>NZ_KQ033912.1:0-567850 GCF_000969835.1 Parabacteroides goldsteinii DSM 19448 = WAL 12034
CCTTGGGACCTTCTCCAGCCCCAGGATGTGACGAGCCGACATCGAGGTGCCAAACCGCTCCGTCGATATGAGCTCTTGGGAGCGATCAGCCTGTTATCCCCGGAGTACCTTTTATCCTTTGAGCGATGGCCCTTCCATGCGGAACCACCGGATCACTATGCTCTAGTTTCCTACCTGATCGAGTTGTCTCTCTCCCAGTCAAGCACCCTTATGCCATTACACTCTACGACCGGTTACCAATCGGTCTGAGGGTACCTTTAGAAGCCTCCGTTACTCTTTTGGAGGCGACCACCCCAGTCAAACTACCCACCATACAGTGTCCTCGTTTCCACGAGTTAGAACTCAAACAACCAAAGGGCCGTATTTCAACGGCGACTCCACCGACACTGGCGTGCCTGCTTCGCAGTCTCCGGCCTATCCTACACATTAGTTGCCCAAATTCAATGTAAAGCTATAGTAAAGGTTCACGGGGTCTTTTCGTCCCATCGCGGGTAATCGGCATCTTCACCGATACTACAATTTCACCGAGCTCACGGTTGAGACAGTGTCCAGATCATTACACCATTCGTGCAGGTCGGAACTTACCCGACAAGGAATTTCGCTACCTTAGGACCGTTATAGTTACGGCCGCCGTTTACTGGGGCTTCAATTCAAACCTTCTCTTGCGATGAGCTCTCCTCTTAACCTTCCAGCACCGGGCAGGTGTCAGGCTGTATACTTCATATTTCTATTTCGCACAGCCATGTGTTTTTGTTAAACAGTTGCCTGGACCTATTCTCTGCGCCCCGCCATCGCTGACAGGGACCCTTTATCCCGAAGTTACAGGGTCAATTTGCCTAGTTCCTTAACCGTGAATCACTCGAGCGCCTCAGTATTCTCAACCCAACTACGTGTGTCCGTTTACGGTACGGGTACTCTATAGATATGCTTAGCGGATTTTCTAGGGAGCCTGTTTACATCCATATTGCCTTGTACAAGTACTCGGCATACTGTCAGGTTCGACTCTCACGGCGGATTTGCCTACCATGATCAACGTCTACACCCTTTAACCAACTATTCCGTCAGTTGGCAGGACTGTCACTTCTCCGTCTCCACATCGCTCTATAAAGTAGTATGGGAATATTAAACCATTCTTCCATCGGAATCGCCGTTCGGCTTATCCTTAGGTCCCGACTTACCCTGATCCGATTAACGTTGATCAGGAAACCTTAGTCTTTCGGCGAGGAAGTTTCTCACTTCCTTTATCGTTACTTATACCTACATTTGCTTTTCCAGCTACTCCAGCAAGGGTTATCCCTCACCTTCAACGCCACTGGAATGCTCCCCTACCATCCATTACTCTGGATCCATAGCTTCGGTAAACAGTTTATGCCCGAGTATTATCCACGCCAAACTCCTCGACTAGTGAGCTGTTACGCACTCTTTAAATGAATGGCTGCTTCCAAGCCAACATCCTAGCTGTCTCTGCAGTCTGACTTCGTTAGTTCAACTTAACTGTTATTTGGGGACCTTAGCTGATAGTCTGGATTCTTCTCCTCTCGGACGCGGACCTTAGCACCCGCGCCCTCACTCCTTATCAATATATAACACGCATTCGGAGTTTATCTGGACTTGATAGGCGGTGAAGCCCTCGCATCCAATCAGTCGCTCTACCTCATGCTATACTAAATAAAGGCTGCACCTAAATGCATTTCGGGGAGTACGAGCTATCTCCAAGTTTGATTAGCCTTTCACCCCTACCCACAGTTCATCCGAAAGCTTTTCAACGCTTACCGGTTCGGTCCTCCAGTTAGTGTTACCTAACCTTCAACCTGACCATGGGTAGATCACTTGGTTTCGCGTCTACTCCCTCCGACTATGTCGCCCTATTCAGACTCGCTTTCGCTTCGGCTCCGTATCTGAAATACTTAACCTTGCCGGAGAAAGTAACTCGTAGGTTCATTATGCAAAAGGCACGCCGTCACAACTTACGTTGCTCCGACCGCTTGTAGGCAGACGGGTTCAGGGTCTATTTCACTCCTCTGTTCGAGGTTCTTTTCACCTTTCCCTCACGGTACTGGTTCGCTATCGGTCTCTCGGGAGTATTTAGCCTTACGGGATGGGCCCCGCTAATTCACACAGAATTTCTCGTGCTCCGCGCTACTCAGGATACCACTAGGCTTCGTTAGAAAGTCGTGTACGGGATTTTCACCCTCTATGATCACTTTTTCCAAAGTGTTCCACTTTCCTAAGTTCTTGCCACAACGTGGTCCTACAACCCCGGTATTGCCTAAACAATACCGGTTTGGGCTCTTCCGCGTTCGCTCGCCACTACTTGCGGAATCATTTTTATTTTCTCCTCCTATGGGTACTTAGATGTTTCAGTTCCCCACGTTCGCCTCCCTTACGGGATGACAGGCCTTCAACCTGCCGGGTTGCCCCATTCGGAAATCTGAGGATCAAAGATTATTTGCATCTCCCCCCAGCTTATCGCAGCTTATCACGTCCTTCGTCGCCTCCGAGAGCCAAGGCATCCACCGTCTGCCCTTGCTTACTTTCTTATTTCCGGTTACCACAGGGGTAAATCGGATTGATATATCTTCAGCTTGCTCTTGTTACTTTATTTTACGTTGTCCATCATGTCAAAGATCTTGTCGTTACTTTACGTTTCTGATGTCTCGGTAACTTTTTGTGGAGAATAACGGATTCGAACCGTTGACCCTCTGCGTGCAAGGCAGATGCTCTAGCCAGCTGAGCTAATCCCCCAAAATTCTCTCTTAGAGATTCTGTAGTCCCAGGCAGAGTTGAACTGCCGACCTCTACATTATCAGTGTAGCGCTCTAACCAACTGAGCTATAGGACTGGCTTATCTTAATCTCCTGAAACTGCCGGATTTCCTTCAGCTTCATCTTTCTCTACTGGGTATCCAGTTTATAAGATCATATATAAATACATATTCAACCGTAGTACAAGTTAACTAATACCTCTGAGTCAACTTGATAACGAACTCTGCGCTCCAGAAAGGAGGTGTTCCAGCCGCACCTTCCGGTACGGCTACCTTGTTACGACTTAGCCCCAGTCATCGGTTTTACCCTAGGCCGATCCTTGCGGTTACGGACTTTAGGTACCCCCAACTCCCATGGCTTGACGGGCGGTGTGTACAAGGCCCGGGAACGTATTCACCGCGCCATGGCTGATGCGCGATTACTAGCGAATCCAGCTTCACGAAGTCGGGTTGCAGACTTCGATCCGAACTGAGATGGGGTTTGGAGATTTGCATCCGCTCACACGGTAGCTGCCCTTTGTCCCCACCATTGTAACACGTGTGTCGCCCCGGATGTAAGGGCCGTGCTGATTTGACGTCATCCCCACCTTCCTCACAGCTTACGCTGGCAGTCTCACTAGAGTCCTCAGCATGACCTGTTAGTAACTAGTGATAAGGGTTGCGCTCGTTATGGCACTTAAGCCGACACCTCACGGCACGAGCTGACGACAACCATGCAGCACCTCGCAAATTGCTATTACTAGAGACTCTGTTTCCAGAGCTGTCAATATGCGTTCAAACCCGGGTAAGGTTCCTCGCGTATCATCGAATTAAACCACATGTTCCTCCGCTTGTGCGGGCCCCCGTCAATTCCTTTGAGTTTCACCGTTGCCGGCGTACTCCCCAGGTGGATTACTTAACGCTTTCGCTGTGCCGCTTACTGTGTATCGCAAACAGCTAGTAATCATCGTTTACTGCGTGGACTACCAGGGTATCTAATCCTGTTTGATCCCCACGCTTTCGTGCTTCAGTGTCAGTTATAGTTTAGTAAGCTGCCTTCGCAATCGGAGTTCTGCGTGATATCTATGCATTTCACCGCTACACCACGCATTCCGCCTACCTCAAATATACTCAAGTCAACCAGTTTCAACGGCAATTTTATGGTTGAGCCACAAACTTTCACCGCTGACTTAATTAACCACCTACGCACCCTTTAAACCCAATAAATCCGGATAACGCTCGCATCCTCCGTATTACCGCGGCTGCTGGCACGGAGTTAGCCGATGCTTATTCATATGGTACATACAAAAAGGAACACGTTCCTCACTTTATTCCCATATAAAAGAAGTTTACAAACCATAGATCCTTCATCCTTCACGCGACTTGGCTGGTTCAGGCTCTCGCCCATTGACCAATATTCCTCACTGCTGCCTCCCGTAGGAGTCTGGTCCGTGTCTCAGTACCAGTGTGGGGGACCTTCCTCTCAGAACCCCTATCCATCGTGGACTTGGTGAGCCGTTACCTCACCAACTATCTAATGGAACGCATGCCCATCTATCAGCGATAATTCTTTAACAAATATTTCCATGTGGAACCCCTGTTTTATGCGGTATTAGTCCGACTTTCGCCGGGTTATTCCCCTCTGATAGGTAGGTTGCATACGCGTTACTCACCCGTGCGCCGGTCGCCACCAATGTATTGCTACATCGTGCTGCCCCTCGACTTGCATGTGTTAAGCCTGTCGCTAGCGTTCATCCTGAGCCAGGATCAAACTCTTCGTTGTTTAAATTGTTTTTTATCTCCTTTGCCAGGAATCGGAATTTATTTCAAGTTATTGACGGTATTAATTTTTAATACTTGTACTACTTGTTGATATGTAAATCTTTCAAAGAACTCTTGTTGTTACACTCGCTTTATTTTAGCGAACGTGGATGCAAAGATAAGAACTTTTATTCCATACTTCCAAATGTTTTAGGAAGTTTTTTCTAAAAGTTTTTTTCATCATGTTTTGCAGTGCCGTTCTCTCTCGAATGCGGATGCAAAAGTAGTGCTTTACAACATACGCTCCAAACTTTTATGGGATTATTTTTTCAACTAAATCGTTACCGATAGACTATAATTCTGAACGACTGATCGTTACAAGCATAAAAAAAATTACAACAATCCTCGTCACGGTTTCGCAGCTATTATTATTACTTATATAATGTACGCGAAAAATACAATTCCTAACAGCCAGGTCGGTATAAAAAAGACAAAAGCCCCGTATCCTTCTGGATATGGAGCTTTGTTTACCTCTTTGGTTTTACCCGAGGTCAACCTAAATACGATTTGAGGAGCTTGCTACGTGTTCCTTGTCTTAATCTTCTGATTGCTTTTTCCTTGATCTGGCGGACGCGCTCTCTAGTGAGGCCAAATTTGTCGCCAATCTCTTCCAATGTCATTTCCTGACAGCCTATACCGAAAAACATTTTGATTATCTCACATTCTCTTTCGGTTAGTGTAGCAAGTGCTCGATCAATTTCTTTTGCCAATGACTCGTTCATCAACGATCGGTCAGCGATAGGAGCGTCGTCGTTCACAAGCACATCCAAAAGACTGTTATCTTCGCCTTCTACGAACGGTGCATCCACAGAGATATGTCTTCCGGACACCTTTAGAGTATCTGAAATCTTATCTACAGGAATATCCAGTTCATCTGCCAGTTCTTCGGGAGAAGGTCTACGCTCATTTTCCTGTTCGAATTTAGAGAAGGCTTTGCTGATCTTGTTCAGCGAACCAACCTGATTCAACGGAAGACGAACAATTCTAGACTGCTCTGCCAAAGCCTGCAAAATAGACTGACGAATCCACCATACAGCATAAGAAATGAACTTAAACCCTCTGGTTTCATCAAATTTCTCAGCCGCTTTAATCAATCCCAGGTTACCTTCGTTAATAAGGTCAGGTAAACTTAATCCCTGGTTTTGATATTGCTTAGCTACAGAAACGACGAAACGCAGATTAGCTCTGGTTAATTTCTCCAATGCTCTCCGGTCGCCTCTTTTAATTGCCTGTGCCAATTCTACTTCCTCTTCCACTGTAATAAGATCTTCACGGCCTATTTCCTGAAGATACTTATCAAGCGAAGCACTTTCGCGATTGGTAATGGACTTTGTGATCTTTAACTGTCTCATCCAATGTTTTTAATTGAGAAATATCAGGGTGCAAAGATAATATTATTTTTATTGACAAAATTGGTCGAGTGCACCCTACACCCGACCAATTATAAACCTTTAACAATCTTCCCGCCAAATAAGACGAATATAACTTTATTTTATTATTCGGCTAGATCAATAGCATATACTTTTGTACGTCCGTTCGGATAAAAACCTTTTACAACGATGTAACGATCGTCTGCATTTCCTTTCAAGACCTTGTCTACCAACTTTTCGAGTTGTTCGGGTGTAGAGATCTTCTGGTCATTGACAATCATGATAACGAAGCCTTTCTGGATTCCGGCATCTTTCAATTTGCCTTTCAACAATCCTGTTACTTCAATACCGTAGCTTACACCAAGTTCGCGTTTTTGTTTATCCGTCAACGCTTTAAAAGCGGCTCCAAGAACATCTGCACTGCTGTCACCTGCGCTCTTCACAACAGATGTGCTTCCTTGTGCATTACGAAGTTCCACAGTAAATTTCTTATTGCTTCCATTACGATCTACAGTAATTTCCACTTTATCTCCGGGACGATATTTGCTGATTTGTTCCTGCAAAGCATTAGCATTCTTCACTTTCGCACCATTTACAGCAATAATTACATCACCTTTTTCGATACCGGCTTCTTTAGCTGAACTTCTTTCTGCGAAATCCGACACGCAAGCACCTTCAGAGACTTTTATCTTCGACTTCAGTTCAGTCAACTCTTCTTTCAACTTACTATCCAGGTTCGGATAACTCAACTGATCAGCAATATCACCTACACTCATCATCAAAACACCAAGGATTGCACGCTGTACAGTACCATACTGTTTCAAGTCGCTTGCCACCTTACCCGCAATGCTGATAGGAACAGCAAATGAATATCCGGCAAAGTTTCCTGTTTCAGAATAGATAGCCGTGTTGATACCAACCAGTTCACCTTTTGTATTCACCAAAGCCCCCCCACTATTACCTGGGTTTACGGCAGCATCCGTCTGGATAAATGATTCGATTTTACTTCTGTCACCTCCCATAGAGATTCCACGGCCTTTGGCACTAACAATACCGGCAGTAACTGTCGATGTCAGGTTGAACGGGTTACCAACAGCCAGCACCCACTCTCCTACCTTCAATTTTTCAGAATCACCGAACGGAATAGTCGGAAGATCTTTTGCATCTACTTTTATCAATGCAATATCTGTCGTAGGATCCGTTCCAATCAGTTTAGCCGAAAACTTACGGTTATCATTCAATGTCACTTCCAATTCATCCGCCCCGTCAATCACATGGTTATTTGTGATAATATATCCATCTGTGGAAATAATAACACCTGAACCAGATCCGACACGAGGCTGCGGTTGCGGACGCTGAAAACCTCCTCCGCCTCTTCCTCCAAATCCGAAGAAGTACTCAAAAGGATCGACATATTGCTGTCCTCTGCCATCATCGGCATACTGCTTGGCATTGGTTGTAGCTTTGATGTGCACAACCCCATGCACGGTGCTTTCTGCCGCCTGGGTAAAATCGGTATTTTCCGCTGCCACTGCATTCAATCCGGCATATCGAACAGGCTGATTGAATGTGTTCGTAAAATCGGTGACATAAACCGGTTGATTCTTATTCATTAAATAAGCACTTGTTCCAACGGCTGCCCCCGTACTGATCGCAGCAACAAGAACAACTCCCAGCACATTTTTCCACATTGTTTTCATACTTTTTCTATTTTATCAAACATTTAAATTTAACACTTTTCTTTCGACAAAGAAAGTTCAAAAAACGTGCGATTATTCCATTTGCCTATGATTTTTTATCACTTTTAACGACGAATTATACGGGGTTAACGGCACTTAACAGTACTGTGTATTGCAAAGTACCTTTTTAACAATCATCCGCCTGTCAAATGGTCATGCTTTCAGTAATATAACAGCAGAAACGGCAGAATGTTCATACCAGTTGACAGATGACAGGTGACAATTGGCAGGTAAGAAAGAGGCATACTTTGCTTATAAAGTAGTTCTTAACCTACTTATTAAGTAACTCTTCGATTACTCGATAAGTAGCCTCCCCTGCTACTTACTAAGTAAGCCGGCGTCTACTTAGTAAGTAACTCAAAAGCAACCTGAAAGACAGCCCGTTCCTGTCTTTCCTCAAAATTGTCAACTGTCAACCGCTAACTGTCAACTAAAATAGTTATCTTTGTCGCATTGCAGCCTGCCGGTCTGTCGCTCATCTTCGGATGTGAGGAAAGTCCGGGCAACACAGAGCACCATACTTCTTAACGGGAAGTTGTCCGCAAGGGCAAAGTAGTGTAACAGAAAATAACCGCCGGACTCGTCCGGTAAGGGTGAAAAGGTGAGGTAAGAGCTCACCGGGTCCCGTAGTAATACGGGATGCCGTACGCCTTATGGGTTGTAAGGTCATGTATACCGGCGTATGTAGGATTGCTCGTCCGATGCCGGGGGGTAGACCGCTAAAGCTTGCCGGTGACGGTAAGACAAGATAAATGGCAGACACTCCAACTTCGGTTGAAGCACAGGACCCGGCTTACAGGCAGGCTGCATTTTTTATTCATCCGGCAAACACCTTTTGCCCCTACAAATCACAGCATGAAGAAGAAGACGGATAAAAAGACTGCTGATAAAAAGCCTCTGATAGAACGGATCAACGCCTTGCTGACAAGAACCATTCGTTTTGTAACTTACGACATCTGGAGAATTACAGAAAATGAAGTAAGCGGCCTGAAAGAACTTTATATCAACACGATCAAAACAGTCATACTTGCCGTACGCGGTTTCAACAGCGAGAACCTGCAAACAAAGGCATCCGCTCTTACTTACAGTACCTTTCTGGCTATTGTTCCTTTATTGGCAGTATTGGTCGGCATCGCCAAAGGTTTCGGCTTTCAGGCTACTGTCCGGAAAGAACTGCTCTATTATTTCCCCGGACATGAGAACGAACTGAATAAAGCATTCCAGTACGTAGAGAATTATCTGGCACAGGCACAAGGCGGTGTTATCATCGGGATCGGTCTTGTTCTGCTGTTCTATACGGTCATCAACCTGATCTCTTCCATCGAAGATACCTTCAACGATATATGGCAAATAAAAAAGTCACGTCCATGGTACAGGAAAATATCAGACTATCTGGCGCTGTTCCTCATATTGCCGATACTGATGACTGCCTCCAGCGGGCTTTCTATCTTTGCCTCCACCCTGCAAAATTCATTTCTGAGCAATTACCTTTTTTTCACGCCACTGGTCGAACTTGCCCTGAATGTCGTACCTTATATTATTACCATAATGGCTTTTACAGGTCTTTATGTATCATTACCTAACACAAAAGTCAGGTTCATCAACGGCCTGATGGTAGGTATAATTGCCGGTTGCGCCTTTCAGTTCTTCCAATTTATTTATATCAGCGGACAGATCTGGGTTAGTAAATACAATGCTATCTATGGTAGTTTTGCCGCCTTACCTTTATTATTACTATGGTTACAATTATCCTGGCTGATCTGCCTTTTCGGGGCTGAATTATCTTATGCTTCACAAAACGTAAAGAAGTTCAGCTTTGAACGTGACAGCAAGAACATCAGCCGCAGATACAAGGATTTTCTTACGCTGCTTATATCTTCCCTTATCATAAAAAGGTTTGTCAAAGGAGAGAAACCCTATACGGCAGACGAACTGTCGGATGCCTACCGTATCCCCATCCGCCTCACGACAGACATACTTTATCTGCTTACCGAGCTGGGAATCATTATAGAGGTAAATTATGGAGATGATGAACGTGTCGCCTATTATCAGCCGGCCATCGACATAAACCAAATAACGGTAGGCTATCTGTTTGCCAAGATGGATGAATATGGTTCTGAAAATTTCAAGATAGACACTTCCAAACTTTTTACCAAAGAATGGCATGCCTTGCTGAAAACCCGGGAAGATATGATTAAAGCAAACGATAATATCTTACTCAAAGATTTATGAACACCTCAGACCTGACGCACGGCCCGGTTTGGAAAGTGATCGTACGCTTTGCTTTACCATTACTTATCGGAAACTTATTGCAGCAACTCTATAATATTACCGACAGTATTATCGTCGGACAATTTTTAGGGAAAGAAGCATTAGCTGCCGTTTCCGCCTCATTCTTTATATATTACTTTATTATATCACTCGTTATCGGTGTCGGAAGCGGAACCTCCGTAGTCGTTTCGCAATTCTTCGGAGCCAAACAATATGACAAAGTGCAACGTGCTTTCTCCTCCTTTTTCATTTTTATGCTGGTAGCAGGCATTGCTCTTTCAATTGCCGGGATCATATTCGCCGAACCTATCTTCCGCCTGACCAACACGCCGGAGGAAGTCATACCCGATGCCGTCGCTTATTTCAGGATTTATATAGGAGGAACATTCCTGTTCGTCACATTCAATAGTATTATTTCCATATTAAGAGGCGTGGGGGAATCCGTACGACCTATGATCTTTATTTTCATCACCACCGTATTGAATATCGTCCTCGATTTACTATTTATCGTTGGCTTCGGCTGGGGAATCGAAGGAGCGGCACGCGCAACCGTCATAGCGCAGGGAATCGGAATGTGTGTGGCTTTAGGTTATGTCAATAACACCCACCCGCTCCTATCCATCAAAAAACAAGATTTACTGTTCGACATGAAGCTATTCAAAGAAGGATTGAAAATAGGACTCCCCACCAGCGTACAACAGTGCGCGATCGCTTTGGGACTGATTGCTCTTCTCGGAATAGTGAACGGCTTCGGCACCGATACCCTGACCGCTTACGGTGCCGCCGGGAAAATCGACACGATCATTACACAAGCTGTCCTGACACTATCCGGCGCACTGGCTGCATTCTGCGGACAAAACATCGGAGCCGGCCGCTTCGACCGTGTACGCAAAGGACTACGGTTCACCATGCTGGTCAATGTCATATTCAGCGTGGTCACCTTCACAGCTATTTACTTCTTCGGGGAGGAAATGATGCGCGCCTTCACCAACGACCAGGCAGTAATTGCGATCGGAAAAGAATATTTACTGATCATCGGAGGATTCTTCATTGTGCACGGAGCTTTGAATATCTACAATGGTGCACTTCGGGGAGCCGGAGATACGATTTTCACAATGGTGACCAGCCTGCTTTGCCTGTGGCTGATCCGTATTCCGCTGGCTTACCAGCTAAGTACCTGGTACGGCCGTCAGGGAATATGGTGGGCTATCGGGATCAGTATCGGCATAGGATTGGTTATTACGTACATATATTATAAGACAGATATCTGGAAGAAAAGATGCGTTGTAAAATAAACGGCAGAACGCTTCGGGATAAACACCCGGGCGCTCTGCCGTTATTTCTTTACTAAAAGAGGAAATCTTTCATTTGAACTGCATCATTTTACTGATGTATTTACCGACGATATCAAACTCCAGATTTACTACAGTTCCTTTTTCGATCCGGCAGAAGTTTGTATTATCGTGTGTATAAGGGATGATAGCCACCTCGAAACTATTCTGCTGCGAGTTGCAGACAGTCAGACTGACACCATTTACACAAACAGATCCCTTTTCCACGGTCATATATCCCTGTTGCGCCATCGCCTTGTCGAAAATATATTCAAATGTATAATACCAGCTTCCGTCCGCTTCGCGTACATTCGTACAAACAGCCGTCTGATCCACATGCCCCTGAACGATATGTCCGTCCAGGCGACCGTTCATCATCATGCTTCGTTCAAGATTTACCAGATCACCGACTTTCAGCAGTCCCAGATTGGAACGGTCCAGTGTTTCCTGGATAGCCGTCACCGTATAAGTTTCGTCGGTCAGGTTCACCACTGTCAGACAAACGCCGTTATGTGCCACACTCTGATCAATTTTCAGCTCATTTACAAATGAACACTTCATCGTGATATGCAGGTTTCCCTGATCTGCATTCAACGCAACTACCTGAGCAGCTTCTTCTACAATTCCTGAGAACATAGTATTGTGTTGTTTAAATTAATATTATCAGGTCAAAGATACGAAAAAACACTATATTTGTCGTTAGTAACTTAATCTATAAAAATTATGGACGCACAAAAAGTGGATATGTTCCTCATGACAAACAGTAGCAAACTACCTGCCAGTCATATACCTATCATCAGGGATCGTCTGTTGGACATGGACGAATCCAAGCTGATTTATTTACAAACCTGCGATTTCAAAGACCCGACTATCATACTTATTATTTCCGTTTTCCTCGGCTCATTGGGTATCGACCGTTTTCTGATCGGCGATGTAGCCTTGGGTGTCGGCAAGCTGGTCACTTTAGGCGGTTGCGGGATCTGGATGATTATCGACTGGTTTCTGATCATGGATGCGACGAAAAAGAAGAACCTGGAACAGTTGCAGAATATTTTAATGTTCTAATCCCTGCTACTTGTGGGAAAGAGAAATAAATATGCATATCTTGCTGTAGCCATTATAGCGGGATATGCATTATTATCATTTCCTTGCATTTTCCACACAATGACAGGATATCCGTGTCCGGCCTGCGGAACGCGTCGTGCAATTCTTGCCCTACTGAACGGAGATATAGGCGATTCAATCCTCATCAATCCTTATGGGTTACTCTTTGTTTTGCTGGCTGTCTTCTTTATTACAGGTATCGTTTTTGACTTCATACGAAAAAGGCATACGTTCCGGGATTGGCTGAAAAAAGCGGAGCGCAAGCTGGCAAATAAGTATATTCTTACATTCATTATTCTATTAACAATACTGAACTGGATATGGAATATCCACAAAAGATTGTAAAAGAACCAGGAAATACTTATATTTACACATTATAAACCTACTGACTAAAAATATGGAAGCTGATAAAGTCGATAAATTCCTTCTGGCTAATGAGAGTAAATTTCCGGATTACGAAATTCCCATCCATAAGCTGCTCAATCTCCCCCCGGAGAAAGAGACTCTTTTAGAAGACACCCATTTCAGAAGTCCGGGAAAAATACTACTTCTCTCCATTTTCCTCGGTGTGACCGGTTTGGACCGTTTCCTGATCGGGAACATAGGCAAAGGCTTTGGCAAACTTCTGACCGGCGGCGGCCTCGGGATATGGTATATTGTCGATTGGTTCCTGATCACCGGGGCGACCAAGCGATATAATATGAATAAGTTGATGACGATCCTATCATAAGTCAACCCAATATTTTGTATATTGCCACTGTATTAATATTAATAAAAACAATTATATATGGAAACTACACAAGATCCGATAGATCGGCTTTCTCAATCAATGATGGACCATTCGATATGCCGCAGAGCAATATTAATATATACGCTACTGACCGGGTACTCGCTTTTCGACTCTATCCAGACTAAAAAGAATTATACGAAATGCAACATCACGTATAAAGACGCAGAGTTCATCTCTGACCGGTTCGGAGAAATAACAGGTATAGATATTGCTCCTGAAAAATTTCTGCACGATAAAAACCAGCTGGCCGACGAATTGCTTGACGATTATCAGGAATATCAGTCTTTACTGGCAAACTACGACGAGAATACGCGCTCCATGGTTATAGCGTTTTACCAGTTTTTGTTTTATTATCGCAAATTGCCCCATGAAGTAATCCTGGCTTTAGAAATTGCTTTGTCTGCATTTCTGAAATATGTATCCGGAAATATCAATAAAAAGGAATTAAAAAAACAGATTATCAACTTCGATATTCTCAATCAAAAAACTATCAAAGTAGACTCTATGTATGTACGTCACAATTTCGTCTGCATGGAAAAAGACTTCAACGACATCTGCCTCAAGAAAGCAAACAGGATACTGAAACAGGCAGGCAAAGCCCCACTGAGCAAGTATACAATAGATGTCAGCATATAAGACACTACCGTAAAAAAATAGAGGTAAAGCCTAAGCCTTACCTCTATTATATAATATATGATCTCTCTATCTTATTTTGCCTGTTCCAACTGCAATGTCTTAGTCGGTTCGTCGCAAACTTCTGTCGGACCGAAGTACTGGATCGGACCCGGATAAACGTAGCTGGTAGTCAATGCCCATTCGTCGCGGTTAGCAGCGAATTTCTTGAAAGGAGCACCATCCAGTTTAACCAACGCTTTCTGGATAACCGGCTTCATTTCGCCATGACGTTTTTCCATGTTCATCATCATTGTTACAGGGATACCACCGGCAATCCACTTTTCAGCAGGAGCAGTCGTATTACGTACAGATGACATATAACCGGTCTTACCTGCTGCGATCAGGCAAGAAGCAGTGTAACCTAATGAATAGCAATAGTCTGCATCGTAGTTAGACGGAGCAGCGCAACGTCCTTCATAACCGAAGAAGTGGTGCAATGCAGAGAATTTACCGTTGTATTTACCGGCTTTCTTCCATTCGTCCAATTTCTTGCCAACCATTTCAGACAGCAATTTTTCTGTTTCGATCAGAGAAACCTGAACGTTTCCGTGCGGGTCGCGGTCCAAAGACAACTGACGGGCAACGCCTTCCGGAAGAGAAGCATACAGGTCAGAGTTTTCTTTAGTCAGCTTGCTGATGATATAAGCACGCTGTTCGCTCTTCTTGATCATCTTGAATTCAGCATCGTGTTTAGCCAGGAAGTCGTTCAGTTCGGCGATCAGACGTTTCATAGCCGGAACGAATTCGATCAGACCTTCAGGGATCAGTACGGTACCGAAGTTTTGACCGTTTTCTGCACGTTTTGCAACGATTTCAGCAACATAAGTCACGATATCGTCCAAAGACATATTTTTAGCTTCCACTTCTTCTGAAACGATAGCGATGTTCGGCTGAGTCTGCAAAGCACATTCCAGTGCGATGTGAGATGCTGAACGGCCCATCAGTTTGATGAAGTGCCAGTATTTCTGAGCTGAGTTACAGTCACGTTGAATGTTACCGATAACTTCCGAGTAAACTTTACAAGCCGTATCGAAACCGAAAGAAGTTTCAATCTGTTCGTTCTTCAGGTCACCATCGATAGTCTTCGGACAACCGATAACCTGTACACCAGCGTTGATAGCTTTGTAATATTCAGCCAGTACGCAAGCATTTGTATTAGAGTCGTCACCACCGATAATAACAAGTGCCTTGATGTCCAGTTCTTTCAGGATTTCCAGACCCTTGTCGAACTGTTCTTTTGTTTCCAGTTTAGTACGACCTGAACCGATCATATCGAAACCGCCTGTATTACGATATTCGTCGATAATATCAGCAGTCAGTTCCATATATTTGTGATCGATCAGACCACCGGGACCCAGGATAAAGCCATACAGGCGGGAATCCTTGTTTGTAGCCTTCACACCGTCAAAGATACCGGCAATCACATTATGACCACCAGGAGCCTGACCACCGGAAAGGATTACACCAACATTGATAGCAGGCATTTCTTTCTTTTCGTTGCTCTTTTCAAAAGTAACGATCGGCATTCCGTACGTGTTAGGGAATAATTTCTTGATGTCTTCCTGATCGGCTACTGATTCTGTGTATTCACCATCTACGGCTTTTACAGCACCTTTCAATGCAGCGGGTACCTTAGGTTGGTAAGCTGCTCTTGCAATTTGTAATGCGCTCTTTGTCATTTCTTAATCTGATTTATATAGATATTATCTGATTCTTATCTAAAGCGGTGCAAATATAGAAATATTTCTTTATTCCTGAAAGCGGAAATAGGCCGCATTTTATATTTCTTAGATAAATACTCCAGGATCAAATTCTCCACCTAACCCTAACTTTTTCAATCGTGACCTAATAGCACCTTGTGTCCGTTCAAACAAACCTGCTAACTCATCAATTGCATATCCATCTTCATAAAGCTTTTTCAACGCATTATCAGCTTCTGCATCCCAAGGTAGATATGCCTTAGGATTCTCCTTCTGCTTTTCTGCAATCGTATAACTTTTTTCTTTGATAGAAGATTTACAATAATTGTTCCAATTCATTACCTTTCTTATTTTGCTCACAACAGAAGCAAACCTATCAAAAGGTTCAATCCAAACAGGAATATCTTCATTGATCCATCCCATCACCTGAATAATTTTATCATGAATATCTTCAACTCTATTTATATTCCAACAAATAGACTCGTTATGGAAAATCCTATTCCTAAAACTCCTCAAAGAGTTTAATGGAGCTGAAACATTTCGTCTTTGTCGTAAATGTTTCGGAAGATAAGGGAAAGCACGACGAAGATCTTTCCACAATATACGCTCATATTCACTATTTAGTAACGACACCCAAAAACCTAATGTAAGCTCTGCAATAACCTTCGACGCTGTTATCGTCTCATTACGTCCCGCAATCTGTTTTTGTGCCTGAGTAATATATCTGTTTAACCCAATAAGTCCCGGTGTTGTAGGAAATATGGCATACCAATCTTCTCTTCCTGCCATTGTTTGCAATTCTCTACTTAATGCATTCCTCAAAGCGACTTCAAACGTGGAAAGCGAAACATAGAAAGCCTCAGCCAACTCAACATTGCATTGATAATGCAAAATTGCTTTCTGTTCATTCTGATGAGCTTTGAAATACCTTTCCATTCTCTTGTTAGAAAAAACTTTTTCAAAAAATTGTTTGTTATACATAGTAATAAGGTTATCTTTGCAGTGCAGTCCCGGTAATTCCTCTCCCAGATATTAGATGCTGGTGAAGAATCCGGTTTTTTTTATGCACATACATTCAGTTAATAAACTCCATAAAGAAATATCTACTAACTTTTTACTACATAGTAAAGTTTTGGTAGATTTCAATACGGCAAAGATAAAGTTTAAAACCAAGTAAAACAAGGATTAAGGTTTCATTTTAAGTTGTCCTCGAAGAAAACCGCCAATTTGTCGAAAGGGATTACATCCATGCAGTCATAGAGATCAGTATGATTTGCTCCCGGAATAATCATTAGTTCTTTGTTGACAGGCGTACAAGTAAATTATTCCGCATTCTTCTTCAACCACTCCAACCGGCGCATATCGGGCAGGTGCTTTACTTCAAAGTGTTCAAACTTCGCATTGAAGCCGTTCCCGTCGGGGCAGGCAGCCATAAAACCGACCTTTACCGGAATATTATCCTGCAACCAGGCGTTACGCATCATCGTGTATGTTTTATCGTCGAACGAATAGAATATTTCTACCGCATCCAGGCGTCTGACTGCTTTGATCCAGATATACGGGACAGGCTTATCCAGCGAGATCACACTCCAGTCGCTCGTTTTATGGGTAACGACAGTGCTCAGATTGAATTTACCGTCTACAAATTCGATACCCGCCTTGATATAATTCTCATGGTCGATACGGAGCATCAGTCCGGCCTGGTCGAAACGTGCTTTATACTCGCCTGTCACCTTCACTTTTACTTCAAACTCGCCGCCGTAAGTGGCATAATAAAAAGGTGCATCATCGACCGTAAACCCATAATGGGAGATACGCCAGTAATCGCTTTGCGGAGTGACAAACATGGATAATGCCTTATCATTTATCTCCCACTTTGCCGGTTCATTGAACCATTGCATCTTTTCCAACGTCTGTGCAGACGTCATTTGTATCGACAGGAAAGCCAGTGCTCCCAAAATCATTTTCTTCATTATTTTCTTCAATTATAAATTGGTCGGATTATATAAGTCAGTCCTTATTATTGTCTGCTCTAGCTATTTAAGACCACTTGATAAATGTCTCATGCAAAGATATTGAGATTTATTGAAAAACCGCCTAGAAATCTTTCAATATCCCCATCATAGCTGTTCTCCGTTTATACGCCTGACGGAAAACATCCACAAGGAGGCGGACTTCCTGCTCTCCTCCTTTCAGCTTCAGCATTTCTTTCAGTGCTTTTGCCACGTATTCATAATGCGATCGGTCTGTATTCTTTTCGGCATAAACCTGAACATGTGAACTAAAACGCTCCAACAAATCTTCCGGTTCTCCCATATCCACTGCCGGACGGTGAGGATAGAAAACACCTTTCCACTTCCTGACAATAATCCGTATCAAGGCTCTCTGTATTCCGATCAGGAATAAATTGCTGTTTCAAAGCATTCCTGAAATCAACATGATGAACAGCGTATTCCGATAAAAACGACATTAATTGCTTCTTATCTGCGATAGCAAGTATCTCGTCGATTTCAGCCTTGACTGTCTCAGAAGAAAAGCCACTGTTCTTACTCTCCGTCTCTTCTGCCTGGATAAAATATTTTTCCGTCTTTTTCCTTTCTCTGATCGTTAACAATGTGGCAACCACATGCTTACACATATCTCCTTCATAAGGACAATCACAGATATAATCCATGACCTTATCATCTTCAAGGGTTACTTCCACTGTATAATCCTCAGTACCCAGAACAGTTGCAACCCATTCCTCGGGAGAATCTTCTTCCAGATTTCTCACTGCTCCCTGCCTATAATAAGATATACCGCGCTCCCCCATATCTGAGGAAGCGCATAATTTTCAAAATTCGATAGTGTTATCATGATGCTCGTTTTGCAAGAATACAAAAGTACATGATTCCAGGAAGAAACGGTAATGTTCACGTGCAAAAGATAAAATTATCACCGGGATAGTTTCATTTATCCCTTATATTACTTGCTTTTACCTCGGAGATGTATTATCTTTGGAAGGCAGGTAAGTTGTTGCCGACGCTGTCGGCAAAATAAATGACAGTGTCGGCAAAGTTTTCGACAGTGTCAACAATATTGCCGACAACGTCGACAACAACTTACATAAGCAGAAAAGTAAGATTCGGACGCACCTTGTCAAAGATACATCCGAGGTAATAATAATTATACCAGTATTAAAATTAAACTACCATGGGAAGAATTAAATTCGGAGTATACAAGGCACCAAACACCAGCGGCAAGGAGCAACAGTCTTGTGCCCGCCTTATATCCAAAGGCACGATGCGGATGGAAGATATTTGCGAATACCTCTCGGATTCGTGTTCGCTAACTTCGGCCGATGTGAAAGGGGCGATAGAGGCGCTGACCACCTATATCGGACGGAACTTATCGAACGGCTATTGTGTGGAACTGGAGGGATTAGGGCACTTCTCCCCTGCCCTCAAGACGTTACAGAAAACGGATGAGAAGGGCAAAACCGTCTTCTTTGCCAGGGCGGACGGAGTAAACTTCCGCTGCGCCAAACGATTGAGGGAACTGGTCAACAAGGACCGCCCACTGAAAATAAAAAGAGAGAATGTCACCTCTAATGAACTGACGGACAGGAAAAATAAGATGCTTAAATTCCTGCAAAACAATCCGTATATCAATCTGACGGATTATGCAGGAATAAACCATTGCAGCCGCTACCGGGCAACTGAAGACATGAAACTGTTTGTAAAAGACGGCATAGTGATCAAGATGGGATACAGGACGCACAGGGTTTATTCGCTGCCACCCAAAGAAGAGGAAGAATAATAAGAGTATCCAGACTACATGTGAGCATTGGGAAACTTCCGAAAAAAAGATATATCTTTGTACTTGATGTAACTTAAAAACAGCAAGGAAGATGAAAAATACAGATTCGGAGCTTAAAAACAAGATAGAATACATTATCGCCGTAATAAGCGAGTTTGCCGCAGCCCATTCGCTCAATACATCGCAGGCTTATCGCTATCTGGAAAGGTTTAAAGGCATTGACTTTGTAAACCGTTTCTACAATGTGGAACATACGCTTTCGTTTGAAGACGTAGTAGAAGACCTTACGGCCTATTGCCACAGGAAAGGAGGGGCGTTGGTATGATACTATATCACGGTTCTAATATTAATATAACAGAAATAGACCTTGGGATATCTAAGGTGGGAAAAGACTTCGGTTGCGGTTTTTACCTTTCGGCGGACAAAGCGCAGGCTCTGGAATTGGCCGAAAGAAAGACCGAGCAGTTAGGAGTAGGTACCCCAACACTAAATACATATAGATTTGATGAGAGTTGCCTTCAGAACTCCAGCTTATCAGTACTGGAGTTTCAGGAATATAGCAAGGAATGGGCTGAGTTTGTATTGATGAACCGCCGTAACCGTACACGTGTGTCATCGCACTGTTATGATATTGTAATCGGTCCCATAGCCAATGATGCGGTGGGTTATCAGATACGCCGCTTTACTTCCGGACTGATAGATATGAATAAATTCCTGGACGAACTGAAATATATGAAAGGTGTGACCATACAGTATTTCTTCGGCACGGAGAGAGCTATTAAGTATCTGACAAAAACAAATACATTATGACCAAAGAGACATTTATGATAGAGGAGATTTCTAAGGAAATCGTCTGGCTGCTGATACAAGAACACCAGATGGATATGGATGAGGCACTCCGCGCACTCTATACTTCAGATACATACGCACGGCTTATCAACCTTAACACGGGACTCTACAGCCAAAGTACGGCTTATGTATATGAGTATCTTGAAAGAGAATTGGCTACAGGAAAAGTAGCCTGATTACCATCTCTTTCCCGTATAGGAAGGTCATAATAAAGAGGCGTGTGGTATTCCCATATCACACGCCCCAGCCCCTCACCTAAAGGGGAAAAAACTCTCTCATCGTTAATTGAAATAATATGTGTATATTGAAAAACCATCTGCTTAGTTGTCGGCAGGCTTTTGGTAAAGCATTGTCTTACCGGGCAATGACAGGGAAGCCGGACAGGCATCTGCCGACACTGCACGTTTGAAGGCCGGCTTGTCACTCATCACAAAATGCAGGGATATACCGGATTTCACGTCATCGTATGTCAGGTAAGATTTGTTGTATTTCTTGCCGTTTACATACATTTCTTTAATGTAGACATTCTCCTTCGACCAGTTCTCGGTCGTCATCTTTATCTCTTTACCGTTGCTCATCGTGATAGATAATGCCTCGACACAAGGGGAACCTACATTATATATATTACTGGAAGGAGCGACAGGATAGAAACCGGCACAGTTGAACATGTACCAGGCCGACATCTGCCCGCAGTCGTCATTACCGCTCAGCGAACCGGGTTCGTTGCCGTAAAAACGGTCTACAATCTCACGTATCCATTTCTGGCATTTCCACGGCTTGCCCAGGTAATTATACAGATAAGCGACATGATGGCAAGGCTCGTTGCCGTGCCAGTAACCCCCGATACGTCCCTGGATATCGTGGGCGCCCGGGATATCGTCCGGCAACTCGACAGTAAAGAGTTCGTCCAGCCGTTTCTCGAACAGTTTCTTTCCCGCCAGGTTGATATATCCCTGTACGTCGTGCGGAACGGTCCAGGTATACTGCATCGTAAAGCCCTCGGTGATATCTCCCCAGCCATTTACCGAACCCGGTCCCTGATAAGCGATCGGGGCAAACGGGGTGCGCCAGTTACCCTGGCTGTCTCGGCCACGCATGTATTTGGTTTCCGGATCAATCAAAGTCTGGTAAGAGAGGGAACGGTTCAGGAAATAGGTATAATCGTCCGTCTTTCCCAAAGTCTGGGCAGCACGGGCAATGCAATAATCGTCGTAGGCATACTCCAAAGTTTTGGAAACCGACTCGGCTTCTTTGTCGAAAGGAACATAACCGTTACGATCGTAATCCGGCAGACAATCGTAATGCTTATTCATTGCGGTTGTTTTCATGGCTTCGTATGCCCGTTCGTAATCAAATCCTTTGACACCTTTAACGATCATATCGGCCAGGACGGATACGGCATGGTAACCGATCATACACCAGGTTTCGTTGCCATAGAACGACCAGATCGGAAGCATTCGCTCCGTGCTCTTATCGTAATGGGCAAGCATGGAATTGGCGATATCGGCGTTCACGTCCTGATGCACCAGGTTAAACCAGGGATGCAGGGCGCGATAGGTGTCCCACAAAGAGAAAGTAGTATAATTCGTAAAGCCTTTGGCCTGTTCGATATTCTTGTCCAAGCCTCTGAAACGACCGTCGGCATCCTGGAAGATGAACGGATGCAAAGCGGCATGATAAGCAGACGTATAAAAGGTCTCTTTTGTCTTCCGGTCGGCTGTCACACGGTACTTTTCCAGTTCCTGTTCCCATAAGTCGATACCTTTTTCTTTCAGGCCGTCGAAGGTCATGCCGTCCAGTTCCTGCATATTCAGTTGTGCCCCGGCTGTACTGACTGCCGATACGGAAGTTTTTACAATCACTTCTTCCCCCTCTTCCGTAGCAAAGGAAAGGCAAGCCATCAGGTTCTTTCCCCAGGCTTCGTTCGTGCTTCTGAAACGGGAAGTGTTGTAAATGACCGGCTTCTTATCCTGCATGATGCGGAAATCTTTCAGCTTTTTGGAGAAGACGGCGGTGAAATAGACATGGCGTTCCGGTCCCCAGCCTTTCACCAACTTATAGCCGGTCAAGGTCGAATCGTTCTCCATACGGAGATTCGACCATTCACAGGATTGCCATAAGGTATGATTCAGGTCGATCATAATGAAAGACTTATCCGATTTGGGATAGGTGAAGCGGAACATTCCGCTACGCAGTCCGGCCGTCATTTCGGCTTTGACACCATAATCCTGCAACAGGACGGCATAGTAATTGGGAGAAGTCCACTCCTGGTCATGGGTATAGCGTGAACGGTAACCTTCATCGGGATTTTCGCGGGTTCCCGGATCGAGTTTCATTTCGCCGGTGCCGGGGATAAACAGGAAATCACCCAGGTCGGGGATGCCTGTACCGCTCAGGTGCGTCAGACTGAATCCGAGGATGGAAGTATGGTTGTATTTATAACCGGCTGCCGCATCGTAGTATTTGGAGTCTGTATCCGGACTGATCTGGATACCACCGAACGGGATTTGTGCACCGGGATAGACATTCCCGTATCCGTCTGTTCCGACCAGGGGTCTGACGTAGTCGGTCAGTTTCTCGTTTTGGGCCATGCCTGTCAGGGCAAAACAAGACATGGCTAATAATGTATAAACTCGTAGTTTCATATTTTATCAGATATGAGCTATCTTGTCCCCGTGCTTGACACGGGGCCGCAGAAGAACAGGCAGTATCAAAAGATACATATAGGATACGGTTTGTGCTTTTGCGATCCCGTGTCGAGCACGGGAACGGGATAGTTCAAATATTTCTAGTTTTTTATCTCTTTAGAGAATGAATAAGGTGCATCCTTTTCCTCTGTGCCACGGGTTTTGTTGGGGGTGGCGGACATGGTGCAGTTGATCGTCATACCACGCAACAGGTCTTCGTGTGTCAGGTAGTTGCGGGTGTAATTCTTGCCGTTTACCTTCATGGTCGAGATGTAACGGTTCGCTGCATCATTGTTATTGGCATTGATCACTACCTTCTTGCCGTTTTCCAGATTCAGCGTCACGCTTTTGAATAATGGAGAGCCTAGGATATACTGGTCAGTTCCCGGGCAGACCGGATAGAAGCCGAGTGCAGAGAACACATACCAGGCAGAAGTCTGTCCGTTATCCTCGTCACCGCAATAGCCGTCGGGAGTGGCGAAGTACAGCTTGTCCATCACTTCGCGTACCCAATACTGCGCTTTCCAGGGTTCACCGGAGTAGTTATAGAGATAGATCATATGCTGAATCGGTTGGTTACCGTGAGCATAATTACCCATATTCATGATCTGCATTTCGCGTATCTCATGGATTACACCACCATAATAACTGTCATCGAACAAAGGCGGCACATTGAATACGGAATCCATCATTGCGTTGAAACCGGACTTCCCTCCCATCAGGTCGATCAATCCCTGTGGGTCATGGAAGACAGACCAGGTATAATGCCAGCTATTTCCTTCCGTAAAGGCATCCCCCCATTTCAGCGGGTTGAACGGAGACTGGAATGTACCGTCTTCATTACGACCACGCATCAGCTTGGTTTCCTTATCGAACAGGTTCTTATAGTTCATGGCATGTTTGGCAAAAACGGCTATTTCCGATTCCGGTTTACCCAATGCTTTTCCCAGTTTATAGATGGCCCAGTCATCGTAAGCATATTCTAATGTACGGGCGGCACTTTCGTTGATCTTCACATCATAAGGCACGTACCCCAACTTATTATAATAGTCGTAACCCAGACGGCCAGTCGATTTCACCTTCGGATGAACATTGTTCGCTCCGTGTACGACAGCCTCCCAAAGGGTTTCTATATCGTAACCGCGCAAACCTTTCAGATAAGCATCGGCAACAACCGAAGCCGAATTATTCCCTACCATACAGCCACGATGACCGGGACTCGCCCATTCCGGCAGGAATCCGCTTTCCTTATACGTATTCACCAAACCTTCCTGCATCTTCACATTCATCGACGGATACACCAGGTTCAAGAACGGGAACAGGCAACGGAAAGTATCCCAGAAACCGGTATCGGTAAACATATAACCCGGCAATACTTCCCCGTTGTACGGACTATAGTGCACGATATTCCCATTGGCATCCACTTCGTAGAAGCTACGCGGGAAAAGGACGGAACGATACAGACAGGAATAGAAAGTACGCAGTTTGTCTACATTATCGTCATTCACCCGGATACGTCCCAACACTTCGTTCCAAGTCTTACGACCGGCATCCGCTATTTCATCAAAAGACCGTCCGCCCAACTCTTTCAGATTCAACTCAGCCTGTTCGGGACTGATAAAAGAAGAAGCGACACGGGCATGCACAACTTCCCCGCGACGGGTTGAGAAACCGATGATGGCACCGGTATGGTTTTCCTGTGCTTCCGTTTCACCCTTGCGGATTTCGCTGTCACCGACCGTTGCCTTATAAGTAAAAGGCTTATCGAACACGACAACAAAGTAGTTCTTGAAATTCTCGGGAACACCTCCGCTGTTACGGGTGGTATAACCGATGATCTTATTTTCCTCGGGAATAATCTTGATATAAGAACCACGGTCGAAAGCATCGACAATCACATACGACTTATCCGTTTCGGGAAAAGTAAAACGGAACATGGCGGCACGTTCTGTCGGCGTGATTTCCGTTACCACATCATGATCGGCCAGGTAAACACGGTAATAATTCGGTTTGGCCACTTCCGCCTTATGGGAAAACCAGCTGGCACGCTTATCCTGATCGAACACCACCTTACCGGTTATCGGCATGATGGCAAACTGACCGTAATCGTTTATCCAGGGACTGGGCTGGTGTGTCTGCTTGAAACCCCGTATCTTGTCGGCATCATAGGTATAGGCCCAGCCGTCTCCCATCTTTCCGGTTTGAGGCATCCAGAAATTCATACCCCACGGCATTGCAATCGCCGGATAGGTATTTCCTGTGGACAAGGATATTTTCGACTGGGAGCCGACCAGGGGATTCACGTAATCCACCAGTTCGGTCTTATCCGCAGCCTTCATCGTGAAAAGACTGCTGCAAAAGGCAATAGCCAGAATAAATAACTTCTTCATGGAATATAGAATAATGATTAGTTAGCAGATAACGAATAGGGTTTGTCGTCCCCGGTAAATACACGCTTCTTATTCGGTGAAGAGGTCATTTCAAAAGTCAGCTCTCCCCCATTCATAATATCTTGTTGCGTGATATAGGCTTTTGTATACGGTTTGCCGTTCAGACGGACAGATTTGACATAGCGGTTCTTGTCGCTGACCTTATCCGCCCTGACTTCAAAAGTCTTCCCGTTTTCAAGCGATACCTTCATATAAGGCAGGTAGGGAGCACCCAACACATATTGGTCGGTTCCCGGACAAACGGGATAGAATCCCATAGCCGACAGGATATACCAGGCCGACATCTGGCCGCAATCGTCGTTACCGCACAGGCCGTCGATATTATTACGGTACATCTTGTTCATGATTTCACGCTGCCAGTATTGGGTTTTCCAAGGTTGGGTAGTCCAGACATACAGGAACGGGATATGGTGGCTCGGTTCGTTGCCATGCACATAGCCGCCTAAAAGTCCTTCTTTGGTAACATCTTCCGTTTCGGCAAAGAACTCGTCCGGCAGATGCATCGTGAACAGCGAGTCGAGTTTGGAAATGAAAGACTTGTCGCCTCCCATCAATTGAATCATATTGTTTACGTCCTGAGGGACATAGAAAGAATAGTTCAGGGCATTTCCTTCGATAAACCCTTCACCATGCGTACTCAACAGACTGAAGTTTTCTTTCCAGCGTCCGTCCGAATAACGGGGACGGGCGTAACCGATACTTGTGTCGAACACATTGATATAGTTGGCCGCCCGTTTTTTATATTGGTTTGCCACCCGGTCGTTTCCTGCCAGACGGGCGGTATTATAAATCGTCCAGTCATCGTAAGCATATTCCAGCGTTAAGGAACCGGCACTTCCGTTATGATCGAGTGCAACATATCCTTTTTCCATATATTCCTTCGTTCCGTCATAATAAGGAATGGTAGAACTGCTGACCATCGCTTGCAGGACTTCCTCCTTATCCAGTGGTAATCCTTTTGCCACGGCATCCGCCAGTACGGATACGGAATGATAACCGATCATACACCAGTTTTCATTTGCCATATGGCTCCATACCGGTAACGCTTTATGTACGCTTTGTTCGCAGTGTTTCAGCATGGAGCGGGCAATATCGGTATTTACCTGGCGGTTGATGATATTGAATAACGGATGCAAGGCACGGTAAGTATCCCAGACAGAGAAGACCGTATAGTTTGTAAAATCGTCGGCCTTGTGAATATTTCCGTCCAAACCGCGGTACTGCCCGTCGACATCGGTATAGACACACGGATTAATCATGGTATGATACAAAGAGGTATAAAGCATAGACAGCTGGTCGTTGTTACCTTTTGCCTCTATGCTGGAAAGTTCCTTGTTCCAGGTATCCGAAGCCTTTGCCGCCAATTGGTCAAAGCTGTAACCGGATGCTTCCGCACGAAGATTCTTCAGGGCACCGTCGGTACTCACACCGGAAAGGGCTACCTTGACTTCTAATTCTTTGGAGGTTGCCGGATCGAAATCGAAATAGGCTACGATCTTCCGTCCGCCGATATCCGGGAAATTCTCTTTCATATTGAATTTGCCGTAACCGCCACGGTAATTCACTTTCGCCTTTTCCTCGCAACCATAATGAATGACAGGTTTGGAGAAAGACATCGCAAAATAGGTGTAATTGGTCCGTGCCCATCCGTTTGTTATGCGATAACCGGTAACCAACGTATCATTCTCTACGCGGATATTTGTCCACAGGACTTTTCCGTCGTAATTGTAAATACCATGAATCATATCGAGAATAATACGCTGGTTTCCGCCATCGCCGGAAAAAGTATATTTATGAACTCCCACCCGTTTGGTGGTCGTCAGTTGCGCTTTTACGCCATAATCGGACAACATGACTTCGTAATAGCCGGGACGGGATATCTCCGTGTCGTGCGAGAAACGGGAACGGTAACCGCCATCCGGATCGGTCGCTGTTCCGGGATTCAGTTTCAGGCAGCCGGTGGCCGGCATGATCAGTATGTCCCCCAGGTCGGAATGACCGGTTCCGCTGAAATGCGTATGACTGAAACCGACGATACTGCTGTCCTTATGCTGGTATCCGGCACAATATTCATAGGAACGGGGTTGATACTTGCCATCGACATTATGCGGGATCGTGTCGGTATCCGGACTTAGCTGCACCAGTCCGAACGGCACGCAAGCCCCCGGAAACGTATGCCCCATCCCGTTTGTTCCGATGATCGGATTGACAAAGGATACTTTCTCCTGTGCCCACAGCGTTCCACCTGCCAGCGCAGCAGACAGAAATAAGGCTAAACATCTTACAGATTTCATAGGTATGTAGTATTTATTTATTCTTTTGTCAGAAACGCCTGGTATTCATTCCACATGCTTTCAATACCGGATTCTTCGCCGAAAATACACTTGATCGCCTTGTCGAAACTCCATACATCCAGGTCGCGGACGGTCAGATGGAATTTACGTATGGCATCCGGGTCTTTTGTTTTCAGCCACTGGATAAAGAAACCGGTCGTACGGTAACCATCCATCCAGTTACCCCCCGGCTTACGGGTACTCATATCGAAAAACCCGGACTCTGCCCGCACGGCATCCGCCATTCCTTCTATACAGGCCCAAAATTCTTTATTCGTCGAGTATGAACCAATCCCTTTCGGTTCGAACTGGTACGCATGGACCAGCTCATGATATAAGACACCGCGTGTTTCAAAGTCGAGCTTGTAAAGCGATTCGTTCGCCGACTTCTCGATATGGCGGGTACTGTATTCGATATAAATAGCCGGAGGATTCCCGGATTTGGCAGAAACGCCATCATAATCCTTCAATGTATAATGAATGGTCTGAACATCATTCATAGTATCTTTTGCCGTATAGAAAAGGATTTCCGCCACTTTGCGGGCGTGGTATTTCAGGTAGGTATCCGGGTCTTGTACAAGGTCTGCATAAATAACTGCACCTTTTGTTTCCGGAGCCAGTACTTCAAAGTCTACTGCGGGATATCTGAAATCTTCCCAGTCTGTAACCAGGTTCTTTTCGGAAAACAAGACATCACCGATCACCAGCGTATCGCTGCCTGCCGTTTCGGCTTCCAGCATATATTGTTTATAATTGGAAGGATTGGTTATCGGACAAAGGATTTCCTGGTAACGTGAACAGAAGCGCTGGTCATTCCGTTCGTCTACCACCACCCAGTTCTTTCCGTCGTAGGAGCCTTTCAGTACCCAGCTTGCCGGGTCATGTACAGGTGATTCGCCTGATGAATAGATTTTATAACTTTGGATAGGAATACTGTATTGAGGATCAAAAACAATCCGATTCAGTTTCCGGGTTCCTGTATAACAAGTTGTCGGGTCCCCATCCGACAATTCAGGTACATTCACCGAAACATTTTCCCGACATGCTGAAAGCAAAAAACTACCAACTACAATTACAAATATATTAATGCAACACAACTTCATAAAATTAAAACAATAAAGTATTCACTATCCAAAGTATAAAACAACTCCCTGATACACTCCCGCCTCAAATGCCAATCAAGCGAAGTGTTTCTATTCATTGCTCAAATCATTCTGTATTCATATTAAAAAGCATTATCGGGTTTCACAAATCTGAATGCAATATTACCGGATTGTTCTTTTCCCGCATTACTACTGGAATACCAAAAGAGTGTCACAATATGCACCCGGCACATTATGACACTCTTTTGGCAAATCAGGACACTCACGGGATAATGGTTGAAATCAGTACTTTCCACCGGAAGTTTTACATATTCCTGTCGGAATCGCTTTTATCTCCCCGGAAGTTTTACTTTTTGCTTATTGCGGTACTCGGTAGGCGTCTGATTATATTTGGCAGCAAATTCCCGGTAGAAATAAGACCTGTTCGAAATGCCGACTTTATAGATAATTTCCTGTACGCTCAGATTAGTCGTCACCAATAACTGCGCAGCATAATTAAACCGGTAATCCTTGATAAAATCGGAAGGAGTGAGCGGAGATATCTTCTTGAAACGGCGGTAAAGCGACCGGGTATTCATGCCCATCTTTTCGGCTATCAGCTCCAGGCGCAGGGTTTCCTTATCGAGATTTTCCCGGATAATGGCAGTTACGGCATCCATAAATTCTTTATCTTCCTGATGAATCAGCTGTCCGCCGGATTGTTCGTAGGCGCTCTCCGGTGAATAGTAATAATCTTTCAGTTCTTTTTTACTCGTCATCAGCCGGTTGACTACGGAGCGGAGCACCACTGCAGAAAACGGCTTGGTCAGGTAGGCATCTGCCCCCAGGTCGAGCCCTTCCGCCTGGTCGTGTTCCGATATTCTGGCAGAAACGACTATCAACGGAATATGGCGGGTAAACTTATCCGATTTCACACGGCTGATCAATTCCATCCCGTCGATCTCCGGCATCATAATATCCGTAATAATCAGGGCCGGCGTTTGTTTTTCCATCAAACGGATCGCCTCTTCCACACCGTAAGCCTCCACTATCGTATAAGCCTCAGATAAAGATTCCTTAATCAACCAGACAATATCCTTATGATCGTCCACCACCAGGACACAGGGTTTATTCTCCGGAGAAACAATTCCCGGCAATCCGGTTTCATCGATGGGAGACGAAAGGACAGGCACCGTTTCCGGTTCCTCATTTTCCGGTTCGGCTTCCTCCTCCTCGGCTTCCAGGTGTGGCAAGCGGACAATAAATTCGGCAAACCGGCCTTCTTCACTTTTCACCTCTATCGTGCCATGCAGGGATTGTACAATACTATGGCAGATAAACAATCCCAGTCCGTTCCTCGATGTTGTTTGCGTATAATTGTTTCCCTCCAGGTCGCCCAATATACGGTAACGGTCAAAAATAGTCTTCAGGTCTGTTTCGGATATTCCTTTGCCCGAATTATAGACACGGATTATCAAGGACTTATTTTCCGCAGTAGCCGAAATACGTATTTCTCCGGCTTCATCCGAGTATTTAAAAGCGTTGGAAATCAGATTGACCAATATCTTCTTTAATCCGGTAGGGTCTGTATTCCAGTAAAGCTGATCCGGAAGAGACAACACGAATTTTATCCCATTCTGCTCGGCAATAGGGGTAAATGACTCGTATTGCCTGCGGATAATATCCGGGACAGAGATGCGCCTGATACTGAAATAATTCAGCCCGGCCTCTTCTATCTTACGGAAATCCAGGATTTCCTGAATCAGTTCATTCAAGCTCGCTACGTTATCCCTCAATATGCGGATATACCTTTTCAGTTTGTTGTCGGAAGTATTTTCGGCATAGGTTTGAATATAGTCCCCTACTCCGTTGATTAAAGTCAGCGGGGTACAAAGTTCGTGGGTGATATTGGCAAAGAAGTTCAGTTTGGCTTCGTACAGCTTTTCTTTCTGTTCTTCATGGATTTTACGGGCCACCTGTTGTTGTTTTTCAGCGATACGCCGGTTGATCCAATAAACCAGCACGCCTGCAAAGAGGATGGCCAGAAAAATATAGACCGCTATCGCCCAGGTACTGAGATACCAGGGAGGAAGTATTTTCAACGGTAAAAGATATTCCCGCGCATTAGAATCGTAAACATCGTTTTTATAACGGACTTTCAGGGTATAGTTTCCGTAAGGCAGCTTGGTAAACGATATTTCATTGCTCTTTTGTAATTCCGTCCAGGCCGTATTATAATCTTGCAACAGATAAGAATATTCATAATTGTCACCATGGATATAGTCGGTGGCAACAAATGAAATGGTAAAAGTCGAAACGTCCGGAGGAATTGTTACAGGGCCGGGATTCGCATCCGCATAATCGTAAAGACTGATGGTTTCGTCTCCCATCTTCAACTCAAAGAAATGCAGGTCGGGACTATAGCTTTCCTGCCGGTCGTTTTGCGGGTCGATCCATACCAGCCCATCGACGCCCCCGAAAAACAGACGTCCGGTATAAGGGCATTTCCAGTAAGCGTCGTCGGAAAACTCCGTAACCATCAGTTCCTGGCTCCCATAATTATGGAAAAAGTTATTATGCGGGTTATATTTGGTTAGTCCCTTATTGGAGCTCAACCAGATACATTTATCTTTGTCCTCCAGTATGCCATGAATCATATCGTTGCTGATGCCGTCACTCCTGTCGTACTGCCAAAATTCACACGTCCCCGCCTGATCGCATTTCATCCGCGTCATGCCGGAACTGGCTCCCAGGTAAAAGGTCGAATCGCTGCTATAACACAGACTAAGGACATCACCGATCGCCTGGTTAGCCGAATTGTTCATCGACATAAAATCATACTGCCTCGTGAGCAGGTCGAAACGTGCCATCCCATATCCTCCGCGGCTTCCCAGATACAGGGTGGATTTTCCGTCATAATACATGGAATAAAATTCGTTACATATCTTTCCGTCCTTTTCCAGCAGGTAAGACTGAAGATACTTAACCGTCAGACCGGATTTATCCCGTTCCAGAACAACCTCGATCAACCCGTCGCCCGTCGTTGCCATCCAAAGCGTCGAATCGTTTATCTCACAGATAGAATGAACATATCTTATCCGGGTATCTATCTTGCTGGGAAGCGTATGGACTTTCTCATCCTCATAAGAATAATAAGAAAGGCCGGGGCCGTCTGTACCAATCCACACCAGGGGATGATACAGGCTTTTGAAAAAGCAATAGACCCGGTTGTTGGACAGGCCGTCTGCCGTTGTATAACGGGCGATCCGGTCTAGCGGGATCTCCCCTTTTGCATAGGAATCATACTCTTTTATACGAACAAAGCCATCCCCTTTCGTTCCGAACCATAGTGTCTTATCTTCATCCGTATAAACGGAACGAACCGGATTGAGCATTACAAAAGGTAAATCTTCCAACGCCAATCCGTCAAAACGTTCATATTTATCGTACAACATTCTGAGTCCCTGCCCATCCGTACCAATCCAGAGTATTTGTTGTTTCTTGTCTTTAAACATACTAAAGACACCGATATTCAGATCGATAGCTTCTTCCGGTTTATCAGGATCAAGCAACAGGCCGTTCCTAAACACCAGATACAGTTTCGACTGAAAAGAGACTACACGGGCTACCTTACCATATTTTTCCATCCATCCGGAAAGATCAGACAAATATGTTTCTTTGTTCTCCTCCGTCCGGTACCGGTACAGTTTATTATCGGCATCGACATAATAAAGAACGCCCTCTTCATAAAAAGCCTGTTCTATCGGTTTATCATGTATCTTGTTTTCCTTTGTTTTTATCGTTAAAGGCAGTTTCGAATAATCCTGAATGAGTTGCTTCAAAACCCCGTCTGACGAGAGAAGATAAAAACGGCCTTGCTCGCCTACAAATAATAACCTTGCTGTTTCCGGTGTTATGTCCCGCGTATAAATGTCCTGAAAGGAAGCTGTACGGGAAGTATGGCAGGATATAAAATTCTTCCGGCTGACAACCAGGGTATTTTCTAAAGAATCCGTTGCTATAAGAAGACATTCGGGATATTCAGGATATGACTCGGTCACTTTACGGTCTTTCAGCGAAAACCGGTTCAGTCCCATCGAGGTAGACACCCAGAGATACCCGGGACCGCCATCTGAGATTTTATTGATAATGTTACTGCAAAGGGTATTCTTATTATCCGGTTCAAAACGATAGACATAGGTATTTCTCCCGTTGAACAGGTTCAGGCCATCGTAAGTTCCGATCCACATATAACCGCGATCATCCTGATATATATCGATAATTGCATTATTCGACAGGTCGATATTTGCTTTATGCAGCGAAACCGCCGCCTCCCCGCCTGGTAAAGCACAAAGCAAAAACAAGCAGAGTATCATCAATTTCATACATAAAAGCCGTAGCATTGTCCGTTTGTTATTATTGGTCCGAATCATAGTATTAATATTTGTAGAATAATCTCCCGATAACTGCCGGTAAACCCCGGTATATCGATCAGGCAACAAATATAATCCATCTTTTCGGTAATATTAGAACTTTTTAAGCCTAAAGAAATAAACTATAATTAATAAAGCGATAACTTCGCGAATCACAAGGTGATGACATCGTTTTAACACATATAATATATGAAAAAGTATCTTCCATTGGCTGCCTCCGCCCTGCTTCTTGCAGCTTGCAGCGAAAAACCGGGTTACGAAATAACCGGTACAGTTTCAAACGCCGATCTGAACGGAAACTACGTATATCTTTATGAATACGGAAAACCGGACGTTTTACCTTTCGACAGTGCGCTGGTAGAAAACAATGCATTCAAATTCAAAGGTACCCAGAATGAATCGCAAATTACGATCATTCAGTTTTCGCCCGACGTTGTCAAGACTGAACGCGGTATGGCAACTCCGTTCAAGACAACGTTTACACTTGAAAACGGCAAACTCACTATCAACCTGGATACCTTGTCAATCGTAACCGGTACCCCGGCCAACGATGCAGAAAAAGCAATGAAAGATAGTCTCAAGCCTTTCATTGACGAAATGGGAAAACTCGGGGATGAGATCCGTTCCGAAGACAAAGCAATTGCGGCTGCGGCTGAAAAGAAATATGATGAAATCAGCGACAAAATAACCAAAGCCGTATGCAATTATATTCTGGCTCATATGGACCAGAAAATGTCTGCCAAATATTTATACGAAAACCGTTACAACCTGAGTGAAGAGCAGCAGAACGAAATACTGTCGAAAGCCGACTCTACCTTTAAGGCACAGCCGAATATCGACAAAATGATCAGCCACCTGGAAGTTCTGAAAAACGTAGCCGTCGGCAAAAAGTTTACTGATTTCGAAATGGCTGATCCGAAAGGCGAAGTACATCAATTGTCTGAGTTCGTCGGTAACGGTAAAGTTGTCCTTATCGACTTCTGGGCTTCCTGGTGTCCTCCTTGCCGCAAAGAAATGCCGCATCTGGTCGAATTATATAAACAATATAAGAATAAAGGATTCGAAATCGTCGGTATCTCTTTGGACAGCAAACCCGAAGCCTGGGCAAAAGGCGTAAAAGACCTGAATATTACCTGGACACAGCTTTCCGACCTGAAAGGATGGCAGAATGCCGGTGCTGCTTTATATGGTGTCAACAGCATTCCTCATACCGTACTGGTCGATAAAGACGGCACGATCATCGCCAAGAATATCCATGGTGAAGAGATAGATGCCAAACTACAGGAAGCACTTAAAAAATAAAAAAGAACGATATGTCTGCCCAAATCACTCTCGACTGGAAAAAGGATTCGACCTTTGAAACCCAGATGGATGGCCATACGGTAACGATCGACACCAGCAAAGAAGACGGCGGCACCGGTTCCGGTGTCCGCCCGAAAGCCTTGATGCTGGTCGCCCTGGCCGGATGCAGCGGGGTCAATGTGATCTCTCTATTCAAGAAGATGCGAATCGGTTTTGAAAAACTATCTATCGACGTCAAAGCAGAAACAACCGATACCGTGCCGATGCTTTACTCGGCATTCTTCATCACTTTCCACGTAACCGGTAAGGCAGAGGAAAGTGCCCGGATAGAAAAAGCGATCCGCCTGTCACAGGAGTACTGCGGCGTTTCGGCTATGATGAAAAAGATAGGACCTGTCACTCACCGTATCTTGCTGAATGGCTCCGAACTGAATATTCAACCGATCGACAAATAACAAACATTGCATCTTGCATGGCTGAATTAAAAATTTTATCTTTGTGCGGTCTTTAAAGAAAGCGATATTACATAGAAATTAGCAAAAAGTTTTATTATCACTTTAATATAATAAATTAGCGATTATGATTTATTCACATGAAGTTCAACACATGTGTGTTGTAAAGAAGGGAGCCAACCATCCTTGTGCTCCGATTCCTGAAGAAGGAAAATGGGTTAGATCTACTCAGATCACTGACATCTCAGGTTTGACTCATGGTGTGGGTTGGTGTGCTCCTCAGCAAGGTGCATGTAAACTGACACTGAACGTAAAGGAAGGAATCATTCAGGAAGCGCTGGTAGAAACTATCGGTTGTTCTGGTATGACTCACTCTGCTGCGATGGCATCAGAAATCCTTCCGGGCAAAACACTTCTGGAAGCATTGAACACTGACCTTGTTTGCGACGCTATCAACACAGCTATGCGCGAATTATTCCTGCAGATCGTTTACGGACGTACACAGTCTGCTTTCTCTGAAGGCGGTCTGCCTGTCGGAGCCGGTCTGGAAGACTTAGGTAAAGGTCTGCGTAGCCAGGTTGGTACCATGTTCGGTACATTAGCCAAAGGTACCCGTTACCTGGAAATGGCTGAAGGTTACTGTACTCGTATGGCATTGGATGCTGACGATCAGGTAATCGGATATGAATTCATCCACCTGGGTAAATTCATGGAAATGGTAAAGAAAGGCATCGATGCTAACGAAGCTCTGGAAAAAGCTAAAGGTTCTTACGGTCGTTTCAAAGAAGCTGTAAAATATATCGATCCTCGTAATGAATAAGAAAACACTGACACGCGTCCTGACCGGGTTGATCATTCTGACTGTTATCGCGACGGTAATCACCTACTTCGTCATGAAGCCGGACCGTCCCTGGATGGCATTCTATATGGCCTGTTGCGGCGGTGTGCTTGTTTTCAACTTTCTAATATCTTTATTCCTGGTAAATAAGAATTTAAAAAAGTAAAAATAATATGGCTTTATTTGAAAGTTATGACCGTCGTATTGATACTATCAACGCGGTTTTAAAAGAATATGGTATCAACGGTATCGAAGATGCAAAAGCTATCTGCGACGCTAAAGGTATCGATCCTTATACAATGTGTAAGGAAACTCAACCTATCTGTTTCGAAAATGCATGTTGGGCTTACGTTGTAGGTGCTGCCATCGCTATCAAGAAAGGTTGCACAAGCGCTGCTGACGCTGCCGAAGCTATCGGTATCGGTCTGCAGGCATTCTGTATCAAAGGTTCTGTTGCTGACGACCGTAAAGTAGGTATCGGCCACGGTAATCTGGGTGCACGTCTGCTTCGCGAAGAAACAAAATGTTTCGCTTTCTTAGCTGGTCACGAATCTTTTGCTGCTGCAGAAGGTGCTATCAAGATCGCTGAAATGGCAAACAAAGTACGTAAAGAACCGCTTCGCGTTATCCTGAACGGTCTGGGTAAAGATGCTGCTATGATCATTTCTCGTATCAACGGCTTTACTTATGTTCAGACTCAGTTCGATTACCTGACAGGCGATTTGAACGTAATCAAAGAATATCCGTATTCAACAGGTCTTCGTGCAAAAGTAAAATGCTACGGTTGCGACGACGTTCGTGAAGGTGTTGCTGTAATGCGTGCTGAAGGTGTTGACGTATCTATCACAGGTAACTCAACTAACCCGACTCGTTTCCAGCACCCGGTAGCTGGCACATACAAAAAAGAATGTATGGAAAACGGCCACAAATATTTCTCTGTTGCTTCAGGTGGTGGTACAGGTCGTACTCTGCACCCGGATAATATGGCTGCCGGTCCTGCTTCTTATGGTATGACAGACACAATGGGCCGTATGCACGGTGACGCTCAGTTCGCCGGTTCTTCATCCGTTCCTGCTCACGTAGAAATGATGGGATTCCTGGGTATGGGTAACAACCCGATGGTAGGTGCTACTGTTGCTGTAGCTGTTGCTATCGAGGAAGCTATGAAGAAGTAATTAGATTATTACTGACATATAAACTCCTGTAATCGTTATGGTTGCAGGAGTTTTTTTGTTTATGTACATGAAACTACAACTGCATATGTAAAATAGGATATTCTTTACCTTCTCCGTCTAAATTCGACCTTTTATATATGCTAAAACCCATATACTTATAAAAACCGACAGCTTGAATATTTTGCTCATTCACATCGACTTTAGTTACTTGCAAATTACCTATAGCATAAGTAATTAACCTTTTTCCTATTCCTATGCCTCGATAATTATCGTCAACAAATAACATTTCAAGATTTCCTTCTGCAATTCCCATAAATCCGATTAAGATTCCCTCTTGTTCAAATCCGAATAGAGTGACATGCTGAAAATATACCGGAAGTTGTTCCTTATAGTATAGAAAATCTTCCTCTTTAAGAAAATCATGTGTACTCGATACTGCACTTTCCCAAATTTCCATCAAACGTGGATAATCCGTAGCTTTAACTTTTCTAATCATAATTGTAATTGCTATTTAAAGCCGCAAAGTTCGGAACCTATATACTCAAAGCACTGAACCCAAGTTAAAAAATACGTTTACGGATTCTGCTTAGTGCTTGCGGTGTGATACCCAAAAAAGAAGCTATATCTTTTAGTGGTATATAGTTTAATGTAATGCCATATTCTTCAATCATCTGTAGATAATACTGTTCAGGAGAATATTTAATCAAATCGATATTTCTTTCCAAAAGTTTATTCAACAATATAGCATTCAAATCTTCAAATACAGTTTTTACCTTAGGGATAGCAGTATATAGTTCATTTACTTGTTTCTTGCCTATTCGGTAAATAACGCTATCTACAACTGTTTGCACATTAAATGCAGACCTTGTTTGTAATGTAAAAGATATATTCGACATTGAAAACGTACCCTCTTTACAAAACCAAAAAATTTGTTCTTCCCCTTTATGATTTAAAAGCCAACAACGCAATATTCCATCAAAAACGAAATAACTATACCTTTCTGTTTCTCCTTCTTTAATCAAAAATGTACCTTTACTAACCAATATTCGTTCAAAATATTGGTCAAATAACTTAGATTCCTCCAAATTAAAAGTATTAGTGCTAAAATTAAATTCTTTAAGTAGTTTTTCTAAAAGCATAATCTAAATATAATTCGTAATATACTTACTTATTTGATATATTCACTATTACTTCCGTTCTCCTTATTTGATCTCATATTCAGTGAGATATATTTTCATGAACAAATATACGCAATTAATAACTATCTTCGTCCCCCATTCCTTCCGTTTGTATTTGATCTGTCATTCGTTTTTGACTGACTATTCGTTGGATTTCTATACTGTTCCGTACGGTTACTTGTTCCGCTATTCGACGGACGGGTAACTTCCGAAGGTTTTGTCTGCGGACGATTGGTTTCCGGACGGCTTGGCCTATTCGATTCGGGACGATTCGAGCCGGGTCTGTTGGACTCCGGACGACTTGGTCGATTGGACTCCGGGCGATTCGAACCGGGACGGTTAGGCTTGTTCGGACGGTTCGGGTGATGATGGTCCGGAGGGTAAATATAAATAGGACGGCCATAATCCGGGAATATCATCGGAGGAGCTACCGGTGGAATATAGGTTACATCGTCATACAAATATTCATATCCTGTCAGATAGTTATCCCAGAACTCCAACGCATACACTTCATCACGGGCTGTCCGGTATTCCAGAACCTCCTGCACATAACCATCTTTCTTGTTTACAGCCAATACCCGGTTGGGAGGCCCCATCAGGTTCTCCACCTCGGCAACGGTCATACCTGTAGTCAACATTCCCAAATCCAGGTATTTATATGCTCCGCAAGCTACCAACAAGAAAGAGGCCAGTATGAACAAACTTATTTTCTTCATAATTACTTAACGATTAAAGACTCCAGATATTCCAGAAACTCTGAATTCATCCAGTTCCCGTCAAACTGTTCGCCATTGACGAAGAAAGTCGGGGTTCCCTGTACATCATTTTCCAATCCGGAATCGTAGTCATCTTTTACTTTCTGATAGAAACGGTCTTTGCCGAAATCCGTTTCAAACTCCGCTGCATTTATTCCCAGCTTCCTGGCATATTCCAACAGGTAATAATCGTCCAAAGCATTCTGATTCTCGAAAAGAAGGTCGTGCATTTCCCAGAACTTCCCATGAGAAGCAGCGATCTCAGCAGCAATAGCTGCGTGCAAAGCGTGGGGATGCAACTCTGTCAACGGGAAATTACGAAAAACAAATTTAACCTTGTCCCCGAGTTTCTTCTGTATATCCTTTACTATATGATAAGCCTTTTTACAATAAGGACACTGATAATCAGCATACTCTATCAATTCTATCGGCGCATTGACCGGACCTTGAACGTGGTCGTTCTTATTTACTTCCAAATACATAGCTGTTACTATTTGATTTCTAATTAATAACATCACAGACTTTTCTTTTGTTGTTTATATTAGCATTTCATTAACTGAACCGATCCTGTTTTTTAGCTATCTTCGCATCTATGAAAAGAGGTACAGCAGATTTACCATTACATTACGGAACCGTTCCCCCTTGGTTGGCCGAACGAATGAGCCTGCTTGGCGGAGCTATTGCAGAAGCCATCATCATCGAATACGGACGTCCGGCTTTGTTGCAACGGCTAAGTGACCCCTTCTGGTTTCAGTCGTTAGGCTGCGTGCTGGGAATGGACTGGCATTCGTCTGGTATTACAACGTCTGTTATGAATGCCCTGAGAAAAGCGATCAATTACCGGTCGGAAGAACTTGGTGTTTATATTTGCGGAGGAAGAGGTAAGTTTTCGAGAGAAACACCTAATCAATTGCTGGAGGTAGCCAACAAAACCGGATTAAACGGGAATGAATTGGTAAGACACAGCAAACTGGCTGCCAAAGTCGATAATACAGCCGTACAGGATGGTTTTCAACTTTACCTGCATACATTTATTGTCACAAAGGAAGGTGACTGGTCTGTCATCCAACAAGGGATGAACCCGAATGAACGCATGGCACGACGCTACCACTGGCTTTCTTCCTCTTTACGTTCTTTTATGGAGGAACCGCATACGTCTGTCTGCGGAAGAAATCAGGGATTGATCCTCAACCTGACCGATAAACTTGCGGCCCCGACCAAAGAAGGCATCATGGAATTGACAAAGGAATCGCCGGACAAACTAATGCGTGAAGTATCCATCATCCTGCCCAACCATCACGAAGTAAAAGCCGAAGACGTAAACCTCAAACGGCTCGGAGCCGCCCTCATCCTGGCACACGAAACCAATGTATCCGATATGGAATCGTTGCTTTTGCTGGAAGGAGTCGGACCGCGCACGTTGCAATCTCTTACATTGGTCAGCGAAGTAATACACGGAACCCCTTCCCGCTTCTCCGATCCGGCACGTTTCTCTTTTGCCCATGGAGGGAAAGACGGACATCCGTTCCCGGTTCCGACAAGCGTTTATGATGAGACTATCGAAGTCTTTGACAAGGCAATCCGTCAGGCACGGCTTGGAGAAAAGGACAAATCAAATGCCTTAAAGAACCTGTCCAAAATATCCCAGGAGATGGAGAAAAGTTATACTCCGAGTAACTATTTCGACGACTGGGTTCAACATGAACGGGACACGTCTTATAAATATGGCGGTAAAACCGTTTTCGGCAATGCTAAAAAGCCGCAAAAGAAAGAGGATAAGGATAAAGGTAAAGACGGGATACAGTTAAGTTTGTGGGATTAGCAATTCAATTATTGACTGGATTTGAATGTGTCTTAAAAACAACTTCATCGAATCTACTGTCATACTATCATTTTAAAGAGTAACACACTAATTATAAAAGCATTACCTTATGATAGTTGTTATTGTTAACTGTCATTTATCTATCATGCAACTATCATAGTCCTATCCGGAAACCCAAGGCAAGCTTCTTATTTTGCTGAAGTATATGACTTATTTTCAAGGAAGTAATTACTTTTGTTGTTTGAGACCCGGGTCTCAAGATTGCCGACACCCGGGTCTGAGCATCGTCAACATCCGGGTGTCAAACAGGATAAAACGGGCATCCTGACAACAATAAATAGGTGTTTTAATGAAATAGGTCTGTATATTCCGGTAAAAAAGACTTTAGGATAGAGGATTTTTAATAGATACAGGAACGATAGTTTGGTTAAAACAATGTTAATATGATAGTTGAATGATAGATAAATGACAGTTAACAATAACAACTATCATAGACTAATACACTAATTATATGCATATTACATTAGACTATGATAGTATGATAGTTGATTTCAAAAACAATAGATGTAATTGCTTTATAGTTCAGTTATTATCAGATTTGAATGTTACTTTTCTATCAAGAGAAAAGTAAGGTCAATTAATTCAACGTCTCACCAACGTATATTTATAGGCTGTCTCTGTACAATCCTGGATAAATAGTGTATCGCCTTTGATAGCTAACGGATAAGAAGGACTCGTTTCTAAAAACACATCCATCAGATAGGCTTCGTAGCCCGCTCCCGTATCGGCTTTCCGCCAGTTCAGGTCGCCCGGTTCGTCTTTGCCTTCTTCTGTCCAGACGTATTTATCGCCGTTGAACTGGATGAAAGTATTTTCAAACTCACAAAGCTGAGTGGTATTCTGTCCGCTTACCAACTCCCATTTTCCCTCGACCAACTCTTTGATTTCGGGCAATGACTTATCGAAAAGGGTTGTTTGAACGTTGTACGAGTCTCCGACTCCTTACTGTCTTTTTGTCCTGACTTACCTTTACAACTACTTGTACCGATCAGACACAAGCCCAAGGCAACCACAATGAAAATACTTTTTACACTATTCATATCCGGATCTTATTTACAATGTTCCTTTATCAGTCTTTCAGCCAACGGGTCACCCAGTTCTTTCGCTTTGTTCAGCGCTTCACAGGCTTCCGCTTTCTTTTCCATACGCACATAACAGATACCTTTCAAACGGTAGCAAGCCGCAAAATCGGGAGCCACTTTCAATGTTTCCTCGATGCTAGCCAATGCGTCGGTATAATTTTTCATGCGGACATATACAGATGCCTCTTCCGCCCGATAATCGGGTACATCAGGACTCAGACGAACCGCTTCCTTGATATCAGCCAAAGCACCTTCCATATCACCGGCACGGAATTTTGCCTGTTCACGGTAGAAATAAAAACTACTGCCGACATCGCCTTTCATTGCCTTATAATACAGGTCATAATCGGCTATCGCTTCCGCATATTGAGACAAACGAAGTTTCCAGTCTATTCGTTCCAAAATATACTGGCCGGCTTCGGAAGTAAGAGGCAGGCCGCATTTGTCTACTGCACCGTCCAGCAAAGCAATCACATCGCCGATATTGAATCCGGGAGTATTTTCTTTCGCCTTGGCTGCCCAGTAAAAAGAGTTAGGCGATGCCAGGTCACTGTTATTCACGACCATATATTCGTTATAAGCCTGGTCGAATTCTTTCAGGTAGAAATGAATATCACCCGCCAACTGATGGTAAACAGGAGCGTCATCCTCTTCGATAGCCTTTTGGATAGTTTGTTGTGCAGCCTGTACACTCCATGCCGGATCGGTCAGCGTGGTATCACCGGCAGACACGCCATAGATCAGTTTCGCTTTATTATAATATACATCCCCTTTCTTATCACTGTATTTGGAAGCTGTTTCAATATCATCCAATGCCAGTTTCAGATAATTAGCCTGTTCGCCCGGAGTAGCTGCCAGCTCGGCACGACGTCCGGCATAATGGTTGGCACGGTTCAGATAACCGTCGGCCGAATTCGGGAAAGTTGCAATAAAATCATTCAGTGTTTCCAGATATGTTTTTGCATCCTGCGTACTTCCTTTCAGGAACAGAGCCACCTGAGCCTGCTCCACATCAGCCGGCCAGGCTTTCTTGATACCGATATTATTATAAACGGAATTCAGGAAATCGGTCGACGAAACGGCGAGGTTGTTCACATAAGAGGCTGAGACAGCATATGATACATCCTTCTTTCCGGAAGCATCGGCCTGTGCCAGTCCGAACACTTCACCTTCGGCATTCAATATCGGTGAATTCACCCGGCCATCTTCCAGCGGAACGGATAATTTATAGTAACTATACGGATCTTTCAGTTTGCTGACTTCCGTAATCGTGCCCTGTTCGAAATCTGCTTTCTTTTCAGTCGAATAAGGTAACAAATAAGCGACAGTGCCTACCGCCAGCGGATCGGCAGCAATCGGGAAAAACTGTACTTTCTTCGGTGTTTCCGCTTTTACCTTGATGACATCATACAATTCATCGGCACCGATCACTCTTGTAACCGGATAAGTTTTTCCTTCCGTATCCGTCACGGTTGCTTTTTCCGCCCCTTTGAATAACTCGTAGGCAGAAAGGACATCTCCCGTTTCAGAGACAAAAATACCGGTACCCGAGGTCAGCTTAGCTCCGTCTTTCCCGTATGTAGTGATTAAAACAACCGCTTTTTTACTTTTGTCCATCCATTTAGGGGCGTTCTTCTGCGCAGTTGCCGGCAATAAGTGGCAACAAATCAAAATTAGTAGTAGTATTCGTTTCATTTCTTTTCTCATGTTATCAGATATGCCGACAAATGTAATACTTTATTATCTTTGTACATATTGTCTGAGTATAAAATTATCCGCTTATGAAACTTAAAATGTTATTTCTTATGTGTCGTTTACCCATACCATTACGGCGACACAAAGGTGGAAGAGATCAAAGAAAAACTGAAAAACAACAATATAGACGTACACATCAGAGAGATGCAATAATAAATTCCTGTGATCTTCGGCATGATGGGATTTTTACGAGGAAATGAATAAACATTCCTTATCTGTGAATGCAAAAGATTAGCTATATTTGTGTTCGCAACAACTAAAAGACATTCGTTATGACACCGATAAATCCATTCAGAAAGCTCCCTATCGGGATACAGGAATTTGAGAAGCTTCGTACAGAAGGTTATCTCTATGTCGATAAAACAGCTTTCGTATATGAACTGGTCTCCACTGGTGCTGCCTATTTTCTGAGCCGTCCGCGACGCTTCGGCAAAAGCTTGCTGCTTTCTACATTCAAAGCGTATTTCGAAGGAAAAAAAGAGTTGTTCAAAGGGTTGGCAATCGATAGCCTTGAAACCGAATGGAATGTCCATCCGGTATTACACCTCAGCCTGAATGCAGAGAAGTATGAGTCTGCCGAACATCTGGAAGGCATTCTCGAAGCGCACCTGCAAAAGTGGGAAGAAATGTACGGGACCAATCCCGGAACCTCGACCTTCGCCACTCGTTTTATGGCTGTTCTGGAGAATGCCCGCAAAAAAACAGGGCACGGAGCCGTCGTTCTGATCGATGAATACGATAAGCCTCTATTGCAAACCTATCATGATGAAGCTTTGCAAAATAGTTTTCGTAGCACATTAACGGCCTTTTATACTGTTCTGAAAGATGCTGATCCATATCTGAAATTCGTCTTTATCACCGGTGTTACCAAGTTTGCGCAAGTGGGCGTATTCAGTACGCTGAATCACCTGGACGATATCAGTATCAGCTGGCGTTCAACCTATCTCTGCGGACTGACACGTGAAGAGATAGAGTCGACCTTCGGCCCCGAACTGAATGCTTTGGGAGAGGCTTCCGGCCTGACATATTCAGAAACAATGGCAAAGCTCACCCGGCAATACGACGGTTATCGCTTCATGGAAAAAGCCAAAGAAGGTGTATTCAATCCTTTCAGCGTTTTGAAGACATTCAAGGATCTGGATTTCAAAAACTACTGGTTTGCCACCGGTACCCCCTCCTTCCTGATCTACATGCTTCGTAAAACCAATTACGACCTGCGTGATCTGGATGGAATACAAGTAAGTGCCGCTTCGCTGACCGACTACCGGGTAGACTTTCAGGAACCCGTTCCTGTTATCTATCAAAGCGGTTACTTGACAATAAAGGGGTACGACGAACGGTTCATGCTTTACACCCTCGGTTTTCCGAATGAAGAAGTAAAGTATGGCTTTCTTAATTTCGTGACACCTTTATATACGCCGGTATCATCTGCAAATGCACCGTTTTATATCGGACAGTTCACAAATGAATTATGGGCCGGGCAGACCGAAAGTTTCCTGAATCGCCTGCGTGCTTTTTTTGCTGATTTCCCTTACGAATTGAATACAAAAACAGAACGCCATTACCAAGTGGTATTCTATCTGGTATTTAAGTTAATGGGACAGTTCACACAAGCAGAAGTACAAAGTGCCCAAGGACGTGCCGATGCCGTTGTACAGACACCGGACTATATTTACGTATTCGAATTTAAACTGGACGGTTCAGCCGAAGAGGCACTCCATCAGATAAACAGTAAAGGCTACCTCATTCCTTACACCGCCGATCATCGAAAACTGGTCAAAGTCGGTGTCTCATTCAATCACGAAACACGTAACATAGGCGAATGGATAACGGAAGAATAGAATAAACAAAAGATCAAGACTATACCGGCTACAGCTTCGTCTTCCGTATATTATACCGATACGCCCAACAAGCCAATACGAAATACACCGCACATTGAACCCATAAGGTGACATATTCCGTATGGATCTCTGCCATCGAGGCTCCCATCGAATTTAATTTAACGTAGGCGAGGGTTGCCGGTGCTGCCGGAATCAGGAAATGCGATAACTTCCAGTACCAGGGCATCAGTTCCAACGGATAAGAGACACCGGACAGGAAGATCAACCCGACCGAAAAGAAAGCGATCATCAGCAAAGGGGCATCCGAATCGGTAAAGACAACGGAAGCAGTCAGGCCAAAGAAACTCGTCGCCATCAGGAAAGGAATCAGTAGCATGATTATATTCCATACATTACCGATATCCGGCAAGTCGAATATCAGCGGGATCAATCCCAGCAGGAAAAGCGAAAAGACGGCATACAGCATCATATACACAAATGTCTTTCCGATCGCAAGGCGTCCGGCTTGTCCGAAGGTCGGGCGATACACCTGCAACAGTTTGAACTGCCGCTCCTCCCCGCTGACCATCCCGATCACCATCAATAAGGTCTGAAACATGATAACGATCAGCACAGCCGGGATCAGATACGTTCCATATCCTTCCGTATAATTATACAAGGCGGTTCCAGCCACATTGATCGGTTTCGCCACAGATAACTGTGCAGCAGCCTGGCTGGGGAGAAATACCACCATTTCAGGCCGGTAGCGATCGTTCAGCGCCAACATCGAACCGGCCGACGCTTCCTGCATCGCCAGGTAGTTGAGGAATGCATTGGTCGTTTCATACATGATAAAGACCGACTCATCACCACGGGAAACCCGGTCGGTAAAGTCGTACGGCAGATATAAAATGCCGGCGGCTTCATCCATTTTCATCAACTCCTGTGCCTGCGGATAATCCTCACCGGTAGCAATCACGTCGACCTGCGGAGTGGCATTCAGCAAACGGATATACTCGCGGCTCAACTCCGTTTTCGAATTATCCACCACAACAACCGGGACATTACGGACCACATCAGGGGCGTACATATAATTATATAGCAGACCGTACATAAATATCCCCCCCATCAGCACCAACACGATGGCGAAACTGCCTGAGATGGTTTTGAACTCATTCAAGATAATGGACGATATATTGTTCAGACCAGCTTTTATGTTATTTGATATTTTCATACTTATGACTTAATATTGCACTTTTTAAATGCGGTACCATCAGAAACGCAACCAATATAAAACAGAACAACGTGCTGAAGTTCCACCAGGTATAGGCAAACCCATAATCGCCGTACAACAGGTTCTGATTGATCTCCACGAAATGACGTACCGGAAACAGGAAAGAAGTATAATAGACCGGTGCATACATGGCCGGAGCCGGAAACGTAACACCCGACAAGGTCGCCCCCAGCGAACCGACCATCGACACGATACTGATAATGATGCTGATTGCCGGAAAAAGGGAGAAAAGGAACACCGCCAGAGCCTGGGATGCGATCACGAACAGGACAGAGGTCAGGTTCAACGGCCAGAATCCACAGGAAAAAGGTATATTCATCAGACCGAACATAACATAATTAGCCAGGATGCTCATCAGGGAAAAGATGATGGTGTAAGGCAATAATTTTCCGAAAAGGGCGGTTACCATATTCATCTTCGCCGTTGCCAGCCAATCGTCACCGGTACGGAACTTTATCTCACTTCCCACCGCATAAACCGTCGTAAGCAAAATCAGCACCTGAAAGAAGATAAAGAAGAACGGATTGCTCAGATAAACGGAATAATCCAGGTCCGGATTGAATAACGGATGATTCTGTGCCCGGATAGGAACCAGGAAGGTCGACACTTCTTTCTGGCTGATTCCCATCGCTGTAGCCTGTACCACGATCGGAGCCATCGAAAAGATGCGCAACAGACTTTCGAAAGCCCCTCTGACCTCTCCGCCGACACTCAGCAAAGCATAATGATAATAATAGGATAAAGTAGCCTGCCTCCCACCCGTCACGTCTTCCTCAAAACGGTTCGGGATAACCAGATAGCCATATATTTCTTTGGCTTGTGTCGCTTTCCGTGCGGTTTCGGCATCCGCATAATGATGCGTGACACGGAAAGTCGGAACAGCTTCGACCTGGCGGGTCAATTCGCGGGATAAAGCAGACTGGTCCTGATCGACAATACCTACCGGGATATTCTCCATCTGCCCGTTACCGAAGATCGTGGACATAAAGAAGATACAGAACAGCGGCAACACGATGCAAACCCCGAAATAGAGCCTGCGTGAAACCATCCGTTGCAGTTCGCGGCGGAGCACATTGTAAAAAGGACTATGTTGTTTATTATTACTCATAGATCATGCCCATTATTGTTTTCCCAAATCAACCAGGACCGACATGCCGGGACGCAGTCCGTCGACCGGCTTTACCGGAAGGGCATGTATCTCGAACGTCCTTAAATCATAACTTCCGGTCTGCTTTGTGGATTTCCAGGTAGCGAAACTACCCAGCGGACTGACATAGTTGATCTTGAACTCAATATCTTTTGCGGCAATAGCCGGCACGTCGGCAAGAAATGTTCCGCCCATCTTAAATAATGGCAGACGGTCTTCACGGACATTCAGCACGACATGTGCATCATCCAGTACCACCAGGTTCATGATCGGCATCCCGGCACCGACCAACTCTCCACGTTTCGGGAAAATAGTCGATATCTGACCTGATTCGGGAGCAACCAGGCGGGCATCCTGTAAAAGGGCTTCTACCTCGTTGACTGTACCCTGGGCGGCTGCCACCAGTGAACGGGCGCTTTCCTTATCTTGTATCCGGGCACCGTCGCGAGCCATCTGGTATTGTTCATAACAAGCGCGTTCGTTAGCCACGGCTGCGTTATAAAGCGCTTCCACTTCATCTTTTCGCTGGGAGGTGACCACGCTATCTTTATAAAGGGCCTGAATACGGTCGTAAGTCGTTTTTGCCAGTTGTAAATCCGATTTTGACTTGTTCCATAATTGAAGGACGGAGGCAACGATTTGTTTACGGGTTCCTTCGTCGATTTTCTGGTGCTGGTACTTGGCAATATCTTCCAGGGCATTTACTTGTTGGTATTTAGCCATTGCTTCCGGACTGTTGATGACGACAAGCGTATCGCCGGCTTTTACATGCTGTCCCTCTTTCACAAGGAACGTATCGATACGCCCAGGGAGTTTTCCGGAGATACGTATTTCGGTAGATTCAATCTGCCCCTGAAGGATAACCGGCTTTTTCTTCAGCAACAGCATCCCTACAGCGGATATGATTATAACGGCGATCAATACCACTATAAAAGAGATCGTCAGATATTTCTTAGTCTTGTCCATAATTATTTGTGTTTTTTGTTAATTCAATTATTGATATAAAGTAGATTAAATTATCTCCGTTACCCCTTCCACCCTGTATTGCTGGAATGCTTCCGGAATGCCACAGATAGAAAGTAAGTTGATCAATGCCACATCATACTGGTAATAAGCCAGCAGGAAAGCGGTCTTTACCTTTGACAACATTACCTCGGCATCGACCACCTCGGTTGAAGTTGCCATTCCCTCCTGGAAGGATTTCTGACGGATACGGACCAGTTCCTCGCTCATTTCCAAAGTTGTATTCAGAGCCTTTACATTGTCGAGGGCATTCTGCAACTGAGTATAATATTTATCTACGCCGACCTTCAGTTCGGTGACCGCTTTGTCCTTTCCTATCGCCAGCGTCTGGCTGGTCAGACGGGCCTGACGTATCTTTTTCTCCCGGTTCAAACCGTCGAAGATATTCCAGGTAAAACCGACACCGATCATTGTGCGGGGCATCAGGTATTTATCCACCCCATTTGAATAAAGCGTCTGTTTTCCGAATAAGGCAATAGTGGGAAGGTATCCGGTACGGCCTATCTTCAATTCGTTGCCGGCTATATTTTGCTGTAGTTTCAACTGGTTCACCATATAGTTGTTGACCGGTACCAGTTCTTTGAAATAATCGGCCGAAGGAATATTCTCATTGATGAAAAGGGAAGTTGTCGTGCTGATCTCCTTATCGGCATCCAGATCAATCAGGCTTTTCAGCGCTTGCCCGGCCACTTCCAAATCTTTGCGGGCGGAATCCAGTTCACGTTTAGCCTCATCCATGCTCACCTGGGCAAAAAGACGTTCCGCACGGTTGATCATCCCGTTCTGTTCCAGTTTGAGAGCCTGGTCATAATGGGTTTTCAAGGAATTATACGTAGCTTCTTTCACGGCGACAACACGTTGTCCGAGACGCAAACCGAAATAACATTCAACCAACTTCGATTGCTGGTCGGCATTGACCTGTTCACGGTTTACCTCAGCGATACCGACCATTGTTTTCCCGATCTTACTGGCGAAAATACGTTTACCGCCAGTAAACAGGGGCCAGGTTACATTGGCGTCGATAGAAGTGATATTCTGCGAAATAAGCGGCAGCGTCAACGTGTTCTGACCGATCTTATCCAGGATAGAAGAGATAAACTGATCATCGGGGATGATGGAATGGACAAAGTCTTTTGCCGGGTCGGTGAACTGGTTAAGCGGCTGTTTGACCTCGATAGGATTCGACATATGCACAAAAGCGCCGGCCGCTCCAACCGAAGGATACCAGAATGAGTTCAGTTTCTGATGCTCGTTCTTTGCCAGTTCAACTTCCTTCCCTGCCATCCGGATACTACGGTTTCCTTTCTGAAGCAGTTCCATCGACTGTTCCAGAGTCAGATCTATCGTCTCTGTCTGGGCAGAAGTAATGGCAGGAAAAAGGAACAGCAAGCCAATACTGAAATGCGTTAAGTTATTAATCATAAATACGTTTAAATTTAGTTTGAGCGAAATTTATGATTAATAACAACACCCTCTCGGGGATTGTTCAGCGGGAATTAACTTCCTTTTTCCGAGGCTTTCTTCAAGTCCGGTAAAAACCAGGTCACCAGTCCGATCAGCGGCATATAACCACACACATTATAAACCGTCTCAATACCATACTGGTCAGCCAGATTCCCCAGCACAGCCGAAGCGATCCCCGCCACCCCGAAGGCAAAACCAAAGAACAAACCGGAGATCAGTCCTAATTTATAAGGCAATAACTCCTGTGCATATACCAGAATTGCCGGAAAAGCAGACGATAATGTCAGACCGACGCAAAAACTCAGAACTGCCGTCAGATATAAACTATGTACATGCGGCATAAACAGAGAAAAAGGAGCCGCACCGAGAATGGATGCCCAGATAACATATTTACGTCCAACCTTATCACCGATCGGACCGCCCATCAAAGTTCCCAGGGCAGTCGCTATCAGAAAGAGGAACAGGAACAACTGCGATGACTGAACGCTCACATCGAACTTCTCTATCAGATAGAAAGTATAGTAACTGTTCAGGCTCGCCATATAAATATATTTGGAAAAGATAAGAATCAACAGGATGGATATGGAGAATATCGTTTTCCCTAGCGGCAACGGCATTTCGATATGACGTTTCGAAGTTCCGACATCTTCACGTTTAAACCGCAAAAGCAACCCCTTGTACCAACGTCCTACCGAAGTCATGATCAGGATAGCGACGAAAGCCAGAATAGAGAACAAGGCAATATGGCTCCGTCCGTAAGGTGCCACCAGGATAGCGACCAATAGCGGTCCCAGCGATCCCCCCAGGTTTCCCCCCACCTGAAATAATGACTGCGCCAGTCCTCTCTTCCCTCCCGACGCCAACGACGTCAGCCGCGAAGCCTCCGGATGGAATATCGACGATCCCACTCCAATCAAAGCCACAGAACACAAAACCCAGGGTAAAGAACCGGCAAATGCCAGGCTTAGCAAGCCGATCAACGTAAAACTCATCCCGATCGGTAACGACCACGGGGACGGATGTTTGTCAAAATATAATCCGGTAAGTGGCTGAAAGACCGATGCCGCCGATTGGTAAACCAGTGTAATCAACCCGATCTGCGCAAAATTCAACGCCAGATCATCTTTAAATAACGGATAAACAGCTGTAATTACAGATTGCAGTGAGTCATTTATACAATGTGATATGCTCAATGCCACTAAGATACGGAAGGTAATCCCACTTGCCGATTCAACCTTATTTTGTCCCATTTGTAAACCTTATTGCCTATTGAGCTGCAAAAGTACATATAAAATAACGGACAAGGAACCATCCTTTCATTATAATCAGGTAAAACGGATGATCCAAAGTGTTAAAAACAGACAGAGTTCAATTATAAAAATTCCTCAATTAACATTTACAATTATTGTAATATACAGACAACTCGCTTTGATTCATAAAGCGACACCTGCATTAACACAGGGCTTTAACAAAACTTTTCTTTCAGTTCTTTTTGATTCTTTACGTAAATTGCCGTGAGCCAAATAGAGTTACAGTTGTTTTATCGTTGAACAACTAAACAAAAAGCATGAATAATGAGATTTAAACTTTAGAACTGCGCCGGAGATGAAAGGTAATCTTGTATCCATCTCTCCCGAAACCTACGCCAATTCCCCCTATCTCCCTTATCGCCCTGATGTAAGAGATCGTTCACTCCGGAGCAGTATCTAAGTTTAATTTAAAAATCTTCCTCTTCTTCCCCTCCCGGAACATGTAAAATAAAAGTAGTAGCCCCCATAGTCACGATAGCTCCTTCACCGATCCGTACCTGTTCTTTTTTTCCCAGCAGTACACTGCGGAGGAATGTGCCGGTCATACTCTGGTTATCGCGCAAGGTATAAACGAATTTACCATCCCTGTCCTGTTTCACATTAATAATACAATGTTTACGTCCCACACTCGGGTCACTGGTAATAATAGGAACATCCACACCTTCCGTGTCCTTATTCCTTCGTCCTATCATATTATCCCCCATCACAAGCGGCAATTCCTGTTTAAAGCCAAAAGTATTCTCGATCACAGTGATATAACCACAGGAAAAATCAGGTTCCTTCACTTCTTTTTCCTGTCCGGACTCCGTACGCACAGTCTTTCTACCCAGTTTTATCTTAAACTGGGAACCACACTGAGGACATACAAAAGCCAGGATTTTCCCATCGGGATACTTTGTTTCATCGAATGATAACTGATTATCACATTTGGGGCAGAATATTCTTTTCATATCTTTATTTGAAGCATTTACGTTTTAAGAAGTACAAAGATAAGTCTTTTTCCACGGAAATAAAGACCGATACGTCTATAAAACAGAAAAGCCATCCATCACGGACAGCCAATCTTCATTGTTAACCTTAAATCTAATACCATGAAAAACACAGTGCAAATATAGAGGTTTTATGTTATTCAGCATAATATTCACCTCAAAAATGCCATTCATTTAATACAGTTTAACAAAAACATGCTACACAACACATTTCTACAGCATATTCACACTATAAAATGTCATTATCCACACAGATAACATTCTTTACTATCAGAATATCGCAGAAATTTTACGTACTTCTGCCAGCCGCTCCATAAATGTCTTGTCTTTGCGGGTAGCTTGCATTATCTCCTAAAGAGACCTTTCAAAATAAAATTCCCCGAACCAAGAAAATCTCGATCCGAGGAACAATCTTACAACATACCGTAAACTATTCTATCTCCGGTCTGTCCCCTCCACCTTCACTTCCTTCTCCGGAAGGAGCTTTGGTTTCGTTGGTACTGTCTTTGTCATTAAAGTCCATTCTTTAATAGCGACTTTTGAGTCGGGCTACTTTTCACCTACACTCAGCAATACAGGAGGCTTTGTCTTTAACTTTGCAGAAGCATTTTAAACAGGAACCTTATAAACGCAAAAAAGGCCATCCATCACGGACAGCCAATCTTCATTGTTAACCTTAAATCTAATACCATGAAAAACACAGTGCAAATATAGAGACTTTATGTTATGTAGCATAACATTTCGCTTGGAAATCTCATTTATTTAATATGATTTAACAAATACATGCTATAAAACATCTTTTTAGAGCAGTTTTACACACCCTATCCCTATTTCATTCTTGCATCGGCTCCCCACATCAGCTTCTCACGGAGAGTCTGATAAAAGGTATGATTATATCTTTTTATTACTTTCGTCGTATAGTCTGCTTTCGTCACTGTCAGCTGGATACCCGCCGGAAAGACTTCCGAACGGCCGTCGAGAGAGATCAGAAAGGATTTATTCCGGCTTTCCACTCCCAACGTGATCGTATAGGTGTCCGGAATGATCAACGGACGCACATTCAGGGAATGAGGTGCAACCGGACTTAATACGATATTCTTACTTTGCGGGATGATGATCGGTCCGTTTACGCTCATAGAATAAGCGGTAGAACCTGTCGGTGTTGCGATCAGCAAACCGTCCGCCTGATAAGAAGCCAGGTATTCATCATTCAAAGAAGTGTGAATCGTGATCATGGAAGAAGTATCGCGTTTCAGGATAGCGATCTCATTCAAGGCATAGTTATACCCATGAAAGGCCCGTTCTTCCGTATGAAGCCGTAACAGGGTACGCTCTTCTATCTTATAATAGTTCTTGAACAGTTCCTCCAACGTGTCTTCTATATCATTACCTCCGACATCGGCCAGAAAACCAAGACGCCCGGTATTAATTCCAAGAATAGGAATATCCTGCCGGTTCACACGGGCAGCCGTACGCAGGAACGTTCCGTCTCCACCCACACTCAGGGCGACATCGAGATCAAAATTATCATCGGTCAGCAGTCCTGCCACCGGAGGTTCATAATTGAGTATATCAGTAAGAAAATTATAGAAACGTACATCTACGTAGATCTCCGCTTCCTGGGATATCAGTTTTTCAAACAAACGTTTTATCTGGCTCTGTTTTTCTACCTGATATTTACTACCGAATATGCCAACTCTCATAACTTTCAATCAATTAGATATTCATATAATGCAACAATTCGTTCATCCGTTGCTGCAACAGATCGTCCACCATCCCTTTTTCCATGAAATAATAAAGGACAGTATAGTTAAAGCGCTCGAAACTACGGATCACCGGTGAGGCATCCTCCAGGTCTATCTTTATAATAAGATGTAAGCGTCCGGTATCCTTATCCGTGTATGAAAGCAGGTTCAGGACATGCGCATTGTTCGACTCGACCAATCGGGCTATATCCGTCAGCGAATAATCCTGCGGCATCACCTCCAGGACGAACACGCTGCCCGAAGTCTCGGCATTACACAATTCCGAAAGGATATCGATCAGCTTATCCCGCGTGATCGCCCCCTGGTATTCCCCTTCCGGAGTAACAACCGGAAGCAGGCTCAACTGATAGCGGGCTATCAATGCCAGCGCCTCGTGAATATGTGTATTTTCCATTACACTGGGAGCAAACAGAACCGGTTCGCCAATCGTTGCCGCAGGATCAGGCATAGCCAGAAGATCCTTTTCCGAGATCAGGCAACGATATATCCCTTCGCTCGATAACGGTAGATGTTTTAACTTAAAATCATCCATTAGCGCTAAAGCATATTCTCCTGTGTCAAAACTTTTTAACACAGGAAGTTCCTTCGTTATGAAATCTTTCACCAACATTATTCTGTTAATTCCCTTAATTCTGCTAAATTTGCCGATACTTTTGTGCAAATGTAATGAAAGAAAAAAGATATAACGATATACGATGACAAATTTAAGTGTAAACATTAACAAGGTAGCAACCATTCGTAACGCACGCGGTGGTAATATGCCTGACATTTTAAAAGTCGCCCAGGATTGCGAAAATTTCGGCGCACAAGGAATTACAGTTCATCCCCGTCCGGATGAAAGACATATCAAATACAGTGATGTGTATGGATTGAAACCTCTGATCAGGACAGAATTTAACATTGAAGGATATCCCTGTAACAATTTTATAGACCTGGTTCTGAAGGTTAAGCCGACACAGGTTACACTCGTGCCGGATGCTCCCGATGCCATCACTTCGAATGCCGGATGGGATGTGAAAACACATTTCGACCAGTTGAGTGAATTGGTGGATACTTTCACTGCACAGGGAATCCGTACCTCTATTTTTGTAGGAACAGACCTTGCCAATATCGAACTGGCTGCAAAAACAGGAACAGACCGTATCGAACTTTACACAGAACCCTATGCAACCAATTATCCGGTTAACAAGGAAGAGGCTGTCACACCGTTCGTTGCCGCCGCCCAACTGGCTAAGAACCTGGGCATGGGTGTCAATGCGGGTCACGACCTGAGTCTGGAAAACCTGGCCTGGTTCAGTCAGAATATCCCCTGGCTGGAAGAAGTATCCATCGGCCATGCCCTGATCTGCGATGCTTTATATCACGGATTACAGGAAACAATCTCCCTATACAAAGCGTGTTTACAACAGAAATAACGAATTAATATTAACGAATAAGTATACAAACCTATGAGTATTTTACTTTCCCTACAGGCAGTAGGGGCACAGACAGCAGAGCAGATGCCGGATCTGACGGCAGTAACAGTCCCCACTGAAGCAGAGATCAATGTGATAGACCTTGCATTCAAAGGAGGGTGGATCATGGTTGTACTATTGCTGTTATCACTAATGGCAGGTTATATCTTTATCCAGCGTTTACTGGTCATCCGTCGCGCCGGTAAAGAAGACCAGAATTTCATGAACCGTATCAAAGACTATATCCACGAAGGAAAAGTAGATTCGGCCCTCAACCTGTGCCGAAGCACCAACACTCCTTCCGCCCGTATGATCGAAAAGGGTATCACCCGCCTGGGCCGTCCGATGAACGACGTGCTTGTGGCTATCGAGAATGTAGGTAACCTGGAAATTGCAAAACTTGAAAAAGGATTCCCGCTGATCGCTACGACAGCCGCCGGAGCCCCGATGCTCGGTTTCCTCGGAACAGTAACCGGTATGGTACGTGCCTTCTTCGATATGGCTAATGCCGGAACAAACGTAGACGTATCCCTGCTTTCAGGCGGTATCTACGAAGCTCTTGTAACAACCGTAGGCGGCCTGGTTGTCGGTATCATCACTTTGTTTGCCTACAACTACCTCGTATCGCAGGTGGATAACGTGGTGAACAAAATGGAAGCCCGCACCATGGAATTTATGGACTTATTGAACGAACCGGCTAATTAACAAAGCGAATGGCACTAAAACGAAGAACAAAAGTAAACGAAGCCTTCAGCATGGCCTCTATGACCGACGTCATATTCCTGCTGTTGATCTTCTTTATGGTCACCTCTACGGTAGTCATTCCGAATGCCATCAAGGTAACATTGCCGCAAGCCAAGAAGCAGACGGCAGCCAAACCGCTTACGCGGGTTACCATCGATGCCAACCTGAACTACTACGTAGCCTTCGGTAACCAGCGGGAAACGCAGGTCACGTTTGACGAGATCACCCCGTTCCTGCAAGACAGTTATGCAAAAGAGCCCGAAATGTTCGTCGCCCTTTATGCTGACGAAACAGTTCCTTATAAAGAAATCGTAAAGATCCTGAACATAGCGAACGAAAACAAATTCAAGATGGTGCTCGCCACCCGTGCGCAGAAATAACAGATATGAAATTCAACAAAGATGACATATACAGTATAGCCGGTTCAGTCGCTTTCCACCTGGCGATCTTTCTGATCCTGTTGTTCACGGTACTACGGACGGAGATTCCGGAAGAAGACGGGGGTGTCCTTGTCAATTTCGGAAACGTCAATTCCGCAGCCGGTACCTTCGAACCCAAATATACGGGACAGGAACTGCCACAGGAAACGACCACGCCTCCCCCTCCACCTACTCCGCCGGTAGAGACACCGAAGGAGGAAGTCATTACGCAGGACATCGAAGAAAGTGTTGCCATGGCTGATGCCAAGAAGAAGGAAGAGCAAAAAAAGAAAGAAGAAGAGCGTAAACGGAAAGAGGAAGAAGAACGTCGCAAACGCGAAGAGGCTGAAAAGAAACGTCTGGAAGAAGAACGTCGCAAGAAGGAACAGGCCATCAGCAACCGTGTTGCCGGAGCATTCGGTATCGGTGGTGCAGAAGGTAACAGCCAGGGCGATGCAGAAACCGGAACAGGTAACCAGGGAAGTCCGTTCGGCAACTCCGACCACGGAGCCAACGAAGGCGTAGGCGGTTACGGTTCGTTCAACCTGAACGGCCGTTCCATCGGAGCCGGAGGCCTGCCCCGTCCCGCTTATACCATCCAGGAAGAAGGCAAGATCGTGATCAACATCACGGTAGACCCGAAAGGGAATGTGATATTTGCAGAAATAGGAAGAGGTACCAACATCGACAACGCCTCCATGCGTAAAAGCGCACTGGATGCAGCCAAACGGGCTAAGTTCAACAGCATCAGCGGAGCGAACAACCAGAGTGGTACGATCACCTATGTGTATAAACTAAAATAAAGGAAGTAATATGAAGAAAGCAATTGTATTTTTAGCCAACGGTTTCGAAGAAATGGAAGCCCTGGGTACAGTCGATATCCTGCGCCGCGGAGGTATTGAAGTGACAACTGTTTCCATCACAGCCAACCCTGTCGTAACGGGAGCACATAATGTTCCGGTTACTGCCGATACTACTCTGGAGAAGGTAAACCTGACAGATGCCGATGCTTTGGTCCTCCCTGGAGGCATGCCCGGTGCATCCAACCTGAACGATTCAGAAGCGGTAAAGGAAGCCTTGCTGCAACAATACCGCGACAATAAAATCGTTGCCGCTATCTGTGCTGCTCCGATGGTCTTAGGCGGACTAGGCTTACTGAAAGGTCGCAACGCCACTTGTTATCCCGGCTTCGAACCGAAACTGATCGGTGCCAACGTTACCGGCGAAGCAGTAGAAGTATCCGACAACATAATAACCGGAAAAGGTCCGGGACTGGTCATAAACTTCGGTCTTGCCCTGGTAGCCGCCATCAAAAATGAAGCGGTGGCAGAAGAAGTGGCAGCTGGATTGCTTGTTTAATCATCTGAAATAATATTTAAGAGCCGTGATATAACCTGATAATATCACGGCTTTTTTGTATGTTTGCAGCCGTTTTAGCAAAAGGTAAAAAGATGAACAGTAACATAAAAGGATTTGTATACGGCATTGCCACTTCCGCTACTTTCGGTTTGATCCCGTTATTCACCCTGCCGCTGATGGCAAAGGGGATGCAGTTTGATTCGATCCTTTTCTACCGTTTTCTGTTTGCCTCGATAGCACTGGTGGGTATTATGGCTAGTAAAAAGGAATCCCTGCGTATCGACAAAAAAGATATACCGGTGTTAGTCCTGCTGGGGTTCTTTTACACGGCTTCGGCCATGTTTCTTTTCTGGGGATATAATTTCATGTCGGCAGGGATAGCCACGACATTACATTTCACCTATCCGATATTCGTTACACTTATCATGTTATTGTTCTTCCGCGAAAAAACATCGTGGGTAACGTTGTTGGCTATTGGGCTGGCAATCTGCGGGGTTGCTCGTCTGTCGATCAATGAAGGAGAGATGAAGCTAAGTGTACTGGGCGTATTTATCGTACTCCTGTCTGCTGTCGGATATGCGCTTTATATTACTACCGTCAACAAATCGAGAGTGCATACAATGACAGGCAGAAAACTGACATTCTATGTATTCATTGTCAGCACCATCCTGTTTTCCATTAAGGCAAGCACCAACGAAGGGATACAGCCGATCCCCGACACGATGTCGCTAGTCAACCTGATACTTCTGGCTATTGTCCCGACAGTCATTTCAAATATCACCCTGGTACTGGCTGTTCATAATATCGGTGGTACGCTGACTGCCGTATTGGGAGCTATGGAACCCGTTACCGCTGTCTTCGTAGGTGTACTCGTCTTCGGCGAACCGTTCACATTCAATCTGGCCATCGGCATCCTCCTTATTATCATCGCCGTCACCATGATCATCCTCTCCAAAAGCATACAAAAAGCCCTACGGGGACTCCGCAGGGCTTTGTTTCATTTATAAGAATATTCTCGAATAAAGAAATACGACACAGTATATTTCCGCTATAATCCTGTCGTTAACGAGATTAACAGAAGCGATAACAGCAGGGTGAAGAGAAAGACATTGCGGGCGGTATGACCCAGGGTCTTATTGAGTTCGCGTCCTTCAAAACGGTAAAGTTGCCGCCAGGTCGCATAAAAGAGGGCAAAAAAGGCGGCGAACAGGAACTGTATCCACCAAGGTGCGTCCAGCATCAGGGGCATAGCCAGCAAAAGCGCCACTACCCCGTTCAACAGGTAGAATATCCGGCCGAAACCGCGCCCGAAAAGGACGATGGTGGTCCGCTTATGCGATGCCTTGTCCTGCACATAATCACGATAATTGTTCACGACAAGGATATTTGTGGAAAGCAATCCGACCGATACGGACAGCAGAAATGATAACAGGGAAAAGGACAGCGCCTGTATATAATAGGTGAAGCATACCGGGATGATCCCGTAAAACAGAACCACGCAGACATCGCCCAGACCGTTATAGGCCAGCGGAAAAGGCCCAGCGGAGTATGCCAACACACAAAGGGCGATGGCAATACCGACGGGTATCAACTCCCACCCGGCATAAAACAGCAGCATACATCCGCAGAAACACGACAGGCCCAAGGTGAGAAAAGTGGCTTTCAGCATGGCTTTCGGAGTGATCCATCCCTGAGCGACGGCACGCTCGGGCCCTAAGCGGTCTTCCCGGTCGGCTCCCTTTTTAAAATCAAAATAATCGTTGGCAAAGTTACTGGCTATCTGTGCCAGCAAAGCTACTCCAAAACACAAAAGGGCCGGTACGAACCGGAATACTCCCTCGCACCAGGCTAAAACACATGCCAGCAGCACAGGACTTAACGATGCCGGCAGCGTTTTCGGGCGCGCGGCCTCCACCCATGATTTAAAAAGGCTCTTCTCTCTTTCCATCTTTCCTCGTTCACTTTTAACGGACAAAAGTATAAACAAAAACCACAATGATTTGTTTTTTTAATAGGAATTCGTATATCTTTGCAGCATGAAAAATTTTCTGTTCATATTGACTCTGCTTTTCGGCATGTTGCTTTTTTCTCCCCAGGAGGAGGTTGAAAGCGACAACATCGCTGTGGCTCAAAAAGAGGCAGTCATGAAAGAAAAAGGTTCTGCGGATGTACAATATTACCTGAACGTATTAAGCACCGACCTGAAAGAAAGCAAAGGTCTGACTGCACGCAGAACGGTTCAATCGACTAATAATACATTTCATTTGCGCACGCTGAAAATAGCGGAAAAAGTACTTCAGGATATCCGCCTGAAGGAGATGAATGCACAACGGAAAGTGCTGGAAAATGTATCAGAATGTCAAACCATAAATCTGTCTACCCTTCTTTGCCGCATGGGGGAACATGTGTTTGCTCTGCGGAAACTCATTATTTAGTAATTGATAATTACTTTTGGCTTGATCCAAAAGTAATCAAAAGATCAAGGCTACACCGGCTTCGCTGAGGCCTTGTCAAGAACGCCATGCGTTCTCTTCGGATTGCCGACACTGCCTGTCACATTGATAAGTAAGGCTTCGAAACAATCCGGTCATTAATTATTAATTACTAAAAATGAAATATTATGTCTACTAAAAAATCAAATAAAACACGTATTTATGTTTCTGTTATTATAACTGTTGTTGGTTGCGTACTAGCTTGTAGTTCTATCATTCCTAACGATTACCTGAAGTTATTGGTGGTAATGGGTGCTCTGGGATATGGATTATATGGCATCATGAAAGGTTTGAGCAATACCGGCTCTGCTGAAGAAACTGCTATCGAAGAAAAAGAATAAGCATGTTTGAACAAAAGTAACCATTAAAAAGTTTAATAAAATGAAGATAAATAAAGATTTGGTAGATGCCGTCATGATGGTGTCGTTTATCATTTTGGTGTTGATCGGTACAACCGATTTTGAAAACGCTATCACAAAAGATGTAACAATGGGAGCATTAGGGCTGGTAACAGTCGCCATGGTCATACTCCGTGGCATACAACTGAGACAGGCAGCCAAAGAGCCTAAGGAAGAATACGAATATTAAATCACTAATACGAATATTCCTAACAACCCTAACTGAAATGTCTAGTTGCTTCCTGCTGTTATTCCGGAGCGATCCGGGGTTATCCGAGGTGCGTTTTTCTGCCTAAAAAATAACTTGCTGTTTACTTGGTTACGGTGGCAACATCCACCGGACAACAGGAAGCCGGACATTGTAATAAAAAGATTAGTAAATTTGCGACCATGATAACAAGCGTAACATTATTAGTTCTTTCGCTGTTTGCTCTCTACATCGGAGCAGGCTGGCTGGTAAAGGGTAGTACGGAGATAGCCCTGAAAGCAAAGATATCAAACCTGGTGATCGGTCTTACGATCGTTGCATTCGGTACCAGTGCCCCGGAATTGGTGGTCAGCCTGAATGCGTCCTTATCCGGGCAGGGCGATATAGCCGTGGGGAACATTATCGGTTCCAATATTTTCAATATCGCCACCATTCTCGGTATATCCGCCGCCATCCAACCGCTACAGGCCAAACGCCAGCTTACCCGCCTGGATATTCCCATACTGATCGCCGCTACCGCCGTCTTCACGCTCCTGTTCTGGAACGGGGTACTCGGAAGGCTGGAAGGTTGTTTCTTTTTAGCGGGCATCATTATTTATACGGTTTTCAGCCTGTACTATTCACGCAAACATGAAAAGAAAGTGGAAGAACAGATCGGGGAGTTGGAGAAACAACCTGAACCCTGGTATAAAGATGTCCTGTATATCGTGGGCGGCCTGGTGATCCTGATCTTCGCCTCCAACCTGCTGGTCAACAATGCCGTATCCATCGCCCAGGAACTGGGTGTCAGCGAAGCGGTCATCGGACTGACTATCGTTGCCGCCGGAACAAGCCTGCCGGAACTGGCCACCTCGGTCGTGTCGGCCCTCAAAAAGAATCCCGATATTGCGATCGGAAATATTGTCGGTTCCAACCTGTTCAATATCCTGGCTATAGCGGGAACCAGTTCTGTGGTAAGTCCGATCGCTGCCAAAAACGTCAATTACGTCGACCTGCTGGTTATGCTGGGATTAACCCTGCTCCTGCTTCCACTGGTGAAAAGCGGACAAAAGATTTCACGTGCCGAAGGGTGGGCGCTTATACTTGTGTATTTATGCTACCTGGCATGGCTGCTCAGAGATCTGATCTAATCGTGTAAAAGCAGGGCTTTTTTGAAGGTCTTGCTTTTTTTATACCTTTGTGGCTTCCATACATATTTTAAACGATCAGAATGAGAAAGTTTTTTACCCTAGCAGTCCTATTACTTGCCGTTTTCTGTGGGAAAGCGCAAAACGTTCAGTTACATTATGATTTCGGAGGCGCCTTGTACGACAAGGACCTGGACGGGCGTCCGGCACTGACCTCCACTGTGGAAATGTTCAAACCGGATAAATGGGGAAGCACCTATTTTTTCGTGGATATGGACTACAAGAGCAGCGGGGTCGCTTCGGCTTACTGGGAGATTGCCCGCGAACTGAGTTTCTGGCAACCGCCTTTTTCCATCCACGTAGAGTATAACGGCGGACTGATGAAGGGAGCCTCCTACAACAATGCTTACCTGGGCGGTGCCACCTATACCTATAACAGCAAAGATTTCAGCAGGGGAATCACTTTCACCGCCATGTACAAATATATCCAGAAGCATAAAACACCCAATAATTTCCAGCTGACAACCACCTGGTATCTTCATTTTGCCAAGAACGGCTTGTGTACTTTCAGTGGCTTTGCCGACTGGTGGCGGGAAAAGAACGACCACGGGAACTTTATTTTCCTCTCCGAACCGCAGATATGGGTAAACCTGAACAAGATAAAAGGCGTAGACGAGAAATTTAAACTGAGTGTGGGCAGTGAAGTGGAGTTAAGCCATAACTTCGGAGGACGGAACGGCTTCTATACTATTCCGACACTTGCTGTAAAATGGACATTCGATTAAATAAACCGGCATGATACAAAAACTTTTAGGGTTTGATAAACAAACCATGAGAATCCGTACGGAAGTTATCGCAGGTATAACCACATTCCTGACAATGAGTTATATCCTGGCTGTGAACCCATCCATCCTGGGAACTACCGGTATGGACAAAGGAGCAGTTTTTACGGCCACGGCTCTGGCTTCCGCAATTGCCACCCTGCTCCTCGCCTTTATGGCCAAACTGCCGTTCGCACAGGCACCTAGCATGGCGCTGAACGCATTTTTTGCTTTCACGCTGGTACAGGGCATGGGATATTCCTGGCAGACGGCGATGACGGCGATGTTTGTCGAAGGGGTGATATTCATCCTTATTACTTTTCTGAATATCCGGGAGATCATACTTAACAGCATTCCCATGAACCTGCGGTATGCCATATCGGCTGGGATCGGCATGTTCATTGCATTCATAGGGTTGAAGAATGCGGGGATCATTGAATCCAACCCTGTCACCTATGTGATGTTCGGGGCCTTTACGCCGTCTTCGGTCCTGGCGATGGTCGGGATATTGTTAAGCGGCATACTGATTGTCAAAAAGGTGAAAGGCGCATTGTTCTACAGTATCCTGATCTGTACCCTGATCGGCATCCCGCTGGGGGTGACGGAAATACCGGAAGGATTTCTTCCTGTCTCCATGCCCCACTCGATGGAACCGACATTCTGTAAGTTCGATTTTTCCGAGTTCTTTACACTGGATATGGCAGTAGTGATCTTTACCTTATTGTTTATGAATATATTCGATACGGTAGGGACATTGGTCGGCCTGGCTTCGAAGACCGGGATCATGGGAGAAGACGGGCATATCCCGCATGTGAAAGAGGCGATGATGTCCGACGCGATAGGTACTACGATCGGGGCGATGATGGGAAGTTCCACCATAACGACGTATGTGGAGAGTGCCTCGGGTATTGCGGAAGGAGGACGTTCGGGTTTCACTTCACTGATAACCGGACTGCTGTTTATCCTGGCTTTGTTTTTTGCGCCGTTGTTCCTGCTGATTCCCAGTGCAGCCACAAGCGGGGCGCTGGTGCTTGTCGGCGTGTTTATGATGGATTCGATCTCCAAAATCGACATGGAGGATATGTCGGAAGCACTACCGGCTTTTATCACCATCATTATGATGATCCTCACCTACTCCATTGCCGACGGGATGGTGTTGGGACTGCTCTGCTATGTATTGGTAAAGCTGTTCTGCGGCAAGCACAAGGATATCAGCATCACCATGTATATACTGGCAGCCTTGTTTATACTGAAGTTCATCTTTGCGTAAAAGCGATATTCAGAGATATAAAAAGGAGGTGTAGCAAAAGCCTGTTTTGCTACACCTCCTTCACATTATATATTCTATGTATTACCAGATAACTACCCGTTCGGCAGGCAGCATGTACATCGGGTCGCCTTCTTTAATATCGAATGCCGAATAGAAGGTGTCGATATTACGCAAAGCGGCATTTACACGCCATTTACCCAATGAGTGCGGGTCGATCTTTGTCAGCAACAGGATTTCTTCAGGACGGATATTTTGTCCCCACAAGGTTGCATATCCCAGGTAGAAACGTTGTTCGTTTGTGAATCCGTCGATCGGAGCCGGAGTTTTACCTTTCAGGGAATTCAGGTAAGCCAGGTGAGAAACCAGCAAACCGCCCTGGTCAGCGATGTTTTCTCCCAATGTATAACGTCCGTTCGCATGAACACTGTCTGCAACGATAATATTGTCGTACTGCTGAACCAGACGGTCGGCACGTTCCGTAAAGAGGGCTGCATCTTCGGGAGTCCACCAGTCGGCCAGGTTACCGTTTTTATCGTAATTACGTCCCTGGTCGTCGAACCCGTGTGTCATTTCATGACCGATCACCACACCGATAGCACCATAGTTAACGGCATCGTCAGCTTCCGGGTTAAAGAAAGGAGGCTGAAGGATAGCTGCCGGGAAGCAGATTTCGTTTGTTGTCGGGTTGTAGTAGGCATTTACAGTCTGCGGTGTCATTCCCCAGCGGGCTTTGTCGACCGGTTTACCTGCTTGTTCCAGCTGGTACTCCATATCGAAGATATTCGAACGGCACACATTTGCCCAGTAAGAATCATCCTTGATCTCCAAAGCGCTGTAGTCACGCCATTTATCAGGGTAACCGATCTTTACGATAAAAGCAGACAGTTTTTCCTGCGCTTTCGCTTTTGTCTCATCGCTCATCCATTCCAGACCTGCGATACGTTCCGACAATGCTTTCTGCAGGTTTCCTACCAGCTCAAGCATCTTTTCCTTGGAAGAAGCCGGAAAGTATTTAGCCACATACATTTGGCCGACAGCTTCGCCCAAGGCACTGTTCACTGTAGACAGCGAACGTTTCCAACGCGGTTTCTGTTCCAGCTTTCCGGACATCACTTTTCCGTAAAAGTCAAATTCGGCTGCCACAAAATCATCACTCAGGTAAGGAGCAGCCGCATTCAAGAGGTTAAAAGCCAAGTAGTATTTCTGTTCGTCGATAGAAACATTTTTCATGAATTCGCCCAACGCTTCATAGAACGGAAGTTGTTTGGCATCGAGATATTCAATTTCCATCAAGCCCATGCTTTCAAAATAAACATCCCAGTCGAGCGGGTTGTTGTTTGCCTTGAACTCCTGCAACTTGATCTTATTATAGTTCTTCTGGCTGTCGCGCAGGTCTTCACGACTGAAAGAACTTTTGGCGATGCCTGTTTCTATTTTCATTACGGCATTGACAGCAGCTTCGGCCTGCTCAGGAGAAGCACCGGTCAATGTGAACAACTGGTTGATGAATTGTTTATACGCATCGCGCATTTTTACGGAGGCATCGTCTTCCACCAGATAATAATCGCGGTCACCCATACCGAGACCTGCCTGATACAGCTGTACGATATTCATAGAACTGTTCTTCTCATCGGCATCGACGAACAAAGCGAAGAAAGGAGCCATTCCTTCTTTATGCAAGGTTGCCACCATTTTGGCAACATCCGCTTTCGTTCCCAGACGGTTAATTGCATCCAATTGTTCCTTGACGGGAGCCAACCCTTCCGTATTCAGTTTTACACTATCCAATCCCATTTCATAGAGCATGCTGATCTTCTGAGCAACGCTTCCGGCTTCCTGGGGTTTGGAATCCAGCTCTGTGATAAGCGTACGCAATTGTTCCTGATTATTCTCAATCAACTGATCGAATGTGCCGAAGCGGGAATATTCCGGCTTCAGAGGATTGTTCTTTATCCAGCCTCCGCAAGCGTACTGATAGAAATCTGTACCGGGAGCCACTGTCGTGTCCAGATTTGCCAGGTTGATGGCATCATTTTTTGCAGTTTCCTTCACAGGTGACTGACTGCATCCCGACATTGTTATCATACCGACAGCAACCAACGGAATCATCATTAACTTTTTCATTTTTGTTCAACGTTTACTTGAATTATGCCGCAAAGGTACATAAATTCAGTAAAATAGAACCGATTTTAATTCAATATGACCGATTATTATACCTGTATTTTCTTTTCTTTTATCTACTTTTACCATCGGAAAATATTTATAAACTTAATTTTTATCATGAATCACTTTATGAAGACCGTATCACTCCTGATGGTCATGTTGATTTGCGTACTGAGCGGATGTAAAAATCAGTCCGGCAGCAACGGCACTTTTGAAATCGGTGACAAAACATTTCTGCTAAACGGCAAGCCTTTCATTATAAAGGCCGCCGAAATCCATTACACCCGAATCCCCGTAGAATATTGGGAACATCGTATCCAGATGTGCAAAGCGTTGGGCATGAATACGATTTGCATCTATGCGTTTTGGAATATCCATGAACAGAAACCGGGCGAGTTCGATTTCAGCGGACAAAACGACATTGCTGCATTCTGCCGTCTGGCTCAGAAAAACGGTATGTATATCATGCTCCGTCCCGGCCCGTACGTTTGTTCCGAATGGGAAATGGGAGGCCTGCCTTGGTGGTTATTGAAAAAAGAAGATATACAGCTGCGTACAAACGACCCGTATTTCATAGAACGTACACGTATCTATATGAATGAGATCGGCAAACAACTGGCCGACAGGCAGATTACACGGGGCGGTAATATTATTATGGTACAGGTTGAAAACGAATATGGTTCTTATGCGACCGATAAGTCGTATATTGCCAAAAACCGGGATATCCTGCGCGAAGCCGGGTTTACCGACGTTCCCCTGTTCCAGTGCGACTGGAGTTCCAACTTCCTGAACAATGCACTCGACGATCTGGTATGGACCGTTAATTTCGGTACCGGAGCCAATATCGACGAACAATTCAAAAAGCTGAAAGAAGTACGTCCGAACACCCCGCTAATGTGTAGCGAGTTCTGGAGCGGCTGGTTCGACCATTGGGGACGGAAACATGAAACACGTGATGCGGAAACAATGATTGCCGGACTCAGGGACATGCTGGACCGCAATATTTCTTTCTCCCTCTATATGACCCACGGAGGTACGACCTTCGGACATTGGGGAGGCGCAAACAGTCCGGCCTATTCAGCCATGTGCAGTTCATACGATTACGATGCCCCGATCAGCGAAGCAGGTTGGGCAACACCCAAATATCACAAACTACGCGAATTCATGGCAAACTATATGGCTCCGGGTGAAGTACAACCCGAAATTCCCGACGCATTCCCGGTGATCGAGATACCCGAGTTTGAACTGAAAGAGACGGCTCTGTTATTCGAGAACCTGCCGGAACCTAAAACCAGCCGCGACATCAAACCGATGGAGCAGTTCGACCAAGGCTGGGGCAGCATCTTGTATCGTACCACCTTGCCGGCAGTCAAAGCAGGTACCACCTTATTAATAGACGAAGTGCATGATTGGGCACAGGTTTTCATCGACGGTAAACTGATTGGCCGCCTGGACCGCCGCCGCGGAGAATTCACGATTAAATTACCGGCTACAGCTGCCGGCGCCCGACTGGATATCCTGATCGAAGCAATGGGACGTGTAAATTTCGACAAGGCGATACACGACCGGAAAGGTATCACGAACAAAGTGGCACTGATCACCGAATCCTCATCCGACGAACTGAAGGACTGGCAGGTATATAATCTCCCTGTAGACTATTCATTTGTAAAAGATAAGAAATATACACCGGGTAAAAAGGTTGAAGCGCCTGCTTATTACCGTGCTACTTTCAATCTCGAAACTCCCGGCGATGTATTCCTGGATATGCAGACCTGGGGAAAAGGTATGGTATGGGTAAACGGAAAAGCCATGGGACGTTTCTGGGAAATCGGCCCTCAGCAAACATTATTTATGCCGGGTTGCTGGCTTAAAAAGGGAGAAAACGAAATTATCGTTCTCGACCTGAAAGGACCGGAAAAAGCATCTGTCAAAGGCCTGAAAACACCGATACTCGACATGTTGCGTCCGGAAGCACCGCTTACCAACCGCAAAGAAGGGCAAAACCTGAACCTGAAAAACGAAAAGCCTGTGGGACAAGGTTCTTTAAAGGCAGGAAACGGTTGGCAGGAGGTAAAATTCGATGCTCCTGTACAGGCCAGTCATTTCTGTCTGGAAGCTCTCAACGCCCAGGATGGAAAAGACAACGCTGCCATCGCCGAGTTTTATCTGCTGGATGAGAACGGCAAACCGCTCAGCCGCCAGCATTGGAAGATCGCTTATGCAGACAGCGAAGAAACTTACGGAGGTAATTTTACCGCCGATAAAATATTCGACTTGCAGGAATCCACTTACTGGAGTACGGCCAGAGGAGCCAAATACCCGCATCAGGTAGTCATTGATTTGCGCGAAAATGTAACAGTCTCCGGCTTCCGTTACCTGCCGCGTGCCGAAGAGGGCTATCCCGGAATGATCAAAGACTATAAAGCATATGCAAAAATGACTCCGTTCAGTTATTGAACGGGGTCATTCCCCTTTATTTATCCAAATACTCTTTTTTGAACATCGAAAAGCAAAGTATAAAGACAGAGATCAGGAGCGGACCGAATATAATTCCCATAAAACCAAACAGGGACAAACCGATTATTACTCCGAAAATCGTGATCAGCGGATGGGTATCCGCCATTTTTTTCTGTAAGATAAAACGAATCAGGTTATCCACGTTAGTGATAACGATCAGTGCATAGGCTGTCAAAGCCAGCGCATTTACCCAATCGCCGGTCAAAGCCATGTAAACGGCAAGAGGCAGCCACACCAAAGCAGTTCCCACAACTGGAATAATAGTCGCAAAACAGGTCAGAAAACCGAATAAAAACGGGCTAGGCGCATTAAACACCCAATATCCGATCATCGCGATAACACCCTGGATGATTGCCAGCAGAGGGATACCGATCGCATTGGAGGTAACGATCATATTGATCTCTTTCAGTACTTCGCGTTTATTTTCTTTGCTGAAGGGCAGGATTTCATAAATGTATGTTTCCATCTTACTCCCTCCGATCAGCATAAAATAAAGGATAAGAACCAGAACTGCCACATTCACTGCAAAACCGCTGATACCTCCCATCAGGGCCTGTCCGATCTTAGGCAGGACAGAGACAATAGATGAGATATTATCTTTTTCCAATACATCAAAGCCGGTCTTCTCCCTGACCAGGTCAGCGATATGCTCAAAAGAACTGATCAGTTCGGATGGGTTCAGGTTTATATTCTGAAGTTTATTAACGAACAACCAGACAGCCAGAGACAATGGTATCAGAAAACACAAGATGGTTTCAAGTAATAGCAATATGGCAACCAGGCTACGGTTCCAATGTCTCTTCTCTGTCAGGTACTGCAGTTGCTTTCGCAATAATATATAAATGGTACATGCACCGAGTATTCCTCCCAGAAACGGAGTAAATTCGATAAAAAGTATGATTCCCATTACCAGAATGATAGTGATCAGGGAATATTTCCAGTACGACTCTTTCAAGCTCATATTTGTTTATAATATAACATTCAACATCCTGTTTACAGTCATGACCTCCGGTCATTTGTATATAAAACAAATTATCTGCCACAGTTGTTAAGATTATCATATCAAAATATCAAAATGATAATTTAAGTACTTAATTACCCGGATATAACGCCCCAGGATCTTACAAGGAGATTTTTATGCAATTCTCCGGACATTCGATTTTACCATATTGACCCAAGAAAAGAAGAAAAAAGGTCAATTTTAAATAATACACCTATATATTGTAACTATTTATTCCCAGATCTCCGATTTTACAAGACTTATTAAAAACCATTTCATCCAACCACCAGAGGCCTTCTGTAGAAAAAACATGCCTAAAAACATAAGATTTGGAACTAAAAGATGAGCAACCCTATCAAGGAGAAAGCATATTTAACATATTTTTTTACTGCAATAAACTTAAATCTCATTTAAAACGAATTTTTTTTCGTTTTAAATGAGATGAATTTTTGTTTAAACCAAATTGAATTTGGTAAGAAATTCGAGAACAAAAAAGGTAATTGTTAAATAATGTATTAAACACATCTCTAAAACACCTATCCAGAGCAATATATACGTAAGCTGTTTTGAGTATTTCAAATCCATTTAATACAAATACACAGGATTAAGCATCTATTTGCCAAAAGTTTTTTTTAGCAGTACGCTCCGTTTTCGAATATAATCAAGTTCAATTATAACTACAGACACAAATTCTAAGTCCTTTCTTAGTCAACTTTTCCACGTACAGTCCGGAACCCTCCAATTCATTATTTAAACGGTTGACTATATTTGCATCGTTGAACAACAAAACGATCAGTCATGAAAAAAACTATTCTAAAACTACCCCTGGTGATTTGCCTAATTACAGCAAGTTGCTACCTCTATTTACAAAAAGACAACGACCTCAATAATTTGGTCATTAAAAACATCGAAGCATTAGCCGAAGATGAATATTATGAGGTAGTAATAGCAGCCTTGGCTGCTATAAATGTGAATCTTGCATTCAATAGTGAAGAATCTGTCATTGATTTGTCTTTGACAAGTATAATGGCTCTGGCAAGGGGAGAGACTGATATTTGTTCGATTTGCGGTAATGATGTTAATACTTGTAATTGCGATGATTATGGTATCACATGTGACCATGGTAGTTGTGACGGAAAAGTATGTCATAAAAACACGGATAATTGGTCTTGTCGATGTGCGGCAAATGGGAATCCATATTCTTTTTGTATATAATACACAAAAGAAGTCCGGCTATTTTTTCCGGACTTCTCTTTTTGGACTTTTTAATCAGATTGAAAAAATGAAGAAACTATTTATACTGTCTTTTTTGATATGCTTTACTATGTGTACCCCTAAGCCACAAACTAGTGATGCTATTTTCGTTGATTTGGATCAACCGGAGGAAGCCTCTTTATTCAATTACTTTCGTTCTATAGAATTAATTCCATTGGAAACATCTTCGGAGGTTCTTATTAAGGGCATTACGAAAATAATTGTCCACCAAGATCGTTATTATGCATTGGACAAACCTCTATGCCTTATTTTTGTATTTGACAAAACTGGGAAATTTCTTTTTAAAATAGGCACAAAGGGACAAGGTGCCGGAGAATATTCATTTATCCAGGATTTCACTTTAAATTCCTTTTCAGGTAATCTGGAAATACTCGAACCTTATGGAAGAATACATGTTTACGATTTATCCGGCAAATTTATCGAAACAAAACGAATTGATTATCCAGGTTTTAAGGTCGCACACTCGCTGGCTGCTTTAGATAGTACCATCTATGTATCTCATTCGATGTTTGAACCTAAAAAGATTATTTATTTTAATCTTGATAAGCAAAAGTTGTTACATGAAGAATTTGAAGAGGATATGTCTCTTGGTAGTTACTCAAATATTCCTTATCAGTATCAGGATAACTGGTTCTTTTTCCGACCTGTCCATCCTGTTGTTTATAAATTGGGAAAGAAACGGCTTGAAGTCGCTTTTCAATTCAATTTTGGGAAATATACTAATGATGGTAGAACTGCTGTTCTTTCAAAAGAAGCAGAAAGAGATTTCGCTAAAAACAAAAAAGAAATGTTTGATCAATTTTCTTATATGATACAGTCTGTGAGACATAACAATAAATATATATTCGCATCACTTTTCTGGAAAGATCAAAATCATAGGGCAAATATAATACATGACAAATCTACCGGAAAAACAAAATATATCCTTGATTTTAAAGAAAAAGTATGGTTTAACTCCTATCGTGGGGAAGAAATAATAGTTACAGACGAATATGCCTTGATGCCTATCCAATGGGTTGATTTAGAAAAACGCATTACAAAAGAAATGCTGGATGACAAGCAAAAAGAAATTCTTGAAAAATTATTGCAGGCTGACATGGAACAAAATCCGATATTAATTAAATACTGGTTCAAATGAAAAATAAATCAACACAAATAGTTTTAAAATGTACTCTAGCAGGTTTTCTGCTATTCAATATCGGTTTGTTATTTTTGAATCAACAGTATAAAAATAAATTAAATAGCACAAAACAGAAATTAGAACACTTGGAAAACATTGAAATCATGTTTGAAGTATCCAAAGAAACAACTGTCACAAGATTCAAATACGAACAATGCAACATAGGTAATTCAACTATCTATTTAGGCTCTGATAACAAAACCCTCATCCCTGCCCTATCCATCACCGATCGGCCCAAATTGGTGATAGGCTTGAATCAGAATATGTGTCGACCATGTGTTGAAGGAGTATTTGCTCACATTAAAGAAGTTTTTCCTGATTTTGAATCAAATCCGGATATTATATGCAGCCGATATTGAACAACGATTCAAAGACGATTATTACGGCAAAAAAGTAGTAAGCTTTCATCAAAAAGAAGATTATCCTTTGTATGAAATAGAAACAACGCCATACTTTTTTATCCTTGATAAAGACTTATGTGTTAAATTATTATTTATTACTGATACAACAAGCCCTGAGCTAACAAAAGAGTATCTGAAAATCATTAAAGATCGTTATATGGTAAATTGAAATTCATCCCTAACACTGAATAAAAAAACATGATTATCAGATTACTAATTACATCTGCTGTTTTGATGCCTTTTGAGTGATAGAGTCAGGAAAGGGGAGGGTTCAAAATTTTGACACCTCCCCTTTCTTACATCCACTTTTATTACAGTTTCACGTCTGTTTCATCCAATTTGAAACGGACTTCCACAATGGAATGTTTCGCTTTTCCCGGACTCATTTTAATATAAGTAATTGCTATAATAGTCCCGTCCGGTAATATTTCTAACCCCGGATAACCACAGTCCGAACCGGCATAACTATGCAGCAGTTTGATCTTATATTGGCCGGAAGTTCCTTCACGCAAGTCTTTTTCATGTCCTACCCAGGCTACAAAATGACCTTTGGTCGGACTGCCGGGCGCCATATCGCGGAAGACGGCAACCAACCGCCCATCGGGAGCATATTTGATGACATGCCGGTCTCCCGTCAGTCCCCAGGGCGTTTCCTGCAAGGCGCTCCAGGTTTGTCCTTCATCCGTCGATACCATCATTAAAGAGTTTCCGACACGCTTATTTTCACGAGCAATGCAAATCAGACGTTTACCGTCTTCCGAACGGATCACGCAAGGTTCGCAGGGAGCACGGCCTTCCATCTCTCCTACTAAAGTCGATTCCTCCCAGGTCAGACCGCCATCATGGGATATCGATTGCCACAAAGTCAACGGGGGACGGTCCTGGTCATTCAGTCCACGATGGTATAACCCCAGATAATCTCCATTTTTCAATTGGATAATACTGGAAAAAGCCATCACACAGGGTTTACCCAACCTCTTGACCGGACTCCAGCTTTTTCCGCCGTCTTCACTGTAAGTCATAGGCATATCCGGCTGGCCGCAAAAGACAAATAAGCGTTCTTTACCTTTCTTATCCTTCAGGTTGTATATACTCGGACAGTTCCGCATAGTCGACCAGTCCTCGGGAACCGCCTGTTTGGTCCAGGTCAAGCCCGAATCTTTACTGACTGCCAGTAATCCGGCATCACCTCCGTGATCGAAGCTCCATGTACAATAAATCGTTTTATTGTCATCGAGCATCACAGTGGTAGGATGCCCGTTATACAACTCAGGTGTTCCTTCTGAGAGGACGATCTGGCGTCCCCTGTCAGAAGAGATATCCACCCAGGGTAAATTTGGTTTTACCTGCTGTGCCATTACAGGCAATACAGAACCGAGCAATAACGTCTGAAACAATAATAAACCCTTTTTCATCTTCATATATTTTAGAATTCAATAGATATTATTCCTGCGAATTATCTTTGTACATCCGATTCATATCCGTCAGTTTGTTTCAACTGATCATTCAATACCATATCATTATAATTGATCGGCCAGTATAACGGAAAGTCCGGCTTATCATTCAGATTTGGTACTTCATTATAAATATTAATCGCTCCTCCTGAATGGAAACGAACCAGATCGAACCATCTTTTCTGCTCGATAAAGAGCTCTCTCAGACGTTCATCACAAAGTTCCTTCTCCACACTCGCCTTGTCGGCCGGACCAGCATAATTATCCAAGCCGGCACGCTGTCTGACGGCATTCAGGTCAGATAAAGCATCCTGTATCTTATTCAACGCGGCATTTGCTTCTGCACGTAACAAAAGTAAATCACCCCAACGATACACAATCAAATCATCATCAAAATAACGGTCATCCGTATAAACTTTTCCTCTGAACTTATTGGTCTGTGTCAAAATCAGGTTGCCATCCTTATCAACAAGATCGATCATAGCTGATTGGTAACGTTTATCTCCCGGATACTTCAAATAAAGCACCCTGGTCTTCTCACTTGGAGCATAGACATGGCGACTCTGATTCGGAGACGTTGCCGCCTCATCCAGATTAACAGCCATCGACAAGTTATCGGTTCTCGATGTCGTATTCGTCGCAATGGAAAGATTGCCCGTTTCATAACGTTCAAAATACAGGGAGAAAATAATCTCCGCATTTCTTTTATTTGCATTATTAAAAACAGAGGCATACTCAGGAAGAAGTTCCACACCACTCTTCTCCACTTCGTTAATTGCATTAACCGCTTCATTCAGATCGGAGTCCCCTCCACTCAACACTTTAGCTTTCCATAGCAGTGCATCCGCTTTCAAAGCATAAGCGGCGGGCTTGGATGAATAGTTCTTGTTTACAAAGCCTTCCTCCGGAAACAAAGATAATGACTGTTCGATATCCGACAAGATTTGTTTCATCACCTCTTCCTTCGGGGAACGGGGTTTCAGTTCGATCTTATCAGAAAGAACAGGATCCAGCAGAATAGGCACATCTCCCCATATACGTACTAAAAAGAAATATGTCTGGGCACGCAAATAATAAGTTTCCGCTTTGATTCTGTTTTTATCCGCTTCATTTGTAAAACTCAAACCGTCAATCTTGTACAACAGAAGATTGGTATGATGTATAATGTTATAGGCATCCCGGTAAGAAGGGGCATTGTTTTCAAGCAGATTTTGAGCCCATGCATTTGTGGAAGGTCCGATCTCTCCCACTTTAAAGGCATCTCCCCTGTCTTCTCCATATAAAGAAGTATTATTTAACGCGCGTACTTTATTATATATACCTGTCAGATATGCTTTCGCATCTCCGGAGTTTTTCCAGAATGACTGTGATGTAATTGTAGAGACAGGTTCCACTTCCAGCAAACTGCAACTACTATATAAAGCACAACACACAATCCATAAAAATATCCATATCTTTTTCATTTTCATACCAATTTAAAAAGTTAATCTTGCACCGAAATTGAATTGTATCGGAATAAAATACTCACCTGTTTCCTGTCCGTCATACTGTTCCGGGTTCAAACCGTCAAAAGCAGTGATATAACCCAGGTTATTTGCACCGGCAGTCAGGGATATCCCCTGCATTTTCAATTTAGAGCAAATAGAACGAGGCAGGTCGTAGCTTAATGAGATTTCACGGAAACAGAGGTAATCACCTTTAGAGTAATACGCCGTATTATCTGCGTTTCCATTACTGTTCATACCGGCATAAGCGATGGTACGCATGTGGTTACGATATCCGTTATCCCAGTCAGAAGCCACATCGTAACGAGGATATTTAGCAGTGGCGGCATCTCCCTGACTCCACCAGATATTACCGTTCGTTACGTCGGTTGTCGTAACAATCGCATTACGGGCATTGGCGTTGGCACGGCATCTCCACACATTTGCTATCGAATGGCCCAAGGCATAATCGACCACAAAACGGAACGTAAACCCTTTATAACCCAATGTGTTTATCAATACTCCCTTTTTGTCCGGGTTAGCCCAACCGATAAACACGATATCCTTATCGTCGATAACTCCGTTTCCATCCATATCGGCCCATATGGCATCACCGGCTACTTTGTTTTTGCCTATTTTAGAACCGGAGACTTTTGTATCTTCAGGAGCCAGTGCAGCCGCCTCATCGGTATCATAAACACCCAGGTATTTATATCCCCAACGTCCGCCGATCCGTTCTCCTTCAGCCAGGCCTCCGGCTTCAATATATGTTCCGCTCTTCGTATCCCAGATCAGACCACCCTGTACACGATTCTTATCGCGTCCGTTATCAGGAAGTTCTTTCATATAAGTACGGTTCATGGCAAAAGTAGCTGTAATATCCCAACTGACAGGACCTCCGGACAATGGACGGGCAGTCAATGACAGTTCAATACCCTTGTTCTGTACAACACCCAAATTAGCCTTTATAGAACTAAATCCGGTCTGGGCAGGGAGCGATTTATCATACAACCGGTCGGAAGTCAGCTTGTTATAGCCGGTAAAAGAAAACTCGATACGATTGTTCAGAAATCCGGCATCGAAACCATAATCCACATTTGAGGTAGTTTCCCAAACCAGGCTGTTATTCGCCAGAACACTATTCAGGACACCCGGATTCCCGCCATACAAATAAGAGGCATATTCACCCTGTGTATTTGAATATGACAGTTTGTTATTACCGGTCTGGCCCCAACTGACTCTCAGTTTTAAACGGCTGGCAATTTGTTTCGGGAACCACTCTTCATAATGCATATTCCAGCCGCCGGAGAATGCGGGGAACAAAGCAAACTTATGATCTTCAGCAAACTGAGAGGCTCCGTCGTAACGTAAAGAGGCAGTCAGCAGATAACGGCGGTCGTAATCATAATTCACACGGGTAAAGAAACCGACAAGTATTTCTTTTTCCAGCGTAGATGTTGTCCGTTGTTCTGTCGGTTTCGTCGGGGCAAGTGTCGGGATATAATCGGTCGGAGCTTCCGAGCCTGTTCCTTTCAGAAAATAATTATCATTCTTCGTGTAATTCATACCCAACAGTGCGTTAATCGTATTCTTCTTAAACTTCTTGTCATAAGTGAATACGGCATCTGCCATGATTTGTTTGCGTTGGTCATGTCTCTCCAAGGTTTTGCGCCCTTTGTTGAAATCATTGTATTTTTCAAAAAAACGATAAATGTTTTCCTGCATATAATAAGATGCCGACGGTTTGAAATGCAGTCCCTCAATGATTTCCCAATCCAATCCCAGCCGGAATGTATTACGATAGGCTTTATCTGTAATATCCTGATAATACAGTTCATGCAAACGGTTTCGCGGAGAACCGCCGGATTCGCCGATACCCGGTGTCCCGTCATCATAATACAAACGGAAAGTTGTCGGATAGCGGGAAGAACGGTCCAGAGTGCTGGTCCCTGAATTTTCAGGGTCTGTCGATTTATTGGCTATTGTTGAATGTTTGAGGCCGACCGACAGGCTTATATGATCCTGCAACTTATAATTACCGTTAGCGGTCAGGCTAAACCGGTCATATCCTGTTCCCAGAACCATACCCTCGGCATCGATGTAACCTAAACTGACGTAATAGTTCGCACGATCATTCCCTCCGGAAGCATTCACATCATAATTATGCGTCAGTCCCGTTTGGAAAAGTACATCTTTCTGATAGTTATTATCTTTAAAAATAAGGGTTTTACCTGAATAAGGGTCTTTCATTGTCTGATATCCCTGATTACCTAGCAGGTCATCGACATAAGATTGTCCCATATTATTGACCAGGTCATCCATGTATTCTGTCGTAAAGCGGGAATATCCGTAACCGGTCAACGAACCATTTTTATAATTTATATTCCCTGTTGAATACGGATAGGCTCCACCTTCCAGGCGGCCGGTCACGTTTGCATCGTTTATTCCCCTCGCTCCTGCCAGACGGGAAGCATATAAATAATCCTCTGCGTTTGAAAACGGATAATGTGTACGAATACGTTCTATTCCCAACCGATAAGAGGCGTTAATTGTCGCTTTTCCATCTTTTGAAGAGCCTTGTTTTGTAGTTATCAGAATAATACCATTCGCCGCCTTTGCTCCGTAGATTGCTGCTGACGCCGCATCTTTAAGAACCTCCATTGACTCGATATCTTCCTGGTTGATACCGTTCATATTGTCGCGTAAGACACCGTCTATAACGAACAGCGGAGTATCCTTGGACGGATCTGTCGAACCGCCACGGATCAGGACAACAGGTTGCGCCCCCGGCTGACCGGTCGTCTGACGGATATCCAGACCTGCCACTTTCCCTTGCAAATTATTTAGTGGAGATGCAGAAACGGAACTCAGCAACTCTCCTTTCTTTACGGAAACGACGCCGGAAGTTACTGTGGCTCTGGATTGGGTTCCATAACCAATAGCGACGACTTCATCCAGTGCAAAAGACTCGTCTTTCAATATAATTTCGTAAAAAGTTTTATCCGTTACTTTCACCTCCGCGGTTGTCATACCAATAAAAGAAACGTCCAGTTGTGATTTTTTCGGCACTCTGAGTGTGAATTTACCATTCAGGTCTGTTGTCGTACCAATTGTAGTATTTTTGACAATAATAGCCGCTCCTAAAACAGGCTCACCTGTTGCATCTTTCACTATGCCACTGATTTCCATTTCTGTCTGTAAACTGCTTTGTTGTGCAACTACAGAACTAATCGTCCCAAAAATTGTCAACAAAACAATAAAAAGGCATTTAAATCCATCTAATTTTCTCATCTTTGTATTGCTTTTAAAGAATATTTTAAAGTAAGATCAGGGGTTATAAGCCGGCCAAAGTTTATCTACCCCTTTTCTTTTTTTTATTTTTTGTCAAAGAAGCTGATTTTCATCAAGTCTTCTTTTAGTGTTTTATATTCCTCATCGCTGAATGGGGCGATGGGTAACCGGCAGCTTCCACAGTCAATGCCGATCAAATTCATAATAGCTTTTCCTCCTCTTACACCTCCTCCGTATTTAATAATTATTTTTACTACTTCTATCGATCTCATCTGCAATTTTCTGGCAGTCTCCAGATCGCCAGACTCCATTGCTTTCATAATTCCAAGATACACATCCGACAAATAGTTGTAGGTACTGCCTACCCCTGCTTCAGCACCGAACACCAGTCCGGAAATCAGAATTTCGTCATATCCGTGCAGAACTTCAAACTCTCCATTATTTAATGCCAGGCATTCACCCATTTCCATCAGGTTGTTATGGGTAAATTTTGTTCCGGCTAAATTGGGTATACTCTTTTTTCCTTCTACCAAAAACTCTGCCACCGGCAACGATACTCCCGTCATCGAAGGCATATTGTAATAGTAAAAAGGAAGCTCTCCGGCACTTTTTGCTATCGGGGCAAAAAAGGCGATCAGCTCTTTAACCGTAGCCGGTTTGAAGAAACAAGGTGCCATTGCCGCAATCGCATCTGCTCCCGATCCATAAGCATGTTTCGCCAAATCCATCGATTCAAAGAGGGAATCGCTCCCGACATGGGCTATAACCTTAAACCGGCCATCGGCAGATTTCACCCATTGTTCCAGGATATTTTTCCGCTCTTCCACGGTCAACGACAGCGATTCACCGGTCGTACCGCAAACAAACACTCCAGTCATTCCTGACTTTGCCATCAGATCGGCATACTTACCGATCACAGGCAGATTAACCTTTCCTTCCGCATCCATCGGAGTAAAAGATGCGGCAATCAGTCCTTTCAGACGTTGATAATTTTTCATTTGCTTTTGTTTTTTATTTGGATAATACTTTATAGATTGTCAGATGATCTATATTTTTCCTATCACCCGGAAACAAACAACTGACCAGATAGCCTATAACGAAACAGGAGACAAAACCGGTTGTTGTATATAATAAGAGATGAACGGTCTAAAAATGTATCATTGTCAACTGCACCATAATACTTCCAATGATACCACACAAAGCCCCTGTCGCATTAGCTCTTCGTGTAATCATTCCGAGCAAGAACAATCCTCCCAGACTGCCCAAAATGATTCCCAGTATTTTATTGAATTCATCCCATAACGAGTTAATATCCCAGGTAGCCATCAGGTAAGCGAAAAAAATTCCGGCCGCTCCCAATAACATCGTAGCAATCTTAGCCACCTTCAAATCGACCTTGTGGTGATTTATTTTTGAATGAATGTCGGTCACATAGGCTGTCGCTGCTGAATTCATGCTACTGCTCAATGTTGACATGGCAGCAGCTAAAATCCCGGAAACCAACAGACCGACCACTCCCTGCGGTAACTCGGAATAAATATACCAGGGGAGAATCGCATCTCCGTCAGAAACAGTTATGCTGAGTTCTAGCGGGTTGTGTTTATAATAAACATATAATACCGTCCCGACAAAGAAAAACAGCAATGTGGCAGGAATAGTCAATACGGCATTTGTCAATACACTTTTCCGGGCCTGCTTTTCCGTTCCGGTTGTCATATAACGCTGAACCATCGTTTGATCGGTACCATAAGTCGTCAGGTTTGTAAAAAATGTAGCAATCAAAACCGTCCATAATGTAGATTGTTTCAAATTGAAATCAAAACTGCCCAGAGAGAATTTGTTATCGACAGCGGCTTCACGGACAATACCGGAAAATCCTTCCGGGATATTAAATACCGCCACAATCACAACCAATATCGCCCCTCCCAACAGGATCACCACCTGCAAAGCGTCTGTCCAGACCACCGCTTCGATGCCGCCTATCATCGTATAAATCAGACTTAAAACACCCATCAAACCAATACATAAAAATATATTGAAACCGGTTATCACATTCAATGCTATTGCAGGAAGATACATGACAATCCCCATTCGACCGACCTGAAACAAAATGAAAGCAAGGCTACAAATTACCCGGATCAACGAATTAAAACGTAATTCCAAATATTCATACGCTGTCGTAACATTCAGTTTACGATAAAAGGGAATGAACAAATAGAGTATCACCGGTACGACCATTAATATACCGACATTAACCAGCATATAACTCCAATCGGAAGCATAGGCTTTTGCCGGTATCGACATAAATGTTATCGCACTCAGACTAGTACCGAAAATACTCAATCCCACCGCCCACCAAGGCAATCGTCCCCCTCCTTTAAAATAATCTTCCGTATTTTTCTGCCTCTTTGAAAAATAGTAACCGATCCATGCCAACAATGCAAAATAGATACCGATCACTGCAATATTCAAAAATCCCAGCTTTTTCTCAAACGGGATAATTTCCCCTTGTACTATTTCAGGTGTACGGATTCCCGGTTTCACTTCACCGCTTGTAATATAAAAAGCGTTATCTTTTTTTGCAATACTGGTCGTTACCGGAAGAATATAAGGAGATATTTCTCTTTCTACCAATGTATTTGTAATCGTATGATACAGCCTTACCCTGTTATCAAAACCGGGATGATCGGCAGAACCGGGAATCAATTGCGGAACACCTCCAAACAATAGGATATGATTAATCCCGGTTGGCAAAGCAGTCCCAGCCATCACAGGAAACTGCCGGTCTAATTTCTTCCAGCTTTTCATCCGCGGATTATAAACGAATCCGTCAGTCAGCACTTTCACTGTTCCGTCTGTCTGGTAGTTTCTGCCGCTGAACAGATAAAAACATTTATCAAACCCATCACTCTGTACGGCAGATACAGCGTAACCTCTAGGCTCTCCCGGCCATGTAGCAAGTTCCTGCCATCCTTTTTTCAGGTCTGAAAGATCTAATTTATAAAAATGGCCGGTTGCAGCCTGTTCTTTCATACTGACTTGTCCCCCTGCCACATAGATACAGTTATTTAAAAGGGCACCGGTCGCATTTGCCAAAGGGACAGGCAACGCAGGCCAGGATAATGACAATTCTATTTGCCGGTTCTTTTTCCGGATAAGAAAAACATCCTTATAACACTGAATGGAATCACATCCACCGATGCACAGCAAACCTCCCGGTAACTCGACAGACAGACCATAAGCCCGGGAGTCTGGTAAGACCTCTTCTGCTATTTCCCATGTAGCAGATGAATCTTTTGCATCAATATAATAGATGGTATTCCACCATTCCTTCGTTCCTCCCTCCCAGGGCATCGCTTCCGGAAAATTAGCACCGCCTGCAATGACTAACGTATTTCCAATAAAGCCGGAAAAAGCACCTGCCACTCCGATATTGGGTTCATTATCGACAGCAGGAAGGCACAAAGAGTTACTCCATTCTATCTTATCACGGGATAGAGGGGATAATGCCAAAACCTGATGAGAAACAGACAAGCAAAATAAAAAGAAAATGAGTTTTTTTATAGTATCGTAGATCATTTAAAGGTTGTTTTTCAAATGCTATACTCTATTATTCATAAATATTTTATACACGGCAAAATGTTTCTCCAACGCCCTACGGAAACCTTCTTCATCTTTTTTCTTTATAAACTCAAGCAGATCTTCATGAGTCACAATCTCTCCTTTTTCCTTCATCTCTATATTGATCGGCTCTAACAGGTCTTTGAATTTATCTTTTACAAAGACCATCACAGGGTGAATAATTCCCTGAAATTCAGAAATAGTTCTATTTCCTGTTATCTCATAAAGTTTTGCATGAAAAGTAAATTCGCTGACCGGTGCATATTCATTATTTTCAAACATTACTCCCATCTTCACGATCTCTTCAAGCTCGGCTATATCTTCAGAAGTTATATTTCTGAAAAGGTCACTACAAATACCTATTTCCAAAGCTATTCTAAAACCCAATATATCAAACAAAGATTCTTCACTTAAAATACGAGGATCGACGACCCGTTTCATTCCTCCCAATATGGAAGGTTCTGTTAAAATCATCCCACGCCGTGTGCGTGATTCAATCATACCCATCATTTTCAGACGACTGAGTGCCTCTCTCAACACATTACGGGCTACACCTAAAGTAGCCGCCAACTCTAATTCGTTAGGGATCGGATCACCTGTACGCAAATCATTGTTCTTAAAGTAATTAAGCAACTTATCTTCTACCTGATCCACCAGAGTTACAGATTGATTGTATATTTTTAGTTTGTCCATATATATTAATTTGAGGTTTATAATACTATTAATCCTATTTGTCTGACAAATTAATGTATTATTTATTTAACAAACAAACATAAATTATCATTTAACTATATTTTACTACATATTACATTACTCAAACACTTACATCCCTATAGATTTTCATTACAACATTATGACAATATCATATATAACAATACAACTTTCTCATATATTATGATATAACATTCTCATAATATATGCGATTATAATATCATAACATATGATACTTTTATAAATAAGGAACAAACTGTACGGAACCCTTTACTCCCGTTTTTTAGCATTATAAATACAGGATTTTTCCATATAGTAAAGAAAATAACGTATCTTCGTTGTTATATAAAGAAAAACAAAAGAATATCCATATGAAAAGAATCAACAACTCAGTCTTACGCAGTGCGTTTGCCATGATTTTAGGATTTGTATTGGTCTTATGGCCGGAAGCAGCTGTCACCTATCTGGTTATTACTATCGGTATCTGCTTTATTATACCTGGTATATTTTCTCTACTGAATTATTTCACCCGGGAAAAGGTAGAAGGGGAACCCTCCCCCATGTTTCCGATAGACGGAGCCGGAAGCATTTTGTTTGGGGCATGGCTTGTTATCATGCCGGAATTTTTTGTTAATATATTAATGTATATCCTGGGAGCCTTATTAGTAATTGCCGGAGTCCAGCAAATCGCGATGCTTGTTTCAGCCCGCAAATGGAGTATGGTGCCGTTCGGCTTCTATGTAATGCCGGCCCTGATCTTACTGACAGGCATCATGATCATTGCCTATCCGTTCGGGGCCGCCGCTAATACATTTGTGATCTTTGGCGTTGCCAGCATTTTCTATGGTATAATAGAATTAATCAACTGGTATAAATTCCGCCAAAGATGAAAAGAATCAGGATTTGCGGTATTCCATCGGGGAAATACCCATATGCTTCTTAAAGAATTTTCCAAATGTAGACTGATCGGAAAAATGCAGCATATCGGCTACCTGTTGCACGGTCGCCTGCGGGGCTTTCAGCAGGATCTTTGCTTCGACGATCAACGCATCGTCAATCCACTTATTAGCAGATTTTCCGGTCAGTTCCTTTAATATCAAGGACAAATATTGCGGAGTTATAAACAGTTTTTCCGCATAGAATGTAACTACATGCTGCTCTTTGCAATGTTCGAACAACAATTGAAGGAATTGCTCGAACAGTTCCTCCTTTCGGGAAAGGGCAGGCATCAGCAAACCATCCTTCTTGCCCATGAAAATGTTGGCTATTTCCAGCAGAAACCCGACAAACGCATTCTGCATTACCTCTTTCTGAAAAAAATGCGTCCGGTTCTTTATTTTACTTCTCAACAATTCTATGTAATTATCTACCAGTTCTGTCTCCTGGGCTTCAAAAGTCGTACATGGATTCTTCCTTAGCTGCATATAATTAGCCATCGAAGGACTGCGCTTGGCCGTGTTGCATTCATCCAGAAACTCACGTGAAATAACCAGTAACTTTCCTTTAAATCCTTTGCTGACCTTGTTAAGCTGTATCGTATGCGTCGGCATAATGATAGTAAAACTATTCGCTCCAATAGTATAAGGAACATAGTCGAGGGCTATTTCCGAAGAGCCTTCCAACACCAATACCATCAACAATGCATCCAACCGCATCGGCATCGTATGATCTTGTACATCCTGATCGTCCAATTCACTGTGTCCGTCAATATCTGCGATCAAAAAAATATCCTGGAAGCTGTCGCGGATGATGATACCTTTATTCAATTCCGCAAACTTTATTAAAGGAAGATTCTCCATAATTTTATATTTTACTCATCATTATAGTCACCACAAAGATAAGTATTGTTTATAATTCCACAAGAGATATGTTTCATTTTTTACCAATATAGACATCTTCTCCACCTAAAAGACTTTGTTTTTTAAAAGCATCTTTCGTTTCAGACCAATCCTGTAACAGAATAAACCTTTTGAGTTTTCTAAAATAGACAGACCTTTGTCACCGAGCATAGTACAGATGATTCAAAAAAATATATATGACAAAGGAACAAGTAATGACGACGGCATTGGATATGTTCTCACAATACGGAATAAAAAGTGTGAGCATGGACGATATTGCCCGGAATACAGGTATTTCAAAGCGAACGATTTATGAATTCTTCGAAGATAAGGAGACTTTATTGCAGGAAGCGATAAAGTACCACAACAACACTATGCGGAAAATACTTAGTGAACTGGAAAAAGGACCGTTTACGGCTCTTGACGTTTTCGTCCTTTTTTACGAAGAATTCATGAAACATCCCCGCTGGTATATCAAAAGATATTACGATGATCTGAAACGCTATCCCAAAGCAGTGGAACAGGCAGAAAAAGACAAAGCCGATTTTACAACAAGATGCATCAAGCTCCTGAACCGCGGCGGAAAAGAGGGTGTTTTCCAGAAAGACCTGAATATCGAGATATTGGCTTTGCTGGCAAAAGAACAACTGAAAATGATCCAACCGTCAAAAGCGTTTGTAAACCATTCGGTGACAGAAGTATTCCAGACGGTACTGTTTACTTTTCTCCGGGGTATCTGCACAGAGAAAGGTATGGTGATTTTAGAGCGTTACGCCTTGAAACATTCGTACGATATGTTGTCAAGAAAGGAATAATACAGAATTATATTCAAATCAAATCTATTTAAATGGAACGAGTATTTATTAGCAAAAAGAGGATGTGGATGGTTGTGATGTTGCTACCTTCTCTATTCTTTTCCACCGTCAAAGCACAGGAAGTCCTGACGCTCGACCTGGAAAAAGCACTGGAGATTGCGCTGAGTGAAAACCCGACCGTGAAAGTCGCAGACAAGGAAATCGAAAAGAAAAAGTATGCACAGAAAGGTTCCTATGCTGCTCTGTTCCCTCAGGTCAGTTTTACAGCTGACTACACCAGGACATTGAAAAAACAGGTAATGTATATGGACGGTTTCGATATGGGCAGTGGTGAAGGTTCAGGAGAAACAGGAGGAGCCGGAGGATCAGCCGGTATGGAAAGTATCGATATGAGCAAAGGTATCGAAGTGGGCCGTGATAACAACTGGACTACCGGTTTCAACGCATCCATGCCGCTTGTGAACGCAACATTATGGAAAAGCCTCAGCATCTCAGCATTAGATGTGGAATTATCTATCGAACAGGCACGATCTTCCAAAATATCTATGGTAAATCAGGTTAAGAAGAGCTTCTATGCCGTGTTACTGGCAAACGATTCTTACCGGGTTTTCAAGGAAAGCTACGATAATGCCATGGAAAACTACCTGGATATTAAGAAGAAGTATGAACAGGGAACAGTGGCCGAATATGACCTGATTCGTGCAGACGTTACAGTCAAGAACAGCGAACCGAATATGCTTCAGGCTGAAAACTCGCTGGTACTGGCCAAGTGGCAGTTGAAAGCTCTTATGGGAATGGACCTGGAGCAAGAGATCGATTGTACAGGGCAATTAGCCGATTTCGAATCGGTCCTTTTTGCCGATTATATAGCAACAGACACGACACTGACTGCCAACTCTGATTTGAAACAGATCGATCTGCAAGCACAACAATTGAAGAAAACATTGCTCATGCAGAAATTCGATTATCTGCCGACGTTATCACTGACAGGCATGTATCAGTGGAATGCCATGAACAACGATTTCAAATTTAAGAATTACAACTGGACTCCCTATTCGATCATAGGTGTATCGCTTTCAATTCCGATCTTCTCCGGAGGTAGTAAATATCATACTATCAAACAGACGCAAGTGTCCATCCACCAGATGGATCTGCAACGAGAAGACACGAAACGTAACCTGCAATTGGCTGTAAAACAGTATCTGGATAACATGAAAACCTGTGTAAAACAATTCGATGCCGCCCAAAAGGGAGTCGAACAAGCCAACAGAGGATATAAGATTGCCCAGAAACGTTACGACACCGGCGGCGGTACATTGCTTGAAATGAATGATGCAGAACTGGCGCTGACACAGGCGAAATTGAATCTTAACCAGTCCATCTATAATTATATGGTCGCTAAATCGGATATGGAAAAAGTCTTAGGTCAAGAAACGTATTAAGAAACAAGTATGAGTACAAAAATAAAAACAGTTTACAATATGAAAACACGTGAAATGCTGAAAGTTATCCCACTTATTACATTAGCCCTGCTGATGTCATGTTCGGGTGAAAAGAAGGACGCAGCGACAGATACCCATGATGAAAAAGTAAAAGTGAAGATAGAGCAGGTATCCTCTCAGGATGTAGACCAGATAGCAGATTTTACTGCAACAGTAGAGGCCAATATAAAGAATAATATCGCACCTCAGTCGCCGGTTCGTATTGCGAAGCTGTTTGCCGAAGTTGGCGATCATGTAAAAGAGGGTCAGGTACTTGTCAAAATGGACGAAACAAACCTGCAACAGGCAAAGATCCAACTGGACAACCAGGAAATCGAGTTCAACCGTATCGACGAACTTTATAAAGTAGGCGGTGCCTCCAAATCGGCCTGGGATGCCCAGAAAACTCAGTTGGACGTAAGCCGTGCCAGCTATAAGAACTTGCAGGAGAACACACAGCTGTTAAGCCCGATAAGCGGTATCATCACTGCCCGTAATTATGACAGCGGCGATATGTACAGCGGTGGAGAACCGATCTATACGGTTGAACAAATCCGTCCGGTCAAACTATTTGTAAACGTATCCGAAAGCTATTTTACAGATGTAAAAAAAGGAAACGAAGTGGACATCAAACTCGATGTATACGGTGACGAAGTATTCAAAGGCAAAGTAAGCCTGGTCTATCCGACCATCGACGCTTCAACCCGCACCTTCCCTGTTGAGATCAAGATTGTCAACACTGATGAGCGCGTCCGCCCGGGAATGTTCGCCCGTGCAACCATGAACTTCGGTACACTCAACCACGTTGTTGCTCCGGATCAGGCGATTGTTAAACAATCCGGATCAGGCGACCGCTACATCTATGTGTACAAAAACGGAAAAGTATCCTATCAAAAGATAGAATTGGGACGTCGTATGGGTAACAAATACGAAATCGTATCAGGCGTAGAAAACGGAGACCACGTGGTAATTACCGGTCAGAACCGTTTGACTAATGGAATGGAAGTTGAAATTGACAAGTAAGAAATAAAAGTATATGAGCTTATATGCAACAGCGGTAAAAAAACCGGTGACCACCGCCCTCGTGTTCGTGGCTGTGGTGATCATGGGTCTTTTTTCCTTAACCCGATTATCAGTCGACCTGTTCCCGGAGATTGAAACCAACATGATCATGGTCATGACGGCCTATCCCGGTGCCAGTGCCAGTGATATTGAAATGAACGTCTCCAAACCGTTGGAGAACGTACTGAATAGTGTGAGTGACCTGAAACATATCACTTCGCAATCCAGAGAAAACATCTCTATCGTAACTCTCGAATTCGAATACGGGACCGATATAGACGTGGCAACCAACGACGTTCGCGACAAGTTGGACGTCGTGGAGTCGTCCCTTCCCGATGATGTGGAAAATCCTATCATCTTCAAGTTCGGTACCGACGACATTCCTATCCTGTTGCTATCCGTGACAGCGGAGGAAAGTACCAACGCCCTTTACAAGATTCTGGATGATAAAGTATCCAACCCGCTGGCCCGTATCAGCGGCGTAGGTGCCGTATCCATCTCAGGAGCCCCGGTCCGTGAAGTGCAAGTGTATTGCGATCCTTACAAGTTGGAAGCCTATGGCCTGACAATCGAAGGGATTTCAAATATCATCGCACAGGAAAACCGGAATACCCCGGGCGGTAGCATCGATATCGGTTCGAATACCTACACACTGCGTGTACAAGGTGAATTCACCGATGCCCGCCAGATGCTCGACCTCGTAGTAGGAAGCAGCAACGGCAGGAATGTTTATCTGCGCGACGTAGCGGACGTAAAAGACTACGTGGAAGAACGTGCACAGGAAACCTTCAACAACGGCGGCCGCGGCGGTATGATCGTTATCCAGAAACAGTCGGGCGCCAACTCGGTGAACATCGCCAAAAAGGTACACGATAAGTTACCCGAAATACAGGCCAGCCTGCCTTCCGACGTAAAATTAGGTGTGATCGTGGATACATCCACCAACATTTTGAACACGATCGACAGTTTGAAAGAAACGATCATGATCACCTTCATTGTCGTAATGTTCGTGGTATTCATCTTCCTCGGACGCTGGAGAGCGACGTTCATCATTATCCTGACAATCCCGATTTCTCTGATAGCCGCCTTCGCTTATCTGCTGGCTTCAGGAAATACGCTGAATATTATCTCACTGAGTTCGCTTTCTATCGCCATCGGTATGGTGGTGGATGATGCGATCGTTGTATTAGAAAACGTAACGACCCATATCGAGCGGGGTAGCAAGCCGAAGCAGGCTGCCGTACATGCGACCAATGAGGTAGCCATCTCCGTTATCGCTTCTACGCTGACCATGCTGGCCGTGTTCCTGCCGTTGACGATGGTAACCGGTATGGCAGGTATCCTGTTCAAACAGTTGGGTTGGATCGTTAGTATCATTATGATCGTATCGACAGTAGGCGCTTTGACGCTGACTCCGATGCTTTGTTCACAGTTGCTGCGCCTCGATCCGAAGAAAGGTCGTTTGTACGTGCTATTCTTCACTCCGATCGAGAAAGCATTGAATGCGCTCGATGTAGCTTACGCACGCTTTCTGAGTTGGGCCGTACGCCATCGTAAAACAGTCATCTTCGGTGCCATGCTGATATTCGCAGGGAGCATGATGCTGGTTCCGACCGTCAAAACGGAGTTTTTCCCGACACAGGACAACGGCCGCGTCGGTATCACGATCGAACTGCCGATCGGTACCCGTCAGGAAATCACCCGCGATCTGGCTTTGCGCATCGACAAACAGTTCCGCGAAAAGTATCCGGAAATAGATGTATTGAACTTCAGCGAAGGACAGGCTGACACCGACAATACCTTCGCACAACTTAGCGACAACGGTTCGCACATCATCGAAATGAATGTCGGGTTAAGCAGCGTGGGAGACCGCGAACGCGGATTGATCGAGATTTGCGACCTGATGCGTAAAGACCTGGCTCAATATTCGGAAATCAAGGAATATAAAGTACTGGCCGGTGGTTCTTCCGGCGGTGCAGGTGGCGAAACGACCGTCGATGTGGAAATCTATGGTTTCGACTTCGAAAAGACCGATATCGTAGCTGCCGAACTGGCCCGCCGCCTCGAAACCCTGAAAGGTTGTTCGCAGGTGAACATCAGTCGTAAAGATTATATCCCGGAATATCAGGTAGACTTCGACCGCGAAAAGCTGGCGATGAACGGCCTGAATGTAACTACGGCCTCCACGTATCTTCGTAACCGTATCAACGGCTCCACCGCTTCAAAATATCGTGAAGATGGCGACGAATATGATATAAAGGTACGTTATGCCCCGGAATTCCGCCAGTCGGTAGAAGATATCGAAAATATCATCATCTACAACAGTGCCGGACAAGGCGTTCGTATCCGCGACGTGGGTAAAGTTGTAGAACGTATGACCCCGCCGACTATCGAGCGTAAGAACCGCGAACGTATCATTACCGTTTCGGCCGTTGTAGCCCAGGGTGCCGCATTGAGTGACCTGGTAGAACAAACCCGTGCCGAACTGAAAAAGATGGATATTCCGTCTGAAATAAGCTGGCAGTTGGGTGGTACTTTCGAAGACCAGCAGGATACATTCACCGATCTGGGTATATTGATGGTATTGATCATCATACTCGTATTCATCGTGATGGCCGCCCAGTTCGAGTCGCTGACCGACCCGTTTGTGATTATGTTCTCTATCCCGTTCGCCTTTACCGGGGTTGTTCTGGGATTGTCTATCACACAAACGCCGCTGGGTGTAATGGCATTGATCGGTGTGATCATGTTGATGGGTATCGTGGTAAAGAACGGTATCGTGCTGATCGACTACACGATCCTTTGCCGCGAACGTGGAATGAGTATCCTGACAGCTGCTGTTACAGCCGGTAAATCCCGTCTCCGTCCGGTATTGATGACCACACTGACCACTGTGCTGGGTATGATCCCGATGGCGGTCGGTACAGGTGAAGGTTCCGAAATGTGGCGTTCGATGGGTATGACGGTTGCCTGGGGGCTTGCCGTTTCGACCCTGATCACGCTGGTTATCGTGCCGGTTGTCTATTGTACATTTGCCGGGAACGGGGTGAAACGCCGCCGCCGCAAAATTGCAAAACTGAACCAGCTGGAACAATTATAAAACAGACAAACCGGGAAGTGGGACTTCCCAGTACCAGGAAGAAGGTATTCCCAGCATTGGGAACGATCTCTTCCCAGTACCGGGAACCACCCGCTTCCGGATATAACATTAAAATATAAAGAACAATGAAAGCTATATTCATATCATTCAATCAGGCCTATTACGAAATGATCCTCAGTATCATGGACCGTAATAATATCCGGGGGTTCACCTACTGGGAAGAAGTGCAGGGACGTGGCAGCAAGAACGGCGAGCCCCATTACGGCAGCCACGCCTGGCCTACCCTCAATTCTGCCATACTGGCAATGGTCCCGGACGAAAAGGTAGACCCTTTCCTTGACCTGCTGCATAAGATGGATTTACAGACAGAAGCCCAGGGATTACGTGCATTCGTATGGAATATCGAGAAATCAATTTGATAAGGTATGGAAACACCTTCTGTAACCACATTCAAATTGAGCAGGCATAAAAAGAGAGGACTGTTTCTGACAACAATCCTCTCTGCCCTGATCGGTACCGGGGCCTTGTACGCAGCCAACGGACTCCAATACGGTGAAGGCCGTTTTGTTTTCATCGCTATCGGAGTATTCGCGTTGCTCACCACTTTCTTCTGTTTCATCAGTTATTCCTTTCTGACCCGGGAAAGTTTCAAAGCCATTTATATCTCTGAAGAAGGGATTAACGACATTTCGACCGGTAACCGGATCGGAACAATTTTATGGAAAGATGTTGATAGTATCAAAATAATGGACGATATTAGCAACCTGAAACGTAAATATATCGTACTGAAGGTCAGGAACCCGAACGAATATATTGACAGGGAGCCCACACGTAGTAAGAAGCGTTCGCTGGAACTGCGGCTTCAATACTACGGATCACCTATTTGTATTTCCAGCCGTGCGCTGGATTGCACTTTTGAGGAATTAAAACAAGCCGTATTCGACAGATACGACCTCTATAAAGCCTCACATAAAGAGGCATAGTATATCAAGAAGAAATGACACAGGAAGATTTTTCAATATTACTTATCATAATGGCGGTCATCGCCGCCATTGTTTTTGTTACCCTTTATTTCGTAGAAGCCGGCTACGGCATGTTATTCAACCAAAAATGGGGCGTGCCCATCCCCAACAAAATAGCCTGGGTATGTATGGAAGCCCCGGTCTTCATCGTAATGCTCGTCCTGTGGGCAGGATCGGAACGGCAATTCGAAACAGTTCCCCTACTCTTTTTCCTGTTCTTCGAACTGCATTATTTCCAACGGGCCTTCATATTTCCACTGCTTATCAAAGGGAAAAGCAAGATGCCCGCCGGTATTATGACGATGGGGATCGTATTCAACCTGCTGAATGGCTATATACAAGGTATGTGGATATTCTACCTCTCCCCCGAAAATATGTATTCTATCCAATGGCTGACTACACCGCAGTTCATCACCGGAACAATCCTGTTCTTTGCCGGCATGTGGATCAACTGGCAATCGGATTACATCGTCCGCCATCTCCGTAAACCGGGTGATACCAACCACTACCTGCCCAAAGGAGGTATGTTCAACTACGTTACTTCCGCCAACTATTTCGGCGAACTGGTGGAATGGTGTGGTTTCGCCATCCTGACCTGGAGTGCCAGCGGCGCCCTGTTTGCCTGGTGGACATTCGCCAACCTCGTACCCCGTGCCAATACGATCTGGCATAAATATAAAGCCATGTTCGGGAAAGAAGTCGGCAGCCGGAAACGGATCATCCCATTCATTTACTGATTATCTTTGCATACTGATTATATAACTATACAACGAACAGATCATTGAAAACAGACTAAACATTATGAACAAAGAATCTGTACTATTTACTCCGGCCACCATCGGCCCGCTAACACTCAGAAACCGTACGATACGGGCGGCAGCATTCGAAAGCATGTGCCCCGGCAACGCCCCGTCGGAAATGCTTTACAACTACCATACCTCCGTTGCTGTCGGAGGTATAGGTATGACAACCCTTGCTTATGCAGCCGTTACACAAAGCGGACTTTCCTTTGAGCGCCAGCTATGGCTTCGTCCGGAGATCATTCCCGGCATCAAAAAGATAACAGATGCCATCCATAAAGAAGGAGCAGCAGCCTCCATACAGATCGGACATTGCGGGAATATGTCCCATAAAAACATTTGCGGATGCACACCGATATCCGCTTCAACCGGATTCAACCTCTACTCGCCCACTTTTGTCAGGGGGATGAAACAATCCGAAATCGTGGCCATGTCGAAAGCCTTCGGACAGGCTGTCCACCTGGCACGCGAAGCCGGAATGGATGCCGTAGAAGTACATGCCGGACACGGTTACCTGATCAGTCAGTTCCTTTCCCCTTACACCAACCACCGGAAAGACGAATATGGCGGAAGCCTCGAAAACCGTATGCGTTTCATGAAAATGTGCATGGAAGAAGTTATGAAAGCAGCCGGTTCGGATATGGCAGTCCTGGTTAAAATGAATATGCGCGACGGTTTTAAAGGCGGTATGGAACTGGATGAAACACTGGAAGTCGCCCGCACACTGCAAGACGAATGCGGAGTACATGCACTCATCCTCAGTGGCGGATTTGTCAGCCGTGCTCCCATGTACGTGATGCGCGGAGCTATGCCTATCCGCACGATGACCCATTATATGCCTTTCGGATGGTTGCCTATAGGAGTCAGGATGGCCGGCCGTATGATGATACCGACCGAACCGTTCAAGGAGGCTTATTTCCTCGAAGACGCGCTGAAGTTCCGTGCCGCCCTGAAAATGCCCCTTGTCTATGTGGGTGGCCTCATCTCCCGCGAAAAGATCGACGAAGTACTCGGTCACGGTTTCGAATTTGTCAGTATGGCACGCGCCCTACTGAACGATCCGGCTTTTGTCAACCATATGAAAGAGAACGAACAGGCACGCTGCGACTGCGGACACAGCAACTACTGCATCGCCCGTATGTATTCGCTTGAAATGGCCTGCCACAAACATATGCAGAATCTACCGAAAAGTATTATCAAAGAAATAGAAGAACTGGAATATAAATAATGGAAAAAGGAATAGCCATTATCACCGGTGCAGACGGCGGAATGGGCCGGGAAATAACGCTGGCACTCGCAAAAGAGGGCTTTCAGATCATCATGGCCTGTAAAGAGCCGGATAAAGCCCGTACTGTCTGCGATAAGATCAAAAAAGAAAGCGGGAACGAGCGGATCGAAATACGACAGATAGACTTATCCTCACTGGCTTCGGTACGCTTATTTGCCGATAAACTATTAGCGGAAGGTCGCCCCGTCAGCCGGCTCATGAACAATGCTGGAGTCCTGACGACAAATATCCGCCAGACAGCGGACGGCCTGGAAACGATCGTAAGTGTTAATTACGTAGGTCCTTACCTCCTTACCCGCCTGCTTCTCCCCCTGATGCAGCGGGGAAGCCGTATCGTTAATACCGTATCGTGCACATATGCCATCGGACGGATAGAATCCGACTTTTTCAGCAAAGGGAAAAACGGACGCTTCGCACGGATACCGGTATATGGAAATACAAAACTGGCCCTTTTACTCTTTACACGTGAGTTGGCAGAAAGAGTAAAAGAAAAAGGTATCACCGTCAATGCTGCCGACCCGGGAATTGTCAGTACCAATATGATCACGATGCATGCCTGGTTCGACCCGCTGACGGACATCCTGTTCCGCCCGTTCATCAAAACAGCGGCACAGGGAGCAGCTACTGCCATCTACCTGGCGCAATCGCCAGAAATAGACGGTAAAAGCGGAGGCTGCTACGCCAACTGCAAAGAGAAAAAGCTCCCGGAACGTATACTCCACCACCCTCTGCAACGCCGGCTTTGGGACGATACGGAAGCCCTGCTTCTCTCCCGTAACCTGCTGAACAGAAAAAATATCCCGGAGACAGTTGGAACGTATTGATAAAAAAATTACCTTTGCACCGCTTTTAACCCCCGTACGTGTGATGGGAAATTAGGAAGCATAAAAACTAATTTTGAGTAACACAAAAATTAAGAAAATGAAGACATTTCAATTAGAAGGAAAAGGCAGAGAAGTAGCAGCTACTTCAGCCGATCAGAAAAGAGCTTTGAAAGCTATGCGTAAAAATCAGGAAATCCCTGCTGTATTATACGGTGGTGAAAAAGTAACTCACTTCACAGTAAATGTTGAAGGTGTACGCAAGCTGGTTTATACTCCGGAAATTTTCGCTGTAGAACTGAACATCGACGGCAAAAAGACAATGGCTATCGTTAAAGATATCCAGTTCCAGCCGGTAACCGACGCTATCATGCACATGGACTTCATGGAAGTATCAGACAGCAAACCGGTAACAATAGAAGTTCCTGTTGTACTGACAGGTCACGCCGAAGGTGTTAAAGCCGGTGGTAAGCTGACATTGCGTATGAGAAAGCTGAAAGTGAAAGCTATCTACACTCAGATCCCTGAAAAACTGACTATCAACGTTGATCACCTGGGCTTAGGTAAATCTATGCAGGTGGGTGCTTTACACTTCGAAGGTCTGGAACTGATGAATGCAAAGAACGCTGTTGTTTGCGCCGTTCAGTTGACTCGTGCCGCTCGTGGTGCTCAGGCTACTGCTGGTAAGTAATCTGATAAAGAGAATACCAAATAACGTGAGGGAGGAATGTTCAGGAGAATGTTCTTCCCTTTCTTATATTATACAATTTACGGATACGTCCGAACGTATCCCTGTAAAAATAGAATGACAATGAAATATCTGATAACCGGACTTGGTAATATAGGCCCTGAATATTGGGGAACACGTCACAATATCGGTTTTCGCGTCGTAAACGCATTGGCCGAAGATGCCGGAGCACCGTTCACGGAAGAACGTTACGGGGCGGTTGCACGGATGCGGGTAAAGAACTGTGAATTGATCCTGCTCAAACCGAACACTTTTATGAATCTGAGCGGAAACGCTGTCCGTTATTGGCTACAAAAAGAAAACATTCCCGTGGAAAATCTGTTAGTCGTAGTAGATGACCTCGCTCTCCCCTTCGGCACCTTGCGTCTGAAACCCAAAGGCAGCGATGCAGGGCATAACGGCCTGAAGAATATACAGCAACTCCTGGGCACACAGGAATATTGCCGCTTGCGGTTCGGCATAGGAAGCGACTTTCCCCGTGGCGGACAGATCGACTATGTGCTGGGTAAATTTCCTTCCGAAGAGTTGGAGTTGATGCCCGAAAAGCTGAAACGCGCGATAGAGATTATCAAGAGTTTTTGTCTGGCAGGTGTACAGATCACCATGAACCAGTTTAATAACAAATAAGTATGAACGAAGTACGAATAGATAAATGGATGTGGGCAGTCCGCATCTTCAAATCCCGGACCATCGCAGTCGAAGCCTGCAAGAAGAACCGGGTGATGATCGGAGGCGTAAATGTAAAAGCATCGCGCATGATAAAGGTCGGTGATGTTATACAGGTCCGTAAACCGCCTATCACCTTTTCCTTTAAGGTGCTGGCATTAACGGAACGCCGCATGGGAGCCAAACTGGTTCCCGATTATATGGAAAATGTAACGACTCCGGATCAATACGAAATCCTTGAAATGAGCCGTATCTCCGGTTTCGTAGACCGTGCACGCGGTCTGGGCCGTCCCACCAAAAAAGATCGCCGCGAACTGGAACAGTTCACCGATCCGGGCATGGCCGGAGATGGGTTTGACTTCGATTTCGATTTCGGATCGGAAGGTGATGATGAATGATGTTCTGTTATTATCAAAATTGAGCTATCTTGTCCCCGTGTCAAGCACGGGGACGGGATAGCTCAATTATTCCTAACTGTGCTTCTCTTCCGTCAACAAAACACCTTCATCATTCCATGTCCGCCAAATACCGCTTTTCTTGCCACGGGTATAGAACATTTCAAAACGCATGATGCCTTTGTCGTTCCAGATGCGCCAGGGACCGTCTTTCTCGCCATCTTTATAAGTGGCCAGGCCGATCAGTTGTCCGGTTTCATTGTAAGTACGCCACTCACCATGAAAGATGCCATGATAATAAGAGCGGACCTCGGCAATTTTCCCGTCCGGATAATAGATCACATAGGTACCTTCGGGGCGTCCGTCTTTGAGGTAAAGCTCCATCTTCAACATGCCGTCATCGTAGAATTCGGTATAACGGCCGGTATACGGGGTTGTCTGTGTTTCATCCGTATAATACTGTCCCTCGCTGAGAACCAGGTCCTGTGCCTGTATAGCCAGAGAACTTCCGGCGATTAATGCAGATGCCAATAATAATTTCCTATTCATTTATTGTCGCTATTGTAGAATCAATACACAGTATTCTGCGGATCCCAGTTTGTCCAACCTTCCGTCCAGTCGTTTGTTCCGTCGAAAGCACCTTTGTAAGTTACCTTTTCGAAGAAGCTATCGGCCAATTTAGAAAAGTCAGCACCTTTCACAGCATCCGCTACGACAGAAGAATAGTCACCGTCTTTCGCAATGATCTGCCGGGTATTTTCCAGAACCGTATTATTGCCGGCACGGTTGAAGAAGTTTTCGCTCACCTTTTCGTCTTCGTAGAAGTTCTTCCACATACCGGCGAAGATCACATTTTCGATAGCGATACCATCGTTAGCCTGCCCTTTCTTGTCTGTTGCACGCAGACCATAAGGCCATCCCGTAAAGACTGAGTTATATATATTCAAGCTTGAATTACGACGCAGGTGCATGGCAGCCTGGTATTTTCCGCCCTTGGCTCCGTTGGCTGCATCGGCAGTCTTGGCTTCCACTTCTGCCTGTGTCCTATCAGAAACCTTACCATAGAACGGGCCGATCAGGGTTACGTTGGAGAATACCGGCTTGGTAAACGGTGTATTGGTAGAACCGTCACCGTCATTATCAGACTCAAAACCGTTGGAGTCGGACGTATCGGCAATATCCTTGTCACGTACGCTCAACAGGAACTGTAGTTTACCCGTATAGCCGTAGTCAGTATCGAAATCATCATCCCAACCTTTATAAGCAATCAGGTGTTTCGCATTCACCGTACCACCGAACCATTCGTAAGAGTCGTCATTCGAATAAGATACCTGAACAAATTCCACTTCCGTACCGCTACCTACGCCACCGAATGTCAAACCGTTGATTTCCTTATCCGGCTCCAATGGATAACCGGCAAATTCGATACGTACATATTTCAGCTTACCGGAACTTTCGCCGTTAAATTCATCAGAAGTCGTATTGCCATAGTGTGTGCCGGGGCCTCCTTCAATAGTCGGCTGGTTGGTCCGGTTTACGCGGGCATTACCACAGATAATCAAACCGCCCCAGTCACCGGTTACACGTTTGCCCGGTTCCTTGTCGGAAGTAAAGACGATCGGTTTGTCTACAGTACCTTCAGCGATGATCTTGGCACCCGGCTCGATAATCAGGGAAGCCGCTCTCTCACCCGAAGCAACGGAAATACCTTTGATAACGGAACCTGCCTCGATAGTCAACGTAGCACCGCTCTTTACATAAACGAAACCTTTCAGGAAGTTTTTGTTGGCAGCAGAAATGGTACGATCGGCAGTAATATTACCTTCCAGCGTATCTTCTATCACTGCCGGAGCATCTTCAGATACGGTTACGGTGCAAGTTGCCGTCTTATCTCCACTCTTCGTCGTTGCAGTAATAGTCGCGGTACCTTCAGCTACACCGGTCACCTTACCGCCATCCACGGTAGCCACCTTTTCATCGGAAGAGCTCCATGTAATTGTTTTATCTGTCGCATCCTCCGGAGTGACAGTGGCAGACAATGTGACTGTCGCACCCGGTTTAACTGCCGCTGTCGTAGGATTTACAGCAATTGCAGAAACGGCTATAGTACCCTCTTTTTCGTCATCATCACTACAAGATACAGTTCCAAACATCACGGCCAGTGCAAACACAGAGGCCAAACCTTTTAATAGAAATCTGTTCATAATAAAAACATTTTGTTTGTAATAAGAATTATAGTCAATTAATCATTAGAACTTTAAGGAGACACCCACATTGATATCCACTCCCGGACGATAGCTGCGGATCAGCTGTTCACGTTCGCGCTTCCCCCCGTTTTCATCCGTCAGCTTCACGAATTGTTTGTATTCCACTTTCGAATTAAGCAGGTCCTGTACACCCGCCTTGATCTCCACGAACTTGCCGATCTTCTTCGAGAATGTCAGGTCCAGCGAGTTGCGGGGCATCTCGTATATATCGGGGATATCTTCACTTTCGTTCTGCATCGGGACACCGACCGACTCGATACGCTTCCCGATCCGGTTGTAAAGCAGTGAGGCAGAGATTCCCTTGTCGTCATGCTGATAGAACAATCCGGCGTTCACCAGGTAAGGAGATTGTCCGGCCAGCGGACGGTCACGCTCAGGAGCGCCATCCTCGAAACGCACCCGGCTATAGATATAAGCGGCATTACAAACCAGGCTCAGTCCTCTTAACCCGATAAAGTCGAGGTTTTTACGGATATCCAGTTCCACACCGAAAGCTTCGGCGTTCTTCGCATTATGATAGGTATATTGCAGGCCCGAACCGGCTTCGTTGTATGTCTCTTCGATCGGGTCTTTGAAACGTTTGTAGAAACCGCCCAGCGTAATCATCTCGCCGGTGGCCGGATAAAACTCATACCGTAAATCCAGATTGTCGGCATAGGCGTTCTTCAGGTCGACGTTACCTACGATATTGGCATCGCGCTCCAGATTGAAGTAAACGTAAGGCACTACCTCCCGGAACTCCGGCCGGTTGACGGACCGCCCGTAAGCGGCACGTATCAAATGTTTCTCCGTCAGATTATAAGAGACATTGACCGAAGGGAAGAAATCGGTCGCATCGTTATCCAGATGTACCGGCTCGGTACCGTCGGAAGAATAGCCGTCCATCACCAGGTTGTAATATTCCATGCGAACCCCGACCACGGCATTCAGCTTCTCGCCATAGTTCAGCTTTGCCGAAACGTAGGCGGCACCCAATTTACAGTTCGAAGTGTAAGAATCGTTATTCTTCGTTACCTCACGCATCCAGATACGGTCGGCAGAGATGTTATCGTCCGAGAATATCCCGGTATAATCCCAATCGGCATAACGGTCATAGCCCGTGCCCAACAGGTTGTAACCGAAGCGGCGGGCATCGAACGTACGGTCTTTATATTCTCCGTAGATACCACCGTTGAACACGGGGGCAAACATATCAGACACGGCGAACTTATGCTCGTAGTTTGCCGCCAGCGAGGCACTGTGATCTTTCAGGTCCTGATAGTAACGCATCGGATCGGACACATAATAGTTCGGCTGCTCCGTCTTATTCTCATCCAGGATAGAGTTCACGATCTTGCGGTCGGGCTCCCGGTAAGAGGCGAAGGCATAGCCGGCCGTCCAATCCACCTTGTCGATATTCTCCCGCAAGGTATGCGTACCGCTCAACTGGCCGGAATAGGTTGTACGTCCGGTATAAAGCGATTCCCATTTGCGGATATCCTTATCGGAATAGTAGTTGGTCCCCTCCCGTTGCGTCAGGGCGGAAACACCGCGCTGGCTGAAGAAGTTACGAAATTCGTACTTATTGCCGCCCTTCATGAACGACCAGTTGAAGAGGGCACCCAGCTTGGACGTATTCCGGTAGCGAATATCATTGTATTCGAAACGGGGACGGGAGACGTCGTTCGCCACATCATAGGTGATATAGTTGTTGTTCACCGTTTCCGAATAGTCATATTCCGTACTCCAGTTCACATTGGTGATATTTCCGATCTTCCAGTCGCCGATGTCGAACGAGCGGTGAGAGGTAAGCGAAATCTTCTGGTCGGGAATAGCCTTGAATGTATTGATCCCCCAGCGCTGGTTGATCTGCCGGGTGAAAGCGGCCGCCTCTTCCGTCGAATGATCTCCCAGATGGGCAGGAAAAAAAGCAGGCAGGCTTCGGGCACCGGCTCCGAATCCGAGATAATCTTTCCAGCTGCCTTCTGTCAGCCGGAAGTCGCGGAAGGTCGCATTCGTATTGAAACCCATTTGATAAGAAACAGCAAAGGTATTCCCCTCCGGGATATTCTTCGTCATCACCTGCACGAAGCCTCCTGAAAAATCGGCAGGCACCTCTGCCGACGGACTTTTATAAACCATCATATTGTCGATCAGCGAAGAAGGCAGCACGTCAAAAGAGAAAGCCCGGCTATCCGTCTCGCTCGACGGTGTCGTGGCATTGTTCAGCCACACATTATTATAACGTTGTGCCAGGCCACGAACAACAATGAAGCGGTCGTCCACGATCGTAATACCGGGTATACGGCGAAGCACCTCGGCAGCATCGCTGTCCTGCGTCTTGCTGATCTGCTGGGCGGATATTCCGCTCACTACGGGAAGGCTTTTGCGGACGGTATTCAATACGGCTGTTTCTGTCCCCAGTTTTCGTTGGGCCACAACCACAACGTTTTGCAGTTGGAGGTCGGCGTCCGATAGTTCGATACGCACGACTGCTTCCTGATGAGCTATCACAACCACATCTTTTATGGTTTGCGTTTTATAAGATACATAAGAAGCGACCAGTGTATATTTTCCCGGTTGTACCTTTTCGATACGGAAATTTCCGTCTATATCCGTTATAGCTCCGATTGTCGTTCCTTCGATAGAGACAGTGGCACCGATCAGTGGTTCCTTGAATTTAGCATCTGTCACGGTTCCGCAGATAACACCCGTTTGTGCCCGGGCCGTCAGCGCAAGAAAACTTCCAAACAGTAGGAGAACCAACATCAACAGTCCTCTCTTTTCACGCTTATTTCTCATTCCTTTACTTGTTGTTACATTTATTTGCCGCAAAAGTAGAGGCGCAATGTTTCAGCCAAATTTAAAAGAGATGACAATATGATAACAGTTATTACAATTCGTTGACAGAAAAAGTACATACATGCGCTCCGCCTGTCCTAACCGGAGGGGAAGATGGCTAAAGATTGTACACAACGCTTGTTTTTCTAAGCGAACAGGACAACCATGTCCGCTTTTTTAGTTTACTTTGCGATCACAAACAATCCTTACACCTTAGATACCGAATGACGGAAGAAAACTTATTTATAATAACCTATTCACTGAACACAGTAGTCTGCCTCCTCGTAACAGCCGGACTACTGTTCCTTAAGCCGCTCCGAAACGTCAGAAACCGGAAATACCGTAACGCCTGCCGTATCCTCGCTTTTGCTTCCGCCATCGTCGGAAGCGGGCATCTGCTCACCTTGCTGGTGGGAGATAGCACACAGACCGATCTCGGACTGCTGTCTTTCCCCGTCATCGTGATCGGGGCTTCACAATCGTTGCTGTTCACCTTTCTGTTGATCCTGTTGTTCCGGGAAGAATATGTCACACGGAAGAATATTCTGCTGCATGCCTCACCGGCCATCCTCCTGACGGTTTTCTATCTGGCAGCACGCTGTTTCTTCGAAGATCCGGCTGTTTATACGTTCAGCGAATGGGCTGCACAGACAGGTAATCCGGTACTGATGATCCGTACGGTTTTCGCTCTGGTCTATCTGGTGCAAATGGGCATTTACACCCATATATTCTTCCGCGAACGAGCCATCTACGATAAGAGCCTCAGCCACCTTCAGAAGATACCCGAACGACTGGAACTGCGTTGGGTAACCCGTGTATTCCTCTATGCACTGGGGATCGGGGTACTCGCCCTCACGCTTTGTTTCTGCTTTTCTGTTACGTATGAACTGACAGTCGTCTGTATCTTTACCGTCTTTTATCTGATGGTCGGCGCCTATTACGTGAATTACCATTTCACCTACGACTTCATGCGGGAGGAGCTTTTCAAGACGAACGCCGTTTTGCCGGAAGAGAAAGAGGAAAAAGCGGGTCTCGACACATTGGTCAACGAACTCGCACAGGCACAGGACAAGGACCTGTACAACCGGGCGGAAAAGATGATGCGCGAAGACCTGCTTTTCACCAATCCCGATTTCAACCGCAAAGAATTTGTACAAGCCCTCTACACCAACGAGCATTACCTGACCCGCGCCTTGAAATACTATACCGGTATGAGTTTCCAGGACTACATCGTCCATTACCGCATCGACTATGCCCATACCTGCCTGCTCATTCCCGACGCGCGCTCGATCGAAGAGATTGCGCTCGCCTCCGGTTTCTCGTCTGTACGCAGTTTCAACCGCAACTTCTCCGAAGTGTTCGGCATGACACCCCACAAATACCGGAAAGAACATGCAAACAAAGCATAATTTCGGTATTTGTCCATAATTTTTCGGTATTTGTCCGGTCCTTTCCTCCATTCTTTTCTTCATTTGCCCATTGTCTAATTCTAAAACAGAACAACATGGCAGAAAACAAAGAAGAACAAATCATCCTTCGTATCGAAACGTACGACAACATCCTGACGGAGAAGGAGGGCGACTACACCGCGAAACCGATAGTGACCGGTTCGGTTGGCAACCCCCAGATCGCCAAACGGATCATGAAGGGCGGGCTGGAAGTCCGCGAAGAAACAATCCTCTACATCCTCGACATGGCCGACCAGGCGAAAGCCGAAGCCATTGCCCAAGGGATAAGTGTAAACGACGGCGTCGGCCAGTACCTGGTCAACACGCGCGGTTCGTTCGACGGCCCCTCGGCCGCTTTCAATCCCCAAATCCACTCACTGGGTGTAACCTATACGATAGGTAAGACACTTGCTGCTTTATTGAAGAAAATCAAAGTTGAAAATCGCGGTCTGGCATCGCTCGGCCCGGTAATTAATAAAGTTACCGACTCGACAACACTCAGCGAAAACGACGAGATCACTCCCGGCGCCCCCATCACCATCGAAGGCAAGAACATGCGCGTGATCGGTGAAGACGCTTCCGTAGGACTTTTCTTCACCCCCACCGCAGGCGGCGAAGCAAAGAAAGTGTCCCTCTTCGTTCAAAACGACCCGTCGAAGATCATCTGCGTGGTACCCGCGCTCAGCAACGGAACGTATACGATGAGTATCACAACCCAGGCGGGTTCGACCAACCGTACGGTGAAAACACCGCGTTCCTGCACTTTCCCCGTCACCCTGCGTGTCGGACCGAAAGAAAGCGGTGGCGGCGACCGTCCGGAGATCGAATAATTCAAGCCTGCCTTGAAGCCCCTTTCAAGCGATCCTTGAAGCAGGCTTCAAGGCACCGTTGAAGCCTCGTTCAAGCACCCCTTGAAGCCTCGTTCAAGCGTGCCTTGAAAAAAGAACTTGCAAAAACAGACTAATAACCCATTAATACATATATAACATGAACAGATTTTTTACCAACAAGACTAAAGCAGCAAGTCTCCTCCGGGGCTTGCTGCTTCTTAGCATCATGATGCTAACGTCCGTAGGGACATGGGCACAGGAGGGAGAATCGGGCGATCCTCCGACGATAAGCGTTACCACCGCCGCCGAACTGAAAAACGCACTGGAAAGTACAACCGCTTCCACCATCAACATGACGGACGACATCACCCTGACGGAATTTGTAACCGCAGGTGCCACCCATACCCTCTCCATCGCCAAAGACAAAACCCTCACATGCACCGGCGAAGGCGGGATCGGCTTATCATACAACGACAATATCAGTCTGACCATCCAGGGAGGTGAAAACAGCAAGTTGGTATGTGGGGAAACCACCAAGATGTCTACCATCACAAACGGTACCCTTACATTGAAGAACATCACCGTCGATATAACCTCGGGGGTCTTCGGCCCAACTAACCTGACCGTTGGCAACGGCGCAACCATCAACGTGGATGCAGCAGACCAGGACTCCCCACTACAAAGCTCCAACCTGACCGTCGATAACGGCGGTACTATCAACATCAAGAAATTCACTAGAATCGGGATCAATATAGGGTATACCCTGACCATCAACAACGGCGGCACAGTCAAGGTTGGAAATGGGACAGGCGATAACCGAGGGATTCTTATCTCGATAGGCGCGTCCATCGTTCTCAATGGCGGCACATTGGAAGGCACCGGAGAGGACAAGGGAGGTAACATCTACCTGTTTCAAAACGCCAAAGTCACCGGCATGAGCGGCAAGATCGTCGACCAGGGAAATGACTTAAAAGAGAACGGAGAAGTTCCCGTAGTTGAAGAAAATGCCGACCCCTCCACCACCGGCCTCACCGAAGGGCTCTATACCTGGGACAAGAGCAGCAACAAGTTCGCCAAGCCAGACCTGAAAGAAGGCTATACATTGTCGGAAAGCGGCGAACTGACCATCAGCAGTCAGATCGGAATGACGAACTGGGCGCAAAACGGACGGGGCAGCAACGGCAAAGACGTAAAGAGCGTCAAGATCACCGGTGATGTCACGGAGATCATAATGAATGCTTTTGCGAGCTGTTCCAACTTAACCCGGGTAACTATTACAGCAACCGGGATAACCGGTATCGGAGGGGCTGCCTTTCGAAACACCGAAAGTCTGACCACGATCGAAATACCGGCTTCAGTTACCACGATCGGAGTATTTGCCTTTTCAGGGTCGGGCATCAGCAAATTTACAGTAGCCGAAGGCAGCAACGACTTCAAAACGGACACTGAGGGCAAAGCCCTGCTGACTAACGAGGACAAAACATTGTTTGCCTTTGCCCCATCTGCGACCGGCAGCTATACGATCCCCGGCGGGGTGGAAACAATCGACTCCTATAGCTTCTACAGCACTGCTCTCACCTCCCTTGAAATCCCGGGCACGGTAAAAACCATCGGGGAAGGCGCCTTCGAATCCAGTGCTCTCACCTCCCTTGTAATCCCGGAATCGGTAGAAACCATCGGGGAAACGACCTTCATGCGGAGCGCACTCACCTCCATTGTGATCCCAAGCTCGGTAACATCCATCGGGTATGCGGCCTTCAATATGAGCAGTGCTCTGACAACCGTCACCTTCGAAGGGGCAACGGCTCCGACTATCGAAGAGGGCATCTTCGCCAATTGCCCCAACCTGACCGGCATCCTTGTTCCGGCAAACGCAACAGGCTACACCGGAAAACAAGCCAGCGAGAACTGGAAAACATGGGCAACGTATATAAAATCAGGACAAGCACAAGGACAAACTGACGGAAAAGATACAGTACCCGCCGACGGCACTCTGACAGGCGACGGCACGACCACGGCCACCCAAGTCACCCTACAAGGCAATGCCACCCTTGAGAATGTGAAAACGCAGAAAACGGTAATAGCCGACGGCACAACCTCCGTTATCACCCTGACCGGCACAAGCAATGACCTGGGCACCATCACCAACGCAGGCACTCTTACACTGAATGCCGATGAAAGAACGACCATCACAGTCGCCTCCGTAGACAACAGCGGCACCTTCATCGACAACACCGGTAGCGTGACAGTGGTAACCGGTGCTGCTTCCCTCGACCTCACCGGCTCCGGAGCCATGCCGTCCGACGAAACAGCCATAGGCCGGGTGACACTGACCGCGAAACCTGCCGTTGCCGAAGGCGCAGACGTATCCTATCAATGGCAAAAGCAGGGGAACGGAAACTGGACGAACGTCAGCAACCCGTACACCCGTGCCGCCGTTGCGGGCAGTCCGGACTTTACGACAAGCATATCGGGTACATACCGTTGCCGGATCACGGTCGAAAAGGGCAGTGTCTCCACTACCCTGCTCACCCTGCCCGCCACGGCTACGGTCAATTCGATACCCGATCCCGCCCCCGAGCCAACCTACTACACCGTCACCCTCCCGTCGGTGGAAGGAGCCGCGACCGACCCGGTAGCCGGCAGTTACGATGTCGAGTCGTCGGATAACTTCCGCTTCTACCTCACACTCGATGCGGACTACAACCAGTCTGTCCCCGTCGTGACAACCAGCCGTGGCGAGACCATCACCCCGCGTACCAGCGACGGAGCCTACATCGTGAAATACGTCCATAGCGACCTCGTCATCTCGATCAGCGGCATCGCGAAGAACCCGCCTCCCGTTGCCAACGCCGAAATCCAGTCCGGCACCCGCATCTTTACCCGCGACGGCAGCCTCTTCATCACCACCGACCGCCCGGCACGTGCGCAGGTAATCGCCCTTACCGGCCAGCTGATCCGTAGCCTCTCCCTCCCCGCCGGCACGACCCGCGTCGATGCCCTGGCCACCGGAGTCTATATCGTCCGGCTGGACGATGGCATGACACGGAAGGTGATCATAGGGAGATAACCGTTTGACACCTTCATCTTCAACACCAGAAAGCCCCCACCCTAACATGATAGCAGGGATGGGGGCTTTTACATAACATAGGGAAAACGTAGCTTTAGGCTATCCGCCCTGTAGTTATCTCTTTTTTAAGGAAGTCGTATACATACCCTGCACTCTGATAGTACAAGCCGGTAGCAGGATTACTCAATCGATCAAAAGTATCAGAGTTATAATATATATCCATAGCCTGCGTCATATCACAACCCCACTCTTCCATGAGCATCTGTATAATTTCGCTACTCAACTCCTCAATCATAAATTCTATTTGTCCGGCTGTCAGTTTCATAATTTCTTCAGATAAGAAAGAGCACGCTCGGTGCCAAAATAATATTGTATAGTCAAACCTTTAGCATACTTCAGTTCCTCAATCAACTTATCCATAGGAATAACCCCCATACGAAACCGACGTAACTGGTAAGTAACACCGTCATCTGCTATCGGCCCAATAACGATATCATATGAATGAGCAGGATGCACACGGTCACGGTCACGATTTACAAAAACAAACTCCGCCCATTCCTGACAATAATCATCAAAAAACTTCACCGTCAACTCTAAAGTATTCAAGGCCTCCTCATCAAACTCAAAAGTCGTCACGAAGGGAACACCTGTTAGTAATTGCTCTGTTTTCTGCTTAGCCAAAGCTAGTGCCTGTTCGTACCCGGGAGACAAATAAAAACCTTGTCCAAAGTCTTTGAAGGGTTTCGATCGGGACAAGTCAGGACAATCAATCTCCATATTTGAACCATGATAAAGTTTCATGCCAACTGCCCTCCGTTATTACGACATACCATCACCAGACTTTCGATTACATCTTCAAACGATTGCGTATGCAATACTTCGTAATGCTTATGAAGGAACTGTATCCCTTTAAAACGGTTCAAATAGTTGAACGCCTGTTTCTGCTTCAACTTATAAGCAGATGCAAACTCGGCTATCAAAGCAACAGTAAAATCCAACTTACTCTTTTCAGTCCGGGACATAGTACTCTCCTTTCTTCTTTTAATTATGAAAACAAAGATACAAGAAAACTCCTTTCCTCAACTCTTATCCCCCTTAAAATATCTTTTAACTGTCTTACGCATAATATACACCATAAATCCGGTATGTCCATGTATACTTATTTTTCGTACATTTGCATCTTTATTAATCAAAAGCGTAAATGACGATTATAAGATGAAGAACACTAAGATTTTCCCAAAAGACTGGCTGCAACTGCATCCCTATAAACAATCAGGTCCGACCGACCTTTATTATACCCGTATTGCCAATCAGATACATGAAATGATGGAACAGACCGACCTGGCGAACTCGTTCGAAAAGGAAGATGTCATCCAGATCAGTATGCGTATGGCGGCTTATTTCGAGGACGTGATATCCGGCCTGAACATATGGCGTGCATTCATCACGGAATATAAGAAACAGACGGGCAACTATCTCCCTTTCTATACCGTCAGCGACCATTATTACGACGACGAGGCAAACTACGAAGACGTCCGTTTCCTACTCTGGCACTATACCCAGCAGTACCACGGCGCCAAGAAAGGCACTTTCGTCAACCCCGACAACCCAGCCAACGAAGAGACGGCCCGCCTCATCTACCAACTGTTTTGCAAGGAATGGACTACCGCTCCCGAAAACACAAAGATGCAGGCTCTTTTCGCCCCGGAAACTTCTTACGAGGACCCGGAGAAACAGGCCGAACTACTCCACTGGTTCCACTACAACTCTTACCTGCTGACCGACTCTAACGTCGACCTGAGCGAAACGGTAAAAGAATACTGGCGCCAGAACCCGAACGATCGGCAGAACACACAGGCTGTCATGGTTATCTACGACTCGCTGGCTCATATCAGCCGGACGCCACTCCTGGCCTACACGTCACCGAAATGGCTCTCGCTCATCATGCCGGAAACGCATCCGGACTATGCCGCCTTCGCCGATAAAGCGGAAAAAGCAGAATCCTTTGTCGACCCTGCCATCAAGGAACGGGAAGAAAGCAACAAGGCTGTCTACGATAAATTCACAGAAATCGCGGACGGCAAGTTATTATTCTATATGAAGAGCAAGCAGGATTTTATCGACTTCGCCACCCAGCAACTGAAACTGGAGGAAAGCGAATATACTCCGCTGGCCGACTGCATCGAATTCAACAAGTTTGCCGTATATGCTTCTCCCCGTGAAGGCCTTCAATTACTGGTAGACGGCATCGAATTCATCAAAGACGAACAAAACCCGTTCTATGACGAGAAAAAGGCTTCCGACCAGGGATTATCTTTCTTCATCGTCAAACATTGCAGCAAAGACCTGCTGAAAGCCCTCGAAGAACGCGGCATGCTCGCCGATGCCCAAACCAAGAGCCTGCTCAGCCCCGAACGCGGAAAAGATATCATTCATGGGAATTGGGAATTCCTGGCGAAGTATTTTATCAGAGAGATTTAAAAGGATAGGTTCAATTATAGAATAATTGAACTATCTGTTTAGTGACTGGTTGTAACTGGCTTTAACACACCCCCTTCCCCCTCTCCAGAGGGGAGCCAGTTACAACCAGTTGCTATAAAAGATAGCTCAAACCTGATAAAAACCAAATCACCTGTCAGCCGGATAAACAACCCCCAACTGCCGGCGTATCTCGTCAATAATCTCCAATGTTATCAATGAATTATCATGGCTGTTAATAGCTGACTCGCGTTTACCGGCAAGAACCAGGTCTATAAATTCGGCCACCTCATAGTAATATTCGTCCTTGTCCGTCACTGCGCTGATATCCTGCGGCTCGGGAATGGCACTCTTGCCCGCTGCTGCGGCAATCCGGGGCAGATAAGTCACCTTGCTGATAATATTCACCCGGTCCAGAATGATGTTTCCTTCTTCCCCTTGTATCTCTGTCGGCAATGACGAGTTAGCTATCTTCGAATAAAGGATAGTCGCATTCATTCCTTTATACTGAAAGTTCACAGCCCCTTGTCCGTCCGCCCCCGAAGAAAGCACGACACCTGTCGCCTCCACCTTCTCCGGCCGCCCGAACAAGACTACCATCGGATAAAGCGTATAGATACCGATATCCATCATTGCCCCGTTCGAGAGTTCCGGCTTGAAAGCATTCAGCACAATCCCTTCCTTAAACTTGTCATATCGCGACGAATACTGGCAATAGCAGGAGAAATAACGCCGTATCGTCCCCAGCCGGTGCAGATTCTCACGTACGGCACAGAAGTTCGGAGTCAGCGTCGGTTTCATCGCCTCCATCAGCGTCACATTGTATTTCCGGGAAGCCTCGATCATCTCCCCCGCCTCCCGTGCATTCGAAGCAAACGGCTTCTCACATAACACATGCTTGCCATGCTTCATGCAAAGAATACTCTGCGGAGCATGCAAGAAATTAGGAGAAGCAATATACACCGCATCTATCAACGGACTTTGGGCCATCTCCTCCAAAGAAGTAAATGTATAGGGAATCTGATGCCTGGCAGCAAATGCATCTGCCGTCTCCTGTGTCCGTGAATAGACGGCAACCAGTTCAAAACGTTCGTCCTGCCGTGCCCCGGCAATCACCCAATCTGTTATAAAGTTCGTTCCTACTACCCCGAAACGTATTTTATTTGTTATAGCCATTTCTATGTTATCTTTGCTTTATTATCAAATCGTCATCACCTTCTTCAATACCAAAGTCTCCCCTTCTATCACCAACTCCGGTACAACGACGACACTGTCCGGTGTCAGGCAAAAAGGCACGGCATCTTCCAGATGATTAGCTTTCAGGCGAGCCATATGGTCGGTCGGAGCGAGATAAGCGATCAGGTTCCTTTTATTATTCGTCCACATGTCGCGGGCAATGACTGCGGCATCCGTAGCCGGTCGGTATTTACCGGTTTTGGCAAGTACCTCTACCAAAGCCCCGCCGAACAAAGTATCTTCTATATTCACCTTGTCCTGCCAGCCGGAACATAAAACAACGACATCGCGTCCATGAAACAGACAATAGTCCGCAACCGCCTGTAAATTAACAAAGGCCCCTGTAATAACACGATAAGCAGACTTTGCTATGGTGATAGCCCGGGTGCCATTGGTCGTCGTAAAGATCACATCCTTGCCGGCTACTTTCTCCGGCGTATAGTCGAACGGTGAATTTCCGAAGTCGGCAAAATCACATCGTTTCACATTACGTTCGGCACCGACCAGCCAGCCTTTTGCCTTATATTCCTGAGCTTCCTCAACCGTCGCTACCGGACGGATACTGCGAACGCCATTCTTGAAAGCAGCCGCCATCGTTGTCGTTGCCCGGAACACATCCACTACTACGACAATCGCTTCCTGGTTATGATATACCGGATACAGGGCCGGCGAAAAACATACATCAATCTTCATATCTTCTCGTTTTAATCATCTGATATTACCCGCAAATGTACAGGATAATTCGCTGAATACCTAGTCTGGTTACCCCGCAACTATCTATTATATAAAAGATTCTATAATAAAAATGAGGATTAACCAAATTAGCATGATAAAATGTTATAGTATCTACAATCATCTATTTGTTAGGAACCTTTTTTACTCATGCTTGTTCTTTTACTACATTTTGAAAACGTTTTAAACTAAATCGTATGAAAAGAATTGTATCTTTTATCGTCGTTTTCACTCTTGTAATGGGGGGAATGACACATGTACAGGCTCAGAGTAAAGCCGTAGAAAAAGCAGAGAAAAAGTTAGAAAGAGAAGCTAAGAAAGAAGCAAGAGAAGCGAAGGATGCTATCATGGACGAACAGGAATTCAACACTGCCATGCAAGCTATCACCAACCAGTCTTTTGTATTGGAAGCCAACTCCGTACAACCAATGAACGGACAGGTTTACTATGTAAACTCAAACACAAACTTCGTCTCTTTGAATGATGGCCAGGCAATGGTACAGATCGCATCCAACTCTCCGTACCCAGGTCCTAACGGATTAGGTGGTGTTACCGTACAGGGAAGCGCATCCAACATCCAAACCAAACAGGACAAAAACGGTAACGTTTACCTGTCAATGAGTGTCCAGGGTGTTTTCATCTCTGCCACTGTAAACCTGGTATTAATGAACGGAAGCAACAAAGCAACAGTTACCGTAGACCCGAACTTCTCAGGAAGAGACCTGACAATGACAGGAACATTAGTTTCATATGCCCAGTCAAACATTTTCCAGGGAACGACCTATTAATTTAGCATCAACATTAAACATGAAGAGCGCTTACCTGATGGTAAGCGCTCTTTTTTTATAGAAACAATTAAGTCTTATTTATCAAACGGGATCATATACTGAACGAATGCTTCGATTGCTTCATAAGAAGCCAGACCCAGCTCCTTATACAGTTCGGCTGTAGCACGGTTACGGTCTTCGGCACGCTGCCAGAACAGACGTTCGTCGTCACCCAGGAACGGTGCGCTTTCTGCCTGCGACTGGTGTTTCAGGATAGCATTACGTTTGAAGCGCAATTCTTCCGGACTGATAGGAACTGCCATTTCGATGTGGTCCATTTCCCATTCTGCCCATGCTCCGCGATACATCCAAACACGGCAATGTTTCAGCCATTCTTCGTCTTTCAGTTCATCAATGGCAGCCAGTACGGCATCCAGACAAACCTTATGTGTTCCGTGCGGGTCAGCCAGGTCACCAGCCACGAACATCTGGTCCGGTTTGATATCCTGCAACAGTTTCTTTACGATAGCGACATCGGCTTCACCCAGATCATTCTTCTTGACAAGACCTGTTTCATAGAACGGAAGATCCAGGAAGTGAACGTTTTCATCCTTCACACCTGAGTAACGGCAACCGTGACGGGCTTCTTCACGACGGATAGTACCTTTCATGAACAGGACATCTTTCTTTTCCGGTTCCCCGTTTTCTACCTTTTCGAAACGCAGGTATTTGATAATCTCTTCCGCTTTGTCTTTAACAGTACTGTCATTCGGAGAATATTTGTCGCAAACATCACGCAGATACTCGCAGTAACGGATTACTTCATCATCCCCTACGGCAATATTGCCGGAAGTTTCATAAGCCACATGCACATCATGGTGCTGGTCGCACAAACGGCGCAAAGTACCCCCCATAGAGATCACGTCGTCATCCGGGTGCGGACTGAATACGATCACTTTCTTCGGATACGGAGTAGCGCGTTCCGGACGATTGGAATCGTCTGCGTTCGGCTTACCACCCGGCCATCCGGTGATTGTATGCTGAATATCATTGAAAATCTTGATATTTACGTTATAAGCGGAACCATACAACGCTAAGAGTTCGCCCAGTCCGTGTTCGCTGTAATCCTTGTTTGTCAGTTTCAGGATCGGTTTGCCGGTCAACTGGCACAGCCAAACGATAGCACGACGGATCAGTTTATTATCCCAATCACAGTTGGTAACCAACCAGGGATGGCTGATTCTTGTCAGTTCGTAAGCGGCAGACAGATCGATCACCACCTTTGCATTCATATGAGTCTGCAAATAAGTAGAAGGAACTGTTTCACTGACCTTGCCTTCAACCGTATTGGCGATGATACGTGATTTATCTTCACCCCAGGCCATCAGAATCACATTCTTGGCTCTCAGAATGGTTGAAATACCCATTGTGATTACACTTGCCGGAACATTTTCAATCGATTTGAATGTACGGGCAGCTTCTTTGCGTGCATCGTTATCCAACAAAACCAGACGGGTTCCGACATTGGCAGATGATCCCGGACCGTTAAAGCCGATATTACTAGCATGCCCTACTCCCAACAGGATGTAGTCGATTCCGCCGAAATTCTGGATTTGCTGTTCATATTGTCTGCAAAATTCGAAGATATCGTCTTTCGGCATAGAACCGTCGGGTGAATAGATATTCTTCGGATCAATATCCACCTGGTCGAGGAATGACTCCTTCAAATAAGCCAGATTACTGTTTGTTGATGCGCTCAGCGGATAGAACTCGTATACATTAAATACAATTACGTTGCGGAAACTCAATTGTTCTTCCTTATGCATACGGACCAATTCCTTAAATACACTCTGAGGGGAACGTCCACCTGACAAAGCGAGAACGAAAGGCTCTCCGGCTGCCTGTTTTTTACGTATTTGTGAGGCCAATTCTTTCGCGATCACGAAAGATCCTTCTTCAGCTGATTCGTAGATGTTTGTCGGAATCTTCTCCATACGAGTTAAAACTGATTGCTCGTAAGCGTTTTCCGGACGGTAATACCTGAGCGGTATACGCGTCAGGGTAATCTGAGAACTAAGGTTCGTCTTCATGTTTAATTACGATTTAGTAGAACTTTTTTACTTGAACTACAAATATAACAATTCTCCGTCAATTAATGATTAAGGAAAGCTATCAAAAATATCTATTTACCTATAAGTTGGTACTAAGCCAATGTATTCGTTCCTTCCACCAAATGTCCCATCGACCAGACAGAACGGACATTCAACTTACGGTCCAGAATAACGATATCGGCATCTTTACCACGTTGCAGAGAACCCTTACGATCGTCTACTCCCATCAGGCGAGCCGGCGTTTCAGAAGCCATGCGAACAGCGTCTGCCAAAGGGACTCCGGCATTTTGGGCCATCGTACGAACCAATACATCCATTGTAGCGATACTACCTACCAATGAAGAATGGTCTGCCAGTTTACAAACGCCATCTTCTATGATAATCCGGGGATCATCAACGGGCTTTCCTTCATTGGCGGCATAAGCCAATGCATCCGTTGTCAGACAAGTACGTTCCACACCCTTCAGCTTGTAAACCAGACGCAGGATTGTTGAAGGCAAGTGACGGCCATCGGCAATCACCTCCACTGTCATATCATCTTCCAGGAACACACTCTCTACCGTTCCTTCATATTTATATTCACGACGCTTATGGAATCCGGGCATAGCATTATAGAAATGAGCCGCATGCGTAAAACCGGCTTCATAAGCAGCTTTAATATCTTCAAATTCTGCCTCCGTATGAGAAACGGCTGCCAAAAGACCTTTCGAACGGACATAACGGGCAAAATCCAATGCCCCCGGTAATTCCGGACTTGCATCCCAACGTTTAATACAATTCGTACTTTCCAGTAACGATTTATATTCGTCCGGATCAGGATCTTTCAAAGCGTCTGTCAGTAAACTGCCTGCCATCTTCGGATTCAGATAGGGTCCTTCCAACTGTAATCCCAACACAGGACTGTTTTTCTCTGCCATCGCACTTTCACATAAGGCAACCCCTTTCCTGATTTCAGTCATGGGAAGCGGGGCCAATGTCGGAAAAATACAAGTCGCCCCATATTTCATGTGTGCGTTCACTGCCCCGTGGAAAGCTTCTTCTGTACATTCCTTAAAATCATATCCACCGCCACCGTGTATATTCATAGCAACGAAACCAGGAATAATATACATTCCTTTGGCATCTACCACCGTAGCCCCTATCACAGCCAGGTCACTATTTGTTACTTCCAGTATTTTACCATCACTGATCAGAACAGAACCGTCTTTTAACCAACCTTGCGGCGTCAGGATCTGTCCGTTTATTATTTGAGTTAACATAACTTCTTCTCTATTTTATTCTTGTTCGATCCCGTTAAAACAACTTATTAGTACCTTCCACCAATTTACCCATAGCCCAGACAGCACGTACATTCAAATCTTTGTCCAAGACCATCAGGTCGGCATCTTTACCACGTTGCAAAGAACCTTTGCGGTCGTAAACACCCATGATACGGGCCGGTGTTTCAGAAGCCATACGAACCGCATCTTCCAAAGGTATCTCAGCTTTCTGTACCACCGTACGAATCAGGCGGTCCATCGTTGCAACACTACCGGCCAACGCTGAGCGGTCGGCAAGTTTACAAACCCCGTCTTCAATGATCACACGCGGGTCGAAAGCCACCTGGCTATCGCTGGCCGCACAAGCCAAAGCATCCGTGATCAAACAAGTCCGTTCCACACCTTTCACTTTATATACCAGACGAAGGATTGTCGGCGGGACATGAATACCGTCAGCTACCACTTCCACTGTCATGTCATCGATCAGATAGATACTTTCGACAGTTCCTTCATACTTATACTCGCGGCGTTTATGGAAACCGGGCATAGCATTGTAAAAATGGGTGGCATGTGTATAACCAGCTTCATAAGCCGTCTGGATATCTTCATACTCAGCCTGTGTATGGCCGACAGCCGCCAACACGCCTTTCGAAGTGATATACTTGCCGAACTGCATGGCTCCGGGCAATTCAGGCGCAGCGTCCCAACGCTTGATACAATTCGTCTCTTCCAGCAACGGGATATATTCTTCAGGGTCCGGATTCTTGATATTTTCAGGAATCTGGCCACCGGCCATCTTCATATTGAAATAATGGCCTTCCAAATGTAATCCGAGGATAGGACTGTCCTTTTCAGCCATCAACTTTTCAGTTGTAGCTGCCGCCGCACGGATCATCGGGATGGTTGAAGACGACAAAGTCGGGAAAATACTCGTCGTACCATGTTGCATATGCGCAGCCACGGCACCACGGAACGCATCTTCCGTACCTTCCATAAAGTCACGTCCGCCTCCGCCGTGAACATGGATTTCCACTCCGCCCGGAACGATATACATTCCCTTGGCGTCAATCAGGTTTGCACCAACTATGGCAAGGTCACAGTTAGTCACTTCCAGAATCTTGTTATCACTAATCAGAACAGAACCATCTTTCATCCAGCCCTGTGGTGTCAGGATACGACCGTTAATAATTTGAGTTAACATAATATTTTGTCTATAAATTAGGCGTTGTTATTTATCAATTAGTTCAATCTCATGGTATGATAAACCGAAGTCTATCGATTGGCAAAAGTAAATACTTTTTATTTAATGCAATCCTTCTTTAATCAATATATTTCAAAAAAAGCGCCACCGGATCACCGGGACGCTTTCTCATTCAATTCTTCTAATTCCATGGTCAACTCCGTCCATGTGTCCATTGTGTCGGACAACTCTTTTTTCAATGATGAATAGTCATTATATAAAGATGTATCGGATGCTCCTTCGGGAGTTGCCAGTCTGGCTTCAATGGCGGCTATGGAGTTTTCCTGTTCCGTTATTTTATTTTCCGCCTCGGCAACGGCTTTTTCTACTTTCTTAATCGCTTTGCTTTGTTCTTTACGTGCTTCGTAAGAAAGTTTGTTTTGTGTAGGCTGAACATCCGTATCCGCAGCCAAAGAAGCTGCCTGTGTGGAACGTTCCAGTTCACGCAAACTATCCATCTTCTTTTTTTCCAGGAATTCATAGATTCCTCCCAGATGTTCAACGACACGCTGATTACCGAATTCATATACCTTATCTACCAGACCATCCAGAAATTCACGGTCATGGGAAACGACAATCACGGTACCGTCAAACTCACGCAACGCATCTTTCAAGACATCCTTCGAACGCATATCCAAATGGTTGGTCGGCTCATCGAGGATCAGCAGGTTGACCGGCTCCAGCAACAGGCGGATCATCGCCAGACGGCTTCTTTCTCCTCCCGACAGGACTTTCACCTTCTTCTCGGATGCTTCGCCACCAAACATAAAGGCACCGAGGATATCGCGGATCTTGGTTCGTATATCACCCTGCGCTACATAATCGATCGTATCAAAGACCGTCAGGTTATCATCCAGCAACTGCGCCTGATTCTGGGCAAAATAACCGATCTTCACGTTATGCCCCAATTGCAGTTTTCCTTCATAATCGATCTGTTCCATGATACATTTGACCAGCGTCGATTTACCTTCACCGTTCTTTCCGACGAAAGCGACCTTGTCCCCTCTGTTGATGGTCAATGTGACATCCTTGAAGATCAGATGATCTCCATAACGTTTAGCCACATTCTCCATAATCACAGGGTAAGAACCGGAACGGGGAGCCGGAGGAAATTTCAGGCTCAGCATGGCTGTATCTACCTCATCCACTTCGATACGCTCTACCTTTTCCAACTGTTTGATGCGTGACTGCACCTGAACGGATTTGGTCGCTTTATAACGGAACCGTTCGATGAATGCTTCGGTATCAGCCAGTTTCTTCTGCTGGTTTTCGAAGGCACGGAGTTGTTGTTCGCGGCGTTCCTTACGAAGCTCAACGTATTCTGAATACTTTACTTTATAATCGTATATGCTTCCCAACTCGATCTCGATCGTACGGGACGTGGTGTTATCAATAAAAGCACGGTCATGCGAAACCAGGATCACAGCATTGGCACGGGTCGCAATGAAATTCTCTAACCATTGGATAGATTCGATATCCAGGTGGTTGGTCGGCTCATCGAGCAACAACACGTCCGGACGGCGAAGCAATAACTTTGCCAACTCGATACGCATACGCCAGCCACCGCTGAACTCGGAAGTCGGACGTTCAAAATCACTGCGGTTAAATCCCAGACCGATCAAAGTACGTTCCAGTTCTGCATGGTAGTTGCTTCCCCCCATCAGCTGGAAATGTTCGGAAAGATGTGTTACCTTATCTATCAGCTTCTGATACGATTCCGTTTCGTAGTCGGTCCGTTCAGCCAGTTCCAGATTCAGCCGTTCGATATCCTTTTCCATTTCTTGGATATGACCGAAAGCCTGTTCCGCCTCTTCACGGACAGTACGGCTATCGGTCAGCTGCATCTGTTGCGGCAGATAGCCGATCGTCGTCTCTTTGGGAATACTCACCGTACCGGATGTCGGAGACTGCAAACCTGCAAATATCTTCAACATCGTAGATTTTCCCGCCCCGTTCTTACCGACCAGTGCGATACGATCCTTCTTGTTTACCACAAACGAAACATCATCAAAAAGCGTAAATCCGCCAAATTCAACTGTTAGTCCTTCAACCGAAATCATATCTATTTCTTTTATGGCTGCAAAAGTACACAAAAATCGCCTACCACTCCAAATTAGCAGAATGCAGTATCATAATATATGTCACAAAACCGGACAGTACCTTATCGGTAGAAAAAAAATAATTAGTAATATCAGGAAAAATACTCGGAGGATTAAAAATAGAAACGACTAAGTTCTGCTAGAACTATGATAACTTCAAAACTAGTATTAATTATCAATAAAAAAACACATGAACTACAGGTCTATTTTCAAGCAAAACAAACTCCCTTTGCTTCTAATCGCACTTGCTTTTCCTGTTTCAGTAACCACTTCTTCTTTGTATGCCACAACAACAGAAGTAACTATTACCCAACAGAAAAAAGCCATAAACGGAGTAGTCTTTGACGGTGGATTAAATGAACCACTAATTGGTGCTAACGTTGTTGTAAAAGGAACAACCAACGGTACTGTTACGGATTTGGATGGCAAATTCACTTTAGAAGCCGCTCCAAATGACATTCTAGTCATTAGTAGTATCGGATTTAAGTCATTAGAAATTAAAGCCTCTGATGCAGCGAAAGGAAAAATCACACTACAAGAAGACACACAAGCGCTGGACGAAGTAGTTGTTGTAGGCTATGGCGTACAGAAAAAAGCCAATCTGACAGGTTCTGTGGCTCACATCTCGGCAGAAGCGATTGAATCGCGTAGTGTAGCAAGTGTTTCGGCAGCTTTAGCCGGACAAATTCCAGGTGTAACGGCAATACAAAGTTCCGGTGCCCCTGGATCGCAAACCGCAAGTATTACGATTCGTGGAACAAACTCTATCAACGGCGGTAGCCCGCTGGTAATTGTTGATGGTGTACCCGGCAGTATGAATACGATCGACCCGCAGGACATCGAGAGTCTTACCGTATTGAAAGATGCCGCTTCTTCTGCCATTTACGGTGTGCAAGCTGCTAATGGTGTTATTTTGATTACCACTAAAAAAGGTAAAAAAGGTGACAAAGCCCGCATTAACTATTCAGGTTCCGTTGCCTGGTCATCACCGGTTGCATTATTAAAATTCCTGGGTGCCGGAGATTATGCCATGTTATACAATGAAGCTGTAAAAAATGAAAATCCTAATGCCATCCTCCCTTACACAGAAGAAGACATTCAAAACTATCGAAACGGAACACTCCCCGACACAGACTGGTATGATGAAACATTCAAAAAGAATGCACTGGAAACATACCATAACCTGTCTATCAATGGAGGTTCGGAAAAAACCAGTTACAATGCCTCTATCGGTTATACACGCCAGGATGGTCTGATCGACGTCAATAAATACGACCGTTTCAACGGACGTATCAGCGTAGACAGTGACATCAATAAATGGTTGACTGCCGGATTAAATGTTTCCGGTTACAGAGGAACTAAAAACGATGGCTGGGAAGGTTATGCTTCACTGCGCCAATATTGTAACCGACTGGCTCCTATTTACCCTGTATACAATGACGACGGCAGCTTCTATTACAGCGGTCTGAACAATCCGGTTGCCCACCTCAACAATACAGGTTTCACACGACAGGTCGACCAGCAGCTTAATACGACAGCCTATGCTAAAGTCAATATTTTACCGGAGTTGAATGTCAAAGCGTTATTCTCTGTCCGCAATGATACCCGAAACAACGAAGGTTTCAAAAAACTGTTGGAATACGGAACCGGAAACAATACATTTAACTCCGGTCTGCGTGAAGGATACCAAAAATATTACGACTGGAACTGGTATACAACACAAGTCCTGGCCAATTACAACAAAACATTCGGTAAACATTCATTAACCGCATTAGCCGGTTTCGAACAAATCTATTACAATTACAAATATACCGAAGCTACCCGCAAAGGCGGTGGAAACGATGAATTAACCGAATCACTAAACACGCTGGATAAGTCTTCCCAGACAAATAAGAACGGAGGACACGAAACTGCACGCCGTTCTTATTTCGGACGCGTTCAATATGATTTCAACAACAAATATTTATTTGAAGCGAACTTACGCGCGGATGCCTCTTCACGTTTCCCTAAAGATTCCCGTTGGGGTTACTTCCCTTCTGTTTCTGCCGGCTGGCGTATCACGGAAGAAAGTTTTGTAAAAGATGCCGATATCAAATGGTTGAGCAACTTAAAAATTCGTGCAGGCTGGGGACAAACTGGTAATGAAGAATTATCAGATAGCGATATCTATCCGTCGATAGCAACGTATGCGTATGGAAGCTATATGTTCGGAAACTCTCTTTATTCTACCGCCTACGAGACTCGTTATGTAAACTCCCAACTGAAATGGGCAACCGTAACAAACTACGAAGGAGCTATTGAAGCAGGTTTCCTGAATAACCGTTTAGGATTCGAATTAGCTGTCTATAAAAAGAAAACCAAAGATATGTTGTTGTATTTACCGGTACAGGGTGTTTTGGGTATGGACGCTCCTGCACAAAATGCCGGTAGTATGCAAAATACAGGGTTCGACCTGAGTTTATTCCATAACAATCGCATCAACAAAGATTTCAGTTATGCAGTCAACCTGAATATAGCTTATGTAAAGAATAAAATTACAGACATGTGCGGAACAGAAGGAGAAAATCCGGACGACAGTAAATACTGGTATCTGGAAGGATATGCTTTAGGTTCATTCTATGGGTACGAAGCTATCGGTTATTTCAACACGGAAGAAGAATTAGCTAATGATGCAAAACGTACCGGAACAGAACAGTTAGGTGATATCAAATACCGCGACTTGAATAATGACGGTAAAATCGATGCAGCAAACGACCGTAAAGTAATCGGTAAAGACAAACCGTCATGGACAGGTGGTCTGAACATCGCTCTTTATTACAAAGATTTCGACTTCTCAGCTTTCTTCCAAGGAGCCTTCGATGTATATGGTTATTATACAGGTGAATCTTCTTACGCGTTCTACAATAGCGGCAAAGTATTGGAACGTCATCTGGATCGCTGGACTCCGGAAAACCATAATGCTTCTTATCCGCGTATCACAAAAGATTCACAGATAAACTTCTCGACCTCTTCCTTCTGGTTGCAGGATGCTTCGTATGTTCGTTTAAAAAATATTTCATTAGGATATAATATTCCGTCTGTCCTTACTCAAAAAATAGGAATCGACAAGGTTAAAGTATATATTTCCGGTGAAAACCTTCTGACCTTCAGCGGTCTGGAAGGCATTGACCCCGAAGCTCCGGCTTCCAATCGTGGAGCTTATTACGGAAACGTAAAAAAAGTATCATTAGGCTTAAAAGTATCATTCTAATTTCTCATGACTAAACAAATATGAAAAAGAATATATTATCAGTTGCCATATCGGCCTTATTATTATGTTTTTGTTCGTGCAGCGATTTTCTGGATCGTTACCCGAAAGAAGAGTTGTCTGACGGTAGCTTCTGGACAAAACCGGCCGATGCAGAAATGTTTGTAGCAGACATATATGGTATATTACCCGGTAGCGCAAATGGAGACATAGACGGAGATATCAACTCCGATAATGCAGTACACGGAATCAAATGGGCGGCAGGTGATGTGTCGAAAGGAATTTACGACCCGGCCGGATTTGGATGGAGCGGAAGTTATTCATCTATCCGGGCCTGTAACATCTTGCTCGAAAAAATCGATATGATAGAAGACTATCCTGTTGCAGATAAAGAAGCGACTATCGGTGAAGCACGTTTTTTACGCGCTTACCTATATTTTGAGTTGATCCAACAATTCGGGGATGTTCCTTATATAGAAAAGAGCCTTGCATTAGACGAGATGGAAGGTATTACTCGTACTCCCCGTGAAGAAGTATACAAAAAAGTCATGGAAGATTTCGATTACGCCATCGAAAAACTTCCGGTACAGTGGCCCTCTGACAAATACGGACGAATCACAAAAGGTGCCGCCTATGCAATGAAAGCACGTGCCGCCCTGTATTATGCCGATTGGGAAGTTGCGGCAAAAGCGGCAAAAGCTGTTATCGACTCAAATCAATACGAACTGTTCGATGCTGAAGGTACAGGCCGTTATGCCGAATTGTTCTGGGAAAGCCAAGAAGCTTGTAGTGAAGCCATTTTGATCCGCCAGTTCAATGCTCCCGATAACACAAACTACATCATCGGATGGGAATGTTTTCCTACTAAAGGTTGGGGAGGTATCAATCCGACACAAAGCCTGGTAGACGCATTCGAATGTATCGACGGTGCTCCGATCAACAAATCTTCTTTATATGATGAAACAGATCCATTTACCAACCGCGATCCGCGTCTGGAAGTCTGTGTATTGCATGACGGCGAAGAAATGTATGGAACGACTATTAAAGTAGCACCATTAAAATCAAGTGGAAACACCGGTATCGCACAACATGGCGATGCCACAGCCACCGGTTATTATCAACAAAAATGGTTAGATCCCAATATAGACCCTCAATCCACAGGATGGGATATGGGAAAAGATTGGCATGTAATCCGTTTTGCCGAAGTCTTATTAACTTATGCAGAAGCCCAAAATGAAATAGCAGGTCTGGACGATTCAGCATTCGAAGCGGTAAACCGTGTACGTCGTCGTGCCGGCATTCCCGAATTGCAAAAAAACGATGCGAGCAAACCGACCTATTGCGGAACACAGGATGAACTGCGCCAGCGTATCCGTAACGAATGGCGTGTTGAATTTGCACTGGAAGGAGGTAAACGCCAATGGGATATTCGTCGTTGGGGCATAGCCAAAGATGTACTGAATGCTCCATTCCTGGGATTAAAATACAAATTAGTTGACGATCCGAATGCTCCTGCCGAAGACGGAGGTAAAAAGTGTATTCTCTATCAGGGAGAAAACATAAAACTGACAGGTAGCCGTTATTCCGATCATAATTATGTATATCCGGTTCCACAATCCGAAATCGATCTGAATCCGGCATTGACCCAAAACGCCGGTTATGAATAACAAACTCTAAAAGGGAAGATGTATCAAATGTCTCTGACTGTCTTTGATACATCTTCCTCTTTTCCTGAAACATAAAATATGAAAAACACCTATTGGATTCCATTCCTATGCCTGACCGGACTGTTTCTGTTTCTATTTTCCGACAGTATGGCTTACGTCATATCTTATCATGAACAGCAGGAACTATTTCTGTTCAGCCGTCCTTATCTGGAAAAGTATATTTATGAAATCGGTGGTGCAGGTCGGTATATCTCAAATTTCATCACCCAATTCTTTTATTTTCCCCTTGCCGGTAAACTTATTTTTTCATTGTTATTGTCTTCTCTTTATCTGCTTCCCTGCTTAACCTGCCGGAAACTTACCGGTAAAGAAGACCCGCTACATATAGCTTTATTGATGCCACTCCATCTGCTCATTCAATTCGAATCTGTTGATTTCAACTTTTACCATGCTTCAAATCTCTTTTGCTCTTTTCTTATATTATATCTTCTTTCTTTTTCCGGAAAAAAATATTTCTGCTATACCTTAATTCCTTTTTTATTAATAACAGTGTTCTGTCTGGGATATTCATCCCCTCTCCTGTCTGTCTCCATCCTCTTCGTCACGGGATTATCTGCGCGGTATTTAACACCTTATCTTACCAATAAAAAAAGATATTTCTACTGTTCTGCCATCTGTCTCTGTTTATATACCGGAAGTACATTTTATTCTTTTGTTATTCATTATAATATGAAAGAACGGTTACTGCTTGAGGCCGAGACTTATGTAATAAATAAAGAATGGGACAAAGTGCTAATCTGCTCCGGTAAACTCCGCGGTAACAACCAACTGATGGAGTATTTCCGTAATATGGCTCTTTTTCATACCGGACGTATGCCCTACGACCTCTTGAAATATCCCCAAAGTAAAGGAGTCGCCTCTCTGTACCTCCCCTGGACAGGCGAAGCCAGGAGAAGCCGGTACGGACATTATATTTACGAACAACTGGGCTATATAAACGAAGCTCACCGCTGGGCATTCGAAGCAATGGTCGTATATGGAGAAACGGCGCCAATCGTCATCAACCTGATTCGGTATAATATAGCGAACCGACGTTACCCTATTGCATTACGCTTCATCAACATTTTGAAACAAACGCTTTTCTATCAAAAAGAAGCGGAGAAATATGAAAAAATGATACGGGAAAAGCAAAATCCGCTGCCGAATGCTCTTCCGTATGCCCCAAACGAAAAGATACGCTTTGCAAATATACTGAATCTAGGTCCGGAATTAAGTTATTTATGTGACCGAGATTCTACCAATCGTATGGCCTTCGAGTACCTGATGAGCAATTTGATTCTTAGCAACCAAATCACACGGTTTGCCGAGAATTTAGGAAGAATCCGGAATTTCGCCTACCCCTCCTTGCCCCGACTATACGAAGAAGCACTCTATTCCTATAAACTGGGAGTAGATGATGAAACATTCCAGGCACTCGGTTTCACAATCAGCCAAGAAACGGAAGAAAGGTTTCGGAATTATTATATCCTCTATCAACACAAAGAACTAAAAAAACTCAAGGAACAATTCGGGGACACCTTCTGGTATTACCTTCACTTCCTGAGTCCTTACGGTAATAAAATTATTGATAAATAAGAATTTATGAATCATACTTCTTCTATATCTTTTATACATTCCTGCATACTGCCCTGTCTGGCAATACTGGCCTTGTTGTGTGCATGCCGGCAAACACATATAACTCCGGATGGGCAAAGCGATAAACCGCTCACTATTTTTCCGGACTATACAGGAGTCACATTTCCTTCCAACATTGCTCCGCCCAACTTTCGGATCATGGAAGAAGGGGATGAATTCTACACGGAAATAGGTAACTCAAAAAAGATATTCTTCACTTCTAAAACAAGACAATCATCAGTCAACATCACAGAAAACAATTGGAGTAAACTTTTGAAAGAGACAGCCGGTGAGACATTCTATATCCGCATCTTTGTACGCCAAAACGGAAAATGGATACAATTTCCCGATATAACAAATTATATTTCCGAATCGCCTATAGACCCCTATCTGGTTTACCGGCTAATCTATCCAGGATATGAATTATGGAACCAAATAGGCATTTATCAGCGCGACCTCACCTCTTATCGGGAAATACCGCTGATAGAAAACCAATCCATTGAAAAAGACTGCCTGAATTGTCATACCTTCTGTAAAAATTCACCGGAAACTATGATGATACATATACGGGGAAAGGTTGGAGGAACTTTAGTTTACAGGCAGGGAAAAATCAACAGGCTAGATGTCAAATCTCCGGAGATGAAAAACGGAGGAGCATATGCCGCCTGGCATCCGGAAGGACGGTATCTGGCTTTTTCAGTTAATGAAATTCAACAATATTTCCATTCGACAGGCCCGAAAGCCGTCGAAGTATCTGATTCAGAATCCGACCTGCTCTTATTGGACACGAAAACAAACCGTCTAATATCCTCACCCGCCATTTATGGAAAGGAATGGATGGAAACTTTCCCTACCTGGAGTCCAGACGGAACAATGCTCTACTTCTGCCGGAGCAAAGCAATCAATGAAAAAACGCCTTTGGACAGCATACATTATGACCTATTCAAAATAGCATTTGATGCCGGAAAAGAATGTTTCGGAACACCGGAATGTATCTACGAAGCTTCCCAAAAAGGAAAAAGCGTCTCCTTTCCCCGGATATCGCCAGACGGAAAATACCTGATGTTCACCTGTTCGGATTATGGTAATTTCTCTATCTGGCATCCTGAAAGCGAACTATACCTATTAAATATGGAAACAAACGAGATACGTAATATGGAAGAGGTTAACAGCAACGATGTCGAAAGTTTTCACACTTGGTCTTCAACCGGAGAATGGTTCGTCTTCAGCAGTAAACGGCAGGACGGATTATGGGCACATCCTTACATCGCTAAATTCGACAGACAAAAAGGTACAGCCGGCAAACCTTTCGTTCTACCCCAAAAAGACCCGGATTTTTATTTCTACTTTACCCAGACATTCAACTTGCCGGAACTACTCACAACACCTGTAAAAATCGGGAGCGAACTGATCAGGCAAACTCGAAATAATAAAGAAACAGTAAGTTGGGATAGAAAATAATTGTTATCTTCGTCCCCAAATTAACTACTAACAATTTATAATTCATGAGGAAAAAAAGTTTAACATTATTAGTGGCTACTACCTTAGCCAGCAGTGTTCTATTTTCGTCTTGCATCGGATCATTCGGCTTGACAAACAAACTTCTGAGTTGGAACAGCAATATCGACAGCAAGTTCGTTAACGAACTGGTATTTATCGCTTTCTGGATTGTCCCTGTTTATGAAATTTCAGCGCTCGCTGATGTACTGGTGCTGAACTCTATCGAATTTTGGAGCGGAAGCAACCCTGTAGCAGATGCAGGAACCGTAAAGACAATCAACGGAAAAGACGGTGTATACACTGTTGAAACCAAAAAAGACGGATACCACATCCAAAAAGAAGGCGAAGAAAAAGCCATCGATCTCGTATTCAACGAAGCAGACAAGAGCTGGAGTGTTGAAGCCGACGGCGAAGCAACCAAGCTGTTAAAGTTTACTGAAAACGACGAAGTTGTCATGTATTTGCCGGATGGTAAAGAAATGAACGTAGAATTGAATCAGGCAGGTGTTCTAGCATTCCGTCAAGTAGCTGAAGGTTATTCTTTTTACGCTGCTAAATAAAAAACAACTTTAAAAATGGGAGACTGGTAATTGGTATGTATATAACCTTACCAGCCTCCTATTTTTTATCAGATACTACCAACCTAAATAAATACAAATGAAACACTTGGTTAAGAAAGCAATGCTCACCGGAGCATTCGGTTGCTTCCTTTTGGGTACTGCATTGGCTGATAATGCGACTGCATCCCAAGACACGAAGCCTTACTGGCAGGACGTTCAAGTCGTTGCCGTAAACAAAGAACTGCCGCGCAGCTCATTTATGACGTACGGCGACCGTTCGACAGCCCTTACTTCACGTTTTGAAAAGAGTCCCTACTATTCATTACTGAACGGAACCTGGAAATTCTATTTTGTAGACTCCTACAAAGATCTTCCGGCAAATATCACAGATCCTTCCACAAGCACTTCTTCCTGGGATGATATTACCGTGCCAGGCAACTGGGAGCTTCAAGGACATGGTACAGCCATCTATACAAACCATGGCTACGAGTTCAAACCCCGTAACCCGCAGCCTCCGCTATTGCCGGAAACAACTCCGGTAGGCGTTTACCGTCGTGACTTCGAAATCCCGGCAAACTGGGACGGACGTGATGTGTATCTACATATTGCAGGTGCCAAATCAGGTCTTTACGTTTATGTGAACGGCAAGGAAGTCGGTTACAGCGAAGATTCTAAAAATCCGGCAGAGTTCCTGATCAACGACTATCTGCAACCGGGAAAGAATGTTCTTACCCTGAAGATATTCAGATGGAGCACCGGTTCATATCTGGAATGCCAGGACTTCTGGCGCATCAGCGGTATCGAACGTGATGTATTCCTGTGGTCACAACCCAAGATTGCAGTAAACGATTTCCGCGTAATCTCTACCCTGGACGATACTTATAAAAACGGTATCTTCAACCTGGCCGTAGACATCAAAAACCATACGAAAGCAGCAAAAGACATCACTGTATCTTACGAACTGCTGGATGCAAAAGGACAGACTGTTGCAACCGCCGACAACAAGTTATGGGTCGGAGCCAACAGTATCAAGACAGCTTCTTTTGAAAAAGAGCTGAACGATGTCGCCACCTGGAGTGCTGAACATCCGAATCTTTACAAACTGTTGATGACGGTAAAGGAAGACGGTAAAGTAACGGAAGTCATTCCTTCGAACGTTGGTTTCCGCCGCATCGAAATCAAACCGATCGACCAGATTGCCGGTAACGGGAAACCTTACACCGTGCTATTGTTCAACGGACAGCCGATTAAGTTCAAAGGGGTGAATATCCACGAACATAACCCACAGACTGGCCACTATATGACAGAAGAACTGATGCGTAAAGACTTCGAACTGATGAAGAAAAACAACATCAACTCTGTACGTTTGTGCCACTATCCGCAGGACCGTCGGTTCTATGAACTCTGCGACGAATACGGATTATATGTCTACGATGAAGCCAACGTGGAATCGCACGGTATGTATTATAGCCTGAGCAAAGGCGGTTCGCTGGGTAACAATCCGGAATGGTTGCTGCCGCACATGGACCGTACGATGAATATGTACGAACGTAACAAGAACTATCCGTCAGTAACTATCTGGTCTTTGGGTAACGAAGCCGGTAACGGATACAACTTCTACCAGACTTATTTATATGTAAAGAATAAGGAAAAAGGAGCAATGAACCGTCCGGTCAACTACGAACGTGCTCTTTGGGAATGGAATACCGACATGTATGTACCGCAGTATCCGAGTGCAGGATGGCTGGAAGAAATCGGAAAAGAAGGTAGCGACCGTCCGATAGCTCCTTCCGAATATGCCCATGCCATGGGTAACTCGACCGGTAACCTTTGGGGACAGTGGAAAGCTATCTACAAATATCCGAACCTCCAGGGTGGTTGGATTTGGGACTGGGTAGACCAGGGACTTCTTGTTAAGGATGAAAACGGCAAAGACTATTATGCATACGGTGGCGACTTCGGCGTTAATATGCCTAGCGACGGTAATTTCCTTTGCAACGGTATCGTAAATCCGGACCGCACTCCGCATCCGGCCATGAAAGAGGTGAAATTTACACATCAGAACGTTGGTTTCGATGCCGTGGATGTAGCTAACGGTGTGTTTAAAATCACGAACCGCTTCTACTTCACCAACCTGAAGGATTATACGATTACATATACTGTAAAAGCGAACAACAAGGTAATCAAGAGCGATAAAGTTTCACTTGACCTGGCTCCGCAGGCTTCACAGGAAATCACTGTTCCCGTAGCAGGTCTGAAACCACAGGCCGGTGTCGATTATCTGGTTAATTTCGTTGTTACTTCTAATAAACAGGAAGGTGTAATTCCTGCCGGTTACGAAATCGCCCAGGACCAGTTCCGCTTACCGATAGAAGCCGATAAAGTTGCTTATAAGGCAGGTGGTCCTAAACTGGCCGTATCAGAAGAAGGTGATAACGTGAAAGTAACTTCTTCCAAGGTAAACTTCGTGTTCGACAAGAAGTCAGGCGTTGTTAGTTCCTATAAGGTGGGCGGCACGGAATATTTCAACGAAGGTTTTGGTATCCAGCCGAACTTCTGGCGTGCTCCTAACGACAACGACTACGGAAGCGGTAACCCGAAACGTTTGGAAATATGGGAACTGTCAAGCCGTAACTTCAACGTGACTAAGGCTGCTGCCGAAATCGTCGACGGAAATGCCATCGTAAATGTGGAATATAAATTACCGGCCGGTAACGAATTCCTTATCACTTATAAGATTTATCCCGACGGTGTAATGAATGTGGCTACCCACTTCACCCCGGCTCATCTGGATGGCGTAAAGATTGGAATCTCCGAAGCGACTGCAACAGCTACGTTCTCACCCGGACGTGACAAAGTCAGCGACCGTGACAAAATGGTCGTTCCCCGTATCGGCGTACGTTTCCGTCTGCCGGTAACTATGGACCAGCTGGAATATTTCGGCCGCGGACCAGTAGAAAATTATTGGGACCGTAAAGCCGGTTACATGATCGGGCAATACAAGAGCACAGCAGAAGAGCAATACTTCCCCTACGTTCGTCCACAGGAAAACGGCCACCACTGCGATACCCGCTGGCTCACATTAGGCGGCAAAGGCAAGAACCTGTTAATCGTTGCTGACGATGATATGGAATTCAACGCCATGCGTAACTCCGTAGAAGATTTCGATGCCGGTAAGACAACCAACCGTCCGTACCAGTGGAACAACTTCACACAGGAAGAAATCAACAACCGTCCGAACATCGGTCCGTACGATAAACCTCGCCAGACACACATCAATGATATTACCCCGCGTAACTTCGTTGAAGTATGTGTTGACCTGAAACAACAGGGACTGGCCGGTTACGACAGTTGGTATTCACGTCCTGAACCTGAATATACATTACCTGCTGACAAGGAATACAAGTGGGGCTTCACTTTAATCCCGGCAGAAAATGCCAGCAGCGCACAAAAGAAAGCGGGCTATAGCTACAAATAAATAAAGCAATCATAAGATAGAAAGGGGACTCTGTGCATTCAGGGTTCCCTTTTTTATATTATGTGAATTTGGTATAACTAATTAAGAAATATTTGAACTATCAATTTATAGCATCAGGAGTAATTCTTCCCCTCTCAAGAGGGGAACTAGTTACAACCAGTTACTATAAACAACTACAGAAAGTTTTATATATTTATCTGCCATCTGCAACCAATCCATATAACACACTGTATATATGCCACATAGATGGTGACAGATACCTGATTTTATCTGCAACCACATCTGCCATCTACCACTCTTTAATTGATATTATTCTGAAGCGTTTACTATATATGCAGGTGACAGATGGCAGATACAATGGCAGATAAACACACTGCATCTGCAACCCCTAATTTATTGGAAATTAATACCATATCTGAGATAGTAACAGATGGCAGATGTTTTTGTAAAACATTATGTATTATATTTGTATCAGCTTAGAGAAATTGTCACTGAATATTATCTCAAAGGTTACTACTTATTATCACCAAAGTCACTGCTAACTAATGCATGAGTCGTAAGCAAGTATTACTACCCTGTACAGGATAGCCGATTACGGTGTACAGGTTGTTCGACTAAGGTGTACACCCTAATCCACCAGGGTGTACAAGATAATTTTACTGAGTCAGGACTTTAGAGATAGAAGTTAGGGAGATATGTAATAGTTTATCCTTTACTTCTTTATAATAGATGAAAGAAGTAATCTTTCCGTGCCTACTACATCATGAAACTAAGTAACGCCAGCCGTATATCCGAATAACGGAAAACATACCCTGCTGAAAGTAACCGCGCCGGATAAGCCTGTTGTCCTTTGGTGATTAATTCTTCTCCTTCTCCATAAAGATACCTGAATACTCTCCGGGGAAGGGGTAACCATGCCGGGCGGTGCATCACTTCGGCAACCACCTTTGTAAAAGCCCGGTTCGTCAGTGGTTGAGGAGCAACCAGGTTGACAACTCCCGATAAATCCTTATGTTCGATAATAAACTGCATGGCATGCAGCACATCTTCTATATGTATCCAGGAGAATCCCTGTTTGCCGGAAGCAATCTTTCCTCCGACAAAAAAGCGGAATGGCAGCAACATCTTAGGCAATGCCCCTCCATCCTTTGACAATACAACCCCAAAACGGACTACTACCAACCGGATGTCTCTCGACAATTTCTGCGCCTCATCTTCCCAACGGATACAGACATCAGACAGGAAACCCGTTCCCACAGACGTACTGCTTTCCGAATAAATACCGCTATCCGGATAAATACCGACTGCTGATGCGGAGATAAATACTTTCGGCTTCACTTCCATCTCATTGATGATAGATACCAACCGCCTGGTAGTATAAATACGGCTGTTCATTATTTTACGTTTGGCTTTCCTTGTCCAACGCTGGTTTATCGTAGCTCCGGCCAGATTGATTACAACATCACATCCGGTCAATGCCTGTTTCAGCTTTTCGTCCGACCTCGAACGGAACATCGCATGTTTCAAAGGGACAACGACATCTCCGCCGGCAGATAAAAACTCTGTCAGATGCTGTCCTATAAAACCTGAATTACCGCTGATTGCAATTCTCATCTCCTTCTTCTTCAATATTATTCTTCAATAATAGAACAAGAAGGGTTTATAGTTTGTTGTAACTAGTTGGATGACAATTGTATTAAAGGTTGTAATTCTTGTTCAAAAATTTCTTTACTGATGATACGGTAATGCGGAGAGTAACTGTCGGCTCTGCAATCTCCCCTTCTGTTTCCGTATAGGAAGCCATTTCGCGGCGAAGATAATTACCGGCGGCTATTGTGTCGCTGACGATATGCCCCGGACCGAACTTATCCTGGAAAAAGTTCTTGTACGGCAGAGAAGACAGAAAAAAGAGATAAGCAGATTGCGCTTCATGCTTATTTGATTACTTCTTTTAATGTATTAGGCAAATCTTCGCCAGTGATATTCTTGGCGATGATTACACCGTCAGGATTGAGCAATACGTTTGCCGGAATGCCGCGGACACCATACAAGGCAGGTATCTCCGAATCCCAATACTTCAAATCGGAGACGTGTGTCCAGGTCAGGTTGTCATCGGCGATGGCCTTCAACCATTTGTCTTTGTTATTATCCAGGGAGATACCGATAATCGTAAAGTTCTTATCCTTGTAATCCTGGAAAGCCTTCACTACATTCGGATTCTCACGACGGCAGGGAGGACACCAGGAAGCCCAGAAATCAAGTAATACATATTTACCTCGGAAATCAGACAGAGAGACAGCCACACCGGCTGTATCCGGCAAAGAAAATTCGGGAGCCGTCTTGCCAATCTGCACATTCTCCAACTGGCCGATGATGCCATCCAGGTCTTTTACATAAGGACAGTCGGCCAGCGTCGGAGCTATCTTGGCACGGGTCGCCTTCAACTGGTCCAACGGAAGCTGATAGGTAAAATAACGATACAGGTAGAAAGCCGCAGCCGGCGAATCCGGGTACTTGCTTATCAGGCTATCTATATCGAAACCTTTCTCAAAGACCTTACTCTGGTTTTCCTGGAAAATCGTATTGACCGGAGAGTTCTGAACGATAATAGTCTCGCCGTCATTTCCGAGCGTCACGTCCATATTCGTATTCTCAACAAAGAGTTGTACCGGATAATTCATATCCTCGGTAGCCAGACCATACAGCAGGGGCTGGCTCACTTCTCCCTTGAATGTGAATTTACCATCCTTAATATCGGCGGTATCCACATCGAAGAACATTTTATTACGGAACGTTTTCAGGTAAATCTTACCGTCAGGCATATTCTCCACGACTCCGTTTATCACATAACCTTTAGGCGTTTCCTGGCAACTTGCCAACAGGAACACAGCCATAACCATCATTACTAGTTGTTTCATTTTGCTTTACTTGTTTTTATAGTTGACAGGCGCAACTTATTTAACATCGGGATGATGATACCTTCCTTTCTTCAGGGTAATCTTACCATATTCTATGGCACGTACCGGACAACGGTGAATGCAGGCAACACATTGCACACAGGTATCCGACCAGACAGGCTTTCCTTCGGACAGCGTTATGGTCCCGGTCGGACAAACTTTCTCACACAAACCGCATGAGATGCAGGCATCCGTTACCCGAAAGGAGTTCTTCCCTATGGCAAAATTAGCAAAAAGAGGATATATCCAGTAGCTTTTGAGTCCCGGCAGACTTCCTTTATTGTATAAATTAACGTTTTTACTTTCGCGGATAGCAGCAGCGATAGTAGCGACGGCGGCGGGCGCATCTTCCAGTTTCTGTCTTTCGACTTCCTTGCTGTCTACGTCAAAACCAGGCAGGAGGATATAGTTATTCGGCATAATGACCGAGTAACCAGCCATAAGCGTTATCCCTCGTTTAGACAAGGCTTTCTGCACCCTGTCAGCGGTATAACCGCATTCGTCGCCACAGGTGGAAACGGAATATACGGGTTGCTTATCGTAGCCGGTCAGCTTCAGTTTCGAGATAAAACGGGTAACAGGGACAGCCGGTCCCCACGAATGTACGGGATAGACAAACAGCACTTTCTCATCTTCCCTGAGCGGACAGACAATTTCCTTTTTATTGGTTTTTAACTCCTCCGCTATCGAAACGACAGGTTCTCCCAACGCGATACTCAAAGCATTCGCCACCCAACGGGAGTTTCCGGTACCTGAAAAGTAAAATATCATACGCGTATCTCTGTTTTGCCCACAAATGTAAATATAATTCAGAACTAATATCTTATCTTTGTCAAATAAGAAAACCTAAGAAGATATATTATGACAACAATGGAATTAAATTTACGGAAACAACACTTTACCCAGTTCATCCTTTCGATGGATGAAGAGGAGTTTACTGAATTGGAGAAATATGCTAAAACATTATCTCTAAAAAAGGCTGCATCTAAAAGTAAGCCCTACCCATGGGCTTTATCTGAAAAAGAATTGACATCTTGTGTTAGGGAAGCCAGGGAAGATGTCTTGTATGGACGTTGTATTTCTGACGAAGACCTGACAAAAGATTACCGTATTTGATACCCGGCAAGCCCCTGATAAATTAAGGAGTTTACTCAATCTATAAACCGAAAAGCCCCGATGTTCGTTATCAGGGCTTTTCGATTTATATCCAATTTCTTACAACTCCACATCCCAAACCCCGGCACTCTTCTCCAGTTCCACCAGTGCCGCACTGTAATTGAAGAGTGTTTCTATATACTGGGCCTGCACATCATCATACGTCCGCTGGGCATCGAGTACCTCCAGGAGGGAGACTTCTCCACGGTTATAGCTGTAAATCTTTCCGTCGATTACCTCCCGGGCGGCATGAAGCATACCGTTTTCATAATGACTGACCTGCTCTGTCAGCGACTGATAACTCCGGTATGCCTGCATAACTTCCGTCTGTACCTGCAACAAAGCCTGCTGATACTGCGTCTCGGCCTGCTGTTCACGGAAACGGGCAGCACGGACAGTCCCCTTATTGAAGTTGGAAAACTTCAGGGGAATGGCAATCCCGGCCGTCACCCCGGTAAAGGGTGGTGCCGGGGCCTCCTCATTATGCACCCGGGCATTCTTACTGATGGCAATAGACAGGTCGACATCCGTATTCCGTTCCCGCCGGGTCGCTTTCAGGGCACGGGAAGCGACTTCCTTATTCTTCATGGCTGCTACCAAGTCGGCACGATTCATCGAGGCTGTGGAAATCAAATCAGCAAGCACAAAATCACGGGGTGAAATCTGCAATGAAGCATCGGGGACGTACAAGGTATCGAGAGCAACCGAACCGGTCAACAGGTTCAGATTGGAAAAAGCATTATGCAAATCGGTTTCCGCTTGCAATAATTCATTTTTCAATATCCCTGCCTCCAGACGGCTCTGGATAGCATCAATCTCCATAATTTTCCCTAAAGTAAAACGGACACTGTCGCTCTCTGCCAGCTGCCGGATATTCTCATAGGCGTTCTGTTTTACCTTATATAATTCATATTGTTTCAACGCCTCCAGGTAGGAAACGGTTGCTTCGGCACGCAGGTTACGGAAATAATCGGCAAGGAGTGCCTTTGTCAACTCGCTTTCACTACGGGCCAACGCCATATTCGCTCCCCGCTTTCCGAAAGAAAACGTTTTACTCAGTTCAACCTCCACTCCTTCTCCCATTTGCAGACTTCCGTTCTCGTTGTTGAAATAAGAGACGGACAGGTTCGGGTCGTTGAATACTTTCGACGCAACCACTTCCGCCTCGGACACATTCATATTCAGACGTTCGGCTGCATACTCCAGATTCCCTTCCGCCACCTTCTCCATATAATTGTGGTAAGAAAGGGGAACCATTTGTTGTGCACTGCCAGCCAGGCTTCCGGCAAGCAGGCACATTGTTATATAATGTCGCATAGCTACTATTTTTAATCAGACATTCGTATTCTTTACATCAGAAGATACTATCTCTTCATCCAGATAATGCTTTTCCACCAGATAGTATAAGGCAGGAAGCACATAAAGCGTAATAACGGTCGCAAACAACAGTCCGTACACAATCACCGTCGCCAGCGGACGTTGCACATCGGAACCGATACCTGTACTCAACGAGGCTGGCAGCAAACCGAGCACAGCCACCGTTGCCGTCATCAGAATCGGGCGGAAACGGTGTTTCGCCCCGGTTATGATTGACTGCTTAAAACCTCGGTCACGGCTACGCAGGTTATTGATATGCGAAATCATAATCACACCGTTTTGTATAGCGACACCAATCAAGGCTATAAAACCGACGGCAGAAGAGACATTCAACGTCATCCCCCGGACATTCAATGCCAGCATCCCTCCGAAAAGGGCCAGGGGGAACCACACACATCATCAGAGCCGCCTGGCGGAATTTTCCACAGGCGGCAAACAGCAACAGCAGCATAATACCCAACGCCAAAGGGACTACTGCCGCCAGACGGTTATAGGCACGGTGCTGGTTCTCGAACTGACCGGCCCATTGCAGATGGACGGTGTCGTGATTATAATCTATGTCGCGGTCAATCAACCGGTTCGCTTTATTCAGAAACTCCGTCAAATCCACGCCACGCAGGTTGACATGGATGGTCAGGTGACGCTTGTTCATCTCACGGGAGATTGTACTGGCACCGGTTGTCATTTTCACTTCGGCAACCTGCGAAAGCGGTATCTTTGCTCCGGCCCCATTCGTCAGTAAGAGATTGCCGATACTTTCAGGCGAGTTACGGCTGGCATCGTCGAAACGGCAAATGACGTCATAACTTTTACTGCCGACAAAGATTTGCGAGATGGCCTTTCCCCCGATTGCCAGTTCAATCATATCGGCAACATCGGAGAAGTTCAGACCATATTGGGCAATACGGTCGCGGTCGGCAATAATCTGCAACTGGGGTAACGGCGGTTCCTGGTCGATGGCTACGTCGGCGGCACCGGGAATCGTTCGCAACACATTCACGACCTTATCGGCTATATGGCGGGTATCGGCAATATCATCTCCGTAAACCTTTATCGCCAGGTCGCTGTGAGCACCGGCAATCTGGTCCATGACCATATCGATAATCGGCTGGGAGAAACTGACGGTATAACCGGGCATAGTCAACAACTTTTCAGACATTTCCTCGATCAGGTCCGCCTTCGTCTTGCCGAATTTCCAGGTGTCGTAAGGCTTCAACCCTACTCCGCATTCGATATGTGACAACGAGAAGGCTTCGGCTCCCTCATCGTCGCGTCCGACCTGTGTCATGACATAAGAGACTTCATCAAACTGTTTCAATGTTTTGCGAAGCTCCGCTCCCATCGCCTTCGACTTCTCGATAGAGATACCCGGAGGCAATTGCACCTGTACCCAGATAGCCCCTTCGTCCAAAGGCGGAAGGAAATCTTTTCCTACCGTATAACTCAATACGCCGGCTGCCACCAGAATAAGGAACAAAGGTAACAGGACCCGCTTCGGTTTCTCCAGCAAAGCAATGATTTGCCGGTTATAGATCTCACCTAACTTTTCAAGCCAGCGGTTATGATAAATCTTCCTGGGTTTGTAATAAGCATAGAAAGCCAGGCCCGGTATCAGGAACAACGCCACAGCCAATGCCCCCAACAGGGCATAACCGACCGTATAAGCCATCGGCGTAAAGAGTTTCTTTTCGATATGCTCAAAGGCAAACAGGGGAAGATAAGCAGTGATAATAATTAATGTAGAGAAGAAGATAGGGCGGGCCACTTCAGTTGCACGGCGCAGGATTGAATCTTCCGTCAATATTTCATCAGGATGCCGTTCGCGCTTCTTCAGAATTGTTTCCATCATTACGATAGCCCCGTCTACCAGGATACCAAAGTCGATAGCTCCCAGCGAAAGCAGGTTGGCAGGAATATCGGTCAGTTGCATCAGGATAAAAGCAATCAGCAACGACAACGGGATGGTCAGGGCAACCAGCAAGGCACCACGCCAGCTTCCGAGGAACAGGATGAGCACCAGCACCACCAGCACCATGCCTTCAAAAAGCGTATGGGAAACCGTATGCAATGTCGTATCCACCAGGTTCGTTCGGTCCATAAAGACATGCAGGCGGGTTCCTTTGGGAAGGGTTTCATTATTCAGTTCGTCGACCGCCTGATGCACTCCTTCCAGCACCTGCGAAGGATTCTCTCCGCGAAGCATCTGGACAATCCCTTCCACCCCATCGGAATAATCACGGACGCCGTCGTAGAATCCCAATACCCCTTTACGTTCCAGACTACCATATTTCAGGGTTCCTAAATCATCCAGGTAGACAGGTACACCGTCCTCGGTCTTGATAACGATACGTCCCAGGTCCTTCAGGTCTTTTACCAGTCCGATACCGCGAATTACATAACTCAGGTCGCCACGGCTTAACATACTGCCGCCGGCATTCACATTATTCTTTTCTATCTTCTCGGTGATATCGCCCAGCGTCACATTATATTGTTCCATCTTGTGCGGGTTCACTTCTATCTGGTATTGGGTAGTGATACCGCCAAAGTTGCTGACATCGGCCACTCCCGTCACTTGCTTCAGACGGGGGATGACAACCCATTTATGCAGGTCGGTCAGTTCGCGGATATCGAGTTGGTCGCTTTCCAGTACATAACGGAAGATTTCACCGGTAGGCGAAGTCAGCGGGTTCAATCCCGGAACGGCATCATAAGGAAGTTCCACGTCTACCAGGCGTTCCTGCACACGCTGACGTGCCCAGTAATCGTCGATACCGTCATCAAAAACCAGCACAACGGTCGAGAGGCCGAAAGTATTCTTACTTCGCATCACATTCAGTCCCGGCATCCCGTTCATCGCCCTTTCAATAGGGATACTGATTTGCTGTTCTATCTCTTCCGCCGCCAGTCCCGGCACCTGGGTAACGACCTGGACGGTCGTGTCGGCAATATCCGGATAGGCATCAATGGCCAGTCGGGTCCACGAATAATATCCCACTACAGCAAGAAACAGGAATAATACGAACATCAGCCCCCGCCGGTGTATCGCAGTATATATTATCTTCTTCATAGAATTTATCGTGCATCAAGTAAATAAAAGGCTCCGGTAGTTACAATCGTATCGCCGGAGTTCAGTCCGGTCAGGATAACCGTCTTGCCGTCTTCTGTGACAGAGGTAGTTACCTTCTGTTTGCGATAAGCATTGTTTCCCAATGAGACAAGCACATAAGCGCCTTCCTCTTCCTGAAGGATGGCAGATGTCGGGATACGGATGACATCGGCACTTCTGTCGCACAGCTTAACCGTCCCGTACATAGCCGGCTTCATCAGGTGGGCACTGTTGTCACATTCGATGAGGACTTCAACCGAACGGGTATCTTCGTCCAGCATTTCGCTGACATGATAAATCTTTCCGGGCAAAGGCAGGTCGGGCATGGCTACCAGACGAATCTCAACGCTGTCCAGCGATTGTATCATTCCCATATCCTTTTCCTTGACATGGGCAGCCACCCATACTTTATTCAGGTTGGCTATCACGGCCACGGGTTCGGCATCTTCCTTGATATACTGGCCGATGACAATACGGTCGGTCACTATTTCGCCCGCTATCGGTGAGCGGACAATCAAAGGTTGTCCCAATACCAGGTCTTCCGGTTCTATCTGAAAGACCTTCAAAGCGGCAACAGCATTTTCATAGTCTTTCTTCTTCAATTCATAATTGACTTCCGCTTCTTCCAGTTCTTTCTGTACGCCGACCTTATTTTGCAGCAGGTCTTTTTCGCGTTTCAAGCTTTTCAGGGCCAGTTCCATCTCCTGTTTAGCCTGATAATACCCTTTTCCCGTCTCAAAGAAAGAAGGAGAACTTATCTCAAAGACCGGACTTCCGGGCGTCACCATCTGCCCCAACCGTACGAATGATTTGGAGATACGTCCGGCAAAAGGGGAAGCAATCTCGGCATAATTGGAGGGGATAGCTTTCACCACCCCCGAAGTGGAAAACTCCAGGCGGTAAGGTTCTTTCTTCACTACGTCTGTTTTCAACCGGGATAAGATAGGTGATTTATCCCCTATTTGTATCGTGTCGCCCCGTAAAGTTACGGCAATAGCAACCTCATCGTCCTGCTTGTTCTGGTTGCAGGAACATAATACCATTGCTGGAAGCAATAGCATAAGTAATTGTTTCATATTGATTTTCTTGTATTAAATAATTCTTTTCTTCGTTGCTGGTAATTATTTAATACAGAAAGGCGGGGCGCGGAGGCTGATATTACGTACTGAACGTACGGGAGTTATATACTTGTGTTGTTGAATGAACACGGAAAGAAGTACCCAGGCTGTCACCAATGTGAGACACAAGGCAGCAGCCTCCATCATGATATCATCCAGTTCTTCAATCGTATTAAAAGCGGACGAATTATGCGTATGATGCGGCAAACCGTCTGCTCCCGGAAGGAAGGGATGGGAATGGGTAATGGAATAAGTCGGGAAATAATGGGTATGGGTGAACGCAGTACCTCCTACATAGTAACTCACAAAGAGTACTATCAGCAGATATTTTGCTATGGTAGTAAAGATAGATTTCACATGCTCCCGATTTGGACACAAAGGTATCTATTTATTTTGGTAATACTTTTACAAAAAGGGAACGATTCTGTTATTATTTTCTGCTTTTCATTTGGTACACATTATTTTTATCCATTAATTTGCAAGACTTAAACAAACATTGATATGAAAAGGACTATACTTCTCTTCGCAACCATGGCCTGTATGACCATAACTTCCCTTCCGGCACAGGAGGCCGCTGTAAATAAAATCATTGAAACCGGACGTTCCGATAACCAGGTCATGAACCATCTGGACATACTGACCAACCGCTTCGGCGGACGCCCTATCGGTTCGGATGCCTATGACAACGCCACCGAATGGGTTGCCTCCAAGTTCAAAGAATGGGGGCTGGAAGTGGAGTTACAGGAAGCCGGAACTTTACCTGTCGGATTCAACCGGGGGCCGTGGTTCGGTAAGCTGCTTGGTGAAAACGGGATGGAGTTGCATTTTGTCACCCCTTCCTATACCTCCGGAACGAAAGGACTTCAACGGGGACATGTACTGCTCGAGCCTCTTACACAGGATGAGTTCGACCGGATAAAAGGACAGTTGAAAGGCGCCTGGGTACTGGTAAATGGCAAAAACACGGGCTGGCCAATCAATTGGTCGGCAATAGCAGACTATGACCGTGCAGGTGTTATTGCAGAAAACAACACAATCGCTCAAAAGAACCGTGAGATAATGAGGGATAACTGGGTAAATAAAAAGAATACCCCCTTACTGCCTTTAAATGATGAAAAGCCGGCTCTCTTTTACAAGGAAATGTGCGAAGCCGGTGTCTTAGGTTTTATCCAGTCGGCTTCTGTCCCACTGCGTGCACTTTATGATAAGAATGTCGTATTCGATAAGGACATGACCATCGAGAAACTACCGACCGTACCCGATATCAAACTGGATGAACATCAATACGCCATCATCAAACAGATGGTAAAAGAGCGTCGTTCCTTTATGCTGGAGTTCGATATACGTAACCATTTCCGCCTGGGACCGGTCAAATATTATAATGTAATCGGTTCCATAAAGGGAAGTAAACATCCGGGGGAATATGTTATGCTGAGTGGCCACCTCGATTCTTTTGATGTTGGAACCGGCGGAGTCGATGACGGTTCAGGCGTTACCCCTGTTATGGAAGCCGCCCGTCTGATTGCCACGTCGGGAGCAAAACCTAAACGTACGATGCTTTTCTGTGCTTTTGCAGGTGAAGAGTTCGGTTTGCTAGGTGCACAGGCCTGGGTAAGGGGTAATCCAAAGAAGATGGATAAAATATCGAATCTGTTCAACCGTGACGGCGGACCTACTCCTCCGGTAGGTATTAGTGTGCCGCAAGCCATGTATGATGATTTTGTGAAGATATGCGAACCGGTAAAGAAGATTAATGCCGAATATCCGTTCGAAGTCAAAGTAGCCGAACCGCGTAAACAGCCGACGACCATAGGCGGTACGGATGCTTCCGTCTTTGCACTGGATGGCGTACCGACCATCGGCTTTATGGAGAAAGACATCAAAGGCTATAACTTCAGCTACGATGAGATATGGCACACGGAACGTGACTTATATACCAAGAGCATTCCTGAATATCAACAACATGCTGCAACGGTCATGGCTATTGTCGGCCTGGGAGTAGCCAACCTCGACCATCAGTTATCACGCGAAGGATTATATCTGAAAGAAGAATAAGAGTAAATCAGGCTACCTGACGACACAAATAAGGCAGACGCCTCTGGGCATCTGCCTTATCTCTTTTACGGTTGTAAACCTTTTTCGATACATGTACCCGGTTATGACTGACCGGACGTCCGTGATTCTCTATTTCCGCTTCCCGGCTCCCCTTGCGGTTTGCCTTGATGTACTCGTCCAGCGGAGAGACTTTCTTTTTCTTCTTCATAGCTGTATTACTTTACGGCTACAAAGATACAATTATTTTTCCGGATATTGTCTTTTTGGATTTTTAGGGAACCATCCTTTCAATACGCGTTCTTCCTGCTCGAATACTTCCTTGATCGTCCAGAACGAAGAAAAGGCAAACACACCGCAGATGGCAGAGACAAAAACACTCTCTATCAGCAAAGATGCAACCGTTCCGGCAATCCCCAGAAGAAGGAATATCCACCAGCATTTAGTCCCCCAATAATATTCAGCCTTCACAACTATCGGATGAAACAACCCGATTATCAGAAAAGTAACGATACCAATCAGTAGCCCGTCAAAATTTATCATCTCCATATTTGTATTGTTTAATATAAAACAGTTTAATCAGTCTCAACAAAGATACAAAAATCAACTGTCATTCCTCATAAAATATATCTATCCGGGTATAAACATCCACAAACCGTTCACCCCAACCTGCACAACTCTTTATCTATATAACTATCCTTTATCAGTATTGCCTAAAAGCCATTCGGACATATATCCAACGATTCTTTTGTCAGAGGTAGGTGTAAATAAATTTAGAGGTAGGTCTATTTTCATTTAGAGGTAGGTCTAAATCAATTTACACCTACCTCTAAATAAAAAAACATTAGTACTATCCTTTCTTTTCATCCTAGACGAAAAGGAATCATTGTAGAGAGTTTCCTTATATGATTCATAAAAAAAGGCATCCCGAAATGGAATGCCTTTAGTATATGCTATAAAATCTACATCTTATTCAGCCTGAGCAGGAGCTTCTGCCGGCGTTTCTTCTTCAACCGGAGCATTTGCTGACGGCTGAGCAGTTCCAAAGTTAGGAGCTACCGTATTCGGGTCGATTGTAACAGCATTGTTTATCTGTTCTTTGATTTCAGATTGTGTAGTAGTTGTTGCTCTTGGGATAAATGCTGTAATAACGATACTACAAACAATAACAAAACCAGCCAGGCCCCATGTTGCTTTTTCCAAAAAGTCTGTGGTTTTACGTACACCCATAATTTGGTTAGATGAAGAGAATCCCGAAGCCAGACCTCCCCCCTTTGAGTTCTGGATCAATACTATCAAGATCAGAAGTATTGAAGCGATCAGGATTAGAATAGAAATAAATACGTACATTTTAGTTTTATTTTTTAGTGTTAATAATCAATTTTTCCAAAAATCTAATTTGGTCTGCAAAGTAAGCATTTTTTTCTGGATAATTCAAATATAAGTTTTTAATAATTTGCAATGCCTTCTCATACCGTTTCTGTTTAACATAAATATGAGCCAATGTCTCGGTAAAATAAGAATCATCGTCCAACGATCGGGGTTGTTCGTTCTCCACTTCTTTCAATGGTCCCTGGGAAGATGGATCATCCGGTTGCAGGGATAAGACCAATCCGCTGCCCGGTGCCCGCTGTTCGTCATTTTTAATGAAAGAATCGATCAGGTCATGGTGCTGAAGTTTAGCTTCCGGCTCCTCTTCCGCCGATATATCATCCTTTGACAACGACCAATATATATAATCAGATGAAACGGAAGGCTGAAACAACAAAGTAGGATCGGCCGCCTGTTGTTCTCCCTCACTTTCACGATCAGCCAAAAAAGCATCGATCAGGGAGAAAGAGTCTGTTGCCGGTTCATTTTCTTCCGCAGATGCCGCAAACGGCATCCCGTAACGTTCTCCCTCGATCAGTGCGAATAATTTTCTTCTGTCCGGTATGTAAACTGCCATTCTTTTCAGTTCTGCGGCAAAGCGTATATCATTCAATACAGCCAGATTCTTCAGATAAAGCATCCGGGCTATATGAAAATACGGATATTCAGCCACTACCTGCTGTAACGGGGAAAGTGTTTCCTTCGTCAGCAAAGAGGGGTCTTCCATCAGTAGATATAAGTCTGCAGCTTTCATATATTACCAATTGGCTACGGTTGCATTATAAATCTGGTCTGTCAACTCGTCAATGATCTCTGCACAGAGTTCGGCCTGTACATCCTGTAACATCCGGGTAGCATCAAACTCACGATAAGCAGAAAAACTCTGTGCATCAAAATCCTCATCAGGGTTTGTACGATTAGAATAACTCACGCGCACAGTTATCGTCAACTTTGTCTGCGAAGACCAGGCATCTTCTTTAACAGCCATTGGTGTCAGTTCATATCCGGTAATCTCACCTTGCAGCTCCAAATCACCATTATTGTTGACCATCTGAAGGCGTGTCTGACGGATATAAATATCCTTCAACGCTTCAGTAAACTCCTGTGATAACGGAGGATAAACCAAAGGTGCCTGATTTGGAAAGTCCTTAATAGTTATCGTTTTTACCTTTGTATAGTCAATCGAAGCTCCGTTGAACTTGTAGGAAATGGAACAGGCCGTCACCATGACTCCTATCAGTAAACAAAACCAGATTATATTCTTTCTCAACATATTATTCCAAATTATATTCTTTAATCTTTCTATAAAGAGTACGTTCTGATATTTTCAGATCAGCCGCCGCATTTTTCCTCCGTCCGTTATGTTTCTCCAATGCTTTACGGATCATCTCTTTCTCCACTTCTTCCAAAGAAAGAGTTTCTTCTTCCTCTACGGCTTCCGCTTCCTGAATCGGAGCAGAATGTACCGGACGGATCGGATGGGCATAGGGCGTCTCATCGGCAACCGGCATAGGCATCTTACCTCCCATTATATCGTGAACCAGCTTTTTCAGATCATTGACATCTTTCTTCATGTCAAAAAGGACCTGGTAAAGTATCTCGCGTTCACTATTGAAAAACTTCTGGTCGTTATCCTGCTTTTTGACCAGCACCGGATATTTTTCCACATTCAGATCGGGAAGATACAAACGCAGAACGTCTGCTGTAATATCACGGTTCTCTTCGATAACCGAGATACGCTCCGTTATATTCTTCAACTCACGGACGTTACCCGGCCAACGGTAGGAGGTCAGCAGCTGTCGTGCTTCATCATCCAAACGAACCGGCGGCATACGATATTTCTCCGCACAGTCTCCGGCAAATTTACGAAACAACAAGATGATATCATCCGGACGTTCACGCAACGGAGGAATCTGGATAGGTACGGTATTCAAACGATAATACAGATCTTCACGGAATTTTCCGTCGGCTACCGCCTGTATCAGATTAACATTCGTTGCAGCAACAATCCTCACATTTGTTTTCAGCACCTTTGAAGAACCGACTTTTATAAACTCACCGGTCTCAAGCACACGCAGCAAACGGGCTTGTGTCGGGATAGGCAGTTCCCCTACTTCATCCAGAAAAATAGTTCCGCCGTCGGCTACTTCAAAATATCCTTTACGGTCGGCCAAAGCTCCGGTAAAGGAACCTTTTTCATGTCCGAACAACTCTGAGTCAATCGTTCCTTCCGGAATGGCACCACAGTTTACGGCTATATACTGTCCGTGTTTACGCGGACTGTTCTGATGTATAATCTGTGGAAAAGTTTCTTTACCGACACCACTCTCCCCGGTAATAAGCACAGACAAATCTGTCGGAGCCACCTGTAGAGCGACATCGATTGCCCTGTTCAGGCCAGGGCTGTTTCCTATAATTCCAAAACGCTGTTTTATTTGCTGGACATCAACCTTAATCATCATATCTTCTATTGAATATCTGTAATTATTTCAGTTTGTCTGCCAAAATTACAAATCTTAATTCAAATTCCAGCTATCAGGAGTAGATTCTATCAGCGGTTTCTCATTTTTTTGCAGCATAAGTGCGATTGAATAAAAATTCAGCCAGTGCCGTATCATCTGCAAAATTCTTCATTTCTTCCGGAGAGATAGGTTTCCCCACATACACATCGACCGTTTTACCGCGTTTGTTGAAGGCTTCGGCAGGAATGCGCAAAGTACGTATTTTCCAACTGATACTTCCCAACCAGTAAAAGAAGCGGGAATTAAGAAAATCAAAGTAAACTGGATATACCGGCACATTTGCCTTCCGGATCAGGCGAATCACGCTATGTGTCCAGGGCAAGTCATGGATCTCTTTATCATCCTTATTATAAAAGGAAATCGCCCCAGCCGGAAAGAATCCCATCGGATGCCCTTCTTTCAGTCGCTGCAAAGAATAACGCACCCCGTTTATGTTGGCCGGATTCGGACCATTACCGGTTGAATCGGGCAACACCGAAACAAAATTATCCTTCATGGCACCGATCTTCACCAGAATTTCGTTCACCATCACTTTAAAGTCCGGACGACGAGCGGCCATAATGTCAATCAATATAATGCCGTCGATCGAACCGATCGGATGATTGGATATGGTTATAAATGCCCCTTCGGGCAGGTTATCCAGTATTTCCGCATGATGCAGATTATACTTGATATCGATCAGGGGATCGCTCAGTAATGCTGTAGTAAACGCTGAGCCACGCAGATGGCAGTTATTGGCATGCACTTTGTTTACTTTGTCAACACTCAACCACTTAATCAATAATTTGCCAAGGAAGGTGCCTATACGGCTTTTGAAGAACGGGGCAGCTTCCTGCAAATCATTAATGTCTACTACGCTCTTTTTCATACTTTTTATTTATTCAATAAACGATGCGCACATTTTTTCGTGCTTGCGCATCGACAATAACAGCACGATATTCAATACGATTATCTCATACAGGAAATAAACCCATACTTCGCCGACCAATACAACTATAAACATAACGATCGTACGTCCGTTAAATGTCAGGAGATCAATATAACGCATTAACTCACGACTTTGTTTACGAAAAGCAATACGCACATTTTCCGGAATATCATCTCCGTATTTGGCATGGAGGCTCTGCAACATACGCTGCAAGGCAGGAGTGGCTTTCACCTGAAGTAATGTGTATCCCCTATAAAGGAAATAAAAAGTTTTATTGATACCCAGCTTCATCTCCTTATGACGGGCAATGACCTGTTCCAGCGACTGGAACTCAGCTCCTTTGTCCTTACTGATAAAATAGAGATGCAATGTTTTATAATAATCGGTTATATTAGCCTGCACCAGATGGGATAAGCCGGACACAACGGCCAAAGCAAAAAACCAATAAGTACCATACTCATGAGACAGACGAAGGGCAAAACCGACATAGATAGAGGCAAACCAGATATCACCGGCAAATCCGTCCAATATACGTCCGATAGCGGACTTGATACCTGTCAGACGAGCCAACTGTCCGTCTACGCAATCCAGTATATTGGCAAAAACCAACAATAAAATACCACAAATAGTATAAACCAGATTATCATGATAAAACATGAAGCCGACAGCAGCTCCCACAAATATAGAAATGACCGTTACCATATTCGGGGTAATCCCCGTGCCGCGCAACATACGAGCGATACGAAAACCTATCGGACGGTAAAACGCCCGGTCGACAACATTTTCTGTTTCTATTGATTTTAGTGATGCTTCGTATTCTTTATCCAAATTACTCATGATCTATTATTTATACGAATATCCGCCGTCTACAACGACCACTTCGCCATTAAAATAACTATTTTCTATTAACATCTTATACACTTCGGCCAACTCTTCCGGATCACAGAAACGGCCTAAAGAAACTTTATTTTCTATATTCCGCCGTATTTCTGCCGGTTTAGTCTTCTGCCATTCGGTATCGACAAACCCGGGAGCAACTGCGTTCACACGCAATTCATAAGGAACCAGGAATTTAACCATATTCTTTACTAAGGCATGTACAGCACTCTTTGTCACTCCGTAAGCCAGAGATACCGAATGAGGCTGGATCCCCATCAGGGAACCGGTAAAGACCACACTACCACCTTTATTTATCCGTCCGACAATACGTTGCAATAAGAATACCGGAAAATGAACATTAGCAAAGAATACACGTTCCCAATCAGTAAGTGACAAGTCCTCGAACGAATCGCGGCAAGTCAATCCCGCATTAAAGATCAGTGCATCTAAAAGCAAACTCTTCTCCTGCAAATAAGCATCTATTTTATCAACGGACTCTTTTTTTGTAATATCTGCCTGTAGCACAGACACATTGATTCCGAATTGCTGTTGCAAACCTTCGCGGGTTTGTTCGGCCATCCCGGGATCGGAAGCATAAGTAAGCACAAGGTTATACCCGGCTTTCCCCAAACAGAGAGCCACCGCTTTACCTATACCCTTTGTACCACCGGTAATTAAAGCACACTTTTCCATGAGTAATCTTTATTCCTCCCCTTTTCCCTTTACAGTGGCAGGTTTAGCATGTCGTTGATATTTAAGATTTTCTTCGTAAGAATCATGAATCGTTTTCTTCAGATTAGAGGAAGAAACCCCGGTTCCATAAGGGAAATAAAAAACCTGTACGCCTAAATCTTTTAAATAATCATATTTACCAAACCAGTCATCTCCCACAACAAAAGCATCGATATTCAGCTTCTTTACGATCTCCGTATGATCCAGTGTATGCTGCGGTATTACAATATCCGGAGTTTTCAACGCTTCAATAATTTGAAGGCGTTCATTGAACGGGATAATAGGATTCGCTTTATAAGAAGAAACCAGTTCGTCCGTGCTCACTCCTACAATCAGGATATCAGCCAGGCTACGGGCATAATTGATCATCCGGAGATGATTATAATGAAACATATCGAATGTTCCGGAGGTATATACGATCGTTTTATCTTTAAACATAATTCATGTTGCAATTTTGAACCACAAACTTACGCAAACTTTTCCTATCAAAAAAAGATTGAAGTCAAAAAGCGCAATACAGACCATATTATTATAAAATACAACAGATATGGACCGTTAGTCTTTATAACAAATATCCCCTGAAAAAGCATGTTTCCAGGGGATCTGTTTTTTATTATTTACTGAGGACAAACCTCTGCATCGTCATCTTTGGTAAGATCCAGCTTTTCATTATCGCCTCCCTTATCAAAATATTGCTTGCGGAGAGGATTCGCAGTAGCTTCCCGATAATTCAACCTGTTCCGGTAAATATCCAGCGCAGTATATAACGCCTGGCGGAACGACTCTTCGGAAGCCACATTCTGTCCGGCTATATCGTAAGCTGTTCCGTGAGCCGGCGAAGTACGGACAATCGACAGACCGGCCGTATAGTTAACCCCGTCATCCATGGCCAGCGTTTTAAACGGTGCCAAGCCCTGATCATGGTACATCGCTAATACGCCATCAAATTTGTCGTACATCTGAGAGCCGAAAAATCCGTCTGCCGCATAAGGTCCAAAAGACATGACACCTCTTTTTTCCGCCTCTTCCATGGCCGGAATAATGATCGTTTCCTCTTCTTTTCCCAATAAGCCATCATCACCTGCATGAGGATTCAATGAAAGCACGGCAATACGTGGTTTTACAATCCCGAAGTCCTGTTTGAGCGACTGATTGAATATGCGCAATTTCGACACGATATCCTCTACGGTTATTCTGGAAGGAACTTCTGCCAATGGGATATGTCCGGTCACCAAAGCAACACGCAGACCATCCTTCATCAAAATCATCAATGCTTTCCGGCCCACTCCGCCAAAACGTTCTTCCAGGTATTCGGTATGTCCCGGAAAATGGAACTCGTCATTCTGGATATTATGCTTATTGATCGGTGCTGTCAGCAATACATCAACAGCACCCCGTTTCAAGTCTGTAACAGCAGCTTCCAAAGCTAAAAATGCTGCTTCCCCGGCTATCGATGTCGACTGCGATAATTCTACTTTTGTTTCATCGTCCACACAGTTGATGATATTCACCCGGTTAATACCGGCATCTTCTGCCTGGGAAATGATGTTCATATTCACAGGAGGCAATTCCAACGCTTTCCGGTGATAAGCTGCGATTTTTGATGATCCGTATATAACCGGAGTACAAAGTTCGGCAACTCTGGCATCCGAGAATGTTTTCAGTATCACCTCATATCCGATGCCATTTATATCTCCGTGGGTAATGCCCACCTTAATCAATCGTTCTTCCATGTATTATGTTTGTTTATTTCTTACTTTCCGGTATGTCGAGCTTTTCTTCCACCGATTTTTCAAATTCACCCGGTAAGCGAAGTGTATATAAAGCTGCTTCGATACGGCGGATAAAGTTACGTTTATCTGTTTCAGGAGCAAAAACAAAGCCTTCGGCTACAACGACCCGGTTATTCTTTTCATCCAGACGGACATGACTGACAAACGGTCCGCCCATCATATCACCGACCATCTTCCACAAACCGCGTAGCACACCGCAATATTTGCCATTAACAGTGATCGGCGTATAATCAACCCCAAAACGGGACTCAGTCGTCATATACGATTCAGGGAAAGCTCCCGGCAGATTTTCCTTCAACACCGAGTCGCGCTTTGCTACCAGATATTCAGCCGTGAAGGTATTCGGATCGGTATAAGGGAAAGTATATACAATCAAATCCGTACGACCAGTATTGGCATTATTGGATGCCCAGAAGAAATCTGTCGTATCACGATAATAGGTCATATTAGACGGAGCATTCAGCATCAGGTCATGATTATTTTTCAGGTTATCCATGACAACTGTACTGTAATCTTTCTCCAACTGGCCAATCGCCCGGTTCATTTCGACTTTCACAAAGAAATCAACCAGCGCTTTCGGATGAGCCTGTGAATATTCAATAATAGCTTCAGGAGAAGGAGCATTCAGTGTCACAACCACCTGTCCTTTAGCCCAACGGTCGTTTTCATAGCTTATCGAAGCCTTCGTGTAAATAGACGGATCAATATTTACAATCAGTATATTGCGGACATAAGTCAATAATCCGTCGAATTGTGAAGGATCTACATAAGTAATCTTCAATGCAGGTTCAGATTGAGGAAGACCAGGGACATCAGATGTCAGCTCTTGTTTAATAGCCTTTCCCGAAGGGCCATCCCAATCAGCTTTTTTCATTACAACTACAACCTCATAAGCAAGGCCTGTGGCCCGTTTTCCAACCGGTCCTGAGCTACATGCTCCCAGCAATACCAGAAACATGAGTAAGCTAATCTGTAAAGAAATCTTTTTCATACCCATTCGTTTTTATAACACAAATATAATTCTTTTCTATCAAATGACTTGTCTTCTATCCGTTTTGTTGTTTTTTTGCTGTCGACAGCATTCCGCAGGCGGCAAATATATCCTCTCCTCTCGAAGCACGGATTGTACAAACAATCCCTGCATTGTTCAATGTATCACGAAAGACTTCCATCTTCGCCAAATCCGAACTTTCCAACGGGACGTTGGGGATAGCATGAAAACGAATCAGGTTAACCCTGCAATCTACATCATTTAATAAACAAATCAGGGCTTTAGCATGTTTCAGACTATCATTTAAATTTTTAAAAACTATATACTCAAAAGAAACACGACGTTGATGGGAGAAATCATATTGCCTGATGAGATCAATGACGCCCTGTGCCGGATAAGCTTTTTCTACAGGCATTAAAGACAAACGTTCTTCATGAAAAGGAGAATGCAGACTGACCGCCAAATGGCAGTCGCTTTCTTCCAGAAAACGCTTCAAGCCTTTTGCCACCCCGATAGTAGAAACTGTTATCCGCTTGGGACTCCACCCATATCCATAGGTAGAAGTAAGGATTTCAAGGACCTTAAACAACTCATCCACATTATCCAAAGGCTCCCCCATTCCCATAAAGACCAGATTTGTCAATGATTCTGATTCTGGAACAGACTGGATTTGGTTCAATATTTGATTTGCCGTAAGATTGGCAGTAAAACCTTGCTTACCTGTCATACAAAACAGGCAGTTCATCTTGCATCCGACCTGCGAGGACACACATAATGTAGCCCTGTCGTCGGTCGGGATATAAACAGCCTCCACAAAATTGCCGTTCCCTGCAGCAAACAAATATTTAATCGTTCCATCGACCGATTTCATACAATCAACCGGAGGGAGTGCCCCTACCTCAAAAGACTCTTCCAAAAGAGTACGTTTGGCAACAGCAATATTAGTCATTTCCGCAATAGAGGTAACTTTCTTCTTATACAGCCAATCGGCCATCTGTTTTGCTGCATATCCCGGTAAACCGACCTGTGCCGCCACTTCCTTCAGCTCGTCCAGCGTCATGCCTAACAATTGTCTCTTTTCTTGCATTGTATATTGTTATATAACGATTAATCCGGCACAAAGATAAAAAAAGCTGCCGGACTTTTCTGAATAAGTCCGGCAGCTTTCCTTAAAAAGGATTATGTAATACCTTTTGAGCTTTATTTGTTTAGAAGAAACGTATACGGTTGTCTTCTACATCTGCTTTGTTAACCAGTGACTGGATAGCCTGGAATCCGAAGCGGTATGCGTTCGATGCATCCAACGTTTTAATTTCTTCTGCTTCGTTGTATTCTTTTGCATCCTTGTTTCTGTCGTATACTTTAAATACATATACACCATTGTTACCGGCAACCGGAGCACTTACCTGACCAACCTCAGCAAGAGAAACCATTGCATTCAGTTTCGGTTCTACACCGATACCGGAGATACGACGTGTTCCGAAGTTGATAAACTTCACTGAATCAACTTTTGAACCCATAGCATCAGCATAAGCTTCAACTGATGTCAGATTTTTAGCCTTCAGATCAGCAGCGATCTTCTCACCTTTCTTCTGAGCAGCGATTTCAGCTTTCAAAGCAGGAGTTAAAGAGGCAACCGAACGGTAACCTTCTTTTACAGTACCTTCTACGCCTGCAATTACAAACTTATCGTCACATTCAAAGATTTCAGAGATTTTACCCTTATCATTCTGGAATGCCCAACGGATTACCGGACGAGAATTTTTAATGCTACCCAACGTCTGGTTATCAGCAGTAACATTTACACCAGCAATCAGATTATATCCGGCTTCTTTAGCAGCTTCATCCAACTTAGCTAAATCGTTGTTCTGTGAAATGAACTGGTTCAACTCGTTATAGATATTGCTATAAGTTTTAGAGCTCGGAGATACTGTCATGTCAATATCCGCTACTTTATACTTATTCACATTAGCTGTCTTTTCTGTTACTTTCACCAGGTGAGTTCCATACAAAGATTTCACTTTTGCAATTTCGTTTACCGGAGTAGAGAAAACAGCATTCTTAAAGTCTTCATTTACACCTCTCAGTGCAGTAATTTCAGTGAACCATCCCAGTTCTCCGCCATTTTCAGCAGCCTGGTCTGCAGAGAATTCTTTTGCCAATGCAGCAAAGTCCCCACCGTTCTTCAGTACATTCATCAAGCTGTCAGCCAAAGCGGTCGTACGGGCTTCGTCCCCATTTGCCAACATAATATGGCTTACCTTAACAGAGTCAGGCCCCATTTTCTTGTCTACCAACTTGAACATTCTGTACTTATCGTTATCGAATACCGGACCATATACAGCACCCACTTCCGAAGTCGTTGCGAATTGTTTCATTTCCGGATCAAAGGCATTTTCTGTAAAGAAAGCATCCATGTAAGGAACTTCTGAATTTTCATTTACAATATCAGCCACCTTTTCAGAAGTCGTGAATTCTTCTTTCAAAGATTCGATATCAGCACTTGCTTTGTCATAATCCTCCTGGCTGGGACGAATGTCAACAGCGATATACTTGATCACTTTACCTTCTTTTTGTTTGTAAAGTTCCTTACGCTGGTTGTACAGCTTTTCGATTTCACTCTTGCTTACTTCGATTGTTGAGTCAGGAATGCTTGCATACGACTGCATAGCATAAACAATGTCAGAGTTTTCAGCTGCGTCATTGAATGCTTCTTTTGCATCCAGCACGTTTGCTGCAACAGCCTTACTTAACAATGTTGTATATTTTTGTTCCAGACGCTGACGTTTAATGTTCTTTTCCCAGAACAACCAGAAATTACGAGCCTGGAGCAACTGAGCCTGCTGATCTGCAGGGTAACTTGCGATATTGTCGTCGTCAATTGTTTTCAGGAAATTCAACAAAGCAGTTTTGTCGAACTGTCCGGTCTGCGGATTAACAAACATCTGCATCTGCTGGATCATCGGTGAAATGTTCTCACCCTGAACCATATCAAATAATTCTTCCGGGCTTACAGCCATTCCTAATTTATCAGTTGCTTCGTCAAGTACAATTTCCTGTACCATAGCATCGAATACCGACTGACGGATCTGATTCATGTATTCTTCGGGCAGATTGGTCTGACCGGATTGCATCTTGTACATCTCAGTCATTTCATCAATACGTCCCTGATAATCCTGAATTTTAATTACTTCCCCGTCAACCTTAGCAACTCTCTCCTGAGTTTGTCTGAAATAAGTAGAACCGGAGTTCAAAAAGTCTCCAATGATAAAAGCGAACAATGCCAAACCCACAACGAGTACGAGCAGTCCTGCTTTGCTTCTGATTTTTTCCAGCGTAGCCATTTATCGTTATTTATTTTTAAAGTTTATATTTTACAGTTTAAGGGCACGAAGATACGAAAAAAAGGATTTGTTACATCTTTTATTCCACTTTTTTTCATCAATTGCCTACTTTCATTCGCACAAGTTCTATTTTCGTTGCCGTTACTTTTATGATTTTAAAAGTATATTTATCAATTACGATTGATTCATTCAATTTAGGAAATTTTTGGTAGAAATGCAGGATATATCCGGCAATCGTTACGTAATCGTCTGATTCCGGGAGCTCAAGATTGAACTTTTCATTGAGAGTATCGATCTCCATACGACCGGATATCAGGTATTCATCGTCCGAAACTTTCCGGGCTACGTATGATTTCATATCATGCTCATCCTCTATCTCTCCAAAGATCTCCTCTACCAGATCCTCCAGCGTCACAATCCCCGCTGTACCGCCAAATTCATCCACAACCACAGCCAGACTCTTTTTGTCCTGCATCAGCACCTTCATCAACTTATTGGCCGCCATCGTTTCCGGGACAATGGAAACAGTCTTTATACTCTGTGTCCAGTCTTCCGGATTTTTAAATAATTCCGATGAATGGATATATCCGATAATATCATCTATATTTTCGTTATAGATCAATATCTTTGACAACCCCGTTTCAATAAACTTAGAACGAAGTTCTTCCATACTGACAGTCTTGTCACAGGCGACAATCTCCGTACGGGGAACAATACAATCGCGCAAACGGACATTGGAAAAATCAAGCGCATTCTGAAATATTTTCACTTCCGTATCCATATCTGAGTTCAGAGGAGCATCTTCGATACTTTGCTGAATAAAGAAGTCAAGATCCACTTTACCTAAAGTACGCCTGCTCGATTGAGTAATATTCTTTACACCCACCAATTTCAGTATCAGATAAGAAATCAGTGCCGAAAACTTCGAGATAGGATATAATATAATGTATATGATCAACAAAGGAACCGAAAACAAATTCAAAGAAAAGTTTGGATTCAATTTGAAAATCGTCTTCGGGATAAACTCGCCTGTAAACAATATCAGGAGTGTCGAGATAATAGACTGAATAAGAACAATCAGAGCCTCATTATCAACGAAACGGGCGATAAACGGTTCCAGAACAATTGCCATCTGTAAACCATAGACAACCAGTGCGATATTATTACCCACCAGCATCGTTGATATAAACTGGTTTGGATTCCGGTAAAAAATATCCAATATCTTACCGGCTATATTCTTATTCTTTTTATCCAGTTCATGCCGCAACTTATTAGAAGAAATAAATGCGATCTCCATGCCGGAAAAAAAAGCGGAAAAGGCTAATGAAATCAATATGTACGTTAATGCATTCACATCAGTTCTATTTTATTGAATCCGGCTTTGCTATATCCACAGCCACAGAATCGCCGGTTGCAGTATTCACACGCGAAGTATCACGTGCTGTATCGCTAACAGGAAATGTTCCCTGCGAATTAAATATCTTATATTTCGTCATGTTCTGGTTCGACTTAAATCCGATGCCGGTGATAATCTTATCCCCTTCTTCCAGCTCAAAGTATTCATCTGTGTAAATTTGGTCTTCTTTCTGGTCGAAATACAGTATTGAAGTATCCAACTTTTTACCTTCCTGGCTTAATATACTCACATGACCAATCAGCTTATACAGCCCTTTCTTATCCCAATAATAAGCAGTATCTGCTTTTACACTTGCTTCTACATTAAACAAGGAATCAAATTTCTCCACGTAAACACCCTGGGGAAAATAGCTGTAAGGCTCCTTGGCTTTTCCGAACACCAACCACTCTTTCGCGTTCATCCGGTAACGGGTGATACCGGAATCAGAGATAAGACTGGAGACATCGGTCGTTCTCAGCGTATAGGTATTTTCCGGATCGAAGGTTACTTCCACCACTTCTTTATTCTCCTTGCCACAGGAAGCCATAAATAAAAGAAGCATAACAACTACCGCGAAAGTAGTTGTTATGCCATATTTGTTCGTTTTACAAAGAAAACGCGTTTCCGTCATAATTATCTGATTCTTGTTGTCTCACCGATCCAACCACCTACAGTAAACGATTTACCCTTTTCCAGATCCGGATGCATGAAAATTTCCTCTGTAGAAGGTAAATGAGCACGATAAGTACCGATCAATTTATTAGCTTCCTCTACACAGCTTTCATCAACCTGTTTTGCTTTTTCCCACTGGTCGATTGCCACATTGTAGGCAGCTCTTGCCAAAACACCGTCATTCGGAAATACATTCTTAACTGTAGCAGCATACATCTGGCCAATCAGGATGTACGGCTGACCATAGCTAGTATTTGTAGCTGCTGCTTTCTTTGCATATTCCCTTGCTTTTGAATAATTTTTCTGATCCAGATTAATCACTGCGATCATATAATAATCTTCAGCTTTTGAAGAAGGGTCTGTTTCCATATTGGCAGCTTCTTCAAAATATTTGACAGCTGTGTCATATTCTTTATTCTTTACAGCACGTTTAGCGATACCGATAGCGGCATCTGCACTCGGCTCAAGTTCATAAGCATAGGCTGCTGCTGCAAAGAATGCATCGATTTCCTGGCAACGAACACGTCTCAACAGAGAAACGATTTCTTTTAAAGCAGCCAGATCACTCTTGCTTTCTTCAACTTTCGGAGCATACAGGTTCTGCAATGTTTCGCAATCGGCAGCACCACTGTTTGCAAACGCACCGTTCACACTGGTTTTGAATGTTGTCAGGTTGTTAACTTCTTTTTCATTGTTAGCAGCCTGTGCAGCCTGCAACTGAGTATCCAGGATTTTAGATGCTTTCAGATAATCTTCAACATATTGTCCTTTGTGATTAGGATCATCAGCCATCTTCTGGTAAGAAGCAAACATATACAAAGAAACACCTAATGCTTCCGTATTGTCTCCATATTCGTTGATGATTTCACCCAACCAATTATACAATTTATTATAATCGGCTTTATCTCCCATTTGCTGGATATAATCCTGTGCCTTACGGGAAACGATCCAGTCTTTACCATAACGTTTGTCATCACCAAAATATTTCACACGTTTGTCATATACTCCCATCAGATCATCGATCAAAGCAGCTTTCTTTGCCGGATCTTTTTCATTGGCAATCTTCCATGCCATGATCTTTACACCATGCAGATAAATATCCTTTGTTGCAGCAGGACATTCATCGTAAACAATTTTCCAAAAATCATATGCATCCTTAAAATTCCCTGCCTTAGCATAAGGAACGAACAAGCTGATATTGGTTATACAACGGATACTGTCTTCGCCAGATCCAAATTGTGTTCCATTATCTACTCCTTTCTGTGCATACGCGCCTAGTGCTCCCATAGAGCATGCAGCCGCAATTAATAATACCTTTATTTTCATATCTGTTTTAATTTAAGTTAGCAATTTAAATTAATCTACCTTTTTCTTCCAGAACCACATTTCATTGAATGTGTAATTAACAGTAAAACGGAAATACTGTTCATCAATCATGTTTTTACCACTTGGGTTAATCTTCGTGTATTCAAAAGACACATTTACCAACGAACGATTATCAACCAACGGTAATCCAAAACCGACACTCACACCATATTCATTATAGCCATTACCTTTATATGCTGCATCATCTGTATTATTTATCATCAGATAGGAATTGCTATAATGGGCACCTGCGCGGTATCTTACCCGACCGAAAAAATTACGATTCTGATAATTTGGAATAAACTCGCCTCCGGCTGCAACCCGAACACGGTTCTTAAAACTATCTTTTGAATCATCATAATACGCTTTATCCCATGTTTCATACAGTACATCCGCAGCTAATGTCATCTTATTATTTTTCACATATGATGCACCAAAACCAATCGAGTTCGGTATATCAAATGCTTTACTCTTTGTCGTATCCGAAGCTACGATCTCGGCAGAACCGGAACTGGTTGCCGCATAAGTCATATTAATAGAAGTCGCATTCAAACGGTTTTTTGGAGAAAAGGCCAACCCGAATGTAACATTTTCTGTTTTACTGATCGGGTGGGTATACTGAACACCAAAGTCCAGTTTTATATCCCGTACTTCCAGATTCTGATTACGAATCGTGTTCCGTTCTGAACCCTGTCCTACAATAGAACTCTGCTCATGCTTGATGTTTCCAAAAAGATATCCGACATTCGCTCCGACAGAAAGACGCTTCTTCCATATATCTATAGACAAACCTGCATACAAATCGTTTAATCCGCCGGAACCATTAAATGTTTCCACATAATTAAATCCACCTTCAGATGTTCTCCGGGCACCAAAACTATATCCGACATACGAGTAAGGTAAAATACCCACACTCATCGCAATACGTTTATGTATCGGGAACTGCATTGCAATATACTCCACATTCCCATTAATATTGTGCTGTTTATTGACTCCGTCATCAAACCATGAAAGCTGACCTGAAGCACCAAAATCAAACAAAAATGTCAATGAATCCATACAACTGTACGATGCCGGGTTCATCGGGTTGATCTGTTTCGACGATCTTAATCCGAAACCAACGCCACCCATTGCCCGTCCGGCTCCGAATGAACGATCCGCTAATTCACCATACCCAAAACGGGTATAGGGCGAGTTAGTATTATTTTGTGCCGCTAGCGACAACTGTGTCAATATAAGAATGCTTGCTATTAGTAGCTTATTAATCTTCAACATTATACTCTAAGATTCTGTTTAATCCTGTCAACACTAAATTAATGTCTGCAAAGATGGAGTTTTTTAGTCGGCTTTCAAAATAAAACGAATGACCGCCTGTTAAAAAAACCAAAAGGTTAGGATATTTTATCCGTAACTTCTCGATATACCCGTCCATCTCGTAGACTATCCCATTCACTACTCCTGCCTGGATAGCACTCTCGGTATTGGTACCCAATAAAGGGACTTCCTCCTGTTCCGTCACCAAAGGTAGTTTTTTTGTATAAAAGTTCAAAGCCTTGAAACGGGTAGTCATTCCCGGAGAGATATTCCCTCCCAGATAAGCACCCGAGGCCTCGATCAATTCGTAAGTAATTGCTGTGCCAGCATCAATGACAAGCAGGTCTTTTCCCGGTTCCAGGTAATTGGCACCGACAGCCGCAGCCAACCGGTCTTTTCCCAAAGTTTCGGGCGTTTCATATTGAACCGTTATAGGCAACTTTACAGTTTCATCCAAAAAGATAAAGCGCCGGAGCTTACCACGCAGGTAATCATTCAGCACTTCATTTTTGCCTATCACAGTCGACAATATTCCATGTTCAAAATCGTATTTCCCAAAGAGAGACTCCAATTCATCAACATCGAATTTCTTATATACAAAAGAGGCTTCCATGTGCTTCTTATTGTATACCGCAACTTTTGAAGAGGTGTTTCCTTGTTCTATAATTAAATTCACGTGACTGAAATTTTCCGCAAAGAAAAGCAAAATTGGTGAAATAACACCTATACAGGCAGCACAAACTGAAAAAAAGAGTTATCCAAGCAATTGTATTTCTACCTGTGACCAAAACGATGCACAGCCGAAAAATCCCGCTAACAGCGAGTTGTAACCAGTTTATATCAGAAATCTGTCCCATCTGAATTTATCCGTATATGGGTCTACCGACTTCCAGATAATCCATGCTTTCCCGACAGTATATTCTTCAGGTAGTAATCCCCAATAGCGTGAATCCTGTGAGTTCATGCCTTTGTCGCCAGCCATGAAATAATAGTTTTCTTGGAAACGATATCTGTAGATCGGCTTTCCATTAAGAAAAGTCGTAGAATCCTTGTATTGAAGACTACCCTGTTGTTCCCATTCGATCAGTTTTTTATATAACCGGAAGTTTGTACGCCTTCCACATGAAAGAATCCGTTTCGGATGGATAGGGTATCTCCCGGTATTCCGACACACCGTTTGATGTAATATTTGAGTATATGCATTTCAATTTTATCCCAACTGTTTGGATGCGGAAAATTGAAAACCAGAATATCATTGCGTTTTATCTTTTTGAAACCGGGAATGCGATAAATCTCTGTTTGTTCGTTTCGCATGGAGGCAAACAGGTTGAATATGCGAGGTCCGACGGTCGGTTTCCAGACAAGTATATTGTCTCCTGTAATTAATCCCGGTTCCATCGAATCGCTGGGGATTTTGAAAGAGGCAAAGACAAATACCTGTAAAACAAGCCATAGAGTAACTGTCATACATAGCCAGAAGACTATATTGACGGCTTTGTTGATCAGGGTATGTATTTTTCTATGCTCTTTCATCGAATTAATAGCTTTTTATACTGTCGTTTTCAATAAAAAATATCCGTTGGTTAACGATCCTTTCCGGAATAGTGAACCATAATAATGCATTAGCGGATATTTGATTGTATGTTTATGTTGTATCAGTTGAACTTGCTATTTGCACGTGTAAATATGACTATGATCAATAGATGCTTTCCTATTTTTCTTATATATCTTTTAGATCATATGCAAGAATATGATCATCCTCATCTATGCCATATAATGTTTTATTCTTCTCATTAATAGAAAAATACAGTACATTGGCATTCAAATATAGTTTATATTTAAAAACTCCGTTCCAATCGTAAGTATATAAAACAGAATTATTGTTTTTGTCTTTTCTTAGTCCAAAAAGAAGTGAGTCAGTAGCAAATGCCTCATAATGTATTTGCTTTTTTTGTTCAATTGCATATTTTGTATTTAATCCCATATTTGATAATCCTATTTTTGTTTTATTTTTCGTGTTCAGATCAATTATTATTATAGCATCCATATAAGTATAAAATAATGCTATTTTATCTCTGTTTGGTTTGATTACAGGATAAGCACTGTATATTAAATTATTTTCAAAATTTATACCTTTCAAATTGTTAATATAAATTGTATCATAAACTATATTTGAGCAATAATTTAGTTTTACATAAAACGGATTTGTGTTTTCTTTAAAAGTTTGAGATCTTATAGGATCTTTAGTTAATAAAAAAACAGAATCACTTAATTCAAAAACAGCATTAGATTCCTCAAATATATTTTTCATATCATTGCTTTTTGTGAAATCAACTTTCTTCTCAAAAAAAGTATTGTTGTTTTTTATTGATTTGTTGATATTTAATAACCCCATAAAGTTTGGATAGGATTGTATCCAAAGTAAAGATTCATTATTTTGTTGAAAAAACTGATTAAATCGTGTAAATAAAACGATTTCATTAGGTCCATTACCTTTGCGAAGAAAATTTCCCAGTATCTTGTAATCATTAACACTGTATACTTTTATTATTTTATTCTCATGTCGTTGAACAAATACTAAGAATGTATCAATTGCTACTATTCCTGTTGGATTCAAAATATCAATTGGAAGTAACTGAGGTGATAAAGAATATTCTACAGCCTCTTCTTTTATATATTTTGTCGTAAACTTATTATTTTCATATTTTTTACAACCAATCAATAGTATGAACGATAGTAAAATATAACCTGTTATTTTATTCATAAATCTTCTATTGTTAAAAATATTAGCTATTGTTATATCCTAGAAAACTACTTTATAAAAACAATTAATTTATCATTTATATATTGTTATTTCCTAGGAGAAACATTTCAAATTTTTACTAATATATTGGTGTCAATTCTTGTTTACTAAATATATGTATAGCATTTTCCAACCAAAGTAACACCCCATGCTGGCTTTTGTGACGTGGCAGCTCCACAAGGGTAGTGAACAGATGTATCAGATGAATATTGGCTACAAGTCAAATAAATATTACTATCATAACCACTAAAAGCAGTATAACAATCTTTTACAACCGTGGGGCCCCACCCTTCTTCTTCCCATCTAGCTAACGCCTCCACGTTAGCTAAAGCCAAGTCAGAGAGTTCCACCTCGTTCTGACTCTGGCTGTAATTCCAGCCTGCTGCAAGAGCTATGGCAGTAAACAGAACTGCCAAAAAAATCTTAAGTTTCATATCTTAATCTTTTTATTTGTTATTTGATCGGGTTATTTTCTATCTTTGCCTACTCTTCTTCGGATTTAGATAGTCGAATGAAGTGATTCATTCTGTTTTGTCGGTTATATTACCATCATACACCTCCTTTTCGAGGTCTCCGGGAGTTTGCTTGTACTATTTTGCGGTTGTGCAGCAAACTCCCATTCGTTCGATCACCGAACATTCCCCTTTATCTTTACTTTGACAGGTTGATTGTTAATACTATTGTACTTGATCGTAACGACTTCATCGAAGAAACCTGTGTCTTTCGGTGTCATCTTAATTCCTACCCGAAGAGATTCTCCGGGTTTCGCAGGTCGTTTGTCATAGGTGGCTGCCGTGCAGCCGCAGGTGGTACTTACGTCCACGATCACAAGGGGATTGTCCCCGGTGTTTTTTATTTCTATGGTTGTCTCCTTTACTCCCGATTTGTCGAAAGTACCGAAATCGATTTCTGTCTTTGTTGCTTCGGCTGCTGTTTTCGGTATATTTTTGTTTGGGCTGTGTACCAGGTTTTCCTGGTTTCTACTTTACATTGAATGAATCTAATATTTCTTTTATCTTCTCGTTAATCTCAGATTGTTCTGCTAAATTATTTCTCAAAGATATTTTTATACAATGTACAATATTTTTATTTTGCTTAAATAAATAATAGGTACGATATGTGACAGTTTTACCGTCCATTTCTTTACTATCTTTAATTATGAAAAATCTTTTTTGCTCTTTGGTTGGCCATATGTTATTTTTTTTTACTGGTACGGGAGAAGATATAAGAGACATTTCTAATTGTTCTATCTCTTCTACTGATAAAGTTTTATTGTCTGTTTTTTGATAGCTTTGTATATCTATACCGATTGTTTTTGGAATATCTTCTATGTTTTTAATGGGAGTGCTCCATGCCCAATAAAAAAGATGAAATCCATTAATGTCTCTTTCTCCCGGATTTATTCCATCTCCAGGCATTCCTGACATAGGTTCCCACTCAGCTGGAATACAAATTGAATACAACTTATTAGTTATTATTTTTAATCCATTGTCACTAGTAAAAGAACATAAGATTAGTATTATAGGGAAAATGTATGTTTTTATCATTTTTCTTTTATTTTAGGTAAATCGTATATATATATTTCATTTTCAATACTGTTGTCTAAAGCGTATAATTTATTATATTTTCTGCTAATGGCCATTAATGATATCTTTCTGTCAAATTCAAAACAAGCAATAGCTCTGCCTTCCCAAGTCCAAACTTGTAGTTCACAGTGATTATCCTTCTTTGTATTACGTGGATTGGAATTCTCACACAATATGTAGATATGATCATTAGTAGCATAGGGTTGCCCCATATAATAACCTGATTGATACTGTACTTCTTCTTCAAAATTTGTAGAATAAGGTTCAATTTGTACATCTATATCATGTAATAAGTGAGCATTCTGATCATATATCCTCAAATGTTTGAAACGTGCATAAAAACTTGCAAATTTTTTACCATTAGGATGGACAACACAGGTTTTCAAATAAGTAACAAATAGAGGAGGAGTATTCTTTTTTCTTTTAATTTCAACCCAATTTGGATAAATATCTGTTTTAATAATTTCTCCCGTTTTTTCATTTAGCAAACAGTATTCATTTTCTTCATCTAGTCTTCCTAAAGTCAGATATATATCGTCCGCTAGTGGATAAAAGCCATTATTAGAAATCCCCTGTTCAAAAACGGGTTGATTATTAACTACTTTGAGCTCATTATTTTGAATAGCAACAGTTTTCAAAAGATTACTTCCTACTTCTAACACCTTAAATTCATTTTCATATAAATAAAAACTACGTGTATCTAATAGATTGAAATCATTAGGACCTTGTCCTCGATTTCCCATATCTCCAATATAAGAACAATCAGGAAGATTAAAAAGGGAGAAAAGTTTTTCTTCCTTTTCTTTATAAACAACTAATTTTTCACCAACAATTCCCATATAACGAGGCAACAAGACAGGCACGGGTAATTGTGTTACCTGTGCCTGTAGTTTACCTGTTTGTGGAAATGAAGTTACAATTGTTGCTTTCTCATTGTCATGATCACATGCATTAAGAACAAATAACAATAATAATAATAGATGCTTCATAATAACAACATTCCTTAAATAAACATTCGTGAATTAATGCCAACAACGTTCTTGCTGCCAAACACTTACTGCTGTACTGGAATTACAATCCATACAACGTGTATAAGTAAAAAAGAAAGAAGAATTATCGTCTTGACTAAATCTAAAGCAAACCCATCCGTCTGGGGTCCATTCGTTGAAAGCCAAAGCTTCCACATTAGCAAGTGCCAGTTCTGATAATTCCACTTGATTTTGACTCTGGATGAAATTCCAGCCTGCTGTAGCTGCTATCGCAACTAGAGCCATGATACCGAATAACTTTTTCATATTCGTATATGTTTAATTATTTATTAAAATCATTATTTAATCAGGCTATTTTCTATCTTTGCCTACTGTTATTCGGATTAGATAGTCGAATGGCACCTGTATCATTCTGTTTTGTCGGTTATATTACCATCATACACCTCCTTTTCGGGGTCTCCGGGAGTTTGCTTGTACAATTCGAGGTCGTGCAGCAAACTCCCATTTGTTCGATCACTGAACATTCCCCTTCATCTTTACTTTGACAGGTTGATTGTTAATACTATTGTACTTGATCGTCACGACTTCATCGAAGAAACCTGTGTCTTTCGGTGTCATCTTAATTCCCACCCGAAGGGTTTCTCCGGTTTTTGCAGGTCGTTTGTCGTATGTGGCTGCTGTGCAGCCGCAGGTGGTACTTACGTCCACTATCACAAGGGGATTGTCCCCGGTGTTTTTTATTTCTATGGTCGTCTCCTTTACTTCCGATTTGTCGAAAGTACCGAAGTCGATTTCTGTCTTTGTTGTTTCGGCTGTTGTTTTCGGTATATTTTTGTTCGGACTGTCCTTACCTGTAATCTGTTTCAGATACAGTTCTTTAACATCTGTGTTATGTACCGGATTCCCTAATACAGTGACTTTATTGTCCTTATCTAGCAGGAATGTCTGGAAAGTTATGTCTGCCGGGAATTTGTTCAGTTTGTTTAGTCGATCGTCTATATCAATACAGATAGGGCGATCGAATGCGTCTCGTTTCAGGAGGTAACGTATTTCCTTCGCATCTTTTGGATGCATGAAGAAGAGGAAAGGAACTTTTCCCTGTGTTACTGAATCAGTGTATTCGATCAGTTCCTTCCATTTATGAAGTTGCAGTTTACAACTGGTGCAACCGATAGAGTCTACATATATTAATACCTTATATTCAGATTGTGGGATTTGGAAATCCGTAGTATCTGTCAGATAGCGGGTGAAGGTCAGGTTTTCAGGGAACTGTATTTGTTTCCCTTGCCATTCGCTGACCAGATGCGCAATCTTATTTTCCTTCTCTTTCTGTTCGTTGTAGCAGGAAAAGAAGGTGGTTGCTATTAATAATATGTAAAGATAAAAGGCTTTCATATCGTTTGCTAAATCTTAAATTCTATAATCGGATCATCGCTTTTCACCTCGGTGGCGACAATCGTATTTGTTTCTTCGTTTACATCAATGCCGTGTATTGCGTGATCAAGAGTGTATTTTTGTACCGGATTTCCTTTCAGGTCGAATACATAAATAAATCTGCCTCCGTCTTCCAGTTCTTTTCCCTGCTTATAGGCGGCCAATTCATCTTTTAACTTCATTCCCTGAAATACCGCATAAATGTATTTGTCGGTAACTTTTATATCATTGAATCCCATAATTCCGTCCGGGACACCTGAACCGTCACGTGCCGTTTTGAACTCGGGCTCTCCGTTTGGGCCATACAATACTTTATGCGTACTGTCTTTTAAATTGTATATTTCCAGTGTTTCTCCCAATTGGGTGGCCATTGCCAATATACCATTATCGGGATTATAGTCCATGAAGGGACGCCAAGCTTGTGCCAATGCCGGACGCGATGTCTCTTCTTCTGCTGCTTCGCTGGGTATAGTGCCGTGGTTTTGGATGGCTTTGCCATCGCCGTCTACTTCCCAAAAACGGTGCTCACCCATGTAGTCGGGAACCAAAAATCCCGATTCCATCGTATGAAAGTCGAGCGAACGGACTAATTTCTTATCTAATTTGATCTCTTCGACCCGTTCCGCTGAACCGTTAGTCGAAGAGATTTTCCAACGTGTAATCTCCATCTTATTGGCATCAAGTGCCCATAAAGAGTCTAAGGAGTTGAATTGGATGCTGATAGCCGATAGCATTTCCTGTGGGGCCTCTCCACGTCTACCGAATGAAGCGATGTGTTTCCATTCCGGATAGGTAAATGCATGTAAATAATGATCCATATTATGTAGGTCCATGACAACAGCGATACTGTCCCTGACCGCTACCCGGAAGGGGTAGCGGAACAGGATAGTATCCAGGTTGATTACCTGTGCACTGAGCGCCTTGGTTTTGGGAAAATCCGAGTATCTTGGAAAGTGCGAATCCGGAGAACTCGAACAGGCGGTCAGATAACTAATACCTATTAATAATATGGATAAAGGATACTTCATCTATCTACAATTGATATATTTTCTTTTAACCCAATCTCCATAACAATCAACGGAACCTTCTCCCAAGCACAGAACATCTATATATTCATCTTCAGGATTTGCCAGGGCTTCGATGTTTGCAAATGTCAATTCTGTCATGCCGTTTTCATTGCTTTGTGCCGTATATAAATAAGTGGCAGCAATAAAGGATATCAGTCCTAATGTTAGTTTAAATGTTTTTTTTCTCATCATTTATTGTATTTAAGTTTTAACGAAGATAGGGCTATTTATTTGAAAAAGCAAGTGCGTTTACTCTTTTGAGATAGTGAAAATCAAAGATCTTGTCATTTTTACTGGTTAGCGATTAGTATAGTATTGAGATGGATGGATGCAAAAGATATGCAGTTTATATGCATATAATATGCAAGAACCTATTTTCTGTTTGATAATGTTTTGTTTATGGCTTTGCATGAATTGAGCATATTTTATATTTAAGATTAAAGCTTATTGTTGAAAAAAATATTCATATTTTTGTTGAAATAAACAGATTGAATCTATGAAAAAAAACATGAGTCTATATTGGGCATTTTTTATTTTGTCGGTAATCCTGAGCGGAGGCATACTCTATTATAAGGTATATAACGAAATAAAGATAGAAGCGTATGATATTTTTGAAGAAGTAGTGAATATGGATGTTGATGCGCGGATAAAAAATGAAAAAGTTGTTTATAAGAGGGTGAAAAAGGAGCAGTTTCATTTGGATTCTACCTATATTCAGACGTCAGCGGGAATAGATGCCCAAAGAAAAGAATTAACGTCGAATGCATCCAATAAGTATAACCTGATGCAGCATTATCTCAGTGATTGTACTCCCGTGCAAGTTTCGGCCATTGATAGTTTGTTTCAGATTGTTTTACAACGAGCTGGCATTTCTGCTAAAACTGTTGTAAAATCTATAGGAAAAGATTTCCCAGATAAATCGGCAGATGTGGTTACTTACAGTAAAGACATCCCTTTTATCTTTTTATATGTTGATTTGCCGATGAAAAAAATAGAAATGCCGGTTTACAATTTTACTTTAGGTTTGCAGGGCTTTATTCAATGTCCATTCTCTTATTTGTTAAAGAAGGCGCAGCACTTATTCTTATTCTGGTTTTTGGTATCAATTTTGGCTATTGCTTTATTGGTGCTAATACTATTTACGATAAGTCCGTTTATCCGGAAAAGAGGTAGAATTCTTTTTCCGAAAAATAAGGGATCTGATATTATCAAACATGTAGAACAAACAACCAGGGAGTGGCTGAGCGTTACAGATACAATTCTTCTGGATGAAATAAGTGGCGAAGTTAAGTGTGATGATGAAATAGTATTACGTTTAAAAGGGTTGAATTTAAAGTTATTTGCTCTATTTGTTAAAAACAAGGATGTTTGTGTTGTGTATGATCAGTTGAAAGTAGATATATGGAATAATGAGAATTTAAGTAATGCAACAATAAGTATACAAATTGGAAAATTGGAGAAAGAATTACAAACAAAAATACCATTTTTGTCTATTGAAAATATTCGTGGAGTAGGATATCATTTAGTAGTTTCTAAATCGCCTTCCGACAAATGAAGATGTATTTCTGTTTTTGTTTTCTCCAACTATCAAAATGACACTACTCTACCGGGTAAATCGGATTAATATACCGGGTAAAATAAAATACCCTACCGGGTAATATTTTTTAACATATCAAAGCGGTTTTCAAAATCGCTATTCGCTATCAAAATGTAAATTACAACACCTTTCTGATCGAGTAATACCTAACCATCAATTCGTTTAAACATAAACTCCCTATCCTTTGTTTATTAATCAGAACACTAAATTAAGTTATTATGGGAATTATCAGTTCGATTATTATTGGTATCCTGGCAGGCTTCCTGGCCGGGAAAATATTGAAAGGGAGTGGATTCGGGTTGATTGTAAACCTGATAGTCGGTATTATCGGTGGCGTATTGGGTGGATGGCTATTCGGCCTGCTGGGACTAAGTGTAAACGGAGTGATCGGCAGCCTGGTGATGTCAACCATCGGCGCAATCGTTTTACTATGGATCGTTTCACTATTCAAAAGAGAATAAGCAGCTTTGAGAATTGAAAAAAGTATACCTTTATCATATATACAACTATATATATTACAGTTAATACTTAATTTTCAATTCTCAATTTTAATTTTCAAAGCAAAACCCCTACCTTTGTACGGTAAAAACAAATATCGTATGAAAAAGAACCTGCTTCTGCTTTTCCTGTTCCTTTGCTTGATTCCGGCAAAGGCACAAACCGGATTAAGCGACGAAGCGCAGATAAGCATATTGACGGCAGCTCCATCCGACGATGAAGTGTATACCGTGTACGGACATACGGCCATACGGGTAAAAGATACTTTACGTAAACTTGATACAGTTTTCAATTATGGTATCTTCGATTTCTCAAAACCCAACTTCATCTATCGTTTTACAAAAGGAGAAACCGATTATAAACTGGCAGCCTATAATTTTTCACATTATATAATAGAATATCAGATGCGGGGAAGTGAAGTAACCGAACAGGTACTCAACCTCACTCCCGAAGAGACCCATAAGATATGGAATGCCTTGATAACGAATGTACAACCGGAAAACGCCGTTTACCGATACAATTTCTTTTTCGACAATTGCGCGACTCGTCCGGTTGCCATTGTGGAGGAACAGGTAGACGGGAAAGTGCAATATAACAACCCGCCCGAACCTCAAACATTCCGCGACCTTATAAATTATTGCACACGTAATCATCCCTGGCTGACATTCGGATGCGATCTGGCACTCGGAAGTCCGACCGACCGGATCGCCACCCCGCATGAAATGATGTTCCTGCCGCTTTACCTGAAAGATGAATTTGAAAAAGCAACAATCGTGAACCCCGACGGAAGCGAAAGGAAACTGATAAAACAGACAAACCGGCTGGCTGAACAACTGACAGACGACAATAATGGCAGTAAGATATGGTTTACGCCTATGTTATGCAGCATGATTTTTTTCCTGCTGATAGCAGCAATCACATTCATAGAATGGAAGAAAAAAACATATTTCCGCCTGGTGGATTGTATCCTCTTTTTCCTTGCTGGACTGGCGGGTACGGTATTGTTCTTCCTTTGTTTTATATCGACTCATCCTTGCATCTGGCCGAACTGGTCGATTGTGTGGTTACAACCTTTCGCCCTTATCGCTGTTATTTTGTTTGCAGTAAAAAAGTTCGGAAAGGCTGCATATTATTATCATTTTATTAACTTTGCGGCGCTTACGCTGCTGTTGGCGGGTTGGTATTTCATTCCGCAACACTTAAATATAGCTTTTATCCCGCTTGTTGCCACGCTTTGGCTACGTTCCGGATACGGTATATACAGGGGTAATATGGCAATTAAAGAATGTGCCAATATGCCAATAAAAGGAAAATGAAGCGTATAGCTTGAATATATGATGGAAAATCGGATGAGAAAAATAATAACGTCGCTTATTGCAATCCTGGTAGTCACTAACCTGGAGGCACAACAACGTACCCCCAAACTTGTGGTTTGCATCACCGTGGACCAACTAAGAGGCGATTATATAGAATACTTCTACAATACATTCGGTGAACGCGGTTTCAAACGGTTGATGAACGAAGGATTGGTTTACAACAATATCAAATTCGAATTTTCCGACATCGACCAGGCAAGTGCCTTCGCTACGCTGTTTACCGGAAGCAACCCTTGTTTCCATGGGGTTACAGGAAGTAAATACTACGACTTCGAGAATGATAAAGAAGTCTCTATCCTTTACGACAAAGATTATATCGGTAATTATACCCGCGAAAATTATTCTCCTAAAAAGATGTTCAGCTCCACAATCGGAGACGAACTGAAGATTGCGTCCAAAGGCAGAAGCGACGTGTATGCCATTGCCCCCGATGCGGAGAGTGCAATCCTTTCTGCCGGTCATGCGGCAAACGGAGCATTCTGGATGGACGACATGAACGGGAAATGGGCGACGACCACCTATTATAAAGGTCTTCCCTGGTATGTGGACCGTTATAATAATGGAGTGGAATCCTTGTCGGCACGTCTGGAGCAGATGGTGTGGACTCCTACCCTTCCATTGGACAAGTATAACGCTTTCCCTTACGTATTGGATGATATTCCTTTCAAATATACATTTAATGAAAAGACAAACGATTGTTTTCCGAAGCTGAAGACGACCCCTTTCATTAATAAAGAGATTAACCGGCTGGCCTTGCAATTCCTTGAATACGGTGCATTCGGCACACGAAGTTGTCCGGATATGCTGTCGGTCACCTATTATGCGGGTAACTACAAAGGAATCATGAACAAGGACTACACCCGGGAGATTCAGGATACGTATTATCAGCTGGATAAAGACCTGGAACAGTTTTTGGATGCCATCGATAAAAAGGTCGGCCTGGCTAATACCCTCGTCGTATTCACCGGCTCCGGTTATTATACCAGCGAAGAAGAATATGCAGACGGACTACTGATAAACGGTGGAGAATTCCATCCGAAACGTTGCGTCGCCCTGCTTAACATGTATCTGATGGCAATATACGGGCAGCAAAGCAGTTGGGTAAAAGGTTTCTATAATAACCAGATTTACCTGAACCGCAAAGCTATCGAAGACGCCAAACTCGACCTGAGAACGATACAGGATAAAGCAGCCGAATTCCTGATGGAATTCAGCGGTGTACAGCATGTAACCACCGACCATGCCCTGCTTGCCGGTGAATGGAACGAAGGAACGGTTAAATTCCGTCAGGGAACGCACCATCTGAAACGCGGCGACCTGATCATCGAACTGCAACCCGGCTGGATCATCAACAATGACAACCCGAAAGAAAAAGTAAAAATAATTCGTAATAACGCAGTAATTACCCCGTTGGTATTTATGGGTAACGGCATCAAACCGGAACATATCTACCGCGAAGTAAAAGCCACAGAGGTAGCCCCCACGGTAACCCATGTGCTGAGGATACGGCCACCGAATGCATCCCAGAGTTTACCTCTTTGGGAGTTGACGATCAAAAAATGAGATCTTGACCGGTCACTGGTATTATTGTTAACCTCCCATCCCTGGAATAAACAAAATTTGACAAGTATTTACTTTGGCACGGAATTTGATAGTGATATATCATTCCGGTGATCAATTAAATCCGATCGTCAGCAAATAATCACTTTACGAAATAAAATAAATTAATATATATCATGGGATTTAATGAATTTATGACGAAGCTGTTCGGCAACAAGTCGCAGCGAGACCTGAAAGAGATCACTCCATACGTGGATAAGATCAAGGCCGTATATCCGTCAATCCAGAAGCTCTCAAACGATGAGTTGAGAGCAAAAACAGATGAAATCAAACAACGTATTCAGGACTATGTAGCCGATGAACGGAAACAGGTGGAAGACCTCCGTAAAGGCATCGATGATAAAGAACTGGAAGAACGTGAAGCCATCTGGGCAGAAGTAGATAAAATTGAAAAGGCTATCACCGACAAGATGGAAGTGGTCCTGGAAGAATCTCTTCCGGAAGTATTCTCTATCATGAAGGAAACAGCCCGCCGCTTCACGGAAAACGAAGAAGTAGTGGTTACCGCTACCGATTTCGACCGCGACCTGGCAACCAAACACGATTTTGTCCGTATCGAAGGCGACAAGGCTATCTTCTTGAACCACTGGAAGGCCGGCGGTAACGAAATTACCTGGGACATGGTACACTACGACGTTCAGTTGTTCGGTGGTGTCGTTCTTCATAAAGGTAAAATCGCCGAAATGGCAACCGGTGAAGGTAAAACATTGGTAGCAACCCTGCCGGTATTCCTGAACGCCTTGACCCGTAACGGTGTACACGTTGTAACTGTGAACGACTACCTGTCAAAACGTGACTCGGAATGGATGGGACCGCTTTATATGTTCCACGGACTTTCCGTAGACTGTATCGACAAGCACCAGCCTAACTCGGATGCCCGCCGCGCGGCTTACAATGCAGACATCACCTTCGGTACAAACAACGAATTCGGTTTCGACTACCTGCGTGATAACATGGCGATCAGTCCGAACGATCTGGTACAGCGCAAACACAACTATGCCATCGTCGATGAGGTCGACTCTGTATTGATCGACGATGCCCGTACACCGTTGATCATTTCCGGTCCGATACCCCGTGGCGAAGAACAGTTGTTCGAACAGTTCCGTCCGAATGTGGAAGTCGTTGTAAACGCACAGAAAGACCTTTGTTCCAAGTTGCTGATCGAAGCCAAAAAGAAAATGGCCAGCAGCGACCCGAAAGAAGTAGAAGAAGGTTCTATCCAATTATATCGTTCATTCAAGGGGTATCCGCGTAACAAAGCGTTGATTAAATTCCTGAGCGAACAAGGTATCAAGGCACAGATGTTGAAGACGGAAGAATACTTCATGTCTGAAAATATGCGCCACATGCATGAAGCTACCGACGAACTGTACTTCGTGATTGACGAAAAGAATAACAGTATCGAACTGTCCGATAAGGGTATCGACCTGCTGACCGGCCGTTCCGACGACCCGACATTCTTCGTATTGCCGGATATCACTTCCGAACTTTCCCAGTTGGAAAACTTCAAGGGAACAGAAGAAGAAAAGCAAGCTAAGAAAGACGAAATCCTGGCTAACTATTCTGTCAAGAGCGAACGTGTACATACAATCAACCAGTTGCTGAAAGCCTACACATTGTTTGAAAAGGACGATGAATATGTAGTGATGGACAACAAGGTTATGATCGTCGACGAACAGACCGGACGTATCATGGACGGTCGTCGTTACTCAGACGGTTTGCATCAGGCTATCGAAGCCAAGGAAGGTGTAAAAGTGGAAGCTGCCACACAGACATTCGCAACTATCACTTTGCAGAACTACTTCCGTATGTACCACAAACTGTCAGGTATGACAGGTACGGCAGAAACGGAAGCCGGTGAATTCTGGGACATCTATAAACTGGATGTCGTAGTGATCCCGACCAACCGTCCGATTGCCCGTAACGATATGAACGACCGTATCTACAAGACCAAACGCGAAAAGTACGCCGCTGTTATCGAAGAAATCAGCGCATTGGTTGAAGCCGGACGCCCGGTACTGGTAGGTACGACTTCCGTAGAAATTTCGGAATTACTGAGCCGTATGCTTACCCTGCGTAAGATCAAACATAATGTATTGAATGCGAAGTTACACCAGAAAGAAGCCGAGATCGTTGCCCTGGCAGGTCAGAGCGGAACGGTAACTATCGCAACCAATATGGCCGGTCGTGGTACCGACATCAAGCTGTCGGCTGAAGTAAAGGCAGCAGGCGGTTTGGCTATCATCGGTACGGAACGTCACGAAAGCCGTCGTGTAGACCGCCAGTTGCGTGGTCGTGCAGGACGTCAGGGTGACCCGGGTTCTTCTGTATTCTACGTATCACTGGAAGATAACCTGATGCGTCTGTTCGCTTCCGACAAGATTGCCGGACTGATGGACAAGTTGGGATTCAAAGAAGGTGAAGTGCTGGAACACAATATGCTGAGCAAGTCAGTGGAACGTGCACAGAAGAAGGTGGAAGAAAATAACTTCGGTATCCGTAAACGTTTACTGGAATATGATGACGTAATGAACTCACAGCGTAACGTAATCTATACCCGCCGCCGTCACGCCTTGATGGGAGAACGTATCGGACTGGACGTATTGAATACGATCTACGATACATCTACCGCTATCGCCGAAGAGCATTCCGACGGTCTGGACTATGAAGGTTTCAAACTGGAACTGTTCAAGACATTCGCAATGGAAAGTCCGTTCACCGAAGAAGAGTTCAAGAGCATGAAAGCCTCTCAGTTGGGAGACAAATTGTTCGAAAACGCATTACAGACATTCAAACGCCGTATGGAACGTATGACGCAGGTAGCCAACCCGGTTATCAAGCAGGTTTACGAACACCAGGGTGCGATGTATGAAAACATCATGATCCCGGTAACCGACGGAAAACGCATGTACAATGTTTCATGTAACCTAAAGGAAGCATACGAAACAGAAAGCAAGGTAATCGCAAAATCATTCCAGAAATCAATCGTTCTGCATACGATAGACGAGGCTTGGAAAGAACACCTGCGTGAAATGGACGAACTGCGCCACTCGGTACAGAATGCCAGCTACGAAAACAAAGATCCGCTGTTGATCTACAAACTGGAATCATACAACCTGTTCAAGACAATGGTCGACACCATGAACCGTAAGACTGCCGCCGTCCTGATGCGCGGACAGATTCCGGTACGTGAGGAACCGACAGAAGAAGAAAAACAGGCAATGGCTCAGCGCCAGGCTGCTGCACAAGCTGCTCAGCAAGCTGCCGAACGCCAGCGTATCGAAGTAAAACAGGCCGGTCCGGAACAACGCCAGGACATGAGCCGCTATCGTACGGAGAAAACCGACATCAGCGGAAACAATGATCCGGAAGAACGTGCACCGCAACAGCCTAAACAAGAACCGGTTCGCGCCGAAAAACGCGTAGGCCGTAACGATCTTTGTCCTTGCGGAAGCGGAAAGAAGTACAAAAACTGTCACGGACAAGGTTTATAATACCTGACAGAATAACAGATAAGAAAAGGGTGGCTTGTAAAAGCTGCCCTTTTTTTCTATATTTGCACCAGATCACAATAAAGATAAATCCCATGACATTAGAAGAAAAGAAAATGGAATTCGTTGTTTTCTGTATCGAAAATGTTGCGGAACAGTTGAATGAACTGCCGGAAAATATTTATTCCAGATTAAATAACCTGGGACTTATTGATGATTTATTATTCGACTGTTACGAAGTTCTTCATACCCAAAGCAAGCAACATATAACGGAAGATATTATATTAGCCCTGAAAAACAGGGAGAAAGGAGAAATAAGTCAATGATAGTATATCATGGTTCTACCCTTTGCGTAGAAAATCCTTTAGTTGGCGTATGCCGTGACAATCTTGACTTTGGCAAGGGCTTTTACCTCACGGATATATGTGAACAAGCCATTAGCTGGGCCAAACGGGTAGCTATTATTTACAACAAACCGAACGCATACCTCAATAAATATGAATTAGACTATGAAACAATATGCCGGAATTACCGGATATTATCATTTGAAACCTACAACGAAACCTGGCTCGACTTCGTTATGGCTTCCCGGCGTGGCGAGCGTCGTTGGTCTGATTATGACATAATAGAAGGAGGCATAGCCAACGATCGTGTATTCAACACAATAGAACTATATTTTAACGGTCTGATCGATAAAGGCGAGGCTTTGAAGCGTCTTAGTTATGAACAACCGAATAATCAGATATGTCTGTTAAACCAATCACTTATAGATAAATATCTGCATTTTATAGATGCTACTAACATTAACAAGGAGGAAAGAAACGATGTCACAAGCCAATAATACATTGCTTCAAATGAAATATGCCCGGATTATTATGGGACTTTCCAAACGCCTGGGAATCAGTAGTCGCAGAGCATTAGCACTTTTTTATGAATCGAATACCTATCAATATCTACGTCAGAAAATAGGAGATCTGCACTGCATGAGTGATAACTACCTCATTGATGAATTGATTATCGAATATACCGGTAAACAGGGTTCATAAGCCATTGAACATGAAAAAAGTTGTCATCGCCGTCGACTCTTTTAAAGGCTGTCTTTCTTCTTCCGATATAGCGAAAGCTGTTGCGGAAGGAATTCACCATGTCATCCCCGGATGCGAAGTAATAAAGGTTCCCATTGCCGACGGTGGCGAAGGTACTGTTGAAGCACTGACACAGGCTACTCACGGGCAAGTTATTACGATTCCTGTACATAATCCATTCATGCAACCCATCCAGGCCAGCTATGGCATAACCGGTGACGGACAAACCGCTGTCATCGAAATGTCGGCAGCCAGCGGACTGGACCTGATTCCCCGGAAAGAAGGAAACGTGATGCACACCACCACTTACGGAACCGGCGAACTGATAGCCGATGCCATCGATCGCGGTTGCCGTAACTTCATCATCGGTGTGGGCGGCAGTGCCACGAACGATGCGGGTGTCGGCATGATGCAAGCCTTAGGAGTCCGTTTCACCGACGATAACGGCAACGAAGTAGAAAAGGGCGGAAAAGTACTATCTGCTATCTGCCATATCGACACCCGGAGCCAGCTTCCCGAGTTATCTGCCTGTACCTTCCATATAGCGACAGACGTGACCAACCCCTTCTTTGGTCCGCAAGGAGCCGCCCACATCTTCGGTCCTCAGAAAGGAGGCAATGAAATGCAAGTCGAAGCACTCGACAAAGGGATGAAACACCTGGCCGACCTGATTCTTGAAACAACCGGCAGAGACATCAGTGACCTGCCCGGAGCAGGAGCCGGAGGAGGCATGGGAGGCGGCTGCGTAGCTTTCCTTCAGGCAAAGATTTCATCCGGTATCGAACTGATTACAGAATATATCCATTTCAAAGAAATAATCAGGGAGGCCGACCTTGTCATCACCGGCGAAGGAAGAATAGACAGGCAAACCCTGTTCGGAAAAGTCCCGGTCGGAATCGCCCGCATTGCAGCATCACAGCATATACCTGTTATCGCCATCACCGGACAAGTGGAAACAGATGCAGAAACGGACAAACAATTACAACAGGCCGGATTATCCGCAATCTTTCCTATACACCCCGCTCCGGTTAGTTTGGAAGAAGCTATGCACCCCAATTATGCTTTCCGGAATATCCGGAGAACAATAGAACAAACCTGCCGGACACTACTTATCTTTGTAAACAAGAAAGATATAAATACAGATCATAAAATTTAGCATGACATGAAACATATTAACGGAGAGAACAACGAAATCACATTCATTTTCCCACATGACAGAATTGATTGTATTTCTTCTCAAAACACAAAATTCAACCAGATTATCAGCCAGGCCAATATTACAATCACAGGAAATAACAATCACATTTCAATGTGTTTCGATTCGGAAGACAGTGCGGAGGAATTACTGCTCAGCGACGGATTTCTCTTGATTGTAAAAGGAGATAACAATAGTATAAATATGGGAACGATACTGCTACGATGTTCTACTATTTTAGGCATGACAGGCTTGAAACTTATCATCGGACAATTGCCCGGACTGGGCGCAGGCGTTTCGCGGGTTGCCAACAACTGCCGGGTAGATATCGGGAACCGTGTGGTGATCAATGGTGTTACATTATATTTACAAGAAGATGATTCGCATGTCAGTATTGGAGATGACAGTCAGTTAAGCTGGGGCGTCGATATATGGTGCACCGATGCACATACGATAACAGATTTAGAAGGCGAACCGATAAATTTTGCCCGAAGTATAGAAATTGGCAAACATGTATGGATAGGAAAAGATGTGAAAGTTGGCAAGAATGTAAAAATATCCGATAACAGTATTGTCGGTTGGGGAAGCATCGTAACCAAAGAATTTAATGAATCGAATGTGATTATTGCAGGTACCCCCGCCAAAATCATAAAGCGAGGAATAAATTGGGACCGCAGATGTATTAATAAGTATTTAAAAGAGAAATAAGACTTCCCGGTGCATTCCTTTATAATCAACCGGTAACAAGCCGTACATTAACAGATATTCCGAAGTATACAGATTACTTTACGCGACAAAAAGTTGATTATCTATAACATAATGTCATATTTTTCTGTACATTGCAGCATAATAACTATTAAAGACTAACATTATGATCATCGGAATTCCTAAAGAAATCAAGAACAATGAGAACCGGGTAGCGCTTACGCCTGCCGGAGCAAAAGAGTTGGTAAAAAGAGGACACACCGTATATGTACAGCATACTGCGGGTGAGAATAGCGGTTTTCCAGATTCAGCCTATGAGACAGTCGGAGCAAAGATTCTCCCGTCGATCAACGACGTCTACCAGACTGCTGAAATGATCGTGAAAGTAAAAGAGCCGATTGCCGTAGAATATCCTTTAGTACGGAAAGGACAACTGGTCTTTACTTATTTTCATTTTGCCTCGGACGAAAAGCTGACGCTTGCCATGATGGACAGCGGCTCCGTCTGCCTGGCCTACGAAACGGTAGAAAATCCGGACGGTACACTTCCTTTATTAATCCCTATGAGCGAAGTCGCCGGACGCATGTCGATACAGGAAGGCGCACGTTTCCTAGAGAAACCCCAGGGAGGCAAAGGCATCCTGTTGGGTGGCGTACCGGGAGTGAAACCTGCCCGCGTACTGGTACTCGGTGGCGGTATCGTTGGCTACAATGCCGCGCTGATGGCTGCCGGAATGGGTGCCGACGTGACAATAGCCGATATCTCACTTCCACGCCTGCGCCATCTGGAAGAGGTCATGCCCGCCAATGTCAGGACTTTATATTCTTCTACGCATAACATCGAAACGGAACTTCCGGCGACCGACCTGGTGATCGGTGCCGTCCTGATTCCCGGAGCCAAGGCTCCTCATCTGATCACAAAAGAGATGCTGGGACTAATGAAACCCGGCAGTGTCTTGGTAGACGTAGCGATCGACCAGGGCGGTTGTTTCGAAACTTCACATCCGACAACCCATGCCGATCCCGTTTACACAGTCGACGGTATCGTACATTATTGCGTAGCCAATATCCCGGGTGCCGTGCCCCAGACTTCCACGCTGGCATTGACCAACGCTACCCTCCCCTACGTGCTGGAACTGGCAGACAAAGGTTGGAAAGAAGCCTGCAAAGAAGATAAGACACTCTATCCCGGATTGAACATCATTGAGGGACAGATTGTCTATCCCGCCGTTGCCGAAGCATTCGGATTACCTTGTTATCCGGCGGTATTATAATCTACAAATAGCACGCAGATGACACTGATTTCATCCAACTTTGATAAATCAATTACTCCCTCTCTTTCCTTTATAATTACAAAAAAATGTAAAATCGCTTTGATACTTTTATTGAGGTTACTACCTTAGCGCAACTAATAATAAAAATTAAATCGTTTAACAACCATGAAGAAAATTGTTTTGTTATTGGCTTTTTGCCTGAGTATTGGAAACGTATTTGCACAAGACGCTGATAAACTGCGTGATGAAGGTGATGCTGCCTTGAAAGCAAAGAACTATGCAGAAGCTTTTACAAAGTATGACGGGTTCCTGAAACAAACAAACAATGAAGATGCAGACCGTGTTTTCAACTGTGCATTTGCCGCTTTCCAGGCAAAAAAGTATGAAGATGCTGTAAAGTATTACGATCTGGCTATTCAAAAGAACAAAAACATTGATGACGCTTATACAGGTAAAGCAATGGCATTGCGTAACCTGAATAAAGCTGCCGAATTTACTGCAACCGTTGAAGCCGGCCTGAAAGCTAAACCGGGTGATGCAGATTTGGAAAAACTGCTTTATGTATATTGCATGAAACAAGGTCAGGCTGTACAAAAAAGCGGAAAGATTGCTGATGCTGAAGAATTATACAAAGACGTGCTGATCGTAAGCAATCCCAAATACAAAGAAAATGCTTTGTATAGCTTAGGAGCCATGTATTACAACGAAGGAGCCAAGATTCTGGCTGCTGCTACCGACCCGGCTAAATATGAAGCTGAAAAAGATAAGGCAGACGTTCAGATGAAAAAGGCAAAAGAATATATGGAACAGGCAGTAGCTCTTAACGCAGCGAACGCTAACGCCAAGAAAATCCTTGATTCCATCAACGAAACATTGGCTAAATAACATCCCCTGAATCCACACATTCGGTTATACAACAAAACAAGGCACGGATACACATCATAATCCGTGCCTTATTTTATAATCTCCGTTCGATTTACTCCAAACAAATCCATTCCAAATCCTCTGCAATCAAGGTCTGTTCGGTAATCTGCCCTTTATGACCACGCTTGTATTCAGGAATAAACCCCACCTTAACGGCTGTAATTTGCCGAGGTGATACCTCTTCAGGCATATCCACCCCCTGCCCGACGGACTGGCAGGTCAGATAGAAAGTTCCAATCCCCATCAAGCGTACCGACTGCCCTGTGCTCAACATATCGGCCAACACATCACCCAGATTTGCCAATACGGCATACGTATCCCCACGGCTCACAGTGGAAATCTTTGACAAACGAGCTGCTACATCGTCTGTCGTAAACGGGCTCTTTCCCGTCACTGCCCGCGGATACCATTTTTTTCCTAACTTTTGTTTCTTGTAAAATGCCATATTCATTCCTCCTTATCTGTGAATCGACAAAGAATCATTCCGGATGATTATATAAATCATTCCCATTGATTGTATGAATCATCGGGGATGATTCCTCATCTTTCCGCAAATATAATACAAACAAGTATAAATAAAAAGCACATGTCACCCGAATTTTATCTATTCGGATAACACGTGCTCAAAAAACCTTCGGTCTACTTCAGGACTTGAAGAAGAAGCGGAATATATCATTACCGTTTGCGTAGATCAGCAAAGCGAAAAGCAGGAACATACCGGTTATCTGGGCATATTCGAGGAACTTGTCGCTCGGCTTGCGACGGGCAATTACCTCATACAAGAGGAACATCACATGACCGCCATCCAACGCCGGAATAGGCAATATATTCATAAAGGCCAAGATGATGGACAGGAAAGCCGTCTGCATCCAGAACACTTGCCAGTCCCAAACTGTCGGGAAAATGCTGCCGATCGTACCAAAGCCGCCCAGGCTCGAAGCGCCTTCCTTAGTAAATACATACTTCATGTCGTTCACATAGCCTTTCAAGGTATTGATACCCAGTCTGACACCGGCAGGAAACGATTCGAAAAAGCCGTAAGTACGGGTTACCGTCGGGTATAAATCCGTTTTGCTCATCAGATAAACACCGATCTTACCCGCCGTATCCGGTTGGATAACAACCGACTGTTCCATTCCGTCACGGTAAAATCCCAAAGTAATATCCTTTCCTTTATTCTGATCCAGCATTTTAGCCACATCTTCAAACAGAGGGGTTGCCTGGCCGTTAATCGAGACAATACTGTCTCCCGGTTGCAAACCGGCAATAGCAGCAGGCGAATCTTTCTCGGAAAGTTTCTTTACAACCATCGGTACACGATCCGGACTGGCAAATCCTTTTCCTTCGCGCATAAAACGCTGCATCATATCTTCCGGTATAGGAATAACCGTTTCCACACCATCACGCAAGACTGTTACATTACTTGCTTCCACAACCTTACGGAAGCTGGACTGATCCAGGCGGTCCAATTCCTCATTGTTGGCCTTCAACAGAATATCACCGTCGCGGAAACCTACCTCCTGAAATGCTTCGCTGTAATACATGCCATGCTTCATATTCTTCAGTGGCAAATAAGTTTCGCCCCAGGTATAAAGCACCATCGAATAAATAAACAACGCCAACAGGAAGTTAAACAAAACCCCTGCAATCATGATCATCAAACGCTGACCGGCCGGCTTGGAACGGAACTCGTACGGTTTGGCAGGCTGTGCCATCGCTTCCTTGTCCATACTTTCGTCGATCATACCGGATATCTTGCAATAACCGCCTAAAGGCAACCAGCCGATACCATATTCCGTATCACTGTTCTTCGGCTTGAATTTGAACAATGAGAACCAAGGATCGAAGAAAAGATAAAACTTCTCTACCCGTACCTTAAAAATACGGGCAAAGATAAAATGTCCGAACTCATGTACAAGGACCAATATCGATAAGCTCAGGATGAGCTGTAACGCTCTAATTAAAAATGTCTCCATCTATTTGTTTGTCTGTATTAATTTATTTCTTTTTACTCATATAACCTTCCCCGGTCTATTTTCCGGCTATCGTATTCATGACCGAGGCCGCTACCCTACGTGCCTCGGCATCTGTCGCCACATAATCCTCATAAGTAGGCGTTGCGATAAAAGAAGAGGTTGCCATCGTCTTTTCAATCACATCACTCATTTGAAGGAAACCTATTTCGTCGCGCAGGAAAGCAGCTACCACCACTTCGTTGGCAGCATTCAGGATACACGGCATATTTCCTCCCGTACGAATGGCATCGAACGCAAAAGCCAGGTTACGGAAACGCGTCATATCGGGTTCCTCGAACGTCAACGTGGAATAGAGGTTAAAATCCAACCGGGGAGCCTTACTCGTCAGGCGCTTCGGATAAGAAAACGCATAACTGATAGGCAATTTCATATCCGGAATACCCAACTGAGCCATCACAGCACCGTCTTCAAACTGCACCATCGAATGAATGACCGACTGCGGATGCACCACGATCTGTATCTGTTCAGGCGTTACGCCGAACAGCCATTTCGCTTCGATCATCTCAAAGCCTTTGTTCATCATAGAAGCCGAATCGATCGTGATCTTTGCCCCCATGCTCCAGTTCGGATGCTTCAACGCCTGTGCCTTGGTGACCACTGCCAGTTCCTCCATCGTCTTCGTGCGGAACGGACCACCGGATGCGGTAAGCAGAATCTTTTCCACCTGGTTCTCCCATTCTCCCGCTAAACACTGGAAAATGGCGGAATGTTCAGAATCGACCGGCAATACCGGCACTTTATGTTCCGTTGCAAGCGAGGTAATCAGTTCGCCGGCCACCACCAATGTTTCCTTATTTGCCAACGCTATAGCCTTACCTGCCTTGATAGCGGCTATCGTCGGTTTCAGGCCGGAATATCCGACCATGGCAGTCAGTACCATGTCGATTGGCTCCGACTGTACCACCTGGGCGATAGCGTCCGAACCGGCCCACACCTTGATCGGCAAATCTTCCAAAGCCTCTTTCAGTTCGGGATATTTCTGTTCGTTGGCAATAACAACCACTTCGGGCATATATTTTCGTGCCTGGTTAATCAGTAAATCTACCTGGTTGTTAGCGGTCAGAGCATATACTTCAAACAGGTCGGCATGTTCGCTGACCACCTCCAAAGCCTGTGTCCCGATCGAGCCGGTAGAACCTAATATGGCTAAACTTCTTTTCATCGATTTAAAAAGCTATATATTCTTCAGGATTGACCGGAATACCTTTATACCACAACTCGAAATGGAGATGCGGACCGGTAGACAGTTTCCCCGTGTTTCCCACCAAAGCTATCGCTTCGCCGGCAACAACATGGTCGCCAATCTCTTTCAGCAATAATTCATTATGTTTATAAACGGACAGGAATCCGTTCTTGTGTTGCAACTGGATCACATTTCCGAAATTGGGATCAAAGCCGGTGAATACCACCGTTCCGTCCAGAGTTGCCAGTACGCTTTCTTTCGGAGCAGCCACCAGGTCTACCCCGAAATGACGGGCATCCGCCTCGTAATGCGAAGAGACCACACCGTTTACCGGCTTATAGAAAAAGATACCGTCGGTAGGAACCGGATTCGGATTCAGCACCGTCAGGTTATACTTTTCTTCTTCCTCAAAACTCTTTACAAATTTCTCTTCCGATTTGCTGCGGGGAATCTCATAATTGGCATCCACATGGGCCAGGGAGTCTATCTGACGGATAGAATCTAGTTCGATCGTACCCGACAGGATACCGGCGACATTTTCCAGGTAAAGCGACTGAATGGAGATCATCCGCTCCAGCGAATCGGCACGCAACGCATTGTCCACAATCTCCTTACGTATTTCCACGTCCAGATAACCCGGCAAATAATTTCGTATCGGTGTTTTAATGATAATCAACGCAGTGAAAGCGATCAGCATGAAAGCAAACAAAGCAAGGGTAAGAAATGCCGTCAATTGCGACAAGCGGAAAGACCATACTTCTTCGAGCGTCGTTTCATTGAAAAAAGACAGCTTGTACTTAAACCTTATCCGGTGCCAGAATGATTTCTTATTGTTCTTTCGTTGTTTTCGTGCCATGTTTTTATGTTAAAACGCAAAAGTAACAAAAACCGTATCTACACGGGCATTGTTTACTCTAATTAACGTTATTATAAATCAAGCAGACCTTCAGGAACGGATACCCGCAGTGTTTTGTTTTCATGATCCGCAGCCGTTATCAACTCTTCGGCAGCCGGGAGCAGCAGTTCATTGCCGTGATGGTCGATCTGCAAAAGTACATTGATCGTCGTTTCATCCACGTCGGTGATCTTGCCCAATTCCCCGTGACGCTCGTCGATCACAGTGTATCCGATAAAGCTATCCCATGACATGTCGCCCACCAAATCTTCCTCATCCGCATCTTCCAGCAGGAAAAAGACTTCACGGTTCGTAAACTCGCGGGCGGCTTTCTCGTCGTCTACATTCTCCAGCTTCACCAGCATGACGGTATCGGTCTTGTAACGGTATTCCTCTATAAAAAAAGGTACCAGGATGCCATCCATTTCACAGATGATACAAGGGTCTTCGACATCATCAAACAGGTCGCAATTGGTCACCAGCGAGATTTCTCCCTTTATCCCGTGAGGCTTGGCAAACTGCCCGATCTTAAAAACTTCTTCTTTTCTTATCATAACAGGGAATGTCAGAGCCGGGTAATACGGGCTCCTATGTTATTCAAACGTTTATCGATATTCTGATATCCACGGTCGATCTGGTCGATGTTATGGATATGGCTGGTTCCTTCGGCACTCATTGCCGCAATCAGCAGGGCGATACCGGCACGGATATCCGGAGATACCATATTGGAACCACGTAGTTTGAAACGGTTACCCAAACCGATCACCGTAGCCCGGTGCGGGTCACAAAGGATGATCTGCGCCCCCATGTCGATCAGTTTATCCACAAAGAACAGGCGGCTTTCGAACATCTTCTGATGGATCAGCACGCTACCGACAGCCTGGGTGGCAACCACTAGGAAGACACTCAGCAAGTCAGGCGTAAGTCCCGGCCAGGGAGCATCGGCTATCGTCATGATAGAACCGTCGATAAAGGTATCTATTTCGTAAGAATCGTGTGTAGGAATATGGATATCATCGCCTATCTGTTCGACCGTGATACCCAGGCGGCGGAACGACTCGGGGATTATTCCCAGCTTGTCATATCCGGTATTTTTTATGGTAATGTCCGATGCGGTCATGGCTGCCATACCGATAAAACTGCCGACTTCGATCATATCCGGCAAAATGGTATGGGTAGTTCCTCCCAGGGACTCGACCCCTTCGATGGTGAGCAGATTAGAACCTACCCCCGATATGCGGGCACCCATCTGGTTGAGCATGGACGATAATTGCTGCAAATAGGGTTCGCAGGCGGCGTTATAAATGGTAGTTGTCCCCTCGGCCAGCACGGCTGCCATCAGAATATTAGCGGTACCGGTCACTGAAGCCTCATCCAGGAGCATATAAGCACCTTTCAAACGTTTAGCTTCGATTTCATACAGTTGGCGTTCGGCATCATAGCTGAAACAAGCACCCAACTTCTGGATACCGACAAAGTGCGTATCCAAACGGCGGCGTCCGATCTTGTCGCCTCCCGGTTTCGGTATCAAAGCCTTTCCGAAACGGGCTACCAGCGGACCGACGATCATCACCGAACCGCGCAAGGACCCGCTTTTACGCAGGAAGTCTTCCGTATTCAGATAATCCAGGTCGATGGCATCTGCCTGAAAGGTATAGGTGTCGGCAGCAGGATGTTCCACTTTCACCTGCATGTCACGAAATAGCTGGATAAGATTATTCACGTCCAGGATATCGGGGACATTGTGGATCGTTACTTTCTCCGAAGTCAATAATACGGCACAGATCACTTCCAGCGCCTCGTTCTTGGCTCCTTGCGGAGTGATCTCACCGGATAATTTATAACCACCTTCTATAACAAACGAACTCATCGGCTTTTACGGGGATAATTCTTTTTGTTAGTATTATTCCGGGCCAGGATATCGCGGCTTTCTGCTAATTTATGAACTTCTTCATCCAAAACGATCTTACCGCTTGACAGTTCGTCAAGGTCTTTGAATATCTTACGGTCGTCGACCGACTCTTTATTCCAGGTAAGGAAAGATTTCTTCATCTGGGTAGCCAGCAGTTTGATAAGCTGGTCTTTCTCCACTCCCGCTTCCAGTTCCGTTGCTTTACGGATCATCAGTTCCAATGTCTTTCCGTAATGGCGGTAGCGGATACGGTTGTTATTGTAAGGGATACGGGGAGGACGGGCATATAAATTTTCCTTCTTCACGATTTCGTAAGGATAGTCGATATCCAGCTTGAAATCTGCCATGATAGCCAGGTGATCCCACAAAATGTGTTTGAAATCGTTTACATCACGCAGGTGGGGAAACATATTTCCCATGATGTTGATTATCGTATTGGCACAACGTTTACGTTCTTCTCTGTCCTCTATTGCAACGCAATAATCAACCATGTTCTGGATATTGCGTCCGTATTCGGGCATAACCAATTTCTTTTCTTCTGTATTATATTTCATTATCATATTCATTTATCCGGCAAATGTACTTATTTTAATTGATTTACACAAGAAGTCCCTATACCTACAAAAAAGGTATAGGGACAACTATTTCAACAATGTAAATTTTCTTACTTGGTATAGAATAAATCTACTTTGACAATTGGTTAATCACCGCCTGGTTGGCTTTCTTCACGGCGGCTTCGTTTATCTTGATTTCTTTACGGTCGTATGTCATCAGGCCGTTCACTTCGCCTTCCACATCTGTCGTTTGGGTGTAAACGGCTGCGGAGAAACCACGGTCAACCATCTCTTTCAGTTCGTTGGCATATTTTACATATTCGGCTGTTACTTCGTCGCTGTTCTTGAACTGGACATATCCCCAGTTGCGTTTATTCCACCACAAATGGTTTTCCAATGGCAGACCGATTCCGCCGTACTCACCCAGCACAGTTATCCGTTGCGGGTCAAACAGGAACATGCTCGGTCCCGGATAATTATGCAGGTCGAGAATGTCGCCGCAAGCCCGGTGGTTTCCTCCGCTGGCCGGATTTACCAGGCGGGAAGGATCATAGTTCTTTGTCCATTCAGCCACTTTTTCGGTATCAAACTGTCCCCATGCCTCATTGAAAGGAACCCATACAACAACGGACGGATGGGATACACATAAGTCCATAATTTCTTTCCATTCCTGATAGTAGTTTGCAATCGATGCGGAAGAACGTTCTTTATCCGTTCCGCCATTATAAGTATGAGGTGCCCACTGATTACCCATATCACCGCTCGGCATATCCTGCCAAACCAGGATACCCTCCTTATCGCAATGATAGTACCAACGGGCCGGTTCCACTTTCACATGCTTACGGATCATATTGAAACCCCAGTCTTTTGTTTTAACGATATCATACAGCAAAGCCTCATCCGTCGGAGCCGTATATAATCCGTCCGGCCACCAGCCCTGATCCAGCGGACCATACTGGAAGAGATTTTTATTATTCAACTGCATACGCATAATCCCGTTCGCATCCCTTTTGGATGATATTTTACGGAAAGCCGTATATGATTTCACGTCATCCACTACTTTTCCATCTTTCGTCAACGATACTTTCATATCATACAGATACGGATTGGAAGTATCCCAAAGAGTCGGGTTCTGCACAGCCAGGCGAAGTTCTTTTCCCTGAACGCCTTTTGCCGAAGCAACAACCTGCCCTTTATCCAGCAACTTGACTTCGACAACAGCCGTATTGCAAGGCTGCGAAGTACCTACCGTTACATTCATCGTCCCGTTATCAATATTCGGGATCGACTTTACCGAAGTAATATGGTTGGTGGCTACCGGCTCCAACCACACAGTCTGCCAGATTCCGGTAACAGGGGTATACCAGATGCCTTCCGGATTAGAGGTCTGTTTCCCGCGTGGCTGATAGCCTCTATCGCTCGGATCCCACACACGTACAACTAGTTTCTGATTACTTTTTCCAGTCAGATAAGGAGTGATATTAAATGAAAAAGGAGTAAACCCACCCTGATGAGAGCCTATCAGAATGTCATTGACAAACACATCTGCTTTCCAGTCTACGGCACCGAAATTAAGTACCACATCTTTATTCTTCCAGTTCGCAGGAACAGCGAATGAACGCTTATACCACAATTCATTATTTTCTCCTACTTCTTTCTGAACACCGGACAAGGAAGATTCCACCGCAAAGGGAACCAGGATATTCCCGTCAAACGAGTTCGGTTCCACCTCCCCTTTCGGTTTAATGGCATATTCCCATTCACCGTTCAGATTTACCCAGTCCGTACGTTCCAGTTGCGGACGGGGATATTCGGGTAATACGTTTTGGGGGTTGATCTGTTCCGCCCATTTTGTTTTGATCTTATCACCTGCCGGCTTCCACTGAGCCTGCGCACATACAGTAAGTGCCAAAGCACAACATACCAATACTGCTTTCTTCATGTTCTCGGATATTAAAGTTACCATTCGTTATTTTTGAGCAAAGAAACTCTTTCTCAAGCATAAAGGCTTTCAATTTTCGGGCATATGCTTTCAAATATCATTCAGAACAACCATAATTGGCTTATTTTTCTTATTTATTTATTAGCTTTGCCTTCGAGAAACACTATTATCAATCGATATGAAGAAAATACCGCTGCTAGCCGCCTGTTTATTTATATTGTTGCTCTGCCTGCCCGGATATGCCAACGATCCGCATTTCAGACATTACAACAATAAGCAGGGATTATCTCATAACACGGTTTATTGCTCCCTACAGGACCAGCGGGGATTCATGTGGTTTGGTACCGAAGACGGATTGAACCGTTTCGACGGACATACATTTAAAATATACAGGCACAATTCATACAACCCGAACAGCCTGCCCAACGATTGTATCGTCAACCTTTTTGAAAGTTCCGACGAAAAGATATGGATTTTTACAGCCAGAGGAACTTGTTACTACGATTACAGGACGGATACATTCCATCCGTTCCGGTTATCGTCCGGACAAAATGAGTCCGAATCATTTTTTGCCGGTACGGAAGACAAAGACCGGAATCTCTGGTTTATCGACTATAACCGGATTGTCTGCTATAATCCGGCAGACAGCAGTTCACGAACTTATCCGGCAGAAGAATTTTTCCATCCGGCTATTATTACCCTGACAAATGACGGGAAACCTCTTTTTTCTGACAGGCAATCTCTATATACCTACAAGGCTGAGACAGATAACTTTCAGAAGATTCCATTTCTGAATGAAACGCAGATCAGTAACCAGATCGCCCTGCAAGCGGTATGCCAGATTCCCGACCTGGGCATTCTGGGCGGCACCAACCAGGCCGGGCTTCTGCTTTACAAATATCAGGACCAGCGTGTCGTGACAATAATCCCGGAAATACAGGTCCGTGCCATCATTCCATACAATACTACCATCTACTGGATTGCTTCGGAATCAGGCATCTACATTTATAACACACAGGACCAAACAATTACGAATCTACGAAAATCTCTGACAAACGAATACGCCATTGCCGACAACGCCGTTTATTCACTCACCAAAGACCGTGAGGGAGGTATATGGGCCGGCTCTTTTTTCGGAGGGATCAGTTACCTGCCAAAGGAGTATACCCGATTCAGCTATTTTATCGGAGGCAAAACACATCCCCAGCTACTCGGAAACGCAATCCGCGAAATCACGCCCGACCGCTACGGCAACCTATGGCTGGGAACAGAGGATAACGGGGTCAACAGCTACAATCCCCGGACCGGAGAGATCACCAATTATTCATACAATAATCCCAGCCATCCGCTATCGGCTACCAACATTCACGGGTTACTGGCTGTCGAAAACCAGCTATGGGTCGGGACATTCAACAAAGGGATCGATGTGCTGGACATCCCCTCCGGCAAGATCATCAAACATTATTCACGGGAAAACAGCCAAACAAACCTCAACAGTAATTTTATCCTCTGCTTCTATAAGACACGCGAAAATGAGTTGCTGGTGGGTACATCCAACGGCTTAATGATTTACAATAAACAAACGGAAAGTTTCAGTCCCTGGAATAATATTTACGCTCTTATCAGACAGATATACCAGGACAGCCGGGGCAATATATGGGTGGCAACCTCCAACGGTATTTACCATTACCTCCGCAAAGAAAACAAAGTAGAGCAATACCGGTCCGGCAGTAATAAATCCGAAAGCATCGGCAATAACAATACGACCTCCGTATTCGAAGATTCAAAAGGCCGGATTTGGGTTACCACAGTAAGCGGCCTCTCCCTTTTCAACGAAGAGACACAGTCTTTTAACCGGATCACCACTGACAACGGACTGCCCAGCAATATCGTTTACCGGATAGTTGAAGACGATTCACATAATTTCTGGTTATCTACGGCAAACGGCCTGGTCAGATTCAATCCGGAGACCTATGCAATGCGGACTTATACGTATACCGACGGGCTGCATGAAACACAATTCAACTACAGCTCTTCCTATCAGGCACCCGACGGGACAATCTATATGGGAACCATCAACGGAATGCTGTCATTCAACCCGTCCCAATTCAAAGAAGACACATTTATGCCTCCCATGTATATCACCGGGATCAATCTCCCGGACAATGAAGAAAACAAATATAACCTTCCTACTTCCTCCATCGAAGACACGAAAGTGTTAAAGTTGCCCTATAATGCCTCCACATTTACTCTGTCGTATGTAGCTCTCAGCTATACCTCTCCGGATGCCATCCGGTATGCGTACAAGCTGGAAGGGGTAGATAAAGACTGGAACTATATGGACCAGAATAAAAATGTAACTTTTGCCAATCTTTCCCCGGGTGAATACACATTCAAAGTGAAATCGACCAACAGCAGCGGCTTGTGGCAGGACAACGAACAATCGTTACAAATCATTATCACGCCTCCCTTCTGGGCTACCGGATGGGCATTTTTTGTCTATATCGTGATTATTTGTATTTGCATAGTCCTCTTCTACAATTATAAAAAGGCCAAACTGGAGGAAAAACACCGTATAAACCAGGACTTGTTTGAAAGCAAAAAAGAGAAAGAACTATACGATGCAAAAATACAGTTCTTTACCTTTATCACCCATGAGATACGCACCCCGCTTACCCTTATCAAGGCCCCTTTGGAAAAGATCATCAAATCGAAAGACGGTAATCCGTCTACCAGGGAGAACCTGCAAATCATAGAGAAAAACACACAGCAGTTATTGAACCTGAGTAACCTGTTGCTCGATTTCCGGAAAACGGAAAGCCGGGGATTCAGACTGAATTATGTACACACGGACATAACGCTCTGGCTCCATACTATTCTGCAACCGTTCCTGCCAGTCATAGAACAGGAGAATAAGACATTCACCTGTGATATTCCCGATGAATCATTCTATGCCTTCATCGACCGGGAGGCTTTTTCCAAGATCATAAACAACTTGCTGACCAACGCTATAAAATACTCGGACAAATATATCTCTCTGCAATTACAGAGACAGGAAGACAGGAAGGAATTTATCATATCCGTTACCAACGACGGCATGCTGATCCCTGACAGCGAAATAGAAAACGTCTTCACTCCTTTCTACCGCCTGAAAGAGACAGAACACCAGCTGGGAAGCGGTATCGGCCTCTCCCTGGCACGTTCGTTAGCCGAATTTCATAAAGGTTCCCTGAACTACACACAGACTCCGGAAGGAATGAACCGGTTTATCCTGACTCTGCCCAAAGAACAGGAAGACTGCTACCTGCTGACAACCGGAAAGAATACGGAAGACGCCATTACGGAAAGCAACGACGATCAGAATGATGATAAGCCTATGATCCTGATCGTAGAAGACCAGGAAGATATGCGGCGATTTATCGCCAGAGAACTGGCAGAAACATACCGCATCCGGGAAGCCGCCAACGGAAAAGAGGCAATCTGTATCCTGAAAGACCATCCGGTAAGCCTGATCCTCAGCGATGTCATGATGCCTGTTATGGATGGTTTCGAACTATGCAACGTAGTAAAGAATGATGTCAACTACAGCCATATTCCTTTCATCCTGCTGACAGCCCAGCATAATCTGCAATCCCGGTTAAAAGGACTGAACAACGGAGCCGATGCTTATATGGAAAAGCCGTTTTCGATAGAGTTGCTTGTTGCCCAGGTCGCAAACCTGCTGAAAAGCCGGGAAGTACTGACCAGAACATACAAGGAAACACCTTCCACACCGGCAACCAGCCTGGCCGTTTCTACAGTCGATGATCTTTTCCTCCGGAAACTCAACGCATACCTGGAAGAACATATCACCAACGATGCGCTGAACGTTGAAATGCTGGCAACAGAAATGGGCATGAGTACCTCCAGCCTGTACAGGAAAGTAAAAGGTCTGTCAGGTTTATCTCCGGTCGAATTCATTAAGATCGCACGGCTGAAACAAGCAGTCCTGCTAATGAAAAACGGGGAAAACCGAATCAACGAAATTGCATTCCGGACAGGTTTCTCCTCTCCGGCCTATTTCTCCACCTGCTTCCAGAAGCAGTACGGAAAAACACCGACGGAGTTTATGAAAGAATGTTAGCCAAAGGCAATGTGAAACGGAAAGTAGATCCTTCCCCGACTTTGGATGAAACGGAAATTTCGCCCCCCATCTTATTCACCAGTCCTTTACTGATAGCCAATCCCAATCCTATACCGTTATAAGCCCCTTTCAGTTGTACGAAACGACCGAAAATATGATCCAGCTCCTTCTCCGGAATACCTTTGCCGGTATCTGATACATAAAAATGAACATGATCCCCTTTCAAGGTATACCCAAAACGGATAGAGCCACAAGAAGTATGCTTTATAGCATTCGTCAGTAAATTACTAAGAATCTGTACCATTCTATTATTATCCGTCCGGATCATAATATCAGGACACGGATCCAGAATCAATTCCACATTTTCCGGCATCCTGAGTTGCATGATATTGTACATATCCCGCATAGCAGAAGGCAGATACACGTCCGTATAAGCGAAAAACACCATGCCTGATTCTATCTTTGAAATATCCAGCACATCGTTTATCAGTCGCAGCAACAACTCATTGTTCGATTTTATAAGGCTTATGTACGTTTCTCTCAGGTCCGGGTCCGTCTCTATAGATAACAGGTCCGAAAAGCCGACTATAGCATTCAGCGGGGTACGGATTTCATGTGTCATATTTGCCAGAAAGGCAGATTTCAGCTGATCGGCATTCTCTGCCTTCTCCTTTGCATCTATCAGAGTTTGCTCATATTCTATATATTTCTGATTATCGACCATACATCCCACAATAAGATTAACCTGACCGTCATCATTATACTCCAGAGCCTTCCCTATTACCTCATAGCTCCGATATTCGCCCTCATCGTTTTTCAAACGGAAATTAACGGCAAACTCAGGCAGCTTTTTATTCCTTATCTCATTGAATAACAAGAAAAAGTCTTCCCTGTCATCCGGGTGACGCAGATTAGACAAGGCCCGGCAGATGTATTTGTTCCTTTCCAACAGGTAATTGTTGGCTCCGTAAAACTGGAAACAATGGTTACAATGTTCCTTGTCGCAAGTCTGGAAACGGTGAAAGTTAAATGAATAAGTCGTGATATGGCTATTCTTCAAAGCCAGTTCCATCATGGTCCGGCTCTCTGACAATTTACCGCTCAATGTTTTGTTCTCCTTTTCCCGTTCCACTTCTTCGGAGACGTTACGGATATAAATCACCACATATTTATGATGCAACGGTACCATCCGTATCTTAAAATAGACAATAGGAGCATTATGACCGGGTATCGACATATCCAGATTAATAACTTCCGATGTATCCAGACATTTCTGTACAACTTTCGCCATATTCCTCTTTGTTTCATCCGGATAGATAAAACCGGGTAAATCGTCAATCCGTCGATTGGCAGCTTCGGGGGTAATGCAGGTTTCGGCAGCATAGGCGATGATCCGCTCTACAATGAGTTTGTCATTTACCAACAGGATGGTGTCGGGAACAGCTTCTGCGACCTTCTCTGAAATATCGGTCAACTCCCGCATCTTCTGGTCATACATCGTAACATCCCATTCTTTGGGACTCGGATCGGTCAGCAATAAGGTGTAACCTATGATCTTTCCATCCTCACTAAATCCGGGAATAATAGAAAACCCGACTGGCAGGTTATCGCTGACCACACTCCCATTCCGCAAATAAGTCTTTTGCATATCTGAAAGAAAAGTCGTTTCAAACAAATTACTCAAAAGGAAGTCTGATAAATCTGTTATAGCAAACTTTTCACACATTGCCTTATTTAAAGCAATCAACAAACCATCACTATCATATAAGGCACCTCCCTTAGGATAATAAACAAAGAAATTTGTTATCAGCTGCTGTTCGACTAATGAGTTTCCCATCACAATTTAGATTTGAATCAGTTTACAAAGAAAAGCAAACTTTATAAATCAAAGACTATATTAAACCAAAATAATTTATTAAAAACAAAATACCTCCTGTTATAAACAAAGTCTATCAGCTCATAAATATTATCCATCAGATAAGTTTGGCAAGGTAAAACGAATAAACGAACTTTGTTACATGATCATGGTAATGTTATAAAATATAGGGATATAATTAGTCAAAAGGAAAAAGGCGATAAGGGATTTGCCAAGAGAGATGGCACAAGAAAGTCCCGACATAACTAAGAGAGGGTTAATCCCGAGATTTTTTCCTGGGATTAATTATTTATATTACATTTGCGCGTATAAATCACACCGAATAAAACACCAAAAGATGAAAACAAAAATTTCCTTGCTTCTGATAACATGCCTTTGCAGCCTTGCTTGCCTGGCGCAAAGTGACTTTGACAAACACTTCACCAAAAAAAGTTTACGGATCGACTTTGCTTTAAGTGGCAATTCCCAATTTCAGGCAGCCGCTATCCAACAGTTGCGGGAAGAACCCGTATGGGGAGGCCCGGTCAAAAACCTGATTGACAAATTCAATTACGGAGGTTACTACGTCAACATATACGACAAATCAAATAACGAACTAATCTATTCGCGCGGATTCAATACGCTTTTTGAAGAGTGGCGCAGCACAGAACAAGCCAAGACCGAAACACAAGCATGGACAAACAGCATCTCGGTTCCCTATCCGAAAGCAACCGTAACAGTTGAGATCACAGCCCGCGACAAGGCGGACATGCAATTCCATCCCCTGTTGAAAATGGATATCGACCCGGCCAGCATTTTTATCGATCGCGGAAAACTCAAGGACAACAAAGTCACACAAATCCAATACAAGGGAGACTCCAGTGAGAAGGTCGACCTGGTTTTTATTGCAGAAGGATATACGGCTGACGATCAGGATAAATTCGTTGCCGATGCTAAAAAATTCACGGAATCGTTGTTCCAGACACCTCCGTACACAACACAACGGGAAAATTTTAATGTATGGGCCGTTAACCTGATTTCGGAAGACCGCGGAACAGACATCTCCGGAAAAGGCATCTATAAGAACACCGCCTTAAATTCAGGATATTATACGTTCGGCGTAGACCGTTACCTGACAACACCGGATATGAAATCCATCCGCGACGCTGTCTGGAATGTTCCCTGCGATGCTATATTCCTGTTGGTCAACACCGACACCTACGGAGGGGGCGGCATGTACAACTTCTACGCCATGGGGACAGCCGATAATGAGCGGACACAGCATGTTTTCGTTCACGAATTCGGACACAGCTTTGCCGGACTGGCCGACGAGTATTTTTCTTCTGAAGTCGCCTATCAGGATTTCTACAATCTGAAATACGAACCCTGGGAGCCCAATATCACCACATTGGTCGATTTCGACAGCAAATGGAAAGACCTTTTGCCTGCCCAAACTCCGGTACCCACCCCGCTGGACGATGCGCATAAAGACAAACCCGGTGTATTTGAAGGAGGCGGTTACATACCCAAAGGTATCTATCGCCCGATGGACCATTGTATGATGCGTGATTATGCCCCCTTCTGTCCGGCCTGTAGCCGGGCCATCCTGCGGATGATCGATTTCCTGTCTGACAGGGACTACTAAAAAAATAGAAGGAGGTGTGCCATTCCTGACATACCTCCTTCAGACTCTTTCAGATTCATATTCACCCAAAAGATCAGATACTATCAATTCATCGGAACTTCCATCAATAAGATCCGGGAATCTTTCAGCACTTCTATCGTAATACTGTCTGTTTCATAAAAACCGGCACCATCCCGTTTGGAAAGCACTGTGTTATTCACTTCCACTTCTCCTTCGATAACGAAAAGATAAACGCCTGTACTCTTCTTATGAAGTTTATACTCCTTGATCTGTCCCGCATCCAGTTCACCTATCGAGAACCAGGCATCCTGGTTGATCGCAGCCGGTGTTTCACCGTCAGGCGAAAGGATCAACGACAACTCATTCTTCTTCAGTAAAGAACGTACATCATAATTATTATACTTCGGTTTCGTATTTTCCTCACGAGGGAAAACCCATATCTGCAAAAATTCAAGCTGCTGTTCGGCACTGTCATTGAATTCACTGTGGAAAATACCTGTACCGGCACTCATCACCTGGATATCACCCGGGGTAATGGTTTCACTGTTCTGTATACTGTCGCCATGACGCAGATAGCCATTCAGCGGTATGGATATCACTTCCATATTCTTATGCGGATGTGTGTCAAAGCCTTCGCTCGGAGCAACCGTATCATCGTTCAACACACGCAACATCCCGAAATGTACCCTTTTGGGATTGTAATAATTTGCAAAACTAAATGTATGATATGTTTTAAGCCAACCATGATTTGCATATCCACGAGAGTTCGCCTTATCTACTACCATTTTCATAAAATATTCCTCCTCTTTAATTCACATATATAACATTCCATCCGCTGAAAAAGTTCCGATACCTCCCTTCCTCAGACAATAGTCCTTTAATTAGTATGAAAAATGCACCTAAATGAAAACATATCTGAACAGAATTCAGTACTTTTGCACAAAAATTCATCCTGTAAATATTAATCATATGGCAGTTTACTTAAACGATGTATCTAGAACCTTCGGAGAATACCTGCTTATTCCCGGTTTGACCACCAAACAATGTGTGCCCACAAACGTTTCACTGAAAACATCACTTGTCAAACACAATGTCGGCGAGAAGTCTCCTATTGAATTAAATATCCCGTTTGTTTCGGCAATCATGCAATCGGTATCCGGTCCTGAGCTGGCTATCGAACTGGCCCGTAACGGTGGTCTTTCATTCATTTTCGGTTCACAGCCAATCGCCAGCCAGGCAGAGATGGTCAGAAGAGTGAAAAAGTTCAAAGCAGGTTTTGTCACCAGCGACTCTAACCTGACTCCCGAAAACACGTTGGCCGACGTTATCGACCTGGTTAATCAGACAGAACATTCCACAATCGGTATTACCGATGACGGAACTCCTAACGGTAAACTGCTCGGATTAGTTACCAGCCGCGACTATCGTGCCGAAAAAGACGATCTTTCCACAAAAGTAAAAGAGTTTATGACTCCTTTCTCCAAACTGATCGTCGGCGAAGTCGGCATCTCGTTGAAAGAAGCTAACCAGATCATCTGGGATCATAAACTGAATACACTTCCTATCATAGACAAAGACCAGAATCTGGCTTATTTCGTATTCCGCAAGGATTATGACAACCACCGCGAAAACCCGAACGAACTTTCCGGTGCAGATAAAAAGTTGCTGGTTGGTGCCGGTATCAATACCCGCGACTATATGGAGCGTGTTCCCGCATTGGTTGAAGCCGGTGTAGATGTATTATGTATCGACTCTTCCGACGGTTACTCCGAATGGCAATGCGAAACATTGCAATGGATCAAAAAAGAATATGGCGATAAAGTTAAGGTTGGTGCCGGAAACGTGGTAGACAGAGAAGGTTTCTTATATCTGGTAAAAGCCGGAGCCGATTTCATCAAAGTAGGTATCGGTGGCGGTTCTATCTGTATTACCCGTGAACAGAAAGGTATCGGACGCGGACAAGCTACTGCCCTGATCGATGTCGCCCAGGCGCGTGACGAATATAAAGAACAGACCGGTATTTATGTTCCTATCTGTAGCGACGGCGGCCTGGTACATGACTACCATATGGTACTTGCCCTGGCAATGGGTGCCGACTTCCTGATGATGGGACGTTATTTTGCCCGTTTCGACGAGTCTCCTACAAAGAAACTGCGCATCGGCAATAATTTCGTAAAAGAATACTGGGGTGAAGGTTCAAACCGCGCCCAGAACTGGCAACGTTACGATATGGGAGGCACAGCTTCACTGAAGTTTGAAGAAGGAGTAGACAGCTACGTGCCTTATGCCGGAAAAATGAAAGACAACCTCAATCTGACATTAGGTAAAATCAAAGCTACTATGTGTAGCTGTGGAGCCATCACAATTCCTGATTTACAGAAAAATGCCAAGATCACACTGGTCTCTTCAACAAGTATCGTAGAAGGTGGTGCACACGATGTGATCCTGAAAGAACAGAATTAATCATTTCTGATATAGTGAATATCCCCCAATTGCAAAACTCACAAATATTTTTTTGCGATTGGGGGATTTTTATTCATCTATATAATACCTGACGTCTCTGCTTTCCATTCACCCGGTATGATAAATGCAGGAAATGCTTCTTTCGGTAGAGAATAGCCTGGTCGAAGGGCAGGCCGCTCTTTTTAAGAGTATCCAACAGGAAATAAATATCAGGGACATAACAATCTGCCGCCTCCCCTTTCACATGCTGGCTGGAACGGACACCACCCGCCAGGCGATTTACTTCCGGACTACGATAACCGCTGGTGACTACAATCGGTTTGTTGTAAGCAATACGGAGCGGCTGGAGAAGGCATTTTACCAATTCACAAAGGGCACAACGGGCAGAAGTTTTGTGCATACTGTGCGGATGGATTTATGAAATCATACGGATGATTTTTTTAACAATCTCCCTAAAAGGATGAAAAGTAGAAATCAGACTAAAAATAAGAACTAAAAGAAAGCCTTTTTGATGCTGGTTGACAAAATATAATGCGAATCAAAACAACATCATAACGGATAAAATACAAGCGCTTTGTATTCATTTATCTTCACGAGATTCTGGTATTTTGAAAACAGAAGTGAATATTCCTGTAAAAAAGCATAGAAAACAGGGATAAAATAACATTCTGTCAAAATGATATGACTAAAAATCAAATATTTGAATATCTTTGAGCATACATAACAGACAAAGAAGATCCAGAGTAGTAAGTATATGAATAAAAGAAAGAAAAAAAGAAACGGCATCTTGCGTGCTATTATTGTCTTTTACGATAAACATAACAAATGGCCTGTGCCTACGGCGAAAGAGGCAAAAGAACGAAGTTTGGGCCAATGGATTAGCAGATGCAGATTCCTTAAAAATCATTCTCCGGAAAAACTTATAGGAAAACAGATTAGATTAATCGACAGAATCGACGCAGACAAGATCCGGAAAAAGACGGAACAGTGGCAGAATAATTATAATAACCTGAAAATCTTTTTGGAAAAAGAACAGCGCTGGCCTTCCAGCAGTGCTTCAGACCCGTTAGAGATCAAATTGTCCAATTGGTGTGCAACCCAAAAAATCACCCGAAAAAACACACCTAAGACCAAACAGAATAAAGAACGCATCAAATTGCTGGATGACATAGGATTCAACTGGTATACGTACAACAAAAGGAGAAGCTGGAAGGAATCGTTCAATCTGGTCAGGGATTACTACAACAACACCGGCCGTTGGCCTGCCCACACCAGAGACCAGGAGGAATCGCGACTGGCTAAATGGTGCAGCAAAATGAGAGCTTACAAAAACGGCAGCGATACAACCATCACGCTAACCCCCAGGCAGATCAAAAAGCTGACCGACCTGGGTTTTGACTGGTCCGACAGCCAGTCAAGTAACGGGCGTTCGCCGGAACGGCTCGAAAAGATATGGCTCGAAAGGTACCATGAGTTCAGCGAATTCATAACAAACGAAAAACGATACCCTCGCTCAAGGACTGGGACCGAGAACGAAAAAGAAGAATCCCTTTACTCCTGGTGGATGCGAATGGGCTATCTGAAAAGAAGAGGTAAACTCAGCAGCGAACGCATCCAACTACTGGATCGCATCGGCTTCAGATGGGGAAAAGAGAATGAATAAAGGAGAAATAAAAAAAGGTTTGAAATTGAATTTCAAACCTTTTTTGTTGTTCTACCAGAACATACGACTTCTTCAACTCTATTTCTCTCTATATGAATATCTCCGAAAAATCAACATTCAATCAAAACTCGCCAACTATATCACCGGAACGATTCAACACCAAACTGAAACCAAAATCTCCCCTATTCTGTCCCCGAATGAAAAGCCCGGCAGACTAAATACAAATGTGTAATCAAAAGCGTATTTGAACCTGACTAAATACCTTAGAAAAAAGGCCTCCAACCCGTGGAAGCCCTTCCGTCTTAAAGACTTTGATTGATTGATTTTGATATTTCCGAAAGTTTTAGACCTATATTCTTTAAAGAATTGGCTAAAATCGTCAGTTCCTGTTCTGTAAAAGCAGCCGGCTTACCATTTACTAACGTTCCATTAATACGCTGGTAAAGCCAACTTCTATCCTTATTAAAATATTGTTTTGCAATATACGATAAAGAAACGACATCTTGCGCTTCCCTGACTATTTTTTTTATATCAATATCGGATCTCTTCCGACGCATACGCATCTGTTCCCGAAGATATAGCCCAGCCTCCCTACGTTCTTCCGAAGTTGTAGCCAACTCCCTTACTTCGTTAAACAGTTTGTCAAATTCAACCGTACCTGATTCCGTACGTAATAGATGCATGCTTTTTATCATTCCATCTATTCTATTTCTCAAATCTTCGGTCATAGCTTTATTATAAATGTTCAACAAAACTCAAAGAGCACAGAGATGTGAATATTAACGAATGTTAAAGGTAACCCCCGAAGGGGTCACCTAAAACTTTCATTCTTTGTTTAGTTCCTCCGCCAGTACAACTACTGTTGAATAAACTTCTTCAAAGAATTCCGATTCTGAAAACCACCCATCTTCAATGAGTTCCTTTTCATTTCGGAAGAGGAATCTTAAATAATCAAGCATTTCCTCTCGGCCTTTGAAACCTTCCATCAAATCAATCATCTCTGTCTCTTCAAGACACCACAAATATAATCAGCATTTGATTATTACGCAAATATTCAACGAATTATTTCACACATTTAACAAAAAAAATTATTTACTATAATAAAGCACCAATAATATTGAATTGAAAAGTACTTATTACACACTTTGATATTTGTCAAATTAAATCTTTATTTGTTCTTTTGCAATTGTTAAGTAAACCGTTTTGAATAGCGGCATCTATTCAAATTATGCTAAAAGATATTTTCAGCTTATGGAGTAAGAACATGCCGGTTCCAAAACATAAGTTTTATTATTACTATGGAGGAACAAATAGACATTATATTAGATCCATCGATCAATTCAGAAGTCAAATATTGGATGATGAGAACAATGGGTGGAGATTTCTATAAAGAATTTGTAGAGGATGGTTTCATTGCTATAGGATATAATGAAATAACCACAGAAGATTTAAAGGCTCTTCCTGAAAGTGATAATTTATCTAAAGACGTTCTTGCCACGAAACTGAAAGACCGAAATGAAAATATAACTAATGCAGGTTATCCAGCATCGCAAATACTCAAATTTTATCGTGACATGAAAATAGGAGATTTCGTTGTTGTTCCTGGTAGAAGTTCTCACTACGTTAGTTTTGGTATTATTACAAGTGATGTATATGAGGCAGAAGATAAGTATTTACATTCAGCAGACCTATGTCCCTTTGCTAAAAGACGTACAGTCAATTGGAAAAAATCAACTGTCAAGTTTAAATTAAATCCTTCATTACAATTAATGTTCAATTCACGACATATTATTTCGGGAGTAGATGATTATGCTCAATACATTGACAGCTTATTAAATGATTTTTATGTAAAAGATGATGAAACTCATTTAGTACTCCGCATTAATACAGAAGGTGATATCAATGCTGGCAATTTTTTCGCCATATACAAAATTTTTGAGATTGTCGATAATTTTTGTGTTGAATATGGAATACCTGAAACAACTGCAAATCTTGTTATGAAGATACAATTGGAATCTCCAGGTAATGTTCGTTTAAGTTCTAAACATCTCTTAATTTTAGGTCTAGTTGGGCTTTCTATTTTATCAATCAATGGAGGTGGATTGAAAATTAACGCCGGTAATTTCAATTTTGACCTATCCACTGATGGATTAATTGGCATGTACAATGAATATCTTGATAGAGAAGTGGATAGAGATTTAAAGGAAAGCATTAAAAGTTCACTTGATTCATTAGATATGAGTACACCACAGAATATGGAATATGCAGTCAAGTTACTCGAAGAATTAAACAATTCTAGAGAAAAATACTAACAAGGGAAATAATAAAATGGCATTAACGCTAAAGCTATAATTACTCCAATCAAAATAATTTTATATCCTGTATATTTATAATCATATTTATGAACAAACAAAGATACAATATACTTCAAAAATAATATAGAGACACTACTGATTATCAGAAATGTCGCTATAAAAGATATGATATTTCGTATTGTATCTAACATAACATTTTTTTCTCTCTGCAAATATATAACGTTTTAGTTATCTAAATTAGTATGAAATATATGTTTTTTTATCCTAAAGCATAATTTTTGTGGTTCAAAGGAATTATTCATATCACTATTTTTTTCAAAACCTTACTTATTTAAAACCGCTCTACCTATCTCAGGCAAAGCGGCCTACAATTACTAACTAAACTATTACTATGAGAAAAAATACTATTTAAAATTCTTAGCTATCCACAAGCCCATGCAACCGAACAGAATAACAATCAGCCCAAATACCCAATTAGGTAAAACAGCCCCCCGATCAATCAACACATCATTTGTAACGACATCTTTTATACCTTCATCCTTCATTTTGACAGATGTATCTGTTTCCTGCCTATCACCATTCTCTTCTGTTGTCACCGATCGTTTTTGTTCGGAAAGGATATCCATCTGGGTAGTCTTTACAATATATTGATTCCCGATGCTGTCCGGCTTGGATAACTCTGTTATAGTTATGATACCGGTTCCGCTATACTCCAATAGCTCCGTAATTGTTCGTTGAACAGATTCCGTAACATGTGTACTATCCTTTTGACTACTGACAGCCGTACTAACCGTTTCCGATCTGTAACTCTGCTTTTTTGTTCCGCATCCAAACAAAAGAAACATACACCAGAGTAATACAAGCCCCTTCATGGTTTTATATTTACATTAGGGAGAAACGATGTAAATTCACACTGTACGTCGAAGCAGGGACAAGCCTTTAACCATTCAAAAGGTTCAATCACACCGTTACCATTCAGATCAGGCGAATAATCTCGGTGACCTTTTACTTCTACAACGTTTGGATACTTCCGGCACAATTCATTTACCAATTCACGGATGGCCGCCTTTTGCGCTTCTGTACGAGTATCTTTGGGATTCCCGGAACCATCTAGTCCACCGACATAACAAATACCTATACTGTCCGCATTGTGCCCTGAAACGTGCGCCCCGGCTTTTTCTACTGGTCGCCCTTTATGAACTGATCCATCGGCATAAACTACGTAATGATAGCCGATACCGTTCCATCCGCGTGTTTGGTGCATTTGATCAATATCTGCAACTGTTAGGGGTTGTCCCTTACGTGATGCAGTACAATGTATTATGATTTTATTTATCTGTCTCATTTTTATCTCCTTCTATTTCTATTATATCTGTTTTCTTTCCAAAGAAATTCAAGAACTTCACCTTTACATGCTTTCCACGTGCAGCAAAGTAGTTGACATATATACTTTCTAACTCAACACCGTATATAACGAGTAGAATTATAAGCGGTAGCAAGTCGATCCCAAATGGTTGCCCGAAAGCCTGGCCGAACGAATAAGCCATTACAACCCAAATGATATAACTTGTAATCTTATCCATTGTACGCCGGACAGCTCGCGATCGTTTGATCGGGTCTTTCCTGTATCGAGATGCTTCAATACCAAACTTCAGATCACCTAGCGTCAAAACTAAAGCCAGGAAGAAAAGCCATTTCGCCCAAGCAAAAAACTCAATCAGCCCAAAAAGGAATTTATCTGTGTAGTTCTCCATTATTTTTATATTTAATATTTCTACAATACCAATTTACGAATGTGCTTTTCTTCGTGTTGTTGCCATGATTATTTATTTTTCATCTGCATATAAATTCGGTGTTATTCAAGCTCTCTTACATAATACCGGATTATTATTATACCCTGATACCCTCTTCCGGGACGAGAAAACTGGCCGCTAGAGACTCCCATGCCACCGCCACCGGATCCATAGAATGTACCATTTCCGGCATTGCCCTTAATACTGCCACCACCTCCGCCGGTTTTATTACCTGAATATCCCTGCAATTCACCATTAGAATATCTTACATAACCACCGGTTGCCGCATATTTTGTTATTGCAGTCAATTCCGGGTCTATATGAGATAAGTCTCCAAAAGGACAAAGTGTACCATCTTTGGTGTAAGGATATCCACCATTGCTTTCTTTTCCCGCTTCTCCTCCTGCTACAGTATATTCTCCAAATGTTGTTGGGTTTCCTTTTTCACCACCATACGATAAAGCAGTCCAATCCCCAACTGATAATTCAAATATTTGATTTTTTGTGAAAGAAATATCTTCTACATATAATACTTCTCCACCTCCGCCACCACTGACCCAGTCTCCATTAGTGTTTACAGAGTTTGAACCGTCACCACCACCTCCGCCACCTACTATAAAGATGTCTATTTTTTTTGTATTGTCAGGCACAGTCCAAGAGGTCCGAGATATATCAGTGATTATCTCAAATTTTTCAACAAGGGGTATTTCACTTTCTTTTATCATACGGGTAACTTTCAATATAACAATACCCTGATATCCTAATCCTGGATTTCTTATCGTATTACTAAAAGTTCTATAAATAGTGCCACCTCCACCACCAGCACCGTAAAAAGCAGCATTAGCAGCAGCTGTAGAACGATTAGCCCCTTTTCCTGCGCCAGTATTCCCTCCTACATTAGCCGTAGTGGTAGTACTTCCATCTCCACCATTTGCACCAAATAAATCAGAAGACGTAACAGCTTCCGATTCTATATCTCCAAATGGACAAGCTGTTCCATCACTCCCGATTGATGGCGATGAATTTGTTCCGGCAGTTCCACCATTACCACCCAATGCAATGAGAGTTCCAAAAGATGTATCACCTCCTTTGTTTCCCGCATTATTGGCTGTTGTTGCAGCACTCCCACCTTGTCCGATCACAACATTTATTTCTTCTCCTTTAATGAATGGCATGTTTTCCTGATATACAACTGCACCACCTTCCCCAGCATATCCTGCTGTATAGGAACCATAAGATGTGGATGCTACTGGCAGACCACCTCCACCACCAGCACCAACCAGAAAGACATCGAGTTTTACCGTATTGGCAGGTACTATGTAAATTCCTGATGATTTGATTACCACCAACTGGGCGACCTCTATCATTCCAGAAGCAAAAAGCATTGATCTTCTTCTGTTCATTATTCTACGTATTCATTATAAATAAAAGGTTCAGACGCACGAACAGTATATTTCCAGTCCGCCCATAATATGCTAAGTTCGCACGCTTCTTTACCTGCCAGTTCTGGCAATTCTGATACAATAAGCAGTTTTGAACCTTCTAAACCAGCATTGGCATTTAACTTGATGGTAAAAGTTATTTTAGTGGTTGAACTACTTGTGTTTCTAATTAGCAAAGTAGTAACCGAGTTATGAAGTGGATAAAATCCTGCTGGAACAATTAGCAAATTTTTGCTAATACTCATATCAAACACCACATAACCGCCAGTAAAAGGAATATTCTCACCAGAAGTAATGACCGTCTTGGCGTATGTACATGCTGCCCTTACAGTAGCATCCCGCCAGCCATCGCCTGTTACACCTCTCAAATCCAGCAAATAATGATACATATTGTCAGAATTTGTAACACCTTCGGATATGACAAAAGATAACAAATAATGAACCACCTCCCCATCATATCTTTGCATGATGGAAGTACATCGGGAATAACCTTTCTTGTATGAATGATACTGACCTTCGGATCGGGAATATATAGGTATATTTTCTTGATATGCCCTTTCCATATCCTCTATTGTGTTACCGTTTATAAATGAACCCCAATCCAATTCACTAGTGGTTCGTACTCTATTTATTTGAGTAACATCACCTATTTCGATATATTCACTATTTGAGTTTCCCCATTCAGCTACACCTGGAGCAGTGTTTGTTAAAACCTGTCCCACTGCCCCACCTGCCGGAATAAAGTTATATCCCTCCCCTGTTGGCAGGACAAACTTATTTGCACCGGATTCTATACCTTCCAGCTTTGCTCCTTCCGCATTCGTCATTAAACGTTTCCCTGCTTCCTTCAAAACATAACGTTCGTTGGCTTCATTCTTAGTATAGTAATCAGACAAATCGACAGAAGTAGAACCAATCAATTCAAATTTGCCAGAAGTTTCATTCCAGATATATTCATTGTGAACGTCGTTTCCTGATCCTGTTTTTGGAACTAAATAGATCGTTCCTTTAACTCCTGTATCCGGCAGTACCAGGACTACTTTTATGTCGAATTGAACAATACCGGCTATCTGCTCATTGGTATATGTTTTTGCCAACTGTAGATTTCGTCCTATCTCTTCCCTCAACTCTGCATCGTTAAAAGGGATATACTCAACAAAAAAACCTTCTGTACTTCCACCGGAAGAAGGAACAAAAAGATATTGTTTTCCTCTGATTAAATCAGAGCCATTTACAGAGACATTCCCGGAACCCTTACCAGGCAATCCCGTATCCCCTCTAGGAATGGTCAGTTTCAGAGAGTATTTCGGATTACCTTCTGGGGTTTGTCCGACCGGAATAAAGACGGCAGAAGCCTCTGAGCCTGGCTCACCTGTCATAACTTCTCCAAGTTCAAGAACCGGATTTTTACCAGCATCACCTTGTGGTAGAACCAAGTCTATTTTATACTTTGGATTACCAGATGGATCATCACCGTTACGAATTATAGACACAGACGGTTCCTGCCCTTTAGATGCACTTCCGGCTTCCATTACCGGAGTTTTTCCGTCATTGCCCTTATTCCCTTTACTTCCTCGTGGTATAGTAAGGAATAGTTTATACTTTGGTCGTCCATCTTCTGTCGTTCCATTTTCTTTAAAAGTGGCTGACGCATCCGTATCTGGTTCTCCTGTTGAAATGCTTCCAAATTCCAAAAAAGGAATTGCACCGTCATCTCCTTTAGGCAGTACAAGACCTATTTTATAAATAGGATTACCGGATGGGTCTGTTCCTGACAGTTCAATAGAGGCATCTGCATCCAATCCGGAAGAAATAGAACCAACTTCAAATAATGGGGTTTTACCGTCTGTCCCCATTAAAGATGCAGCTTCCAAGGCTACAAGTTCTCCACCGAGTACTCCCGGAAGAAGATTAACACCAACCGGGGATTTTACTACCCTAAGATCGGTTACCATCTTTGAACTTCCCTGTAACGCATTCGTTACCCGCTGAACTAAACTATCAAATTCTTCCTGTGTCATAGTCGTTTAATCCAATGATATTTTTTCCGCTTTTCTAAATGAGAGTAGTCATACTGATATGTATAAGCCTCTCTTTCAAATGAGATATTTTCGTAAGCATTCCGACCATAACGAAAGAGTTTAACCAACCACTCCACCAGATACCAGAAATAAAAAAAATGTACAACATTTCTTTCATTTGAACCGTATGAATGGCTTCATGATTCTGTATTCGCCGGGCAAGGGGTTTGTACTCATTTCGGGCAAAGATTATTCCGAAAAGGTTCATAGCTGTGAACCCCTTAACAGGCAATATGTTATTGTATACGATCTTCATCTGCAAGAATTGTTTCAATATCATCCAACATGGCAGACAAAGCAGCCTTGCACTCTCCGAGTGTCAGAAACTTGTAATCATTTACGTCGATCAAAAGTCGATTAGAACTACCCATGTAATTAGCTCCGGCAACCTTATTACCGTTTTTAGATATTTCGATCCGGATATCCGTTACCGGCTGTCCGACATCTTGAGAATAGGTGTACGTATTTATTACACCTTCACAAGCCTGTGTTGTTGCTATCTGATTGATTTTATTCGATACTATTTCCATAATACTATTTTTTTGATGTACCATTTTCCAATAAATTCACAACCTGAGCATAAGCCCCAGCGATAAGAGAGTTTGCAACTAACTTTTTTATCAAAGCGGCTTCTTCTGTTGTTACCTCTATCGCTCCCTTTGCATTGTAAATGCGCTGAGATAAATTGAATGAAGCCATTTTTTCATCTACATCTTTACATTCTTTGCCAACAAAGAGTATAGAGGCTACCATACGATAAATCATTTGAGTTTTAACCTTATCTTTTACGACATCTTTTACTACCCCGTTCACTTCTTCACGTACAACTTCTTGATACGTTTCAGTTACATCTTTTCCATCGAAATTCTTAAACGCTACATTAAAATTTACTTTCATGATGTTCTTATTTTTAAAGTATTCCCATCCCTATACACGGCACCTACCATGCTTCCTGAAGTCGGGAATTTGTTTATATTAAATATCATATTATTATTTCCATACAGACACCCTAGTCCGTCCGGACTGGAAAACAGCAATTCTGTAGGACTTAAAGTCACTCCACCAAAAGCAGTTCCTGAACTTGTTTTTCTTGTCATACTCAATGAAGGATAGTAGTATGTATCACTTTCTACAAAATACCCTAAGTTTAGTATTTCCACCTCTCCACGAAACATTCTGAATCGTCCGTCACCGGATAACAAACATCTATTTCCTGTTTTTGAACCACATTCAAATTCACCTTCTGCTTTTAAAGAGCCGTCATGACGAAGTATAGTCTTTACATTTCCTGCTTTTGCCTGGTCATAGGTACCGCCCGCCCACAACATGATATTATCAATGTTCGCAGATATACCACCCTGTTCAGTCCACACACCACCCGACAACAATCCTAGTTTTATCTTTGTCGTCAGCTGTAAACCTCCGGAAATTGTTGTACCGTTTAAAGCCGCTACCAGATCGGAGTCAAGAGAATAGATCGAATCGTTCGGATTCGGTGTCCAGGGAGTTGCGTATTCACCATCTTCAAACTTTACTCGGTGTACCATCATTCTACAGGAAGTCGAACAAGCCATACAAAAGAATTGAGCATCCGTATTACTGGAAACAGTAAACGTATATGTATATTCTCTGTCTCCGACCGATACTGGTATATCGGTTTGATATGGTCCGATCCATACTGTAACAGTTGTAGATACCGAAGAATACAGGCTAATTCGTAATGTGTATTTCCTGCGTACCAACAACTGAATACCGGCCAGGCTTCGATTGTATAACCACCCGGAAATGTTTGAAAAATTAACAGAAATAGAACCATTCGATACTGATAAATTAGAAGCTCCACCGTCTACCTGCCAGTAAACGGTGTTCTGACACTCTCCCGAGTTCCGGATCATATTCAAGTTATACGCCTGAATATCTACTTTTGACGCCATAATTTTCACTGCATCAGCCGTCTGGTTGATCATACTGACAATATTCGTCCCGGTGTAATCAGTTACAGCTACTTTGCTACTGATATTATCCGCATTGACTTGTATGGCCGATTCCGCAGATAATACACGACCAGTCAAACTACTGACCGAATACTGAGAAGCCTTTAAACTTATTTGATAAGCATTTGTCTCTATTGACGATTCCGCTGATGTAATCCGACGTCCCAAGCTGTCAAAATCAATCTGGGACACCTTCAGTTTAATAGCATCCGCATTTACAGTGATCGAAGCTTCATTCGCAGTAACCCGCCTGCCCAAAGCGTTGAACTCATCCTTTGTAGCTTTCAATGCAATTTCATCAGCCATAACAGAAATGCTCGCTTGTGCCTGTGTTACACCTTCTTCTGTTGTAGTGACACGCGTAGCAAGTAATTCTATCTTTTGATCCGTTTGTTCGATCTTTGTTTCGAATTCATTTCTGATTGCTGCAATCCTATCTGAAATAACCGTAAGGCTTTTTATGTATATGTCACCGGAGTAAGTGCAGGAGAAATCCCCAGTACCATCCCATTCTGCTGTTATTGTTTCTTCCTGATAGTCTGTTGTGGCTGTTACCAGAGTTGACTTATAAAGTTCTTTCCCTGAGAATCCATAGGTCAATGTTCCGGCTGTTATAGCCTTGTATCGGATACGCATCACGTATGTACCAGATTCCCGGCTTTGCAGGTTTGCATTAACCTGTGTTATACCGCTTTTATACATACGAAGAACGCGGGATGCACTGTCCCGGATCACCTCAACTGAACTCTTTTTATCAGAATAGAAAGCCGCATTAAACCACAGCCACCCATTTGTTGCAGAGAATAAATTGATATCCTGAGTATAGTCCCATTTATCCAGTCCTGCCGTCCATGTCGGATTGGACAGGATATTGTTACCGTTATCGTTGATAGCATCCCTGATAGAAGATATCTCACTTTCCAACTTCCCGTTTATAATCTGGAATGACTGGTAAACAGTTGTTCCATCTTCCAGGTAGATATCACATTCTTCAAAGATACCGCCCTTGATGTAAATACCATGATGATAACCCAACTGTCCTAAATTGCCCTTATACTTTGATGTTATCCCGGATACGTTACCAATACGAACCTTTGTTTTATCAGTCATATCAGGAGATGTCAGACCATCTAATACGTCTATATAAGGCGCGTTTGTATCCGATGTTGCCAAATAGATTACACCCTGTCGATTTGGATCGGAATCGTTACCTGCACGGAATACCGTATCACCGGCCATCGGCACAGAATGACCATCTAAAAGAGGCTTTCTAAGGTCGAAGTAATCTTCTGTAATTCCTAATACCTCTCCATAATAATAATGGGATGACAGACCTGAGAACTGCTGACAACAAATAAGATCGTCACCTCGTATGTTCATGTACATCATTCCTTCGATCTTGTCAATCTTACAACGGTAACGATCCGAAAGTTCCTGAACAGATTCGATCTTATTGAAATCGGATACAAAACGATTGCCATTCAGTCCCAATGTTTCATTTACGACCATTGTGTTAACACGGAACTCTTTACGGGCAAGGAGATAATCAAATTCCCCAGACGCTTTTTGCATATCCAGTATAGTACCGTAACCCATCATACCAGAGGCAGACGAAGGAGAACCGGACATCTTACCGATATAAACATTATCCCGAACCTTCAATTCTCCAAACCAGCCTAATCCCTCATTATTGATCCCCCAACCGGCTCCCCATTCGTAACCTTCGGCAAACAATGTACTTTGCGCCATATCTTCAAAAGAAATCGCGCCATGCGCTGTATCCGGAATATCTTTGCGCAAAAACATGCCGTCAAGGTCTTGTAAATTGTCCTCTATAGCCTTGTAGATTTTTGCGTCAGTCATTAAGGCGGAATACACATTCTGGTCCGTTGGAATCGTGGAATCATTTGTTTTAATAACATAGATTCCTCCAGATCCTCCCCCTGTATTCACATAAGTATTTCCACTATATTTAAGTTCATCCAGCCGGTTTTCTATATCACCAATACGAGAATACTGCGTTGATTCTCCAACGGTATAAGTACATTCAAACGGATTATCCAGTTTCTTTTCAAAACCATAGATGCGGGATTCGCGGCCATCTTTGAAAAACGCATTATTGATAAGCTTCACTCGACGACCAATCTCCAGATCAATTTCTTTCTGTTGATTATGTTTACCGTCTATGTAACCGGCACACCTTACCGGGTTAGTTGGGCAGACGTAGACAGATGGATCAATCTTGCTCTTCTCTACGTATTTCTGTGTTTCTTCCAGCAATTCCTGTTCAGCTTCACCAATTAGTGTATCTGATATGAAAGATGTGTCATAGCCGTAGAGAATGTAAGTTCCATCTTTCTCAGGCTTCATTATGTCATTCGGCAAGAACTGACCGTAATTCTGGTTCCTTTCAATTTCAAAGACAGTTCCTGTATCATCACTCGATTTCAATTCAAGAGCAAAATGCATACCATTCATACTCCCCGATTGAAACACAAATCGAAGTTCATCAAGCAGGTATTCTTTTTTAAAGTTCTTTAGGCCGGCATCTCTAATTGTGAAGATAGGATAAGTCTCTCCTGTAGGCTTCCCATTCTCATCAACGATGTTTCCTCTAGTCTCGTTTACTTCTGATATCGTTCCTATTCTTCTAGGATAGACATTATCAAATAAAACGACATTTTCGATGGCCTCCTCGGTTGTCATATCAGGATAAGCATCAACATATGGAATACCTTCCGGCAACTTTAATCGCCTCTGAACAACACCTTCAATAACTAAGTCATCACTATCAGGACGATAGTTTTTGGGAATATTTCTCTCTGAACCAAACGAAATAATTCTTGTGGCGTAAGTAGATGTACTATCACTACGAGTCATGTCGGACAATTCATTGCCCATTTCTAAAGTAATGACATCCTTTATCGTGTCTTCACAGTGCCCTAAAAAGATATAGTTCTCTTTTACCCACCACTCGCAACCACAGGCTTCGGCAATCATCGATATACCATCTATGATGTTAGTATTGTCATACTGAATAAAAATAGGCTCCATCTTCACCGTAGCATCCATTGAAAATACATACGGTTTCCCTTTATAGGTATAACCCAATGCCGCTATATTAGAAACGACAATTGACATATGGGCATCCGGCGTTCTAGTAAGACTCCACTTGGCTTCTTTGCCCTTCTGACGATCATAGAAAAGCTTTTTGTGCTTCCATTTCCAATAATGAGCGTCCATACGGAGATCGTAATCATATCCGCCAGTAGACTTGTTGTAAGTCGGAAAAACTAAATCTACTATTTCAAATAAACCTTCATATATATCTGTATAGTCACCTAACCGGAAATAGATAGGATTTTCCACACTGAACTTCAAAAGAATATATTCTTCCTTCAGCAGTGTGTATTTATAAATCGACCCTTCATTAACTTGAGTCGACAAACGATTGTTATTTGATGTGTCTTTGATGTCAATCATAACACATCAAATTTCGGTGATAAAAAAAAGAAGCCCTAAAAATTAGAGTTTCCGTTTCCCACAATTAAAGCCTTGTGGGAAACTAGCTATTTCCTGCCTTCCTGACTAGGGTTAGGCTCATTGAATTTGACCGAAATCTTTGAGAAAGTACGGGGAGTATTTAATCCGAATGAAGCAGATCGGAGATAAGTAAGCCGATACACCTGATTGCCAAGTGCCGGTACTTTAATCTCTATTTTTCCCTTTTGAAGTTCGGTTTTAAAGGCGCTGTATTTCGATAGGTAATCATCCGGAGTCTCTCCTTCTAAGGTGAATACCAGCGTAACATCTCTTTCATCGATCTTAGGGTTATTATAGACTACTTGCTTACCGTTGTTTAACCGGGATTTATTCTCTATAAATTCCTTCAAAGGTTCCGGGGCGAAGATTGCATCAAGAAAGCCGTCGCCCATTCTTATACCCCATTGTAAAAAGGCATCAAAGCCATTAATTATTAAGTCTGCCATAATTTATAATTTTTATTTGTACCTTTGTTTATATACTCAAATTCAATTTATCATGGAAAAAACAATTCAGTATGTTTTTGTAAACAGTCCCTATGAAAGTGATTCCATAGAAGAGCCCTATTCTCTCTCGGACTATTTTGCTTACACAAAAAGCGATGTTGTTATTCATCGTAATGGAAATTCTTACAAGCTAACTTCCAATGAAATAATCATGGGAGAAATAGATGAAAATGAAGAACGGCATTACGTAATACAACTAACTTTTTCAAAGCAATAAACAAATAGGGTGCCACACATTAGCACCCTATTTTTATCTTGAATTAAGGCCTGAAGTATTCTTTTTCACTTCTGCCATATCAGCTTTAATATCTTTCAGGTATTTAGCCGAATTTCCTGTATTTTCCCTTATCTCTTGCAGTTCCAGATATGAGTTTACCTGAATAGTTCGGATTTCATCGGCAATATTCCTTGTATCGGTATTAACTGACAGGATTGCATCAGCTTTTACAGTAAGGATATTTAGCGATTCGGACTGAGATACGTTTTGAACCTTTATTTCTTCACCGGCCATCTGTATGCCCGTAAGACGTCCATTTGTTTCATCAATAGAATCCTGTGAAGCCATTACAGAAACAGCTTTAGAAGAGGACTGAGAATTAGCATTTTTATCTTTTAAGTCAATTCCCGCATCTTTAAAATATCCATTAACAGTACCAAGAATCTCTTGAAGCGTTGGCATATTCTGCTCGTATCTATCGACAAGTTCACCAGTCTTTTCTGCAACCTGTTTCATTAATTCTTGTTCATCAATATCTCCTTTAGCATACTTCTCATATAAATCGGAAACTTGCTTATCAAAGCCATCTACAACCTTACTTAAAACTATCGAACGCATCATATCAGAGACAATGTCTTTAAATGTATCAGATGCATAATCTTTAAAACTATCTAAAGCGTCCTTGCCCGTATCCAGCCAATCCCAAAGACTATCAACGACATTATCGACAAGCGGTTCATACAAAGAACTCACATATTCATGGAGCTGATCCAGATACTCATCGTACTGTTCTCTAAGATCGATAAGAGCCTCTAGCGTTTCTTTTGTTTGACCTACTAACTTATCTCCAAACTTTTCAATAACCTCCTTTGCTAAACCTGCATTAATAAGCTTGTCTTCATCAAATAAATCTTCATCTTCCCATCCTTTTTGCTTTTTAATCCATGAAGCTAAATCTTCTGTTTTTTGAGATTTAGATCCAATGCCAGTACCGAGAAAACCCTTACTCTTTTTCCTTGTCTCAATTCGAAGGTTATCGATTGCTGCGGTTGTCCCCTCTTTGTAATTCTGATTAGTCCACTTCTGCCACATGCCAGACCAACCCAGAGGGGAAAGCCAGTTCATTATACCATTCAGTCCACCAGTTAACCACCCTCCTCCTTTTTGGTTCTGATATGTGGCCTGATCCTCTTCTGCTTTATCTTTATAAGCTTTGGCAACCTCTTCATGCAGCTTACGATAATCGCGTAAATTCTGGAGATTATCCTTTGAAAACCAGTTGTTTTCTACTTGTTGTGCTTCTAATGCAGCTATGCGATACTCATTAACAGCGTCGGTAAGCAAATTTATCTCTTTAACCTTCTCTGCAAATGCTTCATATTGCTCATAGGCAGATTTCGATAGAGAAGAAAGCTTCTCCATCAATTGTATTACGGTAGATATAACAGCAAGAATAACAGAAGCTTTCTCCACCGCCTGAACAGCCTTTGAGCCGGCACTAGCTGCTGTCTCCCATGCGTTAATAGAGCTTGTGACAAACAAGCCTATATCGCCAATGAAAGAAAGAACTTCGCCAGACGTTCCTCCGATCGTACTTCCGACATCTTTTATTGAGGTAAATAGTTTATCAACGACATCGGCTACCTCTTTTTCCGCTTTCTGATACCTATTACTTGCCTTTGCAGCTTTATCTTTCGCCTCGTTGTATTTTTTAAGTGCATCAGCAGAAGATAGATAAGTGTTTTCAAAGCTGATCTTACCCTTTTCCAGTTTTGAGTTTTTTACACCAGTAACAATTTTACCACCATCGTTTACAAGATCGAGTTGTCTCTTTGCTTCCGCCAGTTCATTCTCGGCATCTGCCAGTTCTTTCTTTCTATCTGCTAACGCCTGAAATGGATTCCTTTCATCCAGTTCATCCATGATTGACTGAATAGTGGTAGTATATTCCCGAAGTTGATCGGGCGACAATACTTGAGCCGCCGACTGTTTAGCGTTTTCAAATTGGGACAACAGGGAGTTTAGCGTTTCTGTCGATGTCTGTCTTAAATTTTCGAAAGCACGTACGTATTCCGGGGATTGTTTCAACTTCTCATAATCCAATCCCATTAGCGATTTACCTTTATCTTTCGTTGCTTGTGCAATAGACCGATCAATTCGCTCTACCTGACCCGTGTTTCCACTTTTCTCAGCCTGTTTACGTTGTTCTTGTAGTACAGCAATATCATCATTAAATTTCTTTTCGATAATAAGACGTTTGTCCGTATAGTCTTTGTATTCATCAAGGAGTTCAACCATATCATCACCACGGACATATTTAGTATTTTTCGTACCCAGTTTATTAGCCGTCTGCTCATCTATCCGTTTAAATTGGTCTTGAACAGATTTGTTTTTTAGGAACTCGGTAAGATCGAAGCTTCTTTTTTTATTAACAGGATCAGCTTGAAATTCAGTTCTAGCGCCGTCAATCAATTGTTGTTTCCGGTCTTCTCCTTCACGACGGATAGCTTCTATCTCTTTTTTGTGATTGAGTTCTCTTTGCGCTAAAGTTTTAGCGGAACCATTCTCCATAGCATCAATGATACTTTGAGTAATTTCATTCTGAGCATCGACTTCCGCTCGATCCTGGATGCGTTTATTCTTATCAAGAAAGAGTTTGTATTTCTCTGATTCTTTACGAAGCTTTTCGGCCTGATTCTCTTGCTTAGTCGTTTTTGAATCAGAATACTTATCAATATTCTTCTGGGCTTCCTTGATCTGCATGGAATACTCATTCCAATCTTTTGAGTTTTGCTTTTCTACCCCCAAAGCGTCGCGGGCAGCTTCTGCTTCCTTTTTCTTTTTCTCCCAATAGGCTTTATTCTTTGTTTCAGACTTTGGGGATCGAAGATCAAGCTCTGATTGCAAAACATCTATACGCGTATTCAACTCTTCACCCGATATCTGGCCCCGCAAAGAACCCTCCATTATATTTAAAGTGTATAAAGGATTGTTCTTCCGCATAGCTTGCAGACGTTTTGCTTCGTCAAGTTCAGTCTTGATCTTAGCGTCCGTTTCTTTTTTAAGATCAATTTGCCACTGGTTTAACCGATTCTGACGCTGATCTTTTGCATAAGGTTTTACATCTTCTTCCAGTTGCTTTAGCTCCTTCTCTAATTGATTAGTTGTCTTACTTTGTAAGAGAGGATTTTTATACTGACCATTTCCGTAGTTTTGATGCCGAAAAGCAATCTCATCCTGAAGAGTTTTGATTCGAGATTGATAATCTGTAACGATAGAATCCGTATCTTCAATTATCTTTCGGGAATCAATTTCTGCTATTTCTTTTTTAAGACCCAAAATATCCTTTAAATGACCTTCTTCGTCAATATATTTCTGAATGATACCAGGATAGGCATCCTTTAGTTTATTTAAAGCATCGACCCGATCTATTGATGAAGAGTACTCATTTTGAGCAGTAGTGATAAGTTTTTCAATCTCCTGTTTGTGTTTATCTTCAACTTGGGCTGCTTCTTCTTTTCGCTTATTGTAATTGGCCTGTGCTTTTTCTGCGGCTGTTGTATGATCTGCTAACGCCCAAAATGCGAGGCCAAGAGAAACAACAGCGGATCCAATGGCAATATACGGGTTAAGTTTAAGAACTTTTTGCAATAAGACCTGTGCTGCAGTATAAGCCTTTGTGGCTGAAACATTCGCCCAAATAGCCTTATTAAATCCTTGTTCAACAACAGCGTTAAGAATCAATGCTGTCCGATAAGTTCCATAAACACCAACCAGTCCTGTTAATACCCGTCCAACTGTCTCATAGTTTTCTACAAGCTTGGTTGTCATCTGAATACCCTTGACAATAGCGCCCTCATTGTTTTGACCTATTTCATTGAACACACTATCAATAGCATCTTGAAGCATAGACATCTGACCCGCCATTTCTTTACTGGCGTTTTCCGACATCTTGTAGAATTTTCCTCCCTCTGATGTGACATCAATAAATGCTTGTTGCACCATTTCAGCAGAGATTGCTCCTTTTGACATTTCATCTTTTAACTGAGCTATGGACTTGCCAGTCTTTTCTGAGATAATCTGCAACGGGTTAAATCCTGCGTTAATCATTTGGTTAAGATCCTGCCCCATCAATTTACCGGCAGCCGACATCTGAGAAAAGGCCAAAGTAAGAGAATTGAACTTCTGTGATTCGCCCCGGGAGATATCGCCGATCGCACGGATGAAGCGCGGAGTTTTCTCTGCTTCTATATTGAAGCCGATCATCATTTCAGTAGCAGAAGATACATCTTTCAACTGGAGTGGAGATAGAGCCGCATATTGCTTAATATCAGTCAAAAGAGGCTTTGCTTTTGTTTCTCCAATCATAGTATTCAAAGAAACTTCCATTGACCGGAATTGACCACGAATATTGATAATCTCTGATCCCAAATGTTTAATTGCCGCCACTCCACCAATGCCGGCCAGTATCTTTTTAAATGATACACCCACACCCTCATTTACGGTGACTATCTTTTGAGAATCGTCTTTAAACAATGTGTATTCATCCCGAAGTTTTTTAACAGACAATCGAGCATTAGCCTGTTCCTGAGTTAGTCCGAACAATGCCGCTTTTTCTTCATTAAGTGTTTTCTTTGCAGATGTATATTCGGAGAGCTTACTATTAGCGGATAAAGGATTATTCTTCAAAGCAGAGCGATAGGCTTCGCCCAACCGTTTCACATCAGCTTCTACGTCTTTAACCACTGCTTTTTGAGCAATAATCTTCTCGGTAAAGCTATTTACCCCCTGTGAGGCTTCAAAGATTTTCTGCTTAAAATCATTGTCCATCACAGCCCCGGCTTTGGCCGCTTCGGTTATCATTCCCTGCATCTGTTGTTTTGCCTGTTGCATCTGGGTATTAAGCACAGCAACAGCCTGTGGAGCCTTATTTGCATCCATAGACTTTATCTGTGCTTCCAACTTGGTTATCTCATTACGAAGACGAACAACCTCTTGCCAGTCACTACCTACTTTGAAATATAGTTTACTCATTTCTTTCTTCTCTTTGTAGCTAATTCTTTCCCTGATATTTTTTTGACCAATTCTCCATGGGCCTCATGTAGTTTATCTTTCTGCATGATGATTAGATTCCGATAGGGTATCACCTCAAAGACCTCTCTGTATGACAGGTGAAGCTCTTCCATGAACGAAGCGATCTGCCCTAGCATAGTCTCGTTTCCTACAACTTTTCCTTCGCTATCATTTTTACGGCGTTCTTCATGGAAAACGCATAGGCGAAAAAATCCTCACCACCAATTAATGGATAAATAGTCTCCCAGGCTTCGTTCAACTCTTTATTCGTGGCTGATTGTAGATATCGGCTTACCTTATAAGCCTTCCACCTCCAATGCTTAACATCACCTACGATCAAAGCAGAAAGTCCTTTGATTATATGCGGAGCATTACACGGTATTTCTCCAATCACACTTAACTTTGTATAATCTCCTTCTAGCCTGATCTTTGCAAAAGCCGAGCAAGCGCGGCAAATAACTTTTATTGCTGGAGGATTGACCGTATATACTTTCCTTCCAATGATTATCGTAGCCATACTTTCACCTAACAGGCTACCTGACACCAATTCTGCTGCTTGATTCATAAACTCTTAGAATTAAAAAGGGTGAAGGTGAACCAAGCCACTCCCACCCTTAGTTTTTATTAAATCTATCACCTATTAACCCTCTGCAACCAAGGAGCCAACCGCGCTTTCTTCATAGTTGTATTCAGAAGAAACGCCTGCGACTTTAGATGTCTGTACTAATCCTTTGACAGCTATGGCAATCGCCTTGTCTGTATTCGATTCACGGGCGACGATCTGCGCATTAGGGAAGATAAACCAAACATGATCGTCTGTGAGGCAGAAAAGAGCCTTGTTAATAACGACTTTGCCTGTCGGACGTTTCCATCCTACCACTTCATCTTTATCTGCACCACTTCCGCCTTTTTTGACCGCTTCGCCACCCATCATATCGGCTTTCGTTTTCCAATCGTATTGTCCAATCGAAAAAGAAGGCGTAATGTCACCAGGGGTAGTATCATAGCGATAATTCTGACCGTTCAACTGATTCTTGTGACCAGTAACGGAGGCTTCCGATTCTTCAATCTGCCACGTTTCCCCATGCACATTCTGTACTTCATTCTTAGCGGTAATAGCCGCCTGAATCAAAGTCTTTGCAATTTCGGGAGTAATGTCTGCCGTAACTACACTTGTGTCGGCATACAAGATTTTTTTAATTCCTACTGCTGAAATCATAATTTTATAGTTTTACATTTAACACTTCAAATAAAATCCTCACATTCACATAATGACACTTTAAAGCTGTTTCCGCTTCTGTGCCGATAGCATCAATAGAGTAACAATAGGTTGTACCGTCATAGGAGCTTACCACTTTATCAAACCGTTTCATAGCTTCTCTTTCAAGTTCATTCAAACGGATAGTATTCGCTTCGCTCTCGCTAAAATCAGGAACGCAAAGATTCACTTCCGCGAAAGACTTTCTCCAATAAGTCCCCGGCTGTTGCTTCTTCGCGTGGATAGCAATCCTTTCAGACTTCAATTCACCCGTCAGCGTTTCACCGTCAGGCACTATGTCTATTCCGAAAGCCTTGCAATCCTGGTAAAGAATGTTTCCAATGTCGGTAGTTACTATCATTCAAATTCTTCTTTTAGTCGTTTCTCTGCATATAAAGCGGCACCACTCAAAACATCAAATCCTTTGGATTCTACGAATGAAGCATATTCCGCTTCGTTTTTCAGAGTTAAACCACTTTGGTCAACATCATAATCATTGGACGTTCTCAAAGTGAGCGTATGGTCTTTATAATCGCCATGTTCCTCTGCGTACTTCACGGCTTCATCGCCCACATCAATCATCTTCTTCTCGACTTCCCATTCCCCTTTATTGAGGAAATCATCAACATCTGAGAAATCAAAATCTACTCCAACCATATCTGTCTGTAAGGAAAATAGTTTGTTTCTAAGGGACTTTTAGCAATCCCCTCCCCTCTTATGCTTCCATCAAGATTCAAACAACGGACTTCCTCACCTGCTTCAACCTTTATCGGCTTGTCAAAGACTACCTTATATTTGAAATCATACAGAACACCATTGATAGAAACTTTCTTTTCCGCACTCACATCATCACAACGGCACTTACATACATCCTGCCAGCTTTCACCACCGGTACCGGGAATCGGCCGACCGAAACCATCCTTGTCCATCGGCTTAGTCACTTTAACCTGCAATATGTGTGGAGCGAATATCATCACCGGAAAGAAACTTTAGGTTTATTGGTGTTCAACTCATCTTTCAAACCATGCTTCTTACACAAGAAGGAATAATAATCCTTAATCCCCTGGATATTCCAAGACATAGAAAAACCGCTTTCTCCGATAGAGGTTGCTCGAAGCAAAAGAGAGGGGATGAACTTCGCTATTGCCACAGAGACACGATCGTAGCAATCCTCATTCATCTCATCCTCTCCGCTTATCTTCGAGGTAAGACACATATCCAAAAGGTCAGCCTCCGACACCTGAATGCCGAATGTCTGAAACTTCTGTTGTATGTAGTCGTTTACCGTCATCTTAATATGGTGTAATCAATCTACTATATGCAGTGTAACTATAATGCGTACAATACTTCGATTTATATACGTATCGGAACGGACATTTAGGAACAGCAACCAGCTTGCTTTGAATAGCCGGACTTTCAGCAATAACAAATACAGGTTGCGGTGCTGTTAACACCAAGTAATCCATTGGAACGATTTTAACCACCTCGTTCTGAGTCATCGGCAGACCAACATCAACCATCACGACATCTGATTTTGGCAAAATAGGTTCACTAATACTTGATGCCTGTACGCCCAATGAAACCAAGGACATCATCAAAAAGCCACACATGGCAAAAATAAAATTCTTCATTTCTTTACTGATTTATAAAATTAAACAATGGAAGGATAGAGATACTACCCTATCCCTTTTATTCGATACCTAATGCTTCTTTCAAAGCAGAAGTCTTTTCTTCATCCAGTTCCCCTACTTTAGAAAGAAGTGTTCCCTCTCTCATATTTGCAGTTACAGAGACACCGATAGACTTCAATGCTTCTACAACGTCTTTCTTTTCAAACTCCTGTTCGAAGAGAAAAATCCCCTTAGAGGCTTTCTTCTCTTCGATAACTTCGGCAAGTTTGCGTTCCGAAAGGTCTTTCACGCGGGTTTCGTCTTCAAAATCGAGGATTGTACCTGGATTGTACACTTCGCCAGTAAACTTGTCGCGGAAAATATCAATCACTTTAATCTTCATAGAATCCTCCTTATCCCTCCGGGACAGCGTTCATGGTTGATAAATCGAAATTCACAATCTTATTCGGAGAAGTAAATTCAGGAATCCACTCAGCGGTATACTCCATGTATCGACCTTCTTCGTCACGATAGTTACATACTGACATCTGACCTTCAGCGGTATTATAAGAACGTCCCGGAACCGGATCGGTCATAACATACGGCTTATGGTGGCGCATCTTCATCACCTTGTCTGTCTGCAACAGGGTAATACGGTTATCAGCATAAATCTGCACGTTCTCGCCCGCCTGATTCTCTACGTAATCCTCCTTAATCTCGATCGCTGGAAGTCCGATGCCTGTAAAAACACTGGAGGCCATCTGGTCAGTCACCAACCCTGCATTAACCATGAACTCACGCTCGCCAAGAATCATCTTGAACTTGTCACCGAACTCGGAAGCCCCTACGATGTTCTTCATAAATGTTCCCCGAGACATAATCATCTTAGAGAACACACCGTATTTGGCTTTCAGCTTTTGAATCTCCTGCTGTAAGTAAGAGATAAACATATTTTTTACCGCGGCTTCCGGAGTAAGAAAGTGGAACGGCAACTCAATGTCAAGCAGTTCAATGTTTTCTTTGTTATCCGCCATGTAAACGACAGACTTTCCAGTCATCATCAACTCCGGAACAACGATATCCATACGCTTGTGCGGAGCAAGCAGGATTTGACGATAATCATCAACGATAAAGTCAATAATTTCCTGCAAAATCGTACGCTGGTCAGCAGTGTTAGCAGCATTGAACTTGTCAATGATATCCTGCAACTGTGACAGGCGTTCAATATCCATTTGGTAACGGTCACCTAGATAAGCGATTTCAGTATAACCACTTCCGAGGTTACGTCTTTCTCTCAACGGCTTCTGGTCATTCTTGCCAAGAATAGAACCGGCAACAACACCTGTAACCGTCCCCATATACGTCTTGAAAACGCGCTGTTTGGTTTCCAAGAAATCACCGTATTGCTTCCAGTAGATTGTATCCAATCTCAATTGGAGCACACGATCAATCACCGCCTTGACGATGTTAGGATCTGTAAATAAAGTTTGTATGGTCAAATTCATATCTAAACTTTTAATGATTAATACTCAAACTGGAAACGGCTTGTCAATCCGACTTTATCCAGGTCATGGATCGGAAGGATCAGCTTACTTTCCTTCACTTCATAGGCCTGCATCAGGAGAGTACAAAGAACAACGCCATCGCTTTCAACTTTCTTCGCATCGTAGAGAACGAAGTTTGCTGTATTCTTCTTTGCTGTGCCTCCTACTGCGGTCGCTTCAAACAGAACGGCATCCTTTGCGATATTCTCCCCAAAAGCGGCTTCGATGGTCAGAACGTCATAGTTCTTATTGGCCTTGTCGATAGCGGTTACCTTCGCTCCTTTCTTGCCACTTCCAATAAACATGCCGACATAAGCCAGCGATTTCTTTGCAATTTTGATGGATAAAGCATCTGCTTCAGTGGTGTAGGCCTCTACAACTTTCACGTTGCGAACCGGAACCAGTGTGCGCTTTACCAAATCAGCCTGAACCGGAGTGAATACAGGTAAGAAAGAACCGACAAGCAAATTGGTAATGTCCAACTTCCAGGGGCCGCTCTTTCTAACGCCAGTTTCAACACGGTAAAACTCCTGCGGTTCGTACTGCGGAGTTACATCATAATGTGTACCTGCTGCCATAATTAATTTTTGTTTTGTTCAACAATCGTTTTTGTGCCCTCCGAAATCATACCGGCAATAGCTTCACTTTCGGTCTTGTCATCTCCTCCTATTTCAGGGCTTTTCACTTCTGCAAATCCCGCATTAACGAAAGTCTGCTTTGCGTCCTTCATAAAGACATCTAAGTCCGCATCATCTGTAACTTTCAACATGGGAACAAGTGTTTCGGGAATACCGTACTCCTTTGCCTTTGACAAAATCTGTTCTTGACGGGTAGCCTGTAACTTTTCTTGCTTTAAAGCCGAAAGTTCAGTCGAAAGATTCTTATTAGAATCAATCAACGTTTGCGCCCATACAGGAACATCTTCTTTCTTTTCTTCTGGGTTCGGATTGGGGTTCTCGATTGGTTTACCGTCCTTCAGATTGTGTTTCTTCTCGTAGTTGATTACTGCGGAAGAAACTGCACCATTAGCCCGGAAATCACCATAGGAATTTAACACGTCTTGAAAGCTTACTCCATCCACAATTGGCTGTACTTGGCTTTCATCCGTTACACCGGTCGCTTTCTTTTCTGCGATTCGGATCAAAGTAGCTTCATCAACCCCAGGGAATTTGGTTTTGAGTAATGCTAAAATCTTTTCTTTCATACCGTATGAATTTTCGTTTAAAATCTTTGGTATAAAAGTAGATAGCTTACTTATTGAAAGGAAATATTAAGGAAGGTAGTAAACCACAATCGGGCGATTGTGGGAAAGTAAATAAAAAAGACGCGAAACCGGGGAGGAATCGCGCCTCTTTTATTATTATCTGTTTTCTAAATAGAAATCAATACTCAGTTCAAAATCTTTTCTTAACTCTGTTAGAGTTCTTCCCTCATAGGTTATAAGGCTTTTCTTCATACCAAGAACTTTACCAAACAAGCAACCATCTTCTTTGCTATATTCGACAGTTCCTGAATAACCTTGGTACTTCAATTCTTCTCCAATTGGAAGATGTTCTTCTTCGTAATCAGCTACAAGATTTGATAAGATATCTAATTCAACTAATCTCCTATCAGTAGCAGGTGTTTCATTATTTGTCATAGGAAGGAGTTCTTCTATCCTTTGACAAATGGCTTTATATTCAGTGTCGTTTTTGATTTCAACCATCACATAGCAGGAGTTAACTCAACAGTCAAGCCCAATGCAGATGCAATACGATAAAATGTTGAAACTTTAGGCTCAGTAATTCCATTCTCTACACGGGATATATAGGATTTATTAGTACCTATCTTCTCAGCAAGCTCCGCTTGAGTCATTTTTGCTTTCTTCCTGGCTTCCTCAATAATCATCCCAGTGAAAAAAGCGTTAGCTCTCTCCTCGGCTGCAGCCCGCTCTGGTGTCCCTTCTTTGCCAAACTTCGCATCAAGCACAACATCATAATCCACTATTTTGTGATTGTTTGTCTCCATAATATTCCTCCTTTATTTTTAATGCTTTTTTTATTTCATTCGATGGTGTTTTTTGTGTTTTCTTCTGAAAACCATTGAACAAGACCACAATTTGTCCATCATCAAAGATGAAAAACACACGATAGATATTACTATTTGATTCTATTCGCAGTTCATAAAGTCCATCTCTAATGAACTTCACAAACTTGGTTGGCAGTCGATCTTGGGTTTTAAGCAAAAGTAGCGCATATTGTACTTTATCCTGCTCTTTTACAGATAACGTATCCATAAAAGCCTCAAAGTATCCACCGTATGTTCTTATCTTTCGTTTCATGTAGCAAAGATACACAAAGTATATCAGTTGAGCAACTTTTGCGTAATTAAAATAAGACTGATATGTAAAAAAAATAGCGGCTACCCCACCGGAGCAACCGCCAACTGTTCTATTTTTAAATAACGAAATTATAAACCCCGTATTTTTTCTGACTAAGAAGCGTTTTTATGTTCTGTTTTTAAGATTTCATTCTTACGAGCAGCTTGTTCTTCTTTTATTTCAGCAAGTTCTTCATCCAGCCGTTCTAAGTTACCTGCAAACATAACGCCATGCTTTTGAGACCAAACCTGTCCTTGAACAGCCTTTACAGCAACAGAGACTTTATCTTCCAAATTATCAATAATATAAGGCTGTATTTCAACATCAATATCAATTGTTTCGGAAGGTTTTTCGAAATTGGTATTAATCGAACCAAGCGCAGAAATTAAGAAATTAATACGCCTCTGTAAGAAAGGGCCTATTTCTTCTGCCGAATTTTCGACCGCCATGTGAGCGCCCATGAAAACATATCGAAAAGCTTCTCCAGATAAAGCATTGCCGGTTCCTTTCAGGTTTTCAAATGAGATACGCGGAGTATTGGTAAGTGCATACGCCTGATTGAAGTGATTTTCAAATTCGACTTTTACCGGATCACTTGCTTGATTCCAGGTCAAGTAGGCGGCATCCGCTCCCTCCCCTGTCAGTTGGACAACCCTGTTTCTAAATTCGCCAGACATTTTATCTACGTCTCCAAACAATTTTAGGATCGGGAAGAAGTGGTAATCGATACAATCCGCATAACTGGAAAGAAGTTTCTCCAATCGGACACGGATAGTCTTTATCTTCTCACAGTATGCTTCAGGACGATAACAATAGAGAACCGGTAGTTTCTTGAATCCATGTTTAAAGGCAGCAACCAATTGCCAGCCTTTGTCTAATTCCCATTGATAAACCATATCTTTCGTTACAGTCATAAAGCAAGTGATTTCGTGATCGTCCAGGTCTTTCTTCTTATACTCACGGGAGAAAGCTACCATATCCCCTGAATCATCAAAGAAGGGATAGAGCTTATCCCCTCGGAACGGAGACCACAGAACACTACGTAATTTATACTGAGGCATAGACTTGCCAAACAGATTAGCTACTTTCGCTTTCAGCTTAGCCCAAAAGCCATCATCTTTTGTCACATACCAATATTCGGCACACTCCTGTTCTGAAAGCCAGGCACGAACAATCTTCCGGTTCTGATACTTGATTTTATTCTTCTTCAAAACCTGTTTCAGGGCTTCGAAGATACCTTTCTCCGATTCAGCAGGGGTACAATCCATCTTTGGTTCTGTACCAACGGTGAAAGCAGTCTGAATATTCACGATATCCTGTTCCAAGGGAAGAGCAATACGGTTAGGATCGACCTTCTTAGTCTTTTTCGGGATAGTTACCTTTTTTCCGGCCTTTTCGTCATACTCTTCCTTCTCCTGCTCAATTGTGATTTCGATCTGGGGATATTTCTCTTTATCGAAAATTTCATGCTTATTCGGATCCCAATCAGCATATAGTTTTCCCCGATCCGGAAGCTGAGTTTTCCGGCCTTTCTTAAGATAGTAGATTTTACGTTCTACATCTTCGAGTGATAATATTTCTTCTAATGTTTTCATACGCTTATTTTTAATGTGCAAATACTCCAGAATTATCTTTGGGTTTCAAAATCTTGCCTAGAAGCATACCCAATACATAATAACGAGCCGCATCTATCAGGTGATTGTCTTTGTCAACAGGAGTATTGATATAGTTATCGTCTTTATCTTTATCCCAGACATAGTTTCTAAGTTCGTTTATGAGATTGTATGAGCGCTCAGTAACGAATAATTCCATATCCTTCATCTTATCGATACCTGCATTGATAGAACCCGGATACTTATCTACTGGGTAGATGTTCACACCACCGTTCTTTATCTCCTGGATCAAACGAGGATCGGCAGAGTCCGCCATAACCTTCAATCCCCACGGCTTAAGAATTTTGGTTATACCGGAAGACAACATTCCTGTCTGATAACATAGTTCATCCAAGTATAAAGCATTGTCCACGATACCACACCGAACAGATGCTGAAGGATCGTTTGTATATCCAAAGTCTTGACCAATACCAACCTTTTTGCACCATTGCGGAAACTCTTTCACAATACCCCATTTCTTGAACACTGCTCCTTCCGCAACATCAGCCCACCGGCCGATAACCACATGAGCATACTTTTCGGGATTACTCTCCTTCATATCCTCTACCTCCTTTAGAAACTCCGGGGAAAGATTATCCAGGTTATCCAGGTAGGTTGTATGAATGTGAAGCACATTCGGATGTGTGGAGACCTGAACCTGCACGCCATCAATCTCTACCAGCCTGTGAGTGTTCTCAATGTACTTCTTATAAATAAAGTGATTGGAATCACAAGGGTTCATTATGATGATAATCCGGTTCTGAATACCCTTCTTACGAATGGAGAGCATTATCTTGTCGAATTCTTCTTCGTTTGTCCACTCTTCCGCTTCGTCGCAGACGAAAGTAGTGATACCCTGGATAGATTTCAGTTTCGCTGTTTGGTTTCCTGAGGAAGTTTTGATGCCTCGGAACATGATACGGCTCTTAGTCATTTTGTTGACTATATCCGTCTTAGTAGTCTTGAAATACTTGGTTGTTCCGTCTAACTCTATTTTCTCCATCATTTCCGGAATAATAGACATACCGGCAGAAACCATCGTATATCGAGTATAGAGTATCTGATGAACAATCTTCTCGGCTTCCGTCATTTCAAAGGTCAGCCGTTCGATGAAAGTGGAAGCATTGAAACTTTTTCCGCTACCTCTTCCTCCGGTGATAAGGATTATAAATTTGTCCGTATCAGTGTATAGGGGGTGATATGTCGCCTGGGGTTCTATCATTTCAGTTTGTCTTTAATCCAGGAATCAATACTGATACCATGGTTTATGTCGGTAGGAATGTCAGTTTCTTCATCCTGCTTGCGTTCAACCTTTCTCCAGTCTTCATCGTAATGATAGAGCCAAACCGACTGTGCTTGCAAACTGGGAGCCAGTTCGCCTTCTACTGTTTGAACTTCTTCTTCACCTGTTAGATTCCCGTCCTTATCCTTTATCTTTCGTATAGTGGTACTTTTTGTCTTAACACCCCCTAAGGCCATAGCAAGGAACTTTGCCCGGACTGTTGCCGTTATGGTCGCCCGCCCGCGCGTTAATACTTCGCTTAATTCAGAGTACTGACTCTTCTTCTCGCAAAATGTCTGAGGGGCTAACCCAACAGCAAAAGCTATTTCCTTGTCTGTGAACCCCTTTTTTGCATACGATTCTACGAGAGAAAGAAAATCCTCGCTTATATAATCAAACTTAGGCTTTCTTCCTCCACGACTATTTGTATTTTGAGATTCACTATTACTCATATCACACCTCCACTATTTCAAATTCACCTACATACATCTTACCTATCCAATCGGCTTTCTGTTTTTCGGTGGCTGATTCATAAATGCGCCCACGCTTTGATAAATGTCTCTTCAAGAAACGCTCACGGCTTTTGTATTCTCCATATGATTTGTCAGTAGATAAACCTTTAGCTTTGCAAAAAAATAATCCTGTTTCTTTATACCTGAATTTTACAGCCATATCAATCTATCCTCTCTATCTGATCGGAAAATACTTCTCCTTTTACAAACTTCATATCCGGATCATACCCAAATCTTGCCATAAAAGCAGCTTTCGCCTCAAAGGTATCAAAGGACAGCATCACGTAAGCATCCATGTTCTCGGCTTGCTTCTGTGCATTCTCCTTTACCTGTTGCTTGACTCCTTTCATGTGAGCTACCTTTGTGGCACGTTCTAACTGCTTGGCGGCTTTATCGGCTGCATCCTGTTCGGTGACAGGTGCCATCATATCAGACAAAGCGTCTGCAATAGAGCTTTCCTCTTTTGTCTGCAAAAGATAGTCAACGCCAATCATGTTTAGGTCGGCATCAGTCAGTCCAGCGTCTTTCCAATCAATATCAGGAACAATCTGAGCAAGGGTATCGAAATCCCAAGAACCTTGCGCATTCGGGTTATTCATCAAAATATTAAGTTCCTTCTCCTGTTTTTCGTCTACGTCAATCACATCCACACGAATACAGTAGTCGTTATCGGGGAACTTCTGCAAATCATCCATAACAGACAGACGCTGGTGCCCGCTGACCACAGTCAAACCGGTACGTCTATTCACGACAATACCACCAACCAAACCAAATTTCTTAATTCCACGCTTCAAAGTCTTACGAGATTCGTCCGACAACTTGCGAGGGTTATAGTCTGCGAAGCGAATAGCCGAACGGCTTAGTTCAATTGATTCACTCTTTATGTATTTGCTTAATTCCATTGTCATATTCAAATAAAATTCTTTCACTCATAGGAAATGCTTTGATAATCTTTTTCAAATCTCCTGGAAAATTCTCACGAAGCCACAAAAAGCAGTCAAGATTGAACCCGATACCGCCCGAAGCCTTACTTGAATACCGGATCGGCTCGGGAAGTCCTTTTTGCCTCATGTAGGTTAGAACCTCTTTCTGTGTCCAGTCGGCCAAAGGATAAACTTTACCTGCATTCTCATAATCAGGATAAGTATTCAGCATCAGCCTACGGTTCATACTGTCAGCTTTCTTCATCCCATAAAACACGTAATCAATGCCAAACTTTAAACGCATAGCATTATCTACGTCAGCCAGCTTCAACAGCTTTATCTTTGGATTAGGGACACAGTACATGCCTGATCGAAGAATATAGGTCAAATTCCAGTGTGGAATCTGTATAAACTCTACTTTTGGATATCTGGCCTTAACCCAGTTCACCCAGCGTTCGATATGTTCTAATCCTGGGACAAAGTACATGAAAACACATACTACCATTTCAAACCTTGGATAAAGAAGATCCAGTAATACAAGACTGTCCTTACCTAAAGAACAAAAAACGATAGCCTCATTAGATTTTACTCTAACGAAGTCTATCGTCCTATATGTTCTCTCAAGCAAGGTCATCCTGAACTCATGCCTAAACCTGCACGCACATTTCTGTACTGTTGGTTTCTTGTAATGAATCTACCACCTTGAGAAACTCTGTTTGTTCCTGGTACCGTCAAACCTCTACGGCCGCCTCTGTAATTAGAGGTCGCAAAACCTGTTCTGTTAGTTCTTCTACCGACTCAGCAAAAATATTAATGGTTAAACATTGGATTTATCTAATACCTTACCCAGATCATAAACGATCTGAGCCATTACGTATTCAACGCCATCGACTTCATAAGGAATATCGTTGCCATCTTCGTCTGTCAAGATTTCTACTTTTGCGCCTTTTACTTCTACGATCGCAAATGGACGTGTGCCTTTATACTCACCTGTGAGAAATTTAATCGCATCGTATTCAACCGGCACAACTTCGGGTTCTTGATCTTCTGGCACTTCTTCAAAATGCTTGTACTCTTTGTCACCAACTTTATACCGGACATATTTTTGAGAAGTGTTAGGCCGGATCTCTCTAAACTCTTGTGTTTTATTGCCGGCTAAAATTTCATCAAAAAACTTCTGTTTAATCGAAAGCGTTAAAACGTTCATAATCGTGTCTATTTTATTAATAAATAATCAGTTGCGGGGGCGTGGATCGAACACGCGACCTCTACCAAGTCAAAGTAGTAAGCTTACCAACTGCTCTACCCCGCGATAGCACCACTAAGGTACTACCATGACCAAAGATACAGAAATATCCTGTGTATTGATTAACCACAACCGGCTAATTGTGGGTTATTTGTTTTTAAACCAGGCATCACGTTTCTTTCTACACGCCTCTAAGGTAGGCGCACCCGGATCGTGAAAAACGGGCGCACATTATAATCTAAGCAATCTGTTTCAAATCTAACAATGTCAATAATTTAAAAAACTTATCTTCATAATAAAGAGGCTGTGTGCTCTTTGGATTATTGGGGTTCACTTGATTCTCTCCAAAATTCAACCCCTCACCTGTTATAGACTTAAATTTCTTCACAACGCCTTTACTAGATGGACGTGTTAGTTCAACTATGTAGCCTTTCTCTATCATTTTCTGATTAAACGCTTGTGCACTGATAGAAAGTCCGTTTTCTTTCAGAAGATCACCAGCAGATTTTAATATACCTTTTGATTGGATATAATCCGGGGTTGGTAATCCAAGAGGGTCGCCAACCTGCTTAATCATAGATAGAATTGAAGAATCATTCAGGTTTAGTAGGTCTTTAACCCCTTTTACCCATTCGAGTGACGCGCGAACCTTTGTAGGCGTAGGTGATTTCAACTGCTTTGCATGTTCAGCAGCTTTATGAAAGACTTTGCGATAGACCTCAAAGACATCACGAACTTTACGAGCGATGAAAAATTCCATACACGCTACCGTTAATTCATATTCAAACTTATTGCTGCCCACTTCGGTTTTTACCGAAGTGCATACATAGTCTACACCTTCAATAAAATCTTTCTTTAACGCATCTACGGCGTAATCTCTTCGATTATAGACCAGCATCCAAACTTCATCGAAGTTAACCGGAAATTCCTCACTCGCTTTCGCCAACTTTAAAATAGCGTTGAAATACATTTTTATTTCTTCGCTTGAACTAGTTTTTGATAATTGCTTCATAATAATTATATTTGCAACTGTTTAATGTTTATCCCCATTAACGGTTCGGACTTGTCCGCTTCTGGGGATTTTTATTTGTCCGAAGTGGTAGCCGGGGACTCGAACCCCGAAGTATGCCATTCTACCTGCTCTTTCAGTCTCGCTTGACAAGAAAAAGCAAAGGGCAAAGATCAAAGCTGCCTGATGTGACGGTATGCAACTCTAACCAATGCCCTAAATATCTTCTGCCGCTGACCGTCACGTATGCGGGTTGTTTTCATATCACAAAACTATAACCTACCAAACTTTTAAAAGAATATCACTATCCTTTATACCAAACAATTCATTGATTGTTTCAAAATAAGTCTAAAGGCCGCTCTAAAGTAGTGCGAGCGGCCTTTAATAACCGTGCAAAGAGGTCAATTCAACAATATACTTGATAAGTTATTACGAAAAATCTGACTTAACATAAAAGCAGACTGAATGTTGTTCTTATCTATCCGGTGTGCCTTGCCTTTGTCATCTACCAGTAATATATAATCGTACATGATAGCATCTACGTAGCCTATTGTACCATTTAAACAAACTATATCATCAAGACCTATTATATTAGTCTCGTATTCATTATATCTTTTACCGTTAAATATCATAGCTTACAGTATTATATCGTACAAGAAATGTTCAATTCTAAACTTCAAAGGCAAATTAGCCTTATACCCTGTTAAGTTGGTGACGATGACAAAGCCGCCACAAGTGCCGAAAGAACCGGTGTACACTTCACCATTGTTCTCAACATAGAAGGTGCTATTGCAATAGTTGATTGATAGTAATTTCATAGTTATGCTATCTTTACAAGGTTAAACTTCTTGAATGATCTGAATGCCTCTTTCTCGCAATCCCAATAGGTAAAGAGATCGTCATTCTTTCTACGGGTATCGTTACCTTTGATCTTATCGGCGATAACTTCGTCTTTCATAGTACCGAAAGCCTGACGGATTTCGCCGTTTACCTTCTGATAGAAGAACTGAACTGTTCTTTTCTTCATTTCTTTAGCCAGCTTGTAAACCTGCCAAGCTCTTTTGAGGCAGTCAGCGAAACTTTCACCTGTTACTTTGAAGAAACGCCATGCGTTACTCATTACCTCTCTCATGCTGCTTTTAAATGTTGTGCTCATAATCGTTGTATGTTTAGTTGAATTATATTGTTTCGTAGTCTTTGACCTACTTTGACAATGCAAATGTAGGTTATATATTTACACAAACAATACAACATAGTAGTTTTAACACTACTTTAACATTTAAAACGTAACGTATGTATTTACATAAAGATTTTCTTTATATATTTGTGGCGTAATATAAAAGCTACGTTATGGAACTAAGAATAAAAGAACTTATTAAAGAAAAAGGCACGACTATTCAAAATATAGCAGATCTTATCGGTGTAAATAGAGTAACACTATCAAATAGTATCAACGGCAATCCCACCCTTGAGACTCTTGAGAAGATTGCTAATGCCCTTGGTGTTCCTGTGGCAGAGCTATTCGATAAGTCTTCTGACGAAGTAGTTGGAGCCGTCCGGATCGGTAAGGACACACATGTTATCAATAGTAAGGAAGATATTAGGAAATTAGCAGAAAACCTTTAAATTAAATATTATGGCAAAGAAGGGAGAAACATTATCATTAGATAGTATAAAAAAGTTTGTACAATTATATCAAAGCTATCACGAAACAAAGAAAGTGAGTGTCGATTTTGCTGCAAAAGAACTTTGTGTTACAAAATGGGAATTATGGGAATTTATCTGCAATAATAAATCTCATTTCAAATTAGATTCTTATTCAAATCCAAACAGTGATTGTATAACTAAACGATACATAATAGACGTTTTGGATTAATCTATATCACTTTTTATGAATATAATGCTCATTACAAATAAAGCCGGATTTCTCCGGCTTTGTCTTTGACACAGATACACCTCTACATATCAACATATTACACCAATCATTGACACACCCCACTAAAAAGGCGATACATCAAACGACACAGACAACACATTATATATTAATCGATTATCTTCATCACTGACACAGCTAGTGCCCCCCCAAAAAAATAAAAATCGTACAGTCAAATATCTAAAACAATAAACCGTTGAAATTCAATGAACTATTTACGACACAGCATTTGACACAAAACAAACACAGATAACACACTAAAATACAGCACATTACACAACCAAGTGACACAGGCTAGACACAGCAAGCGACACAAATAATAATAAATATAATATATAAAGAAAGAAGTATATACTTATACCAAGAAAGAAAAAGATTTCTTTCTTGCACAAACAAATTTTCAAGGGATCTGCTTGCTTTCTTCGATTTTGTTAGATATATTTGTATATTGTCGATTAAGCTAAACTTTAGTTGTCTGAATCATAAAGAATAAGTATATTTGCAATAAGTAATGGCAAATAAAACATATATATATAATTCTAATGTAAATATAATGGAAGATATAATAACACTTACCGCAAAAGAAAGATTATCTTATGCACTACAATTAAGAATTTTAGAAAAGTTAAGTCCTGATGATGACACTTTGAAGAATCTAAAAACAGCTATTGAAGAAGGGTATACTATCCACTACCAAGATTTATTTGAAATTTTATCAAATGAATTATCTTTAGAAGATTGTAGATTCGTTCTTGATGTTTTAGAAATGTATAGGGGGCTAATTTTCTCAGCCTTACAAATTAACGAAACCGATATCGTTAACAAAGTCAAATTTAGAGGTTTTGATTTCAATGATAATCTTGAAGCCAGAATGGCTAGCTATGCTAGGTATTTTGTTTTTGATTTAAGAAGATATGACGAAATAAAAACCAACTCAAATGGAGATTTCAGTAGTCATATGATAATGCAAAATAAGTACCAAAGAATGCTATCCATTTGGAAAGAATACGAATACATGGTAAGATATCACTTATCCAAAGAACAAATTGAATCAATATTAAATGCATAATTTATGGATATAATAAATTATTTAGCTTCAATTTGTTCTATAATAGGTGCAATTGTCGCATGGAGGCAATATAGAAAGACAAAATCAGCGTCATTGGCGGCCATAGAAGCAAAAGAATTTCTTCTTGCCAGAAAAGTCACCATCGATCTGAGTGAGTTACTAAAAGAGGCTAAAGCTATTGAAATAGTAATCATAAACTACACAATTAACACAGAAACAAGAAAATTAGGTAAAAATATCAATAAAGACCTAATGGCAATTCAGGTTTTTTTGTCTAAATTAAACGAAATCAAGGCACTTATTGATGACAAACATCCTATTAAAGATAAACTTAACATAAAATATAATACTATATGTACATATTCTCAAGATCTCAACAATAGCAATACTTCTAAAAATAAAATATTATTGGAAGAATTAAGAGGTCTTATATCTATTCTTAGTTCTGAAACTAACAAAAACTTTTATCAGTAAAGCCGCCTAATCCCCCAGCTTTATCCTTTTCATAATCTCCCCGTACATCCATTCTATATCCCTTCTGAAATATTTATCATTTTGATGAAGGAATACAATTGTCTCAATATTGTGAGAAATGAATGTTATATCCTTCAAGTCGATAGCCTCTGCAATCTTATCCCGCAATCCATTTGGCATCCGCCCACCGGCCAACACACTAGGTGCAAATAGAAAGAGAACTATAAAAATGAACTTCTTTCTTTGATGAGCACCCTCTACCCGTCCGGGGCACGCCTGATCGGATAAAAGCTCCCTAAACCATCCATACAACACGCTGATCTGGTTAAGGTCAGTTAGAATCGGAGTTGTCAACTCTGCTTCTCTCTCTGATAGTTTTGATTTTTGTTCCCGAATAGACTTTATTTCTGCAATTTCACTAAACATAGCACGATTAATTTAAAAGTAAGTAGTATATTTGTACTATAATCGTGTGGAGGGGTGACGGTCTGGTAGTGCGGGCGTTGCCTCTCGTGTTTTTAGAATGGTAGGTCTTCTTTGGGTGGCTCAGGTTGTGCCGATTGACTGATAGTATTCTGGCGTTGATTATCCTCTCGTTTACTGCCGAAAGAGAAGAACTCAACCTTATCCGCATGAATTTCGGTAACATACCGCTTTTCTCCCTGTTTGGTTTCATACTGCCAGTACCGAATTTACCTTCAATGTAAAGGTACCAGGGGTTTTCATCACACCAATCAAAATACTCATATGCTACAGACCATAAGAGCTCAGGAGAAGAGAAAAGGGTATCTCTTCCATGTTTACTCCTCAATTTCCAAAACTGATTATTCTTCGATGCAGCCATATCTAAAATTCTTATAAAGACAAATATAAGAATAATTTATCATATTGTATATTTAATATCCGACATGATACATAAATCAAAAAACAATCTAGCATTTATTAGATAATATAAATTACTTCGTATCTTTGTAATAGATAACCATAGAACATTAAATTCAATGAATAAAACTTTACTTATCATTGGCAATGGATTTGATTTAAATCTAGGTCTAAAAACAGGGTACTGCGACTTTATAAAAAGCGACTACTTCAAAAAGGAAGTTAATAATAACAATCAATTATGTAAATATCTACTTAATCAGCAAGAACTATATAATTGGATTGATATCGAAAATGAATTAAAAAAATATTCTACAGAAACAGATTCTCAACCCAAGCAAGTAAAACAAGATTTCAAAAACCTTAGTGCTTCTTTAATTGATTATCTTTCAAGTTTACCATATGATAAAATCAATAAAGAATCAATCGCATACCAAATTATTAATGACCTATGTAAAATGGATATTGTAATTATAGATTTCAACTATACTCCTACAACAAAGATTTTATATCCAGAAAAGAAGATAATAAAAGTTCATGGTTCCATAGAAAATAAAGATATTATATTTGGAGTAGAAGATATGGCTGACATAAAAAAAGAACATATTTTCTTAAAAAAATCCTATAATATAAATTTTACGCCAATAGATATTTCTAATTATTTAGAAATATCAGACAGTATAATATTTTTTGGACATTCTTTAGGAGAAACAGATCATACTTACTTTAAAGATTTCTTTTTTTTCCCAGGCAAATCCTACAATACTCCACTGAAAGAGGTATATATATCCTATCATGGTAACGATAGCTACGATAATATAATGATGCAAATAGATACTATGTCCAATCAAAATTTATATGAATTCAAGAAAAGCTATAATGTAAGATTCATTAATACAGTAAATGAAAAATATGACCATTTATAAAACCAACAGTAGCACCCTACAATCAATGCTTTTCAACAGTAACGCCCGACACCACATTCTTCAAGGCTTTTCCGGATCAGACGTTTGTTCTTGTCGCCATGGATACGATAGTTATTTGGATCAATCTTTATATTACTCATACATACAGATTTATATAAAGACAAATATAATAAAATATCATATAGGATACGTATTATACATTATGATATTTACAAAGCACAACTGTTAAGTTTATGGTTCCTTAAATATCATTACATCAAATAAATTTATACCTTTGGAAATTCATACAATAATATCATATGGCTATTATAACTCTCGAAGAACTTATAGAAGAAGGTAAAGAAATAAGAAATGGCATTTCTTACATCAATACATCACCTAATGTAATACGATTATTTAGTGCTTACAAACTACAAAGCACAACACAATATGAAACTTGGAAAAATAAGACTATAAGGTTTTTATCCTTCAAATTTGCAGGAGACAGATGTATTAATGATTTTGAAAAAGCAGCAGAAGCTTTCATTAAATCTTATAATTCACCTAGTTCATTTGATAAATTACTAGGAATACTGGAATCATGTCTTGTTATCCCAGAACTCCCAAAAGTTAAAAATGAGAATAATAAGACGGACAATTCTATACATGTCAATGTTAATCAATCTCAGAATCAATCTCAAGAACAGTCTTTAGCTATTGACATTTTCATTGAGGCAATAAAAGATGAGTTAACAGGCAAACAACAAAAAGAAATTAAAGCAATCATAGAAAATGAATCAGATCCTGTACAAGCTAAAAATAGACTTATAGATAAGATTAAAAGTTTTGGTTCTGATGTTGCTTCAAATGTTATTGCCAATATTATAACAAACCCTGCTATATGGGGTAATTTTTAAACGACCTATTTATAAATTATATACAAATAAAAAATGAACGAATCAATTACAAAACAGGCTTTACCGTCAGAAGAATACATAAAATTGTTGGGAATTGCTCTATGTGTTTTCAATTCAAATAATGCTTTTGTCATTGAAAATATTCTAAATAATAAAGGAAAACATCAATATGATTGGTATAATTTAATTGATACAACATCAGGATCTAAAAAGATGGAAACTGCAATCAAAAATACTATTACAGAAAATTCAGATGATAAAATAGCTAATTTATTTGAAGAACTATGTGATAAGAGAAATCGAATTATTCACAGTTTTCAAATAACATCAAACGGAGAGCAAATATTAGCTACAAAGGAAAAAGAAACAAATAAGCAATTTATTATTACAGAGGACTACCTTAAAGATTTTATTAAAGAGAATGAAAACCTATCAACAACACTCTATAAATTTAGAAGATATTGATATTTGGCACTAAACTCAATACCACAGGAACCGAATCCGGGATTAAATAGTCTCCCCCATTTTTTGATATTCTTCCCAGGTTAATAATTCAGATGACTCTGTTAATCCTAGGGATTTAATACTTTTTATATACTTTTTTTTCTCATCTTTTCCTGAATAATAAACGATGATCCACTTACATCCATCGGAAACAAGATCTTTTATCTTCTCAAAGTATGGCATATCTATTTCGTTTAATGAATGTCCCAACACTATAACATGTTGTACATTGCTTAAAGAATTAAAAAAAATCATATTATTTTCGATAGTTGATTGAACAGGCTTTCTTAATACATCATATAGATATAGTGAGGCTTTTTCAGCATCACTCCAAGGAACTCGATTACTATCGCCATTTTCATCAAATTCAACAATTTCTTTGAGGCTACCTCCGTGCCCAAAAATAAGATCAGAACTATTACTATTTATATCCCCATGTATATGTAAAATCTTTTCTGAAGGGATATTATATAGTTCTTCGAGGGTTAGAGTATAATTAAACGAAACAAATTTAGCATTATTGTCAAATTTTAAATTTTTCCTCAATACCTTTGTTATTGAAAGAGTCTTAAGCCATTCAAGAAAAGAATCACAGATTTCCTTATGCTCATACTCTATTTTCCCAGTGATTTCATCATACATACCAAACCAATCACTCCATTTAGGTTCTTTTTGATCAAACCATTCTTTTTCACTCATAACACTGATATCATGGAAAAACAAGTCACTTTCAAAAGTTCTTAAATCATTTTCAAAATCAGACCACAAATAATCTAGATCTTCTGACAGTTGAAAATAAGTATCAAAAAAAGATTCAAGCTTAGGGTTATTTTCTTTTACATATTTATGAAAATCCTGATATTTAGAATTTATAGAATGATGTAGATCAAATCCATTTCCAATAAGATACAATATACTATCTTTAAAAGTATGCAGATTTGATGAGTCCTTTTTGTTATACATAAATGCCTTTATTTCTTGTTAAATTTTAAATATAAAAATTCTAATGCAATTCTACAAATTTAATATTTAATTCTCTTTTCACAAAATCTGATCACTATACCAATAAATCGACTAAGTGTTCTTTTATAATATGGTACTAACTGAAATCCATTCAGTACCATTCTCGAACTGTTACAAACTAAAATGATTTATCCAAAAACAGTATTTGAATTGCTTTTTTTATTAAAATAATTAGGGTTCTAATTTTTAATTTCTGATATTTGCGAAATAAAATTGCATTACAGTAGCTGTAAGTATAATATCTTGTTCATTGGGATTTGGAATGCCCACTTACTTTGAGTTGTTTGCTCTAGGGGCAACACTATTTTCATTTAAAGATAACCAAAATAATAATGTTCAAAAAAAAGGAAGAAGCATGAAAAAGAAAAATGAAATTTGGAATGCGGTAGGGGTTGTGATTCTGGGCGAGGCAGGATTTTCCGACCAACAAGTAAAAACTTACAATGAAATAATGAGTAATCACAACTCTTCAAGATGGGTTCGAGTCCCACGCCGCCCTCTCAATTTAAAGGAAAAGCCGCTGACAGTATTCTGTAGTGGCTTTTTCTGTTAAATATGAATTAAAAATTGTCCTCTTGGATAACGCCGGTTTGCAATGCCATCAGCTTTTGATCTACCAAATGGCCCACATCCCAAACGTTCACAGGTTGAATCTGCAAATTATCCGCGATTTGCCTAGCAACTTCCTCCGTGACGGGATTGATTGCATAGATTGCACTGGCTGAAAGGAAGCGGGTAAAACCGGACTGTTTACTAGTCGTTGGCACATCTACTCGGAGGAAATTATTTCCTGCAATGTTTTGTTCACTACATTTGCCTGCTATCCGGTTATGTCCGAATAATTCGACAATACACCATAAATTAAAATTCTCATTTGTTTCCATGATTCGTTATTATTTAATTTTCTTATATTTGCCAAACCGAACCGTTAGCTCAGCTGGTTTAGAGCGCTGCCTTGACAGGGCAGAGGTCGCCGGTTCGAATCCGGCACGGTTCACTTTTTAAATATTATATAAGTCACCAACATTATATACTACATGAAGTATTTTTGTAAAGAAGATAATTCAACCAAAGGATTAGAACATTACTCTGCTGACATTCAAAAAATTAAACGAGAACACAACGCTGATCGGAACTCAAAACAGTCACAAAAGTTCTCTTATATTAACATAGCTATTGCAATAGTAACACTTATTGTTTCCGTGATAGCATTAATCCTTCAATAAATACATTTATGTTCTTTTTAATGTCGACTCAATACTTAATTTTCAATTTTTCCGCGTTTGTTCGCCTTGCAAATAAGGTGAGCAAAAGTTCAATTCTCTTCTAATTCCGGTATCGGCATCCAATGCGTTACTACTCCAAAAACCTTATAGGCATTTTCTCCGTAAATTACAAACCCGATATTATTGTCGCAATAATAAGCTGTAGATTTGCTTCCATATTGGCTCCTTACCAAGACGATATTTTGATCACATGGTAACCCTTCCTTAACGCTTATCCAGGGAGACTGTTTGGTACCATCTATAAAACCCTTCGCATATACCTGTCGAAGATACACTTCGATTACGGCTGGTTGGTTTATTCGGTTAGCCAATTGGCTTGCTATATCTTTTAGTTTCATCTTTTTTATCTCCTAATTGCCTGATTTCTTCTTTTAAAGCATCCATGTTATCTTCAATGTACGCCTGGACTTCCGCATTACATTTCTCATTGTTGTATAGCCACATCAAGTATGTAGCCGGAACATTTGCCATTTTCTCACCCTTATATTTTCCCCAAGGCATAAGGGAGTTATCTTCAAGTCTCATATTTATTTCTATTGCTAGTATATACAATTTTAAACCGTCTTCTCTATCGAATGTGCAAATCAAATGAGTTTTGTTATTCAATCTTTTTTGAATATAGCTGTCAATATTTCTACCAAAAACAGGAACATATTTCATAACAACTTAATATTTACGCCGTCAACCTTCGACGGATCAGGTTCATATTCTTTTTCACAAGTTCAAGTATCTGATTATGATACTTTGTATTATTATTTCCATGCCCATAACATTGATTGACCGTCATAGTCGTTAAATTTATTTCGATTGTCTCAATGTGTTTATCTCCAATTCGAGCGGAAAGAACAAGGGAATTAGTCTTTTTATAATACTCATTTGTAAATACACAGTGATTCAAAGCATCCCCTTCTTCTTTAAACTCTTCAACACTACGTAGTACACGTACCACTACAACCCCATCATTGAATTGAACATCAAAGAATTTACCTTTCTGTTCTTGATATTTGAGATTGTCTTCCTTCATCTTTTCAAAAAGTCGTTTCCGTCGTTGTTCTGCATAAATAGCTTTTTCACGATCAAAGGCAGCACGTTCTTTAGCCAATTCGCGATTCCGCTTATTCATATACTCATCATGAGCATTTCTTAAATTAACAGGACAGACATAGTGAGCATTGCGTAAATCCTTTTTGTAGTAACTGAGTAACATCAAATAATCAAGCCACATTTTTGCATCTTTCACCGAATAATGGTTACGCATACATATCTTGATCGATGGCCAGTATCTTTTTATTTCATCATCATATCCTGCACACATTCTACAGAGCAAATCAAACTGACAGGCTTTAAGTAATGTTTCAGCTTGGTTATTTGTACTGATTAGATGAAAGAAGTTAAAAGGATAATAGCCGTACATCTTTCCTTTGAATCCATATTTTCTCCAAACAGAAAGATATTTTCGAACAGGATAACATGCATCGCATCCAACATTGTAGGCATGTTTATCTCTTCCCCTTAATTCCATCTCACTTTCAAAACACCACGCATCACTATAATATTGATGGGTATTAGTAAGTTTTGCAAATGTTTCAAATCTACCATCAGGCAGGAGCCATCGCTGAACAACTTCCGCAATTTTATATTGTGCCTCACAGCCAAATTTGAATTCCTTCTTAATCATAAAATAACGGAATACTTGAAATCCCTGGCATGTTGTTATAATAGAGAAATACTCTGCTTGAAAATCATTCTTTCTCGTACTTGTTTCGATCTTCAACTTACTTCCACAATTGGGACAAAGATCAATTTCTCCATCTTCAAATTTCATTGTATCAGGAAAAACTTCACTACAATGAGTACAAGTAATAATACCTTTTTTCAATCGAAGACCAATACGATCAACGACATTTTCAATAGCCCATTGACGATGTTTCTCAGTAAATTTCGGTAATTGTGCGCTCAGTTTAACTACCAGCTTTTGTAATTTTGTTTTTGGCTTCATGGCTTAATCAAATAAAGATAATTGTAATTTGCTTTCTTCTCTCTTACCTCTCCCCCGCTTAACAGTGGAAAAAACAGGCCGTTCATATTGTATCGACAACTGTTCCACAGTTTGAACCTCAGGAACCTGTTTGCTACTTACAACCCGGCTTTTAACTGAATTACCTATTCTAGCATTCACTTTGATATTTTCCTCTTCGTAATAGTGTATAGCTAAGCCGAACACTTCATTATCAGTCATTACCACCTCATTACCGCGCTTCCGCGCTTCACCTAAAATATACCGGCAACATTCATCAATGTTCTTCTTTGGATTAGTAAACTTCGGAGCAAATAGTGTGTCCTCTGCTGCCCGCTGTTTCAAATAATCAGCGATTACTTCATTAAAGTTTTTTGTTCTCATAGGATATTATTTTTAGTTTAGTTATCTTCTACTCTCTCCGTTCAACTCAATCAGGTTGAACATTTCACCACGTCGATCACGGATATAATCACCGTATTTACGTTCTACATCATTCGGATAAAGGTTTGTTGTAACATAGGTTTTTAATCCGTACTGTTGCCAATAGCTGTACCGAATGTGAAATATATGCTGCATCACGTTCAACTCATTCCCGAAATATTTTGCCGGGATAGGTTCACGGCCGAACTCGTCGAAACACATATCAACCGGGCCCAATGAAGACCATCCGGCATTATCCAGATACCGGCTCAAATCTCCGTGCATTGCATATTCTGTCGTAATCCGGCTACACACATACACCCGGAACCCCCTTTGTAAAGTTTGCATAAACCCGCTGAAAATATACATCAGCGTAGATTTACCGGTACCGACCGGACCGGCTAACCACAAACCTTTTTGGATATCGAGCGATCCCGGTTGTTTCAGGAAATACAGAAACAGGGAATACACGATCGCTCTGTTTCGCTCGTCGATTACAAATGTGCCTTTGGAATAGTGATCTGCTACCCGAAGAAATAATTTCTTATAGGCCGTTAGGTCAATCTTATTTTCCGGCGTATCTGTTACCGGACGCTGGATTGTTTGTCTTACTTCCTGTACTCCTTGCATCTCGTTTAATTTTTTCGTCTAAAATCCATTTGTTTGCTAAACTATCCCAGTCAGTAACCTGTACACCGGTTCCTTTACGCCAACCCTGGGAATTGTAGTGAGAGAAAAATAACCGTCCCTGGTTCTCCCAATCCGGCAATAAGCTGCCGGAAAAGAATTTTAATACATCGTCCAGTACTGGAGGAATAAATTCTTTCTTTGCCCTACCGGATTTCTTTTTCGGCTTTTCTTCCGGAAAAGGCAAATTGTTTTCATGGGGGATTATAGGGGGTATATTATTACTTGTTTTATTTAGTTTATTTATAGGGGTCTGATTAGGTATCAGATTAGGTGTTAAGTTAGGTGTCAAGTTAGGTATTAAGTTAGGTGTCAAAATTTGATACCTTGTTTTATCTTTTTGACCTTTTCCACCGGAAATAAATTTAATTAAACCCGCCTGAGATAACCGGTTCCTGGCTGTCTTCATTGTATTTAATGACACTCCCACATTAGCAGATGTTTTATCATCTTTATGCGTCCAGTTATCCGCCCAGCCTAAACGATTTGCTGTTTTTACCAAGTAAAAATACAGTCTCGTTTCACAGCAGGAGAATTGCCATTGCTCATCCAATTCCCAAAACCGATTTATTAATTCAATATAATTCATCGCTCAATACCTAAATAGTTCTTGACCTCTTTCATAAACTCATTCAATGACCGGCAGACAACGTATTTATTGCCTGCCGCCTCCGCTACCCTCTGCCAGTCCTTCTGCGAATCCTGCTGCGTACCTTTCTTATACTTCATCTCTATGCAAAGGCTACCGTGACCACCTTTTGGAAAAAGTAAAATAAGATCAGCAACACCAGCCCGGACACCCTGCCTTTTGAGATTGGCCGCTTCTATCTTGTTACGTCGGCCACCGTTCGGAACAGCGAAAAGAAGCAGTTTCAATTTTGGAAATTGTAGATTGAACCACTCTATACATGAAGATTGCAGACCTGCCTCACCTTTCATATTGCATTGCTGAATAGTGCACCATCCAGACGACGATCGAACGGAGACGTGCTTGTTTCACTTTTCTTGATTCCTGATTTAGCAGACATTTTCAAAATCATTGCATCGACAGTTTTCTCCGGTACCTGATCATCTGTCCCGGTTACATCGTTTGCTATGTCTTTCTTTGTCTGAATAATATCCCATATCGATTCATCAATTGTATTTTTTCCAAGGAAGTAATAACAATTCACACTATTCTTTTGACCGATACGGTGCGCTCTATCTTCCGCCTGCTCACAATCGGCAAATGTCCACGGGAACTCAACAAAGGCAACTCGGCTACTAGCTGTCAATGTAAGACCTACCCCTGCCGATTTATAATTACAGATGATAAGGTTACATTTCGGATCATTTTGAAACCGATCAACGGCATCCTGTCGTTCCTGGCTGGTATTGTCTCCAACGATGGTAACTGCATTAGGGAATACTTTCTTTATCTCCTGTACAACCTCTTTGAGGAAGGCAAAAACAATCAACTTTTCACCGGAATCAATTATATCCTGGATAAACTCTACGGCTGCCGATATTTTTCCTCTAGCTGCAATTTGTCGGAGTTTCTGCATTTGTACCATCACTTTACCACGTTCGGCCCGTCGTAACTTTTCATCATCAGCATTTTCATAAGCAGCTAAATAACTAAGCAGATCATGTTCTGCATCCTGATATTCTTTTCTGTTTGTGATATCCACATTCACAACCTGACGCATCTTATCCGGCAGCTGATCCAAAACCTTTGCTTTCTCCCTCCGGAAGAAACCGGTATTCCATAATCGCCAGTTTAGCATCTCCAAATTACTTGCCTGCCGTGGTCCCTGCATAAAGTTTGCTTCAAAACTCTTATATCCTCCGAAATCATCCAAACGATTCATAATCTTTAATTGCTGGATCAGGTCACCCGGACCATTGATCGAAGGTGTTCCAGTGAGCAGGAAACGATATTCCTTTCCCTGGCATAACTTGTAACAAATCTTTGATTGCTGTGTCTTACTTGACTTACATCGGTGGCTTTCATCAATGATCACACACTTAAACAAACTGGCTACCGGCTTTAGCTTAATCGACCGGGTTACACCACCGGCAAAGTCTTCAACAAAAAACTTTTTCAATGATTCATAATTCGTAATGAAAACATCACAGCACCCCATTTCGTAATACCGGTGCCAGTTGTTTTTATTCCGATCATCAAGGATAATCGCATCTTTTCCTGTGAATTTCTTCCATTCCCGTTGCCAGTTGATCTTTAGACTGGCGGGACAGATCACCAATACCGGCCATGTTTTTGCTATAAAAGATGTACCGATAGCCTGAAGGGTATTATGAGTTACCACAAATTCATCTGTTAAATACAGTTCATCTGGAGCATCAACCTTGATGCACCGACACTCTTCCTTCCTATCCAGTTCTATATTCTCTATATAACGTGAACAATAGTTTCCTCTCTGAATTTTATATCGCTCAGCTTTACGCACTGTACTGAATGGATTAAACCGCGTAGTAATTATGACCTGATATTCGATAGATTTTCCTTCATTCATGCGATCATATTCCCTTATATGAGCCAAGCCACCTAACGATTGAACCAGCTCTACAACATTATCACATAATTTGCGACTCATTGAGTGATAGATCATTCGTGCCCTTCCACTTGTGATAGACCCATCTGTATCCATCAGACCACGAAGTAACTCAATACGCTGTTCTATATCACCATACAAGTATTCGTTAGGTATAAACTTATCTTCCGATTTGACATCAATGTTCAAACGACGGATCTCGGCTAAAAAATGATTCACATGCTTACCATCCGAATTACATATACAGTATCTTGGACAAGTAGCAATATTATCGCCTCTTAATCGCATGTAATCAGGAAGAAGTTTTTTTATCTTTTGGTGAATATCACTGTCAATATCAGGATTACTGAGACAAACAACACCATTGCATAAATTTCCATCACCAATCAAAGCGCCAAGGATATATGGATGTATTATGTAATTCTTATGCGAATACTTAACCGGATCACACACAGGAATTTCCCAGCGTAATATTGGCTTACGACCACTTGCTTTGCGGCTTGGTGAAATATTCCATCTAAGTCCTTTTTTTAAAATATCCTCCGTACTCATCGTCTTCCATCCTTGATTACGTTTTCTCATATTCACATCCCTGACATTCCACAAATGCTCAAGACCTGCATAACATACAGCACCATCATTGAATGTAAACCGATATACATCTTTTACCCCATGATCGAATATACCGGTAACATGATAGACATTTCCATCCCGTCCAAATAGCTCATCTCCTGCCCTTAAATCCCCCATCTTCCGAAATCCCGATGGAGTGGCAATTAGCGCACTGTAAGGTTCCATTTTTCCTAAACCAGGTTGATCCCCGAAGAAACACCGCTTTTTCTGTAAAGCATAGGCAATACCTTGTTTCTGATATGGGAAAGGTTCTATCTTTAACCCATGCGGTGAAAGTAATTCCGGCATCGGAGGAAGCGTATAGTGAACGTCCGGTCTTGAAGCCTGAGCTCCTTTTTGTACACTTTTCTCATAGCCTTTTTTCACAGCCCAGTTAGCAAAAATGTCGACATAGGCCTTTTGAGTATATTTTCCAGGTGGATAGAAACTTTTAGGTATCACCCACATATTTAGTTTGCTGTCAAACTTCCGTCCAGGAATACGTTTGACAACATCAATCATAAGCGGATGATACTTAAATTGCAGGAAATAATTCTTTTCGTCTTCTTGGATTAACATGCTGCTGCTGTTGCAAGAGGTTGATTTTTCGGTTTACGTCCTCGCTTCGGTTTCTCAACAGTGATCGGAGTAACTACTCCGGTATCCGTATCTACCATTTTTCCGGCTTCAAACGGAGCGTCCGGTACTGCTTCAAAGTCTAGCGTCGTTTGAGTTATAGCAAATTTTTGATTGAACAAATATTCTTTTACTTCATAAATCACTGCCTGTACAGCCAGGTTCAATTCATTAATGTAAGGATATTCAAATTCACTATCCGATGATTCCAACGCCTGAGCAGGAGAACAGAAATCAACTGAACCACCAATTTGAAGATACCGTTCACCCATCAAAATGACCGTATTGGTACTACTATCATTCTTTCCCATTTTGATACCGTAAACATCAGCATTCTTAAAATCATCGTCGTCACCGATCAGATTATCCATTCCAACAATCGCAGCTCGCTGACTTACTTTATCGGATTCTTTCATTTCTGTGAGAAGAATAAAATGAGGAATCAATTTCTTGAATGCATTTGTACAATCAATATGTGCCGGTATCTCAGACTTAACAGCGATGTCCTTGTCACCCTCCGGACGGAACTCCGTATAAGTTACTGTCAACTGACGACCATTCAAAACGGCCTTTTTAATTTTAGGTTCTCTTTCTTCCATACTATCAACGAATTAATGTGTTATACTTTTCCGGGCATGTGGTCATTACTATTGCAGAACCAATCACTAACCGGGTTAATTTTTTCGCTTTCAACAACCTTTTTTCAGTGGCTTTTACTGATTTTACTAAAGTCTGTTTAGCGGTTTCACTCTCATGTTCATGGGCGAGATTCCCAATCTTAACCTGTTTTTCCATCTTAATACCTTATGTGTTCATACCTGTTTGTAAATGAGTTGAAATATTGATCGTCCGGAGACGGTAACCTTATACCGAATTCGCTAGCGGCATCCGCCTGTACTTTGTTGAGAAATACAGTCATTTCAGCCGTATTAAGTTTCGATGTAGTCCGGACGACAATTTCCTCTTTACCATTAATGAATACATTTCGCCAAAGGAACTTTTTACAGTAATATTCATATACATCTTGTTTCAGTGTACCTGTTTCATCTTCTATACAAGTAAGCCACATCCACATAAGGGCATTTTGGTCAACAGTGCGTTTCTTGACTTTCTTCTTTATTTCAAGCGTATATTCACCGTTGGCAACAAGATTAAAGAGAAGCTCGATCGGCTGACCTTGCCACTTGATTACTCCTTGTTCCTTGACAAATCGTGTTTTCATATTTCAGCAAAAATCTTTTTATCAGTGATTAGATCCCGGTTCACTTCCAAAAATTCAATAAACCTTTCACAATGCCGGGCTAATAGCCCCTGGCTTTGCTGATGATCGTATTTATAAAGTTCTGGGTATTGTACTCCGGTAATGAGAGGAGTTCGGCTTGTGCCTCCTTTCAGATGATAAGCAGTGTACTCAAAAGAATCAATATCTTTAACAAGACCGGAAGAGATAAGGCAATAAGGATACACATGTCGTTGCCAACCATCTGAGTACTTTCCAAACTCATACCGGGAAGTTGTCTTAATATCGTACACCCTATTACGGTTCAGTTCATCAATGTATCCGTACAACTCAACGGTTCCGTATTTGGTAGGGAGAACAGCTTTTACAAATAACTGGCTAACAGACCCATGAAAATATTCTGCTGCCTTACAGCAGAAACGATAAGAAAAATAAAATGTTCTGTTGTTGTATGTCGCTGTAACTACATCGGCATTGATATCCTCTATGATCTGAGTTCTTACCGGTTTTCTATGGATAAAGTAATCAACAATATCATTGAATGCTGTACCCTTATCTGCGGCTTCTGAATCGAACGGAACTCGATTAATACTGTTGAGTAGAGACTGTTTCATTTCAGTCTCTATCTCTTCATACGTCTTTTTATAATCCCCTGTCTCCTGATCTTGATTGAAAAAATGCTCAAACTCACGATCCACATGCAGATACTTTTCAAACTGATCTAAAAGAGACGGGTAGAATTTATACTTAGGCTGTTGCTGCGGCATCGGCTGATTCATATTTCTTAGTTAATTTGTTCAACTTTAATCCCAGGCTATTACATTTATCCCGGATCATCAGACCGGCTTTCAGTTTGCTATCCCAAATATGTTGTAGCTTTCCCATGTTTTCAGTGACAGCGTTGGCGGTATCAGCATCAACAATCAACTCTACATTTTCCTTTACCACATCAATCAAAGCCTCATAATCATTACTGATATCTGCCTGCTTTTTCAAATAAGCCTGATAGCTATCGAATATACTTGATAAGAAAATATTTTGTCCGGTAACATTGCCGGAAGCATCAATAATGATTGGTATCTTCTGCATGGGCGGGAGATTACATGTGTTCTTTGCATAGAATTTCTCTGTAGGTGACCAGCTAATCGTGCGTTCACTACCTATCGCTTGCATATAACCAACCAGATCAAGTTCTTTTATTAAGTCCCCCGCGGATGATCCGCCAATCTCCGGACGAACAATCCGATTCTCTCCATCTTTCTCTTCTCGTTCATGGGCAACAAAAATCAAATTCTTACCCATCATTGAACATTGGGAAAGGAAATTGATAAACATTGTCTTACGAACTCCATAGCCTTTCAAAGAAAGGGAACCGTCACGCTGTCCCAACTTCGGATCGTTTTTGATAATATAGGCAGACATAAAATCCAGCATCTTCCCGGCAGTATCAATAACGATTGTTTTAAATGGAGATAAATCTTCCTGCAATGCCTCAATCACCATGTCCCAATTTTTCACCTGTAACGTCGGACACTGAAAAGCGCCATTCACACGCTTTACACCTCCATCAAAATCCAATAATACCGGAGAAGGAGTAGACAAACCTAATGTTGACTTACCGAGACCTGGCTGTCCGTAGATCAGCGCTTTGATTGTTGTAGAAACTTCCAGTTCGGAAGGTTGTTTGAATAAACTCATAGCTTGAAAATTAATTTGTTAGTAATATTATTTAGTATTCTCTTTTTTCTTCAATTGTTTTTCCGTTACAACGACCGATACACCAAAAACACAAGCCCAGAAAAAGACATTTCCAGGTTCCCATTTATCTGCGTTACACACAAGAAATAAGCATCCGAAAGACAGGAAAAAGAATAGGAAGGATAATAGTAGTTTCATTGTGATTTTCGATTTAGGTATTGTGTTATATCACTCTCTTTATACATTACCTTTGCCCCTATTCGGGTAGGAATCAATTCGCCACGTTTTTCTAAATTATTCATTGTCCGGTCTGTTACCCCTAACTTTTGAGCAGCTTCTTTCAATGTTATCAGACGGTCTTCAAATTGTCTTCGCAAGGGAGAAAAACGCTTATCTAAAACCTTGTCAACAGCAATCTCTATCAAATTAGCCAGTTCTGTCACAGGCATTGATATCATTAGTACAGCTTTAGTATCCATTATTATGCAACCATTAATTCATATTCAAAACGTCCTCTTATCCTCCGGGCTCTACATGCAACCTGATCCCAATTTCCCCAAGTTGAAAGAAAGAGAGATAGAAAAAAGATTGCTAACATTTGCCGGGCATCTTGTAGATTAAATTCAATCCCATATATCAACCGGAAGAATTCTTTTATCAATCCAATCTGGGTAGTTACACCCAGTTTGGCCATTGCCGACTTTATCTGATTTTTTTCGGTGTGTTCCGATACACAGCGTTTATCGGCTGCCACTTTTACAACCTCATGTTCTGCCAGATAAAGTACTGCATCCGTTTCCGAAGCGGTTAACGGAATCATATTTGAGACAGTTTTCTTTTAAGTTCCTCCGCCATCTTTTTGCGTTGAGCAACTTTAGGTTTTAGATACGCGACAGCCTCACACAAAACTTTGTATTCGGCATCATACCATTTCTCTTCATCAGGGCCTTTCTCATGTTTCATCATAGTATTAAATGTCTGGTGTGATACACCAGCTCGTTCACATATGGCCTTTTTATCTCCGTACTGTTTGTTTATACGGATAAATTCAATTGCTTCTTGTGCAGTCATAATTAATTTTATTATTGATTTGATGTGGTCAACCGGGAATTGAACCCGGTAACAAGCCTGGCAGAAAAATGAATATATTGTCAAATAATTTTGTTTACTCCGCTACACTTGTGACCGCCTGCTCTAAGTTGGTGTTCTCTCCTTCATATCGCAGACTCATTTAGTGGGTTATTTACTCGTAACCAGCGTGCCTTCACGCCTTAACGGTTACATATCATATCTCGTAGTACGTCAAAGATCGTTTTCAATGTGGACGGTGCCGGTATCGAACCAGCCTCTTTACATCGTGCGCACTCTGTAATGTTTCATCCCAGATTACTGACCGCCCGTGTGCCGGGACTCTCACCCGGCTGAACCTTATTTTAGTCAATCATTAGCCTGCTTCACAGCGGTTTTCTACTTTGGTAAATTTGTTTCCTATCAGTGTATATCCGATGCGAAAAGCTTCATCAACAACAAAGGCATACAATCCAGCAAACTTCTTCGTGTTTATTGCCAATGTTTCAGTTGAATAGAATTTGTCTGAATAGACAACCTCATAATCCCGATCGGCACGTTGTACATGGACTGAAAAATATTTCTGGTTAGTGAATATTGCAATCGTAACTTCCGTTCCGAAACATTCACATTGTACCACTTGTACCATCTTTAAAATATCTCTTAATTCATTCATGGCTACCTCCTTCCTACACCCAGAAATCAATGATGTACTGAACAGCCTCTACTTTGCTGTCAACGTTATACTCTCTGCATGCTTCTTCTTCTGTCATGCTTACTAAAGTTTCAATTTCCGCTTTCATTAGTTCAATCTTGTTACTCATATCGTTTACTTTTTTATAAATTGACTATATCAGGTTATTTACTTTTCTTATATTTGCTATTTACTTTGTATTGTGATTATTGTTTGTTGCTAATCACATTGCAAATATACAATCATTTTTGATTGTCTCAATTAATTATGATTGTTTTATTGGTTAATTATATTTAATTTGATTTTATGACTTTAAGAGAGATATTGAAAAAAAAAGGCATTACATATAAAGTTGTATCCGACGCCTTAGGCATACACCCTAATAACATGCCTCGTTACGATGATTTAATGAAACGTAGCGTAGAGGAAATTATAACCATTTCCAAAGCCACCGGGATTGAAGTATCAGAATTGATTGGATTTTCATTGCCAAAGCAATCAGAAGAATTTGCTCCTATCACTAACGAACGACTTCTTTCTATCATAGAAAGTCAACAACGAACTATTGAGAACCTCTCTAAAAAATAAGAGGTATGGATCTTAATAAATATATACCTATAAATACAAATGAAAAAGTGGATGCCATAATAGACGAACTATTACAGCGAAAACCACCAATATCTATTGAATTTGACATTCTTAAGAGAATAAATAAGTTCAAGACTCAGCTATATTTTAAAGAAAGATTTAGCGAGATAAAACCTTTGATTTCTAAAAAGGTTGTTAATAACCAATCTATAATAAAACAACTTAGGTCTAATGAAATTGAATATTCGAAAACAGAATTCAAATTAGCTGCACTACTTTCTAATTTACCAATATATGAGATTAGTAATCTTATCGGAATTCCATCTAATACTCTTATTCGCATTATAAAACAACGAAATAAAGATTGTCCTCTTTTTGATAAACAGTCACTTTTGAATGACAAATACATATCTTCTTGCATGGAGTTCTTTTTATCAACTTATGAAGCTAAACAAAATAAGGATAAACGGGAAAAACTACAACAAGAATTCCCTAATAGAAGATTACTTGAAGAAAAATTTAAGCCTTCTTTTGGAAAAGAAGGAAATTATAGAAAACTCATTTATTATGGACCAAAAACGTAATCAACGTGTACCCCGCACCCGATCAAACGGTAGACTTAAAGTCATGCGAGGCTATATTATCATGTAATACGGTCTTCTTACCCACCACCGCAAGGATACCTGCAAAAGGATTACATTTTTTATACTCATTACAAGATCGAAAACAATTAAACTACATTGCGAGCTGGAAATATCTTTCCTCTCAATCTTTTCATTCATATAGCCTTGTTTACATCCCCTGCATGTATCACGGCATTTCTGCTAACATACGCTTAATTCAACAAGGTCTTTCATGACACCTAACTCAAAGATCGAATTGGATACTTTTTTATCAAATTGACTACATTTAGTCATTTTGAATGATTATATTTGCTATTTACTTTGTATTGTGATTATTGTTTGTTGTTAATCACATTGCAAATATACTCAATTGAGTTTTACAAATAACTCTTTTGAGGATTTTATTTCTTGAAATTGATATTATTTAACACTCAATTGAGCTATGACAATACAGGAAAGAATTCAAACTATTGTAGATAAGCTATTTAACGGAAATAAAAACCAATTCGCAAAAGCGATAAATGAACCGCCCACTAGCGTAAACAATATATTAGGAAGTAGACAAAGTGTTCCTTCTGCTAAATTCTTAGAGAGCATAATACACTCAATTGAGAATATAAATGCATCTTGGTTACTAGCAGACATAGGGAATATGCTAACTGAACAGAAAGAAGAAGCACTCCCTATCCAAAACGAATATCTTATGATGGTTCCACTCGTAAATCAGTATGCACAAGCTGGATATATGGCGGGATGGTCAGATGTAGCCTACATTGAAACACTTCCCAAAATCCCGTGGATCGTTGACAAGGAATATAAAGGTAAGTACATCAGCTTCGAAGTCAGAGGCGACAGCATGGACGACGGTATGAAGCACAGCTATGAGCAAGGGGACATTTTGCTTTGCCGGGAAATAGGCTGTGATTACTGGAAAAGCAAATTACATATCAACGCATGGGATGCATTCGTCATCGTACACAAGACAGATGGTATTGTACTCAAACAGATTGTTGACCATGATGTTGAGAAAGGAATAATTACCTGTCATTCCTTCAATCCGATTTATCCAGACTTTACAGTGGACCTCAGAGATATAGCACAGTTGTTCAATGTGGTCAAACAACAAAAAAATAAGTAATATGAAAATACTAACTCTATTTATTTTATTATTAATAGTGCTTTGTTGGTGGTTTCTAAGGAAGCAAACCAATAAAGCTCAGAAAAAGTCACTGAACAATTTGTCTGAAACTTCCAATGTACATCAATTGAATATTTCTCCTCAAAAAGAATCATTTATAACAGAAAATCAGAAAAAATCAAAAATTGATTGTATTGCGAAATATAAAGCAGGATATTACAATATATCATATAATTTCAACCATGACTCTTTATTAGAAAAAGCCGCCTTATGGATTATAGAATCACAAAGTACGAATATACAAAATTTAAAAGATGCTTTATTTGTTGGTTCTAATCGAGCAGAACGAATATTAAATCAATTGGAAGCCTTGCACATTTTAGAAAACAGTGATGTTTCAACGCCAAGAAAAATATTGATAAATGACATTGACCAAATCAAGTTATTAATATATTCTTTTGGAGATACAGTATTTTACAATGATAATAAAACAGAAATAGAAGAAAGGACACAATACTATATTCAATTAAAAAAAGAGGAATCAGAGAAAGAAAAAAAATCTGTAGAAGAAAGAGAAAAAGAAGAAATAAAGCAGCGTATCATTGACCGACAACGCAAAAGACAAATCGAAAAAATAATTACACAAGAACTCATTAATGAAGGAACACTATTCCCTGAAGCAAACAAACGTCCTCCTATCCCCAAAGAAGTTGTTGATACAGTGTGGAATAGAGATACTGGAAAATGCGTTTACTGCGGTTCTACAGAGAATCTACATTTAGATCACATCATCCCTTTTTCCAAAGGTGGTGCAACAAATGTTGAAAACTTACAACTCCTTTGTCAAAAATGTAATTTAGAAAAATCAAATAAAATCGGATAAAATCACTAATTAAACAATTCAAAGCATGAAGAAAACATTTTTACTATTATTGACCATTATTGCATTAACTAGCTGCGGGCGAAATTATTACATTCAAAACGAAAGTATTGATTATAGCCAATACACAAAAGCCGGCTTCTTTATAACTGAAGCATCGGCTGTATCTTTCGACTACGAGCCGGTAGCATCTGTATATACGTTTGTATATAGTGGAAACGAAAAAGGTAAATGGAAAAGAGCAACGTACATAGATGGTGTAGAAGCCGTTTATAACGATGCAAAACAGAAAGGAGCAAACGGTATCATCAATCTAAAATACGACGTTACGTATGACAAGAATGGTGCAGTGAACTATATATATGTAAAAGGTATGGCAATAAAAAAATAAAATATTATAGCATGAAAACTCCTAAAGCTCGATTATATCATCTTCTTATCACTTGCCTTGAGATTGATCCAAAGATAGATATCAACAATTTTCTAAACAACAACAAGCTACCTTTGAATTTTTTCACTTTATCAGGTGGCATCCCTCTTAATATATTAAATTCAATTTCCAGAATAAGTAAACCTTTAGAAGCATGGATTTCATTGGGCAAGGAGCAAAACAAGATGCCAAGCGTTTCATTATTCCAAAAAAGTTTACTAAAAATAAAATTGGGAATAATAAAATAAATGCTTTATATCTCTTATACAAAACGAAGTAATATGTTAGCGAACGAGAAGATTACAGAAAACAGGATTATAACCGACCGGTTCCTGGCTATCATGTACCAGCTGATCGGACTAAGGAAAATAAAAACAAAAAAACAATTTGCGGAGTCCGTCGGCCTCGCATCCTCTAACATATACCGTATGGAGATTGAAAACACAATGAATGTACCCTTGTATGCTATTCGCATGGCATACGAGCGGTACAATATAAATCTTGAATATATATTTACCGGAAAAGGAAAAATGTTTAATGAATAACCGCTCTATTGCCATCTGTTACGGTCAATATACACGTTCAGAGGACAAAGAACATCACTGCTGGGTCAATAACCGTTGTCCGGGTTGGGGATGCCGTAAACTTAATGCAATCGGTCCACAAAATTCATGTCCGGCTAGTGCTTTTAAATTTTGGTACTCATTTGGTAAGTTTACAAACAAAAAAATGAAGTTCTGGAAAGTCGATAAGGAAGAACTACTCAAACAACTAGAAAGGGAAATAGAACGTTTTGATATTATCGAATGCCCTGTATTCAATATTGATAAAGCTAAAGCAATGATAGCATCATTTCCGGAGACAATACATATCGACGGAGACAAATATGTTTTATTGGAAGATTCCAAAACAGGAAAAGTACTAGGTATCTCACATTGGGACGATCCGGATGACTATTTAAACATGAATGACTACGAAGTAAAATGGCAGGATTAGAACCCAAATTCATATTAAAAGAACCGAATAGAGGAACACATACCCTTATATACCTCTTCCTCAATTGGAAAGGTAAACGGTTAAAAATCTCTACATCAGAAACTATTATCCCGGAATACTGGGATAAGGACAACCAGCGTCCAATATCGAATAAAAAACAATTAAGAACCCTTGCTCCCATCTTACAAAAGGAACTTAGCATTCTTTCCATCAAGTTAGACGAGATTGATCTGTTCGTTAACGATCTAATCCTTGACCTAAAAAGAGACAAGACTGTATCACTCGACACGATACAGAAACGAGTCTTAGAATTTTTAGGTCGTAAAATGATCGAAGAAGTAAAACCCGTTAACTTCATTGAATACTTCACGTCTGTGGTCACCCGGATGGAAAACGGTACATATCTAACCGACAAAGGGACAAAATATTCTCCTAACACTATCAAATCATACAAATCAAACCTATTGTTGTTGACTGATTTTGAAAAAGAGATCGGTTGCATTAATATAGAAGAAATAGATATTGATTTTTACAACAGTTTACTCCAATATTGTAATCAGATTGGATTCCGGACCAATACAACAGGATCTGTTATAAAAAGAATAAAAGCAGTACTACATACAGCTTTTGAAGAAGGAATAAGTAAAAACACTATATTTCAATCAAACAACTTTAAAGCTGTCAAAGAAAAAGTTTATAACATATACCTCACATCTGAGGAATTGAAAAAGCTGATAGACTTACCGCTATCCGGAACATACGAAAAATACAGAGATGTATTCCTGATCGGTTGTTATGTAGCACAGCGCTACAGCGACTACAGCAGAATCTCTCCTGAGCATATCCAAACAACAGGAAACGGAAACAAGGTCATTGATTTAGTACAAATCAAAACTAAGCAACGCGTATTGATCCCCTTCTTATTTCCAGAGCTTGACACCTTATTACAGAAATATGATTACAAAGTACCTAAAATAGTAGAACAGCCATTCAACCGAGCACTAAAAAAAATCGGAGAACTGGCCGGTATCGACAAAGAAGTAGTTTTGACTGAGAACATAGGTGGTGAAACAAAAGAGCGCCTGGTAAAAAAATACGAGTTGATCACCTCACACACCGCACGCCGTACCGGTGCAACAAATTTATTTTTACTTGGCTACTCCGCTATACAAATAATGAAAGTAACCGGACATACTACCGCTGAAAGTTTGATGGACTATATAAAAGTCTCATTGGAAGAGAATGCTGATAAAATGGCTACCCAAATAGAAACTGAGTAAACAATCAGAACAAAATGTCCCCTATTATGTACCCCGTAAATGAAAAATCCCTTGCAAGCCATAACTTACAAGGGATGATTTTTAAAGTTGTTGTTCTACCAGGGCTCGAACCTGGAATTTCAGGACCAGAATCTGACGTGTTACCATTACACCATAGAACAATTTTTATTGTCTCGAGTAGTATGTTTCTCGATTACGGGTGCAAAGATACGGACATTTTTTATTCTTGCAAATATTTCGAGAAAAAATTTCATCAAAATAAACATTTTTCTTTTTCTCCTGTTTTGAATTTACAGGGTTTATACATATATTAAATAGAGAAAGCATGCAGATAATAAATTAAGAAGTATATTTGCAACTTCGAAAATTATTCAATAAAAAATAAATGGATCAAACAAAAGAATTAGTAAACACAATTGTTGAAGGCCTACAAGAGAAAAAAGGCAAAAATATTGTAACCGTAGATTTAACCCAACTATCCGGAGCCGTATGCCAATATATGGTCATATGCGAAGGGAACACTCCTACTCAGGTATCAGCACTTTCTGATTCCGTGTGGGATTTCGCGCGCAAAAAAGCGGGCGAGAAACCTTTGTCTATTGATGGCAACCAGAGTGCCCAATGGATAGGGATGGATTATGGCACGGTTCTTGTACACATATTCTTGCCGGAGCAACGCGAGTTTTATAATCTGGAGACCCTATGGTCTGACTCTAAAGTCACCCAGATCCCGAATCTCGATTAAGCCGGATTAATATTATCGAATTCAAAGTATGGAAAATAAAAACGACATGTTTAATAAAGTGCCGAAGAACAATAAGCCTAAAATGTTCAAGTTTAACCTGTATTGGATGTACGGGCTAATTTTTATGATGCTTATTGCTCTGTATCTGACGAACGATTCCTCGGCATCGAAAGAATTGGGATGGACCGAATTCCAGAAACTGGCCCAGGATAATGTCTTTGACAAAATGGCTGTCTACAACAAGAAAAATCTGGTGGAGGCCACTGTCAAGAGCGGTAAGAAAGCATTAGTCTTTAAAAGTGACAGCACGACTTTAGGCACAAACCCAAAAGTGTATGTCAAAATACCGTCAGCAGACAAATTTTCCGATTTTTACGACAAAGCGGTAACAGAGAATCATATTGATACTCAAGTACGATATGAAGAAGGCGACGATGCCATATGGAATTTTTTGGTTTCTTTCGGACCGATCATCCTGATCATTGTTGTGTGGATCTTCCTGATGAGAAGAATGTCAGGCGGTGCAGGCGGTGGTCCGGGCGGGGTATTCAGTGTCGGCAAAGCAAAAGCACAACTCTTTGATAAAGATAACGACCGGAAAGTGACATTTAAAGATGTGGCAGGTTTGTCAGAAGCCAAGCAAGAGGTGGAAGAAATCGTCGCATTCCTCAAAAATCCGGAAAAATATACCGAATTAGGTGGTAAAATACCTAAGGGCGCTTTATTGGTCGGTCCTCCGGGAACAGGTAAGACATTGCTTGCAAAGGCGGTAGCCGGTGAAGCGGATGTTCCTTTCTTCTCACTGTCAGGTTCCGACTTTGTCGAAATGTTTGTCGGCGTAGGTGCGTCACGTGTCCGTGATCTGTTCCGCCAGGCCAAAGAGAAGTCCCCGTGTATCGTGTTCATCGATGAAATAGATGCCGTAGGCCGTGCCCGTGGCAAAAATGCCAACATGAACAGTAACGACGAACGCGAAAACACCTTGAACCAGTTGCTGACAGAAATGGACGGTTTCGGCTCAAACAGCGGTGTGATCATCCTGGCTGCCACTAACCGTGCAGATATTCTGGATAAGGCGTTGCTCCGCGCAGGACGTTTTGACCGTCAGATCAGTGTGGAACTGCCGGACTTAAACGAACGTAAAGAGATATTCGGCGTGCATCTGCGTCCGATCAAGATAGATGAAAGTGTTGATGCAGAATTCATGGCTCGCCAGACTCCGGGATTCTCTGGAGCCGATATCGCCAATGTTTGTAATGAAGCAGCATTGATAGCGGCCCGTGGCGGTAAAAAGTTCGTTCAGAAAGATGATTTCATGAATGCGGTAGATCGTATTGTCGGTGGTTTGGAAAAACGTACTATGATAACAACCGCGGACGAACGGAAGAGTATTGCTTATCACGAAGCAGGCCATGCCACATTAAGCTGGTTCCTTGAACATGCCAATCCGTTGGTTAAGGTGACTATCGTACCGAGAGGTAAAGCATTGGGAGCAGCCTGGTATATGCCGGAAGAACGCCAGATCACCACCCGCGAACAAATGCTCGATGAGATGTGCGCAACGCTGGGCGGACGTGCAGCAGATGAATTTTTCCTCGGTAAAATAACGACCGGAGCATCCAATGACCTGGAACGGGTAACCAAGCAGGCTTACGCCATGGTTGTCTACTTCGGTATGAGTGAAAAACTTCCTAACCTGAATTATTACGATTCGAGCGGTCAGGACTGGGGATTCACCAAGCCGTATAGCGAGGAGACTTCCCGCATGATCGACCAGGAAGTACAAAGAATCATTACCGAACAATACGAACGCGCTAAAAAAATCCTGTCCGACCACGCAGAAGGACATAACAAACTGGCGCAAGTCTTGCTCGAACGCGAAGTGATCTATACGGAAGATGTTGAGCATATCTTCGGCAAACGGGCCTGGATCTCACGCTCACAGGAAATTCTGGATTTGCAGGAAAAGGCAAACAACGACAAGCAAGTTGCCGCCGAAGAAACAAAAACGGATGAAACAACTCCCCAATCAAGCGACTACAAAGTTCGGGCTGTACCGGCAGGAACCAATGAGACTGACAATATTGCCTGACAAACATACATGGGATAAATAAAAAGAGACCGGACAGTTCTTTCGTAAAGATACTGTCCGGTCTCTTTTTATTTAGATTTATTCTTTATCTTTGCACGGAAAATAAATCAACAAACGAACAAAACAACATACGGTTTTGAAAAATCTGATAAAACGGGCACTTACCGGTATAATCTTCGTTGCAGTGCTGGTTGGAGCAATTTGCTACCACCCGATCTCTTTTCTTGTTCTTTTCAGTCTGATCACCGGATTGACATTATGGGAATTTTATGGTTTGGTAAAGCATTATGAGGATGCCTCCATAAAACGGGCAGTCTCTTCGCTGGGAGGCGTTTATTTATTTGCCGCCACCTTCGCTTACACAAACCAACTGACAGACGGCGTCGTTTTCCTGCCTTATCTCCTATTTCTTATATATACATTAGTTGCCGAGTTATATTATAAAGCACCGAACCCGATCAACAACTGGGCATTCACTCTTTTCGCACAGGTGTATTGTGCCGGGACATTTTCGATGCTGAACTTTATCGCAGCCATACCTGACACCCCGGGTAAAGTAGTTTATTCCCCGTTATTCGTCATGGCGATCTTCATTTTCATCTGGCTGAACGATACCGGCGCTTATCTGGTCGGTTCCATGATCGGAAAAAGAAAGCTGTTTGAACGTATCTCACCTAAAAAATCGTGGGAAGGTTTCTTCGGAGGTTTAGCCGTAGTCCTGGGCGCTTCGCAGGCTCTGGCATGGTATGCACCGGAAGTTAGTTGGTATAACTGGCTGGGATTGTCGGCTACCGTTGTCTTATTCGGAACCTGGGGCGATCTGATCGAATCGTTGCTGAAACGTACATTGGGAGTAAAAGATTCCGGCAACGTGCTGCCCGGCCATGGCGGAATGCTTGACCGGTTCGACAGCCTGATGCTGGCAGCTCCTGCCGCCTACATTTATATAGAACTGTTTATTCGAAATTAAATGTCAGCGAAACCATACGGGAGGTAGCTTTCGACAATGCATTCGGATATTTGATCAGATCCTTATCGGTCAGGTCGCTACGATCTTTCTGCAACAGGTCGACCAGCCCGAAACTGAACTTCAACTCCGGACAGAGTTTAAAGAACGGCAGATAAATATCACATCCTATACCGAACTCCAGACCGAAGTCTGCCGCTTTCAATAAAACAGGCATCCCTTTCTTACGTCCAAGGTCCATCGCTCCGTATACGCCACCGATCAGATAAGGACGGTAGTTATTCAGGCGGAGGGCCGAAAATTTCACGCTCAAAGGAAAACTCAGAATAGTGGAACGGACGGAAGTAGTGAACTCCTCACCCGTAACCTGTTCCCGGAAGACGAACTTCTTATCCCCGAAATGGACTGTAGGTATGAAACGCAGGTTAAAATAGGGATTCAGATACATATCACCGATCACACCGACACTAAAACCGGGCGAATAAGTCGGGATTTCGGCAAACCATGTTTCACCGTCAGTCGTAACACCTGTATTTGTCAACAACAAATCCTGCGCATGCAATCCGACATGGAATCCCAGATGAAACCATTTCAAATCGGCATACGGCTGATTCTTCACCTTCTCTTTCTGCGCCATCACACCCGGGACGGCAAGGCTGCATATCAATAATAGAAATAATAGACGTCTCAACTCTCAATCAATTTTGAATTATAACGAAAAAGATTAGAACTTATTGCAGAAATACAAATAAAACTCTATTTTTGCACCAACTAATAGTTATCAATTTAAACGTTTAAGAAAATGGCTTATTTAATTAGTGAAGATTGTATTGCTTGCGGTACTTGCATTGACGAGTGTCCGGTAGGAGCTATCTCAGAAGGTGATATCTATCATATCGACCCTGAAATGTGTACTGATTGTGGTACTTGCGCTGACGCATGTCCTACTGAAGCAATTCATCCGGTTGCATAAACCGCAGTAAAAATAGGCAACCTTTATAACAGGATACCTATAAAAAGATAACGAGCTGTTTCTTCTTTATAAAGAAAAACAGCTCGTTATTATTTTCCCCCCTTTTAAAAATCGATGTCCAGCTTTATCTCGTCTGAACCATCGTCTGTCTTTGTCTCAGCATCCGGGGCTTGTGCCTGTAGATCTTCAGAGTTACGTTGCTTGATGTAATTGATCACATCATTCATTCCCTCCATAAACTTGTCAAAATCTTCCTTATAAAGGAAAATCTTATGCTTCTCAAAAGAGATCTGCATTCCGTTTTTAGGCTGCACCTTTTTACTTTCGGTCACCGCCAGGAACAAATCGTCCTTCAAGTTCTTCTTTACGTCCAGATAATAGATCCTCTTACCTGCTTTTATGGCCTTAGAGTACAAAATCTCTTTATCGCCACCTTCAACCTGTATTTTCTTCACCGACTCATCCATATAGCCAACATTTGTTAAACACCCACCCAATATTCATAACTTGCTTCAAATATGTGCATTTTTTTTTAAACAACAACTATTTTAACGCATCAAAATATCTCATTTTACGTTTGAAAGTGTAAAATAACGCCTAACACCTATAAAATTAAATAAACCGGGGGCCTTTTATCAAAAGATTGACTACCTTTGCAACCTAATTTATAATAAAGTAGTTCCTTCAAACGATGATCAACAGAATTTTAATCCGCATTAAAGTTTTACAGATAGTTTATTCATTCTATCAAAACGGAAACAATGACCTCAAAGTAGCGGAAAATGAATTGCTTTTCAGCTTACGGAAGTCGTACGACTTATATCACTACTTCCTCCTTCTAATTATCGAAGTCACCAACTTACAGCAACGGACACTTGACGCCAAAAAAAGCAAGTATATGCCGACCCACGCCGAGTTGAACCCTAACACCCGTCTGGTTAATAATCGTTTCGCAGCCCAGGTTGCCGAAAACGAAGCGCTCCAGAAATATGTGGCGGAACAGGGATTATCGTGGGTAAACGATGAAGAGTTTATCAAGAATGTACTGGATCTGATCCTGGCTTCCGACCTGTACAACGAGTATCTGGATAACGAAAACGATTCTTACGAGACTGACAAAGAATTCTGGCGTGCCGTATTCAAAAAGTTAATCTGTGGTAACGAAATGATCGAAGAGTACCTGGAGGACAAAAGCATTTACTGGAACGACGACATCGAAATCGTTGAAACATTCACGCTGAAAACAATCAAACAGTTCGAAGAAAAAAACAAAGGAAAACAGAAACTGCTTCCTATGTTCAAGGATCTGGAAGACCAGTCTTTCGCTATCAAACTGTTCCGTCAGTCATTATTGAAAGGTGCCGAATATCGGGAGCGTATCAACAAACATATGAAGAACTGGGAAACAGAACGTATCGCCAATATGGACCTGATCATCATGCAGGTTGCACTGGCTGAAATCATGACATTCCCTTCTATCCCCATCAATGTCACTTTCAACGAATACATCGACACGGCTAAATATTACAGCACACCTAAAAGTGGCGTGTTCATCAATGGAATCCTGGATTCTATTGTATCCGAGTTAAAAAAAGAAAAGGTATTGCTTAAAGATTAATTATTATACTTACATTTGTAGCTAGTCAATAGGTACAAATTTATAAATGAATATAGTTAGTTATGAGCTTAGTTAGTATTTTACTTCAGGCTGCCGGAGGCCAGTCACAGTGGTCAGGCATCCTTATGATGGTGGTTATCGTTGCGATCTTCTATTTCTTCATGATCCGTCCGCAACAGAAAAAGCAGAAAGAGATACAGAAATCTCGTGAAGCATTGAAAACGGGTGACAAAGTGATCACAGCCGGAGGTATCTACGGAAAGATCAAAGAAATCGGCGATACTTATATGCTGATAGAAATTTCAGACGGAGTACGCATCCGTGTAGATAAAACTTCTATCTTTGCTTCTTCAGAAGACGCACAGCAAAAATAAGAAATAACAAAATATGCCGCAGCTTGATATTAATCAATCATTCAAGTCTGCCCGGATGAAGATTAATGCTTTTCTGCGTCGTCAGAGATGGAAGGAAGCATTAATCTTTTTCTTTTTCGTACTACTGTCATTAGGTTTCTGGTTATTGCAAAGCCTCCAGCAGGAATATGAAATAGAAATCAGCATCCCGGTCAGATACAAGAATATTCCACCGGATATCTCTTTTACCGAAACTCCCCCGCAAGAGATCATTGCCAAGGTAAAGGATAAAGGAAGTGTTCTGCTGAACTATTCCTTCGGGAGATCGTTTGCCCCGATCGAAACGAATATGAAAAATCAGGCTGAGAAAAGCGGATCATTATCTATTACCAAAAAAACGATCCAAAGCGACATACAGAAACAGTTGCTTGCCACGACCTCGCTGGTCGGTTTCGAGCCCCAGTCTATTGAAGCGGCATACAGTAAACGGATAAAGAAAGATATCCCGGTCATATTCGACGGAACTATCCAGACAAATCCCGGCTTCCATGTGTCGGGTAACATCCTGATCTCGCCATCGACAGTCAGTGTATATGCCAGCGACATTGTACTGGATACGCTGAACCAGGCAAAAACCGTCTTCACCGAAATAAAGAAAGGGACGAAAACGATTACACGGACCGTACAACTGCAAAAGATCAGTGAAGCGACGTATGATCCGACAAGCGTTACCATAACGATCCCTATTGAAGAGTTTACAGAAAAGACATTGGAGATACCTGTCATCTGTACAGGACTTCCTCCGCATTATACATTGCGTACTTTTCCTTCCATAGCAAAGGTTACATGCAGCGTTCCGTTATCCCGTTTCAAGGACTTGTCGGAAGATGCATTTGAAATAAAGTTTTCTTTCAAAGATCTGGAACAAAACGTCTCCGGCACCTTACCTATCCAACTGACAAAGAAACCGGATTGGGTAAGTTCGGCTACGCTTGTCCCGGACAAAATTGAATTTATCCTGGAACAGAACAATCTGCATGATTAAAATTGGAATAACCGGCGGAATCGGAAGCGGCAAATCGGTTGTCGCTTCGTTATTGAATTTATACGGAGTACCGGTCTATGTCGCCGATACGGAAAGTAAACTGCTGACCGACACGTCTCCTGTCATTAAAGAAAAACTCACCGCATTATTGGGAGAAGACCTCTACACAGAAAAAGGGTTGAACAAGAAGCTGCTCGCATCACATATATTCAGTAATCCGGAATATCTCCGGCAGGTAAATGCGATCATACACCCCGAAGTGAACCGTCATTTTTCAGCATGGACAAAAAGTCAGGCATCCGATATATGTGCCATCGAGTCGGCTATACTCTTCGAATCGGGTTTCAACGAAGTGGTGGACAAGAGCCTGATGGTATATGCGCCCATGCAACTCCGTATCGAACGGGCGGTAGCGAGAGATAACGTCCCGCGGGAAGAAATCGTACGCCGCATCAACAACCAGTTGCCGGACGAGGTAAAAAGAGACCGTTCCGATTATGTTATCTACAACGACGATAAGCAGGCTTTACTTCCCCAGGTTGAGAAATTTCTGGTGTCTTTATGAAACAGATTTGTAAAATAAGTCTCCCAAACTTCGGTAAAATCGTATAGTTATACTACATTTGCAGCTTTAAAGTTTAACACTATTAGAAAACGAAGTATTATGTTGAAGACTATTTTGTCTATTTCGGGAAAACCGGGATTATTTAAATTGGTTTCCCACGGAAAGAACATGCTGATTGTCGAATCGTTGACAGATAAGAAAAGAGTACCTGCGTACGCAAAAGATAAAGTAATCTCGCTGGGTGATATTGCTATCTATACAACCGAGACAGAAGTTCCTTTGCACGAAGTACTTACCAGCGTAAAAAATAAAGAAAACGGAGCCAAAGTCACAGTACCTTCCGACACTAAAGAATTGCGTACTTATTTTGCTGAAGTTTTACCTGATTTTGACCGCGAAAGAGTATATCCCAGCGATATCAAAAAATTATTGACATGGTATAACATCCTGATCGGAGCCGAAATTACAGATTTCACTCCGGAAGAAGAACCTGCCACTGAAGAAGCCGAAGCTAAAGAAGATACAAACGCAGAAGCAAAAGCTGAATAGGAAACAATCAGTCATAAAAAAACCGGTGCACCCTTATTGGATGCACCGGTTTTTTTTATCCTTTATATCTTATTCTGAAAAGTGTTTCATAGTAATGAAACAACTGTTTCTATAGGGTGAAACAACTGTTTCATTACTATGGAACAAACAAAACGTCTTTAGGAGACAGAAGACAGATGTATCAGAACAACGGATTGTCTACCTTCTCTTTCAGCAAAGCCAGGTCGATCACCTGACGGATATCTTCCACATAATGGAAAGTCAATCCTTTCACATAATCCGCTTTGATCTCTTCTATATCTTTCTGGTTTTCCTTACACAGGATCAATTCCTTGATACCTGCCCGTTTGGCTGCCAGAATCTTTTCCTTGATACCACCTACCGGAAGCACTTTTCCGCGCAATGTTATTTCGCCGGTCATCGCCAGATTCTTCCTCACCTTACGCTGGGTAAAAGCGGAGACAAGCGAAGTGACCATAGTCACACCGGCACTGGGCCCGTCTTTCGGTATGGCTCCCTCGGGAACGTGGATATGAACATTCCAATTTTCAAACAACTCTTCATTAATACCGAACAAAGAGGCATGCGCATGGATATACTCGAGTGCCAACATGGCAGATTCCTTCATCACATCTCCCAGATTTCCTGTCAAAGTTAACTTCGAACCTTTGCCACGGCTCAAGCTGGACTCGACGAAAAGGATCTCTCCGCCTACCGCCGTCCACGCCAACCCGGTAACAACACCGGCATAATCATTTCCCTGATATTTATCACGGCTGTATTCAACCGCTCCCAGATACTCGTGAAGATCCTCCGGTTTGATCTGTGCCGGGATCGCTTCGTCGGAAGCAACTTTACGCGCCAACTTACGCATGATCTTGGCAATCTTCTTATCCAACTCACGCACACCGCTTTCACGGGTATATGATTCGATAATTACCTGCAATGTCTTTTTGGGAAGTTTTACCTTACCTTTGCTGAGACCATGTGCCTCCAGTTGCTTCGGTACCAGATGACGGGCGGCAATCTCCACTTTTTCTTCCAGAATATATCCGCTCACTTCGATCAGTTCCATACGATCCAGCAAAGGCTGTGAAATCGTATTCAGATTGTTTGCCGTAGCGATAAACATGACTTTGCTCAGGTCATAGTCGATATCCAGATAGTTGTCGTGGAAAGTCGAGTTCTGTTCCGGATCCAACACTTCCAACAAGGCGGAAGCCGGATCACCCTTGAAGTCATTCGTTACTTTATCTATCTCATCCAGGATAAATACAGGGTTTGAACTTCCGGCCTTCTGGATATTCTGGATAATACGGCCGCTCATCGCACCGATATACGTCCGGCGATGGCCACGAATCTCCGCTTCATCATGCAATCCACCTAACGAGATACGCACATACTTGCGGTGCAGCGCCTCAGCGATAGATTTACCCAATGAAGTTTTACCCACTCCCGGAGGTCCGTACAGGCAGATGATAGGCGACTTCATATCACCTTTCAGCTTCAAGACAGCCAAATGTTCAATGATACGTTCCTTCACCTTTTCCAGTCCGTAATGGTCGCGGTCAAGCACTTTCTGGGCATGTGTCAGATTAAAATTATCTTTGCTGTATTCATTCCAGGGCAGGTTAATAATTGTCTGCACATATTGTGTCTGGATAGAGAAATCGGGCGATTGCGGATGCAGACGCTCCAGTTTACGAACTTCTTTCTCAAATATCTCAGCAACAGAAGCCGGCCATTTCTTCTTAAAGGCTCTCTCCCGTAACTCCCGTATTTCAAGTTCATTTATATTTCCACCCAGTTCTTCCTGAATAGTCTTGATCTGCTGTTGCAGAAAATATTCCCTTTGTTGCTGATTGATATCCTCATGTGTCTTCATCTGGATAGAGGCTTTCAATTCTACCAGCTGATATTCACGGTTCAGGATAAACAGCAAGCGGTATGCACGGTCCTTCATGGCACCGATCAACAGCAGTTCCTGTTTCTCTTCCGCTCCGCTGGGGATATTGCTACAGGAGAAATTGACCAGATAAAGAACATTCTTATTATTCTTTATGGAAAATATCAGATCGCGGGGCGGTTCACTCAACGAACCCAACATCTTAATTGTCAAATCCTTGATCGTTGAGATAAGCGCTTCAAACTCACGGTCGGTCTTATCCGGCATCTTATCTTCCAGCAAGGATATCTTTCCTTTCAGATAGGGTTCCGTTTCTTCCAGGGCATCCAGGGAAAAACGCTTCTTACCTTGCAGAATCACCGTTGTCGTACCGTCTGGCATTTCCAGCACACGCACAATATCAGCGATCACACCGGTAGTATACAGGTCATCAAAACCCGGATCCTCCGTATTCATCTCTTTCTGACAGACAACGCCTATCAGTGTTTTTTTCTGGACTGCTTCTTTTATCAGACGCATAGACTTAGGCCGGCCGACAATGACCGGCATGGCAACACCCGGAAAAAGAACCATATTCCTCAACGGAAGAATAGGAACGACTTTTCCTACTTTATCTATACCTTCTGTAAAATCCTCATCCACATCACACTCTGTCAGGATGGGCATTACAATCCCAATATTATCATCCAAATCGTCATACGACTCATCGGCAAACCTCTTCATTCTTTCTTTCATCATATTTCTTCCCTATCAATTGTGTAGATTGATACAATAAACGTGCCAAAGTTACAGCTTTTCAGGCAATTCTAGCTACTTTTGCACCTTACATTATAAAAATATGTATGGCAAATCCTTATTTTCAATTCAAAAAGTTCACTATCCGGCATGACAAATGCGCGATGAAGGTCGGAACAGACGCCGTATTGCTGGGAGCATGGGCAGATACGGCCTCATGCAAAAACATATTAGATATAGGAACCGGGACCGGCATCATCGCTTTGATGCTCGCCCAACGGAGCTGTGCGGACATCGATGCGATCGACATTGACAAGGAGGCCTGTATACAGGCAGAAGAAAATGTGGCGGCTTCGCCTTTTGCCGGCAGAATAAAGGTTATTCCTGCTTCCTGTGCGGATTTCGCCCGTTCTATGGCACAGAAAAAATATGACCTGATCGTCTCCAATCCGCCTTACTTTATCAATTCACTGAAATGTCCGGATAATAAACGTTCGGTTGCACGCCATACGGACAGCCTGCCTCTATCCGAACTGGTCGAAAACGCGCGGGCATTACTCTCTTCGCCCGGACGTATAGCATTGGTATTGCCTTACGAGCAACTAGAGGAAGTCAGGGAGACCGCTCAAAAAAACTCCCTGCATATTTGCAGGCAAACGAACGTGATCCCTGTTCCGGGAGCACACCCCAAACGGTTACTGGTCGAATTATCTCCTGTTAGTACAGACACAAAAAACCGGAATACACTGACCATCGAGGAAGCCCGGCATCAGTATACCCCGGAGTATATTGCTCTGACCAAAGATTTTTACCTGAAAATGTAAGGTAATTTCTTATCGAAGAAGCGGGTTACTTCACCGAACAGATTATGGACTTCCTCCGTAAAGGAAACGACTTCCGGCGTAACCACATGCAATGATTGCGGCATGATCGAAATATCGATCCGGCTGTCGGCCATAACCGGCTCACCGTCCAGATGCATGACACCCGGATTCTGGCGAATGATCGTAACCTGCTGCGCCTTCATCGTTTTGATCTTACTGTTCCGGTCTATCTGCTTCGTAAATAACTGGATTGCCAGCGGCGCTATGTCCAGCGGCGTAAAAGGAGACAGAATGGTCAGGTCCATCCGTCCGTCCTGTATATTGGCATGCGGAGCTATGAAAGCGTTATTCCCGTATTGGGAAGCATTGGCACATGCCACCAGGAAAGCTTTTTCCTTGATCGTCTGGTTGTCCACCAACAGTTCATACGGCTCCGGTTTATAACTCAGATACTCTGCCACCGTATTTTTTATATAGGTAAGCGAACCGCGCCTTTTTTCCTCGGCAAACTTCTGACTCACTGCCGCATCGAACCCCACTCCGCAGGTACAAAAGAAAACACGGTCGTTAGCTTTGCAGCAGTCGATTGTTGAAACATGTCCTTTTATAATCAGCTCCAACGCCCGTTTAGCATCCATCGGTATATGAAGCTCGCGGGCCAGCCCGTTGCCAGACCCCTTCGGGACAATCCCCAAAACGGCATCCGAATGAACCATAGCACGGGCTATTTCATTCACCGTACCGTCACCACCAACTGCTATAATGCAATTAGCCCCCTCATCGATCGCTTTCCGGGTCAACTCGCTGGCATGTCCCGGATATTCCGTAAAAGAAATTTCCAACGGACATCCTCCTTTCTCGCACATCCGCTCGATCATCTTAGGGATCTTTCTCTTCGATCCCACCCCGGAAATAGGATTTATTATAGCCTGTACCTTTATTTTTTTCCCGTCCATCCTAACTGTTTATAAAGATTGAAGCGACAAAAATAATGCTTTTGTAAAACTTTTAAAGCATTAAGGCTACTATAAGTTATTTTTTTACTACTTTTGCGGCTGGATTTGCCGAAACATACATGAATATGTATACGACAAACCCTTAATTCTATTAATGGAATTTTAATTAGCGAGAAAATCATTCTCTTCAATAATAATATGAAACTTTTACAAGAGAAACTAGCAAAGTACGATGCTCCTCAAAAAGCTATGGCAGCAGGGATTTATCCTTACTTCAGAATGATCGAAAGCGATCAGGATACTGAAGTGATGATCAGCGGTAAAAAAGTCCTGATGTTTGGCTCAAATGCTTATTTAGGATTGACTAATCACCCTAAAGTAAAAGAGGCAGCAATTGAAGCGATCAAAAAGTACGGTACGGGATGTGCCGGTTCACGTTTCCTGAATGGTACGCTTGACATCCATATCCAATTGGAAAAGCGTCTGGCCGAATTCGTAGGAAAAGAAGACGCAATCGTGTATTCAACAGGTTTCCAGGTGAATCTGGGAGTAGTATCCTGCCTGACAGGGCGTGAAGATTATATCTTATGGGACGAACTGGACCATGCCTCCATTATCGAAGGCCATCGCCTGTCATTCTCAACCAAACTTAAATACAAGCATAACGATATGGATTCGCTGGAAAAACAACTCCAGAAATGCGAACCCGACAAAGTGAAACTGATCGTTATTGACGGTGTATTCAGTATGGAAGGAGACATAGCCAAACTTCCGGAAATCGTTGCCTTGGCAAAGAAATACAATGCCAGCATCATGGTTGACGAAGCACACGGTTTGGGAGTTCTCGGAGATCACGGACGCGGAACTTGTAACCATTTCGGTGTTACCGACGACGTCGACCTGATCATGGGTACTTTCAGTAAATCATTGGCTTCTATCGGTGGATTTATCGCTTCAGACAAAGACACCATCAACTACCTCCGCCACAATTCACGCTCTTACATTTTCAGTGCTAGTAACACTCCGGCAGCTACCGCAGCAGCGGGTGCAGCACTCGATATTATGCTGAGCGAACCGGAGCGCATCGAGCATCTGTGGAAACTGACTCATTATGCGTTGGATGGCTTCCGTAACATGGGTTGCGAAATCGGACATACTTCAACTCCGATCATTCCTTTGTTCATCCGCGACAACGACCTGACATTCCTGATCGTTAAGGAACTGTTCGAAGCAGGCATCTTCGTAAACCCGGTAGTTTCGCCGGCTGTCGCTCCGGAAGATACGCTGATCCGTTTCTCCCTGATGGCAACTCATACGAAAGAGCAGTTGGATTATGCGCTTGAAGCTATTCACAAAGTATTTAAAAGTCACGGCTTAGTAGACTAAACAGTTACTATATTTATAATAAAAGGCTCCCAAACGGTAGAAATACAGGCTTGGGGGCCTTTCACTTTTTTCCTGTTCTTGTTTTTTCACTATCCCTTGCTCATTCTCTGAGAATATTTGACTATTTTTGCGTAATTGTACGTATCATACATACAATACACATTATAAAACATATATATTACCGGAAAATGGATTTCAAACTAAATAAAGGAAGCTGCTGCATGGGGAAAAAGGGATGCAGCAAAATACAAAATACAAAACTGAATACCTACGATTGGCTCTGCGACGTACCTGATGCGGAAAATGCAACCGACTATGTAGAAGTACAATTCAAAAATACCCGGAAAGGTTATTTCCTGAACAGCTCCAAAATACCTCTCGAAAAAGGAGATATGGTCGCTGTCGAAGCCAGTCCCGGACATGATATAGGAATAGTAACCCTCACCGGAAAACTTGTTCTTCTTCAAATGAAAAAGAACAATATACGTACCGGAGAAGGATACGAACCTAAAAAAGTGTACCGCAAGGCAAAGCCCACCGACATCGAGAAATACGAAGAGGCGAAAGCGAAAGAGCATGCAACTATGATCCGTTCACGCCAGATCGCAGCAGACCTGGGACTGAACATGAAGATCGGTGACGTAGAATACCAGGGGGATGGCAACAAGGCTATTTTCTACTACATCGCAGACGAACGTGTCGACTTCCGCCAGCTGATTAAAGTCCTGGCCGAAGCATTCCGCGTACGTATCGAGATGAAGCAGATCGGAGCCCGCCAGGAAGCCGGGCGTATCGGAGGTATCGGACCTTGCGGACGCGAACTTTGTTGTTCCAGCTGGATGACCAGCTTCGTTTCTGTAGCTACCGGTGCCGCCCGTTACCAGGATATTTCCATGAACCCGCAGAAGCTCGCCGGACAATGTGCAAAACTGAAATGTTGTATCAATTACGAAGTGGACGCCTATGTGGAAGCTCAGAAACGCCTGCCCTCGAGGGAGATCGTACTTGAAACGAAAGATAACAACTACTACCATTTCAAGACAGACATCTTCAAACGCGAAATAACTTATTCTACCGACAAATCATTTGCCGCGAACCTGATAACAATATCAGCCGAACGTGCATTCGATGTGATCAATATGAATAAGAAAGGAAGCAAACCGGTCACACTGGAAGCCGACACCAAACCTCAGCCGCCCAAACGCGATGCTCAGGACATTCTCGGCCAGGATAGCGTTACCCGTTTCGACTCAGTCAAGAAAAAGAAGAAAAAACGTCCGGCAGGAAACAACGGAGGCAATAACGGCAATGGCGGCGGAAACAATGCGAACGCTGCTGCCGGTGGCGAAGGCGGCAACAACAGGCCGGCAAACAACAAACAGGCCGGTAACAGACCCGTCAACAACGACAGGCAGCAGCCGGGTAATAACGACAGACAGCCGGGTAACGAAAACAGCAACAGACCTTCCGGCAACAACAACGGTAACAAAGGCGGTAACGCTAATAATAACGGAAATAACGGTAACAACAACCGTAACAACAATAACCGGAATAACAGAAACAGACAAAAACCTAAAGGCAATAATGACAAGCAAGCGAATAATGACAGACCTCAGCAGCAAGCTAAACCGGGCAACAAACCGGAAAATAAGCCCGAAGCTTAAAGGATTCATTGTCGTTCTCTTCATATCCTTATGCTTCTCCTGCGATCGACAGGCCTTGTACGACCAGTACCAGGCCATTGATAATACAATGTGGGGGAAGGATAAGGAATATTATTTCTCTTTTCATGTAGACGACATTTCCGTTCCCTACAACCTGACATTCGAGGTTCGTAATAATAATATGTATCCTTACCAGAACCTCTGGCTTTTCTGCAATGAAGAGCAGCCGATCGGTCCTTTGAAACGGGATACGATAGAATGTGTGCTGGCTGACGAGTTCGGAAAATGGCACGGGCATGGCATATCCCTGTTCCAGTCCAGCTTTCCGATACGGACCAACTACAAATTCGAACACCCAGGGATGTACACATTCAGTTTCCGCCAGGGAATGCGCGACAGTACATTGAGAGGAATCCAAGAAATCGGATTCCGGGTAGAAAAGACTAATTGATCATCGCTCTCTCCGGGAAGCATCCAGGCGCAGGAAGATAAACAACAAGATTGTAAATCCCAGCAAAGAAGAGCCTCCATAGCTGAAGAAAGGCAAGGGAATGCCGATTACGGGCGTTATTCCGGTAACCATTCCCACATTTATCGCCAGGTGAAAGAAGAAGATGGAGGCTACGCTATAGCCATACACCCGGGCAAAAGCCGTATTCTGCCGCTCGGAAAGAATAACCAGCCGGATGATAAATGTCCCGAACAAGATCAGCACCACAGAGGACCCGATAAAACCGTGCTCCTCTCCTACGGTACAGAATATAAAGTCTGTTTCCTGTTCCGGCACATATTTCAGCTTTGTTTGCGTCCCGTTCAGGAAACCTTTTCCGGTCAGTCCTCCCGACCCGATAGCGATCTTCGACTGGTTCACGTTGTAACCGGCACCGCTCGGATCATCTTCCAATCCCAACGAAACTTTGATACGGATCTGCTGATGGGGTTCCAGTATCTCGTCGAACACATAATCCACCGAATACATGAAGGCCATCGACCCCAAAGCAAAGGCGGCGATCAGTGCATAATGCCAGATCCAGTTCTTTACGGAAAGATAAATCAGATAAATAACTGCCAACACGAGCAATCCCATCGAGACCCAGGCAAAGTTTACCGGCACGAACAAAGAAGCGATATAGGCAGCCAGATATACGATTGCCGTTCCTCCCAGCATAACCTGCAAAGCCATCCGGTCCTTCCGCACCATGACCACCAGGAGAAAGGAGATAACCAGTATCATAGATGAGACGATCAGTTCTCCCATATCAGTAGCCCCAACCACTACATCCGAGAATTTCATGGTAGTAACGAAGAACGCCACCGCACAAATGCCTGCCAACAGGATATATCCCGACATTCCTTCCCGGTACAACATCAGGAAAAAAGCAAAATAAACCAAAGCCGAACCGGTCTCCTTTTGCAGGATAATGCAGATCATCGGCAGGAAAATCAGCATGAGCGTGATGGCAAAATTCTTAACGGTAGTCAACTGGAATCCGTAGGAGTTCATAAACTTCGCCACAGCCAAAGCGGTGGCAAACTTGGCAAACTCAGCAGGTTGTATACGCAAAGCCCCCAGCTTCAACCAGGAATGCGAGCCTTTTATATCCGGTGCAAGAAAGATAGTCGCTATCAGTAAAACAATAACGGCCGCATAAATAAGGTAAGCAAAAACATCAAAGAAGTCGCTTTCCAGCATCAGTATGATAAAAATAACCACCATGGACACCCCAACCCACATCAGCTGCGAACCCGGACGTCCGTTTATATCGAACAACCCCATACTGTCAAATTCGAAGCTGGCGCCACAAATCGTAAACCAACCGGCCACTATCATCAACAAGTAAAGTATGATAGTAAACCAGTCGACAGTCTTCCATATTTCAGTTTTCCTGTAACCCACGGTCAGATAATAAATAAACACGATCTTCGGCAACAACCGAATTTATCATTTTTTCTTCCAAAGCCTTATTTTCCGGCGATATTTCACCTTTCAGATACAGTTCCATCATTAATTTCCCGATAGGAACCCCAAACGCCGCACCAAAGCCGCCATTCTGCACATAAACGCAAATTGCCACTTTCGGATTCTTATAAGGAGCAAAACCGATAAACGCAGAGTGATCTTTTCCGTGAGGATTTTCTGCCGTTCCTGTCTTACCGCAAACCTCGATTCCGGGAATAGCAGCCGCCCAACAGGTTCCGCCCAATACGGCGTTGCGCATACCTTCCGCTACTATGTCATAATATTTAGAATCGATAGTCGGATAACGTTTTTGTGTATAAAGCGAATCCAACGGGGTATCCTGTACTTCTTTAACCACATGAGGTGTGATAAAATAACCCCGGTTGGCGATCGTTGCCGCCAGGTTACATATCTGCAACGGCGTTGCGGATATTTCTCCCTGCCCTATCGCAATAGAGATGATCGTGCTGGAGTTCCAGCGCCTGTGCAGTTTATCGTACACTTTACTGTTCGGTATGTATCCTCTTTTTTCACCAGGCAGGTCAATCCCCAAAGGATAGCCATACCCCATCGACACCAAATGATTCTTCCAGACCTCAAAGCCTTCCTGAACAGTGGGATACCGGCGACGGTTATCCAGCATATCATGCAATCCCCAGCAAAAAAAGGAGTTACACGAGGTAGCCAAAGCCGGAACAAGACTTAAAGGAGAAGCATGCCCGTGACAGGCGGGTTTCCGCTTGATCGAATAAGTATATCCATGGGCACAAGTATACATCGTTGAAGGAGTGATAACCCCTTCCTGAAGAAAAATCAGCCCTTGTGTAGGTTTAAAGGTTGAACCGGGAGGATAAAAACCGGTTATGGAACGGTCGATAAGCGGTGTCTGAGGATTTTCCTCCAACATCCTGTGATTCTTTCCACGCTGGCGTCCGACCAATAAACTCGGATCATAATTGGGGGAAGTGACCAGGCAGAGGACCTCACCGGTTTCCGGCTCAATCATAACGATACTACCCACTTTATTCTTCATCAGCTTTTCGCCATAAGCCTGTAAGTTAATATCCAGCGAAAGCTTCAGGTTCTTCCCGGAAACTGGAGCTACATCACTCGCACCGTCATCATACTTACCCTTGATACGGCCGTGCACATCTCGCAAAAGAATCTCCACTCCCTTCTCCCCGCGCAGTTGCTTTTCATAGGAACGTTCAACACCTGCACGTCCGGAATCATCCCCCTGCACATAATAGTCATCTGCCTCTATATCTTTCCGGTTTACCTGGCCGATATTTCCCAGTACATGCGCCGCATAAGGATATTCATATTGCCGGATCGTACGGTTCTGGATATAGAAACCGGGGAACTTATAAAGTTTTTCCTGTAAGATACCGCATTCCTGTGCCGAAAGATGATTCATAAAAACCTGTGGGACATACGACGAGTATCCCGGATTCAACCGCCGATTCTTTATTTCGGCGATCCGTTTTTCAAACTGTTCTTTTGTAATACTCAGGATATTACAGAAATCCAACGTATCGAACGGTTGGATTTCCCGCATGATAAGCATCACATCGTAAGCCGGCTGGTTATAAACCAGTAGATTGTCATTACGGTCATAAATCATTCCGCGGGAAGGCAACAGGGTCTTTTTCAAGAACGCATTGCTGTCTGCCCATGCTTTATAATCGTTCTCAACCACCTGGAGGTAGAATAAACGGATGATAAAGACGAGAACCAGCAGAACCACAGCGCCTATTATCACATAACGCCTGTTCTCAAGTGTATACTTCGTATTAGTCTCCACTCTTTTGTGTCTCTATATTGAATGCTTCTATTGTACAAATTAATAATGTAGTCGTTACCACACTCGCCCCGATACGGATGGCAAGGAATAACGGATCGAACAGCGTCAACGATTCGATCAGGAATAAAGTGACATGTTGAATCACCACAAATGAAAGCACATACCGGAAGAAGCCACCATAACCAAAGGTCTTATAGGAAGGATAAATCCCCTCGGGCAAGTCCTTCCCCATAAAAAAACGTATCAGCGGTTCACGGATAAATCCGGCCAGCGTACAGGCTGCCGCATGCATTCCGGGGGTATTTGAAAACATATCGATCACCAGGCCGATAAGGAAAGAGAAAAGAACGACCAGGTCGCGCGACGTACCCACCGGCATCTTTATAATAAAATAAAGATACAGGAACGGCGTTGCAATCCGCAGGAAATGGATATTATTCAGGATCAAAGCCTGAATTAATACCAGTACAACGAAATAAACCAATCCCCGTAATAAATTAATCATTTCTTCTCGCCTCTTGTTCTACTCTTCTTTGTTCTGCCTGATTATAATTCTTGATGATACGGACATTGTTCAGTGCCTGAAAGTCCGTAGCCAATTCCACCTCCAGTGAAAAAAAGTTGTCATCATGCTGTTTTTCAAAATCTGCCACCGTACCGACAATCAGCCCTGCCGGAAACACGCTCGAATAACCGCTTGTCACGATCGTATCTCCCTTCTGGAACTCCACATGACGCGGCAATTCTTCCAGATTGGCAAAACGGATATCACGCCCTTTCCAACTCAAAGCCCCGAAATAAGTACTTCCCAACACTTTGCAGCTCAACCGCGATTTCGGATTAAGCAAAGGTATGATCACAGAGAAATGATCGTTCACCGTCGAAACAATTCCTACAACTCCTCTTTCGGAAACAACTCCCATATCAGGTGCTATTCCGTCTTTACTTCCTTTGTTTACAGTGATATAATTCGAAAGATGGCTGACACTGTTATTCACCACCCCGGCCAGAATAAAACTATATGCAAACTGCTCGGTCGAATCAGGAGCAAACCCGGCAAAAGCAACCGTATCCGCCACCATCATATCCAAACGGTCCTGCAACTCCAGCAATTCCATCTCCAGTTGCCCGTTCCTTTCCAGCAATTCCTTGTTAATCTCATGCAGGTTCAGATACGATGTTACATAACCGGAAACGGACGCAATATGTCCTGTCAATACGTTTGCCGAACTGAAGATGATATTCCGCTGATATGCATTATTACGATAAATCAGCATCAGCGAAACAATCTCAAGCAAAACGAACAGGAACCAATGCCTCTTTCTTACCAGGAAGTCCAGCAGTTTACGCATAAATAATAATGTGCCAATTTGATAATGTGCCAATATGCCAATTAATCAATACACCGACGAATGTGTCTTTTATTGGCACATTGGCATATTGAATAACTGGCACATTATTCCCCTTATCGAATAAGGAAATTAAATTTATCTATATTCTTTAATGCTACACCTGTACCTATTGCAACCGCATGCAACGGATCTTCTGCAATATGGAACGGGATATTGATCTTATCCGTCAGACGTTTGTCAAGCCCGCGCATCAAAGCACCGCCACCTGCCAGGTAGATACCGTTACGTACGATATCGGCATACAGTTCGGGAGGAGTCTGCTCGAGTGCACTCAGAATAGCTGCCTCCATCTTGGAGATCGATTTCTCCAGGCAATGTGCGATTTCCTGATAAGAAACGGGAACTTCCATCGGAAGAGCCGTCATCTGGTTCGGACCATGTACGATATAATCTTCAGGAGGATTATCCAGGAACGTCAGGGCTGAACCGACATTGATCTTGATCAGTTCGGCAGTACGTTCACCCACCTTCACATTGTGCTGGCGGCGCATATATTCCATAATATCAGCCGTCAGGTCATCTCCTGCAATACGGATCGATTTATTGGAAACGATACCGCCCAGCGAGATAACAGCGATCTCGGTCGTACCACCGCCTATATCCACGATCATATTGCCTTCAGGTGCTTCTACATCGATACCGATACCGATTGCAGCAGCCATAGGTTCATAAATCATGTAGACGTCGCGTCCGCCGGCATGCTCGGCAGAGTCGCGTACGGCACGGATCTCCACTTCAGTACTGCCCGAAGGAATACAAACCACGATGCGCAGCGAAGGGGAGAACCAGCGGTGTTTCGGATTTATCATTTTAATCATGCCGCGTATCATTTGCTCGGCAGCAAAGAAGTCGGCAATCACGCCATCGCGGAGCGGACGGATCGTACGAATATTCTCGTGCGTCTTTCCGTGCATCTGGCGTGCCTTTTCTCCGACCGCCAATACTTTGTCGGTACGCCGGTCGAGGGCAACTACCGATGGCTGATCCACTACGACCTTACCACCACTGATGATGATGGTATTCGCAGTACCCAGGTCCATCGCTATTTCTTGTGTGAAAGAAAATAATCCCATAAAAATAATGTGTTAATTTGCCAATGTGCTAATGTGCCAATGAAAAGTGCTTATAATTGGCACATTGGCATATTGTCTTATTGGCATATTATTAATGTTTGAAATGACGGACACCCGTCTTAACCATAGCCAAGCCATGCTCGTTGCAATAATCAACAGACAGCTTGTCATTTACAGAACCACCCGGCTGAATAACAGCAGTAATACCTGCTTTATCAGCTATTTCAACACAGTCAGGGAAAGGGAAAAATGCATCAGAAGCCATAACGGCACCTTTCAAATCGAATTTGAAAGCGTTTGCCTTTTCAATGGCCTGTTTCAAAGAATCCACGCGAGATGTCTGACCGATACCGCTTGCGCAAAGTTGTTTGTTCTTTACCAAAGTGATAGCGTTCGATTTGCTGTGCTTCACCAGTTTATTAGCGAACAACAGGTCCTCTGTTTCCTGTGCGGAAGGTTGTTTGTCAGTCATCGGTTCCAGATCTGCGGCAGTCTGGATACTCAGGTCTTTTTCCTGCATCAATGCACCATTTAACAGTGAACGGAATTGCATCGGACAAGTCTTTGCATCCTTGCGGACCAGGATGATGCGGTTTTTCTTCTGCATCAACACTTCCAAAGCGTCTTTTGTATATTCCGGGGCGATGATTACTTCGAAGAAAATCTTGTTGATCTCTTCGGCTACTTCTTTATCGATTGCGCTGTTGGTAATCAGGATACCGCCGAATGCAGAAACCGGGTCTCCGGCCAGTGCCTCTTTCCATGCTTCAAGCACAGTCGGACGGGATGCGATACCACAGGCATTATTATGTTTCAGGATAGCGAATGTCAGTTCATCGAACTCGTCGATCAGGCTAACGGCAGCATCGATATCCAACAGGTTGTTGTAGGAGATCTCTTTACCATGGATCTGGTCGAACATATCGTTGAACTTGCCATAATATTTAGCAGCCTGGTGAGGATTTTCACCATAACGCAAGTGCATCGGCTGGTCTACGGCAGCACGGAAATGCGAACCCTCGCCTCCGTCGAAATAATTGAAAATAGCAGAGTCATAGCCGGATGAAACAGCAAATGCTTCTTTGGCGAACCATTTACGGTCTTCCAGGGAAGTTTCTGCACCCTTTTCATTCAACACCTGCATCAACGGCTGATACTGTGCTTTGGATGCTACGATCACTACATCTTTAAAGTTTTTTGCAGCGGCACGGATCAATGAGATACCGCCTATATCTATCTTTTCGATAATTGCCTGTTCTTCTGCGCCTGAAGCTACTGTTTCTTCAAACGGATAGAGGTCTACAATCACCAGGTCGATTTCAGGAATTTCGTATTCTGCAATCTGCGCTTTATCGCCTTCGTTATCTCTGCGGTTGAGGATACCTCCAAAAACTTTCGGGTGAAGAGTCTTAACACGTCCTCCCAGGATAGAAGGATAACCGGTCAGGTCTTCCACTGCATCGCAAGGGATGTTTAATGATTCGATAAATGTCTGAGTTCCACCTGTTGACACGAAGGTTACGCCTTCGCTATGAAGTTTCTTTAATATTTCATCCAGTCCCTCTTTATGGTATACAGAGACCAATGCACGCTTGATACGTTTTGTTGCAGCCATCTTTGTTCGGTTTATTTTAATGTTTTAGAGCACAAAAGTAGATAATTATTTTCAATAAGCACATAGGATAAGTAAATTTCTTTCCATAACAAAAGCGGGGATTTTTCATGCTATCCTGTTGATAGTGAAAAGTCCCCGCCATAAATAACGGAACGAAAGCGATCCGTGTTAACGTTTATTCATTGCTCTCAACAAATTCTTACCAACCTTAAACCTGACGCTGGTACGGGGAGCGATCGGACAACTCTCTCCGGTACAGGGATTACGGCCTGCACGAAAACTCTGTTTCCAGGGACGGAAAGTGCCGAAGCCTTGCAGGACAATATCGTTCCCGTCACTCAGTCCCTCTTCCATCACCTCCATCAGAACCTCCACCATCTGCCGCGCAACCACCTCGGTACATCCGACCCGGGATGCCATTGATTTTATTAAGTCTGTTTTATTCATAATTATTAGGTTGTTTCTGTTATTATCAAAATAGAACTATCCAATTATAGACTGATTGTTACTGGCTCCCCTCTTGAGAGACTGTTTAAAAACTAGTCTCTCGAGAGGGGAGAGAGACACTTTCGTCGCTGATAATCAACTCTAACATAACCTGGCGGTTGATGGCGGCGCGGGGTAGGTTTTTACGTCTTCACGGTCGAGGTAATGGCCGGCGGGTAGTAACGAGCTACGCGGTACATCTCCGACAGGGTGAGCCGGGCGGGATGCGAATATAAGAGGCGGGCGGCTTCGGCGTCGCTAACCGGAGCCGATTCTTAACTGAGGCGCAGTTCCACGCGGCGCAGGTAGGGGAAGATGTCGCGCAGCAGTTCGCCGTAGACGCGGCCGTCTTCCAGTTGCATCAGGTAGGTTTCGCAGCCTTCGAAGATGCCGTAGTTGTCGATGATGAAACAGACTGCTTCCGCATAGGGTTTGCCGGAAACAGAGACCATGCGGCGCAGTTCCTCCAGTCTTCCGCCACGCTGCCACAGATCACCGGGCAGTCTTCCGACAGGTAACGGCGGCTGATGTAGGTGCGGAACTCTTCGGCACGCTGGCGCGACAATGTCTCGTTATGCTGGTAGGAGCCTTCGGGCGAGGCGTAGCTGGCGACCAGCACCTGACGAAACTGCGAAATACCGGATTCATCTTCGGGGATCAGGAAACGGATTTCCTTGTTATAGCGGTTGTAGATCGCGGCAGTGGGTTCGCCGGCTATCTTCACACAGGGCGGGACGAGAGCTAGGTCAGCGGTCAGCACCTCGTCGGTAAGCACCTCTCCCCGACAACAGTCGCGGCTGATCTGGCGGAGCGACAGCCCGGCGTTGCGCATCCAGGAGGTGTAAGGCACGCGGACGGTATAGTCAATTTCGTGGAGGCTTCCTTTTTTCAGGGACACAATGCGGCGGTAACAGTCGCTGCCGAGGATACGGACCGATGACCGCCAGGGCGCGGGCATCGTAACGGGCACGGCGGCGGCCGCTTACTACGATAGCCGGAAGCGTCAGCGAATACCCATCGGCTTCGAGGCGGGGTTCAAGGACCAGGCTGCGCGACGAGGGGACACGGATATCTTCAAGCACGAATTGCAGGTGCAGCAAGACAGTGTCGTCGCCTACCTCCACCTCACGGAAAGTAATACGGAGGGGCGGTACTCCTTCCCCACCCTCTGCGAGGGTACAGGCTGGAAGGGTGGCGGAATGTTCCGAGCACTTCCGTACAGTGGTAGCAGACGTATTTTTCATATTGTATATAGGCGTAGCCAGCACCGACAAACGCTTCCCCCCCCAATGGCAGCCGATCACCCAATGGTAACCCCAGGTCAGTCCGCCGCCGTAGAGTTCGCCCCGGTAGTTTTTCTCTTCCATCCCCGGGATAAACGGGATATTTCCGATATTGAAATGGCCGTAGTGGCCGTGAAGGCCGAAGAAGTGGCCCTCATACGTCTGGCAGGGCCAGTAGCGCAGTTCGGGTTGTACAAGGTAATGTTTGAGCGACATATCGTTTTTGAACTCCCAGGCATCGTAAGCACACCAAAGGTCAAAACTCATTTTCCTGCCCAAACGGAACTCGAATCCCATATTCGGGGTGCTCGTTCCCAAATAGAGAAGGTTACTTTTCAATGACACATGTTGTCCGTGAAGAGGAATGAATACCATATGCAAACACATGAGTATCAGTATATAAAAGAGTCTCTTTTCCATCGTTTATCTTTCTTTATCCTATAGACCTTATTTACGAAATAAGGGTTCAGGCCCTTTCCAGAAACATATCGGCCGCTTTCTTCGTAATCTTCGCATTCGCCTTGTTCAGTACCGACTGGTCCAGTTGGGCCAGGTAGATACGGGTTGTCTTCTCCGAAGTATGTCCCATGGCCTGGCTGATTACTGCCACCGGGATATTCTGACGGAGCGCCTCGGTAACCCACGAATGGCGTGCCACATAGGAAGTCAGCTTCACCGACAGATGCAGGCGGGCGCCGATAATCACGAGCAGGCTGTTGTATTTACGAAGCGCAGTTTTATAGGCTTCGTGTCCGTCCTTGCCCGCCGAGAGGACCGGGAAAAGGTAAGGAGAACCTTTCTGCCCGTACTTTCTCAAGAGTAACCGCATGGCAGGCGTAATCCCCCACCCGTATCAGTGCCCCGGTCTTATGCCGATAATAGACGATCTCGCCGCCCACGATGTTTTTCTTTGTCAGGCAGGCAAGGTCCACAAAAGGGATTCCGCAGGCGAGGTAAGAGAAAATAAACAGGTCAAGCACTTCACGCAGCGAAGGTTCCCCCGGATAGTCCGCCTGCATCACTTTATTGACTTCCGCGATCTTCAAGGCACGTTTGGCCGTTTCCTCCCGTTTGAGATGCAACCCGGCAAAAGGGTCGCTGGCCGGTCCGGGCAATCCTTCCCGCAAAGCGGTATGGCAAAGTGCCCGGAAACTGCTCAGGTAACTGTTCACCGTATTCACCGCCAGCCCTTCGGCGCGTAGCGAACTGCCAAAATCATCTACCATGGCGGCGGTTATATCTGTCCATTGCAGCGAAGCGCCTTTCCAAAAACGGTACAGCCGGTTGCGAACCACGCGGTAAAGATCAGCCGTACTATCCTTTCCCGCCTCCCGTTTCCAGGCGACCTGAAAGTCCATGTAAACGAAAATGTTTTGTGTCATATTTCTTATATCATTATAGAAAAAAACAAATGTACAACAAGTTATACGCTGCGGGAAGTTCCAAAAAGTCAATAGATTTTAGTATCTTTGCGCACTCATTCGAAAAATTAATAGGTATTCAATATATGATAACAGTAAACAATCTGGACGTACAGTTCGGCAAACGTATCCTCTTTCAGGATGTAAACATGAAGTTTACGCCGGGTAACTGCTACGGTATTATCGGTGCCAACGGTGCCGGAAAATCAACATTTCTCCGCGTGATCAGCAAACAGCTCGACCCGACACGCGGTTCGGTAACTTTAGGCCCGGGAGAACGTCTTTCGGTATTAAGCCAGGACCACTTTGCTTTTGACGAACATACGGTTATGGACACGGTCCTGATGGGACATACCACCTTGTGGGAAGTCATGAGCGAAAAGAATGCGCTTTACGAAAAGCCTGACTTCAGCGATGCCGACGGTATCCGCGTTTCGGAACTCGAAGAGAAGTTCGCCGAGATGGAAGGATGGAACGCCGAAAGCGATGCAGCCAACCTGTTGAGCGGCCTGGGTATCGCCGAAGAGTACCATTACAGCATGATGAAAGACCTGAGCGGTAAGCAGAAGGTGCGTATATTACTTGCCCGCGCTCTTTTCGGACAGCCGGACAACCTGCTACTGGATGAGCCGACCAACGACCTCGACCTGGAAACGGTGAGCTGGCTGGAAAATTACCTGTCCAACTCCGACCACACGATCCTGGTAGTGAGCCACGACCGTCACTTCCTCGACTCTGTCTGTACACACACCGTAGATATCGACTTCGGTAAACTGCAAATGTTTGCCGGTAATTATAGCTTCTGGTACGAATCAAGCCAGTTGGCACTCCGTCAGCAGCAGAACCAGAACAAGAAAGCGGAAGAAAAGAAAAAGGAACTGGAAGAGTTTATCCGCCGTTTCAGTGCCAACGTGGCGAAGTCCAAACAGACTACCAGCCGTAAGAAGATGATCGAAAAGCTGAATATCGAAGAGATCAAACCGTCTTCACGCCGTTACCCGGGTATTATCTTTACCCCGAACCGCGAACCGGGCAACCAGATTCTCGAAGTGAAAGGACTGACGAAAAGCATCGAAGGTAAGGTTTTGTTCAAAGATCTGAACTTCAACGTAGAAAAGGACGACAAGATTGTATTCATCAGCCGCGACCCGCGTGCCATGACTGCCCTCTTCCAGATTATCAACGGAGAAGAAAAGCCGGAAGCCGGTACTTTCCAATGGGGCCAGACGATCACAACGACCTATCTGCCGTTGGATAATGCCAAATATTTCGATTCCGATTATAACCTGATCGACTGGCTGAGCCAGTTCGCCGGAGATACTAACGAAGTATTCCTGAAAGGTTTCCTCGGCCGTATGCTGTTCTCGGGTGAAGAATTGCTGAAAAAGGTTAGCGTATTGTCCGGAGGTGAAAAGATGCGTTGCATGATTTCCCGGATGATGTTGACGGATGCAAACTGCCTGATCCTGGATACACCGACCAACCACCTAGATCTGGAATCTATCCAGGCATTCAATAATACGTTGCAGTCATTCAGAGGAAACGTCCTTTTCTCCAGTCATGACCACGAGTTCATCCAGACGGTGGCAAACCGTATTATCGAACTGACACCTAACGGCATCATCGACAAGATGATGGATTACGATGATTACATCACCGATCCGACAGTAGCCGAATTACGAGAAAAGTTATATAAATAGTAACTTTTCTCCTCTGGAGAGGGGGCAGGGGGTGTGTATTAGATATATTATATAGAGATGAAAAAGCGGTTGTTATTCCTTCTGACAGTATTTATTGGCTGGCTTCCGGTCCTCGCCATTCAAAAGCCGGTCTTCATGTTATATCACCATGCCTTAGCGAACGGGTGTTCGCTAACCGATTACCTTAAGGTAATTACTCATGGTTTGTTGCTGGATTGTACGGTTTCAGGGTATCTGACAGTTATTCCGCTTCTCTCTGTATTGATTTCCATCTGGTTACCGGGGAGGTTCTATCAGAAGTTCCTGAAAAGTTATTTTCTGATTATGGGAATCGTGGTTGCAGCCATCTTTGCGGTAGACGTTGCCCTGTATGGTTACTGGGGATTCCGGCTGGACGCCACCCTGTTCTTTTACCTGCAATCGCCCGCCGATGCCATGGCTAGCGTGCCGGTCGGTACATTCCTGCTTCAGTTCGCTCTTTTCGGGATCTATGCTTACGGGATATTCTGGCTGTTTAAACGGTTTATCGTACCTTTATTTCCCGCGACTCCGGCTTATAACAGATTGGGAGGAACAATCATAGTCCTGCTGCTCGCCGGTATCCTTTTCATTCCGATCCGGGGAGGCGTGACTACTTCAACTGCCAATGTCGGCATGGTCTATTTCAGCAAAAACCAGTTTCTGAACCACTCAGCGATCAATCCGGCATTCAGCCTGCTCGCTTCTCTCAGCAAACAACAGGATTTTGCCGCCCAGTTCAATTTCTTCCCGGAAGAAGAGAGAAAGGAGCGTTATGCCGCACTGACCCTTCCGGATGACAGCCTGACAAATAACACGGAAAAGGTCAATCTGCTGACAACCGACCGTCCAAACATACTGATCATCTTGATGGAAAGTTTTACGGCAAACGCCATCGAAGCCGTGGGAGGAGAAGCGGGGATCACCCCGAATCTGAACAGGCTAAGCAAAGAGGGGATCACCTTCACCAATATATATGCCAACTCCTTCCGTACCGACAGGGGGATTGTTGCCGTACTGAACGGTTACCTGGCACAGCCGACGACTTCTATCATGAAGTATCCCGCCAAAAGCCAGACACTTCCTTCTATCGCCAAAAGCCTGGGAGAACAGGGATATGTAGCCGATATGCTTTACGGAGGAGATATCAACTTTACGAATATGCAAAGTTACTTCTTCAGTTCGGGATACAGCCAAATCACTGCCGACCGTGACTTTCCACTCTCCAGCCGCCTCAGCAAATGGGGAGCAAACGATGATATTACATTCACTCATCTATACGAATCGATCAAAGACCGGGATGAAAAGACGCCGTGGCTCAGTACATTCCTGACATTGAGCAGCCATGAACCGTTCGAAGTGCCTTTCCACCATCTGGATGACCCGTATCTCAACTCCGTTGCATTTACCGACAGTTGCATCGGTAGCTTTGTAGATAAGCTAAAGGAATTGCCGACCTGGAAGAGCACACTGATCGTGCTGGTATCCGACCACGGTTTCCGTTACCCTTCAACACTGACGGATTACGAACCCCGCCGTTTCCACATCCCGATGATCTGGTTGGGCGGAGCCGTTAAAGAGCCGATGGTGATCGACACCTATGCCAACCAGACAGACCTGGCTGCCACCCTATTGTGCCAGCTGAACCTGCCGCACGACTCCTTCATATTCAGCCGCGACATACTCGATCCCGGCTCCCCCAAATACGCCTTCTACACCTTCCCCAACGGATTCGGTTTCATCGACAGCACAGGCATTTCAGTATATGACAACGAAAGCAACAAACCTTTGCTCGAAACCCCGGTAACAAACAGCGAAACCCGCCTGAATAAAGGCAAAGTACTGTTACAAACGCTGTATGACGATTTGGGTAGCAGGTGAAGAAAAATGCTACTCTGCGTCTTCGCTTACTTTCTTTTCATAAGCACTACGCAGGCAGATAGTGATATAACCGAATAAGAGACCGATCGTACAATAAATCATCTCCGTCAGAGCTGCCGTAGCAAAAGTGGCATTCGGCACATAATTCATAAAGGCGAAGAAAGCACCTGCACCAATAAACAACGCCGGTACTAAGGACAGCCATTCGCTCCGCTCACAGAAAATAGCACAGAAAGCAATCACTCCTACCGCCACAGGTACGGCAAAGAATCCCAGAGCAGGCGTCATCGCACCGCCTAGAACCATAATAACAATGGAGGCAGCAATACCGATCGCATAAGCAATAAAGGCTTTTATCCCTCCCCTCACCGTACAACCGGCCAGGAAGTAAACCGCCCACGACTGAAAAGAGATCCAACTAAAACCGACATTTCCTTCGGGAGGCACAGAGGTGTACAACAACTGGTCCAATGCCTGTATTAGGCATGCTAAAACACCAATAATCACGGGAATCAAAACAAACTTTTTTAGTGTCATTGTGGTAAAAGATTTAAATGAGTAATTAGATATAGAATATAGTGATTTTCGTACCTCTCACGGCAAATATATTAATTTAACTGATAAAACACAACACGAAAAGACAGATAACAACTTGTTATTGTGCAAAATAGACTATTCACATCACCCTGATATATATTCCCGACAGTCTAATAATTAACAGTTTCAGCCAACAAAAAATGGCCGATCTCTTCAGACCGGCCACCTTAAATTTTAGTTTCAAATATATCCTAAAGGACTTTATTTCGCATAACTTACAGCACGGGTTTCGCGGATAACCGTAATCTTTACCTGCCCCGGATAAGTCATTTCGTCCTGTATCTTCTTTGCGATTTCGTTTGACAGGTTTTCCGTATCCTTGTCGTCGATCTTATCTGCCCCAACAATAACGCGAAGTTCGCGGCCTGCCTGGATAGCATAAGTCTTCACAACACCCGGATAAGAAAGAGCCAATTGTTCCAGATCGTTCAAACGTTTGATATAAGCCTCAACGATTTCACGACGGGCACCCGGACGAGCTCCGGAGATAGCGTCACAAACCTGAACAATCGGTGCCAGCAATGTCTGCATCTCAACCTCATCGTGGTGGGCACCTACTGCATTGCAAATATCCGGTTTTTCCTTATATTTTTCGCAAAGCTTCATACCCAGGATTGCGTGCGGCAATTCCGGTTCATCATCAGGCACCTTACCAATATCATGTAACAAACCTGCACGTTTCGCTTTCTTCGGGTTCAATCCTAATTCAGAAGCCATCACGGCACAAAGGTTAGCCGTTTCACGGGCATGCTGCAACAGGTTCTGACCATAAGAAGAACGGTATTTCATCTTACCGATCATACGGATCAGTTCAGGATGCAGTCCATGAACACCCAGGTCGATCACCGTACGTTTACCGGTTTCAACCACTTCGTCTTCCACCTGTTTTTTAACTTTCGTCACCACCTCTTCGATACGGGCCGGATGGATACGTCCGTCCTGTACCAACTGGTGCAATGCCAGACGGGCAATCTCACGGCGAACCGGGTCAAAGCCGGAAAGAACGATCGCTTCGGGGGTATCGTCGACAACGATCTCAATACCGGTAGCTGCTTCCAGGGCACGGATGTTACGGCCTTCACGTCCAATGATACGTCCTTTGATCTCATCCGATTCGATATGGAATACGGTAATGGAGTTTTCGATAGCAGTTTCAGTCGCTACACGTTGGATAGACTGGATAACGATCTTCTTTGCTTCTTTATTAGCCGTCATCTTCGCTTCTTCCATGATTTCATTGATATAAGAAGTTGCTTCCGATTTGGCTTCGTCTTTCAACGATTCGATCAGGCGTTCTTTCGCCTCATCGGCAGAAAGTCCGGAAAGGGCTTCCAGCTGCTCGATCTCCCGTTGATGAAGTTTTTCCAAATCCTGTTTTCTTCTATCTACCAATTCCAATTGAGTAGCCAGATTTTCTTTCACCGCATCAATCTCGCAGTTTTTACGCTGCAAATCTTCCTGACGCTGGTTGAGTGTCAGTTCACGTTGTTTCAACTTACCTTCGGCCGACTGGATCTTTGCGTTCCTTGCCGATACTTGTTTTTCCAGATCCGCTTTCAGATGAAGGAATTTTTCCTTTACTTCCAGCAATTTGTTTTTCTTGATCACTTCCGCTTCCTTCTCGGCTTCCCTCAGTACGGAATCGTACCTCGACTTCAGAAGAAAACGCATGCTCAACCACGTCAACAACCCTCCTATCAGGAGAGCTACAATTGATGATATGATTATATACACTGTCATTTTACTTATAATTTAAATTCATATATATAAAACAAAAAAAGCACTACAATACACGACAACCGTGCAGAGCAGTGCGGAAACTCTTCTTACAATTATATTATAATTACTTATCCTTCAAATACTGTTCCAACTCACCCGTGAGTTCCTGTATCTTATCTGTAATAGGACTTGTATCGTTTTTATCTTCCAATTGCAAATTAGTCATAGACAATTGAAAAGCAACCATGGCTAACAAATCTTTTACATCCACATCGGACTGAGCAAAATTTTGCCGATACTGATTGATCTTATTACGTATCTGCTTGGCGGCATCCCGCGCCAACTGCTCGTCTTTCCGATCAATCCAAAGACCGTAACTCTTTTCGGCTATATCTAAATGTATAAGAAATTTATCGTCCATCGCTTCTATTCGTTTAATAGTGCAATGCACTTGTCTACTTCCCGCACTAACTTCGATAAACGCATCCTTGCACTTTTCATTTCCCCTTCATTTACGGAAACGACTCTTGCTGTCAGCAGTTTATCGCATTTGGTATTCAACTCTTCAATCGTTTTTATTGCCTGCTTCAGTTCTGCTTCCTTATGGTTCAAAACAGTTGTGAGCTCGTCGATCTTATGGTTTTGCTTATTACATAATTCCATTAAATCACGAACTCTAACCTCAAATACAGCCAACAATCTCTTTTGATCTTCGGTCATTTCACACCAAATTCTAGACAAAAGTAAAATTTAGAATTGAATTAAACAACAAGGCGGTCTGTTTTTTTAAACAGAAAACATCCAAACACACAAAAGGCCGTCCAAATAATATCCGAACAGCCCTCCTAACCAAGTATCGGTTACGCGATTAGATCAACGCAACAAATAATTCACCTTCAATCTCTTCGAAAGACAACTTTCCTTCTTTTGCTAACCAACCAAATGCAGCATACATGTCTTTTTCTGCTTTGATCTTAGTTGCTTTCTTTACTGCCTTAACACTCATTTTTCCGCCTTCGTTTAAAACTGTCCAAACAAGGCCGGCGTTTGTACCAATCAATTCGATCATTTTCTTTTTCGTTTTGTTAATTCGTTAACGGGGGCAAATTTATAGATTAATCGATTAAAACAAAAGGAAATAGATGTTTTTTAGCATAAAAACGGGTGTTTTTGAGGTTTCTAAACATAATTAACGCGTTTATAACATAATTTTCACTCTACTTTCAGGCGTAATCAACTCCATTTCCAAATTAGTTGTTGATACATATCGGGTTAATAGGGACACCCCATAGGTCAACGCCTCTTGCAGGCCATCTTTTCCGGAGTATCCGTTTATAATCATTAACAGCTTTCCCGTATTCATGTCGATCTTGGTTCGTTCTTCATCGCTGGTCGGAGTACCAACGCCTCCCTGATTATCGCGATAGACCGGGAGGCCGGCTATATTCAGTTCGCCACGGCCTATTCCATGATAAATCTCGCCTTCCCGACCGACACCCAGCACCAGATCTCCGTCAATCTTACCGGCATCGAACCCGCCGATAGAATAACCGCTCTGAATAGATAGGAGATTGATTATATCGACCAATGTATCTATTTTATATAAGGGTAATTCTCGGAGGATACGCCGGCGAAGCGCTTCCGCCGAAGGACGGTAACGGTTCGGATCTTTCCCCAGACGCTTATAAGCCTGCCTGGTTGCCTGGATAGGAGGAAATTTGTTTATATCTTCCAGTTTGCAGGTTGTGCGGATATGGGTTTCCACTTCTGTTATTTCTTTCCACAATTGTTCGTCCGAAACGGTGTTTACCACGTCGCATTCCACAACGGCGACATGCAGGTCCGGGCAAGCCTTCGCTATTTCTTCCGAGATAGAAACATGTATCATATAGTATTACTCTTTAATCATTATACCGGACAGGATACGTCCGCTTTTTATTCCCACCCGGCGGGCGGAGAAAAAATCTTCATGATGCTGATAGGTGCAGATTCCGGAAACTTCAATACGCTCCGGCAATAATCCGGATTGCAGCAACTGGATACGGTTTGCCTCCCAGAGGTCGATATGGGCTTTACCGGTCTGAGCGTTTCGTTCCATGATACGATTCATATCCACACGAGTCTCCCTGAAAGCATCGACCACCTCCTCGCCCACCTCGAAAGCCTCCTTACTGATCGACGGGGCGATACCCGCCATCATCAGGGCAGGATCACAGGAATAACGGTCCGCCATACAACGGATGGTTTTAGCAACGATCTGCTTTACCGTTCCCCGCCATCCGGCATGGATAGCCGCCACCACTTTCTTATCCGGCGCATAGACCAGAACCGGGACACAGTCTGCCGTAGAGACAGCGATGCAGATTCCCGGTATATCCGTCACCAGTGCATCTTTTCCGTACATCTCCTGCTGTTGGGCATCAATACAACTTATTTCCGCTTCATGCACCTGACAAGGCGCAAAAATCCTTTCGGGAGAAATTCCCATTGCATCCGAAAGAAGCTGACGGTTCATCCGGACGGAAGCCGGATCGTCACCGCTGAACTCTCCCGGATTCATCGTCGCATAATTACCCTGGCTCACTCCTCCGTGACGGGTCGTTATAAAATGAGAAATGTTGCATTCTCCGCTTAATCCGGAGAATTGCAACATTTCTACTGTATTACTTTTCAGTTTCTTCATCTTCGTCGTCCCACTCGTATTCTTCATACTCTTCATCCGGATCGTCATCGTCGACAGGAAAGACGAAATCATCGTCATCATCATCCAGCGGTATCGAACTGACATCGATGTTCTGGTGGACGATGTTCTCGACTTCGTGGAAGGTTTCCTTATTCAGTTCCTTCCACAACAGGTCTTTCAACTCCGTAATACCCTGCTGGGTAATGGAAGAGATAAACACATGCGGAATGCCTTCGGGTAAATCCTCCGACAGGGCTTCGATCAGCTCGTCATCCAGCATATCACTCTTGGTGATTGCCAGCACACGGCTTTTACCCAACAATTCGGGATTGTATTTTACCAGTTCGTTATGAAGGATCTCGTATTCCTTTTTAATATCGTCGGTATCCGCCGGAATCATAAACAGAAGCAGCGAGTTTCGTTCGATATGGCGAAGGAAACGGAGTCCGAGACCTTTCCCTTCACTGGCACCTTCAATAATACCGGGAATATCGGCCATCACGAATGAACGATGGTCACGATAACTTACGATACCCAGGTTCGGTTCCAGTGTCGTGAACGGATAGTTCGCAATCTTCGGCTTAGCTGCTGATACGACAGAAAGCAAAGTCGACTTTCCGGCATTCGGAAAACCTACCAGCCCCACATCTGCCAACAACTTCAATTGCAGGATGACTTTGCGTTCCTGAGCCGGTTCGCCCGGTTGAGCATAACGGGGTGCCTGGTTGGTTGATGTCTTGAAATGCCAGTTGCCTTGTCCGCCACGACCACCTTTCAGCAGCATAACTTCCTGTCCGTCTTCGGTCACGTCGCAGATATATTCGCCGGTTTCGGCATCATATACTACAGTTCCGCACGGCACTTCGATCACCCGATCTTCACCGTCTTTTCCGAAACTGCGCTTGGCACTGCCGCCTTCGCCGTTCGTTGCCATGATATGACGTTCGAACTTCAGATGCAGGAGGGTCCAGTAATTCCGGTTGCCACGAAGATACACATGGCCTCCTCGCCCCCCGTCGCCTCCGTCGGGGCCTCCTTTCGGAATATATTTCTCACGACGAAAGTGAGAAGACCCTCTTCCGCCCTTTCCCGAGCGGCAATAGATCTTTACGTAATCTACAAAGTTTGATTCAGCCATAAAAAATAATTATTTAATGTGATAATATGCCAATGTGCCAATGAAGAAACCCTTATTGGCATATCGGCACATTGTTTAATTTACAAATTATTGATCGCTTCTTTGATACGATCGAAGATTTCTTCGACTGTACCCATTCCGTGGATACCGACGTGTTTGCCTTCTCCCACATAGTAATCTGCCAAAGGTGCTGTCTGTTTGTGATAAACATCCAGTCTCGATTTGATTGTTTCGAGGTTATCGTCCGAACGTCCCGATACTTTGCCGCGTTCCAGCAGACGAGAAATCAGTTCTTCTTCTTCAACCTGCAGGTTCAGCATCACTGAAACATCCGTACCGCGTTTGTTCAGCATTTCTTTCAATGCTTTTGCCTGCGGGATAGTACGGGGGAAACCATCGAAGATAACACCTTTTGAACTGGCTTTGCTGTCCAATACTTTGGCAAGCATATCAACGATCAGTTCATCCGGTACAAGCTGACCTTTTTCAATATAATCCTTAGCGATCTTACCAAGTTCGGTTTCACCTTTCATTTCAGCACGCAATACATCACCAGTTGAAATGTGATCCAAACCATACTCTTTAATGATCAACTCACTCTGTGTTCCTTTTCCTGAACCCGGAGCTCCAAAAATAACAACGTTCAACATAATATTGTTCCTTATTTATAAATGTATTTTTCAGTTATCAAACTCACCTGTAAGCTGTCATCTGTCAACTATTAACTGTCACCTTGTAAATATCCCGGTAGGCACGCCCCATTTCATCATAATCCAGCCCGTAACCGACAATAAAGTCGCTTGGTATCTGCAAACCGACATAGTCAGGCTTCAGATCGCATTTCAGGGAATCGGGTTTGAAGAGCATGGTTGCCAGCTTGACATCCGCCGCACCGTCATTTCTCAGCTTATCCATAACAAACTGCATGGTGTAACCGGTATCGATAATGTCTTCCAGCAGGATCAGGGTACGTCCTTTCACATCGGCCTGCACCGGCATAATCTCACGAACAACTCCGGTGCTATTAAGGCCACGATAAGAAGAATAGCGGGCAAACGTAATTTCGTAGTAGGTGTCCATCTGCCGCATCAGTTCTGCGGTAAACATGAACGCCCCGTTCAATATGCCTACGAACAGAGGGTTAGTATCTCCTACATCTGCCTTAATCTGTTTAGCCATCTTCGCAATGGCATCCTTGATCTCCTTCTCCGGGATAAACAGTTCAAATTCTTTATCTTTTAATCGGATCTTGTCCATATACCGTTTATTTTTCGAGGGAGCAAAGGTACAATATTTTCAGTGAAGCACAAAAAGATTTTACTTCCTGCTTTCAGTCAGGATATTTCCGTCCATCATGCGGATTAAACGTCCTGCCATCCGGGCATTTTCTTCCGAGTGTGTCACCATGACGACAGTTGAACCTTCCTTGTTGAGTTCGAGAAGCAGATTCATGACTTCGTTTCCGTTCACCGAATCCAGGTTTCCGGTCGGTTCGTCCGCCAGGATGATCTTGGGATTCGTTACAATGGCACGGGCAATAGCCACGCGCTGTTGCTGTCCGCCGGAAAGCTGCTGCGGATAATGTTCCGTACGATGGGCAATCTGCATCCGGTCGAGTGCGGCATTTACCCTCGCAACCCGTTCCTTTACCGGGACTCCGGCATATAAAAGAGGCAATTCTACATTCTCAAAGACCGTCAGTTCGTCTATCAGGTTAAAACTCTGAAAGACAAATCCCAGATTACCGTTCCGCAAGTCTGTCCGGTTATTCTCCGTATAACGTGAAACTTCTTCTTCCAGAAACCACAACTCGCCGGATGTCGGATTATCCAGCAACCCCAACAGGTTCAGTAATGTCGATTTACCACAACCCGAAGGCCCCATTACTGCAACGAACTCTCCCTGGTTTATTTCCAGATTAATACCGTTCAAGGCTGTAGTCTCAACACTCTCCGTACGAAATACTTTCGTTAAATTTACTGCTTTTATCATGATGCTTATTTTATTATTCTTATTCATTTATTCATATCTCAACGACTCCACCGGATTCCGAGAAGCTGCCCGCCAGGTCTGTGCTACAACTGTCAGGAAGGTTATCAGCAGGATAATCAGTCCCGCCAGCGGAAACAGCCACCAACTGATAGGAGTCTGATAGGCAAAATTACTCAGCCAGCGAACCATCAGAAGATAACCGACCGGACAGGCTACCACAAAGGCGATTCCCACCCAAATCATATATTCCCGGCAAAACATACGGACAATGCGGTCGGAATGCGCACCGTTCACTTTCCGGATACCTATTTCCTTCGTCCGCTGTGCGGTTGCCAGGGCAACCAGTCCCAGTACGCCCATCATGGCGACAACGATTGCCAGGACGGTAAAGATCAGAAACATCCGGCTCAACTGCTGTTCATGGGCATAATTCAGGTTCAACGCATCGGAAAAGAAACGGTAGGAAAACACATTGTCCGGGCGCATCTCTTCATATTTCTCTTTCAGGAACTTCAATGTCCCCGCCTTATTCTCCGGAGAGATCTTTATATACATTGTATTCAATAATTGACGGGAATAATAGATGTAAGCCGGTTTGACCTCCTCACGCAACGACTGAAAATGAAAATCCTTCACCACACCGACAATCCGCGCAGTCTCCCCGAACCATCCTTTATTCTGAACGACCATGCCTACCGGGTCTTTCACCTGCATCATCTTCCAGGCGGTTTCATTAATGACTACCGGCGACTCCTTCTGATAAGTGCCATCCATATAGGCATTCTTGTCGGCACCGAAAGATTCGCCTTTCAGCAAGGTCACTCCCAATGTCTTCATAAAATTGCCGTCCCCCACAACACCGACCATTTTCAGCGAATCGACCTGTCCGTTTTCACCCATCCAACTGAAAACGGCTTCTTCCGTCTTATGTCCCCGAAGGTAATTCGACAAGTCCACGCCTCCCGCCACATTCCCGACATTCGGATTTTTCATTACTTCCTGCCTATAATCATCTATTCCCTGGTTGCCGTAGTAGGCCATCAGTTCGAATACATCACAATCCACGACGACCATATCTTCCTTATCCAGTCCGAGGTCTGCATTTTGCAGGTAATGAAGCTGACGGAAGACTACCGAAGTGGAAAAAAGCATCGTAATGGCAATGACAAACTGCACACACACCAAGCCTTTGATAAGCGTCCCTTTCCGGCCGGTTGCCTTTCCGCCTTTAAAGGCCAGCAAAGGGTTGAACGACGACATATAGAAAGCAGGGAACGCTCCTGCCAGACTCCCGACTCCTATTATACCGAACAGGATAAATAACATAGTCTGCCAGTTAAACAACAAAACAATATCTTTCCCGACAAACCGGTTGAAGAAAGGCAACAACAATTCCGTCAGTGCCAACGCCAGGACCAGCGAAAGGAAAGCCTGAACCAGACTCTCGGACAGGAACTGCGTAATCAGCATCTTCCGTTTCGCCCCTGTCACCTTCCGGACACCGATCTCCTTATAACGCAGCGATGCACGGGCAGTCGACAAAGTGGTAAAGTTGAATGCCCCCATAAAAATAATCAACAGGGCCAACGCCATAAACAACCAGATTTGCGACATATTTCCGTAATTATCGACCGACGGGTCTTTAAATGAGGTATGTAAATGAATATCTTTCAATGGCTGGAACTCCAACGGCCTCCCGTCTTCCCGCTGATTTATCCAGGTACGGCCCATAGCCTTCCGGTCAGCTTCCGATAATACGGAGCCTTTCCTCAACTGGATATATACATTCGTTCCTTCCGCAAAATCCCAGCTCAGCGGTTCAAAATAGGCCTGTTCACTCAGCAACACTTCAAACCGGATATGGCTTTTACGGGGCACTTTCAGGACTGCCGCCACTTTATAACGGTGAACTTGCCCCAGAAACTGACAGGTGACATCTTTACCGACAGCCGGAGAATCTCCGAACAACTTCTTTGCCGTAGACTCCGCCAGCACGATCTGCTGCGGGTCTTTCTTCATCAGGGCGGGATCGCCCGCTATCACCGGGAAACTGAACATATCAAAGAAGGCCGTATCCACAAATGTATACTTCGCTTCGATCAGATTTGCTCCCGAATGAAGGTTCAGCATACCGAAGTTGAGCACAAAGGTTGCATTCTCCACCTGTGGGAACTCCTCCCGTAATGCTTTACTCAACGGGGCCACCGTGTAAGCTGATTCTTTCATTTCCCCACCGTCTTTCCGGTCTACGGCAATCACCCGGTAGACAGAGTCGCGGTTCCTGTGGAAATCTTCGAATGTCAGCTCATCCACTATCCAGAGATAAATCAGGAAAGCGGCTGTCATTCCCAGCACGAAACCCAGCATATTGATAGATGAAAACAGAAAACTCCGTTTTATCAACCGGATGGCTACTTTTATATAATGCTTAATCATATCGTTCTTATTTATTGTTATTTTATTCATACCGTAATGATTGTACCGGGTTCCTGGATGCGGCACGCCAGGTCTGCGCTATAACGGTCGACAGCGTTATCAGCAGGATAATGCCGCCCGATAGCGGGAAAAGCCACCAACTGATCGTTGTCTGATAAGCAAAGCCACTCAGCCATCTCAGCATGAACAGGTAGCCGAGCGGACAGGCGACCACAAAGGCAATGCCTACCCAAATCGCATATTCCCGGCAAAACATACGGACAATACGGTCGGAATGCGCACCGTTCACTTTCCGGACACCGATCTCCTTCGTTCGCTGTACCGTTGAAAGAGTCACCAGGCCGAACACGCCCATCATCGCCACGATAATAGCCAACACGGTAAAGATCAGAAACATCTGGCTTTGTTGCCGTTCGCGGGTATAATTCTCATTCAGGACATCCGTCAGGAAACGGTAATTAAAGAGCATATCCGGACGTGCCTCCTCATATTTCTCTTTCAGGAACTTCAGAGTCTCCGCCTGTTTCTCTGCCGAGATCCGAACATACATATAATTAAACAACTGAACCGTATAATAAAAGAATGCAGGTTTTATCTTCTCCCGCAACGGCTGGAAGTTAAAGTCTTTCACAACACCAACGACCCTGGAATTACGAATGCCGATGCCACCGCCAGCCAGCAGCATACCGACCGGATTCTCTACTTTCAGCATCTTCCATGCCGTTTCATTGATAACGATCGGCGATTCTTGTGCATAAGAGCCATCCCAGTAATGGTCGGGATTTGAGCCGAACGTTTCTCCTTTCAACAATGTCAACCCCAATGTTGGAATAAAGTCGCTGTCTCCGACCATTCCTACCATCTTCACCGAGTCTGTTTTCCCGTTCTCATCTTCCCACCTGAACATATTTTCTTCAAAGCTATATCCTTGCAGGTAGTTGGTTATCTCCACACCCAACGCCACACTCTTCACATACGGATTTTTAAGTATCTCCTGCTTGAAACCGTCTGCTCCCCGGCGCCAGTCCAAAACATCGACCTCAATCAGATGTTCCTTATTCAATCCCAGATCGGCATTCTGCAAATAATGGAGTTGCTTGAATATGATAGTCGTACAAATAATCATGGTTATCGCGATTACGAACTGTAGACAGACCAGCCCTTTGATCAATCTCCCCTTCTTACCGGTCGCCTGCCCTCCCTTGAAGGCCAGCAGCGGACTGAACGACGACATATAGAATGCAGAAAAAGAGCCTGCCAGGCAACCGACTCCGACAATACCGAACAGCACAAACAACAAGGTCTGCCAATTGAATTGCAAAGTAATATCCTTCTCAACAAACATATTAAAAAATGGCAACAGCAATTCCGTCAGCGCCAGCGCCAACAGCAACGAGATAAAAGCCTGCACCAGACTTTCCGACAGGAACTGCATGATCAGCTTCTTCCTTTTCGCCCCGTTCACCTTCCGGACGCCTATCTCCTTGGAACGCAAAGAAGCACGGGCAGTCGATAAAGTCATAAAATTAAATGCCCCCATAAAAATGATCAGGGCAGCCAACGCCGCAAAAAGGTAAATCTGCTGCATATTCCCGTGATTATACACATCGTTGGGTTCCTTAAATGCTGTGCGCAGATGGATATCTTTCAACGGTTGGAAGGCCAGGGGCTTTCCCCATTGCGAATGCTTCACCCAGAGGTCGCGCATGGCCAGCCGGTCGGCATCCGTCAAAGAGGTTCCTTTCTTTAGTTGGATAAAAACGTGCATCCTCTCCGAGAATCCCCAAAGTTCATCTTTTATTTCGTCCCACAAATAAGAATCCCAACTTGCCAGTACCTCAAACTGTATATGACTCTTGCGGGGCACTTTCAATACCGCCGCTACCTTATAATATTTTTTATTGAATTTACAGGTGACCTCTTTTCCTATAGCCGATGTTTTACCGAACAGCTTCTCCGCAATCGCCTCTGAGAGCACGACCATCTGAGGGTCTTTCTTCAGCAGGGACGGATCGCCTGCCACAACCGGAAAACTGAATACATCAAAGAATGTCGTATCGACATATCCATAGTTAGCCTCAACTCCTACATCCCCGGCGTAAATATCATATTTACCACCATACTTTATAAAGGTCGCATTCTCCACCTTCGAAAAATCCTTCCGGAACACTTCGCTAAGCGGGGTAACCGTAGAGGGAACCTGCCCTTTTGCAGACTGCTCTTCACGGATCACCCGGTAAATATAGTCTCCGTTCTTATTAAAATCTTCAAATGTCAGCTCATCCACTATCCAGAGATAGATCAGGAAAGCGGCTGTCATCCCCAACACAAATCCCAGCATATTGATAGATGAAAACAGAAAACTCCGCTTTATCTGCCGGATGGCTACTTTCACATAATGTTTAAACATGGTCATTTTATTAATCAGTTCATATCTTGCTATAAGTAATCAACATTCATGCCATTTTTCTAACCGGCTAGCCATCAGTAATATGTAATATACAGAGACTACGACTACCGTACGATATCGTACAGTTCCCCATACGTTTCCGTACGGTACTTCACCGGCAACTAACCCGAAACACCGGATGAACTAATTCTTTTCTCCTGATTAAGTAATATTTTAGTCCTCTATTTTATTTCTTTCCCCCTTGCTGAAAATCAATTTTTAGCATGCTCAAAATTAATTTGATGCATGCCCGAAATTGATTTTGTGCTAGCTCAAAAGCAAAAAATCTAAGAAGAAAAATAATAGATATCAGGGAGGTAAACATTAAAAGTTCGTTTAGTTGGGATTAGTTTACCGGCTATCCGGAAATTTTACCTAAGTTTGGGCCATCTAATCAATACATGAAGAAGGAATATCATGGCAGTACGACAAGGAAAAATATTAGTTATCGACGACAACGAAGACATTCTCTTTACATTGAAAATGCTGCTCCGGCCTTTGGCTGAAAGCGTTACGACCTGCACAAGCCCTAAAGAGATCAACCGGCTCGTATCGACTACCAAATACAATGTCATCCTGCTCGATATGAATTTCACGGCAGATGCCGTTAGCGGAAAAGAAGGTTTTTACTGGCTGGAACGTATCCGCGAAATATCTCCCGAGACTGTCGTCATCCTGATCACAGCCTATTCGGATACGGAAAAGGCCGTCCGCGCCATCAAAGCGGGAGCCACCGATTTCATCCCTAAGCCCTGGCAGAACGAGAAGATGCTGGCAACCATCTCGTCGGCACTCGAACTCAGCCTGCGGCGCGGAGAAGTGCAGACGCTGAAAGAACAGAAGTCTGTCCTCACCACGACGGAGCCGGAGCTGGAAGTGATCGGCGAATCTCCCGCCATGGAAAAGATATTCAAGACGGTAGAAAAGTTGAAGAATGCGGATGCCAACATTCTTTTGCAGGGCGAAAACGGGACGGGAAAAGACCTGATTGCTTATACGCTCCACAAACAATCGTCACGCAACCAGGAGGCTTTCGTGCCTATCGACCTGGGAAGCATCCCGCACAACCTGTTTGAAAGCGAACTGTTCGGCTACGAAAAAGGAGCTTTTACGGATGCAAATAAAAGCAAGTCGGGACGTTTTGAGATCGCATCCGGCGGCACGCTCTTTCTGAACGAGATCGGAAACCTGCCACTTATGCTCCAATCCAAACTGCTTACGGTGATCGAACAGCAAAAGATAAACCGCCTGGGATCGACCAAGGAGACTTCCATCAATGTCCGGCTGATCTGCGCAACCAATACCGACCTTCATGCCGCCGTACAGGACGGCAGTTTCCGGCAGGACCTGCTTTACCGCATCAATACGATCGAGATTTTCATTCCTCCCTTGCGGGAAAGGGGAAACGACATCTCTCTCCTGGCGGATCATTTCCTGAAACGGTACAGCCATAAATATAAGAAAGAGATAGAAGGCTTCTCACGGGAGGCGCGTCAGCTTCTGAAACAATACAACTGGCCGGGCAACGTCCGCGAACTGCAACATGTCATTGAACGGGCCGTCATCCTTTCTGACCAGAAAAAGTTGCAGTACGACGACTTCATGCTTCGTACTCCCGTTTCCAGCTACCGCGAAAAGGAAGAAAAGTTCAACCTGGAAGAGCTGGAAAAGAAAACCATACAGGAGGCTTTGCATCATTGCTCCGGCAATCTGACACAGGCTGCCGACTTATTAGGTATTACGCGTACATCTTTATATAGGCGACTGGAAAAATACGGTTTATGAAACAATACTCGAAAAAAGCTATCGGACTGATCCTTTTAATAGTAATCACCAGCCTGGTTCTTGCCTTTTTGGTGGCGGGACAGTTTTATATTTCCGCTTTCATTGCCGGCATGATTCTCCTGATAGAAGCCTGGTACCTGCTCCGGCAGATGGAACGGAGCGACCGGCTATTCCGGCATTTTGTCTGGTCGGTACGCTATTCCGACTTCCTTTCCTCGGGTGCAACACCCCAGGAACCGTCGGATGCCCTCCCGCAAGAACTGACCGAAGCGGTGGAAGAGGCTTTGCAATTCTATAAGAAACATCTTCAGCAAAAGGAAAGCCAACTGCAATATTTCCAGGCACTGGCCAATCATATCGACCTCTCCGTCTTCGTTTATTCTCCCGAAACGGGACAGGTCGAATGGATGAACCAGGCAGCCAAAATACAAACCGGCCTGAACTTTGCCGAAACGATAGACGATCTGGCAGCTTACCATCCGGAACTTCCTGCCCGGCTGCGCATCCTGCATCCCGGTGAACTGTCTATCCTGCAAGTCCGCCGCCAGGAAGATTACTCGCAACTGATCCTGTCATCCATGTCATTCGTGGTATTGAACAAGCCGCTTACCGTCGTCAGCATGAAGAATATCCGCTCGGTACTGGAAAATAAAGAGACGGAAGCCTGGCAGAAGCTCATCCGGGTTCTCACACATGAGATCATGAATTCCATGACACCGATCGTATCCCTCTCCGAGTTATTGAAAAGCAAACAGACTTCGGATCCTATCACGGACGAGGAACGCGAAGAGATACATCAGGCTGTCGACACCATCTTCCGGAGAAGCAGCGGCCTGGTCCGCTTCGTTGAGAACTATAGAAAAGTGACCGGCATTCCTACCCCCGTCCCCGAAATTATACCTGTCGACAGCTTGCTCGACAATGTCGCCCTGCTATTCAGGGAGGAAACGGATAGCATAAAAGTCCTGCCTTCGGCATCGCATTTACAGGTCATCGCCGACAAAGCTCTGATCGAACAGATACTGATCAATCTGATAAAAAATGCGCTGGATGCGACACAGGAATGTGAGAATCCCCGGATAGAACTATCGGCAGGGATCAATGCGGAAGGTAAAAACTATATTCAGGTCAGCGATAATGGGACAGGCATTCCGGCAGACGTCCAGGAGCGCATCTTCATACCGTTCTTTACGACCAAGCCTGTCGGTTCCGGTATCGGACTCAGTATTTCCCGGCAGATCATGTATATGCACAAAGGCAGCCTGACCGTTATCTCGGAAGCAGGGAAAGGAAGCCGTTTCCTGCTTACTTTCGCCTGATTGGCGAAAATGCTTCCTTTCCTTTTTAAAAAAGGGGGAACAACATAGCAAAGTTTGTTATACATTTGTATGCTGAATAAACTTCTGATATCCTACAGTTATGATAAAGATATTTCCAACAGACAAAGTAAAAGAACTCGATCAATACACAATCCAGAACGAACCGATCAGTTCTATCGACTTAGTAGAACGCGCCTCAACGGTCTTCGTGCACGAATTTTGCCGCCGTTACTCCAAGCAAACCCGTATCATCGTATTTGCCGGACAGGGAAACAATGGTGCCGACGCACTCGCTATCGCACGGCTATTGAAGGACGAATGTTACAGGGTTGAAACTTATCTGTTCAACCCGACCGAGCATCTTTCTTTTGATTGTGAGATGAACAAGCAACGGATACTCGGATTGGAGAAGGTTGAATTTACCGAAGTGGTAGCCGACTTCGTTCCTCCGGTACTGACCGACCGCGATGTCGTGATCGACGGTTTGTTCGGTTCCGGCCTGAACCGTCCGTTGACCGGCGGTTTTGCTGCAATGGTAAAATATATCAACCAGTCGGATGCTACGATCGTATCTATCGATATTCCCTCCGGATTGTTCGGGGAGAATAACCAGACGAATGATCTGGATTCTATCGTAAGGGCAAGCCTGACGCTGACATTCGGATTCCCGAAACTGGCTTTCTTCTTCCCCGAAAATGCTCAGTATGTCGGTGAGTGGAAAGTGTTGGACATCGGTATTCACCCGGATATCGTCGATAATACGTCTACTCCTTATATGATGGTGACGGAAGACGATATCTCCGAAGTATTCCAGCCCCGCGATAAATTCTCCCATAAAGGGACTTTCGGTCACGCATTACTCATTGCCGGAAGCAAAGGAAAGATGGGAGCCGCCCTGCTTGCCGCCCGTTCATGCCTGAGAAGCGGTACGGGATTACTGACCGTGCATATCCCGCAACGTGGCGAAGTCATTATGCAGGCAGCTTTTCCGGAAGCCATGATCAGCTTCGATCCGCATGCCGACTATTTCACGACCGTGCCCGAAATATCCATCTATTCCGCTATCGGTGTAGGACCTGGATTAGGACAACATCTCGAATCGGCCGCCGCCCTGGAACGTCTGTTGCAGACAACCGACAAGCCGGTCGTGCTGGATGCCGATGCATTAAACCTGATCGCTTCCAATAAAGATTTATTGAACCGCATTCCTCCGCGCAGCATCCTCACACCGCATCCGAAGGAGTTCGACCGTATCGCCGGAGAAAGCAACAGCATGTTCGAGCGCCTGAAGAAAGCACAGTCTTTTGCTATCGAACATAAACTGTGTGTAGTACTTAAAGGCACTTATACGGCAACCTGCACGGCAAGCGGCAACGTATATTTCAACAGCTGTGGCAATCCGGGCATGGCGACAGCCGGCAGCGGCGATGTCCTGACCGGCATTATTCTCGGACTGCTGGCTCAAGGAGCAGAACCCGAAACGGCTGCTGTTTCAGGAGTTTTCCTTCATGGCACGGCTGGCGACCTGGCAGCTGTTTACCGTTCGGAAGAAAGTATGATTGCCGGAGACATCACCGATATGCTCGGAAAAGCATTCAAGCAAATCAAATAAACAGATAAAGTTATTTCCCATTTATACCGGTAGCCGGCCCCTATTCAGGTCCGGCTACTTTTTTTATACAGCCAGACTCTGCTTAATATTCAATACGCTTATCCTCCTTCCCGAATAACTTCCAAAATATAACATTCATTATCAACTTCTGTTTCAAAAAAAAGCGATATATTCGGCCACCAAATATACGCAAATGACAAGTAAACCCCGAAATATTATTTTATACTTTCTGCTAATCTGTATCCTGTGCTTTTCTTCCTGTTCCAAGAGGAGTTCTGCCTCATCAGAACTATTGCAGGCAGAAAAATTAATGGAAACACTTCCTGACAGTGCGCTGGCCATTCTCAACAAGATACCATCACCCGAAACATTATCAAACAGGGAATATGCCTCTTATTGCCTGCTGTTTACGCAGGCTTTAGATAAAAACTATATTACAATTACTTCCGACTCATTGATAAAAAAGGCCGTCACTTATTATGAAAACCATAATGATATTGCCTCACTGGCGTTATCATATTATTATATGGGAAGAACCTATTTCGATATGCAGGATGCCTTACAAGCACAACAAGCCTATTTGAAAGCATTGGAATTAGGTGAAAGCCTGAACTCCACAGACCTGCTTATAAAAATAAACAATAGCCTCGGAACGCTTTATTCTTATCAGGACATTTACGAAACAGCGTTACCACTTTACAAAAAAACACTATCTCTTTTGGAAGGGAGTAACGACTCAACCAGAATATCTCTCGCTCTGCGCAATACTGCCCGTGTCTTTACAGAAACACAACAATTGGATAGTGCTATATATTATTATCAGCAAGCGATAAAAACAGCCACCCCTGAAAGTTCATCTTCTTTATACAATGATTTAGGTAGTTTATACATGAAAATCGGTCAATATGAAGAAGCGGGCGATTGCATACAAAAATCAATACAAACTTGCTTTACTCCCAGTCTGGAATACCATTTATTTCTAACATACGGAGAATATTTATTAAAAACAGCACAATACGATTCTGCCCAATACTATTTGAGCCAAAGTTTACAGAGTCCCAATATCTATACCCAGGCAGGCAGTTTATACTTTTTAGCCCAGATAAAAAGAAAGAAATCCGACTTTACAGACTATTTCAAGTATTGGGACCATTATGAACAACTGAGGGATTCAATCAGGGTCAACTCTCATTATGAAAATATACGCATGACACAGAGCATGTTCAACTACCAACACATAGCAGATGAGAAACTAAAGTATGAACAAGAGGCAGCCAGACAAATGATCATAATATATCAAATACTGATCATCACGGTCTTTCTGTTTCTCACCGGCTTTTTCTTTTTCAAAAAAGAACAGAAGAAAAAGAAAAAGCTACTTGACCTGAAAGAGCAACAATACAAACAAAGCCAACAACATATAGAAGATAATAAACAACAGATCAAATATCTGGAAAACGCACTCTCCAACGGACAGGAAACGCTGAGTGACGTAAAAAAACAACTGTTCGAAACCCAAAAGCTAATGCTGGAAATGGAGAACAGACAAATCTCTTTAAAACAAAATACATTAGAGATATTAGAACATGATCTCAAAAAGTCTGCTTTATATATCAAAATACATAAGACCGAAACCGGACTTACGGAAAGCGAATGGTCAGAACTGGGTTTACTGATCGATGCGACTTATTCCGATTTCTCAAAACGTATTTTTGACTTATCTCCATATGTCTCTACTGAAGAATTACGAGTCTGTTACCTGGTCAAAATTGGCATTCCTGTTAAAAAGATTGCATCATTGATGAGATTAACAAGCTCCGGAGTCACACAATGCCGGAAAAGACTGTATAAAAAATTGACACATGAGCCTGAAAGTACCGAGAAATTCGACCAATTTATAGCTGATTTATAACAACTTATCAATTGTCAACATTTTGTCAACAAAAATATAATCTATATTCCAATATGGGTTATACATTTGTAAGGCATTTTCAATTTTATCAACCGACAATTAAATTAATTAAGATTATGAGACAGTTCATCACAGCTTTATTTTTAGTAATATGTGGAGCATTCTGTGCTCAAAACATGTATGCAGATAATATTCCGACTAAAGGTAAATGGGGTCCTCAGGATATTAAATCTATCTTTCCGGCACCTCCTACAGCTTCAATAGAAGGACAAGATCTGACAATCGAATTTACCAGTCCGCTTAGCAACCTGACTATTCAGGTAAAAGATAATACAGGTATGGTAGTCTATGAAGAATGCGTATCAGCCTCTGGTCCACAAGTATATACTATTCCATTAAATCTTGAGAATGGTGAATATACGCTGGAATTAGTGCATAGATACGGATATCTTACCGGCTCTTTCATTATAGAAATAGAATAAGCATTAAACGCGCTAAATTTATGTTTATATACAACTCATGAGGGCGATTTAACCGACCCCTCTATATCTCGATCTCCTTTTCCACTCATGAGTTGTTCTCCCTTAACCAAAACATTAACTATGATTTTTTTATCCCTCCCCAACTAAAGTGCCATAATCATACTGCTCATCTGCATTACAAAAGTCTAAAAGAAGGTTCTAAGGTTGGTTTCTAACAAAATATTTCATAGTTTTGTACAATCATAATTGAGATAAATAATTTGTTTAGATATGAAAAATCTGATCACAATAGCATGTCTTTTGTTTAGCATACCGCTCATGGCACAAACCAAAGTGGTAAAGAAAAACGCTGTTAAAGCTAATAATTTCGGTATTACCTACTCATTGCCAAAAACACAACTGATCGTTGATGCAGAAGTTACAAAGGTTACCTGCAAAGCCGGTCCTTACTACAAGTATGCAGAAAAATACTTAGGAGTGAAAGATGCGATAACGGAAGATAAGGTATACTATGAGTTAGGAAAACTATCGTTGGTAAACAAAGGAATACCCGACCCGGACAACACTTATATCGTTGAATTTAAAAGTGGTACAGTTGCCCCTTACGCTTATCTGACGGAAGACGGCCTCCTGTGTTCCATCAATGCAGAATATACACCGGAAGAATCAGAACTTGAGACAATAAAGAAAAATGGCCAGGGACCGGCTAAAGTGACGGATGCCTCCGTCTTTTCGGAAGAGTTGCTGATGGCAGGCTCTACAGCCAGGCAGGCAGAAGTTGCCGCCAAACAAATCTACCGTATCCGTGAAAGCCGTTTGAATATCCTGACCGGAGATGCAGATAATCTTCCACCCGACGGTGAAGCGATGAAGCTGGTTATCCAACAGTTAGAAGAACAGGAAAAGGCGCTGACCAACCTGTTTACCGGTATCCTTACCAAAGAAACTTCTCATTACGAAGTGAGCATTACCCCTTACGATAATCTGGAAAAAGAAGTCTTATTCCGCTTCTCCAATCTGATGGGTATCGTCGATGCAGACGACCTCGGAGGTGTCCCGGTCTATATGAATTTAAAAGCGACCGAACGTGCTCCGGTGCTCGACCCGAAAGAAGCCGAAAAGAAGGAAAAATCATTGAAAGGCATTGTTTATAATGTACCCGGCAAAGCTAGTATTGAAATCAGCATGAACAAGAAAACACTATATAAAGGAGACGCACAAATTACGCAATTCGGTTCACGCGAAGGGCTTGCTCCTGTTATGTTCGAAGATAAAAAAGCTCCGGTGAAAGTCTATTTCTATCCGGAGACCGGCGCCATAAAACAAATAATTCAATAATAATCTAATTTAAATTTCTATGTTTGAAGGACAACCTAAAGGTTTATACGCGTTAGCCTTAGCGAATACCGGCGAGCGTTTCGGGTATTATACGATGCTCGCAATTTTTACTTTATTCTTACAAGCTAAGTTCGGCTTCACAGCCGCCGAGACATCGACCATCTTCGGTTCTTTCTTAGCAGCAGTGTATTTTATGCCACTCATCGGAGGTATTCTTGCCGATAAATTCGGTTATGGTAAAATGGTAACAACAGGTATTGTTGTCATGTTTATCGGATATGTACTGTTATCTATTCCCACCCCTTCCTCTACCGGAAAAATATTGATGTTCGGTGCTTTAGCCCTGATCGCCTGTGGTACGGGTTTGTTCAAGGGGAATTTGCAGGTAATGGTAGGGAATCTGTATGATGCTCCTGAGTATAAAGCTAAACGTGATACTGCTTTCAGTATCTTCTATATGGCTATCAACATCGGTGCTATGTATGCTCCGACTGCGGCTACCATGATCACTAACAAGATGTTGGGAAAAGCCGGATTCACTTATGTACCTCAACTTCCATCACTGGCCCATCAATTCCTGAACGGAACGATTACTGAAGAAGGAGCAACAACCCTGAGCGGCTTACAGGCTGCCCAGAACTTCGTTGGTGATACAGCGACATTCTGTACTACTTATATTGACAAATTATCAGAGGCTTACAACTATGGTTTTGCTATTGCCTGTATCTCTCTGATCGTATCCATGTTGATCTATGTAGTGTTCCGTCCGACATTCAAGCATGCCGATTACAACTCTAAACAAGCTAAACCGGCTAATGTACAGGAAGAAGAACTGACACCGGAACAGACAAAAGCACGTATCCAGGCATTATTGCTGGTATTTGCCGTAGTTATTTTCTTCTGGATGGCCTTCCACCAGAATGGTTTGACACTGACATTCTTTGCACGCGACTATACCGCACAGGCCGTGACGGGATTGGATCGTTTAGGATTCAATATCGTAAACCTTACTTTCCTGCTGGTTATTGTTTATGCAGGATTTTCTTTGTTCCAGTCAAAAACAGGCAAAGCAAAAGGAATCTCAGGACTTGTCCTTGTCATCATGCTTGGCTTACTGGGATGGAGTTACAGTTCTATGGATTCAACGGTCAGTATCCTGCCGCAGATCTTCCAGCAGTTCAACCCGTTCTTTGTAATCGTGCTGACTCCGGTATCGCTGGCCGTATTCGGATATCTGGCAAAGAAAAAGAAAGAGCCGTCTGCACCGCGTAAGATCGGTATCGGTATGGTGATTGCAGCCTGCGGTTTCCTTATCATGGCGTTGGGTTCTTTAGGATTGCCTACTCCGGCAGCTGTTGAAGCAAACGGTATCTCTGCCGATGTTCTGGTTTCGCCGAACTGGCTGATATCGACTTATCTGGTATTGACTTTCGCTGAGTTATTGCTTTCACCGATGGGTATCTCATTCGTATCGAAGGTAGCACCTCCTAAATATAAAGGTATGATGATGGGAGGATGGTTCGTAGCTACGGCTATCGGTAACTATCTGGTGGCTATCATCGGTTATCTGTGGGGCGGAATGCAGTTGTGGATGGTATGGAGCGTATTGATCGTATGCTGTTTGCTGTCGGCACTGTTCATCTTCTCCATCATGAAGCGTCTGGAAAAAGTAGCTAAATAATAAAAGCTAACAGATGAAGTTGCAGCAGACATATCTCAAACAAAAGACTTTCCGGTTCAAAAGATGGAGCCGGAAGGGGTATGCTGCATTCTTCAGTCTGGGCAGGGCTGTTACGATCGGGCAACTTTCTTCCAATGTGGCAGAAAGATTCCAGATTAAAAACGGTTCCAATCATTCGTCTGTATTATTGACCGGACAAATCGGTGCGGAAGAAGCAAAGAAAGAGACTGAACTTTTGCAGGAACAATCGTGTGCGGAAGCTATATCGTGGCTTTCACAGATGTTACTTCTTCTATTCTCTTTACAGACGGTAAAACAGACATCGGCAGCGGGTTCGTTTGCCTACATTATTATATGTATATATCCTAAAGCGGGAAGTTTCAGTTATGCTGAGACTTCCCGCTTTTCTATTTCATAAAAGACAACCAATATGATTGAAACACTTAAACAGATTGTTATTGAAGGGGGAACCATCAATGAGGAACAGGCCGTCGCCTTATCTCAATCTCCCGATAAAGAGGCTTTATATAAGGCCGCCCATCAAATCACACGTCACTTCATGGGAAATAAATTCGATACCTGCTCCATCATCAATGCCAAAAGCGGGAATTGCAGCGAGAACTGTAAATGGTGTGCGCAGTCCGGACATTATAACACAGTTGTCGCCCTGTATCCCTTACTACCGGCCGAAGAATGTGTTCATCAGGCACTACACAATCGCCAACAGGGAATCGAACGCTTCGGATTGGTTACCAGCGGTAAACGTTTATCAGACGGAGAAATCAGGAAATTAACAGAAACCGTCCGCTATATCAAACAGGCGAGCGACATCAAATGCTGTGCTTCCCTGGGTCTTTTGAACAAAGAACAGTTAAAAGAACTGCGTGAAAGCGGTGTCGAAAACTATCATTGCAATATCGAAACCGCTCCCTCCCACTTCCGAACCCTATGTACCACTCATACAATCGAGCAGAAACTCGAAACAATTCATATGGCACGCGAAGAAGGTTTCCGCATCTGTTCCGGCGGTATCATCGGCATGGGGGAAACCATGGAACAACGGATAGAGATGGCCCTGTTACTCCAAAAAGAACAAGTACATTCCATCCCCTTAAACCTGCTACAACCGATACCGGGAACTCCGCTTGCCGGCACTCCCCAATTATCGGAAGAAGAGTTTCTCACAACTATTGCTTTATTCCGTTTTATCAACCCGGAGGCTTACCTCCGTTTCTCGGGAGGACGTTCACTGTTGAGTAAGGAGACACAACGGAAAGCCTTATATATAGGTATAAACGCAGCAATCATCGGCGACTTGCTGACAACCATCGGCAGCCAGGTAGAGGAAGACAAAATACTCTTTACCGAAGCCGGCTATTCATTAACAGAAGAAACCGACTGGGTCGGATAACACATACAAATTTATGACAACAGAAGAATTATTGCAATTCGACAGGGAGCATGTATGGCATCCCTATACCTCGACAATCGACCCGCTTCCCGTCTATCCGGTTGCCGGTGCAGAAGGTGTGAATATCATTCTGGCAGACGGCAGACGCCTCATAGACGGAATGTCATCCTGGTGGGCGGCCGTTCACGGATACAATCATCCGGTCCTGAACGCTGCCGCTAAAAAGCAAATGGATAAGATGAGTCATATCATGTTCGGCGGCATTACGCATGAACCGGCCGTCGAACTGGCCCAAAAACTACTGGCAATCCTTCCTCCGGAGATGGAAAAGATATTCTTTGCCGACAGTGGTTCGGTAGCCGTCGAGGTAGCGATGAAGATGGCTATCCAATACTGGCAATCCGAAGGGAAGACCGGGAAGCACGCATTTGCCACAATCCGCAGCGGATACCATGGAGACACCTGGCATGCAATGTCTGTCTGCGACCCCGTCACAGGCATGCACGGGATATTTGCCGGAAGCCTTCCCGTTCAATACTTTATTCCTCAACCTTCCGTAAAGTTCAATGAAGAATGGAACGAAGATGCCATGACTCCATTAAAAGATTTGCTGAAACAACATGCCGATGATATCGCCGCCCTGATACTGGAACCTATCGTACAGGGAGCCGGAGGAATGTATTTCTACTCACCGACTTTTCTGGTCCGTGCCAAAGAGTTATGCGAACAATACAATGTATTGCTGATCTTTGATGAAATAGCGACTGGATTCGGCCGTACCGGAAAACTCTTTGCCTGGGAACATGCAGGCGTCGTTCCGGATATCATGTGTATCGGCAAAGCCTTGACCGGAGGATATCTGACACTCTCGGCCACGCTGACTACGACACGGGTGGCTACCACTATTTGTTCCGGTGAGGCCGGTTGCTTTATGCATGGCCCGACCTTTATGGGAAACCCGCTGGCCTGTGCTATTGCCTCTGCTTCTGTCTCCCTGCTTTTGGAAAGCGGATGGAAAGAGAAAGTCAATGCCATTGAAGCACAACTTCGCAATGAACTGGCTCCGGCGCAATCATTTGAGAATGTAAAGGAAGTACGGGTACTCGGAGCCATCGGGGTGATTGAAATGAAAGAACCGGTCAATATGGCAATCCTTCAACGTCGCTTTGTGGAGGCTGGCATTTGGGTCCGCCCGTTCGGCAGGTTGGTTTATCTGATGCCGCCGTTTATCATCCGGCCGGAAGAGCTGACGGTTCTGACTTCGGGGGTATTGAGGTGCATAAAGAAATAAACAATGAAAGATTATACTCTGATATTAAAACAATTAAATGAAGCGGGGAACCTGCGTAGCTTGCCGGACATCGTCCACACTGGCAACCGGATAGAAAGAGACAGGCAGGTTATGCTAAACCTCTCCTCCAACGATTACCTGGGATTGGCGTCCCGCTCTGATCTGAGAGAGGCTTTCTTTGAAGAATGGAAGGAAAAAGGTTATCCTCTCTCCTCCTCTTCTTCCCGCCTGCTGACCGGGAATTTTACGGTATATACGGAACTAGAACAGTTGATGGCCGAACGCTTCAACCGGGAAGCCGCCTTGCTTTTCAACAGCGGTTATCATGCCAATACCGGAATACTACCGGCTTTGGCCGATAAGCAAACCCTCATCCTTGCCGACAAACTGGTACATGCCAGCATCATTGACGGGATACTGCTCAGCGGCGCCCCTTTCCAACGATACCGCCATAACGATTACAATCAGTTGGAAACATTATTAAAGAAGAATGCCGGTCAGTACGAACAGTTATTTATCGTAACAGAAAGTATCTTTAGCATGGATGGCGACGTTGCCGACCTCCGTCGCTTGGTGGAATTGAAGAAAAGCTATCCGAACGTTTGCCTCTATGTCGACGAAGCCCATGCAATCGGTGTCCGCGGCAAAAACGGTCTCGGAATAGCCGAAGAACAGGATTGTATCCGCGAGATAGACCTGCTGGTCGGCACTTTCGGTAAAGCGCTCGCCTCTATGGGTGCCTATGTGGTCTGTAGCCGGACCATCCGGAAATATTTGGTCAACTGCATGCGTCCGCTGATATTCAGCACTGCCCTGCCTCCAGCACAGATAGCCTGGACACGTTTCATCTTCGAACGGCTTCCGGAATTTTCCTCCCTGCGTGAAGAACTCACCCTGACAAGCCATCTGCTTTCCGATGCCCTCGAAGGCAAAGGAGGAGAAATCAGCGAAAGCCATATCATCCCTTATATAATCGGAGAAAATAACGATTGCATCAGCAAAGCCGAAGAGTTGCAACGCAAAGGCTTCTATTGTCTCCCCGTCCGTCCGCCCACGGTTCCGAAAGGAACGGCACGGATACGCTTCTCATTGACAGCGGATATAACCACTGCGCAACTCACCCAACTGATAAAAGAAATATGAAAATAGAAAAACAACTCAATAGCTCCCATCCCCGTCTGCTCCTCTTCTTTGCAGGCTGGTCTGCCTCGCCCGAATCATTCACCGGACTGAAAGCAGAGAACGGAACGGATATCATGCTCTGTTATGATTACAGGGACATGACATTCCATGAAGACCTAAGCAGCTATAAGGAAATCCATCTGATTGCCTGGTCCATGGGAGTGCGTATGGCAGAACTGGCTTTAGCCGGGAAATACGCACTAACCACAGCTACCGCCGTCAATGGCACGCCCCGGCCGATAGACGATAACTTCGGTATCCCGGAAAATATCTTCCGGGGAACACTCGACAACCTGACAGCCGAAGGTATGAAACGTTTCAACCGACGAATGTGCGGCAGCCGGGATATACTCGCACAATACGAGAAATTTCCTGCCCGTCCGCTGGAAGAGGTTAAAGACGAGCTACAACATATTTACAATCTTTGTAACGGCCAATCAATGACAAATGCAGACGACACAACATCCATACAATGGACACGTGCCATTATAAGCTCGGACGATCATATCTTTCCGGCTGCCTATCAACGCAACTACTGGAACGGACGTTGCCCGGTAACAGAAATCACAGCACCTCATTATCCTTTTTATTTATGGAAACAGTGGAACGAATTATAACTCGCTTCAGCCGCGCACTGGATAGTTACGACCTGCATGCCGATGCACAGCAACAAATCTGCCGGAAACTCACCGGTATATTATCGCGTTACACCGGCATCCATTTCCAGCGTGCCCTTGAAATTGGTTGCGGAACGGGCGGTTTCACCCGTCTTTTGAAAGAAAGTTGCGTTATCGACGAATGGTATCTAAACGATATCTGTGACGGTTGCCGGGAGAAAGTAGCCTCCCTGTTCCCCGGACAGTCACTACTCTTTATCGCCGGAAATGCGGAAGAGATCGACTTTCCCGGTCGCTTCGACCTGATCGCATCTGCTTCCGCATTTCAATGGATGAAGGAGCCTATACAATTCCTTCATAAACTGGCTGGAATGCTTTCCCCTAACGGGACTTTACTATTCAATACCTTTGCCCCCGGCAATTTAGCAGAGATCAGGCAATTGACTAGCAAAGGTTTAACATACCCTTCTGGCGAACTGCTGACGGAATGGCTGGAGGAAGATTTTCATCTGATTCACCTGAGAGAAGAAGAAATAATCCTCACTTTCGACACACCGCTCGATGTACTCCGCCATTTAAAGCATACAGGGGTAACCGCTACCGGCGACGGCACCTGGACACGCGGCAAACAAACAGATTTCTGCCGGGATTATCAGGAACTGTTCCATACAAATAATAATCAGGTAACACTCACTTACCGCCCACTCTATGTGCTGGCAGTAAAAAAACAAGCATAAAAAATGAAAGGAAAAGTCTTATTTATTTCAGGCATCGACACCAATATCGGCAAGACCTATGCTACTGGTATCCTCGCCCGTGCCCTGGCCGAAAAGGGCAAAACGGTCATCACCCAGAAGATGATACAAACAGGTTGTACGGAAGTATCGGAAGATATTGAAATGCACCGACAATTACAGGATATCCCCTTTACCGAAGAGGATAAGGCCGGCCTCACCTGTCCTTACATCTTCACGTATCCCTGTTCGCCGCACATGGCTGCCGAACGCGACGGACGCACCATCGACCTGTCGACCATCACCGAAGCGACACGCAAGTTACAGGAGAAATATGAATATGTCCTTCTCGAAGGTGCCGGCGGACTGATGGTTCCGAATGATTTCAACTCGCTCACCATCGATTACGTAAAGGAACAAAATTATCCGGTCCTGCTCGTCACCTCCGGAAAACTGGGAAGTATCAACCATACCCTGCTCAGCCTTTTTGCCTGTAAACAATATGGAGTAGAAGTAAAAGCACTGGTCTACAATCTCTATCCGGAAACGGACAAATTAATTGCCGATAATACGATGGAGTATCTCACCCAGTATCTTGAAAAGGAGTTTCCGGGAACAGCATTTATCTGTTTGCCGGAATATAAAGAAGAAATGAATATAAATGATATTTCGATAACCGAGCTACTTTGACGACAGTCGTCAACGAGAAGTGACGTAAGTCGTCAACCACCATTGACGGAGATCGTCACCTCTCGTTGACGGTCACCGTCAAAACAAACCAATCAACTAGTAATCGCTAAAAAGTATCCCGTTACAAATTATCCGTCCCAATAATCTCCGATACCCGAGCATTGGCACGAGCCTTGATTTCAGGAGTGATACTATCTTTTACCAACTTCAGGACCAACGTCATTACGGCAATATCATCCGTAAAACCGATAACAGGCAGGATGCCGTCCGGTATCAAATCAATCGGCAGGATAAAATAACCGAGGGCACCGACAATATAAGCTTTATGCTGGAGAGAAACTTTATCGTCCTGCAACATATAATAAAGTGTAAACACCGGTAATAACACAGTAGCTCCCACCTTTTTGGCTACCCGTTCAACCTTTTTCCAAAAACGGTTATCCGAATAATAGGTTCCGTATTTCTGCACTTCGTGTACCTCTTCAAAAGGAACATCTTCAATTCTATTTGTACTCATACTCGTTGTTTTTACCAATCAGAGCAGTTCACAGACTGCCCCTTCCTACGGGCAAAGATACTAATTTTATCCAGCCATGCAAATCCTTATCTTCGCTGTTCATACTTCCGACTAAACCTGCTAAACAACAGGAAACCGGCAAAAGCCGAAGCGATACCGACTGTTGAATGAGAAAAGACCTGTTATATTTATATAGGTGTCGGTATCGCCCATCCAAAGAAGCTGTGCTTCCTGGGAAAGACCTGAGCGGGTGAACGTTCGTGAAGGGGGAAAACGAAGCGTCCGGAGCAAGGGTCAATTATTTCTACAAATGCAATTGCAACCCGAAAGAAACCGGATGAAGAGCCGGTCCTTTTTTACTCTCAAACATTTCAATAGGCGAATACTTGAAGTAAGCTCCTATGCAGCCGACACCCGCTTGAAAAAGAAGGTCCATCGTAACAGGACGAAGGTTCATGCCACCATCCATTTTCTGCTTCCGGGTCTTTCCACGTTCGTCATCATAAACAACTTTGGAAGAAGAGGTTGTCTTGATCACTCCAATGACACCACCGGAAACGAAGAAACGGGGTTTATGTCTTTTCTTCGGTGTCTGCCATTCGAGCAATACAGGAATGGTAAGGCTGGTCATATTCAGTTTACTCTTTTTATAAATAACACCTTCGGGAGCAGGAACCAGCTGGGTAACACCGTCTACCTCCTGGAAATGAGCGTTTTCATCTATACGGTAACGATTCCAGCGCAGACCGGCACCAGTCACCAGTGCCCAGTTATACCGGGAGAACGGAAAGCTGAACTCCATAAAATTCAGATTATATTCCAGCGATTTCCCTTTGCGCAGCGAAACATCGTCTCCATCGAAACTGTTGAAGCCCATACCGAAGCCGGCCCAGTGGGCGGAAAAATCCCTGTCCCAGGTGGGAACAGGTATATTCAACGTCTTGATATGTTTGCGACGTTCGTAACTTTGCCCGTCACGGTAGTGCCCTTCAAAAACCATTTCATCATCAACCGCTTCACCATTTTCATCCAGCTCATATACCCGCACCTTCATCCGGTCGCCGTTATCTTTGACTTCTATACGTTTCTTTTCCAATGTGATAATCGTATCGGCCGATATCGGTTCTACCTCTGCTGCCAACAAACCCATCACGGGGAGACAGGCTGCCATAATCAGTATTAATCTTTTCATCTTCATATAGTTTTATTCGTTTATAAATCTTTTTTAGTGAACAAGATAGTAATCAGGTCATCACTATCCAAATCTCCTTCGATATAGACCAGGGTTATCACGCCTTTTGCATTGACTTTGAAAAGGACAAAACGGTTTATATCGGCCTCCTTACCCGGCAACTGGTAATAAGCGGAAATCACACCGCCATCGTCGGTCACTTCCTTTATCTTACGGGCGCCTTTCTGGTCTGCCTCCAAACACTGACGGGTGAAACGCAAGGCATCCGGATCATTCTTGATCGTAATGCTCTTATAGCGGGTCATACCGTACGTCTCGAGCATTTCGTTGGAAAGTTCCACCATCGTTACATTCTTTTTACGACCGTAACGCTGGAAAACATCCTGTATCTTCAGGTCCTTCTGCAAGACCTCAGCATCTGTTGCCCCTACTCCGGCAGGAAACAGCATAAGGGCTGCCAACCATACTAATAATGTGTATTTAATCTGTTTCATCGCAACATGTTTTTTATTCGTCATCACTGAATATGGAACTGAGTTCCTTTAATTGGTTATCTATGATCCGGCGATCTGCTTCATCCTTATCTTCTTCGGGAAAATATTCGTCTGCAGGAGTGGCCACCTCATGCAACGCTTCAAAAGCCGAAGAGCGAACCTTATGGATATCGGTATAGCACCGACCGTTTATCACTACATAATTATCTGAACAGAAACAGGGATCGGCCGGATAGAGCAACTGACTGATTCCCAAGAACACCAGCACACAAGCAGCAACTGCCGACAGGACATAAACCACCGACTTGCGATTCAACCGGAAACGCTTTTCCGGAAGTGCTTCGGGAGCGATCTCCGACCATATCTCTTCTGCCATATCCCTTTCAGCCGTAATCTCCTCATCGAAATAAGCAAACAAAGGTTTGTAGGCAGACAGGTTTTCCGGAACATTGTCTGAAGCGAAGAAACGACGGAGCTTCTGCTCTTCTTCCGCCGAAGTCTCTCCTTCAAAATACCGATTCAATAATTCATCTATATTCATAATTGCTCCTGTTTGTTTAATAATAAAAACTGTTCCCGTATCTTCTTCCTGGCTCTCGAGAGGTTGGAACGGATAGCTTCGACCTGAGAGCCGGTTATCTCCGCTATCTCCCCAATCTCATAGCCTTCCACATCTTTCATCCGGATGATGGTTTGCTGTACAGCAGGCAGTTGGCTGATCAGTTACCGGATACGGGCGGCGGCATCCTGTTGTTCCAACTGTTCAGCCGGTGAACGGTATCCTGAATCCAGCGACAGTGTCTCTATATCGGGACCTTCCGGCCGGCGAGCTCGTAGTTTATCCAAAGCCAGATTCTTGGTGACCTGCATCGCCAGTGCTTCCACGCTATTGTAGCCGTCCAGTTTCTCACGGATATACCACAACTTCAAAAAAGTCTCCTGCACGATATCCTCGGCATCGGCCTTTTCCTGCATCAGTCTCAGGGAAAAGTTGATCAGCTTATCCCGGAGTGGTAAGACGGTTATTTTAAACGTTTCAAGTTCCATTCTGTTATTATGACGACAAAGGAAGGAAAACATAACACGAAAATTCCAGATTTTTGCCAGAATTATTGCATAACTTTGTAAATAAATAAGATAGCCCATGAAAATTCTGATTGTAGAAGATGAAGATTCTTTGCGTGAAGTAATGATCCGTTCGTTGGAAAAGGAGCGCTATGTCGTGGAAAGTGCAGCCAACTATCAGGATGCTTTGCTGAAGATCAACGATTATGATTACGATTGTATCGTGCTGGATATCATGTTGCCGGGCGGTAGCGGCCTCAGTTTACTGGAAGAATTGAAGAAGATGCGGAAGAAAGACAGTGTTATCATCGTCTCCGCCAAAGACTCGATCGAAGATAAAGTGACCGGTCTCGACCTCGGTGCCGACGACTATCTGACCAAGCCTTTCCACCTGGCCGAGCTGAATGCCCGGATCAAATGCATCATCCGCCGGAAACAACAGGATGGCGAAATGCATATCAACCTGGCAAACATTATTGTCTACCCGGACCGCCATGCCGTATATATTAATGAAGAAGAACTGGTGTTGAACCGCAAAGAGTTCGACCTGCTTTACTATTTTGTCACCAACCCCGACCGCCTGATCAGCAAAGGGGCACTGGCCGAATCTATCTGGGGAGATTATATCGACCAGGCAGACAGCTTCGACTTTATTTACAGCCAGGTAAAAAACCTGCGCAAGAAACTAAAGTCTGCCGGAGCGACAGCCGAAATCAAAGCAGTCTACGGTTTTGGCTATAAAATGGTAAACGAAGAATAACACGATGAAACTGATCCACTATACATTCCGCAACCTGTCGATTCCATTATTGATTATCCTGACCGCCTGGGCCTGCTGTTTCTATTTCGTCATCATGCATGAGATAGACGACGAGACCAACGACAGCCTGGAGAATTATAAGGAGATCATTATCAAGAGTGTCCTTGCCGACAGCACATTACTGCGTGACCATGTCGACATCATGACCAAATATTATATCCGTGAAGTCCCGGAGGCGGAAGCGGAACTGGATAAAGACGAGTTCTTCGACTCCACCACCTATATCGAAATCGAAATGGAATACGAACCGGTCCGTGTATTACGTACCTGGTTCATGACTTCCGACCGGAAATATTACGAGTTGACCATCGAAACTTCAACCCTCGAGAAAGAAGATATGGCCGAAGCAATCTTCTGGAGTATCATTATATTATATGTCAGCCTGCTTTGTTGTATCCTGCTGGTATCGCACTTTGTATTCAAATCCAGCTTCCGCCCCCTTTATACGCTCGTTAAATGGCTGAAAGAATACCGCCCCGGAAAACAACCGGCTCCATTGGTAAACGAAACCCAAGTGGAAGAATTCAAAATCCTGAATACGGCCATACAAACAGCCATGGAACGGAATACAGCCATGTATAACCAACAAAAACAGTTCGTCGAGAATGCTTCCCACGAACTGCAAACACCGTTAGCTATCTGCATGAACAAACTGGAACTTCTCAGCGAGGACCCTGATTGCACGGAAGAACAGCTTTCCGAAATAGCCGGAATCAATCATACGCTCCGTGGGATTATAAAGACGAACAAATCCTTGTTACTCCTTTCACGTATCGACAACAAACAGTTCCCCGACACCTCCGAGATAGAGTTCAACAAGCTGATCGACAGACTCCTGCCGGATTATAAAGAGATGTATGAATACAAAAATATACAGGTATCCTATACGGAAACCGGTTTATTAACATATACGATGAACGAATCGCTGGCTACTACCCTGGTCAGCAATTTATTAAAGAACGCGTTTATACATAATATAGAAAACGGAACAATCGCCATTACAGTAACCAGCCGTACATTAACTGTTGCCAACAGTTGCGACAGTCCGAAACTGAATGAAGCTACTTTGTTCAACCGTTTTGAAAAACAGACACATAAGAAAGATTCAACCGGACTGGGATTAGCGATCGTTAAATCGATTGTTTCCATTTACGGGATAAATATAAAATATGAATATAATGGGCTGCATCAGTTCATTTTAACATTCAAATAATCATTTTTCCCAAATCTTTCCCAAATGTCACCTTTTCTTTGCAGTATAAATTAAAAGAAGAAAGTCATGAAAAAGTTCGGATTAATTCTGGTCAGCCTGTTATTATCGACAATGGCCATTTTCGCAGACAACGAGAAGATTACAAGAGACAAATCGGTATTGCCTTCTGTATGTCGCAACTTCCTGTCAGACCATTTCGGACAGACAGATATCTCGCATATAAAAATAGAAAGCAATCTGTTAGGAACAAAAGGATATGACGTGATCCTTACCAACGGAATTAATGTGGAATTTGACAAGTCCGGCGAATGGAAAGAGATCGAAGCGCGCCATGCCTCCATCCCTTTAGAAATCCTGCCTGCCAGAATAGCTGATTATATAAGGAAGAATTTTGCCGATAGCAAGGTAATCTCTGTGGACAAAGACACACGCGAATATGAAGTCAAGTTAAACAATGACCTTGAACTCAAATTCGACCGTAACGGTAACTTTAAGAAATTCGATTAACAAAACAACAAAAAGAAAATAAGTATGAAAGTAAAACTATCTATCTTAGCATTAGCATTGTGCGGTCTGTTTGCATTTACAAGTTGTGATGATGATGACAACAACTATCTGCCCGACCAAACCGTCACTAAAGCATTCGATGAAAAATACCCGGGTGTCGGTAAAGTAGAATGGGAAACAAAAAGTGGTTATGAGGTAGCCGATTTCCATCTGAGCGGAAATAAAGCCGAAGCCTGGTTCGACAATAAAGGCAACTGGGTAATGACAAAAACGGAAATCAATTTCGGTCTGCTTCCCGAACCGGTACGCTTAAGCCTGAACGGCGGCGAATACAAAAACTGGAAACCCACTGACTTTGATAAGCTCGAACGCTCCAACGCCGCCACAGTCTATGTCATAGAAGTGGAACAAGGAGAACAGGAAGTCGACCTGTATTATACTGAAGATGGTGTTCTCTTAAAAGCAGTTCCCGATGATGATAACGACAACAATTTCCAACCTGTTGTTATCCCGCAAGCAATCAGCGATGCCATCAACGAGATGTATCCGGGTGCCACTATGCTGGAATTCGATCAAGAAAAAAATGGTTTTGAAGTGGATATCCTCCATAATAATATCTACAAGGATGTTTATTTCAACACTGAAAACCAATGGATTTCTACAGAATGGGACATTACAAAAGATCAGGTTCCGGCAATCGTCATGAATGCTTTACAGGCTTCCGAATACAAGAATTATACAATTGATGATATTGATCTTATTGAAAAACCGGAAGGTACTTTCTATGTATTCGACCTGGAACAAGGAGATAATGATGTTAAAGTAACATTCGATTCCGAAGGCAATATTAAGAGTACCCAAAAAGATTAACTCTGTAAAAACGAACTTTGCATAGAGCGAATTTGTTTCTTACGAGAATAAACTACACGAATACGATGGCTGGACCTCCATTGTATTCGTGTTTTCTTTTATAAACAATTAAAATTAAACGTCATGAAAGAAAAACTATCTGTTTTAGCCATTCTCGTATGCTGCATTTCGCTGCTTGCCGGTTGTAATAACCATCAAAAGAAAGTAAACCAGACTGTCGAAGTCCCTCAGGTTTTCCGGAACTTTATCTCGACCAAATATCCGCAGGCAACCATCCTGAAACTCGATAAAGAAAAGAGCGGCACGGAAATCGATATAAAAGATAAAGGCATCCATAAAGAAGTATCATTCAATGAAAAGAACGAATGGATCAGCACTCAATGGGATACCCGTCTTGAAGATGTCCCGGTCGTTGTGACGGACGAACTTGCCAGTTCCGCCTATAACCAATACAAAGTACTGGAAGTAGATGCAATCGAAAAACCAGCCGGTATGTTTTACGTATTTGAACTGAAACAGGATAATAACGAGGTAAAACTTACATTCGATTCGGAAGGACAGCTCATTGAATAAATCATCACACAGTGAAACAAAAAATCAACCAAGGTTTAGCTTTATCCAACCTTGGCTGATCTCTTTTTATTTGTCCTATTTAAAATGATATTTCTCCCAGGTATACACTTTTGGAGCTTCTTTTATAAAGGGAGTTACTATCTTACGGTCTTCCTGGCTCAGATACTGAGGAGTTGTGTATGTTGCCGTTAATATCAGATTTTCAGGACTCAAACTGTACTGTATCAAATCCATATCCAACCGGGAAGCTGCATCCAGAAAAGCCGTACTGTTTTTATCTGCATCTTCTTTAATAAACCAATCCGCCTCTACGGGAGTGAACAGGTCGGAAGCAGCCAAAGGTTCCCATTCCGTTGTAAAAAACTCAATCCGGCTGTCAGGAACCGGACCATTTACCGTTTTCACCAGACAGATCACATTCGTATTATTTACCAATGGAAGTAATTTCATTTCTATAGTACTTCTGTCGGTAACCTGTAACAACAGATAATCGGAAGTAAGATTCTTCAATGTAGAAAAGCCATTCATCGTATTCTTCAAACGGGCCTCTTTACCCGATTTGTACAGATCGACCAAGTCCTTACGCCAGGCATCTTCCAGTTGCGGAATATTCTTATCCGGCATTGAAACAAATAATGCATCTATTTCCTGGGCTTTCACACCCCATGCAAAAACACAAATCAATATAGAAAAAATAAGTCGTTTCATATTCTATTGTCTATTTCGTCCCCAAATATAGGAATATCATTCCTAACAACACAAGGAATAAGTCCACAGCCTTGCTCTTTAAGTTTTTTTCATGGAAGAAGATCGCTCCGGCTACAAAAGTAACCAATACATTGCTACGGCGTACCATAGATACAATCGAGATCATTGAATCCGGGAAACTCAAGGCATAAAAGTAAATCCAGTCGGCAATGATCAGGAATACGGAGATAAATACGATATTCCAGTGCCACACAAAAGGCGTACTCTTCTTACGCTGCGGATACCATAGCAACAACAGGATCGGCAACATGATCAGACACTGATAGACATTGAACCAGACCTGCACCGTCATCACATCCATACTCCCCATCAGATGCTTATCGTACAAGCCGCTCATTGCACCGGTTATTATGGAAATAATCGTGAAGAATATCCATTTGTTATGGGTAAAGTTTATCCCTTCTTTCTTTCCCGAAGAGGAAAGCATATAAAATGAAGCGATGGAAAGCAAAACCCCGATCCACTGATACAAATTCAGACGTTCCCCAAAAATAACCATCGCTCCGACCAAAGTAAGGACCGGTTGTGTAGCCTTGATCGGTCCCGTGATGGTAAGCGGCAGATGCTTCAATGCAAAATAACCGGATATCCAGGAAGACAACACGATCACCGCTTTGATAAATACAGCCACATGCGCCTCAAAAGAGACACGGGGAACATAAAACATAGTATCGTCCAGCACATTCGTACAGAACGATAAAAATATAAACGGAACGAAGATAAGGCTGCTTATCAACGTATTCAGAAACAATACCGGAATTACGGCATTCCCGTTCAGGGAAATCTTTTTATTTACTTCATAACATCCCAACAGGAATGCTGAGGCAAATGCTAGCGCTAACCACATGATGATTAAATATTAAAAATATTTTCAGGATATGTTACATCCACAAGAAAAAGTGCATGCCCCGGAACAGAAGTTCCGGCCTTGCATCTGTCTTTGGCCTCTATTACTTTACGAAAACCCTCTATCGTCAACTTTCCGCGTCCCACCTCCAATAAGGTACCGACGATCGCCCTCACCATGTTACGCAGGAAACGGTCCGCCTGAACTGTAAATACCCAAACATCGCCTTCCTGTTCCCATCCCGCTTTATAAATACGGCAGTTATTCGTCTTTACATCCGTATGCAATTTGCTGAAACTGGTGAAGTCGATATAATCAAACAAAACCTTACATGCCTCATTCATCGCTTCAAAGTCCAGCTGACCGCTCATTCTGTAAACCAGATCATAATTGAACGGATCTTTCCGGGTAGTTATATAATATTTATAGGTACGGGAAGTGGCGTCAAAACGGGCATGCGCTTCCGGCCTGACCGGTACGATCCGGTAAACGGCAATATCTTTCGGAAGTAAACGGTTCAGCTTCTCCGCCAGGAAAGACAGGTCGGCAACCGGTTCGCCCCAATCAAAATGAGCAACCATCAGCCGGGCATGGACACCTGCATCCGTACGTCCTGCACCGACAACCGGAACCGGCTGGCGCAGCAGTGTAGCCAAGGCCTCTTCCAGACATTGTTGTACAGTCATACCATTGGGTTGTACCTGCCAACCACTGAAATTCTTACCGTTATAACCTAAATAAATAAAGTATCGATTCACGTGCGGGATATTCTTCTTAATAATTCGCTGCAAAGGTAACAGAAATCTCGCCAGGAGATTGCCCATGCACCCAAAAAAGTGTACTTTTGCGCTCTCAAATCTTCACAATAAAATTATTTGACATGTTTGCAACACTGCTTCAGTCTTCCTATTTTGCTCTTTTCCTGATCGTTGCATTAGGATTCATCTTGGGCAGAATACAGATTAAGGGTCTTTCTCTTGACGTTTCAGCCGTCATTTTCATTGCACTTTTGTTCGGTCATTTCGGAGTGATCATACCTAAGGAACTGGGTAACTTCGGTTTAGTGTTATTCATCTTTACCATCGGTATACAGGCCGGTCCGGGATTTTTCGATTCTTTCCGGTCGAAAGGGAAAACACTGATTATCCTCACCTTGTTAATCGTTGGTTCCGCCTGCTTGACAGGTTTGATATTCAAATATGCTTTAGGAATCGATACACCAAGCATAGTCGGACTGATAGCCGGGGCACTGACCAGTACACCGGGTTTGGCGGTTGCAATCGACACGACCCAGTCTTCCTCCGCTTCCATCGCCTATGGTATTGCTTATCCGTTCGGTGTGATCGGTGTGATCCTGTTTGTCAAGTTGTTACCCAAAATACTTCGTATAGACCTGAATGCAGAAGCACAGGCCCTGGAAGCAAAAAGAAAAGGTAAATATCCCCCATTGCATACAGCTGCTTTCCGTATTATTAACAGTAATATTTGTGGCAAGACACTGGCACAACTACAATTGCGTAGTATGACAGGAGCTGTCGTCTCCCGTATCAAGCATAACGAAAAAACATCTATTCCCACAGCACAAAGTGTTCTGGAAGAAGGAGATTTGATCAAAGCCGTCGGTAATGACAAATCACTGGAACAACTGGAAATATTGGTAGGCGAACGCATCAAAGGGGATCTCCCTTTCAACAGCACACAAGAACTTCAGTCTATGCTTATTACTAATAAAAACGTAATAAATAAGACGTTAGGATATTTAAACCTGCAAGGAACATTCAACTGCACGGTAACCCGCGTCCGTCGAAGCGGTATCGACCTTCCTCCCGAACCGGATCTGACACTAAAATTTGGTGACAAACTGATGATCGCCGGAGAAAAAGAGGACTTAAAAGAACTTGGACAAATTCTCGGTAACGATGAGAAAAAACTTTCAGATACCGACTTTTTCCCGATTGCCGCCGGTATCGTACTGGGCGTACTATTCGGGAAACTGAATCTGTCGTTCTCCGATTCATTCTCGTTCTCTCCGGGACTGACCGGAGGTATCCTGATGGTGGCGCTTGTTTTAAGCGCAATCGGAAAAACGGGCCCGATCGTATGGTCCATGTCAGGTTCAGCCAACCAGTTACTGCGTCAGTTAGGGTTGTTGTTATTCCTGGCGGAAGTCGGGACATCAGCCGGCGTTAACCTGGTATCCACTTTTCAGGAAAGCGGATGGACGCTGTTCGGTGTCGGCATGGCAATCACGATGGTCCCGATGCTTATCGCTTTAGGATTCGGTTACTGGGTCTTTAAAATCAATATCCTTGACCTGATCGGAACCATCGCCGGAGGTATGACCAGCACACCCGGACTTGCCGCAGCCGACTCTATGACAGACAGTTCCGCACCGAGCATTGCATATGCGACTGTTTATCCGATTGCCATGGTTTTCCTGATCCTGTTTATCCAGCTGATCGCAAACCTGATTGTCTGATAAAAAAGGCACAATAAAAAAAATGCGCTTGTCAGCTTGATTTTTAGCTTATAAGCGCATTTTTCACGTTTTTTTATTATATATTTGCAGATACCATAAACAATAGATCTATGATGATGCAAATGAACCAACAATTTGACCTTGCCTTCAACTTCTTACAGAATACAGGTACTCACCTTTTTCTGACAGGTAAAGCCGGAACAGGAAAAACAACGTTTCTGAAAAAACTTAAAGAAGTTTCCCCCAAACGTATGATCGTTGTTGCTCCCACAGGTGTAGCCGCCATCAACGCAGGAGGTGTTACAATCCATTCATTCTTCCAGTTACCGTTTGGCCCTTATCTCCCCTCGGCAAGCAGGGAGGCAGACCAGGCAAAAAATTTCACGAATAAATTCAGCCGGGATAAGATTAATATCATCCGAAGCATGGATTTATTGGTGATAGATGAAGTCAGTATGGTACGAGCCGACCTGCTGGATGCGATCAGCGACGTACTTTGCCGCTATAAAGACCGGACAAAACCTTTCGGCGGCGTACAACTATTACTGATCGGTGACTTGCAACAGCTGGCGCCTGTTGCCAAAGATGACGAATGGAACTTATTGAAAGAACATTATCCGTCCACCTTTTTCTTCGACAGTAAAGCGCTTTCGGAAAGCAATTACTACTGCATCGAACTCACCAAGGTGTATCGCCAAAATGACAGTACATTCATCTCCCTGCTGAATAACATCAGGGAAAACAGATTCGATGAAGAAACATTAAACAGTCTTAACCAGCGATATATACCCGATTTCGCCCCAGACGACCAACAAGGGTATATCACACTTACAACACATAATTATCAGGCACAGCAACTCAACAACCGGAAGTTAGCCGAATTGCCCGGTAAGTCATACACCTTCAATGCCGAAATAAACAACGACTTCCCTGAATACTCTTATCCAACCGATAATCAACTGGAACTGAAAAACGGAGCCCAGGTTATGTTCGTCAAAAATGACTCTTCCGGCGAACACCGGTACTACAACGGTAAAATCGGTAAAATCGTTTTTATCAACCCGAACAAAATAACGGTTGTCGGAGAAGACGGCAATGAAATACAGGTAGAAAGAGAAACCTGGACGAATGTCAAATACACGATCAATCCGGACACCAAAGAAATAACAGAGACGGTTGCCGGAACTTTCAGCCAGTATCCGTTGAAAACAGCCTGGGCGATCACGATCCATAAAAGCCAGGGCCTGACTTTCGAACATGCCATCATCGATGCCTCGGCAGCCTTTTCACACGGTCAGGTCTATGTGGCACTCAGTCGCTGCAAAACCCTGGAGGGATTGGTTTTAAGCAGTCCGATCACCCGCAACGCGATGATCAAGGATATGAGGATACAGGAATTTACCAGTTCCGTCACCGACAAACAACCAGGAAAAGAACAGTTGGAACAGGCGCAACAGCAATATTACCTGGAACTGGTTATCGAACTTTTCAATTTCACCTCCATCCAGCAACGCCTGCAATATGCCGCTTATACGGTATATGCTCATTTACAGAAATTATATCCGGAACTCAACACGCAATATGCCAACACCCGTGATGCCTTCCGTTCCGTAATAACAGAAGTAGGCGGACGCTTCCAACAGCAACTGACGCGCATGATCTCCGGAAACCCCGATTACCAACAGGACGAAACCATCCAGGAACGTGTGCGGAAAGGAGTAGCCTATTTCATCGAGCGTATCGACAGCCTGTGTACATCTCTCGAGGAAAATTCCGCTGTCGAAATAGATAACAAGGAAAGCCGGAAAGCGGTGAACAATGCGATCAGCAAATTTACGGAAGAACTCCATTTAAAGCAGGAGACGCTGAAAGCATGCGTAGACGGCTTTTCTGTCGTCCGCTATCTATCCGCCAAAGCAAAAGCGTCCATCGAACCGCCCGCATCCGCTAAAAAACGTTCTGAACGTTCTTCGCAGCCGGCCAAAGTGACCGTTTCGAGCGACGTTCTCCATCCCGAACTCTATAACAGCATTAAGCGGTGGCGCTATGAGCTGGCAACAGAAAAAGGATTGCCTCCTTATACGATCCTTCAACAGAAAGCATTGCTGGGTATTGTCAATACACTACCTTCCAATTCACGCGAATTGCTTGCAATCCCCGGAATAGGGAAAAAAGTAATCGAAAACTATGGTAGCGTACTGCTGGAACTTGTTGAAGAATATAAGAAGCAATAGAACAGAATCACTATTTTGCACCGACTATCATAATGGCTATTTTTTGAGCTTATTTTATCACTTTAGATACAAATAAGCTCAAAATAGAAACAGACACATCTCACAGGAAAGAGCTTCCAGATAGATCGATATTACATTTTTTAACACAAAGTAAAGGTTTATCATTTTGATAACTTCATCTAAAACAAATTTCTATCTCGTTTAAAACGAGTTTTTTCTCGTTTTAAACGGATCCCTGGTTTATTTAAGATGAGTTTTTTTGTTAATAAAGCACAAAAACACACTGAAAAACAGTTCAGAAACAATACTTTTTTATGCTAAACAGCATATTTTACACTCTAAAAGACAACGTCACACGAACAAAATAAAATTATCAAAAACATCAGCATAACAGAAAACAAAAAGACAAATATTTACAACCGCGAGGTTTCAACATCTGTTTAACACAAAACCTCGACTTATAATAGCTATTTTCCCAACCTAACCCATCCAGGAATCGTCTACACAAAGGCCAGGCTGACCCAGGATTCAAATAGAGCTTCCATTCCCCTGTTAAATTATCATTTTGATAATAATTTATTCACCATAACATCCGGTTTTGAAAAATAAATCGGATATTTGCATATCTTTTTCTAACTATCAAAAAGAAAGAGATCAGACAAATAGAGATTTGATATGGATATAAAAGAACTATTAAAAAAGTATTCGGTATTTATTTTAGGATTATATTTTTTAGCTGTAGGCATTGTATTGATCGTTCGCTCTGCATTAGGAACCACTCCTATCTCCAGTGTAAATTACGTGTTAAGCCTTAATACTCCTTTATCATTAGGAACATGGACATTCATTGTAAACGTACTGCTGATCCTGGGACAGTTCTGGTTGATCCGGAAAGACAGAAGTCGTCAGGACACGATAGAAATACTTCTTCAGATACCTTTTTCCTGCATATTCTCCGCTTTCATTGATTTCAACATGGCTTTAACAAGCAATCTGCATCCGTCCGGTTACGGCATGTCGATGGCCTTACTGCTCACAGGATGCCTCATACAATCCATCGGCGTAGTGCTCGAAATCAAACCGAAGGTAGCTATGATGAGTGCAGAAGCATTTGTAAAATATGCATCCCGATGTTATAATAAGGAATTCGGAAAGTTCAAGGTGTATTTCGATGTTACCCTGGTCACTTTAGCCGTACTCATCTCCCTCATGTTCACCCAAGGCATTGAAGGGATACGCGAAGGTTCACTTATTGCCGCCTGTATAACAGGCTATATTGTAAGTTTCCTGAACCAGAAGATCATGACCAGAAAAACACTCTACAAAATATTGCCGGGACTGAAATAAAAATGGATAGTCCGAAAAGACCACCCACTTTCAAAATATACTACTTTCTTCTATTTCTTCAATTCAAATCCCAGCATCATCCCGTCATACTCGCTGGCCAGTTTATTGACCAGTTTCAAAGTGGAATTGTCAGATATCGATGATAATTTGGTCAGAAAATCCAGTAACTTATCCGCATTGAACAGCAAAGACAACTCATCTCCGGAAATCACGACGTGGGCTGTTAAAGTTGTCACTTTCAGTTTTCCGCCCAACGCATATTTCAGTTCAACCGTTTTTTCATCCGGATTAACAGAGAAAGTACCTTTCAATGTCTTTTTCTTTAATGCATTGGTAAACGTACTGTCACTATTGAACACATAGTTGAACATGCCTTCCACAATACCGACCTTGGCACAATACGTTTTCAGCTTCTTCTCCAATTCACCAGCAGCCACGCTCCCGGCTACATTCTTCAACGCATTATCGCCTTCCAGCTGAACGGCAGGATTGGTATACGTCCATGTTCCCTGCAAGTTCTCTACTGTCAGTTTCTTTCCGCCAGTTACAGAAGTAACCGCATCCTTTACTGTAGATGAATTCAATAAGTCTTTCAACGATTGTCCGTAAGCCTGGCCGGATACGGACAGCAGGATGCATATAGCAGCCATTAATCCCCACACTTTTTTCATATCTCTTGTTTTACTCTTTTTAAAAAACATACAAAGATACAAATATTATCCCTACATTTGTTTCACGCTTTTATTTACACTACAAAAGATCTTGAACTTAACAACATAAGTCTTATGAGAAATCTAACTAAACGCATTTGTATTATGCTTATTTGCTCATTAGCGTATCTGAACGGACAAGCATCCATCGATCCGTCCGTCATACAATCGACCATCAGCACGTTAACCTCCAGGGACAACAGTAACAAACAGAGTATAGAAAAAGGAGTCAGCCAGGTTGCACGTCTTTGGCTGGAAACAGACGGCGACGAAAAAGCCTTCCGCTCTTTTTGTGAAGACAATTATATTGCCGATCCGGACGAAAAGTATCAGGTATTCCTCAAGATCAGCGACTACCTCGAAGGTATCAGCGGTCATTTCAATGAGATGTCGCTGCGCTTACAGAAAAATTTGCAGCTGGATAACGGTCCGTTGCACCCCATCGATGAGAAGTTCGGTTCATACAGTCCTTCAAGCCATTTAAGCGATGACTTATACAATAATAAAATAGCTTTTATCATCGCGCTAAACTTCCCCCACCTTACCCTGGAAGAAAAAGAAGCACTGGGCACCGACCGCAAAGCCTGGGCCTATGCACGTCTGGGCGACATGTTCACGGAACGGATCCCTGCCGCATTGTTACAGGCAGCTTCCAACGCAGAAAGCGATGCCGACATTTATATCTCCCAGTATAACATTTACATGGGTCATGTAATGAACAAAAAAGGTCAACACCTGTTCCCTAAAGACATGATCCTGCTGTCACACTGGAACCTGCGTGATGAAATCAAGGCAAACTACAACAAGGGGAAAGAGGGACTCGACAAGCAACGCACCGTTTACGAAGTGATGAAACGGATCATTTCACAGGATATTCCTGTCGAAGTAATCAACTCAGGGACGTATGAATGGAATCCATATACAAACATGGTACAACAGGAGAACAAGGAAGTAAAAACGACTCCCGAATCGACTGTCCGTTATCAGAAGATGCTGAACAATTTTAAGGCCATGCAAGACATTGACAAATACACAGGTAATACCTATATCGACCGTAAATTCAACGACGATATGGAAGTAGCTTTGCAGGATGTTGAAAAACTGTTCGATGAATTTCTGTCCGCTACCGAATTGAAAGAAATCGGCAAAACGATCTCCAAACGTCTGGGACGCAAACTGGAAGCCTACGATATCTGGTACGACGGTTTCAAAGCCCGCAGTAATCTCGACGAGACCAAGCTGGATGCACAAACGCAAGCCCTTTACCCGGATGCGGCAGCTTTGGACAAGAAGTTACCGGACATTCTTATGAAGCTGGGATTCAGTGCCGAACGGGCCAACTATCTGGCCGACAAGATCACAGTCGATGCCGCCCGTGGTTCAGGGCATGCCTGGGGAGCATCCATGAAAGGACAGCAGTCACGTCTCCGCACACGTATTCCGGCAGCAGGAATAAATTATAAAGGATACAACATAGCCATCCATGAATTCGGTCACAATGTAGAGCAGACTTTATCGCTTTATGATGTAGACTATTATATGTTGAGCGGCGTACCCAACACTGCATTTACCGAAGCGCTGGCTTTTGTTTTCCAGAAACGTGATCTCGAAATATTGGATATCACCGATCCGAATCCGGAAAAACAGGCGATGGAAATATTGGATAAAGTATGGAGCATGTATGAAATTTGCGGTGTTTCCATGTTGGATATTTCCGTATGGAAATGGATGTATGCCCATCCGGACGCAACGGCCGAACAGCTGAAAGAAGCGACGATCGCATTATCGAAAGAGATATGGAACAAATATTATGCGCCTGTTTTCGGAGTAAAGGACGAGACGGTACTGGCTGTTTATTCGCACATGATCAGCTATCCATTGTATTTGTCGGCTTATGCTTTCGGACAAATCATAGAATTCCAGCTTGACCAGTATCTGGAAGGCAAGAACTTCGCGAACGAAGTAGAACGGATTTTCCGTCAAGGACGTTTAACCCCTAACCAATGGATGATACTGGCTACAGGAAGTCCGCTGACCGTCGAACCTATGCTGGAAGCTGTAAGACAAGTTATTAAGTAAACAAGACATAAATGATATTACAAAATCGCGCCATAACTGTAAGTGAGAACGACGGACTACCGTTACCTAAACGTTACTGGGCTATACTGGCCACAGCTTTAGGTGTCGGAATGTCCGTCATAGACGGAACAATTGCAAATGTCGCTTTGCCGACAATAGCCCGCGACCTGGGTACTTCACCGTCTGTCACGATCTGGGTTGTCAACGCTTACCAGCTGGCAATCACCATTTCGCTTCTTTCCTTCGCTTCATTGGGAGACATTTACGGTTACCGGAGGATTTACTTATCAGGAATTTTACTATTCAGCATCACGTCAGCCATCTGCGCCCTTGCCGATTCGTTCTGGATGTTGACAACCGCACGTATCTTACAAGGATTCGGAGCTGCCGCCATCACAAGTGTTAACACGGCATTGCTCCGAATCATTTATCCCAAACGTTTCCTGGGGCGCGGCATGGGGATCAATGCCCTGGTCGTCGCCGTCTCGATTGCCGCCGGACCGACCATTGCATCCGTCATCCTGTCTTTAGGTTCGTGGCACTGGCTGTTTGCCATCAATATCCCGATCGGCATTGCAGCCTTGGTGATCGGTCTGATGCATTTGCCAGCCAATCCGGTTAAAGTCACCGGCCGCCGTTTCGACAAGCTCAGTTGCCTGATGAACGCTCTTACATTCGGATTACTGATTTTCTCGCTGGAAGGTATTGCCCATAAAGAGAACACAACTTTGATCATAGCAGGTATAGCCACATTGTTTATGATCGGTTATTTCTTTGTACGCCATCAGCTACGCCAACAGTTTCCGTTACTTCCGGTCGACCTGATGCGCATCCCGATCTTCTCCATGTCGATCGGCACGTCGATATGTTCTTTCACCGGACAAATGCTGGCAATGATTTCCCTCCCCTTTTTCCTTCAGGGAGCATTGGGACGAAGCGACGTAACGACCGGCCTGCTTCTTACTCCCTGGCCGTTGGCAACGATGATCATGGCCCCGCTTGCCAGACGGTTAGTCGAACGGATTCATGCCGGTATACTGGGAGGTATCGGTATGACGATATTTGCTACCGGTCTTTTCCTACTGGCCATATTACCCGATAACCCGACAAATACGGATATTATATGGCGCCTGTTTATCTGTGGAGCCGGATTCGGTTTATTCCAGACACCCAATAACAGCACGATCATCTCCTCTGCCCCTTCCAACCGAAGCGGAGGCGCAAGCGGTATGCTGGGAACAGCCCGTTTATTAGGACAGACATTAGGAGCAACATTAGTCGCTATGATATTCAATCTGGTTCCGAACAACAGCACGCAAGCATGTTTATATCTGGCAACAGGATTTGCCGTGGTAGCCGCAATAATCAGTAGTTTAAGGATTTCACAGCCAAGACCGTTGAAAGGATTTAAATAAAAATTCAGTTATATAACACAAATCTTTTCATCTCACAGAACGAATTATTAACTAATATTTTTATTGGGAAACAGCATGAATACAATAAAATAGGGAAAAACGGTCCACCAAACAGGAGCTTTATTTTTCAAGACATAAGGTTCTTTATTATCAATTTGAAAAATTAACTTAGTTCTAGACGAACTAATTCAATATATATATATTGGTATTAAATGAATTTAACATATAAAATGGGGCCAAATTTGGGAAATTAATGTCTTGTTTAAAATGAAAAAGCAAAATGAATAAAAAACAGCATATAAAAACTGTTGACCAGTTAATACATGACGATTCCTTTATTCTCTGGTGTCTGTTTCCTACGGAAGAGTTGGAACAGGTGTGGATTGATGATTATCTGACACTGTATCCGGAAGAGAAAGAAAATATAGAGAAGGCCAGGCAAATGGTTCGTTCGTTGAAATTGAATAATAGGAAACTGTCGCCAATTGAAAAAGAATCTCTTAAAGAAAATATTATAAATGATTTAAGAAAATTCAGAAAGCCAAAGCGAATGCGTCTGACATGGCAATATGCAGCAGCTTGTATTCTTATTATATGTACATTGGGTTCATTATTTTTGATTACTAAAGAAAATTTATTTCAGGAAAGAGATATTCTGTCTTTGGTGGATGATGTCCAGTTAGATGTTAATCAGACAGAAGTAGAACTTCATTTGGCACAGGAAAAAATGAAGGTTTCTGATAATGCGACAATTTTAGTCGATCAACAAGGGAAAATCAAGGTGACGGATAAAGACTTTAATAATCTAGAGGCTACAGAGAGGAAGTGTATTGGTGAAGCAAAGGAAAAAGGTAATCATATGAATGTGTTAAGCGTACCGAAAGGACGTCATTCTTCATTGATTTTGCCTGATGGTACGAAAGTATGGGTAAATTCAGGCACAGTGCTTCAATTCCCTGAAATATTTGAAAAAGAAAAAAGAATGATTTATGTGGAAGGGGAAGTTTATCTTGAAGTGACCAAAGATGCATCGTGTCCATTTTATGTAAAAACGAACCAGATGGAAATCAGAGTTTTAGGAACATCTTTTGGCATAGTTGCATATAAGGATGAAAATTTCCAATCTGTTGTATTGAAAGAAGGAAGTGTTGCGGTTGAAGGATATAAAAGCGGAAAACAAATTATCAAACCTAATGATCTCTTAGTCTTGGAAAATGGGCAGATGTCTGTTAGCCAGGTGAATGTATACGATTATATCTCATGGATAGATGGTATTCTCCAGTTCCGGGAGAAAAATTTAGGTGAGGTACTACGCAGTATCTCACGTTATTACCGTGTTCAATTTAGCTATCCACCGGATATAGAACAAGTGAAATGCTCTGGTAAGCTGGTGTTGTTTGATAATATGGACCAAGTTCTTCAAACACTCCAGAAAACGTTATCAGTTTCATTTCATCGTAAGGGGAATTTGATTGAAGTAAATAGTATCAATAATAAAAAATGAATGCCTATGAATAGATAAAACATGCCGTAACCTAGTATTGTATAAAACAATAGACCATTGTGTTGTTAACAAGTAAAATATTAATATCAAGGAAAACTTATTATATTATTATGGAATATCTAAAAATTAAAAGAAAAATACACGCGGTTTGTGTAGTGTTGTGTTTGCTTTTTACAGTAAATTCATCTCTTTTGGCTGAATTGTCCTATGCACAATCTACACGTTTGTCACTCGATTTATCAAATGTGGCTATCAGTGATGTTTTTGCGTCTGTAGAAAAAAATAGTGAGTATGTATTTTTTTATTCTGACTTAGTTCGTCTAGAACTACGTAAAAATGTAAGTATTAACATCCAATCTCAAACGATAGATCAAATTTTATCTGAAATTCTGAAAAACACCGGTCTTACCTACGTTCTCAATGACAGACAGGTAATGATTATGCGAAAAGGAGAAACAGAACAACAGCAAAAAAGTATCTCTATCAACGGAACAATCAGAGATGCACAGCAAGTTCCATTACCAGGTGTCAATGTTATTATTAAAGGTACAACAAAGGGTACAACTACCGATATTAACGGAAATTACTTCATTGAAGTTCCTCATAAAAACACGGTACTTGTTTTCAGCTATATCGGTTTCGAATCACAAGAAATTAAAGTCGGAGACCAGATCAATATAAACGTAAATATGTCTGAAGAATCGAACAATCTGGATGAAGTTGTAGTAGTTGGTTACGGTTCCCAGAAAAAAGTATCCGTAGTAGGCTCTATCACGACCATCGAACCTGCTCAATTGCAACAAGGAACAACCCGTGCCGTTTCCAATAATCTGGCAGGACAACTGGCCGGAGTGATCGCCGTTCAACGTAGTGGCGAACCTGGTTCTGACGGTTCCGACTTTTGGATTCGCGGTATATCTTCATTCAAAGGGACAGGTATCAAACCATTGGTTTTGGTAGATGGAATAGAACGTACGCTCGATGATCTTTCCGCTGCAGAAATTGAATCATTCTCTGTATTGAAAGATGCTGCTGCCAGTGCTGTCTATGGTGTACGAGGAGCAAATGGAGTTATCATCGTAAAGACCAAAAGAGGGCAACTGGGCAAACCCAAAGTAAATTTTCACTTCGAACAGGGTTTCACACAACCTACCCAGCTCCCGGAATATATCGGATCGGCTGATTATCTTTCATTAATGGATGAACTATATATGGACGCTGGGAATCCTAATCCTCTTTACGGAGAAGAAAAAATCAACAACTACCGTAATAATGTAGATCCGGAGCTTTATCCAAATGTAAACTGGTTGGATGCCGTTTCAAAAGACATGGCATCCAATACACGAGGTGATCTGACTATTACAGGTGGTAGCGATATTCTTCGTTATGCATTAGTTGCGTCCTACTATGGGGAACGTGGTATTTTTGTCACCGATAAAAGTAAAGACTGGGATTCGTCGACCCGCCTGAACAAATACAATATCCGTTCAAATGTTGATATTAACGTTACGAAAACAACCGTTGTCGGCATAAGTATAGGGGGATATTTACAGGAACAAAACGGAATGGCAGTCAGTGGACAGGACATTTGGAATTATGCATTTGATACACCTCCTTTCTACCATCCGATCCAGTATTCCGGTGGACGCGATGTCCGTGTAACAGAGCGCCATAACCCTTGGGCGGAAGCCACACAGCATGGTTATCAGACAACAACCAACTCAAAAGTCGAATCCTTATTTTCTATCGAACAGGACCTGAAATTTATTACTCCCGGTTTGAAAATAAAAGGACTCTTTTCTTTCGACCGTTACTCCAGTTCATGGGTGAAACGCTCCAAAACTCCGACTTACTATAATCCGGCAACAGGCAGAGATCCGGAAACAGGAGAACTGATCCTGACAGTCAGTACGGACGGACAAGAATTTCTGGATACAAAAAGCGAGTCTGCATGGGGAAATAAAGCCACTTATCTGGAAGGAAATATCGCTTACGACCGCACATTCAATAAGAAACACGCAGTCAGTGCCATGTTCCTCTATAATCAACGGGATTATCAGGATGGCAACATTGTGCCGTTCCGCCGCATGGGTATAGCAGGACGTGCCTCCTATACTTTTGACAACCGTTACATCGCCGAATTCAATTTCGGTTATAATGGTTCGGAGAATTTCACAAAAGGACATCGTTACGGATTCTTCCCTTCTGTCGCCGTCGGCTATATGCTTTCGGAAGAAAAATTCATGGAACAATTCAAAGAGACTTTCTCTAAAATCAAATTCCGCGCATCATGGGGGTTGACCGGTAACGACCAATTGGACGGACGCCGCTTCGCTTTCCTACCAACAATAGACACGGATGGATCATATAAATGGGGTGTAAACAACGATTACAACCGTTCCTCCCGCTTTGAGGGAGAATTTGGTGTGACAGATTTGAAATGGGAAACCGTAGAAAAACTAAATGTCGGTATAGAATTAGGTCTTTGGAACGCTCTGGAATTACAGGCAGACTGGTTCAAGGAACAGCGCCGTGATATTTTCATGCAACGTAATAATATCCCGACATCTGCAGGTTTCCGTAAAACACCATGGGCTAACTACGGTAAAGTGAACAACACAGGTATAGATCTTTCATTAACTTACAATAAACAGTTCAATAAAGACCTGCACGTGGGTTTTCGCGGAACTTTCACTTATGCACACAACGAAATTATTGAAATGGATGAAGCGATGGGAGTTATCGGAACAAATCGTCAACGTACCGGAAGAGCTGTCAATGAATTATTTGGCCTCGTTGCCGAAAGATTATTCACAGAAGATGATTTCACTACAAATGAAAAAGGGGACCTGGTTTTAAAAGAAGGTATACCGGCACAAACTTTCAGCGCTATCCGTCCGGGAGATATTAAATATATGGACATCGACGGTGATGGCGTTATCACTAATAAGGATGAGAAGGCAATGGGCGGAACCGTCAATCCAGAAATTGTCTATGGCTTCGGAGCAACAGCTCGTTATAAAAATGTAGACTTCAATATCTTCTTTCAGGGGAACGGGCAGACTTATCGTTTTATCGGAGGCGTTGTTTCCAATTTCTTACCAGGAGCTTCCCAAGGATCTATGGGTAACATCCTGACCAACTACAACGATCGTTGGACCCAGGAAAACCCGAAACAGGATGCCTTCTACCCGCGTTTAAGTTATGGAACAAACGCCAACAACAGCCAAAATTCGACCTGGTGGTTGCGTAACATGAGCATGCTCCGGATGAAAGATATAGAAATCGGTTACACATTTCCGAAACACTGGATTAATTCGGTCGGCCTTGCCAATATCCGCCTCTATGCCAAAGGTTCCAACCTCTTCACTTTCTCCTCCTTCGATCTTTGGGACCCAGAGTTGGACACAGCAAACGGAGCTAAATACCCGATCATGAAATCCTTCTCTTTCGGACTGGATATTAATTTCTAACAGAGTAATAAATATAAAACATATAGAAAATGAAACTACTCAAATATATTGGCTTATCATTTTTAGGTTTATCCCTCAATAGTTGTACGGATTATCTGGATAATGCACCGGATGATACACTAACAATGGAAATGGTATTTAACGATAAAACCAGAACTGAGGACTGGCTCTCCGGGGTTTATAACAGGGTTCCTGACCCTTACTGGAGTCTGTTGAGAGATTATGGTTATGACAGTATGGGAGATGACCTCGATCCTTCCCAACGTTGGTATCAGTGGTGGGGTAATACACTGAATTTCGTAATTGGACAATGGTTTACAAGTTCCTCCTGGGACGGAGCGGTATGGAGTCAATGCCCTGTACGTATCCGTTCTGCCTACCAGTTTATTGAAAATGCTCATGCACTTCCGGATCAGGGAGTTACAGAAGAAAAGATAGAAAGAATGAAAGATGAATGCCGCTTTCTGATTGCCTATTATTACTGGATGATGATTGAAGCATACGGCAGTGTTCCCTTCTTCGACGGATTGGCAGATGTCAATGATCCCAATTTAATGCGTGGGCAGATACCTTTCGACGAAATGGTTGACTGGATTGACGGACAATTAGTCAGCCTATCAAAAAAACTGCCGACTTCCTGGCTAAGCGAATCGACACAGTTCTATGGACGTGCCACATCCATTATGTGCCTCGCAGTCCGTGCCCGTATGTTATTGTTTGCAGCCAGCCCGCTGGTCAACGGCAATGAATGGTATAATGGATTTAAAAACTATGACGGTAAAGATCGTTTTAGCCAGACTTATGACGCCAGCAAATGGAACCGCGCGGCAGATGCCTGCAAGGAATTGATAGAGGCAGCCCATGCTGCCGGTCACGACTTGGTACGCGAATATAATGCAGACGGGAGCATCGATCCTTTCATGTCCTGCTATAACGTGCTATTCCTGCGTGGAGATGTGAATCCGGAAGCATTATTCGTTCGTTCAGACAGTAACTTCAGTGAATTTGAAAAACATGCTACTCCACGCGGAGCATCCGGTAACGGAGGATTAGGTATTTATCAGACATTAGTCGATGCCTTCTCCATGAAAGATGGTTCATTACCCATTACCGGTTATAAAAGTAACTATGGTTCGCCGGTTATCAATGAAAAGTCAGGTTATACAGAGCGTGGTTTCTCCGACCAGCCAGATATCCGCAAAACCAAATACAACCTGTATCGCAATTGCCCGGGAGCAACAGTCGATTCTGTCGGTACAGACGGCAATACTTACAATCAGGTTGCAGCTACTGGTACATATAATATGTATATCAACCGGGAACCTCGTTTCTATCTGACCGTTATGTGGAACCGGCAATGGTACCATCAAGCCAACCGCGAAGTACAAATGATGTCTAACGAACAAGACGGTGGCCCCACACACGATGCTCCTCAAAATGGTTATCTGAATCGTAAAAAAGTTTCTTTGGAACAAAACCAGCGTGATAATATACATCCATATCGCCCGGGAATACTTTATCGTTTAGGGGAAGCTTACCTGAATTATGCCGAAGCATTAAATGAATGTGATCCGGGTAACGCGGACATTTTAAAATACCTGAACCTGATTCGTGAACGTGCAGGCGTTCCGCAATATGGAACCGGAATTGACAGCAATGGTTTCAACAAGATTCCTTTAAACGGCCAGGAAGAAGTCAGACGGGCTATTTATCATGAACGCCGTGTAGAATTATGTTGTGAAAATGGTATCCGCTATTTTGATCTGCGCCGATGGAAAAAAGCGGAAGAAGTCTTGGACCAGCCAATGTATGGCATGAATTTCAGCGGAACAGAATTGTCTGATGACCCGAATAACCCCAAAGCTTTCTTCGTCCGTACACAATACATCAAACGGGTCTATGAACGTAAATTCTATTGGTATCCAATTTATCAGGAAGAGATAGATAAGGACCCGACGCTTGTTCAGGCACCATTCTGGGACAAATAAAGACCAATAAATAGATTAATACTACAGATGAGTTTTTAATTCGGGAGGGTAATTCCATATGGGGTTACCCTTTTCCTTTTTTACGATTCAGCCAGAAAAATAAAGACTAGCCATAAAGGAGCTACTCCTCCTTGCATACGTTCCAACGCACGATAAATAATTTTACGTACACTTTTAGGCGTTATATGAAGAATTTCCGCTACTTCCTGATAACTCAGTTCCTGCATAAAATGCAAGTAAACAACCTCACGCTGTTTATTGGTCAATAAACGGAATAAATTATCCAGTTGTTCTTCATAAGCCAACCGTTCCTCCTCATCTTCCAGTAATGCAAGTGCATCAACCTTAATCTGGAACTCATATTCCATATTGTCATCAAGACTTAATAAATTGAAATTCTTTTGTTTAGAGGATATAATTCTGTTTTTAAGAGAACGGAGTAAATAAAACTTGGGATTATCAGGCATTTCTATTTTATTTACCGATTCGTATAAATGTAAAAAAACATCATGTATGACATCCAGCACATATTCTTTCTCCATACCGAATGCCATTCCATACGAAAACAATTCATCAACATATTGTTCATACCACTTATCGAACTCTCTTATTTTCTGCTCCATTTATACTTTGCCAGTTATCATGAGAAAGCTTAAAATTCAATTACAAACTTACAAATAATAAAATATTTAATTTTATATTTATACAATAAAAAAGGAGAAAAAACAAAAAGCCACCCCGCAAACACGGGATGGCTTCCTAATATATTTAATCCGTTATCTGATTAAAGTTTGTTGTCTGAACCAAGTACATTAAGAATTTTGTGCTTGTACAGTTTTTCCATGTTATCGCGAGCCGGGCCCAGATATTTACGTGGGTCGAATTCAGCCGGTTTTTCAGCGAAAGTCTTACGGATTGCAGCAGTCATAGCCAGACGAGAGTCTGAGTCGATGTTGATCTTGCAAACAGCAGATTTAGCTGCCTTACGCAATTCTTCTTCAGGAATACCGATAGCAGCCTTCAAAGCACCACCGAATTTGTTGATTGTTTCAACTTCTTCTTCAGGAACAGAAGAAGAACCGTGAAGAACGATAGGGAATCCCGGAAGTTTTTCCATTACTGCATCCAATACTTCGAATGCCAATGGAGGAGGAACCATTTTGCCAGTCTTCGGGTCGATGTGGCACTGTTCCGGAGTAAATTTGTAAGCACCGTGAGAAGTACCTATTGAGATAGCCAAAGAATCGCAACCTGTGCGAGTAGCGAAATCGATTACTTCTTCAGGGTCAGTATATGTGTGATGATCTGAAGAAACTTCGTCTTCAACACCAGCCAATACACCAAGTTCACCTTCAACTGTTACATCGAACTGGTGAGCATAGTCAACAACTTTCTTAGTCAAAGCTACGTTTTCTTCATAAGGCAGGTGAGAACCGTCAATCATTACAGAAGAGAAACCTGAGTCGATACAGCTCTTGCAAGTTTCAAATGTATCACCGTGATCCAGGTGCAGAACAATCTGAGGATTCGGACAGCCTAATTCTTTTGCATATTCAACTGCACCCTGAGCCATGTAACGCAACAGTGTTGCATTAGCATACTGACGAGCACCTTTAGAAACCTGAAGGATAACCGGAGATTTTGTTTCAACAGCAGCCTTGATGATAGCCTGCATCTGTTCCATGTTATTGAAGTTGAAAGCCGGAATTGCATATCCGCCTTTGATGGCTTTAGCGAACATTTCTTTTGTGTTCACCAAACCTAAATCTTTGTAATTTACCATTGTAGTATATATTATTACGTTAATGATTGAAAATTCTGCACAAAGATAAGAACTCTCTGAAAACTTTATGCTTTTAAGCATATAAAATAATACAAAAGTAACGCCTTCGGAAAAAATAGTTCGATTTTCTTTGTTAGTTTGAAGCAAATCCATACCTTTGCAAGCCAATTTACCGGTTACCAAACTAATAAGAGTATAAATTAAATTAGATAAAGAAGCAATGAAAAAAGGAATTCATCCTGAAAACTATCGTCCTGTAGTATTCAAGGACATGTCAAACGAAGATGTATTTATCACTCGTTCAACTATCAATGCAAAAGAAACTATCGAAATTGACGGTGTTACTTATCCGTTGGTAAAAGTCGAAATTTCTAACACTTCTCACCCGTTCTACACTGGTAAATCTAAACTGGTGGATACAGCAGGACGTGTTGATAAGTTCATGAGCCGTTACGGTAACCGCAACAAAAAATAATTGTAGATTGACAAAGTTCAATTAACAATTCAAAATGAATTTATAAAAAAGGCAGCGAACAGACTCGTTGCCTTTTTTATTTTATCAAAGATTATTTTTACATTTGCATGCATGATTGAAAAGAGTACAACAACAACTTGTTTTCAATAGTCAATTATCAATTGTCAATTAATAAATACCATGGCAAAAACAAAAGAAGAATTACTGAACATTCTCGACCAGTTCACACTGGCAGAAAAAGTTGTTTCCGCTGAACCTTTCGGAAACGGACACATTAACGACACGCTGAAAGTAACAAACGAAAAAGGCGAGATCAAATACGTATTACAACGTATCAACCATCTGATTTTTACCAATGTAGATATGTTACAGAACAATATCAATATTGTAACGACTCATATCCGCAAAAAACTGGAAGCTAAAGGCGAAAGCGATATCGACCGCAAAGTGTTGACTTTCCTTCCGACTAAAGATGGTAAACCATATTATTTCGATGGCGACAGCTATTGGCGTGTATGTTTGTTCATCCCCAACAGCAAAAGCTACGAAGAAGTAACTCCGGATCTTTCATACGAAGCCGGTAAGGCTTTCGGTGATTTCCAGTCTATGCTGGCAGACCTGCCCGAAGGTTCACTGGGAGAAACAATTCCTAACTTCCACAATATGGAATTCCGTCTGGAACAATTCCATGATGCAGTAAAAGCTAACACTGCCGGACGTCTGGAAGAAGTGAAAGATCTGATCGAAGAAATTGAAAAACGTGCCGAAGCAATGTGCATTCAGGAACGTCTGTACCGTGAAGGCAAGTTGCAGAAACGTACCAACCATTGCGACACGAAGGTTAACAACATGATGTTCGATGCCGATACCGACAAGGTACTTTGCGTAATCGACCTGGATACGGTAATGCCGGGATTCGTATTGTCCGATATCGGTGACTTTATCCGTACAGGTGCCAATACAGGTGCCGAAGATGATGAAAATCTGGACAATGTAAATGTAAACATGGATATCTTTAAGGCTTATACCCGTGGTTACATGGAAACAGCCAAGGCATTCCTTTCTCCGCTCGAAATCAGTCTGCTTCCTTATGGTGGCCGCCTGCTGACTTACATGCAGACCGTACGCTTCCTGACAGACTATATCAACGGTGATACATATTATAAGATCCACAGCCCGAAACATAATCTGATCCGTACAAAAGCCCAGTTCAAACTGCTGCAAAGCCTGGAAGAACATGCGGAAGAAATGGATAACTTCATGAAGGAATGGCTGTAAACAGTCGTATATTCAAATAATTTATAAATTAAGAGGTACTTCTTAATCGGTTTATACCAAGTGTAAATCAAGATTGGATGTACCTCTTTACTATTTAGACCAACCTCTATATTTTTAATGTATAAACAACCATTTACCCGAGCAACCAATAAAAGAAAAAATAAAGAAATAAAATCACCAAATCAGAATATAATCCATCTATAAGAGTATATTATCTATTGATTTTTTATCGAGAACACGATTCCTTTGCATCATAATTTCACATATTATTAAATACTCATGAAAAAGTACTTATCAGTCCTATTTATCTTTTTATCTCTAATGGCCTGTCGTCAGGTTGATGACAAACAATCCCTACAAGGGAAATGGCTATTTGCCCTCGATCCTAATGACATCGGATTAACAGAACAATGGTATAATAAATCTTTAAACGACACAATTCATCTGCCCGGTTCATTACAGGAACAAGGATATGGCGACAATGTCGGAATAGAAACACCCTGGACCGGACAAATCGTCGACAGATCATGGTATGACGCTCCCCAATATGAGAAATTCCGTCAGCCGGGAAATATCAAAGTTCCTTTCTGGCTGAACCCGGACAAGCATTATGTAGGAGTTGCATGGTATCAGAAGGAAGTAGAGATACCCGCTTCATGGAACGGCCGCCCGATAGAACTCGAACTGGAACGCACGCACTGGGAAACAACGCTCTTTCTGGATGGCATGGAAATGGGGAAACACGAATCACTGTCCACTCCGTACAGACACACTTTTAATGAATTGTCCCCCGGAAAACACACGTTAACTCTCCGCGTAGATAACCGGGTAAATATAGAAGTGGGCACAAACGCACACAGTGTATCCGACCATACCCAATCGAACTGGAATGGTGTCATCGGGACAATCAGCCTGACAGCCAAACCGTCCCTCTACATAGACGATATACAGATTTACCCGAATATCACAAACAAAACGATCAAAGCTATAGTCTCGTTGGACGGAACAATCGGAACGAACGGTTCTTCCCTACTTCTTCAGATAGAGAAGAAAAATGGAAGTATCGTTGGCAAACCTTACAAAATAGAGATCACTTCTGGTTCCGGTATAATACAGGAGGCCACTCTAGCAATGGGTGATGACGCTCAGCTCTGGTCTGAACACACTCCGAACCTTTACACCTTACGTGCAGTTATCAAAAACGGCGAAAATAAAGAAGAACAATGCCGCACATTCGGTCTCCGGGAGTTTAAGGCGAACGGTACGCGTTTCGAAATAAACGGACAACCAGTATTCCTTCGCGGGACTCTGGAATGTTGTATATTCCCACTAACAGGCTATCCGGCAATGGACAATACTTACTGGGCAAAAATATATAACCAATGCAAAGCACACGGTCTAAATCATGTCCGTTTCCATTCCTGGTGTCCACCGGAAGCTGCTTTCGCAGTAGCAGACAGCATGGGTATTTACCTACAAGTCGAATGCGCAGGCTGGGCAACAGTTGGCGACGGAGGTTACTCCGATCAATGGTTCCGTGACGAAAGCGACCGCATCCTGAAAGAGTACGGTAATCATCCTTCTTTCTGTATGATGGCTTACGGTAACGAGCCGGGAGGAGCCAATCAGGCTACATATTTGTCAGGCCTGATAGATTATTGGAAATCAAAAGACCTCCGCCGCGTCTATACAAGTGCCGGTGGCTGGCCTTATGTTGAAAACGCCGACTATTGGGATCCTATGGAACCACGCATCCAACGTTGGGGAGAAGGTATGAACAGTATCATCAACGCACAACAACCCCGTACTGACTTTGACTTTGCCGACATTATCCGAAAAAATATGCCGACTGTCAGCCACGAAATCGGACAGTGGTGTGTCTATCCGAATTTCAAAGAAATAGAAAAATACACAGGAGTACTGAAAGCTAAAAACTTCGAGATATTTCAGGAAACCTTGAAAGAACATCATATGGCTGACTTAGCAGACGATTTCCTGTTTGCATCCGGACGCCTGCAAACACTTTGCTACAAAGCAGACATTGAAGGGGCTCTCCGTACGCCCGGTTTCGCCGGCTTCCAATTACTCGACCTCCATGATTTTCCAGGACAAGGAACAGCCCTTGTCGGCGTTCTTGATCCCTTCTGGGAAGAAAAAGGTTATGTAACACCGGAAGAGTATAGTACTTTCTGTAACAAAACAGTTCCTCTTGTCCGTTTCCCGAAAATGGTCTGGCTGAACAACGAGACATTGAACGTTCCCCTCGAAGTGGCACATTTCGGAGAAAAACCGTTACAGGCAGCCAATATCACCTGGGAGATCAGCAACCAGGCAGGAGAAAAGATTGCACAGGGCAACTTCGTGAAAGACCTGTCCGTAACCAATTGCATTCCTGCCGGAAACATCGAATATCCATTCTCCGGCATAGAAAAACCGACGCAATTGGTTGTCAGTGCGGAAGTGAAAGAAACCGGCAGTAAAAACCAATGGAATATCTGGGTATATCCGGCAAAACAAGAAACGGTAGATAAACAACCTTATATAACTTCGGCATTGGATAACCAAGCCATGGCACAACTGGAAAAAGGAGAAAACGTCCTGCTCCTGTTGTCACCCGGAAGCATCCTGCCGGAAAAGGGAGGAAATATCAGTGTCGGCTTCTCCTCTATTTTCTGGAACACGGCTTGGACCAACAAACAACCGCCTCATACGCTCGGTATCCTCTGTGATCCCAAACACCCGGCACTGGCAGCTTTCCCCACAGAGAAATATAGCGATTATCAATGGTGGGACCTGGTAAGCCATTGCAATGCGATGGTACTGGACGACTTCCCAGCAGATTACCGCCCGGTTGTACATCTGATCGACGACTGGTTCACAAACCGGAAGTTGGGAATCCTGTTGGAAGGTAAAGTCGGTAACGGCAAACTGATGGTATGCAGTGCCGATCTGCAAACGGAACTGGATAAACGTCCGGCTGCCCGCCAGTTCAGGCAAAGCATCTTGCAATATATGGCATCCGACCGCTTCAATCCGTCTGTATCACTTGATCCGACACTAATCAAATCATTATACAAATAATTTAAAACAAACATGAAACGACTCTCTGTAATTGGCAGACTAGTGCTGCTTTTTGCCTTCGCGCTGTTTTTTCAGGCCAGGGCCCAGCATGTAAATCTGAAAACCCGTTCCACCCAGATAGGGATAAACAATGAAGGTTACTTTTCTTCTATCCAGGTAGAAGGCAAGGATATTCTCCATACGGGTAAATATCCGCTCGTAACGGCCTGCACGGACAACAAACTCATAACACCGTCCAAAATGAGTGCCAACGGAAACCAACTTAAACTAACGATGTCCGACGGCGGCACAATCACACTGAAACATAAGGAAAGCGATGTCTGCATCACATTGGAGGTAGCAAATATCCCGGAAAAATACGACGTATTACTGTTCGGCCCGTTAGCTGTTACGATCAATGAAGTTGTTGGAGACGTGGTCGGTGTCGCACAGGGTAACGGCGTTGCTTTCGGTATACAAGCGCTGAACATTAAAACGAATGCCGGTATCCCTGAGGAATACGGACAATTGATTACCAGCACATACGGTTATAAAGGAAAATCTGCTGAACTGTCGGTTGCCAGCATCCCGGACTTCAAACTGGCAGCTGCCGATATTTCTGACGGGACGGTATTCCATTTCTCCGCCCGCAGAAGAAACAAACAGGAATATCGCAAAGTACAGCAAATACAGAAATCACTGGTCCTTCCTGTCGAAGGGGAAGACGGACTGATAAAAGGTTCAAAAATCGCTCTCTTCGGCTGTAAGAATACAGATGCTTTAGCCCGTATCGGCGAGATTGAAATCGAGCAGGGACTTCCCCACCCGATGTTCGACGGCGAATGGGGGAAAACAGCTCGCGCAGCCATGAAATCTTATCTGATCTCTGATTTCTCGGAAGACAATTTTGATATGATCCTGGACAAGGCTAAGATTGCCGGTTTCGAATACGTTTACCATAGTGGCCCGTTCCTGGACTGGGGACATTTCAACTGGGACCCCAAATTCACCAAAGGCGGGGATGAAGGCGTAAAGAAGATGGTAGACAAGGCAAAGGCACAGGGTATCGCTGTCGGTGTCCATACCCTCAGTAACTTCACGACTACAAACGACGCCTATGTAACACCGGTTCCTTCCGACCACTTGCTGAAACAAGGCATACTCACCCTGACAGCCGATCTGAACAAAGACCAGACCGACATTACAATCAAAAAGTCAGACCTGTTCTCCATGCCGATGACGCTCAACACCCTTCAGATCGACAAAGAGCTGATTACTTACGGCACAACAGAAGAGCAGGGAGAAAACATCCTGCTGAAAAACTGTAAAAGAGGTGCCTGGGGAACAACAGCCGCCAGCCATTCACAGAAAACACCGCTGTACAAACTCTGGGACTACCCTTACAAAACCCTCTTCCCTGATCTGGTCCTGCAAGATAAATACGCTGACCGCCTGGCTGAGATAATGAATAAAACAGGTATCCGCCAGATATCCTTCGACGGTCTGGAAGGATGTTCCTACACCGGTCAGGACGAATATGCAAACAACCGTTTCGTCTATCGCTTCTACAATCAGCTCGACCAGAATGTGCTTAACGATGCCAGCCGCCTCAGCCATAACTTATGGCACATCCACACTCGTATGAACTGGGGTGAACCCTGGGGCGAAGCGATGCGCACCGGTCAGGTTGAAAATCGTATCAAAAACCAATCATTCTTCCACCGCAACCTGTTCCCGCGTATGCTAGGTTGGTTCCTGATCCGTCTGGCCGACCGTAATTTCGAATGTTCTTCCCTCGAAGACCTGGAATGGGCATTATCCGAATCAGCCGGTTTCGATGCCGGTTATGCGATGACAATCAACAGTAACACACTGCGCCGTCACGGACAAATCGATAAATTACTGGAAGCGATCAAAAACTGGGATAAGCTGCGCGAAGCAGAAGCATTCACGGACGAGCAGAAAGTCCGTCTGAGAGACCCGCAGACAGAATGGCACCTGGAAAAAACAGACGAACAGAACTACAACCTGTATCCGCTCTATATATCCAAACATTTCCGTTGCAACCTGTCCGAAATGCAACCGGGACAACCGGGCGGTGCCGACTGGTCATGGAGCAGTCCTTATAAAAGCACATATGCCATCCGTCTGAAAGTAGATGGAGACGGAACCATCAAAGACCCGTCATTCACTACGCCTCAAGGAGTGATTAAGTTCCCATGCGAGATTTCAGACCGCCAGTATCTGCTTTACACATTCGACGGCAAGGCCGTAGTAACCGATAAGAACTATAATGTAATCAGCGAAGTGCAGCCCCAGGGAAATGCCGTACTTCCCGCAGGCTCATCAGCCGTAGCCTTCTCCTGTGAACAGACCAGTGAAGACGCTCCCGAAGTAATCATCCGTTACATTACCAAAGGAACTCCGGAAGTGATAAAACTGAAGAAGTAACAAATCCTCGGCCTGCCGGATAGCATCACAGGTATCTCCTTATTGAAGCATTTGTTTCAGTAGGGAGATATTTTTATTATATAGAATGATTATCCGACTTCAATTCATTAAATTGTTTCACACGATACTCTCTCGGGGAACAACGGACCATCTTTGAGAACAGGCGGGAAAACTGGGAAAGGTTGGTGATGCCTACTTTTTCCGCAATTTCGATAATCGACATATGGGAAGTAAGCAGTAAAGTCTGTGCCCGTTCGATTCGTTTCATCTGGATATATTCGCAGGGAGGCATGCCGATAATCCGTTTAAAGACTTTGGAAAAATGGTCGGGAGTAATACACATCAAATCAGCCAGAACCGAGACAGAGATACGCTTGTCCAGATGCTTATTTATATATTGTATAGCCACATCCAGTTTTTCATACAAGCTGTTCGCCTCCGGTGAAAGCAAACACTCTTCCGTTATAAAACGGGAAAACAGTTGCAGCAGGATACCGCTACTCTCTACCAGGTTGGAGAATGTCGAAACCGAAACCTCATCCTCCCGGGTATAAATATTCCTGTCGTTATCATAATGCTTCGGGTCAGACGTCGGCAACGACTTATACGGGTTCAGCGCCAAAAAACGTTCCATCAGGGAATAATCCATCGGAGTAGCCTCTATCTGCAAATCCATTTTCATCGGATTGCTGATACCTTTCCCTCCTTTCGTCTCATCGAAAAAACAGATATAATAATGTTCCATAAAGTCATCGCATTCATAACTATGGAAAGCAAACTTGGGTATAAGGAAAAGTTGTCCGGGCAATAGTTCGTATCCCTTCTGATTAATATAGACTTTTCCTTTCCCTTTCGTAATCAGGTAAAGCCGGTAAAACGGACTGATAACATCCTGATAATTCCACCAGGTTTCAACCCGGGAATAGTCAGCATAAAGTAAGGGTAACGACAGGTCGTAAGGAGAATAAGAGACAAGCATATCAGACATTTATTAGTTAACCGGTGTAAATGTAGGAATAATATTTAAATGCACAATATCGGATTATGCAAAGTATTCATCTTATTTTGTCAAAGATTATAGCCGGATAGCCTTTACTTTTGTAATTACTAAACTTCATCTTATCACATAATTCTAATTACGCTATGAAACGGCTTATAACAGCATTACTTATCGTGTCCGGACTATGTAGTCCGTTCCTCCTTTCGGCGCAGGACTCCTGGCAAAGCCTGATTAACAGGCTTACCTATTACTCACCGGAAAAATACAAATCGGCAATAGATAACCTGAAAAAGAAATATCCTGACAGTTACCACCCCGATAAAGATTGGGAGAAAGCGCTCAGCGAACTGAAAACCGATAAGGAAACACTTATCAGCGGTTTGAAAGCCAAGGACCCCAAAGCGGAAAAACAGGCAAAGAAACTGTTGAAACAACTGGATGCCGCCCTGCTGGCCAATCCTTTGCTGGCGGACAAACAGGTGGTAGCTATCCGCCGGACGCTGGGCGATAAGGCCCGTACAGCCATGAGCGGGCAACTGGGCATCGCCCCTTCCAATTTCCAGAATAATTCGGAGATTGGAAATCCGAAAGCAGGCTGGACCAACGAGTTTGTTTCATTAACCGTCAACCCTGATAAAATAAAACAATCTCTCCTGTACAAACCGGAAGACGGAAAAATCATCACCGATCCGGAACCACACTTCGACGGGAAAAAACTTATGTTTTCTTCCATTGGTACCTCCGACCGCTGGCATCTGTTCGAACTCGACCTGACCACAGGTAAAGCCCATCAACTAACCCCGGATACATATAAAGATTTCGACAGCTTCGACGGATGTTATACACCGGACGGACGATACATCTTCTGTTCGACAGGTACCTTCCTCGGACTGCCTTGTACAGATGGAGGAAATAAAATGTGCGGATTATTCCTGTATGATCCAAAAACAAAACAAACCCGTCAGTTGACATACGACCAGGACAGCAATTGGGGACCGGTCATGATGGACAACGGTACTGTGCTCTACCAGCGTTGGGAGTATGCCGACCTGCCCCATTCCAATTCGCGCCTGCTGTTTACCATGAATCCGGACGGCACCACACAATCGGCTTTCTATGGTTCCAACTCCTACTTCCCGACTTCATTCTTCAATGCTCGCCCCATACCGGGACGACCATCAGCCGTGGTTGGCATAGCCTCCGGTCATCACAGCGTTTCGCGCAGCGGACGCATGCTGATCATCGATACCAATAAAGGCCGCCACGAAGCGGACGGAGTTGTTGCCGAAATCCCGTATGCCGGCAGAAAAGTGGAAGCTGTCGTTCGCGACCGCCTGCCCGACGGTATATGGCCGCAGTTCCTGCAACCGTATCCATTGAACGATACATACTATTTGGTTTCCATGAAGGAAAACCCGGAAAGCTTGTGGGGACTTTATCTGGTCGACACGTTCGATAACCGTACTCTGATTGCCGAAGAGGAAAACGTTGCCTACCTTGAACCGGTACTAATGGACAGTCGTAAATCACCGAATGTAATCCCCGACCGTATCAATCTGGCATCTTCAACTTCCACTGTTTTTCTGCAAGATATTTATGAAGGTGAAGGACTAAAAGGTATTCCACGTGGCACAGTAAAGAAACTACGCATCGGCTCTTTCAGCTTCAGCCCGTGGGGTCAAGGCGGATTGCTGGGCACCATCGGTATGGACGGACCGTGGGACATCAAGCGAATCCTGGGCGAAGTGGATGTCGAAGAAGACGGTTCGGCCATGTTCACAATCCCGGCCAATACGGCCATATTCGTACAACCGCTGGATGCAGAGGGAAAAGCATTACAGGTTATGAGAAGCTGGTTTACCGGAATGCCGGGCGAAACGGTTTCTTGTATCGGTTGCCATGAAGAAAAATCAACAATAGCCATTCCGAAGCGGACAAAAGCATCCCTGCAAAAACCGCAGGCCATCAAAGAATGGTACGGGAAAGAGAGAGGATTCAGCTACCGTCACGAAATACAACCCGTTTTGGATAAATATTGTATCTCCTGCCACAATCAGGACAAACCCGGAAAACCGTACCTGAAAGGGGACAAATGGATTAATGACTGGACTTCAAACATATCGGGAAGAGCCTGGAAAAACGGCGGACATTTTACACTTTCGTATGCCAACCTGCACCGTTACGTGCGTCGGCCGGGTATCGAAAGCGATATGCACATGCTGGTTCCGATGGACGTACATGCCGATCAGACCGAACTGATGCAGATTCTCCAGAAAGGGCATTACGGCGTTAAACTGGATAAAGAGTCTATGGAGAAGCTAGCCTGCTGGATAGACTTCAATGCACCTTTCCACGGACGCCGTTCTGACATTCCGAAGTTTGAAGATGCAGAAAAGAGTAATGAACTTCGTGAGCTATACCGCGAAATGTTCGGTGCCCCGGAATCGACAGCCGAATGGTTACCGGAAATCCCGCAGAATATAGAACCCGTCAGATTTGAAAAGGAACAGAAACCGTTAGGCGATACCCTGCTGGCTAAATGGCCTCTTTATGACCCGACCGAAAAATCATACGCACAATGGGACAACACGCAATGGAAACAATTGGCATTAGGTAACTTTCAGAAAAGCATCCCGCTGGGTAACGGTATTACTTTGGAATTGGTGAAAATTCCGGCAGGTTCCTTCATCATGGGTAGCGACCGGCATCCGGACGAATTGCCCCAAACAATCGTACAGGTAGACAAACCTTTCTGGATGGGGCGTTTCGAAATCACTAACGCACAGTTCAGGGCCTATAACCCGGCACACGATAGTCGCGACGAACACCGCCACGGCTACCAGTTCGGACGCAAAGGCTATTCCATGAACCATCCCGACCAGCCGGCCGTACGCATCTCCTGGCAGGAAGCGATGGATTACTGTAAATGGTTATCCGAAAAAACAGGCATGAAGTTCTCGCTTCCTACCGAAGCGCAATGGGAATGGGCTTGCCGTGCCGGAAGCGATACACCTTTCTGGTATGGCGACATGTCAGCCGATTTCTCACGCTATGCCAACCTGGGAGACATCAAGCTGAAAGAATTTGCCGCCTGTACCGCTTATAAATTCTACGAAAGCGCCATGGTGATAGAGAATCCCAATAAATACGACGACTGGATTCCGCGCGACACGACTTACAACGACGGAGGTTTCATCTCCGAACCGGTAGGACGTTACGTCCGCAATCCATGGGACTTGTTCGATATGCACGGAAATGTATGGGAATGGACCTTGTCTTCCTATCTGCCTTACCCGTACAACGAAAATGACGGACGAAACGAATTGTCTTCGGAAAACGGCAAACGGGTTGTACGCGGAGGTTCCTGGTACGACCGTCCTTACCGTTCGACATCTTCTTTCCGCCTGCCGTACCGTGAATATCAGAAAGTATATAATGTTGGATTCCGTGTAGTAATGACTGAAGAATGATAGAACGCTATTTTAAATATCTGTTTTGCATTGTAGTAGTAATTAGCACTTGTTGCTCGTGCAGCAATACCAGAGAAAAGTTGCTTGTTTCCGGCTGTGGCTGGAAACAGGTAGCAATTCTCGACAAAAAAACAGGAGAGATAGAATGGAGTCACCCGCTTAACAAAGGGGAAGACTGCAACGATGTTGAAATAACCAGGGAAGGAAATATCCTGTATGCCTACACTTCCGGTGCCCGGATGATTACCCGTGACCAACAGACGGTGTGGGACTTCAAAGCAAAGAAAGGGGAAGAATTATTCACCGCAACCCAGCTACCTTCCGGCCATTACATGCTGGCAATCTGCGGCACCCCTTCCCGCATCATCGAACTCGACCCGCAAGGCCATCCTGTCGAAGAGATTAAGTTTGACACCAGCATCACAGGTGTGCACGACCAGTTCCGCCAGATTATAAAGACACCGCAAAACACTTACCTGATACCACTGATGGGGAAAGGGGAAGTAGTTGAAATGACTAAAGAAAAGGAAATTATCAATAGGGTCGAATGCGGTGGCAATCCCTTCGCCATCCAGATACTGAAAAACGGAAACTGGCTGGTATCCTGCGGCGATGCACATAATTTCGTGGAGATAGACCCCGCCGGCAAACAGATTGTCAGAAAAGTCGGAAGCGACGACTTACAGAACATCTCTTTGTTGTTTGTTGCCGAACTGGTCCGGTATGACAACGGAAACACGCTGATAAGTAACTGGAACGGACATAGTAAAGATAAATCGCAACCACTACTGGTAGAAATAACTCCGGATAATACAGTTGTCTGGGCGCTTCCGCTACATCAGGACATTATCAATATCTCAGCCGTCTATTCATTCAGGGAATAAGACGGCTATTCCTTTTTTATTCTTCAATAAGCCATTGTCCGATATTACGTTCGGAGACGTCGAACATAACGCCGACTTTTATCTGTTTACGGTTATCAGCCATATAGGGTATCAGGTATCCTTTATCATTGATTTGTTTTAAAGCCGCTTCAGCAGAACCATTCAGTTTAAATTCAAAAATATAGATAGAATCTTGTGTTTTTAACTACAGCATCCGCACGCCCCTGGGCACTCCGGACTTCCGCATCACAAAACTGCCCCATCTGTTTAAATACCAGATAAAAAACAACTTGATAATGACGTTCAGTCTTATCATTCAACTCATACGAAAAATCAGCAAAGAATGCTTTCAAACGTGTCAGGAAAGAGTCCACATCGCCACTTTCCAACTCACGAACAAATTTACCGATATAAAAACCATTGTCTTCATCGCCGACGGATGTGTAAAACGGAGTTATGAAATCAAGAAAACCATATTTTACCTCATCATTGGGAAATCGCAAAGTATAAAGATGGAAACGCTCATCATAATCCTTTATCGTCAGATAACCGCTTTGATAAATCAATGGGATCGGATTATTTTCGGCTACCCTATATTCAGAGAAAGCAGACTCTTTCATCTCCACACCATCGATTAACGTCCGCAAATCGTATTCGCTCTGCTTTAATAATTCCACCAAAAATGTCGGTGTACCTGTTTGAAACCAATAACTTCCAAACCGGCTAAAACTCAACGTATTTAATAAACTAAACGGATTAAAAACAAACCGCAAATAACGGTCCGCACTTTTCAATACGCCATAAAACGCTTTCAGAGTCTTTAGGTATTCCGTTTGCAGCTTTTCATCATTAAATACCTGTAACAAAGGCTTATCATATTCATCTATCAAAACAACGACCTGACGCCCTGTCTTTTCGTAAGCACGTGTTATCACACCTATAAAACGGTCAGACAAACTATTCTCTCGCGTATCTTTACCCCAAGTATCTTCCCATCCGTTGATATGACGTTCCAGTATATATGTTAATGCTTCAATAGAAGTATATTTTTCTGCATTCAGATCCAGATGCAACACAGGATATTCCAGCCAATCCGTTTCCAGTTTCTCGATAGCCAGTCCTTTAAACAACTCTCTTTTCCCCTGAAAATAGGCTTCAATGGTAGACAACAACAGACTTTTACCAAAACGGCGGGGACGGCTCAGGAAATAAGGCTTTCCCATAGTTGCCATTTTATAAATCAAGGCTGTTTTATCAACATATAAAAAACCCTGGTTCCTTATATATTCAAAACTTTGTATGCCTATCGGTAATTTTCTTACGGCTGCATTCATAACTTTATTTTTTCTCATATAAATATAGGATATTATATCACGTAATAGATTAATTAGAGATGTAAAATTACCGTCTCCCTTAAACGCCGTGCGGCGTCTCGATGAGACGTAACGTTGCGTTTAGGGGAGACGATGGGGTGCGTCGCGGAGAGACGTAAGGCGGCGCCTCGATGCGACGCGGGGAGGTTATTCGATTTCGGGGCGGTCACCATCGCCACTTCCACCCGTGCCTACGGTGAGAGGGCGTTCGTACTCGATGGTACGGGGCTCTTTCAACAGGGTGGTTGTGTTGGAGAACTGGGTGACGATACGTAAGGTGTACTGACCGTCTGCCAAGTCTGATGGGACACGGGCCAGGAGGCATTTCGGATCGTTCGTTGTCAGGCGGCGAGTGACGGGATGCTCCGTGCCGTCGCTGGCGATGAAGAAGACACCGACACCTGCGGCTTCACCGGATACACGGATCTTTTCGCCTTCAATACGGATATCGTCGCCGGGAGTGATGGTATCATTGGAGAGGCCGGTGACCGTATCGATAACCAGGCCAATATTAGCACCGCTATCCTTCACCGTCAGAACTTCCACTCCGACATGGCTCAAGGCTTCACGCATTTCAGAAGAGAGCGTGATATCGAGCGTCACCTTATGTTTCTCAGGATCAAATTTGGCACTCGAGCCGATCCATGGACCTAGCACACGCGGGGTGTACTGGCAGGTTTTCGTGAGAACACTATAACCGTCCATGACCGCTTCACGAATGATGCGGTCATGCTGGTTAATGATTGATAACAAAGTATCGTACTTGTATTCCGAACCTTCATTTACTATCCGCTGCGCGATATCTTCATTACGCAGGGAGTTTTTCATGGTGGAAACTTCGGCTGTGTAGTCGTTATCCACATCTTTTGTCAGAAGGTTCAGGCGGAGCCAGACCTTCCAGAATTTGGTGTAATTTGCCATAAGTGATTAATTTATAAATTATTAATAAGAGATATTTTTTACACAACGAGCATACGCATCATCGTTATATAATCCGCCTAAATTATAAAGGTTAGTATAGCCGCCTCCCCAACCATCAATATTAGGTCTGTATATTGAATACCAATTGTCAATAAGTTGTACCTCATTGGTAAAATATCTATCTTCCGTAAATGCTGCACGGGCAGCATCTCTTATTGTAGTATTACTATACTGATAATAAGTATTGGTAACAGGTCCCACATTATTAGAAAATGCATACTTAAAATCACCAGAAGAAGGAAGATACCAACCTGACGGACAACAAGATGTTCGGATACTATTAAAAGTAGAACCATTCATTGCTCTTCCTCCGTTTACTGATATAGGAGCTACCCACCAATCCAAACGAGCGGTAGTTATTGACCTTGGAGCCTGACCTGTAACACCCGGATATGTCGGAGCTGCTGTTACTACAGTTACAACTTTATTAGCACAACCCGACACACTGTTTTGTATTGTTAATTTACACGATTTCCGATCTATATTCATGATATTCGTCGATGATGAACCCATTGTTACTTTTATTGTATTCAGAATATCACCATTGGAAGCAGTCAATGTCTCATTTACGGTTGCATTAATCCATTGACTTATGACTCCATTCCCTATTAAATTTTTACTTTCTGATATATTAAGTGAAACACCTCTAGGAGAACGTACCTGAAATGTAAAATTATCAGAAGTAGTGGGATAGAATTTGATTTTAGGATCAGATGTCGAAAAAGCATTTACTATAGCAGTACTCGGGGTATTAGAAGCCGTTATACTTGTCGACTCGAACGTTACATCTTTATTCCTATTATTCACTTTTAGCTCTATAGACTTTGTTTCATCATTTTTGTTACGGATTTTAATTGTCCCGGTAGCATTTTGATTCAAAGTTTGCTGAGAGAAAGTTAAATCCATTGTATTATTATCACCACCCGGAGCAACAGTTACCCAACTAGGTTTATCTACATCATTAACCACGCAACCTCCAATAGAGAAGATCGTCAATTTCACAGTGGAACCGTCATTAAACAAATGCATTGTTTTTGAACCTTCATCATAGGAAGAAAGAGAACTTCCACCTGTTATTTCTTTTGTCTTTATTACAGGCAAGCTACTTATCTTTGCAGTAATCAATTCTTTCTTAGTTTTATCTCCCTGGTTGATAATATAAATAGTTTTACCTGTTGAAGGATATGGACTCGGAATGTTTGCTGATGAGGCATTAAGTGTCAATGTATATTCCGATTGAGATAAATCCTGCTTTGTTCTAGGAGTTATGGTCAACCAATCTTCCCAGACGTTACCATTTTCATTCAAAGAGAATTCACTTCCTCCCGATGCAAAAACCTTGAAACCCATAGAGGGAGGTGTATCTTCTTTTGATTGATATAATGTCATTATATTGTCTATATAGCTACATCCATCTGATGAACTTATCTTTGTTACTACCGGATTTGATATGGGTTCCACAATAATTACCGTTTCTTTGGCTGAAATCTTATCGGTAAAACGGATGAAGGCTACAGGGAATTTTGTACCTATATATTCATTTTTCTTGCTTACAGTATATATTGTTGGCGCAGCTTCCGCTTTCGTTGGCATATAGTCAGCCTCCGGATTGATGGTTAGCCATTGATGATCGACATCTCCATTTTCATAGTATAACGTAGTAAAGTAACCGGACGTTGAGTTTCCTTCTATCGTAAACTGAACATCATTGGTAATTGCCATTGTTACCGTACGGGTATCTGTATCATACGTCCCATTTGCATCTGTGATATTTACAACCATACCATTCTCATCCGCTTCCCCACCCGGCTCATAATCATCTATATTACCTTCGTCCGTCCAGTCTTCCACGTTGATCGTGAAGTCAAGATGATATTCGTCGGCTTTAGTGATATTGACCGTGTAGCGGTGATTCTGGGATACTTCTATATAGTTACCATCCCCTTCGGGTTTGAAAGGCACTTTATAGGTGACAGGGACATTTTCGGTCTGGTTAGTGGCATAAGTCCCCGATAAGATCAGGTAACCACCATCTCCCATTGGACTGGGCCAGGTATAGAAAGCGCCAAGGCAGTTACCTGCATTTGCTTTCTCTCCATCGAACGGGCGGGCGGGATAGGTGATCAGATCGCCGGCAGCGGCTGTCGGCAAAGTACCCGTAACTTTTAAAGGAAAGAAACTTACTCCCCGACGGCCATTCGCCATGCTGACCGATTGGATCGTGAACTTAGAGGTGGCAGCATCATTCACGATATCGAAACGCGCCACCGAACGGGTCAGGCGGAAACCCAGTTGCAAACGTGCCGAGACTGAGAAATCGGTCAGGTCGAGCGGCGTAGCATAGGCCCCGGTCATGGGCAGCGGGGTTTTTAGTATGTCGGTTGCCGATGCGGGGTCGAGTTGGATACTTTTGAAGAGCAGGAAATCGGACTCGGTCGGAGTTCCTTCCGTGACAGTGTTACCCGGTTGTCCCGGATTCGATTGCACGAGCGGAATAAAGCCATTAAACACGGTATCAGTGGCCGGATCGATCAGCTTGCTTTGATTGGCGATGCAGTAGATTTTGACAAACAGGCCTTTTTTCAGGGATAAAAGGGCATTCGTCTGTTTGCCGTCGCTACCGACTTCCGTCAGATCGAGAGGCGTCACATCATTGCCCGACGGCATCTCCGCACTGCTTTCGCGATAGCTGAAACGTTCCTGATAGGTGTAGGTTCCATTCTCGGTCGTACTGCCGAAGACGTAGATGTCGAGCGACGAGATTTTGTTCTCATCGGCTGTGGCGATCGCATCACCGGCCTTGGTCTTTACGACCGACAATTTGTTTTTAAGCGTTAGCATCACTTCACGGCGGGCCTCGCTTCCGGAGGGGTCCGGGGCAGACGTCCGGTGCTGTTCCTCCGTCTCGCTGGTGCAGGACGCCACAGAGAGAAGCAGGGTAAACAGGCTGATTCCATATAACTTATTAAATAGTCTCATCTTTATTTTCATTTGTTGATTGACAATCATTCTTTTTCTCGTTCAATGCGGCCAGCAGGAATTTGCCGGGCTTGAACTTCACACTGACACGCGCCTCGATGCGGCAGGTCTCACCCGTTCGGGGATTACGTCCTGTCCGCTCGGTCTGGCTCCAGGCAAAAAAAGTACCGAAACCTTGCAGCGTGAGCCGTTCACCGGACTGCAATGCGTCCGTGAGAACGCCCTCCCAGGCGTTCACAATCTCAACGGATTGGGATTGGGTCAGGGAGAGGCGTTCGGATAGGGATACTACTAAATCGCGCTTATTCATCAGATGGATGGGGAGGCTTCTTTTAGTTTCACATTCACTGTTGTTTTCGCACCTGTTGCCGTAGAGGTAAACGTCAGCGTAGTCGTGTACGTCGCATTATCCTTTGCCGTCGGCAACGTTATCGTATAGACACCTTCGGCTTCCGCAGAGCTGGCGGGAGATACCTGAATCCAGTTGTCCGCCGAAACAGTACTGCTTCCGGTCTCGGGCGATTCGCCCGGTATGGTAACGGCAGTCGCTTTCAGCTGGATGGCCTGCCCGTCTTCATTCAGGAGCGTCACCGTCCGGGTGGCCGCATTGTAGGTATTGTCGTTACTTTCTTCTTCCACCAGGCTGATCTCCGGACCGGTCTGGTCTTTTGGTACAACGATAATATCCAACGTCTTGCCGCTGGCTACATTCGTAAGCTGGATGGTTACCGGGCGGAAATTGCTCATGCTACCGATACCGTCCGCCGTCTTATACGTAAATGTGGTAAGCATGGAGGCTTTCGTCGTGTTCGTCCTCTCACCATCTACGACCAGCCATTCGTCACCACCGGCATAATCCAGTTTTTCGGTGATGCCCTCCACCTTCACATTGTTCGATGCGATGGTAAAGGCCAGTGTTTTCGCAGCTTCGGTAGTCATCATCACCCTGCCGTCTGCGAGCAGTTTCACTTCCGGGCTATTACCTGCATCGGCCAGGGCCAACGCATCTTTGGAAAAGTCGTTATCCGGCTTGTAATTGTCGACTGTGCCCTCGTCCGCCCAGTCAGCCACATTCAGCGTGAAGTCCAGATGGTATTCGTCGGCATCGGTGATCTTGACCATGTAACGGTGGTTATGCGCCACTTCGATATAGTTACCCGTCTCGTTGCCTGCGGGTTTGAAGGGGACCCTGTAGGTGACCGGGATATTGTCGGTTTTGTTGGCGGCATAAGTACCGCTCAGGATCAGGTAACCGCCGTCGCCCACCGGACTCGGATAGGAATAGAAAACACCTGTTCCTTTGGGACTCGCGGTTGTCTGGTCGGCTACATAGTCGCGAACCGGATAGATGATCAGGTCACCGTCGGCAGCCGGCTCGGTTCCCAGGACCTTCACCGGGAAATAGGTGGCGCCGGTACGTCCGTTGCCCATACTCACCGATTCGATGGTGAACTTCGATTTCGACGCATCGTTCTCCACATCGAAACGGGCGACCATACGGGTCAGCTTGAAGCCCAGTTGCGTACGGGCGGAGACGGAGAAATCGGTCAGGTCGAGCGGCGTGGTGTAGGCGCCGGTCATAGGCAGCGGGGTTTTCAGGATATCGGTCGGCTCGTCGGCTTTCAGGACTGCGGTATGGAGCGCCTTGAAGGCTGTCTCGGTAGGCACACCGGGAGTGACAACGTTATCCGGCTGGCCGGGTTTCGTCTGTACCAATGGCTGGAAGCCGGCGAACTCTGCACCGGCAGCGTCGATCAGTTTGGTGCTGTTGGCAATACAGTAGACTTTGACGAAGAGACCTTTCTGCATTTTCAGCAGGGCGGTCGAGTTGTCGGCTCCCGTATTCAGGGTGAAGCTGGTGGCGTATTCGCCGTCGACAATCTGGCGGGCGTCTTCACGGTAATAAAACTGTTGCAGGAAGGTGTAGTCGCCTCCCTCCGTCTTGGAACCGAAAACGTAGACGTCGAGACTGTAGATATGGTTTTCCTCCACCGTGGCGATCACATCGCCGGCTTTCGTTCCGACAGGGCTGACTTTCAGCTTGTTTTTAAGGGATAACAGGACTTCACGGGTGTTGTTTACCGATGCCGTGCCTTCGTCGGGAGGCGTCGGGGGTTCCAGTGTGTTTTCACTGGTGCAGGCGACCAGCAGGAGGCTGGCGGCGATGCTGGATAGTTTATATTTTATGTTCATGATTCTTTTTTTGTTATTTACAGTTTATTGTTTCTTCAACGTAATCGTTTTATCACCTCCGCCGGTAATCGCATTCGTTACAGTGATTGTTATATCATTTGTAGCATCTGCATTTACAGCCGTTGCTGCAGAAATCGTAATTTCTGCCGTACCATCTTCCGCTATAACAGAAGGAGGATTCGCAATGCCGGCCCAAGCACTGCTGACATCCGAGACAGCAATAACGGAACCTTTATAACCTTTGATTTTTACTTTGATTGTTCCGTATGAATCTTTAAAGGTTGTCCCATTTACATTAATATCATCACCCACTATCGTTCCTGCACTGGCTGTATCCAACGTTTTCTCAAATGTTATCGCCGGATCCAACCAGGTTATAGTCAGTGTTGCCGTACGGGTTTCATCACTGCTGTTTTTAGCGGTGATAACCGTTGTGGCTCCGGCTGTAAACTGGGTGGCATCCGTTACTTTGACCTCGTAATTATCGTCAGATTCTTTAGTCATACTCAGACCGGTGACACTGGCAAAGGCGGCTGCTTCATCACAGGTCATTTTTACATACACCTTACTGCCGTTAGCTTTATACATGTCGACTGTTGCTGTGCTTGCGTCAGGGAATGAGACCGTTCCGTTGAAGTCGCTGGCTGTTCCTGCTGTGGCGGCTTCCAGTTTGGGTTTGCTGGCGGCCTTGTTCAGCGTGACGGTCAGGTTGGCTGCTCCCGCCAGGGCATTGGTAAAGAGGATGTCGAAGTCATCGAAGTTGGCTGGAGTGCCGCCTTTGGCTGCAACCGTATATTCGGCATAACGGTTACCGTCAGTATCCGCCCAGGCATGGCTTTCGGTGATTGTCAGCCACGGACACTCCAGGCTTCCCGCTGTAAGGCCTTGCGGGGCATTTACCTTGAAGGTGAAGTTTCCGGTGGCCAGAACGTCCAGGTCGACCTTGATCGTATTGCCGGTCACATCAGCGGCATTGTTCGTATCGGTTCCTTCTTCCATGGTCATGCCCGGTTCGGCCAGGGTTACGGTCAATTCGGTTTTAACGTCACCCGCTTCTTTGTTCTTGAACGTGATTTTCTGTTCGTTACCTACCAGTTCTGATACTTTATTGATCTTTACCGTATAAACAGTCGTATAACCATTCGTTTCACCTGCTTCTGCAACAAATCCGGCAGGGACTTCCACCGTTACCCCTTCGATACACATGGCTTCCACTTTGATAAGGCTGTTATTGAGCTTATACATCGTGGCGGTAGACGCTGCGATATCCACCGCGTTTCCGGTACTATGTCCGTTTACTACCTCTTTCAGGGACGGGGCGGCCAGCGGGCCGTAGAATGTCAGCGTGGTCCACAGGTCGGGATCGTAAGAGGCGGCGTCGTTGATGAAAGTAACGTTTACAGGTTGTTTTCCCGTTGCGTCGGTAGATTTGAATACGAATGTCGTATACCATATGCCGTCCTTCTCTTCGTAAGTCGGGGCATCGAAGGTCAGCCAGGCATCGGGTGCCACATCGGCTTTGGTTGCCGGGGCTTTCTCTGCACGGATTTTACCGGTGGCTGCGAGGGTTGTCTTAAAGGATTTTCCATCCACTACCTTAAATTCAGTGGTGGAAGTTGCTCCCCCGGCATAGGTTACTGCGACCGGGATATCCGCGATATTGCCTCCGTCGGCAGCGGTAAATCCGGTGGCGACATCGAATACAGGTGCATCGTTACCCGGTTTGACTATCACACCACCGCCCGAAGTCCAGTCTTCCACTTCGAAGGTGGAGAAGATGTTTGATTCGGTCACGTCCGTGATGTGCAGCTTGTAACGGCTGTTGGCGTTGATGGCGATGTAATTGGCAGGCTCTGTAGGGGTGGCGTCTTCAGGGGTTTTGACGATAGGGATGTTATAGGTCACATCTATCGGCTGGCCTGTAGACGGGCTGCTGTAGGTACCCTTGATGATCAAAAAGCTCTTATCCGTGGCCAGGTTCGGATAAACGTAAAGGGCACTTTCAAGGGTTCCCACGTTCGCGTTTTCTCCTTTGTATTCGACGTCGGCATAGGTCATCACACCCGTAGGAGGCGTTACCTCCGCCAGTGCCGCACCAAACAGGGAGGCGTTCGGACGGCCCTGTCCCAAAGCGATATGCGTGATGGTCAGACGGGAGGTCGCCGTCGTATTGTCGATGTCGAAACGGGCCACGACACGTTTCAGCGTAATGGCGACTTTAGAGACGCTCCCGCTGATCTTCGTTTTCTCCATTCCCGTCATGACCAGGGGAGTTTTGATGATACCGTCCGCTGCCAGACTGGCCGTATAGGCGGCTTTGAAATCGGCCAGGTCGGTTGCCGCAGCGGCATTCTGGGGCGCACCGTTGGCATCGACCGTTACGGCGGTCAGGCCGCCAAAAGCATTGCCGTCACCTTTAAAAAGGTCGTCCTGGTTCGCCACACAGACCAATGTCAGATACGGAAGGCCTTTCAACTCTCCGGGTTTGATAGAGGCCTTATACGAAGAGCCCGACGATTGAAGGAGGAACTGGTTTCCGGTAGGGGTTGCCTCCGTCTTCGACCAGGTTTCCATGTAATAATACTCGTCATCACCCGCTTCTGCCGACGACGAGGCAAAAAGATAAACCTTCAGGTTCTTTATCTCATTCTCACTGTTGGAAGCGATGGCCTTCGTATATTCCTCGCTCTCACCGCTCCCGCTGAACACCAGCTGGATCTCACCGCCGGCACCGGACGGACTCTCCGTCGTGCCGTCATCGTTTGTACAACCGCTTCCCAGGCCGGACAGGGCCAGAAGCAACATTAAATACGTCTTTTTCATAACTACTCTTTTAAAGTGAATACTATATGTTTAAAAATCTCTTTCAATTCAAAATCATATGGATGCACAAAAAGCAGCATGATACCGGACCCAGTATTATGTAACGATTGTACATCCGTGCATTTTCAAACACGGATGTAATTAATAGGAAAAGAAAGGTTACTTATTCAGCCCTTTGATTGGCTCTATAGATATATCACGAAGCAATAAAGACATTTGTTCTATTGCCATTTTATTTAATCGCAATACTCGTTCATTTTGAGATAGTCCCATCTTGATCAGTTCAGCATTCATACTCTCCAGATTTATAAGAACGATCAATTGATGATATGTAGCGTAATCCCTGATATTACCTGTCAATCCGGGATTTTCATCTCTCCATTGTCTGGCTGTCTTTCCAAAAAGAGACACATTTAATATATCTGCTTCATTGGCATAAACAATACCCTGTAATTTGTTAGCCATAGATTCCGGAATAAGATTTTCCTTTATCGCATCGGTATGTATACGGTAATTAATTTTTACCAGTTCACGATTTAAGTTCCATCCTAAAGAGGAGTTACTATTTTCGTCATTTTTCAGCCGCTGATAATCTTTAATAATATACAACTTAAATTCGGCTGAAATCCAGGATGCAAATTCAAAAGCAATATCAGTATGGGCAAAAGTCCCTCCATAACGACCTGCCTTTGAAATAATACCGATTGCATTTGTTGCTGTAATCCATTTTTGGGGAGAAAGAGTAAAAGCATTTGTTCCTGCTTCCATTTTAAACCCGTCAAATTCGACGGGTTTAAAATCCGGATTATTCAATTTCTCCCAAAGGCCAAGAAACTGGATAACATCTTTTCCTCTCATCCAGTTTTTTATTACATCGTTGGGATCATCACTTTTATAACGGGCAATATCCGTCAAAGAAATGTAATCATTATTTCTTCCTAATGATAAGATTGAAACTTGTCTGCCATCAGCATTGATTTCCGCTTTTACACATTTTTCTTTTTTCATAGACTAAATTGTTTTGATTGATAATGCGCAAATATAAGGAAATATATATTCTTCACAAACCATGAAAGAATATATTTCAAGTCTTACCTAAAAATTCCCATTAATTACACCATGTCAAAGAACGCTTATATCTATCCGCTACGCTCCCGTACCGGATTAATTATCTGTTAGCCGATCGCACCGCCTTCGTCCCAATCCGATTCCGTAACTTCCGTGACGATGATCTTATCGGCATAGACCGTGACCAGGATTTCGAACTCCTGCTCGATGTTCCGGTCCATATCCATCGGTTTTTTGGCAAAAAAGCGGTACAGGTCCAGATCGCCGACGATACGTTCGTCGTTACGCCACAGGCTCCATAACTGGTGCGTGCCTGAGGTATAGCGGAAAGTGACGAACTCGCCTGTCACTTCGCCGTCGTAATTCATCGAGGCACGTGTTTCATGGTTGATACGGGAAGTGCTGATGTAAGGGACTGCATACGAACCGCCCTCCGGCTGTTCCTCACTCTCCCAGCCTTTCACAAAGCCGTATTCCGAGGCGATCCCCTTCATCCGCATCCGGTAGGTACCGCCTTCCGCCGGCGCATCCGCCATCCATTGCACCGTGACATGCAGCGAGGCATGGGCATGCGAGAGGTAAACACGGCGCCGGAAGCTCCGGCCTTCCTCCACGCGAAACGTCAGGTTACCGTAATACAGCCGACCGGTGTTCATCCGGTATCCCGCAGGGGCACCGGATGTGACGGCGCTCAGTTCCATATCGGCCAGCCTCTCTCCGGATTCCGGCTCTATAGCCAGGCCGTCACTGCCGTCGTCCGCCAGGTTGCCCCAGAGGACGACCGTATATTCACCCGCCGCCAGGTTGCCCTGCCAGCCGCGGATACTGTCGCCACGGAGGGTTTCGACGCCCAGCAGTTTACCCTCACTGTCGAACAGGTACTGCCGGAGGTTGTCGACGTAGACTGGCAGCTCGTTCTCGCTACCGCTACCTGCAGACCTGTAGTCCAGGCGGGTATTGTAGGGACAAACGCCGGGTTCATCTCCGAAAGTGCAGCTTGATTGCAGTACTGTCAGTATCATAAAAATCAAATGCTTGAAATATCTCCGGGACCGTTTCCTATTCATCGCTTTCCAAATAACTTTCAGCTATCTCCAGATTCTTCCGCGCCTTGCGGGGTTCCACACCCACCGCCTTACGGAACCACACCGCCGCACCGGACGGGTCGCCTTCCATCAGCGTCAGCACGCCCAGGTTGTTCCAGGCACGCGGGTCCGCCTCCACCTTACGCAGATAATCCCAGGCCGATGTAAGGTCGCCCGTCAGCATGACAGCCGAGGCCGCATTCACATTCGCCACCACATCATCCGGAAAATGAAAGGCGGCTATCTCGTAGACTTCACGGTATTGTTCCGTCCCGGGACGGTAATAGCGTGCCACGGCATACATCTCCTTCAGGCTCAGCAGGTCGGGATGCGTATAGATCAGTTCGGCCGCTTCGTCGCCCTCCACTTTGCGGACATCGTATTGAACGACAACCTCTATACGCCGCAGTTTCGGAAAGTAATGGCGCATCATCTCCCTGTAGGGCGTCCCGCCCTCTAAATCCATCAATTGCTTTTCACGCCCGTTGAAAATGCCATAACGGCGGATGATAAGGAGCACGGCATCCTGCCACGAAGGTTTTTCCCGCCTCATAAGATCGGACAGTCCTTCCCAGTCCTCTGCCACCGAAGAGACTTCCACCAGGTCGCGAGGAATGCCGTATGCATTCCGCAGGTAATAGGCAAAAAGCCCCGAACGCGCTTTTGCCAGCCGTTCATTGTCGCCGTAAGGTCCGTCGGGGGAAGAATAACCGCAGATACGGATACGGTCGACCGATGTAAAACGCTTATCCTGCAAAGGCACCATGATACGGTCGATCTTATCGATCTCTTCGCGGTTGTTTTTATAATCAGGATAAATATCGTCCTTGCCGATCGGGTAATCGAAATAGAGCACGGCACTCTCGGTATGGCGTTTGCCGGTCTGGCCAGTTTCAGGACGCAGATAGGATACCATCGACTCGTAAGCAGTCACATCGACAGCCCGTTCCCGTACCCGATGCGGGATCGCAGGGACAACGGCCCGATCCTTCGTATTTTTTGTCATATTCGCCCGGGAAAGAGGACGCTTCTTCTGCGATCCCGTGTCAGGCACGGGAACGGGAGCCTCACCAATCGGTTGCGGCACATGGTTTAAGCTGAGTTTACGCACCAGCGTATCCACTCCCAACAGTTGGAGGTCACAGCAATCTTTCACCTCCTGGCAGAGTAATAAAGAAGCCTGCTGCATCCACGAGGTGTAAGGGACGGACATCCGGTAAGTTATTTTCTTTGATCCCGTATGCCGGGTATCGCGGATGCGCATATAAGGGACGGAAGATTCTTTGCCGGCAGACAGATACCGTTCGCGACGGTCCTGACGCTCACGGATACGGCCGCTGATAATGACAGGGGGCAAAGAAAGAAGTTGTTTGGACGGTCCAAGCAATTGAGGGGTAAAAATAACGGCTGTGCTTGCGGACACATTCACTGCCTCCAGGTCCATATCGAGCTGAAGTTGCAGGCTGTCGTTACGCACAGAGACCTGCTGCGGCACGACACGGATATGCTGCGCGCCGGCAGGCAACGCAAAAAGCACCAGGCAAACGGCCCATACATATATATTATAGAAGAAGGTATGTTTCATCGGACAAGTTATTTTAGCGTAGAAAATAGATGACTGAAAAACCGATACGCGTCGGGCCGAAATAGCTACGGCTGTAAGAACCGGATGCCTCCGCACATTCGGCACATTTATATTTGGTATATTTCATCGAAACATAACCGCCGCCGATCATCGCCTCTAATCCCCAGCGGTTGCCGACCGCCCAGTGGTAGCCATAGGTTACGCCGCCGCCGTAAAGGTCACCTCTCAACACATGGTCTTTCAGGCCGGAAATAAACGGAATCATGCCGATATTGAAATGACCGTAATGACCGTGTACCCCGAAGAAATGCCCTTCAAACTTGCGGCACGGCCAGAAACGGACTTCCGGCTGTATCAGGTACAGATTCAGACGCATATCATCCGGATACTTCCAGGCGTTATAGGCACCCCAGATATCCATGGTGAATTGACGTCCCATCCCGAACTCCACACCGGTATTCGGAGTGGTGGTCGCCCAGAACAGGAGATTCGTTTTCAGTGCGGTTTGTTGTCCATACATATTTGTCGTTAGCAACAAACAACCGGTATACAGCAGCGATAAGTAAAGAACCCTATACATTATATTAATACTAGATTTGGTAACCGTCAGAGGGATTCTGTCTCTTAGGAAGAGACGGAACAGGGATACACAAAAGGCACAAGAATCAGGGATTTCAAACTGTTTTATGGTGCCATACTGCAAGAGCAGAACACTCAGGGACAACATCCGGAAAACAAAACGGGAAGATGAAAAAAAGGGAAAGTAGAAAAGTGCTTGTTTTTCAAGTTTTATCATTTAGCATCCCTGCCAAAAAAAAGAGATACAACAGGAAAACAAACAGTAAACAACAGATAATCAATAGATAACAAACAGAAAAAGAAGCAAAAAGACAGACATAGAAAGACCGGAGAGAGGCATGAACAACAGGCCTTCTTTCTTAAAAGATGTAACAATATTCAGTAAATACATGAATATTAAGGCTAGTCATATGGAAAAACACCGTACTAAATGGTGCAAGTATAAAAAAGAGTTAGTACATTTGCAAAGTTTTAACACTGACTGTCACCGACGGACCGTCTCTTCCTAAGAGACAGAACACACCTCACAATACGACTTTATAAACAGGCTTTGATTTACAATTCCTCTTATGTATCACGATTTCATTGGCACGATCCACCCGCGAGGTATCCAGGAGCGCCATATAGATACGGGTCGTTTTAACAGACTCATGTCCCATACCCTGTGAGATAAGTTCTTCCGGTATCCCTTTCTGTGCGGCAACGCTGGCCCAGGTATGACGGGCAATATAAGTCGAAAGGTCGGTCCCGACCATCTTTCCCAGTTTCTTCAAACGCTTGTTCTGAACACGCAGCGCACTCTGATAACCGATATAGTCCGGGCGGGAACCCGTAAGGACTGGGAACAGGAAAGGGCCGGATACATATTGGTAACGGGCAATCAGTCTCCTCATTTCGGGTAGCAGACGTATCTGCAACTCCTGCCCGGTCTTGCGCCGGATATAGACGATCTTATCCCCCACGATATTCTTCCGCGTCAGATGAGCCAGATCCACAAAGGCCATTCCACGGGCATAATAAGAGAACAGGAACAGGTCGCGTGCCAGCTGCAACGCAGGCGACAGAAGCTGCAAAGCGACAAGACCCAGGATCACATTCTCCTGAACCGCACGTTTGCGCGTCTTTTCAATACCGGTATGGACATTACTGAAAAGCTGCGGGATGGCTTCGACAAGGTTATCCCTTACCGCCCGGTTACGGATAGCCCGGAGCACGCGAAGATAGAAAGAAACGGTATTGGCACAAACACCGGAACTGAACAGGTAGGTCTCAAACTCTTTCAAAAGCGGCGCGTCGATCTCGTCCAGCCTGAGTTCGCAGCCACCCCGGAAATGCATAAAGGCATTCAGCGTACTCTGGTAATGCCTGGCCGTTTCATCCTTGCCCTCCCCTTGCAGCACACAGATCTGTTTCTCCACATATTTTGTCAGGTTGGCTACCGCAAAACGTTCCTTACACGCCTCCACTATTTCATCCGGAGTAAAGGAACCCTTTTTCTCCTTCAAATAGATTACGGACCGGACTGTCCGGCAATCGCGGGAAAACTGCTCACGAATGGCATACAATTCTTTTGACCGTTCGGAAGTGCTTTCACCCGGGATATTGATTTCCTCCCTGCCTCCGTCCCACTCTTCTTCGGATAACTGGTACGGCAAAGCCATCTTCCGGACCTCGCGGCGATAGATAATCTGCACATAGAGCGGCATCCGCTTCCCAGCCTCTATCGACTTACGCCTTTTTACTTTTACTGATACGTTATACATACTGGTTTCATTTTGTTACCTAATATAACAAAATGAAAACAACTATAGCCTACTGTATTTCAGACTTATTCAAACAATATACGGAACCTTGTCAAACCGTCCGTATAAGTACGCAGGGAAAAAGAGCAGTTCTGTTTCTGCAATACTTCGCGTATAAAGATCAGGCCGATCCCCTGCCCGTTCGGTTTGGTGGAGAAAAAAGGACTGAATAATTTCTTTTCAGTTTCTTTGTCTATTCCTTTACCGGTATCTGCTATTTCCAGGCAGACAGGGTTACGTGAAGTACGTATATAAATCTTGCCGTCGCGCTCGATCGACTCGGCGGCGTTCTTTATAATATTGACAAGCACCTGTTCAAAAAGCGAACTATCCAGCCGCACAACAGGAGACACTTCATCCAGCTCCATAATGATTTGAATGTTGCGGTTCTGGCAAACCGTCTCCATAAACCGCTTGCAGGAAGTCACCACCATATTCAATTCATGGTTACGTATTTGCGGTTCCGGGATGCGCACCACATCGGCAAAGTTTGTAATGAAATGACTCATGCTGTAACAGCGTTCGATGGAAACACGCAACACGTCGCATATATCTTCCGTATTTTCCATCTCGCTGAAAGTGGATTCCAACGTATCCAATGTAGATGTAATACCGGCAGTTGTATTATTTACCTCATGGGCAATCATGCGGATCACCTTTTCATAGGCTTTCTTTTCAGCCTTAAAGACTTCCTGCGTCAGTATTTCCACCAGATAGAACGAGTGATGGAATCCCCGGTCGACAAAAGAGGAATGCGTACATTTATATATATTGGCATCGTTCAGGCGAACAGTCTGCGATTCATACAAGGGAATACGCGCCAACTCCACCGCCAACGGGGAATCTATCTCTGTAAAGGATTTTCCGGCGAAATCGACCGACAAAGGTTGTCCGAACATCTTGCGGGCAGCGGGATTCAGCGATATGATCTCGTTATCCAGATTCAGCATAATCACTCCCATAGGAGAAGCATTGATCAGCAAATCCAGGAAATGATTCTGTTCCCGCAGGTGCAAACGTTCGTTTTTCAACTGTTCCATCATCTTATTGAAAATGTCCACGATGCGGTCGGCCTCCTTCTGCCCGACACGGCTCAGGCGGGAACTGAAGTCCTGCTCTTTCAGCAGTTCCATACCATTGCCGATAATATCCAACGGCTTGATGATACGACGGTAAAAAAGGAAAAGGTACAAGATCGTAACCAGGACAACACCTTCCACAATAAAGAACATGAAGGAAGAATAATTATAGAAGACATGGTAAGTGATAACTGCCAGAATAGTCAGCAGCAACCCGGTCAAGATCCAGAACAATCCTTTTATCCTCATTCGAATATCATTTATTTATCGGTAGGTATTCCGTATTTCTCTAACCGGCGGTATAAGGCTGCCCGGCTGATTCCCAATGCGGATGCGACATGCGAGAGATTTCCCTCATGTGTATCCAAAGCCTGAAGGATAGTCCGCCTTTCAATCTCGTCCAGCGTCATACCCTCGAAACTGACGGCTCCGCCTTTTCTCACGGATTGTTTGTTCCCCAGATTCAGGCATTGCCCTTCAAAATCGGACACATCCAACAAGGATTTACCGGATACCAGCATCGTTCTTTCCACAAGGTTCTTCAATTCACGGATATTTCCGGGATACGGAAGACGTTGCAGGAAACTGACGGCATCCGAAGAGAAAGTGACTTTAGGCAAACCGTTGACTTCCGACTGCTTATCGGCAAAATAACGGGCCAACAAAGGAATATCGTCTTTCCGCTCGCGAAGGGCGGGCAGATGGATCGTGATCAAATTGATACGGTAGAACAGGTCTTCACGGAACGTACGTGCGGCAACCATTTCCGGAAGGTTGCAGTTGGTAGCACTCACCACCCGGATATCCACTTTCCGGGGACGGCTGTCGCCCAGCACTTCAAATGTTTGGTCCTGCAATACACGCAATAGTTTTACCTGGCAGGATAACTCCAGGTCACCTATCTCATCCAGGAAGATAGTTCCTTTGTTTGCCATTTCAAAACGTCCGGTACGGTCTATATAAGCATCCGTAAACGCACCTTTCTTATGACCGAACATCTCGCTCTCAAAAAGGCTCTGAGACAATCCTCCCAGGTTGACCTTGACGAAAGCCTCTTTCATACGGGGACTATTGGCGTGGATCGCTTCCGCAATCAGTTCCTTGCCTGTCCCGCTTTCACCGGTAATCAGCACCGAAGCATTGGTCGGTGCTATGCGGGAAACGGTTCCCAACACATCCATCAGCGCATCACTCTGTCCGACAATCTTCTCGAAATGGAATTTACTGTCCGCATCGTTCCGGTTCAACGGCGATTTCTGCATCTTCTTCTGCTCATTCAGTTCCAGAGCCGTACGGATCGACTTCAGCAACACCAGGTTGTTCCAGGGCTTGGTCACAAAATCGAAAGCGCCGGCCTGCATACCCTGCACAGCCAGCGAAATGGAGCCCCAGGCGGTCATTAAGATCACTGGGACATCCGGCTGAAATATCTTTACTTGTTTTAATAGCTGTATCCCTTCTTCTCCCGTCGTAGTCAAGGTAAAGTTCATATCCATCAGAATCAGTTGGGGCGCTTCCCGGCGCACAATAACCAACGCTTCTTCAGGCCCCGGAACAGCTTCCGGTTCAAAGCCTGCCCGCTTCAACAAAAAAGTAAGCGAAGAACGGACAGCTGCGTCATCATCAATAATTAATATCATATAGGTTTCTTTAATTGGGTTTGTAAAGATACGAATAAGTTACCTACTTTCTGACAATTTCCTCAAAATCGGCATCCAGATTACGGTCGTTCAGAAAATCGTAAAGCGTCACGCTGCGGACATTATAGAAATAACTCCAGAAACCGTATAATTCCTGTATGTGCTTCTGTTTGGCATCATCTTTCGATTGCTGGGCATCATTCAGGTCGAGAATATTGATCTTGCCGATCATAAATGTTTCGATAGATGTCTGGTAGCGTTTCTGGGCGATCTCATCGGCTTCTTCCGCAATTTCCAACTGGGCAGCCTGGTTGTTGAAGTTCTCCACCAGCAAGAAGATATTCTGGTTGAATGTCATCTGGTCCTGACGGTTTTTGGAGAGAACCACTTCGCGGTTGGATTCGGCAACCTTAACCTTTCCCTTCCGTTTTCCCCAGTCCAGCAAAGGGATGCTGAAACCGACTTCCACCACCTGGTTATCTTTCAGCGGATTGTAAGCGCCACTGAAATCACGGTCTTTCCCTGTATATCCCACGGAAGCAAACAGGTTGATATCGCGGCGTTTCCCTTTGGCCGTCGCTACTGCATAATCGGCTTCGAGTTGTTCGCGTAGTATGCGTTTGGCAAACGAGTTGTTTTCCTGGGCTTTCTCCAATACTTCTTGATAGACCAGCCGCATGTCGGGGACAGATTCGGGGATGACCGGTTCTATCACATCTTCCTCGCTCAATCCCAAGAAAGAACGCAGCTGGAACATTTTGGCGTTCAGGTTCGACTGCGCTTCCGTCAACTTACCTTTCGCCTGTAAAGCAGATAATTTCAATTGCATCAGTTCACTTTCAGAGATATGACCGATCTTGCGTTTCGCGATAGCGATATCATACAGTTTATTTGCGTTATCCAGATTCTGCACAGACGTTGCCAGGTTTTCTTTCGCCAACAGAAGATTGAAGAAGTAAGCGATTGTCGAGATGGTTACCCCCTCTACGCTTTCAATATAAGCGGCTTTTGCTTCCTGGTAACGAACAGGTTCGATCCGGCGGTTCCATTTCTGGTCGTTCACGCCGAAGATAGGTTGCGTCAGGGTCAGACCGACCGGGACACTCATATATTCATTGAAGGCACCATGCCCCAACTGGCGGGAGAAATTAAGAGAAGAGTTCAATGAGATCTTACCGCCTGTCAGAGCGATATTCTGGTCGATAGAGATCGCTCCGTCCATCGACAGGTTATTGTCCTGCACAAAAGCATAGGTTCCGTCCGATTGTTGGTAACGTGAATATTGCTTGCTGTAACTGGGGAGCGTTCCTTTAAAATTAACCTCCGGCAATTGGTCGGCGACATGGGTACGGTATTCCCAGTAAGACGTCTTTAATTCGTTCAGAGCCACAGCCGCATCGACAGACTGGTGTTGTGCCAGCGTAATGGCATCTTTCAAAGTCAGACGGACTACATTATCTTGTTCTTCGGCCTGTAAACCAAAGCATGTCAGCAATAAATAAGTAATGGCTATATAGATCTTTTTCATCGTAATATATGTTTTGCCATGCTACAGGCAAAAGGTATGCCAAAAACATATATCATTGATTTTCTGAGTATAACACAAAAGAATAGTGTCCGATAATGAACAGTATGTCCGATAATGGAGTTATGAAGGGAAAATGGACAGAGTTCGTTAAGAACTCAGGAAATTAGGGGGGCGCTATAGAAATAATGGAGTTATCCATAAACAGAAAGATTTAATTGTTGCAAATAAACCTGTAACAGCCAAGCCACTTGATTAAAAACTGCTTATTTCCGGCAAGATTTCTCCTTGTTTCCTCCCCTGCCAATTCCCTTGTGGTACTTTTACAGAACCCGGCTTTATCGCATTATCCTTGGTGGAAGAGGAGAAAAAGAAGAGAAAAGATGAATTTTATCGCATGTTTGATTGCTTATCCTCTGTATTTATTATCTTTGTCTCCATTAATAACAAAGTTCTTAACGAACTCCATTAAATAAGAGAAAATGGCCTACTACAAATTATCGAATACGCTGTATTTCCGGTAATACGGTAGTTAATCCACTGATTGAGGGCGAAGAACAGAAAGTGAACAATTTATATTAACTAATATCAGAGAACAAAAAGAAGTAAACCATACTCCTGAAAACGGAGTATTTATACCGATTTAAAGGATATTATGCTGAAAAGTTATACCCTGCTTCTACCGCAGAACTACGTCTCCGGCCAAGTATCCCGAACACTTGTTCTAAAAACGATTTAAACCTGTAGTATATGAATAAAAGTAAATTGATCGGACAAATAGCCGCAGACACCGGCATGACGAGAGCAGCGATAAAGGCGGTACTCAACTCCTTCATTGACAATACCACCGAAGCCCTGCAAGAGGGAGATACGGTCGTATTCCAGGGATTCGGTACCTTCCTGCCCTGGGAGCAGACCGAACGCCCCGCCCGGAATCCACAGACCGGAGAGCCGGTGATGATCAAGCCGCGTACCTCCGTCAAGTTCCGCGCCGGCTCAGACCTGATAAAGGCGCTGAACAAATAATTTTGCACATTCCGGTAGTTACAGCGTTCCGGGACTGAATTTCCATAAACTGGAAGAAGCCGGTCCCGTCCCCTGCGAACAGAATATCTCCGACCGTCTGGTGTTAGACGATATACGTCATAATGCAGTGATCGTAGCCTGGTCTGCCTATAATGCTGCAATGAGGGATGAGAGAATGCCAAGAAAATAAAAGAGAAACATTTTTCAGTTGACAAAAAAAGACATTATCCGTTTATTCCTGATGTTACATTAATTTAACGGGGCCCAGCATACCTGTCGGTGCCCATTTCTGATGATGGGTCCATGCCTGCCCTATTTTGTTTTCAGGCGTACCCTTCAGATAATTACCGACAGTTGTCGTGATCTTTATCTGCAATGATTTGACCGGTGCCTTAGCTAAATGTTCCGGCAGTTGATACACACGGTTTCCATACCATTTGCATCCCAGTTTTTCCCCATTCAGGGTTACTTCCGAAACGCCATATACTTTCCCTAAATCCAGGTAATTGAATCCGGCTGCATTATCGACCGTCTTTTCATAATACAGGTCGCCGGAAAACGATTGTGTTTCCGGGTTTGCAGAGAAATCCACCAACGTATCCAGCTCACGTTTGGCCGACTCGCCATTGACATGCGCCATTCCGACCGTCCATCCGTTCAGTTCGAGCGGAGACGAACTCTGAAGCGGCAAAGCCGGAATGGAGATCTTCGCGCCTTTCGTTTCCTCAAAAACAATCAGTTTGGATGCGGCCGGCCCCAGGTCGATCTGTAAAGTGGAACCGGAAGAGACCGGATAAGGTGTCCGTTCGCCTGTTTCCGGATTCCATAACCAAGGTGTTCTGCCATTCGCCTCAAATGTTGCCTGTATCCGTATTCCATCCTCCGGATTACAATTCGTAATAAAATGGTTCTTTACCGACAAAGATCAGTTTACCTCCGGCTTTAACGAATTCAACCAGTGTTTCTGCTGTCGTCGGCATCATCGACTCAACTTCCAGCAGCATCAATGTATTATATTTCCTGTTATTGAAAACAAGATTGCCTTTCTTGAAACTACTTTGCTGAATGATATTCTCACTTATGTAGTCACAACTATTTCCGTTCTGATGAATTGCTTCCCACACATGATATTGATAAGACGGATAATGCAGGCTGGGGAACGGATCACGCTGTGGTCCGTGTATCATCCACATATCAGCCAGCGGATGCATCACGGCAATATCAGCAAAGAAATCGGATTCCTGAAGGACAGTCGACACCCGGCTTTTATAGGTCGCCCACAAATTGAAATAAGGCCACCAGCTATTCCGTTCGTTCAGAAATGCGCCGTACATGATCCAACCGGGGAACGGCACTTCCAGCGGACTATAATTAAAACCGTGCAGGATCGAATGGGTCACACCGGAAAGGTTACTCTGGTCGCCCATCATCTTCATTTTCTCCACTGTCAATAAACCGGCATCCTTGCATAAAAGGAATTCCCAACACGAAAAAGATAAAATAATTCAACCCTTACTATTGTGTCATTTTTGTAACATTTAATATCAATAATACAACATACATCCACCCGGTAAATAGTAATTTTATCAACTATTTATAAGAAAGAATACTTTTGATAAAACACTTATTCATATTTTATAGAAACATGAAAACGACCTTAAAAACACTTATATTAAACTGTTTACTTGCCAGTTGTTTTATAACAGTCCACGGACAAGATTTTTATGCCAGCCAGCGGGCATCCTGGTTACAAAAAGCAAAAGAAAGCATTCCTCAACTGACCGTTACAGAAAAAAAGCCGGTCGGTTTAGTACATATAATAAAAGATGAAAATGCTTTCCAGCAATACAAAGCAGAGCAAACAGCACCTATAAATACACTCTACGATAACTCTTTTAAGGAGACAAAAGCCGTCATTGTCGATTTCGGAGAGCACATAACAGGTAGTTTCAGTTTCAGCACGGAGTTACTAAAAGCCGAGGCAGACGCACCGGCACGCTTCAAACTGACATTCGGAGAAGTTCCTTCTGAACTGGTAACACCTTTCGATCCTTATCAGGGAGGACTCAGCCGTGCGTGGTTACAAGATGAAATAGTCACCATGATGACAATGCCGTCAACGATCACCATTCCACGCCGTGTATCCTTCAGATATGTAAAAATAGAACTTATCGCGACTCCTCCCGGATATGACTTCTGTATTTCCGGAATGAAATGCGACGCTGTTACTTCTGCCGTCAATACGCCCGGAGAATTATCGGCTGCCACGCCACAGATATTTAAAGACATAGACCGGGTTAGTTTAAATACTCTGAAAGAATGTATGCAAACCGTTTACGAAGACGGTCCCAAAAGGGATCAGCGTCTGTGGTTGGGCGACTTATATCTGGAAGCATTGGCTAACAACTATTCCTTCAAACAATACAATCTGACCAAACGCTGCCTCTACCTGCTGGCCGGACTAAGCGAGCATAACGGAAAACTAAACGCAACTGTTTTTGAAACCCAGGAGCCCAAGCCCCAGGCAAAACAACATTTATATGATTATTCTTTCCTGTTTGGCGTTACCCTCAAAGACTATTTGCAGGAAACGGGAGACAGAGAGACGGCTGAGGATCTTTGGCCCGTTGTAAAAAAACAATTGGAATCAGCTTACCAATACCTACAGGATGACGGAACAATGAATTACGAACGGGCATCCCGTGAATGGTGGATATTCTTCGACTGGAAAGACGGATTACATAGAGAAGTAGCTTTTCATGGCGTTACTGTTTTTGCTTTCAAAGAGACCTATGAACTGGCAAAATTACTGAACAAAGAAAATGAGGTCGCCCAACTTCCGGGACTCATCAAAAAGATGAAAAAAGCTGCCCGAAAGCATTTCTACAATCCAAAAACGGGTTTATTCACAGGCAAATTGAATGATCAGGTTTCTTATGCTTCCCAAATATGGATGATACTGGGAGAAATACCTACACAAAAAGAAGCCCAACGATCTTTAAAAGCCTTGAAAACAACAGAGAATGTCTGCACTCCGGGAGCCCCTTACCTGTTCCATTATTATATAGAGGCCCTGATCAAAAGCGGAATGCCGCAAGAAGCCCGAAATGAAGTAGCAGAATACTGGGGAGGAATGATCCACAAAGGTGCTGATACATTCTGGGAAGTTTATGATCCTAAAAATGAGTTTTTATCTCCATACAACTTTTTCCCGGTCAATAGCTATTGCCATGCCTGGAGTTGTACACCGACGTATTTCATCCGGAAATATCCGGAAATATTTCAGGAATAAGTTCAAATACACGTTGAAAAAGTTCATCTAGATTTATTCCGGCATATAAAAGCCTCATACAATCAGGCTACTAAATATCAACACCTTACAACAACACAAATCATTCACTGACCGAATATTGAAAGCTTTTGACCGATAGATGAAACTCTTTCAGGGCAGAATTATATTTCTTTGCCAATGAAAAATCTATATATCATGAAGAACGTGTTTTTAATATCAGTTTTATTATCTGCATTCCTGGGAGCTTGTACACCGGCAATGCAAAAAAGTGAACTATTCATGGAATTGCCGGATGATTGTCCGACACCCGACGGAATGGCAATTGCCCCAAATGGCGACCTGATCCTGGCTTGTCCGAACTTTGCCGATTTGTCGAAACCAGCCTGCCTGATGCGGATTACTAAAGACGGGAAAATCAGCAAATGGATGAATGTACCCATATTAGAAGAAACAGGTTGGGCTGCTCCCATGGGAATCACCTTCGATGATGAAGGAAACTTATTTATTTGTGACAACCAGGGATGGAGCGGAGCTGAAAAGGCCAGGAACAAAGGCCGAATCTTATGCTTAAAATTAGATGGCTACGAACTGAAAGAAGTTATCGAAGTAGCCACCGGTATGGAACACCCCAACGGCATCCGCTTCAGAAATGGGAAATTATATGTAACACAAAGCTCCCTCTCCTCCATCCAGGATCCGTCCGGACTACTGGTAAGCGGAGTCTATTGCTTCGACAAGAACGATAAGAATATAAAAGTAACCAATACAAAAGCAGATAAGAACCTGCTCACAACCGTCATTACGAAAAACAAAGCAGTTCAGTACGGACTTGACGGAATCGTATTCGATAAAAAAGACAATTTATATGTAGGAAATTTTGGAGACGGCACCATTCACCGAATAACCATGGATCCCAAAGGCAACGTTATCGGAAATGAGATATGGGCACAAGACCCGTCACAACTACGCACCACCGACGGAATGTGCATGGATGACGACGGAAATATCTGGGTAGCCGACTTTTCTGAAAATGCAGTGGCCCGTATAAACAAGAACGGCCGCATTCAGCGTATCGCCCAAAGTCCGGATTGCGACGGCAGCGACGGTGGTCTGGACCAGCCGGGAGAACCGATCGTCTGGAACGGCCAGGTGATTGTATCCTGCTTCGACATCGTGACAGGTCCCGACAAAGTAAATACCAAACACGACAAGCCTTTTACACTAGCTAAATTACAATTGAACTAACAGATCATAAACCTAAATATCATGAAACACTACTTATCTACATTTGCCGGTTCGGCAATATGCGGAGGATTTGCTTTCGGCATCTGGCCGGAACTTTGGAAAACATACGGTTTAATGGGAGGATGGCTGGCTGCTACCCTTATTATCGGGATCATGTGGTACATGAACCATTATAACGGAGCCATATTAAATCCGGAAGGAAAAATATGGCTGGACCAGGGATGGTGTATCGGCTCTGCCGGCATAGCCTGGGGAATCGTCCGTTTCCAGGGTGATTTCACTCAGTTTTTCCTGGCTGCCCCCACTTTGCTTTGTTGTCTGATCGGAGGTGCTTTAGCCGGAATAACCATCTGGATAATGCGTTCATGCGGTAATCGCCTGTCAAAAGAGGAGGATGCAGTATGAGCGAATGGTTACAAACTTACAATGAATTGTTCGGCATGTACAATGCCGGTATCATAACCAGTATATTCGGTTCTTTCGCCGTCACTTTTACAGTTATATTCTGCTGGCCCAAACTGGTGAAAGATTTTGGAGCAAAAGGAGGATTTATTGCGGCCGCCTTAATTATAGGAACATTCTGGCTGGTGAATCACAAATTGCCCGGTTTCGGTTTCTCCACCGGTTTAGCTACCGATGTAAACGGATTACCCATGCAATTCAGCCTCATCCATCAGGGAGCCCGCGGAAGTGCTCCCTGGGTGGATATGGGCTGGGCCATCGCTATGGGATTTGTCGTATGTGATACACTCTGTGCTCCCAGAGGGACACGTTTGGGATTATTGAAAGAGGCATTTCCACGTTGGGCCGTCATTATTGCCGGGGGGATAGCAGGAGGCATCCTGGTCGGACTGACCGGATATACGAATGCTGCATTATAAATAAAATTCAAAGACCATGGCAAAATACGTCATTGCACACGATTTAGGAACAAGTGGCAACAAAGCCACTTTATTCAATGAAGAAGGCATGCTGGTTGCATCCCGTGTCGCCTCCTACCAGACTGTTTATGCCGCCGGTAACCGCGCGGAACAGGATCCGTCCGACTGGTGGAAAGCCATAACAGAAACAACAAATGCATTACTTCAACTCGTATCACCCGAAGAGATCGCCGGAGTTGCCCTGAGCGGCCAGATGATGGGATGCTTATGTATCGATAAAAAAGGGAATCCGCTTTCTCCACACCTGCTGTACTGCGACCAGCGTTCACAGGAGGAAGAAGCTTTCCTGTATGAAAAAATGGACCCGCTTCATTTCTATGAAATAACAGGACACCGTATCAGTGCTTCCTATTCAATAGAAAAATTAATGTGGATACGAAAACATATGCCGGAAGTTTTTGCAAAAACGTACAAAATGCTTAATGCAAAAGACTACATCAATTTCCGCCTTTGCGGTACGATCGCCACCGACCCGTCAGATGCTTCCGGAACAAACGCCTACGACCTGAACAGATGGTCATGGAGCGAAGAGATCATAGAAGCAGCAGGACTGGATATCTCCCTCTTCCCGGAAGTCCGTTCTTCTATTGATGTTATAGGAGAAGTAACGGAGGAAGCAGCCAAAGCCACCGGACTCCGTAAAGGTACACCGGTTATCTGCGGAGGAGGCGACGGCAGTTGTGCCGGAGTCGGCGTAGGTTGTGTAGCCCCGGGAACATCCTACAATTATCTGGGCTCCTCCTCATGGGTTGCCCTGACAGTAGAAAAGCCGGTTGTAGACGAACAACGCCGTACCATGAACTGGGCGCATGTCGTACCGGGCATGCTGCATCCGTCGGGAACTATGCAGACGGCAGGCGCTTCCTATAACTGGATGGTGCAGCAACTCTGCCTGTTTGAACAGGAAGAAGCCAGAATCAGGAAAGGGAATGTGTACGAACTGATTGACGAACAGATACGGAAATCTCCGGTAGGCTCCAACAAACTATTGTTCCTGCCTTACCTGATGGGCGAACGTTCTCCCCGCTGGAACGTAAATGCCAAAGGCGCTTTTATCGGACTGACGGTAGGACACACGCATGGCGATATGCTTCGTTCCGTCATGGAAGGCATCACCCTGAACCTGGGACTTATCGTCAATATATTCCGCAACCACGTCCCCGTAGAAAATATGACGGTAATAGGAGGCTGTGCTAAAAATCCGATCTGGCAGCAGATGATGGCCGATATTTATCAGACTGAAATAAAAATCCCGAACTATCTGGAAGAAGCGACCTCCATGGGCGCCGCCATCCTGGCAGGAATCGGAGCCGGCTTATTCAAAGATTTCAGTGTAACCGACCGGTTTATCCATATCGACAAAAAGATCAGTCCTATCCCCGCCAATGTAGAGAAATACAAAGAATTAATAGCTGTTTTCGACCGGACGTACGAGCATTTGAAAGATGTTTATACAGACCTGTCGGATTTAAATCTATAAGAATGAATATGAAAGGAAAAATGAAAAGCGTAATCGCAACAGCTCCCGGCGTAGTAGAAATCCGGGAAATAGATATGCCTGTTATCACTCCGTACCAGGCCCTCGTAAAAACAGAAATGGTCGCTTTGTGCAATGCCACCGACAGCAAACTGATAGCCGGACATTTTCCGGGGGCAGATCAGTTCCCGATGGCTTTAGGCCATGAAAATGTCGGCATTGTAATAGAAGTCGGAAGTAAAGTTCGAAATTTCAAGGTAGGCGACAGGGTAATCGGCGGATTGAATGCCTCCTTTACGACACCGGGGCTGAACAGTGCCTGGGGCGGTTTCTGTGAATATGTCGTAGTAAACGATTTCGAAGTTTTGCAGGAAGAAGGCCTTGCCACTCCGGAACAAGGCTGCTGGGACAGCTTCGAAATACAGAATGCAATACCGGCCGATATACAGCCGGAAGAAGCAGTCATTGCCTGCACCTGGCGTGAAATAGTGGGTGCATTCAAAGACTTCCGCCTGGAACCGGGAAAGAAAGTGATGGTATTCGGTGCCGGTCCTGTCGGGTTGAGTTTTGTGAAACTCGGCAAACTATTCGGTCTCGGACAAGTGGATATTGTCGACATGCTACCTGCCAAACTGGAACTAGCCAGACAAATGGGTGCTGATAATGGCTATACGCCGGCTGAGATTGCGACACCCGAATTTATCGCTGCCGCAAATCGTTCATACGATACGGTCATCGACGCTGTCGGCCTGCCTTCCATCGTTCATTCGGCCCTACCCCTTATAAAAATGGCCGGAGATATTTGTGTATATGGCGTAATGACAAAGAATCCGACGATCGACCTGGACCAGGCTCCTTACAATTTCAACCTGTTCATCCACCGCTGGCCGACCCGTTCGGAAGAGAAACGGGCAATGATAGCCCTGACCGAATGGATACGCGAAGGCCGGCTGTCCGCATCCGACTTCATCTCCCACCGCTTTAAAATAGAACAAATCAACGAGGCCCTGGAAGCCGTAAAACGTAACGAAGTAATAAAAACAGTTTTAACATTCTAAACATCATTTATCATGAACGAAATAATAGCGAACTTATCAGTAAAACAATTGGCAGGAATGATCGACCATACTTTCCTGAAACCTTTCGGCACAGCAGAAAACATTGAGAAACTATGTGACGAAGCACGCAAATACGAATTCGCCATGGTTGCCATCAATCCGGCGGAAGTAGAAACCTGCGTCAAACTGCTGGAAGGTTCGCCCGTCCGTGTCGGTGCAGCCATCGGCTTTCCGTTAGGACAGACCACGACCGAATGCAAGGCTTTCGAAACACGCGACGCCATCGCTAAAGGCGCGACGGAAATAGATACAGTAATAAATGTACGCGCGTTACAAAAAGGCCGCCTGGATATTGTAAAGAAAGAAATCGAAGAGATGGTTGCTATCTGTAGACCGGCGGGCGTTATCTGCAAAGTGATTCTGGAAACCTGCTATCTGTCGGATGCCGAAAAGGAAACAGTCTGCCGGATAGCCAAAGAGGCTGGAGTTGACTTTGTTAAGACCTCGACTGGTTTTGGAACAGCCGGTGCGACTGTAGAAGATGTAGCCCTGATGCGCCGTGTAGTTGGTCCGGAAATCGGAGTAAAAGCGGCTGGCGGTATCCGCGACCTCGATACTGCTTTAGCCATGATCAAGGCAGGAGCAACCCGCATCGGCACATCCAGTGGAGTTACTATTGTGGAGGCTTATAAAAGTGCTATTAAGTAAAAATCCCCACTAGTATGGGGATAATTCCCCATTGCAAAGGGGATTATTCCCCACGCTAGTGGGACTTTTTCCCCACAAAGAAAAAATAAGTGGGGAAAAATGACTTCCGTTTGCCAATTCCGGCAAACCAATAACAACAAAGAAGGGAGTAATATATATGAATAACTTACACAAAATAGGATTAGGACTTATGCTCCTCATTCTGGCAGCTTGCCAGAACAAGGAAAAAGTATATAAGGACCACTATCCCGCCGACAAGCAGGAATTTATAACAGACATACAAGACCGGTTTAATAAAATAAAGGCAACCGAAGGTCTTGTTTCAAAAGACAGTACTGCCACCCTGATCCGGGAGGCACATCTGCATTTCTATCACCACTATCCGGTTTACTACGACTGGTGGCTACAGGATGGAAGCGATGTAAAATGGTTTGACAAAACATTGCCCGAACAAATTTCAGAGCGTTTGCAAAAATTACAGCAGGAAACCAAAGTAACCAACACGCCGGAAAGCATAACACAGGCTTTATCCGCCTATCTGGATGCCTGTAAAGCAAGAAGGGAACAACGGCTGGCATCCTTTATAAAAAACACTCCCGAAGTCGTGTTTACCAAATTCCGCACACTTCGCCCTTCCTTTTTCGCTTATACGGAAGGTCTGTCGGATGCCCGCGCAGAATGCAACTTCTTTGCTGGTGGCGAGCTGGCTTATTTCAAAATGGACGGGATCTGGGCAAAGGAAGAAACTTTATTAAAAGATACAGCCGGTGTCTTCCGGGATCCGGATGTTCATTTCGACGGTAAACATATTCTCTTTGCCTGGAAGAAATCACAAAAGGAGGATGATTTTCATCTCTATGAAATGGAGATGCCGTCGCGGAAACTGAAACAAATCACTTCAGGTCTGGGATTTGCCGACATAGAGCCGATCTATCTGCCCGACGAAAACATTCTGTTCAATTCGACCCGCAACGGAAGTGCAGTGGATTGCTGGACTGTCGAAGTCAGCAACCTCTATCTCTGCGACCGTGAAGGACGTTATATGCGCCAGGTTGGTTTCGACCAGGTACATACATCAAACCCGACACTGCTCGATGACGGACGGGTTGTCTATACCCGCTGGGAATACAATGACCGTGGCCAGGTATTCATGCAACCGCTTTGCCAGATGAATCCGGACGGTACCGGACAAGCGGAATACTATGGCGGGAACAGTTTTTTCCCAACCACACTCACCCACACCCGGCAAATCCCCGGAACCCGGAAAGTGATGGCGACAATCCTGGGACATCACACTCCCCAGCATGGCAAACTATGTATCATCGACCCGGAAGCCGGACGTGACGAGAATGAAGGCGTCATGCTGGTTGCCCCGCTCCGGAAACCGGAAGCCGTAAAAATCGACGCCTACGGGCAGTTCGCCGACCAGTTCCAGCATCCTTACCCATTGAATGAAAAGGAGTTTTTAATATCCTATACCCCATTAGGTTACCATGTAGGTCATCCGATGGAATTCGGTATTTACTGGATGACACCGTCCGGTGAACGGGAACTGCTGGTTTCAGACGCCAGCATATCTTGCAACCAACCGGTCTTGTTGTCCGAACGTGAACGTCCTTTCCAGCGCGTAGACAATGTGGATTACACAAAAGAGGAAGGTGTCTACTATATGCAAAATATCTATGAAGGCAACGGCTTGAAAGGTGTTCAGCCCGGAACGATCAAAAAACTGAGAATTGTAGAACCCATCTACCGGGTAGCCAGTATCGGTGCTGCTTTCGGTTTTGATGCGGGTGGTGCCGGACATGCTTTCTCTCCGGTAGGTGTCGGCAACGCCAGCTGGGATGTAAAACGGATATTGGGAACTGTCGATGTTAATCCCGACGGTTCGGCTTTCTTTAAAGTTCCTTGCCGTACTCCGCTTTATTTTCAGGCATTAGACGAAAACAACCGGGTTGTGCAAACCATGCGCAGCTGGTCGACACTGCAACCGGGAGAAACGCAGAGTTGCGTGGGCTGTCATGAACATAAAAACACCGTTCCGATAGCCTCGCATCCGGTATCTATGGCGATGAACACCGGTATCCAAAAGATCGAGCCGGAAGGTATCGGCGACCGTTGTTTCAGTTATATCAAAGAAGTGCAGCCCATCTGGGACGCTCATTGCATTTCCTGCCACGACGGGGTAAAAAGCAAGCTAAGCCTGAAAGGCGAATTAAAAGTAGTAGACCAGCAGACGAAGCGTAAATTCTCAGACTCTTACCTGAACCTGACTCATGCCCGTCAAATGACCAGAGATAACGACTCCTGGCAGGGAGACGCCCATCATCCGGAAGTGAACTGGATCAGCAATTTATCCGAGCCGACTTTACTTGCCCCTTATTTTGCAGGTTCCAATACAAGTAATCTGATCAAGCGACTTGAAAACGGGCATGGCGGCTGCAAACTGAGCAAGGAGGAAATAGAAACGATCGCTTTATGGATCGACCTGTGTGTACCGTTCATCGGCGATTACCGGGAAGCGAATAACTGGACACAGGAAGAAAAAGAGTATTATACTTATTATGAGAAGAAACGGGAGACATCCCGTGCTGCGGAAAAAGAAAATATCCGCCAGTATCTTCAATCATTAAAAGCTAAGAAGTAATGATCATGAAAATAAACTGGACCTACATAGCCTGTCTCTCCCTGACCATCCTGACCGGATGCAGCGGAGATGATATTTTTGCTCCGGACCATATATGGAGTGCCGGAAAGCAAGGCGGACTCCTGGTGACAAACCGGGATAAAAAAGAAATATACCTCATCGACGCCAATTTCAATAAAACCGGGACAAAAGCGGTACTGCCCGCCCCAGCAAACGATCTGGCGGAAACACCTGACCAGCATATCTGGGTAGTGTGTGACGGTGTAGACGGCTCTCTGTGCGAATTGAACGGAAAAGATTTGTCCGTCATATCGGATACCCGATTGGGACATACGCCCTCCGCCCTGTTATTCAATAAACAAACCGCATCCTTGTGGACTACGCAACGTTTCAATAATGAACTTTGGGAAGTCTCTCCGAAAACAAAAGAAGTACTGAACCGAATTCCCGTTGGACGTGAACCGGTAGACCTCGTCTCATTTGCAAACGACAGCATGCTGCTGGTAGCCAATAACCTGCCGGAAATGTCGTCGCTTGCTTATCCGGTTGCCTGTCAGTTGGATATTGTGGATGTGAACCACAAAAAGGTAGTGAAACGATTACAACTCCCGAACGGTTCGACTGATGTAAAAACCCTGGCTACAGACAGTAAAGGCGACTATGCATATGCCGTCCATTTGCTGGCACGCTACCAACTCCCGACCAATCAGGTGGACCGGGGATGGATGAGTACCAACGTTTTATCTATCATCAACCTGCATTCACAGGAAGTGGAAAACACTGTTCTGCTGGATACTCCCCAGAAAGGAGCCTCAAATCCCTGGAATGTCGTTGTTTCACCGGACGACAGCAAAATATGGGTGGCAATTTCCGGTACCCACGAACTGGCCTGTATAGACAGAGCGATGCTGCATAACCGTCTGGCACAGGTAAAAGAAGGGGGAAAAGCAACTCCCTCGACAAAAGATTATGCACATATCCGGGATGACGCCGGCTTCTTATACGGTATCCGCGATTTTTACAAAACACAGGGGAAAGGTCCCCGGGCCTTACACGTCACTTCGGATAAAGTATATACGGCAAATTACTACACCGGTGAACTTGTAGCCTTCAATCAGAGTGGAAAAGAGATGACTTCTTCTTCATTGGGTACTCCTCTCGCTTCCACTCAAACAGGCAAAGGCGACATGTATTTCCATGACGCATCGATCGGTTTCCAGGGATGGCAGAGTTGCGCCAGTTGTCATCCGAATGATGCCCGGATGGACGGACTGAACTGGGACTTGCTGAATGATGGAATGGGGAATCCTAAGAACACCAAGACGTTAGTCCTCTCCCATCAGACACCGCCCTGTATGGTCACCGGAATCCGTAAAGATGCAGAGACCGCAGTTGTTTCGGGAATCAAATATATTTTATTCTCAGCTTCAACCGAAGAAGTAGCTCCGGCTATCGATGCCTATCTGAAATCGTTATCCCCGGTTCCCAGTCCCCGACTGGTGAACGGCAACCTGTCGGAAGCGGCAAAGAGAGGCAAAGCTCATTTTGAGAAAGATTGTTCTTCCTGCCATTCCGGAACTTACTACACAGATATGAAACAATATAAAGTGAGCTGGACCAACGGACCGGACGAGCATGTCAAAATGGATGTTCCCGCCCTGAACGAAGTATGGAGAACAGCCCCCTATTTATACGACGGACGTGCTTACACAATGCAGGAAATGCTGAAAATACATGCTCCGGCAGAAGTATTATCTGAAAACGAACTGAATGACCTGGCAGAATACGTATTATCTTTATAATCAATAAAAGATCATGAGAACCATTATTTATACACTCATTCTTTCTTGTATCTGTTGCCTGGCAACCGTGGCCCAGTGCGGGAATTTTGTTGGAGCAGACTATTCGCAAGGGATAGTGTTCATTATGGAAAACAACCGGATCGTCTGGCAGCATAAAGCTCCGGAATCGAATGACATCTGGGTATTACCCAACGGCAACCTGTTATTTTCAACCGGCAAAGGGGTACTGGAAATCACCCGTCAGAACGATACCATTTTTCATTATACTTCCGAAAGTCCGATCTTTGCCTGCCAGCGGTTGAAGAACGGAAATACGTTTATCGGAGAATGTAATGCCGGACGTCTGCTGGAAGTATCTCCCGATGGGAATATCGTCAGTGATATATGCATTTTACCGGAAGGCGTTTCAGACGGGACATTTGCTTTTATGCGCAATGCCCGGAAACTGGATAACGGACATTATCTGGTCGCTCATTACGGCGATGAATGTGTTAAAGAATATGACCAGGCAGGTAAAGTTGTCTGGCAGGTACAGATACCCGGTGGCCCTCATTCCGTAATCCGGCTGCCGGATGGACACACATTGGTCGCTGTTGCTGATAAGACACAAAACCCCCGCATCGTGGAGCTAGACAAACAAGGTAAAACCGTTTGGGAAATATCCAACAAGGATATTCCCGGTAAACCGTTGAAGTTTCTGGGAGGCATGCAATATTTCCTGGACGGGCGTCTGTTGTTTACCAACTGGGTAGGACATGTCAACCCAGAACAACGGAACCATCTGTTTCTGGTAGACAGGGAGAAAAATATTCTTTGTACAGTAGAGAACCGGGAAGGAATACAAACCATGTCATCTGTATTCAGCCTCGATGAGAACGGGAAATCGTACCATTAACACCAAAACAGGCGGTCATCAATCACTGATAACCGCCTGTTTTTATGTGATCGGGCTGGGATTCGAACCCAGGACCCACAGCTTAGAAGGCTGTTGCTCTATCCAGCTGAGCTACCTGACCATCCTTATTTGCGGTGCAAAGGTAGCATTAATATTTATATTTGCAAACAGGAAAGTCTTTTTTTTCATCAGAAGGGATATCCTACTGCAAAATGCCAGGCAAAATTATTCTTTAAATTGGGATTCAGAATAGCCCACCGATCTTTTCCACGTACCTGTGGATTATAGGCTTTCATACCTGTATCGAAACGAATCAGGAAGAAATCGAAATCCAGACGCAATCCCAAACCATAAGATACGGCTATTTCTTTATAGAAACGGGAGAAATCGAAGTTTCCATCTTTATGATCCTTATCCGGCTTCATCATCCAGACATTTCCTGCATCGACATAAGCCGCCAGTTCAAATTTCCAGAACATCTTGGTCCGGTATTCCAGATTCAAGTCCAAACGGATATCCCCGACCTGGTCGGCAAACGATGTAACAGAGTCTGCCAGCATTCCTCCCGGTCCCAATGACCGGACAGACCATCCGCGGACGCTGTTCGCCCCACCGGAAAAATAACGCCGCTCAAAAGGCAGCATCTTCGCATTTCCATAAGGATAACCGACACCTACTCCCACATGAAATGCGATCTTATTACGGCTATCCAATACATAACTTTTACTGAAATCAACATCCCCCTTTACAAACTGTGAGTAGTTAATTCCAAACAGATTATACAATCCGTCTTTATCTTTCTTTGCATTCGTTATCTTGGAAAACGCATACAACAGATTTCCGGCCATCTCAAAGGATACACGCAAAGAATGTGTATTCCTCAAACGGTTCTGAGGATTATAATTCGTAAATGAATAGGTATAACCGGAACCAACGACAAACTGGTCCGTAAAATTATATATCCGGGTAGAGTTTGGCAAACTCTCTTCAAAATCATGATCGATCTTCGGCAAATGCACATAATCGATATCCAGCAATTTAAATACATGCCGTGCTTGTGTATTCGAGCGTTCCTGCCAGATATAACTCCATCCGCCGGAAAGGATCGCACGTCTGTACTCCGGACGTGTCTGAATACCGTAACTGACCTTCAACTCCGTAGAAGCACGCACCCTTCGTTTGAAACTTTCATTGACAAAGGGAAACAGAAAACGGGGAAACAAAACAGACGCTTCCGCTCCAACTTCCCAATAACTGCCGCCCGCCGAACTCTTGGATAAAGCCTCATAGGCTCCACGCACTTTCGTTGATAAAATCTCCGAGCCTCTGAACAGATTCCTGTGTTGGTAACTCACACTGGAAGCAAAACCGAAATCACCAGCCGAGTTCGTTCCTTCCAGGTCAACACCAAAACCTTGTAACTTTGCCGGAGAAGTCAGGATGGTACAATTCAACATCATCGTGTCGCGTTCTTCCACTTCCGTAAAACGTATATTTACATTCCTCAATGCACGGAGAGCGGCAAACGAAGAGTAAGTTTGTTCAACAGCCCGTTCGTTAAATAACCTGCCGGGAGTTATATAAGTACTTCTACGTAAAACATTTGGGCGGATAGTTCTACCATTCTCTCCGTAGAGAATCTGTAAATCTCCTGCTTTCACCGTATCGGCAGAAGCAAACGATAAGTCACTCTGCGTCTGATTCAGCGGATCATAATCTGTCACAATCGTTACATCTTTGATGTAATATTGGCGATGCAGAGTATCGACAACAGAACCGTCCGGCTTTAATTTACGGTAAGGTTTAAGAACCATATCCAAATCCACAATATTCCTATTGTAGGAACTATCTGCCAGATAAGCCAGGTAATCACGGTTAAATGCATAATATCCTCTTCTACGGAGCAATGTCGTGATGCGTTGCCGCTCCTTATCCAGTATATCCCTGTCAAACAGGGAACTGTCTTTCACCAAAGAGGTATAGTCTTCCGGATATACCCGAAAAGCCGAAGAGGCAGCCGAACGCTTGGGGGCTTTCAAATGGGCAATACTGTCAATCTTCGAATCATCCAGTTCCATCGTATAATTATGTATCCGGTAAGGCTCATTCGAATTAATCTTATAAATGACAACCGCCTTCTTCTGCCGCGAAGTATCTATCTCGGCCGAGACTTCCGCATTCACGTATCCTTTATTGATAAAGAACCGCCTCAACTCATCCGTCGATTGCTCCACCAATGTAGTATCCAGAATAACAGGCGGCTCCCCGATCCGGCGAAGCTGCTTGCTGAGCCAACGTTTTTCATTCCGGCCCGACCAGTCATAAACAAAAAGTTGCCATTTCATCAATCCGAACACTTTAAAGTTCGGTTGCTGTCTAAGATATGGCTTCAGCTCATTTGTTTTATAAGATTTATTATCGGAGACAATCTCTACTTTATCCAGCAGATATTCACCGTCACCGACATATTTCGTCGTACTACAGGCGGCCAGCATCCAAACAAGGCATATGAAATATAGTATATGGAGGATTCCCTTCATTATTCGAGCTTTTACGCACGCAAATGTAGCTGAAATTATTCAGAAAGGCAACTAGTCGATACAAGATACAATAAAGGGAATGCCTTTTTGAATAAAAAAATGGCGGCCATTAATAATATGACCGCCATTCAGTTACAAATATCTATGAAGATTTATATTGTATCCACAATTACTTAACCTCCATTTTTTCCGAACATACCTGTGTTACACTTTCGGCTTTGACGATATAAATGCCGGGAGCCAAGTCTTTGACATAGACCGTCTGCATATTCAGATTATCCAAATAGCGCAAACGCTGTCCGGAGACGCTATAGACGGAGATCCGGGTAAGCGGATCAACCGATGAAACCACAATCTGACCGTTTCCATTGGCATAACATACAATCTCGTTGCGAACGATCACCTCGTTCGACGTAGCGATCGAGCCATTCAGGAAGTAGCGTCCGGAAGTATTGCCGGAGACAGTCAGGGTCAAACCGTCAGTCACCGGATAAACCTTGCCACTCTGCTTGTCTACTAATGTAACATTCTGCATATCTCCCGACAGCTTGAAACTCAGTTCTACCGGAGAAGCATCTTTACCATAGATACCGACCGGAATATCTTTCAGTTCCGGCGTCACGTTGATAGCCGTCATCTGATTACCGGCAAGCGTATACACTTGCGGAGCGGCGACTTCCTCATTGATCAGCAAGGCTGCATCTTCACCTTCTATATAGCTGTCTGATGCTGTAACAAGACCTGCCACAAGCGCAGTGTTATGTACACCACCACGGCTGGCTGTGATACGCAATTGAGGCAATGTCTTTTCTGATGCCGCAGCAGTAGCGGAACGCAAGCCGACTTTCTTTCCTGAGGTGGGGGCCTTGGCTATCATAGCAGTAGTAAATACAGCATTTTTCAAATCATTTTTAATAAATGATTGAAGAGGAGCTACATATTTTGAGTCGTAATCACTATCCGTAGATAAGTTATACTCGGCACCAGCGATATTAGTTATCGTAGTATTACCATTTAAAATATAATATGTACTACCCGATTCGTTCTCTTTTATGAATTCTGACATATCCAAATGTGACATAAACGGATTTCCAAACATACCGGTTGTTTGAACAGTCAAAGATTCTTTCTCATCCGGACTAAAATAGAAACGACCATTCTTCTCTGTCCGATTTTTAGAGATATCTATATAGTAGTCTTTAATATTACCATCATTACTATAATAATAATACTTTGAATCTTCTTTCGGCAAACGGAATAACACTTTTTCCTTTCTATTCAGGAACTTAGTCGAAACTTTTGTCCCAATAGAGAAACCGTGCCCTGGAGCAAACGAGACATTCACATCGTTATACAGATTCGACCAATTACCTTTAACAGCATATTCAACCGGTTTATCTTTAGGATAAACAACTGTTACAGAAGAATTATTCCAACCGCGCATATAGACAGCAGGATTCCAACGGGTATAATCTGTATTGTTTAGATATTCAATCTCATTAAACGCCGGAGTCTCCTGTCGTGCATATCTGCCGATATTGTTCTCAACTGTCCCTGTCGGCAAATACATATCTCCCGAAACAACACCTTTCAAAGGTGAAGCAAGCATATACCAACGGTTCGGATCCATTTCGTAGTCTACATGAGCTTTATTGTAGGTCAGGTATTCCGTATGCAGGATTTCCGATTCAGGCTTGATGTAAATTTCGTCGCAAGCGTTGCCGTAGAAACGGACACAGGCGAAAGAATGTTCAGATAGTGCATTAACCGGTTTTCGGTTTAGTTCCACTTCAAAAGCCGGATCAGCCAACAAGTCATATTCGATGTTTTTAGTGGCAGCACCGATTTCATCCGATACATTTATACCAGGCATCATATTCAACAAGACGTTTTCAGGATCTTTTTTCTGGTCACCGGTATTCTTCTCCAGCTTGTATAGATGAGGATAAGCGGCATAAGCAGCCCCCTTATCCCCATAAGAATAAGAACCATCTTTTTCTTCTACTGTAGCTTTGCCATGAATTGTCACTTTCGTGAAACGCATCGGAGTGTAAGCTTCGGGATGTGTGCCATTGGCCTCGGCTGCTACTTTATCACCTAATATATAAAGCTCTGCATTTGTAGAACGTCTCCAATGATTCAGGTCGTCATTATTCCAGTTATGCTTTGTCTTTTCACTACCTACCCAAGTCACGTATTCCGGTACGATTTTGAGGGTAAGTTTAAAAGAATTTTCGTAAGCTATTTTGTCTACATTATCCTTATAAATTACAGCGTATGGTATATCAACCATATACCAGAAGCCTTCACGGAAATTACCGATAGCCTTGTCTGTAAATCTAATCTCGAAATAATTCTCCTTCCAATTAGCAGTAGTATTTTTATCTACAAGCTTATCCAATGTCGCAATTACAAGATCTTGATTGTTTACAAACTCCTTATCAGCAGTCCGGACTACTTTTATATCCGCATTATTTTTATTCTTAGAGAATATTCTATTTGCCTTTCCCGAATTCCGGAAATGAATAGGAATACGCAACGTTCCATTATTCTTCACCATCTCCCGAATCTGAACCAAGCCAACACGAACCGAACGAACATACGAACCGGTCTCCGGATCTTTATCCGGTTGAGGGTTATCGGGATCATCAGGATCTTCCGGATCGAGTTCTGGTACATCCGGATCACCCGGCGTAATTGTCGGAGGTGTTCCACCTAATTTGATCACTACAGGCTCCGTGCAATACAAATCACTTTCAATTTCCTCACCGGTTGTTGGATCCTTTTGTTTAGCTCGTGCCAGACCAACTACAGATTGGTATCCTCCAACCATCTCGTAATCAAAAGAAGAAGCTTCTAAAACAAACAAACCTTTAGGAGTACTTTTACTATAGAAACCATATTTATCTTGTAAAGCTTCTTTCAAAATATCTCTATTATTGCTTGCATTAGTTGAAATCTCACTTAAGGCTCCCCATATCGAATAAGATTTTCCATCTACCTCTACTGTTAATTTTTTAGCCTCTTCCAGAGTTCCAATAAACCAGTCGAAGCTGGCATTTTCCAATATATTCCATTTATCGTCTTTGAAATATTGAAAATTACCGACAATACGATACGTATTTTCTTGTTCTACATCTTCTTCCGATATTTCAGTTTGCGTATCATCCGAACCATATATTTTAAAGCGATCTTCTGCAACCGATATCTCAAACGGATCTCCAATCAAAGCACAAGCATCACATACAGGCGATATCTCCCCAGCTCCATTACCTATCGGTTGTGATGAAATTCTAGCTATATACTTCTTACTCTTAAAATATTGACCGATTTCCAGAGACATAGAATAGATTTTATCTGTATTATCTTTTTGTTCAGAACCAAAAGATGAATAATCAACCCATCCCATGTCTTCCTTACGTGTGGAAAGATAAGATACACGACAATACTCAGGTTCTCCATCACCGTTATAATCTATTTTGAGAGGCTCATTCTTATTTTCAGAGTCATAAATAGAATAATAAATCTTTGTGAAGTAATTTTCTACAGCACCTTTCGGATCATCCTTGTAGTGTGCTTTTATATATTCAACTAACGCCTTCGGCAATGATTTTTCATCCCATACGACATCTCGATTCACACCCGATACCGGTTCACCTTTCGCCAGTCCCATTACATCTATTATATTGCTATAACTTGTCACAAACCGGACCTCTTTTAACTCCGTATCACACAAATCTCCAGCTTGAACAATTCCCACTTCCGGTTTTCTTTTGAAGATACGGATATCATCAATAGCATAGTCGGCCCCATCAGTATGAGGCTCGTTGTTTTGAACTTCCAAACGAAAATCAGAGCATCCAGCGATCTTTTCTTCTGAAACAACGAACTTATAATGAAATTGCTGCCATTGCATAAGATACGTATTAAAGACTTTCGCTCGATCATCCGGAGTATCTAATTTTGCTCCATCATAACTTGTTTTTGCATCTCCTGTTGTAAATCGGTGAAGAACAACTTCTTCTCCAATTTGGTTTGTTGCTTTAAATAGTATATTCAAATTAGGAGCTAAAGGAAGATATTTGTTTGGATCCCATCCATTAGCCTTAGGACGTGTCATATCTGCTAACCAACCAGTTACAGTCAACTCCGTATTTCCACAAATAGTTCCATCTATAGGTACAGAAACCAACATGCCGGGTTCATCTGTAGCATCGATATAATAAAAATAACCATGTTTACCTTCGACTTCATAAGTTCGGTCAAACAATTCAAGATTGTCATACATTGTTCCACTACCTGCTATACGAGGAGTTATCCACTTATAATATCTTTTTACATCTCCACTAACGTAACAATCCCCTTGATCTTTAGAGTTTTCTGCATTTGCACTTCTAAATAAACCATACATACCGGGATATGAAGTCCAGCATTTATCTTTATTATCTAATAAAGACGCACCATCTTTACGTATAAAGCCATAACTTGTTCGAGCTTCACTTACAGAACCGACTGGTCTACTTGACATATTTTCTCCCGGAGCTATTGTCGTCAGTAATTCTTCATTTTTTTCTTTTTGATCAAAATCAACAATCCCTATCTGCTCATATTTCTCTGTATTTCCTCTAGGCCATCTGTCATCATCTTTACCTTTATCCAAATCATCTTCCAACTTGAACTCGGCATTCTCAATCGGCCGAAATTTGAATGTCGCTAAAACATGGCTTACTTCATTTGAATGTATTGAACATTCCGCTTTGACTTCAACTATATTCTCCTTATCTGTATGTAAGTCTTTTATTTCTATTTTTTGAGTCTGTTGAAATTTCAACTTAGCATTTCTGGTTACAAGATGGAACGGTTGAAATTCACCTTCACCATTTATTCGATATAAAAATTGGGTTCCTTGATGGATAGTAGTACCTGTTTTCCAAAAATAATTATCCGGTGCATAAGGCATCGACAAATTTATTGATGTAGTTTTATCAGGGAAATATATATCGTAAATTTCACTTTCCCCACTAAAAGCTGGACACTCTTCCGCCTTTTTAATTACATACTTATATCGTTTCAACAAGGTAGGTTCTTGATATGTACCAACAATGTCAGAACTACTATTAGATGTCCAAACCCCATTCTGATAAACACTCACATCACAATATATAACATCCCCTTCGGTATAGTTAGAAGGTAATGTATATGCAATAGTAGAGGCATCAATACCTAATCCTCTTTTCCCATCAATTGGAGATATAACATTATTTATTTTTAATCTATTCGACCAGAGCAAACCTTGAGTCTCTTTTACTTTGACAAAAAAATCTTTCGTTGTATATTGATTTGTATTTGCACCTTCAATGACAACGGTTGTCCCTTGTCCAATCGATCCGCCTCGATTTGAAGCATCGATATTATTAACAGTAATGCTTTCATGCTTAATTACACCGGGGGTTCCTCCATTACTGTTTAACACATACCAATGTACAAACCAATTATAAGAATCATCACCATCTGACCTATTATTGATACTCAACTCAGGAAGTGACAACACACGTTGTTTATTTGGATCAACATAAATTATCTTCTCTTCCGTATGTACTTCATCATGGTCGTTATCATTCCATGTAAGGCTGATCATCGGTTTCGAATCCGTCTGCCCCAAAGCCGTCCATCCCCCACCAACCTGCAGAGCGAACGACAAGAGTAACATTCGCAGCCATCTGTCATATTTTATTTTATTTCGTTTCATCGTATTCTAATTTAGTTATAACATCAGTTATTTTTATCTTTTGAACTGCTTATCGAGTAACCCTTCATTTACTCGACAAGCAGACGTACGTCTGTTCGATGAACAGGAGCCCATCTGTTCGATAAGCAGACGCCCGCCTGTTCAACGAGCAGACGGACTCCTATTTCATGTTGAATATTTCCTCAAATTTCAGAGTAACTGGAAAAACAGATACCACCTGACCGTTGCTTGTTGCTTTCAACTTAAAGCTAAGGCTCTTTCCATTATCAGCATATCCAACCATACAACCCTTTATCGTCTTACCTGTTAATTCTAACTGTTCTATTAACAAATCAGAATTTTCAACATCTATGATTGACCATTGGATATCATTCGGTACAGTCAATTGATTTTCCGGCGATTTCAACATTCCGATTTCAAGAGTAAACGGACCGCCACCATACAACGTTCCGCTCAAACCTTCCATCACATTCGACGTTATCACTGGATAACCACCGATCGGCGGATTTTCACCTTCTAACTTCAAAGTCAACGTGTAACCACAAACCCACAGATTCAGATTCCAGATATGATTACGTTTTACTTCCGTGTTTTTAGTATTTTTTGTTCCACTATGCATATCGGCAGCATGAAATAGCGTTGTCCCCTTACTTGTCGTTTTAAAACCAAGCCGGAAACCTTTTGCCTGAGTTGTCTCAAAAACATACATCCAGTCGGAGGTATATTCTTCCAGCTCATTCCCCATCGGTTGCAGCGTTTTTGTCACCGCAGGTAAAAAACTCACATCACTTTTTTCATACCAATCCTTAATAGCCCTACCAAACAAAAGCGTTCTATTATTAAAAGAACCAAATGTAAGGCCATCCAACTGTAACTCGTGACTTGTGGCATTAGCCACCTTCACCTGCAAACGACTCACTAAACGGGTAAGTTCGATTCTTTTCTTTACCGAAGAAGAAACCTCCCACGTTTCAGCGTAACTCATCGGAAGATAAACTCCATTCCCCGGGTTAAAACCACCTTCAGGCCAGGAGACATCTTCCGGTAGCTTCGGCATCTCGTCACCCTCTTTTGCCTCGATAGCAGCTTTCAGCGTCTCATTCTTCAGCGACTCCCAATTGGCTAAGGCATAAATTCGTTTCGTACCTTTGGGCAACCGGAACTCTTCGGAACTCCAACTTGTCAGTTCACCCTCTTTAGCCTTTTCATCATTAGTCAAATCGGGCAAAAACTTCTTCTCAATCTTTTGGGTAGAATTATTGACAATCAGCACGGCCAGCGAATGAATCTGTTCACCCGGCAAAGCATTCTTGTCTTCTCTTTCTACCTCCTCACCTTCGTCAGCTTTCGTTTGCAACGAGGGCGCAACATCCGCTATGCCCACTTGCAAATCCACCTCCACCATTTCGGGAAGGTCCAGGTCGCCGGAGCCACCCTTCTCGCCACTCACACAACCGAAGGCGAGAAAAGCAAGCAGGCAGACAACCGCTGACAGGTTCCTATATGGATTCAATCGACCTTTCATAATGTCATCTCCTCATTTCCAAGTGTCAAGTCTTCCAAACGAACAATCCAGTCATCAACGATCACTTCAAGACAGTGTGCCCGTCCGCCGACGATGTCGACGTATGCGGTGATCACATATTCGTCTTGCCGATCCAAATACTCCTGTCCCGGTAGTTTATGAGATGCTATCTGTGTCAATTTCAGGAGTTCCGTGAGACTGACGTTGATAAACGGCGTCTTCTCACTCGCATAACGGATACGAAGCGTACCGGTAGTGTTGTCGATCAAACGAAGTGTATTCAATTCCGTACAAACAGCCTCATACTTAATCGTTTCGTTACCGGAGGCTTTCACTTCCTCTACCTGTTGCAAATAAGGCAACCAGGTGATTCGTGTAGGAGAGACCGGTTCATTGTGCGCATCAAGATCGCCGTTTGTGGTAGTAACAGCAAAGTCGAATGCATCCGACGTCAGTTTCGTTCCCCGGTTGGCATCGATCAGTATGAAACGTATCTTATTGGTATTCTTTACCAATGGGAACTCGGTATCGGTAGTACCTCCGATAGGTATCGTATATTCCAATTCCCCTTGAAAAAGACCGGACAATTCGCGATCGACACGATTTTCCACCATTTGTACCGACATACGGAAGTCATCGATAGAAGAACCGGGGGCCGGTTCCGTCCACGTATAATCCTGAGCGTTCAAACCGGCCCAAGCCAACAGGCGGTAATCGCCCGGGGCAAGTTCGCTCAGATCCACTTCGTTCTTTTTTAACTCTTCCCCCTCAATCAGGCGAGATGAAAGAAACTTGCCATCAGCACTATAAATATACAAACGAACATTTTTTGCTGCCTCCTGATTCTCCATTTCATAGGCAAATGCATCGGCATGTTTGATATTATGCCGGTAAACAAAACGGAGTGTATGCCGGCAAAGAGGTAGTTCATCATGGATATAATCGCATGAAGCCAACCCGGCCAGGCACAACAGTACCAGTACCGGGAAAAAGATATATTTTGTTGTTATTGATTTCATCGTTTTCTTATTTTAACGGTTAGAAATAAAACGTTTCAGGGTCGATTATCAACCAAGGTTTCACAACCACCTCGATCTGGATAAGCGGATCGGTATCCGGGTCATCAGGATCATCCGGTCCGGGTGGCGTTGGTGGATTATCCGGATCATCAGGCCCTGGTGGCGTCGGTGGGTTATCCGGATCGTCCGGGCCGGGAGGTGTAGGAGGATTGTCCGGGTCATCCGGACCGGGAGGTGTCGGATCGACAGGTTCCGGATCGAACGGCGGTTCGTATGGGATATCATGTCCCAGGCCATAAATGTCACTAAGACGCAATTTGTAAACATTATTACGCACAATCGCATATTCCATAATCCCTTTTGATGGATCATTGTTGTTAGAATGACGAATCCAGTGAGTATAATAGCAAACTCCATCAGCATACGTATGTAGTCTGTAACGCGCCAACAATCGGCGAGTGTCCTTGCCATTCAGATTAATAATGGATGTACCGTTCGTACCCAACGAGTACCCAAAGGTGACATACATATAATTATTCCAGGACAACTGGTAGGCTTCTGCTTCGGTCAAACGGTCGGTTGCCGTCTTGCCTTTTGCCTTCTGAGTAAGAAAACGACGGTAACCCACCGGATCGTTTTCCTTTAACTCCTTCGTCAACTTCTCGACATCGCCCCAAGTCTTACCGGCAAAATCATAGCCGACCACATTCGTGCCGTTACCTGTAAATGCGGCCATAACAGCTTCCGCCGAGTTGTATATAACGCCTTTGTATGCAAAGAACGTGAACGGTGTTCCATCCAAGCCCGTCCGTTCGATCGCTTTACCGGAAACCGGATCATAAACAATGCATTTCTTAGGTCCATAAGAAGCTTTAAATACGACTCCCGTATTGATGTAAGGCGATTGTTCCGCCTTTGCCACCGTATTTTCTTTCGTGTAACCCACACGGTACCAGTCACCCACACGTTCACCCAAACCGGGAGCAAACTTCCAGTTGGATACCGATGTACCGTAGCTCGTAAAATAGTTTTCATAAAGTGAAGCAAGCGGTTGTCCGGAACCGGAAGGCTGTTCCGGATTAAAAACGCGACGATCCACATTGGCCAGCGTCTTCTTGCGACTCCACGGATCCAGCACGTAGTTGGTCTGGTGATCGCCCCATTCAGGTAATTCCAAGCCGAGGTATTTAAGCGTACTTTCCGCACCGTACGAACCGTCCGATGCTGCACCTATCACTCGTTTGAGCATATAGGAACCGGCATCCAGTTTGTTCACGATCAAAGCCCCGGTAATGGAAACCTGGGCCTCGCCGGCTGTCTTGTCCGTCACATCATAATATTTGTGTACCAATTGATAATCGATGCGTGCCGCATGACGTTCCACCTCAACTGTGGCAGAAGCCGGATTATCGATCGTATTCTCACCACAGATATACACTTGTGTGTCCAAATGACCATCCGAAGCCATCACAAAACGAGAATATTTTCCTCCATTCTCCGTCCAGGCGCGCTTTTGCAAATAGTCACGCACACCGCCGAGCGTCATTCCCTGAAGCTGCGAACGTATGTTGCCGGTGTTGGTAATGACCAACAAGTCATACCAACCACCCGGAAGCCCCACTAATACTGGTTCGGTGCGATTATCACCCTCCATGGCGTCACGATCCAGATACATAATTTTATCTATCGGGGTCGAGGCAGGAGAATTCACACCGTCTGTCCCTTGATAAAAGAGTAGCATCAGATCGTCGATGCGCGTCTCGTAGTCCTGTCCCGGCTCATAGCCGTCACCATTCTCGCCACCGGTGGGGTTTGAACGGGTTAAGTGTTTGGCTTCCGGACTACTGATAGTCAGACGAAGGTAGTTTTCCACCACCACATCCTCCTCTCCGTCATCACGGTTCAAATGAACTTCGTCAGTACAGCCAACCTGCATAAAACAGGTTGCCATACAGACGTATAAAAGATATTTATAGGCTATGTTCATAATCAATCATTTTTTGACGTTTTTCATTCTTCACGTTTTGCTTTGATCTGTTCGAGGTTTGCCTGGGCTGCTTTTCCTGTCACCGGACTATTCTGCAACGTATTCAAGATCTTTTCCGCACCGTCCAGATCGCCGCGAAGCATCAGAATAGATGCACGTGCCAACTGTTTCTCATCTCCTTCGGCTGCTTTCTGAAGGTAACGTTCGGCTTGATCCAACTGGCCTCTTTGAATAGCAGTGTTGGCAGCATTCAGGTTCGATACCGGATCTTCCGGGAACATGCGGACAGCAATTTCGAACACTTCGTTATATTTCTCACTTCCAGCCTCATAACTTTGAGCCACCATAAACATTTCATTCAGACTCAACTGCTTCGGATCAGTATAGATAAGCGACCGGGCTTCTTCGGCTGTGAAATTGCGGATGTTATACTTCACCACATAGTCCGAATGGCGTAACGCCGGATAAACATCCCTGAGCAAAATTTTATAAGAGTTACCACCATTCAAGACTTTCAACTTCTGTTCCTTCTTATCGAGGTCGCGTGGTTCCTGATCACGAATAATAGCCAGCAACTCAGCTTTGTCCGGTAAATTCATTTCTTCCAGACGCTTTTCCAATCCTTCCCAGTCTTCCGGTTCGAAATCTACGCTGAATGTAGCATGTTCGAAACGATAAAGACTTTTCACGTAGTCGCGCAAGGCCTTGGCACGGTTTTCCGCTAAATATGTGTTATTGGCGTATGAGCCTTCGGGAGAAGCAAAACCTTTGATCCACACCTCCGTGATGGTAGCATACGGATCGTCTTTCACGGACTCGACCGTTGCACGGATAGCTGCCAGCTCACGCGGATTGTTTCGGTAGTCGGGATAAATCGTTATTTTGTTAACCGGGAAATCCAAAAATGCTTTTCCCTCGATCGAACGCGCCTTGACCGCCTCGGCTTCAGGCGTACGATAGGCAAGCAACGGTCTCAAAACAACCGGCTCTGACAAATTGATCGGAAAGAGTGGAGAACGGTCGTTCTGCAACGCTTCCCAACCACAACCGCAGAGGTCGGTTACGAGAGCCACTTCCGACTTCTTCATCCAAGGCGCCATTGGTGTGCGAGTGGTGTATTCGAAGAATTGTTCCTCACCATTATTACGACGCAGTTCATATTCCCCGTGTGTCGAATAAGTACGCCCTGTGCGGTCGTACAAAATATGACGATCGCGACCATTGAGAATAACCGGTGTCAAAGGGCGGATACTATCCCCCGAAACAACCACCGGTGTGCATACCAGACTACGGTCAGCAGGAACCTTCACTTTACCAAAATCGAACGTCATACCAATAATCAACGCATTGTCCGATTTCTCTACAATCTTATCCTTTACTTTAATCTCCTGTGCCTGCAAAGCAGTTGCCGCCAGCAGACTCGTTACTATAAGTATATGTTTGTTCATTTTCATAAGGCGGCGAAAATTAAAATTGATAAATCAGGTTAATTGCAGCCTGTGTTGGACCGAAATAATGTTTCTTGACGTATTCCTGACGACGACCGCAGTTTGTACAGGGGTATTTCTCCGATTCGAGATAGAGATATCCCACACCGACCGTCGCTTCCAGATTCCAATGCTTGGAAAGCAACCATGAATAACCGTAGCTAACTCCTACTCCTGCTCCCCAACCTTGATGGCGCTCATTCTCGGTACCCAGTATTTTGATGTCCGATACATTATATAATATGTAAGGGACATGCAGACCGATGAAATGTTTGTAAGAAGTTTCACAAAACCAATAACGCAACTCCGGATGGAGTCGCCAATGCTTAAGAGATTTACCATAACTACCATCCTCTTTCTTTCCGTCGAACGGATTCAGACCGGTTTCTATATCCAATGACCAATGACGTGCCAGACGGAATTCAATTCCGGCATTGAAAGTTGCCATCGCTCCCCAATACGGAATATTCGTTTTCAGACCGACGACTGATCCTTTCTGACCACTCAATCTATCCTGTGCATAAAACGACAATGGAATCACAAACAGGAAGATCATGATAACAAGTTTTCTCATCATACTTTTTGTTTTTAGTTATTTTGTTTTATTCGTTTATTATCCTCTTCACATCGCTATCAATCTATTCATTTCATTCATATCCAAACTACATGCATTAGGGTTACATGTAAATTAAGTAAATAAAATATATATAATTTTTTGCTGTGCATACAGCAAAAAACCCTCATGAGGGTTTTTTGCTGTGCATACAGCAAAAAACCCTCATGAGGGTTACTGGATTTATCCATCAATACTAATTTTTCGAAAACTTCGCCTTAAAATTATAAATTATAAAAAGCAATTATTCCAAATACCATCAATTTCAAGACATATGGTATTATAATAGGGAAATTTGTTCCTTCATTAGTTCACAAAGGCAATAGACACAATCCTCATAAAAGAAGAATTATAATGTATTTACCTTATATCCACTTTTCAATGAAATGTAACTGAAATTAAATAAATTCCTGTACTTTTGCTTTGTAAAAAAAGTAAAGATGCTGAGTAAGTCTAAAATAAAACAGATCCGTTCACTGGAATTAAAGAAGTTTCGCAACGAGTTAAATGCATTTGTTGCCGAAGGAAATAAGTTGGTGGCAGACATGTTACATGCATTCGAATGCGACCTGCTGATAGCCAAACCGTCATGGATGGCAACACAAGGCGACATTCCCGCTAAGGAGTTGCTGGAAGCTGATGATGACGATATACGGAAAGCCAGTTTCCTGAAAAACCCGCAGGATGTACTGGCCGTCTTCAAACGTCCGACCTGGTCATTGGATGATACCGACCCCAAAAAACAGTTAATCCTTGCCCTCGACGGGATACAAGACCCCGGCAATCTCGGTACGATCATACGGCTGGCCGACTGGTTCGGCATCGAACATATTATTTGTAGCCAGGACACCGCCGACGTATTCAGTCCCAAAACGGTACAAGCCACTATGGGGGCTCTCGTCCATGTAAAAGTACATTATACGGATTTGCACGACTACCTGAAAAAACAGGCAGAACAACAAATCCCGTTATACGGAACGTTTCTTGACGGAGAAAATATGTACGCGAAAGAATTATCGGAAACAGGTATCATCATCATGGGAAATGAAGGAAACGGTATCCGCCCCGAGATAGAAACGCTTGTCAATGAAAAATTATACATACCTAACTATCCACAGGACAGGGAAACATCAGAGTCGCTGAACGTAGCAATCGCCACTGCTGTAGTCTGCGCCGAGTTCAGGCGTCGTCGGGGAAATGCTGGGTAAATGACAGACTTGTACCAGAGAGTCTATGGTTACTGAATCCGTAACAGCCAGCCATTCCGCTAAAGAAGAAACTCCAACCGGAGGAAAAGTAATATCTGACGGTACCGGCAATAAAGTACCGTCATAAAATTCTGTATTCGCAATCTCCTGTACCAGAGGATACACACCGGTCAAACGTCCCTTCGCATCCAACTCAAGATAATGCATACGGTACCATTTACGCCAATATATATAATGCGAAGCAATCCTGCGCATATTTTGATCTAATTCTTTATAGAGTCCTTACGTGCAACTTGTATGGAGTCCTTTTCCGGTAACCGACCGTAGTTATACCGCATCAGGCTCAAACTATCCACATAAATTTTGAAATAAGAGGTGGAATCATCCTTTCCGTTCAGGCGGATAAAACCATACACGCTCTTTACCTGTTTGGTAGGCAAAGTCCTTAACGTTGTTTCATGATAACCGTCGCGAAGAATTTTGTCGTTTACGGTAATAATCGTATCTCCCTGATTGGCGCTCAGACGGATCTCCGGACGATTCTTCATCGCATCGTTCAATCCCCAGACGCGCATTCCCAATACAAACGTACTGCCGGACGGATAGTTGGTTTCCGGTTTAATATCGACCGCTATCCCGTTAAACAGGGCATTCGGTTCTAAGGTAAGATAAGTAAGACGCGGCCAGATATCTACCGAATCCTGTTTAGATACAGGGGCGGCATTTGCCTGCACATCTCCCAGCGCCTTTTGCCGTTCATTCAGTTCGGCCAGTACCAAGTCGTAGACCTGCATGTACACATCCAGGTTACGCCCATACCAGACCAGCGAACTGTCATAAACAGCCTGTTCTATTTTATGCTTGCGGAATACAGACTGGTAAAGCGCTTCTTTCTCAGCATCGTCGCTATACTTTTTATAATCCGTGCTGATCATAGCTTCAGCCAGTTGCATATCGATCAGGACAGCCTTCATTTCCTTTTCCGACAAAATACCATCAGGCACCTTACTACAGGAAACCAACAAAGCTGCCGTCAACAATGCGACACCATATCTGCGCAATTTATTCCGCATTTATTTATTACTTTCTTTTTCTTTAGAGAGACTGGCCGACAAGGTATGCCGGTAAAATATCAATAATAAGAAAACACCTACGCAGATTGCTGAATCCGCCAGGTTGAAGATAGGACGGAAAAAGACGAACTCCTCCCCACCCCAGATAGGAAGCCAGTCAGGCAATACCGTCTGAATCAACGGGAAGTAAAACATATCCACTACTTTCCCGTGCAGCCATCCCGCATATCCTCCGCCCGCAGGCATAAAAGATGCGATCTGACCGAAACTATGATCAAATACCACTCCATAAAATACGGAGTCGATAATATTACCGATTGCTCCTGCAAATATCAACGAGACACAAGCAATAAAACCGAAATTATATTTGTCCTTTACAAGCTTATACAGGTAATAACCGATAAAGCCGACCGCCACAATGCGGAATATCGACAAAAACAACTTACCTATTACTTCTATACCGAAAGCCATTCCCGGATTCTCGGTAAAATAGAGATAAAACCACGGGGTAATCTCTATACTCTCATGCAACTGCATGTGTGTCTTGATCCAAATTTTGAGAGCCTGGTCAAGAATAAGGAGCAGCATTATAATCAACACTGCTCCCCAACCTTTAGAAAATTTCATTTATCTCTTACCTCCTTGTTTTGCTTCGATACTCAAAGTAGCATGAGGAACGGCACGCAGTCTTTCCTTCGGGATCAGTTTACCCGTTTCACGACAAATGCCATACGTTTTATTTTCTATACGGATCAAAGCAGCCTGTAAGTTCTGTATGAACTTCATCTGGCGTTGTGCCAAACGTCCGGCCTCTTCCTTCGACAAAGTTGCGGCACCTTCTTCCAACACCTTAAATGTTGGTGATGTATCAGCCACATCGTTACCATCAGAATTGGTTACACCCGATCTCAACAACTCGTAATCCTTCTTGGCTACATCCAACTTCTCTAAAATAATGGCGCGGAACTCCTCGAGTTCAGCATCCGAATATCTAGTCTTTTCTGCCATGGTTCATTTAATTTTAGGTTCCACAATTCATAATATATATCAGGCGACCAAGTCGCAGTCCAAATATACGATAATATTTATATGCAACAAGGGACGCCTTTCTTTTTTATAGAAAAAATCACTCTTTTTCGATTCGTACCGACAGATTGAAATCTTCGAAATCAAGGACGGTCGCATCGCTTATGGCATGTTCCGTTATTTCAACAGATACAGCCAGCACCTGGTTCGCAATGTACTCATTAAATTCCTTAATTGCGTCATCCATCTCATCGGTCGAAAGAACGGTCACGACAATCTTATCGGTGATATCGTAACCGTTGCTCTTACGCAGGTTCTGGATACGGTTTACCAATTCGCGTGCCAAACCTTCCTTACGCAGGCTTTCAGTGACTGTGATATCAAGAGCTACAGTCAGACGGCCTTCATTGGCAACCAACCAACCCGGGATATCTTCCGAGATAATTTCAACATCAGCCCGTTCGATAGTTGCTTCCTGTCCTTCCACATTCAGCATGAATGTTCCGGCAGCTTCGAATGCAAGGATATCCTCCTGACTCATGCTTTGGATAGCGGCAGCCAGACTCTTCATGATCTTACCGTAACGCGGGCCTAACTTCTTAAAGTCCGGCTTGATACGTTTTACCAGGATTCCGGCAGCGTTATCGACAAACTTCAGTTCCTTCACATTCACTTCGTTCAGGATCAGGTTCTTCACAGCTTCGATACTTTCCTGCTGATGGGCATCCATAACCGGCACCATAATGGTCTGGAGCGGCTGACGAACTTTGATATTCACTTTACGACGCAAAGCCAGCACCATGGACGATACATCCTGCGCCATCTTCATACGTTCTTCCAGATCCTTATCGATCAATGCTTCGTCATATTTCGGGAAATCGGATAAGTGAACAGACTCAACCGTCTCACGTCCGGTTACAGCAATCAGGTCGCAGAACAACTGATCGGCATAGAACGGAGCAATCGGAGCCATCAACTTGGCTATCGTTTCCAGGCAAGTATATAATGTCTGGTAAGCCGACAACTTATCGGTTGTCATACCACCACCCCAGAAACGGCGACGGTTCAGACGTACATACCAGTTACTCAGGTTATCGTTTACAAATTCGGAGATAGCACGTCCCGCACGGGTCGGTTCGTAGGTATCATAGAATCCGTCCACATCTTTCACCAATGTATTCAGCAAAGAAAGAATCCAGCAGTCGATCTCCGGGCGTTCGTTCAGAGGAACATCCGGTTCCGAATAATCGAAGCCGTCCACATTTGCATACAGTGAGAAGAATGAATAGGTATTATATAATGTACCGAAGAACTTACGGCGCACTTCATCCATTCCGTCAATATCGAACTTGATGTTATCCCAAGGAGATGCATTCGTAATCATATACCAACGCAACGGGTCGGAACCATATTGTTCGATTGTAGAGAACGGATCGACCGCATTTCCCAGACGTTTGGACATCTTATTTCCATTCTTGTCCAGTACTAGACCGTTGGAAACAACCGCTTTATAAGCCACGCTATCGAATACCATTGTTGCCAGCGCATGCAGGGTAAAGAACCAACCACGTGTCTGGTCGACACCTTCCGCGATAAAGTCGGCCGGATAAACCGTACGGTTATCCAGTATTTCCTTATTCTCGAACGGATAATGGATCTGGGCATAAGGCATCGCACCCGAGTCGAACCAAACATCGATCAGGTCGGTTTCCCGTTTCATCGGCTTACCACTTTCAGAAACCAGAATTACCTCATCCACATACGGACGGTGCAAGTCGATCTTTTCGTAATTATCCTTATTGTATTCACCCGGATTGAAGCCTTTATCCTTATATGGATTGCTTTCCATGAATCCGGCTTTAACAGCCTTTTCTATTTCGTTGTACAGTTCTTCCACCGAACCGATACATTTTTCTTCCGTTCCGTCTTCCGTACGCCAGATTGGTAACGGGGTACCCCAATAACGGCTACGGCTCAGGTTCCAGTCCTGAAGGTTTTCCAACCATTTGCCGAAACGTCCCGTACCGGTGCTCTGCGGCTTCCAATTGATTGTATTATTCAGTTCGATCATACGATCACGACAGGCTGTTGTGCGGATAAACCAGCTATCCAACGGATAATACAACACCGGTTTGTCGGTACGCCAGCAGTGCGGGTAATTGTGTACATGCTTTTCGATGCGGAACACGCGGTTCTGCACTTTCAGCATCATACATATTTCGATATCCAATGTTTCGTCTTTGTCTGTCTTTTCCGGATCGTACGCATTCTTTACGAACTTACCCTGCCACGGATCGTAATCGGCAGCGTTCATATGAGCCTGTACATACTCCGGATCCAGATCTTCCAGCAGATAGAACTTACCGGTCATATCCACCATCGGACGTCTGTTGCCATCCTTGTCGATCATCATCAACGGAGGAACGCCAGCTGCCTTAGCCACACGGTCGTCATCCGCACCGAAAGTCGGAGCGATATGTACGATACCCGTACCGTCTTCGGTTGTTACATAATCACCCGTAATTACACGGAAAGCACCTTCGCCCGGATTTACCCAGGGAATCAGCTGTTCATAATGCATGCCAGCCAATTCCGGTCCTTTCCATTCGCCAACCACCTTAAACGGAATCAGCTTATCTCCTATCTTATAATCAGACAGTTCCAGACCGGCAGCTTTCGGATTGAAATGTGCATCCATCAAATCCTTTGCCAACACGACAGTCATCGGCATACCGGTATACGGATTGTACGTCTGAACAGCCACATAAGTGATATTCGGACCTACGCAAAGAGCCGTATTTGAAGGCAATGTCCACGGAGTAGTCGTCCATGCCAGGAAGAATGCATCACCGAACTGTGCCATTTCGGGCTTCGGATCGAGGATATGGAATTGTGCCGTACAGGTCGTATCCTTCACATCGCGATAGCATCCCGGCTGGTTCAACTCGTGTGAGCTAAGACCTGTTCCGGCTGCCGGCGAATACGGTTGGATCGTATATCCTTTGTACAGCAAACCTTTCTTATATAATTCTTTCAGCAGATACCACAGCGTTTCGATGTAACGGTTATCGTAGGTGATATACGGATTTTCCATATCCACCCAGTAGCCCATCTTATCGGTGAGGTCTTCCCATTCTTTGGTAAACTTCATCACATCGCGGCGGCAAGCTGCATTATAGTCAGCGACAGAAATCTTCTTGCCGATATCTTCCTTGGTTATACCCATGGATTTCTCCACGCCCAACTCAACCGGCAGGCCGTGCGTATCCCATCCCGCCTTACGGTTGACCAGGAATCCTTTCATGGTCTTGTAACGGCAGAAAATGTCCTTAATCGAACGGGCAATAACGTGGTGAATACCCGGCATACCATTTGCAGAAGGCGGTCCTTCGTAAAATACAAATGAGGGGTATCCTTCGCGGATTTCAAGACTCTTGTGGAAGATGTCTCCATCCTGCCACTTCTTCAGCACCTCTTTATTGACATTCGATAAGTCAAACTTAGAATATTCGGCAAATTTCTTACTCATTTCGCGTTATATTTATCTTTCTTCTAAAAATGCCGCAAAGTTAGTGATTTAATTCTAATTAGAAAAAACATATTTCTCTTTTGCGCTTTTATTAGTATCTTTGTAATGCAGATAAGTATATAGAATGAAATATGCAACAAGAAGCAACACATATATTCCGAGCGATAGACGATAAACTCATGGAGTTTGTGGTTTTTGCCATCGAAAGTGCAGCACAAAAAACTGGTATTCCTGCCCCAGTCCTTTATAATCGATTAGAAAAGGTCGATCTCATCACCCGTTACCTTATCGAGGGATATGACATGCTTCATACTCAAAGTCGGGAATACATTGCGGACACATTGATAGAAGCTCTGGATAATTGGGAAAGATATTATAAAGAAAAAGAGAAACAATCATGAAAGTCTTTCACGGAAGTACAGCGGAAACACAAACGCTTAAATAAACAAACTATGATAGATGTTTTAGTATGGAATAAATACAGTCGGATTGTGATGCAACTAGCTAAACAACTAAAAGTTTCTCCCGTAAAAGCATTGCATCTATTCTATAATAGTAATATATATGCTCTCTTACTTAATAAAGAATATCCTTTAATAACGATGAGCGATGCATATATTACCGATGAAATCATAATCGAATTGCAGCAACAACAAACCTGACAAGTTTCACAAAACTTTCTCCGCATACTCCTTAATCTTCGATTCACAAATCCGTTTTGTTATATCCCTTAACAATTCTACTTTCGGAGTTAGTTGATCGATATCTTTTTTGGTAACGACAAAATGCGGATTGTACCGGGCATCCACATAAGCAGCCTTTAATAAAGTAAAAAGCCGTTTTTCTTCAAGTGTATCTTGTGGAAATACCGTTTTCAGATCTTCAGAATAGCTTCTAACTGATGAAGACAATTTTGATAGATTGTGCTGTTTGTTATTGCGCAAGGTATAAGTCAATCGGATCGCATAATAATAGTTCTCACAGGCTTGATGAAGATAAAACGAAGCTCTTTTATAATTTCCTCTATTAAACGCATTGATTGTATCTACTAAAAATTCATTCGCTTCATTTAATTTTTCATCAAAATATTCCTGCGCCTGTTCCTTTATCTCTGCATAATTTAGTTTCCGGCGGCGAGCCAGTTTGTATTTACCGCTATTATACAGAACAATTCCTTCCTGTTTAATCTGTGTATAGAAATATCGTCCCTCCTCCAGGTACTTATTTACTATCTTAATATCATCATTGATAAACTGGACAGGAGTATCCCGGTCAAAATCCTTTCCGGAAAAAAATATATCTTCCACGTTATCCAGAACAGTCTCAGCCTTTTTACTATTGATACCACTGGTTATCACATAGATATCATAATCGGATATTTTGACGGTAGGAATACCGCCATCTTCAATCCGTATGCTACGGCGTACATAATTTCCTCTTGCATAGCTACCATACAGAATAATAAACTCCACCTGAGGTAGCCTTTTCAGTATCTCATTAACCAGAAAGTTTAAATCTTCCTGCTTGTCCTTGGGTAAATAAGCTATCGAGTCTTTCATTATGCCTTTATTATTATGTACGATAATATCTACAAAAGTACAAAAAGTTTACTGCCGTAACTAATCAAACTTACATACATTCATTTTTTCTGAAACTACAATACAGTTATAAACCATCCGCTTGCTCTATGCCATATATGCCGAATAAAAGTTTTCCCATTTTTTCCTTCATTTATTCATCTGCAAAGCTATAACACTAAAAATAAACGCCTTGCAGATGAACAAAATGAAGAATATCATCCGATCTCCTCTACATGATACAAATTTCCACGCAAAGCGTGGCGAGAAGGATAGTTATTTCGGCGCAGCAAACGGCCAAAGCCATTGATCGTTGTGTTACTGAAACTAAGGCGGCTACGCTTACGGATATGTTGCATGATCTCAGCTACTGATAACCAATCGCCTCCATCTTCCCCAACAGGAACGGCACGAAAATACTGCAACAACAACTGCTCTTCCACCGGCACTTGCTCAAATGCCTCATTCTGCCGAGTAACAGCCAGTTCCTCTTCATGCGTAAACCAATAACGTTCGCCTGCCCGCAACAAATAAATGGCCTGAGCATATAGCTGGTCATGGTCAACCAAATAGCGGCGGTCGATCTCCCCTTTAATTTCAACACAAAGGAAACGACGGCTACCGGTCGGATCGGATAACAGGTCCATATTATTACAAGTCCCGACAAATCCGGCATACCGTTTCAACACCCGAACACTCGATTTATAAGGCTTGCGGGTATTCACCTCCGGCTTCTGAAGCAGATGTTTCAGGAAAGACTGGCGGGAAGCCCCCACCGAATCGAACTCATCGATATTGATCAGGGCAAATCGATGCAGCATCAGTTCGGCGTCACGGCGATTCCCAAAATCAATGCTATCCGTATAAAAGTCGCGCAGAACAGGCGGCAACAGATTACGGCACCAGGTAGACTTTCCACATCCCTGCTCACCCACCAGCAAAGGCAAGACACTGTTGGCATACACGCTACTCATCTGTTTCCATTGGGCAACCAGCCCCAAAAACCAGCGATAAAAATGATTGCGCCACAGTTTCGACGATGTCGGCACGGTATCCGCCAATGCACGGATATGATCTTTCCCATCCCATTCGGGCAAATGATCCAAATAATCATCCAGCGGATTGAACAGCGGTATCTTATTGGAATAGATATAGCGTTTCACATCGCGATCCCATAAATCAAGTCCTTCGGCTTGTGCATGCAAAGAGATCGTATTGAGCACCTCCTCTGTGACCGGGAAAAAATCATAATAATAGGAACGCCGCTCGCGATACTCCACCTCCCCTTTCAACTCATTCCGTCGCAATTCATACCGTCGTTTCATAAACTCTTCCATCCGGAGCACCAGATTCTGGCAAGCCGGCATCACCGGACCAACACCATAATATTTATCCAGCAGATAGGCATTATGCACAGCCGCCCGCAATTCCGTTTCACTACGCCGGAAGTGCATGTTCGCATACGACCATTTCAGCACATCTTCCTCCGGTATGCCTGCCCGCAGGCAATTCTCTGCCAAACGGACCAACAACGTGTCCTCTTCCGCATCCCCCAGTTCCTTTTTCACCTCCTCTATCGCCTTTTTCAGAGCTACCTGATAGAGCAGATAAACAGAACTACTACGTTCGTGCCCCGCCTCCATCCGCTGAAGCGGCAACGGTTCTTGCTGTTTCACGTCGCGAAAAGTCGGTTCGCCAGGCATTTGCAAAGGCTGTTCGAGTGTTGCCGGAACAGCCGCCGGATTATAATAAAGATCGGGATCATAGGAGATACGGCAAGACTGCTCTATAACCGGTTGCCGGAAAGCGATATCCCGCTGCAATTGCATCCGGTAATAATTGAGTGCCAATTGGTAAGCATGTGCATGAAACCACCCCGCCAGTTCACAGTTACGAGGCAAAGAACCGTCCGGCAATGTAAAAGGTACAACAATCTTCACACTTTTACGGCTTGAGCCGATAAAAGCAAGCAGTGTTTGCAGCGAACCGGCTGCCTTCCGTCGCACCTCCGTCGCCTCCGTATACCCGGACAGATTACCGACTTCGAGAAGGACAAGACCATTGTAGGCTGCCATTTTCATCTCTCCGTTCTTCTTCCGGTATTCGGCACCAAAAACAATCCGGGGCAGTTTACTTGCCGCCGGACAAGGACAACCCGGAGGAGTATCCTCCGGGTTGTCCCGGAATTCTTCTACTGCACGACCGGACGCACGGTCCTTCATCGTATCGACTAATTCACTAAGCGAAAAGGTTTTAACGGACTTACTTCCGTCTTTATACTGTGTTATATTCATTTGCTTGTAATTTAAGGTGTATTTTCTGTTTAAAGATAAGAAAAAAAGCTATGGACAACAAGGTTTCTATCGATTATTATTTATATCTTTAGTGCGTTATTCTTTCTTGTTTGTCAATTGTCAAACGCTTATTCAACAGTAGTCTTACAAGCGTTTGTCAGCTTTCAAACAAGCGTATGACAGTTGGCAGATAAATTAAAAGAAAGCACTCCGGCATTACCGGATGCCTGGTTACACCTTAAACAATAACTGATATGTGTGCAAGATATCGAATGGTTCGCACTCCGAACCCTACTGGAGAGAAGAAAAAACAAGCGTTGCATCCGCGTGTAGTACCTCTCGGGACACTCCATACCGACGATTTAATCGAAGAAGTCGAAAACCGTTCGGGAATTTCGGGAGCAGACATCAAAGGGGCTTTACGGGTCCTTGCAGATGTGGTAGCCGACAGATTGGAACAAGGCTACAATGTCGAAGTAGAGAATTTTGGCTTCCTCAGCGTTTCGCTTTCTTCACGCCCGGTCATGGATAAGAAGGAAATCCGTAGCGAATCGATTCATTTCAAGAATGTCAACTTCCGCTGCGGAAAATACCTGAAAAGTAAATTAAAAACAATGGATCTGGAACGCATGCCGGAAGGAAAAGGAGTGTTACCCCCTTTCGGGGAACGGGTCCGCAGGCTGATGGAATATCTGGAAAAACATCACTATATCACTTGCAGCGATTACCGGGAACTGACAGGTTGTTCCAAGTATCGTGCTTTAGAAGACCTGAAAAAGCTGATCGATGAAGGTAAATTGGAGAAAAACGGGTATCGAAGCACTAGGGTTTATTCATTGCCTTCATCTGAAAAACATTGATAATAAACAACAAGCTTTTACAGATGAAGGAATGAAGGATTATTTTCGAAAAACTTTTTTCAGAGAAAGAGAATCTTACGACCGGACGATCCACTCCGCAATATTCCGCGTTTCATTATCGAAACTCACACCGATTTTAAACAGAGTCCGCGGGTCGGATGCGAACGGCAAAGCGTATTGCCTGTCTTCGATCTGTTGCAATGCCTCTTCTGCCGTTCCATTCAACTTGAACTCCATGACATAAAAGTAACGGTCGGTCTGCAACACCAAATCTATACGACCACGTGATGTACGATATTCCACTTGGGCATAAAAACCGACCAGCTTGAAAACTATAAACAAGACATTCTGGTAATGTACCTCCAAATTGCGGATCAACTCGTAAGGCGTATCGGTAAAGAAACTTTGAAGGCGAACTAAGAACGCATCCACATCACCCTTACGGATATCTCTAACAAAATGTTGAACTTGGAATGCGGTGTCACCCGCTTTTACGGATGTATAAAAAGGCAACAGATAACGGGTAAAACCTTCGGCGACTTCCTCGTTTGGAAAACCAAGCGTGTACATCTTAAACTCCGGATCATAATCCTTGATCGTCAGATAACCACTTTGGTAAATGACCGGTATGGGATTGTATGAAACGGCATCAATGCTGTTCAACACGTCCACATCCGTTTCCGTATGCGCCATGCGATACAAGTCATAATCCGTGCGCTTCAACAATTCTACCAAATAAGTGGGGGTTCCCGTCTCAAACCAATAACTACCCAACTGCTTATATTTAAAGGCATTCAAAAGACTGAACGGATTATAAACGCCCGGACTGCCTGCCGTGAAATGATAACCGTCATACTGCTTCTTCAGCAAAGAACAAGTCCCTTCAAACGTGAGGTTCAACGAAGCTCCCAATGCATGGATATCGTCATCAAAATAGGCATGCAACTCTTCTTCCGATATGCCGCAAAGGGTTACATACGGATCACGCATGGACAAATCGTCCAAGTTATTCAAATCGCTGAACACGCTTACTTTGCCAAACTTCGTGACACCGGTCAGCAAGGCAAAGCGGATCGCACCGTCCATCGTCTTCAATACCCCATAGAAGGGTTTCAGCATATTACGGAACTCTTCCTGGAGTGCTTCATTGCCAATCGCCTGCAACAATGGCTTATCATATTCATCCACCAGGATGACCACACGCCGCCCCGTCTTCTCATATGCACGGCGAACAATTCCCTTAAAACGAAGTTCAGGTGTCTTCTCCGTTTCCGAACGCCCATACAGGAGTTCCCAATTATGTAACGTATCATCCAAGACATACATCAATTGTTCCACCGAGTCATACTTGCCGGTATTCAAATCCAAATGCAGAATCGGATACTCTATCCAATCCTTCTCCAACTGCTCCATCGCCAAACCTTTGAATAACTCTTTCTTTCCCTGGAAATAGGCTTCCAAAGTAGATATCAACAGGCTTTTACCGAAACGGCGGGGGCGGCTCAGGAAATAATAACGTCCCGTCTGAACCAATTGATAAATCAATGCGGTCTTATCAACATAAAGAAAACCGTCTTTACGAAGACTTTCAAAGTTCTGTATACCTATCGGATAAAGTGTTGCCATAATCTGCTTTTGTTTTCGTACCAAGACAAAAGTAATTAAAAAATAGAGATAATGGATTATTAAAAAACTTTTGTTTGAAAAAAGATACCTCTACCATCATCAGGGCAACCGCACCAAAATAGTTCTCGCCCGAAAGAAAACGGATGGGGAACTGTTCTTTTTCCGAATAAGTGCCGTTTTTGCCGACACAAAACACCGTTTTACATAATCGAAATGGTAGTTTAAGGTCATGAGAAAGTCCGCGACGGAAACAATTTTCGTAAGCATTCGAAGAAATGCACCTTTTAGACTTTGAGGTTTGGTTGTAGCTTTGCGGCAGCGAATACAATCAAATCTCAATTATTATGAACAGACAAGAATTTGAAGAATTAGAATTACAGGTGCAACAAAGCAACCTGCCGTTGAAGTCGTACCTTCAACAGATAGGTGTAAGTTATTCAACCTATCACTACCGGCGTAGAAAATGTTCCGCTGACAGTAACAGTGTCAGACAGGAGTTGGCTCCCATCAGTTTTAAACAGGCAGTTACGGAGTCTTTCCAGGAAGAACAATTGCTTTATGGTGTGGCCCTGCTGTTTCCCAATGGGCTTCGTGCCCACTTTGGAAGCGGTTCAAAAGATATACTGATGGAAGTTTTAAGCCAAAGTCTTCGAGGCGGCCATGTTTAACCTGAACGACACGATGCGCTACTTCCTGTGTCCGGGCAGGACAGATATGCGCAAGGGTATCAGTTCGCTATGCGGAGTGGTACATGAGAAGATGAACAGTGAAGTGAGGAACGGTGATGTCTTCATCTTCATCGGCTCCAGCCGCAGACTCATGAAACTGCTTCATGCCGAAGACGGAGGTATGGTAATGTATGTAAAACGCCTGGAGGCCGGTCGCTTCAAACTGCCGGAGTATGATTCCAAATCAAACAGCTACCCCATGGAGTGGCGCGACCTGGTGATGATGGTTGAAGGCATACAGGAAAACCCGGAACAGAGGCTCCGGCGGTTGAGGGCTGAACGTAAGGAATACCATGTATAACATGCTTCTCAGTGAGAGCAAAAGTACGGATATTGTTGTGTAATTCACTATAATTTAGTATATTTACATCAACAAAAAGGTACAGACAATGGAAGAAAAGGAAATATTACTCAAGACGACAGAAGGGCTGAATGCCTCTATAGTCTCATTGTCTACTACTAATAAGAATCAATCCGAACAGATAAAAAATCTGCAGGAACGTATCAAGGAGTTGACGGCTCAGGTCGCATGGCTGAACCGTCAGCTCTTTGGTCGTAAATCGGAGAAACTCCGCGTATATGATCCTAATATGCCCGATCTCTTTGCCGGCGAGTTTTCCGGACTCCGGCAACAGGTGGAAGAAAAGCGGGACGAGGCTGTGAAAAAGATTGAGAAGGAATCGGTGGAAGACGGAAAACGAAATCGTCAGAACCGCAAAATGACAGAGGACTTACCCGTATTGGAGACCGATACAATAGAACCGAAAGGCGTAGAAATAGCTCCCATGCCGCTGATGCCGGTCGACAAGTGCATCGCTGATACCAGTCTTCTTGCCGAAATATTGCTTCAGAAGTATGAATATCATGTCCCGTTCTACCGTCAGATACAACAATACCGCCATCTTGGAATGAAAGGTCTGACCGAAAGTACACTGACCGGCTGGTTCAAGAAAACAGTAGAACTGCTTAAGCCTCTGTATGAAGAACTCAAACGGGAAGTCTTCTTCTGCGACTATGTACAAGCGGACGAGACTACAGTTCCGGTCATTAACAGGGAAAAGCACAAGGCCGACAAGGAATATCTTTGGATGGTAAGATCAGTCATGGAGAAACTGGTCATCTTCCATTACGACGGAGGATCACGAGCCGGAGCGGTCATCGAATCCCTGGCAAATCAATATAACTTCAAGGGATATCTTCAATGTGACGGTTTTGCAGGCTATGAAACAGCCTTCAAAACCAACCCCAACGTGCGGCTGCTCAACTGTCTGGTTCATATCCGTCGTCATTTTGAGCAAACGTTGGATGAAAACAGGGAGATGGCCCAACATGCACTGACTCAGATACAGCATATCTATAAAATAGAACGTCAGTGTGACGAAGCCGGCCTGTCATATGATGAGCGCAGACAGACGCGTCAGGAACTGTCCAGGCCAATCATGGAGGCAATGAAGGTCTGGATGGAGACAGAAGGCATTAAATACAGTCCAAGTTCTTTGACAGGCAAGGTCATTACATATGCCTATACCAAATGGGATAATATTATGAGATGCCTGGACGATGGCCGCCTGTACTGGGATAATAATCTGGCGGAAAATGTCCAACGACCCATTACTTTGAGCAGAAAAAATCTTCTCTTCTGTGGTAATCACGAAGCAGCGGTTAATATGTCTGTCATATGTTCTTTGCTGGCCACATGTAAGGCACTTGATGTAAACCCAAGGGTATACCTGAACGATGTCATCGCACAAATGCCTTATCACAAAAAGGCAACTCAAGAAGAACTTTTGAATCTACTTCCACACAAATGGAAGTTGAAACATCCGGAATGTGTACTGACAAAACAATAGGAGGTATATGGGAACTGACCACGAATGCAACATACAGGTTTAACAAAACAATAGCGACTGCTACTATAAGGTTCATAGTGACAGCCGCTAAAAAAATGCCGTATTGTCAAAGAACGATTTAGATGCCATAAATTCGGTTTCGAAGATATGGTGATTCTTATTGCTTGTGGGTTACACAACTTTAGAATCAGTCATAAAATGAGCTATATAACAATTTAATCTATATAATGTCTATTGTAATATTGCAATGGCAAATGACAGGACGACTATAACCTTTTTAATGTACTTCAATCTTGTTAACCTTCAACAACTTTTCAAATCCTTACTCGGCGTATTTCCAAATCCTATTAACTTTATATTCTTATTTGGATATACTTCAACTATCGCATAAGCATTATTTTCTGGAAAATCCCCTTCTATCATACCATTCATTGTGAAATAATGAATATGATTTTGAAAAGAATAAGATCCTTCATGATGATGCCCTTGAAAAACAGCTAAGACACGTTGAGATTCAATTAATACTTGATTTACCTGTTCAGCATTCTTTACATACAAACCCTCGTATAAGCCTGAACCCTTATCTAATAGCTGATGTATAAATATAATAACAGGTTCTTTACCTTCATGCAATTCTTGTCGTAACCATTCTAACTCTTTATCTGGAACCAATGCGATCTCCCAATTAAAATTACCAGAATCATAATCACTTTGGTCTTCCCTAAAGTTTGCATCTAAAACTATAAATTTCAATCCACCATGCTTAAATGAATAATAGCTTTTACCATTTACTTCATCAGGATTCTTGATATTAGATAGGAAATCTAATTTCGAAATACTATCCATATCATGATTTCCTAAAACATGATAAACCCTTCCAGAAAAACTTTGCAATAACTTCTCTATATCCCTTAAATAAGAGATTGTCTCTTCTTTTTGAGGATTTAAACCTTGATCTTTTAGATCTCCTAATTCTATAATAAAGTCTAAATTATGCTTTTCAAACACATCTAATGCTTCTTGTGTTTTTGCGAAAGAATCTTTATAACACCTTGTATTATTTGACTCTCTAAATGCATAATGTAAGTCTGTTATTAAACCAAACCTCACATTAACCTCTTTTCCACAAGCATTTAAAAACGGAGCTATAGCGCATCCGCTCACAAAAGTAATAGTTGATTGTAAAAAACGTCTTCTATCCATAAATCCTTTAAAAAGTCAATAGTATTATCAAATTAAACTATTGCAAGTACAAAATCTGTAGAAATATATTTGAAGTCAGATAATTGCTCTAACAACACAATATAGAAAAATTATCTTTCGGAGCTGAATGATTTATCCAAAATCAATAGTAAGGAAATATTATTTCTCTAACCGTTTATCAACCAATATATCCACACAAACTGGATAATGATCCGATATATAATCTGTTTCCCTCCCATTAAACACATAACCATCAACTACAAAAGGAGCTATTTTAGGTGATGCTAATATAAAGTCAATTCTTTCCTTTCTTTTTTTCAAACGATAATCTTGCTTTGATGTCGTCATTAACAAATGACTCGGAAAAGACATCCTCTTTTCTACAGGAACAAAAGGTTGTATAACATCCAACAAAGGAGTACCTAACAATTTTGAAATAGCAAAATAATCAAAATTCCCTGCGGGGAAATTTTCACTGTTAATTCCTCCTCGCATCAATGGTAGTAATACTGAATTATTTTCTAAATAGTCTGCATCCATCGGTGAATGAGCATTCATATCTCCCATCAAAAACAAACTGTCTAGCTTATTGGTGTTTATATAATCAACCAATATATCTGCCTCTTTCAATCTCTTTTTCCAAGAACCTGGATGTAAATGTGTTACAATAAAATCTATTCCAAAAGTTTTCACATGTAAAAAACCATGGTGAAAACTCATATTCTTAGATATTACCTCGATTGGTTTTTTTGATGATATTCCTACAGATAATCCTTTTTCTTTTAAAATAATCACATAAGGATGTCCCCATAATTTAGCACAATCCGCAAACTGTTTCTGAGTCATACTCAATTCTTGAAAAGCAGACACCTCCGGATCTTGTTGCTTTAACCAATTCACCAATTGATCTTTTCTCTCCTCTTTATTAAATGCTGATAATATATTATAAGAAGTTACTCTTATTTTTTCCCATTGGGGTTCCCAATGTTCCTCTAATGCATGAAATTGCTCTTGAGATACTACTTTAAAGACTGAAAATAAAAATACAAATATAAACAACTTTCTTTTCATAATTTTCCAATGTAATAACATGGTTTGGATGAAAATCCAAACCATGTTATGTTATTATTATTCATTCTCCCAACCTGGACTCTGAGTAAGATTAGGATTTAAAGTCAATTCTTGTTTATTTATAGGTTCATAATATAGCTTCAAATCATTATCACTATATACAGGTTGTAACTCACCATTATATGGTAAAACATAACCTTTTGTCGCTCCTGGTATCACATTCCCTTCACGATCGCCCAAGATTGCTTTAAATTTAGGTGTTCCATCCTCATTATAGGCAGCTTGTGGCCTTTTTTCCAGATCCACATAACAACCCACAAAAGGTTTTGAGAAATAACTGGCTTTTTTCCAACGTAAAATATCAGAAAAACGAGAACCGTCAAATATCAATTCTACTTGTCTTTCTCTTCGAATCTCCCATAACAAAGGTGAAATTTCAGGCGCAAATTTACCTTTCTTTGGATCATTTATTTTATTAGCAAATTCAACCGTTAAATCAGACATACCAACTCTTCGCCTCAATAAATTTATGGATTTATCCAAAACATCATTTGTACATAAACCCAACTCTTCCATTGCCTCAGCATAATTTAGCAAGATTATACTTAATGTATAAATCGGAGCATCTGTTATACCGGTAGTTGCATCTGTATTGGGTGAGTCTGGATTCCAATATTTATAAATATGATAACCAGAAGGAGAATGAATATAACCCTCACCTGTAAAAGCCGGCATAAATGGAGGTAAATCTCCTGAATAATTATGATCCATGGCCGGAAGTTGAGTTGGATTAGAATCATTATACGGTAAAACAAACGACATCAACAAGCGTGGATCTCTATCCTTAAACTCTTCTTCTAAAAATTCAGGTTCTCCTGCTATCGCTTTTGGATGTAACGGACTTACACCATAAGGTAGTCCATCTTTACATAAGTAAGCTTCAACCGCATCCTTTGTTCCCCCAAATGTACCGGTAGAAGATTCTCCAGAAGATATAGCAGTTGTCATTTGATTTGATATAACACCAGCTTCATACTGCTTATAAAGAATAATTTCCGGATTACCTGCCAAATCCAAAGATGAATATAAGGATCTATAATCCTCACACAAGGTATAACCTCTTTCCATTAATGTTTCTGAAGCCTTTATACACTCTTTCAACCATTTTTCCCAATCTTGTAAATTCAACTCCTTATGATACTTACGATAAGTACCCTCAAACAAACAAATTTCAGATTTTAAGGCTAAAGCGACATCTCTATTCACTTGATTTTCCTCATCATCTATACGGATATGTTCAACAGCAAAGTTTATATCCGCCAAAACAGAGTCCATGACTAATGCTCTTGGATCTTTAGGGTTAAATAACTCTTCACTAGAAGTTGTTAACTCCTTTCCAATCCAAGGTACATCATTAAATGCTTTTACCTTTGAAAAATATTCTTTAGCTCGGAAAAAACGTGCAACTCCCTCCCAATGCAATTTAACATCTTCATCCAAATTACAATTTCTTGCGGCAGTTACCATTATATTTATATCCCTTAACTTTTTCCAGCTCCATGAACCACCTGTCTCCGGAATTACTCTTCGATCAAATATTCGGCTATTTTGGTTCATAGCTCCCCGACAAATTTCATCTGAATTATTTTGAATTACATTCTGATCATTCCCAACTCCAAATCCATGAAAGTCGTATAAGTTCAATGCATATCCTCTAAAATCAGCCTCTGATTGCCATAAAGTTTCTTCTGTCATCTTATCTCCCGGATATTTTTCCAGAAAACTATCATTACATGCAGAAAAAGCCGTACTCAAAAGTATTGTAACTAATAATGTTTTCTTCTTCATAACTTACAATTTTAAAATTTAATATCTACACCGAAAGAAATCTCTTTAGCAAATGGATAAGTATGACTACCTCCTATTTCTGGATCTATACCTTTAGGTAATGGTGTAAACGTTAATAAGTTTTCAGCACTTACAAACAAGCGTAATTTTGATAAATATAATTTAGACAATAACGATTTAGGTAATGAATAGCCTATTGTTAAATTCTTCAATCTAACATAAGCTGCATTTTGTAAATATTTTGTTTGAACTTGTCTGTTCCATGCCCAATCAGCAATAGGTCTAGGATAATAAGCATCTGTATTTTCAGGAGTCCAAAAATCCATAGTATGCTTAAACAAAGACTCATAACTCTCAGAGAAGGCAAATATTAAACTATTACTAATCCAAAGATCCCTTTTTCCAACACCTTGGAAGAACAGGGACATATCGAACCCTTTATACTGAGCTCCCATATTAACTCCAAATTGGTAACGAGGTGATGAGTTTCCTATTATACGCTTATCACCAGGATTTTCTAATGTATTATTACCATAATCTATTTTACCATCATTATTCAAATCCTTATACTTTACATCTCCGGGCATTGGCACTCTGTTACCTGTTATTATGTCTTGATTTGGAATTCCGTCTTTATATTTTCTATTACCTTCAGAATCTACGATAAAATCATCTTCTGTAAAAAAGCGATCAGTTTCGTATCCCCAAATCTCTCCTAAATATTCTCCTTCATAATTACTAGTATATAATCCAGTAGGATTAGCAAACTTCACAATCTTAGTTCTATAATCATAAAGATTAAAACCTACATTATAAGAAAAATCACCTATTTGATCATTCCAATTTACAGACAACTCCCAGCCATTAACACGTAAGTCAGCCGCATTTTCTTTTGGAACACTTGTTCCCAAAACACCAGGTAAAACTTCACCCGGCATCAACATTCCTTCCGTTTTTCTAGAATACCATTCAAATGTTGATGTCAATCGATTGGAAAATAATCCTAAATCAACACCTAAATTCAAATTTTTCACCTCTTCCCATGTGAAATTATCATTTACAATTCCTCTAGGTGTTATTGTTACAGCCTTTTTTCCTGCCACTATCCAATTAGATAATCCGGTTCCGTAGGTTGGTATAAATGCATAAGGAGAAATAGACTGATTTCCCTGTATCCCATAAGATGCTCTTAATTTTAAATTATCTAAAAAAGTATCTGACCAATCCATAAAACTTTCCTCCGATACTCGCCAACCTAAAGAGGCAGAAGGCAAATAAACAAATCGACTGTCTTTTCTAAATTTAGAAGAACCATCATATCGATTTACCACTTCCAATAAATACTTTTCCTTATAGTTATAATTAAATCGGAAGAATCCTGATCTGGTAGACCATTCACTCAAATCATCACCGACATAAGTATTACCCATTGACAAATCCAGTGAAGGAACATTATCAGAAACCAATTTCTCTCCTTTTGCAAAGAAACTGCGAGATGTATATAATTCTTGATTATATCCTAACATTAATCTGAATTTATGATTTCCAAAGGATTTTTCATATTGCCCCCACAAATCAAATACCTGATAATTGCTTGATTTATCATCTCGTTGTAAATAATTCACCTCATTTTTATAATATTCAACACCACCACTCATAGGATGTACAGTCTGATAACTGTTTTGATGAAAGAAATCTTCTCCATCATTTCTCCTATAAGTATATCTTACATTCAATTCTAAACCTTTTATAGGTTTAATTGTCGTCATAAATTGTAGATTATAATTATTGTTTAAATTATAATTCTGTGCACCATAATCTATAATCTGAGGTGAATAACCATAGGGTAAATTATGTATGTCGTTTATCCCTGTAAGCCAAAACGTAGGACGAAGATAAGATACACTATATAAATACCAATCACCTTGAGGAATATACGGAAATTCAGTTTTGTTCCTAATATAACTTGAAGATAATTGTAATGACAACCAATCGGTAACATTAGAATTTAGTTTAATACTTATATTTTTTCTACTATATTTATCCCTATCCCTGGTCAACACACCATTTTGATTCATCAATCCTGCACTAATATGATAAGCAACTTTCTTACTACCTCCATTGACAGAAACATTATGTCTTTGAAGGAAACCAGTTTCAGTCATTACCTTAATCATATCAGTATTACCTAATGGATAAAATACTCCATCAACAATTTTATACGTATTCCTTTCTGTCGTATTTTCATATAAATCCAACCAGGTACTTACACTATGCCCCCAATAACTATCATAAGATCCTGATTTATTACCCCATGCATATCCACCATATTTTATCTGAGTTTCAGGATCAACTTTTTCAGGTAAATCTGTCGGTTTACTCCAAGATATGTTATTGGAATAATTGACTTCAATTTTTTTATCAAAAGTACCTGATTTTGTAGTAATAAGAACAACACCAAATGCTGCACGTGCTCCATAAATAGCAGAAGAAGCGGCATCTTTTAATACCGAAATAGACTCAATATCTTCAGGTGGAATCGTATTGGCATTCATTTCAACACCATCAACGAGAACCAATGGTCCTCCACCATTTAATGAAGTTGTACCACGGACATTAAATGAATAACCTGATCCCGGCTTACCATTTGATTTGGAAACTTGTAAACCTGCAACTTTACCTTGTAAAGACTGTCCAAGTTGTGTTATAGGCCTGTCCTCAATAAAGTCTTCTGATTTTATTTCTGTAACAGCTCCCGTCAAATTCACTTTCTTCTGCGTTCCATATCCCACAACAACTAATTCATCCAAAACTTCTGTATCTTCGCGAAGAGAAACATTCATCACTTCGCTTTTTCCTACTTTTATCTCTTGTGTATTATACCCTATATAAGAAAAAGAAAGAGTACTTTCGGGAGAAACTGTCAACTCATATTTTCCATCAGCATCAGTGACTATCCCGTTTGTTGTTCCTTTCTCTATCACATTTACCCCTATAATAGGTTCACCACGTTCATCCTTAACAACTCCTTTTATTCTTTTTCCCTCTTTTTGCTGAAGTTCCTGTTTTTCCGTCGACAAAATAATCTTCTTATCCACCACCGAATAACGCACATCCGTACCAGCAAACACAGTTTCCAGCACTTTAAATATATCGCTTTTCTTAGCTACGACAGAGACTCTCCGATGCAGATCGACATGTTTGATATTGAAGAAGAAAGAGAAATCTGATTGTTCCTCGATCTCATCCAACACTTCTTTTACCGTTTGGTTCCGCATCTCCAAATTCACAGTAGCCTTCTGTGCATAGCTGTCTGTTGCTTGCGCCAAACCTATGGAACATAATAGTAAGAAGACTGATAACTTCATAACTCTCGGTATTTTATTTAAGATAAACCGCAGAAACTCTGCTACCCAAAACTGTTGGGTATTAAAATGTTTTTGCATAACTTTGTACTGATCTAATTAATAAAAGTGATTTACTACAGCTTGTCGCCAAACAAGCGTTTTAAATTAATTCTTTCCATCCGGTGAAATACGCCAATATTTCTCCGGATGTTTTTCTTTAGGGTGGTTTGCTTTTCATGATCTTTTCAATTAGATTAATAAATTTCTATTCTCGCTCTCTCATTTGTCGTATTCTGGGTATCCAGATAACGCCATTTTATATTCGATGATATTTTAAATATTTCCAATATACGTTCCAGACGCTGGTTTGTGAAAGTACCGTTGAAGGCTTCACTACGAAGGCGGTCATTGGATAATACGAAGTTTACATTAAAACGTTTCTCCAACATCCGCAATGCTTCCGGTAACGGAGTTGCCAGGAAAACGATCTTTCCGTCTTTCCAGGCAGTCTCTGTTTCACCACTTGTCCGAAGCAGCTTAACCTGAGAAGAGGTTGTATCATACAGCAGTTTTTGTCCGGGTTTCATCTCTACCGTAGCAAGTTTCTGATTCTTCTGATAAGCAAAGCGGACTTTCCCTTCCACCAACGTTGTGGAGATAAACGAATCTCTCTCGAACGCCTCTACATTAAAAGAAGTTCCCAATACTTCAATCTGTGTATGACAAGGACCGGATACGATAAAACGATGCTCAGGATCTTTCTGTACTTCAAAGAATGCCTCTCCTTTTAGTTGAACATTTCTCTTTTCTCCACTGAAAGAAGAAGGATAGATCAAAGAAGATTCTGAATTAAGATAAACTTTGGAACCGTCAGGAAGGTCGACAGTCGTCGTCATTCCCGGATTTGTTTTTATCTCGATCATCCGGGCAATCTCAGTCCGGGGAGTAAAGTGCTCGATGCCCCAGATAATAAGAAGGGGAACAAAGAGAATAGCTGCCACCCGCTGTACCCAGGTAAACCAGTTTACGAGCGAACGTTCCTTACTCATTTTACGGTTGACGGAAGCCAAAGCCCTCTCTGTATTCACCTGCGATTCCATCCGCACCGTGCCCATTGCCTGATCGATGGCATACATTTGTTTGACAATCCGGTAATTATCTTCCGACTGCCCGATCCATTCCTCTACCATCCGGCATTCTTCTATCGTTGCCTCACCGGAACAATACCGGGGAAGAATCTCTTCTATCTTATCTATATTGAATGTTTCCATCTGCACTTTTATCCCTGTTTATATATTAGACAAGAGAACTACGACAGATTACTAAACGGGAATCCACTTTTTTTTGATATTTTTTTTCTACGACAAAAAACCTACCTTTGCAACCAGGGAGAAAGTGATATGAAAAATACCTCACAAGCGATAGATGATTCATTTCTGTTATCAGCCATGCAACATGGGGATAAAAAGGCTTATGGTACCTTATTCAGAAGATACTATCCGATGTTATGTACGTATGCAAATCGATTTGTTAGTCTGGAAGATGCCGAAGAGATCGTGCAGGATGTCATGTTATGGTTATGGGAAAATCGGGAAATACAAACCTTCAACACCTCCTTCAGCCAATACCTGTACAAGGCAGTCTACCACAAATGCATCAATCAACTTACCCGCCAACAGTCACAACTGCGGGCAGAAACACGTTTCTACGAATATATGCTGGAAATGCTACAGGATACCGATTTCTATCAAACGGAAGAACTGAAAAAGCATATCATCGAGGCAATACATGCCTTACCGCCCAGTTACCGGGAGGCATTTGTAATGCATCGCTTTGAAAATAAAAGTTATAAAGAGATTGCCGAAATCCTGCAAGTTTCCACCCAAACGGTAAATTACCGTATCCAGCAAGCCTTAAAACAGTTACGGGTCAGTTTAAAAGATTATCTACCGATCATCTTCTTATTACTCCCCAAAAACCTGCTTTCTTAAAGGCTTACTGAATTGTAAGGTTAGATTTCAGAATCATTCACCGGCTTCCCGTAACTGTTCCGCCAGTTTATCCATATCTTCCGGGCTGGCTGCTTTCTTGAATTGCAACTCTCCCTTCTTATTGATGATAGCGCAATGAGGTATGTATAAGGCACCGTTATTTCCGAATGTATTGTAGATATCCATCTTGAAAAACTCATTAATAATAACGTGGTCGCCCTTCAGATTATAATACCCGGCCATCTTCTTCCACAAAGCGGCATCGGTCGGACGGTCGATAGAAACATACAACAATACGATGTCATTCTCTTTCGCATATTGTTGCAAAGGTTTCACATGGGCAAAAGACTCACGACAAGGACCGCACCAGGTAGCCCAGATATCGATAAAAATAACTTTGCCGGCATATCGGTCGGTTATCTCTTTAAAGGAACGCACACTATCGGTGTTCAGTATATGAATGTCTTCGGGAAGCTCCTGATTGTTGAATGCGATATTTTTCTGTATCGCTTTTTCCAATGCCGGAGTCAGCGTGCTACCCGGATGCAATTCTTTAAACTGTTCGTATAAAGCCGGTATCCCCGTTGAATAACTCTCGTTCGATGCGTCTTCAAGGATCACGTTAGCCATGGCGACTTCCTGTACACGCCCTTTTAGATTGTTTTTATACCAGTCGAAAAGTTTCTGTTTACCTTCATTCCGGTCTTTAGGCTGCTGTTTTGTTTTCATGTAAAGTTCTATACCGGCTACATTGGATATCACATCAGCAAATGCTTCGGAAAAGACATTCTCCGGCTGACTGATATCCGCATATGCCAACATTTCCGGATAGACGGCCTCCCACTCTTTCTTTGTTTCTTCCGTACCCTGATAGTTAATGCCAAAATATTGGTTCATAAAGGCCAGCAACATCTGCATACGAACGTCTTGTACCGCCCTCTTTTTGAATACATCATCCACCCCTGTAATCTTTTGCTCTATTCCCGACGCATAATCCGTCAGTTTCTGATAGACGGAAGAGGCTACTGTATCCTTTGCTACCTGGAAAGCATCGCCTCTTCGTGCTCTCAAATTAAAGACTTCTTCCTGTAAACGGGAAAGTTCTTTTACTATTTCATTTTCTTTTACCAACGTATTTTCAATACTCAGGTTATTTTCGAGGGATGCGTCGATATCGAGTACATTCTTTCCCGGTTCAGCATAAACCGTTCCCAGGTATTTTTGCCCATAGATATAGAAAGATATCTTCTCATTTCCTTTAGACGGAAGAGTGATACGATACGTACTGTCGGCTTGCAGAAACAAGGTATCCCTTTGTGTCGCATTGTATATACCATCCATTGTCGGCCGATAAACAATCGTATTACCGGAAAGATTCGAAACTTTACCTTCAAGGATTATCGATTCCGGCGAACACCCCGTTAATCCCCAAATAGCTATACCAGCCAATACACATCCCAGTCTTTGATTTTTCATCTTATTAGTTTTAGATATTTGCTACATAATTGATATATGCAAAAGTAGAGAATTATTTTAATCCATATCTACCGTTAGGTATTTATTTCTGTTGGCTTGTTACGCGATCATTTTTCTAGTGAGGAAGCATCCAGAGCCATTAAAAGAGCGACCACTTCCGAATAATTCTGACGGCCGGAAGGAATGTTGTTTCCTTTCAGGAACCAATTATAAACTGTGTCCTGTATATCGCCGATTGTCGGGCTATATAATGTCTGCCAATAAGCCACTTTACGGTTGTAGGCATCTTTCACATCCGGAGAGATCGTTTCTTTCCAACGGTTGAATTCCTCTTCCGGCAACAACTGGTACGCATTGCCCAGCACATAAGGCAACAAACCGAAATAAGCGGAGAAACGTATTTCCGGTACTTCGGAACGTGAACATGCCAGAAAGCCGTACAGGTTTGCCTCCGCCTCATTGGATATGCCCAGTACATGTGCCATTTCATGAGCATAGGTGAAAGGATACTGGACCGGAAGCAGATCCGGATTCAGATTGTATTCGGTAAAGAACGGCCCCATATATCCCAGTATGCCGACACCGCTCATCAGGGCCGGGACCAGCATCGGTTTCGGATGCAGGTAAGTTGCAGGCGAGACCAAGCCGAAACGTCCTGCTATTTCCTGGTAGCTTTTCTCCACTTCCTTCGCCACGATAGCCTCGTCGATCTTCCCGACAGGAACAAAAGAAGCATTCAATGCCTCCATGTAATCAGCCAGAAACGAACGGAAGTTATCCTCCGAATAGGCTGCATAAGGCACCTCCGCCCGGGCATAGAAATTCATTCTGAAATAATTCATCCCCCAGGCCATATAGAACCAGACATATACCCAAAGCAAAAATTCCGCCATCCGCCCGATGGTCCTCAACCACGGACGCCGTTTCACAATCGCATAAACCAGATAGACTACCAACCCTGCAATACTGCCATAAATGAAGCAATCGCCGATCGAGAAAGGGAAAAGAGAAGAAAAACGGGACAACACCCCCGAAAACACCGGATAAACCGTACGGGCATACCACTCTCCCATCACAGGAAAAGACATAGTCGTCCGGATAAACACCAGCAAAACCACCAGTACAACCCAGCGCAAACGTATATTTTTAATCACATCCTTTACATTCATCATGCAAACAAAGATAGATAATCCCTTTCACTCTCCAAACGGATTATGAATTTATACAGAGTTAATTTCCCCATTTACCATCTACTTTAAAACAAAAAACAACATAAATATACCGCCACTTTAAAACAAACGAGCTATCTTTGTAAAAAAGAAAGGAGAAACTTTATGGAACAGGCATTAAATCCCGTAGATTGGTATATGAAACTGTTGGCTCCATTAAGTCCGGATATAAAATTAGACTTAATCAGCAAATTGTCTGAATCTTTAAAAGACACGCATACATATTCAAAAAAAACCTCATCCAAATCTTCCGATTTCTTCAGTGCATTATCAGGAGCTTGGGAAGATGATACTTCTGTTGAAGATGAAGTCCGGAAAATCAGGGAAAGCAGAACCAGTAACCAAACTCGAATAATAGACGAATTTTAATGAAAACTAAAGGTTATCTGTTAGACACCAATATCTGCATATCTATGCTTAAGAACAAATATGGTGTTCGCGAGGCGATATTAAAAGCCAAAGCTGAAAATTGTTATGTATCTGAAATAACTTTAGGAGAACTCTATTTTGGTGCATCATTCAGTGACAATAAAAAAGAACGTTTAAAAGATGTTGCCTTTATAGTAGACCGTTTCAAAGTAATTTCCGTTTCAGGAACATTACCTTTATTTGGGGATATCAAAGCTAATTTGAAAAGAAAAGGAACATTAATTGATGATTTTGATATCTTAATAGGATGTGCAGCTATTCATAACAACTTAATCCTGGTTACAGACAACATAAAACATCTGGAAAGACTGCCTGGAATTTTCATCGAAAACTGGACAGTTAGATAGGATGCACAAATATAAACCGTGCCCCGCCGGTATAAGCAGGATCGACAGTTAGCGTGCCACCGAAAAGTCCGGCGATCGTACGACAAATAGGCAGGCCCAGACCGGCTCCCTGCTTGAATTCATCCACCTTTTCGAAACGATTGAAGATGCTTTCCTGTTTGTCGGGAGGTACACCGCAACCGGTGTCCGTGACAGAGAAAATAACTTGCATCTTCTCTTTGTCGACCTGATAATCGAGGTTGATCTCTCCCTGAGCGGTGAATTTGGCGGCATTGGTCAACAGGTTCAGCAATAATTGCTGCAAACGAAGTATGTCGGTCTTCATGACAAAATCCTTTTCCGAACAGGTCAGAGTCAAGTTTACACCCGGCTGTATTTTCTGCTGCACACTCTTTTCAACATCCTTACAACATGCATAAATATTGCACTCTTTGAGGTTCAGATTATAAGACCCCGATTCCAGACGCGATAGGTCGAGAACGTCATTTACCAGGTCGAGCAACAAGTCCGAATTATTATTGATGATCCGGATAAACTCTTTCCTTTCTTCCTCGTCCGCATCTTCCAGCAAACCGGAAAAGCCGACGATCGCATTCAACGGCGTCCGTATCTCATGGCTGATGTTGGCGACAAACGCAGACTTCAGCCGATTGGATTCCTCCGCCTGTTCTTTGGCTATACGCAGTTTATCGGTCGTATCGATCAATACCCCGCGTTCCTTTTGCAAGTCATCCTTCAGTTTGCGGACATGGTAAACGTAACGAAGTAAAAAAGAGAACAGCAACAACAGCACACCGAAAAAGACAAGCGAGACAGTCAGTTGGGTTTGCTTTTGAGATAACTGTTCCTTCTGGTAAACCAGGCGTTGCTCCTGTATTTTCTGTTCATTCAGATCATGCAGTGTACGGAGCTGGTTTAGCTGGCGGGTGAAAGCCTTAACATTTATCTGTTCTACAAACGTCAGCAGTTGATCGTAAAAGACCAGCGCCTCCTCTTTCTTTCCGGCCGCTTTCAGTATCTCAGCCTTCAATTTAAGAGGTTCGGTAGAATAATCGACAGACAATACTTTATCTATTTCACGGATCGCCTCGGGATACTTTTTCACATAAAAATAATACCGGGCCATCGCCAGGTTGTATACCGAGATCAGAAAAGGGTCATTCCTGTTCGTATCGTCCACATAAGAAGACGCCTGTTGCATAGCCTTCTTCGCCTCTTTCGGTTTATCTTCTGCAATATATAAGTTCGTATAATAGGAATACAAGAAACAATACTTCTGCCGGAACGGATAATTCATCCATTTAGCTGGTTGTTCACTCTCCATCATATGTATTACAGACTCATAATAAACAAGGAGCGACCTCATTTTCTCCAATTCATTAAGCCTCAGGTAAGCAATCAAGAGGAAGGGCGTCAGTTGCATTTCATAATCAGGTTGCCCCCCGGACTCTTTCAGCAAGCTCATCCCTTTTTCAAGAGCGGTCGCAGCATCCCGGTCGCGACCGATCATGATATAAATCAATCCCAAGTATTCATTACTCGAGATAGTTCCTTGCAAATTACCGGTCTCATCCGACAGCATCTGAAGACGCACGGCTTCATTCATCGCCAACTCGTATTCTTCATTATTCAGGTAATAACGACAATAATAATTCAGGAAATCAAACGCCTCATGAGGAGTTTCCTTGCGAACCTTCGTTACCGAATCGAATATCCCTCCCCAATATAGCAGGCTATCCAATTTATTCAGGTTGCAATAATAACGTCCCAATCCGGAAAGGGCATAATAATAATGATTCATAGAATCGACCGGAGCCGCCGTTTCCATGAGTTGTTGCAGATAACCGACTTCTTCCGGCGTTTCCCAGTTCAGCCGAGACAACCCGAGCAATGACTTTAGTTTCACTTTCACATCCGTTGTATTCCGAAGAACGGACAACAAACTATCCTGACCTGATTTCTTTTGATTTTCAAAACTATTCATACCCAAACAGTAATCAAATCCACTCAACAAGATCAGATTAACGATAATAAAAAACCCTCTTACATATATGCATTTCTTCCTCATAAGCCCACCTATAGCTATTGATTTCCAAAGATAGATGTTTTTGCGAGACACTGTCCGATATTATACAAAATAATAGACTTTATTCATCATTATTATCACGCACACATCTGGCATAACCTACGACATCCGTTCCCGGCGCACATACTATCTCCTGCTTATCATACTCCACTCCAATATACTCGACAGACAATGCGCTTCCACTATACCGGGTACACGACCACATGACCCGACCGACAGTCTTATCCCACAAATTATCCGTAAACTTAAACAACATAGCCATCGCCTCACAGGAATTAGGCAAACGCCAGGTCCCTTTGTCCGAGCGATCGGTCTGTTCCGAATAATTGTAACATAAGTTACGGGCCTCGTTCCAAGTGACAGGAGAGTTACCTGCCCCGTAAAGTAATTGTTTTGCCGTGATAAAACTACGATACGGACGGGCGGCCGCCTGGAACTGTGTATGACTTCCCAATGAACCGACACCGATATACGAACGCAGTGCCGTAGTACTTAGCTTATTATATGTAATTATATAATTTACACCCGTACTACCCGGTGCCGGAGAGACGAACGCCAAACCTTCATGTGCATAGCCGGTGCCGGTATAAGGTGCATGTGCCTGCATCACCGGCGGAGTACCCAGATTGCGAGCGCACCGGATATAGCAATTCTTCCTGTCCGTCTCACTGAATGAGCCGTCTTTCATCCAGTCGATCGCAGCTCCCTTATTGGCTACCAGGATAGCCAGTCCCTTCGATGCGTCGAAAGTGCTGGTTGCATAACACAGATTATCCCCCTTCTGCAAACGGGCCTGATAAAGCGGGTCATCCATCAGGAAAGTACCAACATAGAGGTGCATCATCTGTTCTTTAGCCGGTACATACCATACAATCTCATCCAGATCGATCAGGCCATTGCGATTGTTGTCTCTGTTGCGTGAAAGTGCAGCGACATTGACATAGCGACTGCTTCGCGCCATAGGCCACCCTGCACCACTATCGGACGTCCGATCGGTCACCGGAAAGATTCCGTTCCCGCCTTTCCAGGTAAACTCACCAAGGGCTTCAATCACTAGAACTTTGTTATCCCAAAGTCCTCGACAGGTATTATCGAGCCCGTCGGCAGAGGTGGAAGAAGCGGAAAGCATAGGCGCGTCAGACGTTATGTTATAGTTTCCTCCATACTCGTCCGTATGTTCGATACCGAAAGCCTTGTAGGTCAGTTGTTGCCCGCTTTGTCCCGGCGAATATAAGGTCTGGATGGAACGTTGCCGGATATTCATGCCCGAACGGGTGTAGCTACTGTGACCATCGGCACTCGTATCCATTCCCTGAAAAACACTCATCGTACGGTCGGCTGCATTACAGAATCTCATCCAAAATGTATTCGAAGTCGTTCCGGTCACCGGGTCCTGGATATAATAATATTCATCGACATAGACTGTGAAATAGCGGTAGAGGTAAAAATAAGCACCTCCGTCGAGCACGATATAAGGATCTTCCTCACGCCCCTCGATCTTTTTCCCTTTTGCTAACTCCGCGTTATAGATATTAATCCACGACTTCAGGTGTTGCAATAGAGTGACAGGTCCCCATAGCTGTACCGGATTACTGACCGAGCTTTCCCCCGACTCCAGGTCATACGTATAAGTATAAGGCAAGCCGTACCCGCCGGTTTCCTCTATCCGCCGGTGCAGCGTCTCCGACAGTCCTCCGTAAATATCGTTTCCCAGATAAGCAAAATGTACCCATCCGTCATCCAGCATGATCGACCGGTCGCTGCCTCCGTCATCCTGAAGCGTCACCGATACCGGACCGGAAGTAAAAGGAGTATTCACTGTATAAGAATAACCGGCACCGGTCTGATTCATTCGCGCAACCACACTCTTGAGATTCAGTCTAACCAGCCGCTGTTCATAATGTGCATCCGCCTGGAAATCGAAGTCCGAATCGACTACATTCCCTTCGGCAGCGGGTTGGTTCTCAACGCCACCAGCCTCCGCCTCGACCCGGATATTATCCACTCCGCCGACTGTAACCGTATAAGTATAATTCGAATTACGCAAAATACGATAGTCGTTCAGCTTATCCAGCTCTTGCTGTTCCGAAGAACTGCCTACCATTGATTTTTCCATATTCCCTTCCCCGATATATCCCAGATGGATGAGATAGGTTACAGTTGCCGAACATTGCTGCGTAATGCCTCCCAGCACCTTTTCCGCCGGATTGTAATATTCACCCTTCAAAACGACATAGGCGGCATTACCGGGTGCATATTTAAAACTGCCGTCCGGATTTTTCTTTTCACGTAACATATATGCTTGATCGGAAGTAAAGCCGGAATCTTCGTTCCACGACAATCCTTCGGCCTCCATCGCTGTTTTCACCTTATCGACACTCGTGAAAGGGGCAGCCGGAGCATGCCGGTTTTCAAACGTATAAAAGGTAAAGCTACTTGTTACTTTGCCATCGGCAGAGGTTTCGTCGATATAATTACCATTCATATCGGTAGTTCCTCCTAACTCTTCCGTTCCCGAAAAACAGGGACTGTTCTGTTGCCAATGCACGAACGACCGCATATGCAGGTTTTTCACCTTCCATGATTTCAGTTTGAAATAAGCACCCGACGGCAATCCGTCCGCCAGTTTTACAACGAAGTTAAACCGGGCATCCAGATGATGAAGCCGGATGGCCCCATTTACAGTCCCACCCGTAGTTTTCTTCATTATTAAGCGGCCTGTTGCGACATCACTATCCAGTACAAACTGTTCTGCACTCGCATAAGGAGAATAATCCGGCGAAGAAGAGTAATGTCCGGCAGAAAGCAAACTGCCCTGCAACCGATCGACCAGCGCCAGGCTCCTCCCACTCTCCGGCTCCGCATCCGTTGCCGTCTTAAACACATCCAACCGAGCCGTTATACTTTCCAGTTCAGCTTCATTGGCTGCATTGTGAAAAGCCTCCAACATCTCTTTGTTGTTCGACAACTGGTTAGCCGTATTCAGATTGGCAACGGCGAATATCCGAACAGAGTTGCAGGAGACAGCAGGAATACCGACCTGTATATTCCCGGAAACATCACGCGGGAAACTCTGCGTATCAGGAAACCATTTTCTCGACAGGACCGGATGAGTCGCCGGACCACCTGTCGAAGTCATATCCAGAATAAAGACATAGAGCGATGAGATATGTTTCTCTTCCTCTTCCGAAGCCCGTGTAACCACATGCAGGGCGGGATCGCCGGAAGTGACCGAGAGGGTCAGCGTGCCGGGAATCCCTTCTTCCACTTCCAGGACACCACCTTTACCGGCCATCTCATCACGGCACGAGGCAAAGATGAAAAAGAAGGAAAGTGTAATCGACCAAACTGGGATATTTCTATGTTTCATTGCCTGATATTTACGTAATACTCATTTAAATTCGGGAATATCGACCGAGGGGCGGTCGTTCCAGTCGCGCATCTCAACCGTCACGTCTTCCAGTTGAAGCGCACTGGTGTTGATTGTTGAAACCACCTGATAGGAATGGTTACGCAGGAAACCATAATGCTTTTTGCCGCCTATGCCCCCTGAACTGTACAGGGGTGCGGTCAATGTACGTGTTTTTGTACCTCCGCTACCGGTAACAGTAATGTCGAGGGTGATCGAAGGCGCCTCCCTTTCATCGTCACAAAGATACTGGCAGGTACGGAAATAGAGAGGGGCCGCACTGGATGACTCTGCATAAAGAGTCATAAGGGTTCCCCCTGTAGGTTGCTCCCCATTCGTATTAATATTCCCTTTGGCATCTTTAAACACTCCCGGACCATTGGTGGCGGCAGACCATACCAGAGAACCTAAAGGCGTTTTATTATCCGCTTCATTCTCTTCCAGAAACAAATAACCCTGGTTGCTCGTCTTGTCAATAGTGATCTTATCAATTTTAATCTTGTCACTGGAATTACCTGTAAACAGGAACGAAAAACCGATGCGGCAATAAATCCGCTCCAACGGCATATGGAGAAAAGATACGCCGCCTTCCACTTTCATCGACTGTGCCATAACCGGATAATCGAGAGCTGCCGAAAGACCATTGGCTTTTACGACTAGTTTTTTTAATATATCCTCTACATTCTGGTTGATCGGTTGACGGCTCCACAGATATTTTTGTACCGCATCTTTGATCTGAGTATTATAGGCAGTAAAAGATTTAAAAACGTCAGTATAGGCAGGTTCCAACTGTTCAACATTCGCTATAACATATAAATTCACATATTTAATTACATCTCCCCTGGCATTCCTTTCAAAGAGCGAACTCATGATAACAGCCGTATCCCCTCTGATCTCTCCCCAAGTCCGCCCGCTACCCAGCGGATCGACACCCGGAGCATGGAATATATTAACAATCGAATAACTTCCCCGGACAATCCCATAGACATCGAGAGATTTTATACCATCCTCATTTCCTGTCGTCGAAGCATACGGACCAGCATCCGCCTTTGTAAAAGTTGAAGGAGTGAACACAATCCTCGTAAATTTCTCTCCTTCGGGAAGTTCTTCCCCTACCGGTAATTCCTTTGTACATCCGGATATCAGCAATAATGTAGCCAACCGGATAATCGTTCTATACAGTGTCCGATATTTCATATTCACTTCATTTTGTCGTATCAGTATAATCCGGATAAATATCTTCCTTCTCCCACGGCTTTATATCACAGATAATATCGGAAGCACTCATATTGATCCGAACCGTCAGATAATCATTCCGCTTCAAATAAGGCAAGGCGAAAGTCCTATCGCGTCCGTCATCCAAAACGACATGTATATGGCTATACTTCGTCTCGTCGATCAGTCCCTCCCGTGTATCGCCCGGCAACGTTGGACCAAAATAGTTTTCATACAGATAATGCGTTCCGCGGTCAAACTCCAGCCACTCCTGCCCCGAATGATTTTCTTGCTTGCCATATACATATCCGACAGTTCTCCTCAAATCAGCCGCCTCCGTCATGGAAGGAAAGTCGATCGTCCACTTATCATTCTCCACGGCATATTTTGGAAACAGAAACGTCCGTCTGTTTGCCTGCAGGATTTCAAACGTTTCCAGTTGAAAATTATTACTCGGAAGTTCATCCTTCACCCGGCAGATCAGGCGGACTTTGGCAACAGCACGGATAAGGTTGAAAGTATCAGACCCGTCATCCAACACCAAATTCCCCTGTGCAGTTCCCTCAGACCCGGCCTTGGTATTGTTCAAGGTTATCCAGCCTGTCACACTCATCGACATGGGTATTCCCCTTCCGTCTTTAAGGGCTATCATGATCTGGTCCTGTTGTAAGCCATCCGCCAGGTTTCCGCTGGTACGATTATCGTGATGGTCATTCAGTTCCATCGTCCGCAAATCCTGTAGTTCCGCCTGGGTATAGCTGGCGAGGTTCGTCCGTAAATCAATTCCGGGATTAGCCACCAGATAAAAACGTTTATATCCGGGAGTGACTTCCATCTTAAAAGTATATTTTCCGTCTGTACCCTCTGCCATATCATACACGCTGAACCTTTCCGCTTCGCAATACTGGCTGGTACCGATGTTGAAGACAAAGACATAAAGCGAATGGATAGCCCTTTCCTCTTCCGACCCGGCGTCGGTATCGCCGGAGACGGAAAGCGGGGTGCCGCGTACCGTCATTGCCAGTACCACCTTACCGTCGTCGGGATCGTCTTTCCCGTCCTTCTGCCCGATAAGCACCTCATTGGAGCAGGCAGCCAGAAGCCAGGCCGACCCCGCCAGCAACAAAGCTGAAATCATATGTCGGGTGATTCCTTTCATTTCTTATAAATCCACAGAGCCGGGACGCAAAGCCCAGCCGTTAATAATAATCAATCCGTCAAACCAGTGTTCCTCTCCCGACTTGCCTTCCAGAAAGAGGGTGATGGTGAAAAAGTCCTGCCGGTCGAGGTATTCCTGGTCGGACAGGATACGGCTGTCCTGCTCCCTTTGCGTCATCAGGAGGTATTCCATCAGCGGAATATCAATCAAGGTCGCATTGCCGGAAGCATCGGTAATATGCAACCGCATGGCATCGTCTTCCAGCAGGCGCGAGAGGGACAGTTCGGCTATCACGTTCGAAACAGCCTCTGCGCCGCCGGAATCCTCGCCGTCCGTCCCATCCGTTTGCAGGTAAGGGCGGTACACCAGGGGGCGGCAGTCGAGCAATGTATTGTCGTAAGCCAGCCGTCCGTTGCCATGCGGGCATAGTATCCTGAAACCGTAATCGGCAGCATGTAGGGTCGCTCCGTCACGCCGTTGAAGGATGACACGAAGGATATTCGTATCTTTGACAAGCCTGAGCGTATCGGTCCGCTCCGTACCCGGCCGGGGGACGGTGACTGTTTCCTGCATCGCCTGCCAGAGCGGGGAAAGAGGTTTGTCGCGGGGGACTTCGCCATTGCCGTCGCATTGCAGGGTGACCACCAGGTCTTCCGGTCCGGAGATACCCACCTGCATGCCGGAAGGTTCGAAGCACCCTTCTTTCAAACCTGCCCATGCGACCAACTGGTATTTGCCGGGGTCAAGCGGCAGAGGCAGGCGGTAACCGGATTTGCGCAAGGCTTCTCCTCCGTCGCTGAACGTGCGGAGGTACTTCCCGCCGGCATCGAAGACATAGACGGAAAGGCTGTCGACCTCATCGGCAAACCGGTCGGTAAACTCCATATTGTAATCGTAGCGAAAACAAACGGAGTAGGCCTGCGGGCATTCCGCCAGATTGTCATGAATGCAAGAGGTAAAGACCGGCAGGTATAGCAGCCCGGCCACCAGCAATCGCCATATACGAACAGGTTCAGTCATACAATCCGGACTTTATAAGTCGATGTTATGGTCTCTTTTGGCCCATGCAGAGATTTCGATATTGCAATTGATATAGGCCGTCTGGGTATCGACGGGTTCATCCGGATCAATGGGGATGGTCGGTTCGCCCGGTTGCTTGATCGAGTTGATGGTTACGGTGTACCAGTTGTTTCTTACTACGCCGTAACGGCCGAGTTGGGCTTGTTCATACTCACCTTCCTTCACCCAAAGGGAACCGTCAGCCGGTGCATAACCGCCTTCGTCATCCGTAAAGTGACGGATAAAGATTTCGTAGTAACAGACGCCTTTGTCGTATTTCTGGATTCTTCCCATGCTGGAATGGAAAGCGTCCAGGGAGGCTCCGGTCAGTTCGATTGTACCAAAACCGGTTGTTTTTTGATAAGATACTTTATACAATTTATAATGTAAATAACCATCGGACTTCAAAGTGATCTTCCATGTATTACCAGAAGAAGTACCTGTTAATTCATCACTTGACTCAGCAGTTGTAATGCCATCTCCATTATCAGGAACATCAGGCATGTCACCATCTTTATTCAAATTATCATGTGCCCACTTTATTATTTTCCAATACATATTCTTTGCCGAATAATGTTCAGCCACTGTAGTGAACGACCACCAGGTCTCATCATCATCCATTGTATTATTACCTGTCGATGTCGCCTTCGTTATATCCGGAATATATTTAGCCTTGACAATCAGACGGGTTACCTGGGATTTATACATCCAATTATAATCGCAGGTATTTTCCAGGCAATATTCAACGGCATCAGTCCAATCGGCATTATCCGTTACAGATGTCGGAGTCGAGAATTGAGATTCGGCAACAGTCCGGTTATAATTGGGATCGACCGCCCAATGGATACGTGCAGGATTCGCTTTAGAAGGGCAAATTGCATTCTCCCATAAAGGACTGATAGTAGACCAACTCGTTACAACCTTGCGAAAAGGGAAAGCCTGCGTATTGGCATTACCGAGCGTCCACCCCAGGATAGTTATCTTATCGCCTGAATGGCTGAGGCCATCTGCCACTGTAAAATAGGATGTGCCATCATCCCCCACAACATATTTATCTCCAGCTTTCAGGCTCACCTTGGCAACTACTCTTTCTACGTTAATTGCCGTAGGATTACTTCCAGCTGTCACTTCATTACTACTTATAACACATTTCGTTAAGGTCTTCATATCCGATTCGCTGTAAACGGGAGCGGAAGTCATCAGAAAACAGTCATGGGCAGTACCCAAAAGTCCCTCCAGATTGCCACCGGGAATAGGAAGCGCTTTGTTAATGGTACTAAAAGGACTTCCCAACTTCAAAAGCTCCTTTGCTATTCCTTCGGTAGGCCCCACATTAAGCAAAGCCAGTACACGTACGGAGTTACTGCTGATTGGAATAGCACCGGTGCTGAACTTTTTAGTAGTAACCCCGGCATCACCATCTGCGCTATTATCCGGTAAAATCGTTCCGGGCAAAACAGTTCCCGTACTCAGTTCAGCTTTGGTAGAGACGACTTCCGATAATACAAAATCATCTTCAGCCGTAGCACTTTCCTCCTGTCCTTCAGGAGCACGAAAGAATAGAAGCGTCAGGTCAGACACTTTATATTCGCCTTTCGTACCGGCATCGTAACCCAGTTCTGCCTTTGTTTCAGAACTCACTGTCGGCAACTTGATGGTGACCGAGGTATAGGTATCTTTTTCGGGTTGCGGGTTACCCTTATCATCTTTCACTTCGTCATTCGTACAGCCCACCAAAAGCGGTGCCAGCAAAGCTGCCCAATAGAAGCAATTCGTTTTCATACTCTTATTCTGTTAGTTTAATTATAATACATTCGTGCCTAAGAAAAAACACCGGTTGCCGATAGAGCGAAAGGGATGGTTGCCGATGCCTCGAAAAGGGAGGTTCCCACCAACGCGAAAGGGGCGGTTGCAGGTCTGGCAACAAGCCTTTCGAGGCACCCTCGAAAACGGTTTCGCACTATCGGCGAAAGTAGTTTCGCGGGTGCCTCGAAAGCAGAGGGGCTGTCACTCGATTTCGGGACGGTCGCCACCACCTCCCGGCTGGGCTATGGATACAGGGATTGTCAGGGAGCGGGGGGATTTGCGAAGGGCGTTTTTCCCTTTCATATATTGAGTGGTAATTGTCAGTTCATAGCTTCCGGGTTGTAGGCCGGCAGGAACAACAAACATGATTTTCGAAGGGTCGTTTATTCCGAACATGTCGCTTTCGACCTTAGTCACGGCATCGGTCGCAGTATTGCGGATTGTAATGCCGACAGACGGATCGTCACCCACCACCCGAAGGTAAGAGCCGTGGATAGCAAAATTACGTCCCGGAGTCATACTGCCGTCAATCATACCATTGCTACGGTCCTCCGTATCAACCACGTACATAAGACCGGGTTTTTCGCCTTTAATGACGACTTCGGTCTTAGCAATCTCTTCACGGAGGACTTTATCCTGGGTAAAGACAACATAAATACCATTCTTCAGAGGATTCCAGAGCCCTTTTTCGACTATTCCGGTAAAACGGGGAACGGCATAGAACAGGCCGGTATTCACATTATAGCCGTTCATCAGGAAGCGGGCCACCATACGTTGGAAAAGGGTTACTACATGAACGAGAGTTTCTTCGCGAAGTCCGGTATCTTCCGAACGCATTTCCGCATAAATTTCGGGAAGGCCGACATTTCCGGCAGGGTCGAGCACTAAAATCTGGTCATTCGGGTCTGCCGTAACGCTGTTATCAGTCAACCATCCTCTTAATTTGTTTTGCATAATACTAGCTTTTTAAGATTAATAATTCTTCACTACGCATTTTACGGGCGTTGTCTGCCGTCAAATCATCACCGGACCAAACGTTCGTTTCAACACGCCGACAAATCTATGCCTTTTTTATCATCTCGCCAAATATTATTGTATTTTTTATATATTATAAAACAATCCTAAAAGATCAATCCACAGATAGGAGATTTCTTTTAAAGAATAATTTCAGAGAAATAGAATCATTTTAAACCCACCAACAACCAACCTTGTTTATCAAAGACTATACTATCCAAATAGCATAACAAGCAATTACTACCTGTTATAAAAGAAGGATTAAACCACATTTAAAATGTAATGATTTTCATAATATCTTACTGTAAAAAATAACACTTTCAAAACATCGGTTATTGTATAAAATAATAGAATAAAAAACTCTTGTATCCCCCCTCTAATTAAGCCACCATATCCAACCATCACAAACTCAAACTCAAACCCACATAACAAAAAGCAATCGGAAAACACGAATGCCGCAGGCTCTCTTTTGCCGTTGGTTGAAACCAACGGCAAAAGAGAGCCTATAGCAAAAGAGAATCAAAAACATGAGAAAGAAAGCTAAAGACATAAAAGAACTGCGACACCAGGATTTACCCTGTTTAAATTATTTGAAAAGAAAAATCTTCGCTTTGAGATAATTCAAATAATTATCTCTACATTTACCGCAATTTTAAAACCATTGACTATGTCTTACGTATCTATTCTTATCCATTGCGTTTGGAGCACTAAAGACAGAGCTCCGTTATTAAAGAATCCACATTACCGGTATGAACTATTTGCTCATATACGAAAGTACTCAAAATCAAAGGGTATTCTTACCGACTATATCGGAGGATTCACAAATCATGTACATCTCTTGTTATTTCTTAAACCAGGTCAATCGTTGGCCGAAATAGAGAAATTAATTAAAGGAGAGTCTTCCCATTGGTATTCCCAAATGAAATACGGACATTTAGAGTGGCAGGATGATTATTTTGCTATTTCGGTAAGTCCGGATCGGCTGGAGACAGTTCGCCGATATATTAGAAAACAGGAAGAGCATCATAAAAAGTATAGTTTCGGAGAGGAATATGAATCTTTTCTGAAAATACTCCACAAAGAAGGATTGTAATATTGTTATAAGGTATGGCTTTATACCAATACCATATGCCATGTCTCATATCCCATATGCCATGTGGAGCATAGCATGCCGTAGGCTCTCTTTTGCCGTCAGTTTCAACTGACGGATCTAAAAACAGGAGGCAAAGCCTCTTCCTTTGCGGACTTTAGTCCCTTTATTATTATTATTAAAGGGGTTAAAACCCACAGAGGAATCCGGCAAAGCCGGAAAATTTAATTATCCGTCAGTTGAAACTGACGGCAAAAGAGAGCCTGCGGCACGAGGCGAGCCTCGTTTAAGAGATAATTATGGGAATAATTTTATTCTTTATTCAGGATATATTCTTATTCAACAATTTTTTAGCCTCCGCTTCCGACAGGTTGCGACGGGCGGCGTAATCTTTCATTTGTTCTTCGTCGATCGAGCCGATCATAAAGTATTGTGAGTCGGGATGGGCGATATAGATACCGCTTACCGTTGCTGTCGGGTACATGGCGCCGTTTTCCGTCAGTTTCACATGGATCTGCGACATATCGAGCAGGTTGTCCAGCGTATAATTCAATAACTGGTCGGGCAATGAAGGATAACCGATTGCCGGACGGATACCCTGATATTTCACTTTGTACAGGTCAGGGATCGACAAGGCTTCGTCCGGAGCATACCCCCAGTATTCCTTGCGGACTTTTTCATGGAGATATTCCGCCAAGGCTTCCGCCAGACGGTCCGTCAATGTTTGAAGCAACATGGAATTGTAGGTGTCCCCTTCTTCTTCCAGCTTATTCTTCAAGTCTTCGGCACCGACACCGGCGGTAACGACAAACGCCCCCGCATAATCGGTACGGCCTTCCGACACCGGCATGATATAATCGGCCAGCGATTTATAAACGCCCTCCTCCTTTTTCGACTGCTGACGCAATACCGGGATCGCGATCTCTCCCATCCGGATCGTATCGCCATCGCTGTTAGCCGGGAAGAACCCGTAGATGGCCTTACAATATTCAGCCTTCATCTCCACCAGGCGGTCCAGCAGTTTGACGGCGTCTTTATACAGTTGCATGGCTTCGGCAGCCTTGGCACGGTCCTCTTCCGGAAAATCTGCCAGCCAGGAAGCGCGGCAAGCGTCGCAACCGTGTATCTGGGTGATATCGGCAAAGCGGCCGTTCAGTTTCCAGGCGGTAAAGAAGAATGTCCAGTGTATATACGGAATAATTTCCTCCAACGGGATATAAGGCAATACATGGATACCCATCTGATTCGGAACCACCGGCGTATACCCCTTCCAATCTATCTGCTGAGGATTGGCACGAGCTTCGCTCAATGAAACCAGCACTTCCTTTTTCTTTTCCATGGAAGCACGCAAGGCTTCATATTCATTATTCAGGTTTTCGATATACGCATCACGGGTATCCGGATTCAACAACTTAGCTGCGATCAACGGATTCTGCGACGCATCGAGCACATGGATCACCGGATAGTCGTAATGAGGAGCGATCTTGATAGCCGTATGCAATTTGGAGGTTGTTGCACCACCCACCATAATAGGTATGGTCAGACCTGCTTTCTGCATTTCGTCCGTCACATGTACCATCTCTTCCAGCGAAGGGGTGATCAGGCCGGACAGGCAAACCAGGTCGGGCTGCTCCTTCATGGCAGTCTGCACGATCACTTCGGCAGGAACCATCACACCCAGGTCGATCACTTCGTAGTTGTTGCAGGCCAGGACGATCGAAACGATATTCTTTCCGATATCATGCACATCGCCTTTTACAGTAGCAAAAACCACCTTTCCGGCTTTTGCCGAGCCGGCTGCCGATTTCTGCGCCTCGATGGCCGGTTGCAGGATAGCAACTGCCTTTTTCATCGTGCGGGCAGTCTTCACCACTTGCGGCAGAAACATCTTTCCGGCCCCGAACAGTTCGCCGACCTTATTCATGCCGCTCATCAACGGACCGTCGATAATATCCACGGCACGCAGATACGCCTTCAACGCCTCCTGCAAGTCTTCTTCCAGATGGTCGCCGATACCTTTTATCAGGGCATATTCAAGACGTTCCTTCAACGGTTGTTCACGCCAGGCTTCATGCTTTTCTTCCGTTCCGCCCTGTTTCTCAACGACCAGGTTCTGGGCATAGGTGATCAGTTCCTCTGCCGCTTCGGGACGGCGGTACAGGATCACATCTTCCAGCAAATTGCGGAATTCAGGTTCTATATCTTCATACAGTACGGCCGATGACGGGTTGACAATCCCCATATCCAGTCCCTTGCTGATAGCATGGTAAAGGAATACGGAGTGCATCGCCTCACGTACATAATTATTTCCACGGAATGAGAACGACAGGTTACTGATACCGCCGCTCACCTTCGCACCCGGCAGGTTCTGTTTGATCCATTCGACGGCACGGATAAAATCGAGTCCGTATCCGTTATGTTCTTCCATCCCGGTTGCGATTGCCAGTACATTCGGGTCGAATATAATTCCATTCGGATCGAAATCTATTTTCTCCCGGAGGAGACGGTAAGCGCGTCCGCAGACTTCGGCTTTCCGTTCGAAAGTATCCGCCTGCCCTTTTTCATCGAAAGCCATCACCACGGCGGCTGCCCCCAACTGTTTGATGCGGGCGGCATGGGCCAGGAAGACTTCCTCCCCTTCTTTCAGCGAGATCGAGTTGACAATACTCTTTCCCTGCACACACATCAGTCCCTCTTCAATCACTTCCCATTTGGAGGAGTCGATCATAACGGGGACACGGGCGATATCAGGCTCGGAAGCGACCAGGTTCAGGAAAGTAGTCATCTCCTTCACCGCGTCGAGCATTCCATCGTCCATATTGATATCGATCACCTGGGCACCGTCTTCCACCTGTTTGCGGGCAATGGTCAGTGCCTCTTCATAGTTTCCTTCTTTGATCAGACGCAGGAACTTGCGCGAGCCGGCCACGTTACAACGTTCGCCGATATTGATAAAGTTATTTTCTTTCTTTACTTCCAGCAGTTCGAGGCCCGACAGCCACAAGCAATCCGGTTTCGGAGCCGGCACATGCGGCTTCGCTCCTTTTACCAATGCCGGATACTGGGCGATATGGGCCGGAGTCGTACCGCAACAGCCACCGATAATATTTACCAGTCCTTCTTCGATAAACGGTTTGACATGGACAGCCATCTTTTCGGGTGTCTCATCGTACGTACCGAAACTGTTAGGCAACCCGGCATTCGGATAGGCACTGATAAAGTAAGGGGCATGCTTGGCCAGTTCCGCCAGATAAGGCTTCATATCGGCCGCACCGAACGAGCAGTTCAGGCCGATGCTGACCAGATTGATATGCTGGACCGATGCCAGAAAAGCACCCAGCGTCTGTCCCGACAACGTGCGTCCTCCCTGAGCCGACAACGTCAGGGACAACATGATGGGCAGGTCTTTGCCTTTTTCCTTCAATGCTGTTTCAGCTGCCTCGAGTCCGGCTTTCACGTTCAGCGTATCGAAGGTCGTCTCGAAAAGGATGAGATCGACACCGCCGTCGATCAAGGCTTCCACCTGTTCCTTATATGCTTTATATACATCTTTATAGGTAACGGCACGGTAAGCAGGGTTGCTTACATCGGGGCTCATGGAGGCAGTCTTGTTGGTCGGACCGATCGAGCCGGCAACAAAAATAGTCCTGTCGGGATGCTCCGCCATGAACTCGTCGGCCACTTCGCGTCCCAACTTACCGGCGGCCAGGTTTATTTCGCGCACATATTCCTGCATGGCATAATCTTCCATCGAGATCGCGTTGGCATTGAATGTGTTGGTGGCAAAAATATCGGCCCCGGCATCCAGGTATTGCCGGTGAATGGATTTGATCACGTCCGGACGGGTGATACACAACAGGTCGTTGTTTCCTTTCAGTTGTCCGGGGAAATCGGCAAAACGGTCGCCGCGATAATCCTGTTCATTGAGTTTGAACCCCTGGATCATGGTACCCATACCACCATCCAGTATCAGGATACGCTCCTGCAGAGATCGTATAAATAATTCTTTAGTCATAGATATGTTGTTTCTTTATGAAAAGAGAAACGGCAAGAATATTTCTTACCGTTTGAATGCCCTGTCCATCTCCCGCTTATCGTCACGGGCTTTGATGGAATCGCGCTTATCGTATTCCTTCTTACCTTTGGCAATAGCGACAACCACTTTCGCCAGCCCTTTTTCATTAATGAACATACGGGTCGGGATAATGGTAAAACCGCTGTTGCGGGCGGCACTGTCTATCTTGCGCAGTTCCTTTTTGGTAAGCAGCAGTTTGCGGTCGCGGCGTGCGACGTGATTATTATAGGTACCATAGAAATACTCGGCGATATACATGTTCTTTACCCACAACTCGCCCTTCTCCATGATACAAAACGTATCCACCAGGCTGGCTTTTCCCAGGCGGATGGATTTGATCTCCGTCCCTGTCAGCACAATCCCGGCAGTAAAAGTGTCGAGCAATTCGTAATCGAAGGTTGCCCGCTTATTCTTTATCTGTATATTATTACTAATCTTTTCTTTCATCTTTTTCTAACTGTCAATAACGTAACCCCGGCATCAGCATGAATAAAACAAACTCGATCACCGCCGGTGTCAGCAAAATGATAACGGTCGTTATACCTGCAAACTTCAGGCGTTCTTTCTCTTCCACCTGCATGTAAGGGCCGGCCCCTTCCCATACAATATAAAATGTATAAAGTATAAAGATGCGCAGGAAGAAAAACTCCGGCAACAGCATCAGTACGACGTTCAACGCAAACATCAGGGAGGATGAATAACCGACAAAACGCTGGCAAAGTTTCATGTCTTTCTCTCTTTTAAACAACCCCTGCCAGGCTTCATTCAGCAAATACGCCCCGAGATAGAAACCTCCGAACGAAGCGACCAATGTCTTGATCGACGACTTCAACGCCAGTTCGACATCAAATTCCTTCCGTGTAAACAATACGCCCAGAAAAGCTGCCACAGTTACCAGCCCGATTAACGGATATATAAAGCGCGACAAGAACTCGTCGCCCTTCTCTTCTTTCCTCGACAGCATATCCCAGGCCTTCCCCGGTTGGGATATGATGGCTATAACCCATTTAATTATCTCCTTGTACATCTCTCTGTTTTTCTATTTGAATGTATTCTCCCTATCCCCTCTATTTATCTGTTTTTCCTTATTCCGTCCTGCTGTTAATTTTATATTCTATCGGTTCCGTCCTGTCCCAGATACAGGCCGTCGTATCCTTATTAAAAGCAGAAGCATAATTGATCGCTATAGAAAATGTGTTACTGCCTTTTTCTTCCTCCAAAGCACTCACCATATTATAGAACTCTTCCACACTAAAGGCATTCACCAGGTTCAGTTGCTGGCCTTTAGGCAGCTCCTCTCCTTCCCCGACTTCAATTCTCGCTATCGCTCTCAGATATAAATTGTAAATACGTTTGCCGTCTTCCTGGGTATACAGGTTTTCAGGATTATAGCTTATCATGAAACTATCCTTCTGGTTCTCCACAACCGTATGGGTACTCCATAAAAACAGCCGGCCTCTGATATAAAAGTCCCTTCCAGTGATAGCTTTTGTCAGCATCTCGTCTTTTAATACGACCGTTGTATCCGTCCAGTTTTTATCCACAGGCCACAAATCCACAGGAACAGGATTTTCTATCAACTCGATAGACAAACTATCCGAATTCTGTAACTCAGGAGCAGCCGAATCAAATGAATATTGTATCAGAAAACAATCGCCATTATTCCCGCTTACGCCTAAATTGGTACCATAAAGGAAACGCCCGCCCTCAACAAAGAAGCCCTGGGTCGGACGGGTCTGATACACAGCTTCCTGCTCCCCTACGGTGATCTGTGTATTCGTATCCCCCAGACAAGAGGACATCATCAACAAGCAAACTATGAATATGCTATATAACTCTTTATTTTTCATCACATTCTATCTTTACGAACATTCAAGTTAAACCACACCCCACATGACGGGATCGTACAAAGGTAGTAAAAAAGGAAACACAACAAACAAGAAAACCGGGAACCTTTGCAAAAACAAAGAAACCCGGCTTTCTCTATATAATTAATTAACAATTAAATCGTATCGGAATAGTAGGCTTTCGGAAGCTGGCGGCAGTTGTACTGGGAAGCCATCACCTCGCCGTAAGCACCGGCCGAACGCAAGGCGATCAGGTCTCCGCGATGCGCTTTATTCAATTCTACATCTTTACCGAACACGTCGGATGATTCGCAGATAGGGCCAACTACATCATACAAATCAACCTCTTCATCACTGGAAATATTCTCGATCCGGTGATAAGCGTCATACATGGCCGGACGGATCAGTTCAGTGAAACCGGCATCCAGGATAGCGAATTTCTTTGTCTCGCCCTCCTTTACATACAGCACCTTTGAGATCAATGTACCGCACTGGGCTACTACCGAGCGGCCCGGTTCGAAATGTACCTGCTGGCCGGGACGTACTTTCAGCAATTTGTTGAATACGGCAAAGTAATTATCGAAAGCCGGGATCGGCAAATGATTCGGATGATAATAATCGATACCGAGACCGCCACCGAAATTCACATTTTCGATCCGGATACCACGTGCTTCCAGGTCTTCCTGTATTTCGTTTACACGAATCACCAGGTTACGGAAAGCCGACATGTCCGTGATCTGCGAACCGATATGGAAATGAATACCGATCAGTTTCACATTTTTCAGATTCGCCAGGTTATCCAGCACCTGTCCTAACTGGCTCAGGTTGATACCGAACTTGTTCTCCTTCATACCGGTCGTGATCTTGGCATGTGTATGGGCATCTACTTCCGGGTTGATACGGAGAGCGACCGAGGCTACTTTATTCTTTGCGGCAGCCAGTTCGTCGATTATCTCCAACTCTACCGCCGATTCCACATTGAAACAAAAAATATCGTTATCCAGTCCCAGGTTGATCTCCCAGTCAGCTTTGCCCACACCGGCAAAAACGATCTTATCAGCCGGGAAACCTGCATCCAATGCCGCTTTAACCTCACCGCCGCTTACACAATCGGCACCCAGTCCGTTTTCAGCTATGATAGAAAGGATTCGCGGATTGGCATTTGCCTTTACGGCATAATGTGCATGATAGCCGTATTTGCCGGCTTCATTCTTCACCATATCCAGTGTATCCTGTAATAACTTTACATCATAATAATAGAAGGGCGTAGGAAGTGCCTTCAATTTATCTATCGGGAATGTTCCTTTGAGCATATTACTTTATTATATATAAATTAAAAAAAGGGCAGTCCGGAAAAGGCTGCCCTCATATATTTAGTTGTTAAATAAATGATCGCTTAACGCTTGCAACGCTTTCACTTTATCAGTAGCTTTCACCAGAAGCGAAACGTTGTAGTTACTACCGCCATACGATATCATACGTACCGGAACATCTTTCATCGCCTGAACAATGCGGGCTTCAAAACCGACGTTATCCCATTCCAGGTCACCGACTACGCATACAATTACCATATCTTCATCTACGGTAACGGTTCCGTATTTCTTCAGGTCGTCTACAATTTCTTCCAGATGTTTGCGGTTGTCGATCGTTACCGATACGCCTACCTCAGAAGTAGTAACCATGTCGATCGGAGTCTGGTAGTTTTCGAAAGTTTCGAATACCTTACGCAGGAAACCGGTAGCCAGCAGCATACGGCCGCTCTTTATCTTAATGGAAGTGATATTGTCTTTTGCTGCAACAGCTTTGATCTTTCCTTTTTCAGTATTGTTAGAGATCAATGTACCCGGAGCATCCGGCTGCATAGTATTCAGCAGGCGAACCGGTATATTGTTCAACTTGGCCGGCAGGATACAAGTCGGGTGCAGGATCTTCGCACCGAAGTAAGCCAGTTCAGCTGCTTCCTCGAAATGCAGGTTACGGACAGGAGATGTTTTATCTACGATGCGCGGATCGTTGTTGTGCATTCCGTCGATATCTGTCCAGATCTGGATTTCATCAGCATTGAGGGCTGCACCGATCAAAGAAGCGCTATAGTCGCTACCGCCACGCTGCAAGTTATCAATTTCACCGTAAGCATTACGGCAAATGTAACCCTGAGTGATATACAACTCAGCATCCTTATGTTCATTCAGCAGTTTAACCAGACGTTCTTTGATATATACAGGGTCCGGTTCTGCATTCTTGTCCGTCCGCATATATTCCAATGCCGGAAGCAGGACAGACTTCACACCTGTTTCATTCAGATACAGGTTCATCATGCCGGTAGAGATCAACTCGCCTTGTGCCAGCACGACCTTTTCTTCGAACAGGGTGAACAGGTCTTTAGTAAAAGTGCGGATATAATCGAAATGAGATTTTACAAGTTCTTTGGCTTTCTGCTTATATTCGTCGGTACTGTACAGTTCTTCGATATGTCCGTAATATTTCTGTGCAAGCTTATTGATGATTTCATTTGCACCATCCGGATTTTTCTTGTACAGGTAGTCGGATATTTCAACCAACGAGTTGGTTGTACCTGACATGGCAGACAATACGACAATGTTACGGTCGCCCGTGCAAATCAATTTTGCTACATCTTTCATTCTCTGTGCAGATCCCACAGAAGTACCGCCAAACTTTAAAATTTTCATTTTCTTTTCCTATAATTAAATTGTTCGTTCCTTGCTTCTTTTGCGTGTGCAAAGTTACATAAAAAATTATTCACCGACATCACCCAGGCGTGCATTCTCACATTTAACTATACGGGCCGGATAATTATGCACCAGCGTGTAGTTATGTGTAGTCATTATCACCGCCGTACCCTTCTCACAGATGTCGTGCAGAAGCTGTACGATCTGGCCGCTTGTTTCAGGGTCCAGATTGCCGGTCGGCTCATCGGCTAATATCAGTTTAGGATCATTCAGGAGTGCTCTTGCTATGACGATACGTTGCTGCTCGCCACCCGATAGTTCGTGCGGCATCTTGTACCCTTTATTATGCATACCCACCTGGTGAAGCACATCGTCGATGCGCTCCTTAATCTCGCTCTTCTTCTTCCAGCCTGTCGCCCGCAATACGAACTCCAGGTTTTTGATCACCGAGCGGTCGGTAAGCAGCTGAAAATCCTGAAACACAATCCCCAGCTTACGGCGAAGATACGGGATATCTTTCCGTTTCATCTTACAGAGATTGTAATCCAACAGCCAGGCATCGCCTTGACTGATGGGGATTTCGCAATACAAGGATTTCAACAGACTGCTCTTTCCGGAGCCTACTTTTCCAATGACGTACACAAACTCCCCGTTACACAAGGTAAAAGAGGCATCGTGCAATATGACATTTTCATCGCGGCAGATTTCTACGCCATCCAGTCTGAGCAGTGTTGTATCTTCCATAGTAATTTATCCTTTATGTCTTTTCTTTAATTCGCGTGCCAGGTCTTCCAGACGAAGTCCTTTGCTGGTGAGTAATACGATCAGATGATAGATCAGGTCGGATGCTTCGTAGATAAAGCCGTCTTCCGTTCCGTTGGTCGCTTCGATCACAGTTTCAACCGCTTCCTCTCCCACTTTCTGGGCCATACGGTTCACACCTTTCAAAAACAGGGAGGTCGTATAGGAGCCTTCCGGCATTTCCTGACGGCGCTGTTCGATAAAGTCCTGCAAATATTTCAGGAACATGATATCTTCCACATTCTTTTCGCCGAAGCAGGTATCAGCACCTGTATGGCAAACCGGACCGGCGGGATTGGCTTTGATCAGGATCGTATCATTGTCGCAATCCACCATCATGCTAACCACCTGCAGGGTGTTGCCGCTGGTTTCGCCTTTCATCCATAAACGGTTCTTTGTACGGCTAAAGAAGGTCACCTTACCGGTTTCCTTTGTTTCTTCATAGGCTTCTTCATTCATAAAACCCAGCATCAATACTTTGTTGGTATTGTTATCCTGAACGATTGCCGGGATAAGTCCGCCCATTTTTTCAAAATCTAATTTCATCTTATTCTTGTAATTATATTCTTACATTGATTCCTTCCCTATTCAGATACTGCTTCAGGTCGGCTATGCCGATTTCACCGAAATGAAATACGCTGGCAGCCAATGCCGCATCCGCCTTACCTGCCGCGAATGTATCACGGAAATGTTCCATCTTTCCGGCACCACCCGATGCAATGACCGGGATATGCAGGTTGTCCGCCAGGGTCGACAACGCCTCGTTTGCATAACCGTCTTTCACACCGTCGTGTGTCATACTGGTAAACAGGATCTCTCCGGCTCCCAGGTTTTCAGCTTCGGCCGCCCACTGGAAAAGATGTTTCTCTGTCGGGATACGTCCGCCGTTCAGATAACAGATCCAGTCGCCATTCTCATAATTTGCATCGATAGCCACGACACAGACCTGGCTTCCGAAGTTCTTCGCGATCTCTTCGATCAACGAAGGGTTGCGCAGTGCCGCCGAGTTGATGGATACCTTATCGGCACCGGCACTCAACAGACGGTCTACATCTTTCAATTCGTTAATACCGCCGCCCACAGTAAAAGGGATGCTGATATTTGCAGCTACTTTTTTGACCAGTTCGGTGAAGGTCTTACGTCCTTCATGCGAAGCGGTTATGTCCAGGTAGACGAGTTCGTCAGCTCCTTCCCGGCTATATTGCGTTCCCAACTCCACAGGGTCTCCTGCATCGCGGAAATTTACAAAATTAATACCTTTTACTGTTTTTCCATCTTTAATATCCAGACAGGGCACTATTCTCTTGGCTAGCATACGTTGATTTCTCCTTTGTTTCACGTAAAACGAAGCAGATCTTTCAAATCGATCTTTCCTTCGTAGATGGCTTTGCCGAAAATTACCGCCGGTATTCCCGCCTCAGCCAGTTTTTCTATATCTTCAATTGAACTGACGCCGCCGCTGGCTATAATATATATAAAAGGTAATGCTTCCCGTATTTCCTTATATAATCCGATAGCCGGTCCCTGCAGCATTCCATCCCGGCTGATATCCGTACAGATCACTTTTGTGATTCCTTTGTCGTAATACCCCTCGATGAAAGGGATCAGTTCCTTATCAGTAGTTTCTTCCCACCCGCTGATAGCAATCTTTTTATCTTTCGCATCAGCGCCTAATATAATCTTTTCGCTTCCGAACTTGGTAATCCAGGAAGTAAAAACTTCCGGGTTCTTCACTGCGATACTTCCGCCGGTCACCATCTGCGCACCGCTTTCAAAAGCGATCTCCAGATCATCTTCCTGCTTCAGTCCGCCACCGAAGTCTATCACCAAAGCGGTCCGTGTCGCCAGTCTTTCCAACACACGGTAATTGATGATCCGTCCCTGACGGGCACCGTCCAGATCCACTACATGCAAACGACGGATGCCATGCGCTTCGAACATCTTCGCCACTTCCAGCGGATCTTCGTTGTACACCTTCTTGGTATCGTAATCGCCTTGCGTCAGGCGGACACATTTGCCATCTATCAAATCTATTGCAGGGATAAGCTCGATCATATTCTCTTACAGTTTTAGAAAGTTCCTCAGAATTACTTCACCGACCGAACCACTTTTCTCCGGATGGAACTGCGTTGCGTAGAAGTTATCCTTATGCAGCGAAGCACTGAACGGTAATATATAATTAGTGGTAGCAGCCGTATATTCATTTACGGGTACATAATAACTATGTACGAAGTAAACAAATTTATTCTCCAATTGTGCGGTAAATAAACCGTCTTTAACCTGAGTTATAGTATTCCATCCCATATGGGGCACCTTATCCTCATGACGGTGGGGAATGAACCGCTTTACTTCCGTGTCAAAAATCCCCAGGCACTCTGCATCTCCTTCCTCAGAATGACGACACATTAATTGCATACCCAGACAAATACCCAATACGGGTTGTTTCAGATCCTTAATAACAGCATCCAGTTTATGTTCCTGCAGATGAGCCATTGTCGTTTGTGCCTCCCCTACACCCGGGAAGATCACTTTATCTGCTTTACTTAATACTTCCGGGTCCGCTGTTATCACAGGACTTACGCCCAATCGTTTCAGTGCATAATTCACTGAGTAGATATTTCCGGCATTATACTTAATAATGGCGACGTCCATTTTTCTTTCTCCGTTTTCTTTTTTTATATTGAGTTGCAAAAGTAACAAATTATCATAACATATCACCGTATGGTTTATGAAAAGTTGCCAAACAGTATAGATTTGTAACAAACCTGTTTTATAAATAGGTAATTGGAAAATGAAAAAAGCCATAACACACGAAACGCCCAAACATAAAAAAAGTCTGCTAATCTAACGACTAACAGACTTTTTTGGCGGTCCGGACGGGACTCGAACCCGCGACCCCATGCGTGACAGGCATGTATTCTAACCAACTGAACTACCGAACCTCTTCTTGAATAATCAATCTCTCTCGATTGCGGTGCAAAGGTAGATATTATTTTTAATTCTGCAATACTTTAAGCAAAAAAAATACACCAATATTTCAACCATACCTGATAGACAACAAATTAGAAAGCATATATTTTTAAGAAAATATCCACTAAACACATGCTTGTCACGCTTAGATACTTACTCGCGTATCTCTCCTTTATGCACAACCATTTTTACCAATGTCTGCATCGATTTATGTGTATCCGAAACCCATAACACCGAATCATTCTGCGCATAAATACGAACAGGCAGTAAAAAAGAGTATCCTTTGATGGTCTTTATTTTTTTCACCCATTCACCTTGTTGGCTATCATATATATTGATAGCATCGTTATCACCGGTAGCATACCAACGTTCGTTACACAAAGCAAGCGTCTTGGGTTTAAAATCAAGAGAAAGAGACAGTTCGTCCATATCAATGGAAGTTCCGTTTACCAAATCATCATTTACCAATGTCGGATCGAGTACACGTATTTTCTTTCCCTCATAATCTGTAAGCAGAATATTCCCTTCTGCATTGAACTGCATATAGTGGGGAGCAAAACCATTGTTACCCGGACTGTTATTTCCGGAAACTTGCCAATGACGGTTTATCTTCTGATAATTTTCTTGAGTAACATCCGACTCTTTATAAATACTGACCTTTCCGTTCTTGTCGCGTGCAAAGATAAGGCCATCTTTCACCGCAAGCGCTTGTGCCTGAAATACCGGACCACTCCATTGTCCATTTCCAATGCAAGTGACATAAGTCAGATCCGGTAGTTCGAACACATGAATGCGCGACTGCCGCTCAGCAACATATAATCGATTTCCTGCCGGAACAATAGCTTCGATCGAACTCCCGAAATTCTTTTCCTCATTGTCGAATTGCCATGATTTCACCACATCCAGCAATCGCCCCTCCTTTGTATTGAATACCAACAAACTGTTTCCTTCCTTTCCTATGTTAGCAACAAAAAGAGTATCTCCCAGATGTGCTACAGTATAAGGCGAGAAGTCCTCCAAGGCTTCCATTCCTAAAGTTTCCGCATTAACTAACTGTGCAGCCTCATAAGAATAATACCAATAACTATCATATTCGGGCGAATCCTCCTCCGGGTTCCCTATATCATCACTGCTGCACCGAATGGTCAGCATACCCAACAATACCAACCAGATATAAACATACATTTTCATATTCACTTTCATTTTTATGGGATCAACTTAGTTTAATTCATTCATAGGGATTGCATAGATACACGCTCCGCTCTTTGTACGGTCTATCATAAACAAGGTATTACGGCGAATACAGAATTTTTCCGGAACCTGCAAGGTGACATCTCCTACAACCGTGTAATCTTTCAAGATTTCGCCTGTCACCGGATCGACTTCGCAAAACTTCTCCTTGCCGTTTGAACTAACAAACAACCGACCTTCATAAAAATCCAAGGCATAAGGAATATTTGCATACGTCAGCTGATCGACACGTTTAAATGTTACTCCTTCACGGATAGCATCAGGAGTAAAGATATCTATACGTTTGGAGGGATGAGTAGAATACAATAGTCCGCTCTGTTCATCTACTGCCATACCATAAGTACCGGCGGTTTCACCCAAATGTTCGGAACGGATATAGATACGCGGAGCCTTTTTCCCCGGTTCCAAAATTCGTTCTTCCACAATATCGATATAACGTTTATCATGAATCATAATCAGTCCCTTATAACATAGCACATCAAAAGCATGAACAGTCTGCGAAACTCCTGTTCCCCAACTACCGGTACCGATACAAGTAATAAACTGATGGTCTGCCGCATCAAAAATCTCCGTTCGGCTCCCCTCATGAGTAACGTAAATCTTTCCGTTAGCACGTGTAACCCCATTCGGTCGACCTGCAAATTTTTCCTGGGTATCCTCCCAGGTCCATTCCTTGATACTTTCCAAATGCTTCTTACCACCGTTTGCTATACTGAACACTTCCAGGCTATAGTTATTATCGGCATCATTCACGACATACAACGTATCACCATATGCAAACACATCTTTCGGACGGAAAGTAGCTGCTGTTGCTCCCGGTACATCTGAATAATCCAGCTTGAAAGTAACAGGTTCTCCATCGTTTCCCTCAGAAGTATTCTCTTCGCGTAGCGGTGACAACCCACCATCGAGGGCATCCAGCTCCGGATCTTCAATAATATACTTAGAAGCTACATAGATATCGTCAAAATACCTGTTTTTACTCCGGCGGGTATGTAAGAAACGGCGAGAATAAACCGGCAGTTCTTTCTCCAGCGATAAATCTACATATACATTATTACACAAAGTAGGCCAGCCTGGTCCGGTTTGTTCGTATGTCATGTTTCCGGCATGGCCATATCCGACACAGTGTGCAAATTCGTGAAAGATAGTCTCCGTAATACTTTTATCGTCGGCATAATGCTCCAAATAACACACCTCATGCATACCGAAGGTAGTTCCTCCCCCCAGCCCCATGACTCCTGTCGTATATCCAAAAACCAGTCCTGCATGATTAAGCACTCTCGTCAACAAGGCGCTTTTGTCGATCTCCACCCTGTCATTGTTACTATGCAACGGTCCAAACTCATACAATGCTTTCTCGAACTTTTGCGAAGAGAACATATAGCTCATGTTCAGCGCAATAGCTACAGCTTCACGTGTATGCGAAGCCTTCATTTTATATTTCCAGCTAGCCTGAGTATCACTATATCTGCCAAAAGCGATGCGCCATTTGCAACGAATAGATTGCAACCTGTCCCAATAAGGATCGTCAGACTCTACCGTGAAAGAAATGTTTTCTCCCGTCAGATACGGGTTTGCCATGATACGAATCTTTTTTCCGCTACGGGTATAAGCCGTCAAGTCTTGAGTGGCAAACGGAATACATACCCGAAGTTGCTGAAACGGCAGCACCTTTTCGAGCGACATAAACATGAACTCTTCATCATATCCATCAATAGTCGCCCAGATGGTTACGTTTTTCAACGCTCTGGGGCTATAAAAGCGGAGTTGGAAATTATGATCGTCGTCCAATTGAATCTGCAACGGCTGAGTGACATAGAAACTGCGCTGGCTCGAATCGAAATAAATATCCGGCGATTCTTCATCGTTCAACAAATAATACGTATTATCCTCATTATAGGCAGCTTCCGTCATCCTGACGGGCAATTCTTCAATTACAAGACCACCTTCATCGGGTAGGGATACTTCATCATCTTTACAGCCAACCAGCTGCAAAAGCATACCAGCCAACACAAACAGGCTAGTGGGAAATAATCTTTTCATCGTCTGTCTTTGTTTATAATTAAATATAATGCTCTTCCGAAAAAGGGTGCAAAATTAATTATTTTCGATGTGTTTTACCAGTATTCTTATTGCAAGGTAGTCAAAATTATACTTTCATTTCTTAAGTATTCTCTTCAGGTGGGTAACGTCTTGTATTAAATTCACCGTTTCAAATTTTCCTTTATAAAACACAGCCCAGTTATTGAAAACACAAGGCAATTCCTTCGCTTTTTGTAATGTATCCACCTGAATCAATGATAGAGGGACATCATTCATTTCGCAATATTGTCTGACAATCCCAATTTTTTGATCGATATAAGGACACTGCATATCATAATAAATTGTCAGCTCTTTGCTTTCTATTTCCAGCTTTTTTGCATTTTGCGCGAACTTCGGCATTGTTCCGTCAAAAGAAAGTGCGAGCAATTCATATCCGTTATCGGTAGTATCGACTACCTCAAAGCCGAACTTCTTCGCAAATGACTGGTCGGAAAGCCAGGATTTTTGTTTTTCTGCCCCGAGCATACAGATACCGGATTTACCTTTTTCTTTGGCATCGGCTATACAATATTCCATCAATGATTTTCCATACCCCTTCCCTTTGCAACTACCCAAAGTCCATAAACAATAGAGGTAATAATAGTTATCCCCGATTATGGGAACCCAGGCTGTTTCCAAAGGAGCATATTCGATAAAAACCGTTGCCTTCGCATTTAACTTTCTAAAGACATGACCTTCATTCAGCCGGTCAGAAAGCCATTGACGCTTTGCCTCAACACCCGGATGTAGCTTTTTAGTGCGGATAATGCAGCATAAATGCTCATCGGCAAGATTTGCTGTTGTTATGTTTATAAAATCAGTATCCATGTGTATCTTCGTTTCAATAGTGTAAATGTAGTGAACTTATATGAATTCCGCAATTCACCTCAAAAAACAAGCAATTCGTCAATCTTATTTGAAACCCGCTTCCCCACCCCATAGCTTTGCTGATAAATTATTAAACGACAAAAATATGAAGACGAAAAAGATCATTCAGATACTGCTTTTAGGATTACTAGCTTATCCTTTATATGCACAGCAAACAGAAATCAAAGTTTCCAGTAAAGTGACAGATGTCAATAATGAAACCTTGGAGGGAGTAACCAGCTTACCCTGCTTAAAAAGCAGGGAAGACAGTTTGCTATTTTCAGTAAATATATAACTAATTTTCAGCAAGATAGTAAAAACTATTGCTTGACACCCGGGTCTTGATATCATCGACACCCGGGTGTAAGCATCGTCAGGATGGGGGTGTAAAATCAGGTGAGACGGGCATCCTGGCAACAAAAAGTCTTTATCCGAGTGAAGTTAAATCATAGTTTTGGTATAAAAAGCTGGTAGGCCGACGAATGATAAGGTACCGTATACAGCAGTAATGAACAGCTTTTATAGTCAAAAAAAGACTAACCGTTAGTTAAAACCCTGTTAAAATGACAGTTAAATGATAGATAAGTGATAGTTAAAAGCATCTACTATCATACATTAATCAACTGGAAAACAATATCATACACTAGAAAATGATAGTATGATAGTACATTTAATGAATTAAACCTAATGTATAAACTTTCACCCGACATTTGCCTATAACGCAGTTTATTCATACAAAGTTAATAAAACTCACCTATTAAACACTCTCTACCTACCGATGTCTTTCGTCATAGCTCTACCACACTGGCTAATGAACAACCACTACAAAGTAACTGTTATAAATGAAGATAAATAATTGTTTGTTGCAATCATAAATACTAGCAATATGGAAACTTTCAAAGATATCATACATGGAGATAAACCGGTTTTGGTTGACTTCTTTGCCACTTGGTGTGGTCCCTGTAAAGTAATGAGTCCGACAGTGGAAGCGTTAGGCAAGGAACTGGTTGGCCAGGCACGTATTCTGAAAATCGATGTCGATAAAAACGAAGCTGTCGCCAACCTGTACCGGATCCAGTCCGTTCCGACTTTAATCATTTTCAAAAAGGGTGAAATAGTCTGGCGTACTTCCGGAGTAATGGAAAAAGGGGCCCTTCTGGAACAAATCAAGAAGTTTATTGACTAAAATCTTTATTCCCGGAAACTCTTTCTATCTTTGTTCATAACAAACACATACGGTTATGAACAAAGAAGAATATAAAAAATATGCAGAGGAACATGAAGACTGGGCTCCCGGATGGGATGCTATCGACGAATGTTTCGAAAAACTTTATCCCGGACAAGAGCCGGAACATTTCGGCACCAACATCATTTCCAGAGCGATGATGGGTGGTGACGAGTATCTTGACGGATACAGCATCTACACCTCCCCCAACGGCTACAAACATCTTGTTACCTATGGCATGAGCGAATTATATGCCAACGAAGAAGCACAGGAAAACGAATTTAGCAAATGGGGATACGAGATGACCATAAAACTACCGGTCGAAACGAGTGAAGAATGTCAATGGGCCATCAGCATGATGAGTAACCTGGCTCGCTATACTTTTACCCAGGAACGTTGGTTCGAACCATTGCAATTCATAGCAGGTAACGGACAATCCATTAATTGGGATGTCGAATCAGCCATTACAGCCTTACTGATTGTAAATGACACAGAAGTCCCCGGTGTAAATACAATCCACGGAAAACTGGACTTTATGCAGCTGGTTGGTATCACAGAACAGGAATTACAAGCAATAAAAGCCGATCCGTCAAAAGCATCGGTATTAATAGAGTTAATGAGAAAGGATAATCCAATGCTCATTACAGATCTTACTCGTACTATAAATTACCTCTAAATATATGTACTAGCCAAAAAAAGGAATTCAATACTGAATCCCCTTTTTCATATAATAATATTATCTTATTATTTATTTTCCTTGTAAATGGCTGTTTGGAAAATCTGAGATTTGCCCCATGTTGCAGCTGTTGAATCTTTATTAAACTCTTTGATATAGTTAAATCTAATATTTAAGGTTTCATTTCCAGCTGCAGTTTCTCTTGACTGTAAAGTTTTGAAATAACTACTTGTGTTAAATACATAATTAAAAGCATTAGTGCCAGCAACTCCCTTTCCATCACCATTCTTCACAACACGTAAAAAGAAATCATAAACACGTTTTCCATCTACAGTTTGAGGTTCCTGATTATAATCCCACTGCAAAATATATCTATTGGGTTGATCTAAAGCCACTTTTTCATGACTCGAACCCATAAACAAATAATTATGATTGGTAAATGAATACTGAGTATAAGAATAATCCAATACCCCTACATTCAGAGCTGCAATTTCACCAGGTATAATATTAGCTGTATCAATGTAAGTCACAAATTCTCCCTTGTCTAATGGATTTGACGCTACTGCATTGGTTACCGTCAAATATTTTTTCGTCCCATTATTCGCTGGGTCATCAGTACTATAAGTGCTAGTAAAAAAAATACAATCACCATCTTTGTAATCTTTGAATGCAGGAGAATATACAGGGGTATAATCATCTATATAGGCAACATTCCCCATAGCATCCATAGATAATTCTATAACTCCAAAACCGTTTAAACTTCTCTCATTATTACCATCCAAACAAGAGGTCAACAAAATAGTTGCTGCGGCAACCACGCCTAAAGATTTTAGCTTCTTCATTTTCTGTCTTTTAATTTTTATGTTATTAGTATTTGTTTCTTATTAAAAGCCAAACCGGAAACCGGCCTGCAGATTTACATTAAATGGTTTTTCGGAACGGACAGTTTCGATCGAACTGCCATTATCGAAATAATAATCAGCCCCTACTTCCGCATAAAGACTTACAAAACGAAGCAAAGGATAGCTTACACCGGCACGGGCATTCACCGACCAGAACCATTCTTTCATACGAATATGATCAGCTTCCTTTTCATATAATTCATTATGCATGTATTTTTTCGTAACCAATTTACCCGCCACATTCACTTCTGTCATGACTCCCGCTGCCGCATAAACCTGGAAACGTTTCCATTCAGCTATTCTATATGTCAAAGACAACGGAATACCTATAAAATGAAGTTTCTGACTCGTTTTATTATGGTATGCATCGGATGTTTCCCACGAAGAAGACAATAACGAATAATTTAAACCGGTTACTAAAGCAAACCGGTTATTTAAAGAATAACTCACTGACATCCCCAAAGAAACCGGTGTCTTATGTTTTACATTTGTCTTTCGCGCTGAATTCTCAAAATTAGCAGAATTCAAAAACAATAACTCCTGATCCGTAAGCGATGTATTCTTCAAAGCATATGTATTCAGTGAATTACTTGTTCCGGCAGTTACACTTCCGCCTCCCATGCCAAATCCCCATCTGCGTGGAGATACTTCTTTATCTTTCTTACCGACAGGAGCCGCATCCGCTATCAACGAACGGGTATCATCAGCAGAACCCACTTCCGGATAATCCTGCGCAACTTCTTCTGTTTCAACAACAGCAGTATTATCCGGTAGTGTTATAACTTCTGCATTCTCCTCCATATCATCATCTGAAGAAATAACGGCAGGTTCATTTTCAGCAACCTTTACAGTCGCCTTATATGTTGCCTGCATCACCGGCTGTTGCACTGCTGCAACCGGTGATGCAGTAATTCTTTCCTCGACAGGCTCTACCTGAGTAACAGACGCTTCCGTCTCTTTTGCCAGTTCCGTCTCTATTTTCTTTGTTTCCTGTTCGATCTTTTCAGCCAAAGGAGTCGCTTCCTTCTCTGACTTGAATAAATAAACGCCACTTGTTATCATCAACAGCGAAACTACGGCTGCCGCAGCCCAGTAGCGTAATGTCCGGCGGAAAGGTACCGGCGCTTTTACCGGCAAACGATCGGCTATGGCCTCCCAGTCCCCCGGCATTGTATCCACCTCAAAATCCTGCAATTTCGAGCGGAACAAATCATCAAATGTATCTCTTTCCTTTTCCATTCTTTCCTCTTAATACAATGCGTTAATCCTCTTTTGTAACATCTGTTTGGCGCGCGTAAACTGTGAACGTGACGTACTCTCCGTTATATTCAACATGTCGCTGATCTCCTTATGCGAATACCCTTCAATTGCGAACAGGTTGAATACCGTACGGAAACCGGCAGGTAACTCCTGTACCAGCTGCATCAGTTCAGCCGCCGACATATTGGAGATAACCGAAGCATCCGGTTGGATCAACTCCGCCGTATTATCCAGATCAGTCGATTCGCGCAGCACATCTGATTTACGCAAATATTCCAATGCACAATTTACAAAGATCTTTCGCATCCACCCCTCGAATGAGCCAATTCCCGAATAGGAGTCCATACTGGTAAAAACTTTAACGAATCCATCCTGCAGCAAATCACGAGCAGTCTCCCTGTCGTTCACATAACGCAGACAAACTCCCATCATTTTGCGGGAATACCTCTCGTAAAGCTCTTTCTGAGCCAGCCTGTCTCCCTTCCTACAACCATTTATCAGTTGTGTCTCATCCATTCAGTGTGTGCCTTCTCACCTCTTACGAGGCCGTACAAATATTATGATGTTATTCTCGTGCAAAACGCTGCATGTTTTACGAACTTTTTTTCATAAAAGAGGCGGACACATAGATCCGCCCCCTACAGGTATGCTTTGCAAAGATAAGATGTTCTAACGAATTTCCGTGTTAACGGATATAGACTGCTTACTTTTTTTTCGCAGGATCGACAGGACATCCGGCTCCATCGTCCACAGGCACTGCCTCCATACCGATCTTTTTAAAGGCTGATGCCAGTTTGGTTTTCGAGGTTTTATCCGGTTTGTAAGTGACAACTACCGTACGGGTAGTCAGGTCACATTTCATATCGGTCACTCCTTTTTCGAATGAGATATTCTTTTCTACTTTTTTCTGGCAATTGGCACATTCCATCCCTTCAACGAAGAAAGTAACGGTATCTTTTTTCTTTTTTGCATCCTGTGCATAAACCGTAGAAAGAGTAAAAACGGCACAAATCAATGCTACTACTAACTGTTTCATAATGTATCTGTATTAATTGGTAAATATTTTCTGTTATTTAATCACGGCTGATGTTGAAACGCAGGCCGGCATATATCTTCCGTCCGTGAACCGGTCCCCAGACCATCGAACCGTCAAAATTGTCTCCCCGCGGATTTTCCGCATCTATGATCGGATGAGATTGCTTATAGTCAAACAAGTTCTCCGCGCCGACATAGACGGACCATCTGCGAAAATACTTTGTAATTTGCGCATTCACAACTGTATAAGCATTAAAATTAGGCTTCCACAGCGGATTTGTTGCATCCGGTGTCGGCATCCGGCCTCCTCCGTTGAACTGTCCGGTCAAATCGAACTGCCATTTCTTCAGCGGGGTTTGATAAGATGCGGTTGCCAATGCTTTATAATCACTTACCAACGGTTTCTTCAAGCGCTGTGTCACACCCTCTGCATTCCGGTAATCGGTTTTAGCATCCGTATAACGGTAGGCGGCAGTCAGTGTAAACCCACGGAAGAAAGGATAGGTCGCTTCCACCTGGAAACTGTTTGAATAGGATTTACCGTCCAGGTTATAAAAACTGACGGCATGGGCATCGCTATCCATATCGACAACTACCTGCTTCAGGAAGTTGGTATAATACCATTCGCCGGTCAGCGTCAGTTCTTTTCCAAACAGAGGAATGTAGAATGACAAATTAACGCCAGTGTTCCAGGCTTCTTCCTGATCCAGATTATCCGCAATATTCATTTTACGGCTACTGGATAACAGGAAATTGTTTTCTGCAAGAATATTAGCCGTACGGAACCCCTTACCGGCAGAAGCACGGACATGAAACCAGTCGAACGGATTATATTTAATATGTACGCGAGGCGTAACAAAGAAATCGTACAAAGAACTGTAATCTGCCCTGATGCCGCCTAATAGTATAAGCTTATCATTCAGGTTGTAAGTATATTGTACATAGGCACCCGGAACAACTTCCGTACGGTCGAACACTTTACGCACATCATTCTGCAACAGGTTCTCGTTAAAACCATCGTAGTTCATGCTCAAACCGGTACTCAGGCTATGGGCCGGAGAAAATTCCTTTTCATAGAGCAGGCTCGCATAGACATTGTTCTGATATACATTATAAGGAGTACGGTCATACATGGACTTTTGTTCATGATAAGAACCGGACAGAATCAAGGCTACGCTCTCCACCTTTTCCTTATCAATGATATAAGCCTGTTTGGTATATAACTCCGCCCGGTTCGTATTCAACTGCACACGATACGGATCCGTAAAATCATGATGTTTGGTGGCCTGCCCTCCCGTACGGCTTTCGTGCAGGTAACGAACTCCATACTGGGCTACATAGTTATCCAGTTTGTGATACCAGCGGTTCATCAGGTTGACCTGTTCTCTTAAAGGTGTATCCAGAAAACCGTCATCATTACCGTCATGCTGTTTCTTATCGTTCGAATAATGCACCAGTAAACCGGTCGAAACCTTATCATTGATATGCCAGGAAGCATCCGCATTTCCTTCGTACCGTCCGGCATCACTACCGAACAGGTTTACAGAAAAAATATCAGCCGTAGGCGGTTTCTTAAATTCAACATTGATCTGCCCGGCTAATGCCTCATATCCGTTCTTTACGGAAGAGGTTCCTTTGGAGACCTGGATACTTTCCATCCAGGCACCCGGAACATAATCCAAGCCGTATAAGGAAGCTGCTCCACGGAAATTCGGATAGTTTTCCGTCAGCATCTGCACATATGTTCCGGCCAATCCCAACAGCTTAATCTGGCGAGCTCCGGTTGCTGCATCGGCATAAGACACATCCACAGAAGGATTTGTCTCAAAACTTTCCGCCAGATTACAACAGGCAGCACGGCAAAGTTCATCATAGGTGATCTTCTGAGTTTGCAACACACTGGTACGCGAAGCGATTGTTCCTATTTTACGCTCGCTGATCACGACTTCCTCTAAGGCTACTTCGCCTTTCAGCTTTATAACCAGAGGTTCATCTGTATTCGTTACCGGCATGACAAACGTTTCATAACCGATATAACTTACAACCAGTTTGTTTGTACTTTTTCTTGTTTTCAGTTCAAATGCGCCGTCTACATCGGTAGTCGTGCCTTGTTGGGTCCCTTCCCAATAAACATTCGCCCCGATGATCGGCTGGTTGTTATCATCAAACACATGCCCTTTTACTTCCTCCGCCTGGGCAAAAACTGCGCAGAAAGTCAATATTATAATAAGATAGAGTTGTTTCAACATGTCTTACATTTGAGTTATAATCATTAATTCAGAGGAAGCAGAGCTTCCTTTTGGGATCGCCAAAACCACCTGTTATATAGGTATCAGTCTCTTACACAACTATCTGTATCGGCCATCCTAAGAGAACGCGTTGCGTTCTTGTCAAGGCCTCAGCGGGTGAACGTCCGCAAAGGGGAAAGATGGAGCGGTAGGAGCATCTGCTGTTTGAGCGAAGCGAGTTCAGATGCGACAGCGGAATCTTTCACCGAAGCAGTGAAGCCGGTGCAGCCTTGATCTTTTGACTACTTTTCCATCAAGGGAAAAGTAGATAAAGACCTGCTAAATCAAAAGTGCAGTCAATAAATTCAAATAAATACGGGGACAGACAATGGGTGGTCCATCCTGATTCTGTGCTATAAATTCTTTTATGGAAGGAACCGGCACGAGTGAGGCAAAGGAAGAGCCAAACGACAAGAGGTCGACCACTACCGGCTGTAATTCTACAATGGGGTTATTAAAACTGCTCCAGTCAAAACTGATGCGTTCCAGATCACAACAGTCATCTTCACAGCAGCCGGAAGAACATACAGGTGCTTCTGCCGCCTCATCACAACAGTCATGACCATGCACTTCACAGCAATTATCATTCAATAAAACTGCAACACCTTCCGTACGGCAATCGCCACAACAGTAGGTAATAAAATTCACTCCGGCCCCTCCATAAAAAATAAGAGACGCCAGAAAAACGATAAACAAATATGTTACAGCTTTTTTCATTCAGCACAAAGATAGTGCTTTCGTAAATCCGCTCCTAATCGTTAATATTATTTAGGAAATCTGGAAAGGTAATAATACGTTTCCGGAGACGGCAGGCTCTCTATATGATAGTGGGTAGAGGCCGAGACACTGAAACTATATCCTCTTTCTTCATTCGGACCGACAGGCAGATACAGAACCGTATCCCTTATCCCTGTCGCCAGCATATATTTGGCCGATGCCGTATCGATCGAATCCGTCAATGAATAATAAACCGTATAGGTTAAATCCTCTTTTTCTTCCAACGGCTTCTGCCAGGACAATTTCAATTCATCCCCTTCCCGATCCACACGAATTTCATCCGGAGCAATAGGAACACGGTCATTCAGCCAGGTCAGCGGAAATAACTGAGCAGGATATTTATAATAATTATCTTTCAGTTCATTATACAGTCCTTTTGTATTATCCAGAACATTCTCACAACGGAAAAAAGTAGCACCGGCACCACCATAATAACGACTATAATCTATCTGGTCTGTGATATCATTTACCGTCCAGTCCGCCTCCGACTTATCCATCCGGTAAGCTCCCAAACCTGGAACAACCAAACGTCCGTTACAATTTTCCACCCAGTTATCCACAAAGGGGAAAAAGTTATCATGCAGGTAATACATCATCGGAACAATCATATCCTGTTTTCCTTTCTCCATCCACATTTTAGGGTCCTGGAAAACACTTTCGTACGCCGTCCATCCGGCATTAGGAACCCGTTCGATACGGTTATATTTACCCAACGGCGAACTGCTGACCTGAACCCAGGGTTTTGCCAGTTTCACCCAGTCATAAATACGGTATACCATTTTATTGATATTCTCACGCCGCCAATCCGCCAAACGGGTAGACTTGCCATACTTCTGATGAACCGCTTTATCCGGAAACGTCTTTGCCTGCTCCGGATAACGGATGTAATCGAACTGGATACCATCGATATCATATCCGTTTACCAGCTCTTTCACCAGCGACAAAATATAATCGGCTGTCTCCGGCACACCCGGATCAAGATACCATTCGCCATTATGACGCTTGCACAGTTTGGGTTTGCGCTTCACAACGGACAGTTTCCCCTGTTCCTTCACAGCCTTATCCGTACCAACAGGAAATGTCACAAACCAGGCATGGCATTCCATCCCCCGTTTGTGACATTCTTCTATTGCAAATGCCAGCGGATCATATCCGGGCATCGTTCCGTATTTTCCTGAGAAAGTTTTGGAAGCAGGCTCAATAGCCGAGCGATAAATAACATCACCCCTCAAACGAACCTGCAAAAACACTGTATTGAAATTGGCATCAGCCAATTTATCCAGCATAGAACATAACTCCTGTTGCTGTGCTTTTCTCCCCGCTTCCGTTGTAGCCGGTTTCTTCGGCCAGTCGAGACCATAGATGGTAGTCAGCCAAACCGCACGGATTTCGTGCTTAGGAGATTCAACCGCTCCAATCGCTTGAAGCAGGAAAAAGACCAGAAATAACAGGCAATACTTTCTCATTTCCACTTATTTATTGAGTGGCGCAAAGGTACTACTTTTTCGTTATTTTCCAATTTCGGACAAGTAGCGCTCTGCTTCTATAGCGGCCTGGCAACCAGTTCCGGCAGCCGTAATCGCCTGGCGGTAATGCGGATCAGCCACATCGCCCGCAGCAAAAACTCCCGGAACTTTCGTACGTGGCGTACCGGGTACGGTTTTGATATATCCTACTTCATCCGTATCGATCCACGGTTTGAAAATATCGGAATTCGGCTTATGTCCGATAGCCAGGAAGAAACCGTCAATAGCGATATCCACCTTTTCTTCATCCGATTCGCCCATGCGTTTTACCAGATGGGCACCTTCCACCCCGTTCTCACCAAACAGACCAATTGTATTATGTTCAAACAATACCATAATATTCGGCGTGTTAAATACACGTTCCTGCATAACTTTCGAAGCACGCAGAAAAGGCTTACGCACAATCAGATAAACCTGTTTAGCCAGTCCGGCCAGATAGATAGCCTCTTCACAAGCCGTATCACCACCACCGACAACAGCCACCACTTTCTTGCGATAGAAGAAACCATCACAGGTAGCACAGGCAGATACACCCATTCCTGCATATTTATGTTCATCCGGAATACCCAGGTATTTAGCAGTTGCCCCGGTTGCAATAATTACCGTTTCCGCTTCAATAACCTTTTCCCCGTCAATTGTAATTTTGTATGGAGCAGCCGAAAGATCCGTTTCCGTCGCGATACCAAAACGAATATCTGCACCAAAACGAAGCGCCTGCTGTTTCAAGTCTTCCATCAGTTCCGGACCAGTGATTCCTTCGGGATATCCCGGAAAATTTTCCACTTCTGTTGTTGTAGTAAGCTGGCCGCCCGGTTGAATACCTTCATACAATACCGGAGACAAGTTAGCACGGGAAGCATAGATTGCTGCTGTATATCCTGCAGGACCGGAACCTATTATAAGGCAACGAACCTTTTCATTTATTGAATCGCTCATACTTTTTATGTTAATTGAATATTGATAATTGGCTGTTATTTCATCGCTTCTATTTTACCTGAGGTCTATCACCTCTGCATCCGGATATTCGCTTTCTTTAAAAACAAAAAAGTCATCCGGTTGGTTTATCCCTGTCTTCAATTGGCTGATATGAATCGTGTTGCTGACTCCGTTCTTCGCTTCGATCCTGATCGATGCAGGGAAATTGGAGAACTTCTCGATTTGCAACACGACTTTGATAATATCGCCTTTTTTCTTTGGTGTCAGTTCGATATCATAAGCCGTTTTTCCGTTCGACGCAGTGCTTTCCCCTATATACTTAGGAGTAAACCCTTTCTTATATACACGTAACAACAAAGCCGGATTGGTAAATTGCAATTCCTCTCCGCTCGGCGTACTCACATTCACTTCGTCATTCCGTTCCACATAAGTCCACTGGGTAGTCCCGTCGAACCAGGTTATCATATCAGGAGTGACCAACGTAAATTTATCGCCTTTCATATTGATCGTTCCTTCAAAACTTTCCGATACTTTATGTACATCCGAACGGGTATTCAGTTCAAAAGAGGCTGTTATACCATTCGAGTTTTCGTAGGCAGAAGCCGCTTTATCGAGGATAGATACCGGATTCTGAGCCTGGCTTATCACTCTTGTTCCAAAAAGAAGGCACAACAGAAATCCCACAAACGCGATTCCCCGCCATATTCTTATTTTTCTCTCTCTTTCCATAAACTACATTTACTAAAGGACATATTATTTCAGGGAATTCAGTAACTGTTCCAGATTATACTCATCCTGGATCAGGACCTGACGGGCCTTACTACCCTCAAACGGTCCGACGATTCCGGCAGCCTCCAACTGATCCATCAAACGACCGGCACGGTTATAACCGATAGCAAACTTACGCTGGATCAGAGATGTTGAACCTTGCTGCTGAATCACAATCAGACGGGCAGCTTCATCAAACAACGGATCACGGTCTGACAGATCCACTGATCCCGGAGCCTTGTCTTCACCACCTTCACCTACATATTCAGGCAACAGGAAAGCAGTCGGATATCCGGCCTGACCGGAGATAAAATTGACGATTTGTTCCACTTCCGGAGTATCGACAAACGCACATTGCACACGATTTGTATCGCCTCCCTGTGAGAACAGCAAGTCACCACGACCAATCAACTGATTGGCACCCGGTGCATCCAGAATCGTACGCGAATCGACCATCTGCATCACACGGAATGCCATACGGGCCGGGAAGTTTGCCTTGATAATACCGGTAATGATATTGGTAGACGGACGCTGCGTTGCAATGATCATATGGATACCGACGGCACGTGCTTTCTGGGCAATACGGGCGATCGGTGTTTCAATCTCCTTACCGGCCTGCATGATCAAATCACCGAACTCGTCGATGATCACCACGATAAACGGCATAAATTTATGCCCCTTCTCCGGATTCAGATGACGGGAAATAAATTTGGCATTATATTCCTTGATATTACGCACATGCGCTTTCATAAGCAATTCATAACGGTCATCCATTTCCTTACAAACGGAATTCAGCGTCATAATAACTTTTGTACAGTCCGTAATTACCGCTTTGTCCGCATCCGGCAACTTCGCCAGATAATGACGTTCCAGATCGGAATAGATACCGAACTCTACCATCTTCGGGTCGACCATGACAAACTTCAGTTCCGACGGATGCTTCCTGTACAATAAAGAAGTGATCACGGCATTCAACCCGACGGACTTACCTTGTCCGGTAGCACCGGCCACCAGCAGGTGAGGCATCTTACAAAGGTCGAACATAAAGATTTCATTCGTAATCGTCTTACCCAGCACAACCGGCAGGTCATATTTCGATTCCTGGAATTTACGTGAAGCAACGACCGACTGCATAGATACAATCTGCGGATCCTTATTCGGCACCTCGATACCGATCGTACCTTTACCCGGCATCGGGGCTATGATACGGATACCCAAAGCCGACAGGTTCAGGGCAATATCGTCTTCCAGATTCTTAATTTTTGAAATACGGACCCCGGTATCGGGAATCACTTCATATAAGGTAATAGTCGGACCGACGGTTGCTTTGATAGAGGCAATGCTGATACCGAAACTTTCCAGCGTCTGCTTGATACGTTTCTGGTTAGCCATCTGTTCTTCCATATCGACCTGATGGTCGCTTACATCATATTTTTTCAGCAATTCGATCGGTGGATTACGGAAGCCGGACAAGTCCAGTTTCGGATCGTACTCACCTAATGAAGAAGCATCATACACTTCATCGTCTCCTGCCGGGACTTCCACCGTAAAACGAGGATCTCCGGGAAGATCTTCCGGCTCATCAGGCTGATTTTCCGCATTCGGAGCATCATACACTTCTTCTTCCTGCGGCACTGTCACTTCAAAAGCATCATCATGGGAGATCGTTGAATAAACCTCCGTCTTCTTCCGGCTCTCTTCCTTGCGGGCTGTTTCTATCTCTTTTTCAGTATCGAAAACAAATTCTTCTGTTTCCGGGCGTTCGTCCGGCTGGTCTGTCACTACCTGATCTGCTACCTCTTCCTCATCATCTTCATGGATATCCTCTTCTTCCGATACTTCTTTTTTCTCCCTTTTCAAACGGTTCTTCAACCATCCGAAAGAAAGGACACTTTGCAGGAACGGTATCGTCCGTTTGCTAGAGAATATGGCGATGATCAGAAACACCCCCGCCAACAACAGTATCGTTCCGGGAATACCGACATTCGTGATCATCATCTCCGACAGGTAATATCCGTGCTGTCCTCCCAGATAAATGAACGTATCTTCATATCCGCTGATAAAGACAAAGGCAAAAAACATAGATCCCCAAATCAGCATGGCTGCACAAAACAAAAACCGTTTCAACAGCGATACCCGGCGCAGGTTCATCAATTTAGCTCCTACCGACCCCAGGAAAAACAGGATCATAAAAGAAGATATCCCAAACCACCGGTTCATCAGCAGGTCTGCCAGGACAGCTCCCCGCACTCCCGTCCAGTTCTCTACGGAACCTCTGTTGGTCAGCAAGTCTGCCAACGGAACGTTTTCTATCTTACTCTGATCGGCCCCTCCCGTAAAGAAGAAAGAAATAAGAGCTAATCCTATATAAATGGTGATAATTGCTATTACCAATCCTGTAATGAAACGGGTACGCTCATTAGTGAAAAACATTTTCATCATTGCGAACTTACCCGGTTCATTATTATTATTTTGTTTTGTTGTAGTTGCTTTCTTTGCCATATAAATCCTCGTTAAATGATATCTGAAAAAACAGTCCAGATATTTTTATAACTTGCAAATATACATGATTATCTCCAAACTACCACGCAAAAATTCTAATATTCCCTATCAGTTCCTGGAAATCAATCAGCATTACGTTTCCCAAACAAAGTAACTTCTCCCATACCAGCACGTCCTTCCGATACACTATGAATTGTAACCCGAAAACACTTCACTTTTCTACAATTCAATTCTATCGGTTTAAACTCCCAACCGGTACACTCCTGCTCATAGACCAAACTCCAATTATTTCCATCAGATGACACTTCAACTGTATGTCCGTACAAAGAACTATCCTTTTGAAAAAGAATACGACTTGCCTTTATATCGACAGGTTCATCAAACGAAAAAGTCACAACCTGAGGTAGACTATCCGTATCCGCAATCCACCAACTACGATCATCTCCATCTACGAGATTTACTACAGGATAAGAAACATGAGAGCTGGTCGCTGTAACCTCTCGAGGAATTATCACAGGAAGATTTAGCAACATCCTTTCTTTTATATTCATCTTTTCCACTACGCCATCTTCTTCTTTCCCTTTAAAAGAAGCGTGAATACCGTCCGGCACGAATAGACCGTCATAAGGGATACTTTTTATGCCTGCTATCCCTTCCTGCAGATCTTTCGCTTCAGCCTTAACTATTATCTCTCCGGGATATTTGCCAGTCCGGACAAAAACAAAACCAATACCACCTTCTACCCGTTGACGACTAATACCTACCCGTTCAATACCATCACCTATGATCTCTCCCTGTCCACGTATTGACAAAGTAATCAAATCTGCAGCGTTATTCACTAATGTCCCGTTTTCATCACAAACCTTTATATAAACTGGTATCATATCACTTCCATCCGCCACCGGCATCACATTTTTATGATTAAAAAAGACTTCCAGATGGTGTGGTTTCCCAGGGGTACGTACCACATGTGTGGCTACAATTTTGCCAGCAGATAAACCTTCAGCCATTAATTCTCCTTGTTCATATCTATCCGGATAAAAAACAAAATCCGGACTTCCTCCTTTTTTTACTATATTAGGACGGAATGAGGTTCGCTCCAACCGAGTTTGTGTTCCTATAAGCCGTTTATTCTGATAGAGTTTTACTTCATCACAATTAGAAAATACAGTGATTGGGGATAAAGCCCCTCCTGTCTCCGAAGGCATATTATAGGAAGCGATAAACACCATCGGCCCTTCATATAAACCAGCTTGACTTATATTTTTATCACGCATGCTCTGCATCATATAATAACTGAACTTTGGGGCACGATTTATATCCACAACGCCACAATACATTGTCGTTTCCTGGCTTCCGCGATTATAATCATTATAACTCCATAGGAAATGTCCTCCTAAACGTTCATTAGCATCCAACATACACCAATCAAAATAACCTCTTCCTTCCAGCTGTTCATAACGAGTATTACATTGTTCAAGCAATTCTCTCCCATTCTCTGTTATGCTCACACGAGGTTTCTCTCCGGCTCCGTCTCCCCATTCTCGAGTTAGTAACGGCTTAATTACAACTTGATCCTCCGTATAATTGCTCATTACATTACCGTCTTTCGGGAAACGGGCTACTTGTTTATAGAACACATCATAACAATCCACCAGATCCGTATGACCGAAATAATCTCCAGCCGTATACATTTGATCACCGGGATATTCTTCATGTGCTATCCCATAAAGTATCTTAGCAATTTCCTTCGGATAACGCGTTTCATTTAAAGCTGTCTCCCATAAAACAACCGAAGTGTGATTCCTGTCACGCCTGATCATTCTACGACAAACCTCATAAACCCGGTTTATGAAAGTTGTATCATTATTAAAATACTGCCAACCCGGTATACATTCTACAACCAACAGTCCATATTTATCACAAGCGTCAAGAAAAGCCGGATCATGTGGATAGTGGGCTGCACGTACCGCATTATAACCACCCTGTTTCATATTAATTACTTCTCTTTCCTGTATTGAATTCGAAGCGGCATCCCCTACATAGGGATAAGCCTGATGCCGGTTTGCACCACGCATATACAATTTTTCTCCATTTATAAGAAAGCCATCTTCTGTCGTATATTGTATAGAACGTATCCCAATTTGCCGGGTGACCTTATCCACCGTTTTATCGTCAACTATCACTTCTGTTCTCAATTCATACAAACAAGGACAATAAGGATACCAAAGAGAAGGATTATCAACTGACAAATCTTGCTCCAAGTGAATACTTGCACCAGCTTTTAATGAAAAGAGATGCCGTTGACAAACAATTTCCTTATTATCCGAATCGATCAAACGAGTGAGAAGATATCCTTTTCTGGGAATATTGTACCGATTCCTGACATGAGTCTTTATATGTATCTTTGCCTTTTCTCTACTCACCTCGGGATACGTGACAAAAACTCCTCCTCCGGCTATTTCATTCTCTTCCAGAGGATCCGTAACATAAAGCTTATCTGAAATTATCATTTCCACATCCCGGTATATGCCGCTGTAATAATAAAAGTCCAGATCGCTCTGTGGTTTTCCCGGCGGAGTCAACGGATCATATTCTGCGGAGACCCGTACTGCCAAGACATTATTTCCATCAAAGTTGACCTTTCCCGTGATATCTGCAATAAAGCCAATATATCCACCATGATTTTCAGTTATTTCATACCCGTTCAGATAGACTTTGCATGAAGTCATCACACCTTCGAATGCTATACGAATATTTTTATCTCTATATTCAGGATCGAGAGTAAAATAACGACGATACCAACCTATCCCATCATAAATCACATCTCCACCACAATGTTTCCTCTCCAGTTGCATAATATGCGGAATTGAAACCGGCATCCAACAGGAATCATCAGCCGTAATAGATTCACCGTTTTCAATATCACCCCGAAAAAAAGCCCAGTCAGTATTCATTGAAAGGTTTATCCGTGAAACATTCCCTGCATACACTTCCGCAAAAAACATACAAAAGAAAATGATCCCACTTAAAAACTTATTTATATACTTTTTCACGCTCTTCATAAAATATTATTGTTTAGGCATCAAGGCTATTTCACCAACCAACAAAGATCTACCGTCAAGGCCTGTAAGCGTAATACCGATATTACCTAACAAGGTTTCTCCCGGATTCAACTTAAATGTAACCCATTTCCCTTCACGCGGAATATGATCGACAATTGTTTCTCTTCCATTGAAAAAAACAGTTCCTTTTCTAACCTTATTATCAGGATTACAGAGGAATAATTTAATTACACCATCAAAATCAAATGGCAATTTCAAGTCCAATTCAATCTTCTTTCCCTGCCATGCCGAAAATGATTTATCTACTATTATATTATCGCAATGAACACGATAACCATATTTATCTGTTTCATAAAATGTAGAAGCATCCTTTTCAAGTGCCCATTCCGTTACTCCGTTTTGCTCCCAACGGCCTCCGGCCTTTACATAGAGATACGCCTTTTCAAATTCACCAGAGGCTAAATAAGATGTGTTTATATCATACAATTCACGTTTCATCCAATCATAATCAATAATGTCACTTGGTTGAAAACCAGAGGAAGCGACATATCGTAGCAAGCTGTTCTTCAAAGTCCGCGCTGCCGGTCTCTTCTCCAACGAATCCACCAAATTATACCCACATATTAAAATACGTCCTCCTTCTTTACTTACAAATTCCATGATGGAACCTAATTTACGATTAAAATGAAAATCATGAATCGGTTGTACAATAGGACGTATAGTGGACGGAAATCCTTCTAAATCAAAACCACGTCCACCCTGACAAATCTCAAACCACTGAAAATCCAAATAGTTGTCGGTCGGAAAATTATTGAATGCCGGATGTGTGTTTCGAATAACCGCTCCGTTCGTGAACCCTTCATTTCCCTGATCTCCCGCCTGCCAGAAAGTAGGTTTCCAATGAGCATATCCGGCATTTTTATTACCTCCCAACCGATGTGCCCACAAAACAACATTCTTTCCAGCTTTAAGATAATCAATAGCTTCTGTAACAGAAGTTGTTTCTTTCACTGAATTATCTTTTAAATCCTTCTGTTCGGTGAATACCCATAAATTCCAGTTATTCTTATACTCCGTATCACGTATTGAGACCTCCAGAACCAGTTTCTGTGAACGATCTATTTTATTCAATGGTACTGATAAAAATCCTATTTTATTCAATACCGCATTTTTAATATCATAATGATCGAAAGTCCCTTTATCCCATACATAACCATTATCATTCCTTAATTGCCAATCGATCCTTGCATCTTCTATATCTTTATTGGCAAAATGAAAAACTTCTATTCCAACTTTCAATGTATCGACTGACATATATATATAAGATGGTACTCGCATAAGCGGAACTGTCGTATTACACCAATTTCTAACCTTTTTAGGTGTAACAATCCCTTTGTTATCATAAAATGAATCCAACCAGCCGACCAAAGCCACTCCTTGTCCCGGAAAATCCTGAATACTTAACAATTGAAAACCTCCACAATAAGGAGTTCTCAATAAAGATTCCACATTCTCCTTATACAAAGTAAGAGATTGGAGTCCGGAAGATTGTGTAAATTCTTTATTTTGCTCATATACACCATGCTTCAAGGCTAGTTTTTTATATGATTCCATCGATCGCGCTCTCAAATTTCCTGTATATTTATTTACTTCATTCCAGTCAGGATAAAACACCCATTGCCCGACTTCATGTTGAATAGATGGTAACGGAGAGGCATCTCCATACCACCTGGAATAATCCCAATCCGTGGATAATCGTCCTTCATTAATAAAAAGTAACGGATAAGGAGATGAAAGATCCCCTTGAAAATTGATATCCGAATTCGCTGTAACAGGTCGTCTGACCGATGCTGTATAAAAATGCCGCGGATCATGTTCTTTAACGTCCTTTATCCAGGGGTCCAACTTATTACGATCAAATCCCCCCAGTTCATTCCCCATTGCCAGCATGACCAAAGAGGGATGATTTCCATAAGAATCAGCTATCCTCCTTAACTCCGCATGTAAAAAAGGTTCCACCTTTTCGATATCCAATTCTTTACCCATCCATCCATCCCGCCAAAATATTTCACTCAATATATATAAGCCGAGTTCATCTGCTGCTTCAAAAGCAGCTTTAGGGGGAGTCCATGAATGAAAACGGACATGGTTTAAACCAAAATCTTTATAGGACCGAAGAATATGAAGCCAACTCTTTTTGTCTGTGGCCGGGTATCCTGTCAATGGAAAAACGGCACAATCCAGATTTCCTCTCAAGTAACGTTCCAAACCATTAACCGTTATATAATCCTCTGTTTTTCCAATCGAACGAAATCCGAATATAACAGGTTCATAAACATCATTTCCTAATTTACTCATCAAAGAACAGTTCAGTTCGTATAAAGAAGGAGAAAACTCATCCCAAAGTTTTACATCAGAGACTTTAAGAGATTCAACGATCCTGTTTCTTCCGGAAGTTATCCGACAATTCGACTCCATTGTATTAACCACCTTGCCAGTTTTCCTGTCCCTTAATTCAAAACACAGTTTTGCTTTCTGTTCCTTTTGGGATCGATTCAAAACTGAAATTTCAATATCTAATTGTCCCGTATCATCCGGAAAAGTACGTATCTGGCTGATTTGTACATCCGGATGTGACGACATGATCATTTCTCCGATTATTCCGTTCCAGATAATTTGTGTCTGTTCGCCATAACTATGTCCCCATTCATTTCCTATCGGATAGATTTCCCGATTATCAATACATAGAGTTAACCTATAAGTACCAGGAGATAACTTACCTAAAAAATAATAGTGAGGTGTCAATAACGATTCCTGCGCATCAATATATTGATCATTTAACCACAACTTACTTTTCCACATTATCCGCTCGAAACAAAGGGATACATTTTTATTTTTCCAGTTTTCAGGTATGCTTATATCCATCTGGTACCATGCTTTCCCTATATATTTATGCAACCGGGACAGTTTTCCTGTCTCAATAACTTCTGGACCATAACCACCTTCATCCGTAATACCCGGCAGTTTTATACTATTGATTAATGTTTTTGTATACCATAATTCTTCTTCGCCAATGTCAGCCGAATCCAGTTCAAACCGCCAATCTCCGGCTAACGATATCCGTCCGGTAGTTTGGGGCATTAAAAACTGATGTAAAGAAAAAAGTAGAAAAATACAACAGATTATTTTTTTCATTATAGTGATCTTTTATAAAAGTCAAGGCAAAACAGACAATCAGTTTTGCCTTGATTAGTTATACCGGATATTTTATCAGTACCCCGGATTTTGTTTTATCTCAGAAGCTGCATCAATCGTTGTTTGCGGAATTGGCCACAGGTAATGCTTGGCTGGATCAAAAATCCGAACTTCCGTCTTGATCCGTTCCTTTGTTAAAGCCAATTTACCAGTTACAGGATCCACTGTTCCTAAACGACATCCGTAAACCTGCCCAGGCATCACCTCCTCACCGATTTTCCAGCGACAAACATCAAACCAGCGTAATCCTTCCAAAGCCAATTCTACCCGACGTTCACGTCTCACGAGTTCTCTCATTTTGGCTTGAGTTATATAAACAGTTTTATCTACTTCACACATACCGGCACGACTGCGAAGTTCATTAAGTACATCATAAACAGAAGCATCAATTTCCCCTAACTCTACTTTACATTCTGCATACATTAATAAGACTTCCGCATAACGCATTACAATAGCATTCATTGCCGTATTCCACATATCTGCATAATCACTCAAATCATCCACATATTTACGAACCAGATAACCTGTTTTTGAACGTCCGTAAGGAGCATAATAATCCCCATTGGGATCGTTCTGATCTATCGGATCATAGTATTTTCCCTCGTACAGGTCACCCGGACATAAAATACTGGCACTAAGTCGAGGATCACGATTCTGATAAGGTTGGTCAGGATCATAAAGAGGAGATTCTTCTATTGTTTTTCCGTCTATACATTCATATATATCCACCAAACTTTGTGTCGGATTGATAGAGCACCACCCCCCGCAACTGGCAGGAGGCAATATTCCCAATGTCCCATTAGAATATAAATTTTCAACATACTGAACATCCATGATTATCTCCTGATTATTCTTGTTCGAAATTCGAAACAAGCCTCTGTAATTAGGAAACAAGGAATATCCCAGTTTCATAATTTCTTCACATGCTTTCAGGCAATCTGCATATTGATTATTGTACAACAACATCCTCGCTTTCAATGTCAATGCTGCTCCACGAGTAACACGCCCCACATCATTTCCTGTATATTTAATTTCCAGTTGAGGTGTTATCTCGGTAAGTTCGTCCAAAATAAACTGAATAACTTCTTCTTTCGGATTACGCGGTTTATTCGCATCTGTTATAGGTAAAACTTCTTTTACTAAAGGAACATCACCATAAAACAGAACTTTCCAAAAGTAATCCCATGCACGCAAAAATCGGACTTCCGCAGTCAGTCTGGCTCTCAATGCATCATCCATTTCTGGACGATGAATATTTTCCAGAAAATTATTGTAACGGACCATTTTGCTATATCCAAAATAATCTGTTCCCGGATCAGAAGGAGTTGCATACCCAGAAGCCTGAACCGACCATCCTTCCCAAGGGAACGGATCATGTGCATTATCGGAAGCACAATCTAAAGATATCACTTCTGTCATTGAAAACCACCCGTCGTAGCATCCCATAGCCGCAGCTACAGCATCTTTTTCCGTATTCCAAAATCCTTCGTTTGAAGGCTGATCCAATGGATTTCTTTCCAAAAAATCACTGCTGCACGCTGATAAAAACAGCGCACCCATTATCGAATAAATTATATTTCTCATTTTTTCATCTTATTAAATTAGAAAACAATATTTACACCAAACGTATGCGCTCTTAACAGAGGATTGGAACCGCCGTCAGTATATGTTCTTTCCGGATCAAATCCTTTTGGATATTTTGTAATGGTAAGCATATTTTGACCACTATAATAAAACCGTACTTTTTCTATATTAAGGATATTCAACCATTCTTTTGGTATTGTATACCCAATCTGGAGATTTTTCAATCGCAAATAAGAAGCATTTCTCATCCAAAATGACGAATTATAATATACACTACTGTTCTGCGACCAGGAAGACAACGGTCTTGGAAATTTTCCGTCAGGATTGGTCTCTGCATCCCATGCATCTCGATACAGAGAAGAGGGCTTTGATTTATCTCCCATTAATTCACCGACTGCCCATGAATGAAGAAATCCTTTTACATCGGCAGCACCTTGGAAGAATACCGATGCATCCAGATTTTTCCATGTAGCAGACAAATTTAAACCAAATATCCATTTAGGAGTACTACATCCTAGATAAACACGGTCTTCTGCATCTATAACGCCATCCTCTTTTACATCTCTATACTTAAAATCACCCGGACCGGCATTTGCTCTATTTATCACAGCATTATTCTTGACTTCTTCCTCATTTTGGAAAATACCGTCTACAATAAATCCACCATAGGAATCAATAGAATACCCCTCCTGCAGGAATTTATATCCGTTCCAAATGCGTGCACCGTTATTTTTTAAATCAACGATTTCATTTTTATTATAAGCAGTGTTCGCTGTAACATCCACAGTCCAATCTTTATGTGCATATTTGTATCCTAATTGAAGTTCAACCCCTGTATTATGAACCTCTCCTGCATTTTGATAAGGAGCTGATAATCCGTAAAGCGGACTAACCGGTAATTTCATTAATATATCATATGTCTTTTTCTTATAAGCATCAACTGACAAAACAAACTGATTGGATAAGAAAGCAACATCCAATCCCAAATTGATCGTTTCCGTTGTCTCCCATTTGATGTTCTTATTTGCTCCATCTACAGGAGCAACCCCCTGATAAACAGAACCACCCAAAGCATAGTTCTTCTGTGCAAGAACCGATTGATAAGGATAATTGGATATCGCCTGGTTTCCTAATCTACCCCAGCCTCCACGAAGTTTCAAATCAGACAAAATACCTCGGGTTCCTTCCATAAACGATTCATTAATAATTCTCCAAGCTGCAGAGAAAGAAGGGAAATTACCCCATCGTGTACTTTGAGCAATGCGGGAAGTTCCGTCCCTTCTGATATTGAGCTCCAATAAATATCTGTTATCGTAAATATAGCTTAAACGACCAAAGAAAGAACGGAGAGCTATTTCATAGGCAGAACCAGAAGCTTGTTGTCCATCCGGAGAACCGGCATTCAATTCCCATAAGTCATTATTCAGGAAATTGATCCGATATCCTTTTGTCCAGTCATAACGAGTGTACTCCTGTTCGAATCCTCCCATAATACCTATATCATGAGACCCAAAAGTCTTATTATAATTAATTAATGTTTGCAAATTGACACGTAATTGATTATTACGTTCATCCGTTTGACTATTAGGACCAATATACATACTAGGAGAACCTGTTTTCCAATTATAGAACTGCTGATCTTTTTTAAAACATTCCGCTACATTCGCTTTGTATTCAAATCCAACATTTTCCTGAAGTTTTAATCCTTTAACCGGTTCATAAGTAATATTTCCTACAGCACGACTCGAGTACCATTTTTCGTTATTTATATTATTAATATCCAAATTGGATATCGGATTACCATCGGAATTATAACCATAATAGCCATTTGAATATTTATAAGGGACAAAGGGAGCTATTGTATTTATCATAGTGAATAAAGAGCCTGTCGACCCTGTTTTTGCAGAAATAGGTTCTTTCATATCCCCATACATAAAAGACAAATTTACACCGGCTGTAATCACATTGCTTATTTTCGAATTCACATTACCTCTTACTGTATAACGATCATATTCAGAATTCTTAACGATACCATCCTGTCCTAAATAACCTACCGAAAACATATAGGACGTTCCACCATTTCCTCCGCTTATTTCTGCTCTATGATTTTGCATAAACCCTGTCTTATAAAACAAATCATGCCAATCCGTATCCGGATAATTATCCGGATCAGATCCATTTTTGAACAGAGCGATCTCTTCCGTTGTATATCTCGGAGCTTTACCTTCATAAATCAAAGCTTTATTATACAACTCTGCATATTCCGCAGAAGACAGATATTCCGGTAAACTAATTGCATTCTGCCATCCAACATATCCGTCATATTTTAAACGGGGAGCTCTTTCCGTTCCTTTTTTGGTGGTAATAAGAATTACACCATTAGCAGCACGTGATCCGTAAATAGCAGCAGATGAAGCATCTTTCAGGACAGATAGACTTTCAATATCATTCGGATCAATGTCACTGATACCGCTTACAGGCATTCCATCCACAACATACATAGGATTCGAATTATTTAATGTTCCAGTTCCACGAACACGCAATGTGGGGTTATCACGCCCTGGTTGTCCTGTATCAGAAGTTACCGACACTCCTGGCAACAAACCTTGAATAGCATTGGATATATTAGTCACAGGTCTGTTTCCGATCGATTCAGAATTAACTGCAGCTACAGCCCCAATTACATTTACCTTTTTCTGTACACCATAACCAACTACAACTACCTCATCAAGAGTTTGTAAATCTTCCTTCAGATAAATATTGATTGTATTATCTTTAGGAGTTACAGATTGTGCCAAATAACCGATAAAGGTAATTTCCAAAGAACTATTTTTTCCTATGGTAAGAGAGAATTTACCATCAATATCTGTGACTGTTCCATTGTGAGTACCTTTTTCTATTACATTCGCTCCAATGACAGGTTCTCCATTCTGGTCATAAACTGTTCCTTGCAATTGTTTTTTATCCTGTTGGGATTTCTTTATTTCCAAACTCGACAAGATTATGTAATTATTCACAAACTCATATTTCAAGTTATGTCCGGCTAAAGCTTCCTCCAAATATTCGGATACTTTTGCTTTCTTTTTCGTTAATGATAATTCAAAGTTTGAACGAAGACCGCTTGTACTATAGATTACCAGATAATCAGTCTGTTTTTCAATTTCTTTAAAAAGCTCTTCTATCGAAATTTTGTTTGAGTTCAATTCGATAACAGCATTTTGCGCTTCTGTATTCACTGCGAACAATTGACAAGCACAAACAAAAAGAATAAAAAAGGATATTTTCATAATTCTGAATGCCTTTTGGATATTTTTTAGACATAAGAAATGTATTAACAAAGGATTTATTTTCATATCTTTGTTTTGTTAAGTAAATACTATTTTTTTGATCACGAATGGGTTTGCTTTTCGCTAAATCGGTAGATACGCCAATATCTGCCGATTTTTTTAATTTGTCATGGGCTCATACATATTACATTTAAAGGTTAATACTTCTTTTTACTTACTCAGAACGATCTGATTCAACTCATCATCTTTTTTAATATTAAATTTATGTATCCGCTGGATCAACCGGAGTATTTCCAGCACGCCATCCCTTTGACGGAACTTTCCGACATATTCATAATTTAATATTTCCGGGTCTTTCACAATTATTTTTACATCATAATGTAACTCGAGTTTCTTTATGATGCTTCCTAACTTTTGCCTTTTAAATGTATAAATACCTTGGCGCCACAACAATTCATCCGGATCCTTCGTCGACAGTTCCAGCCGTTTCCCTTTCTGAACCAAATACTGTTCCGGAGAAAGTACAACTCCTTCCGACTCTGAAGAGGGGAAATAAGCCTTCACAGACCCTTGCTGAAGATAAACACCGGTATAGTCACTCCCCGGGTAACAGAACACATTGAACTGAGTACCCAAAGCCTTTACATCGATCGTTCCGGTAGAAACAATAAAAGGTACTTTTTCGTTTTTAGCCACATCAAAAAATCCTTCCCCCGATAAAAAAACCTTCCGCTCCTTTTCAAAAAAAGAAGGATAAGATAATTTCGAACCGGCATTCAGCCACACTTTCGTTCCGTCAGGTAACGTCAGTTCCGCACGCTGCCCGGCCGGGACAAGCAGTTCCTGCTGAAAAGCGATCAATTCTTTCTGTTCTGCCAGATTCCCCGAAAAATAATAAGAGGCCAGCATCCATGCAGAAACAAAAGCAATTACAATGATCGCAGCATACCGGCTGAAAGATATCAGCATTACTTTCCGCTTTTGAGAATTAACCAGCTTTCTGAAACAAGCATAATTTATCCGGCCCTGCTCCTTGTCCATCCGTTCGGGAGTCAATTCGAGCAAGCTATGTAAATGTTGATAATCTATTATCCGGGATTTCAGCACAGGGTCTTTGTAGGCTTCTTTCAGAAGCTGATCCTGTTCTTCTTTTGATAAATTTCCCTGACAATATTTTATTATTTTTTCATCCATCGTGTACGATTCTTTATATAGTAAACGAACAGGAAAAATAATCCCCCTAAACAAAATCAAATTTTTTTTCTGTTTATCTCAATTTTCCCAGGAAGATAAAAGGAACAGGAGTAGCGGTAAGTGGTTTTTCAATTCTTCTCTCAACTTTTTGTAGGCTATAGTCATCTGGCTTTCAATGGTTTTCACAGATACATTCAATTCTTCTGCTATTTCTTTCTGTTTTTTCCCTTCTATTTTACTCATTACAAAAATCTCCCGGCACCGTTCGGGTAACGTATCAAGTGCTTTCTCTATGATGTCTTTTATATTGTCTTCAGAAAGGCCTTCCAGATTGAAAGCCTCCAATGAATCAAATTTCATACGGAAAGACAGATCGAACTCCTCCTGCATTTTAACAGCAGCTTCCTGTTCCATCAACCTCCGCCGTAAATAATCGATACATTTATTTTTCACAGAGGTAAATAAATAGGCAACCAGATTTATGTGGAAACCCAGTTCCTCTCTCTTTTGATAGAACTCCAGAAAAACATCCTGTGCGATATTTTCAGCCTCCTCATCAGAAAGGACATAGTCGCGTGCAAAATATTTGACACGCGAATACCATGTTATGTAAAAATTCTCGAAATCCATCAATATATCCGATATCTCAAAACAAACTCCTTACTATAAACAAAAGTAAATAAAAACATCGAATATGCAAAAGTCATTATTTATAAACCAAATAAACCTCGAAAGTAAATAAAAACTTTCGAGGTTTACAATCATACTACTAATTATGTAACAGCTACTTCTAAACAAGTAGCTATCATTCTGTCAATTTATACATTTCACAAGCTGCCATCAGAAAACCTCCGGTCCCATACACCTGTGTCATTCTTTTTTCAATTCTCTTCGGAGCCTGCCCTACCGGTTGTACCCAACAGACTTTTCCTTCCGTATCTACTGAAGCGACAAGCGCTTTCCAACCTTTCGTTACTACCGGTAAAAATTTATCTTTAGGCAGATATCCCTGATTTATACCGTAAGCCAATGCATAAACAAACAACCCCGTACTACTCGTTTCAGGATCCGGATATGTTTCCATATCCAGCATACTTGTCCGCCAAAAACCATCTTCACACTGCAACTCAGCTACCCGGTCACTCATTTCACGGAATAGTTGTAGATAATACGGACGATATTTTTTATCCCCTGCCGGTAAGGTTTTCAATATTTCAGCCAGGCCACCCATAACCCAACCATTACCACGCCCCCAGAAAACCTTCTTTCCGTTTGCCTCACGTTTATCCAGATAATTCCCATCACGGAAAAATAACTTCTCTTCTTTATCATATAAATGTTCGTAAGTCGCTTTGAATTCCTTATCGGCAAATTTCATAAACGCCCTATTGCCGGTAATCGCATACAGACGGGAATAAACTGCCGGAGCCATATATAAAGCGTCACACCACCACCAACGGTCACTTTTTCCTTTCGATATATCGATATTTCCTTTTGGTTGGTGTTCGAGTACCCATTCCGCACGTGCCAATGTTGGAATTAACATATTGTCCTTCTTGTACTTTACATACATATCCAAATAAGCCTGAGCCACACAAATATCATCCGCATTATACATACGGTTACCTACCTGCCAATATTCTTTATTGAAGATATTCTCCAAATACTTAAAATATTTATTATCACCGCTCAATTCTGCCCAGTCGAACATTCCGTTATATAAAACTCCATTCCTCCAGCCACGGGCGACACCACTACTAAACGGCGCTGTTTTATAATCACGAAGCTGCCAATCCGCAACCTTAGCGGCAACTGTTTTAATCGCTTCTTTATTCAGGCTGCTATCAAATCCTTTCGCCTTTTGATTCACACGGATAGCACTTTCATAAGACTTAAAGCCAGGATATTTATAATTATAAGCCCATAAGACATTCGGTTGATCACCGGAATAATTACGAACAACAAAAGGACGAATATTGTCACGTTCCGAATCCCGGGTTACCGCCTCTGTCTTCCATTTATCCTTTCCTCCAACAAATGTCCATTTCTCTATTTCAAATACATTATTAATAGGCCGCGAGGTATAAACAACCGAAGGATTCTGATGATCCAGATAAACTCCTCCCGAATAATTTTCTTCGGTTTCCATATAGTTTTTATTATTATAATCATTACGCATAAAACACTGCGCGGCATCCGTTATTTTATGATTTTCCCATTCATTCCCGTTCCAGCGGGCATACCAATAAGAATGAGTACTTCTGGCATGAGAAAAACGGGCATAGACCAGAACAGGTTTTTCTTCCTGATCGAAAGCCACATCCCAAATCCAGGCCTTATCGAATGTTTTTGTTGCATCGTAGACTTTATCGGTCTGACTTGGCATCACTGGCTTATCAAAGCTATCCGATATAATTTCTCCGTTTGCTTTAGTCAGTTTCCCTTTTTCATACATCATAAAATAAATCGAATTCGTTGCTCTATCACGAGGATGGGCATCTGTAAAAGCAAAGAAAATTTTATCTTTATGATTAGTCGTAACTTTCATATAAGGACGGCCACTCTCTCCAAAAATCGTATCATTGACTACAATCGTTACCGGATCACTCCAGGTTTTAAAATCATCTGTCGCTATAAAAGTCGGTTTAAAATTACGTCCTCTAAAGAAGAGATACGTCCGGTTATTTTCTGAAGAAAGCATTGCCGGATTGGAATAACAAACACCTAATTTTCCGGGCATATCAGGATCGACTTGCTGTAATTCATTCCATGATGATATATCGGCCGGATTTTTCGATATCGCATAATAAATGGGAGAATTCTTGGTTCCGCCATGAGCAGAGAAAAAAATGGCAATTCGATTGTCAGGAAGTGCCATAACCGATGGATTCGCATGGTCATCGTAATCAAACTTATCTTTCAGTTTATACTGCCGTCTTTCCTGAGTTGCAGGATCATAACTAAAAGCCCAGATACTTCCCTCTTTATCTACAAATCCGCCAATCATCTTATCATTGACATAAATCGCACGGGGATCAGAAAACCAACACCAGGCACCATCATTTGTGATAAAGGCATAATCTTCAGCATAAGGAGGCGTGTCCCATTTATATTGTTGGGCATTCACTCCTCCTGCTAATAAACAACACGCCAGAAAAGCCGTATTACAAACTTTTCGTACATTTCTTGTAATCATATAGTTTTTTGATATTAGATATTATAAAACAGTGTCTTTGCTTAAAGACACTGTTCTTTTAAAAAACACAAATAAAAAACTCACTCATAGTTTCCCGGATTTTCATCCTGCCATTCATTCACTCCATCTCTTACACGGTTTCTGAATGTTAATGTATCCGTTACATAAGAGATAGTACCATCTCCATTATCGTATTTATACTTAAGGAATATTTTTCTATCCTGAAGTAGTTTGGCCTGATTAAAACGGGATTCTCCGTCCGGCAATACATTTATGTCAGAGGAAGAAGATTTTCCCACCGTAATAGTCCCGTCCGAATTTAAAGTCAACTTCATAGAACCTTTATCCGCATCATCTGCCAGACCGTTTGTCTCCAGTTCGAAAGGAGCGACTGTAGATAAAGTCCAGACTTTAGATTCCGGCTGTGGTATCTGGGTATAGTAAGCAACCGTATTCAGCGTATTACCAGCCGCATCCTTTACAACCCGAACTCCTCCATGCCAATAATTACCGAAAAGCATATTTTCATATTTCAATCCGATCACAGCATACCGCATGGGCTCTATGATAGAATCCGCATCAGCCGACTCTATATAAAAAGGTAATGCATAAGCTGCTTTCAATGTCTTCGGATCAGAAAGAAATTTAGCAGAATCCGCATAGACAGTAACTGTTCCGCCATGTGACCCCTTACGAATCACCATCTCTTCCGAATTACTTAATGAATAATAATCTGCTGGCATAGGCAACAGTTCATTTACACCCGCGACAGAATTCTTTATATAATTCTGTCCGCTTTTCATCCGTGCCAAAGCATCCGGTGTCACCAGATCATTCTTTATCTGATAACGAACAACACGGTCCTTATTATTTTCCAAAACCCCGGCCAATACAGTCCCTACATCGATCTTCAACCCCTCGCCAACGACAAAAGTCCTGACATTCTCCTGATAAGGAAAATAAACCCCATCATAATCATAATCTTTCACATATTCGTCATAGCAAGAAGTCAAAGCCGCAGCCAATAATATAAAAACTCCTATCTTTTTCATGCTTCTATGTTTTTATTAAATTCATTTTACTGCCAGTTATCCCAGCCTTTATTCTGTTCCAATTTATCCATTCTCAAGATATCATCATAGGGTAACGGAAGATAAGGTGATGTATAAATTCTATTTTCTACAACATCCTTATCATAATCAAAAGTATTCTCCGCATTCTTCAAAATTTTTGCTTTATAGACAGGTTGATTCAACATTTCAATGCTGCCATCTTTCGACCATCTCCTAAGATCATAAAAACGCATACCCTCGAAACAAGTTTCCAGACGCCGTTCATTCTGTATAAACTTTCTGAACTGATCTTTTCCCATTGTAGCGACCTCGTCCAGATAAGGATCATCGTCCGTATAAAGCTCTTTCCCATCATAAGTTTTTCTGGTACGCAAATATTTCATGGCCTCCTTTGCCGACAATCCGTCAATCGGATGATTAGGTCCTCCAATTTCATTAGCTGCTTCTGCGAAGTTCAGAACCATATGGGCCCAACGAATATAGAAACGGGAATGCGGCATCTTCTTTACGGTCGCATCACTCCAGTTTAGTCCCATATAAATATATTTCTTTATATGATAGTTCGTACGGCTGGTCGCTTTATTTCCTGCGGCATCTTTTCCCAATGCATCTTGATTTTCCCAACATTCAAAAGTATACATAGGCTTTGTCTCATTATTATCTCTGTTGGCTTTCGAATTATTATAAAAAATCACACTGTAAAAACGAGGGTCGCGATTAGCATACGGATTTTTCGGGTCATATAGTTTTGCTCCTTCCGGATGATCTTTCGGATAACCGTTCTTCATTGGAAAAGCATCCACCAGGTCCTGAGTAGCCCCTAGCGCACCATTCCCCTGGAAACCAGCCGGATACAAAACACGTTCCATTGCATCATTATTATTATCATAGCGAGAACCATAAACTATACCCGGAAAATTCGGATCAGTCCAATCAACTCTATTTACCGGATTAAATCCGTTTTTTACATTATCCACATTTAGTTTAAAGTCGATCACCTGTTTGGCATATATAGCTGCCTTCTCCCAACGTGTCATATCATTCTCCGGATTAAACAGCGGACTGGCATATGTAAGATACATTTGCGATTTGAGGGCAGTCATTGTGATACCGTCTAAACGGCCCCAATAACGAGAACCGGCATAAACCAGATCGCCCGCATTTTCCACTAAAAAATCGCGATGCGCGATCGGCAAATAAGCGTATGCGGAATCGCAATCACTCTCTATTTGTTTTACGCACGCGGCATACGTATCTCGTGCAAGGTTCATATCGTCCTCAAAAACATTTACCGGTTCGGTAATAATAGGGAACCCCAGCAACTCGCCACTCTTTATACCGATACCACCATAACGCCGAAGTAAATCCCACTGGAACCAGGCACGCAACGCAAAAGCTTCTCCCTGTAAACGATAACGTACCAGATCGTTAAAATGGGCATCTACCATAAAACGAGTATTAAACCCATGTTGATCTTTCAAAAATTTGTTGACTAAAGCGATTCCTTTATAATCCTCTATCCAATAAGCCTCAAAAGGATCCTTTGACGGAGTTAAAGCTCCGGTAGCCAACTTTGCCATCGCATGTGTAGAGCTCGTTACTACCGCATCATCGGTCGCCCCATCCAGAAAAAAGCCATTATTATGGTTATAATTACGCTGCATATAGTCATAGCACTGTCCGACTAATCCTTGTACAGCATCCTGGCGCTCCCAAAAATCCTCTTCCGATAATCTGCCGTAAGGATAAGGATCCAGAAAATCCGCACAGGATGTGCTCATCATAACTACTACTGCAAAAAGACTTGTTTTTACTATATTTTTCATCTTACTCTTAATTTTAGAAGGTTAATTTGACTCCGCCCGTAAACGTTCTATTCAGCGGATAACGATCTATCCCCGAGGTTGCAGATTCAGGATCAATATCTTTTATTCCGGAAATTGTTGCCAGATTAGCACCGCGAACAAAGAAACGAGCCTTACGGATACCCATGAAAGCGGAGGCTGCCAAAGGTAGATTATAAGCAATTTCAATATTCTGGATTTTAAAATAATCACCTTTTTTCAACCAAAATGTAGATGCCTGATAATTGTTTTCCACTTTATAATATGTCTGCCGAGGTAACTTATCAGTACCCACATTCTCCACTAAATATTTTGAATAATTATTATCACCCCAACCGTTATGGAAATATTTGCTGGTCAAGGGAATATCAAAACCAGAACGGCCGTCTCCGATAATCGTTAACTCGATATTTTTATAAGCCAGATTAATATTCAATGCATAAAACAAACGAGGAGATGTATTCCCTATCTGTTTCATATCATTACCATCCACAACTCCGTCATTATTCAAATCTGCATATTTAAAATCTCCAGCTTTCAATTTTTCATCGAACAGTTGAGGTATTTTATTTGCTTCTTCATCCGAACTAAACCGTCCCTGATGAACCAATCCAAAATAAGCATCTGTCGGTTTTCCGATACGACTTTGGTATTCATTACGATAATCAGGTTGATCGAATTGGATGCGCTCAGTTCTCGGTAAAGTAGCCATCGCACCGATTGAATACCGGAAATCACCTATTTTATCTGTATATTTTGCAGAGAGTTCCACTCCGTAATAACGCGTTTTATTAAAATTCACATAAGGTGTTGCCAGCAAACCGATAGCCAACGGATACCGGTTAGTCGGTTTCACCCATTCATTAGTACGAAGAGTATTATAATAACTAACACTGACAGACAATTTACGATCCAACATAAGAGCATCCAAACCGACACTAAACTCTTTACGTGTTTCCCAATTCAAATCAGGATTACCCAGTTTGTTATAGGTCGAACGGTAAATATTGTTATCCGTATTACTTCCAAACCACTGATTATTCGTATGAGGTCCAAATGCAGTACCTTTATTGTCTACCCCCCATTTATCTTCATACATGAAAAGCGTCGGAGTCAACGCCTGATAGCCGAGTTCTCCATATTCTGCCCTCAATTTAAGAAAATCAATAAATTTCAAGTTTTTCATAAACTGTTCATCCGAGATGATCCAGCTGGCACCGACAGAAGGGAAGAACTGATATTGATATGAACTAATCAGGCTCTGTGTTCCGGCAAAAGTCACAGCCGCTTGCAACGTATACTTATTATCATAGGTATAACTACCCGTCCAATTCACATTTTGTTGGCATAAAGGATTCTCTACCTGGTTACGCGTCAATTTGGAAATATGATAAGTCAATGCAGTGTTGATTCCATGTACATCATTAAATAGTCGATCATAAGAAAATGTCTGATAGCCGGAAAACTGTTGGAAATAATAATCATGCAATTTTGCCTGTCCGGACATTTCCGTCAAATCCCACACTTTTTCCAAAGTTACATCTGTTTTATCAGCATTCGGGGTGGCAATATAAGCTGCAAATTGTTCCGCCTTTCCGATACGGGTCAGGTTATAAGCATTAAATCCGACATACGTTCTGGATTTCAGTCCCTTAACCAAATGATTCATATCATAGTTCAAAGCTACATTGGCAGCGCCCAAACGCCCCGTTTCGTTATAGTAACCATTATCTACCAAATGACCAATCGGATTTCTTTTAAAAGTGGAACTTACTCCATACCAAGGCAAACCCGATTCTTCATCAAAAGCCGCATATACAGGAAATGCATTGGGAGCAATTGTCGTCGCATCTTCTATAGCCGAATTAAATTCAAAAATATCCAGTTCCGCATCATCACTATTATCCTTCCCATAATCTTTATCATATCCATAGTTGGGAGAGCGGCGAATTGTCAGTCCTCCGAAAAATCCGAATTCCACATTAATAAAATCATTCACATTCATATCCAGATTAGCCCGGGCATTCAACCGGTTATAATCCGCATTATTTCCAATCTTGAAATTATCACCTTCACCCGAATATCCCAGATAAGCATAATACTTAATAAAGTTATTGCCACCCGAAGAAGACACATTAGCCCGTTGATAAGATTTCAGATCATTAAACATCATATCCTGATAGTTAACAGCCGGATATATTTTATCATACGGATCATTTCTATCATAACCGGCAAGTGCCGCGTCATCATATAAAGGAGACAAACCATCGTTGATACGTGCCTGATTATTCAAGCGGGCATATTCTCCGGCTGTCGCCCATTTCGGGAAACGATCTACCATGCTAACCCCGCCTTCTACATTCACATTCAATATCCGGTCATTAGCCTGTCCTTTTTTAGTCTTGATAAAAATAATTCCATTTGCCGCCCGCGGTCCGTACATTGCTTTACCAACCACATCTTTAACAAATGTAACCGTTTCTATTTCTGAAGGATCCAACTGCATTTCCGTAATATCGATCTGCATATCGTCTATGACATAAATCGGACTGAAACCACGCATATTAGCAGAAACTTTCGTCTTTACCCCGAACTGGCCGCGTGTTTCTTCCGCACTCGTACCGGTCGATCCTTCCCCTTCCGTTATCATTAAGCCGGGAATCAGCCCAACCAACGCATTACGGAGATCATTGGAAGGATATTTTTCCAATTCCTTGCCTGTAATAACAATATAATCGCCCGTCGTATTCCTTTTAAAGTTATAGGTGTACGGCAACTGAATACGATCATCTTCCGAACGATAGAGTAAGGAGTGTTTCAATACAACCGAAGGGTCGTTATTCAACAGAGGCATTGAAGTAACTACTTTTTCAAATCCCGGTTTAGAAACAGTGATAAAATCGGTTGGTTTCGCTTTCAGTTTATATTCACCGTTTTGGTCTGTTACCCCATGGGTAAAACCTTCACCAACCACTATTTCTGCATCAGAAACAGTCTCATCAGCCTCATCCACAACTCGTATGGTGAGTTCTAACACTTTCGATTTTTCTTTTTCCTGTGCAGACAGATTACCATAGCCGGTCAGAAAAAGTAAAATCAAACCTACGCATTTTGTTATGACATATAGTCGTTTATATAGATTCATATAATTCTTCTTTTTTTATGGTTCTTATCACCAAATTGGATTCAAACTGGTATCAAAGTTTTTCAATTTATAATAATCATCCGAATGGAACGGAAAATAATACATAGCATCGTGCCATCTGACCTGACGTCCTTCTTCCAACGGCTGCCGTGTATATTTAAATCCGGTAGGATATTCAGCGCTTTTCTCCACTTTCTCAATATCCATTCCATATAATTTTGTCGACATGATTACCGGAGCATCCTTCCAGCGTCGGATATCAAAGTAATGATGACCCTCGCCATATAATTCGATTGTACGTTCATTTTTAATATGCTTTCTGAACGTTTCCGTATCCTTCGTATAAATTGATTTAACCGGAACCATATCAACACGTTCTCTAATCAGGTTGATAGCATCTATAGCAGACATAGAAGCCCCTGGGGCTTTTCCGGACGGACCATAGGCTTCATTTGCTGCCTCGGCATAATTAAGATATAATTCAGTCAAACGAATCAACGGATCTGTCGTCAAAGTATTTACCTGATTCTGGACACTCATATCGCCAAAATATTTCCGGGTATAATACCCTGTATGACTAACACCAACATAACTCTGATCTAAAAGTGTAGAATATTTAAATTTTCCATTATCATTCTCATAATAGATATTTGCCTTATTTTTAACTTCTCCATCTGCCACTTTCGCCCATATTATATTTGCCTGATTGTAAATAACACAATGGTAAAAACGAGGATCACGACTTACATAAGGATCTTGTTCATTATAATGTCCTAATTTGATAGCCTCTTTTCTATCCTCTTCCGTATTCAAAGGATCTCCCCACTGTGTTTCGAACATGTCCACAAAATTCTGTGTTGGATTTTCACCGGACACGATTGTTTTCTTATTAGAAAATATTCCATTTTGCAATGCAGTCGGAGCATTTCCATAATTTTTATTTCCCGCATGCCAGGCCCATATCTGCTCATTTGTATATTTTACACCGTACATATTATCCGTATACCTGTCTCCGTCAATCAAAGCATACTGATATTTTTGTGCCAATTGGATCGCCTCCCAACTGGCAACAGCTGCATCTTCCCAATCTTTCGAACCATTCGCATTATTCAACGGACTTGCCGCATACAATAGCGCTCTGGCTTTCATTGCCTTAGCAGCTACGCCATTGGGTTTCTCCAAATCCGGGTCATTCAAATGTCCTGGTTCTCCTGGTCCCGGATCACGGCGTATTTTTCCCGCTTTCTCGAAAGCGACAAAAGCTGAATCCATATCCAATGCAACGCACCTCAAACTTTCATTTTTGGAAAGACGCGGAATATCCCATTCATCATAAGCACCGATCGACTGATTCAGATACGGCATCGGACCCCAATAACGATTTAATACAAAATGTGCATATCCCCGTATGAAATAAGCTTGTCCTCTCAAATCTTCAATATCTTCCTGAGTAGCATCTTTGATCTGATCAACTTTTTCCAATGCGATATTCGAGACCCGTATTACTTTAAACATAGCATCAAGGATAGGTCTTCTGGTTGCCGAAGTTTGATAGGTAAAAAAATTGATATCTGTTCCCATCACTCCGCCTTTTATCCTTTGACCACCAAGTAAACGTCCATTATCAGCCAGTTCTGTTAATGCCTCCAGCCCATAACGTTGATCCCAATTCGCGATACTCAATGCATGAGCACATGTAATATTCTTGTTCTCTTTACCCCCATAAACGGTATAAAAGAATTTCTTAAAATTCACATGTTTAGTAAACACATCTTCTTCTGATAAACCAGACTCCGGGGCTTTATCCAAATAATCCGTACAAGAAAATTGTGTTGACAAACCAATTACTGCAATAAATAATAATATATATTTCTTCATATTGATTTAAGTTTTAAAAAGCGACTTTCAAACCAACTTTATAAGTACTCATCTGAGGATAGAATCCGCGAGCAAAATCTTTTCTTTCCGGATCACCTTCTAACAAACTCGTAATCGTAAAAAGGTTATTTCCCGAAGCATATACTGTAACGGCAGAAATACCGACCCACTTCTTCAAGTATTTCGGTTTTATGTTATAACCCAGATAAATCTCTTTCAACCGAATATAGTCCGCTTTTCTCCAAAAACGATCTTTAATCATTATACCATATCCGGCATAAGCATCTCCTCCCCCCCAAGATAACATAGGAGGATTTCCCTGTCCCACATAATGCAAAGTCGAATGATTTGCATTAGGATTAATCGGCGTCCAATAATCCAATTGAGACTCATGAACCCGAAGAGAACCACTGGTAAACTCTGCCTCAAATGCTTCATTATACTCAACATATTTACCGGAATTTCCCTGAAACAAAATACTAAAATCAAAATTTTTATAGGAAAATCCTCCGGATAAAGAAAAAGTTATCGGCGGATAAAGAGTTCCGTCAATTGCATACTTATCATAAGTATCTATTTTTCCGTCAGCCGTATAATCCAAAAATTTATAATCACCTACATTTATATTGCCTATAGTTGTTGGAGCCGGATTATTATGAATATCATCCACAGACGTATAATATCCGGAACCCGTTAATAAAGCCCCATCAAGCTGAGCTCCATAAGGTTTTCCAGCCGCTTTTTTATATTCCGGGGCATAGGGTAAATCATCTTTATCTACAATCCGGTTTTCATTGAAACCAAAAATTCCCTTCAAATTATAACTTAATCCATACGAAGTTGTTTTGTTAAATCCCAGTTCAACTTCCAGACCATGCTTTTTCATTGAACCTTTGTTTAATTGTTTAAACCCGTTATTACCAATCAACATGGTATTACTTTGAGGATTTAACAACATATGTGTTCTTTTTTCATCAAAAAAATCAACTCCTACAGTTATCATATTATCTAAAAAAGCCATTTCAATACCCAAGTCTCTTTTTCGAGCTTCCTCCCACTGAGCGTATATATTAGGTACTTTATCTTCATAAATATAATTTCCGTTAGCACTATATTCGCCAATATAAAGCCATCGTTCACTAGCGGAATCACTACCTACTTTCCCATCAGAATAACGGAATTTCAATTTGTTCATCCAGGAGATATTATCTTTAAAGAACTTTTCTTCCGAAACAACCCAACCGACAGCACCGGAAGGGAAAAAACCAAAACGATTAGAAGGGGCAAACCGTTCGGAACCAGTGTACCCAATATTGACCTCCAATAAATATCTTTTATCAAAATTATAAGTAGCACGACCTACCCAACTCTCGTTATAGTAGGCAAAATCTGTTCCTGAATTTTTCTGATGACGGCTCATTAATGCCAGTGCCGTTACATTATGTTTTCCAAATGAACGTTTATAATCCAATGAAAACTCATAATACAAATTACTGTAATAACCATTTTCCAATCCGCCCACATTAATATCCAACGGAGGCTGCGTCCAACTTTCGTTTCCTTCACCTTCCCTGAACCAAGGATTCATTCCTGTCCCTATTTTATCAAAATTAAGCGTATATTGAGGAACCGACCAATCAGCTGTCAGAGATTTATTTTTATAATACGTACTTAATGACACTTTTGCCTGGACGGACAGTCCTTTCGTTACCATATCCAAATTCTGTTTAAGAATAAGATCCGTAAATAATTTAGAAGATGTATATTCATTAAATTTCCCCTGGTGAAGAGCGGAATAAGGATTTCCTCTTGCATCATTCTGTGCTGCCGCCAGACGATCTCCGGACGCATCCGGATAATCCAGATCCGGAACCTGCTCCAAAACCCATGCCGGATAATAGGCTGGATACAATGTTGTACTAGCCTGATAAACCGGCCTCCAAGGATCTTCACCTGGAGTATTCTGTATACTAATATCTCCTCCGATATTAAAGGATAGAACAGTAGACTTAGTCAAATCAAAATCCAGATTTCCACGAAAATTAAAACGATCATACTTATATCTCGTATCGCAATAACCTTCATTCAAAGAATTAAAGAATGAACCCTGATGATAATATCCTAAAGAAGCAAAGTATTTCACAAAATTTGTACCGCCGCGTATATTAAAATTAGCATTCGTTACCGGCGCAAAATCACGAGCCAGTACATCAAACCAATCAACATCCGGATAACGGATTGAATTCAACGGAGTAGAAGGGTTCCGGTACTCATCAAGTACATTCTGAGGGGTTAGGCTCTGAAAAGTCCCGGCATTCATCAATCCGACATTATACATACTCATTGTCGTATAAGAATTAACATGCCTAGGCATTCGGGTCGGCAGTTCAATACCGTAAGAAGCTGAAAAATCTAATTTCGGTTTAGATTCCACACCGCGCTTAGTCGTCACCAAGATAACCCCATTAGCCCCTTTTGCACCGAAAACAGCTGTTGCCGACGCATCTTTCAAAACAGAAATCGTATTGATTTCATTCGGGTCGAGATCTGCAAAATCACGTTCCACTCCGTCCACCATAACCAAAGGTTTAGAGCTGTTCCAACTGGAAACACCACGAATAATAATATCATTCGTTGTCTGTCCCGGTTGACCAGATTGCTGCATAGTTAATACACCGGATAGTTTACCGGCAATTGCAGCAGTCACATCAGACACTCCAGATTGCACCAAACTCTTATTTCCAACCTGTGTGATCGCACCCACAACACTTTCTTTTTCTTGGACTCCGTATCCAACGATCACTACTTCTTCCAGATGTTCCGTATCCTCTACCAGTTCTACAGAGACATGATTCCTTTTACCCGGTTTTATCTCTACCGTTTTATATCCGATAAAAGAAACAACCAACGTACTGTTAGCAGGCACTTTCAATATAAATTTACCATCGACATCCGTTATTATACCCATTGTCGTTCCTTTAACCAACACATTGGCTCCGATAACAGGTACTCCTGTCTCATCCACCACAACACCCGTCAATTCAATCGGTTGTTGTTGTATGGAAGGAGTTACGGATCTATCCATTTTCTGTTTAATAATAACCTGCTTTTCGTTAATTTCAAAAGTCAGATTAGAATTTACAAAAAGAGGCTTTAAAATATCCTCTATAGAACCGGAGGTAGTCTTTAGAGTAACTTCTTTCTCTAACTCAGCTTTTATGTCTTCCGAATAAAAGAATATATACCCGGTCTTTTCTTTTATCGTTTTAAAGACATCCAACATGGTTGTTTTTCTAGCTTTAACTAGTTGTTCTATCGATACGAAAACATGATCCGTGTGAGCATGAATATTAGTAGCTCCTAATAATAGAACTACAATAAATCCCACACTTTCAAACATTTTAAGAAGAGAACGTAACCGATTTGTATTGTTACGACTTACTTTTTTCATACATTTGTATACATTTTAGGTTTTTCAATTTACTACTGGAAAATTTAAATTCAATCAAGCCTGGATAATTGCCGTTATCCGGGCTTATTCTTTACTGATTAACAATGACTCTCTTTACATTTTACATAGGCTTTTCATTTTTAGTTATTATTCAATTATAATAGTCTCCGATTCAAACCGATAAGTAAATTCATATAACAAAGAAAGAGACTTCATCACCTGATTTACATCATCAAAAAGAATCAACTCACCACCACATCGCCTACCGGCCACTGATGGATCACACTTTATCTCTACATTATAATAACGGCTCAACCGTTTCAATACTTCGGCTACAGTTTCTCCCTTAAACTGAAGAATTCCATCTTTCCATGAAGTGTAGTCGTACACATCGACTGGTACGACTTTATTCTTGTGATCGTTCATCTCTAGTTTCTGATTAGGAATTAATTTTATTTCTTCATTCATCTCTGTTTTTACAGCGACCTGCCCTTTAACCAAAACGACAGACTGAAGTTCTTCATCAGAATAAGCAGAGACATTAAAACTCGTCCCTAGCACATTGACTGTAAATTTAGGAGTTTGCACATAAAAAGGTTTCGACTCGTCTCTGACCACCTCTATATAAATTTCACCCTGCACTTGAATCATTCGCTTTTCAGAAGAAAATGTCGAGGGGAAACGTAAAACAGATCCGGCATTAACCCATACTTTCGATCCGTCCGGCAATTGCAATGAGGAACGTTTTCCACGGGGAACGACTAAGGTATTATAAACCATTTTTTCCTTCGGGTCCACTTTCGATTCTGATAAATAATTTTTCTGCCCTTTGGCATTCTGTACATAAACAGTAGAATCGTAGGCAATAATAGCATTATCTTCAATCTCAATTGTTTCCGCTCGATCTGTGATTAAAGTAACTTCCGTATGAACAGTATCGCTTACCGGGAGAACAGCCAAACTATCTTGACCGACAGATGAATCATGACTCATATAAACCGGAATCAAAAACAAAACTCCGATCAGGCAGGCTGCAACCAGTGCCCCATATAAATAAAGGTTATGTTGTTTTTTCTTTTGTGCATTATGGCTTCTATAAACCTTGTCCAATAATTCCTTTTGCTTTTCCTCCGATAAAGAATAATTGTTCAATTGTATTTTTTCAAAATCATGGCACGCTTCTTCATAAAGTTCCTGTTTATCAGGATGTTCCTTCAAATAGGCTTCCCAATATGCAGTAGATTCTTCATCCGACAACAGTCTGTTACGGACAAAGCGCTCATCTTGCCAAAAATCATTTTTTACTTTCTTTTTCATATAAGAAAACAAGTGTTGTTACTATTAAGACAACCTCACTCATTTTTTGCCCCCACAAAAATTCAAATAATTAAAAAAAATGATTTTTTATATCCAATCAGAAGGAAAGATTATCAAAAATAGCGGAATAACAGATGAGGTTGCCTCCTCACGCATATGTTCAATTCCCCTCGCCACCAACTTTCGTGCACCTTTCTGGGTCAGGTCTAACATATCTGCAATCTCATCATAGGAAAGTTTTTGCATATACCTTAAATAGATGGCTTCCCGTTGCCGATCCGTTAAAGTATCCAGCAGAGATTTTACTTTCTGTACTCTCATAGCAGCTTGTTCACGGTCTATCAGTTCATCCAGTAAATCGACCTCAACAACAAATAAATGTTCACACTGTTCTACGTCACTATATTCATAGGGGATTTTTAAGACATTCAAAAGTCTGTTCTTAAAACAAGTAAACAAAAAAGATTTTATATTTCTAACGCCTTCAAAAATTTTCGTATTAGATAACAATGACAGGAAAAGATCATGAAGAACATCATACAATTCATCGTCCGAAAGACCGAACCCTTTCCCATAAGCATACAAATTATTCACATAACAAGTATAAATATAGTCAAAACTCTCTCGATCTCCCTGAACTAATTTTTTTATAATATCTTCTTCAGCTACATTCATAAAAGCATTAATAGACTAACCTGTGTCTACCTGCACCTGGTTAACTTCAGCTTCCAAATATAGCCATTTTTTTATTATATGCTTTTTTATTGAGCAAAAAGCATATAATACTTACCTCATAACAAACAAATACTCCATATGCAGTTAATACTTCCAATCCGGATAGCCACAATTCGGAAAACGAGCACAACCAATGGTATATTATTTGTTTTTACTATGTTAATCAATCTACTAACTCATCAAAACCTTCCAAAACCTTTCCGGAAGATAAATGTTCCCGACCCAAATAGCCTCATTAAACAAAGGAGCAATTTCTTCCGGAAGAAAGCCAGCAATTCCACAACCGATTTCTGTTACCAGAAAAGTCATTTCCGGATGTTGCTTTGCAAAACAGATAAAATCCTTTACATAAGGATCGATTTTATCCACACCGCCATGCATCGTTGGTATAGCATACGTTTGTCCCTGTAAACCGACACCTTGTCCCCATACGGCTCCCCATTTACGATAAGCCAGGAGAGCGGCACCTCCACCATGAGCTCCTGCCAAATTACTACCAAATACAAAAATCTCATCCGGCTTCAAGTCCTGTATCCGATTGTTTGTTATGCGCTGTTTATACATACTATTCTTCCTGCTTATCCGCCGCCAGCAAATACATCACCTTATTCCGATAGCCCACCTTGACGAGTACGCCTTCCTCCACGAACTTCTTCAGATCTATTTCCGCCCGGTAACGGCTACAACCAAATTCTTTAGCATAAGCACGCGGAGTCACACTTTCCCAATGTTTCATGTATTTCAACAATTTATCTTTTAGTGTCTCCCTGTTATCAAGTATCTTTTTATCTTTTTCAAACTCCAGATCGATTTTCCTTAACTTTTTTCGTAGAGAAGTGGAACAACGGTAATTAATTCCATCTACGTAAACCGTTCCCTTGTTTCCGTTTTCTTTATTCGGAGTAGTTTTCAATGATGGCGAGAAATACCCCAGATCATCCAACTCGATATGGCAGCCGTCCTCCAGGGCCAGTTCGACCACCCAGGCAAATGAATCCAAGACACTTTTGACTTCTGCCGACGATACAGCAGAACGTTCGCTTATCAACCTGCAAACTTTTTCCAGATTATAAGTTCCCCTGCTGATCGCACGGGCATGTGTCAACCGCATGCCTTTACGTCCATTCGGCTTCGGCGTGTAGTAAGCTTTAAATTTTATTGACATGGTATTATTTATTTGGTTACATACTCTTTTCATCTATATGCCTTACTAATTTGAATTAGTACGGCAGGTAATCAATGGTTGATAATCCTCGGCCGTTTGGCTCACAATTATCGACCGATTGGCACATAATTATCAACCAAACGGCCGACAATTATCAGCCGCTAAATCCATTAGCATCAAAGATACAACAGAAAGGGAGAAATTATCCTCCTGAACGCTTATATTTTATTGTTTCCCACGTATTCTCTTTAACACACACGAAAATTTTCTCATCGACATCCTCTTATTAGACCTTAATAAGAATTAATAATTCTGATTATCGCAATATATTTCTTACTTTTGCAAGTTAGAAATCATAGGTATACTATAAGAAGTAGCATGGAAAAGGAGAATAATCCCATATATGAACGCAATACGCTGGAGTTTGTAACTGTAGCGCTGGAATTTTGTACATTTGTTGAAACAGCCGGACAAAACGGCCTTTTTGATTTTATAGATAAAGGAATCAAGCTGTTACCTCTGCTCTATCTGAAGGCGACACTATTACCGGAAGCGGAAGTGGACGACGAAGATGACGAACCGGAACTGACTGTTACGGAAGATATGTACGAAGCCGTGCGGACCCGTATTGCCGCCCTGCTGGGAGAAAAAGACTCTTACCTGGAGACATTTCATCCGGATATGCAATATAGCGACACGCCAATCGCTGCATTTGTTTCGGAAAACCTAGCGGATGTTTACCAAGACACAGGAAATTTTGTTTCACTTTTTCGACAGGGAAATGAGGAAGTCATGCTTCAGGCTATTGCTTTATGCCGCGCCAATTTCCAGGAGTTCTGGGGACAGCAACTCTTAAATGCACTGAAAGCGCTTCACGCTATCCGTTACAGCGATGAAGAAATTATTGAAACGAACGAGGAATGATGACACAATACACACACACAATAACAAAAGAAGAGATATCACTTCTTGAAATAGAAGAATTTCCGGGACGGATCCTTGTTATCGACACCGAAAAGGATGCCGATAAAGCCGTCAGCTATTTAACCCAGTTCGAAGCGGTTGGCTTCGATACGGAAACACGTCCCAGTTTTAAAAAGGGGACACGCTATAAGATTTCGTTGATGCAGATTTCGACAGATGAGGCTTGCTTCCTGTTCCGGTTGAACAGAATCGGTATTCCGCAATCGCTTGAAGATTTTCTGGTTAACGATAAAATATTAAAAATCGGGTTATCCCTGCGCGATGATTTCGGTGCCATGCGGAAGCGGACGGATATCAAACCGGCCAACTTTCTGGATTTGCAGAATTATGTGGGACAATTCGGTATCGAGGATGCCAGCCTGCAAAAGATCTACGCGATCCTTTTCGATAAGAAAATATCGAAAGGCCAGCGCCTGAGCAACTGGGAAGCCGATGTGCTGACCGAACAACAAAAGAAATATGCAGCCCTGGACGCCTGGGCTTGTCTGAAAATTTACAACCAATTGAATCAAGATAAATAAGAATGAACTATTGTAAAATCTTTCTCAAACCGAAAAAGGAAGAATCGTTGTTGCGCTTCCATCCGTGGGTGTTCTCCGGAGCTATCCAAAGCATTGAAGGGAATCCTGAAGAGGGCGACCTGGTAAAGGTGTACGGAACGAACCAGCGTTTTCTGGCTATCGGCCATTATCAGATAGGCAGCATTGCCGTACGTATCTTATCGTTCAAACCGATTACGATCGATGCGGATTTTTGGGTAGAACGTATCCGCGTGGCTTATGCTATTCGCCGCGAACTGGGACTGGCAGGTGTGGAAAACAATAATACTTTTCGCCTGATTCATGGGGAAGGAGATAATCTTCCGGGACTCGTTATCGACATGTATGCCCATACGGCTGTTATGCAGGCGCATTCGGTCGGTATGCATTATGCCCGCCACGAAATTGCCGAAGCGTTAAAAACGGTACTGGGAGATACTTTACAGAACATTTATTATAAATCGGAAGCGACTCTTCCTTATAAAGCCAATCTCGGCAGTGAGGACGGTTACCTATATGGCGGAGAAGTAGAGGATATTGCAACAGAAAACGGACTGAAGTTCTGTGTGGACTGGCAGAAAGGCCAAAAGACCGGTTTCTTTGTGGACCAGCGCGAAAACCGTTCTTTGCTGGAGCGGTATGCCAAAGGTCATTCGGTGCTGAACATGTTTTGCTACACCGGAGGATTTTCGTTCTATGCGATGCGTGGCGGTGCCGAAGTGGTTCATTCGGTAGACAGTTCGGCCAAAGCGATTTCACTGACAAATAAAAATGTAGAATTGAACTTCCCTGGCGACCTGCGACATAAGGCTTTTGCGGAAGATGCCTTCAAATATCTGGAAAAGATGGGTAGCAATTACGACCTGATCATTCTGGACCCGCCAGCCTTTGCCAAGCATAAGAACGTGCTCCGCAATGCTTTGCAAGGATACCGTAAACTAAACGCGATCGCTTTTGAAAAGATTAAACCGGGAGGTATTTTATTTACTTTCTCCTGTTCGCAGGTTGTCAGTAAAGAGAATTTCCGCCTGGCCGTATTCAGTGCCGCTGCACAATCCGGACGTAGCGTCCGTATCCTGCATCAGCTGACGCAACCGGCCGATCATCCGGTAAACATCTATCATCCGGAAGGGGAATATCTGAAAGGACTGGTTTTATACGTGGAATAAAAAAATTGTATTTAATAAAAAAGGGAGCCATTTTTGACTCCCTTTTTCCATGACCAAAATCTATATGGTAACCGACATTTCTGTCAATTATAAGATACCTTGCGCCATCATAGCTTTTGCAACCTTCATGAAGCCGGCCACATTTGCACCCTTCACGTAGTTTACAGTTCCGTCAGCCTGTGTTCCGTATTTTACACACTGTTCGTGGATAGACTTCATGATACCTTTCAGCTTTTCGTCTACTTCTTCTCTTGTCCAGCTCAGCTTCATTGCATTCTGAGTCATTTCCAGACCTGATACGGAAACACCACCGGCGTTAGCAGCCTTACCCGGAGCATACAGGATCTTAGCTTCCAGGAATGCATCGATAGCTTCCGGAGTAGAAGGCATGTTTGCACCTTCCGATACAGCGAAACAACCGTTAGCCAACAATGTCTTGGCATCGTCACCGTTCAATTCGTTCTGAGTTGCACTCGGCATGGCGATGTCACATTTTTCACCCCAGGGACGGCCACCCTGAACATATTTGCAGCCATATTTTTCTGCATATTCGCGGATACGTCCACGATAGAGGTTCTTCAATTCCATGATATAATCCAGTTTCTCACGGTCGATACCGTCCGGATCATAGATATAACCGTCAGAGTCAGACATAGTAACCGGCTTAGCACCCAGTTCGATCAGTTTTTCAACCGTATACTGAGCTACGTTACCTGAACCTGAAACAGCAACCACTTTACCTTTAATGTCGATGTTACGAGTCTTCAGCATTTCCAGCAGGAAGTAAACGTTACCGTAACCTGTTGCTTCCGGACGAATCAGTGAACCACCGAATTCGATACCTTTACCTGTGAATGTACCTGTGTTTTCGCGGGCCAGCTTTTTGTACATACCATACATATAAGCAACTTCACGTCCGCCAACACCTATATCACCGGCAGGAACGTCTGTATCCGGACCAATGTGACGCCACAATTCCATAACGAAAGCCTGGCAGAAACGCATGATTTCAGCATTTGATTTGCCACGCGGGCTGAAGTCGGCACCACCTTTACCACCACCCATCGGCAGTGTAGTCAATGAGTTCTTGAAAGTCTGTTCGAAAGCCAGGAACTTAAGGATCGATTGATTTACAGAAGCATGGAAACGGATACCGCCTTTGTACGGGCCGATCACGTTGTTATGCTGGATACGGTAACCCATGTTTGTCTGTACCTGTCCTTTATCGTCTACCCATGTTACGCGGAATGAGAAAATGCGATCAGGAATACAAAGACGTTCGATCAAGTTGCTCTTTTCAAATTCAGGATGTTCGTTATAGGCTTCTTCAATTGTGCCTAAAACTTCAGCAACTGCCTGATGATACTCGGGTTCGTTAGGAAATCTTCTCTTTAAGTTGTCTAAAACTTCATTTGCCTTCATAAGAACTGTTTATTTAGAATGTTATACCAATTTGCTAGTTAGCGTTCTTCTTTTAAGAACGTCGCAAAGGTAAGCCATTTTTTCAAACCGGCAAATATTTGAAAGAAAAAATGATAAAAAAATATCGAAATGATATTTTAAAGAGGCAAACGTGACTAAATGTCACTCATTTCTACGTTTTATGTTTTTATAGACAGGAACGAACACAATGATAGCGGACGCTACCAAGGCAAAAACCACATCAAAGGTTATCTTTTCACTGTAAACAAGCAGCATGTAGGCCAAAACACCCCATAAAAGAGTGAGACACACCGCCTGACTATTTGTTATCTTTCTACGGGCCATCGGTTACATTTTTTTAGTTAGACGAGATTTGTGATCCAAAAAAGATCAATAATACCAAAAACACAGCAATAATCACAAATAAGATGACAATTTGCTTCTCTAACGTGTAATTACGAAGAAAAGGGATATGACGGGCCCATCCGGCTACGACCTGTATCTGCTCTGGTTCTTCATCCTCCGCAGGAATGTCGTACCCACCGGCTTCCATCACCTCCAACGCCCGGGGCACATCGCTTTCAAGCACCTCTACACGGGCACCGCCAACATCTATATAACCCGCCATCAGTTGACTGCTATATTCGTTCCTCAAATAACATTCGATATCTTCCGACCTGAGCAAAGCGATCAGTGTCTGGGCCTCTGCCGGATATTGAAACCGGGCTATTTCGACCATTTTATCCGTATCATCCATGAATAGATCTTTTCTGCAAAGAAAAGGATTTTGACTTACATGAGCAAGTTTTCAGCAATACCAGTCGCCTGCCGGATACGGTCGGCCATGCCGATACCACCTTTCATATTACCGGCCAGTATCAGTCCGGGATAACGTGCCTCCAACTGATCGATCGTAGCGAAACGTTCGCCGCTGCTCAGGCCATACTGCGGTATTGCATGCGGGTGGCGAAAAATACGGATCATATCCGGTTGCACCTGAATAGGAAATTTCAGCATTGCATGAAATTCATGTGTGATCAGCCCCTTTAGTTCATCATCGGTTAAACGGGTCAGTTCCGCCCGCTTGACGCCACCGATAAAGAAAGAAAAGAGCGCTCCTTCTTTCGGTGCGCGATTATCGAAACAGGCAGCCGGGAAAAGAATCCCCAGCACATCTTTCTTTTCGCAGGAAGGGACCAGTCCGCCAAAAGCGTTAAAACGCAAACTCCCGGTATTACGAATGCCGACACTCGCCTGTATTACCGGAGCATATTGCAGGTTACTGATCTTATCCATATCTTCCCGGGGAATGAACGGCAGCAGGTCAGGCAAGGTATAGGCACCGCTCGTCGTTACGACCTTATTGGCATGCATAAGTTGTTCGCCTTCGGAAGTCGTATAAGTAGCCAGCCAGCCTTTTTCGGACGGACGGACCGTCACGCCGGAAGCCGACAAGGTGATATTCCGGGAACCGATAGCCTCTGCCATCGCTTTCGCCAGATTCTCCAAACCACCGGCAGCGGAGAAAACCTTTTTGGTTGCCAATCGGTCACGGTCTGTTTTAGGCAGCCGGGCTTTGGCAATCGTGCCTTTGATAAATCCTCCGTATTGCTGTTCCAGGTTATACAATTTAGGTAAAGCATAACGGGTAATAAGTTTCAGCGGATCGCCGGCATAAACACCGGAGAGGAACGGGTCTACGGCATAATTCAGGAATGACTTTCCCAAACGGCGGGCAGCCAGTTCACCGACCGATTCATCGGGATTCGTACCTTTTGCCCGGAAAGGTTCGCCCAGGATACGGAATTTATCGCCGAGAGTAAACAACGGGGTTGTTATTGCACTCAACAAGCCGGAAGGTAATGCACGGAAAGAGTTTCCTTTCCAGATCAGGCGGCGTTTGGCCTCTTCATGGGCCGTTTCCAATTGACAGGCAGGCGACAAGGCTTCAAACAGTTCGGCGACCTCGGGATAGGATATCACTCCGGTATTCGGTCCGCTTTCAAAAACGAACCCGTCTTCACGGAAGGTATGTATTTGCCCGCCTACCCGGTTACTACATTCCAGGATATGTACCTGTTTTCCTCCGCGGGTCAGCCGGAAGGCGGTAGTCAGACCGGTCAGTCCGGCTCCGATAACCAGAATATCCGTATTATGTTGTTCCATATCAGACTGGTTTTGAAAATGATTTATTGGAATGAAGCATCAGTTTATCCAGCGAAGCGGCAACGTTACGGACAAAGAGAGCTCCGCCGGAAGTCATACGGATATGATTGTCGTCATACTCGATCAGGCCGTCGGCGGCAAATTCATTCAGACGATTGTCATTATAGGCAGTTGCCGATTTTACCTCTTCCGCAGACAGGGAGAAACGAGCGGCCATCTCCTGCCAGTCCAGAGAATAGTTACACATCAGCGTTTCGATCACCTCACGGGTAATCTGTTCGTCCCGGCTCAACTCATATCCTTTCGATACGGCAAACGTATCGTTTTCGATCCGTTCCATATATTGATTAATGTCCTTGCTGTTCTGGGTATAGGCGGTATTCAGCTGGCTGATTCCGGTCACACCGAAAGCATACACCTGTCCGGTTGTACGGCGGGTACAATATCCCTGGAAGTTACGATGCAAACGGCCGTTCTTCAACGCCGTATACAATTCATCGTCCTGCCGGACAAAATGGTCCAGGCCGATCGTCTTGTAACCGGCTGTTGACAAAAGTTTCTTTGCCGATTCATACATGCGGCTTTTCTCCTCACTGGGCGGCAAACCGGCTTTTTCCAGGATAAGTTGCTGTTTGTTCACCCAAGGGACATGGGCATACGAGAAAGTAACCAGGCGGTCAGGACACAGAACTGCCGCCCGCGTAATGGTTTCCGCAAAACTTTCGGCCGTCTGGAACGGCAAGCCGTAGATAAAGTCCATATTGATGCGCGCCCCTTTGCTACGGAGAATCTGAAAGATCATCTCCGCCGGCAACAACGACGGGCGGCGGTTGACCGTCTTCAACACCTTTTCATTGAAATCCTGCACACCGAGGCTGAAGCGATTGAAACCCGCCTCCGTCAACGACTGCCAAGACTCTTCATCCAGATACCCGGGATGGCACTCAACGGCTATTTCGGGCTGGTCGATCGTTTCGAAGCCTGCCAACAAATGCTCGTTCAGTTCTCTCAGATAATACACAGGCATGGATGTCGGACTTCCCCCGCCATAATGTATCTGGGAAATCTTCCGTCCGGGAGCCAGCCGCGTCTTTACCAGTTCTATTTCCCTGTGCAACGCTGAGAAATAACGTTCTATCACGCCCCGCTTCATCATCGGGAATGAATTACACCCGCAATAATGGCAAAGATGGCGGCAGAACGGGATATGCACATAAAAAGAGATGTGTTCGGGCCGTGCCGTATTGGATGCCTCTATGGCCGATTCGTATTCCTTATTGGCAAACGCTTCCGTAAAATAGTTGGCCGGCGGATAACTGGTGTATCTCGGCACCGGCACATTATATTTCTGTAATAAATCCTGTATCATAATTATACTGTTTCTTTCTCTTTCCTGAATACGATCAATATATAAACCAACGACAAGGCCGCCAGGCTGACTTCAAAGAAAAACAAGCCGTGGTAGCCGGTATGATCGGCAATCTTTCCGCTCAATATCGCCATCACCATCCCGCTCAGATGGGTTATAACCGTCTGTATCGTAAAGTCCGTGCCTTCCCGTCCGAGACGAACACAATCCATCGCCGTTGTATAGACCACGATCGTCGCCATCCCATAGCTGCCCCAGAGCAGGGCAATGCCGGCATGCAAGAGTCCGAGTGTCGGAGTGACATAAGACAATCCGAGGAAATAAAGCGTGGCAAGCAGCACAAACACGGCAAACAGGATGCGTGCCCAATGCCGTCCGATGCGGCGCACGATAAAGCCCCCGACAAAAGAAAAGATGAACCCGAAAGAGGTCCCTATCACGCCACTCATCACCCCGATCTCTTTCATCGAGTATCCCAGGTCGACCAGGTAAGGCTTCAACATCGCCAGCGTACCGATCAGGCCGGAATAGTAAAGGAAAAGGAAACCGATCTGTTTCCATATATTCTTTTGGGTAAAGAAGTAAAAGACATCTGCTTTCTTCGCCCGTTCATGCGTATCTTTCGGTGCAATCTCCAGTCCGCGGTTGAACAGTAACGGCAATAAAGCAACGATCACGAACAAGGCAACGCAAGGCAACAGGCTGTTCCATCCCAGCTGTTTGAACAACAGCAGCAACACGCCTCCCCCGATCATCGAGCCGCCGAAACTGCCCATCGACTGCATGCTGTTCACCAGGCTCTTGTCTTTCCGGCTAAAGGAAAGGACAGCCAGCGCATCGGTCGCAATATCCTGGGTGGCAGAGGCTACGAACGATACGATGATCAGGGCGATAATGGTATAGAAATCCGTTTTAAAATCAAGGAAAGCGACGGCAAAGATCAGGACGGCATAGATCAGTTCGGACGAGAAGATCCACCGTTTATAATCGCCCGTTGTCCGGGCATGGCGATCCACCATCGGCGACCAGAGGAATTTCAGTATCCAGGGCAGCTTGATCAGTTGCAGCAAACCGATGGCTGATAAAGAAAAATTCTCCTGCCGCATCATTACCGGGATGACGGTAGAGAAAAAACTCATCGGGATAGTCTGCGCAATGTAGAGGCAGAAAAAGGTCCCGAGATTGAATATTTTATTTTTTTGTTCCATTCGTTTTCTTTGTAATATGGTTTCCCATGTTGGGAAAGCACTTTTCATCCTTGTAAAGTCGTTTCCCACGTTGGGAAAGCATTTTACACCCTTGTAAAGTCGTTTCCCAAATCGGGAAAGCATTTTACACCCTTGTAAAGTCGTTTCCCAACCTGGGAAAGCATTTTACACCCTTGCAAAGTCGTTTCCCAGATTGGGAAAGCATTTTACACCCGATTAAAATGCCACCGCTACACTTCCTCCGATCGTGAAAGGGCGGCCCGCTTGTGCCAGACCTTTTCCCATCTCAAAATAAAAAGCGGTATATTGTGTGTTGGTGATATTCTTAGCCCAGATTGCAAAGGTAGCAAATCCTTTCGTTGCAGAAACCTTTCCGTTCAATTGTCCGTAAAAAGGTTGGGAAACAACGTTATCTTCTTTCCAATATATCCGGCCCGCACCGGTAAAGTTCGCACTGATCAGGATGCGGTCGATATGGGAACAAGGATTTGAAATGGTATAATCAGCCCCGGCAGAGAAAGTATGCGAGGGGACCAGCGGCAGATAATTGCCCGAATAGTCATACACTTTGTCTTTCTTCTTGTCTGTATAATCCTTGAATGTGGCATGGGTAAACCCGTAATTCAACTGTACCATCAGGCCGTTTACCGGATTTCCCTGCAAGCTGACTTCTACCCCTTTGCTTTCGCTCCGCCCCGCATTGTTGAGCATGGAACCTACCGTAAGCGACTGGCTGATCTGCTGGTTTTTCCAGTCGATCCAGAAAAGAGCGATCTCGGCGCGCAGGCGGTTATCGAGGAAAGGATGCTTGCCTCCCACTTCATAATTCCAACTGCTCTCCGGCCGGAAAGAGCGGTCCTCTTCCCGTTCGAAGGAGGTGTTGAAGCCACCGGTCTTATATCCTTTCGTTACAGTGGCGTAGATAATCCCGGAAGAGGGAAACATATATTGCAAGGCAAATTTAGGTGTAACCTGGCTGAATTTAAGTTTGCTGTAAAAGGCATCCAACTCCTTACTCTCCTCCTCCGTATCTTTGAAGCTAAGATAATCGGTAGAAGCGCGTTCGTAATCATAGCGTATGCCGATCGTTGCGGAAAGGCCGTCGACCAGCAGGTCATCGAAGGTAGACTGATGATAAAAGGCTATTCCGTAGGTGGGCGTGTCGTACAACTTACGCGAACTGTAGGCAGCCGACAGATAATCCATTATCACCGTATTATCTATTCCCTGCCAGAAACCGAAGGCGCCGAACAGCCATTTATACCGCCCGTCTGTCGTCGATTTTATATTAAACTCTTCCGAAAACATCTTCTGTTTCTGATCCTGCCGGGCAAAATAAATACTTGCCGGAGAAAAGTCCTGGTCGATCCCCTGATGATCCGACAGGTACTGGAAAGCCGTTTTGCTGCTGAGACTGTACCCCGTACCTTTATATTCCACCGTCAGGCCGGTGGTAGACATGGCCCGTTTATAAAAACTGTAATCGTTGTAGTTGACATCGCCCGGCCGGTATGTCACCGAATCGCAGACGGCATATGGATAACCTCCCTGTCTGGAATTGTCATACGAACTCATCAGGCCGAGCGACAACCGCTGCGTCGGCTGCCATTCCAACCGGATACGGCCGGAGCCGCTTTTCAGGTCATCCGCTTTCTTGTCGGTAAACAGATTGGTAAAATATCCGTCATTCCTGTTATAATTGGCGGAAAGGGAGTAGCCGAACTTCTCCCCTATTTTCGCATAGCGGGAAAGGGCATACTCGCGGGCACCGTAGGTACCGTTAGAGATCGAAGCATTCGTTCCCTGAAATTTCAAGGGGGATTTGGTATAGACATTGATGATTCCCCCCATCGTATTGCGTCCGTATAGAGTTCCCTGCGGACCGCGCAACACTTCGACACGGTCGATCTCCGCAAAATCGAAATCGAACGCCGACTTTTCAAAATAAGGGATACCGTCCACATAAAGTCCGACGGAAGGTGCATTGATCTTCGAACCGATCCCACGGATATACACAGGCGAAGTCAGCTTCGACCCATAATCTGGCATAAACAGGTTCGGGATAAAGGAACTGAACTCCTTAATTCCTGTAATATTCTTATTTTGTATGGCTGTGCCGGTAACGGAGGAAGCCGATAGCGGTTCCAGGCGCAAATCCCTGTTTTGCTTAAACGACCGGACCACCACCTCGTTCAACTCAACCTGACGAACTTTCGTTGTATCCGGATCGTCCGCTTTAACCGCTGATGCGGACAAGCACAAACAAACAAATAAGAATAATACTTTCATATAAGTTATTTTAGAAAAATATGAACTATCTGCTTATAGTGACGGGAGTAACCAATTCCCCTCTCAAGAGGGGAGCCAGGTACAACCGGTCAATAATCGGATAGTTCATATTTGATAAATACTGAATTAAAACGTCACAGCCACTTCCGCCCCGATCTGGAAGGGTTTGCCTTTTTGTATAAATGAATTATCGAATGATTCGAAATAAAATGCCTGGTAGTCAGTGTCAGTCATATTGCGGCTCCATACATTCAGGTTAACAATGCCCTTACGCACTCCCACTTTGCCATTCAACACACCGTAAAAGTCCTGACTGATATCATTCTTTTCGGTCCAGAAAATCTTCCCGGCTCCGGCATACTGGACGGAAGCAGTAAACTGGTCGAGCCAACTGTTCCGCAACAGTTTGGTATAGTTCAATCCCAGACTGACAGTGTGGCGCGGAGTGTACGGGATGAAGTTATCCTTATAATTTATCTCCGTTTCGTTTTTATCCAACGTCTTATAATCGCGGAAGGTAGCACGGGTGAAACCATAATTCAAATCAGCCGTCAGGCCCTCGGCAATACGGCTGCGAAGGCTTACCTCCACCCCATAACTGTCGGCCTTGCCTCCATTGGTGATCATGCGCCCGCTTCCCCCTTTGGCAAATGTCGTCAACTGGATATCCTGAATATCCATATAAAAGAGTGTCAGTTCGGCATGCAGACGGTCCTTGATCAATTCACTGCGGATACCCATTTCATAATTCCAGCTGTGCTCCGGTTTATAGGCAGCCACCTCTTCCACCTCTGCCGGCTTCTTTGCCTGGTTGGGCATGAACTTCGACATCAGATCGTACCGGGCATATTCCTGTACCAGGTCACCAAACATCTGCACATTGTAGCCTCCCGTCTTATACCCTTTGGCAACCGACACATACGTAAACGTACCCGGCGAACACTGATACCTCACAGACACCTTTGGCAGCACCTGCAAAAAGTCCTGCGATGTTTTACCTTCCAATCTTGTCTCGACAGGCAGAACACCCATAGGACGTCCTCCCATCGACACACCTATCTTCATACTATCTACCGAAGAGTCGTAATTCAGCTTTGCCTTTTCATAATCCAGCCGGATACCTGCCGTTACAGACAGTCCGTCCGTAAATAAGTTGTTATAAGTGGACTGGTGGAAGACAGCAAAACCGAATGTCGGCGTTTCAAAATATCCGGGGAAATAAATCTGATTCTTATCATCACCATATACAGTCAATTGCGGAGCCTTGGGATAAGTAACCAACATCTCATCAAAGGCTTTCTGCAGAACATCTTTCAGACCATCCTCCTTAAACATCACCGGACCATCCGTTTTCAGACTATTATAAAAGCCGTATGCACCGAAGCTCCATTGATAATTCTTCTGGTGATTCGACCGGATCGCCACCTCTTCACTCCAGGCATATTGCTTTTGCTTCTGGTTCAGTGTGAAAATAGACTTCTCCGTATAATCCTGGTCCATCTTCATATCGTCTTTCAGATACTGGTAGGCGGTGGTGGAGGACAGCAGGAATTTATCCGTTTTCCACTCATAATAAATGCTGTTATTCAGCATCCGCCGCCAATAGGTGCTGGGATCATTTATACGTACAGGCTCCACCTTTCCTGTCTCCGTGTTATATTGTCCGTAAGGGAAGGCGCCCTGGTCGACATAATCATAATTGAATGCATATTGCAGTTTCATTGCCGGATTGATCAGCCAATCCAGTTTAAAACGTCCGCCGGCAGACTTCTCCTTATCTGCCTTCGTATCGGAATATTCGTTCATGAAAAAACCGTCATTCCTGTCGTAGTAACCGCTAAGGGAAATACCGACATGCTCGCTCAGTTTTCGATAATGGGACGCTTTGATCTTGGAAGCACCATAGTTACCTGTCGACATCGAAAACTTTGTTCCCTGATAATTGAAGGGTGACAATGTATAAATATTCACGATTCCTCCCATCGCATTACGGCCATACAAAGTACCCTGCGGACCACGCAACACCTCCATGCGCTGTATATCGTTCAATTCAAAATCAAAGGTACTCTTATCCAGATACGGCACATTATCGACATAAAGTCCGATCGACTGTCCGCTGCTTCGTGCACCGATACCGCGGATATAGATAGCCGAAGTCATTTTGGAGCCGTAATCCGGCATATACAGGTTAGGAACAAACGAACTGATATCTTTCAACGCATCGATCTGGCGTCCTGATATCGCTTGGGGGGAAAGGATGGAAACAGAACCGGGCAATAACCGTAAGTCATTCGTCTCTTTTGTAGAAGATGTTATAATGACCTCATCGATATTATACGTCTTGATGGTGTCATTTTCATTTACATTCACATTTACTTCATCAGCCATCAACGGTTGTAATCCAGAGACAGCCCCTGCAATCAGAACAAACAAGTAGCGTTGTTTCATCGTATTTTCACTATTAGTATATTACGATTGCAAAGGAACAGGAAAGAAACAAGGCGATCAATCACTAGATGTAGTGATTTTAACAAAGAGCCTTTGCGATCTTTTCGCGAATTCCTTTATCCTGGATAAAAGAGATGTATCACAAACTTTGTCTATTATTAAGTTTATCTAAACCATTTTGAAATCCGCCTTCTTCAGTATATAATTGAATAGGTCTGCTATTGTGTATGGTATCGACCGGTAACTCTACGCCAATGATCACGAGTTTTGTAAAGAACAATAGATTCATTCTCCCATACCCCATCCGGTATTTCATCAATTCTCTGGCTCTCACCTTCCTCATAACAAAACATAGTCCCATTTTCGTCTATCACATACACGATTTGATGACCCAATCGAGTAAATGCCAAAATTTCCATATCCCCACCCCATGTACCTTGGAGTGCCATAAGTTTATGATAGGCTTCAATAGGAATATTCTGTTTATGAATTGCTTCAACCGACAGATCTCTAAGTTCGGGATAGAGGCTGTTTTCTAACATACCCATAAGGTTGGCATCTACAAATCCTTTCTGTACCAAACCCGCCTCTTGTTCTTCTATTACTATCTCCTGACGCAATTTTAAGAATACCTCAGGATCTAAAGAAGCCGAAAGGGCACGAAACAAACAATCACCACCTCCTCCGTAATCTTCTATAATCCAATTCTTTTCTGCTACATATTGGGCTTCGGGTATCATTTTTCTTTCGGGATCTGACGCTGCCGGCATATCGAGCCTCCGGAGTTCTTCAGGAGTAAGGTCCGGCACATCCGGATATACTTGTTCGTCTTCATCAGCGGATTGAAGCATTGATCGTATCTCAGAGGCAATGACTGAGACAACGGAAGTTTCATCTTCGGATTGGGGCATTTCTGGCGGAACCTGCGTTACAGGTTGGGATTCTTTTGACGGAGTGGCATCAGGTGTTTGTTTCTCTGGTTGCGGAATGTCAGATTCAGCAGATATCGTTTTGTCGGTAGCTTTTTCCGAGTCATTCACATCAGCCTTCACAAAATCTATTTTTTTCTCTTCCAGAAATGTTATCTTTCCATTGATATTATAAGCTAAAACACCTATTTGCGGTATATCAATCAGACTCATTAAATTTTCAACGCATTTTTTGTTTTTCGTCGGATTGTTGCTGGAAGGCAATGAAAAGCTGAATTTTGCATCGCCATGGTCTTCCGATTTTATTCCAACCTTTTCTCCCGTCTTGTCCTTTGCTTCGTTTTCTGAAAAATTACTTGAATGCTCTACATCCAAAAGAACTTTAGACATTGATTTTATATTATAAGCGATCTTAGAAGGGAAGCCTATGAGATTCGGGGAGAACAAATTTGCTTCCCGACCTCTCTTTATAGGGAATTCAACCAACACTTTGATCGGAACATCAGAACTTTTTAAATATAAATATTCTACTGCCTCTTTAAAATCGCCCAAATGATTTTTCAACGATGATGGCTTCCCTTTCAACCCTTCCCATTCAGCCAAAGACATCGTTCTGTAAATGCATAGCTGATCTTCTGCCAGTTCTTCTTTCGTTGCCTGTCTTCTTGGTACAACTGATTTTCCTTCTTTCTCTAACAATTTCCTATCCCATCCGCTTTTAGTTAGATATTGTTGATGCAAGGTTTGGGGTTCAGGAGCAAATCTAATATGCCGTATATCAAAAGCTAACGTTTGTTCAAACCGGGTCCTATCATATTCTCCCGGCTTAAGATCCTGAAGACTTTGGCTAATATAACCAATACAATCGTCTTCAGAACATTCATACTTTTTCATGATTTGTGCAATAAAAGCCATTCTCTCTTTGGCTGGTAGATCCTTCACTTTCTTTAGGTTTTCCTGTGCTCTTTTTTTCTTCTCCCCTTTTTCTATCTTCTCTTTCAGTATTCGGTCATGCTCAGATTTAGGACTATTATCCACATGAGTTGGTTCTTCCTTTTGTGTTTGACCTTTGGCCTTATCTTTGGGTTTCCCTTTTTGGGACGAGACACTGCTAACTTGTGTTCCACCCGGCTTTCTTTCTTTCGCTTTTTTTTTGCCCATAGCAGTAAATACTATTTTACAATTACCCAAAGCTAAAGATTGTAGAATGATTATGCAATTTATTTCCACAAACGACAGGCATTGTTTGCAAACGACATTACTTTGCCAATAACCGGCATAATCTTATACCGCAGAGGAAGTAGGTATTGGTAGAAAAAATATGGCTGGCGACTTGGCACGGAGAACTTGCTACATATATAATGCATAAGGATGACAGTGCTTGTATCCCGGATTCGGTGAAAAGGCATATTATTAGGAATAATTCTCAACCTTTGTGAAAGTATCATTTTCAATCAGGTTAATTATGACACAGCTTTATCCCATCGGCATACAGAACTTCGAGAAAATCAGAAAGGATGGTTTTCTTTATATTGATAAAACGGAATTGATCTACCAATTGGTCAAGACAGGCAGTTATATTTCGTGCCCGACAGTCCAGGAATATATAATCCGTTCAGTCTGTTAAATACATTCAAGTACATGCAATTTGGAAGTTACTGATTTGAAACAGGTACGCCAACTTATTTGGTTATGTTGCTTAAACGTTCCAACTACAATCTCAACATGGCTCATACGGAAACCGACGCAGACGTGTTAAACAGTATTGACTCGACTTCTACGAACCCAATACCAGTTATCTATCAGAGCGGATACCAGACTATCAAAGATTATGATCGTCTCTTTGGTATTTTTACCGGCTGGGATTTCCCAACCGCGAAGAGGAAGATGGATTTATGAAATTCCTGTTACCTTTTTATGCCAATACGGACAAGGTGGATTCACCTTTCCAGAAGAGAAAGGTTATGCACACCCCTTCGCCAGCGATACCCGCAAACTATTCAAAATAGGCGTAAACTTCAGTAACAAAACACGGAATATAGAGACGTGGAAGGTGGTGGAAAGAAACTTATAACTCAATATCATCCCCCGAAATAATCCCGTTCATGATGGCATAGAATGTTAAACCGGAGACGGTCTTGATGCCTAGCTTGGCTGTGATATTCTTGCGGTGGGTCAGGACGGTGTTCAGGCTGATATTCAGTTTGTCGGCAATCTCCTTATTCGTGATGCCTTTGACGATCAGTTGGAGGACGTCAGTCTCGCGGGAAGAAAGGTCTTTGCTGTTTTCACCGACTGTGTAAGCGGAACTGTCGCTGGTAAACAATTGCTGCAATTGCTCGATGATAATCTCCTGCGATGCCTTGATGGTTATATGGTTGGTGGTAGAAATACCGCCAGTACCCTCTCCCCCATCGATCAGTACCGTGGTTTTGCTACGGCGGGGAAGGAAAAAGTCGGCGTTCAGCACCATGATGTCCGGAGAGGTAAAATAATAATCGAACGCATCGTTGCCACCTGCCGCATTAAAAATCTCGAACGCAGGGAAATAGCAGACCTCGACCGGAGGAAAGTAGTCGGTCAGCAGACTCTGAAGACCTATACTTTGTAGAGTGTCGGGTAAGATAATCGCTATTTGTTTGTTCCGGTGCATCGACAGGGGTTATTTACATAATTTCTCCATGGCAGAGACCATCGGAGTCAGGATACGGTAACGGATACGGTTATGCTGCTTGATGTCTTTTTCAAGGCTGCTGATCCCAAAGATCACGGCATAACACAGATTCTCGTTGTAATCGCCGGAAAGATGCTTGATCATGATGCCTTTCAGGTCGGATAACAACGCTTCTATAGCATCTTCCGAACGCTGCTCGTCACCCAGATGGAGTGCCTCCTTTTCATCGGAATTACAACACCCTTTTATTTTTTCACTCAACTCCAGGCAGTAAGGGAACCATTCCTTATCATCATGTTCGATGCGTGCCGTAAGCTCTTCCTTGAAAGAGGAGAAGAATTTGCCGATCAGGTTCAACGTATTGTTTCCCGGTGTGCTCATAGAGATGAAAGAAGTTAGGTGCCGCTCTATGTTCGGCAACTGATAACGCAGATAGTAAAGATTGGTCTTGGTCAGGTAATCGATAATCTGTGTCGTATGGAATGTCTGTAACTTCCTTTCCGGGAAGTATTCCTCGTTCAGGAACGTGTTAATTACAGTCAGCAGGAAATCAGTATCCAGCTGATATTCGTCACAGATCGTCTTCACCGATTTATCGCCCAACCCGAGGCGGATACCGAACCGGTTGATTACAGGAATGAGTGAGGGATGTTCTTCCACCACCTCACTCATTTGCATATTTGGATATACTAAAGGCATAATTTATGCTTCTTCCCATTGTTTGCGCAAGAGTTCTACCGCGGCAGGGACAACGATGTTACGATCGCCCTGGCATCCGCACTCGAAACTTACGTATTTGTCATAACCCAGCATCTTCAGGCCTTTAAAGCCGTCTACGTAGTTATCTGCTTCCCCGTCTTCACCCGGCATGCTGCGACGTTTGCGGCTTGCCACGTGTACGTGTTGCAAATAGTCTCCACCCGAGATAAAGGCTCCCATATCGGACGTTTCTTCCCAGGTCATATGCCAGAAGTCACCCATACAACGTACTCCCGGATTGTTGATATCCCGGCATACGGAAGCGGCGTCGGCCACCTGACGCATATAGAAACATTCTTTACGATTCAAAGGTTCAAAGATCACGGTCGTTCCGTTCTGAGCGGCATGGTTTCCCATTTCGGTGAATTGCTCGCACAGGAAGTCGCGGGTTTCCTGATTATGAGGAAGCGCCGGTACCTGCCCGTTGAAAGCCGGAACGATGATAACACCAGTCGACCCCAGTTCGCCGGCAGCCGTGATGATTTCCTTCATCGTATCCATACATTGCTTGCGGATAGCCGGATCGGTAGAAAGAATAAAACCGTCAAAACCGGCACAAATGGCACTGACTTTGATATCACGACCATTCAGAGCTTGCTTGATCTCGCTTACACGGTCTTTCAAACCACGTCCGCCCGGTTCAAAACCGACAACTCCCAGCTTTTCCATATAGTCCAGCTTCTGGTTCAGGTTTTCACCCGGAGCGATGCCTTCCTGGAAAGAGAGGTTCAGTTTCGCCTTGGTGTTGCAGCAAGACTTCGTTTCCGGACATTTCTCATCCGAAGAAGCCTTCGATGCACAGGATGCCAACGTGCCGGTACTAACGGCTGCTACCGCAGCACCGGACAAAGTTGTTCTTAAAAAGTTTCTTCTGTTTAATGTCATATCTTTATTTATTTTGATCACGAGGTTTTCCCGGAACCGGTACAGTAAATGTACTCATATCCATCTTACCCAGATTCAGGTCTTTCGGAGTATAATCCAGCGGAGAAGCGGTCATAGCATCCCAGGTTGTCTCAGCACCGGAATAAGCCGATTCACGTCCCATAATAGCTGCCATATTCGAAATAGCTGTTTCGGAAGCCTGCTGAAGCGGTTTGTTACCACGGATACTGTTGATCCAGTTAACATGTTCCAATGTATACGGGTCGGTCTGTTTGAAGTTTGCTTTTTCTGCTTCATAATCGTATTTCCATACCACATTACCGGCAAGGTCTTTGATCTCCATCGTAGAGCTGTCCCATGAGCCTTTCGTACCCTGGACAAATTCGCTTACATTGCTCACGCAACCGTCAATCTGACGACACATACTATGCATATGGATACCGTTCTCCATAGTGAAGTCGATACTGAAATTATCATACTGGTCACCGGTAATACGGCGCTGGCGAGAACCGAAACCGACAGCCTTAACAGGTTTCAGCCCGCTGAACCAAGTAAATACGTCGATATTATGTACATGCTGCTCAACAATATGGTCGCCGGATAACCATTTCCAGTTCACCCAGTCTTTGATCATATATTCGCAATCGTTCCATTCTTTCTGACGTTCGCGGAACCATAACATACTCTGGTTCCAGTAAACCGTACCGCCAGTGATCTCACCGATCATACCTTCCATGATCTTTTTGTAAGATTCTACATAAGAACGCTGATGATGACGTTGTGTACCTGTGATTACGCGAAGATTCTTCGCTTCCGCCTGTTTGGCTGTAGCCATGATCGTACGATAACCTACCGGATCCACACAGATCGGTTTTTCAAGGAATGAATGTTTCCCTTTTTCTGTCGCATACTGGAAATGTACCGGACGGAACACGGGAGGTGTTGCAATGATCACAACATCCACGCCACTGTCTATTACTTGTTTATATGCATCCAGACCTACAAAACGTTTGTCGGCAGGAATATCTATATTCTTATCTTTTTTCAGCTTACCGGCCAGTTCGTCAACTCTTTCCTGGAAAGTATCACCCAACGCAACAATAGTCACGCCATTTGCTGCATTCAGAAAGTTGAAAGCGGCACCGGAACCACGTCCGCCACAACCGATAACACCGGCTTTCAGTTCCTGGCCGTCGGTTGCCAGATCCGGCAATTCCGGAATATAATAAGTACCCGGTTCTTTCAGCGGTTTCAAAGCTGCGGCTTTTTCTCCCCCGCCGCATGAAGTCAGAACCACACTTGCTGCACTACCTGTACCGATTGCACCCAGTGCACCGGCCATCGCTGAACTTTTTAAAAATGATCTTCTACTGATACTGTTTTCCTTTTTCATGATATAGCAAATTTAAAGAATTGATATAATTTTTACACTAGTCTACTTTATTGAATGGATGAATCCGGCTCGCATACCACACGGAAGCCAATGCCACGTATGTCAGAATACCACCAGATACTTTTAGGTTGCTGCGGGTCGGTCTTTAACCACGCTTCATGTTTGGTATAGTCGCGGGCTGCCGAACGAAGGTCTGCCGCGTCAGAAGTATAATTACCTCCGCGCACTACCCATTCCGTTCCTTCGGTTACCAACGGATTCGTAACAGACTCGCCACCCTTGCTATAGGCTTCGGGATCATACTTGTCTGCACAATATTCCATGACATTACCCAACATATTCTTTAATCCGAACGGATTGGCTTTCACCAGTTCCGGTTCTTGTGTCTTATTCTTACTGTTCTTGCTGTAAATGACGAACGAACTGATACTGTCGGTTTTTGCATCGAAGAACTTACGCCAGAATCCCTGGTCGGAGAAGTCTTTCGGGCTGCCGCTGAAGAAGTAAGGAGTTTCCGTACCTCCGCGGGCTGCATATTCCCATTCGGCTTCGGTCGGCAGACGGTATTTCTTGCCGGTCTTCTTCGATAACCACTGGCAGAATGTTTCAGCTGCATAATGTGTCATTGTGATAGCCGGACGATCGCCGCCACCCCATCCCTGGTCGGGGAATCCGAATGGAGGTGTCGGACCGGAAATAGCATCCACATCCGGATTGCTGTTATTCGCATAAACTGTTTCAGGAGGAGTACGTCCCTCGCTCATCGTATTTCCATAGAACGACCAGTACTGGTCCCAGGTAACTTCCACCTCAGCCATAAAGAACGGGCTGACCGTTACGTTGCGTACAGGTGCTTCATCCGGTTTATGGAACGGTTCCTTGCTGGTGCTACCCATTTTGAACGTACCGCCCGGCACGGCAACCATTTTGAAAGACACCGGTGTTCCGGGTATCTGTTCTACATAATCGGCAAAACTTGTTACCTGTGCAGGTTCCTTGAAATAAAGGCTTGTATCGACCGCCGAAGATCCGGAAGCCATGCCAGGAATACCAGTCAACTTGGAATGGTTGTAGTTGGGATTATAATGCCCGGCATCCAGGTGACAACTGATACACTGCAAGTCCAGTTTCTTTTCATTTTCATCATAATAAAGGTGTGCTGTAATACCGTCGTTCGTAATTCCTTCCGGAAACAAATTCTGGTGGCATTCTTTACATGATTCGTTCGGGATATATTTAACGGCATGATCCAGTTCTGACTTTACATCCCAGTCAAAGTCGGCACTGTCTTTGGTCATAAAAGACCAGACATCTTTTAAGCCCAGTTTTGCTTTTGCCGTATAATGGTTCCAGGTATCGTTTTTAGGCGGAAGGTGGCAGTCCACGCAATGCACTTTCACCCCGCTCCCGTTATTTACGTGCTTGGATAGTTTCCAGCTGCCTTCCACATGCGGATGCACATGACACATCATACAGGATTCGTCACTGGAAAAATAAACGGAAGTATTATAAGCCAGAATCATTACCCCGGCACCAAAAATTACGCCCAAAAGAAGCATAAAGGTCTTTCCTTTAAAAAAATTCTTCTTCAGGCCTGATGAGTATCGATTAGAATTCTTGTTAGTAGCCATCTGTTTTTATGGTATTCAATATTTACACTTAGTCTGAGAATTAGATTTAAAAATCGGCAATAAAAGTAACATTTTCCTTAATATAAAGAAAGCATAACCCACCTATTTAACGTAATAAGTAAGCAGATTATGCTTTTTTTAATTATTTTCAGTATCCCTTAAAGATTTGACTGTATCGGTGTCATAATGAAAGTAAATTCATAATCACCGTAAGGCAAACGATATTGCTCCAAAGGCAATGCGCCCCAGCTGTTCACACAGCCCAGTCCCATCTGTACCTTGTCGATACAAAGGTTGGCATAGTCCACTTTCGGGACTAATTCTGAATGTCTCTGGTCTTTCTGCACACCGTCGTCCAGTGATTCGATCGAGTAGTTCAATGCAGAAGCAGAGAAAGGAGCCTCGGCAACAAACATCAGACCGTTGCCACCTTTGTTTGTCTGTTTCCACCAGCGGATATCCGTTTTTGTACCGGTTTCCTGCGGACGGATATAAGAGTAGAATTGTTCATCCACTGTCTGGCAGAATTTACCCAGATCGGTCACATTGTTACGGTCTGAATAGTTTTCCCACGGACCACGACCATAATATTTGATCAATGCCATTTCTTTCGGCATCTGCATCTGCATACCGAAACGGAACATATCCGATACTTTAGCCGACTTATCGGCAATCATCTTCTGTGTTACTTTTACGGCACCTTCATTATTAATGGTATAAGAAACGGACAACTTAGCCGATACGGCTTCCATTGTATATTCTGCATTTACTACCGCCTGACCGTTTTCCATCTTATTTCTCAAAGAGGTCAGTTTCAGTCCCGGCTTTTTCCATGCTGCATATCTGTTCTGCAAACCGGCTCCCATATCGTTATCGGTCGGAGCACGCCAGAAGTTTGGAGTCAGCTTGCCGCCTTCATCGATCAAAGCCTGGCCCTTTACATCATATTTGCAAAGGAAACCGTCATGTTTATTGAACTCGATACGGAAGTTTTCACCTGTAACGATCAGATAGTTGTAATCATTTTCTGTAATTACCGGGGTTACCGTGGCAACATTTACCTTTTCAACATTTGCCAGTTTCAATTCCGGAGCCTTATACGGGCGGACAACCAACTGGTTTTTAGCAACCGTATATCCCGCCGGAAGCATTGTTTCCGCTTTTTTCAGTTTGAAAGCGACATTCAACAGCAATTCCTTGCATTTGCAGATTCCGTCCGTAGTATAGTTCAACTTTACAGATTTGGTCTGTTGCGGAGCCACTTCCAGATCTTTGACCATGCCTGTCTGAACTACTTCGCCATCAGCCAGCAATTCCCATTCTGCATAATAACCGCTCAAATCACGGAAGAAGTTTTCGTTATAAACATTCACGACACCGCTTGCCAGGTCCGAAGGAGTTACCCAGATCGACTGGTAAATATGTCCGACCTCATGCATATGAGGATTAGGCTTACGGTCCGGACTGATCAAACCATTGTCCAGGAAGTTATTATCAGATGCATCGTAGCGATTAAAATCGCCACCGTATCCATAATATTCCACACCTTCCTTATTTTTCATACGCAATGACTGATCCACAAAGTCCCAGATGAAACCACCCTGATATTTCGGATATTTACGGACAAGATCCCAGTATTCTTTGAATCCACCCTGTGAATTACCCATTGCATGCGCATACTCGCACTGGATAAGCGGTTTGTCGACATTACTATTGCAATAGTCTTCGCATCCTTTATACCCCAGATACATCGGGCAATAGATATCGGTAAATTCATTCTTTCCTGCCTGCTCATACTGAACGGCACGGCTCTTATCTTCATTCTTGATCCAGGTGTAACATGCTTCAAAGTTCGGTCCGAAACCGGCTTCATTACCCAATGACCAGAAAATAATAGACGGATGGTTGAAACCACGTTGTACATTACGCTGGTTACGTTCCATATGTGCTTTTGCATACGCCGGATTCTTAGCCAAGGTTTGTTCGCCATACCCCATACCGTGGGATTCCACATTTGCCTCGGCTACGACATAAATACCGTATTCGTCACACAAATCATACCACAGGTTTGCATCCGGATAGTGACAGGTACGAACCGCATTAAGGTTGTATTCCTTCATCACCTTGATGTCCTGCAACATACGTTCGCGGGAAACCACATATCCGCCGTCCGGATCCATTTCATGACGGTCTGCTCCCTTAAACAGTACCGGCTGCCCGTTTACCAGGATCTGGCTGTTTTTCAGTTCTATCTTACGGAAACCGACTTTCACCGGGATAACTTCCAGTTCTTTATTGCCTTCTTTCAGCGTAGCGACCAGGGTATACAGGTTAGGCGTTTCAGCCGTCCACTTCAACGGATTGGAAACAGCGATATCCGCAGACACTTTGCCTGAGCCTTTCAGCGTAGTTGTTGCAACGGAATTGCCTTGTTTATCCAACAATTTTACATCCACAACGCCACTACCTTTCAGGTTAACGCTTACATTTAATGTGGCATCCTTATACTGTGCATCCAGATCTGGAGTTACGCGGATATCCTGGATATATTTAGGGTTACGGGTGTACAGATAACAATCACGTCCGACACCGCACAGACGCAGAAAATCCTGGTCTTCCAGATACGTACCGTCGCACCAGCGGAATGTCTGGAATGCGATCAGGTTCTTGCCTGGTTTCAGGTATTTGGTCAGATTGAATTCCGCTTCGAGTTTGCTGTCTTCGCTATACCCTACATACTGTCCGTTTACCCAAAGATACATATTGGATGTTACCGAACCGAAATGAGCAAATATTTCTTTTCCTTTCCAGTCTGCCGGAATAACGATTTCTCTACGGTATGAACCGACATGGTTATTTTCGACCGGCACTTCCGGCGGATTATTCTTGAACTGGTTTCTCCAGGCATATCCCACATTCACATAAATAGGATCACCGAAACCATTCAATTCCCAGATGCCGGGAACGGGCATATTCGCCCAACCTTTATCATTAAATCCTACCTGATAAAAATCTGTCGGACGGGCATCGGCATCCTTCACCCAGTTAAATTTCCAGGTTCCGTTCAAAGTCATAAAATTGACTGACGATTCTTTGCATCCCTTCAACGCCGCATCCTCTGTTTCAAACGCAAAATAGTTGGTATGCATCGGGGCACGGTTAACTTCATTTACGTTCGGATCTTTCCACTCATTTTTTTGAGCAAATGCTGTCACTCCCAGCAAGGAACAACAGCAAGCTAACATTTTTAATTTCATTCCTATATTGATTTACTAATGTGCGATCATCAATCTACCCACTTCTGCCACTTTACATTTTCATTGTATCCGGCTTCCACCATCGTTTCAATGAACTGCATGCCTCTTACGCCGTCATAAACAGTCGGGAAGTCCAGACATTCCTCACATGGCTTTTCTCCTTTCTTGATACTCATAACAGTATGGGCAAAGTTTCTGTAAATATTGGCAAAAGCTTCGATGAAACCTTCCGGATGACCACCCGGAGTGCGGGTATTCATTTTGGCCATATCACCGATAAAACCGTTATTTCCCATACGGATCACTTCTGTCGGTTTATTCGACCATTTAGCATATAAAGTATTCGGTTCCTGCTGCTGCCATTCCAGACCGCCCTTATCTCCGTAAATACGGATCCGGATATTGTTTTCTTCTCCGACAGCGACCTGCGATGCGGTTAAAGTTCCGACCACACCGTTCTCATAACGAAGGAATGCTGCGCCATCATCATCGATCGGACGTCCGGGCACAAAAGCATTCAGGTCGGCACAAACTTCCAGCACCTTCAAACCGGTTATATATTCACTCAGATGCCAGGCATGCGTACCGATATCTCCGATACAACCGGCTTTTCCGGAGCGTTTCGGGTCTGTACGCCATCCGGCGTTATTTCCACCCTGTAGTTCGATCCGATCGGAAAGCCATCCCTGGAGATATTCCACATAAACACGGCGGAGCGTTCCCAGTTCACCTCTGGCGATACGTTCTTTGGCTTCTTTTACTGCCGGATAGGCAGAATATACATGGGTCAGAGCCAGGATCAGTCCTGTTTCTTCCACTTTCTTCTGAAGTTGTTTAGCTTCTTCCAGCGAGAAGGTCATCGGTTTATCCACTACAACATGGAATCCTCTTTCCAAAGCCATCATAGCCGGTTCAAAATGCCAGCGGTTAGGTGTCACGATAGTCACAAAATCCATCCGTTCACCTTCCGGCAACGTCATTTCATGCTCGAACATTTCCTGATAAGTACTGTAAATGCGATCTTCCGGCAAGTAATAAGACAGACCGGAACTCTTAGAAATTTCAGGGTCTACGCTGAAACATCCGCATACCAGTTCGATCTGATTGTCCATAAAAGCCGCACGACGATGGATTGCACCGATAAAGGCGTCACTTCCACCGCCTACCATGCCCATTCTTAATTTTCTGTTTTTCATGATAATACTATTTTTACAATTACGAATTGAGACCCTAAAGATAGGATTTATTTCGTTATATAGACAAATGATAAATCCGATTTAATGCAAATCGCTCAACAAAAGGCTGAATAAAGTACCGTCTATACTCTAATACAAAGACGGTACTTTATAAAAAAAGAACTAGTAACTTATTTAATTTTCATAACCTGGATTTTGAATTAAATTTGGATTACTGTTTTTCTCATCACGCATTATAGGTAAAAAATAGCATTTGTCAACAAACTGACGCCCTTCATTATTCAGGTCTATAACTTTATAATGCATATTCCAGATATCCGGATCCGCAGTATACTTGTATTGAACACCAGCTCCTGACTTCAATGTAGCAGTAACACGAATACCTTTCAAACTATTTAAACCCGGAAGATCAGGGGCAGTCATCCAACGGCGGACATCCCAATAGCGAATTTCTTCAAAAGAAAATTCCAGACGACGCTCATTCTGATAAATTTTCCGCAATTCATCTTTATTATTGGTTGTAACAGCCGGTAAATTCACATGTTCACGATATTCATTCAGATACTTTTTCGCCTCGTCCAATTCACCCAACTCAATGCAAGCTTCAATATAGCAGAAATAAACCTCTGACAAACGAATGAACGGAAAAACCGCATTGATCTTGTTACGGTGATCCCCATCGGCAGGATTGATATATTTCTTTAAATAATAACCAGTGTATGTAGCATTCCAATTTTCCCCACCGCCACTACGGCTATCCATTCCTGCATAAAATTTAGAATCATCAGTTACAGACGGATCCAACTGATAATAACCAGTCTGTATTTTTCCGGTCGGTTCAATAGAAGCATAATCATCGGGTCTCTGTATCCATTGCATGCCATCATACATGATGGTTGCATAAAAGCGGGGTTCGCGATTACCATATGGATTGTTTGCATGTTGAGAATTATTCCAATCAAATTTGCTCCCGTCCTCCATTGCAAATGCATCTACCAAATCTTGAACAGGAGTATTTCCTCCCCATCCATGATAACCGGAAGGGCCATTAAATATCGGCATCTTAGTACCACTTTCGTCTTTTGTATCGATAAAATAGCGAGAAAAAATATGATCTGCACTTTCTGCCAAAAAGAAACGCCAGATAGCCTGAGCTTTTTCTTCCGTAGAAAGTCCTGTACCTCCATAGGTCGGAATAGCATGTCCCATCGGATTATCCAACAAATCTTTTGCTGCGACTTTAACGGCTTGCCAACGCTCCGTTCGTGACCCTTGCGTGTAAAACAACAATTCCGAATTTTTATAAGAAGCAAGCAGAGACGATTTTGCCGAAGCTGTAGCCTGGTCATGCAAATCACTGGCAGCATCCGTCAACACACGAACTTTCAAAGCCTTAACAGCAGCCAATGTAGCCCTGCCCTTCTGCGTATTATCAAACGTATGATCCTTTAAACACTCCGCAGCTTTGTCAATATCATCCAGAACCTGCCCGATACAATCCGTATAAGAAGAACGGGATAATAAAAACGACTCCGGATCGTCAGTCAGCTGGGTTACCTTTAACTGAATAGGAACACCGCCAAATCCACGTGTTAAACGATGCAGGAAATAGGCTCTCAAAAAATAAGCCTCCCCCTTCAACTGCTTTTTTGCATCGTCAGCAAATGTTGCGTCATCCACATGTTCGATAAAATCATTGCAGGAACGGATATTCAGGTATAAACGTTGCCATTGATGCCCACTCTGAGTCTTTGAAAACCAGCCTAAATTCACATCAGTCACAGCACCAGCGTTTGTCTCAACAAATTCCCTCCCATGTGTAAACATCGCCTCGTCGCAAGCCGAAGCCTGTAGTTCTTCCGTAAAACCGGCATCCTGAAATGCAAAATAAATATCATACATATAAGCTTCTGCCAGACTCTTTTCTTTCCATATATCATCTGCCATGATTTCTGTCTGTGATTTTGTATCCAGAAAATCCGTACTGCAAGACACAGTAAGCAAAGCTACAGATAAAAGACATAATATATTCGCTTTTTTCATGTTCATATCAAGTTTAGAATGTTACAGTAAAACCTACATTAATAATTTTTGACTGAGGATAGTTTGTCGCATTGGAACTTGTACTTTCCGGGTCAATATCTTTACTTGGCGAGAAAGTCAGCAAGTTTACCCCACTCACATACAAACGGGCATACGAGATAAACTTTGTTTGCAGCAACCATGCTTTGGGGATACTCCATCCTACTTCAAGATTTTTCAAACGGATATAATTCGTATTGACCATCCAGTAAGTGTTGTTACCGGCCGCCGTTCCATCCCAATAATACTGACTGCGTTCGTTTACACGCGGATATTTGTCAGATGGATTATCAATAGACCAATGCTTGTCATAAACTGTTTTCGGATAATTACCAATATCACCGGCTTCCCAGTAAACTTTAGTCCATGAATCAGCCGCACCTTGAAATAAGATATTCATGTCAAAGTTTTTCCATTGCAAATATCCTGTAATGCCATATGTCCATTTCGGTTCATTGGTACGGTCCGAACGATAACGGTCATCCGGGGTTATTTTACCATCCCCATCGAGATCCTTAAATTTCATATCACCCGGTTTTAAGTCCGCATCCTTTGTTATACCGTCATAATTTGGACGATTAGCTATATCGTTGATTTCATCCCAATCCTTAAATACACCGTCATACTCGTAATACAAAGAAGTATTCATCGGATGACCTGTCGACTTTTGCCACTCAGGAGCACCCGGAGCTTCATCCCAGAACTTAATGGTATTTTTTGCATAGCCTCCGGTTGCAGATATACTATAGCGCCAATCTTTACCGATATTGTCATTCCATTCAATCTTAAAATCAAAACCGGTATTATTAACCTTACCTATATTTTCAGCAGGCAATGTTAAGCCGGAAGTTGTAGGAATAGATGCATTTCTACGCCATAAAATATTTGAACGTTTATTATAAAAATAATCTGCCTCTAAATATAAGCGATTATCGAATGTCCGGGCTTCAATACCAACATTGAAGTTATTAGCACGTTCCCACGAAATAGCAGGATTCGGAAAACGACTGATGCGCAATCCCTTTTCATCCGCATTATCAATAATATATCCCCATTCATAATAATAGGTAGGTGCAAATTGGTATTCCCTTAATTTATCATCATAATAAACCTGGTCGTTCCCCATCTGCCCCCAGGATGCACGTAACTTAAAGTAATTAATAAAAGAGAGATTTTCTTTCCAAAAGTCCTCTTCCGAAATACGGTATCCAAGCAAAACACCGGGGAAAAAGCCAAAACGCTCGCCTGCTGCGAACATATAAGAACCATCATAACGCCATACAAATTCAGCCAGATATTTCTCTTTATAGTTATAAGCAAAACGTCCGAAATAATTCATACGGGCACGTTCCCAGTTATCTCCGTCACTCTTGGCATTTTTCTCTTTATCACCACCTGCATTAAAATGATGAAGAGCCGTAGAAAGGAAATACCTCCGGTATCCGTTAAACGATTCAGCATCAGACCAGTCGCGTTCCATACCAATCAAAAAATCGACTCCATGATCTCCGAAAACCCGATTATATGTCATAATACCGCTTAAGACTGTATTTGTCTGGTCTGTAGACTCCATAGACAAGTCCGGATCCTCATGGTTCGGGTAACTCAACATCGGCGTTAATTTAGGTGTTGTGCCATCTGATTCATAACTCACTTTATCCCAATCATATAAAGTCCATGGCTGAAACCATGTTTTACTTTGCTTTAAGTATTTATCATAAGAGACGGAAGCTACAAGTTTCAAGCCTTCAATCCAGGGCTGGGTAATTTCTACATTAGCATTAGTTTGTATATAGTAACGCTTATCATGCGTATAACCGGTTTCATCTGTACAGGCAACAACCGGATTACGCCCATATTCCTGTGCCGGTCCGGGAAGTCCGTTAGGCCAGTAAGCCTGGTCAGTTGGACGGCCTCTGGATGTGAACCATAACAAATCACCTGCTCCCTGACTTGGGAAATTACGGTTTTCCTGACGTCCCATTAATTGAGTTCCCACTTTAATAAACTCATTGAGTTGTGCATCAACATTCATACGCAGGTTGAACTGTTTGTAGTTGTTCGCTGATTTATGATAAAGCCCGTCTGTATATTTATGTCCGAAGTTTACAAAGTATTGATATTTATCAGAACCACCTTCCAGCGATGCATTGTGAATTCGCTGTGGAGACCAATCTTTAAAGGTTGCCGCATACCAATCCGTATTCGGATATCTCCAAGGATCAGAACCATCACGATATTTCTGAATTTCTTCCTGAGTTGCAAACAAAGTATAATCTCCCATACCGACACCATTATTCTTAGCCGGATTTTTCATGGCTTTATTCATATACAATTCATTCATCAACTCTGCATATTGAGGAGCTTCACACATTTCCGGTAGATTGGTAGGCTTAGACCATCCTTGGTTAAAAGAATAAGAAAACACCGGTTTCTTACCCGCACGTCCTTTTTTAGTAGTTATCAAGATTACACCATTGGCTGCACGTGCCCCATAGATAGCCGCAGACGCATCTTTCAGTACAGACATCGTTTCAATCTCGTTTGGGTCAAGACGCTCCAAACCACCAGTTCTCGCCGCTACTCCGTCAATGACAATCAACGGATCATTATTTCCTAATGTATTTGAACCGCGAATACGAATTGTTGCTCCATCGTAACCCGGTTCACCGGAACGCTGAAATGTTACCACTCCCGACATTTTACCAGCTATGGCATTTGATAGATTCGCTACTGGTGTTTTTATTAAATCATCCCCCTTCAATGTGGAGACAGCACCTGTAACAGTTTCTTTTTTCTGAACTCCATATCCGACAACCACAACCTCATCTATATTTTGAGTATCTTCCTGCATCGTAATATTGATCGATAACTGATTACCTACCGCAATCTCCTGCGAACGATATCCAATATAAGAAAAGAGAAGCGTAGCATTGGCCGGTACTTCCAGTTGATATCTACCCTCCATATCGGTAATTATACCGATTGTCATTCCTTTTACTGAAACATTTACACCAATAAGAGGATCCCCCGAAGCATCAACAACCGTTCCTCTGACATTTTTCTGCTGTGCAAATACATTTGTCGTACAAAAAATTAAAAGCAATAAGGTTAACATTCTGAATAAATTGCTTTTAACACGACATCCTTTTAAATGTATGTCTAAAAAAGATTCTTTCATTTCCTTCTGTTATTAAATGAATATAAGGTTAAAAAACACAATGGATATGACTACATATCCGAATAGAAAACATTGGAATTAAAAATTCATAATCATAGGCAAGCAATATTAAAATGAATACTAGTGAATTATATAAACTTAAATTTTATCTTCTCCATTACTTAACAAAGTGCAATCTTTATTACAGAGAAACAACTGGCATATATCTTGAGAACCGTATTACTAAGGAAAACAGTCCCCTTCATACACATACCGGACACCTCATTTACCAAACAAGCATAACCTTCTATACATCAACACAATCTTCAGACAAATTAGGTTAACTATTAGACTTAATAGCAAAATGTTTCAAAATGGGAACACAAGATCTATTAAGAGAATTAAGAAAATCACAGCAGCAAAGATATTACATTTTGTTATATTAGCAAACATAAGTGCAATTTTTTATTACAAATATCATTTATTTATTCAAACCACAAACACTAAATTGCTTACATGAACGATATACTAAGGAATATAGATGCAATTCGCAGAAACAAAGGATATTCGCAAGAATACTTAGCTAGTCAGATCGGCTTAAAACAAGCCGGGTTAAGTCTTATTATGTCAGGAGAGCGGGAACTTAAATACAACACATTATTACAAATTGCAAATGCCCTGCAAGAATCAGTAATAAACATTATTGCATATCCGGATAAATATGTTCTGAGCAAGGAAAGTAATATATCAACAGAAACAGTATTACAAATCAAGCTGGACAACGATAAAAAAGAGCAGGTGCTAAAAATCGTTTTCGGAGATGAAGCAGCAGAATTGCTAAAAGGAAAGTGATATTTTTATCTATTGAAAAGATCAGATCCGGTTTATTGAATATAAAAACCGGATCTAATTAATTATATTTACTCTGTAACTATTTATACTTAAAGGAATTATCCCCTAACTGGCTTCAACCCCATCTTTGCAGCCCGTTCCAGCATAAACTGTTTAGCTGCCTCATATTCATTAGGAATTATGCCGTCCAGAATAGCATTCTTGATGGCTTCTTTTATGACGCCTACCGGCTGTGAAGGAGGCAGGGAGAATGTTTCCATAATTTCCTCACCCGAGACCGGCGGCTGGAAATTCCGTACCCGGTCTTTTTCCTCTATTTCTGCCAGCTTCTCACGAACCAACCGGAAGTTATTCAGAAAACGGCGGACTTTTTCCGGATTCTTACTGGTGATATCCGCCTCACAAAGCTTCATCAAGTCATCGATATCGTCACCGGCATCGAACAACAAACGACGGATGGCAGAATCTGTCACTTCATCGTCTGCCAAAGCTATGGGACGCATATGAAGGGTTACCATTTTCTGTACATACTTCATTTTCTCATTCATCGGCAACTTCATCCGACGGAAAATACCCGGCAGCATACGCTCGCCGATAAAATTATGATTGTGGAACGTCCATCCCAGACGAGGATCAAAGCGTTTGGTTGCCGGTTTTCCTATATCATGGAAAATCGCACTCCAACGAAGCCACAGATTATCCGTTGTTTTACTCAAACGGTCCAACACCATTAAGGTATGGGCAAAATTATCCTTATGGCCGATGCCTTCTTTTGTTTCCACTCCTTTCAGAGCACACAGTTCCGGAAAAATCAGCTGCAACAATCCGCTCTTATCAAGCAAATCAAAACCGATGGAGGGTTTTGGCGAAAGTACGATCTTGTTCAATTCATCCACAATCCGTTCTTTGGATATAATGGAGATGCGTTCCTTATTGCGCTCAATCGCATCAAATGTATCGGGATGAATAAAAAATCCCAGCTGTGAAGCAAAGCGGACCGCACGCATCATACGCAACGGGTCATCACTGAACGTTATATCAGGATCGAGTGGCGTACGGATAATCAGATTATCCATATCATCCAATCCTCCAAAAGGATCGACCAACTCCCCGTAACGTTCTTTATTCAGACATAAAGCCAGTGCATTGATCGTAAAATCGCGCCGGTTTTGATCATCCTCCAGAGTCCCGTCTTCCACAATCGGCTTCCGGCTATCGCGATTATACGACTCTTTCCGTGCTCCGACAAACTCGATCTCAAGGTCGCCTGATTTCACCTGCGCCGTTCCGAAATTCTTAAATACGGACAAATGTGTCTTTTTCCCCAACTTGCCGGCAACAGTTTTTGCCAACTCTATCCCGCTACCTACTGCAACAACATCAATATCTTTTGATGGACGGTATAAAAAAATATCTCTGACGTAACCGCCAATCACATAAGCCTCAACACCTAATTCGTCTGCGGCCTCTGAAATTATGTGGAACGGTTTTGCCGATATATGATTTAAAATATCTTCCTGTTCTATATACATTCGCTTTATTTATCTCACTCATTGAGACTGCAAAGATAAAAAATATATCTTTGCAGACAGAACGAATAAGATAAACAACATGAAGAAGTCTGTAATATGCATCGCATTGGCAGCCGTAACCCTGGCAGCATGCAATAACACGGAGAAAGAAGCCCGAACCCGGTTGAACAATGCAAAAAGTATGTATGAACGAAACGAGCTCTTCGCCGCAAAAAGCGAAATAGACTCTATCCGTGCCCTCTATCCGAAAGAATTCAAAGTATTGAAAGAAGGACTTTCCCTGATGCGTATGGTCGAGATGAAAGAGGCGGAACGGAATATCGCTTTTTGCGATAGCCTTATTCCCATCAAGACAGAAGAAGCGGAAGGACTGAAAAAAGGATTCGTTTTTGAAAAAGACAGCGTCTACGAAGAGATCGGTAATTATATATGGAAACAGCAGACAGTGGAGCGGAATGTGCAACGCTGTTATATCCGCAGCGGGGTCAACGAAAAGGGCGAGATTTATCTTGCCAGTGTTTTCTACGGCGGCGCACCGATCAACCATACAGGCATCAAGGTCAGTACGAAAGACGGCCAGTTTGCCGAAACAGCCGCAATCCCGTACGACGGCGGAGTAAACTACCGTTTTAAAGATCTGGGAAAAACAACTGAAGTCGTCACCTACAAAGGCGAAAAAGGACTCGATGCTGCCAAGTTCATTTCTACAAACGTAAAAGAACGTGTCAAAGCCGAGTACACAGGTGGCAAACCCTATACATTATATATAGCTGACGGGGATAAAAAAGCGATTGCCGCGACTTTTGAACTGGCTACTGTATTAAGCGATCTGGAAAATCTTCAGAAAGAGAAAGAAAAAGCAACCAAGCGAATTGCTTATTTGAAAAGCAAATTGGAAAGTAATACAGAAGAATAAACGGTCTGATTTTCTCCATAAAAAATCCGGTTCCCAATTGAATATGAGAACCGGATTTTTATTTGAGAGTATCTTTTTTTACTTCACGATCACCTTATAAGCCTTGTCACCTTCAACGGACACAATCACAACGCCTCTTGCTGTTTGAATTGATTCATTATCAGAAGATACAAAGCGGGAACCGATTGTCTGCCCCAGAATATTCGATAAAGTAATTTTCTTACCTCCTGCATTACGGATTTGGAATTCACCTGTACTTCCGATTACCTGAATAGTCGTAGGTGCTTCGATTTCTTCGTTGGCAACAGGAGCCGGAGCATTCTCAATAGTAAACTCTGCCATCGGAACAGGCTGCATTACAGCAAATCCATTCACCATACCGACATAAGGTTTAGCATCATCCTTTTTGAACTCACTCTGGTTTTCCAGATAATAAGTACCACCCTCTACCATCTTGAATGCAAAGAGAGCCGGACTGTTTTCCATCGTTTTAACAGATTCATCGGAAATGAATACGGCACGTCCGCCTAAAGTATCACTAGCTGCCAAATAATAACGAGTTTCGTCACCCTCTTTCGCGCCTATGGCCTTGCAAGAGATATAATACAACTGTTTACCCAACGGACTCTTTTCAGCTTTCTCAACCCAAAGACTAAAATTATCTTCCGTATAACCAGACTTCGTAATCGGATTGCCTTCGATTTTCAGTTCAGCCAGGAATGTATTCGGGTTCATCACCAACGAATTATTAGCAGTAGAAAAACGCTTATGACCAACTTCCTGAGGAGCATATTCAGGAGCATCAGCAGACAGGATCATAACATTAGCCGGATTTTTTGTCAACTGAAGACAACCAGTCTGTATATCCATTCCAACGTAACGGTCTTCAGCATCACCCACAACTTTCATTGTAGACCATTGTCTTGTCTCATTGAAAACAAAGTGGAATGAAAGAGGCTCACTTGTCTCGGACAATTTCAAACTATCACTTTGCGCTGCGATTCTATCAGTTCCGAACAACGTACGTAGCTGATAAGAAATAATAGAGATTTCATCGCCTAACTGTTTAGCACCAGCTACTACTTGCGTATCCTTTGGTATCAGTTTAAACATAATCTGGTTAGAAATATCACCTGTTCCTTTCAAGATAGAATCGTTCGTAAATGTAGACAGATAAGCAGGACCTATCGGAATTCCGGGTATCAGATGAAGCGTAAATCCTTTCTCGGCCAATTCTTTCTCTGTATAAGCCCGCGAACCTAGATATTTATCTTTCAAATCAACAGACACCGGAGTAACTTTTACAGAGTCTCCATCGAGTAAATAGGTATCCTCCATTTCTGCCACTTCAAATATTTCCTGATTCAAGATAAAAGCATCATCAGATTCACGGTCGACAACGGAATATTTGCCATTTTCAGTTTTAATATACCATTGCCCTCTCGGCAAGTTCACAGAAGGAACACTGTCTCCCCCCATAAAGGAGTTTTTCTTAACATAATATTTACCTTTGGTACCTTTGCTTGCACTTTGGAGAAAATAAACGCCTGAACCTGTCGGTATATTTGCATGAGTTCCGGCAGACAAATTGATCAAAGGTGCTTTTCCTTGTTTCACAGCACCATTATCATCCACCTTTGAAACAGTCAACACTTTTTTCGGTCCAACACTGGCAAATACAACTTGCACAGTATCTTCTCCACTCTCAGGAGCTCTTTTTAAAAATACAGATACTGAATCATTCTTTAAGTCGACTGTAAATTTAAACTTTTGCCAATCAGCATTCGGATCTTGCGTCTGACGGGTAGAATCCAAAGAAAAATTATATCCAAATACATCCTTTGCACCAGAAATATCTGTTTTAAGCATGTCGACACCAAAATATTTAGCCTTATTATCCGGGAATGCCTCGTTTCCTTTTTCCTGTAAAGTAACGTATCCGTCTTCATCATCGACATCTTTTGCTATCAGGTCTTTCCCTGAAAAAATATCCCCTTCATACGTATCACCAAACTTTAACTGGAAAGTCTTAAAACCAGCCCCGAGCTCGTCTGCCTTCAAAAGAAATTTGGAAGAAGGCTCTACTACCGTAAATTTAGCATTGGAATCAGCCGCAGGAGTATCAACCAAAGATAAATCTTTATCATTCGTAATCACAAAAGACAAATATTTATCTCCGCTATAAAAACTTTTTAATTCTTGCGGATTATCTGTTCCATCCAAAATCCATTTATAAGCAACTCCATCTTTCACTGCAACCAGATTAGGTACCGGTTTTTTAGCCGGAGCAAAAGCCAAATAACTCAAAGTTGCTTTGTTTATGATCGAATAAGTTGTAACTCCTACGACCGCTTTTTTTTCCACTATCTGCCACAAAGCAGAATCAACTGCAGCCTTCGTCATATTTTCTTTAAAAGATTTTACTATAACAGAATCCGATTTATTACCATCCAGTGATAAGTAGAGATCTCCTGATTTCAAATAAAAGAAATCATTCGTAGATCCAAATTCTGTCGCATTCATCGTGAAAGAACTTACCGCCATTAAAACCACAGCCAATAATGTAGATTTTCTATTCATATATTATTTCACTTTTGATTTACATATTAACCCATACTAAGTACAAAGATAGAATATTTTAAATCCGAAATTACTATAACAAACGCTAATAATCAAGTATATTGTACAAAAGAGACGACTTTTCATGCAAAATCATACTGGAACAATGCATCTTATCACCTTTACTCTTTTCACATTCCCAATACCTCCTTAAGAGAATCTGTTTCATAGTAATGGAACAGTTGTTTCATTATGTAGAAACACTTGTTTCTTTAGGATGAAACAATATCGATGATACTGCTTTCGTTAAACATTTATAGATTGTTTATATGTACTACACCGAAAGCTTGCTATATAATTTAGTACGTATAGTAATTCCACAGACATCAGTACAAAAAGCAAATACAATTGCGAATGTTTTTGAGAAGTTTCCTTCCCTAACAAAAAAGGCTTACCTTAGTGCCGTAATTCAAAAAATATGGTAACAGAAGAATTAAAAAGACTCTACTACGAATATACCGGTTCGCAGGCCGAAGATATTATAGAACTACCTTCATCCGGTTCTAACCGCCGGTATTTCAGAATATCCGGCCCGAAAACATTGATAGGGGTCAGCGGCTCTTCCCAGGAGGAGAACAAAGCGTTTATTTATATGTCCGGATTTTTCAGGGGAAAAGGTATTTCCGTCCCGGAAGTGCATTTCTATTCGGACGATTATTCTTTTTATTTACAGGAAGACCTGGGCGACACCATGCTTTTCAATGCCATAGAAAAAGGACGCAAAAGCTGTGTTTTCGATGAAGAGGAACGCAGGTTGTTACACAAAACAATCACGCAACTTCCTTCTATTCAGTATGCCGGTGCCGAAGGATTCGAGTATGAGAACTGTTATCCTCAACCGGAATTCAACCAACGTTCTATTCTTTGGGACCTGAATTACTTCAAATATTGCTTTCTGAAAGCGACGGGGATGGAGTTTCAGGAAGACCGCCTGGAAGATGATTTCCAGAAAATGAGCGATGTATTGCTTCAGGACACCTCTCCCACTTTCCTTTATCGGGATTTCCAGTCACGCAACGTCATGATCAAAGATGGCGAACCCTGGTTTATTGATTTCCAGGGAGGACGAAAAGGTCCGGTCTATTATGACGTAGCCTCTTTCCTTTGGCAGGCTAAAGCCAATTACCCGGAAGATTTGAGAAACGAATTGCTTGCCGATTATTTGCAAGCATTACGAAAATATACTGATGTAGACGAAGAACATTTCTTCTGCCAGCTACGCCATTTCGTGTTGTTCCGCACACTACAGGTGCTGGGAGCCTACGGTTTCAGGGGATACTTTGAAAAGAAACCGCATTTTATCCAAAGCGTACCTTTCGCCATCAACAATCTGCGGCAGTTATTAAAGAATGATTATCCGGAATATCCGTACTTGTGCGCCGTTCTGAGAGAACTGACCGGCCTGACGCAGTTCAGGGACGACATACAAAAACGGATGCTGGAAGTTAAGATCGTCAGCTTTGCCTACAAAAAAGGAATACCGAACGATCCGAGCGGAAACGGCGGTGGTTTCGTATTCGATTGCCGGGCCATCAACAACCCGGGAAAATATGAACGATACAACCATTTTACAGGACTGGACGAGCCAGTGATCCACTTCCTGGAAGAAGACGGGGAAATCACGCAATTCCTGGAACATGTATATACGATCGTGGATGCTTCGGTGAAACGTTATCTGGACCGTGGTTTCACGAATCTGATGATCTCTTTCGGTTGTACCGGCGGACAACATCGTTCCGTCTATTCGGCACAACATCTGGCAGAGCATCTGCATGCCAAATTCGGAATAAAAATAGACCTTACCCACAGGGAACAAAATATAGAACAAATCTTTGACGCAATATTATGAAAGCTATGATTTTTGCAGCCGGTATGGGGACCCGCCTCAAACCGATGACTGACAATACACCAAAAGCATTGATACCAATAAATGGAAGACCAATGTTGGAACATGTAATTCTGAAGCTGAAGGATGCAGGGTTTCATCAGATCGTTATCAACGTTCACCACCTGGGAGACCAGATCATCGATTTCCTGGCAGCCAACAACAACTTCGGAGTTCAGATCCATATCTCCGACGAACGGGATTACCTGCTCGACACGGGAGGAGGCATCAAAAAAGCGGCCAAATTCCTTCAGGGAAACGAACCGTTTCTGGTACACAATGTCGACATCATGTCGAATGTGGATCTGAAAAAGTTATACGATTGCCATCTGGAAACCAATCCGGTCGCTACTTTGCTGGTCAGTAAACGTAACACATCGCGTTATCTCCTGTTCAACAAAGAGAGCCGGTTGTGCGGATGGAGAAATCATGAAACCGGAGAAGTAAAATCTTATTATCCGGATTTCGACCCCAAACAATATAATGAATACGCTTTTAGCGGTATCCATGTAATATCACCGAAAATATTCGACTGGATGGAAGAATGGACGGGTAAATTCTCGATCATCAATTTCTATCTGGCTATCTGTGCTAAAACAAATATCCATGCCTATGCAGCCGAAAACTTACAGTTGCTGGATATAGGCAAGCCGGAGGCTTTAGCCAAAGCGGAAAAATGGATGAAAGGTTTATAATACAAGGATAAAGACAATAATACATCAGGATGGCTTTAGCCGGAAATGTCTTTCAGACAATTCTGACTAAGGCCATTAATAATGGCAGATAGTCTTTCAACTCGACACGCAAAAGTTTCAATGCCTGTTGAATACGGTAATCGACCGTTTTAGATGAGACATTCAGTTTCTGTGCTATCTCATTATAAGTCATATTCTGGAAGCGATTCATTTCAAAAGCCTCCCGATAACTTTCCGGCAAACGTGACAAAGCAGCTTCAATATTCCTCGTCAACTCTTCAACCACATAAAAGTCCGGATCTTCATACTGTGACTGCCAATCTGCATACAGCGTATTTACAATCTGTTGTTTCAGTTCATTCCGATTGATCAGGGTCAGGCATCTGTTCTTTACGGCTTTAAATAGATAATTCTTCGGAGAGGATTCGATAACCTGCATGCTACTGTTTTCCCAAAACCAAACCATCACATCTTGTACGATCTCCTGACCGTCATCTACATTTACAAATTGTTTGGCATAAGCACACAAAAGAGGATAATAACGCATAAACAATACATCGAATGCTTTCACATCGCCTGCTTGAATCCTTTGAAAAAGAATCTCATCGTTTGTGTTGTCTGTAGTAGTTGAAAGCATATTAAGACCTATAATGTATTAAATTCCAGTGATACTAATGTGAGTCTGTGCAAAAATAACATTTTTCAACATATCAACCTATTACAACACGATTAACTTTTTCAAAAAAATATCACAAAAAAAATGCTTTTTCGTTTAGGAGGTTTTCCCGCTCATTAGTCTTAATTATAAAAGAGACAAAATGGATACACAAAAAAACATAGACGAACATATGCTTCTGGACTACTTTTCAGGTTCACTATCCGCTACTCAAAAACAAGAAGTAGAAGAATGGCTGAACCAATCTGAGGAAAACAGAAAAATAGCTCGTGACATTCAATATATTTATTTAGCAACCGACACACTTCAGACAATAAAAGGAATAAACTCCGACCAGGCTCTTGTCCAGGTAAAGAAAAGGATCATTAAGCCCGAAAAAAAACATTACTTTGTCTGGCTTCAAAGAATCGCTGCTATATTGGTTTTACCTTTACTAATCAGCACACTTTATTTTGCTCTCAAAGAAGATCCGGTTGAATACATTGAAATCAGGACAAATCCGGGTATGGTGGCTAAAGTCGATCTGCCAGACAAAAGTAAAGTATGGCTAAACTCCCAATCTTACTTGAAATATCCACAAAAATTTACAGGAGATACGCGTTATGTAGAAATTAACGGGGAAGCCTACTTCTCCATCCAAAAGGATAAAACCAAAAAATTTATAGTAAATACACCTTTTGATATAAAAGCAGAAGTATTAGGCACAGAATTTAATATTGAAGCCTATAAGAAGAAAAATCAAGTAACTACAACTTTGGTCTCTGGTTCAGTTAGACTTTCATTCCTAAATAAGGACAACAAAGAAGAATCTGTAATAATGAAACCTGATGAGGAAATTTCATATAACATTAAAAATAAAAAGATTAAACTTCATACATCCTATATTCCAACACAAATAGCCTGGAAAGATGGACTGGTTATTTTAAGAAACACACCATTTGAAGAAGTTCTAAAAATATTGAGTAAACGATTCAATACAAACTTCATCGTAAAGAACGACCTATTGTATAACAATTCGTTTACTGGTACATTTAGTGGACAACATCTCCATCTGATACTTGAACATTTTCGCTTATCAACTGATATTCAATACAAATTCATTGATCCGGATATCAGTCAAAATAAAATATCCGAAAAGACAATTGTCGAATTATATTAATCTTTTGTGTAACCTAAATTAAGTACAGCATGAAAAGAAAGAAGCCTCCTTAAAAAAAACATACGGAAAAATATTGGCGTATTTCTCCGTATGAAAAACAACTGTAAGCTTGTTTGGCGACAAGCTCCAGCAAATGAATTTTTTTAACTCTAAAATCACTTACAAATCTATGACAAATTATTTTAGCATCCAACATTTCAGGATGGTGAATTTATCGTTTATTGTCCTGAAAAAAATACCATTATGTATGAGACTCACCGCAATAATGTTATTTGTATGTATCGGACTGGCATATGCCTCCGAAAGTTACAGTCAATCTACAACACTAACTCTGAACGTTAACAACAAAACGGTACAAGAGGTCCTGGATGAAATTGAGAAACAATCTGAGTTTCACTTCTTCTATAACAACAAGCAGGTAAATACGAATCGTGTTGTTTCTATTAAAAGTAAAAAAAAGGATGTATTCAACGTTCTTGAACAATTATTCAATGGAACGGATATCAGTTATAAGGTTTTGGATAAAAGCATTATCCTCTCTCCCAAAGAGATGCTGATGAGTGCTGTTGTACAGCAATCCATAAAAAATATATCCGGCACTATTACCGATAGCAATGGCGAACCAATCATCGGAGCAAATGTATTGGAGAAAGGATCTACAAACGGTACCGTAACCGATATCAACGGCAAATTTAGTTTATCCGTACCCAATAAATCGACATTGGTAATCTCCTATATCGGATATGTATCCAAAGCTATTGTCGTAGGAAACCAGACAGTCTTCAACATACAATTGACAGAAGACACTCAAAACTTAAATGAAGTAGTTGTAACAGCGTTAGGTATCAAACGTGAAGAAAAAGCTTTGGGATATGCGGTTCAAAAAGTAGATGCGAAAGCATTAACCTCAGCAAAAAGTATCGATGTCGGAACTTCATTAACCGGAAAAGTGGCAGGTTTAAATGTTAAAAACAGTACCGAATTCAATGAAGCTCCCTCTTTGAAATTAAGAGGAGAAACTCCCATATTGATCATCGACGGTATCCCATATGGAAATATGACATTGAACGAAATTGCACCTGACGATATCGAATCCATCGATGTCTTAAAAGGTGCCACCGCTTCTGCTTTATACGGAGCACGCGGTACTACCGGTGCGATCATGATCACTACCAAGAGAGGTTCACAAAATGAAGGTATTAATGTAGAGATCAACAGTAACACAATGTTTTTCGCAGGATATCTGGCATTCCCAGAAGTACAATCATCTTATAGTAGAGGCTACGGCGGAAAATACAACAGCGATTATGTATGGGGAGACAAATTGGATATCGGAAGAACGGCTATTCAATACGACCCGGAAACATTCGAGTGGAGAGAAATGGAGTTAACATCCAAAGGAAAAAATAACTTTAAAAACTTCCTCCAATTCAGTGCGATTACAAACAACAATGTCAGTGTCTCGCAAAAAGGAAAGTACGGCTCGTTCAGAACATCATTGACCCACGTGTTCAACAAGGGACAATATCCTAACCAAAAACTGAACAAAATAACTTATACTGCCGGAGGTGAAATGAGTTACAAAAATTTCAAACTGGAAGGATCAGCGTCATACAACAAACGTGTGTCATCAAACGACAACGGTTCAGGTTATAGCGGCAGCTATATTTATGACATGGTAATTTGGGGTGGTACGGAATATGATGTACGCGATTATAAAAATTATTGGGTTGAAGGTAAAGAAAATGAACAGCAAAACTGGTACGATAATAGCTGGTATGACAATCCGTGGTTTAAAGCCAACGAAGTTGTCGATGCTTATGATACTGATATATTGAATGTGTATATGAATTCGTCCTATGAAATTACTCCTTGGCTGAAAGCCATGTTAAGAGGCGGATTGGACTTTTATTCCAAGAAAAATGAATGGAGAAATGCGAAAAGTGCCAATTATGCATGGGATAAAAACGGATTCTTCGGTATCAGTCGCACTTCCGGTTACAGTATCAATACAGACGCCATGTTAATGGCAGACAAGACATGGGGAAAACTAAATATGAATGTATTAGCCGGTGGTAATATTTATTTCTATTCGGATGACAAAATGAGAAGCACCACCTCCGGCGGTCTGACTATTCCCGGATTTTATTCTCTAAAAGCCAGCGTCGATCCTATCGATGCCAGCAGTGAATTGAAAAGGAAAAGAGTAAACAGCTTATATGGTAAATTGTCATTATCATGGGCCAGTACCTATTTCCTTGATGTAACCGGACGTAACGACTGGTCATCCACATTATCCAAAGAGACACGTTCTTACTTCTATCCTTCCGTCGCCGGAAGTGTGGTATTATCAGAGATCATCACTTTACCCGAAGCTTGGAATTTCTGGAAGATAAGAGGTTCATGGACAACCTCCAAACAGGATGCAGGCGTCTATGACAACAATAATGTTTACTCTGTCTCTACGAATGTTTGGGACGGACTTGGTACCGCTTCTTATCCTTCATCTCTAATCGGAGGTAATGTACATCCAAAAAAATCAATGGTATATGAAGTCGGAACAGCCGCAAACTTCTTTAATAATAGATTATATGCAGACTTAGCATATTTCAGAAAACTTGAATCGGACTTCATTATTTCCGGAGGTATAAGTTCTGCAACAGGTTTCAGTTCTGTGCAAGTCAACTTTAAAGAAGAAAGATTGAGAAACGGTTATGAATTAACGATAGGGGGAAGTCCTATAAAAAACAAAGATTTCCAGTGGGACATCCTTACAAACTGGGGACATGATAAATATTCTTACTTCAAAATCGACCCAGATTATTCAACTAAAAAACCCTGGGTAAAAAAAGGAGAAAGCTGGGATTGGTTCGACATCTACGACTGGGACAGAGATCCAGACGGAAATATTATACATAACGGAGGTATTCCGGTAAAACAAAACTTCAAGACCAAAGTAGGAAACCTGACACCTGACTTGGTTTGGGGTATTACTAATACTTTCAGATATAAAAACTTTACACTTAACTTCACTATCGATGGACGTATTGGTGGCATGTCATATTCACGTACCCACCAAATGTTATGGAACTCCGGAGCACATAAAGATTCTGACAATCAATGGCGATATGAAGAAGTGGTCAATGGAAACAAAACATTCATCGGAGAAGGTGTAAAAGTGGTATCCGGTAGTGTTGAACGTGATCCAGATGGAAATATCATCAGTGACACCCGCGTGTTCGCTCCTAATGATGTCGTTGTATCTTATGAAGCATATATTTCAAAATATCACGATTCAACAAGCCGCCCCAGCCGTCAGAATGTATTGGATGAAACATTTTTCAAACTAAGAAATCTGACATTTACTTATGACATACCTCAATTGTGGTGTGGAAAAATAGGAATGAAATCAGCATCAGTCAGTCTTACAGGTCAGAATTTATTTTTATGGGCGAAAGAATACAAATATGCAGATCCTGACAAAGGAGGAGACAGCAGTGGTTATGAAAGTTTGAATTCACCTTCTCAACGATACATCGGTTTTAACATAAAAGCAAACTTCTAAAGGTAAAATATATGAAAACAATGAAATATATAAAGCAATCTTTATTTGCTTTCAGTGCAATAGGAATATCTATAATCTGGAATGGATGTACATCATCTTTTGATGATCTGAATACCAATCCTGACGCCACAACAAAAGTTACCCCGGCACTGCTTGCCACTAAAGTGATACTGGATCATGTAAAATCTGCAAGTAGCGACAATAATGAATTCATGTGCAAACGCATGTTCTGGGGAGAACAAATGGATAATTATCAATACAATCGTGTGGAAAAAGGGAGCTTCAGCGCCATACAGGGACTTACCAATGCACAGAAAATGGTTGAATTAGCCTCTGAATCCAATAAAGATGCTTATACCGGACTCTATTATTATTTAAAAGGTTGGGCATTTTACCGGACAACAATGGATATGGGAGACATACCCTATAGTGAAGCGCTTCAAGTCAATGAGTTCAGATATCCTAAATATGATGAACAAAAAGAGGTATTCAAAGGGATACTCGATGATCTGGAACAGGCTGACAGTCATTTTGCCAAAGCGACGGAAGGTATCAGCGGCGATCCATTTTACAATGGCGATCCTGCTAAATGGAGAAAAGCGACCAATGTGCTCCGCCTGAAAGTATTAATGGCTTTACAGAAAAGAGCGGATGACACACCTGAATTACAGATCAAAGAAAAATTTGCACAAATTGTAAAAGAAGGAAATCTTTTTGAAGGAAATGATGACAACCTCCAGGTTACTTATTCCAATAAAGATGGTCAGAAAAATCCTTTTCATCAGGATCTAACAAGAAGTATCAATGTGTATGCAGGAACAACCACTTTAATCGATCCGCTGAAAAAGTACAAAGATTATCGGTTATTCTCTTATTTTGCCCCGATGCAGGCTCTGACAGATCCAATATATCTGCCGAAAGGCGAAACCCTGTTGGAAAAAAATGATTGGAATGCGTATCAGGGAGTTGAAGCCGCAGGATTATTCAACACGGAACAGAAAAAGATCTCTAACAAAATGCATTGCCGCCCCAACGATATTTATCGCACAGATTATGTCGGAGTACCTTCTATACGATTGGGATATGCTGATATGAATTTTGTATTGGCTGAAGCTGCTGAAAGAGGATGGATCAGCGGTTCTGCTCAAAATTATTATGAAAAAGGTATCCGCGCCTCTTTTGAATTCGTTCGCACAACGGTTTCTTCTCCTGAATATAATCAAGGAATGACCATCACAGACGAGTATATCACCCAATATCTAAAAGGAGAAGATGTAGCCTATGCTACAAACGGAACATCACTCGACCGGCTTAAACAAATATGGATGCAAGCATTCTTAGCTTCTTATTTCCACCTTGCTTGGGACTCTTATTATGATTACAGACGTACAGGTTATCCGGAATTACCGATCAACCCGGAAACAAACTTGAATGACGACAAATATAAAATACCAGTAAGATGGTTATATCCTGAATCTGAGACAAACTACAATAAAGAGCAACTGATCAATGCTGTTAACCGCCAATGGGGAGGTTCCGAGGATGTAAACAAAATTATGTGGATAATTAAATAATCAATTTATATTACTACTTTTGATGTACTCTTTGAATATAGGTCGCTCTATTTTTCATAGAGTACATCTTTATTATACACTTTGAATATCATGAGAAAATACAATTTTATACTTCTAATTCTATTGATTTGTTCTTGTACGCTTTATGGAAAAAGTAAAGAATTGACTGTTCTGCAAATGAATATCTGGCAGGAAGGTACGATGGTGGATGGTGGGTTCGATGCCATAGCAGACGAAGTCAGTCGGTTGTCTCCAGATATTGTCCTGTTCAGTGAAGTAAGAAACTACCACGGTAAACAATTTATTCCGCGCATTTTGCAGGCATTAAAAGACAGAGGTGTTAATTATTACGGTGAAACCAGTACTTTGGATGTCGGTATACTTTCTAAATACAAAATACAGGAACAACGGCCAAATTATCCTCTCAAAAATGATGCAGGGTCAGTTCTCAAAGCCCGTATCGAAATCGAAGGGCAGACCATTGTCGTCTATTCCGCCCATTTGGATTATACGCATTACGCCTGTTATCTGCCACGCGGATACAGTGGCGTTACCTGGAAAAAACTGGACGCACCGGTTCTTGACTCCCAGGAAATAGAAAAGGCCAATAATGAATCCTTACGGGACGAAGCTATCCGGGGAGTAATCGAAGATGTCGAAAATGAAAAAGGGAATATCATCCTCCTGGGAGGAGACTTCAATGAACCGTCCCATCTGGATTGGAAGGATAACACAAAAGACCTGTGGGATCACAATGGAACGGTCGTACGCTGGGATTGTTCTGTCCTTTTGGAGGAAAACGGGTTTAAAGATGCTTATCGTGAAGTATATCCTGATCCTGTGACACATCCCGGTTTCACATTTCCTTCAGACAATCCCGATGTCGATGTAAAAAAACTGGCCTGGGCTCCGGAAGCCGATGAAAGAGACCGTATTGATTTTATCTATTTCAAACCTAACAAAAAATTAAAGTTAATAGATGCCGCCGTGGTAGGTCCCCGGAAATCTATAATCCGAGGTGAACGTGCTGAAGAAAACAGCAAGGACAAATTTATACAACCTGCGGGAACATGGCCAACAGATCATAAAGCAGTCCTGGCGACCTTCAAACTAAAACATTAAAATAAAATACCATGAAATACATATTCACTCTTTTATTTATCAGCCTTTTTACAAATTTATCTTTTATACACGCCTCAAACGATAATCTTGCCCTTCACCTGGACGGGCAAGATAACAATGTCCGTACCGGCATCGGTATCCTGAAAGACTCATGGACACTGGAGACTTGGATCAAGGGCGATGATAATTCATGGAAAGATCTTGAAGTTATCTTCGGGGGAGGAGAATACAGCCTGTTGAATATAGCGGATTATCTGCCGCTTGTTATCGAGAATGGCAGGCTGCATAACACATGGGCTGATTTATGGTCGGAAGATGTATTGGATGACCAGTGGCATCATGTGGCATTAAGTTGTGACGGAGTTGTCACCAAGCTGTATCTGGATGGAGAAGTTGTCGACAGTAAAACGACTGCCATATCCGTATTGCCTGGAGCAATTGGTGTAAATGAAGGTGAACCGACTACGTTCGGCGGGTTAATGGACGAAATCCGCATATGGAACTCGGCAGTATCAACCGAAACATTAAAAGAGTGGATGGGGAAACCGCTTGAACCGACTCATCCCCAGTTTGGCACGCTGGTTGCCTACTATAACTTCGATGACGGTATCGAAGATGTTTCAACCAACTGGGTGGGAAAAGGAGACCTGGGATACCATCTGAGAAACGGCAGAAACAAATACAACGGTACTGTTCCACTGGCCTATACCGTAGTAAACGATAACCCCAAATTCATAAAACCGGATAAACAGCAGGAATTATTCAACGCAGTCGTCATCGATAGCGAATGGGACGTCGACCAGGGAAGTCTGGATGATCAGGTCCTTAAATTAAGAATAGCCGTTACCGGAAGCCAGGCCCCATTACGCCTGACAGAACTTTCTCTTGATTTATCTGAAACGACTGCTTTATCCGATATAAACAGTCTTCACGTATATTATACGGGAAAAACTGCCCGGTCAGGAGTCAAAACCGAATTATTCGGCAAAGGAGAAAAGCCTCAAAAGAAAATGACTTTTAAAGACGAACAGGGTGTCGTAACACTGACTCCTGGTATCAATTATTTATTGGTCACAGCCGATATAGCAGAAAAAGCCATCGCCGGTAACAAAATAAAAATATCCGTACCTTCTTTCAAACTGGAAAAAACCGGATATACTCCGGAAGTTAGTGACGGTATCATTGAAAAAAGAATCACGGAAAGCAGCAAAAACAATCCCAACATCGTGAAAGTCCTGCAATGGAATATCTGGCACGGAGGTGTTCATGTCGGGAATGACGGTCTCAGCCGGGTTATAGATCTCGTAAAGGCATCCAATGCCGATATTGTTACCATGCAGGAAGGCTACGGAGGTCAGCAACGGATCAAAGACTCACTGGGATATTATATGCAAACACCTTCCCTGAAAGACAATCTGGTTCTCTTTAGCCGTTATCCTATAACTGAAGTTATACCGACAAAGAAGAGTTTCAACTCCAACCCCGTGAAACTGACATTACCCGGCAACCGACAACTATTAGTTAACGCCTGCTGGTTACGTTATGCTTATAACCCAGAATATTCCTGCAATTACCCCAATATAGGACATAACACTTCGGTTTGGGTGGCAGAAGATGCCCTACGCGGTTTGGCGGATATGCAACATATTATGGAAAAGGATACGAAACCTTATCTGACGGATGACGATACTCCCATTATTATCGGAGGTGACTTTAACTCTTGCAGCCATCTGGATTGGACCCAAGCAGCTGCACCCATACATTTCGGATATGGTCCCGTACCTTTCCCTATCTCGCAATATATGTTGGATGAAGGATTTAAAGACAGCTTTCGTGAAATCAATCCGGATGAAGTAGCCCGCCCGGAAGGGACATTTGCCGTTATTTACGGACAACTACAGGTCAGCCGTATTGACTTTCTCTATTACAAAGGAAAGAATATCAAAGCTGTTTCTTCCAAAATAGTAAAAACAGCACCGGAGATCGATGATGTCTGGGCTTCCGATCATGCTGCTGTCCTGACTGTCTTTGAAATAATATCACCATCCGAGAAATAACTACAATTTAAAAACTAAATACACATGAAAAAAGGACTTCTTTTATTCGCCGCCGGCCTATTCAATCTGGCAGCAATTACCGCACAGGTTCAGCCTGTGCAACCCAAATTAACGGACGACAAATCATTTTCCATGATTCTGTTCCCTGATCCGCAAAGTTACACGAAATTCGATGTCAACCAGCCTTTGTTCGAACTGATGACGGCATGGACCGCCAACAACAAAGAGAGACTGAATATCGAAGCTGTGCTCTGTACCGGAGATTTGGTGGAGCAGAACGAAATCCGTATCCCCGACGGAGTGAACGGAAACCAGACCAGCGAAGAACAATGGAAAGCTGCTTCGCAAGCCTTTGCCCGACTGGATAATAAACTGCCTTATGTTGTCTGTACCGGAAACCATGATTACGGATACGAAAAGGCGGAAAACCGTTTATGCCGATTACCGGAATATTTCCCGTCAGAAAGAAACTCCTGCTGGAGAAACTCACTGGTCGAAGTAGGAAACAACTACCAGGGAATCCCGACACTCGAAAATGCGGCTTATGAATTTGAAACCGAAACATGGGGAAAGATACTCGTCGTATCCCTCGAGTTCGCTCCACGTGATGAAGCAATCGAATGGGCAAAAACAGTTACGGAAAAACCGAAATATAAAGAGCATAAAGTGATACTTCTCACCCACTCTTTCCTGGCATGGAACGGAAAACGTCACCTAAAAGAGAACTACAAAGTATCTCCTGCCAACTACGGGGAAGCGATCTGGCAGAAACTTGTTTATCCTTCTTCCAATATCTGCATGGTCATCTGCGGGCATGAGTGTGAGATCGCTCCGTTCAAAGACAATGTAGCCTTCCGTACTGATAAGAATGCAGCCGGCAAAGATATTCCACAGATGATGTTCAACGCCCAGACCGCAGACGGTTTCTGGCATGGCAACGGAGGTGACGGTTGGTTACGGATTATGGAGTTTATGCCTGACGGACAGACGATCAAGATAAAAACATTCTCTCCCCTCTTCGCTATCTCCCCAACAACAGCTGATAAATCCTGGAGAACCGAGTCGTACGATCAATTCGATATTACTATAAAATAATGATAAAAGAACTTATGATAATTGGGTATTCGAACCAATTATACATACCTTTGGTGAACTAATACAAAATTTAAACACATATCATGAAACATCCATGAAATAAATTTCGTCCAAGAGAATGTAAATAGGGGGGTATTGTTTACTTTAGTGTCATTCACTCGAAAAAACGAATGCAATGAAAACAGTACCTTTTGAACAAGTCATCCTCCGGGGTTGTGGAATAGATGTCCACAAGGACATGGTAGTTGCTACGATAAGTGGCGAAGGTCTCAAAACTGAAACCCGCAGTTACAAGACCTTCAGTAGTTCTTTGACAGAATTAAAAGAATGGTTATTATCCAGTGGCATTACGCATGTAGCCATGGAAAGTACCGGTGTTTACTGGAAGCCGGTTTATAAGATTCTTGAATGTCCTGATATGAAAGTCTGGATCGTGAACGCACGGCACATCAAGTATGTTCCCGGGCACAAAACGGATAAAAAGGATAGTGCCTGGATTTGCAAACTGCTTTTAGCAGGTTTGTTGAAACCGAGTTATATCCCGGAGCGTGAACAACGTGAGCTTCGTGATTTAACCCGTTACCGTAACAAGTTGATCCAGCATGTATCTTCTGAGAAAAACCGTATTGTTCGTATCCTGGAAGATTGTAACATCAAACTTTCCAGCGTGGTGTGCAGCCTGGACGGAGTCGTGGCGAACAAGCTGATAGATATGTTGATCGATAAGGGTCATGTAACAATGGATGACATAACTTGCATCTATCATAAAAAACTTGAAGCCAGTCC
>NZ_KQ033912.1:568220-715134 GCF_000969835.1 Parabacteroides goldsteinii DSM 19448 = WAL 12034
TCTTTTGTTTTGTCTGAACTCTAAAAAAATCAATTTATTAATGGTTTAAACGGCTCTCTTGAGATAGGGAGCGCAATTTATTTACATATGAAACAAAGAAATTTATTACTTATTCTGGTTTTAGCCATCGTTACAATCAGTTCGGCTTTTGCTGCCAAACCAAAAGCCAAACACGTAATCTGGATCGGCCTGGACGGCTGGGGTGCTTATAGTGTGGAAAAAGCAGAGATGCCCGTCACCAAGCAGTTTATGAAAGACGGTTCTTATACCTTGAAAAAACGTTCCGTTTTACCTTCATCCAGTGCAGTGAACTGGGCTTCCATGTTTATGGGAGCAGGTCCGGAGATTCACGGATATACCGAATGGGGCTCTAAAACACCTGAACTTCCTTCACGCGAACTGAATCAGCACGGCATCTTCCCGACAGTATTCCAGCTATACCGCGACGCCGCCCCGAAAGCAGAGATCGGTTGTATCTATGACTGGGACGGCATCAAATATCTGGTAGACACACTGGCACTCAGTTATCATGCCCAGGGACCGGATTACAATAAAAATCCAACGGCTCTGACTGAAATGGCTGTTAAATATATTACTGAAAAAAAGCCCAATTTGTTTGCCGTAATTTTTGATAATCCGGATCATGTAGGTCATGCAGACGGACATGACACCCCTTCTTACTACAAAACGCTGAAAGAACTGGACGGCTATATCGGACAGATCGTTGAAGCAGTAAAAAAAGCCGGCATGATGGATGAAACTATTTTCGTTATCACAGCCGACCACGGCGGTATCAACAAAGGACACGGAGGCAAGACTATGCAGGAGATGGAAACTCCGTTCATCATTGCAGGAAAGAACGTAAAGAAAGGCTATTGCTTTGACGACATCAGCATGATGCAATTCGACTGTGCCTCCACACTGGCTAAATTATTAGGTCTGACTCAGCCTCAGGTATGGATCGGACGTCCGATGCCGGTATTCAAATAAATAAGAGAAAACAATGAAACAGTTATTTATAAGTGCATTATTCCTGTTGGGTGGCCTGTTGAACGGTAATGCCCAACAGCCGTCACTGAAGTTCAATAAAGACGGAAAGTTCAAGATCGTCCAGTTTACTGACGTACATTATATATATGAGAATCCTAAATCGGCCATTTCGATTGAAAGGATCAATGAAGTGCTGGATGCTGAAAAACCGGACCTGGTTCTTTTCACCGGCGATGTGATCTACGGAAAACCAGCCGAAGAAGGCATGCGGAAAGTCTTAAAACTGGCCTCCGACCGTAAGATTCCTTTTGGAATCACATTCGGTAATCACGACAACGAGCAGGGTCTGACACGCACCGAGCTATTCGACATCATTAAAACGATCCCTTACAACCTGACAGATTCTGTAAAAGGTGTATCGGGAGCAAGCAATTATATCCTACCGATCAAATCATCGGATGGAAGTAAGGATGCTACCATCCTCTATTGCATGGATTCACATTCATACTCCCAGATCAACGGCATCGGCGGATACGATTATATCAAATTCGACCAGATCCAATGGTATCGTGAGAACAGTGCCAAATACACCAAACAGAACGGAGGTACCCCGATTCCTTCACTGGCATTCTTCCATATCGCTCTGCCGGAATACAACCAGGCGGCTTCCGACGAAACAGCCATTCTGGTAGGAACACGTAAGGAAAAGGCTTGCGCCCCGCAACTCAACTCCGGACTGTTCGCTTCCATGAAAGAAATGGGCGACATACAAGGTGTATTCGTTGGTCACGACCACGACGACGATTATGCCGTTTACTGGAAAGGCATCCTGCTGGCTTACGGTCGTTATACCGGTGGCAACACTGTTTACAACAACCTGACAAACGGTGCCCGCGTGATCGAAATGACAGAAGGTGAAAATGGTTTCAAAACCTGGATACACCTGAAAGGCAATGAAATCATCAACAAGGTGAATTATCCATCAGACTTTATTAAAAAGAAAGACTAACCGATCTACATTATATTCAACGAAGGAATTGTGTCAAAAATGCACTAAACATGCACACAGATGACACACTTTCTTCGTTACAAAAACAAAGGAGTAATTGAAAAGAGTCTCACAAGTCTCATCAGTCTCACCCCCCCTTTTTCTTTTTACGCATTCTTGTCCGCACAAACACAAATTTACTTATGCTCCTAAAACACAATATATTACATTCACTTTTTTCTTTCTTTACCTCTTCAATTTGTTCCTTTTTTTATTAAAGTCCTGGACAAATTTCTTTTATTGGAATATGGTTATTACAGTCATATTGAGTAAGCATAGTATGAAGAACGAATAAGCACCGGAAACAAAACGGGTAGGCATCGGTGAAAGAACGGGTAACTACTCATTGAAAATGTCCGGAGCAAACAGTAAAAAAAGATTTCCATGCTTGATTTTCATCCTCAAAATAGACCTTATATTATTATATATGAATAAATTACGCATCATTTCGAAAAAAGACGCATTTTCAAAAATGGGGGTGAGACTCTTGAGACTTGTGAGACTCCTATTCTTCACGAAGTAGTCAAAATACGATAAAAAACGGAGCCTTATAGCAAAGCTCCGTCTTCCTTTTATCATTCCGGCTTAAGTACCACACCCAAACTCTTCTTTCCGTCCATCTTAATGACGATCGGCTTGTCGAAATGGATATGCCGCAGATATTCGGTATCCTCGACAGCCGGCAAGGCATTCAGATACTCCTCGTCAAACCAGCCGTCTCCTTTGAACGGGTTGATGGTGAAATATCCGACACCAAAGGATGTCAGGTTCTGGAAGAAATGCGTTCCCTGGCTTGGGTCAACACGATAATTTTCCAAACCGCACTCCACGATTACACGGGCATTGCTAATATGCGGCCACTTCACCGGAATCCCCAGCCAATGGTCACTGCTTCCCCAACGTCCAGGACCGACCAGCACGTAATTCTTCTCTTCTTCCGTAAAACGACGGTTCAGTTTTTCTATTTCATAGGCAATCAACTGGTTGTTCGACGAGTTGAAAGCACCGCTCTTTACATAGATAATATCCTGCACATCCGTCACGATGCCATGACCGAGCACACTGGTGGACGAAAGGATCGTTTCCTCATTACCGACTTGCGTCAGGTCTTCATCCATGATTTCCTTATTATCGACGATCGGACGAATTTGAAGGAGATAGAAGGTTGCCTTGTCGTGGTTGTTCGGATCGACATTTACGGCAAACTCGATCTCGACAGGACGTCCCATCTCGGCCTGCCCGATGCGAAGTAACTCATCCAACGTCTTCGCCAGAGGGAAAACGTCGTGTTGGAGAATATTTACGAACGACAGGATCTTACGACCACCGGGATAATAACCGTCACGGATAATCTGGTCATACGGATCATAAGTGGAAACAATATATTTCAGGGAACCGTCCGCATCGGCTTCCTTCAGTCCCAATCGTTGCAAGTTAAACGAATCATCGATAGAGAACTGTTCTGCCAGGTTCTTCAGGTCGAGTGCATAGAAACGGGTTTGCGTCTCACGGAGAGCAAAATCCATCGTACTCATCTGCAAGATATTGTGCGGATGACGGGGAGAGAAACGCAACGTCTGTCCGCCATCTACGATATATTTACCCAGACCGAGGGCAATATTGGCAATTCCGTCTTCCGCCTTTTCATTACCGATCGGGTAGAAATTCAGCGAACGGGCCACGCCGGAGATAGTCGGATAGAAATGATCGTTGTAACGGTTTCCCACCACTTCCTGCAAAACAATTGCCATCTTTTCCTGATCAATCAGGTTGGACGTAGCAGTCATATATCCCTTACTGTCACGGTAAAAGACGGAAGCATAAACCGCCTTGATCGCATCGCTCAGCAGGCGGAGCATTTCATATTTATCTTCCAACCGGGGAATCATATAGGTAGAATAAATCCCGGCGAAAGGTTGATAATGCGAATCTTCCAGCAAACTGGATGAACGGACGGCTATCGGGCTTTTCACCACATCGAAGAATGCCATCAGATCATCGATCAAACTGGCCGGCAGACTGGCACGAAGGAAGTATTTCAGTATCGTTTCGTCATCCGCATCACTCAGGGCGACGGGCAGAAGTTCGTTTGTCTCCATGAACTCATCGAAAATATCCGTACAGATCACAACGGTCTTCGGGATATTCGTGTTAAAGTTCTCCGTCTCCAGTTTGGGATAACGCTTAACCATAGCGCCCATAAAGGCCAGTCCTCTACCCTTTCCTCCCAACGAACCGTCACCGATACGGGCAAAGTTACTGTATTCGTCGAAACGGTCTTTCTGATAAATAGCCACGACACCGGAGTTCTTCATGCGACGGTACTGTACGATCAGGTCGAATATCAGCTTGCGTGCTTCATCCATATCCTTATAATCGCTAACATCGACCCGCTTCAACACTTCTGCCGGCGGAAACATGGCACGCGAATAAAAGAAACGGGAGAAATGGTTGCGCGAAAGGTGATAGACCAGCGAATCGTCGGGAATCTGATACACTTTCTTTTGCAAGTCCTTCAAATCTTTGATACGCATAATCTCTTCCTTCGTCTGCGGATTCAGGATCACAAAGTCACCGAACCCGAAACGCTGCATGATCTTCTTACGCAAATCCTGCGGGTAGCTTTTCGAATTCTTATCGATAAACGAGGCTCCCAACTCTTTGGCATATACTTTATTACTCGACTCGGACGATTCCAGCACAAAAGGAATGATCAATCCGGTCTTGCGGACATACTGTCCGAACTTGTACCCGGCATAGGGATCTTTCACCCCGTCGTGCATAAAGCTCATATCCGAAACGATACCGAGCATATTATCCCGGTATTGATTGAAAATACGGACAGCCTCTTCATAAGTACGGGCCAGCTTAATCTTCGGACGACCGCGCATTCGAAGCGTCTGCTGGTGACCGTTCAATGCCTCCTTCGCAAACATCTGGCTCTGTTCCAAGACGAATTTATACAGATGGGGCAAAGCGGACGAATAGAAACGGATGGAGTCTTCCACCAGCAAGATGATCTGTACCCCGACACTAGCCGTATCGTCGGGCGCATTCATCTTATCCTCGATCAGTTTGATGATAGCCAACAGCAGCTCGGCATTGCCCAGCCAACTGAATACGTAATCTATCGCACTCAGGTCTTCATTGGCAATACGTTTGGAGACCTCTTTCGAGAAAGGCGTGAGCACCACGATCGGGATATTCGGATAATGTATCTTTATCTCCTTTGCCGCCGCAAAAATATCGCGGTTATCCATATTCGGCATACAGATGATTAATTCGAAATTACGATCTTTTAGTTCGGCAAGCGCCTCTTCTTCCGTCGTCACCTGGGTAAAACGGGGAGGATAACGCAGGCTGAGTGAGGTATATTCATTGAATATCTGTTCATCTACCCGTCCGTCGTCTTCCAGCATAAAGGCGTCGTATTTTGTAGCGATAAGCAGTACATTATATATACGCTTATTCATTAGATTGGCGAATGATGTGTCTTTAAACACAAGGTTCTGAAAGTCCGGTATTCCGCTCATAATGATTTCATAGAATTATATGCGCCCAAAAATAAGGAAAAATATGCTAGGTAGGTTACATAATCATATCCCAATCACCACAAATAACCGAAAAACTTCAAACGAACAACCTCTTTCAGAAGCTCTACCTCCCCTCTCTATTCCAAAATATGCATCAAAAACATAATTTTCACTATCAAAAAGTAAGCAAAACACTTGGTCATTCCATAGGATTCGCTACATTTGCCTACACATTGTTATTCCTAAAAGCAAAAAACGCTATGAAGACAGAAGTTATTTTATCTGCACTGGAAGCAAAGCACCCGGGTGAAAAAGAGTACTTGCAGGCCGTGAAAGAAGTTCTTTTATCAATAGAAGAGGTTTATAACCAGCATCCAGAGTTCGAAAAAGCCAAAATCATCGAACGGTTGGTTGAACCCGAACGCATTTTTACTTTCCGTGTACCTTGGGTAGACGATAAAGGTGAAGTGCAAGTTAATTTAGGATATCGCGTACAATTTAATAATGCGATTGGCCCGTATAAGGGAGGAATCCGTTTCCACCCGTCGGTAAACTTATCTATCCTGAAGTTCCTGGGCTTCGAGCAAACATTCAAAAATGCCCTGACAACCCTGCCGATGGGCGGTGGTAAAGGTGGTTCCGATTTTGCTCCCCGTGGCAAAAGCGACGCAGAGATCATGCGTTTCTGCCAGGCTTTCATCATGGAACTATGGCGTAACCTGGGACCGGACCGCGATGTTCCGGCAGGCGACATTGGCGTTGGCGGACGTGAAGTCGGTTATATGTATGGCATGTACAAGAAACTGGCCCGCGAAAACACTGGTACTTTCACAGGTAAAGGCATGGAGTTCGGAGGTTCGATCCTTCGTCCGGAAGCAACCGGATACGGTGCTTTATATTTCGTACATCAAATGCTTGAAACTCACGGCATAGATATAAAAGGTAAGACAGTTGCCGTTTCCGGTTTCGGAAATGTGGCCTGGGGAGCAACAAAGAAAGCGACCGAATTGGGAGCCAAAGTCGTAACCATCTCCGGTCCGGACGGATATGTTTATGATCCGGACGGTATTTCGGGTGATAAAATCGAATACATGCTGGAACTGCGTAACAGTGGCAACGATATCGTAGCTCCTTATGCCGACGAATATCCCAACGCTACTTTCTATCCCGGTAAGAAGCCCTGGGAACAGAAAGTGGATATCGCCCTACCCTGCGCCACACAGAACGAACTGGATGCCGACGATGCACGTAAGCTGATCGAGAACAAAACATTATGCGTTGCCGAAGTTTCCAACATGGGATGTACAGCCGAAGCAGTCGACCTGTTTATCGAACACAAACAACTATTTGCCCCGGGCAAAGCGGTTAATGCCGGCGGCGTAGCTACTTCTGGACTGGAAATGACACAGAATGCCATGCATATCTCCTGGACTGCCGATGAAGTGGATGCCAGATTGCATCAGATCATGGGCGCCATCCACGAACAATGTGTCGCCCACGGTAAAGACGGTAATTATGTGAACTATGTGAAAGGTGCCAACATTGCCGGCTTCATGAAAGTTGCCAAGGCCATGATGGCACAAGGTATTGTATAAAATAGTCTGGCACACTTTTTGTGACCAATTTTATACAAATACAACTCAATAAAAGTAAAATATTATGATCTTAAGTAAGAACTTATCAAAGGCTTTCAATGAACAGGTAGAAGCTGAAATGTGGTCTTCAAACCTGTACCTGTCGATGTCAATCTATTTCCAGAAAGCAGGACTGAACGGTTGTGCACACTGGATGCGGAAACAGGCTGAAGAAGAGATGGAACATGCCCACAAAATGATCGATTTCGCTATCGACCGCGGAGGCGACATCGTCATCAACCAGATCAATGTCGTTCCGACTGCATGGGGTACTCCACTGGAAGTATTCGAACATGTCTACAAACACGAAGTACATGTATCAGAACTGATTGACAAGATGGTCGATATTGCTGAAGCAGACAACGATCATGCAGCCAAAGACTTTTTATATGGTTTCGTTCGCGAACAGGTTGAAGAAGAATCGACAGCAAAAGCAATCGTCGACAAGTTGAAGATGTACGGCGAACATCATGCCATCCTTCTGGATCATGAACTTGGTAAAAGATAATTTCTTTCCTCAATAAAAAAACTCCGGTTCCTGTTAACCAAGGACCGGAGTTTTTTTATGCTGTAATCTCTACTTACTTCCGTACTTTACCGGGATTCTTTGCCATGAAATCTTTCCATCCGCTATACTTCTTCTCCGAAATCGGATTATTTGTCTGGAAATAATGACAAACAGCAGCTGCCAATCCGTCGGTTGCATCCAGCTGAGGCAACATCGACTCCTGAGGGATATGCAGGAAACGTTGCAACATTCCCGCCACCTGCTCTTTGGCAGCATTCCCGTTACCGGTAATAGACATCTTGATCTTCAATGGTGCATATTCAAAGATAGGAATTTCGCGTTCCAATGCAGCTGCCATAGCGACACCTTGTGCCCTTCCCAACTTCAACATACTCTGTACGTTCTTCCCGAAAAACGGTGCTTCGATTGCCAATTCGTCAGGGTGATACTGGTCGATAAGGGCCAGTACCCGTTCGAATATCTTTTTCAAACGCAAGTAATGGTCTTCGTACTTATTCAGTTGAAGAATGCCCATAGCTTCGAGCTTCGGTTTATTTCCTTCAATCTTCAGAACACCGTATCCCATCACGATTGTTCCGGGGTCGATACCCAATATGACACGGTTTTTCGTCATGACTCCAGGTCTATTTCCTCCAATAAGGTACTGAAGCCCACCAGCTTTGTTCCGAAACGGTTCACTAGCTCCTGTTGCAGGTCACGGCCTTCGGACTGCATCCAATACTCCAGCGTTTCCGGATTCTTTACATGAAACTGAACCGAATAGCTGGTTGCATCCTCCGTCTCGTCCTGTAAAATACGACGCAGATAAGGTGTCCGCAGAAACCCGCTAGCTGCCGCACGGGGTATATAACTCTTTTTCAGATATTCAAGACACTCGGCAAGGATATCATTCTCTATATTAAATGTTGTATTATAAACGATCATATTCTTTTTCTTTAAATTTCTTATACAAAGATAGTGCTAATATCAGGAAATACTCTATATTTGCACTCGAAAATAAAACAACGGGGCATTAGCTCATCTGGCTAGAGCGTTAGACTGGCAGTCTAAAGGTGATCGGTTCGAGTCCGATATGCTCCACACAAAGGCAAAGAGGTTCACTTTAGAAGTGGGTCTCTTTTTTTATTTAAAATAATTCGACCATCTCCCCTTTTTTACGTATCATATTATAAACGGACAAGAAGTATGATGAATGAAGAAGAAATACAAGTACTAATAGATAAAAGCAAAAAGCAGGACATGACCGCTTTTGCCCTATTAGTCACAGAATACCGGCAACTTGTATTCCGACTGGCATTTCGCTTACTCTGTAATGAAGAAGAGGCTAGAGACATGGTACAGGAAACATTTATAAAAGTTTGGTTGAATCTTGACAAGTATAACCGGGAATACCGTTTCTCAACCTGGCTCTATAAAATTACCGGAAACATTTGTTACGACCGCCTGCGCTTTCTGCAACATACCCCTTCGGGAAGTATGCAAGGGCCATCCGTCGACAATCTCTCCTTATCTTCTGATGAGAACATGGAACAAAGTCTTATAAACAAAGACTTAAAGAACCTGATACTTCGGTTCACTGAGGAACTCACTCCGAAACAAAAACTGGTGTTTACCCTAAGGGAAGTCGAGGGTCTTGAAGTATCCGAAGTAGAAGCTATCACCGGTATGTCTGCCGAAAAGATCAAAAGCAATCTTTACCAGGCACGCAAACAGATACGAATGAAAATAAATCAGATGGAGAACAACCTATGAAAAGAGAAGATCAAACATACGAAAAATGGCTGGACAAACTAAAAAATACCGAACCAGTCTTGAATGCTCCGGAAGAGCTGACAAATGATATTTTGAACAAAATATCATTTGTCAGCTCTTCCGGAACGTCCCTTTTGAAAGAAGCAAAAGGAAAAAGTAAAACAAACAGGATATTACTATCGGTCAGCAAAATATCCGGTATTGCAGCAGCTCTCCTGCTTTGTTTTCTGATAAGCGAAACCATTTTCTTTTCACAAGACAAACAGTATCCGGAGCAATATTATGCGAATAATGCTATCTGGCAAGGAAAAGCCTACTCCCTACCCGATAGTTGGAACCCAGAAAGTAGCTTACTCGAAAAAAGCCGCTATCTATCCGAACAATGGAAGGAATATATAGAGAAACTATCAAAAAGAAAAGCCTCCTTCCTGTCCAAGAGAATTTCTGTAGAAACCATCATTCACTAAAACGAACAAAAGATGAAAACTAAAGGATATATATCAATCATTTCAGGACTGCTTCTTATGGCCTCCTGTTCTTCCAACCACCGGATGGTGACACATATTTATCCGGATGGACAAATTGACCGTGAAGTATATGCACACGGAGATTCCGCTTTTATGGCGGGCGACGGCTCACACTCTCCTTTCCTGTTCTCCATCCAGGACTGGCAACAGATTCCTTTGAATCCCAGCATCCCTTTTGTCATCTTAGGAAAGAAAAGCGACTCATTCGGTAAAGAGGAGCAATTGAATGTAAAAGTCAAACGCACATGGAATATATGGGATACCCCTCTCCGGCTCACTCCTGAAAAGAAATGGATGGAACCGTTAGCCGTTCCGCAGGAAAAGCTGGAAAAACATTTCAGATGGTTTTATACCTATTATACATTCACCTGCAACTACCGTCAAATTGAAGAAAGAGGCCCCATCCCCCTTGAACATTACCTGAGTAAACAAGAACAAGAACTGCTCTTTCAAGGTGACCTGACTCAAGTCAGGGGAATGAACGGACTTGAGCTAAACGATAAGCTGAATGACTTGACAGATCGTTTCGTAAAATGGTATAATGAGAGTTTGTTTGAAATCCGCCTTGAAACTATTGAGGAATGGGAAGCTAAGTTCGGTAATAAAACCTTTATCTCAAAGCTGAAGGCAGACAAAGATGCCATCAAAAAATCGGCCATGAGTAAAGGAGAAGATACAGACCTTGACTCGATAGATATGTATCGGCTACTCGACACTTTCTACCAGACGGACCATTTCACCACTGCATATCAGCAGAAAGACAAAGATCAGATAAACCGGTTATTTGAAGAGAAATGCCGTCCGATAGAATTATTCAACCACCAGATAAAATACGAACTCAATATGCCAGGCCAGTTGATAACAACCAATACCACCCTACATGAAGGAGAAACTCCTTATTGGAAGATAGACGCCTACCGGCTGTTACCTGGTGATTATACTTTGGAAGCCCAATCGCGTGTACCTAATATCTGGGCATTTATTGTCACGGGACTACTTGGGATACTGCCCGTTCTTCTGCGGTCCCGTGTCAAGCACGGGGACAAGATAGCTCACTTTTGATAAGAAGTGAGTCATATCATAAATATTGACATATTCCCTCAATAAAAGTTCATCAAAATAAATCCTTCATTCCTTCATCTATATGATATCTTATTGGTTATCTTTGTGTTACAACTTATAAATAATGAACAAAATGAAGGAAACGCTTTTCAATCCCTGATTTTTAGCTAATAATTGATAGCTTCCAATACCATAAAAAGGTAAATATCTACCGAAAGATTATCTGTCAGCATATCTTATTCTAATACAGAGCCAGTGAACCCTTAGTCCTGATATGCTTTCTTCTTTCTTGTTTTTCAATTATCGGACACTTGTTTGCCATCTGTCGAACGCTTATCACACAACTATCAAACAAGCGTTCGACATATGACAAACAACAACGCATATATAACCTACAGAATAGCAATCTATTAGGATATACCTAATTATCTATTACCGGACTCCTACTTCTTTTCTACCTGTTAACAAAGCCATTTCCTTCATCTTGTTCATCATTTATTATCAGTAACATAAAGATAACCAACAAGATATCATATAGATGAAGGAATGAAGGATTTATTTTGATAAACTTTTATTGAGATGTTTAAGCGAATAAAGCATTTATACGATATATATAAAAAGAACCCCTGAAGCCTTTTTGTTCGACTCCAGGGGTTCAACTATCCACATCTCCTTTACCTATTTCACTTATTCTGTTAGCTTTTCTTTGCTAATTCCGATTCGATAGGATCGTTATATTGTTTCTGCAATTTGTGCAGTTCGTCCATCAACTGTTTGGTGATTTCTTCCGTACCGGGTTTATTATAAATGTTATTCATTTCCATCGGGTCGTTTTGCAGGTCGTAAAGTTCCCATACGTCGATGTCATTATAGAAATGCATTAATTTATAACGGTCTGTACGTACGCCATAATGACGTTTTACCATGTGTTCGGCCGGGAACTCATAATAATGGTAATACAAGGAAGTACGCCAGTCTTTCGGATGCTCGCCTTTCAGCAACGGCAGGTAAGAATCACCCTGGATATCTTCAGGAACCGGAGCGCCTGCCAGTTCGAGGAAGGTAGCGGCATGGTCGATATTCTGAACCATTTCAGGAATATCACCCTTTATGCCACCCGGATAGCGAACCAACATCGGTGTGCGGAAAGATTCTTCATACATGAAACGTTTGTCAAACCAACCGTGTTCACCCATATAGAATCCCTGATCGGATGTATAGACGATAATCGTATTATCCAACAGATCGTTCTTTTCCAGATAATCCAATACGCGGCCTACATTACGGTCTACCGAATGGATGACACGGATATAATCGTGCATATACTGCTGGTATTTCCATTCTGCCAAAGCCTTGCCGGAAAGTTTCTTTTCCTTGAACTCTTTGATGATCGGGTCGTAATGCTTGTCCCAGGCGGCTTTCTGTTCCGGAGTCATCCGGTTGTACATATTACGTCCGGCTTTTTCCAATCCCGGATTGGAGTGGATCTCGTTTTCTTTGTCAGCCAGTTTCAGGTCATACACCAGATCCATGTCTTTAATGACACTCATTTCCTGCTGCGAAGCGGCAATACGGCCTTCATACTTGTCGTAGAAAGTTTCCGGTATCGGGAAAACAACATCATTATATAAGTCCAGATCACAGGTATCCGGCATCCAGGTACGGTGAGGAGCCTTATGATGCAGGAGCAGGCAGAACGGTTTGTTCTTATCCCTTTTCTGGTCCATCCAGTCGATAGCCAGATCGGTTGTTATATTGGTGGCGTATCCTTCTATTTGTTTCTTTTCTCCGTTATCGATAAAATAAGGATTGTAATAATCGCCCTGTCCTATCAATATGTTCCAGTAATCGAATCCGGTAGGTTCGGATGTCAGGTGCCATTTACCGACAATAGCGGTCTGGTAACCGGCTTGCTTCAATAGTTTCGGGAACGTTTGTTGTCCGCCGTCGAATGTTTTCGTGTTGTCGGTAAAGCCGTTTGCATGGCTATGCTTACCGGTCAGCAGACAGGCACGGCTGGGACCACTCAACGAGTTGGCAACGAAACTGTTGGTAAAACGGACACCTTCTTTGGCGATGCGGTCAATGTTCGGAGTCTCGATGAACCGATGATCGTACGCACTGATTGTCTGAAACGAATGATCATCACACATAATGTAGAGGATATTCATCGGCTTTTTAGCCTCCTCTGCCCCTGCTTTTTTCTCTTTACAGGAAGGCAGCGATGCTAACACCGCTGCTCCCGTTAATGAGAATAATACTTTAGACCTAATGTTCTTCATATTCTATATACTTGTATAAATTAGATTACCATCCCGGGTTCTGTTCCCATTTACCTCCTGTCAAAGACAACATACGAGGTTGAATAGGCAACAAATAGTCGCGGCCTATATTAAACCGCCATCCCTGTTCATAACCTGCCGGGTTGCTGGGCACAACGTAACGAAGTGCGTCACCCGGTTTACCTGTCAGGAAGAGATTGTTTCCGGAAGCCTGGTCGTAAACCAACTTACCGCCAAATGCGGGATGGTTTTCCAGGTTACTTCCAGTAAATAAGGCACCTTTCGGCCATTTGCCAACGATCAGTTCTTCGGCAGCAGCCCAACGAAGAATATCTTCCAGACGACGGCCTTCACAGGCTTTCTCGATACGACGTTCACGACGGACAGCCTGAATATATTTATCCAGATGACGGAACGGATAATCAGCCTCCTGATTATACTCCCGATCAAAATCTACGGCAGGCATACCGACGCGGTCACGTAACGGTTGCAAAGCTACAATTATTTTCTGAGAATTGGCCGCTCCGTCCAACTCGGCCAACGCTTCGGCATAATTTAACAGGATATCGGCATAACGGAACTGGATTGCCGGGGTTGCTCCTTTAGCTTCAGCATCCAGGCTACCGGTATAATCGATCTGTACATATTTCAGTAAAGAATAACCTGTCATATTCTGATTGTAAGACGAAGTACCAATCAGTGGCGGAACGACATAGTAAGGAGGCAAATCATCCGGACGCAGTTGTTGTCCGGGTGTACAGATCGTCTGCGACAAACGCGGATCACGTACGGTAGGCAATAACTCATCACCAAACACCTTCTTTGCATTTACCAATGCTGCACCGATAAACGGTTTGCCATCTTTTGTCAGATAATCATCGATCAAAGATGCAGTAACACCGATGCTACCTCCTCCCTGGTTCAGATAACGATTTACACTGTTACCCACCTGATCGCCATCATACATTTTAAACCAAAGTACTTCGGAATTAGCCGATAAGTCGGTGGTTTGAAACATCTGGCGGTAGTCATCCAGTTCGTTACCAGTAGAATATATTTTCCATACTCCGCGATCCATTACATCTTTGGCGGCATCGGCAGCCTGTGTAAAGTACCCGCGAATCTTTTCATCCGTTACGGAAGGATCAAAAAACTTATCGCCTTTTGCCTTATGATATTTCTCCCAGGTACCCTCGAAAAGAGCCACTTCACTCTTCAATGCACGGGCAACATCCTTATGGACACGCATGGAAGCACTATTATTCTGTATACCCAAATAAGAAATAGCCTTGTCCAGGTCGGCCAAAATGCTATCCGCCACTACGGTCCGGCTATCCCGAGGTAACTGCATCTCTTCTTCATTAGGGTCAAGCGGAGTACTTACCCATGTCAATGGCCCATAATCCACAAACATCCTGTAATAGTACCAGGCCCGGAAGTAATAGGCTTCGCCGACATACTGATCATAATCGGGACTTCCCTGTTCCACACAGTTATCTAAATTGGCTAATAAAAAGTTCAAATTACGGATAGCCGTATAATTGGTCAGTTTGGCTGCACCGCTCAAAGTAGTCTCCCCCACCAGACGCGAGCTAACAGAACTGGATGACATATTATCACTATTTATATCAGAACCGGCAATACCGTCACCACTACCACCGGCACCGAAGTCTTGTCCCCGCAAGCCGTTACCAAAATTTACTTTTATTTTATCATCTTCATATTTCGGATTGCCTATCTGATAAAACATGTCCAGATAATTTCTCATTTCACCTGTACTGCTGAAAGGCTGCGCAGTCGAAAGTACGCCTTCCGGCATTTTATCCATATCGAAGCAGGATGTTAGGCTGAAAGCCAGAATCACGCCTAAAAATATATTTCTTTTTTTCATATGATCTCTAAATTATAAGTTAACAACCAAGCCTACAGATACTACACGGTTCATCGGATAGTTCTTACCACCCTCACTGGTGTAGTCGTTCTTTGTATAGATCGCTTCCGGGTCAAACATACCTTTCAGTTTTGTAAAGGTCAGCAGGTTTTCACCAGAGAAGAATACCTGAACTTTCTGCATACCTACTTTATTCGTCCAGATAGCAGGAAGGTCATAGCTGATTGTCAGGTTTTTCAAACGGCAATAAGCACCACTCTGAATATACCGGTCGCTGGTAGTCATTGTTTTATCACGGAACGGAACAACACCGCCTGCCGTATGGATATAGGGCTTCGGATAATAAGCTCCCGGATTCGATTCACTCCAGAAATCCAGATGTTCCTTAAACACAGTTACCTGTGCATAGGGACCGCTTCCCCAGAAGTAAGCGCCTGTTCCCGGATCCCAATCACGTTTGCCAACTCCTTGGAACATCATGCTCAGGCTAATGCCTTTCCAACTGATAGAACCGTTAACTGTGTACTGATAACGCGGAGTCGTATTACCGATTACCGTCATATCGCCCATATCATCCAATGTATTTGTCCCGTTATTGATCTTATTATCATTATTCAGGTCACGATATTTCACATCACCCGGAGTCCAGGGTTTACCACTGATAAATGACAAGTCATACTTTTCATTATAAGCATCTGCTTCTTCCTGTGTCTGGATCAGACCGTCGGCACGATACCCCCAGATTTCGCCCACCTTTTTACCGGTATACCAGTTTTCTTTCGGATTTGTTCCGGTCGGGTTGGCATATTCCGTTACTTCTGAAGTTGCATCCGACAATGAACCACCGATCGTATACTGAATATCGCTACCGATCTGTCCGCGATAATTCAGGGCAAGCTCCCAACCGCGGTTTCTCATCCGTGCATTATTGGTCTTAGGTGCATCTGCTCCGAAAATATCCGGAAAGTCGACGCCGGGCCCTAACATATCCTTTGTATCACGCTGGAAAACATCGAGTGTACCGGTCAAAGAGTTCCCTAAGAATCCAAAGTCGAGACCGATATTCTTACTTTCCACCTTTTCCCAGGTAGTAGTCGGATTCACAACACCCGGAGCCCGTGTAAAGATATGACGTCCGTCAGAGAAAATATAATTGCCCAACTTATTGTTCAACTCCATTGTTGCGGCAAAAGTATACAAGGCAGCACCGGCCTGGTTACCCAGCAAACCATAGGAAGCACGCAGTTTCAGGTTTGACAGTACATCAGTCACAGAACTCATGAATTGTTCGCGGGTAATGTTCCATCCCAAAGAGACGGAAGGGAAGAATCCCCAACGATTGCCTGAGGCAAAACGGGAAGAGCCGTCATAACGTCCGTTCAGTTCAACCAGATAACGTCCGTCATAATCATAATTGATACGTCCGAAGAAACCGCGGGTTGCCCAACCGTTACGGGTATCGATGACAGTCTTGTCGCCGGTTCCCATACCGACATTCGGATTGCTGGTCGAATACAGGCCGGTAATGGAGTTCTTCATCAGACTGAACTCATAATCTTCTTCCTGAAAACCAGCCATTACTGTAAAGTTGTGCTTTTCAGCCAAGCTGAAAAGATAATTTGTATACAAATTGATCGACTGATAACGTGTACGGTCATAGCTACGGGTAAACTTACCATCAGGAGACATACCCAATTCCGCACGAACACCTTTTGAAGTACTGACACCGTCGGCACCATAAATAAGCGGACTGACATTTAGTGCTTCGTATTCTTTATTTCCTAATTTATAGGTATAGTCGAAGAATATAAACCAGTTCTTAACAGGTTGAATATCCAAACCGGCAGTGATATTCATATTATCACGCTGTGTATTTGTATAGGTTCCGCTCTGCAGATAAGGAATCATTGTCAGTTCCGTGAAATGACCGTTCGGGTCGACCGGAGAAACTGTGGGACGGAAACGAGCCAGTGAATGATAGAAACCTTCGCTGATACCACCGTCACCAAACGGAGTATTCTGGTCGGAATGCATGAATTTGGTATTCACTTTCAACTTCATCCAACTAGTCAGCTGCGAAGTAACATTGGCAGCAAAATTATACCGTTTATAATCCATATCGGCATAACGGAGGATTCCGTCTTCCGAATAGTAACCACCTGAAATATAATATTGTGCAGCCTTACCACCACCGCTCAGGCTGATATTATGATTCTGTTTAAACGCCCAGTTCTTATAATGCAAATCAAAATAGTTCACATTACCAACACCAGACTCCGAGTTTTCGAAAGCCGGGTTCATATTGGAATTGGCAGGCAGTTCGAACCACGGATCGACACTGCTCGGATCATTGATATACTGCTGTAACAAAGCTAGTTTCTCATCGCTGTACAAACGCGGAGAACCAGCATTGGTTACACCGGCATTCCAGTATTGTGCAAAATCATACGAATTGACCATATCCGGCAGAACAGTCGGTGTACTCCAACCGACCGTACCCTGGTAGTTGATGCGCGTTTTACCTTCTTCCCCTTTCTTTGTCGTGACAAGAATCACACCGTAAGCGGCACGTGCACCGTAGATAGCACAAGCAGCCGCATCTTTTAATACGGATATATTTTCAATATCACTGGGGTTTACATCGGTGAGGCTCATTTCCACACCATCGACCAGGACGTAAGGGGCCGCATTATTATCCAGATTACCTTGTCCGCGTAATGTCAAAGTACCGGCTCCACCCGGACGGCCACCATCGGAATTGCTTACCAGCAAACCCGGAACCATCCCTTGTAAACTCTGTACGGCATCGGCAACAGGACGACGTTCCAGCACATCTCCCTTAACGGAAGATACGGAACCGGTCAGATTCACTTTCTTCTGCACGCCATAACCGACAACAACTACTTCATTAATATCAACCGCATCACTAAGCATCTTGATCGTTAAATCCTTCATGCCTTCCTTTATCAGGATTTCCTGAGGGATCAGACCAATATAAGATATTAATAATGTTTGTCCGGGTGATACCGAGATAGAAAAACGGCCATCGGCATCGGCAATCGTACCGTTCTGTGAATCTTTCACCTGAACAGCTGCTCCGGCCAAAGGTTCGGAAGTTGCCTCTTCGAGGATAACCCCCGTTACTGTTTGCTGAGCAAAACCTGCCAAGCAAAACAACATCAGTAAGAATGTTAGAAAAGATTTTTTCATAAAACAATAAATTTAGTAAACAACATAATTTAATTCTCAAGACAGGTAAGTTTTTTCAAATTCACCTATATCCAATAACATCGAATTAACCCTATTTCATAAGCACGCTCTGTTTAGTTAATATTTGCAAAGGCAAAGTTGCACTTTCCGAGACATACCGATGTCAACAATCGTACTTTTCATGTCAAAAACCATCCCAAAGTTCTGTTTACACTGAATGTTTTCTATTTTAGATCGGTTTTATTACATTTGCACTTATTAGAAATAAAGTACGATGAGAAGCATCCCTATTATAAAATTATTACAATTCCTGTTTTTGTTTTACTTCTGTATAGGATATACAAAAGGAGCAACCCCCAGCTATTTTTTCCAGCAGCTGAATCTGGACAAAGGTTTATCGCAAACAACAGTGAATTGTATACTGGCAGATAATAAAGGATTGATCTGGATCGGGACAGCTTCCGGGTTAAGCTGTTTTGACCGTTACGGTATGAAAAGTTATTTCCATGAAAAGGATAACCCTTATTCCCTGCCGGGAAATACGATCTATTTCATTGCGGAAGATTCATTGAACAATATCTGGGTTTCCACCAATAACGGATTAACCTTATACGATAAAAGCAGCGACTCATTCCGTCCTGTCAAATTCGAAGATAAGATAATCATAACAAATTCATTCCATACATTCTCCGGTTCCATCCTTTTCACTGCTGATGAAGGAGTATATATCTATGACGGCAAAAGTCGGACTCTTCATAAAAGGCCCGTCCTTCAAAAAGACTCATCCGATTTTATACCTTATTATATTCGTCCCTGGGACAAAGACGAAGTATTGCTTATCTCACGCAGAAACGGTATCCTCAGATACAACCCGGTTACCGATCAGATAACTCCTACCGATTATCCGATCCAAACGGGAGACCTGAATGCGGTTTATCTGGATAGTAAGAAAAGGCTTTATCTTTCCTCCTATAATAAAGGCTTCGTTTGTTACGCTCCGGATGGAAAAAAGCTTTACCATATCCATACGGGAAATTCCAAATTAAATAATAACCTGGTACTTGACTTTCTGGAGATAAATAACAAACTCTGGATAACGACCGATGGCGGAGGAATCAATATTATGGATCTGGAAAACACCTCCGATATTACAGCCATTGTCCATACGCCGGGAGACAGGAACACGCTTCCGGTAAATTCCGTCAAATGCATCTATAAAGACAAACAGGATAATATCTGGGTAGGGACAGTCAGAGGCGGTATGATCGGTATCAAAGAAGTTTTCATGAAAACATATACGGATGTTCCGCGCAACAATACCAACGGATTGAGCGATATATCAGTCATCAGTATCCACGAAGACAAACGGGGACGCTTGTGGCTGGGGACAGACGGAGGCGGTATCAACCAATACGATCCTTATACCGATACCTTCAAACATTATCCATCCACTTACGGAGATAAAGTCGTATCTATTACAGATTATTCGGACTCAGAATTGCTCGTTTCCCTATATACCAAAGGTATGTATCTCTTTAATAAAGAAACAGGAAACTACCACCGGCCCTTCTATCTGATCGACGAAGCCACGACGGTCGACCAGTTTCACGGAGGAAATGCCTCACTGGCTTATAGGGTTACCGACGAATGGGCTTATTTTCTGGGTAAAAATGCAGTCAGCCATAGTTTCCGGACCGGGAAGTTCTCTTTCCTGAAGATAGACGGGAAGAAGCTGGCCGTAGGTCCGATGAAAATGGTTTGTGCCGACGATAAATCAGCCTTTATCATCCAAAGCAACAACCTGTATGAAGTATATCACGGCAGCGACACGCTTCATGTCCTCCTCAGTATCGGTGGACATGAAGCGATCAAAGCGGTAGCACGCGACAAGAACGGTATTTTCTGGATCGGGACGGAGTATGGTTTCGGTTATTTCGATTCTAACACAAAGGAATTCACCAAGATTGAAACCAAACTGTTCAACAGTGTCTCTACCTTACTACTGGACGAACAGGAACGTCTTTGGATCGGTGCCCGCAACATGTTATTCTCATACGATCTCAAAAAGAAACGTTTCGCCTCCTGGGGAGAATCGGACGGTTATACGACGAATGAGTTCATCTATAAATACCAGGTTTCGTCCATCTCCGATTATATCTATCTGGGTGGCGCCTCCGGATTGCTGCGTATCAATAAAAACATACCGACCAAAGAAGAGCCGCTGCCCGAAGTCAGGCTGATGGATGTGTTGCTGAACGGGAACTCCTGTATCGACCAGTTGGAAAACGGCCGTAACCGGATAACGATTCCTCATACGCACAGCTCCATTGAAATAAAAGTCATCTCGATGGAAAAAGATGTGTTCCGCAGCAAACTATACCGTTATATGATTAACGGAACCGATCAACAATACACCGAAACATACAACCATGTCCTTTCACTGCGTATGCTGGCTCCGGGCAACTACTCCATCCTGGTGTCCTGCAACTCAAAAAGCGGGGAATGGAGCGAACCGGTCGAAGTACTTCATATCACGGTAACACCTCCCTGGTATCAACGCCCCTACGTCTTTGTCATTTTCATCATCCTGTTAATCCTCTTTCTTTTCTGGTCCGAACGCATAGCAAGGCGGCGCAGAAACCGGAAAATGAAATGGCAGATGAAAGAGCACACCAATAAGATGAATGAGGAAAAGGTACGCTTCCTCATCAACATCAGCCATGAACTGCGTACCCCGCTAACACTGATTTACGCACCTCTGAAAAGGATACTCGACAAAAACAGCTGGAATGAACCGGAAAATCTGAAAGGACAATTATCCGGCATATACAAACAGGTGCTGGACATGCGGAACACCATCAATATGGTATTGGATATGAGCAGCCTGAAGGAGGCGAAGAATACGTTGCACAAAACGCCCCATCAACTGAACGAATGGATTATTTCCGTCGCCAAAGATTTTGAAAGCGAACTGGAAGCCCGCCATATCCGGATAGACTACCAACTGGATGAACATATCGGACAAGTTTCGTTCGACGGTCCCAAATGTACGACCGTCTTATCGAACTTATTAATGAATGCGCTGAAGTTCAGCCCTTCGGACACAACGATCACCGTATCCAGCGAATTACTGGATGATAAAATCCGGGTAAGCGTAGCCGACCAGGGAATCGGTCTGGGCAATCTCGATGCCAATAAACTCTTTACCCGCTACTATCAGGGTAACCACGACCAGTCGGGAAGCGGGATAGGACTCTCTTTCTCCAAAGCACTGATAGAAAGGCACAAAGGAACGATCGGTGCCATGAACAATGAAGACTGCGGAGCCACTTTCTTCTTTGAACTGCCACTCGATGCCGAGAATGAAAACATAGAAAAAGAAAACCGGCAAGACGTATGGTTCCCGGTTGAATCCCCATCCGAAACGGAAACATTCTCTACAAACCATTATTCTATCATCATCGTAGAAGACAAGAAGGAATTAAGTTCGTTCCTGAAAGAATCCTTACAGGAATCATTCAAAAATGTCTATGTGGCAGGCGACGGAGAAGAGGCCATTGAAATAATTAACCAGAAGCATCCGGACATCATTGTCAGCGACATTATGATGCCGAAGATGAACGGTTATGAATTGTGTAAAAAGATCAAGGAAGACATGGCAACCAGCCATATTCCCGTTATACTCCTAACTGCCAGGGGGGATCTGGACAGCACGACAATGGGATACAAACTGGGAGCGGACGCTTATCTGGCAAAGCCTTTCGATATGGAATTATTACTGGCAGTCATCAGTAACCAGCTGAAAAACCGGGAAGCGATCAGGCAGAAGTATAAAGAAAGCCATTTACTTCCTCCGGAAGCAACCCCTTCACAGACAAACAACCTGGACGAGGAGTTCATGCTGAAACTGAACAAGCTGATTTACGACAACCTTTCATCGCGTGAACTCGATGTCAAATTCCTTACCACGCAGATGGGAATGAGCCGTACGCCACTCTACGCCAAGCTAAAGGCCTTAACCAATATGGGAGTTAACGATTATATCAATATGATCCGCATAGATAAAGCCTGCCAGCTACTGGTTGGCTCTTCCATGAATATCACAGAGATATCCGAAACTGTAGGATTCGAGTATCCCCGCCATTTCAGCACGCTGTTCAAACAGCTCAAAGGCATGCCGCCATCGCAATACAGGAATAGTAAGGCTACAACAAAAGAATGCGATAGCGAAAGAGAAGATTAGATTCGATATTTATCAAAAGTGAGCTATCTTGTCCCCGTGCTTGACACGGGGACGCAGAAGAACAGGCAGTATCAAAAGATACATATAGGATACGGTTTGTGCCTTTGCGATCCCGTGTCAAGCACGGGAACGGGATAGCTCACCTTTTTCTATAATTACCCCCCATTTATTTCCAGTAAGGCAATGTATAAGGATTGCGATACTGATACCAGTACAACCGATGTGCAGCGGCTTCCTTATCATTCACGAAACTCAATGTAGCCGGATCCCATTTTACCGGACGATTCAGTTCGCGGGAAATATTTGCCAGACAGCAAAGCGTATTAGTGCTGCAACCTACCTCTACCGGAGCAATCGGATTCTCACGTGAACGAACGCAATCGATAAAGTTCTGCATATGAGGCGAACTTACTTCATACTCTCCTTTACCGACTTCTTTCTTCTTAGCTTTCAACAAGGAAGGATCCGAACATTCGATATAACCGCGTGCTACCTTCAGCCATCCTTTATCACCGATAAACTGGATACCCTGAGCATTCTCATTATCTTCCCGATAAGGCTGTTCGGTCATCACAATACCGTTAGCATATTTCATGGATGCATATTTCTGTCCGTTATAACCAGCCGGAGTAAATTCTACCGGGCCGGAACCGTCCATACCGATAGCAGCCTGAGCGATGTCAAACATATGGGCACCCCAGTCGGCCGTAAAGCCATTACCGGTTTCCTGATACCAACGCCAGGCTCCCCACAACTGTTCGTTCTGCTCCGGATCGAGAGAGATCGGAGGACAAAGATCCGGATGATAGTGTACCTTCGGATCATTCAGCGGTCCCATCCATTGATTGAAGTTCAGATTTCCCGGCACAGGCATTTCCGGCAGATCCAACGGTTTTGGAGGTGCACCGACACGGGCATATATTTTCTCTACATGACCGATCGCTCCATTACGAACCAACTCGATCGCTTTCTGAAACTCTTCGCTCGAACGTTGCTGGCTTCCCACCTGTAGCACCCGCTTGTTATCGCGGACGGCTTTTACCATCGCCAGACCTTCGGCAATTGTATAAGCCAGCGGTTTCTGGCAATAAACATCTTTTCCCGCCTGACAGGCATGAATAGTAGTCAAAGCATGCCAGTGGTCGGGAGTTGCCACCTCGATCGCATCGATGTCCTTACGTTCCAGCATTTCCTCATAAAACTCATAGCTGTCGCAACGCGGCGCCACGCCCTGCTGCTTCTGCCAGGCCGTAATTCTACGCACAAAACGCTCACGTTTCATGGAATCTACGTCACAACCGGCAGCAACCTGCACGCCCGGACAATTGGAAAAACTGGTAAAATCGGATAAACCTTGCTGCCCCAGTCCGATAAAGCCTAAAACAACCCGATCACTCGGTGCGATGCGCACTCCATTGATCGACCAGCTGGGAAGGATTGTAAAACTGGCTAGTCCCAGTGCGGACAAGCCGAGGAATTTTCTTCGGGAAATTCCTTTCTTCTCGTTCTCTTTCATGGTATTAAATTATATTGGTCTTAAAAAATCAATACTGCAAATGTATAGAATTTATTGAAATAAATAAAAAAAAGCGGGAATATTTGATGAAATATTCCCGCTGATATGATATTGTATTATAACTTAAAATGCATAACCGAAGCCCATATTCAGATAGATCGGATACATGGCGAAAGTAATCGTATTAAAATCTTTCTTGAATATATCGTTCATACCCCAAGTCAGATCGGCATACACATTCAAGTGTTTGAAGGCTTTCCATTCGCCTCCCAGCTGTAGCCCCCATGCAAAACGACGCAGGTCTTTGGAAAAATCGTAAGGAGCACTTTTACCGTCTTCAAATACGACTTTGTTACCGGTCGGATCGAGTTCACGCAAGTAGCCGTCGTACACATCACCCGTAAAATCGCCTTCCATCCGATAGGAAACATACGGTCCGGCATTCAACTTCCAACGTGGAGAAACCCGCCAGGCAGCCAGCACAGGAACAGTCAGATACGAGTTATTTACTTTTGTCTTTACCTGTCCGGTCCAAAAGCCTTTCATACGTTCACCACCGTCACCGATGATCTCCATGCTGTAATTCTTTACACGGGCATCTGTTTTCATACCTTTCGTTTCAAGGCGTAAAGCAAGCATAATACCCCAGGTACGCGCCGGATTAAGCCACTTCGTTACATTCCCCTCGATAGCAATCTGCAATGTCGGGTTATAACTGTCAATAGAACGTATCTCTTTCGGCAATGGCAATGGAGACGTACCTCCGATACTGAATCCGGCTTTTACCTCATATTCCAACCCGATCAGATATGAATTGATGATACCGGCATTCCGGTCTTTCTGGGCAAACAGACTATGGCTAGTCAGCAATAATAAACCCAGGATACTTATAATTAATTGTTTTTTCATACTGTTTTATGTTTATTCTTCCACTGAATGGATCAGTTCGACTTCATCTATATATAATGTACTGCCAACTGCTCCGTTGAACAAATCACCTTCTATACTGGAAGAAAACACAATCGCCACATTATATTTTCCTGCTTTCAACTTATCCCGGTCGATAGTTTTACCTGGTCGCATATTAAACGGCAGATAGAACTGTGTCCATTCATCCGTCTCTTTTGCATCTTCGATCCGTGCGACGGAGATCAAGTTGGGATGGCTGAATTTGTTAGTTCCATCCAGCATCTTCACATCATCGGTCGTCTCATAAAAGATCGCATAGATATCGAACATATCTTTTTTACCGGGAACGATCTTTCCTGATTCGGAGAAATCCGGTCCTGCCTTGTACTTATAATATCCGGTCAGATAAGTCGGTACATACTCGAACGGCATACCGAATTTAGTTGCTTTCAAGGCATTTGTAATAGCACTGATAATATCGAATGTCCCCATAAACAGGTTTCCGGCAGCAATCGGCATTTTCAAATCCGAACCGAAATTACCGGTCGAACGAGTTACCAACCTTACACAATGACCTTTATAGCCTTTATCAAAAGAAAGTGTTGGAAAGGTATCGCGGGGAGCTTTCATATCCGTCAGTGCAAATCCGGGATTACCGCTTGCCCAATCCATTATAGTGTTACCTTTATCATCTGTTTCATAGAAGACATCATAACCTGCTGTACCTTCATGTCTGACCTTTTCAAAACTATATTGTGTACCGATACCGGTTATCACATAACTCACCTCATAGCGTTTCTTCCATTGTCCGTCTTCCGAAACGACAGTGTAATACTGCGGTTCGCTGAAATCGAGCGTCGTTCCGCTAGCCGGTGAAATAGAGGCCCCTGGCGTCAGGGTAAATTCAGGCGATTGTTTCGACAAATCAGTATTTGATTTAACCATCAATGTAATCTTATCATTTGTAATAATAGGATCGCGACGCAATATGTCGGCTGGTACTGTACAAGTCAGAATATCAGCTTCTGCATTCGGCGCCTCGTCCTGGATACAGGACATTCCCATAATACTTAAAAAAAGACAGGTTAATAAGCGTGTCAGCTTCATTTTGTTTCTTTTTTAGTGAATAATCCAATAATTACTTTTTCCATAAAGTGACTGCAAATTTACTTCCCTTTTTCGGATTTGTCTGCAATATTATGTTTTTATTACATATTTTATTGGGCAAACCCAGGCTTTCTTCCTATTTTTGGTGTTTTACAAACAATTGTGTATCATCACCATTAATTCATTCAGACCATGACAACACGCAGAGATTTTATCCGGCAGGCCGCTCTTCTGGGAGCCGGCCTCTCGATGAACCCTTTCTTTATTAAAGCTAGTAGTAACTCAGTCGGTGCAAACGATAAGATCAGGGTCGGACTGATCGGTTGCAAAGGAATGGGGTATTCCGACCTACAGGCTTTCCTCCGCAATCCGGAAGTCGAATGTATCGCTTTAGCGGATATTGATGAAAATGTGTTAAATAACAGGGCTGCCGAGACGGAAAAACTAACCGGAAAGAAGGTAAAACACCTTTATAAAGACTGGCGGAAGCTGATCGACAACAAAGATGTGGACGTCGTTATCGTCGGTACTCCCGACCATTGGCACTGCCTCCAGATGGTTGCCGCCTGCGAAGCCGGAAAAGATGTTTATTGCGAAAAACCGCTGGGAAACAGTATCGAAGAATGTAATATCATGGTACGTGCTGCCGAGAAATACAACCGTGTCGTACAGGTCGGACAGTGGCAACGCAGCGACCCTCACTGGCAGGACGCAATGGCTTTCGTACATAGCGGGCAGTTGGGAAAGATACGTACTGTACGTGTATTCTCTTATCAGGGATGGTGTCCTTCCATTCCGGTTGTTGCCGACGAACCGGTTCCGGCAGGTGTTGATTATGACATGTGGCTTGGTCCGGCACCCAAACGCCCGTTCAACCGTAACCGTTTCCATTTCACTTTCCGTTGGTTCTGGGACTATGCCGGAGGACTGATGACAGACTGGGGTGTCCACCTGCTCGATTACGCCCTCTATGGCATGAATGTGACGGCACCGAACTCTATCATGGCTTCGGGCGGCAAATTCGGTTATCCGGACGATGCCTGCGAAACACCCGACCTTCTGCAAACGATCTATACATTCGATGACTTCACCGTGATGTGGGACCATGCCATCGGTATTGACGACGGTGCTTACGGACGTAACCACGGACTCGGTTTTGTAGGAGAAAACGGCACACTGGTTATCGACCGCGGCGGTTGGGAAGTCATCCCTGAAAAGGTGAACGGCAAGGCCCGCATGGAAGCAGTCGCTCTGAATAAGGCTTACGGAGAAGGCGGCTTGAACCTGCACGTCAAGAACCATCTGGAATGTATCAAATCGCGCAACCGTAATTGTAATGCTAGCATCGAGATCGGCGCACATATCGCCAAATTCTCTCAATTGGGTAACATTGCTTACCGGACCGGAAAGAAACTTTCGTGGGACGGAACAAGTTTCCATGACACAGAAGCTGATAAATATCTCTGCAAAGAGTATCGTGCCCCCTGGGAGTTACCGAAGATATAAGCAGAATGAAAAAGGCGGGCTCTCACAAGTCCGCCTTTTCGAATGTTTAATTTAAATACTAACTATGGTATCGATCCGATCATTGATGCTCGGACCGTAGTAAGTCGTTAACCGTCTTTACCGGATTGAAAGTCTCGATAGGAACTTCTACAAATACGGTATTCCAGTCGCTCATTGCACCATTCCACAAACCGGGAAGTTCCAATGCCTTTAATTCGCGGCCATCTTTACTCTTGTAAGAGATGAAACCGGTATTTTTATCTACATAATCAGGCAGATTATATTTTTCTCCTTTATGATTCTTCAATGCACATACCAGGTCAACCGGATTGAAGTGGGTACCTTGTTCGAACATCGCTTTCTTTGCCGGATCTTTCAGGTCGATCTGCGAACTTTCCAGGATTTGCGGAGAGACAGTGCCATCCGGATTCTGTGCCAGGAACGGACCGCCACCCGGTTCGCCTACATTCTTCACCATACCGCAAACACGCAACGGACGGAGCAGTTTGCTCTTGATATAGAGAATCAGTTCGGCATCTTCCAGCAACTTCGTATCCGGATTCTTGATACACAGGTCATCCTGTAGGAAATGAATCATTTCTTCTACCTGGTCATGTGAATATTTTCCTGTTTCGATCAGGTTCAGATAATTGAATATACGTTCCTGCAAAGTAACCAGTACACCGGCTATCACTTTCTTAAAGATAACAGTCGAACATTTGAAACTGTCGGGAACGACATTGTCGATATTCTTTACGAAAACGACATCTGCATCGATATCATTGAGATTCTCGATCAAAGCACCATGACCGCCCGGACGGAACAACAATTTTCCATTCTTGTCGCGGAAAGGATTGTTCTCCATATCGGCGGCAACCGTATCCGTACTCGGCTTCTGTACACTGAAGGAAAGATCATAGCCTACCGAGAACTTTTCTTCGTATGCCTGTTTCTTTTCTGACACCAACTGTTCAAACAAAGCCTTATGTTCGGGAGATACGGTAAAATGGATATTTACTTCACCGGCATTGTTCTTGGCATACATGGCACCTTCAGCCAGATGTTCTTCCATGGCAGTACGGATCGTTTCACCTGCCCGGTGGAACAACAACAGACCTTTAGGCAACTGTCCGTAATTCAACCCTTTGGCATCCAGCAAATTGGAAACCACCGCCTTATAATTGCCGGCAGCGATCAGTGCCGGAATATCTTTCTCTTCGTTTGCCAGGCAAACCGCATTCAATGCATTATAAAAAGCGAAACGGGTAATCTCGCTGAAGAATTTCTTTTCAAAATCACAGGTCGGCACATCGTAAGAGGCTGACAGAAACTCGTACAGGTTCTTAAACATACGGCTGGCAGCACCCGAAGCAGGTACAAATTTCAGGATCCGTTTATTTTTAGCAAGATAGGCATCCCATGCATCCATATAAGTTGCCTGGTCCTCCTGCGATACAACCATTATACCTTTTTCTACCGATGCGGATGCGGCTATTTCCAGATAAGGGAAACCTTTGACGAAGCAAGCCAGTTGTTCTTCAATCTGCTGTTCGCTGATTCCTTTATCAGCCAATTGCTTTAAATCGTTTGCGTTTAACATAGTATATCTTTTAAAATTAGTACTCTTCGCATTGTGGCATAGCATTTTCCGTCTATGCTTCTCGCAAATGTATAAAAATACTGTTAGAATAGCATTGATATTCGAGGAAAAAAGATACTTTTACAGTATGTTTTACCGCCTGTCCTCAAATGGGCAGTAAAAAATAAGATGCAACTATGGACATACAACCATTCTTTACGGAAGAAGAAAGAAAAGATTTCTTCTCAAAATACAGACAATTGGTACGTAGCCTCTACTCCTTTTTACATAGAGAGGATATACGGAAAATGAGAGAGTTGATGCAGCGCGTTGTCGCACTCGACTGTTACGGAAGAGACAAGAACGGCATCAACGGATTGATTCGCAATATTAATACTGCACTGATCGCAACAACGGAGATCGGACTGAAACGGACTTCGGTCATCGCCCTCCTGCTCTATCGTCCGGTGCTGAAAAAGGTCATTACACTGGAAGAGGTCGAAAAGACGTTCGACGCAGATGTCACGCTGATCATTCAGCGCCTGCTGAAGACTTCCGATCTGTATGCCCGCAATACGGCCGTTAATTCTGAGAACTTCCATCACCTGCTCTTCTCTTTTGCAGAAGATGTCAGGGTGATACTGATCATGATTGCCGACCGCCTCTGCCTGATGCGCCTGGGCAAACAGTTGAAGGAAGACGACCGCCTGCGGCTAGCCACCGAAGCCTCATATCTGTATGCTCCCCTGGCTCATCGCCTGGGTCTATACAAAATAAAGAGCGAACTCGAAGACTTGTCGCTGAAGTATACCGATCCCAAACAGTATGATTTCATCAAGAAAAAGCTGAATGAGACCAAACGTTCACGTGACATTTATATAGCCGAATTCATCGCACCTATCAAGAAAAAGTTGCAGGAAGCCGGCTTACAGTTCGATATCAAAGGACGTACCAAATCCATTCACTCGATCAACAACAAGCTGAAAAAGCAGAAGATCGAGTTTGAAGGCATATACGACCTGTTCGCGATCCGTGTCGTGCTGGATACTCCACTTAAAAAAGAACGTTCGGAATGCTGGCAGGTATATTCGATCATTACCGACATGTACCAGCCTAACCCCAACCGTATGAAAGACTGGATTTCCATTCCGAAGACGAATGGATACGAGAGTCTGCATATCACGGTCATGGGCCCGCAAAACAAATGGGTGGAAGTGCAGATCCGTACCCGCCGGATGGATGAGATCGCCGAACGCGGACTGGCAGCCCACTGGAAATACAAAGGCGTGAAAGCCGAAAGCGGACTGGACGAATTCCTCAATACCGTGCGTGCCGCCCTGGAAGAGAAGGAGAACAACCCGCTCGACCTGATGCAGGACTTCAAGATGGACCTGTATAAGGACGAAATCTATGTCTTCACACCGACCGGCGAACTGATCAAACTGGCGAAAGGGGCCACCGTGCTCGACTTTGCCTTTGCCATCCATTCAAAGCTGGGATGCAAATGCGTTTCCGCCAAGGTAAATGAAAAGAACGTACCTATTAAATATGTACTGAACAACGGGGATACGGTTTCGGTCGTCACCTCTCCAACTCAGACGCCCAAACGCGACTGGCTGAACATCGTCGTCACCTCCAAAGCCCGTGTAAAGATCAAACAGGCCCTCCGTGAAGAGACAGCCAAGGCGGTCGACTTTGCCAAGGAGATGCTCCAACGCCGTTTCAAAAATCGGAAGATCGAGATGGAAGAACCTCATCTGATGCGTTACATCAAGAAGAAAGGATTCAAGACCGTCACCGACTTCTACATCGAAATAGCCGAAGAACGCCTCGACCCGAACAATGTGATCGACGAATATCAGGAGTTTGTCCGCAAGGAAACCGAGACCAACGACCGTTCGGAAACCCGTAGTGCCGGCGAATACATCACGACCACCGAAGTGGAGGAAATATCCACCAACAAGGATGTTCTGGTCATCGACAAGAACCTGACAGGGATTGAATACAAGTTGGCAAAATGCTGTAACCCGATCTACGGCGACGAAGTATTCGGATTCGTTTCCACCCAGGGCATCAAGATCCACCGGATGGATTGCCCGAACGCGCAGGAGATGTTCAGCCGTTTCGGTTACCGTATCATCCGTGCAAAATGGAGCGGAAAAGGTGACAACGGATATGTGGTAACCCTTCGCGTTGTCGGCAGGGACGATATCGCGATCGTCACCAACATCACCTCGGTGATCGGAAAAGAGAATGGCGTCACGCTCCGTTCGTTGAACATAGATTCGGTAGACGGGATATTCCAGGGTAACTTTGCCGTACTGGTGAGAGATACCAATTCGCTGAATATGCTGGTCAAGAAAATAAAATCAGTCAAAGGAGTCAAGACGGTAGACCGTCTGAATTCATAAGAAAAAGGCTCGCCATAACGGTCGAGCCTTTTTCTTTTTTTATAATCAAATAATTAATACTAAAGTAATAAAATAAAGTTCTTTGTATTTTTACCTTAAAAACATTTTCTGTTATTCACTTTTAAATTGATAGACAAAGATAAATCTTTTTGTTCAACTATTAAACGTATTACCGCCCGTCAGACGAACCCCAACGGTTATTGAACAAAAAGATTTATTTTAAGGACAAAATCAGTCTTTTGCCTGATGCACCGTCAGTTGCGGGAACGGGAACCCGATACCCTCAGCATTGAAGGTTGCATAAATAGCTTTATTGGTATCAAAATAAACGCCCCAGTAATCGGAACTTTTTACCCATACACGCACAACGACATTGACACTGCTATCAGCCAGCGCACTCAAGGCTATGAAAGGAGCCGGTTCGTTCAAAACACGTGCATCCTGTGCAAGAACGGATTCGATCACTCTCTTTACATGCTCGTAATCGCTTCCGTATTCCACACCGAAAGTCCATTCCACACGACGCGTCGGCTCATTACCGATATTGGTTACCACGCCGCTGCTCAATGAGCCGTTCGGAATAAAGATATTTTTATTGTCTGCCGTAAGCAAAATAGTATGGAAGATCTGAATCTCCCTCACCGTACCGCCTACACCCTGCGATTCGATATAATCACCGACCTTATACGGTTTAAACAAAAGGATAATCAGCCCGCCGGCGAAGTTCGACAGGTTTCCGCTCAACGCCATACCGATAGCGACACCGGCAGAAGCGAGCAATGCAGCAAACGAAGTCGTCTGTACTCCCAACGCCCCTACAACGGAAATGATCAACAGGATCATCAACGTAACATTCACCAGACTTCCTACAAATGTTTTAACAGACGGATCAAAATCACGTTTCGTTAAAATACGGCGAACAAGTTTGTTAATCATGCGGATAATGAAACGTCCTACAACGAAAACAATGATCGCTTTAATAATTGTCCACCCTAAATGACTACCCTGCTCTATCAGGGAATTGATAAAACCTTCCAATTTCGGATTGGAAGCCAACACATCTAATAATATCATATTTCTATCTATTTTAATTAAACACTTTTATCTTATAACAATCAAAGCATCGAAAAGTCTTATAAAATGTGGCAAAGGTATAAAGTTTTTTTAATCCGGCGGCAGAACAAGATATTTGCGTAGCTTTGCGACGATCAAATAACAGATAAAAACAAGAGAATGAGATTACTGCTAATATTCATCACTTTTATCATGGCAACAGCTAACTGTTTTGCCCAATCGTATGAGGAACTGATTGAAAAAAGTTACGACTTTCTGGATAAGAAAGACCTGGTGTCTGCCGAAGAAAGCCTGAGGGCCGCCATGCGCCTGGAACCGGGAAACCCTATGAACTATGCCTTGTTGACAAACCTCGGCAGTATCCAACGCCGCCAGGGCAAGCTCCAGGATGCGCTGCTTTCCTATACGGCCGCACTCAGCGGACGTCCCAACAATCCGACTATCCTGGAGAACCGCGCCTCTCTCTACTCCGAGCTGGGAGAAACGGAGAAAGCGCTGAATGATTACGATGCCTTACTGATCGTGGAACCGACAAACGAAGAGGCTCTTTACTGCCGCGGACTGATCTATATCCAAAAGAAGAATTATATCTGGGCGGAACAGGATTTCGATAAAATACTCGAGATGAACGAAAAGTCCGTCCGTGCCCGTCTGGGACATGCCATTCTTGAAAAGATGCGTGGTAACTATGAGGAAAGTGAAAGAATCTTCAACTACCTGATCAGCCAGATGCCCCGTGACTGGCTATTGTATGAAGGTCGTGCCGATGTGTATTTCATGATGGGCAAGAACGCCCGCGCCATGGCAGATATTAACAAGGTATTTATTGAAAGTACTCCCAGCGCTTCCCTGTATGTGCTGAGAGGAAAAGTGAAACTGGCCCAGTATGAAAAAGAATCCGCCGCAAAAGATTTCCTGAAAGCACAGGAAATGGGCTATGACCAGACAATCATCGACGAGTTGATGAAGATGACAAAATAATAAACTCACAATCAGCATTCCTTCATTCCGACTTTTTATGTCAGCTCCAATGGGTTACAACCTATTTCTTCGCAAGATATCGAGCCACCCAATATGTATACATTGTATATATGATGTATATTTTCTACCTTTGTGGAAAATATAAAAGATTATGGCAAGAATAGCAATCGAAAAGAAAAGGAAAAATATAGATTTGTCTGTAGACACTTTGAAAAAGCTGTCCATTATGGCTGCTTCACAAGGTAAAAGCGTAAAGGCTTTCATAGAAAATCTGTTGGAAACCAAAGCAAATTCTTTGAGTATAGAAGTTTCAACAAATCCGAGCCCAAGCGGTGACCCGTGGTTTGATGATCCGGAGAATATGGCATCTGTCATGCGTGGCATTGAAGATGCAAAACAGGGCAGAGTTACAGCTTATACAATAGATGATATCAAAAATTTGTTAGGCGTATGAGCTATAAACTGAAGTTAACGGATGAAGCCCAAAAACAGCTACTCCAATGGAAGAAATCAGGAAAGAAGAAAGATCTAGCCAAAATTTTTTCACTATTCCAGGAGTTAGAAGAGCATCCGACCACCGGAACCGGACAGGTAGAGCAATTAAAAGGCAACCTTTCCGGTTTTTGGAGTAGACGTATAGACAAACATTATCGTATCATCTACGCCATACATGAAGAGATTGTAACTGTTGAAGTCGTTTCTGTAAAAAGTCATTATGGCGATAAATAAAAATGGGACGAAAAATGTTTCGCCCCATCGGATGTTTTAATCAAATTACTTCTTCGCAATATATTCAGCAATCCAGTCCCCTACTTCGCTGGTCTTGTAGGCTTTGCCATTTTCAGCGATATCTTCGGTTACAATATTGGCTTCCATGGAAGCGGCAACGGCTTCGCGGATCAATGCGCCTTCTTCCATCCCGTTGAAAGCATATTCGAACATCAGGGCGGCACTCAGGATAGTAGCCAGCGGATTGGCTATATTCTTTCCGGCAGCCTGCGGATAAGAACCGTGGATCGGTTCGAATACGGAAGTATGCACACCGATAGAAGCAGAAGGCAGCATGCCCAATGAACCGGTAATTACCGAAGCCTCGTCTGTCAGGATATCACCGAACATGTTTTCGGTAACCATCACGTCGAAACTCTTCGGCCATTGAACCAAACGCATGGCGGCGTTGTCGACAAACATATATTCTGTCTCCACATCCGGATATTCCTTTTCAATCTCCTGTGCTACCTGACGCCAGAGACGAGAAGTAGCCAACACATTCGCCTTATCGACTACCGTTACTTTCTTGCGGCGTTTCTGTGCATACTGGTAAGCCAGGCGAACGATACGTTCGATCTCTTCACGGGTATAAACACAGGTATCGTAAGCCGTGTTCCCATCTTCGCTTCTACCCTGCGGACGACCGAAATACATACCGCCTGTCAATTCGCGGATACACATAAAGTCTGCTCCCTCGATCAGTTCGGCACGAAGCGGAGATTTATGCAACAGCGACGGGAACGTTGTTACCGGACGGATATTGGCAAAAAGTCCCAGCTTCTTACGCATTCCCAGCAGTCCTTGTTCGGGGCGTACCTTTGCGGAAGGGTTATTATCATATTTCGGAGAACCGATCGCACCAAAATAAACGGCGTCGCTCTGCATACAAAGTTCGTGCGTTTCATCCGGATACGGGTTGCCGGTCTCATCGATGGCAACCGCTCCCACCAGAGCGTGTTTGTAACTTAGTTCGTGGCCATATTTTTCGCATACGGCTTTAACGGCTTTCATGCCTTGTTCTACAATCTCGGGACCGATACCGTCGCCGGGAAGGACTGCGATGTTTAATTTCATTTCAGTTTGTTATTTTAGTCTCTTTTAAATAGCACATATTTGGGTTCCATAGGGACGTAACTATCATCGTCCCACAGGGTGCTCGTAATCATCAGGTCGGCACTGTAACGGTTACAAGCAATAGGCACATTATGAACACGACACTGGCGAAGCAACATCTGAATATCAGCTTCGTGCGGTTGCGCGTTCAGGTCATCGATCAGGAAGACCGCCAGATCCACCTCCTTGCGTACCACCATGGCAGCAATTTCTGCATCACCGCCTAACGGCCCGGAATGCATACAGATTACTTCGGCAGCAATACCTTTCTCGTCGAAAGCATTACGTATCAGTCCGCCGGTTGTACCGGTACATACTAAAAGATGGTGGGAAAGGAATTCTGCATTGTGTACAGCCCATTCTACCATGTCAGCTTTACGATTGTCGTGCGCTACCAGCGCAATGGTCAGTTTTCTGTTCATAACTAATACCTCCTATATTTATTGTTCAATCTTATTCAGCATCTTCAGCGTCGCCTTGATGGCGGCTTCCGTCTGGTCGGCATCGAGGCCGCGGGTTTTGAAATCTATCCCGGCATAATTCCAGCTGATGATCGTCTGCACAAAGGCATCGGTACGACCTCCGGGGGGAATGGATACGGAATAGTTCGTCAGCATCGGGAACGGGCGACCCAGGTCGGAATAGATCTTGCGAAGGGCACGGACGAACGCGTCGTACTGGCCGTCGCCGGATGCCGACTCTTCGTATGCCTCGCCGTCGATCTCTATTTTCAGCGTGGCTACCGGCCTCAGTCCCTGCGCCAAAGATAAGGAATAATTTAATATACGGATACGTTGGTCCGCCATTGCATCGTGATGAAGCACATCGCTGATAATATATGGCAGGTCTTCCGTCGTCACCATTTCCTTCTTGTCGCCCAGTTCGATGATACGCTCGGTGATCTTACGCATGGACTCGTCGTCCACGTCGATTCCCAACGATTCCAGGTTCATGCGGATATTCGCCTTGCCGGAAGTCTTTCCGAGGGCATATTCGCGGACACGGCCGAAACGTTCGGGGATCAGGTCGTTGCAATACAGGTTGTTTTTGCTGTCGCCATCGGCATGAACGCCGGCACATTGCGTAAAGACATGTTCGCCGATGATCGGGCGGTTCGGGGCGATATGGATGCCGGAATAGGTCTCGACCAGACGGCTTGCGGCGTTGATCTTTTCTTCCCGCACGCTTGTCTGACCGTTCAGATGATCTTTTATCACGGCGATCACGCTGCTGAGCGGTGCATTTCCCGCCCGTTCGCCCAGGCCGTTGATCGTGGTGTGGACACCGTGTATTCCTGCCCGGACTGCCGAATAGACATTGGCTACCGCCAGGTCGTAATCGTTGTGGGCATGGAAATCGAAATGCAGTTCGGGATAACGGTCGAGCATCTGTTTGCAGAACTCGTACGTATTGCCCGGATTCAGGATGCCCAACGTATCGGGCAGCATAAAACGTCGGATCGGCAGGTCTTTCAACGCATCGATCAGCTGGAAGACGTAATCGGGAGAGTTTTTGATCCCGTTCGACCAGTCTTCCAGATATATATTAACCTCAATACCTCTTTCGGTAGCCAGCGATACAACAGAACGGATATCTGCAATATGCTGTTCGGGCAATTTGCGGAGTTGTTCGGTTACGTGTTTATACGAACCTTTACAGAGAAGGTTTACCACGCGGCAACCGGCCGATTCGATCCAGTTGAGCGAGGCGTCGCCATCCACAAAGCCCAATACTTCGAGCTTATGCAGATTTCCGGTACGTTCAGCCCAGGCAGCCACTCGCTTCACGGCTTCGAACTCTCCGTCCGATACGCGAGCAGAGGCAATCTCCACGCGGTTTACTCCCAGATCCCCCAGCAGCATCTGTGCAATACTGAGCTTTTCGTGAGCCGCAAAAGAGACACCCGATGTTTGTTCCCCGTCCCGAAGGGTTGTATCCATTATTTCTACCATCTTACTTTCTATTTGCTTCGTACGCTTCTATCTTCGACTTATTAGCCAGCAGGTAATCGATATCGTCCAGGCCATTTACCAGGCAATCTTTTTTATAGGCATTGATGTCAAAGGATTCGCTTTTGCCGGTTGCGTTGTTGGTGATTGTCTGCGCGGGCAGGTCGATTGTCAACGTTGCTTTCGGATCGGCTTCGACAGAAGCGAATATCTCCGCCAGGAACTCTGGAGAAACAACAACCGGAACAAGGCCGTTGTTCATCGAATTGTTCTTGAAGATATCGGCGAAGAAACTGCTGACTACCGCCCGGAAACCATATCCGGCAATCGCCCAGGCAGCATGTTCGCGGCTGGAACCGCTACCGAAGTTCTTCCCGGCAACAAGAATCTGACCTTTATAAGTATCCTGGTTCAATACAAAGTTGGGATTAGGGTTACCGGCTTTGTCATAACGCCAGTCGCGGAAAAGATTATCGCCGAAGCCCTCGCGTGTGGTTGCTTTCAGGAAGCGGGCCGGGATGATCTGGTCTGTGTCGACATTTTCCAAAGGAAGAGGGACACAGGTCGATGTTACTATCGTGAATTTTTCTTTCATTTCGTTCTCTTAATTTATCGGTTTATTTATTGTAATTATTCGCGCTACCCGCGAAAGCCCTTTCGCGGCACCGGCGACACCACTGTCTCCACATCAACGACACCTCTGTCGCCGCACCGGAGACCGTCCCTGGTTACCGCATCGGAGACTACATCAACTCCCGGGGATCGGTGATCTTACCCGTTACTGCCGCAGCCGCTGCCACCAACGGCCCGGCCAGGATAGTACGTGCACCCGGTCCCTGACGGCCTTCGAAGTTACGGTTTGAAGTAGATACGGCATATTTGCCTGCCGGAACCTTATCTTCATTCATGGCCAGACAAGCCGAGCAACCCGGCTGACGCAGTTCGAAACCGGCTTCCGTCAATACCTTATCGATACCTTCCGCACGGATCTGGCGTTCCACCTGCCAGCTACCCGGAACCAGCCATACGATCACATCGTCGGCTTTCTTCTTTCCTTTCACCAGGGAGGCAAAAGCACGGAAGTCCTCGATACGGCCGTTCGTACAACTTCCCAGGAAGACATAGTCGATCTTTTTGCCCAATACCGGTTCACCGGCAGTGAAGCCCATATAGTCCAGAGATTTCTTGTAAGAGATACGGCCGGCCTCGTCTACGCTCTCCATTGTCGGGATGTTTTCGCGGATACCCATTCCCATTCCCGGATTGGTTCCGTATGTAACCATCGGATCGATGTCTTCTGCATGGAAAACGACTTCCTTGTCGAATTTGGCATCGGGGTCACTGTAAAGTTCGCGCCATTCAGCCAGTTTCTTTTCCCAGGCTTCGGCACGGGGAGAGAATTCACGATCTTTCAGATAGTCGAAAGTGACCTGGTCGGGAGCGATCATACCACCGCGGGCACCCATTTCGATAGACAGGTTGCAGATGGTCAGACGTTCTTCCATTGTCGTGTTGCGAATCGCTTCGCCGGCATATTCAACGAAATAACCGGTAGCACCGCCTGTCGTCATCTTACTTATAATGTATAGGGCGAAATCTTTTGCCGTTACACCCGGTTTGCGTTTGCCGTCGATGGTGATACGCATCGTCTTCGGCTTGCGCTGCATAATACACTGAGTAGCCAATGTCATTTCTACCTCGCTGGTACCGATACCGAAAGCAATCGCGCCCATGGCACCGTGGGTAGAGGTATGAGAGTCACCGCAAACGATCGTCATACCCGGCTGAGTCAGACCTGTTTCCGGTCCTACTACATGGATGATACCGTTTTTAGGGTGTTGCAGACCGTAATAAGTCAGATTGAAATCCTTCGCGTTCTTTTCCAATGTATCCACCTGGTTCTTGGAGACAGGGTCTTCGATCGGTTTTTCCTGATTCAATGTCGGGATATTGTGGTCCGGCATACAAGTAATCTGCTCCGGTCGGAACGGCTTCAGACCACGGGCACGTAACCCCGCAAACGCCTGCGGACTGGTTACTTCGTGGCAATACAGACGGTCGATGTAAAACTGGATCGTTCCGTCGGGCAGAGTATCCACCACATGTTTCTCCCAAATCTTTTCGAATAATGTCTTGCTCATTGCTAATTATGTATTATGTTATTTTACGAACTTGTTGATTGCGTCGATAAAGGCTTCTACGGAAGCGGCGATGATATCGGTATTGGCGGCAAAACCATAGTAATTGTTTCCATCGTATTCCACCTGCATATGGACTTTACCCATGTCGTCGCTACCTTTATTAATAGCCTGGATGAGAAATTCCTGGATGGTCATCGTGCGGTGGATAATCGACTTCACGGCTTTGATGGCTGCATCCACCGGACCGTTGCCGGAAGCGGCTGCTTCAAACTTTTCACCGGCGATATTCAGGCAGACGCTGGCAACAGACTGTAAGCCGACACCCGATGTAACCTGCAAATATTCAAGTTTGATACGGTGCATGGCAGTGCGGTCTTTTCCGGCCAGCATCAACACGTCGTCGTCATTGATATCTTTCTTGCGGTCAGCCAGTTTCAGAAATTCCTGATATACCTTATCCAGTTTTTCCTGATCCAGTTCCACACCTAAAACACTCAGGCGGTGTTTCAATGCGGCACGTCCGCTACGGGCGGTCAATACGATTGCGTTATCGTCGATACCGACATCCTTCGGGTCGATAATTTCATAGCTTTCACGGTTTTTCAATACACCGTCCTGGTGGATACCGGAAGAATGGGCGAAAGCATTACGTCCGACGATCGCCTTGTTGGGCTGAACCGGCATGTTCATCAGGCTGGAAACCGTACGGCTGATGCCATAGATTTTGGTTGTGTTTATATTGGTTTCGATACCACGTTCTTTGTGGCTACGGAAGATCATGGCTACTTCTTCCAGCGAAGTATTACCGGCACGTTCGCCGATACCGTTGATGGTCACTTCCACCTGGCGGGCACCGTTCAGGACACCCTGCACGGTATTGGCTGTTGCCATACCCAGGTCATTATGGCAGTGGGTGGAGATGATTGCATGCTGGATACCATCCACATGTTCCATCAGATATTTGATCTTTTCACCATATTCGTCGGGCAGACAGTAACCGGTCGTATCCGGGATATTCACAACGGTTGCACCCGCTTTGATCACCGCCTCCACGACACGTGCCAGATAGGCATTGTCCGTACGTCCGGCATCTTCGCAGTAGAATTCGATATCTTCCACATATCTTTTGGCATATTTGGTGGCAGCGATGGCGCGTTCCAGTATCTCGTCCTGGTTGGAGTTGAACTTATAACGGATATGGTAATCGGAAGTACCGATACCGGTATGGATACGTCCGCGTTTGGCGAACTTCAATGCTTCGGCAGCCACATCTATATCTTTTTCAACCGCACGGGTCAAAGCACAGATAGTCGGCCAGGTAACGGCCTTGGATATTTCAACCACACTGTTGAAATCGCCCGGACTCGATACAGGAAATCCTGCCTCAATCACATCGACGCCCAGTTCTTCGAGTGCTCTGGCAACCTGAATCTTTTCAATACTGTTTAACTGGCAACCCGGCACTTGCTCACCATCCCGTAATGTGGTGTCGAAAATAAATAATCTGTCTGACATAGTTTTTATCATCTTAAATTTGTTAATATTCTTTTGTTCATTCATAAAAAAAGCCTCTCTCACAAGGAAGTGAGAAAGGCTCTTTTATATCTTCATGCATCAGAAAAGCACGTACAGTCTCACTTCCTATCCCGTTCCCAGAGTAGAATAATGTTTAGAGAAATAATGAGACTATTTGCTATATTCTGTTTCATTGTCATTTTTATTTAACGCTGCAAAGATACAGCCTTTTTCTAAACCACCAAATATAAAACGATATTTTTTACACATATTCTCTTATAAACTGAAAGAGGAAAGGCTTTCGAATTAATAAATCATTACTCAGACTTCCTTCCTATAACAGTCTCCCACCTATCCTACCCTGATAATCGGTATATCCAGCAGGAATGCGATTTTCTCCAGTTTATCTATCTGATGTCCAAGCCCTATCGCACAATGATGGGAAGGTCCTGCCTTGCTCCAGGCATCGATAAAAGCACGGGCACCACAGGCAAAACGATAGCGGCTGTTCGTATTTCCGATCTTCAAAGTCGGTCCTTCCACCGACTCCCCTTCGGCTGCCAGCAGGAAAACACCGTCTTTCCCTTCGCAGACGGACAGTAAAGTAACAGGGCCATGTTTGACCGTCATCTGGATAGACAATCCTTTACCCGGTTTGCCATGATAAACCGGAAGCGGCACCAACCGGACTTTTCCTTCCGCTATGGCAAAATGAGCCGGACCGTCATGCCCCAGCATAACGATATCATCCTTGAAGTCGAGGGCATAAAATTCAGAGAAAGAGCCGCCTGAGCCCAACAAAGACAGGATCTTCATTGCCTGTACATTCTTCACTTCACATTCTCCGGCAACAGGGATCTCGCGTCCGGTCAGCAACGTGTTCCCGGCAATGACGGAAGTCACAATATTCTCATAATCATTTCCGGCATAGCCTTCATAATAATAGGCCATCGAACCCAGGTCGTGCGCCTCGATCAGCCTGTCGAGGGCTATGGATGTCCGGGCGGCACGTTCCAGCTCACCGGCTTCGCATTGCTCGTCGATCTCAAAACAAGCATTGAATTCATCCAGTTTGTCTTTTACATCTTCATCGGTAACGTTGTCGCGGTAGGCTTTCAGTTCGCACATCTCTACGATTTCCACATGCGTACCGAAAACAGACGACTGCCGGGTCAGGTCGGTATACACATCGAGCATCCCGCAATAATAATGGCCCAGGATTCCCATGCGGTTATTCTTCATCCCATTTATCACACGAGCGGCATCGATCCAGCCGTTTATCTGCTTCCACACATATTCTTCCTGCAAATAGCCGCTTACGATTTCATAAGGAATACCGGCGCGGTTGAACACGCTGGCAAATTCAGGGACGGAACAGGCCTGGCAATGTGCCAACCATTCACCGGTCATTTTCCCCCTGTCACCCAATCCGTTTATATATTCATAGTCGATTGCCGCAACAGGCTGGATATTCAAGAGAATAACCGGGACCTTCACACGCTGGGCCAACGGCAGGACCGTCGAAGATAAAGCATAAGTAGAGATAAAGACAAACAGAAGGCTGATCTCTTCTTTCTTCAGATCTTCAGCTGCCTCAACAGCTTTTACCGGGTTATCAGCAATCCCGGCGTTAACGACTTCGGTGTCCGGACGGGACATCTCCGATGCGATCCAGTCCTGGTACCCGCAAAGACGTGTGTATAGTCCTTCAAATTGGGGCCAATACGTATCCAGGCCCAGCCCAATCAGGCCGACTTTAGTTTTTCCTGTTTTCATGGTATCTATTTTTCTATTATAAAATGTTATCAATAAGGAATACGGACGAATGCTTTTCTACCGGTAACGTAACCGTTGTCGTTTCCATGCCGGAAACACGTTTATGTTCATATGCCACCTTCATCCGCTGTCCGGTATGAGGGTTCAATAAGACAGGTTTCAGCTTCCCTCGCAACACGACATTTGCCTGATAGGGTTGATCTTTCAAATTGGCAAAATAATAAACAGACTGATTTTTCAGTTCCTTATGAATGTAATTCAATTCATGCCCTGCTTCAAAGGCCACGTCAGGAACAGGATAGGAATCCTCGATTGCAGTCTTTAAAGCATCCGGTCCAGGTTTCTCTACGAAAAAGGCTTTACCCGCAGTTGCGTAGGAAGCATTGACACCTAATATACGGGAAATGATGTCTTTCACCTCCTTGTCCTGTCCCGGTTCTACCGATTTCTCCGGCAACTGGGTTGTAAATATGACATTCCCCCCGGATTTAAAGAAAGACTCGACCTGTCGTAAAGCCGTTAACGATATTGTTTTTACTCCGGGAATAATAATCAACCGGAAAGTTTCTTTGTTCACCTGGTTGTCGAGGTGCAACAATCCTTTTTTCACACGGCATTTTGTAAATAAGACCTCCGGATGCAGATAAGTAAAATCACGCCCGAGGGTATCAGTCAATAAAGCCGAGACATGTGTATAATCCGTATTCGGGATCATTACCCCGCCTTCATAAAATCCCAGTTCCCCATCCATCACATGTTCTCCCTGAAGAGATTCGATCGGATAAAGGACTGCTATATCGGCGACATGTCTTCCTTCCTGCCGCAAAATATAGTTGAGACGGGACAGGAACTTATTAAATGCCGGAAGTGAATCGCGGTACAGTTCGTTCCGCCAGGATAACTCAGGCAGGAAAGTAACATTCCGATCATTATACCAGACAGCATGTGGGATAAGCGTATTGACCCCTTTCGTATATTGTTCCATGGCTATGTGGTAAAGCTCTTTTACACTGATATTCCCCATAGCGCCGTATGTTTCGGACATTACCTGACGTTTGTCCCAGTTATAGGCAGAAGAAGAAACCACTTTATAAAACAATTCGGTCGGACGGCCTCCGCCAATTTTGTCAATACCGGGAATCCCCATATATTTCCCGCACAACATCAAGTCACCAGAAGTACCCACCGGATTCGCAATCTCTTCCTGATCCTGATGACCGGTAGAGTAAATGCCATGGGCAGAAGCCCATTCACCGATTATTTTCATAAAACCTTCGGAATACAAATGGGCACGCAAGCCAAACAGACGGTTCCGCGCAGATTGCGTTTCCTCCCCGATGTCATACCATAATGCCGGATACAGTAATTCGGGAGATTCCCCGTAACGAGAGATAAATTTCTCGTTAAACGCGTCTGTCCAGATACGTCCCTTAGCCCGGTACAGGGTCGGTTCATCAAAAAAAGTTTCTATGATCGTATTCCCGAAATAGGGAGAGAAACGGTCATAATATGCCTGATGAGTTTCTTTTACAAACAGCCTGACGGCTTCAGGGTCCAGATAATCCACATTCGGGTCGCCATCTTTCACACAGACGAAAAACATGATCTTCCAGGCTCCTTCCGGAACTTTCCATTTGAGTTTACCGGAACGAATATATTGTTCCAGCGAAATCCGATGCTTCGTCAGCGTGTCCATTGCAACGACCGACATCAGTTTTCCGGCAGGAACGACCTGTTCGAATGATTCGCCGACAGCTATTTTATACTCCACTTTGTCCAGCCGCTTGATCGTGGCATCCGGATATTTGTTCATGAAGCGAGGTACCCCATCCGCGTTGATGGCTCCCATACTTCCACTCGGAAAACCATACTCATCATACAGGGACATATGCACATCCAGTTTCTTGGCTTCCTCTATAATCTTGCTATAAAGATTAAAATAATCGTCTGACAGATATTCCGGCTTGAAGTCTTGCCCGAAAGGAAGGATTGCACAACCGCCATACCCGTCTTTTCGGATCATCTGACGGAATTGGTCCAGCAATTCGTTTTCATTGACCGTCGCATTATTCCAAAACCACAAAGGAACAGGCTTATATTTATTCTCCGGATTTACAAAAGCTGACTCACTGACCTAGGCAGATACTCCAAACGAGACAAAACACATACATATGACAAAGAAAATACCTTTCATTAAAGATTCTATTTAGGTTATACCAATGATTACCGTTTTTATGATTGTACAAATATAGAACCTCTGCTTCAACAGGTTATTTTCAAAACTGATTCTATTCTTCCTATTTTTGATAGTTCAGCCGGAGGATGTTTCTCCCATCTATATGTCTTATTTGGTTATTGTCAGCTTATCCACCTCTTTCCCCTCCATGTCCAGTATCCTGATGTTTAATTCTTTTGCGCCTGCTTCCGCTTTCAACACCGTATTATTGGAGTTTACAATAACCGGAAAACGAACACCGTCTTTCGGTTCATTCCGCATATACCGGTGAAGGTGGCCGCAAAGCATGAGATCGACACCGGCATTATTGAGTAAGGGGATAAACTTTTCGGCAACTTCCTGCTCACCATGCCAACCACCGAACGGAGGCATATGGCAAACTACGACTTTAAACGGTGCTTCTTTATACTCCTTGCTTTCAAGTACCTTCTTCAACCATTCCGCCTGTTCCGTACGATACTGGTCATAGACTGTTATGCCGGCATATTCAAGATCCGAATCCGGTTTATCTTCGCCACTGTCCAGGATAACAAAGCAGACAGGTCCCTGGCGGAACATATAATAGATATGCTCCTGTTTCGGAGAGAAATAGTCCTGGAATGCGGTAGCAAAGGAACCGCGGGTTTCATGGTTTCCACGGGTATAGTACATCGGTATCTCGGAGGCGAAAAGCTCGGTTGCCTTATCCATAAAGCCTTCGAATATTTCCTTTTCATTGTTGAAAATAGAGACCATATCGCCATTGAACAGAAACATATCGGTCTTTTTCAGATCGCAATGGGAAACCAGTTTTTCCAGCACATCACTTTTTCCGTGGATATCGTTGACCATGGCAAAGTTCACGGATTGCCTGCCATGATCGCTGGTCAGGAACGTCAGCGGTTGCTTGCCGTAAACAGACGTTGCCGCCACATTCCCGTAAATCACCCGCCAGCCAACATGGCTTAACACTTCCTGCGAATACACCCGGTAGCGATAACGTGTGCCGGGCTTTAACCCTGTCAGATGCACAGAATGGACGGTAGAGGTCAGCTTGATGCCATTCTTCGCATTAAAGAACTTCGGACGTTCCGTCTGATAATAATGAGTTCCGTCATCAGGAGCCAGTTCCACCCAGCCGATCGAAGGCTTGTTTGCAGTCCATACAACAGTGACTTCATTTTCTCCCAGATTTTGCAGATAAGGGGCATGCGTTATCTTTATATCATCCTGGGCATAAGCAGAAAAAGTGATTAATACAGACAAAATAAACAGCAAACTGATTTTATTCATGGTATATCTTTTTAAGTTGTTAACGATCTCCTACAAAGATACATTCTTCATTTATTCCGGCAAACCCTACCGGGATTAAATCCCGGTATCTACAGGAAAGAAGCACACCTTCACAGACACGCCTCTCCTTTTATGACTGATTAAACTATACCAAAAGAATTTGGTCCATTTCTTATCAGATATGAACTATCCTGTCCCCGTGCTTGACACGGGGCCGCAGAAGAACAGGCAGTATCAAAAGATACATATAGGATACGGTTTGTGCTTTTGCGATCCCGTGTCGAGCACGGGAACGGGATAGTTCAAATATTTCTATATTGAAACATCCTTTTGCTGCGGTTGCCTTGTTTACTATTGATGATTTACTTTTTGGGATATAAAAGCCAAGTCCTATCCGGAGAACATACTATTGGATACAAAGCGTCAGGAGAGTTCCTGGAAGTTAAAGGATTGTCAAAATGATATTTTATGTATGTGCTGAAGGAATTGTACGGGCAAAGGGAAATGTCGATCTGTTTTTATAGAAATCTCGCCGACTTACCTTTGTTCGCTTTGACCTGATTGTTGCAATATTCATATCACAAAAAATGTATATTATCTATGATTGTTACCCATATACCACATCTATTCATAATTTATTAACATATTGCTATTTTACACACACATCAAAAAGCGGTTGCTCTGGAAATAAAAACTGTCTAAAAACATATGATTTTCTTTTTTTTAAAAGCACTAATTGAGGTGTTTTTCTTCTCTAAACGAATAAAAACTCCACTACAATAGAAATTTATCTCAGTTTAAACGAAATTGAAACCCGTTTAAACTAAAATTTTCTTGGGTTTAAACGAGATAAAAAATCGATATCAGATATCTGTTATGTTAATAAATGTATGCTTCCCTTTTCTAGAATGAACAAATAAAAAATAAGTCTGTTTCCTCCAAAGGCCATTTACACTCATAATATTCATATATCATTCATTTTTATATCATTTTGATTTTGCCGTCTGTTTGGTTACAGGAAGTGAAGTTTCCATACGACTCTGATTTGCATCGACCGTTTCACTGATATCATGTTCACTATTATCGGTTGAAAGAGAAACTATTTTTCGCAATGACATACGTTTACTGGTAATTCTGGATCAGGTGAAAATACTGGATTCCACGCATCGCCAGCGCCTGACCTTTGATGTGTTTTTTCTGTGGTACAAATATTATCAGGCAACTCTTTCCGATATTTATTATGAGAGATAAACCGGATTTATTTTCTACCAACCCTTTCGACATACGAAAAAAGAAGTAATCTGGAGCCGGAAGTAATCGAAAAGATTGCCAAAGCATTAGATATACCCGAAGAAGCAATTACGGAACTAGGCGAAGCCACTTCCATTAATATCTTTTCCGGCACCTGGCAAGATAATGCTAATTGCCAGAATTATAATCCTACATTTACCCCCTTAGAAAAAGTCGTTGAATTATACGAACGTTTATTGAAAGCGGAGCAGGAGAAGGTGGCCATGTTACAGGAAGTGCTAAAGGACAAAAAGTAAAACAGTGAACATCAAATGTTACAAATAAAAGAGAGGGAGGCATGTAATAAACACCTTCCTCTCTTTTATTTATTTACAACAGATGAAACTTACTGCCCGCTCCACGGATTCTGATCTGATTCGGAGATCGCATCATTATTCAGGATTTCCATTTGCGGGATTTGGCAGAAGAAACGGTAATCGTTCGACTCCAGCGTCCCTATCGGTTGCGGATCGAGCGCATTATATCCGTTCAGATACTGCATGCCCCATACGTAATGTCCGGCAGGATTGGTAGTTGATTCACCGATACGAACCAATCTCTTTTGCAGGCGCACCAAGTCATAAAAACCGGCTTGTCCTTCACAGATCAACTCTTTACGGCGTTCCACATAGATGTCTTCCAGCAAAGCTTCGCCTCCAGCATTGGTTGTCGGGGTAGCATTACGCGCCACCTGCAAACGGTTCAGCAGATTCAGGGCCTCACCGGAATTACCCTTTTGGGCTGCAGCTTCGGCCATGATCAGCAGCATTTCTGCTCCGCGCATCAGGCAGACTTCCGGACGGGTAGCGCTTTGAATAACGCTTCCGCCGTCTTCACCATAATGCTTGTATTTGTCGAAAGCCCATTTTGTATTGATTTCCGTATTCGCATTGTTCGTACGTTTCCAGAACTGGTAACGGTCTTCTTTTTCTTCAAACAGTTTCACAAACTGCTCATCCACGAAGTAGTCAAGGAACGAATAGATAGGGCCGTCGGCATAACCCTCACCGTAGCTGGCATCCTGGTTATACCAGAAATTGAACTGCGTACTACCGCCCAGGTTATTATCGGCTGTATATTTCATGGCCCATACCACTTCCGCATAATTGCCGGAGATCATATCGTCGAAACCGGAACGGTATTGTTCGCGGGTCATCAACTGGCTGTGCTGGTCGTAGACGATCTTGGCTTCGTTGTAAGCGCCGTCCCAGTTCTGCATCACCAGGTAAACACGGGCCAGGATTCCCGAACATATTTTGGAGTTGATCAGCCACATATCGTCCGGATTATAATCGGCAAGCAATGTTTTAGCCGTCGTCAGGTCGGACACAATCTGGGTATAGACTTCCTCTACGGTAGAAAAACCTTTATGGGATTCATCATCGGAAGAGGTACGCAGGATCACCCCACGCTTGCTTTTAGCTATCGCATACGTCTGTTGGTAATTCTGGATCAGATGGAAATACTGGATTCCACGCATCGCCAGCGCCTGACCTTTGATATGTTTCTTCTGTGTCTCATCACCGGCAGCGGCATCCACATTGGTCAGGATGATATTGGCACGGTTGATCACATTATAGCACATCGACCAGATTTTTGAGGCATTTCCGTCAGCCTGTGTTTTTGAGTTGGAATACTGGTATGCTGTTACCTGATCACCTCCCATATTGGTATGGCTGATCACGTCGGCACCACTCGCATCGACATACATCTGGAATCCGGGAAGACCAGCATACACACGGTCGCCTTTATCGGTATTAAAATACAGCTGCTTATAGGCTGAAGTCAATACTTTTTCCAACTGGGAGACATTCCCCAGTACATCTTCATCGTTTACTTTCACATAGGAGCTGGTTGTCAGGTCGTCGTTACATCCGGTCAGGGCCATACCAGCAAAAACCAGGGACAGGAAGGATATATTTATAAATCGTTTCATAAATATCATTTTTTACGTTTACAATGTGATTTGAATACCGACCATATACAGTCTTCTCGAACCCTGAATACCGTTATCGGTTTCAGCATTACCGTTATAACTGTTACCCATTATACCTGTTTCGGGGTCTGTGTAGCGTTTTTTGGCAGGACCGAAAGTCAACAGGTTATTACCGGTTACATAAACACGCAGGTTTTCTACCAGGGCCTTGCGGGTAAGGCTCTTAGGCAGCGTATAGCCTAATGTCAGGTTTCTCAGACGCCAGTAGTGGTTGTCGAACACGAAGTTATCTGCATATTTTACCGTCGCGCCATACTGGTTGTACGACCAACGTGGGATAAGCACATCCGTATCGCCCGGCTGACGCCATCTGTCCTCAACCAACTCCTGTATCACACCGACACCCGGACGGTTCATGATACGTTCTTTATATGTATAGTCCGATATTTTGGAACCATAAGAATAATAGAACATGAACGACAAGTCGATCCCTTTGAACTGGAAGTTATTGGTGATAGCACCGAACACTTTGGGAATCGCGGAGCCACAGTACACAAAATCGTCTGTCGTTACTTCTTCCTGCTTTTCCGTACGTTTCCAACCGCCGTTACCATCGCGGATCAACCAGCCGGGTACTCCGGTTTCCGGATTAACACCATCGTACTGGGGGGCGATAAATTCATACAGGGACTTGCCTTCTTCCATCTTGTAGGTACAGGCCGTACCGGAATAGGTGTAAGGACCTGTAGGCAAATAAGTCACCTCATTTTTCAGCGTACTCATGTTGGCATCGATATCCCATCTGAAATCTTTCGTTGTAAGGATATTCGCATTCAATGTGATTTCAATCCCGCTATTACGCAGGTCACCGATATTCATATTATACCCAGATGCACTACCAACCTGGGCAGACAGAGGCAGTTCCTTATAATACAACAAATCATGGGAAGTACGGGAATAATATTCCACTGTACCGCTAAGTCGGTTGAATACGGAAAAATCCAAACCGATATTCCATTGCTGATTACTTTCCCACTTCAAGTCCGGTGTCGGATAGGTAGATGGTTTTAAACCGGATTTCAGATACAGGTCATCACTTTCATAAGTACCCTGGTATCCGTAAAGGACTTCATCCCCTGCCTTACCATTCGATTCACGCACGATCAGCTTATCATTACCAGTCGTACCGTAACTACCACGCAACGAAAGGTTATCAATCCATTTCAGGTCTTCCATAAAACCTTCTTTCGATATTCGCCATGAACCGCCTGTCGACCAGAATGTACCCCAGCGATGATCAGAGCTGAAACGGGAAGAACCATCCTCACGAAGCGAAGCGGACAAGTAATACTTATTCAAGAAGTTATAATCGACTTTACCAAAGAACGAAAGCAGAGAGTATTTATCACGTCCGCCGGAAACACCGAAGTTCTTGGTGGTATTCGACAATTCATATTTACCCAGTTCCATGATACCTTCACCCCAACCTTGTTCGTAGTGGGAATCCCAGGTATACCACTCATGTCCGACCAAACCAGAAATCGTATGGTCACCGATCACCCATTCACCTGACAATACATTATTCCAGGTGGTGGAGCGTTTATTGAAATTATAACGGCTGGCATAACCTCCGTCTGCCAGTATAGAAATACCATAAGGTGCAGTCTGTCCGCTACCATGTACGGCGGAAGTATATTGCATGGTACGATACCAGTAATCGTCAATATTCAAAGCCGAACGGAATTTCAGGTTGAAAGGCAGAGTAAACTCTGTATTTACCTGGGCAGACAGGATATGTCCCATATTGTTATCGAAACTGTCATCGTTCGGATTATCCCAATAATCACCCGAGTTATTCAGGATATGGGCACCAAAGAAGTTATTGGTATATTTACCGTAACTGTACATCCGTTCCCCTGTTTTTTCAGAAACTACCCAACCGGTATTATCTTCATTACGTAACCAGGGTGAAGACAAAGTCGTCGTAAAGTTAGCCGCACGGCTGGCACCACCGGAAAGGTTCTGGCGATGACGCGAATAAGAAAGGCTACCGGCCACTTTCCACCAATCGAACAACTCTGTACTCAGGTTTGTACGGAAAGAATAACGTTTATAATACTGCCGGTTACCATATCCCTGGTCGTCCAGATAACCGCCGGAGAAGAAATAGGCTGTTTTTCCACCATTGGCCTGACCACTTATATCCACACTATAATCCTGGCGCAGTTTACGGGAGAAGATAGCTTTGTAGACATCCCAATCATCTTCATCCCAGACATATTCCAGATTAGGATTCATGTAAGGATTCCCATTGCCATCATGCAATACGTAATTTTCATTGATATGTCTGAACGGAGTGACATAAATCAGATTACCATTCGAATCTTTTGTAGCCTTTACCTGTTTGGTCAATGCCTGCGACGAAGCATAATCGCCCGCCTGTTGCATATTCATGCCGTCATAAAGAAGGGCATCATAATACAAGGCATACCAGGTATTTTCCAGCTGCTGGTACGGATCGGCTTTTTTCGGATTCTTGACAGCATTATCCGAAGTACCCCAACCTCCGCGGAAGTTAATACGCGGTTTTTCTGATTTACCCCGCTTGGTTGTAATCATTACGACGCCGTTTGCTGCACGCGAACCGTAGAGCGAAGTGGCCGCCGCATCCTTCAATACCGTCATTGATTCGATGTCCGTAGGATTGATCTGGTTCAGTTTTCCATCGTAAGGCATCCCGTCCACAATATACAACGGATCTGCCTTTCCGGACATGGAAGCAATACCACGGATCTCCACACGGGCATCAGCTCCGGGGTTACCCTGTACATTCACGACATTCACACCGGCGCTCATTCCCTGCAATGCTTCTGCAAAGCCGGAACCCATAATCTTTTCGAGTTTTTCAGCTTTTACAACAGAGGCCGATCCGGTGAAGGTTGATTTCTTAGCCGTTCCATAAGCAACGACAACCACTTCATCCAGATCCTGTGTCGCATCACTTAATTTTACATTTAAGATAGATTGCCCGTTCCAGGTGATCTCCTGTGTGGCTAAACCGACGAAGGAGATCACAATAACCGCTCCCCGCCGAACATTATCCAGAGTAAACTTTCCATAACTATCGGTTATCGTACCGATAGTGGTTCCTTTCACTACAACAGAAGCTCCGGCAACAGGTCCCATCTGGTCCTCTACCAGGCCGGTTACCTTATTACCCTGTTGTACTACCATCGTTTCCGGACCTGTAGGATTGGCAGCAATCGTACCTGCCGCACCCAACAATACAGAAATCATCAGTGATCTAATTAGTTTTGAGTTGGTCCACATAGCTAAATTCAAGTCTTTAATTAAATAAAATTAATCACAATAGCGTTCATTTCATTAGAGGTTACACTTTTCTAGGATAAAAGTGACTGGCATACATTGCAATAAAATAAAGTTAACTAAAACAAAGATATACTGATCATTACACACAACACTCTTCTATATTCCCACTCTACAAACTACAGTATCTCCATCAGCAAATATAACTTATCATTATTTAATACAAGCATAATTATGTATATTTATTGCTCTAATAAATATATTTTAACCACCATTTAATTGATTTTTTTATCTAAAATCCACATTCAAACAATGACATACATATTGGGATGAAAAATCAATAACAGTTGCAACCAAAAACATTTTTTAACCATTAACACATTACATAAACCATAAAAAAACGGCAACCCGAAAAGCCGGATTGCCGTTTCTATATCACAAAATGTTTAACTATTAATGTATCACCATTTATTAGTTGTTTTCAGGACGAAGTTTACGAACAACAGCACCTGCACGCCACATTTCACTTTCGCGAAGAGCAGCCAGTTCTTTTTCCAGACCTTCACGATAGTCAGGCTTGCTGTTTGTGTCGATAGAACGCTGTGCTTCGTTACCGCAGGCAACTTCGTTATACAGTTTCTGGAACACCGGTTTTGTAGCATCGTGGAACGGGCCCATCCAATCCAAAGCACCACGCTGTGCAGTTGTTGAACAGTTAGCATACATCCAGTCCATACCGTTTTCTGCGAACAACGGCATCAATGACTGAGTCAGTTCTTCTACTGTTTCATTGAATGCTTCAGAAGGTTCGTGACCGTTTTCACGCAAAGTTTCGTACTGAGCCAACAGTAATCCCTGGATAGCTCCCATCAAAGTACCACGTTCGCCAGTCAGGTCAGAATAAACTTCTTTCTTGAATGTTGTTTCAAACAAGTAACCAGAACCGACACCGATACCCAGTGCAATCACGCGATCCCATGCTTTGCCTGTTGCATCCTGGAAGATTGCGTAGCTTGAGTTCAGACCACGACCCTGCAAGAACATACGGCGCAGTGAAGTACCTGAACCTTTCGGAGCGACCAGAATTACGTCTACATCAGCAGGAGGGATGATGTTTGTACGTTCTTTGTAAGTGATACCGAATCCGTGAGAGAAATACAAAGCCTTACCCGGAGTCAGATATTTTTTGATGCGTGGCCAAACTTCAATCTGAGCAGCATCTGAAAGCAGATACTGGATGATAGTTGCTTTTTCGCATGCTTCTTCGATATCGAACAGTGTTTCGCCCGGTACCCAACCGTCAGCAACAGCCTTTTCCCAGGTCTTACCACCTTTACGTTGTCCTACAATTACGTTAAAACCGTTGTCGCGCAGGTTCAGGCTCTGGCCAGGACCTTGTACGCCGTAACCTATTACAGCGATTGTTTCGTCTTTCAATACTTCTCTTGCCTTTTCCAACGGAAATTCTTCGCGGGTTACTACGTTTTCGTCAACGCCGCCAAAATTCATTACTGCCATTTTCTTTTTACTATTAAAATGTATATAAAATAATTTGTTTTTCAGATCCAGGTAACGGCAGCGCGGCTGATGGCTTTGCCGTCGTTACAGATTGCCATATTATATTTACCGGGGGATACTTCCTGGTTATGGAGAGTCAGCTCCATCCCATACTTTCCTTCGGACTGATAAGCTATTTCGAAACGGCTTATCTCTTTTTCTCGGAACAGGCTGATATCGAACAAGTCGAGCAGGTGTTCCATGTATTTGATACTGTTCAGGTGGCCGTTTACGTCTAGGTCACTGTACTTCACACGGTAAGGTTCGCCGGAAGTGTTGTTTTCCACCGGAGCAATTTTACCCGGTTTTTCAATCGGACAGGGACGGTCGGTGATATAAGCACTCAGGCCCTCCACATCGAGCAAGGTCGGGCGGCGGGTTTCCATATCGATAGCCGCCCAGATAGAGCGGGCAAAGCCAAAGGTCTTGCCTTCGCCGTTCACCAGTTCAAAGCAACGGCTGGTAAACAACTTACCGACCTCATCCACCCAGGTATATAAAGTTACGGATTCAGACATGGCAGGATAAGAAGTCATCTCGATAGCCAGACGGGAAAGAACCCAGGCGGTATGCCTTTCGGTCATATCGTTATATCCGAATCCACGGTCGGCGGCATGGCAAGAAGCAGCATGCAACAAATAAGTTCCGATCATAGGGATTGTAATACGTCCCCGGAAGTCCATCAGATAAGACTCTGTTACGAAATGAAATTCTCCTACTTTGTTCTTCTCCATAATTTACTTTATTTACAAAATGTTTCCTTATTATTCTCAGACATGTTTTTCCTGCAACTTCTTTTCCATTGCAGATAACATGTCGCTCAGACGTTCTACCTTACTCTTCGTTATAGCAACGCGTCCGGAACGGATAAATTGCAGGACACCGATCGTCTCACTCAATTCTTTAAACAAAGCCTGTGTCTCATCATAATGACCACTCTTTTCCAACACCACACAATCCTCATTCATTTCAAGGATACGGGCATTGTACTTACGGATCAGATCCTCAACCGTCCCCATCTTGATAAAGAGTTCGGTACTCAGTTTATAAAGAGCGATTTCCTGGTAAACCAGGTCTTCATCCGTATTATAATAGGCTTTCAGGATATCCACACGCTTGTCAATCTGTTTTACGACCTTGTCGATCGTATCCTCGTCGGCAAAGGTAGTAATTGTAAACTTATGTATTCCCTTTATAGCAGAGGGAGAAACAGAAAGCGTCTCAATGTTCAGTTGCCGGCGCGTAAAGATAACAGTTATCTGATTCAGAAGACCAACAGTGTTTTCCGAAAAGATAATAACGGTATATAATTGTTTTGTATTCATAGTTTCTCCTCCTTACTTATCACCCAAAATCATGTTTGTCACGCTTCCTCCGGCCGGAACCATCGGATATACCATACCACAAGTTTCCACATTGGCAACCAACATATAGGCACCATCGTGATTCAACATTTCAGCAATCGCCTCATCCAAGTCTTCCCGTTTATCTACCGCACGGGAAGCAATACCAAAAGCCTTGGCTATCGCTACAAAATCCGGATTCTTCATGATGGTATTCGAATACCGTTCGTTGAAGAACAGCTCCTGCCACTGGCGTACCATTCCCAGGAAATTGTTGTTAAGAACGATGATCTTTACATTCAGATTTTCCTGCATGATAGTTCCCAACTCCTGGATAGTCATCTGGATACCACCGTCGCCGGTAAAGAAACAGACCGTACGGTCAGGCGCTCCCAGCTTCGCTCCAATGGCGGCGGGAAGGCCAAAGCCCATCGTTCCCAAACCTCCTGAAGTAACTACGCTGCGTGTTTGTTTATATTTGAAATAGCGAACACCCATCATCTGGTTCTGACCTACATCCGTAACCAGAATCGCATCATTATCGGTTGCTTCGGAAACCTTACGGACTACTTCGCCCATTTTCAGTTGGCCTTCGGTAGGATAGAGTTCTTTTTCTATTACCTTATTATATTCCTCTTTTTCATCTGGTTCGAATTCAGCATTCCATTCCGGACGCTTCCGTTCTTCCAGTAAAGCCGTAATCATCGGAATCGTATGCTTGGCATTTCCCAGCACTTTCACGTCGACCGGCACATTCTTTCCGATCTCCGAATTGTCGATATCCAGGTGGATAATCTTTGCCTGCTTGGCATAAGTCTTCAGGTCGCCGGTTACACGGTCATCGAAACGCATACCGATAGCAATCAGCACGTCACATTCGTTTGTCTTGCGGTTCGGTCCGACATTTCCATGCATCCCCAACATACCTTTATTTAATGGGAAGTCCGAAGGTAATGCAGACAAGCCCAATACGGTAGAACCGGCTGGTATATCGTTTTTCAACAAGAATTCTTTCAGTTCTTCTTCGGCTCCTCCCAGGATAACCCCCTGCCCTACCAGACAGAATGGCTTTTTGGCATTATTTATCAATGAAGCAGCCACCTCGATACGTTCCTCCCTGATATCCGGTTCAGGCTGGTAACTACGAACATAATCCACTTTCTGATACTCATAATCTACCAAACCCACCTGTGCATCTTTCGCCAAATCCAGTACCACAGGTCCCGGGCGACCAGTCGATGCGATATAGAAAGCACGGGAAACGGCCCAAGCAATTTCTTCCGGGCGGCGTATCTGGTAAGCCCATTTGGTAATCGGTTGTGTGATACCGATCACATCAACTTCCTGGAAAGCATCTGTTCCAAGCAGCGGAGACGGAACCTGGCCGGCAATCACCACCATCGGTGTACTGTCCATCAGCGCATCGGCAATACCAGTGATGGTATTGGTTGCCCCGGGACCCGAAGTAACCACCGTTACTCCCACTTTTCCGGAAACACGGGCATATCCCTGTGCAGCATGTGTTGCACCTTGTTCGTGGCGCACCAGAATATGTTTTAACTGATCTCTGTAATCGTATAAACTATCGTAAATTGGTATCGCCTGCCCACCCGGATAACCGAAGATAGTATCTACTCCTTCAGCGATCAGCGCTTTCAGCAAAGCTTCCGAACCGGTTATCTTTTGTTCCATATTTGTTGTTTTATTGTCTGATGGTAACCTTTCCCCTCTTGAGAGGGGGTAGGGGGTGTGTTAATGCTATCCAATAGAGCTGAACTTTAACACACCCCTTATCCCCTCTCAAGAGGGGAAAGAATACTCTTTGTTACTAATTAATCTTCTACTATTCGTACACCGCCCTTATCGGCCGAAGCAACCATCTTTGCATATGCTTTCAGTGCTTTCGATACCGTACGTTGGCGGAAAGGAGGTGTAAAGGCTTTTGTTCCGCGGGCCTCTTCCGCTTCACGGCGTTTGGCCAGTTCTTCGTCTGTCACCTTTACATGTATGGTTCTTTCGGGAATATTAATTTCGATAATATCGCCGTCTTTCACTAAGCCAATCGCTCCGCCGGCAGCCGCTTCGGGAGAAATATGTCCGATTGACAAACCTGATGTTCCACCGCTGAAGCGTCCGTCTGTGATTAGCGCACATTCTTTACCCAGGTGTTTACTCTTTATATAAGAGGTAGGATACAACATTTCCTGCATACCCGGACCACCCTTAGGACCTTCATAGGTGATAACGACGACATCGCCGGAGACGACTTGATCTTTCAGGATACCTTCGCAAGCGGCATCCTGCGAATCGAATACTTTGGCAGGACCGGCAAAACGGAAGATACTTTCGTCTACCCCGGCTGTTTTAACCACACAACCGTCCTGTGCAATATTTCCATACAGAACAGCCAGACCACCGTCTTTCACATAAGCATGTTCCACATCGCGGATACATCCGGTTGCACGGTCGGTATCCAGTTCTTTATAATAACTTTCCTGCGATCCGAGCACCAGATTGAAACGGTGGGCCGGAGCACTTTTATAAATATTGATTGCTTCTTCCATTACATTTACAGAGGTAATGCAGTATTGGTCGATAGCCTCATTCAAAGTCAGACCATCCGCACGTTTCACGGAGCCGTCCACCAGACCGGCTTTTACCAGCTCATTCATGATACCGATGATACCTCCGGCACGGTTCACATCTTCCACATGATAAGAACAACTCGGAGCCACTTTACAGATAACCGGTGTTTTGCGTGAAAGCATATCGATGTCTTTCATTGTAAAATCGACTTCCGCTTCATGAGCCACGGCCAACAGGTGAAGGACTGTATTCGTCGATCCCCCCATGGCAATATCCAGCGACATAGCATTCAGAAAGGCCTGCCGGGTGGCAATACTGCGAGGCAATACGGAATCATCGCCGTCACGATAATATTTAAAGGCATTATCAACAATCATCTTCGCCGCTTTTTTGAACAGGCGGGTACGGTTGGCATGTGTTGCAACAACTGTTCCGTTGCCGGGAAGAGCCAATCCAATCGCTTCGTTCAGACAGTTCATAGAGTTAGCCGTGAACATGCCGGAACAGCAACCGCAGGTCGGGCAAGCGGAACGTTCCACCTTTTCTACTTGTTCGTCGCTGATAGAATCGTCAGCCGCTTCAATCATGGCGTCGATCAAATCGAGTGCACGTCCGTCCAGATTACCGGCTTCCATCGGACCGCCGGATACAAAGATTGTCGGAATATTCAGACGCATACTGGCCATCAGCATACCCGGAGTAATCTTGTCGCAGTTACTGATACAAACCATAGCATCCGCCTTATGCGCATTCACCATATATTCCACACTGTCAGCAATGATGTCGCGGGAAGGCAGAGAATAAAGCATTCCGTCATGTCCCATAGCAATACCGTCATCAATAGCGATCGTATTAAATTCTGCGGCAAAGCAACCGAGCTTTTCGATTTCCGCTTTTACCTGCTGTCCGATCTCGTGTAGATGCACATGGCCCGGTACAAACTGGGTAAATGAATTCACAATGGCAATGATCGGTTTACCGAACTGTTCTTCTTTCATGCCGTTGGCACGCCATAATGCACGGGCTCCGGCCATACGTCTGCCTTCTGTGCTATAGGAGCTTCTTAACGGATTCTTCATCATATCTGTTTTTATCTTTTAGTCAATAAAAAAGCCCTTCTCTATATGGAGAAAGGCTTAAGAAATATCTTTTACGACTTCACAACTTCTTACACACCTTTCTCCTTACCTACTAATGACTAGAAGGACCACCACGAGAATAATATGTAATACATTGTTCATCATCTTTTCTTATCGTCTTTATTTTGTTTGACGCTGCAAATGTAGAATAATAATTTGTACGAGCAAAGGATTTAAAAGAAAAATCTTACTTTTTCTTTCATTTATCAATAAAAGAGGGCGGTTCATCTTGCATTTTAACAGAGAACCTGCCCTCAATCAATTGAATTCTTATTTCTGAGCCTCCATTCGCTTCATATTCGATAATTTCCGGTCATTCTCCTTTACTGATACGATTGTTCAGTTCTTTCAACAAAGCATACGATTTCGGAGAAATCGTTCCATCCTGATAAATCCGGACATTAATCATCGGAAGATTTTTCCGCTTGTTAGATTCTTTCACTACCTGCGTCAATTCGTCAATGGAAAGAACAGGATCGCCGATAATGGAATCTTTATAAATGTGCGTCCAGTCACCCGGCTCCAATGTTCCGGAGAAAGTCGCCTGTAAACCATCCTGAGGGCCACCGTGAAACAATCCGTCCCCATCCAGCGGAAGAGAAGGATCGTTAACACCGGCACTGGCCAAAGACAAACCCAGTTCGCCAGCATAATAATCCTGAAAGTCCGTCAGTTTCGGCAATATCCAGGAATTAAAACAAATCGCCAACTCCTTATTTCCACTTTTGGCGGCTTTAGCAATCTTTTCAAACGAAGCGCCGTTAGGATAATAACCGATACCGTCATCCATCCACAAACCGGCCAGACGATTTCCATACCGCTGGCTAATCTCTCCCACTATCTTTTCCACATTTGTAAACAAATCTCCTGCATTATCACGTGTATAATGCTGCTTGTCCCACCATTCTTTGTCTCCATGACCGACATGGTAATACAGAATCAGACGAATGCCGTATTTACCCAACGCATCAGATAAATCAGCCACTAAATCTCTCTTTGTGGTACGTCCCGGCAAAATAGAATCGATTGCCTGTATCGGAGCCGGAAAATAATATTCCGCCCACGACGTTGTAAAAAATATCAACTTCCCGCCACATTCGTAAACAGTTCGTGCAAAGCGGTCCACATCAAAGTTATTGACTGCATCCTCATAGGCTAACGGCTCTCCTGATTGGGGCATACTCTTTGAATTCCAGTGGAAGAAAAAGCCATAAGGCAAATCCGCCATCCAGGATGTATTACAGCGAAGTGATGTAGCTTCCGCCCGCAACCGCTCATAAGTCTCCGGCCGGGTGAGTTCCAACGAGTACAGATACACATTAAAATCATCCTGCTTACCGGGTTTGCCAATCTTTAAAGATAAAACGGAAGTCCCCTTATTAAAATGTAAAGGGCGGGGGAACCGGCAACGCTGCCATCCGGTTGTATTTATCCGGCAAATAACACTGTCCGTTCCATTGGATAATACCAATTCCGTTTCTTCCCCATCTCCCATCCGGTTGACAGAAACGATCATTTCAGCCATGTAGTCTTCACCGTCCGTATTGACTTTCCAGGATATTGACTGCTCGGGAGTTTTCCAGTTCTCCGCCCAGAATGCTTTATAAGGTTCTTCCGGATAAAGTTGTTTCACACCATTATTCAGTTCTCCACGAAAAGGAATCAACCGGTTTATGTTCGCCGAATCCAGGTTTAATGCCGTCGGATCAACCGGATTACTGCAAGCAGCCAGGCACATAACAAACAAAGACAAAAAATAAATAAATTGCTTTTTCATTCGTATTTTACGGATATAGGAAGGGCCAATCCAATAATAACTCAGACCGGCCCTTCATGTATTCTACATTAATTATCTGTAATCCGGATTCTGAGGTATATTATTATTCAGAATTTCGGTATCAGGAATCAACCAAGTATTGTTGTAAGCACCGATAGGGACATTCAATCTGCTGCCACGCGCTTTCTGTACCTTATCGAATGTCTGGGTACGTTTCAAATCGTACCAAGCAAAACCTTCTTCATACAATTCATGCTGACGTTCCAGCAGAACGGCTTCACGGAACTGGTCCTGAGAAAGTCCGCTCAAGTCAGGCACGTTTGTCGGATCGTTCTGGTCGACACGGGCACGTTTACGGATAGCATTGATATATTGATAAGCACCGACCGGTCCGTTTATCTCATTTTCAGCTTCGGCGGCAATCAGATACATTTCAGCCAAACGAATCAATTGAGTCTGCCAGGTTAAAATATTGGTATTAGATGCTGGCAACTCCTGTTCCAGATACTCTTCATTGATATACTTATTATAATATGTACGCGCGATGACTTTATTTCCTTTCGCATTTACATATTCAGGTTTAATTCCCCATTCTTTACGCATATCACCTTTATCGAAGCTGGCGATAAAAGCATCTGTCGGAAGATACAAGGCTGTCTGACTGCCAATCGGTGAAGATTCATTATGCATACCGCTATAGCTATCGGGAGCGGAGAACAACTGAGCCCAGATAGTTTCAGCCGTATAACATTCCGTCTTAAAGACTTTATCGAAGGTAGGCATCAAAGAATACTGACCGCTGTTGATTACTTCAAGCGCTTTCTCTTTGGCTTTCGCATAATTTTCTTTCTGATTCATCGGGAAGCCGGCAGAAGTCAGATAGATACGTGCCATAATCGCTTTTACGACCCATTTATTTACACGTCCCATATCCTGCGCTTCTTCCGGAAGCTTTTGTTCCGCATCCAGAATATCGTCAAAAATAAACTTATAGATATCAGCCTGCGGCGTACGGTCTATTGCCACGTCGGCATCACTGGTCACGACTTTATCCCGCAAAGGGACATCTCCAAAGAACTGGACCAATGTAAAATAAGACCAGGCACGCAAACATTTCGCCTCACCGATAATACGATTCTTGGTTTCGGCAGTAAAATCCTTATCTTCTATCGACTCCAATATCATATTCGCATTCTTTATCGTACTGTATGGGCCGGACCAGGCATTTCTAAAGGCATAAAAACCATATCCCGGATTATTTGCCCAGATATCCCCGACCTGTTCAGCCGATTCAGGCTTATCATTATAGTCGGCAAAAACTTCCGTCAGATTCAGATTTTGTCCCTGAGGATATAACCCTTTCAAAGCTCCGTCAAAATCTTCCACCGTTTGATAGAAGGAAGAGGGAGAAATAAATGTTTTCGGGTCTTCTTCCAGCCAATCGGAGCAAGAAGCAGACAGAATAACCGGTACAGCCAGCAATATATTTTTAATCAGTGTTTTCATTCTTTTCATACGTATTAAAATTTAACCTGTAAACCCAAAGTAAATGATTTCGCAGACGGGTAAACCCCTCTGTCCCATCCGTTCACGGCAGAAGACGTCCAGGATGCTTCCGGGTCATAATGAGAATAGCTTGTAATCGTAATCAGATTCTGTCCGCTCAGATAAACCGAGATATTAGGTTTACGGGAACCTGCGAACCATTGAGACGGCAACGTATAAGCCAGTTTGATATCTTTGAATCGCAGATACGAACCGTTTTCCACCCAAACCGAACTCGGGTCACCGAAGGCCAGATAATCCTTGGTCGCAACAGAAGCACGTGCATATTTGGCATTCGGATTTTCAGGAGTCCAATGGTTTTCCCAAACATCTTTGCGGATATTCCATGTGCCACCGATATTAGTGATACTTTTATTAAATTCATTAACGATATCACCACCAACACTACCTATTAACAGGAATGATAACTCGAAGTTATTCCAATTGATAATATTCGTCAGACCGAAAGTAAACTTAGGCTGCGTATTTGCAATAATCGTTTTATCACCTGTTGTAATACCAGCTTTCCCGTCCGTGTCTTTATACCGGTAATCACCTGCTTTCTTGGTTGCTTCGCCATTCAAACGAGCTTCTTCATCCGTCTGATAAATACCTTCTATTTCGTAGCCATACAATTGGAACGGAGCTTTACCGACAAACAGAGGGAACCAGTTTCCGCCACCGATAGGAGCATCTATCCGCTGAATCTTATTTCCATACACATCCGAACCCAAATCTTTCACGATTGATCTATTGGATGTAATATTCAAATTAGTCGTCCAGTTCACTTTTCCTTTCATATTGATTGTATTGATAGATATTTCAAAACCTTTATTATCAATACGTCCTAAGTTTCTCAGCATAGAAGAATATCCGGAAGACGGGGGAAGAGTCGCATTATACAGCAAGTCACGCGTTTGTTTCCAATAATAGTCAAAACCGATATTCAGGCGGTTGGAAAAGAATCCGAAGTCGACACCTATATCCGTTTGTGTAGTTGTTTCCCATTTCAAGTCGTCGTTTGCCATGGAGGACAAACCGAAACCAATATCTTTTCCATCACCGAAAATAGGACCGGAAGTTCCCAGACGGGCGAAAGTCTGATACGGGCTAATAGATTGATTACCGGTCTGTCCGATACTGGCACGCAGTTTCAGATTGCTCAGCCAATCAATATCTTGCATAAAATTCTCTTCCGACAAACGCCAGGCCAATGCGGCGGAAGGGAAGAAAGCGAATTTATGGTTCTTACTGAATTTAGACGAACCGTCATATCGTGCGGTGACAGTCAACAGATATCTTTCCATCAGGTTATAATTGGCACGTCCCAGGAAAGAAGCCATCCGGTAATCGCTGTAACCGGAAGACGGAGTTCCGGGTGTAGAGGCTACTCCCAAATTATTCGTTTCATAGACATCGCGCAGAAATCCTGTACCTGAGCCGCCCAAATCATTATACTGATAGGTCTGGAAAGTAACACCACCCATCAGGTTCAATGCATGATTCTTATTGAACCGCTTGTCGTAGGTCAAAATATTCTCATTAATAATAGTATAATAATTAGATTTTGACTTAGATGCATCACCATCCAATTTACCTCCGGCAGACAAACCAATCGGAATGTACCGATCGGAACTACCCGCATTGACTTCAGCACCGGCATTCACCCGGAAAGTCAATCCGTCGATAATCTCATAGATAAGCGACATATTCGCCAGTAAGCGGGAATTAACGGTTTTATTCTTATACAATTCAGCCATACCGACAGGGTTTGTTCCTCCCCAGGGAGTTCCCGAGAAATTGGTGTACTTGCCATCGGCATCTCTTATTTCCTGTATCGGAGCCATGACCATTGCCGTATAAGCAATCGCTCCCCAGCCATCCGCATTACTGTTCGCTGTATTCTGAGTTCCGTATGAATAAGCAATACTGGCATTCAACGACAAATTTCTCGCCAGCTTCTGGTCGCCATTAATACGCAATGCAAAACGGTTATAATCAGAACCTTTGATAATACCTTCCTGGTTCATATAGTTCAGAGAGGAGTACAACTTCGTTTTATCCGTACCGCCCGAAACAGATACCTGATGACTATGCGTCAAGGCAGTCTGATAAGCCAGATCCTGCCAGTCATTGTTCGGCAGCAGAGCTGCTTGCTCCGGTGTGATGGCAATACCGTTCCCGTCATTCTGGGAAACTTCATTTACCATGGCGATATAATCATCTTTTCCCAGTAAGTCCAGTTTCTTTCTTAAAGAAGAAACACCGACATATCCATTATATTCAAGGACCGTATCGCCGGTACGTCCTCTTTTCGTCGTAATCATAACGACACCGTTTGCACCACGTGAACCGTAGATAGCCGTAGAAGATGCATCTTTCAATACTTCCATCGACAGAATGTCTTCCGGATTAATATCCGAATTCATCTTTTCTACCGGCATACCGTCAATGACATAAAGCGGTTCGTTACCACCTGCCAGGGAGTTACTTCCACGGACACGAATCATCATTGATTCACCTGGCTGACCGGTTCTGGCATTAACCTGCACACCGGCTATTTGTCCCTGCAACGCACGGTCGGCACTGGTTATACCCACCTGGCTCACGTCCTTCATCTGCACGGAACCGACAGCTCCCGTCAGGTCGCTCTTCTTTACCGTACCATAACCGATAACCACAACCTCATCCAAGGCTTCGGAATCCTCGCGAAGTGAAACATTTACGACATCTCCGCTTCCAACCTTTACTTCCTGGGTGTTGTAACCGATATAAGATATCTGCAACACACCACCTTCCGGGACTTCCAGACTATACCGTCCGTTCATATCCGTAACTGTCCCGTTCGTTGTTCCCTTTACGACTACATTCGCACCAATAACGGGTTCACCGGTTTCATCCTTCACAACTCCTGATATCTTTTTCGTTGAAGAAACAGTACGGGCTTGCTTGTTGATAATAATATGTCCGTTACTGAACGTTATCGAACAACCGGAACCTTCCAGCAACTGTTCCATAACCTCTTTCACATTACTGTTCTTCGGTAACTTTGTCAGGACGCGGGAATCGTTCACTTCCTGCGTGTTATAATCGACAAACAGTTTGGTCTGTTGCTCGATTTGTTTGAAGGCTGTCTTCAGTGTTACATTGCTTCCGGTCAGGCGCACTTGTTGATGTTGCGCATAAGAAAACAAATTGATGGAAGATAAAGCTGTAATAAACAACAGCCTGGATACACTTTTTCCGTTATTTATACGTATTAGATTAGTTAATTTCATATATTTGTACATTTGAAAATTGAATATTAATAAAACCATGACGATTTACTCGTCAATCCAATGATGTTCAAGATTCGATTTCGAATTCCGGAAAGAGGGATTTTCGTACTTTCTGTCTTTCCGGTTTTCTTTTGTTCATATTTGTTTACTCCTATATTTTAGTTTATAAATACCACCTTTCCTTTTATTTTATAATGTATACCAATCAGTTGTTGCAGAATGTTCAGCACATCTTCCAGCTTTTCATCCGGCGAGAATTTGACATTATAATATTCTCCCGCAAACTTTTGGGAATTATAATGAATCGTCACATTGAACTTACGTTCCAAAGAGGCCATCAGACGGCTGAAAGATGTATTTTCAAATATCAGATAGCCGTTTCTTTCCATATTATATAAGGAAGCGTCGATAGAATGGACCATCACGGTATGTTCCGAATGCGAATAAACCAACTGTTGGTCAGGCTTTAGCACAGTCGGCTGAATGTCTTCATTCCTGACGGATACCAGCACACTACCTTCCTCCAATGTTGCCATGGAACAGGAGTCGCCCGGATAAGCCTCCACGGTAAAGACAGTACCCAACGCCTGGACATCAAGGTAAGTCGTCTTCACAATAAAGGGTTGCTCCGGATTCTTACGGACAGAGAAGGATGCTTGCCCGGTCAGGTAAACCGTTCGTGTATCGGTAAAATCTTTCGGATAAACCAACAGCGTACCGGCATCCACCCACACCTTCGAACCGTCAGGCAATACCACCTGCTCACTTTCTCCGTAAGGGACGAATACCTGTGCCATTTCCACATGACGGACCGGTTTAAAACGGTCGGTTGCCCAATAGGTCGTTCCGGCAGTCATCATCATCAAGACAATAACGGCCGCATATTTCAACCACTGGCGATAGAATGGCACCGAACGTTCACGAACGGGGACCACGGAAAGATGCCTTTGCAAAGCCTTCCAATCACTATGGGTAGAATCCGTCACCTCCGGCTGAGATTTCTTCCACAAATCCTGCAACATTTCTTCTTTCTCAGCTTTTGCATCGTCCGCCCTCAACCAACGCCCAAACAAGATACGTCCATATCGGGAAAAGTGCTTTCCGAAGTAGAGCTGCATGAGTTGTTTTATCTTGTTGTTCTCTTCCATAAAATATCCGTCTTTATATGGATGTAGGTTTATGACAACAATACACACAATCAAAAATCAACTTTTTTTGAAAATAGTTTGATTCCGGTACTAACGAATGCGATTATTGAAAGAGTTTCATCCTAATGAAACAGTTGTTTCTCCTAAGTGAAACATTTGTTTCATTAGGATGAAACTCTTTGGAAGTCGTCAGTTTTCAGTCCAAATAAGTAAGGAAAAAAAGATAAAGTACCTTGCGAAGAATGGCAAGGGCTGCCGTCAGATGGTTTTCTACAGTTCGTTTACTGATATTCAGACGCGTTGCGATTTCGTCGTTAGACAAACCTTGCTCACGGCTCATCTGGTAAATCAGTTTCCGCTGGGGAGACATTCGTTCGACAGTGCGGCTGATAATGCTTTGCAGTTCACGTGCAAACATCGCTTCCTCTTCCGATTGGGAGATGGAGGCTTCCAGTAAAAACTCATTGGTATACTTTTCTGAAACGGCAAGACGGTCGAAATAATCATAAACGGTAAAGCGCGCCATCTGAAAGAGATAGGAGGAAAAAGAACGGACGTCTCTCAGTTTTTCCCGGTCTTTCCATATGGAAAGAAACAAATCCTGGGATATATCACGACTGATTTCCTTGTCGTGCGTCAGGCCGACAAGGAAATATACCAACCTAGGTTGGTAGTCGAAAAAAAGCTGTTCAAAAGCTTTTATGTTTCCTCTTGCGATCTCCCTCAAGATATGTTGCTCCTCTGGTAATTCCATAACTAGTGCGAAGTAACAAAAAATATCAGAAATAAAATTATTTACTTTGATAAATTCATAGAAAACACGGGAACATAAACTACCTTTGTCTTATCTCGTAAGCATAAATAAAAAACAGGAGTAATTATTATGGAAGTTGCAAAAAGAATCCCTTACGGCATTTCCAATTTTGTGGAAGTGGTAGAGCAGAACCAGTATTATGTGGATAAGACGATGTATTTGCCTATGCTGGAAGAGCAACCCAGTAATTTGTTTTTCATCCGGCCCCGGCGTTTTGGCAAGAGCATCTTTCTGAGTATGCTCCGGGCCTATTATGATATTGCTCAAAAAGAGAAGTTTCAAAAACGTTTCGGCAATTTGTGGATAGGAGAGCATCCCACCCCTTTACAAGGAACATTTCAAGTACTTTATCTGGATTTCTCACGTGCCAGCGGCGGCAGTGGTTCGCTATCAGAGAACTTTGACCGGTATTGCAGTATGGTGATGGATATGTTCGGCATGTCTTACGAGTCTTATTATTATCCGGGGTTTGCCAATGAAATGAAAGCATTGCCCGATTTTGTCAGCAAACTGAACTATTTGAATCTTCATGCACCCGAAACCGGGGCGCATCTCTATCTTATTATCGACGAATATGATAACTTCACCAATATAATACTCAATGAGCAAGGTAATGACGTTTACCATGCTCTCACACATGCCAGCGGGTTCTATCGCGAGATTTTCAAGAAATTTAAAGGAATGTTCGAACGTATCTTCATGACCGGCGTCAGTCCTGTTACGTTAGACGATCTTACCAGCGGCTTTAATATCGGCTGGAACATCAGCACCGAACATCAATTCAATATGATGCTAGGATTCAGTGAAGTAGACGTACGCTCTATGTTCCAGTATTATAAAGATGCAGGGCAACTGTCGGATGATGCAGATATAGAGGCAATGATTACGGAGATGAAACCGTGGTATGACAATTATTGTTTTGCAAAAGAAAGCCTGAAAAGTGACCCGAAGATGTTCAATTGCGACATGGTACTCTACTATCTCCGCAATTACATAACCTTGAAAAAATCTCCCGAACAGATGATAGACCCCAATACCCGTACGGATTATAACAAAATGAAGAAACTCATCCAGCTGGACCGTCTCGACGGTGACCGCAAAGGGGTACTGCGTAAAATCACTGATGAGGGACAAATCGTTACTAATCTGGCAATCACTTTTCCTGCAACAGAGATTGCCAATCCGGAAATCTTCCCCAGTCTGCTTTTTTATTATGGTATGCTGACTATTACCGATACCCGCGGGGGGCGTGTGGTATTAAGTATCCCCAACAACAATGTGCGCAAGCAATATTACGAATTCCTGTTAGAGGAATACCAAAATAAACGATATATCAATTTGAACCAGTTGACAGATTTGTTCGATGATATGGCCTACGACGGCCATTGGCGCGAATCTCTGGAATTTATAGCCCATGCCTACAAAGAAAACTCGTCGGTTCGCAGTGCTATTGAAGGCGAACGCAATATCCAGGGATTTTTCACGGCTTATCTCAGTGTAAATGCCTACTATCTGACAGCCCCGGAGATGGAGTTGAACCATGGTTATTGCGACCTGTTCCTGATGCCCGATTTGTTGCGCTATGAAGTGAAACACAGTTATATACTTGAATTGAAATATCTTTCAGCAAAAGATTCCGGGGAAAAAGCTAAAGTTCAGTGGGAAGAAGCTGTTGAACAGATAAAACAATATGCCGCTGCACCAAAGGTACGTCAGTTGATACAGGACACAAAATTACATTGTATCATAATGCAGTTCCGTGGTTGTGAGTTGGAACGCATGGAGGAAGTCTTATAATCCGATCGTGTTCTTTTGTCATTCTGCTTCACCTATCAATTTTTCTGTTTATCTTTGACCCCGATCAATAGACTAAAACAAAGATAACTGACTGAACTAAGATAAAAATGAAGCAATACAACTTTGACGAAGTAATTGAACGCCGCGGTACCAATTGCGTGAAATATGATGCAATAAAAGAGCGGTACGGCAACGAGAACCTTATTCCTCTCTGGGTTGCCGATATGGATTTCCGGACTCCGGACTTTATTGTCAATGCAATAAAGAAACGCTGCGAACACGAAATATTCGGTTATACTTTCGGATCAGACTCGTATTATAATAGTATTATAGAATGGGTACATTATAAACAGAACTGGAAGATCAAACGGGAATGGCTCAGCTATATTCCGGGAATTGTCAAAGGTATCGGCTTTGTCATCCAGAGCTTTACCAAACCGGGCGATAAAGTAATCATCCAGCCACCTGTATACCATCCGTTCCGAATTGTTCCGGAAAGCATGAAACGGGAAGTGGTCAACAACCCGCTCAAACTGGTGAACGGCGCCTATGAGATGGATTTCGAACAGCTGGAATCCGTAATAGACGAGCAGTGCAAAGTGTTGATCCTTTGCAATCCCCACAACCCGGGCGGCATCGTATGGAAAAAAGATACACTGGTCAAGCTGGCGGATATCTGTGCAAAACACAATATACTGGTTATTTCAGACGAGATACATGCGGAAATGGCTTATCCGCAGTTTACTCATCATCCGTTTGCCACCGTATCAGAAGCTGCCGCCAATTGCAGTATTACTTTCATGGCTCCGAGCAAGACATTCAATATCGCAGGCATCGTAACCTCCTACTCCATTGTTCCCAATGAAAAGATACGGAAAGAATTTTATGAATTCCTGGAAGCCGGCGAGTTGGGCGACGGGACGATCTTTGCTTATACGGCAACCGAAGCGGCCTATACATATGGTGCCGAATGGTTACAGCAAATGCGGATGTATGTAATGGAGAATGTCCGTTTCGTAGATGAATTCTTCAAGACGAAACTTCCAAAGATCAAAGTCTATCCACCACAGGCATCTTTCCTGGTCTGGCTGGATTGCTGCGACCTCAAACTAAGCCAGGAAGAACTGGTTCATTTATTCCAGGACAAAGCCGGTCTGCTGTTGAACGACGGAACAATGTTCGGACCCGGCGGAGAAGGATATATGCGCCTCAACGTGGGTTGTCCGCGCTCCGTATTGGATACCGCCCTGAATGCTTTGAAGAAAGCGATCGACAAGAAATAAGTATTCAAAAATATGTCGAAAGCCGGTTCTTTCCTGCAACCGCTTTCGACATATTTTTTATCATTTTACCCCTGCCACTTTCACCGGTTCTTCTTTTATATTCAGTTTATGTCCCAGATAATCATAGCGGATAATCATGTCTGATATTTCCCAGGCTTCTTTGGCCTGACGGATATTCTCATCGGGAACACCAGCCGTATCTCCGATAAGATTGAACTGGGGGTCGACATCAAAATCAGGTTTCAGCGGATTAAAGATACTTTCTCCCAATCCTTTCCACCAGTAATCATTCAGCCCCAACAGCTCCAGCAATGTCGGATAGACATCCACCTGTCCCATGACTTTGCCATAATACATATTAAATGGCGCATTCAGAATGATTAGCGGAACAAACGATTTATCAGCTACAATATCCTTTCCTACCGGATCGTTGCACAGTTCTTTCCTGACTGTTCCCAATGCTTCATGGTCTCCCATGATCACGACTAAAGTATTATCGAAACGCTTGTCCGCTTTGATCTTTGCTACAAATTCACCTATTGCCCGGTCTGTATAATTGGCCATGGTCATATAGTTATTCAAGACCTCCGGGACTTCGGGCGAAAAAGAAACTCTTTTCAATGAATCCGGCAAAATAAAAGGATTATGCCCGGAATAGGTAATACATTGCACCAGCGTATTTCCGGATTCATCCCAAACTTCATTCTTCTGTATTTTATCCAGACACTGGCGCAAAAAGGCACGGTCACCCACCTGGTTACGCGAACCGACCGGCTCTTCCTGTACAAAACAGTTTTTCGAAACCAGACTGTCATACCCCAGAACCGGAGCTATTATACATTGATTCCAGACCATCGGTTTGTCGATAGTCAAGCTATATGCTTTGGCATCCTTATGTTTTTCTTTAAACGCCTTTACAATAGAAGGATAATATGATTCCGGGAATTTGATGCTGTAAGGTCCGGAGTTGATAGGCAAAAGCCCGGAACTCATCAGCAACTGGGCATCGATCGAACGCCCTCCTTTCACCTGCGATAAAACATGAGGGGCATAGATCACCGACGTATCCTTTAATATTCTATTCAGGTTCGGAGTAATCTCCTGGCCTTCCACCGTCTTATCCAACACCCAGCTTTCCAATGATTCGGCCAGGATTATAATACAATTATCCTTTGGATTAAATGGTGATAAAACGGATTTGCAATCCGTTTTCCTGGCTAGCCAGGAATCGATACGGGCCTTTATCTCCGGTGTATAGACTATCTGGTCGCAGGTATAATCATAATAAAGAGAACCGAAAATCGTATACATCGGGATATTACAAGTATGCAAATAGGCATCCTGCAATCTCTCATAAGCAACTTTAAAACCATTCTGGCTCCAAAGACGAACAGCAGGAATCAAAGCCACTAAAACAATCAGAACCAGATAACGTGCAAAAGCAAAACCGCCTTTACACCGTACCGCCTGTTCCGTTTCATGTTTCCGATGAAAATTATACCACCACAAAACACCCGCAGCCATTGTAGACAAAGGGAAAAACAGATCGACCATCCGCCAGGAATCAAATACACTGCTGGTAAAATCAGACAAATTGTCTATCAGCAAATAGCTATCCAACGGTATGGCAGTAAAGTAAGTCCTGAAATACATCAGGTTCGAAATAAGCAAACCGTCCAGCAGAAAGAAAATCACCAGGGTAGTCTTGACAGCACGAAAGCAAACCAGGGGTAATAACAAAAATAAGGAGACTAATATAGTATCCAGATAAGTTTCAATCTTTGAAAATGGAGTAAATGTAGATAACATGCACCAAAGCAGATTGAACCACATAAACTTCAGAAACAAGACAGCAAAAAATAAACCGATCAACTTCCTGCTTTCCGTTCCGCCCGGAAAGAAAAAGTCTTTTAACTTAGAAAACCGCATCCGCAAACACTACTTTATTAACCTACCGACAAACACTGTAACCATAGAATAAGTACAGGATCTCTCATTTTTATTTCAGCCGACAAAGATAACTATATTCTAGCTTAAAACATTACATATCTTTATTTTTAAAAGAATAACCTGATTAAGTCGGAAATTATACGTAAATTTGTCCTCGTTTTATTTATTACAAATACAATTAAAAATGAAAATTACAGCAAATAAGTTCGTTGCGGTTACATATGACCTGAACGTAGGAGAAGGTGAAGAGCGTGAGTTGATGGAAAAAGCAGTAGCTGAGGCTCCGTTGAAATTCATCTTTGGAACAGGCGCAATGCTCCCGGCTTTCGAAGATGCTTTGAAAGGTCTGGAAGTAGGCGACAAGTTCGACTTCTCTATCGCTCCGGCTGACGCATACGGAGAATATGTGGAAGATCACGTGCTTGATCTGCCAAAAAACATTTTCGAAGTTGAAGGTAAGTTCGACTCTGAAATCATCAAAGAAGGTAACACTGTTCCTATGATGGATTCAAACGGTAACCGTCTGAACGGTTCTGTTCTGGAAGTGAAAGATGACGTTGTCGTTATGGACTTCAACCATCCGTTGGCAGGTGAAACACTTCACTTCAGCGGTGAAGTTATCGACGTTCACGAACCGACAGCAGAAGAAATTGCAGCTTTATCAGCACCGACAGGCGGATGTGGTTGCGGATGCGACGACTGTGGAAGCGATTGCGGTGACCACGATCACAAAGACGGTGGTTGCGGATGCGGTAGCTGTCACTAATAAATGGATAATGCAGAATGGGGAATGAAGAATGAAACAGATTCTGCATTCCTCATTTTTCATTTTAAGCGATATAATTCTTAATTCTCCACTTGCATTTACTACATATGAATACATTCGGAAATATATATAGATTAACTTCATTCGGAGAGTCACACGGTCCGGGTATCGGAGGTGTTATCGACGGATGCCCGGCTGGTATCGAACTGGATACAGATTTCATCCAAAAAGAATTAAACCGCCGTAAACCGGGACAATCCAAAATTACGACTCCCCGCAAGGAAGACGACGAAGTACAATTCCTTTCCGGGATTTACGAGGGAAAAACGACCGGCACGCCGATCGGTTTCATTATCTGGAACAAGAATCAGCATTCGTCCGATTACGACAATATGAAGACAGTCTACCGTCCTTCGCATGCCGATTATACTTATCAAACAAAATATGGTATCCGTGATCCCCGTGGCGGTGGCCGTTCATCTGCCCGTGAAACAATCGCACGATGTGTAGCCGGAGCAATAGCCAAACTGGCCTTACGCCAGAAAGGTATCCATATCCAGGCTTATACTTCACAGGTAGGTCCCATCAAGCTGGAAGGTTCATATAAAGACTACGACTTGAATCTGACCGAAGAAAGCGCAGTAAGATGTCCCGACCCGGAAAAGGCGGCAGAGATGGAACAGTTAATTGCCGAAGTGAAATCCAAAGGAGACACGATCGGCGGAGTTATTACTTGCGTAGTCAAAGGGACTCCCATCGGTTTGGGTGAACCTGTTTTCGGCAAACTACATGCAGCTTTAGGCCATGCCATGTTGACAATCAATGCCGTCAAAGGATTTGAATATGGTGACGGATTCGAAGCGGCCCTCTATCGTGGTTCCCAGCGTAACGACCGTTTCTTCAATGACAACGGACATATCAATACTCATACAAACAACTCGGGAGGTATCCAGGGAGGTATCTCCAACGGACAAGATATTTATTTCCGTGTCGCTTTTAAATCAGTGGCTACGATCCTGATGGAACAGGAAACCGTCAGCATGGATGGAGAAGACACAATCCTGAAAGCCCGCGGACGCCATGACCCCTGTGTGCTTCCACGTGCCGTTCCCATTGTCGAATCGATGGCAGCAATGACTTTGCTTGATTATTTGTTGATACAGAAGACTAGAGAATAATATGCCAATGTGTCAATGTGCTAATATGCCAATTAAAAAATAGAGCCATCACTCTTTTAATTGGCATATTGGCACATTATTCTATTCATGATGATAAGGTTCATTATTCAGAATAGTCATCGCGCGGTAAATCTGTTCAATAAAAATCAGACGGATCATCTGATGCGAAAAAGTCATCTTGCTCAATGAAATCTTTTCCGAAGCGGCTTTATATACCGCTTCACTGAATCCATACGGACCACCGACCACAAAGACCAGCCGTTTCGGTACCGTATGCATCTTCTTTTCTATATAAGCAGAAAATTGCATGGAAGTAAATTCTTTCCCTTTATCATCCAACAAAACCAGATAATCACCGGATTGCAATGTCTTTAAAATCAATTCCCCTTCCTTCTCTTTCTGCTGGACTTCCGATAAGTTTTTTACGTTCTTGATATCGGGGATAACCTCCATTTCAAAAGGGATATAATGAACCAGACGGTTCTTATATTCATTAATAGCCTCCACAAAATAACCGGCATCCGTCTTGCCTATTACAATCAGTGCAATCTTCATTCGTTGACATTTTAATATTGAAGGCGCTAATTTACAGGAAAAATACATACCTTTGCATCAGAATACTCATAAAAAGAGGAGATAGCTTATGAAACGATTATTACTTACATTGGCATTGGTATTCTCAATTTTGAGCGTAATGGCAGCCGATATTACTCCGATATCAAACGCCTTCAAAGGAGGAGATGCCTCTACACTGACAGGAGCAATGGACCAAGAAGTAGATATGGCCCTACCCGGCTCATCTAAAAAGTGCAGCGGAAGCGAAGCCGTTAAGATGCTGTCTACTTTTTTTGGCAGTAACAAACCTTCGGGATTCTCCGTGGTACATCATGCAGACAAAAAAGACGCTGGATTTTTTGTCGGTAAACTCCCGACCGCTTCAGGCGAATATCGTGTAAACATTACTTACCGTGCCGACGGCAACAAAGCGATTATACAATCAATCAGAATAGAATAACAAATGGATCAGTTAATTGACGATTTAATTAAATTATCGTTTGCCGAAGACATCGGTGACGGCGATCATACAACGTTATGCTGCATTCCCGAAACAGCTATGGGAAAGAGTCAGCTTATTATCAAAGAGGATGGCGTACTGGCCGGTGTGGAAATGGCTAAACGCATCTTCCATGACTTCGACCCGGAACTAAAAATGACAATCTTCATCAATGATGGCGCAGAAGTAAAGAAAGGCGATATCGCTTTTACCGTTGAAGGAAAAGTGCAGTCGCTGCTACAGACAGAACGCCTGATGTTGAACGTTATGCAACGTATGAGCGGTATTGCAACAACAACCCGCAAATATGTAAAAGCACTGGAAGGAACTAAAACCCGCGTACTGGATACCCGTAAGACGACTCCGGGCATGCGTATGATGGAAAAGGATGCTGTAAAGATCGGCGGCGGTGTCAACCATCGTATCGGACTATTCGACATGATCCTGCTGAAAGATAATCATGTAGACTTTGCCGGTGGCATCGAACAGGCTATTACCCGTGCACAGAACTACCTGAAAGAAAAAGGCAAAAACCTGAAGATCGAAATCGAAGTACGCAACTTCGACGAATTGCAGCAGGCAATGAATGTTGGCGGTATCGACCGCATCATGCTGGATAATTTCAATATCGAAGATACAAAGAAAGCAGTCGAAATGATTGGAGGACGCTTCGAAACCGAATCATCCGGCGGTATCACATTCGACACACTGCGCGATTATGCAGAATGCGGCGTAGACTTTATCTCTGTCGGAGCACTAACCCACTCGGTCAAAAGTCTCGATATGAGTTTGAAGGCTTGCTAAGAAATATTCAGAAGGCGGATGGTTGATTATCCGCCTTTCTCTTTTTTATCCGATACGGACCACCTCATTATCCCTCAGCTGATACCCTTCTCCACTCTCCGGGCAAATAGCAAAACCTTTCTCATCAAACTCCAGTCTGTGTCCATACTCGCTGACCCAGCCGATCTGCCGGGAAGGATTACCAACGACTAAAGCATAAGCAGGAATCTCTTTAGTTACAACCGCTCCCGCACCGATCAATGCATAGGCTCCGATATTATGCCCGCAAATAATCGTTGCATTGGCACCAATAGTAGCCCCTTTTCCTATATGAGTTTTCTTATACTGGTCTTTGCGGCAAACGGCACTGCGCGGATTTATCACATTCGTGAACACACAGCTCGGTCCCAGAAAAACATCATCTTCACAAGTCACTCCGGTATAAACGGAAACATTATTCTGGACTTTGACGTTATTCCCCAAAACCACGCCCGGCGAAATAACGACATTCTGCCCGATATTACATTCTTCACCAATGATACAGCCGGCCATTATATGAGAAAAATGCCAAATAAAAGTATCATCGCCGATCGTACAGCCTGGATCGATCACTGCTGTTTCATGTGCCTGATAAGCTGCCATAAAAAGTTATTTATAGATTAAAAAGATAGTCGGTTTCTTACTCAGATCAGGAACTTTTCCTGCCCAGTCTTTCACAGGACGGGTATGGATATATTCATCTTCACAAGTAATATCCGAAGCGATACATAATTTGGTTGACGGGCGACAAGTACGGATCAGCTCCTCAGCCAGTTTATTGTTACGGTAAGGTGTTTCGATAAAAAGCTGTGTCTGGTTTTCCGAATAGATACGGCCTTCCAGCTTTTTGATTGTATTTGTCCGTTCCGAAGCATCGATGGGCAGATAGCCATGAAAGGCAAAACTCTGCCCGTTGAAACCGGAAGCCATTACCGACATTAATATAGAAGACGGCCCAACCAGGGGAACCACCGGATAATTCTTCCGCTGCGCAATAGCAACGACATCCGCTCCCGGATCGGCAACAGCCGGACAACCGGCCTCAGATATCACACCGACATGCTCCCCTTTCGTCAACGGAACCAGATAATCGGCCACATCTTCCGGCGAAGTATACTTGTTCAGTTCATAAAAAGTCAGATCATCTATCACGATAGACGGTTCCGTCTTTTTCAGGAAACGGCGTGCAGTACGTATATTTTCAACGATGAAATGTTTGATCTGTAGAATGATTTCACGATTATATTCCGGGAGAACACGCCGATGATCGGTGTCTCCCAATGTAACCGGTATAAGGAAAAGCGATGCTTGCATACTGTTAGTTTTCCGCAAAGTTAGTACTTTTGTGCCAAACAAACAGAATAAGATGGCACTTCCTATCGAATTTATCACACGTACCCGTGCCTTGCTGGGCGAAGAATATGACAAATTGGAAGCCGCATTGCAAGCGGACGTTCCCGTCAGTATCCGTATCAACCGGAATAAAGGGACGAAGGCTCCCTCAACACCTCAGGTCGGCTGGAGCGAAACAGGTTATTATCTGCCCGAACGCCTGTCGTTCACCTTCGACCCGCTGTTTCATGCCGGAGCCTATTATGTGCAGGAAGCCTCCTCCATGTTCCTGGAGCAAGCCATCCGGAACTTTGTCAGCGAACCGGTGAAATGCCTGGACCTTTGTGCCGCACCGGGTGGTAAGTCCACCCATCTGTTGAACCTTTTACCCGAAGGCAGTCTGTTGGTCAGCAACGAAGTGATCCGTACCCGCAGTAATATCCTGGCTGAAAATATCACCAAATGGGGAAATCCGAACAATATCGTCACGAACAACGATCCCGAAGATATCGGGCGCCTTACTCATCTGTTTGATGTTATTGTTACCGATGTCCCCTGTTCCGGCGAAGGAATGTTCCGCAAGGACACCGACAGTACCGGCGAATGGAGCGTGGCAAACGTCAACCTTTGTGCCGCCCGTCAACGCCGTATCATCCACGACATATGGAACGCACTGAAACCAGGTGGGTTGCTCATTTACAGCACCTGTACTTACAATACGGAAGAGGATGAAGATAATATACATTATATAATAGAAGAACTGGGAGCCGAAGCCCTGTCCATTCCCATCAGGGAAGAATGGCAGATCACCGGACCGCTACGCCATGCACACCCGGTCTACCGTTTCTTCCCCCATAAAACAAAAGGGGAAGGATTCTTCCTGGCCGCCCTGCGTAAAGCGTCCGGCGAAGTCGATGAAATAATCCGTCCTAAAAGTAAAAACAAGAAGGATAAAGGAAAAGCCGCTCCCGTCATCCCTCCTGTTGTAAACAAATGGATACAGGAGCCGGACAGCTTCCGGATGGAAATATTCAATGATACGATACAAGCCATACCGTCCATCCATTATGACACTTGGCTATTGCTATCCACCCAGTTACGAATCGTATCTGCCGGAATCCGCATCGGAGAGATAAAAGGCAAAGATATTTTACCGGCCCATTCACTGGCTTTAAGCACGGCACTGAACAAAGAGGCTTTTACCTGTGCCGAAGTAAGCTGGGACGATGCCATCAAATACCTGAAAAAAGAAGTATTGCTTCTCCCCGCCGAAATAGAAAAAGGGTACGTACTGGTCTGCTACCAGGGATTTCCTGTAGGTTTTGTCAAACATCTCGGAAAACGAGCCAACAACCTTTATCCGCAAGAATGGCGTATCCGTACGGGATATATGCCGGAACAGGTATTACTGCTAACAGACTACCTGCAGAAAAGGTAATGCCTTTGCCTCACTGGTGCTAGTGAGGGTACAGCTATCTCGATATCGTATCCAGGCGTGCCGTATAAAGTGCCGCTTCGATCTTACGTATGTAATTCCGTTTGGTTGTTTCCGGAGCATAAACGAGACCTTCGGCAACAATCACACGCTGTGTCTTCGTATCCAGAAAAGCATGGCTGACAAACGGTCCGCCCATCTTATCGCCAACCATCTTCCACAGGCCACGCAAGACTCCGCAGTATTTATCATGCAACATTATAGGTTCGTAAGTCAGGTCGACACGCTTTTCCGTAGTCATATAAGAATCCGGAAAAGCACCCGGCAGGTTATCCTTTAAAACAGAATCCCGTTTTGCCACCAGATAGTCCTGTGTAAATGTATTCGCATCGGTATATGGAAAGGAATAAACGATCAGATCGACACGCCCGGTTTTAGCATTGTTCGACACCCACAGGAAATCGGTTGTATCTTTATAATAAGTCATATCGTCCGGAGCATGCAATTTCATACCGAACTTCTCCTGCACTTTATCCATTGCCAACTGGCTGTAATGTTCTTTCAGGATCTTTATACGACGGTCCTTTTCGATTGCACAGAAATGATTGACAATATCCGAATCATGCAATGTCAGGTAAGTGACCAGTTCACGAGTCGACGGAGCACAGAGTTTTATCACTTCCTGCCCTTTTGCCCATTCATCTTTAAAACCATTCAACGAAACCATCGTATACTTCGTCGGATCAATATCGACAACCAGAATATTGCGGACGTATCTCAACAAGCCATTAAAAGTCTCGGTAGGAACAAATGTAACACGCATGGCGGGTTCAGGTTGGGGCAATCCGGCAATGGGAGATTTTAATTGATTTTTCACTAATTCCCCAACCTCGCTGTCTCCAACTTCCCGAGTCATGACAACCAGGATTTCATACGGCAAACCGGTAGCCCGTTTTTCTACGATCGAAGAGTTGCAACTCACTAATGTCAGTAATCCCACTAAATAAAAAGTAAATAGATGCTGTGTTCTCATAGCTTTATTGATTTATCTTTTCCAGAGTTTATTGTTTACTTCGACAAAAGTAAAGGATAAGTCAACAGAAGAAAAGAAATGGTGCCGGACAAACGAATACAGACTTAACAGATTGTATATAAGAAACATATACCCTAAAACTATTTGATTTTATGTATTTATCTGGACATGATGCTTTAGAAACGACTCAAATATTTTCCGCCAATAAAAGAAACTGTCGAGCTTCTGCTTTTTTCCGACCATCGGAATAACGTTATTCCGATGGGTGGAAGAGCAGTGTTCCGATGACCGGAAGAGTACTATTCCGACCATCGGAAAAGGAATCAGGTACTTTTTTTCTAATACATCCGGATAAACTGATCCAGGTCGGTCTTCTCATCCAGTTGCAGACGTTTTTTCAGGCGGCTCTTCGACTTGGTGAGGGCATCGGTCGTGTTATTGAAAACAGCCATCTGATCCTTGCGGAGAAAGTTCCATTTTATCAGGCAACAGATTTCCTCTTCATGACGGGTTATACTATATTTCTGCTTCAACTCCGTCAGAAAATTATTGAAAAGAAGGTCGGTCGTACGAAGCAATTCCATCCATTCCTGCCGGCTGAGATTGGTGCGTACCGGGTCTTGTTTGAGTTGCAGCAACAGGGAAAAGGCATCGACCGGCAATTCTATCGTTTCTGACGAAGCAGAGGAAAGCCGTTCAATGACCTGTTCATGCTCACGCACCTTCCGTTTGTAATATTCCAGGTCACTGACACGTTCCTTGTAAAGCTCCGATTCTTCCGTCAAGTTCTGTAAATCCTGTTCCAGCCGGTTGATCTGCTCGATATAATCGTATTTCTCCTTTTGGTAATGATAAATCGCAACTTTGTTCTTCCTGATCTTTTCCTTTACGAGCCGGTGACGTTCCCGGTTGCGTGCCATACGGATACCTATAATATACCCCAGCACCGCTCCCGCTATCAGAGCCACCCAACAGAAACAGAACAGAAAAAAAGTCAGGGAAGAAGGATTGTCCATACGATCTTATTTATGATTTGTTTTTCAAATATTCATAAATAGCCAGTTGGGAACGGACTTTCACCGGTTCCTCATTATGCTTGAAGTTGTTATGCAGCTGCTCGTCGATCAGGCAGGCTTTTACATTGTCGCGCATCTGTATCTTCAGAATGTCGATCACTTCCTGCTTTATTTCGGGAACCAGTATCGGGAAAGCCGTTTCTATCCGGCGGTTCAGATTACGACGCATCCAGTCGGCCGATGTCAGATAAACATCTTCCTTGCCGTCATTATAGAAATACCAGATACGGGAATGTTCCAGGAACATATCGACAATCCGGGTGATCCGGATATTGGCACTGTAAGGCTGTCCGGGAACCAGACAACAGATGCCCCTTACGATCAGGTCGATCTCCACCCCATTCTCGCTGGCATGATACAGTTCGTTTATCATATTCTGGTCATGCAGTCCGTTCATCTTTAACACGATCCGCCCTTTACGTCCCAGCTTCACATGTTCGATCTCACGGTGGATCATACGGATCAGTTCGGGCACCATGTTGAAACGGGCAACCAGCAGATGCCGGAAAGTAGGCTCCGCCATTTTCCCTTCCAGCACGGCAAACACTTTATTTATATCCGTTATGATCTCGTCATTACAGGTAAGCAAGGCCATATCCGAGTAGACCCGGGCAGTCTTTTCATTAAAATTGCCGGTACTGAGATAAGCGAAATCACGCCGTTTATTTCCATCTTCCGGATCTTTCCGGATGATAACCGCCACTTTCGCATGCACTTTCAATCCGGGAATACTGTAAATAATACGTATGCCCGCCTGCTCCATCCGTTCAGCCGTACTCATATTATTCTCTTCATCGAAGCGGGCTTTCAGTTCGACAAACACCGTTACCTTCTTCCCGTTCTGCGCCGCACTGACCAACGTATTGATGACGGCCGAATTTTCCGCCACCCGGTACTGGGTGATCTTTATCTCATCCACTTTCGGATCGAACGCGGCTTCCATCAGGAAACGTATCAGATAATCGAACGACTGATAGGGAAAATGCAGCAAAATATCTTTCTTCTTCACTGCCCGGAATACGGAACCTTTCTCATCCAGATAAGGGACACGCATAGGCGTCGGAATCTTCTGCTCCAACTCTTTCCCTTTTGGATTGGGCAATTTAGCCAAGTCCTGCAAATTCAGGTAACGCCCTCCTACAACCAGGTCATCGCGGGTAATGCCGAAAGCCTCACAAATAAATGAAAGGAAATCGTCCGGCATTGCCCGGTCGTACATAAAACGGCTCAGGGCACCGATCTTCCGTTTCTTCACTTTCTTCCGGATGCTTTCAACGATATTACCTTTCTCATTTTCCAGATAAATATCGGCATCACGGGATATCTTGATACTGTAACAACTGTCAATTATATATCCGGGGAAGATATTCGCCAGGTTCGCACGAATAATATCATCGATAAACATGATGTAGAACTTCCCTTCATGTTGCGGCAACTCTATAAAGCGAGGTACCTTGGCATAGGGTATCTTCATCAGTGCATAATGATATTCAGGCGCCTGATCTCCTTCCAGTTTCCGCTTGCTTTTCTTTACCATGCGGATCACCAGATACAGACGGCGGTCACGGATAAAGGTACGGATATCCCCAGCCTGTATCATGACAGGCGACAGGAACGGAAACACCTCCTCATTAAAGAAGTTATGAACGAACTCTTCATGGAATGGCTCAGGTTCGCTTCCCTGATAGAGATAGATATTCTGCCGGTTCAACTCCGGTAATATCTTTTCAGAGAAGATCCGGTAATATTCACGTTGCTGGCGGTTTACTTCATTGGTTATCTCGGTCAACACTTCTTCGGCCTCATCACCGCTTTCTTCGGTAAAATTCTTTTTCATAATCACCCCGCGATGCTCGGCCACACGTATTTCGTAAAATTCTTCCAGGTTGGAAGAATAGATAGACAAGAATTTAATCCGCTCATAGACAGGCAACGTATCGTCTTCCGCCTCGAGTAAAACCCGGTAGTTGAAAGACAGCCAACTAACGTCGCGCTTAAAGTATTTATATGAATTCTCCATCGTATTCTATTCTTAGATGCGTAAATATAGATACTTTATTAGAATAAAAGAAATAGATACTTACACAAAAATCGGACAACCCATGGAAGTGTTGCCCGATTTTACCTTTTACCTCACAAATCTACCGTTTCCGGTGAATATAGTCCCTACTTTTCCAAATCAAAATCCACTAAAATAGGACGGTGATCCGATGGATGCCAAAAGTTTGAAAGATTAGCCGGGTCGCGCACCGGTTTCGTATAAGTATCTGTCACGACATCGGCAGCCACAATTCTTTCATATAACGGAGAAGTACAATATACGAAATCTATACGCGCCTCCTTTCCGGTCGTTGTCTTAAACTCGCCGGGGTATTTTTTAGCGATCACATCTATATAAGGCGTATTCTCCCTGATATAATCATGCACCAAAAAACGCGTATCTTCTTCCGGGTAGTTGTAAACTGCATTATCAATTCTTGACCGCGCATTAAAATCTCCCATCATCATCCAATACTGGCCCGCTGCTTCGGGCACCGAGTCGATCGTATGTTTACAGATATATTCTATTTCCATGCGTCGGTACTTATCCCCTCCGGATTCCGCTTTGCTGGCCTCCTTATCTTCGGCCCGGAAAGCAAAAGCCTGGGGCCAGGTATGAAGCGTTACTACATTTATCGTCTGTTGGTTGACTTCGATCTGAGCCCAACCGGCACCGTGAGTAACGACACTATCCGGTTCCGAGCCGACAATACGCAAGACATTCTTTATCGGATATTTAGAAGTTATCACCTGAGGATAATTGTCCCGATGACCTCCTATATAACAATATGTATGTCCGTACCGCATTGCCAGTTTCTCCCAGTTATCAGTCAGATAACGGTCCGCAGCCTCCATAGGATCGGCCGTCCCGGTCTTATAGATGGATTGGGCCTCACACCAGACACAGATATCCGGATTTTGTTCTTTAACCCATTCGACAAAACTGTCATAATTATCTCCCTGTCCGGACCACATTCCATTTTGTATATTCCAGTAGAGAAGGCGTAAATGCCCCTTCTCCGAACGTCCGCCGCACGATGTAACAAGACAGGCTATTGTCCACACAAACGCAAGCATAAAAAATATACGTACCCTGTTAACAAGCTGTTTTTTCATTCCTATTTCCTTTTTTTTAGTTTAACATATTAATCATTCCGCAGAAGTATAACCCGGATTCTGATCGGTAGACTGGTTCATCGCTTTATTATAGTTGAATTCGGAATCCGGAATCTTCCATAAATAATGTCTTTCCTGTATGTCTGTCCACGCCCCGTCTTCTACATTATAATATTTCCCGACCAGTTCCTGAGCTTTGCCCAAACGAACAATGAAGTCCCAGTGCTTCCCTTCATTGAAGTGCTCGTAAGTTTCTTCCTTAATCAACAAATCAATAAACTCATCCATCGTCTTATAATCCGACAACTTATAATCCAACTCCATATCCGGCACTTTTGGATCACGCCCATAAGCACGACGGCGAAGCTGATTCAGCATTTCCATAGATTCCTCCGTCGGCCCTCCTGCAACACGTGCTGTCGCTTCCGCAAAAATAAGCATTGCATCCGGATAACGGATCAACGGAATAGATACATTTGCACCTCCCCCTTGTGAATTCGGATCCCAATACTTTGTCAAAAGACAGGTGTACTCTCCGTAAGCATCGGCTCCAAAGATATAAAAACCGACATTCAGCCCATAACGGAGATCATTCTTATCCCAGGTAGATATCACATGATTCCTCAAATCCGTATAATGCGTAAAATAGCCGTTCCCATTCAACATCAACTTGCCCGGTTCTATCTCATATTTCGGATGCGATGTATAAGACAGGTAATCCCAGGTTTTGCCGTCCGTCCGCGATGTCTTGATGTAAAACACCTCTTCCGTCGAAGTTGTCAGGTCATACCCGAATACTTTGTCGAAATCCCTTGAAGTACCGACCTGTACCAATGAGTAAACCCCGCTATTGACCACTTCTCCCGCCAATGTTTTGGCTTCTTCATAATGCCCCGTATGCATATACACGTCGGCCAGACATATTCTTACCGCATTCTTATTCGGTGTTGCCAAATATCGGGACTTATCCGGGCAATTAGCCAACGCATATTTCAGATCTTCGATAATAAAGGCATAAACATCTTCCTTCGAACTCTTGGGTACATCCCATGTCGTAATATTATTTTCAGTCTTCAAAGGTACTCCACCCCAGTATTTGACCAGATTAAAATAATTGAATCCTCTCAGGAATCTCAATTCCCCCAAATAGGATATAATTTCCGCCTCGGTCATTTCCGTTGCCGACGGAAGTTTCTCTATCGCGGTATTACAATACATGATCGCTTTATATAAATTTGTCCAGTTAGATTCACTCCGCGTGATATGAGTAGAATTTACAAAACCGTTGTATGCTTTATAAGTCTGGTAAACTCCTTTCGGGTAACAATACTCCGTATTGATTTCCAACGTTGCGAAAAAATTAGAATTATAAGCCGACCGCATCACATCCAGCGGAGCCAATACCGCCGCATTCGCTTCTTCCTGTGTATTATAAAATGTTTCACTCGAAATCGAATATGTATATTTCGTCTCGTCCAGGCAATTGTCACAGGCTTGAAAGATAGAGAGGCAGGCCACTATTGATACTAAAAACTTACTTTTCATTGCTTCTGATTTTTAAAATTTGACACTCAAACCCATTGAGATAGTTTTACTGTTCGGATAAGTCAAATGGTCGATACCAGCATTGACATCACTCGCTTTTGAACTCACCTCCGGATCCACCCCGTTATACTTGGTAAAGGTTAACCAGTTCTGTGCACTTACAAACACCCGGATACCGCTGAGCCAATTCCGGGTACTCCATTTTTCACAAGGGAAATTATAGGCCAGACTCACATTTTTCAAACGTAAATAAGAGCCATTCTCGATGAAACGGTCCGAGTACTTTAAAGAACCGACCGCTTCGACTTTTGGATAATGGACATGAGAATTATCTTGCCCCTCTCTCCAACTTTCATAGTACACTTTGCGTTCGATATTCATGCCTTGCCCATAAGAATAGTTTCTCATTTCGCTCAGGTTAAAGACATCATTCCCCTGGCTGCCTTGCAGGAAGAAATTGAAATCCCAGTTTTTATAACGGAAACCGCAATTCAGACCATAGGTAAAATCCGGAAAAGGAGATCCGGCAATATACCGGTCTTCCGTATCCGTATATTGACCGTCACCGTTCATATCTACATAAGAAAGAGACCCTTTTTCATCTAATCCGGCATCTTTATATACATAAAACGCTCCCAAAGGTTCCCCTTCCCGGATAATGGTTATAGAACCGGAACCATAGTTGCTGTAAGTCGTTCCCAGAATATCGTCTCCGTCAGCCAGTTCTTCGACTCTATTCTTATTGTGTGCAATATTAAACTGAAGCGTAAAACCGAAATCCTTCTTTTGTACGACATCCGCTTCCACCAGAAGTTCGACTCCCCGGTTACTCATACTGCCGATATTCCGGACTGTCGATGAATATCCGGACGAAGACGGTAAGGAAACCGTATTCAACAGGTCGGTCGTCTTTTTATAATAATAATCGGCTGTAAAACGCAGACGCTGATTGAACAAACCCAAATCGGCACCAATATCCCACTGAGACGTTGTCTCCCATTTCAGATCTTCCGGGAAAGTGCTGCTTGGTGCATAGTAAGGAACATTATCACTACCAGTCGCTGTTTTCCCGGTGTTCAATAAATTTTGTGTCATATACGGGTCGATAGCACTCGAACCGGTCCTACCATATCCCAGACGCAGCTTCAAATTGGTAACTTTATCAAATTGCTTCATGAATGGTTCCTCAGAAATCCTCCATGCCAAAGCTCCCGAAGGGAAATATCCCCAGCGCGATCCTTCCGAATAGCGGCTCGAACCGTCTGCACGAAAGCTGGCTGTCACCAAATATTTTCCATTAAAAGAATAGTTGATACGCCCGAGATAAGACATCAGCGCCCATTTGGAATAAGAAGTAGAAGGAGTATTGACTGTTCCTGCCGAAGACAAATTATTTGTTTGCTGGACATCACTCAAAAAGGTATTACCGGATGCCGCTATTGATTTATACACATTCTGCTGATAAGTAAAACCGCCCATCAGATTGAATGAATGAATTTTATTAACAGTAAAGTCATAATTCACAATATCTTCATTTATTACATTGGTGGAACGCTTATGATTCACAGAGGCGGAATTATTCTGATAAATATACTTTTTAGTCGTATAAGCATCATACCGGGAATCAGAGCCTTCCAGACCGAAAGTCGCCTTGACGGAAAGTCCCTTGACTGGTTGAAAGTTGATGGCCGCATTGATATTCGTCAGATTCGTGACCGTCTTATAAGTAGACTCATAAGCCATACAGATCGGATTTTTAATTTCATGCGACGACCAGGAATACCAGGAACGCAAATCCTTATAATCACCGTTTTCATCGTACGGATAAAAGACCGGTGCGGCAGAATAGGTGGCACCGATCATGGACGATCCTCCATTACCTCCTCCGTCAGACTGGTTCATTTGATTTATCAACGAATATCCCATGTTCAACGAAGCACTGACCATCTTGCTCATTTTCAAATCCAGGCTTGAACGCAGGTTGTATTTATCATACGAACTATTATGAATCAAACCATCTTTCATCATAGCCGAACCACTTATGAAATAACTCACGTTGTCCGTACCTCCCGAAACATTAATATTATGATTCGAGATTGGGGCGTTCTGGAATACTTCACTCTGCCAGTCCACGCCTTTTCCCATTGCTGCAATATCCGCTTCCGAGAAAGGAGCTTCGCTCAAAATATCCGCATTAACCAGATATTCATTATAAAACCGTCCCCACTCCCGGGCATTCATTAAATCCAGCTTCTTTATCTGTTTCTGAAAGCCGTATTCAAAATCATAGGAAACGGTTGTTTTTCCGGTTTTTCCCTTCTTGGTTGTAATCATAACAACGCCATTCGCACCACGTGAACCATAGATCGCTGTCGCCGACGCATCCTTTAGAATTTCCATGGATTCGATGTCATAAGTATTAACAGAGGAAGTGCTCGCCGGTATTCCGTCAATGATATAAAGCGGAGCATTGTCCCCCTTGATAGAATTGACTCCCCGAATACGGATCGAGTAATCGCCCGATGGATCTCCGGTATTCTGCGAAAGAACAACCCCCGGAACCCTCCCCTGCAAAGCCTGGATAGGATTAGAAACAGCAAAGGCTGTAATTTCGTCGGCTTTTATCGCTGACACGGAACCTGTCAAATCCTTCTTCTTCATCGTACCATAGCCGATAACCACGATTTCATCCAACGATTCTACATTTTCCTTCATTACGATATTCAAACTCTTCTGTCCTTTTACCGGAATTTCCAACGAATTGTATCCTATATAGGAAACCATCAGGACATCATTTCCCGATACACTCATTGAAAAATTCCCATCCACATCAGTCACGACACCTGTCGCAGAACCTTTTAACACAACATTGGCACCGATAATCGGCTCTCCTTTCCCATCCACGATATTACCCGTTACAGTATACGTACTTTGTTGGTTAACAATAGGAAAAACATTGGTCTCCGCCCATGTAGATGCAGGAAAGAACTGCAATGCTACGGCAAGACATAAAACACCCACTAAATGGAATACATTTTTCTCTCGTTTCATTTTATTAAATAATAATAAATTTGATTTATTGCGGGACAAAATAAACAAGAAGACGTTTCAGCATGAAGACAAGCGAATGACATTCACCACACATTCTTGCTACAAAACAATGTCCGCATTTCATAATAATTCATTTGGCAACATTCACGTTGTTACATCAGAATCCTATAAGAAAGGAATAGTACTAAACAAGGTTTCATATCCGGCTGTTCGCCGGGAGTCCAAAATTGAGAGAAAGTAGACCAATAAAAAAACGTGGACCCATTGTCTTTTCGTATTACGGTCCTGAAAGGTCTACCACAACCCGCTCTCCTCATAATACAACAATGAAGTCCACGCCTAAACGTGAACGTCCAGTGTACTTGGAAGAGAGCATTTAAAAGTGGTAGTTTTTCAGCACCTTCGAAATAAACTTTACGTTTTTATATCTTAATATGTCTTTTAGACAGTTTTATACCATAGGCATAGTTTTAAATTTATATGAATACATTTATGCAAACACCCCAAATGTAAGAACAATATTTTACATTCCATCACAATCTTCAAAATAAATAGCCATAAGTAAACAAAATCATCACAAGCCACTAATATACTCTTTCAAATTCTCATATATTATGATACTGTATTCTTATATATTATACGACTTCGATATCATAATATATGAGAATACAGTATCATAATATATAAAACTATAATCCCGGAAGCCGTAAAAGACTGGGACTATCGCACCAGAAAGAAACCTTTATAAAGAAAATACGAACTAAACTAACTCCGTCAACCGGTTCATTGTAATATTTTCTTACTTTTACATGTTGAAAAGAAACAGTTATGCTTAAAATAGGACTTCTCTCAGATACCCATGCTTGGTGGGATGATAAATATGCGGAATATTTCGCAGAATGCGATGAAATATGGCACGCAGGTGATATTGGTTCGGACGGGTTGGCAGCAAAGCTAGCTGCTTTGAAACCTTTCCGGGCGGTATATGGAAATATAGACGGGCAATCGCTCCGGTTAGAATATCCCGAAGTGGCTCATTTTAAAGCGGAAGAAGTAAATGTGATGATGACGCATATAGGCGGCTATCCAGGCCGTTACAACCCGGCTATCCGCAAAGAATTGTACGATACCCGCCCGAACTTGTTCATAGCGGGTCATTCGCACATTCTGAAAGTCGCCTTCGACCAATCCCTGAATTGTTTATATATCAATCCGGGCGCAGCCGGCAAAAGCGGCTTCCATCAGGTCCGTACCCTTATCCGTTTTGTGATTGACGGCAAAAATATTAAAGACCTTGAAGTAATCGAACTGGGTATCCGATAAATACCCAGCCTACTTACCACAGCAGAAACTCTCTGCCAGTAAAATTGTGTTCTGAAGATAAGAGAATTCCTGTTCGAAATATTCACTGAATACACCGGTATGCAGGTTCTCTTCAATTTGTTTGGCTGTCCATAACTTACCGCCAGCTCGCTTACACTGGTTAAACTGCTCCTCTGTACGGAGACAGATCACGTAAAGCGATACCAGATGTTTCACCTTCTCGTTCTCGAACGTATAACGTATCAGAAAACGGGGATTTACATCCTGCTGTTCGGCGAGTTCGCCAACCGATTCACGCACCGTACTTTCAATACTGTGCCTGAACAATACATAACTATGGAAAGGGTAATCAATCGTATCCGGAGATACGAACGCATCTTTACTCCTTTTCATCAGATAAAGCATTCCGTCATGAATGACGGCAATCCGGACGATCGGATGGTAGTACTTCTTAGGCAACGTGCGGCTGACCGAACGCGCAATACAACCAATAACCTTTCCTCCCTCATTCAACACCGGTAACCACATTTCTTTCTGTAAACTACCTTGCATCAACGATAAACGTACCTGCTCATAAAGAATGACCAGAACTCCAATCAATACCCCCAGTTCCCTGTAAAGGAAACGTTCCGCATGTACATTCTGCATCGTATCCGGAAGGATACTGTAAACCAGGATGACAAACAGATGTAATGTATACAAATTCTGAACCAGCTGGGCAATGAAATAGAATTCATTCAGCGTCGTACGCATTAAAGTCCGTTTATAAGTCGGGTGCTTTGAAGTCCTTATCTTCTTTAATACTGAGCGCCGGCTAAAACCGATAAACGCCAGTACTACGACCAACAGCACCTCCGTAATCAACGGAGAATAAATAAACAATACGGGCTCCAGTTTCAAGCAGAGAAAGACGGAATACAATACTAAAGTAATTGCAGAAGGCAACAATAAAAATTGATATACCTTATCCTTACTCAACACCTGATACAGAAAAATACATACAAAACAGAAGGTAACGCCGATAATGAAAGACAACAGATAAGAAAAATAATTATCCAAAAACATAAAAAGCAACAATGGCAACAGACCAACGGCTTGATTGTCTAATCCCTTCTTAACTTTGTTCATACCCTTTCCCCCTTTCTTCGCACTTTAAATATATAACAACCCACTTTGTTAAAAGTTTTGGTAATTAAACATGCTTTTCAGCGTGATAAGAGGAACGGACCAGCGGAGCGCTCTCTACCATACGAAAACCTTTTTCCAAAGCGATTGATTTATAGACATTAAACTGATCAGGGGTCACATACTCAGTTACTTGAATATTTTTTCTGGATGGTTGTAAATATTGACCAATTGTTAATACGGAAACACCTGCATCGAGCACATCGTCCATCAGACAGCATACTTCTTCGGGGGTTTCGCCCAAACCGACCATAATACCGGTCTTTGCCGTCGCACCTTGTCCGGCTATACGGGACAGGACAGCCAGGCTGACATCGTATTTGGCTGCACTGCGAACCTGCGGGCTGATACGCCGCACGGTTTCCATATTATGCGATATAATCTCGGGAGCAGCTTCCACTACCTGATCCACCAGTTCAAGGCGTCCCTGAAAGTCAGGGATCAGGACTTCTACGGTGGTGGCCGGATTTACCTCTTTGATGGTCCGGATTGTATCCACCCAATGTTGGGCTCCCAAGTCAGGAAGATCATCGCGATCAACCGACGTTATCACTGCGTGTTTTAAGTTCATCAGGCGAATACTTTCCGCCACATTCGCCGGTTCTTTCGGGTCCAGCGGCAGCGGTTTGCCTGTTAGCGTGTTACAAAATCGACAGGAACGGGTACAGATATCGCCTGCAATCATAAACGTAGCAGTTCCCCGGCTCCAGCATTCTCCCATGTTCGGGCATTTTCCACTTGTACAAATGGTGTGCAGACAATGAGACTCAACAATGCTTTTCGTCTTTGTAAACTGTTCGTTCCCACCAAGCCGGATCTTCAACCAATCCGGCTTTCTCACATGTTCTGACATTATAAGTTATCCAATAAAAAGTTAGACATCCTGGTATACAGATGATAACGGGTATTTCCTCCGTAAATACTGTGATTACGGTCTTTATAAACCTGCATATCGAACTGTTTACCGGCTTGTACCAATGCTTCTGCATAATCCATCGTCTGCTGGAAGTGTACATTATCGTCAGCAGTTCCGTGTACCAGCAACAGCTTACCCTGTAAGTCTTTTGCCAGCCGGATGGGCGATGTTGCAGCATAGCCCGAGAAGTTTTCTTTTGGCGTACGCATAAAACGTTCGGTATATACCGAGTCATAATATTTCCAGTCTGTCGGAGGAGCGACAGCGATACCGGCCTTAAATGTACCGTTACCTACGCTCATCGACATCAATGTGTTGTATCCGCCAAAGCTCCAGCCCCAGATGGCGATGCGTTTTGCATCCACATACGGCAGTTTGCCTAAAGCCTGTGCTGCTTCCACCTGGTCTCTGGATTCCAAATCACCCATCCGCAAGTATGTACATTTGCGGAAGGCTTCACCACGTGCACCGGTTCCCCGGCCATCCACGCTGACTACGATGATTCCGTTCGCAGCCAGGTAATGTTCCCAGTCAAAACCATATTTGTCCAGTACTTGTTGCGAATTAGGACCACTATATTGTACCATCAACACCGGATATTTCTTCGATTCATCGAAATCGACCGGCTTAACGATCCAGGCATTCAACTCAATATCAGATGCTGTATGCACCTTGAAGAATTCTTTTTTAGAGAAAGATGTATTTGCCAATTTTTCTCTCAAAGCAGCATTATCCTGCAACACACGCAATACTTTTTTCGACTTTGTTTCGTTGACGGTAATCACTGCGGGAGTGTTTGCATTCGAATAATTATTGACAAAATAAGCATAGTTCGCGCTGAAGTCGGCACTGTTCGTCCCCTCTCCTTCCGACAGTTTTGTCTTTACGCCTTTCTGGTCAATCTTATAAACAGAACGACGCAACGGGCTCTCTTCGGCCGATTCATAATATACAACCTTAGTGGCATCGTCGTAACCAATCAGACGGGTTACGTCCCAGTTGCCTTTCGTTACCTGGCGTTGCATAACACCCGTCGGAGAATACAAATAAATATGGGAATAGCCATCCTGTTCGCTGACATACGTAAATCCGCTCGGATTGAAATGAATGGAAGTCAGCCATTCGGAATCCACATAGCATTTGTTCTCATCGCGAAGAATCAAACGGGATACGCCGCTCTTCGGATTCACATAATACATATTGAAAACATTCTGCTGACGGTTCAACGTCATGACAGCCAACTGGTCGGAATTGGTAGTAAAGGTAATTCTCGGAATATAATAATCACCTTCCACCGGCACTTTCAGTTCTTTGATATCTTTTGTCGCTACGCTATAAGAATGAACCGTTACTTTCGAATTATTCTCGCCTGCTTTCGGATACTTGAAATTATAATATCCCGGATACAGTCCGTTACCCCACATCTGCATGGAATATTCCGGCACTTCGCTTTCGTCGAAACGCACATAAGTCAGATATTCACTGTCGGGCGACCAGGCCATCAGGTTAGTCACAGCGAATTCTTCTTCATATACCCAATCGGTAATGCCGTTCAGTATTTTGTTCAGTTCACCGTCTTTGGTAACCTGTACTTCCGTATCATAGTCAAACTTACGAATCCATATATTATTATCCACGACATAAGCACACATGCGTCCGTCCGGCGAATAAGTCGGAATCATCTGCTTGTTCTTCGAATCGGAAACAGGCTTTACATAGTTACGGCGCACGTCATAATCGTACACCATCGCCTTGAAAGAACGACGGTAAATCGGTTCGGTTTCCCGCCAAACAAGGATATGATGGCCGGTACTGCTGATATCGTATCCGTCAAAATCATCGAATGTGGATTCACGGGCAGTCCGGGCATTGAACAACGTGTCCACCGGATTACCTGTACGATAGGAGTATTTGATAATCATACTCCGATCTTTATTCATTGCTGTATAATGTTCTCCATCCGGCAGCGACCGCATTTCACCAATAGCAGTTACCTGACGGAACTTTCCATCTGTAATTTCTTTTAAATCGACACGTTTGCTCCCGTTCTGAGCAGATACGCTTCCAATTATCGCCAATGAAAGCAAGAAACCAACACCCAATCGTCTCATGAATACTTTTATTTTATTTTGAATAGGCTGCAAAGTTAGTATTTTATCACGGTAAACCGTTCACCATTAAAGGTAAATTATGTACCGGAGCCTGGTTATCCGGGCATTTTATCATTAAATTAACCACCGGACATTGGTCATTAACCATTATAAATTACCTTTGCCCCATGGAAAACGTAAAACCTTATAATGATTTCGGAGATTTCCTGCGGAAAATATTCCCCTGTAAGGTACAGAAAATCTCTATAAATGCAGGCTTCACCTGTCCGAACCGCGATGGTTCGAAAGGATGGGGCGGCTGTACTTATTGTAATAATCAAACATTCAGTCCGGAGTATTGCCACACGGAAAAGAGTGTGACCGAACAGTTGGAAGAGGGAATCCGCTTCTTCTCCCGCAAATATCCGGAGATGAAATACCTCGCCTACTTCCAGGCTTACACCAATACATACGATGAACTCAGTTCGCTGAAAGCCAAATATGAAGAAGCGTTATCTTATCCCGGTGTAGTCGGGTTAATCGTCGGAACACGCCCGGACTGCATGCCGGATGCTTTGCTGGATTATTTCACGGCCCTTTCCCGGGAAAAGTTCGTCATGATAGAATACGGACTGGAAAGCACACTCGATAAAACGTTGCTCCGCATCAACCGCGGACATACCTATGAAGAGTCGGAAAACGCTATCCGCCGGACAGCCGGACGGGGCATTTACACCGGTGCCCACCTGATTCTGGGTTTACCGGGAGAAAGCAGGGATGAAATATTACATCATGCCGACCGGTTATCCGAATTGCCCGTAACCACTTTGAAACTGCATCAACTGCAACTGATTCGCAACACCCGCATGGCCAAAGAATATGCCGAACATCCTGAAGAGTTCCATCTTTATACGGCCGACGAATATATCGACCTGGTAATCGACTTCATAGAAAAATTAAACCCCTCTATTGTGGTAGAGAGGTTTGTATCGCAATCCCCGAAAGAGCTGTTGATCGCTCCCGACTGGGGACTTAAGAACTTCGAATTTACTGCGAAAGTAAATAAGCGTATTGCCGAAAGAAATGCACGGCAAGGACGATTATTTATTCCTTTTTCTTAGGAGCCAGTTCCCCATAGAATGTGATGTTCTGTTTGTTGACAGGCGTCACATTGATTGTCGCGGAACCATTTGAGAACACCTGCACACTGAATGCAAAGGTATCGTCATCGCTTCGGGTACGAAACTGTATTTGAGCGGTTCCTTTCTTATTAAAAGAACATTGATAATCGGTAATTGATTCTTCGAAACGTAACCCGTCACCGCCACCATAAGGAGCCGAATAAGCCCTTCCGAAATAAGGAAGATAGGAAATAACCGAGTCACCGCGCATTTCCAAAGAGTAGGGAGACGTCAGATTGAGTGAACGTCCTCCCATGGGTATCGCACGATTTACATCTATTGTAAACCGTTTACTATCTATTAATTCTTTCACTTCATTTGCCTTCTGCTCCCGCTTTTCCTTTTTACTTTGAGCATAAAGGGATTGCCCTGCTAATAAAAGGACAATCCCTAATAACCAGAATAACCTAACATTCTTCATAACCTTAAATAAATAACACACATTTTGCTTCTATATATAAGACAATCAGAACAGACCAAAGGTTTACCTTCCGTTCGTTAAATTAACACAACAAACGGTTAACAAAACATTACTGTTATATTCTATCATCAATTAAAAACCAAAGCACTTGCGTATGTCCGTCAACTTTACGTAATTTGTCTACTCATTTTTCTGAATCAGATTAAACAAATTTATGGAGAAAAAACATCAGTATCAAGGCTTAACCAAACAAGAAGTAGAAGAAAGCAGGCGCCTTCACGGCGAAAATATCCTCACTCCACCAGAGAAAGCCTCTCTCTGGAGTCAATTCCTCGAAAAGTTTAATGATCCGATCATCAAGATCCTGCTGGTAGCATGGTTGTTATCAATGATTATTGCCGGCGTACATTGCTGGGGACCGGAAGCGAAAGGGTTTACCGCTTTCCTGGAGCCGATCGGTATATTCTTTGCCATCATGCTGGCATCCTGTGTCGGCTTTTTCTTCGAACTGAAGGCCAACAAAGCATTCGATGTGCTGAATACCGTCAATGACGATACACTGGTCAAAGTGATCCGCGAAGGAAATATCTGCCAGGTAACCAAAAAAGAAGTCGTTGTCGGCGACATCGTCGTACTGGAAACCGGAGAGGAGATTCCTGCCGACGGTCATTTGCTGGAAGCTATATCTTTGCAAATCAACGAATCGACACTGACCGGGGAACCAATTATCAGTAAAACAACCAACGAAGCCGAATTCGATCCTGAAGCGACCTATCCGTCCAATATGGTCATGCGGGGAACAACTGTTGTCGACGGGCATGGAGTCATGAAAGTCGAACTAGTGGGAGACGCTACCGGATATGGTAAAGTATATGAAGGTTCGCAGATTGAAAGCGACATAGAGACTCCGCTCCAGATACAGCTGAAAGGACTTGCCGCCGTAATCAGTAAAGGAGGGTATACGGTTGCCGGGCTTACTTTTATTGCCTTGCTGATCAAATTATTACTCGGTTCATCGGGTATGCCGGTCATGGATCTGATCTCCCATATACTGAATATCTTCATGATAGCAGTAACCCTGATCGTAGTTTCCGTTCCTGAAGGTTTGCCGATGAGCGTAACCCTCAGCCTTGCCCTGAGTATGAACCGCATGCTCAAGACAAACAACCTGGTCCGCAAAATGCATGCCTGCGAAACGATGGGGGCGACTACGGTTATCTGTACCGACAAAACCGGTACGCTGACACAAAACCAAATGCAGGTTTACCAGACCAATTTCTATAATCTCAAAGACCAGAAACTGGGAGACGATGAACTAAGCAACCTTATTAAGGAAGGTATTTCCGCTAACTCGACTGCCTTCCTCGACTTCTCGGAAGAGAAAGTAAAGACATTAGGCAACCCTACCGAAGCAGCTTTATTGCTTTGGCTGAACAGCCAGCAACAAAACTACCTGACATTAAGAGAAGAAGCGCCGGTCATGGACCAGCTGACCTTCTCGACCGAACGGAAATATATGGCGACAGTCGTTAAGTCGCCGCTATTGGGTAAAAAAGTGCTGTACGTAAAAGGGGCACCGGAAATTGTACTGGCAAACAGCCAACGTGTAGCCATTGACAACACTTATAAACCGGTAGACGCCTGCAAAGCCGATATCGAAAAACAACTGCTGGATTACCAGAATCAGGCAATGCGTACACTCGGTTTTGCTTATCAGATTATTGAAGACGGACAGGACGAATCGTTCTTCGTCAATGGCCGCCTGCATAATACCGACCTGACCTATCTGGGAATCGTTGCGATCTCCGACCCTGTCCGTGCAGATGTTCCGGCCGCCGTACAAAGCTGTCTGAATGCTGGTATTGATGTAAAGATCGTAACCGGTGATACTCCGGGAACGGCCCGTGAGATTGGCCGTCAGATCGGAACCTGGAAACCGGAAGATACCGACCGCAACATCATCACAGGTCCGGGCTTTGAAGCACTGACCGACGAAGAAGTGCTCGACCGCGTGCTGGATCTGAAAATCATGTGCCGCGCCCGTCCTACCGACAAACAACGCCTGGTGCAGTTATTACAGAAGAAAGGTGCCGTAGTTGCCGTAACCGGCGACGGAACCAACGATGCTCCGGCCCTGAAAGCCGCCCAGGTGGGTCTTTCCATGGGTGACGGAACCTCTGTTGCCAAAGAATCCAGCGACATCACGATCCTGGATAACTCCTTCGGAAGTATCACACGTGCCGTAATGTGGGGACGTTCCTTGTATCGTAATATCCAGAAGTTTCTCTTATTCCAGTTAACCATCAACGTGGCAGCCTGTCTGATCGTGCTGCTGGGTTCGCTGTTCGGGACCGAATCACCGCTTACCATCACACAGATGTTATGGGTAAACCTGATCATGGATACATTTGCCGCCGGAGCATTGGCCTCCCTCCCCCCTAACGAACGGGTTATGAAGGATAAACCCCGCCGGAGCGGAAAAGATGGCGATTTTATCATCACCCGGCCGATGGCATACAATATCTTCGGAGTAGGTATTGCTTTCGTGCTGATCCTAATGGGAGTATTGTATTATTTCCATGCACAGACTGGACTGACGCCGCATGACTTGTCGTGGTTCTTCAGCTTCTTTGTAATGCTTCAGTTCTGGAATATGTTCAATGCCAAGGCATTTATGGAAGGCCGTTCAGCATTCGCTAACCTGAAAGAGAGTAAGAGCTTCCTGTTTGTAGCCCTGCTTATCCTTATCGGTCAGTATCTGATCGTTACGTTTGGCGGAGAGATGTTCAATGTGGTTCCTTTGTCTTTAAAAGACTGGGGTATCATTATCGGTTCCAGCTCGCTGGTTCTCTGGATAGGTGAAATTGCACGAGGCATCAGCCGGCTTACTAAGAAGTAAGCCGGAATAAACAAATTCTGAGAATAACTTGCTGAGCTTGATTATAATATTTACATTTGCTCAAATAGAAAACAAAAAGATATATGGAAATAGAAATAAAGCACGGAACAGAGACAGTAATCTGTCTTTCCGGACAGCTGGATACACTCAGTTCGCCCGATCTGGAAAAAGAGATTACCAATATACTTGAAGGTAATGCGCAAAACGTGGTGCTTGACGGTGGAAAACTCACATATATCAGCAGTGCCGGACTTCGCTTGCTTCTCATTCTGCAAAAAAAGATGGGCCAGAAAGGCGGAACATTTGTATTGAGGAATATCCAGGACAGCATTATGGAGATATTCAAAATAACAGGTTTCTCTTCTTTTCTTACCATTGAATAACAAGATTCAAACTCCGGTAGAATGACCAGCACACTACACATTAAGAATAATCCGGAACAACTTGCGCTCCTGTATGATTTTCTGGAAATACAGGCCAAGAGTTGCGGAATTGACACAGCACTGCTGATGCAGATAAAGCTGGCGATGGATGAGGCTGTAACAAATGTTATTCAATATGCATATCCCGGTATGGAAGGAGATATAGGCATTGATATGGGGTGCGACGACGGACTATTGAAAATAGTCATAACCGACAACGGCATCCCATTTAACCCTTTGGAAACGCGGGAGCCGGATATTACACTTCCATTGGAAGAACGCCCGATCGGCGGACTAGGCATCTTTTTGGTAAAACAACTGATGACAGATGTCAGATACGACCGTTCCGAAGGAAAGAATAGATTAACAATGACCAAAGAAATTCAGTAATATGGCCGACTTCGATATAAAAGAGATAGCTTCCCTCAAAAGACAGCTGCGCATCATAGAAAAACTGACGCTGGCAGGTTGGATACTCATCATTGCGGGTTTCTACTATGACTGGGACACAGTTCCCGGCATCATGCTGGTCGTGCAGATCGTTCTTTATATATTAAAAGGACGCCTACGAAAGAAGCTGAAACAAAAAGAATATCTGGCCAAAATAGTGGAAGAACGTACCATCGAACTCCGTATCCAGCGGGATCAGGTACTGAAAGAATCCGAAAAGTTGTCGCAAGCGCTGGATGCCCTTGCCAAGGCACAGGACGAACTGGTTCGAAAAGAGAAACTGGCTACTGTAGGGCAACTTACACAAGGGTTGGTGGACCGTATCCTGAATCCGGTGAACTACATCAATAACTTTGCCGGCCTGTCGGCGAACCTGATCAAAGACCTGAAAGACAACATCACGAACGAGCAATCTGTCATGACGAAAGAAATCTATGAAGACAGCATCGAAATACTCGACATGATAGAAGGCAACCTGCAAAAGATCAATGAACATGGTTGCAACACCGTCCGCATTGTCAAAGCGATGGAAGATTTGTTGAAAGACCGGCACGGCGATGTGACTTCGACCGACCTGTGCGACCTGTGCAAAGTAAACGTCGATGTCCTTAACAAACTATTCAAAAAAGAAATTGAAGAAAATCAGATACAGATACATATAGAATGCCCCGAAAAGCCGGTTATGGCTGAAATTAATATCGAACAGATGAACAAGGCACTAGGCAGCATTCTTAAAAACAGTATTTATGCATTGCTCCGTAAACTGCAAAAACAAAGTTTCTCTCCTTTTATCACTATAAAACTGGAAGAAAGAGGCAACAATACTGTATTTATCAGTATCTATGACAACGGGATCGGTATCGAAGACAGTATCAAGGACAAGATATTCGAACCATTCTTTACAACCAAACCTTCTGCCGAAGCAGCCGGTGTCGGGTTGTATCTCTGCCGTGAAGTTATCCTCAACCACCAGGGTTCGATCCTGGCGAAAAGCGAAAAGGATAGCTATACAGAATTCTTAATTACAATTCCTATCAGTCAAAAAAGGATTAACAATGAATGAGAACACCCAAAAAGAAATTGAGAAGCTGAGGAAACAGATCAGCCAACAGGAGAAGATGGCTTCACTCGGATTATTGAGTGCCGGCATTGCACATGAGATACAGAATCCTCTTAATTTCGTGATCAATTTCAGCAAAGTTTCGCAGAAGTTACTAAAGGATATGCAGGAAGTCCTGGATGAACTCGGAGACGCATTACCGGAAGACTCAGTCGAAGAGATCAAAGAGATCATGTCTGACCTGGAAGGTAATATGAACAAGATAGAGGAGAACGGCAACCGGGCTTCGGGAATTGTGCGTGGCATCCTGCTTTATTCACGCGGCAAAGACGACGAATATATCCCGACCGACCTGCATCAGCTGACCAAAGAATATGTATGGCTTTCTTACCATGCAGTCAAGGCAAACAACAAAAGTTTCAATGTCGCGATACAGGAAGAGTATGCCGTCGACCTGCCATTAGTAAAAGTTATTCCGCAGGATTTCAGCCGCGCCATACTCAACCTGATGAACAATGCCTGCTACGCCGTATTCAGCAAGTCGAAAGAGATAGCCGATGCGACCTATCAGCCAACCATCAGGGTATGCCTGAAAAAAGAGGGTGACCGTATAAACCTGAGCATAGAAGACAACGGACAAGGAATTTCGGAAGAGACAAAAAAGAAACTCTATACGCCTTTCTTCACGACAAAACCGATCGGTGAAGGCACCGGTCTCGGATTGTCGATCACTAAATCGATTATCGAACAAAAACATAACGGTACGATCGGAATGGATTCACGCCCCGGCGAATATACCCGTTTTACTATTTCTATTCCTATCCAACAATAACAGAGACAAAAGTCATGGCTATAAAAATATTAAGTGTAGACGATGAATTAGACCTGGAAAGGTTGCTTACCCAATATTTCCGTCGCAAGATAAAGAAAGGAGAATATGAATTCTATTTTGCGCACAACGGACTGGAAGCACTTCAACTGATGCTTGTCCAACCGGATTTCGATGTGATACTAAGTGACATCAATATGCCGGAAATGGACGGACTGACCTTGCTTGCCAAAATCAACGAAATGCAAAATCCGGCTCTAAAATGCATCATGGTTTCAGCCTACGGAGATATGGACAATATCCGTAGTGCCATGAATCAGGGAGCATTCGACTTCACGACCAAACCGATCAATCTGGAAGACCTGGAACGTACGATCGAAAAAGCAGCCGAACAAATATCATTCATCAAAAAAGCACAGCAGGAGCATTCGCAACTGGAATCCATCCGTAACGACCTTCACATCGCCCAGGAGATTCAGCAAACGATCCTGCCGAAAACATTTCCTCCGTTTCCCGAACTGAAAACGTTCGATATCTATGCCTATATGAATGCGGCAAAATATGTGGGAGGCGACTTCTACGATTTCTTCCGCATAGATCAGGACCGTTTGGGATTTGTTATTGCAGACGTTGCCGGCAAAGGTGTCCCGGCTGCCATCTTTATGGCGATCAGCCGGACTGTTATCCGGACAATTGCACTGACGGAAAACTCGGCAGCCATGTGCATGCAACGCTCAAATACGTTCCTTTGCCAGGAGAACGTTAATGAAATGTTCGTAACAGCGTTTTACGGAATACTGAACCTGAATACCGGTCTTGTAACCTATTGTAATGCCGGTCATAATCCACCGGTTCTAATGAAAGCAGATAACACGGTTGTATCAGTCCCGCTCACAAACGACTTTATATTGGGCGGCGTAGAAAACATGACTTATCACGAAAAGACTTTGCAGTTATCGCCCGGCGACAACCTGCTGCTCTATACGGACGGAATAACAGAAGCGATGAATACCTGCCACGAACAGTACAGCGAAAAACGTTTGCTGGAAAACTGCCGGGAGTTGATCGGAAAGAGTCCCAAAGAAATTGTAGACAGAATAACGGAAACGGTAGGAAAATTCGTTGTAGGAGCCGTACAATCGGATGATATCACCTTGTTGTCTATTACCTATCAGGGATAAAAGACTTCCACAGAATAGTAAAAAGGAGATGCCCCGGTCGGAACATCTCCTTTTTTATATACATTATATATATGTACTTATTTCAGTAAAGCATCACGGATACCCATGATATCTGCATTAGCAGCTCTGGCATCCTGGATAGTTCCGACTTTTTCCTTCAACGGGCTGATAGTTGTACCCAGCTGTTGCAGGTCTGGATAATAAGAAGCCAGGTCGGCTACTACTTCTTCCAGCATAGTCACACGTTTCAGCATATTATCAGAAAGTCCGGCAGATGTAGCATCCCCTTTAATAACCAATGTCGGGTTAGCAAGCAGACAAGCATATTCAGCAGAAGAGGCACCTAAGATTTCAATCTGTACATCGATCTTGTTTTCGGCAGCCATCTTGTCGATGATCTTATCTTCCTGTGCATTCATGAAAGCCTGCAACTGTTCTTTGGTTGCATCTTTCGGAGCTTCCTCTTTCAGGATATCGAGTACAAAAGAAACATTCAGGTCTGTAGCCAGTTTTACAATGGCTCCTTCTACTTCTGCAGTAGGCTGACCGATCGCTTTCAACACATTGTAATCAGCCATATACATACCGAGTGCACGCGCTTTTTGTGTAGCAGTACTTAGTTCAGCAGCTTTAGCAACAGGCAGCATATAAGTTAAATCACCCACTTTTACCTGAACTTCACCGCTGGACAAACGATAAGGAATTTCTGACTCCGGCATATCAGCCAGGAATTTAACAGTTTCCTGTTTTACTTCTTCAGTTAACAAATCTTTCGGCGCTTTACCTGCTATAACGGCAGCTTCTTCCGTCTTTTCGGCTTCATTTGATTTTTTAGCTCCGTTGCAGGAAATCATGCCCACCATTAATGCGGCTATTGCAAGCACGCTTAATACACTCTTTTTCATGTTACTTTATTTAATAATTTATATTCCAGCTTTTTTATTCTTCTCTCAGGAAACGTCCCGGAAACTCTGCGAATATAGCGATAATAGCTAATAATGCAAAGAAACCTATAATCAATAAATTAAAATTATAGGTAGAAATTAACATACTGCCCAGTTTTTTCTCATAAGAATAGAAAGGAGCCCTGCCAAACGGATTATCCGGAACAATATAAATCTGACCGACGGCCGGATAGATGCGATGCCCGTGCTCTTTATAAAAGTTACGGCCACCGGTTCCCATAACCAGGTCTTCGATAGCCGAATTATGATACTTTTTCTTCTGTTCGGTTACCCATTCAGCCCCTTTTTCGCGTATATCCTTTTCCTGTACCTGATCCAGATAGGCCGTAAAGTTATGAGCGCGCTCGTGCAACGCTGAATCTACCTTATCCAGATACGACAAGTAAGTTTCACCTTCATGGCGGGAAGCGATACGGGCGGCACGTCCCAATACGGCAAGTTCATTTTCTACCGTCAGACGTTTGTCCGGATCATCTTTTCCCTCCAGTTGTTCAGCCAGGCGACGCACTTCTTTCGAATGTATATTTTCATAATACTGCGCCAGATATTTTTCCCTCTCTATCGGGAAGTAAGCCTGATTGTAAGCATTATCGGCAAATTGCTCTACCATCAAGGTCTCAAAAGCCCAGCGCGAAGGGATAATATCACCGATCAACGGGACCTTATTTTCCTTTGAAGCACTGGTATTCAAATCATCAAACTTGATAACCAATCCGCAAAGCAATATCTGCGGGATCAACAAAAGAGGAATAGTTATATAGATCGCAACGACAGAGTTCATCGACTGTGACAAAATCAGTCCCGTCAGATTGGCTAGGAAAGAGGTTGCCCAAAGGATACTCCACCAAACACCAAACATCTCCCATCCTACCCCTATGATCGTATTTCCCACTAAAATAAAAAGTAAGGACTGAAGTCCGGATACTCCCAGCAGGTAAACTATTTTAGATGTAAGATAGCTGCTACGGCTTAACCGGAGGAAATGTTCCCGCTTCAGGACAGGCCGGTCTTTTATAATCTCTTCGGCACTTATACTCAACCCCATAAAGGTAACCACAATAACCGACATAAAGATATAAGACACAAAATTCTTGTTAGCCAGCAAAGTATATTCGTCACCATCCACATACCGGGTAAGCAAAGCAACGATCAGCGCCAGCAACGGAGCTTCGAGCAACGTAATTGCCAGATATTGCTTATTAACCAGTTTTGTCCGGATATTCCGTTCCAGGAAAATACAAAACTGTTTGAACCAGGTCGGTTTTTTCTGCTTGCTGTCAGGCAGTTCCTTCTCCTCAACCGGTGTATAGGACGGACGCGACGAAATATATTTCTCGTGCCATTCTTCAGGTGTAAACTTCCGGATGTTCGTCTGATTTCCGGAGTCGTCGATCTTCTTCGAGTCGATAATATTCAGAATCAGTTCCGGATTCACATTCCCGCAGGTACTGCAAACGCTGATATCCGGATCGGTATATTTCGCAGCTTGTTTGAAATAAATAATCGCTTCGATCGGATTTCCGTCATAAATGGGATAACCTCCCCGGTCCAGTAACCAGAGACGGTCGAATAATTTATAGATTTCAGACGATGGCTGGTGGATATTGACAACGACCAGCTTCCCCCGGTGCGTCTGTTCTTTCAGCAACATGATAACTTTCTCGGAGTCGGATGAAGATAAACCGGAGGTCGGCTCGTCCAGATACAGGATAGCCGGTTCACGGATCAGTTCAAGGGCTATATTCAACCGTTTCCGCTGTCCCCCGCTGATCGTTTTACGGATGGGGGAACCGACTTCCAGGTCTTTTATCCCTTCCAGGTCCAATTCTTTCAATACATTTTCGACCCGCGCTTTGATTTCCTGATCCGAAAGACGGGCAAAACAGAGACGCGCCGTGAACCAAAGGTTCTGATACACGGTAAATTCTTCTATCAACAAGTCGTCCTGCGGAACAAAACCGATCAACTGACGGGCTTCGGGGGCATCCAACGGGTAGCCGTTCACCGTAATACTACCCTCATCGGGACGGATATTCCCGTTCATGATACCCAACAAAGTAGATTTACCGACTCCGCTTCCTCCCATTATCGCGACCAACTGGCCCGATTCCAGGTTAAAAGAAAAGTTATGCAAACCGTTGGTACTATTCTTAAAAGTAAAATTCAAATCTCTACCGTTCAGGAATATGGCTTCCTTCCGTTCATTCTTATTATATACGGTCAGCAGATCACTGTAATAAACCGGAAGAAACAACGGTCCTTTCAACACACTACTATGCTGCCAAGCATAAAAGATACCCGGCGACAAAGGAATATCGTTCATGAAAACGACACCTGAGCCATAGTAAGTAAAGATTTGCTTGTCAAACCGCCGGATAAAGAGTACACGAATAAAACCGTCCATCCCTTTACGGGTAATATGATTCCCTATGGCGGCATCCTCTCCACTGATAGTCAATAAAGAAGAAGAGGGTTTTCCGGTAATAAAAGCAAGTATATCGTCAAACTCTTCTTGCGGAATAGCAAAAATATCAGCCACCAGATGAAAGAGTGGCAAATGATTTTCAAACTCTTCCGAGTTCGAATAGGCGAACTCCACAAAGCGGACCAGAAGAAGCAGCTGTTCTTCCGCCACCAGCTTCACCTTCATCTGTTCACAGATATTGCGGATCACATTCTCCTTATCTACAGGAAAAAGCGGATCATCGTACATGCTACGCAACTCACTGTATAACTCAATATACTCTTTATGGGAACGGACACCGAAATGACTGGACAAATAGAAATGAACTGCACGGCTCGCCTGTTGTTCTTCGATACGTACAGCCGAAGCAAAAACAGCAAACAGATTCAACAAACCGTTCAGAATGGTCTCATTCATATATTCACAGATAATAAAGAATTATCTTACAAAGATAAAATTAAAAATATGAAACAAAGAAAAAACTTACACTAATCCCCCAAAATATCCGAATATATAAACAATTATATTTCTTATAAAAGAAAGAATGTTATTTGTTTTTATTCCTTTTTATAGAACAATAAAACAATTCTCAAAAATATTCTTCAGTTTTCTTAAGACTATCAACCAAAAAATATTCTCATACTGTTTTCTAAAAGAAACAAGAACTAAATACATAAAAGTTTAACTTATATAGAAATGGTATGAAAACAAAAAGTAACACAGTAAAGAAATCCACTCCCATATTGGAGAACAGGAAGAGATTTGGAAATAATAAATTCATTCAAGGTCTGATTGTATTTGTTGGAATCGGATTATATTTCTTTTCACGCAAATCAAAAGTTAAGATCAAGCATACACTTTTATTAGCTACAATTTGCTTGTTTAGTTTTCTTTCGTTATCATGCAGCAATAAAAAACAGAATAAGATCGATATAAACAAAGCCTTGGATAATGCCATAGAAAAAGTGGAACACGAGGCAGACAAATTAAAAAACACTTTGTATGAAACTAAGAAAGAAAACCGAAAAGGAACAGATAAGATAAAACATAAAGTAGAAAAAATATAAAAATAAAAAACTTATTACAATGGACTTACATTCAGGATTACCCTATTGGATAATTAAAAATCCTCTATTTGATTATTTTAATCCTTTGAAAAAGGATCTGGAAACGGATATAGTAATTATTGGTGCCGGTATTACCGGTGCTCTCATGGCACACGAACTATGCCGAACGGGACTGAAATGTTGCGTTGTGGACAAACGGAGTATTGCCACAGGAAGTTCTGCTGCCAGTACGGCATTACTACAATACGAAATTGATGTTCCGCTTTGCCGAATGGTAAAACAAATCGGTGAAAAAAAAGCGGTAACTGCTTACCGTTCTTGCCTTCAATCGATATCAGATATTGAGGCTGTTTTAAAAGAAACAGGAATTGATGCCGATTTTGAATGGCTACCCAGCATTTTCTATGCCAGTAATGAAAAAGGCGTGAAACTTATCGAACGTGAATATAAAATACGCAAACAACACAGACTTCCAACAAAACTATTAAACAAGGAAGAACTTTATAGGAAATATAAACTGAAAACCTATGCGGGAGCGTTACTCAATGATCAATCAGCACAGATTGATGCCTATAAAGCAGCGACACAACTCCTCTGGTATCACATGCAAAAAAATCATTTACAGATATTCACCCACACAGAAGTAACGTCATGTAAAGAAATATCTGAAGGCTGTCGACTGAAAACAAAGGAAGGCTCAATCATTCAATGCAAATATGTAATCATCGCGGCCGGTTTTGAAGCAGGAGAGTTTCTACCCAAGAAAGTAATGAAGTTAACTTCTACTTACGCGCTTATCTCTCACCCTATCGACCGTAAAGACTTATGGACGAAACATTGCCTCATCTGGGAAACTGAAGAACCTTATATATATGTAAGGACTAGCGGTAACCGCATTATCATAGGAGGAGAGGATGAAGAATTCAACGATCCAGAAGCAAGGGATGAACTGCTTCGAAAAAAAACGGAAATACTTGAAAAGAAATTTCACAAGCTATTACCTTCTGTACCTTTCAAAACAGAAATGGCTTGGTGCGGTACATTCAGTACAACAAAAGACGGACTTCCTTTTATTGGAACATGGCCGGGAACGAAACATATATTTTTCGATCTAGGATACGGTGGTAATGGTATCACATTCAGTATGATTGGTGCACAGATCATACGTAATACCCTACAAGGAATAAAGGACGAACGCAAAGATATATTTGGTTTCGAACGTATCCTCTAAACGCCACAAACCAATATCTAACAAATAAGAGAAGGAGGAACAGAGATCACTCTCATTCCTCCTAAAACAATGTCAAATCATCTGGAAAAATTTACATTTTTCACTTAGTGGTTTAACCACACCGGAAATCTGCTCCTACCATAAAAATCATAAAATAACAATCCTACCCAACTGGTAAAGACTATCAATATAACAGCTATCAGCCTTTTTCTTCTAGGAGCATTAAGATTCCAGATTCTAAGTGCAGCTTTTAAAGCCAAAACCAAGCCTATAAACCATATTGCTAAATAAACCATACCTGTTCCACACTTTTTATATTAGAACAATTCAAGTTCAACATGTTATTAAACGTATTCACCAAAAATTCCTACATTTCCCTACTTAACCATAATAGACTCTATCGGTTGCTGTTTACTTCTGTCCAAAGGTTTTGCATGATATTGAACAGAAGAAAAATCTATCGTGTTCAGATCTATACTCCGGATTGCGCTATTATACATAGTACGGAAATAAACTATACGATTTTGCATATCAGTAACTGAAGTCCATTGCGTTGCACTTGGTATATCGGCTGCAACTTCTCCCGTAGCAACTTCTATTCCTATCGGAATATCAAAACTATTTAATATCTGAAAAGCCTGAAAAACCACATCTAGAGCCGTTTTCTGTCTGGGTGCCGAAGTCTGATAAAAAGCTGCACGTACAAAACGGGATGGCGGAGTCACATCACCTGGTATTCCCAGAAAACCACTTCCTGAACCAAAAGGAGACAAACGGAGTACTCCTAAAGATTGCCCTGGTGCCGCCCCAGGAAACAAATTCACATAGTTATTAAGATTGGTCAATTGCCAGTCAAACCCAGGAGAATTAGTCAAGACTCCCAATGTATTTTCATAAAAACGAGGTTCTCCTCCTATTATTTCAAGCACAAGCTGACGCCCCGAAATATCGGCAAATCTCCAATGAACTGTTGAAATTTGGGGATCTAAACTGATAATCCTAACCTTACTTATAGCCTCTTTTATATCATCTACACTTGCACACTCCCCCAACAACCAAGAGACTAACTGAAGATCGGAGATACTTATATCTCTTTTAGAAGCTTCATATTTTTCATATTCTCCATATTTCGGAAAATAAAACAATCCGGCAGACAGCCCAACTTCATTCAAACCTTCTGCTATAAACTCCTTCTGTTCTACTGCAAATCCGACATAACCGTATCTGGTTTTAAAAGTCATACCATTAATGCCATCTGGTGTGTACGATATAGCTTGATAGCCACGTGGAACCACCACGTATTGGCTATTCAAATTACCTCCTCCCCATTCTATCGTGCGTGCCACTATTGTTGTTCCACTTTCACTTTTCAAAGTAATTCCTGTACACGCATTTGTTTTCAATGGGAACTTAAATATTAAAGCCATACCAAGAAACAATAAAAATAATCTTGTTCTCATACTATTTATTTTTGATTTTTATAAAGAAAACCAATACCAGCAACCAACGGGAGCGCATCTTCACAGATACGTCCCGTCTACTTAAAGAGAGATTTTATTTAATGATAATTTAGCAGGTATATTATATATCGATTCTTTCCTGTGTTTTTCTGCTTCCGTATGCACCGGCCAAACAACACAAAACAGCTCCAATCAACAGGGCAAAGAAAGATATAAGAGCTGATCGCGCGGCAGCATCCGCAGCTTTATCCGCAGCTTCTAATGTATTCTGTTTCACTTCCTGCCATTCTTGGGTCGCTTTCTCCAAACTTTGTTCCAGATTCCGGATTTGTTTGTCTGCTTCGGTTGATGCCTTACGCATAATTTCCGTATACTGCTTGATCGCTTTATCGGCTTCAGCTTTTGACATATTGGTATTATTTGCCAAGGCTTTGGCCAAGTCATTACGATCTATACTTTTAGTCCAATTATTCGTTTGTTCTTTCAAACGGGTAAGAAAGTTTTTAAAAATTTCATCTGCATCTTCAGGAGAAGCAATCGCTTTCTTCACAGATTTTCCTAAGTCGGTCTTTACATTTTCAAGTTGCTTCTGCAAATAATCGGGTTGCAACTCTTTCACTTTGCTTTTAGCAAGCACCGCACGGATATCCTTCGGAATCTCTCCATCTTTCAAATCTACTTTAAAATCAATTCCACCGAATAATTCTTTCGCTTGATCCGAAAGTGCAGAAACTCCACTACCGACAATCGAGCCAGTTCCGGAAATAACCCCTCCTGCAACCGACGATGCAGCTCCTAATGCATTCATAGTTAACTTTGCAGCTCCAACAGTAAGTAAAACGCCGAAAAATGCCCCGACAATAAGTGTCGTGCCCCAAACCAGGAAGCCATGTATCAAACCATCTACTCCTGCTAATTTACCGGCTACAAAACCACCTGCAATCATGCTGACAATCAAAGCGACAGCAGTACCTATACCAACCGTAGTCCCAATACCCGAAACCGGATTATCTGCAAATGGGTCAAACATAAACAATCCGATACTGGAGCCTAATACCGACAATAAAATAGAAACAGCCAGCACTGTCACCACACCACCAAATACACTACCCCAGGAAACTCTTTTTTTCAATTCATCCCAATTATTTAAACGTGTCATAATGCTTAAATTTTAATCAATTACTCTGTTCTTAAAAATATAGAGACCATCTCCTAAACACATTACGGGATGGTCTCATCCTTATTCGTTATTGTTCTACGTAAAGAATCACGGCGCGATTCCATTCCGGTTTATCGAAAGGAGGTTCCTTATCGCCAACCCATTCCACAATAACCCTATCGCGATTGATATTATAATCACTAATCAATATCCGGGCAACATTTTGTGCTCTTTCCGCAGAAAGCTTTTCGTTGATCTGGCTTGTTCCGGTTTTACGGTCCGTATAACCGATCACACGTACCTTAAACTGAGGATTATCTTTCAGATATTGTGCAATATTATAAATATTAACTCCCTGATAAGGATCTACCTTTGTTTGGTTGATTTTAAAGAGAACTACATTATTAATTAACGGATTTTCTTCAAATTCAACCACTTTCTCAGTAATAACCTCAGGTTCCGGACAATCCGGGCAATCTATAGGACGTTTTGCCAATTCCTGATTCTGAGCATACAATTCATTAATACGACTGTTCAACTCATCAATCTCCTGCGGATTCCTCAACTCGGCTTCCGAAAAAGTTGCCGACTTACCCACATTAAAGATCAGACCAGCCGAAGCAGTTCCCAAAATATCGTAGTTGCCACTACTCTTGACCTGATTAAATTCGCTTTTCACAGCCGTTGCAGCAAACTCAATAGAAAGAGTCACCCGGTCTGACAATTTAAAATTATTGACAATACCAGCATTGAGAGTCATACCGTTTACACGAGTATGTCCGCCGGCATAAGCCGGTTGATTTGCATAGTCCCATCCAAAAGCCCATCCGAATCCTACGTATGGCACAAAGCTATACACGCGTTTGGAATTATACTTCATAAAATAATCAGTCATACTCCACATTAAATCCGCCTGTACACTCGCATATCTGTTACGCGACATAATAGTCGCATTGTCATTAAACGTATGCAGATTCGTCAGCCCCGCACCCTTGATACGAGTGCCCAAATAAGGATTAATCCATTTACCAAACTGAATTTCCGGCGCGACAGTGAAACGATGGAAAAAGTCGGCATCACTATTCCTGTCACCGAAATATATATTAGCACCTGCACCAGCCCCAATGAACCAATGATCCCAGAAACCATTATTGATAAAAGTTGCTTTACGAGCCGGTTCCAAACTTTGACCTTCTTTTGTTTGGGCAAAAGAGGTTTGTATGATGCTAAAAAGCACCATAATAAACAAATACTTTTTCATGATTGGATTATTTTTGTGATGAAAAAAAATCGGGATCAGAAGCGATATCCCCAACCAAATGCAATTACAGAAGAATTGTCTTTACCAAAGACATATTTATATTCGACGTTAAGAAAGTTGCGCGGGTTAAGATTATAAGTCAATCCACCTCCCACATTAAAACCGAAATTAGTAGAACTGTGAGAATCTAAAGTAACTTCTCCATCTTCTCCTTTTACAGTTCGTTTACCCTGAAAATTATTCTGTAAGTTAAACCCCGCCAAAGGATAAAGCGACAAGTGATCTTCTTTCAGATTAAATACATAGTGAGCATTGACATCCACATCCAATCCTGTTGTTTTATCCTTTGGAAAAAAGAACATCAGATCCGGTGCCAAACGTACATGATCCGTCAAATTATAACGCCCTTGAGCGCCCAACATGACTCGTTTAAAATCTGTCTGATAACCAAAATTTCCCAATAGTGAAAATTCTCCTTTTTGGGCAAATACGCCAAGGGATGTTATCAGCAAAAATGCTATAAAAAGAATCTTTTTCATTTGAATAGTTTTTTTTTAAATTATACACTTAAATACATCTAAAACAATACTAAAACACCTATTTTATTATTCAATTTGCCATAATTTTATTCTTCAATACATTATTCAGAAAATAATATATTGTTTCAATAAATAATGTATGTTTATTAAAATAACAATGGCATTTTTTATTTTGTTTTATCTGGTAAGATTATAATTTCGTGTTCTAAGATTTTTTCAGATTCATTAGTAGTTGGTTTTTTACTAAAAAAAGACATAAACAAAAAAATAACCCTCTTTCACAAGAGGGCTATCCCTAGATTACATTATACCAATGGAAAAGTAGATAAATAAGAGTCATTCAATCTCCGGCCTGTCGCCGCCTGTTCCGGGATTTTGCTGTTCGCCTACATACACAGCTACCATGCGTGGCGTAACATAGAAACCAAAACAATAACCTGCGGCTTCTTCCGGTACAGTAGCCTCGATGCGGTTATTCGTACGCGTAACCACAGTCAAGTCTGTCACTTTGTGTTCGTCCGATTCTTTATCGGTTGTCCCATAAACAACTTGTACCGATCCATTACCTCCAAGTTGTGAGCCTTCCAATACGACCTTGTCATCTTTCTGGATGGCAAATGTATGATCACCTGTACTTCGCACAACTCCTGCCACTGTAACCAGCGAAGCAATAGCCAGCAGCCGACTCGCTCTGGGTCAGAAACACCGGTGCACTTTGCAGATTAGCACTCATAAAACGATTGAAATCAGACACATCCTTACTTCTTCTTCCTTTACGCTTCTTTTCGAAGCCTTCCTTAAGCAATCCGTGAAACGCCCTATACATCGCGACGATATTAGGAAATTTAATACGTTGGTTCACTTGGAGAGCAGTTTTGGGATTCGTCATTTTTTGAATACGTCCCATCATTACCTGCTTTCCTTCCAGGATGCGGTAAGTCAAATTGCCAGCCGATCCGCTAATCTTTGTCATGATCCATTACCGAGTGCCATAACAGTAAAATTAAGAGATCTGGAGTCTCGCCTACTTGTCAGGTTGCACTCTATTTTAAGAACCAGAGAAGGCGGAAAAAAGTTTGAGCTACTGAATAACCCAAAATTGTGTTCACGCAAAACCGGTTAAACAAACATAATTATTCTTACCTGTTTTAACATAGAAAAACCCCATCTTACCTCCGTTGAACCTCCGTTAAAGGTCCGTTTACCCCCACTCCCTATAATCGGAGGTAAAAGAGAGGTAATTCTTTAACAACTGGGCCGTTTTCCGACAGTTTATGTTAATACGATTTCAACACGATTTTTTTCGCAGTTGTTATAAGAAGTGAAGAGGTGGTATGCAATGATAAAAACATTCAAAATAGTTATAACTGTACATCATTATTAAATCATTAAAAAGTTGTTAATTTCATATTTTTACCTCGAACTATTTTTTTATACGAAGTGTTTTTAATATGTGAGTAAGACACGGTACCAATACTGATAATTCACTTTATAGTTCTTTTCATATTAACGTACAAAAAAATTCATTCACATGTATTTTATATGGTATATTCTTATCGGAATCTTAGCCGGTTTTATTGCCGGAAAGATCATGAGAGGAGGAGGATTCGGTATCCTCATTAATTTGTTGGTTGGTATTATCGGCGGTCTGTTGGGAGGCTGGGTTTTCGGTCTGTTGGGCATTGCAACTGCCGGTATTATGGGTAGTCTGATCACTTCGGTTGCCGGAGCAGTCTTGTTATTGTGGATCGTTTCATTGTTCAAAGATCCACATAAAACAGATATTTAATCTATTATTTATTCATCTTTTAAAACTATTAAATTTATGGAAGCAAATCGTTCAAAATTTTGGATGGGCCTGGGTTTAGGTTCGATTATCGGTGTAATAGCATACCGTTTTAGTTGTTCTTCAAAAGGAAAAGAATTAAAAGAAAAAGCATCTCGCTACCTTCATCAAATAGGAAGCAAATCTGAAGATGTTATTGATTCCGCAAAAGAGAAAGTAATGAATGCGGGAACAAAAGTAGCAGACAAAGTATCTAACGACACTTTCAAGGTCGCAGAGAAAGCCGATGAGTTTAAAAATAAGGTGCACAATTTCGCCGACAATTCAAAAAAATAATTCTATTTTTTGAAACAAAAAGCATCTAAAATATATTGAATAACACCTATCAATATTGATTCATAATTTTATTTATTCATAGTTGATTCTCCCTATTCATAAAAGGTTATATCAACTAAAATAAACTACTTCTTATTTTTTTATTAGATGTATATCTTCTAATATTCATATGTATAATTAAAACTTTTGAATTATGTTTTATCATGTAAAAGATTTGCAATACAATGCTCGTGTTTCCGCTCCGGATCCACGTTTCGCCCGTGTCCTCCTTGAAGCATTCGGAGGGGCCAACGGAGAGTTAAAATCGGCAATGCAATATTTCGTACAGGCTTTTAGTTGCCATAATCCTCACCCCGACAAATATGATATGTTGATGGACATTGCAACAGAAGAACTGGGACATCTCGAAATTGTCGGTGCAACCATCCAAATGCTCCTCGGACCGGTTAACGGCAAAATGAAAGATGTGGCAGAAAACATGGAAATCAATAAGATGATGGACGGCAAAGCTGCCAAAGAAAATTTCATCCATCAAGCTTTCACCAATCCGCAATTTCTAGTCTCCTCTCCTGGCAGCCCAACACTGACAGACAGTAATGGCAACCCGTGGTGCGCTACCTACGTATCCGCTAATGCGGATCTTACAGTAGATCTTCGCTCCAACATGGCAGGAGAATGCCGTGCAAAAATAGGATACGAAAACCTCATTCCGCTAACGGATGACTCCTATGTGAAAGAAACACTCATGTTTCTTATGACACGCGAGGTAACCCATTTTCAACAATTCGAAGCAGCATTGGAGACAATTCAACCCAACTTTCCTCCCGGAGTGTTTCAAACCTCCCCCAAATACAGTAATTTGTATTTCAACCTGTCCAAAGGTAAAGATGCTCGCGGACCATGGAATGAAGGCGAAAGTACACGTTTAAAGGAAGAATGGCAATACATAGACGATTCCTTGCAAGAAGTAAGAAGTACAAATGGACTCGTCGACCGTAAACCTAAAGGTACACACCGCACGGAGAAAGAGGTACAACAAATGGACAAGAAACTAGCGAAGGAGCGTAGCAAAGAGGTTCTTTCATCCTTGCCCGAAGGAGCCATGAGTTGGTGTAGTTATCAAGATAAATAAAGGTAACAGGAAAGATGCTGTTGCCCAATATATATTTATTCATTTAAAAAATTACCGTATTATGAACAAGAAGAATGAAAAAAAACAGGTAGAAACAAAAGGGACAAAAAAAAGAAACCCAAACAAAAGAAGGCAAGTGTTCAACTTCTGAAAAAAAATCAGCAAAGAAGTAACCGTAATACCACTTGCAGGTGATTAAAATTATTCCCGGCGAAGTTTTTCTTATTTCGCCGGGAAAACTATCCATAAATGATGTATTTCCACAATCAAGAAGAGAGCCGAAAACGAGACTCGAACTCGTGACCTATTCATTACGAATGAATTGCTCTACCAACTGAGCTATTTCGGCAACTTTATATATTACTTTTGCTACTTGTTTTTTAATCCGGGCACAAAGGTAAGAAGTCTAATCGACATCTGAAAGAAGTTTTGCTAAAAAATCATCTAAATCTGCATCCAAATCTTTCAACAGCGGATCATCTGCCCGTAATACTTCATCATCGAGGAAGAGAAGCTCCTCTATTACAACAAAATCCTCATCCGTCAGACTGACAGAGAAAGGTTTCATGATATGGGGACTTTCAAAAACAGTTTTCGCAACTAAAAGAGTCAGCACAGATTTTACGGTGTTGGCTACCTGTTTATTGAATTGCTCTTCTTCACAAGGACAACCTACCCAATCAAAAACGATAACCTTATCCAGTAACCGTTCATCTTCATCATAGATTTGCAGTTCTCCGCTTTCAGCATCCGCCTGAACATATAAATCGCTGTAATAGCCGTTAGAATCTTCAGCTGTCAGCTTACCGATAGCAGAAGTAAATGTTGTCTCCAGGACAGACTGAATCTTTGCATTATTTGCACTCATAACTCTCTTTTTATTCTTTTTTCGAATCGTCTGTCAAAAGTAATAATAATTCGGAGAATATATGATATTATTCACCAAATTGCATGTTAAGTTTTTTATCGGAACGGATACGGTTGCGCAACACTTCTACATAAAGTGCTAACAGTTTAGTATTCTTGCCGTCCTCGCCTTCGCTTTTCTTAAATAATTCGTACGATTTATTTGCCCATTCATAGGCCTCGTCCAGGTTGGTCTTCATTTCATTACCCAACGCCAGATTGGAAGCAGCTTTGGCTTTGGCTTTCGGACTACTTGATTTTTCATAGAGATGCATCCAGTGTTCAGCAGCCTTATCCCATTTTTCTGATTGCGCATAGGCAGAAGCCTCTTTCCAACGGGATCCCATAGCATTATAATACCAGCGCGTTTCGCTATTCCAGTGAGGTACAAAATTAGGACTGGCCTTCGCTCCAATGTATTCGGCAGAAGCACGTAAAGCATTCTCGGATGAAGGTAAATATCTGTCGAGAAGGATCAGATTCGGTGCGTCTTCCATAAAGAAAAGGCTGTCAGCCACATAGACAGTAGCTAAGGGATTCGGCCTGTTGGGAAGATAACCACGCACAACACCGGACATTTTCACCTGGATCTCTCCTTCCACATAACCCTCAGCAAAAGCCACCACATTTTTCTTGGACTCAAACAACATCCGGTCCAGGGAAATCACAGCATCCGATCCGGTTTCGTCACATAATGCCTGTACCTGATCCTGAGTCAATTTTTTATCCTCGTAATAAACATCATCTTTGCGGACTGCATCGTGATAGAGAAGAACGTCATTAAAATAGGACATATCTGCCATCGACCTGCCCAAGCCGCGACATACGTCAAACAGAGCACTGTCGGCTTTCACCTTACAAGTATCCACCTTGTCACCAAACAGACTGAACTCACACCCGACATCATCCGGCTGAGGTACAGCGTTATTCACAACAAGAATCTTTCCTACACTTTTCGGAAATGTTATTTCGGCAGGGTTGTAAGTATCAATACCCACATAGCTAACAGAACTACAGGATGCCAATAAGCAAACACTCAATAAACAATACGCAACTCTCATCACTTTTCACTATTAGAAGGAGGCGCAAAAGATTGCGCCTCTAATTATACAATATCACTCACCGCCTTGAAATAGCCGATCGATTCAGCTATACCCAGGAAAGGATCTTTCATATCCTTTTCATATTCAAGGCTGCACATTCCGGTATAGTTCACCTCGCGCATCATTTTCATCAGCGCAGGGAAATCAATCTTTCCACGACCGATTTCTATACCGACACCTGCTTTCGACGAATCCGTCACGTCCTTGATATGCATATCAAACACACGGGTATGATATTTTTTCAGGTCGGTAACCGGGTTACATCCGTTACGCAGGTCATGACCGATATCCAGACACATTCCGATACGCGGATCCAGGTCTTTCGTATGTTCCCATACATCTGTTGCATCCGGATATGTTTTAATATCGGGTCCATGCAAATGGATCGCATAGTGGAAGTCATACTCTTTCACTTTCTTATCCACATAAGGAAGCAATTCGTAATTGGGTACGCCCACAATCAACTTCACCCCTACGCGTTTCGCATACTCGAAACCACGGTCAATCTCCGCTTCACTCTTCATATATATAGGACCAACGGCATAGCCGGTAACATTATGAGCAGCACATTTCTCATGAAATGCCTTGATCTGTTCTTCGTTACTATCCAGCGGCAGATGGAAATCCTTAATGCAAAGATAATGAATATCGAGTCTCTGCAATGTCTTCAGAGTAGTATCCAAATCAAAATTAACAAATGTATAACCAGCCATCCCCAAACGCCAAGGGTTTATTGACTTCGCCGCCTTTGGAATGATCCGGTCCGGCAAACCGGCTTTTACTACGCCTGCCGATCCTAACAATAATGCACCGGCAAGTCCTTGTCTAAAAAATTTTCTTCTAGAATTCTCCATGGTATAATTATGTAAATAATATGTTACGGCTTTTTCAATGGCAACACAACCGTAAAAACAGAGCCTTCACCAAACACGGAAGAGACACTGATCGTCCCGCCCATTTGCGTAATAAGACCTTTACAAATTGCTAACCCCAGTCCTACCCCTTTACTCCAGTCATTCAGTTGAACGAAGCGGCTGAATATCTGCTCCAGTTTATCTTCAGGAATACCTTCACCCGAATCTTCCACCGAGAAGATAACATCAGTCTCCGTCACCTCATAACCAAACCGGATAAAACCTTTTTCCGTATGCTTAATCGCATTGGTCAGCAAGTTAGTAAGAATTTGCGTAAGACGGTTACGATCGGTATAAAAAAGTTGTGGCGGGCACTCATTTAATTCCAATTTAACGTTCTCCGGCATCCTGAGTTGTATTACATTATATATCTCTTTCATCAGGACAGGCAAATTATGATCGGCATAACTGAGCGTCATAGTATTGGATTCAATCTTGGAAATATCAAGGACATCCGTGATCAGGCGCTGAAGCAGTTCATTATTACTTTGGATAATATCGGCATATTCCTGGCGGGTTTCCAAATCATCCTCATCTACCAATACCTGCGAAAAACCGACAATAGCATTCAACGGAGTACGTATTTCGTGATTCATATTCGCCAGGAAAGCAGACTTCATCCGGTCGGCCTCTTCCGCCTTCTCTTTTGCCAACTTCAATTGTTGACCATACCGATGGCGGCTGTACGATATATATCCCAACAGACAACACAGAATTAACAGGAAAGCGGCCCCGCCTCCCATTTGGAGTAGATGAGAATGAGCCTGCGCTACTTCCAGATCCATCTGCCTGTTTTTCAACTCCAACTTATCCACCTCATGTTGTGTTTTCATTTCCGCCAGCTCCTGATAGAAACGAACCTGGGACAAGGAGTCATTCAAAAAGGCATATTCCTTATAAGCCAACGAGGCAGCCCTATCCCTTCCGCTTTCAAATAAAACGTCTGCCTTATCCTGCAACATTTCAAGATACCCCTGCATCGTCCTCCGCTCACGCCAGACAGGTAATAAAGAATCATAAACAGCCAAGGCTCTGTTATACTGCTTACTTTGTTTATAATATGCCCCGTAAATAGTCTGCAATTCACTTGAATAACTATACATCTCATGCTCCCGGATATATTCTTCCGCTTTCTTTAAATGTTTCAGAGCTTCCGGGAGTTTATCTTCTGCGATATACAGTATTGCATAATGACGATGCACCACATATTCCAAATAATAGAGGGGGTTTTCATTATCCAGCCATTCGATTCCTTTCTCTTTACAAATCTTGATATACTCTTCCAACCGATGGGTATACTTCATTTTCTTCTCCAGATTCGTAGATTTATTCATCAACTGCCGGATAATATTGACACGCTTGATTAGCGGAGCATTTCTCATCTCCATACTGTTTATAACTTCCTCATACAAAGCTACACCTTCCTCTTCCAGGTTATTAGATAAATAAAAATCAGCTAAGGCCTGATTCGCCATCTCCATTCCTTCCGGGAATTTCAACGTTACGGCTTCCTCTTTCAAACAGGTGACATATTTCAGCGCCTCTTCATTCTTCTTACTACGAGTCAACACATAAATATACCAGGCTTTCATCCTGAAATATTTAACCAGCCTGTTCTGTTCCAAAAATAAAGGCAACGCTTTTTGCATCCAGAAATACAGACTGTCAGGATTCTTTGAATAATAATACCGCACATAACAGAACATCGCATTCGCCTCCTGATAGCTATCTTTCTGGCGCCGTGCCTCTTCCAGCAAACGAGTTGTATACATAAAGCCAACCTGTTGCTGGACATGTTCCCGAGCTAAAGTATAAAGAGTGTCGAGCGACAACGTTTCTTTATTCTTTTCAGCGGCGTTTAATGTTTCCGGGGTACAGTATCCCCAAAGAAAACAAAAACTGATAAACAGTATTCCCCTTAATACCCTCATTTCTTACAAACTTCGCATACATATCAAGGCCTGCAAGTTAGCAAAAATTAAATAGATTATACCTTTTTAATAAAAGATAAAAATAAAAAGTCCCATATTTGTCTGATTCAGAACAAATATGGGACCTATAACAGGATAAAAATAGCTTTTTACTTCTTCAGAGCGGCAATGCTTTCTTCGATCGACTTGATCTTACTTTCGGCATCCGCCTGTTTCTTACGTTCCATTTCGATCACTTTTGCCGGAGCTTTGCTTACAAAACTTTCGTTACTTAGCTTCTTCTGTACGGAAGCAAGGAAACCCTGCTGGTATTTCAGCTCTTCAGCCAGTTTTGCCAATTCTTCTTCCACATTGATCATATTGCCCAGAGGAACAGCATATTCAGTTGTACGAACCAGGAAAGAAACAGCACCGGCCGCTTTATCGTCAGTCTTTGTAATTTCAGACAGGTTACACATCTTGGCAATAACCGGATTGAAAGCATCGTTATGATCGCCTAAAACCTGTAAAGCCAATGTATCCTTGTTCGGAATATTTTTCTGCAAACGAATAGTACGAACACCACTAACAATTTCTTTCACTACTTCAAAAGCATCCAGATAGGCGTTATCGACCGGAGCGACTTCCGGCATCAACGCCACCATCAAACTTTCACCATCCTTGTGCGGTTCCAATGCCTGCCACAATTCTTCCGTAATGAACGGCATGAACGGGTGAAGCAAACGAAGCAAGGCGTCGAAGAAACCAAGAGTCGCATCATAAGTCGCCTTGTCGATCGGCAGCTGATAACCCGGCTTGATCATTTCCAGATACCAGGAAGAAAATTCGTCCCAGAACAATTTATAGATCATCATCATTGCCTCACTCAGACGGTATTTGCTGAACAGGTCGTCCACTTCGGCAATCGTCTTGTCCAGCTGCATCTTAAACCACTTAACAGCAGTTGCCGATGCTTCCGGCTGTGCGATCGTATCGTCTACCGTCCAACCTTTGATCAGACGAAAGGCATTCCATATCTTATTATTAAAATTACGTCCCTGTTCGCACAATGCCTCATCGAAAGGAATATCGTTTCCGGCAGGTGCAGCCATCATCAGCCCCATACGGACACCATCGGCTCCATACTGTTCGATCAGCAGCAGCGGATCGGGAGAGTTTCCCAATGACTTGGACATCTTACGTCCCAGCTTGTCGCGAACGATACCGGTAAAGTACACATTCTTGAACGGCATATCTTTACGGTACTCATAACCGGCCATGATCATACGGGCAACCCAGAAGAAGATGATATCCGGTCCTGTCACCAAGTCGCTGGTCGGATAGTAGTAATTGATTTCTTCGTTATCCGGATTATTGATACCGTCGAACAAAGAGATCGGCCACAACCAGGAAGAGAACCAGGTATCCAGACAGTCGTCGTCCTGACGCAGGTCGGCCATAGTCAATGCCGGATTCTTTTCTTTTGCCAGTTCCAATGCTTTTTCTGCTGTCTCGGCTACGACATAACCACCTTCCGGCAGATAATAAGCCGGGATGCGGTGTCCCCACCATAACTGACGGCTGATACACCAGTCCTTGATGTTTTCCATCCAGTGACGGTACGTATTCTTGAACTTAGGCGGATAGAATTTAAGTTCGTCATTCATAACCGGTTCCAAAGCAATCTGGGCCAGATGTTCCATTTTCAGGAACCACTGCATAGACAACTTCGGTTCGATAGGAACGTTTGTACGTTCAGAATAACCGACCTTGTTTTCGTAAGCTTCCACTTTTTCCAGCAAGCCGGCTGCTTCCAGGTCTTTCTCGATCTGTTCACGAACATCGAAACGATCCATACCAATATATAAACCGGCTGCTTCGCTCAATGTTCCGTTATCGTTGAAAATATCGATGGATGGCAAGTTGTATTTCTCACCCAGCATATAGTCATTTACGTCATGCGCCGGAGTCACTTTCAGACAACCTGTACCGAATTCGATATCTACATAATCGTCTTCGATAACCGGAATCACACGGTTTACCAGCGGAACGATCACCTTCTTACCTCTCAGGTGCTGATTCTTCGGGTCGTTCGGATTGATACACATGGCAGTATCGCCCATGATCGTTTCCGGACGGGTGGTTGCCACTACGGCGTAACCATCCTCGCCTTCGATTTTATAACGGAGGTAAAACAGTTTGCTATGTTCTTCCTTATAAATTACTTCTTCATCGGAAAGAGCGGTCAGGGCCTTCGGGTCCCAGTTCACCATACGTACACCACGGTAGATCAGTCCTTTTTCAAACAGGTCTACGAATACTTTCAATACGCTTTCCGAACGTTTTTCATCCATCGTAAAAGCCGTACGGTCCCAATCGCAGGATGCACCCAGTTTACGTAACTGTTTCAGGATGATACCTCCGTGCTCTTCTTTCCATTCCCAGGCATGTTTCAAAAACTCGTCGCGGGTCAGGTCCGTTTTCTTGATTCCCTGCTGAGCCAGTCTGTTTACAACCTTTGCTTCAGTAGCGATAGAAGCATGGTCGGTGCCCGGCACCCAGCAAGCATTCTTTCCAAGCATGCGGGCACGGCGGATCAGGATATCCTGAATGGTATTGTTAAGCATGTGTCCCATATGAAGTACGCCGGTGACGTTAGGGGGCGGAATGACGATTGTGTACGGCTCACGGCCGTCTGGTTTCGACTTGAAGAAGCCGTTATCCAACCAATACTGATACCACTTTCCCTCTACTTCGGCGGGGTTGTACTTACTTGCAATTTCCATATTGTTTTGTTCTAATTATATCCTTATTAAACACAGGCCAGTCAGCCTGTTATTTTTGAGTTGCAAAGGTACAAAAAATATTATCATATAGCATGTTCCGCCTATAAAATCAGGATACATCAGTCATTGATCCCTACACCGAACTGCGTCTGTTGCCTTTCAACATCTTTCACTTTCAATTGATTTAATTCTTTACGTAAACGTTCGTTCTCCCTTTCCAGATCACTTTTGTTAGTGGAAAGATTAACTACAGAGCGGGATTGTCCGGATAAGGATAACTCTTTCTGTGAGAAAACTTCTTTTTGATCATTTGCTACACTTTCAAACTCCAGTATCCCCTCCAACGGACGTGACTGGCCCGGATTTTGCATGGAAGCACTGATTTTGATTTTACCTGACTTTGTTGTCGATTGTACCAGGACCGGAGCAGTCCCCCAAACGACCGGACACGGATTCGTACCCACGGAAGCCTCTCCCAGCAAACGTCCCTCACCTTCTATCTCAAACCGGACAACTGAATTATTCAAACGTTTTACCGTTCCACGCTTATCTACGATTTCGGCAATGATAGTTACCACATCGGAGCCATCCGCTTTCAAAGGAACCTGCTCATTGTCCAGACGAAGAGAAATATGGTCTGCCTGACCAGACGGATAGCGTTTATCGCTCACTACGACTTTCCCGTCTATCAATCCCTCGGCCAGCAGATACGCATCATCCTGCCTTCCAGAGCGGGCCATCGCTTTCCATTCCATAAAATGAAATGCATCCGCAAAAGTTATTATAGGAGAAGGCATACCTTTATGATCAGGGTCTTTCTTATAAATATACTCTTTCCCATTCTTGAAGACTGTTAAACGTACTTCATCACAATTGGAATACACAGTCACATCTTTCGGTGAAAAAGGTGTAAGTTCATGTGCTATATAGATCATCGGTCCATTATCCGCAATCAAATCGCTTTTTTCCGGAGAACGCTGCGACATAAACATATAATAAGACGCTTTCGGCTGGCGAAAAGCATCCATAACTCCGCCATAAAAAGGATCGGCATGATAACCGCGCTGATGATCGAACGAATGCCAGAAACAGGCACCGACAATCTGGTCGGGTTTATTGCTGATCGTTTCATAACATAAAACCGGATAATCCTTTATATAAGACGGATTCGCATAATGCTCCGCCTGAAGCAGCATCGGTACTTCTCCCCATCCCCGTGCCACACGGCTATCCGAGTTCTGGGCGTTCCAATCGTCGACATTATCTCCCCATTCACGAATGAAATAGGTTTTATCTGTCCGTAATTTCGATTCGATCGGACGCAGTAACAAGGAGTAGTAATGATCACCTTCCGCCCCGTCGTCACAGGCCGCAATACTATAGGGATACGGGTATTCTTCCCGGCAAATATCCAATGCCTTTTTGGCAAAGTCCTCCGGATAATGCGTCTCATTCAGGATTGGTTCCCAGAAGAACAAAGAGGCATGATTACGATGTATACGGATCATATTCCGTATATCCGAATAAACACGCTCTCCAAAAACCGGTTCTTTATTCCAGAACTGCCAACCCGGAACTTCTACCAGTGCAAACAAACCTAATTCATCACAAGCATCCATAAAAGCCGGGTCTATCACATAATGGGTACGAATAACCTTCAACCCCGCATCACGCAGTTTTTTGGCATCCCGCCATTGCATTGAATTCGGCAAAGCATTACCCAAAACAGCAAAATCCTGGTGCCGGTTTGTTCCCATGATCTTTCCTTCGTAAGGTTTTCCGTTTATCCATAAACCTTCCGTTTGTTTAAATTCGATACTTCTGATACCGATTCTCTGACGATAGCCATCCACAATCCGGTCATTAGCACCTTTGACCATCACTTCCAAATCATATAAATAAGGATGATCGGGACTCCATAAAGAAGGTGCGTTAATTTTCATCGAACCAACAGCATACGAAGCATTTCCCCTCTTCACTGTCAACTTCTTCGATACACGCTTGACAAGTTCACCAGATTTCCTTTTCAACTCAAAAGTAACCGTAACATTCTTATCGCTTACCGAACTATTCCGGATATGGGCTTTTAGATTGACAAGGGCACTTTTTTCAGACACATCCGCATAAGAAACAAACAGGCCGCCCCCCGCAACTTCATTTTCATAATTTGCATTGGTTATAAACACATCATTATGTGCAATCAGCCAGCAATCACGGTAAATGCCTCCGAAATAAGTAAAGTCCAGCATATTTTGCGGTTTACCGACCGGATAAGAAGGGTCATCACTATTATCTGCCTTTACTGCTATTACATTTTCTTCTCCCCACTTCAGGAGATTAGTTACATCTAAAATAACAGGTAAATATCCACCATAATGCTTTTTCAATAATTGCCCATTCACATAGACTTCACTTTTCCCCATTATCGCTTCAAAATGTATAAACATTTGTTTTCCTTTCAACCGTTCATCCGGAGTAAAATGTTTACGATACCAGGCAATGCCCTGATAATTAGCACAACCACTGGCTTCCTCCGGCAGATACTCCAATCCATGCGGAACAGAGACCACCTCCCAACCGGAGTCATCAAAATTCACAGTATAGGGCATCCCCGGCACGTCACCTTTAATAAATCTCCATGCCAGATTCATGGAATAAACCTCACGTCCGGTATTAGGCAACTCATAAAAACCGGCAGTCGAGAACTCCGGCAAGTTTGAGGCTGACAGATTGAATGTCAATAAGAGAAAGAGTAACGCTAAAATATTCTTTTTCATAAAATAGTCTGTTATTAGAATCAATCACTTTTACTTTCAAAAGGAAACCCCGCATCTTCATCCGCAAATTAAGATCCGGGGTTCTCCAACCTAATTAGTAATCAGTATTACCAATCTTTATTCTGCACCAGATTTGAATTATTATCTATGGCTTCCTGAGGAACCGGGAACAAATACATCTTATCATTCCAGAAACGTTCTTCCACAAACTTATTATCCATAGCTTCACTAATCGCTTTCAAACGTGCACCGTATACTTTGCCGGATTTCACCTTATCTGCAATACGCCAACGAATAATATCATAATAACGCAAACCTTCAAAGGCCGTTTCTATCCGTCTTTCATGGCGTAACTTTTCACGCAGTACAGATTGGGAAGCAATTACAATATCAGGCATCCCCGCCCGTTGACGGATTTGGTTAATCAACGTAACCGCTTCACCCAAATCCTGACCGGATTCGATCAAAGCCTCCGCCCGCATCAAAAGGACATCTCCATAACGCAAAATAGTCAAATTCTTCTGACCACGTGTACGGTCTGCATATTCTCCCTGCAAATCCACCCACTTCGTGACCAGAAAGCCGGTCATATGAGTTTCTTTCTTTACATAATCCTTACTGTCCGGATCGTCAACACCATAGCGTGAAAGAACATTTCCACCCACTTTCCACTCCCAATACGGCCACATGATCGTAGCTGCCAGACGAGGATCGCGGAAATCATATTCTCCGCGATGCGTTTCAGCTTCCGCATCTTTCCTTTTCTGGAAATATTCACACCCCAGAGATTCGCATTCGGAAACCGGATGACCGTTCACACATTCATAATCGTCCACCAACTCCTGCAACCCCAACACATGGGACCAACCGGCATAAATGGAAGAGGCCGGAGACAGGTTACGGTTCAGTTCATGTACAACCAACGGAGAGCTATATTGATGTTCAAAAATCACTTCCTTATTACTGCCATCAGCCTGTGGACGGAATAATTCTTCATAACTGGGATGAAGCTCGTATTTTCCGGCTTTAATCACCTCATTCGTATAATAAAGAACCTTTTCATAATTCTTTTCATGTAGATAAATACGGGAAAGAAATGCATTTACTACCTGCTTGTTAACACGACCGGTTTCCGTTATAGCAACCTTCTCAATATTCGGTAAAACTCCATCTTCCAACTCCTTCAATATAAAATCCAAAACTTCCTGGCGAGGCTGACGTGATGTCTCACGAGCTTCAGCCACACTCAAAGTCTTAGTAATCAAAGGTACATCTCCAAAAAAGAAAACCATATCATAATAAACAAATGCACGAATAAAACGTACTTCCGCATTAAAACGGAGATATTCTTCTTCCGATATCTGGTCTTTCGCTTTCTCGATCCCTTCCAATATATAATTCAGCTTGGCTATGGAAGCATACTTCCATTCATCCTTAACTGCTGCACTCTGGGTAGTATAAGTACCGTTACCCACTTCTTTATATTTGGCTTCACGATGTGTTGCATTATCACTGATACAATCACGAAGTACTACTTCGTTGGGTCCATACACATATTGATAAGCTCCCTTTACCATCATTTCCGTCTGGCTCTTATCGCTCCACCATTGATCTTCTGAAATCTGATCCAAAGGAGGAGTTGTCAGGAAACTGTCGCATGAAGAAACACCTAGCGCCATCATGGCCGCACATATATATATTTTTATTGATTTCATTTTTCCAGCTTATTAAAATTGAACATTCAAACCAAAAGAATACGTCCGGGCAAACGGATAAGACACTGATTTTTCAGATTCCGGATCCATACCCGGCACAAAATCAGAAACAGTAAACAAATTATTAGCAGAAAAATAGACACGGACTCTATCAAAACCCGCCGGTCTCAATATCTCACGCGGAATAGTATATCCGATCTGTAAATTCTTCATACGGAAATATCCGGCATTGATCATCCAGTAATCAGACTGCTGATAATTATGCGTTCCATCGTCCTTATTCAAAATACGCGGATATTTGGCTCCTGTATTTTCCGGTGTCCAGTAATCCAAATGATGTTCAAAGATAGAAGAATCATAAAACGGCCTGACAAAATTATCCATTATAACCCGATCTTTCTGCCCGATCCCCTGGAAGAACATATTCAAATCAAAGTTCTTGTAATCAAATCCCAGATTCACACCATACAAGAAATGCGGGTTCGGATCACCTATTACAACACGGTCGTTAGCATCGATCTTATCATCTCCATTCTGGTTTTTATAACGTATGTCACCGGCTGCCGTATTGGAATTCTGGAAAGGAGCATTGGCTACCTCTTCGTCAGACTGAAATAACCCCATAGATTCGTATCCGTAAATAGAATTAAACGGTAATCCGACTTCCGTATAGGTGTTGGATCCTTTCCACGGACCTGTATCTCCCAGATCGACAACTTCATTCCGGTTATCCGACAAGTTACCAGAAATGCTGTAACCAAAATCATTAATCCGGTCATTCCAGCTCAGAGACAGTTCCCATCCTTTATTACGGACTTCACCGACATTCATATTCGGTTTACCGAATCCATATTCTAACGGAACAGGCATTTCCAACAAAATATCTTTAGTATTCTTGATATAATATTCACCGGTAAAATTCAAACGGCTGTTTAACACCTTTACATCTAAACCCAAGTTTAACATGTCGGAATGTTCCCAAGTCAGTTCCTGATTTCCGATCGTCTTCAAAGAAGCAATCTGCTGATAAGTATTGTTCAGTATCAGACCTCCTGTAGAAATCAATGTATAACTCGGATAAAGTCCTAATCCGGTCGCACTACCTGTTTGTCCCCAGGATGCCCTGATCTTTAGATCATCCAGCCAGCTACGTATACCTTTCATAAACGATTCCTGAGAAATTCTCCATGCAGCAGCCACAGAAGGGAAAGTGGACCAACGGCTTCCTTTGGCGAAACGGGAAGAAGCATCCGAACGCATACTCAATGACAAAATATATTTATTATCATAATCATAATTAATACGACCGATAAACGAAGCCAACGCCCAGTGTTCACCATTTCCGTCATTACTCCAGTTATCTTTCGGCCCTGGGTTCAATTCCCAGATAATATCAGTCGGATAACCGGAACGGGCACCTTTCAGCCAGTCGCTGTTCTCACTTTCCTGCTGATAACCTGCCAGGATATCCAGATTATGAATACCAAAACTCTTCTTATAATTCAACAATGCCTGCAAGTTATAATAAGCATTATAATCGCGACGATCTGAAAAACTATTCTCTCCGTTTTCAAAAACCTCCTGTGTAAAATAGTTTTTATAAAATACTTTACGGGCTCTGGATTCTTCATTTTTGAAAGTATATTTCACATTAGCTATTCCGGTAAACTTCAATCCGTCAATAATTTCATAATCCAGCTTGAAAATACCTGAAGCTTCATGCCTGTTCGTATATTTCTGCCCACCTTCATAAAGGGGAACCAATGGGTTTGTAAAGAATCCGGGATTATATCCGTATGAACCATCCGTATAATAGGCAACCATTGTCGGATCGGCCTGAATCAACTGTTTATAAATATCTTCCTGATTATTCAAGGCATCCATATCCCTCAGTTGATAACGTATATCAAAAGAGATACCAAACTTTTTGGTGATCGAAATATCCGTACTCGAACGCACATTGAATACATTCTGTTGAGTATTCGGGAAAATGCCAGTCTGATGATCTACACCCGCACTTACCAGATATCTCACTTTTTCCGTACCACCGGAAGCCTCCAGACCATGACGCGTCGTAACGCTGTTCTGTATCGCCAAATCCAACCAGTTTGTGTTCGGATAACGATTCAGATCCGTACCGTTGGCAAACTTTGAAATATCTTCATCGGTATAAATCGGAGCACGTCCCATATTTCTCTCCGCCTCATTCTTTATTCTTGCATATTCCGCTGAACTGATCGACTGCGGCATATACATCGGCGTATTAACTCCCACCGAGCCGTTATAACGGAAAGTTGGTTTACCCATCTTACCGCGTTTTGTGGTTATCAGCAATACACCATTTGCGGCCCGTGAACCATAAATAGCCGAAGATGCTGCATCTTTCAGTACATTAATACTCTCAATATCTTCCGGATTCAAGAAGTTAAAATCAGCAGGAACTCCATCGACCAACACCAAAGGTTCAGAAGAATTATCCGACTTCAAAACGGAAGATCCGCGCAGTTGAAGTTTAGGGGATTCACCCGGGGCACCTTTTGCCGTTACACTCAAGCCCGGAATCTGCCCTTGCAGAGCTTCACCGACCGTCTGGACAGGACGATTCTGAAGAACATCCGACTTAATCGTTGTCACAGCCGTAGCAATATTTCCCTTCCGTTGTGTACCGTATCCCACGACCACTACTTCATCCAGGTTCTGTGCATCCTCTTTCAGTACAATGGACCAGTTTTTTCTATTTTTTACCGGAATTTGCTGTTCTACATAACCAATGTATGAAATCACTAAGATATCATTATCCGAAGGTACTTCCAAACTAAAGTTACCTTCCATATCCGTGATCGTACCGACTGTTGTACCTTTAATAAAGACATTGGCTCCGATTACCGACAAGCCACTTTCATCGGTTACCGCCCCTTTGACCAGTTTACCGGATTGCTGGGATACTGCGGCTTGTGTTTGTGAGTGTTTCGTCAAAACAACATATCCGTCATCAAAAACAAATGACACGCCGGTTCCATCGAATATTCTGTTCAGACAGTCGCCGACTGTGTTATTCCCTTTCTTTAAAGAAACCGTTCTGTTTGCGTCAATCTCTCCTTTATTATAAACAAACATATAACCGGTTTCCTTTTCAACCTGTTTGATAAAGTCTCCGATCGTCATACGAGTGTTTGCAATATTTACTTTTGCCGTCTGCGAACTTAAATCCGACGCATAAGATGCAAAAATGCAGACAAACAGTAATAATGTAGAAATTCTCATAATATTTAAAAACTTCTTTAAATGTTTTCTTTGATACAAAAAGATTGACAAAGCATATTTTTCCATACCTTTGTAAAATTAAATGTTTAATACTTTTTTCGACTAAGAGTGTTAGATGTATAGCAGACAGGTGCTGGAACACCTGTCTGCTTTTTTATATAAAAAAGGCTTCTTATTTCTTTTAAATCATAGGCATCTTATTTTAAGGTTACACATATTTTCCGATTCTATTAAGTTAAACCCATCAGATCAAAAACGCCACTATAACCGGCAACAAATTAAACACAATTTAACAAACAAGCCATATTTCCAGCGTTTAACTTTGATTACTCGCCGATCTTCTTCATGACTTTGTTTTGCATTACACAAGTATTGTTAAGGTCATACGAATGGCCGTCATAGACAATGCCACGACTCTGTAACAGATATTTTCGATATCAGAGTATTTATTGTAAAACAATCAGATTACGCTCATCATCCTTTGTATAAGTGAACGGATATACTATCTGTAATTTCCGCAAAACGCTTTCCACTCCATCCCTTTGTCTGAATTTTCCGGTATAACGGTAGTTACCCAGTTTCGTGTTTTTCACAACAATCGACACATCATAAAACAACTCCAGTTTCTTAATAATATCTGTTAACGACATATCATCAAAAACAAATACGCCCTCTCTCCACGACAGAAAATCGGTATTCTCAAATAAGGCAACTTCCGATGAAGAATCCGACACTATAATTTGCTGTTGCGGACGTAGTGAAAAAGTACGATTCCGGTCGTTTGCACAAGAAATGGAAACCGCTCCCTCAACCAAAGAGGTAACAAAATACTTTTCCGCCTCATAAGCGCTCACATTGAATTTTGTTCCGGTTACCTGTATATCCATTTTGCTTGTCCTGACAACAAAAGGTTTCTCCTTATTCTTTTCTACTTCAAAAAAGGCTTCTCCATGCAACTCTACCTCCCGTTGCTTCAAATCAAAACGTTCGGGATAGCGCAATGTTGAATTGGCATTCAACCAAACTTCCGTACCGTCGGCCAGCAATACCCTGGCACGCTGACCGGGCGGGGTTGAAAACTCCTGGTAACGGGCAAGTTCTTCGCCTCTTCCTCCCATATTTGTCATTAATAAATAAGTTGACAAAACAGAGAACACCATGATAGCCGCATAACCGGCTATTTTCCGCATATTAAATAAGAATGTGCGTTTTTTCCTCAAATGAACAAACGACCGGTATTGCATATCAGAAGCAGGATGCTCCTCCCGGACTATAGAAACAAGTGCCGACAGATTTTGTATATCGGCTGCTTCTTTCTTTAGTTCTGTATTTTCTTTTAATAACAGAAAAAGAGTTTGCTTTTCTTCTGATGAAATATCTCCTGTCAAATATTTAGATAACAGATCATGCATATTTTCTTCCATTTATAAAGTTAAACCCTTACCGGGAGACAGACCACTATAAAGCAGTTCAAAATAAACATTAATTAACCAAGAACAAAAGCAAGGGCAAGTAATCTTTCAGTTCTACACGTAGCTTTTTCAATGCTGTAACAATATGGTTTTCAACTGTATTTACAGATATTCCTAACTCTTCTGATATTTCTTTATACTTTAATCCCTCGATACGGCTTTTTATAAACACCTCCCGGCAACGTTCCGGCAATGTATCCAAAGCCCGCTGAATGATCTCCTGCAACTCCTTTTCCGAATGATATGAATACTCCATCGATTCCAAAGCATATAGTTTGAAACCCAATTCTTCTTTCATCTGAGCATTATATTCCTCTTCTATAAGTTTATGTCTCAGGAAATTCAGGCATCTGTTTTTAACCAGGGTAAACAAATAGGTAGTAAGTGTACAGGACAATTCAAGTTCATCTTTTTTCTCCCAAAGTACCAAAAAGACATCCTGCACTATATTTTCCACATCCTCATTTGCCGATATGTAATTCTTAGCAAATGCAAACATCTTCGGATAGTACAGCTTATATATTTTTTCAAATGTATCTTGGGGATAAACCATATCTAATTCTGCAAATTCTATACTTTAGCAAAAGTAACATATTATTCTAACTTTTAAACAATCGGGCAAGATTTATCACTTTTCTTTCCATTCCCATATGAATTTCAGGAACACTTTGTCAACACAACCTAGTCACTTTACTGATTGTTTCCCACTGCAATGGGGATTATTCCCCACGTAATAAAAAAATATGGGGAATTTAAACTGGGAAAAGAAACACAGATGATAGAAGTTACGGGGCAAAAACAACCGGGACAAACACCTTAGCCGTATCCACCTGCCAGTCCGGTCCTTTTTCAATCAGGCGGAGGGCTTCCTTATCGGCCGATTCACACAGGCTTTGTTTTACTTTCAAATCGACAGGGCGTCCTTTTTCATTGATATGGAATTCAACAACGACTGTTCCGCTCACTCCTTTGCAAAGGGAATCCTGCGGATGGATAAGTTCCTTTTTCAGATATTCGCGATAAGCTTCTTCGCCGATTACCGGCTGAAGTATATGCCGGGGCATCGAACGGGTTAAGGCCTTAGCTGCTACAGGAGCTTCCTCTTCCGCAACTATATCGGCTACAGCGACATCTTCACAAGGTGCGGAATAAACTGCTACCTGGGCTACAGAGGTTTCTGCAACAACAGGAGCCGGTGACTGAGGGGTGCCTTCAGAGACCTTCGCTTTGGTCTCCCCTGCTCCCGAAGCGCTTTCATGTTCTTGTATGGAGTCGGCTGCAATACCCGCCAACGGTACTTGTTGCAACGGAGCCGCCTGTTCCTCCATAACAACCGCCAGCGGTGACTGTGCCGGCATACCTAATTGTCTGTCCAGCCAAAAATAACTACCGAAACCTAAACAAATCAACAGGCTGGCGGCAATACTCCATTTCGTTATGCTGTTGCGAGACGAACGGGTACGAAGGGAAATACGGCGACGCATTTCTTCAATACTTTCCACATGATTGCCCTTGACGGCCTGGAAACCGTCGAGCGCATCCGACAGGAAAGGATCTTTCATCGCCTCTTTTTCCAGGCGATGGGCTTCCTTGCCTTTTCGTGAACCTTGTATGTATTGCATCAGACTTTTCATTGCGCCATTCTCTTTTCTATGCAACTTTTCAGATTGCGTTTGCCATTCTGAATATAACTTTTTACACTTTTCAGCTGATATCCGGTCTGTTCCATGATATCAGCGTACGACATTTCTTCCATAAAGAAAGAGAGGATACAACGCTGCTGCGGTTCGGGCAATTTCTCCATGCAATGTTTGAGGGCTGCCGTACGGGCATCGTCGCTTGTTTCTTCCTTATCTAATAGATGCAAAATATCGTACGTTTCCACAAATTGTTGGTCAAAATCAGTTGCTATCTCCAGATTTTCTTTCCGGAGCAACTGGAAACAATGGTTCTTCGCCACACTGTAAATCCAGGTTCTGAATTCCCGTATCTCGTAACGTGACAGTTTAGGCAACAGGTCTTCAAATAATTGCATCACAGCATCCTGTGCCTTGACCTCTTCCTGCAAGTATTTCAGACACAAACCGTAAATCAACGGGATATAACGGTTATACAATTCACCGAAATAATCACTTTCCCCGGTTTCCTTATATAATCGTACCAACTCACTGTCGGAATAACTCGATATGTTACGTCTGAAAAATAGCAATTTGTCCCTGTTTTTTCTACAAATATAAACTTTAAATCTAAATGATTACAATAAAAGCAAAAATCCCGATTATCTACACCCGATTTAATTTTTACGACGATATTCAGTCGGTGTCATCCCGTAACTCTGTTTAAAAGCCGTACTAAAATAACGAGCGCTGGAAAAACCGGCACGATCTGCAACCTCCTGAATACTCATTTCTTTATGAGAGGAAAGCAGGCGGGTTGCCTCGACCATCCGGAACCTGATCACATAATCGCCAATTGAAATATCCGACAAATGGCAAAACTTGCTGTAAAGCGTCGTACGGCTCATAGCCATCCCTGAAGCAATAAAAGCTACATTCAAATCCGGATTAGTCAGATTCTCACGAATCAACGTATTCAATTTTTGCATAAACTGTTCATCCGCATTACTTACAGCATCCTCTTTAGGAGAGAACAGACAACCGGATTCCCGATAACGTGTACGAAGCTGATCGCGTTGTTTCAATATATTCCGCAAAATTACTAACAAAGAATCTACATCAAACGGCTTTGCCAGGTATATATCCGCACCAGACTTATACCCTTCGAGCGAACTCGCCTGATCTGCTCGGGCTGTAAGTAAAACGACAGGTATATGACTAACTGTCACATCGTTTTTGATCCGGCGACACAGTTCATAGCCATCTGTCCGAGGCATCATCACATCACTTACTATAATATCCGGCTGATATTGCCCCAAAAGTTCCCATGCTTCTTCTCCGTCTGCTGCCACATAAACTTCTTTAAACTCAGCCTGCAAAACACCGGACAGATAGTTGCGTAAATCTATTTCATCTTCGGCCACTAGTAAGGTGTATTTCGCAAGCGATATATCGGCTTGCCCTACCCCAGCATTCTCTTCCGCCACACCGGCATTCTCCATACCAAAACCGACTACCTCATTCGACTCTCCCGAGACAGAGACCTGTTCCAGCGGCAGATCGAAATAGAAAGTCGCACCACCGTCTTCATTACTATAAGCTCCAATATTACCTCCATGCAACTCCACTAATTTACGAGCATAAGCCAATCCGATTCCACTACCTTTACGATCATGGTCACCTTGATAAAAACGGGAAAAAAGACGGTCCATATCTACATGTTCCAATCCAATACCTTGGTCAGCAAGAGAAATACGCACATTTGTTCCTATGCGTTCTGTACAAATAACTAACAGAGTATTCGGTTCGCTGAACTTCATCGCGTTTATCAATAAGTTAGATAAAACGACACGACATTTAGAAGCATCGAAGGGGACTTTCTCCACTGAAGTATCCAACTTGAATTCCAAGCAAATTCCACGAGCTTCAAATTCCGGAATGAAATCATTCGTTACCGACCGTATCCAATCATTGAGATTGTAAAAACAGATATCCATGACATCACCGTTCGTGTCCGATTTTTGGGCATCGAGCACCATATCTACTATTTCCCGCATCCGGCTGGTCTGCAACAACATACCGTTCAATTGGAGGGATACATCTTCATCCGTCACTTTTCCGGATTTCAACAAACGCTTAAGTGGGGCATAAATCAAGGTCAGTGGCGTACGCAGTTCATGACTGATATTAACCATAAAGCGAACTTTCTCCTCATAGAACTTACGTTCATGTTCTTTCATCGCCCAAGCAAGTTCGCGCTCCTTCTTCTCCATTATCAAACGGATACCCCATCCGGTTATTATCAGAACTACGGCAATCATTAATGCTATAAACCATACCCGCTGCCACAAAGGAGGAACCACATTAACGGTTAATAATTTCAATGGTACACTCCAATCTCCGTTCCTCTTCCCATACGAAACCCATAATTCATAATTACCAGGAGTAAGAGCCGGAAACGAAAATGCATGGCTGGAAGTCTCCAATAGTTCCTCACGATCCCCCTTAATGGCAAAACGGAACAATTTTTTCCGCATCAAATCCTTCTCTTTTACGATGACACTCAGTCCCAGAGAAGCATAATCCCATGGGATGGAAATGACTTGTTCTCCAAATATGCCGTCCGGATGAATTGGCGAACCATCCAAAGCCAGATTGATCAAACTGACGGAAAAATCTTCTTCCTTTTGGAATTCCTGATCAGGTCGTATTCTTACAACTCCATCCACACCTGCAATATAAATATCTCCGGAAGAGGTTTTTAAAGCCGGCTGCGGTAAAAACTCACGTGTAAAAACACCATCGGATTCTCCGAAAACGATCACACGTTCCTCCTGAGAAACATACGCATATAACCCTTCATGAGTACTCACCCAAAGACGATCATAAGTATCGAAAGCTAAAGACGTAATCCCGATAAAACGCTTCGTATCAACAGTATCTATCTTTTGTGTAATGCGGTCATATACATATAATCCGGAAGAAGTCCCCAACCAGAAACGTTTATCTTTATCTTGTTTTACCGAAATAATTGTTCCGAATTCTTCCTTTGTCACGAATAGCGGACGTAACTGTTTATGCGGAAAGTCCAACACATATATAGCCTTAGAAGAACTTATGTAACACGAATCGCCAGAAACAAAACAAGGAGCTAAAAAATTATGAGGTATCATATCTTCCGGCAAAGATTCGAATTGTTGTTTTTTTGTGTCATACACACAAAAATAATTATCTGTTAAAAGGTAAAAACGGTTTTCATCCACACGATACAAACGAACCGCATTCCCTAGCAGAAATAAATCATTTCGAACATTCCCCCAGTTTAACCGAAACTCCCGGCATTCTCCGGTCGTTTTATTAAAAAGACAAAGGCCGACACCAAATAAAGACAACAACAATTCCGAGTTACTATAGGGCATAATGGAAACAATTTTCATATCCGATGTTTTAGGATATTTCTGAAACATTTCCTTTACCGGATCAAACAAATTAAGACCACCACCATCTGTTCCCATCCAGATTTTCCCGTCCGTATCTTCATACATGGAAGTAACCGACTGGAAACTTAATCCATAAGACACCCCGGGAGGAGCATCCCGATAGGTAGTCATAAAAACGGGTTTGATTCCTATCAGTCCCCCCCGGATACTACCAGCCCATATGTTATCTTCATCATCAATGTAAAGACTGGCAAAAGAATTTACCGGAAGAGAGTGATGATCGCCGGGCAGATGCATGATAGCTTTCACAGACTTATTCTTGTAATTATAAATATTGATACCTCCTCCATCTGTCGCCAGCCAAAGTTCACCATCTTTTTCCCGCATATCCTGTACAATATTATGAGTCAATCTGTCTGGTGCTTCCAGATGTTCCAATAGCTCTCCGTCATAACTATAGCAATATACACCTTTATTATAAACTGCCACCCAAATCCTCTGCTGTGAATCCAGATACATGGAAGAAATATTCTTTTCTTGAATAAACGAGACCTGCTCTATCTCTCCGGTATCCAGATAATACCACCAAAGCCCACTTCCCAAAGAAGAAAACAAAACCTTCCTATCCTCTTTATTATACAAAAAAGCATAATTGGGTAATAAATCAGGTAACTGCCCCTTTTCCGGACATTTAAAAATCCTTTTTTCTGCATAGGAATAACAAAATCCCCCTTTCTTTCCTAAAAAATAGATTCCATCCGGCATAAGAAAACAACAAGTTACAACCACCGGTTCACCATCTATTTTCTGACGTATAAATTTTTGGGTATCACGATCGAAATAAGCGAGTCCGCGACTGGTTCCAACCCAAATATGTCTTTCCGCATCTTCTTCCAGAAAAACGATGTCATTATAAGGGAGAGAATGCGGATTGTCTTTTTCCTCCTGATAAACCGTTACCTTTTCCCTGTCAAAACGATTTAACCCGAAGCGGGTACCGATCCATATAACGCCCCTGTCATCTACCAATACACACTTTACAGAAGACTGCGATAATCCGTCCTGTAAAGAAATCTGTTTAAAATAATATTTGGGGGTTGCACAAAGCCCCCCCATTAAGAATATAAAAAACAATAATAGATTTAATTGTGAATACTTCCCTAATATTTGCATAACTATATATCACCCATTGTTCGACAAAAATACAAAATCGTCCGAAATACAATACCTGTATAGCATAAAAAAACGATTCCTGAATTTTCCTGAACGATATCGAACATAAGGAAATACCCCAAAAGCATAGATTTGCAACAGGTAAAATTAAACAAAAAGTGTACTATTAAAAGTTTTTTATGTTACTCAGAGTTGGTATATATTCTATTTTTTTGATTATGATGCTCGTTAAATGCATCTTACCGGACGAAAAGCCGGAAATCATTCCTTTACCTCAACAGTGTGTATTAGATAAAGGGGATTTTATATTCGATCCAACAACCCTTATTAGTGTCGAAAATGAAAAACAGGCTATGATTGCCCAAGAATTGACCGGTATATTTAATCAAGCAGCCGGATTCAGTCCTCAAATAGCGATACAAGAAAAACAGGCTGATATCATATTCCGTACAGACATGAGTTTGTCGGCAGAACATTATAAACTAAACATCAGTCCATCCTGTATTCTGGTAGAAGCTTCAGGAAACAAAGGATTTTTTTACGCGATACAAACTTTGCGCTTTCTGCTTCCTCCGGCAATAAACAGCCAAACACCGGTAAAAAACATTCAATGGAATGTTCCGGGAATGACTATACATGACGGTCCCCGATATAACAATCGGACAATAGTACTACACACACCTTTCAATCTCATCCCAAAGAATAATCTCGAACAATTGATCGATTGTATGGCCATGTTAAAAATAAACCGACTTCATTTTATACAAGAACCTTACGATAGAACACCGGAAATACAGCAGGGATTAGAAAACATGACTTCATATGCCCATTCTAAAAAGATTACGATTTCAAGCGGGATGACGCGATCAGATGGCATTATATCCAATCTTCCTTTCTATGTGGAACAAATCATCCGGAAATCCAATATCAGCGATTCCAAGGACGACAGAAAACTATTATTTAAACATTTAGCCTCTATTGCCGAAAAATGCTGGTCAAATCCTCTAGAAGCAGAAGGCAATAAAAATTCCAAAAGAGTGGAAATGCTCGCTTTATATAGGAAGCAAGACTTTATAACGGTAGAAAAAAAATAATAGTAACACGTAACTTATTTATCCTTATCATATCTATTTGCCTATGTAGCAGTGCTGATGAGAAAAATTGTCAAGCGTCTCACCTGCTTTCAGGTCGTGCCCTTTTTTAAAACGTCCAAACAGTGTTCACGCGAAACCTGTTAAACATTCACAAATATCCCTATCGATTTTAACACAAAATATCCTCGTCTTACCTCCGTATTAGCTCCGTTGAACCTCCGTTAAAGGTCCGTTTAACCTCCACTCCTTACGATTGGGGGTAAAAGGGAGGTAATTCTTTAACAAATGGGCCGTTTTTCGGCAGTCTATGTTAATGCGATTTTAACACGATTTTTTTCGCGGTTGTTATAAGGAGTGAAGAGGTGGTGTGTATAAGAAGATGGTTTCACTCACAATATTAAAAAAACATAAGAAATATTTGCACATAAAAAAAACAATCATGATATTTGCAATATCAAAATGAAACAAATAAATTTTTTCATAGTTAAGGTTTTGGTTAATTTGTAAAGGTCTCATTTGTGAAAATGGGCCTTTATTTTTTATCTGCGAATTAAAATCTTATGCCGTTCGATGACAGCATTATCTTTCAATATAACCAGATAATAAATACCTTTATCCAAAGAAGAGATGTCGATATTTGTATCATTCGTTGCAGAAAGTATTGTCGAGAATTTCAAAGAAGTATCGCTATAGATATGCACCTTTACAGTCGATGAATAGAGGGTTGAAAATAGGGATGGTAGAATTTCACTTTCCATATCTTGTATTTGCGGTGTAAAAGTCAACTGCGTACAAGCCGGATTCATATAAACCGAATAATAATTACCTGTAACGGTTATCGTTTTGGAATTCATGCCGCTTGTCACAGAACCATCGCGTACATACATTTCGATGCGGTAAGTACCCGGTTCTGTGAACCTGAAAGCAGGTTGCATATCAACAAAAGAAGCGTTATTATAAGTATTTACCCGAATCCATTCTCCGGCTTGCCCGGTAGAGCTAAGTTTCGAATATCCCCAATCGTACGTAAGTCTGTTGTTTGCCAAAATCCCATCTCCCCATTGCGGATCGACAAAGAAGTTATAGGTAGTTCCTACCCGGTAATTCTCCATTAACGATTGTTGCAAACAGGAGATATCGAAAGGGGGAAGACCGATAAGAATGTCGCGTGTCAATGTAATAGGGATACCAAAATTATTTATTACGGAAGTCAGTTTGACCTGTCCAGAAGCTGTACCTTGACGAATTACCCGTCCGGAAGAATTAATCGTTGCAATACCTCTATTGGAAATATTCCAGCTAGCATTTATTGACGGACAAAATAATCCGGAAAAACCATAATTCCCTTCTGTATGAATAATATCATTTCCAGTAATGGTAGGCATACCGATACCTGTTTGTTGACGAATCCATTCACGATAATAACCGACATTGGCATAACCACTGGGGTGACTTTGCTGATCCGTTTTAGCACTGAAACTCACTACTCCAGCAAGAATTCTTCCGTACTTTTCAGAAGATACAGTTAAAGGGCCACCACTATCTCCACTTAAATGCATCGTCTGAGAAGCGGCTGCAAACAATTGCCATGGTCCGGAATTTGAAAATCTAACTGAACTATGTGTATAAGGTATTAAAGATACAGTTGTAGCTTTTAAAATCTCACTAAGACTATTTTTCACATCTACAGAAGTATTTCCCCATCCAGAAACAATAGCTTCCCCCGAAGTCAATCCCACCATATCAGACAAGACAATGGGTTGACAAGTGGAAGAAAATGGCAATGGAGAAGATAAATGAACCAGTGCGATATCATTTTTCAATGATGAGCTATTGTATTCCGGATGTACGATAATTTGATTAACAAATGCAGAATAACCATTTATCCACTTACTTGAGCCATATCGAATTTCCAATTCATTCATTCCTACTGTTTGTTCTGTATCTTTTAAACAAACAACATGCGCTGCCGTAAGAATCCATTGAGGCGCAATTATACACCCTCCCCCACTAAAAATATAATTTTTACACACAGCTACCTGAAAAGGTCGTTCTGTTATACTAATTTCATTTCCTCCAATAATACGTTGTTGAGCATATCCTTCAAATGCTAGCAACAAAACTAATGCCAAAATCAAATTTTTCATACTATTACTTGTCTTAATGTATTTCTTTCAAATAAGCTTTTCGAAGATTAGAAGTAGTATACACTCCCATATGAGAAGACCAAATAATATTAGCTAACAGTACTTCTCTACCATCACAAGTGACAGTCCTTATTCTCCCTCTAACGTCCGTTAAATCAATAGTCATAACTAGTTTTTCTCCTTGGCGTATTTCCTTTCCACCGAGTTTTATATAATCAGCTTTGTTTATACCGAATACATATTGAGCATAATGACGTAAACGGTTATCTATTTGATGAGATTCATCCCAATCAACCTCACCATCTTTATTTAGATCAGCTAAAATATGATATACATAATTTTCCCAATCTTTGTATTCTTCCCTAGAAATTTCTCCATCACCGTCTTTGTCTGCTATTAGTCCAGGTATACTATACCATTCCTCGGCATCATCTGCGTAACAAAAAAACATGTATTCTGTATCATCGACTTCACAATAATAACTCATTTCATAAAAACAAGTTATTTCTTTCAGTTCTTCAATAGTTTGTTCCTTTCCATAAAAAAAAGGAATTTTCTGCCAACCATTACATTCTTCTTCACCGCACCCTGCCACCATTACCAACAACAGCAGGGAAAAAATAAGTTTCAATTGTTTCATGATCTATAATTTTATAATGTTTCTAACTACTTTGACAATGTTTCCAATATTTGTTTTCTTTTTATCTGTGAATCAAAACCTTATACTATCTGATCAACAAACATTATATTACCCTCTGTCCATCTACTTGAGCCATATCGAATTTTCAAATCTTCCACTCCAACCTTTTGTTCTGTATCATCAAAACAGACAACATGTGCAGCTGTAAGAATCCATTGAGGAGCTATTATACAACCGCCACCATAATAAGTATTTTCAATATCTTTTTTTTCAATATGAACCTGAAAAGGACGTTCTGTTATACTAATTTCATTTCCTCCAATAATACGTTGCTGAGCATACCCTTGTAATGTCAGTAACAAGGCTAATATTAAAATTAAATTCTTCATATCTTTTGCTATTTATGGATTGTTTTCAAATAAGCCTTTTTCACATGAGAACCCACATAAATTCCTAAATGAGACGACCATAACATATAACCTATCGTCGGTGCCACATCTCCACAATAATCAACCTTATAATAGCCTTTAACATTCGTCAAATCGACAGTCATTGTAACTTTTTTTCCCTGCTTCAGATCTTTTCCTCCCATTCGAATATAATCAGCCTTATTGATTGCAAATGTATATTCGGCATAATGGCGCTGAATATCACTTAACCTTTGTGATTCGGCTGCATCAATTATTCCATCTTGATTTTTATCCACCAATGTTCTAAGATAATCATTACAAGCAATACTTTCTTCGGAACTTATCTTGCCATCTCCATTTTTATCCTCAATTAATTCAGGAATACTAAACCACTCTTCTGCATCATACGAATAACAAAAAAACAAATACTCCACATCTTCCCCTTTACAATAATAAGTCCGTTCGTAAAAGCAAATTCGATCCACCAACGTTTCTGTCACATACTCTTCACCATCAAAAAAAGGTAATACCTTATTTTGGCACTCTTCTTCTTCACCGCACCCTGCCACCATTACCAACAATAGCAGAGAGAAAATAAGTTTCAACAGTTTCATGATCTATAATTTTTGTAATGTTTCTAACTACTTTGACAATGCCTCCAATATTTGTTTTCTGGTTTTACGAAAATGATCTCCATCGGTGTCATAAAGAGTCCAATGGAATACAGTCAAACGGCAAAGCTCTTTAGCCAGTTCGGGATCTTTCTTTTCCAACATCTTTAATAAAGTATAATCTGCAATTCCATCACGCATGGCTTCCAGACGAATTGAACCATACAGTTTGCCGTTATCCGGATAAACAATCCAACTGTCTCCTCCTGGTAAGGTATTTCCGCTTTCCATATTCATTGTAGTTGTTTCTTTATAAGGATCGTTATCGAAAAACCACTGATTGAATCCCCAATGCAAATAACCGGTTGCTCCGTATTTGTAATTAAGCCAATGAATCAAACGAGTTTTAATGAGAGGCTGCTCCAAGAAGCGATTGACAAAATCTCCCTGAGGAGCCAGGCAAGTATAAAACCATACTTCGTCACCTTTCCTCTGACGGTCGCAATAAAAGTCATAACCGTCTTTGTAGAAATTCAACTGTGGGACCCATATATCTAACGTATTTTCCAAATCATGTGAATGGCAAGCTTCGATAATTTTAATTTCCGGAGCCAGCTGCTTAATAAAACGAGCTATTTCTACGTAACTTTTTATGTTTGAACTAATAGGTTCGTCTGCAATATGTTGTGCATATATTTCTCCTACTTTCAGTTCTTTTAAATGGGACATCAAGCTAGGAATGAATTGCTTATAAAAATTTTGCGCATTTTTAGATGAAATCGGATATTGGATCATCTTTTTTTTCCCATCTTCATATTCAGGCACATAGGGTTCAAACTGGCTATCCCAATTACCGGAACGTCCTGCAATATGTCCTCCTTCGATCATTTTTAATACGCCTGCTTTTTTGAATATCGAAATTATTTTATCAAATTGCGTATAGTCAAATGAATAAATGCCATATTTTTCTATACATTCAATATATTGTAAAGGAGAAATCAGTATTACATTTGAATAGCATTCTTTTAGTTTCAAAGCTAATTTTTCAACCATATTCCAGTATTCTTGAGAATAAAGTTCTACTTCTTTTCCTCCATTAAATACCTTCATTTTATCAGAAGAGGTACTAAACCAATTGGTTACCCACAAGGAGGGTTCTTCCAAAACGACCGGATGCACTTTTATCCGGATCTCTTTTTCCAATTTGATTCGTTTGTTCCCTGCCCTTCCGGTTAAACGAAAAGTTGCCTTATAATTGCCGGGAGTAGTATTGGCCGGAACACTTGCTGTCAGCCAGATAGGTTGCGCTATATCCCGTGCGACATTCCATTGGTCTTTTTCAATGATAGGATCCGGATAATAATGGGAAAAAGAGGTTAGCGCATCTTTTGCCCGGTCAGGAGTCTGACGGCTTACCCTTACATAATCAACGAATCCTGAACGTACAGCCGGCAACGTCTTTCCTTGCTCATTTGTAAAAAGAGACACTTCGATTGACAACTCCTTCAACGTTTCAGAACTACGGACAACAAACTGAAATGTGGCATGTTCGCCTGCCGCCACTTCTTCTGTTTCGTTGTATTCCGGAAAAAAGTTTGATTCTCTAAATACTTTTAGAAAAGGATCTACTTGTGAAAAACTAACACAATCTCTAGTGTCTGAATCTTCCACACATGAAAAAAAAAGTATACAAAGCAGATAATAAGTAAAATGTTTCATATGTAAATAAATTGCGCTCCCTATCTCAAGAGAGCCGTTTAAACCATTAATAAATTGATTTTTTTAGAGTTCAGACAAAACAAAA
>NZ_KQ033912.1:716619-902970 GCF_000969835.1 Parabacteroides goldsteinii DSM 19448 = WAL 12034
GCATTCGTTTTTTCGAGTGAATGACACTAAAGTAAACAATACCCCCCTATTTACATTCTCTTGGACGAAATTTATTTCATGGATGTTTCATGATATATAGTTTTAAAATCAAGATTAAATTAAATGCAAGAAAACCCTGCAAGAGTTCTCCCGAATACTTGCAGGGTAATTAAGGTCTATTTAAATTATGTTGAATATACTATTCCAAAGCCGGTGCACTTGCCTTTGTCGGCCAGTAAGGATTCTGATACAAATTAGACGTTTCCAATTTTGAATCAGGAGAAGCTAATGTCAACTCAAGAACAGAATATGGTGATAAGTAATAAGCTTTTCTCCACTGATATCCATCCCAAACTTCATTGTTTTCTTTGATTACACGGTATGGGCGGATGTATTTGCTGTCCTTTCTGTTTGAGATATTGGCATCCCCCTTGCCTTCAGCCTGTTCGATCAAGGCGGATTCGTCAGTCACGTTGCCTTTCTCATCGACTTTCAAATAAGCTTCATCCTTATACATTTGCGTCCAGAAATTGACACCTTCAGGAATATATTTACCCATATTTTCAGGGAATAAGGCATCAAATGCTCTCCAACGGATCAAGTCGCCCTTTCTTCTTCCTTCGCCGATAAATTCACAACGACGTTCACGGCGAATGTTATACATAGTCGCATCCACTTTTTCGGAACCGGAATAAACTGCCCAGTCCGGTTCTTTTGAAAGATCGGTTGCTGCAATAGTCTTATTAAAATCAGGATCTATACCAGCACGTTCACGCAACTGTCTCCAATAAGATGCTGCCGTCCCATCAATTGATCCGTTTTTCAAATAAGAAGCTTCCAGATAGTTCAAATACGCTTCAGCAGCACGAGCTACTACAATACCGTTAGTTCCGCGTACGCCATTACGAATCTGTGAAAAATCATAGCAATAGTGTTTACGCTGACGGAACCCAGTACGGTCGCGGTGTTCGGTCAATGCCACAACTGTCGGTGCTTCAAAAAGATTTAATGAATCTTCATTGACTACAACAGTTGATTCACCAAACACGAACAACTGTAAACGTCCGTCGCGTCCTTCTTTTTGCAAATCAATTGTTACGTCACCTTTATATCCGGAATTGACAGCATAGATCGGTAAACCGTTTTCCATCAGGAATGCATCTACATAACTTTTTGTCATACCGTTATTACCACCTTCCATGATATAAGCCATGAAACCATGTGTTATACTTAAGTCTGAATCAAACTGACGCCACATCAAGACTTCATCTAAAGAACTTGGATCAGGCATTGAAAACATTTCAAAATAAGGATTCCAACCGTAAATCTGATTGATTGCAGGATTCAACACTTTTGTATTTTGTACCAGACTATGATTGTCTGCTACTTCTTTCGCTGCACTCATTGCTTCAGTCAGGAAAAAGTCGATTTCACTGTCGATGTTAAATGTTTTGCCTGCATTGTAAGCCATGTTCGCTCCCGGCCATCCGGATTCACCCGGTACACGCGGCGTACCTTTGTGGTATTTCTCGAATGTCGCTTCGTATAAAGCTACGCGCGATTTCACCAAAAGTGCCATTTCTTTACCGATACGCACCTTGTTGAATGCCGTACCCGGTTTTAACAAAGAGATGGCTCTGTCCAAATCTTCCAGAATAAAACGGGCTACTTCATTGCGGGGGGCACGTTTGCTGAATTCCACCAGTTCTTCTGTTTTATCTTCCGGTACAGTTGTAACGATGGGGAAGTCACCATAGGTGCACAGACGGTCGAAATAAGCAGTAGCTCGCAAGAAATAAATTTCACCTATATAATGGTTGATATCTTCCGTTGCACCGGAGATAACACCAGCTTCCTTCTTCGGCAATACTTGTTCAAGGAAGTAATTCATAGCACGGATCAGACTAAAATCAGGGCCACCAGAAGAAGGAACCAACCAACGATCTGCTGCAAAATAGCCTGTGTTGGCTTCACCTACTACCATATTGTCCGTATCACCGTCAACATTCAAAGGTCCGGCATTATAGGCTGCATCATTTGTTGCAATAAGAGAGGTGTAATAATTGATAGCATAAGCTCCCAATTCTTCAGCAGAATTAAAATATTGTGCAGGAGTAATGCTTGAAATCGGTTCCCTATCCAAAAAATCGTTACATGACGATGTCAGTATACCGCAAGCTGCCACTATAGGAAAAATATATATTTTTTTTAAATTCAGTTTCATAATCCTCATTATTTAGAAATTAACATTCAGACCTACAGAAATCGTTTTACACAGCGGATACAATTTACCGTCTCCCCAATCTCCACCTAATGTTTCAGGGTCAAATACACCGGTAATATCAGAAATAGTCAGTAAGTTATCTCCTGAAATATATAATCTGACAGAAGACATACCGGCCTTAGAAATCCACTGTTGAGGTAATGTATAACCTAACTGTATATTTTTCATACGGATATAAGCCGCATTCTGTAAGTATCCACTTTGACGTTGTTGGTTCTTACCTCCATCAAAGCTGGCACGCGGATAATAAGCGTTCAAATTAGCACCCAACGGATCATTTTCACCACGCCAGAAATCCCAGTGTTCTTTGAAACCGGCTGATTGCCACATACCACCGTTTGCCCCCCAGAAATACGGACCATCCAACCAATAATCACGTTTACCGATACCTTGGAAGAATACAGAGAAGTCAAAACCTTTCCAAGCTGCATCCAAAGTTAAACCGAAATTGTAACGTGGTGTACTATTACCGATGATAGAACGGTCACCCGGATTATCTACCGTATTACCGCCTGTGTTAACAACACCATCACCGTTTAAATCTTTATACATCACATCACCTGGGCTCCAGCTCGATCCCCAACTCGGTTTATTGTTAGCCAAATGAGCATCCATCTGTTCCTGAGTCTGAGCAATACCCACAGTCGTATATCCCCAAATTTCATTCAACATTTTACCGCTGTAATGAGCGATATCTAATGATCTTGATTCATTCGGATATCTAGTTATCTTCTGTCTTGCATCAGACAAAACAAATTTAGCTCCATAACTAACATCACCTATACGATCTCTCCATGAGAGTTCCAACTCAAAACCGTATGATTTCATATCTGAGTTATTGATTTTCGGAGGAGTTGTCCCTAAAACACTTGGTAATTCAGGAGCCGGTCCGATCATATCATACGTATAACGTGTAAAGTAATCGAATGATCCGGTCAAACGGTTATTCAATAAAGACCAATCCAAACCAACGTCCCAGGTTTCAACTGTTTCCCAGGTCTTCAATGAACTTACGATTGATGGTAATCCGGCTACATTCGGTTTCAAACCATTTACCAACCAACGGCCATTAGCTGTTCCTACCGGCATAGTCTGATAGAATGGGTACCAAGCATCATTTGTATCCGTATTACCCAACTGTCCCCAAGAACCTCTTACTTTTAATGTGCTGAAAATATCAGACAGACTACCAAAGAATTCTTCACGGGCAATATTCCATCCGGCTGATACAGAAGGGAAGAATCCCCAGCGCTGATCACCGATAAAACGGGAAGATCCGTCATAACGCCCGTTCAACTCAACCATGTAACGATCTTTGTAATTGTAGTTGATACGTCCGAAGAAACCGGCAACTGAATTTTCGGCTTTACCGCCACCCACTTTTTGTTCAGATGTAGTTTGATTTATTGTAGGTACTTCCGGAGAGATGATCTTATCTCCTTGTCCATAAAGATTATCTGTTCTCGTTAATTCGGCATTAAACCCAACCATCACTTTGAAGAAGTGATCATTGATTGTTTTCTGGTAATCCGTATAAATATTTGTTGTAAAATAATCTTCTGTATACCTGCTTTCCGAAATGCGACTGGCTCCCGGTGAATAAGAAGCTCCGCCATCCCAGCTTATGGCATAAGGTTGGTTATTAGCATCGTATGCATAAACTGGCAACACTGCCCAGTGCTGATTGTTTGTATGCGTACGCATATTCCCATCAATATTGATTGTCCAATCTTTGATCGGTTCGAATCTTAAACCCATTTGTTGAGTGTAATAATTCTTTTGCTGTGTCTGTACACCACCTTCTTCCATCTGGGTCAACTCCATACCTTCGGTTAAATGTCCATTATCATCATATACCGGACAGGTCGGCCAGCGGCGAGCAATATTATGGAAGAACAATCCCGTCATATAAGTCGGACGATCGTAATCTTCACGTGTCCATTTACTTGTATAATTTAAAGTAACCCATTTTGCCAATTGAGCTGTTATTTTAGCATCCAATGTGTATCGCTGGAAATTATCCGATCCATGGCGTATCAAACCATTCTGATCCAAAAAACTACCACTGACACGGTAAGTCAGTTTTTCCGTACCGCCACTTACACTTAAATTATGCTCGTGTGAAGGCGCCCAATTACGATATACTTCAGCAAACCAGTCTGTATTAGCATTAGCCCCACTATACATTTCCCACTTATTTTGAGAATTGGGAGTAGAAACGGTTGTTATCTTACCAGCCTGATAATCCTGAATACGCTGCATGACATCAGCACTAAATACCGGACTCTGACCAGCATTGGCAGCTGCTGCATTAAAATATTGTGCAAACTGATAAGAATCCATCATTTCCGGTATCTGCAAAGCATCTGTGAAACGAACATTACCGGAATAACTTACGTTGGTTTTACCTGCTTTTCCACCTTTTGTCTTAATCAAAATCACACCAAACGATGCACGCGAACCATAAATAGAAGACGCTGCAGCGTCTTTCAAAACAGAAACCGATTCGATATCATTCGGATTGACAGTGTTCATATTACCTTCAATACCATCAATCAACACTAATGGTTTCGAACCGGAACCGTCACCGATAGTACCAGCACCACGAATATTGAAATTCATTTCATTATCAAGCGTACCACCACCTGAATTTACAGAAAAGTTCAAACCGGGAACTACACCTTGCAAAGCTTGCGAAACATTCTGAACCGGACGAGATTCGAGCACTTCTGCATCCACCATACTAACCGACCCAGTTAAATTAACCTTTTTCTGTGTACCAAAACCTACAACTACCACTTCATCAAGTGTTTGTGTATCTTCCTTAAGTACAATTTTAATAGGGCTTTGTCCTGTGTACTTTACCTCCTGGGTAATATAACCGATAAAGGAAATTTGGATCAAGTCTCCTTTTTTGACATGAGAGAGTTCAAAATTTCCATTCATGTCCGTAACAGTTCCATTTGTAGTTCCTTTTACGACAACAGAAGCACCGGTTACAGGCCCAAACTCATCTTCAATAGTCCCTGTAAGTTTGTCTGTTTGTTGAGTAATAGTTGTTGCTGCACTCACTTCCATAGCATGAAGTTGCCCTCCATAAGAAAAGGCTAACGAAAGCAACAAAACACCAACGGTTTGCATTTTTTTTAGCATAGCATTACTTTTAATTATTAAAACTAGGTTAACTATAAGGAATAACTTATGTTAATCAAAAGATTATAAACTTTGACGCCAATCATATTTATATTTGTTTTTATATTAGTTCTGGTAGAACTCAGTCCTTATTTTTCAATACCCACAAGGGTTACAAGCCTGTTTCATTTACTTTAAAAACGTATGATTAGATTTTATTATAAAAGCTGATTTTCTTTTTGTTTTTTAAATATACCTTCTGTTGCTATTTTATTTTTTAAATATTTGAAAGGTTAAAATGTGATATATTTAAAAATAATATATATATTTGCACCGAAAACAAAAATAGTTCTACCAGAACTATGGTATTCCTTATTATATTCTATCTCTTGAAATTTCAGGGCAACCGCACCAAATTGTTTGAAAAGCCAACAGCAAAGACTTTTGGAGATCCGAAAAGCCCTCGTTTTTAGAAAAATCTATCTCCCAATGGAGTTTTATAAATTTACTTTCACCTTTCACCATCTATAACATATTATAAAGCAGGTAATTGCAGTGAAGGAAGAGTGAGGGGGTGAAAAAACGGAGATGTTTGTCACGAGCATCATACCAGTTTAGGAGGGATGAGTTCCTGGCTATCCAGGCGAGAATATATTGCACGATTACGAAAGAAAGGAGTGGAAAATATGCATTTCCCCACTTTTCCCATGCCTATGGGGATTTTTCCCCACAGACATGGGGAATATGCCCCACCAGTATGGGGAAAAGTCCCCACTATGGTGGGGAAATCTCTAACTTATCCAGCAATACATCATGTTCCACACCTTACGACATAAGAGGGGCAAACATCCCTTCCAATAAAAATAAAATAACAACTAATACAATCTTAACATAATACATAACCCTACATTTAAGATATGTAAAATTATTATTACAACAACCACATCACATAAATATTGATTTTTAAGCATTACAAACATTCAGTTATTATCACTTCTTTATTAAAAAAAGGCACTGCTTTCACAAGCAACGCCTTTCTTTATATAACTAACCTGTAGAAACAAATTACATTCTATTTACTACAAACTAATTAGCATTCATGGTATTCTTTCCTAGCTATCGCAGTAGAAAAGATAATATTCATAAAGTTAACATAAACTAGTATCTTCTATAAAAATCCCAATAACATCATTTGTAATCAAATTGTCAATATTATGTTTGCTGAAACAAATGTACATATTTTAAAATTAAATTCACAAATAATGGAAATCTGGTATTATAATAGAGAAGTCCAGCCTTATTTATCTTTTTGTCAACTTATTTTAGGACGGGAGGAAAGACGCGAACAAACACGTGCTGACTGTGAAAAAAATCACAAAATAAGGTATCCCTTACATATTAATAACTAAGATATACAAACACGGCTTGCAACATTCCGCAAATGCCAGTATCTTTGTAAATTATTTATTAAATAAAATGGGAAGACGCTCAGGTTACAAAGACACAAATCTCAAAAAAGCCCCTCGCGGACGCAAAGTAACGGTGAAGGAAGAGAATACATTGCTCCCTTTCCTGTTCGCATTGCTAAGTGAACAGAGCAAAAGTTCCGTCAAGGCTTTACTCAGCCACGGACAAATCTTGATAAACGGGAAGGTTACCTCCCAGTTCAACGCTCCTTTAGTGCCGGGAGACGAAGTCGAGATCAGTTACGAACGGGGAAAGGTGGAATTCAGCAACCCCTTGTTACATATTGTCTGGGAAGATGACGACCTGATCGTTGTCAATAAGAAAAGCGGGCTCATGTCCGTTTCCAGCGACCGTGTAAAGGAACGTACCGCTTATCATCTGCTCAGCGATTACGTCAAGAAGAATGATCCCCGGAGCAAGATTTTTGTCCTCCACCGGCTCGACCGGGATACTTCGGGACTGATGATGTTTGCCAAGAACCAACGGGTGCAGAAAGCATTGCAGTCGAACTGGAACTCGGCCATCACCCAACGTTCTTACGTTGCCGTAGTAGAAGGCCGCCCAGAGAAAGACCATGACCTGATCGTCTCGAACCTGGTTGAAAATGCCAAGATGCAGGTATATGTAACAGCTGAAGGCGACGGAAAGGAAGCCATCACCCGTTACCATGTGCTGCACAGCAACGGCCATTATTCTTTACTGGAACTCGACCTGGAGACAGGACGTAAAAACCAGATACGTGTCCAGATGGAATCTATCGGACATCCCATCGTCGGCGATTACAAGTACGGCGCAGATACTGATCCCGCCGGACGGCTGATGCTTCATGCCCGACGGCTCTTCTTTATTCATCCGGCAACAGGTGAAGAGATGCGTTTTGAAACACGTATTCCGGATGCTTTCGTTTCATTAGCTAAATAAACTAAGACAGAAATATAGACATAGTATGAAGAAACTCTTTAGTATCTTATTGCTGGTGTTCGTAACACTGGCCGTACAGGCTCAAATTCATCAGCCTGTCAAGTGGAAAATAAAACTGGAGGACTCCAAAACTGCCGAAAAAGAAATCGTATTCACCGCCACCATTGAAAAAGGCTGGCATCTGTACGATATGAACCTGCCCGAGGGGGGACCTGTTTCAACCTCGTTTACTTTTGAGACACTCCAGGGGGCCGAACTGATCGGACAACCGGTATCCAACATTAAGCCGACTGTCGTTTACGACGAACAGTTTGCCATGGACCTCCGTTGGTTCCCCGGTGCCGTAACCTTTACACAAAAGGTAAAAATACTCGACCCGAAGAAGTTTAAAATCGAAGGGGAAGTCGAATTCATGGTCTGCAACGACGAAACCTGTTTGCCACCCGACCGTGAGAGTTTTGCTTTCGACAGTAAAAACACGAAACTGACATTGCCTACCGAAGCGCCTGTCGTGGAGAAAGAAGATGTTACAAAAGAACAGCCGGATACAAACCTCGTAGTGGAAGAAGGAAAAACCCTGACAACACCCGACCCGGTTGCAAAAGAAGAAAAAGTAATCGTCAATCCGGAAAAGATAACCAACGCATTAACGAACGATGCTGCTTTATGGACACCGGTTATCGACGAGTTGAAAGCCTTTGGCGATACGACCGTTACGGCAACCGATACTTCCTGGCTATTCATTTTCTTCGCCGGATTCCTCGGCGGATTGATCGCCTTGCTGACACCTTGCGTGTGGCCGATGATCCCGATGACGGTTAGTTTCTTCCTAAAACGTACGAAAGACCGGAAGAAAGCGATTCGCGATGCACTGACATACGGCTTGTCCATTATTGTAATCTACCTGGTGATGGGATTACTTATCACGGGTATTTTCGGGGCTAGCGCACTGAATGACTTATCGACGAACGCTATATTCAATATTATATTCTTCCTGTTGCTGGTTGTATTTGCCATTTCGTTCTTCGGAGCATTTGAAATGGTTCTACCCGCTTCATGGACAACAAAACTGGATAGCAAAGCGGATTCTACCACCGGTATATTGAGTATCTTCTTTATGTCGTTCACCCTGGTACTGGTATCTTTCTCCTGTACCGGTCCGATTATCGGAACATTGTTGGTTCAGGCTGCATCTATGGGAACGGCAGTCGGTCCGGCTATCGGAATGTTCGGGTTTGCATTGGCACTCTCTATTCCGTTCAGTCTGTTCGCCATCTTCCCGAATATGTTGCAAAGTATGCCTAAATCAGGCGGTTGGCTGAACTCCGTAAAAGTAGTACTTGGTTTCCTTGAACTGGCTTTGGCTTTGAAGTTCCTCTCCGTAGCCGACCTGGCTTACGGCTGGCGTTTGCTGGATCGTGAAGTATTTATCGTGTTATGGATTGTGATATTCGTTCTGTTAGGTTTCTATCTGCTGGGCAAAATCAAATTCAGCCACGACAGCGATGTGAAATATGTATCTGTTCCGCGTCTGTTTATGGCAATCATTTCATTCGGCTTCGCCGTTTATATGGTTCCGGGACTTTGGGGTGCTCCGCTGAAATCGATCAGCGCCTTCGCTCCTCCTTTGTACACACAGGATTTCAGCTTGTATGATGACGAAGTCCATGCAGCCTACGACGATTATGAAAGCGGCATGGCCAAAGCCAAACTCCTAAATAAACCGGTGATGATCGACTTTTCCGGCTTCGGTTGTGTAAACTGCCGCAAGATGGAAGCATCCGTCTGGACAGACCCGAAGGTGAAACAGATACTCGAAAACGATTATGTACTAATCACCTTGATGGTAGACGATAAGACTAAACTGCCGCATCCGATCGAAATCGAAGAACATGGCAAAGTCCGCAAACTGAAAACAATCGGCGATAAATGGAGTTATCTCCAGCGCAGTAAGTTCGGAGCCAACGCACAGCCTTTCTACATTCTGCTGAATGACGAAGGCAAACCGCTCGGCCCGTCTTATGCCTTCAACGAAGATGTATCGAAATACATACAATTCCTTGAAAACGGATTGAAAACGTTCAAAGAACAAAATAAATAATTAATCAATGTGCCGATATGCCAATGTGCCAATTAAGAATGCTCCTGTACCGACAGAGTTTCTTCATTTTCACATTGGCATATCGGCACATTAACTTATTGGCATATTATTACAATGTCTACGAAACAAGAAAAAATGGAAGCCTTCGGGCAACTGCTCGACATTCTGGATGAGCTTCGGGTGAAATGTCCCTGGGACAGGAAGCAAACAAACGAGAGTCTGCGTACCAACACAATCGAAGAAACATACGAATTGTGCGACGCAATTATGAAAGACGATAATAACAATATCAAAAAAGAGTTGGGCGACCTGCTCCTGCATATCGTCTTCTATGCAAAAATAGGCGAAGAGAAAGAAGCCTTCGACATCAAAGACGTATGCGACAGCCTTTGCCAGAAGCTCATCTTCCGCCATCCGCATGTATTTGGTGACGCATCCGCCGATACGGCCCAGAAAGTAGAACAAAGTTGGGAACAGATAAAACTGAAAGAAAAAGGCGGCAACAAAACCGTACTGGAAGGCGTCCCTGCTTCCCTCCCGTCTGTCGTAAAAGCCCACCGTATCCAGGATAAAGCCCGCAACGTAGGTTTCGATTGGGAACAGCGCGACCAGGTATGGGATAAAGTTCATGAAGAGTTTACCGAACTGAAGGCCGAGATCGACAAAATGGATGCAGATAAGATGGAAGGTGAATTCGGAGACCTGTTCTTCAGCCTTATTAATGCCGCCCGCTTATATAAGATCAACCCGGATAACGCATTGGAACGCACGAACCAGAAGTTTATCCGCCGTTTCAACTATCTGGAAGATCATACCATCAAAGAAGGACGTTCACTGAAAGAAATGTCTTTGGAAGAGATGGATAAGATATGGGATGAAGCCAAATCGAAAGGTTTATAAAAAACAAAAGGGGAACCGACATCACGTCGCCACCCCTCCCTTAACTTAAACGCCAAAACTAAATCTAAACAAAAAACACAAATAATGATAATATTTTATTTTTTCTTGTTTTCATCTTTCCTATCGTCCGGTCCTTTCATAAAATTCCGTGCAAACTTATATTCTGCCCGCCGGTATTTATAAAGTTTCTCAGGCGATAATATCTTTTTGAATTTCTCGTAATATTCTTTTTCCAAAGCCGCTTCCTTCATCTTCACTCCGAGACATTCATCATTCACTTTCGAATAATCGGATTCAGTCGGTGGATTCTTATGCTTCAGATCCTTCGTCAGCTTACGGCATTCACGGCCAACTTCGAACATTTTTTGTTGTAACTCATTACACAACGGTATAAAAGCTGCTGCTTCTTCCGGTGTCAAGCCTACTTCAGCTGTAATGAAAGCATTTCGCTTTGCCTGAAAGGCCTCCTTATCAAAATGTCGATGTTGTTGTTTTTCTCCCTGCGCCAACACTTTCGAAGAGAACAAAACTGAAATCGCCACAAATGTAATAAAAAATATTTTGCTCATACAATTATTATTACAAAAATATGCTAATAACTTCTTTTTTTCGTCAATTTATTCGTAATTGCCCAATTCTTCTGCTAAAAGATAATCCGTATATTGGGCCTCCAGATACTCCAGGTATTCTTCATTCTCTGCTTCCATGATAGCAGTTTTTACTTCCGATGCATCTTTAGACTGTACTAACAATGCATCAGACTGGCTCTTTTCACCGTCGAAACCGACTATTGCTTTAAAGAACAACCCCAGTCCGGCAAATACAGCAGCCATATACAACCACGGACGGGCACGGTCCATCATGGAGACCTTTTTCGCCTCAGCCTTCGGTTTATCAGGTAACTGGCTCATTATATTAGCCGTGAGATCCTTCATATACCCGTCGGGCACAGTAAAAGGATTCTTTCCTTTAAAACGTTCCAGATTGTTTTGTTCTTTTTCCATACACTTCCGTTTTAATACACCTTTGACGAGCTTCGCCCCAAAAGGTTTAAATGTCTTTTGTTAAAAACTCCTCGACTTTTTTGACCGCATGATGATAAGAGGCTTTGAGGGCACCGACAGAGGTTCCCAGAATATCCGACATATCTTCATACTTCATCTCGTCAAAGTATTTCATGGTAAACACCAAACGTTGTTTCTCCGGTAAAGTGAGGATGGCATTCTGCAATTTCAGCTGTGCCTCGTCACCGTCAAAATAGTCATCCCCCTTCAGACGTTCCAGCAAAAAGACATCGGTATCGTCGATCGAGACGTTATTCATATTCCGCTGGCGGTTCAGGAAAGTAATACATTCATTGATGGCAATCTTATACAGCCAGGTAGACAACTTCGCCTCTCCCCGGAAATAATCGATATTCGTCCAGGCTTTCAGAAAAGTATTCTGCAAAAGATCATTTGCATCATCATGGCTCAGTACCATCTTTCGTATCTGCCAATATAACTTTTCCCCATAAAGATTCACCACCCAGGCAAAAGCATCCCTTTGCCGGGCCGGATCCCGTAGTTGTTCTACGATTTCATCTTCCGTATATTGCTGCATCCTCTCCATATTTGGCTCAAATATACAAAAAAGTACGGATATAAAAAAAGCGGGCAACTTTACAGTTGTCCGCTTTTCGGAAGTGCCCAGAACAGGACTCGAACCTGCACGCCTCGCGACACACGCACCTGAAACGTGCGCGTCTACCAATTCCGCCACCTGGGCATTTCATTACTTTCAGGTAAGCAATCTCTCGTGATTGCGGTGCAAAGGTAGTGTTTTTTTTTATACTGCAAAATATCTATGCTGTTTTTTTCCTATTATTTGAATTTTCAGTTTTTATAGTCAATATTCATTGTCCGTGTTCCCATGATAGGAACACAGACAATCTTCGTTTATTCTTCCGAATTCTCCCAAACGACATCAACTAAATTAACCGTATGATTACCAGTTTTATCAGTTATGGAAGTTCCAAGATTCAGATTTAACGGCCAATAAGCATTCAAACCGTCTTCTGTCCCACTAAAATCACAATTAATATCCGCAGCAACTTCTTCTGCCGTACGTACATCTTTCCATAGACTTAAATCCTGAATATATCCTCTCATATAACGATCAGAATAAGATGGAGCCGTACCTGCCTGCAAATCAGCGTTCGGAGTTACCTGTAAAGTACCACAAGATGAGCTACCAACCTTTTTCCCATCCAGATACAAAGCTATTCCGCCGCCCTTCTGGTAAGTTGCAGCCACATGATACCAACGGTTCAACTCTAAAGAAGAAGTCTGACAACCAGTCCAGTTACCATCGTTAATATAAAACTGTATAACATTTCCACTACTTCTGAGCATCCAACCCGAGTTACCACTCTCACAAGAAATAACATTCTGATCACCACCGGCAAATTCGTTATATTTCACCCGACACTCTATAGAAAAACTTTCCGTCACATTCCAATCGCCGACTGGTCCCAAATTCATTTTAGAACCTAATCCGAAAAGAGGAACACCTGCTTTTACCGTATTAGCATAAAAGGCAGCAATAGCATCATCCAATATCTTCAATGCATTGGTATAGGCTTCATCCGATGATGAATTCTGAAGGATAAAATAGGCCCAATCAATACGGGTTTGTAAAATGTCTTTAGAACCCGGAGCTATACAACCTTCCTCATTTCCTTCCACCGACTCAGAGATAGAAGTTTCCGCTTTTTGAATACATTCGATCAAACCACTTCGGGCTAAAGAGTCATCCTCATCCTTACACGACAAGCAAATCAACATAAGGCTTGCCAAAAATATCATTGATATATACTTTGTTCTCATATAAATACATTTTTAATAACCATCATTCTGACCCAGCGTCGTCCAATCGGGCATACCATCAAATTGAGTCTGTGGTATCGGACGAACCTTATGAAAATCTTTTATATTACCTGCTGCATCCGGATTGTAAAGCTTAATATGATCAACCAGCTTACCTAGGCGCTTCAGATCAAACCAACGCTGAAACTCTCCAGCCAGCTCCCTTCCACGTTCATCCAGAATGAAATCGACAGTCATATCTTTTTCCGTTACTTCCATTTCCTTTTCATGACCGGATTTCGTAGCGCGGCTTCTAATTGTCATGATATCCCGAGCAGCACCCTGCAAATCTTTTTTCGTTGTACTTCTGATTTTTGCTTCTGCACGGATCAAATACATTTCAGCTAAGCGTAATACAGGATAATTTCTATCTGAATTGGTCGACATATCACCCGGACGTGTCTGATCATCGAATTTTGTCATACCGATAAATGTTTTACGATCGGTCGGAATACCTTTTGCATCATACAAGTCATTTACATCGAAAGCAGTATAACATTTTGCCATACGTACTTTTTCCTCTGCAGAGATCGGATCAATACTCAGATATAATGCCGTATCCTTATACAAGGTCTGCATATTGGGAAATGCCGAAGTATCATCAGTCGGATCATTATACAACCATACCCACTGATGTAAGTCGGACCAGCGCAAATCAGCCTCATGATTAAATAATGATATATAATATAATGTAGGAACTGCACCACAGCCACCATAACCAGTCCAACCGCATTCTGTTTTCACACCGGCAAAACGGTCGATAAACATGGCAAAATGTTGCCAGTAATAGCTTGGTTGTTTAAAAGACTCGTCTTCCACAAACTCTGTTGTCCAGATAAACTCTTTATTTCGTTTACTGTCATCCCATAAATCTTTCAGGGAAGATGAAAGTTCCAAACCATAAGAACCATCAATAACCTGCGACGCCATATCGGCTGCCTCATCCAGCTGTTCATTATAAAGATACATACGAGCTAAAAATGCTTTAGCAGAAGGCATATCTATACGTCCATATTCGGAAGTCCGCCGATCCGGTAACAGCTTGACAGCCTCTTCCAATCCCGAAATAATTTCTTTGTAAAAATCCGCACGGGGCGAACGACTAGCCGTCATCCCTTCATCCACATCCGTCGTACGAGGCAGATATGTATCTCCCCATGTTTCAGTTATTATCCAAAGGAACATAGAACGCATAACCATCATTTCCGCTTTATACTGATCTTTTTCCGCTTCATCGGCAAAAGGCGTACTGTCTATCGTTTCAAAGAAAAGATTGATATTTGCCATCGCCTTATAGCAGTGGTTCCACAACCAGGACACATTTCCGTTTGTTGCATCCAAACCATAATAATCGCAGACTCCCATATCCGTAAAATTCCCTCCCCGAAGGAACAGGTCTGCCCCATGTTCTGTAAAAGCAGGCCATTGCCCACCACCGCCATACAGATTGTTTATCTTTGTATAGGACTGATACACCAATGCTTTAATACCATTCTCCTCACCAAAAATATCAGTTGTAGATCCGTACGATTCTTCTTTTAAAAAGTCTGAGCACCCTATTGTAGACATACATATGGCTACCAAACCCAATATAAATATTCTTTTCATACTTATTCGTTTATTATTAGAACTGAAGATTTACGCCAAAAATATAAAATGCTTCCCACCAGGAAATACCACCGGAATTTATGAACTTGCTATAATGAACAGGATCATTCGCCGTTGCATAAACACGTAGTTTTTTCACTACACTTTTATCATTGAACAATGTTTTCGGTAATGTATAACCGACTGTAATATTCCTGATATTAACATAGTTATTTTTATGATAGCCCACTGCACTCAGATATTTAACACTTTGACCGGCTACCGGACGAGGATTACAATTAGTCGGATTTTCCGGAGTCCAGTAATCAACTTTCACCGTATTCCAACGTCCCATTTCTGATGACCAGAAATCTGTACTATAAGTATCTCTCGCCAAAGCTCCGAATTCACCATAACAATCTACTGAGAAATCCAGGTCTTTCCATCGTCCATTGATCTGAAGTCCGCCAACCCAGTCAGGTCTGTTCGTACCCAGAATCATACGGTCATTCCCATCAATCTTCCCATTTCCATCCAAATCAGCCACTTTCACTTCACCCGGTTTCTGTCCGTAAAGTGCTGCAAGGCCCGCTTCTTCTTGTTGCCAAATACCCACTTGCTTATAATCGTAGAATACACCATTTACCGGATAGCCAACAAAAAGTCCGTTATTGATATCCTCTTTCATCTCAGGATCCTGAAGGCGAACCAATTCTTCCTTATTTCTATAATAAGTAAGCGTCGCCCCCAATTCTAAATCTTTTTTCTTAACAGCAATCCCCGACAAAGAAATCTCCAATCCCCGGTTACGGGTATCTCCCACATTATCCCAGGCACGGTTAAATCCTGTCGTATAAGGAAGTGTTTTCAAATAAAGCAAATCAAAACTTCTGGAGTCATACCAGTCAACAGATCCGTAAATACGCCCATCCAGAAAACCGAAATCCAATCCGATATCAAGCATCTTATTCTTTTCCCATTTCAAGTCGGGAGTCGGACGGGTATCAGGTTCCAGACCCGGATAATTAATTTCACCGGATTCTGTTTTAAAGTTGGCATATGTACCATAAAGAGTTCCGGCTGTCGCATAAGCAGCAATTGCATAATTGCCTGTCAAACCATAACTTGCTCTCAGTTTCAGGTTAGTGATCCAATCGATCGGCTTAATGAAATCTTCCTCAGAAATTCTCCAGGCGAGGGCTCCTGACGGGAAAGTTGCCCATTTATGCCCTTCTGAAAGCTGGGAAGCCCCATCTCCTCTGACTGAAAATGTCAACATATAACGATCATTATAATCGTACTGTACACGTCCAATATAAGATACCATCTGGGAGCGGGTAAAACTTGAAGACAATGTTTTCGAATCAACCAGACGCCCCATGTTATACCACAAATAAGCAGGAGATTCCTGTTCTTTACCCGACATACTCGAGTTAACAGTTTGCCTGTTCTGCATCTCCAGTACTCCGGATAAATTAATCGTATGTTTCTTTACGTCCAGCTTATAATTCAGAATATTATTCCACACCCAGTCGGCTTGCCGATTATTAGTCATACTGGCCACATTCCGTGTATCCTGATAAGAAACGCTTCTTTCATCATAATAATATCCTCTGGAAGAGAAAGCCGGATTATAGGCAAAATTCGTATTATAAGTAAAGTTTTTTGCCAGATTGATCTCTGCAAAAATCCTGAAAAAGATCTTCCATTCTTCCGTTTTATCCTTGTAGACTTCATCGCTTTCATTCAGATACGGATTCTTTACAAAAGGATCGCCAAACGGGTAGGTATTGTAAGAACCATCAGCATCCCTCACCGACGTCAACGGAGACATCCTGATTACCGTACCGAACACATCCGGTTTATCATTTTTAATTGTATAATAAGCACGGTTAGAGATTCCGACTTTCATAAAAGGCAATACCTGATGAGATAAATCGGTAGTCAGGTAAAAATTATTGTAGTTATTATTTTTATAACGACTATCGTCATTCCGGTAATTAAATGAGATTTTATACTGAGTTTTGTCATTTCCTGAAGAAATAGTAACCAGATGGTTGGTCCAGAAACGTTTCCGGTTAAAGTATTCGCCCGTCCAGTCCGTATTCATTTTTCCCATATTGGACAGTTCTGCTCCGGAAAAAGCTTTAGCATCATCAGCTTCGCTGTTCCATGTTCCGGCAGCTCGGTATGCTTCACGTTTGAATGCAATATATTCATCTGCATCCATCACTTCGAAAGAACCCCAATCATTTACTCCGACTCCGGCAAACCCATCATAAGAAACAATCGTTTTACCTTTCTTCGCCTGCCGGGTTGTAACCAGAATTACGCCATTAGCACCTCTTGCCCCGTATATAGCGGTAGAAGAAGCATCCTTTAATACATCAATCGATTCAATATCACCGGGATTTATTGAAGCCAGCGTTTCATTATAAGGTATCCCGTCCAACACAATCAACGGGTCATTACTGGCATTTCGGGAACGTGTTCCACGGATTCGAATGGAACTACCATCCATTCGTATACCCGGAACTCCTACAAGGCTGGTCGTAATATCGTTGGCTGGTATTCTGCCAATCTTTTCTGAACTGATAGAGGCCACCGAACCTGTTATATCTTTACGTTTCATAGAAGTATAACCTGTGACAACAACATCTTCCAATCCGATAACGTCTTCCGCCATCACAATGTTGATCTCAGTACGACTTCCAACTGTTACCTCCTGGGATAACATTCCTAAATAGGAAAAGACTAGTATGTCTTTGGGATTCAGATTAGCAAAAGAGTAAGCGCCTTCCTCATCAGTAATGGTTCCGGTTGTACTCCCTTTTACACTAACATTGACACCAAACAAGGGCTCCCCATTAATATCTTTTACGATTCCAGACACATAATTGTCTGTTTTTAACACGGGGGGGGGGGATTAACATATGTTTTGATTCCGCAGCAACCGGCAGAACCAAAACCGACATGACTAGAATCATTGGAATTTTCATTCTTCGATTCAAATCCTGAACGAAAAGTTTAGACAATTGATTAACTTGTTTCATACTCTTTATTTTTAATTAGCAATAAATATTGTTAGATAAGAAGATTATATTATTTATATCACAAACCACGCATATTAACACAAGGCAATAAATACAAACATATAACAACATATTCAAACCTTTTATATCTGTCATAATATTTATCCGGGATTAAAGCCTACTACGAGTGCTCTCCCCTTTTATTTAAAGACAAAGTAAAAGATTCCATTTTACAAATTCATAATAAAATACTCCGATATTCTTATATTATCTTACTATATTATTAATTAGAATTTAGTTAAATAAATCAGACTACCGCTCTATTCCCCAGGAATAATCCGGTGTCGATCCCATTTCTAATGTGAGAGTACCTCCTTTTAACAATTCGGAAGCCGGAAAACGGAAAGACTGGAGTTGCTTGCCATTCAGAACAGCACTCTGAACATATTTATTGACACGGGAAGCATTATGTGCTTCTATCGTAAATGTTTGCCCTCTGCCAAAACGTTCACCCAAATCAATGACAACCTTTTCATATAACGGACTAGCGATCTCATAAACAGGCTCGATGCTACAACCACCATCTGTCTGGAAGAGCCCTAGAGCAGCCATCACAAACCAGGCACTCATTTGTCCCTGATCTTCATCTCCCAGATAAGCATTTGCCATTCCGCCCCCGTAATAACGTTCAATTATAGAACGACTCCATTTCTGAGTTAACCAAGGTTGTCCCACCCAGTTAAACAAAAAGGCAAAATGCATGGACTGTTGATTTCCCTGGACTACCGGATAATCCCAGTACTGATCGTTGGGTGCATTGTAACGCCAAGGTTCACTCGCTCCGAATCCCCATTGAAGACGTTCAACAAAACGGTCTTTTCCTATCATTTCAGCCAAAGCCGGAACATTTTGGGGAACAAAATAAGTCAATTGCCAGGCATTTCCCTCCACATAATGATGGTTCGCACCTGAATGGAAAGGATCAAAATCTTTACTCCAACTTCCATCACTATTCCGCATTTGAGCATAACCGGTTTCCGGATTTATCGCATTTTTCCACCACGAACCCCGTTCTGCAAATAGTTTAGCATCCTCCTCTTTCCCCAATGCCTCGGCCAGTTGAGATACTGTCCAATCGTCATAAGCATATTCCAGTGTATTAGAAAAACGTCCGAGGTCTGCCGGAACATACCGGTGTTTCAGATAGGGCATCAAATCACGATTTCCCGCATAACCACCACAGACTTTCTGACTCGGGGTAGTCTGCATCTTTTTAACAGCAGCAAAAGCTTTTTCTCCGTCAAAACCACGAACACCCATTTGCCAAGCACTGACAATCAAAGGTATTTCATGTTCTGCGACCATTACCGGAATATATTCCATGCCAGCAGGACCTTTAGCCAACCAACCATTCGCATCATACATCGCCAATTGTGACTTTACCCAACGATTACTCCACTCCGGCGTCACCAGATTCCAAAACTGATTCAGATTCCAGAACGTATTCCAAAAAGCATCACATCCCAAAGCCACATCATCCGGATCTGAAAACCGACGGACCTTTTCATCGGCAGATACCCATTCTCCGTTTACATCGCTCCAGATATTACGGCTACACAATGCCCGATACATATTAGTATAAAAACGCACCTTCTCCAAACGGTCATTTGTCGAGATCAACACACGGTCAAACAAATCGTTCCATACATTTACCTGATTATTCCGGACCAGATCAAACTGCCAGCCAAAAGGTGAACTGATTTCTTTCTCCAGATTTTCAGCAGCATTTGCTATACTGACCAGAGAAATACCTGAACGCGCCTGTACTACCGGTGATTTTTTGGCATCAAACTGTAACCAGACACCGGCATTCTTTATATTTTGGGCTGCCAGATGTTCCGTCTTTTCCCTCTTCTCATTGATCCAACCACCCATCGATTCTATAGGCTGGTCAAACTCAATCACAAAATGAAGGGTATATTCCTGATCTGCATCAGAACTCCATACATATTTAGACAACTGATGACTGTAACCCTCGATACGAGTATCGCTGACTTTTTTTATTTCAACATCCTCTAATTGGTAATCATATTCAGCCGGGATATGCAGATCAACCAAGACCCGGGCACTATCCTTATCGGAAGGAAAAGTATATCGCTGAAAACCGCAATGAGTCGCGGCAGTCAACTCAGCTCTAATACCATAATCCGTAAGGTCTACCTTATAATAACCCAAAGGAGCTTCTTCCGTCAGTTTATCTATCCGGGAACGATAGCCTGAATCCGGGTCAGTTTCATCACCGACAATCGTTTGTAACGGTCCATTCGTCGGCATCATACCCAGCCCTCCCATCGTCCATTCGTGTATATGGCTAAAACATCCTACGCTCTCGAAAGTAGGCTGATATCCGGCCTGCCAACCGGCATTCTGATTATCGGGACTCAGTTTTACCATTCCGAAAGGCATCCAGGGACCAGGTGCAATCATCCAACGGGAATGGGCCGTACCAATACGAGTATCTACATACCGGGCTAAAGTCTGAAGAGGCTGAGGCTTACGTTCCACCTTTCCTTTCTGTAATAATTTACCATCTGCCCGAACCTCGAAAGTACTGATCTGCGAAGATGCAACAGCCGGCATCGGAACTTCCAGGCAATAACGTGCTGTATCCAGCACAGTTGAAAATATCTCTTTTCCATCCAATTCGACAGCAAGAGCCGGCTGTCCTTCCAAATGTTCCACATCAACGAGCAAGGGCTGCTTATTTCCACTATCGGTAGCCACTTCATAATCGGCAGCCTTTACAGAACGAACGAATGCTTTTTCCGGATTCACCAACCGGACACGTGAAGGGCCTTGCAAACCGACATGATCAAACAAAAGCCACGAACCTTCCAATACGGAAAGCGTGATGCTGTTTCCTCCCTCACGTAATACTCCTTTCTTCACCGGAATAGACAGATGAATCGGTTTCGCCTGACTCATATCTCCTGTAATAGAAGCATCGCTTCCTCCTGAAGTCAATTGAATCTTCTCTTCCTGACTATTATTAATCAAGACTTTTAACAAAGGAGGTTTATGAGGAGAATTATCAGCCAAATCAACGATCAACGACCACTCCCCTTCTTCCGGAATATTTTCCAATCCGAAAAGGATATTCACGTCATGTGTCCTTAAACCTGCGGTAGACCAAGTTCCGCCCCATTGATCGGCCGGACCGGGCAAAACATAAGGGAATGATTTTTTTACATCACTCTTCCCGACCAAGAAATATCGATCCTCAAAACCAAAGTCATTAGCCAGAAAATCTTTATACCGATCTGGTCCCAATGCCAATTCAACAGTAGAACTATCAGGGACACCTATATTCCAAATCTGTCCCTTATTGTCAGGTATTGTACAAGAGGTTACAGCCAGTACACACAGACAACTTGCCAAAAGTATTCTTTTTCTCATAACTGCAAAGATTATTTATGCAGCAAAAGAAGCGATCTTCAGCGAGTCCCGCAAGTCATATTATTCTGATTGAGTTATACTATGTTCTGATTCTTTCTTTCGATATACGGAAGGAGAGACTCCCATCACTCTTGTAAAGATACGCGAGAAATAGGCTGGTTCCTCAAATCCCAGTTTAATAGATATCTCATTCAATTTAAGATTAGTCAGCACTATATACTGACAGGCTTTCTGAATCTTCAACCGAATAAAATAATTAATCGGTGACATTCTCGTCTCTTTTTGGAAAAGCATTGAGAAATGTGATGGAGAGTATTTAAAGTAAGTAGCTAATTGTTCCAGCGTCAGATTTCGTTCCACATTTTCCTGCATATAGTGGATCACTTTCGACGAGAATGAATATTCTTTATGAGTAGGTAAATTATAATAACGGAACTGTTCCAGATATATGAACGAACTCAGGAACATATAAAGGCACATACTGGAATAGATCATATATTCCTTTGTGTATCCCATAGAGAAACAACTGTATATCTCCTCGAATAACCGTATCCTGTCCTGAAGCCGCGAATGTTCTCCCGGCAAAATATCTTTGGGCATGTTGTAGGACGGGACAAACTCTTTACACAGTTTTCCTTTAAAATGAAGGAAATAGATGGTCCAGGGATCATGCTCGTCCGCTCCAAATGAATAGGGGACATCGGGTGGGATAATGATATACTGGTTTTCAACGACCGTATAAGTCTTTCCATAAATAGTATACCACCCCTTTCCTTCCGTACAATAGATCAGCATCGCATATTTAGAGCCCTGGTCCTTTTGTACATAATGATACTTTACTTTCGGAAAGAAACCGATTTTCCTAACATACAAATTTCCGATAAGCGGTTCGCTGCTGTACGAATCCAGTAATTCGTCCGGCAGGGAAACAAAACGTTCTCCTTTGAATCCTTCCTTAATCTTTATCATGGCTTTAATCATAAGACCTGTTCCAATAAAGAAAACCTTCGCTTTCTCTAACCGGGAACTTACGGTCGGTTTACGATGCGAAGATACAAAAAAACTCCGCCGGTTTCCCGACGGAGTTTCTATCTTTAATACTTTCGGACTTTTCAGTCTTTCGGGTATCTTATTTACTTAACAACAGTTTTAACTGCGCTTTCGCCTTCAACAGCTACTACAACGATACCTGCCGGAGCAGAGATTGTAGCATTGTCAGAAGAAAGAACTGTTCTTGCGATTGTCTGTCCTAATACATTTGTTACAACAACTGTCTTATTAGCAGCACCCTGGATTGTTACAGAACCTACGCCACCGAATACGTTGAATCCATCAACTGTGATGTCTTCGTTGCCTACTGGCGGGCTGTAAGAATCTTCGTCAAACTGCATGTCACCTGTAACAGGTTCAGTAAAGATTGAAGTACCGAACTCAGCGATGTCAGATGAAGCAGATTTTACAATTGAAGGAGAATAGCTATAAGCTGTTACGCGTACTGCATATTCAGTCTTCGGCTGCAAGTTGATTGCTCTGATTGAAGTTGAAGTAGGACCTACTTCTTCTGATTCAATACCCTGAACAAAGAGGAAGTCCCATTTGTCAGATTCTTCCATGTAGCTAGCTACCGGCAGAGAACCGAAGTCAGGATTCCAGTCATTCTTATTGAATGCGCCAGTGTTTTCTTCAAGACCGTCTTTTTCGTCACGAGACAAACGAGTTGTGTTAGTGAATTCGAAGATATCGATCTGCTTGCCACCTTCTTTCAACAGAACTGTATAAGTGTTAGCCGGGCTCAAATCAGCGTCAACGCTAAATGCTTCAGCCTTATAAGCCTCATTCAACTGAGTATTTGTTGAAATAACATCCATAGTGTTATATTCAGCGCCATTCTTCATGATAGTCAGCTTATAGTTGTGGTGCAGCAACGGATTAATAACCTCACCTGTTCCGTTGAACAATTCAACCATGATTGTACCTTCTTCAGCTTTCACTTCAGAGATAAAGATATTCTTAGAAGTGTTCTGCTTTTCGTACTGACCAAGTTCTACTTTGTAGTAGTGAGCACCCGGAACTGCAGACCATCTGAATTCAGCCTTGCTACCGTTAATGTTGTCAGACAAATATTTAGTATCAACTACAGGAGCAGCCAGAACTGGAGAATAATTAACCGGAAGATCTACTGTACAGTTGCACAATGTGCTTGCTGCTAATACATCCGTAACCAGATCATGATCGCTCTTATCAGCCAACAGATCAACAGAAACCGGAATAATAGCTTCGCTTACATATTCAGCCTGGTTCTTACCTTCAGTAGAAGCGATCAATGCACCAGCAGGAGAGATAGCAATTACTTTAGATACCTCTTCAGTAGGATCGATTGAAGGCAGATCTTTACCGATCAAATAGATTTCCTTCGTTGCAGCAATGTCTGCATCGATGAATGTAACAGCGCCGAAGTCTAACTTAGCCAACTTAGCAGCTTTTGTATCAGCTGTAGTTGCGAAATACAGTTCAGGTTGTTTAACATCACCATAGATATTAGCAGCTACTGTATCATTACGGTAAGCTCCGTAGATATCGAACAGGCTGATATAGCCATTGCTCTGACCATTATTGTTTTCTACTTCTTTGTAAGCATACTTTTCATCCAAACCGTATACATAAGTCCAGCTGATCTGGTCTTTGATCTGCATCGGATACAGACGAACTGTGTCATTTACATAATTATAGATGAAGTCTTTGTTATCAACTGCTGAATGGATTGTATCAGGAACGATACCAGCCTTGTCAGACGGTTTGAATGTAGACTTAACGTAAGCAAGTAACTCACCGTATTTGTTAGGAATCAATTTGCCACCGTCCAAAGTACCGATAACAACAGTTGTATCGTGATCGAATGCACCAATCTTGTTAGATTTGCTTGCTTCTACAGTTACCGGAGCAACAAGGTTCAAACCTGCGATAACGAAAGTACCGTCTTTCACTTCATAACACTGATCCTGGCCCAGGTAATAAGTACCATAGTTCTTAGTATACAGATCACGGAATACGTTAGAGTCATATTCGCCCCATTCAAATTGGTCAAGATTCTGGATATTACCCAGGAAGCTGGTATAAGCACCTACCGGTTTGTCACCTGTCAATGTAGAGATAAGACCTTTGAATACAGTACCAACTACGTTGAATTGATTGAAACCTGTCAATTCTTTTTCCCAATCTTCGTGAGTAGCTTTACCATCACCTGAATCATTTGTCAACAGGCCGAACTGAGCCATATCTGTAAGGATTTCTTCTGTCGGAACCCAATCGGTTCTGGACTGAGGTGTATATCTAACCTTAACAGGAATACCATTATTTTTCAGGTCATCCAGATTAGCTTGTTTGTAGGGAACACGGATATACAATGTGTCACCAGCACTTTCACCACGCCATACAGAACCAGGTTGCGGTTCAAGACCACCAACATCACCACGATTCCAAACAGCGTTTGCATATTCTGTTGAGAAATAGAAGTTCTTATCCTGTTTTACTTTCGCTTCACCAATTCTCATAGCCTGTTTGTACAGACGGATAGTTGTATAGTTAGCGTCGTCAGCATCCGGTTTCAAACCTGTTGCGTAAACATGAACAACATGGTTACGAGAAGAGCCACCAATACCCCATACATAAGAATCCTTATTAGTAAAGTAAGGAGCTGCAAATACTTCAGCACCACCCTTTACAGCCTCACCTACAGGACATTCGCAATCCTGAGCAGCAGAGATCAAACCAGCAGAAATATTCATAATGTTTGCCAATGTTCCGGTTACAGAACCAACAACACCCTTATCTGTTTCAATACCTCTCCAGTTAGTCCATACGTGCTGAGTACGAGCAGATGTAGTCAGAACACCCGGATAATAAGCTTCACCCAGATTGATCAAATCCTGTCCTGAATAACCTTCGCAATCATCCTGAGTATTCAATGTTGCTGACAAGCCCCATTTTTCTTCAATATTATAAGCTCCATCCTGATCGATGTTCATGTTACCTGATGCAAAGTGGAAAGCAGCTTTCACTGTCCAGCCTTCATTCAGATTACCTAAACAATCGATAGCAGCATTCGGAATACATTTTGTATGTTTTAATCCATCAACTAATTCACCTTCGAAGTACCAGTTGAATCCCAAGAATTCAATCTTATCTTCCCATCTGTCGGTAGAACCCGGATCAGCCGGAGTTAATAATTCAAGATTTAATGCACCACCATCACAAGAGTTATCAATTGCCATTCTTACAGCATTCGCAGGTGCAGGGCCAGGACCTTCTGCACAATCTAAAATAAACTTAGGCAGATATGTGAAATCAATAGATGTTTCAAGAACTTCTTCGTATTTTGTAAAGACTAAGTCATCACCGAATTTGAATGAACCGCGAGCATCTACGCTATGTCTAACAAATGCTGTATCCGTACTGGATGCAGTAGTCGTAGCAAATACATAGTCAGCCAATTCCCACTGGTCTTTCACAGTACCCGGCTCTACATGATAAACAACCTTTACATTTGACCAGTCAACTGGATTGTATTCATTGAACAAACCTGCACGTACATAGAAACTTCTACTTCCGTCAGCTTCTGTTGCCTGAGAGAAGTTACCTTCAGTTACAGCAACATTACCAATCTTTTCAAGAACGATAGGAGCTTTCACATTCAGTTTCAAATAAGTAGCCTGAACATGGTGAGGAGTTTCAACACCAGCCATCTTATCATTGAACTTCCAGATCTTAACATCCATTTCAGATGCTTCGCATTCAGTAGAACGGTTAACACCTACACGGAATTCTTTTTCTGCTTCATAATCTATTTCTACGTGAGGACGAATGAAATCAAGATTAACACTTGAGAACAATGTTACAGGTTCCAAAGTATTATCTGTTGCATTTTCATCAGGTTCAGATAGTTCTGATTCAAGAACGATATGTACAATAGAGTTATCAATATCGACTTCACCTGTGTTAGCCATGTTAAACATTACCTTATAGGCATCTGGATTTATTACGCCATCTACAGTAACACCTTCTTTATCAACCAGGAATCCATTCTGATATTTTTCATTATAAGGTAAATCCTGAGCATCTGTACCATCCAGTTTATAAGCCTTAGCACTTGCAATCTTCCAAACCAAGTTACGGTTTACGTCATCGTTTTTCAAACGGCTGATGTAAAAATGGAAACTTGTTGCATCACTCAAACCTCTTGTATCGAATGTAAATTCAACACGACTTTGTCTTGTTTCTGTCGCTCTAACACCTAAATAAGTAATATCACCTTGAGTAATAACACCATATTGAGGTTGATTTACATTACTATATAACTCGTCGCCAGATACATACTGGCCACCAGCTACATTACCCGCTGCAGAATCAAAAGCAACAAATACCCCTGGAATAAGAGTTCCAGCATTCACATCCTGCAAAGGCAGAATATAATTCCAGTAATTAACAGTTTGCTCTGTGATATACTTTAAGGCACCTCTATTGAGAAGGTCAAATTTCGCAGCTTCTTTCAATTCATCCGCAGTCGGATCTTCAAAATCGGCCTTGTAAGTATCAGCACCTGTCTTGTACCAGGCTGGGACCGCATTTTGAGCAAAAATTGAAAAACTACTGCTTGCCACAAGGAACGCGGCGAACAAAGTAGAAAACTTTTTGTTCATAATCAAATAATTTAATTAGTAATAAAATATAAAGTTCAAATAAATCTTTCTATCAAAATAAAGTTCTGACGACTACTTACCGTCGCATTCATCTGTGCATACCTTGCACCTAAATTCTTATGCAAATATACATATCTTTTTTTGTTGCACTATTTTTTTGTTATATTTTTTTCCCTTTAACCATGCTTTCTTATCCGATTCTTACCTTAAATCGTACAAAGGGGACAGTTTTAAGGACATATCCAACCATTAGCACTTCATTTCCGGCAATATTCCCTATACATTATTATATATATAACAAAAAAACGGCCACCACCCTTTTCGGGAAGCAGCCGTTTCCGGTTTTATCTTGATGGGAAGATATTACATCATGCCACCCATGCCACCACCCATACCCGGGTTCATCGGAGGCATAGCAGGAGTATCTTCTTTCTTCTCTGCGATTACGCATTCTGTTGTCAGGAACATACCAGCGATAGAAGCTGCGTTTTCCAAAGCAACACGAGTTACCTTAGCAGGGTCGATTACACCGGCAGCGCACAGGTTTTCATATTTGTCTGTACGAGCATTGTAACCGAAGTCACCTTTACCTTCTTTTACTTTCTGAACGATAACGGCACCTTCCTTACCTGCGTTAGCAACGATCTGGCGCAACGGTTCTTCGATAGCGCGTTTTACGATTTCGATACCTGTTGTTTCGTCTTCGTTTTCACCCTTCATGCCTTCCAGTACTTCGATAGCACGGATGTAAGCTACACCACCACCAGGAACTGTACCTTCTTCGATAGCAGCGCGGGTTGCATGCAAAGCATCATCCACACGGTCTTTCTTTTCTTTCATTTCCACTTCAGAAGGAGCACCTACGTAAAGAACAGCTACACCACCTGCCATCTTAGCCAGACGTTCCTGTAGTTTTTCTTTGTCGTAGTCAGAAGTAGTGTTTTCGATCTGAGTTTTGATCTGACCGATACGAGCCTGGATAGCAGCTTTGTCGCCGGCACCGTTAACGATAGTTGTAGTATCTTTGTCAACAGTGATCTTTTCGGCAGTACCCAACATATCCATTGTAGCACCTTCCAGCTTCAAACCTTTTTCTTCAGAGATAACCACACCGCCAGTCAGCACTGCGATATCTTCCAACATAGCTTTACGACGGTCGCCGAAGCCCGGAGCCTTCACTGCACAGATCTTCAAAGAACCACGCAGACGGTTTACAACCAATGTAGCCAATGCTTCGCTGTCGATATCTTCAGCAATGATCAACAGCGGACGACCGCTCTGAACAGCCGGTTCCAGGATAGGAAGCAAGTCCTTCAATACAGAGATCTTCTTGTCGTAGATCAGGATATACGGATTTTCCATCTCGCATTCCATCTTTTCTGTGTTGGTTACGAAGTACGGAGAGATGTAACCACGGTCGAACTGCATACCTTCTACTACGTCAACTGTAGTTTCAGTACCTTTTGCTTCTTCCACTGTGATAACGCCTTCTTTCTTCACTTTCTGCATAGCTTCAGCAATCAGTTTACCGATCATTTCGTCACCGTTAGCAGAGATCTTAGCTACGTGTTCGATCTTTTCGAACTGGTCGCCTACTTCTTCAGCCTGGTCAGCGATCTTTTCAACCACTTTGGCAACAGCTTTGTCGATACCGCGTTTCAGGTCCATCGGGTTAGCACCTGCTGTAACGTTCTTCAAACCTACACCGATGATAGACTGTGCCAATACAGTAGCAGTAGTTGTACCGTCACCTGCATTGTCGTTTGTTTTGGAAGCCACTTCCTTTACCAGCTGAGCACCCATGTTTTCGAACGGGCAAGCCAGTTCCACTTCTTTAGCTACCGTTACACCGTCTTTAGTGATGTGAGGAGCACCGAATTTCTTTTCGATGATCACGTTACGGCCTTTCGGGCCTAATGTTACTTTTACAGCATTTGCCAATTCGTCCACACCTTTCTTCAAAAGGTCGCGGGCATCCATATCGTACTTAATTTCTTTTGCCATGATTATATTGTTTTATTATTTCCGTTTAATGAATTAGATAATAGCTAAAATGTCAGACTGACGCATGATAAGATATTTCTCACCATCCAGTTCGATTTCTGTTCCTGCATATTTTCCGTACAGTACAGTATCGCCACCTTTCACAACCATTTCTTCATCCTTTGTTCCGTTACCCACGGCAACAACTTCACCTTTTAAAGGTTTTTCTTTTGCTGAATCCGGGATAATGATTCCGCCAAGTGTCTTTTCTTCTGCTGCAGCCGGCTTAATAAGCACTCTGTCTGCTAATGGTCTAATGTTCATCTTACTATATTTTTAATTGTTAATAATATTATGTTTACATGTGTTTTTCTAATTCACGCTTATTCCTATGCGAAATCTGTGCCAAATTAATTGGCAGGGAAAAGACTGCCAATTTTGCATAAACAGACGTTTAGATGCGCCGACATGACTGACAGGATGACTATACATTCCGCCTCACATGCTTCCCGACTAGAACAAAAGTAACGGGAAAGTAGTTCATAAGTCACGGTCTTTTAACTGATAAGTCCTAAACTTTTATTCTTTTGAGCATGCCTTAATTTAATTTTCAGCTAGCTAAAAATAGATTTCGACCATGCTAAAAATCAATTCCGAGCATGCTCAAAAGTAAAAAAATAAGGGACGAAAGAATTAGAATCTGCCGTCCCTTACATTAATATATAGTATATTTCAAATTAGTCTATCAGCAATGTTGCGATGGAATGAGCCGGTAGTACAGGCTGGTAGACGCGACCGTCGATTTCAACAGATACCTGGCGGTCCTCATTTCCTTCGTTTGCCAAAGCGACAACAATACTTTTGTCGGAGTTGACGAAGGCCATGAGATTGCTGAACTGGCCGGAGGTTTCCAGTTTACGGGCACCGGGCTGGACGTAATGGCTCAAATGTTTCATTACATAATATTCGGGAGTGTAATGGAAGGTTTTTGTATCGGGATCGACAACCACAAGGGAGTTTTGCGCCCATCCCCAACGGCTGATACCGCCTTTATCCAGCGAGATATTCCAATACATATAGGCCGACGCACCGTTATCCAGGTAATGACGCATCAGGTTCCAGGAGTAAACGGCACCGCTCCAGTCATTCTTTCCGTCGCCGCATTCCTGCTCGGTCTGATAGAGTTTCATATCGGGATAACGTTCGTGTATACCTTTGATCGCTCCTTTTCCCGCCCATTGGAAACCGACTGCGCTGATATACTTGCCGCTTGCCGGGTCGGTCAGGATGGTATCCACCAATGCTTCGTTGGCACGTTCCATGGTGCCGAACATCACTTTCACGTCCAGTTCCTTCATAGCCGGACCGAGATAGTTGCCGACGAAGTTAGCCAGGGAAGCAGCCGTCCAGCAACAACTGGGGAATATCTGTGCCGAATTGAACTCGTTCTGCGGCATGACGGCAAAAATGTCGATGCCCTGTTCACGATAAGCTTCGATAAATTTAGAGAAGTAAAGGGCATACGATTGCAGGTAAAGGGAGTCCTGGATAAACATATCCGTTCCTTCATAACCGACCTTATCGGCAGGCAGGCCGTTGCGGTACTTCTCGTTGTAGGCTTCGCCGGTATAGGCGGAGGCATAATGCTTATTGTATTTCATCCAGGCAGGAGGACACCAGGGAGAGGCCCAGATACGCAGGTCGGAATTGTATTTCTGTGCGCCTTTAATAAAAGGGATCAATGTCTGCTGGTCGTTGGCGATGGTGAAGTATTCCATTTCGAAATCGCCTTCGGTCTCATTATAGGAATACCAGTCGCGGGAGAAATCGTTGGCACCCACCGGCATACGGCAGATGGTGAAATTTGCCCCTATCTCCGGGAAGAAGAGTTCTTCCATGATCTCTTCGCGGACTGTCGGATCGAGTTTGCTCAGGGAAATCCAGCCCAGCTCGTTGAAGCAGGCACCGAAACCGTCTATCTTCTGTCCTTTCTTATGGGTATGGATAACCGCGTCGATCGTCGGAATCGTATCCGAAGAGGCAGAGACCAGGTCGGATTGCTCCTGCCACGGTTCGTTTTCCGTAGTTGTTACCCAGGATGCTCTTGGCTGAACAGAACAGGAAGAGAGGACTAAAGCGAATGCGAGAATTAAAAGAGATGTTTTCATGAGACAGTAATATTAAGGATAGCATAAACCCGTTCCCGTGCTTGACACGGGATCGCAAAAGAACAGGTCACATGCCTATTTATTCAGGCAGCACCTTTGCGGCCCCGTGTCAAGCACGGGGACAAGGCTACTTATTTATATCAGAACTTTGCGATCAGTTCTTCTACAGTGACAGGTGTTTGTTCGCCTGTAATCATATTCTTCAGGTTGATCTTGCCTTCGCTCATCTCCGTTTCGCCAACGATAGCGACATACGGGATTTTCTTCGTATCGGCATACCCCATCTGCTTCTTCATCTTGGCTGATTCAGGGAAAAGTTCGGTACGGATACCGGCGGCACGAACCTGGGCAATGATTGGTAACAGATAGCTTTCTTCCTTCTCTCCGAAGTTGACAAACAGTAACTGTGTTGTCTTCAACGAATCGGCCGGATACAGGTCCAACTGATTCAGCACGTCGAAGATACGGTCTGCCCCAAAAGAGATACCGACACCCGAAACGCCATCCATGCCAAATACGCCGGTCAAGTTGTCATATCGTCCGCCACCGGTGATACTTCCTATCTGGACATCCAGGGCTTTTACTTCGAAGATGGCACCGGTGTAATAGTTCAGACCGCGGGCCAGTGTCAGGTCGAGTTCCAGTTCCGAATGCATAGGCAGCTGATCGATACGGTCGAGAATGAAGGTCATTTCTTCGATACCCTTCACGGCTATTTCGGAAGTTGCCAACTGTTCTTTCAGGACGGCCAGTTTTTCACGATTGCTACCCGACAGCATGATGATCGGTTGCAAGCGGGCAATCGCATCTTCTGAAAGGCCTTTGGAACGCAGTTCTTCGTTTACATTATCCAGACCGATCTTATCCAATTTATCGATAGCCACTGTTATGTCGACAATCTTATCCGCTTCACCGATAATTTCGGCAATACCCGACAATATCTTACGGTTGTTCATCTTGATGCAAACGCGGATACCGAAACGGTGGAACACCTCATCCATAATCTGAATCAGTTCCACTTCGTTAATCAGCGAATCGGAGCCTACCACGTCACCGTCGCACTGGTAGAACTCACGGTAACGTCCTTTCTGCGGACGGTCGGCACGCCATACGGGTTGTATCTGATAACGTTTGAAAGGGAATGTTATATCGTTGCGGTGCTGCACCACGTAGCGGGCAAAAGGAACAGTCAGGTCGTAACGCAATCCTTTCTCACAGGCTTTCACGCCGAATCTCACCGGGTTACGTTCCAGCAGTTCTTCATCGGTAATGCCAGAGAAACAATCTCCCGAGTTTAATATCTTGAAAAGTAATTTATCACCTTCTTCGCCATACTTGCCCATCAGGGTCGACAGGTTCTCCATGGCCGGAGTTTCTATTTGCTGAAATCCGTACAGATGATATACTTCACGAATCGTATTGAATATATAATTACGTTTCGCCATTTCTTCGGGCGAAAAATCTCTGGTACCTTTTGGTATAGACGGCTTCTGCATATACTGTTTGCTCTTCTTTATCGTCGGAGCTAACCGACTTTTATATATTAAATTATTATTCGGAATGCAAAGGTAGGTATTTTGTTTCAAATTCGTAGATTCCTGATTAAGTTCATTGTTTTATCGGTTTCTTTTTACTACGTTTGTAACACAATAAACAAAACTTTTAATTATGAAAAAGAAACAGAAGAAAGCGTTGTATGGTGAGATCGGTAGTTTTGCTATTGATTTAGCCAAGTATATAACAACAGGCGTTATTATCACAGCCTTATTTAAGGATTTTGGAGATAATACGATCATTATTTATATAGCAGGAGTTTTTTCAATTGCTCTATTCTTTGGCGTTGGCTTATTATTCATTAAACGAAAGGAGGAATAATTATGACAAATATTCTCTTAGCATTTTCTATTCCAGTGATACTACTTACAGGAGCTTTGATCTGGTCTTATTTTATCGAGAAAGAATCTCGTCAGGCAAAAAAGAAAAATAAGAAATAAAAAGCAGCCCGAGTCATTCAAAACGACCCGGGCTGCTTTTTTTATCTGATACGGTACTCGCTTAGTCGCGGCTTCTTCCTCCCAGGAAGATCATTATATAATATAATAATGTAGCCAGCGAACCTAAGGCAGCCACCACATAAGTATAAGCGGCAGAGCGCAAAGCATCTTCGGCCATACCATGCGTAGAAACATTCGTTATCCCGGCACGGCTCAACCATGCCAACGCACGCTGGCTGGCATTGATTTCGACCGGCAACGTAATGAAACTGAACAACGTTGTCGATGCGAACAGGATGATACCGAACAACAGCAATTGCGGGAACTGGTGGATCAGCAACATACCGCCCAGCAACACCCAGGTCATAATATTCGAAGCAAAGCTAACCACCGGTACCAACGCCGACCGCATCTTCAGCGGGGCATAAGACGTTGCATGCTGTACTGCGTGACCACATTCATGGGCGGCTACAGCAGCGGCAGCGATACTATTACTATAATATACAGATTCGCTCAGATTCACCGTTTGATTGGCAGGATTGTAATGGTCTGTCAAATGTCCGGGAGTAGAGATCACCTTCACGTCGTAGATGCCGTTATCGCGCAACATCTTTTCAGCCACATCCTTTCCGGTCATACCGTTAGGCATAGGAATCTTAGAATACTTCTCAAACTTGTTCTTCAGTCGGGAAGATACCAGCCAGCTTAACAAGGCAAAACCAATAAATATGATCCAATACATGCTCATAATGTTCCAAATAATTAATTGTTATACAAGATATCTCTTACAAAAAGTCTGCCAAAAACAAAAATGGCAGAAGATTAGCCTGATTAGAGGTGGTCTTCTGCCATTTTGTATTAGTATGTGAGGTTTATTCTTCTGTATACCGGATGATTGTCTGTTCGCGGTCAGGTCCTACCGATACGATTTTAACAGGTACTCCCAGCTCTTCTTCAAGGAATGAAAGATATGCGTTAAACTCTTCGGGGAATTCGTCTTCGCTCTGCATCTTTGTCATGTCAGTCTTCCAACCCGGCAGTTCAACGTATACAGGTTCGATCGTATCGTCGATCTCGAACGGGAATTCCGTCACTTCTTCGCCATTGATCTTGTAGGCTACGCAAGCCTTAATTGTCTCGAAGCTGTCGAGCACGTCACTCTTCATCATGATCAGCTGGCTTACACCATTGATCATAACAGCATATTTCAAGGCAACCAGGTCGATCCAGCCGCAACGACGTTTACGTCCTGTTACAGAGCCGAACTCATGTCCTAACGTACAAAGCTGATCGCCTGTTTCATCGAACAACTCTGTCGGGAACGGACCGCTACCGACACGTGTACAATATGCCTTGAAGATACCGTATACCTCACCGATATTACGCGGAGAGACACCCAGTCCCGTACAGCATCCGGCACAGATCGTGTTGGAAGATGTCACGAACGGATAAGAACCGAAGTCGATGTCCAGCATAGTGCCCTGTGCACCTTCCGCCAGGACAGACTTACCGTCTTTCAGGAAGTTGTTTACCACATGTTCGCTGTCGATCAGGTTGAATTGCTTCAAGTATTCCAATGCTTCAAACCACTGGGCTTCGAGTTCCTTGATATCATACGAATAGTTCAGTGATTTCAGGATTGCTTCGTGGCGTGCCTTGGCGGCAGCATATTTTTCATCGAAGTTGTGCAGCAAGTCACCTACGCGGAGACCGTTACGGCTGATCTTGTCTGTATATGTCGGGCCGATACCTTTACCTGTCGTACCGATCTTTCCGGAACCTTTGGCAGCTTCGTAGGCAGCATCCAGCATACGGTGGGTAGGCAGGATCAGGTGTGCCTTCTTGGAAATACAAAGTTGTTTGGTCAGGTCGTGACCACTGGCAGCAAGCGCTTCGGCTTCCTGTTTGAACAATAACGGGTCGAGAACGACTCCATTACCGATAACATTCACTTTTCCACCCTGGAAAATACCTGACGGAATAGAACGCAGGATATACTTTTCTCCGTTAAATTCCAGTGTGTGTCCTGCATTGGGACCTCCTTGAAAACGAGTGATCACATCGTAGTTAGGAGTCAGCACGTCGACAACTTTTCCTTTGCCTTCGTCACCCCATTGCAATCCTAATAAAACATCTACTTTCATTTTATCTTTATAATAGGCTGTTAATATTCTTTTTTACTATTCTTCTGCTGAAGCTTGAACTTGCATTTACTGCATATCCCGTAGATATACAGCGCATGAAATTCCTGTGTGAAACGGGATATCTTCAGATTGTTGACCTCCTTTTTCAGCACGCTGTCTTTCATTTCCCGAATGGCCCCGCACTTCATGCAAACCAGGTGCAGGTGCGTTTCTGCCAATGCCCGCAGTTCGTACTGAACCGACTGGGCGTTGAGTTGATGCCGCACGATCAGGCCGCCGTCTTCCAGCACATCCAACGTGTTGTAAAGCGTTGCCCTACTCACATGGAAATTCGCCTCTTCCAGCTTTTCCTGAAGGGAGTACATATCGAAATGACCGGCGAAGCGACAGATACATTCAAAGATCGCATATCTTTCCTCCGTCTTTCGTAGTTTTTTCTCAGTCAGATACTCCGTAAACGACTGCTTCATCTCTATGTACTTCTTCTCATCCATTTCGTTGCGACTCTACGCGACCGACAAAGTTAGCGCATTTATTTTAAACGCAAAGCCTTAGCTATAATATTCAAATTCAAATTTTAAATCATTATAGATTTCCTGCCCTTCCGGTGTCTTCATAAACTCCGGAAAGTCATCGAAACCACTCAACATTTGTTTCGCATGATCGGCCGACTGGCGACCGTAAAATTTCATTGCTTTTATCGCTGCCTGCTTCTCTTTCCAGGAAGCGCCGAAGTCGGGCCAGGCAATCGTCCGCATACATTCCACAATGAATGCGGCTCTCACCGGCGCAACCACCGTCTTCCCTACCCTGAACAGTTCCATCCAGATAAGGTAAGCCACCGTACGGGCATATTCGTCTTCCACATTAAAAATCAATCCGAGCAGAAGGTTATCGACATACGGCAATTTGCAGAACAGATTACGGCTGCATTGTTCCGCTATTTCCAGATAGGGTATTTCTTTCACCCACTGTTCCGCCTGTTTAAAAGGAAAATCATCCACAGGCTGCAACAGGGATGCCAGTATCTTAAACTCGCGGATATCCTCTTTCCACAAAGCGGCTGCCAGCTCCGAACCGGGTTCGTGCCGGGCGGCTATCTGCTTTATCTCAGGCAGAGGGACACCGAAGTTCAGCTTATAGTCGATGCCCTTTTCGCGCATGCTGGTGGCTATGATACCGTTCATCGCCATGCGCAGCTGGGTACGTATTTCTTTTAGTTCGTCCTGTAACATATCTTTAATCGTTATAAGATGGCAGGAATGAATAATCTTGGCTGTACCGAAGCATCTGGTCTGCGTATCCTTCGGTATAATCGAGAACGATGTCGGTCACTTCGCCTTTGTCGTTCCTTACCTCTTTCATCACCGGGTTCACAAAACCTTTGTATGGAGCCAGGTTCAGTTTGGCATAGCGGGCAAGCACTTCGTCGTGCAAGGTCTGGTCTACTTTCACACCGTAGTCTTCCACCAGTTTCTTTCCGGCGGCGAAATCGCCTTCGCTCTTGATGCGCTGCACTTCTGCCAATAAGGTGCCGAACAAGTTGCGGAGTTTGGCATAATCGTTTACAACGACATATGTCTTGCCGTCACGCTTCTTATATTCGATAACGTTATCGGCTTTACCGTTCTTATAGGCCCATTGGGCGATCAACTGACGGTTACGCATGTGAGCTTCTTCTACATCTTTGCCGGCTTCGATACGGACAAGCTGTGTCATCAGGCCATTCATGATATACTTATAATACTCGGCCTTATAGGCTTCACCATCCGGAACCAGACCTAATTCAACCAGCTTCGGGTCGGCCAGGTAATAAAGGCCGAAGAGGTCGGCACGTGCTTCTTCCAAAGTGGAATCATAGGCTTTCAGTGCGCCCGATTCGGTATCGGGCAGAAGTTTGCCGGAACCATGTCCCAGGCATTCATGCAGGTCGGTATGCAGATTGTCAGTCAGGAAGCCGTATTTTGCAAGGGCTTCACGCTCCGCATCACTCCAGATAAATTCTTCATTAAAGCCATTGCCCTGCGACGCCTTGTCGTAAGCCTCGGTTATATTCTCAATCGTAACGGACTTTGAGCCGTGGTCGCGGCGAATCCAATCTGCATTCGGCAGATTGATGCCGATCGGCGTTGCCGGATAACAATCGCCTCCCAACATGGATACGGTGATCACTTTGGCACTCACCCCTTTTACCTTTTCCTTCTTGAAGCGTTTGTCGACCGGAGAATGATCTTCAAACCATTGCGCATTATCGCTGATAATCTTCGTGCGCTTGGTCGCTTCCTTATTGATAAAGTTTACGGTCGACTCCCAGCTGGCTTTCATACCCAGCGGATCGCCGTAAGTTTCGATAAAACCGTTCACGAAATCCACATCCGAAGTCGTATCCTCTACCCAAAGGATGGAGTAGGCATCGAATGTCTTCAAGTCACCGGTCTGATAGTATTCAATCAGTTTTTCGATAATTGCTTTCTGCGTATCGTTTTCGGCAAAAGGAACGGCCTTTTGCAATTCGCCTGCAATCTGTTCGATCGCTGCCGAATAAAGGCCTCCTACTTTCCATACCTTCTCGACAATCTTTCCGTTCTCCTTCACCAGTCGGCTATTGAGTCCGTAAGAGATCGGGGTGATGGTATCTTTACCCGCTTTCATAGCGGCATAATACTCTTCCACCTCTTTTTGGGTAATACCGCCGCCATAGTAGTTATTGGCAGATGCCAGGATCAGATCCCGGTCGCCGCTCTGCACAGTACGTTTTGCCAATACAGCCGGATCAAAGATTACCGGAGAGATTTCTGCAACAAACTGCTCCAGAGTCTGTCCTTCACGCAAAGGAAGTTCAGAGACATTCACCTGCTCCAGGCAGCTCTGAAAGAATTCGGGGGTAAAGCCGGGAACAAACTTATCCTCTGCATAATGGTGATGGATGCCGCTTGAGAACCATACCCGTTTCAGGTACGTCTCCAGGGCCTTGAACTGCTCATCCTCGCGATTTCCTTTATATTCCTTGTAAATCGTTTCCAATGCGCGGCGAACCGGCAGGTTATAACGACAATTCTGGTCAAAGAATATGTCGCGTCCCATCAGCGCAGCCTGCGACAGATGATATAATAACTGTTTTTGTTTCAACGAAAGAGACTCGAATCCCGGAACCTGATACCGAAGTATCTGAAGGTCTGCGAACTGGTCTACCACATAATTAAAATCCTCCTGCGGCGCCTGAACATTCTTTTCTTTCGGGCCTGCACAGGCGGTTAATGCCACTGCTGTCATAAGCGATACAATTGTATTTCTCATTTTATTTATACTAATTCTTTTGTTTTTTTCTGAAGTATTACAACGAAAGGCTCTCCCGCAAAGGTAACGAATAAATCGAAGCCATAGGAATATCACCCTAATATTTTGTACCTTTGCAACCGATATATTTATTAAAAAATGGAAATAGCAGCATTAGTATCAGGAGGTGTGGACAGCTCCGTAGTTGTCCATCAGTTGAAGGAGGCGGGATATGATCCTACCATCTTCTATATCCGTATCGGTATGGAAGATAAAGACGGATATATCGACTGCCCCGCCGAAGAGGATATAGAAATTACATCTTACATAGCACGCAAATACGGTTGTCGCATGGAAGTGGTATCCCTGCATGACGAATACTGGGACAAGGTGGTCAGCTACACGATCGACTCGGTGAAGCGCGGCCTCACCCCCAACCCGGACATGATGTGCAACAAATTCATCAAGTTCGGCTGCTTTGAAGAGAAATGGGGGAAAGACTTCGATAAAATCGCCACCGGCCATTATGCCACAACGACCGAGATAGACGGAAAAGTATGGCTCTCCACCGCCAAAGACCCGGTGAAGGACCAGACCGATTTCCTGGGACAAATCACGCGCCTGCAAATCCAGAAGCTGATGTTCCCGATCGGCCACCTGATGAAAGCGGAAGTCCGTGCCATCGCTGCCGAACAAAAGCTCCCCAGCGCCATGCGCAAGGACAGCCAGGGTATCTGCTTCCTCGGTAAAATCAATTACAACGACTTCATCGAGCGTTACCTGGGCAAACGTGTCGGAAAAATCGTCGAACTGGAAACGGGCAAAGTACTGGGCAAGCACAACGGCTATTGGTTCCATACCATCGGCCAGCGGAAAGGACTGGGCCTGAGCGGCGGTCCGTGGTTCGTCATCAAGAAGGATATCAAGCGCAACATCATCTACGTCTCCAACGGCTACGACCCGGAAACGCAATACGGGAAGACAATCAACCTGCATGGTTTCGACTTCATCACCGAAGATCCGTGGGGAGAATTTACCGATGAAAAAGAAATCACCTTCAAGATACGCCATACCCCCGATTTCACACCGGGACGCATCCGCCGTATCGGTGACCTTTACCGTATCGAATCGGAAAACAAAATACAGGGTATCGCTCCCGGCCAGTACGGTGTTGTCTACGACAAGGATCATCATCTCTGCCTGGGTAGCGGCATGATTATTGACGAAGAAAAATAAGTCTTTGTCAATAATTATATGTATCTTTGTATCAGACTATAATATATACGACTATGGAAGCAACAACATTAAAAACATTCGAGATATCCATTCCCGAAAAATACGCATCCGCCATACGCTCACTGGTTAAAAGTATGGGAGGAAGCATCAAAGTCCGCAAAGAAAAGAAATGCGGACTGAATGAAGCATTGGAAGATGTGAAGGCCGGAAGAGTATATCATGCTGAAAGCACAGAAGATATGATGAAACAAATCTTCGGATGAATAAGAAATATACACTCAATTATACGGGTAAGTTCAAGAAAGATTTGAAACTCTGTAAGAAAAGAGGATACAATATTTCTTTATTTGAAAAAGTCTCTAAACTCCTTGAAACAACCGGTACCCTCCCACCCGAATACCACCCGCATAAATTAAGCGGCAAATACGAAGGCCTATGGGAATGTCATATTCAATCCGACTGGTTACTGGTTTGGGATCAAAATGATACGGAACTTATGCTTCTGTTTACAGATACCGGCACTCATGCCGATCTGTTTTAATAGAAAAATTTAAAATTAGAATAACTGCGGCAGCTATCTCGAATGGTTGCCGCAGTCGTTTTATATAATTGCAGCACCTGTTTTTTACCACTGCGGCAGCTATTTCTTACAATTGCCGCAACCATTTTCCCGGTATACCGCCTTTATTTCAACTATTTCACCCTATTGTTTCATTTTTTTCGCCTTTAATTTGGTTTACAACATAAACCATTTTATATTTGCAGCGTGCAGGTGAGACATGCGCAGCTCCTTGCACTTTTTTAATCCATATATGGTTGATATTATAAACTTATTTACATTCACTTTTAAAGTAAACAAAACATGGAAACGAAACGAATCATACTATTTATTCTGGCAATATTCTTTACTTGCAATCTTGCCGAAGCACGGACAATCATCGTCAAAGTGAGTAACATACGCCGAGAAAACGGAACAATCCTCGTCATGGCTCAATCAGGCAAAGAGACAAAACCGGTATACGGCATGGCCAAACCGGAGAAAGGAGAAGCAACTATCACGCTTGAAAACGTCGAATGGGAACAGTTCGATATCTCAGTCTTCCATGACGAAAACGGCAATTACCAAATGGACTTCACCGAAGACAAAAAGCCGGCTGAAGGATATGCCATGAAAAAGTGTAAAACGCAACAGGAAGAAGAGACGGTCAAACTGAAATTATATTACCCGGCAAACGAGTAAGACATGAAATGGCTGTTATTCTTTACACTCATCTTTGCTACCGGCTTTCCGGCTATGGCCCGGAAACCGATAACGGCAGAGATTTACTCCGGCCACATTACCGACGGGCAGGGAAACGGAGTTGAATACGCGACAATCGTCCTCTTGCAGGATGAGATTCAAAAAGCAGGTACGACAACCGACAACAAGGGCAATTTCACTATGGAAGCAAAAGCAGGAACATATAAAGTAATCGTCCGGTGTATCGGATATGAGCCGCTGCAAAAAGAATTATTGCTGGCCGCATCCATACACGACACCCTTTCGTTGAAGGCATCTTCCTATGCCTTGAAAGAGGTTGTGGTACAGGCTAAAAATATCGAACGCAAGACAGACCGTTTCGTCCTGTCCGTCTCCCCTTCCACCGGGAAAGACGGAACCGAGTTATTGTCGCAGGCTCCCGGCGTATGGCTGGCAGAAGATAATATCTCCATCAACGGAGCACAGAGCACAAAGGTATTCGTCGATAACCGCGAAATAAAACTTACCGGCGAAGAACTTCTCACCTACCTTCGTTCGCTGAAATCGGAAGATATCAGGCGAATAGAAGTCATCCCGATAGCCGGAGCAGAATATGAAGCCAGCTCACGGGGCGGAATCATCCTAATCTCACTCCGTCGGCGGCAAACGAACGGTATCCAGGGGAGTGTCACAGCCGGGGCCGCCTTATCTTCTACCCTTACCCGTTACATACCTTCCGGAACACTCAATGCACGCCTCGGGAAATGGACCGTAAACGCTGCCGCCTCCAGCTATTTCACACCGAAGAATGAGAGCATGATGACATCCGTCAGGCAATATCCGGACAACGACAACCGCTTTTCCAGCCTCTCCAGGTTCGACACACGATCGGACTATGGTACGGGACGCATCGGAGCCATCTTCGAAATCGATACCGTCAACAGCATCGGAGCGGAGATAGAATATGTCGGACAGCTGTCTAAGGGCAACTCTTACAGCGAAACGGAACTGACCAAGCAGGAATGGCTAATAAACAGCACCGGCGATTATAACCAGAAGGATGATTACAACACTTTATCCGCTACCGCCAACTACCTGCATAAACTCGACGACAAAGGCTCCCTGCTCAAATGGATTGTCGATTATGCTGACAAAAAGTCGACAGGGAAAAACAACTACTATGTCGTACAAAAGGCAGCAGGCCGGGATACAGACAGTACATACCGAAGTAACAGCGATGCGACCTACAAGATCGTCACCACCGATATTTCAATGAATAAATACTTCCGAAAAGGAATATCGCTGAACACCGGCCTGAAGTACACACATACATTCATGGACGATAATTCCTGCTACGAAGGTCTCTCGGCCGACCAACAATGGAGTATCAGTCCGGCTTACGGCTACGCACTCAAATACAAGGAAAACATCATGGGAGTATACGCATCCTTTTCAACAGAAATCAATCGTTGGGCGTTCATCGCCGGGCTGCGGGGCGAATATACCCGGACCGCGAACGAGAGCGACCGGATTAAACGGGATTACTTCGACCTGTTCCCGAGCCTGAGCGCCACCTATGCCTTCAACAACCTGAAGACCTGGATGCTGGTCGGACAATACACACGCAACATCGAACGCCCGGCCTTCTATACGCTCAACCCGAACCGGCTCCAGACCTCCGATTACAGCTACAACATAGGCAATCCCTACCTGAAACCGACCTATATCCACCGTTTCAGCACGACCCTTGTCTATAATTACCATTACACGCTGACAATCGGAGGTAGCCTGCACCGCAACCTGATCCGCGAATTCTGCAAGGTAGATGCCGTCAACCCGGACGTTTCGTATATCACCTACGAGAACCATGACGTCGAAAACCATTGGTTCGTTGCCGCCAGTATCCCCGTGCAACCCGTCCCATGGCTTAACCTGGCAGCCAATTTCGTCGGTGTACGCCAGGATATCCGTATGACGGAGAAAGCCGCATTTGCCCACCATTACCTGGCATTCGCAAACGTGACCGTGACCTTCACGCTGCCGAAAGACATCACGTTCGAAGGACAATACTGCGGAACCAGCCGCCTGTATTCAGGAAACAGCGAAGTGGCTCCCCGGCACATCGTCAGCCTGTTTGCCCGGAAGAAGCTGGCCGGCAACCGCTTTCTGATAACTGTTTCGGCCGATAATATCTTCAACCGCTATAATGACTTTGCCAGCCATATCGAAGCCTACACGTCACAAAGCCACTTCGAAAGCGGACACCTCGGACGTACCTTCAAAGCGACACTGACCTGGAGCTTCAACAGCGGCAGGAAAGTAAAGAAGCCGACAATCGAACGGGGCGTAAACTCTGAAAGAAACCGGTTGAACGAAAAATAGACCGGAATGATTGACTGTTAAAAACAATGACATTATCTTTGAACAAACATAGTACGAACAATATAAAAACAAATAAAATCATGGAAGAAAGACTTTTAAACGAGAAAGAAAGCCTGGAACTCATCACACAGATGATAAACTCCAGCAAAAAGAATATGGAGATCGGCCAGGGGAATTACCTCCTGGTGTGGGGTTATTTCACAACTGCCCTGTCGATCATTCTGTTTACACTGATCGCTCTTACCCACAACATGATATGGAGCTGGGGATGGATGCTGATGTTCGTCATGTGGCCCGTCATGTCTTACCGGCAAAGGCAGCAGCCCCCGAGGGTCATCACCTATACCGACAAAGTAATCATGCAGGTCTGGCAGGTAATGGGCTGGATGTTTGTCATCACTTTCCTGACAACTGGCACCATTGAGTTCATTTTCGGCAGATACGTCGACTTTATCCTTATGCTGCCGTTATCCCTGATATACTGCGGATTGGGAGTATCTATCACCGGTATTATCGTACAGGGGCGCTGGATGATTTATACCCCTTTGGTTGCCTTCGTCATAGCGATTTATATGCTAACCATGCTGCTGATGGGTGAAAAAGCGACAACTTTGTGGTATCTTTACTTCGGTTTATCGTTCGTGTTTATGATGATCATACCCGGACATATCGTCAATAATAAAGCCAGGAAGCAATGTTTAAAGAATTAGATCCGTTACTTCATTCACAATTGCGGCTCGCCGTGATATCCATCCTCCTTTCGGTCGAGGAGGCTGAATTCGTCTATCTGCGGGAAAAGACGCAGGCGACAGCGGGAAACCTGAGTGTACAGATAGACAAACTGAGCGAAGCCGGCTACATAGAAGTCGAAAAGAGCTTTGTCGGAAAGAAACCCCGTACCACCTGCCGGATAACACCCGTAGGACGACAGGCATTCGAGAATTACGTAAATGCCCTGAAAGACTATATCGGAGGAAGTTAATCCCTCCGCCAGCCACCGCATACCAATAAAAAAGGCTGCCATCAATCCGACGGCAGCCTTTTTATATCATTAATCCCTGCTAATTAAATAGCGTATAAAGAACTGATAGATTCGCCACTGCAAACACGGCGGATTGCTTCAGCAAACATATCGGCAACAGATAATACTTTTACTTTCTCGCATTTCTTTGCGTAAGGAATAGAATCGGTAAAGATCATTTCCGTCAATGAAGACTGGTCTACACGGGTAGAAGCCGGGTCAGACATGACAGCGTGGCTGGCGATTGCACGTACAGACTTGGCGCCGTTTTCCATCATCAGGTTAGCGGCTTTAGTGATTGTACCGGCTGTATCCACCATATCATCCACCAAAAGAACGTCCAAGCCTTCCACATCACCGATGATACGCATTTCAGCTACCTCATTGGCACGCAGGCGTGATTTGTGGCAGATAACCATCGGCAATCCCAGGTATTTGGAATAGCTGCTGGCACGTTTCGTACCCCCTACGTCAGGAGTAGCGATACACAAGTTATCCAAAGGCAGTTCTCCCTTGATATAATCCAGGAAGATAGAAGAAGCATACAGGTGGTCGACAGGAACATTGAAGAATCCCTGGATCTGGTCTGCATGTAAATCCATTGTAATCAGACGGTCGATACCGGCAGTGCTCAACATATCTGCGATCAATTTTGCACCGATAGACACACGGGGTTTATCCTTTCTGTCCTGACGGGCCCAACCGAAATAAGGAACAACAGCAATTACAGAATGTGCAGAAGCACGTTTAGCCGCATCAATCATCAGGAGCAACTCCATCAGATTGTCCGAGTTAGGAAATGTTGATTGAACAAGGAACACGTCACGACCACGGATAGACTCTTCATAAGATACTGAAAATTCACCGTCAGCAAAATGTTGAATGTTCATCTGCCCCAGAGGACAACCAAGACTATTGCAAATTTTCTCTGCAAGATACCGGGAGTTGGTTCCCGAAAACACCAAGAAAGGAGTTTGTGCACTCATTATTCCGAATATTTATCTTAAGTAAATAGATTTGAATTGTGCTGCAAAAGTACAAAACTTATTTGCAATTATCCCTTTATCTTCGGAAAACTTTCAACAATAAGGGCGAGTCAACCCCGCCCCTGTTACTTTTTCTAACGAAATGAAAGACTCATCACTTATACGTAAACTTCAGAACCTTACCCGAATAAGCCGGCAAAACCAGCTGATACGGCCACGCCGCCGTCAGCGTACTGATACTGGTCTCTCCCGTCAACAAATCCGTCAGCGTAGCGGCCTTGTTATCGTCAAAACCCAGTGTAAGAAATGCGTCGGAAGGAATCTTTACCCGCACCGTCTGTTCGCTTTTATCGAAATTCACGACAATCAGTACGACCTCGTTACGGTATTTGCGCATAAAGGCATACTGGCTATTCGAATTGAAATACGGATTCCGCGAGTTGGCATACATCAGGTCGAAGAAAGCCCCCTGAGTAATGGCCTGCTCCGATTTCGCCACGTTCAGTATCCGGGCATACTTCTCACGCAATTCACGCTGCTCGTGCGTCAAACCGGCGCCATCGAACTTCCAGTCGTTGATCCATTTGCGCAGGCTCTCCACGCTCCAGTAATCGAATATCGTCGTACGCCCGTCGCGTCCGCTGAAACCTTCCTCGTCCATACCCGGCTCGCCCAACTCCTGACCGCTGTAGATCATGACCGGGTTCGTATTCATCATGGCCGAAACAATCATGCCGGGGATACCCGGACGGTGATCGCCGGCAAAGAAATAAGAGGCGATACGCTGCTCGTCATGGTTTTCCAGGAAGTTCAACATATGTGACTGGATACCTTCCAGGCTCTGCCAGCAGTAAGAGATCGTGTTGGCCGCAGCCTGATTGCACATCACCGCACGCACGGTATCGTACAGTCCTACCTTATCATACAAATAGTCAAAATGACCGTTGAAAATATAGTTACGGTATTCTGCCGGATTATAAACCTCGGCAATGAAAACAACAGCATGTTTTTCTTTTACCTTCGGAATCACCCAGTTCCAAAATTCCACCGGTACCATCTCCGCCATATCGCAACGGAAACCGTCAACGCCTTTATCCGCCCAGTAAAGCAGGATATCCAGCATCTTCGTCCAGGTGCCGGGCACCGGGTTGAAATGACAGATCCGGCCATTCACATAATCCACGCCATAATTCAGTTTGACCGTTTCGTACCAGTCGTTCTTTCCCGGACACGGACTAAAACAGTCATTTCCCGTCACTTTAGCGGGGAACTCGCTATAATCGTAATCCCCGTGCGCTTCGGCAAACGACAGGTGCAACGGGCATCCCGGAATATAATAGAAGTTATTATTGCGGTCGAACCCTTTGGTCGTATCATCATGCTGCCCCAGATCTTCGACATACGACATGCGGGCATCCGAGTAATATTCGCGTGCCACATGGTTCGGCACAAAGTCAATGATCACCTTCATCCCGGCATCGTGCGTACGTTTCACCAACGCCTCGAACTCCTTCATACGGTTCGGCACCTTCTCTGCCAGGTCGGGGTCTATATCGTAGTAATCTTTTATTGCATAAGGAGAACCGGCTTTACCTTTCACCACGTCCGGATGGTCTTTGCGTATCTGATAAGCGGAATAATCGGTCTGGGTAGCATGTTCTATCACTCCGGTGTACCAGATATGCGTCGTACCCAGTTCCTTGATCTTTGCCAGGGCCGTCGGTGAAAAGGCGGAGAACTTTCCTACTCCGTTTTCCCTTACACTACCGTTCTTTGCCAACGGAGACTTCAGATTTCCGAACCAACGGGGAAATACCTGATAAATGATCATTTTATCCATTTGTTTCATCGCTTTTATCAACTTTAAATATTATCGGTAAAAGTTATCCGGGCAAGCGCCGGACAAAGCTATGGCAGGAGCATATTGTTCTTCCGCGCCATAATCGCTTTCACCAGTGTTTCATGTTTATTCTCTTGTATCACCAATTCGAATGCGCGGATCGCTGCATCATAACCGATGCGGGCAATCTGTTCCACATTCTCCAAATCAAAAGTCTTATACATACCGAATTCTTCCGCTTCAATCAACACGTCGCACATCTCACGATCTTCCAGCGTATTGGCCCGGAACATATAATGATAGGAACGTTCTGCAATATGAAATATCGTTTGCTTGTATTTCTGGGGAACCAGCGGGCTGACATTCACCCCGATCACCCGCTCGCACCTGTCGCGGATTATGGAAACCGGGAAGTTATGAAACAAACCGCCGTCCACATAATGTACCCCGTTAATCACTACCGGACTGAAAATGATCGGTATACTGCACGAAGCAGTCACCGCCTCCACGATAGGCCCGCTATCGAACTCATGGCTTTCGCCGTTATCCAGATCGGTCGCTACCACAATCATAGGGATTTTCAGTTCTTCAAATGTCTTGGCTCTCAGATGGCGTTTCAGGAAATACCGGAAACGTTTGCTGTCGAACAAGCCGGACTTGGGAAGCTGGAGTTGTGCAAATTCGGAAAATTCACGGCCTGTAAAGAGTTCTTTCAACTCGTCTGCCGAATAGCCGTCGGCAAACAAAGTACCCATTAACGCACCGACACTCGTCCCAACGATGATATCCGGCTTCAGTCCGCACTCCTCCAGTAATTTGAATACCCCAAGGTGTGCAAAACCTTTCGCGCCTCCGCCGCTTAAGGCCAATCCCAATCTATAGGTCTTATGGTTCGATTCTTGCGTCATTGTATGTTTTCTCTCTTTTACGGTGACAAATATGCTGTTTTTTTTAGAATGAAACAGTATTATTTACGAAAAAGTTTCTCTACGTTTTTATTTTTCTTACATTTACGGGAAACAAAATAACGATCCTAAGGGGTGGTTATTCATTTTAAATCTAACGACTATGATAACTAGTATTTTCTGGATTGTGCCCGTAGCGTCGGTTCTGGCGCTGGTATTTGCCTGGTTCTTCTTTCGGCAAATGATGAAAGAGAGTGAAGGAACGGAAACGATGGCTAAAATCGCTTCTTATGTGCGTGAAGGTGCGATGTCGTACCTGAAACAACAGTACAAGGTAGTAGCCTCGGTTTTCCTTGTGCTGGTTATCTTGTTTTCCATTATGGCTTACGGCTTCGGCGTGCAGAACGAATGGGTGCCGATCGCCTTCCTGACCGGCGGTTTCTTCTCTGGACTAGCGGGATTCCTGGGGATGAAGACGGCGACTTATGCCTCCGCCCGTACAGCCAATGCCGCCCGTTCATCACTCAACAAGGGGTTGCAGGTCGCTTTCCGCAGCGGCGCCGTCATGGGACTGGTGGTGGTCGGCCTCGGACTGCTCGACATCTCTTTCTGGTACGTCCTGCTGAACGCTTTCATTCCGGATGAAGCCCTGAACCCGACCCATAAACTGACCATTATCACTACGACCATGCTAACCTTCGGCATGGGAGCCTCTACACAGGCGCTCTTTGCCCGCGTGGGAGGTGGAATCTATACGAAAGCCGCCGATGTGGGAGCCGACCTTGTCGGGAAAGTGGAAGCCGGCATTCCGGAAGACGACCCGCGTAACCCGGCCACCATCGCCGATAACGTGGGTGACAATGTAGGCGACGTAGCCGGTATGGGTGCCGACCTGTACGAATCTTACTGCGGTTCGATACTGGCGACCGCCGCTCTGGGCGCCGCCGCTTTCGTTTCGTCCGGCAATATAGAAATGCAATATAAGGCAGTAGTCGCACCGATGCTGATCGCGGCTGTCGGCATCGTCCTCTCTATCCTGGGTATTTTTGCCGTCAGGACGAAAGAGGATGCTAATATCCGGCAGTTGTTGAAGGCGCTGGCTATCGGTACAAACCTCAGTTCGGTGCTGATCGCTGTTTTCACCTTCGGGATACTTTATCTGCTCGGCCTCGACAACTGGTTCTGGATCAGTTGCTCGGTAGTGATCGGCTTGCTGGTAGGTATCGTGATCGGCCAGGCAACGGAATATTACACCTCACAATCCTACAACCCGACCAAACGGGTTTCGGAAGCGGGACTGACAGGGCCGGCCACCGTTATCATTTCCGGATTAGGACTGGGAATGCTTTCTACCGCTATCCCCGTGCTGGCTGTTGTGGTAGGTATCATCTGCTCTTTCCTCTTTGCCTCGGGATTTGACTTTAACAATGTAGGAATGGGACTTTACGGAATCGGCATCGCTGCCGTCGGCATGCTTTCCACCCTGGGTATCACACTGGCTACCGACGCTTACGGCCCGATCGCCGACAATGCCGGAGGAAATGCCGAAATGTCTGGTCTGGGCAAAGAAGTACGCAAACGTACCGACGCCCTCGACTCGCTGGGTAACACCACAGCCGCCACCGGTAAAGGATTTGCCATCGGCTCTGCCGCCCTGACGGGATTGGCGTTGCTGGCGTCTTATATAGAAGAGATCAAGATCGGCCTGCTGCGCCTGGGAGAAAACGTCTTGTCGTTTGCCGACGGGCGTACGATGGAGGTATCGAAGGCTTCTTTCTCCGACTTTATGATCTACTACGATGTGACGCTGATGAATCCGAAAGTACTGTCGGGCATGTTCCTGGGGTCGATGATGGCCTTTATGTTCTGCGGACTGACGATGAACGCCGTAGGACGCGCTGCCGGACATATGGTAGAAGAAGTACGCCGCCAGTTCCGCGAAATACCGGGTATCCTGACAGGAAAAGCAGAACCCGATTACGCCCGTTGCGTAGAGATTTCGACGAAAGGGGCACAACATGAGATGGTTGTTCCTTCATTGCTGGCGATCATCGCCCCGATAGTGACCGGACTGATATTCGGTGTGACCGGCGTGATCGGCCTGCTGATCGGCGGACTAAGCACAGGTTTCGTACTGGCCATCTTCATGGCCAACGCAGGCGGCGCCTGGGACAACGCGAAGAAACATATTGAAGAAGGCAACCACGGCGGCAAAGGCAGCGAAGCCCATAAGGCAACCGTTGTCGGCGATACCGTCGGCGACCCGTTCAAAGACACTTCCGGTCCGAGCCTCAATATCCTGATCAAGCTGATGAGCATGGTAGCTATCGTGATGGCGGGGTTGACTGTAGCATGGAGTTTGTTCTGAAACAGTTAATATAATCTAACCGGGATCAAATACTTTCATACGAATAGTTCGTAATTACGAGCTATTCGTATTTTTGTTGATAGTAAACAACTTTAAATAGATCCTGTATGAAAACAACTTGTCTGCTCTTCTCCTCCGTCTTGTTACTGGGATGTTTATCCGCCTGCAACATTTTCACCCAGAAACAAAAAGCACTGAAAACGAACGACGGAAGTATCACCACCGTTGAAACAGGCGGAAACGAACTGACCGTGTGCGACTTCGCCCTGGCGAAAGACACTATCGACGTGCCGCTCAGCGAATTTGTCGAAGACTGCCGCATCATACGTTTCGACAACTCTGACTCCGCCATGTTCAAAGCCTGGTTCACACTCGTCACCGACCAGTATATCGGGGTACGGCAACGAAGCGGCGGACCGTTCAAACTCTTCGACAAAGAGGGAAAATTCCTGCACGACATCGGCTCCGTAGGCAATGGGGCCGGAGAATATGCCATATCCATTTACGATGAAGTCATCGACGAAAAGAACGACCGTATCTTCCTCTCGCCTTTCTATGGCCGGAAGATCATGGTGTACGGCACGAATGGCAAATGGATCAAAGACATCCCGCTTCCGGGACAGATCAACAAACCTAAATTATCGCTCAATGCGGACGGCACATTATCCGTCGTACACATGCCATTCCAGGAAGGGGAACCGCTTGCCTTCCAAGTGGATATGGAAGGAAACATCCTGAAACAGATCCCGGCAACCGCCAAAAGGACAGTGTCGGACTTCAACGGAGAAGTTTTCTCTTACAAAAACGGCTACGGGTTCGATTTCTTCCACACCAGCATAGACACTCTTTTTGTCTACGATCCTGTCGGCAACCGGTTATTGCCTGAATTTACCATGACTTTCCCGAATCCGGAAGAGAAACCGATACATCTATACTACCGGCTCCCGAATCACTTCATGGTCAATTATTATTTCTGGGGGAAAAACGGCCCGGAAAATGGCGGAGATATCCTGATTGATAAAAAGAAGAATGCTTCCTCCCATTTCCGTCTGATAAACGACTTCTACGGAAACCTCCCCATCTCCGGAACAGGCCACAATTTCTACCAGGGATATTTTATCCAGAATATGGAACCGGGACAACTGATCGAAAAGATAGAAAAACATCTCGCCTCCGGCAAATGCCCCAGCCAGGACAGAAAGAAACTCGAGGAACTGGCAGCGACGCTGGATGAGAATGATAATAATGTGTTATTTGTCGGGAAAGTGAAGGAGTAAAGGGGGTATGTGATAATTATAGAAATATTTGAACCTACTTTTCCCTTGATGGAAAAGTAGTCAAAAGATCAAGGCTTAACCGGCTTCACTGCTCCGGTGAAAGACTTCGCTGAAAAATCCGAAACTCGCTTCGCTCAGACAACGGATTTTTTTAACCGCTTCGTCTTCCCCCTACGCGGACGTTCACCCGCTTAGGCCTTTCCAAGGAAGCTGTGCTTCCTCTTAGGATGGCCGATACCGGTACTTATAAAACAAAAACTTTCGGATTTAACAGGTAGTATCGGCAATCTTAGGAGAACGCAAAGCGTTCTATGAAAGGCCTCATCTGGTGAGCGTAAAGCGAAGTATCCGTAGAGAGCGTCCGGAGGCTGTGCTGTTTGAGCGTAGCGAGTTCACAGACGACAGCGAACGCAGGATGCTGAGTAGCGAAGCAGATGCAGCCTTGATCTTTTGGTTACTTTTCTATCAAGAGAAAAGTAACATTCAAAACTGATAATATCCAAACCTTTCCTATTCTTCCTACTGCTTCTTCCTCCCCAACAGGAACCCCAGCAACTCCATGATAAACTGGAGGATGGTTCTTACCTTGTTGCCACTGCCATTTTCTTTCTCACTCATACGCTTTATTATTTAAGTTATACACTATGGGGACCAGCGACCGTGCAATGCTTTCCAGCATGTTGCAATACGCCTCGCGGTTATCCCCGTTTACTTCACTGATATATTTGCTGTAGGCCATCTCGCGGGCATAAGCCCGGGGATAGTTGCTGACGGCGGCCGCCTGTTTGTAGGCGGTGGCGATCAGGCGGGCAAAATCGAGAAAACTGTTCTCCGCCCGGTCGTAACGGCGGAACACAAGGCCGCCGGGATTATCCAGGTCCGTCTTTCCCCCGTGCCAGTAAGCGTTGGAAACGCCATAGCCGGTCAGCCCGAAGAAATTATTGTAGCACGTAGCCAGGCGGCTCTCTCCCCACCCGCTTTCGATAGCAGCCTGCGCCAGGATGACTACCGGGTTCAGGCCGTACAACTCACCCGCCATACGGGCGGCGGGGAGGTACTTTGTTGTAAACGATTGCTTATCCATATGATGTCCGTTTCAGGTAGATTACTCGATTTCGGGGCGGTCGCTACCACCACCGCCTTCCGGCGGAGTTGAAGGTTTCGCCTCCTCCAGCTTGAAACGCTCCCCCTTCGTAGTCTGGGTCAGGTTACGAAGTTTGGCGCCGGGACGGAAACGGAGACGGGCGCGGTACAACAAATTGGTTGAGAAATCATCGGTCGTAACACTTCCCGAACTGGTCTGGATCAGCTGGAACGTCCCCAGGTCGCCACACTGGACCACTTCCCCACGCCCCAGAAACATCAGAAGGAACCGGATCACACGGTCGATCACCACCTTCACATCCCCACTCGAAGCGGTCGAACTCTCCGCCACCGCATCACACAACTCATCAAACGTGCAGGTCCCCGTCGCACGCGTCTGGGCATAATAGAGCTTCTCTTTCCCTGCTTCCACATTTTTACTGAGGTTCTTCCGGAGAACCAAATGATACTGTACTGCCATAACTTTACTGTTTTTAGTTGATTATTAATTACATATCAAAGATACGCCCGGAGGGAAGGCAGGTTGAAGCCATAGGTGACGGGATGTTACGAAGCGACAGTTTATTTCAGATAATTTCAGATATCTCCAGGCAATCGTATTGTTGTCAACATGCTAAAAAACGAACAAATAGCTTGCCGCATCCATTGATTTTTCGTATCTTAGAAGAATAAAACCATACATTTTATGGAACAAACGACCTTCACGATACGGGCCTACGGAGTAGGCGAACTGGCGGCACTCTACAGCCCTCACCTCAGCCGCAGGGGAGCGATCCTGCAACTTTGGCGGTGGATCAATTATCATGGCGTACTGAAAGCCAAACTGGTTGAACTGGGGTATCATCCCGGAGTCAGGAGTTTCACACCCCGCCAGGTGGAATGTATCGTCGAACATTTAGGGGAACCCTGAAAAAGAAAAGAATGGGTGACGCAATCATCCCAAAGGACTGCGGCAGTTTTTTTCAGAGACTGCCGCAACTGTTTCCAGAGACTGCGGCAGTCGTTTTATGTCGTTGCGGCACCCCCTGAAAAAAACTGCCGCAGCCAGTGGAGAAAGAAAGGGCGGGGGCAGAAAGGGCAGACAAAAAGGCATTTTTGAAAACTTTATAATAAGATGTCACTTGTTACTTCTATGAATGTTTCGTAGAAGTAACACCGTACAGAAGTTTTTCAAAACACCTTTTTGTCTGCCCTTTCTGCCCCCGATCAGTTAAAACGGAAGCTGCGGGTCGGGGCGTCCACCACCGTCATCCTCCTTATTATCACCACCTTCGCCCTCATCCGAAGGATCATAGCCAAATCCTTTGCGACGCGCTTCCACCTGGTCATTACTCAATTCCATGACGGCATACAGCCGCTTTCCATGTCTCTTTTGTGACTCGAATTCACCGCTTTTTAACACTCTGCCCAGCAAATTAACACTCATTGTAGTCATGGAATAGCGTGTTCGTTCCGCTATTTTAGACAGGATTTCGCTTGCAGAGAGCAAGAGGGGCAGCTCGAAACGGACCGGCTTGCGGAAATAGGTATAAAACAATTCCGCTTCGGGGCACGATTGCTGGAAAGGCTCGTTGTTGTCGTTTATTTCCGTTATGTCATTTTCGGCAAACCAATAACGGAAATTCTGTTTGTAGAGCGCCAGCGCCTGGGCATAGATGGCGGCATGGTCTATTTCAGAAGTATAATCGATCCGGAGCGTTTCGAAACAAAGGAAACGGCGCGACCCGGTGCGATCTGTCAGAATCTGGCTGTCGTTTACCGTGGCGGCAAACGAAGCACGGCGCACGAACGTCTCCGCATTACGGGCATACGGGCGGCGTTCGAGGATAGAATCTTTTGTGATCAGGGCCTTCAACTGGTTCAACTCCACGCGGCTCTGTCCCGACAGTTCATCGAGGATGATCAGGAAGCAATCGCTCATCAACAACGACGAATCTTTTGCCGTAGGATCGAGGTTGCCGGAGAAGACATAGTTTCTAAGCACGGGCGGCACCAGGTTGCGCAGCCAGGTGGTCTTCCCCAACCCCTGTGCACCGCTCAGCAACAAGACCGTATGATTGGTCTGCCGCTCGTCGATGGCACAGGCTACGACTGCCACCAGCCATTTCTTCAGGCATTTCTCCCAATACTCGGGGTGGGTAGTGTCGATTGTGGCTGCCAGGCGGCCGATAGGGTCCGTCGTCCCGTCCCAGCGCGGCAGGTTATCGAAGTAAGACTTGAAAGGATTGTACTCGGGACTGAAATCGGAATAGATCACCGAACGCAGGTCGGACACGCGGCAAAACACGCCCGATTTCTGCAATGCACACCAGACGGAATTCTCCCAATAATCGGTGACCGGTTGAAAGGCATCGTGTTTCTTCAGGTCCCGGTATTCAACCGTACGTCTGACGATATTGCGACGAAGTTTGTAATATTTCGTCAGAAACTCCTGTATCTGATTGACAAAACTGTCTCCGCGCTGCAAACGGAACGCCGGCTTCTCCGTAGCATATTGTTCGGTATGCGCATAAGCACTGTCGATTGCCTGTCGGCGTTCCTCGACCGGCAGGTCGTCAAATGATTTTGCGGCATAGGCTTCGACCTCCTCTCTGGCAACCCCGAAGCGGTTGCAGTAGCCGGCAAAAAGGTGCACGTAATTGTTGCGGTTGCCCTCGGCATAAGGGAACTTGCGGCTGGCCTTTCTACGGGCGGAAGAGATCAGTTGTGACACAGTCTTTCCGCCTATGGCTTCTATCGGCGGCAGATCGGCGGGCAAAGTGCCTTCCCCTTTCAGCCAGGGTTCGAAACGGGGAGAGAGATAGAGCTGCTGATCGTACGACATGATGCAGAGCCGTCCGGCATCGCTGCCCGAAGTGTCCGCCCCGACACCCAGCAGGCGTTCGTACCAGTCTTTCACCAGCTTGTAGACAGCGAGATGGTTTGCGGGGATCAGTTCGGTCCCGACAGCCGGATAGACAATGATCTTGATGCCCCGTCCGCGCGGGCTGATCCAGCAGGCCACCGTATAGACGGCTTCGCGCACCAGGGCAAGCAGGCGCGGCAAGTCTTCTTTGTTCAATTCATCGAAATCGAGGATGGTAAGCGGATTGTAGCCTGTCATATATTTCGGCAACCGTTGTTTCTGATAGGTAGCGGATACGGTTATGGCAGGCAGCTTTTTCTTCTGCATGTCGGCTTCATCCTGATTTCCGGCGTCCATAAAGGCGCGGATACGGTTAATTTCGGTGGCATACTTGCCATTGCGGATGTCGTAAAGGGCGTCGATCAGGGGAATATCCCCCATACATCTCTTAAATCCGGCGAATAAGGTTACGTTTATCATAATAAGATAAAATTAAGTGAGTATTATTCTGCCCAAGGTACGGGCATTAAACAAGGCAGCCTATGTTTTTACATTATATTATGAAAAACATAAGCTGCACGACAAACATCAATCGTCCTTGCGGGTAGAAAGATACTCCATCACCCCATTCACGAGCGTACCCAACGCCAGTGGTTCCACTTTGCCTTCAGGACAGACCTTCATGACGGTATCGAGCGAACGGAGGAAAGGCTTCACTTCATGGCAGTCGTTAACCGTCCATTTGCGGCTCTCGATCAGGGGAGCGATCTGGGCGACAAACTCTTCCAGGGAACAGTGGAACGTAATGGTTTCGCCTACCACCATATCCTCCTCCCAGACGGCATGTTCCAACATCCGGCCCAGGGTGTTGCTTAGTTTCATCACTTCGTGCAATTTCTTTTCCAGCTGCACGCATTCATTTCTCAAATCCAGTACTGCTCCATTCAACAGGGCGGCGTTCAGTTTTTTTTCATATGAATTTAATTTATAATAAAAGAATCTCTAATGATTCAGAGGTTTGAATGTTCAGTCATTATCAGTTTTGAGCTATCTAATTATCGACCGGTTGTAACTGCCTCCCCTCTTGAGAGGGGGAAGGGGGTGTGTTATATTCCAGCCTATACAACCTCCATAATCAGAGTTACTTAACTATTGTAGGTTCATTTGCCGTTTGCTTCAGCTGACGGTTTACAAGTTGTTTCTCTCTTTTGGCTTCAGCCACATTTCTCTTAGATAGAAAACTGTAAGAAATGGGACTAAAGTCCAATGAAATAGACCCTTTACTAATCCGTCAGCTGAAGCAGACGGCAAATAAACCTGTAACAAGGCTTGTTTTATTGACTGGCTTTAACACATTTACATTTGCAGTATTAAATATCCTAATAAAAATATAAGTGTATATTTGAAAAGAAGAGTTGCAGTGAACTAACTTTGACACTAGTCTTAAATGACTATGGGCTGAATCAGACTGCAACTCTCTTAATTGGAGAACCTAGCCAGTTAGAATTGTAGGCTCACGACCTAATAAATGTATTAGCTGTTTCTCCTTCATGTTTAATACTGTAAATACAAAGTTATGAATTATTCTCATTTTGTAGGTCTTGATGTAGGGAAAAAAACTTTCGATGCATCCTTAATGTCTGCGGACGAAAAAGAGTTGTCTCACAAGTCTTTTGATAACACTTCAGAAGGGATCCAATCTTTATTAGATTGGATAGCAGGTTATCATCTCTCTTTATCCAAACTCTTGTTCTGTGCTGAAAACATGGGAAGTTATGTCACAGAGTTATCTGTTTCCAGTGCCTCTATGGGTTTTTCCCTAGCTTTGGTTTGCCCGTTGACCATCAAGAAGTCCATAGGCTTGCAACGAGGCAAAAATGACCGCATTGACGCTAAAAGAATAGCGAACTATGCGGTATTACACTATCGAAAACTAGAGTTATACAAATTGCCTGACAAAGACTTGGTGAGACTGCGGGGATGGATTATTATACGTGACAATTTGGTCAAGCAAAAAGTATCAAGCATAAAGTTATTGGAAACATTCTCCCAGATGGCCAAGTTGGCTGATGTGACAGACTCCATTTCTTTTTTGGAAGAGCAGCTCAAGTCGATAAAAGAAAAGATCCTGCAGGTGGAAGAGGCTATGGAGCAACTAATAGCCGCTAGTTGTTCTCTTTGCACAAACTACTTGTTATTAAGAAGTATAAAAGGTGTAGGGATAATCAATGCCATTGTATTACTGTGTGTTACTAACAATTTTCAAAGATTTGACAACCCAAGGAAGTTTGCTTGTTATTGCGGGGTTGCTCCCTTTGAACATACTTCAGGTATTTCCATACGGGGAAAAACGCAGACTTCTCCATTGGCTAACAAAGAAGTAAAAGTGTACCTTACCCGGGCAGCTATTACTGCCATCTCTTGGGATCCGCAGATGAAAGCATATTATAAAAGGAAAATAGCGGAGGGGAAACATAAAGCATCTGTAATCAATGCTGTAAGAGCCAAAATCATAGCAAGGTCTTTTGCTGTGATACGAAGACAGACTCCATTTGTAACATTAGTCGTATAATAAAAAGGCCCTTAATTTCGAAAACATCTTAGATTTAGGAAGTAGCTATACACTTCTGAAGAGTAATTATGTCTATATACGAACTTACCCAAGGATACGTTAATGTTCGTAAACTTGGGTAAGATTTTATAGATATTGTTTGGAGAGGACTTAGAATTCACCCCCTACCCCCTCTCAAGAGGGGAGCCAGTTACAACCAGTCAATAAACAGATAGCTCAATCATTTCTAAATACGAAACCCCGGAAAGACGAATCCCCCGGGGTTTGTTTTGTCTGCCTTCGCTTTTCACAAAGATAGGACAGAAGAACTTTATTTTATTACTTTAGTATTTAATAATTACCGCTTGTTCGCCCTTCACGGGTTAATTGGAGTCCGATGACGCCGCACGGCAAGACTTTGATATTTTGATTATAGATAATTACCTATTCGGTGGTTGTTTACGGCGACAAATACAAGACCTGTACAGGTAGTATAGATTCGCCTGAAATGAATATTGTTGAATTAGTACCGGACGATATGCACTCGCACGGCAGGAGTATTCTCGATAGAACAGAAAACCTTTTATTCATAACCAATAATTTAATATTAATACATAGTGTTACCAAAATCCCGTCTACACCCGTTATTTCAAGCCGGAGAAAACAGAATGACTAGAAAAAACGTTCCTTTTTTTTAGTCATTATTTTGTGCCTTCATTCACTTCATAAGTAAAAGCTGAGATTTCGTACTAACTTTGCTATTGCGTTGATAAGAAAGAATATAGAAACGCAAAATATAGGCGCAAAACGTTTGTCTATTAAAATAGAATATTTAATTTTGCTGGCGAGAAAAAAGGAACGTTTTTTCTCGCCACACGTTTTTAACCTAAAACTCCATTATATTCAATGCATAAGAGCACATTTTAATCCTATTTTTCATTCAATCGTCAACAACTTCTCCCTTATTATGTACAGGCATGTACATTAACTTATTATTATCCTGGCCCCCAAAAAGCCGGGAAAAACCGGAAACCATCATTTTTTGCAGCAATTTACCCCGTCTATATCCTGTCCGGAAGAATGCAACCCGCCGGACAATTTATCTCCGCCCGCTACCAAAATGTTCCATGAAATTGTTTTTAACTACCCGTTGAAAGCATAAATGAAGATTTGCTTGTATCTTTGCAGCCGGTAAAACATTAAAATAATCCATATGTCAATCTCACGCTTTAATGCAGTGGAGAAAGCTTCCAACCGTAAGGCCGTAGAAGCCGTCACTCCCAAACAGAAAGTATCCGAGTACTATGGCGAGAACGTATTTAACCGCAAGGCTATGCAAAAGTATCTCTCCAAGGAAACGTACAAAGCCCTGACCCACGCCATTGATAACGGAACACCTATCGACCGCGAAATAGCCAACCATGTGGCAGCCGGTATGCGTATGTGGGCACTGGAAAAAGGAGTTACCCATTATACACACTGGTTCCAGCCCCTGACCGACGGGACAGCCGAAAAACACGACGCTTTTGTCGAACACGACGGTAACGGCGGTATGATTGAAGAATTTAGCGGCAAACTGCTCGCACAGCAGGAACCGGATGCGTCCAGCTTCCCCAACGGCGGACTGCGCAACACGTTCGAAGCCCGCGGTTATTCTGCCTGGGACCCCTCCTCCCCCGCATTTATTGTAGACGACACCCTCTGTATCCCGACAGTCTTCATCGCCTATACCGGCGAGGCTCTCGACTACAAAACACCGCTGATACGTTCTGTCGAAGCACTCAACAAAGCGGCGAAAGAGGTTTGCAACTATTTCAATGAAGATGTTCACAAAGTAATCACATACCTGGGTTGGGAACAGGAATATTTCCTAGTGGACGAAGAGCTTTACTCCGCCCGTCCGGACCTCTCACTGACGGAACGCACGTTGCTGGGACACGAAAGTGCCAAGAACCAGCAGCTCGACGACCATTATTTCGGCGCCATCCCTTCACGTGTACAGGAGTTCATGAAAGACCTGGAAGTGGAATGTTACAAGCTGGGCATCCCGGTGAAAACCCGTCATAACGAGGTGGCCCCGAACCAGTTCGAGCTGGCGCCCATCTACGAAGAATGCAACCTGGCCAACGACCATAACCAGTTGTTGATGTCGGTCATGAAACGTGTTTCACGCCGCCACAACTTCCGCGTGCTGCTTCACGAAAAACCGTTCATGGGTGTGAACGGCTCGGGTAAACATTGCAACTGGTCGATGGGAACCGATACGGGCATCAACCTGTTCTCGCCGGGCAAGGACCGCGAAGACAACCTGCGTTTCATCACGTTCGTGGTCAATACGCTGATGGCCGTCTATAAATTCAACGGGCTGCTGAAAGCCAGTATCGCTTCGGCAACCAACGCCCACCGCTTGGGGGCCAACGAAGCGCCTCCCGCCATTATCTCTTCCTTCCTGGGTACACAAATCAGCGAGGTACTGGATAAATTCGAAAACAGTTCGATTGAAGATGCCATCGAGGTGGACGACAAGAAACGCCTGAGCCTCGGCTTCGGGCAGATTCCCGAACTGCTGCTGGACAATACGGACCGCAACCGCACGTCGCCGTTCGCTTTCACCGGCAACCGTTTCGAGTTCCGTGCTCCGGGTTCGTCCGTCAACTGCGGTTCGGCCATGCTGGCTGTCAATTCTGCCGTAGCCTATCAGTTACAGCAGTTCAAGAAGGACGTGGAAGCGCTCCAGGCAGCAGGCAAGAGCAAGGAAGTGGCTATCTTCGAAACATTGAAGGCTTATATCAAAGAATCCAAACCCATCCGTTTCGACGGCAACGGTTACTGCGACGAATGGAAGGCGGAAGCTGCCCGCCGCGGCCTGGATTGCGAAAACAGCGTTCCATTGCAATACGACGCTTACCTGAAGCCGGAAGTAATCCGCATGTTCAGGGAAACAGGCGTATTGAGCGAAAAGGAGCTGGAAGCCCGCAACGAAGTGAAATGGGAAATCTATATCAAGAAAGTACAAATCGAAGCCCGCGTCCTGGGAGATTTGTCCATGAACCATATCATCCCGGTCGTATTGCATTACCAGTCTTTGCTGTTGAGCAATATCACCAAGCTGAAGGAAACGTTCAGCCCGGAAGAATATGAGGAACTGTCTGCCGAACCGCGCCGCCTAGTACGCAAAATATCCAAGCACGTAAATGCCGTAACACGCATGACGGACGAGATGATCGAGGCCCGCAAGAAGGCGAACGTCATCACCGATTACCGCAGCAAGGCGATCGCCTATCATGACACGGTCGTTCCGTTCCTGGATGAAATACGCGAACATATCGACGAACTGGAACTGATGGTGGACAACCAGATGTGGCCGTTGCCGAAATACCGCGAACTGCTGTTTATCCGGTAAAAAGTAACAGAATCCAAAATAGGAGGTGCATCAAAAGTTTATTTTGCTACACCTCCCTTTTTTTACATTGACCTGTTAAAATTAGTAAGTGCTTGATAAAATGCCTCAATATTCTCAGCCGGAATATGGGGCGGGACATCACAACCTGTCGACAAAACGAAATTCTTCCATGCTTTGGTCTGCTGTAACAGATTCATAGTCGCGGTATATACTTCTTCTGACGAGGACTGTTTAAAAAGACCGACCGGGTCCAGATTCCCCATCACCAGACGGTCTTCCGGACAGTTGGCAAGGGCATCCTGCATATCGATCTTATTGCCGAAATGAAGTGCAGCCGCTCCCGACTGAACCATAGCCTCCGTACAATGGCCTGCATTTCCGCAGTTATGCAGGATTACGATAAAATGTTCGTCCTGCACGGCCTCCACTACCTGGCGGACATAGGTCGTCGAATAAAGCAGCGAATCCTCATTTGAAATCAGCCCGGCAGCCGGTTCCGCCATAATCACGCCATGAACGCCTGTCTCCTTAATCGCACGGCAGTAATCGATCAGGAAACGAGTACATTTCTCCAACAGGACAGTGATGTTCTCCGGCTCCACATACAGGGCAATCATCAGTTCGGACAAACCGAACAAACGTCCTGCCAGTGAAAACGGACCGATACAGCCGGCAAAAACAGGCTTGTCCTTTACACGTTCCGCCGTCAGACGGTTCGCTTTCAGATACTCGGGGACACGTGCGGTATCCAGAGACGGTATCTGTAAATTATCAATCGACTCCTTATCGGATACCAGCGGTTCCGTTACGCTGGGCACTTCGTCTTCGGGGAAGACCACCTTTGCACCGAAAGCCTCCGCCTCTACCGTCAGGTCCATAATCACGGTCGGGGCGGCCGAAGGATACTGCTCATTCAACCGGCAGATAGCGTCTGCATGCACCATACCACTGGTGACTGCGTCTCTCACTGTTTTTCCACAGAGTTCAATGCCCGGATGGGTCATGATAGGGATAGCCCTACGTTCTTTTTGCCTGATTGTCTCTTGCAACCATTCTTGTATTTCCATTATTTCTTCTTTCTTTTTCGTTTATAACAGGTTTCCAGTTCACAATACTGGCAACCGTATTTTTTCTCATCTACCTCCGGACCGATGCCGATTATTCCGCTAATCGACTTGATAGGAGTCATCAGGCAGACATCAGACAGGCTGATGCCGCAAGGGGCGCCTCCCATCAGCCGGAACAACGTTTTCTGTCCGGTGAGGTGCCAACCGCAATAACCGGGGCTCAGGCGGTTCGTATGCCGTTCGCCTCCCAGTTCTTTTTCAAGCAGGCGTTCCATCCGGTCGCCGGCTTTCTCGGCAATGCAGGTCCCGATAATATCGGCAATGAAGCATTTCAGGATATCTCCCTCCGCTTTCAGGCTGTCCTGGTATTCCTGAAAAGCCATCCCGGCCGTGGCAGCAAACAGGGCGAACCGTTCGGAGCCTTTCAGTAGGGAAGCGATTGTCCCCCCTACGAGAAAGGGTTCTCCGCCATCCAGGGTAACATATCCGTCATCCACCGTTCCGTCGAACAGGCCGAAAGTACAACGGGGAACAGTCAGGGAAGAAACCTCCTTCAGCATGGAAAGGGCCAGTGCCTCCACAGGTTCTTCCGGGGCTGTGTTGCCGTATCCCATCTCGGCAAACAGGTCGTTTGCCGTCAGGGACAACGTGCTAAAATCCAAACTACAATCAAACATACAATTAAGCGGATAACAATGATTTTGCCAGCGTCACGGCGGCATTCGCATTATCGCTGTAGCCGTCGGCTCCAATCTGACGGGCAAACGATTCGGATACAGGGGCACCGCCAATCATGACCTTCACCTCCTGGCGGATACCGGTCTTTTCCAAAGCGTCGATCACTTCCTGCATATAATTCATCGTCGTAGTCAGCAAGGCGGAAAGACAAAGAATCTGCGCCTGGTTTTCCTTGATCGCCGTGATAAATTTCTCTGAAGAGATATCCGTTCCCAGATTTATCACTTCAAAGCCGCAACCTTCCAGCATGGAAGCGACCAGGTTCTTTCCGATGTCGTGCAAATCGCCTTTCACCGTACCGATTACCACCTTGCCCAACCGGTGCGAAGCGGCTCCTTTCATCAGCGGCTTCAACAGGTCGAGCGCCCCTTTCATGGCACGGGCCGCCATCAACAGTTCAGGGACAAAGGCTTTTCCTTCCTCAAAACGTTTTCCGATATCCTCCATGGCCCGCGACATATACTCATTGATAATCAGTTGCGGGTCTACATTCTCTGCTATCGCCTCGGTTGTCACTGCCTTGGCGACATCGAGTTTCCCTTTTAAAATAGCTTCATACAAACTCTCTAAATCTGCCATAACTTTATTTCTTTTAAATTATTGATTCCGTAATTCACGCAGGGTTTCAATCATTGCCACCACATTCCCGACGGGCGCATTGGCCTGGATATTATGAACGGCATTGAAAATGAATCCTCCGTCTTTTCCCAGTATCTCGCATTCCTGCAAAACATGGCTGCGCACTTCTTCGGGTGTTGCATTCGGCAGGATACGCTGGGTATCGATACCGCCGCCCCAGAAAGTAACCTGGCTGCCGTATTCCTTTTTCAGGACCACAGGGTCCATATCCTTCGCATTAATCTGTACCGGGTTGATGATATCGAAACCCGCCTCCACCAGACCGGGAAGAATCGGCAGGATAGCCCCGCAGGTATGCTTGAATACTTTCCAGGTGGTATGCTCATGAATCCAGTCGTTCATCCGTTTGTAATGGGGAAGCCACAGTTCCCTGAAGGTATCCAGCGAACAGAACTGGGAGTCCTGGGTACCGAAATCGGTCCCGCAGGTGAAGACCACGTCTACCTTCTCGCCGACGGTATCCCACAACCGTTGGTAGTTTGCAATAGCTATATCGGTCTGTTTCTCAAAGACCGTCTGCACATAGTCGCGGCGCATGGCGGTCGACATATACCACTCGGCCACGTTGCGGATACCTTTCGGATTCTTCAATCCCATGCCGGGCACGAAAGCGATATCGCCCAAAGCCGTCCCGCCGAAGCTCGCAACAACGGCCTTTCCGGTTGCTGCGGCCTGCTCCACGGTCTTTTTATAGTATTGCAAATCTTCGTCGGAAACAGGGCCGAACTCTTCCAGGTTATCCTCCGGAGTAATGGCTTCGTCGTCCACATATTCCTGCCTTTCCGTCGCGTTGATGAAATAGCAGCCCGAAGGCATGATGGCACTGGGCGGATAGGAACGGTCGCCACCGGCATAAATGTACACGTCGCCTTCCTTATCCGTCGTCAGGTCGATACCGGAGGCAATCATTACTTTTTGCCCCCAAGGAGTAACCTGCTCGTGTAATTGGGTTTCGTCGATATCGAACATGTCCTTGCGTCCGAAGACGGGAACACAGTCAATACCCATTATTTCCTGTAAATCCTCCTCTATCTCACCCAGCATCTGAAAGGGTTCGATGACACGGACAGGGTGAGGGTCCAGTCCGTAATGTTGTCTCAGCGCCTCCACGACCTTGCAATGGATACCGGTAACGGAAGTGGCTCCGAAGTCCACCGGTATCCGGTCGGGGGTGCTATGGTTCAATGCGTTTTGAACACGTTGTTTTGATGTCATATTCATGTGTATTTAAGATTACCATACTTTGATTCTGATCGCTCCGTCCTTGATCGATTCAAGAGGGCCCGGCTTGGGTTGATTGCCACGGGCATTACCCAGATAGTCGGTGGCAATATCGATCGGGCTGCCGTCCGGTTGTTCGTAAGCCTGCCGGGGTAGTTTCGCTTTCCCGAGTCTTCCGGTCGTTACGCGGGAAGTCTGCAAGCCGTCCAGACCTTGTACCGAAAGAGAAAGGTAGACGCCATCGGCGGTTTCTTCAACTTTCACATCCGGTTTAAAGTCAGGGAGAACGACTTTATTCTTTTCTCCTTCGAAAGGCAAAGCACCGTTGTAGTAGACATTTCCATCCACCATCATCGGATAGACGGTCTTATTATAATCTGCCAGGCCGTATTTCCGTTTGCTGTCTTTCTCGTTTTCGGGAAGGACCGTGGCAAAGAGGTTGTTGATATAACGGTCGTCCCCTCCCGGGATGATGGATAAGCCGGCAACCTCTGTCGAATGAGGAAGGAAATAAGGGGTATACCGTCCGTGTTCCACATAGCGGTAAATGTCTCCGGCAATCAGGTTATGCACATAGGCGCCTCCCTGGGATTGTTCCAGGATGCTCCGGCGGGACGCAAAGATATTATTGTCCACCAGGAACGAGCCGTGGTTTACTTCCAGGAACAGGTCCTCCATGTCATTATCATAGAACAAGTTGCCCGATACGCGGGTTCCCTGCGTCATCCAGTCCAGCCAAAGGGCACGGCCAGCGTTATGGATACGGTTATGGATAATCCGTGTATCCACAGCGGCATGGAATTTGATACCTCCGATCTCCGCGCCGGTAAACTGACGTTTCACCCAGATATCGTGGATATGGTTGTTTTCGATCAGACTGAAAGCGGCTCCCATACTTCCGCAGATACCGGTCTGCTCGCAATGGGATATTTCATTATTGCGAACGATATGCGAACCGATATTCTCCTTGTTCCATCCGTTCCGGATTGTATTGAAAGTGACTTCGATATAATGCAGGGAACCGTCGAGGCTTGTATCGTTCAGCCAGACGTTATGTCCGGTCTTACGTTCTTTTCCCAGGGTGATACCCGAACATTTGGAGTTGCTGATAATATTGTTTTCGATAATCCATCCTTTATTCCAATGGGTCGCTATCATACCGATCTGTTCGGCTGTCGGTGCTCCCCACTGGGTTGCGGCCTGGCTGATGTGAAAGCCCTGGATAGTCAAGTAGTCGATCCCCGGTTTCTCCGGATAAAAGCAGGTGGGGCGGGTACTTATTTCTACAAGTTCTTTATTCGGGTCGTATGTATGGAAATTGGCCCAAATGGTGGTATTGACACCATCGTTTTCACAATACCAGGTGTAGGTGGAACCTTCCTTGTCCTTACTTTTTTCATTTGGGACAGGGGTCAGTACCTTATCCAGTGTTTCCTTTTCATACAGGGATTTGTTATTCAGAAATACCTCTCCGGTATGATGTTCACGTCCCATACCTTCAAACCAGTCACCGTAGATCAAGTCGATATAAGGATTATAATCCCCGAAGAAAGTATTCGGTATCGTTACCTTCCAAACGCCGTTTTTCTCCTTTGTCCAGTTAGTGATCCTTTCCGAGCCTTTTATCTCTACCTTTTCACCGGGTGCCGCCCGGTAGACAATTCGTTTATCATCGCTCTCACCTCCGCGGGGTGGGTTCACCCATTCCCGGTATGTTCCCGCATGTACGGTAATTATATCACCCGGAAAAGCATATTCCGCTGCCTTCCCGATAGTCCGGAAAGGGGCTTTTTCGGTTCCTTCGTTTGCATCGTTCCCTTTGATAGAAACATGGTATTCTTTCGCCTGTATTGCCACACAACAGGCAAGGAATAAAGTAATAAACAACTGTTTTCTCTTCATGATATTTTGATTGTTATTGTAGCTTCCTTGTTAGAACGATGCAAATATAGAACCCCCTTACCCGACATAAAATAGCAAAAAAATGCCTATTTTGTGGATTATTATTGTCTATGCCTGTAAAAAAGAAGCCTATCCAAAATAACAGGCTCCTTTTCTTTGATTTCTATCTTTGTGTATGACCAAGCTCTTATTCTCCGATAAGAGAAACTTGTCCTGATGCAGTTTCCGATCCGATATTTTTTATCTGTAGCTGTAACTCTACTCCATTGTTACCTCGAATATCATCCGGTAAGGTTACCGTATAAACAGTTCCCAATTTATCGCCATACAGGATTTTTTCTGAAGCATCGTCAACCAACACCTTTCCGTCAGCAACCAGTTTCAAACGGGAACAAACGACCGAACTTTTCCCAGCTTTCTTTTCTATCCGAACAGCAGATAGTTTATCCAGCCTGTCTGCCGAAACCTGAAATGATATGATTTCTGCTTTTTCAGAACCGATCGTCCATGACCCCAACTGACCTTTTTTACCATCGGGGATTAAAACCGGAGTTATAAATGCTGCATAATCTACCAGCGAACGGGCAGTATTTACGATATCAGCAGGAGGTGTTTGCGGAGAACACCCTTCCGACTCTACCCAATTCTTCTCCCATTCGGCAAAGTTAAAACGAATACCCGTTTTTCTACTTGCAAAATAATGTTTCCAACGCGGCAAATAATAGTCTCGGATCAAACCGGACCAAACACGGGCAGAATAATCATCCACCGGAGGTCCCCAAATCGTGACTATACGTTTCGCATTCCTTTCATATTGCTTATATTGTTCAGAAGTCGTCGCCTGTTTATGGGCAAAATCAATCCAACGCTCCAAACGTAAGGTCGGATGAGCGGATAGCAATGCATCCATCCCCAACATGATATGTTCAAAGTCTTTTTCAAACTTAGCAGCCCGTACCGTATCCCCAATCTCATATTGCCAATCGATCGCCTTGATTAAAAGTTCAGCCTTTCCCCCTAAATAAAGGGCAGTCAGTTCTGCCAAGTCTGCCAAATAAAGAAAGTTGCCTTTCTGCTGGCCACTTACTTCCATAAAGGATTCTATTGCTTTGAAAAAAGAAGGGGTTATATTGATAGACCCACTGCGTACTGTCCCCGGGCGAAATTGCCAGTTATAACGCGGATGGTCGGTAAATGTCCCATAGACAGACTCTAACAACAAATCCCAACATTCACGAACAGCAGCCGGATAACCTCCATAACGATTGTAAGAATACTCTTTCAACCACTCATGGATATCAATCTTTTTATCCGACCAACCGGCATCAGACAATAATTCATAAATAACTTCATTGTTTTCTATCCCTTCCGGAGCCATCCCGTGCGCAACCAAACGCCCCTTGTTAGGCGAAGCCAATGCCTCCAGATGGCCGTTGGCATAAAAATCAAGAATACCTGTCATACCGGTTTTTCCACCCATATTCGGAATGACACTGTACACCCACGATTTATTATAATAGCCTTTATAAAACTCCCAATTAACTTCCGATTTCCAGAAATGCTTGTTATAATCTACCGCCAAATCCAATAGAAGCATTTTATCATCCGGCACTTTAGAGACCAATGCTCCCAGCGTTTCATAATCCCAAATATGCCGCTGGTAACCAAACATCCAACCTTGCATCACCCAAGTTGCTTTCGGATTTCCCTTCCGGATCGACTGGTACACCTTATCGCCATACGAAGCCAACAGTTCATAACGTTCTTTTGAACCTTTGGCAGGAAAAGGGATATCCATTTCGTTGAAACTGTCAACCAAGTAATACTCACTCTTTCCAAACTCTTTCTCCCACTCCCGGATGAAAGCCGTCCCAATCTTCGTGAAGAGTTCTTCCTGCGGAGAAATCATCCAATTACAGAACGCGCCGCCCCAATGGGTCTGGATAATATGCAAATCAGGATAAATACGTTTGAACGCCTCCGGGATAAATCCGGGGAATCCCGGACAGATGGGCTTCATGCCCAAATTCTTCATCCGCTTCAATATTTTATGTTGCAGTTCAACCTGTTGCTTGTGCCAATCCTGATTCAACGGTCCGTCTATCCCACTCACATTCCCCATACGCATCCAAGGCAAATGAGCCGGCCCTACAAAATAGTTGTTAATCTCTTCATCGGTCAGCCCCATCTTTTTCCATACACGGGCCATGATTGCCTCATACCCCACCAGTGCCAACGGCATGTCAATACCATGCAATGCCATCCAATCTATTTCTTTTTCCCAACGTTCCCAGTCCCAGTAAGGCATGGAATAGCCATAGGTGCAGACATTGAACAGATAATGGTGTTCAAACGGAGAAACCACCCGTTTCTCCCCCCCGTCTGCCAGTTGTTCAGGGAAACGGATATTGCTTCCCGACCAACTGTAAAGTCCCGCGCGGTTACTCTTCACAAAATCATAGAAGCCACGACATAAAGCCACAGGATTGCTACCTTCAATCTTCAATACACCGTTATCCACCCGGTACTGGAAATAGTTTGCCCCTTTATCCAGCTTCAACACAAAAGACACGGGCAAATCCGATTGCCCCGTCACACGCTCCACCACTTGGCGAACCTCCGCCAATGCCCCCTTTTGTCCCCAAACAGTTTGCAAGAAAAAGGATAGCAAACAAAAACTGAATAATAAGATTCGTTTCATTGTATTATATTTTATCACTAATAATCGATTGCACTAAGATTTAATTTGTTTAAATCTAAACTGATTTTTTCCCTTAAATAGTTTTATTTTATTTCCTGATTGATTACTATCAACAGAAAAAACAAAATATTTATCTGGCAATATAAATTCAACATCCTTATCTGTATCAGAATACAAAACTAAGAAAATTTCTCCTTTATCTAAATCCCAGCTAAACTTATCTACTTTGACAACACCTCTCAACAATATATTACTCAAAGAACCTCTTCTCCATGTTTTTGGCAAAGCAGGCAATATATCAATCTTATCATTCCAAGAAAAAATCAACGAATTATTTATAACATCAGGTATTGTTCCTACAGGATCAAAACCAAAGCCCCTTAATCCAGGCCAATATGAAATCATAAAATTGGGATATATATAATTACCTGATACAAGAAGATCAAATACATATTGAATAATATCTCCTCTTCCCAGTCTGGCAGCACACTGGAGCTGATTCATGAGACCATGAGTAATATGATTACTGTCTGGATTATCATTATTATTTAACCAATGCAATACTTTTTCTTCAAAAGCTTTACATGAAGCATTCCACATAATAGTATCACTACGGTCAAATTCACAAAACTGATAAAGTGGAAGAAGATGAGAATGGTGCCTATGATTAGGGTTTTCTCTTACCCCTTCAACAGTCCACTCACTGAAAACCCCGGAAGCATTGATTTTATACTCGGGCATTTTTTTTAGCATCATTTCCCATTTGGGGATATTATCGGACTCGATACCCAATATTCGAGATGATTTTATAAGGTTAGTTAAAACATTTTTTGCAACAGCCACGTCAAATGTTGAATTCATATACAATAAATCATCCTGTTCTGGAGAATAGGATATAAAAAAACGATATTTACCATTTTCATCTTCAGTTCCAGCCAACAGATCTTCATAAAACAAAGCACTTTCTTTCAACAAAGGAACAACTCTATCTCTCAAAAAAGACTTATCGCCTGTAAATAAATAATAATCATAGAAAAAATGCAACATCCATCCCATAGTTCCAATTGCCAGTTCACCCGGCCAATTTCCCCAATGTAAATACAAAGGAGTATTAGAAGCACGAGGATTAGATACAATTCCTCTACAATTATACATTTTAAGTGCATTTGTTCTACAATCCTCAACCCACGATTCTATTAGTTTAAAATATCCCTCCATAAGTTCAGGCATATTACAACTCATCAACGATTGAATTTCAAGTTGAATATTAGAATCCAATGTATAATCACCACTCCATTCAGGATTCCATGTTCCAGTCCATAAACCTTGAAGATTCGCTGGTTTATTATTCGTACTACAAACAATAAGATAACGACATGCGTCATAAAGATAAGAAATAAATTCGGGAGAAGCTTGTCTATCATTACGACACATTTGCAATAATTTCAATGTATTTATTTCAGATCGTCCTTTATCGTCATTTCCCAATGATAGTTCAACTCGTCCAAACAATTCAGAATGCAACAAAGAATGGGCTTTAAGTAATTCTTTATAATCCGTTTGAAGCCTATCCATACAATTATGTATATCTGTCAACTTATCAGAATTTGTATTGGATGAAAAATCAGGATTTGATGGATTATAAGCCCATGCTTCGCTCAACTCCTTTGAAAGAGGAGACTTCCATGGTCTGATCTGTATAAAAAGAAGAATCTTATCCGAATTGTGAACTTCAATATCATTTCCTTTGACTTCCAATCTTCCACCCAACGGAATAATACGTACTACATTTTCATATCCTCCCTTACCTTTATCATAAACCACATGCGCCCTCAGTTCATTATTAAAGGCACTTTTCTTAACGGATACCAGGTCGTGTCCCAATGACAAAGAGAAAGTTCCCCCAACTTTACCTTTAGGACCATTTATTTCCATAACACCGACACTATCTTTTCTCGAAATAAACAGTCTGCGATTCCATTTTTCCCCATACTTATCAGTCCAAGAAACAGCAAGTTCTCCCGTACTAAAATTTTCTGACATTTCATAGTCTGTATATTCCCTACCCCTCAGAGAATCTTTTATCTGAAGTGAAAAACCGGGATGAAACGGGTCTGTCCATGATATTGTCTTACCTGTTTTCTTCAATATTTCTGCATGAAATACCGATGGAGCCATATTCCCTGAATCCAAAGCTTTCTTTTTTAATTCATCAAAACAAGTTCTAAGATCAGGTACTATCTCTTTTGTACCCAATGGTAGATAAAGTTCATTATGGGTAAATACAATTTCCTCACAAATAGGATTACCAAACATAATCGCTCCCATAATACCATTTCCGGTCAACATGCCTTCTTGCCATATAGATGCAGGTTTATCCGTCTTAGACCCTATAAATAAATCATCATTTCCATAGGCTGAAACAGCCAAGGACAAAGAGATTATTAAAGAAAAAAATCTAACTAAACACATAACACATCATTTATTATACCTTAAAAAATAATTTATGCTTATAGCAATAATACAAAATTAGAAAAACTATCAATACATGACCAAACTCATACAAAACACTATAATATTCCCCTAAATAACTATTGAATCCATGCAACCAATAGTTTCTTAATGAGGATGTGTCTAATGTATTATAAAGCATATATGCCAAGATAGAATTCATGCCATAAATCTTTAGCCATTTCAAATATTTGCCATTTTTACATACATCTACCCAATAATAAAAAACAAGCATCAACAGAATAGAAATACCGGACGACAAAAACATCATCGAACTAGTCCACAACCTTTTTATTACAGGTTCTATAAAAGATAATCCCATAGCAACAAGTAGACTAACCATTCCGGCAATTCCCATAATTCTCAATTTCCGTTTGTCGGACAATTCTGATTTCAACAAACATCCTATCAATGTGCCACTCAACACCGTAGCCGTAAAGTTCAGCGTACTATATATCCAACTAATATGATACCAATCAGCAAAGACAATCTGTCCTGTTTCAGACACCGATGCTCCATATAAGAAACGTCCTAAAATAGTTCTATCAATCTGCTCCGCTATATTTTCTCCGGGGAGGTAACCACCCGTTAATAACATACCCATGGTATAAATAATCGGCAATAATAAAAAGACGACAAACAAGGTACGCATTGAGAATAAAAGATATAATATGGCAGAAAAAAGATATCCCATCGCAATCGCCTGTAAAGTATCAGTATACAGATATAAAGTATTCACATTCAAATCGAGCAAATTACCTTGCATAATTGCACCAAAAATCCAAAGCAGAATGACTCGTTTTGATACCCTTCTAACCACTTGCCCTATTTCACCTTCGCCGCTTTTATACTTCGCCAAAGCATAAGGAATGGAAGTTCCCGCCATAAATAGGAATAAAGGCATAATCTGATCCCATAAATGAAAGCCCTCCCATTCAACATGGGTAAAAAGAGACTGGTAAATTGTACCAACCCAGCTATCTTTTCCCATGACTTGTGCCCAACGCATAAATACCGGCTGAAAACAGACCAATATGAAAAGATCCATTCCTCTTAAAATATCCAACGACTCTAACCGCTTTTGCTTAATTCCCATTATTCACCTTAATTATTATGACAATTCAAATTTAAAAAGAAGAAATGATAAACACATACAAAACCATATTATAGCACTATTTTGAAACATATTTCATTTTGATGTCATAGTTAGTTGTAAAAACAAAAAAGGTAGCCAAGCACCATTAAGGGAACTGACTACCTTTCCTTTTATCTCAGTCAATCACTATTTCAAATTTACAACCGTCAGTATGGCCTTCTACATACCTTCCGACAAAACAATCAACCAGCCTCGTTTCGGATCGACCGGAATCAGGCCACTTGGATTAAACTCACACGCTTCCTGGAAATCGGTGACTGCCGGTGCTTGCATACGGACAGATGATGGATTCAAACCTAACTGTTTCCAGTCGATATTCAGTTTTACCAGCTTCTTAGCTTTGGAATAATTACCGATTGACAAAAGCGTCTTTCCGTCTTTCACATAAGCCGTCACCTTCACCTCCTTATCCGAAGTGGTCACAGCCGGATTCTTTTCCCAAAAACCAACTATCTTCGAATCCATAATTCCAAATTCGTCCCATAATTTCCAAATATATTGTGGATCACAAACAACCCCATCCGTCATCCAAGGCTGGCGGACCGTCATGCCATATTGCATACCCAACCATTTATTGCCACCGCCATGCAACATATCTCCCATCAACCCGAACGGAATACCGGACACTTCCACCAGCCAATTCACCGGAGACATCTCGCTATACATGAAACTTTCGCCAAACCAAAGCTTATCCACGTAAGGAAAATATTCGGCATACTGGATGGCTGGGCCACGCGAGAAACCGGTATTTGAATGCAAGTCAATGAGACACCCCGGCTTTACCTCTTCCATCACACGGCGCATACGTTTCAACATATCACGCCCGAAAGCCACATCATCCAAATACAACCCGTCTATACCGGTATGTTGTACCATCCAAGCCAATCCTTCTACGTAATAATTATACCAACGTGAGTCGCCTGTGGCTGTCAAAACGGAAGCGTCAGCTGCCACACCTAAATGCAGGTCGTCCAAATGTTGATACCATTGGGGCGTATAATCGGTCACATAATGTTCCCTACACCAAGGAGTCCCTCCCCCCTTGCCTCCTTGCAGAATCTCGTCTCCCAAACTGCGCAATGCCCATATCTCAGGAACAACATTCGTCAACTCACGGATTGTATAATAAATTTTCACCTTACATCCCTTGCCATGCCACTCATCTGCAAAGTCTTTTATTTTGTCTGCTGTAATGAACGGATAATTGATAAATGGATTCAAATAGTTGGCATGATGCACATTGATGATTTTAACGCCAGATTTCAGGTTCTCTTCACCCGGAATCGGATACTCGGCACTATGGTAGTACCGATCTGTAAACTGGCTGTGACTATTCGCTTTCTTTACAGGAGTGATCAGCAAGGCTAAATCAAACACCAGTTCTTCACCCGCTTTAAGAAAACGCTCACCGCTGTATACCGTAGCCGTTGTCTGGTTTCCACTACGGTTGATACGGAAACCACCTTTGCCCTCGTTATACCAACTTACAGGATAAGCCGGGCGGTACAAGTTCAGCAAAGGGCCGGTATAACTTGCCCCGCGCAGTTCGCAATGAATGCCGGCCTTTTCAGACCCACACCAGAAACTGTCGAAAGGCCACAACCAAGAAGCGCTTTTGGAGGTAGGAATGGATACGGCATAATCATGCTCCGTCTTTCCCGGTGTCTCCCAACCTCCGGAATAATTGGTCGGTGTTTCCTGCCCAGGCAAACCCAATCCCATAAAATAGGGGGCTGCTTCACTTTTCATCGGTATTTCCAGCCTGATGTCTTCAATCAACAAATCTTTTTTAGGAGTAACGGTATATACGTAGTTGATCCAGCCATCAAACTCCATCGTGCCGTTGCAAACCAACGCTATCTCTTCATCTTCCGCTTTCCAGGTCCCCGACATTTTCCCTTCGGATTCTCCAGACAGTTCGAGTGTCCCATCCAAATTCTTTTCTCCTGAAGAAGTACGAATGACAAAACGTATGGGAGAAGCCAGCAATTCGTGCCCCCACGAATTAATCGATGATGGCAAAGCAGTCTGCATATCAAGCGAAACCGTACGTCCCAGACAAGAGACCCGATTATCAGATAAAGACATCGCAGAATACCCTTCGGTCGGTTTGTCACTAATTCCACGGGTCGAATTGAGCCAACGCAAGCGGCTGTGACGCCATGGCTCACCATCGCCACGGTCAGCCAACATTTTACCAGACACTTCCAATTCTATTTCCACAGGGACGGCATATCCGGTTTCATCCTTCAATGTAACCACGCCTTTATAAGTTCCGCTGGGTTGGTTTGTTTTCAAATCCACTCCGAACCACAATGGCTGGACGGCATCCGGAGCTACGCTTACCTGTTTGGTGAACGGTTTGCCCTTCGGATTCACTCCGTTTATATTGAAACAAGTGATCGCTTCTGCCGGAATCACATTGTTACCACTTTTCAAACAAGTTGTCTCATAAGTAACACTTTTCAGCGTTTGGTCTCCAGCCCATACCCCCAGTTGGAAAGCATAATATTCATTAGGCTGAGCAACTCCTTTGAAAGAAAAACGTTCCTGCCCTTGTAACCATTTGTAAGGGACATTCGTTTTCATCCGCACAGGATTGGAACGATCTTCAGGGAAGACCAAGAAACGACCGAGATTGGCTTGCCGGTAATTGGCTTTTTCTTCAGCCGAAGCGGCAATCTCCATAGGGTAGAAACTGTCAAAATGCGTACGCGATTCCACACGGACAACTGTGACTTCCGGAAGCTGCCCACCTGAAACCTCTGACGATGTTACAGCCAGCCATTGCTTGTCCGGATCCTCTTCTTTAGGCTCATATCCTAGAGAATAATAGCCACGCTCTCTCTGTACTTGGTAAGGCAGGTAATAGAAGAAATAAGTTCCCTTCTTCTTGACGGGACCAAACAAAATTTCACATCGTTCATTATTGACCTCAAGTCGTTGGATGTTACGAATCGTATCACCTGTTTCTGCTTCGACAATCAGAAAACGGCGTTTCTCTACCTCCTTATCTGGGCGCCGCCAGTCAAAGGATAGCTTGACAACTTCAGCTGGAGCGTTAACTGCCAGTACAGCACGATGGTTTCCCAAAGATTCGTTCCACGGAGTCTCAGCCACTGCATACGTATAAGGAGCCTGTGGCATATTCCGGCTGCACCCAATTCCTATACAAGCAACGAATGCATACAGTAATAAATGTTTCATGACATACAAAAAATAATTAATGCGAATCTGAAGTTGAAAATCACTTCTGATTCTCGATTTAAATGTTTGTAATTCTGTTAATTATCTCATTGCTTTATTTCACAATCTCCTTAAAAACCAGTATATTAGAAGAATAAAATTACTCATTTTTCTAAATTATGATTCCCTAGGAGAAAAAGTTAAAACTAATAGGTTTGTATATGTATATCTGTGATGTCTATAAGTCCTCTCTGCGTTTCTACTGCCAGAGATACTTCGGCATCAAGGAAATACATACTTTCGCCAAGGAGTATCTGTTATCATGGTTCCCAAAACATCCGTCTTATCAAACGTTCTGTATACGCCTAAATATGCTTTCAGAAGCATTTAAAGAACTGGTGGAAATCATGATACAATCATTCAAGCCCAAGGATTACGACTCTCTCATATCCATTGTAGATTCCATGCCGATTTTGACCTGTAAAGGAAAAAAACATACCTTTCCCGGAGATGATAACTCTGACATCGGCTTCAGACAACGACCTAACCGTATTCAAAAACGAATGCGTGCCATACCTGTCCGGAAAGACCGTACTTGCAGACAAGATTTACAGCGACTTCTCTTTCTTTAATGAAAGCAATCCGGTTAAAGTGCTTACTCCACATAAGGAGATTAAGGGAGAACCGGAAGTACTCAAACAGAGGGAGAAAGCCGCCAGAGACCTTTTCTCACAAGCCGTTTCAAAAGTCAGGACAACCTATCGAATCCTTTTTCAACTGGTTGAATGAAAAATAGATATTCAAAGAGCGTCTAAAGTAAGAGCTACCAAGGGACTGTTTGTACACACCTTTGGAAAGTTGGCCATTGCTCTACTTACTTATGTTAATTTTTGAATCAGGTCGCCAACTCCTGATTCGCATGAATAATTAGCCAAGCCCAAGCGGCTTCAACAGTAAATAAATACACTCAGTATCCGTTTAAAGAAATCGTAATTATCCCGTATCAAGATATAATCCCGATCTTCAAACAAAACTTCAAAAGGTAAAGCATCAGGTTGCACAAATGGTGTTTGAATGATAGCTTCGGCATCTGTATAACGATTGTTCCAAATGGCTTCACACCAACGATTCGGCAACAGGCCAGAACAGAATGATTGCAATTGTTTCCACATCTCTGTTGCTTCAGTAGATTTCCCCAAGTTTCTCAATGCTATCAATGTATAGACATTCATCACCGAATTGGCTTCCCTAAACACATTATCAAAGGCTATTTTCTCCAACACCTCTTGATCCGGTCTCTTCTGCAGATAAGAAATATACCAAACAAGCAAATCTTCCATCCGTTCATCCACCATTGCCTGATAAGGCTTTCCCACGCCCAAGTTTTCCGGCCATAAACGCGCCATTCTGATTTGCTTCAACGCAGCACGATACTGACCTGATTTTATCATTTGGATTGCGCAGTTCAAATTAGCTTCACGCCAGATATTTCTACCGGCCAAAGAACCTTCATTGGGAAGGATAACAATACCTTCAAGTAAACGGACTGCATCTTGCGGATGCCGAGCTATGGAATAGGCATTGGCCAAAAGCAGATTAATATACGAATTACCCTGATCTTTTTTCCGGTATCCTTCCAATAACGCAACGGTTTTATCCGGCCGTTTTTGTTGCAAATAATGTTTTCCCAGCTCCAAATAGCAAACATACTGTTCGGGAGCCAACTGAAGAGCCCGCAAATAATCACTTTCTTCGTGACTTACTTGCAAGGCGCGAGTCAGATAAAAAGCGTAGAAATCCGGTTTCCCAGCCAAAGCTTGCATATAAGAGGTTGCTTCTTTATTCCGATTCATAGACAGATATAGTAATGCTAAATAATAATCCGCTTTCCAAGCAGAAAGATGGGTCGAACAAACCCAACGCAAACAGCATTCTTCTTGCGCTCCATGCGGATAGACCAAGGATGCCGGCAAATCTTCTGACTTTTTAATATAATCCAAAGCTTTATCTTCTTCACCTTCCATATGATATAACCAAGCCAAACGATACAATAAAAGCGGATGAGTATGTGCCACAGATTCTAATATAAATGTGGTCTCATTATTCATTCCCAACTCCTGATAGAAATCAGCTATGCGCAACACCGTATCATAACTGTATTCATTACGTATCTGCTGCAAATTATGCCGGGCTACTTCCCGATTCATGCGGACACGCTCATAGTTTGCTATATAATTCAAAGGATCCTTGTCCAAAACATAATCCAACAATGCCAGCCTCTTTTTTGCATCCTCTTGCTTGACCACGGCCAATTGCATACAAGCTTTCAAATCCAGGGAGGAACTCTGTATACATTTTTCCAATAAACGGGTTGCCGAAGCCTTATCTCCTTTCTTATAATACAACAAAGCCAAATGCCTCGCAGCCAAACCTTGATAAGTGCCCGACTGCATAGCAACGGAATAGGCATCTATCGCATCGGCCAAACGCATTTCTATTTCGGCTATCCGTGCAAAATTAAAATTGGCTTGTGCATTATATGTATCAACAGACAACGCTTTTCTTAACAAACTATCGGCTTCTTGAAGTCGGTTGCTTTCGATGTATATTTCAGCCAGTTCATTGAGGGATGGTACAAAATAGGGTTCTAAAGCGAGTGATTGTTGATACAACAAGACAGCTCTCTCTCCAAAGTTCTGGCGTCCAAACTCGCGAGCCTGCAAATATAGCCCGTATGCCGACTGATGATTAAATGCCGCAGATAATTCCATTGGACGATTGGTTGGCGTTTCCTGAAGCGAAGTGTCATAAAGCAGGCCACCATTCCAATAAACCCGGTAGTCGGATTCGTTCCATTTTTCAGGCAATTTACATTCTTTGATTTCAGTAGGATTCAAATGTACGGCATAATCTACAGACACTCCTTCACCTGTCCGAATTTCCAATTTGCCGTCAAGTGGACTTACTGCATATACCTTTATGGTTCGTTGTTCCGGCTGGATATGATAAGCCAACTGTGGATTGGCAAACGACAAACCTCCTATTTGCTGGTACGGGAACCAATATTCACTCCATTCGTAAACAGTTCCGGGCTTCATTGACATGTGCTTAAACGGAGTTTTATAAGATGTCCCAATGCTTTGATTGAACAATTTACCAGATTGAACTTCAGAATATTGACCATCTTTATCAGTCAGCAAATCTTCCCATACCATACCATAACGAGACAACCCCCAAATCCATATTTTCTTACCAAGCTTATCTTCTTTTGGAGAATAATGAGCCAAGCCAAAATCATCTCTATGCCAATAGGTTCCCCAGAAGTCAGCATTATTACCCAAAACATGATATGATTTATAATGTCCGAAATTATTTTCTTCATAACAATCAATCCGGTGGCCCTGTTCCATCGGCCACGGCTTCGCTTTTCCATCATGGGTCAGATAGGTATTCCCTGGAAAGTAATATTGCAAATCTCCCTCAGTCTTAATACCCGCATTCATCCATTGATAAAACGGCTTTTCCGATGATGTACCGTTATACCAAAGAACGCGAGTTTCCACATAAGCTGATTCTGCCGGAAGTATAATCTGCACGCGCCAATCAGTACCCAATGAAACATCAGTTCCACCTATGATACACAACGCATTACCAGAATCATCTTGTTTAATCTTATAATCAACAGCTGACGAACACCAAGGCGCATGTCCGATAATCCCGAAATTCATTTCCAATCCTCCTGATGTCCACGGTCCTCGTGAAGATACATCACGAAACTTGACAACATGATTATAATACAAAAACTCCTTTCCTGTCTTTTTATCAACAGCGCCCCAAATTTTTCCTCCAATATCTGGAGCTACCCAAAGTTTGATATAATCATTTTCCAACTCTATCATCTTCCAAGCTTTCATCTCCCCTTTTGATGAATATCCGTCAAAACGATGATAAGGATATAAACGGCCAAAATCAGCATATTCACGCGGCGAAGAATACGAATAAGTTAACAACATTTTCTCTACTTCACGCACAGTTGCTTTTTTATTCTGCGCCTCTATCGTCTCTACCCCGGAAAGTGCCAACACAGAAATCAAAGCATAATATTTCAAAATTAATTTCATTACTTCATATCTCTTAGATTTAATATTCCAAATAAAAGCATCATCAATCATTATTCGATTTCAACAATTCTTTCCCATTTATGAGTTCAAATAAATATCATAACAATTATGAATAATTTCCATTCAATGTATATTGGTATTGTTTTAACGAACTATTGATACATAAATAACAAGTCAAACAGGATTACTCTACAAATAAACGTTTTAAAGCATTGCCATATAAACTTTTTTTGAAGAATCAATCCTGTTTGACCGAATAATAATTGAAATTACCTTTTATTTTTTCAAACTCACAATTTCTATTGTCCAGTTCTTCTTTGTTCCATTTGCAGCCTCTACCACATAATTGTTAGGTTTGCTCCAATCACCAGGTTTACCTAATTCAACAGATCCATCTTTCGGGAACAAGCGTGCCGCCGTAGAAAGGCTCACCGCTACCACCAAATTGGACTTGGTAGACAAATTTGCCAATTCATCTTCCGGGAAATTAGCTGGGGTAGTTACTGATATTTTCACAGTCGCTGCTACCGGATCTATCTCAGACGTATAGGTCATATTGACATTCTTAACAATATTCTGGCCGGATGCCGGAGATACCTCATCACTGATATAGCGATAAGTAACTGCACTTACAGATGTGATATCCGCCTCTTCATATTCAGGCAAATCTTCCAAGCCTCCTGTCAGGCAAGACGAAAATGACACCATCACAATCGTCAAAAATAAACTATAAATAATTCTTTTCATACTCTAAACGATTAATAATTACCAACCTTCATTTTGTTTATCAACAATGCCATCAGCAGCACGTTTGTCAATTGCACCTTGCGGTATAGGGAACAAATAACGACGCGTCGTAAAATTTCGATTCCAACTATTTAGCAAAGTAAGCTGTCCTACACAAAAAGATTTCCTATCACTTGAAATACCGATTTTATACACAGGTGAATTCAAATCTTTTATCACATCTCCAGAGGCACGACCGTAATTACAAGCCCCACCATATTTACCCCATCGTAAATAGCTAAAATAAATGTCTCCATTTTCATAAGCCATTTCTACACGACGTTCACGCATATAATCCGTCCAAGCATCATCCAGAGTAGAAGCTTTAGAGGCAGGTAGACCACCATGCTTCATACGGGTAACATTTAACATTTCCACCGCTTTTGCCACATCGCCTTTCAACAAATAGGCCTCAGCCAAATTCATATACATTTCACCCAAACGGGCTATTACGTAATGGAAATTAATCTTCGTATCCACAAAAACGTTAGGTTCCCCCTTTACCATATTTTTACGCCAATAATAACCGGAGACTGTAGTGTACCATCCTCCATCTTCTTTTGTACGAACGCCTTGTGAAGCATTTCCTCCCAAATTCAATTCCATGGTTATGCCCCAAAAATCAGACTTGTCACGAATAATCGTAGCATCCATACGCTTGTCACGATTGTTATACATAATATCCGTAATCGTCCGGTTAGAATTGTTTTTCAATTTACCGACTTGTTTGAAAAGCGGATAATCCGTACGTCCGGTTATCAAATCATTGGCTGTCGGCAAATTGCGTATTTCTCCGTCAAAACGTTTAAATTTTTCAATTGAACCGACTGACAGGTTTTCAGCAGGAAGAGCCTCTACATTTTCCTTATATTGGGATGTTTCATACCAAGTTTTTGCATCTCCCGTTTTTTCATCAACAACCAAATATTGATCAACCAAATCTTGAGTAGGCCAATATTCTGCCCATCCCCCAAGTATTTTAATTGCCGGATCCGAAGTTCCATCAGCACTTCCCAAGGCCACATCGTCTCCAGCCAAATTAGGCAAAGCCAAAATCATCTCCTCAAAAGAACCGACCGAAGCATCCTTATCCAAATAATAACGAGCTAAAATAATCTCTTTATCAGAAGGTGCTTGGTCACTGCTGAACATGCCGCCATAATTATCCGTAAGCGTATAGGCCCCGGAATTAATGACTTCGTTGGCTGAATTGATTGCCACCTCCAGATACTTTCCATCTTTTGTATAAGCATAGGCTTGGAGTGCCGCACGGCTTCGCAAGGCCAAAGCTGCATATTTATTAGCCCTTCCCTCGTCCGAGGTTTCCGGAAGCCCTTCTACCGCCTTGTCCAAATCACTCATAACCAATTGATAGCTTTCCTCTACACTTGCTGTCAGCGGTGTTTTAAAAGCCTCACTATCATCCGGAGACAACACACGGTCTATCGGGACAAAACGCCCCATCTTACGGGTCATATCAAAGTACAAAGCGCCACGCAAAAAGTAGCCTTCTCCTATCAACTCTTTCTTTTGTAATTCGGTCAGCACTGTAGATTCCGCTACCTTTTCAAGAATCATATTGCAACGACGCTGTACACTGAACCGCCCGAATCCGTAATCCGTGTAAGCATCGAGCCCTGTTTCCGTTGCATACGAATTAATGCGGTTTTGCACTTGGTCACACTGTGCCCCGTTAGGAGTCAAAGATTCCCAACTGGCCGATCCTCCGGAAAAATATCCAAGGGTATTCGGATAGGTTTGTATCACAAATGCGTCAACCATCTCCTTCGAACTCCAAACCAACTCTTCGCTATAGGTTTCAAAAGGTTTTGTATCCATGACATCACACGAAACCATCAATCCCAATCCTAACAGTCCGGAAAGACCTACCTTTCTATATATATTCATAATTTCTTACTGATTAAAATCCAACACTTAAGCTAACTGCATATATTCTCTCATTCGGATAACCATACCGTTCCGTGGAAGACTCTTCCGGATCAAGCCCATACTTGATAGCATCCGATATAGTAAACAGGTTCTGCCCGGAAATTGCCAAAGAGGCTTTCGATATCCAATTCACATTCCTCAACAGGCGCTTGAAATCATAACCGAAAGAGAAGTCCTTCATACGCAAGAAAGCACCATTGACCAACCAAAAATCACTTGACACGTAATTGTTGTTGCCATTCAAACCGGCACTCGACATCAAACGGGGATAACGCGCATCCGTATTATCCGGACGCCAATAATCTTCCTGATAATCATAAATAACCGGGAATTCACCCGTCTGGCCACCATTCATGGCTGCCGTACCTGTGATATACATATCGAAGCGGCTGGCTCCCTGAAACAACATATTCAAGAAAAATCCCTTATAACCCAATTTGATATTGATACCATAATTAGCCCGCGGGAAACTGCTTTTACCCGTACGGATTTGGTCGGAACCATCGATCTTACCATCACCATTGAAATCGTAATACTTCAAGTCACCGGCCGTCAAATCGTAGGAACCAAGCCGTTTCACGCTATTGAACACATCATCTGCATCCTTGTAAAAGCCCTGATTCCGATACAAAGTGCCATAAAAACCTTTTTCCTGCGAATTTCGTTTATAAGGATTCATTACTGCTTCAATAGATTCATCCGGTTTGAACGCCCAAAGCTGGTCAAACTTCGTCACATTGGCAGATACGTCATACGTGAAATCACCAATATTGTCACGCCAACCCAAAGAGAAGTCAAAACCGGCACGACGATGTTCCCCATCTGTCGACACACGAGGCAAAGACATACCTAACGGATCCGTGTAACCTACATCTTTCTGGTTGGGTGCATACAAGAAACCATGTGTCTTATAAAAGAAATAATCAAACGATCCATACAAACGATTGTTTAATGAAGAGAAGTCAAAACCGACATCAAACTGATCAGTCGTAAACCAAGAAATGTTGGATGACGGAATACCTCCTTCAGAGAACCCCGGCACATAAGCACCATTCAGCACATACGCCTTATTATTCAATGAATAAGAAGTCAAATATTCAAATCGGCCAATATGGAACGGGTCATTCTCGTCTCCCCAGTTATCCAAACCTACCTGTCCGTATGAAGCACGTACTTTCAACTGGTTAAAGATATTTTTCTCCACAAGAGACTCCATAAAAGCCTCGTCAGCGACCGACCATCCCAAAGAAGCAGAGAAAAATGTACCCCAACGATGATCTTCCGGGAAATTATCAGAACCATCATAACGGAGACTACCCTCTACAAAATACTTATTGTCGTAATTATACTTCACTTGGCCAACCCATCCGGCACGTCCTACCTCACCTTCGCTACCACCGTTTTTCTGTGTGTCTTCCGGTCCCACATTAATCTGGTCTATCGGGAATTTATAATTTTCACGTTGCAACCAATAGGTATTCGAATAACCATAAGTCGCTTCATAACCTCCTAAAGCACTAACTGTATGCTTGCCAAATGTTTTACTATAATTTGCAAAAAATTGGGTTGTCCAAGTATATCCATATTCCGTTTTGTTATACAATCGGGGAAGCCCTGCATACATCGGTTCTTCCGAATCCCAAGCATAGCCTGCTCCATCTTTGCGCCACTCCTTAAACGCATTGAATCCATAACGGTAATTACCTGTCGCACTCAAATTAAGCCCTTCAACCCAAGGTACAGCCCATTCCAATTTAAGGTTGCCATTTATCATCTTTTCCTCCTTGCGTATATAACCGTTATCTTTTGCCAATTCCATAACCGGATTATTGGGGAAATAATAAGGTAAACCCAATTTATTAACACCTGGAAGCAAAGGGCTGGCGTTTTGTATATGGCCAAATATGTGATAAGGTTCTGAAGCCCCCCATGAATAAGGATGCGTCTGTTTTTGCAGATATCCGTCCAATGTAGCTGTAGTCTTCAAACCAATCGCTTTTATCAACGAACTTTGGCTCAAACGGAAATTGGTCCGCTGCATATTATGATTATTGCTCTTATACAACGACTCCTGATCCAAATGGCTCAAAGACATATAATAGTTATTCACTTCCGTTCCTCCGGTCATACGAATGCTGTGGGTACTTTGAGGTGCAAAGTGATTGAGTGCCAAATCCCTATAATTCGTATTGTTGTTTTGTAACGGATCACTGCCATCACGCATTTTCTGAATACGGTCGGCACTGAAAGCATCCGGCAACCCGTCATTCTGTTTTGCCTTATTGGCATATTCAGCCCGATCCCATGAATCCAAACGCTGTTTCCAATACGCAGGTTCAGCCAAACTCATATTGAAATTATATTCAATATACGCCTTCCCGTCTTTTCCTTTTTTGGTCGTTACCTGGATGATACCATCGGCAGCACGTGAACCATATACGGCTGTCGCCGAAGCATCTTTCAACAAACTTAACGACTCAATATCTTCTGATGGCATTTGAACAAAATCGTCGTAATTACGGATAACACCGTCAATAACAACCAAAGGCGTACTACCACCACGGATGCTGATTTGAGCTTTGTTGTTAATACCGCCTCCGGAAGTTTTCACGATTAAACCGGGAGCACGTCCAGCCAATCCTTTTGACATGTTTGTAATCGGAAGAGTTGCTAATTCTTCTGATTTTACCGATGAAACAGAAGCGATCATGGAACGTTTCGTTGTTGTACCATATCCTACAACTACAACTTCATCAAGAGCCTGCGTATCTTCTTTCATTACGACATCGAGAGTACCTGTTTTTACTTTTAATGTCTGTTTGACATAGCCGATACTTGAGAATACCAATTCCGCTCCCTCGGGAACATTGATTGAATATTTTCCGTCGATATCGGTAATAGTTCCTTTACCCGGATCACTTTTTAAGAAAATAGTAACTCCGATCATAGGTTCACCTTGTGAATCGGTGACTGTACCTGTAACCATTTTACTTTTTTGGTTGATTAGGTTTGCTTCTGCTTTCACAGGCACACCTTCACTCGCAAAAGAGGGAGCTGCAAAAAACAGTGATAGAGGAACCCAAAAAACTAATAGTGTTTTTGTTCTCATAATTGATATAATTTATATGTTAAAAAAGTCGTTTGATAGTTAGAGCCATGGTCAGACTCCATCGATTCCCTAGTACTTACTCCGCACATTCCTTACCGTTAACTCCCCATCGGAGTCAACGGTAGGGAAAGTACGGAGTAAGTACGGGTGGGCGGCCGTCCTACTCTATCTCCGGACGGTCGCCATCTTCATTTTTCTTTTCTCCCACATATACCGGCACAGATACCGAACGAGGGGATTTCAGAAACACACCTTTGTTTTTAGTATATTGCGTAGTAACCGTCAATTCATACTCGCCATCGCTCAATTCAGCAGGAACAATAAAAATCAGCTCCGACGGGTTATTGGTACTATACATTTCTTCCTCCACTTTGACAACCGTATCGTCAGCCTTGTTACGGAAAGAAATACCCACGGAAGGATCGTCACCCACCACCTTGATGTATGCGCCACGGACAACCAGGTTACGTCCCGGCGACATCCTGCCATCGGTCAAGCTCGTTTTCCGGTCTTCCGTTTCCAAGATATACATGACATCGTTCTTTTCACCCTGAATGACAATTTCGGTCTTGGCAATCTCTTCACGCAAAACCTTGTCTTGTGAAAATGCGACATAAATACTGTTCTTTTCCGGATTCCAACGCCCCTTTTCAATAAGTCCCAAGAAGCGGGGAACTGCATAAAACAAACCGGTATTCACATAATATCCGTTCATTAAAAAACGGGCAACGATCCGTTCATAAAGAGTTACGACATGAGTCAAAGTTTCCGGACGCAAGCCGGTATCTTCTTCCCTCATTTCTTTGTAAATGTCCTCCAACCCCACATGTCCGGCAGGATCAAGTATCAGAATCTTGTCATTCGGATCCTTGGTGACGCTGTTTGGTGCGATCCATCCTTTTAATTTGTTTTGCATAACAGATGATTTAATTGATTAATACTTTTATATAATAACCTTTTGTTACACAGGTATCTGTGTAACAAAAGATTGATCAATCTTTTGTTACACAGATACCTGTGTAACAAAAGATTGATCAATCTTTTGTTACACAGGTATCTGTGTAACAAAAGATTGATCAATCTTTTGTCGTATAAAAAACAAGACTTTACAATTTCGACAAAACCACAATTTTAAGTGCCTAAAGCTTCTCTATTGTCCCTTTCAATCTCGACAGCTCGCCTCTGAATCCCATCACATGACTTTCGATAGAGGCAGCTATACTACTGGTTAACAAAGATTCATCCTTTTTATCGACCGCCCACAACAAATCCCGGATCAGACGAAGGTCACCTCCGCCATGCCCGTCGTTGATATCGGTTCCCCACTTTTCTTGCTTTCCGGTCAAAAAGTCAGTCACAGTAAATGTTTGCATATCACCCACTACATCACCTTTGGTACCCATAATCCGTGTCCGTCGCCCACCGTAAGAGGTCAGAGCTTCCATAGAAAAAGCGGCAGTCACGCCATCCTCAAACTTCATATTCATAATGAAATGATCAGGCTGGTCATTATCCGAATGGAAGACACAACGACCGTAATCGGAAGTCCGCAAGTAAGACAATATCTGTTCGTCGCGCTGCTGTTTATCACCGCTCAGGTCGAATACGTACAACCACGTGTGCTTTTCATAATAAATCCGTTTAGCAGAAAAGGCACATTCACGTTCTATCGGGCAATCCAAACAACGCTTTGCCGCCTTCTGCGGAGCCTTGGATGCCTTGAAATAAGAGAGGTCACCGAAAGCAGTCACTTCTTTACACGGTTTCCCTACAATCCATCGTAAAATATCCAAGTCATGGCACGATTTGGAAATGACGGCAGGAGTACTCTTTTTAGAATTATTCCAATTACCCCGCACATACGAATGAGAGAAGTGGATACGTTCGATCGGTTCCAGGTGCTGGATGCTTACCAACTCTCCGATTTTTCCTGAATCGACAGTTTCTTTGAGTGCTTTAAAATAGGGTGCATATCTCAGTACATGGCAGATTGCCACGATACGATTATACTTTTGTGATTGTTTCAAAATGTCAGTACATTCCTTTTCCGTTTGAGCAGCCGGTTTTTCCAATAATACATGATACCCCATCTCTAAAGCTTTCATACAAGGGGCATAATGCAAACGATCCGGAGTAGTTATGAAGACAATATCCGCAAATTTCGGCTTCTTAAAGACTTCACTCCAATCTCCCAGGCGACATGATTCTTTCACAGAAAAGCGATCGGACATTCGTTTCCTGCGAAACTCGTTGATATCTGAGACACCTACGATTTTAAGTGAATTCGGAAACTTTTCTGCGTATTGGGCATAGACATTCCCACGCCCGCCGGCACCGATAATAATAGCGGTCAATGGTTTATTCAATTGGGCATCCAAATCATCCGCAACGGCCGGTATGTCTGTTATCGAACTGGCTTGTGCGGCATTCAATAATTCTGTCTGTCCGAAGATAGCCGTTGAAGAAGCTATCAAACCGGTACTTTTTAAAAATTCTCTTCGTTTCATGGTGTAACTAGATTTAACTTTTGCAAAAGTATAGTTACTAAATAACTTATGGATTCAAATAAATATTATAGCACTATTTTGAATGTTTTTTCAAAATAGATATACTCTACTTCTTCTTTATTCTTATATTTGTCCCCGTTACAGCCCATTAAATCCTTAAAAACAGATGAGAAACAGAGAAATCAGCCGCCTCGTTTTAAATATGAAAAGACATGGCATTGACGTTTTCGATGAATTCGGCAGATACAATTATGTAAATACGCAAACCATACTTCCCACCCATACCCATCCGGATATGATCGAAATCTGTTATTTGGCGAAAGGAAGCCAGGAATACTTTGTTGACGACAGTATTTTCAGATTATACGGTGGAGATATATTCATTACTTTTCCTAACGAGATACATGGTACAGGTGAGGTTCCGGAAGAAAAAGGGGTTTTATACTGGATGGTTCTGAAAAGGCCTCAAGAGGGTAAAGAATACCTGGGATTAAACTATTCGGATGCCTGTGAGCTTTTTTCCAGGCTACTGCTATTACCTAAGCGCCTCTTTAAAGGAGGTAGTGAATGTGAACGTTTACTCCTGAAAATCATATCTATCTACTTTCAAAACAAAGAGCCGCTAACCAAAATGGAGTTGAACAATTTGCTTGTGTCCCTTTTACTTCATATCATACATGCCGGTGAAAAAAACTCCGGCAGGACATACAGTGATCGCATAACTAAGATTGTCCATTATATAGATGAGAACCTTTTTGAAGTATTTGACTTAGAAACCCTTGCAGATAAATGTAACCTTTCCGTATCCAGATTCAAACATTCGTTTAAAGAAGAGACCGGTATACCACCATCTGAATATATAATCCGCAGGAAAATGGAGAAAGCACAAGAAATGATGAAAGAAGACAAGTTCTCTATCAAAGATATCGCCTATGATCTGGGATTTTCTTCACCGGCCTATTTCTCCACCGTATTCAAACAATACAACGGTTATTCTCCCACTTCATACAAAAAGAAAAGTACCTCCCAATAAATATTATTTCAAAATAGTGCTATAATACCGAATTTAAACGTAAACCTATTTAACGGAGTTATCTTTGTGAAAAAATAATTCCATGAAAACGCATATCTTATACTTTTGGATAGCCACCTTGGGCGGAATGCTTTTCGGCTACGATACAGCGGTAATAAATGGGGCTATGCCCTTTTTTACATCCTATTTCAATCTTTCGGATGCAATGGTCGGTTGGTCAGTCAGTTCCGGTCTTGTCGGTTGTATCTTAGGAGCCTCATTTGCCAGTTGGCCGGCAGACAGGCTCGGACGACGGGATAGCATGAAAATAGCTGCTTTATTATTCCTGGTATCCGCCCTGGGAACCGGATTTGCCTATAACTTTACGATGTTTATCATTGCCCGGATATTAGGAGGTATTGCCGTAGGAGCAGTTTCTGTCATCATGCCGATTTACCTTTCTGAGATTACCCCTGCTAAACATCGGGGAAGCTCGACCATCAATTTCCAACTGGGAGTCGTGGTCGGCATATTGGCCGCTTTCTTTGTTGATTACCTGCTGATCGATACAGGCGAATACAATTGGCGATATATGTTCCTCTCAATGGCTCTTCCGTCTCTCTTTTTCTTTACATTCTTACTGCAAGCCAAACGTAGTCCACGATGGCTCATTCAACAAGGACACATATCGGAAGCAAATATAGCTCTACAGGAATATAATTCGCCGGAAAACAGCATAAAGTCGATTCGGGAGATACAAGCATCACTCCATAAACAAGACAATAAGCAAGATTGTCCTTCCTTATTCAAAAAACCCTATTTGCGATTCATGCTAATAGGCATTGCAGTCGGTATTTTCAGTCAACTATCAGGAATTGCAATCGTCATGTATTATGCGACAGACATATTCAGGGCGGCAGGATTCTCTACCAACGCTGCCATAGGGCAAACTGTTATTATCGGGATAACCAACCTGGCTTTCACTTTATTGGCAAAGTCATTGATCGATAAAGTCGGAAGAAGAAAGTTGCTTCTTTTCGGTACGGCAGGAATGTCCGTAACGTTGGCTGTATTGGCAGCCTCTTATTTCAGTACAGGCTTTCCGGCATGGGTTTTATTAATGGCGTTAGTCTCCTTCGTAGCTCTCTTTGCTTCTTCTATGGGAGCGGTTTCATGGGTTTTGTTAGGAGAAATATTCCCCAACAATATCCGTTCACAGGGTATGTCCATCGGCTCATTATCCAACTGGATAGTAAACGGAAGTATTTCCTTCTTGTTTCCCATCGCAACCGGGGCACTTCCAAATGGCGGAGGATATTGTTTCGCTTTTTTTGCGATCACAACACTTACAGGATACTTTTTCTTTAAGAAATACTTGTTTGAAACAACTAATAAATCATTAGAAGAAATAGAATTAGAAAATTCATAAAAGAAAACAATATGACAGGATACGAAAGAATACAAGCAGCTCTTGCCGGCAAAATGCCGGATAAAACACCTATTATGCTGCACAATTTCATGATGGCCGTCAATGAGGCAGGATACACCATGGAACAATACCGTAACAATCCGAAGGTTATAGCCGAATGTTTTATACGCGCAGTAGAAAAATATCAGTATGATGGCATTGTTGTAGACATTGATACAGTTACACTTGCCGGTGCATGCGGGGTAAAAGTCGATTTTCCGAAAACAGAACCGGCCCGCTCTCATACTGGTATTTTATCCTCTTTAACTGAGCTGGACCAGTTAAAACCGGTCAATGTACAAAGCTATCAATACGCAAATATTTGGTGTGAAGCTGTAACTCTACTAAAGACCTATTTCAAAAATGAAATTTATATCCGGGGAAATTGTGACCAAGCACCATTCTCACTCGCCACAATGATCCGTGGTGTGGAAAACATGATGATGGACTTATGCTTGGAAGAAGAAAACAGGGTTTTCGAATTTCTGGATTATTGTTACGAAGCCACTTCCCAATTTATCAAAATGATGGCAGAAGCCGGTGCAGATATGGTATCCAACGGAGATAGTCCGGCGGGGCCATCCATGTTGTCACCGGATATGTATGAGAGGTTTGCACTCCCTTATGAAAAGAAAGTTTGCGATTATGCTCATCAATTAGGAGTTCCGTATCTATTACACATCTGTGGTAATACAGATATTATTATCGACCAAATGATTACATGCGGAACAGATGTATTGGAACTGGATTACAAAACAAACATCAATCGGGCTGAAGAAAAGATGCGTGGTAAAACTGTTTTTGCAGGCAATATTGATCCTGCCGGAGTATTGGCATTTGGAACACCTGCATTGGTCAGAGAAAAAACAATCGAATTAATAGAAGTATTCAAGAACAATCCCCGATTTATACTGAATGCTGGTTGTGCCATTCCTTCTACAACTCCTCCCGAAAATCTGTTCTCCATGATTCATACAGCACGAGAATAAAATAAATACTTTCAGGGAAAAAACAGGACAATAGTGTTAGGTCTCCCCACACTACTGTCCTGAATAGAGTAACACTACTGTGCTACCCCTGCTAGCACTACTATACTATCCCTAAAAACGCTTCTTAGTATTCCAATCTCAATGTCATTTGTCCGTACGGAGCCATCACCAGATTGCCGTCGGTTTGCTCTCCGGCTATCTCTTCCCGGTCACAGACAGAAATACGCACCGGGACCTTTTTAGGAAAAGACAGTTTTACGCTTTCCTCCTTGTCGGACAAAGAACGAAGGCGGACGATCAAAGCACGATCGTTTTCCTGTGATTTGATAATCGTCGAGTACACTTTCCGGTTGTCGACAGCTATCAATGGCTCGACCTGCGGATCTTTATCTGCCGTAACGTATACCAGCGGTTGCGATTGTTCTATTCCGAAGCGGTTCGCTTCCACCACATCGTAAGCTTCATGCGGATACAAACGGTAACGGAATTGGACAGGACCCTCTTGAGTCAACGGGAAGTTCGTATGCCAGTGGTTATTCATCACCCAGGAATAAACGGTTGAACTCGGTTCGAGCTTCTTCAGCCAATTTCCCTTGTCTCCCCAACCGAGTGCGATGTTTGCCGTACGGTTACCATACTCAAAGAGAGGAGCATCCAACGAGCACCAAGTCACGCCATGAGTCGCATTCGATACGTCCAGCCACCGTTGCATCGCAAGCCAGTTACGGTTACCCTGCGGCCACTGGTCCTTTTCCACTTCCATCACTCCCCAGGGAATATCGACACGGGTCTTTGAGTCTGGCAGATTAAAGGCAAAGCCAAAATGAATGCCGTCTTTCTCCACCAAAGGCAATTTATCCACGACATTGGAGATTTCCACCCACGGCTGGCCTGCCAACAAACGGACAGAACGGGAGACGCTCCGGCAACCGGTTGCTTTCGATGCCACGCGCAGTTCTACAGCCAAAGGACCTTCTTCCACTACGGAAACAGATAATACCGTATCCGCCTGCGGAGCATCCACATTTGCCGGCAACCAGGAGAATGTATTGGCCCCCTCGCCGATATAGTTATATTCAGCACCTTTCTTCAATAAAGAAACAATATTACCGGTTGCCTGGTCCACATGAACCGTCAGACAATCGTTTTCCAGTGTCGTTCCCTCTATTTTGCAACTGCCCGACAAAGAACATTTGCCTTCCACAACCCGAAAATGACGGGAACTCAATGCTGGTACTTCCGGGACATAGAACAACAGCTCACCGGTAGAAAGGCGTTGGGAAAGTACCTCTTTCCCATGCTGGTCGACCACTTTATCCCCTTTCAAACTCTCCTTTGCCGACAACCGGATCACACCGCTCTGCGGCCATGAATGCGTATTAAAGACGGCGATACCTCCATTGGAAGGGCCTTCCTTAGGCCCCAGTGCCCCATTCGACTTATCTGTGGCAGGAGCCAGCGATTCATCCAGCATATCGATCGAGCGATCTTCGGCCTCATGGAAGTAAGACTGCTTCACTTTCCAGATGGCATCCTGGAAATAGGGTTCGGTCGGGTTCTCGAAGCACCAGGTATGTTCCGAACCTAAAAGGATATAACGCCAAGCCTCATCGAAATCTTCACGTGGAGCTTTCCCGCCATCTGCCAGCATGGACCAGATTGTTTCCGCTTGCGTTAACCGCTCTTTGGCATTTCGGTTTTTAGCGGTCAGCCCGGCTGCCGTACCTAAGCCGTCCGTCCAATATTCCGTATAGTCGCCGGATACGACCGGCAACTGGTCTCCATATTTATCCTCTATCATCGACATGATTTCGTGGCCACCACAAATACGAATCTTCGGATAGGCATATTTTTCATTCCACTCCTTCACCGCAAAAGGGATATCGGCATCCAAGGGATTGTTGTCCCACAAGGACCAGGAGAACAAGGCAAAATCGTAGGGGTAATTATCTTTCTCCATAGACTCCAACTGCCTGGTAAAGTCTACATTCGCATATCCGGTACGTATTACTTTCGGAACCTTTTCCGGATCACGTTGGCCGAACCACGGACGTCCCGTCTCTCCGCCTTTTCCCATACTCCCGCTATTGGCATAACTGCCAGGTTGGAAAAACAATACTTTCGATTTTCCATCCGGCCCCAACCACCAAAAAGGCTTACCATCCATATTGGCATGGGCATTTCCCGCCCGGTCGGAATTAGGCCAGGAAATGATATACCGAACTCCCTCCTGTGCCATTACCGGAACAAGTCCCCACGATATGCCCGGAATATCGAACTGTTGGAAAACGTCTGCTGGTTGCCCGCTTAACCGTTGCATTTCCCGCGTAAATTTAAAAATGTGGAACATCTCTTCATCTGTACAAATGCTAGTATTCAGGTTCAGATAACTGGCATCCACACACATTTGCCCCTTCTTGATTGCATCTATGACCCCATCCCGCATCTCCGGATTGGATTGCCATAAGCGTTCGAGCGGCCATCCAATTTCGGGGTTCCACACATAGCGGGCACCCTCCGGATGGCTCTTCGTCTCTTCTGCAAGTTTTATCCCTTCAATGATATTATTCTTGTGAAGCTGTTCTACGTTCTTATGCGTATTGGTATATCCTATATCTACGTGGGCATGGTTGTACAAATAAACATTCCAATGACGCATAGGCGTAACACTGACTTTTTGCTTATACACCTTATCCGCCCCACGAAGAACCAAGGTGACTTCCGACTTCTTCCCTGTAGGTACCGTGGAAGGTAACAGAATTTCGACCTCCGTCGAATCTTTCGCATTCAATGCAAAATGGTTCTTTTCTGTTTTTCCTTTGGCTATCACATCTACGGAAAGCTCTCCTTTCAGTTCCTTTCCTTTCAATTTAACCGTCACAATACGCCCGGGAGTTCCGTCCGCCCTGTAACCATAGAGAGGACGCACCACATAATCGACTGAAGACGGAACAACATCTGCATAAATCACAGAAGATAATACAGATGCAAACAAACAATAAGCTATTTTCTTTTTCATTGTATTCAATTTAAAATCAACGACATTCATTGCCAACAATTAGTTTAGCATACAAATAAACCTATCTTTTATTTCCCGATCAATAGACTTTTTAACGGTTTATTTGCATTATCTTCTGATTCTTGCAGTTTTTAATCAAACAAGCCCCTCCTACTGGTGCTAACGTCTGTTTCAATGAGACAGAATTTCAGGTTGTAATTATATCGTTTCTTCCTCTGACTCTAGTTTTGTCTCTGATATTTTATAACTAAATCTCCTTTTTTCAACACCAAATTCTCAGTCGTAAGCTCTTCTATCTGCAATGTGTCCGAAAAAGATATAGTCTGGTGGTTACCTATACTTTTACCCGACAACACCAGTTTATCTCCATTTTTCTCCCAAGACTCATAGTGCAGGGTGGCCATATTGATGGAAGTAGCCCTCCCCCCATTCTCTAACGTAACACCTTGTACCATCTCAGGCATACCGGGAACAGGCTCGATCCAGGAACCTTCAATCTGCACATTGCTGCAAGCTGCCAAACCGACTACAGTAAAAAGAGTAAACACACCTTTTGATATATTCATCATCATAACATCATATTTAAATAATTCAACTTTAAAGCATTTTGAAATGCTTCATACTTATTACTTTTTCCAAACGGTAGATAAGATCACCTTTATCCGACTGCCCGACCTTTACGGACAGACTGCCATCGGGAGATTGCAGCACATACTTACTCTCTCCGCAAGCTGCAACTACCAATAAAATAAACACTGCAAATATTGAATATTTTCTTTTCATCATACGATCTTCCCCTTATTGTAAGCCACACTTTAAGTAAGGTACAAATATAAAGTCCTACCAACCTATAAAAAATAGCAAAATCTTGTCTTATTTGTGGATTATTATTGCTTATTTTATGCTGTGAATAGCGAAATACATGAAAAATGGCAAAAGTAGAACTAGGATTTTCCGGCGAACGTTTCATCTATCTTCCTATCCCGATGATCGATCTGATGGAAGATAGTCCACTGACAAGTGACTTGTATCTTTATTCGATGGGATACTTCTCAAGGGCTTCCCATCATTATATCAACCGGCCAACCGGATGCGATGAGTTTCTTTTCATCTATTGTAAGGAAGGATGCGGCTGGATAGAGTTGTACGGGAAACGGCAAAATCTGGAGGCTAACCAGTTCATTATCCTGCCCCGGAATATTCCGCATGCTTACGGAGCCGATGAGACCAGTCCCTGGACGATCTACTGGATTCATTTCCGGGGAAGCAAAGCCCCTCTTTTCTCCAGCCGTTTCGATAAGCCGACGACGGTCTCTCCTTCCGCCCAGTCACGCATTGAAGAACGGCTCGACCTGTTTGAGGAGATTTTCTTTACGCTGAACGAAAGTACCTCTATGGATCATATGCATTACGCCAATCTGTGTTTTGCCCATTTCCTGGGTTCTTTCCTGTTCATCGATGTCTACCGGAATAACTTCCGTCCCAAAGAGTATTCTGAAAATGTGATGAACCGCGTCGTACATTTTATGAACGATAATATCGAGAGTAACCTCAAGCTGGCCGATTTCGCTAATTTCTGCGGATATTCGGAATCATACTTCTACCGCAAATTCGTTAAGGAGACAGGCCACTCCCCTATGGATTATTTCACACGCCTGAAAATAAACAAAGCCTGCAAGTTACTGATCCAGACTGATATGAAGGTGAATCAGATCGCTCACAAGCTCGGTTTTAAAGAATCTCAATATTTCTCCCGCACATTCTCCAATGTGATGGGGCTTTCGCCGATGGAGTTCAGGAGGCAGAATTTCAGGTTGTAAATATACATTCCTTTCAACAGAACAGTTTCACCGCCACTACCCCGATCAACAGCCACCCCATCAAATTACCAGCCGTGGTTGCCGGAGGAGGTTCCTCTAATGCGGATTCTGCGGCGTATGGGTCCCCGGACGGATGATCGACAAGATCGCGCCGATGGCTGCCAGCGCCACCTCCGTCTGCTTCAGAAGAAGCGACAACAGTGCTATCAGCGCCAGCCACGGGATCGCCTGGGCAGCTGTGCCTCCCTTTCAGGCCACGGGGAAACAGGGCCTGCACCAAGGATAAAAGGAAATTACAAACGATACGAAGTGTTTTCATACGATAAAAATTTACTGGTAGTAGATAATCAACACACCGGTACTTTGATCAGCTTGCCGATCGCAACCGACAGACGGTCGAGCAAATGACAGTAAGCGGTCCGGTTATCGCCGTTTACTTCGCTGATATATTTGCTGTACGCAATTTCATGCGCAAAAGCAGAAGGATAATAACTGACTGCGGCAGCGGCCGGATAAGCCGTAACGATCAGCCGGGCATAATCCAGAAAGCTACTCTGCGTATCGGAATACTTGCGGAAAGGCAATCCGCGCGGGACCAATTCCACCCGGCAACCGTGCCAGAACTCGTTGGACGGGCCATATCCGGTAATACCGAACAGGTTACGATGTAATTTCGCCAGGTTACTTTCATTCCATCCCGACTCGATGGCAGCCTGTGCCAGCATAACGACCGGATTCAGATGGAACCGTTTCTCCGCAGCTTCGGCTTCCGGAAGGAAACGTTTTACAAACTCATATTTTGTCATAAAAAACTCAATTTAGCCGGATAAAACATCACACAAAGCTTGACATTCAAAGAATAATTCACTATATTTGAAACAGTAAATCATTCAAGAAAAGTATATTATGAATACAGAAGAACAGACTACCGAATCCGATTACGGGAAAGAACGGTCATGGGGTTACCAGGAACTGGCTATCCTCTATTTCCCGCATGTCAAACCCGAAAGTGCCTCCAGGCAACTCGCCCGCTGGATAGGGGTCAGCCAGGAACTATTGTCCCAGCTGGCTGCCAATGGCTGGAAACCCGGGCGTAAGCTACTGACGCCTAAACAGGCAGCCTGTATCTTCCGCCACCTGGGACCACCGGGATGCTGACAGACCGCATCCCGGCTACGGTGCCTATTCTATTTCCGGGCGATCTCCGCCACCGCTGCCACTCCCCGAATCCGGTTCGTTCTTATCGAGCACCATACGCTCCACCTTCAACTTCTTGGCCAGCTCCAACAGGGTCTTGCCCGGACGGAAGACGACACGCGGCCGCCTCACCAAATCTGTGGTAAACTCCTTTTTCGTAGGCGACCCCTTACTTCCCAACACTGCCTGGAAATAACCCAGGTCACCCAGCTGGATCGTCTGCCCGTCCTGTAACTTCTGCTTTACCACAAACAGAAGCCCGTCGAGCACCAGCTTCACATCTCCGGCGGTAGCCGCCGAACGGTCGGCAATGATTTCACACAAACCAGCCAGGTCACACATTCCACTCGAACTGCTCGCTGCATAAAACAACTTTGCATCGGCTGCCGCCCCTTTGGTCATATCCTTCCGCAATACCAATCGATACTTTACTGACATAATTTTACGATTTAAAAAGTTACTGAATCTGTTTTACTCTCTCTTGTAATATTACATCGTAAAGATACGCCCCGGCGGAAAGGCGCAGTCCGCCATTGTCGGTGGCTGTCGGCGGTTGTACTTGTTTGTCGGTATTTGTTAGGTATTCTCTTGAAACATACCGGAAACGAAACGTCCCGCCGGCTCCTTTAATCAGGAACGGGCGGGACGTTTCAACGCACTTTCGATATTTAACAGGCTATCGAGTGCAATGTCTTTGTCAAACATAAACTCCTTCATTTAAGATTCTCTGTTTAAGCCGACTATTCATATGCTCACGTATCCTTATCAAATCAACAGAGCAACCCAGTAGCTCCTCTAATTCACTCTGAATACGTTCTAAAGTAAGAAGTGAAGGCGGTTCGCTTTCATAGCAGATATCAACATCACTTTGATTGGTTTGTTCACCTCGAGCAACAGAGCCAAATATGCCGATACGCCTAAGTCCGTATTTTGCGGCAGACTGTGCCTTAAACACACGAAGTAGTTCTAATATTTCGGCTGTTGATTTCATATGATTACTGTTTTAATTCACCTTTATTTCTCACAAAGATAAAAATAGTTTTCCATTAAGCATATTACTAATCAACAAAATGACACGAATTTAGAAAGATTGCAACCACCTCCTCTCCACCACCGGCGTTCGCTGGAGGTCTTCCCCCAGGCGGACCAGCAGGGATATATGGCGGGAAAGGTCTGCCAGCAAGGCGGGACGGAAGCCGTCGGCAGGCGTTGCCGCCCGAAGCTGTCCGTTCAGGCAGGCGGTTTCGCTCAGGATACGTTCTTCGTAATATTCCAGGCGGAAATGTCCGGCCAGTTCATGGCAGACCGTACCTTCCTCTTCACTCAACAGGGATGCCGGTACTCCGGCTGGAAGCGGTAGCTCCGGAAGAAGAACGGAAAGGATTTCCGCCAACAGGGATTCGGGGACAGGCAGGTCGGAAACAGCCACACCCTGCGCCGTGAAATGCAATAAATTCCGATACGGCTCCGAGGTAAACGGCAGATCGTCCTCCTCCAGCATCCGTTCCACATGCGAGGCGACTTCGGGATATTTCAGGCAGAAAGCCAGCAGACGTTTCTCCCCTTTCCCCACCTCTTCCGTAAGCAATCGCATGTACCGGTTAAAACCATCACGCCCCAGCCGGCGGAACAACTCGTCGGCATCCTTCGCCGTAGGCAACAGCAGGCTGTCCAGGGATAAGCCGCCGGGAGACTGCGCCAACAAACGCTCCGTCGCCGACCGCCCGGCCGGATCATTATCCAGCAAAAGGACCGCCCGTCCACAAAAACCACGCAACACCTTCGCCTGTCCTTCCGTAAAAGCCGTACCACCCAAGGCCACCGTATTCGTCAACCCTGCCGCATGCATCGCCAACGTATCCTTATACCCTTCGGTCAGGTAGGCAAACCCTTCCCGGCGGATCGCCTCCGCTGCCCGGTGGATACCGTACAACATCCGGCTCTTGTCAAACCAAAGGCTGTTCGGACTATTCACGTATTTAGGTTCCTCCTCCGAAGCCGCCATCGGACGCCGACCGCCGAAACCGGTCAACCCGCCAGCCGCATTATAGATGGGAAAAACGATACGGCTACGCAGGTAACGATAGTCATCGGGGACAAACGCCGTTGCCTGCGCCACACCGAAGTCGAGCCAAGTAGCCGACAATTCCGTATGGCCCGAAGCACTGGGGACCAGGGAGGATAAAAAACGGACATTCGCCTCCATCCCCTGTTTCCGGGCAAGCGTCTGTTCAGGGGTCGCTTCCGGGGTCGCTTTCGGGGTCGGCTCAGGCACAACCTGCTTCGTCCGCTCCTGTACGTTACGGGTTGCCGGGACCGCTTCGCCACGGCTATCCCCACCCAGGCGTTTCACCGCCTCGGCAAAGGAGCAACGCTCCAATCCCATCACCAACCCGACCACATCGCCTCCCGCCCCGCAGGCATGGCATTTGAAATACTGTCCGCCCACATGGATGCCGAGCGAAGGATGATGGTCGTCGTGGAAAGGACAAAGCATCTTGTAATTGGCTCCGGAACGCAGTAAGGTGCCGTAGCGTGCCGCCACCCGTTCTATCGGATTGGCGGCTTTCAGTTGTTGCATATTCATGATCTTATTTTTTATACGGATAAATCTGTGTCAGGCTGTCGTTGTAACGGAAACGCACTTCGCCGGTGCCGCCGTTACGGTTCTTGATGACGAAAAAGCGGCCCACATGATAAAATGATTCGCGGGTAACAGGGTCACTCAGTTCGCCATACTGTTCCGGACGGTAAACCATTGCGATACTGTCGGCGATCTGTTCGATCTCACCCGAGTTGCGCAGGTCGCTCATCATCGGGATATGGTCGGTGCGCGTTTCACAGTTACGGTTCAGCTGTGCCAGGACCAGGCAGGCGACGTTCTGTTCCATCGACAACGTCTTCAATCCGCCCGCCACCTCGCCCAGGGCCAGGTCCATCGTGTCCTTCACCTCTCCCCGGTCGGCACTGACGTTGACCAGGTTCAGATAATCCACAATCATCAGATCCAGCTTGTGCTTGCGGTTCAGCACCATGCATCGCGCCCGTATCTCCGCCAACCCGCAACCGCTGCAATAATTGAGGAAAAGAGGCAGCTTGCGCAGTTCGGCTGCCGCCTTATCCAGCCGCTGCTGGTCACCGGCATCCATCAGTTTAAAACGCAGCTTGTCCGGTTCCACGCCGCTCAACGTACACAACAGACGGCTGATCAGCTGGCGTTCGGTCATCTCCAGGCTGAAGAAACAAACCTTCTTTCCCTGTTGGGCCGCCGCCAACGCCATGTGAAGGGCCAGCGCCGTCTTTCCCATTGACGGACGCCCGGCGAGCACGAGCAGTTCGCCGCGGTAAAGTCCGCCCAGATAATGATCGAACTCATCGATACCGGTAGTGATTTGCAATTGCTCGCCTGCACGGCGCCGCTCCTGCTCGTCATAAATCTCCGCCAACACCCGGTCGCCCACTTCGGCCGCCGTGCGGGTAGTGCTATGTACGGCAAATTCCTCTTCCAGCTTCTCCAGGTCCTTACGCGAAGCATTGAGCCATGCCATCACGTCGACACCCGGTTCACGCGCTTCGACCATACGCGCAGTCATCCCGGCAATGGCCTGTCGCAACACCCAGCAACGGATCACCCAGGCGGCATACGTCTTGATGAAACGGGCATTGCGCACCTTCAACATGCCATCGGCAATAAAAGCCAGCCCGTTCAGTTGCGTGGCATGCTCCGGGTCGATCCGTCGCATCTCCCGTTCCACACTCAGCATATCGATATCCGCCTCATGCTGGTAAAGCGCCAGCATCGCCCGGTAAACCAGGCAATAAGCAGGATTGGTAAACATCTCCGGACGCAGACGGTTGCCCACTTCGCAAATGGCAGTGCTCTGCGTCAGGATGGCCAATACGACGGCCTGTTCCATCTCTTCGGACGAAGGCATCCCATTGTCTGTACTCATGTAATTGCCGGCTGCGACACTGACAGTCTTTGGCTGTCCGGCGTTTTTCGGTTGTTCGTTTTTCATGATTCTTTATCTTTAAATCTGTTATAATTCGGTCGGCCGGCAGGCGGAGTACGAGGCTTCGCAGGCTTGGCGGGAGGCGGCTCTTTTCCGTCGGAAGCGGGAACATCTTTCGGAACTCCTGCCGGAGGAAATTGCACGAAGGTAAAATGGCCGTCGTAGCGTATACGGATGTTCCCCTCTTCTGCCAGCTGCTTGATCAAGCGGCTGATCGTTGTCCGCGCCACCCCGGTCTTCTGCTCCAGCTGCCGGTAGGTGGTCACCCACTCCCCTTTACGGCAAGGCATCCGCTGCCCGTTGACTACGATCTCGCCATCCGCGAAATAAACATGTTTCAGCAAACAGAGGTAAATACGTGCCTTGTTACGCCGCTCCGGTTCATCGGAGTAAAAGTCGTCCAGCCAATAATTGGGGACGCACAAAAAACCTTTCTTTCTTTTTCCAGAGTTAACACTCTGATAATCTTCATCTTTCATCTCTTGCGATTTAAGTTAAACAATCATGTTACAGTCTGGGACAGTCACCTGGACAGGGACGGGACAGCATCACAGTTGCATAAATCTCTCATTTTCAAACACTCAACCCTACACAGACGAAACCTTTGGGACAGTCGTGGGACAGTCGGCGGGACACTCTTATTAATATATAAAGAATATCTTATATAAAGACTCTTATAAAGGTTTCCTCTTTCATCGTTTAAAAGATCACAGAGGCAAAGGTAGTAAACGGGAAAAGGCAAAAGAGTATAATTATATTGCAGCTAAGACCGTAAAAAAGAAGGTATCCGAAAGAAAAACGGCCGTTTTTAACTTACTGTTTACTGTTGATTATTTTATGTACAGACCGGTTATTTGTCCTTGTATGATTTGATTTTTCCATACAGCATACTTTCCCTGAGGGTATTGGCGCGCAACTTTCTCTGGAAGGTCGACAAGGAGAATTTCGTTTTGAAAATGGCATTAAGATTTCGGCCTAAATGATCTGAAGAACAATCTATTACCCCTAAATCCAGGGTAGCGTGCATCAGGTCGATTAAAAATTCCGGTTGTCTTACCGGGATCAGTTGATGATCGAAAACCAGGTGTGAACAGCCGCAGTCTCCGGCGATCTGTTGTCCATAGGTTTCAAAGAAAAGGTTCGTGAAACGTTGCTTCAACTCGTTCTTTTCCTCATGCGTTTCCAGCAGGAAACGCGCGCATTCCTGCAAAAAAGTCATATTATTATCCATCATTTCTACATGTATTTTAAACTGCTTGAACGAGCGATAGTACCCGCCACAAAGATGTGTAATTTGCTTTTCCATTCGACTAATTTATTATAGCCTTTTTCTTCCGGAGCCCTTACCGAATAAAGGTACAAGGCAATTACACAACTTGTCCGGATTTTTGTTGACAATTTGTTGACAAATGCGACAAGGCGGATTTGAGAGGCGACAATATGGTCTAATCGGTTGTAGCACAGTAGTGCTGATACAAATAGGACTATAGTGCCGGATAAGGCAGCACTATAGTCCTATTTGTATCAGATTGTCTCAAAATTATGTGCAAAGAATGATTAGTCAAGCATATAATATAACTATCAAGTTTATTTTGTGTATTATCCCATTGTTATTAGTATTTGCCACAGGCCATCATTATCTTTACCCTCACGCATTAAGACTCCCTTATTTTTTAATGCAGAAAGATCGCGTTCTACTGTGCGTTGGCTCACCGACAAAGTCTCCGACATTTTCTTGGCGGTGATTGTTGGTAACTCTTTTATAAGATTAAGCATTTTCATCTGTCGCTCTGTGAGTTTAGTCTCCGACACGTCTCCGTCATGCTCTCCGACATTCAATATGTCGGAGGAGGCAAAGATGGTGGTCTGAAATTGAGTTGAAGTAGATTTGAATACAGGTTTTAGTTCATCCCTATACCCATCCAAAGCCTGGGTCTCATTACAAATACGTGTAAGTCCACTGCCCCGCTTCTCCATATAGTCCAATTGTGCCATCACATTTGCGAGTATCGGATTGCGTCTTTCGGAAGAAACATCTGCAATCTCCAAGTCTTGAATCAATGCACCATTATACATACCTCCGGGTGATGTTACAGTAAGGCGGTCATCATAAATATCAAGATGAACCTCACTCCCCATAACAGTATAGTCTTGGTGGATAAAATGGTTAACCATCGCTTCAAGAACTGCGCGTTCCGCATACTCTGGTTTATTTTTTCGCCCATTAGGCAATTTCTCCCAACCTCTCTTTGTGTTTGATTTTACAAAGTTCATCCCTTCACGAAGCAACATCAACACATGTGAACTCAGCATCATTAATAGCGTCTCCCTTTACCCTGCCGTCCCACCGTGTACAATACAGACGTGATTGCCACAATGGAGAATCATCGGCAAACAATGCACCTGCATTAGTGAGACGTTCTGTGTTCGTGACGAGTCCAAATGACAAAAGATATTTTTTATTCCACTCTTGGCTTGTACGCGTTTTAAAAGTGTTTGCCAATATTGTGAAAGAATGGTCTTCAACTTTATAATCCGTGTACAAGGAATCATCTCTACATCAGGCAATGGATCCATGTAATCGCGAATCTTGCTACTGATGGTTTCACAAACATGCTGCATATCATCAAGACCTCTGACAACACCATCGTTGTCTATACCAAAGAAAAGGGAACCGCCCAAACCATTGGCAAAAGCACTTATACTCTTTACCCAACTCTTAGGCTTCCTTTCTTCAAGCATCAATTTAAAATCGTATGCGGTGCATTCTGCTATCAGAGTCTCTAATTTCATTTTTATGATGGCTACTATATTATCGACCAATAAAATTTATTGTCTATTCAAGAGAACAAAATTACAACTAATTAGCGAAAAGACAGCATAAACAATCTTGCTATTTTAATGGATTATTATTGCCTCACTATCGGAATCTGTATATTAAACGAACTACCATCTTTCTTCTGATTCAACGGGGTGATGGAACAGGCGGAATAAAGGACTATAGGGTCATCGTTTTCATCTAAAAACAATTGGGGACGTTCGAGACGGTCCACATCGACATGTTCGCCATTCTTCAGGATAATCTCCTTGTTCATAAATAAAGAGTGCTCGGGCAATTCCCAATGAAGGCCGTCTTTTGAATACATGATAGCCAGACCGGGCTTACCTTGGGTAAATCCTCCGGTAAAATCTTTGAAGACAGCATAGAAGCATCGGTCTTTGCGGTGATACCAGACATACGGGTCTTCGGCATTCAATTTCTGATCCGTACCTGTTTCAAATTCAAAGACATTATCGTCCAATACCCGGAAAGGGCCGGCGGGTTCGTCGGAGATGGCCACACCATGCACACCACGCCAACCGGGGTCATAGACATTCCCTTTAAAATAAAGGAAATATTTCCGGTTTGCCGGACAATAGACGACAGCCGGATTCACCATGATAAGGTTATCCGGTTTCACCGCTGTTCCTTCCGGCGACGGTTCCAACACATTATTCGGTTTTACCCGCGAACGGGGAATAAGCAACGGTTGTTCGTTACAGGTATATTTACCCTCTAGCAAGTCTTTTATGGAGTTAAAACACAGCACTCCCAATTTCTGGTTTTGCTGGATACGGTCCCTTTTACTCAGCGTTCCTTTTATACGGGCATTCTCTCCGGGGTCTACCGAACCGCAGTAATACAGGTAATATTTCCCGTTAAAGCGCTTGATATGTGTATTCGAAACGGTCTGGGCATCCCACGAACTCCGGTCCGGAGTATAGCCGTCCTTATTATAGACAAAACCAATATTTTTGTATCCCCCATAAGGAGAATCGGAAACAGCGACCCCTATCTTCGACCCTAACAGCCAGGCATCGACAAAAGGCGGATGTCCGGTTCCCGACTCCATGGCAGAATAAAACAGATAGTATCTTCCATCCTCTTCCGCCCGGATAGCCGAACCGCACCAAACAAAATGATCTTCCAGCGAAAATGCCGAAAAACCGACAGGAAACTCCGAATCTCCACGCTGCACAACCTCCATGTCGACAGGTCCGGCCTGGTAAGAGCGTTGGGGCCAATCTTGCGTAAGGTACAATACGCAACCGCTGTTACCTTCCACATCCAACGTCAGGTTTTCCTGTCCCTGCAATTTGATTTCCTTCACGCTGACAACTTCTTTCTTTTTACCCGGTGCCTGATAATATAAAGTCGCTTTATACCGGGACTGGTCTTTCAACATATCAAGCGGCAATACGACCTGCCGTTTATCGCCGGCATTCAGGATGCTGACATACCAGTCGGATGCCGAACGGCGGGCAACTACCGCATACGAATCCATATCGCCTTCATAAAAGCGGGTATCATCCCATACAACAGGAATCGAACAATAAAAGTCGGTTATAGCATCCGTCTTAATCACCGATTCAGTTGAACCGGCACCTCCGTCACGTGACGGAGCCTTGTAAGGACGGTCATACCAGAAGATAAACTGCCACGGGCTGTAAATGGCAATACGTTTAGCCAATTGAGCCGCACGTCCGCCCATCTTTTCCGTCACACGTTCGGCAAAGAAACAGTTCGTGTAATCGCCTGCCCCGCAAATCATACGGTTGTATAACGTATAAATCGCCTGATTCAAGTTCGGACTTTCCTCATCTCCACGGATACCTTCCTGCGTAATCAGGTTCGGGTAGGTACGGGAATAACCGGTCGGACGGTATTCGTCATGAACATCGACCATGAGTTCATATTTGGCCGCTTTACGGATTGCCTGATGCAGCCAGGCTGTCGAATATTGGTCGCCGACATCGACAAAGCCATATTTCAAGCCCTTTACTCCCCATTGTTTATATAAAGGAAGTATTTGATCCAATTGTTTCGATAAAGCTTTCATGTTGACATACAAAATAATGCCAATCCCTTTTTGGTTAGCATACTCTATCACTTTATGAAGATCCAGCGGACCTTTTGAGCGTTTGGGATCGACGGTTATAGTCGATGCATCCGATTCCGGATTATACTCATCCCCATACCAACCGGCATCAAACTCTACATATTCAATCCCGTTTTCTACAGCAAAATCCACACAAGCCAATCCTCCGGCTGTAGTCAATGTCACTTCACGAATCACCTGCCCCGGTTTGATCCAACTCGTATTCTCTATTTGGTTAGGTTCATTCAAATTCAAGACAAAATAATTGTTCTGTACCAACATCCCGGGATGATCGGCCACCATCACATAACGCCAAGGAGATCGGTAACCCGCCAAATCAAGATTTACCTTACCTGACAAAACCGATTGTACACCGATTCCTTCTTCACTCTTACCCAGTTTCATGCGTGAATAGTCCACCAAAGCCGCTTCGCCGATTGCCACAAACTGTTTATCAGAAATCTGCACGACCTGCGGGCGATCGGCCGTACCTTTCAAGGCTCCCAACTTGGTTTTAGAATAAGCTCCTTGTGCCCCGCCTGTCACCCAAGTATCACAATCTCGCGCAAACAGGAATTGTGTTTTCTCATCCACCAACGTGCAGTTCCAGAAATCCACTTTGTCGAAAGCATAACGGAAAGCAAGTCCCTCGTCATACAAACGGACAAGCAATGTCATTTCTTTTTGGTTTTCATCGGAACGAAGCAACAGTTCCAATTCATTATACCGGTTTGTTACCAGCGAACGTTCGCCGTAAACCGGTTGCCAGGTCTGGTCGACCGAAGTTCTCGTCTGACCGGCTACCTGCCAGTTTCCGGCTAATATGGTTTTATCCAACTCCAGTTGCAAAGTTTTCGCCTCGACAACTTTCCCTCCCTTGTCAAACAGATCGATATCCACGAACTTGTCACTCACCCGGATCTCTGCTTTTAATATTTCCGCCGGACTTACCAATGGCAATATCGTTTGCGCACAAAGCCACAAAGGTTGCAACAGGAGGCAGAAGAACAGATTTACTCTTTTCATGATACGAATATTCATTTTCAATGCGACATATCTTATCGGGTACAAAGATAAAAGCAGCTACCGCTATGAAAAATAGCAAATAGCTGCTTATTTGGTGGATTATTATTGCTTACTTACAGCCTAACCCAAGTTGAATTCTTCTCAGGTGCAGATGCAGGGTAAGATAAGACTTTTCCTTCTATCTCCATCGAAACATAATACTCGAGCGTTTTTCCTGTATTATCCGGGATCTGTACACTAAAGATATTTCCTTTCTCACAGACCATTTTTATAGCTTTGAACTTTCCTTTCCCCAATTCACGATACATCAAGACCGGAACTTTATCTGAATTAGTCATTCCTAAAACAACTACCTCCATCTTATAGTCTTCTTCCTTATCAAGAACCGTACGTTCATTGAGAACAATCAGGCGGGGAGACTGCGAATAGGTTTTAGACAAACCTATTTCAGCCGGTAATATCTTCCCGTAGGCTGTTTCCAATTCTTTATCGTATTTAGTCAGGAATCCGTAAGTCTTCCGGGTTTGTGATTCTAAATTGATAAGAGTTCCTAACTCTCCGGATGTATATACAGTTTGCATCAAATAACCGATCATCTGTTCCCATTTACGTGACAGGTCTATTCGCAAAGGAAGTATTTTATCTTCTACAAAAGAGCGTTTCTCATTCTCTGACAACAAGGCAGACAACTCTTGCATCTGTTTATCCAACAATCCGCGCATACACCCTAATTCACCCATCGTTCGCAAACAAGAGAACGTATTCAACCAATAATCAAAACGGGCTTTATTCCCTTTCCCTTTGATCAGCCCTCGTAAGGCATATAAAGAATCGACAAATGCATATTTAACCGCTTCTTCCTCCCAAGGCGTTTCATTGGGTTGAATAACACCCGGACCAGTAATCCAAGCTGCCGGACGAGGCATACGGAATCCCAAATGTCCCTCATTTCCGACTGTTCCATCCAACGATTCAAAAATGGCAGCCACCCGATTACCCACTTCCGGTCCGAATTCATGACACGCATAATCCTGATACAGGGAAGTGGCAGACATATCACGAGGCTTTTGCTGTTTATTTCCTACTTGTTCACTCAAATCAGCTTCAAAATCTTTATATAAACCGCCGCCTACATCTATACACCGCCTGTAAGGCGTACCTTTGATTTGGTTCACATCTGCCGTTTTCCCTTCAATTATAAATCCGGATAAAAACGTAGGACCAACCACCGGTTCAAACTGAATATTCAACGTATAATTATCCACCTTGACCATACCGGAAGTAATCGTATAAGCACTATCACGTCCGGCTGCTTTAAAAACATCTATATTCCGCAATATTTCCGAATCCTGTATCTTCAGATGAAAAACACGCTTTTCCGGTTCGTTAAACATAGTTTCACTGAACAAGAAAGTCACTTTATAGTTTCCGTTGGGTACCTTCACTTTAAAGCCTTCCAAATCGTAACGCTGGGTATTATATAGATACTGGTCTTCCGTCCCTTTGATATGCCTGTAATAGTTTGTCCCGACACCGCCTATCCGAATATCATTCGTCGGCACAGGGACATACTGATACGGCTTTCCAAAATCTGGATTCCAATCCTCCTGTTCCCAACAAGCATCAGCCATTGCTATAATATTGGGAGCGATAGAACGAGTTCGCCAAAAATTACCTACTATACCGCTACAACCTGCCGCATAACTTTCTGCTATATCACTACGCAAACGTCCTGCCCAAAATTGCGGAGTAGTCAAGGCGGGATCGTCTTCCAGCCAAAGAACAGGCATTTTCATACGGCTATTTGAAAGTTCTTTATATCCGAGATCAATACGCTCCTGCCCTACCAAACGGCTCAATGAAGACATAAAGTCACCGGCTGGTAAATATTGGTCAAACAACTTCGTATCATTAGGTGGTCCTAATACCCAACCACTTAATCCGAAACCGAAAGGATCCCCCATTTCTGACAATACGGAACGAGCGATCTGAACATCTTCCACCGTACTCTGTATAGATTCCTTAGAAGGAGTCCCCCAAGTCCATCCTTCCGGAGTCCACAACCAGAAATAATCCAATGGATGTCTTTTCTGTATACGTGAAAAAATACCTTTATATAATAATTCTTTCGCCTCACGACTTCCAGGAGCTATGTTCTTTTCTTTCAAACGTTCTGCCACTTCTTTAGGAATAGACAAAGGTGATTCCAATCCTGCACAAAAGCGAATACCCAATTGTTTACCGAAAGAGAATGCATCATCCCATAAAGCTCCGGTACGATTAAACACTTCGTTCATCTGATCTTGCCCTTTCGGCCATGGCAAAAGTCCTTCTACAAGCGGACTGGCGTATATAGAATCTTTAAATAGAGCAGAAGCTCCGCAGCAATAATCACGTGTATCCATAGCCGAATATCCCCAAGCTCCCGGACGGCTGGTATTAGCTAAGGTTGTAGGATACGAATAAGTTACATTTCCTTCTTTATCCATATCCTCCGGCAAGCCAACCCAAACATTCGGCTCTACATGCGGATAAGTATGTAACGAAAAGAAATTCATTTTCATTTTTACCATCTGTGTCATGCAAGACTTATACATATCTTCGTTCCACAGATCCGGTCCTTCCGGAAAGTCATGGAAAGGCAATAAGCCTCTTAATGCAAATAACGGCTTATAATCCCCTTTACCACATTGCAACAAAGAACCCTGATAGGGAGTGTCCGGAATGATATCTCCATGTAATGTAAACCGTACGCCCAACAATTCGGCATATTGGTAAGCAGCATACAAAAGGGCGACATCCGACCCACCTTTCAAATAAAGGGACGAATTTTCAACAGAAAGGCTAAACGCCTCAGGTTCCAACTTCATACTATCACATATCAACATGATGGCAGATACCGCCTTTCCTTTCCCAAATTTCTTTATCGGCAACAATTTACCCGTCCGCTGATAAACATACTTTTGGACTTCGGTAGCAGCCAACTGCATTCCCGGTGTAGGGTTTTCCCGCAAATAAATAATTTCAGGATCTTTCTCCTTGGGTTTAAAGGAGAACAGAAATATTGACAATATCAATAGACCTATAATGTTCCAATGCTTTTTCATAAAATCTTATTCTTATAATTATCAAAGCTACAAAAATACAAACTCCCATTTCTTTATAATATAGCAAATAAATACCTTTTCAGTGGATTATTACTCCCTGCCAAACTGAGACAAAGTAAGTCCCTAGACTGAGGGGGCTTGGTCTAGGGACTGAGGGCATCTAAGCCTAAGAACTTAATTCCAACCTGGGTTTTGCTCTAATTTACCATTCAATACCAGTTCTGTGGTAGGCAATGGTAACAAATAATCTCTTTCCGGATTAAACTGGAATCCGTTAGGCAAAGATACCTGATAAGGATCTACATACCCATTTTCATCCAAATAAACACCTTCTCCAACAACGATCTCCGGAAAATCAGAAGCATTATAATAATATCCCTTCAAACGTTTGTTTACAATCAGTTCGTGTGCTCTCCAACGCATCAAGTCGTCCAAACGATAGCCTTCGCAAGCAAACTCCACACGTCTTTCACGACGGACTTCGTTAATAATTGGAGAAAGGGCAGGGAACTGCCAATTCGGGTCGTTCGCAATATTATTCAACTGGAGACCAGCCACACCCACACGCTGGCGAATGACATTGATTGTTTTATCCACATCCTCTTGCGTGATTTCACCTAACTCAGCCTTAGCTTCTGCATAATTCAGCAAAGCCTCTGCATAACGGAACACGATAACGCCAGTCTCTGCATTTTCCGTATCCACACAATAAGGATCAGAACCTTTCTTCAACTGATAACCAGTCGTACAATGCTGTTCGCCTGTCAAATTCAAAAAAGGAAGTTCGAAATACAAAGGTTCTTCACCAACTCCATAGCGTAAGTCACCCGGACACCAAATAGTTTGTGCCAGACGGGGATCACGATCTTTTATTTCGTCAGTCAAGTTCTTATCTGAATGTTCCGGATGTGCAGCAACAGGCTTTCCGTCCAAACAAAGATAATCATTTACCAAGCTCTTGCTCAAACCAGTACGGGATCCTCTATAGATCAGATAATTCTGCGCTCTATGAGTCAATCCCAGTAAAAGCGAATAGGTACGTGCAAGTATGACTTCCGGATTATCTTGGAACTCCGTTTTATTGAACAAATTGTAGTAAGAGGTATTCGGATCGCCGGTCGTAAACAAAGAATAGGTTCCCATATCCATCACTTGCTTAGCCGCATCAGCAGCCACACGGTAATAAACGTTATAGTCCGATCCTTCCACACCAAACTTGGTACCTTGATGATATTTTTCCCAAGAAGCCTCATACAACGCCACACGCGATTTAAACAGCAAAGCAGCCTCTTTAGATAAACGTCCGGCATCAACCTTGCCTTTTTCCGGAATATACTCGATAGCCTTGTCTAAATCAACCAACATAGAATCAACGATAACGTTACGAGCAACACGCGGGTTGAACAACTCTTTAGAGTCAGTATCATATGCCTCATTGACCCAAGGCAAATCGCCAAACTTTTTCAATAAAGAGAAATAATAGTAAGAACGGAAGAAGTACGCTTCGCCGATAAATTGCTTGTTTTGATCGAACGCAGTCTCCATGTGTCCCAGATTACCCAACATATAGTTAATAGAACGGATCTCTCCCCAATTCCATCCGGCATCACTAGCATTTCCAGGTACCGTCGTATAGCCGGCCAACTGAGTATTGTAATCTTCAGTAACCATATTGTCACTATTACCGTCAGTAGCCAAATAACCGATACCGAAACCGCCAAATGCTGGAAAAACTGTATAAAACTGATTCACATAAAGTTCCAAATCCTTAGCTGTCTTGAAATAGGCTTCGCTACTAATTTTATCCAAAGGCTCTCTGTCGAGAAATGAATCACAACTTACCAATGCAGAAGCTAAAACAGAGGCACATATCAATAATTTCTTTTTCATATCCCTAATCAATTAAAAAGTAAGATTTACACCAAACGAACATACTAATGAGAGCGGATAAGACTTCGCATCCCCCCATGCTCCGGAAGTACCTTCTGGATCTACGCCATCCATCAATTTCGTGAAGGTCAAGAGGTTCTCGCCAGAGAAGTAGAAACGAAGTTTGTCAATACCTACTCCTTGCAACAATTCGCTTGGCAACGTATAACCCAGTTGTAAGTTTTTCAAACGCAAATAAGCACCGTTTTGGATAAAACGAGACTGTACCTGCTGGTTCTTGCTCACTTCGCCGGTTGAATAAGGACGAGCAAAAAATGCGTCTTTATTATCTTCGCGCCAATAATCCATATTATGCTCATGAACGTTATCAAAATACTTATTACCCTGAAAACCGAAATAAGTAGTAGAACCGATAAACACATCGCGCTTACCAACACCTTGAAAGAATACACTGAAATCGAAATCTTTATATTGACCGGCAAACATCAAACCATACAAGAAACGCGGTGTATTGTTACCCAAGACTTTTTTGTCGCCGGGGTTATTTATCGTATTGTCACCCCAGTCAATCTTACCATCCTTATTCAAATCTATGTATTTCATATCTCCGGGATTCCATTTAGCGTGGATAGCCGATTGATCCGGTGACTTCTTGACATCCTCTTCACTAGTAAAGAATCCATCGGTTACATATCCCCAGATATCACCCAGTTTTTGTCCTTTAAAATAGGTTTTATCCGAGATAATCCCGGTCGGATTGTTATACTTAGTTACCTCTGTTTGGGCATCAGCCAACGTACCGGTGATAGAGTAGCTGAAATCCTTGTTCACACGGTGTTTCCAATTCAAGGTAAGTTCAAATCCATTTGTTCGCAATGAAGCATTGTTTTTCTTAGGAGCCTCCTTACCCAGCACAGCCGGAAGTGCTTCACTCGGACCAAACATATTGACTGTCTCACGTGAATACCATTCAACAGTTGCGCTCAAACGGTTATCCAAGAAAGACATATCTGCACCAATATTCAAGGTGCGAGACTCTTCCCAAGTCAAGTCCCAGCTAACCAAATCCGGTGTTTGCGTATAGATAGGACGAGCCCCATTGATGATATATTCTAAATTCGTCTTGATAGGAATAGTTTCATAGAACAAATAGTTAGGTACTTCCTGATTACCCAGCGTACCATATGAAGCCCTAAGTTTGAATGTGTTTACAATCGGTGCGATAGGTTCCCAATATTTCTCACGATGCATATTGTAGGCAGCAGAGAAAGAGGGGAAGAAACCAAACCGTTTGCCTTCACGGAAACGGGATGAGCCATCATAACGACCATTGAAGGAAAACATATAACGATCGTCGAACGAGTAGTTCAAGCGGACGAAGGAACCAACAGTAGACCATTCAGAGATCTCGTCACTCAAATTAGTCAATCCGGTAGCCGTACCAATAGACGGGACATTATCAGTAATCAGGTCGCGTTTAGAACCTTTCAAACCTTTTCGCTTGAAGTATTCAAGCTGTCCACCGACCAAAGCATCCAAAGAATGCTTGCCGAACGCCTTTTGATAGTTAGCATACAAGTTACCGGTAGTGTACGTATCCGTCCGTTGCTCCTCTTCTATTTGGTTGAAGTTATTCGCATGGTGATAATGAGACTCAGTCGGTTTTACATCCTGTACATACACTTTGGCAAAATGGGTATCACGGTTATATCCCACATAATTATAGGTAAAGTCTCCATTCACTTTCAATCCATCAAGCACATTTATTTCGAAACTGGGCGTGATGTAAGCTGTAGTAGTCTCTTGTTTTTCCGAACCACCTTCCTGCAAAATCTGAACTACACTGTTAGACTCCATAAAACCGCCATTCGGATTTCTAACCGGTAATGTCGGATAAGCTCTTGCTATCATGTGATAATTTACGGTACGGTCGTATCCGCTATAACCCACAGGCAGGTCACGGTCGCTTCGTGCAAACTTGGAGTTCAACTTAAAAGTCAACCAAGGAGTAAGCTTAGTACTATTATTTACCGTCACATTATATCTACGATAGTTTTCATCGAAGAAATTCAACTGCCCCTCCTGTTTCATATAACCCAAACCGGCATAGTAAGACGATTTACCGGTTCTACCTGTAATAGATACGTCATGGCTGTTTTGAAATGCCCAATTTTTGAAATAAACATCCGTCCAATCCGTATTGGCATACGTATCACCATTCTGTCCCCATTGCGTAGGGTTGGAACGATCCGGTATAACACCATCCATCCTATTACCACTGGCGATATTCTTCTTTACCAGTTCGACCATTTCGTCTGTGTACAGGTGCGTCACCCCGGCATTGTCGCAAGCATCGTTCATAGCCGTGACGAAATCCAACGAATTAACGGTCTTTTGCAACATGGTAGGTGTCTTCCAGCCAAAGTTTGCATTATAAGAGATAGTGAACTTCTCGTCCTTCGAGCCAGATTTGGTAGTAACCAGGATAACACCATAGGCAGCTCTTGCTCCATAAATTGCAGCCGAAGAAGCATCCTTCAAGATAGAGATATTTTCAATATCGTTCGGATTGACCAAATCCAGTTCCATAGGTACACCATCCACCAATACATAAGGTTTACCCGACCCTTCTGTCAAAGAACCTACACCACGGATATTCATATCCATGGGACTACCGACTTCACCTCCAAATTTAGATGATGACGTAATATTCAAACCTGGAGTGACACCTTGCAAGGCCTGTGTCACATTGGTTATCGGCCGACTTTGGATGTCTTCCGGAGTTACTGTTGCCACGGCACCAGTCAGGTTTATCTTCTTTTGAGTACCATAACCAACCACTACAACTTCATCCAACGCTTGTGTATCTTCAGACAATTTTATGTTATACACAGACTGATTACTGACCGTGATTTCCTGAGTTTCATATCCTATATAGGATATGAGCAATGTCGCCCCAGACATTGCATCCAAGCTGAAATTTCCGTCAATGTCAGTAATCGTACCAACCGTTGACCCTTTAATAGATACATTTGCACCAATTACCGGTTCACCATTGTCATCAACAATCGTTCCTGTAATTTTCTTATTTTCTTTCTGCCCACTTTTACTTTCTTTTATCCCCAAATAAATCTGATTATCTTCTTTCTTTTCGTAAACCAAACCTGTACCGCTCAACAACTTGCTCATTGTTGCTTCTATTGATTGGTTATTCACCTCGAAAGTTACCTTCTTATCCAAATCTGGAAGTTGATTACTATAAAAGAATCGGTAATCTGTAGCTTTCTCAATAGTACGTAACGCCTGCTTGATCGTTTGTTGCTTTACGTTGACAGTTACCTGTGCAAATACTGAAGTTGTGAGAAAGGCAGACAAACATATAGCCCCTACTTTTCTCATAATCTTTCTTTTTTGAATAAAGGAAGAAATAGTTTCTGATTTTTTATTCATACTTTTGTGTAGTATTAAATGGTTAATTACCAGAGAGTGATTACTTGCGAATTTTCAACTCTCTTGATTGACTAATGAAGGGGAAGGTGTTGCAAGCACTTTCCCTTTTTGCGTACATGTGTTTTTTCTAGGTCATATCGATAATATTTAAAGGGTTAATCACTATAGAGTTCTATCACGTCCTCTTTTTTCTTATAAGAGACAGAAGAGGTAAATTGCAAAGCATATAACGTTGATTGCAAGCTGGCATTTTTCAGTGTACCGGTGAAAGTAATGCTATTCAGCTTATCGCTTTTAATCTCAAACTTCACATTATAATTACGCTCCAGCAGTTTGATAATATTCAGGATCGGCTCATCGTTGAATACCATTTCATTATTCATCCAGGCGATAAACAACCGGTCATCCTCCTCTTGTTTCTTTGTCATCCGGGTATCTGCCAACGAATAGACAGCCACTTCCCCCGGACTTAAATGAAGGGACTGTTCCGGCGATGAAACTATAACCGAACCTTCTGCCAGATAAGTCGTGATATTTTCATCATCAGGATAAGCATGGACATTAAATGAAGTCCCCAAAGCACGTACCTGGATATCGCCGGCTTTTACGATGAAAGGAGATTGGGCATCTTTTGCTACATCAAAATAGGCTTCGCCGGTCAGTTCGACCTGACGCTGTTTCCCGTTAAAATGACTGCCATAACGCAGTTTGGAATCGGCATTCAGATGGACTATTGTGCCGTCCGGCAAGGAAATATCCGACTTTTGTCCGTGACCTACTTCTACGGTCATATCGTTATATTTGGTTAACAATCGGTTTTCGTTCCAATAGAATAACGATATGGCGACGGCACCGAAAACAGCCGCGCAAGTAGCCATACGCATAAAAAACTTTCTGATATTTATCTTTGTTGGGTTAGCCGTTGCAGTGATAGCCTTAAAAATCCGCTCGTCTGTCGAATCAGGCATATGACCGAAGGAATGATCCCATATTTTATCAAAATCATCCGTCCACCTGTCCGGGTCATTCAACAGTCCGGCTAACTGACGTTTTTCACTTTCAGTAGCTTTATTATCGTAGAATTTATCTAATAATTCAATTTGTCTGCTCATAGTTATTCCTTTAAAATAAGAATGAAAAAATAGGATAAAGTAATAAAGCTATGCCATTCAGCAAGTCACCCCTGTTCGCTCTCAACATCTGGGAAAGGAACTTTGTCGACTGTTTCAGATGACTCTCCACCGTGTTTTCCGAAATACCCAACAGGCTGGCTATCTCCTTTTGCGAAAGATGCTCGATGTGTTTCAAGCGATAGACTTTTTGCCTGGCGGGTGGCAACATGGAGATGATACGCTCCACTTCCTCCAGCAACAGGTTCAACTCGACTTCATCCTCCACACAATTCTCGGCTTCCCTGACATTCTCAATCTGTGAGATCATCAACTGTTCCTGAATACGTTTTGCCGTTTCTTTCAGAAACAGGTTACGAGATACCTTTTTCAGATAACCCTGAAATGAAAATTCAACCACAATCTTCTTCCGGTTCTCCCAGATAATGATAAATGTCTCCTGCACAACTTCCTCTGCCATCGAATAATCGCCGTGCGAAAGCCGGATGACAAACTGAAAGAGAGTATGTTTATATCTATTGTAAAGCTCTGTAAAAGCTTTAAAGTTATCAGACATAATCTCTTTCATTAACTGTTGGTCTGATAACTGCTCAATTTTGTGCATTCGTGGTATTTTTTCTATAAATGATACATTGCATTATTACCGAATCTATATTAAGGATACTATACCGTTATAGTTTCCGTGATTCGAGTACAGTTATTTAACATTGTTTTGCATAAGCGAGGTAACGGACTGGAAAATGGTGGCGTTACCATACAAATATAAAAGCAGCTATTACTATAAAAAATAGCTGCTTATTAAGTGGTTTATTATTGCAAACCTTTATTTCCCCATAGCAAACCGATACGTCTGACCTGCCTCTGTCTTCATTTTTATAAAATCACCGTCCACGGTTCTCTTACCGGCAACCGGGTCTGTAATCTCGACTTTCTTACCTTTCCACGGATTCTGCAAAGTTAAATCGCGACCTTTCTCGCTGACAAGAGTCAAAGATGTGACTGCTCCGCCTTTCAGTTCGCTGGAAACCAAGAAGGCACCATCCACCCGGATCTGATGGAACGACGCATCCTTATCGCGAGGCCATACAGGAAAGACACGGATAATATCCTGGTGTCCCATACAGAACATTTCGTTGATCGTATTAGGTACCGTGCTCCAGTTTTCGATGCCATGCGGGTTACCTGCTTGGAATCCATTCGGGTAAGTGTGTTTTGAATAAGTGTTCAAATGAGCCAGGATGCTATCCGGCTTATAACCGATCCGCACGGCTGCCGGGAAAAAACTGTTACTTCCATTAGAATCCAGCCAACGTTGCATTTCATCGACTGTGTTATAAGCGACCTCCAGTAACCTGGGATCACTGTTCAGACCGATCTGGCCTGCCGGATAAATATGCTGGATTCCCAGTGTGTTTCCGTCCCACCAGTCGCAACCTTTTTCCGTATACCGGAAGACTGTCTTACCGTTTCGCTCCTGCAGCGGATAATCGGGAAGATGTTCTTTGATAAACTGCCACTGCGTTCTCTTTTCTTCATCGACTCCCAAAAGAGCGCTCATGTCAGAAACGGTCTGCATCACCATCCGCACCAGTCCCAATGAAAGAATAGGATTCATCGTCCCGACCGTACCTTCATGGATCGCATCATTATAAATGACATAGCGGTCACCTTCACGTGTCAGGTAATTCTCCCAAAAGGTGGCAACCCCTTTTACAAAAGGATACACTTTCCGAGTATAGGCTTCATCCCAGGTATGATAAAACTGCATAGACATATTAACGACAGCATAGGCGGAGTTGCTTTTTTGTCCCCAGAACATACCTTCGTCTTCTATATTTCCGCTTTTAATCCAGTCATAATAATAGGTATCCATGAACGGAGTCCTGCGGGTCGTCTCAACACCTAATGGTCCCGCACCTACAGGTAGCAAAATGCCTCCCGGAATACCGGTGACTTTCTCCGAGTAATAGTTACCTCTCTCTATCTGTGCTAGCATAGAGGAAATATAGGGATCAGCCTGCTCAATCCTGTTTGCCGAGTAAAGCGCATAATAAGGGGCCATATGGTTATAGTTCAGATGATAATCCCCATTCCAGTAAGGACGTTCCTTCGTGATCCAAGTACCAAAAATAGAGGGTGGAAAATCAATATCCCGGCTACAGGAGCCCATACCATAAAGAGATAGATAATATTGTTTTTCAATTACACTGTCCGGTATGCTGACATACGATTTTTCCCAATAATTCCGCCACCATTCTTTATGGCTTTTCTCTATCTCAGCCTGTCGTGCCAGAGTAAAATCTTCTACTTTTTTTATGACGGTAGCCACACAATCGTCACTCTTGAAATTGCTGGAGAAGGCACACACCAAACGGACCTTTTTTCCCGGTTCCAGGGTGAATTTGCCATCCGTTGATCCGATCACCCGTAACGCCATAGCACCTTTAGTCGGTATATCGACAGAGTCTACGAAGGCACGGGACAGATACTCGATACCATTCGGTCTCGTCTCATGCTCCCTGACATCGGGGAATATCCGCTCACGAGGCGGATTATCAATCTGTTCTTCTTTTCCCAAGAAAGATATGCCGGCAGTACCTTCCACAGAACCATTCCCTTCCATATTCAAATCCACAATCAACATATCTTCCGTGGCAGGAACAAAGGCTTTATAGGAAACGGAAATATCCCCTTTGGTAAAGCGGGCGGTCGATACGGCATCATATAGCTGTTGTTCCACCAGATAGGAGGCATCTTTCAATTGAGGGATATCCAGTTCTATCTTACCCAGGACAAGAGGAAATGATTCGTCCAAAGCAGACTTCAGTCTCCAGAAATCATTCCTGGCGACATAAAAGACCTGCGACTCCGGTGTTCCCGACAAGGCAACCCCGGTAAAACCATTCCCCAACAAAGGTGCATCGACCGAATGGGGCGCGGGTATACGTTTAGGAGGTTCCGTAAAGCGGATAGTGTGTTTTCCTATGATAGTTTCTGCCTGACTTTCCGGCTGATTAGCTTGATCCGTACAAGCAGAAAATAAAAGTGTACTCAATACGGACAGGGATAGTATTAAAATCTTCTTCATTTGTAAATAAATTGTGCTCCGCTAAGGGATATACTGTTCAATTATGTGTCTTCATTTCAAACACAAATATAAAAGCAGCTATCACTATAAAAAATAGCAAATAGCTGCTTATTGTGTGGATTATTATTGCTTTTACAATAATAACAAGTTCTCTGATTATTCACATATACTCAACGAGACAGGGCCTAAAAGTCCGGCAACCCCATCTCCCCTATACGGAGTCGGAATCGTCTGATAATGATTCGACAATGTACTATAAACCAAGACTTCCAATTGGTTATCACCTTGTTTAACATACTTGCCTATCTCTACTTTGTATGGCGGTCTCATCAGTATGCCCACCTCTTTACCATTAACTTTTACCTCACAGGAAGCATTTACATTGCCCAGGTCCAGAATGACTTTACCGGATGCTTCGGCTTTTGGTATTGTTATCTGCTTTCTGTAATACATTCCACCTGAATAATATTTCAAGGCTCCGGTCTCCGACCAATTACCGGCATCCAAAAGCCCTTTCCCTGTTTTTATTTTAACGGGTTCACAAATCACACCAGTCCCCTGATAACCGGGTTTTCGTTTGATCGAAAAAGCGACCAGGCCAACTTTCTTCCGGGTTTCAGGAAAGATAATACGATACTTTCTCATCCCCGATGAATCTTCGGATAGAAATCGGATATTCCCTTTTTCTATTGCTTTCCCATTAAACCATACTTTCAAATCGCTTCCGGCTATCATCATGTCCATTTCCTGCATTCCCGGAACAGAATTAAAACGATAATTCCAAGTAAGATTCTCTCCTCCGTAAGGATCATACAACAAATGATCTCCTAAAGCCCAGCGTGTAGAAATTATTTTGTCGTATGAAGACGGCTTTGCCGGGGTAACGGATGATGCAGGGAAAAATACAACGGAACTTCTCTTTCTAAAATCCCGATACGTACCTTTCTGAAACTTGAATTTACCTTTCTCTGTATTTGCATATGCTACAGTACATGGATGCCATCCTTCTTCCAACCAGATATTTTCATTCGCAGGCTTCTGGTCGATCAAAAGAAAATCAGGTTGAACACCATCAATTTCGATCCTATATGAACCTGTTACAGGGACATAGACTTTACTTTTGTATATTTGATGCGCTCCCTGGTCCAAAATGAAAAAGCCATCGCTGACTTTACCTTTCAAACCATGCCATCCTTGTGATCCCGGATTGTCAAAAACACCATACTGCCATGAAAACTCCAACATCTCTCCTGACGATTCATTTCCTTGTAACACATTATCCAACGGGATATCCGTGGACGTACATTCTGTGACAAATTGAGGTCCAAACCCATACACACTTTCAGGCCATTCCGAATCATCGAAATCTGTCGACATCCAGTTTTGAGGAGAAAGAGCAGCCGGTCGATGTTTAAAAGAACGCGCCTCAGCACCGATAACATCCGAAGCCGGAAAACGATAATCTCCCCATTTATTATCTAATGTCGGCAATAATTCCGTCTCCCACAAACCTGTAATTAAGGATCGGTATATCAACTTCGATTCCTTTTTGCCTTCAGGCATTACAATAGGTGTTCCTTTTGAAAAGACAAACAAATACGAATTATCCGGCTCTTTATCCAATCGGAGCCATGTTCCTTCTTTTGTTTGGCGAACAACCGGATAATCGGAGATTGTTCCGTCAGAAGCATTCCAAAGTTCAACTTTACCCGTAGCTCTGAAAAAACATTCTGTACCTTCAGGCACGTCCATAACCATATAGACATCACGTTCTCCCACATATCTATGTAAAACCTTCCCTTCTCCGGTTCCTGATATAAAATCCGGAACAATCAAAGATTTTATCTGCTCCGACACCTTATCCTCCGACACATACAATCCTATTCCCCCCGAATCATGAACCTGTTTCTTTACTTTTTTCCCTTGAGAAACTTCCAGGGATGTCGCACCGAATACTTCCCGGATAATTGCATCCGCTTTCGAATCGTTTTCTCCCATACAGGTACTGGCCTTCGGTAACTCGCCTGTTGCTATTATTATCCCTCCCGAACGATAAAAGTCCCGTATTTTTAATAAAGAAGAATAATGCATCGCTTTCATATCTGCCAAAATCAATATACGATACTTTTCTCCCGAGATATTCAAACAGCCGTTCTCTACTTTTGATTTTTGCAAGGACCTGTAATCCATAAAATCATAATCCAAACCGGAATTACTAAGTTTCATCGCCTGTTCAAACGCAATCTTTGTGTTAGCATCCGGATAGGCCTGCATCGATTCCGTAGGATACATCAAGGCTATATCACAGACATGAGTACCTTGACTCATCAGAAAACTCAATCTCTCTGTATATTGAAGCCATTGTTTCATATGCGGCCAATAAGGCATTCTAAAATGAAAACAAGGCGGAGCCCATTCCCACCAACCACCATGTGTGGAATAATATAATCCATGCATACAGACTAAATTTCCACCTGCCATAAAATGATGGTCCATTTGTTTGGTCAGCCATGAGCCCGTACTTCCCCATCCCATACTATGAAAAGCCTCAAGCCATGTTCGCGGACGTTCATATAAATGAGCTATTGAACTGGATACTTTCGTTTGCAAAAAACTAGAGCCGGTCGATGGAGCATCATTCCCCGGAGCTGTGTACCAAGAATTAGCCCTGAAATAATCAATATATGCCAATGGTTCCATTCCACGTCCAAAATTATCGCTTCCATAAATCAAACCGCGTGAAGCATGCCAATTATAAATGGGCTGAAAAAAGCGTTCTTCCGCTAAATCCATTAATACATCACAATAATCCAAACGTATCTTTGGCGTTATATCTCCGATACTTTCTTTCAAAGCAGGAAGATAAAGTGTGATATCATACCCTTTCCTTTTTTCAAATTCTTCCTTAAAGTCCTCCGACCAGGACCCTATTTTAATAGGATAAGACAATTCATCCTGAAAAAAATAGTTCATGCCCCCCGAAGCTGCATCTCCCATATTCTTTTCAAAACGATCGAAATACACGTTCACATATTCTTTCCCGATATCCGGATGCAACAAATGACTTTTTTTCGTTGAAAGAATATATATTTTATAGTCTTTCCCTTCCGGAGCTCTCCACAAAAGTTTTCCGCCTGATATATATTCTGTCAGATCTATTTTCCCCGGCCAGGCAACAGCACCGACCAATCTTTCCGGAATGTCATGAATAAAAGTGGTCCCTCCCCGAACAGAATCAGACACAATCTCCAAGTCACCTTGATAATTCTGAAATTTTTCTTCTTTCAACAACTCATCCGTATAATATCCATTGCCAATCCATCCTATGGTATAATCATCCATACCTAAACCGATGTTTTTCCGGGAACATTCTTTGGCAAACCAATTCCAGAAATTCCACCAATCTCCGGAGAACACCTTAGGCTTTCCTGCTTCTGTTTTTCCGGAAAGCCCATATCCGTCTTTCATTTCCCCGACATCCACTTCTGGGTCCATGTGTATATAACTTACAGCAAAACCATCTGTCGCAGATGCAGATAAAATGTCAAGCTGTTCTTTCATTCTTTCCTTATTCAAACTATCACCATTCCACCAATAAAAAGGAACGTTTCCATATCCCTTCGGAGGGTTGGCAAATTCAGAAAAGATATCCGTATCTTTTTTCGGATATCCCTTATATTTTTGTGACTGAGCATAAGTTACCAGACAGGAAAAAAGGTAAAAAGTAACTATTTGAAGAACGACTATCTTCCTCATAAATAAATTATTATTTTGTATTTTATTCGTAATCATAAACATCTGGTCATATAAAGAGGCTTCCCTTTTGACCATGGGAAACCTCTTTACTAATTTATTCTTGTCTTTAAATGACGACAAGATTATTACCAACCGGGATTTTGTTCCAGAACTACATCTTTATTCGTATCAATAACCGTTTGAGGAATAGGCCAAAGATTAAAGGGTTTTGTCAATGTTAATCTCGGATAGTCCCAATATGAATATTTTTTTATACGATCGGCAGCAACTGTACCTCCCATGCGAAGCAGAGTATTCCAACGACTCTCTTCATACATCAACTCACGGGTTCTCTCGTCAAGGATCAAATCAAGACTAACATCATTAGCAGTCACCAGATAACTACATTTTGCCCGTGAACGTAACATGTTTATGTCAGATGCGGCACCAGACTTGTCTCCGACTCTCAATTTAGCCTCGGCACGCAATAAAATGGTTTCGGGTAAACGTATCAGATAATCATCACGGAAAATGCTGCGCAATACCCTACCATCAGCCGCCAATGTATAAAAATCAGGACCTATTTTACATGATATCGGATATATCAAGGTGTAAGCACCATCGTCATATTTACCATTTTGATCTTTTTTATAAAGAACATCCCATGGAATCTGTTTTCCATAGTATTCGGATGTTTTTATATTTCCCAAAAAGACACGGCGTAAAACAGCCTCCGAATTACGTATATCTTCACCCCATTTTCCTTCATAAACACCATCACGAGAATAAGGAGTAGGAGTTACCTGGCTACAACCAAAACCCCCGACGTCTTCCATCTGACCACCGATATGCGCTCCTCCCTGATCTCTGAAAACAGGTCCATAAATAGCAGGATAATCCAAACATGCCAAACTTCCGTCGGACTTATACACCTCATAATCTGATTGAGCACACCATATAGCTTCAGTGTTCCCATCCTGATAATCCTGATTTCCTACCTGGAAAAGATCCCAATAAACATTTCCTTCTATAGGATAACCTGCTGATGAATAAGTCCGGTCAGCAGTCTGTTCTACAGCCGAAGTTGCATAATAGAACTCCGGACCTTCATTTTTACGTGCACCGAAACGCTCTGTCATAAGACTGTAAGTACCGGAATCTATAACATCATTGGCATACGAAATAGCCTTATTATATGCACTGGCAGCATCACCGCCTTCCGCTTCCAGCAACACTCCCTTATCAATGTACAATTGGCAAAGATTATGCTGAACAGCCGCCCTTACCAAACGCCCGGCTTCCACTGTCGTAACAGGCAAATCGTTTATGATATCCTCCATTTCATCGATAGCATATTGATAGGTCTCCATACGTGTCGAACGTTTATAATCATATTTAGGAGTAGAAGTTATTTCTGTTACCAACGGAACTCCACCAAATAGTTCTCCTAAATTTCTGTAAGCAAAAGCTCTAAAGAATCGGGCCTGAGCAATGATATAAGCTTTGTCGGATTCCGAATTCCACATTATATGCTCTAAATTTGTGGCATAAATGGCGGTATTGGCAGCATTAATCAGATAATAAAATGCGGCATATGTATCTTTGAATACCCCATATTCTGAATTAATTATACTGTAATCATTAAACCGGTAAGAATAACGTATAGTCGGTACATCCAGCACATCTGTTCCGTTACCCATTCCATACGACCACAAATTCAATTCTCCAAAGTTATTGTAAGGACAATATATATTATGTACTTTGATATAGCAAGTAGTAAGTACTTGATCTACCTGTTCGGAGGTAGTAAATACATTATCGATTGTGTAAAATGTTTCAGGATCTTCTTCCAGAAATTTATTATCGTCACAACCCATGACAGTAAAGATTGCCATTAATAGCAATAACGTTTTATATATATATGTTCTTTCCATTGTTTTATAAAGTAAAATTTAGAAACTCAAATTCAAACCCAAAGAAACGTTCGTCATTATCGGATATGTCTGACTTAATGCAGTGCTACCTGTTTCCGGATCACCACCGTCCCAACCGGTAATCGTTGCCAGGTTTTTCCCTGTAATGAACATTTTAAAATTATTAATTCCCATATTCTTCACCCATGGTTGGTTGAATGTATATGAAAGTGTTACATCCTGCAAACGAACATAAGCCCGACTTTGTAATCCCAGGAAATAGCTATCTCCTGTAAAAGTTGCAGACGGATATTTGTTACTCGGATTCGCCTCTGTCCAATAAGGAATGTACAGACCGTTGGAAGCAAACCACTTTCTATCCCCGCCTGTTATATAAGCGTTCGTATTTCCGGCCTGATAATAACCGTTACCTCCGAATACACCGGCAATCATAACATATAATTCCCAGTTTTTATATTGCAAAGTGTTACTTAAGTTTAGTTTGAAATTAGGAGCTTTATTCCCTATGATAGAACGATCTTTTTCATTAATCACTCCATCGTTGTTTTTATCCACATACTTAGGAGTTCCGGCAGAAACACCATTGGCTTTCATATATTCAGTATCATCCGTCTGAACAATTCCATCCTGTTCATATCCGAAAATAGAATGTATCGACTCCCCTATAAACAGGCCATTTCCAATATCATCATCTTCCTTTCCATCACCATCAAGATCCTCACCATACAGATGAACCAACTTATTACGGTTCAACCAGAATGTCAGTCCCGTAGTCCAGTTAAATTCCTTATTCTGAATATTGACAGTCCGTACAGTAGCTTCCACACCTCTGTTTTTGACTTCTCCCATAGAAGAATACATACTTGCAAATCCCGTCATAACAGGAATCGACCGGGAGAAGATCTGGTCATATGTTTTAGAGAAATAAACATCTACATCGACGAATAAACGACTATTCAACCAGGTTGATTCAAATCCCATATTCCATGCTTCGGTTGTCTCCCATCCCAAGTCTGAATTACCGATAGTACTCTGGTTAATACCATATGACGGTTTTCCTGAATTACCAAAAGGATAATATATTCCCCCGGAATGGCCGGTTGCAACCTGTGACAATGTGGAATATTGTGTTAATCCTTGATTTCCGTTTTTACCCCATGAAAGTTTTATTTTCATATCATCCAGAAAAGCCACACCTTTTATAAACGGTTCATTGGTGATACGCCAGGCTGTTCCTATGGCCCAGAAATTACCCCATTTGTTATTTGCACCAAAAACAGACGAACCGTCTCTCCTATAAGAAGCTGTCATATAATAAGTGTCGTCAAACGAATAAGATGCTCGTCCAAAATATCCGATATTCGTTCTTTTCCAGTTATTCAAAGAAATTTTCTGCGTAGAAGCGTAATGAAGGCCGTTCAACCCTAAAGCCGTATTCCCGTTCGATGCAAAGTCACTACCCGACAAAGTCTGAGATTCATACTTCTGATAGTCACGAGTCGCTACAGCTGTCAGATCAATGCTATGTTTTCCAAATACCTGGTTATAATTTAAAATATTATCAATCACATAACTGGTTGTTCTTTCGTTTGCCATACTACCTCCGGCACTACTTAAATAACTATTTTGAGTTGCAACAGAGTAACGCGAATCATCATCATACGATCCGACCGGAACATTGTATGACTCATGCGTAAAGTCACCGGATTTCCTGTAATTAAGATTTCCTGCATAATTGAAACGGTAACTTAAACCGGAAATCCATGGGCATTTAACTACGGCATATGCATTCGCACGAAGATTATCACGAAAGTCTACATTTTCTTTCTTCGACTCATCATCGATCCCCCACAAAGGATTACCTCTACCACGTGTACCGTCAGGTATAGCTTCAAGCATCCCATTCGGTCTGTACATCATTGCATACGGAGATAATATTGTAGCAGACCAGATATTAGCGCCAAGGCCGGAATAATCTGTTCGGGTATATGCAGCATCAAGACCGATCTGCAGCCAACTTGTAATATCGGTATCTATCTTAGCTAATACTGAAACACGTTCATAATCATCTCCTTTTATCACACCACCACTCTCAGTATAAGAAGCAGACAAATAGTAATTCATTCTATCCCCTGCTCCGGATACGGCAGCCTGATAATCCTGGGTCCATCCTGTCCGTGAGATTTCATCCAGCCAATTGATTTCTTTCCCTGAATTCAAATTCAGTTCTTCCTGAGGAACCAAAAAACTATAATCAGAATATCCGTTTGCCGCAGAAGTTGCATCAAGCCACTGTTCGCCATTCATCAGTTCCGGTTTAAGATGCCACGACTGCATGCTTCCTTTTGCATTAAAATGGATGACCGGCTTGCCTTGCTTACCTTTTTTAGTTGTAATAATAATTACTCCGTTAGCAGAACGGGAACCATATGCAGCAGCTGAAGTAGCATCCTTCAGGACATCATAAGAAGCTATATCATTAGGGTTAATATCATTAACACTTCCCATAAATATAACTCCATCTACTACCACCAACGGATCGTTTGAACCAGATATGGAATTCTGTCCGCGAATCTGCATAGAAGGAGTTCCCCCCGCCGTATTTGTAGCACCAATATCAAGTCCGGTCACATTTCCTTTCAGGGATTCCAATGCATTTGTATTTGTCGCCAAAGAAATAGGAGAATTCTCCAGCTTGACGGAAGATACGGAACCTGTAAAATCTTTTCTTTTAGCTGTTCCGTAACCGATCACAACAATCTCATCCAAAGATTGTAAATCTTCTTTCAACAGAACATCCAAATGCTCTTTGTTTCCCAAACTGATCTCCTGGGTAATATATCCTATATAGGAAATTTGAATTACCACATTCTCCGGCACTTCCAGTATAAAATTTCCATCAATATCAGTGATGGTTCCAATTGTCGTACCTTTTACAGAGACATTCGCCCCGATAACAGATTCCCCATTCTGATCCTTGACTGTACCACTAATTTTTCGGGATTGACTACTTTGACTGTTACGCGATATTTTCAGAATAATCTGTTTCCCTACCACTTCATAGCTGATTTGTTTTCCCGCAAAGGCTTTTTTCAAAATAGCATCCAGACTTTCCTGGCGAGCCTCCACTGATACCTTTTGTGACTGATCTACTGTCTGATCCAGCATAAAGGAATAATCAGTTTTTGTTTCTATCTGTTTAATTAACTGCCGAAGCGATTCATTCTTTATTGATAAATCAATTTTTTCACTTTGGGCATAAGTAGAATTGAATATAAATAACGCAAGTAATAACGGAATTAACTTCCTTCTTAATTTAAACATTATGTAATAGCTTTAAGATTATAAAATATATTATATCTTTGCCTTTATATATCAATTAGTTATTCTGTCTAATTTTCGGCAGGATAAAAGTACAGGTATATATATTTCAAAAGGCATGGAGATTAGGGGTCTCTGTGCCTTTTACGCATAAGGCAAAACACGTCTGATAAAAGACTCTCTATTTATATCTGATCGTCACCTCCTTTCCGTTCAGTTTATACTCTATCGGAGATATCTTATTAATCATCTCTAATAATTCCGTCAATGATTCCGTCTTAATTGTAAACCAATAAGACTTAAGGGTATCCACATTAGATAAGGTAATATCCACTCCATACCAACGCTCCAATTTCTTCCATACTTCTTCCACTGGAGCACCATCAAACTTTAACAGGTTATGCCGCCAACTGGCTTCGATTTCCGCATCACAGGATTCAACCCGACAAGACAAGTTCTTCTTAGAAACTATAGCTTCCTGATTAGGAGATAAATAAGTCAACAAATTCTGGCCAGTAGCCGATAACAGACTTACTTTACCGCGAAGCAGGGCAACCATAATATTTTCTTCATCCGCATAGGTACTGACATTGAAGGCTGTGCCATGCACTTTGACATCTACTTCCCCGGCTTTCACAATAAATGGATATTGAGTATCTTTCTTTACATCAAAGAATGCCTCTCCTTCCAGATTGACGACACGGTCGTATGTACTATATTGATAATTATAAGATAAACGTGAACCGGAATTCAACCAGACAAGCGTCCCGTCAGGCAAGACAAGTTGTGTTTTTTGTCCGGGAGGAGCTATAATCACATTTTCAAACTGAGCAGCCTGCCAGGATTTTTCCGGGGTATTGATCAGAGAAGACAAAGCGAAACCCAGAACCAACGCCACGACAGCCGCTACGGAAGAGACGCGGATCAACAGGGAACGTGAATACAACGGAACCTGTTTCACTTTATACCGGATACGATCCTGTATCTTTCCCCAAACCATTTTCTTATCCGGTATCACATAAGCAGAAGTGTCCAAACGGACAGCTTCCCACTGTTTTCTTAACTTATCCAGTAAAAGGTGATGTCCTGGCTCTTCGTCAAGCCAGCGGATAACCTGTTCCTGCTCTTCGGTCGTACATTGCCGGGAGAGGTATTTCGCCAATAGTTCGTAAGGTATCTGTTTTTTATCCATGTTCTGCTATTTTATTCAGTAGACACATGGGCAGGGACAAAACCCCCAAAAGGATATGAATATTTTTTTATTCTTCTGTCAGTTTTAGTAAAAGGAAGAGAAGGGCAATGGTTTCATCAGAGTGTGCGGCCAGATACTCCCGGATCTTTTTAAGAGCGATCCCCATCTGATTTTCAACGGTCTTTACGGATATATCTTTTACTTGTGCTATTTCTTTATAGCTTAGTTGCTCTTCGCGGCTCAGGATGAATATTTCTCTGCATTTCTCCGGCAAAGACTCAACGGCGGCTTGCAATAGTTGATAGAATAATTCCCGGTCAACACAATCTATAGATTCGTTCTTCTCCAACTCGATGCGGGCCCATTTCTCTAACAAGACATTGTGGTTTTCTTCATCACGCAGGTAGTTCAACATACGATTACGGGCACTATTATAAAGAAAGGTCTTGATGTACTGAACGTCTTTTCCTTCGTAATCTTCCCAAAGGTTTACAAAGACATCCTGCACAACTTCTTCTATCACCTGATAATCACGGGTATAATAATTCAGGAAGCGGCATATAATTTCAAAATAATCATTATATGCATCTTTGAATGTGCTCTCGTTAATAATCATAGCAATATAGTTTTTTCTCTGTATATAATAGTAAAAAGCGGATGTTTCATCTCCTTATATCCCCGCGCAAAAATAAGTAAATAAATAATTATACAATCAATATCGGAGTAAAAATAACAAAGCTTGCAGTAATTGATCCCAACAGATATGAAAACGGATCAATCGCCTGCAAGCTCGTATACCGGAGTGTTCTATCTCCCTTCCGGTTATTAGTTATTACAAGGGAGGCAGTGCTGTTTGCCTGCTTTCCCTTGTTCTTTTCTTCAAATCCTTTTTGCGTATCACAGCTGTGATACAAAAGAAATCCATCTGTGAAACAAACGGAATCCAACTGTGATATGAAAGGAGCACAGTTGTGATATGCAATAGAAATTAATAAACTACATATTTCTCCCCTTCAATCTTCAGTTCCCCGAAGCTACCTTCCGATTTATAAGGCTGGCCGCCGCCGATATATAATTCGACTGTGCCTTCTTTCTCGACCTGGTTACCCTTTTCATCCACCAAAGACAGTTCTTCGGGAGAAAGGGTGAAGGTTACCTGCCGGCTTTCACCTTTATCCAGATGGATACGTTTGAAACCTTTCAGAGCACGTAAGGGGACACGGGTGTTGCCGTTCTGCGGATGGGATACGTACAACTGAACCACTTCGTCGCCAGCACGCTTTCCGGTGTTCGTTACGGTTGTGGTTACCTGAATACTTTCTCCGGTCTTGACGGTGGAGGCATTCTGCAAAGGAGCATACCCGAAGGTTGTATAACTCAGACCATAGCCGAACGGATATCTTACATCGCCTTTGAAATAACGATACGTACGGTTTGCCATCGAATAATCCTCGAAATCCGGAAGATCCTCGTCATTCATATAGGTAGTCAACGGCATACGGCCGGCCGGGTTATAGTCGCCAAAGAGAACATCGGTGATGGCATCGCCGGCAGCTTGTCCGCCATACCAGGCTTGCAGGATCGCATCGGTATTGCGACTCTCCCAGTCGAAACTCATAACCGAACCGGACATATTGACCAGAATCAACGGACGGCCTGTCTTCTTCAACTCTTTCATCAATTCTGTCTGCACGGCTGGTAACTTCATTGTGGTACGGTCACCGCTGGCAAACCCGCCGTAACCGGCAGCTCCGGCATCACCGGCTTCGCCTTCGTAATCGGCACTGATACCACCCACGAAGATGATAATGTCTGCTTTCTTAGCTTGAGCGGCTACTTGAGCAAAGGAAGGAGCACCCTCCAGTTTCTGAACAATACCGACACCTGTCAGCGTATCGATTTGAATCGTATTACCAAAACGTTTCTTCAAACTCTTATACGGAGTAATGATTTCGCTTGGAACACCGAAATAGTTAGCTAACAGCGTGCTGCCGTTATCCATATTCGGACCGATTAAAGCAATCCTTTTAATTTTAGACGCATTCAGAGGAAGTATATTCTTATTGTTCTTCAATAAGACCATCGACTCCTGCGCCATCTTGTAAGCATGTGCCTTATGCGCATCACATTCGATCACTTCACGCCCGATTGTAGCATACGGCACACGATCAGCCGGATCATACATCCCCAGTTTAAACTGTATTTTGAAGAGACGAGCCAAAGAGACATTGATTTCTTTCTCCGAGATAATACCTCGCTCTACTCCCTGTTGCAGCTTCTGATACAAGTTACCACACTCCAGGTCAGTACCAGCCAAAACAGCATCTGCCACCGCTTCCGTATCATTGCTATGCGTTTTGTGATACTTCGCAAAGTCACTTACCGCCCAGCAATCGGAAGTAACATAGCCATCGAACTTCCACTGGTTACGCAAGATATCCTGCAACAACTCATTATGTCCGCAACAAGGCTGTCCCTCCAGACGATTGTAGGCACACATCACGCCATGCACTTTTGCCTTCGTCACCAACTCACGGAAAGCCGGCAGATAGGTATCCCATAAATCGTACAAAGAGGTATGCGCATCAAAGGAATGGCGGTTGCCTTCCGGTCCGCTATGTACGGCATAATGCTTGGCGCAGGCTACCGCTTTCAGATAATGAGGATCACTACCTTCCAGCCCACGGACAATGGCCGATCCCATCTTTCCCGTCAGATAAGGATCTTCGCCGTAACACTCCTGTCCACGTCCCCAGCGGGGATCACGGAAGATATTGATATTCGGAGTCCAGTAAGTCAGTCCACGATAGATTTCGCCGGTCTTGCCTGCTTTCAGGTCTTCATTGAACAGGGCGCGTCCTTCCGAAGAGGTCATATCTCCCATCTTTTGAAGGGCTTCCGTGTCGAAGGTGGCAGCCATACCGATCGCCTGCGGGAAAACAGTCACCTTTTCCTTCGTACGGGCCACGCCATGCAACGCTTCGTTCCACCAGTTATAAGCAGGAATACCCAAACGGGGAACAGCCGGGGCGGCATGCTTCATCAACTGGACTTTTTCTTCCAGCGTCAGACGGGAAATGATATCCTGTACCCGGACATCCAACGGAAGGTCCGGATTACGAAACGGATAGTCGTACGTTTGTGCCGTCAGGCCGCCCCAAGAGAGAGCGGCCAGTAACACGATACTTTTCAGTTTGCTTTTCATGTAATTGCCTATTTTATTTGGTTACTTCTACAATTATCTTACTCTCTTTCAACCCTTCCGATACAGCAGTCAATTCGATAGGTTGTCCGGAACGGTCACTGGTGACAAGTACCTGGGCATAGCCGTTAAATGCATTCCGGTGTACATCGCTTCCGGCAGGGAAGACATCCGGTTCCTGACTACAAGGATTACCATTACCCACTCCCAGAATCTTGCCGTTACGGACATCGAAATGAATTCCGTTTTCAGCAGTAGGTACTACACGTCCTTTGGCATCCAACACTTTTACGGTAATGATAGCAACGTCGTTACCATCACCCTGGATAGAAGTACCGTTTTCACTGACCAGTTGCAAGGAAGCCGGATTTCCGGTAGTTTCGACCAACTCGGTGTATTTCTTTCCGTTCTTCTTCCCTTTGGCCAACAGCTTACCCGGGGTATATTTAACACGCCAAGCTGGAATATCAAACTTTTCAACCGTCTTTTTACCCAGGCTTTTGCCATTCAGGAACAATTCCACCTCATCCATATTGGTATACAGATGCACATCGACCGAATCCGTACCGATTCCATTCCAATGAGGAAGCACATGCAACACCGGTTCTTCCGTCCACCAAGCCTTGTAATACCAGAATGCATCTTTCGGGAAGCCGCAATAGTCTAATATGCCGAAATGAGAAACTACACCCGGCCAGAAATGCAACTGCGCCTCGCCTCCATAATCGAATCCGGTCCATACGAAAGCACCGGCAACAAACTTGCGTGCATCGACATAACGCATCCATTCCTGTGCACGTGCTCCCCATCCCGGAACATCACGGTCGTAAGCCTGGTGGAAACCCTTCTTCGCATCAGTCTCATAAATACCACGCGTCATCACCGTACTTGCCTCTTCGGTGAAGATACAAGGCAGATTCGGGAACTTTTCATGAACTGCGTCGATATTGCCTATTTTATAATAATTAGAACCTTGTACATCTACGGCATAGGTAAAACCTTCCCCCCAACTACCGTTCATGGCAGCCGTGCACGGACGAGTAGGATCCAGTTTGCGCTGAACGGCTTTCATGCGCTCAACAATCATACGCCCCTTCTCTGTTCCCTGTATGGCAGGTTCTTCGTTTCCCAAACACCAAATGATAACAGACGGATGATTCCTGTCGCGGCGAATGATTGTCTTCAGCTGGCTCAGACCTTCATCACTGGAGCTCAATACACGCAGTTCATCCATGACCAGCATACCCAGCGTGTCGCAAGCATTCAAGACAGATTCCGTCGGAGGATTATGGGAGGCGCGGTATGCATTTACTCCATACTCTTTCAGACGGGCGATTCGCCACGCATTCAGTTGGTCCGGAACAGCAATCCCCACACCGGCATGGTCTTGGTGGCAGCATACCCCCTGGATCTGTACTCGTTCGCCATTGAGGAAGAAACCTTCGTTAGCATCGAAACGGATGTCACGGATACCGAAAGAGGTATCGTAGCTATCGACCACTGCCCCATCCAACAAAATATCAGTATGCAACGTATAAAGCGTCGGAGTCTTCAACGACCATAAGTCAACCTGCCGTACATCCATGTATGTTTCCACCTCTTTCGTTTCCAACGAGGGTACGGTAAGGGTTGTACCAGACTTGTTTACTTCTTTCCCTTGACAGTCGATTATACTGTTTTGCACAATAAGATCGACCGATTTACCACTTTGGTTCGTCACTTCTATCTGTGCCTTCACACGGGCTTCCTTCTTTTGCAGATCCACTTCGCTGGTGACAAACGTCCCCCATTGCGGGATATGCACGGGAGCCGTGCGGGTCAACCATACATTCCGATAGATACCGGCACCTTCGTACGACCATAATTCGGAATGAGTCGCATCTACACGGACGGAAATCACATTTTCCGCATCCTTTTCATAATTCAGGCATTCCGTTACATCGAAGACCAAAGGTACATAACCACTCTCACCGCGTCCTAAATAGACACCGTTCATCCATACCTGTGCATCACGGAAGATACCCTCAAACTCCAGCGTATACCGATTCCCTTTTACCAACTCGGGAGTAAACCGTTTCCGATACCAGCCCACACTGTTTTCGGGTGCACGTCCGCCCAACTTACGGTATCCTTTCATCTTGAATTGCTCTTGGCTATATCCCAAAGCCATCCCCCAGTCATGAGGCAAAGAGATCTTCTCCCACTTGCTGTCGTCAAACCGTTGCGTATGAGGAATAGCCAAACGTGATTCCTGGTCTGCATCCAGCATAGTCGACTCCTGCAAAAAGGCAATCTTAGAGAACGACAATGCCTGCCCGTAATTAAAATCCTTCTCCGGATTAGCCGCATGCCCTTTAGCAAAAAGCCAATCCTGATTCAACAACTCTCTCTCCCGCTGTGACTGGGCACCCAGCCAAAGGCAGGGGAGTAATAACATCACTGTAAAAATCAATCTTTTCATTTCTCTGATCTATTGTTTCTTAAATGGATTAACGGCAGACCTCCACCTGTTCGGTCCGGGTAATACCGTTTTCGTTATAAGTATCTATCGTGAAATAATAAGTAACACCTTTATTCAGGCTACCGATCTCCAGCGAGGTCTCTCCCATCACCTGGAAATTACTATACAACTTGTCTTCGGCAATGCCATAACGGACAATATACCCCTGGGCATGCGGCACTTCGTTCCAGGCCAGGCTGACTTTACACGGGTCTTCTTCATTCCGCTTAACCGTAAAGCCATTCACCGGACGGGGTTTGCTACCCAAACCGTTTCCGAATATCCTCAAATCGCGGACCGAGAGGTTGGACGATACGGTATATTCTTTATTCTGTAGTTTGATATAGCGCGCTTTGAACGGTTCTTCAAACTCGATATAATCGTGCGGGGTATCCGTCTTTTTCGTGCTGTAATCCACTACCGGATACCAGTCCTCCCCATTCACCGAGGCATAAATCACATAACTCTGGTAAACACCCGGAACGAAGCCCTTCTGTTTGGCCCCATATTCATCGAAATTGACCTGAATGGCATTGACAGACGAAAGATGTTGCAAATTCACCTGCAACCATTCCGTATCGTTGTTGGTAGCGGCAACCCAGGCCGTACGCGAATCCTCATCCACGATGTTCTCTGCCGGAAAACCATCCAACGTAGAGGAAGCCGTAACCGTCTTGCCGTAAGAAAGCAGCATCCAGCCCGGCTGGAAACTATTGGAAGCCTGTCTTTTTTCCGTAGGTAAAAACATCGGATAGTCGCCGAGATAAGTATCCGTATAGAGATAGCCGTCTTTATCGAAACCCGCAGGATAGAAAGAGACGCGCCGTTCGAACATATGCCGGACGGAAATGGAATTGGTCGCCGCCTTCCAGTAGTTTTCGCTGCCTACGGTAAACATACAGCCATGTCCGGCTCCCCCGATAAAGCCTGTCGGCTTATAAGAGACCGGACTGTTTTCCATATAGGTAAAAGGACCCGAGGGAGAGTCGCTGACATACGTTCCGTCGGCATACGATTTCCATTCGGTTCCGGGAGCGGCATATTGTAAATAATATTTCCCCTGATGAGCCGTCATCCAGGCTCCTTCGATATAAGGGCGGCGGGGCAATTCGTTGTGCTCGCCTGTCCGTTCCCAGCCATATTCTTCTTTATTACTGTTGAAACAGGTAATCACTTCTGTCCGGGCCTCCAGGGTGTTCAGGTCCAAAACCTGTGCATAGATAGGGTCTACGGGCGAACAGCCGTAGTACATATAGAGATTATCCCCTTCCACATAAAAAGCAGGGTCCCAGTAAGACCAGATTTCCTTCACCGGTTCCCATACGCCCGTTTCCGGTGCAGCCGAACGGTACAGCATGCCTTTTCCATGTGTAGAACCGACATAATAGAGATGGTCTTTATGTATAAAAAGCCCCGGTGCATAATCCTCTATCGGCAACACGGAATCGGTGATGAAGACATGTTTCCAATCTGTAAAATCTTCGGAATACCAGTAGCCGGACGACTTTGAGGCAAACAGGTAATATTTGTCTTTAAACGACACCACAACAGGGTCGGCAGCTTCGCGAATCCCCTCACCTCCATCTATTTTCATAAACCGGTAGTTAAGGTTGACCGGGTTACAAAAGGTTTTCGGAGACTGGGCAATCTTTGCCTTTATCGGATGAGTATCCTGGCAACCAATCAATAACGGTGCAATCAAAAAGGTTAGCAACAAACTTTTCATACTTCTTGTATAAATTACATCTTATTATTATGTTTTTCAAATACCTACAACTGCAAATATACAGACTATCAATTATATAAGCAATAAAAACACATACATTTATTGTATACATAACAACATCTATAACATATCTTCTCCCTTCATTTCGAATACCAGTTCTCCTCCCTGTAATACTTCTTCGAAAGTAATATAGGTTCGCTTCAATTCCTCCCCGTTCAAAAAGACTTTATCGACATAGATATTGCTATCGGATAGATTCCTGGCCTTTATAATAAAATCCGCTCCCGAAGGCAATTTGATCTTTGCATATTCAAACAAAGGAGCTCCCAACTCATATTGGCCGGAAACCGGGTCCATCGGATAGAAACCTAAGGCACTAAAGACATACCAGGCACTCATCTGCCCCGTATCTTCATTCCCACATATGCCATCCGGCGTATTATTATACAAGGTTGTCAGTACCTGATTGACATACTTCTGGGTTTTATATGGCTGCCCCACTTTATTATACATATAAATCGTATGATGACCGGGTTCGTTGCCATGGGCATATTGTCCGATCAGGCCGGAGATATCACCAGATACATCGTCGCCCTCCAATGCAGAAGACATCGTGAAAAGCGAATCCAGGCGGGCAGCCAACCGTTCCTTTCCGCCCATCAAAGCCGCCAACCCTTCCACATCGTGAGGAACAAAGAAAGACCACTGCCAGGCATTCCCCTCGCAATAATCATCCTTACGGTGCGAAGAGGCCAACGGAGCAAAAGGTGTACGCCATTTACCCTCTTTTGTCTTTCCCCTGACAAAGCAAATATCAGCATCAAATACATTTTTATAATTGAAAGACTGTTCATTGAAATAAGCAGCCTCTTCGCTTCTTCCTATCTGTTCGGCAAAACGTGCCAACGCCCTATCGTCGAAAGCATATTCGAGCGTGCGGGCCACCGATTCCATTTCCATATCACAAGGTACGTAACCGTATTTCCTATAATTTTCCAATCCGACGAAATAGCCCATCGAATACCCGCAGGTATCCTTCATCGCCGATTCAATCATTGCTTTGAGAGCCAGTTCCGTATCGAAACCGATAATACCGTTCAAATAAGCATTGGTAATTACGGGAAGCAAATGTATTCCGGTCATTTGATAATTCTCAATGCCCCACAACGTCCAGATAGGCAACTGTCCGGCATATTTGTAATGCTCCAGCAACGTTTTTACATAGTCTTCGACCACCTCCGGATGAAGTACTGAAAGAAGCGGACAGGCCGCCCGGAACGTATCCCAAAAACCGATGACTCCCCCGTAATAATCGAACCCGTCCGTCTGATGGACCTGCCAATCCGGTCCCCTGAAACAATGATCCACATCAGAAAATAAAAACGGATACAGCATCACATTGTGTAATGAAGTATAAAACAACTCTTTCTTCTTACGGTCTGTCGTTTCGATTTCTATCTGCCCTAACACATCGTGCCACTTGCCGGCGGCCTCTTCGCGGATGGCATCAAATGTTTTATTTTTTGTCTCTGCCCAAAGATTCTTGGCAGCTCCCTGTGTATCCACCGAGGAGAGTGCCGTCCGGACCTCCAATTCGCCCGTATTACTTTCAAAAGTCAATAAAGCCTTTATGTTCGTTCCTTCCGCCGAAGTCATCCCTTCCATTCGCCGGTCGTCGACATATAAAACGCACTCCTTAATAGGGGAAGAAAAGGTGGAATAAAAATAAACCTGCTGCCCCGGCGTCCATCCGTTCGAGCAACGATATCCACGAACGGTATACGGATCAATCCATTCAAAAGCCGATGCATACACCGTATCGACATCATGCTCTCTTTGTATGGTACAAGCACTTTCCGAGCCATATTTTAAATCGACAATCACCGGTATCTCACCTTCAGAGGCATACGTATACCGCTGTAGGCCACAGCGCCGGGAAGCCGTCAGTTCAACCGTCAATTGTTTATCATATAAACCGACAGAATAATATCCGGGTTCGGCCTTCTCGTCTTTATGGGATAATACCGCCTGATGCTGTTTTGAATAAAGTTCTTCGTCCGTCATACCGCTATTCAATGGTAAGGGCATAAATAAGATATCCAGAAAATCGGCACATCCCCCGCCACTTTTATGCAGATGGCTGAAGCCCAGGATAGAGGGATCGTCATAATGATAGCCGGCACCATACGGACGCGTATCCGCTCCTATCTGCATCATCCCGAACGGAACAGACGCCACAGGAGCCACCCTTCCTTCCAAACCGGTCCCAATCCATTTATTTACATATTGATTATTACTGTCTGCCTCATTCCGGCAGGCAATCAGCAGGCAGAAAAGCAAGCCGCTTAACAGACGATAGCTAAAAGATGATGAAGAAATATACATAGATTATTATTTAAAAAGATTCAAGATTCAAACGACAAATAACACAATAGTGCCACTATGCATAGCACTATAGAGCTACTATATGTAACACTATAATGCTATCCTTAGTGACACTACTGTGCTATTTTAATAACCTTTCGCCCGTTTCAGGTCAAAGGTTTCCACACTTTTTCCATCGACAAGCCGGTGAAGCGTCCAACTGTTACCGTCTGCGCCTGCTTCCAGCCGCCAGTCGTAAGACGGGTCGCGCAGGAGTTTCTTTATCGCACGGGGGAAAGCGTTGGCATGGCGGGCATCTTCCCAGGTACGGATCGCAGCGAATATCTGATCTTTCTGCGGGCAACTTTCCACATCTTTCTGGTTGATTGCCAAGAAGTAAGTGGCCCCGTAACCGACCGAGATTGCCTGTACATGCTCATACTGCTCAACGGTAGAGGTATCTTTAATGGCAAAGTTTCCACCGAAAGAGACCGGGTAATAATTGGAATAAGTGACATCGCGCAAGTCTTTTCCCTGACTGGTGGCACTACCCCACTCGCGGGTATCGATGTCATAGAGGTTACGTCCACCACCGACATTCCATACACTCTGGTAATGCCACGAACCTTCCGACAGGGTAGCGCCGGAGAAACGGATATAAGGGACTCCCAACTCTTTCGCCCGACCGAACATTTTCCGGAAGAAACGTTTGGCGGAATAGTAACCGTGACCGTTATTGAACAGGAATTCCTGCCCGTCGAAGTCGTAAAGGGTCAAACCGCACAGATGGGATACATCGGCATAATATTCGGCGATCTTGTCCTGGAGGGCCAGATTCGGGATGATACCTTCGTAACCGTAATTGATGGTTACCTGCAATTTATAGACGGTATCATTCGCTTTATGTGCGGTTGGCTTGGTTCCCCAATAGCCTCTGGTCACATTCTTCAGGGTATAAGGGGCCGTTTCGGAGACACCCAGATAATGAATCAGTTCGCTGCCGATCTTTACCATGTTCAGATTTTCACAATGTCCTTCCCAGCTGGCTATTTCTTCCAGATAGGTAGGATCATCTACTATGATAACGGTATCTTCGGGAGAAAGGTCTTTCATCAAGATGCGTTTCTGCTGATAACACAGGCTATCGCTCGGGACAGGGCTGGCATCCTTCGTGCCCGGTGCCAGTGAATTCGTTATATTGACACGTCCCAGCATGATGCCTTTCGCGGCCGCCATGTCAGCAAATTCACGATGTGATTTGTTACCCGAGTGAAAGCGGAAAGGTTTCTTTTCCTGGTTCCTGCCGTCCAGATAACCTTCATTGGCACGGTCGGGACGCAAGAAACCCTGGTCGTAGGCATGGATAGCCGGAAAACCGAGTTTGGCGGTATAAGAAATGATGCTGTCGTACTGGTTTCCGCTGGTCATAACATCGGGCGAATAGGCAGCTGGGTCTTTAATCCATTTCCCATTGACAGTCGGATGAGGCAATCCTTCGGACAGGACGATATCCTGTATCACGTCCATCAAAGCCGTGCTGTCGGGACTTCCCCACAAGGCGATGGAAGAACCGATAAAATCGACTCCCGGAATCGGTTCCACATCGATATGGTTCGGAATATTGGCCGGCATATTAGGTATCAGGGAATAATGAACCTGACGGCTTTTCGTACGGTCGCGCGACTGATAATTCAAAAAGATACGTCCCAGACTATCGGCCATCGCGGCATTTCCGTACATGATGCGGTAATAAGGTTCTTTATTGGCATAGAAAGCGACGTCGCTGATACCGTTTCCGCCCAGTGTAAACACCTGTCCTTCATGCAGGCTATCCGGCAACGGGAAACGTTTCGCGTCGGGCGTGTGAATGATATATTGGAACGGAGCCGCATCCCCTTCTATATCGGCGGTACCGCCAATGGTATTGTCGTTGAGGGCAAGCATACCGATGCTGTAATTGACTACATCGCTGGTATCGCGGGCCACTCCGATGATTTCGCCCAACAGGTTGTCGATATTGGTATAATAAGAACCCCATTGGATGCAGTCGATGCCATTCCGGGGTTCGAGGCTGTTCAGGGTCAGTTTGAAATATTTATCGGCCGGTTGCAGGGTTATCGTTGCTACCGAACCGTTCGGGTATTCGAGGGTAAAGCAATCAGCCTCTGCATTATAAACGGCCTTTTGGGGCGTATAATACACTTTCTTTTCACTATCATAGAGCGACAGCAACGGAGAGGGTTTGTCGGCAGGACTGAACTCGCGGTTCGGGGAGACAGTCGTATTCTTCATACTCGTGATATACCCCTTGTCGTTAATGCCGATACTGAAATAATCGGTCTGAAAATCCCATGTCTTTTCGGTCGTACAACCGAAAAGCGTCAAGGATACAGCCAGGAGAGAGATACATTTCTTACACATATTATCCATATAAGGTATCATATTAATTTGTTTTCATTTTATAGTTTACCGTTTTACCGGCCTTTACCGTCACCTTGTCTTTCCATTGCAGGAAAGCGTTATCACCCAGAGGGCGGGAAGCCTGTTCCGCATTCTCGGCTAAGATTGTTACGGTAGCGTCATAGGCAGTAGGATTTGTAATTTGAAGAACCGTTTGCTTGTTGTTTTGCTTTACTATTTTCGCTTCCACATGGTCGAAAATGTACAACGAACCGAGGTCGGTACGCACATAAATACCGGGGATTTCCAACGCCATCAGGGCACCGTTCGTCTCGTTCCAACCCGTCTGTCCGCCGTCGCCACGTGAACCCCGGCTGTCGGCATCGCAATAGGTCAGACGTTCCGTAATCTTTCCATTCGGCTGGATACCTTCGGCATGCGCATGGATGACATCACGCAACAGTTCGGCATACGAGGCATCGCCGGTCGAGCGATACAATTTGAACAAGGCATCGCCGGACTGGGTACAGAAACCGGGAGCACCATGCTTATTCTGCGTACTGGCCCATACGGCTCCGGTCAGGTTTGCTCCCAACTTTGCCAGGGGAGTATTCTCCGGCAAGCGGTAAGGGAAAGAGACAGTCCAGGTGGCACACAGGTTTGCCAGGTCGGCCGACTGTTTCAGATATTGTTCCTTACCGGTTACTTCATACAATGTCATCAAGGAAGTCAGCAAAGCAACTGCCGTCTCCGAATCCGCATTTTGCAGGATATCACCGCAACCACCGGAAGTAAAACCGACCAATGCGAAACTATCATAGTAATCTTTTGCCGCTTCACAAGCGACCTTCAGATAATCCGGATTATTATAATAGCCGGAGGCCAATGCCAGGCCGGCCACCGCCATGGCCCCACTGGTCGTATTGTAAACGGCGATATCGCCGGATTCTACGTCCAGGTAATTTCCCCATGTCCCATGTTTCTTCCAGGTATTGACGAAGGCATCCGCCAGGAGCCGTACATTAGTTTCCCATTCAGGGTCGATGGCATTGGCTTTTTCCTGTTCTTTCAGCAACATAAACTGCTTAACCATCCAATACAGGATATCCCCGTTCTTGCGGGTCAGTCCGACTCCCGGATGATTGGCGGCGGCATCCCGGGAAAAAGGCTTTCCGTCTGCTCCCAGTACATCATAATAATATCCGCTTTTCCCTTTGGCACGCGGCAAGGCGAAATCGAATGTGTTCTTTACTTTTTGCAGATGTTCCGCATCACCCAAAGCCAGCATCGGATACGTATTCATCAGGCCGCCTATCCAACCGTACGACATCCAATTGGCATTTTCCGGGCAATAGTATTGCCACTGGTCGCCGATATAGTAACGGTCATCGATATTTTTCACCATACGGGTCAACACTTCACTCATCGGCATCAGGTTGCGGGGCGCTTCTCCGCCCGCATGCGACTTACGGTCTTTCATGAAACGGGCCAGCAGTTCAGGTACATCTTTACAAGGGAAAGTCACTTCCGTTACCCGGATAACGATCTGATCGCCTTTCTTTACCTGTACGCCCCGGTCGGGACTTTTGCTGAAACCGATAAATTCAGGCTTCCGTTCACGTACCCCCGGAGCACTGATGATAAATGAAGCCACACTTCTGTCGGGAGTTTCCTCCACGATCAGGGCATGGTCCAGCACCTGGTTATTCCAGTCTATACCCTGGTCGGTCAACAGGAATATACCCTTTTGTTTTGCCCGGTCCAGGATCGTGATGGCCGGAGTAGCCGTATTGCTTATATTCACTTCCAGACGGGAACCGGCACCATATTCCGGGGACAATTGAGGAATAGGGTTAGAGGTCAGTGCCAGGTCTTTCCGGCGGTAATCGGTATTATCCAGTCCGGTCGCATACGCACGGTTGACGATACGCTGCCGGTTTCCGTTGTACACGGAAGAGGGAATCATCACGTAGTTATCGCTCGTCCAGCCATATTGGTCGAAAGCAACGGCCACTCCGGCATCTTTCATATCCTGTTTGGCGGTAAAGGTGAAGGTATACGTTTTACCGCCGTTCACCGTAGTTTGTTCCGTACGGACATCCCAATCGGTGGTCGTAATAATCTCCTTACTTTGCTTTAACTCTGCTTCATTGTATGTACACTCCAGCAAACGAATAGGCTTATTCGCATTCTTTACTTCCGGAAGCCATGAAGCTTGTTGTGCAATGACACCAACATGAGCTCCCGACAAAAGACAGAGAGCACATATAAAAACACACTTGTATAGATTCATATCAAACCTGATTATTACTTTAAACGCATTTTACAAATTCCACTTATCGACTAACAATTATCTCCAAATAAGATTACCTTTCTATAATAAATACACCTACCACTCCGGTAAGATTTATATGCAACAGTCTTTTTTTATATTTTTAAGGTTCAAACCGACCTAATTTCGTTTGCTCCTGGCTATTTACATTACTCCTCTATTAAAAACCAAGAAGTACCCTGTGCTGTTACAGATACCGGAAGAAGTAAATTTCCGTTCTGATCCAACGGGTAATTCTTTTTAGAGCCATCGGAGGTTATAATCGTTACTTTTCCTTTCAATCCGGTATAATACAACGGAAGACGCATTTCTTTCGTTATATCGCGGTCGGTCGGATTAAAGACGATAACCATCCCTTTGTGTTTGATAAACGGATTTACATGCATCATGCAATCCAAATCGCGTCCGGTCGGACGGCTGACATGAATAATATCCGACGTAAGAATATCACGGTACTCTTTAAACCAGTTAATCCATTTAGATACCAACTGTTTTGTCTCCGGGGTATCGTATAAACGATTTCCACGGATAGTCAGATGGCAACCACTTCCCAGAAACTGAATCAATTGTTGTTCATAACGGTCCAGATTTTCGCATAACGGTTCCAGACCGACGCGCGGATCATTCGTATAGAAACCGACTAACTGCAAAGTCATCCATCCCATAGGCGGTATCTTATGCCAGGTTCCGTCATAGATATACTGACGTCCTAATAATAACTGCTGCTGCGGAGTCAGGTTAGCACTCGCTTCGCGATATCCCATTCCTGTCGAACATTGCCCATTCAGGAAATACCAGTCGGGAATAGGTATATACATGCCTCTGCGCTGTAATTCGTGGATCACTTCCACCTGCGTTTTCCACTGTTGCCACTGTGAATCCTCCAGGCCGGTATGATGCGGGTGGACGATTGAAGCACAAGGATCGCCATGATACGGGCCATCCATATTGTAAGTCATAAAACCAGTCTTATCGAAGAACTCCCACATCTTCGGATAATAGGTATCTTTCCATTGGCTGGCAATACAAACACTTTGTCCGAAAAGACTACCCGGTTTTCCCGTCTCCGGATGGATGCAATCCACTTCTTTTCCTCGTCCGCGGGAAGCGACCTGCAACTCATAACCACCCATCACAATACCCCGTTCTTTGGCATAAGAAGCGACTCTACGCCATAATTGCACATAAGCAGAATCCAGATTATCATGGCTGACACCCGGCCACGCCTGAATATCCAGCTGTTCAAGTCCCAATTCCGACATCTGGTCGATGAAAGACTTCAGTTTCTCCTCATCGTGAGAGGTAATACCTCCCGCAATCAACGATTCGGTTGTCTGGGGAGCCAGTTTCTTATACATCCGGCGATGTCCCAACGATTGCCTTTCACGATCGTCGCTATCCTGCAACAACTCGAAAGTGATATAAGATTTGAACGGGCTATCCTTGCCTATCCGGGTATTTGGGCCCATCGGCAGTGTACTTATCAACAGATTATGATGAGGAAATCCTAAAAACTTATCCTCAGCCTGATTGTGGCTGGCCCAGGTATTATACTCCTTATCCACCGTCCATCTGGTCGTAGAACTACCGACATGGTAGATTTTGGGAGTTCCGGCATAATGCATCAGTGCACTGCCTTCTATATCGGCATTCACCAGTGCAAAAGAGAAATCGCTTTCGACATGGATGCGTTTTACCTGGTCCTGATTAACAGCCAATACCTCGCATTCCATATCATTCAGCACTATATTCGTATCATTTTCATTGATAACTTCAATCCATTTCGCCATAACCGGCAAACCCTGGTAAATCTCATAAATGACTTTCACTTTTACATTCTTTACGGCGGGCATGTTCTCTGTCGGGACAAATGTCATTTCCATACGCAACCCTTTGGCGGGCCAATCGGTAGAAACAGCATTAAACTTCCGGGTCCATGGGTAACGTTCCAGAGGCATTCCTGTTTCCACCTTTTCCAATGTAAATGCCAGGTCGGATGCTTCCAGTTGCGGATACCAGCTATCCAGTAAATAGGATAACTCCGGCTGTTCTTTCAGCCCTCCGACTTCATACCATACACTGTCGATACATACACGGGCTTCGGGTTTTACGGCCCGAAGATACTCCGCTTCGTTGGAATGATTCTTATACCCCACACAAGCCAGGTTCTCACCGACATAAAAAGTACGGGAAATCAGTCCGTTGTTCAGTTGAAACATCGAAGTCACTCCATCGTCCGACTTCTGCACGTACATACGGCATTGGCTTTCTACGGGTTCAATCAACCAATCTTTTTGTTGGCGGAGATTCGGCAATTCCGATACGATTTCCTTACCCGCCCCCTCTTGTTCCAGTTGGCGAACCAGGGATTGCCGCTCAGCCAGACGCTGTTTGCTTTGTTCCTTTATCTTCTTGTAATCCAATAAAAAATCAGAATCAGGATCAAACTTCCCTGCGGTAAACGTACTATATCTGACCTCATATATTTCACCATAGAATGCCTCCTTTCCTTCTTCAGATACAGCAATCGAGAAGTTGGAAGCAATCGCCTTGGTAGGATTAAAGATACCGGTCTTCTTTCCGTTCAGCCATACGGAACCTTTCTCGCCGTCCACTACCATTGCCAGATGGGTCCATACATCTTCGGCAACCTCGCCGATAGTCACAATACCGGAACTTCCGGAGATTAATTGCCATTTATCTCCTTTTCGGACAATTACATATCCTTCTTTTCCGTTACCATTAGCTACTACAACCTGGGACGAACGCTTCTTCTGCTCTCTTTGCCCATTATGACGCGGCTTCACCCACACTTCCAGCATTTGATTCTCCGCCGGTGTTCCAAATGGATTCGCCAATCTGTAACCATCCCCGTCACCATTGAATAAAATACCTCCTTCTCCCTTCATTTTTTTGTTACCGGGAGCATCGGCATAGAAAACAGGACGGCCCATAGCCGCTAGTTCTCCCGTTCCGGCTATGGGTTTTAATTTATCGGGAGCCACCGCATAGGTCACATTTCCCGATTTACCGAAATTATAATGTACGACAGGTTTGACCTTCGCTTCTGCGAAAAAACATAGGACGGCTAATGCTACTGTTAATGTTGTTCTCTTTATTTTCATTGGTATATACTTTATGTACAGATTTAACAACGCAAATATAAAAGTTGCTATCTCTATTAAAAAATAGCAAATAACTGCTAAATCAGTGGATTATTATTGCTTACTGATGTCACACTTGAAAATATCCCCTTTCTCCCGATACGGTAGTTTAATTAATAGATCAAATAACTGGCAGGTTCAAACTTGCCCAATTCTATTTTAAATACACCATTTTGTATCTTGACTGGATTTCCATTGGGAACGCCTCTCAAATTCACAGGTTGTGCCACTCCATCTCTCTTTACCGGCAAAGAGATTTCACAGAGACCGCTTTCTCCGCTTTGTTCCCATACACGCAATAATTTGCCGCCACCGTCAGGATTATTGCCATAAGCCGTTAACAGTACTCCTTTACGGGATATTTTCACGCCTTCGTTCATTACCGGCAATTTACCGGCAGGACAGGTGGCGATTCCGATCTGCAAAGGCAGACGGGTTTCCCATGCGGGGGTTATTAAACCGGACTCATCATCTGCATTCTTCGGGTTCACCCATAAACGGACTTCCGTAGTCAGGTTGCCATTCCAAAAAGAAGCAAAGTTTGTATTCCAACGATTATTAAACAAGTTGAAGTACACATGCGACCGGGGATTTTCATAAGTATCGGCATAATGCATAAAATCCAAATCACCCAAAACAAATGCAGGGGCATCTATCGGGCAAACACCAACGGAATATTCCTTATCTTTTATCATTATTCCCGAATTGGACCAGATATAATTAAACTGGCTGCCTTCTATCAAATCTTTGGCCGGATCAATAACCGAACCGATACGTCCAACCCGATATTCCGGAGATTTTGTTTTAAACGGCAATGCAATCCATCCGGCTTCAGGTTCTTCCGTTGCCGGCTTATTGATTACGGAAAGTTTCACATCTATACAAGGCATATTCTCGTAAAGCGTCACGGTCAGGCCAGCCGTATGTTTTTCCTCTCCGACAAATGCAGAAGGAGTTAACACGCCACGGATGGATGACTTATGGTTCTCCACATGAAATTCCATATTCCGGGGAGATTCATGTATGCCTTTTGTCCGTTCATCCAAATAGGTACTTTTACCTGTTATTTGATAATGAGAATTTTTGTATTTGTCATATATATATTCTTTCAGATAGCGGTATGATTGTTCTTTGTCGTACCTTTCATACACATAAGAGCCAAAACCATTTTCAGACTGGTCATCCACTAATTCCCGCTTGTTTGTTTTATCCCAGATACTCCTGATGCATCCTTTCTTTTTGTCAAATGAGACTTTGTACCATTTGTTCTCTATATAATTACCCTGTTCTTCACCTTTTAATGAGTTTTCGACTTGGGCAGGTGACTCATCTGTCAGGATATATGTCTTATAGCCATTTGCCGGTATATCTTCGGCGAAAAAAGTACCCAGGCGCTTTGAATCGGCACCATACACTTTCAGGTCATAGATACGACCGGTCCCCACTTCTTTCACATAAGCCTCTTTGATAGAACCTTGTGACGGTAATACAAAATTTACCATCCCTCCACGTTCCCATGGAAGCGGATTGTATACAACGAAACGGAAACCTTCCCTGGCAACATTTTCAGCCAACGTAGCAAGTTCATTCTCCAGTTCCGGCCGCAAAGCCTGCTCAGCATCTTCAATATACCCGATATGTTCTTTCCATGACTCTTTCATCCGGGCATACGCAGGGTCCAAACCGGTAACATACATCTTATACCAGTCTTTGCCGGTTAAGCCGGGAACAAAATGCTGGTTGGCAAGTCCCCAGGTATGTTCGCCGTACATCAGGCTTTTATCATATATATAAGCTAAATCTTCATCAATTTCGTAAGGCATGATTCCCCATTCCTTTTCCTGTGTATGCAAAGTTTCCAGCAAAGGCATCAGGGGACGTACTCTTCTTGCAGTCCGGGTTGCCTGCGGATTAGACATTACGCCATGTACCCAACTATCGGACATATCTCCACGTACCACCGGCAACTCGGGATTCTCAGCAAAAACAGCCTCTGCAAAATCAGACATTTTACCGATGCGTATTTTAGCATTGGGATATTTCTCTTTTATATGGGTAATTACCTTTTCCACCTCTTCTGCCGTTGGAGGTCCGGCATTATCGCCTGCATGCACGAATGTAAGCCATGATTTCAGCTTCCATCCTTCAGGAGGAAACATTCCTCCGCCATATCCCTCCGAAAACATGGTCAACACCCTTGAACCGTCTGGACCTTCCCACCAAAACAAAGTCGGAACCTTCACCACACGGTTGGTCGGATTGGAACCGAAATGAAAGAACTTGATTCCGGCATGGTGTAAAATGGTCGGTAAAACCCAGGTATGCCCCGGAACATCCGTCATTTTCCCGTCGGTCGGAAGTGGTAAACCGTATGTACGAGCCAACGAAGAAGAATAGCCCAGACCACGCACAAGATCTTCGAGTTCAAGCGTTCCCGTATGTGTTGTATAAGGAAGTGCATGCGTCACCAGGTTCCCGTTTTTTAAAGCACGTTCTATCCGCAACCTACGCTCCGGAGTCTGCCGATCCCAAAGCATTTGTTCCAAAGGCCATCCGGGAACGGTCCACGCAAACTGCATATCTTTCATTTTATCCGCATTTTTATCCATCACATCCATGGCTTTATCGATCATGGAAGTACGGTATTCATGTACAACATCACGTGCCAATGCCGAATAACCGATATCAAAATGACTTTTGAATACCAGATAAAACGTCATCTCTCGATTCGAGATTTGAGAGACATCGTCGTTCTTATGTTTTTCGTAATTGTCGGCTTGTGCATACAGCTGACCGGAAGGTAGAAAAAGCAGGCTTAAGAAAGCCACAGACAATTTTAATATTTTCATTGTATTAGTCGTTAATATTTAAACTTTGAAAAAGCATAAGTATGAGGTAACCGTTTCCTGTCGATCGGACAAAAGTAAAGACAACAAAAACTTCATCCAATAGCCAAAAGATGCTTATTCAGTGGATTATTATTGCTTTTATGCTATAAGAATGTATAAAAAAGCATGCAGATAAATCTTTACAGATAAAATCTGCATGCTTTGAAGTCAATCAAGTCTGCTTATTTTAATGGGTCGAAAGTACCTCCCCATTCGTTGTTCTGCTCAATCTTAGAATTACGATCGAGAACATCTTTGGCAACAGATGTAAACCAATGGTTCAGATCTAAATTAAACATATACTGTTTATCCTTATCTACGCATTCTATATATTCAAAATGGAATAATTTGCGAACTTCAGGATCAAACATATCTTTCGTCCAATCGAATTTACCCTCTTTAACAAGATTATAGTCATTGATGACCGGATACAAGGTAGAACGATATTTTAAATTATTCAATATATCGTAGCGTTTCCAACGACGCAAATCGGAGAAACGTTTTCCTTCGTAAGCAAATTCGATAAAACGTTCGTTGATATAAGCCTCACGAATTTGGTCCTGGGTAGTAGCAGTAATACCATAATTAGTAGAAGACTGAATACCGGCACGCTTACGAATATCATACAACACCTGCAAAGCTTCACCGCTCTTTCCTAATTCATTAGCACATTCACCATAATTCATCAGCACCTCTGCAAAACGAATTTCAATCCAATCAGTTTCGGCATTATAAACTTCTGTAATCGTAAGTTCATCCAACCCTTTTCTCTGGTAGAAGTTAGCTCCTTCCTGCTGTCCTCTATCAATTTCATCACGGATCAATGAATAATATACAAATCCTTGTGAAGCTTCACTATCTTCTAATTTTGTCCAGGCATTCCAATATTTCATATCACCCGGCAGTTGGTCTGAAGCACCTGGATATTTTGTACCCGGACAAAATATTGTAGCATGAAAACGTGGATCACGATTCATATAAAAATCATCCATAAACTGTTTATTGTAATCCGGATCGGAGGCCAAACGCTCTATATCCAATTCCAATTTAGTACCGTCCAATTTTGGAAAAGCCAACAACAAAGGTAAAATAGCTTGGTTATCATTAGCACCATCCTTTGTTAATGCTTCCGGACGAATATTCTTCTGGTCAAACGCATGGTCAGGATAATAGAATTGGTTCACCATAATTACTTCTTTATTTTGCTCGTCATACCAAATATCCGCAAAGTCACCTTCATACAGTCCTTTCCCTACACCACGTAAGAAATCTACAGCATCTTTATTTGCTTTATAAGCAGCTTCCCAACGCGCCTTGTTATTATCAGGGTTAAACAACGGGCTGGCATACTGTAATAACATACGACCTTTGAAAGCCATTGCACAACCTTTATCAATTCGCCCATAATCAGCTCCAGCCCAAGTATCCGGCAAACTTTCGATAGCTTCATCCAAATCAGCCAAAATCTGTGCCACACAGTCGGATGTACTGCTACGCGGAACAAACAGACTTTCCACATTGGTCACATCTTGAAAATGGGTAATCAAAGGAACACCTCCAACGGAGAAAACTTTTCCCCAATAATCCCAAGCTCTCCAAAAAAGAGCTTGACCACGCATCTGCCTTTTTTCTACGTCGGTCAGAACAGTAACACCTTCTAACTGATCCAAAAAGAAATTGATACGGTCAATATTACCATACCCCCAGTTAGTGGTATAATTATCAATTGTTATCTGTCCCCGTGCAAATTGGCTCATATTAGTGGGTCCGTTCATCCCCTCATCGGTATTATTCGCTGATACAGGCCAACCTGGTAACATATTCCCATAAATATCTGTCAAAAAAGAAGATATCATGTTTTTATCAGACCATACATTATCGGGATTTATTGTTCCATTATTGGTATAATCCAAATCACAACTAGTCATCAAAACCACACATGCGCCAAACAACGCTACTATATTTCGTTTCATAATTTATTCGTCTTTTTAGAATTTGACATCTACACCCAAGTTTACAGATCGCAATATTGGGAATGCATTACCATTACCAATTTCAGGATCATAATAATTTTTATTGAAACTACTTAATACAAACAAGTTGGTACCGGTTACAAAGAACCGAACATTGTCGAACAACTTATTGTAAAACTGATTTTTAGGTAGATCGTAACTAACCGTCAGATATTTCAAACGCATAAAACTTGCATCTTTCAACCAATAACTTGAAGCTGTTTCATAAGTTTTTGCATTGTTACTACTGATACGCTTTGGTAAAGTTGCATTCTGATTTTCCGGTGTCCAACTGTCATTATACCATTTTTTCCACATACGGTTCCATTCAACGCCACCAGCCAAATCTGTAGCCCATTTGTCAACGCCCAACTGTCCGGAGAACATCATATCCACACTTAGGCCTTTCCAACTACCACCCAAATTCAAACCATAAATGACAGGATTATTACTGTTTTTCAAAATAACTTTATCCCAATCATTAATAATACCATCAGGCTTTCCGTCAGGACCGCTCAAATCTTTAAATACCATCATACCTAACTCCGGTGATAAACCGTTATGCTGGTAATTCGGATGTTCTGCTTTAAATGCATCCAATTCTTCCTGTGTACGAATAATTTTATCAAATTCCCAGCCTGTGATATAACTACGAGATTTACCTACAGGGATGTCAATCCATCGAGCATTTTCAGCATAATCTTGCTTAATCGTCTTATTCCATCCATACGACATAGTCAAATTTCCATAATATGAGAAATCTTTATTGTTCCCATGATACCCCAATTGTAAGTCAAAGCCTTGCGCATGAATTTCACCGTAATTTTCAGCCGGCATTGTTAAACTAAACGAGTTCGGCAATGTATTCTGACGACTCCCCAAAATATCATAAGAATTACGATACCAGTAATCGGCCGAAACAGTCCAATGGTTCAAGAAATTCACATCTGCACCGACATTATAGCTCAATGCTTTTTCCCAAGTCAGATTCGGATTTACAACACTACCATAGGTAATACCGACCGATTTTGACGGACTACTGCCAAAATAAGCAGATGAACCGGATTTATAGGACTCCTGCCACTGCCAACCTCCGACAGAATCGTTACCGGTTAATCCGACAGATGCACGTAATTTCAAGAACTGAATTGCTGATTTATTAAAAAAGCTTTCTTCTGAAATAACCCATCCCAACGAACCGGCAGGGAAGAACCCCCAACGCTGACTGGGAGCAAAGTTCATAGATCCATCTTCGCGGAAAGAAAAACTAAGCAAATACTTGTCGGCATAAGAATAACTGAACTGTCCTATATAAGAAAAACGGCCGCTTTGCCAATCGGTATCACCACCTCCCCAAGTATCAGCTCGAGCACTACTGGCTGCCCAAAACTGGTCTGTCATATAAACAGGGAACGTCTCACGACCACCATGTACACTAGCCCCATCACCTTCATACCACTCTGTTACCAAAGTACCTGATACACGATGTAAGTTATTGAAAACATTTTCATAACTCAATTGAACGTTAAACTGCTTGTCACCACTCCAAGAAGACTTACGCTGTATATAGTCTTTTCCTACCCAGGTTGTCTTCCGCGTTCCAATAATATCCTCATCCTTAGTAGAGAATATATGATTATGGGTACCGGATTTTTTAACTTGATACAAATCATAATTAGTATAATATATCTTATTAAGATCATGTACCCAACTTCTGCTATATGAAATCTTAGCACTAAGACCTTTGAGAAAAGGAGCTTTATATGTTGCACTTATAACAGCTTGAGGTTTCAACATTTGTGACTTATTATATCCCCCCTTACCATCGACTGAAGCTCCATTGTTTGCAATCCATCCAAAATCAATATGTTTACCACTATCGGTATATACCGGTTGATCAGGCTGCCAAACTCTCAATTTACCATAATTAGCCTCAGCATTTTCAAATACAGCATTCCCCTGGAAAGTATTATAAACAGCTAATCCGGCAAAAACCTCCAAATCTTTTGTTATATCCGCAGTCACATTCATACGAATATTATACTTATCATAGGTATACGGCTTTAAAAAACCCTCCTGCTTAACATAAGAAGCAGCACCAAAATAACGAACTTTTTCACTACCGCCATTTACACTGAAATTATGAGTCTGAGTAACCGGATTACGCCAAACTGCGTCCAATTGATCATATCCCCAGCCATTATTGATCGTTCTGATATGATCGATTTCTTCTTGAGACCAAGCCCAACCGGCAGGGTCGGCTTCACCATTGATACGACCATACAACTCAGCTGCTTCAACGCCACTGGTTAAATCTGAATTCTTTGTACGTGTATCAATACTATACCCATAAGAATAATTGAAAACCGGCTTTCCTCTAGTACCTTTTTTGGTAGTAACGATAATTACACCTCCGGCAGAACGTGAACCGTAAATAGCCGCAGACGCAGCATCTTTCAAGACTGTTATATCTTCGATTTCGTTCGGACTTAAATTATTGAAATCTCCACCGCCTCTAACAACACCGTCAATGACATAAGTCACATTCTGATCATTCCAGGAAGAGCCTGTACGAATAGAAATGCTAGGAGCTGCTCCTGGAAGACCATTCGGAGTACTAACACTTACACCGGCCAATTTACCGACTAAAATATTTCCTGCCGAAGTTGTAGGTAATGTATTCAATTTTTCATCCATTTTCATAGATGATACGGCACCAGTCACCAGACCTTTCTTCTGTGTCATATAGCCGACTACCACCACTTCATCCAGCAATTCCGAATCATCAGCCAACCGGATATCTATTTTATCCCTTCCTTTCACTGCTATCTCTTGGTTTTTAAAACCGACAAAAGAGATAACTAAGGTTGCATTATCAGAAACATTCAATGAAAATTTGCCATCTATATCAGTGATAGTACCATTGGTCTTTTCTCCTTTTTCAAATACATTAGCTCCAACAACGGGTTCTCCTTGCGAATCTAAGACTACTCCTGTTACGAGACGTTTTTGAGAGACTACCGTATTTTGTCCCATATTCTCCAGCGGAAAATCAGAGCTTTTATCATTCGTTTCGGCAAAAACCGACGAAGGGGACATTGGGTTTAACAAAAAACATATACCAAAGACTTTAAATGTGGTAAAAAAACTTTTCATACTTTTGTAAAGAATTTATTAGTTAATAACTAATTGATTTTAATTCAAATACGAATCGGAGAAAATTAGGCCTTTCTCCGGTTCTTTTTTTACTAGGTCAGTATTCCATACGCAATCTGTTTTTTAAGGTTACACATAATTCTATTTCACACTATATTTGTATTACTTATACATTCTTGCGATATATGGATTACGCATGTAACAGACAAAAGCAAATTTTTATATTCGCTCCACCATTTGACATAGATAGACTTGTTTATACTCATAATCCACATTAAACGCTATTAAAAAGCCTTAGTCCTGTAAGAACTATGGCAAAAGCGCATAGGATACCAACTGTCTATCAAGACATTAGCAAAACAAGCTTAGAATAAAGTTTTTAGAGAAAAAACAGGAGAGTATAATTATTAATGTTTTGGTTTAATTAAAAAAGCTTAGTTCTTACAGAACTTAAAATAAAGTAAACAAAACTCTATATTCAAGCACAAGTGAAACACCAATAAACTTATTATCAAGACAATAAAATCAACATAATGTATCACTTGTACTTCAAACATTTATACGTCAAAAGACTATTTTCGTAAAATCAACATAATATTAACACAAAGATATTGTATTAAGTACCATTTGAACTTGACATATCTTACGAAATAGATGCACTATCTTACTATTTTCAAAAACATCTATTCTTTTCTATTCTCAAAAACAAACCACTCCAGATTCATCAAATCCAGCCCTTTAACAGCAGGATCAACAGCCTTAAACACAAATACCAATGCATGTTTTCCCGTAACTGATTTAATATTTGTTTCATGAATAGCATAAGCTGTTTCACCTTCCATTGGAGTTATATCACACGTCCCGATCAATTCCCCTTCAGGGCTATCCAGCCGTATTTCTATCTGAGCAGCCTTGTTCCTATCCCATGTTTTACAAACAAAATGATTTACTTTTGTATCTGTAAAATCATAATATTTCCAATAGGCATAATCACCATCGCGAATGTCCGCTAAGTATTCTACTGGAATATCATTATCCGGACGACGCACTGCAACCATAACATTTCCTGACATCAGACAAGCTCTTGCTGCATCCATCCGATAAAGAGGCGAAATAGGGCCACCGATTCCCTGCGTGGTCATTTCCACCTGCGGAATAGTACCGTCAGGATTAAATATTATTGGTTCCAAACAGGCTTTTCGCATGGTCGCACTCGCATGCGTCGGACGATGATAAGCGATATACCATTGTCCGTTGATTTCGACAATACAACCATGGTTATTCACCAGGTTCCTTCCGCTTCCCCAGTTATCAATAATAACACCCCTGTAAGTGTAGGGACCCAGTGGAGATGTCGCAGTCGCATAATCTAACGTTGCACAGTTAGATTCTCCATGTTGAGAATGGCTTCCATATACAAAATAATAGATGCCGTTCCTTTTCCGGACGGAACTACCTTCATTGAAGAAATGCGTTTCATAGGTTAACAAACTATCATGAACAGCTCCTTCTATCGAAAGCATATCCTTACTTAGCTTTGCTCCCTTAGCATACCCCTGCCCCCAGAACAAATAAGCCTGCCCATCGTCATCAATAAAGACAGACGGGTCAATACCTTTTATCCCTTCTATCACCTTCCCATCCCTAAACGGACCATAAGGAGAAGAGGAAACTGCCACACCTTCATCGTCTCCACCTCCGGCAAGACAATAATAAAGGTAATATTTCCCGTTGTGATGGATGCAATCCGGAGCATATAAAATCCTATCTGTATAATCTACTTGTTTGCCCGGACCATCAGTAGCAAAAGAAAATTGCTCCACACTCCAGTTCACAAGATCGGACGAAGACAATACGTTATAAGAACGAGAGCACCAGGCGTTACCAGGTTCGTCGCGCGATCCGTAGACATAAACACGTCCATCAGGCATCTGCCTTACCTCAGGATCTGCAATATACAATCCGGGAGGAGCGATAGGATTTAGCATTCTGTTAGTCGAAACGACTGTAACCTTATCGTTCGATTGCCGTTTTCCATCGAACTGACACCCCGTAAACACCCCTGCTATAAACAGGCCACTTACCAGGAAAAAATAATTCATATATGAATAAAACATAAATTACTATTTTAAATTAGGCCATACTTTTATCCGTTTGGTAGAAGATAATTTTTCTATCGGCCCGAGAACCGGAGTAGCAGAACGTTCATTACCGAAAAAGTCTTTTTCCAGTTTGAAAGGTGTTCCGTCTGGATTCTCAAACGGGAATCCTGTCAGTTGAGTGATACCTAAACGTTCGGCATCTATCTTTTTTCCTTTAAATGAAGATAATTCTTGCAGATTAATGTCACTTACCAGATATACTTCGCCGTCGGGGGTTTCCTCTACTTTCAATTTCGGATTGACTGCTTTCTCCACCCAATCCTGCGTCTTGTTCGTCATCGGAAGAGAACCGTTCAGGAACAGATTATTCTCTGCATAAATAGGACGTTGTGATACATCGAATACGATCATTCCATATTTTAACTTACTGTTGTCACCACCAATAAAGATATTATTAAAGAAGCGATGGTCGCCTTCGGTGATAGTCCGTATGCCTTTCACTTCGGTAGAATGGTTCAAGTGATACGGAGTGTAACGCTGGTCGTCCAAACGGTTGATGTCTCCGGAAAAGATATTATGCAGATAGGCTCCGCCATCGGTATTCTCCTGTATCGTACGAGGTGAAAGGGAAATGTTGTTATCTACTACATAAGGTCCGTGAGACACTTCGAAAAACAAGTCCTGTGCCAGGTTGTCATACAATAAATTGGAAGATACGCGTGCTCCCTGTGCCATCCAGTCCAACCAGATTCCATAATTACCCGACTTATGAATCCGGTTATGATGAATATAGGTATCTATTGCACCATGTAATTTAATACCGGCCATTTCAGCTCCGCCAAATTGTTGTTTTACCAGGATATTATAGATATGGTTTCCGTAAATCTCGCTGAACGCCGCTCCCATACTACCACAAATACCGGTTTGCTCACAATCAGAAATGACGTTGTTCCGAACGATATGGGAACCGACGTTATCTTTGCTCCATCCGCGACGTAGCGTATTGAATATTACTTCTACATAGTGTAACGTACCGTCCAGACGTTTGTCGTTACATTCCAGATTATGTCCACTGGCACGTTCTTTTCCCAAAGTGATACCGTTGGCTCGGGAATTCTTAATAACATTATCCTCGATAATCCACCCCTTACACCAATGGGGAGCAATCATCCCCACCTGTTCGGCTGTCGGAGCAGCCCACTGCGTGGCGGCCTGGCTTATATGGAAACCACGAATCGTGATATAATTCAGTCCCTCACGTGTCGGATAGAAACAAGTAGGACGAACCGAGACCTCAACCGTTTCCTTATTCGGATCAATATCTCCAAAATTTGCATAAATCGTCGTATTATCCGCATCTACTTCTGCGAACCATACATTCGTACATCCTTGGGGATCACGTATTGTACGGAGCGTATCCGGTGCAAATACCTTATCCAGGCTAAATTCTTCATAAAGCGAAACATCATTCAAATATACATCTCCCGTATGATGAACCCGTTCAGACCATAGCCAGTCACCATACAGACGGTCGTTGAACGGATTGTAATTTCCAAAGAATGAATTAGGCAATACCACCTTCCATACTCCCTTTGCTTTCTTCTCCTTTTTCCAACCAGTCACCAACTCTGAACCTTTTATTTCAGCTTTCTCACCTTCGGCCACTCGATACAGGATACGTTTTCCTTCCCGTTCCCCACCGCTCAACGGATTCACCCATTCACGATAAACACCGTTATGTACCGTAACCGTATCTCCCGGCAACGCTTTCTGAGCAGCCCAATTTATAGTTTTAAAAGGAGATGAAATATCTCCGTTATTAGCATCACTCCCTTTTACCGATACATGATATTCTTTGGCTGATAACACATTCACACACAAACAGAACATCGAAATCAAGCATAGTATTTTTTTCATGGTTTAAAAATTATAATATTACAATTAATTAGATAACGCAAATATAAAGGCAGCTATTCCTATTTAAAATAGCAAATAGCTGCCTATTTTGTGGATTATTATTGCTTACTGTTCTCACACAAATCAAACGAACGTCCTTTTTGCCCGTTCTCCATCTGATACAAAGTCCAACCACTGTTATCCGCCTTTTTCTCCAATCGCCAACTCAATGCCGGATTTTGTAACATCTTACGAATATGCGTCGGAAAAGCATCTGCCCTACGAGCTTCTTCCCAGGTACGGACCACATTGAATATCGCATATTTTTGCGGACAACTTTCTACATCTTTCTGACCGATCCTGAACGCATACGTACAACCATAACCGATAGCCGTAGCTTCAATATGCTCAAAATCTTCCACCGTCGACTCAGCCGTAATCGGGAAGTTTCCACCAAATGAAGACGGGAAAAAGTTGGCATAAGTAACATCACGAAGGTCTTTACCCTGACTGGTCGTACTTCCCCATACACGCTTCTTCACATCATAAATATTCAAACCGCCTCCCACATTCCAAGTGCTCTGATAATGCCAGGAGCCTTCCGACAAAGTCGCTCCCGTAAAACGAATATCCGGTAAACCATGCTTCTTCGCTTGCTCAAACATATTGCGGAAGAAACGTTTCACGCCATAACCGCCAAAACCTGTGTGGAAATAAAACTCCTGTCCGTCATAATCGAACATGCCCAATCCGCTGTTCTTGCAAATATCGGCATAATGGCGTGCCAGTTCATCTTGTAATTCCAGGTTAGGAATCAATCCGGCATATGCTCCGCCTACCGCAGGTTGAAGTTTATCCACAGCATCCCCCTTTACATGAGCAGCAGGTCGAGTCCCCCAATAACCACGTGTCACTTTCATGAGCCGATATGGTTTTTCCTTTGTAACACCCAAATAGTGAATCAATTCCTTACCGATCTTAACCATATTCAATTCCGGACTATGTCCTTCCCAACAAGCTACTTCTTCCAAATGAGTAGGATCATCGATATAAATCATCGTATCCGTCTCGTTCAAATTTTCCGTAAGAAAACGACGGTGTAAAATACAGATACTGTCCGATGGTACCGGACTACAATCCTTCGTTCCGGGTGCCATTGAGTTAGATATGGAGGTACGCCCCAAAATCAACCCCTCTTTAGCCAACAGGTCGGCATACTCGCGAGTAGACAAATCCTTATCTGTGAAATGATAGCGTTTCTTTTCATGTCGCGGACCGTCAATGAAACCGCCATTTCCCCTATCGGCATGCAAGAAAGGTTGGTCGTACGTATGAATCACTTTCAATCCCATCTGTTTAGCATACGACGCCACACTGTCCATAAGTCCTCCATATGTACATAGATCCGGCATGAAAGTTGTAGGATCTTTTACCCACTTACCCTGGAAAGTAGGATAAGGCAAACCCTCATTCAAAACGATATCCTGAATAACTTCCATCAAAGCCGTACTATCCGGGCTACCCCACAAAGCGATAGATGAACCAATGAAATCCACTCCCGGAACATCCTGACGCATCATGTGGTTAGGTTCATTGTTTTGGAAGATAGGATTACCTTCCGGAGAATAGATCATCTTACCTTTCCGGCGATCACGCGAATGATAGCGTATATTAATTCGTCCGTTACAATCAACAAAAGCCGTATTACCATATAGAATACGGAAATACGATTCTTTCCGATTATAAAAAGCCACATCGTTGATTCCGTCGCCTCCCATCGTAAACTGTTGCCCTTCATGCAATGTTAACGGTAATGGATGATTCACCGGATCAGGCGTATGGGCAATATAACCCGAAGGACCTGTTTCGGATGTAAAACGTGATTCTCCGCCAATCGTATTATCATCCAACGCCAAAGCTCCGATAGCATAACCTACCGCAGCCGAGGTATCACGGGCCACCCCGATCATTTCCCCCAATAAATTGGTAATATTCGTATAATAATTACCCCACTGTATACCATCGATTCCATTACGAGGTTCCAAACTTTCCAACTTCAACTTGAAATATTTTGTCTTCTCATCCAAAGCAACCGTTGCCACAGAGCCGTTCTCGTATTCCAACCGATACTTGCCTCCGCTGTAATGAGCCTTTTGCGGATAATAATACCGTTTCAGGTCTTCGTCATAAAGAGACAACAGGGGCGACGGCTGGTCCGCCGGACTGAAATTACGACTTTCGCGTGTCAAGTTCCACATACCGGTGATATATCCCCGGTTATCTATATCGATACCGAAACGATCTGTTTTGAACGATTGATGCGTACCCGACTCGCAACTACATAACAACAGAGTTGCAGCTACAAAAGATAATGTTTTCTTCATGATATAATTTATATGTTTTATTTACTGTCTATATAAGAATACACTTCTTGTACCAAAAACATTTAGATAAACTAGTTGAAAAATTCCTTTTTAGAAACAGAGAGGTACAAAATTACAGGTTTCGGCTTTCCCATATAATAGCAAATAATTACCTTTTCCGTGGATTATTATTGCAAGTAGTGCAAATGGTACTGATACTACTATGCTAGCCAGACGACATAGTAGTGCTGGCATGATGGCCCCCACCCTATAACGTACGTATCCGTTGGAAAAAAACGTACGCTTTTCTTCCAACGGATTATCTTTAACCGACTTCACATCCGTATTCAACATGACAGCCCATCATTGATAAAACGATAGCTAAACATAATTTCAAACCTATATATGTTCTTATTTTATTATTCATGATCTATCTCAATATCAACCGTCGCCTTTTCCAAACCATCCGCCTCGATAGTCAAGCGAAGCGGTTTATTTCCATCTCGTTTAGCTTTGACTATAGCCAGGAACAAACCGTTAAATGCCGGACGGGACGGTTCCGAAAAGGTGATCAAACAAGTCGGGTCACCATTATCAGTTGCAACAATTTCCCCGTCACCTTCCAAGCTACAGAAGATACGGTTCTCGGCTGTCGGCACATCGTATCCATCTTTATCCACCAACGATACTTTAACAAAGACTAAGTCCTCGCCATCCGCTTTGATCAATGTTTTATCCGGTACGGCTTTCAGACGAACGGGATCACCGGTAGTCCGCACACGAGTTTCCGCCCACTTTTTATGCTGCTTATAAGCAACAGCCTTCAACTCTCCCGACTGATACACCACGCTATCCCAACGGAAACGGTATTCATACGGTTGCTTTTGTTTCTTTCCCAACGACTTGCCATTCAAGAAAAGTTCCACCTCGTCCCCCGAACTATATACAAAAACAGGTGTCACTTTACCTACCCGATCGGGAAAATTCCAATGTGGAAGGATATGTACCATCGGCGTATCTGGCATCCAACGCGCCTTATATAGGTAATAGCGGTCTTTCGGGAAACCAGCCAAATCGACAATACCGAAATAACTGCTCCGCGACGTAGGGCGGTTACGTTCTATCTTATTCAATTCTTCACGCTGCTTAGCCAGTTCTTCTTCTGTCATGGCAGCCGAGTGATTCAACAAGACACTGGCATCACTATTAAATGGAGTCGGTTCGCCCAAATAATCAAAACCGGTCCATACGAATTCACCACAAATGGCCGGATATTTATCCAATGCAGCAAACTCCCAATCAGGTAGTCCTCCCCATCCGGGTTGCGTCAAATCATAAGATGAAACATGGAGTTGGCGTGGAAAATATTCGCCCCTGGAACTCATTGTCGAACTGGATTCACTCGAATAACCCGACAAATGCTCATGTCCTTTCTTATTCAAAAACTCTCCATAAAAATCAGGTCCTCCATATACGCCTGCCGCATAATTCATTCCATGGACATCCACCTGCAATTCCGTTCCATTCACGGCAGACTTACTCGGATAAGAAGCTCCAAACGTAGCCGGACGGGTCGTATCGAAACGATGAACCACTTCTGTCAAATGACGGACAATGCCCAGTTCCGGATTATATTGTTCAGGTAACTCATTTCCCGTACTCCACAGGATAACCGATGGATGGTTCCGGTCCCGGCAAATCAGCATTTCTATATCTTTTTCATGCCATTTTTCGTATAAAGAACTATAGTCATACTCTTTCTTTCCTATTGTCCAACTATCGAACAATTCGTCCATAACCAGAAACCCCATCTTATCTGCCAGCTCCAACAATTCCGGTGCCGGAGGATTATGAGAGGTACGTATTGCATTACAACCAAAACTCTTCAGTATGCGCAATTGTCGCTCCATGGCAACCTTATTCACTGCTGCCCCCAAAGCCCCCAAGTCGTGATGGTTACATGTCCCGTTTATCTGCACGCGCTTGCCGTTTAACAGAAAGCCGTTATCATGCGTGAACTGAATAGTCCGGAAACCAAATGGTGCATCATACACATCCACCAGTTTGTTTTTATTATAAACCGACACACGGGCCAAATAGCGGTTAGTATTCTCCAGACTCCATCGTTTAGGAGAGTTCACAAGCAAAGAGACCGTATCACCAATCAATTGGTTTGGTTTCAACAGTAATTGTTTCTTTACGACTGCGACTTTCGCGCCCGGTACATCATCCTTATCCAGTTCATAAATATCAACCACGTACTGTCCGTCTACCGCTTCCGATAAATTATTCTGTATTTCGACATGGACCAAGGCATTGGCCTGCTCGTCTGTGATTTCAGGTGTTGTCACAAAAACACCCCACTGCCCCACGTGTACAGGATTCGTTTTCACCAACCGTACATGCCGATAAATACCGGCACCGGGATACCAACGGGAGCCGAACTTTTCGGTATTCAGCCGGACAGCTACCACATTCTTTTTATCATACAAAAGATACGGAGTCAAATCGACCCGAAAAGAGCTGTATCCGAAAGCCCATTCGCCCACTTTATTCCCATTAAGCCACACTTCGGCATTCGCCATCGCACCATCGAAATCCAGATAAAACCGTTTCTTTTTATCCTTCGAGGATACTTCAAAGTATTTACGATACCAACCGATCCCCTTCCAAGGCAATTTTCCGGTATATCCATCCAAGTCAATACGGAAAGGTCCCTCGATCCCCCAATCGTGGGGAACATCCAGCCTCCTCCAATCCCAATCGTTATACGAATATGACTGTAAAGAATCCGGTTCCTCCACACGCGAACCATCCGCCTGCAAGCCAAACCTGGCAAACCGCCAGTCTCTATCAAAATTCAATTCGGAGCGCTGGCCCCAAGCCAACAATCCGAACATGTTTATACATGCTATGATTAAATAAGACTTTCTCATATTTATTGATATCTGTTTTTAAGGAACAAAACAAAAAACGTTTCCATCCGCCTTCAAATCGAAAGAATGTCCTTTCTGGCCATTCTCCATTTGATACAACGTCCAACCGCTACTATCCGCCTTCTTTTCCAAACGCCAACTCAATGCCGGATTTTGCAGCATCTTGCGGATATAAGTCGGGAAAGCATTCGCCCGGCGGGCTTCCTCCCATGTACGGATCACGTTGAAGATGGCATATTTCTGGGGACAACTTTCCACATCATCCTGGCCGATTTTCAAGAAATAGGTAGTTCCATGTCCTATGGCTGTGGCCTCTATATGTTCATATTGTTCAACAGTCGATGCTGCCGTAATAGGGAAATTAACACCAAAGCTGGACGGGAAATAGTTCGCATACGTCACATCGCGCAAATCCTTTCCCTGGCTGGTCGTGCTTCCCCAGACACGTAAATCGGCATCATAGATATTCTTACCACCACCTACATTCCATACGCTTTGATAATGCCAGGAGCCTTCGCTCAAGCCCGCTCCGGTAAATCGGATATCGGCCGGCAAATTCAACTTCTTTGCTTGGTCGAACATCGTCCGGTAGAACCTTTTAACCGAATAACCACCCATCCCGTTAAAGAACAGGAACTCCTGACCGTCGAAATCATAAAGCCCCAATCCTGACCGCCCGGCAACATCCGCATAATAACGTGCAAATTCATCCTGTAACTCCAAATTCGGGATAAGTCCCTGGTATCCCCAGCAAGTAGTCGCCTGCAACTTGTCTACCGCATCCCCTTTGCCATGGACTGCCGGTATCGTTCCCCAATAACCTCGTGCCACGTTCAACAACCGATAAGGCTTTTCTGCCGACACACCGGTAAAATGAATCAATTCCTTCCCTATCTTTACGAAGTTAAGCGGACAAAACTGGTCCGAAGCAATCAACTCGTTCAGGTAATCCGGAGCATCCACATAAATCAAAGTATCACTCTCCGATATATCTTCACTCAAATAATGCCGGTGCAAGACACACACGCTGTCTGACGGGAACGGACTGCAATCTTTCGTGCCGGGAGCCAAAGAGGTCGTGATATTGGTACGCCCCAAAATCAAACCATCCTTAGCCAGTAGGTCGGCATACTCACGATGCGACAAATTATTACCATCCGAAAAACGATACGTCTTACGTGACTGATCCTTTCCATCCAGATAACCCTCATTTGCCCGGTCAGGAACCAAGAAACCCTGGTCATAAGCATTGATCACCTTCAATCCCATTTGCTTGGCATACGAAGCGATACTATCGTACCGGTTCCCGTATGTCTGCAAGTCGGGCATGAAAGAGGTCGGATCTTTCACCCATTTCCCGTTGAAAGTGGGATAAGGCAACCCTTCTTCCAAGACAATCGTCTGGATGACATCCATCAACGCCGTACTATCAGGGCTTCCCCACAAGGCGATAGAAGAACCGATATAATCGACACCGGGCACCGCTTGCCGCTGTTGGTGGTAACGGAATTTTTCACTCACAAGCGCAACCCCTTCCGGTGTGTAAATCGTATTTTCCCTGCGGCGATCGCGCGAATGGTAACGGATATTGATGCGCCCGTTATTATCCACCCCCGCCGTGCTGCCATACAACGAACGATAAAACGGCTCTTTCCGGTTATAAAAAGCCACATCACTGAACCCGTCGCCTCCTACGGAAAAACTCTCTCCCTCATGGAGATTCAAAGGTAGCGGATATTTTTCCGGGTCAGGCGTATGGACAATATAGCCTCCTGCGCCTGTCTCTGACGTATAACGCGACTCCCCGCCGATCGTATTGTCGTCCAACGCCAACGCACCAATGGCATAGCAGACAGCAGCCGAAGTATCACGCGCCACCCCGATCATGTCTCCCAAAATGTTATTGATATTGGTATAATAATTTCCCCACTGCACACCATCGATACCCTCGCGCGGCGTTAAATCCTCCAAGGTCAGTTTGAAATATTTATCCTTTTCGTCCAACCGCACAGTCGCCACCGAACCGTTTTCATATTCCAGCTTGTATCTGCTTCTCGCATAACGGGCTTTCTGCGGATAATAATAACGTTTCAAACCGCTGTCATAAAGTGCCAACAAAGGCGACGGCTGATCGGTCGGACTGAAATTGCGACTCTCGCGCGTCAGGTTATACATGCCTGTGATATAACCGTGCGAATCGACATCGATACCGAAATAATCGGTTTGAAAGGATTGAGACGTATTCGAACTGCAGCCGGATAACAGAACAGTTACCGCTGCCAATGATAATAATTTCTTTTTCATCGTATAATTGTAGATTATTAAACAAAAATACAGGTTGGCTATTTGCCAAAACATAGCAAAAAACTGCCTTTTCAGTGGATTATTAGTGCTTTTAACCACCTTAACATCCTCCTCAAAAACAAAGTAAGCTCCGATACCGAAGCATAACTCGCCACGATACCGGAGCTTATCACATCCAAGCCTATTCTATCTTAGGCCTGTCATTCCCCCCGTTGTCCGGACGCGCACCGACATACAACGTCACCGGATAGTCAATCAGGCGCGCCTGTTTCAAACGTGTGAGAGAGTATATAAATTTAAATATTAAAAGTGTTTTGCTTATAAGGTATGAAAAAGCATGCAGACAAATCTTTACAGAAAATATCTGCATGCTTTAGTCAATCAATTCAAATCAAACTTATTTCAACGGGTCGAAAGTACCGCCCCATTCGTTATTTTGTTCCAGTTTGGAATTGCGGTCCAGATCATTCTTCTTGATCGGATAGAACCAATGGTTATTATCCAGGTTAAAACGATACAGAGCCTTGTCACCATCCACGCATTCGATATAATCGAAACGGAAAAGTTTATTGACTTCCGGATCGAACATGTCTTTTGTCCAATCGAAATTACCATTTTTCACCACACTGTAATCGTTGATAACCAACCAAAGAGACGAACGGTATTTGATTTCGTTCAGGATGTCGAAACGTTTCCAGCGACGCAAGTCGTTCCAGCGTTTACCCTCGTAAGCGAATTCGATGTAACGTTCGGTCATATATGCTTCGCGAATATCACCCTGTGAAGTAGCTGTAATACCATAGTTACCTGTTGTGTTTTCTATACCGGCACGTTTCCTGACATCATATAGCACCTGCAATGCTTCACTGCTCTTACCAACTTCATTTGCACACTCACCATAGTTCATCAACACCTCTGTGAAACGAATTTCAACCCAATCAACCTGAGCTTCATATACTTTACTGGCATTAATGTTATAGTCAAGACCTTTGCGTTGATAGAAGTTCGAACTGGCTCCGGCTGCTTTTCCGAACTCATCCATGGTAAGGTGAGCATAAGCTCCATCGCTCAGGATATGCCAACCATTCCAATATTTATTGTCACCGATAAGTACGTCGTTACAGGGATACTCCGTACCCGGACAAAATATCGTGGCATGGAAACGTGGATCACGGTTGTTATAGAACTCGTTTACGAATTCATGGTTATAATCCATATCATTGGCTAAACGGTTTACATCCAGCTCCAGCGGTGTTCCATCCGCTTTCGGAAAAGCCAACAGCAATGGCAAGATAGCCTCGTTCTGATCAGCCATATCCTTTGTCAAAGGAAGCGGTCGGATATTCTTCTGATCCAGATAATGGTCCGGACCGAAAAATTGGTTCACCATGATAACCTCGCAGTTTTGTTCGTCATACCAAATATCTGCATATTTACCTTGATACAGTCCTTTACCTACGCCCTGCAAGAAATCGACTGCGGCTTTGTTAGCCTCATAGGCCTGCTGCCAACGAGTCTGATCGTGGTTCGGATTAAATAGCGGACTGGCGTATGCCAACAGAACACGTCCTTTGAAAGCCATAGCACATCCTTTATCAATCCGGGCATAATCGCTATCTCCCCATACATCCGGAAGCAAAGAAATAGCCTCATCCAAGTCTTTCACGATCTGTGCCATGCATTCACTTGTTGAATTACGGGGCACCAACAATGAATTGATATCAGATACATCCTGCCCCTCCAAGATCAAAGGGACACCACCCAATGTGAACACCTTTCCCCAATAATCCCACGCACGCCAAAACAAGGCTTGTCCGCGCATTCGGTCTTTCTCTACCTGAGTCAAAACAGAAAGTTCAACCGTTTCCAGATTCGTTAGAAAGAAATTAATCCTTTCTATAAATCGATAATCCAAACCTTGCCCACTAATATCTACGGAATATTCTCCACGTACATACTGGTTCATTTCTGTCGGTCCATTCATACCCTCATCCGTATTGTTGGCAGCAATAGGCCAACCGGGCATCATGTTTCCATAAATGTTAGACAGGAACGCATTGATCATTTCAGAATTTTTCCATACTCCGTCCGGTGTGATGGAATTTGTATTTTGTAATCCAGACTGCATCCATACATAAGAAAAGCACAAAGCAGACCTGCTAATAATTTGAATCGTTTCATTGTTTACTTCAGATTTAAAATTTCACATCAATACCAAAATTGAATGACCGCATAATCGGATAGGCATTGCCATGTTCCAGTTCAGGATCATAATATTTGAAGCTACTTAATACAAAAAGGTTAGACCCAGTCACGAAAAGCCGTACATTGTCAAATAGTTTATTGTATAACTGTCCCTTCGGCAGGTCATAGCTCAATGTGAGATATTTCAAACGCATGAAATTAGTCTTCTTCAACCAGAACTGACAGTCATCGTCCTTATATGATCCCGGAGCATTTGCACTCATCTGTTTCGGAAGCATGGCATTCGGGTTTTCAGGAGTCCAACTGTTGTCATACCATTCAGCCCATACACGGTTCCATTCCACATTGCCCGCCAAATCACGGAAGGAACGGTCTCTGCCCAACTCACCGGAGAACATCATGTCCAAACTGAGTCCTTTCCAACTACCACCCAAATTCAAGCCATATTGTACCGGGAAGTTCTTATCACGCAACACTACACGGTCCCAGCTATCGACAACGCCATCGGGTGTGCCATCCGGACCTGAATGGTCTTTATAAACAAGCATACCTAATTCCGGCTTCATACCTTTAAATGAATAATTCGGATGTTCCGCATTGAAAGCGTCCAACTCTTCTTGTGTACGGATAATACGATCGAAATCATACGCAACCCAACGACTTGTAGATGTGCCGATAGGAATATCGATCCATTGAGCGTTTTCAGCGTAGTCTTTATATTTGATTTCGTTCCATCCATAAGACAGAGTCAAATTACCATAGTAGTTGAAATCGTGGCTTGTTCCCTTATACCCCAATTGCAAGTCGATACCTTGCGCGTTCATCTTACCGTAGTTTTCGGCAGGCATGTCACGGCTAAAAGTAGTAGGCAATGTTGCCTGACGATTATCCAAGATATCGTATGATTTACGGAACCAATAATCTGCGCTCAAATTCCAATGATCCAGGAAGGTCATATCCAAACCGACGTTATAGTTCAATGCCTTTTCCCATGTCAGGTTCGGATTGACTACATTACCGTAATTCAAACCGACATGTTTAGAAGGATTCTTGCCGAAATAAGCCGGTAAGACATTATTGTTATCATTGAGCTTGACAGCCGTATAAGATTCTTGCCATTGCCATCCACCGACAGAGTCATCACCGGTCAGACCGATAGAACCACGAAGCTTCATGAACTGAATCCATTTCTTGTTGAAGAAGTTTTCTTCAGACAGTACCCAGCCAGCAGAACCTGCCGGGAAGAACCCCCAACGTTGAGAAGGAGCAAAGTTCATGGAACCGTCTTCACGGAAAGAGAAACCTAACAAATATTTATTTGCATATGAGTAACTGAACTGTCCTACATAAGACATACGTCCATTTTTAGAAGAGGGATCTCCCCCACCGGAGGTGAACTCTCGCGAGCTACCTGCCGCCCAAAACTGGTCGGTCATATAAGTCGGGAAAGTTTCCCTGAGACCATAAACGCTGTCATTGAACCCTTCGGACCACTCTGTCAATAATACCGCAGCCACATTATGCACATCGTTGAACGTATTGGCATAATTCAAATAGAAGTTCAACTGTTGAGTATCTCCCCATTTGGAATCCTTGCGCAAATAATCCCTGCCATATTGGCTGGACCGCTTAACCCCGACAATATCTTCATCTCGTGTAGACATGATACGTCCGTTGGCACCACTATGTTTGGTGATATACATATCATAGTTGGTATAATACCCGTTCACCGTATTGTGCGTCCAAGTCCTGTTGTATTGAACACTGGCACTCAATCCCTTCAAGAAAGGTATTTTATATGTTCCCTTTACGGTAAATGTCGGATTCAGGCGCTTATCATAACGATATCCGTCATAACCCAATACACGGGCACCCACATTGCCGATCCAACCGTAATCAACCAATTTTCCGCTATCGGTAAATACCGGCTGCTCCGGTTGCCAAATACGCAATTTACCATACGTATCGTATGCCCAATCCGTACCGTCACTGGCAATACGACCGATCTTGTCATTGGTTAATGAAAATCCGGTATACAATTCAAAATCGTCAGTCACTTTAGCCGTCACATTCATACGGATATTATATTTATCGTATGTAAGCGGAGACAAGAACCCTTGTTGTTTCATGTAGGAAGCAGCTCCAAAATAATGAATCCGGTCATTACCACCCGAGATATTCAAATTATGCGTTTGCGTAGTCGGGTTCTGATATACTTCATCCAACTGGTTATATCCGTATCCGCCATTAATAGAAGCGATATGGTCGATCTCTTCCTGTGTCCATTTACTGGTAGATTCAGGATTAACACGGTTATATATCTCGGCCGTTTGCACACCATCCGTCAGATCATAACCTTTCGTACGTGCATCGACAGAGAAACCATACGAATAATTGATAGTCGGCTTGCCAATCTTACCTTTCTTGGTCGTTACGATAACAACACCACCGGACGAACGTGATCCATAAATAGCTGCCGAAGCCGCATCTTTCAATACAGAAATATCTTCAATTTCATTTGCGCTCATCGCATTGAAAGACGTAGCATCCCTAACGACACCATCAATGACATAAGTTACCGGCTGCGGATTGTATTTTTCCTCTTTCCAGGAAGAGATGGTACGGATTTGTAATTTCGGATTTGTTCCCGGAAGCCCGTTTTTAGAAGAGATATTGACACCCGCCATTTTTCCTGCCAATAAATTTGCAGCCGAGGCTGTCGGAATAGTCGTCAGGTTTTCTTCCATCTTCATGTTTGACACAGCTCCTGTTAATGACGTTTTTTTCTGTGTCAGATAACCGACCACAACAACCTCATCCAGCAGTTCCGTATCATCCATCAGGACAATATTCAGGTTCATTTTTCCCTTCGTTGGTATCTCCTGAGACTTATACCCGATAAAGGAGATCTCCAATGCTGTATTATCTGCGACATTCAAAGTAAATTTACCATCTATATCCGTAATGGTACCATTCGTCTTGTCACCTTTATCTATGACATTAGCCCCGATTACCGGTTCATTGTTTTTATCGACAACGACTCCTTTTACGATACGTTTCTGCTGGTTAACAGACTGGACTACGGTTACATCAGGTTTGTAAATGGAGATTGTCTTTCCTTCAACATCATATCGCACGTCCATCCCTTTAAAAACAGAGGCTAATACCTGTTCGATCGTTTTATTGTCTGCATTTACCGAAACCTTCTTCTTCACATTTATGTCGTTATTACGCACCAAAATGGAATAACCGGTCTGTTCTTCTATATCGTCAAGCACTCTGCTTATGGGAGCATTTTGACGATTTATAGTAATTTTTAGATCTTGCATTATAGTATTGGCATACACAGATGAGGTTATTGCGCTCAATACTATAAATGAACTTAATTGTTTTATCAAAGAATAATTTCTTTTCATATCTTTGTAAGAAATTTGTTAGTTAACAACTAATTGAATTAAAATCTTTTGTGAATCGGAGAGAAGTGCCAACCATCTCCGATTCCTTTTTTATCCACTCTCTATCATAATAATACTTTTTAGGTTAAACATAAAAACTAATCATTCTCTTTATCTATCTTTCACTGAAATAACACCACCGCTTACTTCGAACCGATATTTATTATCCACATCAATAAAATTAAACACTTCCTGAAGCGACATTTCCAGATTGATACTTCCTGAAAAGTATTCCTTTTCGACCTTATCACTTTCTACATGAATCTTTACATTATATTTCCGTTCTATGTCTTTCAATATTTCGGCAAACGAAGTATTCACAAAGCTCAGCCTTCCGGTTGTCCACAACGCTGACTTATAGGATTCAGTGCTTTCGCTGTACAATTGTCCTGTTCCACGATTATAAATAGCTTTTTCATCAGGCTTTAAACGGACATATTTATTATTGACAGAAACATCTACCCCTCCGTTAATCAGGGAAACTTCGGCTGAAAGGTCTTCGGGATATGACCGGACATTAAAAACAGTACCCGTCACTTTGACCTTCATATCTCCGGCATGTACCTGGAATACTTTTTCTTTGTTCTTGGCCACCTCAAAATATCCCTCCCCTACCAGATAAACATTACGCTCTTTCTTTCCATAAGATAATGGATATTTCAGAATAGAACCGGAATTAAGGACTGCTGTCGAGCCATCCGGCAAAAGAATCTTTGTCTGTGAACCCAGTGGTACCGTTGTCTCGTTATACAGCATATCTCCGGAATTATCCAGTTCTTCATATGTAAATATGGAACCTAAAGAAACTGTTACCATTAATAAGATAACCGCAGCTACATTCCGGGCATAGATTACCCATTTACGTCCGATTGTCATACCGGATGATACATGTAACTTCTCTTTCAAATTTGTATATTCAGAATCTTTTCGAGCCTCAAAAGCAGGGACATGAAGAAGGGCATACAACTTGACCATCTCTTCGTATTGCTTTCTATACAAATCAGACTCTTCCACCAATGAAAACAAAACACCTTTATTTTCATCGGTTATTGAACCCGATACGTATTCGTTCATTAAATTCTCAAATAATATATCTTTATCTTGCATATGACTTTTTTCTAACCGTTCTTATATTAATACACATCCCGGTCGGAAATAATTTAGATGAAATCAAATTATTTTCAAAAAAAGTCCAAAAAGATCCGTTTTAGTGGTTCAATTCATTAGAAGCTTTACTGAAAGCGTACCTAATCATTTATTCGTTTGATATATATCAAACGAATAAAGCACATATATGTTCCTTTCATTCGATATATATGTTTTATTCGTTCAATATTAATAATACGAATATTTGTACGGCTTGTCCTGTCTTGAACTCAGGTTTCAAATATGTTATTCCATATATTCTATTTTTTCTTTTAGCAGGATATCTTCCGCAGAACGGCCTACCATCAGTTCAAATTCGCCAGGTTCGGTCACATATTGCATATTTTCATTCCACAGTCCCAGTTCATCGGGAGAAACCTGAAAGGTCACCCGCTTTGTTTCTCCGGGAACCAACTCTTCTTTCGCGAAGCCTATCAATTGTTTTACAGGGATGGATACGGAACTTATCAAGTCCCGAACATATAACTGGACAACTTCTTTGCCGGCTCTCTTTCCGGTATTAGTTACGTCCAAAGAAACCTATATCTTATCATCCGGGCCAAATCTCTTTTTAGAAACTTGTAAACCCGAATATTCAAATGTAGTATAAGACAAACCGTAACCAAACGGGAACAATGGGTCCGGAGAAGAAAAGACATAGTCGCGTCCTGGCTTTTCTTTTGTACCCGGTGAATGGTAAAAACCTCTGCCGGATGGCTTATGGTTATAAAAGACCGGAACGTGGCCTACGCTCTGAGGGATGCTGACAGACAAGCGTCCGGACGGGTTTACTTCTCCAAATAATATCCGGGCAATCGCTGTTCCGCCTTTCTCTCCCGGATACCAGGCTTCAAGTATTGCCGGGATATGGGCCTTCTCCCAGGTTATCGACCAGGGGCGTCCATGTACCAGAACCAGAACGACCGGTTTGCCGGTTTTATATATTTCCTGCAATAACTCTCGTTGTACTCCATACGGATTTAAATCTGTTACATCGAAACCTTCCCCACAAGTATTCGGATCGTCTGCTTTATTAGTCGATTCGTCTCCCCAACCGATGCCGGACAAGGTAGAACTGGTTTCGCCCATTACAAAAACGATGAGATCAGACTTATTTGCAGCGTCCAGTGCTTCTCCAAAACCATCCTTACCTTCACCGGAGATAGAACATCCTTTTGCATATCGTACTGTCGTACCTTTTCCCACAAACTCTTTAATTCCCTGTAAAACAGTCACACCGGACAAATTCCCTTTGGTATAACTGTAATCGCCATACTGAACCTGATCGGCATTCGGACCTATTACGGCTACAGACTTTAATGACGAACGGTTTAACGGAAGAAGGGACGATTCATTTTTCAGCAGAATAACAGATTCTTCGGCTATTCGTTGAGACAACTGTTTATGGCTTGCCTTTCCTACGACCTGCCGGGATATTTCCGGGGAAGCATAAGTTTTTTCGAATAATCCTGCTTTAAATTTAACACGTAATATGCGTTTTACACAGGTATCAATCATCGAAACAGGGATTGTACCATCCTCAACCAATTCCGCCAGAGAAGCATAACATTCCAGAGAGGGTGCTTCTAAATCAACGCCGGCCGTGATTGCTTTGCGGGCAACTTCTTTTCTGTCCGCCGATGTCCGATGAAAATAACGGAGCATATCCATCGCACCATAATCGGAAAAGACATATCCCTGGAAATTCCACTCATCTCTCAAAACCTGTTGTAACAAGAACTTACTTTCATGAGCCGCTATACCGTCCACTTCATTATAAGAAGGCATAACCGAATAAATATTCGCTTCCGTTATAGCTTTATGGAAAGCCGGTAAGTGGGAAGAACGTAACTCCCGCTCACCGATAGAGGTCGGTCCCAGATTTATACCCGCCACCGGAGCGGAGTATCCGGCAAAATGTTTGGCTGTACAGATCAATTTGCCCGTACCTATTCTCTTTCTGGTCTGTTCTGGTTCACCTTGCATTCCACGAACGAAAGCGGAACCAATCTCACCGACCAAATAATAATCCTCTCCATAACACTCTTCTACCCGCCCATAACGGGGGTCACGTATAATATCAAACAAAGGGGATAAAGCCTGATCAACACCTGCACTACTGGCTTCCAGGGCTATAACCGAAGCCATTTCCTTTATCAGTTCTGGATTCCAGGTACTTCCCTGGGCAATAGCCTGGGGAAAAACGGTCGAACCATGAGACAGAAAACCATGCAAACATTCTGCGATCTGTATCGGTGGTATTCCCAAACGGGTACTGTCACGGAAAAAACGTTTCGAAACAGCCGATATTCCGGCAATGTCGGCTGCTTTAATGAAAGGGCTTTCACAAGCTCCAATCCCGTTTAATCCCTTCTTTCCGGCTTCATCCAGACGAATCATTCCCATCTGGGCAATTTTCTCATCCAGCGTCATCCGTGATAACAGATCTTCTACCCGCTCTTCCACAGGTGCTGCCGGATCTTTATATTTCTGAGCCTGACAAATAACAGAACCACACAGCAACACAACAAATACCCATACAAACCGTATCATAATCTCCCTTTGTTTTTAATAATTGATCGACATCAAAAATACTTTATTTAAATTAAACTCTCCATTCTTATCGACTAAAATTATTATTTCCATCAGAAAGTCAAGTCTATAGGATATTTTCCATACTTATTGATTGTATCTATCAGACATCGCACATTTTCCGTAGGGATCAGATCGTGAATACTATGATCTGTCGCAATTATATATCCTCCATCAGCAGCAGCCTCCCTGATACATTCCAAAACTTCTTTACGAACATCATCCGGATTGGAAGATGCCATCGTTACTTTGTTATTGATATTACCTATAGGCGTCAACCGTCCTTTGTATCTCTCTTTCACTTTTTTCAAATCCATCCCGGCAGCTCTTTCCACCGGATGAAGTCCATCGATACCGCAATCTACCAGATCGTCAAGGACATCCCAGATTCTCCCGTCGTTGTGCATAATAACCGGCACTCCCAATTCCTTGATACTGGCAACCAAACGTTTGAAATAAGGGATGAAGAAAGTACGGAAGTCATCCGGAGAAATCAACAAAGCATTCGTACCACCCCAGTCATCAGATATTTGTACACAATCGACTCCCCCTTCCTTTATAGCCAAACGGATAACCCCCAACGTCCATTCCAACACTGCTTCATTTATTTCATGTACCATTTCCGGATCCGTATACATGGTAATAGCCAATGTCTCGAAATCCATGATATACCAGGATAGCATGGTGAATGGTCCCAAAGTTCCCAACACGACTGCCAGGTCTTCCGTATTAGCAGCCTTCACATCTTTGAAAATTTTGAGACGATAAGGCGTATCGACCGGAGGCAAAGTATACGCTTCCCAATCTTCACGGCATTTTACAGGCGTATCGATTTGTGCGATGATCGGCCAGCCGTTTTTCTGATAGGTAACGCCCCATTCATCTTTGTATATCTCATTCGGTTCATGAGGGGTTTCTTCGATACCACAAAAACCGTTTATCGGCGTCCAGATGCCATCAATACCCAGCTTGGCAGCCAGCTTTGCCTGTGTTTTACCATCATACAAAACCGTTGTATATCCCAACAGCTCCTGCATAAGTTTCAAACTGAAAAGATGTTCCATAATAGGAATTCTGTCGGGTACACCACCCGATAATGCTGTCAAAAAACGTTCTCTTGATGTCATATCAATTAGATGTTAACTGGTTTAAAATCTCTACTAACCGCTGAGGCTCTTCTGTATAATAGTCTGCACCTATTTTCTGAGCAAAATCGCTGCTCACAGGTGCTCCGCCTATAAATGTTTTCACTTGAGGAAATTCTGCCTTTATAGCTGTATTGATCGACTCCATATTGACCATTGTGGTTGTCAACAAAGCAGACATTCCGACAAAAGCATCCGGATTTTCTCTGACAGCGTCCACAAACTTTTCTTCGGTAACATCTACCCCCAAGTCGATAATCTCATAACCATTTCCTTCCACCATCATACATACCAGATTCTTACCAATATCATGTAAATCTCCTTTTACCGTACCGATAATCAATTTACCTTTACGTTTGACCGAACCGTCATTAAAATATCTTTTCAGATGTTGCATGCCACCGCTCATAGCTTTTGCACTCATCAGAACCTGAGGCACAAACACTTTATTTTCTTTGAACTTCACACCGATATTGTTCATACCAACGATCAATCCCTTTGTTAAAATATCATTGGGGGAATATCCCTGCTCCAAAGCCTTCTGTGTCAGTTCATCTGCTCCGTCTTCCCCTTTCATTGCCGGAGGATAAGGAGTTTTTGCATTGATCTTACCCACTTCGACACAAAGTGCTATTCTTTCTAATGTGTTTTCCATACTATTCTATTTATTTAGTCAATTGTTCCCTTCTTCTTATCTCTTTTACGGCATCTACCATTGCATAGAACCCCTCTATCTGCATGTAATCAGGTATTGAATTACCGGATCCCAGACCGTATCCGTTCGCTTTTTTACGGAACCGGGTACCTTCCTCCAGAACCTTGTTAAAGACCTGGTCATACGGATTCAGGATCAGATAGTTCATATCGAATCCTCCGAACAGGCCGATTTTATCCGAATAGTTATCGATCCATTCATCAAAAAGACATATCTGGTCTTCATTCGAATGTTTGGCATCTATCCCGTTCTGAAGAATATCAGGCATGATCTCTTTGATATTCCCACAGCAATGCAGTAAGAACTTCTTATTCTTATTATGTACGATATCGATCACTTTTTTATGCAGCGGTAAAATAAACTGACGGATCGTATCCGGTTCGAGCATAGTTGCCATACGATGCCCCAAATCATCTCCCATGCGATAGAAGACAAAAAGATCGTCGTACTCCTCCAACATCTTAGTCCACAATGTTTCGTAGAGTTCACCGATTTTCCGGAAGATGTCGGCAAAAAGTTCCGGGTCGAGATACTGCATGACACAAAGGCTTTCATAACCCACCAGATCCTGAGCTGTTTCAAAAATGCCGTATCCGCAACCTCCATAGGCTTTCATCCCGGCAGGCATCACTCTCCGGATAGACTCCAACCGAGGCCTGTATGTTTCCCAGAAAATACGGGGAATATCGTCAAACGGATATCTGTCAAAATCATCGCGGGTCTGAATAGGACCGAGCATCCCCCCTAATATGGCCCCATGACCGGGAAGGATTTCGCAAATCGCAGCTTCATAACTGAATGCATCATAGGTATTTTCTTTCCAGAAAGAAATATATTTACTAAAATACTCATCCAGATCAGAGCGGCTTTTACGGCCATTTAACGACAATTCCTCCCCTATACATTTAGAAACAAAAGGGGCATCGATATTGTGCTCATACAAAGGCAAATAATCAGGTTTCTGATTATACAATACCTTTAGAATATTTCTGTAGTCAGGCTCAAACGTATTCATATTTTCTTAATTTAATTACATTCCTTATTACCTTTTTAATATGATCGATACAGGCTGATAGGCATGCATCTCGACGGACAGTTCATTATTCTTAATTGGAAACGAATCTCCCAACGGTTCACCGCGCAGATTACAGAATTGAGCAGACCGATATGATTTTCCGGATAATGTAACAGTACATTTGCCTTTTTTACCAGCTTGTTCCCAAAGTCTCAACAAGTCTCCCTCACCATCTGTATTCGGTCCGAAAGCAGTAACTAAAATTCCTTTTTCGGACAATGTAATCCCTTCAGAAAAGAACGGAAGTTCACCTCCATCATCCTCTGTATACGTTGCCATCAGAGGAACACGCGTTTCTTCTGTCGGTGTAATCAGAGAAGTCTCATTACTGTATTTATCGATCGACCACAGATATACTTTGGCGGAAAAACCTCCTTCTATCCATTCTGTAAAATTAGTACCCCACTGATTATTAAACAGATTGACAAAAACATTAGGCCGTTGTGGTATAAACTCTCCGGAGAAACGGAACAGACCGGGACGGTCCAGACTGACAGCCGGGGCATTCGGTGTATTTAAGCCAAACCCCTTCCCTTGATTATCAATAATAGCCATACCGGTATTCAGGAAGAAATAATCATGGTTGGTGTTCTTTACAAAATCAGTGGCCGGATTAACAACACCGCCGGTTCTCCCTAACCGGAATGAAGGATTCGACAGATTAAACGGAAAAGCAAGCCAACCACCTTCCGGTTGGGATTCAGCCGGTTTATTCCGTATCCCCCAACAAATTTCCAGATAAGGGGAGCTATCTTCTAACGTATAGGTTAATGTATAGCCATCACCAGCACCTGTCTGACAGAATGCGGTAGCACTAACTGAATGGGAGGTCTGCAAATATTTGATTTTATTTAATCTGCCCTTTATCATTTCATATTTCAGGTCTGGATTTTCCGGCCGCCCCATCTCCTGATCAGCCCAGCCATGATGTCCGGGCTTCACATAATTCGCATTATAACGGTTGATTTCCTCTTGACCAAATTTCTCGTGGATATACTCTCCGAATCCATATTCATTCTTCCCATCGACCATTTCTTTCTGTTGTTGTTTATCCCAAACAGAAAGTAATGCACCGTTTTCCTTATTTATTTCTATTTTGAAATAGTTGTTTTCCAACACAGCTTTTACTTCATCAATACGGGAATTTCGGGAATCCTCAGATATAGGAGATGTTACCAACGTATAAGTCTTATACCCCAGGGATGGAATATCTTCCGCATAAAAAGACATGTGATTGTAGTCGTTATATACCGGCAGAATCTTACCCGTCAATTCATCCTTCAAACCATAAACCTGGAAATTTTTTTTATAAACTCCCATATGGAAACTGACCAAACCCGAACGTTTCCAGGGAAGCGGGTTATAGACAACAACTTTACGTCCTTTAACGGCTACATTCTGAGCCAGTTTCTTCAAATCCTTCCGTAAAGAAGGAATAATATATTGTTCAGCGCGGTGTGCCCTACTTCCTTTTTCATTCCAGGATGTTTCTATAAAATCATACATCCCTTGCGCCCTGCTGACTGTAAAATCGTCCCCATATTTCCAAAAATCCTGGTGTCCATGACTCATTGCCAGCCCAAAAGTATGTTCATCAAACAATAAAGATTGTTCAATAGCCTTTTCAACATAAGGTTCAACCGGTTCGGGAGTTATGTCCCACTGTTTGAGTAAGGAATTCAACGTTTCCGTATTATAAATGACACGCTGCATAGCCTTATTGATTTTTACTTCTTTAGGCATCGACATATATCCATGAATCCAGGTATCCGGCATATCCCCCTTTACTACAGGCAATGATGGGTTTTCTTTCATCAGGGCATCATAAAAATCTTCCAGCTGACCGATACGTATCCGGGCATTAGGTGCTTTTTCACGAGCTTCTTTCAATACAGCAGCAACATCTTCCGGTGTCGGAGCACCCGTATTTTCATGCGTATGTATCATTGCTAACCATGTCTTATATTTCCAGGTTGCCGGAGGAAGTACACCGGAACCGTAATATTCCGCCCAGTTAAAAGTGAGTAACCTCGAACCATCCGGTCCCTCCCACCAAAACAGGGTTGGTATATCCGGTGATACGGACCCGGGATTACAACCAATATGCAAAATCTTCACACCAGCCTGTGTCAATAATGTAGGAAGTATCCAAGAATGGCTAGGGACATCGGTAAGTTTAGCTCCACGTACCAACGGTTGGTCATATTTTCTATTTATCTGCGAAGAATAGGACATACCACGCACCAATGTTTCAAGATCACTCGATTCAGTCTCAAATGTGAATGGAAGTGCATGCACTTTGAAACGTCCATCCTTTAATGCTTTTTCTATTCCGGATTTATAAGCCTCAGAGGTATTTTCCATAATATATTTCATCGGCCAGCCAGGAAGAGTCCAAACAAATTGGTCTTCCTTAGGTAATTTACCCGTTTCCTCTACTGAACGTAATGTTTCATCCATCATAGAGGTTGTGTATTTCTGTAAAATAGATTCACTCCAGTCAGTATAACCAATATCAAAATGCATTTTGAAAACAATGATTATGTCTTCAACTTCAACCTTTTCGGCTCCTTTGTCTACATCTATAGCCGCAATCTGAGCTTTTAACGAGCTTAATGATAGTATGAAAATCCATACTGAAAGAATAAATTGCCTTCTCATATTTCATGGTATTATGTTTCTCTCTTAATCAACTTTACCGGTTAAGTAAACTAAGAAAAAAATATTATTTTGCAAACATATGTGTCTTATCAGAGATAAACAATGACATTTATTCCGATTTTCTTATACTATCTTACGATCGATATGTTTTTAATCACATACAGGCAAAACCAGTTTTACCTTTTCGTCTTCATTATCGGTAGTTTCTAATTTCTCTATTAATACACGTACAGACTCACGACCAATCTCTTTTATAGGAAGATACGCTATATGCATATTAGGAGCCAAAAGTTCAAAACTCGGAGTACTATGCAAGCAAGCCAAACCTATTTTACTGACATCTATATTCCGTTTATAAAAATAGCGTAGCCCTTCCATTCCTAAATAATGCGTAGTAAAATAAAATCCATCGACATCCGGGACCGCATCAAAAATAGTATCCAATACACGAATGATATCTAACTCATACTCATTGCGTGACACCTCTCCATATAAGTGAGGAGAAATAAAACAATCATGTTCGATCAAAGCGGTCTTATATCCTTCATATCTTAAACTCATGGTAAAAAGAGCCGATGCCGTAGTTATAATGGCTATTTTTTTACGGCCTTCATTTATCAGTTTATTAACCAGATTATAACTACACCCGATATTGTCTATAATAATATAATTAGTATTCAATTCCGGAAAAAAACGGTCAATTAAAACAAACGGATATTTTTCTTGTATTAAATTCTCCAATTCACCTTTGGCATAATTAGTAGGAGCTATGATTAATCCATCAATATTCTTCGATCGTAACATTTGGATTATATTATTTTCTCTTACCGGATTAGATTCGGAGCTGCAAAAAGTAACGGTATATCCCAGTTGTTCTGCCACGAGTTCAACCTCCATAGCTACTTGGGCATAAAAAGTATCTCCTATGAAGGGAACAACCAATCCAATTGTTTTCGTTTTACCCGAACTAAGACTTTTAGCAAGATAATTTGGTCTATATTTTACCTGTTTAGCATAATCTATTATTTTTTTCTGAGTAGCCGAACTTATCTTTTGTTCATCACCACGTCCTGACAGCACCCATGAAACTGTTGTTTTTGAGACCTTAAGAGCTTCTGCAATATCTTTAAGAGATTTTCCCATCTGTTTTTAATTAGAACAACTTAACCGATCAACTATACATGCAAATATATTATTTAATTCGATACTCTACAATAGTGATGAAAGATCCTTTTCCGGAAAAAGGAATAAAAAAGGCTGGAGTAAACAGATTTCAACAGATAAAGAAAAGAAGCAGATGTTTAAGAGTTTGCTTCAAACGATCAGTCGCATTCTTTAACTGAACTCGTACTGTACTAACAGTCAAACCCATATTATCGGCAATTACATCCACGGTTTTGCCGGCATAGAAATACTCTTCAAAAACAATCCTGCACTTTGAAGGTAATTGATTTACCGCTAAACGTATCTCTTCTTCCGTCTGGCGCATTTCTACATATTGTAATGGAACCGGAGTCGATTGGATATAATTTTCCTGAAAAGCCAACATTTGTTCTTTGTGTTCATCCAAAACATTTTGCTGACTCCTTTGTGCCCGAATGTAATTGAGACACCCGTTCTGAACAGAACGTACTAAATAATAATGAATCGGATACGATAAGGTATCCCGCCTATTCCAGATATTAATAAAAACATCATCTACAATTTCTGCACCGGCCTCTTTATCGACCAGGTAACATAAAGCAACGGCATTCAAGTAGCTATAATAAGTACTGAACAATTCAGAAAAAGCCTTTTCCGAACCTTTTCTGATTTGTTCTATTATATCTTCATTTATACGGCTTATATTCATAATACATCTCCTTGTCGCTTTTTCATCTATATTAGTTCATGAAGAACTATG
>NZ_KQ033912.1:903125-1106243 GCF_000969835.1 Parabacteroides goldsteinii DSM 19448 = WAL 12034
CATAGTTCTTCATGAACTATGTATTTTTAGAGGTTTCATATCCCTTTTCTGCGACAAATATAATATTTATTCACTCACTTTGATGTGTATTTACAAAAACGGAAGGAAGTTTCCTCACGGAAACTTCCTTCCTACTTGGTGTGTCTAATCAATTATGTTAAAAAATAGGATTTAATCTTATTGCAAATAATATTATAAAGTGATTGGTGTTCCATTATAGAAATCAAGGATCTTGGTACGGAAGATAAAGTTGTACTTTGCCTGTGTCTGTTCAGCCAGACTCTGCGCATACTTCGTCTTTGCTTCGCTGTATTCAAATACGGTACTTTTTCCTGCACCATACCGTTCTTCAGCATATGAGAAAGCGACCTTGCTTGCATCGACTGATTTATCGGAAGAGATGTATTTCTCCTGTGCTGCCGTTGCATTATAATAAGCCTGTTGAATCTCCTTATAAAGTGATTTTTTGCTGTTTTCCATCATTAACTCACGATTAGTTATGGAAAGACGGGCGGTACGGACGCTGTTACGTACCTGGAAACGGTTGAAGATCGGAATACTCAGACTTAAACCGATTGATTTCTGTCCGTTATTCTTCAACTGATCACTGAACGGAGCGTTATTATAATCGCCGTCACCGAAGTTATGATAGTAACCGGTACTGTAACCGGCACTTAAATTCAGTTTCGGATAATATCCCGCCTGGGCTATACGGAGCGCTTTCTTCTGGCTCTCCAGCAGATACTGCTGTTCCTTGATCTGCGGTTTGAATGTCACGGCATGATCATAGACCTGGTCAGGAGGAATGATACTGCTCATGTAACGTTCAATGGCATCACCGTTTTCCGGTTCCAGCACATCGAAGTTTTCACCGGCACGTTCCAATTCCAGACTTTGTGCCAGATCCAGTAAAGCCAGTTTCACATTGTTCTGCGATTCTGTCAATGTGACTTCATCTTTTGCCAATTGGGCTTTCATATCGTATAACTGGGAAACAGGGATTTTACCGGCATTATAGAGTGCCTCGGTTTTTGTCACCTGCTCAGAGCTCAGATCTACCTGCAATTGGGCAATCTTCAACATTTCCTTATTATAAAGAACTTGCAGATAGTAAGAAGCCACATTAATAGACAAGTCCTCCTTTGCCTTATTCAAAGTCTCGATAGATGCTTTCAGGTCCAGCTTGCGTGCAGCAATATCGTTCGGTATTTTCAACCCGTCGAAGATAGGCATGCTCAATTGAATACCGGCTGTCGTATTGGCCGAGTTACGGTCTACGATCAAACCATCTTTCGATTCGGAGCGGCCGAAACCAAAGTTTTCCCCCACACTGGCATTCACACTGGGCAACCAACTATATTTACTGGTGTGTAAGTCCACTTCGCGGCTTTTCTGTTCCAATTCCTTTTGTTTCAGATCTATATTGTTCTCGATAGCATACCGGATACATTCCTCCAGCGACCATTGCTTTGCCACTTCCTGTGCCCTGACGGGCAGACAGAAAAGGAATGAGGCCAGCGCTACGGATGATATGATTTGTTTCATCGCTTATTCGTTTTTATTTCTATTACTTATTAGCAGCTACAATACCACCACGAATCTTGTCACCTTCAGACAAACCTTCTTTCACTTCGATCTTGATACCGTCAGACAAACCGACTGTAACAGCACGTTTCTCAAATAATTGTTCCGGCTTTTCCTGTTTTACAATCTGTACGAAAGTAGAGTCTCCGCTGAATTCAACACAACTTTCAGGAACGGTCAGGACATCGGTCGCACGTTTCAGCACGATCTCGGCATTGGCACTGTAACCGGCACGGATAAAGGCATCTTCCGGCATCTGAACGGCCGCTTTGATCTCGAACAGGACGGCACCGTTTTCTTCCACTCCTTTCGGAGCTACATATTCCAGGGTGGCATCAAACGTACGGCTATCCAAAGCACCGACTGTCAGTTTGATAGGCATACCTTCATGGATACGTCCAACTTCTGTTTCATCCACTTTTCCCCTGAAGATCATATTGTTCATATCGGCTACGGAAGCAATTGTCGTACCGTCATTGAATGTATTCGACTGGATCACCGAGTTTCCGACTTTAATAGGAACATCCAGAATCATACCGGTAATGGTAGAACGAACCTGTGTCGTACTGGACGATGCCGATTTACGTGAAATACCTTCACGGATAATCTCCAATGCATCCTGTGCATTTTCTGCTTCTTCCTGTGCTTTCTTATAATTAGCCAGTGAGGTTTCATAGTCCTCTTTAGATATGACTCCTTGCTTGTGCAGATCTTCATCCCGTTTGTAGGTAGCTTCTATCTGCTCCAGACTGATCTTCGCCACACGGACACGCGATTCAGCACTGTTCAGCTGAACCATTTCAGGGATTACCTTGATCTTTGCAATAATCTCGCCTTCCTTCACCATCTGACCGGCTTCCTTCAGCAATTCGGAGATGATACCGGACATCTGCGGTTTGATAAGTACCTCATCACGCGGTTCCACCTTTCCTGTCGCCACAGTCTTTGTCTCTACCGAGTCGCGTTTGGGAGTTACCACTTCATACATGGTGATGACAGGTTGTGCTTTTTTCCACAAGAAGTAGAAAGTGCCGACCACGGCGGCTCCCACCAATACTAAAAAGATGATTCGCAGGATTTTCTTAACGATACGATTCTTCATAACTATCTTAATTTTCAATTTCCAATTTATAATATTCAATTCCCCTTATTCTTCTCTGATAGCATCAATAGCCTTAATCTGCATGGCTCGCCAGGCCGGAATCAATCCAGCCATAAGTCCGCTGATAAGTAAAACAACGGTTGCGGCTACGGCGGCTCCGATATGTATTTCCGGATTACTGAAGAAAGTGCCCTGAGAATCTGCCGATCCGCTGCTTGCCAATAAATTATTAGCTACATCCAACAGAAAAACTCCGCAACTTAACCCCATCAGTCCGGCCAAAGCCGTAAGCAACAAACTCTCACTCATGATCTGGGATATAATATCGAACGGCTTAGCCCCGATTGCACGGCGTACACCAATCTCGCGGGTACGTTCTTTTACCGTCACCATCATAATGTTACTGACCCCAATGATCCCAGCCAGCAAAGTACCCATTCCAACCAACCATACCAGAATATTGATCCCGGTAAATAGTGTTTCAAAACTATCGAATTGCTTGGCAATCGTAAAACTGCTGACGGCTTGCGGGTCGGTAGGCGATATTTCATTTTGTGATTTCAAAACATCCGTTATATCTTCCACCATCCTGTCGCATGAATAACCGTCATCGGCGGTTGCACACAGGAACCAGAACTTATCCCCCTGGTTGGCCACCTGCTGTAAGGTAGTAAAAGGCAACATGATACTTTCCTCCGTACGTCCTCCGATCTGTACACGTGGCTTAGGTTTCACAACGCCCACGACCTGATAGTAAATGCCATTTACACGGATATACTCTCCGATCGGATCTTCACCGGGAGTGAACAACACTTCGCGCACAATACTACCGATCAGGCAAACCTTACGTTTTTCTTTTACGTCTACCTCATTCAGTAAACGCCCTTCCAGTACGTGCTGCGTTTCTATATTAAAATATTCGGAATGTACACCGCGCACATTATAAGTGCCGGCTTTCTGTCCTCTCACCACATTATTTTGTCCGCCCCATGACATAGCCATCGGCGACAAATAACGCACACCTTTCACACGGTTACGGATTGTTTCCAGGTCACGGTTACGCATCTGCCAGTAACGTCCTTTCTTGTAGCCTTTATAAGGCTCGCCGGTACGTTCGGAAAAGAAAAAAGCTGAATTAGTAGCGAAACCATTCACATTCTTCCATACTCCGTTCTTGAAGCCGGTACCCGACCCTAACAGGATAACAAGCATCAGGATTCCCCAAAACACCCCGAACCCGGTCAAGAGGCTTCTGGTCTTGTTGCGGGTGATAGTCACCCATATCTCTACCCAACGGTCTATATCGAACATATCTATCTGTATTTATTCGTTTCTCATGGCTTCGATAGCCGTAATTTTCACTGCTTTACGAGCCGGAAAATAACCAGCCAGCACTCCTGCACCAACAATAAGCAACGTTGACATCAAAGCAACGGTCAGGTCGACCGTAGGATTCAAAAAGGTACTCATATCATCGCTGGAAGAGGCTTGTCCCATCTTGGCATTTTCCATAATGAAGTTAATGCCTTCTGTCAGTCCAACTCCGGCAATCATGCCGACATAACCGAAAACGGCCGTTATCAGGATAGACTCTACGATGATCAGTTTCAGTATGGAAAAAGGAGTTGCTCCAATCGCCTTACGGATACCAAACTCACGGGTTCGTTCCCGAACAGTAATCAACATGATATTACTGACTCCCACAATACCTGCGGCCAAAGTTCCGATACCGATTATCCAGATAAACAGAGCTATACCATTCAACATCCCGTTAAACATGGCAAAATCTTCAATCGTGCTCCACATACCGATTGCCCGCAGATCTTCCGGATCAAACATATGCCGTTTCCCCATCTGCTGACGGAAACGTTTCTCAAATGCTTCGTATTCCTCTTTGGTATTAATACCATCCAGGGAGAAAATAATATTATCCAACCCATAACCGGAGCGGTAAAGTTGCTGTGCCGTAGAGAAAGGAATATAAGCCGGAGCATTATTATTGTTGTCCTCATCCGTATAAACTCCGACCACCTGATAAGGAACATCGCCAGCATTCACATATTTTCCTAACGGATCCTCCGAACGGAAAAGCACTTCTTTTATACGGGGACTTATAACTATCACTTTTCTTTTCTGAAGTATATCTACTTCATTAATAAAACGTCCGTTACCAACCGTCATTTTAATCTTGTCGATGATAGCTTTATCCGGATGTACCCCCTGTAAAGAATAAGAGTTATATTCTTCTTTATACGAAAGCGTATCGCTTTGGTAAAGGACACCTGATACCAGGTTCACTTCGGGATTCTGCTGTCTCAAGGCCACCAAGTCATCATCTTTATATTCGATCCGTCGGTTGGTCTGCATCCCTTTATAGGGTTTGCTGGCATAACGAGGCCATGTCTCCACACGGTTCCCCGCCCAACGGTCAAAGTTGTGCATGATACCATTCTTCAGTCCGTTGCCAGCTCCCAGCAAAACGATCAGCATGAAGATCCCCCATGCTACGGAAAAGCCGGTAAGGAACGTACGGAGCTTATTCTTTTGAATCGTACTCCATATTTCCCGGAAATTATCAAAGTCGAACATATCCTTCTCCTTTTTCGATGTTTTCTATCAAACCATCCTTTACACGGATAATCTTTTCGGTCACATTGGCTACGGATTGCTCGTGAGTCACGATAATCATAGTCATACCTTCTTTATTTACATTACGCAGAAGTTCCATTACTTCGACCGTCGTTTTACTGTCGAGTGCACCGGTCGGTTCATCGGCCAGGATCACCTGCGGTTTAGCAATCAAGGCACGGGCAATGGCTACACGCTGTTTCTGTCCACCCGACATTTCGTTAGGCATATGTTCCGCCCAGTCTTTCAGTCCGACCATATCCAGATATTCCATTGCCATCGCATTCCGTTTCTTGCGGTTTATACCCTGATAATAGAGTGGCAAGGCGACATTCTCCACCGCATTCTTGAAAGAGATCAGATTAAATGACTGGAAAATGAAACCGATCATCTGGTTACGAAGTTCAGCTGCACGGCTTTCGCTGAGGTTCTGAATCAATTGTCCGTTTAAATGATAGGTACCAGTATCGTAAGTATCCAAAATCCCCAGTATGTTCAATAGCGTCGATTTCCCCGAACCGGATGCCCCCATAATGGAAACCATCTCTCCTTTTTCGATCTCCAGGTCTATGCCTTTCAAGACATGCAGCGGAGCACCATTGAAATACGTTTTGTTAATTCCTTTCAGCTGAATCATCATATTTGTCATTACTTTTCTTTATTAGACGTACACTTTGTAAAAAATGTTACACATTTAAGAAACTTTTTTACCCTCTGACGCAACAAATATATATTTATATAAGATACCTTGTATCACAAGGTACTAATTTTTACAAGATATTAACTATCGTTTTGTTATCAGATAAACACAAATAATCAAGGAATGCTTACTAAATAAACCGACAACTACGAAATATACTGCATTGCCCCATTCATTTTATTTATAAATTCATCAAATAAAATAGCAGGGAATAACCAAAAACAATATTACATTTGCAAACTATACTTACACTACCTACAAGACTAACCCACAAGATGTTATCAATTTTATACAGTTATGTAAGTTATTGTCGACAGCTATCAGCAATATTACTTATAGTTATTAACAAAATTACCGATAGCTATCAACAACATTACTGACAGCTATCGACAATCAGTTTGTTCGGCAGAAAACCAAAACCAGTATCCTATATTATTTACATTCGTACGGTAACTATTATCTGTTTCATTCATCCTTTTGTATATTTGTATCGCCAAAAACAACTTAATCACACCGTATCATGTTTTATTTACATGAAAATAAAAGAATACAGTATGAGACTTACATATATTTATCACAGTGGCTTTGCGATCGAAACAGAAGGATATACTATCCTGATCGATTATTTTAAAGATACGGGGAAAACACCGGATACGGGATTTGTCCACGATGAACTGCTCCGACGCGCGGGTACATTATATATATTATCCTCCCATTTCCATCCGGATCATTTCAACCCGGACGTCCTGAAATGGAAAAAGATTAAGTCGGATATCAAATATATTTTCTCCAAAGATATTCTGAAACGCCACCGGGCGACAGCCGAAGATGCTGTTTACCTTAAGAAAGGGGACGTTTTTGAAGATGAAAATATCCGTATCCGGGCATTCGGCTCGACTGATGTAGGCATTTCTTTCCTGATAGAAGCGGAAGGCAAACTGCTGTTTCATGCCGGCGACCTGAATAACTGGCACTGGAAAGACGAATCGACACCACAGGAAGTGGCTAAAGCCGAAGGCGATTATTTGCGGGAACTGGATATACTGGCTCAGGCAACCAGACATCTGCATCTCGCCATGTTTCCGGTCGATCCGCGTATCGGAACTGATTTTATGCGGGGAGCGGAACAGTTTGTCGACCGGATAAAGACTGACGTTTTAGTCCCTATGCACTTTTGGGAGCGTCCCGCCGAAGTAGTAGCATTCGGCCCTTATGCCGAATCGAAGGGATGCCGTTATATCCTGTTGTCCTATCCCGGAGAAAGCACTGATTTTTAATTTATAAAGAAAACAAGTATGGAAATCAAAAGTAGATTTGATCATTTCAACATCAACGTCCTCGACCTCGAAAGAAGCATTGCTTTCTATAACAAAGCGCTGGGTCTGAAGGAACATCACCGCAAGGAAGCAGCCGACGGCTCTTTCGTTCTCGTTTACCTGACAGACGACCAGACAGGTTTCCTGCTGGAACTGACCTGGCTGAAAGACCGTAACGAGCCGTACGAACTGGGAGATAACGAAAGCCATCTCTGTTTTCGTGTAGCCGGCGATTACGACGAAGTACGCAAATTCCATAAGGAAATGGATTGCGTATGTTACGAAAATACCGCCATGGGATTGTATTTCATTAACGACCCGGACGATTACTGGATCGAAATACTACCGGCTAAATAAAAAAGGCAATACCTTAACCAAAATTGTATCAGCTCTTCACCGGCAATACAATTTTGGTTAACCCGTCATCGAAAGGTTCCTCTTTCCGCCGGTAATAAAATTCATAGGCCGTACCTTCCGGCTCGTATCCTTTCTGCATCATCCAGAAAGTCATCTCGCCATATAAATAATTAATTTCTTCGTAATCGCCTTTAAATAAACAATGCACGACTTTGGATTGCGGTATTACGCGTGACCGGACGTTTTCGTCTCCTTCCATCAGGCAGGACACAGGGAAACAAATTTCCACATCCAGGTCATATATATCCATATTCAGATAATCGTAGTAAATGATAAAAGGCACATCCGTCATATATTCCCCTGTTTTCCGGAGAAGGGCCAGTGCATCCTGACGTTTTCGGGCAAGCGTCCACTCTAAATCCTTGTAACTGACTTTCGTACGGGTCGATAAAACAGGTTGTTCCGCCCGGACCATAAGCCGTATGTCTGAAACCTGTGGCATAGTGTTATTCATTAATGGGTTAAGAATCTACCAAATATAAAAAAAACACCTAAAGAACGGTTGTCACCGGAAAGAAAAAAGTTGAAAATGACGTATTTTGATCCGGTTATTAAGTAAAGTTACATTTATTGTCACATTTGAAAACTGATACTATTCAGCATTTTTTTTAATAAAATCATTGCAGCTAAGCATATTCCTCTTATATTTGCTATCCAGAAAGACTCATTATTAATCATAAATATAAAATCATGGAGAAGCCTTATGTAGTAGGTATTGATATAGGTGGTACCAATACTGTTTTCGGCGTAGTAGATGCAAGAGGAACAATCTTGTACAGTGGATCAATCAAAACTGGTAAATATACTGATATAGAAGAATATGTTGCGGAACTGGGACAAGGTCTTTTATCAGTAATCGACCAGGCCGGAGGTCCGGACAAAATCAAAGGTGTCGGCGTAGGAGCTCCTAACGGTAACTTCTTCAACGGTTGTATCGAATTTGCCCCGAACCTTCCATGGAAAGGTAAAATACCTTTGGCACAGTTGATCAGCGAACAAATCGGCGGTATTCCCGTTGCATTGACTAACGACGCCAACGCTGCTGCAATCGGTGAAATGACTTACGGTGCAGCACGTGGTATGAAAGACTTTATCGTTATCACTTTGGGAACAGGTGTAGGTAGCGGTATCGTTATCGGAGGTAATCTGGTTTACGGACATGACGGTTTTGCCGGTGAGTTGGGACACGTGATTATGCGTCGTAACAATGGCCGTCCTTGCGGTTGCGGTCGTCAGGGATGCCTTGAAACATATGCATCCGCTACCGGTGTAGCACGTACAGCCCGTGAATACCTCGAAATCCGCAAAGACGAAAGTCTGTTGCGCGATCTGGATCCGGATGAAATCACTTCAAAAGATGTATTCGATGCAGCCATGAAGAATGATAAACTGGCACTTGAAATCTTCGAATTTACAGGAAATATCCTGGGTGAAGCTTTTGCTGATGCTGTTGCATTCTCCAGCCCGGAAGCCATTATTCTGTTCGGTGGTCTTACCAAGGCAGGCGATCTGATCATGAATCCGATCAAACGTTCTATGGACAAGAACATGCTGAAGGTTTACGAAGGTAAAACAAAACTTCTTTTCTCTCAATTGAAAGAAAGCGATGCTGCCGTATTGGGAGCCAGCGCTTTGGGTTGGGAAGTGAAAGAGTAATCGTATTCACTGGGGTTCTGCCCCGGATCAAGGGCGGCCTGAGGTCGCCCTTCTTTTTTATATATCACTTAATTATCAGAGACATGAACCATCCTTTGCATCAATTTATCTATTGCCCCAAATGTGGAGCCAACACTTTCATCGAACGTAATGAAAAAGCGAAACAGTGTACGACATGCGGTTTCGTATACTATTTCAATCCTTCTTCGGCAGTAGCCTGTTTCATCCGAAATACCGCCGGAGAGATTCTACTGGTGCGCCGGGCTAAAGAACCTGCCAAAGGGACGCTCGACCTGCCGGGCGGATTCGTCGATATGTTCGAATCAGCGGAAGATGCGGCACACCGCGAAGTAAAAGAAGAAACAGGACTGGATATTACCGAATGCCGTTATCTTTTTTCCATTCCTAATTTATATATGTATTGCGGTTTCGAAGTGCACACGGTAGATATGTTCTTTGAATGCCATGTAAAGGATTTCATAGGTGTCCATGCGGAAGATGATGCCGCCGAAATCGTTATCGTGAAAAAGGAAGAGTTGAAAGCGGAAGAGTTCGGGTTGATGTCGATAAAGAAGGCCATTAGACTTTACAAAGAAAACAACTGTTAACTTCCATCGATTCATCTATCAATTGACAATTAGAGGACGGAATATTCCGTCCTTCTTATTTTCTGTGTTACAATTTTTATACTACATCCTGTTTATTAGATTTTTTTCAAAAAAAGAGGATATATAATCATAAAAAACATCATAGTTCTAAAAGAACTCCATACTAAATATTCGGCACAAATATATTAATAATTTATTACATACTGTTATTTTACGTCAACAAAAGAAGGATTATGCTTTATTTTTAACATTTACAATAACAAGGTATATATAAACACCACTCTATACTTTAACGTAAACTTCACCCTTTGATTACACTCATATTGTATATTTTAATAGAATCATAAACTAGTTGGTTTAGTGTAATATCCCCCTAGATTATTTAAGCAATATTTATTAATAGGACGAAAAGTAACAAATAGAACACTTGAAAAAACAATCTTATAAAAAAAGTTTTTTAACTCTACTTAACCATGGTGATACTATTGATAATTATAGTCTTTTTATTCTTGTTTCAACATAGTTCTTTTAGAACTAAGATCAAAAACATCAATAAACGTCAAATCTAAAGTAACTCCACTAACACTAGTATTATTATAAATAAACTCATTAATTATGTTGAAACACTTCAAACCTGTCAGCTTAATTCTTGTCGCAGGAGCAATAACACTTCCTACAAGTGTATATGCCAATTTAGCGCCAGAAAAGCAAGAAACCGCTATTACCCAACAAAGTGGTAAAGTAAACGGTGTTGTAGAAGATGATTTCGGACCTGTTGCCGGAGCGTCAGTAGTGATCAAAGGAACCACCCACGGTAGTATTACCGATATGGATGGTAAATTCAATTTAGAAGGAGTAAAAAACGGAGACATTATCCAGATTTCTTTTATCGGATATGCTACTCAGGAAGTCACCTACACAGGCCAGCCTTCATTAAACATTAAACTAGCAGAAGACACTCAGAAGCTGGACGAAGTAGTCGTAACAGCTTTGGGTATCAAGAAAGATGCCAAGAAATTAGGTTATGCCGTAAGTACTGTTTCTTCAGAAGAATTGACAAGAACCGGAGGTACAACTTTAGCAACCGGTCTATATGGTAAAGCTGCCGGTGTTAGTATCCAGTCTGCTCCCGGTGGCGGTACATCAGCTGTTTCTATCTCAGTACGTGGTCTTTCTTCAATTACGGGTAACACACAACCTTTAATCATCATGGACGGTGTTCCCATCCGTAACGGTAATGCTAACAAAGACGGTTATTGGACGAACCAACGTATTGAATCAAACGGTATGGTTGATATCAACCCTGAAGATATCGAAAACATCTCTATCTTAAAAGGTGCAGCCGCTTCTGCTTTGTATGGTTCGGAAGCAGCCAACGGTGTTGTGATGATCACTACGAAAAAAGCAAAGAACGGTACAGGCACTCACGTCGACTTCAGTGCAAACGTAAGTTTCGATAAAGTTGCTTATATGCCCGAAATTCAAAAAGAATATGGCCCCGGGTATGATAACTATGTACTCGGAATGAATGACCAATCGGCTTTGACCGGTTTTCGTAATCTTCGTGTAGACCGCAATGGTAATCCGATTACAACAACAAACCGTGAAACTTATTACTCTTGGGGTGCAAAATATGACGCAAACAAGTCTGTTACTTATTTTGATGGCAACGAGCGTGCATTTACACCAATTGACCATAATCAATGGAACGACATCTTCCGCACAGGTGTTAATCAGACATACAACTTGTCTATGACTAACAGCTCTGAGCGTAACAATGTCCGTTTATCTTATACGTTCAACGATGCAAAATCCATGCAGTTGAATTCCAATAACCACAAGCATAACTTCAATTTGAGTGGAGCTTATGACATTACAAAGAATCTTAAATTAAATTATTCAGCTACTTATCAGAACCAGTTCATCAAGAACCGTGCATATCGTATCAGTCGTTTAGTGACAAACTATTCAGGTATGTTCAGTGGCTTCACTGATGTGGCTTACATCCGCGACCATACAGTAACTAGCTTAGGCTACCAGAATAGTATTTATGCTGGCAACGGTGGTACACCTAATACACTAACTCCAGACGAGCAGTTCCTTTATACTCCAATGGGGTCTACCTCCTTGATGTCTGAATATTTCTGGAATATTTTAGGTAAGGTTCAGGAAGAAGAACACCAACGTTTTATCGGTTCAGTGAACCCTACTTGGGAAATTATTCCGGGCTTAACATTAAGTGGACGTTTGGCTACCGACCTCACAATTGACAAAATCGAGAATAAGAACAATACGGAGAATGCCCATGTCTTTTCTACCAACGGTCAATATAGCGATTCTTATGGTTTGAAAAACAACCGCTATTCAATCGTGTATAGTGATATCATGTTGATGTTCGACAAAACATTTGCCGATGTTCATAACATTACAGCCAACTTAGGATGGAATGCCCGTCAGGAATCTTTCTACGAATCATCCGTAAGTACTTCACAAGGTTTAACACAAGAAAACTGGTTCCATCTGAATGCATCAGTAGGTACCAAGAATGCATCTATGACAAAAAGAGATCTTCTAAAGACCGGTGCATTCTTAACTGCTAGTTACGGATATAACAACTGGGGATTTTTGGAAGGATCTATCCGCCAAGAAAAGACTTCTACTTTAAGACATGGCAACAATTCATTCTGGTATCCGTCAGTCAGTGCAAGTTTATTGTATACAGAACTGTTGGGTGACAAGAATCCGTCATGGTGGAATTATGGTAAAATACGTTTATCATACGGTATCGTTGGTAACGCTCCTGAAATTTACCGTGCTAACTTAGCCTTCGAACAAGGATCTTTGACACGCAACAATGTATATACTTATAATACAATTCCAAGTTCTATCGGTAACGAAAGTATTAAACCGGAAACAAAACATGAGATTGAAGTTGGTATTGAAAACAAATTCCTGAACAACCGTTTGGGTATGGAATTCAACTTCTATACAAATACAATCAAAGACCAGATTCTTCCGGCTACTGCTGCTACATCTATGGGAGCAAACAGTATGTTGATGAACGTAGGTGAACTTGCCAATAAGGGTATTGAATTGAATGTATACGGTACTCCGATCGAAAACAAAGATTGGAAATGGGATTTACGTGCCAACGTGGCTTGGAACAAAAATACAGTGAAGAAGCTAGTTGACGGTCTTGACGTCCTAAGCCATGTTAGCATCGACGGTGGTGCAGCCACACTTGAATCTCATGTAGGAGAAGCAATGGGTGACTGGTACACTTATACTTGGAAAACTGACGAAAACGGCAACAGAATCGTAGGCGAAAACGGTTTGTATATCACAGATACATCTAAAAGACACAAAGTAGGCAATGCCATGCCTAAGGTAACCGGAGGTTTTGGTACCAGCCTGAGCTATAAGAACTTCACTCTTGACATGGCATTCGACTTCCGTTTTGGCGGTTGCTTGATCAACCAGCCTTGGCAATATATGAAGTCCGTAGGTAATATTACAGATGCTATTGGCGTTCGTGATCATGAAACAGGTGGTATATTCTATTATAGCGAAACAGACAATTTAGCCGACAAGGGTTCTATTCGCGTAGTCAATGCTGGTGAAATGGCCAACTACAAACGCGGTGAAACCATGATCAACGGTCATTATGTATGGGACAACGGTTTGATCCTTCCGGGTGTAAAAGAAGACGGTACTCCAAATGACATCATAGTGACTCAATTTGAAGCTAATGACGGTAGCTATGGCTGGGGAACAAGCGCTACAATGACATATCAGGAAGCTATCCAGAAAAATAGCTATATCAAATGTCGTGAAATCAGTTTAGGTTATACTTTACCGGTAAATTTAACTAACAAATTTGCTTGCAGCAGATTGACTGTTTCCGGCTTCGTTCGCAACCCATTCTATGTTTACCGCACATTGAAGTTGTTCGATTCTGAAACCACCGATGGTACAGACTGGATCAGCCAGTCACAAATTGGTGGCTCTACGGCAAGTGCCCGTACATTCGGTTTCTCTGTCCGTGCCAGCTTCTAATATTATAATTCATTGAAATCATATTAAAACAAAGAATCAATTTTATGAAAAAGATAATTTCATTAGCATTAACCGGGCTTACACTTATGTCGGTCACGTCATGTTCAAATGCTGACTACGACGATAAGTACACAGATCCATCTAAAACGTCCACAGTGGCTGTACCTCAGGTATTCACAGGAGTCATGCAAGCTGGGAATACATGGATGAACCCGATCTATTATCGTCATTACATACAAACAACTACCTCCGGCCTTTTCTCCGGCATCATCGGTAATGACAACTCACGTGGACGTTTCATGGGAGCAGGCGAAGGCCGTTATGACGACCGCTGGAAAGAATTTTACACCATGTTGACCCAACACCGTGTATTGGAACATACATACAACAATTTAGAAGAAAGTGTGAAGTCTTCTAACATTGTATTCTATTATTTGAGCCGTACACTTGTTGAAGCGCAGCTTCATGAAATGCTGTCAGTATTCGGGGATGTCCCTTTCAATGGTGCAGGTACACTGTGGAGAGATGGCGATTATAATGCAGCCAAGAAAAAATGTGTTTATGATGATGACGTAACGCTTTACAAACAAATCCTTGCAGACTTAAAAGAAGTAGGCGACTATTTTGCTAATGGTAATGTGGATGCAACAGGTCTTACAGCATTATCTCGTCAAGACTATACAGTAGCAGCCGGCAATGCAACACAATGGCAAAAATATGTCAACTCCCTTCGTTTGCGTATTGCACTTCATTTGTCTACCGGCGGTGATTGTGTATCCGAGGCACATGCTGCTATTGCTGAGATCCTAAACAATCCGACTAAATATCCGCTTATCGACAATAATCAAGAAAACATGGGTGTTACAGCCGATACTCAAACAGATAAATTCAACTTTGGTAAAAGTCTGTCACAAGCACTTCATGGTAATGGCGGTGCCACTCAGAATGTTTTAAATGTCATGAATCTTCCGGCAAACGGAATTCCAGATGCAAATACCGACCCGCGTATTGCAGCCATGTATGATTGCAATCCTGACGGTGAATATATTGCTTACGATATTCGTATGACAAATGCCGAAATTACCAATTTGAATGATCAGAAAAAACAAGAATATGCCCAAAAAGGTCTTATGACTTCAAACTATTTTAATAAAATAGACTCATTAGCTGTAGCAGGTTGGGCTGAATATCAAGGCAATGAAAACCTCTTCGGTTTGTGGCTGAGTGCCGCAGAAGTAAGTTTCAGCAAAGCGGAAGCTTATCTGATGGGATATGGTGTTGCTGCAAACGCAGATTTGGCAAAAAGTAACTTCATCACTGGTGTGGAACAATCTTGCGAATATTACTGGGATCAAAAAGAAAGTTCATCATTGGCTAAGGAAGGCAACGACAGTTATTATGGTTACCGCGAGTTGGTCCGTCCAAGCACAACAGATATTACAGCTTATGCTGAAAAGATCTGGAAACCGACACAGGAAGTTATTTGCACACAGCTTTGGTTAAACTTCGGCTATTTGGATAAATTAGGAGCATGGAATGTGGTACGTCGTACAGGTTATCCGACTATTTCATTTGCTACTGACGACCAGGTAACAAATTATCCGACTCCTCCTAACCGTTTGCCTTATCCAAACGATGAGTTGACTTACAACAGCGAAAACTGCCAGGCTGCTATCGCCAAAAACTACGAAGAGCCAAGTGGTTATTACACCAACCTCTTCTGGGCTAAGAAGACTTATTATAAGATGATTAAATAAAACAAGAACAAAAAATACTCCACATAATTATATAAAACATAATTGATGGTAAATGTGGAATCTGAAACCGCCCCGAAGTGATTCGCGGCGGTTTTATTTTTATGATCCCTCCCACCCACCAAGCGCAAAACGCCCCCTCCAGCCAAAAATGTGTTCACGGAAAACCAGTTAAATATACACAAATATCCTTATCGATTTTAACACAAAAATCGCCGTTTTACCTCCGTATTAGCTCCAGTGAAGCTCCACTTAACCTCCACTTAAACTCCACTCCCTAGGATTGGTGTTAAAATGGAGGTAAAACTTTAACAAAAGGGGCCTTCAAGGACGGTTTATGTTAACGCGATTTTAACACGTTTTTTTCAGGTGCTGTTATAAGGAGTGTAGGAATATTCCCCTTTTTTAGCAAGCAAGCATATAAATCGGTGTTTTTTATGTAAGTTTGCAACTTAGAACTAACAGAGACTGTTTATTATCTGTATATTAAAGCGAAGGAGCGATGAAAAGAATACTTATTCCACTGTGCCTGGTGGTAGGAAGTCATGTGGCTAGCGGGCAACGGTCGTACCAGTTTGAGGCACCGGACCGTTTGTTCATAGAAGGTAAAGAATTGTTTAGTTTAAAGAACTATCCGGGTTGTATCGATAAGCTGGAAGCTTATAAACAGCATGCAAAAGATGCCGACCTGATCCAGGAAGCTGACTATATGATCGTATATGCAGCTTATGAACAGGGACGTCCCAATGCCGACGAACTATTGAAAGATTATCTGGAAGATTATCCGGCTTCACGCCATAGCGATGAAGTGAATTTCCTGATCGGTTCCATTCATTTCGAACGCGGGGAATACCAAAAAGCTATTTTCTGGTTCAACGAATCGGATATAGACATGCTCAGTCCGGAGCAACAGGAGGCTTACAGCTTCCGGCTGGCCTATTCATTATTGCAGACCGGCGAGATGGATAAGGCACGCGGATATTTTTCGCGGATACAGCAAATCGGTACCAAGTACCGTGAAGCGTCGACCTATTATGTGGCCTATATCGATTATGCAACCGGCAAATACAATAACGCGTTGGTAGAGTTCAGCCGCCTGAAAGAGATGCCGGATTACCGCGAGCAATCCTTGTACTATATTACACAGATCTATTTCATACAGAATAAATATGAAAAGGTAGTGAGCGAAGGGGAAGAACTTCTCTCCTCCTATCCGAACAGCAAGAATAACAGCGAAGTATACCGTATCCTGGGTAATTCTTATTACCATTTGGGCAACCAGGATAAGGCGACCAACATGTTGAGCAAATATGTATCGTCGACCGACAGCCCGTTAAGAGGAGATTTGTACATTCTGGGTGTTTGCTATTTCAATAAAGGGAATTACAGCAGTGCCGTAAACGCCTTGTCGCAGACAGTACGCGAAAACGACGCACTCTCGCAGAATGCCTACCTCTATCTCGGACAGTCTTACCTGAAACTGAAAGACAAGAACAATGCCCGTATGGCTTTCGAGGCTGCGGCAACCTCTTCATTCGACAAACAGATTCAGGAAGTAGCCATGTTCAATTATGCGCTGCTGATCCATGAAACTGCCTTTACCGGATTCGGCGAATCTGTTACGATCTTCGAAGATTTCCTGAATGATTTCCCGAACTCTCAATATGCCGACAAAGTAAACGACTACCTGGTGGAAGTCTACCTGACAACCAAGAACTACCAGGCAGCTCTCAACTCTATCAATAAGATCAATCATCCGAGCACCAAGATACTGGAAGCCAAACAGGACATTCTGTTCCAGCTGGGAACGCAGGCTTTCACCAACATGAAGCTGGATGAAGCAGTCGACCTGTTCTCGAAAGCTATCAACCTGGGTTCTTATAATATGGAATCGCGCAATGACGCTTATTTCTGGCGCGGCGAATCCTATTATCGCAAAGGAGATTACCGCCAGGCTATTTCAGACTACCGTACTTATCTGAACAACACCCGCCAGCGGAATACAGATATGTACGCACTGGCCCATTATAACCTGGGATATTGTTATTTCAAACTCAAAGAATACGGAGAGGCACAAAACCGTTTCCGCCAGTATATCAATCTGGAAAACAACCAGCAGGCACCGGCATTGGCAGATGCTTACAACCGTATCGGCGACTGCCTGTACCAGAACCGCCAGTTCGCACAGGCTGAAGAAAACTATACACATGCCGCCCAATTGCAACCGTCTGCCGGCGACTATTCCGTTTACCAGAAAGGCTTCCTGCTGGGCTTGCAGAAAGATTACCGAGGGAAGATCAGCGCAATGGACCGCCTGCTCCGCGATTATCCGGAATCACAATATGTGGACGATGCATTGTTCGAAAAAGGACGTACCTATGTATTGCTTGAAAACAGTTCACAAGCTGCACAGGCATTCGAGACATTGATACAGCAGTTCCCGCAAAGCAGCCTTGCCCGTAAAGCCGGCATCCAGTTAGGATTGCTTTACTTCAACGACAACCAACCCGAAAAAGCGGCTACAGCCTATAAGCAAGTGATCAGCAATTATCCGGGTAGCGAAGAAGCCAGAGTGGCTTTACAAGACTTAAAGTCGGTTTACATCGACCTGAACGACATCAATTCGTATGCCAACTACGTCAACTCACTGGGTGGAAATATCCGTCTGGAAGTCGGCGAACAGGATTCGCTTACCTATATTGCCGCCGAGAAACTCTTCAACCGTGGCAACAACGAAGAAGCACGCCGCAGCCTGATCAACTATTTGCAGACCTTCCCCGAAGGCGCTTTCAGCTCGAATGCGAACTATTATCTGGGAAGCATCGCCTTTAGCAAGAAAGAATACGACGAAGCACTTCAGCGTTTCAAATCGGTTATCGAGAGCGGAGATACCAAATTCCTTGAAGAATCGGTGGCCCGCACGGCAGAAATGCAATACCTCACTCAGGACTTCCCTGCTGCGCTGGAAAGCTTCAAGCGCTTACAGATCATAGCCGAAAATCCGGAGAACAAGCAAGCTGCCCGTTTAGGCATCATGCGTTGTGCTTTACAGACCGGACAACAGGAGGAAGCTCAACTGGCAGCCAACGAATTGCTGAAAGATCCGAAACTGTCACCCGAAGTGGAAGCCGAAGCCCGTTATATCCGTGCTAAAGCCTACATCGACCACAAACAGCCGGCTAAAGCCGTCGAAGACCTGACAATTCTCAGCAAAGACACCCGTACGGTACACGGTGCCGAAGCTAAATACCTGCTGGCCCAGTACTTCTACGATACCAACGACGATAAGAATGCGGAAAAGATCCTGGAAGACTTCGCCAAGAACGGCACGCCTCACCAGTACTGGCTGGCACGCGGTTTCATCCTTTGGGCCGATATTTATATCCGCCAGGGAGACGACCTTCAGGCACGTGCTTATCTGAACAACCTGAAGAACAACTATAAGGGTGATGACGAAATCGCCGCTATGATTGAGGACAGATTAGGTAAACTAAAGCAATAATAGAATACAATGAAGACTATATATAATGTAAAAGCGCTGTGTGTCGTAGCCTTGCTTGGGACTACCGCCACAATGAGTGCACAGGAAGATACTTCGAAGAAACAGAATCTGGAACGGGAGATGACGCTCGAACGCGAGTACGACCCGACGGTACAGGATGCAAGCAAAGTAAACACCCTTCCGGTCATCAAGGAACCGGAAGTAAAAAAGATGCCGATCGACTATGCCAATTTCACAATTGCAGCCGACCCGGCAAAAGAGATCAGCCTGCTTCCTTCAGGTAATATCATGACAGATATTCAGTACAACAAGCGTCGCGGTTATTTCAACTTCGGCGGCGGTACCTATCTGAATCTGAACGGTGACCTGGGATATCATATCCTCAGCACGGACAAGGATCAATTGAATATCTGGTTCTCGCACCGTTCAACGAATGGAAAAGTAAAATACCTGCAAGTGGATGAAAAGGTTAAGGCGAAGCTGAACGATAATATGGGTGGATTAAACTTCAAACATAACTTCGATAAGCTGGCATTGAAGATGGGAGTTAAATATGGTTATTCCGGATTTAATTATTACGGATTGCCAATAGAAAGCCTTACTCCTATCACCTCCTCAAACCCTACTCTCCCCGCAGCTGACATGGAAACCAACCAAGTTGCCCAAACCATTAAGGCGAACGTAGGCGTAGAGTCCAAAGCTGATGCTCCTGTCGGGTACCTGCTCGATCTCAGCTACACCAATTTTTCTTACAAATACGGATATTCAAAAGAGCACGATGCACCGTCGGAAGGGACATTCAATCTTGACTTCGGGTTAAGTTCCGGTTTCGGAGGCAATCAGCGTGTTGGCTTGAACGGTAATTTCCAATATTTCAATTACAGCCTGCCCTCAGAACTAAAATCACCTGAAACAAAAGATCCGTCAACCTACTTCGACAACTTTGCTGCTGCCACCCTGAATCCTTACTACAAGATAGAAGGAGACAACTGGCATGTAAAATTAGGGGTAAATGCAATGTTCTTCAGCGGCGAGCAGAAGAAGTTTATGGCTTCCCCCAACATCTCTGCCGACGTCGAAGTTGCCGACAAAACCGTACTATACCTGAATGCCGATGGTAAATTACAATCCAACAGTATGTATGATGTGAACCGGATCAACCGTTATGCCAATCCGTTGGAAAGATTGACGCCTTCCCGCAACTGGCTGGATGGTATCCTGGGTATCAAGAGCGGCGTTGCTCCCGGTTTCTGGTTCGACGTTTTCGGAGGATATAAAATCGTCAGCAATAACTATTTCTTTGTACCGACACTTGCTTACGGTGACAAAGATTACTTCGGTTCCGCTTGCGGTATGATGAATGAAATAGACACCAAACAGTTACTGGTCGGTGCCAACCTGAAATATAGTTACCAGCAATTATTTGAAATCTCCCTGAAAGGTGTTTATAATAATTGGACAGCCGAATACAGTGATAAATATTCAGAGACTGATTTAGCCGGTAAAGATGCTACAGCCTGGGGTATGCCCGAAATGGAGATCATAGCCGGCGTGACAGTCCGCCCGATCAATAACCTGTCTGCTTCCCTGGACTATTACCTGGCCACCGGACGTGAAGCCAGATTAGGAGAAAAGAACGTAAAGATGGACAACATCAACGAACTGAACCTCACCGGAGCATACAACATCAACGATACCTTCGGCCTGTATCTGAAACTGAACAACGTACTGTTCCAGAAATACGAACTTTACTACGGTTATCCGTTGCAGAAGTTCAGTGCGATGATCGGAGTGAACATCAATTTCTAATCAGATAAAGAAACATAGATCAGAAGGAGAATCCAATATCGGGTTCTCCTTTTTTATTCCTACTTTTGCACCCAAATAAGACAGAACATGCAAGGAACAAAAAACCTGACACAAGGCCCTATCAAACGGCAGCTATTCAATCTGGCATTGCCGATCATGGGTACTTCTTTTATTCAAATGGCTTACAGCATCACCGATATGGCCTGGGTAGGACGGCTGGGCAGTGAAGCCGTTGCCGCCATCGGAGCTGTCGGCATCCTGACCTGGATGACCAATTCGATCTCTCTGTTGAATAAAGTCGGTTCGGAAGTAAGTGTGGGGCAAAGTATAGGTGCACGAAATGAAGAGGATGCACGGAATTATTCATCCCACAACCTTACCATTGCCCTGATCATCTCCATTTGCTGGGGATTGCTTCTTTTTGTCTTTGCCCATCCGATCATCGGTGTCTATAAACTGGAAGCTCCTATTGCAGATAGTGCTGTCGAATATTTACGGATCGTATCGACCGCCTTTCCTTTTATATTCCTCTCGGCAGCCTTCACCGGCATCCATAATGCGGCAGGGCTAAGTAAAATACCCTTTTACATCAGCGGAACGGGACTTATCATTAATATGATACTCGACCCGGTATTCATTTTTGTATTCGATATGGGAACAGCCGGAGCCGCCTGGGCAACCTGGTTATCGCAAGCCACGGTATGTGCCATTTTTGTATATCAGTTAAAATGGAGAAGCAGGTTACTGGGAGGATTCTCCTTCTTCGTCAGACTAAAGAAAAACTATTCACAAAGGATTCTGCAACTGGGCCTACCGGTAGCCATGCTGAACACGCTGTTTGCCATCATCAACATTTTCATGGCACGAACAGCCTCCACTTACGGTGGACATATCGGCCTGATGACACTCACCGCCGGAGGACAGATTGAAGCGATAGCCTGGAACACCTCCCAGGGATTCAGCACGGCACTGAGTGCTTTCGTCGCCCAGAACTACGCGGCTTCCGAAAAGAACAGGGTGCTGGAAGCCTATCACACGACATTGAAGATGACCACCGTATTCGGTATCCTTTGTACCTTATTATTCGTCTTTTACGGCAGCGAAGTCTTCTCACTGATCGTCCCCCAGAAGGAAGCCTTCGAGGCCGGAGGTATTTTCCTGCGAATAGATGGGTACTCGATGTTGTTCATGATGCTGGAGATCACTATGCAGGGCTTGTTCTACGGAACAGGACGGACGGTTCCTCCTGCAATCATCAGCATTACTTTCAACTCGCTGCGTATACCGATGGCTATTGTATTATCCGCCATGGGATTGGGAATCGTCGGTGTATGGTGGGCAATCAGTATCTCCAGCATGCTGAAAGGAATCGTTTCCTTTATCTGGTTCAGGGCTTTACAAAAGAAGATATTGAAGTGAGAAGTTCTATTATTTATCTGTGAACTATCCTGTTATCAAAGTGTCTTGATTGTTACAGACAAACTCGATGGGTAAGATTGAATTCCAACCCGTCCTTGCACAATCAAATAAATGATTTACCTTTGTAAACAAATAGAAGTACCATCCATATGAATATCAAAAAGTCTTACTATTGCACAAATATTTTCTTTTTCCTTTTCTGTTTATTACTATGTTTAGCTAGTTGTAAGGAAGAAGAAGAGTTTCTGACAATCTCTGTTTCTGAATTGAACATACCGGCTAAAGGAGAAGAAAAATCCATTGACATCCATACAAACTCAGTATGGATTGCGGAAGTAATGCCGGCCGGCAATTCCTCATGGGTAACCTTAAATACAATGTCGGGAGATGCAAACACCTCTTCGGTACATATTATGTTTGCCGAAAATAATACGGATCAAGAACGTACAGCCGAAATCCTGTTTCGTGCAGGTAAGACCGCTCAGAGTTTAAAGATCACTCAAAAGGAAAAGACAACACTTGTTGTGTCCGACAGAGGGTGGTATATAGGGCAACCAGGTGGTAGATGGCCCTTTCCGATAGACCGGAATGTAGACTATACAGTCAGCATATCTCCGGAAGCCCGGAGTTGGCTCCAACTTTCCGAAACGAAAGCAATAACGACAGACACATTATACTTAACGGTCAGAGAGAATCTTGAACCTGAAATGCGAGAAGGAGCTATCTATATTAAGGCAACAGATGTTTCTGCTGCCGATACGATTTTTGTTTCACAGGAAGCTCTCCAGATCACCGTATCCACTGAACAACTAGATTTTGCCTCAGAGGGCGGCAGTGGGGTAATTTCCATCAATTCAACGCATACCGATCACAATTACAATCCCGAATATACGTACGTCATTGAACCGGAAACGGCGTCCTGGTGCCAGATAAAAAAAAGTGAAGATTCAAAACTCTTGTTTGTCTCAGTCTCCACTAATGAAGCAAAAGTCAGGCGTGAAGCAAATATCAATATCAAATCCTCCGCTCTAACCAAAACAGTCCGTGTCATACAACAAGAAGACGGACTAACTTATTACGCAGATGGTGAATATGTACGTTTGCAGACGGCATCAGCTGGCAAAGGTGTAAATATTGCTATTATGGGAGATGGGTTCACCAAAGCAGATCTGGTGAAAGACGGACGATATGAGAATCTGGCAAACCAAGCGATGGAGCATTTTTTCAGTATAGAACCTTATAAGTCAAACCGGAAATATTTTAATGTTTATATGATATTTGCTCAATCGGAAGAAGCGGGCGTAAACGGGGAGATACCGGGTATTACGATCGATAACCGCTTCGGATCGATATACGGAGAAGGCACTAATATTAATTGGAACGATAGCATTTGCGATGTCTATCTGAATTTGGTCCCGGAATTAAAAGGTGTCGTAGAAATGACCACGATCCTCTTCCTGAACAGCAGTAAATATGCCGGAACGGCCCATCTCTATTCAAACGGATTTTGTATTGCAGCCTGCCCTATCAGCAAAGAAGCACCTCCTTTTGATTTCAAAGGATTGGTACATCACGAAGCAGGAGGACATGCTTTCGGGCTTTTAGCAGATGAATATATTATTTATGAAGAAAAGGCTTCAGAAGGCGTAAAGGCAGAAATACGCCTCTGGCAAAAATTCGGTTGCTATCGAAATGTCTCTTCGACAAATGATTTGTCCCAGGTCCCATGGAGTGTTTTCACTGGAAAAGAAAAGTATGCTTATGTAGGAGCCTACGAAGGTGCTTATCTTTATCAATCAGGGGTTTGGCGCCCCGAAGAAATCAGTTGCATGGATATTAATATTCCTTATTATAATGCCCCCAGTCGTTGGGCGATTGTTGACAGAATCAGAAGGCTTGCAGGAGAACCATGTACGTTTGACGACTTTATGCAATCCGATCATGTTACCCCCTGGTCTGCTACGAAAACAAAACCTCAGAAATCATATCCTCCGTTAGGGAAACCGGTATTGATAAAGAGCAAAACCTCCGGAAGATTATGAAACATAAAACGATTCCCTGGGATTTTATGCTTCAACCCAATGCCGATAAGTGGATAATCTTGAAATCGCAATTTGCGACATCAAGATGGGGAGGATCCCGCAAACTGCCGTATGCCTTTACAGAACTATAGACCTGGCTATACCAACACTATAGTGTTACTACGGCTAACACGGTGTGCTATCTGTTATGACACTACTGTCCTACATTTGAATCTGTAATATGCCGAATCGAAGCAACAAATACAACTTCAATCTATAGGTTTCAGCCTTCAGACGCTTCAACAGGTTACTAATCAAACTGCCGCCCTGAAGGGATGAAATGATAAAAGATGTATACGAAAATCCGGACCAGGACAACCTCCTGCAAAACATAGGACCTTTGACTTCAAAACATATATGTTTTGTAATCAAAAGTCCCTTATTTACAAATCAAAACACCTATACCTTGTAAACGGATAACTACTCGTTACCCGACGGGTAACTATCCACCGGGACATGGATGCCTATCGGTCGGAATACAAATCAGCAATGCGCACCCTTCAGCCAAAGGTTTTGAAATATGGTGGATCACACCGGCTGAAACCTGAAAGAGATCAATCGTTTTCTACTACACGGATCATATCGAAGTAGAATTCGCCAGCCACTTCCGCACCTTTTTCTACAGTACCAGTCTTGGTGTCGTAGATGTAGATGATGGCATTGGCATCAGCTTCGGTATTCACGCCAATGTATGCTTTCTCATTGAACACGACAGAACGCTGAGAGAAACGGCCGCCACTGTAAGAGAGTTCTTTGCCGCCAAAAACCAGGCGTGTTCTTTCGCCCGTAGCCAGATCGATGATGGAATAATAATGGCTGTAACTGTCGATCGCAGTACCTGCCGCATCGTTGCGTGCATACGCCAAAGCCTTACCGTTACCCAGATTCTGGACGGTTAGCAGTTTACCGTCTGCATTCGGATACCCATCGTAGTCAGGATCGAAATCTGTCTCCCCTTTCTTGATACGCAATAGATGGCCTTCTTCTATATCATCTTTAATTACGGTTGCAGCCAGATAGAGGTTACCTTCTTCATCATACATTACACAGTTCTGCATCAATTCACCGTAAGCACTTCCGGCCATTTCATCGGCAAGCGAATTGCGTGTGATTTTTTCAACCTTCGTCAAATCGGCCGGGTTAAGGACTGCTGTATAAAATTTTGTTGTAGTCTTACCTCCTCTGCCGGACACACCGTTTTTCCCATAATAGAAGTAGTACAATTTTCCTGCCTTTTCATTATAGGTAAGAATACCCGATGTTGAGAACTTCTTTGTCTCTTCGCCTTCCACTTCAGATACAGGTAGTGGAATATCCAATGTACCCTCCTCCATAATCGACATATTATCGGCGTTCAGCTTACTCCAAAGGACTTTACTGGCATCACCACTGGCAGCCATGATAACGAGTGTGTTATCGTCAAGCCACGCATGCGTATATGAGCGTACTTTATAAGTATTCGTCTTGAACGGGCATGATGCTACTTCCACCACCTGGTTATTCTTGATCTGATATTTCACGAAACGGTCGTTGCTTGAAGGAACCTGGTAATAATATTTACCTTTCGAGATACTCTCCATAGAATATTCGCCCAGTTCCGTTCCTTCGCCTTTAATAGAGATGGTGCCTATATCTGCGGTCAGCTTGCCGATGCTATTAACGACAGTTTTGTTTTGGCTACTCATACCGCCATGTTTACCTACGGTCAGGAACAAATCGAAATGGTACTTGCTTTCGTCGAAAGCCGGTGCATCTTTTGTAACCGTAACGGAACAGGTCGCTGTAAATCCGCCGTCGTCTGTTTTAACGGTGATTGTGGCAGCACCTTCTGCAACGGCAGTAACAACTCCTTTGTCTACAGTAGCGACATTTTCATCCGAAGTGCTCCATGTAACGGATGTAACTGCGGCATTGGAGGGAGCGACTGTAGCGGTTAAAGAACCTGTTGTTCCCACCTTTAGTTCCAAGGAGGTCGGATTGACTGTGACTCCGGTCACGGTCAGTTTTTCAACGTCATCGTCATCCGAACAAGCGGTGAATGAGAACGCCATCATAGTTGTCATGAAGGCAAGTAATACAAATTTGAACTTCTTCATTTTTCTACTTTATTTATATGATTAATTAATGAATACCCTGAATTTCGCAAAGAAAGCACGTCCGGGCTTTTGCAGTTTATAATTGTCGTAGGCCGTTTCATCGAGGAAGTTGGTACACTCCAATGCGATATTGTAGCGATCATGCTTCCATGAGTAAGTAGCATTGGCATTGCAAATGTGTTGCGAGGGAATACGCGCCTTTGTATCGCGGTTGCCATAGGCTTCCCAGGTCAGAAAATACCAATGTACCCACTGGAACGTACAACCTAACCGTAACTTGCCGCCTTGTTGCCAAAGATTGCGGAACGTATAACTCGCCTCCGCACTGCCGAACAGCCAGGGACGGTTAGGTACATGGTTGTTGTATGTGGCCGAGGGTTTACCGTCCTCTTTGAACTCTTGCTGGTCGCGGGCATCCTGATAGCTGACATTAGCCATGAGTTGCAACCGTCCGTCCCAGTCGTAGCTGACTTCACCTTCCACACCTTTGATATGGACAGCGGGATCGTTGACATACTGCAACATACCTTCTTTTTCGATGACGGAAGTTTGTATATAGTTGTCCACATAACGCAGAAAACCGTTTGCCTCGTAATAGACGGTATGACGGGCGGCCGGACGCCATGTACCGAACAAGGCGAGATTGACATTGTTACTCTTCTCCGGCTCTAACGCCACATTGGCATAGACGGTCGTTCCGTTGCCTAACAGTTCCCGGGCAATAGGCAAACGTACACTATGCTCGTATGAAATCTTTACCGCCAACGGGTTGAAGAACGTATAACGCAGTCCGGCTCCGTATCCTAAATAGTTTTTCGTAGTCGAACCTTGTACCTTGTCCGAGCCGGTTACGGTGGATTGATCGGTTTGCCGGATATTAGGATGGTTCACGTAGTCTTTGGCAAAGAATACGTTCTGCATCTTGCCGTCGAAAAGCGATTGGCTGTAAGTCAGTCCGACGATATGCTTGGTAACCGCATCGTTAGACGGCTCGAAACTCTGGTCTAAATCGTCGTAGCGGTCGTTGCCTGTCCGGCTCAGATTATAGTTCAGGTTAAAGCCGTGATGCTCATTCAGCTGATAATCCAAATTGGCACGCACGATAGTCAACGGACGCTTATAGTGGCGCATGGTAGGTTCGCCGCCCCTGATTTCGTTACGTTGGCTCACGATATAGCCACCGTCCCAATAATATTTACGGTAGGCGGTATCAACGGTGATGGAATGATCCCATGTGTGTGATAAGGTCGCCTTCAATGTCATATTTTCTGTGAGAAAGTTGCGTTTATTGTACCGCGCCGACACATTCCACGCATCTGAATTACGCTCCGCCATGCCATACACTTTGGTCTGTACGGAGCCTGTCTGCAATTCCTTGTCTGTTTTGGAGTAGGAAGCCGACACAAATAATTCGTCCACCCAAAATTTACCTACTATTCCTGCTTCTATCTGTGCTAAAAGCGAGAAATAACCGTCATGGAAACGTTTGGGATTGCCATTGATAAACCGATCGCCTGTCTCGTTACGCATCTGCACATCTTTCATCCGGTAATCGTTTTTCGAATAGTTGATGCCAACGGTAGGACGCACAATCAAACCTGTGCGCTGTTCCACAAACTGCGCATTCAGGTCGGCGCTGTGTGTATGAAAGGAACCAATACTGTAAGATGCATCCAGGAAGTTCTCCTTCTCCGCCTTGGTTATAATGTTGACGGCACCGCCCAATGCATCCGTTCCCAACAAGGCAGGCACCACCCCTTTATAAATCTCCACCCGGTCGATCAGGTTGACAGGTAGATTGGCAAGCGTCACATTGCTACCTTTACTGTCTAATGGCACACCATCAATGAAATAACGGACAGAATTACCCGATAACCCGTTGATGGAAAGATCAAAATCAGAACCGACTCCTCCTTCTTCCCGGACCTTTATTCCGGTCGTCCGGTTCACTATATCAGTAAGATTCTTCAACGAGTTGATCTGCGATTTTACATCAAGGGCATTTACCGAGAAAGCACCTTCCTTGATCTTCTGTGTTTTCGATTTACCGTACACTTCTACAGAATTCAGGGTTACGGAATTTTCTTCCATAACGAAATCAAGCGTTTTGTTTCTACGGATATCGAGAGTTGTTTTTATTGTATTATAACCCAACAAGGTAATTATAAGAGTATGCTTTCCGGGTTTCAGACTTAGTGAATAGCGTCCCCGGTCGTCGGTGTATGTCCCTGCCGTCGTATTTTCGATGGCAACAGTAACCATAGGAAGCGGAGCACCATCTTCTCCCCTCACCTCTCCCGACAACGTGGCCCTGTCTTGCGCCGCCAGCCTTACAGGAAACAAACAAATAAACAACAAAAATACATGTATGAAACCTCTCATCCCATCAAAAACATTATATATTAACGACAGGCTTTCGATAAAACAGAATGGACCACATGAACAGCCGGAACTCCCTACCAAATACAGTCAAGTCCTTACTTACATGTTTTTCAGCCTTATTCCTCGAAAGCTTAAAACTACTGATTCTGGCAGGTCTTCTGACTTACTCCGTCATTGAACGTCCTTCCCATTCATTGCGAACAGTGGATTGAGTTGTGTTCAACGACTTTGGCGGAGCTTACAGCAGCGGGTCTGTTCAGGATTTTCACCTGATTCCCTTTTCATCACTTTTCCGTAGAACTGGATTTGTGACACCAAAACCGGAGGCAAAGGTAAAGATTATTTTTAAACAGTACCCTATTTTTTATAAATGATCATAGATTTGTATTAATGGAACGAACTATTCTTTACTTTTGTCAGCAGAATATAATTACATAGCAAACATTTAATAATATGAGCAATTCATTCAAGCCGGCAACTTTGTGTGTGCAGGGTGGCTGGCAGCCTAAAAAAGGAGAACCTCGCGTTCTGCCTATCTATCAGAGTACTACCTTCAAGTATGAGACCAGCGAACAGATGGCGAAACTGTTCGATCTGGAAGAGAGTGGTTATTTCTATACCCGTCTGCAAAACCCGACCAACGATGCCGTAGCATCCAAGATCGCCGCTTTGGAAGGTGGTGTGGCAGCAATGCTGACTTCATCGGGACAGGCTGCCAACTTCTTTGCCTGTTTCAATATCTGCGAAGCCGGCGACCATATCGTAAGCGCAACCGGTATTTATGGCGGGACATACAATCTGCTGTCTGTTACCCTGAAAAAGCTGGGCATCGAATGTACATTCATCGACCAGGATGCCAGTGAAGAGGAAATCAGCAAGGCGTTCCGTCCGAATACAAAATTATTGTTCGGCGAAACGATCTCCAATCCGGGAGTGATGGTACTGGATATTGAAAAGTTTGCCCGTATCGCTCACAAACATGGCGTACCATTGATCGTCGACAATACATTTGCCACACCGATCAACTGTCGCCCGTTCGAATGGGGTGCCGATATCGTTACGCATTCTACGACCAAATATATGGACGGACATGCGACTGCCGTAGGAGGTTGTATCGTCGACAGCGGTAACTTCGACTGGGAAGCGCATGCAGACAAATACCCGGGCCTCTGCCAGCCGGATGACTCCTATCATGGCCTGACTTACACAAAGACATTCGGGAAACTGGCATATATCACCAAGGCTACCAGCCAGTTGATGCGTGACCTGGGTTCTATCCAGTCTCCGCAAAATGCTTTCCTGCTGAACCTCGGACTGGAAACATTGCATCTGCGTATGCCGCAGCATTGTAAAAATGCACTGGCCGTAGCTAAATGGCTTCAGAATTGCGACAAGGTAGCCTGGGTAAACTATCCGGACCTGGAAGGAAATAAATATTACGAACTGACAAAGAAATATCTTCCGAACGGTTCATGCGGTGTCCTGTCATTCGGACTGAAAGGCGGACGCGAGGTAGCTATCAAGTTTATGGACAGCCTGAAACTGGCTGCTATCGTTACTCATGTGGCCGATGCCCGTACTTGTGTGCTTCATCCGGCAAGCCATACGCATCGCCAGTTGACCGACGAACAATTGAAGGAAGCCGGTATCGCTCCGGACCTGATCCGTTTCTCTGTCGGCATCGAAAGTGCGGATGATATCATAGCGGATATCGAGCAAGCTTTAAATCAGTAATCAATAGTTATTCAACAGGAAATCGTATTGTATGGAATACGGTTTCCTATTAAACATAATGAACTCCATTTCCAGGAGCTCCTTAAAAACAAAACCCCGATGGTATTAAATACCGCCGGGGTTGTTTTTTGTCCATTTCCTCCCTTCACAGGGATACTCATGGATGAACTTTATTTTATTTTTATTACTAAAATTACGCTTCCAATCTGTTCGCCTTCACAGGCTACTTGCCCTTCCCCATAGGGGAAAGGCAGAGAAGCTTTATATTGTTTAATTATTCTTTAATTCTTATTTTACGATTGCTTTAACAGCAGCTTCGCCTTCAACAGCTACAACTACGATACCTGCAGGAGCAGAGATAGTTGCTTCGTCAGAAGAAAGAACTGTGCTAGCAATTGTCTGACCAAGAACGTTGCTGATAGTAACAGTCTTATTAGCAGCACCCTTGATTGTGATGTCACCGTTACCAGCGATTACAGTTACAGCAGAAGTAGAAATTGCTTCGTTTTCTGTAGCTATATCTTCTTTATTACCCTGTTCAACATTGAAGATCAAAGCATCATCAGCACCAGTAATCTGATCGAATGAAGATTCTGAACCATCCAAAGAACCTGACAATACGATACAACCGTTCTGCATCTTCAACCATTGTCCCTTAGTCGGAGCAATATCTTTATCGCCTTCAGCTTTCTGAGATTCCATCAAGAATGCACGATCTTCTTCATTTTCCTTAGCAGCCTTTTCAGGATCTACAAAACGCATTGACCATGTTACTGCTTTGTGATTGTCTTTCTGTAAGTTTACGATATACTTTTCTGCATATTTCTTATCTTTTACTGCTTGTTTGATAACAGCAGTATCGAATGTAGCTAATGTTACATCTGCAAAACGGCCTGTCAAAATGAATAAGCTATCACCCATATGAGCAGCTTTCACGAAACCAGCACGAGTGTAACCTTTCCAAGCATAATCAGCTTTGTTAGCTGCATTATTTACAGAGTCTGCGAAGTTAACCAGATATTCACCCATGTGGAACGGAGCCTTACCTGCTTTATCGTGAGGACAGTTTACAGGACGAGTACCACCATTTGCTACAATTTCTTTACATACAGGACACATTTCACCCGGTTCGAATGCTTGATCCATACGGTTAATAGAGATCAAATATTGCGGTTTGATAGCACCATTCCAACGATTTACGAATGCTGTATCAACGATAAATGATTTACCATCTTTTGTAAAGTCAGGAGTATAGATTCCTAAGAACTTGATACCATCAACCTTGAAGTTTTCGTTTGCTTCTACCTGTAAATATTCTTTACGGTATTTTTCTACAAAACGTAATGTATCGGGAGCATCAGGAGTTTCTTCATTGCCTTCCAAAACCTTAGAGTTGAAACGACGATACAAAGGAGCGCCATAAGGAGCAACCAAGAAAGAAGAAGTTCTTACTTCGCTGATAACCTGTTGTTTCAATGTTGCATCTAATGTTTCGTCTGCAACACCAGCTTTACCATTGATATCATCTGCAGTTGAAGCATTTACATCAAATGTAACCAAAGCATAGAAACTGTTCTTTGCGTCATCGCTTGCACGCTTAGCATAGTTATTTTCTTTGAAGTAGAAAGGAGTAGCTGTAATATCGTTTTCTTTAGAAATTACATATTTATGTTCTACATTCTGACCGAACTTCAAGTTACCCTTTGCAGAAGGAGAAACCATTGTATAAGACTGTCTCTTCAATTGTTTCAAATCCGCAATACGGTTTCCTTTAGCAGGAACTGTATAACCATAAGCTTCTTCATCACCAGCTGTTAATTCAAACGGAATAATATTATCCATTACAACTAACAAAGAATCCGTTGACTTACCAATATATTTGTCGCTTACATACGGATTGAAGTAATTGAATGTATAACGATTAACCTTCAACTCATTTGGTGTAAGTTTTTTATAACCAAGATTTTCATTACCTAACACAGCTTTATCTGTAATCTGTTCGAATACTAAAGAGTCAGTAGCTACCAGATCATCAAAAGCAGCAGCTGTATAATAGTAGGTAGCACCTTCGTTTTTATACAATTGAATAGCATTTGCATTCAATCCTTCAAATTCACGGTTGATAATTTCTACAGATGATTTGTCTGCAAAATAAGAAAGAGTATTATTTTTCAATACAACCCACTGATAAGCAGGCATATTAGCAACGCTCTGTTCGTTAGCATCAACAGTTACCCATTTTGCATCATCACCGTTATTATAGATCGGAGATGCTAAGTACTGACCTTTAGAGTTCTTAATATAATACAAACCGTCAGCAACAGATGTTTTATAGTCGCTAGCTGTTGCAGGATCAGAAACTGCGAAAAGCAAGTTTTCCTCTACCAATGTAGCAGAAGTAGGAGTTGCTGGTTTAAAGAATGTCATTACTTCAGTTGTCGGAGTCAACAAGATACTTGACAAAGTACAATAATCAGCTGCTGCATGAGGAGTTCCTGTCAAAACCATAGCTGTAGCCCACTGTGAACCAGTTGCATTACCTGCTTCATCATACGTAAATCTTGAACCATCTTGTTTGATTGAAACAAAAACGCTGTCTTTAAACAAATCTTTTACAATCTTAAAATGGTTAGGAACAGAAGCTGCAGTAGTTTCGCCTGTTTTTAGTTCTTTACGAGCTAATTGATAAAGATTATCTTTATTCAAGCCGGTAGCAACATGAACAGCAGTATCCACACGCAGATACTTTTTAGTACCAAGTTCTTTCAAAGCAACATAACCTCCAGTGATATCTTCAGCCTGGAATTTAACGCCACTGATCATATCAACTTTCAGATCCTTTTTCTTTGGAGTTAAAGTGAAATACAGACCATTAGTACCACCGTCCAAAACATTCAGATCATCTTTTGTCATTGCTACTGTTGTCGGTTTAGTAGCTTGAATAGTCAAGGCTGTAACACCTGTTGCCGGTTTTGCATTAGCATACTTATAAGCAAAAACAGTACCGTCTGTAGCAGTAGCCAAAGCCATTGTTGAGTCAACAGACAATGCATAAGTTAATGCTTTAGGAGCTTCCAACTCATCTGAGTAAGAGTTTGCAACCCATCCCCAAGCCATACTCTGACCTGTTAATAACTGACCTGTAGCAGGAGTTGTCACTTTACCATCTTTATCCGCAACAACAGCAGTCTTCGGATCAAATGTAATAGCCAAGCCTGTAGCTTTATTCACCAAAGTAAAGTGATTTGAATTTGTTGCACTGGCAGTGATTGTCCACAAAGCATTGTTATAATCTGAAGTCAGATCATTCGCAACTTTTAATTTACCATCTACAACCTGAAGATTTTTACCTACAACAGTAGAACCATTTGTCGTTGTAACCGCTGTTCCGGAAGCATTCAAGGCATAAAATCCCTTTTCAAGCTTTGATACCTGATCCGCATTAACCTGCGCATTAGCAGAAACGGATCCAACCAGCAAAACGCTGGCTAAAAGCGTAGAAAACTTTTTGTTCATAATCAAAAATTTAATATTAATACTAAGTAATTTAAAGTTCTATCTAATAATACCGGCCTTATCTACCGGCTTTTCATACGATCGTCAAATACTTCAGCAAAAGTAAACAATAGTTTTTTATCCACAATTATTTTTATTGATTTTTTTATCAGGTCATATCCTTTCTTATCAATTGAATACGATAGTTTGTACAAAATCGGGGATAAAAATGACAAACCTTATTTTCCCTTCCCATTTCCGGATTATAACCAGGAACATGAAAAGGGACCCCTGATAAGGAAAGCTATAAGCAAGCATTATAAAATGTACACGTACATTATATTATATATAAACTAACCGGAATAAATAATGGCGAAGAGCCATTACCGCTTTAACGCAATAAAAACTTATAACAAAATGCGATACCGGTTAAATCGAAAATGTCTTCGCCACCCTATACACCCAATGCATAGACAAGCGATGCCAAACGGATGACGGCATCTCCTCCATCAGCAAATCTTCACGGAATTCACGCAGGATTAACCAATCCGCCTGCTGTACCCAATGACGGAATACTGGATTCGGCTGGTGGGTTTCCGATAAATGCAGCAAAACATCCAAATCGAAGTGCTCGGCCACCGTACCCGCTCCCGACAAAGATGCATCATGAGCATTACAGGCCTGTTCAATATGGGTTGGAACCATCAGGACAGGCTTATCCAGATACATTGCTTCGCAAACAGATTCGAAACCGGCTGTCGTTGCATACGCTTTGGCATTTGCCATATATTTGACAAAACGAATATCGTTCAACTGATGAAAAGAAAGTGTATCGTCAATCTTTGTGGTTTCTTTGGCTCCCCGCTTATCCCAAAAGAAATGCATCGGAACCTCCGGATGAGCAGCATGCCACTCTTTTACCTCTTCGCTGAATCCACTATTCAACAAATAGCCATGCAGATAGTCTCCTTTTCGGGGAGTCTTATTTATTATTTCCTTACGTAATAAAGGAGGTACTACCACCATCTTATCTGCCGGAACTTCGCGCATTTTCCGAAATGACAGGGCGAGCTTTTTCGTAGCACCGATAGCCGTTACATGGGTAAAAAACTTCAACAAAGATAAAGAGACTGCATTCAGCTTGGGAAAAGAGAAATCAGGATGCAGAAAAAGATACTGGTGAGCAATGCAAACCATCATCGCTTTCGGACGGCAAAACAAGTAAGTCAGCCCCGTCAACAACTCATAAAAATTGACTACCACATCTGCACCTGTTTCCTTTATCATCCGGTTAATATAGTGTATACTAGCCGTATATTTATGCAGTCTCAATACATTATATCCTATACTTTTCAGCAAATTAACCTGTTTATTCTTTGCCGTAGGCAGAAAGTTCGGACTTTCAAAAGAATAGACCGGTGCATTGATTTTCTCCATAAAGAAATCAGGGATACGACGAGCCGGACTTTTCCCGACAAGCACACCGACAACCTGATGACCTTCGTCTGCCAGCTTCCGCCGGAGAGACAAGGCTTGTGTCAGATGGCCTCTACCCTCCCCTTGTATGATAAACAGCATTTTCATATCACTTCAGCATATAATACAGGTTTTGAAACAGATTCTTCCTCCATATCATACTCTGCCTTATTGTAAGTCAGAATATTCCATTCTCCTTGTTCATTTTCAACCAAAGCGGTCATACTTTCTACCCAATCGCCGGAATTCAGGTAATGAACATTGCCGTACCGGACATTTGCCGCCTGATGAATATGACCGCAGATAATTCCGTCAAGCCGTTTGACTTGTGCCAGTTTTACCAGTTCCTTTTCAAAATCGGAGATGTAAGAGACGGCACTCTTCACCCGGTGTTTCACATGCTGCGAGAGGGAAAAATAAGGTTTACCATGCTTTTCCCGATTCTTGTTATAAATCTTGTTCAGCCACAACAGGAAGGTATAACCGATATCGCCCAGCATCGCCAGCCAACGCATATTCGTTGTTATCGTATCAAAGATATCGCCATGGGTCACCAGGTAACGCTTCCCGTGGCTGTTCAGCAAATAGTCTTTTACGATAGAGATATTGGAGAACCGGAAAGGAACCAGTTTATCGAGGAAATCATCGTGATTACCACGGATATAAATGATTTGCGTCCCTTTCTTCTCCATCATTTTCATCAGGACTTTAAAGAAATCGGTTTGTGCCTGTTTCCATCGCTTGCCGGATTTCTGAAGTTGCCAGCCATCAATGATGTCACCGTTCAAGATCAGACGGTCGCAGTCAATATGTTTAAGGAAATTGGTTACTTCTTTCGTCCTGGAGTGTTCAGAACCCAGGTGAATGTCAGAAAGCACAACGGTCGGATAATATTTTCTTAGTTTCATACGTAAGATATTTACACTACACAAAGAAACGCAACCGCTGTTACAGCATTGCAACAACCGTATGAAGATACTTTTTCTTTTTCCACCGTAAATGCTTACATTTGCCCTTTCAAATTAAAACATAATCATTTTATGGATATTAACTCCCTCCCTGAGAGAGCTAAAAAAGTAGAGAAGGAAACAAAGACTTTTTTCAAATCTATCAAGAAGAACCGTCACCGGGAACTGGACGACACGATACATGCCATCCATGAGGAGGTATTCGATTCTATCAATTGCCTGGACTGCGGAAATTGCTGCCGCACACTGGGACCACGCATCACGGACCGTGATATCGAACGAATCGCACAGGCATTGCGCATCAAGCCACACGAAGTTGTTCAACGCCATTTACATATCGACGAAGATAAAGATTATGTATTCCGTTCAATGCCTTGTCCTTTCCTGGGAAGCGACAATTATTGCAGTATTTATGAGGACCGTCCGAAAGCCTGCCGGGAATATCCGCATACGGACCGGAAAAAGTTCTACCAGATACATGCACTGACAATTAAGAATGCAGAAACCTGCCCGGCAGTATTCCATACGTTAGAGCAGCTAAAACAAGAGTTTTAAGAAAAAAGCGACTTGCGATACCAGCTTAAAGAAACAAAAAAGGCATCCCCCAAAGAGGATGCCTTATAGTTAGATACTAATTTATTAATCAATCTTCTGACTGAGTAGCTTCGTAAGCCTTCAACAGCTTATCCTGTACATCTGACGGTACAAGTTCGTAAGCAGAGAACTTCATTGTGAATGAAGCACGGCCACCGGTAATAGAACTCAAAGAAGTTGAATAGTTGGACATTTCTTTCAAAGGAACTTTAGCCAACAACTTTTCAAAGCCTTTTTCACTGTTCATACCCATAATGATGGCACGGCGTCCTTGCAAGTCGCTCATTACATCACCCAGATAATCACCCGGAACAGAAACTTCTACATCATAAACAGGTTCGAGAATCTTTGGACCAGCTTCTTTAAAGGCAGTACTGAAGGCATTACGACCGGCCAACATGAAAGAAATTTCATTACTGTCTACCGGATGCATCTTGCCATCATAGACAATGATGCGCACATCACGGGCGTACGAACCGGTTAACGGTCCCTGTTCCATACGTGCCATAATACCTTTCAGAATAGCCGGTAAGAAACGGGCATCGATGGCTCCACCAACGATACTGTTAATAAATACCAGCTTACCACCCCAGTCCAAATCAATAGTTTGCGTATCACGTACGCTAATTTTATATTCCTGTCCGCCGAAACGATACATATCCGGAGCCGGCATACCTTCGTAATAAGGTTCCACAATCAGGTGAACTTCACCGAACTGGCCTGCACCACCGGACTGTTTCTTATGACGATAGTCAGCACGGGCAGCCTTTGTAATGGTTTCACGATACGGAATCTTCGGTTCAAGATACTCAATCGGCAGCTTATCATTATTTTCAATTCTCCATTTCAACGTACGCAAGTGGAATTCTCCCTGTCCGGAAACGATTGTCTGTTTCAATTCCTTGGACTGTTCGATAACCCATGTCGGGTCTTCTTCACGCATACGGTTCAGGATTTCCATCATCTTTTCCGCATCCGATTCGTTAACCGGCTTAACGGCACGGCGGTATTTCGGGTCCGGATATTTGATAAAGTCGAATTTATAATCACATCCCTTACCATTCAGGGTATTACCGCGACGTACATCTTTCAGCTTCACTGTTGCACCGATATCACCTGCCACCATTTCAGACACTTCGTTACGAGTCTGTCCGGCTACGGAGAATAACTGTGCGATACGTTCTTTCGAACCACGGTCGGCATTCAGTAAATCGTCTCCTGCTTTTACTTTTCCTGATATCACTTTAAAATAGGAAACCTGGCCGATATGCGGCTCTATAGTAGTCTTAAAGAAGAACAGACTTGTCGGGCCATCGGCTACAGGAGTAACCTCCACGCCGTCAGTTGTTACCGGACGAGGCATCTTGTCGGTGCAAGGAACCACATTTCCAAGGAATTCCAATGTACGGCGAACGCACATATCACGTCCAGCACAAACGCAGAATACCGGGAACATACCGCGGATAACCAAACCGGCACGGATACCGGCACGCATATCGTCTTCGCTCAATGTGCCTTCTTCGAAGAACTTTTCCATCAGCATATCGTCATTTTCGGCAGCTGCCTCAACGAGCGCTTTGTGAAGTTCCATGGCTTTGTCCATTTCTTCTGCCGGGATTTCCAGAACGTCAGGCACACCGCCTTCGGGTTTCCAACGATACATCTTCATTTTCAATACATCGACAACGGCATTGAAAGATGCTCCTGTACTAACCGGATACTGGATAGGAACAATCTTGCTACCGAACTGATCTCTCAGCTGGGCAATTGTTCCGTCATAGTCCGCTTTATCGTTATCCAACTGATTGACAACGAAGATAACGGGTTTATGAAATTGTTCTGTATACCGGAACTGGTTCATTGTTCCCACTTCCACACCATACTGGGCATTCAACACCATCAGTGCCGTATCGGTAACGTTCAGGGCTGAAACAGCTCCACCGATAAAGTCGTCCGAACCCGGACAATCGATAAAGTTCAGCTTCCTGTCTTGCCACTCAACACTGAAAACGGTTGAGAACACTGAGTATCCATACTCTTTCTCAACCGGGAAATAGTCGCTCACTGTATTTCCTCCGTCTACAGAGCCACGACGTTTTATAACTCCACCCTCGTAAAGCATTGCTTCAGCGAGAGTGGTTTTCCCAGAGCCCGAACTTCCCAAGATAGAGATGTTCTTAATTTCGTTTGTTTGGTATACTTTCATGATATCAGGTATTTTGAGTTTAACAATAAATATCATTACGTGAATTACTCACGAGGCCGCAAATTAGAGAATGTACAGGAAAAAAACAATTATCTGCCCCGTGTTTGAGAACTATGTTATGTAACAGGCCTCTTCTGGGATATTTTTTCGTACCTTTGTATAATAGATATAAATTAAGATTATTACTATGACAACTATGGAATTAAAAGCACGTAAAATGGATCTGGTTGAAGCGCTGATGCAACTGGATAACGAGAAACTGGCTAAAGCCGAGAAGTACATTAAAAAGTTACTATCCGACTCTCCGACCAAAACGTATGATATGCCTTCCGAACTCCTGAATGCATTGTTAAACCGAGCCGAAAATAATAAAAAGAGCGGAAACTATATCGAAGAGCAGGAAATGAGTGACTTCATAAAATCCTTACAATGAAAATAATCTGGGATCCTCTTGTAAAACAACAAAATACCCGTCAAGACCCTCAAAAACTATGGACAATACTCAAATAATGGCAGGCCTTTATATCCATATTCCCTTTTGTGCAAAACGTTGTTTGTACTGCGATTTTTTCTCCAATACGGAGATGAAGTACAAAGAACCGTACCTTGCCGCCGTGATCCGTGAGTTGGAATTACGCAAGGAGTATACGGATGACGAACCTGTCGAAACCATTTATTTCGGTGGCGGGACACCCTCCCAACTGGAGGCGAAAGATTTCGACCGTATATTCAATGCCATCCACCGGCTTTTCGATGTAAGCCATTGTCAGGAAATCACCCTGGAAGCCAATCCGGACGATATGACACCCGAATATGTGGCCTCCCTGCGCTCACTCCCCTTTAACCGTGTCAGTATGGGAGTACAAAGTTTCAAGGAAGAGGACCTCCGCTTCCTGAACCGTCGCCACAACCGGGAACAGGCCTTGCGAGCAGTCGAGTTATGCAAGGAGAATGGTTTATCGAATATCAGCATCGACCTGATATACGGCCTGCCCGGACAGAATGTAAAAGAATGGGAAGCCAATCTCGACACCACTATCCGGCTCGACATTCCACATATCTCCGCTTACCATTTAATATATGAAGAAGGTACGGCTTTATATAAACTAAAGGAAGCCGGAAAGATTTCTCCCGTAGAAGAAGAGGTCAGCGTAACCCTTTTCACCTCACTGATAGAACGGCTGACGGCAAACGGATATCAGCAGTATGAAATATCCAACTTTGCACGTCCCGGAATGCTCTCCCGCCATAACAGTTCGTACTGGACCGGCAGGAAATACCTGGGGATAGGTCCGTCCGCCCATTCCTATAACGGAATAAGTCGACAATGGAATATATCCTCACTCCCGGCCTATCTCCGGGGAATCGATAGCGGTTCACCCGACATAGAAGTAGAGGAACTGGATTTAAACACCCGCTACAACGACTTCATTATCACCGGACTTCGCACCATGTGGGGCATTAGCTTAGTTGAAATTCAAAGACAGTTCGGAAAAGAGAAACTTGCCTACTGTCAAAAGCAGGCAGCCCCTTACCTTAAACAGGGCCTGCTTATTCAAAAGGGCGAAACTTTACTCCTTTCCAGGGAAGGGATTTTTATCTCCGATGGTATCATGAGCGACCTTTTATGGGTCTAATTTTAACAAAACAGCCCTCCGAAACAACGAAATGCGGGGTTATTCGTACAAATTCTGCACATTTTCACGATTTTTGAGAAATAAATTGTACAACATATAAAACTATTATCTATATTTGCCCTGTCAAAAGCAGCAAATAGTGCCATATTTATATATAATATCAGGTTGCAACGGAGCAGGGAAAACAACGGCTTCCTTTACAATACTTCCAGAAATGTTGAAGTGTAAGGAGTTCGTGAATTCCGACGAGATAGCCAAGGGGCTTTCCCCTTTTAATGCAGATAGTATCGCCGTAGCTGTAGAAGCAAGCCGTATTATGTATAAGCGCATCAAAGAACTCATCGCAGCCGGTGAGACTTTTGCAATGGAAACTACGCTCGCCACCCGATCAGTCGCAAACCTGATCAGGGAAGCACAAAGGGAAGGATATTATGTGACATTGTTATATTTCTGGTTGAATACGCCGGATTTGGCAGTGGAACGGGTAAAAATGAGAGTGGCTGCCGGTGGTCATAACATACCGGAAAGTACTATCCGTCGCAGATACGAGGCGGGTATTCACAATCTTTTTGAACTATATATCCCCATTAGTGATTATTGGATGGTAACAGACAATTCTATGTCTCCGATGGAAGTAATCGCCAAAGGATTCAAGAATGAAAAAAAAGAGATATATAATTCGGATATTTACACTAAACTTGAACATCATGAGTGAACAAGAAGTAAGAGAATTTGAAGAGAATATAGTTAAAGGAGCCAATATAGCTTTTCAACGCTTAGTTAACCAGAAAAAGAAAGAAGACGGAGAACTAGTATTCTCACGTAACGGATATATTTTCCGCGTAAAAGCAGCTGAACTTGAAAAAGGCATGTTTTAATTATATCAGAATATAAAAAAAGCGAGTGATTGTATCAATCATTCGCTTTTTTTATGGCTTTAATCCCATCCCGGATAGCCAGACGTTCACATCCAGCTATCTGGAATTCAGATTTCTTTCCTATTATTCTACCAAATCCATCTCCTCCAGCAGATAGCCGGCTCCGGCATATTTGTCGATCAGGAATAAGACATAACGGATATCGACGATGATACTGCGCTGATAGTCCGGTAAGTACTGGATATCGCCGCCTACACCTTCCCAGTTACGGTCGAAGTTGATACCGATCAGTTCGCCGTTCGCATTCAGGACAGGACTGCCGGAATTACCTCCGGTAGTATGGGTAGTTGCACTGAAGGCTACCGGCATTCGTCCGTCGGGCATCTGATAGCGGCCGAAGTCTTTGGCTTCATAAAGCGCTTTCAGGCGGGACGGTACAACAAACTCCCAATTCGTTGAATCTTCCTTTTCCATCACACCGTCCAGAGTGGTCTGGCAGTTATAATAAACGGCATCCTTCGGACGATAGCCTTTCACCTGTCCATAGGTCAGGCGCAGAGAGAAATTGGCATCGGGGAAATTGGCTTTATCCTGATACATTGCCAGCAATCCTTTTACATATTCTTTATGAGCCAACGCATATCCGGAGTCGAAATCGGCCAGGGCGGCATTCAGATTCGCTTTTTCCTCCTGCACGGATTTGGCAAACAAGATCATCGGGTCCTGCTCCAGAGCTTTCACAGAAGGACGCGTTTTAAACTTGTCGAAGTTCTCTTCGCTTCCGTAGATAGATTTATCGAACAGGTAATCGACAAAACGGTCTACATCACCCTTGAATTTCTTGTCAATCAAAGAGAAATAAGCAGGCTGGGACTTTGCAGGAACCAGGCGGCGGTATTCCTTCAGCATGACCTTTGCAATCTTCTTGTCTACTTCCGGGGCATAATCCTTATCGGCGAAACGATGGTAAGCCATATCCAGCAGACGGATTTGTTTCTGTTGCTCGTTGCGGTCTTTTCCTCTCAGGGCATCACTGACGGACTGCACCTCTGTCGGTACTTTTGCAAATTCAATCCCACGCAGGATGGCCTCATCCAGCATCCAGCTACGGAAACGGAGGTCTTTCCGGTCGGAAACTATCTGTTCGAGGGTCGATAAGGCTTCCGGGTAGCTTGATTCGTTATTCTTTTGCGCCCAGGCAATCAGACGGTCTTGTTCTTCTTTTTTTACCTGCTCGAAGTTACGTTTCTTTATTGCCCAGTTGCTTCCGATAGCATTCTTATAGGCATTGGTCGAACCGGCATATTTGCTGGCGTACTGAATACGGACAGATGGGTCTTTCAGCATCTCGTCCAACATGACTTCCTGGCGAAGGTTACGGATATTGATACGAACTGTATTGTCTATGTCGCGACGTTCGGCCACCTCCCAGGAGGTATAGTACTTGTTTGTGCGGCCGGGAAATCCCATCATCATGGCATAATCGTCTTCTTCAACACCTTTGACGGATATTTTAAACCAACGCTTCGGACGCAGCGGGACATTCGATTCGGAATATTCCGCCGGATTACCGTTCGCATCGGCATAGACACGGAAGACGGAGAAGTCGCCGGTATGACGCGGCCACATCCAGTTGTCGGTATCCGCACCGAACTTACCGACAGATGAAGGAGGAGCACCGACCAGGCGGATGTCGGAATAGATTTTCTTCGTGAACATATAATATACGTTACCTCCGTAGAAAGCCTTAATCTCTACTTCCGTACCGGGATTATCCTGCAGGAACTTTTCTCCGACTTTGGCTTTCGCCAACCCGTTCAGGTATTTCGGGGAAAGGAAGTTCATGCTTTGCGGGTCTGTATCTTTCTCCAGTTCTTTCTTTACATAATCGGTTACATCTTCTATCTTGTCGATGAAGGTGACGGTCAGTCCGGGGTTCGGTAATTCCTGCTCACGGGTTGTCGCCCAAAAGCCATCGGTCAGATAATCATGCTCCAGCGTACTGTGTTGTTGTATCTGGCCGTATCCGCAATGATGGTTTGTCAGCAACAGGCCGTCCGGCGAAACGATTTCACCTGTACAGCCTCCGCCAAAGATAACGACTGCATCTTTCAGGGATGCGGAATCAGGACTGTAGATATCGTAATCCTGCAATTTAAGTCCCAGCGCCTGCATTTCCGGAAACTTCTGCTGCTGGAGTAACGGAAGCAACCACATGCCTTCGTCCGCAACAGCGGGCAATGACAGGGCAGCGGCCAGAACGGATAATAAGATTTTCTTCATGGTGTTTTATTGTTTAAATTATTATTATTTCTTTGTCCATTGGGAATAGGGTTCCTTAGTCAGCATCGAGTTGTAATATCTACGGTCTCCACTGACCTCTTCCCCTATCCAGTCGGGTTTCTCAAACGGTTCATCTTCGGAAGCCAGTTCTATTTCGGCCATAACCAGGCCTTCGTTGGCTCCGTGGAAGACATCGACCTCCCAGGTATGTTTGCCGACGCGAACCAGATGGCGCACTTTGTCGATAGCTCCCGGTTCACAGAGGGTCAGAAGCTGTTCGGCATCCGGCAAAGGAATCTCCTGCTCAAACTCGTAACGGCTCAGGCCTTTATCATCGGAAGGGCCTTTAATGGTAAGAAAACCTTTCTCACCTCTTATACGGATACGCACCGTACGACCGGGCTGCGAACAAATGTAGCCTTGCACGATACGCTGGGAATCGCAGACTTCTTTAGAGAAGTCTCCCTTTACAATGAATTTCCTTTCTATTTCGGTTGCCATAGCTTGTTGCTGTTATAAACCGGAGCTAATACCTTTTTCCTCAGCAGGGAAGTTGTTGCCGACGACGTCGGCAATATTGTCGACACTGTCAGCAAAATTGTCGACGCTGTCGGCAAAGCTTTCGACACTGTCGGCAACAGATTTCCTGCAAAGGTAAATAAGATTTACCCGGTTGTTTTAGCCTATTTATCAAGAGGTAATTCTTATTTGATAGTCACCATAGTGGCACCAAAACCGTATTCACGGAAAGATGCATCCTGATAATAGTATTGTTTGTATCTTGTTTTCAGTTCCTTTTCTATCGCTTTACGCAGAACGCCATCCCCTTTGCCATGGATAAAGACAATCTTTTGTCCTTTATGATTTGCGTACTTACCCAGTATTTCATGAAATTTATCCAACTGGTAGGTCAGCATATCCGCGTTGCTCAATCCGTTTGTATTGTCCAGCAGTTCCGTGATATGCAAGTCGACTTCCAATACGGCGCTGTCCGATTTCTTCTTCACGATAGTCTGGGGAGCACGGCGGTCTTCCTGTACTTTCTGATACATCGCCTCTTTCAGGTCAGCCGCAGAAACAAGCAATTCCCTTTCCGGCACGTCGTTACGAACGATGGGATATACCATTGCGTCTTCCTCAAAGAAATCGTTTTCCATAAAACAATGCTGCTTATAGAACTTGACCGTATCGAGATGCAACTCTACGGAGATGGAGTTCTTCAGGGAATAAGGTTTGTCCTTTTTGAAAGCAATCAGCTGCACGCATATCCGTTCGAGGTCGTTCAGGTCTTCCTTGCCGAATTCTTCCAGGAAGATTTTTGTATTCGGTTCTATCAGGCCATTGTAACGGCTGACCCAGCTGTTGTTATGGCGGTTCATATAGTTGAAGAACAGATAGTAGTTACTGTCGTTGATGAAATAGGCTTCATAACCGCTTTGCTGCATGACCTTTGTCGGTTCGAGCGGAAGATAAGCCAGATAGATATTCATCCGTTCCCCCTCGGCTGTTTCTTCAATTTTCACTTCCTCCTGTTTCGGCTGCGGTTTAGGAGCCGACTGTTGCACCTGCGGTTGCGGCTGTACTTTCGGACGGTTCGAACTATGCACCTGCATCTCATTCTCTCCGCCAACCACAACGCATTCACGAATCAGCGCCGGAATGTCGAATCCGTCTTCATCTTCCACCAGTACCTGGTCTTTTCCTTTAAAACCACGCACGATACCGCCTCCCGTTGTATTCAGGAAGCGGACTTTATCACCTACCTTTATATTACTCATAGCTTTTGTCGTTTATATTTCGTATCGACAAAGATACTTCATTATACCATAATATCATACAAATTTGTACTTTTGCACCCGGGTTCAACAAGAATGTGCCTGATAAACAGAGATAGCAATGGTTACAAAAACTCAACAGATAAGTATTGAAGATTATAATTATTCGTTGCCTGATGAACGAATCGCCAAGTTTCCCCTACCCAAGCGGGACGAGTCCAAATTGTTACTTTACCGTGACGGAAAGGTCAGCGAAAGCGTCTTCAAGCATATTACGGATTATCTGCCGGAAGGCTCACTGATGGTATTCAACAATACCCGCGTAATCCAGGCACGGTTGTTATTCCAACGTGCAACAGGGGCACAAATCGAAGTGTTCTGCCTCGACCCAGCCGCCCCGCACGATTATGAACTTATCTTTCAGCAGACAGAAGCATGTAACTGGATTTGCCTGATAGGGAATGCGAAAAAATGGAAAGAGCCGGTTCTTTCCCGGGAAATTACCGTCGCTGGCCAGACGGTCAGACTATCTGCCGAAAAAGTACAGAGTTACGGAGAGACGCACCAGGTACGTTTCAGTTGGGATGGCGGTTTCAGCTTTGCCGAAGTACTGGATGCTGCGGGAGAACTTCCAATACCTCCGTATCTTCACCGGAAAACGGAAGAAAGTGATCTAAAGACTTATCAGACTGTTTACTCCAAAATAAAAGGTTCGGTTGCCGCACCAACAGCCGGACTTCATTTCACACCGGAAGTACTGGCCGACCTGGATGCCAAAGGTTTCGGCCGTGAAGAGCTGACGTTGCATGTCGGGGCCGGGACATTCAAACCGGTCAAGAGCGAAACGATAGAAGGGCACGAGATGCATACCGAATATATCTCCGTACGCCGCAGCACCATCGAACGGGTGATGCAGAATTTCGGCAAGATCATTGCAGTCGGCACAACTTCCGTCCGCACGCTCGAAAGCCTGTATTATATCGGCGTCACGCTTGCCACCCATCCGGATGCGACTTCCGAAGAGCTGGTTGTCAGACAATGGATGCCGTATGAAGACGCCAATAACCGCCTGACACCGACCGAGGCTTTGCAAAACATACTCGATTATCTGGACAAACACCAGCTGAATACGCTGATTACAGCCACGCAGATTATCATTGCCCCGGGATATGAATTCAAGATTGTAAAGGGAATCGTCACCAACTTCCACCAGCCGAAAAGCACTTTGCTGCTGTTAATCTCAGCATTCGTAAAAGGCGATTGGAAGAACATCTATGATTATGCCCTGGGACATGATTTCCGCTTTTTGAGTTATGGGGATAGTTCGTTGCTATTATAATAATGAATCCCGGTCCGGGCAATATCCTATCAATCCGTTCGTTATTACATAATATAAAGATTATCCGGTGATGAATAAGAAGATTACTCCCTATATACTACTGTTTTTAACCGCATTACTGCTGTTTTCCTGCAAATCGGCGAAGCTGAGCGATGCAGAAGAGAAGCAGCGGATTGGTGAATACTTTGAGGCGGCGGCTATTTATCGGAAAGTGTATACGAAAACGTCTCCGCAGAAACGGGATCTACGCGGGTATATCGCCTACCGGATGGCTGAATGTAACCGACTTATCAATAACACTCCGAGGGCGACCAGTGCCTATATGAATGCGCTGCGCTATGATTATCCCGACAGTATCGTGAGCCTGCGCCTGGGACAGATGTACCAGAAAAGCGGGAAATATATGGACGCCATACGCCATTACAACGACTTCCTGTTATTAAACCCGGAAAGCCAACTGGCCCTCAACGGTATCAAAGGAAGCGAACTGGCCCCGCAATGGAAACAAAACCCGAGCCGTTATATCGTTAAGCGGATGGAGAAATTCAACTCCCGCCGAGGCGAATTCAGCCCGATGCTTTACGGCGACAAATACGACCAGCTCTACTTCACCTCTTCCCGTACACCGAAAGGTGCCAACAAGGACAAAGACGAAACGATCAGTGCCATCACCGGCCAGCGAAACAACGATTTCTTCCTGGTCAAACAGGATGAACAGGGCAACTGGCTCGCCCCCGTCGAACTGGAAGATGAAGTAAATACCGAATTTGATGAAGGAACCCCTTCTTTCTCGAAAGACGGCAACACCATGTATTACACCTATTGCGCACAGGACCCGGAAGGACCGCGGACGTCAGAAATATATGTATCCACCCGCAGCAGCGCCAAATGGGGAAAAGGGACACGTGCCAGCATCGTGAAAGACTCGGTTACCGCCCTGGGACACCCGGCAGTCTCGCCCGACGGAAAATACCTGTATTATGTATCGGACGCTGTCGGCGGTTTCGGAGGAAAAGATATTTTCCGCTCCCGGCTCGTAGGTAATGATTTCGGCCCCATGGAAAACCTAGGGCCGGACATCAATACACCCGGCGACGAAATGTTTCCGTACGTACGCGACTCCGTCACACTCTATTTCGCCTCCAACGGCCATCCGGGCATGGGCGGACTGGACCTGTTCAAAGCAACCCAGGACAGCACCGGCAAATGGCATGTCGAGAATCTGAAAGCACCCATCAACTCGATGGGTGACGATTTCGGCATCACCTTCGAAGGAGATAAGGAGAAAGGCTTTTTCAGCTCCAACCGCAATGACGCCCGCGGCTACGACCACCTGTACTCATTCGAGCTTCCTGTCATAACCATCTTTATCGAAGGTATCGTGTCTGATGTGGACGAGAATCCGATTGAAGACGCAACAGTCCGCATCGTCGGAAAAGACGGGCTGAACGAAAAAGTACTGGCAAAAAAAGACGGTACCTACCGCGTAGAACTGGAACGTGATATCCGTTACGTAATGATGGCAAGCGCCCGCGGTTACCTCAACCAGAATTTCGAACTGAAAACCGGACCGGAAGAAAAGAACGAGACGTATATCGTAGACTTCTACCTCTCCCCGATAAGCAAACCGGTAGTTATCGAAAACATCTTCTATGACTTCGACAAAGCAACCCTGCGCCCCGAATCACAGAAGGCACTGGATGAAATGATTAAGATGCTGAACGACAACCCGAACGTAACAATCGAATTGGGAGCGCATACCGACCGTAAAGGAAGCGACCAGTATAACGAACGCCTGGCACAACGTCGTGCCCAATCAGTAGTGGATTACCTGATAGCAGGAGGTATCGAAAAAGAACGCCTGGAGGCCAAAGGCTATGGCGAAAGCGTACCGAAAGTTATCAATAAGAAGATGGCAAAGAACTACGATTTCCTGAATGAAGGAGATGTATTGACGGAAGAGTTTATCCTGACGCTGACTCCCGAACAACAGGAAATAGCAGACCAGATAAACCGCCGCACAGAATTTAAAGTACTAAGAACAAACTATAACCTGTTCTAAAAGTCGTTATTCCGTTTTACTCTTCGCCAGCACTTCGGAAAAAGAGATGGGCCAGTCAATCGCGCTCATCAATGTTTCGAAAACCAGGCGGTAATTAAGCGGAATAACCATATACTCTGAATACAGGTCACATACGGTCAGTGCCAGCATCATCTTGATGTTGTAATGCGCCCCTTTCAGGACTACCAGGCTTTCCAGGACCGAAGTATCCCGTGCCTTCTCAAAATCCTGCTCCGTCAAAAGGATTTTATTCTGCAACTGTTGATAATGGGGACAATCAGATACGGAGGCATAGCCATCCGTTCCTTCGGCGATATCCAGTAAAACACGGCAAACAGCAATCCGTTCTCTTTCTTTTGGGTTCATACGTCAATCAAGCCGCCCCGTTTCCCTCGTTTGGCATTTTTATATCATAAAGAAGCGTGGAAACTGTTAATCCATTATTCGGAACTGAGGTATCGCCAAACACCCATCGAACAAATAATAAGACAACAGCCCACGCTCTATTCTACATACAGGAGTATATATAACAAGCGTGAGCGTTCAGTTGTCTATCATCTTTGTCCGACTAGAAACTTGGCGATTTTCAGTTCCAAAGATAATATCTTAAACGCTTACATATCGTTCCCAAGGAGAACAACCGAAACTCAAAGGACGGCTTCCCCATTGAACGAAGCAAAGATAGCTAAAAGCAAGAATATATATTCTTTGCAAAGAATTATTAACAAGAAAAAAAGATATACCAAAAGGATATTACCGGACGCAGACAACGCAAAAAGCGCAGAATAACGCAGACTTATTAATTAAAATATTATCTGCGTTATTCTGCGCTCCGTCTGCGTCGTCCGCATTCCTTACTACAAACTGGAACGACTTACTCCACCGTAAACTTATAGATACATTCACTGAGGTACTTTTCTCCCGGATTAAGCACTACACTCGGGAAATCCGGATGGTTGGGTGAATCCGGATAATGCTGTGTTTCAAGACACAAAGCACCACGATGCGGATATAAGACACCATGTTTTCCGGTATCTTTTCCATCCATGAAGTTTCCGGTATAGAACTGGATACCCGGTTCATTGGTATATACTTCCAGAGCGATACCGCTGGTCGGAGAATACGCCTTGGCTGCCAAAACATTCTTATCGCCGTTTGTATTCAGCACCCAGTTCAGGTCATATCCACGCCCGAACTGCAATTGCTGGAACGGGTCGTTAATCTGTTTGCCGATAGCTACCGGAGTACGCAAATCCAACGGAGTACCATCAACAGGACTTATGCCTACGGGAATCAGGGTGCTGTCTACCGGAGTATAGTTGTCCGCATTAATCATAACCAACTGGTCCAACACATCGGAACCGGGAACACCGGAGAGATTGAAGTAACTATGGTTTGTCAGGTTCACAACCGTCTTCTTGTCGGTTGTTGCTTCATATTTGATACCGACAGCATTGTCATCCGTCAGCGTATAAGTAACCTTGATATCCAGATTTCCGGGGAAACCGGCTTCACCGTCTTTTGAAAGATAAGTCAACTCCAGCGCCTGGTCGTTCAGCTGCTTAGCATCCCACATGCGGGCATGATACCCCTGCGGACCACCATGCAGGCAATGCGCACCGTTATTTTGAGGAAGCGTATATTCAACATCATCCAAAGTAAACTTACCCTGATTGATACGGTTTCCGTAACGTCCGATCAAAGCACCGTAGTTTCCGTCCGACTGCACATACTGCCCGATATTGTCATAACCCAGCACGACATCGGTCATTTTGCCATTCTTATCCGGAACCATTACAGAAACCAGGCGTCCACCATAGTTTGTAATACAAGCCTCTGCCCCATTTTTATTCTTCAACACATACAAGGCGGTCGGCTTACCTTCCACTTCCGATACAAAATCAGACTTCATTAATCCGGAGAGTGTAGCCTCTTCTCTTTTTTCGCCGCATGACAGCAATAAACACATTGCCATAACAGCCATACATAGTCTTTTCATTTCAAATTGATAAATTAAAGTGTTTGTTGGATATAGGGCAAATATACGCCATTCTAGTCAGAATCTCCTTCATCCTCCGAATAATAATATCTTTTAACGAACCCGGAACTTCATCGTCTGTACGCCTTGTTCTCCTTCGACTCTCAAGGAATAAATTCCAGCAGGAAGGGAGGACAGGGAAACGGTTTCTCCCGGACGGGCAGAATAGTAGACCTGTTTTCCACTCATTGCATAGACTGTCAGGTTTTTGTAATTACCATTCAGATACAGGATATTGTCAACGACGGAAATCAAATCGGATGGCAATTGTACTTTTTCTGTTGAAACCGGGTCTTTATAGATCAGTTCCACACTTTGCACCGATAAGGTATTATTCTCCTTTATCAGGCTGCGATTACGGTAATCGGCACTGGATATGGTTATATTCATCTTCTCCGGGGCTTCTTCCGACAGGTAGTCGACAGGTACCGAGATACGCGTCCAGTCGGATAACTCGCCTTTTATTTCAAATTCAGCTTTACCGATCAGGGTAACAGAACCATTCTCCGCCAGCACGTCTTTCTCATTATCTATCAATTCTTTGTCATCCGGACTTTGGGAAACGACTGTTCCTTTCCAGAGATAAAGGACCATCCAGGCTGTTTCTTCCGCAACGACTTTACGTTTGAATACGCCGACAATAGAATCCGGACGATGGGTAAATTCTATTCCTCCGGTTGTTCCTCCGTCACTCTTGGATATATCCGAAATATTGGCATATACCCAGGGAGTTCCCAAAGAGATATAAGCCGGAGCATTCGACCCGATTCCAAACAAACCGACAAACTGGTTGGTCAACTGCACGGAGCCATCCGAATTGCGGGTTACCAACTCTTTCTTCACACCCATCTGACTGACATTCGATGCCTTCCAGAAAGCCGGTTGCTTGCCGACTCCATTATAGCCGGTCTCCCATTCAGCAGAGAAATCGCCATTGGGAACAGACTGGGCACTCACATAACTAAAAAAAGCCGTTCCGTTAATAATCAGGACACAGCACAAAATCCTTAGTAGAAATTTACTCATAATACATTACTTTATAGTGGTTTACATGACAAATATACAAAAGCCCCCCGGAATAATATCCGAGGGGCTCCGATTTTTTATCCACTTCCCGAAAGGGAAACAGGAAATATTACTTCTTAACAATCTTCACAGTCTTCGCTTCACCATTCGTCAGGACGATCCGTACCAGATAGTAACCGCTACGCAACTGGCTCAGGTCGATAACCTGCTCAGGTTTCCTGAACAATTTCTGAAGTTTACCGGATGCATCAATCACGTAGATTGCTTCTACCGGCATTTCGGAAACTACTGTCGCATTGTATTCTACGATTGTAGGATACAAACCGACACCTTGTAAAGTGATCGACTCATTGCCTACTGCGCCCATCTTCACATTGAAAGTCACAGAATCACGATGTGACAAGTGGTTTGTAGATTCCGGTATAGTGATATATACCTTGGTTACACCTTCGGATTTACCGATAACGTGTACGCCTTCTACATGGTTACGCAGGCCGGCAACATCAATATGCTCAGCAGCGAAAGATATCTTCGCCGGAGATTCGCAGTTCGCATATAGCAGAACGGAATCACCAACTGTAATCGTTGTCGATTCGACTGAATACTGTAATCCGGCTGCTGCTTTCGCTATATTCAACTTGCCAGGAACCAGTGTCACGGCATAGTTATCTTCATCCGAACTCAGACAGTCGATAACCAGATCGTAAGTGCCGGCATTGACCGGTTTCACATTCGTCTTCACCGTGTAAAGGAAATTCAGGGCATCCGGATTATCGTTACCGACGAAGCCTTCATATACGGGTTTAAATTCCGGTATTTCATCACCGTAAACGATGTTGACGGTTCCGGCACTGATCTTCAATAAAGCCTTCGATACAGAAAGTGTTCCCGTACCTCCTACGATTGTATAGTTCGCACCCGGATCGCCACCTTCTACATACAATGTATAACTACCGGCACCGGTTATGTCGCCGGAAACTTTTACAGAAGGAGCAGAAGCCGCCTTGAAGTCATCGCTACCGATAAAGCCGGAATAAGTATATTCGAATGTAGACGGCAAAGCCTCGCCATAAGCAATCAGTGCATCCTTCGGTTTCACATATACTTCACGCGGATTGATCTGCATCTTTTCCTTGCGGACAAGCAGTTCGGAACCGTTATGTTTCACAAAAATGGAGATGTTATAGGTTCCCGCATCGACCGGCAGATCGTAATCACCGTTATAAGTGACAATCGGAGTGTATTCGGTAATACCCTTCAGATCGGTCAGTTTTACATCGGCAGCTTTACCTTTACCATCGTAATCAAAGACCATATTACCCAATACAACATTGTAATCTGCTTCGTTTTTCAGGCGTACTACTTTAAATACTTCCGACTTCAACGCTTCTTCCTGTCCGGATTCTGCATTGTAACGGGCGGTAATGGTAACACCGTCGTTTTCTGTCAGCGCTTTTGCACGCAGATACCAGATGCTTTCCACCTTCTCTACCTGGATCAAAGCCGGATCGGATGATTCGTAAATAATCTGTGAACCTTCGGCAATCACGGTCGATCCTTGTTTTACAACTGCATTCAGACGAACCAGGTCACCCACGATCAGTTCATTCTGTATCGGAGTCCAAACCATGACATAACTGTTATCCGGATACACCTGATAGCGCGCCTTTCCTACAATTGTAATTTCGTAGTTCGGATTTTCCTTGTTGATATCAGTGATACCGGTCAGTTCATAGGTGCCTACCGGTAAGATACCCGCCGGACGGTTATTTAGAACCAGATTCTTGATACGGTTTCCGACAGCTACGGTAGCAGTCGAATCCAGGCTGTTAGCCGATTCGTCGAGCTTGAAGCCTTCGTAAGAGATAAACTCTTTCTGAACTTCCGCCTTATTAAATTCAGGATCGGCTGAACCGTATGCTCTCTTGATTGTATCCAGACGGATGATCAACGGAGCTTTCATCACTTCCAGGCGGACACTGTCGTTGGTCATTGTTCCGGGAACCAGAGTGTTCATAATCAACTTATAGTTACGGTCCTTTGCCTGGAACGGAGGCTGGATGGACTTATCTTCAGTAACCACCTTGATATGCAGTGTGTCGTTGTAAGAACCTGCATGCAACGTATTATCGGCAGCAACTGGCTTAACGACAACTTTCGGCATGAAGTCGATGATATCGTCAGGAGTTGTTGTTGTCTGATATTTCGCATCGAAGATGGCTAAGCCACGCTTTTTGTCAGCGTCATTCGGTTCGAACGTCCAGGTCGTATCCTTATCGGCTTCACCATATACACGGTCAACAATTACTTTCCATATAGCCAGCGGACGCTGGTTGATAAGGAACGAACCGTCAACGGTTTTGAATGCGTAGTTCAATGAAGATACTTTGTCGATGTTATCCACTTTGGCAGCATACAGGCTGTCTTCTTTCTGATTCGGTTTCTCACGCTTCAGGTTTACTTCAGTCTTTTCAGTTGCTTTCTTGCCTTCATAATCGAAGTATCCGGCAAGCGGAGCGACTTTGAAGCCTTTGTCGCCTTCAGCTGTCGCAGAAATATAATTTACAGCCTCAGCTGTTTTCGAGAATGCATAAGAAGGAGCACTACCAGTTTCCAGACGTTTAGCCAGATAGAAATAACCGTCAGGATTAGGTTCACCGTAAATCTTTTGCATTACCTTGACCGGTTTATCATTGATAATAACTTCAGCATCAGCCGGGAATACGGTGATTGTAATGGTATCCTGCTTAACTTCGTACTTTCCTGCAGCGATTGCCTGGATATCGTAGTTAGAAAGAGTAGTCGACACTGTAGTTGTTGCTGCAGCATTTAACTCATAACTATATGTTCCAACATCACTTTTTGATTGACCTAATGCAGCCGAAGTAGCCGTATGAACTACCTGCAGTTTGGTTGTACCGAATAATGCCTCCAGCGTCTGGTCGTTCTTCAAAGTACCTTCTGTGATTAGGAGTTCTTTTCCGAAGATGTTCTTCACATTCGCATCGTCATACAAACGTGCGCTGTCGGGAACAGCCAGTGTCAGCGGAGATTGTTTTATCGTCAGAACACCTCCGAGAGAAGCTCCACCGGTAGATATCTGTAGATTCAACTCATAATTCTGAGCTTGTCCACCTTCCAACTGAATGACATGCAAGGTATTTGCTGCTGCCGTTTTAGTTGCAGTCGGGAAAGATACATTCGGCAATACATTCACTTGTGAATTAGTAAAAATAGCCTCCGTTTCATCATTTACGAACCCGCTGAACACAAAGTCTTTGGCAGACCAGGGAGTCGCCGGGTTTTCGTCTCCGTAGAAACGGCTGGTGTCTTTGGCTGCAATGCTCAATGTAGCCTTATTCACTGTCAATGTTCGAGTTATAGTAGCATCATTCCGATTACTGGTAAAGAAAACTACATTCTCACCATTTGCCGTATAGCTAAAATAATCCGAAAGATTATCGGCTACAAACCCAAGAGCCTGTCCGCCCCCGACTGTCGGCGTCGCAGAAAATTTCAATACACTGGCTACGGTAGCACCGTCCTTGAAAGATACGGTTCCATTCAAACCGCTGGCCGTACCGTCCTCTGCTTTCACATACAGATAACTAAAACTACTACCTGTCAAGCCGGCATCGGAAACAACCGTATTCATGTCCTGTCCATAAGTCATCGTTACAGGATCTGCGGAACTGAAACTTACATATATGGTATCGGGAACAGCCGTTTGCGCCTGCATGATACCGCCTGAAACAAGCATCAGGGGAAGCAGCATAAGCTGCTTCCTCGATGTTAATATTGATTTAATATATTTCTTCATACTAAATTAGTTTTACAGGTTACTTCTTAATGATCTTCACTGATTTGAAGGTTCCGTCTTCCAATGTTACATTGAGCAGATAGATACCTGATCCAAACGATGACAGATCAATAACAGATCCCGGTTTGCGAATTACTTTCTGTAACGTACCGTTCATCAACAGCAATTCAACTTGCTTGATTTCAGAAGGAGCGGCCACTGTTACAGAATGGGTAAACAGTCTCGGATATACTTCGATGTAGTCTGTTACTGTGATCTTTTCGTTATCGACAGACAGATATTCGTCGTCTACAAGGAATGTTACCACTACAGGTTCAGCTGCGTTATAGTTCTTGTTACCATGCTGCATAGCTGTAACCGTTACGGTTCCGGAAGTAACCGGAGTCAGAATCCATGCATCTCCAATCTGGTTCACATAGGCTACTGCATCGTTAGACGAATTGAATGTTACAGGAAGTTTACTTGAAGCAGAAGCGGTCAGAATAACATCTCCACCTTCTACGTCGATCACGCTTTCCGGATTCCATGTAATCTTCTGCGAAGCGGCGATAACAGAATATTTACCGTCCACGTAAGAAACTTCGTAGTTGTCTGAAGTATAGTTATCAGAGAATGTGATCGGATAAACTCCTGCATCTGATGTTCTTGTAACAGTCGAGCTGATACGCGGAGCGAAACCAAGATCTTTCAACGTCTCACTTTTCACGAAACCTGTAGCTGTATAAGTCAGTTCTTCCAGCTCCTTGCCGTAAACCGATTCCTTATTATCTGCCAGGATCGTCAAAGCAGCTTTGCTGACTTTCAGGAATCCGGAAACATAAGTAACCACATAATTGTGACCGAAGTCCTGTGCCGAATACGGAGTCAGTTTATAAGAACCGGCCTTGCCGTTGTATGCTTCAATACGTACAACCGGAGCCTGTCCCACCTTGAAGTCTTCGCCATTCAGGAAGTCATTCTTATTGTAATCGTAAGCATTCGCATAAGAAGGCAATTCATTGCCGTACTTGATGTCGAAGCTACGGGCTGTTACCACCACGGCTTTCGGAGCAATCACCATTTTATTCTTAGCGGTGTAAGCATAAGTGACAGAACCGAGTGTAGCCTTCACCGTTACAGTATATACACCGGCATCTGTCGGAGCATCCTGTGATGACGGATAAGTTGTCGGTACTGAACCCAGCTGGTCGCCTTCATAATAGATACTGAAGTCTTTCACTTCTTCACCTGTTTCTACGTCGGTCACCTTCACGCTGACAGTTCTAGGATTGCCGTCATAAATACTTGTTACGTTAGAAACGATCACGTTTACTTTAGCTGCGTCACCTTCCGGAGCGATCACTTTGATCGTACCTGTTACAGGAGTTGCATCTTCGTATGTATCGTCACCGTCGGCATATACCGTGATGGTTACATAATCGTCGCCTTCCGTACGTACATGACCTGTTACAGCATACTTGCCTCTGGCAACTTCAGACAGGATAACACGTTCGCGGTCGTTGCCCGACAGTTCGTAACGGATATCATTGATAGACGGCTTGCCGTCGGCTTCCGATTTCAGGTAAGCAGACAATTCTACCGTTTCGCCAACCGGGATTACCAGATTACGCTGATCGTACGGCCAGATGATCGTACGGCGGATCTTGTCGATAGACAATGTTCCGTTTTCGTGCGTTACCGTATAGTTGCGTGCAACACCTTCTGTCGTGAAGTAGATGTCGTAAGAACCACGTGAATCGGATTTAGCATCCGTAGCGATCTTCGGCATTACCGAGAATACGTCTGCCAGATTTTCATATTCATTATTCTTCAAACCGATATATTCGATTTCAAGATCCGGGTTACCACCGCCATACGGACGGCTATAACTCTTCGCACGTACTGTCAGCGGAGCCTTCGTAACCGTCAGACCAGCATTAACAATAGTAGCACCTGTAATATCGAAGTTCGGAAGCAATGCTGCAATCTGTGCGGCAGCCGAAGAAGTCAGACGTAATTCATACGTACCAACGTCTGTTTTCTTATTAACACCCGACAAATCCAACCAACTTGTACGGTTCACATTTTCTGCATTCAGCAATTTGCTGATCTCTGCCTGGAATGCGTCAGATAATTCACCTGTCACAGCGGCATAAACGTCGGCATCTGTTGCATCTTCCCCATATTCACGGGTTACAGAAAGAGTGATAGTCAAATCTGCTGCTGTCAACGGAGCCGGAGTCACAGTTACTTTTGCCTGCGTTTCGCTGGCGGTGAACTTAACACCGATAACCGGAGTAAGCATCTCTTTCACCATTGCATCGACTGCACGGATCTGATAGTCTCCTACCGGAGCATCAGCTGCGTAGACACTAACCTCACTCGGCAGAAGCGTTTCGAACAAGTCAATTACATTCTTGTCTGCCAGCAATTTTGCAGCAGTCAGCTTCGGTTCTGTTGCAAATACAAGTTTTGCATTCAGGTCGGAGTCTTTTGTTACCTCTGTACCATATACTTTTGTATACGTATCCTTTGCAGCTTTCACTTCTACGGTTGCCGGAGTCACTTTGAGGTTAGCCAGATCGGTATCCAGCTGGATTTCAAAGTTACCGATAGCAGCCTTCAAAGTAGAAGCGTCTATGATACGGAGTTTGAATGTTCCCTGAGTTACATTATTTTTGATTGAGTCAACCAATACACTGTTCAACGTATTGCCGTGGAACTGAAGTTTATCGTTGCGGTACAATGCCCAGTGCAGTTTATTCGTACTGAACAGCTTATCCCAACGGGCTTTCGTCATTGCAGCGGTCGGGATTTCCGGATCTTCCACCAGGGAAACCAGGCTAAAACCGTAATCATCAGCCGCCAGCGTCAGGTTAGTCAGATCGTAAACAGGAGCACCGCTCATAATCGTCCAGATACCCTTAAGCTCTTTCTCGTTGAATGTCACCACAACACCCGGAGCAACGACTTTCACAGCCTTAACGGCAGTAATAACCTCGGTATCAGGTTCTGTTGTAACTTCCACACCTTCAATTGCATAAACGAAGGTATAGTCGGCAGATGTCAGATCTACCGTATAGTCATATTCGCCGATTACCGGATTCTGTTTATCCAGTTGAGCTTTGGCTGTCACCAGGTCGACAACCAATGTATAGTCACTCTTGATCTTACTTCCGTTCAGAGCAACGATATCATCATAGATCTGCTGAACGATCTGGGCTTTTGTCGCCTTACCGAAGGTGAACACAGCTTTCGCTGCAGTTTCTTCTTCAGCTGTTGCAGCCAGATAAGTAGGCAAAGTAATAGTCAGTTTACGTTGACCGATCTGCACAGAATTCTGTACGTTATGGAAGTTGCTTCCGAATTGATTATCAAGCTGGAAGTTTGACAACAATGCCGGGTCGAGCACATCCACTCTGTAACCGTAATCACCGTTCTTCGGCATCGTTTCCGTTGCTTCAGCCTGACAATCAGCTGTTGTCAGCATTACCTTGAAAAGGTCGGCCGGATTTTCAAAACAAGCATAACTACTCAACAAACCTTCGTTGGCAGCCAGGAACTGACTGAGGATGTCTGCTTCGATAGCAACCTTGCGTTTTCCGTAACGATAAGAGATATCCGTCGGGAAAGTGAATACAACCGGAGCTGCATTTACGACCAATGTCTTCGCACCGGTTTCTCTTATTTCGATATTATCAGTTACCTTCTGAACGAATGCAACCGAATAAGTATATGTCTTAACAGCGGTTGTTCCTTCTTCTTCTATATTATTAATAGTAACGGTGAAACTCTTCAGAGGCTTAACACCCGTCTTTGTTACCAGTTCAAAAAACTCTTCGTTTGCCGGGTCTTCCAATACAGCCTTCTTTACAGAGTCAAGTAAAGCTACTTTTGTATTGATATCCCTATAAGTCACATTTACTTCCGGCAAAGTGAGCGTACGTTTCGCTTTCACGATGCGGAGAGCCAGTTTCGCAATTACATCATTACCGTCTTTAGTCAGATGGATACTGCTTGGTGCTGTATAATTTAATGTATAGTATTCCGAGAACTGAGTATTTGAACTTGTCACCACTTCGTAACCATACAAGTCGGAAACCTGCGGATAGCTTTCGCCGGCAATACGCACCGGAACATCGCCTGTAGAAGTTTCGTTGTTGATCAGATAGGTCTTCACGCCCCAGTTATTCAGGTCGGGAACCGTTACACGGTCAGCACCCGGAGTCAGTCTGAAGTCACTCAGCAGAGCCAGTGCATACTCATCGGCCGTCTGTCCGAACGGACGTTCCCACAATGGCAGTTGCACATTGATCGGAAGCGGATATTCAGCCAGCGACTGGCCGTTATCGGTCAACCGTACGGAACGGAGATAAGTAGCTGTTGTATAACCGAACAATTCTATCGGGATGATAAGACCTCCATCTTCATTCGTTACTTCAATCTTCTGAATATTATCATTCGGATTGAATACTACCGTATAAGAGTAAAGATCTCTACCGATTGCCGGCACCAATGTTACGCTGGAAATATAAGCCCCCTTCATATCCGGGTTCTTCAAAAGCAGGTCAGCCATGATCGCTTTTTCGATCATTTCATTGGAAGCGCCTTCTTTCTTGAACTCATATTTGTAAAGTTTCACTTTTGCGATCGGACGCGGCGTGATATTTACTGTACCTTCAAACGTTGTCGGGCTATGCGGCTGTCCGTTCACTGTTACTTCAGAGAACAGGGCATCCAGGTCTCCACTTAACGTTACCCGGTAAGTAGCCGTACCCATATTTTCCCTGATACGGGAGTTCGTGATCTGTACATTTTCTATGTACTCAATATTGTACGGATTTGCCATATAGATATATTCGCGAACCTTATCCGCAACCTGTTCCCGGGTCATATCCTTCACATACTGAACGGTATATTCACCGAATGTAAAATTGATCGCCGGACGGGGAACGATAGCAATGCTTTTAGAATAAGTGATCTCGATTGTCGTACCTTTATCAACGATATTGATCCGCTGATTAGTCGGAATTTCTATTTCCTGCAAGGTTGCGCTCTTCGTGATGATGATCTTATAACCGAACGAATCGTCTGTTTCCGCTATCGCATTTTTATTGCTCAGGTCATTATTGATCAAACGAACAACGAACGTTTCATTTCCTAAAACGCCGGCATTACGAACCAACAGATCGCTCTTGATACGGCGGATGACCGCATTCGGCAGCATATCTTTTTCGTAGTCGATCTGATAGTTACCCGGATAAATCAAAGAATGGGTGGTTGGCAATGTTGTTACGAATAACAGAGAGTTACTAAACGTACAAACATTTCCATTTACAACCAGATTAGCAGATGAGACATTCCCATTTGTTACAAAATTCAAATTTGTCTGAGCCAGATCACCCTGAACTGTCACTTTATAACCCAGATAGGTGTTATCTGCCATACCGGAAGATACCGTACCACCAGTTACCTCAACCTGAGGAACCAGGTTTTGGTCCACCATCTCCGGATTTATATCCTGAATCAGACGTTTCAGCATCGTAGCCGTAGCAGTGTTATCAGCATAGTCGCCAATACGGATCGGGCTTGAAACAAAATCGGGTAGCTTCACCTGTAACGTGTTTTTCCCAATCGCAATCGCGCTTACAATATCATAGCTCCATTCAGTAGTATTTAAAGAAACGCTTGCTCCACCTACGCCGGCAGAGACATTGCTGCCTGCACCATAATTCGGTAGAAGCACCACGCGATAACTATATACATTACCCGGAACTAACCGCCCCGTAGTTATTTCACTGGTGAAACCATTACCTGAATATATTTTTATCTCGGAAATAAAATCATCGGATGAAGTTATATTATTCCTGATCAGATTCTTTATCCGGTTCAAATTAAGATTGGATGCCGGATCCAGTTCGCCTAAGCCTCCAACCTTTTCCGCAAACACAGGGAATACCGTATTATCGATCGGCTTTTCTTTTACAATCAGTTGCTTGGTTGAAATATAAGAACCTGTCGCCTGCTTGGTGCAATTGGTCAAACCGGGTTCATAAGCAAACTGATCTGTCGGAGGAAATGTAATAACCACATCATACTTTCCGGCTTCCAACATATTATTTCCGGTATATTGAACGGAAACACCGTCTTTAACCAGAAAAACCGAAGCATCATTAAATGAAACTCCGGGCATATCGAGCACCTGTATTTTAGAATGCAAATCACTAACAGATGTTCCATACACATAATTACCCCAGTTAGCCGGGAATTTCAAATCACCGACTGCCTGGCGGGCTTTGATCTCGATAGCATTTGATACAACTACCTGATCATGATCCAGTTCGCCGAACAGAGTTGCAGGATTTATATTCCCTGTACCGATCGTCCGTTCAAAATTTAACGTAATGGAACTGGTGGAAGTCACTTTAAAAGTGTAGTTATAACTTCCTGCCACCAAATCACCGGTCTGATCCCCACCGTTACCTCTGATAGTAACATCGGATATAATCGCTGCCTGATCACTCTGATCGACAACTCCCTGCAATAAACTTTGGATATGGGATTTTAACTGCTCCGCATTAGCGTCACTGGTTCCTTCATAATATGACAGGACATCTTTTACGGGGACATAAATGTCTGCTGCAGCCGCTTGTGTAATATACCCTCCCAATAGTAGCACGAATATAAGTAGTCGCCTACTCACATCGATCAAGTATACTTTTTTCATACGCTATTATTTTTATTAGTTTATACTTCAATCAATAGATAGTAAGTGCTTATAATCAAGTTATATAACATAATATAAACCCTGACAAAAGAAACTCCGCCAGGGTTTATATCCGCTTTCATTCTTCACAGAGCTAGGGCGGAAGAATTTATATTTCATTACTTTAGTATTAATACCCGCTTTTTCGTCCTCACGGATTAGTTGGTGCCAGATAGAGGCATTGCAAGCAACGCCTCTACTGCCGCCGCGCGGTTATCTATTTTAAATTATTGATTATAAACTTCTTTATATCAATAGTTATTCATTGTCTTACTTAACGACAGCCTTCACTGTTGTTCCATCAACTACTACAACTACGATTCCTGCCGGAGCATTGAATGTAACATTGTCGGAATTGATTGTCGTGTTAGCAATTGTCTGACCCAATACGTTGCTGATGACAACATTCTTGTTAGCAGCATTCAGGATCGTTACCTTACCCTGGCCACCCAGAACTGTTACGTCAGTTGTATTGATTGATTCGTTGGATACCGGATCATGTTCGTCAGCTTCATCGAAGTAGATGTCACCTGTAGAGGTAGCAGTCTTAGATGTAGCGAAGTCATAATAATCTTCCGACGGAATCATTTCTTCACCACCTACACATTCGTTGAATGCACGTACACGTGCCGTGTAAGCAGTTTGCGGGATCAGGTTATGAACAGCTATTGAAGTGGATGTTGCAGAAACCTTGAACGATTCTTCACCGTCGAAGTTGATATCATCCTGCCATTCGTAATATGCTGTAGGCAATGAACCTACTTCTGTTCTCCAGTCACCTGTATTGAACTCACCACCGTTGATAGGCATACCCGGAACAGGTTTTCTAACCATCCATGTTGCAGGAGTATCGAATAGATAGATATCGATCTGATGTGCATCAGTCTGGAATCCTTCCATCAGGCGGATCGTATATTTAACCGGTTTCGTGATGTCTGTAGTCAGTTCCATGTTGTCCATCTGGTGGGCAATCGGAGCATAACCCCAGTTTCTGTCGATCGGCTGCGTATTACCCTGCAATTCGAAGTTGTCTACACTTACCTTAGTTACTTCTTTCTGCGGTTTACCTGCTGCATCTGTATATTCTTTAGTTACTTCCAACCAGTAGTTTACTTTGTTATCACGGTGGATCACATCACCTGTTGCGTTGAACAATTCAACCCAGATAGTCTTGCTTGCATCGTCAGCACGTACTTCAGACATAAATACATCTTCAGAAGTGTACTTCGGAGTGAAGCGACCTACAGCAACCTGATAGTACTGAGCACCCGGAGTGGCTGTCCACTTGATACGAGCATCGCTACCACCTACATCACCTGGTTCCATATCTTTAATATACGGCATTTCAAGACCGGCAGTGAATGCCAGCGGCAAATCCTTCTGTACATCACATACAGCCGACAGAGACAATGCGTTTTCTACATCGCAAAGATCTTCTACATTCGGAGTTGCACGAACATCGATCTTAGCAGCTACGTCGCCACGAAGAACATCGTTCACCAGGTCGTTTTCACCACCCTTGAATGTATAAGGATTTTCTTCTGCTGTTGCAGCCAGTTCCATAGATTTCTCACGGATGAACAGTTTCACTTCTTTTGCTTTGTTTGTTCCGAATGTGAACAAGTCAGAAGCACTCAACAAGTTGATTTCCTGTTCTATCTTAGATTCTTCACCACTTACAGTAGTACCGTAATGAGGCAGGTCACGACCCTGGATATAGAATACAGAATCTTTAGAAGCACCACCATTTACAACACCGAACTGGAAGGCATCAATCTTATTCTTACCGGCAGCGTCAGAACTGAACCATACTTCAGGAACTTTCACGTCACCCTTGATACCAGCTGTCAGCGTATCGTTTACATTGATTCCGTAAGGAGCCCAAACACCCAGATCAGCCCATCTTTGGTCGTTAACTGTCAGATTATGTTTGTAATCATCCAGGTCGAAGAAGTATACGCGGTTATACTTTTCTACGTCGGCACCATGCTGTTGCGGAGCCAGACGGATAGAGTCTTTCGCATAGTAACGAGCCCACATGCCCTTTTCAGAACCACTGGTAATCGTATCGATAGTCATTTCAATACCGTTACGATCTTTCGGATCGAACTTAGCAGAAACGAGAGCCAATACTTCACCGTATTTGTTCGGAGAAATCTGAACCATAGTACCTACTGTATCTACTCTACCATAAGCCTCACCGTTCATGTCGCCCAGAACTGTTACTTCATATTCGAATGCGCCTTTCTTGTTAGAGAATACCTCCATGTCAACCGGATCAACGATGTTCAAACCTGCGATGATGAACTGACCGTCGCGTACCGGATAGCAAGTATTTACATAACGGGTCTTGTAATCCTTACGGAACATTTCGTTATAGATGAAGTTAGGAGCAGGAACCCAGTTTTCACTTGAACTGCTGGAAGAATTCAAAGTTGGCAGACTACCGCCACCACAAGTGTTGCAAGAACCGAACTGCTGAGTCAGGAATGAATAGAAGCTGGTATAAGAACCGATCACTTTATCTGCATTCATTGTGGTTACCAAACCTCTGTCGGTAGTACCGAATGTATAGAATTCGTTCCATCCCTTATTGTTAGCTGTAGTTGCACCGAACTGAGCTACATGGTGGAAGATATTAGGAGTACCTTCGAAACAAGAGTTCCAGCTTTCAGCAACGATCGGAACCAGGTTCACGTCATTGTAAGGTACATACTTAACAGTCATGTCAAGACCTGTTTCTTCTACATACTGTACTGCATAGTCGTCATCCAGGTCAACCTTGTAAACCAGAGTATCGCCAACGCTCATACCGATAAACTTACCGAATACGGCACCATTATATTCTTCGATCGGTTTTTCCTGAGAACCTTTCTTCACATATACTTTTGCAAAATCAAGGCTTTCTGCAGAGAACATGAATGCATTTGTATGATAAACTGCATCGTCAATGCCTTCAGTCTTAGAGAATTGTTCTTTGAAGATCTTGATAGAAGCAACTGTACCACCTTCTACATCAGGTTTCAAACCTGTAGCAAATACCTTCACAGTGTGAGGTCTTGACTCATATTTGTAACCATCCCACTCATCATACGGAGCGAAGAAGAAGTCCTTACGGTCGATCTTTTCAAAATATTTCAATAATTCAGAGCTCATTACGCCCATAGCGTGGCTTAACAGAGACTGGTCGGTATCCTGGAACCATACGAATGTATTGTTACCGAAGATCTTGATCGGGCCTGAGTAAACTGCATCACCTACTTTGTTGATCAGATCCTGACCGCTGTAAGTATAAGTCGTACCAGACAGTACATCTTCATTTACATTATATCTTGCAACAGAAGCATCGTAAACCAGACGCGGAGCGATTGTATATGTTTCATTTACATATTTAGACTCGTCGTCACCGATGTTTACATCACCACGGTGATATTTGAAGATTGCATTGATACTGATGATATTCTTGTTGATATTACCGTCACAATCAATTACATCGACTTCTGCATAGTTACCAACTTCTTCAGGACCGTCTTCGATACAACAGTCAGGGCAACCATTTGCTTCCAACCATGTTTTCCAATCGGTATAGCTATATCCGTAAAGAGACATAGGCAAGAAACGTCCTTCGTAATAAGTTGAATCCTTCTTACCTTCTTCATTTATGAAGACGATCTTCCAACCCTTAAGATTCACGTCGTCATCATAACGGCCTGTTGAATGCTTCGGAGCTTTGGTACGATTTTCCAACGTCAATCCACCGAACAGATCTTCCGATAAAGTATAATTGTCTGTACGACCGATTACCGAATTGAAGTAAGGTAAGTTCTTGAAGCTAACCTTAGCAGTCTTAAAGTCCAGATATTCGTCGAAATGAAGATCGTTCAACTCGCTATATTCAGGAATAGAAGAACCCTGAAGTTCGTAACGAGCTGTATCTGAAGCTTCAGCTGTGATTGTAGACCAGATATAATTATCCTTGTCAAATGCTTTTACTTCTTGCGGAGCAAAGTAGTAAGTGAAACGAGCGCTTGATTTGCAATCGCGGTCTTCTGTAGCATCCGTCTGAACGAAGAATTCGCGAGGAATCAGATAAGTAACTTTCTTATCCTTACCAGGTGTACCTGTTCTACCGATCTTACCGTCAGCAACCATCTGATCCAAAGAAATCCAACCCTGAACTTTTGTCAAATCACCTTCCTGAGAAATTTCCATTTCATCAGCAATAAATGGATATTCAACATTCAATTCGTAATATGCCAGTTCTTCTTTCGGATCTCTGTCTGCTGCATAAAGACCATCACGATCAACACCACTGAAAGTAGCCGTATATTCATTGTTAGTCTTATTATTTTCATACAATGTGTTCCAGAACTCCACATTTGTAACCAACGTGTCAGCAGCACAAGCTGTATTACGTCCGGCACCCGCTTCAAACACTTTCGTATTTGCAGCACCAAAAGCAACATCAGGACGATTGAACGCCAAACGAGCATTTGTAAATACTGTCAACGGTTCTGTGTTCTTTGAGCCTGTAGAAGAAACTGCATCGTCAGCAACCGATTTAGCTCCCTTGAACATAACAAGAATGATCTTGTTATCCAGAGAACCTTGTTGCCAGGAATTAGCATTTGTATTATCAGCATCAGAAACATGCGCTTTAATATGATGTGTATGCGCTGTAGCTACTTCATGATTGCTTGCCGTGAAAATTGCACGGTCACTAACCATCTGACCAACATATTCACCAGACATATCATAAACATATACGTCATATGTCCAGTCGATCTTACGATTTACCAAATCAACATTACCAAAAGCACGAACGTCCATTTCAACGCTTTCAACGCCTGTCAAGCCTTTAGTGCTATACAGGAAGTCTACACGTGAACTGGCTGTCTGATTCTGATAAATACCCAAACCCGTATTGCCTTTATCATCTGTAAATTTCAGATATTCGGCAGTGTTCATTTCTTCGTGATTCTTAATATCCGAATAAGCCATTTCCAGATACTTTCCGGTAAAAGGCTTCAAATAGTTTGGAGTATCACTGTCATCCAGATTGAAGAAGGTCACGAAAGCACCGTTCATTAAACCTGCATTCATCTTTGTGAAATCGATCAACGACTCATAGTTACCATAAGAAGTTGAATTAGCTTCCCAATGATTGTGTACATTCACCTTGTCGAGTGGCTTGAAATTATACAAACCTTCACCAACCAGTGTCGATTCGTCATCCCACGCAGCTTCGGTGCTCACACCATCATACCATTTCGCTTTTATATTAGCATAGTCCGCATCTGCTGCATTCAGCATCGGAGACAAGCCATAAAAAGCCATAGCACATAAAAGAGCGGCCGACCCGCCTTTTACCAAAGTACTTTTTCTCATACGTAAAACATTTAATTAATAAAATTATGATCTATACTCAAATTGACTATTTTTCGTCCATTTAGCTCATTTCAACCGCCTAAACCCGTAGGACACAAGAAAAAGCATTTCAGGGGAACTGTTAAATGCCTGTATATAGGCATCTTTTTTACTCATCGATTACCGATTTGGCGAGTTTAAACGTTCCTTTTTTCTCGCCACGCGTTTAAGATTCTTTTACTTTTGTAACAGGAAGTGGGTATTTTGTCCTTGTTTTCGTATCGTACTGATAAGAAAGCAGATAGAAAAGTGAAAAAAGTTCTGAAAAGAATTGCAGGTTCAAAAGGAATGCGTATTTTTGCTGCAAGAAAAAAAGGAACGTTTTTTTTAGTCATTCGAAATTCGACCTCCGCCCTTGATTCATATTCCACACAAAGGATTCAGCCTATTTGTTAAAGCATCTTTTTTTACTCAACGGGAGTGTTCTGTAAGTACATAAAACTAACGTACCTGTACTTTAATATTAATAAATATATATCCAAAATTATCCATACCTCCAAGCAGTATAATAAAAAATTATTTGCATTTATATAAATGTAATATGCACACTATGACTACATCTCCCGATTATCATTTTGTCACCTCCCATCAAATAAATCAGTTCAACATGCTAACAGAGATACGGGTTGGTTCAAGATTTGTCAGTAACCAAAAGATCAAGGGAAAAGTAGGTTCAACGATTTCTATAATCGGAAAACAACTATTCCCGGAATCAAATACAAGAGTCTATAATACAAGTCTGTTTGTTATCCGATTCGCCCTCCTTATGAATTGCAGACTATTACCTTCAGCTTTCAGATGTTCTGGATAGAATGTTTTTCAATATGTCCGGCTGAAGGGAGGAAACTGCTAAAAAATGTATACGAGAATTCAAGGTTAAATAGCTGCCGGCAAAATAGAAGACTTTTGTCTTCAAATATATACACTTGTCATCCCAAAAGCAGTCTTGATAATTCGGAACATCTATGCTTTTGGGACGGATAACTTCCCGCCGGCCAACGGATAACTATTCGTTGGCGAACGGATACCTACTTATCGGAATCTACTTCCTGTGTAAGGCATCCTTCAGGCGGATCCGCTATTTTTCAATCAGTTATCTATCCTGAAATCTGAAAGGTGAAGTTTGAAAACTTTATTGGAGGGCAGTTTACAGAACGATGGACTCACTCAATGGAGGTTAAAAATGAATCTCTTTCCGTTCCGGCAATGCCGGCATCAGTTATCGTTACCTGTCATCCGGCAATGTGACTTTTTAAATTAGTTCTTTCATCTCTTATAAATAGACAAAGGAGGTACTGTTACATACCTCCTTACCTATTGTCTCTTAAGTGCTTACCCTGTAAAGTTACCCTGTACACCCTAGTCGGTTAGGGTGTACACCTCATCCCGCTACCCTGTACACCGTAGTTGGTTACCCTGTACACCGTATTCAATTCCTCCGTACAGGCCAGTAACACTAACTAACTACTAATAAACTAGCTGATAGTAGCTTTTAATATAATAGCCAGTAACCTATGAGAGAACATTCGATGACAATTTCACCACGCTGACACAACTGTTATGCACAACTGTTGGCAAACATACGAGCTATGAATGGTTCATTTATTATCAAATGTGAGCTATATTTTCTTACTAAAGAACCAGGAGAAAAGAACATAAAAAAAATTACCTGTTGTTTTATACAAATCACTTTCGTACTTTTGTAAGCTACTATAGAGATAAAAATGAAACAATATTTAGAATTGCTGAATCGCGTATTAGCCGAGGGAGTGAGGAAGGAAGACCGTACAGGTACCGGTACACAAAGTATTTTCGGCCATCAAATGCGATTCAATCTGGAAGAGGGATTTCCTCTGCTTACGACGAAGAAGCTGCATCTGAAGTCTATCATTTATGAATTACTCTGGTTCCTTCAAGGGGATACCAATGCAAAATATTTGCAGGAACATGGAGTGCGTATCTGGAATGAATGGACAGACCCCGACGGGAACCTGGGACATATCTACGGTTTCCAGTGGCGCTCGTGGCCGGACTATAAAGGTGGTTCTATCGACCAGATCAGCGAAGCTGTCGAAACGATCAAACATAATCCGGATTCCCGACGGATCATTGTCAGTGCCTGGAATGTGGGTGACCTGGATAATATGAACCTCCCGCCTTGTCATGCGTTCTTCCAGTTTTATGTGGCGAACGGACGCCTGAGTTTACAGATGTATCAGCGCAGTGCGGATATATTTCTGGGCGTACCTTTCAATATTGCTTCTTACGCATTATTATTACAAATGATGGCACAAGCGACAGGACTTATAGCCGGAGATTTCGTTCATACGCTGGGGGATGCTCATATCTATAGCAATCACCTCGAACAGGTAAAGCTTCAGCTTACCCGCGAACCGCGTCCTCTTCCCCGGATGGAAATAAATCCGGACGTAAAAAACATCTTCGATTTCAAATACGAAGATTTCAACCTGACCGGTTATGACCCGCATCCCCATATCAAAGGAGAAGTGGCGGTATAGGGAATTGAAAATTGAGAATTGAAAATTAAAGAGAGAGTATACACATTACTAATAAATCGATAAGTTTATGAGTACTATTTCAATCATTGCCGCTATTGCAGAGAACAATGCGATTGGTAAAAACAACAAGTTGTTATGGCGTCTGCCTGCCGATATGCGACGTTTTAAAGATTTGACAACCGGCCACGCCGTAATCATGGGACGTAAAACGTTCGAATCTCTGCCCAAAGGACCGCTTCCAAATCGGAAGAATGTAGTCCTGACCACTTTGCCGGAAGCAGGTTTTGTAAACTGCTTCGCCTGCGAATCAATGGGTTCGGCACTGGATATCTGTGAAAAAGAAGATGAAATATTCATCCTCGGCGGTGCATTGGTGTATCGTCAGGCTTTACGCATCGCAGACAAAATGTACATCACCCGTGTACATGGTGAGTTTAAAGATGCCGATACTTTCTTCCCGGTCGTAAACTGGGATTTATGGGAAGAAGTGGAACGCCAGGAATTCCCAGCTGATGCAAAACATGCTTATCCGTACACATTCCTGACTTACGTTCGCAAGAAATAAAAGAAAGTACAGATAGTTTCCTGTTCACGAGGGCCTCATAAATATTTTTGACGCCCTCGTGAATGTTTATGAGGACCTCATTGCTTTTTACCACGCCAATTCATTATTACACCTTATTAACAAACAGTTTACATCTTTTTACCCTTTCTTTGTATCTATATAGCAAAGAACGTTGTTTAACATGTAAACCCATATAGATATGAAGATAAAAGCTATTATTGTTTCCGCCCTGATACTATGCTGTATTTCAGCGGTTATCATGTATACAAATGCGGCACAACCTAAAAATGAAAGCAAAATGATTACCGAGGCTATTCAAGGTAAAAATACACCGCAACTCATCAAAGCGCTGATCAGCCGGATGAAAGAACAACTGGATGTGAATGACGATGACTTCCCCAAACTTATTAAGGAAGTAGAAAACTATGCGGCCGAATGTAAAGAACCGGCTTCTACAGCCGTACTCCATTCGATGGTTGCCGAAATGTACAATCAGTATTATACGATGAACCGCTGGAAGATTAATCAGCGGACCGACCTGGCCGGATACGTTCCCGAAGATATCCGCGAATGGACTTCAAACCTTTTCACGAATAAGATAAAGGAAGAATTGACTGCATCCCTGCAACCGGCGAAGCTATTGCAGGAAACACCGGTATCCGATTTCAAAGCCATACTGGAGACTGGAAAAGACACGCCAGCCCTACGCCCTACATTATATGACTTTCTAGCGTTCCGTGCTCTTGATATCGCTCCTTCCACAGAGATATATGAAGAACTTATTGCCTATCTGAACACGCAACCGGACAAAAAAGCAGCCATGCTTGCCAACCTGGACTATCTGAGATTCAAATATACCACCCGCTATTCCGAACAGGCAAGAGAAAATTATACATCCGCACTGGATAGCCTGTTAGCTATCTACGGTAATAAAGACTATTCTGTGGAAATTATTGCCGCTAAACTGAATAACGGATTTTACGGATATGGAACAGAAGCCAATATGGATTCTCTGAAAGCTGCCGAGTACGAACTTTGCAAAGAAACCATTGCCCGTTTTCCGAACTATGAACGGATCGGCCTGATAAAAAACAGGCTGGCCAATATGCAAAACCCGTTCCTGCAAGTCAACACAGACAATACTGTGTATCCCGGAAAAAAACTGACTCTAAAACTCACATATCAAAATATCCGGCAAATCACAGCCCGCATATACAAGAGTTTGAAAACTCCGCAACAGACGCTTAATTATAATGCCCAGGATACTGCAAACAATTTGGGAACCTTGGTCAAAGAAGTTACTTTTTCATTAAAAGTACCGAATACCTATACCGAGCTGGATACGAGCCTCGTCATCCCGATGGACCAGACAGGATTGTATGAATGTGTTATTACCGCTCCCGGAACGGATCTGAAAACGAACAATCTATTCGAGGTAAGCCGCCTGGCTGCCATTTCGCGCAGTATGCAAAATGGAAATACGGAAGTATTGGTGACCGATTATTTAAGTGGCAAACCAATCACTGATGCCTCAGTAACTTATTATTCGGGAAAACGCCGTGAGATGCAACCACAGGGAACCGTAAAAACAGATAAAGACGGCATCGCTGTCTTTCCACATAAACGCGATATGATGGCTTATCAAGTGGCCCGTCCGGGAGATTCACAAACAATGCTGACAGCCGTTTATCCGAACGGACGACGGGAAATCAGCCAGACAAAACGTCCGGAACTGGCCTTGTTTACAGACCGCGGACTTTACCGCCCGGGACAAAATATGTATTTCAAAGGAATCGCTTACACAAATACGACCGACAAGCCTCATGCCATCGAAGGCGAAACGTTCAAAGTAACTCTCAGGGATGCGAACTGGAAAGAAGTGGCCACCAAAGAGTTCAAGACGAATAAATTCGGTTCTTTCAACGGTGAATTCACTTTGCCTCAGCAAACCCTTGGAGGAATGTTCACGCTGTCTACCGAATATCAAAGTGTAAATGTCCGTGTAGAGGAATACAAACGTCCCACTTTCTTCATTGATTTACTTCCCGTAAAAGGTGAAATTACGTTCGGCGACCTGGTGACAATCCAGGGAAAGGCACAGACTTTTTCCGGTATCTCCCTGCAAAGCGGAGAGATTACTTACCGTATCAACAAACGTCCCTTCTGGTTACGTAGCTACATCAGTAGTTTTTCTAATGAACAAGTAGCAGAAGGACAGGTTACTGTGAACAGCGACGGGACATTCTCTTTCAGTTTCCGTCCGGAAAAATCTAGTAGCAATCTCCCTGCCTATCAAAGTTATCTGGTCACAGCCACATTAACCGACAGCAATGGTGAAACCCAGGAAGCGACTTCCGTATTCTCTGTCGGGACATCTAGTATTGTCCTGAATACCGACCTTTCCGGACAACTCGACAAAGATTCTGTAAAAGCTTCCGTATCGGCACAAACACTGAACGGTGAAAAAATAACAGTGAATGGAACTTATACGATAAACAGATTGGGCGACACCGAAAAACCGTCCAAATACGGAATCATTGAATACGAAGTAAAAGAACAGGTGGCAACCGGTAATTTTACATCCGGTAAAACGATTGATAAAAATGTATTCGCCAAACTAGCTTCCGGCCGTTATCAGATCAAGCTGGATGCAAATGATTCACAAGGACGCCCGGTTACTACAAAGCAGGATTTCATCCTATATAGTTTACGCGACAAAAGACCGCCGGTATTCATGCATACCTGGATGTTAGATGAAAAAGTCTGGTGTCTTCCCGGTGAAGAGGCGAAGATATTGTTTGGCACATCCGACAAAGACGCACATATTTTATATGAACTTTACCAGGACAATCAATGTATTTCACGCAAACGCATCGTACTGAGTAATGAGAACCATCTCTTCCGTATCCCATTCATGGAAAGCTACGGGGAAGGAGTCGTGGCACAATTTACCTTTGTAAAAGACGGCAAATTATATACATCACGAACTGATATTAAACGCCAACAACCGAATCTCTCATTGGCAATCAAACCGATTACTTTCCGTGACCATCTGCTACCCGGCAATAAGGAAACATGGAAATTCAGGATTTTAGATGCAGACTCCATGCCTGTTATGGCAGAAATGCTGGCCAGCATGTACGACGCGTCGTTAGATAAGATATTACCGTCCGGTTACTTCAGCTGGAATTTCAATCCGAGAAGATATTTCTACTTATCTGCCCCCTCTTTCAACAGAGGCATCGGCATGGATGATAAGACAGCTTATAAATCAGAAGAGTCGAAAAATGTCAATGTTCCGGATTATCAATATGACCGTTTGAACTGGCAAGGAATCATGAATTTCAGAAACCGGGGAATGTATGCCGGAGGTATCATGATGAAGTCGGCAGCCCCTATGGCCGCTGCTGAAGCACAGGTTATCGGTTACAGAACGAATGACGCTGCAACCGCTACCGGAAATGTAGAAATGGTTGCAGACGATGAAGTAGAGGAATCAGGCATGACCGTCTTCTCTCTGGCAGACGAAGCTCCGGCTGAAAAGGGAATGTCAGAGCAGCAAGTTGTCCAGATACGCGAAAACTTCAACGAAACAGCCTTCTTCTATCCGTCATTACTGACGAATGAGGAGGGAGACGTCATGGTACAGTTCACGTTACCGGAAAGCAATACGACCTGGAAGTTCCAGGCACTGGCCAATACGGAAGACATGAAATACGGCATGCTGACCAAAGAAGTCATCAGCAGCAAACCGTTGATGGTATTACCGAACCTGCCACGCTTCATGCGCCAGGGTGACGAAGTATCCGTCAGCACACAGGTTATCAACAATTCAAAAGCGACTATCAACGGACGTGTCAGCCTTGAATTGTTCGACCCGGCAACCGACCAACCGGTTATCTGCCTGACAAAATCGCAAAAGCCGTTTACCTTGTCTGCCGACAGCATCACCACCGCTTCATGGACCTTCCGCGTACCGGAGACCACCAATCTGATTGGTTGCCGCATCGTAGCAGATTCCGAATCCGGCAGTGACGGTGAACAACATTTGATTCCGGTTCTCTCCAACCAAATACTGGTAACGGAAAGCACACCTTTCTACCTGATGGAGAACGGAGAAAAACAAATCCGGTTGTCAGGAAAGAATGGGACGGACAGCCGCAATCCGTTCAGAATGACATTGGAACTGACAGGCAATCCTATCTGGTATGCCGTACAGGCTTTGCCTACGCTTACCCAACCGACAAATGACAATGTCATTTCCTGGTTCGCCTCTTATTATAGCAATACGCTGGCTAATTATATCGCAACAGCCAATCCGCGTATCCAGAAAGTAATCAGCCAGTGGAAGGCACAGGGCGGAACCGCTTCTACCCTTTATTCAAATCTCCAGAAGAATCAGGAGTTGAAGAATATCCTGCTGGAAGAAACTCCCTGGGTGCTGGCTGCCGAGAATGAAACGGAACAAAAGCAGCGTTTATCCCTGTTGTTTGATATGAACCGGGCAGCACAACAACGCGAAGTAGCCATGCAACAAATAGTAAAGCTACAGAACGAAGATGGCGGATGGAGCTGGTTCAAAGGTTTCCCGGCAAGCCGCGAAATAACACTGTCTATCCTGAAAGGTATGTCACAGTTGGTTGAAATGAGTGCCGTACAATACGGACAGCAGGAAAAGGAAATGCAGATGAAAGCGCTCAAATACCTGGACAAACAAATGCAGTCCGATTATGAAAGCCTGCAAAAGAACAACAAGAAATGGCAGAGCAGCGTTCCGAACGCATTGCAACTCGAATTTCTCTATGTCCGCAGCGCTTACCGCGACATTCCGGAACTGGGTGATGCCCGCGAAGCAATCCGTTTCTATACAACGCAGGCAGAAAAGACCTGGAACGAACAATCCCTTTACGGAAAAGGCGAAATCGCCCTGCTGATGTACCGCAACGGCAAAAAAGAAGTTGCCAATACGATATTGGCCTGGTTGCGCAAAACAGCCACCACGACCGCCGAACAGGGAATGTATTGGGCCAATAACCGGAGAGGTAACAGTTATTTCACTTCGCCGATCGACACTCATTGTCTGCTGATGAAAGTGTTCAATACCTTATCGCAAGACAAGAAAGACACCGACCGTATGAAACAATGGCTGTTGAATCAGAAACGTACGCAGAACTGGGAATCTGTTCCTGCAACGCTGAATGCCATCTACGCATTAATCCTGACCGGAAACGACTGGCTGAATGAAAATAATACCTGCACCGTAACATGGGGCGGCAAAACATACAGCACAGCTGAAGGTGAAACAGCAACCGGTTATCTGAAGGTGGTACTGGATGAAAAAGAAATTTCTTCCGGTAGTAATTCCATTTCCATTCGGAAGGAAGGAAATACGCCTGCCTGGGGAGCCGTTTACGAACAGTATTTCGAAAACATCGACAAAGTAGAAAAACAGAAAGGTGTACTCAATGTTGAAAAGAAATTATTCATCGAAAACAATAGCGGCAGCGGCTTACAAATTGTACCGGTAGAAAACGGAAAACTCCGCGTCGGAGACAAAGTAATCGTACGCCTGACTATCCGGACAGACCGCGAAATGGATTACGTATTCCTGAAAGACCTGCGCGCCGGCTGTTTCGAACCTGCCAACCAGCTATCAGGGACACAGTTCAGAGACGGAGTCGCCTATTACCAGTCGCCTACGGATGTTTCCGAAAACTTCTTCTTCAGCCGCCTGCCGGAAGGAACTTTCGTGATCGAATATCCGGTTTACGTGTCCCGCACCGGTGAATATGCCGGAGGACTAAGTACCATCCAATGCCTGTACGCACCTGAATTTGTGTCACATACGGAAGGGAATAATCTCACGGTTAATTGAAAATTAAAAATTGGAAATTGAAAATCAGGGATTGAATATGAAGAGTAGCAGAATGTTCTTATATCCGTCCAAAGGTAATTTTCAATTTTCGATTCTCAATTTTCAATTCAATTGTCTATCTTTGTAGAATAAACAATAGCTAAATAAAAAGTAAAATGAAACAGATTATTTTTATTTTTATGGCAATCCTGCTTGCTACAGGAATGGCCTCAGCTCAGAAAAAAGCTGTTATCGCAGCAGACGAAACCTCTCATGACTTTGGACAGATAAAAGAAGCTGACGGAAAAGTTTCCGCGACATTTGTCGTAAAAAACACAGGGGATGCGCCGTTGGCGATTACCCGCGTCATCGCTTCCTGCGGATGTACGACTCCAGAATGGACAAAAGAACCGATCGCTCCGGGAGCAAGCGGAAACATCAAGATAACATACGATCCGAAAGGACGTCCCGGCCCGTTCTCAAAAACAATTTCAGTTTACAGCAACGGAAAAACCGGAAGTTTTATCCTGACGATACGGGGAGAGGTAATTTGATTTCCAACAAGCAAAACTAAAAACAAAGAATGCTGAATATGAAAAGACTGAGCTTTATCCTTTGCGGCATATTATTTTTTGCTGTGCATATGGCAGCACAGAACGGAGCTCAGATAAGTGCAGACGAACTGACGTACAACTTCGGTACAATCGCTGAAGCTGACGGATTGGCCAGTCATACTTTTGAAATAAAGAATACGGGAGACGGCCCACTCGTCATCACCCGTGTTACAGCGTCTTGCGGTTGTACGCAACCGGAATGGACAAAAGAGCCGGTCGCTCCGGGAAAAACGGGCAATGTAAAAGTAACTTACAACCCCAAAGGTCGTCCCGGCCCTTTTTATAAAACTATTTCCATATTCAGCAATGGTAAGAAAGGCAGTTATACACTGGCAATCAAAGGGAATGTGACACCGAAACCGCTTACACCGGTTCTAATTTACCCGTATTCGATAGGCGACCTGAAGATGCAGACCAAGACGGTCCTGTACAGCAGTATCCGCCCCGACGAAACACTGGGTGAAAAGATCAGCGTAAAGAATGAAGGAAAGACGACCCTGACAATCCATCCGGGAAAAGTGCCTCATTTCCTGACTGTCGAAGTACGTCCAACCCAACTGGCACCGGATGAAGTCGGTGAAATAACTTTACTTCTCGATGCCAAAGCAACCAAAAGAAAAGGCCGGGTTACAACAGAAATACCTTTAACGATCGAAAGTATCGGTCAGAAAGAAGTTTCCGGCGGAGTACACGTCGCAGCCAATATCATCGACAACTTCGGTAAACTTTCGGCTGCGGAAAAGGCACAGGCACCGATTGCACAGTTGTCCGGCACATTACTTGACTTCGGTAAATTACCGGAAAAAGGAGGTTTCATTCCTCTGATCGGTGGAAAAGTGACCGGTACTGTCGAAGTAACCAACACCGGGAAATCTCCGCTTATCATCCACAGCTTTACCTGCGACGATGAACGGGTTGATATTTCAGGAGGAAAAAGAGAAGTAAAACCGGGAACAACGGCGACATTTAAAATATCAGTCCGTCCGCGAGAGATCAAGACGAAACTGGAAGCACTAGTAAATATTGTTTGTAACGACCCGAACGGTCCTGTTCGCCTGATAAAGGTAACAGCAGAGAAATAATAAGCCAATTAAAACAATGTGCCAATATGCCAATGTCTTTTTCGATTGGCATATTGGCACATTAGCACATTAAATAATTATTCATCATGGAACATCCCGAAAACGACGATCTTTACAGAGGATTAAAGGTAAACAAGGGAGTAGCCGACGTACCGACTGTAAACCCATACCTCAAAAAAAAATTACGCAGAGAATATACCCCTTCCGAGTTCGTCGAAGGGATACTGAAAGGTAATATAACCATCCTCAGCCAGGCTGTCACGCTGGTTGAAAGTGCGAAATATGAACATCAGCAAATAGCCCAGGAAATCATTGAAAAATGTCTTCCGCATGCAGGCAAATCAGTCCGTATCGGTATTACGGGTGTTCCCGGAGCCGGGAAAAGTACGTCTATCGATGCTTTCGGCATGCACCTGATCAAAGAAGGACGCAAACTGGCTGTATTGGCTATCGATCCGAGCAGCGAACGATCCAAAGGTAGTATTCTAGGTGACAAAACCCGTATGGAAGCCCTGTCACGTGAGAAAAATGCGTTTATCCGCCCTTCCCCCTCGGCAGGATCATTGGGAGGTGTTGCCCGCAAAACACGCGAAACGATCGTTTTGTGCGAAGCTGCCGGCTTCAATACCGTGTTCGTTGAAACGGTAGGTGTCGGACAGAGTGAAACGGCTGTTCACTCGATGGTCGACTTCTTCCTGCTCATCCAGTTAGCCGGCACAGGTGACGAGTTGCAGGGCATCAAGCGTGGTATTATGGAAATGGCAGACGGGATCATCATCAATAAGGCGGATGGCGACAATATCGATAAGGCAAAGCTGGCTGCTGCCCAGTTCAAGAATGCTTTGCACCTTTTTCCACCCGCTGATTCCGGATGGTTTCCTAAGGTGCTGACTTACTCCGGATATTATAATTTAGGTATCAAGGAAATCTGGGATATGGTCGGCGAATATATGGAATTTACTAAAAAGAACGGTTATTTCGACTATAAGCGGAACGAACAAGCCAAATATTGGATGTACGAAAGCATCAATGATACATTACGGGAAACATTCTATCACAATCCGGCTGTGGAAAGCATGCTGTCTTCCACCGAACAACAGGTGCTGAAAAATGAGATCAGTTCATTCGTTGCTGCCAAAAGAATGATGGACCTGTTTCTGGAAAACCTGTCAAAGAAATAAACTTAATTGATATATAAAAAGAAAGCCCGTCGGATCAAATGATTCAACGGGCTTTCTTTTTATATTCTCTTTTTCAATGCCGGATCAGATAGAAGACACACGCAGTGTATTCAGCAGATCACGGTTGATCGGTTTGTCATTTTTGATCGCTTTTGAGAACGGAACATATACGATCTGGTCATTCTGGATACCCATCATGACATTACGCTGATCATCCAGCAAAGCATCAACGGCTGCAACTCCCATGCGGGTAGCCAGAATACGGTCCTGGGCAGTCGGAGATCCTCCACGCTGCAAGTGTCCGAGGATAGATACACGGACATCAAATTGCGGATATTCAGTTTTCACACGTTCGGCAACTCCCATGGCACCGCCGGTTACTTCACTTTCTGCAACCAATACGATACTACTGTTCTTCGATTTACGGAAACCGTTTTCGATCATTTCTGCCAACTGGTCTTTTTCCATGGAGATTTCCGGGATAATAGCCGCTTCGGCACCTGAAGCAATCGCACCGTTCAAAGCCAGGAAACCGGCATCACGTCCCATCACTTCGATAAAGAACAGACGGTCGTGGGAAGTGGCTGTATCACGTATCTTATCCACACATTCCATGATCGTGTTCAATGCCGTATCATAACCGATCGTTACATCCGTACCATATAAGTCATTATCGATCGTACCGGGAACACCGACTATCGGATAATTGAACTCCTGTGCAAAGATGCGCGCACCGGTCAACGTTCCGTCACCACCGATAGCGATCAGGGCGTCGATTCCCTCTTCCATTAACTTGTCGTATGCCTGCTTACGGCCTTCGGGAGTCTTGAACTCCAAACAACGAGCTGTCTTCAATATTGTTCCACCACGCTGGATGATGTTACTTACATTTTGTGTCTTGAACTCTTCAATCTCACCTGTAATCAATCCTCTGTATCCTCGGAAAATACCTTTAACTCTCATCCCGTTATAGATAGCGGAACGCGTCACTGCACGGATGGCAGCGTTCATTCCGGGAGCATCACCTCCGGACGTTAAAATGCCAATACATTTAATTGTAGACATAGCGTCTTTATTTTAAATTATTCGCGGCAAAAATAGTAATTATTTACCAACATTCTTTCATTTTCTCTTAAACTTCATGAAATCTTAACCATTTTATCACCGGCTTGCATTCAACTCCCGGATACGCACGGCAACCTCTTCCATCAGCCATTTAGGGGTTGATGTGGCGCCGCAGACTCCTACACGGCAGACACCGGCAGGCAGCGGTTCGGTTATCTCTTTTACCTCAGAAATAAAGAGAGTATTCGGATTTGCTTTCCGGCATTCTTCCAGCAACATCTTACCGTTCGAACTTTTCTTTCCCGCTACAAAATAAACCCAGTCATGGCTGGAAGCAAAGGCCTTTATATTCGGAAGGCGGTTTGCCACCTGACGGCAAATCGTATCGTGGTATTCAAAACGGGCATCCTCCGTTTTCCGTTTATATATTTCTTCCACGATCTTACGGAACCCGTCCAAAGACTTTGTCGTCTGGGAGAAAAGACAAATATCACGGCTGAAATCCAAACGGTCCAGGTCTTCTATCTTTTCAACCACAATAGCCGTACCATCAGTCTGGCCGACAAGACCGTTTACTTCGGCATGTCCTTTTTTACCGTAAATCACCAGTTGTGTTTTATTTTCACGCGTCTCTTGATAACATTTATGTATCTTCCGTTGCAACTGAAGCACAACCGGACACGTTGCATCGACGATCGTTATCTCATTCTGCTTTGCAATCTCGTAGGTAGAAGGAGGTTCTCCATGTGCACGAAGCAAGACTTTTTTCCCTTTCAGCCTGGAAAATCCATGGTGATCGATAGTGCGTAATCCCTGTGCCTGAAGACGTTCTACCTCCAGGCTGTTATGTACAATGTCACCCAGGCAATACAGGATATCTGTGTTGTCCAGTTCACGTTCAGCGCTTTCAATAGCTGTAACAACTCCAAAACAGAATCCGGAACCTTTATCTATTTCGACTTCAATCATGATTATTTATTCCACCGCAGCTTTATTATATTGAACAAGAAGCCACGCTTTTTGTTCAGCGATAGTCATATGCGAATTATCCAGCACCACAGCATCATCGGCCTGGCGCAGCGGACTTTCTTTACGGGTAGAATCGATACGATCCCGCGTCTTCACGTTTTCAAGTACTTCTTCGAAAGAAGCGGCCTCACCTTTTGCTTTCAGTTCATCCAGACGGCGCTGTGCACGTACTTCCGGGCTGGCTGTCACATAAATTTTCAACTCTGCCTCCGGGAATACAACCGTACCTATATCTCTTCCGTCCATGATTATACCTTTCTCCTTGCCCATTTCCTGCTGCATGGCGACCAGTGCACGGCGAACGAAACCCAAAGTCGCTACCGGACTAACCCATCTGGCTACTTCCATTCCACGGATTTCCTTTTCAACCTTCACGCCATTCAGATAAGTATCCGGACGACCGGTTTCCGGATTAAACCGGAGAGATATATGGATATCATTCATCGATTCCTGCAGTTTTTCTTCATCGATCTGATCCCCTTTAAACAAATTATGCTGTATACAATATAATGTAACAGCACGATACATGGCACCGGTATCAATATATGTATAACCAATTTCCTTTGCCAAATCTTTTGCCATAGTACTTTTCCCCGTAGAGGAAACACCGTCTATAGCGATTACTATCTTTTTCATTCTTACATTTATTTATATTTCCTAAGGTTTAAAATCGGCCAGCGTAGCCGAAACACTCATCATCATCGACATAGCCGACGGATGATATTTAGCAAAAGAGACACCGACATCAAACATCTTTATCTTCACGCCGGCCCCGGCAGAAAAGCCAGCCAACCCGTTTCCGCCTCCCTGCAGTTTCATATCCATTTTAGTCTTCGGGTTGAATCCCACCCCAATCCAGAAGTTTTCGCTGGGTATATAATCGATACCGATTACCAGGTGCTTAAATAATGCTTTGGCAAAATTATCACCTTTATACTCTTTATCCGCATTATCTATATAATCAAATTTCCAACGATTCAGATACATAGCCGTTAGTGACAAACGCAAAGGGGCATGGTTCATCTTTTTAGAAATCCCCATCTGGATATCCCACGGCATTTTTTGGCGGTCTTCATAATAAGGCTTCAACTGTGCCCCGATATTTTTCAGTACGACACCGAATGAAAACTCCTTTTCCGAATTGTAATAACTCAGCCCGGCATCGAAACATACCCCCAACGAGGTGTAAATATCATAATTGGAATAAAGGAACTTCATGGAGACACCGCCCCGCCAGCGTTCGGACAGATCATACGAAAAGAAACCGTTCACAGCGATATCACTGGCTGTGAAGTCACCTGTCGACTGATTATTCTCATCCATTCCCTTGAATTTCCCGTTATGGAAATAATGGACTCCCGCTCCCCAGGCTCCACGTTCACGAAATGCTTTAGTAAACAGGGCACTCCCCACGTTCACATCTGCAATATAGTTCATGTAATCCAGATTGATCATCCCGTCCATTTCACCTCCAAGCAGCGCCGGGTTGTGAAAGATAAGGGACGGATCACGTTCTACCAATGACACGGTATGCCCTCCCAAAGCATTAGCCCTGGCAGATGAAGGTAAAGTCAGAAATTCAAACACCTGATCTCCGGATTGTGCCGCGACCGATTGTAAAACGAAAGAAAAGAACAATATAATTAATGTATGTCTCATATTTTCTTAACAAAATGCGTACAAAGATAAAATGCAGTTATAACATATTCCATAAAGAGAAACGGAAAAAACAAGAAAAAGGTATATAAACACCATTATTTTTATTTTGGTTCAAAAATAAAGTGAAAATATTGAAGTATTTCTCCCTTTTTATATTTGGATATAAAATAATTTGTATTTTTGCAGTACAGGAAAACACATCTTTAAACATTATAAGAGTATGGAAGTTAAGAAATCACCGAAAGCGGACTTGGAAAGAGGCAAAACACTCGGTATCCTGATGGGTATGGTTGTGGGTTTGGCTGTTCTGTTCGTTGGGTTCGAATGGGGAACCCGTGATATCGAAATCGTCAAAAGTGAAGGCGTAGCTGATATCATCGCTGAAGAAGAAATTGAAATTACAAGACCGGAGGACACTCCTCCGCCTCCACCGCCACCCCCTGCACCGGCTGCCGTAGAACAGCTGAACATCGTGGATGACGACGTGGAACTGGACCAAGTGGATATCATCTCATCTGAGGACGACCAAAGTTCTGCACAGGTAGAAGCCTATGTAGCTCCGGCAGTTGTTGAAGAAGAAGAAGAATCCGCTCAACAGATCTTTACCGTTGTAGAAACAATGCCGGAATTCCCGGGTGGACAGGGAGCACTGCTTCAGTTCCTCGCTAAATCCATCAAATATCCGGTTATTGCACAGGAAAACGGTATTCAAGGTCGTGTTACTTGTTCATTCGTGGTTAATAAGGACGGTTCAATCGTTGACGCAGAAGTTATCCGCGGTGTAGACCCTTCTTTGGATAAAGAAGCTATCCGTGTGATCAACACCATGCCGAAATGGTCTCCTGGTAAGCAGAGAGGTAAACCAGTACGTGTTAAATATACAGTACCTGTTACCTTCAGATTGCAATAATATTTTTTTAAACATACTAAAAAAGGCTGCTGTGAACTTGCAGCCTTTTTTATTTCGTCTTATCCGTAATTTTAATCTATATGTTGTCTTTCAATGAGATCCTGGAAAAAGTAGAACATGAAGTTTCCCAACTGAGTTTTGAATATCCCCCTAAAAGTTTATATGATCCAATAGAGTATATCCTGTCGCTTGGAGGAAAAAGGATCCGTCCGGCACTGGCTTTAATGGCCTGTAATTTATATAAAGAAAATATTGATAACGTCATCAACCCGGCATTGGGCGTTGAAGTATTCCACAACTTCACCCTGCTTCATGATGACCTGATGGATAAGGCTGATAAAAGAAGAAATAAACCGACCGTCCATAAAGTATGGAACGACAATACGGCCATCCTTTCCGGAGATGCCATGTTGATTGCAGCTTACCAGCTGATCGGAAAAACAGAACCAGACTATTTAAAGGAAGTATTCGACCTGTTCACAGAAACAGCACTCGAAATATGCGGAGGACAGCAATATGATATGGAATTTGAATCCCGCATGGATGTTACCGAGCCCGAATATATAGAAATGATCCGATTAAAAACAGCGGTTTTACTGGCTTGCAGTTTAAAAATCGGAGCGATTACAGGCGGTGCATCCAAAGAAGACGCTGCCAACCTGTATGACTTCGGTATAAACATCGGACTGGCTTTTCAGCTACAGGATGATTTGCTGGACGTCTATGGAGACACTGCCACTTTCGGGAAAAATATCGGGGGCGACATCACCTGCAATAAAAAGACATTCCTGCTGATACATGCGTTTGAACTGGCTTCCCCCGAACAAAAAGCGGTCCTGAATGACTGGATCGGCAAAACGACATTTGTAGCAGCAGAAAAGATCGAAGCTGTCACAACTATATATAATGAATTGCATCTGAAAGATATTACCATTGCTAAAATGCAGGGATATTACGATAAGGCAATGGAGCATTTATCCCGATTGAACGTTGCCCCGGAGAAATTAAACATATTAAAAGAGGTCAGTAACCGTTTAATGTACCGCCAATCTTAAAAAATGAAACTAATAGATACGCACAACCATTTGTATCTGGAAGATTTCGATCCGGAACAAGAGGTACTTGTAAACGCCGCCCGTGAATCGGGCATCGATACACTCCTGCTCCCCAATGTAGATGTCGAAACTATCGGCCGGATGCACGATCTATGTGACCGTTTTCCTGATTTTGCCTATCCAATGATGGGGTTGCATCCGACCAGTGTGGACGGAAACTATGCCGGAAATCTAAAAACAACAGAATCCTATCTGGGGAAACGGGCTTACTGTGGAATCGGGGAAATCGGGATCGACCTCTACTGGGATAAAACCTATCTGAAAGAACAAAAAATAGTCTTTGAAGAACAGTTGCGATGGAGTATCGACCTGGACTTGCCGGTTGCCATCCACACCCGTGAAGCCTATTCCGAGGTATTGGACAGTATCCATAAAGTCGGTGCGGACAAATTAAAGGGTGTTTTTCATAGCTTTACCGGTACAACAGACGAATTGGAGGAGATCGGAAAGCTAAAAAATTTCAAACTGGGAATCAATGGTGTCATAACTTTCAAAAATTCGAAACTGTCGGAAACTATTCAATGCACCGACATGAATCATATAGTACTGGAAACCGACGCTCCCTACCTGGCTCCGGTGCCCTACAGAGGGAGAAGAAATGAGCCTGTATATATATGGAAGACGGCAGAGAAGGTAGCGGACACATTCGGTCTTACGCTTGATGAAACCGTACAAATAACAAGAAAAAACGCCTTGGATTTATTCAAAATTCCAAATAAAAAGGCTTAGTTTCAAATTTTAAGGTCAGATGCAAAATTTATTCCCTCAGATATTGTGTATATGTCAAGCAAAAACTTTAGATTTGTGCACTGAAACGTTTGCATATGGGAATTTTTTCGTATTTTGCGCTCGTTTTAGAGGAGACGAAGGCTGAAAATTGGAGAGATGCTCGAGTGGTTGAAGAGGCACGCCTGGAAAGCGTGTATACGCCTAAAGTGTATCGCGGGTTCGAATCCCGCTCTCTCCGCTTAAATACCATGAGGATATTATTAACAACAAAAATAAAAACAAATAAGAGAATTATTAATCTTAAAAATTAAACACACAATGAAAAAGTATTTTGCAAAAACATTCTTGGGTATTTGCGCCCTTGGAACTTCTACTGTAGCTTTTGCTCAAGACGCTACTGAACAAGTTGTTGAAGGTGGCATGTATCAGGCTTTAAAAACTAAGTTTATCGAAGGTGGTGCCGACTTCATGAGTTTGGTTGCTATCGCTTTGATTTTCGGTTTGGCTTTCTGCCTTGAAAGAATTATTTACCTGAACTTGGCTGAAACTAATTCAAGCAAATTATTAAAAGGTATTGAAGATGCACTTGATAAAGGTGATGTAGAAGGAGCAAAAGCTATCGCTCGTGATACAAGAGGTCCTATCGCATCTATCGCTTATCAGGGTTTGATGAGAATCGACCAGGGTATCGACGTTGTTGAAAAATCAATCGTTTCTTACGGTGGTGTACAGGGTGGTCTTTTGGAAAAGAACATGTCATGGATCACATTGTTTATCGCTATGGCTCCGTCATTAGGATTCTTGGGTACTGTAGTAGGTATGATCATGGCGTTCGATAAAATCGAACAGGTTGGTGATATCAGCCCGACGGTTGTTGCCGGTGGTATGAAAGTGGCCTTGATTACAACTGTAGGTGGTTTGATCGTAGCTTTGATCCTTCAGGTATTCTATAACTATTTGTTGAGCAAATTGGAAGCTATCCTGAACCAGATGGAAGATGCTTCAATCACATTGATCGACATGGTTATCAAATACAACCTTAAATTCAAAAAATAATTTAGAATTATGGCAGTTACTAAAATAAGAAAAATGTCCAGCTGGACACTGTTAATCGTTTCGATTATCAGTCTCGTAGTGCTGGGTATGTTCTACGCAGGAGGAGTTGTTGACCCTTCTGTTGAAATGAAAGAACCGATTTACACCGGTTTATTGATTAACTGGACATCTGTATTATTCTTTGTCACAATTATCAGTACAATTTTATTTGCTGTGTGGCAATTTATAACCTTACTCCAGACGAATGCAAAATCAGCTATAACTTCTTTGATCGTTATTGTTGTTTTCGCTGCGATTTTATTCATCACTTATTCTATGGGTGATGCAACTCCGCTGGGAGGAATGAATGCTGATTCTCAGAAATACAACATTCCTTTGTGGTTGAAAGTAACAGACATGTGGATTATGTCCACTGTTGTTCTGATGGTTTTGATCGTTGCAGCAGTAGTTTGGGGTTCTGTAAAAAGAATGCTTAATAGATAATAGTAATAACGAATCGATAAAACAAGAAAGAAATGGGTAAAAAAAGAAAGACACCGGGAATCAATGGTTCTTCTTCAGCCGATATTGCTTTCATGTTGCTTATCTTCTTCCTTATTACTACATCAATGGACACAGATAAAGGTTTGGCTAGACGTTTGCCGCCTCCTGTACCCAAAGATCAGAAGAAAAATGAAGAAATGGATATCAAAAAGAGAAATATCCTGGTCGTACTGATCAACAGTAACAACCAGATTCTCTGTAATAATGAATTCATTGATATTAAGCAACTAAGAGAAAAGGTTAGAAATTTCATTGAGAATCCTTACAACGACGAGCATATGCCCGAAAAGACTGAAGTAGACGTACCATTCTTCGGAAAGCAAATGGTAACAAAAAATCATGTTATCTCTTTGCAGAACGACCGTGGTACTGAATATCAGGCTTACATCGATGTTCAGAACGAATTGGCAGCAGCCTATAATGAACTGAGAGATGAAGTTTCCAGAAAGAAATTCGGTAAAGCTTTCGCTGATTTGGATGAAGATCAACAAAAGGCTGTGCAGATGATTTATCCGCAAAAGATATCAGAAGCAGAACCTAAAAATTATGGAGGCAAATAATAATGGGAAAATTTAGTAAAGCAGGCGGCAGAGAGATGCCTGAATTGAATACCTCATCATTACCTGACTTGGTATTTGCCTTCCTGTTCTTCATCATGATGGTAACCTCTATGCGTGAAGTTACTTTGAAAGTAGTTTTCCAGGCTCCTCAGGCAACAGAGCTTCAGAAGTTGGAAAAGAAATCACTGGTAACATTCATTTATGTGGGTAAACCGACTCAGGAATTAAGATCAAAAATGGGTTCTGAAACTCGCTTACAACTGAACGACCAGTTTGCTGAAGTAAGCGAAATCGAAACTTACATTGCTCAGGAAAAGTCAAGTATGAAAGAGGAAGACCAGCCGTTTATGACTGTATCCATCAAAGCCGATAAAGAGACTAAGATGGGTGTTATCACAGACGTAAAGCAGGCGCTTCGTGAAGCATACGCATTGAAGATCAGTTACTCAGCTAGACAAGCTGTTGATTAACTAATTCAACGATAATAAAAAAAGGCAGGACTTCCGTTCTGCCTTTTTTATTGGAGTAAATTCAGCACTTACTCATTAACACCATATACATATCGGTGGATACAATTCTTTACCTCTTCGAATGATTGTTTCAGATCGATAGCTCCGTAAGTCATCAGGCGCATTTCCAGCAAAGGTTCCCCCTGACGATAGGGAGGCTGAAAATAAACATGATCATCCAACACATATCCCAAACGTTCATAAAAGCCTATTCTACGCTTACTCATCTCTTCGGTAGGCATTTCCACTTCCAGCACGACAGGAGCGTCACAAAGCGCCATAAACTGCTTCATCGACTCCCCTCCTATTCCGCCATTACGGGCAGAGGCGTCAATTGCAAAATGTTCCACATAAATAAACGTCCCAAAAGACCAGGCAGTAATAAAACCTGCATAAACCTGATCTTTAAATAAGGTATAAACAGTAAAACGAGGCTCATCTTTAACTAACTCCCGCACCAAAGAGAATGCCCGTCGCTCCGCTTCCGGAAAGGAATCGTTATATGTATTTTCTACTTTATCCAACAAAGGATCGGAAAAATCTTTTACCGGCCTGCATTCGATTACCGCACTTAAACTCATATTCTTATAATATTGATTGATTAATAAAAGAAAACTTACGAAATAAAATAATTGAGCGAATTATATCGTCTAATTATTATAGTTTGACTATATTTGTATCTAATTGTAATTATATAGAATAACAGAAATACAAATATACAGAAATTATGGCACACCATCAACTGGATGAATTGGATGAAAAAATATTAAAACTGATTATAGGTAATGCCCGTATGCCTTTCCTGGAAGTTGCCAGAGAATGTAATGTCTCAGGAGCCGCTATACACCAGAGAATACAGAAACTCACTAATCTGGGCGTTATCAAAGGCTCTGAATTCATTGTGGATAACACTAAAGTTGGCTACGAAACATGTGCTTATATGGGATTATTCCTGAAATCACCCGGACAATTCCCCTCTGTTACGGAAGCATTAAAGAAAATTCCGGAAGTAGTGGAATGCCATTACACGACGGGACAATACGATCTGTTCATCAAAATATATGCGAAGAACAACCAGCATCTGCTGAATATCATCCATAACAAACTCCAGCCATTAGGACTGGCACGGACAGAGTCGCTGATATCTTTCAAAGAAGCCTTTAAAAGACAGATACCGATCGACCTGGATGACGAATAAAAAATAAGGGACTTTTGAAATCAAAAGTCCCTTATTTTATGTATGAAAGTTATATCTTTTACTTTCGAAAGTCCCTTATTAGAATTCCGCATTGTTCGGAGTTCTCGGGAAAGGAATCACGTCGCGGATATTTGTCATACCTGTAACAAACAGCAACAAACGTTCGAAGCCTAAACCGAAGCCGGAATGAGGCGCCGTACCGAAACGACGGGTATCCATATACCACCAGATATCTTTTTCGGGTACTCCCATTTCAGAGGCACGTCTTGCCAGCTTTTCGTAATCTTCCTCACGCTGTGACCCGCCGATGATTTCTCCGATCTTCGGGAACAATACGTCCATGGCACGAACAGTCTTTCCGTCATCATTCTGCTTCATATAGAAAGATTTGATCTCTTTCGGATAATCAGTCAGGATAACCGGACATTTGAAATGTTCTTCCACCAGGTAACGTTCGTGTTCGGAAGCCAGGTCAGCACCCCAATATATCGGGAATTCGAAGGTATGTCCTTTGGCTACAGCCTCTTCCAGAATCTTAACACCTTCCGTATAAGACAGGCGGATAAAATCATGTTTCAGGACAAATTGCAGACGTTCGATCAACTCTTTATCAAACATATTGTTCAGGAACTGGATATCATCCATACAGTTATCCAACGCCCACTGTATACAATATTTGATAAAGTCTTCCGCCAACTGCATGTTTTCAGCAATCTCATTGAAAGCAACTTCCGGTTCGATCATCCAGAACTCGGCCAGGTGGCGCGGAGTATTGGAGTTTTCGGCACGGAATGTCGGTCCGAACGTATAAATAGCTCCCAAAGACATGGCAGCCAATTCACCTTCCAACTGGCCCGAAACAGTCAGGCTGGCCTGCTTTCCAAAGAAATCGTCATCATAAATGATAGAGCCGTTTTCATCCTTTTTCAGGTCATACAGATTCATTGTCGTCACCTGGAACATCTGTCCGGCCCCTTCACAGTCTGAAGCTGTAATAATCGGTGTATGGAAATAGAAGAAACCTCTCTCATGAAAGAACTTGTGGATAGCGATCGCCATGTTATGACGGATGCGGAACACGGCACCAAACGTATTGGTACGCGGACGCAAATGAGCTATTTCACGTAGGAATTCAAGCGAGTGACCTTTCTTCTGCAACGGATAAGTAGCAGGATCGGCCGTACCGTAAATCTGAATTTCGGTAGCCTGGATCTCTACATTCTGACCTTGTCCCAGAGATTTAACCAATTCACCGTTCACACTGATACAAGCACCGGTCGTAATCGGTTTAAGGTATTCTTCACCCAATTTTTCCACATCCACAACGATCTGAACATTATTGATTGTAGAACCGTCATTCAGCGCGATAAAGCTAACCTGTTTACTACCACGACGGGTACGAACCCATCCCTTCACGTTAACGGTTGTACCGTAAGCTTCGCTTTTCAGTACATCTACAATTTTTGTTCTAGTAATTGTTTCCATGTTTATATGTTTATTCTTAGATAATCAAAACAAGATAGCCGGTATTGTCAACCGGCTAATCTTTGTATTATTCAAAAGCACCCATTCGGAGCGCGTTCACTTCACGTTCGTTCAGATAACGCCATTTTCCTCTTCCCAGGTTTCTTTTTGTAAGTCCGGCAAAATATACACGATCCAGTTTCGTCACATGATATCCCAATGATTCGAAGATACGGCGAACGATACGGTTACGTCCCGAGTGGATTTCGATACCCACCTGGCTCTTGTCGTCTTCGCTTGCATAGCTGATTGCATCTGCATGGATTTCGCCGTCTTCCAGCTCCAGTCCGTTAGCAATCTTTTCCATGTCTTCGATAGATACATTCTTATCCAACCATACGTGGTAGATCTTCTTCTTCTTGAATGACGGGTGAGTCAGCTTGGAAGCCAGGTCGCCATCATTAGTAAGAAGCAATACACCGGTTGTGTTACGGTCGAGGCGGCCTACCGGATAAATACGTTCCTGGCAAGCATTCTTCACCAGATCCATAACGGTAAGACGTTCCTGAGGATCGTCGGAAGTAGTTACACAGTTTTTCGGCTTATTCAACACGATATAGACCTTGCTTTCGATCTGTACCGGTTTGTCGTTAAATTCTACCTTATCCTGGCGGGTGATTTTTGTACCCAGTTCAGTAACTACTACATCATTTACTTTCACAGCACCGGCTGTGATAAATTCGTCAGCTTCACGACGTGAACAAACACCTGCATTCGACAAGAACTTGTTCAGACGGATCGGTTCGTTAGGGTCAGCCAGTACTTCTTTATACTTCAACTGTTTCTGGAAGTTGTACTTGGCATTCGGGTTGTAATCGTTTGTACGGCGTTGCTGGCCACCCGGACGTCTGTTGCCGTATCCGTTGTTGTTGCCATATCCACCGCCACGGTTATTATTACCGTACGAAGGTCTGCCGCCACCCCGATTATCACGAGAGTCATACGAATTTACGCGAGTATCACCCACTCTCGGTCTTCTTTTCTTCATGCCGTCACCAGCAGCAGCACCTTCCTGCGAAGGAGTATAAGGTCTGCTTGGTCTTTCGTCATAGTTAGGACGAGAAGGACGGTTGTAAGAACCGCCACCACCATACGAACGGTCATTGTTGCCGTAAGAGGGGCGATTGTTGCCATAAGAAGGACGGCTGTTGTAGCCACCTTCGCGATTTGAGTTGTAACCACCTTCACGATTGTTACCGTAACCACCCTCGCGATTATTTCCATAACCGCCACGGTTGTTATAAGATGGTCTGCTGTTATAACCACCACCTTCGCGGTTGTCATACGTACGAGGACGGCTCGGACGATCTCCGTAAGAAGAGCGGTTATCCCCGTAAGAATTATAACCGCCGCGGTCATCCCGGCTCGGACGGTCATATGGTCTCCGTTCATAGTTGTTTCCCTCAGGTCTGTTGTAACCTTGATTGTAAGGTCTTCTTTCACCTTCCTGATCTGTGTTTTCCCGTCTGATACTTGGTATCACCTTTCTAGGACGCGGTTGAGATTCTTCTCTTTCTTCTGTGCTCATTGTTGTAAATTAATAAATAATTAACTAATTGGTAACCTCACGGTTACGTTTATTTTCACACTAAATACCTGTATAATTATGCGGCGTAATCGCCTTTAATTCAGCTTTCACAGCATCACTGACCTGCAGCGTTCCGATAAAATCACTGATTGATTTTTCAGTGATTCCCTCATTTGTCCGGGTTAAGGCTTTCAAAGCTTCGTAGGGCTTCGGATAACCTTCACGACGCAAGATCGTCTGGATACCTTCGGCAACGACAGCCCAGCAATTGTCCAGATCCCGGTACAGGGCGTTCTCATTCAATAACAATTTACCCAGCCCTTTTGTTAAGCTCTTGAATGCGATTTCGATGTGTGCCAAAGGTACACCGACATTGCGCAACACGGTAGAGTCTGTCAAATCCCGCTGTAGACGGGAGATCGGCAATTTGGTAGCCAAGTGTTCCAGAATTGCATTAGCCATACCCAGATTACCTTCTGCATTTTCAAAGTCGATCGGGTTCACCTTATGAGGCATTGCCGACGAACCTACTTCGCCCGCTTTGATCTTCTGCTTGAAATACTCCATAGAGATATACTGCCAGAAGTCACGGTTCAGGTCTATCAAAATTGTATTAACACGTTTCAAACCATCGAAAATGGCAGCCAGATTATCATAATTGGAAATCTGTGTAGTCCATTCCTCACGGCTCAGGCCCAGCACTTCATTCACAAACTTATTTCCGAAAGCCTTCCAGTCATATTGCGGATAAGCCACATGATGCGCATTAAAATTACCTGTCGCACCACCGAACTTGGCAGATACGGGAATAGCTTTTAATAAAGCGACCTGCTGTTCCAGGCGATACACAAACACCATGATCTCTTTACCCAGACGGGTCGGAGAAGCAGGCTGTCCGTGTGTTTTTGCCAGCATGGAAACATTGCTCCATTCTTCCGCATACTTTTTCAGCATGTCGATCACTTCCTGGATGCCCGGATAATAAACTTCGTTCAAAGCATCTTTTATAGACAATGGTACCGAAGTATTATTAATATCCTGCGAGGTCAATCCGAAATGGATAAACTCCTTGTAATCCTGCAAAGCCAGCAGATCGAATTTTTCTTTGATAAAATATTCAACGGCCTTTACATCATGGTTGGTTACGCTCTCGATCTCCTTAATACGGGTTGCGTCCTCCAGACTAAATTCCTTGTAAATTTTACGCAACGCTTCTTTGTTTTCCACTGTAGCCAGATTATTCAGCTGTGGAAGATACTCAGCCAGAGTAATAAAATACTCTATTTCGACTTGCACTCTATACTTGATAAGTGCATATTCTGAGAAGTAAGCCGCCAGGTTTTCGGCTTTATTTCTATATCGACCATCTACGGGCGATATGGCAGTTAGTGTTGAAAATACCATACTCATTTAGTTTATACACCTATATCCCTGAGTGTCCGGGCGATATACCAATGATATCGAATACTTATATACATTAATAATATAGAGACGCAAAGTTACTACATTTCTTCAGATTAAATGGTAGTAATGAATTTTTTTTCGACTTTTTTGCTGAAATGTTTGGAGGTAATAAAAAAAGCCGTATCTTTGCAGCGCTTTAGAGAGATAAGGCATACAAAATTTACTGAAGTAATGAAAGGGCGTTTAGCTCAGCTGGTTCAGAGCATCTGCCTTACAAGCAGAGGGTCGGCGGTTCGAATCCGTCAACGCCCACTCATTTATACCAATTTGATTTCAATTCGGGCGTTTAGCTCAGCTGGTTCAGAGCATCTGCCTTACAAGCAGAGGGTCGGCGGTTCGAATCCGTCAACGCCCACTAAAAAAAAGACTTACAATTACTTGTAAGTCTTTTTTTATTCTATATAATTCAGCTATAGACGCATCTGCTTAATTGATCCAAGAATACTACCCACAATTTCTCGATGACAACAAAGATTCATGTGTTTTTCACCTACCCAACAATACTTCAATAACTTACAGGCTTATCAGACACTAATACATTCAAATCTAGAAATAATTGAACCTACTTTTCCCTTGATGGAAAAGTAGGCAAAAGATCAAGGCTACACCTGCTTCGCTACTTCGCATCCTCCGTTCGCTGTCGTCTGTGAACTCGCTGCGCTCAAACAGCACAGCCTCCGGGCGCTCTCTACGGATGCTTCGTTTAACGCTCATCAGCTGAGGCCTTTCATAGAACGCTTTGCGTTCTCTTGGGATTGCTGATACTACCTGTTAAATCCGAAAGTTTTTGTTTTATAAGTATCGGTGTCGGCCATCCTAAGAGGAAGCATAGCTTCCTTGGAAAGGCCTAAGCGGGTGAACGTCCGCGTAGGTGAAAGACGGAACGGTTAAGAAAATCCGTTGTTTGAGCATAGCGAGTTTCGGATTTTCGAGTGGAGTCTTTCACCGGAGCAGTGAAGCCGGTTGAGCCTTGAACTTTTGGTTACTTTTCTTTCAAGAGAAAAGTAACATTCAAAACTGATAATAACTGAGCAGTTTAAATATAATGTCCCTAATCTATAATACCTATATCAATCATCTCTTATCCCTTAAAACCTCCTGCAACATAGCAACCTTTTCTTTTTCTGCTTCCAGAAGTTTATCATAAAGTTCCACTATTTTATCAATGGGATTAAAGGTTGGACACCAATTGACAGCGGATGATTGATTATCAAATGTATTTGCAACAATATTAATAGAAGTTCCATCTTCCATTTCGGTAATGGCCTCAACAGGAATATTTAAAGCTTTAGCAATCTTTTCCAGTATTTCTATTTCCAATTTATCCCTTTTCTCATAACCGGACAAAGTAGCCTGTGAAACACCTATCTGTTCTGCAAGCACATCCTGATTAACATTTCGCCATTCCCTCCAACGACGAACATTCGCTCCATGATTACTTTTCTTTACTGTTGCCTCCATATTAATTATTGTATATGATTTACCTAATGCAAAAGTAAGTATTAATCCTGATAATATTTTATTTAATAGAATAATATCCGCCGATAAGACTCCGAATAATATTACTACCACATTTAATAAGAAATCAGCTTACCTGATGAATCATCCCGTCTACATTTTATTCCTTTGCCTATCATTCATTAAACAGACAATAAAATGACTCAAAAAAACAATAGGAATTATGCAGAGCAAATAACCCTGGGATGCCTCGCAATCAACAAACCCCTTAGTTTTGTAAAAACGATCTTTCTTAACAGAGAACAGAATGAAAACCATTATATATTTAATGCCCAGAAAGAAACCAGCTTGGAAGTCCGGTTTGAGTCTTCGACACTGACTTGCTTATTCGATTCCAACAAAATGTGCAAAGGGGCATTTCTTTTCCTCGACGATACAATGGAACTTATTCATTATATCGATTATTGCAGTAAAACTTATCCGTGTGATCGGCTCCTTGAAGGATGGATCACACAGAATACCATAATCCAAATAAACATAGACACAAAAGAATGTAGTCTATTAATAGTACCTATCCGGCAAAACAAGGGATCGTAACCCTACTCTGCGACACCTGATTTTTACCTTCTCTTCTTCGACAGCGGCACAGAGATGAACCGATCAATCGAGAATTTACCCGGACCGGTAATATACATTAATATAAATACCACCAGATAAACAAAGGCCAGCTCTTTCACCGCAAAAGGATCACTCCCGTGGATAACAAAAAAAGCCATACACATAGTAAATATCATCGGTATCATTGCCAGACGATATAATGCGCCAAAAATAAATCCGATCGAGCAGGCAAGTTCACCAAAGATAGCAAGCCCCAACGACACATTACTCCCCACTCCCAGCGGATCAGGAAAAACAGCAGACATCTCCGCATAATTATTCCATTTCTGGATACCATGACTCAATAATAAGCCACCGAAGAGGATGCGCAACGCCAATAATAACAAGGAAATAGTAATTCCGTCAGGCTTCGACGGAAACAAAAATCTGTATATCGCCAACATAGTATTTTGTTTTATCTTAATTAATAACTTATATATAAAACAAAAGAAAAAATGAAAAGTTCATTCAATCCTGCTTAACACCCCAAACGAAAGTAAAACTAAATATCAAATTGTCAACTCACCCCACCCCAGAAAGAGATGTACGATCCCAACCCAATACCCGTTATAATTCACGCACTTCTCGGCGACTTAATGAATAACAGTTGATCACACTTAAACAGCATAAAACATCATTATGAAACATACAAGTAAGAATATAGAACAATAGGACCCGCATCAATCGAAAACATCACAAATATGCCAATTCAAAACCTGCGCCTGTTTACCCTGCTACAGAAAATAAAAATGTTGTTCAACAGACTTTTTCCACGCAAAACAGCTTCTGAAAAAGCCAGAATCAACACTTATTAACAAAAATCTTGCTTTAAATAAATCCCCATCTCATTTAAAATGAAAAAAAACTCGTTTTAAACGAACCCCCAAATTATTTAAAACAAACAGAAAAACGCGCATGCCTCAATACCATTGTTAAATTATGTATTCAACACTCTTCTACAATACCGATCCAAAGCAGTACGCTCGTCATAAAAAACGGCCAAATAAAACCATTTTACTCTGCAACAGACCAATATCACTTCATTTTGTCAATTATATTATTTTCAAAGAGAAAGTAAACGAGAAGTATTTAAACAAAAAAAGCGACATCATACGACATCGCTTTTTTGTTGTGACCCGGGAGGGATTCAAACCCTCGACCTTCAGAACCGGAATCTGACGCTCTATTCACTAAGCTACCAGGCCAAAGACGGGGCAAAAGTAAATATAATATCGGAGGAAAGCAAATGTATTGAGGATGAGTTTTCACATTCTTTCTTTTTTCTGCCGAAAAACATAACTTCTGATATTTTGCAACTCTCTTTAGCGTATATACTGCCATTTTGCAAATAAAAAGGGCTGCTATATTGCTATTTTGCCATTAATCATTATCTTTGCCACGCATATTTAACAAACACAAAGCACAACAAGTATATGAGCTATCTAATTAAACCTGCGGGATATAAGGCTTTGCTTAACCTGTCTCAAACAGAAATGGGTATCAAGAAAATCAAAGACTTTTTCCAGCAAAACTTATCTTCCGAATTACGCCTGCGTCGTGTCACGGCTCCTTTGTTCGTTCTGAAAGGTATGGGAATCAACGATGACCTGAACGGAACCGAACGGGCTGTTACTTTTCCTATCAAGGACCTGGACGATTCAAAAGCAGAGATCGTCCACTCGCTGGCTAAGTGGAAACGCCTCACTTTAGCAGACTATAATATAGAAGAGGGTTATGGTATTTATACCGATATGAATGCTATTCGTTCGGATGAAGAACTGGGGAACCTGCATTCTTTATACGTTGACCAGTGGGACTGGGAACGTGTTATGAGCCCTAAAGAACGCAATGTTGAATTTCTGAAAGAGATTGTGCGCCGTATCTACGCCGCTATGGTACGTACGGAATATCTGGTCTACGAAATGTTCCCGCAGATAAGGCCGTCTCTCCCCCAGCAGATTCATTTCATACATTCCGAGGATTTATTACAAAAATATCCTACCTTTACACCGAAAGAACGGGAAGACGCTATTGCCAAGGAATACGGAGCCGTATTCATCATCGGCATCGGATGCCAACTGAGCAATGGACAGAAACATGACGGACGTGCTCCGGACTACGACGACTGGTCGACTGTCGCTGAAAACGGACAGGTCGGACTAAACGGCGACCTGCTTGTCTGGGACGACGTACTGAACCGCTCACTGGAATTATCCTCTATGGGTATCCGTGTGGATAAAGAAGCACTGCTACGCCAGCTAAAGAGTTGTAATGCGGAAGAAAAGAAAGAACTATACTTCCACAAACGTCTCTTGAGCGGCGAACTGCCCCAAAGCATCGGCGGCGGTATCGGACAAAGCCGTTTGTGTATGTTTTATCTGCGCAAAGCTCATATCGGAGAAATCCAGGCAAGCATCTGGCCGGAAGAAATGCGTCAGGAAGCCCGTGCTGCCGGAATGCTATTAATTTAACTTTCAATTATGGACGTAAAGATCGAACAAAGCTGGAAAGAACGGTTAGCCCCCGAATTTGAAAAAGATTATTTCAAAGAGTTAATCAACTTCGTAAAACAGGAATACAGTCACGGAACAGTCTATCCTCCGGGACCATACATCTTTAATGCTTTCGAGCATTGTCCTTTTGATAAAGTAAAAGTAGTCATACTGGGGCAAGATCCTTACCACGAACCGGGACAGGCTCACGGGCTTTGTTTCTCTGTTCAGGACGGGACTCCTTATCCTCCATCCCTGATCAACATCTTTAAAGAGATAGAAAGCGACCTGGGTACGCCTATGCCTAAAAGCGGGAATCTGCTGCGTTGGGCAGACCAGGGTGTTTTATTATTGAATGCGACACTGACGGTCCGTGCACATCAGGCCGGTTCGCACCAGAACCGGGGATGGGAAGCATTTACAGATGCGGTAATCCACAAACTGACAGAAGAGCGCAGCCACATTGTTTATATCCTGTGGGGTTCATATGCACAGCGCAAAGGTGCTTTTATCGATGCTTCGCGCAATATGATACTCAAATCAGCGCATCCTTCCCCCCTCTCCGCCTACCGCGGATTCTTCGGGAACAAGCATTTCAGTAAGACAAACGATTATCTGATAGCCACAGGACAGACTCCTATAGAATGGTAAATACCAAGATAAAGAAAGGGCGTTGAAAATAAATTCATCGCCCTTTCTTTATGTCTTTTCTATGAGATCAATACCAGTCCTGACCTGAACGAACGCTGCTGCTCTGGTTATACTTCAAGTCTTTCAACAGGGAAGAACTTACTGCTACAGAGAATGTGTACGACTTATACGCTCCCACCGGAACGATACTTGCCGACATCTGGAAACAGTGCAGGTTACGGGTTATATTACAGGTCATAAACGAAATCTTTTTATTCTCGACGTCGTAAGTGGCATTGAAGTTAAAGCTCCAGTTCTTTGTCGGCTGGATATTTCCGTTAAAGCTCAGTGCATGGGTCAGCTTATACTTATACTCCAAGCGGTTCGGATCGAAATCGCCATAGCGTAACTGCATACTGTAATTGAAAGAAAGGCTCCAGGGGATTTTCGAAACCAGATAACCATCCGAATCATACTCTCCGGTATCTTTCTTCTTGCCACGCAAACGGCCACCTTCCTGAGTTCCTTCCGCATCCGCATTCTCACCATCCGCATTCTCGGCTGTCAGATTTTCCAATTCGCCGTCTCCTGCATTCTCTTCCGGGATATTACTATCCGTTTTACCTCCGAACCACTTCTTGAACGTATCGTTGTTGAAAGTATAGGAGAAGCTGGTTCCTGTTGAACGCAGACGTCCGATACCTTTGCCGGCTTTCCAACGGGGGATATCCAGTCTTATCGGCTTTCCGTTTTTATCCGCACCATAGGTATAAGTATCGAATTGTCCGTTCAGATTCAACGTATAACTCTTTGAGAACTTCAAACGCAATCCGACAGAGAGGTCACTCCATTTGAAAGAGTCCGCCGCCATATTATAACTCATCCCCAAGGATAACTTATCGATCAGGCTGATCTTTTTAAAGCCGGTAGTATCTTTATCCGACTTAATTTTCATTTCTACGTTATTATCCAGCGAAAAGTTCAAACTACCCTGCTTTCCACTCGGGATAGACCCGTTGTGGGCGAAAGGAGAATAAACATAATCGATAGGATCGCCATTTGCATCTATGTACTGATAATGATCATAAAAACCAAAGATACTACCGCCAAAGTCAGGAGCGGCACTAATGCTGACAGATGGTTCGAAACGATGGCGGATCATCTCCACTTTATCTCCCAGGAAAGGAAGCGGCTTGTAAAAACCATACAACGTAGTCGAAGCTGATAACGACGCACTGTAGTTGTAAATACGATAGAATCCGTAAGTTGTATCACGATTTACCAAAGTATTCAGGTGCGGATCGAACTGCTTAGTGATCTTACTGGTATACCAGCTTTCCTTGTAATTGAAAGACGGAGATATATTGATATACTTGAATGCCGTAAATGTGGCACTGACCGGAATGCTATGGTCCATCGAGTTCTTCCAGTCCTTTATGATATTCGATTTAAACAACTGGTTTTCCTTCGTTGTGATGCTATTCTTGAAATATCCCGAATAACTCATGGAGATCTTTTCATACCACCGTTCTTTTCCCACCGGATTCTTACGCTTGAACGGGAATATACGGCTCAGCGTAATAGTCAGGTCAGGCAATGTCACGGAGATCATGGAGTCTTTGGAAGACTGGTTCACGTTCATGGTTGCCGAAAGCGTCAACGGATTGTTCGGGAAACGCTGCGTGATATTGATACTGGAACCTTTTGTATTGTTTGTCGTATTCGGGTTATAAATACCCATCGCACTGTTACGGTCGAAACTGGAAGTCGCAAAATTGACACTGGCAGAAAAAGTCCGGTACGGATTCGCTTTCGGGTCCTGGCTGTGCGTCCAGTTCAACCGGAAGTCTTTCGACAGACTATAGTCGTCGAGCCCCTTATCACCATACCTGCTCACCTGGTAAGCCGCATTGAAGTTACCCGAAAAAAGATACCTCTTTTTATAAGAAGACTGCGCCTGAAGCCCCCAGGAACCTTTCGTATAGATCTCACCTGTCACCGCCAAATCGATATAATCGCTCAGTGCAAAGTAATATCCTCCGTCGCGCAAACCAAATCCCCGCTGAGAGTCATCGGTATAGGTCGGCATAATCACACCGGAAGAATAAGTACTGGAAAACGGGAAGAAGCAGAAAGGCAGACCGATCGGATATAACGGTACATCTTCGATCACCATATAGACCGGACCTGTCACGATATTCTTTTTAGGACGGACCTTCGCCTTGGTCATCTGGATATAAAAGTGAGGGTGATCATGCTCATCACAAGTAGTATATTTACCACCCACCATATTCAGGACATCGTCGTCCATCTTCTTTGTACGGCCGGCAGTTACGAATCCCTCTCCCTGTTGGGTGATCACATCGGTAATATACCCTTTCTTGGTATTGAAGTTATAACGCATCGTTTTCGATTCGTACTCCTGATCACCATCCTTAAACAACGGGTAACCGAACTCTTCACCGATAGAGTCGAGACCGAACTTGGCAAACACCAGGCTGCTGTCCAGGCTCATCTCTATATTTTCAGCCTGTAATCCGATCTGTTGATATTTTACATCACTTTCGCCATAGAGATACGCCCAGTTGCCGGCAGTCATTACCATAGAGTCTTTCGCCTGGTAAACAACCGGTGCATCGAGACCGACCTTATTGTTCTTGGTAGAGTCGGATACAAGGACTGTACTATCAGTGGCTGCCTGGGTTATCGTATCCCCATTGACTGGCAATACGGTATCACGCGGGGCAACCAGCTCCTGCGAATACATCATCAAAGCCCCTGCGAGAAAATATAAAAGGATAAATAAGCCTCTGTGTCTCATTAATTAAGTTGACAGTTGACAGTTGACAACTGATAATTAAAGATTGAAAATTGAAAATTGAAAATTAAGATTATCCTAATTGCCAATCGCCAACTGTCAACTGTCAACTATCAACTGTCAACTGAATCGTTACAGCGTGCAAATGTATAATAAATTAATGAGCCCTATAGCTTTTATTCCCCTAAAAAGAGTTTACACCAGTTATCAAAACGTATTACAGTATCTTCTCCGTACTTTGAAAGGCCCTGTTTTACCTTCTCAACGGACTTTTCTTTATCCAGTTTTGTCTTGCTGTAAAACTTATCGGCAAAACAGATCAGCTGTTCTTCCAACGAAACCGGCACCATTACACGTGAAGGAAGCGGAAGATGCCGCTCCTCTATCATTTCACGGGTTATACCGGTCCCAGTATGCCGTTCGCAAACCAATGCGTGGCGGGGAAAGCCTTCTTTACGCATCAGGTCGGCTCCCAGATAGCCGTGACAGATGTATTCGGCATCCCCAAAACAGCCGATCTCCGGAGCATTACACAGGAAAATGCCTATATCATGCAGCATGGCGGCTTCTTCAATGAACGGAATGTCCAGATTCATTTCCGGATGCATCCGGGCCAGGTTCAATGCTTTGTCGGCAACACTCCGGCTATGGGTAACCAATATATGATAAGCATCCGATTCTGCCGGATAATATTTTGAGATAATATCAATAGGATTCATTTTATCCATACCTTGTTTTAAGTTAATCCGGTTGCGAAGATACAGATATTTTATATTGGCTATCCAGTATACGGCTGATTAAATACTATCCTCTGCTTCCGAGGCTATTCAGGTCGGGGTTGATTTCTTTGACGGCGTCTTTCACCTCTTTTTTTGTTACTTCACCGTCTGTTGCCACCTGTTGTACCGGATACCGATCTTCTTTGTGATCCAACACTAATGCTTCGGTTTTCGCTTTTTCTTTGATCTTTGGAAGTTTTGTTGTCATATGATTATTCTTTTTGTTTATATTAAATCAACACGAAATCAAGTATGATGGTTCAAGGCAAACATGTTAAATAGAAACACATTTAATCCTTTCGTTGCTTTAAAGAGACGAACATTTGCTACTTTTGCAGATAATAAACAGTAGGAAACGGATTATGAAAACAGTTTTCAGGCTTACACTTTGGTTTATCGGCATATTGCTCATGCCCGGATTACAAGCCGCAACAACTCAGGGACCTTTGGTTTTAGGTGCCGAGCGTATGGATGTGATTACCCGCTTGCTGAAAGACAAACAAGTGGGACTGGTTATCAACCAGACTTCTATTTTGGAAAAACAACAGAAACATTTACTGGATGCCCTGGTTGAAAAAGGCATTCAAGTGAAAAAGGTTTTTGCACCCGAACATGGTTTCCGGGGAACAGCCGATGCCGGAGAAGAAGTAAAAGACAGCCGCGACCTGAAAACCGGCGTTCCCATCGTATCCATTTACGGCAAACACAAAAAACCGACAGCCGAACAGTTGAACGGACTGGACGTTATCGTATTCGATATTCAGGATGTGGGAGCCCGTTTCTATACGTATATAAGTACCATGCATTATGTAATGGAAGCATGTGCGGAAAACGGTGTCGAGTTTATCGTACTCGACCGTCCGAATCCCAATGATTTTGTAGACGGCCCGATCCGTCAGAAAGGTTTTGAATCGTTTGTCGGTGTCGATCCGATCCCTTTATTGCACGGCCTGACGGTCGGCGAACTGGCCTGGATGATCAACAGTGAAGGCTGGTTGAAAAGCTCTCCGGACAGTTGCAAACTGCATATCGTTAAAATGGAAAACTGGAAACATGGCGATCCGTACTGGTTGCCGGTCAAGCCTTCGCCTAACCTGCCAAACGACCAGTCGATCCGCCTATATCCGTCGTTATGCTTCTTCGAGGCAACCAACGTCAGTGTCGGACGCGGTACTTACTATCCGTTCCAGGTGATCGGATACCCGGACCGGAAATACGGCGATTTCGCATTCACTCCTGTTTCATTGCCGGGCTTCGATACGAATCCTTTGCAAAAAGACAAGGAATGCTACGGCATCGACCTCCGGGAATATCCTTTCGAGGGAGGATTGACCCTGCGCTTTTTCCTGGACTTCTATAATAAGGCGGGAAACGAACAGGCTTTCTTTTTCTCCCGTCCGCAATGGTTCGACCTGCTGGCCGGCACCAAAGAACTCCGTTACCAGATTGTCAGAGGACTGACAGAGGAGGAAATACGTGAAAGCTGGCAGCCGGAACTGGATAAGTATAAACAAATGCGAAAAAAGTATTTATTATACCCGGATTACCGATCTAAATAAGACTACCACTTCCCACGAATCAACCGCCCATCATCGGTGATTCCTTCTATCACGACAGAAAAGGGGGCTTCGCTATCGGCGGTATAAAACTCGACCGAAGCATTGCCCTGCTCGTCGGTTTGTACCTTCGGGTTCCAATAAAGGGTTGTCCGCAAATCAGGCATCGGATTCTCTTTTTGTTGCATGGTCTCATATTTAGGGGAATAGAAAGCAGCCGGTTTCTGATAACCTAACAAATGGATTTGCCCAACGTTTTTAGGTATATAATTCGCCATAGATATGCCTTGCCTCATTTTGATAGCAATAAAATAAGCGCCAGTCATAGGAAACCAAGCCAATCCTGCTGTTCGATCCCGGTTGATATCAATCTGTTCGATATCTTTCAAACTCAACGTTTGTATCAACTGATTCTCCATGATAGAGTCATTTACCGGAAATTCATTCAAGACAACCCTTACTCTATTACCCGGATCATCACCACGATAGTAAGGCACTACATTCTCTTTAAAATACAATCCTGGAAACCTTGACAACAAAAAAGTCTTTAAAGACATATCCGGCACCTGTTCTATCTCTTCTTGCCGAATAGTTATACTTCCCTGTATCGTTTCATAAGGGGTTTTAGGGGCTTTCCTCTTTTTGGCAGTCACCACCACATCTTCCAAAAACACACTACGCAAGCCGTTTTCATAACTTACTCGCCGGTTGGATTTATCCATGAAACTGACATCAACCGAAACATTTTCAGCCAATGGCCGACCAGCAACGTGCCTCTCTTCCATGAAAGGCCATGCTTGTTCAACTGCCGGATATTCTTCCGGAGAAAGAGACAATAACACATTAGAACTTCCTTTGGGAGAAACGGCATGTACACTATAAAGCGTACTATCAGGAAATTCAAACGGACTGAAGTCAAAACATCCCTCTTCGTCCGTCTTCACCTCTTCCAGTACCCCCTGATCCGGTATGTTCACCGTCACTTTCGCTCCTTTCACGACCTTATTTCCTACCAATCGTTTCACATCACCGGTGAGACGCTGATATAACTCCGGAGCAATCGCCGGTGTTTGGTAATCGGTAACTAGTGCTTGCTCCAACCGGTAACTCCTCCAGCCTTGCGTCAACATCAGCAAATCCAAACCCTCCCTCCTGAAAGGTTCATCCGAATAGAAATACCACCCCGGCTCTTCGATATACCCTTTCAACTCAGAAGTCAACAATAAGGAAGTATAAATCGTATAGGTAGAATCCGGCAATAGATCCTTGGTATCAGTCACTGACACCGAAAAACTTCCGGTTAACGGATTCCCCGACACATCTTGCAAGGCGACAGACAGGTTTACCTTCTCCCGCCAGCCGTACGTTCCTTTATCCGGACGAAGCAAAAGGCAAGCCTGGTCATCATTCTTTACAAACGCCAACCGTTCACAGAGGATGTTCCCTGCCGAAGAAAGCAAGACAAAATGCAACACGCCAGAGGCAATCCCCTCTTGCTTAATGCGTACCGGCTTTTCCACATCTATTTCCCGCGCCAAAAGAGGAAGCCCCCGTTCATGAACCAAAAGAGTAAATGGCCGGGTGGTTTCATTCAAAGACTGCCCGCCTCGAATGGAAAACAACATAAGCCCCCCCTATTTTCTATCACATTCAAAGAAACCACATCCTGATGGGCTACCGGCAAATCAAAACGACGGGTGACACCGGCTTCCGAAGTACACTCGGCATAATATTTCTTTCCCGCTTCCGGTATCCAATTAAAAGCCCCCATACCGGCATGGGTTGTTTGGAATTTACAGACTACGTTGCCGGACTCATCTTTCACGATACCGGACACCTCTTCCGACTGCCCCAAACTATTCAGTGCCTTGAACGCCATCTTCGACAAAACACCGGCAGGCAGATTACCTCCTTCGGGTAAGAAGTCTACATGATAATCAGCTTCCGGTAGATCCACAGGCAGAAACTGCTGAAAGTTGGCAGCTTCCAACTTGACAACTTTCTGTTTATAGTCGTCCGGAGTGATCTTGAAATGGCATTGCCCATCTTCTGTCCAGTAGTCAATCTTGCCTTTTTCATCAAAGAACGAGACATTTTCCAGTTTAATCATTTGCCGGGATGTCATATTCTTTAAGCCCACAACACCTTTAACCTGTTTTTGCCCCGCTTTACCACTGAAATCAACTTCGGCTTTAACTGATTTACCTAACGCCTGAACGACCCGGACCGGTTTCCGGAAAAAGAATGACTCTCCACTATTCTCCATATAACGGGTATATGCCCGAATCGTATATTCACCACCTGGTAAATCAATATCCAATGGCAAATAGCCATAATACAAACTATCCGTATCCTGTCTGATTTTCACACGATTCACAACATTCCCGAACGGATTGACCAATTCGGCATACACATACCGGCTCGTCTTTTCCGGTTTATTATCCAACGCATTCACCAAATAAGCACGAAACCAAAGCGTATCACCTCCCATATACAATGAACGATCGGTATGTAAATGGATCTTTTCATTCGGAAACAAACAGGTCTGTTGCCACAAACGCCCCGCTACTGTATCAGGAAAGAGTTGTGCTTGTGCAAAGACTGTCATTACGACAGACAACAAGAGATAAAGGATATATCTGTTCATAACCTTGGTGTTTTATATTGTTCTTTATATATGGGGGGCAAAATAACTATTACCGGACGCAGACAACGCGGAATCCGCAGAGTTACATAGACTATTTTATTAAAAATCATATTGTCTGCGTTATTCTGCACTCTGTCAGCGTATTCCACGTTTCTTAATACAGTTTTTAATATATCACCACAAATTTTACAAGCCTATTAATTTTATAATTACGGATTAAAGATTTCTGGAGGTAATTCACTTTTTGATATTTCATGTGTTTCAAAATGAGAATTACCAGTTTTTATATCAACATTTCCTTCAGAATACAAATAAATTCTACTATAACCAATATTATACTCTTTATACCGACTTATCCATAATTTCAAAAAAATAGTATTTCCCCATTCACATTTATAATAAAGAGTTGAGTAATAAGTCGCTCCATTACAAAAACAACGTATAGGACCTCCACCATTTATACTATATTCCGTACCTCCAAAAGCATAAACAACATTGCCCTTTTCATCCAAATCATAATAAACTTTTATAGGTATTTGATTACAAACATTTGACCAACAACTTCCAAAAGTAGCATATACCAACAATGACCCACTTGATACAGCCCTAGTCATAACTCTAGGTAAAAACACAGGAGAAAATACATATAAATTACCAAACGGTATTACTTCCATTTGTCGTTTTTCTTCGGTTTGTGGAAATTGTGAATAAATATCCAAATCTTCTTGAAGCTGTGCAATTTCAACCTTTGTCAAAGGAGTAGTTCTTGCGCTCTCTAAGACTTTAGGCGAAACTATCCACCCGGCTTCCTCTGCCATCGCTTTCAACTGAGCTATGTTTTCTTCATTCTGATTAACCTCCTGATCCAAGACCGGATCATTCACTTCTGTACAACCAACCAACATCGATACGGTTAATAATACCAAACTAAAAAATCTTGCCTTCACAATAATAATGTATTAACGATTAAACAATACGTGGTCCACAAGCTGCATCACTCCACTTACCTGCCACTGATGCAGCCAGGCAAAAGGAACTTTCTTTGAGTTTGATACGGGATGGATGTTATCATAATTTAGCTCCTGTTTTTTTAATCGCTTTAAATATAAAACAAAAAAAAACACAAAACAAAGGAAACCGTACCCAAAAACGCTCTCGGCCGAAAGAAAACGGGTCAAGAACTATTCTTTTTCGACCAAATGCCGTTTCTACCGACATAAAGCAATTTTATCACCCCTCACTCTTTCTTTGCTACAATCCACTGTATTATAGAATAATACAACCAGGTAAAAAAAATGAAAACGAATGTGCCTACCCGTATGAAATATCCCCGGTAACATTACTATCAAAGAGGAGATAAAAGAATCCCACCCTTCAAACCAATTGGAGAAGTCGTTACTGTTTTTTCTTTACAAAATGGATATGGATGTGACAGATGTGAAGTTTTTTACCCCCCCATTGTAAACTTCGCGAGAAAATAAATAAAATATGACCTCTCTTTAAAGAGACCACATATTTTATTTATACATTTAGAAAGTTTACAAAACACCCCTCACTGTCTTCACCACCTTCACACCTGCACTTGTCAATTACGAAATGGATATAAATCCAAAGACTGGAACAGTCATTTTAACAATGCCCATTGTTAGGTTGCTTGAATGGGCATTGTTAAAATGCACCCATAGGAATCTGTCTTTTCCTTTTCTTTCCCTAAAATCGTACCTCTGATAAATAAAATTTAAATAAACACTCGATTTAATACCACTAACGGGGGCTATACAACCATTGTTCTAGAAGAACTATGGTTGAATTAAGGTTTCCTAGATGTACAATAATTTAAAATTACAGAAAAATGCATCGCTTTTATTTGATTTCTTTTATAAAAACTATTTGTTAATATAAATGTCAAAATATATAGATGATTTTTGCCCTTATTTTTATTTATTGTGTAAATTTAAATCTTACCTTGAACCATAGTTCTTCTAGAACTTGTTAAATTAACAAATAAACTAAATCAATTATGTTGAAAAACTTCAAGCCAATTGGTCTATTATTGTTGGCCGGAATGACATGCTCACCTGCGAGTATGCTTGCCGATACCCTTCCCATTAGACCAAGCGTAAACATCACCCAACAAAATGGGAAAGTGACGGTTATTGTAGAGGATGATTTCGGCCCTGTCACCGGAGCATCCGTAGTTGTAAAAGGCACAACAAATGGTAATGTTACCGATTTAGATGGTAAAGTTGTTTTGGAAGATGTCAAAAATGGAGCAACTATCCAAATTTCGTTTGTAGGTTACACTACTCAAGAAGTCAAGTACACAGGGAATCCTAACTTAAACATCAAACTTCAGGAAGACTCCCAAGCACTAGATGAAGTTGTAGTAACAGGTTTTGCCGGTGTTCAAAAAACAAAAACTTTGACAGCAGCAGCCGTTAACGTAAAAGTCGAATCAATCGCTAAATTACCAGTAACCTCTCCTAGTGACGGATTAGGTGGACGTGTATCTGGTATCATCACACAGGCACGTTCAGGTGCTCCGGGTGAAACTTCCAAAATTTGGATCCGTGGCGGTAGCCAAATCTTGTATGTAATCGATGATGTTGTAATGGAAACGGAACAGGGTGAAGTATTCTTCAACCGCCTGCGCCCAGATGATATTGCTTCTATGAGTATCTTGAAGGACGCATCTGCTACTGCTGTATACGGTCCACGTGCAAAAGACGGTGTTGTGGTAGTAACTACCAAAAAAGGACAAGAAGGTATGCTGGAAATATCAGTAAGCCAAAAGATGACCATGATGACACCTTCCTATAAGTTTAAGCCCATGAGTACTTGGGACTATGTGAACAAGAAAAACGAATTGTATGCTGCCAGCATGGCTGAAAGTCCCGCATACAATGCAACGGAAATGTCCAAATATTATATGTACCACCTTTCTTCTCAGGGATACGGCCGTCAAGAAATCACCGACATGGTGAATCAAAAATACGGTTTAGGATATACACTAGATGAAATAAACGACTATTTTAACCCATTTAAAACACAAGGCGGAGACATTGAAAACTACTATGGTAACTATGATCCATGGGATTGGTTTGATCATGTTCAACCTATGTCGCAAACCAATGTGAGTGTAAGAGGTGGTAGCGAAAGAGTTAGATACTATTCAAGTTTGGGATACATGAACCAATCCGGTATCAGCGATTCCTACAATTACGAGCAGTATAACGCCATTGTCAACACCGACGCCTATTTGTTGAAAGACAAAAGTTTGAAATTCACATTGAATTTAAATGGCGTAATGGCTAAGAACAAAAAACCGTACGGAGGAGATAACATTTTCAACAACGTCTTGATTGAGGACAATGAAATGAACAAGATCCCTCGAAACTGGACAACCGGTTTAGAAAGGAATAATAGTTTAGATGCTCGTTTACGAACAGGTTTCAATAACACAGATGACTATCGTTTGCAAAGTAACATCGGTTTAAAATGGAGTTTGCCCTGGATAGAAGGATTATCTGTTAGTACAAGTGTCAACTTCAACTACAGTAATTCCATGAACAAGACATTCGAACACCCGCAAATAGGTGTGTACAGTGCTCCATATTCAACTCAGGAAAACAGCTACAACCCGAATAATGCCAAATTGTCTCAAACCTGGAATAATTATTCATTGACAACTGGTATTGTCCAGGCCGACTACGTTCGTTCATTCGGTAAACATAACCTGAGCGCGATGCTCAACTATACCAGCCAAAAGAGAAGAACCAATTCGACAATGGCTAAAAAGTATGGTTATCCTGCCATCTACAACACGCAGATAAACGGTGGATCGACCATGGACTCTATGAATGGTGACGAAGGCTTATGGGGCTCTGCGTCTCTGGTTGGTCGTGTCACTTACGATTACGACAGCAAGTATATGTTACAATTGAGTGCCAACTATAACGGGTCATTGTGTTACCATCCGGATAAACGTTGGGGATTCTTCTATGCAGCATCTGCAGGTTGGATGCTTACAGAGGAAACCTTCATCAAAGACATTCTGAACACTGACTTAATCAACTCATTCAAGATTCGTGCCGGCTACGGTATTGTAGGTAACGAATTGTCAAAACCATTCAGCTACATGAACCAATATGGTTTGTCTAAAACCATTCTGTTAGGGGAAAACATGGGAGCTAGTACAGCTTGGACCGAAACCAACGTGTCTAGTAATCTGACTTGGGGTGAATCACAACAAATCAGTGGTGGTGTTGATTTCAGTTTCTTGAAAGACCGTTTGTCCGGATCATTCGACACCTATCTATACCTAAACAAGGGTGATGAAATTGACATGAACCCGGAATTGACCTATACTCCGATCTTAGGTTTGCCTAATACTCCGAAAATGAATGCCCCTTACGTAACAACCCATAAAGGTGGTGTGGAATTTTCTTTAAACTGGAACGACCGTATCGGTGACTTCACCTATAGAGTCGGTGCAAACTATACACATTGGGAAGAAGTTACAGTAAGACATGCAGATAAAAGTACAGATTATTACTATGCCAACCTAAACGATTTGGGTGTAAATGCTCATGCTGAAACTTATAACATCTCATGGCAGACAAATGGTATTTTCACTTCTTACGATGATATGTATAACTCGTATCTGCATTTCAAACGTAATCACACAGTCGGTACATTCCGCATGGACGACCGCAACGGTGATGGTGTGTTAGGTATTGCCGACTATGCATATAATACAGGTGGAGGAACAACTCCTCAGACGTTGTATGGTATCACATTAGGAGCAGGATGGAAAGATTTCAGTTTCGAAATATTCCTTCAGGGAGCAACAAGTGTTTCCGGTGACGTTACATCTCCGGCCCGTTCACAACAGGATTATTACTGGAACTATGGTAAATACTTGTTCCAGGAATCTTATACGCCGAGTAACCCTATTACCAATAAACTTCCGTTGCCAACCAATTCCAGCTACGGATGGGGATATAACTATGTAGACGTATGGGGATACGATGCTTCATACCTGAAATTAAAGAACATCAGTGTTAGCTATGATTTGAAACGTCGCGTTCTTAAGAACGTAGATTATATTAAGGGATTAAGTGTAAACTTCATTGCAAACAACGTTTGTACTTGGGTTAAGAAAAGCAACCCATTCAGTAACATGACAGACCCGGAATATCTACCAGCCAACTCTATTTGGGGTGGCAATAAATTGGGTAGCTATCCGACTCAACGCTCATTCACATTGAGTGCTACATTAACATTGTAATACAATTAGAACAAAAACAAAATGAAGAAATTAAATATATTAGCCTTATGCGCTGCGGTTTGTCTCTCCAGCTGTGATCCGTTGGGTATAGAACCGACTAACAAAGTAGGCGAAGAACAATTCTGGTCAAATGCCCAACTGACCCGCACTTTTGTCAATCAATTTTATTTGTGGAGTCCGGCCGGCGCCAACCAAGCATTCCAAGCCGAACAATGGTCCGACAATGCTTGTGGTAATATCGACCGCGATCAAAATACGTTCCGCCAATATAGCTTCAACAACAGAGAATACGATGAGCTTAACAGTGTCACTGGTTTAATCGGTGCACCTTGGGATGCCGGTTATAAAAATATCCGTCAAGCGAACTTGGCTATCGAACGTATCCCAGAAGTTCCAAACATAACTGATTCTGAACGCGCTCAACTATTAGCAGAAAGCTATGCTTTCCGTGGACTATTTTATGCCGACATGGAAAGATATTGGGGTATCATGCCGATTGTCACTCAGTCGATGACCATTTTCGATGAGACCATGCTGCCGCAAAACAGCCGCGAAGAGGTATTCGATCAGATTTTATCAGATTATGACAAAGCGTTGGAATACTTCAAGCAGACAACTGCCGCACCCGCTTTAGGATTGATAAACGAGTCGGCCGTACAAGTATTAAAATCGCGTTCGGCATTAGCAGCTGCCTGTGCTGCCGAAGCTTCAGCAAAGGGTCTTTATGATAAGCTCTCAGGATCTGCTGAAAGTAAAACGCTTTACAAATTCTCAAAAAATGCAAACCATTACTATCAGCAGGCTTATGACGCTGCAAAATCTGTGATCGGTAAATATCAACTAGATCCAGATTATAGCAATCTGTTCAATACATCCAGCGGACACCAATCGGTTGAAGCTATTTGGCCGGTCATGTTTAACGAAGCAAACAGAGCTGAATTCAGCCCGATGAAACAATCACATCCGGAAGGACGCATGTATGGTGCAACTACCGACTTTTCTCCTAATTGGGGTGGCGATCGCGGTGGTTCATACCCTACACAGGATTTGGTTGACTGCTACTACCAAAAAGATAAAGTAACCGGCAAATGGATGCAATGGTGGAAAACAACTCAAGCAAAAGAAATGGGTGTTGCCAAAAATGCAAACGGAGAATGGGCTGCTGAAAGCGAAAACTACCTCCAAATGTATACTGACCGCGACAAACGTTTTTATGCAACAATCGTTTACGACAGTAGTTATTTTGCCAACAGAAACGAACTCCGTTATTTAGTTCGCACATGGATTGACTTATCGGAACCAACTCGTTCGGAAAAATATAGCGCACTTCACACCGAATTCAGAAACTCTGAAAAGTTAGCTGTTACAGGACGTGCACAATCAACTGTAACAAGCTATTATCCTACAAAATACACTGTAGGTCGTTTTAATGAGGACGGAACAGTCAATTACACACAATCTGCGCTTTCTTATTTCCAAGTTCGTTACGCAGAAGCACTGCTAAACTATGCAGAAGCTGCCTATAAACTGGGAGGCAAAGAAAACGAAGTTCGCGATGCAGTTAATCAAATCCGCAATCGTGCAGGTTTGGATAACTTTGATGAATCGGCAGTTGGCCACAATCTGTGGGAAGAATACAAATTGCAACGCCGTATCGAGTTTGCATTCGAAGTTCCCGGATTCCGTTACTTCGATTTGTTGAGATGGGGTGAATCAGAAGGTAAAACAACCATTGAAGAGTTAAACAAATCATCCAAAGGTATGTTTATTTTCCGCAAAGGTGTTGAAAGCACAGAAGTAGAAGACAATGGTTATTTGGCATCCAAAGATGCCCCTAAATACTTCACTCCTCATTTCGATATCCGTCCGATCACTTCACTAAGTGGTAATGTGGTTTATTATGAACGTAAATTTAATGATGCTGTATACTATAAATTACCTTTTGCTCGCACAACATTGGATGTAAACGGTAATTTTGTTCAAAATCCTGGATGGGAAAACAGAAGTTATCAATAATATATACAAAAGAAATTATGAAAATAAAGAATTTATTATTTGCCTTTATATTTGGTATAACAACCCTTACCAGCTGCCAAAGCGGCATTGTTTGGGATGAAGTGCCCGAATCAGTTTATTCAAATCTTGAATTAGCTGGAGCCATGGTTAGAAACCGTCCGCGTGAACTTTTCGTAAACAAAGTATGGCAAGTCAACCATAATGACGGAAAAGGGCAATGGTTGGAAAATTATCTCGCTCGTTCTGTTATGGATGCTATCGAGAACGGTATTGAATATACTAACAATACCGGAACACCGATGACAATATTGAACAAGACATTAGCTGCTGGTGAAACAATGAAAGTCAATAACACAAAAGAAATTGTTGATGACAGTTCTGCCCCGGAAGGAAAAAAACATATCATTCATGTTTTCACATTAGACAAAGTTGAATACATAACACCCAACAAAGGTCACTTGTTTGTTAAATCGGCATTCGACTCTGAAAGTGTAAAACCAACAGCTTATTATGAAGAAGTACAAGATGGCATGTTCCGTAGTGTCATTATGCCAGTGAAAATAAACGAAATGGTATTAGAATTTATTCTTGACGATCAAGGAGCATGTAGAGTTGATCCGGTTAACGGAGCACCCAAGTTAGGTACACCGGGCGATTTTACACAACCACGTCAATACTTAGTGACAAACACTGCTATTCGTCCAGACGGAGCTCCGGAATACAAACGCCTGTATGAAATTCAAGTACATGTGTTGCCTGCAACTTCGGAAGAAGCATATAAATGGACCTCAGGTTCCATTTAAATCATTAATTACAAGAAAAGGAGGGATCCGGATGGTAAAACCATCTGGAACTCTCTTCTTGTAACTTTCTTATCATCACTCTTGATCCTAATAATATGAAATCGATTATTTTTCTATTCCTTATTTGTTGTAATTCACTTATCTGTTGGGCACAAGGAGTTCATTCCAACTATTTGTTTCCTGAATTTACTGATTCTTATATTTATTATAAAGATGGAAGAGTTTTTCAAGTACAGTCAAACTACGATCTTCTGAAAAACATGTTCCAATTCATCGACAAGGATAATGAGATAAAAGAATTTGCAGACCCTGAAATGATTGTATCCATAAAGATTGGAGAACGGATATTCATATTAGTAAACAAGAATGAAGCAGCAGAAGTAATACAATCAGACCCACGAATTTTGGTTCAATATTCAGGTCAAAAACGAATAAAAAAAGACTTAACATTTGGAGGGAAAACAGAGACAGCTTCTGTTGATAGCTATTCCAATATGGTTTATGGAACAGGAGACGATACAAAAAACACTGTCATAACCAAATTAGAATATCAATTCTATATCGAAAAAAACAAACGGCTAAAACGATTCTCTACAGAGAAACAATTCCTGAAACTATTTCCTAAACAAAAAGAAGAACTAAAGAAATACATCGATGAAAGCAAAGTTGATTTCAATTCTATCGAACAAGTAGTACAGCTTTGCAATCACGCCTTTGCTATTGAAAAATAAAAGAAGAAACATTGGTGGTTTTAAGAACATACTGGTTTTATACTATTGGCGAAGTAAACAACAACAAACAGGAATGTTCAATCTCTAAACCAAAGAGGTGGCCTCCTTCAACAGGGCCACCTCTCCTTTTTTATGAAATTACTTATTTATTTCTTTTCGATAACCATCAGCTTTCCATTATCGGTCCCGTAAAAAGCAATCGTATTCACGGGCTTTACATTTCCTTCCGCTTCAAAACGAACGACTTTATTCAGAGCTTCCAGAAACTCCTGCTCGCCTTTCAGATCAGGACACGCCATGCGCGTCGTGGCGACTTGCGGAAACTTAATGATGTTCTTCCGTGCTTCCGAATATTCGATATTGCCGTTCATCCGGTTACAACCGGCATTCCCCGACAAATGGTTACGGGCAACATCAATGACAATAAGCTGTTTGCTGTCTGCCGGATCAAGTTTCTTACCGTTCAGTTCCACTACACTCCATTCGCCATCCAGGTCTGAATAGGAAGCCACCACAGCTTTTTGTGATTTACAGGAAGCAAATACGGCTATCCCCACAACTGCCAGGCAGAGATATAAATACTTCTTCATACGGTTTAATTTTTAGATAAAACAAGCAATACGTTGCCGTCCTGGTCTACCAGGGCCATTTCGCTTTCAGAATTACCGGCTTTAACCGCTTTCACATCACCCATCGCTTTCATGATCGCATCTTCCGTTGCCATATCCGGACAAGCCATCATTGTAGCAGCACCCGGTGCAATAGTGATCGAAGAAACATCGTTGGCATCTAATGTAATGGTTGTATTGAACATATTACAACCGGCATTGCCATGCAATTTATTCTGAGCCATATCGAATTCCATATAGGGCAGTCCTTCTTTCAGAATCTTTTCGCCTTTTACTTCTACCACATTCCATTTACCTTCCAGTTTCTTTGCGTCTGTTTTGGCTTCAGAACAAGAAATCATCATCCCAAGTACCATCGGGAGCATCAATACATAAAAAATCACTCTTTTCATAATCTATACTATTTGTTATATCACTTACAAGGATAAGACGCCAAATCCGTCCAAATTGTTCCCCAAAGATATTCTATTTAGTCAATATTAACAAATCTTCCCTTCTACGCTACTTCCATGCGCCTGATGCTTTACATTATTTTCCGTAAGTTTGCACCCGACGAACAAACTATAAATGAGGATATAATGAAGAGATCAGGCATTGCACCTATTTTGATTTTACTGTTCATAGTAGGTATCTCCTGCAAAAACACCCCTAAACAATGCGAAGAAGAAGTTGACAGCGAATGGATCGACAGTCTCCAACGCGTATATCAATACGGTATCTGTATCGATACACTCGACCTGAAAGAGTATAAGATGAAAAACGGTGATAATCCGGCTGCAATCTTCTCTAACCTCGGTTTCTCTGCCTTAATGGCTGACAGTATCAGCAGATCGTCCAAAGAAGTTCTGGACCCTACAAAGCTACAGGCGGGCATGCATTATTATACCTTCTCCATGCAAGACAGCACTGCACAGATACGCTACATTGCTTTTGCTAAATCGAAAACCGATTACGCAGTGATCGACTTTACCGGCGATACGATCAGTGCCTACGAGTTTAACAAGCCTATTACTTTAAAACGCCAGTACGTAGAAGGAACGATCAATTCCTCCTTATGGAACGTATTACAATCGAAAGGCGTAAACCCGCTGCTGGCGATCAATATTGCCGATGTCTTTGCCTGGCAAATAGACTTTTATGATGTAAAAGAAGGGGATTCTTTCCGTGTCCTCTATGATATTGCTTATATCGACGACACAACTGCACTGAATATAAGCGGTATCCAGGGAGCAATTTTTACTCATCAGGGAAAAGACTTCGTAGCCATCCCCTTTACCCAGGACAGCGTATTCGAATACTTCGACCAGGACGGGAACAGTTTGCGTAAAGCATTCCTGAAAGCCCCGCTGGATATCTTCCGTATCACGTCACGCTTTACGAATGCCCGTTTCCATCCGATTCTGAAACGTTATCGCGCTCACCACGGGGTTGATTATGCAGCACCGGTCGGTACCCCGGTTAAAAGCATCGGAGCCGGAACCGTTATTGCCAAAGGATATCAGAATGGAGGCGGAAATTTCCTGAAAGTAAAACACAACTCCGTATATACCACCACTTATATGCATCTCAGTAAGTTCGCCAAAGGCATACAGGTGGGCAGTCATGTGCAGCAAGGTGAAGTGATCGCCTATGTGGGTTCTACCGGTCTCTCGACTGGTCCTCATCTCGATTTCCGTGTACACAAAAACGGCCAGCCGATAAATCCCCTGAACATGGAGGCACCTCCTTCATTGCCTGTCAAAGCGGAACTCCGCGACAGTTTTGCTATCGTAAAACAACAGGTACTTGCCGAATTGGACAGCATGCAAACACGGCATATAGAAGTTGCCGATACACTTCTGATAACGGAATAAATAGCCGGACAGGAAGGTTTCAAACGGATGCCTACCCGCGGATGAAGCGGTGCCTATCGGTTTCAGCTCCGATAACTATTGCTTTTAAGTAGAATTATGCTACATTTGTAGGAACTATAAATCACGCAAGTATGAAATTTTTAGGTAATATCATCTGGTTAATATTCGGCGGACTGATCACCAGTATTGAATATCTGGTTTCAAGCCTCCTGCTAATGGTTACGATCATCGGCATTCCATTCGGACTACAGACATTGAAACTGGCTCTGCTGGCTTTGTGGCCTTTTGGTAGCACGGTTACGGATAATGGCAATTCCGGAGGTTGCCTCTGCATTATCATGAACATTCTATGGATCATACTCGGAGGTTTCTGGATCTGCCTGACACACCTGGGATTCGGGTTACTGCTGTGTATCACCATCATCGGTATCCCTTGGGGAAGGCAACATTTCAAGATGGCAGCCCTTGCCCTGACTCCTTTTGGTAAGAATATCAACTAATCCAAAACAGGATAGCTTTGCCGGGCTTCTGCCCGGCTGCAAGCATTGAAATGCCACCATTCATAAGGAATGATGCGGAATCCGGCATTTCTCATGATCCGGCGAAGCAAACGTCGGTTATCATAAGCTGTGCGATCTATTTTCCCGGCATCCAATAAAGCCTCTTCATTATTCGTATGAGCCTCTTCGCCAAAGAAATCGAATGGCGTTCCCATAGGAAGGGGAGCGCCTGTTTTATCAAGGATAGTTACATCTATTGCCATTCCATAATTATGCAATCCGCCGCCGTTAGCCGGATTGCTGACATAATTCACCTTATCGGTTCCGCGAACAAGTGCCCACATTTTACGTTGTACAGACATTGGGCGGGCCGCATCATAAACAACCAGCGTAAGGTCGGGATTTTCTTTTTTCAATAGCCGTTGAGCCGCGATAAGTTTCCCGGCGGCATCCGGATGAAGCCAGGCACGCGTGATTCCGGAATAAACAGCTTCCCCCATAAAATTATCAGGAGTTGCATAAACCAGTTGTACACGAATGGAAGAATCCTGTGCAGAGATATCGACCAGTCCTTTATTGCGCAGATAGGTATCCAGTTCTTCCGCATCGGCACAGGCACAAACAAACAGTACCGCTAACAGGAATATATGCTTCGGCCACTTCATCGGATTCTTTTTTAATCAATAGATATCTGCTCCACTTCTATCGGATCATTCAGGAAGACTGAGGCTGCCTCCGAGAATTTCGCGGCAGACTCTGTAGTCAGGAAACGGCATTCTCCGCCACGGGTAAGCCGGCGGTCCATTTCCGGATGCCTGTTTAAATAGTCTTTCAGGCTCTCTGCCACGTATTCTCCCTGCGCAAAGACAGTTACCCCTTGCGGCAAATACTGCCTGATTTTGCCGATTAAAAGCGGATAATGCGTGCATCCCAGTACCAGTGTATCTATCCGGGGATCGACCGACAGAATATGATCCAGATGTTTTTGTACAAAATAATCCGCTCCGGGAGAATCGAACTCATTGTTCTCAACTAATGGAACCCACATCGGACAGGACTCTCCCGTCACAGTGATATGGGGAAACATTTTCTCAATCTCCAGTGAATAGGAATGTGAAGATATTGTTCCGGCTGTCCCCAGGATACCTATATGCTTTGTAGTGCTGACCTGATCCATCATTTCCACCGTCGGACGAATCACTCCCAACACACGGCGGGCCGGATCCCAGTCCGGCAGATCACGCTGCTGAATGGTACGCAAGGCTTTTGCCGATGCCGTATTACACGCCAGAATCACCAACTGACACCCCTCGGAAAACAATTTCATTACGGCCTGACGGGTGAAACGGTAAACCACCTCAAATGAACGTGGTCCATAAGGTGTACGTGCATTATCGCCCAGATAAATATAGTCATACTCAGGCATTGCCTGGCGGATCTTATCAAAGACTGTCAATCCACCATAGCCGGAGTCAAAAATCCCGATAGGTCCTGCTTTTTGTGAAAACATATTTCTTCCTTCTTTATATAATACAACAAAGGATGCCCTCCATAGAAAGGCATCCTTTGTTATATCTCTAATTAGAATCTATTATTTCAAGCCTAATTTAGCTTTTACCAACGGAGTAGCATCGATTGCAGCATTGCCGGTATAAAGAACGATACCAGGATTGTTATCGATGATATAAGCATAGCCTTTTTCATCACCTACAGCTTTGATAGCATTTCTAAGCTTATCCTGGATCGGAGCCAACAATTCCTGCTGTTTTTTATTCATATCCTGTTGTGCAACCTGTGTAAAGTTTTCAACACGCTGACGAATATCTTCCAATTCCTGTGTTCTTCTCAGTTTGATATTTTCAGTCATTGAATCCTGCTGAGCGATATAATCTGTATATTTCTTTTGGAATTCATCCTCCATCGTCTTCATCTCACCCGCATATTTGTCATTCATCTGCTTCATTGTTTCCTGCATAGCTGCTATTTCCGGCATAGCCATCATAATTTCCTGCGAATTAACAATTGCCACCTTTGCTTCCTGAGCAAAAACTCCTAACGGGAGGATCATCAACAAAAAAATAATCAGTTTCTTCATTTTCTATAAAATATTATTGTTATTAATCAATCATGTTATTTTGTGCATAAAGCGCACAAATGTAAGCATTTATTTTGAATATCCTAACTTTAACAGCACTTCATTGCTGATATCTATCTTCGGAGAAGCAAAAATAATACTCATCGCCGAAGCACGGTCAACAACGAGTTGATACCCCTTGTCTTCCGAAATCTCTTTTACGGCATTATAGATTTCATCCTGGATAGGTTTCATCAGGCTTTCACGCTTCTTGTACAACTCGCCTTCCGGTCCGAAATACTGACGTTTCAGGTCCTGTGCTTCCTGTTCCTTCTTCACAATCTCCTCTTCACGCTTCGTTTTCATCTCGGCAGAAAGGAATACCAAATCACTCTGATAGGTCTTATACATGTTTTGTGCTTCCTGCTGGATAGCTTCCACCTCATTCTGCCACTTCTTCGATACCTGGCTCAGCTGTTCGTTCGTCATCTCATAAGCCGGAATATTTTTTAGTATATACTCCATATCTATCAAGGCAAACTTTTGTGCCATACCGGCAAAAGAGCAAAGGAGCATCATACAACTCAAAACAATAATCTTCTTCATACGCTTTCTTTTTATAGTTTCACTCTCTGACTGCAAATATAGCAGAGGGTTTACTTTGTTCCAACGAATTATGGTTAACGCTTGACGATGAATTGTTAATTTTAAATTAATCCATTGTTTATTATTAGAACTCCTGTCCGATGATGAAGTGGAAGTTGCTTCCACCTGCACTACGAGCACCATCCACCTTGTCGAAACCATACGCCCAGTCGATACCCATCAAACCGATCATAGGCAAGAAGATACGTACACCGACACCGGCAGAACGTTTCAGGTCAAACGGATTGAAGCTCTTCAAATCTCGCCATGCATTACCTGCTTCAGCAAATACAAGACCGTAAATCGTAGAAGACGGTTCCAACAGGAACGGATAACGTAATTCCATTGCCAGACGAGAGTAGGCATAACCATAAGAGTTATATCCACCATTACCGGCAATACTACCGTTTTCGTAACCTCTCAAACCAATCGTTTCAGTCGCATACGTACTGGAGTATCCGCTCATACCGTCACCACCCATATAGAATGTTTCAAACGGAGAACGTTTGTGCTTGTTATAAGATCCCAAGAATCCGTATTCAACACGTGTCATCAATACCGGTGTACGTTTGATCGCTCTCGGAGCCAACGGAGAGAAGATCTTTGCTTTAAACTTCCATTTATGATACTCGATAAACTTAAACTTATCAGGATTATCGTCCGACATATTAGCATAGTCCTTTCCGTCCCATAAAGAATAAGGAGGAGTTGCACTGACTGACATAGAGAACTGCGAACCGCTACGAGTATACAACGGGTTGTCGATAGAGTTACGCTGCAACATCAATTCCAGGTTTACATTGTGGCAAGTACCGTTCTGCACCAAGAAGTATGCCCAGTCATGCATGATATACATCTGATAATTCAATGTAGCCATAAACTGGAAGTAGTCATCCGGCCAGTTCAGACGCTTACCATAACCGGCAGAAAGACCGAACATCATAATCGATTTATCCGGGTCGTATGCCAATTCATAGTTATTATTATAATAACCGCCATAGTTACCGTAGTAACCGCCATACATGCTATTTCCATAATAAGGATAGCCACCGTAATAATTCGACATGCTGTTATTATAGTAGTTACTACTGATATCAGTCTGTTTGGAGAAATAAGCACTTACAGAAAGAGTATTCGGACGTCTTCCGCCGAACCACGGGTCCATAAATGAAATACTATAAGCCTGATAGTAGCGACCGTTAGTTTGTCCACTCAATGTCAATGTCTGGCCTTCACCCTGCGGGATAATACCTTTATAAGTTTTCGGATTCAGGAAGTTCTTCATGGAGAAGTTCGTAAACTTCAGACTCAACTTACCGATCACACCTGTTTGTCCCCAACCGGCAGAGAACTCAATCTGGTCGTTCGCCTTCGATGTCAGGTTATATTGGATATCCACTGTTCCGTTCTCCGGATCAGGTATCGGCTTCGGCTCCATATTTTCCGGGTCGAAATGTCCCATCTGGGCAATTTCACGAACGGAACGCATCAAGTCTTCACGGCTGAACAACATACCGGGCTTGGTACGAAGCTCACGACGTACGATATCTTCATACAAACGGTCGTTACCATTAATGATTACACGGTTGATGGTAGCCTGCGGGCCTTCCTGGATACGTACTTCCAAAGAGATAGAGTCGTTATCCACATCCACTTCTACCGGGTCGGCACTGAAGAAGATATAACCATTATTATAATACACATTGGAAACCGCATCTTCGTCTGTCGTCAAACGTTCATTCAACTTCTTCTGGTTATACACCTCTCCCGGTTTCATTCCCAGGATTGATTCCAAAAAGTCAGATGCATACTGCGTATTACCCACGAAACGGATATCTTTCAGATAATATTTATCACCTTCTTCAACCTTCAGGTAGATGTCGACTTTCTTTTCATTAAAGTTGACAACACTATCCGATAGCAGCACTGCATCACGATAACCGTGTTCGTTGTATTTAGCGATAATATTATTTTTATCATTCTCGTATTCTTCAGTAGTAAACTTCTTTGTACTGAATGCTTCCAGGATACTGGTTTTCCAGTCGTTCGGAAGACTGAACTTTTCATTCGTCTTCTTCATCGCCTTCTTCAGGTCCCTTGCTGATAGAGCTTCATTACCTTCGAAGTAAATACGGTGGATCTTTGTCTTTTCGTTCTTATCGATATTAATATCAACAATCACCTCGCCTTCTTTCGACAAGTCGTCACGCTGTACAATATCAACGTCTACATTCTTAAAACCTTTGCCGTCAAAGAACTTCTGAATAACGATCTTTGCACGGTCCATCAGGTTGGGAGTTACCTGAAAACCTTTCTTCAAACCCAACTTGGCTTCAAGGTCTTCCCTCTCTCCTTTCTTGATACCATGATAATTTACTTCCGATATACGGGGACGTTGTTTCAACTGAATTTCCAGCCAAACTTGGTCACCTTCAATCTTGGTTGCCAGGATTTTTACATCCGAGAACAATCCGTGTTTCCAAAAACGCTTTACCGCTGTTGTAATCTCACCTCCGGCGTCGGGGATAGTGACCACGTCACCTACCGATAATCCGGAGAAACCGATTAACACGAAATCATCATAATTCTTAATACCCGTCACCTTAATATCGGCAATCTTATACCGCTTCGGCGTCGACGAATAATTAATGACCGGCACTTCTGCCGGTACTTCAACCTGGGTAGTGTCACTTTCCTGGGCAAATGCTCCGCAGGCAAAACCTAGGAAAATAAAAAACAGCACTATTCTTTTGTACATATAACAGCTATTGTTTATAAGATTAATTGCTCACTTGTCTTACCGAAACGGCGTTCACGTTGCTGGTAATACAATATAGCTTCATACAACTCTTCTTCTCTGAATGCCGGCCAAAAAACATCGGTAAAGTAGAACTCCGCATACGAACATTGCCACAGCAGAAAGTTACTGATGCGTTTTTCTCCTCCGGTTCGAATCAGCAGATCCGGATCGGGAATGCCTTTGGTCGTCAGGTGGTCCGAGACCACTGCCTCGGTTATATCGTTGGGGTTTATTTTCTTTTCCAGTACTTGAACGGCGAGCTGTCTGACAGCTTCTGTTATTTCCCAGCGGGAAGAATAACTAAGAGCCAATACCAGGGTAGTTCCCGTATTGGCAGAAGTTTGTTTTATACAATCCAGCAACGTTGCATGCGCATCCTCCGGCAGACGGTCCAAATTACCGATCGCCATCAGACGTACATTATTTTTCATCAGATCCGGAGTTTCGCGATGGATGGCGGAGACAAGCAGACTCATCAACGCCTTCACCTCCGCTTCAGGCCGGTTCCAGTTTTCTGTCGAAAATGTGTACACTGTCAGGTACTTCAGTCCAATCGTCGTTGCCGCCTCTACCACTCTACGCACGGAAACAACGCCCTCCTGGTGTCCATAGCTCCGGTCTTTCCCTTGCGCTTTGGCCCAACGTCCGTTTCCATCCATAATAATCGCCACATGTTGCGGCAAGCGATCTTTGTCTATTTCCTCTATCAATGACATAGTGTTTCTCAGTATCTAAACGTACTGTTGCTGTTTATACTATTACATGGCCTGTTACGCGGACCGAAGTCCCAGGTAACAGATAGCAGTAAAAATGAATACCAATCTTTGTTCTTCAAGAAACTGCCACTTATCTGATACGGATTATCCAGTATTGCATTATCCCCGTTCGTAACATCGAATTTATCTCCGAACAATTTACGGAACGAGAACTCGCATCCCAGGTTAATCCTGTTCTTGATCTTATACTTTACGCCTACCCCTAACGGGATATTCGGTCCGAAAAACGCTTCATTACCTGTTCCGTATGTAATTCCTAATCCCAGGAATACATAAGGAGTGAAGCGCTTCGCCCCTGCATAAGCAAATTTATCACTGTACGGAAAGAAGTTAAACTCCATCTGTCCGCCCAGTTCTACCAGGCTACGGCTGAACGATGCCTGCGCATTGTCCGGAAAAACATTTTCCAGTCCTTCCGTGCTGCCTGAAACCTGTCCCCACATCAGATTGCCTTTGAAAGCCCATCTGAAGTTGGCATTATAACGGAATACTGCTCCCACTGCCGGATTCATTCCTTTAAAGAAAGCATTCTTGTTGGCATCCCCCATATAGAAAGCGCCACCGGCCATTCCGCCTATTTCATATTTATATTCCTGTGCGTGGAGACCGGTAAATGAGCCGGCCATCAGTATCAGTATAAGAATCCGTTGAAAAAAAGTTGAAGTCATATGCAATGCTGTTATGTTCTACACCTCTTTTTCTAACGCTAAATTCTTCCTAAAATTATACTTTCCTCCACGAACTTTCTCAATCCTTAAAACCTAAACGGTTTATACGGCCTTTCCAGATCTGGTCCAGATCATTTGCATTATTATTCTCTTTACCGCCGAAAATTAGCATAAATTTTTCTTTATCTACTAAAACGGAAGCAAAACCTCTCGCTTTATAATCTTCCGGCATCACAGTCAGCGTGTCCGACAATGTCCATGTCACACCCCTGTCTATGGAGAAATAAATATCTTTAAATGCTTTATTCGATTCACCAATACCACCTATCAGGCAGAACTTATCATCATAAGCAGAAAGCATTACACCTTCTCTCTTATCGAAATAATCAGATTCTATATCGGTCAACAAAACCCACTGTTTACCATTCATGGTGCCCCAGGCTGAATTCTGCAATTTACCGTTCTTGTCTTTTCCGGCAACCACAGTCAAACTGTTTTGCTTGCTACTACTTGAATAAGAAGCCAAAGAACCAAAACCACTTACTGGGAATTCATCAGGAACAACATCACCGGTTGTCCATTTCATATCCTTATCCATAAAAGCAAAGCTCCGTGTACCGTTCTCTTCTACGATTGCAGACAGGAACGAAGTCTGGCCTAAACCTATTTCGTTATTAATTGCTCCCAACAATGCATTTACAGACGGTGTTTGATCTACAAGCGTCCAGTCCTGTCCGTTAACAGAGCAATAGAGCGCCCCTTTGGTTGTAGGCACAAATAAAGCGTCATCATACTCAGTCATCTGAGAAAGACGAACCTCACCAGCCGGCAGACCGTTCAATGTCATTTCCGTCCAGCTTTTTGCATCGGAAACAGAAGAACTGTATAATGAATATCCTTTGCTTGCATCAGTTCCCTGTGCGTACATATAATAATATTCATTATTCTCTTCCCCCCATGTAACCACTTTTTGTTCTTTCACCGGGAATCCTAAAACGCTAGAATCATACAGTTCCCAACTCATGGAATCAGGCACCATCTGATGAACATTTACCTGAGCGATATACGTTTTCTTTGTAATACCGTCGTATGCGGCAGTCACAAATTTAACGGGTTTGGAGAAGTCCAAAGAGTCTTCCCTATTCCAGTAAAAAGTAGAGTCAGGCAAAGCATCCTGAGTCACTTCGATAGTATAGGTGCCCGTTGCTACAGACACTGTACAGACAACTTTCTCGATCTCTGTGCCAAACGGCAGGGAGTCCGGGTTAAAAATACGTCCGTTTACCTGATCGATCACAAACTTCACTGTATCCAACTTTCCACCCAGGATTGAATCATGATCCACAGAGAATGCCGTTATCTGACAATCCTTAGGTATCTCATACTCCTGATCGTCTGAATTCAGACAAGAAGACAGAAACAATGCAATACATCCCGCTACAAATAGTACTATTCTATTTTTCATCCAAAAATAAGTTTGTTGCATATAAAGCCACAAAAGTAGAAACATTTTTTGCTTTATTCCCAATATCGGCTAATATTTATAATATTTTAGTTCCGTTAAACTACTTCGCTCACTGATTTTTCCGTGAAAAAACAGTGATTACGTGGTTCTGAACTTTTTTCACGTCCGTTAACGACAAAGATGCCACCCTGTTCAGATCCGGCGCTTTTACACCCGATTCCAGATTGACAGGGGCTGTTTCAACAAATATCTGATCCCATAAATTCTCCTCCAGAAAATGCTCAAGAAGCACAGCTCCCCCTTCCACCATCAACGAATTTAATTTACGGATATACAATTCGTGCATCACCTGCGGCAAGACTGACTGTGAAAAATCGAGGGTGACGTACTCCACATTCTCCCGGTTTTCCGCTTTTCCAGCGGTAAAGACCAGTGTTTTCACCGTACCGTCCAACAAATGATAATGCGAGGGAATACGTAAAGTCCGGTCGAGCACCACCCTGACAGGTGAGTTTCCAGCCCAATGCCGTACCGTTAACGAAGGGTTATCCAGGAAAGCCGTCTGCGTCCCGACCATGATAGCCGCCACATTCGCCCGCAAAGAATGCACCCTGCGCATCGTCTCCGGTGAAGACAATACGACAGCCGGTGAGGTATTATCCGTCCGCCCACGATCCATAAAACCGTCCGCACTCTGCGCCCATTTCAAATAAATGTAAGGCCGCCGCTTTTCCTGAAAAGTCATAAACACCCGGTTCAACTCCCAGGCTTCCTTTTCCATCACACCGGTTACCACTTCCACACCTGCTTCACGCAGCATCCGTACCCCTCTTCCCGACACTTCCGGAAACGGATCCAGACACCCGATCACCACACGCGGTATCCGCTTTTTTATGATCAACTCCGCACAGGGAGGTGTCTTCCCATAGTGCGAACAGGGTTCCAGGCTAACGTATATCGTAGCCTCTTTCAACAAAGACTCATCACGAACCGAAGCGATTGCATTCACCTCGGCATGCGCTTCGCCATATTTCCGGTGATAGCCTTCTCCGATAATTTTACCCTGATGCACGATCACGGCTCCAACCATCGGATTCGGTGCCACATTGCCCGCTCCGCCACGGGCTAGTGAAATACAACGAGCCATATATTTATTCTCAACCTCGACCATTTTCTTTGCTTATAAATGGTTTTTGCATTACTTTTGCATTAAAATTAAATTGATATGACTGGGACTGTCGCCTATATACAAAATACGCTCAAAGATTATTATCCGCCAAGTGAAATTAAAGCATTCATTCGTTTGATAATGGAACGCGTTTGCGATATTCAGCCGCACCAATTCTTACTCTGCAAAGATAAAGAATTATCTGAGAAGGAGAAGACACAGATTTATAATATCGTAGAACGATTGGTAAAATATGAGCCGATCCAATATATTTTCGGTAAAACAGACTTTTACGGATTTGAGTTTCTAGTGAACCCGTCAGTGCTGATCCCCCGTCCGGAAACGGAAGAATTGGTGGAATTGATCGTACACGATTATGCCAAAAAGAGTATTGACATCCTGGATGTAGGTACCGGTAGCGGCTGCATTGCCATTACTTTAAGGAGATTACTGAAAAAAGCACAGGTTTCAGCACTCGACATCTCTCCGGAGGCATTGAAAATAGCCAAAAGAAATGCCGGGATCAACCGCGTACAGTTGACTTTCTACGAAAAAGATATTCTCCAGCCATCCAAAACGGCTGATTCCATAGAAGATGAATTCGATGTCATCGTCAGCAACCCTCCCTATGTCATGGAGAAGGAAAAAGCGGAAATGGAGAAAAACGTGCTCGATTACGAACCTTCGCTGGCACTGTTCGTACCCGACGACAACCCGTTGTTGTTTTACAATAACATCGCCCGCTTTGCCGAACAGAAACTGAAAAAGAAAGGCTACCTCTATTTCGAGATCAACGCACAGATGGGCGAAGCCGTGGTAAATATGCTGCGCATGATGGAATTCAAGAATGTGGAACTGATACAGGACCTGTCGGGCAAAGACCGCTTCGTAAAGGCACAGACATGGAACAGATAACCGAACCCGAAATGCTACGCCGCGCAGCCGCTTACTGCTCGACTGCCGAACGCTGCATCCAGGATGTACAAAAAAAGATTAAAGCCGCCGGCCTCTCCCAGGAGGAAGGCGAGCGAATCATTGCACGTCTGCTCCAGGAAAAATTCATTGACGAACATCGTTTCGCCCGTTATTTCGTAAACGACAAACTGCGTTTCAACAAATGGGGACGCATCAAAATCGCATACGAACTTCAAAAAAGGAATATCCCTGCCCCCATCCGTTCGGAAGCGCTGGAAGGGATAGACGAAAAAGAATATGCCGATATCCTCCAATCATTGCTGAAGGCGAAAAAGAAATCGACCAAAGGCAAGGACGAACGGGATATCTACATCAAACTCCTCCGTTTTGCTGCCGGCCGTGGCTTTGAAAGCCGGGAAGCATCCCGTTGTCTGAAACAATTATTCAACGGGAACGATTATGAGGAAGATTTTTAATGACCTGCTGCACCTCTTTTTTCCTAAACTCTGCATGTTGTGCCAGACACCTCTCGTCGGAGGGGAAGAGCATATCTGCCTGAAATGTCTTTGCGAGCTGCCCCGTACAGGACACAATTTTCTGGAAGAGAACCCCGCCACCTACCTGTTCGGCGGAAAAGTCCCGGTTTACCATGCAGCCGCTTTCCTGCATTACGAAAAAGGTGGCCATGTGCAACAGCTTATCCATTCCCTGAAATACCACGACAACCGTGAGATCGGTTTCCGCCTGGGACGTATGGCCGGCCTGAGGTATCAAAAAGCGATCCTGTCAGACCGCCCGGACCTTCTCCTCCCCGTCCCGCTCCATCCCAAAAAGCGGAAACAGCGCGGCTACAACCAGTCCGAATGGATCGCCCGCGGCCTCAACACCCTTTTGAAACTCCCGATCGACACCACCAGCCTCCGACGCACAAAAGAGACAGAAACACAGACGCACAAACAGACTTACGACCGTTGGCTGAATATGCAGAATATTTTCTCTGTCGTCGACCGCGAAGTCCTGGCAGGAAAACACATCCTCCTTATCGATGACGTCATCACCACCGGATCGACCATCGGAGCATGTGCCGAAGCACTGCTGACGATCCCGGGAGTACGAGTGAGCGTGCTGGCGATAGCGATGGCGTAAAAGAATGAGGAGAATAAATAATTTGTTTTTTATGCAAACTTGATAATCAAAGTCGGATCTATATTCAACTTTTCATACAAACGCTTTGCCATTCGCATGGAAATAGGACGTTTCCCTGTCATTATCTGGCTAAAAGTAGATTCTTTTACATCCAGATAAGCAGCTGCCTGGCGTTGTTTTAAAGAACGCTTCTCCAGTTCTTCTTCTATTGATGCAATAAGAGGAGATTTAAATTTCAAGCTTTTAGATTTATAATACAAAGCTTCATAATCAGCGCACATACCGGCTGCACGGCTGATTTCAAGTGTATATTCATTTCTTTCACCTTGTACTGAAAGAGCTCCTTTTTGTGTTGCTTCAGCAATAAGTTCTTCTACATATTCTGACACCTTTTCAAAAAGTTCAGGTGTATCTATACGTATGATATCTTCAAACTTCTTTTCCATTTCACTTATTGTTAAATTGTTAAACAATTTATCTTATCATATTCTGCATGTGTTCCTACAAAACGGATCGTCAAAATATCATCAATAAAAAGTACGATAACTACCATTCTGTAACTATTACCTTTTATATTAAACACATATCTGCCTTCTCCTACATAATCAGCCGTAGGAAAGTCTTGCTTCAATTCAGCATGGTTACTCCAAATACTATTCTCAACAATATCTAGCCAACGTTGCAAAGGTCTCAAAGCATCTGCATGCTTACTCGAAAAATCATCAATCACCTTCCTACGCTGTATTCTCATTTTATTTATTCTTTGCCACAAAGTTACGCAAAACTTTACATATTGCGAAGTTTTCCATAAAAAAGTCAGTAAGCTAGCGATAGTGATGACCTAAACGAAAACCCCGGCTGGAAATCCAACCGGGGCTTTGTTTGTGTCTGTTTTCACTCTTCACAGAGGTAGAACAGAAGAACTTTATTTCATTACTTTAGTATTAATATCTACCGCTTGTTCGCCCTTCACGGGGTACTTACTGTGAGGGCGGTTCGCAAACCGCCCCTACGATACGCGGTAAAAATTTAGAATTAATTATTTAATTATAAAATAACTTCTTATTTAACGATAGCTTTTACAGCAGCTTCGCCTTCAACAGCTACTACAACTACACCTGCAGGAGCAGCGATTGTAGCTTCATTTGAAGTGATTACTGTGTTAGCAACTGTCTGGCCAAGAACGTTAGTGATAACAACTGTCTTGCCTTCAGCCCCCTTAACAACTACGCCACCGTTTACAGCCGATACAGATACTGTTGATGTAGAGATTTCTTCATTTTCTGTAGCCATATCGTCTTCAGAACCTTCATAAAGGTTGAAGATAAGAGCGCTATCATCACCTACTTTAGCATCTTCGAAGTCAGATTTATCGTCTGTCAATACCAAGCAGTTGTTCTGGTTCTTCAACCAAGCTGCATTGTTAGGAGCGATCTTTTCACCATCGTAATTGTTAGATTCAATCAAGAATGAACGTTCTTCTTCGATTGCATCTGCCAGATCAACATTAGCCGGGTCAGTATAACGGAATGACCAAGTGTAGTTGTGATGGTCGTCTTTCTTAACTTCTTTCTTCATATCGATAGAAGAAATCTTTTTAGCTTCGAGAGCTTTCTTGATGTCAGCCAACTTCAAGTCTTTATCTGCAACAGTTGCAAATTCATTACCCAAGATGTAGATTACGCTATCTTTTTCTACAGCGTCAACAAAACCTACGCGAGTGTACTTACCGAACTTGTAAAGCTGTTCTTCAGATACAACATTACCTGTTTCTTTCTTAGCAGAGTCAGCGAAACTTACTAACAGTTTATAACGGTTGAATTCAGATTCTTTGATAGTTGCATGTGTACATTTCTTAGGATCGGTTGTCTTGTTACCGTCAGCATCCATGTGTGTATGATTTGTTGCATCACAAGGAATTGTATCCAATTCAGTTACAGCCTTGTCACTTACATAAATCAAATACTGAGGTTTGATATCATAGCGGTCAGACTTGCCGATATTGAACGGACGAACGTAGAATGACAGACCTGCTTCTGCGATATTAGTATTTCCAATACCTAAGTAGCTCATGCCTTTACGTTTGAAGTTTTCGTTAGTTTCATCCATCAGATAATCACCAACGTAAGATTCCTTGAATTTCAGATAAACAGGAGCGTCTTTTCCATCTTCTACACCTTCCAATTTTGTATTGAAACGACGATACAACGGCTGATTAGCTTCCTGGATATCAAATGTAGCTGTACTGATTTCTGTTAATACTTCAGACAGTAACAGAGCTTTGTCGTCATTCTGACGTACACCAGCTTTAGTGTTGATGTTCTGAGCAATCAGAGCATAGTAGCAAACTTTTTCACCCGCTTTTTCAAATTCATTGTTTTCTTTGAAATAGAAGCTAGCCTTTTTATCAACACGTGCAGCATCTTTTGTTACAACGAACTGACCTTCTACATTCTGATAGATAGCTTCACGATCCAAGCTAACTGTATAAGCACGTCTATACAACTGAGTTAAACCAGTGATCTGAGCCTTAGCTGCTGCTGACGGAGTATAACCATATGCAGCTTCTTTAGTACCTTCGATTGTGAAACGACCTGCATCAGTAGTCAATACATTCAAGATAGAATCCTTTTTGTTTACATCCAAATATCTATCCTGAGCATACGGATGCCAGTAGTTGAAGTTATAACCGTTGAATTCTAACTCTGCATCTGTATAGTTCTTATAACCCAGATATTTGTTGCTTACAGAAGCTGCTGCAACCGGAATAAATTCAACTTCTACACCATTGAACATACCGATCAATTTGTGAGGATCATAGTTTTCACCTTTTCTCAATTGATAAACCGGAACATTGTTCTTAGCATTAAATTCACGGTTTGTGATAGAAACAGGAGAAATAGCTATACGTTTGTCAGAAACATCAGTCTTCACAACTACCCACTGGAATGCCGGCATATGGTCAAATTCCATATTGTCGATAGCTGCTTTGCCAGTCCAATCAGCAACAGAGTCTGTTGTATAAATATGAACACCGTAGAATTCTTTAGTCTTCACATTCTGAATTTTATACACACCAGCAGGAATACTCATGAAGTCATCACTGATACCGTTTGCATAAGCATACAGGTTTACATAGTTATCTTCTGCTTTACCATTGTCATCTGTATAGAATGTAACAACCTTGCTGGTTTCACCTTCCAATGTACAGTGAGAAAGAACTGTGTACTGTGTATTATCTTTTACATCTTTAGCCCATTCGCTTTCAGCTGTATACAACTTAGCACTTGTTGTATGCATTGACCAACTAGTCAGCTTACCACCCTTCTGATATTTAGGTACAACCGGAGTTGCTAATTCAACAAAGCTACCCAAAGATTCGATTTTGATAGAATCGGTCATCAGGTTCTTAGTGAATTTGAAACGGAAGGCATCACCCGGTAAGTTATAACCCAGTGTATCGATAGCACCAGCCTTTGTCATTACTGTATTAGTACTAACTTTAATCGGGTTGTATGTCTTATATGTTTCACCTTTACTCTGGAAGTAAGAAGTATCCACATGAGCATACTTGTTTGACACTTTACCGTCAGCTCCGATCTTATTCAATACCAACCAGTCAGTTTCAGGAGTTTGAGTAGTCCATCCTTCTTTTGTTCCATTAATTGTAGTAATGAATTCAGCAGGTTTTGCAGCAGCAGCAATACCCTGAACCTGATATTTGTCAGCGAACAGATTGTTAGTAGCAGCAGCACCATCGAAAGTCAACTGCATATACTTAACAGCGTCACCCTTCGTATTCAGATCAACAGCGCTCATTACCCATGTATTAGGCTTAACAACTTGAACACTTATACCTGTTAACGAATTTTTCTTATGATCTTTAACAGCGTAAAGAACATTATTAGCATCTTTCTTTACAGTCATCACAGAGTCGCCATCTGCAAAATCGATAGTGAAAGCCTTAGCAGATACTAAATCACCAGTAAAACGGCTTTCCAACCACTTCCACTGTGACAGACCTTCGATTGTTTGAGACTTCGCTGTAGCAGTAGCAGCTGAACCAACGACTGCATTATCTTCATTGAATGAGAAAATAACACCTGTTGCTTTGTTTTCCAACACAAAACGAGTGAAACCACCATCAGTAGTCACTGTTGAAATTTTCCAAAGAAATGAGTCTACTTGTGCAAGACTGTTCAAGTTGGCTTCAGCAAGAGATTTAAACTGGAAAACACCTGCATTCGAATTTTGAACGCCGATATACTCCTCGCTGCCAACTGTTGTACCTACATTCAAAGCATAGTACTTTGCATCAGAAAGCTCTTCAGTATTACCGACTGTAAAAGCAGTAGTACCAAATTTGTTTCCCTGTGCAAAAGCTCCAACACTTGATGCCAGCAATGCGCCGACCATAAGAGTAGAAAACTTTTTGTTCATAATCAATAAATTTAATATTAATAATAGTGTTATAAAAGTTCTATCTGTAGGACACGTCAAAATGTCACAAATTGTTAAATGACGAGTTTAAACGTTCCTTTTTTCTAGTCACGTTTTTCCCCATCTTTTGCTTTCGTATAAAAAAGGATGATTTTTGTACTAACTTTGTTATTGTATTGATAAGAAAGGACATAGAAAAGAAAAAAATATTCGGAAAAAGATTGGTGGTTTAAAAGAATGTCGTAATTTTGCTGGCGAGAAAAAAGGAACCTTTTTTTTAGTCACTCTCTTTTCCCTATCTACTGATTAATATTCAACCGATATAAGCACTTTTGGAATCCGGTAAAACAGACGTTTTTCCCTAATACCTTTCCAACGGATGCCTACCCGTCAGAACCCCGATGCCTACTCGTTTTCGGAGCGATAACTACCCGTTCTGAAAAAGGCCGTTTTTAGAACGTGAAATACCGATGAGTCTCAAAAGTCTCACGAGTCTCACCCCCCTTTTTCATTTCTTGACATTTTTGCCTTTTTCCGTCTTTCGATAGTAACCGATTGATACTAAAAGAAGTAGACCATACCCCTGTGCTTTTTTCAACATACGGAACACACTCGCACGGCTAATTCCGCGGACACGAGCCTCTTCGAGTATATCCGACGTTTTAAACTCATCCGGCATGGCCTCAAAAAGGTCGACTTGCGCATCCGGCAACTTGTAATGCTGCTCCGTGTCGCTATGCTTCAACGAAGTGCTCACCAGCAACGAATGACGCAAGCAGCATTTCCCGATATGGAAAGCGATCTCGAAATCGTCGTCCGCTATCTCGATTTTACCGTCCGTATTCCGCGATTCACCTTTACGGATCCCCGTCAACGTCATTGCCATGCGGAAAACGATCAGGCGATGGCGCAACACGACAGAGGCTATGTCGTTGTTGCCAAATACACGTACATTATTATATTCACGTTCGAAGAAGCGGTCAAGTCTTTTACGCTGCTTGTCGGAAAAAGAGACAAAAGTCGGAGAACTATCCAAATGCACCGCTATGTCAAGCACCCGTTGCCCCAGTCTTTCAAAATAACGCAAGCTGCAAAGCGTATCGTCGGCCGACGTAAGCGGTTGATATTCGCTACGACCGGTAATGCGGTAAATCAACATGCGACTGTATAGCCCGCTCTCGGTCGAAGGGATCAGCTTTGTCAACATGCCGGGAGTACCTGTTGCCAGAAAACCCAGTTCGGGAAATTCGATATAAGAAGTCCCGTTGGTCTTCGACGAACAGCTGATCCGTTCATGCTGGAAAGCCTGGTTCAAGACGTAACTATACCCTCCGAACTCTTGCGCAATGGTATTATTGACCGACTCGAGTTCCGTCTCATACAAAAACGAAGCATAAGGGCTATTCACGTCCAACTGTTCGATCATACGCGCCGTCGTCGTGTAACCACTCATGTGCAGGTGCTTCTGACGAACCAGCTCCGGCTCTTCGACAGGAGGGCCGGCCGGCTTCTTACCTTTCGCGGCACGTACCTGCGCCTTGTAGTTGTCTGATGCCTCTCTTTTCTCCTCGTATTCCTTCACTTGCGCTTTCGAAACGTCGTACACGTAGTTTTGCCAGGGATCAGCCAGTTTACGGACCACATTGATGCTCCCTTTGCCACTTCCAGAAGGGCCGACGATCAAGGTATAGAAAGGCGGTTTATACAATTGATTCTTCAACATGCCGCTGACACCCGGCATGATGGTGCTCAGTACAGTCAGCGAAGAGAGGAGCAACAGGTCGTATTCGCGGTCGTCGGTAGCCACCTTCAGAATCTCACTAATCAGTCCGGGGCAACGCTCCAAAATCGCTCTGTCGAAGTGGGGCAAATCGACCTCATCAGGATCAATATCAAAGCCCAGAGGCGAATCACCCTCTGTTGGTGGATTTTCAGAAATGGGGGTGAGACTTGTGAGACTCGTGAGACTCTTTTGTCCGGTAGAGGCCGTCGGAGGACACCAGGGATTGCTGCCGTGCGACGAACGGTAACGGCGGTACACGTCTGCGACGATGCCCCGGATTTCCTTCTCCGCAAAGCCCGGTTCCACATAACGGCGCAGGCATTCGGCCATCACTTCGTTTTCGTCGAACCCCGCACTGTTCAAGGCCGAAGCCAGCTTCAACACGAAGCTATGACGGCCGCCACCGGCAAAAGGATTGTTTGCTTCAAATTTGTCGATGTAGTTGGACAGCGAATTGTCCGGATAGGACGACGCACGGACAGCCGGAGCCTTTTTCGCCACCGGCACCGTTTCCTGCGGGACATGCACCACTTCGGCCACCTCTTTATAAAAAGCTTCCGGATCATAGCTGGCAAAGCAACCGCGGTTGGCATCCTTGCCGGAGATATCCACCGTTACACCGGGGAGGTCTTTCTCGATCATCGAACGCACCTGTTCGAACGCTTGCAGATGATGTTCCTGATCGCTGTCCACCAGCACAAAGAGTTTGTTTCCCGTATGGGAAGGACTGATATGCCCGGCTTTCACATAACCGAGTTGCGCAGCCTGGCTGAGAATTTGCTCAGGTGGCAACAGCACATCATCAAGATCGATGCAGATGCAACCGGAGTAACGAACCATATGTTCGAGTTTACGGCCTCCAGCCATCGCTCCGCCGGGTACCAGCAGAGGGAGTCTTTTCTTACCGGCTTCGGCTTTTTCATTTTCACTGGCAGCTAAATAGGCTTGCACTTTTTCTACCGCTTTTTTGTGTTTTCCGCTTCTGACGTCAGCAATGTAGCGTTCGAGGGTGGTTAACATCAATGTTTGCGTGTCGAATGCCGAGAAATACAACGTACATTCAACGGTTTGTTTTTGATTCAAGTTCATTAGAACTATTTTTTAATTTAACATGCTCAGGGTTCGCCTAGGTGTTCCACCAGGACGGCAACCTGTTTTGGAGTATATAGTTTCTGAAATTTTACCCATCCGACAGCTTCCAGCTTGGCTTTCAATCCGCGGGAGGTGCGTATCCATTCCCACATACGCTTATAGGCAACAACCGGCGTGTGGCCGGGGAAATACAGTTGGGCGAATTCCGTTACGCCATAGGCTCTCCCCCAGGGAGATACTTCTATTTTTTTGTCTTCCATAATTATTTATAAATTACAATATTAACACACTACAATATACAAACAATATCAATAAGTTGTATCAAAAAAGACGAATATTTATCAAATAAAATACACACTGAACATCCTGCACCATTCCACAGCCTCCCATGAAGGTAAATGCCTGTATTATCTTTGCAATGTAGTTCAGAAACAAGTTCTTATCACACTAACCCTTAAATATTTAACAGTATGTCAGTAAAGTACAAGCTGGTCTTGAAAAAAGACCTTACCCAAGGAGCGGTAGCGGATGCGAAACGTTATTACGCATCCGCCCCGGTGAGTGGAATGATGGATTTCGACTCCATCTGTGAATTGATAGCCGACCGTTCCACTGCGAGCGATGGCGACGTGGCACTGGTTGTTCTCGGCCTGATCCGTGCGATGGAAGAAGCTTTACTCCGCAACGAAGTAGTTCAACTTGGAAGACTAGGTAATTTCCGGTTGTCGATCGGTAGTTCCGGAACAGTCGAAGAAAAAGATTTTCAAGCCAACATGATCCGTAAACCGAAAATCATCTTCACCCCCGGCGATAAGCTACGCGCCATGATCGAAAAAGTAAGCCTCGAACGCATCGGCAAGGAGCCGGAAACACCGGAAGAAGGCGGAAGCGGAGGTGGAAGCGACCGCCCGGAAATTGAGTAATTTTTAATTTTCAATCTTCAATTAAAAAGTATGACAGCACAACAAATCAACTTCGTCAAGAACTCCCTGCAGGCCGCCGTGTCTGCGGGAGCCTCTTTCAACATGAATCCCACCGTGATACTGGCACAGGCTGCCTTCGAAAGCGGATGGGGAATGAGCAAACTGGCAACGGGCAGCAACAACTATTTCGGTCTGACGGCCTACGGTTGCAGTAACCAGTACTGGCACGGTGGCAAAACGACAGTGAACACCGGCAGTTACTCCCTGGATTTCCGCCGGTACGACACCCGCGAAAATTCCTTTCTCGACTTCGCCCGCCTGATCCGCAACAACTACCGTACCGCCTGGCAGGCCAACAACAATCCGGAAGCCTATGCCCGCGAGATAGCCTACAGCCCGTATATCAGCGAACTAAACGGCGACGACCGCGAAACCTACCGCCAAAGCCTGGTCCAGATGGAGAAGACGGTACGGGCGATTGTTGAGATTATTATTTAATCATTCATTTAACCCTAAAACAACCATGTCCAAATTCAAACGAATCATCGAATTCATTCTTGCTTTGCTTAATTTTTTGTTTCATTTCAAACCGTCAACAGATGATAAAACGGCTATCGTTACTGAAACTTATCCCAGCCCTGCTGCTCCGCCTGGCACGGAAAGGGATCACCCTGTATTTGAAACTATCCCTTAGGATACGGCTGCGGCTGCCGTAGGGATAAGGCTGCCGGTCAATGCCTCCCGAAGGCTGCCCGGTGGCCTTTTATTTTCAATAACATCTTTTTAACCCCTCATTTTTTTCAGGTTCTACAAGGTTATCTCATTCTGTTTACCTACTTTTGCAGACTGATATAAATATATATGTAGGATTGTATGAAAACACTGGAAAGATTAGTTGCAGAAAAATTATTAAAGATTAAAGCCGTTAAATTACAACCGGCAAATCCGTTCACTTGGGCTTCAGGCTGGAGATCACCCATTTATAATGATAACAGAAAGACGCTTTCTTATCCGGCTGTTCGTAGTTTCATCAAATTGGAACTGGCACGCGTAATCAGCGAAAAATATGAAAACGCAGATGCTATCGCAGGTGTAGCCACAGGGGCTATTGCACAGGGTGCATTAGTAGCCGATTTGCTTGGACTTCCATTTGTTTATATTCGTGCTACCCCAAAAGATCACGGACTGGAAAACCTGATCGAAGGTGAACTGAAACCGGGTTCGAAAGTTGTCATCATCGAAGACTTGGTATCGACCGGAGGAAGCAGTCTGAAAGCCGTACAAGCAGTACGTAATTTCGGTTGCGATGTGGTCGGTATGGTTGCTATCTTTACATATGGATTCCCTGTTGCTGTAGAAGCATTCAAAGATGCAAAAGTACAGTTGACAACCTTGAGCAATTACGATGCAGTCCTGGAAGAAGCCGTACGCACGGATTATATCGACGAATCCGAAATTTCAATCCTCCAAGAATGGCGTAAGGATCCCTCAAACTGGAATCCTGGTGTTTAATCATAAATGACCCGAAATGACAGAATTTGTAAGTGAGATCAAAACGATCCCCTATAACGAGGATCGTGTCTATGCAATGCTGTCCGACCTTTCCAATCTGGAACGGGTGAAGGACCGCATTCCACAAGATAAAATCAAAGACTTCGAGTTCGACAGCGACTCTTGCAGTTTCGCTGTCGATCCCGTAGGTAAAATAACTTTTCAGATCGTAGAACGCGAACCGAACAAAACGATCAAATTTACTACAACCAATTCGCCCGTGCCACTCTTCTTGTGGATTCAACTGAAACAAGTGGAAGAGGCCGATACGCGATTGAAAATGACGATACGCGCCGATCTGAACCCGTTTATCAAACCGATGGTATCAAAACCGTTGCAGGACGCTCTCGACAAAATATCAACAGTGATTGCCTCCCTGCCCTATTAATTCTCCGCATTATGGCTCAGAAACTTTGGGAAAAAAATGTACAGGTAGACAAGGAAGTCGAAACATTTACCGTAGGTAAGGACCGCGAGATGGACCTTTACCTGGCTAAATACGACGTTCTTGGCTCGATGGCTCATATAACGATGCTGGAAAGCATCGGGTTGCTCGCAAAAGAAGAACTGACGGTTCTGCTGGCGGAGCTGAAAAACATCTATGCCGTGGCCGACCGCGGTGAGTTCGTGATCGAAGAGGGCGTGGAAGACGTTCATTCGCAGGTGGAACTGATGCTTACACGCCGCTTGGGCGATATCGGCAAGAAGATACATAGCGGACGTTCGCGCAACGACCAGGTGTTGCTGGATTTGAAACTGTACACGCGTGCACAAATCCGGGAGTTGGTAGAACTGACGAACGGCTTGTTCGAGGTGTTGATCAGCCAGAGTAACCGTTACAAAGAAGTACTGATGCCGGGGTATACGCATTTACAGATTGCGATGCCTTCATCGTTCGGCCTGTGGTTCGGGGCGTATGCCGAGAGCCTGGCGGATGATTTGCAGATGATGCAGGCAGCTTATAAGGTATGCAACCGTAACCCGCTGGGTTCGGCAGCCGGATATGGTTCGTCTTTCCCGCTGAACCGACAGATGACAACCGACCTGCTGGGTTTCGACTCGATGGACTACAACGTTGTCTATGCACAGATGGGACGCGGCAAGATGGAACGTACGGTGGCTTTCGCTATGGCGGGCATTGCCGCAACGCTTTCAAAACTGGCCTTCGATGCTTGCATGTTCAACAGCCAGAACTTTGGATTCATCAAATTGCCGGACCAGTTTACGACAGGTTCGAGCATCATGCCGCATAAAAAGAATCCGGACGTGTTCGAACTGACGCGCGCAAAATGTAACAAGATACAGGGCCTGCCGCAGCAGATTACATTAATATGCAACAACCTGCCGTCGGGGTATTTCCGCGACTTGCAGATTATCAAAGAGGTGTTCCTGCCTGCTTTCGACGAACTGAAGGATTGTATCCGCATGGTAACGCACATGATGCGCGAAGTGAAGGTAAACGACCATATTCTGGAAGATGACAAATATGCCTTATTGTTCAGCGTAGAAGAGGTGAACCGCCTCGTATTGGAGGGTGTGCCTTTCCGCGACGCTTACAAACAGGTCGGTCTGAATATAGAAGTGGGCAAATTCACTCCGAATAAAGCGGTCAGCCATACGCACGAAGGTAGTATCGGTAATCTATGCAATGATAGTATTTCTGCTCTGATGCAAAATATTATTGACGGTTTCTCGTTTAGTAAAGTAAACGAAGCAGAAAAGGAACTGTTAGCATAAACACATGAAAAGAATATTTTTTTGTTTGGTAGTACTGTTGGCGATATCGTGCAATAAGGTAAACGTCTCGAATGTTCCTTATGCACGGGTATATCTGGAACTGGATTTGACCTACAAAGACAAAGACCTGGTAGGTGCTCTTAATTTTAAAGAAATAACATCTACCAGCGGTCAGAACTACGGTACGCAACTCGGATATTCGGGAGTACTGGTGGTTAGCGGATTCGATTCCAACGGTAACACCAAGTATTATGCCTATGACCTCTGCTGTCCTCACGAAGCAAATAAAAATACAATGGTCAAAGCTGACAATACCGGCTGGGCAGAATGCCCCAAGTGCGGAACCAAATACGAAATAGCGTATGGTACTGGAACTCCGTCAGATGGCCCGTCAGAATTTGCATTAACGAGATTCGATGTCACTCAGCAGGGGAACAAATTATTAATCCGGTATTAAAAAAATCATCCTCTAAAGAGATTTTTTTAGTCAAATGTTTGCAAATACAAAAATTTCGTCTACCTTTGCACACGCAAACGAAAACAATGCGGAAGTAGCTCAGTTGGTAGAGCATAACCTTGCCAAGGTTAGGGTCGCGGGTTCGAGTCCCGTCTTCCGCTCATCTCTAAGAGAAGGGATGCTCGAATGGTGGAATCGGTAGACACGAAGGACTTAAAATCCTTTGGCCATTGCGGCTGTGCGGGTTCAAGTCCCGCTTCGAGTACATTTTGATTTAATTGCGGAAGTAGCTCAGTTGGTAGAGCATAACCTTGCCAAGGTTAGGGTCGCGGGTTCGAGTCCCGTCTTCCGCTCGCTTCCAAAAGGCCTCGGTATTGCTTGCAATATCGGGGCTTTTTATTTTGTAAATAGAGATAATAAAAAAAGCCCCGCTCTAAATGCGAGGCCGTGTGTCAGAACGAAGATGCTACTTGTTTTTCCAATGCTTCTTTTATAAATGCATTTATAGAAATCCCTGCTTGTTTAGCCAGCATAGCTATTTTATTATGAATTTCGGGCGAAATACGCACATTCAAAGAACCTGAATAGCTTTTATGAGGCTCAATGCCTTCCTCTTCGCAATATGCCAGATAATCATCTACAGCCTCTTGAAAAGCCTTCCGTAATTCACTCACGCTTTCTCCCTCGAAATTCACAAGTGCATTAATGCCTTCTACCTTTCCAAAGAAGACATTATCTTTCTCGCTGAAATTAACAGAGCCGATATAATCTTTATAAGTTAATGTATTCATCGTAGCCTCCTTCATTTAATAAATCCTGCATCAATCAAATCATTTAATACCTGCTTCATGGCGTATGTCTTAATGATATTGCCCGGATGCGGCTTATGCAGCATGATCGGACGTTTATCCTTATTCTTATAAACCACCCTCGAACCAGACGTTTTGCCTTTATTCGATTTTTCATAGCCAAAACATTTTAAAAGCTTTTCTAATTCATCAAATGTGAAATCTGACGGTAAAGCCTTAAAACGTTCTATAAGTTTTTCTTTAGTCCCCATTTGGTTAATCTTTTTGCAAATGTAACTATTAATTAGTTGCAAACAATATCATACTTACAATTTAACAAAAAGGGCCATAGCATTTCTGCCACAGCCCTCCCTTCATAGACACACCAATATTTATAACTATCGTATAAATATCTTCTTTACCTCTCCTATATGTCTTTTCTGAATAATCGATTAGACGCAAATATAAGAATTAATTTAGCATTCCAATAACATTTCGGATGTAAGCGCTTAAAATTCGGCTTATAACAGTTATTTTGACGTTTTTTTCACAAACAATAAAAAAGCCCGGCCTGCAATCAGACCGGGCCTTATCTTTATCAGATACGGATTATTTTCCTTGTAAGCCGGCATCCATCGCGGCAGCAGCCTTACGACCGTCGCCCATGGCCAGGATTACGGTTGCACCACCACGAACGATGTCGCCTCCGGCATATACATCCGGCAAAGCGGAACGCATGGTATCCTGATCGACTACGATTGTTCCCCATTTGCTTACTTCCAGGCCGCTGAAGGCACGCGGGATAAGCGGGTTAGGAGAAACACCGACGCTGACGATTACCTCGTCCACATCAATGGTATCGATGGCTCCTTCGATAGCCACCGGACGGCGACGTCCGGAAGCATCCGGTTCGCCCAGCTCCATCTTCTGCAAACGCATCTGTTTGACACGGCCTCTTTCATCGCCGATATATTCGATAGGATTATGCAGCGTCATAAATTCCACACCTTCTTCCTTGGCATGTTTTACTTCTTCCACACGGGCAGGCATTTCCTCTTCGCTACGACGGTAAACAATCATAGCACGTTCGGCTCCCAGGCGGCGGGCTGTACGTACAGAGTCCATCGCCGTGTTACCACCACCGATTACGGCCACTTTCTTGCCTTGCAATACCGGCGTATCGCTCTCCGGATTGGCGGCATCCATCAGGTTGACACGTGTCAGGTATTCGTTGGACGACATGACACCAATCAGGTTTTCGCCCGGTATATTCATAAAGTTAGGCAGACCGGCACCGCTGGCTGCAAAGAAGCCTTTGAAGCCTTCTTCATGCAGATCGTCATAACTGATAGTCTTTCCGACGATGCAGTTCGTGACGAACTTCACTCCCATCTTACGCAGGCCTTCGATTTCCACGTCTACAATCTTATTCGGCAAACGGAATTCGGGAATACCGTATTTCAATACGCCGCCAATCTCGTGCAGCGCCTCGAACACCGTCACGTCGTATCCGCGTTTTGCCATATCACCGGCAAAAGACAGTCCGGCAGGACCGGAACCGATTACGGCTACCTTGATACCGTTCTTTTCTGCTACCTCCGGTACGGAGATATTGCCGCTCTCCCGTTCGTAGTCGGCTGCGAAACGCTCCAGATAACCGATAGCAACAGGAGCCTTTTTCATCTTCAAGTGGATACATTTGCTTTCGCACTGCTTTTCCTGCGGACATACACGGCCGCAAACGGCAGGCAGGGCACTGGTTTCTTTCAGGACCCTAGCCGCTTCCAGAAATTCACCCCGTTCGATATTCTTGATAAACGTCGGGATATTGATACTTACCGGACAGCCTTCCATACAGGTCGGATTCGGGCAGTCGAGGCAACGTTGTGCCTCCTGCATGGCCTGTTCCTTCGTCAATCCCAGGTTTACCTCTTCCAGGCGGGTATGACTACGGTATTCGGCATCCAGTTCATTCATTTCTACACGGGGAATATCCGTGCGTTCTTTATTTTTTTTGCTTTTGCGCAGTTCTTCTCTCCAGGGTTCGGAACGGCGGGCTGCAATTAATTCTGCTGTTGTCATTTGTTTCAGTGGTTATTTCTTTTCAATATCTTTATAAGCACCCAGACGCATAAGCATCTCATCGAAATCAACCTGGTGGGCATCGAACTCCGGTCCGTCCACACAGACAAACTTGGTCTTTCCGCCTACCGTGATACGGCAAGCACCACACATGCCGGTTCCGTCTACCATGATCGTGTTCAACGAAGCGACAGTAGGTATCTCATATTTCTTTGTAAGGGCTGAAACGAATTTCATCATGATGGCCGGGCCGATGGTTACACAAAGGTCTACCTTCTCACGGTTGATGACACTTTCTACGCCGTTTGTTACCAGTCCCTGGGTACCGTATGAGCCGTCGTCGGTCATAACGATCACTTCGTCTGAGTTTGCACTCATCTGTTCTTCCAGAATCACCAGGTCTTTCGTACGGGCCGCCAGAACAACGATCACCCGGTTGCCTGCCTTATGAAAAGCCTCAACGATAGGCAGCAGCGGGGCTACACCTACACCACCTCCGGCGCAAACTACGGTACCTACCTTTTCGATATGGGTAGCCTGTCCCAGCGGACCTACCAGGTCGGTAATATAATCGCCTACGTTCAAATCGCAGATCTTCTTGGATGAACCGCCTACAGCCTGAATCACAAGTGTGATGGTTCCTTTCTGAGTATCTGCACCTGCAATGGTTAAAGGGATACGTTCACCTTTCTCTCCCACCTTCACGATCACAAAGTGACCAGCTTTGCGTGAGCGGGCAATCAGAGGAGCCTCCACTTCCAGCTTCACGACATTGGCAGAGAAATGTTCTTTACTTACAATTTTATTCATTCTAATCGCTACTGTTGATAGTTTATTTTGTTGATTTGCTTGCAAAAATATATCAAAAAAGTGAATCTATTAGTATTTTGCCAAAGAAAAAGGCTTTATTCGAACAATCCTTCGTCGCGAAGCAGCATTAAAATCGCCGAATGGGGCACGATCAGGAACTTTTCGTCGTTAAACTTAATCTCGTAAGCGGCATTCTGCAGATAAACAGCCAGATCGCCTTCGTGCGCCTGCAAAGGCAGATAATGGACGGCTTCGTCTTCCTTCTTCTCCCATACTTCATGCTCTTCCTTCTGCGAAGGCAGTGGAAAACCGGGACCTACCTTGATGATATAGCCGCTTTGTATCTTCTCCTGCTGTACGGTGGGCGGCAGGTAAAGGCCTGATTTAGTCTGACTCTGCGGATTCTTCGGCTTGATAAGCACCTTGTCGCCTATCATGATGAATTTGTCTATGTCTTTTTGGTCGATTGATAATTGCATAATTACTGAATAAATAGAATTAATAAATGAGAACAAATCTACAAAATATCTTTATATACGAGACGAATAAGTATAAAAAACGGCCATAGGCATTGCCTGACTCTTCTTTATTCTTATATTACGCCAACTTTATAACAGACTACAACATGAAAACATTACCTCTTCTATTTTTTACTTTTTTCCTGGCAACCGGTTGCTCAGGTACGAAAAAAGATTCCGCCGCACAACCGGATAACGGAGAAGAAACGGCAGAAACAACAATACAGCCGGCCGCTCCCATCTGGTATGAAGGAGAAAAACCTATCTTTTTTAATGTAGAAGAGAATTATCCGGAAACGAATATCCGCCTGAGCGATCTCTCCGATGCGTTGTATATACCACTGGAGACCAACGACAGTACGCTTCTGAGGCAAATCGGGACATGCGAGGGCAACGAATATTTGCTGACTAACGACTTCATCTACGCACAAGAAGAGCAAGCGGCTATTTATATATTCAAAAGAGACGGCAGCCTGGTCCGGAAAATCGACCATAAGGGCGGAGGACCGGGCGAATACAGCTATATAAGCAGCTATGCCGTCGATACCCTCCGGAAAGAGATCTTCGTTCAGGATGCCAACCTAAAGAAAGGATGCACGTATGTCTACGACCTCGAAGGGAACTTCAAACGTACCTTCCTCAACAAAGCGAAAGAGATCACGATCCTCAACGACTCGCTCCTGCTCAATTATTTCAGATACAATCCGGGAGGTCCGCGCTATTCGGTCGTCCGCAAAGAAGACGGAAGCACGGTAAAAAAATTACCGATCCGCTTCCCAACCCAACTGCCTCACGATAGCCACGGGCGTCTGGCCTACGGAAGCCTGGTAAAGAGCCCTAAAGGGGCCTTTATGGCTAATTTGGGCAATGATACCATCTTTGAAATCCGGCAAGACTTGCAGGTCATTCCGCGTATCATCGACCAAAGCAAATATCCCACCACTTTCGCCCAGGTGCATCCGACGATCGAGACCGAGCGCTACCTGATGTTCTATATCCTGCGTTGCCATTCGTATAAGCCGTATGTCGACGAGCATTACTACATCTATGACAAGAAAGACAACCAGATCTACAAGATGACCGACTATCCGGGCAATTCATACTGGACGCTGATGGACGATTATCCGCACATCACCAACTGGAGCACGACACAGAATAGCAACGTTGCCGTACGTACCCGCCAGGTCTACGCCTTACAGGAAGCCGAAGGTAAACATGGCGATGCCGAATTGAAAAAACTGATCGAAACACTCGATGACGACGCCAATCCGGTTTTACAGATCATGCTGTTCCACACGGTAGATCAGATAAAGAAGTAATCAGGCAGAGTGATCGTTTAAAATACAAATAGCACGCAGATAACATAGATCGAGCAGATGAACACAGATTTATTAATTAAAATATCTGCGTCAATCTGCTCGATCTGTGTTATCTGTGTTATCTGTTACGTTAGATGGAACGTCCCTTAAACACGTTAGACTGTTCGGTCGGATACAGGGTACCGGTAAATGAAACACGGTTGCTGTTGAAGTTCGGACTGACAGTGGCCGTACATTTGTTGGAACCTTTCACCATGCGGAAAGTCACGTTTGCCGAAACGGCTACGCCTTGTACCATCATACTGAAAGTAATATTGCCTTTCTTATCGGTCTTCATTTCCACATTCGAAGCGTTTCCTTCTACAGTGATTCCACCGATACCGTTAGGACCTGCGTAAGCTCCGTTGAATGCCAACTGGATAGTTGCGCGGTTGCCATCCATAGAGACGAAGTTGGTACTCGGAGTGACATAAACAAAACGTCCGCGTTTAAATTCCACACGATCGGCTTCGAGCACGAAGTCCTTGTCGTTAAGAGCCTGGACGGCTTGTTCGAACAATGCCATATTTTCAGCTTCTTCGGCTGCTTTACGGGCTTCTTTCTCTGCTTTCTTGGCAGCTTTCTCGGCTGCTTTATCCTGTTGTGCCATCATTGTCCCTGAACCGGCACTAAACAGCAGGACAGCTAGCAATAATAATACTCTTTTCATACTTCTATTCTTTTTAATTGTTAATCGGATACTGAGATATTTTTGACGCGGATGATACGGATAACGCGGATTAAAACATCAATGTACATTTTTCTTAGCCAGGCCATCCGCGTCAAATATATCTCTTTTTGTATATATAGACAAATAACGTGCCGGTAAGTTCAATTTATCCCTTTACTTTTTATGTTTTTAACATGGTACCACAGGAAACCCCAAGCAGTTACGGCCGCAATGAAGTCTGAAAACGGTGATGCATACCACACCCCGTCCAGTCCCCACACATGCGGGAATGTCAAAAGGGCAGGAATCAGGAAAAGACACTGACGGCTCAGGCTCAGGAACATCGCTTTCCAGGCAATACCGATACTCTGGAAGAACTGGCTGATGGAAATCTGCGAACCGACCACCACGAAAACGAGCAGGCTGATACGCAAACCGTTTGCCGTCACCTCAATCAGTTCGGGGTCGTTGGTAAAGGCCCGGGCTATTATTTCCGGAAACAGGACACTGCACAGACAACCGATCCCCATAATAACGGTCGATGTGATAATCACCAGCCACAGGGTATCCTGCACACGCTTATGCTGACCAGCTCCGTAGTTGAAGCCGACAATCGGCTGCATCCCCTGCGCAATACCGATAATCAACATCACCAGAAGCATCCCGACGCTGGTGATAATACCGTTGGCCCCCAAAGCCAGGTCGCCGCCATATTGTTTCAAGGCGTAGTTCTGGATAACGACAACCAGGCTGCCCGCCAGCTGCATGGCGAAAGGCGAAACACCGATCGTCAGGATATTCCATACCACATGGCCCTCCAGTTTGAAAGTACCTTTATGGAAACGGACAATGCTGTCTTTCTGAATAAAATGGTTCATGACGAACAGGGTACTGAGCAGCATGGAGATGATCGTTGCGATGGCTGCCCCCCGGATACCCATATCCAGCCAGAAGATAAAGATCGGGTCGAGTATCACGTTGGCTATCGCTCCGATCAGCATGGTAAACATGGCCTTCTTCGGATAGCCGGATGCACGCATGACAGCGTTGAAACCAAAGCTGAGCGAAGTCAGGATCGTTCCGGGGACCACAATATTCAGGTAGTCTTTGGCATAAGGAATCGTTTGTTCGCTTCCGCCAAAGGCCAGCAGGAGGTCTTCCATCCAGATCATACAGGGAACGACCGTGATGATCGTAATAATGAATGTCAGCGTAAAGGCATTTCCCAGGACCTTTTCCGCCATCTCGTTCGCTTTCCGCCCCAGATGGATGGAGACACGGGTAGCCGCACCTGCCCCCACCAGCATACCGAATGCCTGCAAGAAGAGCAGGATCGGGAAGGTCAGCGTCAGTCCGGCAATAGCCAGCGCACCGACTCCCTGACCGATAAAGACACGGTCCACAATATTATACAAAGCATTTACCATCGTCCCGATCACCGCCGGGATAGCATACTGTAACAGCAGACGGCTCACTTTCTCGTTCTCCAGCCGTCCGATTATTTCATTTGCCATAATTCATCTACACTTATCTTGTTATACTTTCGTTCTATTCATCCTTTCCTCCCTGTGCACCAAGGAGGTTACCACGCCCGCCCTTATGCTGGCAGGCTGCTCCGGCAAGGAGAGAGGTGTCGCCCCCTGCTGTTCGCATGATACCGCACCGGGATGCGGTGAAGTTCCGCATCAGGATGCGGCTGGCTACCGCACCGGGATGCAGTTGTGTTCCACATCGGGATGCGGCAGTGTGCGAACAGTAGGGATCGGTCCTACTCTCCTTACCGTTTCGACCAGTGCTGCCACCCCGGATAAGACCTTCACCTCCCCTCCGGGCAGGGTCAGTGACAGATGACGGGCGTCGAGGCAGTTGATATTGGGCTGTCCGTCTTTCACTGCCGAAGGACGGAAGCCGTTACGGATCATAGCATTGCCTACCCAATAGGAAACAAGGAAGTCGCCCTCCACTCCTATCGGTTCGACGGGTGCCTTCGTATTCAGTTTTCCGGTTGACGGATCGAAGACAATCCCTTCTTTTCCGAAGAAAGACTCGAAGGCGCCGCTCAGGATCAGGTCTTCGGGCGTACCGCACGCCATCGGACGGCCTTTTTCCTGTAGCCAGAGGCAATCGCCCATCTGGATCGCCAGGTCGAGGTCGTGGGTGGAAAGCAGGATCGCTTTATGTTGTTCTACGGCCAGCTTATGCAGCAGCACCATGGTCTCGATCCGGCTGGTAACGTCGAGGAAAGCCGTCGGCTCGTCCAGCAGGATGATCGGGCATTGTTGTGCCAGGGCTTTGGCGATCATGGCTTTCTGCCGTTCACCGTCGCTCAGTTCGGATACGTAGTTTTGTGCTTTATGGGCAATGCCGGCTGCCGTCAGCGATTGTTCGATAATCTCCCTATCGGTTTTCTTCAACTGTCCGAAGAAACCGGTGTACGGATGACGGCCCAAAGACACCAGTTCGTAAACGGTGATGCCGCCCGCATTCGTCTTTTCCGTCAGTACAACACCTACCGTCAGTGAAAAGTTGCTTTGAGAGTAGGAAGACAACGGTTTTCCCATCAGGCGGATCTCGCCGCTCAAGGGAGGCTGGAAACCGCAGAGCGTGCGCAGCAACGTTGACTTTCCGGCACCGTTCAGTCCGAGAAGGCAGGTGACTTCGCCCGGTCGCAGGCGCAGGTTCAGGTCGTCATGGATGACCTTGCGCTTTCCGCCTTTCAGCAGGTAGCCAATACTGAGGCGGCTGGCTTCTATTACAGGTTCTTGCATATTCATCAGTCGAAGTATTGGATATTTTTACGATTCACAATCACATAAATAATGACCGGCGCACCCAGCATGGGGGTTACGGCATTCAACGGGAGTATATTATTGGTTCCGGGCATCACCATCAGTATATTACACAACAGGGCGATACAGGAACCGGCAAGCATCGTGACGGGCACCAGCATCTTATGGTTGGACGAACCCAGCATCAGACGGGCGATATGCGGCACGGCAAGTCCGATGAAGGAGATCGGGCCACAGAAAGCGGTCGTCGTAGCCGTCAGTAAACCGGTACAGAACAGGATGGCAATACGGGTCCACTTGATCTTGATCCCCAGGTTGGCCGCGTACATTTCGCCCAGCAGCAGGGCGTTCAACGGCTTTATCAAAAGGATTGCCAGCAGCAGGCCGGCCAACGTGAACAGGAGGAAATAAGGCAGTTGCATCAGCGATACGCCGGAGAAATTGCCGAGGCCCCACATGACGAAGGCGTGCACCTTATCCGTCGAGGCATAGTAATTCAGGACGGAGATCAGGGAAGAGGCCAGGTAACCGATCATGATACCGATGATCAGCAGCATGACATTGCTCTTCACCTTTGCCGAAAACCAGATGATCAGTCCCAGGATACAAGCGGCACCGGCAAAGGCAGCGATAATAACCGCCAGGTAACCGCTGATGGGCAACTCCGTCACCATACTGAGCGTCCCGCCGAAATAGAGCATGATGGCCGCGACTCCCAGGTTTGCCCCGTCGCTGATCCCCAGGATGGAAGGGCCTGCCAGCGGGTTACGGAACAGAGTCTGCAATAACAGGCCGCTGGTAGCCAGCGAGGCTCCGGCAAGCAAAGCCGTAACCGCCTGCGGGAAACGGGATTGCAAGATGATATTCTGCCAGGCGGGCCGGCCCACGTCTTTCCCCAGAAGGATATCGATCACGCTCTCCAGCGGGATGGAAACGGCACCGTACACCAGGCCTCCCATAAAAAGGAGGGCCAGGAGAAGCGGCAAGAGGAAGTATGGTAAAGCGATTTGTTTAAACATTTCTATTTAGTTATTATCCTATTTGAGAGTTTCACATCTTATCAGTTTTGAATGTTACTTTTCTCTTGAAAGAAAAGTAACCAAAAGTTCAAGGCTGCATCCGCTTCGCTACTCCGCATCCTACGTTCGCTGTCGTCTGTGAACTCGCTACGCTCAAACAGCACAGCCTCCGGGCGCTCACTACGGATGCTTCGCTTTACGCTCACCAGATGAGGCCTTTCATAGAACGCTTTGCGTTCTCTTAAGATTGCCGATACTACCTGTTAAATCCGCAAGTTTTTGTTCTATAAGTACCGGTATCGGCCATCCTAAGAGGAAGCACAGCTTCCTTGAAAAGGCCTAAGCGGGTGAACGTCCGCGTAGGGGGAAGACGAAGCGGTTAAAAAAATCCGTTGTCTGAGCGAAGCGAGTTTCGGATTTTTCAGCGAAGTCTTTCACCGGAGCAGTGAAGCCGGTTAAGCCTTGATCTTTTGCCTACTTTTCCATCAAGGGAAAAGTAGGTTCAATTATTTCTATATTCAATACTCACTCCGTTCCTTCTCTTTGATAAATCCGTTGCGGTAGGCATACAGCAACTTTTCCAGGTCATGGATCTGGCGTTGCAGGTCGGCGCCTTTATCGGTATCTTTCACCATCTGGCGGTGAGAGCTCAACTCGACCACAATCGTGGTGGAACGGATATCACGGCCTTCCTTGATTGCCTGGTCGGTAGACAGGAACGGTTCGTGCTGTACCAACTGGAAACCGCGGGAATGATAAACCAGCGTATAACCGGCAATACCGGTCTCGGGATGGTAAGGTCTGGAGAAACCGCCGTCGATAACCAGCAACTTGCCGTTTGCCTTGATCGGGTTTTCTCCCTGGATGGAGCGGACAGGCACATGACCGTTAATGATATGGCGGTGAGGCCCGGTCACCCCGAACTCGTCCAGTATCATATCGCATACCTTTTCTTCTTCACGCAGGGTATAATACGCCCCTTTGTCTTCCTTCTGCACCGCCTTGTCGTCGATAAAAGCCCGTTCGAAGGTTGCCATCTTGCTCTTGTCGAACAAAGGAGAGTCTTTTCCTCCCCAAAGATACCAGATGTAATCGAGGGCAAAGTCCTTCTCCGGAGAGCCGTCCGAATCGAAATAAGCGGTACGGATCAACTGGTCGACCTTATCCAGCAAAGCCTTACCCTTGTATTCCTGCCCTTCGATACAAATGTTCTTCAACGTTCCGTCGGCGTTCATCGGGACAGAGGCATGAAACAGCAGGTTGGAGTTACAAACCTGATACATACTGCCATGCCGGAAGAGGCAACGCATATGTTTCTTCAGCTTCTCGCTGCATTCGAACGAGTGGAGCATGCGGTGCATCAGGTCTTCCTCCTCGATAGACAGCGCGTACGGGTCTTTCGGGTTGATGGTAGGCCAGTTTTTGTCTTTCAGTTCATACTCTTTCCCGTCCAGATGGATGGTCCCGCGTTTCAGGTCGATATGGTGTAACAACAGGCGGTCGTCCATATCGAATTCGGGGCGGCGGCGGATAATATCCCCTTCCAGCTTGAACTGGATGATCGTTATTGCCTTGTGCATCTGCGAGATCAGGCGGATCGTCTTTTCGTCGAAAGCCGAGTCGGCCCCATTAGTCTTCGGCATGAACAATTCGCAGGGATCGTCGCCATAAATATCCATTGCAAAGGTAGCCAGAGGTAGCAGGTTGATGCCATAGCCATCCTCCAGGGTTGCCAGGTTACCGAAACGGAGGCACATGCGGATCACATTGGCGATGCTCCCCAGGTTGCCCGAGGCCGCCCCCATCCACAGGACATCGTGGTTGCCCCACTGGATATCGAAATGATGGTAGTCGCAAAGGGTATCCATAATGATATGTGCTCCCGGGCCACGATCGTAGATATCGCCGATCACATGCAGCAGGTCGATCGTCAGCCGCTGTATCAGGTTACACATGGCGATAATGAAATCGTTTGCCCGCCCGGTCGAGATGATCGTTTTGATGATCTGGTCCACATAGGCCGACTTATTCGGCTCGACCGACGACTCATGCAACAGCTCCTGGATGATATAGGAGAACTCTTTCGGTAATGCCTTGCGCACTTTCGAGCGGGTATATTTGGACGATACATTACGGCACACCCTCACCAGTTGGTTCAAGGTGATCAGATACCAGTCGTCCAGATCGGGTTCCTTCGAGCTGACCAGTTCCAGTTTCTGTTCCGGGTAATAGATCAGCGTACAGAGTTCTTTCTTCTCGTAATCGCGCAATGTATTGCTGAATATCTCATTCACTTTACGCTTGATCGCTCCGGAGGCATTTTTCAGCACATGATTGAACGCCTGATGTTCTCCGTGAATATCAGACAGGAAATGCTCCGTACCCTTCGGTAAGTTCAGGATCGCCTCCAGGTTAATGATCTCTGTACTGGCATCCGCAACTGTCGGGAAACTACGTGCCAGCAATTGCAGATAACGCAGGTCACCAAGCACATATTCGGGTGTTATATCTTTCGTCATATAGTGTTTACTGTCTTATTTCGTGCAAAGATAAACAAATACAGGGAGACAATTCATTACAAAAGGATTATTTACGGAAGGCTGCTTTATCATAAACAAAAGAAAAGCGCCCTCTGGGGGCATACCTGATATCTCCTTTCCCGACAGAGAGCTTCGATAAACACACAAAGCCCCGGAAGACGAATCCCCGGGGCTTGCTTTTTTTGTCTGTTTTCACTCTTCACAGAGGCAGAACAGAAGAACTTTATTTCATTACTTTAGTATTAATAAATATCACTTGTTCACCTGTCACAGGGTAATTAACGCTATTGCGCTGCGTGATACTCTATTAGAATTATTTGATTATAAATAATTTCTTATTTAACGATTGCTTTTACAGCAGCTTCACCTTCTACAGCAACTACTACTACACCTGCAGGAGCAGAGATTGTAGCTTCGCTTGAAGCGATTACTGTGTTAGCAATTGTCTGACCAAGAACGTTAGTGATAGTAACAGCCTTGCCTTCAGCACCCTTAACGATAACTGCACCGTTGGTAGCAACTACAGTTATTGTAGAGGCAGCTTCAATACCTTCGTTAGCTGTAGCTTCTTCGTCAGTTTCACCGAAATGGAATACCTGTGCCTGATTGATCAGTTCCTGGATATTACCTTCAGCACTTTCGTGATCTTCAGTTTTTGTTGAGTTCTGAGCCAATACAGGCACACCATTCACAACATTTACCCAAGCACCTTTAAATCCACCAACAGAAGCAGAGTTTTCAGCATCGTTTGATTCCAGTAAGAAGCCTTCGCTTGCAGCAGAAGTCTCGTCATCCTTATCCGTAACTTTTCTCAAAGAGAATGCATAATTACTATGAGTTGTCTTCTTCAGATCATGCTTGTCAGCAATTTCAGCTAATTTGCTCCAGCTTAATACAAAACCTTTCTTAATATAGCTTTCATCAGATACACCAGAGTTATCTTTAACAGTCATTGCTTCTTTCAATGTTTTACCGCGTTTAACGATATACAGATATTCACCTGTAGTAGTTACAACGTGTACACCTTCAACAAATGCCAAACGAGTAAGACCCTGATATTTGTAAGAACTTGCATCACCCAACATCGCATGGCTATTGTCATATTCGATAGAATCATTCAGGTTCACCAGGAAGCGACCAGCTGTATAACCCTGATAGTTTGCATAGTGGCAATCTGTCTTATCTGCTTCAGCTGCAGTTTTCCAGTAACCATGTTTCTGGTTTTCATCACAAGCTACACCGTTAGGAATTGAATCAACAGCAACACCCAGTAAGTACTGAGGCATATGAGTATCTTTAGAAGCTAAAACTTCGTCTACATAGATAGCAGCAGCCTCAGCAGTTACACCTTTGTTTTCGATACCCAGGTAACCCAGAGTCTTGCTAATTTTCTGACCGGTTGTAGACTGTACACCTGATGCATCAGCGTTGTCTTCAAACAAATATTCGTTTGAATTGCCAGCTTTTCTCCAGATCTTAATTGTATTGTTAAGAGGCATTGCATAATCAGCATTCAAATCGATATACTGTTTGCGAACAATTGCATCCGGCAAATAGAAAGCGTTAGATACTTCGTTCGGACGATCGTTCAAATCGTTATCGCGTAATACCCCCATTGTGTTACCGCTTTCAACAGCAACCTTCATCCAACCGTTATCAGACTTCAACTTTTCAACACCTGGTTCTTTAATATCAACCAGTACATAGCAAGTATCAGTTACATTTTTGTCTGCATCGAAACGAACCTGATCAGCTTTGAGGTAGAAATAAGCCAACTTCACTGTATTGTCATTCAAGTCAGATTTCTTAACTGCACGATAATAATAACGTCCGTCGTTACCCTTTACAGAAGCCATATATAAACGATCGTTATCAATCAGGTTTTTATCTTTTACTTTGATAATATAAGCTTCTCTGTACAGTTTAGGAAGAAGGTCAGTGCCATCTACTTTTTTCAATGCACTGCTATAATCATTAGTAACAACGCCACCAGTAGTTTCATAAGTTGCTTGAGCAATTTCGAAAGCAACAGCATCTTTAGCATCTTCCAAAGAAGCAACATAACCCATATCTTTAGCAGCCTGCAGATACAAATTATCGTTCAGGAAGTTGTTCAGTTTGATGTTATAATTATTTTCAATTCCATCATTCAACTCATCAGCAGAGAAACGTTTGTAACCGTGTTCTTTTTCGTAAGCAGCAGGATGTTCTGCTTCGGTAACCGGAGTAAACCACAATGTATCGTTTACACTGAAGAACTTAGTATCAAACATACCTAACTTAGAAGCATCGAATGTCCAGTTATAATCAGCAGAACGGTTGATAAAACGATAGTTCTTTCCATCTGTAGAATATAATTGACCTACAAAAGCAACGATAGGATATTCACGGTTAGTAATTTTAACATACTTAGCAGTATCTGTGCCATAGTAGTTCATGTCTTTACAACCCAATTGTTCAACCATCCACATAGTAGCAGGCATTGTGCCATAATCCTGGTTTTCAGCCTGAGTATCATACATCAGTTCACCAGCCATGTTAGCTACAAGCTTCATGCCCTGTGCACGATATCTGCCATTAGCTTTCGCATTTCCTAATTCAATGAAATATAAACCATTTTCTTTAGTTGCACGTTGCAGATAAGCGAACGGACGATTGATAGTAGTTTTAACTTTGAATTCATTCTTACCATCTTTAGCAACAGTGATAACTTTCCCTAAACCGTTAATTTCGGCAGCCGTAATAGAAACTGTTTTTGAAGTCCATCCATCGTATTTGTTTACCAAAGTATTTGCTTTTGTGAAATCGTTTACGTAGAATGATGTACAACATGCAGAAGCAGTCCAAGCAGTCCCTTGATCCCATTCTTTATCGCTTTGAACAGCAGCATTCAGCGGTTCGATAACGATACTGTCGTTTGTCGGGAAATAAGTTGCACGGAAATAATGACGAGCTTTCAAATAAGAATTAGCAGTTGTAGCTTCTTTAGGAGCCACTTCAAACTTAACAGAAGGAGAAGCAGACGGTTTGATATTCTTTTCTTCATAGCGTTCCAATGCAGGTCTCAAATAACCTTCAGTACCACGTTTGAAGCTCAGATTGAAACCATTTGTAATAGCTTTCAAATCGGCATCACCTTCATTTTCAAAGCTACCATCAGTCAATTCATAAATATTTTCTTCTGCACTGAATGTACCGGCAAATGCTTCAGCTCCGATCAGGTTGTCCGGAGCCAATTTGAATGTAAAGTCTTTATCATTCATTCTTTGATCAGCATCCATACGAGTATTGAACTGCTTAGCATTCATAAAGAACGGCATAGCCACAACCGGACGCAACTGAAGTGCTTCAGCTGCTATGTTTGCCAAGCCTGTGCCAGCAGCATCAGCTTTAATAACTTTTGCCTGAACCAGGTAACCGGCACTTGTTGCATATTCAAAACCATTTGTGTTAAGAGTTGACAGCACAGCATCCTTATTGGTCGCATTATTAGCAAAAGCAAGATACATTACTTCGCCATCAGCTTGGTTGTGCAGATAAGAATAAACTCTTTCAAGACCGAATTTAGCAGAGTTCTTGTTTACTGTATACCAAGACCAATCGTTAACACCGGCTCTTAATTCAGAAACCTCAGCGTTTTTAATCAGTGTGTGGTCGAAAGTAATAGCCAAGTTAGTTTCTTTATTAATATAACGGAAATAACCACCGCTCACACCGTCATTCTTTGTGTATTCAATCTTCCACAAAGAAGCATTCAATTTTGCGCCATTCTTTTCAGCAGTTGCTTTAGGCATGGCACGCAAATAAACCTTACCAGTTTCTGTGTCTCTCTCCTGAATCAGGACAAAAGTACCATTAGCTCCGCTAAAAATCTTTCCATCTTGTCCTACTTCCAATTGATACCACTTAGTATCATCAATGAAGTTGATTAATTTGTCGAAAGTACCTTGCGTTGCTAAGGTATATGTACCCGCATCTTCTTTGGTTATAGCAGCATTATCTGCGACTGTTTCAGATCCATTTACGGTTCCATACGTACGATAGGCACCCTGCAAGTCGTTAGAGGTAAGGTGCTGCCAGTTTTGAGCAGACGCAGAACCTACAACTAAAGCAAGCGCCATCAAAGTAGAAAACTTTTTGTTCATAATCAATAAATTTAATATTAATAATAGTGTTATAAAAGTCCATTTCACGGATCCGTTCAGAGACTGCCAAATGTTAAATGACGAGTTTAAACGTTCCTTTTTTCTCGTCATTTTTGGGTGTATGATTTGAGTTCATACCGGAAAGGTCGAATTTTGTACTAACTTTGTTATTCTGTTGATAAGAAAGGATATAGAGAAAGAAAAAAATATAGAGAAAAAGAGTGGTGGTTAAAAAGATTGTTGTAATTTTGTGACTAGAAAAAAGGAACCTTTAAATTAGTCAGTCCTTTTTCGCACTTCACGTTTTATAATTCAATAGCTACACATTCATCTCCGTCTTTAATCCGTTAGAGAAATATTAAAGGTCTTATATATAATGTACATGCGCGTACATTAATATTATTATTTATCGGAAGCAAAAAATCCATACTATTACGGCTTTTTCCATTTTCAAGCACAAAAATCCAAGAAATCCGGTCTTTCGGAGAATGTAAGCGCACCTGTTTTTCATTCCGCAACCAGACAACTTCTGTATCTTATATTAGGATACCATATTCTCATATATTATGATACAACATTCGTATAATATATGAGAATTGAGTATCACAATATATGATATTTCTGCATCTATACGGATAGATCATTCAGTAGTCCGTAACAGACTATGAATCAATCTCTATCCAAATCATAATACTCCATATATTCGTCATATTGCGGCTCTTCGGTAATGCCTTGGGCAAGGAACAGCTTTTTGATATATGCCTGCTCTTTCGGCCTGACCAGGCGCTTCTTTTGTTTACAGCGGTAATAGGTATTACGTCCCAGATGGGCAATAAGCTGTGATTTGATTGTCTCGGCTTTTCGCAAAGGGATATCATCGAACAGGCAGGTTATGCCTCTGGCGAACCGCTGCGGTTGGTCGAGCAGGAAGAAAGGACACTCTTCGCCAGTGAGAGATGCAAGGTGGCCCGGATTGATAATATATACACCTCCGCGCGTTTGAGGAACACGAAGCCACACCTGATGCCGAAGGCAGGTATCACGACGCACGCATTTCTCGTTGAGACAATGGGCAAAACGACCCGGGAATTCATCATAATTGAAATCTGCTTTCATAATATGTAATAGTTTATTGGTTACATTGATTTACAAAGATACTATTTTATATGACCTGATACGTAAAGCTGTTTCAGAATTTATCATTATCTTCGCCTTCAAATAATGTAAAAGCCATGAGAAAATCAATCATCCTTTTCATATTTCTGCATATCTTGTCTTACGCCTTCCCTATCTATTTCAAACATATCGGGATGAAAGAAGGACTTTCGCAACTTTCTGTCATGTCTATCTATCAGGATGAACTGGGCCGTATGTGGTTCGGGACGGAAGAAGGGTTAAGCGTTTTCGACGGTGTTCACGTAACCTCGCATAAACCGACATTAAAGAATGAGAGCGGGAAGGAAACAACCGTTGGTAACAGCATCGACTTCATAACCGGAGACAACCAAGGGAATATTTATTTCAACTCGGATAATTCGTTGGTACGATACAACCTGCGTTCCCAGCAGTTTACCTGCCTGAAACAAGCATGGGTGAATGCGATCGCTTTCAGCGGCGAACAACTTTGGGTGAACGCGTCCGATTCTATCTTTGTCTGGGATACACAGACGGAAGAACTTCATTTCCGCTTCAAACTGGAACTCTCCAACCAACATGTAACCTGTATCATGGTCGATTCCCAAAAACGCTGCTGGATAGGGACCAATTCCGGATTATATATGAAAGAGGAAGACAAACCCCTTGCCTATATCATTCCCAGTGAAGATATTTATGCCTTATACGAAGATTCACATAGGAACCTATGGATATCCGCCCGCATGAACGGACTTTACAAACGCGAACCGTCGGGTAATTTCAAACGCTTCCGCTTCGATCCGCACAACGATAACAATATATCCAGCAACCAGGTAAGGGGAATCGTTGAAGACAACTCCGGTAACCTTTGGATAGGAACCTTCACCGGACTAAACAAATATAATCCCTACAACGATCATTTCCAGGTATATACCCGCGACAACCTTCCCGGAAGCCTCGCCCACTCCTCCGTTTTCCCGGTTTACAAAGACCGGCAGGGAAGCATCTGGTTGGGTACTTATTACGGTGGCGTCCACTATTTCAATCCTGAAATGGACCTTTTCACGATTTATACGGCAGACAAAACAAGGAAAGACTGCATCAGTTTCCCTTTTGTCGGGCATATGACGGAAGATAAAGACGATAATATCTGGATCTGCACCGAAGGCGGCGGACTGAACCTTTTCGACCGGAAAAAGAAAACATTTACCTATTTCATGGCCGATCCCGACAGAAACTCTATCGCCCATGACAATCTGAAATCTATTGCCTACAGTGCCAACCGCAATAAGCTTTACATCGGTACCCACACCGGCGGACTATCCATATTCGATATCCCAAAGAAACGGTTCCGGAATCCTTATTTCGAAGACCCTTCGTATGCCGTAAAAGCCGGCGACCGTATCAATCAGATGGCCATCTGGAAAGACAAATACCTGGTACTCCTGACGCAATGGGGATGCGTCAAAATGGATCTCGATACCGAAAAGATCACCCAGACCTTCGAAGGAGGCAAGCAATACGGTAATCATTGTTTCCTGATCGACTCGCAGGATTATATATGGATAACAACAGGAAGAGTCATCAACAAGATCAACCTGAATAACCAGGAAGACAGGACAGTCTTTCGTTGCGGCGAAAACGGATTGGGAAACCAGCCGGTATCTGCCATCTATGAAGACAAAAAAGGACGTATCTTCTTCGGAACGCTCGGAGCCGGACTCTATCTGTATGATGAAAAGAACCATACTTTCAGTGGATATACTACCGAAAACAGTATGATCCTAAGCAACTATTGCTACGATATCAAAGAGTCGATACAAGGTTACCTGATCATATCCGGTGATAAAGGACTCTCTTTCCTGGATCCGGAACAACAGTTATTTAAGGTGGTAGAACTGGGTACCGCACTTCCTGTTTCCGGGATCAACAAAGGATGCGGACTGCTGGTCAGCCCGAATGGCGAAATCTTTGTCGGAGGAATAGACGGTTTAAGTACGTTCTTCGAACAGGACTTGTTCCGGCCTGCAAAAGACTACCGGTTATATTTCTCCGAATTGTATATCAATAATGAATTAGTAAATCCTTCCGACCGTTCACGGGTTCTCTCCGAAGCTTTGCCTTATACGCAGGAAATAGAGTTGAACCACAATCAGAACAACCTCATCATCTCATTCAACTCGAACAACTATATCAATACGTTGAAAGAGACGGCTTACGAATACATGCTGGAAGGCTTCGACAACAAATGGATCAACAATACCGACAACAGCATCCAATACACGAACCTCAATCCGGGTAAATACACCCTGGTCGTGCGTGAGAAACAATACGACACAAAGATCGAACCGCAAACGATCCGGATGGGCATCACGATCCATTCCCCGCTCTATGCCACACCGTTATTTTATCTCTTATACGTGCTGGTCGGCGGCGGGTTGATCTATAGCTTCTTCCGCTTCAAACAATCGCAGTTGCTGCTCAGAACTTCATTGGAGTTTGAACGGAAAGAAAAAGAGAGGATCGAGGAACTGAACCAGGCTAAACTACAGTTCTTTTCAAACATCTCGCATGAGTTCCGGACACCGCTTACCCTGATCATTTCGCAGATCGAACTCTTGCTGCAAAGCAGTTCGGTGGCCCCATCCACCTACAACAAACTACTGAAAATATACAGGAACACGCATAATATGCGGATGCTGATCAGTGAGTTGTTGGATTTCCGCAAACTGGAACAAGGGCATGTGAAACTGAAAGTATATGAACAAAACATCATCCCTTTCCTGAAAGAGATCTATCTCTCTTTTTACGAATATGCTTCCAGCCGTTCAGTAACTTATCAGTTCACCTCCGGGGCGGAAGATATCGAATGCTGGTTCGACCCGAAACAGATGCAAAAGGTATTCTACAACCTGCTGTCGAACGCATTCAAATATTCAAAACCGGGTGCAGCCATCGAAATGGTCGTCGAAGAGAATGACCAGGCGATCATCATAAAAATCATAGACAACGGCATCGGTATCAGCAAAGAAGATATCGACAAGATATTCGACCGTTTCTACCAGGCAGGAAATAACTCATCGGGAATATCGCAGCCAAGCACCGGTATCGGCCTGTCGCTAACCAAGAGCATCATCGGGTTGCATCATGGAAAAATACAGGTAGAAAGTACGCCGGGATACGGAAGCATATTCATTGTGCATCTGCCGAAGGGCCGAAGCCATTTCAAAGAAGGTGAATGCCAGTTTGTGCAACCGGAGAAAGAGATGATCCGCAACGAGATACTGCCGGAAAGCCTGACTCAGGAAATTCCCGAAAGTACCTCCGAATTATCGCTGGCCGAGACAGATGCCACCTACACCATCCTGTTGGTCGATGACAACGAAGAACTGCTCCAGATACTGAACTCGCTATTCTCGCCGGTTTATAATGTCTTACTGGCACGGAACGGAAAAGAGGGACTGGAGATCACACGTTCCCAAAAGCCGGATATCATCGTCAGCGACATCATGATGCCTGAAATGTCTGGAACCGAAATGTGCCTGAAGATCAAGAACGATTTCGACATCTGTCATATACCGGTCATCCTGTTGACAGCGCTCGGTTCGGCAGAGCAAAGCATAGAAGGTTTGCAGCGGGGAGCCGACGATTATATCAGCAAGCCGTTCAATGCCAAAGTACTGCTTGCCCGTTGCAACAACCTGGTGCGCAACCGTATTATCCTGCAAAAGAAGTTCAACGAGCAAAGGGATTTCGATACGCAATCGCTGGCCAGCAACCCGATCGACCAGAAGTTTATGGACACGGTAAACCGAATCGTAGAAGAAAACCTGAGTAATATGGAATTCGACATGAATACCCTGGCTAAAGAACTGGGATTGAGCCGCAGCTCGCTTTATGCCAAGTTCAAAGCCCTGACCGGAATGACACCAAACGATTTCGTCCTGAATTGTAAATTGAAGCGGGCCGCCACCTTGTTGATAACCCGTCAGGATTTGCAGATTGCCGAGATCTCCGACATGCTGGGTTTTGGTTCCCCCCGTTATTTCACCCGTTGCTTCAAAGCACAGTTCGATACGACACCGGCGGAATACAAGAAAAAGAAGGCAGACTAATGCCTGCCTTCAACGATTATTTTTTCTTCTGATAATAACGAACCCAGTCGACCTTCATCTCGACCGGAAGATCTTCCGGGTTGACAGGACCGACCCAGGGGCCACCCAGCTGCATATCGATTAACAGATAATAGGGTTTGTCAAATGGGAATTGACCTTCTTTATCGGTTTCTATGCGGGGATATGAAAAGTTTCGTACATCATTTATAAAGAAAACGAGGCTATCCGGATACATTTCTACGGCATATACATTATAACCTGCCGGATCGATAGGCCCGGTGCTTCCCTGAGGCGGGTCTTTCTTGATATTCAGGTTATGCGTATAAGTAGAATGAACTGTCTGATAAGCAATGCTATCATAATTCAGATGCTCCATGATATCTATCTCGCCGCCCGACGGCCAGGGATACTTCGCTTCTTCAAACGGTTTCAACCAGATAGCCGGCCATGCCCCGGTGGCACACCCCAGCTGTGCTTTTATCTCTAACCGGCCTCCATGGAAAGCACGCTTATACTTGGTATAGATGCCTCCGGTAATGTAAGGAACCGTATCTGTCGAGCGGTCCGGATTGATTAAACCTTTCAAAACAAGATTACCGTCAACCAAATCATAACAGAGTTCACTGTCAGACATATATTTTGCCCACTCCGGTGCCCAACGGGGAATTTTCGACCAATTTGTCGTATCCAACCCGTTTGCCTGGTCAAAGTTTTCCTCCCAGACCAACTGCCATTCATCTGCCGGTCTCGTATTGCAGGCAGCCATCATCAGAATGACAGCTGCTCCGCATATCCATTTCATACCTTTTCTCATAAGAAAATATTATTTCGATTCTAACTCCTTCTTGCGTTTCAACGCTTCCATAAAATAGTAATCGGCATAATTCAACGGAACGTCTATTTCCGAGTTATGAGGAATACTGCCTACGGAATGCATCAGGAGAAAGTTACCGTTCGTTCCCAGAGCAGCCCGGTAAGCCGGAGAACCCAGCGAAGTCATGATACTGTCTGCATATGTCTTATACGCTACGGCATCTTCCACATCCATCGTACTGATTTCATACAATGCGGAAGCAATACAGGAAGCAGTTGAAACATCACGCGGTTCATTCGGAATGTTCGGTGCATCCATATCCCAATAAGGGATCAGGTCAGCCGGCATTGCTTTATGATTCTTCATGAAATTGAATGTTTTCAACGCCTGGTCCAGATATTTGCGATCACCCGTTTCACGGTAGCAAACAACGAATCCGTAAATAGCCCACGCCTGTCCGCGGCTCCAGGCCGATTCATGCGCATATCCTTGTGCCGTATGACGATTACGAACGGAACCATCTTTCAGACTATAATCGATGACATGGTAACAGCTGCCGTCCGGACGGAAATGTTCCTGCAACGTACGGTCTGCATGAGCAATCGCTATGTTATAAAAAGAGGAATCACCGGATAGACGGGTCGCTTCGAACATCAGCTCCAGGTTCATCATATTGTCGATAATCACCGGACATTCCCAACCGCGTTCCGACTGCCATCCTTTATCTACATTCCATGACTGGATTACCTGGGGAGCCTCACGGAAACGGGTTGATAATGACTTGGCAGCCTGTACCATCACATCTTTATAAGACGGATCGGCCGTCAGACGCAAACCGTTACCGAAGCTGCAATTAACAATGAACCCGATGTCATGATGCCAGGTCAGGTTCTTGGCTTCTTCTATGGCCCATGTATATTTCTGAGCGAGTGGAAGCAATGCCGTATCGCCCGTCAATTCATACAGATACCACACCGAGCCGGGGAAGAACCCACTACGCCAGTCTCCATAGCCGCAATAATAAACTGAGCTATCCTTTTTCAAAGTCACAGGATTCAGGCATTTGCCACTGGCTTCAATGACTTCTATCTCGTTACCGAGCTGTGCACGGGCGAAATCGATATTCTCGTCAATAAAACTCTTTTCTAATGTTTTAGGTGTTCCCCCGCAAGAGATCAGGAATGCGGAGAAAGCTAAAGCGATCCAATTTTTCATTCTTCTTTTATTTATTGTTTTGTTTAATTGTAAATGTATAAGTCCCTGATTTCACCATTTTTCCGGCATTCAAGGAGAGACGATAGATTTCTTTTCCCCATACGTTGGATAAACGCGGGTCATCCAACGCGACTGTCTCTACAGACGGGGTGAAAGTATTTTTATCATACAGCAATTCTACCTTTTCTCCGTTTACATCTATCCGGACGATTCCTTCCGAAGAGACATCGATCTTACCCCAGGTCAGGAAATTGACTTGATTCGGTTCTTTCAACTCTTTCAGGGTAAATGAATCCTGAATCTTCACTTCGCCCTTATTCTTATTTAATGTATACGAACGAACCCATTTATCCACCCCGGCTTCTTCAGGATAAGCGGTAGCAATATTAGCGGTAAAAGTCATCCGCTTCGGGTCGAAAGAAGTCGCAGTCGCTTTATATCGGGAACCAAACGACTGGGGCACTCCGTTTATCATCGGCAGATTATGGTAGTTGCTCTGCATTGTCCAGATCGTATACCGTTCGTTACTGAATGTCTGGCGGGTATAAGTGCCGACACCTGCATCGATAAATACCGGAGTCGTATTTGAATACAAAGAGAAAGTACCGGCATCATTATGATTATGGCTTTCATTGTTATATCCACCTTTCGCAGCCAGGAAAAAACCTGCTTTATTCGTCATATAACAAAATTCCGTTTCAGGATACCAAGTATAGGCCGGAGACTGATACGAAGGTTCCACCTCTCCCATCTCCTTTGCATACAGGAGACTTTGTAAGGTGCGGAACATATCTCTCCCGGAAGAAAGTGATTTTCTGGTTGACAGGCTGTTCAGATAAGCGGCATACTGCATCATCACATCACTGCCTACCGCCTTTCCGTAGCGGAAAATAATCGGGGCATCTCCGCCACCTTTCGCCGAGGCATCCGCGAAGTTAACCACCCAGCCATTCCCTACATAGGAGCGGGCAATATATTCACCCATATTTTTGATAATCGGCTGATCGAACAGACTGATCTTTCCACCGGTTCCGTCGTATAATAACTGGAGATAATCATACATCTTTCCCGCAGCATGTCCCCAATAAGAAGGACCTTCTTCGCAGGCACCGTCCGAATGAGTATAGTTGATGAATTTATCGACCGAGACCATTGTACGATGAACGGCTTCCGCCAGTTTCTCTTTATCGTTTTCCAACAGTAGGAAACATTGCAGTACATTAAAGTTACACCACGGATTCCAGTTGTTGACCAAAGTCCCGGGTTTGTAATTGAAGGCCATCCACCAGAAACGGTCTTCTTTCATATAAGTATCCAGTATTCTTTTCTGTAACTCATGGCGCAGGCGTTCGGAAATAACAGGATTTACTTTATCAAATTCGGTATGGAAGAAATAATAGGTCCAGGACAATAAGGAACCCAGGTCGCCGGCAGTCAGGTCGATCACATCTTCTTTATAATCGGGTAAAGAACGTTTTGAATGCTGTGCGCTTAAATGTGCCGACAATACCCAGGAAGTCATCTCACAGGACTGAAAAACACCATTGATCAGCTGATCGATAAAGCGGCCCTTTCCTTCTGCCAGTTCGGCCATTACCAGGTCGGCTATGGCTCCGTTGTTACTGCCGAAAGGATCTTCCATGATCCGCCGGTTTCCGCTACGTTCGTATTCGATATAGTCGGTTGCTTTAACAACTTTCCATTCATAACCCAAACGTTTCTCTCCTTGTTTGATGTAATCATTCCTATAATCTCCCAGAAATTGCTCCCAGGCAGTGCGATCGGTATAATCCGGATAAGGAACCCATTGCCGGTCCATCAATAAAACGGATTTCAATTCAGGTATATCTGCCGCCTTTTGCAGCAGATCACGTTCGACATAAGCATTTGCTGATGCTATTATTCCGAATAGCAAACAAAATAAGGTTAAACATTTCTGTGTTCTCATGGTACTACTTTTTTGCTTTGATCACAAAAGTAGAAAGATTGTCTATAACAGAGGCGTCTATTTATCCATTTCATATGCACTTATCGTCCAAAGGCATGGATAAAAACAGGTCAAAAGGTTCTTTTTATTTCATTGTAAATAAAGGTATGTCTTAGTCTGTTAAGGTATTTGATACCACCTTTGAAGCAAGCTGTTTTTACATATATTAAAATATAACTTAGTCCTAATGGAACTCCAATCATACCGATGCAAATATATATGTTATTAATGTTAACGAGTGTATTAATTTATCCATTTAATATGCACTAATAGTCCAGCGCTTATTTGTAAAAAACGATAATCTCCCTATTTTAAAGCCTTTGTATATTTAGCCTCCGGATAAGAATGTTAACGATATTCAATAATAATAACAGTGATGATTTAATCATTCCAAACATCTTTTCAGTATCTGCAACGCAAATACCAATGATTTGTCTTTCTCCGCTCTCCATTTATTTATCAGTGCCTTACCTAAAGTTACCCTAAAATCCACACCGTTTTCAACAGTCATTATATACTAATTGATCTTCAATCCTTTCGCCATCCAAATCAAAAAAACAGCGTAGTTCCATTAGAACTATGTGGTTTTTGCCAAATACCCAGGCTGAAACTCACGGAAAAACAATCAGTAAACCGGGTAAACAATTAATTAATCATTAACTAAATCTGGTGTTATTATGACAAAGGATTTTAATCGTTTTTACTTATCAAAACAGATGTTCCTGGGAGCAACCCTGCTTCTGGCATCTGTAGGATTGGCAACGGCCAGTCCGGCAACAGGAACTACGGGTACAGCCTTACCGAACCCTGTTGCTGCTTCTCCTCAACAAGCCAAATACATTATTAATGGAGTAGTCGAAGATCAGTTCGGTCCGATAGCAGGCGCCAATGTAGTTGAGAAGGGAACCACAAACGGGACAATTACCGATATGGACGGTAACTTTACCCTGGAAGTATCACCTAATTCCGTACTGGTCGTTTCATTTATCGGATTCAAGGAACAACAGATTCCGGTGAATAACCAGAAATCATTACGGATTAAATTATCGGAAGACTCCCAGGCACTGGACGAAGTCGTTGTAGTAGGTTACGGTACGCAGAAGAAGGTGAACCTGTCCGGCTCCGTTACCTCCGTAAATGTCAGCGAGATGGCCGAAAGCCGCCCGTTAACTAACATCTCTACGGCTTTGGCCGGAACTGCACCGGGGGTACAGATCACATCCAGCAACAATATCCCCTCCAACAACGGAGATGCGGATATTAAGGTACGCGGACAGGGAACATTGAACAACTCCTCTCCCCTGGTTATTATTGATGGTGTGGAAGGTAATTTGAACAGCGTCAGCCCGCAGGATGTGGAAACAGTCAGCGTATTGAAGGATGCTGCCTCATCGGCCATCTACGGTTCACGTGCAGCAAACGGTGTTATCCTGATTACCACCAAGTCCGGTAAGGCCGGCAGGATGAAAATCGACTATACCGGTTATGTTTCTTTCCAGAGCCTGAACAAGCCATACGACGTAGTCACCGACTATGCCAGCTACATGGAGTATATGAATGAAGGGATGCGCAACAGCAATAAACCCGAGCCTTTCTCCCAGAACGTGATAAATTTGTGGCGTGAGAAGTCGAAAGACCCGAACGGTCTGAATGAGCATGGTATTCCGAACTATCTGGCATATCCTAACAGCGATATCTTCGATGTGTATGAAACCGGTGTTTCCCATCAACACAGCCTGTCAGCAACCGGAGGTTCCGAAAAAGTGACTTATTATACATCTTTCAATTATCTGAACAACCCGGGTATCCTGGAAAATTGCGGATACGAACGCTTCAGCCTCCGTGCCAATATCGACTCGCAGGTAAAAGACTGGTTGAAAATCGGTGTAAACCTGAGCGGATATACAGCCAATACAACTCCGGTCAGCGAGAACATCAACGATATCTATACCTACGGCTTAACCGGTGGAAACCCGGGTATCGCCTATCTGGACGACCAGAACCGGTTGGGTATCAATGCCAATAATGAAGATGACCCTCAGAACGCTACAAACAATCCATATAATCGTTTAAGGAATGTGAGCGGTAACATCGGAATAAACACGCTGAAAACCCGTATGTATGCGATTTTGACTCCGTTAAAAGGTCTGACTATCCAGGGTTCTTATACCTATGATTATTATGACAAACAAAAGGATTCGAAACCGAACTTCGTCCCGATGTATAATTTCCAGACGAATACGTTATATACGGATGGTGTGGGCCAGACAAGCATCTATAATTACAATGAAAAGACCTACAGGAATTTCATGGATGCCATCGCCCGCTACGAACGTAACTATCTGAATAACCGCCTGAGCACAAATATCATGATTGGTGCCAGCCAGGAACAATACAAACGTTCTTACTTCAGTGCCACCCGTAAGGATTTGCTCGACCCGTCACTGGGTGTAATCGGAGGAGCTATCGGTGAATCTTCCTCAACCGGTAATGTTACGGAATGGGCGATGCGCTCTTTCTTCGGACGTATCAACCTGGGTTGGGATGACAAATACTTATTGGAAGCCAACCTTCGTGCCGACGGTTCTTCCCGTTTCCAGAAAGATAATCGCTGGGGTTATTTCCCATCGTTCTCTGCTGCCTGGCGTATTTCGGAAGAAAACTTCATGAAAGACTTCACCTGGCTGGACAACCTGAAGATACGCGGTTCTTACGGTTCGCTGGGTAACAACACCCTGGGAAGCAACAGAGATAACGACGGCAACTACCTCTCGCAATCGCTGTATGCACAGACCAACTACGTATTAGGCCGTGCCGTGGCAATGGGACTTTCTCAAACTGCCATCGCCAATGCCAATCTGTCTTGGGAAACGACCTATATCACCAACCTGGGGGTTGACTATAATATGTTTAGCAATCGCCTGAGCGGTAGTCTCGAATTCTTCAATAAGAAAACAGACGGCATTTTGATTGACCTTCCGGCTCCAATGGTTCACGGTAACGCGACAATTCCTAAGCAGAATGCCGCCCAGGTAACCAATAAGGGGGTTGAGTTCTCTGTGAACTGGTCCGACAGAGTCGGTAAGGATTTCGACTATAATGTAGGCTTCAACTTCACTTACATCAAAAACAATGTCGATAAATTTAAAGGAGACGAACCTTCGTACGACGGAGCCAGAATGTTGAAGGAAGGACTTCCTATCTGGTCTTTGTATGTCCGCGAAATTGACCGTATCATCCAGACAGATGCAGACCTGGCACTGGTTGAAACGATGTTGAATAACCCGGAAGTAGAAGGTAAGGTCGTATTCCCTTACGGAGTTCCTCAAAAAGGTGATATCCTGTACAAAGACCTGAATGGCGACGGACTGGTAAACGATGATGACCGTACCGTTATCGGAAATGGCAAGAACCCGACCTTCACGTATGGCGTGAACCTGGGATTCAACTGGAAAGGCATTGACTTCTCTACATTGATTCAGGGTGTAGCCGGCATTAAAGACGTATATCTGAGCAACCTGTATAAAAGTGGTGTTCGCCAGGGTTACCAGATGAACCAGGAAGTTATCGACGGACGTTGGTACGAAGGCCGTACGGATGCCAGTTATCCACGTCTGCTGGACTATAGCGATACCCGTAACGAACAGTATTCCGACTTCTGGGTTGCCAGCAAGGCGTACCTGAAAATTCGTAACATCACATTAGGTTATACCCTGCCCAGTCAATGGACCAAGGTTGCCTATATGGACAGAGTCAGAGTATACGGCAGTTTGGAAAACTTCTTCACTTTCTCGAAGTGGAAAGGATACGACCCTGAAGTAAGCGGCGTTACCTATCCGACCATGCGTCAAGCTGTAATCGGTATTAATGTTACTTTCTAATCAGAATGTCTAACTAATAAACAGAATTATAAAATGAAAAAATATATCATGTCTTTTTTAGCAGTCTTATTTACATTGACAGGCTGTTACGACCTGGACAGGGCTCCATACGACCAGTTGAGTTCCAGTACTTTCTGGCAGACGGAAGACCAGTGTAAGCAAGGTCTGATGGGAGTTTACGCCTCCCTGAAAAACACCGACCTGTACGGTAAAATGTTTATGATAGACGTCAACTCCGATGTCGCAGCCGGATATGACCAGTATGAAGCCCTTCAGCTGGGAACCTGTACCCCGCGTACCGGATTCCTGAACGGCAAATGGCAAAACGGATACAACGCCATTCAGCGTGCCAACCTGGCTATCCGCAACATCGGAGAGGCTCCTATTGACGAAGTGCCTAAAAACCAGATGTTGGGCGAAGCCCGTTTTCTCCGTGCATTAATCTATTTCCACCTGCTGGACTATTTCGGAGGACTTCCCATATACGACGAAACGACCGACCTGGAAAAAGAGTTCAACAACCTACTGAAACCCAGAAGTTCTGCAGAAGAGACACGTGCTTTTATCCTTGCCGACCTGGAAAAGGCATTGGGCGCCGGACTTCCCGACCAATGGAACGACGCAAACTACGGACGTGTTACATTGTCAGCAGCCCAGGCCCTGTTGGGTAAGGTTTACTTGTACGACAAACAATACGACAAAGCCATCGAAAACCTGGAAAAATCCCAGACTGGACATGCATTACATGATAACTTTGCTGAGTTATTCACTCCGACGGGCCATACCAGTTCCGAAATGATTTTCTCCATCATCAACCTGGGAGGAACAGGAAACAGCTACGGTATGCCTTTATGTTTCTATGCCGGAACCCGTAACTCCTATGGCAGTTGCTGGAACAATACGGTACCTTCCACCAACCTGGTCGACATGTATGAATACAAGGACGGACGCCCGTTCGACTGGGACGAAGTATTCCCCGGCTTCAACTCCGACAACCTGGTTAAGGAACGTGTATTCAGATGCACGGTCAACAGCGACGGTTCGGAAGTACTGGATATCCCGGCTGAATCGGAAAAAGTAAAAGAGATGTACGAACAGCGTGACCCGCGTTTATCGGCCACCGTTATCGCTCCTTACACAACTTATCTGGGATGGAACCGTAACCAGGAACGTCTGATGACTTTCATCTTCGCGAAAAACGAAAAAGGTGACGTTGTTGCCGTAAACGAAAATAACGGTTTCATGCGAAACAATAAGGGGGGATGGGAAACCTATTTCTGGAGAAAATTTGTACCGGAAGGCGACTGGAACGGACAAATTACCGACCGTGCCCATACCCCTGTTAACTTCCCGATTCTTCGTTTGGCAGATGTTTATCTGATGTTGGCAGAATGTTATAATGAAACGGGCAACCAGTCAAAGGCTGTCGAATACATCAACAAAGTTCGTGCCCGTGCCGGAATCGCCCTGCTGAACAGCGGTCCTTCTTATCTGGCCACCAATACAAAGGATGAAGTATTCCAGCGTATTTTCCGTGAGAGAGCATTCGAGTTGGCTGGCGAAGGTATCCGCGACAGTGACCTGCGTCGCTGGAAATTATCCCATACTCTATTGAACAGAGATGAATTCGGCATCACAGGAAAACGTATGCTAACCCGTGTATTCCGCGAAAACCGCGATTACCTGTGGCCAATACCCGCTACAGAAATCGAAATCAATCCGGATTTGACACAGAATCCGAACTGGTAATAACCCATCTATTTCAAAAAAAGAGGAGGTGAATTCTAAGTCCTCTCCAAACAATATCTATAAAATCTTACCCAAGTTTACGAACATTAACGTATCCTTGGGTAAGTTCGTATATAGACATAATTACTCTTCAGAAGTGTATAGCTACTTCCTAAATCTAAGATGTTTTCGAAATTAAGGGCCTTTTTATTATACGACTAATGTTACAAATGGAGTCTGTCTTCGTATCACAGCAAAAGACCTTGCTATGATTTTGGCTCTTACAGCATTGATTACAGATGCTTTATGTTTCCCCTCCGCTATTTTCCTTTTATAATATGCTTTCATCTGCGGATCCCAAGAGATGGCAGTAATAGCTGCCCGGGTAAGGTACACTTTTACTTCTTTGTTAGCCAATGGAGAAGTCTGCGTTTTTCCCCGTATGGAAATACCTGAAGTATGTTCAAAGGGAGCAACCCCGCAATAACAAGCAAACTTCCTTGGGTTGTCAAATCTTTGAAAATTGTTAGTAACACACAGTAATACAATGGCATTGATTATCCCTACACCTTTTATACTTCTTAATAACAAGTAGTTTGTGCAAAGAGAACAACTAGCGGCTATTAGTTGCTCCATAGCCTCTTCCACCTGCAGGATCTTTTCTTTTATCGACTTGAGCTGCTCTTCCAAAAAAGAAATGGAGTCTGTCACATCAGCCAACTTGGCCATCTGGGAGAATGTTTCCAATAACTTTATGCTTGATACTTTTTGCTTGACCAAATTGTCACGTATAATAATCCATCCCCGCAGTCTCACCAAGTCTTTGTCAGGCAATTTGTATAACTCTAGTTTTCGATAGTGTAATACCGCATAGTTCGCTATTCTTTTAGCGTCAATGCGGTCATTTTTGCCTCGTTGCAAGCCTATGGACTTCTTGATGGTCAACGGGCAAACCAAAGCTAGGGAAAAACCCATAGAGGCACTGGAAACAGATAACTCTGTGACATAACTTCCCATGTTTTCAGCACAGAACAAGAGTTTGGATAAAGAGAGATGATAACCTGCTATCCAATCTAATAAAGATTGGATCCCTTCTGAAGTGTTATCAAAAGACTTGTGAGACAACTCTTTTTCGTCCGCAGACATTAAGGATGCATCGAAAGTTTTTTTCCCTACATCAAGACCTACAAAATGAGAATAATTCATAACTTTGTATTTACAGTATTAAACATGAAGGAGAAACAGCTAATACATTTATTAGGTCGTGAGCCTACAATTCTAACTGGCTAGGTTCTCCAATTAAGAGAGTTGCAGTCTGATTCAGCCCATAGTCATTTAAGACTAGTGTCAAAGTTAGTTCACTGCAACTCTTCTTTTCAAATATACACTTATATTTTTATTAGGATATTTAATACTGCAAATGTAAATGTGTCAAAACTCTCCTCTTTTTCCTGACTTCGTCAATGCGCCACCCAAATCATTTCGGTTCATCGGCGAAGTCTAATAGTGAGCGTATCGCCCGATGTTTATCAGTCAGGAATAGGGTCTTAGTATAAATTTCTACATTTTCAGGCATCTTCACTCTGATGGTAGTAATAGTTTTGACGGCATCAAGTACCTTTCCTACGCTCAGGTCAATGTTCTTTTCTTTGATAATTCGCTCCAATTCCTTATATATTTTATAGGCGACAAAGCAAATGCAAACATGTGTGCTTCTATTCTTCGCGCAGGCTGAGATACACGTGCGATCACAAGATGTCGCAAGATCTCGTCCGGTATGCGATTGAAGCCAATATTATCATAGATACAATCAAGCAGCAACTGAGTTCCGTTGATCAATACAGCATCCATATTGCCGACTACTCGCTTGGTCTCTTCGAGTTCTCGCTGACCTGCATAGCTGTTAATCCATCTTTAGGCGGCATCACACAAATTTTCCGTGTCTTCTATTGAGTCCGCGGTGCCAAAGCTCTTTATTTCCTCATACTTACCGGAGGATTTGCTTACTACAACGACACTGATAGTGCCAGAGCGGTTCTTTTTCTTGCGCACATACATGCCGCAAAATTACGTTTTTTAGCTTGCGCCACCTAAAACAAAACATAACTCGTTGATAATCAATTCACGCCGTGGTAGCGCAGAAAAGTGATGAAGTCAGGAAAGAGTACGTCACACAAAATTACAGGGCGTGGGTGAGCAGATATAATGTCGCCCTGGATAGTATAGATGTTTTTCCGAAGACCGTCTATATAACAAAGAAAATACCTGCCCGCCTTTGGGGATTAGGCTGTCTGTCGGTTATGGGGCAGGACGATCCGGACTGTCGCCATATGTCGAAGTGGGGGTGTATTACAGGATTTGGTAATTTGATTTGATATTAATACTAAAGTTAGCCGTCTTGCTTGTGAGAGTAGGGTGTTTTTTGTGTTTAATAACATAATATTTAGCTTTGTGGTATGTAGATAAAATAATAAATTCAAAGCATTTATTAACTCTTTGTAGTTCTATAATCCATTTGTTTAACTTATTAAATTATTATTATGAAAAATCTATTATTTGCATCAGTGGCTTTTATGTTGTTTTTTGCGTGTAGCAACGAAACAGTATTTGAAGAAAAGGATGATTCTACCATAGATGTCGTTACAAAAAGCATTAACGATAACGGCCCCTTTAATTTACATGATTGGAGAATAGAGGTTATTGGGGCTATTATGTATCATGGCTTTGATATGGGTCCATATTGGTCGGATTATGAGAGTAAAGGGAAAACTACATTCTTGACCGGACCTCTAACAATCGAAGAAACAATAGCACAATTTGGAGGATGTGTAGGATATAATATTTTAGGTCTTACGGATATTTCAAACTGGCTATATTCTTATAATATGCGTTATAATATTATATCTTTTCCTGGTCCACCTGATGATTCTAACACAGAATCTGATGGCTCTAAAAAGGAAGAAAAGACTGCGTGGGAGAAGCTTAAGGATAGGTATGAAGGAGCAGCATTTATAGAAGAGAACAATTGTCCTCCAGGATCTTCTTTTACTTATGCACAAGCTGCAGCTATTATGGCTCGAATGGATAAGCAAAAAGACGATGAGTTTCTGCCTTTTGTTTATATTAAAGCATATCCCTCCACCTCTAGTTTCAGTATTATATGCTGGAGTCTTTACGGGGCAGTAAACAACAAGACGACAGGACTTATTTATAGCAATCCTTATACTAGGATAGCTAGTGGCATTTTAGAAGCTTACAATAATCATATATATTCTGGGGTTACGTGTAGCGACCTTAATTAAGAAAGAGGCAGTCTCAAGATTTGAGCAAATTATGGGTTTAAAGGTGCAAATGAAATACCAAACAGAAGTTATTCGCCAATTGATATACCATTAATTCGTTATGCGGATGTAGTCCTTTCTTTAGCTGAATGTTTGAATGAACAGGGAAAAACAGATTTGGGGTGAACCTCAATATTCTTATACTTGGGGAGGTAACCATTTATACAACTGGGCTATTCCTAGGTCTGAAATTCTGATGAATGAAAACCTAAAACAAAATGAGGGTTGGATAGACTAATCCATTCTTATAAATTTCTATTTCATGAGGGTGTCAGATTACTTTGACACCCTCTTTCTATTATTCTATACAATCAACAAAGTGCGTGCTCGTATCGATTAGTATTCCCAACCCGGTGTAGGTGTCAAATTCGTATTAAGCTCTGTTTCACTCTTGGGGACAGGCCAAGTGTACCACTGGTCGCCAATCCAATCATAAACAGTACCTCCGGTACTCTCTGTTCCGCCCCATGCATGCTGGGCAACCTTTTCACTGAATTTTGTTTCTTTCAACGTACGCCAACGCATTTCATCAAAAAAGTTTATACCTTCGTTCACAAACTCACGACGACGTTCGTCACGCACATAGTTACGTGCAGTTGTCTGATCTAAGAAGCTGGAAGCCATAGTCGGTATACCGGCACGGTCACGGACCTCTTTCACCTTGGCCATAGCACCTGCCAAGTCATTCTTTTCAACAAGTGCTTCGGCCCACATCAACAATACATCTGCATAACGAATGATAGGTTCATCTACCGGATTCTGCTCACGACGCAGGTATTCCAACCCCTCACCGATAAATTTACGATGAATATATTTAAATTCAGCCTGTGCATTCATAAAACCGGAAGCATAATAATCGTTCGGTAACTCCGGATTGGCATTCGGTTCGGCATTTGCCTGATCTGCATAATATTTACCAGCAACAGGCCAACGGAACGTGTACCACGCTTCTGCCGTAGAATTACTATTTACCCCCAAATAATTGGCATAAGGTGTCACAACATTGTAAGCCAAGCGCGGGTCACGATTGGCATATGCTGTTTTTAAACGAGCCTCATTACCTTCCGGCAAATAAATAGCCTGAATTTCTGCGGGCAATTTGGCCAGTTCCGTATCAACTGCCTTCGTAACCGTAGAATGGATTTCCTTTCCATTCACGAACTTATCGCGAATAAAGAATACTTTGCGATATTTCGTGTGTCCTTCGGCTGTCTCCATGTCAGTCACTTTCTTCCAATCAGACAAATAGTCCTCCCAAGCAAACTTTTTAACAGTCTGCCCATTCACCTCTTCATAAAGGTTTACCAACGCAGGAGTCACCTGCAAGTCACCCCAACAGCCACGGCTATCTTTAGCTCCCTGGGTAAATGCCGCACAATACTTTTGTATTCCCGTACCATAACCCGTAGGATCTTCTATATACTGCACAGCCAAAATAATCTCTTCACAACGCTCGTTAGCAACCTTAAACAGCTGTTTGTAGTCCGGGAACAATTTGTAACCACACTCACCTACCTTAGCAAAGTCTGCTATTGCTTTATCATACTCCTTTGTCAACAGATATGCTTTACCACGCAAAGCATAAGCAGCCCCTTTACTTACTCGTCCTTCTCCTTGGATTTGATTGTCAGGTAAATTCGGCTCAGCTATAGCATCGCTTAAATCCTTAATAACTTGAGCCCATACCTCCTGTTCCGAACTTTGAGGCTTGTCACATTCAGACGGGTTCACCGGTTCCGTATACAAAGGTACCCCTAATCCGCCATTACCGAAAAGAATGTTCAAACGATCGTAAAAGAATGCACGAAGTACTTTACACTCAGCAATCAAACGAGCTTTTTTAGCTTCATTGATAGGAGCATTTTCAATACCAGCTATAGCGGCATTAGCCCGATGCACACCGTCATACATCCATTGCCATGTTTTTAAGAAAAACCCGTTACTGGGATTGACCGATTTAGTAAACAAGTTTTGCATGCCATACTCTCCCTGTCCGGTCATACCAAACGCATCATACCCATAATAACCAATCATGGCATCGGCACCAATAATTTGATTTCCATGGAAAGGTCTCTGCAAGGAGTAATACACGCCAATAACGCCCTGGTCAACGCTTTCTTCGGTAGTCCACATAGTACCACTGGAAAGCTTATCATTAGGTGCCGTATCCAAAATATCCGTACAGGATGTTGCGACTCCGAAAACAGCCGCCAATGTTAACAAATTAAATATCTTTTTCATCTTTATGTGCTTTTAATTAAAAGGTTACAGACAGACCTCCTGAGAACATACGTGCAATCGGGTATGCGGCAAGCGAGCCACCCAATTCAGGGTCTACGCCTGGGAATCTATCGGATTTGAAAGTCAACAAATTCTCTCCGGATACAAATACTCTCAAATTATTGATCTTTGCAGGTGCAACCCACTTCTTAGGCAATGTATATCCGATTTGTAATGATTTCAGCTTAACAAACGACGTATTATACAAATAGAATGTATTTGAAGGGGTAGTACCACCGGAAGTAAGCAGACGAGGATACTCGTTAGAGATTCGGGCATTCGGGTCAGCTGCAGGATCGTAGGAAGAACCGATGACAACGCCCTGCTCATTTTTAATGATGCCAGCATGTGAAGCTTCCGAATCGTAGAAATAATATCTGTTCCAAGCATCGCCAGGCAAAGCATCACCGGTATTAGTAATCATAGATCCATTTGCTCCTTTCGAATTAATGTAATGATAACCGCCAAAGCGTCCTGACCACATCATATTCAAATCAAAACCACGCCAAGAGGCATTGATATTAAAGCCCAAAGTAACCTTCGGAGTCGAGCTCTTACCGGTAAATTCGCGGTCATCATCATTTCCATATTTACCATCACCATTCAAGTCGGCCATGATCAAGTCGCCATACCATAAATTGGAACCATTCGAATTAATTTGTTTCAAATTATTATTGAAAGTATATCCGGCAGCCAACATCGCAGCCACCCAATCCAAATCGGCCTTCGTACGAATCATACCGTCACGAGGTCCTCCATTCGGATTAACACTACCGTCGGCCAACTTATAAGAACCGTCACCGGAATAAGGACGACGCAAGAAAAACTCATCTATCATGTGTCCTTCTACACGACGGGTATCACCTCCGGTAGAAACATCTGCCAAATTAGTATAACGCATTGTCGGATTACCCCAGATATCTTTGACATCTTCATCCAACTCATACCGCAATTCGCCTTTAAAATCGGTTACTCTATTCTTATTGAAAGCCAAGTTGATCCCTACGCCATAACGGAAATCTTTAATCTGATCGTTCCAACCCAAGTTCAGTTCAAGACCACGGTTAGACAAACTGGCTGTGTTTGACATAGGAGCACTGATACTACCCATTGTTTTATACATAATGGAATTAGTAAGAATATCCGAAGTCTTTCGCAAATAGAAATCAGCTTCCAAACTTAAACGTTGGTTAAGGAAAGAGGCATCCAAACCGATGTTATAAGTGGTCACTTTTTCCCAAGAAAGTGCCAGGTTTTGAATAGAAGATTGTATCAAACCATTTTGTACTCTTTCGTCAAACACATTGTTCACTTTCTTATACAAAGCTTGCCAGTCATAATTACCCCCTACGGTGTTACCCAACGAACCATAAGAAACACGAAGTTTCAAATTGTTAACTGCATTTTTGACGGGTTCGAAGAAAGATTCTTCACTGATACGCCAAGCAGCAGACCCGGATGGGAAAAAACTGCTACGATGTCCGGGAGCAAACTTGGAAGAAGCATCTGACCGGAAACTGAATTCAAACAAATAACGGTTATCATAAGCATAGTTTGCACGTCCGAAATAAGATAATATAGCATTCACCGACTTGGCACTACCACCAATGGATTGCATTTCCGCACCAGATGTTATATCAGTAATACTCCAATCTATCAAACCTTTCTTTGTTGCACTGAATCCTGTAGTTTCACCACGATACTGCTCATAACCGAACAAACCTGCCACATCGTGTTTCCCGAATGTATTGTTATAGCGTAACATCAAGTCAGCCGTATAACTGGTCGATTCATACGAATAACGATAAGTCGTAGCCTGATCCAAGACACCCAATCCTTCTTTCGGTGTTTCAAAACTCTCGCGAAAACTATAACGAGGCAGGTTTTGAGAGTAATGTTCGTCTTGCCGGCTATACTGGCTCCAGTTGAATTTGGCTTCGGCTACCAAACCTTTCAAAGGTAACTCGACGTTGGCATACCATGTCGTATTGAGACGTGTATATGTATTCTGTCCTCCATTGGCTGCCACTCCTTGCAAAATATTATCCTTCTGGGTTACTTCCGGATGTTCGCTACATCCATACTTGCCATCATAGATAGGAGTCTGCCCGGGCCATGCCTGAAGCAAATAAGTCATAGACGTACTTCCCGGATCCTTGAACTCTTTGGTTCCATAGGTTTGTGTTCCGAAAGTAATGATATCTGCTATTTTTGTTTCTATATTGGCACGGATATTGAAACGTTCCATGCTTGTATTATCCAATGTACCCGGATTATTCTGATAACCCAGCGAAAGCAGATAAGTGGTATTCTTGCTACCTCCCGACACATTGACACCATATTTCTGATAAAAGGCGGGTTCAAACAAAATTTGTGCCCAGTCTGTATTCGGGTATGCCAACCAGTTTGGAATCTGTTGCCCTGTAACAGGATTCGTATAGATTCCGTTCGGATTCAAATCAGCTTGACGCCATTCTTCAATACTTTCAAGGCTATAATCTGGTGTATTGGCAGTCGGGTTGGCATTCAGCTTAGCAATATTGTGCAACTCCATGAAATCGGCCGTACTTGACATCAATTTAAAATCGGTAATCGGCTTTTCCTGTGCAAACATAGCATTGAAAGTCACTCTTGGGCTTTCGTCTTTTTTCCCTTTTTTGGTTGTTACCAAAATAACACCGTTGGCTGCACGTGAACCATAGATTGCCGCCGCACTGGCATCTTTCAAGATTGAGATGCTTTCAACGTCATCCGTATTCAGCGGAGCCATATCAGCAGCAACACCATCGACCAATACCAATGGACTGCTATTGTTGAATGAACCTTGGCCACGCACCTGGATACCGATACTTTCGTCACCAGGGTTACCACTTCCTTGAGTAACGCGTACACCTGGAGCCGCGCCCACCAAAGCCTGTCCGAGGTTCATCACCGGGCGGTTGGCTATTTTTTCCGCACTAACGGATGCTACCGAACCTGTCAGGTTCACTTTCTTCTGCGTACCATAACCAACTACTACCACTTCTTCCAACGCTTGCGAGTCTTCTTTTAGGTTAATAGAAAATGACGTTTGGTTTCCTACAGGGATCTGTTGTTCCACGTACCCGATAAAAGTTATAACCAAAACAGCATTAGGAGAAACTTCCAGATTGAATTTACCGTCCATGTCAGTGATCGTTCCGTTAGTTGTGCCCTTTTCGACAACATTGGCTCCGGCAATCGGGCCTAAAGCATCCTCAACTGTTCCGGTTACTTTCTTCTTCGCTTGTTGAGGAGAAGCAACAAGCGCATCGGAAACGGGAATCTCTATTCCCGGATTGGCTGAAGCCAACCCCACAGATGTCAAAAGCATAGTTGCTCCTAAAAACATCCGTTTTGATAAATAAAAACGATTAAAATCCTTCGTCATAATAACACCAGATTTAGTTAATGAATAAATTGTGTTTGCGCACACCAAATCACTGCAACTTGTTGTGCAAGAATTTTAGCCCGTTCGTTTCACATAAAAAGGAAATAGTCCTAGCTGGACTGTGTCCATATCATGAAACAAAAATGTATGGCACATAAGTAATAAATAATATGATACGTTAACATACACAACTGACTAATAAGCGCTCACTTATTTTGCATTACTAAAGAATTAACAAAGTAGTTTAGAGAAGTCATTGAATTTATATCATATATTATGATTAAATTGCAAGAAATTTTGAAATTCTGATAGGTAGAAATAGATGATTCATTTCTCAAAATTAGGATTTCAATAGTAAGTGTTAACTAATCATAATAAGTGAACTATTTCCATAGACAGTTCTTAACTACTGTTTTTCTTCTTTTTTAATACACAAAGAGTGAGCCCATTTTTGTCAAAAGTGTATGTATACATATCATATGATTTGTGACTCTAAAGCCGATAATTTTTGTTTCATGATATGGACATAGTCCAGCTAGAACTATACTCTCCACAAAAAAAAGGATAAGGCATTAATCAATAACACCTTATCCCATAAACATTTCCTCATCAAAAGAACTTCTTACAATTCCTGTTTAAGGATTATTCTTTTAACAGAGTAACTATTCGGTAGAACAGATCTCGATAATTAGTTTATCCAACCATCATTCTGAACCAGATTGCTATTTCTTTCACATTCCGTGCTTGGAATAGCCCAGGTATAAAGATAATCTCCACCCCATGAGAACGGATTTACGACAGTACCCCAGATTTCTTTGGAACCATCACCAGTTTTACACCAGTCACCGATCGTTCTCCAACGAATTTCGTCATACAGGTTAACACCTTCCAAAGATAATTCCCAACGACGTTCGTTACGGATACGGGTACGCATATTTTCCTGGCCACTTACATAAGTAGGTTTACCGGCATCTGTTGTCTGCAATAATGCAGCACCGGCTCTCTCACGTACAGAGTTTACCAAATCAACAGCTTCCTGCTTAAAGCCTTGTTCATTGATAGCTTCTGCCAACATTAAGACTACGTCTGCATAACGGATCAACGGATAATCCCAGGGGCAATATTCACGATTAGGAGTTTCAGACGATCCTTCCGCAACAAATTTGCGATACAGATAGTAGAACAAAGTCTGGCTATCCGTTCTCAGGTCATACGGTTCGACTTCATCCGAGTTGGTTGCCGGCCAACGCAAGGTATAAGTATATTCTTTTGAACCGATTGCCCCGTTATATTCAGCATACGGAGTAATGACAGTCGCTTCCAGACGAGGATCGCGATTTTCGTAGGCTTTACGCAAACGGGCTTCATTTCCGGAAGGTAGATATTTAGACATATCAGCTCCATTTTTCACGGCCAGTTCAAAACCTGCACGCAGTTTTGATTTTATATCTTCCGAATAAGTATCCCACTCACCGACAGTATCGCGGAGGAAGAAAACCACACGTTCTTTAGGAGTCATCTCATTATATCCCGGTAGGAAGTCATTCCAGTTAAACGGCTTACCGTCTGCACATTCAAATGATTCCACCCAGTTTACACTCGGCAGATAACTATTCCAGCAAGAACCAAAAGAAACACGTGAACCTAACCAGAATTGTGTTTTGGAACCATAATCTTTGATACCAATATTCTGTTCCGAGAAAATCATCTCATCACATTGTTCATTATCTGTTTTGAAGAGTTGTTTGTAATCCCCCTGAAACAATGCAAAACCAACATCTCCGACTTTACGCAAAGCAGCTTCCGCTTTTGCATAATCTTTCATCCACATATATGTCTGTCCCAGCAAAGCATATGCCGCACCTTTCGTTGCACGACCATAATTGGCATCACCTTTCGCATACTTATTCGGCAAATTAGCACTGTTGATGCAGTCGTTCAAGTCGGAGATAATAACTTCCCATACTTTGTCAGCCGTTTCACGTCCATTGGTACACTCGCTGTCTTCCACCGGTTCCAGATAAACAGGAACACCCTGGAATACACGGTTCAAACGGAAATAATAGTAAGCACGCAAGAATTTGGATTCAGCGATCAAACGATCTTTCTTTGCATCATCCAATGGAGCTTCCGGTAAATGGGCTATGGCATCATTTGCACGGTGAATTCCTTCATACAACTGTTTCCAGGTATCAGAGAACAAACTATTGCCGGCAGTAATTGTTCCATTCAACAAATCCTGAGGATCACGGGCCTGACCGGCAAATCCCATAGCGTCTTGTGTAAACATTTCATGTGCAACCTTTGCCTCGCGCAATGTGGCATAGATACCATTCACACCCATATCACACATCGTTTCATTTCCCCACATGGCTCCGGAACCTACCTTATCGTATGGATTCGTATCCAACAAATCAGGTTTACAAGCTGTCATAACCGAAGCAACAGCTGTAACAACTAATATTTTATTTACTAATTTCATTGTCTTTTCTCTTTTTTAGAATGTAACACTAATACCCGCAGCAAACTGGCGTAAAGACGGATAGTTTGTAGTTGCCCCCATTTCAGGATCCTGACCGGGGAATGATGTTATGGTAAACAAGTTTTCACCAGACAGATATACACGAACCCTTTCTGCAGAAATTTTTTCTGTCAGAGTTACAGGCAATGTATAGCCGATTGTCAGATTCTTCAATTTCATATAAGTACCGTTGTACAAATAATAATTGCTGGTTTGACGGCTCTGTTTCGAGTTTTCTACCAAACGGGGAATATAACCATTCAGATTGGTTCTCGAATCAGTAGGATTTTCAGGATCGTAGAAGTAATGATCATTTGCAACCCGCTCAGATGTAGCAAAACCATTTCTGATTGCTACACTATTATACGGATCTTCTTCCCAATACAGTTTGAAACCACCGTTACCAGCCCACAACATACTTAAATCGAAGTTTTTCCAACTGGCACTGATATTGATACCATAACCGAACTTAGGCATAGCTGAAGATCCCTGGAAGTCATAATCATAAGAACTACCATAAATACCGTCGCCATTCAAATCCGCATAAATCAAATCACCGTAATAGATATTATTCCGACCGACACTCTGGTTTGGCATAAATTTGTAACCGGCATCTATCATGGCATTCAACCATTTCATATCACCTTCCGTACGGATCATACCATCTTTCGGACCACCATTTATATTTACGGAACCATCGCTGTTAAAATGGGTTCCATTACCGGAATAAGTATTCAATGTATAATATTCTTTGATCGGATGTCCTTCTACGATACGTCCCTTATCTTTATCCACAGATACATCACCGATATTCGATTGCCATACTTTCTTACCGTCTTTCTCTACCCAACCGGCTTCATACTTACCCAGGTATTTTGTTACCTCATTATGATTGTAAGAGAAATTGGTAGAAACAGCATAATTGAAATCACCTACATGGTCTTTCCAGCCTACAGTCAATTCAAAACCGCGGTTCGTAACCTCGGCCGTATTCATGGTCGGAGGAGTCTTAATACCCATTGTCAAGTGAAGGTTCGGAGTTGTCAGGATACCATCCGTTACCTTATTATATACGTCCAACTCAGCTGTCAAACGATTATTGAGAAAACCGGCATCCACACCAAAGTTCGTAACAGTCGTGCTTTCCCATTCCAGACGCGAGTTACCGATCCTGTTCTGTGCCAAAGCAGCAGCCTGAGCCCCTCCGAAAGAATAATTATAAGTCTTATAAGTAGCCTGATAACCGTAATAGTCCTGGTAACCATCCTTATCTGTAATGCGGTTGTTACCTATTTGTCCCCAGGAAGCACGGATTTTCAGGTTAGACAACCAACCGATATTCTTCATAAATTCCTCTTCAGACAGACGCCAGGCAGCAGAGAATGACGGGAAGATACCCCAACGCGAATCGGAATTGAAACGGGAAGAACCGTCATAACGGAAGTTAGCCTCAAACAGATATTTAGACAGATAAGCATAATTCAAACGGCCGAATACAGAACGAAGTGCTTCGTCTTTCGCCGTACCGGTACTGGTCTGCATTTCTGTGGCTGCATCGGGAACACTGATACTCGGGTCTATCAAACCCTTTTTCTGTTGCTTATGCTCGTATTGTTTATAGAAATATTCGTTGTAACCAACCATTACATTCAAATCGTGACCACCTTTGAAGCTCTTGTCATAACGCAGGATATTTTCAAGCGTATATGTTTCTTCTGCATACGACTTCCAGGTTGTCGTCATCTGGTCCGGAGTCGTTGCTGTAGAAGCAATCTCACCATTACTGAAGGTATAGCGGGCCAACGGAACTGTATGTGAGTTATATTCGTCAAAACGACGTCCGTAATTAAAGTTGAAGTCCCAGCTCAGACCTTCCATAAACTTGATCTTACTATACATCGTTGTATTAAAACGGGAAGAACGGTTCTGTCCGTCGGTCTGTTTCAGATATGCCCAAATATTATTAGCGGTAGAACTTTCTTCGGCTGCTTCCTTATATCCCATTTTTCCATCATACATGCCAATCAAACCCGGGGTAGTCTGGCGGATAAAGTTCAACATACCGGTATCAGCGTAATTACCCTGATCCTTATCGTTCATAATAGCATATGTACGGGTTCCCAAGGTCAACCATTTGTTTACATTCGCTTCTACGTTGGCACGCAATGTGTAACGTTTCAAACCGGTGTTTTCCACCAAACCAGGGTTATCCATATAACCGGCAGACAATAAAAATGTAACCTTTTCACTTCCTCCGTTCACGGACACGACATGGTCCTGAACCAGATTATTTTTATACATTTCTTTGTTCCAGTCCGTATTCGGATAAGCCAGCCAGTTAGGAACACCGTTTGCATTCAGGCCATTCGGATCTGCATTGGCAGCTTCCCAGGCTTCGATTGTTGCTGCTGAAAATACATCATTGTAACCCTCATTGAATTTGGCTTCATTGATCAAACGCATATGCGTAGGATAATCCGTTACAAAATCGAGCAGGTTAGATGGCTGAGCCATAGAGAAAGTACCCGAATAAGTTACACGGATCTTTTCACGGTTACCTTTTTTCGTTGTGATCAAAATTACACCGTTGGCAGCACGTGAACCGTAAATAGCAGCCGATGCAGCATCTTTCAATACAGAAATCGTCTCAATATCCTGCGGATTGACAGCATCCATCGAGGCTTCCATTCCATCGACCAAAACCAACGGACTGGCATTGTTCAATGTACCTGTACCACGAACACGGATCGTAGCACCGTCGTCGGTCGGATTACCTTTGCTTTGCATAACCTGCAAACCGGCAGACAGACCTCCCAGGGCTGATGATACGTTTGTAATAGGACGGCTGGCTGCTTGTTCTGTAAAATCTACGGAAGAAACAGAACCTGTTAAATTCACTTTCTTCTGCGTACCGTAACCAACAACTACTACCTCATCCAATGCCTGGGAGTCTTCCTTCATCTGGATTTTGAAGGAAGTTTGGTTACCTACTGTAATTTGCTGTTCCGTATAACCAATAAAAGAAACAACCAGAACTGCATTAGGAGAAACATTCAACGTAAATTTACCATCCATGTCGGTAATGGTTCCGTTCGTGGTTCCCTTCTCAACTACATTTGCTCCGGCAACCGGACCAAACTGATCTTCTACTACTCCACTCACCGTTTTCTGTGCTTGCTGTGGAGAAGCCATGAAAACATCTGATTCTGGAACATTCATTCCCAGAGCTGTCGGACTGGCCGAAGCAACTCCCACAGATGCAAGGAACATCGTAGCTCCTATAAACATCTGTCTTGAAAAATAATAACGATTAAAATCCTTCGTCATAATAACACCAGATTTAGTTAATAAATTGATTTTGTTTGCGCACACTAAATCTTGTCGACTTAAATGTGCAGTAATTTTAGTTTTGTTCGTTTCTACCAAATGAAATAGTCCTGTGTGGACTATGGACTATTATTATTCAAGAATCATTGTTTTTTTAGAGTCAAATATTAGTTTTCACAACGTAGATAGTAGTTTTGACAGATTCTATTTTTCAATTGGAGAGCAGTGATTATCATAGGAGAATGACAGGAGAAATTTTCAGCATAATATTAACGATGATAATCGCCAATAGAATAATAACAATCTTTTTTTATCTTGTATTTCTACCCTTCTTCATTCGGCTGAATTTAGAGATATCTTACTAACTGAAACAATCGGTTAAAATATACTTGGCTTATATACAACCTATTATACATCTGTTAATTTTTCAGCTATGGACAATTTATACATATCTATTAGACAAAAATGTATGTTTATATTTTATACAATCTGCTACTTTTGTCCCGTTCTGTTTAGTTAAATATGAAAGACATAGTCCACACAGAACTATATTCACAAAAATAAAAAGGGATAAGGCATTAATCACTAACACCTTATCCCATAAAGACTTTCCTACTAAATAATTCCCAATAACCTTTATTAAATTACCATTCTTTTTGCAAGAACTACAATTCAGTAGAAAAAAACCATCTATTATGTTTACTTACAAGTCCAGTTTACTGTATCAGTTATGTTGTTTTTCTTCTGTATGCCACGCACTTCAATTGTATTTTCCCCGTCTTTCAGGTTTACACCATTCCAAACAAAGGTGGCATAATTATCCGCTCCCTGTACACCTATACTTTTTCCGTTTACGAACAATTCAACCTGGGGAAGATTAGAAAATACCATTATATCGGTCACTTTCGTATCACGGTCACGATGACGACGGTTAGCAATATAAACGAATTTGTCATCCTTATTCCAGTTCGCCTTATAATAATAGAAAGCATCCTTCTTCACTTTACGGTCGAAAGTAACCAGACCTTTGTCATTGATTCCCGGACGATCGCCTTCCGTACGGTGAGCGGCACCAAAGTCAAACAGGTTCCAGATAAATGATCCCCACACAAACGGACGTTCTGCGATAGCCTCCCAGTTACCCATATGATAGAAAGTCTGGAAGTTTTCCGGATGCCACCAACCGGAAGCAACACCAGGTTTAATAGAGTCCTGCTGATGATAGATACTTGCCCCGGCACCATATTCACTGATACCGATCTTATAATCCGGATGCGCCTTATGATTGGCGTCCAGCCATTTTCCCATATCCGAAGGAGAACCGCCATACCAGCCGAAATACTGGTTCCAGGCAATCACATCGGTTATTTTACTGATATCACTATCGTACGACAGGAAGCTGGCAGCCGTTGTCGGACGCGTCGGATCTTCCTGATGAGCCAATTCATTCAACTCTTTGATATATTCAATCGGATTATCACCATGTGTTTTCAGTTCGTTGAACAATCCCCAGAAACAAATGGACGGATGATTGTAGTGCTGACGAATCAGTTCTTTCAACTGTTCTTTACCATTTTCGCGGAAAGAAGGCAGGTCGTTGAATCCCCTGTCCTGATAACCGCCCGGACCAATAAAAGGAATTTCCGCCCAGGCAACGATACCATATTTATCCATCAGATCATAAAAATAAGTAGCCTGCGGATAATGAGCCAGACGAATCGCATTCGTTCCCATCTCGGCAATAATGGCAGCATCTTCTTCATGGTGTTCTTTATACAATGCATTTCCGCGTTCGGCACGGTCCTGATGGCGGCACACTCCGTGCAGTTTCAAATGTTCCCCGTTCAGGAAGAAACCTTTTTCCGCATCTACATGATAAAAGCGCAAGCCCAGCGGCTGAGTTACCTTATCTATTTCCTGTCCGTCAGCCAGCAATGTCACTTCCGTACGATACATGAACGGATCTTTCCGCCCATTCCACAAATGAGGATTTTTAATAGAAAATTCCAATCCTGCGGTATGTATCTGATTCGCATCTACAGTCAGATTTATATCCTGCTGCTGCACAATCTTGTTTCCATCCCAGATTTTCACATTCACCTGTACCGGTTTTGCCGTAGACGAACCGTTTGAAACCAAGACTTTAGCTTTCACATCCGCCTGTTCTTTCGTTACATTATTTTGTATCAGATAAACTCCGGGAGAAGCATAATCGGTCAATGAAATATTCACCGGATCGGTAATGATCAGGTTTACATCACGATAAATGCCGCCATAGAAATTGAAATCACCGACCAACGGCATGATATCCAGTTGCAAGGCATTATTCACCTTTACCAATATCTTATTCTCGGCACCATACTGCACCTTATCTGTTATTTCAAAAACAAACGCTCCGTAGCCACCCCGATGTTCACCCAGGCAAACAGAATTAACAAAAACCGTTGCGATTGTATTGACGCCTTCAAAACGGAGAAACAAACGTTTTCCTTTCCACTCGGGTTTTACGAAAAGAGTTTTTTCATAGTTACCCATTCCGCGGTAATAATCCTGTTTACCGGATAAGGCGTCACCGCTATTCCATGTATGAGGCAGATTGACTCTTTGTTCACTCTTCTTCTGTACCTGATGCGAGAAACGGAACATCCAGTCGTTATTCAAAAGTATCTCCTTACGGGATGCATAAGTAAATGTGCTGCAAAGTACCAGCAACAAACCAATAATAATGTGTTTCATGTTATTTATTTCTGATTCCGGTAACAAAGATAAAACGAACCTTTCGATAGGAAAGACACTTTTTGTCTAAGAAAAGGTACTTTTTTGTCCAAATATGCCTTTTTATGAATAGCGGACAGTAAAAAATTCATTAGCTTTACATCGAATCTTCATACTGTTCTTCATTACTCATCTATAGTATGTTAGATGATTTTCCACCCTATCTATTTAGCGGCTGATAATTGTCAGCCGTTTGGTCGATAATTATGAGCCAATCGGCCGATAATTATGAACCGTTCGGTTGATGGTTATCAACCATTGATTAGTTGCCGTAGTAATTAGAATTAGTAAGGCTGGTAAATGAAAATGGATAGTAGGAAAACAAAAAAGAGGATGTATCCTTCAGATTATACACCCTCAACATATTGCACAACAAAAGTGCACAAAAGTACCGTTCTTTGCACTTTTGTTGTGCAATTATCGTATCTCAGCTCATAAAAGATATATATACGAATAGACTATGATTCAGTAAACCAGGAAGTAAAACCCAAGAGCAACAATAAATAACTAGATACCCAAACATCAATTCGCATATTGTATCCTAAATGGCTCTAGGAAACTCTAATTGATAAATAAATGAGCATATCGCGAAAAATAAAAAGAAAGGATTAAAATAAATCTAATCCTTTCTCATAAATTTTCTATTACAAAAATGTTAATTTAATCATATTATAACTTAAGTTCTAGTAAACGACTATGAAATAATGTCGAAACCCAATTCTGTTTCAAAACATCTATTCATCTCTATTTATTTTCAGAACTTTAGTGTCTAAACGATTTTCATCATTGTAATCTTTTTGTTCTTTCTCTTTAGATGAAAAATTTTTCCGTCTAATATTAACTGTCAAATCGGCATAATAAGTTTTTTCACTCGTATATACCACTACATTTATATATCCTTGACCAGGATAATTCCATGTAATTCTTAAATATTCATCTCCACCAAAAGAGGATCCATTTGTATTCCAACTAATGCTAGTATAATTGGAAGGCAAATTTACTAAACGATACGTTGCTGTCGTTCCTTCTACAACATCCGTAGCACCTTCAATTCTTAGTTGAGCACTTAATGACGCACAACAAAAGATCATAACAGTCATGATCAACAAACAATTCATAAAACACTTCTTGCTCCTCATCGTCTTAGATTTTTAATTAAACATATAATAATATCGTGTTAAATCTAAGCATTTTTTGCTATAATTCAAATGACAATCCAATATTATTTCTCTGCATTAACATCAAATAGCACAAACGAAGACACTTTGATAAACAAGGTTAATATTTCAATAACATTATAACACAGTATAAATATTTATATCTGAATTACATGCTCTGTTCACCGCCACCACTACTATTTCCGCCGCTCTTCTGGTCGTCATTACTGATACCGCGACGAACCTTCTTGATACTTTCTTTTAATGTACCAAAACGATAAGATATACCTATACGAAAATCGCGTGCACTCCATTTATTTACAGAACGCATACTAAATGTCGGATCTGATGTTGTATTATTAAACTCGATCGTCTTCCAGAACGGATTATTTATGTTTAGTGAAATAGTCAGTTTCTTCTTCAAGAAACTCTTATTTGCTGAAAATCCCACATAATAATAGGAAGATCCTTTTCCCTGTAAAGATATCCAAGGAGAAGAGTAGCCTCCATTCACACCCAGTGTAAAGTCTTTCGGTAAAGTAAATTGCGAACCTGCATATACACGTCCGTTAAATCCACTATTAGCTAAATCCATTGCTTCAGAAGCATTAGTTTTCATATCTGTATAGTTTACACCACCATTCAAATAAATACGGAATAAAGGTACCGGATTCCAACTACCATAAACGAACATTCCTACTTGCTGACGTTTTCCTATATTTCCATAAGTACTTTCAGCAATACCGTCATTATTTACAAACGTATAACGTTCAATTGCATTATTTACAAACGTATAGCTAGCACTGGCATTAATATTAATTTTTTGCGAGAACATACTATAATTAAAGTTCACATTATTACTTTTCTCCGAATCTAGATTTGGATTACCATAAGAGATATTTTCTGGATCAGTTGTATTTACATAAGGGTTCAGATACCAGATACCTGGACGTTGAATACGCATATTATAACCAATTCGCAATTGCTGAGACATGTTCAACTGATAAGAAAAAGTGGCATTAGGCACAACATCAAAATAATCTGTACTAAAATTCTGCTCCGGTGCGTTAGCATATTTCACCGACAAGCTAGTTCCTTCTGCACGTACTCCTGCCTTTAATCCAAATTTTGAAAATTTCAAAGCATACCCCAAGTATCCTGAATAAATATGCTGGGTGTGCTTAAAATCGCTATTCGCCTCAGAGCTATCTCTCCAAGCAGAGGATATCTGATCATAAATTTGCCGTAATGTTTCACTATCACTTTGACGGAAAATATATTTTCCTCCAACTTCAAATGTTTGATTTTTTCGAATAGGAGTCGTATAGTCCACTTGGGCTGTATGCTCAGTTGTTGACGCATCATTAATATTCCATTGAGGATAAAGAATAGAATCCGGGAAATTAAACATATTGAATAATTCAGAACGTCCCTCATTATCATTCGGTGAATTACTGAAACGATACGATAACGTTAGTAGTTCGTCTTTTTTACTGGTAGAGTGCTGATAGTCTACATTTAAGTCTGTTGAACCAAAAGTTGATTTAGAACTACTATTACGGTTATAATGATAAGCTTTATCTGGATTTTGGTTTAGCATTTCTACCGAATATTCTGAAAGATTAGTCATATTACCTCTAAAAAGGTTTGCCCCCACACTTATCAGATTCAATGTATCTATTTCATAACTGGCTTCCAAATAACCAAACTGGAATGGCCCCTTACTTTTACTACGTCCGGTTTGATTCATTATACTTTCTTTCCCTTTAATCATATTTTCACGGGTCGAATAGGAATCATTCCACGGCGAATTATTATGATTATAGTTATAATTAGCAGTAAGTCCAAGGCTTCCTATTTTAGCAGAAAGATATCCACCGCCGCCCATACGTCCCAACGTACTGGCATTTGCCCGGACAGTACCGGTATAACCCTGCAATGCATTCTTGGTTGTGATAATATTGATAATACCGCCAATACCTTCAGCATCATATTTTGCCCCCGGATCCGTAATCACTTCAATATTCTTAATAGAACTTGCCGGCATACCTTTCAGGACGTCCGAAGTATTTTCACCACTCAGCAAGTTTGAGGGTTTACCATTCATATAAATTTTATAGTTTGAAGACCCCTTCAACTGGATTTTATCATCCCCATCAACAGTAACCATAGGTACTTTACGGAGCATATCCAACGTATTATTAGTTTGAGCTTCCGGGTCATCCTCTAAGCTGTAAGTGATTTTATCAATTTCAACTTTTACCAATGGTTTTTGGGCAGTGACCGTCACTTCTTTCAATTGCTGGGTGTCATCGTTCATAAACAACTTACCCAGATTCAAGCTTTTCTTACCTTCAGACAATGTAAAGCGTTTTACGGCAGGAAGCTTTCCTAAAGATTGCATGGACATGATGTATGTACCGGGTTGTTTTAATGTGGTGGTAAACTTTCCATCATCATCACAGGCCAACAGTTTGATCGCTTTCTGGGGCGCATTTGCCAAAGCGATACTCAACGTGGCATAAGGAACTGTTTCATTAGACAGGGAATCAACTACCTGTCCCTTGATCGTGTAATCAGCGGCATTCTGGTTCTGCGCACACAAAGGCACAGTCATCATCAACACCAATACTAAGTAGAGCAGTTTTTCTTTCATCAAATTTAAAGAATTTAGAGGTTATCGATTGATTTATTATATTTATTACTTAAAAAATAGTGTAAACCCGATGCAAATGTATAAGTTTCTACGAAACCTTCGTATTTAGCAGGATTAAAGATTTGTAAAAGATGTATTTTGCTGTTCGATTAGATGAATTTGTTTTAAATTTGTAGGAATTACTATTAATAAATATAGATATGAGAAAGATTTCAATCATTTTAACCGCTTTATTATTCATTTCCGTTATGAATGCACAGGATCTTAAAGTCATTAAACTCAATGCCCCGGACAAGGCTCGCGGGACAGCTGTTATGAAAGCATTTTCCGACCGTCATTCCGACCGCGAATATGCTGCGAAAGAACTAAGCGCACAGGATCTTTCAGATTTGTTATGGGCTGCCAACGGCATTAACCGTACAGACGGAAAACGCACGGCCCCGTCGGCTTTGAACAAACAGGACATTGACGTTTATGTAGTTATGAAAGATGGCGCTTATCTATATGATGCAAAAGCCCATGCACTGAATCCGATAGCAAAGGGAGATCATCGTGCTGCCGTTGGAGGAGGACAGGATTTTGTTAAAGATGCTCCCGTTTGTCTTGTTCTGGTATCCGATCTTTCCCGTTTCGGTAATGTCGGGAATCACACAAAACTGATGGCGGCAATGGATGCCGGTATCGTTTCACAAAATATAAACTTATGTTGTGCTGGCATAGGATTGTCTACAGTACCGAGAGCAAGCATGGATCAGGCCGCACTGAAAAAAATTCTCAAGCTGACGGACAGCCAGGTATTGATGATGAATAACCCGGTTGGTTATCCGAAATAAATCAGACATTGTCAGATGTGAAACATTTTTCTACTTATACGCCAAAACCTTTTTTCACAAATGAATTGAAGATTATTATGTACATTTGCCGAAAATTTGACAAAATGCCTACAATTTTCATCGCTCTTTTTTGCGCTTACTTTGCAGGGAATATTTATATATTTATCAGAGGGGCACAGACGCTTGTGGCCCAGCCTTTCGGCGTAAAGGTGCTTCTGACAGTTCTATTCTGGAGTTGTGCACTTGCATTCGTAGTCAGTATGCTGGCAAGGAATGTAAAATATCCGGATGTGATGGCACATACCATACACGAAGTGGGAACCGGCTGGCTGGTTTTTACTTTGTATATGGTATTATTCCTGGTTGCGTTCGATATATTCAAACTTTTCAACGGGAGTTTTAAATATGGGTTTTACATATCTCTCCTACTGACGCTCAGCCTATTAAGTTACGGTTATTATCATTATCAACATCCGAAGACACAAGTTTTCAACATAGTTATCAACAAGGTTGTCAACAGTAATCAACAACCGATGAAAGTTGTCGCCATAAGCGACATCCACCTGGGTTACGGCACGAACAAAGCACAGCTGAAGAAATATGTAAGCATGATCAATGCCGAACAACCGGACCTGATCCTGATCGGAGGAGACTTGATAGACAACAGCGTAACGCCTCTTTATGCAGAGAATATGCAGGAAGAGCTTTCGCAACTGAAAGCACCGCAAGGCATTTATATGGTTCCGGGAAACCACGAATATATCAGCGGAATAAAGAAAAGCGTTGATTTTATCCAATCGACCCCGATCAAACTGTTACGCGACACAGTGGTTACACTCCCTAACGGGCTTCAGATAGCCGGACGTGACGACCGTCATAATCCGTCACGCTTATCCCTTCAGGCTTTATCGCAAAACATTGACCCGGATAAACCTGTTATTCTTTTGGATCATCAGCCGTATGACCTGCAGGAAACGGAGAAAGCCGGCATAGACCTTCAATTCAGCGGACACACACATCGAGGACAAATCTGGCCGATGAACCTGCTGACAGACCGCTTGTTCGAGCAAAGTTATGGATACAGACAATGGGGTAACAGCCATATCTATGTATCTTCCGGCTTATCACTCTGGGGACCTCCTTTCCGGATCGGAACGAACAGCGAGATGGTGGTATTCAATATTGCATTCAAATAAAGCCCCGCAAGGCAAACAGGTATGAAAGTCTTTATTCAATCGATAGTAGCACAATTGTTACTGAATCCCTATATCTTTTGGAGGGGCTATCAGGCAATACCGGCTAAAAAAAGCTGGCGTATTCCTTATACATTATTTTTTATACTGGAACTGGCGATTTATTTCTTCGGATTTTTCTTCCGCAAGGAATTGCCGGATCATATAATGACCACGATCCAATATATCTGCAACACCTGGTATATTGCTTCCGTCTATATCACGCTTTCATTGCTGACGCTGGAAGTGCTCAGACTATCTGACCGTTTCTTCCATTGGTTTCCCCAATGGCTGACACAACATTGGAAACAGACTAAGTTAACCCTGTTTTTTGTAATTATAGCCGGAGTATCTTGCCTGATGGTGAAAGCCTACCTGACCGTCGCCTACCCGATAGTCAAAGACGTATATGTCACTCTGCCCAAAGGGAGCAGCGACCGCGACAGCCTGACTGTGGTTATGATGAGCGATTTGCATATCGGCGAAGTGATCGGTAAAAAGCTGGTCCAAAGCTATGTCGCACTAAGTAACGCCCAACACCCGGATATGGTCGTATTGGTGGGCGACATTATGGATTACGAATCCCGTTTTGCCGAGATGGAACATATAGAAGATGATTTACAGCAACTAAAAGCACCGCTGGGTGTATACGTTGTAAACGGCAACCACGAATACCGCGCCAACCGTTTTGCCAAATATCGCTGGCTGGCAAAAACCGGAGCCGTACATCTGATCGACTCGGTCGTACAACCGGATTCAACCTTCTACCTGATCGGCAGAGACGATTATATCAATAAAAAACGGCAGGCTTTACATACGTTAATGGCAGACATCGATACTACCAAACCGATTATTGTTCTGGACCATCAACCCTGGTCATTTGCAGAAATGACCATGAACGGTGTGGATCTGGGACTTCACGGACATACCCATAACGGGCAGTTATGGCCCTATCCCCTGTTAATGAAACTGATCTATGAATGCCCCTACGGTTATCATAAAAAAGGTCCGACCCAGTTTTATGTATCTTCCGGCATAGGCATAGCCGGCCCTCCTTACCGGGTAGGGACTGTATCCGAATTGGTTGTTCTGCATATTAAATTCAAATAGAAAGCCAGAAATCCTTTTCACAAAATAAAAAAAGGGAATAAACAATTTTGTTTACTCCCTCAATATATCGGTCTTATAGATTCTATCCTACAGTCTGATCAAATACATAAGCTATATCACCTCCTTTGGTCGACGAATCAGCTTTTTCGTCAGCCGGTTTGGTTTCTCCTTCTTCCGGGGTGCTTAATGTCTTGCTATATAATTCCGGGTTGCTCAGAACTTCGATCGCTTTATCCAGTACTTCGTCATCTTTCAGGCTTTCAAGCAGTTCGCCTTTCTGGAAATAATAACGTTTTACGATCTCCGAAGCCAGTAACTTTTTAATCTGATCCTTATAAAGGTCGAAATCCCGGTCCAGATTTGGAGTTAAGCGGGCTTCCAATTCAGTGAAAATAGTTGAATCCCTGTCTGTATAGCCTTCTAACTGGGCTACTTCTTTCAGGTTTTTCAAGATCTTTTCGCTCTGACGGTCATAAGTGAAATTCTTTTCTTTCGCATAGTTTTTGAATGTTTCAAAATCCTCATCGGAAACAGTAAACTCTTCCACAGAAGGAATTGTCTTATGTTTCTGTGCCCAATCCGTAACAAAGTCCACCAGGACAAAATCGGTCACCAGATAATACATGATAGTCGGCATCTCTTCTTCCTCTATTTCAAACTCCGGACGTACACCGCCACCGTCACGGACAGGACGCCCTTTCGATGTATAGAATACAGATGTCAGGCTATCCGGAATAGCAGCCACACTGCCGTCCGCTTTCCTGTGGGAATAATCCATCTGCTGGATGCAACGGCCGCTGGGAATGTAATATTTACTCATTGTTACTTTCAGACGCCCTTCATAAGGAAGTTCACGGGTAGACTGTACCAAGCCTTTTCCATACGAACGCTGGCCCACCAATACGGCACGGTCCATATCCTGTAATGCGCCGGAAACGATTTCGGCAGCAGAGGCCGAATTGCCATTGATCAGGACTGCCATCGGCATAATCGTATCGATCGGTTCATTGGATGTACGGTAAGTACGGTCCCACTGGCTAACCTTGCCTTTGGTCGATACTACCTCTTTCCCTTTCGGGACAAACATACCAACGATCTGAGTGGCACTTTCCAGCAAACCACCTCCGTTATTCCGTAAATCCAGGATCAATGATTTTATCTGATGATTCTTCTTTAAATCTTCCAGAGCATTTTTCACTTCCTGTGCGCTCTTATCGGTAAACCCTTTCAGATAGATGTAACCGACACCATCGCCACGAACACCATAATAAGTAACCTGGTCTACCAGAATCTGCTTACGGACCAGTTCCACTTCGCGGGGTTTCTTTTCGTTCGGACGCTGTATCTTCAATACCATTTTTGTATTGGGCACTCCTTTCAGCAGTTCACTGACTTCACTGGATGTTTTATTGCTCGTATCGACTGTATCGATAGCCAGGATGCGGTCTCCGGCTTTCAAACCCGCCAAAGCAGCAGGCATACCTTCAAAAGGTTCAATGATATACACTCCCCCTTCTTTCCGCTCACGGATATAAGAACCGATACCGCCATATTCGCCGGTAGTCATTATTTTCAGTTCATCCATATCCTGTTCCGGATAATAGACAGTATAAGGGTCCAGACCACTCAACATGGCATTGATCCCTCTCCGGACTGTTTTTTCAACATCCACCGAATCCACATAGAACATTTCGACCTCTTTCACCAAAGCATTGAAAATGTCCAGGTTCTTACTTACTTCAAAGCGGTTATCTTTCTGAGCCTGTCCCGGCAAAATACTCCCAGCCAGGAGCAATAAGCAAAACAAACCTATCAATCTTTCTCGTCGTACCTTCTTAAACATAGAATATTTAGTTAATTAACGATGTAAATGTATACATAAAACCCTTTTCAGGATAATATCGCATCTACTTTTAACTTTATTTGTTCCCATTTGTCATCCGGGATCTGAGCCCCGATCACATCTATAATATATCCGGCCAGAAGCGAACCGATCCGGGCCGACTGTTCCAATGTAGCTCCCACAGATTGCCCATACAGGAACCCGGCAGCAAAATGATCGCCTGCTCCGGTTGTATCGACCGGCTTGCCTCCTTCTGCCGGAACGGCAATGACCTGTCCTTTACTTCCCACTAACGCTCCTTCCTTACCCTGAGTAACCAAAGAGACCTCTACCATTCCGGAAAGAACCTTTACCGCTTCCTCTGCTTTCAGACCGGTAAAAGCCTCTGCTTCACTTTCATTAGAGAAAAGAATATCTACATATTCAGGAATAATATCATCCAGCAATCCCTTGAATGCATTTACAATATTAAAATTAGAAAGATCAAGGGCCACTTTCAATCCCAGTTTCTTTGCTTTTTGCATAGTAGTACGAACCAACTCTTCGTTTACCAACAAATATCCTTCTATATATATACAATTATACCGGCTAAGGATCTCCTCCTTTATTTCATCCGGCGTAATCGTCGGAGCCGGACCAAGGAATGTACCCATCGTACGTTCACCGTCTTTTGAGATCAATACGGTACAACTGCCCGAAATACCCTCTGTCTTTATAAAATAAGGAGACACGTTCGCATCCTGCAACGCCTTTTCATAATATTCACCAACCGCATCCGTACCGATCTTTCCTATAAAACCGGTATTTGCACCCAGGCAAGCCATTGCACGCATCGTATTACAAACAGAGCCACCCGGAGCCTGGCTTTTCTCCAACCGTTCCTGTGTTTTACGGATAGCGATCATCTGTTCCTGACCAATCATATCCATTGCCCCCTTCTTTATACCCACTTCTGCAAGCACATCATCACTATCTAACCGAAGTAAAACATCTACCAAAGCGTTTCCTAAGCCTATCGTATTCATTTTTTCAAATTTTTTCTGCAAAGATATTGCATATTTCAAAAAGAACCTCTACTTTTGCAGTGCAATTTCAGAAAGGCATACAACAAGCCGCTGAAAGATTGAAAATTCTTCCTTAGCTCAGTTGGTTAGAGCATCTGACTGTTAATCAGAGGGTCCTTGGTTCAAGTCCAAGAGGAAGAGCAAAAGACATCAGGAAAGAC
>NZ_KQ033912.1:1106438-1132745 GCF_000969835.1 Parabacteroides goldsteinii DSM 19448 = WAL 12034
AAGACTGAAAGACATATTTTCTTCCTTAGCTCAGTTGGTTAGAGCATCTGACTGTTAATCAGAGGGTCCTTGGTTCAAGTCCAAGAGGAAGAGCGGAAAAGAGATACTTCAGTGGGGTATCTCTTTTTTTATATAGTATTTCCTACCGGAATCGTTTATAACTAAGTCCGAAAACAACTTATTCTAAAGATAAAAACAATAGCTTCTAAACCCGAAAGCTATTGCTTTTGCAAAATACCATCCCGGTGACGTTCTATCATGACCGGGATGGCATTCCGATATCATCCTGATGATACACCGCTATATCATTCAGCCGAATAGATTGTATGAAAGTCGGTATCATCTGCGTTCGCTAATAGCTTTTCGAGAATGTTTTCAAATGTTAATCGTGACAAACTCAAGGTCAAAAGTAGGTACTTTTTTACCCCGGTTGTAAGCCATATTTGCTATAACGCATTAATAATCAGCGATGACAAACTTTTTGCTGCCCCCTATAAAATAAAGAAATTAAGATTGTGTTTGCCAGCCTCCAGTTTGATCACTTTATCTCCTTTGACATAGTCAGGTAAATAAAGCGTAGCCGTACTGTTTGCCGGAACAACCACTTCATAATTGATCTTCTTTCTGTTCCACTCCCATTTGGAGATGATCTGTCCGTAAGGAGAATCATGTTTTGCTTCGAAATGCTTCAATTCCTTTACAAAATTCGGACGCAATATAATATGTTTGAAACCAGGCTGTTCAGGATCGGGAAAAATACCTCCCAGACCTTTATAGAACCATCCGCCTATCTCTCCGAACATCATATGATTATCCGAAATATCACGTTCAGCCTTCAAATCCCAGTTTTCCAATAAAGTCGTAGCCCCATTGACGATCCACCAGCCCCATGACGGATAGGTGTCCTGTGCAGCTACCCTATAAGCTGTCTCCGGATATCCGTTTTCACTCAATGCATTCAGGATTGCTTTTGCCCCCAATACACCGACATCCAGATGGAATCCGGCTTCTTCCACTTTCTTCGCCAGATTCTTTGCAACTTTAGCGATCATATCTTCCGGTACGATCTTCCATTGCAGAGGAACACTTAATTCCGTCTGGGAACCACCGGCATATATTCCGGTCTCCTTATTCAGATATTTATTATTGACAGCTTCTTTGATCTTTTCGGCTAATGCCGTATAATATGTATAATCATCCTGCTTGTTAAACAGCTTGGCAGCAGTCGCCAATATTTTAGTGTCTACATAAAAATAAACGGATGATGTAAACTCTTTATTGGAACGGGACTTAACCGGAACCCAGTCTCCACGTCCCCAGGATGTCAGATGATTCGGACTCATACGATCCACATAATTGACATAACGCTTGATATTCTCATAACAATCAGCCAAAGGCTTGCTATCTCCATAAAACATATACAGGTTCCAGGGGATAATAGCTATTGTACTCGTCCAGTCCAGTCCGTTATCCGTACCATACCCCCAGCCTCCGGTAGGTATAATATCGGGAAGTACCCCGTTGGGTTGTTGCTCATCCCGGTGGTCGGCCAGCCATTTTTCATATACGGTAATCCCATCGAAATTATACAAAGCTGTTTCTATCGCAAAATGACCGTCACCCGTCCATCCGTTCTTTTCGCGTTGCGGACAATCGGTCGGGTATCCCATCAAATTCGACAGATAAGCATTATTGGTAGCCCACCACAATTTATTTACCAGCTCACTCGATGTCCTGATCTCTCCGGAAGCAGGCACATCGCTGTGCATAAAGAAAGCGGTCAGGCTGTTCTGGTTTAATTCAATCGGTTTGTCACTGGTTACTTCCACATAACGGAAACCTTTATAATTAAACTTTGCCATAAACTCATCCTCGCCACCGCTAAGAATTAAAATATCGGTCTGGAAAGGATCTTTTTCCTTATCCCCTCTGTAATACACATCAATATTGGACATGTCAATGCGTCCGTTATCAAAAAGCCGTTCTCCATGCATAATTCTGACTTCGGTACCTTCTTCGCCCGATACCTTGATATTGGTTACACCTGCCATATTCTGACCGAAATCAAAAACATATGTCTTGTCATTTATCTTATTGACCGACTTGGCCGGAATAGTCAGCACATTACGGATCGGACGGACCTGCTGTGCCACGACATTTTGAGAAGGAACGCCTCTAAGTCCGACGCCTCTCCACTTGGAATCATCGAAGTCCGGAGTATTCCAGCCTTTCTGTTCGAGCCGGGCATCATAATGTTCACCGGTATAAATACTATTGAATACCAATGCTCCTGAAGATGTTTTCCAGCTAAGGTCCGTCGGGATGGTCTCTACACTGCCGTCACTGTAAGTGATACGAAGATCCAGGCAGAAAGCCGGCCTGTTCCGCCAGGGAGCACGGTCAAAATCCCACACTGCTTTCGATTGATGGTTATACCATCCGTTTCCAAGCAAGACTCCTATGGCATTGTCACCATTCCGGAGTTGTCCGGTAACATCATAAGTGACATACAGGTTACGTCTGTCGAAACGGGTATACAACGGATCCAGACGGTGGTTACCGATCTTTTCACCATTGATATATAATTCATATAATCCGCCGACAGCGATATAGGCACGTGCCGATTTTATTTTTTTGCCTGTCGTGAATTTTTTCCGGAAATAAGGAGCCGGTTCATAATTGATATCTTGCCCGTCACCAATCCAGGATCCTTGCCAGTTCTTGATGTCCATCATTCCAGTTTCAAAGGAACTGACAGGCGAAAATACTTCTTTATATTCCAGATCGCCGCCTATCACCTTCCAGTAATATTTAGTAAAAGGTTCGAGTTGTTTACCCGCATAAGTGATCAACATATCTCCGGTGTTTATTTTTCCGGTATCCCATATATCAGCTTTCCCGTTAACAACTTTCATCGAGTCTTTATCCACCAACACACGATATGAAGTCTGTTTCGCTCCTTGCCTACTGTCATCCATCCTCCATGAAAGACGAGGAGTCGGATTATCGACACCTATCGGGGTTTCAAGGTGATCACTCTGTAAGCCGGTCAAACGAACAGACTGCCCGCTAACCCCGGAATAACTAAAGAAAGTAGTAACAGTAATAAACAATATAAGCTTTTTCATCCGCTTGTTATTTTATAGTAAAATCATTTATATAAATTATCTTAGTCAAAACATTAGCCGTTCCAAAGCTCTATATTCTAAGAAAAATATTGGTTATAAAAATGATTTTTGATGTAATATATTTGATAGTATCTAAATGATACCTGTTTTTTAAAAACTCAAAAGCCAGGCTTCCAAATCTTGTAACATCTCCTTATTGTATTTGAAATCTTTTCTGCTGCCCCATCCATGTCCTCCGGAAGGATAGATAAAGAAAGAAGCCGGTACCTTATTTTCCTTTAATGCCAGATAGTAAAGTGCACCGTTTTTAGTAGGAACTGCATCATCGTCGTCCGAAAAAGCGATGTAAGCTCTCGGGGTTTCTTTAGTTACCTGCTTTTCATTGGAATACAGATCTTCCAGTTCTTGGGAAGCATCCTTTCCCAATAGATTATCATGAGAGCCGAGATGTGTAAATGATTTGTCCATTGTGATCACAGGATAAAACAGCACCTGAAAAGCCGGTCGCACACTTGATTTTACATGTGTTGCCATAGTGGAAGCCAGATGTCCACCGGCCGAAGACCCCATGATCCCTATATCAGCCGGATTAATATTCCATTCTTTCGCCTTCTCTTTTACCAGCCGTATCGCCTCTTCCGCATCAGAGAAGGGAACCTCTCTATTTCCTCTCGGCATCCGATATTTCAAAACAACATAGGCAATCCCTAACTTGTTAAAAAAAGGAGCCCAGTCATAACCTTCGTGATTATAAGCCAGTCCGCCATAAGCACCTCCCGGGCAAGCTATTATAGCGCGTCCGGTAGCTATTTCTTTTGGAGGCAGAAAAATGCGCAACGAAGGTTTATAGTTCTGAATATTATCATCGAAAGGAGTACGGTCTATACCATTGGTATTCGGAAGTCCGTTCTCCCATAAGTCAAGATTAAACTCTTTTTCGGTAACCTGAGCAGCAACAGGGTTGCAGATGACAAGAAATGCCCAAAGAATAAATAAAGATGTTATTGTTCTCATGATAAACTTAGATTTAATTATACTTATAATGTCTCTTTCCCTCAAAAAACAAGAGCCCGGCTTCTTTTCTCAACAGAGCGTGAAACCGGGCCCTGCAACCGTCCGATTAAAAAAGTTTTATTTTCATTGACCGGTTGTGCAATCAATGACCAACTTGTTACCAGACGGTACAAATCTCAACACATAATCCGTATTATTGCCTTTGACTATACTACCTTTTTCACATGCTACATTATAATTGAATCCTCTGAACTCAGACTTTACAGACGATTTTTCAAAGTCTTTAAATGGCAGGCGGTCAAGTCTGTCCTGCGGAACCCTCAACTCAAGTGCCCAATCCAAACCACTTTCTGCTGCATTACATGAAATATCGATCTTGTCCTCGTTAAACGTGAAAATAAAATTATTCCCGTTCTTATCTTTAGACTCGACATTTAAAACACTCTTTGATGGTTCGCTGACTACGGGATCGGCCAAAACAAGTTCCGTCCCTTTTCCATTCTTATCCAGCTTCACAACCCGAAGTCCAATCTTATCGTCCGGCGTACTCCAGTAGAATCTGTCGATAACCGGTAATGTATAATAGAAAAATTGTCCGCCCGTACCCGGAGTATCCAGATATTCGGACTTCATTTTTTCATCAAACAAATGAATATCCCGGAAACAGAAACCATCTTTTTCCCAATACAAATTAGAACGGTAGAAACGGCTGTTATACCAAACAGACTTGTTTCCTTCATTACGGACATCAGCTAAAGTAGTTATCGCAGTAGCCGGAGTTTTTGGGAATTGTTCCTTAAACCAGCGACCGGATTCTTCCAGTGTCTCTACCCGAATCTTTCCGGCTTTACTCAATGAGTCGAATAGAGGGAATTGCATGATCAGACCTTCTACCATTCCCGACCAGGTAAATGAGTTTTCCTGACCGGCCTGTGCATAATTGAATGCCAGACAGGGTTCATCAACAATCGTTTTAAGGAAATAGTCCACCCACTTTTTACTTTTTCCCCCTTCGGTATATACGGGTTCAAGTGTTATAACACCCTGATGGTTAGAGCCTATCCCAGCATCATATTGGTACATCGGATCGCTGCCTAACATACGGAATACAGGCACCGGGATCTGGTATTCGTCTGTCTGGGCCGGCATATATGCATTCAGCTTACTGGGATAATAGGCTTGGTTCCAATACCCTCCCCACAATGTATAGCCATCAGTACCAACCTGATCCTTGCAGTTACAGGAAGCGACAATACCATATTTTTTATACATATACTCCAACGTATGTGAATCAACATACCAGGATCCTACAGACTTAGGATATTTACCATAAATCTCCTTAAATTTCGCCATATAGACATCCACCAGTTTTTCCCTTTCTTCCAAAGTATATCCCGGAGTAAAAGCGATATTGGCTGTCGATACCCATGAATGTTCTCCGCGCCATTTCAATCCGGCCGCTTCCACATGAGGCTGGGTAATTTCCCACCATGCACCAAGTTCACATGTAGGATTAAGCTTGGTTTTCATCAATTTCTGATACTCCGGATTGATCAGGGCATCATACTGAAACAGAAAAGTTGCCGGAAAGTTATACTGATTAACCAGGTCGATTTGTTTCTCCACCGTTTCAAACATCAGCGCATCCGAGTTTTCCAGACGATAGTCTGTCTGGCGGATAAAATTGACTATATTGATTATTCGCGGAGATTTTTCCTTTTTATTACTTGTTGCCTCTTTCGCCGTAATGCTATTTACAGAAAACATCCACACACTTACAAGTACTGATATAACAACTCTAAAATCCATGGTATCCTTTTTTATATTGAATTAAAAGCATATAACGACACAAATAAATGAATAAAACGACACTTACAGGTTTGCTTTTTGACAAATCTATATTCATTTATGCGCTTTTTTAATTCAATAGTTCAGCCACAGCTTGAAAGCACTGATCTTTTCACGGCTGACAATAATCTTATCTTTAAAAGGAGGAATAACTTTCACGACAACTTTTCCCAGGAAATAAGATTCTATTTTTTGGATAGCCTGTACACTAACTATCGTTTGCCGGTTTGTCCGGAAGAAGCGATCCGGGTCCAGCTGCTCGCACAACTTATCCAGAGACAAGTCTATTATATGTTCTTTATTCTGATTAGTTACGGCAAAGGTTATTTTATTTTCAGAATAGAAATAAGCAATATCATCCACCTGCAACGTAAATAGTTTGTCCTCCCCCGAAATAAGGAAACGGGTTCTGTATTTCTTTGCCGGATTGGTTATATTCTGAAGTATCTCCAGGATATCTCCTTGCTTATTAAACTCTTTATAGAATTTGGAAGTAAGCTTTTCATATTTCTCCAAAGCTTCGCCCAGCCGTTCCTTATCGATCGGTTTCAACAGGTAATCGATACTGTTCGCTTTAAAAGCACGGATCGCATATTCGTCGTAAGCCGTAGTAAATACGATCATGCTCTCCGGATTCGCCTGTTCGATAAAAGAAAAGGAAACGCCATCGGTCAGTTGGATATCCAGAAAGAGGATATCGGGATGGGGATTATCCTGATACCACTTTACGGCACCTTCCACATTGCCCGGCAAAACCAGGATCTCCCATTCAGGGCGCAACTCCGTCAACATTTTGTTCAGCAAACGTGCCGCCGGGATTTCATCTTCTATGATGGCTGCTTTTATCTTATTCATTTAATAATGGGATTTTAACGGTAAAACATTTAGAATCATTCTCTATCGATATATCCTGATCGCTAACCAGTTTACAACGGGTAGATAAATTCTTCAGTCCGGTACCCGACTTGACAACATTCTGCTTGAGCCTTATTTCATTGCTTACCACTAATTTCTTTTTATCATCCGATGTACTCAGATAAATCGTCATCGGGTTATCCGAATTGATTATATTGTGTTTAATCACATTTTCAGTCAGTAGCTGCAATGTGAAAGACGGTATTTTCTTTTCCAGCAAGGAAGGATCGATCCGGTTATCCACATGGATACAATCCCCCAGCCTCACTTGATGAAGGAAGATAAAAGATTTCAGGAAAGTCAGTTCCGAACGCAAAGTGACCTGCCCCTCCTGCTGGCTTTGCAGAATATAACGGTAAACGTCCGACAGACGCTGGGTGAACACAACTGCATTCTTTGGATTATATTCTATTTCCGAAATCAGCGTATTCAGGTTATTAAAAAGAAAATGGGGATTCAACTGATTCTGCAAAGCGATATACTGTGACTTTATCGCACTCTCTTCCAGCTTATTCGCTTTTTCATGGAGAACGATCAACTGCCTGTAGAAGTTAGCCACCATCGTAAGACAAACAATCACCATCTCAACCAGCCATACCACAAACATCATCCGGAAGCCGGCTCCCTTCAACACAAACGGCGAAGGTATCTCCAATAATACTTTTACGACAGAAGACAGCAGATAGTTTATCAAAAACAAAAGTCCCGCCATCAACAGGCAATTGATCAGTAACTGATTATTCCTTTTCATCAGGACCTGATAGCTTTTCCGCTGCCATTCACTGATAAGGATAATACTGAACCCGATCACATTAAAAACAAATACAACCAACAGGAAAGCCCAGAAAGAAATCAACACGTTCTGATGCTGCGGTGAAAGGTCCGAATAAAGCACCAGAAACAAATGTGAGAAACAGGCTAATCCCGAGAACAGGAAAAAGTTGAAAAAATGGTTGTATTTGTTTTGCATTATTTGTTGGATTGATTAGAAGCATAAACCGACACGAAAACCCAGATCGTTCTGCCCGTTCATCGAGTAGGTCAGCAAATCTGTCTGGTTGGTGGCATAGCTGTAATACAGAGCCACATGGAAGCCAAAACGCTTATCCGGTACGGGATAAATATTCACTCCGACCTCCGGAGAGACATAGAAGCCCCAGGGATTTGAATAATAACGGACAGTCGTCATGTAACTGGAGTTCTCCGCATACATCGCTCCCAATTTCACTCCGACATACGGCTTCAGATAATCATTATGTCCGAGACGGTAGGAAGTGGAAAGACCGAAAGGGAGCTGGAAAGCCGACAATTGCTGGTCGGTAGTCAGCGATTGGGTCGGCGACAATTGCAATGTCTGGCGGTCCACATATTTATGATTGGTATGGAAACTCAGGAATGCTCCCAACGACCAGCGCGGAGTCACATAATAACCGGCTTCGAAATTCATACCCCAGCCACTGATCTTATCTGCAAAATCAGTACTGATAGGTGCGTTTATCTGCCAGTCCACATTAAAATGAAGGTTATCTTCCACCTGTGCCTGTCCTTTCAAACAGAAAACGGACAGTATCATCAACAATATGAATTGTTTCTTAAAAATGTATCTTATCGTTTTCATAATCTTCCGGATTTATTATTTATCAGTATACAGTATATTAAGGTAAGGAGATTGTTTAAAGGCCTGTTCCACAGCACGAAGCGTCAGCTGCATGTCGATACGCGAATTGTTATAGACCAACCCCGAAGCATAAGCATGCCAGATAACCGGCAGATCGACTTTCTTGTTCTGATCGGCAGATTTAGCTGTCAGGTCAACCATTTCCGCAACAAACGTCCCGGTGTCATAACTATAGGAAACCGGATAAGGATAATACCAGTCATTCCAGAACGGTCCCCAGAAACCGGCCCCCCACCAACCATAGCCGTAACCGTAACCCGGAGTTATGATCTGCGTAGTCTGCTGTGCATAGGATAGCTGCAAGCCGATATCGGCTTTTTCTTTATCATCCATACGGATATATCCCCGGTCGTCCATCTCGGCAACCACCTCGCTGATGATCTTTTGAGCATTCTCGTCTTTCCAGTATTGGGCTTTCATACCGCCACCGGCGACCAGAATACTGTCAGGAAGATAATAAGAACTGAATTTGTTAAACTGAATGCTGTTATCATAATTCGTATAAACAGCATAATCGCTGTCGAGCTTATTCAGATCGGGATCTTTTTCGCAAGAAGAGAATAAAGCCGTAACAGCCAAAGCAAATAAAAACAACTTCTTCATACGTCTTTAAATTTTAAGTAACAGAATTAATTCAATACACACAACGAATGTTTTTAAAATCCATCCGATCATCTATTAATAACCAGTCCTGCCTCTTCAAATAGAGACTTATCCAAAATCTCCGGAATCACTTTTTCGTCTTCCACGACTGGTTTACTCTCTGCCTGTACCGACCTATAGTCGGCACACGTAAACGAAGCTAACAACCCCAACAGTAATGTGTTTGCCATTTCTCTCTACTATTTTAATCCTCCAATCATTCATTTCAGTACAAACATATTATATAGACGTAATACAAACTTACTTTATTTTGCCGAAACGTATTTTTTCGCTGCTGAAATGTTAGAATATTCATCTGAACTTAAAAACACAAACTTGTAATTGTCAAATTATAGCGTATCTTTGTACAAAATCATACATGAAAAACTAAAAAACCAAAGATATTCAATAGGTACCGATGGAGCAAGATATTGAACTTATCAAACAACTACAGAAAGGCTCATATAAAGCATTTAATTGTATCTATGAGAAGTATTTCGACTTGTTGTATGGATTCACTTTTCAGTTAACTCATTCACATGATTCCGCACGCGAACTAGTCCAAGAGACTTTTATAAAAGTCTGGATATATCGCGACAAAATAGACCATTCGCTTTCTTTCAAAGCTTGGCTCTACAAACTAGCCCAAAATCATTTTTTCAATTTAGTGAAAAAACAATTCAGTACTCCTCTTTTTGAAAACTATCTCAACTACAATGAAGACGAACGGTTTACAACAAGACAGCCAGATGAATCATTCGACTTTGAGGCATTCAACCATAGCCTATCCTTCGCCAAGAAAAAACTTTCTCCCCGCCAATTAGAAGTCTTCGAATTATGCAAAGAACAAGGATTATCTGCAAATGAAGTTGCTCAGAAACTAAATATATCCGAACAAGTGGTCTACAATTACCTTTCACAGGCATTAGCATTACTACGAACAGAAATGATGCCTTTCTATACATTATTACTGATTTTCTTTTCTTGATTTCTTTTTGCATTTATGCTATAAAACATATCTATTCACTGATTAGATTTTTATCTCTGGGTTGTATCTCTTATAAAACAATATTGTAACAGATGGATCAAAAAGAGATAAAACAACTATTTCGTAAATATCTAGACGACCAACTCTCGTCTGAAGAAATCATACGCCTGAAAATATTGATTGGGGAAATGGATGAAAGCACCTTTACCAACAATTTATATCCGCTATGGGAAAGTTTTCAACCTTCTGGTCATCATAATCGGGAAGCATTTGATGAGATTTCAAAAAATCTGAAAACGACCATTAACCCAGTCAAGAAAATCAGTCTGATTAATTATATTCAACGAAGTGCCGTAGCGGCTTGCCTGCTGATTCTAATCGTATCCACTTATTATTTTTACAATGAAAACAATAGTATATTAACACTAAATACTCAAGAACATAAAATCAGTACGAAAAATGGAGAACGTGCTTCTGTAATTTTACCGGATGGGACAAAAGTTTTTTTGAATGCCGGAACCATTTTATCATATCCCGCGTTGTTTGATAATAAGCAAAGAGCAGTTTATCTGGAAGGGGAAGCTTATTTCGAAGTAAAACATAACGAGTCGGTTCCTTTTATCGTCCAAACCTCCACTGCAAGTGTAAAAGTTCTTGGCACCACCTTTAATGTGTATGCTTATTCGAACAAAAGATGGTTTGAAACGACACTGATATCCGGACAAGTACAGGTAACAATGCATAAATCGCCGAATAAACCCGTCATTCTATCACCGAATCAGAAACTCAGATACAACAGTCAAACTGGAAATTTCAATACATCAAATACAGATTTACGGCTGGAAACGGCCTGGCGCAAAGGGGACTTGATCTTCCGTTCCGGGCATATCAAAGAAATCTTTGAACAGATCGCTACATTTTATGGTATTCATTTCCATATAGAAGGAAATTATCCTGAAAAATTATTTACAGGTAACTACCATGAAGAAGATGTAAATCTGGTATTAAGGAATCTACAGCAACATTACGCATTCACCTATCAAAAGAAAGGAGATGATATATACATAAAATTTAAGTAGTAACCTTTAAAAAGAAAAAACTATGGATACATCGTGAAAGAAAAAGAAGCCGGAGAATGTAACAGATTCCCCGGCCGAAAGGTTAACACCCCAAACGAGTCATTTATAAGCCGTAAGGCACTAAGTATCAACCTTTAGTTATAATTAATTCTATGATATTACAAAAAAACGAATCGAAAACAGTGCATAAAGATACTATTTTACGATATACGTATCTACTTATCACAGCTGTTTTTTTATTATTCCCGACGACTATTTTTGCTCAGGGAAGCAAAGTATCCCTATCCGCAAAAAATGCTTCACTGAAAGAAGTTCTAACGGACATAGAGGCTAAAACAACAGTCAGGTTCTCATACATAGACGAAGATATTGAATCTCCGAAAGATATCACATTCGTCAAAGAATTTCCGAATGTGGAAACATTACTCAACTGGCTTCTCCCTCCCAGAAATCTTGAATTCATTCGCACAGGAAACACTATTGCCATAAAAAAGAAACAACCCGGCCATAAAAACAGGGAATTGACAGGAATAGTTACTGACGAAAAAGGAGATCCGATCATCGGAGCAAATGTTGTTGAAAAAGGGACTACCAATGGGACAGTAACTGACATAAACGGTACTTTTTCACTGACAGTTCAAGGTCGAAACGTCCTCACTGTTTCATACATTGGCTATATTTCTCAAGATATACCGATAAACAATGCATCCACACTAAATATCCGGTTGAAAGAAGACAGTGAACAGCTGGAAGAAGTCGTTGTCGTTGGATACGGTTCAATAAAACGAGTCAACGTATCAGGAGCTATATCATCCGTCGATTCTAAAATATTCGAATCACGACCAATACAAAATGCAGCCGCCGCTTTACAAGGAGAAATTCCAGGCGTTACAATCACCCGCAACAGCGGTACTCCCGGAGGAGATACCAATATCCGCATCCGCGATATCTCATCTATCAACGGAGGAGAACCTCTTATTTTGATCGATGGTGCCGAAGGTACACTTTCGGATATAAATCCTTCCGATATAGAAAACATTTCTGTACTAAAAGACGGAAATGCAGCAATTTACGGAGCAAGAGCTGCTGACGGCGTCATATTAGTAACAACTAAAAGCGGAAAAAGAAACCAACCATTAAAAGTTTCTGTGGATGCCTATTATGCACTGAAAAAACCGGCTTTGATGAAAGAAACTGTCAATTTATACCAATACGCAGAAATGGGATTGGAAATAACCGATGGCTCGTGGACTTCTGAATATACAGCCGAAGATTTACCCAAAATTGCAGCAAACAGTCCGGAAATTGTACCTAACGGCATCTGGGGCATGTATCCCAAATTCTATCAATATGTAGATAAGAAAAAAGAGATTATAGGCAACGGAGGACAACAATACTATAATATTAACATGGCCGGTGGCGGAGAGAAATACAGCTACTTACTTTCTTTAGGATACCAACAGGAACAGGGTTTACCTAAATTCGGGAAAGACAAGGACAATCGCTATTATGTAAGAGCAAAAACAGATATCGATCTGCTGAAAAATCTGAATCTGGATCTGAATCTCGCTTACGAAACATCCGACCGTTCTTATTCTGCCGCTATTGACGGCCGTGACGGGATTATTCGTAATATATGGGAAGGATTATCTTTTTGGGGACGTGTATGGGCACCTTTATATAATCCAGAAGGGAATTATTACACATTCCAATATTATCACAATCCGGCACAGTCCTTGGAAGAATTAGGCGATAAAAACAATACAAGAACCAATTTCACATTCAACTCAAAATTAACCTGGAAAGTCTTAGAAGGATTAAATATTACTGGACAGGCTATTATCCGGAAAAACGACAAAGATGAAAATGCGTTCTATAAAGTCGTCGACACCTATGACTGGGATAATAATATTACCTGGATATATGGTAATCCCAATTACGCCAGCCGCCGATATGAAAAGACTTTATACAAAAACTTCACTGTTTTAGCTGACTTCAAACGGAGATTCAACGAGATACACGATTTAGGAATCATGATTGGAGGAGCCAACGAATCGTCTAATTATGATTGGTTTGAAGCGGCCCGTCAAGATTTTTCACAACAGGAAGTACCTTCCTTAAATCTGGGAAGTCCTGAGAACCAATATGCTACCAGCGGAGGAGAAGCCTGGACTATCAACTCTTATTTTGCCCGCTTGAACTATGTGCTCATGGATAAATACATCGTAGAAGCTAATTTCAGAGCGGATGCCAGCTCGCGTTTTCATCCGGATTACAGGTGGGGATATTTCCCCGGAGTGTCTGTTGCCTGGCGCCTCAACGAAGAAAAATTCATAAAAGATTTGAACATATTCGACAATCTAAAAATCCGTGGTTCATATGGAGAAATGGGAAATCAATCCGGTATCGGACTTTACGACTATATTCCGCTCATCAGTATAAGTAATTCCTATTATCCGTTCGGCAAAGGAAACCGTGCTTCTTTGTCGTATGTGAACAGCATGGTTTCTCTGACCCGCTCTTGGGAAACTGTCGCCACTTACGATATCGGAGCTGATCTCGGATTCCTGAATAACAGACTGACTGCATCTGCCGACTTTTTCAAGAAGATCAACAATAATATGTTGATACCAGTCACCTATCCCAGCATACTGGGAGCTGATGCTCCTATGACAAACAACGGACGGCTTGAAATCAAAGGATGGGAACTCACGTTAGGTTGGCAAGACAAGCTGGGTGACTTTGGTTACTCCATTAAGGCCAGCATTAGCGACGCCCGAAATTTAGTAGTTGAGAAAGGTGGTTCCGACGCTTACACACTCGGATTAAATAAAACCCGTAAAGGATATCCGCTAAATTCTTATTTCGGATACGAATTTGATGGAATCATTCAAAATGAGCAAGAACTGGAAGCATATAAAGCCCAATTCGCTAAAGGCGGCGTTCCGGGGAATTTACGAGTAGGCGATGCAAAATACAAAGATTTAAACAAGGATGGTAAATTGTCTTTATTCGGTGACGATGGTAATGATGGCGATGCAAAATATCTGGGCGATATGAACCCTCGTTACAATTTCGGATTAAACGTCAGCTGTAATTACAAAGGCTTTGACTTTTCATTTTTCCTGCAAGGAGTCGGAAAGAGAACCCTCTTTCTGGAAGCAGAAGCGAGCCGTCCATTCTATCAATGGTGGTTCGATCCGTTGGAATACTGGTATGGAAAAACATGGACGGAAGAACGTACAAGCGCCCAATACCCTGCAATCACAGTGGACCAAACCCGTGCCGGATATAATTATGCTACGTCCGATAATACCAGGTTCAATGCGGCTTACATGCGTATGAAGAATATGCAACTAGGATATTCTTTGCCTCAAAATTTGCTCAAGAAAGTTCATCTTGAAAAAGTTAGGTTCTATATCAGTGGAGAGGATTTATTTGAGATCCATAATGTCCCCGGAGGATACGATCCTGAAAACACGGGATATTATGGCAGTTATCCTTTTACCCGTATGTTTTCTTTTGGTACGAATATTATATTTTAAAATGGAAAAAACGATGAAAAAGCTTATTATATATTTTTTACTCTGCAACTTTTTACTCAGTTGCCAAGATATAAATCAGTTACCCAAAGAGAATCTATCTGATCCTTTATACTGGAAAAGTCAGAACGATTTTAAAACAGCTTCAAACTATTTATATAGTGTTGCTTTGGAAGGATACAGTACAAGTTACACACTCGACTACAATAGTGATATAGCCTATGCTTTGAGTTCTAACGGAGAAAGTAACGGATCATGGATTGCCCCCGACAACGATCCAGAATGGGATGATGCCTATAAACATATACGCAATTCTAATATCATAATTGAAAAATATGCGTCTTATCAAGGTGATAAAAATGAGATCCAGGTATATGAGGCGGAAGCTCGTTTTTTCCGTGCCTATCAATACTGGAAACTTGTAAAACGTTTCGGAGATGTACCATTGATTACTACCGTATTAGATGTTGACTCAAAAGAACTCATGGGGCACAGAAACGACCGGAAAGAGGTGGAAGATTTCATATTGAAAGAACTTCAGGACATATCCTCATTCCTCCCTAAACAAAATGAACTGACAGATACGGACAAAGGGCGGATTACCAGTGGAGCAGCCCTGGCCCTAAAAGCCAGAGTCGCATTGTTCACCGGTACCTGGGCCAAATATCACAACCATAGAAACGACGTATCTCAATTGCTTGAACAAGCCATATCGACAGCTAATAATGTGATCGACAGCCAACAATATTCTTTGTTTGAAGGAAAAGGGAACGATAGCTATCGCTATCTGTTTATAGAAGCAGGCGACGATTCTGCAGAAGACATACTCTCCAACAGATACTACAAGAATATTCGTACTCATAATGCCTCCAGTCAATTTGCCTGGGGGTGGTGCGGAACTCCTACCCGAAAAATGGCTGATATGTATTTATGTAAAGACGGTCTTCCGGTAAACATGTCGACTGAGTTCAAAGGATATGAAACTATCGGCAGCGAATTTGAGAACCGTGATCCACGCATGATACAAACTTTTTTGATACCGGGAACGATCTATTCTGATTTTGAACAGGGGAAATCATCTACCGCCTGCCCTCCAAAATTTTCAGACAGGCCGGAAACAAGAACCGGGTACAAATTATGGAAATTTATCGGAGAAGAAAAAGGACAGGATACACAAGCAGAGTATGATTACCACGTAATTCGTTATGCAGAAGTATTATTGATACTGGCAGAAGCTACATTTGAGAAAGACGGAGCTGTTTCCGACGAAATTCTGGATAAAACAATCAATGTTATTCGAAATCGGTCCGGAGTTAAAATGCCGCCATTGACCAATAAGTTTGTTTCCGACCATCAGTTAGACATGCTTACTGAAATACGCCGCGAAAGAACTGTAGAACTAGCATTCGAAGGATTCAGAAGAGATGACCTCAGGAGATGGAAAACGGCTGAAACAGAGTTAAAGCAGGCCATCAAAGGAATTAAATACAAAGGGACAGAGTACGAATCATTAGGTGTATTGAACTCCGGGAATCCCGGATTAGTGGATGAAAACGGTTTTCTAATCGTGGAACCGGCTGGCGACCGGCAGTTTATCACAAACAAACACTACTTATATTCAGTACCGCTGATACAATTACACCTAACCCCCAACCTGGCACCCAATAATCCCGGATGGTAAAATACAGATAAAGAATAACTAAAATAAAAATGATAAGATGAAAATCAAATATACTATTTTGTTCCTATTCATATTTATCTCTCATGCTTATGCACAAATAAGTCCGGAGCAGTTACCTAAACCAAGCCCTGTACAATTAGCATGGCATGATATGGAACTGACAATGTTCATACATTTTGGACCAGCAACCTGGCAAGATCAGGAGTATGACGACCTTTCAACTCCGTTATCCCAAATTAATCCGACACAATTAAACACTGATCAATGGGCAGACGTTGCAGTTTCCTATGGTGCAAAAATGATCATATTTTGTGCAAAACATACAGGCGGATTCGTTTGGTGGCAAACAAAAACAACAGATTATGGTGTAAAAGAAATTCCTTGGAAACAGGGAAAAGGAGATGTTCTGGCAGAATTAGCGGCCTCGTGTAAAAAACGAGGCCTAAAGCTAGGTATTTATCTGAGTCCGGAAGACCGTTATTTAGGAGCTGGCATGGGAGGAAAAATAGCTGATCCGGTTAAGCAAAAAAACTATGAACAAATCTATCGTAAACAGCTAACAGAATTGTTAACAAACTATGGCGATATATATGAATTATGGGTCGACGGCTCACTGGTCTTCAATATAGAAGACCTGATAAACAAATATGCGACTAAAGCCGTAATACTGCAAAGTACGGCAGCAACCATCCGTTGGGTTGGAAATGAAACAGGCTTTGCCCCCTATCCGGCATGGAACGGAATCAAAGAGGCAGATGCCAGATCAGGAAATTCAACAGCATCCCACAGTAACCCTAATGGAAATGTCTGGCTTCCGATCGAAGTCGATGTAAGTATACGCCGTCCTACCTGGTTTTGGAAAACCTGGAATGAAAAGAATTTACTGACAGTAGAAGAACTGATGAGAATTTACTACAGTTCAGTAGGGCGAGGATGTGTTTTTCTGATAAACGCATGTCCTGATACAACAGGTCTTATTGCTCCTGCCGAAACAAAACGTTTCGCTGAATTCGGAGAGGAAATCAGAAAACGCTTCGGCACTCCGATAAAAGAAACTCAAGGCAAAGGAAAAGAACTTGTTTTAAACCTTCATTCTTCCAAACAGATAGATCACATCCTATTAATGGAAGATATCTCCCAAGGAGAACGTATAAGAAAATTCACATTGGAAGGTAAACAAGGTTCCGACTGGAAGACTATTTTCCAAGGTTCCGCAATAGGACATAAACTAATCGTACAAGCTTATCCTCGTCAATTTTACGAAACGATTCGAATAGTAATAAACGAGTCTGTCGGAGAACCTCTTATAAGAAAAATGGCTGTTTATAACACTGGAACACCGCCTGTGGAAATTCCTAAAGTAAAAGACAACTGGAATTTACGCCATGTTGGTTCCTGGGATATAACAAATAACAATGCCTACCTTTTTGACGAAAAGATAGACTTAACCTCCTATTGCACAGCAGCGGAACAATATGAACTAGCCTATGTAATCAAAGGGGGAAACATTCAAGATGCCATTTTTTCATACGATTGGGCTAATACCGGCAAATGGGAGGATAACATTAAAGAAAAAGACAGGCTCATTATAGAAAAAGTAGACTTGTATTTTTCCGGTGTCGAATCAAACCAGTATTTACATTCAAATCAAGGATTCTCTAACAGGATTGTATTCAATCTCACCGGTATTCCGTCTGAATTATTGGTACAAACGAAGATTCACATTCCTGCGGGACTGAATGGTGCCCAAATAGAAGTATATCTTTTACGTAAATAAATAATATAAATATGATCAAGTATATTGTAATAATCGGCTATCTATTATTCGGACATTTTCTCGTTCATGCTCAAAAAAAAGCTGATCCAATACATTACAACGTTGAATTGGATCTGCATAACAAAGGGAAAATATTCGAAGGAATAGGTGCATTAAGTGCCGGAGCTTCTACACGACTGCTAAAAGATTATCCGGAAGAGCAAAAGAAAATTATCCTCGACTATCTGTTTAAACCTTATTTTGGGGCATCACTTCAACATCTGAAAGTTGAAATAGGTGGTGACATAAACTCCACAAGCGGGACGGAACCAAGTCATGCAAGGACCCGACAAGAATTATTAAATCCTCAAACAGCATATTATAATCGCGGATATGAATGGTGGTTAATGAAAGAAGCTAAAGGCAGGAACCAGTCCATTTATTTAGATTGTTTATGTTGGGGAGCTCCCGGATGGATCGGAGATGGGAAATATTATTCTGACGACAACATCGATTATATCTTATCTTTTATCAAAGGTGCTAAAAAATATCATGGATTAACTATCGATTATACAGGAATCTGGAATGAAAGAATGCATAATATCGACTTTGTAAAAAAGCTAAAACAGGCACTCATCCAAAATAACCTAGAAAATGTCAAACTAATCGGCTCAGATCAATGTTGCGGAGCTCAATGGACTATCGCAGATGAAATGCTAGTCGATCAGGAGTTAATGAATGCTGTTGATGTCATCGGCGACCATTATATAGAAACAAACTTTGATTACAAAAGTACACCGGCAGCCCGAAAAACAGGCAAACCGCTATGGAATAACGAAGGCGGTCCATGGAAAGGGAACTGGGAAGGTTTTGCCGCTTTAAGCAAATTATACAACCGTGATTATATCATAGGAGGAATAACAAAAACTATCACTTGGAGTTTGATTACCAGCTATTATGAAAATCTAGCATTACCTAATTCAGGTTTAATGAAAGCAGATAGTCCTTGGTCCGGTTATTACGAAGTGGAACCTGCTCTTTGGGCTGTTGCTCATACGACACAATTTGCACAACCCGGATGGCATTATGTAAATGGCACAGGATGTGGCCTTTTGCAGGATAGCACTATTAGTTATGTCACATTAGTATCCCCATTATCCGTTAATGATTTCAGTATTATTGTTGAAGCTATCGATTTAAAAACAACAACCAGTATTACTTTTAAATTACCCAAAGGTCTCAATGCTAATTCCTTATCTGTATGGAGATCTGTCATGAAGAAAGAATCTTTTATAAGACAGAAAAATCTGGTAATCAAAAATAACACGGTCACTCTCCATGTTGAAAAAGGAGCCGTTTATTCATTGACAACAACCAGTGGACAACAAAAAGGCACATCTGACATTCCCATTATTAATTCGTTTCCTTTTCCTTATTCTGAAGACTTTGAAACAATTCCTACCGGAAAAAGTGCGCCTTATATATGTGATCAGGGAGGTGCATTCGAAGTTGTAAATCGCACAGATAACAAAGGACATGCTTTACGACAAATTATTACTCGTCCCGGCATAGAGTGGGAAGGAGCAGTCATTAATCAAACTGTTGTAGGGAATCAATATTGGCAAGATTATACAGTCAGTACTGATGTCTGTTTTGTCGAACCGTATAGCTATGCGTCATTGAGCGGAAGACTGACAGAAACACATCGTTCACATAAACTCCCTGAAGCATATATTTTAAAACTAGAATCTTCCGGTTTATGGAGTTTAAATGCAGCTGAAAAAGTTTTATCCAAAGGTATAATCAACCTCTTGGGAGACTGGCATAATCTAAAATTGGAAATGAAAGGTGATTCGATTAAAGCCTACATCAATCAGAAAGAAATTGCATCTATTTCCGATACGACTTATGTTCGGGGTATGATTGGTCTAGGGAGTAGTTTTCATCAAATTGATTTTGACAATATAAAAATATACTAATATTAAGATGGCGTTACAGAATAAGTCTTCTTATGCCAGAAATAAAAAGACTTTTCTGCAATGCCATATTCCCTCTTTTCTCTCACAAAACTTTCCAAACAGTTCTAACAACTACCACGTTCTACCAACCTTGATTTCTACAAGAACCGATTCTTTTCCCATTTTCATTTATCAATGATTGTCATTTTTTTTTCTGTTTGATATATAGACTTAAAAGATCTTTACTAAGGTATCCATCTCACCCAATGAATGGCGGGAATCTGTCTGGTCGACAATAAGAAGGATTCCATATACTGGAAAAGCACTTCCGTCTACAAATTAAAAAGCACTTTCCATTGCAGGCTACCTTCGTGGCATAATCATAAAAACAAAAAGAGATGAACAAAAGAGAAGTTATTGCAACAGTAGCAGAGAGGTCGGGAGTCAACCCGGAGGATTGCGCCAGGGTATTAGACTCGTTTGAAGATGTTTTCACGGAAGAGATAACCGGGAGCAAATGGAAAAATGCCGTCTTTGAACAGATATACGGCCTGCTGAGTCTTATCAAAGAAAAGAAAAACAATAAACAAAGCAACCTTTCATAGTAAATAACAAACCTATCAGACAACTAATATATGTATCGTACAATACTCTTTTTACTCCTTTTTATCAGCCTGTTATCGCAGGGCAAAGCGTATAGCCAGAAAACAACCGGCAACCAGCCGTCGCAGACTATCCGCGGAACAGTTATCGACAAAGCATCCGGTCATCCGATGCCTGACGTCACCATCATGCTTTCAGATATGCCGGGCACAGGCACTACAACCGATGAACGCGGACAATTCGTTTTGCCGGAGATTCCGGTAGGGCGGCATAACGTACAGGCTTCTTTTCTTGGATACGAACCTGGTATCTTCAGCGAAATACTGGTAACATCCGCGAAGGAAGTATATCTGGACATCTCACTGAAAGAAAACGTCAACGAATTAAGCGAAGTCGTTGTCCGCCCACAGATTAACAAGGAACAGCCTCTCAACAAAATGGCGGCTACCGGTGCCCGGATGCTTAGTGTGGAAGAAGCCAGCCGCTATGCCGGAGGACTGGATGACCCTGCCCGCCTGGTGAGTTCGTTTGCCGGAGTAGCAGCCAACCTGTCCAGCAACGGAATATCCATCCACGGGAATGCCCCGCACCTGCTGCAATGGAAAATGGAAGATGTGGAAATACCGAATCCGAACCATTTTGCCGATATATCCATACTGGGCGGCGGTATCTTATCATCACTCAGCAGCCAGGTTCTGGGTAATTCCGACTTCTTCACGGGTGCCTTTCCCTCCGAATACGGGAATGCCGTTTCCGGCGTATTCGACATGAAACTGCGTAACGGGAACAACCGGAAAATGGAAAATACCTTTCAGGTTGGTATATTGGGGATAGATGTCGCATCGGAGGGTCCTCTAAGCAAGAATCACCAGGCTTCCTATATCTTCAACTACCGCTATTCTACTACCGGACTTCTCAACAGCATTTATCCCGGCCTCGACATGGGCGGTACGCTTAATTACCAGGACCTGAATTTCAAATTCAACATTCCGACACGTAAAGCCGGTACTTTTGCCGTGTGGGGAACCAGCCTGATCGACAAATACGAAAATGATTTTGAAGACGATCCGCTGGAATGGGAACATACTCGGGATAATTTCCAGTCGACAGCCAAACAATATATGGCTGCCGGAGGGATAAGCCACCGGTACTTCTTTCCGAACAATGCGATGTTGAAAACAACTTTAGCAGCCACCTATTCCGGTATGAATGCGACAGAAGATGCCCATGCAGCCGATCACACCGTCACTCCGTTCACCTATCAGAAGAACAACACGACGAACCTGATCCTAACATCTTCCTACAACCGAAAATTCAGTGCACGCCATACCAACCAGACAGGTTTCACCTATACCCGTTTGTTCTATAATATGCGGCTTAACCTGGCTCCTTTTGAAACGGCCCCGCTAAACACCCTCTCAAAAGGAAAAGGACAGACCGACCTGATCTCAGCCTACACCAGTTCCTCTTTCGGTATCACAGACCGGCTTTCGGTAAATGCCGGCTTGAACAGCCAGGTTCTGACGCTTAATAACAGTTGGACTCTCGAACCCCGGTTGGGAATTAAATGGGCGCCGACCACTAAGTCTTCGTTTGCCCTGGCATATGGCTTGCACAGCCGGATGGAAAAGATGGATGTCTACTTTGTCAATTCCAAAAGCACCGGAAAAGAATCCGTAAACAAAGACCTCGACTTTACCAAGGCTCACCATCTGATGCTGACATTCGGCTATAAATTATCCGACAATCTGCTTCTTAAAGTCGAACCTTATGCACAATTCCTGTACGACGTTCCGGTTATTGCAGACAGCTCTTATTCCGTATTGAACCGGAGAGAGTTTTATGTGGAAGAGGCTCTCGTAAACAAAGGGAAAGGACGTAATATCGGGGTAGACATCACGCTGGAACAATATCTGAGCCGCGGATTCTATTACCTGGTTACAGCCTCTGTTTTCGATTCGAAATACAAAGGAGGAGACGGCGTCTGGCACAACACACGGTTTAACCGCCGGTTTATCCTCAACACGTTGATCGGCAAAGAATGGATGGTAGGTTCCAAAAGACAGAACATATTAAGTGCCAACGCCAAATTCACCCTGCAAGGAGGAGAGCGTTATTCTCCCCTCGACCATGCAGCAAGCCTGGCACATCCCGACAAAGAAGCACAATATGACGAAACACGGGCTTATTCCGAACAGTATCCGGTCATGTTTATCGCAAACTTTACAGTCAGCTACAAAATAAACAGAAAGAAAGTAGCACACGAGTTCGCCATCAAGGCTTTGAATGTGACAGGGACGGAAGAATATTACGGTTATCACTACAATCTGAAAAGCGGTGTGATGGAACGGAACGGGAACAGCATTCCTATCAGCAATATCAGTTACAAACTAGAATTCTAACCGGTATGCAAACAGATACCAAATAAAATAGTAATTTCGGACAGTCTAAAGAGTAAGCCGCTGTATGGTCGACAACAAAATGAACAAACAAACTTTCTTATACCAGTTCCTGATTGAACCCAGATACAGGATAGCCCGTCATATATTGTTGCTCGCGGCTGTAACAGTTGTATCGCTCAACCAGAACGTCTATACCTTTGGGGCCAGACTAGAGCAACTGGGAAATCAGGTCTACCTGGCCGGGGTATGTACCCTGATCTCCTATTTCATTGTAGGTTATCTGCATCTTTATCTGTTGGTTCCCAGGTTGCTGCTAAAGAAAAAGTATCTGGTCTATATCCTTTGCTCTTCCGTGTCCGTCTTATTGCTCATCTTACTACGATATGTACAGGAATACTGGATATTCACCTCATCCGGTATTCCTCCCGTCAGAGGTTCTTACCTTAATATGGTAAGCATCCTGGATAGTTTATCGGATTATATGCTGAACATGATCTGTATTACCGGTATATCCATGACTGTCCTGTTAAAACACTGGATGACAGAAAACCAGCGTGTAAACCAACTGGAAAGAAAACAGATACAATCGGAAGTGGATAACCTGAAAGAGCAGGTGAATCCCTCCCTGTTGTTCAACACGCTGAACCGCACAGGGGTACTATCCAAAAGCGAACCGCAAAAGGCTGCCGATATGGTGCTCCGGCTAAGCCAGCTACTCCGCTATCAACTGTATGACGGGGCACGTGATAAAGTTTTGCTTAATTCAGAGATCAACTTCCTGACTCATTACCTGGCTCTGGAAAAGTTTTATTCGGACACTTTCGACTATCAGATCGTTTCCGACAAAGCATTGACAGGCGTCCTGATTCCTCCCCTGCTGCTTGTCCCGATCATCCAGTATGCCTTGAAAAGGACGGTGAAACAGGAAAAACGCCCTTCCATCCTGTTGCAAGCCGACCGGGAAGGAGAAGAGATACATATCACCTGCCGATTCGACGATCCGACAGAACCGGACATGAAAGAACTGGACAGCTTAAAGACCCGCCTCGAACTTCTTTATCCGGAGAATTATTCTTTATCCCTCACGCAGGAAAAGACGACAGGTACAAGTACCATTACATTAAAAATGAATACACATGGCAACTAAGACAGACCATATAGTACCCGACTTTCTGCTGAGTCCTCAGAAAAGGGTTTACAGGCATCTCCTGCTGCAACTGATCGTCTTTTTTATTACGATCAATGTGTTCTGGGATACACCGGATGAACTGATTATCACCCCGCCTAGAATCCGCTCCTGGATCGGTTATTTTCTGATGATCGACATGCTTATCTACGTCAATGCCTATGTACTGGTACCGCGGTTCCTGCTCAAAGGCCGGTTTCTCCGTTACCTGCTCAGTTCAACGGCCCTGATTCTGTTATGTATCATCATACTCGGGACACTTCAAACCCTTTTCGAAGATACCCGGTTCGAAAGCATTCCGCCCAGCCCTTCGGTGATGTGGCTGAATATCATTTCTTCGACAGTCTCCTGCGGATTACTGGTTGCCGCCTCATCCGCCCTCGTCCTTTTTAAACACTGGATCAGTAACAACCAGCGCATAGACGAACTGGAAGCCGCCACCCTGCAATCGGAACTGAAATTCCTGAAAAGCCAGATCAATCCGCATTTCCTTTTCAATATGCTGAACAATGTCTACGTATTGATTAAAAAAGGACGCAACGAAGCGGCAGAAGTTTTATTCAAGCTGGAAGACCTGCTGCGTTACCAGCTTAACGACAGTTCGCAGGAAAAGATACAGCTCAGTTCGGATATTCATTTTATGAATGATTTCCTGAATCTGGAAAAGATACGCCGGGATAATTTCAACTATATCATATCGAAAGAAGGTGATATAAATAAGGTATGGCTTCCTCCGCTCCTGTTTATCCCTTTCGTTGAAAATGCAGTAAAGCATAATACGGACAGCGAGAATGCTTCGTTCGTACATCTTTCTTTCATCGTACAGGACAACCGGTTGCTATTCCGGTGCGAAAACTCCATACCGCTCCCGGAAGAGGAAGTAAAAGAGCCACGTATCGGCGGCCTGGGGCTAAAGAATATCAAAAGACGCCTGGAATTATTATATCCCGGCCGTCACTCGCTGGAAATCATTGAATTGAAACAAAGTTACACCGTTAATTTACAATTGGAACTATGAATTGCATAATCGTAGACGACGAACCTCTGGCCCGTGAAGCAGTGGAGATGCTGATAAATGAGACCGGACAACTGACGCTGGCCGGCTCTTTCAACAATGCCGCCTCAGCAGCAAAGTTTATCCATGAGCACCCTGTCGACCTGATCTTTCTGGATATCCGCATGCCAAAGGTTACCGGACTGGAATTTGCCCGTACCATCCCGAAAAGCACTTTGGTCATATTTACAACGGCCTATGCCGAATATGCCATCGACAGTTATGAAGTGGATGCCGTCGACTATCTGGTCAAACCGATCATTCCCGAAAGATTTCAGAAAGCAGTTGAAAAGGCAATGGCTTACCATGCCCTTCTGCTGACCGGAGAAAAGGAAAACATTGAAAATGTAGAAAGCGAATTCATGTTCGTCAAGTCTGAACGCCGCTTCTTCAAAGTGAATTTCAAAGATATACTTTTTATCGAAGGGCTTAAAGATTATGTCATTATCCAGCTTCCCGACCAGCGTATCATCACCAAGACCAGTATGAAAGCAATCCATGAACTGCTCCCTAAAATATTCCTGCGGGTAAATCGCTCCTATATTGTCAATACCCGGCAGATTGCCTCATTCGATAATAATGATATCTATATCGACAAATACGAAATAGCCATCGGAAACAACTACCGGGATATCTTCTTCGACGAATTTGTTGCCAAGATGGGAAGAATGTAACCCGTTGACGGATAAAGTTAAAATAAAATGCTATTTTTGTTAGGTTTAACGACAAGCTCTATTAATCATGAAACATCCATGAAATAAATTTCGTCCAAGAGAATGTAAATAGGGGGGTATTGTTTACTTTAGTGTCATTCACTCGAAAAAACGAATGCA
>NZ_KQ033912.1:1134215-1352537 GCF_000969835.1 Parabacteroides goldsteinii DSM 19448 = WAL 12034
TCTCTTTTGTTTTGTCTGAACTCTAAAAAAATCAATTTATTAATGGTTTAAACGGCTCTCTTGAGATAGGGAGCGCAATTTATTTACATATGAAAAGGCATTTATTCTTATATCTGTTATCCGTCTGTTCATCTGCAATCATTGCACAGAATACGATTTATGTATCTCCCGGAACGACCGGCATTCAAAAAGGGACTTATGAATCTCCTTATGGGACAATTGAAGAAGCCCTGAAACAAGGACTTAATACTACCGGATTGGATACGGTTCATATCCGCATCCAATCCGGTTTTTATCCATTGAACCAAACATTACGGATAGATAAATCTCCTTCCGTACCGGTTGTCATTGAAGGAGAAGGGAAAGACAAGCCGGTAATAAGCGGGGCAATAACTCTCACTTCCTGGGAGAAAACTCCCGAAGGATGGTGGAAAACGCACGTCGATGAAGTTGCCCGTTATGGATTAAAGATCGAGCAACTGTACGTCAATGGAAACAGAGCCACCCGGGCCCGGACTCCCGACACCGGATGGTTCTTTGTGGAAAAAGCAGATGAGACCATCCATTATAAAGGGACAGGGCGTTCTCCGGAATATGCCACACAACGTATTCAGGCAAAGCCGGAAGATATGGCATCCCTGCAAGGTCTCTCGGAGGAAGAGTTGAATGAAGTAATGGTTATGTGCTATCATAAATGGGATAATACCCGTAAATATCTCTCCATGGCAATACCTGACTCCGGTTATTTTTTCCTGAACGGACAAGGGATGAAACCCTGGAACCCCATACAAAAAGGAAGCCGTTTCATCCTCGAAAACTACAAACAAGCCATGACGGCCGAAGGGGAATGGTTTATGGAACCTTCCGGCGACTTATATTATATTCCCCGTAAAGGAGAAATCATAGAAACAAGCATCGCCCATGCCCCGGTTTTAAACAGGCTACTCACAATAAAGGGAGAAAAAGGCTATCCGGTCAAAAACGTCACATTCCGTAACCTCTCTTTTGAACATTCAGGGTATGTCATGCCGAAGACCGGTAATAATCCGGCCCAGGCCGCTTCACCTGTCGATGCTGCAATCCATCTCGACTTTGCGGATAATATCCGTTTCGAAAACTGTGAAATCAAACATACAGGAAACTACGCTATATGGTTCAGAAAAGCCTGTACGAACTGTAATCTGGAACATTCTTATCTGACTGACCTGGGAGCCGGGGCTGTAAAGATCGGAGAATATGAAACTCCCGATCCGAACCTTCTCACCAAAAAGATTACAGTCGATAACAATATCATACAGAAAACCGGATTTGTTTTTCCATGCGGGGTCGGTGTCGCCATTTTCAATTCTTCCGACAACAAAGTTACCCATAACGAAATATCCGACTTATTGTATTCAGGAGTTTCCGTCGGCTGGGTCTGGGGCTATGGTAAAAGCTACGCCGTTAATAATGAGATCGCTTACAATAATATTCATCATATCGGTTGGGGAGAATTGTCCGATATGGGAGCCGTTTACACATTGGGTATCTCTCCCGGAACCCGTATCCACAACAATGTAATCCATCATATTTATTCTTATGATTATGGCGGCTGGGGACTTTATACTGATGAGGGAAGTACCGGTGTCGTTATGGAAAACAATCTGGTATACGGTTGTAAAAGCGGAGGTTTCCATCAGCATTACGGAGAAAAGAATAGCATACGAAACAATATTTTCGCCTTCAACCATCATCAGCAACTGCAATTTACGCGGGTCGAAGAACATCAGTCGTTCAGCTTTACTTCCAATATCATACTGATGGATCACGGAGTATATCTGTCAGGTCCCTGGGACAAAGCAAACATAGATATGGACTACAATTGCTATTGGGACCTGCGTAACAATATGCCTCCCAAGTTCCTGGACAACGACTGGAAAGCCTGGAAAGGCATCAAAGACAAACATTCTATCATACAAGACCCTGCATTCAAAGATCCTTATCGCTTAGATTTCCATTTCAAGAATCAAAAAGCGATCCGGAAAATCAGGTTCAAACCGTTCGATTACGAAAAAGCCGGTGTCTACGGAAGTGATGAATGGATACAAAAAGCCCGGTTACCGAAAGAACGGGAAGACGAATTCGACAGGATCGTACGGGAAAGAGAAAAGTCGGTATCGGCATTGTTTGAATAAAGTATTATCTTTGCAGCATGGGAAAAAATAAGTTAGCAAAGTTTGACGATATGGCGGGATATCCGCATGTTTTCCAGTATCCGTTTGCCGTTCTGCAAGAGAAAGGATTTGAATTGAAAGGACACTGGCATAAGGAGTTTTTCAAGAATGACAACCCGATCGTGCTCGAATTGGGTTGCGGTAAAGGTGAATATACGGTGGGACTGGCACGCCTGTTCCCCGACAAAAACTTTATCGGCGTAGATATCAAAGGAGCCCGTATGTGGACCGGGGCCAAAGATTCCTATGACTCGGGAATGACCAACGTAGCTTTCCTGCGTACCAGTATCGAACTGATCTCACATTTCTTTGCAGCCGGCGAAGTAGCCGAGATATGGCTTACCTTCCCTGACCCGCAAATGAAAAAGGTAAACAAACGACTGACTTCCACCCGTTTCATGAAGATGTACCGCGAAATACTGTCAGGTGATGGCATCATCCACCTCAAAACCGACAGTAACTTTATGTACACTTACACCTGTGAAATGGTAAAAGCCAACAACTATCCAGTCCTGTTCAGCAACAACGACCTGTATCATTCAGGGTTGGTAGACGATATTCTGTCTATCAAAACCTATTACGAACAACAATGGCTCGACCGCGGACTGAACATCAAATACATCAAGTTTGTGTGTGAAGAAAGAGACGAACTGGTAGAACCGGACGTAGAGATCGAGCTCGATCCTTACCGCAGTTTCAACCGAAGCAAGCGCAGCGCACTGGCTTCAGGCAAATAAGACAACCAATTATACAATCATATTATGGCTATATATCCTAAACTTATCATGGACGCACTTGCAAAAGTGCGCTATCCGGGTACAGGAAAAGACCTTGTCGAAATGGGCATGGTAGAAGACAACATACGGATCGAAGGCAATAAAGTGAGCTTCTCCCTCCTTTTCGAGAAACCCAACGATCCGTTTATCAAATCAGTCGTAAAAGCAGCCGAGACAGCTATCCTGACTTATGTCGGCGAAGATGTCAACATCAAAGGAAACATCGAAGTTCTGGCACGTCAGGCAGCACGCCCCGAACCGGACAAACTGCTTCCGCAGGTAAAAAATATCATTGCCGTATCTTCCGGTAAAGGAGGCGTAGGTAAAAGTACGGTTGCCGCTAACCTGGCTGTAGCCCTGGCAGGACTCGGCTATAAGGTAGGTTTGCTGGATGCCGATATCTTTGGTCCTTCCCAGCCTAAGATGTTTAATGTAGAAGACGCCCGTCCCTATATGGAAGAGGTAGACGGCCGCGAATTGATACAACCGGCAGAAAACTACGGAGTAAAGCTACTCTCGATCGGTTTCTTTGTAAACAAAGAAGATGCGGTTCTATGGCGCGGAGCTATGGCTAGCAATGCTTTGAAGCAGCTGATCGGCGACGCCAACTGGGGCGATCTCGACTATTTCCTGATCGACCTGCCGCCGGGAACAAGCGACATCCACCTGACTCTGGTACAGACATTGGCTATCACAGGCGCTATCGTTGTCAGCACCCCTCAGGAAGTAGCCTTAGCCGATGCCCGCAAAGGTATTAGCATGTTTACCGGCGAAAAGATCAATGTCCCTGTTTTAGGATTAGTTGAAAACATGGCCTGGTTCACTCCTGCCGAACTTCCAGAGAACAAATATTACTTGTTCGGAAAAGAAGGAGCCAAACGTCTGGCAGAAGAACTGAATATTCCCCTGTTAGGACAAATCCCCATCGTACAGAGTATCTGCGAAGGAGGCGACAACGGAACACCTGTCGCTTTGAATCCCGACACGATCACCGGAGCAGCTTTCCGCGAACTGGCAGAAAACGTAGTCGAACAGATCAACTACCGCAACGACAATATGGCACCCACTCAACGGGTACATGTTAGTAAAAAGTAAAAAAGAGCAGGATTTCCGACAGGAGGTCCTGCTCTTCTTTTTGCCTGTATAGAAAATCAACACCTCAACCTTATCTAAAATCCCCTCACACCGATAGATGACCTTTACGAATTACAACTAATTAAAATGATCTTCTGAAAGGCTATTTCATTGTAACCATTTGCATCCTCCAATTTATTTTGATGAAAAAGTAAAAATATTTCATTTTTTAGCTAGGGTAAAATCCAAAAAAGTTGTTCCTCTTGTAAAAGCAATCCTTGTAAACTTTAAATATTGTATGAAAAAAAACACTACATTCGACACTGTTTGGCCTTATCTGATGCTCATATCAATAGTTATATTGGTATATTGCCCAGTAATAAACCATAATTTTCTGTATCAATGGGATGATCAATGGGTTGTGATGAATCATTACACCACAGGAGGAATAAATATTAATAATTTATGGTATATACTAACTGATTTTTACCATGGCCAATATGCTCCTTTTAATGAATTGAATTACTTGTTGTTACATACTTTATTTGGTTATGATTCTTCATTTTTTCATCTTACCAGTCTATGCTGGCATTTAGCTAATGTTTGTTTAGTTTATCGATTCTTTATTATGCTATTGAGTAAGAGTAATGTCTACATTGAGTATAATATTAGAATTATAGCCTTTTTCACCGCATTACTATGGGGAATTCACCCGGTCAATGTAGAATCTGTAGCATGGCTTAGTGCCTCCAAAGTTTTAATATATACGTTTTTTTATTTGCTGTCTTTACTTTGTTATCTAAAATATGTGCAAAATCGACGAAACACATATTTTCTGTTAACTCTGTTTTTCTTTATCTGTTCGTTCTTAGGAAAAGAACAGGCTGTCACATTACCGGTTTGTTTACTTCTCATAGATTATTTTGTCGGCAGAGATTTTCATAATAGAGAACTATGGGTAGAAAAAATCTCTTTTTTCTCTTTGTCTTTATTAGGAGGGATTCTAACAATCCTTTCACAAGGAAGCGAAGGAGAGGAACTTATTTATTCGTTGGATTACCGAATTCTATTTGCCTGCTATACAACATTCGAATATATGGTTAAATCATTTTTACCTGTAAATTTATCATACATATATCCATTCCCTGTATTACCGGAAGAGTCTATTCCTTTACGTTTATGGTTTTATCCTATTATAGTGTTGACAGGATCTGGAATGTTATTTGTTTACAGGAAAAATAAAATTGTAATGTTTTCCATTTTATTTCTGGTTCTACATGTTGCAGTAGCCTTACATCTAATTTCAATATCCCGTTTTACCATAGTAGCTGACCGCTATCTTTATTTAGGATGCATAGGAACTTCTTTTTTAACAGTTTGGATTTTTTTTCATTTTATTCAAGCCTTATCAGAGAAATGGAAAAGGTTACTTATTTCGGCTTGTTTTGCTTTATATCTAATTTATTTAGGTACTTACTGTTTCTCCTACACAAAAGACTGGAAAGACACAGATACATTAAAAAGTCATGTTAGAAAACTAATTAAAAATAGAGAAAACAGTTCTCCTTTAAAAAAGCATGGAGAACCATTCAATAATAACTAATAAATAATTGTTCTGAAAAAGAAAAAAGTATTTGTAACATTAGGAGCAATAGTTCTAATGTTAGGTTTAGTAATGAATGTTCAGTATGCACTAGCTGATTATGGTATTGAAACTAACTCTTTGCCAATTATGGTATTGGCTCAATCTGGAGGAGGAGGTAGTTCCAGTTCAAGCGATTATGGACATCAACGTAAAGAAGGGATAAAGTGTAGTATTGAAACGGTTTATGGGAGTACTACTACAATTAAGACTACCACAGGAGAACATTACTGGTGTGATGGAAGCAATTTGGTTGAGAGATGTGTGAATTATAATCCATGTGATGGATTTTATTAAAAAATTAACAGTTCCGCCGATGGAAATACCCCATCGGCGGAACTTTGCAAATGTTGAATTACTCATATATAAAGTTATGAATAAATATTGTGTTCTATTTTGTATAGTGATATTATTTTTGTTTTCTTGTAAAAGAGAAAAGGATAAATCTGTGATTATGGAGAAAGATCAGCCTGAAGTATCTATATTTGCTCCATCACTGGAAAATGTAAAAGAAATAAAATTGAATCCTCATGGAAAAGGTTATTTCTATGATGAATTGATAGATAGTGTTTCTTTCGTAAAACTGGAGACTACGGATGAGAACCTGATTGGTCATATAAACTATTTATTATTTACAAAAGATAATATTATTGCGGTGGACAGAGGAAACTCAAAGACAGTCACTGTTTATGATAAACAAGGACGGTTTTTGAACAAAATTTCACGCTTGGGACAAGCCCCGGACGAATATGCATTTTTAAGCTATGTGACCTTAACTCCTGATAGTTCTCAAGTGGTAATCATGGATACAGGGAATATGACTCTGAAATATTTTTATCTTAATGACAATGGAGGGCAATTAACAGGCTCTTCTTTAGCAAAAACAGAACATCGTCCCTATACATTCTCTAATATGGAATTTATAACGGATCAGCTTGTGATTGGATATTATGATGCAGGAAATGAAATTCCAGGCACACCGGATAAACCGACATTTATAATAACGGATTTGAATGGAAAAGTATATTATTCACAATACAAAAGTTATTATAGTAATAAATTCCACTATTCCACAGGGTATCCCCTTCATCGATTTGGCTCAAATATTTATTTTAATCCTCCTTTCAATGATACTATATTTGAAGTTAACAAAAATAGTTTTAAAGCAAAATATGCATTTAATATAGCAGGGGGTAACCATTTACATATCGATGAGACAACAACTGATGACGATTTTAGAGAACAAATGAGAAACATCGATTATTTCAATAGTCATTTTATTGATTTAAAAGATGTCGCTGTTTTTCATTACATGAGTAATGTCGATTATTTAACATGGGGAGTATATGTAAAATCAGAGGATAGAACCTATGAAAACAATGGGAAATGCAAAAATCCACTATTTAGCTTTTTTCATATTCCTTGGTTTTATTATGGAGATAATACAATCGTTGTTCCGGTTAGTGCCAGCAAGATTGTGGGAGCTAGAAATGATATACTCCAAAAATGCGATTCAAAGTTAGCTGAATTATTATTAGATGGTCTTACGGAAGATGATAATCCGATCTTATTATTTTATCACATGAAAACGAAAATGCAATAAATTGAGCAGAAACTAAAGAATTTCATATCTTCTGTTTATATTTGCAAATGATATGCAGACAGGCAAAGCGTTGCCGGATGCAACTTATTAGCAAAACATAAGCGTTTAAAGATATTATCCTGTATCTGAAATCTCGACAATTTCAACAACTCTGGATAATAGACAACAAAACGCTCATGTTCTTTTCCTTGTTATACACTGACAGGTATGTTATATACTTGTGTATTCAGGATAAAGAGCGTGAGTCTGTTGTTTATATCAGAGTTGTGGGCAGTCGAGAGCCTCAGATCCAGATATATCAACAGTTCTCACGCTTCCTTTATACAAACCATCCACTTCGGGAACTGATGGATAAAACTCCATTGGACTATGGGCCGATCTTTTCTGATACAGCAACTAAAGAATGGCAATGAAAAAGCCTTTGAACAGATAGTTAAATCTTACTGGCCTCGTTTATATGCATTTACCAATATTTATGTGATAAACAAAGAGGCAGCAAAAGAAATTGTACAGGATACCTTTCTGGTCCTTTGGGATCAAAGAAAGATTCTGGATGATAATACCTGCCTGATCACTTATCTGATGGTTGTCAGCCGTAATAAATGCCTAAACTATCTGAAAAGCCTGCAACTAAATACAATACCGATAGATGATCTGAATGAATATACCGTTTATCAAAGGAGCAATATATATGTCCTTGAAGATGATTCACTGGAAATACTTATTACAAAGGAACTGAACCAGGCAATAGCAATCTCATTAGAAAAATTGCCAATGCGGACCAGAGAGATTTTTATGCTAAGCCGATACAGCGGTCTTAGAAATAAAGAAATTGCAGATCAACTGGAAATTTCAACAAAAAATGTTGAATACCATATCAACAACGCTTTAAAACAACTGAAATGTGATCTTATGCAGGACTATTTTACTGTTGCCATCTGCATTCTCCAATTTATTTGGATGAAAAAATAAACGTAACTTAATATTAGATATACACATATAAAAGAAAGAGCAGAGCCTCCCGTCGGAAACTCTGCTCATCTTTTTTCCTGTACAGGAAATCAACATCACCTAGTCATCAAAAAGCAAATCTCACGCCGAACTGTACCGATGCACAGAGTGGCTGCTCTTTCCGGATCGTCTCAACCACACTCTTATCATCAAAATAATAGGCGATACCGGGTTCGGCATAGATACTAACGGGTTTTGCTATATCATATTGTACGCCAAGAGCTGCTAAAGCAGAAAACTGTACTTTATCAACATCAAGGTCTGTCTTACTTTTACGCTGACGGACGTTATTCAGATAATAATCCGTATTCAGACTGCCATCCACACACATCTCCGCCATAGCACCGGCAGAAGCGTAGAATGACAAACGGTCTTTCTTCCAGATCGTATAATTCACCTTCAAAGGTATTCCCAGATAATGCAGGCGTTGTTCCTGTTTATAGAAATCACCTTCACCGGCGGTCAACTCCGAAGAAAGGAAGGTATAAATCAACCCGCTCTCCAAAGACAACCGGTCGCTTATCCGCTTCTTAACCGAAAGGCCGGCAGACAAAGGATATCTGTGCTTCATCTTCGTTCCGGTCGATTTCTGATAATTCGCAGCGGCAATCTTCTCAAACATTGTAAAGTCTGCCGGATCCCCGAAGTTAGGAGCATTCGACGCCACATCTTTCATGTAGTCGTCAAATGTCCCTGAACCCGGGTTATTATTCACACTTACATCCGAACGGGTTGCCGCATTAAACATCTGCAATCCTCCTGTGGCAGAGGAATAGCGGTCAAACATATTCCCGGCATACAAACTAAAACTCCATCCTTTAGCAGAAGGAGCCGGTTCCACCGGTAACGGCTCGTAACTCTTCTCCGGAACATATTCGTACTGCCCGCTTTCCACTACGGAACGGTTATTGTACGAATTACTTTCCGTCGCATGCTCTTCTCCTATCTCCGCATGAAAATAAGCGGAAATAGACATGTAAACCTCCGATACTACCTGCGACAAGTCTGGCAACTGCGGTTCAGCCGTTTTCACTGTAGCCGCCAGTTTTTTCACTACCGGTTGCGGTTTGATCGGCTCTACTGGCACAACCGGAGCAGACGGACTCTCCACTTTTTCCGCAGGAAGAACGATATCCGACAAGACCGGCTCTATCTCTTTATCTATCCCCATAAAGTAAAGAGCAGAACCTAAAACTGCCAAAAAAGACACTGCTGCCGCCAACCAACGATAAGGGAAGCGACGAACTTCAGCAGGAGCCGGAGCGAACGCAGCTTCCAGCCTCTCCCAGCCATCCTCCGGCAACGGCAGACGGTATTCAACCGACCGATTCCGGTATTCCTCTATTAATTTATCTTCCATTTTCATCTTCCGGCTTGTTTCTGAATGTAATCGTTTACTTTCTTTACCAGCATTGCTTTTGCCCGGCATAGTTGTGACGATGATGATCGTTCGTTTATATGCAGAAGCTCGGCAATCTCTTTATGACTTCGTTCTTCAAATGTATATAAGTTAAACACGGTGCGATATCCCGTTGGTAACTCCTGGACGAATTGCATCAGGACCGACGTCGGGATCTGTTCGATCTCCTCCGGAGGCTCTTCTTCTGTTTCAGCAATAATATCAAGGGGGACTACTTGTTTGAGGACATCCTTTTTCCGAAGGTACTCCAACGCCGTATTTACAAATATACGGCTCATCCACGCTTTCAAACTCCCTTCTCCGCGATACGAAAAACTTGAGCAAGAGGAGAATACTTTCAAGAATCCGTCATGCAACAGATCGTAAGCTACGTCCATACCTCCTGTGTACCGGAAGCAAATGCTTAACATTTGTTCCGCATAAGTATCGTAGAGTTCTTTACGGGCTGCATTCACACCCCGCATACACTGCTTTATCAGTTCTGCTTCACCCATCAACGCCGCGCGTGTTTATTATATAAATGTAATGACTGCGGGAATACTGCATGCAATTTCAAAAATTTTCTGCCAAAGTAGTAAAATAATACGGAAAATTGACAAATCAACAGGCAAAACTGTTATCTTACAAAGCATCTCATTCCGCTATTTTTGTAAAATAATGATCTATAATAAAAGGTGTAACATGAGAAAGTATTTATCTATTCTGGCAGGGCTCCTGTTTGCAGGAGTGGTGCTGGCACAAAAAGGAGCAAATAATATGAATAATCAGGCAAGCAAATTCAGTGTAGACGAAACGATGGGACGGATCGAGCAAATCCTTCAGAAAATGGATATCCCGGTATTCGCCAAATTTGATCATCAGAAAAACGCAGAAGAAGTAGGGTTAGATTTACGCCCGAACCAGGTTATTGTCTTCGGATCTCCGAAGGTAGGAACAAAGTTGATGCAGGAAAACCCGGCCATCTCCATCGAGTTACCCCTTAAAATTTCTGTTTGGGAAGACAAGAACGGCAAAGTATGGACTTCTTTCCCTCAAATGGAACACTTGGCATCGGAATATGGGTTGGAAAAAGAACCGGTTATCGGGAAGATGCAGGAATTACTGGAAAAGATTGTCAATCAATCGACCGATAACAATAAGTAATGAACAAAAGGCCCTTCTCTCCCGTACTTGACTGTTGTAATGTCAAGTACGGGCAAACATCTCAATGCAAACGATGAAACAATCTGAAAAAGCGAAATCTACAAAATTCCTTCTGATCACAATCGATCGAAAACAACACACGGTCAACCTTTCCAACCACAGAACTCTCCGGAATATAACCAAACGATCTACTGTCGTAAGATTCGGAGGAATTATCCCCTAACACAAAATAATAATTCTGCTTTACCCGGTAACAGGAATCACCCCTACCATTTATATAGATGTTATTTTTCCTCATAAAGGAAGAGACATACTCATTATCAAGTATTTTCTTCAAACTCGAATAATTCTCCCTATTAAAAGTAATAGTATCTCCGGCAGAAATAACTCCTGCAACCCTTTTCACCAACAAAATATCAGGTCTTTCAGGACTATTAAAAACAATGATATCAGAGATGCATGGACTTCTAAAACCTTTTATTCTGCGATACCCCCAATTTGTTCCTCTATCTTTTTCCCATAAAGTCCTGTTCCATGTAAACACATTTATTAATGGAATATCACTCCAACGAACAGGCAAACGAGCACCATAAGTCAATTTATCTATCCACAACCAATCTCCGATAAGAATTGCAGGCTCCATACTCGAAGACGGCACAAGACAGATCTCTCCTCCAAAAACTCTGAAGAATACACATAAGATTATAAATAGTAGACCTATAACAGATATTCTTTTCATTCTTTCATTTTCAGAGAATATAGAACTAAAATTTTAATTCATAAAAGAACAAGATCGGATTACTGTCTTCTGTCAAGCCTTTGTAAAATTCATCTATTTCCTCTTTCTTTCCAAGCTTGTATAGTTCATCTTTATAAGCAAGAGCAATATCCGAACGAGTATCTACAACTACCGTATTATCACCATAACGAGCTTTCGGCGCATCAAAAAAGCAAAAAAAAGGACTATAACGAAAGCAATCACAACAAAAAGTACGCTGTTTAGCATTAGAATAAATACCAAAACGATAACCGGGAAATCCTGATTCAAAAATATGAAATATAGCACCATCCTTCAATTCTATAAAATCTCCATTGAAAAATGGGTTATTCCGGCGTTGTTCTCTCAATAGATCATTTGTTATATCTTCATTTAATATCATTGGTTTAGCTCCTTTTATATTCAGATGATAAGCTAACTCAATGCCATTAGGAGTCAACAAAAAGATAGAATCTGTATTTGGATTATTGTACAATACACGATCATTAAATTGTCGAATCGGTTCCAATATAGTACTCGTATATTCTTTTTTATAATAACTTTGAAATGCTGAACTAGATACATTTCCAAACAAGTCTGTGATAACCAAGAGAGGCTTATAATTTTTATTTTCTCCAGGTATAACTGTTCCTCCTGACCAAAAACCTGCAATCAAATTATCTGTTAAAAACTCACTCTCACTGAACCAGTAAGGAAGTTTTACTGATTTTACGTAGATTCCACCTATACTATAATATTTTAGACATCCACTCTTCAAATCTGTTATGACAAGCATTTCTTTCCCCGGGGTGAAAGCGACATGATCCAACGATCCATACTCCATTAGTCCTTGTACCAATGTACCTATTTTATATAAAAAATGGCCCTTCCCATCATAGACTGTTATTGTTTTAGATTTCTCAGCATCTACTATAATAATTTTGTCATCAACAAACAAAATTTGAGAAATACCTCCAACTAGATTATCACCTGTAGTTTCCAACTTCACATAGTTGACTTTAGTCATTAAACTATCGAATGGTAAGCAATCCTTATTTAAGTCAATATTCACCTCTACAAACTTCTGGTGACTTATCATAGAAGCTATTGGAACAGAGTTATCAATCTTTTCCTGAAGTTTCTGAAAAGATTTATGACATGACCAAAAAGAAATAGAGACCAAAGTCATTCCTAATATAATTTTATTCATCTGTTATATAGTTATTTGATACAACTTCTATTTAAAATATCTATTTTCTATTAGTTCGAAATAAGTATTTGCAATCTGAGGTTCATATTTGTCTGGGACAAAAACATGACTTGTCCGCATTGTACTATCCAACATAAAGCAATAAGGAAAATTTATCCGCTCACAGGATATCGGCAGTTTATCGACTAGATAAACTGGATATTTAATATTCAAACGATCTACCAATATTTTAAGTGCTTGCCGATTTGGATAAGAAGCGAATAACAGAATTCTTTTGTTGAAAAGATCACTATTATACAATCTCATTACTTTAATCAGCAGAAAGCGAACACATTCTTCACAATTTGTTTCCGCAAATCGAATAATCAAACAAGGCTTATCTGTTAAAATTTCAGACAGACCAACTTCATTCTTATTCAAATCATAAACCACAGTAGTTGTATCTAAAATAGAATTATCATTATAAACACCTATTTTAAAATTATTTTCCAGTACTTCTATTAATCTATCATCCTTTACAGATTGTTTTTCGGCAGTCAACGAAGCTTTATCTTTGAACAGGTTCAAACATATTACACTCAACAATATATCAACCAAAAGCAAAATGGCAATTATTACTTTCACTTTATACATAAAACTAAAATTTTAATTCATAAAAAAATAGGACAGGATTACTATCCTCTGTCAAATCTTTATAAAACTCATCTATTTCCTCTTTCTTTCCAAGCTTGTATAGTTCATCTTTATAAGCAAGAACAATATCCGAACGAGTATCTACAACTACCGTATTATCACCATAGCGAGCTTTAGGAGCATCAAAAAAACAGAAAAAAGGACTATAACGAATGTCATTACAACAAAAAGTACGCTGTTTAGCATTAGAATAAATACCAAAACGATAACCAGGAAATCCTGATTCAAAAATATGAAATATAGCACCATCCTTTAATTCGATAAAATCACCATTGAAAAATGGGTTATTCCGACGATGCTCTCTCAATAGATCATTTGTTATATCTTCATTTATTATCATTGGTTTAGCTCCTTTTATATTCAGATGATAAGCTAACTCAATACTATTGGAGGTCAATAGATAAATAGAATCTGTATTTGGATTATTGTACAGTACACGATCCTCGAATTTTCGAATCGGTTCGAAAATTGTACTCGTATATTCCTTCCTATAATAACTCTGAAACGCCGAAGAAGAAATATTTCCCAATAAGTCTGTAACTACCAAAAGTGGCTTATAATTCTTATTTTCCCCTGGTATAACAGTCCCTCCTGACCAAAAACCAGCAATCAAATTATCAGTTATAAACTCACAACGACTAAACCAATAAGGTAATTTCACCGATTTCACATAATGCCCATCTATACTATAATATTTTAGACGTCCACTCTTCAAATCTGTTATGACAAGCATTTCTTTCCCCGGAGTAAAAGCTACATGATTCAACGCTCCATACTCCATTGGTCCTTGTCCAAAGGCTCCTATTTTATATAGATAATGGCCTTTTTCATTATAAACTGTAATTGTTTTAGATTGTCCAGCATCTACTATTATGATTTTGTCATCTACAAACAAAAGTTGAGAAATTTCTCCTATAAGATTATCACCTGTAGTTTCCAACTTTACATAGTTTACTTTATTCATCAAGCTATCAAAAGGCAAGCAATCATTGTTCAAATCAATATGAACTTCTATTGGATTTTCTATATTTCTTAAAAGAGAAATCTCCTCCTTTTTATCAGAAAAATTGGGGGAATTTTTCCTACAAGATAAAAAAATCACAATTAAAGTAAATAAAAATAATAAGATATTTCTTTTCATGTTCAATTCATATTATAAATATAATAATTCATATTCAAATTACATCGGACAAGTATTTTTTAAGCTAATTATCAACTCAAAAAACACTTGTCCAAGATAATCTCTATTATCTACAAGGATTAAAGTTTACACAGACTTCTACCATGTTAGTAGCATCTTCACAATATAGCTTTTCGGCATCATACTCTTCTGTTGTTGTTACAGTAGTTGTTGTCGTATTTCCACTAGAACTACCTGTAGTTCCTGAAACTCCAGCAGAAGCACCTCCCATCCCTGCGGAAACACCTCCACCTACAGAAGAAGAATTTCCGGAAGTCGTAGTTGTAACCGTTGTTGTTGTTTTCCCACAGTGGGCAGTCGTTGATTGCTGATGCCCATAAGATTGATCTCCTCCCGAATTACTAGCTTGTGCCAACACAAATAAATTCAATGAGTTACTCTTTAATCCATAATCATCCAGTGCGTATTCAAGATTCAAACCCAGCCCCATTAACAGAGCTACCACACCAGCTAAAGAAATAATGTTTTTCTTTTTCATAATGTAAAATATTTATATTAATAATTCGACTCAACCGATTCTGACTGAGCCTGATTTTTCTCTTCTGTTTCTCTCTCTTTCAACAACTCATTGATATGCAGCTTAACAGTCTCTGTATTTTCCCAGCGTGTTGAGTAGATATATGTATATCCTCCCAAATAGAAACTATACATCAAGAAAGCGACAAGTGCCCCCTTCCATTTATACGTATTCCCCCATTTACTTTTTAACCGGACGAGCATGACCACAACTAAAAAGATTATTCCAATATTACTCATGTAAGAATACCGGTCTGCCACTATGGCTTGTCTGGATGTGGAAATAATATTTAAAGCAACCAATAGGTGAATGACAAAGAAACATGCACCAAAAAGTAATAACTTATTTTTCCTATTAACCCATAACCAGGAAATTATACAGATCACCAACAATGGATAAATCCAAAACCTTACAGGTAAACTCTCTTCGGGAAGAATCGGAAACGGATATAAATAATTTAACCCGATGGGGAATAACGACTTTGTTAAATATTCAATGAGTGTATAACAGGCCAAAACAATACGTTGTCCGAATGGAAAAACAGGAGCATCTCCTCCCCCAGCCTGAGAGAGGATCGTAATTATTCCAAAAAACAAAGACAATATGAAAAATGGGAGTTTCTCAACCCATAATGCCTTTTCTTTCAAATTCCGATGGCAAAACCAGTCTATGAGTATCAATAACAAAGGAAGTGTAACAGCCTGCTCCTTCGCCAGAAACGAAACGGCAAATAAAAAAAGAGTCAGCAGATAATCCTTTTCCTTCATCGTTTTAATATACCGTAGATAGCAAATGGCAGCCAATAAATAGAAAAAACTATATATCAAAATCTTCACAGCACTGACCCATGCTACAGACTCTACATTAAACGGATGAATAGAAAAAATAAACGCAGTCAAAAAGGCAATCAGATGAATCTCTTTATTTGAAAAACAGCCATGTGTTTTTAATAACTCTACAATAAACAGTCCGGTCAGACAAACACCCCCTAAATGCCAACACAGATTCGCCAAATGAAACCAAAAAGGATTATAACCGAAGAAAGTATATAACGTGAGGAAATTCATCTCCATGACAGGAGCATACTGTCCTGCATGGAAATCAGTACAAATATGCCACAGATTATTCCAACTCCAACCTCCGACAGTATACTGATTCATTACGATAACCTGATCATCCCAATAATAAAGGAAATCGGCTTGAAGAACTTTAAAATAAACAAGTACACAGACTAACAGTAAAAGACAAAAGGCTATTCTTCTTTTCATAACAGATTTTTTAATTATATGAATCTGAAGAAGAACAACTTTTTCTCAATTTACCCTAGCTGAAAAAACGAAAAAATGAGTATTACATGAATAAAATATAAGCACGCCCATATCAGAGCAAAGGATAGTAGAAAAAACACTATTATTTCCGGATTCAAATACAATTGTATTTGTAACTAAATACTTAAGTATTTGAAATCAAATACAACTGTTTTCTGAGTTAAATTGAATATAGCATGAATCCGTTTGTTAGTTGGCTCCACCTCTCTATGTTATTGCATGCTATTGCTTTCAGCTTTCAGTCAGCTACGAATGGAGTGTTTTTCAAAGTATCCGGCTGAAGGGATGAAACTGTGAAAAAATGTATACGAAAATTCAAGGTAAAATAACGACTGGCAAAACATAGGACTTTTGTCTTCAAAACATATATGTTTCGTTATCAAAAGTCCTGACTTAACATTTCGAAACACCTATGCTTTACCAGCGGACTACTATCCGTAGATAAATGGATAACTATTGGTAGACGAACGAATAACCAGCCATCGGCATTTTAAAAGCCTAAACATACAACCCTTCATTTCAGTTCTTTATTTTTCAAGGCTGCCATGCGAATGAAACCTGAAAGGAGAAGTGTACAAACTTTTTCGGAGAGCAAAAAAAGCGTCTGAATCAGAATAAAATCCGATTCAGACGCTTTAGTTTAATAAATTAATATGTTTTGTCAGACAATCCGTCAATAAACCTCCAACTCATAAATACGGGCGTCACGACTACCTGTATCCTGCGACGGCTGGGCGATCAACAAACGGATATAACGGACTGATTCCGGTTTTGTAAGCAAACCGGTTACTTCATTCTTACGGTTGTCATCCAGGCGTCCTAATGTTTTCCATTCTTCCGACAAACTGTTCTTTCCCTGGAGGAAACAAGTACGGGTCACATAAGAATGGCTTTCCTGTCCGGCATTCACCAGCTTCCAACCGCTGACATTTTTTGTTTCACCCAGATCGAAGTCTGCATAATTAGGCACGCCGGTAATATCACACCATTTCGTCTGCGTATCACCGTCGATCATGCATTCGGGAGATTCTTCCTCATTGACGAAACCGGAACAGGCAATCACTTTCGCCCCTTTCATCAGATTGACTTTCGGAGCATTTGCCTTATCGCCCTGCTGAGGTTTCAATGCCGTACGGAATAACCCGGAGGCAGGAGTCACCTGCGGATTCTCTTCTTTCACCACCGTTGCCGCAAATAGCACGATATCTTTATTATCCGGTAAAACCAGTTGGGTCGCCCCTTTGGGAATATCCATACCAAATTTAAACATATAGGTATATTCGTATGCTTCGTCTCCTTCCGGAGCATGGCGGTGAGTTCCGACATAAGCGATTTCTGCCTCTTTCAGGAAACCTTCCGTATGCCCCAGATGTCCCCATTGACCGATAAAGCCGGTATATTCGGGAACTGTTATCGCATGTTCCGTTTTTCCCAGTCTGAAAGTTCCTTCGCTATCACCTTCCCTCGATGCAGCCAGGAAGTAAATGCGGTTATAGCTGTCACCTGCCGGTAGTTCTATCGTGTCTCCTTTACAAGTCAAACCGTTTACAGCCTCTTTTTCACCCAACCTGAAAGGAATGGAGCTGACAACGATCGAATCAGGAAGTAATTCTGCGGCATAAGAGTAACCGGAAGCAAAATCGGCTTCACGACGGAATTCATTCCAACTGACACATTTCTTGTTATAATTCAAAGGCAGACTCGCATATTGCAGTTTGTCGACCGAAACATCCGATGGTTTGAGCTTAACCTTGAACGTCTTCACCGAATTGGGTTTAACAGATACCTGTAACTTATTACCAGTGAAACTAGCTTTACCAATCGTCTTCTCCGTTCCGTCCGCTTCGCTTGCACTGACAATGGCATCGGCAAAAGAAATTTCGGCAATCTGTTCCTTTACTCCACCGGTTTCATAGACACGAACCACCAATTCGTCGGATACCTGGGCTTTCTTTAATGTCTTGATAACGACACTTGTGTTATCCGAATTGACAAAAGAGAAAGATTTACCCAGACGACCGGCATGTTTGTTGGCGGCAAATGCCATGATCGGTTGGTTCAACTTATCGGCACAGACACCTGTTTGTGCTTTCCCGAATCCTCCCGAATGAGGCAACAGACTATAAGTAAATGTATGATAACCGAAGTCCTGACGATCCTGATAAGCATAACCGCCTTTGGTTTCCGGCGTATGAAGCAAAGTCAACCGGATTGTATGATCATTCGGTTTATCCCAACCGTACTTACTGTCATTCAGGACAGATACACCATAGGAACCGTTTGCATCCGTCAAGTCTGCCCAATACTGTGCATATACTTCATAGGCTGTTTGCGTATTATTTCCTCTTTTAACACTTCCGATACCCAAGTCATAGGTTGCTTCGGGATTTGAGACACTCAACGGGAACTCAGCTTTCAGCAGAGCATTGGTCGACTGCCAGTCTATTTCATTGTAGAAATCAATACGGTCGGCACGGCTACCTTCATACAAACGGATATATTGTTTGAATACGGACTGTCCATGACGTTTCTCTATACAAAGGGATTTCCTCAACTCTCCGTTCTCGATCTGAGAGATCTTTACATCTTCGGTAATAGAGACTGGTTCTTTGTCTATCGTCTCTTTCATAATCTCCCAGGCAGGCCAGTTATACGATTTGTTTTCTGTAAAAAGAGCCAGACGGATCGCTTTACCTTCCTTCACCAGTTCTTTATTGTTCTTTTTATCGAGAAGAGAGACGATATCTCCTTTTCCGTCCAGACGGATCTTATACATGGAGTTTTCCAATGCGTTCGCTTCAACTGAAACCATACGGGTTACCGAACCTCCTTCACGAACATCATAAACGGCATAACCACTTGCCGGAACGGAAGCTGCGATCAACAAGCGGACTTTCCCATTATCATAAGAAAGCATCTGGGCCGCAACTTTCTTTCCTTTATCGTCATAAACGGTAAATCCTTTCGGTGACTTCGGCATATCCAGCACAACTTCCGCCAGGTCGGTTACCGGAAAAGAATGGGCATTGTAAAGTATAACCGGAATACCTTTTACACGAGTATCCAACTGACCGGCAACCGCACTCACAGAAGAAGTCAGTACACCGGCAAACTGTTTGAGAGAGATTAGTTCGTCGTTCCATGAAAATTCATAGGCTCGGGGAATACTTGTACCCGTCAGGTCGTCATGAAACTGGTGAACGATAAAGCGTTTCCAGGCATCAGTCAATGTATTCAACGGATAAGCGGCAGTTCCCAACCAATCTGCGGCAACGGCAGCATTCTCGGCGGCATTTGCCAGTACTTCGTTCTGACGGTTATACAATTTCATGGCAGCTTCCGAGGTATAGCAACCCGTACCGTGCACGTCCATCAACAATTCGCCGTCAAAAACCGGCAGTTCAGGATGTTTGTCATAAGGCATAAAGTCCTTGAACATTTGGTCGCTGGTGGCGCTGATCACTTCCACCGGGCCATCGCCTTTAATACCTTTTTCAACAGAACGGACAGAGGCGAGATTTGGTGAACCGCCCGTATCTCCTGTTCCATAATAACGATAGACGATATTGAAGGGATTACGTTTGCTGAGTTCCAGCAAATAGTTACTTTCGGACAGATCTTCATCTTTCCATCTTCTGCCATAATCATAACCATGAGCCAGCATGATGGAAGCACCGTCCACTCCCTTCCACAAACCGATCATGAAAGGATGTTTGCTTTTTCCGTAAAAGGGATGGTTACGCCAGTCTAGTTTCTGGGAGGAGAAACCGATCAGACCGCAATGGGCAGCGATCGTCGGCAATGTCCAGCCAAAACCAAAACAATCTGGCAGGAAGATATCCGTGCTCTCCACTCCGAACTCTTTCCGGTAATACTCTTGTCCGAGCAGAATGTTGCGGATAAACGACTCGGTAGAAGGCACCAGCACATCCGTTGCATCCCAGCTACTGCCGGAGATATGCCAGCGGCCGTTCCTGATATACTCTTTCATTTCTTCATACTGCGCCGGATAATATTCCTTCATCCAGGCATATTTCACACCACCTTCGAAGTTGAACACATAGTCGGGATAGCGTTTCAGCAGAAACAGATTCTGACTGAGCGTATTCCAAACATACTCTTTGATCGTTGTCTGGATATCCCAGTTCCATTGGGTATCCAGATGAGCGTCGGCTACCATATAGGCCTTCGCCTTTTTGTCTTGTTTGTCGGTTTGGGCAAACGAGGCATTCCCGCCCGATAGGATTGCGAGCGAAAGGATTGCTACTGATAATTTCATTTGTCTAAAAAATTAAGTTTACAAATGTATAATGAATTATTTAACTTCAACGGATCTATTGATAAAAAAAGCCTGCCGCTCAATTGAAACAGCAGGCTTTTCATCAAATTAAAAACACAAAGGAGTTCCGGCTTATCTTACCAGCCGGGGTTCTGTACCAGGGAAGGACAACGCTTCAGTTCTTCCTGTAAAATCGGCCATAAATACGATTTGGGAGCACTAAACACACGGTTATCTTCTACAACAAAACGCTCCATACGATATTTTTTTCCATTAACCTCTATTTTTCCATTAGGATCTTCTACCGGTTTCATCCCATGAGACTGACGCTGATCTTTCGGATATGGCCATTCCGAAGCTTTTACATTGGAGGTCGTGTTATAATCTCCAGGTTGGAGATAAAGACGGGCAACCCAATAACGATTATTTTCATAAAATAACTCTACGCGACGTTCACGTTGAATATATTCTTCCATCAATTCTTTATCCGATTTTGCAGCCGGTGGCATTGGCGCCATAAAAGAACGGTCACGAACCTTGTTAATCAAATTATAAATTTCATCATTAGGACCTGTCAGATTATTAACGGCCTCACAATAGATATAAATGAATTCCGGTAAGCGCCAAATAGCCGGTCCGTTAATAGTATGGCCACCATGACCACGATCCCAACCATCTTTATAGAACTTTCTCAAATAATACCCCGTATGAGAAGCCTGATCCAAATAACTCCCCCCGACCGCATCATTACCTTCAGCTGTATTCAACTGGTTACCTCCATACCAGGAACCATGATAACGAATATCACGATACAAACGAGGATCACGTTGAATGCCCTCATAAGGATTGCCATCATCGTATCCATCTTTTTCTGCATGATTGCAATAGATAGGATAACCATATCCATCCGGAGCAATATATTCATATTCATCAACCTGTTCCTGCAAAGGTCGTTGACGGGCATGACCTCCTTGTGACGGAGGCAATACGTCGCCGGACCAGCCCGTATCTTTATCTCTTGTTACGAACCAAACCCATTCATCCTGGATAGCATTCATATCATACATCATCTGCCACAAACGTTGCTGGACTTTTTTATTATTCGTATCAGTTTTACCATCAACATCTCTGAAGTCATCCTTTGTATAGGTTTCGTATAATTTATAACGTAAAGAGCCGTCCTCTTTTGTGCATTCCAATACAGCCTTAGCTGCATCTCTTGCCAATTCCCAACGTTTCTGGTCATAACCGTATTCGGACTTGAAGATACGATTATCATTCGGTAAATTACCACCATTCCAAAGAGGTGTAGCTGCAAGCCAACGAGCCATAGCTTTCAAGCCCAAACATGCTCCTTTATCGACACGACCGAAGTATTGTCCTCCATTCCAGCTATCAACACGATTATAAGCCGAATCAGCATCTGCACAGATTTTTTCAACCATCGAATGGAACGATTCTTTCTCAAAAGTCATATCATCCCCCGGATTTATTACACGATTGACATAAACAGCTTCACCATAAGAACGGATCAAAAGTAAATGCAAATAACCTCTCAAAAAATAAACTTCACCAATACGCCTTTTTAAATCTCCCGTTCGTCCATCCTGCGGATTATCCGGTGTATTGTATTTTGCAATACCTTCCAATATTATATTAGAAGAGCGAATAGTAGAATACAAATCATCCCAGTATTGTCCTGCGCTACTGCCAGAGGGCATTCCTTGAGAAGGACCATAATTACCTGTATGAAATTGATGTGGAATTGCCCCTTCATGGCTACTTGCACTACATTCATCCGAAATACTCGACAAACCGAAATGATTAAAGTAAATCAATGGATGCTGTGCATATTTTGCATGTGCATATAAGTCGGTAACCAATGACTCGACTTTATCATAACGTGTGAAAACTTGCTGTTCTGTCGTTTTGTCATCCGGAGTACGGTCTAAATAATCATCACAGGATGTCACACATAATAATCCTACAACCAAGCCGGCTAATATATATAATTTCTTCATTGTCGTTTGTTATTAAATTAATAAGTAATATCAACACCAAAATTGAATATGCGCTGGATAGGATACCAAGCACCGTTTCCATTATTTGTTTCAGGATCAACATCCACATGATCCAACCCATCAAAAGTAAGCAGGTTCATGCCTTGTACATAAAAACGAACATTCTGCAACCCGGCAAAGCGAATAGCACTTTTGGGTAAAGTATATCCAATCTCAACATTCTTCAAACGCAAATAAGAAGCATTATATAAGAATAAGCTACTGTTCTCATTCTTATTATTGTCATTCTTTCCAATTGTCAAACGAGGATAAGTTGCAAAATCTTTGCTTTCTTCAGTCCACCGGTTCATGTGCATCGGTTTTACCTTACCAATCTGGTCATTATCATACTGTGGGAAATCCCATACACCTGCACCGTTCAACAAAATGCTTGAGTTGGCAGCTCCCTGAAATAACAGACTCAAGTCAAAACCTTTATACTGGAGACCAAGAGGAATACCAAATTGAATTTCCGGTGTACGAGGATTTCCCATCGCACGACGGTCATGTTCGTCATCTATTTTTCCGTCTCCATTCAAATCTTTATAAACTACATCACCTGGATATAACGTTCCCCAAGGTTGGAAACCTTCCCCGTTATTCATAGAGTTCAAACGATCAGCTTCCGCCTGGTCATACACGAAATGGTCTACTTCATAAACAAAATATTCATCAATACGTTTTCCGGTATTTGCACGCCAGTCATTATCATACGATACTTCATTCATGAATTTGATCTTATTTCGTGCAAATGTGAAATTTGGCTTGATATAATAACGGAAATCATCTCCTATACTACCATTCCAGCCGATCTCAAAGTCTATACCTCTATTATCCACAATACCTGAGTTAACAAATGGTGCATCCTTTCCGACTATTCCTGGATATCCCAATTTTCCGGAATTACTTAAGTTAGTTATAATATCAAAACGATGTTCATAAAAATAATCAGCTGAGAAAGTCAGACGTTCATTAAAGAAAGAAGCGTCAATACCGATATTCAACTTACGTGCTTTTTCCCAAGTTAAATTCGGATTCGCAAAATTCCCCTCTTTCAACCCGTTGTATCCATTTCCAAATTCATTCACACCATACGAATAACCGTCTCCTCCCTGAAAAAATTGCAAATAAGCAAAACGGTCATCATTATTATCAGAAATTTTATCACTACCAACTAAACCATAAGAAGCTCTCAATTTAAGATTGCTCAACCATTTATCGGTTCCCTTCATAAATTTTTCCCGGGAAATAACCCATCCGATAGATCCGGCAGGAAATGTTCCGTATCGTTTACCCGGTGCAAAGTTTTCAGAACCGTTATATCCAATATTGAACTCTGCCAAATATTTATTCTGAAAAGCGTATGTCGCTCTTGCTGTCAGCCCCTGATAACGATAAGCAACACGATTGTCATAACTCCGGTTTGAACGATTTAACAAAACCATAGCCGTAACATCATGATCATTAAATGTACGTGCGTAATCTAGCTTTAACTGATAATAAGTCTTACTTTCAGCTGCATTATGGCTAAATGTATTCTCTATTGTCTCATCTTTGTCATACCAGGGATTTCCTAATATATATTTACCCGTATAATTCGGATTATTCATATAAAATGAACCGTAACTACCTTCTGCTGGCTGGAATGTAGCATATTTAGTAAACTCCATATAACCATCTTTATTGACACCTAGTTTCCGATTGACCCAGTTACCTTCAGAGGCATCATAAGAGAAAACTCCTTCAATTTTCAATCCTTTTGTTATAAAATCAAGTTTATGTCCGATTGCAAATGATCCGTTCAGATAAGTTTTCTTCTCAATCAGATATCCGGTTCTTGATAACTCTCCTAAAATATTTTTACGATGCCTATAATCCCCATACAACATGCCGTATGGATTATTCAATACATAATCTTCATTATCAGGATTATCATTTTCAGGTACTGTTATCGGCAAATAAGGAGGCAACGTATTACATAAACTAACAACTGTAGATGCTGTTGTTCCCGGAGCATGACGATCCGTAATACGAGCGCCTAAATCTACCCGCACATAAAAATCTTTTGTAATATCGACATCGACATTTGCACGGAAGTTATAACGCTTAAACCTAGCCTGAGTATCGTGTTCCGTCAAATCTGTATGCTCATAGTTTCCATCCTGAGAATAATAATTAGCCATCACATAATAACGCGCACGCTCAGAACCTCCTCGGATAGACAAACTATAATCCTGTTGAATTCCCGGTTTAAACGCATAATCAAAATAGTCCCAGTTATAGCCTAAACCGTCGGAATTATCTCCTTTAGCCATTCTGTAATTGTTAATAGCATCCTGCGTAAACAACTCAAGTTTTGAAGGATCTGTTCCGGGATTACTATTTATCATAGCTTCATTATATAAGGTTGCATAATCCGCAGATCCTAAATAAGTAGGAAATTTAACCGGAGCATTTGTCCCTACCGATGCCTTAAAATTCACACTAGGCTTTTCAGAAGCTTTACCACGTTTAGTCGTAACAATGATAACACCGTTAGCACCACGAACACCATAAGGAGCAGTTGCAGAAGCATCCTTCAAAATTGTAAAAGTCTCGATTTCTTCAGGAGCCAGATAACTCATGTCGCGTTCAACACCATCTACAATGACAATCGGAGATTTGTCTCCATATGTACCCATACCACGGATACGTATCTCTGCTCCATCCACACCTGGTTCACCACCACCAAACTGATTAGCCATCAAACCAGGCATTCTACCCGCCAGGGCATTATTCAGGTTTGCGGTCGGGCTTTGCTTTAAATCTTTGGTAGTTATGGTCGATATAGACCCAGTAATTGTTGCTTTTTTCTGAGTAGTATAACCTATGACAACAACTTCTTCCAAAGCTTTAGTATCTTCCACCAGTGTAATTTTTAGAGTATTTCGTCCATTTATCTGTACCTCCTGAGGTTGATAACCGATATAAGAAAAAATCAAACTAGCTCCTGAATAAGGGGCAGTAATTTCAAAATTACCATCCATGTCAGATATAACACCTGTCATAGTTCCTTTTACCATAATATTTACACCAGCCAAAGGACCTGTAACATCAGAAACACTACCTTTTACCTTAAAACCTTCTTGAGCGACTACAGTGACTGCCGGTTGTACTTTCTCCACAGGGTACAATATAACCTGCCCATTTTCCACTTTATACGAGCAATTCTGATTAAGAAGCAAAATATGTAAAGCATCTTCCAATGAAATTTTTTTGGAATTAAGATTTACAACCGCCTCATCATTCAACACATTGTTCGAATAAATAATACTCACTCCCGCTTGTTCCTGAAGTTGTTCCAGAGCATCCTTCAATGTAGTATTATTGAAGGATAAACTCACCTGTGACTTTAATACATTGGCATACATTGTCAATGAAACACAACTACACAAACCTACAACCAGGAACCTTCTCCAGGATGCTCGTCCGCATAGACCAGCTTTACTAGTGCTTGTCTTCTTTCTCATAATGATAGATTCTTTTTGTTAAACAATAATTTTTTAATTACATAGGCTTTCATAATCATTTCTCTTTTATTTGGTATAACTTTTGTTTTTGAGAATTATAACCCGGAATAAGAATCCTCATCAGAACATTCATTGTCTCTTCCGGCGTACTTTTCAAATCCAGATTACCCGATATTTGATATTTGAGGTATTTAGAATCAAGAATTTCTATTTTTATATTATAAGATTTCTCTAACCGATGGATTACTTTATCCAAAGGCTCACGATTAAATCTGAGCCTCCCCTCAATCCAGGAGATGTAATCCCTGGCATCTACTGTTTTCAGTTCATCCTGTCCGGAATCCGGATCATAACCATAATATTGGTTCGGGATAAGTTCTATTTTGCCGGTATTACTTTCCAAACCGATTTTACCAGTCACCAATACCGCTTCAAACAGGCTTTGCCTTTTATCGACCGATACATTAAACTTCGTCCCCAATACTTCCACTGCTTTATAAGCCGTTTGCACAACAAATTTCCGCCGTGCTTCTTTCGATACTTCAAAATAGGCCTCACCATCCAGGTAAACTTCACGTTTATCTTTGGCAAACACAGCCGGATAGACTAATGACGAACCAGAATTGAGATACACTTTGGAACCATCAGCCAGAATCAAAGTGGAACGCTTCCCGTAAGGAACACGGATCGTATTCAAATGATCAAGATTCTCCCTCCCCCCGGGAACAGCCACTGTATCATTAATCAGGATTTGTCCTTTTTTATCATACGTAACAACAATCGAAGTATCAGACAATTCTATCTCCTTATCATTGTTGACAGTCAGAGTAATCTCTTTTTTTTCTTCAATTCCGGCCAGGACTTTTTCATATTCTCTGAGATTTCTTTCATTCAAAGGGGAGAAAATAAATAACAGGACAGCCACAGCAGCACAAACAACCGCAGCGGCATAAGGTAATAGCCGATACCGTTTGCGGCTTATTTCTTTCATTATCTTCCGGACATCTTCCGGGTTTACTTTTTCTGTACGGTCTGAATGATCAATTCCAATAGAAGCATGTACAGCCTGCATTTGACAGAAAACAGCCTTGTTCTCTTCAGTTGCCTCAATCCACCGCAGAACTTCACGCGCTTCTTCTATTGTGCATTCTCTTTCTATAAATCGTATAACTAAATCGTTGTTCATAATCTATCTTTTGATACCAGACAGAGGAGGAACAACTTTTTTTAAATTTACCCTAGTAGAAAATGGAGATTTTTTTCACTTTTTGGTAAGTTTTTTCATAGCCACACCATAAAGCTTTGATAATCAACCACACAAACAATACAATTATTTTTTCAATCCTATATACAAAATCAAAAAAATAATAGGAATGAGATATTCTTTGGACAGATCATCTCTCAAATGACTCAGGGCCTTGTTGATATGAAACTCGACAGCTTTAACCGTTATACACTGACTTTCGGCTATCTCTTTGTTTTTGAAACCGTCATAACGGCTCATCATAAAAATATCTCTTGTACGTGCAGATAATTTCGATAATGAAGCTTCTATAGCCGATGCCAACTCTTTTGTCATCAGTATTTCCAACGAATCATTTTCCAAAACGTAAACATTACTTCTTTGATAAATAGCAAACTCATTTAAATCATTAATCTCGACCTGCTCCAATTGTAAACCTTTCAAATAATTAAAACATTTATTCCGGCATATCACCATTAAATAAGTTATCAGACAGGTCTCTTTGTCCAATTTTTCCCGTTGTTTCCACAAAACAAGGAAAGTATCCTGCACAATCTCTTTGGCCACCTCTCTATCCAATACATAAATCTGGGCGAACTTATGTAAACGGGGCCAATAAGATTCTACAATACTTTTAAACATTTGCTCATTACTATTTCTTAATTGCCGTATGCTTATATCCATCAGAAAGCGTCTACTTAGAATTCTATTACACAATCAAAGCCAAAAATATAAATACAAACCTCTGTAACAGTGGATTTTCTTTATATGAAAATATTGAATGACTAGAAAAAACGATCGTTTTTTCTAGTCACGATTTTAGCTGTTTTTGAGTAAAAGAAGACACCTGATTTATGAGCGTATTTCTAAGTATAAAATGCAATGAATCAGTCGTTTTTTCTTTTTATAAACATCTATAAATAAAAAAATGTGAGTACCTTCGCGGTGACTAAAAAAAACGATCGTTTTTTTTAGTCAGTTAAATTCTCATAAAAAATTAGAGCCGAAGCTTTATATTCAAAAGCTTCGGCTCTACAATCAGGCCATATCCACACGGATAATTCAGAAACAAAGGTCTCTCAAAACATATAGCTGAACTATCTACGATCAGCGTAACTACAACGGATACCTCCGAAGGAAAGCCACCGTACGATGGATCTCCGTGTACATTACAATATCATCCTCTATGAAAGGGACCTCCTTCCGGAAGTCTCTCAGGAATTTTTCAAGGACAGGTGAAGTCCTGGCCGGACGGCGGAACTCCATTCCTTGTGCCGCATTCATTAATTCAATCGCCAGGATATGATCGAGATTATCCATTACCTTGAATAGTTTGGTTGCAGCATTGGCTCCCATGCTGACATGATCTTCCTGACCATTGCTGGATACGATCGAATCGCTGCTGGCGGCATAACAATACATCTTATTCTGGCTGACCATGCTTGCAGCAGCATATTGCGGGATCATAAAACCAGAGTTTAGTCCGGGATTGGCTACAAGAAATTCCGGTAAACCGCGAAGTCCCATGATCAATTGGGCGACACGGCGTTCGGATATATTTCCTAATTCAGCCAAAGCGATGGCCAGAAAGTCGAAAGAAATGGCCAATGGCTGACCATGGAAATTACCACCCGAAATAATCTTGTCTTCTTCCGGGAAGATGGTCGGATTATCCGTCACCGAATTAATTTCCGTGAGCAATACGCCGGAAACGTAATTGATCGCATCTTTTGTCGCTCCGTGAACCTGCGGGATGCAACGGAAAGAATAAGGGTCCTGCACATGTTCCTTTTTCCTGTTGATCAGTTCGCTTCCCTCCAACAACTGGCGGAAAGCTGCTCCCGTTTCAATCTGTCCCGGATGAGGACGCATCTGCTGGATACAATCCATAAAAGGATCGATACGACCGTCGAAGGCTTCCAAAGACAAGGCCGCTATCGTATCCGCCTTTTGGGAAAGACGAAAAGCACGCATCAGGGCAAAAACGCCATTTGCACTCATAAACTGTGTTCCGTTCAGTAAAGCCAGTCCCTCTTTACTTTTCAGGCGTACGGGCTTCCAGGCAAACTCATCCAATACGCTGATCGCTTCGCGCTTCTTTCCTTTATAATAGACATCTCCCACTCCGATCAGCGGCAGGAAGAGATTCGCCAACGGAGCCAGATCGCCGGAAGCTCCCAGGGACCCCCGGTCATAAACGATCGGCAGGACATCATTATTGAAGAAATCGAGGATACGTTGTACGGTAATAACCTGTACACCGCTATGGCCCAAAGACAAAGCGTGTGCTTTCAGCAGCATCATCAACCGGACAATGACGGGACTCACCTCGTCACCGACACTACAGGCATGACTTTTCACCAGGTTTTCCTGTAAGGTACTCAGTTCGTCGGGCGAGATATTTTTATTGCATAACGAGCCGAAGCCGGTTGTAATGCCATAAAGCGGACCATCCTGTTGTTCGATTTTCCGGTCCAGGTAGTCGCGGCAACGCTGGATGCGTTCGCGCACTTCCTGGCTTAACTCGAGCTTCATGTTCTGAGTCAGGATCAACTCAATGCTATCGAATGTCAGCGGTTCAGAACCTACATAATAGACATTGCTCATGTTATACTATTGTTTTAACCCAATCCAGTAACTTCGTTTCAATACGGATCGCTTCCGATTCCAGATGGTCGGCTTTCACTTTCATCTGCTTCACAAAAGCTTCGTCTTTGATGGAAGCCAGGTTGATACGTACGTTCAGCAGAGCTCCCAAGACACAGGTACGGGCAGTCATCATGGCAACACAAGCATCGGTAACGGCATTCCGGTTTCCTTTATGTGCCACATAAATGACGGTTTCCATCACAGACGCGATCTCTTCGGCAACCTGCATAGGAACAATAGCCGCCTCTTTCGTGGCATCTTCAATGGCCCGGGCACGTTCGGCGATCTGCTCTTCCGTTTCTTTAGGAAGTTTAAAGGCGGCAAACACACGATCGTAGGCTTCACTGTCACGGTCGATGTCGCGGATCAGGCGCTCACGGATCAGGGCCGCTTCCGTAGCGATCGTTTTCATCTGCCCTTCCACATCGGCATACTTCTTTTTCCCGATGGTCAGGTTGGCGACCATCTCTGTCAATGCAGTAGCGATAGCACCGTTTAAGGCTGAAATACTTCCGCCGCCCGGAACCGGTGCGTTACTGGCTGTTTCCGCCAGAAATTCTTTAATTGTCAAGTCTACAAGCATGGTATTTATATTTAAGGTATTAAACAATGAATAAACTGTTTCTCAAATCATATAAATGATTCCGTCCTTAATCACCGTATCCACGATATTCATTCCCACATTATAAGGAAGGAATTTATAGGACGGATATTTCAGCAGGATCAGGTCGGCCTTCTTTCCAACATCTATGCTGCCGATCTTATTGGCACGCCCCAAAGCCGCAGCTCCGTTAATCGTCAAAGCGGTAACCGCTTCTTCCGGAGTCAGTTTCATCTGGATACACGCCAAAGCGAAAAGCATCGGGATAGAACAGGAAAAACAACTGCCGGGATTATAATCGGTAGCCAGCGCAACTGCACAACCGGCGTCAATCATCTCACGACCACGGGCATAAGGTTCGTTCAACGAAAAGGCCGTGAGCGGAAGCAAGGTGGCAATCACCCCGCTGCGTGCCAACCGTTGAATGCCTTCATCCGAAGCGTGCAGCAAATGGTCGGCACTGACAACCTTCAGACGGGCCGCCAGTTCCGTACCTCCAATAGATACGATCTCATCGGCATGCATCTTCAACTTAAACCGCTGGCTTCGGGCGGCACGTAACAAACGTTCACTCTGTTTTACCGAGAATACTCCCTGTTCACAAAAAACATCACAGAAAGTAACCGTTCTCTCCAGGCGAAGTTCCGGCAGGACCTGTTCGATCATATAAGTAATATAATCATCCGTCTGGTGGGTATATTCAGGGGGAACGGCATGAGCTCCCAAATAAGTGGACACGACATCGACCGGATGTTCCTCGTTGAGGTCTGCCATTACACGCAACTGCATCAGTTCGGTTTCGAAATCAAGACCATATCCACTCTTCCCTTCCACCGTCGTTACGCCCATGTCCAACATTTCGTCGAGCCGTTCATAACCGATACTCCACAGTTGCTCGAAATCACGTTCACGGGTGGCATTGACCGTATTGACTATACCGCCGCCACGCTCCATGATCGACATATAGCTGTCGCCTTTCAACCGCCAGGAAAACTCTTCTTCACGATAACCACCGAAAATAAAATGGGTATGACTATCCACAAACCCGGGAAGCAATGCCCTTCCACTGGCATCGATTTCCAGGTATTCGTCCGGATCTACCTGACGTACTATTTCTTTTGTCGGACCGACATGCGTTATAACACCTTCGGAAACAACCACTGCTCCATCTTCTATAATATGGAGATCAGACATTGCCGTCCCTCTTTTTGCTTCAAAACCGGAACAGGTTACAACTTGCGATGCGTTCCTTATCAGTAATTTATCTCCTTTCATGTTTTATTCCATTATTCTAGCTTCTAACACCTGGTTCATGGAAAAGTTTTCCAACCCTAAATAGAAAGAAGCTGTATCAATCAATGTTTCCATCGGAACCAATCCGATAATCTCACTACCTACAACCGCAACACCATAACGGCGAGCCTCTATCTTCACCAGTTCAAAAGCGCGGTACAAGGCCGTACGAGTATAGTCGGTCATATTAATCGAGACCTGCACGATACCCCGTTCTTTCAGTTCGACTCCCATTGCTTTACAATAACGAAGACCGCCGCCGATAAAACGGATCTTACGGGCAATATCGCTGGCAATATTCAGATCGGCCGTACCCAGATTGACATTATAAGCAACAAGCGGCATGCGGGCACCAACGGCAACCGTACCGGCTGTCGGATGGCGCTCCGACGGTCCGAAATCCGGCTGCCATTCTGCAAGTTTAATCTTCTCAGCCATCCCTTCGAACTCACCTTTCCTGACTGCTGCCAGATTCTCCCGGTGAGGGGCGGTTGCCGACTTCTCATATAAAAACACAGGGACCTGGTATAAGGTTGCAATCTGTTCACCAACTTCTTTGGATAAAGCAATCGCTTCATCCATTGTACATCCTTTGATCGGGATGAACGGGATCACATCGACAGCTCCCATCCGCGGATGTTGTCCGCTATGCCGGTTCAGGTCTATCAAAGCGACTGCCTGTCCTACAGCCTCCAACAGGGCGGCTTTCAACGCCTCAGGTTCACCGACTACAGTAACGACCAGGCGGTTATGATCTTCATCATTGCTATAATCCAACAGTTTTACTCCTTGCCTGGCTCTGAACGGCTCAATAATCTTTTCTATCTTCCCTAAGTCCCTACCTTCACTAAAATTGGGGACACACTCCATAATTTTATTCCAACTACTCATAAATTCAGGTATTTAAAGAGGTCTTTATTGTTTTTCGTATCAATTCTTCCTCCGGAATATAAGGAAGAGTGATATGATACTGATTCTCATTATTCTTATTAAATGTTTCACTTGTTTCCAGAGCATGCCGGTTACGTGCCCAGGCACGGCGCGCCACACCGCCCATTACATCCCATAACATGGCGGAACGTAATATTTCATCAACACGGTTACTTCCGTCGAGAACCATACCGAATCCTCCGTTTATCGCTTTACCGATACCGACACCACCACCGTTATGAAGGGCTACCAGACTCATTCCGCGGGCTGCATTTCCGGCAAAGCACTGTACAGCCATATCGGCCATGACGTTACTACCGTCGTAGATATTGGACGTCTCCCGGAAAGGCGAGTCTGTCCCGCTGACATCATGGTGGTCACGTCCCAGCATCACCGGCCCGATCTCTCCGTCACGAACCATCTGATTGAAACGGAGCGCAATCTTCAGCCTGCCTTCGGCATCCTGATAAAGGATACGGGCCTGTGTGCCTACTACCAGATTGTTCTTTTCGGCATCGCGTATCCAGTTGTAGTTATCACGGTCCTGTCCCCGCCGGTCCGGATCGATACAATCCATGGCGGCATGGTCGGTTTTGACCAGGTCTTCTTTTTTCCCGCTCAGACAAACCCAGCGAAAAGGACCGTAGCCGTAATCAAATAATTCCGGTCCCATTATATCTTCCACATAAGACGGCCAGATAAAACCATCTTTCTCATCGATACCATTCCTGGATATATCTTTTACACCGGCATCATAAATCGCTTTCAGGAATGAATTGCCGTAATCGAAGAAATAGGCTCCGCCCTCGACCAACCGTTTTATCACTTCATAATGCCTGCGCAAAGAACGGTCCACCAGAGCACAAAACGTTTCCTGGTCTTCCGAAAGCAAACGCGTACGTTCTTCGAAAGAGATTCCTGCGGGACAGTATCCACCCTCATAAACAGCATGACACGAAGTCTGGTCGCTCAGCAAGTCGATAGGAATAGATTCCGATGCGGCATATTCCAACAGGTCTACAATATTCCCATGATAAGCAATCGAAAGAGGCTCTTTGGCACGGCAAGCATCCGTAGCCAGGCGAAAAGCCTCGGCCTCGTTATCTGTAACCAACTGAACCCATCCCTGCGAATGGCGTGTTTCTATTCGCGATCGATCCACTTCCGCCACAATGCAGGCAGCACCGGCAATAACAGCCGCTTTCGGCTGTGCCCCGCTCATTCCTCCTAACCCGGACGAGACGAAAAGATGTCCTCGCAAGTCCTTATTCTGCGGTATGCCGAGTTTAAGACGACCGGCATTCAGGAGCGTATTGAAGGTTCCATGTACAATACCTTGCGGTCCGATATACATCCACCCTCCGGCTGTCATCTGACCATAGTTGGCAACCCCCATCTGGGCTGCCACATGCCAGTCCTTCTGATTATCGAACATACCGACCATCATCGAATTGGTGATAATCACCCGGGGAGCATCCGGCCTGGAACGGAACAAACCGAGCGGATGGCCCGATTCAATCACCAGGGTCTGCTCCTGTGTCATGATCTCCAGATATTGTTTGATCAACCGGTATTGCATCCAGTTCTGACAGACCTGACCTGTCTCTCCATACGTCACCAACTCATAAGGATAGAGGGCAATGTCGAAACAGAGATTATTGTCAATCATTACCTGGAAAGCTTTTCCTTCCAGGCAGTTTCCTCGATAATCATCAATGGGACGTGCTTTCAGATCACCCTCCGGACGATAACGATACCCGTATATTCTTCCACGGGTACGAAGCTCTTCCATAAATTCAGGTGCTAATGTCTCATGAAGTTCTTTCGGAATGTACCTTAAGGCATTTTTCAATGCTGTTTCAGTTTGTGCAGACGTAAGGGAATAACCGCGATCGGGGGCGCGGCGGATACCGGCAACAAAAGAAGGATATGCCGGCAATTGGCTACCTAGATGTATATCCATAACTGATGACGTTTTAAAATAAACTTACAATTTGTCAGAATAAAACAATTGCAAGTGGCCTACAAGGTAGATATTTCCGTGCAACCGGACAATTTCGGCTATATGTTTAGAAGCATATTGTAAACAAGAAAAAAGGCCATCCCGCAATGAGATGGCCTTTTCATTATTTCATAAAAACTGTCTGTTACTTAGCAGCTTCGGCAGCTTTTTTGTTGATCTTTCTTTTCTGTATTTCGTATGCAATCGGAGTTGCAACGAACAGTGTAGAATATGTACCTACGATGATACCCAGCAAGATAGCGAACGTAAAGCTACGGATTGTGCTACCACCCAGGATAAAGATACAAAGTACTACAACCAATGTTGTCAATGATGTATTGAATGTACGAGACAACGTTGAGTTCAAAGCGTCATTGATCACCTGGTAACGATCGCGTTTCGGATACAGACCGATTGTTTCACGGATACGGTCGAATACAACCACGGTATCATTGATAGAGTAACCGATAATCGTCAGGATAGCCGCGATAAATGTCTGGTCGACTTCCATAGAGAACGGTAACACTTTCCATAATAAAGTATAGAAAGAGATGATACACAATGTTGTCACTGCTACTGAGGCAAATGCACCTACTGAGAACGACCAGTCACGGAAACGAAGCAGGATATAAGCTGCCATACAGAACATCGCGAAGATAACCGCCATGATAGCGCTGTTCTTGATGTCGTCGGCCATACTCGGTCCCACTTTCTGAGAACTCTGGATGTAAGTTGTTGTGAACTGATCCAATGTTGTTCCTTCCGGAAGCAGCGGTTTAACGCCTTCGAACAATAATGATTCGATTTCCTGGTCTACAGCAGGATCGGCATCGTCGATCTTATAGTTGGTAGAAACACGAACCTGATCCGGTGTACCGATCGTGATAACACTTACAGCACCATCCAGTTTTTCGTCCAGCATATTACGAACTTCATCCGTTTTTACATCCTGTGCAAAACGAACGATATAGTTACGTCCACCGGTGAAGTCGATACCGTTATTCAAACCGATCGTCATCATGGAGATCGCTCCCAAAAGAACGATACCGGCAGGAATCAGATAACCAGTCTTACGGGCACCCAGGAAGTTGATCTTCGGATTAGTCAACAGGTCTTTCGTGATAGATGTTACAAATGTTACATTCTTCAGTTTATCCTTAGCCAATAATGCTTCATAAACCATACGAGTCAGGAAGACCGCAGTAAGGAAAGAAGCAAACAGACCGATAATCATTGTAGTAGCGAAACCACGGATAGGACCTGTACCGAAGTAGAACAATACAACACCTGTAATGATAGATGTCAAGTTGGAGTCGAAGATAGCAGAGAACGCGTTACTGTAACCATCGGCAATAGCTTTGCTCAACGACTTACCGGCTCGAAGCTCTTCTTTTGTACGTTCATAGATCAACACGTTAGCATCGACTGCCATACCCAGTGTCAACACCATACCGGCGATACCCGGCAAAGTAAGTACAGCCTGGAAAGAAGCAAGGATACCCATCGTGAAGAAGATGTTCAATACCAATGCACCGTCTGCGATCAGACCCGGGATAATTCCGTAGAATGCACACATATAGATCATCAACAGGATCAATGCCAAAGCAAAGGAGATAACACCTGAGCTGATAGCTTCCTGACCCAGTGACGGACCGACAACGTCTTCCTGTACGATATGTACAGATGCAGCCATCTTACCTGATTTCAATACGTTAGCTAAGTCCTTCGCTTCTTCCGGAGTGAAGTGACCTGTAATCTGAGAACGTCCTCCGGTAATTTCGTCATTTACGTTTGGAGCGGAATAAACCATATCATCCAGAACGATAGCGATAGCTTTACCGATATTCTCTTTTGTCAAACGAGCCCATGCCTTAGCACCTTCTGCGTTCATGGCCATACTAACCTGCTGTTCTGAACGGCCAGCCTGCTGTACGAAGTCTGCATTAGCATCAGTTACTACGTCACCACCTAAAGCAGGCGTTCCGTCACGGTTAGTAACCTTGATAGCATATAATTCGAAAAATTGTTCTTTTTCGTCGATAGCCTTAACACCCCATTTCAAAGACAGGTTACGAGGTAACACGTCTTTCACCTGTTTCATTGCCAGGTATTCGTTAATCTTAGGAATGTCTCTTACGTTAGCCACACCAACGGCAGCACCACGACCTAACTGGCCGTTATACTGATTGATCTGTAACAAGGCAAACAACGGATGCTGTTTTGCAAATTCTTCCATCGACTGGTTAGCCTGAGCTTCCGGTTTATCCTGAGCGATCTGCTGTAACAGAGAATCAGCTTCGCTAGTAGCGGCAGCATTATCTGTAACAGTTTCCGTAGCAGTTGTTTCAGTACCATCGGCAGAAACAGTTTCTGTTTCAGTTACGGCTGCTTCGTCGTTATGTTCTTTCAAAACAGTAGCCAGTACATTGTCGGCAGCAACCAACTGTTGGTAAACTTCCGGCAACTGATAAGTTTCCCAAAATTCCAGGTTTGCACTGCCCTGTAACAATTTACGAACACGTTCCGGTTCTTTTACACCCGGAAGTTCCACCAGGATACGTCCTGCTGTTTCCAAACGCTGGATGTTAGGAGATACCACACCGAAACGGTCGATACGGGTACGCAATACGTTGAATGAATTATCGATAGCACTCTTCAGTTCGTCTTTTAATACTGAAACGACCTGAGCATCTGTGCTCTGCGGAGTAATTTTATCTTTCAACTCAAATGTACTGAAAATAGCAGACAAACGTGCGCCATTATCCAGGTTCTTGTACTCTTCTGCAAACAAGTCAATAAAGTCTTTCTGACTGGTTGCCTGGCGAGCATAAGCTAAATCCAAAGCCTTGTTGAAGTTCTCATCCTGGTTATTATTTGAAAGCGAACGGATTACATCTGCCACATTCAATTCCAGAACGACGTTCATACCGCCTTTCAGGTCAAGTCCTAAACTAATTTCCATTTCACGGCATTGCTTAAGCGTATAGCCCAGCCACACCTTCTGAGTAGATAATGAGTCCAAATAAAGACTCTCTTTCGACGGATCCCCTCCCGCATACTCAGCGGCTTTATTGTTGTAATATCTTGTTACAAATGAGAACGATAGATAGAACAAACATACAAGCGTAAGTAACACCGCGAAGACCCTTACAAATCCTTTGTTTTGCATTTGAATCTTGAGTTTATGTTATTACATTATTTATTTTCGTTTTTTCACAGGGTGCAAATATAGGCTTTTTTTCTTTGTCAAATAGTAATTAGATTAATTATTTGTCACTCTCTTAGTTAATTTCAAGTACAAATATATATCTTTGCCAGTAAAAAAACACAGATTGACCATGAAACAGCTATTATTATTCCTTTTATTTATTCCTTCCCTGCTTATGGCACAGGAAGATCAAAAGTATTTAGCCGGTGCTATCCCTGAAGAAGGAGGCAAAGTCGTATTTACCAAAGAGATAAATATGCCGTTGCTTTCGAAAGGGCAGATTTACGATATCATGTACCAATGGGCCGAAAAGTTCTTCAGCGAAGAAGGACGCCGACTGGTCTATTCTGACAAGGACAAAGGCGATATTGCAGCAGTAGGTGAAGAATACCTGGTATTCCAAAGCACAGCTTTATCATTGGACCGCACACTGATGGATTACCGCGTAACCATCGAATGCGAAGACAATGCAGCTAAAATTAAACTGGCCGGCATCCGCTACGAATACAATGTATCCTATCAGCGTGAACCTGAAAAGTACACAGCAGAAGAATGGATCACAGACAAATATGCACTGAACAAAAAGAAAGATAAACTGAATCGCGGTAACGGCAAGTTCCGTCGTAAAACAGTTGATTTTGCGGAAAATATGTTCCAGAGTGCCGATGCCGCATTCGGTATCCAGCCGGCCGGTACGGTAACACCTGCTTATGCCCTTACCCCTGCAACTCCGGTGCAACAGCAGCAACAAACAGTCAGACCGGCAGCTCCTGCCCAGCAAATCGCACAGGCTCCCGTCGGCAACAATACAGAGGTATGCCAGGGTTTATCCGCTTTCGAACCGGATAAAATCCCGTCTACCCTATTGAATATGCTGCCGGATAGCAGAATGCAGGTAACACCGGCAGATAAAGAGAATCTGATCGAGAGATATGCCACCTGGAAAGAAATGGGCAAGATGTTCGGAAAGAATATCGCTTCTATTTCTATCAGCCCGGAAAGTGAAGTCTACAAAGCAGTCAAAGATAACGACATCTACACGATCACTTTCACCAAAAAAGATGATACGGAAACCTGGTTCATGATTCAGTGCGTTAAGCAGGGCGAGTCAAGCGAAGGACAACAGAAAATCGTTATTGGAGAGATACTTAACGTATGGATCAGATAAATACAAAGATGATAAAGAAAACAATATTACTGCTATTGCTGATATGTCCCGTGCTTGCTATGGCACAGGGACATAAAGGCAGTGTAGAGTCGTGTGCCCCGATGAAAGAGGGGAAGGTTTGCTACAGCGACGAAGTAGACGTTGAAGGCGTAAAGAAAGGCGAATTGTTTAAAGCGATCGACAAATGGGCCAAGAAGAATTATGGGAAAGATGTTTTCCTGTCGAGTGTCAATTCCAACAAATCGAAAGGAACGATATTTATCAACTCCAAGGTCGAACTACTTCTGAACGATACGGATAAAACAATCGTCAAGTACAAGATGAGAATCTATTGCCACGACGAGAAATATAATGTAGAGCTGACGGATATTTCATATCAATACGATCCGAACAACGAAAAGAAATATAAGACCTATCCGGCCGAAAACGTTATTGCCAACAATGGGAAAAGCAATACGATCGCATTGATCAAAGACCCATTACTTTTCTGTAATGCGACCTTCTTTTTTGCAGAAAATTTATTTGCCGATGTGTTTAGTGCAGCAGATAATGACGAGTAAAAAATAAACAGACTATATATATTAATGTAAGGGGATTCCGGCAAGGGGTTCCCTTATTTTATTCTTCCAGGCTCAGATAGCACCATAACGGATAGTGGTCGGAATACCGTACCTTATCAATAGTGCAGTTCATGGATTTCATATTCTTTGAATGCAATATATTATCGATGCGAAACCAGAACATATTCTGATTATAGGTTATTCCCATCCCCTGTCCGGATTCGGCAAACGAATCGACTAAAGGTCCCTGTACCGTACGATGTGCATATGAAATCGGCGTATCATTAAAGTCACCGCAAACCAGGATGTAATCACCTTTTGCCTTTGAGATTTCTTCTGCGACGGCATCTGCCTGCCGGGCACGTATCTTAAAGGCCGGGCCCAGTTTTTGTTCAAGCGCACCTTTAATCCCATCGAAAGTATCCGTGCCGATATTTTTTATAAAAGCAGTATAGCGGCTCCGGTCCTCCATCGTCAATTTAAAAGATTCCAAATGATTATTGATCAAAGTCAGTTTCTTCCCATTCACATTCAACTCATGAATAGAAGAAGCATTGCTATCGCTTTTATATTTTATCTTCCGGCTGTTCGAGATCGGATATTTAGAAAAGACTGCTATCCCATAATCTGCATAACTAGTCTTATTTATAGGAATAACAGAACGATACGGATACATATCAAGTGCCTTATATACCTTCGAAGATGTCAGGTACTTGTCGGATTTACTCACGGCGTACTCCTGCAAACAGACAATATCGGCCCCCGAACCGGCAATATATTCGAGAATCTTATTAGGAGATTCCGTCGTATGGTTCAGGTAAGCAAAAGCCATTACATTATAAGTCAGCACCTTCAATACATTTTCTTTTGGAATATCTTTCGTCCGGCTATGATAAGGGAAATACTTTTTCACCGGTCCCCAGCAGATCAGGATAGAACATAATCCGATCAGCAGGAAACGCCATTCCCACAAAAACAGCCAATAGAGGATAAAACAAAGGTTCAGGACACATAAAATAGGGAAAACCAATCCCAGATAAGAAAAACTTAGGATAGTATCAGGAGAAACACGATCTGAATAAGCTGAAATAACAAACAGCACGACAATCAAAACATTGGCAAGAACGAACAATGATTTGAATAAAAGCTTCAGTGTTTTCAATCCTTCACTCATTTTTTACTTGCGTCAAATAATTGCCTTTTTTCATCGGCTGAAAGACTCTCATATCCGGAACGTTTCAATTTATCCAGAATAGCATCAAGGTCTGCCGATTCCCGGTGTTTACGGGCATTATATTCATAATCGGTTTCTGCACGTTTGTGCGTCACCTTCATTTTAGGTTTTCTCTTTCCGAGATTCACCACCCAATCCAACAGGCGATTCATCGGTGCCGTCAGGTCTTTCCCTTCCTTAATCCGCATGGCAAACCAGATACCGAATAATGCACCGCCAATATGGGCAATATGCCCACCGGCATTCTCGGAAGTAATAGCCAGCAGGTCGATCACAAAAGTGAAGAGTGCCAGATAGATCAACTTGATCCGTCCTATCAGGAACAGATTTATCTCCAGATCTTTCCGGTAGAACGATACGGCAAAAACTATTGCCATCACCGAAGCCGAAGCCCCCATCAGATAGCTTGAAGAAGCCACCGTCTGAAAATACGGAAAGATATTATAAGCAAGCATAAACAGTATTGCACCGGCAATACCTCCCAGCAGATACAATCCCCCCAACTGCCGTTCGCTGAAAAATGTCAGAAACAATCCACCAAACCAGTACAACCAAAGCATATTAAAAAGGATATGCAGGAAGTCGAAATGGGTGAACATATAAGTAATGACCGTCCACGGCCGGTACATCAGCAACTCCGGCGAAGAAGGCATCTGCAAATATTGCAAAAAGGATATTCCGGGGATATTAAAAAGGAGAAATATCACCCCCATCAACCGGATCAGGATGAAAAGCCCTACATTAATATATATGAGCTTTGCCAGTATATTTCCTGCCCGGAACGTATTCTTCAGATTAGTAAAAATACTTTCCATTGTCTGCATCTTTCTTTTTCCAGTAGCGAACCATAAAGAAGCCGAACAACATACCGCCTAAATGGGCGAAGTGTGCGACCGTATCTCCACCAAAACTGGAAACACCCATAAATAGTTCTGCCAGACCGTAAAACACAACAAAATATTTAGCTTTAATAGGTATCGGAATAAACATCAGGAACAACGGCACATTCGGGAACAGCATAGCAAACGCCAACAGGATACCGAACACTGAACCGGAAGCCCCTATCGTGATCATCATATTCAACGAGGGATCCATACGAACCAGTTCAAACAACGTCAGACCATTCGCACTGGCAAAAGATTGAACCGAATAGGCCCATACCAGTTCCTGTACGATACCGGCACCGATACCTGTCACGAGATAGAAGGTAAGGAAACGTTTCGGTCCCCACACATTTTCTAGTACACGTCCAAACATATACACCCCGAACATATTAAAAAAGACATGTGCAAAAGAGTGCGTATCGTGCATGAACATATAAGTAACAAACTGAAACGGGTAGAAATCTTTCACACCCGGAAAGTGCAATCCCAATAGTTGCACCAAATCAATCCCTACTTTCGGCAACACCAGACTGGCTACCCAGAATAGCAGGTTGATAATGATAAGGTTTTTTGTAACGGGCGGTATACTATTCAAGAACCCGGAGCCATTTTGATTCATCATACATATATCAATTTGCGGGCAAAGGTAAATATATTTTGATTGTTTTTCCTTCAAATAGTACTAAAACATAGTAAATCAATAAAAAAAACAGATTTTTTCTTTGCAGAATATCAAATTAAAACTACATTTGAACCGACTTTCAGGCTATCACAGATTTGTTTAATATATTAATTATCAATCCATCATGAACAAAACAGAATTTATCACAGCTGTAGCGGAAAAATCCGGTTTAAGTAAGGCTGATGCCAAGAAAGCAGTAGATGCTTTTGTTGAAACAGTATCCGACGAAATGAAAGCAGGAGGAAAAATTGCTCTTCTAGGTTTCGGTTCATTCTCCGTAACTGAAAAAGCAGCCCGCAAAGGCGTTAACCCAAAGACAAAACAACCCATTGAAATCGCAGCTCGCAAAGCCATCAAATTTAAACCCGGCGCAGAGTTAAACGACAAGGTTCAGTAAGAAACGGAATATTTTCATATTCGAAGAGGTGTTGCAAAAGTGTCATTTGTCAGTTTTACAACACCTTCTTTATTCTTTCATTGTTGGAATGTTGTTTTATCATATATTGTGATACAGTATTCGCATATATTATGATACTGCATTCTCATATATTATGATATTCTTTTCGCATAATATATGATAAAATAATTCCAGAGAACATCACTGCCCCCTGGAACCCACACTAGTATTAATATTAAACTTACCTGATTACACAGGTTAGTATTGTTATTCCGAACAAAACATGATTACGGGACTTCGGTCCCGTTTCATCTATCACATTACAAAGATCCTGCTTTTCAATCAATTATCATTGCATTTATGGTTCTCATGCCGCACCAGGCGACTCCAGAAAGCCTCTTTGTAAGCAACTGCTGTTATCTTAATTTCATTTTCCGCAACAACGAGAATACGTCAAACATATATACTCTCAATTTGCAGACCATCCGCTCCGCACAGCACGAATAGAGTAAATCAAATGAATTATGCGATCAAAGACCACCCTCATGCTGGAAATACCAGGTCCATCCGTTAATATTAATCTGAAGGACCAGCCAGGGATCGTTGTCGGCAAAGAAAAAGACGATCTTATATTCACTCTCCCGGTCGAGATATTCCTGAGCGCTCATATTATGCCCTTCGATTTTTGTCATCACCAGAAAATCGGTCAGATTGATATTGAATACCTTTTTACCTGTAGCCTTCTCTGTTACCACAAAACGGGCGTTACGGTTCGCAAGAAACCGCATCGTATTCAGTTCGACAATACCTGCTGCCAGATTCTTTTGTTCGATATGATAAGGACGGAAACTAAGATTATCATCTCCAAGCAGCGAATTATCGTGTGCCAGATAACCGTTGGATTCGATTATTTCATAGGTATAGGCATTCACATCTACCCCCCAGGAGTCTTCATTGCTTCCCTGAAAAACAAACCGTACTTTATTGGTATCTTTTATCAGGTTGATGATCTCCGTCTGATCGGTGGTACCGGTAAAGTCCACGTTATTAATCTCGCCATACCAAAGCGGCTCGAGTTCCTTATCGATGATAAGTGTTTCCTCACGTTTCAATTGTAGCTTCAGGTCAGTGATGGAGGAAACACCTGCCTGCAACGATGTTATATCATATGAATCATGTGCACCTGCCCATGCCATAAACTGGTATTGTCCGACAGGTAACTTAACTTCCATCAAATAACTGCCTGTTCCCAATGTACTCCCTTCCTCTGCTTGTTTAAACAGGAACTTGCCGTCTTTATCAAATACATAAAGCTCCACTTTATCCACCTGCGAATGGAATGCATCAGCAAATTCCATATTGTAATCATACTTAAACTTAACAAACAAACGGCACTCCAGCAGATCTTCGTTAAAGCTATCGCATGAAGTCATTATCAGGGAGCCGATAAGGACAAACCACATGGCTATGTGACGTAATAGGCTTTTTAGCTTCATATTTTTCAGTTTTCTAATTATTCTATATATAGAGGAAAAGATATTTCTTCTTTTCTCGTTATTTCCAATTCAATGGACAGAACTGCCTGTTCTGTCAAATACAAATCCCAGAGTTTTATCAAGTCTCCGGCAACTCTTTTGCTAAAAATAAAGGGGGTGTCACAAAAGTCTGTTTGTCATGGCGGACTTGATCCGCCAACTCATACTAGATTAAATACATTATTAATATGCGATCCCGGGACAAGCCCGGGATGACAGGATAGTGACTTTTGACACACCTCCTTTTATATTAAAAAGATTTCGTAATTATAAATCTATCTCTTGTCTATACCAAGTCCAAGGATTGATGCCAATTTCAACAGAGATGAAACTTTCTTCTTCTTCATCTTTCTTGCCTGGATCCGGTTCAGGAATAATCGGATAACCCGGAGTCTTTATATCCTTGATAGCAATGTCATATACAGAATTACGCACCACGCCAAACTCTCCGAGTTTATTGTTCGTGTTATCCGTATCATTATCATGCTTAATCATAATAACATGATAGCCTTCTCCTCCTTTGTAATAATATACATTTCCATAAGCGGCTGCTCCATGTGCTATAATTTCAGTTTGATAGAATTCTGTTGCAATTTTCTTCGCTCCATCCTCCACAGAAGCATAAGTTCCATCAGAAATTTTAGCATCAAACTGAACTTTGGTAGGAAGAGTAACAGGATCCACACCTGATACATTATATTTCACTAAAGAATCAATGTAAGCACCAAATGAATTGGTAACCGTAGTCTGAAGGTAATTATCCGGGTCTTTATCCTTATATTTTGACGTTAATTCCGCCTCAATGTACTTCTGTACCAATTTGTAAGAATAATACCCATTAGTACCAATCTGAATCCAGTCACTTCCAGATTTAACATTTCCTGAAGCATCCACATCGTCATCGCTGTTAGCAGCTGCTGTTCCGTCATAAACTCCGCCAGTATAATTATCGCCATTATCCGGAAGTAGCAACCCTTTAGGCTGACTTTCCACCTTCAACAAAACATGTGTAGTGTAGGCCTGGTAGTTATCATTTTCTTCCTGCGTATTCTCCAGGCAATACAAAGCCGGGATCTTAGAGGCATTAGAACCTGTAGAGTCGGCTGTTGCAGCTACCCAAGTCGATGGCGATACAGTAGCATGCGTATAATAATCATAATTATCCGTATATGGAGTGGTTGTTATATCCGCCATAGACGTTTTCTGCCCATCATAGTTCGGGTCTACCCTGTAAGAACCGAAATGCCATTTATCAAACGGAGTGATACAACCACGAGCCGTTGTTTCCAACCACGTCTTAGTTCTCTCAGACATCGGGTAATATTTTTTATTCGTCACATTTAATGTCCATCCGACAGTATTAATATCCAAGGTGGATTGCGGATAATTAACATCCGCAAACAAACGAACTTTTGCAGCTACACGGTCTACGGTAACTTTATAAGGTTTGCCTTCCGCCTCACCTGCAGTCGCATAAGTTACCAGATCATTATCTGTTACAGTAACCGAACCACCTGCATCTGTAACCGTTGTCGGTTCTAGCTTGCCTTTGGCATTGGTCATCATAAAGTTATTCTGATTTGTACCGCCGATAACTGCACCTACACTAGTCTTAGCAATAATTTTATTTACATCATCGAATGTACTGGCAGAAGCCACATTTGTTGTAAATTCAGTAGATGGATTTAATATGATCATAAAAGCTTTCGAATTCTTATCCACTTTAAAAGCCTTTGTCGGGGTTCCGTCAGGCTGTCCCGGAGTTCCTATTTCAGGCTCTCCCGTCCCCCATGACAATTTAGTCAACAATGCCGGATTATTCGATCCTGTAAGATGGCTATCAAAGAAAAGAGCCATCATTGTATTGACTTTCGATTCATCAGCCGTACCATTTTCCTGATCAGGATTATGCAAAGCCTTGGTAGTTGTCGTTGTCACAACATTCAGAGAAACCCAAGCATCACCTCCTGCTCCAGTACCGCCGCCGTCATCTCCACCATCCGGCAGATTTTCACTACACGCTGCAAACATAAAGGATGCAAGCGCAAACATAAAAAGATTCTTCTTTTTCATTTCACTCAATTTTAATTAGTAATTTTCACTCATTTATTTATCTAATTGTCTTCTCAATCTCAGCAATATTCGCCTTTTTCTTTGCCAACTCATCCAGATTATCTTTGGCAGCTTCCAGTCCTGAACCTGCGGCTGCTTTCAAATATTTTTCAGCTTGTTTATAGTCTCCTTTCAATAAAGCTACTACACCGCGTGAATTAATATATTCAGGTTCTTTTGAATCCACCTTATTCAGATAACGCTCGGCCGCAACCAGATCTTTACGCAAGATAGCTGCCGCTGCCGCATTCATATTGGCTATCTCATTTTCCGGGTACATCCGTACAGCCACTTCGAATACATCGACAAACTCCTGTGAGCCGGCCGGATAACTATTGGCAACCATGAACATTTCATTCAGGCTTAGGTTCTGCGGACGCGTTTTAATAACTTCCTTCGCTTCTTCCACATCAAAGTTCTTTACGTTAAAGTTGACTTTACAAACAGCAACACGCAGACGCGGATATACATTTCTCAGCAAATATTGATAAGGCATACCGCTCTGAAGCTGTTTCAACTTCGCTTTTCTTTCTGTTTCAAGCGGATAGTTATCAATGATAGCCAGCACCTCCTCCTTATAATCCATATCTCCGGCTTCCAGTGCTTTCACCAGACCGTCCCAGTTTTCACCCCCGAAAATGGTTTGATACTGATTCCTGCGGAAGTCATAACGGGAACCCAGATAGTCACGTAATGCCATCGCACGTCCTTCGGACAAACGCTTATTGTTAGCCAGCGAGCCTTCCGGAGAAGCATATCCTACAATATCCAGACTTTTAACTTCAACACTCGGATCCGACTTCAACTCATCGATCATCGTCCGTATCTTAGCCAGTTCCTGGGGATTATTCATATATTCAGGACGAATATCTACTTTATTCACCTCAAAATCCAGAAAACTTTCCACCTGTATATCACGGCGTTTAATTTCTTCGACTACCGGTTTAATAAAAGCCATATGCGGTACAATAGCGTAGGGTTCCGGTATATATTCCAGTGTTACTCTGTCTACAACCGGTTCCACTTTCATCAATAATGTCTCACCACAACCGCATTCATCTCGTTGAATATCCAGATGGGCATCAGCCATCCATGATTCATAAGGAAGGATATAACGATATTGAATCGTTTCGCTTGTCGGCCTATGCACTCGCTTAACAATATAAGGTTTTTCATAACCGGCTTTCTCCGCCGCATTCATCAGAGAAAGCGAACGTTCGTAAACCCGATATTCATCTCTCCCTTTCATTGTTACTTCAGGCAGATTACAACTCTTTTCTGAAGAAACCAGCTGCGGGATAAGGTCCACACCACGAGTCGATTTGACTTTCACTCCATTCAGGACGATGTCCATATCTATATAAAGAGAGTCTCCCACCTGTTCCAGCCGTACGGGATTTACCGTAATACTTCCTTCAAAAGAGCGCGACTGTGCCTTTACCTGAAGAACATTCAGACAGGTAAAAGCCAGCAGGCATATAATGAATTGTATATTTCTTTTCATCACTCTTCTTTTATTTAATCAGATAAATAATTGACAAAGCTGCTTTCGTCGGGCCGAAATAATTTCGTCCGGTATCTTTCAGTTTAGAGCCGCACTCCGCACAAGGATATTTTTCATATTCTATACGTGCATATCCCAGACCGACAGACGCTTCTATACTCCAACGTTTTTTCAATATCCAGGAATGCCCGACCGAAATACCGCCTCCATACAGATGTCCCTGATACCGGTTCTTTTGCATATTTTTGCTGAAAATACCCGGCAAGCCACCGACATTGAAGTCGGCATAATGTCCATGCAACCCTACGAACGTACGGTTGAAACTTTCGCAAAACCAGTAACGCACCTCCGGTTGTACGCCCCAGTGACGCAAGCGGCGGCCATTATCCGGTTTCCACGGGTTATAGTTGACAGGAATATCTAATGTCCATTTACGGGCCAGTCCAAATTCCAATCCCAAGTTCACCGTCGTCGTTGCATCATATAATAGATTGCTTTTGACTGCAATTTTCTGCGCTTTACTCTCGATGACCAGGCATCCGAGCATGAAGAACAGGAGTATAAAGGCTCTTTTCATCTATATTACTTTTAATTTACGGAAATACTGTTTCCTAACTGAGTTATATCTATTTTAATACGCTGTGTCGCCATGCCGGATGATGAATTATTATCAATAGTTGTCAAATACACAATTCCGTTTCGCGTATCTGTGCCCGGATTAGGCAAAACTTCTATAAATATTGCTCCGTCATCTACTGTGATATTATCCGTATCATTTCGTTCTTCACCGGAAGAAGGACGCAACTTTATCCAGTTTTTAGGACTATATACCGCATTATCTTCCACATAGCCAGACAAGCAAGTATAGTTTACCTTTCTATACTGAGGGTCCCTGTTTGTCGTCGGCATATATTGTATCGTCTCCCCTCCGGCATTAATAGCCTTTCTCTGATTAATATGGATCTGCTTCTCCAGATTTCCTAGCTTAAGTGTGATGTAAGCATTTTGTCTAAGTGCTGTACCCTCCTGATTAAACTGAAATTCATCATAAAACTGTAAATAATTTTTTACTTCCACATTTACGGGAGTTACATTAGGGTCCGAAGAACCAGCACCTGCAATAGAAATCCCAAAAGGAGAAACCAATCTATATGCATAATCAGCCAAACTTCTTTCATCACTTATCTTATTCGAATTTGGAAAAATAGTCTTACAATCGGTTATTACCCTAAAAGCCTCATATTCGGCAGTTTCATTCGTATAAGCAAAAAAGACGGAGTTACTTACGCCCAAATAATAATCATTATTGGCTATTATCTCATATGTATTACTATCATCGACCAGTACGCTATAATCAAGTGCCGTATTCGATGGCTTGGAAACTTTAGCATCGGCAACCGTATCAAATCCCGGCCCATGAACTTTGTTTATAGTAAACGTATATAACTTATTACGCACCAGATTCATCAAAGTCAGATTATCATCCACGATCGCTATTTTATAAAAATAATTACGCCCTTCATAAGTACCCTGAATAATAAAATAAGTATTATTAGATACAGGCGATTCATATAAATAAATCGGCTTGTCCGCCGTACTTTGACCGCCGGAAACAGCAGAGGTTGCGATTAAAGGAGACGAATAGCTCGCATCATAACGTAATTCAGTTAAACCTGAGGTATTGTAAACAGCACCATCGGATTTATGTAACTGTCCTTGACGCGGAACATTCACAATCGCCGTAATGCCTGTGAAATCGAAATTAGATGCAGCATTGACTATGGCTATTTTAGACACAACCCGGCTCAATAACAAAGAACTGCCATCTGTATTCTCTATTCTTGTCGAATTATTTATCTCATCAACCTCTAACAGGTAACTCATAGGAATTGTCTCGCCTTCGCCACTATAAGGAACAACCGACTGTGCAGGAATAGCCAACGGCTCAGTTAATAAGTTGGAACATGCCTCTGACAAAGTCGTTACACCAACTTTCAGATTAGCTGTAAAACTCTCAATTTCAAATTCATATCCCGAATCGGCATCTCCATAATAAAATTCACTCTGCGGATTCGCCAATATTAATAAATGATACTTCGTACCAGAAGGTTGCCTAGTAAGCAAAACATATCTCTTCCCTATAAGTTCAAAAGCCTGGACAGCTTCTACAAAAGTCGCTGAAGCTTCGTCATTTCCTTTAAACACTAGTATCCAAGGAGTAATACCTACCGTGTTTTCATCATTCAAACCTTTGGTAACAGGAAGCTTATATGAATCTGCACGGGTAAAAATCTCAATTCTTACTTTATCATCTACTATTTCTTCTGGATCTTCCGATATCAAAACCTCATGTTCACAACTGGTCACAAATAGCAGAATAGCTAAAAGAAACAGATAGTTTATATGTATTATAATTTTCCTCATTTTATTACCTTCAAAAAACATAGTCGTCAACGATTTGGGGAAAGAGTTTCATCCCTGACACAACGGGCTGATTCTGCAAAAGTCGGTAGTTGGTAATAGAGCCCCGGATTAGGCCACTTCCCCAAACTAATACTCCACACACTCTGAGGTGTATTCGCAGAATAAGGACCGATAGACGATGACTGGTAATAACCTGTCGAACCTGAAAATTCAACCTGTCCGGAAACAGAAGCCCGTCTCCCCGCTGAAGGGAAGAAAACCGAAGCATTCTCATTATCTTTATTATAAACTAAAATACCACGATAAGCAACCTGTGCATTATCAACAGATACCCCAAAAGAATACTCACTTTTTTTTATAACCGGAAGGCGGTCAAAATAGCCGTCTGCATAAAAACCGAAAGCAAAAGTGATGTGCCTTTTCGCTTCTTCCGTATCATTCGGATCCTGCCAAAAATTAGGTTCTCGATCTATTTTAATACCATTTTTTTCCGATGAACCGTCCCATCCTCCTATATTTTCCAATCGCGCAGCATCACCGGCCAATGGATTTTTGAAAAGCGACTGCCTCCATTCAGAATAAGCAATATCCTCCCCGTGGTCTACTGCGATTGTATCCTTTTGTTTTTCAAACACATCAACATATGCAGTACCGACCTTCACCCCATTCACATACTTAACCATATTAGGATACAGACCATTCCAGGAAATCCGGTCAGTATATCCATCACTGGGGCGATGATACCCCTCCGGACAAATCTCAAAAATATCTTTATAACCATAGTCATATATCGGATCAGCTGTTCCTGTTGCAGTATTCCATACTGGTAAAAATAGTCTACTGTTGGTCGTTAAAAACTGTAACGTCTTGTTCCAGTAAGACGCAATCACCGGATTAACCGGATGATAAGCCTGGCGAAAATACGGTTCCAAATGCGTACTGTCAGGAAGCCCCCACTGAAAGAAGGCACCAGCCTGACTGGGATATTTAACAAAAACTCCATTTTTATGACCAACCTGATAATTAGCAGCCTCACCACCATTTTTAAATTCAGGAGCGGTCAAGTTAAACGGTGAAAACATTCTGGCCGCATTGCGCGGCTGGCCTTGCAACTGCCCCGAGGTTATCGCATCCTCAGTGCCTGGCCTTAAAATATAATCCGGATCTTCTCCCTGCCGAATAAAGACGGAATCTTTATACGTCCAATATCCACCTCCCCAGATACCTCCATACCGTTCCACCAAAACCAGGGCATATCTCGGCTTGTCTCCGCTATGCGTCGAATTAAGGCCGATACGGAAATAAATACGTCCTCTACCTTCTACCATACGCCCACTTTCTCCCTTATATTCATTTGGAGTAACCGGATATTTCTCCGGGTTTCCGGGACTGTATGTTCCTATGCCCGGATCGAAGCTGGGAGTTGTACTTAGTACAACAAAATCTCCGTCGATAACGGTTGCTTTCCATGTTGTAAGTCCGTCATATTCCGGCAAGTCATTATTCCTTTCCTGCTGTCCGGTAACAACCCTTTCTCCGGTTTCATTTTTCCGGTAAAAAGCTCCGACATACCTTGTTCCTTCTGTAAAAGCATGACGTCCGCCATACTGACTGGTTTTCACTTCTATCTCTTTTTGCAATTTTCCTCCGTATTCATCTTCAGCCGACAAAATGATCCGGTATATATTTTGCCCGGCGGCATTCTGCTCATCAAGCAGGATATCCATATAACCGGAACCTGATTCGGAAACTTTATCATAAGTATAAGAAAACCGGGAAGTTGCATAAGTAACTGTCGTTCCATTATCCGTTACATCTATATCTTTCAACACCAAATCATTAAAAATACTTTCTGTTTCTGCCGTAACTGTACTCGCTCCTATAAAGACTTCAGGCAACACCTTCACTTCAGGCATATTCGACCAAAATGAAATCCGTGCCCCATTAAAATCGGTTATACTGACTTGTGTATGTGAAACATTCAGCTTTTTATTGCCGGATATAATCCAGTTTCCATCATATTCACTCCAATCCGAAGCTTTTACATTTACATGCAAAGCATCCCGGATAATACCCGTCAAATCAAGCTTACTATTCATCGGAAGACTATAATCTACCGGATTCGAATTTATCTCCAACTCACAGGAAGGATTATAATTAGTCCCCATATTAACAGTAAAAACGACAGCTTCCGATTTCTCTGATTTATCCACAGGCTCACTTGAAGGTAAAATAATCCGATTTATATTCTTTGCCCAGGTTATTCCCACAGCAGAAGGAGTTCCGTCTGAAAAATAACTTCCATTTTCACTTAATGTAAATTTACGTATGATACTCCTTCCGATACTTCCGCTATAATTAGCTGTCAAAGGGACTAAATCAGGTATATTGCTGAATACAACACCGGTAAAAACGGCTTCAAAATCATCTTCGGCTTCCAATACGACATCGACTCGTACTCCCAATCTGTTCAATGCCAGCTTCAAAAAAGATTGTTGCGTTCCATCACTCAATTCAATACCTCCTCCTTTTGGCAAAACAGTAACCTTCTTGATTTCCTGTATCATAGGAATGTCAAGATCAGAAGAAAAAGCACTTGCAGGATAAGCTATTTTATTTAAATCTCCATATTTTAAAACTCCGTTTAACTGATTAAGGACAGATGTACTAGTAGCCTCATTGGCGAGAAATACAAAATCATAAGTTCCCTGTTTTATTGAGTGCTTTATTATGTTATTGGTCCACTGCTCTTTCGTGTACAGAACATTTGACAGACAAATACCGGTTGCAGGATCAAATTCTATAATACGAAGGGTACTCACAATATGATCTTCGGCAGTCCCGTCATGTGTCACATTCAGAGGACCGATACCAGTAATTGACAAGAACTCCCCATTATTGTTTTCGCCGACAAAACTTTCATCCGCGCAAGCGAAAAAGGTAACCAGCAATAAACAATAAATTAATACTCTATATATTTTATATTCGCTTACAATCATTAATAACATTACTTTCTAAATCAGCATATACAAACTATCCCAAGTCATAACATTTCGTGCTTATCCGACTTTCGGTAGTATCCCAAAATCTTGCTACCAAATCAGCAAAACTCAAGCATCCATTATTATCTCAAAGAAAAAGAATCCTAATAGCACTCTTCCCTTCAATTACAAAGATCGTTGTTATCAAACAAATTACTATTCTATTGTTGTTTCTGATATTATGCGTTAACACTCCCCTTTACGACTCATTTCAAGAGTAAATCCAAATACGATTCCACTTTTTTGAAAATAATGATGATTATTTTCACTTCATTTTCAAAAAATGAAAAAATAAGCATACATACTGCACGATTTGTAAATATTACCAACAAATATGTAAACTCGGTTCCCTCTCTTTTGGAGGATATAGCAAAGGATAGACAAACTGCTAATTCAAAATATCCATACGCAGGTTTTTAGAAAATAATCATGTACCTTTGCAGGCAAAATAAAATCCGAATATATAGAAGTAAGAATATGGTTATTGAACAGCAGATTACCGGTGCGATCATTGCCGGCATAAAAGAACTGTACGGAGCAGAAGTTCCTGCCGCCCAGATACAGTTACAGAAGACAAAAAAAGAGTTTAAAGGACATCTTACCCTGGTTGTATTCCCATTCCTCCGTGCGTCGAAGAAATCACCGGAACAAACAGCACAGGAAATCGGCGAATATTTGCAGAAAAACGAACCGGCCGTATCTGAGTTCAATGTAATCAAAGGATTTCTGAACCTGACTGTTGCCGGCCCGTGCTGGATCGACTTGCTGAACACGATCAATGAGCAACCTTCATACGGAATAGTTCCCGTTACGGAACAATCTCCGCTGGTGATGATCGAATATTCTTCACCTAATACAAACAAACCGTTACACCTGGGTCACGTACGTAACAACCTGTTGGGCTATAGCTTGTCTGAGATCTTGAAAGCCAATGGTAACAAAGTGGTTAAGACCAATATCGTAAACGACCGCGGTATCCATATCTGTAAGTCTATGCTTGCCTGGCAGAAATGGGGCGAGGGCGTTACTCCCGAATCATCCGGAAAGAAAGGTGACCACCTGATCGGTGATTTTTATGTATTGTTTGACAAACATTACAAACAGGAGTTAAAAGAACTGGAAGAAAAAGGCCTTACCAAAGAAGAAGCAGAAGCGCAGTCGACCTTGATGGCCGAAGCCCGCGAAATGCTCCGCAAATGGGAAGCCGGCGACGCAGAAGTCCGTGCCTTGTGGGAAAAGATGAACAGTTGGGTATATGCAGGTTTTGATGAAACCTATAAGATGATGGGCGTAGACTTCGACAAGATCTATTACGAATCACAAACTTATCTGGAAGGGAAAGGAAAAGTGATGGAAGGTCTTGAAAAAGGTATCTTTTACCGCCGCGAAGACGGTTCCGTATGGGCTGATCTGACCAAGGACGGACTGGATGAGAAACTGCTGCTCCGTGCCGATGGAACTTCCGTATATATGACACAGGATATCGGTACCGCGAAGTTGCGCTTCGACGATTATCCCATCAATAAAATGATCTATGTAGTCGGAAACGAACAGAACTATCATTTCCAGGTTCTTTCCATCTTACTGGATAAACTGGGCTTTGAATTCGGAAAAGGTCTGGTACACTTCTCTTACGGAATGGTAGAACTTCCGGAAGGTAAGATGAAGAGCCGTGAAGGTACGGTTGTCGATGCAGACGACCTGATGGAAGAAATGATCGGTACTGCTCATGAAATTTCGCAGGAACTGGGTAAACTGGATGAAATGACTCCGGAAGAAGCTGCCAATATTTCCCGCATTGTCGGATTAGGTTCTCTGAAATACTTCATCTTAAAAGTCGATCCGCGCAAAAATATGACCTTCAACCCGAAAGAGTCTATTGATTTTAACGGAAATACAGGACCATTCATACAATATACATATGCACGTATCCGTTCTGTTTTACGAAAAGCTGCTGAACAAGGCATCGTATTACCGAAACAATTGCCGGCCAATACTCCCATCTCTGAAAAAGAAGAAGGGTTAGTCCAGATGATTGCCGATTACGCTGTAACAGTTAAAGAAGCAGGGAAAGAATACAGCCCGGCTTATATTGCCAATTACATTTACGACCTGGTAAAAGAATACAACCAGTTCTACCACGACTTCTCTATCCTCCGTGAAGAGAATCCGGAAATCAAACAATTCCGTCTGGTATTATCTGAAAATGTCGCCAAAGTCGTAAAATCAGGCATGTCGTTACTGGGCATCGAGGTTCCGGAAAGAATGTAACAACCAAGTATAATACGAAAAACCTCCTGCTGAATGATCACCAGGAGGTTTTTTATTTTGTTATCCCAAAGGATATTTACTTTTACGCTTTTTTCTTGGTTGTCCGCTTCTTCGGTGTAGCAGGCTTCTCCGCTGCTTCGGTTATGATCTTCATACATTCTTCATAAGTCAGTTTTTCCGGCTGGGTAACCGTCTTCGGTATCCGGTAATTGGCTTTCTTATACGTAATGTAAGGGCCATAACGTCCATTCAGGATCTCCAATTCTGGATCCTCGTCAAACTTCTTCAAATAACGCTGTTCATCTTTTTTCCGTTTTTCATCAATCAGTTCGATCGCTTCTTCCGCAGTGATGGAAAGCGGATTCAGATCTTTCGGGATAGAGATAAACTTGCCGTCATGACGGATGAACGGTCCGAACCGGCCTACGGCTGCAACCATATCTTTTCCTTCATATTCACCGATGGTACGGGGAAGATCGAATAACTTCAGTGCCTCTTCCAGTGTAATCGTTTCAATAGACTGTCCCTTCATCAATGTAGCGAACTGAGGTTTCGGTGCTTCCTTATCATCCGGATGGGCCTGTCCGATCTGCACGACCGGACCATAACGACCGATCTTTACAAATACAGGATTTCCAGTCTTCGGGTCCACACCTAACTGGCGTTCTCCCACTTTATGTTCAGTCTTTATGGCAGCCGTTTCTTCTACGATCGGATGAAATAGCTTATAAAACTTATCAATCGCTTCCGTCCAGACCATTTCTCCTTCAGCAACAGCATCGAATTCTTTTTCCACACTGGCTGTAAAATTATAATCCAACACATCCGGGAAATAAGCCATCAAAAAGTCGTTCACGACAGTACCGATATCGGTCGGCATCAACTTATTACGGTCGGCACCTACGATCTCTTTCTTGTCAGCTTCCTTTATCTTATCTTTAGCAAGTGTGATCACGCTATAAATACGTTCTACCCCTTCCTTATCTCCTTTAATCACATACTCACGATTCTGTATCGTCTGAATAGTCGGAGCATAGGTAGAAGGACGTCCGATACCTAATTCTTCCAGGCGGCGAACCAGGCTGGCTTCCGTATAACGCGGAGGACGTTGCGTAAAACGTTCCGTAGCCACAATATCGTTCAGTGTCAACACTTCATGCAGCTCAACCGGCGGCAATAAACCGTTTTCCTGTTCCTTTTCGTTTTCGTCATCGTAACTTTCACGATATACCTGAAGGAAACCGTCGAAAGTGATTACTTCACCGACAGCCACGAATTTTTCTTTCTTATTATTGATGCAAACAGAGATTGTCGTACGTTCCAGTTCAGCATCAGCCATCTGTGACGCGATCGTCCGTTTACGGATCAATTCATATAATTTCTTTTCCTGCGCCGATCCGCTGATTTCCGTATTACTTATATAAGTAGGACGGATCGCTTCGTGCGCTTCCTGTGCACCTTTACTCTTTGTATGATACTGGCGGAATTTATAATATTTCTCCCCATAAATATCCAGAATAGCTTCCTTAGCCGTACCCAATGCCAGGTCACTCAGGTTGACCGAGTCGGTACGCATATAAGTGATCAATCCCGATTCATACAAACGCTGTGCAATCATCATGGTTTGAGAAACGGAATAACCCAGTTTGCGGGCGGCTTCCTGTTGCAAAGTAGACGTAGTAAAAGGAGGTGCAGGTGATTTCTTTACCGGTTTCTTAGTGATCTCGTCAATAGAGAAAGAGGCAGCTTTGCAGGATTCCAAAAACTCCATCACCTCTTTTTTATCCTTCAGGCGCTTACTCAACTCCGCTTTCAGGATCGTTGTTCCGTCAGGAAGTATGAAATTGGCAATGACACGGTAAGCGGCTTCCGACACAAATTCGTTGATCTCGCGTTCACGTTCCACGATCAGGCGGACAGCTACCGACTGCACACGTCCGGCAGACAAAGCCGGTTTTACCTTTCTCCATAAGATAGGAGACAGTTCAAAACCCACGATACGGTCTAATACACGACGTGCCTGCTGGGCATTTACCAGGTCGATATTAATATCGCGCGGCGTTTCAATCGCATGCAAAATAGCATTCTTGGTAATTTCATGGAAAACAATACGTTTTGTATTTTCCGGTTTTAATCCCAAAACTTCGTACAGATGCCAGGATATAGCTTCTCCCTCGCGGTCCTCATCGGATGCGAGCCATACCTGTTCGGCAGACTTCGCCTCGGATTTCAATTCGGAAACCAGCTTCTTCTTATCTGCCGGGATCACGTACTGCGGAGCATAATCGTGTTCTACGTCTATACTAAATTCTTTTGTCTTCAAATCGCGGATGTGCCCGTAACTCGACATAACCTTGAAATCTTTTCCGAGGAATTTCTCAATGGTTTTTGCCTTGGCGGGTGACTCCACTATTACCAGATTCTTTTGCATAATCACTTTTCACTTTTTAGAAATCGAGTGCAAACATACACAAATAATTAACGTAACCGTACATCAGTAACAAAAAAACAGTTTTTTAAACCGTGATTATTATGTATGTAACCTCTTCAGAATTATCTTTGTCCGTAAAATATCACATTATTTTAATATGGAAACTATCAGACAACTTATCAACGATAATAAAACAGACGAAGCACTCCATTTGTTGGACGAGTACATCAAAAAAAATGATTCAGACGATGAAGCGTATTATCTGCGCGGAAACGTATACCGCAAGATGGGCGATATTCGCCAGGCACTCAACAACTACCTCATGGCTATCGAATTAAACCCCGACAGCCCGGCACAAACCGCCTATAATGCCCAGATCAAAATATTAGATTTTTATAACAAAGATATGTATAATCACTAAGAGACAATTTATAAGTGCAAAGTAATGCATATCACAACTGTGTTTCTTTTGTTTCACAGAAACCGGTCGGTGCTATTATTTCTACATCTGAATCTTTTTCCGTAGTTCCTTTAACAATGTAACATCGGCATCCCGTATCTTTCCTTCCCGGTTGGGCGGGCAGTTCAGGATCAGGATATTGTCGTTCTTTGTGCACTGGTGGTACAGACCGGCTAACTCTTCTACCGTCTTATACTTTTTATCAGTAGTATTGTAGAACCAACGTTCGCTTATACAGATAGTAGATTCCCATGGCATATAATATAATTTGCCGTCATGCGAGAATAACTTCGGATCATTATCGGCGGGCAGGTACGGATCACCCAAACGGAAGTCACTCGGGAAATAGCGGATCGGATAACCTTCTTTCTGATTTTCCGGTAATACGGGATGAGCATCCGGATTTTCGGGCAGGCCGATTGTCCAGTTTATACCGATCTGGCATTCCGGTTCCCTTGATTTGATTGTCTGATATATCTCTCTTGCAGGCCAGCGCTCATGTTCTTTCTCCCATCCCCCATCAAACCAGAACTCGACGATATGAGTATATGGCTGTACGATATCGATCAGCTCATTCAGTTGTTTAATCATATATTCGTTGTAGGCTGCATCCAGAGTTTTATCCTTTACATCTGCATTCACCTTACGGTCCCACAATGAATAATACAAGCCCAGGCCTATATCATATTTTTTGCAAGCCTTGGCTACCTCTTCTATCACGTTCGTTTTATTCCCCGAATTAGCCACATCATATTCGGTATATTTCCTCTATAAATAAACAAACGTGAGTTCGAAATAAGTACCATAACCTTCCTCAGAATAACAGTCAAGCCATGTTTAATAACATGTATGTGTAAAAATATAACAAAAAGTTTGTATTAAAGAAAAATAAACCTGTCCTTTGACGAAAAGATTTTAACTATGAAAAACACAAAGAGATAACATTGCCACAGTCTTGACTATGAAATGTATGATCTTTGGGAGGGAGTCTGTATAAGGGTCCCTTTTTTCTTATTATTTTCTGTGTAATAAAAGTTACACTAACCTTATTTCGAACTCCCGTTAAAATAAGATCACTTTGTAGCTGTCCCTACATTTTGTCTATGTAGAGAGTGATAAATAATTTCCTCTTCGAGCTTGTTTGTCTCAGACGCAATTCCTTGCCAGAGCGTGCCTGTATACCAGTTTGCAAAAACGGGGTTTACTCCACCACAAATATAAGGGTCTTGGAACGCTCATTAAGAAGCAACCATTAATTCACAAATGGCATATAAGGTTGCTTTTTAGCTAATAAATTCCAAATAACAACGAGTAGCTTTCGAGCATTTGCCATTAAAGCCTTGTTGTGATTCATTCTCTTTTTCAAGGTATGATATCTGCTATAAAATTTAGATGTTTGAGTCCTGCAGGCTCCCCATGCACATTGTGTAAGCATAACACGTAAATACTTGTTTCCATGTAAAGTCTTTCTTCCTTTGATCTTTCCTGCACTTTGATCATTTCGCGGTCTTAATCCAGCCCAGCCAACTAAAGCTGATGCTGTTAGAAAGGCTTTCATGTCAACACCGATTTCTGCTATGATTCTCATAGCGCTTTCCTCTTTTATCCCAGGAGCTGTTTGAAGGATTTCCAGTTCCTCGGCATAATGTCCCTCGCAAATTATTCGCATTTTCTCTTTACACTCAAGAAGCTGACGATCATAAAGTTCCACTTCTTCCAAACTCATTTTAAGCATGTCTCTGTCTGATGAAGATACAATACCAGTCAAAGACGACTTAATAACCTCATGACAATGTTTATTACGAATACGCTTGTGAACCAACAGAGCTAATACTTCAGAATCAGTTTCACCACAGATTAATGCATTGACCACCTTACGCATGGATTTACAACCAATATCAGAAACATAATTACTCAAACGAATATTGCAACGTTGCAACGTTAGATCGATAGCAGATTCAGCTTGCTGTTTGCGACGAGTCAAATGGAAGATACGACGACTGTACTGACGTAATTCCTGTATTTTTGAATCAGGAATATAACTTCCCTTTATTAGCTCTTTCTGAAGAACAGTCGCAATCCATTGGGCATCTTTAATATCAGTTTTACGACCAGGGAGTTGACGGATGAAATAAGGGTTAACCAATTTAACATCAAAATCGCATTCCAAAATGCGCCAAATAGGAACCCAATAAATACTGGTGCTTTCCATTGCAACTTTACCAACACCATGAGAGACTAAAGTGTCACGAAGGCGATCCAGTTCCGGTGTTAAAGTTCCAAACACATCTTCAATTTTCTCACCGTTTGCTGTGAGAATACACATAAAGACACTATCTTTATGCACATCAAGACCACAAACTCTGTCCATAAGATATAGTTTTTTTGTATTACAACTTTAAAATAACGAAAGTCGGTGGAATAACAGCAGGGAGTGGTCTTTATTTTTATTAGACGCGCTTATAAATCTCAATTTTTATGTAAGTTTGCTATCCCAAAGACAGAAGCCTTCATGATGTTTGGCTACCAATATGACATATTTCATGCCGGCATCTTTAGCTGTTTTGATCCATTGATCGGCATCGATAGCTGTAGGGCGATAAGAAGAAGCCGGCTTTGAGCCATCCGTCCATTCCTGATCATGGAATGTATTAATACCAAAATGAATAAACATCCCATACTTCCGGGCAATCTGTTTCTGTTGTGCCGGACTGGGCTGGTTAGACGGGACAGGCAAAATCTGATCCTGCCCATAGCCTAAGTGTAAGGACAAGGCTAAAAATAAAATCGTTACAAAAGAATATTTCATGGCAATAGTATTTATTACCACAAAAATAATAGATCTTTTACATATAATAATAGCCGGATTTCGACCTAAAGTTTGCAAAATCCGGCATAAATTAGTTAGAAGCGCCAGCCAACATTGAACTGGAGGACACCGTTACGGCTCTTTTCACCTTCCATGCCACTACCTCCGGGTAATGCGGCGAACTTATCTGCATTGATTGTATTCGCCAACCCAATATTATAACTTAATGAAAACAGTAAGCCCATAGAAGATTGATAGCCCGCTCCTATTATGATTGCAAAATCAACGGATTTAAATAAATCACTTCCTTCACTGGTAGAAACAGAAGTACCCGATTTAGAATACTTTAATTTTGACGATACCTTGAAACCTAATTGTGGCCCGGCAAATAAATTAAAACCTTCATAGACATAACCTTTAAATAAAACAGGAATATTCAAATAATCATTCTTTATCTTTAAACCAGAAGATTCACCTTTCCCTTTTGCACCCTGCATCGAATAAAATATACCCGGTTCAATAGCAAAATTATTAGTCATCATCACTTCGCCGGCTACCCCGATATTCAAACCGGGTTTCATACTACCATCAGAGTTTGTCATATTGGCAAAATTCAAACCGATCTTCGGGATAAAATGAAATTCTTGTGCACTCACCTGAAATGCCACGAAAAGAAGTAATAAACATGCAATCTTTTTCATACTACAAATTGTTTTAGATATTAAACACAAATTCTATCTCAATAAACATAAACGATTCTACTCCTGCAATGTCTGTTTTCACTCATAAACACGGACCAAAGATAAATACTAAAATTAAATTACAAACATTTTCACTTATTATATTACCGGATCTTCAATAATCCGCTCGGGGAATAACTCTTTCAAGCTTATTTCCAAAAGTTTAGTTCTTTCTTCATTCAACGTAAACACTCTATCCTTTATCACAAACAAATCGAACGGAATATATAATTCCGCTATTTTCTTTCTATTGAAATCAATCAGATATTGAGCTCTTCCCCGGCTGATAATAGAATAACCATCCCAGTTCAGATCCGAAAAAAACAAACTTTCAGGCTGATAAGTGCGAATAACCTCCATCTGCTCATCGATCTCTAAAATCTCATACCGATCATTATAAACGAAGCATGATGCAGAATCGGACGGTGTGATCCGGTTAAAAGAAATACTATCTGCATTTTCCATATAAAATGAATTATACACAAACCCCTGTAATTTTCCGTTGTTTTTCTCATCCCAAGACGAAACTTCTATTTCCGAACTATCTGATAACTGGCAAAAGGAGATTCCATCATCAAACAATAAATATAATGTATTCCGCTCCCCTTTCAGACAAGCGTCTTCAATCCTGTCTTTTTTCTTTGTCAGTTGATTCAGATATATATTTTTCCCGGTATTTTTATCGAAGCAGGCAATGAAAGGCCTTCCGATATTGACTTCCATCATCTTTTTTTCATATACAGAAGGTAAATCCCGCAAGTTAGTACGATAGCCTGATCCATAATTGATCATGTACAACCTCTCACCATAATCAAACAGTTGCGAGTGGGATGTCAGATCTTCCGGAAGGGGATATCCCCATTTCATTTTCAGCTGGTTATCCAGACATAGTAATTGTGTGCGATTGGCAAAATAAAACAAGGTATCATCTCTCAACACATTCGAAGTCAGTTCCACGACCGCATTAACTCCAGCACCAATCGGGACTGCACTAAAGCCGGTTAAAACGCCGGTCAGTACACCCAAAGCACCCAATGCCACCGCTCCCGTATAATTCGTTGTTCCGGTTATCATCGGATAACTCTCTCCCGATCCATTATTAATATTAACCAGGTGCATCCCGTCAGAAACGATCAGCCTTGTCGAATCATCAACCAGTCCGTGATAATTCCAGCCATATGTATGGGGAACTTCCCGAGTCCACAAAAGTTCTCCGGAATTCATCTCATAACATTCCAGTTTTTTCGAAGCCCCGTTTTTGTAAGCCCACAATTTATTGTCCTCACGATCCAATATATAAGGTAGGATTTTTTTATTCCATTTCGATCCCCCTGTCTGCAAATCCAGCAAAGAACTTTTCACTCCTTTCGAATTGAATAAAACACCTTCGGGAAGCAATGCAAACTGATCTGTCATATAATTCATCTTTCTTTTCCACAACTCCTTTCCTGCTGGAAAATCAATAACAACCAGTTCACCTTTGTTCTTATAAGATTGTTCGTTTTTGGTCAGATACCCTATTTTCACCATAAAAAAAGTACCGGTTGTATCCATCTTATAATCCCGTATCCTTCCGTCAAATTCAAAACTACGGGCCTTCAGCTCCTTTCCTTCCGTTGTTAATCCCACCACAACCTGATTCTGAGCAGAAATTGGCAGAGCAAGAATCAACAAACAAACGAATAAATACAACATCCTTTTCATGATACACTCCTAAGTTTAATTAATAAATACCAGTCGGTTCTCCGAACAAAACAATTATATAAACGCATTTATTCCAAAACTATTGCTAATCAAAGGAGAATTAACACATACAAAAACAAAAAAACCGGAAAGAATTCCCTTCCGGTTTTTGTTTTTCTTAGCAAAATAAAACTCAACAATTACTTCAGCAAGCTGCAAGGACAAAGATTATCTTTTTCGATATCTTTAAAGTAGTTGTATGTACCTACTTTTATTTCAGCACAAGCAGCTTCGTCAGCTACGATGATACCTTTCGGATGCATCTGCAAAGCAGTAATTGTCCACATCTGGTTGATCGAGCCTTCAACAGCCTGTTGCAAAGCGCGAGCCTTGTTGTGACCGTTTACCATGATCAGCACTTCTTTCGCATCCAATACCGTACCGACACCAACTGTTACAGAAGTCTTCGGAACCTTGTTTACATCGTTGTCGAAGAAACGTGAGTTAGCGATGATCGTATCTGTAGTCAGTGACTTAACACGTGTACGTGAAGCCAATGAAGAGCCCGGTTCGTTGAACGCGATATGGCCGTCAGGACCGATACCACCCAGGAACAGGTCTACACCGCCTACAGCTTTCATTTTGGCTTCATAGGCAGCACATTCAACTTCCAGATCAGGAGCGTTACCGTTCAGGATATTTACATTCTCCGGCTTGATGTCTACATGGCTGAAGAAGTTATTCCACATGAATGAATGATAGCTTTCAGGATGATCTTTCGGCAATCCTACATATTCATCCATATTGAAAGTGATGATATTCTGGAAGGAGATGACACCTTGCTTGTTCAGTTCAATCAGGTTCTTGTACATACCCAGCGGAGATGATCCGGTAGGAAGGCCCAGAACAAATGGCTTTTCAGCTGTTGGATTCGCTTTCTTAATCTTCGCAGCTACATAGTTGGCAGCCCACTTCGAGAGTTGCTCGTAATCTGGTTCAATAATTAGTCTCATAACAAGTGTTTTTAATTGAAAATTGAAAATTGAAAATTGAAAATTACAGGAACTTCCAATATCAACAGACAATCTTCTGTGTTTATTAATTAGATCTTTCGTTAATAATATTCTCTACATGACGAAAACCGGTCCTTTCAAATTTTCAGTTCTCAATTTTCAATTTGTTAGCCATAGCTTCTCCCAAAGCCCAGCATTCTTCATACTTATCGGCTTTCAGACCTTGTTTTTGCTCCACAGGAGTACCAACAGTTTCCCATTTCATCTTTTCTCCGAAAGCGGTTAGGCGTTTTACAGCCGCACCAGCCCAGGTGAACGAACCAAAATAGCCATACAGGCGGTTTTTCACTTCGCGCATCTCGATCTTGCTCAGGATGGCTTCCACTTCCGGAAACAGACTGTTTGAATAGGTCGGACTGCCGATAATGACGCCTTTGTATTTGAATACATCTTTCAGAACATACGAAGCCGGACTCTTGCTGACATTATGCAACACAATGTTCTTTACACCGTTTGCCGACAAAGAGGAAGCGATCGCTTCCGCCATCTGCTCCGTATTTCCATACATGCTGCCATAAATAACGACAACACCATCCTCCCCTTCATAACGGCTCAGACGGTCATATATTTCAATTGCCTTATGAGCATATTTGCGCCATACCGGACCATGTGTCGAACAGATCGTGTTGATCTCCAGGGCCGACAGTTTCTGCAATGCACGCTGTACCGGATTACCGTATTTGCCGACGATATTGGAATAATAACGGATCATTTCTTCCCAGAAATGATCTACATTCATTTCCTCATCGATCACACCGCCATCCAACGTTCGTAGGTTCCGAAAGCATCGGCAGAGAACAACAACTTATCGGTAGAATCGTAAGTCACCATTACCTCCGGCCAGTGCACCATCGGAGCCATATAGAAAGAAAGCTGGTGGCGACCGATATTCAGCGTATCGCCTTCTTTCACTTCGTAAAGTCCGGTCGTTATATTGTGATAGCCGTCCAGCATACCGAATGTCTGCTTGTTACCGATGATCTGCACATCAGGATATTGCTGGCGCAACAGGCGGATACTGCCGGCATGGTCGGGTTCCATATGGTTCACGACCAGATAATCGAGCGTCCGTCCATCCAATGCATCCGCTATTTTTTTCAAAAAGATATCAGAATAGCAAACGTCTACTGTATCGATCAATACAGTCTTTTCGTCTACGATCAAATACGAATTATAAGAAACGCCGTACGGAAGCGGCCACATATTTTCGAAGAGGGCCTTCTGACGGTCGTTTACTCCTACATAATATACCTTATCTGCTATTTCTTTTAATTTGTACATTTTATACTTTTTACTTTTTTATTTTTAGCTCTTCATAGTTATTCGGCTTCCTTGTGAGCGCCCTCCAGACAAACCAGCAACCTGCCAGCACGAACGGAATACTGAGCCACTGGCCCATATTCAGGACCATGTTATCTTCAAACGCTTCCTGATTATTTTTCAGGAATTCGATAAAGATACGCGAGCCGAATATACAAATCATAAAGACCCCGAAAATAAGACCTTCCCGCTTCCACTCCTTTTTGATAAAGTAAAGCCACATGCATATACCGAATGTAACCAGGTAGCATAATGCCTCGTACAACTGTGTCGGATGGCTGGGAACGGTAAAGATCGGCTCTGCCCCCATTTTCCAGGCATGCAGGTTCTCGATGAAACGGAAACCCCACGGAAGATCGGTCGGATGACCGTATATCTCATGGTTCATCAGGTTTCCCAAACGGATCATAGCTGCCACCAGTCCGGTCGGAACAACCAGTTTATCGAATGTCCAAAGCATGCTTTTATGCGTGATACGCCTGGAATAAAAATAGATCGCGATGACGATACCCAGCGTACCGCCATGGCTCGCCAGTCCGCCTTCCCAGACCTTGAAAATCTCTATTGGATTAGCCAGGTAATATCCGGGATCATAAAAGAGGCAATGTCCCAGACGGGCGCCGACCACAGTACCCACCATGGTATAAATCAGCAGGGAATCGATCCATGCAGGAGGAAGTTTTTCATTTTTCCACATACGGCTTACAATGGAATAACCAATCCAGAAACCGATAGCAAAAGCAAGTCCGTACCAGCGAATTTCGCGTGAACCTATGGAAAAGATGGCGGGGTCAGCCGTCCAGGTAATAAAATCGAGCATAATTTATGTATTAAACAAGTCGTTTAATCAAGTCTTCTCTATCGCCGCAGATCATATCGATCACCGGCAATTCGATCATAGTGTAAGCACCCGGCTGCTGTTTGAAGCTTGCACGGGCAACGGCTACCAGGATCTGGGCAGTAAGAGCCGGGTTGTTGATCTTCATGTCGAATTCAACTAACTGGTTCTGAGTCTTACCTGATACACCTTTGCGGACCAGGTTCACACCGTGTCCCATATCCAGCAGGTTGTCGACACATTCCACCTGCATTACGTGTGTTTCATCGTGTGCGAAATAATCGTCAGCCTTGATTGCGGCAGCTACCTGCTTGAAATCGTAACCGTCTTTTACTTCGATATAAACCATACGGCGGTGAACGCCTGTTCCCATCGGAATTGTCATGGACAAAGCAGCCTTGACACCTTCGATCGCTTTCACGGCAACCGTATGTCCCATACTCATCCCCGGGCCGAAGTTTGTATAAGTGATACCTTTCGGCACCATTGCTTCCAGCAGGGCGCGAACAACAGAGTCGCTTCCCGGATCCCATCCGGCAGAAATAACGGCAACCGTATTATGTGCTTTGGCTACAGCATCCAGCGAACGGCGCAGGTCTACGATACCTCCGTGGATATCGAAGCTATCTACCGTATTGATACCTAATGAAAGAATTTCTTTTGCGTACGTTTCAACGCTGCGGGTAGGAGTTGCAAGAACGGCAACGTCTACTTTATCTAACTTGGTGATACTGTCTGTCACAGTATAAGCTTTCAGTTCGTCCGGTACGTCATTCGGATTACGACGTACAACACCTGCCACTTCAAAATCCGGAGCGGCTTCCAGGGCCTCTAACACATACTTTCCAATGTTGCCATAACCAACGATGGCGGCTCTAATTTTCTTCATACTTTAGTTTTTACTTTTCAACCAACTGCAAAGTTAATTATTTATGGCGAAAATCCATCCGTACACTATTAAGAAATCCTTATTACAAACAAATCAAGCTCGAATCTCATAGATGTATTTACATACAATCCACGAAACCCGAGCTACAACCTTTTTATAATGATATGAAAAAAACAGATTACATTTTTAACGAATCTGAAACTTTTGCGTTTCTACTCCTTGTTCCCCTTCAATTCTCAACAGATAAACCCCTGCGGAGAGAAAAGAGAAAGTAGTTGTTTTTTCCGGTCGGACAGAACTACAAACCAGCCTTCCATCCATTGTATAGACAGCTAGATTCCTATAACTCCCATCAAGATACAGTATTTTGTCGATAACGGAAAAACGATCGGATAACAGATTAATCTTTTCTGTCGATACCGGATCTTTATACACCAGTTCCACACTTTGTACCGACAAAGTATTATACTCCTTTATCTTCTTTCGGTCGCCACGATAATCAGCTGCAGAAAGAATAACATTCATCTTTTCAGGTGTTTCATCCGATAAATAATCAATCGGTATGGAAATACGCGTCCAATCGGATAAAGTACCCTTTATTTCATATTCAGCCCTCCCGATCAGCGTTACAGAACCATGTTCAGCCAATATATCCCGGTCATTATCTATCAACTCTTTGTTATCCGGACCATAGGACACACTTGTCCCTTTCCAAAGATAAAAGATAATCCAACCGGTTTCCTCCGCTACTACTTTACGTTTGAACACGCCCACGAGAGAATCCGGACGGTGCGTGAATTCAAGGCCTCCGGTCGTACCTCCGTCACTTTGAGATATATTCGATACATTCGCATAGACCCACGGAGTTCCCAAAGATATATAAGCCGGTGCATTCGAACCTATACCCAACAGACCTACAAAACGATTGGTCAATAACACGGAACCATCCGGATTACAAGTTACCAACTCTTTTTTTACTCCCAGCTGATTGACATTCGAGGCTTTCCATCCGGCAGGCTGTTTACCGACTCCGTTATAACCAGTTACCCACTCTGCCGAAAAATCTCCATTGGGAATGGATTGGGCACCAAGAGAACCGCAAAACACATAGTCATTGACAATCAAAAGGAAGCAAATAAATTTAAGTAGATTCTTTCTCATTATTTTAATTCTATTTATCCGCTTCATTCAAAGCTTCCAGTAAAAATTTTCCAGGCCTGAATTTTGCACTCACACGAGGCTCTATCCAACAAGGTACACCCGTTTTCGGATTGCGGGCAGCACGCCCGATTTGTTTCCAAGAACTAAATGTTCCAAATCCCTGTAACTCCAACGGTCTATTCTGTTGTAACTCTTCCGTCAAAATATCTTGAAATACTTTTACAAATTGTTTTGCCTCTACCTGGGTTATAGACATACGTTCGGATATTTCTTTAACAAACTCTCTCTTTACCATATTTTCCGTATATTTTATTATAGACTCTATTTTTCAAAAGAGATGTTCTACAAAAGATCGCTATCTCCACAGAACATCTCTTCCATTAATTAACCTCTAAATATATTCCTTAATTACAGAATAATCGGATTATTTACTTTTTCATAATACGTACTGTTTTCGCTTCACCGCTTTCAAGTACGATCTGTACCAGATGGTAACCTTTGCTCAATTCGCTCAGGTTGATCAACGATTCCGGTTTTTCGATCGACTTAACCAAACGGCCGGAAGCATCGAATACACGGATCATAGCCACCGGACTGTCGGATGTTACAGACGTTTCGTTTTCAACAAATGTCGGATACAATCCTACACTTTGCAGAGCGATGCTTTCGTTGGCGACAGTCGATGTTACGTTGAATGTTACAGAATCGTTAGCAGCCAGATAGTTCTTCTCTTCCGGTATCGAGATGTACAATTTTGTTACACCTTGATGCTTACCGGTAATCCAAACACCTTCTTCTACAACCTTCACGGCTGCTACCGTATCATGCTGCATTGTGTAAGCGATTGTTGCAGGCGAAACAGCTTCGGCAGTCAACAAAATACTGTCGCCACCAGCAAGGGTTGTTCCGGCTATATCCCATGCCAGACCGGCATCGGCCTTAGCTATATAAAGTTTACCCGGAACCAAGGTTACAGAATAGTCGCCTTCTCCTACTCCGACACAATCGACGATCAAATCGTATTCGCCGGCATCCTCCGGATCTACCTTTGCTTTCACGGTGTAGATATCATTCAATGTTTCAGGATCTACCGCTCCATTCGGGCCGGTTATTGTCAGGGTGAACGGCGGTATTTCTTCTCCATAAACCGTATGGATCGTATCAGCCTTAATAGTTAATCCGGACTTAGTAACCTTTAGTAAACCAGTTTTCGTTACAAGCGTATAATTCTCACCCGGATCACCACCTTCTACATATAAGGTATATTCTCCTGCGCCGGTTATGTCGCTAGCCACTTTTACCTTCGGTTCTTTGCCTGCCTTGAAGCCGTCGTTTCCGATAAATCCGCTAACCGTATAAGCAAACGATTCAGGAATTGCTTCACCATAAGCGATTGTTTCATCTACCGGTGTTACAACCACTTCGCCGGCACTAATCTTCATTGTTTCTTTACGAATGAACAAGTTGCTTTCTCCCTTTCCTTCTTCCAGATAGATCGACACATTGTATGTACCGGCTTTTACCGGCAGATCGGTATCACCATTATACAATACATAATGAGGATATTCATTCAGACCTTTCAGATCAGTTATTTTTACATCAGCTTCCTTGGCCGTTCCGTCATAAACGAAGCTCATGTCACCCAATACCACATTGTAATCAGCTTCATTTTTCAGACGAATGACCTTGTAAACCACAGATTTCGTTACTTCGTCATAACCGGCAAGACCATGATAGCTGGCAGTAATCGTTACGCCGTCATTATCTGTTAATGCTTTGGCAAACAGATAGCAATAATCACCCACTTTCTCAATTTGAATCTTTGCCGGATCGGATGATACAAAATCTATCTGAGCACCCTCAGCTATTATATTCTGATCCTTCTTCACTTTTGCATCCAGCTTGATTTTATCGCCTACAATCAGGTCGACGGTCAACGGGTTCCATTCCAAGACCAAAGAATTATCCGGAATTACTTGATATAAAGCTTTTCCTTCAATTGTGATCGCATAGTTGGTATTTTCCTTATTGATATCACGGATGCCTGTCAATTCGTAAATGCCTACCGGCAATACGCTCGGCTGATCGGCTATTTCCAGATTCTTGATACGATTGCCTTCAGCAACGGTCGCAACCAAATCCAAGTTCTTAGCTGACTCATCCAGTTTGAAACCGGTATAAGTGATAAACTCTTTCTGAATTTCCACATCATTAAAGTCAGGCACTGCCGCACCGAACGTACGTTGAATTGTACCCAGTTTGATCTTCAAGTCAGCCTTGGCCACTTCCAGACGAATACTGTCGTTCGTTTTAGCATTATCAGTCAATAACGAATACTTAAGACTGTAATTACGATCCATTGCTTTAAACTTCGGAGTAACGGTGTTATCCACAGTCACCAGCTTAATCTGTAACGTATCGATATAACTACCAGCACACAATGTACTGTCGGCAGCCTGTTTTTTGATAACCAACTGTGGCATTACATCAATCAGCTCGAAAGCTTTCTTATTGGTCGATATCTGATATGCAGCATCGAAACTAGCCAAACCACGTTGCTTTTCAGCATTGTTTGCTTCAAAAGTCCAGGTTGTGTCTTGCTTTGTTTCTCCGTAAATGCGATCTACTACCACTTTCTGGAAGTCCAACGGACGCTGATTGATCTTCAATGTGCCGTCAACGACCTTAAAGGCATAGTTTTTGGAAGAAATCTTATCTGCATTACCGACCTTGGCAACATACAGACTGTCCTCTATCTGATTCGGTTTTTCACGTTTCAGGTTCACATCGGTCTTTTCCGTTACAGCATTGCCTTCATAATCCAGATAGGATACAACCGGAGCAACCGTGAAACCTTTGTCAGCCTCATTTTCAGCAGAAATATAATCTTTTGCAACAGGTGCAGCCGTGGTGAATGTGTAAGAAGGAGAAGAAGAACCAGCTGATTCTTTACGTTTTGTCAACCAAAAGTAACCATCAGGATTCTTCTCACCATAAACTTTTTGCATTACGCTCACTTTCTTTCCTTCTATTTCAACCTGAGCATCAGAAGGGAATACAGTTACGGTAATCGTATCCTTTTCGACTACATAGTTGGCGGGGGCTATCGCTTGCACGTCATAGTTAGCCAAACGCCAATAAACCTTGGCAGTATCAGCTTGGGTTGCCAATTGATAGCTGTATGTACCGACATCACTCTTTACTTTTCCTAGTCCGGCAGAAACTGCGGTATGAATAACATTCAATTCATCAGAGAAAAACAAATCACTTAATGTTTGATCATTCTTCAATGTCCCGGAGGTAACCAACAGTTCTTCACCTTTGATTTTAGCGATATTCTTATCGTCATACAAACGACTGCTATCCGGCAATGCCAATGACAGCAGAGCTTTCTTGATTGCCATCTTCGCCTGCTTTTGTTCCCAAGAATAATTGTCTACAGTACCGGCTGCCAATGTTACATAAACTTCCTGACCGGCAGCAGTATTCACGTCACCTCCAAATGTAACAGCCAACTCGTTTTCACCTGCGAAAATAGTAGCAGCATCATCACCGGCAGCTAAACCTTCAATCGTAAAGTCTGCCAATGAATAAACAGGATTGGGATCTCCGTAGAAACGAACAGTATCACGCGGGGTGATAGTCAATTCAGCCCGTGTTACCGGAATAGTACGTTCCAAAGTAGCCGTAGCCTCTTTGCTTAACTTATATACAACAGGAGATCCATAAAGCTCCGTAACCGACTGATAACAATCCAAAGCATCTTGCAGAGCAGTTTCTACCAATTGTAATTTCACTCCATCCTTAACAGTCGGAGTGGCGGAAAATTTCATAATATCCTTAAAAGATTTGCCACTCTTAAATTTATTTTGGTAATTCTCCATCAACTGATGACTACCGGTATTCCCAGCCAGTGCCCACATGTACTTCAAAGATGTTTCATTAAATGTGCTTACCGCCATGTAATCCTCGAATGCCGTTCCATAAACCATCGAAGGCAATGCCCCTGAATTCGTAAAGCTCACATACACCGTATCCGGAACACCAGTTGCCTCTTGTGCATGTACCACACTACCTCCTGAAACAAGTATCAGGGAAAGCAGCATGAGCTGCTTTCCTGATGTTATTATTGATTTAATATTCTTTATCATACTAAATTTATTTTACAGGTTACTTACTTCTTAATCAACTTCACGCTCTTGAAAGTGCCATCTTCCAACGTTACGTTCAGCAGATAGAAGCCACTTCCGAAGTTTGACAAATTGATTACAGACTCAGGTTTATTGAAGACTTTCAACAATACACCTGCATAAGACACCAATTCTACACGTTTGATGGCAGAAGGAGCGGTTACCGTTACATTGGTCGTGAATACGGTCGGATAAACTTCGATATGATCGGATACGACTATCGTCTCATTATCCACACTTTCATAAGCATTTCCTATGGCAAATGTTACTTCCACAGGTTCTGCACCCCAATAATTCGTATTCCCGTTCTGAATAGCTTTCACTTTCACCAAACCGTCAGATACCAATGTCAGGATCCAATTATCGCCTATCTGGTTCACATAAGCTACCGCGTCATTGTCGGATACATAAGAAACCGGTAACTTACTTGATGCCACTGCCGTCAACGGAATGTTACGCTGTTCCACCTTGTATGATGTTTCCGGATTCCAACTGATCTTCTGCGATGCCGGTACTACCACATACTTACCTTCCTTATAAGCCACCTCATAATTCGTTGACTTATGATTGTCGGCAAACACGATCGGATAAGTTCCTGCATCAGCACCCTTCGTTACCGTCGAACTGATACGCGGAGCAAAGCCCAGGTTCTTGATGGTTTCACCATTAACAAGACCGTCTAACTGATAAGTCAGTTCTGCCAAGTCCTCTCCATAAACGCTTTCCTTATCATCGGCGATAATTGTCAGCGGAGCCTTGTTGATAACTAATTCGCCTGAAATATAAGATACCTTATAGTTCTTTCCGAAATCCTGTACGGAATACGGAGTCAATTTATAAGTTCCGGCATTTCCCTTATAAGCCTCGGCACGTACTACCGGCATCTTATCGGCATCAAAATCTTCACCGCCCAGGAAGTCACTCTTATCATAATCATATGCTTTCGAGTAGTCTGGTACAGTCTTTCCATACGTTGTTGCGAAACTGCGAGCCTTCACTTCCACTACACGCGGAGCGATGATCATCTTATTCTTGGCTTCGTAAACAAACGTTGTTGCACCTACTTCTGCTTTTACAATCACTTTATAAACACCAGCATCCACCGGAGCATTCTGATCGGACGGATAAACGGTAGACGCAGTTTGGTCACCTTCATAGAAAACTTTGTAATCTACCTCTTTACCATCCTTATCAGCAACCTTTACTGTTACGGCACGCGGAGTACCGTCATAAACAGATGTCACATTCGATACGATGATATTTACATTCGCAGCTTCACCTTCCGGAGCAACCACTGTGACCGTACCGGTTACAGGCTCGGCATCCATATAAGTTGTTTCATCGCCATCGGCATAAACCGTAATGTTTACAGGACCGTCCAACGTGCGGATCTTTCCTTCAATCACCATCTTACCGTTCTCGTTCTGATACAATACGACGCGTTCGCGATCATTATTGGTCAGTTCGTAACGCAAGCCGGTGATCGACAGTCTATTATCGTCAGCAGACGTTACGGCTGCAGACAATTCAACATGTTCACCTACGGCTATTGTCAGGTTGCGCTGATCTTCCGGCCAAACGATTACCCGTTTAATCTTATCGATCGACAAGTTACCTGTCACATAAGTAACATGATAGTTCTTGGCTGTCGGCTTCTGAGTGAAATAAATATCCCAGGTACCACGAGAATCCACGGTTGCATCTGTTGCCACCGCCGGTAAGAAATCTCCATCGAATACATCATCCAAGCTCTGGTATTCATTATTCTTCAGGCCTTCGTAAGCAATTGTCAGTTCCGGATTAGCCACACCGTATACACGGTTCTTGTCTTCGGCTGTCACCGTCAAATCTGCTTTACGGATTTCCAAGCTGTCTAATACTATAGTCACACCCCCCATATCGAAGTTAGTAAGCAAACCACCCATAGAAGCTATTGCATCGGAGGTAAAGCGTACTTCATATTTGCCTGCATTTGTCTTCTTGTTGAAGCTTGCCCAGTCAATCCAGTCAACACGGCCTTCGGCTGTGTTCAGGATGGTGCTGATCTCGTCTACCAACATCTGATCCACTGTATCGTCGGCCGGTGTTACTGCCACGGCTACGTCACCATCCACAGGATCTTCGCCATATTCGCGGGAAGCAGAAACGTTCAACTGTACAGCATCTGCCATCGGGACAGGAGAAACCGTTACAATCGCACTTTCCGTACCGGCCTCGAACACGACACCTGTCACAGGTACAAATGCACCGCTGACAACTCCTGCGGCTGCGCTGGTTTGGATTGTATAATCACCCACAGGTGAATAAGCCGCAAACACGTCAGCATCGGCCGGATCTGTCGTAACAAAGAGATTTTCAAGGTCATAGTCAGCAACCAAAGTGGCGGCGTTCAACTTCGGTGTCGTCGCAAATGCCAACTTCGGCTTTAAAGATGAAACGCCTGACTGCCCATAGACTTTTCTATATGCAGCTTTTGCTGGGGTAACCGTCACGATTGCCGGGGTAACCGTCAATGTTGCCAAAGTCGTATTCAAATTGATATCGAAATCTCCGACAGCAGACTTCAGGCGCGGAACCTCTGTTCCTCCTTTTACCACCTGCAGGGAGTAAGTCCCTGAAGTCAAATTTGCCTGAACATAAGTATTTAATACAACATTCAATGACTTGTCTTGTACAACAATCTCATTTTTTGTATCCACCAATGCCCAGTTCAGATAATCGTTATTGAAATACATTTTCCAACGTTCCAAAGTCAATGTCTTCTTGACTTCATCGGAAATAGCCAACAAGTCATATCCGTTATTCCCGGATATCCAATTTATAGATAATGAATATTCCGGTTTGCCATCTTTTATTTCCCAAGTACCGGCAATAGACCGGTTCGCTTCAGAGAAACCTACAGTAACCGGATATTCCACAATCTGCAAACCACCTTTAACGATAACACTGCCATCCGTTGTTGTTTCCACCTCACAACCTAACGCATCATATTTAAAGGTATAATTATCCGATTTCAAAATCACCTTATAATCGTATACTCCGGCAATCGGCGTGGCATTCTTTGTTTGTGCTCCATCGTCACCCAGCAAAACAACAGCCTGAATTTCCGCAGCAGCCAACTTTTTATTCAATGCCGGAATATCGGTCAGCTTTATTTGGTTTTCTATTTCAGACAAGATCTTACCATAAACAAAAACAGCTTTCGCTTGATCCTCCGGTTTGATTTCGTCAGGTGTATTCAATAAATATGTAGGTAATTTAACTGTTAAAGACTTTTGTGCTACAATTACAGAAGATGGCATAGATTTTCCACCCGCTTCGATGTTATAAGTGAAGTTAGCCGGGGCATCATTCATCTTTATCACATATCCGTACGTACCTGCAGCAATCGGATCATTGGCTTCACCCGTACATGCAGCATCTTTCAATGTCACAGTAAAGATATCTCCAGGATTGGCAAAGTCGGCATATTGATCGAAGATTCCTGCATTCATAGCCAAGAACTCTTCAAGAATCTTGCTTTCCATTACCTTTTTCTTCTGTTCATACTTGAACGTTATATCGGTAGGGAATTCAAACTCCAATTTAACCTTCTTTACAACCAGCCCGCCGGTAACCGATGCGATATCCACATTTTCCGTCACGATCGGTTTAAACGTCAATGTATAATCATATTTGCCGGCAGGTACAGGACTATCGGCAGTCAATTCAACAGAGAAACTACCTCCGGGCTGAATACCTGTTGCAGCAACCAATCTGAACAACTCTGCATTTTTGACATCACTAAGCACAGCTTCCTTGATTTTCGCCTTCACTACAGCTAATGTATTAGCATCGGCATAATCAATTGTAACATCCGGCAATACAGGAGTCACTGCTTTTTTGGTAATCGTTCCGGAAAGAAGCACATTCCAAGTCTGACCGGGAACTTCTTCCGTCACTTTCATGTTTGCCAGTGGTTTAAGAGTCAAGGTATAGTAGTTCTTGAAATAAGGATTCGTCAACACCACTTGATATCCATACAAGTCGGAAACCTTCAAATATTCATCCTCCGGAATCAATTCGGCTGTACCTCCGGCATCTACTTGTGTCTGGTTACGAATAATATTCACCTTTACTCCCCAAGTTTCCAAGTCCGGTTTTACGAAGTTTGCAACCGTCGACGTGACATGCTTATTCAAGAAATCAAGGATCAAACGGGCATAATGACCGGCAGTATAACCGAAATTTTCATTCAGATATGTCAATTCCGTTTCTATATCCATCGGAATTTCAATCAAGGTAATACCTCCGTTATCCAAAAGCGTTATAGAAGTCGCATAAAGAAGTTGGAATCCTGTTGCAGCCTTTGCCGAATTCACCGTTCTTAAAGTTGTGCCATCTGCACCTTTTACCGTGATTGTACGGTATTTGGTAGTAGGAGCAAAGTACACCCTATATCCATCCCCTTCAATGGCAACACGTAGAATACACTTGCCTTTCAGATCCGGATTATTCAACAGAATATCTGCCATGATATGTTGCGCCATCAATTCATCCGACGCACCTTCTTTCTTAAATTTATACGTTTTCAAGTTTACGGTAAGATCCGCACGCGGATTGATCGTGACAGCTATTTGAGGAGATAGCGGATAAGTTTCTGCCACTTCCTCTCCATTCACTGTCACCTTCGAATAATCCACAAACAAATCCGATTTAAACTTGACCTGATATTGCATTGTTCCTCCTTCCGGTACACTCAGGTCAGAAGAGGTAATTTCTTCGATATAAGAGGCCAAAAGAACACTTGGATTGTTATAAACCAAATCACGTTTGATCAGTTCCAATATTTGAGAAACCTCGTCAGTCTCGCCCACTATATAATCAAATTCATATGTCGGGAAGTTAAATTCAGCCACCGGACGAGCGTTTAATTGAATACCATTCTTTACTGTTACATAAATATAAGTAGCATCCGAATTATCAATCGTCACGTCTGCATCTACCTTTCCGGCATATAGTTCTTCAAGTACGCCTGATTTCTTTGCAACTCTAACCTTATAACCGTAAACAGCTTCCGACTCGGACACTGTTTTCACAGCTGTGCCGGTTTTATCAAGCAATGTCACCTGGATTTTATCCGTAAGAGCCAAAACCCCGCCATTCAGTTGGTACAGTTTATCACTTACCAAAGAGGTGATTGCAGCCGGTTTCATGTCTTTCACATAATCAACCGGAATATTCTTCGGAGAAGTAAAGGCATGCTCTACCGGTAAAACAGTCACAAAACGAATTGCCTCATTAAACGTACACGTTACGCCATCGGCGGCAACCTTCAATTTATTGGATGCCGAACTTTGTGTCTGGTAAGTTATTTTATAATCGGCCAGTTTATGGGTTGCACCCTCTTTTAATGTTATAGTATAAGAGAGATAACCTTCACTTGTTAAAGGAGCTTCGGTTGTCACTTGCGGAGTAAAGCTATAAACCGTTTCCAAACCGGAATTAGCATTATTCACTGCATCCAACACTTTTTTCTCCAATTCCGCTTTCGTTGTGATCGTACCGATCTTTATCGGAGTTGAAATAAAGTCAGGCAAAACGACTTTTATTTCCTCTTTGGTCGCAGTTACGGCATTCTTCAGGTCATATCCGTTTATAGACGTATTGGCAGACAGTTTTCCACTTACAGAAGCTTCCGTCTGAGTTCCCGGCTTATAATTTTCATTCAATATGACACGATAACTATACGTTTTGCCTGATTCTAAAACGCCTTTTGTCAACTTTTGCGTAAACGTTTCATCCGAATAGAGTTCGATACCGTTCTTAGCCAGTATGGCTGCTGTTCCGTCTGCCGATTGTATGGCTGCTCTTATCGCAGCAATAACCCGGTTGACAGCAGTTCCTTCAGCCAACAAGCCGTCGCCACCTTCTGTAAACACAGGAAGTTTGGTTTTTCCGATTGCTTTTGGCGTAATTGTAAGAACACCTGTCGATGTAAACGATGCGCGCCCGTCGGTCTCTACCTTCTTTGTACCGCCTGTTACATTCACTGAGGAGTAGTCATAAATCTCACTTGCACTTGCCGGGAAATAAACTTTTACATTATATTTACCCACAGGCAACACTGTTTTACCCGTTTCATAAAGAGTCTCTTTTCCGTCTTTAACGAAATAGACCGAGCAATCTTCTATTCCGGTTATACCATTTACTTTCGTGAATGTTATTTGAGACTCAATACCGCTTAATGGAGTACCATAAGTATAGGAAGACCAAGAACCAAAACTTATTGATGCAGCAGACTGATCAACCTTTTTTACCGTAATCTTATCAGAAACAGTAAAAGCAGACTTTTCATTCAATTTTATTTCTTTGATTTCTGCCGTAGAAGATTCAGGGAAAGCAATCTTCAAATCCTTCCGAGCACGTACGTCGAATGTATACGAATAAGTACCGGCTCCCAAAGGATAAGCAGGAGTACCTGTAATTTGTATGTTCTCGAAATAAATATCATCCTTCAAAGCCTGATTCTTCTTTGACAAGCCAGACAGAATAGCCTGTTTCAAAGCATCTTCATTTTGTATCTGATTACTTACCGTCGTATAATTGGCAGAGAAAACAGAGCCACTCAGCACCGATTTGATTACGATACTGTTGCCGACTTTCACAGATTCTTTTCCTGTTGCTTCTATTCTGAAAGGAGTTATGGTAGCCCCCAAAGATTCAGAATTAGATCTTTCGATATTAACAACATAGCCTTCCGAATTTACAGTTACATCAAAGAGATAACTATAATCTGCTGCAACAAGATCTCCGCTTTGAACCGATCCGGCTTTGAGAATCCGAACATTCGATACGGTTATATTTGTCGAATGCGCACTCGGTATTGTCTTCTCAATCTCTGCTGCAATGAAATCACCCAAAGTCGCAACATTGGCATTCGATTCTTTCTCATAAAAGCTTAACATTTCCTTTGCCGGAACCTTCAGCGTAACAACCGTCTTATCAGTCACAACGATAGAACCCGACACTTCGACTTCTGCGTTAGTTTGACCAGGTTCTACTGAAGTTGGAGCCGCTACCCCGTCCGCACGGGCAAAACTTGCTTTAATACCTGCGGGAGTAGATAATTTAAATTTATAGGTATACGTTCCAGCAATAAGAGTAGTGCTAGAAACATCACCTGTACCACTATGCAATGTAACATCACTCGCTGTTAATCCGCTTATATCCCCAATTGAGGCAGATAATTTCGCCAGAATATCATTCTTCAATGTTGCGACTGTAGCGTTACCATCTGTCACAGAAAATGTATACAGAGGTAAATCTATATTTTTCGTTACAGAAGAGATGGAACCTGCGGTTTGAGTCGTTGTTTGATTAGGGAAATCATAAAAATCTTTAAACGATGTAACTTTTCCATCAACTCCTAAACGGAGAATATAGCGTTTAGTTATCCCGAATGAATAAGCCTTTATCTTTACATCAACCGCTGATACAACATTTCCGGTAGGTTGTACCAAGGAAAAGTCTGTAGATGTCGTATTTGAAAGTTTTAATTTACCCTTTGCATCTTCAAAGGAACTATTTTTTAACTGGCTAAAGCCACCATCCACAAAGGCAGCAAAATCGCCTACCTCGGTGGCATTTGATTCATAAACAGTAAAAAAATCACTTTTTATAACATCCGCACTTGTCCCATACGGAATTTCCGTTGTTCCATGAGGCAAGTCTTTGAACACAATCACATACCGATCAACAGCCATCGCCTGCGTCACGACTCCCAACAACAATAATGCAAACAAAAGTAGTCTTCTGCTTACATCCCTAAAGTATATTTTTCCCATACTTTTAAGTATTTCATTTATAATGTTTTCCATTCATAATTAAATTGATTAGATGCTGTGATTTTTGGGTTGAGTTTTTTTCATTAGATGATTTCAACGTCGGTCTCAGTATCCATCAAAATATTGCTTGTACAAGGCGTTCATTATGTTTAATACGAACGTCTGCAGACCATGCCGGGACACTCCCGACAGCTATTTCAAAGCATATATGCTTTCATTTTTATCCTTTTAGGAAAGAAGGCCCTGGCCGTAAAATTAACCTTACTACCAGGGCCTCTTTTTTTCCTTGTTCTTGCTTCACAGCAATACTAATAGGATGAACTTTATTTCATTACTTTAGTATTAATATAACCACTCGTTCCCCCATCGCGGGTTACTTAATGGTTCTCCCCGCTGGGAGAACCATTGCGCAGCTTTCACTATTATTAATATCCCTCTATTAGGATTTCTTTATTACTTAACCATTGCTTTCAGCACTGTGCCGTCTTCCAATGTTACTACTACCATACCTGCAGAAGCCGGGAATGTAGCATTGTCGGAAGAGATCACTGTGTTGGCAATTACCTGACCCAGTACGTTAGCTACTACCGCTTTCTTACCACCTGCGTTCAGGATCGTTACCTGACCCTTGCCGCCGATAGCAGTGATTGCCGTAGCATCGATGCTTTCGTTGCCAACAGGATTTGAAGGATCAGCATTATCGAAGTAGATATCCCCCGTAGAGGTTGCAGTCTTAGATGTTGCGAAATCTAAGTAGTCTTCCGACGGAATCATCTGGTTTGCATCACCTACACACTTGTTGTATGCCTGTACACGTACAGTGTAAGCAGTCTGCGGGATCAGGTTATGAACCTGGATAGATGTTGATGTCGATGCGATGTCGAATGATTCTTCGCCGTCGAAGTTGATATCATCCTGCCATTCGTAATAAGCAGTAGGCAATGAGCCGACTTCTGTTCTCCAGTCACCTGTATAGAATTCACCATTGTTGATCGGCATCGGGCTAACCGGTTTTCTAACCATCCATGTTTCAGGAGTATCGAACAGATAAATATCGATCTGATGTTTGTCTGTCTGGAATCCTTCCATCAAACGGATAGTGTATTTGATCGGATTAGTTACATCTGTCGTCAGATCCATGTCATTCATCTGGTGAGCGATCGGAGCATAAGACCACTTTCTGTCGATCGGATCCAAGTTACCCTGGATGCTGAAGTTGTCAACACCTACGATAGATGTTTCTTTCTTGACAACACCATCTTCTTTGTATTCTTTGGTAACTTCCAACCAGTAGTTAACCTGATTGTCACGGTGGATTACACTACCTGTAGCGTTGAACAACTCAACCCAGATAGTCCTGCTTTCTTTGTCGGCACGAACTTCAGAGATAAATACATCTTCAGAAGTGAACTTCGGAGTGAAGCGACCTACGGCAACTTTGTAATATTCAGCACCCGGAACGGCTTTCCAATTGAATTTAGCATCGCTACCACCAATTTCACCATATGTCGGTTCTTTGATAGTCGGATTAGTCAAACCTGCAGTAAATGCTACACCCAAATCTTTGTTTACATCGCAAACAGCAGCCAAAGAAATAACATTTTCTACGTCACACAAGTCTTCTACATTCGGAGTAGCACGAAGATCGATCTTAGCAACTACGTCACCACGCATTACGTTTTTAACAAGATCGTCCTTACCACCTTTGAAAACATAGTTCAAAGACCCGTCTTCCATGTTACCATTCATAGCCAAAGCCAAAGATTGTTCACGAACATTCAATTCTTTTGTTTTAGCTGTACCGAATGTGAACATGTCAGAGTTGCTGATCAAATTAATCTTCTGTTCTATTTTGTTTTCAGATTCGATAGTAGACGTTCCGTAATGAGGCAGGTCACGACCCTGAATATAGATTACAGAATCTTTCATCTCGCCTGCATTTACTACACCAAACTGGAAGTTTTCGATCTTCTTCTTACCTTCAGCGTCAGAACTGTACCATACTTCCGGTACTTTAACGTCACCCTTGATCTTAGCAGTCAAAGTATCGTTGATATTGATACCGTAAGGAGCAAAGAATCCAAGATCCAACCATTTCTTATCATCGAATTTCAATGTTCTTTCATAATCATTCAAATCATAGAAGCGAACACGGTTTGCGATTTCGTTAGAACGCTGTTGCGGAGCCAACTGAATTGTATCCTTGGCATAATAGCGTGCCCACATGCCCTTTGCAGAACCTGTATTGATCGTATCAATGCTCATAGCAATACCATCACGGTCAACCGGATCGAATGCAACATTCACGGCGATCAAAACTTCACCGTACTTATTCGGATTGATCTGAACCTTACCGTTTACTGAATCAATTGTACTGTAAACAACACCGTTCAAGTCAGCCAATTCAACAAATGAGTACTTATATGCAGTAGACTTGTTAGAGAAAGTAGTCATGTCAACCGGATCCATCACGTTGATACCGGCAATGATAAACTGACCTGTATATTCCGGATAGCAAGTATTCACATAACGAGTCTGGTAATCTTTAGTGAATGCTTCACGATAGATACCTTTAATAGTAGCACCATGTTCAACTGGGCTGAACTGGTTCAGGATGAACGGATAGAAACTGTTATAAGAACCTTCTCTTACATCTGCGTTCATAGTAGTAACCAAACCGGCATCGGTTGTACCTACAGTGTAGAATTCATTGAATCCCTTCACGTCTGCAGTCTTGATACCGAACTGAGCGATATGGTCGAATACATTAGGCAGACCCGGGCAACAACCTTGGATCAGATCCCAAATGATCGCTTTGTCGTTCCTGTCGTTGAACGGCATATAAACAACTTTCATTTCCAGACCTTCGTTCTTAATACGGTTAACCAAAGCCACATCGTCCAAATCAACTTCGAAATACAATGTATCTGTTACGGCAGTACCTTTCAGTTTACCATATACACCATTTACATCTTTAGCCATAGTCTTAACCGGATTGCTAATGTTGTTAGACAACCAGTAAGCCTTGTCATATTCTTTTTCACCGGCAGTGAACAGGAATGCATTTGTATGATACAAAGCATCATCAGTGCTTTCGTTCTTAGAGAACTGTTCTTTGAATACCTTGATTGTGGCAGTTGTACCACCGGCAACGTCAGGTTTCAAACCTGTAGCCTTGATGTATACAGTATGAGGTCTTGACTCGAAACGAACAGTACTTGTTTCATCATACGGAGAGAAGAACAGATCCAATCTGTCTTTATCTTTCACGTTAGCCAAAACCGGAGTTACAATACCCATAGCATGACTCAACAGATCATCACTTTCGAAGTTATACCATACGAATGTATTAGTACCGCTGATCCAGATCGGACCTTCGTAAACAGCACCTGCCTTACCATCCATCAAATCCTGAGCGGAATAAGTATATTTGGCATTTGTCTCCAATGTTTTAGAATTCTTGTCATATCTTGATGTTGCAGTTTTATATGTCAATGCAGGAGCGATTGTATATTTTTCACGAACATACAATGATTCATCGTCATCTACATTTACATCACCACGAGAATAACGGAAGATTGCATTGATACTAACGATGTTTTCTTCAATATTACCAGCACAATCAATAACAGGCATATCATCTGTATGTGATCCTATCACCGGAGCATCAGGAACCTGGCATGTTGCACAGAACTGGTTAAACCATTCTACATAATCCTTATAAGAATGACCATTAACCTTCATCGGCAAATAACGACCCGGAACATAAGTAGAATCAAGTCCATTCACTGTTTGTGCATTTTTATATACGATCTTCCAACCAACCAGATTCACATCGTCATCATAACGATCTGTTGCTAGTTCGTAAGCTTTCGTACGATTTGCCAAAGTAATTTCACCCCAATGGATTTCATCTAAATCTTTTTCACCTCTTGAGTTGAAATACGGCAGATTCTTGAATGAAATTTCTGCAGTCTTATAATCCTTATATTCATCGAAGTTCAAGTCGTTCACTTCGTTGTATGTAGGAATAGAAGAACCACTTAAAACGAATCTTGCTGTATCAGAAGCTTCAGCTGTTGTTGTAGCCCAGATGTAGCTATCAGCCTTAAATTCGGCAACTTCTTGCGGAGCAAAATAGAAATCAAATGTAGCATTAGAAATACGATCTCTATCATCAACTCCATCCTTTTGAACAAAATATTCACGAGGTATACGATAAATAACTTCATCTGATACTCCAGGAGTACCTTTTACAATAAAATCATCCAAAGAAATAGCATCACCAACTTTTGTGAAATCTTCAGAATTAGAAGCAGTCATATTATCAACGATAAACGGGTACTTAACGTGCAGTTCATAATATGCCAGTTCTTGCTGTATTTCCTTATCTGCATCAACTAAGCCATCACGACCCTCTACATCTTCAAATGTAGCTGTATACTTATTGTTTGCTTCACCTTTTTCATACAACGTATTCCAAAACTCAACAGTCGTTGTAAATGTTGCTTTGTTACAAGAAGTATTACGGCCGGCACCTGCCTCAAATACAGTAGTTTCACCTTCAATTTCCACATCAGGACGATTGAAAGCGATACGTGCATTACGGAATACAGTCAATGGTTCTGTATCTTTTGTTTTATCGACTGTAGATTCCAATGTTTTATCCGGTACAGATTGAGTGCTCTCAAACATGATTACAATAATCTTGTTATCCAAGTCACCTTGCTTCAAAACACCGCCATCAGATATTTGAAGAATGTTTCTCCAAGCATGTTTTGCACCAATCTGATGATTTTCGGCAGTAAAGATAGGCTTTTCCTGTACTGGGTTAGAAAGATATTTTCCAGCCAGATCATATATATAAACATTGTAAGACCAATCAATAGAACGATTGACAAGCTCTTTATTTCCATAAGCTGCCATATCAATATCAATACCCTCTACACCAATTAGTCCTTTTGTACTATAGGTAAAATCCACACGAGCTTTAGCTTTTGTATTCTGATAAATACCTAAACAAGCCTTCTCTGTTTCATCTACAAAAGTAAAAGTAGAAGCAGTGTTCATTTTCTCATGGTTCTTGATTTCATCATAAGCCATGGTCAAATGTTGTCCGTCAAAAGGTAATTGTTCCGTTTCTTCCATATTCAGGAATGAAGCATACACACCAGCCATCAATTTTGCATCCTTCATGTTTGCGAAGTCGATTACTGAGTAATAATTTCCATACTCAGCACCTTCAATTGCTGCATGCGTGTGAATGTTTACTTTCTCAATCGGTTTCAACTGAGTTGCCCCAATAGACGGTGTCTCAAAATGTTCCCGGGTGTCATACCAAGGAGCTCTTGTACTCGCTACTTGAGGCAACATATTCGCGAACGAAAATCCTGCCACCCCCAGAGCACCTAAGAGGACTATTCCTCCCTTTTTCAAAGTACTTTTTTTCATGTGTAATACAATTAATTAATAAAAACTGTTATTTAATTCTCTATAAATCACCTAACTATCACTTTTGTCGATATCGGATCGCCTCCGTTATAGACCGTAGCGATATATACACCTGCCGACAAGCCTGTTAACGAAACCGTCAACTGCGTCGTGTTACCTTCAACCTGACGAATATTCCGTCCGTTCATATCGATTAGTTTAATCTGTTTGATCAGATCACCGTCCATCAGAGAGAATTGAATAGCCTGCTCAGTTTGACTGATTAGCAGGCGCGCTACCGAAGGTGCTTTTTCGTTACCGGTAATGATCCGGCTGTCTTTTAAAGTAAATAACTGCCAGCCACCGTTTTCATCGAGGTTTAGCGGATTAGCCGTTCCTACATACATATAATCATCGTAAACCAGCATATTACGTACACCGTAAGCGGCTGCATTATCCATACCGTTATCGGTAAAAAGCGTCGGTTCCGTATCCGGATCATCTATTAGCAAGAGTTCGTATCCGTATTTGCTTTCATCTAGTTTTAACATGCTTACCAGAGAGGCATAAGAAGGCATCAACGTTTTGATTGCCGGTTTGATCAGGTTCGACATATCCATGGTACCCACATACAGACGGTCGTTATACACTTCCATCGACCATATATAGTTCGTATACAGATTTCCCAGACCCGAACGTCCCCATTTAGGCTTTACTCCCATACCGTTTTTCAGGATTTTCCATTCTTTCGAGGTGGTATTATATTTCGGCAGTCTCTCTTCGCCATATAATAATTCAACATCCTCAGGGGTTGAAAAATCGGTTGCCCGGAACAACGGAGCACTACGAAGTACTCCCAGGATACCTGTTAGTAATTCATCGCCGGTCTTCAAACCATATACAGCAGGCAACATCATCGGATAGGCCCAGGTTGTATACAGCATCCCCCAGTATAACTGGCCTTTATATGATTTGAAACCGCCTACTCCGGCTGTCAACAGGCAGAGCGCATCGTTCTCGTAAGCAGAGTAGCGCCATACGGTTTCCCAAGTGATTGCATCGGCAGCAGTAAATCCGCCGGCCGGGATTAAAGGACTACGGTAAACGCCTGCCGGGGTAGTTCCTACCGGCCAGCCGCCTACATAAATACGTCCGTTATGGTATTCTAATTCAGAGGCTTCGCCTTCTGTATACCCTACTATTTCGAAATTGAAGGGGTCTTCTTTGCTTCCATTCCAGCGCAGAATTGCACCGCCTGACTTATCGCCTGTCTCATATTTAACTCCACAATAGAGGACACCTTCAATAACATGCCATTTACGTATATTGGTGATTTTGAAATTTTCGTGGGAGAGGGTTTCCAGATGGCTGGCTCCCATGAATCGATTATTTTCCGAATCATAAGCAAACAGGGTCAGTCCATGAACAAAATCCGGGCCGCCCATAAATACAACTCCTTTGTGCGAACCTGCCGAACGAAAACCGGTACATGTTGCGGCAGCATCCGTATCCGGAGTAATATCTCTTACCGTACCATCGGCCGGATCGTACACAAAAACACGGGGAGGAAGCATGTCACCAAGCTGACCTAACAGGTCGCCATTGGCTCCTTTCTCATTTTCGCAAACCCAACAAGTTGTTTCATAAGGAGTCAGCAAAGGATTGGCCGTTTCTTCACTGCCAGCCATTGAGGCTGCCTGGCAAAGCAGGTTATTAATGGTTCCCCAGTATATTTTTTTGTCGGACTCAGTCAGGCCCCATACATACGAACCGTTGATTTTGGCACGGCCGCCGGCATTTTCACATTCTTCGCAATCGATACCTGCCGGATCATAGGTATTACGAGCGTCGCCGATACCAAAATAGCAACCGTCAACCGGTGAGCGATAAATCTCATTCACTGTCAGGTTTTCATCAGCGACAACAACTGGAGCGACACGATCCTTCATCTGATAATTATACAAAGCTCTCGCTTCGTTCGGTATCAACGGGATCTGTGCAGACAAACCTGAAATGCCTGAAGCCACCAATAAAATACTCAATAGGTATGAATTTCTCATTGTAATCATTTTTATTCGCTCCACCTCGACTGAAGTCTTGCTTTTAGTAAGTTTAATATCATTAACTAGTAAGTCTGTTTAATACCAATGACTAGATTAAACGTTCCTTTTTTCTAGTCATTTTTTTTGAGGGATTTTGTTTGGTCACAAAAAGAGATAATTTCGTACTCACTTTCGTATTCAGTTGATAAGAAAGAAGATACATTCGTAAATTAATTTTAGCCTTTTGGTTGTAGTTTCAAAACTTATCCGTAAATTTGTGACTAGAAAAAAGGAACGTTTTTTCTAGTCATCTCCCAAATCACACAAAAACCTTATTTTTCATAGCCTACAGAACATTTTCAGACCCTATACCATAAAGATATCACTATCTATATGTATATAATGTACACGCGTACATTAATGTATAAAGGGGTTAAAAACTGCATTTTTTCCCGTTTTTCGGTGTTTCGGTTCATTTTACCCGTTTTTTAGCGGATTTCCCTGGTTTCAGGTTCGCCCAAATGGTCTACCAGAATAGCTACCTGACGAGGGGAATACATACGTTGTCCTTTCTTGTATCCGGCCTTCGTTAATTCGACAAAAAGGTCTTCATCCAGCCTGATCCATCGGGCTAGTTGAGCGGAGGCAGACTTGGGCTGAATACCCGGAAAATATAATCGGGCCAGTTCTGTATGGCCCCATGTTCTATTTATTTTCATGATTCGTTGCTGTTTGATTGTTATTGTGATTGGAATGAGAAATACATTTAGGGGGAGCATTTGCCTGAATGAAGGTTTGTGATTTGAGCGATAAAAACAGAGTCGTATACAGCGGGAAGTACCCGGATACTTTTTCTATTAGATATTTCATACTAGTTTCTTTTTAAGTTGTTTCTACTTGAAGCACCGAGGTTAACGGTTAACGATGCACAAGTCTGAGGACGTATTGATCTAAGGTTTAACTGATTTGTATAAAAAACAAAGAGGCCGGATACCGGACAAATATGTCCGATACCCGAGCCTCGATCTTTTTTCTATGACAAACTTACATAAAAATTGAGATTTATAAGCGCGTCTAATAAAAATAAAGACCACTCCCTGCTGTTATTCCACCGACTTTCGTTATTTTAAAGTTGTAATACAAAAAAACTATATCTTATGGACAGAGTTTGTGGTCTTGATGTGCATAAAGATAGTGTCTTTATGTGTATTCTCACAGCAAACGGTGAGAAAATTGAAGATGTGTTTGGAACTTTAACACCGGAACTGGATCGCCTTCGTGACACTTTAGTCTCTCATGGTGTTGGTAAAGTTGCAATGGAAAGCACCAGTATTTATTGGGTTCCTATTTGGCGCATTTTGGAATGCGATTTTGATGTTAAATTGGTTAACCCTTATTTCATCCGTCAACTCCCTGGTCGTAAAACTGATATTAAAGATGCCCAATGGATTGCGACTGTTCTTCAGAAAGAGCTAATTAAGGGAAGTTATATTCCTGATTCAAAAATACAGGAATTACGTCAGTACAGTCGTCGTATCTTCCATTTGACTCGTCGCAAACAGCAAGCTGAATCTGCTATCGATCTAACGTTGCAACGTTGCAATATTCGTTTGAGTAATTATGTTTCTGATATTGGTTGTAAATCCATGCGTAAGGTGGTCAATGCATTAATCTGTGGTGAAACTGATTCTGAAGTATTAGCTCTGTTGGTTCACAAGCGTATTCGTAATAAACATTGTCATGAGGTTATTAAGTCGTCTTTGACTGGTATTGTATCTTCATCAGACAGAGACATGCTTAAAATGAGTTTGGAAGAAGTGGAACTTTATGATCGTCAGCTTCTTGAGTGTAAAGAGAAAATGCGAATAATTTGCGAGGGACATTATGCCGAGGAACTGGAAATCCTTCAAACAGCTCCTGGGATAAAAGAGGAAAGCGCTATGAGAATCATAGCAGAAATCGGTGTTGACATGAAAGCCTTTCTAACAGCATCAGCTTTAGTTGGCTGGGCTGGATTAAGACCGCGAAATGATCAAAGTGCAGGAAAGATCAAAGGAAGAAAGACTTTACATGGAAACAAGTATTTACGTGTTATGCTTACACAATGTGCATGGGGAGCCTGCAGGACTCAAACATCTAAATTTTATAGCAGATATCATACCTTGAAAAAGAGAATGAATCACAACAAGGCTTTAATGGCAAATGCTCGAAAGCTACTCGTTGTTATTTGGAATTTATTAGCTAAAAAGCAACCTTATATGCCATTGGTGAATTAATGGTTGCTTCTTAATGAGCGTTCCAAGACCCTTATATTTGTGGTGGAGTAAACCCCGTTTTTGCAAACTGGTATACAGGCACGCTCTGGCAAGGAATTGCGTCTGAGACAAACAAGCTCGAAGAGGAAATTATTTATCACTCTCTACATAGACAAAATGTAGGGACAGCTACAAAGTGATCTTATTTTAACGGGAGTTCGAAATAAGGTTAGTGTAACTTTTATTACACAGAAAATAATAAGAAAAAAGGGACCCTTATACAGACTCCCTCCCAAAGATCATACATTTCATAGTCAAGACTGTGGCAATGTTATCTCTTTGTGTTTTTCATAGTTAAAATCTTTTCGTCAAAGGACAGGTTTATTTTTCTTTAATACAAACTTTTTGTTATATTTTTACACATACATGTTATTAAACATGGCTTGACTGTTATTCTGAGGAAGGTTATGGTACTTATTTCGAACTCACGTTTGTTTATTTATAGAGGAAATATACTGAATTATGAGCCAATGGGGTTATGTGCCGATGTGCCAATTTAGAAAAATGTGAAACGACTTTGTCCGGCAACTCTGAATTGACAAAATGCTATATTATATACCTTATGAGTAAGCTGTACCGGATAGTATCTTGCGTTGCTTATTTTTATGCAAATGTAGAGGAGATTCAGATCGACAAAAAGACAGAATAATTAAACAATAAAGATCGCAACGACATTGTATCATGGATTTTAAATATCATTACATTATCCATGTAGCAATTTTACTAAGTTATAGACATTACAAAAACACTTATTATATCTGTTGTTCCAAAAACAAGATGTGTTCTTTAACATAGAATCTAACGCTTCAAAAACTCTTTTTTGAGTTTTTGAAGCGTTTAAAACAAGCTAAATCTAGCTTACAATAGAAATAAATTTCATTTAAAACGAGATCTACTTTTGTTTAAAACGAAATGTTTTTCGGCTGCAGAGGAGAAAAAACCGATCTTTTATGTTAATAAACACATAATCAAGTATTCCCAAAAGAGGATATGAGAGAATATTTCGGTTATAAAAAAAGGCATTTTACCATCATAAAGATAGACAAAATGCCGATTTTTTAAAATAATGATACACCAACAATCACTGTATAGAATTACAATTTAGAAATAAGTGAGCTTCCGCTGATTATCAACTATCGACCTTTATCAAAAAAAGCATCGAAAGCATGCCCCGAAGGCTGGAAATCGACCTGTTTAACGAAGGCACACGATTCGCGTGCTCCATGTTCACGGTCCATCGCGCTGTCTTCCCACTCAACGGACAACGGCCCCTGATAACCGATATCGTTCAGAGCACGGATAATCTCTTCGAAACAAATCCGTCCGCGTCCCATACTACGGAAATTCCAGAAGCGGCGGGAATCGCCGAAAGTGGAATGGCCGCCGAACACACCGATCTGCTTAGGGCTATCACTCCAGTATACATCTTTCATATGTACGTGGAAAATGCGGTCGGAGAACTGATAAATGAAATCCACATAATCTACCCCCTGATATCCCATATGGCTCGGATCGTAATTGAACCCGAATGCCGGATGATTATTCAGCGCATCGAGCGCTTTACGGGCAGAATAAGTATCGAATGCTATTTCCGTCGGATGCACCTCCAGACCATAACGGACACCTAACTTCTGATATTCATCCATGATCGGGATAAAACGGCGGGCGAAATCGGCATAACCGTCTTCAATCATCTGATCTGTAACGGGAGGGAAAGAATAAAGCCAATGCCAGATAGGACTACCGGTAAATCCGGCAACCGTGTCGATACCTAAAGCTTTTGCCGCACGCGCCGTCTGCACCATATACTCGGCTGCACGCTGACGCACACCTTCCGGTTCACCGTCGCCCCAGATACAATCAGGCAGAACCGCCTTATGCCGCTGGTCGATAGTATCGCAAACCGCCTGGCTGATCAGATGGATAGAGATACAATAAAGTTGCAGGTCATATTTGGCAAGCAATTCTTTTATGCCGTCATAATAGGCCTGATCCGTTCGCCGGACATCCAGATGGTTGGGTAACCCCAGTTCCAATCCGTCATATCCGAATGCTTTCGCTTTTTCACAAACTGTTTCGAGGGGTAAATCCCCCCATTGAAGGGTACATAATGTTACTGGACGTGCCATTTCTTTTAATTTTAAGGTTATTACATTGAGTCTGTTTTCTACAAATCTAAAAAAGTTCCGCTCATAATCTGCAAGTTCCCTCCTTAATATTTTCTAAATTCCAAAATAAGTATTTTCTTTGTGTAGATTTTATCATTAACATTTTCCTTGCTATGAAAAAGAAAGAATTATGTGCAGTAGCCTGCCTGTTTTGGCTGGCAGGTTGTAGTGATCCGGCTTCGGACGAATTTGAAATTGTAAAGAATTTATTTCCTGTACAATTTAGTGTTCAACTTCAAAAAGAGGTACTTCCGTTCTCCTCTACCCGCAGTATGCCACCTAACACGGTGCCCGAACCGACTGTTCCGGATGGAGACAATCCAGACAAAGAGTTAAAAGAGTTATGTTCTGCCATCGAATATCTGGTTTACAAAGACGGCGACCAGCCGGAGTTGGTAAAACACCGGACTTATCATGCAGACGCAGAACCGGACTTCGGCATTGTTTACGACACGCTTCCTGCCGGCAATTATCAGATTTACCTGCTGGCTCATCAGTCACAAAAAGCTACATTTTCAGAAAACGCTTTCAGCTTTGACGAACTATCTGATTCATTCTATAATGGCCAGGAGCTCCAGTTGAAAGAAGGAGACGAAACCAACGTCGATATAAACCTGCAACGGATTGTCAGCCGGATAGAGTTTAAGGCAGCCGACAAGATTCCGGAAGATATCGTCCGGTTTGAACTGGCAGTCAGCAATCATCCCGACCGGCTCGATATCCTGACCGGAAAAGGAATCGTATCTGCTGGGCCCAACGATTTCTCTTATGAATTCAAAACGGAAGAAAAAGGACAATCCGGTAAAATCCATTCCTTTTATTCCTTTATTCCGACAGGTGATGAAAAGATATCCGTCACGCTCACGGCCACCGGTTCGGATAATCAGGTACTGCGAAAGCGGACAGTAACCGATATTATTCCCATCGCCAACAAAATAATCCGCTACACAGGTATCTTATATACGCCTCCCAAACCGGATGAAACAGAAAACACCTTCAACCTGATCATCGGGAACAACGGCGAGTGGGATGAACCGGAAGAAAATGAATTGCCGGAATAACTTCATACACAATTGTGCAGCTATAAGTTGCACAATTGTAAAAACAAAGAGTATCTTTGTACTCAACAAAAGTAACCGTTATGAAAAAGAAAAACATACTCAGTCTCATCTTTTTACTTACCATCCTTTGCGGATTCAATAGTTGCGAGGATAAGCCGCTTGATCCCATAGAAGATCCGGAGTATATTTTATGCAATGGCTCTGGCTGGTTTGACGAGTATACAGACATTGATAATTTCTATTGCACACAACGGCTTATTTTCCATTCTGACGGCAGGGGCGAAGAAATTATCACCCGCTATTTCAGATTTCCGGATGACTATGAAGAATTGGAATCTACTTTTTGGTGGGAATGGGATGACGACTACAGAACAATTTATATGGAATACTCTAACGGAGACTATATTTACTTTGACGACCTACATATATATTACGATGAACTATCCGGTTATTTAGGCGACGATTATGTTACTTTTGAGCCCTTTTAACCTTAAATAGTATCATCAAAACTAAATGTTATGTCAAAATTTCTTATTCTACATACTTTCTAAAACTTATCTGAATTTTAGTTGTTTAAATTCATAAAGAGAACAAGGTAAAAGGTGGCAACGGTAAATTCTCCAGCCTGGCACTTTACATATTCAACAAGGAAAACGGCGTATGCGAATACTCGGAATTAATCCCGGTTATCACTCCGCAATACGTGGACGAGTTAACCCGGTCAATTCAGGTCTCACCACAGGATAAAATCATCTATGCCATCGGCAATTACAACGACGAGGATAAAGTTTATTCGATGATACCCGACGGTTCCAAACTCTTGCCGAAGTTGGAAACGATGACTATATCGAACAAGAACGGGTTTAAAGATACAAACCTATTGATGGTCGGAAAACAGGTGGTTCAAATCGACGGTCTTGTGACAGATGCCACTATTCCAATGGAAAGACTCGTTGCCCGCCTGGATGTATATATGTTCAAAAGCAGAAGGTTAGAGAACAACACGGTTATTTTAAAGTCCATCGAACTGGTCAACCAAATAACCAATACACGGGGAGAATATCAGAATACGATCATGGTATCGCCGGTCGAAACTCAAAATGACCTCAGAACGATCAGTAGCAACAATGTACTGGGAGTCATGCCGGATGATATGTCAGGAATTATTCCCGCCAATGCGACGGAATCTTTTTACAGTTACCAGAATATTGCTGCATCGGCAGACCCTGATCCAAACGTTACTCCTTACCTGTTGATAACAGCAGACATAGACGGGGTGAGCCACCGGTATAAGGGGTACATCACCGACAACGGACAAACAACCGATAAGTACAGTCTGAAACGCAACACGGTCTACCGCATTATCGCGATGCTTGATAATCCGGATAATCTGCTGATACTTAAAACAACCACTTTGCCGTGGACGAAATCATCCTCACAGATCGGCCATGTGGTTAATGAGGGAGATTACAGCTTCAGTGCCAATAACACGGAAGCAGCAACAGGAATCGTACAGTATCCTTATGTGCTGAACGGTGAATCACAGAACAGTACATCGTATGCCAGTTATAACTTCAAACTGACGGCCCCGGCCGGAGCTGTCTGGACAGCGACACTGACAAACGGCCTGGAGTTTACTTTCGGAACGGAAGGTTCTACCAATGGCAAACTTGCCATATCGAAAGGGATTGCCGGCGACAATACATATGAAATCAAGGTAGGAGCTTCCAGACCCTGGAACAGCCAGGAAAGGAAAGTCTATCTCTATATCACCGCCGAAGGGCAAAAGTTAAAGATCAATCCGGTCCGCAGCAACGGACAGCGGGCGCTGCCGGGTAACAACGACACGGATATTCTGATCACACAAACAGAATATAAATAAAAGGAGAAAAGGGTTATGAAACGAAATAATATCTACATCATTCAATTGATATCGGCACTGGTCCTGCTGTTCTCTTCCTGTAGCCAGGAGGAACTGATGGACCAGCCGGAGGCTGTATCCGGTTCCGGCAAGATAGCCCTCCGGCTATCCCTGTCGCAACCGGCCGTCACCCGGGCCGATACGGAAGTTGGAGAAAATGATCTGAATGAAAACCTGATCAAGACACTGGACGTTTTCATTTACAGGGAAGAGCAGGAAACTTGTTCTTTCTACCAGCATATCACCCCTTCTCCGGAGCAGACAGGAAGCGGGGAATATACCGCAACACTGCATGCTACGCAGGATCAGTTTGTCCAGAATGCAACTTATAATACTTATGTGGTATCCAACTATTCCGGGAGCATACCGGCTGGCGGACTTAGCCGCTCAGACCTGAAGGCATTGAATGTATCAGCATTGAATCCCGATAAAATACAGGACAGTTTTCTGATGGACGGTACTGCCGCCAATATCCTGAATGACGGACGTGTCGTTAACAAGGAAATTGCAGTCTCACTGAAACGGGCAGCATCAAAAATCAGGGTATCGACAGCCTATACGAACAGCTTCTCGGCTTTCGCCGGCGGAACCATCAGCAAAAAGCTGTTCCAGTACGCAACAAATATCTCCGTACTGGAAAACGGTAATCCGGTTGTTCCTCAGTTACAAAGTATGTCCGGTTTTACCGGTATTACCCCCGGTACGGGAACAGATAAAATTGTTGTCTATTCCTATCCGAACGACTGGAGCCTGAAGAAACAGAATGAAACCTATCTGATAGTCAACATCCCGGCAACAGGCCCTGATGGCAAGGAGTATGCACAGAACTATTATAAAGTGCCTGTCAACTTCCGTATTCCGGCCGATGATACGGCAAATCCATCCGAAGAACAGGAGGCTGAACGTAATGCAATATACAGATTAGAACGCAACCACCTGTACGACATAACAGTTCTGGTAGACCAGCCGGGATCACCCACTCCTGAGACTGCAATCGAGATCAGTGCCAATTATGTGATAAAAGACTGGACAACCAAAGAGGTGATCGTTGCAGTGGAAGGTTTCAACTTTATCTATGTAGAGGATACAAATATAAAGTTACCTAACAGCACTAAATTTACAACCACGTTCCAGTCATCCACACCGGATGTCGAAGTATCTGATATAGCTGTCAATGGCAAGGAGATCGTAAACGGCAGTGAAGGAGTTTTTATCAACTATTCGCATAATGTAAAAACCGGTGATATCATCATAGTCAGCGCATTACCTGAAAACTTCGTTGCCAAAGAGATCACTTTCATCGTAAAAAACGGCGTAGGTCTGACACAGAAAGTAACGGTTTTACAATATCCCGCCTTATATATAGGCTCTGATATTTCCGCCGACGCACCGGGCGGTAGCCAGGGACAGAACAATAATAAGATGTTCGTGATCGGTTCTTTCGTTGCCGACTTCTCTTCCCTACCCGATCCGGATGAGTTTGACGAAGATTTCGGAAGCGGATACACCCATTATGCAGCCAATCCTGCATTAGGTAAATCATATGCAGAATATATCAGAAACAATGCCGTATTAGGAAATCCGCTGACAGACAGCGAGGGCCAGACCATCGATACGGAAGAAAACAACCGCCGTATATCGCCACGTCTTATGCTGGCATCCCAGCACGGGGTGACAACGGCAGACAGCTATACGAACTCAAGGGATAAATGCGCAGCATATGTGGAAAACGATGCCACCACCAATGAAAGGTATTCGGATTGGCGTATGCCTACCCTGGCTGAGGTCTATCTGATCGATGTACTTCAGAATATCAAGGTGGCAGAAGTAAAAAAGATCTTGGAAGGTAGCTGGTACTGGAGTGCCAGGGCCAGTTCTGCCGTACAGTTCATGGACCCCAGAGTGGGTAATACAAATTCTTTCAATGCACTGCACTCGTCAGTTCGTTGTGTCAGGGATGTTAAATTCTAAAATAGAAATGTTATGAAAAATGTTATCATATATTTAATGGCTTCACTTGCATTGTTCGCCTGTCAGAATGAACTTGAAGTGGAGAAAGCAACGAAACCGGGCAAAGAGCTTTTGCGGGTATCGGTAAACATCCCGGAATATAGGATTGCCACACGTGCGGCCTCTTTCGAAAACAACCTCTCGGATGTCTGGTTGCTGGCGTTCGACCGGAACGGACTGTTCCTTGAACGTGTTCAGGCAACCGAACTGAACAGCGGGGAGGCAGACGGTGTAGGCAGCGGTTCTTTTAAAGCAGAAGTACCCGAAGAAACAGGGATCATCCATGTGGTAGCCAACTACGACAACTGGTCTTCCTTCAACGACAATGCTTCCCTGCAAAAAGATGAAAAGGAAGTAATGCCTTCTTTATATGGCAATAAAATGGTTTTCTGGGGAAGAAGTGAAGTTACTTCTTCTTCTTTATCCGTGACACTTTTCCGTAATCAGGCCAAAGTGACGGTGCAAAACGAAGCATCCAACTTTACGGTTACCGGTTATGCGCTCGGCAATATGGCAACCAGCGGTACTGTTGTGCCGTTTATGCCGGAGATGACTCCAAACCCGTTCATCATACAGGATAATGCCACCACGTTGCCTCTGGGTACGCTCTCTAAAACAAGCCAGAGCGATGCGGACTGCAACCTGGAAGCCAAATATATGTTCGAGAATCCTAACTACTTCAATGACCAGTCTTATCTTATTATCAAAGGCCACCTGGAAGGAGGAGGTCCGGAACTGTATTACAAAATACAGTTCCTGGACACCGATAAAAAACCTTATACGATCGTCAGAAACTTTCAGTATAAAGTCATAATCAATTCATTCAGTGACCAGGCTAATGGTAGTACGACTTTTGCGGATGCCAAAAATTCGGAAGTATCCAATAACATCTATGCCGAAGTCTTCAAGGATTCACCCTCTATCTCCGACAGCGACAATAACCGGCTGACGGTAAGCAGGCTGAATTTCCTGTTCACACAGGGTGGCACGCTGAACGTTGCAGCACATTATACGGAAAACGAAGTGCTGAACGATAGCAAGATCAGTGTCTCGGTACAGGAAGACAGAGGTAGTATCATCAGCAGCCTGTCGTACGACGGTAACGGGAATATCACAGCCCGTGTCGCCAAAGTTTCAGCCGGCCAAAATGAAGCGACCCTATTGGTGAAGGCGGGGGAACTCTCCCGTATAATCACTGTTACTTCCAGTACATTATATAGTTTCGACCCGGCCGCCTTATCTCCTGAATTATATACCGGCAAAGATCAGGATATGACTTTATCATTCCGCATACCGGATGTTATTCCAAACTATCTGTATCCTTTGAAATGCGAAGTGACGACAAAGTACTTGTATCCGGTAGAGCCGAACAAGAACCTGGAAATAGCATTCGAGGACGGCGTCTATAAATATGTATACTGGGTATACAGTCCCGGCATTAAAGAACTGAGTTTTAAAACAAGCCTGGACAACAGCAACGAAACAATAACGATAGAGAACGATTATTTCAAAACGGCTGAAGTCAAACTGATATCGCGTCAGTTTGAAGGAGTATCTGTCAATGGAAATAACATGGTAACCTATGGAGCAGGCAATTCTGCCACCCTCAAATTTACCATTCCCGAATATCCGGATTATCCTCCGACATATCTGCTGACTGTATTTATTGCAACAAAGAATTTGACTACGTCTCAGGCAGGCTGGAATGCCGTAAACGGTGGGTATAGCTATACTTACAACATGGCACCAACCGGAGAGCAGACCGTTCAGTTCAAATCGGTCCAGCCTGACAGCCGTGAACAAATAGTCATCAGTGCTCCGGGATTCAGCAATGCAACTATTGCGGTTGACAATTACTTGGCTGCCAATATCGGTGTTTCGGGAGAATTGCGTGCCGTCTATAACGGACTGACATACACACTCCAGAGTCGTTCCGCAACATCATCCAACACTAGTATTATCAATAATTTCACAACCAACAGGAGTAGTATGTATAACATCACCGTAAAATCCGGCAACAAACTTTCGGATACGGTTACAATAACCTGTTACGGTTATACCGGTTCATTTACAGTAGGAGAACTGCTTACAGGAATGCGTTTAAATTTATATCAATAAAAGGGAGAAAATCCGGGATGGATTTTCATTACTGGTTAAGTGAGAGAAGGACTGTACAAGCATATTTGCAAGTATGGTCCTTCTATATTTTAATTCACAATTTCTTTACTATATGAATTATTTAATCTATTTTTGTCCACATAAATAAATATACCATTTAGCAACCACTTACAAAACAGACTATGACAAAAAAAGAAGCAATCAAATTTTTTGAGGAAAAGAAAGTCCGCACCCTCTGGGATGACGAAACTGAAGAATGGTACTTTTCAATAATCGATGTGATAGCAGTCCTAACGGAAAGTGATAATCCCCGCAAATATTGGAGCGTATTAAAGACAAGGCTTAGAAAAGAAGGCAATGAAACGGCTACAAATTGTAGCCAGTTGAAAATGCCTTCACTTGATGGTAAAATGAGATTGACAGATGTAGCGACTACCGAACAACTTTTTCGCCTTATCCAATCTATACCTTCTCCCAAAGCCGAACCATTCAAACTTTGGATAGCCCAGATTGCCAAAGAACGATTAGATCAGATGCAGGACCCGGAACTATCCATCGAACAAGCTATGATGGATTATAAACGTCTCGGATATTCCGATAGCTGGATAAACCAACGATTAAAATCCATCGAAATCCGCAAGGACCTAACCGATGAATGGAAGAAACACAATTTACAGGAAGACATACAATTCGCAACACTTACTGATATTATCTATAAAACGTGGGCAGGAAAAACAGCCAAAGAGTACAAACAATTCAAAGGATTGAAAAAAGAGAATCTACGGGATAATATGACAAATACGGAACTTGTTCTCAATATGCTAGCAGAAGCGGCAACAACAGATTTGTCAAAAGAAAAGGACCCCAAAGAATTTCAGGAACATGCAAACATAGCACACCAGGGAGGAAAAGTTGCCCAAGTTGCCCGTGAACAACTAGAAAGTCAACTGGGACATTCCGTCGTTTCACCCCTCAATGCAAAAACGACACTCGGATTGAATAAAGAAAACAAAAAAGGCCATACTTCCTAAAAGTATGGTCTTTTGTACCCCCGAGCAGAATCGAACTGCTATCTAATGTTTAGGAAACATCTATTCTATCCGTTGAACTACAGGGGCAACTTTATATAAAGTGGGGGCAAAAGTATAATCTTTTCTGCAAACTGGCAAGTATTCAGGCAGTAATCTGATCAATCAAAGAGACTTTGCATAACGGAGAGGGATTTTATTTCCGGAAAGTCCGGCAAATGCAGGCGATAATATTCAACGATACGATTGATAACTCCGACCCTATCCTGACGGGAAAAAGAATACAACGACATATTCTCAAAGCTGATTTTCAAGAGGCGGGCAAAGACCTGACTCTCTTCCCGGTTCAGATAATGCCGGTGCATGGGAATGCGATCCACAAAGACACCGTTCTGCATATCGAAATAACAACCCGTCGAATACGAATCGGCATTCGGATAAATCCCCATATAATGAAGCAGGCGGAGCAGGAACACCAGATGGAAATTTGCCACTCCCTTATCGGCATACTCTAACAAGTGGATGGATTCATATAAATAATCGAACAGTCGCTGGTCAGGCTCCGTATCCTTTACTACCCGGAACAATACTTCCGCCAGGAAAAGCGCCAGCACATTCTTGACCGGATTACAAAAGACTTCAGTCAGCGGATAACACAACTTCGTCTCACGAATCCGGTGCAGGTCACGCTTATTCAGATGCTCCACCTCCATCTCTAAAACCGAAAGGGGCATAAACAGCGCCCTGGAAACAGGCGACTTCTTTCCACGACTGCGCGCCACCAGATAAGAAGTACGACCGAACGCCTCCGTATACATATATATAATAGAGTACTTATCGTTATAGGGGATGGCATGCAGGACGATCCCGCGTGTTTTACATAACATATCTTCCGTTCTTTATCGGATACAAAGATACAAAACAACAAACTATTTACGATATTTGCAGGTTATAATACTATAAATACATTTGAGTTATGTTAGATCTTACTACCCCGTCGCTTTTGTTTTCAGCCATATCATTAATATTACTGGCCTACACCAACCGTTTCCTGTCGTACGCCAGCGTGGTCCGCACATTGAAAGAAAAACACCAGCAGACACACGATCCGAAAGATATTGCACAGATTGCAAACCTCCGCAAACGGCTTTACCTGACCCGTTCGATGCAGATACTCGGGATACTCAGTCTGCTCCTTTGCGTAATTTCCATGTTCTTTATCTATATTTCATGGCAAATCATTGCCGCCTGGATATTCGGTGTCGCACTGCTGCTACTGGCCGCTTCCCTATGCGTATGTATCTGGGAAATAAACATTTCCGTCAAGGCTCTCGAAATACATTTACAAGACATAAGTTCTAAATAGAAGTTAAAACAAGAATATCTATTAAATTTTACCTTGAAATGTTTTGGTAGTTCAGGGAGAACATCTATCTTTGCACTCGCAATCGGGAAATCAACAACCCCAGAGCGCTGAAAGTGAGAACTTTGACATGATGGCCCATTCGTCTATCGGTTAGGACGCAAGATTTTCATTCTTGAAAGAGGGGTTCGATTCCCCTATGGGCTACAATAAACAAGATTAAAAATTCAATAAAGAATAGCTAAGAAATGGCAAATCACAAGTCATCAATCAAAAGGATCAGACAGACCAACGCAAGACGTTTACATAACAGATACTATGCAAAAACTGCTAGAAATGCAATGCGTGTTTTGCGTGCTACTGAAGACAAAAACGAAGCTCAGGCTCTGTTACCGAAGGTGTGCTCTATGTTGGATAAGCTTGCTAAGAAAAACGTTATTCACAAGAATAAAGCTAGCAACCTGAAATCCAAATTGACAAAGCACGTTAACAAGCTTGCATAAGGATATTTCGGCCCATTCGTCTATCGGTTAGGACGCAAGATTTTCATTCTTGAAAGAGGGGTTCGATTCCCCTATGGGCTACTTTACAGAAGCAGTCGGATCAATTGTGATTCGACTGCTTTGTTTTTATACCTCCCGTCACGCTTTCTCCACCCTGCTTTTTTTGCTATTTTCACTACATTTATACCATCTAAGTCAATTATTTTCACTACATTTGTTAGCATTTTTAGATATATAGAAATTTAGTGATTTTAAAGGATATAAACTCATGAGTGAAGAAATGAAGAATACTTCCGGGGAATACTCTGCGGACAGTATTCAGGTACTTGAAGGGTTAGAAGCAGTACGAAAAAGACCTGCCATGTATATTGGCGATATCAGCGAAAAAGGTCTACACCATTTGGTGTATGAAGTTGTTGACAACTCTATTGACGAAGCACTAGCCGGATTTTGTTCCCAGATCGACGTAGTTATAAACGAAGATAACTCTATCACAGTAACGGACGACGGCCGTGGTATACCGGTAGGTATTCATGAGAAAGAAGGCAAATCAGCCCTGGAAGTAGTATTAACCGTTCTACACGCCGGTGGTAAATTTGACAAAGGTACTTATAAGGTATCCGGAGGTCTGCATGGCGTGGGTGTTTCCTGTGTGAACGCACTTTCCACTTATCTGAAAGCAGAAGTCCGCCGTGAAGGTAAAATCCATATGCAGGAATTCTCTTGTGGTAAACCGTTGCATGGTGTAGAAGTTGTCGGTACAGCCGATACGACCGGAACAACTATCTCTTTCAAACCGGACGGCAGTATCTTTACGGTTACTGAATATAAATATGAAATATTGGCTACCCGTTTACGCGAACTGGCATTCCTGAACGCCGGTGTCAGTCTGACACTGACTGACAAACGCGTAATAAAAGAAGACGGCTCCTTTAAATCGGAACTGTTCCGCTCGGAAGAAGGATTGAAAGAATTCGTCCGTTACGTAGACCGTTCCAAAGAATCCCTGATTCCTGACGTTATCCATATCGTTACAGAAAAGCAGGGTATTCCTGTTGAAGTAGCCATGACATACAACACATCTTTCAACGAAAGCGTGTTCTCCTATGTAAATGATATTAATACAATTGAAGGTGGTACACACCTCGCCGGTTTCCGTCGTGGTCTGACACGTACACTGAAGAAATATGCTGAAGACTCCAAGTTGCTGGAAAAAGCAAAAGTAGAGATCCAGGGCGATGACTTCCGCGAAGGTCTGACAGCCGTTATCTCTATCAAGGTGGCCGAACCGCAGTTTGAAGGACAGACAAAAACAAAACTGGGTAACAGTGAAGTGACCGGTGCCGTAGACCAGGCCATCGGAGAAGCATTGGGTTATTATCTGGAAGAACATCCGAAAGAAGCAAAAATCATCGTCGACAAGGTCGTTCTGGCCGCACAGGCACGTCAGGCTGCCCGTAAAGCACGTGAACTGGTTCAGCGCAAATCACCGATGACCGGTGGCGGTCTGCCCGGTAAACTAGCCGACTGTTCTTCGAAAGACGCAGCAATCTGCGAATTATTCCTGGTCGAAGGGGACTCGGCAGGCGGTACGGCTAAACAGGGCCGCGACCGTGTGTTCCAGGCTATCCTGCCGCTTCGTGGTAAGATCCTGAACGTAGAAAAGGCGATGGACCACAAAGTGTTCGAAAGTGAAGAAATCCAGAACATCTTCCGTGCAATGGGTGTTACTATCGGTACAGAGGAAGATCCGAAGGAATTGAACCTGAGCAAGCTCCGCTACCACAAGGTTATCATCATGACCGATGCCGACGTGGACGGAAGCCACATTGCCACATTGATTCTTACTTTCTTCTTCCGCAGAATGCGTTCCTTGATCGAAAACGGATATGTTTACCTGGCTACTCCTCCCCTTTACCTCTGTAAGAAAGGTAAAGTAGAAGAATACTGCTGGACAGAGCAACAACGCCAGGCATTCATCGATAAATATGGTGGAGGTAACGAGAACCAGATCCATACACAACGATACAAAGGTTTGGGAGAAATGAACGACCACCAGTTATGGGATACAACCATGAATCCTGAAAACCGTACGTTGAAGCAGATCACGATCGACAGCGCAGCAGAAGCAGACCAGATCTTTGCCATGTTAATGGGTGAAGAAGTAGGTCCGCGCCGCGAGTTTATTGAAGAGAATGCAACTTACGCAAATATTGACGCTTAATCAGCGGACAATTAACAATAGACAATTGACAATTTATTAGCGACTATCTATAATTGTCAGTTGTCAATTTCAATTGTCAATTAAAAAGTATAGTTATGAATTATCAAGTCCGTCGTCCGAGTTTAGAAGCCTTATTCAGGGAAGTTGACAATTTCAGTCCGAAAAAAGAAAAACTTCAACCTCCCCGCATAGGAATATCTTCAAACCGGAAAGACGGACTTTCCTGTATAGCCGATACCTATGTGCAATCCGTACTGAAAGCAGGAGGAGCCCCGGTGCTGATCCCTGTCATTACGGATATGGAAGCACTTACGGCAATCGTATCCGGACTGGACGGACTGCTGATGAGCGGCGGCGGAGATATCAACCCGCTTTATGTCGGGGAGGAACCCGTTCCGCAATTACAGGACGTGGATACTTTCCGCGACGAGTTCGATCTTATCTTGCTTAGGCTGGCAACTAACCGCCAGTTACCCGTCATGGGTATTTGCCGCGGCCACCAACTTATCAACGTAGCCTTCGGCGGTTCCGTATATCAGGATATCCATTCGCAACACGAAGCCAGGTTGTTCAAGCATAGCCAGACAATGCCGCGCGAACAGGTTTCCCATTCCGTACAGATCACCGATACTTCTTCGCGCCTGTTCGATATATTAAAGAAAGAACCGGATATATTCGTCAACTCTTTCCATCATCAGGCAGTCAAAGATATCGCACCCGAATTTAAAGAAACGGCAGTTGCCCCGGATGGTATCAACGAGGCCATGGAGCATCCCGAAAAAGAGATTTTCAGTGTGCAATGGCATCCCGAAGCAATGGCTGCCAACGACGACGAACTTATGCTCGAACTGTTCAGGCATCATGTGGAAATGGCCCGCCTGTTCAAGGAAGCCAAACGCATCCATAGCCGGAACGTCATACTCGATTCTCATACGGACACACCGATGATCTTCCCCGGCCAGTTCAATATCGGACTGAAAGAGGGAGGCAAAGTAAACCTGCCGCTGATGGAAGAAGGAATGGTCGACGCTGCGATCATGGTCGCTTATATCCCGCAAGGCAAACGGGATGACGAATCATTGCAGCAGGCAACCGATTTTGCCATGAACCGGTTGAACGAGATTCATCGCCAAATGGAAATTAACCGCGGCAGAATGAACATCGCCCGGACTTCACAGGAAGTATGGGTAACGAAAGATGCCGGCAAGAAAGCAATCATGTTGGGTTTGGAAAACGGTTATGCCATAGGTAAAGACATTCGAAACATAGCCCGTTTCAAAGAGCTGGGCGTCAGCTATATCACGCTTTGCCACAACGGGAGCAACGACATATGCGACTCTGCCCGCGGAGATGCAGAATGGGGCGGACTAAGTCCTTTCGGAAAAGAAGTGGTTGCCGAAATGAACCGGTTGGGCATCCTGGTAGATGTGTCGCACGCTGCCGAAAGTACCTTCTACGATGCGTTGGAAATCAGCACACAACCGATCATCGCTTCACATTCTTCGGCACGCGCCCTGTGCAACCATCCGCGCAACCTGACGGATGACCAACTGAAAGCACTGGCCGAAAAACAAGGCGTAGTACAAGTATGCCTTTATAAAGGCTTTATCAATGAAGATGCTGAAAAAGCATCGCTTACCGACGCCATACGCCACATTAATCATATAGTGGACCTGATCGGTATCAACCACGTGGGCATTGGCTCCGATTTCGACGGCGACGGCGAACTGATCGGATGCCGGGCAAGCAACGAACTGATCAATATCACCCTGCGCCTTCTGAAAGACGGCTACAAGGAGAATGATATTGCAAAGATATGGGGAGGCAACCTGCTGCGTGTCATGTCACGTGTACAGTCGGCCTATAACGGATGATAATAAAGAAATACTAACAGATATATGATGCACGTTTTGTATATAGCTCTATTTGCTTTTTCATTGCTCGCCTGTAGCCAGGCAAAGAACCAGCAACAGGAAGTAACGACAGTCAGCCAGACGCCAATGACAACAACGCCTTCTTTCAATGCCGACAGCGCCTATGTTTTTGTTGAAAACCAGGTAAAATTCGGCCCACGCGTACCGAACACCGATGCCCATAAAGCATGCGGCAACTATCTCGCCTCCGAACTGAAACGTTTCGGGGCCAAAGTATACGAACAGGAAGCCATGCTTACCGCCTACGACAATACCGGACTGGAAGCCAAAAACATCATCGGCTCTTTCAACCCGGAAAACAATAAACGCATCCTGCTCTTCGCCCATTGGGATTCGCGTCCTTATTCCGACCACGATCCCGACCCGGCTAATCATCGCAAAGCGATCGACGGAGCCGACGATGGAGCCAGCGGTGTAGGAGCCTTGCTTGAAATAGCCAGGCAGATCGGGCAAAAAGATCCCGGAGTAGGTATCGACATCATCTTCTTCGATGCGGAAGATTACGGTACTCCGGAGTTTGTAGACGATTATAAACCCGACACCTGGTGTCTGGGTACCCAGTTCTGGGCAAAGAATCCGCACGTACCCAATTACCGCGCCGACTTCGGTATCCTGCTGGATATGGTCGGAGCTAAAAATGCCACTTTCTTCAAGGAACAGACTTCCTTGAGCAAGGCTGGCAACATTGTGGAAATGGTATGGAGCACGGCACGTAACCTCGGATACGGCAGGTATTTCATCAATGCGACAGGCGGCGCCATCACCGACGATCACGAATATGTGATCAAAGGACGCAATATCCCTTGTATCGACATTATCAACTACGACCCTGACAGCAAAAGCGGTTTCGGTTGGTACTGGCATACACAAAAGGACAATATGGAAAATATCGACCGCGAAACCCTTAAAGCGGTAGGGCAAACGGTACTGGAAGTAGTATATAACCGACAAAAGAAATAATACAAACAATGACTATCAACGAACTTCAGGATAACGTTATTGAAGAGTTCTCAGCCTTCGACGACTGGATGGACAAGTATGCGTTGCTGATCGATTTAGGCAACTCACTTCCCCCGCTGGAAGAAAAGTATAAAACAGAAAGTAACCTGATCGAAGGTTGCCAGAGCCGTGTATGGCTTCAGGCAGACTACGAGGACGGTAAAATTATATTCAAAGGCGAAAGCGACGCTGTGATTGTAAAAGGTATCGTATCCTTACTGATCAACGTCCTGTCCGGCCATACCCCGCAGGAGATTCTGGATACCGATCTTTATTTCATTGAGCAGATCGGATTGAAGGAGCACCTTTCCCCTACCCGCTCAAACGGCCTGGTGGCTATGGTCAAGCAAATGCGAATGTACGCACTGGCCTACCGCACAAAAGAACAAGGATAATTCAAACAAAAAAGGTATGCCGACAACCGCGACATACCTTTCTACTATTTCAAATAATCCTTCTTATTCAGTGATTTCGGTACCATAATACGGCCTAAGCTCATCATTAGACTTAAACACATAATAAGTCGTCGGATTCGTATACGGATTATTATAATGGAAGATGGCAGGATTAGCATTCAATTCAGCCTGGTTCCAGCCCGGAGTCCAACCTACATAGGCACCATCCATATCAATACAGTGCTGATAACGTTCACAGTTGGAACCTTTGTAAGCACGGTGGATACCAACTTCCAAACGTTTAGCATCAAAATAATTAATTCCCTCACCCCAGAATTCGATACCTTTCTGGAAAACATATTCATCCAGGAATGCGTCGGCAGTAGTTGCTGTACAGGTATAAGCGGAGTTACGTGTTTTCACAATATCCTCCAATGCTTTTGCTGCCGCAGGTACTCCCGATGTATGAAGTGCTGCCTCTGCTTTCAAGTAATACATTTCCTCAATACGCATGATCGGATAATCGACTGCACCACCGACAGTATGAGTACGATAGTCTCCATTATGCGGACGGAATTTCATATTTACATACAACCACGGCCATGACTGGAAACCGTTAGACGAATTGATACGTGCACGAATCCATGAGGCAGAACTGTTGTACTTATATTGATATTTATCAGGACCGAATCCAGAATAATCATCACTCCAATCGCTTTGAGTAGTACTTGTACTTACATCGTTCAATGCCCATTTGTTATTAATAAACTTGCCATCAGCATCTCTCTCCACTAAATACGGCTCACCCTCTTTCTGGTTTTTCGATTCATAGAAAAAGCTGGGGTCCAACCATGATTTCTTACGGAAGTCGTTATCCGAAAGGCGCTCGTACCATTTACGATCGAGTGAACGACCAACACGCCAACCATACACACTGAAAGTCGTTTCCGTTCCGAAGATCATAGCAAAAGAGAATGACTGATTGTTTCCCGTAGCAGCAGTGGTATTACCTTCGGAAATAGAAGTAGCCCACATCCATGAATTCTGAGAGTTACGATTGTTAAAGCCATTAACCGGATCGGTCCATTCTGCTTCCGTCAATGGAGTACAACCGGCTACAGAAATAGCCTTATCTGCATATTCACCGGATTTCTGCCAATAGGATGCTTCGTCTTTATAGGTAACGGATGTTTTCACACGAGAAGCCAGATTAGCATATGTACGGGCATACAAACCATACACAACCGCCAGGTTCGGCTGGGTTTTATCAGTACGGGTATATCCGCTCAGATATGTTTCTGCCTGCTGCAAGTCACTCAGGATCAAATCATAGGCTGCATCCACTGTTGCACGCGGATTATTGGAAGCCTCTTCCGATGTTGTCTTCTCCGTTACAATAGGTACACCCAAATTCGTCAAGTCATTTTCAGGACTTACATAGCTGTAACGGCTATCGGTCGGTTTCTTGTATTCCATAATCTGAACCAGATCCAGATAATAAAGTGCACGGTAAGCGTAGCTGACGCCCAGATATCCCTTTTTCGTATCATCCAAATCATTCACATCGATCATGCCGATAATATCGTTTACATTCTTGATATAAGAATAATAGAGATAAGAAGGATACAATCCACGATTGGAACCGGTAGCACTGATCGCTCCATAGCAATAAGCGCCCATGGTGTTATACCCATTCGCTCCGGAACAGACAAACTGGGTCGTACTATGTTCAAGCATGGCACGCATACTACCATACGAAATCATTTCTATACCACCGTCATCATTTATATACCCGCCCATTGAAGTATAAATAGAGTTGACCATCCCTTGTAAAGCCGATTCCGATGCTTGAATCTGGTCATTCAACACATATTCTGTCGGCAATGTTTCTTCGATACAGCTACTTAACCCCAGAAGAGCCGCAGCAGCCAATAAAATCTTATATTTCTTCATGATGTTTTCTTTTTAGTGTTTAGAATGTCAATGAAATACCACCTGAGATAGTACGTATCGGAGAATAAAGTTCCGGATTACTGTATCCTTTCAATGTATAGCGAGGATCGAATCCCTGGCGTGCAGAGAAGTAGAACAGGTTTTCTCCCGAGAAATAAACACGTATATTCTGAACATTGTACTTCTGTGTCAGACTGGAAGGCAATGTATATCCCAGATTAATATTCTGGATATTCAGATAGCTTGCGTTAGTAATGAAACGGTCTGAACGCGGATTCTGTGAATACTTTTCTGCAAACTGCAAACGCGGAATATTTGAACCTGTATTCTCCGGCGACCAGGCATTCAAGATGTCCTTATGCCAAGTTGTAGACGTAGTGGTGCTGGTGTGCATCAATGTCTGATAAGTATAATCGTAAGCCTTTCCACCCAATTGATAGTTCAGGTTGATAGAGAAGTCAAAACCACGATAGGATAATGAAGTACCCAAACCACCATAGAAAGAAGGAAGAGCATCACCAATCAGATAATCGGTTGCCTGACTTGCATCTTTGGTTGTTTCCTGTCCTGTGACATTTCCTGCCTCATCAAGAATATCTTTATAGAATAAAGACTCTCCTGTTTCAGGATCCAAACCGGCAAATTTAGGCAAGTACCAAGTATACAGAGAAAGACCTTCTGCCACAAAATATTTGTACTTGGATACAAACGATTTATCCAGATTGACATAACCATTATGTCCGTCTACCTTTGTTGTTTTGATTGCATCCGGTAAAGTCAATACTTTATTCTTTACATGAGAAATATTGAAGTTGACATCCCATTTGAAATCCTTATTGCTGATCAGAGTTCCCTGCAAAACCAACTCAATACCGGCATTACGCATATCACCCAAGTTAACGAAATAACTGGTGTAACCAATAGAAGGAGGTGTATTCAGAGAAAACAACATATCACTGGTTTTCCGATAGAAATAATCCAGGCTACCGCCCAAGCGTCCGCCGAAAAGATCAAATTCTGTACCTATATTCCAGTTTGTATTGGTTTCCCAAGTAATATCACTGGAACCTTTCTGACGCCACTGGTAAGCAGCCTGATCATCATTATTTACCACTTTGTAAGAATCGGCATACAAATAATCACCGATATTGTCATTACCCTGAGAACCGACAGAAGCCTTCAGCTTCAAAGAGTTCACCCAAGGTGCGTTAAAGAAAGCTTCTTTAGAAATAAGCCAAGCACCACCGACAGACCAGAAGTTACCCCAACGGTGTTCTTTCGCAAAACGTGAAGAAGCATCACGACGATAAGATACCGAACCGAAATACTTCGCATCGTAATTATACATAGCACGGAAGAAGTAACCTTCATTATTATAAGAATTTGAATAAGAATATGGATTATTATTCAAATTCAAAAGAGTAGCCAGTTCACGTGTTCCATCGATTCCGAAATTACGTCCGGAAGCACTCAATGATTCATATTTGTAATTATAATATTCATGACCGACCATTGCTCCGACATCATGTTTACCGAACTGCTTGTTATAATTCAACAACTGTTGCGTATTATAAGTGAAAGTGCGATAAGAAGCTTTCGACAAGTAGCCATTATCAGAAGAACTGGTATAGTAATCGACAAAAGGACTGGTTGCATAGGTATAACGACGATCATAATCATATGCATTGGCATTAAACGTGAAGGTCAGATCCTGAGTCAGATTAATATCTGCATAACCACTGGCAATAAAAGAGTTACCGGTCGTTTCATCAGAACGATATTTGTTTGAGAAAATACAGTTACCTCCCACACCGCCTGCACGAGTCAGATCGTAAGCTTGTGCAAAGTCATACATTTTCTCTCCCCACTGATCGATCATGATATTCTTATTTGCATCCCGGAGGTAAACAGGATAAATGGGAGCTTGGCTCTTTATGGTGCTCCAGATAGTTCCAGTACCGATTGTACCTTCGGATGTCTGACTGTAATTATATTTTGTATAGTTGAAGTTTGCACCGACTTTCAACCATTTTTTTGCCTGGTAATCCAGCTTTGCACGTGCTGTTAAACGTTTTTGCATGGAGCCTTCCTGAATACCGTCCTGATCCAGATATCCTATAGATGTATAATAGTTTATACGCTCGGAAGCACCTGATACCGATACGTTATACTCTTGACGGAAACCGTTCTGCAAACCGATCTCTTCCCAGTCATCGGCCTGCAACCAGAATTTTTGTCCATTATAATCATATAGTGCTCCCATGGTCGCTCCCGGATTCATTACACCACCCTGTTGGATAAAGTCTTGCCCTTCGGGAACCGTATATATCATATAACCCGGGCCGACACCACTGGATGAGTTTGTCAGATGTTGATTTGCCAAGGCATGAGCATCTGTTGCCGACATAGAGCCGCCCGGTTCAGTTATATAATAGTTATATAACATCTTGTAATAAGTTTCGTAGAACTGCTGGGCGTTTGTCGTCTTATAATTCTGGAGACCATTCGAGTTAGCACCCCATTTGGCATCAACAGAAACTTTTGCATCGCCATTTTTACCCTTCTTCGTGGTAATCATGATAACACCATTGGCACCACGGGCACCATACAATGCATTGGAAGCTGCATCTTTCAATACGGTCATCGACTCGATATCATTCGAGTTTATCAGGTTCAGGTCACCATCGAAAGGCATACCGTCAACCACGATCAAAGGTTCTGTATCTGAAGATATTGAACCGAAACCACGAATTGTAATAGAAGGCGAGCTACCCGGTTGTGAAGAAGAATTGCTTAACTGTACACCGGCTACACGCCCAGCCAAAGCCTGGGCCGGGTTCGAAACCTGCGCTTTCAGAAGGTCGTCCGATTTCATTATGCCGGCAGAACCGGTAAAGGCTTCTTTCGTACTTTTACCGAAAGCTACCACCACCACTTCGTCCAAAGCCTGGTTGTCTTCCTGTAATATGATTTGAATATTGTTTTTATTTCCTGGTTTTATTGTTTGGGTTACAAAGCCTACATAAGAGACTTGCAATGAACCGTTAGCTTTGACGGACAATTCAAACTTTCCGTCCATATCTGTCATAATACCATTAGTGGTACCTACTTCAACAACACTGGCGCCAATTACCGGTTCCCCGTTTTCATCTTTAACGACACCTGTCACTTTGCGGGTATTCTGATTTACCGATGCTGCTTCCTCTATTGCTACGGCTTTCCGGATATCAAGGTCTGAAAGATTGCTTTCAGCCGCCATGGTCAAATTAAGACAAAACAAAGGAATGGCCATGCAGGCAACTTTCTTTGTGTAATTATTCATAACTTAATTAATTAACGATTAGAACTTGAATAAAAAAACTATTCACGGATTAGGTTAAAAAAGGAACGATCCTTCTACCTCCTCTACTAGCTGCTATTGTACCTCATAATCAACCTGGAATAAAAGTTAGACAATTTTATATAGACTTTTTAGATGTATATATCTCCCTCTGCACAATACAGAAGACAGGAACTTTTTAGCGTTTTTATACCACAACAAACAATTAGCGTTTTTTTTCTAAAAATCAACAACAACAACAATATTCTATATGTATCCAAAGAAGACAATCCAATAGTAAATTATCAGATCGAGTTACCTGCATATTTTATCAAACTAAGTTTTTCAAAATATCAACACTAGTGGTATTATTAACATAGTTCACATAGGACTAGGTTAAGAAACCGATTGCAAATATAGTATTTTTTGCAAAAACAATATACTTTGATGCAAAAATTAATAAAATAAGGCTATAAATCACTTCTTTCTTGCAGAGAAAAGTCCCTTTATCTTCTTAAAAGACCTAGTCCTATGTGAACTATGTTAAAAAAAATAGTCCAAAGAGAGCACTAAACACTTTTTGGTTATGGGAATAACAGATCATAACCATTCACCCGAACGGTCAGATCATTCACCTCAAACTGCTTTACAAGTCAAGGCTTATCCTCTAAAGAATAAAAGATGAAGGATAAAAACTAAAAATTCAATGTTAATTGTTCCGGTAATAAAGTAAATGTTTTACGGTGATAAGGGGTAATTCCGATCGTACGGATTGCTTCACGGTGGGCTTTAGTGGGGTAACCTTTATTTTCAGTCCAGTGATAATCCGGATACTCTTTGGCAAGTTCATCCATATAATCGTCACGATAAGTTTTGGCAAGGATGGAGGCAGCGGCGATACTCAGATATTTACCATCCCCCTTCACCACTGTCGTATGTTTTATATCGGGATAAGGAGTAAAGCGATTTCCATCGATCAACAAATGCTCCGGTCTTACCTGCAACTGGTCAATGGCACGGTGCATAGCCAGAAAAGAAGCCTTCAGTATGTTTATCTTATCAATTTCTTCAGGAGTAACGATGCCGACAGCCCAGGCTATTGCCTCTTTCTCTATAACAGGACGCAAGGCATACCGTTTCTTTTCGCTCAACTGTTTGCTGTCATTCAAATCATCGTTCTTGAAATCAGGCGGTAAAATAACAGCAGCGGCAAATACCGATCCGGCCAAACATCCGCGTCCGGCTTCATCACATCCGGCTTCTATCCGGTTCGCTTCCAAATAAGGTAACAACATAGCGTTTTATTTGTATGAATCAATTTACTATCTTCTTTTTTATCATCCAGGGGCGCAACACGAAATAAGAGAATAAGGTTGCCAGTACAACTCCTGTGATGTTTGCCAGGAAGTCAAACCAGTCGCCTCCCCGATATGACGTACAATATTCCTGCAATAATTCAATCGCCCCGCTCATCAGGATCGGACAAAGCACGGCACCTATCCAGGCATGCCACAAGACCTCATCATATTTCCGGTGATTACGTAAAAACTCGATCCAAAGCATACCGGACAATCCGGCATACATACAAATATGGACTACCTTGTCTATTCCCGGGATCTTTCCGATCTCCACTGAAGGCGGCTTGAAAAACGACAGATAAATAACAACCAGAATGATTGTCAAGGATATTGGATATTTCTTCAGGTAATATAACATAGACTACTTATTAAAACATTTTTCTTACACGTTCTACCCCGGCTGCAAAAGTATCGATCTCCTCTTTCGTATTATAAAAGGAGAAAGAAGCACGCACGGTTCCTTCAATGCCTAAAGCCTGCATCAGCGGTTGGGCACAATGGTGACCGGTACGCACGGCAATACCCAAACGGTCGAGCAGCATCCCCATATCATAATGGTGAATATTGCCAACCAAAAAAGAAAGGACCGCCCCCTTATGGTCAGCCTGCCCGAAAATACGCATCCCTTCGATTGCATTCAGCTTATCAGTCGCATAACGTAACAGTTCGTCTTCGTAAACAGCGATATTATCCATCCCCAAACGATTGACATAACGCAAGGCTTCTGCCAAAGCCGTACTACCGATATAATCAGGAGTACCGGCTTCAAATTTAAACGGTAATTCATTGAATGTCGTCTTCTCGAACGAGACAGTCGCGATCATTTCGCCCCCCCCCTGGTAAGGAGGCAGTTTATCCAGCCATTCTTCTTTTCCGTACAACACACCGATACCGGTAGGCCCGTATACTTTATGACCGGAGAATACATAGAACTCAGCATCCAGATCCTGCACATCGACTGCCAGGTGAGGCACAGCCTGCGCACCGTCTATCAATACCGGCACATCATGATTATGCGCTTCCTCAATTATTTCTTTCACCGGATTTATTGTACCCAGCACATTCGAGACATGGGTTACGGAAACCAGCTTCGTCCGTTCCGAGAAAAGTTCACGGAACTGCTCCATATCCAGTTCCCCCTTTTCATTCATCGGGATCACTTTCAAGGCTATTCCTTTGCGGGCCGCCTGTATCTGCCAGGGGACGATATTGGAATGATGCTCCATAACAGAGACAATCACCTCATCGCCAGCCGACATACACTCGTCGGTGAAGCTGGAAGCTATCAGATTGATCGCCTCCGTCGTTCCGCGTGTAAAAATGATTTCGTTGGAAGAACGTGCATTCAGGAATGATTGTACGGTTTTACGTGCCTCTTCATGCGCTTCGGTTGCAGCCTGGCTCAGAAAATGCACTCCGCGATGGATGTTGGCATTTACATTATAATAACCGCTTTCTATCTTTTCAACCACACACCGGGGCTTCTGCGTTGTAGCACCGTTATCAAAGTAAATGAGCGGTTTATCGTATATCTTATGTTCCAGTATTGGAAAATCTTTCCGGATAGACTGTATATCTAACATAGCTCGTGTATCTTTAGTCGTATAACAAACGCCAAAGATACGATGTTTATTTTAACAACGGCGATTTATTCATTTATACAGATATAAGAATATAAAAAAAGCCTTTCGTTTCTATGCGAAAGGCTCTCTTGTACCCTATGAAGTCATTTTTATTGCTTTTGATAGAAGCGAACCCAGTCGATCTCCATTTCTACCGGCAGATCTTCCGGATCAACGGCACCTACCCAGCTACCGCCTAGCTGCATATCCAGCAACAGATAGAATTTACCGTCATTAAAGGGGAACTGCCCTTCCTTATCCGTTTCAATCCGGGGATAGGCAAACGTACGGGTTTCATTTATGAAAAACACCAGACTATCCGGATACATTTCTACTGTGTAGGTATTAAAATCATCCGGGTTGATAAGTCCCGTGCTCCCCTGTTTCGGATTATCTTTAATGCCCAGATCGAAAGTATAATGGGAATGGACTGTCTGATAAGCGATACTATCATTGTTCAGACGCTCCATAATGTCGATCTCACCTCCGCCGGGCCATTTACCATCCTGGGGCAGTAGCCAGAAAGCAGGCCATGCGCCGGTCGCTCCGTTCAGCTTTGCATGAATTTCCAGACGCCCGTTAGTAAAGCCTACTTTATCCTTTGTATAAACACCACCAGTTATATAGGCTGCCGTATCGTTCGGCAAACTGTGATTAACTAAGCCGCGCAATACCAACTTCCCGTCACGCATAGCATAGCAGGAGTCAAAATCGGACATATAGTTATTCCAGTCGGATTTGCCACGAGGGATCTTACTCCATGAAGCGGGATCAAAACTACCGGTCTGATCGAAGTTATCTTCCCAAACCAATTTCCACTCAGCAGGTGAGGGTTTACAACACGGTAAGGCGATCATCATGCCCAAGCAGGCCAATAGCCCTAAAAAATTCTTTTTCATATCGCAGTATTTTAGAATAAGTGATTAGAATCCATCCAAAGGTATTAAAACTGTGGGAATTAACAATAACATTCCCAGCAAAATAAACAGGATAAGAATGCGGAAAAACCACTTCACCCATATTTCATAAGGTATACGAGCCAATCCGAGCGCTCCCATCAAAACACCGGAAGTAGGTGTGATCATATTGGTAAACCCGTCACCGAACTGGAACGCCAGCACTGTTGCCTGGCGGGAAATACCGATCACATCCGAGAATGGTGCCATAATCGGCATAGTCAATGCCGCCTTCGCCGAACCGGAAGGGATAATAATATTGATCGTAGTCTGGATCAGGTACATAACTCCGAGGGAAGCAATCTTTCCGGCCTCTCCCATCAAAGTTGCCATACTATGCAGGATCGGATCGATGATGCGCCCGTCCTGTAGTATCTGGATAATCCCGCCCGCCAGTCCGACTACCAGTGCAGCCGAAAGCATATCTTTAGCTCCGGTCAGGAACTGGCTGATGATCCCGTCGGCTCCCTCGTTATTGGCAAACCCGGACAACAGTCCCATAGCCAGGAAGATAGCCGATATTTCCATCAGATACCATCCATACCCCATTACTCCTACTACCAGAAAGACAATAGTATAGCCCAATAAGTTCAAAATAAAAAACTGATTTGACTTGCGCAGTCCCAACCAACCGGTCAAAGCAAAAAGGGCGGTAAACACCGGTACTGCCGGAAAACTCACAGCACTCTCTCCTACTTCAAATGTGGTAGAAGGGTAATAGATCGAAAAGCCTGTCAATGAAAGCAATAACAACAGGTAGACAACCCAGGCGGAACGCGTCGTCTTTTCTTCCTGTATCTCTTCGGAAGCAACTTCTCCCTTTTCCCGCCAGTAGGCATCCGCCTCATACATAGGAGACAGCTTCGAATTCTTTTTCACCTTCGCCGCATAACGGAGAACGATAACGATCAGGATAGAAGTAAGTACCACCCAGCAAAACAACCGGTAACCGAAACCGGAGAACAGCGGCAAGTCAGACAATCCCTGCGCAATCCCGATTGTAAACGGATTCAGTATAGCACCTGAAAAACCGACATGTGCCGCCACATAAACCATACAGAGTCCTGTGATAGAATCATACCCCATCGATATGGCAAGCGGCACAATGATGATGACAAACGCAAGCGTCTCCTCACTCATGCCGAATACGGCTCCGAACAAACTGAACAGGATTATAATCAAGGATATCACGACATTATTCACTCCAATCATCCGGAAAAAGCCATATTTCTCCACCTTACGCGAACTACGCAAGAAAGATAGTATCCCGGTATCAATCGCCCGGCTACTGTTCATAATATGGAAAGCTCCCCCGATAATCAGCAGGAAAGCTATGATGCCAGCCTGTTTCTCGAATCCTTCCAGCAACACACCGAAGACCTGCCAGCTCTGCGGAGCGAGATCGACTGCATGAAAGGAGTTATCTACAATAACCGTACGTTCGGTACCATTGACAACCCGTACCTCCCTGGAGTATTCGCCGGCAGGAATGATCCAGGAAAGAGCGGCACAGATCAGGATTACAACAGATATAATTGTGTAAGTATGCGGTATCTTATTCTGTTTCATTCGTTCTTTTGGATTAGAATTGCTTATCTCTGTTCTCCGAACTCAGTCTGCTGTCTTTCCACCTCTTTCAGTTTTAAGGCATTCACTTCTTTTTGAAGACGTTCGACTTCGCGTTCGGCGGATGATTTGCTCATTTGCATATCTGTCTTGCCGGTTACAGTCAGAGGAATAAGAGCGGCCTCCGATTGGTTATAGAGTAACGGATAAACGGCCGGGGTACTTTCCAGTTCAAGTTCTGCACTGATCGGCATCTGGGAGCCTTCCATCAGGACACTGGCTATGACTTTGATCTTCCCCGGTTTCAAGGTAGACTGTACCAGTACCGGAGCAGTTCCCCATTTCACCGGAGCCGGATTTGCCATCACATCGCTTCCTCCCAGGATACGCCCTTCACCTTCGATATGGAACTTGATGAAGTAATTGTTCAGCCGCTTGATGTTGCCTTGCTTATCGGCTACGGCGGCAATAACTGTTACAAAATCAGAGCCGTTTGCTTCCAGGTTCATCCCTTCGTTATCCACCCAAAGCAATAGTTTCTCAGGACGGCGGGCAGGTGTTACTTTATGGGTAGCAACTACTTTTCCGTCTATCAGCCCTTCAGCCAACAGATAAACATCGGCTTGTTTCCGTTCTCTCGACAAGGCTTTATCTATCATAAAATCATAAACATCGGGGAAAGTGATAACGGGCGAAGGCATTCCCTTACGGTTCTTATCCTTCTTATAAGTATATGTTTTTCCTCCTTTGTTGTAAGTCAGCCGCACCTCATCGCAATTGGAATAAACAACCACGTCTTTTCCTGAGAACGGCGTCATTTCGTGTGCTATAAAAACCATCGGACCTGTTTCGGCTATCAGATCAGTCTTCACTGGCGGACGTTGTGCCATAAACATATAATAAGAGAACTTAGGCTGGCGGAATACATCCATGATTCCTCCGTAGAAAGGATCCGGATGATAACCACGCTGATGATCGAACGAATGCCACAAACAACCACCTACATGCTGGCGGGAAGTCTGGAACAAAGCATCATAGCTGGTATAAGGGTAAGACGGAGAAGCATAATGTTGTGCCTGTACCAGCATGGCCTGTTCACCCCAATTGCGGGCAACACGGCTGGGTGAATTATGTGAATTCCAGTCGTCTACGTTATCTCCCCATTCACGGGTGAAATAGGTCTTCGAATCATCCGATTGTTTCAAAGCCCATTCCGCATCTGCATTCCGGGGATGGGTAAAGAGCACCGGAAATACTTCATGACCGCGTGCTTCGCTGTCACTGCCGCAATAGCAGGAAGGATAAGGGTATTCGGCATGCACGATATCATTGGTGTTCTTGGCAAAATCTGCCGGATACCAGGTCTCATTCAGGATCGGTTCCCAAAGCCATACCGAAGGATGGTTACGGTCATGACGCACCAGATTACGTATGTCACTGTAAACACGTTGCGCAAACTCAGGCGCATCGTTCCAGAACTGCCAGCCGGGCGTATTCACAATAACGAACAACCCCAGTTCGTCGCAAGCATCCATAAAGGCCGGGTCTTGCGGACAATGGGCGTTACGGATCACTTCCATACCAGTATCTTTCAGCTTTTTAGCATCACGCCAATGGATACTGTTTGCCACGGCATTGCCCACAACGGCAAAGTCCTGATGACGGTTAGCCCCGATCAACGGTTTATCATAAGGTTTGCCGTTCAGCCAAAAGCCGTCTTTCCCTTTAAACTCAATGCTACGGATACCGATACGGCGTCGATAGCCATCAATCACATTCCCTTCTTCATCACGGATACGAACCAACAGGTTATATAAAGCAGGAGAAGAAGGACTCCATAGCAACGGATCCTTCACCAGCAGTTTATCTGAACTAGTCACAGCCTTACCTGCTTTTATCCTGATCTTATCATTCAGAAAAGCGACCTGTTTGCCATCCGGTTGTTGCAATTCATATTCTACCACACCGGTAAATGCTTTCTTCGTTTCGTTACGAACCTGTATTTTCAACAAAACTTCGGCCGAAACATCCGAGACCTTGTCAAAAGCGACGAACAAGCCGCCTCCGGCAATCTCATTCTCATAATTCGGGTCTGTGATAAAGATGTTGTTATGGGCTACCAGCCAGCAGTCGCGGTAAATTCCTCCGAAATAAGTATAATCCAATACATCCTGTGCCTTTCCGGGAGGATAGGAAGGATCGTCGCTGTTGTCGGTCCAGACTGCAATTACGTTATCTCCGTTCCAGTCCAGTGCCTCTGTCACATCCACCACTACAGGCAGATAACCGCCAAAATGCTCCGTCAGCTGTTTTCCGTTCACAAACACTTTACTCTTACCCATGATGGCTTCGAAATGCAGGAACAGCTTTTTCCCTTTTAAAGCGACATCTGGTGTGAAATGCTTGCGATACCAGGATTCTCCCTGATAGTTGACACAACCGCTGGCTTCTGTCGGCAGGTATTCGATGCCATGTGGTAAGGAAACCACCGTCCAGTCTTTATCATTAAAACCGTTGGCTTCTGCACCAGCCAGACCTCCTTTATAGAAACGCCAGGCAGGATTCATCGAGAAAACCTCACGTCCGGAATGATCCATCCGAAAGAATCCGGAAGTCGAGAACTCCGGTTGATGTGCTGCCCATAAAGGAAGACAGCAAAAAATCGATATAAGATAAATAATTAGTTTATTCATTGTTAATAATTTATATATGTTCAAATGTAGTGATAAAAAAGATATGTGGATAAATACATATATATTATTTATAGATATATTGTATAAATCCACATATCCTTATAAATTTTAGTTTAAGAACTAATTTGTTCCATGCTTGCTACATTACCACTTCCATGTCTGCTACATTACCACTTCCGTGTTTGCTACATTACCACTTCCGTGTTTGCTACATTACCACTTCCGTGTCTGCTACATTACCACTTCCGTGTCTGCTACATTACTTATTCCATGTGATGGAAGAAGCTTTATTCGATCTCCGGACGGTCACCGCCTCCACTACCTGCATTTCCTACTTTTAATATAGTATTAAACTGATATGACCGGGGTTCTTTAGTCAGAATGGTGCTATTACCGCTAGCTTGTGTTGTTACTGTAATAAACCATGTACCTTCAGTTACTTCCGGAGGAAGTACAAATTGAAGTTTGGTAGAAGTATTCGGATATACCTTAGCCGGAGTAATAAATACTGTCTTGGATGAATCGTCAGCATTAGTAAATAAGATACCGACCGATTCTGCGTCGCCCTTCAAAGCGAGCCGCATACCTTGTATAAGAACCATTGAACCAGGATTCAGATGGGAAGCGACCATCTCTGTCGGATCCATTACAGCTTGAATGATAGGACCGACTGCACCGGTTTGTTCATACGCAAAGATAGAAGTGCCTTCGATAGCCTTTTTAGCACCTTCACCCTGAGTTAGATTAACCAATACTTTAAGCCGGTTGGCAGCGATAGGATGGCCTAGGTCCTCAGCGTAAACTACGCCTTGGAGGCCGATGGAGCTTTTAAAGAAACTGGTTACAATATTATAACCTTCAGCCGATGCTACAGAGCATTCTTCTAAGAATGTCTCAACAAAGCTTTTACCATCAACATTCTTGGTAGCAATTTCACGTTTTCTTAAACGTTCAATAATGCCATCGGGTCCTAGAGTGGCTAAAATCTGCGGAATGAGATAATAGTCAGTAGAATCATCTTTTGTAAGGTTGTTAACATGCGCGATCGCTTTAATTTGTGTCATGGTTTTAAAGTTTAATATAAATACTAAGGAAGATAATTTACTGTTAGTAGTTACAAATATATTACTTTTAATTTAACTTTTATAATTCTTTGCCTTTATTATTATTTTTATTACAGATATCTTGCCGGATAGAAACAAATACAATATCATCCATTCTTATTCCATCTATAGGTATCGACCGGGATATGCCAGCTTTCAATGAGAGTGAATTGCTTTTTATGCATTCGCCATTCTTATAAACATCCACTTTATAATGCCCCTTCTTCTGCGCCTTGCAATTCAACTTCAAGGATTGAAGGCGAGCTATCCGGCTACTATCCGTCATCTCTTTTGCTTCCGGGAAATAGATCAAGATCAATGTCTCCTGCCCATTTTTGTTCAGATGGCTCACCTGTACCCCCGGTTCATCCACCAGACAGGACACAGCACCCGATCCGGGTAATCCTTCCCAGATGATATCTTCATTCAGAGATATATTCTTCAGTATCCGGATCAGTTCATTCCGTACGTCCCCCAGTTCCGGCAATTCTTTACGAACTTCCCCGTAACAATAAATGCCGAATCCCTGTGCCGCCCTTTCCAGGGTATGCGCTATAAAATGACGGAACCAGACAGGTGAGTTGAAACGGCCGATACCTATTTCAGAAGGGATCAATATGGGCAACTGATAGTTATATGAATTATTATACCTGTGGTCTAACCCCAGAATAGCTTTATAGCCCCATCCTTTATAGAACATAGTGCCTATCACATCCAGGTTTCCGTCGGCATAGGTAGAGGCGCTTGTTCCGGTCATAGCTACCCGTTCGAGATCTCCGGCTTCCGCTTGTGCTGCATCCAGGTTAAACGATATTATTTTATACGGATCACCCTCATGATAAGCAGAAGTAAATTGTTGCCACCACCAATCCATTGCCTCTTTTTTAAACTGGGCATAATCTGTTTTATTGGTTTTATGCATCCATTCTTTATAAAGTTCAGCCGTTACCGGATTAAAATCGCTTTCATCCAAAAAGCTGAATCCTTCTTCATTTCCTAGCTGGACACCGATAACCGTTTCGTCAAACCTATAATGCCGGGCCAACTGATAAAGCATTCTTCTCATCCTGTAAAAGATTTCCTTATGACCATATACATGTAGCGGACGTACCCCATAATCTAAAATATCCTTGATATTCGAATACAACTTACCGTCCCGCTTCACCCACTGCATCGTATAGTTTGACGAGTCACGGTCATCCAGGTGAAACGTCCAGGCCGTTTCAGGTTTTAATGAAGGAACCCGCTCTTTCTGAGCATGCAGGAACAAGACCCATCCGACCTTCAAGCCCTGTCTTCCGGCCGCCGCAACCACCGAATCGGCAAAAGAATAATCAAACCGGTTGTCAGCCGGCTCTATATCTTCCCAATGCAACATGACATAGGCTGTGTTGGCTCCCATCTCCCGCATATCGGCAAATACCGAATCATAATCGGTATCTTTTTCATAACGGGTATCCCAATAACCAGTTTCAATCGCCTTTACATAGAAAGGTTCCCATTTTCCTTGTTCCTTTACCATATAAACGATTTTCCGATTAGGTAAACGAACCAATGCAGCCGCAGAAGGCACCGTATCCAGCATCCCGATATCCACTATCTCGGCTGAGAAAGGTTTAGCGTGAGTCATAAAAGGTAACGGCTCACTCAACTGGGCAAATGACAAAGAAAGGGACATCCCAAACAAAGAGATGAAAATCAAGCAAGACTTCTTTAAATATGTATTCATGGCATGTAAGATTTAAAATGAAAAGCCAGCCTGGAAATCCGGCACAACAATTGTGTCCTCCAGGCTGGCTAAAGTACTATATTTTTTTCGGATTACGCGTTTAATAACCGATTGCTCCGGCATTTGCTTTCAAAGGCCATCCCGGATTCTGATATATCACAGAGGTTTCCCCGTTTTCCGGATCTGTTGCCGTAATACGGAAATGCTGCATGGCGATCGGACTTAAATAATGGGCATCACACCAGTTGTATCCGTCATAGACCAGGTTCGATGTTTTAACGATCTGGTATGGACGCAGATATTCACTGTTCTTGGGGCTGGACACGTTAGCTGTTTTACCTTCGGTTCCCTCCGGAATCAAAGATGAGTTGCCCTGGCTATCCACATAGTTGTACTGCATCGGCCCCCACAACTTGAATCCTTCCACCTGATAATTCTTAATCTGATCCAGCGCTCTCCAACGTTTCAGGTCGTTCATACGGAAACCTTCTTCCATCAGTTCACAACGACGTTCACGACGGATATTGTATAACAGTTTGGATACCGGCTGGCCCCCGGAGTATACAGCCCAGTCTTTTTCCTTTGCCAGATCGGTGGCTGCTACTGTCATCTGGTAATCTGCCGGCAGACCGACACGTTCGCGAATCGCTTTCCAATAAGAATCGGCTTTACTGTCGATACTGCTTCCGCCATTTTTCATGCAAGAAGCCTCTATATAATTAAGATAGGCTTCTACCGCACGAAAGACAGGTGATCCCTCCACACAATAGTCACCGTCGCGATACCAGGTATGCGGCATTCCTTTACGCAGGCAATAACCTGTTACGGCGCGCACTTCCTGTTTTGCCAGGATATCCGGATATCCGAACGTATCGACGTCGAACAGTTCGCTTAACAGCTCACCCGGTTCTTTCATGAACAGTTGCAGGCGGAAATCACGGTTTGCTTTCACTTCGGCAATCGTATTATCGCTCACATAGTTGGAAGAGGCATAAATCGGAAGGCCGTCCTCACAAAGGAATGTTTCTACAAAATCTCTGGTAAAACCGGAATTACCTCCTCCACGCTGTAAATAATAGCCGGCGGAATGCTTCTCTTTATACTCCATATCATATGTCCGCCAAAGAAGTATTTCCTCATATCCTTCCATACTTTCTGCGGCAAACTGTGCATAATAGGGATTATCCATCTTCTTCCCGAAGTTATTTGCAGTCAAAGAAACATTATCAGCAACTTCGGCAGCAGCTTTCATCGCTTCGTCCAGAAAATAATTGATCTCGTTATCGATGTTGATCGAATAATCCTTCAAATAAGCAGCGGAAGCACCCGGCCATCCAGGACCTCCCGGTACACGGTTCGTACCTTTATGATATGTTTCCCAGCTTGCCTCAAACAGGGCGGTTCTCGACTTCACCAATAAGGCGGCATTGCGTGTTATACGGTTTTTACCGCCAGCCGGATTGTTATTCAATAACATAATAGCCGAATCCAGGTCTGAAATAATAAAATGGGCCACTTCATTTCTCGGACGACGGTGGCTGGCTTCGGTCAAAGCCTCCTGTTCATCCGGCAATGTGTTACGTACAATCGGGAAATCTCCTAAGGTCTGAAGCTTACCCAAGTATTGCCAGGCGCGCATAAAATAGGCTTCTCCGATATAATGCTTAATATTGGCATCAGTCCCTTTTATTTCTCCGTTCTGCCAGCGGGGCACTGCAATCTCCAGGAAATAATTCAGATTTCTTATCTTATCGAAGTTCCACGGGTCATCGCCCCGGCTGGAGAATGATTCGTTTACCCGCCATTCGCCCGGCACCCAACGGTTATTGAAAGAACCTGTTACTTGATTATCGGTATTGTTGTCATCTTTCCATGTGCCCAGATTCCAACCGTCATGAGTCGCAAAACTATACTGTTTGATTGTATAAGCAGCCAGATCGCTCTCGCTCCAGAAGAAAGCTTCGGGCGTGACGTTATCCAAAGGTTCCCTATCCAGAAAATCATTACATGATGTGAAGGAAAATGCTCCTATCAGTATGGGTAAGATATATTTTAGTTTCATAATGTATTAATTTTAGAATGTTACACTTAATCCGGTCGAAACCGTTCTTGACAAAGGATATGATTTGGCAGACTCCGTTACCGCACCATTCCAGTTTCCGTATCCCGAGCCTAATGTTTCAGGATCAAAGCTATCCGGCAAGCCACTGATCGTAAACAGGTTCTCCACCGAAAGGAAGACTCTTAACTTTGACAGCCCCGCCTTATTCGTCAGGCTGGCAGGCAAGGTATAACCTATCTGCAGGTTCTTCAAACGCAGATAAGCCGCATTCTGAAGGTAACGGGTCTGTTTCTTCTGATTCTTTCCGCCATCCAATATCGGACGAGGAAAATAAGCATTCAGGTTCGCTCCCCAGTCGTCACCTTCAGAACGGAAGAAATCCAGATGGTCCGTGAAGCAAGTACTCTGCCACAATCCGCCACTGGCCCCCCAAAACATATTATCGCCTAACCAGTAATCCCGTTTTGCTACGCCCTGGAAAAACATACGGATATCAAATCCATTCCAGGAAGCATCCAGGTCGATACCGAATTTATAACGCGGACTGGAATTACCGATGATTTTCTTATCACCCGAATCGGTAATCGTATTACTGCCCTCATTCACTTCACCGTCGCCATTCAAGTCCTCATACATAATATCACCGGCTGCCCAGCTATTTCCGAATGATTGCTTATGGTTGGCAAGCCAGTCCTGCATTTCTTCATCCGTCTTTGCAATACCATGAGTTACATATCCCCATATTTCTCCGGAATACTGTCCTTCATACCAGGTGTTTAATGTTCCTGTCGGATTTGAATACCGGGTTACCCGCTGACGGTCGTCCGACAGCAAGATATGTGCACCGTAATCGACTTTACCGATCCGGTCCCTCCATGCGATATCCAATTCAAAACCTTTCGATTCCATATCGGCATTATTCGTTTTAGGGACGGTGGCACCCAGGATAACAGGCAATTCAGGTGCCGGTCCTACCATATCCAGTGTTTTACGGTTGAAATAGTCAAAACTGAACGTAAGGCGGTTCTGCAAAGCGCCGACATCGATACCGATATTCCATGAACGCATTGTTTCCCACGATAATAATGTGGAGATCAGATCAGGAGCATTAGCGGTATTGGGTTTCATTCCATTCAGCAACCAATGACTGTTTGCATCGTTCGCTGCGAACTTGAGTAACTGGTAATAAGGATACAAATTGGTTGTATTCTGATTTCCCAATTCACCCCATGAGCCTCTAAACTTTAGATTGTTCACAACATCCGTATAAGGTTCCCAGAATGCTTCGCGTGCAATATTCCAACCGGCAGACACAGAAGGGAAAACATTCCATCTGTTATCGCGGGAGAAGCGGGACGTTCCGTCGTAACGGGCATTTACTTCCAGCAAATAACGTTCTTTATAATTGTAATTGATACGACCGAAGAAACCGGCTGTAGCCCAATGTGAATATCCGCCTTTCGTGATCTTGTCCGTTCCGGTGGAAGTATTCAGGGTCGGTAAATTGGAAGTGATCATATCCGTTCTGGAAGCTCCCAGTTCCCGGTATTTATTCAGTTCCGCCTGGAAACCGACCATTACTTTAAAAGCGTGACCGCCATTAAGTTCCTTGAAATACTCCGTATAAACGTTCGGGTTGAAAAAGTTATTCTTGGTTGCCTGTTCCAATACGGAAGACTGTTCAGCCGGATTTGTCCACGGGTTGTTGTTCACGTCATATTTGGTTACCTGATTCACATCTTTATGTAGAAACTCCGTTGTAGTCCTGTAATTCAGTTCTCCAAAAATCTTCCAGTCCTTAATTGGCTCCAGGATAAGCTGGAACTGCTGGTACAGGTTGTCTTTCTGAGTCTTATAATCTCCACCCTGCAACAAACTTTCAGCCATGCTCATTCCATGTCCGTTAGGATCGAGGAACGGTTCCATAGGCCAGCGTTTTGCGATATTGTGATAGAAAACATTATCATCCACCGCAGAGGGTTTCTTATAATCATTCCGGATAAATTTCGAACTGTAATTGAAACTTAACCAATCTGTCGGCTTGGCATTGATTTTACCGGTAACGGTATAACGTTGCATCTTATCCGTATTAAATTTGAGCAGACCGCTCTGGTCCAGATAATTGGCAGATACATAGAATTGATATTTCTCACTTCCCCCATTGGCACTGACGGCATGTTCCTGTGAAAACGCGGCATTATTAAAATAGATATCGTACCAGTCGTTATTGGAATTTCCCTGCCAATCCCAACGGGTCGGGTTATTAGGATCCGGTACGGTTGTCGGAAGATACGTTCCTTCCTGATATGCTTTAATGCGTTCAAGCCATTCCGGCGTAAAACGTCCGGTTTCTCCCATATTTTCTGCGGCTCGGTTAAAATATTGGGCATAAGTATACGAATCTGCAATGTCGGGCGTATTGATTGCCGAAGACCAGCGGAAGCTGTTGTTATAGTTTACCGATATTTTTCCGGCACTCCCTTTCTTGGTGGTGATCAATATCACTCCAAAAGGCGCTCTTGACCCGTAGATTGAAGAAGCCGCAGCATCTTTCAAAACGGAAACACTCTCGATATCCTGGGGATTCAGCGCATTCATATCACCTTCCATCCCATCGATCAATACCAGTGGAGACGATTTCGAACCATCGCCGATCGTACCACCACCACGAATATTCAGTTTCATATCATTATTCAGTTCTCCTCCGTTTCCGGAACCGGCATACGAGAAATTCAATCCCGGAACCAATCCCTGAAGCGCCTGACTGACATTCGCAACAGGTCTCGATTCCAAGGCTTTTGAAGCAACCGTAGAAACCGATCCTGTAAGATTCACTTTCTTCTGCGTACCGAAACCAACCACAACCACTTCACTCAAAGCCTGCGAATCTTCCTGCAAAACAACATTAATGGAAGTTTGATTACCTACTTTTTGCGTAATCGTCCTGGAACCGATAAAAGAATATTGTAGTATCGCATTCGGACCGCTTACCTCCAGGGAATAATTCCCGTTCATATCCGTAATCGTTCCGTTTGTCGTTCCCTGTTCAACGACATTCACTCCGGCTACCGGCTGGTTCGTCTCATCGGTAACGGTTCCTTTCACCACCTTCTTCTGCGAAGTTCCTGTCGGAGCATTCCGGTTTTCCTTTGAAATACGGATACTCTTCCCTACAATCTCTATCGAAACCGGCTGCCCTTCAAACACCTTGTAAAGGACCTCCCTGATCGGTTCATCCGTGACATCTACAGACGTTTTTTTCTGCATATTCAGATCTGAACTTTTTATCACATACGAATAGCCATTCTGTTTAGTGATCTGCTCCAATGCCTGTTCTATCGTGAGATTTGTTAACTTCATGGAAATCTTTTCAGCACCCTGTGCCGTCACTGTAGAAGAAACAAAGATCATCAACAGGAAAAACAGAAGAAGCGGTTTTTCATAAAAGGACTGTCTTGTTCTCATGTTAATTAATTTAATTGTTTATACAAAGTTTACATTCATGCATAGAAATATCCGTCAGCTGACCGTACGCTCCAGCTTACTACCTATATCTCTATCAAATAAATTGAGTTATTATCTTCTCTTTCTTATCTCAATCGTATCCTTATTATACGTTATAATCAACTTTTTATCATTGTTGATCGCATCCAGCATATCAGGCAACACTTCATGATTTACAAAGGATATATGGTATCTATATTTTTCAATATCGTCATCTTCTATTTTGATGCGGACATTAAATATACGTTCCAGTTCGGCAGCAATCTCTTTCAGTGAATTATCTGCAAAATGGTAATATCCGTCTTTCCAGGACAAATCATCCTGATAGAGCAATTTTTCTTTCCTGGTGGTCTTATTCTTTTTATTATAATGGACCTTTTCACCAGGTTCCATATAAATTCCGTCTTCTTCTCTGACAGAAGGTGTGGATAAACAAACCGAACCTTCATAAAGACGGACTTCCATGGTCGGATCTTCCGGATATGCTTTTACATTGAATACCGTCCCCTTGACATGCACCCCGCATCCGGCAGAATAAACGATAAATTCTTTTTCCTGTTGCCTGGTGACCTCAAAATAACCTTCTCCTTCCAGAGTGACATCCCGGTTGTTTTTATTAAAATGACTGGAATATCGCAATTGCGAACCGGCATTCAACCAAACAACTGTTCCATCGGGCAAGGTTAGTTTACTTTTTTCACCCAGCGGCGCTTCTACGATATAGAAAGATTCTTCATCCTGCATATCTTTCATATTCCACGCCATCCAAGCCGATCCCAACATCAGCAGGAACATGGCAGCGACAACCGCCATCCGCTTCACTGCAAAATATTTCCTATTCCCTTCCGCCAGATCGATACGGGCATTCAGTTTCGCATATTTTCTGCGTGTTTTCTCATCTGCTTTTACCTCTATCCCATCCCATATTTTATGAAGAGCCTTCTCTTTTTCCAGGCTGTCTTCAGTTTGAAGAAACCAGTGCTGGAAACGGAGTTGAACTTCCTTTGGCATATCGTTGCCAAAAAATTTCGTAATAATGGAATATATATAATTTGTTCTCATTCTTAGTGGTGTTACATATATAAGACAGCCAAGTAGCTATGCACACGGAGTCTTATTGAAAAAAAAATATTTTTTTACATGAAAGTGATCACATACAAAACCAAAAGCTTCCTTAAATCACTCATTGCCTGCGAGATGTGAGATTCCACAGTACGTTTGCTAATATTCAACTGTTGTGCGATTTCATCATTGGATAAATGTTCGAACCGGCTCATCTTAAATATTTTCTTTCTTTGAGGCGGCATTTTCTCTATTGACATAACGATGAGCAGTTCCAGGTCTTCAGCATGTATTTTCTCCTCGATCAAATCCTCATAATCTTGTTTGTTCTTCTCGATCTCGATATAGTTTTCTTTAACCAGCAAATGGGAATAATGATTGTATACGGCATTTTTCGCCATACGGAACAGGTAAGACTTAAACGAATCGATCTGGGCAATCGTTTCACGATTACTCCATATCTTATAAAATATGTCTTGTGTTATATCCTCCGCTTCAAGATCGTTTTTAAGCAAGCCACGCAAAAAATACTCGACACGGGGAGCGTACGTCATATAAAGTACTTCAAAGGCTTTACGACTGCCTCCTGCAAGTTCTTTCAAATATTTTTCTTCAATCTCTACATTCATTCCCATAATCACAGATCTCATACCTAAGGCAGTAATAAATATCCCGTCTCTCTAAATAAAGTTCTTTACAAACATAGGGATTTTTTTTTGTTTATAATGTTAAGGGCTCAAATTTTGTTTCTATACTATAGAATAAGTAAAGGGGAAAATCGTTGTCTTCCCCTTTACAGTTCTCATTATTATGTCCGGCAAGTCAATAACCATTTATGATCTTATTCGCTTCTGATATAACCGCCGAAGCGGGAACACTTTCCAATGTATTTTCATCAAACAGGCTCAAAGCCTTATCTATTTTAGCTTTTGCCTGTCGATTTCCTGACAAATTGAATTCCTCTCTCAAAATCCTGATTTTCTCAAATGCCTGAATACCGACAATCAGACGCTCAAAACGCATGGAGGTTCTTGCACCCGGATAGATAAAATAAGTATCTCCTCCCGGCCAGGTATAGAAGCGGCTGTCAAGCAACGGTTCGATTACCCAGCTGTTCAATGCCCAGCGGGAATAACCATCCAGATTTTCTTTCGCCGCATACCAACTGAACCATTCACATTCGGCAGGCGGATTAAAGGTAAATGTATTCGGACGAGGTTCTTCACAACTGGTATAAAAGGTAGTGACTTTACCCTCAGCCCTACGTTTAGCCTTCATCTCTTCTGAATATTTCATCCGCAATGCCACACAGTAATCATCCAGTTCGTCAGACAATTCTTCATGTAAAGCACCGGCTAAAGAAACCTTGAAGTCCGGATCGGCCTTATGTATCACTTTCAATGTTTCCTGCATAACCGCCATAGGACGTTCATCCATAGAAATATGGGTAATATCGAACCAGCCTTTTTCTTTCAAATGAGCAGCAAACGATCTCAGCATAGTTTCCCATATATCTTCATACTCCAGATCACCGGGTTTCATCTCTATAAACTTCAGACTATTGGTTGCCTGGTCGAAATACTGAAAAGATAACCTCCAGGGAACCATCGAATAACAGTTTATTTCCTGCGTTACACCGACACTCATCATAAACTCTATCCACCGGTCGAAAACAGTGTAATCAAAAGACCAGCTGCCGTCTGCCTTCTTCATCCAGGTAATCATCGTTTCAAAATAATCGTACGTTTGCCCATTCCAGGGTTTATGCATGATGGAGGCAGTTATGACCTTTCCTCCTGCCTGGCGATACATCTCCATATAGGGACGCATACAATCAAAATGAGCCTTACTCCAGGGTTCAACCTGATGATAACGTGCTATTGCGAACGGATTTTGCCATAAGTCAAGATGATAAGTCCACTCGGACGGCATAGGTAAGATGCGATCTTTCACATTGATTTTTAAAATAAGTTCCCCGAGTGTTTTATCCCCGTCTTTCAAAATCACTTTGCCCTCATAAATACCAGCCGGACTATCTTGAGGAACCCATACGCGCACCCATCCTCCCTGAGTAGTACGCTCCGGTAAAGAAAGAACTTTTGTCAGGTGATCTATCGGATCGGCAACCAATGACGAATCAAATGCAGCAGCATCCGGACGGGAGCCACATCCCCCCGTTCCATCCTTATTCAGTTCGTCTGTCATTACATAACAAACAAAACCTGACAGCAACCGATCCTGACCAATCTTGCTTTTCTTATTTTTATGAACCAGTTCCGTTACAGAAAAGAATAGACTATGTAAAGGTTGATCACCCCATACAACCCACTGGGAAGCAACACGTTCTCCCTTCCATGCCGTCAGTTCGATCTCTTTACTTATCCGACTGACAGGGGCCGGTTCTTCTTTTTTATACCGTATATCGGTAGAACCCCAACTTACGCTTGTCCCTTTTACATTTTTCCATAATGCCGGATCCGTTGTTGCCGGATTAGGCAATTCTGCATATGTATCTACGGGAAAAGGTGTTTGCCCGGTAGATTGGCCGGAATGAGTGACACCTACCGTCGATTGCGCCTGTCCCTGTATACTAAAACTGATACTTAAAAATATAGCAACTATTATTTTATTCGATTTCATACAAATATGTTTTTACGTTGTTATCAGAGACAAATAAGGCCGTTGCCAGACGGTAACGGCCTTATCCTGTCAACTTATTCCATTCAATTACCAGTCACCATTCTGAGTACACAACAAGTTGGTTTGTATCTCTTTAGCCGGTATGGGCAAATAATAATGACGTTTCTGGAAGCTGGCAAAACGGATTGGGTCCTGCGCTTTCAACTCCTGTTCAAGCAACCCCCAACGGCGAAGGTCATAGAAACGTTCCCCCTCTTTAAAGAACTCGATAGCACGCTGATGGATCAGTTCTTCCTTAACCGATGCAGCATCTGTCTTGCCGGAATAAGAAAGCAAGTTACCTCCACGTGTACGTATCTGGTCTATGTAACCGATTGCCTGTGCCGTATTATTCAGATTCAGTTCACACTCAGCCAATAACAAGATCACATCGGCAAAACGCATGGCACGTTCGTTGATATAGGAAGGAATTGTTTCCACTTCCTGTTCACGGGTTTTGGAATTCTGATATTTAAGAATCCAGTAAGAAGCCAGGTCTTCACCGGATAATACTTCCTGAATAGGCTTCATATAATACATACAGCCGGGATAATCCCAGGCAACAGATGTCAATGTACGATAATCATACTCTCCGTTTGCCGCTCTTTCTTTCCTGAAAATATCCATCATCTTCTGGGTCGGTTTTGCCTCAAACCATCCGCCAACAGCACCTGCCGCATATTCAACAGCAATGGTGGTCGACTGGGCAGAATTGGCTGTTTCACCATTATCCCACTGGTCCGATCCGCCTACCGGCTCATAGAGGATCTCAAAAATACTTTCTGCATTGTTTTCATGCTCCTCATCGAAATTCCAGGTAAAATCATCTACCAGTTTATACGTATACGGAGCTTTAGTCAATGGTTCCAGGGTATTTTTAGCATCCTGCCATTTTTCCATATACACATACAATTTACCTAAATAAGCATACGAAGTTCCCCGTGTCGGCTTCCCTTTATCATTTGCCAAAGGCAGCAGAGAAGCTGACTCGATAAAGTCTTTTTCGGCTTGCCCGTACACTTCTGCCTGGCTCGATTTAGCCAACTGGAAAGTAGCCGGGTCCTGAGAAGCTGTTAACCGCAGAGGAACATCACCAAACTCCTTTGCCAACTGAAAATAATACATGCCGCGGATAAAAAGAGCTTCACCACGAATCTGGTCGATGAACTCTTCTGTAAAATCTTTACCGTCTATTTCTTGCAAAATAGAATTAGCCCTGTAAATAGCATTGTAGAACTGATAAAAGATATTATTTGCCACTGCATTGTTCGGATCATTCGTGAAACGATGCATTGAATATATTTCCTGAATATCATTACGGAACTCAATATCATCCGCACGTGAAATGCGAGTCATCAGTCCACGGGTTCCATAATATCCGCCATTCCAGTTTTTTAGCGGTGTATAACAAGAGGCCATAGCCTGTCTGAAGTCGGCTTCCGTCTTCCAGAAAGTTTCTCCGGTCGGCTTATTCGGATTAGTCAGATCCAGTTTGCCTTCACAACCATTAAGTGCAATGGAAATAAAAACGAATATGATTAATTTTAATGTTTTCATAATGACATGATTTTTTAGAATGTAAGATTAAGTCCCAACATGAATACTCTGTTTGTCGGATAAACAAAGTTATCGAAACCACGGGACGTTGCATTGTCTGCATTATTGATATCAGGAGTGTAACCACTATATCCTGTGATTGTAAACAAATTTTCCGCATTCACATATACACGCAGTTTTTGTATTTTATCCTGGAACCAACGATTCGGGAATGTATATCCTAACTGGACATTACGCAGACGGAAGAATGAACCGTTTTCAAGGAAACGATCACTCTGAGGCCGGGTGTTCTGGTTCGGATCATCCCAAACTAAACGAGGATGCGATGCACCGGGATTGTCCGGAGTCCAGTAATCGAGCGTAGAAGCCAGGAAGTTCGTTCCTTTATTTACACCTTCCAACTCTAAACGGGTTCCATTATACACTTTATTGCCAAAAACACCCTGCATGCCCAATAAAAGGTCAAATCCCTTGTAGCTTGCATTCAGATTTAATCCCATAGTCAGTGTCGGGAACGGACTGCCGCAATAGACACGATCGTCATCCGTAATTTTTCCGTCACCATTAGAATCCTTGAAACGGATATCTCCGGGTTTTGCATTCGGCTGAATCAAATTACCATCCTTTACATATGCATCTATCTCCGCCTGGTTCTGGAACAGACCTTCTGTTGGGATCAACCAGAAACCACCGATCGGATAGCCGGCCAACGTACGGGTCGTAGCTACATTGGTACGGTTTTTACCACCTTCAATCACCTGGTTGGCATCTCCCATTTCTACAACTTCATTTTTCATCGCATTACCGGTCCAGGTAATTCCATAAGAAAAATCTTTTGAAGGGGCATCATTCCAACCCACAGTCCATTCCACACCTGTATTTTTAATTTTACCGGCATTACGGACGGGGTCGTTTGCACCACCTGTCGAAATAGGAATAGGCACTGTCAACAATATATCTTTAGTATTCTTACGATACCAGTCACCCGTGATCATCAACCGTGAGTTCATAAAAGCCATATCTACACCGATATTGGTCATTTCCGTTTCTTCCCATTTAATTGCCGGATTCGCAAAATCTTTCGGGAATGCACCACTGATCAAACCGCCGTTACCATCCGGATAATTAATATTGGATGTAATAACACTGGTGTACATATAGTCGTCAATTTCCTGATTACCCAGGATACCATATCCCGCTCTCAACTTCAACTGGTCCATCCAGCTCTTCGACTGTTCCATAAAATGTTCTTCCGCGATATTCCAACCGACCGAAACGGAGGGGAAATGTCCGTATCGATTCTCTTTGGCAAATTTGGAAGAACCGTCCCGGCGATAAGTCGCTGTAATCAAATAACGATTATCATATGAATAGAATACACGGGAAATGATTGAGGTCAACGCGCTCTCTTTCGACCATGTATCATTCATACGGTCCTGTGTAGCAGCACCTACTTCAGTTATTCCTTCAGGCAACCCCTTACCGGAAGCCAGTATATAACGGGTATGATAATTCTGATAAGAATATCCCAACAAAGCACTGATCTTATGTTTGCCGAATGTCTGATCAAACGTCAACAGATTTTCAATCAGGAAATTATTCTTTTGATAACGATATTCGGTCATATTGGATACAGCGTTATTACGCAAACCGAAATCATAGATATTTTCATAAGATGTATTCCGTTCAAAGGAGAGATCAGGAGTTGCATTCAGACGGTATTTAAATCCTAAAGGCAATTTAACCTCTGCATACAGGTTGATATAAGCATTATATGCATTCCATGTCCTGCGCGTCAGGTTTTCATCCAGGATACCCAACGGATTAGGAATATCGGTTGCATCACCATACACTTTACCATAGCCTCCCTTTTCGTTGGTCGGATCATATTTTTGAAGAGTCGGTATAGACTGAAGGATAATACCCAGATAACCACCGCGTGCAAAACCGTACAAAGGATTATTCTGTTGTGAACTGAACACGACATTGTTTCCAAAAGTAAACCAACCACGCTTATATTCCGATTTAAACTGGGCATTATAGCGTTGATAATTCGTACCTTTTATTGTTCCGTCCTGATTGACATAACCAAGACCTGTATAATAAGTAAAATACTTTGTGCCGCCTCTGACCGTCAGGTTATAATTCTGCATCAAGGCAGGTCCCATCATTTCATCCTGCCAGTCATTACTTTCTTTCATATCGGTTGCCATTTCAAGCGGACTGGCACCGATAGCCTGACGGGAAACAGTTGTCAGGCGCGCCCAATCTTCCGCTCCCAGCATATCCAGATATTTGGACGGAGTTTGCACACCGACATTCACCGAAGCATCGATAATCGGTTTTCCTTCCGTATTGGAACCGGATTTTGTGGTAACAATAATAACGCCATTGGCAGCACGTGAACCGTAGATGGCAGCAGAAGAGGCATCTTTCAGTACATCTATACTTTCAATATCGTTCGGATTCAGATGGTCCATGCTGCTCATATACATTCCATCCACAATATACAGCGGACTGGCATTGTTCAAGGTTCCGATACCACGAACCATGATACGGCTACTCTGTCCCGGAGCCCCCCCCTGGGATACGATATCGACCCCGGCAATTTTACCCTGAAGGGCCTGCCCGATATTCACATTACTCTGCGTACTCAGCTTCTCGGTACTGATATTTGCCACGGAACCGGTAAGGTCGGCTTTCTTCTGTGTACCATATCCGATTACGACCACTTCATCCAGAGTCTTGGTATCTTCCACCAATATAACACGAAGCGTATTCTGATTGGTAATTGTAATTTCTTTCGTCAGATAACCGATATAAGAAACTTCCAAAACTGAGCCGGATTGGGCCTCGATGGAAAATTCTCCATTGATATCTGTCACGGTACCGTTAGTCGTACCTTTAATTATCACATTCGCCCCGATAACCGGTTCGCCGTTTGAATCGAGTATCGTTCCATCGATTTTTCTTACCTGTTGCTGGATTTCAGCATCCGTTTTTCCTGTTACTTTGGTTAGTACGATATGCGTACCTTCCATATCAAAATCGATTTCCGAATCCTTCAGGATATTTCTAAGGACTGCCGATACCGGCTCATTTTTAACTTTGACAGAGACCTTGCGGTTCACATCTACCTGATTATTATAGATAAACAGATAATCGGTCTGTTTTTCGATTTCGCCTAATACTTCGTCCAGCTGGGCATTACGTTTACTAATACTCACCCGGGCATTTTGTGAATGTGTATTTTCTGCGAAAGAGCAGAACACACATACTAAGAGTAGGAACGTGGTGATTCGCATAATTCTAAAGATTTGTTTAAGTTTCGGGCTTTTAGGATAATACCTACCCGACAAAGAGTTTTTTTTCATACCTTTGTTGATGATTTGAAGTTAATACAGTTTTTAATTGAATTGTGTTGATTGAATGCCGGTAATTGCCCCCCAGCGTTTGCCGGCATTTTTCAGCTAGTGATCATGTATATTATTCATAAGCATTCTTTTAAAGTTAATAATATCATTAATTACAATCTTATTCTATATAAATTATCTGGTTCTCGTCATCCCGCTGATAAGTAAACTTTATATCCTTCTGCAATACCCTCAGCGCATAATCGATACCGTCTGTCTGTCGGAATTTACCCGTGTAAACGTATTTAAAGACATTCTTGTTTTTTACCTGAATTGTTAATCCATAGTATTTTTCAAAATCTTTCATAATGGATGTAAATGTTTCATTCTTAAAGCAAATCAAGCCTTCCTTCCAGCGGTAAGGATTATAGTCGTCCACAGCGGTTACATGCAATTTACCGTCTTGCAGAAAAACCTTATTGTTCGGTTTCAGAGTTATTTTTTGCGTGGAGTCGCTTGCTGAAGCTACCTTTACGCTACCCGACATTAACGTTGTTTCAAACTCGCCTGTTTCTGAATAGGCATTTACATCAAATTGGGTACCCAATACCTCTACGTTATAATTATCCGTTTGCACGATGAACGGTTTGCTTTTATCTTTTGTCACATCGAAATAGGCTTCGCCATCCAAGACCACCTGGCGATTATTTTTACCGAATTTCACCGGATATGACAGTGAAGTCCTGGCATTTAGCCAGACATTTGTGCCATCGACCAATGTGATATTGATACGTTGGCCTGCCGGGACAGTGATTGTCTGCATCGCCATCAATTCTTTTTCCAACGAAGACTGATAATAAAAATAACTTCCTCCCAAAGTGATTGCGACAACTGCGGCTATTTTGATTAACTCAGTTCTAAGAGAACTAAGGTTTATAGAAAATCTTTTCTTACCGTTCTTAATTATTTCTTCATTCCCCAAAAGCAACATGGCATCAAACAATTTCCGTTCTTTCAAAAAGGCCAGGCGGTTCTCAGCAGACTCTTCCATCCACTGTTTTACAGCCGCTTCCTCCTCAAATGATGCGTTGCCTTCAAAAAATTTATATAATATATCTTTGTTCATTTTATATCGTTTAGGATTACCCTTCTATACTAATAGCAGTTCAGACTTGCATATCCCTAGTAAAAATATAAAAAAAATATTACAAACTCAATTTTTCCTTTATATGATATTGTCTCCAGTGGTGTCAATAAAGAGAGAGAGACAGCTCTGATTTTATCAAATTTGTTTGTGAAGTCTAACTCTCACCCCATTGCAGTGGGTATTTTTCCCCATTGCTGTGGGGATTATTCCCCTTTGTAATGGGGAAAATTCCCCACATTAACAAAAACAGTGGGGAATTTTAGCGAAAGAAACATTCTGCGGTAGAAATCCGATCCGCCCAATAGAGCTGAAATAAAATGATACTTTACATTTTATTTCTTTTTTTATCCTGCCGGGCCTGTTTTTGAATCCTTCCAAAGAAATATTAAAACTCTTTCTAGAGAAATAGATAAACCTTAGTTCTCTTAGAACTGAGTTAATCAAAATAGCCGCAGTCATCGCCCTTACGCTTGGCGGGAGTTTTATCTACCGGCAAATGCAAACGGAACAGACTCCGATAGCATTGCAAACAATCACTGTCCCGGCAGGACAACGCATCAATATTACATTAGCTGACGGAACAAATGTCTGGCTGAACGCACGGACTACCATTCAATACCCAATCACCTTTAACGAAAAGGAACGTCTGGTCAAACTGGACGGCGAAGCCTATTTCGATGTGACAAAAGATAAAAGCAAACCGTTCATCGTGCAAACAAATAATTATAACGTAGAGGTATTGGGAACTAAATTCGATGTCGACTCTTATTCGGAAACAGAAATATTTGAAACAACCCTGATGGAAGGAAGTGTGAGAATTTCTTCCCTGACCGATGCAAACGAAAGCCTGATGCTCACACCACACAATAAAGCCTATCTGCATGATGGCAAACTGCGGGTGAAACCGGTAGACGATTATACGCCTTACCGCTGGCGGGAAGGCCTGATCTGTTTCAAAAACGAGACATTTGCATCGATCATGAAAGATTTTGAGAAATACTATGGGATAAACATCTATATCACAAACAAACAAGTACAAAAATACTTGTATACAGGAAAGTTCAGACAAACCGACGGTGTTGATTATGCATTGAGGGTTTTACAAAAAGATATAAAGTTTGCCTATGAACGGGATGACGACAATCACATTATTTATATCAAATGATTTTAACAATATGTTTCACCTAAATTAAAATGCTTATGGGATAAAAAATTTGTTAACCGTAATGCCGGTGAAAGCTGGGGGGCAATAGCCGGCAGGCATCCAATTAACACAAACTAAATTATTAATTTATTAATTTCAAATCACAACAAAGTATGAAAGAAAACACTTTGTCGAGGTGTAATTATCGGGCACCGCGACCCTTAAAAATTTTCAGAATTATGAGAATCACGACATTCCTGCTCTTAGTATGTGTGTTCTGCACTTTTGCAGAAAATACACATTCACAAAATGCGAGGGTCAGTATTAACAAGAAAAATGTTCAACTGGAAACAGTACTGAACGAGATAGAACACCAGACTGATTACCTGTTTATCTACAACAACCAGGTAAACGTAAACAAGAAGGTGTCGCTAAAGGCTAAAAACCAGCCTGTCTCCAAAGTACTGGAAGAATTGTTGGCTGATTCGGGTATCACATATTCTGTAGAAGGAAACCATATCGTACTTGGCAAACAGACTATGGCTGCCGCTCCGCAACAAAGTAGTACAATCAGAGGTAAAGTAATCGACACCAATGGAGACCCCGTTATCGGTGCCAACATTGTCGAAAAAGGGACAACCAACGGAACTACAACGGACGTAGAAGGGAATTTCTCTATTAACGCAAAATCAGGCTCTACACTGGTAATCACTTTCATCGGCTATGTCAGAGAAGAAGTGAAAGCTAACGCCGGAAGAAGAATGGAAATCATCTTACAGGAAGACTCCGAGACATTGGAAGAAGTCGTTGTCGTAGGATACGGTACCATGAAAAAAGCAGACTTGACAGGTTCTGTGGCAACTGTCGGTTCGGAAGTGATCGAAGACCGCCCGTTGACCAACCTGGGAGCCGGTTTGCAGGGCGCAATCGCCAACTTGAATATCACTTCTTCCAGCGGTGCGCCGGGAACAGGTTCTTCCTTCAATATTCGTGGTACGACAAACTTATCCGGCGGAGGTCCGCTGGTACTGGTGGACGGTATCGAAATGGACCCGAACCTGATTAACCCGCAGGATGTGAAGGATGTAACCGTACTGAAAGATGCGGCTTCCGCGTCTATCTATGGCGCACGTGCCGCTTTCGGTGTAATCCTGATCACCACTAAGACAGGTTTCGTATCACAAAAACCGGTCGTTTCACTGAGCGCAAACTATTCCATCAACGTTCCGACCGTTCATGCCAATTATATGAACTCCATGGAATATACACAATGGATGAATGATGCCAACACAACAAGCAACGGTAGTAACTATTTCGATGACATCACCATGGAGCATGTCAGAAATTATTACAACGATCCGGTCAATAATCTTCCGGTATTCCATCATCCGGACGATGCAGCCAGCAAATACCGTTATTGCGGCAATACCGACTGGTATGAAGCCTTGAATAAGAAAAGTTATCCGATGCAACAGTACAACATCAGTGTACAAGGCGGTAGCGAAACAGCCAAATATATGACATCGGCCGGTATGTTCCAGCAGGACGGTATCTCTAAATGGACAGACGAAGATTACAAACGTTTCAATGTATTGCAACACGTAAACTACAAGGTGAACAACTGGTTGCAGGTTGGCTTGAGAGCAACTCTGTCAATGGTAAAAATGAATACCGGTCCACAAAATAAATATGGTAGCAACTCTTTGGGAGCTACGATTCCGGGCGACAGCCGTCCCTTGATGCCGGTTTACCATCCGGACGGACATTTTGCCGGTTACTGTGGTGACGGTTACTTTACGAACCAGGCTGCCTGGTTATCACAAGGAGGTTCTGCCGAAATGAGAAACAATAATATGTATGCAACGGCATTCGCTAAACTGAACCCGTTCGAAGGATTGGAAATCAACTTCGATTATACATATAACTACTATAACTATTCTTTCAAGAACCATGTACGTGAATACATCGACTATGATGCCGACGGAAATCAGGGTTCAATCTTCCCGCATACTTCTCCGAATCAGGTCTCTTATAACAAAAGAGAATCGCAGTACGACGTATTCAATGCATATGCTACCTATAAGAAGAAAATCAACAAAGTACATGCTTTGGAAGGCATGATCGGTTTCAACCAGGAAAATGCGACTTATAAAGGTGTGGGTCTGAGTAGAAACAATCTGATCGCCAACGATATTCCATTTCTGAACTTGGCAACCGGCGACCGTTCGACCAGTGATTATATGAACCAGTGGGCCATCCGTGGTGCTTTCTTCCGTCTGTTCTACGCTTACGACGACAAATATCTGGTACAGGTAAATGGCCGTTACGACGGTTCTTCACGTTTCCCGAAAGATGACCGTTTTGCATTCTTCCCGACATTCTCATTGGGTTGGAGACTTTCACAGGAAAAATTCTGGAAACCGATCGCCCATATCGTAAATGACTTCAAGATCAGAGGTTCTTACGGGGCTTTAGGAAACCAGGTACTACTGCAAGGTGGTAATGACATGTATTATCCCTATATTTCTACCTATACCACAGGTGAAGTAGGTTACCTGTTTAGCGGTGAAAAACAGATGGGAGTATATGCTCCGGGATTGGTAAGCGACCAGCTAACCTGGGAAACAGTTAAACAATGGGACTTAGGTTTTAACTTCTCAATGTTTGACAGCAAACTGACCGGAGAATTCGACTATTACGTTCGAACAACAGAAGACATGTTGACAAAATCAAAAACATTACCTTCCATTTTAGGTGTTTCTGAACCTCAGATGAATGCTGCCGATTTGAGAACCAGTGGATGGGAAGTAGCTTTAACCTGGAAATCGGCCTTACAGAATGGTTTCGCCTATAGTGCAACACTATCTTTATCAGACTATCAGGCTGAAATCACCAAATATGATAATCCGACAAAGAACTTGTCAGACAATTATTATGAAGGCAAGAAGTTGGGTGAAATCTGGGGATTCGTAACAGATGGTTTATTCCAGTCCGACGAAGAAGCCTCTTCATGGAACCAGTCAAAAATAGTCGGTTATACGCAATATGCCGGTGATATCAAATTTGCCGACCTGAATGGTGACGGAGAAGTTACAAGAGGTGAAAACACGGTCAACAACTCTGGTGACCTAAAGATCATCGGTAATGAAACACCGCGTTATAACTTCGGTATCCGTGGTACAGCCGAGTATAAAGGCTTCGATTTCACGTTATTCTTCCAGGGTACTATGAAACGTGATATTATACCGTCAAAGACATTCTATCTGTCTCATTATACATCTGAGTGGTCTGTTCCCCAAAAGATGAATTATGACTATTGGAGAGAAGATAACCGCGATGCGTTCTTTCCACGTGCCCGTATGAACGGTTCTGCTGTAAATGAAAACCAGACCCGTTTCATGTTGAATGGTGCTTATATCCGTTGTAAACAGCTCGCTCTTGGTTATACTATTCCTAAATATATCACGGAAAAGGCTAAAATCTCCAAGCTGAGAGTTTACTTCAATGCAGACAACTTGTTTGAATTCTCCGGAATGCCTGACACTTTCGATCCTGAATTGGCTACAGTAAATGCTTATCCATTTATCCGGTCATTCTCTTTTGGTGCTAACCTGACATTCTAAGATGAAACATTGTAGAATAATTAAAATTAAAAACAGAATGAAAAAAGTATATTATATAGCGAGCTTGTCTTTATTACTCGGATTTTCCGCATGTAATAACGACTTTATGGACTTGTATCCGGAAGATAAAATCAACGACGAGACTTATTGGAAGACAGAAAGCGACTTGAAAAACTTTGCCAACCAGTTCTATACAACACTGGATAATACCGGTATATATAACAGTGACAATGCCTCAGACAATCAGGCACCTCAATCTAAGGATGACTTTGTTTGGAGTGATTACACCATCCCTACAGCCGGAGGGGGTTGGGCTAAAGGCGATTGGGCTAATATCAGAAGTTGTAATTATTTTTTGAGCCGTTATCATACCGTTGAGGGGAATGCTGAAAAGATCAACCAGTATGTAGGGGAGATTTACTTCTTTAAAGCCAAGTTCTATTACGAAAAAGTTCTTCGATTCGGTGATGTACCCTGGTTGACAACAGACCTGACTACTTCTTCCGAAGAACTATACAATCCACGTAATGATCGCGGAGCTGTTATCGACTCTATCTGTGCTTGCCTGGACAAAGCCAGCGAATGGTTGCCGGAAACAATGCAAGACTCACGTCTAAGTAAATATGCTGCATTGACTCTGAAATCCAGGGTATGTCTGTTTGAAGGAACCTGGAGAAAATACAGAAATCTTGAAAATGCAGATAAGTATCTACGTATTAGTGTAGATGCTGCCGAAAAAATTATCAATAGTGGTAATTTTACTGTTTACTCTACCGGTAATATTGAAGATGACTATCATGCACTGTTCAACCAACAAGATTATTCAAACAATAAGGAAGCAATCTTTTTTGCTGCCTATGTGACAGATAAACGCATGAATAACAGACCTCGTACAGTCCGTGAAGCAAAAACTGGTATGACCAAGGACTTTGTAGAATCATTCTTATGCGATGATGGTAAACCTATTGCTCTAAGCGACCGGTATAAAGGTGACGTAAAATTCACTGATGAGTTTGAAAATCGTGACCCGCGTTTGAAACAATGCATATATACACCAGAACGTCCTATCGCTATATTGGCAGATGGTTCTGAAGAATATGAAAATTCTCCGGTATTCAGTAATCTCTCAAATACAGGCTACCGCTTATACAAAATGTATTCTCCGTTAGCGGAAGATAACGAATTTATTAAATGTACGCTGGATGACCTGATCTACCGATACGGTGAAGTTCTTCTGAATTATGCTGAAGCAAAAGCCGAATTGGGTGAATGCGACCAGGCGGTTCTGGACAAAACGATCAATAAACTGCGTGACCGTGTAGGCATGAAACATCTGACAACAGATGTAGGATTTACCGATCCGAACTGGCCGAACTGGGAAGTTCCCATCTCTCCGCTATTAAACGAAATTCGTCGCGAACGTCGTGTAGAACTGGCTTGCGAAGGCCTCCGTTGGAACGATTTGTGCAGATGGAAAGCAGGGAAGTTACTGGAAAACATAAAAACTTATTTAGGTCCGCGCGATCCGGCAACAGGTGAATATCGTGTTGTTTATCCGGGTATGACCCGCACATGGTACGATCGTTTATACCTGTATCCGATCCCGACAGACGAGTTTACTTACAATCCTAATCTGTTACCGCAGAATCCGGGTTGGACAAACTAATAATGTGCCAATGAGCTAATGTGCCAATATGCCAATAAGGCAATATGCTAATGTACCAGTTTTAAGAATTTTAGATCCACGGTATTTTATTGGCATATTGACACATTAGCATATTGGCATATTATTTTTCACTATACTTGCATCTGAAATATAATCTGACTCAATCATGAAAAAAACATTTGTAGGATTACTGGCAGCCTTGTCAGTTCTTGTTTCCTGTTCATCCAACGAACCGACGAACGTTGTCACCCCAAACGCACGGCAACTGGCCTGGGCCGATGCCGAAGTTGGCGTATTGATCCATTTTGATATGCCTGTTTACCAACCGGACTACAATTTCAGGAAATGGGGAACGCATCCGGACGCATCCATTTTCAACCCGACAGAATTGAATACTGACCAATGGCTGGAAACCGCGCACAAACTGGGAGCCCAATATGCCGTACTGGTAGCCAAGCATTGCAGCGGCTTCAGCCTGTGGCCAACGGAAGCACATGATTACAGTATCAAACAATCCCCCTGGAAAAACGGCGAAGGTGATATTGTTGCCGATTTTATCGCTTCCTGCAAAAAGTATAACATCAAACCGGGAATCTACGCCAGCACAACAGCAAACGGTTATCTGTATGTAGACAATCCCGGCGTTGTCCAGGAAGGCGGTCCGGTCACTCAGGAAGAATACAACAAAATCGTAACGCAGCAATTGACCGAGTTATGGAGCAATTACGGGGAATTATTTGAAATATGGTTTGACGGCGGCGTGCTCTCCAAAGACCAGGGCGGTGCAGACGTACTATCCCTGGTACAGAAACTACAACCCAATGCCATCGCTTTCCAGGGCCCGTACGGTCATCCAAACCTGATCAGATGGGTAGGCAATGAGGAAGGTGTCGCCCCTTATCCGTGTTGGTCTACTGCCGATTCGACAACCAATGCCGACGGCACGCGTGTTATAAATGGCTTGAACGGCGATCCTTTCGCCCCGTTCTGGTGTCCGGGGGAATCAGATTTCACCCTGCGCTGGAACCGTTCATTCCAGGGAGGCTGGTTCTGGACGGCCGGACAGGATAGCATGATGTTCACTCTCCCCGAACTACTAACAAAATATGAGACCAGTGTAGGAAGAAACACGAATATGCTGCTGGGATTAGTTATCGACGACAGGGGACTTATTCCGGATGCCGACGTCCGCCAGGTGGAAGCGCTGGGCAAAGAGATTGCACGCCAATATGGTAGTCCGCTGCAACAAACATCGGGCACCGGATCGGAATTTGTCATATCTTTCGACAAGCCGGTCAGCATCAACCGTGTCATCTTGCAGGAAGATATCTCAAAAGGAGAACGGGTTCTGAAATATACCCTGAAAGGTAAAAAGAATAATGAATGGATTGACCTTTCTTCTGGTACCTGCATCGGCCATAAACATATAAACAGGTTTGAGGCACAAACGCTCGATGCAATCAAGTTAGTTGTAGACGAATCAAAAGCTGATCCCCTGATCATGAACTTTTCAGTTTTTGAAACTATTTAAATAATATCTCCGAAAGAGACAGTACATTTTTTTTTTGCTTTATCGAAATGTTTTCCCAAAAGAGGTAGGTGTAATTGATATCAGAGGTAGGTCTAAATCAATTTACACCTACCTCTAAATTTGTTTAGACCTACCTCTGTCAGACATAAGCATCGAATGATTTTTATAAAAGAACTGCAGCAATCCCTTACTTCAAGGTTTTATTTTACTTTATTTGTTCTATATTTGCGAAACAAATCACCAATATGCAAGAAGATGAAAGTAAAATAAAGTGGTGTCAGTTTATCGCTGGAGACAAAGAAGCCTACAGCTGGATATATAAAGTATATATACAAATGCTTTTCCAATATGGTAAACGTTTCACTTCGGATACTGAGCTAATAAAAGACTGTATCCAAGAAGTTTTCACCAAATTATATAACAACAGAAAACACCTTGTCATTCCAGACAATATTAAACTATATCTGCTCATATCACTAAAAAATTGTCTGATCAACACAATCTGTCAGGAATCCCACTACGAGCGTTATAATAGTGAAACGATCTCTTTTTCATTAGAACTGACCGTTGAAGAGCAGTATGTAAACAATGAACATTACCAAAATCAATTAAAAAGAATACGAGAGATCCTCGCCCTGTTAACCCCGCGTCAGAAAGAGATCATTTATTACCGGTATATCCAGGAACTCAGTTTCGATGAAATCTGTGTCATCATGGATATCAATTACCAATCTGCTCAAAATCTCATCCAGCGTTCTCTGAAAAAGATCAGGGATACATACGGATCGGTAGAAGTATTTCTTCTTCTTTTATCTATTTCAGTACGATAAAAACAATTCATACAAAAAAACTCTTTTTTAGTGAGTAGAAAAAAAGGACTGCCATGTCCTCTTTATAAAATATACTCACTGAATGGATAAAGATTATACAAAATATACAGCCGATCAACTGCTGAACGATGATTTCTTTTTGCTGTCAGAATCACATCCGACAAAAGAAAATCAATTTTTTTGGCAGAATCTTATGACTAAAAACAAATCGTTAGCAGCCGAGATCGAAACAGCTCGTCTTTTTCTGAATGCGATCCGAGCAAATATCGATAAAACATTACTACCTGATAATGAAAACAAAATTTTATGGCAACAGATTGAACAGAAAAACCAATGGACCGATAAAAAGAAAAGGCAGAAAAAACTACTCCTTTCTGTAGCAGGAATTGCAGCATCCATTTGTATTCTACTTTCATTGGGGAAATATATATCCTACCAACCCAATAAACAGGAAACAAATTATCTGGCAATAATAGAAGCCATACCAGAACCCGACAGTTCCTCACAAAAAGTACAGCTCGTACTAGCAAACAACGAAAAACTGACTATCGACGGAGAAGAAAGCCAACTTGAATATAAGCCGGGAGGAACAATCAACGTAAACTCACAAAAAGTAGAACAAACCGATAGGGAGGAACAGAAAACAACATTTAACCAACTGATCGTTCCTGTCGGCAAGCGTTCCACCATCACCTTCTCTGACGGAACAAAAATATGGGTCAACTCTGATTCCAAAGTAATCTATCCGGTCACATTTTCCAAAGAGAAAAGAGAAATATTCGTAGAAGGTGAAATTTATCTGGAAGTCAGCAAAGACGAAAAGAGACCCTTTTTTGTTAAAACCAGACAGATGGATATCAAAGTATTAGGTACTCAATTTAATGTTACAGCATATGAAAATGAAAAAGATATGCAAGTTGTACTGGTCTGCGGAAAGGTTGAAGTTAAATCTGGAAACAAACATAAGGATATCTTATCTCCAAACGAAATGTTCCGTTATGATAAAGAAATAAATAAAGGGACAATCAGCCATGTAGACATAAACGATCATGTAGCATGGAAAGACGGATATTACCAATTCAAACAACAATCACTGAAAGTTATCCTAAAAAAGCTATCCCGATATTACGGAGTACAACTTTATTGCGGAGAAGAAGCCAGTACTGTGAGTTGCAGTGGCAAACTGGACTTAAAAGAGAATCTGGAAGATGTGTTGATTTCTCTGAAAAAAGCGATGCCCATTGAAATAGAAAAGAAACACGAGAGCATAGAAATTAAAGTCAAACATTAAAATCATTGTATTATGGATCCTTAAATCATGCCATTCTCAAAAACTGCAATTACAAAGTTCTTCATTATTTACTAACTTAAATCATTACAGAAAATGAAAAAAAGCATCAGATTTAGTCAATGTCTGTTCTTCTTATTCATGGGGATAAAAATATGCTTTGCATCTGAAATGTATTCGCAACGCACATTTTTCACCATTGAGTCGAATAATCAGACAATCAAGGAAGTGATCAGCAAGATCGAAAAAGAAAGTGAATACATTTTCTTTTATATGGACAAGTCTATCGATTTGAACCGTAAAGTATCTGTGAAAGCACAGAAAGAAAATGTAGAAAAGATACTAGAACAAATTTTTACCGGGACTAATGTTCGCTATTACATCTCAGATCGGCAAATTATCCTTTCAAAAGAAAAACTAACTTCGTTCCCGGAAAATCCACAGCAAGAAAAACGGACAATCAGTGGCATAGTACAAGATGCGATGGGTCCTATTGCCGGAGCGAATATAATAGTAAAAGGAACGACTAATGGTAATATCACCGATATGGACGGTAAATTTACAATAGACAATGTGTCCGCCAACGCAACAATTGTTGTCTCCTTTATCGGATACATATCCCAAGAAATTTCTGTCGGAAATCAAGCCATAATCAATGTTATTCTGAAAGAAGATTCCGAATCACTGGGTGAAGTGGTTGTAGTCGGATATGGAGTCATGAAAAAGAAAGACCTGACCGGAGCTGTGTCTCAGGTAGGAAGCAATGCTTTAAAAGATTTGAAAGTGTCGCATCCTACAGAAGCCATGGCTGGAAAACTGGCAGGAGTCCAGGTTCAGCAAGTAGGAGGACAACCAGGGCAAGCAGCAACGATCAGGGTTCGCGGCTCCGGTTCCATTACAGCATCAAGTGCTCCCTTATATGTGGTAGACGGATATCCGCTCGGTGAACAAAACCTCAACGCGATCAATCCTAACGACATCGAATCGATCGAAGTTCTGAAAGACGCTTCTGCTGCCGCTATCTATGGTTCACGTGCTGCAAATGGTGTTGTACTGGTCACAACAAAGTCTGGTAAAACAGGAAAGATCAGTGTAAATCTGGATATTTATGCCGGTTTCCAAAATGTAACCAAGAAATTAGACCTGATGAATGCCCAGGAATTTGTAGAATTTAGCCGGGAAGCATTCAACAACAATTATCTGGACAAAGTTTCGGGCGCCTCCGTCAATGACCCGGTTAGTTCACGGCCTTCAGGAAACCGTTATCGTTACCCGGCCTTTTATGATGATGCGAACTATGTAGCCTCTTTAGGTAAAGGGACAGACTGGCAGGATGAAATATTCCGCACCTCCCCGGTACAGAACTACCAACTGACAGTTACAGGTGGAGATGAACGAACCAAATATATGTTCTCCGCAGGTTATTTCAACCAGCAGGGAGTGATAGTCAACAGTGATTACGAACGTTTCTCGGCCAGGGCCAAAATAGACAGCGAACTAAATCAGTGGCTGAAGATAGGTGTAAATCTGGCCCCGACCTACATGAATGCCAACAGGACAACCCAGGGACACTGGGCCAGCGACGGCGTAATCAATGCAGCTCTGGCTACTGCGCCTGTCACACCGGTGTACAATGAAGACGGAACATGGGCATCTCAATCTATGTACGCAGTTGCCAGTGACGGGTTGACAGGGGTACCCAATGCACTGGCCTGCACCTATATCCATAATTACGATACAGACCTGCGACTGTTCAGTAACGGTTATATTGAATTGTCACCTCTGAAAAACCTGAAAATAAAATCAACGATCGGTGCAGACATCCGCGAATATAGAAATGAATACTTCCGTCCATCCACAATCCCGAACAACGGAAATGTCGCCCCTCTTCCTTCTACGGAAAGAAAAGCGACAGAGAAATCAGCCGAAACAGTCAACTGGCTGAATGAAAATACAGTTACCTATTTCAACACCTGGAATAAACATGAAATAGATGCCGTTGCCGGGTTTACCGCCCAAAAGAATATCTACCGTTACACGGAAGCCAGCGGCTCCGATTTTCCTAATGATAAAATCCAGACAATCAATAATGCGACTGTAAAAAGTAGTAAGTCTGAACGCAAAACATGGACATTATTGTCTTATCTGGCACGCGTAAACTACCGTTATAACAATAAATATTACCTCACTGCATCTGTCCGTGCAGACGGTTCATCTCGTTTCGGTAAAAATAACCGATATGGCTATTTCCCTTCAGGCTCTGTCGCCTGGCGTTTATCCCAAGAAGACTTCCTTAAAAATATCAAATGGCTGTCAGATATGAAAATTCGTGCCAGCTACGGTATTACGGGTAATAACAATATTGGTGACTATGCATCTATAGGTATCATGGAAAATGCAAACTATGTTTTAGGTACAGGTACAGGAAATATCGTTAACGGAGCTGCACAAAAGAGTTTCTCCAATGCAGACCTGACCTGGGAAAAAACTCGTCAAACTGACCTGGGACTTGAAGTATCGGTTTTAGATAGCCGCCTGTCACTCTCCCTGGATTTGTATTATCGCAAAACAACTGATTTATTGATGAATGTAGACATACCTACTATTACCGGTTTTAGTAATGCGATGCAAAACATTGGTAAGATGCGTAACAAAGGACTTGAAATTACCGTAACCGGCATACCGTTCAAAAAAGAACAATTCACATGGGAAGCCACAGGAAATATTTCTGTCAACCGAAACAAAGTTCTTGCATTAGGTCCCACAGGAGACCCGATTTTCAGTGATGGCGGTGCAGGTACAACCCATATAACCATGATAGGCGAACCGATCGGTTCTTTCTACGGATACAAAATGACAGGTATCTTCAAAACAAAAGAAGAACTGGATAATTATCCTCATTTTGCAGATACGCAAGTCGGCGATGTCATGTTTGAAGATGTAAACGGAGACAAAGTTATTGATGCAGACGACCGTACGATCATCGGAAACAACATGCCGGACTTCACCTGGGGGATGACGCATACTTTCATTTTAAAAAACTTCGATGCCAGTTTTTCACTTCAGGGAGTTGTCGGTAATGATGTCCTCCACTTGGGCAGACGTTTCTATACACAAGGTGAAGGCAACCAAAATCAATTACGTGAAATGCTAGGGCGCTGGCAATCAGAAGAAAATCCGGGAACAGGATGGATTCCCAGAGCTAATTCACAACCGACAGGGCAGAATAATGCCATATCCTCCCGCTGGGTGGAAAGCGGTTCTTTCCTGCGTGTCAATAACCTGACGATCGGTTATACATTGCCCGATGTTATCTCTAAAAAATGTGGCATGCAGCGTGCACGTATCTATGTATCCACACAGAATCTCCTGACGATAAGCAATTACAGCGGCTATAACCCTGAAACAAGTTTCAAGGAAGATAACGTGACAGCCTCCGGAACAGACTACGGTATGTATCCGCTGTACCGTACTTGTACATTTGGTATTAACGTAACATTTTAAACAGCAGACAAATTATGAGACTAAAATATAATATAATCGCAATTGCATTGCTTGGGGTCGGCTTTTCATCCTGTAATGATTTTCTCAATCAGAATCCGCAAACAGATTTGAGTGAAAATGATTTCTATAAAACGGCTGATGATTTTACTTCCGCCGTAAACGGGGCTTATTCAGCCTTGCAGGAATCTAATATATTCGGTAACTGGTATGTATTTGCGGAAATACCATCCGACAATACACGCAACCAATTATCCGGGTCGGTAACCAGTCAGGATGAATTCGATAAATTCTACATCGACACGCAAAACAGCTATATTAAAGATTTCTGGACAGCCGCCTACCTGACTATAAACAGGACCAACACAGTGCTGGGACGCATTGACGGTATCGATATCGATGCAAACCTGGCAGTCCGTTATAAACTGGAATGCAAATTTATCCGTTCCCTGATGTATTTCAATCTTGTACGGGTTTATGGTGACGTTCCGCTGGTATTAAAGGAAATAACAATCTCAGAAGCATATGATATCCTCCGCGAACCGAAAGACAATATATATAACCTTATCATCTCCGACCTGAAAGAAGCTGCAGAAGGTCTCCCTGACAGCTATCCGACAACAGATGACGGTCGCGCAACAAAAGGGGCAGCCAAAGCATTGTTGGGAGAAATCTATATGACACTGCATAAGTATTCAGAAGCCGAAAGCATTTTGGGAGAAATAATCAGCAGTGGCCGTTATTCTCTATTGGAGAATACAGCGGGAACTCTCAACATTGACGGCTACAAAAATGTATTCAGTCCTGTCAACCATAACAACAAAGAAGGAATCTTTGAAATCCAATTCCTAAAAGGAGGATACGGCGAAGGGTCGAACTTTGCCAACAATTTCGCACCTGAAAATTCCGGAACTAATGTTGTCACTGTCGGTAGTACCGGCGGAAACAATATTCCGGAAATGGATATTTACAATGCTTACGAAGAAGGCGATCTTCGCAGAGATTTCTCCATGTCACTGGGATATTACGACAACCGAAAAAACGGAGAATGGATAGAATCACGTTATATCTGTAAGTTCATGGATGTTCCATATCAAAGTAACGATGCCAGCAACAACTATCCCGTATTCCGTTATGCAGACATACTTCTTATGTATGCCGAAGCATTAAATCAGAACGGGAAAACGTCAGAAGCCTGTAAATACCTGAATATGACACGTCGCCGTGGCTTTGGCTATCAGACCACAGAAACAACACCCGTCGATCTCCATACTACGGATAAAGCTACATTCGCCCTGATGGTAGAACAGGAACGCAGAGTTGAACTGGCCTTCGAAAATCATCGGTGGTTTGACCTAATCCGTACAGGTCGTGCAGTTGAAGTCATGAAAGGCAAGGGATTTTCCTTGAATGAGACAAACCTGACCTGCCCAATACCGCAGAAACAAATAGATGTAAATCCAGATCTGACACAAAATCAATATATTATCGAACCCAGATAATTGATTCCTTTGGGGTGTTCATTGGACTGGTTTTCTGCCAGAATCCAATGAACATCACCAGCTTATGTAATAAGTAACAATTTATAATTAACTTTGTAATATTATTAAATAAAATAATACCGAATGAAAGCCTGGACCGTCTTATTAAGTTTGTTGTGTTTATTCTCATGCAGTCAACAAGAAAAGAATTTTGAGAAATATGTAAACCCGCTCATCGGTACGGATATCCGTATCGTACAGGGGAAGGATAAAAATTCAACAGAAGAACGTGGACAGATCATGCCGGCTGTAGGTGTACCTCACGGAATGACCAGCTGGGTAGCCCAGACACAAGCAACAGAGCAAAAATGTCTCCCTCCTTATTACTATTTTCAGGATGCAATCCAGGGATTCCGTGCCAGCCATTGGATGAACGGCTCTTGCACACAGGATTACGGAAGTGTGACAATCATGCCCCTAAACAACAAGCTGGAAGTTGATCCCCAAAAACGGGCCTCAGCCTATAGCCATACAGAAGAGACTTCCACCCCATCTTATTACAACGTCTTACTAAAAGATTATAACATCCAAGCAGAAATCACCGGTCTGTCCCGCGCCGGAATTATGAGATTTGGTTTCCAACAGGATGGTGAGCATTACATCGTGATCGAACCGAACAGCGATGAAGGAAAAGCCTCTCTCCGGATCGACCCGGAAAAAAAAGAGATCACAGGATACAATCCGGTCCACCGCATCTACCAAGGACATGGAAAAGAAGCAGGTTTCAGCGGCCATTTTGTTATCCAATTGAACGAGGAATTTACCCGGTTCGGCATCGACAGTACCAGTCTGAATCATCCGGTTGCATGGATCAGGCTATCTTCTAGTAAAGCAGGAGATAAACTGATAAAAATAGGAACATCTTTCACCAGCATAGAGAATGCACGCAAAAATCTCCAAGCTGAAATTCCCGGTTGGGATTTCGAGGCCGTGCACAAGCAATCTTCTTCCATCTGGAATGAAGCACTGGGGCAGATGGCTGTAAAAGGAAAGAATGAAGAAGATAAGATCAAATTCTATTCGGCCTTGTACAACGCACATTTCCTGCCGCGTGCCTTCAGCGACACAGACGGATCATACCCTAAATTTGACGGAGGCGAAAGAATCATGAAAATGGAACAAGGAACCTACTATTGTGACTTTTCCCAATGGGATACTTACCGGGCCGTCCATCCCCTGTTTACCATACTCAATCCGTCACACAATGGCGATATGGTTCACTCGCTTGTGTTAAAAGGGCAACAAGGCGGCTGGCTACCGATTTTTCCATCCTGGAACAGTTATACGGCAGCCATGATCGGTGACCATTGCATCGCCATGATAGGGGATGCGATCATAAAGAACATACCGGGATTCGATTATGAGGAGGCATACGCACTAATGCGTAAAAATGCATTTGAAATGAATACTGATTCGGTCAGCTACCGGGATGGCAAAGGACGCCGGGCTATGGAATCTTATCTGAAATATAACTATATTCCACTGGAGGACCCGGTCATGGAGGCATTTCATCGTCGAGAGCAGGTCTCACGCACATTAGAATATGCATACGACGATTTTGTCCTTGCACAAGTGGCTAAAAAGCTGAACAAGACGGATGATTACAACGCCCTGATCAAACGCGCTGAAAACTATCGGTATGTAATCGACCCGGAAACAGGTTATGCTCGTGGACGGTATACCGACGGTAGCTGGGCAGAACCGTTCGATCCGTTTGCTTTCACCCCGTTCATTTGTGAAGGGACTCCCTATCATTATACTTGGTATGTACCCCAAGATGTGTCTGGACTGATAGATCAGATGGGAGGCAAAGAGATATTTATCTCACGTCTGGATACATTCTTCGAAGGGGCCTATTACTGGCACGGTAATGAACCGGGACATCACATCGCCTATATGTATGCCTATGCCGGTGAACCCTGGAAAACACAGAAATGGGTCCACAACATCATCAACCATGAATATTTTACAACTCCCGACGGACTTTCCGGAAATGACGACGCCGGACAGATGTCGGCGTGGCTGGTATTCAGTATGGTAGGTTTTTATCCGGTATGTCCGGGAATGCCTTATTATGTGATCGGAAGTCCGGCTTTTGAAGAATGCGTCATTACACTTGAAAACGGCAAAAAGTTCATTATTGAAGCAAAAGATATTTCCAGTGAGAATATCTATATCCAGTCGGCAAACCTCAACGGCAAACCATATGATAAAAGCTATATTCTGCACGAAGATATCATGAATGGAGGGAAACTTTCTTTTATAATGGGCAATACTCCCAATAAAGAATGGGCATCCTCCCCCGCCTCTCTGCCGCCAAGTATGTAAAACAGCTTGAATGACACAGTAGTATTACCTCTCCAGCACAATAGTGCTACCTATAGTGATACAATAGTCCTATAATAAGTAACACTATTGTGTTAAATAAATGACAGTATTGTATAAATATTATTATATTTACAACCTGTTATGCCTAGGGAGGATATGGAGAATACAACAGATTTAAAAGCATTCAATCAACTATTTACTGATTATCAAGGCCGATTTATCCGCTTTGCGAATACGTATGTAAGAGATGTTGCTGTCGCCGAAGATTTTACGATCGAAGCACTGATGTATTACTGGGAAAACCGCCATTCACTGGAAGAGGATTCGAATGTACCGGCCTATATTCTTACCGTCATAAAAAACAAATGTCTCAATTACCTTCAGCATCTTCAGGTAAGGGAAGATGTGAACGAACAATTACTGAATCATGCCGAATGGGAGTTGAATACCCGTATATCTACTTTGGAGGCCTGTGATCCAGGCGAACTATTCACAGCCGAAGCACAGGAAATAGTAAATAAAACCCTGGCCGGTTTACCGGAACAGACCAGGGCTGTATTTATTATGAGCCGTTACGAAAACAAATCTCATAAAGATATTGCAGAAACATTAGGAATAACCACCAAAGGTGTCGAGTATCACATTTCCAAAGCCTTGAAAAAGCTACATACCAGTCTGAAAGATTATTACCCGGTCTTTCTGTATTTATTTTATATCAATTAAAAACAAGTTTAATTTGCTTTCCTGAATAACTTATCTGCCGGTATAATCTGCTTGGGAATACCCGGACCTTTATAGAATGCATCAATCCAAAAACCACCTCCATTATTAAAGAATTCGACAGTCAGGATATGACGTCCCTCAGTTAACTCTATACTACCTTCTTTTTCTATTACACCATGTCCACCATCGTTATCTACGACTTTTTGACCATCAACATATAATTTACTTCCATCATCCGATTGAAGATAAAAACTATATTTTCCAATCTTATCAATCTGTAAATAAGTCGTATAAACCAAACCAAAAGTAGGACGCTCCCCTGGTATCAACAACTTCTGTATCTGTTCTGTATCTGCCTGTATTTCATCTGTGACCCATTGGCTCACTACTTTTTCATTCTTAAAGATCGGCAAAACACTCCAGTTTTTGCCCCGATAGAAAGAAACGTTAATCCCATTATCCGGATTCTTCTTCAAGATACGGAAATAACCATCTGAGATCAGACTTTCATTACCACCGTCACTATATGATTTTGCCCTGACCACTGTTGTTTTGTTCAGATTAAAAGGAGTTTCATATAAGGTAGATTGTTTTGTTGGCATAGAACCGTCTAATGTATAATACACTCTATCACCGGCATTGTAAGGTTCGATAACCACTTCCACATCCTTATCGATAAATAAACCTCCGGCTTGCGCAAACAGATGTCGTCCCCCATTAATCAACGGCCCATAAGACAGTTTTTTTACGATAACCGGATCCGGCTTACTCTCAAAACCTTCAAAAGCAGTCTTCATCGGACGTCCGGTCCATGCATACGGAGCTTCCAAACCTAATGCAAATACAATTGTCGGCCCTACATCGTACATATATGTTTGTTCTTGTATCTCATATCCTTTCTTGATACCTTTTCCATACAAAATAAAAGGAACAGTCATTTCCTCCCAAGATTGTCCGCCATGTCCATAACCGATACCACCATGATCGGCTACGACCATGACCACAGATTCATTTTCTATTCCGGCGTCTTTCACTGCCTGCAAAACCATCCCGACACATTTATCTGCATTATGGATACTTTCCAGGTATTTTTCTGTCATATGCCCGTATGCATGCCCGTAATGATCCACATCATCCAACTGGGTAAATGTAAACGCGGGTTTCTCTGTACGGATATACTCTGCTAACGCTTCGGCCGTTTTTATTTCCGTTTCATAAGACTTATCAACGGTTGCGACATTCTTCTCAAACAAACGTCCGAAACCACTCCAATGGTAAATCATTCCTATTTTAGCATCCGGCAGTTGTTTATGGACTACATTTACAACTGTCGGGAAAATGCCATACTCAGTTATACCAACCGGTTTTACTGAGTAATTATCAGGCTCCCAATCGTTGGAAGTAACTCCATGAACCTCTACACCGGCACCTGCCAACATGGAAGCCCAGTTTGATGAGCTACTCGAAGGAATTACAGTCCGTACACTACGACAGACTGCTCCATTTTTTATCATATAGTCCATATTCGGGGTATTGGCTTTCTCCAAACCTTGCGTACTCATTGCATCGATACCTACTACAAAAATATGTTTGATACCTGTTGGTGTCCTATCATTTCCTTGCCGACAAGCAAACAGAAATAGGGAAGCACACAACAATATAACTATTTTATTCAATCTATTTTCCATTTTATTTTTGTTTATTTATTCCACCACACCCTTGTCAATAAATTATCTGCGCCTTGACGACCAACAGCTATCTGATATTGATCGACATTATAAACCTGCTCGTTCTGAGGATAAGGAATACGACGAGGCCATTCATTTATATTACTCGAAGAGGGTAATCCATTCGGAGGTATCACAGATATTTCTTTTGGGAAACCGGTCCGTCGCCATTCCGACCAACCTTCAATACCACATAAATATAAAGCAATCCATTTCTGAACTCCTATCTTTTCCAACTTTTCAGCCTGTGTCCCGGTATAAGCCACTTTTTCCTGTTCATAATAAGCGGGATCAGGAATCACATCGGCAGCTTCGAATACCTCTGTCGGAGGATTTGTCATCGACTTCATCTCTATGAAATTTGCAGGAATTCGGCTTGCCCAGTAATCAAAACTAGCAATAATACCGTTTTTATAGTAAGTACCGGCATCTCCCACAGAGATAATCCCTTTCTCGCGAGCTTCTGCCAGATTGAATTGTACTTCTGCATAAGTTAATAAAATTCCCTGGGCCACTGTTGGCGATGCATATTTTACATCGATTTTCTGTGGAACAAAAATATAGCCTTTGCGGGAATTGTAACTGTCCCCACCATTATAGGCAGACTCGTCCGCATCACGGATACAATTAGGTACAGCTGCATAAATAAATTCGCCATCCTCCACTCCTTTCACCGTCGGACTGAAATATACTTTCATACGCGGATCATTCATTGCCTTGAAGTGCATTCCTATAGTCGTCGACATAAACTCCGTCCCATCATATTTTTCCTGGGATGCTGTATAGAGCGGCGACCAACTGCTCTGCTGATCATCCGAATAAGAGAATAAAGCATTGTCATCATTATTCGTCATCAGCGGATATTTATCCGACTGGTTCAACATTGCCATGATCCTTGATGAGACATCGGTTTTACCGGATATACGCATCAACAAACGAAGTCTCAAGCTATTTGCAAATTTACGCCACTTCAAAACATCTCCTCCATAAAGATTATCGTACGAACCGATATCTTCGACACTACTCTGACTCAGCAAGTCATTCGCTTTTTCCAGTTGAACCAGCAAATCCGCATAAATATCTTCCTGCGTATCATAACGAGGGGTAAACATCTCATCCGTTTTTCCTTTTAAAGCTTCTGAGTAAGGAAAATCTCCAAAAGCATCCGTCATTTGCTGGAACATGAAAGATTTTATGATAAGTCCCATACCTTGAATATGAGGTTGGTTCTGTTCTTCTGCCAGATTAATCATATCCTGCACATCTCGTCCATCATAATAAAATTCCTTAGTCTGTGTATTATTAAATGCATCATTAAACATACTGACATATTGATCCACATAATAATCGCCCAAAACCGCAGCTGTTCCTCTTGATAAAGCCAGATAAGAGATATTCTTTATTACTCCTCCCAGCAATAACTTCGGTTGATCGATCTTATCCGGTCTATCCGGATTCGTATTGATCTCTTCAAAATTATGGGTACAACCAATAAAAGTTAAAACGATTAGACCTGTTACCCATATTAATTTATTTATTTTCTTCATACGATTCGTAGATTTAAAGGTTAGAAACTGACATTTACCTGAAAACCAAGACTCTTTGATGCTGGTACGGAAAATGCATCGATACCCAGATTCAGGTTATCCATTCCGCCACTCTCAGGATCCACATGAGGATTTTTTGTCCATAAGAACAAATCACGACCTACAAATGCGACATTGATATTCTGCAGATAAATTTTTCTGGCCCATTTAGCCGGTAGAGAGTAACCGACCCGTAATTCACGAAGTTTCACAAAAGAAGCATCTGTCAACTGCGCCTCGGAAATATGATCATATTTTGTTTTTATGAAGCGCCGTGCATCGTTTCCTACTATACCTTGGCTGAATGTTCCATCAAAGATCTGCAGATTTTGTTGATATTCGCCGTCAACCATAATAGCTCCTTCCCTGTAATAAAGACCTTCATATTCTTTTCCCGGTTCACGGGTACCGCGTCCCTCTAAAGATTCAATTGTCATACCGGCTCCCACGAACTTATTCAATGTTCTGGATATGAAATAACCGCCCTGACGAATATCGAACAACACATTAATACTGAATCCTTTGAATGATAATCCGGTATGTACACCCGCCGTCCAGTCCGGATTTACATTACCCAGATACACATCACTCTCCGCGACATATTGACCGGAACTATTCAGAATTGGTTGTCCTTTTAACGGACCTTCTTCTACGCGTTGATAAGCTGTACCATACAACTGCCCCATTCTTTCACCTACACGGGCAACCACTTTGGCATCTTCCAGGTTTTGGTTGGTCAGAATCAACTCTTCCATTCCCTCAGCCAAATAGAGCACATTCGTTCTCGAACGGGAGAAATTGAACCCGATATCCCATTTAAAACTGTTAGCTAATTGAATGGGCGTAGCATTCACCATCAGTTCGAAACCTTTATTTTCCGTCTTGCCGGAATTGATCTTTCTGCTACCATAACCGGAAGTTAAAGCATTCTGTAAACTGATGATCTGATCTTTTGTTTTTGTATTATAATAGCTGAAATCTATACTCAACCGATTCTTAAAGAAGTTCAGTTCTGCCCCTATTTCCCAAGTATCTGACATCGCAGGTTTTAATCCACTGTTAAGTAAATCTGGAGAATTCTGCAACATGGGTATCCCATTCCAATAACCACCCAACGAATAGGTATTGAGTAAACTGTACGGATCTGTATCATTACCTACAGAAGCATAACTACCTCTTAATTTTGCATAGCTGATAACAGGTGGTAATTTGAACATTTCACTGAATAAAGCACTTAATGTTACCGACGGATAAAAATAAGAATTCGTAGATTCAGGTAATGTACTCGACCAATCGTTACGACCGGTAAACTCAGCGAACAGCATACGTTTATAATCCAACAACACACTGCCGAATAAACTATTCACAATTTTTTTACTGGTTGAATTAGTGACCGACGGTTTTTCTTTTGCATTAGCGAAAGAGTAAATATTAGGTACTACCAGACTGTTCGTCTCACCGGTCATTGCTTTACTGAACTGTTCCATCCGATTTCCGCCAAAGTTTGCTGTCAGTCCGAATATCTTTCCTAAATCCGGATTATAGCTTACCAGAAAGTCGAAGTTATTTTCCTGATAGTTGGTTGTTCCCTGCCTGAAATAACCGTTTCCTCCATTCTTATAGTAACTCTCATTGCGGGTAGATGTCCCCCAACTATTATCAGAACCACCACGTAACATGACTGTTACCCCTTCAACGGGCTTTATGTTCACTGCCAACTTTCCAAAGAAACGGTTCATATCATCCTGTGTAGTCATCTCATGCATGACAAAATAGAGATTGTTATAGGAAGCCATATTCTGGAACTGACGGGTTCCTTCCAATCCCCCCCTTTGCCAGTATTCTTTCAAACTGTTAATATTATGGCTTAGGGGCATCCAACAAAAAAAGTAAATAGGAGAAATACCTCCATACCCTAGATTAGGGACATTGGAACGTTTGGTTTTCGTATAATTGGCTACGACATCCACACTGATCCATTTATTCAGATCAATCGAATTGTTCAGATTGAACACGTGCCTGTTTATATCATTATTCGGAGTCAGACCTTCCTGCTTCGTATTCGTATAGGAAACACGGAAATTTAATCTGTTCACACTGTTACTCAATGCCACATTATTAATACGTGTACTACCATGATCAAAGAAGTCACGCATATTATCCGGATGCCCTATCCACTCGCTTGGTATAGCTTCACCTCGAATTTCAGGGGGTAAATAAGTATCGCCGGCACGATAACCGTTTGTCGTAGGGGAATCGAATTGTACCATTTTCTGTCCCATGAAACGAGGTCCCCAACTCTCATCATAATTATCATTCAATCCGGAAGGATAATAACCACTGGAGCTACCGAAGTTTCCTCCTTCATAAATACCGTCTTTACCCTGGCCGAATTGATCCTGCAATTGCGGTAAAATCAGCGGAGTTTCCCTGGAGAATGTTCCACTATAAGAAACTCCCAGTCCATTCGCTTTTTTACCGGTCTTTGTTGTAATAATGATAGCACCGTTAGCCGCTCTTGAACCATATAAAGCAGAAGCAGCCGCCCCTTTCAAAACGTTCATACTCTCAATATCGTTCGAACTCAGTTCATTGATTCCTGCACTACCGGTCTGCGAACCGGCCCCTGAACCGATAGGAATACCATCTATCACAAATAATGGGGAAGAAGGACCGGAACTCAATGCCCTGTCACCACGAATAGAAATACGGCTACCTCCACCGACTACAGCTCCCGAATTAATATTCAAACCAGCCACCTTTCCGCTCAGCATGCTGACCAGGTTACTGTTCGGGTTATCTAAGGCTTCCGACTTTATCTGCTGGGTAGCATAACCCAACCCTTTCTTTTCGCGGGTAATACCTAAAGCTGTAACCACCACTTCATTCAATGTTTCCACATTTTCGGACAAGACAACCTTGTAATTCGAATCCTTGCCTATCGGGAGTATTTTATCCACATACCCGATATAAGAGATTTGTAAAACAGCACCTTCAGGAACATCTATCATAAAATGTCCTTCCATATCAGTAATAACGCCATTATTAAAGCCCCTTACTACAATGTTGGCACCGATAACCGGTCCGCCGGTTTCATCTAAAACAACTCCGGTTACTCTTTTTGCTTCCATCGAAAAAGCATTTGCCGTCTTTTGATTATGACCACGAATCAATACAACCTGGTTATTACCTTTTATCTGATAGGAAATAGAGGTATTCTCTAATAAATTATCCAATACATTTTTCAAAGAAGCATTTTTCACCGACAAGTCTTTCTTCGTATTCAGGTCAGGCAAGTCATTGCCGAAAAAGAAATTATGTCCACTAGCCTTTTCCAGTTGGGGAATAATCTCACGAATCGTTTGATTTTTCACAGAAATACTTATTTGTGCAGAGAGTAACACCCCGTTACATAACAAGGCGATAAGCACAAACAGGACGCGTGATACCATTATTATTTTTTTCATATTCTTAGTATTAAAATGATACAAAGTTTTTGTAACTTCACGCCCAAATAATCATAAAGACAGGATATTACATTCTATCCTCTGCAAAGGATTTAGTAATTTGTCTTTGGAATATTTGAACAACTTGTTTATAAAATGGGATGGGGTCGCAAACTTATCCCATTTTTATTTTCACTTCATTCATTGATCAGTTTATCTTCTTTTTCTATCCATAGGCTAACAAATTAGATGATTTAACTTACTTTTCTTTATCACTATCACTAAAATACAATACATTATTTTTCATGTTGTACGTAACAGGAGCCGTCAGGCTGATGCATTCAAGCACATTGATCAGGTTGGTATTACTGATCGCCCCGCAGAATGTATATTTCTTTGCCGATTCAGACATAAATACGACATCTACCGAATAAAGCCGTTCCAGTGTTTTTCCGATTTCATCCAACGATTCACAATTAAAATACAACTCATTGTTCTTCCAAAGCATATACCGGCTGGCATCGCAACTTTTTACTTCCGAGAATAAACCGGAGCAACAGTTAAACTCCAGTTGCTGGTCAGAGGTCAGAAGTTGTTCCTGCTTATCGTTCTTTACACTGACTTTCCCCTCTAGCAAAGTTGTAGTTATCTTTCCTTCCTCACTATAAGCTTTCACATTAAATTTGGTACCCAAGGCTTTCACCTCCACTCCGTTTGCCTGGACAATAAACTTTTTGCGCTGATTCGGTTTCACCTCAAAATAGCCTTCTCCTTCCAAAATGACGGTACGGTTCCACAGATTGTAAGCATTGCTGTATTGTAACCTGGAACCAGAGTTAAGCCACACAATCGTACCATCAGGCAACTCAACAGTAGACTTCATTCCTTCACCGGCAGAAACGACAAAGTCTGTACTCAAAAAATACCTACTCCCCCAAAATGCCAGTGCTATCCCTAGAAAAACACAGACGCATGCAACAGCGACATAACGAGATATTCCTTGCAAAAAGAAATGCTTTTTCCCTGCAACCAGCTTCAGGTTCGCCTCTTCTTCAATCCTCCAGTATATTTTCTGCTGAATATCTTCCGGTAAACGGTTTGTAATATGATTCAGTTTCTCATCATACGAAGCATAAATTTCCTCCTTCGCGACTTCGGTCCCGAACCAACTGAAAAGGATTGCTTCTTCTGCTTCCGAAGCCTCACCTTTTAGGAAACGTTCCAACAACTGTATATAATTTGTCTCTTCCATAACTGTATTAATAATATCAGTAACTCGTTTTTAGTACTTACAACCAAAAGCATGTTTAACAGTCATTAACCTTTCAAGAAATAAAGACCAATACAAACAGTAATAAATAATGCTTCAACCTTTCTTTCAAATAAAGTAAAGTCCGGTAAATCTGTGTCTCGACTGTTCTTTCCGAGACCGATAATTCTTCAGCAATTTTTTTATTAGAATATCCTTTGAACCTACTCAGGACAAATATCTTTTTTCGGGCCGGAGGCAGTTCATTAATCATGTTATTAATTTCCTCTTGTATAAATTTCAGATGAATGGCTTCCTCTACGGTCTGTGATTTTTCCCCTCCCGCTCCCTTTACAAATTCCAGGTATCGAGCATCCCGTACCTGCCGCTCAGACTCACGATAAACCAAATTTTTAGCGATCGTATATAAATAGGCGGAAAACTTCTTCGAAAGATCCAACTCAGTCCTTCTCTCCCACACTTTCACAAAACAACTTTGAGTTATATCTTCAGCCAACGACTTATCAGATAAGATAGCATAAACAAAATAATAGATAGGAGAACTGTAAAGAGAATATAATTCCTTGAAAGCGAAAGGATCGCCCTCTTTTAAACGTGAAAGTAATATTTTCTCTCTTTGTTCGCTGATTAACTCCATTATTAGTCCATTCTTGTGATTCAAGGTTGCACAAAAATAGACTTTTCTAACTAAAATAGAGCTTCTTTCAGGATAATTCTTTTTCCAGAATCAGCCGGTGCCGGCACTGGACACCGTTTTCCCAGATCGGTTCAGGATAATTACGGACAAAATAATCACGATCCAATACCTTCAGATCGAAGCCTTCCTGCTGGTAAAGCATCAACGGACCCGGAGCAGAAGTGCCGGTACAGACTTTCAAACGGGTGATATGATTGGTTACCGCCCATTCATCCGAGACAAAACGAAGCAGAAGGCGGGCGATCCCCCTCCGCTGGAAAGACTCGTCTACTGCCAGGTTCATCACCTCTGCCATTTCCTCCGTTTCCTTCTGCACCACGATCACCCCAACCGGTTTGTCTCCTGAAAAAGCGGCGAAACAATCCGAAGTCTTCAGATAGCAGTCAACCAGTTCACGGCTGGGATCTGCCAGCAAGAGCAGATCCCAGGGGTAGTCTGTTGTATGTTCGATGCGTATTTCCATATCAGGCAACTATTTCTATGATATTGCCATCCGGATCTGCTACAGAACCTTCATAAAAACCGTCTCCGGTAGTACGAGGCTCACCCAGGATCGTGTAACCATCCCGGCGGAATTGTTCAATCTTTTGATCCACTCCCTCTTTTGATCCGGCAGAAAAAGCGAAATGGGCCAGACCGATATATACTCCGTCATTTTCAACGGTAATATCTGTCCGCTGCATGATCTCCAGAGAAGCAGCACCCTCGAAGGTAACAAAATAAGAGGCGAATCCCTTCTTCGGGTTTACATACTTTTCATTACTCTTCCCACCGAAATACTTCACATAAAAATCTCTGGAACGTTCAAGTTCATTGGTCCAGATAGCAATATGAGTCAACTGCATAATTAAATAAATGATTGGTGAAATGCAAAGATAAACAAAAAGCCCGGACAGACATAATCTCCATCCGGGCCTTTCTAAAATCAGATAATATCTTATTTGCAGATACGGCAATTGGCACAACGTGCCAGTTCTCCACGAAAACGTTTTTCCACTAGTTTATGTAAACGGTCTTTCAAGGCATCCAGACGCACATGGTCGATCACATCCGACGTAAATGCCACACTCAGCATCATACGGGCTTCGCTCAATGGAATACCACGGCTACGCATATAGAACAAAGCATTCTCATCCAACTGCCCGGTCGTCATACCGTGCGAACATTTCACATCATCCGCATAAATCTCCAATTGCGGCTTACTGTACATACGGGCTTCACGGGTAGCACAGAGGTTGCGATTTGTCTGAAAAGCAGCCGTTTTCTGGGCACCTTCCTTTACCAGGATACGGCCGCTGAATGCACCGACTGCATGGTCATCCAGAACATTCTTGAATAACTCATTGCTCGTACAATTCGGCACGGCATGCGTAATATGGCTATACGTATCCACCTGTTGCTCACGGTCCATAACGGACATTCCGCAAAGGGTTGTTTCTGCATATTCGCCGTTCAGTTCAATATAATAGTTGTTACGCGTAAGACCGTTGTTCAAGGTTATACCGTTTACCAGGACATTGCTGGAAGCCTCCTGTTTCACATGGACCGAAGCAAAGCGGGAAGTGGAAATGCTGCTTTCTTCCAGATCATAGTAATCGAAATAAGCACCTTCGCCGGCAAATATCTCAACGACCTGGGTAGCCAGGAATTTCACATCGTCGATGCTATGATCGCAGATGAGCAATTTGGCTTCCGAACGCGGTTCCATAATAACCAGGATACGGCGGTTTGCCATAGCATCCACGTCACTGCGGAATATATTAATCAGCTGGATAGGACGTTCCACAGCCACACCTTCCGGCACATAAAGCACGAAACCGTCCTGCGCCAGCATCGTATTCAATGCGATGATACCGTCATGGTTGCTTTTTGCCGCTTTACCATAATAACGGGCTGCCACTTCCGGATATTGCTCCGCAAAGTTTTTCAAGCCACCGGCGTATACTCCTTCCGGCAGATGCGCTTTCGGCATCATCTTATCGTAGAACGTGTCGTTCACGACAAAATAGAGGGAAGTACTCAGGTTCGGGACATCGCAACGGAACACGTCATACGGATTGACCGGAATAGCCAAGCGATTGATATTCACCCCATAGTCGGGGGCAAAAGCCTGCGCTACATCTGTATATTTATAATCTTCACTCTTTACCGAAGGAAAACCCAGGCGATCGAAATCGACCAGTGCCTCAGCACGCGGAGCATTCATCACCGCTGCGCTATGACGACACACCAGGTCCTCATATCTGGTAAAAAGATCGATATATTGTTGTTCGGCTCTCATCTCACTCATCTCCCATTTCTTTCTTGATCCAGTCGTAGCCTTTTTCTTCCAGTTCGAGGGCCAGTTCCGGACCGGCTGTTTTTACGATACGCCCTTTGTATAATACATGTACCACATCGGGTTTGATATAATCCAGCAAACGCTGGTAGTGAGTAATTACGATCGCTGCATTTTCAGGCGTACGCAATTGGTTCACACCGTTTGCCACGATACGGAGGGCATCGATATCCAAACCGCTGTCCGTTTCATCCAGGATAGCCAGTTTCGGTTCGAGCATAGCCATCTGGAAAATCTCGTTGCGTTTCTTTTCACCACCGGAGAAACCCTCGTTCACGCTACGACTCGCCAGTTTGTTATCCAGTTCAACGATAGCACGTTTCTCACGCATCAGTTTCAGGAAATCGGTTGCGGAAACCGGTTCAAGACCGTTATATTTACGGTGCTCATTCAAGGCGGCACGCATAAAATTCACCATGCTTACGCCCGGGATCTCCACCGGATACTGGAAACTCAGGAAAATACCTTCACGGCTGCGGTCTTCGGGTTCCAACTCCAGCAGGTTCTTTCCATTGAAGATCACCTCGCCCTGAGTTACCTCAAAAGCCGGATTACCTACCAGCACACTGCTAAGTGTACTCTTTCCCGAACCGTTCGGCCCCATGATGGCATGTACCTCACCGGCCTTTACAGAAAGGTTGATACCTTTCAATATCTCTTTGCCATTGATATTAGCATGTAAGTTCTTTATATCTAACATATATTATTTCTTTTTCTTTATATTCATCCAATACTCATCGCTGTAGACACTTCTGCCTACACATCGCAGGCACCTCTGCCTAAGGATCACAGGCACCTAGCCAACGCTACCTTCAAGCGAGATAGTCAGCAGCTTCTGTGCTTCGACGGCAAACTCCATCGGGAGCTTGTTCATTACCTCACGGGCATAGCCGTTTACGATCAGGCCGACGGCCTCTTCGACAGAGATACCGCGTTGCTGGCAATAGAACAATTGTTCTTCGCTGATTTTGCTTGTTGTAGCTTCGTGCTCCACCACGGCCGTTTCATTCTGTATATCGGCATAAGGGAACGTATGGGCGCCACAGGTAGAACTCAGCAGCAGACTGTCGCACTGGCTATGGTTACGGGCACCTTCCGCACGCGGAGATACTTTCACCAGGCCACGGTAACTGTTCTGGCTATGACCGGCCGAAATACCTTTCGACACAATCGTACTTTTCGTATTCTTACCCAGGTGGATCATCTTCGTTCCGGTATCCGCCTGCTGGTAATTGTTGGTTACAGCAACCGAATAGAACTCACCGACAGAATTATCGCCGGCCAGGATACAACTCGGGTATTTCCAGGTAATGGCCGAACCGGTTTCCACCTGTGTCCACGAAATCTTGCTGCCTTCGCCTTTGCACAGGCCGCGCTTGGTCACGAAGTTATAGATACCGCCTTTACCTTCTTTATCACCCGGATACCAGTTTTGTACGGTCGAGTATTTCACCTCCGCACGTTCTTTGGCTACAATCTCAACGATAGCGGCATGCAACTGGTTCTCGTCGCGCATCGGGGCGGTACATCCTTCCAGATAACTTACATATGCCTCATCGTCGGCCACGATCAGTGTACGTTCGAACTGTCCCGTATTGGCCGCATTGATACGGAAATAGGTGGACAACTCCATCGGGCAACGTACGCCTTTCGGTATATAAACGAACGAACCGTCAGAAAAGACTGCCGAGTTCAATGCCGCAAAGAAATTATCACGATAGCTCACTACACTTCCCAGATACTGTTGTACCAGATCCGGATGATGCAACACCGCTTCACTGAACGAACAGAAGATGATCCCTTTCTCTGCCAGCGTTTCCTTAAAGGTTGTCTTTACAGAAACACTGTCCATAACGGCATCGACCGCCATACCGGCCAGTTGGGCACGTTCGTGCAAAGGAATACCCAGCTTATCGAAAGTCTTCAATAACTCCGGGTCTACTTCGTCCAGGCTTTTCGGGCCTTCCTTTTTCTTCGGAGCGGCGTAATAGATTATATCCTGATAATCGATCGGCGGAATCGTCAGATGAGGCCATGTGGGCATCTCCAGCGTCTGCCAGTGGCGAAAAGCCTTCAGGCGGAATTGAAGCAGCCAGTCAGGCTCATTCTTCTTGGCCGAGATGATACGGACGGTCTCCTCATCCAGACCGCGATGGATCATCTCCGTATCTATATCAGTAACAAAACCATACTTATAGTCGCTGCTCGTTACCTCATTTATTATCTTATTCGAATCTTCCATATACATTTATATATATTATACATCTTGCCGGATAACAAACCTTCAAGATATTTACTCTTTTCCCCAAAACAATTTATCGAAGTAAATGGTTGGAATAATCTCTTTAACCGGGTTATAATAATGGGATTCCACCTTAGCCTGACGCGGGATCAGCACGGATCCCCTATCTATGCCTTCGAGTGCATTCAGTATAAGACTGACAAATCCTAACATAAAACAAAGCCCGACCACTCCTCCTCCCAGATGGTTCAGCACACTGAGGGGCGTAACTCCGACAACCCGGCTCATGATTTCACCTGCCAGCATGATCACTCCCACGATCAGCAGGAAACCGGCCACATAACTAAGTATGGTCACCCCTTCAGGCGGAAACCAGTTCAGGGCAACGATATATCCCTTCAACCAGGCTGCCGCCTTCGAACAAAAAAAGATGGCAACAACCAGGGCTATAAGCGAAACAACCTGTTTGATGACTCCATCAAACAGGCCTTTCACAAATCCAATTCCTGCCAGACATACTAGTATAATGTCTAACCAGTTCATGTTTATAAAGTTTTCTTTATTTCAGTTTCTTCGTACGACTCGATCACATCGCCTACCTGGATATCATTAAAGTTCGTAATGTTCAAACCGCAATCCAATCCGGCCACAACCTCTTTTACGTCGTCCTTGAAGCGTTTCAACGATCCGAGTTCGCCGGCATAGATAACGATACCGTCGCGGATCAGGCGAATCTTGTTTGTACGCTTGATCTTACCTTCTTTAACCATACAGCCGGCAACCGTACCCACTTTCGTGATCTTGAATACCTGTTGTACATCCACATAAGCGGTAATCTCTTCCTTGATTTCCGGAGAAAGCATACCTTCCATAGCGCTCTTCACCTCTTCGATCGCATCGTAGATGATAGAGTACAGACGGATCTCAACGCCATCCTTCTCTGCATTACGGCGAGCCTGTACGGACGGGCGAACCTGGAATCCGATGATGATCGCATTCGAAGCGGCAGCCAATACCACATCCGATTCGGAAATCTGACCGACAGCCTTGTGAATCACGTTCACCTGGATCTCTTCGGTAGACAAACGGATCAGAGAGTCGGACAATGCTTCTACGGAGCCGTCCACGTCACCCTTCACGATTACATTCAGTTCCTGGAAGTTACCCACAGCGATACGGCGGCCGATATCGTCCAGCGTAAGCATTTTCTGTGTACGGATACCCAGTTCACGTTGTAACTGTTCACGGCGGGTTGCAATCTCGCGTGCTTCCTGCTCAGTCTCCAATACATTAAATGTATCACCGGCCTGAGGTGCACCGTTCAATCCGAGGATTAGAACCGGTTCGGAAGGACCGGCCTTTTCCACACGCTGGTTACGTTCGTTGAACATAGCCTTGATACGTCCGTGGTGTGTACCGGCCAAGACGATATCACCCATTTTCAGGGTACCGTTTTCAACCAATACGGTAGAAACATATCCGCGTCCCTTATCCAGGGATGATTCGATGATGGAACCGACTGCACGTCTTGTCGGGTTAGCCTTCAGATCCAGCAGGTCGGCTTCAAGCAATACTTTTTCAAGCAGCTCTTCAACGCCCATGCCTTTCTTGGCCGAAATATCCTGGCTCTGGTATTTACCACCCCAGTCTTCCACCAGGTAGTTCATGTTAGCCAGTTCTTCCTTGATCTTTTCAGGGTTGGCATGCGGCTTATCTACCTTATTAATAGCAAATACGATAGGTACACCGGCAGCCGAAGCATGGTTGATCGCTTCAATGGTCTGCGGCATGACGGCATCGTCGGCAGCTACAATAATAATAGCGATATCCGTTACCTTGGCACCACGGGCACGCATAGCGGTAAACGCTTCATGACCCGGAGTATCCAGGAAGGTGATACGGCGTCCGCTGGCCAGCTTCACATTGTAAGCACCGATATGCTGCGTGATACCACCGGCTTCACCGGCAATCACATTGGCATTACGGATATTATCCAGCAAAGACGTTTTACCGTGGTCGACGTGTCCCATCACTGTTACGATAGGCGGACGTGCTACCCAGTCTTCTTCGTTATCGTCTTCTTCGTCGGCATTGATGGCTTCCACCACTTCCGCACTGACATATTCAGTCTTAAACCCGAACTCTTCGGCCACGATATTGATCGTTTCCGCATCCAGGCGCTGGTTGATTGAAACCATAATACCGATACTCATACAAGTAGCGATAACCTTCGTCACAGGCACGTCCATCATGTTGGCGAGGTCGTTTGCCGTAACAAATTCGGTCAGTTTCAACACTTTGCTTTCCTGTTCTTCCAGTTCCAGCAATTCATGCTCGCGTTTAACGGCTGCATCACGTTTATCACGACGGTACTTGGCACCTTTATTATTCTTATTTCCCTTGTTCGTCAAACGAGCCAGGGTTTCTTTGATCTGCTTCTGTACATCCTCCTCGCTTACTTCGGCCTTAACCGGCTTTTTCAGACGGGGTTTGCCACGGTCGTCGCGCTGATGCTGGTTAGCGGGACGGCTGTAGTTCGTACCCGGAGTGTTGTTCACATCCACACGGTCCTTCTTGATACGGTTACGTTTCTTTTTCGCATCCGCATTCGCTTCGCCCGGTTTAACAGGAGCTCCCGGCTTCACCGGTGCACCCGGTTTGGCATTCGGATCTTTCGGTCCTTTATGGAATCCCGGTTGTCCGGGTCTGTTATTGTTGTTGAACTTTTCGCGTTTATCATCGCGTTCTTTCCGTCTCTCTTCCTTTGTTTTCTTTTTAGGACGAGTAGACTGGTTCAAGGCATTCAGGTCAATTTTGCCGGTTACCTTGATATTCGACTCGAACTTCGGAGTGTTCAAACGGAACAAGCTACTGTCTTCCGATTCAGCAGAAGTCTGACCCTCTGCGGCCGTTTTATTCACTTCTTCAGAAGAGCTTGTCGTCGTTTCCGGCTTCACTTTAACTTCCGGTTTTTTCTCTTCGATTCTTTCTTTTTCCACAACTATCTCTTTTACTTCTTTTTTCTCCACAGGCTTTTCAACAGGAGCAACCTCCTGTTTTTCCTGTTTTGCAGGGGCTTCTACTGTCTTTTTTTCAGGAGCAGGAGCAGAAACGACAACCGGTTGCGGTTCTGCAACAGGTTGCGGTTTGACTTCCGGCTGAGGCTTAACGACAGGCTGCGGTTCAACGACAGGCTGCGGCTTGGCTACTACCGGTTCTTCTTTCACTTCAGGAGTCTCCTGAACTTTTTTATGCTGTCCGTCCAGGTCGATACGGCCTTTCGTTACGATTTTAGGCTTGAACTCTTCCGGGATCACGGTCTTTATTTCCGAGGTCTTCTCTTCTTTCACAGAAGCGGCCTCTCTCTCTTTCTCTCTGTGAGGACGTTCTACCCGCGGACGTTCAAAACCACCCTCAGGCAGATCCTTTCCAAACTCTTTTACGAGCAAAGCATACTGTTCATCACTGATCCTCGTGTTGGGATTTGCATTCTCCTCAACAGGATGACCTTTCTTGTGTAGAAACTCAACAACCGTGTTGATCCCTACGTTTAATTTTCTTTGTACTTGTATTAATTTTATAGGCATATCTAACTTTGTCGTAATACTTTATTCCTGACTTTCATCTTCAAATTCGGCAGATAAGATAGCAAGTACCTCGTCGACTGTTGTTTCTTCAAGGTCGGCACGTTCAATAAGTTCTTCACGGCTCAAAGCAAGCACGCTCTTGGCCGTATAACAACCGATATTCTTCAGTGCGTCGATTACCCAGCTATCAATTTCATCTGTAAATTCATCCAGATAAATATCTTCCTCGTCGGCTCCTTCCACATCACGGAATACATCGATCGTGTATTCAGTCAACATACAGGCCAGTTTAATATTCAAACCGCCTTTACCGATAGCCAGTGATACTTCTTCAGGACGAAGATAAACCTCTGCCTTATGTTCTTCTTCGTTCACTCGTATAGAGGAAATTTTAGCCGGGCTTAATGCACGCTGGATAAACAGCGACGCATTGGATGTATAATTAATAACATCGATGTTCTCGTTTCTCAACTCACGCACAATTCCGTGGATACGAGAACCTTTCATTCCTACGCAGGCACCTACCGGGTCGATACGGTCATCGTATGACTCAACGGCCACTTTTGCTCTTTCTCCCGGGATACGCGCGATAGCCTTGATCAGGATCAGGCCGTCATTAATTTCGGGAACCTCCAGTTCGAACAAACGTTGCAGGAACATTTTATCTGTACGGGACAGGATAATCTTCGGATTATTATTATAATTATCCACCTTTTGTACAACCGCACGTACGGTTTCACCTTTGCGATAGAAATCGGAAGGGATCTGTTCTGATTTCGGGAGCAGCAACTCATTACCCTCGTCATCCAGCAACAGGATCTCTTTCTTCCACACCTGATATACATCAGCTGCTACGATTGTACCTATTTTATCTTTATATTTAGCATACAAACTATCCTTCTGCAATTCAAGAATCTTTGAAGCCAGCGTCTGACGCAGGTTCAGGATGGCACGACGTCCGAAATCGGCGAAATGAACCTCATCGGTTACTTCTTCTCCTACTTCACAGTCGGCATCGATCTTACGGGCCTCGGTCAACGTAAGTTGCAGATTCGGATCTTCCAGTTCGTCATCAGCCACAACCGTGCGGTTTCTCCAGATCTCGAAGTCACCTTTTTCAGGGTTGATAATTACGTCGTAGTTCTCATCCGTACCGAACATTTTAGCGATTACGTTACGGAAGGAATCTTCCAGCACGCTGATCATCGTATCCTTATCTATATTCTTCAACTCCTTGAACTCCGCAAGTGTGTCAATCATACTGATTGTTTCCTCTTTCTTGGCCATAATCTTTCTTTACTTGAATCTTATTAGGTATTTTGTATATTTTATTTCTTCGAATGTATAGGATTGATCTTCCCGGACAGTAACTTTGCGTTTGGCACCATCAGGTTTTACCTGCTTTTCAACGGTAACTACAACACCGTTCTCGTCAGCCGATTTCAATACTCCGGTCAGTTTCACACCGCTTTTCAGCAGCATCTCCACTTCGTTCCCTATATTCTTTACATATTGACGAAGCACTTTAAAAGGAGAGGTAACTCCTGCCGAACCGACTTCCAGTTCGAAGTCTTCCACATCCCGGTCCAGATGTTCCTCTACATACCGGCTCAATTCCACACAATCATCAATGCAAACTGCCTCATCATTATCAATCTCAATAATAATAAGGTTTCCCGGCTTAACTACTACGTCAACCAAATAATTGTCGGAAGAAGCCAATTTCTCTTCAACCAACTGAGTTATTACTCCCTTTTCAATCATAAACATACTGTTAAGAACAAAAGAAGGGGACTACCCGCCCCCTCCTCATCTTCGCTTAATCGCCCGCAAATATACAAATAATCAGTGAGTTTTCAAACAAATACAATCTTTTTATCAGAAAAGTTCGTTTTGCAGCCTAAGATAAACTCTCTTTATCTCAATACTTAACATAGGTTACATCTTTTAGGAAATTAAAACAATGGGAGAATTCCGGTGAAAACATAAAAAACAAGGCTGGAAAGGACTTTAATTCATTGATATATAACGTAGTTCTAAAAGAACTCTATACAATTATTACAGTGCAAATATATGGAATAATTGTTTCAATATATTGCATTTTGTTTAAAAAAAATGATTGATAGTCCGTTTTTTAACATATCGCCAACAATTATGCCCCTAACTAACCGTAAATAATATTTTTTCATATCTCAATCCTAAAAATCGCGAAGATTTATTTATCAATATATAAAATAAACATTAAAGCGATACATATTGTTAAAAAAGAAAACATTGCACAATACGACCTTTTCAGGCGGTATAAATATCTTCCATAAATCACTATATATATGTCATATAACCACAAAAAGCAGCTCAGATATTAATATTGAACCGCAGTAGAAGAACAATCTGTTATCCGGGAACTAACTGTTAATTTTCTTCATAAAACAGGGGATTGTGTTAAAAACAGGCGCTTTTTTCAATAATTCAGACATAAACGGACTAATTTTTTCATTCTGATATATCTCTGATTTTTTCAAATTCCAACAGGCCGAATACACACCAAGCCCAATACATACTTAACAAACTGATAATATGCAAATTAAACCCAATTCATCAACATAATAAAAGCACGTGAGTTCTTTTAGGACTATGAATTCGCCAACTATTAAACGTCAGGATCTAAAGTTTTCTATACACATTTTAAACAAAATAGAGTAAAAGAAAAAGAAGGGGGACAAAGAGAACGCCTCATTTATTAATAAAATCAATTATTATGTTGAAAAACTTCAAACCTGTCAGCTTGATTCTTGTCGCAGGAGCCATGACACTTCCCGTAAGTGCATCCGCTAACTTTGCGCCAGAGAAGCATGAAACCGCGATTTCCCAGCAGAACGGGAAAGTTACCGGTACCGTAGAAGATGAATTCGGCCCGATCGCCGGAGCATCTGTAGTCGTGAAAGGAACCACAAACGGCACAATTACCGACACAGAAGGTAATTTTAGCCTGAGCGATGTAAAGAACGGAAGCGTCATCCAGATTTCTTTCATCGGGTATGCAACAAAGGAAGTGACATACACCGGTCAATCTTCCTTATCAGTCCTACTGGCTGAAGATACTCAAAAACTGGACGAGGTAGTCGTTACCGCCATGGGTATCAAGAAAGACGCCAAAAAACTAGGTTATGCCGTAAGTACAATCGATGCCGGAGAGTTGATCAAAACGGGTACTCCGGACTTCGCCACATCATTGTACGGTAAGGCTTCAGGTGTGCGCATCCAGGCAGCTCCGGGTGGTGGTACTTCCTCCGTATCCATCTCCGTACGTGGTCTGTCTTCTATCACCGGTACGACACAGCCGCTGATCGTAATGGACGGTGTGCCCATCCACAACGGCGACGCCAACAAAGACGGTTACTGGACTAACCAGCGTGTAGAATCCAACGGTATGGTGGACATCAACCCGGAAGATATCGAAAGCATCTCTATCCTGAAAGGTGCCGCCGCATCTGCCCTGTACGGATCTGAAGCAGCCAACGGTGTTGTGATGATTACCTCTAAAAGCGGTAAAGGCCAAAGTGGTCTCGGTGTAGACTTCAGTGCAAATGTAAGCTTTGACAAAGTAGCCTACATGCCGAGCATCCAGAAAGAATTCGGTCCGGGATATGACAATGCCCTGTTGGCCACCGCAAGTGAATTCGAACAGCAAACCGGTTTTCAGAATACGCGTACAGACCGTAACGGAAACCAGGTAATCTCTCCGCGTAATACGTATTATTCATGGGGACGTCCATACGACTATACCACCCAATTATACAATTATAACGGGGCTATTCGTACTTACGCACCTATCGACCACAACCAGTGGAATGATGTTTTCCAGACAGGTATCAACCAGACTTATAACCTGGCCATTACCAACGGAACGGAAAAAGGCAACCTGCGTTTCTCCTATACCTATATGGATAATACGCCGACACAGTTGAACTCGCACAACAACAAGCACAACTTTGCTCTTTCTGGTAGCGCCAATATCCTGAAAAACTTAAAAGTGGATTACTCGGCAAACTATATGCGCCAGCATGTTAAAAACCGTGCTTACCGTATCAGCCGCTTGTTGACAAACTATGCAGGTATGTTCACCGGATATGATGACATCGCAGCAATGAAGAACAGCACTGTTACCAGCTTGGGATACATGAACGTCCCTTATACCAGCAATACACTGACTCCTGATGAAGCCTGGGACTGGAATCCGGCCAACTATCAGATGTCTTCAGAGTATTTCTGGAATATCTTAGGTAAAGAACAGTTGGAAGACAATAACCGTTTCATCGCGAGTGTAACGCCAAGTTGGGAAATCATTCCGGGTTTGACCGCACGCGGCCGTCTGTCAACAGACTTGACGTACAATGTAATTGAGAATAAGAACTCAACGGAAACTCCGAACGTATTCAGACAGCCGGGCAACTATACCGGATCCTATTCATTGAAAAATTCAAAGTATGAGATCTATTACGGTGATATCATGTTGATGTTTGACCGTACATTTGCTGAAAAATACAATGTTGCTGCAACCGCAGGTTGGTCTGCCCGTCAGGAAAGTCAGTTCGACACCTCAGTGAGTACCCGCGGAGGTCTGAGTGTTGAAAACTGGTTCCACCTGAACTCTTCCGGATTAACACCGGCAAATCCATCGATGAAAAAAGCATCGCTGTTAAAACAAGCCTTCTTTGCTACAGCTTCTTTCGGTTACGACAGTTGGGCTTATGTGGAAGGAACTGTGCGTCAGGAAAAAACATCTACGTTGTACCCCGGATCCAACACATTCGTTTATCCTTCTGTGAACGGTAGCGTCATTTATTCATCTTTGCTGAAAGATAATAAACCCGAATGGCTGGATTATGGTAAAATTCGTCTTAGCTACGGTGTTGTAGGTAACGCCCCGGAAATATATAAAGCAGCTACCGGTTACAACCAGAGCGCTGTAGGCAGTTATATCTACAATCAGGTTCCACAGGCACTTGGAAACAATGAGATACAACCGGAACAGAAATACGAATTCGAATTGGGTTGGGAAAACAAATTCCTCGGCAACCGTTTGGGCTTCGAACTTTCTTATTACCAGAATACAGTAAAAGACCAGATCCTTCAGACTACAACATCAGCATCTTCAGGAGGTACTTCCATCTGGATGAATGTCGGTGAATTAAAGAACGCCGGTGTTGAAATGTCTCTGTATGGTACAGTTATCCAGACTAAAGACTGGAACTGGGATATTCGTGCCAACTGGTCATGGAACAAGAACGAAGTAACAAAACTGATAGACGGTATCAACTCTATCGACCATTCTACTGTTGATAACGGAGCCGCAGTGCTGCAATCCAGAGTAGGACGCCCGATGGGTGACTGGTATGTTTACGGTACGGTAAAAGACGAGAACGGAAACAAAGTCGTTGGTGATAACGGTCTGTATATCGTAGACTATACAGAACGCCAGAGAGCAGGTAACGCCATGCCGAAAGTTGTCGGAGGCATCAGCACTTCATTGAACTATAAAGATTTCTATCTGGATGCCACTATCGACTTCCGTATTGGTGGTGACGTATTGAACTTGCCTTACCAGTATATGACCGAACTCGGTATCCTGGATTGTACATTGGATAACCGTGACGCTTCACGTGGCGGTCTTACCTGGTATGCAGACGGCAACGACCTGTCAGACCCTTCAAAACGTCATTTGACAGACCAGCCTGCCGGATCTACAGTTAACGGTAACATGGTTTACGATAACGGTGTAATCCAGCCGGGTGTTAAGCAGGACGGTACTCCGAACAATACGATCATCACTGCCGGTGAATCATATTACAACCAATACGGTTGGGGATATTCCGGAAACATCACCTACGAAAACGCAATACAGAAGAATTCATATGTAAAGATGCGTGAACTGAGCCTTGGTTACAGATTACCGAAAAACATCACTTCCAAATTCGGTTGTAAGAACCTGATGGTTTCCGTATACGGTCGTAACCTGTTCTACTTCTATAAGAGCCTGAAAGAATTCGATGCAGAATGTACAGACGGTACAACCTGGATCACGCAGGCACAGATTGGTGGTTCAACAGCCACAACACGTTCATTCGGCTTCTCATTACGTGCAAGCTTCTAATTGACGAAAAATAATATAGAATATTAAAATTGAAAGATTTATGAAAAAAATATATGCACTCGCACTTGGATGTGCTGCCCTTCTGGCAACGTCTTCCTGTAGTGACGACAAATTCACGGATCAATATCAGGACCCGTCAAAGACACAGACGGTATCATGCCCGGCCTTGATGGTTGGAGTATGGCAAGCCTCTAATACATGGATGAATCCGGTCTATTACAGATATTACGTATCTTCCACCACTTCCGGGTTATTCTCCGGAGTGATCGGTCATACAAACAGTAAAGACCGCTTTGCCGGTGCTGGCCAGGGTTACTTCAACGAACGTTGGAGAAACTTCTACAACACTGTCACCCAGTACAGGGTGTTGGAAACCGAATTCAACAACCTTCCGGAAGAAGAAAAAGAAGACTATCGTATCTTCTTCTTGCTGGGACGTACGGTAATGGAAGAACAACTTTATGAAGTTTGTTCCTCCTGGGGTGGAGTACCATTCTCTGAAGCCGGCACATTATGGGCAACAGGAGACGTAGAAGCTTCCAAACCTAAATACGACTCGGATATCGATTTGTATAGAATGATCCTGAGCGACCTGGACGAAGTCAACACATACCTCAACGGCCGTTCGCTTACAGCCAATGCCAGTACTTACCTGAATGCAGAAGACTATGTGAACAACGGTGATATCACCTTATGGCGTAAATATGTGAACTCCCTGCGTTTACGTGTAGCTACTCACCTGGCTTCTAACGGCGACCTGGTAAGTGAAGCACGTGCTGCGATCAAAACCATGTTGGAAAATCCCGGTACTTATCCGATGGTAGATCTAAACTCTGATAATATCACAGTGCCACAAACCGACGATGACCAGTTTGATTTTGACCGCGACCTGCAAAATGCAATCGAGAATTCAACTTACAACCGCATGTCCGGCCCAATGCAACGCGCATTGAATGCCAACACCAATAATCCGGACCCACGTTTGAAAGTCTTGTATGACAGTAACTGGAATAACGAATATATCGGCCTCGATCCGTCTGAAACACTCACGGAACAGGAAACGAATATGAGTATCTCTACACATGGTACGGCTAAATATTACGCAGCCCTGGATACATCGACCTTCACCCGTAACCCCGGATTCCCGGGACTCTGGATGACAGCAGCCGAAGTTGCTTTCATGAAGGCGGAGGCCTATGCCAACAACTGGGCTACCGGTAATGCCAAGAGCGAATATATCAACGGTATAAAACTTTCCACTGAATTCTATTTCGATTTGAATTCAACCGGTACCTACCGTGATCCGTTAACTCCTCCCTCAGCAGCCGAAGTTGAAGCATATGCTGAAACACAATGGGACGCCAGCAATCCGCAAAAGAGTATCCTGACACAGCGTTGGATCCATCACGGTGCTATCCAGGAATATGAAGCATGGAATGTTGTCCGCCGTACCGGATATCCGGAAATTTATTTCAAACGCGACCCGCAGTCTGTCGCAACTCCGCTTCCTCTGGACCGCATCCAGTATCCGGCTGACGAAAAAGACTATAACTCAGCCAACCTGAATGCCCATCTGGGAGGTAAGGAAGACAGCTGGTACGCTCCTTTGAACTGGATGAAGAGCAATTGGTACACCACTGTTGAATAACAAATAAACAGAGATATATCCACAGTAAATAATTACAACATAATTGATGGAAAATTGTGGAGTCGAAACCGCCCCGAAGTGATTCGCGGCGGTTTTTTCCATTTGTACAATTCCCTGACTTTCCTTATCTTTGTACCCCGAATACAAAGGGGTGCTTGCCACGTACCGATACAGTACGTGCCGCAGGCTGAGATTATACCCATATTACCTGATACGGATAATGCCGGCGAAGGGAATTGTAAAACATGGTATACTTCTTCACACAACACACCTCTCCTATTCACTTATCAGGTTTTTAAACATTAAGGTAAAAAGGATGAAAAGTGTATTGATTATCTGTGCCGGATCTCTGGCAACATTCGCAGCAGCGGGAAACCGTCCCGACCCTGTCGATTCTCTCAAAATTTCACGTGACTTATCGCTGGACGAAGTAGTCGTCACCGCCACCAAAGTAGCCAAAGGTACTCCGGTGGCTTACAGCGAAGTATCCAAAGACGAACTCAGCCGCAAAAACGATGGCCAGGGTATCCCCTATCTCATCTCCCAATCCCCTTCCGTCATCATGACTTCGGACGCCGGGACAGGTATCGGCTATTCGGGTTTCCGTATCCGCGGCACAGACGCCAACCGCATCAACATCACGGTCAACGGCGTACCGGTTAACGACTCCGAGTCTCACACCGTTTTCTGGGCCAACATGTCCGATTTCGCATCTTCCGTCGATAACATACAGATACAACGGGGAGCCGGGACATCGACCAACGGAGCCGCCGCCTTCGGTGCCACCGTCGCCATGCAAACGCAAAAGCCGGACCTGAAACCGTATGCCGAATACAGCCTTTCGGCAGGTTCGTTCGGAACCGTCAAAAACTCAGTCAAAACAGGAACCGGGTTACTCCGGGATCATTTCGTTTTCGACGCCCGCTACTCCAACGTCCAAAGCGACGGATACATCGACCGGGCAACAGCCAATATGCACTCTTATTTCGGCTCAGCCACCTATTACGGCGACAACACTCTGGTCCGCTTCCAGACATTCGGCAATATAGAAAAAACGTATCAGGCCTGGAACGGTGTCCCTTCCATTTATCTGGAAAGCGACCGGACCTACAACCCTTGCGGAGAATATAAAGAGAACGGCGTTAAAAAATTCTACGACAACCAGACAGACAATTACCGGCAGCAAAACTACCACCTGATGGCAAGTCAGCGACTGAGCGACCTGTGGAATATGAACCTGACACTCCATTACACACATGGAGAAGGATATTACGAAGACTATAAGCCCAATGAAGAATTTACAAAATACAAACTCCCCGAGTCTTATATCAACGGGAAAGGCGACACAATCGTCAAGTCCGACCTCGTCCGCCGTAAATGGCTGGACAACGACTTTTACGGTATCGTTTACAGTGCGAACTATCGTTCCGAACGTCTCCAGATGAGCTTCGGTTCAGCTGTCAATAAATATGTAGGCGACCATTTCGGCCGTGTCATGTGGGTCAAAAATGCAGAAGCACTCCCCTCGCCTGACTACGAATATTACCGTAACAGAGGGAACAAACTGGATTATAACTTTTACGTAAAAGGCAACTACCGGTTCCACCCCTACCTGAACGGATACCTCGACCTGCAATACCGTGGCATCCATTACACGATCAAAGGAAGTGACGACAATACCGGTAAGGAAATCTACGTCAACAAAAACTGGAACTTCTTCAACCCGAAAGCCGGTATCAATTTCCAGAAAGGCGGTCATAATGCTTTCGTCTCTTTCTCCGTCGCCAACCGTGAACCCAATCGCGACAATTTTACGGAAGCCGCAGTCAACGAACGTCCTACTCACGAAACACTCTACGACTACGAAGCCGGTTACAGCTTCGGCAACCAACGTTTCCGCGCCGGAGCCAATCTTTATTTTATGGACTACAACAACCAATTGATCCTGAGTGGAAAAATCAGCGAAATCGGTGAAGCATTGACCAGCAATATCAAAGACAGCTACCGCATGGGAATTGAACTGACCGGAGGCGCAAGTATCACCCACTGGCTGGACTGGAACGGAAACATCACTCTGAGCCGTAACAAAATAAAGAATTTCACTCATTATATAGATGACTTCGATAACGGAGGCCAGGCAAGTTATTATCTGGGAACAACCGACATCGCCTTCTCTCCCGGCATCATCGCCAACAGCATGTTCGATTTCAACCTGAAAGGATTCTCCGCCAGCTTCAACTCACAGTTTGTAGGCCGTCAATACATCGACAATACCTCCACCAAAGACCGTTCCATCGATCCCTATTTCGTGAACAGCCTGCGTGTCGGATACGTTTTCAAACCGAAGTTTGTCAAGGAGATCGGCGTCAACGTCACCATCAACAACCTCTTCAATGAGAAATACGAAACAAACGCCTGGGTATATACCTACATCAGCAAAGGGATCGTCAACAAAGACGACGGTTATTTCACCCAGGCCGGCACAAACGCCATGGTCAGAGTAACAATCAGGTTCTAGAAAAATATAAATTATGGAACAACTATTAGAATATTTCGGTGTCATTACAGGTTTTCTCTACCTGTTATTAGAGATCAGGCAGCATAAAGCAATGTGGGTAGTAGGCTTCCTCACCTCCCTGGTCTACGTATTTGTCTTTTTCTTCTCAAAGATATATGCCGATATGGGGCTGAATATCTACTATGTTGCCATCAGCATTTACGGTTTCAAAAAATGGACCTGTACGAAAAAAAGCGTCACTGAAGAGAAAGTCTCCGATGACCTGATTTTCTACCGTCATATCACCTGGCCGTTATTAGCAGGGATAGCTTCCGCTATCCTCGCTATATACGCCCTATTATATTACGTACTCCATAACTTCACAGACTCCCCCATCCCGATGGGCGACGCCTTCACCACCTCCGTCGGCATCGTAGCCACCTGGATGCTGGCCCGCCGTATCATCGAACACTGGATCTTCTGGGTAATCGTCAATTTCGTATCCGTTTATCTTTATTACCTCCGTGGCCTCTATCCAACCATGTTTTTGTACATTTGCTACGCAATATTGGCCATCGTCGGATATTTCACCTGGAAAAAGAAAGGAATAAATAAAGAACGGATATGAAATGTTGAAAATAAACTCTACATTTGTGAGGTATTACAAACTTATAAAAAACAAAACCTTATGAATGTAATTCTTAAATCTGACATTGAATATAAGCAATGGCTCACCGATCTTAAATTCCGTATACGAAACAGCCAAATCAAAGCGGCATTGAAAGTTAATACAGAATTAATCAACCTATATTGGGAGCTTGGAAAGGAAATTGTTTCCAAACAGGAACAATCACAGTGGGGGGATGGCTTGATAAAACAATTAAGTTCAGATCTACAGCAGGAATTTCCTAATATGAAAGGTTTCTCTATCAGCAATATCAAATACATAAAACAATGGTATCTATTTTATTATAAAGGCATTACAATTGGCCAACAACTTGTTGGCCAATTAGAAAATACATTTAACATTCAAGAGTTAGTATCCCAAATCCCCTGGGGCCATAATCTTCGTATTATTGCTCAATGCAAATCCACAGAAGAAGCTATGTTCTATATCCATAAAACCATCGAATATGGCTGGAGTCGCAGTATTCTGGATCAACACATCAAACAACAAGAATTTCAACGAACAAGGCATTCCGTATCAAATTTTTCCCGTTTGTTACCAACAGTCCAGAGTGACCTGGCCCAGGAATTACTAAAAGATCCTTACAATTTCGATTTTCTTACACTTACAGATAGCTATAAAGAACGTGAACTGGAAAATGCCTTAACCGACAATATCACGAAATTTTTAATTGAGTTAGGAGCTGGTTTTGCCTACGTAGGCCGCCAGATACCTTTAAAAGTAGGTAATAAAGAATTTTATCTGGATTTACTCTTTTATCATCTAAAACTACGATGTTATATTGTTATCGAGTTGAAAGCAACCGATTTCATACCAGAATATACCGGCAAATTAAGTTTTTACCTGACTGCAGTAAATGATTTATTGAAACACCCTGCAGATAATCCGTCAATAGGTCTGTTGATATGTAAAAATAAAGATAGCTTTATTGCTGAATATTCATTGAAAGGAATTAGTCAGCCCATTGGCGTCTCGGAATACGAACTAACTCGCCTATGTCCGGAAGACTTCAAGGGAAGCCTGCCTTCAATAGAAGAAATTGAAGCTGAATTAAAAGAATAAAGTTTAAAGAAAGGAATTAAATACAAATGGAAACATTATATGATTGTGTAGTAGTTGCTAACGGCAGTTTTCCGCAAACAGCGGGGCCTTTGGAATTATTAAAAGCAACACCCGTCATCATTGCCTGCGACGGGGCCGTGCAGAACCTTCATGAAAGGGGGTTGGTCCCGTCGGCCATTGTCGGCGACCTGGACAGTATTCCATCGGAAATGCTCCGGCTATATGCCGACCGTATCCATACCGTGGAAGACCAGGAGATAAACGACCTGACCAAGGCTGTACGTTTCGCCCACGCTTCCGGTTACCGGAAAATACTGATTCTCGGAGCTACGGGACTTCGCGAAGACCATACGCTCGGAAATATCTCCTTGCTGACAGACTTTGCTCCTCTATTCGAAGTCGTGGAAATGCTCTCCGATTACGGTCGCTTCATCCCCGTCCTCCGGACAACAACGCTACCATGCACACCCGGCCAGCAAATATCCATCTTTTCCATGTATCCCTGCGGAGAAATAACCACCGAAGGCCTCCGATGGCCCATCACCCGACGGCGCCTGACCTCCTGGTGGCAAGGCTCCCTCAACGAAGCCCTGGGAACCGAGTTTACCCTCACCTTATCCCCCGATGCCCGATTAATCGTCTATTTCCAGTCCCCCGCATAATTTTCAATCTTCAATTTTCAATTAAAAAAAATGCCCCGGAAGGATAACCACTCACTTCCGGGGACTTAATACACCCTCAATTTTACAACTTAGTATACTTAACCGAAGCCTCACGGCTTCACCTTTTATGCTGGTAATTTATTCAGCTGACAAGCCTTCCATTCGGGGAAGCCATCGATCTGATCGTTCAACTGAAATAAGAGCTTGTCGTCAGCCACTTGTTTCAGAATAGTCTTCGGAGCAAGAGGCAAACGCATGTCGTCCACTTCAAAAAAAGCTTTCAACAGAATCACGTCATATCCGTCACGAACTATTTCCTTCTTTATTACAACCGGCACTTTCAACTGAGCCAGATAATAAGCGGAACGTTCATAGGCGCACCATTTATTTCCTTCCAGATACAGATGCACTCCGTTCTGGTTGTCAATCTCGTTTACTAAAACGTATTCGACTTGTGCAGCATGTTCCATATTATTATTTTTATGCTTTTCCATAAATCATTCTGATGCAAAAATAGACTCTATTTATTATAATTCCACACGGTATACATATCAATTATGCATGTTGAAACTATCAAATAAAGCATTGTCATCTCTTTTCTTCTGTAATTCTCTCAAATTAGCTGCTGCGTCTATCACACCGGCTTCTTTTGCCTGTTTCAGCAAAGTTTCTGCCCCGTCAAGATCACCCTCAATTAATTTTATAACGCCACGGGCATGGATTGCTTCAGCCGAATTACCTGCTTTCGACAAATATTTTTTAGCGGATTCGTAATCACCTTTTCCTATAGAGATATTAGCAGCATTCAGATTAGCCACCGGATCAGAACTGTACATGCGTACAGCAATTTCAAATACATCATTATATTCCTTGCTTCCCGTTTCATAGCTGTTGGCTACGGCAAACATTTCACTCAGACTCAATTGTTGCGGACGGGTCTTGATAATCTCACGACCTTCTTCTACCGTAAACTCACGAACCGTATAGTCGATACGATATTCCGAACGGCGCAACGACGGGAAAATATTTTTCAAAACATAACTAAAAGCAGATCCGCTTTTCAAAGCACGTAGTTTAGCCTCTTTCTGGTCGGGCTGCAAGTCACTGTTGATAATACTAAGCACTTCGTCACGTGCCGGCATATCATAGTCAGCCTCTGCCTGCGCTTTGAAACGGGCCCAGTCTTCAGGTTCGTTTTCCAGCGTAAAGAAACTCTGCGGGAAATCATTCTTCGAACGGATATAATCGCGCAAAGCCTTCACACGGTTATCCGACAAACGGTCGTTGGAAGCATACGAACCTTCCGGCGAAGCATAACCTTTTAATATAATACCCTTCGGAGTGATATTCTTATCCGACGTTACCGAACGGATCGTACTGTTGATCTTATCCAATTCAGACGCATTATTACGGAAATCCGGCAAGATCTGCGATTTTCCCACCTGGAAATCCAGATAAGCAGTTCCCACTTCGGCACGATGTTTCTCAGTTTCAGCCTCCGGCGAAATATATGCCAGTGTCGGCTGCACCTTATACCGTTCCGTCGGTGCCATACGAATCTTATCGGCGATCAGCAACGGACCCACCGCTTCTTCTTTTCCACAACCGCACAGATCCTGTGCCAGAATGAAACGGGCATCTTTCATCCATGGCTCCCAGGCTATCACCATTTTATAAGGAATAGTATGCTCCGAAGCGTCACTGGCCCGAAGAACCTGATAACGCGGTTCATCTTGCAAGTTCTTCAACGCGACTTCACGTTTATAAACTTTTGCACGATTTTTTCCGTTCAGCAATATGGAAGGAAGTCCTTCTTTCTGTTCTGCACTTTCCAACAGTGGAGTCAATGTCAATGACTTACGCGATTCGATCAGGTCACCCTTCACCCGGATTGTTGCATCGATATAAAGTGAATCCCCTTTCTGCATCAGGTCGTTGCAAGCGACACTGATCGGACTGTTTCCCGTTTGTGCTCCTGTTGGAACCACACCGGCCACCAACAAAGCGGCTGCTATATAGATATTCTTTCTGTTTTTCATTGTCCCGATCATTTAAAGAAATAAATAAAGGAAAGAGCGGCTTTTGTCACGCCGAAATAATCCTTGGTACGGCTTTTCTCGATAGAGCCGCAAACAGCACACGGATACTTATCGTCCTCCAAATGCGCCCAACCCACACCGATCACAGCTTCCATACTCCACCGGCTACTCAGCAACCACTGATAACCATACGACAGACCTGCCCCATACAGATGTCCCTGATAACGGTGATTTTCCATGTTTTCACCCAGAATCTTCAGACCACCCACATTATAATCAGCATAATGAGCATGCACACCGAAGAAATGTCCGTTAAATTTCTCGCACAGCCAATAACGTGCTTCCGGCTGTACCAGCCAATGTTTAAAACGAGCTTCGTCTCCCAGCATCCAGCCGTTATAGTTACCGGACAAATCCAGCGACCACTTTTTGCTCAATCCGACCTCTACTCCCAGGTTAATGGTAGCAGTAGCATCGTAAAGCAAGTTAGACTTCACCGCAAACTTCTGTCCATAGACATTCGTCATACCTGCCAAAAGCAAAAAGAGGAAAAGTACTTTTTTCATATACATTATTATTATAATTTCATTTACCCTGCAAATCTAATTAAAAAGAAAGATTTTCAACGTTTACAAAAGTAGTTATTTACTTTATTCCAAATAATAGGCAAGTCTTTCAAGTTAATAGGGTGTTTCTACCAAATTAGCCGGTTTTGATAGAAACACCACCTCACCTCGCCTCTACGGATAGAAATACCGACAAAACATAATCTGGGAAAGTTGCGATTTTCTTGGATTTCATTCTCAAAAAGCAGTGACTTTCGCGAATGGTATTCCAAGAATGTCGTATATTTGTATAATTATAAATATCAATATATTATACAACTATGAAAGAAGAAAATTACATCCGATTCGATTGGGCCGCAAAAAGGCTCTTACGCAACAAAGCGAATTTCGACGTACTCGAAGGATTCCTCAAAACTCTTCTGGAAGAAGATATTCATATCATGGAAATTCTCGAAAGTGAAGCAAACATGGAAGACGAGAGTGATAAATTCAACCGTGTCGATATCAAAGCAAAGAACAGTAAAGGCGATATCATCATCATTGAGATACAAAACACACGTGAGATTTATTATCTTGAACGCATTCTTTACGGGGTAGCGAAAGCAATTACCGAACATATTAATATAGGAGACTCGTACTCATCCGTAAAAAAAATCTATTCCATCAGTATCATCTATTTCGATATGGGAAAAGGAGAAGACTATATTTACAAGGGTTCTTCACGCTTCTGCGGACTCAACACCCATGATGAACTCGAAATCAGTCTGAAAGAAAAGAATGCCATCATCAGAAAAACACCGGATAAAATTTTCCCGGAATACTATCTGATACGTGTCAACGAATTCAATAAACTTGCCGTAACTCCTTTAGAAGAATGGATCACTTACCTGAAAACCGGGAAAATATCCTCCGAAGCCAAAGCCCCGGGACTTCCCGAAGCGCGCGAAAAACTTCGCTATTACGATATGCCCCCTCAGGAACGTCAAGCCTACGACCGTCACTTAGAAAATATAATGATCCAAAACGACGTCCTAAGTGCTGCCAAGGAAGAAGGGATTGAGCAAGGAATTGAACAAGGTAGCCTAAAAGCCACTAAGGCTATAGCATTTAACATGAAAGCCAAAGGCTTGGATCCGCAAACAATCAGCCAATATACCGGACTTTCTCTCGAAGATATAGCCATACTATAACACAAATCAGAGAGATACATAAATATTTATTGCCTTCGCCACTACCCGAACCGGAAAGCGATAAAATCTTTCCATCGTGCAATCGTTAAAATAACATTATGCATATATTATCATTATATACACATTGTATTTTTTGCATATATTTGTACTCATAATATTTAGAATATGAATACAACAGAGTTATTTAAACAACGAAAAGCAGTAGATCTTCCATCTGATTCGGTTAGAAGTTTGGCGATGGCTGCTGCTGCAAAAGGAATAAGTTTGAAAAAATATTTGGAAAATGTCTTGCTAGAACAAGCAAAAGCAATTGATGCAGCCTTAAATAACCCAAGTCCATCAGGTGATCCTTTTTTTTCCGATGAAAGAAATATAAACCGTATTTTGCAATCTAGCGAACAAGCAAAGGCCGGAAAAGTGACTACCATAAGTGGGAAAGATGAATTATTCAGACTATTGGAAGGGTTATGAGTTTTAACTTATCTTACACTGATGATGCTATTGATGGAACATCCGGAAATCGGAACAGGAAAGCCGGAACAGCTACGAGGCAATCTCGTTGGCAAATGGTCACGCCGAATAACAGATAAACATCGCTTGGTTTACGAAATCCACAAAGATAAAATTGATGTACTTATTGTCAATGCCTATGGTCATTATAATGATAAATGAATCTTAGTCCTAACCTGATTCTTCCATTTAAGAAATAATAAAACAGGCACGACCCCGTTATCCGGTCCGTGCCTGCTTTGTTAATCAGAGAAAGAATAGTGCCTATTCGATTTCCGGACGGTCTGAACCGCCGCCTTCGCCACCGCCCGAACTGACTTCAAATGATTTTCCAGATTCCACATGATCGCATCAATCAGACCGTCAGTCACCATTTATTCAGGAACTTTTTTTATTTTAGTCGTACTTATGTGCACTTTTGTACCGTTAATAGGAAGTAACAGACCACAAAAAAACACATCCTATCTTTGTTTCTTGATTATGATACAAAAATAAGATGGCGGTACTGGATCCAGAAAGACTATGAATAGGCAAAGGAAGATTCGATAATAAATTTTATCTCATTTGCAGATTCTCCTTTTTATTAACTATTTGTTTATCTCATATTTCAATAATAATCCCACATTGGCAAAAAAACCTATATAACCGGAAATAAATAGCAAAATTATAGCACACAAAAATAGAACAGCTGATTGCACAAAAGCATTCCAAGTACATGGGATAGCACACAGTATGACATCTAACAATAATATAAAAGACAAATTACGCAACAAAACACGAATTCCTCTTTGTATCAAAAACCGTTCAAGATTAACTTTTTGAGCTATCAAAACTTCCTCAATCAGAACAAAAAAACTTTGACAATTATCTGAACTCAAATTATACTTTTGGACTAACTCATCATATATAGCAACAAACTGAATCGGCAATAAAGGCCATTTCAACTTCATCCAAAACTTTTCAGTTTGAACATAAAGCCACTCTAACAACATATAGCTAAAAACACTGATAATTAAACCTACTGCAGTAGACAAGACAAATAAAAGCACTCCAATTGTAATTGTCTTTATCCCTGATAGGCTATCAATATTTAAATAAGATAATATATCTAACTTCATCAAGATAAACAGATTTAGCCAAAAGAACAATCCGGTAGCATTATCCGTAAGATACCTGTCGGAAGAAATTTCTATACCTGAACTCGAAACTTTAATCATATCTTTATTCTTTTTCTTTATTCTTTTTCTTTTCGTTTTTTCGACCTCCAGCCTTTTTTTCCGGAACTTCTTTCAATATTGTTTGATAGAAGTCGATAAAAATATCTCGATTATCTGTCGATAAAATGCCTTCCGGTATTGATGCTAAGTCATTTATATATTTTCGTGTTGAAGATGTACTAACGATAAATTTAATAATACTATTGAAAGCCTCGCTATCAACACCTTTTACATCTTTATAATTAATAAACGCATTAAGGAGAAAAAAGATCAACAAATCAAATTTATACGCATTATTTCTTAAATTATCAATCAAGGCATCTTTATTTTCTATCAGATTAATATAAGATATATTTGATTTTATATCCTTATCAGAGGAAATTTCACTCAAAATCCAGTTTGCTAAATAAGACAAATAATACCGTCCATATTTTTTACTTTTCAAATTGGCACTATGATACCTTTTAAGTACTTTTTGAAAATAAACAGAGTGCATTTCATAGGATTGTAACTTTAAATCATTGTAATAGACCGGATTTGATGTATTAATGGATGGAAAGTAAAAAGATCTGGAAATGTATTGCTCTTTTTCCCTCTCAAAATCAGCCTTTGACAACTCATCCCTCCAAACATCAAGTACTTGATTATCAATAAATATACCAATCCCTTTAAAACTGTTTTGTAAAACATATACTTCGCAAGCTTCTTTTGTTTCGAAAAAAACGCCGTCCACATATTTAGTCTTGTCTGTATAATGAACCTCATCCCTTTCTGTATTTCTTCTTTTCCCCGTTCTATTATTGAAATGTTCGACCCCTACAGCTGCTGTAAACATTAAAGGCGAAGCCGTACTTATTAAATCACTACGCAAAGAAATCAAATACATGAACATTGCCTTAATTTCTTTACATCTGATAAATGCACTATCCGAAAAATAGTAGACATGTGAATCTTTGTATTTTTCATCTTTATCAAATACGTCTACAGCACAGCTCTTCAGCTTATCGGTGAAAACAGACATGGCAGCAGCATATTTATCTACACTGTATTTTGCCATATCCTTAATTCCCAACAAATCGATATATGCAATATAATCTGCCATTTTAATTCATTATTTTTTTTCTTTTTTAACTAACTCAAAAATCCGATAACTCAACAAATCTTTTACATTGTTTAACACATAAAAATATGTAAATGGAATAATAGTACAACGATTCACCTTATCTCCTTTTCCACCTAAAATAGTTTGAACTGAGACTTTTCGATCTTTAGAAGTTCCTATCACACTCTTTCTTAACCAAACATACAGGTAAAAACCGGGATAAATACATTTTTCACGAAAAGAAGCTTTCAAAGATTTCAATGGCAAACCTCCATGTTGCTTTTCTGATGATAAAAATCGTATTAAATCTTCGACTTCGCTTATCTTAGGAAAATTCAGAAGCAGACCACTTAATTCCAACAAAAAAGCTGTCCAACATTGAAGTATTCCTGATAAATCATATTCAAAAGAGTTTTCTGCTGATCTAAAAAAAGAAGAAAAACAAATATAAGGAGCCTGCTCTTCTGAAATTTCCTTTCCCATTGATACTTTCAAGAAAGAAGCTTTACGGTTACTAATTGCATCCATAAAAGAATAATCATCTAACCGTAACTTATATTCACTAAGTAGTAACTTATACTCAACCCCCATATCTATCATAACATCTAGCACTAACTGTTCCAAATTGACAAAATTAGTACACGTATATGCATTATAACCTTCCGAACTCTCAACAAATTTTGGTTGTTCTATATAATCAGCATCCACCTTGCATTTAATAACAAAATGAATAGAATTATTCAAAACCCAAAACGGATCTTTCGGATTATCCAAAGGCATTTGAAAACTAATAATCAATCGAACTTTTTCTACATATGGACATTTGGTAGTGAAATAAGTTATCAGCGATTTCTCATGACAATCTACTAACTGAAAATCAAGCTTTGCAATCAATTTCGTATTATGCAAACAAATGCTATTATACCTTTCGAAAGCATTCTCTATTGTCTTATTTATAGATGCTATATCGGTGGCTAATTGTAATTGCTCAATACCACCGACAGGCCTGGAAAAGACAATGTACCTCATATGTTTACCCTTATTATTATTATTCATTAGAGATATTTTTTAGATATAAATTATTAAAATGATTCCCTTAAAACCTTCCACTCTTTTCTCGATAAAACCAGCCCAATTGATAGTCGGCTTTGTTCCAGAATAAAAAGAAGTACGATTCCGAGTTGTGTATGTCACATAATTCGCTCTCAGACTTACAAGTAACGATTAATGCGAAGATATTCTGTAATTTCATGACCCTATATTTTATTCCTTTATTTATTTTCCGATTAGATTTATGCGGCAAATGTAGGATACACCGAAACAAGTGGGGATAGGTCAAATTCTCATATTTAAGGGGTAAAAGTAGCAATGTGGAAAAGTAGTGAAAATTGATAGTTACACCGCTAATCTGAGATAGATTTACAAGGGTCAGGATGTTAAAACAAAGAAGACCGGTGGGAATCAACGGACAAAGCCAATTCTCCAAGCAGTCAGGAGCACCACCGGTTTCATCGGTTTTAGGGATTTCTAACTTCTGGATGTTTACTTCACTCAGCATGTTCTTGAAATAAGTACCCGGAGTAAAGATGATTTTACGATGACGCAAAGCCTCGGCATTCACAGCCTCTTCCGTACTGGCTCTTGCTACCGATAGCAGGACGGAACTTTCCGGGAACATTCAGGCATTTTTATTGAAAAAGGCATAAAAAAACTCCGGGAAATATCCTGTTACAGATACTTCCCGGAGTTTCTTGTAGTTTATCTATTCTATAATAAGAGAAAATTTCGTTACAAATTCTCAAGCCATTTTTTGCCGGGCTTGGTATAAAGCCAAGCTAAAAATGCAACGGCAACGACACAACCTACTACAAAAAACCATGTTAATCCAGTCATAACAATCTATTTTAATATTTTATTACCAATCCACGCCAACAAATAAGTTAGCAAACCACCAAACAAAATCATGAGCCAACTAATAGAATCACTCATATCCTTTTGAAGAATAAGCATTTCACCCAAAACAATTGCAGCAAACATCAACTTCGACAGATCGTAAAAATATTTTCCCAATGTCTCTCTACGAGATCTGTCCCTTTCCCGTCCTTCTTTCTTTACTTCCTGCTGTTTTTCCCAATTGCTCATACTGCAAATATGGTGATTTTTTTCGAATAGGAATGTATGAGACACATAAATATTTACTAAAACAAAACAGGCACGCCCCCGTTATCCGGTCCATGCCTGCTTTGTTAATCAGAAAAAGAATAGTTCCTATTCGATTTCCGGACGGTCGGAACCGCCGCCTTCGCTACTGCCCGAACCGGTTTCATCGGTTTTGGGGATTTCGAACTTCTGGATACTTACTTCGTTCAACATACCCTTGAAATAAGCCCCCGGGGTAAAGATGATTTTACGATGGCGCAAAACCTCGGCATTTACAGCCTCTTCCGTATCCTGGCTCTTGCTCCCGAAAGCAGGACGGAACGTCCCGAAATCACCCAGCTTCACCGACAAATGATTTTCCAGATTCCACATGATAGCATCGATCAGACCGTCAGTCACCATTTTCACTACGCCACGGGGCGCCATACCAACCTTGGTTACCTGATCGCAAAGAGCAGAATAATCTACCGTACCTGCCAACAATGGGCGGGCTACATACTTCACTGCCTTGGTTTTATCAAACCCGAAAACAGTTTTCTTAACTACATACTTTAAAGCCATACTAGTTATTTTTAAATGATTATAAAAAAGGATATAATGAATTCTTTGTTTTCAATAAATAATCGATTACACTGCAAAGATATACTATGCTCAAAGGGGTAAAAAGCAATAAAAACAGGACATCAAAACGCAATAACATTCTAATAAACAACGTATTGACCCCAATAAAAACTCATAAAAGAAGCTTTTTTCCTGTTCTCACTGCTTCTCTGAAACTGCAATATTTTAGATACTTTAATACGTTACTTACTCCGGCGAAACCTATTCGATTTCCGGACGATCTTCCGAACCGCCGCCCTGAGAACCGCCTGTTTCATCAGTTTTGGGAATTTCGAACTTCTGGATGCTCACATCACTCAACATTCCCTTGAAATAAGAACCCGGAGTAAAAATGATTTTACGATGGCGCAAAGCTTCCGCATTCACGGCCTCTTCCGTATCCTGGCTCTTGCTGCCGAAAGCAGGACGGAACGTCCCGAAATCACCCAGCTTCACCGACAAATGATTTTCCAGATTCCACATGATCGCATCGATCAGACCATCGGTCACCATTTTCACTACGCCACGGGGCGCCATACCAACCTTGGTTACCTGGTCGCAAAGAGCGGAATAATCTACCGTACCTGCCAACAATGGACGGGCTACATACTTCACTGCCTTGGTTTTATCAAACCCGAAAACAGTTTTCTTAACTACATACTTTAATGCCATACTGATTTGTTATTAAATGATTATTAAAAAAGAGACTACAAATTCATCGTTTTTCGGACTTCCGGACACCTGCATTATCCAGTATCCTTTTGAAATTTCCGCTTGTGGTAAAGATTATTTTGCGACGGCACAAAACATCTGCATTCACATCCTTTTCCTCACTCTGAGGCTTACATCCGAGTCCCGGACGAAACGTCCCGAAATCATCCAACTTCACCGACATGTGATTGAGCAGATTCCATTCCAACACCTTGATTAAATCGTCGATAACCATTCTTATCACACTGTTCGACACTCCCATACAACGTTTGGCGGCCTGTTCATAAAGCTCGGGATAATTCACTGTACCGGCCAGCAGAGGACGGGCTACATACTTCTCTGTCCTGGTTTGATCGAAACCGAAAACAGTTTTCTTAACTACATACTTTAATGCCATACTATTATTGTTTTATGATTACGAAACAAAGGTACGACAGGCTATTCCGACGAAAACGGGATAGAGCGGTTTAGTGCGGGATAAGAAGGTTTAAATAGGAATAAATCGGTTTACTGCCATATATGTTCCTAATCGCAACCGTTTTTTCATCCAAACACCGTCAGAGCTTTGTTTCTTGATGATGTTACAAAGATAGGACACCGGTCAGGGGCCAAGGGAACCTACGGAAGGATACGGGACTATTCGGGAACATTCGGGTACTTTTTTCTTGAAAAAGACATAAAAACCCGAAAACAGTTTTCTTTATTACATACTTTAATGCCATACTATTTTGTTTTAAATAATTATGAAACAAAGGTACGGCGAGAGGTTATGGCCTTGAAGACCTATGTGTTTTCACGTGACGAAACGACACTTTTTTTCATTTAATTGCACTTTTGTACCGTTAATAGGGAGAGACAGGCACAAAAAGAACCGCCATCCTATCTTTGTTTCTTGATTATGATACAAAGATAAGATGGAGGCACCAACTCAAAATTCTATGGAAGTATACGAAATTATACAGGTACTTTCAAGCGCTTTTTGTTAGAAAAGGGTAATTAATCGACATCACGGACACAACGAATGTAATTCCTCATACCATGAGGTATATCTGAAATATACCCTACTCCCATACCGCCCTTGGATAATATAAACATACGACTTGGAAATCCTGAAAACTCGGTACTTGTAATATATCTTTTACTCGCGTCATTAGCACCAATACCATATAGAGAATACATCAAAGACATTTCCCTCTGATTAGGTATGCGCCATCCTCTAGGGCAGGAGTTGTTATACTCAATATCACCTTTCGCTATTGCAAAAGCCTCATAAGGTTTGTTATTTTCTTCCAATTCATTGTGTTTTGTTAATGATGAAGAATTTTTTGATCCTCTAATTGAATTATTATTCAAATATGTAGTTCTTACAACATCATAAGACACATTGTTTTCACGATAAGTATCTTTTTTTACAATAGAAGTTTCACTACCTTCCAGTTTACCCAAATACCTAATACAACGAATAGAATGACGCCTTTGCCAATAATTAGAAGGATCTTTTGGATATTCATCATTAGTACTAGTAGACATTCCCTCTTCAGCCCATAAAATATTTCTACCATCAGTATTTACACTACTTGAATAAAAATGTAGTCTATTCTCCTCTTTAGACTTATCACGACCAGAAGGATATAAATAAGCACCCTGATCATAACCAGATTGACCCAATACCATATATTGATATTGTTCAATTGAGGGAAGAAACCATTTAACATCTGATTCATCTATCTTATTTTTACCATCCGAACTCCGGTTTCTAGACATACAGGCTGTAAATGGACTCAAGTTAGCCATTCCAAGTGTTATTCCTCCATTTGTAAAATGATCATTATCGTCTGTATTAGAAACCAAATAATCTTTTGTCATAGTAGGAACATTAGACCAAGACTTACCACTTAAATTAGACAACATATTTGCACGTCCATTTTGATTTTTAGAAGAAGTAGCCCCTATTCCTTCGGCATTATTTCGTATCGGTGTCTCATTCGCCCATTCCAAACCAACAGCAATAATATTACCAGCTTTTTCATCTAAAGTATAATAAGTTTGTATAGAACGCTGAGATAAAACAAAGGTCGCATCTGTTACTGAACTATCAAAACCATTTTTAGTCGTGCAAAGTAGTAACATTTCCCGGTTGGGTTTATTAACAAATGTTTTCCAATCTTTATTTTCATAATAATACTCGTCTATGAATGCTGTCACATATAGTAATTTATCTTCACCTTTAGATACATTAAACAATGTTTGTTCTTTACCAGCACTCTTAGCTTCTATCATTTTGTTCATTAACTCTTCTACGGTCAAAAACTCCTTAGAATTATCCCCCGGATAATCTTTTATGCTTTCTTTTCCATCCGTATGCACAAGAAATTTTACCCAATCGATATCTTTAGCATCTTTATCATATTGATATCCATTTGTATAAGGCGTTTTTACCCCATAAATAAGTTTTACTTTATTAGTGATATCACTAAGTTTAAAGGTTAATACTCTCGCTTCATAATGAGCATCCAATAATTTATAAGAAGCTCCATCATCCGACCTATAAATCACATCACCTCCTGCAACAGAAGTTTCCTTTCCTTCAATCACTTCTACAACAATATCCTTCACACCATTTACAAAAACATTATAAATATATTGGGTATTTCTCTTCGTTTCATAATTACCTAAATTTGTTACACTAGTAAGATTTGTTGCACTTCCTAATGGAATATAATAAGTAACATACGCTTCCGATGTAACTTTATCATCCGTAACTTTTTTATTATTCTCATCATACTTATTCGCTTTTCCCGAATAAACACCAGTCAACTGTAAATAAGTGGCACGTTCCGGGCGCTCCTTCATTCTGTCCAAATAAGAATCCACTTTTGCTGCATTCTTTCGGTTCTCAGTCATATAAAATGTGATTGAGGTCTGATTCTGATTAAACAATGCGGAATCAGAATCAAAATAATATTTTCCTTCTTCTCCTGCTTTTCCTATGTAATCGTGTCCCTGATCAAATAAATAGGAAACAGCCGGAACATCGACCACTTTCCACGACTTAGGAGTAAATGCTGTGCAATCACTATTTTCTCCCACCTTGATATTAAATGTGATAGAGGAAGCTACTCGCGATAATTTAATTTCACCAGACAACTTCGTCACTTCGGGAGCAATATCCACTTTCGATGCTTCCAAATCCACTGTTTCCGTCCCTATGTTTTTAGGTCCAAATACCCCACTCATCAAAAAACGACCGTCCACTAAATCAATACTCTTTTGTTGGAGAGTTGCGACCTGAGTTAAAAAGTCACTACGATCCTTACAACCCTTCAACTGGTCAATCAGTCCCTGATAATAGTATGTCTGTGCGTTCGCTACGGCATATATATAATTCACCCCGGAAAGTGTTGAAAAATTTGTTACTGTTCCCGATTTAGTACCTAATTTTTCTCCGTTTTCATTTTGATAAGTTTGTATTCCATTCACTTTACCATTTTCTGCAAAGGCAAATATGGTAATATCATATACATCATCCTTATAATCATCCATATTCTCTCCCGCCTTGGTAACAACATCCGGGACATCCGGTTTAAATGACAGAGACAGAGAAACAGGTATCCCACTTTCATATTTTGATTTTCCATTTACCGCATCCTCATCCGTACAAGAAGTACCGATAAAACATGCCAACAATAAAACTGCCAATGAATTTATATATCGTTTCATAGAATCAACACTTTATGAATTAATTAAACCCTATATTAATATTCTCTTTTGAACTCCAATCCTGAACAACCCAATCAATTTCAGCACTTACGGTTGGATTGTATGTACCTTTAATTGTATACCTTTTTCCATTTTCAAAATCAACCTTTGACAAATCCAAAGTAAAAGTTTCACCTTGACTGCCATTGTTTCCCCAGCTTATATTTTTTATTGTAATTTTTTGATTTTTCTCATTGTAAACATCTGATTCAGAAGACAAATTATTCAAGCTCGGAGACCACCCGTACCCATAATAATCAGATTGATATATATAACCGTAAAAAACGGACTGATTACTTGACTTCACAACAGTCACTTTAAATTCATCTGACACATTTTTATATGTATAAAACCTTTCGCCAAAAGTAACACCTTCAACTGGAGATTCAGATGCATCATTACTTCCACCTTTATAAGCACCTATTATAGATTTCTTATTTATTCCCCACACTTTAGTATCGCTAAATTGAGTACCTGATGGTTGAGATGTTGTTTTTGTAATTTTAATACCAATCACTCTTTGACTACCGTACTCAGCTTGAAAACTGTTTCCGCTCCAAGAACCGCCGCCATAATAGAAGACATTAGACATTGCATTTTTTAGACTCTGATGTTCATCCAATTCTGTCTTAGTTAAGAATTCGTACCTATAACTTTCGTTTGAAGATGCTGCTTTAGAAGCACTGTTCCCTCCCCCCATCGTAATTCCTTCGAAATCAAACCGTGCAGTCAACTGCGTCAATTTAATTTCAACAGTATAAGATTTATCCTTTTCTATTAGATAATCTTTCTCTCCAACTTTCACCAAACTTGTTGAATTAAAAGACGAAGATGTCACAACTGCATTAAGATATTCAGAATATGACTTGCCTGCCACATCTTCTAATTGATTTACATTTTTATCTATATTGGCTATTGCCAGAAACTTAACATTTCTTTTTAATCCGAAAGTTCGAATTTGTTGAGAAGTACAAGTATAATTGTTGTTGTCTCCTGTCAAACCGTCGCCATCCGAAAAATCAAAAGAGGTTATAAATTTGCCATTTGTAACACCTGACTCATTATCAAATACGACAATATGACAATTGCTAATCTGAAGTTCCTCAGATGTAGCAATTTGTTCACCAGCCTTTGTTTCGATATCATTCACAGACAAAGAAATCGACAGAGTAGCCTCTCCATTTTGCGGAGTATCAATTATCTCCTCCGAACTACAAGAGGAAAATCCCCAAATAGCTCCTAAAACAAATACCAGAAATATATTTTTTAGTTTCATGATAAATATATTTTATTTCTTACCCTATTAATCTTTTACTTTTGTACCGGAACTTCAATTACACCACCTTCTTCCCAGTCATTTGTAGAACATTTAATCGTAGCAGTTGCCACTGCATTTTTAATTGTTACATCCAACTTATAAAAATTCCCGGCTAGAATTTCCTTTGTTCCATTCGGACTTTCTATAGCAACCTCAAAATGTCCTGTTTCTGTTCCAACAGAATAATTGATAATGAAAGTCGTTGGCCTGTCAGAATTTGTATTCTCATATGTATAAAAACAAGCCCTATTCATCCAACCTTCCGGAAACTGATCTGTGCTATATACTTGCCCTGAATAATCTTCAAAATATACTCCGTCATATATAGAAGCTAACTCACTGGACAACCTATTTACTTCGCCCTTCACTTTTGCAAACATCTTCATATTCTTCAACTGTAAAGAAGTGATGGTAGCATCTAAATTTTTATTATTCGCATCCAAGACCTTAAAACTTTCCAACTGAATAGCTGCAGAACGCTGAAATAAAGGTATAGTCACTTGATTACATGACTCATGATTTTGATGTTTCAAAGATTCAACGGCCCTATAATTATCCAAAACTACTTCTCCACATTTTACCATAACTGCAGGATTTTCACGGATGATGATATCTTGTAAGTCATTATAATTTGTACATGACAATAAATCTTTACGAGTAGAATAAACTTCATATTCTCCCGATGCATCATTCGTCTGAGCAATAGCAACAAATAAAAGTTTTGGAGTTGTATTATTTACTTTCACTGATATTCGCTTAGATAAACTATATTGAAAGTTTCCATTTTCAGTATTACAGCTTCCCAATTCATCTTTTTGATATAAATAAGAAGTTATAAAAGCCTTTGTATCATTATTAAACACAGCAATAAAACAATTATTTAAACTGTACTCATTAGCATTAGGATCTTGATCTTCCAACTTTTCAGAAGAGCGTGTCTGAATTCCATCGTTTGCCAACGCTATGTCAAAAAAAGCAACTGCTTCAGAAGACGCTTCTACTTCTTTATCTATATCATTCATGATCGTATCGCCTTCCGAAGAACAAGCTACCGCTACCAACAGGAAAAATAAAACTGATAATGTATTTATAATTTTCATGACCCTACACTTATAAATCGTTTCTAAAATCATTTTCGTTTGTCTTACGATGCAAATGTATGGCGATTTATAAAGAGTGGCGATAGGCGAAACTTTCAAGATTAAGTGGTAAAAATCGCAACCGATAAGATTGATAGAAGTGCCTTTGCGGAACGATAGAAATGCCCATAAAAGAACTGATTATTATCCATTTGAAGGGTATATATATCAATAAAACAATAAATTCTCATTTTGAGAGGCGCACCCATCAGAAGTGAAACTTATACATAGGAAAAATAACGGAGAGGTCACTTCAACGAATGTTGAAGTGACCTCTCCGTTATTTTATGAATGCAGGCCAATTAATTTATATCCGTTTCCGTTTGTTTGATCACTTTCCAGGGCTTGACCTGAACGCTAAAGCTAATACAAGCATTCAACATATTCTTATCCGGGTTGTCAGTACCTTCGCCAGTCAAAGTTGCTGAAACTTTATATACATTATTACGCATTACACCTTCTCCCTCAGCCCCATCAGTCGATTTAATAGGAATTCTGAAATTACGAATACCTTTTATTGCACCATTCTCCCATTCACCGGTAATAATCAATGTAGTATAAATATCTTTTGTATCATTTGCACCTAATTTATCCCCTTCTTCTGCTTTTGAATCCTGACCTATAGCAAATTTTTGAAATTCAAAAACATAAAATCTAGCCATTTCGGGTGCACCTTCCTCTGCATTCTCTACCCCTTTAAATAATACAGAAGTACCATTCTTTATAACAGGACCATTTTCATATTCTTTCTTCAACACATCTTTTCGTGTCCCTGCCGCTAAATAATAGTCTACACGATCAATAGTTTCCGGATATCCACGAAAGAAAGCATCTGCCTGATTATATACTCCGGTAACATCAGTTTTACCTAATACATTTTGCAGAGCAAAATTACCTTCTCCGAATAATTTAGAACTATTACTTGCATTTGCAATTGAAACTGTTTTTACAGTAAAAGTTGCATTCTCATAATTACCTGCAAAATTACAGTCTAAACCCTCTAACTGGACGCGAGCCACATAACGAGTTAAAGTTATTTTTGCATTCTCACCTATTTTTGAAACTGTTAAATCATTATTAGAAGTAACATCTTTTACTGAACCATTATTTGGTATCAAAATAGGCAAAGCGTCTGTATTTTTATCCCTCTGTGTAGTATTTATAACTTTAGTTTTACCATTATCCAAAGTTATCCAGTTATCATAAGCAGTTCCTGCAGCCAATGTATTTGCTTCAATCTCTATAACTTTACTACTCATAGGTAAATAACTTAGTGTAGTGCCTGTACTGGCCAAACCTTCAACGCTATATTTATCAATACCAGATATTATTCCCTTTTCCAGATCTGAATAAGACGCTGGTTCTTCCGCTAAATCTACATTTGCTAATAAAACAACGATCAATGATGTTTTAGAAATTGCTCCGGCCTCAGTTGCATCAACCTTCACAATCACGTCTTCAATACGATCTACTGATTTATTATTCTTAGCCCAAGCCGTTTCTTTTGCAGCTAACTTTTTTTCTCCTTCATTATAAAACACATATGCTGTCAATTTATTAATAAAGGCCTCATTCTCTAATAATTGTTTACCATCTTCATCAGGACCTTCATCTACAACGGATTTCATAACTATACCATTATTTGATGTTGCTGAAATCGTCAAATAAGTATCTATTTTTTGGTAGACCGGTTCATTTGGACCGTCATCATCTTTCGAGCAGGAAGCCAATGAACCGACAACTAATGCGGTTAAAAATAAATGTTTGAGTTTCATATCTTTAATTTTTTATTTATTCGTTGGTATATTGCTAATCGATCACTACATCCTGATAGACATTTCCCCAGTCAACCACCTCTACACGGACATTCAAAGTTGTTTCCGGGTCGAAGCTGTTTTCACCGAAGGTAATCCATACACGGTAAACATAGTTACGTTTGATCAGGTTATGACCATATCCCTGATTTACACCATTCAGGTTAATAGGCGAAATAAATGTCTTAGTCTGTGCAACGTTACCGGAAGCATTCACCAGGCTGGCCCGGATCTGAATACTAGTCGGGGTTGTTGCATCTGAATTTTCCATTACATAAGTAACATAGCTTGTTCCTGTCAATGAATTGGCATCGTTTATCGTAGAATTCAGGGAAACAACCGGAGAATTATCCAGGTTTCCATCCACTTCTACCACTCCCCATTCGGCTTCACTAAAATAATGCGCCTGAGTTTTACGGTTAATAACTGATACCTGTTCTAGTCTTACTGAATTTCCTTCAAGTTTAGTTCCGGCAAACTTAGTATCTACTGTGACCAAATCAATTCGGGAAGCGACACGAGTTAAATAGATCGGAGAAGATATTCCGTTGATATTGTCATCCCCCATAGAAGTATATCCTAGATAGTTGTCACCTGCAATCAGCGGCTTTTCCGTATCGATCACCCGGCTACTCATAGCCAGACTTATCTGTGATTGAGATGCCAGGTCAACCAACACCGATTGGAAATCTGCGTAAGAGGTTATGCCGTCGACTATATTTTTCGGTATATTGGCAACAATCACGATACGCGCATTATTCGATTTAGCAGGTACATCTGCCAAAGTTGCTGTATATTCGGTTTGCACCGGCTCCCATCTTGAACCGTACACCTCTGAACCGTCAGCACTAAACACAATTACTGCCAAATTGTTTATGTTAGCTTCACCTTGCAATTCATTCTTATCGTCCGGATTGTAAGCCTTTGTTTTCACGCTGGCTGCTTTGATAGTAACAGTCAATTTAGCATCGGCCGTTGTATCGATTTTAGAATCATCGTCTTTTGAACAAGCCAGACAAGCCAATAAGCAAGCACCCGTCAACAAAAGAGATTTTAGTTGTTTTATTTTCATGATCTGTCCTGTTAAAATTCAATATGATCGTTTACTTCTCCCCAAGGACGTACCTGTACACGGGCTGATAAAGTTCCATCTTCTGCAAATTCAAGTACGATATGAGTATTTTCACCGGCTTTAGTGGCAATCGGTTTATTATCCTGGTCATGCGTAGCACTACCCAGATTAATACCGTTGATATCAAGAGACACTCCCAGACCGTCACCCGGACAAGCGGTTTGCAGATTCGGAGTTTTCCACTCACCTGTATTTTTATCATTGGGAACACTGGCTGGATTATAATAGACACTATCACCTATCTGTTCTCCCTGGTAATCGAAGCCACTCAATGTCCGGTTCAGATAAAAGTCACATTCATTAACCGATGATATACCTTTACTTCTCAAACCGTATTTCAGGTTTATAGTTTCAATCGTTACAGAGCCGACTTTCGGATGGACTACAATCTCCTTATTCTCAGTAATTCCCCCACTCGCTTTTGTTTGTACCTGTTGGATTCCAAAATACAAACTATCCGGCAATACGGCCAGGCTATTCTGGCTTTTCAACATCACTTTCAGATCTTCGATTCGTTTACTTTCGGATACTTCCTGCTTATCTCCCAACACATTCACATTACCCCAAGCCACGATATTCAGCTTTTGGGAAGCAGGATAGTTATCAAGCACGATCTCATCATGCGAAATAATAAAATCCTTATCCAGAACACGAGTTTCAAGATAGTTCAAATTCTCATCAAAGATATAGAGTGATGCAGCCGACACATATCCCAATCCGGTAACATCTTCCCCCTTTATATTCTCTGCCTTTAACCGAAGTTTATAACATTCGTCCAAATCATCCTTGATACAACTGGTAGCCAATACTCCCAACAGACAGAGCGCCGGAAATAAAAGTTGTCTTATAATAGCATTGCGTTTCATAACAATTAATTTTACTTGATATAGTTTATTTTATTTACCCTATTACAAATATTAGCTTATTCAACTTCCTCATGGACATTCTTTACATTCCAAGGTTCTACCTTAACGGCAGTACTCAGGTTAGTAGAAATCATCGGATCATAAGGGACTTCAGAACCCGGACCTAAAATGGTCAAGTTTATTTCATATTTACAATTACGTTTCACATAATTATGCTTTCCAACGCCTTCGTAATTGCTCGCATTCATATCTGCCGGATTATTAACGATAACAGCATAAAATCGGTCTTTATCTGTTATATCTCCTCCACCCTTACTTGTATAAGTATAATCACCTCTTACGACAAACAGAGTATAATTTTTACCTGTGCTGTTTGTTTCTCCATTAACATTCTCATATACGTAAAAAGGATAATCAATGGATGCCGGGATTTTGTTCCAACTGTCGGTTAGTAAACAATTCTCTGTTTCTTCTTTTTTCAAATTTTCAGATTCAGTCTGAGTTCCATATTTATATGTCCCCATATCCATCGTTCCCTCAAACATTTCACCTACCCAATATTTTAAATAATCATTATCAGCGGTTATTGTAAACGGAGTTTCTATCTTACCCCATTCTTCCCTTGAAGCAGCTTGTGACAGGCCTTTCACATTAGCAACGAAAACTTCTTTTAAAAGGAAAGACTTACTATTATAATTCCCTTCAGATGATAAATTAATTGATTTTAAAGATACAGAAGCTACATTACGAACTAATTTAACAGCTCCATCTCCTTTTATTTCAACGCCATCAGTCTGCCCATCTACAGATGGCAAATCACCTTTACTCTCTGCATATCCAAAATAATTGGTCTTATCAGCAATAATTTTAATATCGTCAAAAACCTGGCTACTCATCGTCAGGCCGTTTTCCGAATACTCATCGCTCAATGTTATCGGAGTTGCAATAAATTCTTCCATCGTTTTAGCGCTCTTTAAAGCAGCCTCAACTTTGGTACTCGCATTAGCTACAACTACCACCTGAACATCACCAGCATAAACCTCCTGAGGACCTATCTGACTAAACTGACCATCTACGGATGTTGTCGGTGTTTGTGTATAAATCGTACTCCAAGAATCGCCAAATATTCCGACTGTCAGTTTATTAACTGTTTTATCATAATCAGTATTTCCTGCTTTTGTACGCTTAGCTACCTGATCATTTTTTACGGATACAGCGAATTTTGCTTTCTGAAGAACCGGCTCCTCAGGCCCTGCAGAATCGTCTGACGAACAGGCAGATATTCCGCACAATAATAATCCGAGAAGAAAATAGTTTTTGAAATTCATAGATATATATTTTTTTTATTTACCCCATTTGCTTCATTTATTTTCACATTACAAAAGTAGCCAAGAAGCCTTGTTTCTCAGATAGGTGCAAGTATCTATATTAATAGACAAAAGTATCAATTTACTAAAACTGATACTTTTCCCTATATTGTGCGAGGATTACCGATAAACCCATCTTAATCCAATTTAAATAAGAAAGGGGATGTTGAAACATTCCCTTTTACTTAAATTCCTATTTTTTTTAATTATTCAATTGGAACATCCTGAGAAATATGTCCCCACTCAACAACTTCTGTCTTTACAAACATATTACTTTCTACATCCGGTGTTGTCGGATCTAAATTACCATTACCTGTAATAGTTATAGTTATATCATATTGAACATTTCTATGAACACCGTCTTTTACACCATCTGTAAGACCTGTTATACCTACTTGCAAAGGCCAATAAGCTTCAGTTCTAGCTTCAGCATATGGAGCACCATTAGTAGTTATAGCATCAAATTTGTATGTTCCACGCAAAGTCAATATTGTTTTAGAGGTACTTGCTTCTCCATGATTTTCAAATACATAGAAAGATGCTAATTGGTCATTGCCTGTATTTACACCTGTACCCAATGCTGCTTGATTTAAAGTATTTGTCAATGTTGCTATATAATTAGCTTCAGTATAAGTTACAGCACTCTCTGAAGTTATATAATCCGGTTTTACTGCAAAAGCAGTTGTTCCGTCCTTTTTAAACCAAGTACCTGCATCAAAAGCATTACCCGTCAAATTCTGAACAGATCCCCAATTATTAGTTGAATATGCACCTTTAACATCTGCAGCCAAAGATGTATTCGCAGCATTTAAAATAATAGCAGCATCAAGTGTAACCTCAGCTTTTCCAGATGTGAATTTTTCATTGGTGGGTACATTTAATGTTACCTTATTCAAATTTACTTTTGCTACATTCCTATATAATTTCACAGGACTATTTGCTGCTACCAATTCTTTAGTTCCCTCAGTAGTAGCCGCATCAAATTCAGCTTGGGTATATCCATAAAAAGTTGTTGTATTTGCCTTTAAGGTTACTTTATCAATTCCTTGACTACTCATTGGATATCCACCTGTAGAATAAGCACCAGAAGGCAGTTGTATAGGTGTCGCAACAACTGTTGATAAACTTTGTGCTGCATTAAAAGTTGTAGGCATATTGGCAAAAGCTACAATTGTATACTCTACGTCGACAGGAAGTCCTGTAAATTTAACATCATTATCCGCCTCTATTTCAGTCGGTTGATTATCTGCTAAAGTTGCAGACTGAACAAAAGAACCATCAGCCCTATAAAGAGCGACAATCAATGAGGTTATTTCAGAAGAATTTGCTTTTGTCAGAGCTTTTGAATCTAGACCAGCAATCAAAGTTCCTGTTCCAACTTCTGGTGTTGGTTCCGGTGTAGGATCGTCATCGTTTGAACAAGCAACGAACGCACAAGCGATCATTGTACCGAATAATAAATTTCTTAGTTTCATATTTTTTAAAATTTAGAAGTTATATAATACGTTTAATAAATACTAGCTTTAGCCATAAGAGGATTATCATTTTTACCCTATACGATAATTTGTTTCCTGATGACAATGCAAAGGTATGGTGGTCCTAAAAAAATCGAAATAGGTGTCCGTCTCAATAATCAGCGGTAAAACTCTAAATGTTTTTCAACGGGTCTTTTGAAGCATTTAGAGACAACTGCAAGACTCTCAAAAAAGGGGTAAAAATCTCTTTTGAGGGTGGAAGAAGGAGATTTTTTGAGCAGCCGCGGAAATAAATTGATTTTAAATGAGAAAGAGGACCCAGGCATGAGATAATCACTTATCTTTGCCCAAGTAACATATAAATAAGAGTAACTATGAAAAATCATTCTGCATTGGTTCATTTTGATTGGGCCGTCAAGCGCATTTTGCGTATTAAGTCGAATTTTGTTGTGCTGGAAGGTTTTTTGTCCACTTTACTGGGGCAAGAGATACGTATTGTAAAAATGCTGGAAAGCGAAAACAATAAGGAAAGTATCGATAATAAGTTCAACCCGGTAAATATATTGGCAAAAGACAGTAAAGGTGAACTTATTATCATTGAATTACATAACAACCGTGAACTCTATTATTATCATCGTATGTTATACGGAGCACCCAAAACTATCACCGATTATATCAACGAAGGACAGGAATATGGTATTATCCGTAAAGTATATTCGATCAACATCGTTTATTTTGAGTTAGGCCAGGGAAAAGATTATGTCTATCATGGAAAAACAACCTTTAAAGGTATCCATTACAATGACGTTCTTCAACTCTCTGTCCGGCAGAAAGAGCAGTTTGTCCGCCACGAAGCCGGTGATATCTTTCCTGAATATTACGTATTACGCGTGGACGGTTTCAACCAGCAGGCCAAAACCCCGCTCGATGAATGGATCGCTTTCCTGAAAACAGGCGAGATCGACCAGAACAGCACGGCTTATGGCTTACAGGAAGCTCGCGAACGCCTGCGCATAGACCAGTTAAATGAGAAAGACCGGCGACAATATTATGCAGATATGGAAGCACTGCGTTATCAACGCAGCGTGATCAAAACCGGCTGGATCGAAGGGAAAGCGGAAGGTCTTGCAGAAGGGAAAGCAGAAGGTCTTGCCGAAGGACAACGTCTGATTGCAACCAATTTCAAAAAGCAGGGAATCTGCATCGAAACGATAGCCCAATGTACCGGTCTGTCCATAGAAGAGATAAACGAATTATAATCCATAACTATATAAATCAGCAAAGTTTCGCCTTTCCGGAAAGCTTTGCTGATTTTTTGTTTCATTTCTGAAGTTATCAACTGTCATCTGTTAACTGTCAACGACTTTCCATTCACCGATATTACGATCTTCTTTGTTAAAGGAGGCGCCTACTTTGACTAACTGACGGCCATCGGCTGCGTAAGGGATCAGATAGCCTCTGTCGTCGATCTGACGGAGGGCTTCGTCTACCGAACCGTTCAGTTTGAATTCGAATACATAGATATAATCTGTTGTTTTTACGACGGCATCGGCACGACCACGGGCACTGCGCACTTCGACATCGACATATTGCCCCAATAGCTTAAAGACAATATAGAAAATCACCTGATAATGACGTTCCGTCTTGTCGTTCAGCTCGTAGGGCATACCGGCAAAGAAGGCGCGAAGGCGTTCCATAAAACTGTCGACATCACCTTCACGCAACTCATCCCAGAATTTTCCTATATAAAACGGGGCATTCGCTTCCGACATAGGTGTGTAATAGGGGGTAATGAAATTTAACCATCCATATTCTACCTCGGCATTCGGATAACCGAGTACATAGAAGTTCTTTAAGAAGTCGTACTCCTTAATCGTCAGATACCCACTCTGGTAAATGATCGGTACCGGGTTATGAAAATCCATCCGGTAATCGGTCAGTGCAGCAGCAGGTACTTCTATGCCATCCAGTTTCCGAAGGTCATAATCTGTCTTTTTCAGTATATCGACCAACATAGTAGGCGTGCCGGTGGCAAACCAGTAACTCTGAAATACACGACTGCTAAACACATTCAAAATACTAAACGGATTATATAGTCCTTCTGTCTTGATCTGCGTAAAACGATAACCGTCGTATCTGCGTGTCAGTTCATTCATCGTTTGCTCAAAGGTTAAACCATTCATTTCGCCAACCGCTTTTACATCCGGAGTAAAGGTATGTTCAATCTCCTGGCGGGTCAAACCGCAGATATTGGCATAAACCGGATTCATGCTAATGTCCATCAGTTGGTTCAGGTTACTGAAGACTCCCAACTGTGAGAACTTCGTTACACCGGTGATAAACACAAAACGCAGATAGCGGTCGGCATCTTTCAGTACGGTATAGAAGCCGGTCAGCATTTCACGGTAAACGTCTTGTAGATCATCATTAAATAATGTACGCAAGAGCGGTTTATCGTATTCGTCGATCAGGACGACCACTTTCTCCCCTGTTTTCTCACAGGCTTGACGAATGATTTGCATGAAACGTCCGGCATAGCCCACTTCTTTATCTGTTTTACCGTATTGCTTTTCCCATTCAATAAAATGAACTTCAAACACTTGTTCGAGACTCCGTTTATCCTCGTAATACTGGGCATTCAGACTCAGATGAAGCACCGGATATACTTTCCAATCCTTTTCCAACTGCTCGATAGCGAGTCCCTTGAAGACCTCTTTTCGTCCGAGGAAATAAGCTTCGAGCGTCGAAAGCAGCAGGCTTTTGCCAAAACGGCGCGGGCGGCTCAGGAATATAGGATTTCCGGAAACAGCCATTCGATAGACCAAAGCCGTTTTATCAACATACAAAAAATTTTCTTCACGCAATTTTGTAAAATCCTGTATCCCTACCGGGAGTTTTCTGATCGGCATTGTTTCCATATTTCCGTCGTTTTTAAGTACCAATACAAAGATAAGAATAATGAAGGAATATGCCAATGTAAATACAGATAGGTTCGGTATTATCCAACGACTTTAATAGCATTTTGCAGCAACAAAAGCGCATTTTCCAACTTTATGATAAAGATATAGCAAATTCAGTAACATTCAAATTGCCATATCTCTCCCTTTTAGAAAAACAAAATACACATTTATTAACACAACATTCGATAACAACTAACTTTTCAACTCTCTGCAAACAAAAAAAAGTTCATTTAAAACGAATTTCAAATCCGTTTAAAACGAAATAAAATTTGACTGCAGCAAAATTTCATTTCGTTTTAAAGCAAATTTTTGTTAATCACAGACGAATAATCCCGTTTTTTTAATTTTTCAAGCGCTATATTACGTGTTATGGAACATATTTTCCTTCCGGAAGCACAGAAATATTCACCCGCAGTCAACTATCAAAATTCATACAAAAAAGACACCTAAACGAGCATTATAACAAGAATCACAACTAACATGGAATATTATGACGCTTATCACGCGATATACAGAGCACATCGGATACACATAACCTTATTACAATCGCCTGCAAACAATCAATATCGTGCTACACTCCGTACAATCCACCTACAAGACACATTAAATATCATTTTGTCAAAAACATCTATATTTTTTGCCGGAACCATTCTATTATACAGTTTGTTTTCATTAGCTTTGCAGAATTATTAATCATTAAAATAAATACCCATGAACAGAGCAGAACTCATTGAGGCTTTAGCTGAAAAGTCCGGATTGAGCAAACAAAAAGCAAAAAAAGTCCTGGAATCCTATATGGAGATCGTGACTGAAAAAATGTCCCAAAATGAAGAAATAGCCCTTATTGGCTTCGGAACGTTGATTCCCAGACCGCAGAGTAGCCGGATGGCACGTAATCCAAAGACCGGCACTCCGGTACGGATCAAGGCCAGAACAACCGTAAAATTCAAACCAGGCAAATTCTTGTTGGAAGCTATAAACGGTAAAAAATAATACCGACACATTCATCTTCTAAAGGTCGATGATGCAAAAAATCTCGTTTAAAACGAGAAAAAACCCGTTTTAAACGAAGTTTGTGCTCATTTAAAACGGGTTTTCAGGTAAATATAACTATATACTGATCTTACGGCTGCCCGTATTGCGAAGGCGTCGTTCCATATTGTTCCGTGAAACGTTTGCGGAAGGTGGCCGTGTCGTTGAAACCGACCATTTCTGCGACTTCCTGCACCGAATACTGCTGCGTCTGGATTAATTCGGCGGCCTTTTTCAGACGAATCGTACGGGTCAGTTCCAGGATACTGCAATCAGAGAATTGCTTAATTTTACGATACAATGTCGGCAGACTCATGTTTAATGAGTCTGCGAGCACCTTTGCCTCAAAGGTCGAATCATCGAGATGCATCTCGATGTTTTTAACAACCAGGTCCATAAACGGATTGCTCGGTATGCCGGAATCGCTTTCATCCGTATTCGGTGCGCTTGTTCCTGCCAGCGACTTGGTGAAGAATTGCTTCAATTGTTCGCGGCGTTTCACCAGGTTGTTCAGTTTGCTGCGAAGAATCTCCACATCGAACGGCTTGGTGATATAATCGTCCGCCCCGGCTTCGAGACCGACAATGATGTCTTCGCTCTCCACCTTCGCCGTCAGCATGACAACCGGTGTCTGTGAAGTGCGCGGATCGGCCTTCAACTCCTTGCAGGTTTGAAAACCGTCTTTCACAGGCATCATCACGTCGCAAAGGATCAGGTCCGGATTGTTGGCAAAGGCAACTTGTATTCCCTCCTCCCCATTACGGGCTTCGAGAATCTCATATTCCTTAGTAAAGACATGTTTCAGGAACCAACGGATCTGGTCGCTGTCGTCGATGACTAGGATTTTCTTGCCGGTGAGCTTTTTCTGCGGGACAACCTGAATAAATTCGGCGATCTCTTCCTTCTGACGGTCGTTCAATCTCACCAGGTCAGCTTCGGGTTCTACAAATTCCACCCGGCGTTCCATCAGGTGTTGTTTGCCTAACGGTATTAATAATGTATAGACAGTGCCCGACGAAGTCGTTTCGTTGCTATAAAATCCGCCGATGTCATCCACCATATCGTGCACCTGCTTCAAACCGCGGCGAGCACTTTCATTCTCATCCAGTCCTTCATCCTGCACGGACAGAGAGCAATACGCTTTCCCGTCTTTCCTGACGACTGAAATATCCAGCGTGACTTTGCCATAAACAAATGTATTCTTAAATGCATTAGATAATAATGTGCGTAAAGCATATTCCATTTTACGGCGGTCGAGCCAGATCCATAACTTAGCCGTCTGGGTATTGACCTGGAAATCGACATTATTCATCGCAACCCAGTCTACAAACAGGTCGCATATCTGCCGGGATATTTCCACCAGGTCGTAACGGGCGATGCGCAGATAATTGGCGACATCGTTTGCCCTGCGGGTTCCGATCAACTGATCGGCAAGGTCCTGCAAAGCAAGTGTATTACGATAAGCCGAAAGTAATTGGGTGGACATATCTTTTTCTTCATCCTTATTCTGTACCACCAATGCCAATGAACCGAGCACCAGTGAAAGAGGCGTACGCATTTCGTGGATTGTCTCGATAAAGAAGTTATCGTGGATCATTTCGGCATCCTTCAAACGGGACTCGGCTTCCGAAAGCCTGTCGGCAACCTCCCGCTGCATGGCATCACTCTCCTTGATCTTGGTGACGAGCAACTGCTCCAGGTCTTTTTTATTGCTGTTCAGCGTAGAGATCATCGTCTCCTGCGTGGAAAGTTTCTGAACCAGCTCTTTATTCGCTGTTGACAATACATTATATTGAGATTCCAGTTCATTTCTCTCAGATTCGAGTTCTGCCGCTTTGGACTCGATAGCCTCCTTCTGCTCCTCCAACTTCTTCTTAGCAGCTTCCAACTCATTATTTTTTTGCTCAATCTCAATCTGGTTCAGGGCAAGCAACTCCTTTTCCTTTACCGCCTTTTGGGACTGGCTCGAAAAACCGGCATACATCTTTCTCAAATAAAAAGCCGCCAGGACAAACAACAATGCCAAAAGAATGACTACTACAAGAACAGTTATCTCCAAAGGGCTGGCGGAGCCTCCTGCTGCAAATGCCTGCTGACCGCAAAAAGCAAAGCATGCAAGAAAGACAGACCACTTCCTGAACAAAGTTCTATTATTCATAATGATATATATATTTTAATTTCTAAGATAATTTTCTCCCGAGTATTTCAGAACCAACAGTAAACCCTCCTCATAACTGTGTATAATCATCTATGCAAAGATGATAATAAATTTTCGTTTTGCGAACATCAACGCAAGATTATTTGCGTAAAAAGAAATGATTATCATATTTTTTTCGCACGATTTCCGATATTCAAACCAGCTTATCAGTAATATTTAGCATAATAATGGGATTGACCGGAACAGAAATAAGTACTATTACTAACCGGCAGGGCAAAAGCGGGTGTATTCGTATCACAAACGCAGGCTATTCCTATCAAATAAGATATAAATACAGTAATATCAGAAACTGATTCGAGGGCTAAAACGACACTTACACCACCTATTTGAGACATTCACACCACTTGTTTTGATATTTTCGGCGATTATTTTGATTGCTTTAACTTTTATTATCTCACTATACGATACACATATCATTTTAGTCTCTATATTTGCAACATCAAGATGAGAGAAAAGGTTTTGATGAGGGTCTTAACCGGAAATAATCTCTCGAGTATAGGGTAATTTTAAGCATATAAAAAATTAAGGTCATGAAAAAGGGTAGAATTTTCACAAATTGTTTGTTTATTGTTTGCACACTGATGGCAGCAATTTCTTTCA
>NZ_KQ033912.1:1352547-1353225 GCF_000969835.1 Parabacteroides goldsteinii DSM 19448 = WAL 12034
TTTAAGCATATAAAAAATTAAGGTCATGAAAAAGGGTAGAATTTTCACAAATTGTTTGTTTATTGTTTGCACACTGATGGCAGCAATTTCTTTCACTAGTTGTTCCGCTGATAGCGATTCTTCTTACTCAGGTATTGATGAAAGCGTAATTAAAAATGCTGATTCTCAGACTGAGGCTCCTTTTTCTGTTGTACTGAAAGCTTATTCCGATAACAAAGATATCACCGTTAAGGGTGACGTAGACCAGACTACTCTGTTCGTTTTTGATCAGAATGGTGACTACTACACACAAGTGTCTCTTGACAAAACTTATTTGCTACAGGCAAAACCGGTTGAGATCAGCTGTCCGGGTTCAAAACAGATCACAGTTGTTGCATGGGCAGGTCTTTCTTCCGATAGCGAAAATATCAGCGCCATGAGCAAAGCGAATATTATTTCCGACCTACAGGTTAGCCTGAAGCAGAATAACGGCGTTGCAGCCGCTTTACCGGGAGATTTATTCTACGGACAGATTACTTTAAAGAACACTGCTACCAAGGCTGGTGTTGAAACTCTAAAAATCGAACGTAAAGTTTCTTCTATTTCCCTGATTACAAAAGGCGTTATTAAAATGCTTGATTCCAGAGAAGGTAATTTTTATTACAAAGTAAAGAAAACAAAAGCTTCTTTTGATCACAA
>NZ_KQ033912.1:1353960-1638945 GCF_000969835.1 Parabacteroides goldsteinii DSM 19448 = WAL 12034
AATTGCAATATTGTTGTTGCTGACTGGGGTACAGTTATCACGCATGTTACAATTGGTTAAAATTTGACCCTCAATTTTTTATATGCATAAAGGCGTACATCCGGATTGTTCCGCGTGTGCGCCGCTTTTTTTCATATATGCGATTCTCCGTGATAGCTTTACCACCCCTTGTGAGAGTAATACATATGTTAATTTTTACAACATTAGCATTGATTTACCACACTTACATCAACAACAGCGGTAAATATATCACACATGACAGATTTACCATCCTTCTTAAAATAACCAATCCATATCATTCAATCCATCCCCACCAAAAGAAGAGATATTAGAAATAATTGAGCTATCAGTTTATAGCGACGGGAGTAACCAATTCCCCTCTTGAGAGGGGAGACAGGTACAACCAGTCACTATAAATAGCTCAATTCTGATAAGAATAGAAATATCCCCAAAAAAACAGATATACACATTATTATATAGAAAAACCAACAACGCCATCGCCAAATCAACAAATCCCCGCCCCACACAGGTTGTATTCCTATCATATAACATGTATTCATATCACGCCATCCAATATATTTTAATCTGATACATTTTCATTTTAAGAGTATAAAATGATGCTTTTACCACCTTTTGAGAGTTTTACACCACTCAATGTGATACTTTCAGCAACTTCCTTGATCGTTTTAACTTTTATTGTCAATACATTTGATAATCATACCGTTTTTTGTATCTATATTTGCAATGTCAACGAGAGACAAAAGGTTTTGATGAGGGTCTTAACCGGATAGAAAATCTCTCGGACAGTATAGGGTAATTTAAGCATATAAAAAATTAAGGTCATGAAAAAGGGTAGAATTTTCACAAATTGTTTGTTTATTGTTTGCACACTGATGGCAGCAATTTCTTTCACTAGTTGTTCCGCTGATAGCGATTCTTCTTACTCAGGTATTGATGAAAGCGTAATCGAAAACGCTGATTCTCAGACCGAGGCTCCTTTCTCTGTTGTACTGAAAGCTTATTCCGATAACAAAGATATTACTGTTAAGGGTGACGTAGACCAGACTACTCTGTTCGTTTTTGATCAGAATGGTGACTACTACACACAAGTGTCTCTTGACAAAACTTATTTGCTACAGGCAAAACCGGTTGAGATCAGCTGTCCGGGTTCAAAACAGATCACAGTTGTTGCATGGGCAGGTCTTTCTTCCGATAGCGAAAATATCAGCGCCATGAGCAAAGCGAATATTATTTCTGATTTGCAGGTTAGCCTGAAGCAGAATAACGGCGTTGCAGCCGCTTTACCGGGAGATTTATTCTACGGACAGATTACTTTAAAGAACACTGCTACCAAGGCTGGTGTTGAAACTCTAAAAATCGAACGTAAAGTTTCTTCTATTTCCCTGATTACAAAAGGCGTTATTAAAATGCTTGATTCCAGAGAAGGTAATTTTTATTACAAAGTAAAGAAAACAAAAGCTTCTTTTGATCACAACGGTGAATTGACAGGCGAAGAAATTGAATATATCATCCCTGCAACCATGGACGCAAAAGGTAACGTTGTTGCTGACAACACAGCTATTTTACCGGCTTCCGACGTGACTATAGAGCTTTATAAAGATGATAACATGATCCTTTCTTCAAAAAATGTCGAAAATTCGGAGAAAGTGTCTGTAAACGAAGGAGAACAGTCAGAAATCACTTTTGACCTCTCAAAAAACAATTGCAATATTGTTGTAACAGACTGGGGTACAGTTATTCAACATGTTACAATTGGTTAAAATTTGACCCTCAATTTTTTATATGCATAAGGGCGCACATTCGGATAGTTCCGCGTGTGCGCCGTTTTTTTTCATACATGCGATTCTCCGTGATAGCTTTACCGCCCTTTGTGATAGTAACACACATGTTAATTTTTACAACAAAAGTATTGATTTACAAAGACTATATTCACAACATAGGCAAACAGATCACAATTGACATGTTTACCGCCCACACAATAAATCAAAGCAAAGATTGACAGGTACGCCTCTCACGTATGATAGAAATACACATGCTACAAATACAACTAAACATAGTACATTTGTAGACACAATACAATTTGTGAAATTTTACCCTATACTCTGCTTGTGTGAACCCTTAATTCCGCAAGCAAACCTTAATTAATATAACCGTGAGGTTACATAATTAATAAGCCCGCATTCTCAAGTTGTTTATAAACGACAATCTGAGAATGCGGGCTTTTTTTATTCCGGTTTATGGACAAATTTGTCCGTATTCGGACACCCTCCCCATAAAGCGAACACTCATTTTCAACACAATAGGGTTTTGGCATATACATTGTTACTATAGAGACAGATAAACTGAGGATAATATGGAAATAATCAAACTGGAAGGTATAACAAAAGTATACCGCACAACGGAAGTAGAGACCACAGCACTTGAAAATGTAAATCTCACAGTCAGAAAAGGTGAGTTTCTTTCTATTATGGGGCCATCGGGATGCGGAAAGAGTACCCTGCTCAATCTAATGGGATTGCTGGATCTGCCGGATCAGGGAAAAATCCTGATCAACGAGACGGAAACCACACAGATGAAAGACGGAGAAATGGCTGAGTTCAGGAACAAAATGCTGGGATTCGTTTTTCAGAGTTTTCACCTGATCAATTCACTGAATGTACTGGATAACGTAGAACTGCCCCTGCTCTACCGTAATTCAACAGCTAAAAGCCGACGGGAAGCTGCTGAAAAAGTATTGGAGAAGGTAGGACTATCACACCGGATGAGACATTTACCTACACAGTTATCGGGTGGACAATGCCAGCGTGTAGCTTTGGCACGGGCCATTGTCGGGAATCCGCAGATCATTCTGGCGGATGAACCAACCGGAAACCTGGATAGTAAAATGGGGTCGGAGATTATGGAACTTCTGTTTCAGTTGAATGAGGATGGTACCACCATAGTAATGGTCACGCATGACGAGCATATTGCCGAGTCAACGCAACGCATTGTCCGTTTTTTCGATGGAAGACGAGTTGAATAATTTTATAAAGGAACCACTATGTACAGGATATATTTCAAACAGGCGCTGCTGATGCTGAAACAAAACAAGTTTATCAGCGCCATCGCAATTATAGGAACGGCACTGGCAATCATGATGATCATGACAATCATCGTGGCCGATGAAATAAAAGGTATCAGCGCCCAACCGGAAATAAACAGGGAGCGAACCTTACATATCAACTACCAGGTAAAAAAAGACACGACAAAAAACAGCTGGCAATCGGGCAGTCTATCGTATGATATCGTAAAAGATTACCTGTACCCGTTGAAAACTCCCCGATATGTTTCGGCCGTTACATCAATACATCCCAAACGTCCGTCCACACTGGTCAGCCGGGAAGGATCCAGCGAGATTATAAGTGCAGACCAAAGGCTCACCGATGCCACTTACTGGAAAATATTTTCTTTTTCTTTTATAAAGGGACGTCCGTTCAACGAAGGGGAATTTAATTCCGGAATATCTGTCGCAGTCGTTTCTGAAACGCTGGCAAAAAAAGCATTCAAAGGAGAAACAGCACTCGGACAAACGATTCTGGTTAACTTCAAACCGTACCGGATCATAGGAATCGTGAAGGATGTATCGCCGGTATTCAAACGGGCTTACGGAGATCTATGGGTACCCTATTCATCCCTGAAAAAAGAATACCTATATTTCGATGTGGTTATAATGGCTGAAAAAACCAGCGATTTTGCGGCAATAACCGCAGAGGTGAGAAACATGGAGAAAAAATACAACACAGAGAATGCTCCCTGGACGCTTTATATGAACAATAGTTCGTTAAAAATTCGCCACGCCTAAGCGGCTCTGGCAGTAAATAAAATGAGTTCTTTGAAAAGTTTGTCAATAACTTGCATGTCTGGGTTAATCCCGAACACGCAAATAAATCGTTCAAGCATATAAGCATTGTGTATGAAAGACTTGCAGGAGGATATGGAATAGGTTATTCCGAGCCTCTTACATGCGGCTTTGGCCAAGTTGACAGCTGCAAGCGACGCATTGAAGTGAAAATCCAACTTTCTGAAGTCGGTTGACTGACAGTTGGTGATTCCCGCATGCTGCTTGCCATCTCTAAAGCAAAATTCCAGCTGGAACCTGGTTCTGTAATAATCCAGAACCTCACGTCCATCCATCGAATCGTCTGTAGAGAAGTAAAGTTGCCACTTGTCTGTCCTTCCGTCCATCGGATACCAGACGGATAAGGAAACATACCTTTTGAGAGCTTTTGCATATACCCTCAATCCGTATAGTTTTCCCTTGTTCACCTCGTATTCCTTGCACCGGGTCAGATCCAGATTGGCAAAGTCAATCCTGCCGTCAAACCACTTGGGATGACCACGTTTCCCTGTTTTCTTTTCCAATGTCGGATAGTACAGGATTACATCATTCCTAAAGCGGCTGATGACATGGAAATCGTTCTCACACATAGGCGTTATGAAAGTTTCCTTGGAAAAGAATGCGTCTGCAACCACCGTTCTGGATATGCTCTGTATCTTGTCTTTTTTGCTGATAAGATAGCTGCTGTACCAGTCAACGAGGTTTTTGCCCATATTATCCAAGGTCTTACAATCCGGCGTCTGAATGGAACCTAAAGTCATGCAATCATGGTTGTCGATGTCAATGACCCCGATGCCCAAGATTTCCAATCCTCGCTTATAATCTCCTGCACAACCAGACCAGAAGTAACCTATCCAAGGTGTCTTCTTGCCTGATTTGGGGATATAGGAAGGATCGATGGCGATGGCTTTTCTTTTACCTGTGAGATGCTTGCTGATGATAGAATCATTGAACGCAAACCAGTCGAAAGTTTCATTCTCAAAAAGGCTACGGTATGTCTGTTCCGAAAAACGTCCATACCTGCCCAATTGGAGGAAGTTTATACGATCAGGGATAGCCATGAATAATTTCATTGCATCCATGAACGTTTTTTCAAAAGGTTTTTGTATATTCACGACTGATTTGAGAGCCGAGAGGCACTCAAATTGGTATTGCATAAGGAGTGTTTCTTTAGTCATAATCAGATGAGTGCAAGATTTCTAATTTACTAAAAACCAATGAATTATGCAATACTTTTCACCTTTATTATCAGCAGGTTAGCACTCTTTTTTCAGCACATTTCTTCATGCTTAACCATTCGTTTTTGACAACATTTCAATGACCTCTTTAGTGTTTTCGAACCAGCTTTTGCCGGTTCTATTGTTTAACTTTTAATTTTTCGGTAAAAATTTACCGAAGTATTGTATGAAAGGACCGTTGAACAATCAATTCTATCAGAAAGACATCCGGGGAAACAGCGTCGAGGATATTACGAAATCGATCACCATCCAGAACAGGAAAATGATCTTCATCCTGCTGATACTTTTGCTGATACCGGCAATCAACCTCTCAGGACTAAGCCTTTCGCGCATGAAAAAACGAACGGAAGAAATCGGGATACGGAAAGCGTTCGGTGCAAAAAGATACACGATCCTGATACAGGTGCTTTTTGAAAACCTGATTACTTCGCTGATCGGTGGGGTGATCGGTCTGATCCTGTCGTACGTTATAGTATTCCGGATGCGGGACTGGCTGCTTGATATTCCGTCCGGCAGTACAATACCGGTCAATACGCTGATTTCCATTCCGGTCCTGCTGGCGGTATTTGCCGTCTGCCTGGTCATCAACCTGCTTTCTGCAGGAATACCGGCCTACCGGGCTTCACGGATGAAGATTATTAATTCACTCAATCAAAATGATAACTGATTATGATACGCCACATATTTAAAATCATCTGGAACGAACGTAAAACGAATGCGTGGATCACCCTGGAGTATGTACTTGTATTCTGCGTACTCTGGTTTTGCGTCGATTATCTTTTCTATATGGGAAAATGCTATTTTGAACCGAATGGTTTCGACATAGAACATACCTATCAGATCAATATGCAGAGAAAGCCGGCAGACAGTGCCGCATTTCCGACAGAAGACGGGCCGACGGAAGAGACGGACAAACAAGCGCTGGCTATGACTTTTCTGAATCGTGTAAACAACTATCCGGGAGTGGAAAGTGTGAGTTTTTCGAAATGGGGCGCTCCTTTTGCCTGGTCGAATTATATGAGCAGTTATTATATTAATGAAGACACAGCCAACATGGTAACCCTACGGATGAGATGGGTCAGCGACAGTTTCTTCGATGTGTTCAAAATAAAAAATACAGTCAAAGAACACAGCGATTGGGGAATACCGGGAACAAGAATGATCGTGATCACCCCCAGCCGGAACGGGGAGTTCGGTTCTTCGGAATATGCTGTACCGCTATCCGACGTAAAACAATTAACCGCTACCCATGACAAGGCGGTCTACACTATTATCGGAACTGCCGATAAGATGAAAGACAGTTACTTCGATTCTTTTTACAGCAATATGATACAACCGCTGGATAAAAAAGAATATGATCTGGCGAATATGCAGATATATATCCGTGTGAGTCCGGGAGTCGACAATGATTTTGCGGAACGGTTTACCCGGGAAATGCGTGACCAACTGATGCTGGGGCCTTATTTTCTGGCTTCCGTCTTTTCATCGACGAAAAATGCAAGAGAAATGAACTGGCCGACAGGCGACCTGAACGGGATATATGCCATCACCACTTTTCTGATCCTGAATATATTCCTGGGGATTATCGGGACATTCTGGTACCGGACGCAGACACGCCGGAGCGAAGTCGGTCTGCGGCTGGCACTCGGGGCAACCCGGCAGGGAGTAAAACAGATGATTTTCGGGGAGACATTACTGATATTATTTATCGCCAGTATGGTAGGTGTAAATATCTGCCTTAACATCAACCAGACGGAGTTACTGGAATTGCTGGACATCCCTATCTCCAACAGAATGGAGGCAGGCATAGGAATGGAACAGGAGTTTATCAACTATGTATTGACTTTCGGTCTGTTGGCAACGATATCCCTGATAGCCGTATGGTACCCGGCCCGACAAGCCGCAAAGATTCCTCCGGCAGAGGCCCTACGGGATGAATAAAATTTGTAACTTTGATAAATAATAAACGAATATGATACTTATCTGCGACGATGATACAACGGTACGGACTTCGCTTACCCTGGTCCTGAAACGGGCCGGATATGAGGTGGCTACGGCAGCAAACCAGCAGGAGGCCATTGATTTCGTGCGCCATACCTGTCCGCAATTGATCTTGATGGATATGAATTATAGCAACACAACGACCGGGGAAGAAGGACTGGAACTGCTTGCCAAAGTACGGGTATTTTGCCCGGCAGTCCCGGTTATCCTGATCACGGCCTGGGGTTCCATCAACCTCGCTGTCCAGGGCATACGTGCCGGTGCTTTCGATTTTATCACGAAACCGTGGAACAACCTGGCTTTGCTGAAAACAATAGAAACAGCCATACAACTCAGGGACAGCGAAGAAAAAAATCCGGACCCGAAAAACGGGAAAACGGAAAGAACGGACCGTTTTGACAAGATCATCGGCAGATCTCCCCTTCTGCAACAGGTTTTAAATACAATCTCACGCATCAGCCAGACGAATGCCCCTGTGCTGATCACCGGCGAAAGCGGCACAGGTAAGGAACTGATAGCCGAAGCAATCCACGAAAACAGCGGCCGGCAAGGCAAACCGTTTATCAAAGTCAATCTGGGAGGCATTTCTCAGTCGCTGTTCGAAAGTGAAATGTTCGGTCATAAACAGGGAGCTTTCACCGATGCCCGCCACGACCGGACCGGACGGTTCGAGCTGGCGGACAAAGGGACGATCTTTCTGGATGAGATCGGGGAACTGGATCTGGTTTGCCAGGTAAAACTATTGAAAGTTTTACAGGACCAGACCTTCGAACCGCTGGGCGAGAGCAAGCCCAGGCAGGTGGATACCCGTATCATCTGTGCGACAAACAAGAATCTCCCGGAGATGGTGGCGCAAGGTACATTCCGCGAAGACCTGTTCTACCGGATCAACCTGATCACCATACAGATGCCAGCTTTACGCGAACGTCCCGAAGACATTCCCCTGTTGGTTGAATATTTTGCCCGCAAACAGGCTGAACAAAACAATCTGCCTGAAGCGGAAATATCGCAGGAAGCATTCGGATATCTGAAAAAACTGCCTTTCCACGGAAATATCCGCGAGCTGAAAAACCTGGTGGAACGAACAATTCTTATCTCAGGAAAGGATGTCATCACAGATATTGATTTCAAACAGCAATATATTGAAGTTCCTGCCAGCCAACCTGCCGGCGGGAATACAATCCTCTCCCTGGAAATGGTGGAAAGGAACATGATACAAAAAGCGGTCGAATTGTATGGTTGCAATCATTCCAGGATAGCTGCGGCATTGGGACTGAGCAGACAGACTTTATACCGCCGCCTCGAAAAATACGACATTAAACTTCCCGAATGAAATCGAAATGGATATTCTGGACGATCACGGCCTTTATCGCTTGTATATCGAGTGGTATAGGGTTCGTTTTGTTCCGGAATGAACCGATTCCTTTCTGGGTGATACAGTGCATTGCCATTTTATCGCTCCTGCTGGCGACCTTTATCTATCATAAACTGGTCAAGCCCTATCACATTCTGCTTAGCGGAATGCAATTACTCAAAGACCAGGATTTCTCAACCCATTTACGTCTGGTCAAAAATAAAGATGCCAACGAACTGATCGGGATTTTCAACCGGATGATCTCACAGTTACGGAGTGAACGGCTGGCAGTACGCGAAAAAAACCAGTTCCTTGACCTGCTTATCCACGCATCGCCACAGGGGATTATTATTCTGAACTTTGATAAACAGATCGTAGAAGTAAACCCTTCGGGGTTGAAACTATTAAACATTTCCGATATTTCAGAAATTAAAGGGAAGACTTTCAACGATTCCACATTCGAACTGGCCCCTGCTTTAGGGCAATTAAAACAGGGCGACGATATGATGGTCCGCAATTCGGTAAACAAAGTGTACCGTTGTATCCGTTCGTCTTTTATTGACCAGGGATTCAACCATCCTTTTATATTGATTGAAGAGATCACGCATGAACTGCTTAAAATAGAGAAAGATTCATACGAACGCATCATCCGTATGATGTCTCACGAGGTAAATAATTCGGTCGGGGCGATCGGTTCCACGCTGAATGTTGTCGCCGATATTTTCAAGCAGGACGGGAGCAACAAATGGGAATATGTGTTGCCGGCTATCGAGGCCTCTTTCGACCGTTGCGGACATCTGGCCAGTTTTATCAGTAACCTGGCGCAGGTTATCCGCATACCCGAACCGACTTTTTCCCTGATCTCCCTGAATGAGCAGGCCCGTTCGGTGTATTCACTGACCAGCATCGAATGCCGGCAAAGAAATATAGAATTGTCTTTATCCCTGACCGATAATGATCAATATATCCACGTAGACGGCATCCAGTTTGAACAGGTTCTGGTCAATATCATCAAAAATGCTTACGAGGCAATCGGGGAAAACGGCAGGATAAAAATCAGTACCCACCATTCCCCTTTATCCATTATCATAGAAGACAATGGTCCCGGAATAAGCGAGGAGGCCAAACAAAAACTTTTCACCCCCTTCTTCACCACCAAATCTTCCGGACAGGGGATCGGCCTGATGTTTGTCAGAGAGGTACTGACAAACCATCGATGCCGATTCAGCCTGTCGACAGAAGAGGGTTATACCCGGTTTAAAATATTCTTTCCCACTGCCGATGGCACATATTCATAAAACTATGACAGTCCTTTTAATTTGTACATTAATAAATAATCTTCCGGTTCTCCGTCTTCTGTTGCTCCATAAAGAGTGAAAGTTTCTTCGTCCACAGCAAAGTTACTCGGACACTTTCCTTCCAAATAATATCGGATTATTGGATTACCGTCCAAATCAAATACTTCAAGAAAAGTTCCCTTAGTAAAATTTTCGCGATGTTTCTTCCATGATCTTCCCAAAAACATAGCATAGAAATAACGCTTACCTAAATATCCTCTAGTATAACTAATTTTGACATCATCATAATTATCTCCTGTAATATCAGTCGGATCATCATACTCAAATTTCACTCTTTTGACAAGGTTAAAGGCAGTATCCATAAAATCAATCTGCTTCTTATAACTGTAACAAAAAACAATATGGTTTTCACTCGCATATACCTCACCTTTATCAGGATCTAACGAATAATCCAGTATGTTCGGATTTCTGTATGTCCATATCTTCCGTGGCAATGAATCTCCCCTAGCTAAAAGATACAGACTGGGAATAAGCATATACTTAGGATCTGCAATATATAAAGAATCATTAATAAAGACAGCATCATAGAGGGCATTGTCATAAACCAGTTTCTGGGATTCTTTGAACACAGGTTGTCCGTTTCGATCTATATCGAAACGAATAACCTCATTTTTTCCAAAATCACCTATAAGAATACCCGGGAGCTGCGTTTGAAATAATGACGGAGATATAAACTCTCCCGGCCCTTGTCCTTCTGTACCAAAAACCCATTTCAATTCATGGCTGGTAAGATCATATATATGAAATATACTATCATGCATCTTCCAATTTTTTAAAATAAGAAAAGGAGACTTTATTTCTACCAGCATAGGATTGGTTATCCCCTGCAAAGGCATTAATTCCTGTGTCAATGTTTCTTCGAGGGGAAAACCGGAACCAATCGAACTACATGAGGCTAATAAACAGCAACATAATACTAGAATAAAAAGGTAAACTCGCATAATCGCTATTTTTAAGACAAATATCATTCGTGTGCAAACGCCTCGTTGCTTTTTGCCAACGAAACCAATCCTCCCATGGCACCCAGGTTCATGGAATCGAGCGCCGAACTGGGGACAATAACCATAGAGCCTTTTTCTTTCAAGCCTTCAAACAACATATTCATTCCCCTGAGATGCAGGGCTACCGGATTATTCGTGTACTTTCGACTGGCTAGTTCAAACTTTTCGGCAATTTCAGTCTCCGCCGTTCCCAGGATGACACGTGCTCTTCTTTCACGCTCGGCTTGTGCCTCTTTACTCATGGCGTCGGCCAGATCCTGAGGTATGGCGATGTCGTTAATACCAACGGTTTGACAAGTGATTCCCCAAGGATTTGTGTTCCGATCCAGAACATGTTGCAAGTCTTCGGCTATTTTATCACGTTCCTGCAAGAGAGTAGATAATTCATGTTTACCGATCGTATCTCTTAAACCGGTCTGTGCAATATGCTCAATGGCTCTTTGATATTCCTGAACTTCCAGAGCCGCTTTTTCAACGTCCCAAACCGTCCAGTACACAACAGCATCCACATTCACCGGTACCGTATCTTTGGTCAGGGTCTGCTCTGCCTTAAAGGCGCTTACTCTCACACGTTGGTCGATATAGGCAGAGACACTGTCAATAATAGGAATAATCATGAATGGACCAGGACCTCTTAAACCTTTGAATTTACCCATTCGTAACACCACTGCCCGCTCCCACTGGTCGGCAATGCGGATAGAAGTAGCCAATAATCCGGAAAAGAGGATTAAGAGCACAAAGACCTGAACATTTACAATCTGTAAAACAGACAGAATGATCGATACAGAAATCAATACCAGCAATACTGTAAGAGAAATTGGATTAAACCATCCCTTGTTAATTACATTTGTTGTCATAACTATTATTTTTTAGAGGTTTCAATGTCTTTCAATTCCCGCATGACTTCATCCAGATTAAAGCCATAACTAAACGCTACAGAAGAAAACTGCATGCAAATCTCTTTCAGCTTATCTTCCCTTTCCTTTTCCGACACCACATTTTCTGTTTTGTTGATAAAAGTGCCGGTACCTTGCTGAGTCTCCAGAATATTTTTGATCTCCAATTCTTTATACGCTTTGGATACCGTATTCAGGTTTACCTTCAGTTCCACAGCAAGTGCCCTGACTGTAGGAAGCTGTTCACCCAATTTAAGTTGTCCGGATGCTATGCCAAATATGATCTGGTCGATAATCTGACGGTACACCGGTACGCCGCTGGAATAATCCAATAAAAACTTAATCATATAGATGTATATTATATTATAGAAACATTGTACTATTATTATATGACAAAGATACAAGAAAAATCACTCCACCAAACTTTTTAGCAATATTTTTTCAAAAAAAGTACATTTCGCAGGATTTATCCGGATAATAGCTTAAATGGAGAGATTAGAAACAGAGGAGATACAAACAAAAAAGGCTTACAATTTCTTGTAAGCCTTTCAGTAGCGAGACCCGGGATTGAACCGGGGACCTCATGATTATGAATCATGCGCTCTAACCAGCTGAGCTATCTCGCCATCATATCGTCAACTTTTCTTATTGACGCTGCAAAAGTAGAGGTTATTTTTATATTATGCAACACTTTTGCGAAAAAAAATCTTTTATTTTTCAGGGCTTTCAGCTAAGGCGTTAAAAATTAGATGCTTTTTTACTCTAATAATATTGGGAAATATGAATCTTTTGAGTAACTTGCTGCGCAAATAATTGTATGAAAGATGAAAAAAGAGAAGTTTCATATCGAATACATTTTCGATAAAGTTTCGCGACGAAGTTTATGGAATCACCTCACTACCCCTCCAGGATTGTCTGCCTGGTTTGCTGATGACGTAACGATCAATGACAACACGTATGTTTTTAAGTGGAACAGGGATGAGCAGGAGGCAGAAGTTTTGTCGGTAAAACCGGAAATTAGTATCCGCTACCGGTGGACAGACGAGGAAGAAGATAATGTTTACTTCGAATTTTTAATTCACACGGTTGAACTTACCGGAGCAACTGCTCTTGAAATAACCGACTTTGCCGAGCCGGATGAAAAGAAAGATTCAATCAATTTATGGGACTCACAAGTCTATGAATTGAAACGTACACTCGGGATTTAGGTTGTTTTAGAGAATTATGTAATGTTCTTATCGTTTTTTACACTACTTTTGCCCCGTCAACCCGGATAGGCAATGTTGAAGATAAAACGATTATATACATTTATGCTGCAGACTTTCCTGCCGTTGTTCATTATGACCTTCGGTATCTGTCTGTTTATTGTACTCATGCAGTTCCTTTGGAGGTACATAGACGACATGGTGGGAAAGGGACTGGGGATTCCTGTGCTCGGCGAAATGTTTTTTTATGCTGCTTTATTCCTCCTCCCCATGGCTTTACCTTTGGCCATTTTGCTTGCATCTCTGATGACTTTCGGCAACCTGGGCGAACGCCTGGAATTGCTGGCGATGAAATCTGCCGGAGTATCGCTGATACATATCATGCGGCCGTTGATCATCACAATCGGGATTATCAGTATCGGCGCTTTCTTTTTCCAGAACAATGCAATGCCTGTCGTACAGGTGAAACTATATTCCCTTCTCTACTCCATGCGCCAGAAGTCGCCGGAACTGGATATTCCGGAAGGTGTATTCTATGGGGAAATTACGGGATATAATGTATATGTAAAAGAAAAAAACAATCAGACCGGATTACTGAAAGATGTCATGATCTATGACTATTCCAAAGGTTTCAATAACGCACGTGTGATCCTTGCAGACTCCGGCAGACTGAAAACATCTGCGGACAAGCTGTTTCTGGTCTTATCCCTTTTCAATGGGGAGTCGTTTGAAAACCTGTCCGAAGGCCAGACAGGCAGCAACAACCGGAAAACAGCTGTTCCTTACCGCAGGGAGACATTCAGCACCAAAGATATTCTGATAGATTTCGATGCAAACTTCACCCGCACGGATGAATCTTTTATGCAAAACCAATATATGGGTAAGCAGCTGAAGGATTTACAGACCTCTATTGACTCCATGACCGTACGGCTCGACAGCATCAAGGCGATCAATTCCAAAAATGTGTATGACATGTCTTATAAAAAGACATTCTCCAAACCCAAAAGGGAGTTATCCCAACAGGCAGAAACGGGAACCGGCAATACTGCAACAGCAAACGACGCTGATTCTCTCACCAAAATATCAAACGAACCGGTCAAAATAATCAATTTCGACAGTTTGTATAAAGCCGAAGCACCAAGCGGGCAAGCCGCCTTATTGGTCCGTGCCAAATCAAACATTGAAAGTGTAAAGGCCGATTATTATTTCAAAGCTGCAACATTAGGAGACGAGGCTTACAAAGTACGCCGCCACCTGACTGAATGGCATAAGAAATTCACCTTATCTTTCGCTTGTATGGTCTTCTTCTTTATCGGTGCCCCACTGGGAGCGATTATCCGTAAAGGAGGACTGGGAATGCCGGTCGTTATTTCCGTAATCCTGTTTATATTCTATTATATTATAGACAATATCGGATTTAAAATGGCACGCGACGGTATATGGGAAGCCTGGGAAGGAATGTGGCTGAGTTCCGCTATTCTGGCACCACTAGGGATTTTCCTGACTTATAAGGCTGTTAATGACAGTGTCATATTGAATGCAGACACCTATCTGAACGCCATAAAGAATTTTATTGGTAAACGGGCCGGACGTAAGGTGGAGAAAAAAGAGGTAATCATTTTTAATCCGGACTATGCAGCTATGTTGCCGCGCCTGGATAAGCTGGCGGAAAACTGCGCCGAATATCTCAAAAGCCATAAACGTTGGTTGAACTATTTCACTTTCTGGAAACAAGGCGGAAAGGATCATACGGCAGAACAGCTGGCTACAGAAATGGAAGGTATCATTGAAGAACTGGGTAACTCCGATCAGAATCTAGTACTAAACAAACTGATGGATTATCCTGTTATCGGCGGATACAACCAACTGAATGCAAATCTCAACGGAAAGATCGGACTGGCATTCGGTATATTTTTCCCGATCGGACTTCCGGTCTATTTGCTTGCTACATACCAGCGTAAATTATTACGCCATGATATACAAGTAGTACAAAAAACAAGCCGCGAATTGGAAGATATGATCCGGAACTTAGAAATTAAAAATTAAAACAGATATGAGTGAGATCAAATTAAACACCATCGAAGAAGCAATCGAAGATTTTCGTGAAGGTAAATTCCTGATCGTTGTTGACGACGAAGATCGTGAAAACGAAGGGGACTTCATTGTTGCTGCGGAAAAGATAACGCCCGAAAAAGTAAATTTCATGATGACATACGGTCGTGGTGTATTATGCGCCCCGATCACCGAAGAACGTTGCCAGGAGCTGGACCTGGATATGCAGGTTGCCAGAAACACCTCTATGCTCGAGACACCGTTCACCGTAACTGTCGATAAACTGGGTGGCGGTTGCACGACCGGTGTATCCATGTTCGACCGTGCCGAAACGATCCGTGCACTGGCTGATACACAGACAAAGCCTTCTGACCTGGGACGTCCGGGACATGTGAACCCGCTGCGAGCCCGTTCACGCGGTGTACTCCGTCGTGCCGGACATACCGAAGCAGCTGTCGACCTGGCCCGCCTGGCCGGCCTCTATCCTGCCGGGGCATTGATCGAGATCATCAATGAAGACGGAACAATGGCACGTCTGCCGCAATTAGTGGAAGTAGCTAAAAAGTTCGATATCAAGATCATTTGTATTAAGGATCTGATTGCCTACCGCCTGAAAACAGAGTCCATTGTTGACAAAGGTGTAGAAGTCGATATGCCGACCCAGTACGGTCATTTCCACCTGATCCCTTTCCGACAGAAAAGTAACGGATTGGAGCATATCGCTCTGATAAAAGGCGATATATCCGGAGAGGAACCGGTATTGGTTCGCGTACATTCATCTTGTGCAACCGGTGATATTTTCGGTTCTATGCGTTGCGAATGCGGCGAACAGTTGCACAAAGCCATGCAAATGATTGAAAAAGAAGGACGCGGAGCTATCGTCTACCTGAACCAGGAAGGACGCGGCATCGGCCTGATGGATAAAATGAAAGCTTACAAACTTCAGGAAGAAGGATTGGATACGGTAGACGCCAACCTGCATCTGGGACACCAGGCTGATGAACGCGATTATGGCGTCGGAGCACAGATCCTGAAGCACATCGGCATTACCAAAATGCGCCTGATGACAAACAATCCGATCAAGCGTGTAGGCCTGGAAGCTTATGGTTTAACAATTGTGGAAAACGTTCCTATCGAAGTCACTCCGAACAAATATAATGAATTTTATATGAAGACAAAAAAGGAGCGTATGGGACATGTTCTCCATAACATCAAATAATTAGCAATTTGTTGCAAAGAATCCGATTATTAATTACTTTTGTCGCAACTATTTAAAATAACCTATACAAACAGCATTGTTATGACACAAGTTTCAGATCGTTTAGCAAGTTTATCGCCTTCCGCTACGTTGGCGATGTCTCAGAAGAGCAATGAGCTCAAAGCACAAGGTATCGATGTTATCAACCTGAGTGTGGGAGAACCTGATTTCAACACACCTGATCACATCAAGGAAGCAGCCAAGCAAGCGGTAGACGACAATTTCTCTCGCTATTCTCCGGTTCCCGGTTATCCGGCATTACGCAATGCTATCGTTACCAAGCTGAAGAATGAAAACGGGTTGGAATACGCAGCTACACAGATTTCCTGCGCGAACGGAGCTAAACAATCCGTTTGTAACACAATTCTGGTGTTGGTTAATCCCGGAGACGAAGTTATCATTCCGGCACCGTTCTGGGTAAGCTATCCTGAAATGGTCAAACTGGCTGAAGGTAAACCGGTAATCGTTACAGCAGGTATCGAACAGGATTTCAAGATCACTCCGGCACAGCTGGAAGCAGCTATCACACCGAAGACAAAGGCGTTGATCCTCTGCTCTCCGTCCAATCCGACTGGTTCTGTTTACAGTGCAGAAGAACTGGCAGGTTTGGCTGAAGTATTGAAAAAACATCCGGATATCATCGTTATTGCTGACGAGATCTACGAACACATCAACTATATCGGCAAACATCACAGTATCGCTTCTGTCGACGGCATGAAAGATCGCACCGTTATTGTAAACGGCGTATCCAAAGCATATGCAATGACAGGCTGGCGTATCGGTTTCATTGCCGGACCGGAATGGATCGTGAAGGCTGTAAACAAATTACAAGGTCAATACACCTCAGGTCCTTGCTCTGTCTCCCAGAAAGCTGCCGAAGCTGCTTACACAGGCTCACAGGAACCGGTTGAAGAAATGCGTAAAGCATTCGAACGCCGTCGTGACCTGATCGTTAATCTGGCTAAAGAAGTTCCGGGATTCGAAGTAAATAAGCCGGAAGGCGCTTTCTACCTGTTCCCGAAATGTAGCTACTATTATGGTAAAGCTGACGGAAACAACACAATCAAAGATGCTGACGACCTGGCTATGTATCTGCTGGAAAAGGCACACGTTGCCTGCGTAGGCGGTACTTCATTCGGTGCTCCCGAATGTATCCGTATGAGTTATGCTACCAGCGATGAAAACATCGTGGAAGCCATCAAACGTATCAAAGAGGCTTTGGCTGAACTGAAATAAGAGAAAGTAAACTTTTATATATAGAAAAAGGGACTCCGAAATAATCGAAGCCCCTTTTTTATTTTATTCTGCTAACGCAAAATTATTCAGCGCGCAAAGTGAAGCGTTTGAATGCAAGAATCTGCAATTCAGGATCTGCTTCCTTCATTGTTTCTTTTACAGTCTTTTTGCCATCCATGATATCTTCTTGGTTCAGCAAGCAAACTTCTTTCAAGAATTTGCTAAGACGACCTTTAGCGATGTTCTGAATCATTTGTTCCGGTAAATTAGCAGCTTTTTCAGCAGAAACAGTTGCGATAATTTCCTTAGCCTTAGCTACGTCTTCAGCAGTAATCCAGCCCTTAGCCATATTGCTTTCCATATGGTCTTCGCTATCTACATGTGAAGGATTGATACCTGCCTTCTTCAAAGCAACTTCAACAGCCTTCTGTACCTGTTCAGCCTTTGTCTTTTCAATTGCCACCTGTATTTCAGCTTCTTTTACTGATTCAGGAACACCAGCTTCATCGATAGCGATAGGATTCATGGCAGCGATCTGCATAGCGATGTTGTGAGCAGCTTCTTCTGATTCTTTGTTGAAAGCAACGATCGTACAAAGCTGATTTTTACCCATATGGTTATAAACAGTAGTGTAAGCACCTTCTACCACATTATAACCGTCCAGTTCCATCTTTTCGCCAGTGATACCGCTACGGTCAGTAACAGCGTCCTGAATAGTACCTTTACCCATAGGCAAAGCCTTTACTTCATCCAAAGTCTGACATTTGTTAGCCACAGCAGCATCCAGGATAGCCTGAGTCAAAGCAACGAAATCTTCGTTCTTAGCAACAAAGTCTGTTTCGCATTTCAAAGCGATAACAGCGGCGAACCCGCCATCTTTCTTTGCTAACACACAACCTTCTGCAGCGTCACGGTCTGAACGCTTAGCGGCGATAGCCTGTCCTTTTTTACGGATAATTTCCATTGCCTTTTCGATGTCGCCATCAGATTCGGTCAACGCTTTCTTGCAGTCCATCATACCAGCTCCACTCATCTTGCGCAGCTTGGTAATATCAGCCATAGTTACAGCCATAATCTTATTTCCTTCTTATTTAATGTTTATACTCTTTCTACTTCTTTATTAACGAACAATGGACAATTACCTATTGACAATCTCTTACTGTCAAAAGCCAATTACCCATTGTATTTATATTCTAATTGTCAATTGTCAACCGGCAATTGTCAACTGAATTATTCTTCGATATCCTTAGCGTACTTGTCGGCAACTTTAGCGTTCAAAGCTTCTTCGTCTTCCTTCTTAGTACGTTCTTTCTTTACAGCAGCTTTAGCTTTGCGTTCTCTTTTAGCGCCTTCGCCTTCACCTGCTGCTTCTGTATCGATCTTTTCAGCTTTGCGTTCCTGCAAACCTTCGTTCATAGCTTCGCAGATAGCGCCTAAGATAACTTCTACTGATTTAGTAGCGTCGTCGTTAGCCGGGATCACGTAGTCGATGTTGTTCGGGTTTGAGTTAGTATCAACCATACCGAAAACAGGGATACCCAGACGGTTGGCTTCGCGAACTGCGATATGTTCTTTCATCACGTCAACAACGAACAAAGCAGACGGAAGACGAGTCAGGTCTACGATAGAACCTAATGTCTTTTCCAGCTTAGCACGCTGACGAGTGATCTGAAGTTTTTCTCTTTTTGACAGGTTATCAAATGTACCGTCTTTTGTCATCTTATCGATAGTAGTCATCTTTTTGATGGCTTTACGGATAGTCGGGAAGTTAGTCAACATACCACCCGGCCAGCGTTCGATAACGTAAGGCATACCTACTGAAGCAGCCTTATCAGCGACAACTTGTTTTGCTTGTTTTTTAGTAGCAACGAAAAGTACTTTCTTGCCCTGTTTTGCCAGGTTTTTCATTACTTCTGCTGCTTCGTCTACTTTAGCAACTGTTTTATATAAATCAATGATATGAATACCATTGCGCTCCATAAAGATATAAGGAGCCATAGCGGGATTCCACTTTCTTTTTAAGTGTCCGAAGTGTACACCAGCTTCTAATAACTGATCAAAATTAACTCTTGACATTTTTTTCTTTTTAAATCGTTTACTTTCTGTTTAATTTTCAACTATCAGGTAGTTCCCCGGCATGTCTGCATGCAAAAGAAATCCCGACAATTTAGATACTAAACGCTTTGTCCTTGTAAGAAACTCACAAATAACATTAACGTTTGCTGAACTGGAATCTCTTACGAGCTTTTGGCTGACCCGGTTTCTTACGTTCAACAGAACGAGGATCGCGAGTTACGAATCCTTCTGCTCTCAAGACAGACTTATCTTCCGGATTAATCTTGATCAAAGCACGAGCGATAGCCAAACGTGCAGCTTCTGACTGACCTTTGAATCCACCACCATCAAGGTTGATCTTGATATCATATTGTTCTTCAACATTCAGCTTTGCAAGCGGCTGCTTAACAATGAACTGAAGGATTGTAGAAGGAAAGTAATTTGCAAGATCACGTTTGTTGATAGTTATCTTTCCCGTTCCTTCGCTAACGAATACGCGAGCAACTGCTGCTTTACGTCTTCCTATTGCATTTACTACTTCCATAGTTATTATTTAAGTGAGTTTATATCGATTGACTTAGGCTGTTGAGCTTCGTGTTTGTGCTCTGTTCCTTCATATACATATAAGTTAGCAAGTAACTTAGCACCCAGACGGTTTTTAGGCAACATACCCTTTACTACTTTTCTGAACAGATGGCTGGCACCTTTCTTCATCAAGTCGTTAGGTGTGTACTCGATCTGTCCACCGGGATATCCGGTATATCTCAAATAAATACGATCGTTCCATTTGTTTCCTGTCAGAACGATTTTATCTGCATTGATAATGATTACATTATCACCACAATCAACATGAGGAGTGAAGTTGGGTTTGTACTTGCCGCGCAAAAGCTTTGCTACTTTTGCACAAAGGCGTCCCAAAGTCTGTCCATCAGCGTCAACGATGACCCACTCTTTGTTTACAGTTGCTTTGTTTGCAGAAATGGTCTTAAAACTTAAAGTATCCACTGCTTAATAAATTAATTAATTAATAACTCTAAAAAACAAGCGCCTAGTTTTTCGCTATCATTATCACTACGGACACTTGACGCAATAATGTGCTAGAAACTAAACCCTTAGTACAATTTGATAATATTCGGCTTGCAAAGGTACGGCTTTTCTTCGAAATACAAAACATTTGTACATCTTTTTCGCATCCAAACGATTATGAGCAGAAGATATACAACAAAAGGGAATAGCCGGAGAGTTATGCTTTTCCCTAATTCCTATTTTAATTGAAAAAATTTACCGGCGGAAATAATACCCCAACGAGAATGTTACATTATTCTGATAAAGGGATGATTCGCCGTCGTGTTTGGTGGTACGGCGGTCGAGTGTTCCGCACAGGGCAGATACGGAGAAGAAGAAATTCGAATATTCTACCTGTAACCCAAGGTTTACCCCCAAGTCGAAAGTTTTAAGATCGGCTTCGCCTGACTGTCCGAAAACGATATCGCTATCCACATTCTTAGTACGCATTTTTCCAAACAGAGAGAAATCGACAGCCGGACCGGCCATCACACTGAAATAAACATCGGTAAACTGAAAGGTATATACCAGATTTACAGGCACAAGAATAGAATAATAGTTACATTTTGTTTTCGGATAAGCTAAATCCGTACCGTCTCCTTCTGAGATTTTTGACAGGTAATTACCACCCTGATGCACAAAAGCGACTTCCGGCTGAAGCGACAATCTTTTATATAAAGGTATCTGAGCCAGTCCCGCCACACTAAATCCGAAACGGGCGCCCGATTGATAATTGTTGTCTATTTTCTGCACCAGCGACGAATAAGCCAAACCACCACGCACACCCCAAGTGATCTGTGCTGTAGCCGGCACAATCATCAACATCACCCATATTATTACCAATCCTATCTTTTTCATATTATATCCTCTTTTCCATGAGCAAAGATAGTTTTTTTTTCTAATGATGATACTTATTCTATGATTTTAACAGATGTTTTCCTGTATGGTATTTTATTTTAGAGGATACCCTCATAAACAGATTTCTAAACATTCACATTATTCAAACAAAAGCTGTACCTTTGTTTGATAAAATATAAAAGCTTTTTCAATTATATATGGAACCATTTATACATCTACACGTCCACACCCAGTACTCGCTGCTGGACGGACAAGCCTCGATCGATGCACTGATTGACAAGGCACAAAAAGACGGCATGAACGCCATTGCTGTTACCGATCACGGTAATATGTTCGGTATAAAGGAGTTCTTCAACAAGGTCTCCAAGAAGAACGGGAAACCGCTTGGAGCCATCAAAGACCTGGAAAAAGAACAGAAAGCCCTCAAAGGGAAAGAAGCTCTTTCCACCGAAGAGCAGGCACGCCTGCAGGAGATTCCATCCCTGATAGAAGCAGAAAAGAAAAAGATATTCAAACCGATTATCGGCTGCGAGTGCTATTGCGCCCGCAACGGAAGGCATAACAAAACAGCGAAGGAAGACCGTAGCGGTTACCACCTGATCATACTGGCTAAAAACCTAAAAGGCTACAAAAACCTGATCAAGATGGTTTCCATCTCTTGGACAGAAGGTTTTTACGGCCGTCCGCGTATCGACCATGAATTACTGGAGAAATATCACGAAGACCTGATTGTCTGTTCCGCTTGTTTGGGTGGCGAAATACCGCAGCATATTATGCATGATCGGATAGATAAAGCAGAAGAATCCATCCTGTGGTTCAAAAAACTGTTCGGAGAAGATTATTACCTGGAAATGCAACGGCACGAAACACACGACCCGAACGCCGATTGCACCACGTATCCCAAACAGCAGGAAGTGAACAAGGTCCTGATCGAACTCGCCCGCAAACATAATGTCAAGCTGATCGCTACCAACGACGTCCATTTCGTTAATCAGGAAGATGCCGAAGCACACGACCGCCTGATCTGCCTCAGTACCGGAAAGGATCTGGACGACCCGACACGTATGCGTTATTCCAAGCAGGAATGGATGAAAACGACAGCCGAGATGAATGCCATCTTTGCAGACATCCCGGAAGCACTCAGCAACACGCTTGAAATAGCAGACAAAGTAGATTTCTACTCCATCGACAGTGGTCCTATCATGCCAACCTTCGCCATCCCTGAAGATTTCGGGACAGAAGAGTCATATCGCGAAAAATTCTCGGAACAGGACTTGTTCGAAGAGTTCACCCGTGATGAAAACGGCAACGTAGTATTAAGCGAAGAAGATGCCAAAGACAAAATAAAGAAACTCGGCGGATACGATAAATTATACCGTATCAAGCTGGAAGCCGACTACCTGAGAAAACTGACATACGACGGTGCAAAGATTTGTTATGGAGACAACCTGAATGATGAAGTCAGGGAACGTCTGGACTTTGAGTTACACATCATGAAAACAATGGGTTTTCCCGGATACTTCCTTATCGTGCAAGACTTTATCGCCGCTGCCCGCGAAGAATTGGGCGTATCGGTGGGACCGGGACGTGGATCGGCTGCCGGATCGGCAGTTGCATACTGCCTAGGAATCACCAAGATCGACCCGATTAAGTATGACCTGCTGTTCGAACGTTTCCTGAATCCGGACCGTATCTCCCTCCCCGATATCGATACCGACTTCGACGATGACGGTCGTGGCGAAGTATTGCGTTGGGTAACGGAAAAATACGGAGCTGACCGTGTGGCACATATTATTACCTACGGTACAATGGCTACCAAATCGGCCATCAAGGACGTTGCCCGTGTACAGAAACTTCCGCTTTCCGAATCAAACCGTCTGGCTAAGCTGGTACCGGATAAGATACCGGATATGAAGAAGTTCAAACTGAAAGATGCGATCAACTACGTTCCTGAACTGAAAGAAGCAGCGACCGGTAACGATCCGTTGGCACGCGATACATTAAAATATGCACAAATGCTGGAAGGCAACGTGCGTAACACCGGTGTACATGCCTGTGGTGTCATTATCGGACGATATGATATTTCGGACGTCGTGCCTGTCAGTACGGCAAAAGATAAAGAAACCGGCGAGGAAATGCTGGTTACTCAATACGAAGGTTCGGTGATCGAAGAAACCGGATTGATCAAAATGGACTTTTTGGGACTGAAAACGTTGTCCATCATCAAAGAGGCTATTGAAAACATCCGCCTGACTACCGGACACGAACTCGATATCGACCATATCAGCCTGGAAGATCCGGCAACCTATAAATTATATTGCGACGGTAAAACGACCGGTACATTCCAGTTTGAATCGGCAGGTATGCAAAAATACCTGAAGGAGCTTCAACCCTCCAAATTCGAAGACCTGATCGCCATGAATGCCCTGTATCGTCCGGGACCAATGGATTATATCCCCGACTTTATCGACCGTAAACACGGACGCAAGCCGATCGAATATGATATACCGGTCATGGAGAAATACCTGAAAGACACCTACGGTATTACCGTCTACCAGGAACAGGTCATGCTTCTGTCGCGTTTGCTGGCAAACTTTACCCGTGGTGAGAGTGACGCTCTGCGTAAGGCGATGGGTAAGAAGTTGATCGACAAGATGAACCACCTGAAATCGAAGTTCATGAAAGGTGGACAGGATAATGGATACGAGGCAAAAACGCTTGAAAAGATTTGGTCCGACTGGGAAAAGTTTGCTTCCTACGCCTTCAACAAGAGCCACGCCACCTGCTATTCGTGGGTTGCTTATCAGACGGCCTTCCTGAAAGCGAACTATCCGTCCGAATATATGGCAGCCGTTCTGAGCCGAAGTTTGTCCAACATCGTCGATATCACGAAGTTTATGGACGAATGCAAAGCAATGGGTATGCAGGTATTAGGACCGGACGTCAACGAATCCATCCTGAAGTTCAGCGTAGACAAAAACAAGAACATCCGTTTCGGGCTAGGCGCCGTGAAAGGCGTAGGCGAATCGGCCGTACTGAATATCATCGAGGAACGGAAGAAAAACGGTCCGTATAAAAATATCTTCGACTTTGTGGAACGCGTCAACCTGACAGCATGTAATAAGAAAAACATCGAATCGCTTGCATTGGCCGGTGCCTTCGATAATTTCGGTATCCAACGCGAACAGTTCTTTGCCGAGACAGGCAAAGGCGAAGTCTTTCTGGATACGCTGGTGCGTTATGGCAATAAGTTCCAGATGGATAAAAACTCAGCAGCAAACTCCCTGTTCGGTGGAGATGACCTGCTTGTAGCCATCGCCAAACCCGAAATTCCGGTTTGCCAGCGTTGGAGTGATCTGGAACGCCTGAATAAAGAAAAGGAACTGATAGGTATTTACCTCTCCGCCCATCCGCTGGATGAATATCGTATCGTTCTGACATACGTATGCAATACGGGCATGGCAGAGATCAACGACCGGGAAAGCTTGAAAGGGCGCGAAATGTTGTTAGGCGGAATCGTAACCGATTTCCGTGAGGGAATGACCAAGACAGGAAAGCCTTACGGAGTAGTTAAAATAGAAGATTTCACCGGCAGTGGAGAGATCGCTTTGTTCGGTAATAACTATATCGAATACAGCAAATATTGCAAACCCGGTATGTACCTGCTCATCACAGCCCGCGTAGAGCCTCGCCGCTGGAACGAAAACGAACTCGATTTCAATATCGGTTCCATCCGCCTGTTGCAAGACGAAAAGGATAAGCTGATCGAAAAAATCAGTATCACTCTGCCGATCCACGATCTCGACGAGCCTACAGTCAATGAATTATCTGTGCTCATCAAAAACAATCCGGGACAGAGCTTGTTATATTTCAAAGTGGTAGATGGCGAACATAATATTTCACAAAATTTCTTCTCACAGAATATCCGGTTAAACGTAACAGGCAAGCTGATTGAGTTCCTGCAGGAGAATTCAACTATTGATTTCAAAATTAACGGGTAAAGTTGTACGGTGTGGAAAGAATTACTACTTTTGGCACCTCAAAAGGGAACAATTTAAATTAGATATATAATTATGGCACTAGAAGTTACAGATGCAAATTTTGAAGAGTTAGTAAACGCAGGCAAGCCTATGGTCCTTGACTTTTGGGCTGAATGGTGTGGCCCCTGCCGCATGGTAAGTCCGATCATCGACGAACTGGCAACCGAATACGAAGGTAAGGTTACAATCGGTAAAATGGACGTAGACAACAACAACGATGTCGTTGCCCAGTTCGGTATCCGCAATATTCCGACCGTTCTTTTCTTTAAAGACGGGAAATTAGTAGACAAACAGGTAGGTGCAGCACAGAAATCGGCTTTCGTTGCTAAAATCGACGCACTTCTATAATGAAGACTTTATAGCGCGGAGCATTTCGCGTTTTCCCGGAGGGCCGGGTATTCTTTCAACGGAATACCCGGCCTTCTGCATCATACGGCGGACTACTCCTTTGGCACAATAGGTGGTAAGGATTCCTCCTTCCGCCATATGCGCATATAATTTATCAAATATCTCCTGACTCCACATTTCCGGTTGCTTATCCGGAGCAAAAGCATCGAAATAAACGAGGTCTATTCCTTCCGGCAATTCACAGTGATTACTATCTCCCTGTATTTTATGCAAAATGAAACGATCGGTTATTCTTACAGCTTCATTCCAGGTGGCAACATGCAGGGCCTCAAACCATTCTTTCTTTTCCGGACAGATCACGTCGCCGTAATTCAGCGCCCGGACCAGTTCGGCTCCAAGCGGATAAAGTTCTATGGAATAATAGTTCACAGAGCGATTATTCTCTTCTGCATCCAATAAAGTAAGGAAAGCATTCAACCCCGTCCCGAAACCAATCTCAAAAACTGTAATATCCTTTTTTACCTGATGATGCAATCCGGCTTCAATAAATACATGGCGCGATTCCTGTACCGCCCCGTTTACCGAATGGTAATGTTCATCCATCTCCGGAATAAATAATGTATGGCTACCGTCAGCCGTCTGCTGTAATTCTCGTTTCATCTGATTCTGCACTACTATACTTGCATTTGACCGCAAAGGTAAGGAAAATTAAACAGAGTTAGGCAGAGACATGCATTACCCCTATTTCAGGCAAAGTCAACCCTATACTGAGAACATTAGTATCATATATTATGATATTACTTTCTCATATATTATAATACTCTATTCGCATAATATATGAAAATACAGTATCATAATATATGATATTTCCATCCTTCACCAGATAAGAACTTGGGGAATCCTAGTATGCGCCCGGTAATGATGCAATAATTACAGTTCATATCCTATTAGAACCAATCCTTCCCTAATATTATAGTATCTTTGCCAAAAAACCGATAGCGATGTATAAAAGAGCATATATCTTCCTGGTATTATTTATTGTCTGCATCCAGTTCATGCAGGCCCAGAAAAGCTATTCCATAAAAGGGATCGTAAAGGAAGCTGCAAGTGGTGAACCGGTGCCTTACGCAACAGTGGTGATCTGGAACACAACACAAGGAACAGCAACCGATTCCGTCGGCAATTTCGAGATCACCGGAGTCGCCCCCGGCAGTTATCGTCTTCAGGCCTCCTTCCTGGGATATAAGCCGGAAGTAACCGCCGAGTTCCGCGTTGCCAATAAAGATATATTTTTCCCGATCGAGTTGGAGCCGGGTAGCGAAAACCTGCAGGAAGTCAGTGTTGTGGCTTCCCCGTTTCGTAAAACAGCCGAAAGTCCGCTCGGACTGCGCGTTATAGGCTTCAAAGAGATAGAAAAGAGTGCCGGAGGTAACCGTGACATATCGCGTGTCGTACAATCTTTTCCCGGAGTCGCTTCCACGGCTGCATTCCGGAACGACCTGATGGTAAGAGGCGGCGGTCCTTCCGAGAACCGTTTCTTCCTGGATGGAGTAGAAATTCCGAATATCAATCACTTTTCAACACAAGGCGCTTCGGGCGGACCGGTCGGAATCATTAATCCTGATTTCATACGCGAAGTAAACTTCTATTCGGCAGCATTTCCCGCTGCCAGAGGGAATGCATTAAGCTCCGTGCTGGATTTCAAACTACAGGACGGGAATAAAGAAAAGTTCTCCCTGCGCGGAGTGGTCGGAGCCTCCGATGTCGGACTGTCGGTTAACGGACCGATGGGCGACAAAACAACCTACCAGGTCTCCATCAGGCGTTCATATCTGCAATTTCTGTTCGACATGATCGGACTGCCGTTCCTACCGACTTTCACCGATGCCCAGTTCAAGATCAAACATGCTTTCAACAAGAAAAACGAACTCACTTTTCTCGGATTAGGAGCCATAGACGATATGAAACTGAATACCGGGATGAAAGATATGAGCGAAAAGAACCAATATATCCTGGCTTACCTGCCGGTTGTAAAACAAAAGACCTATACCCTGGGAGCCGTCTACAAGCATTATACCGGGAAAAACATCTATTCAGTTATCGTCAGCCGTAGCCAGATGAACAACAAAAACATCAAATACCGGGATAACGACGAAAGCATGCCGGAAAATCTTACGCTCAATTACCGCTCGGACGAGATAGAGAACAAACTCCGTAGCGAAAATATCTTCCGCCTCCCTTACATACAACTCCAGACAGGTGGCAACATCGATTATTCGGAATACACAAACCATACATTCCAGAAACAATTTACCACTATTCCCCGGGAGATCACCTATCAGACCGACCTGGGAATCTGGAAATGGGGATTGTATGCCACCGCCATCTACGAAAGCGACAATGAGCGTTTTACCGCCTCGCTGGGACTTCGTGCCGATGCCAACAATTATTCATCTAAAATGAAGAATATGCTTGACCAACTCTCGCCACGCCTTTCGTTGTCTTACCGGATAGCCGGCGATATCTACCTGAACGCCAACGCCGGGCGTTACTATGAGTTACCTCCGTACACCGTTATGGGGTTTAAGGATAACGACGGGAATTATGTCAACAAGGGAAACGCCCTTCAATATATCCGTAGCGACCAGGCCGGACTGGGACTGGAATATCGTCCCTCCTCTTTCCTTAAATTCACAGCCGAAGGGTTCTACAAACATTATAACCGCTATCCGATGTCGGTCATCGACAGCATTCCTTTGGCCTCGAAAGGAACCGACTACGGTGTTCTGGGAAATGAAGCCGTCACCTCCACCGCTACCGGACGAGCTTACGGTATGGAACTGATGGGGCGCTGGTATAATTACAAAGGGCTCACTTTCATCGCTTCCTACACTTATGTCCGCAGTGAATATAAAGACGGAAGAAATACAGGTAAATACCTTCCTTCCGCCTGGGATAACAAACATCTGTTCACCTTCAGCGGTACCTATTCACTCCCCAAAAACTGGGATATAGGCGCCAAACTCCGGGTAGTAGGCGGCGCACCATACACACCTTACGATGTGGAGAAAAGCAGTTATGTGGAAGCCTGGGATGCCAGCGGCAGCCTTTACTACGACTACAGCCGCTTCAACAGCGAACGCCTGAAACCATTCACCCAGCTGGACCTGCGCATAGATAAAACATTTTATCTGAAAAAAGTAATGCTCGGGTTCTATATCGATCTTCAGAACGTACTTAATTCGAAATACAAAGAACAGGACGTCTATATAAAAACAGGTAAAATACTGAACCCCGATGCCCCAAAAGGAGAACAACGATATGAATTGAAACCGGTAGAACGCATGACCGGAACGATGTTGCCCAGTATAGGAATCATGATAGAAATATAATACCCTTGATTTTCTTCTGTTTTTATTGACCATAGTTCTACATAGATCACAAATAATTCCTATTTTTGTAGCCGGGAAACAGACAGTAACAGAGAAGATATCAATGTTGAAAGTGATTCTAAGAAATATTATATGCCACATACAAATACTATTCATACTTGTATGTATTATTATGTCTATCCCGGCCCATGCTGAAGACACCCATCCGATCCTTATTATCAGCTCCTATAACCCGGATACCCGTAATACCACGCAAAATATCTCCGAATTCATGGAGGAGTACAAACGTCTGGGAGGTACAGCTCCGGTCATCATAGAAAACATGAACTGTAAAAGTTTGCCGGAGGCTCCTTTATGGAAAGGAAAAATGGCAACCTTGCTAAAAAAATATAACAACGAGAACACTCCGCAGGCCATAGTCATTCTAGGCCAGGAAGGATGGTCTTCTTACCTGTCGCAGGATGAACCGATCCTAAAAGATATTCCTATCCTGTGTGGGATGGTTAGCCGAAATGCGGTCATTCTGCCGGACTCCAATACCGTAATGGCAGACTGGGACCCGGAGAGTATTGATATCCAAAGTTACATAGACAACGGATTCTATCTGTCTGGTTTTATCTATAATTATGATATAAAAAAGAATATAGAACTGGCTTTGAATCTTTATCCCGCAACAAAGCATTTTGCTTTAATAACAGATAACAGCTACGGAGGTATCTCTTTGCAGGCACTGGTAAAAAAGGAAATGAAAAAGTTCCCGGACCAGAATCTCATACTGCTGGACGGCCGGAAAAATAATATCTACACCATTGTCGAACAAATAAAGAGACTTCCAAAGGAAACCGTAATCCTACTGGGAACCTGGCGTGTAGATGTAAACGACGGGTATTATGTAGGTAACGCAACCTACACCATGATGGCAGGCAACCCGAATCTTCCGGCTATCACACTGACTTCTATCGGACTTAGCCATTGGGCAATAGGCGGTTACATGCCTAAATACCGTTCCATCGGTAAAGATCTTGCCAAACAGGCTATCGATATCCAAACAAAGAAAGTACTCCAAAAAGAGATGAAGGCAGTAAGTATTCCCAACGGATATACTTTCGATGCCAAAAAACTAAGAGAGTTCAATATAGAAAGAGACTGTCTGCCTGCCGATTCCACGTTGATCAATGTGGAGGGCAATCTGTTTATCAAATACAGATTTGAGATCTTGCTGATCGTTGCATGCGTATTGTTACTTTTCCTGATAATGATCCTGTTCTTCCTGTTCAGAACCAACCGGTTGAAAGACGAACTGATGGACCTGCAGAAAGACAATGTTATTATTATGAATAACATTCAGTCTTCTATCCGTTTCATAAAACCGGACTATTCGGTCAAATGGGAGAATCAGATAAAAATGCCTTGCAGTCCGCAATATGGTCCTAGAAACTGCTGCCTGGTTAAAAACGGGCTGAAACCATTCTGCGATGAATGTGCGCTGATTTCCGCCATGGAAAGCCGGAAGCCTTTCGAGCTTGTCAAGCAATGTGCCCCGGGTGAATATACACATGTATTTGCCAACCCAATACTCGATGCAAAGGAAAATCTTTTGGGTGTAGTATTCAAGAAAGAAAATGTCACCAAGCAGAAACTAGCTGAGAACGAATTGAGACTGGCTAAGGAAAAAGCAGAAGAATCGGATCACCTGAAATCGGCCTTCCTTGCAAATATGAGCCATGAGATACGTACGCCGCTTAATGCGATTGTCGGTTTCTCCGGCCTGCTTGCCATGACCGAAGAATTGGAGGAACGCGAAGAATACATCAATATTATCAATAACAATAATGAACTCCTGTTGCAATTGATCAATGATATTCTGGACCTGTCCAAGATCGAGGCCAATACGCTCGAATTTGTTTATTCAGATGTCGATATCAATCAGTTATTATGTGATATAGAACAGACCTCCCGCCTGAAAGCGGCAGAAGGCGTGCAGGTTTCATTTGTCGAAAAGATGTCTCATTGTATCATCCGGACAGACAAGAACCGCTTGTCGCAGGTAATAACCAACTTTATCAACAATGCCATCAAGTTCACCAAAGAAGGCGGAATACGTTTCGGCTATCAACATAAGGACGGCAAATTACTATTCTTTGTCTCCGATACCGGATGCGGCATCGATAAAAAGATCAAAGACAGCGTTTTCCAGCGCTTTGTCAAGTTAGACAGTTTCGCTCAGGGAACCGGGCTCGGACTGTCTATCAGCCAGATGATCGTACAGAAGCTGGGAGGAGAGATCGGCGTGGAATCTGAACTGGGACAAGGTTCGACTTTCTGGTTCACCCTACCCGATACGGTTATTGAAGAATCGCACGTTGCTGCGGCAGAACCTGTACAAATAGAAATACAGAATAATGCCTTTACTGAGAATAACAATAAAAAGTCAACCTTACTGATTGCCGAAGACAACGAAAGCAACTACACGTATATAAAAGCAATCCTCAAGGAATATAACCTGGTACATGCCTGGAACGGTCAGGAAGCAGTAGACTTATACAGAAAATATCATCCGGACATGATCCTCATGGATCTAAAAATGCCGCTTATGGACGGATACCAGGCAACGAAAGAGATACGCAAAGATAATACTGTTATCCCCATCATAGCCGTGACCGCTTTTGCCTTTGCCGAAGACGAACAACGGGTGAAACAGAGCGGCTTCAACGATTATGTAGCCAAACCGATCAAACCCAACGATCTGAAAAAGAAGATAACAGAGCTTTTGTAGACTATTGTTATATGGAACGTGTACCCGGAAATTGCAGGGTAATTATAATCAGACACAATGAATAGTACAATTAAAAACAAGGCCGGAACGAGTATCCCTACTCACTCCGGCCAACTTGTGTGTCTAGTAAAAAATTTCGGTTAGCTTGATATATTGTATATGTCCCTATTAATCATCAACGGCAAGTCCTGTATAACGATATCCGGACACTTTGTATTTGGCATAGCCGTATTGAGCCGGATACTCGTCGTCACTGAATGAGACGTAATATACGATACTGTCAGCTGGCGTACCATGAGGCGTCGTAGCTGCTCCCGGCAAAATCTTGCCACCGTCGATCGTTACATTGATCGGATCGCCGACCTCATTTGTTGCAGCTCCCGATGTGGCAAAAGTCAACGTATTTACATCTGACTGAACCTTTACTTTATATTCCCAGAAGTTCCCCAGATCATCCACATACATTTCTGTAGGCAGATTAGCTGCTGTATTGTAAGTATTCAGCATAACGCGTCCCAATCCGAAGAAATCCTCTTCAACCACATTACCGCTTCCGTCGACAGCATCCACCGTTACAGTCCATTCACCGGCAAGGGCCTCGGTAGCTGTCCCGCCGATTTCGTCTTTCTCGCAGGAAAACAGCAAGACTCCTGCACACATCATCAATAAATATATTACTTTCTTCATATCCTTATCGTTTAGTCATTGTTACATAGAAATCCATGGAACCGGCATATCCAACTTGCCAGGAAAGCGTATTTGTAGCCGAATCGAACTTACCCTCTTTCATATAGTCGGCCGAATCGCCCCAGCCGGCAACTGAACTTGAAAGCATCTCTATAGAACCATCTTCAGAGACTTTAATATCGCCCGGCATGGAATAGGCGATACCGTAATTAGCACGCTTGTCGTACCAACCGCCCAGCAAGTCGCTCACTGCATACGTACCGTTGCCATTGTTGAACACAGTCATTTCGTAGCTGGCACCATAAGGCGTTTCGCCGGCACTGCTGACACGATAACTTGCCGGATCAACGTAGTATACGCCTTCTACCGGATCATTCTGATCTGTCACGATCACCTTACGGCTGGCAGTTGTAACGAATCCGTCGGCATTCACAATCGAGTAAGCCACTGTATATATGCCTGACTTGTCCATATTTACATTAGAATCCACCTGCACCTGATCGGTCACATCTTCACCATTCAGAATCGCTGTATAACCGGGATCGGTAAACGTACCTCCCTTGGCACAATAAAGTGTTGTACCTCCATCCGCCGAATTTTCCAAAGTCAACTCCGGATAGTAGGTTATAAAGGTCATTCCCTCCGTACTATCATCCCCGCAACCGGCCAACGAAAAAACAGCCAGTACGGATATTATCATATATGTTAATTTACTTTTCATCGTCATATTTCTCTATATTGAATGATTACTTATTTACCCCAGAACACAGGTGATGTATAACCCGGGAAATCGGGCGTGTTTTCATTACGCGAAGAAGAACTTTCTGCATACGGATAACGTTCCAACAGCTTATTTTCTCCCACTTGTCCGAATACTAGGATCGGAGTATACAACGTACCGGGAACATAAGCCGACACATTATAAGAATCCTGATCACCTTCAGTATAGAAATCGCTACCCTTCGCCTTTCCAAATGCCGGATAATTCAGACGGCGCATTTCACACCAGGCTTCGAAAGGATTCACACCAGACAGTGCTACCCATTTGGCAATACCCAGACTCTGTTCCATATTGCTTGCATTATAAGGATAACGGGCCACATACTCAGCTGCCCCTCCTACACCAGCCGAAGCAAAAGAAGCCTCAACGGCAGCTGCATAATGCGAAGCAGCCTCAACGGCCGAACCGTAGCGGGCATAATACTCAGCCTTGAAAAACTCGATCTCTGCCAACGTAATCAAATAAACCGGCATATCGTAGCTGGCCACCGGACGGCACCAATCTTGTAACTTAGTAGTCGATTTCGGATAGTTAGTACCCGAGATACCGCCCATATATTGTCCGGCCTTGTTTTTATCGAAGAATTTAGGCAAACGAGGGTCTTCATACACAACATTACCTTCGCTGTCTTCTATACGCATAGTACCGATGATAGCCAGGTTGGCCGCAATATTAGTCTGAGTAGATCCCCAAGTCGTAGCAAATTCTTCCGAATAAAACGGATTCATGGCTCCCGGCACATTATTCCAGCAATCTTTATAACTAACATCCTCGTCAGGAAAATTATTTTCCGCGATCAGAGCAGCCACTTCAGACTTCACATCCTTCACCGTAGACATACGCATCAGCATTTTTAATTTCAATGCATTCGCAAACTGAATCCACTTGCCAGCCGTTGCCGACGGGAAAAGGAAGTTCGTACAAACAGGACTCGAAGCAACCACATTTTCCAAAGCTGCGTTGATCTCTGCAATCACCCCCTCATACACCGTCTGTCCGTCATCGTACTTGGGCGTAGGGTAGTTATCCAAGTCCATGGCCTCCGTATAAGGCACTTCGCCATAACAGTCTACCAAAGCTTCATAGACAAAAGCCTTCAATACAGTACCGGCAAGATAAGTTCCCCAATCTTCTTCGGCGGCCGACTTATTCATTAGCGTTTTCAAGTTAGAGAGGGCCTTCTGATTGAACTGTGTGTAGGTACCGCTGCTACGCGTAGCCGACATATTGAACTGTGAATAATCCACATAGTTGCTGGTACCGAACAGGTGGGCATACTGCTGTGCATGGAAACCGCCGGCAATCCGCAAAAAGTTACCATAGCTCGAAGCCATGTTCATCTCGATGACAGGCATCAACATATAGGTTTCGATATTCTCTTCGGCCGGCGAATTCGGATCGGTATTGATATCCAAATAACTGTTACAAGAGCTGAAACCCAACCCCAATGCCAGGGCAGATGCTACTATTATTTTTTTCATATCTTCTTTCTCCTTAATTTTAGAATTTAACACTCAGGTTACAGCCAAATACACGGCAAGACGGATTGGTATAAAGCTCACCGAATTGCGTTGCCAAATCACCGTAAGAAGCCTGAGACACTGTAGTCGACTCCGGATCCACATAATAGTTATCTGAGGCAGTCCAAGTAAAGACATTGTTACAGAATGCCGTCACGGAAAGATTGCTCAACGACATCTTACGAACCCATTTCTTAGGCACGTTCCAAGTCAGGCTGATATTACGCAACTTGACAAACGAACGATCCAGCAAATAAGCCTCGCCACCAAAACCGTAACCGTAATCATTAAAATAAGTTTGATAACTTCCGTTGCCCAAATAAATCGGGGTGGAGTTTTCCGTATAAGTACCATCGGCATTTTCGCGCACCGAATTAGGAATGATGAAAGGACGACGTTCGTTATAAGAAGTCACGATACCGTTACCGGTAAACTGCATCAGGTTTTTCGTACGGGAGAACATGTAGCCACCCTTACGGATATCGAAAGCAGCACTCAGCGTGAAATCTTTATACGTGAAAGCCGTATTAATACCGCCTGTCCAGTCGAAATTCATATTCTTTCCGGTATCTTCAACCGTTGTACCTAAAACGGGCTGACCGTTTGTATCCACGATAGGCTTGCCATCGGCTGTATATTTAGGCAAATAAGTATAGAACTGTCCCATCGGTTTACCCTGTTCGGCATACATATAAACAGCATCATTTCCTGCTGAGAAATCATATATGGAGACTTTACCACCTTCCAGGCTTTCAGGCAATGAAATTACTTCATTCTTATTCTTTGAGAAGTTGAAGCTCAAATCCCAACGGAAATCTCTCGTCTGTACGGGTACCGTATTGATCACCAATTCGACTCCCTTGTTACTTACTTCACCGAAGTTGGTTACCATATAGCTATAACCCGTCGACGGATCGGTCGGCAGGGTAAAGATCTGATCCTTCGTATTACGGTTATAATAAGCGGCATCCACTCCGAAACGTCCGTTGAAGAACTGCAAGTTCAAACCGACTTCAAACTCCGAAGTCATTTCAGGTTTCAACGTATTGCTACCCTTTGTGTTGGACGACATGAAGGCATTCACTCCGTTCATGGGGAACTTAGCCACATCGCTACCATAATATCCATGAGCCGTACCCTGTACATAAGTCACACCCGTACGATACGGAGAGGCGTCATTACCGGTTTTACCATACGCCAGACGAGCCTTACCGAAAGTCAATATCTTGTTTTCAGGAATCAATTGCGTGAAAATCCAGCTCAACGTAGCTCCCGGATAGAAGAAACTATTGTTGTCGATAGGCAATGTAGACGACCAGTCGTTGCGGGCTGTCACGTTCAAATAAATCATATCATCCCATCCCAGGGTAACATCACCGAAAAGACCTACCAGGCGGCGTTTGCTCTGGCTCTCGGACAAAGTTGTCTTTGTCGCACCGTTGCTCAGATCCCAGAACCCGCTGTAGAAAGTCAAGTCGTCGGTCTGACCGGTCATAGAAGTTGCGCTGCGTTCATTCATATTGACACCCGCATTCACGTTTACATCCAGACGGTTATCAAGGAAACGTTTGGCATAGTTTGCCAGGAAATCATGATTGAACTCATAACGGCGTCCGTATGCAGCATACACATAACCGCTTTGGTTCATATTCGACGGGGCATATCCATAATCGTTATTAATCAAAGCATCGTCAAGAGCGATCTGGGGACTGCCCACCTTACGGTCGTAATCCGTATAGTCGAATCCCATACGATAAGACAGGCGCAGGTCTTTGATCGGATTTACATCCAACTGAACCTTTCCGTATACCTGTTTTGAAGCCGTATGGTTATAATTGTTTTCCAATGCCCAATAAGGGTTGGTGATGCCATAAGGAGTGAAATAAGCCTCCGGCGTATTGAATGCCGAGCTTGTATTCTTCATATCCACAACAGAGACGTCGCGCGGCAATTCGAGCACACCGTCAATTACGGAAGTACCCTGGAAACTACCTACGGCATCCGTGCTACTCCGTGCGAAGTTAACAGAAGAAGAAACCTTCAACCAATCGTTTGCTTTATAGCTGCCGCGGAAAGCGATCGTATTACGTTCATACGTATCATAATCATAAGGCATGATACCATCATCATTCGTATATGAATAAGACAGATAATAATCCATCTTCGCATCGTTCGTCACACCACTTAAAGAAAGTGTATGATTCTGTGACCACCCCGGTTCGAAGAATTCTTTCACATTATCTTTCTTTGCACTGTATTCGTGGATAAGCTGCTGATTGTTCCATACCGGACCGTAGACTTGCATAGAGCCATCCATTGCAGGACCCCACGAACCGTTCTCGATGAAGGTCTGTGCGCCGTTCCATCCCTGTCCGAAGGTATTCTGGAAATCAGGTAAAAGCGACACCATACGAGCCTGTACGCTACCGCTATAATTGATCGAGAAGTTACGGTTGTCGCCTCTTTTTCCCGACTTGGTAGTGATTACGATCACACCATTTGCCGCACGGCTACCATACAAGGCAGTTGCTGCCGCCCCTTTCAAAACCGTCATCGACTCGATATCTTCGGAAGCCACGTTGCTGATACCGCCCAGGGCTACGTTTTTACCGCTTCCCGAACCCATACTGTTCTGCAAAGGCACACCGTCTACTACGTAAAGCGGCTGGTTGTCACCATTAATGGAGCTAAATCCGCGAATCGTAATATTACTTACGGCACCCGGATCAGCAGATGTAGAACTAACCTGTAGACCGGCCACTTTTCCGGACAAAGCATCTGCTACGTTAGTAGTACGCGAACTGATAATTTCATCGCTTTTTACGGTTGTTGCCGAATAACCCAGCGTTTTTTCCGAACGCGAGATACCCATGGCGGTAACAACCACTTCATCCAGATTCTGCGTATCGGTTTGTAAAAAAACATTCACGACCGGCTTTACGGCTACTTCCTGTGAATTCATACCTACATAAGAGATTTGTAGGATTTTCCCTTCTTGCGGAACGTTAAGAGTAAATTTACCGTCTATATCGGTCACAGTACCGATAGTCGTACCCTTAACCATAACAGAGGCGCCGATAATCGGCTCTCCATCGTCCGCCGAAGTGACGGTACCCGTCACTTTCGTGTACTGAGCCATTGCTGTACAGATACCTATAACCAGGTACAGCAAGATAAATGTTAGCTTCTTCTTCATAGACACTATGTATTAAATCAGATAATAATATTAACACTAGAAATCGTAGTTCCCGTAGGACTATGGTAACAAGAGGTTGCAAAGATAGAGAAATAATAACATATATTAATTTTAATAACCAGTATATATCACATATTAAATAAGTCTTTGACGGATAGTATATAGACTTAAAGTGCATGAATAAAAATTACAACCAATTGTGTGTACACTATGGGAAAATAAACAAAATGAGCACTTGTTCATTCACATTTACTTCCTAGATGCCTAGCATCTGCACAAGTTGTAAGTTCGTTTAAAATACATTTACACAATCTAACTAAGAAGGGGTTAGACAACGCATATCCGATACTTTATTCCCGATGTTTACGATGGTACAAACTGATTCTAAACGAATTCACAGCTGGTGCAGATCCTAGTATTCTCACGGATAAAACTTAATGAAAAATTGCCGATTCTGTTAGCTAACTAAATGAATAGAGATAATAGATTGTTAGTGTTATCCAGGCACTTTTAGCCTATCTACTTTCCGGCGAGGAACTATCTATCATGTGGAATATACTTATTTCTATTAGTAATATATGTTATTATTTCTCTCCCTTTGAAAACATTTTAAACCATAGTCCTACGGGAACTACGCGGATATTTGTTAATATTTGGAATATCAAAAAAACTTTTAAAGAATACGCGTATCAAGAAACTGAAGAGTAAAAGTCGTCCCTTTCTCGATTTCGGAAGCGACCATAATATTTCCTCCATGACGGTTCATGATTTGACGACATACACTAAGTCCAATCCCTGAGCCTTTCGGTTTAGTGGTGAAAAATGGGACAAATACTTTATCCAATGCTTCGGGTACAATCCCGCTACCATTGTCCGATACGGTTATCACCGGTATCCCATCTTGTCTGAAAGCCTCTACACGCACTTCGGGACGGATACTGTCGCCACAGGCTTCTACCGCATTCTTCAATAGATTAATCAGTACCTGTTCAATCATCCCCCGGTCTGCATATAATCTTAATTCGGACGGCCTGATAGAATAAACAACATTGACTCCATCCATTGGAACCAGCTTCTGCAAATCGTCAAATAAGGCCGAAACAGGAAATATCCGCATGGCCGGCGTTGGGATACGGGTCAACTTCCGGTAGTTTTCGATAAAGTCGAGCAACCCTTTGCTCCGACGGTGAATCGTTTGTATGGCTTGCAACATGATTGCGTAGTCACGCTCGTTCATTCCGTTTAATTCGGCACGCTCCGTCACCGTTTCCGACAGGGAAATAATAGGGGCTATCGAGTTCATAATCTCATGCGTCAATACGCGGATCAGTTTCTGCCAGGCTTCTGTCTCAGCCTCCGCCACCACCGAATTATAAAGCCGGGAACGAAAAGCATTCAGGGCCTCATTCATCGAACGGGTCAACTCGGCTTCCGCCCCTCCGGAAGTAGGAACCGGAAAAGACAGATTCAGGTCTCCGTAATGAATATTCGCAATCAGATGTTCCATCCGGCGAATCGTTTTACGTTGGTCCAGATACAATGAGAAAGCCAATACGATCAGGATAGCGCTCATCATTACCGAAGTAAAATAGAGGCTTTTCAGTATCAGGAACGCAATTGTCAGCGACAATATAACGATCAGGACGATCTTTATCAGGATGGTATACCGTTTCATAGGCCCAACTTATCCAATTTCCGATAAAGGGCAAAACGGGTAATACCCAGTAACTCGGCGGCACGGGTCACATTCCCGTCGGCACGCCGCAAAGCACGTTCAATCGCTTCTTTCTCCAGAATGCTGAGGTTGAGTTCTTCCAGTTCCGCTTTCTTTTTGGTAACGGAAGGCTGGAGCATAAAATTCTCCGGTTTCAGCATCAATCCGTCGGAAAGGATCACTGCCCGCTCGATGGCATGTTGCAACTCCCTGACATTCCCCGGCCAGTTATAGTTTTGCAGTTTGCTCCGGGCTTCGCGGGATAAACCTTTTATCTCTTTCTTATATTTACGGGCATAGCGTATCAGGAAATAATCCGCCAGCAACTGGATATCATTCCCACGCTCCCGAAGAGGAGGAATATGCAGTTCGATGGTGTTGATACGGTAAAGCAAGTCCTGGCGGAAAGTCCCCTCCTCCACCATTGCACGAATATTCATATTGGTAGCGGAGATCAGGCGGACATCTATCGAAACCGGACGGGTAGCCCCCAGCCGGGTGATCTGCTGCTTCTCTATCGCAGTAAGCAGTTTGGCCTGCATCGGCATACTCAGGTTCCCTATCTCGTCCAGAAACAAAGTCCCGCCGGTTGCCACCTCCATACGCCCCGGCTTATCACGACGAGCATCCGTAAAGGCCCCCTTTTCATAACCGAACAGTTCACTTTCAAAAAGCGATTCGGGAATACTTCCCAGGTCGATACCCACAAAGACCTGTCCATTACGCGGCGAATGATGATACAGGGCACGGGCAACAAGATCCTTACCTGTTCCGTTCTCCCCCAGGATCAGGATATTGGCATCCGTATGACGTAACTTCTCGATCGTTGCAAAGATTTCCTGCATGGCATTACTCTCACCGATAATCTCGAAACCTTCCTCATCCGAACTCTCCAGAGCCGCTACCTGGCGTTTCAGCGACCGCACTTCCGTACGGCTTTCACGAAGTTTCAAGGCGGCAGATAAGGTGGCCAGCAACTTCTCTTTCTCCCAGGGTTTAGGGATAAAATCCGTCGCACCGGCTTTGATGGCACGCACGGCTTTTTCCGTATCGGCATAAGCTGTTATAAAAAGGACAACGGCATCCGGATCCGCCTTCTTTATCTTCTCCAACCAGAAAAAACCTTCCTGTCCGCTAATGGCATCCCTCCGGAAATTCATATCCAGCAGGATCACATCCGGCACATAACTTTCCATAAAATGCTCGATACGCTCCGGCTGTGTGGTCACACGGATTTGCTCTACATAAGGTTCCAACAGCAGATTCAGTGCAAAAAGCACATCTTCATTATCGTCGATGATCAGTATTTTCCCTTGTTTCATATCGTATGCGTATATTAAATATGTGGGGGTAAAGATAAGCATTAAAACAATAAACAGGGCGTGCGAATACGAACGTTTTTTGTGCGCTGACGCACTGACCACAAAAACGAACACACTACTTACTATCTAATATTCAAGACATTAAAAACATGGCATACTATTTGTTTTTAATAATATATGAAACATACGAGAAGTCACATATTATCGATAATCCTTGCTGCACTGGCCGCTTTCCCGGCTTACTCGCAGGATACGTTACGCCTCACCTTATCTGAGACCGTACGCATGGCCCAGGAACAATCTCCACAGGCCATCGCTGCCCGACATTCTTTCAGGGCGGCTTACTGGAACTGGCGTTCCTATCGTGCAAACATGCTACCCAGTCTGACTTTCACCTCCAGTCCTTCACTGAACCGGTCGATCAGTTCGGTGACCTTGCCCGACGGAGGCGAAAGTTTCGTACACCGCAACCAGTTGATGGTGGATGCCGGACTCACGATCAATCAGAATATACCATTCACCGGAGGAAGCCTTTTCGTGAAAACAGCCTTGCAAAGACTCGATTTGTTTTCGGAAAAGACAAGTTCGTATAACACCACTCCCATCGTGCTCGGCTACGAACAAAACTTGTTCGGATACAACCAGTTCAAATGGGATCGGAAAATCGAACCTCTCCGTTATACCGAATCAAAAAAGAACCTGACAGAAACACTCGAACTGGTCGCCGCACAGGCAACCCAACAGTTTTTCCAATTGGCCACCGCACAGACCAACTGGGAAATCGCACAATATAATTACGCAAATGCCGATACCCTCTATCAATATGCCCAGGGACGGTATAATATCGGGACGATCACTGAAAATGAAATGCTACAACTGGAACTGAACCTCCTGACCGAACAGACTAATATGATGAACGCGCGTATTGAAGTAGACGACTGTATTCAATCATTGCGTAGCTACCTGGGTATCACCAATGCTTCAGAACTGATCGCCAGTTTAAACGAAGAAATCCCCCGTTTCAATGTGGAAGTAAAGCAAGCGCTCGAGCTGGCTTACGAGAATAATCCGGAACCGGAATACCTCCAGCGCCGCCGGTTGGAAAGCGAAAGTGCCGTAGCACAGGCGAAAGCATCCCGCGGCTTCAAAGCCGACCTCTATATGCAATTCGGCTTGACGCAGACAAACGAAAAACTGAAAGAGGCTTACCGGGACCCTTTGGATCAACAATTAGTCAGCCTTGGCATACGCATCCCGATCCTGGACTGGGGTGTCGGTAAAGGGAAGGTAAAAGTTGCCCTCAGCAACCGCGACAAAGTATATACCGAGGTGGAGCAGTCACGCAACGACTTCGAACTGAATGTCATCAAAATGGTCAAACAGTTCAACCTGCAGGCTGATAAAGTGATGATCGCACAGAAAACCGACCAGACTGCCCAACGCAGGAACGATGTTGCCCAAAAACTGTACCTGCTGGGTAAATCGACTATCCTCGACCTCAATGCCTCCATCAGCGAAAAGGACCGGGCACGAAGAGAATATATAACAGCCTTATATAATTATTGGAGCCTGTACTACGGTCTGCGCAGCATGACCGGCTACGACTTCGAACGGAACCGTGAACTGACATTCGATTATGAACAATTAATGAAATAAATAATGGACAGACCTATTGAAAAGAAACCCGTATATTACCGTTACCGCTGGCATATCGCCGGATGTATCGCTTTTGTCATCCTTCTGGTGTATGTATCGATCGTTGCATCAGGCGGACGCAAACTGCGCACCGAAGCGGACAACCTCATCATCGGCGAAGCACAAGCCGATAAATTCATGGAATATGTGGATGTGGAAGGTGTGGTTCAACCCATCCTCACCATCAAAATAAACGCACGTGAAGCCGGTAGCGTCGAACGTATCGTAGCTGAAGAAGGAACGATGATGGAGAAGGGCGACACCATCCTTACCCTGACCAATCCGGACCTGATACGTACCATCGACGACCAGCGAGACGAGTGGGAAAAACAATTGATCTCCTTCCAGGAAAAAGAGATCGAAATGGAACAGAAAAGCCTGGACCTGCAAAAACAAACATTACAGACAACCTATGAACTCAACCGCCTGAAAAAGAGCTTCGCCCTCGATGAAGAGGAGTTCCGCATGGGTGTAAAGAGCAAGGCGCAACTGGAAGTACAGCGGGATGAATTCGAATATAAAACGCAAAGCACCGCCCTGCAACTGGAAGGTCTGCGCCACGACAGCGCTGCCACCATCCTCCGCCGTGAGTTGATGAAGAATGACCTGGAACGTGAACGGAAGAAATACGACCGCGCCCAGGAACGCATGGAGAACCTGATCGTCCGCGCCCCATTGGCAGGACAACTCAGTTTTGTCAAGGTAACTCCGGGCCAGCAGGTGCAAAGCACCGAAGCCATCGCCGAGATCAAGGTACTCGACCAGTTCAAGATACATACGTCACTCAGCGAATATTATATCGACCGTATCACAACCGGCCTTCCCGCCACCATCACCTGGCAGGGAAAGAAATATCCGCTACGCATCACCAAGGTCGTACCGGAAGTAAAAGATCGTAACTTCGATGTGGATCTTGTCTTTACCGAAGAATCACCCGAGAATGTCCGCATCGGAAAGAGCTTCCGCGTACAGGTCGAACTGGGACAACCCGAAGAGGCACTGGTCATCCCGCGCGGCGACTTCTTCCAGACGACCGGCGGCCAATGGATCTATAAGCTGAACGAGACCGGGACAAAAGCCCGCAAAGTAAACATCAGCATCGGCCGACAGAACCCACAGCAGTATGAGATCACCGGCGGATTACAAGCAGGCGATAAGGTTATTGTCACCGGATACAGTACTTTTGGCGACGCGGAAGAGTTGATTTTGAAATAAAAAAGACAGAAGAAGAACTACCATGAAAATATTACTACTTGCTATCCGGTCCCTTTCACGTTTCCGGCTCTATACAGTCATCAACATATTAGGGCTGGCAATGAGCCTGACATGTGTCATGATCATATCACGGCACGTGTACAGGGAATTGACAGTAGACCATTTCAATAAAAACCTGGATCGTATATGTCTGGTCACACAGCATTTCGAACAAGAAATAATGCCTCGTTTTTATTACAATTTCAATCCCGGAACAGGCATAGGAGACGCTCGGTTGGTAAATAATCCGTCTGTCGAGAAAGTGGCCCCGTTCTCTTCTTTTACAGAAGACTATATAACAGTCGATGATAAAAAATACAATGCACGTATCCTGGTTGCCGATACTGCCTTTTTGCAGATTCTGGATTATCCGGTAGTATCCGACAATAAACAAATTCCGCTGCAAGACCCGCAAGGAGCTGTTATTACGCGAAACTTTGCCCGTAAACTGTTCGGCACAGACAAAGATATAGTAGGAAAAAGCATACAGCATTCCAACGGTAAAACAATTACGATCACCACGGTTCTCGACGAACCTGTCGATAAAAGTTCTATCCAGTTTGACCTGCTCGTTTCCTTGCAACTGCAAGAAAGATGGGGACGCGCTTTCAACGCTCTCGTATTACTGGCTCCCGGTACTGATATCGATAAACTGAATAAGGAATTTATCAGTAGCAGGGAAGAAGGAAATAAGGAAACACCCAACCAACTGCTTCCCCTCAGCAAATCGTACTTCGACAAGACCGTCAATATGTTTGATGATACTTACCTGCGAGGAAACTATAACAATGTCCTGGTGCTCTCCGGCGTCGCTTTTTTAATTTTACTTATCGGCATCTTCAATTTTATCAATATCTACACTGTCCTGATGCTGAAACGGGCACGCGAACTGGGGATGAAAAAAGTATTTGGAGCAAGAGCCTTCCAAATGCTGGTTCAACTCGTCGGTGAAAACATTGTAATGATAGGCTGTGCCCTCTTTATTGCCTGGATATTAATCGAGATAAGCGGAGGAGCTATCGAATCGACCCTGGGTATCTCGCAGGTAAATAACCTGACATTCGATCTTTTGCTTTCAATAGGTATCCTGTTACTCTTACCGGCCATAACCTCCGTGTATCCTTTTATCAAATATAATTACACACCGCCCATAACCTCACTTCGCTCTGTAAATACCAGCGGTAATTCAGTGGTTTCACGTGCTGTCTTCATCGTTTTTCAGTATATTATCACCTGCTGCCTGATCATTGTTTCTCTGTTTTTTATGAAACAGCTTCATTTTATGCTGAATGCAGACTTGGGATATAAAACCAAAGATATTATAAAAGCTCAGTTCATCAAGCACCCCAGCAACGTATGGAGCATGCCGGATGAAGACCGGACCAAATACTTCAATAACATTAACCGGCTGGATGGTGAGATAAAGCAGAAAATGAATGCCAGTCCCCTTTTCCTTCAATGGGTATATGGAGACAGCCCTCACACGATACAGGAAAGCGGTATCCGCCTGAAAACTACGGAAGGGGAATATAAAGAGGTTTGCTCAGCCTACATGTCCGCAGAAAATATACAGATGTACGGTTTGCAGTTAAAAGAAGGACGGTTCTGGAACGACTCCATTGATAATACATATGGTTACCAGTTCATCATTAACGAGACGGCACAAAAACTGTTTGGCATAACCAATATAGAAACAGCATTATTACAGCCGGATAGCCGTTTATGGTTTACCAGCCGGGATGACAGGAAAACAAATCCTCCCTACCATATTATCGGAGTAGTAAAGGATTTCAAGTTCACACACTTGTCCAAGCCCAACGCCCCGCTGGTCATTTCCAACTCCGGAAGTTACAACAGCCAAAAGCTAATGGCCTCGATTGTCCCTGGGAAGAAACAGGAAGCGATCGCCTTTCTGAAGAAACTCCACAACGATACCGTTGGCGGCGAATTCGAATATTCATTTGTCGAAGACGAAGTCAGTGCTCTTTACAAAGATGATAAAAAGGCGGCTTACATCTATTCCTTATTTACAATCATAGCCATTCTGATCTCTTCACTGGGGTTATTCAGTCTGTCTCTCTTCGATGTTCAGCAGCGATACCGTGAAATTGCCATACGCAAGGTGAACGGAGCAACCACCCGTACAGTTATGCAAATGATGCTACGCAAATATTTCAAACTATTGGGATTAGCTTTCATCATTTCTCTTCCGGTTTCATTATTGGCTATTTTCAAATACCTGGAAAACTTTGCCAACAAAGCCCCTATATCCTGGTGGATATTCGCCGTCGCCCTGCTCATAACTGCCGGAATATCGCTGGCAACCTTGATCTGGCAGATACGGAAAGCAGCACGGACCAATCCGGCGGAGGCGATAAAAGCAGAATAAGACAATCTGTTTGCGATGCCTAAACACACCTGTTTGCCCATCACAAACAAAGGTGTTTAGGCATCGCAAACAAGCTTGTTTAGGGATCGTAAACAATAAAAGCAATGTATATGAAAATCATCCTACTAGCCATACGCTCACTGATGCGTTTCCGTTTATACACCGTTATTAATGTCCTTGGCTTGGCGCTAAGCCTGGCCTGTGTGATCATTATCAGCCGGTATGTCTATAGTGAGGCGACAACAGACCATTTCAATACCCATCATGAGCGGATATATCTGAGTGTACGTCAGTGGGAAAGCGGTGAACGGATACCTCTTTTATTTACAACAGATAATGTGGTCCTGAAAAAGAACTATATCAATCCGCTGGATATACCGGAAATAGAGAAAAGAACCTCCTTTGTCTCCCTCAGTAATGTCGAAATACAGGTAGATGAGAACAAATTCAAAGCACATGTATTGGCTACAGACACCGCTTTCCTTCAGATACTGGATTTTCCGCTGGTAGAAGGGAACCGTACACAACTGTTGGCCGACCCTAAAGGAGCCGTTATCACAAACCGATTCGCCCGGAAACTGTTCGGTAAAGAAAATCCGATCGGTAAGAACGTCGACTATAACGGAAATATACTGACTATCCAGGGAATTATCGGAGAAACGGAGACACCCAGTTCTTTGACCTTCGACCTGTTGATATCTAAAGAACTGCAATGGCGTTGGCCGCCGGTTAATTACTTTAGTGTTGCTTTAGCCTATCCCGGTATCGATGCGGATCGCATTAACGAAAAACTCAAAGCAGAAAACCATAAAGCCGCCCAAAAAACGTTCTCTTTCCGGGTCATCCCGCTGGATAAACTATACATGGACAAAGCTGTCGACAAAGGAGTAAATACATTCCGCCAAGGAAACCCGGACAGCCTGAAAATCCTTTCCTTCGTTGCGATCTTGCTTTTATTGATCGGACTGTTCAACTTTATCCATATCAATTCGGTCGTTATCATTAAACGAGGCCGGGAACTGGGAATGAAAAAGGTATTCGGGGCAAGACCCGCACAATTATTCATCCAGCTATACGCAGAGAATCTGGTACTGACAACTATCTCCCTTTTTCTCAGTTGGATGATTATCGAAATCACCCTACCTATACAAGAAAACCAGTTAGGTATCACTGCCACCGTCGGCTCTTCTTTCAATATGATATTAACCGTTATTCTTTTGCTGGGACTTCCACTGATTATTACGTTATATCCATTTTTCAACTATAGCTTCCGGCAAACCATCCGTTCACTTCAGGGAGTCCCCCCCGGAAAAAACAAGATGGCTACCCGTTCGTTGTTTCTGGTCGTGCAATACGTTATCACCTGTTGCCTGATCATATCATCCATCTTCTTTATGAAGCAACTGCACTTCATGTTGCATGCAGACCTGGGATACCGGACTAAAGACATTATAAAAGCCTGGTTTATACGTCCTTCTTCAAAGATGTTCTATGGTGAAGAAGAACAGAAACAGACTGAAAGCGTTTCCTCCGCCATACAGGAAACACTCAAAGCATCCCCTCTGTTCCAGTCGTTCTCTTATGGAGAAAGTCCGTATGAATTACCAACTGATAACTACGATAAGGTCAGTATGCGCATCCCCGGAGGAGAATGGCAGGAGGTGCTTCATGTCAAACTATATAAAAGTTTCTTTGATTTATACCAAATACCAGTTTTCGCAGACGGCTTTCCGAAGAGCGAAAAAGAAATCCTGATGAATGAAACGGCTAAAAAATTATTCAGTAAAGGAGGAATCCCTCCTACGGAACTGGAAAAAGATTCGTATGATGGCATCAGTTCGCTTCTGGTAAAAGGTTTTACTCCCGAATTTCAGGTAGTGCATCTCTCCCAGCGTAATCTTCCCGTCATCATGACTTTCAAAGATGTGCAGAATGAACTATACTATCCTGGGAAACTCATGGCATCCATTGTCCCCGGACGCCGACCGGAAGCGATCAAACTTCTGAAAGAACTCCATGACAAGACTATCGGAGGAGAATTTGAATACACTTTTGTAGAAGACGAGATCAGTGCCATGTACGAAAAGGACCGGTTGGTTGCCCGGATCTATTCCGTTTTTACCCTCGTCTCCATCTTGATCTCTTCGATGGGATTATTCAGCCTTTCCCTTTTCGACATTCAACAGCGTTACAAAGAGATAGCGATCCGCAAAGTGAACGGGGCAACGACAGGAGCCATCATGAATTTGTTATTGCGGAAATATTACAAGCTACTCGGTTTCTCTTTCCTGATAGCCACTCCTCTTTCCTGGCTGGCAATCACGAGATATCTGGAAAACTTTGCCAATAAAGCTCCGTTATCCTGGTGGATTTTCGCTATTGCTTTCCTGATCACCGCAGGTATTTCCCTGCTCACCCTGATCTGGCAAATCCGAAAAGCGGCACGGACAAACCCGGCAAAAGCTATCAAGACGGAATAAATCAGGGAGACAAACAAGCACACCTATATAATTCGGGTAAAAAGCGTTCACCATTCACCTTTCTGTCGTATATAACTAATATAATGACAATTACAATACAATATCCAGGTGAACGGTTTAGCAAAAGGGTGAATGGTTACTACAAACCCTTCACCCTGAACTACTACCAATTATCATATAACCCATTAACCCGCCAACAATAGTGTATTAACACAAAAGAAATAACCCAATAGCTTAACGACCACGCCCGGTAAGCTTTTCGACCACCGTCGTTAAGCTTAACCACCTACGTCGGCAAGCTTAACGATGGCAGTCAAAAAACGACCGGATAGTATGTTTTCCATTAGTTATATATTACTTTCCGATTAGTTCCCTATTACATGAATGATAGTAGGATATAAAGGTATAGTTCAGAATTTATCAGATGTGAGCTATTAGTTTATAGCTCAATTATTTCTAATATGACCGCGAAAGCCTATTTCCAATTAACAAATAAAACCTCGGTAGGAAGCTAGGTGAAGGGTTCGGATAAACCATTCACCTTTCAGGCAAACCATTCACCCGATTTACAACAACACAAATAACAAATAAACAACAACTTACACCAATCAGGGTGAAGGGTGAACGATTATTTCCTAAAATGTTATAGAAAACAGTGCCTCGACCTGGAACTTGCCATAATCGATCGGTTGTATCAACCGCACACCAGTTGTCAGCGGGAAGCTCATCCGGAAGACATTCCAGTCGAAGATCAGGTCGGTACCGAATGAACTTTGTGTTGTCCAGTCACGCCCTTTGGCAGCCTGGTTACGGTTCAGGTCGTAGAATAGGTTGGCACGCAGGCGGCGGATATAAGCTAGTTGCCCGAGACTGAGATCCGGTGAAAAGACAGAAAAAGCATAATCAGCCTTAAAGGCAATCTGCTGACGGGTCTGATACATGAAATTATATCCGCGAGGCTTATCTATCAAATGTTTGGGTAAATACAGGGTTTTATTGTCCACACTCTGGTATTGGTATCCCATACGCAACATCAATCCGTGATTACGCAGGATACCCGGCCAATAAGTCGTCAGGCGTCCGGCATACAGGCTTCCGTAGTTTTCCTTATTGAAAGGAGACTGGAGATACTGCAACCGCAACTGATATCCCCAGCGGGGCAGGATATCACGCTGGGCTTTCCGGCGGTAACTGTAAAACAATACTTCCGGCAGGATATACTGGAAATTGCTGTATGTACGGCTTTCATATTGCTGATACCTGTCGTTGGTAAAATAATAGGCAACCGCCGGTTGTATTCCCCGGATATAATGGTTGCGGGTAAGATTGAAAGGGAGGTAGACACGCGCCTCGGCCTCCAGCAAGGTACGTCTTACGGTTGCCGCCTGTGCCACTTCCTTATCCTTGTCGTTGATCACCCAGGTTACATCGAATGCTTTACCGCCATAATCGGCAGCGATATCGATGACCGGAAACCAACCTTTATAGGTAAATGATAATTTGCCATGATGTTCACCCTTATTGTAATACCATCCAGCTTGCATGATAGCCGTGTTCAACGTGTTTTGCGAAAGGACCATAACGCCCGGTTTCACGATCGTACTCAGATCGTCAGCCCCCGTATTCATCGCTTCCGCCACATCATAATAGAAGGGGGCCCAACTATGTAACTTAAACGTATGCGCTCCTTTGCGGTAAGGACGCGGATTAAACTCGATAGGAGTCAGTTTGGCTGAATCCAGATTGAACTGCTCCTGTTCAACCAGCGAAGTAACCAGCGGAGAATGATAAGGATCGCCCAAGTCCGCCTTTTCCGCTTCCAGGCTATCCACCGCCAAAGAACCGATACGATACCCGTCTGCCTGGTAATCCGAATAAAGCAGTTTGTCTTTACCGGGAGTAAAAGCCGGATCGAAAGCCCCGAAACGGGCAGATGTCAACCGGTAAGTGGCCGTATCCGACGGATTCAGATAATAGATATTATTGGTTCCGTTGGCTCCCGATTCAAAAAACAGTTTGCCGTTGCTCCAAAGCGGGGCGGTAATATTTACGGAAGTGGTTGCCAGCATTTCACTCCATGCACCGGTCTGCGTATCCAGTTGCAGCAGACTTATACCGGTAGCGGTTACGGCTACGGCAGTAATCGTTCCATTATCATCGTAGGTTAACTCTTTGATGAAGGCATTATCCGGAACAGTAAAATAACGCTGTTCCTTTCCCGTTGCCAGGTCGACCAGCACCAACTGGTTTTCACCGCTTACCGTAAAACGGGAAACGGCTGCCGTCCGGTTGTCCTTGTCGATAGCCGGAGCCAGATAACGCCCACGGGGAGTAAGTATCGTCACCTTTCCCGTTTCTAAATCATATTGTTTTATAACGGAATAATTTTCATGTGTCCAACGCAGGCCCGGGACAATTTCTGTCCAGTACACCTTGTTGCCGGCCAGGTTCAAACGGCTGTTGATCGTTCCGAGATAACACAATCGCTTTTCCTTTCCGTTTGTTACCGAAACCAGCGAATTGATATCCTGCAAACCTGATTTAATGGCAATAACCGTCGAGTCGTTCACCGCCTGCGGATAACGGTAAGAAGTATATTTTCCGGGTTTCGGCGAAAGATAATCAGGAATAACGGCAGCAGTGTCCATCTTCCTCCATTCTTTACGCAAAAAGTCGAACGTCTCATTATACAGTCCGTCAATACTTATCCCGGCATTATGTTTAAAGGCATTGCTGAACATCGGGATCGCAAAGAAACGGTTCACATACCGGGTGGTCGTCTTATCCCATATATCCGCCCCGAAACGGTGGCGGGCAAAAGAAGTCAGGTTATAACCCAATGCATAATAATCGCCCGTATAATCTTTATAAGAACCCAGGTACCATTTATCGAATGAGTAATTCTTTCCTTCTCCCAGCATCTGGGCACGGTAAGGCATACTGAATTCCGGCAACCGCCCTCTCCCGCCGTTCGACATGGAAGTCTCTGTTCCGACAGCATCCCCTTCCAGAAACCAGCTCGGCATGAAAAAGGCAGCAACACCCGCCGCCTGCTCACCGATTATATAGTATAAAGGTTTGAACCAGCCACGCATCACCTTGCTGGTCTGGAGGACATGCCGCGACTCGTGCAGCACCAGATGTTTGTCCCAACTCACCCCATCGAGTTTGGAGGAAGGTGTCGTGATCAGTTCCATACGGCGAGGCGCCCACGATACCAATCCGTTGGACGACATATTAGCCGGATGGAGAATCACCGGAAATTTCTTCTGCATCCCTGTCCCGATCGTCTTCTGCAAATGCGGATAAGCATTTTCCAGATAGAGGGCGTAGTTATAAGCCATCGAATCGTTACCCTGCGGATACACCAGGTTATAATGGGGCAACTTGACAATGTTCCATTTGAACCGTGCCGGATCGGAGCCGTAATCCAGAAACTGAGCCTGCATATGAAGGCTGGCAAACAAACAAAAAGCCACTAAAAAGATATATCGTGATACGGGTATCTGCATACTTATAGAGTTATAAACCACAAAACTATAAAATATAACCAATCCGCTTTACATTTTCTACGGCAAAGTAGATGGAAGGATACGTTAATTATTCCGTACCATTCGCACAACACCGTGCGCAAACGAACGTAATTCGTGCGGATACACACACAGTCCCCAACGCCCCACATCCGATAACAGCATAGTTACTAAGAAGTTACCCGTTTGGCACATCTTTTGTATTTTTCAATATACAATTACAATTGAAACCATGTTAAAACATTACCTACTGATTGCTATACGCAACCTATTAAAATACAAAACGCAATCGATCGTCAGCATTATCGGCCTGGCGATGGGATTTACCTGTTTTGCACTGGCAACATTATGGATACGATATGAAATGACTTACGACAACTTCCGTGAAGGAGCCGAACGTATCTTCCTTGTCAGGAACGAAGACAAAAACAGCAAAGACGGTTTATCGACAGTCACCCCCTCCCCGCTGGCGGCTTACCTGCAAGAGACATTTCCAGAGATAGAACAGGCCGGCAATACACGGGGTGGCGATTTTGAATTCAAATATGAGGGAATTACCCATCCATCCTGTATAATAGATATGGACTCCGCCCTGATGAAAACATTTCCGGTCCGGTTGATAAGCGGAAACACCAATTTCCTGTTACCTGATAATAAAGAAATAGCCATCACCGAAGAACTTGCCGAAAAACTATTCGGTAAAGAGAATCCGATCGGAAAAGAATTGATGATCTATAATGAGAAAAGACCGGTCTGTGCAGTCGTCCAATCATGGGGAACACATACCAATATCCCCTTTGATATAATAGAAGCCAATCATCAATATGCATATTGGGGCGCTCTCAACTGGTCTACTTATATCAAAGTCAGGGAAGGGACAGACATCAAGGCTTTCAGCAAAAAACTATATGAACATACGATTGAACAAGATCATACGCTACTGGAACATTTAGTATTGACACCGATCACCCGGCTGCGTTACGATCATCCGATAGAGGAAGCGACCGTTAAATTCAATCATATCCTGCTGTTTGCATTATCGGGCGGCCTGGTTATCCTCTGTTCGCTGTTCAACTATCTGACATTGTTCGTCAGCCGGATACGAATGCGCGGAAAAGAGATTGCCTTACGTAAAGTGTGCGGCTCCTCAGACCGGCATCTGATGGGTTTATTCTCCATAGAGTATCTACTGACCTTGCTAGCCGCCATTTTCATCGGCATGTTGCTGATCGAACTGATACTACCGACTTTCCGGGAATTATCCGAAATCCATACGGCCACCAACGGAATCTACCTGGAAGCTATCCTTTATTCGCTTTTTGTGGCAGTACTGTCATTCTTTATCTCTTTATTCCCGATCCAATATTTCCGCCGCCAGTCGTTGAACGCTGCAATCAAGGGGACGGAGAAAGGGAACGGAAAGAATTATTTCCAGAAGTTCTTCCTGGTATTCCAGTTTATCATCAGTATCGGATTTATCTTCTGTACGGTCGTAATGATTAAACAGATACATTTCCTTTCACATTCCGACCGTGTCGTGGAACGGGCCGGAAGGGCATCTTTCGTATTCAGTACCAAATCGTCCGAAGCCAGTCTGCGGGAGGAACTGAAACAAATACCTATGATTACAACTATTCTCCCGGGCAATCATAATGCATTCATACCTTTCACAGGAAAACAATATATGACAACGAAGGAATGGGATGAAAAACCGGCATCAACAAATGAAATACGCCTGGAACTTATCCCCAGTGGCGAACAAATATGCAATTACTATAACCTGAAACTTCTGAGTGGTAAAATGCTAAAGGACGACGATCAAAAGGACAAAGTGATGATCAACGAAGCAGCAGTCCGGGAGTTCGGATGGCGGGACCCGATCGGTAAATATTTCCAAAAGTTCGATTCAACCCGTTTACAGGTTATCGGTGTTATACGCGACTTCTGTAAAGAATCGCCTACCATACCGGTGAAACCGATTATGTTCACCGTTCAGGAATACTATTATTCGATCAGTTCCAGCGGAGTGCTGCTTTTCAAATTCCATGAAGGACAATGGCCGGAATGCAAACGACGGATCGACGCGTTGATCAAAGAAAAGCACCCGGAATTTACCTTCTACAGTTTAGACAGCGCCGAAGAAGAGTATAACAAATTCCTCCAATCGGAAAATGCCCTGATCAAGTTGCTCGACTTCGTTACGGTAGTCTGCATCCTCATCTCTGTGTTCGGTATTTTCTCCCTGGTAACCCTCAACTGCGAACAACGCCGTAGGGAAATAGCCGTCCGCAAAGTAAACGGTGCTACTGCCCGAATGATTATACGCATGTTCTTTAAGGAGTATATGTTGTTGCTTTGCCTGGCAGCATGTATCGCCTTGCCAGTCGGTTACCTCATCATGAAGCCCTGGCTGGAGAATTATGTGATACAAACAGAGATAAGCGCCTGGATTTATCCGGTTCTTTTGATCTGTCTCATATTTATTATTACCTTGTGCATAAGTTGGCGCATATGGAAAGCCGCAGGCAGGAATCCGGCAGAAGTGATTAAATCCGAATAAATTCAACGATTATATTATGAGCATGTTACAACATTATATCAAACTCGCATTCCGTAATCTGATAAAGTACAAATCGCAATCCGTTATCAGCATCATCGGCCTGGCTATCGGTTTTACCTGTTTTGCCCTGTCTACCTTGTGGATACGATACGAACTGACTTACGACACTTTTCATAAAGGGGCCGACCGGATTTATCTGGTACGCGTTGAATCATATATGTCCAGCAGCGGCATATCGGAAATTACGCCTTATCCGTTAGCCGGTTTCCTGAAAGCGACATTTCCGGAAGTGGAAGATGCCTGCAATATGCAAGCCTGGGGGATGGCATTCAAATATAAAGGAAAAGAATATACTTCATTTAAGATCGGAGTCGATTCTGCGACAGTAAACATGTTCGATTTTCAGCTAATCAGCGGTAGTCGGGATTTTATGCTTCAGAATAATAATAAACTGGCTATCACCGACCGGTTTGCCAAACAATTGTTCGGCGCAGAAGATCCTATCGGAAAAGAAATCGATATCTATGGAGATAAGGTCATTTGTGCAGTCGTTAAGCCCTGGGATACGCATAGTAATCTGCCGTTCGATTTTCTTGAATCAAACAGTTTCGGAAAAGAATGGAATGCCTCTGCCTGGCAAACATTTATCAGACTGCGGGAAGGTGCCGATATTCAGGCATTCAGAAAAAAACTCGATGAATATAAGACGAAACCCGGCCAAACATTTTCTGTCGATAAGATCGTACTGACACCTATTACCTCCATGCGCTATGACCGTCCCAATCGGGTTGTAACAGTCAAATACGAACATATCCTCCTGTTTGCCTCGGCAGGCGGATTGGTCATATTATGTGCCTTATTCAATTATCTGACTCTATTTATTACACGGATCCGGATGCGTAGCCGCGAAATTGCCTTACGGAAAGTTTGCGGATCGTCTGATAAAAACCAGATGGTTTTATTTGGAGTCGAATATTCGATCACCTTATTGCTTGCTTTATTCACCGGTTTAATCCTGATAGAATTAGCATTGCCGACATTCAGGGAGTTATCAGAAATAAAACTGGATAATATGGATATCTACCTGGCTGCCATTAAATATACCGCAATCGTAGCCTCCCTTTCTTTCTTATTATCCTTATACCCAATCTATTATTTCAGGCAAAAGACACTGAATGCCATGCTAAAAGGTTCAACCGGAAGCAAAAGCAAAAATATATTCCAGAAAGTCAGCATGATAGCACAATTCGTGATCAGTATCTGTTTTATCTTCTGCGCGGTAATCCTGATGAAACAAATCCACCATCTGAACCAGGCCGACTTTGGATTCGAACGGACAAACCGGGCCTGCATTAATACATATCCGTCCATCGACGGATTAAGAGAAGAAATGGCGAAAGTCCCATTTATAACCGAAATATTTCCCGATAGCATATCAGCCATCTTCCCTCGCTATGCCCGTTCTTATAGTACAATAGACAGATGGGATGGACGCCAGGATTCCACTGCTTCCGTCAGCTTGGAGATGTTCGACTGTAACCAGGCATACTTCAAATTTTATGAATTCCAACTTCTTGAAGGAGAGATCCCTGCCGATGGGAACAGCGATCATATATTAATCAACCAGGCCGGAATCAAAGAGTTGAATATGGATCACCCGATCGGGAAAACAATCGGAGGCGACAATCCCTGGATAATCTCCGGTGTCATTAAAGACTTCTATATTGCACCTCCGACAGTACCATGCAAGCCTGGCTTTATGGTATTCAAGAAAAAAGCCGAATTTAACGACAGTTCCATCCTGTTCAAATATCAGGAAGGGACCTGGACTAACTGCAAACAACGGCTGGACGCATTAGTGAGAAAACTAAATCCGGACGTCAGAAGTTGCCGGATCAACAATATGGAAGAAGAATACGGTAAATTCCTGAAATCGGAAAACGCTTTGCTGATGATGCTGGATTTCGTGACGCTGGTCTGTGTATTGATCTCCCTGTTCGGAGTCTTCTCACTCGTCACCCTCGACTGTGAGAAACGCCGCAAAGAGATTGCCATCCGGAAAGTGAACGGCGCAGTAACACCTCATATCATGCAGTCTTTCCTGTTGAAATACATGCTTTTATTATTGGTCGCCTCTGCCATTGCCTTCCCGACCGGTTACCTCATCATGAAACCGTGGGTGGAAAGTTATGTACTTCAAACCCGGATAGACTTCTGGATTTATCCGGTAATATGGCTGGTATTAGCAGCACTCATCACTTTATGTACAGGTTGGAGAATATGGAGAGCAGCCAATCAGAATCCGGCGGAAGTTATTAAATCGGAATAAAATAGGTATGTTAAAACATTATCTCAAAATAGCAATACGCAATTTGCTGAAATACCGGTCACAATCGTTTATCAGTATCCTCGGTCTGGCAATCGGGTTTACCTGTTTTGCCTTAGGGACTCTATGGATTCATTATGAAATGACTTATGACTCATTTCACAAAGATGCCGACCGGATTTATCTGGTGCGGCAAAAAAGTATTCTTGACGAATCCGGAATGAGCAATACTCCTAGACCTTTAGCTGCATATTTAAAACAAACATGCCCTGAAATAGAGATTGCCTGCGCTACGACTTCATGGACAAACGACATTGCATTAAACGGTACACCTTATGAAACAAGGATACTAAAAGCAGATTCTACTGTTATGCATTTCTTCGATATAAAGATCATATCAGGCAATACTAATTTTCTCATTCCTTATAATGAAGAACTGGCTATCACAGAAGCATTAGCTAAGAAACTTTTTGGTAATGAAAATCCTATAGGGAAAGAAATAGAGTTCGGTGCCGATAAAGAAAAAAGGAAGATTTGTGCTATTGTAAAGGGTTGGTCAGAACACAGTAATATTCCATTCGGACTCGTTTGTAGTGATAGCGATAAAAAGCAATGGACCTACTTCTCACATGAGACATACATCAAATTATATCCCAAAACCGACTTTTATAAGTTTTCGGAAAAAATGGGCAAAATGGAGATAAAGCAAGATGACATAAAATTAGCACCACTGGTAGTAACACCTCTGACTTCTTTACACTATGATCATCCGCAAACTAAAACAGAAATAAAATTCAATCACATCCTCTTGTTTTCATTAGCCGGTGGACTGGTTATTCTTTGCTCCTTATTCAATTTCCTGACATTGTTTGTTTCCCGAATACACATGAGAAACAGGGAACTCGCTTTACGACAAATATGCGGAGCCTCTTTTAAAGGATTACTGGCACTCTTATCTACCGAATTTTTCACATTGTTTTTTATTGCACTTCTGGTTGGAATGGTACTAATCGAACTTGTGTATCCGTCTTTCAAGGAACTCTCGGAGATTCATTCCAATAAAACACTCGTATTTACAGAAGCATTAGTTTATATTGGAGTTATCATACTCTGTTCCTATACATTAATATTAATTGTTCTTAGCTATTTCCGCCATAAAACATTACAATCTTCCATCAAAGGGGCTACCAAGGGACAGGGGAATAATATGTTTCGCAAAGTGTGTATTATCTTCCAACTGATCATTAGCATCGGAATCATTTTCTGCTCCATCATCATGGTTAAACAACTCCACTATTTAAGAAATACAGATATTGGTATCGAAAGAAAAAATATCGCTTCCATCTCCATTTATCCTTATTCAGAAAAATATAAACAGACACTGACTCAAATGCCCGAAGTAACGGATATACTGACAGAACATGGTAGCCTATTACCTTACCGAAGCCGGATTTCTTATCATATTGAAGATTGGAGCGATAAAAAGGAAAATGATCAGCCAATCAGTCTGGAAGTCGTTTGCGGCACGAAATCGCTTGCCCAATTTTATAACCTCACCTTACTTAAAGGCGAGATGATCCACGATTCCGATCTGTCCGGTCAGGTACTGATCAATGAAGCAGCAGCAAAAGCATTCGGATGGAACGATCCCATAGGAAAAAGTATTATTCAACCTAAAGACGTATATCAAGTAAAAGGACTGATCAAAGATACTTATAATGCATCTCCTACGACACCAGTCAATCCGACATTATATTTGTCTCCGGAGAAATACAAACAACTATTTTATAATTCTCCCCAAGATATTATTTTCAAATACAAAGAAGGAAGTTGGACAACAATAAAAAAGCATTTGGAAAGCGTTAAGAAAGAGATGAAAGGAACATATACATATATCTACAATGCGACAGAAGAGTACGACAAGTACCTTAAATCGGAAGATGCGCTATTAAAGATGCTTCATTTCACCTCTGCTGTTTGCATTATTATCTCAATATTTGGTGTCTTTTCCTTCGTTACCTTGACTTGTGAACAGCGTAAAAAAGAAATAGCCATACGGAAAGTAAACGGAGCGACAACCAAAAGCATTCTGAAAAAATTCTTCAATGAATATCTTTTCCTTGTCGCAATAAGTACAGCCATAGCATTCCCTGTCGGCTATCTCGCAATGAGATACTGGCTGGAGAGTTACGTAAAACAAACAGAAATAAATATATGGATCTACCCTCTATTATTTATTGTAATCGAACTTATTATCATAGCTAGCGTCGGCTGGAAAATCTGGAAAGCAGCCAATCAAAATCCGGCGGTAGTCGTTAAATCAGAATAAATAAAAATGAAAATCATCCTGTTAGCCATACGAACCCTCCTCCGATTCCGGCTTTATACGGTAATCAACATACTGGGTCTGGCACTCAGCCTGGCCTGCTGTATATTGATATTCCGGTATGTCTACAGTGAAATGACCACCGACCATTTTATTCCGGAAGTAGACAGGGTTTGCTATACAGTGATGGAGGATGAAGTAACCCACCAGAAAAGACTCTACGGTCTGTTACCTGAATATGGATATACCCCAAGCCCATTGGAAGATCCGGCTGTAGAAATTGTATCTACACTATTCCAGAGTGACAAAGATCAGATTACAGTCGATAACAAACTGTACAATGTTGCCTCTTTAGCCGCAGACACGAATTATCTGAAAATAGTACCGATCCCCATACTAAAAACGTCCCGGAATAAACTATTAGAGAATCCACAAGACGCAATAATCTCGGAAGACCTATCCCGATTAGTATTCGGGAAGGAAGATCCGATCGGCCAACAAATCACTACCTCGATGGGAAAGATTGTAACTGTCGTTGCCGTTATGGGTAAACCGGACACCCGATTTTCCATGCCTTTCGACCTGCTGATATCGAATGAATCGGCCAACTACAGAAAATATTCAATGCCCCATTCCCTTGTCAAATTACATAAGGGGCATTCTGCTGCCTCCGTCAACAAGGAATACGAAGCATTCCGTAAAATGTCCAATTTCACCAACCGCCTGCGCATCTGCTTTTACCCTCTACAGAAGCTATATTTCGATCAACAGGTAGTCACATACCTGGATAAACGGTTGGTAGGGAATTATACACACGTACTTATCCTGATAGCAATTGCCGTATTGATCATGCTGGTAGGATTATTCAATTTTATCAATGTCTACACAGTGTTGATCCAGAAACGGGCACGTGAATTCGGTATGAAAAAAGTATTCGGAGCAAATACCCGGCAAATGGCCGTTCAATTGTATACTGAAAACTTATGTATGACTCTCGTAGCTTTATTTCTGGCATGGGTATTCATAGAAACAGGGACGTTGCTGGTCAATACTTTTCTAATGATCCGGATTCCTTCGCATTTCTTATTTGACGCCAGCCTTTCTGTAGGGATTCTATTCCTGTTGCCTTTTATCACAGCCCTATATCCCTTCTTCCAATATAATTATTCTTCTCCAGTCACTTCTTTGAAAAAGATCGGGAGAGGCGGAGAATCTACCATATCGAGAAAAGTATTCCTTTGTTTACAATATATTATCACACTGGCTTTAACCATCGTATCTATCTATTCTATCCATCAGTTAAACTTTATGCTGAATACCGATCTTGGATATGAAACAGATAATATTATCAAAATCTCACCTATAGAAGGGCCACGGGGAAGCGATATGAGCATGTGGAATAAATACAATCTGATTGTTCGACAACTGGACAGAAACCTGAAAAATACTCCCTCGCTAATCAAGCTGCACAGCTATTCTCCCGGCCCGATCAGTCGTTTAGGGCAAAATTGCTGGGCACATATTCCGGGAAAAGAATGGACAAGTATAGGAACCCAGGTAAGCAATCAAAATTCCTTCCGTATTCTGGGGATAGAGGCGATTGAAGGACGGCTATGGAATGACTCTATCGATAATGATATGGATCTTTCGATTGTTATCAATGAATCGGCAAAAAGAGAACTGGGTATTACAGATATCGATGAAACACCAGTCATTCTGGACCGCCTGCTTGTTTACAGTCCGCAAACGAAAGAACAACCGGCTCCCAGGTATCAAGTTATCGGAGTTATTAAAGATATGTGTACACAACATTTGTCTAAAGGCTACGAACCGATGATTTTCTTTTATTATAAAGAAGGTTTTTCATCCGGTCTATTAGTCAGTATCGTTCCGGATAAAAAACAGGAAGCAATCGACTTTCTTCGAAAAATATACAACGAGTCATGTGGAAATGAACTCCCTTATACATTTTTGAAAGATGAAGTGTTGTCTATTTACAAGGAGGATAAGCAATTGGTCAGTGTCGCCTCCCTTTTCGCGATTATAGCCATATTGATTTCTGCTATGGGCTTGTTCAGTTTATCCCTATTCGATATACAACAACGGTTTCATGAGATATCGATTCGGAAAATAAACGGAGCAACGACCAAAGCCATATGGCAAATGTTATTTATCAAATACAGTCAATTATATGGAATAGCCTGTCTGGTGGGTTTGCCTTTATCCTGGCTGGCCATCACTTTATATATGGTCGATTTTGCCTACAAAGCCCATATTGCCTGGTGGATTTTTGCCATCGCGATCCTTTTGACCGGAGGTATTTCATTCCTCACTCTGATCTGGCAAATACGAAAGGCAGCTCGTACAAACCCGGTAGAAATCATACGTTCCGAATAATAAATACATGACAAATATGAAACAGTTACTATGTCTACTCACCAGTCTCTCCGTATTCTTTGCCTGTTCCACCCCTAACAGCAAAGACAGTGTAAAAACGTATAAAGCGACTACGGATATTACAGGCGAACTATCCGGCGAAGTTATTTTCGCCGGACAAGGGATACATAACTATTACGATGTAGCGATTACCAACGATTACTACGCGTTTATGGACTATTATAGCGACACGCTTCTGCAAATAAGAAGTAAAAAAGATTTATCGCTTCACGGAATAGGAGAAAGAGAAAAAGATACTTTTATAATCGCCTATCCGTCTTTTACTAAATATGATTATATCAACAAGAATAATAAAAACAAGGTATCTGTCTGGGACAACGATTCACGCAAATTGAAACGTATGGATCTGGATCAAACATCTCCGGCTCTTTCTGCGGAATCGGAGTCTATGTCCGATTATGGCCTGAAAGATGGTTGTACGAACTGTTGTATCACTTCCAAGGAATTATATGCCGTTCAGTTCAATCCTCACAAACCACAGGTATTCTTTTCGTCCAATAAAACAAACGGACAATATGCTGTTCCGGGTTATCCTCAGATCACGGTTCCGATACCGGCAACAGTCCTTCAAAAGGGGTATGCCAGCGACCTGACACTCAACGAGGAAAAAGGAGTGATCGTCGCTGCCCTGCGATTTATCGACTGTGTCAACTTCTACGATATGAATTGTGATATGACTGCATCGGTTTCTTTTGCTGATTATTATACCATACCGGTCCCCGATATTTCCAATAAATACTTGGACGCAGAGCAGAGCAAGAAATGTTTCATCGATATTTGCAGTTCAGAACAATATGTATTCTGTCTGTTCGACGGATCGACAAACTTTACCGGTAATTCTGTGATTTATGTATTCGACTGGGAAGGCAAACAGCTAGCCGTATTACAGGCAGACCGCAATTTACGGAAAATAGCCACAGAGAAATCCAGCGAGTATTTATTAGCTTTGTCTCCCAACGGGCAAGGAGGCAGAGATGTTATTAAATACAGCTTAAAGAACAAAATCTGACTCTGCATCCGGCCGAAGTCATTAAAATCGAATAAAGAAATAAATAACTGATAAACATTCACCAAGCATGTTGCAACACTATCTTATCATAGCCATACGTAATTTCTTCAAATATAAATTGCAGACCGTCATCAGCATTACCGGTCTGGCTATCGGATTGGTATGTTTTGCATACGGCATCAACTGGCTGAAATATGAGACCTCATACGATGGCTTCTATCCGCAATCCAAACAAATCTACATGCTTTACGGGGTAGACAAACAGACCGGCAAGAAAACGGAAGAACTACCCCTGATATTGGCAAGAAGATTAAAACAGAATTTCCCGGAAGTTATAGAAACGACGCAAATATACGCAAAGTATTCTTCTGATTTCTCCTATAATGAAAAGCGAGTGCCTAATCCGGATGAAGTATTTATCGATGAAAATTTCTTTTCATTCTTTCCACGAAAAGTCATTTGCGGAAGACAGGATAATATTTTGCAATCGTCTAATGATGTTGCTATAACTCGTTCTTTTGCCGTTAAACTATTTAGTAGTCCGGAAAAAGCTCTGGATAAAGTATTAAGTTGTGGTTATGAGAAAAACCTCAGGATCGTTTCCGTTCTGGAAGATGCACCTGACAATTCACTCTTTGTCGGAGAAGCTTTCGAATTAGATCAGTATACACGAAGGGCAGAGGTAGAAATACCAGAAGCTAATCAATGGATGTATTTAAATTCTAAAATATATCTGTTACTGGATAAAAACACGCATATCGACACATTCGAAAAAAAGATAACAAACTATACCTCTATCCATAAATACAATGAGACCATCTTTTTGAAGCTGATACCCGTCACAGCCGTCCGACATACATTCGGCAGCGAATTGTCCTTTAATCTTACTTATATCCAAACTTTTGCTATAACCGGATTATTATTGCTTCTATGCGTATTTTTCAACTTTATCAATCTGCAAATCAACCGGACCTATATACGAATCAAAGAAATGAAACTGCGCAACGCTATCGGAGCCAGTAAAAAAGAAATGATCAGCCAGCTATTACTGGAATATTCATTGATGATATTTATAGCTACTTTATTTGCTTGGAGTTTAATGGAAATTACATTTCCCTTGTTCAAGTATATTTTCCATACAACAATTGATAGTAAAGAGTTGTATGTCGACATGATCAAAATCTCATTATTCAGCTGGATAATCACTCTTTCGATCTCGCTTCCTATATCATTCCGGTTTATCCGGACCTCTCAACTACTGGTATCCGGTGGTGTTGCACCTCATCGGAAAAGCGGGTTCCGCAAAATAGCAATGACAATCCAACTGGGCATCTGCGTATTTTTCCTGATGTGCGCTTTCATCCTGCTCAAACAAACCTCTCTGATGAAAAACAAAAATCTAGGATTCGAAAAAGAAGGCTTGATACAGATTACCATGCTGAATGATGACAGAGAAGGTACCGCACGTGAGATCGCATCCCTCCCCATCGTAAAAGAACTGGTGGTTGCATCATTTTTCTCTATCATGCACGAACCTTATTCATTAACAGAAGTTGAGTGGGAAGGAAAAAGCCCGGATACTAAAGTGAATTTCCATATGTTGGAAGTCGGTAAAAACTTTTTATCCGCATTCCAGATACCTTTATTAAAAGGGCGGTTGCTTGAAGAAACAGATCTGGTTAAGGGACCAAGACATTTTATGAGTTCTAAAGCGCTTATCAACGAAGAGGCTGCACGTATCATGGGATATACCGATCCGATTGGTAAAAAACTCAGCTTTTGGAACAATCAACAACAGGACGTAGAAATTGTCGGCATAGTAAAGGACTTCCAATCTACCAGCCTGAGAAACCCGATTCTTCCCGTTGTCATTACATTAAACCCTTCACTATGGAATAGTTATTTCTATTACGTCAAAGTAAATCCGGGAAATGAACAAAAAGCCATCAAAGCAGTTCGGGATGCATATAAAAAATACGCACTTCCATACGACCAGCAACCGGAGATAACGACGGTCAACGATGTATTAAAAGAATTAAGCCGATCGGAAGATGCCAGCCTGCAACTTTTCTCACTGCTGGCGATACTTTGCACACTCATCTCGGTCTTCGGACTATACTCCGTATCCTCCAGCAATATCACCCAACGGCGGAAAGAAGTAGCTATCCGGAAAGTGACGGGGGCATCCTCCCGAACGATTATCGGCATGTTTATTCGCGAATATGTATCTATTGTAATAGTAGCCAATTTGATCGCTTTGCCTTTAGCCTGGCTATTCATGCGCGGATGGCTGGAACAATACCCATACCGTATCAATATCAGTGCATGGATGTATCTGACCATCCTGTTATTCACAAGCATACTGATCATTTGCACTGTTCTTTACCAAACTTTAAAAGCAGCAAAAGCGAATCCGGCTGTATCGATAAAATCTGAATAAAAAGTGCATATACGAACAATCACTGTGCGTATATGCACTTTTTTAAAGAAAGGGAATGAATTACAAACTATTAATTATCACATCATTATAACATTGGCACATATTTTGTATTAAGATCAAAACAAATTACCATTAAAAGAGAATCATGATACGACACTATATCACTATCGCTTCACGCAATTTTATCAAATACAAATTGCAAACACTTATCAGCGTTATCGGACTGGCTATCGGACTCGTCTGTTTCACCTACGGGATGAAATGGTTGGAATACGAAACGTCGTACGACGGTTTTTATCCGAAGTCCAAACAAATGTACACGCTTTACGGCATCAACAAACAAACCGGAAAAAAAGAGCGGAAATTACCACTCGTCCTGGCCCGCAAACTCAAACTGGATTTTCCGGAAATAAAAGAAACGGCACTGGTATACGGGAATTTCGGTTCTACCTTCGAATATAACGATCAGATACTGGAAGACCCGGAAGAAATATTTATCGACAACAACTTCTTTACCCTTTTCCCCAGGAAAGTTCTCAGCGGCCGGCAAACGAATCTGTTGCATTCGCTGGATGAAATTGTCATAACCCGATCTTTTGCCCTCAAATATTTCAAAAGTCCGGAAGAAGCGATCGGGAAAGTAATGAAAAACGGATATCGGGAAACGCTCACCATCGTGGCGGTAGTGGAAGATGCACCTGCTAACTCCGCATTCAAACAGGATGTCTTCGAGTTGGATAAGTTTACCACTGAAATGACGGACAGGATATCGGAAGACAGACAATGGAGTCAATTTGAAAATGAAATTTATCTGCTGTTGGAAGACAAAGCCAGTGCGGATGTATTCAGAAAAAAGTTACAAACCTATCTGGAGAAAAACAACTACCTGAATACGCTTGCGGTAAAGATGATTCCGTTAACAGACATGCGGCATACTTTTGGAAGCGAGTTATCGTTCAACTTATCCTACATCCGCACTTTTGCCATAACAACCATTTTGCTATTACTGTGCGTATTCTTCAATTTCATCAATCTCCTTCTAAACCGTATCTACCAGCGCATAAAAGAAATAAGGCTCCGAAATTCGATCGGTGCCGGTAAACGGGAGTTGATCATACAGCTATTGACCGAACTCACATTACAAACAGGTATCGCTTTTGTTCTGGCCTTTTGTCTGCTGGAACTCACTTCTTCGTTGTTCTGTAAAACCTTCGATACGAAGATAGCCGACCCTGATTTTTATACGAGTTTGATTATAATCACTTTAGTCAGTTGGGGAGTATTGATAGTTGTCTCATTCCCATTATTACTGCGTTTCATACGAACATCTTCACTGATGTTGTCCGGAGGTATTTCTGCTAACCGGAAGGGGTCGTTCCGCAAGGTCAGCATGACTATTCAACTCGGCATTTGCGTATTCTTCCTGCTGAGCACCTTCATCATGCTTCGACAGATTTCATTAATGAAACATAAGGACCTGGGATTCCAGAAAGAGGGATTGATTCATATCACAATGGATTATCGTGACCGGTCCGGAATCACCCACGAACTGGCAACCCTTCCGATAATCGATGAGTTTGTAGAATGTAGCATCTTCTCCATCACTCACGAACCTCATACACAAAATGAAGTCAGTTGGGAAGGAAAGCCGGACGATTTCAATCCGAATTTCCAGGTAATCAAGGCAGGCGATAAATTTCTGGATGCATTCAAAATAACCTTATTAAAAGGTAATTTTATAAATGAAGGCGACTCAGATCCGGAAGACTGGACCACGCCGGGCAACACAGCCGTCATCAATGAAGAAGCCGCCCGGATCATGGGAATAGACAACCCGATCGGAAAAAAGATCAGTATCTGGAACGGTGTTATTTACGGAGACGGAAAACGAGGACAAAAAGAGCTGGAGATCGTAGGCATCGTCAAAGACTTCCAGGCAGCCAGCCTGCGTAACCCTATACTCCCGGCGATTATCACGCTCGACGGAAGTAAATGGAACAGTTACTGCTATTATGCCCGTGTGAAACCCGAAAATGAACAGGCTGCCATCAAAACAATACGGACAGTCTTTGAAAAACACAAAGAAGAAGGAGATACAACTCCCAAAATACAGACAATGACAGATGTTTTCAACCAATTGAACAAATCCGAAGATGCCAGCCTGCAACTCTTCTCCCTGCTGGCCATACTCTGTACTTTGATCTCGATCTTCGGAATCTATTCCGTTTCATCCAGCAACATTGCACAACGTCGGAAAGAAGTAGCCGTACGCAAGGTGATGGGCGCCTCGTCAAAAACAATTATCAGCATGTTCTTCAAAGAGTATCTGACAATCGTAGTCATAGCCAATGCGATTGCCCTTCCACTAGCCTGGTTGTTTATGCACGGATGGCTGGAACAATATCCTTATCGCATCAGTATCGGTTTATGGATGTATGCCATAGTATTGTTAGCAACAAGCGCTTTGATTATCTGTACCGTCCTTTACCAGACACTGAAAGCGTCTGAAACGAATCCGGCGATAGTCATTAAAAGCGAATAAAATCATTAAAAGCGAATAAAATCATGCAAAGTAAAACACAACACTACTTCAAAATTACTTTTCGGGAATCAGTCAAATATAAAGCTCAGTCCATCATCAGTATCCTCGGACTGGCTATCGGTTTCACTGTCTTCGTACTGGGTAACTACTGGTTATGGTGGGAGACACATTTCGATAACTTCCATCCGAACGGAGACCGGCTTTATTGTCTGACTACTTCCGGACTCAATAAAACAGCAACGGGAGCCGATGCCGACCTGAATCAACTGCATATCAATGACCTGGCAGAGATAAAGAAGCTGGTGCCGGAAATTGAGCAAGTCTGTATCCTCAATGATGCCTTTTATAACACAAAGATCAACAATACCACCCAAACGGTGTGCGGATTAGTCTGCGATCATACCTTCTTCGACTTCTTCAAAGCCGATTTCATAGCCGGGACCTATCAAGGAACTTACCCGGACGGTTCATCTGTCATCCTTACCGAAAGTACTGCCAAGAAGTTTTTCGGAACGACCGATTGTGTCGGAAAATTATTCGAATTGCACGAGCAATACCATCCGGTCGTGGCCGGAGTCATTAAAAACTACCCGGATAATTCGGATTTGATATTCCAATTCCTGAAGATTGACCAAGTGAAGCCTAAGCCCCATGTGAACCGCTATACCACATACGTTCGGCTATCAGCAAATGCCGATGTCGACAAGGTCAAAGAGAAACTGGCTGTTTATAAAAGCCATGCGGAAGATCCCTGGGGTACAGAACATATCGATAAATGGAAAATCAATTTACGGACACTTCCGGAAGTCCATCTGCATGCGCATCCGGAACTGGAGAGCCGGATACGCAATATCCATATCCTGGCATTGGCGGGGTTGATGGCCTTTCTTAGCGCTCTGATGAATCTGCTTGTTCTCTTTATCGGCCAACAGCAACGCAAACAGATAAAGAACCAGACCTATCTGTGTATCGGTGCATCGTCTAAAGATATGTTGCTGAAAGGATGGATAGAGTTATTCGTTCCAATGGCAATAGCTTATCTTTTGGCGTTCTGCCTGATAGAAGTAATCTTTCCTTACTACGAAAATTATACGGCATGGAATCATTACGGCATTTATGAAGGGATATCGAGACATATCGACAAATCAGCTTTATTTTTTAACGCACTGTTATCGATCATAGCCAGCACACTCCTATTCTGGTTACTAACATTTCTTCCTATACGGAATGTATTAGGCAACCGGAAAACAAATCCTGTATTCTTCAAGCGAGGATTAATCATCGGCCAGGTATTTATCGGCTCCCTATTTTTCATTACTTCGCTTGTCCTTTTCCAACAATTGCATTTTATATTGACCAAAGACAAGGGAGTGGATTACGAAAATGTAATTCAGGTAGATATGGGATATGAGAATGCCTACGAGCAGGATCTCAAAGTACTGATGCCCGGACTCAAAAACCATCCGCATATAACCGATGCTTGCTATACAATCACAAACGCCAACCTGTTTACCGAACAGGGAAACTGGTATGGCACCTATGTTACCCATTTTGCTTTCGATCCTGCCGATCCGGACCCGAAAAGGGAAGACCGGGTCATGGTCGTCAGCAAAGATTTTTTTTCTTTCTTCAAGCTGAAGCTAAAACAAGGGAATTGGATCGGCGACAACAATCCGGATGATTACATCGTCAACGAAACCGGATATAAAGAGCTGGGATATATGGATTTGCTGGAAAGACCGATATACGGTGGAGAAACAAAGACTAATCTGAAAGTATGCGGAGTCATAGAAGATTATATCTATGCCCCCTTACAATATCCGGTTAGCAAAGTATTCTTCCGCCTGCATACGGACAAAGATTTTGCAGACTACTATCCAATCCAGTACTTCTATGTCCGCTATACGCCCGGGCACAAAAAAGAAGTATTGGAACATATCTCAAAAGTTACGCAAAAATTGAACCCACATGGAGTAAGTGTCCAAAAGATGTGTACGGAACTATCCGACCTGGTAGACAAGTTCAACCGTCCCGAAAAGGTAATCTTCAGCATATTCAGTATCATAGCCATTGTCTGTATCCTGATCTCCACTTTCGGTATTTACTCCCTGGTCAGCCTCTCCGCCCAACAACGTAAAAAAGAGATTGCCATCCGCAAAGTGAACGGTGCGACCTTCTACCATATCCTGCAATTATTCTTCAGGGAATACCTGATATTAGTCGTAATCAGCAACCTGTTTGCCTTACCGATAGGCTATATCCTGATGAAACGCTGGTTGGAAACATATGCCAACCACATCCACCTGACGATATGGTCTTTCATCGCCGTCTTTTTCATTACCTGTGTAATTGTCCTCCTTTCCATCTTCCGTCAGGTAAAGGAAGCAGCACAGGCAAATCCGGCGGAATCGGTAAAAGCGGAGTAAAAGATTATGATATCAAAAAATATGAACCATTGTGCGATATACTGCGAACAGTCCGTATCAATCCGGCAGAAGTAATAAAGACCAAGTAAACTGTCTTTTGTTTCTACCTAATGAAACACTTGTTTCACTATGAAGAAACAACTGTTTCATTAGGGTGAAACTATTCTCATCTTACTAAAGCCCGGCAACCGGTCTCTAAGGCCCCAAACAGCGACTGCCAGGATTTGACCGCATTTTAAAGGATGGATCGAATAAGATTACTATTACAACCTACACTTCCCAAAAAGAATTAATATTTGGATTATACAGGGGGAATTATGCCGGATATAAAAGAATCTTTCCTACTTTCGTATATCCATTTAACCGGAGTACGTATATTTTTAATTATCAAGCATATGAAAACAAACTTTTTACTCACTTTGTTAACCGGACTACTGGTTTTTACCGCCTGTTCGGAAAAGCCAGCTGCGACTTATACCATAAACGGTACTATCCCCGACAACTCGCTGGACGGAAAAATGATCTATATCTATAACCGTAACAACAATAACGTCTATGTAGACAGCACAGTTGTAACAGGAAATACGTTCACCTTTACCGGTAAAATGGACACCGCAGCTTACTGCCGTATCGATGCCAGCCGTGAATATTATGTCAATTTCATTCTTGAAAACGGGACAATCAATCTCGACCTCGGCAAACCGGTAACTCCGTCGGGAAGCCCTCTGAACAATGAGATTGCCCGCTTCTTCGCAGCACAAGACAGTATGTCTGCCCTGATCGATGCCAAACGACAGGAATTCATGAAACAGACAGAGGATAAAGCCGAACGCATGGAATTGCAGAAGAACTTTTTCCAGAATGAATGGAAACCCGCTTACCTGTCAATGCTCGACGGTTTCTTCAACAGAAACCTGGATAACCCGATCGGTGCTATCGCACTGAATTATATGGACGGCTATCTTTCGCCGGACGAAATCAAAGCGAAACTCCCTCAACTGAGCGAAGTAGTACGCAACACACCGAATATGCAGGAAACGATACAACGTTTCAACGCTTTGGAACAGACAGCCGAAGGAAAACCGTTCGTCGATTTCACCATCGAAACGAAAGACGGTAACAAAGTATCCCTGTCCGACTATGTAGGAAAAGGCAAATATACACTGGTTGATTTCTGGGCAAGCTGGTGCGGACCGTGCCGTGCCGAAACTCCGGTATTGGCAGAAATCTACAATCAATATAAAAACAAAGGCCTTGAAGTGTTGGGCGTAGCCGTATGGGACAATCCAGAAAATACCCAAAAGGCAATAGAAGAACTTAAAATCACCTGGCCGCAGATTCTGAACGCCGGTGATAAACCGACCAAACTATATGGTATCAACGGCATTCCGCATATCATTCTTTTTGGTCCCGACGGTACGATTATCTCCCGTGACCTACGTGGCGATGCAATGAAAGCAAAGGTAAAAGAAGTCATCGAAACTAAATAAACCCAAATACGATGCAGTATTTCGACTTCCCGCACATTTCAATAAATAGAATATGTACGGGAAGTTGAACTTTTTAGATGAGTAAACGAATAATTACATTACTATTAATCTGCCTGAGCAATACGGGATACCTATATGCCCAATGGACAGAAAAGGACTCGGTATGGCTCCGGAATATACTCTCCGGCAAGGAGAAGCTGGAACTGAATCCCGAAGCGTTGAAAGCTATCCGGTCAGGTACGCTGATCAATACGGAAGAACCGGCTTCAAATATGATCATGGCACCCGAGCTATCCCCAGCACAATCCATACAAAAAGATTTCACGGAATACGTACGTCCCAAAGATACCGACTATAACCCAAACCGTAAAGTGGACCCGAAAGACCTTCCTCCCGCCGTATTCATGTTATACGGAATGAATAAACCGTTACCCAAAGTGAAAATGCTGGGATCTTTCCAGGTCTCATCGGGAATCCGTGCCGAAGCCCGAAAGCCGTCCGGCATCTCGTTCGACGATATGTTACAACAGGTTTTTATGCCCAGTGCACGCCATAAAAGGAAAAATGCGCAACGCTGGCGGACTCAGAAATATTATAATAATTATCCGTAATCACAGTAGTAGAATATTTTTTTATACTTTTGTTACCCTATTAACAAAGGTAAAGTCAAATTTATAAATATACAATTTACAAGGATAAAATGGAAAAAATCATTTCGTATCCGTTTTCAGTCATCTATTATTTGTTATTTGGGATTACACTGGTGTTCTTCCATGTGGTACAGTGGATATGCTTTAACCTGTTCGGCTACAAAGCACATAAAAAGAGCGTGGATGTCTTGAGTTTTTTCCTGGTTTTCAACACCTATATTCTGGGAACAAGATACAAAATAAGCGGGCTGGAGAAACTCCCGACCGACTCGCCCCTGATCATTGCTTCGAACCATCAGAGCCTCTACGATATAACCTCTATCTGCTGGTTCATGCGCAAAGTTCATCCCAAGTTTATCAGTAAAATCGAACTGGGCAAAGGTATTCCCAGTATTTCGTACAACCTCAACCACGGCGGCTCCGTCCTTATCGACCGGAAGGATCCGAAACAGGCATTGACCGCCATCCGTGTAATGGCCGAATATATTGAAACAAACAAACGCTCGGCAGTAATTTTCCCGGAAGGGACACGAAGCAAAACAGGCAAGCCCCGTCCTTTTGCTGAAAACGGATTGAAAATCCTCTGTAAATATGCACCGTCGGCCTACATGGTACCGGTCACGATCAACAACTCATGGAAGATGACCAAATGGGGTTCCTTTCCTTTGGGAATCGGCAACCGTATCGAACTCATCATCCACGACCCTATTCCAGTGAAGGCTAAGCCCTTCGCCGAACTCTTTGCCGAAACCGAACAAACTGTGATCCGCAGTATTAAAGTGTAATTTTTTTTATTTGTCATGCAGTATTTCATAATTTGTCCGTTTTATAATTAAAGACTATTAATAAATTAATCGGATAAGATGCAGCATTTCCTTGAAATATTGCGTCTTAAGGTTAAGAAATAATATAAAAAAAGACGGACAATTATGACTAAATTACAAATACTGGCACTTTTGCTTGCCTCATTGGCCCTACTATTCTTCACCTCCTGCGACAGCGAAGACTTCCAGGAGCCGGATGTGTATAAGGTGACTCCCGACCTGCGGTTGAGGATTAACCAGGGGATGAAATTATCCTCCAAATCCGAGAGAAGAACATTTAAGGAAAAATTCGACTTATTCCAGGAGAAATGTGATGAAATGGATCACATAACTTCTCCGTACACTTATATGGAAACGGAAGAATATAAGGATTTTAAAAACTTTCTCCTTTCTTCCTCACCCCATATCTATTATCTGCTGATGGATAAATTCCTGAAAAGCAGACTGAGCTTTTTCTCTAACATCATCAGTGACATTCTCGTATCATCCAAACCGGCTATTGCCGATCAGATTGCGGAACAGATGAGAGCAACCGGCACTTTGGAGGAAAGTTTCTATCTCTATCCTCAATTATGCCTGGATATATGGCTCGATGCATTAGATACCCAATAAATATAAACCATCCCCTCAATGACGATCGCAACTACACATATATGGACTTTACTGGTCTGCCTCCTGTTTTTCATAAGCGGGATCACCAGTTGCGACTCTTCCGATCTCGACAAACTTCCGGTCAACGAGAATCCGGAAGTGGCATTCGTAAATGACGATGTTCCCCAAAGATTGTCGCTTAACAATGCCCGGTTAAAACGGATGATTTCGCCCGCCAGCAACTCCGCTTATTCCGGCAAGATTTACGAATATAATGACGAGGGTCAATTATCCAGGATTTCTAACTGCCTGTTTGAAGGGGAAGCAATTACCGATACTCTCGGTTACAATGTTTATCAATATAACGTAGATAAGCAGTTGGTCATGACCAACAATTTTAATGCGAACAAAAATACCTCTACAGGATTTATCAATCTTCAGACACAGGTATATATCTATTCGAATGATGGCAAGTTAGAGAAAAAAATCACCCATTATCCGGTGATATCCCAGTCGGAGTATACATTATATAAATACAAAAACAATATGCTTGACCGGAAAGAGCATTACGGGACTTCGGGAATATTGGAAAACTATACGACCCACTCGTATGATAAGGTCGGCAAACTGATACTGGAATGTCATTATATGGCAAACAACCAGTTAATCAACTATACACAGCATTCTTTTATCGACGGATTGAATACCCGTTCAGTGACTTTCTCCCCGACCGGCGAAGCCCTGAGAAAAGTGATCAATACATACGATAGCAATTATAACCTTATCCGATCCGAATCGAGCGAACTGGTATTATACAGTTCAAGATCAAACTTCACGGCACAATATGAATATGATAATGCTCAATAAGCATATTATGCCGTTATACGATCTTACACTTTACTGTTCCAGCCACCAGTCGATCATCTTCCGCGCAAGGCTGAGTTTACGAGGTAACTCAGGCAGATTGTCTTTAGTGAAGAAAGCGCCTTCGCTCAATTCCTCATCCTGTAAACGGATCGTGCCGCTTACATAATCGGCTATAAACCCAACCATCAGGTTACTCGGATAAGGCCAGGGCTGATTCCCGAAATAGGTAATATTATTAATTTCCAATCCTGTCTCCTCCATAACTTCGCGTCTTACACATTCTTCCAGCGTTTCTCCCGTTTCAAGGAAACCGGCAACCAGACCATAGAAAGAACCTCTGAAATTCCGGGCATGGACCAGCAGTATAGCATCTCCTTTGCGGATCAGTACCAATATCGCCGGAGAGACTACCGGATAGATTTCATATTTACAGTTTGGACACTGTTTGGAAATAGTTGTCTGCATGACAGTTTTCGTTCCGCATGAAGGACAAAAACGGCTATGCTGGTCCCAATAAATCAACTCATACGCTTTTCCGGCTATTTTATGTAAGATAGGATCGAGGTAATCGTAGGATGCCCGCAAACCCATCGGAAGGTATTCAGCCGTTTCTTCCAGCGGTGTATCCACAGAGGCCGTACAAGCCGGCATATCCTCCAATAAACTGACTTCCAGCACATTTTTAACCGGCACAGGAGGATTGATACTATAAGGGATTGTATATGTTTCACCTTTTTTCTGAAGCAGTAACTGGTCGTTGAAGAAAATAAACCAGTATACATTATTTACATTGCTCATCACTTTTTACTTTTGAACGGCACAAATATACTGACTAATGCGGATATACATCAAAAAAATATTTCTATTTAAAATATTCTTCCGGCCCAATCGTCTACAACAATAGAAGGCATGTCTTACTAATAGATTTTTAATTATTAAAACGGAAACGAAAAATGTTCGGAAGAAAGAGAAAAGAAGTCATATCTTTACAAGTCTTTGCTTATGAGTGTAGTGGATGCGGACAGTGTGTGAAGAGATGCCGGAGAGAGGTTTTGAAAATGGTGAATAACGGAAGTTGCAGCTATGCTACAGTGGTCAATCCGGAAAGCTGTGTAGGTTGCGGTAACTGTGTCGATGTCTGCAAAACCTATGCAATTGAATTAATAACAGAGTAATAAACATATTAAATTAAATAACAATGAGAAATCCGGGAGTATTCAGAGGAGCGTTCATCTTTTTATTTTTTATAGGGCTGTTTGCACTGGCCAGCCTGGGAGTTATGTATCTGTGGAACTGGCTGATACCGGCCGTTATCGGCTGGTCAGTCATTAACTACTGGCAGGCGCTTGGTTTGATGGTTCTTTGCCGACTGTTATTCGGAGGGTTCAGAGGGTTTGGACATTTCGGTCCTTTCGGTCATCATCCCGGAGGCTTTTTCTTCGGTAACCGGGAAGAGCATAACCGCTTCCACGAGCAGATGAGAAATATGCCCTGGGAAGAGCGCCGGGAACATATCCGCAGACATATGGCTGATTTCCGCAATGGCAGATTTAATACACAGGAGCCGTCTTCAGGTGATAATGCCCAATGAAAGAAATAGTTCAAAACCGCTCCGCTTCGGAGCAGAACACACGGGTTGCGGATATCTTCCGGAAATACCAGGCACAGCTGAAAGGTTTTATCTCCAGGCGTGTGTCCTCCAAAGAAGACAGTGAAGATATCCTGCAAAACATATTCTACCAGTTCATGAAATATGACCAGGAGGACAGTCCGATCGAACAGATCGCCGCCTGGTTATATTCTGTGGCCCGCAGTCAGATCATCGACCGCAGCCGCAAACACCGGGAAGAAGAAATGCCCTATCTCTCCGCCAACGAAGAAGACGGCACTTTCCTGAAAGAACTGGCGGAACTCATGCCCGACGAAGACCAGTCGCCGGAAATGGATTATATCCGTTCTACCGTCTGGGAAGAGTTGGAACACGCATTATTGGAATTGCCGGACGAGCAACGGGCCGTCTTTGAACTGACGGAACTGGAAGGCATTCCGTTCAAGGAGATTTCAGAATCGACCGGCATACCGGTCAATACATTGATTTCCAGGAAAAGATATGCAGTCTTGTTTCTCAGGAAAAGATTATATAATCTGTATGAAGATATTTTGTAAACAACTTGTTCCCTAAAAGTGCGTTTCCGAACTATATCCGTGCGGATATGCACAACGCCGAAGAGAATCTAAAACCACAACACAATACAAATCAAACACTTACAATATTGGCACAGCTTTTGTTCTTTCATTAGTAAATTAAAATTCTTATACTCATGATTAAGACAGTAGCATTAGAAAAAATCTTCCGTACAGAGGAAGTTGAAACTTGGGCCTTGAACAAGGTGAATATTGAAGTTAAAGAGGGAGAGTTTGTAGCGATAATGGGGCCTTCCGGTTGCGGTAAGTCTACGCTGCTGAATATCCTGGGATTACTGGACAACCCGACTTCCGGCGAATATTACCTGAACGGGATAGAGGTTTCCAAATATACGGAAGCACAACGTACAAAATTGCGTAAAGGGATTATCGGCTTCGTATTCCAGAGTTTCAACCTGATCGACGAATTGAACGTATATGAAAATATAGAACTTCCCCTGCTTTATATGGGTGTTTCGGCTTCCGAACGCAAACAGAAAGTGAAAGAGGCCATGGAACGTATGGCAATCGTCCATCGTGAAAAACATTTCCCTCAACAGTTATCCGGAGGTCAGCAACAACGCGTTGCCATAGCCCGTGCCGTAGTAGCCAACCCCAAACTAATCCTTGCCGATGAACCTACCGGTAACCTGGACAGTAAAAACGGCCAGGAAGTAATGAACCTGCTCAACGAACTGAATAAGGAAGGAACAACCATCGTCATGGTAACCCACAGCCAGCATGATGCCGGCTATGCTTCACGCATCATCAACCTGTTCGACGGACAGGTGGTGACGGAGACGGTAATCTAATTACAAATGTTACAAAAGTCAAAGAGTAGACTGCAACATGTTAATAGATGTTGCAGTCTACGAAATATTCGTACTTTCCAGTATATCAAATCCAAATAAACTTGTACATTGCCGGCATTAACTACAAATCAAATTATCCATGAAAGCACTAGGTCTATTATTATTTGGAATCTTTTTAACCGTTTCTTCCGCTTATGGACAAAAAACATGTACAATCGAAGGTGATATCCAGAATATGCCAGACAGCATTACTCTCAGTTGTGCGGAAATGAAAGGAAATACAGCCAGAATGCAGGTCGATGACTTTTTTACAATGGCAAATGGTAAATTCAAAATTACCAGGGAGGTCGACACTATTACCAAAATGTTTCTCACTGTTAACCGCACCGGCTATCAGTTTTGGGTAAAACCAGGAGCTAACATTAAAATTACCGGAAAAGCTCCTTATGTACAAACCTGGAGGACAGAAAGCGATATTCCAATCCCGGAACAGATAGAATTAAACCGTTTCAGAGAAGCGACTCAAAAAGAGGCAATGCAAATTCATGATTTGACAGCCGAAGCCATGAAAATACTGGCTAATGCCGATGGCAAAAATCCGAATCCCCGGCAGCAGTTCGATTCATTGCACCTAAAGATAAATAGTATCCATGATGAAGTCATCCTATACAAAGAATTACAACTAATGTTGAAAAATCCCATAACACTTGCAGGACTGGAAGAATTAAGAAATGCAGCCAAATGCTACAAAGAAGGGAAGTTTAACAAACTTGTTTCAATGTCGGACAACTCCATGAGCCTGGCAGGACTGAACAATTTAAAAGAGACCGAAAGGTCTAAAGTCCGGACTTCCATTATTACCGTATATAGCAAACTGACTGATGAGCAAAAACAATCTCAATTGGGACAGGAAATAATATCCTTGTTATCTATTTCATCAACAGTAAAGACCGGAGACAAAATCTATGATGCCGAATTAAAAGATGTTGAAGGCAAAACCCACCACCTCTCCGATTACCGAGGAAGTTATATTCTTCTTGATTTCTGGAGCCGGGCTTGCGGTCCCTGTGTCGCAGCGTTACCTGAACTAGAAAAAATAGCAGAACAATACAAAGGAAAAGTGATCGTAATCAGTGTATCTGTAGATCCTGTTTCCGTCTGGAAAGAAGAAGTTGCTAAAAGTCCTGTTAGCAATTACTGGCTTCAATTGTCTGATGGATTAGGTTCGAGCGGCATAGCAGCACACTACGGACTAAAATCTCTTCCTACATTTGTTTATATATCGCCGGAAGGTCTTATCCTGAAAATCAAAGAAGGATATAGGGAAGACGCTCTTCTGGAAGAACTCAAGAGTTTTATAAAAGACTAACAATCTAAATTAATAAAGGTATGAAACACATTATCAGTTTACTCACTCTATTCCTCTGTTGCACAAGTTTGCACGCTCAGGATCGCGTAGTGGAGCAACCGGCTTTTGAAGTACGCAACACCAATACGCTCGAATTTCAGAAAATTATTCTGAACGACACAGCCACCATCATGTATGTCGACGCTTATTACCGACCCAAATATTGGATCAAGATCGTTGATGAAACGACGTTGGAAGCCAATGGTAAAAGTTACCGGATCAAAGCCGGCGACGGTATTAAGCTTAATGAGGAATTTTGGATGCCGGAATCAGGTACAGCCTCTTTTCGTTTGATTTTCCCTCCCCTTCCGAAGGATACAAAGACAATCGATTTTATCGAAGGTAACGACAAAGGAGCTTTCAAGATCTGGGGTATACGATTGGATGGCAAAACACCTACAGTTAACTTTCCCAACGTAAAGAAACCGGAGAAAGCGCCTGTCCTGGAAAAGCCGGAATTGAAATCGGGTATTGCCACACTAAACGGTAAATTTATTGGCTACAAACCGGGGATGGATGAAGAACTGCCTATATGGGTATTCAATATTCTTACAGCCGGTGCAGACCAGAACACCATAAATGTTAAGCCCGATGGAAGTTTTAAACTGGAAATTCCTTTATTACATATTTCAAGTGTAGTATTATCCGGAAACTCAGTTGTTCATACCCGTTTCTATATAAAACCGGGAGAAACAACTTCTGTCGAAATTAATATGCCGGAAATTTGTCGTGCACAATCCAAGATACAATCTTCCAAGCCTTCATTAGGAAACAAGTTCTATTTCACCGGAGCATTGGCTGATATAAACAACGACCTCGCCAATAATCCGGTTGAAGAACCTTCATTCAGTGTCAGAAGTCAGGAAGAATATGATCAGATGATGAAAGACATCAGTACAATGACGGTTGATCAATATAAAACATATTGGACAGAAAAATATCAGAAAGCCGTCGATCAGCTAAATCAACTGACAGGAATCAGCGAAGCACATCGTCAATTGATTGCCATGAAACTAAAGCATGAACTGGCTGATCAATTGCTTGGTTACAGAGCAATTGAATATGCTTACCGGCAAACGAACAAAATACCGAAAGATTCTGTTCTGGTTAACTATGTAAAGCCAATTGCTTCCCAGGATTATTTCAATTTCTTGCCGGAACTGTTGTCCAATGATCCCTACTTTATTTATAATGGTAATGCGGCTTATTTGCTAAGAGGCCTCCAGTTTACCAACTTTACCGGAAAAGATATCAAACTAGAGAAAGACGAAAAATTCCCAGACAATACAGCTGATATTGCCCGGATTATGGGAACCGATAAAGGACTTCTTTTCGATATGTTAGCCGCACAAAAACTGGCAGCTTCTATCAGCGAGTTCCGTCCTTTAGACGAACAAGAGTTGGCAAAGACCAATACATTGAATCCGGCACTCAAAGAGGAACTTATCAAAATGAATGAGAAACTGAAACTGACAATAGAGGAAAACAAAAAGAAATCCGGCTATACCGTCAACCGTGTGAACATTGCGGATATCCCATCCGAAGAACTATTCAATGCAATTACAACACCTTACCGCGGTAAAGTTGTCTTCGTTGACTTTTGGGCAACCTGGTGCGGTCCCTGCCGGATGGCAATGAAAGAGACAGAACCGGTAAAGAAAGAATATGAAGGAAAAGACGTCGTATTCCTCTACCTGGCAGCCGAAAACTCTCCGAAAGGGACCTGGGAACAAATGATCCCGGACATCAAGGGTGAACACTACCGTGTTACTGCCGAACAATGGGAATACTGGGGAAAGAAATTCGGTATCAATGGTGTCCCTTCTTACATGGTAGTGGCAAAAGACGGTACTCCGGTTCACTTCCAGGTCGGTTTCATGGGAGTGGACAAGATGAAAGAGATGATCGATAAAGAACTGGCTAAATAAGAAAATCCGGAATATACTTTATAAGGGCGGAGATCAGGTAATGGTCTCCGCTTTTTTTTGCGGTAAAATCAAAAAGTCGTAATATTGCATTCACAAACATAACATATATAATGGTCGGCATGAAATATTTCAAACAATGGGTACTTTTTATTTGTCTGAGTGTTTATTGCAATGCTTCCGCACAGGAAATAAAAAAAGCGATGACATTCGACGAAATGGTTAGCTGGAAACGTATTACGGAACAAAAAATCTCCCACGACGGGAAATGGGTAGCCTGTAAGATGGAACCCTGGCGGGGAGATGCCAGTATTTTCGTGTACAATGCCAAAGGAGAAATGACAGCTTCTTTCCTTCCGGCTGCACAGGCAGAATTTTCTGCATCTTCCGGTTACCTGCTGGTTACCAGGAAGCCGGAACTTGAAAAAGTAGAAGCCCTGAAACTGAAAAAGACCAAAAAAGAAGATATGCCGTTGGATGAACTCGTCATCTTCAATCTCTCAGACAAAAAAGAAACGATAGACTCCCTGAAATCATATAAACTTTCTGAGAGTGCAGACTGGATTGCCTATAAAAGAGAGAGTAAATCAGATACTGTACTCCATGTGCGTTCGCTGGACGGAGCAAAAGAGGTACGGTTTGCCGATGTCAAGGAGTTCGGGTTCGCTAAAAAAGAAAACATTCTATATTACACGACAGATTCCACCTTATCCACATTTACTCCGGAGAAAGGGCATACCGTTATTTTTGAAGGTAAAGGTGTAATTAAAAAAGCGACATTCAATAAAACCGGCGACAAAATAGCATTCCTGTATTGTCCGGATAAAGACTCAACCAATACGCAATTTTCACTTTATCTGGCAGAAAATAATACCCGGGCCCGCATCGTTGCTGATAAGGGACAAAACTTCATACCCAAAGGCTGGGTGATCAGCGAAAACGGTGACATCCGTTTTTCAGAGAACTCTGAACGTATTTTCTTCGGAACAGCACCGGCTCCCATGCAAAAAGATACTACCGTACTGGCAGAAAATCGTCCCGACGTACAAATCTGGAAATGGGATGAGGGTGTACAATATACTCAACAAGTATATAATAAAGAAAAAGACCTGAAAAAAACTTACACTGCCGTTTATAATATTTCCGGCAACACCCTCTTCCAACTGGCAGACAAGGAAATCCCTCATTTGATCACTGCCGATGAAGGTAATGCACCGATCGCCCTGTTATCGACAAACCAACCCTACGCAACAGAACAGATGTGGGAAGGCAGAAGCCGTTATGATATCTATACAGTTAATCTTCAAACCGGAGAACGCCGGCAAATAAAAAAAGCAAGCAACAGCAATATGCAACTTTCCCCCAAAGGGACATATGCTTATTGGTATTGTGCGCAAGACAGTTCCTGGTATACCTATTCCCTGGCAAACGGAAAAGAATACCGTCTGACAACTCCCACTACTTTTGCTGCCTGGGATGAAGACAATGACGTCCCGGACTATCCGTCACCTCACGGTCTGGCCGGATGGACAGCTGATGACCGCAACCTCCTGATATACGACCGTTATGATATCTGGAAATTCGATCCTACAGCAGAAGTCGCTCCTGTAAACCTGACAGTAAACGGACGAAAGGAACAACTTTCATATCGATTGATCAGATTGGATAAAGAAGAAAAATTCATTGATATAACAAAGTCACAGTTATTACAAGTGTTCAATGAAAAGACAAAAGGTTCCGGATATTACAGCGCACATCTCTCTGCTCCCAAAACGCCGAAAGCCCTGCTGGCCGGAAACTTCATGCTGAAAACACCCGTCAAAGCGAAATATTCGGATGCAGTGATCTATACCTCCGAAACATTTGAGCAATATCCGGATATAAGGCTTTCTGACCTTAGTTTCAAAAAGTCCATCCAGCTTACCCACGGAGAAGAACAACAAGCAAATCTGAATTGGGGTACAGCCGAGCTCGTCTCCTGGATTTCTCTGGACGGAACACCTTTGGAAGGAGTTGTCTATAAACCGGAGAACTTCGACCCGAACAAAAAATATCCGGTAATCGTAAACTTCTACGAACGTAATTCGGAAACGCTTTATGCTTACCATATGCCGGAACCGCATCGTTCCACGATTGATTACCATTTCTATACCAGTAATGGTTATATCATTTTCAATCCGGATGTACGTTATGTAGACAGTTATCCCGGAGAAAGCTGTTTCAACTGTGTCATGCCGGGTATTACCTCATTAATAGCCAAAGGATATGTAAATGAAAAAGCGATCGGTGCACAAGGTCATAGCTGGGGCGGATATCAGGTTGCTTATCTGGCTACCCGGACAAACCTGTTTGCCGCTATCGAATCGGGAGCTCCGGTCGTCAATATGTTCAGTGCCTACGGTGGAATCCGTTGGGGTTCAGGACTGAACCGTTCTTTCCAATATGAACACGGACAAAGCCGTATCGGCGGAACTTTATGGGATTCCCCATTGCAATATATGGAAAACTCTCCGTTGTTTACCATGGATAAAGTAGAAACTCCCATCCTGATCATGCATAACGACAACGATGGTCATGTCCCCTGGTATCAGGGAATAGAATATTTTGTAGCACTCAAACGTTTACAGAAACCGGTGTGGCTACTCAATTATACCGGAGAAATTCATTGGCCGATGCGTCTGGCAAACCGGATAGATTTCCAGAAGCGTATGTTCCAGTTCTTCCAGCATTACCTGAACAAGCAACCAATGCCCAAATGGATGGACGAAGGAGTTCCGGCAGTCGATCAGGAATTTGAATTGGGATACTAAAAGCATTATATTTGCTTCAAATAACCGGTATCTCCATGAAAAATACTTTTTGGCTACTAATTATACAATCTATACTACTTTTGTCGGCCTGTACGGGCGGACAAACAGAGTATTGGTTGGAACAGGCTGAAAATTATCTGGACAAAAAGCCGGACAGTACATTAATATTTCTGGAGAAGATAAAGAACCCTGTCCAGCTGGCCGATTATCCTAAAGCGAAATACGATCTGTTTCAGACTATTGCTGGACTCCGCAAAGGTCAGACCATACGGACAGACTCCCTGCTCACAAAAGCTATTGATATTTTCATTGCCAACAATGATTCAGCCAAAACCTCTAATGCTTGTTTCTGGAGTGGGTTTATCAATATGCAAACGGCGAACTATATGCGGGCTGACTCTTTCTTTACCCTGGGTATTCCGTTTGCAACAAATCCTGTAGAACGAACCCGATTATACGAATACAGCGGTTTTGCCCTTCTGTACAAAGGCAACGCAAAACAGGCATTGCAGCAGCATATACAGTCATTACAAGACAGTGCCTTTATCCCTGCCGCTTACCAGGCAGAAGTATTAGCAGAAATCGGACAGGCATATCGATATTCAGAACAAACCGACAGTGCAATCATCTACTACCAAAAAGCTATCCGAAAATCACTGGAAATCGAATCAAGGGAGCAAACGGCCTTTTTCTATCAAAAAATAAGCGAAATTGAAAAAGAAAAGGGAAATATTAGAAACGCAACGGAAGCATTGAAAGCAAGTCAGAGTTTATGTAACACCCGGACTAGTTATCCATACCATATGCTTACTCAAGCCCAAATATACATTGCATCCGGCGAAACCGATTCGGCAAGGGTTTACCTACAGAAAGCAATACAAAGCACAAACACCTATGTTGCAACCCGTGCCTATCAACTATTGGCCCGGCTATATGAAAAAAACAAAACAGACGAACAAATATACTACGCCTGGAAAAACTATGAAGGAAGTTTCAGCAACATATCCGGTGATGCCGAATCACAGATAATGACACAACGATATCAGGAAGAACTGCTCAAAAATGAAAATAACCAATTAAAACTCAAAAAGAAGCAACAAGATATCTACCTCCTTTCATTATGTCTGATATTGATTACAGCCTGTACCCTTTGGTATATTGTCTACAACCGTCTCCGGAAAAAGAAAATCATCGGCGAACAACAATTAAAAGAACAGGAACTAAAAAACCAGGTCGCCCAATTAGAGAAAGAGCGGGAATTGATATCCTTGCGTGAAAGAGCTACGGCTTTACGTGAACAGTTGTTCCGCCGTCTGTCTGCATCCCAAAAGATCCCTTCCCTTTCCGGAAAAGCAAAAGAAAACACAGATGATAACAAATCGAGGTTAACATCGGAAGAGATAGACGAATTGATCGAAACTGTGAATAATATCTGGTCCGGCTTTGCCGAACGACTAAAAAATACTTATCCGTTACTCCGTACAAAAGACATCGCCTTCTGTTGCCTGTTGAAAAGCGGGATCAGCACGAAAGACCTTGCCTCCATCTATTATATCACTCCTTCGGCCATCAGCCAAAAGAAAGCACGTATGAAACGGGAGAAGTTCGGAGTTGAGGATGATAACCTGTCTCTGGATGATCTTTTGAATGCGTTCTAAACTGCTAAAGAGGAAATGTCAATTCATTTTTACTACGATCAGATAGTAAACATCTATATATCTTCCCGTTATCCCTTTCAGTATTATCTAAAATGTCAACTGACTTTCTAGTCTGTAATCAACATTTAAGGATATATTTGCATCAAACATCATTCTAAAACAGCAACATTATGAAGAAGGTAGGAAATCTTATTACTGGTTTACTTTGCTTACTATTGATAGTCTCGTGTCAAAGTGGCAATAAATCATCATTCAATAACGGATTGGAAGACTCACCCGTTGTCGGTACTTTTGTACAGGTGGGGGATGACCAGGTTCTTTCGTGCGATCAGAAATTACTGACCGACTCCATACACCTTCTACTCACTTATCTTACGGAAAAACCGGAGATCATTCATCTGGACAACCGGGATGAAGCGCTGATCAGCGAAGGGCGTGTAATCGTTTCCGATAATTATTTATTAGCATGGAACAACAAACAAAATCCTTTCAAACTCTTCGACCGGAAAGGAAACTTCCTGACAACGATCGGATCATACGGACAAGGCCCCAACGAATACCTGAATGTTTATGACGCTAATATAGACGAAGAAAACGACCGAATTTATATATTGCCCTGGCAAAGTGCCCAAATACTGGTCTATGACCTGAAGGGTAATCCCCAACCTACAATACCACTTTGTCTGCGGGCTCCCAAAGGCACTTTCCATGTAGACCTTCAGGATTCGACGGTTGCAGTTGTTCTACTTCCATTCCCCGACATGCCGGCAGTAGCATGGACACAGGATTTTCACGGGAACAGGAAAGATTATATCGAACCCGGCCATCTCGCTGCACCGCAAGATTACAGTAATGAGGTCTGTACATATAATAATGTACCGGGTATTTTTGACGTAAATATCCTCTGCATCGTACCAACACGCGTCGACAGCCTTTACCGCTACGATTACCGCAATAACCGCTTGTCTCCAACCTTCACCATGAATTTCAGTGAAGACCCGATCCCCTGGCACGGCTATATCGAACTTCCGAACCATTATATAGGAGAGGCTTCCTATCCGAAACAAGTATCAGCTACTTCATTTGTATCATCATCTCCCAGCTATTATATTGTAGACAAAAGAACTGGAAAAGGAGCTTTTTTCCGATTATATAATAATTATCTGGGATACACGGAAATCGGCTGGCCTATTTTCTCTTTTTATAATGGCTACTTTATCCAGAATATTGAACCTGCAAATCTGAAAAGCACGTTAGAAAATGCTCTAAAGTCTAACAAATTAACAGAAGAAGAAAAAGCAGAATTGACTACATTGGCAGAGTCAATACATGAAAATGATAATAATATCATCATTTTAGCCAAATTAAAACATTAGTACACCTGATATGATAAACAAGAATCACCTGAAATATAAAAGAGGAATTGCCAGAACTTTGTCTGGTTTTATAATTCTGTTCTCTCTTATTTCATGCAAGACCTCCAATGACAAGACACTTGCCACCTGTCCTGCCGTTGGTTCCATTAAGCAAATAGGAGACGATTCCGTCATTATTTGCGATCAAAAACTATTAAAGGATACTATCCGGATTCCCTTAAGTTTGCTAGTCGATGACTTTGAAATAATCCGTCTGGATAATAAAAACGAAGCACTTGTCGGAGACCAGCAAACAGTTATTTCCGAAAATTATATCCTCGTATGGAACAAGCAGCAAAATCCGTTCAAGCTTTTCGATCGCAAAGGGAATTTCATTACTATGATCGGTTCTATCGGACAAGGGCCGGGAGAATACCAAACAATTTATGACGCTCAGATTGATGAAAAAAACGATCGGATTTATTTGTTGCCCTGGACCAGTAGTCAATTGCTGGTATATGACCTGAAAGGTAATTCTCTTCCTCCGATCCCTTTATGTTTACGTGTTCCCAAAGGAAAAATTCATGTTCAGGACAGCAATTTGATTGCAGCCGTCCTACTCCCATTTCCCGGATTACCTGCTATTGCCTGGACACAGGATTTCCTGGGAGAAAGAAAAGCATTCATCGAACCGGGAGACCGGACTGTTTATGACTATAACTCAGAAATTATTTCCGGAGGTAATACTTCAGCTTTCGATGTAATGATCCGATATGTGATGCCGGCACGGACAGATACGTTCTATCACTATGATTTCCAAAATAACCGTTTACGCCCAAAGTTTGTCACAGAGTTTTCTGAAGACCCAGTTCCTGAACATGGTTTTCAGGAACTGAGCAATCATTTTCTGTGCTATACTTATTCTACAATTCAAGTTTCAAAGTATATGTTTGACTCTGCTAATCCCGCATATTATATAATTGACAAACAGACCCTGAAGGGGGCATACATGCATCTGATAAACGATTTTCTGGGAAATACCGAATTACCGCTCAGAAGTTTCGATGGACATCATCCTCCTTTTCCCAATTTCAGAAATGGGTATTTCATTCTGAATATGGATCCGGGAAATTTACAAACAGAGCTACAAAATGCACTGAAAACAAAGGATCTGTCTCCGGATAAAGAGGCTGCTCTGAAAAAAATGCTTATCTCTATAAATGAAAACGATAATAACTATATTCTTCTGGGTCGCCTGAAGAAATAAAAAGAAATAATTATGATAAAGAACATCTCATATTGCTTGTTTTTTGCTCTTTTGATACTTGTATCCGGTTGTAAGCAAAAAAATGAAACAGAATCCTCTACTACTGAAGAAACTGCTTACCAGCCTGCCAGTCCGAAATATACAGCCAGGTATGACCATTCAACACCTACAGCTAAAATAGATGTCGAATCAGCTATTTCCACATCATCTCCTGTCCGGTTAAGTGAAGTGGCATCGACCATCGAATATTATCAGGTAGGCGACGATAAATATCCAGTGACCGAAGTTGTTGCTGTTGAGGGTGGTTTCATTGCCCTCAACAAGCCGAAACTATACCTTTACCGGCAAGGGAAAAAACGGAAACGGGTCGGATTGAAAACAGAATATAGTAATTGGCGGGACAATGAATCGGGTAATAACCTGTTTTATGATAAAAAGACTACCCGGTTATACGTACAATTAAAGAAACTGAATCAGGAAACCGGATATTCAACCAAATATATAGGAGAACTTCCTCCGTTGGACAGTGTCCTGGCCAGGGTGCATTATCTGTATCCGGACTCATTGCCAAACCGCCGTCTTCTGAAAAACTGGGTAGAGATATTCACTCCGGAAATGTCTGTCGGCCGGTTCAATTACCCTGGGACCGGTTTTGACTATGGAGTCAACACTTTCAATTTAAAGGGCGATACTCTCTGCCATTTTTATTTCGGGATCGATTCCATTGGTACTATTAAAAGCGATAACTTTTACAATTTCACACTCTTCCATACATCATATCTGTATGATAACAAACCGACATTTTCAGCGACCTATTGCGATACGGTTTACCGACTGCTGGATCAGCAGACCATTGCTCCGGTCTATGCCATCCATTTAGGCAAATACAAGGCACCGGCAACCTATGTGATTAATAGAGGAGATAAACGTAATAAAGCATGGGTGGATAATTTACGGGAAAATTCGCAAGCCGTATTCCTGAAAGTTCACAGGGAGGGTAAAAGTAATAAATCCGGATGGCTGGACAACAAAGACAAGCAGAACCAGGATTTTCCATCCGAAGATTACCTAATGGTTTATCTGAAAAATAAACGTCAGACCAAAGCATTACCACTGACAGCCCGGGGAATGATAAACGACCTGGACGGAGGCTTGCCTTTCTGGCCCGATGGTCAAACAGATGAATATATGTACATGATCCGGCCGGCCGGTGAACTGAAAAAAGGAATTAAACTAACCGGTTCCCCTAAACAGGAAACTCTTAAAAACTTCCTCAGTGATCTGCCGGACAATCAGAATGTAATGATTGTTGTCAAATAAGGATCCTGTCACCTTCCTGGTAAACTAATTGAATTAATTGGGATATACGATAATCGGTTGCCTTATTCACTCTTTTTATTAAGGATAACAATATTAACCTATCAGTTAAATTAAAACAATGAGTCATGAAAAGAAACTTACCATATAATCTATTGCTGGTTTTCCTTATTCTGTTTACCGGATGCAAACAAAAAGGGAAAGAAACCATATCCTCTGTAACGGAAGAAGCCGTTTATCAACCTGCCAGTCCGAAATATACAGCCAAATATGACAAGACAAATCTAACGGAAAAAATAGATGTCGAATCGGCTATTTCCACTTCCTCCCCTGTCCTGCTAAGCGAAGTGGCATCAACCATCGAATACTACCAGGTAGGTGACGACAAATATCCGATTACGGATGTTGTTGCCGTTGAAGGAGGTTTCATTGTTCTGAACCAACCCAAACTCTATCTTTACCGGCAAGGGAAAAAGCGGAAACGCGTAGGATTGAAAACAGAATACAACGACTGGAAAGATTATATCTCAGGTAAGAACCTGTTTTATGACAAAGCTACAACGAAACTGTATGGACAAACAAAGAAAATAAACCCGGAGACTGGATATGCCAATTGGTATATCGGAGAATTACCTCCATTAGACAGCGTGCTTGCCAGAAGATATTATTTATATCCGGACTCACTCCTAACCCGTCATTTACTGACAGATTATGCAGAGTGCTTCACTCCGGAAATGTACTACCGCCGTTTCAATTATCCCGGAAGTTCGTTTACCCAGGGAGTAACCGCTTTCAATCTAAAGAATGACACACTCTGTCAGTTCCATTTCGGAATCGACTCCTTAGGGGTAGTTCCGATAAAAAGTTATTACAGTTTTACTTGCTACAACAATTTTTATCTATATGAAAACAAACCAACATTCGTTGTAAACTTCTGTGACACAGTTTACCGTTTACAAGATCATCAAACAATCTTTCCGGCATATTATGTTCATTTAGGAAGATACAGACTACCGGCTAGCAAAGCTATAAGAAGCAGTGGGCTGGAAAACAAAGCATGGATTAACGGTTTTATCGAGAATCCGAAAGGAGTATTTCTAACAATCCACAAAGAAGGTACACATAGACAATCCGGTTGGTTAGAAAAAGAGAAAAACAGCAAAGAATTTCCTTCCGAAGATTATCAGATGGTTTTCCTGAAGAAAAGCCGACAAACAAAAGCGCTCCCATTGAAATCAAAGGGATTGACAAACGATCTGGATGAAGGTTTACCTTTCTGGCCTGACAGTCAAGTAGACGAATATATGTATATGATTCGTCCGGCCAGCGAACTGAAAAAAGACATTAAACTAACTGGTTCCCCTAAACAGAAAGCACTTAAAAACTTCCTTCGCAATCTGCCGGACAATCAGAATGTAATGATTGTCGTCAAATAAATTATACCTCCTGCCGGTTCTTTTTCGATGGAACCGACAGGAGGATAGTTCTATAAACTTTTATCTTTTAAGAGGATAAATCATCAGGTAATTATTATCATTTTCATCAATCATATTCTGTATATCAGTTAGTTTTTTCCGCATATCACTGGAAAGATCACTCTTTTTCAATAAAGTTTCAATCTCTGTCAGTAAATTTCCCGGTTCCATATTACGGATATAATAACCGTTCGAGAATATTCCGCTAGGCCATTCTATTTCCTGATCTCCGAAATAATCATTATATATTTTAAAGTAAGCCCCCTTGCAAGTATTCTTGTCTACTATATAATGAACTGTCTCTCCTGGTGTCGCAATTGTTCCATGTTCATTTTGCTGAACAACAGGAGGACCTGAAAATTGTCCTACAAAATGATTGGGCCATTCATTAAAACCATGCCAGGGGATAGGATCTGTTTTTGAATGATTAAATGTAAAAGTCGGGCGCAACCGGTTATTCTCAATATCATAATGATATAGAGAATCTGGACGAGTCGGTTCTACACATAAAAGATTGACATCAAACACATTGGGCATATTCAAATTACATAATATCTCATTATTAAAAGTCCAGGGAACTTCCAAATGCCCGGGGCCCACTTCCTGAATATGATTTCCAGCTAAATCCTGTACCCAGACAAGAGCCGGAGTTTTCGGAAAAGGTAATGTAGCCACCGTCAACGTACCCTTTTCCGGATCAACTTTGAACATGGCTTTCGGACAACGAATCCCAAGAGGTATGGGAGCTAGCGTCTCACCTTTTAAATTATAAACAAACAGATTCTCCGTTTGCCAGGGCATCAAATAAATACGATCGTTTTTCTCGTCAATCTGGGCATCATATACAAAGTTATATTCACCCGGACCTTGACCGACAGCACCTACATCCGTCAGATAATTTCCTTTCCTGTCAAAAAGTTTAAAAGCAGTAGGAGGATATCCGCTATGTATCAGAATATAATTATCGGAAAGACTAACACCACATTGAGTAACCAATGCCGTATCCCTACCATCCAATTTAACGATTTCCATATCTTCTGTAAAGAAACTAAGAGGAAGACGGATCGTATCTGTCAATAACTTCTGGTCACACGACAAGACCTTGTTGTCTCCCACCTGAACATACTGGCCTACAACGGGACAATCCTTCAAAAGATTCTTACGTCCGGCGTTGTTTTTATTCCCCGTAATACAAGAAACAGTAGCCAAAGTGATTAATAAACCGCCTAAAAGTTTCGAACTTGCATCCATACTAATTGGTATTTAGATTACTATATACAAATAAAGCTATTAAATCATTGGTATGCAACATTATTACTGTTTATTCGTAAATAAACGATAAAATCGTATTTAATGAATACAAATCAATAAATAATACCTATTTTTGAGGCAATCAATTAAAAAAACCGGTATCATGAAAACATTATATATTCTGATTGCCACCTGTGCTGTATGTCTCGGTACACTGAGCGGCTGTAAACAAAAAGAAGGAAAGAGCACCCGTCCAATCACTCCCCCTAAATATGAAGGGAAAGTCGATTATTCTGTTGCTCCTACCCATATAGATTTGGAAAGTGCCCTCGATGGCGAAAAGCAACCATTGAAGTTAAGCCAGATCGCTTCGGAAATAGATTATTATATTGTCGGAGACGGTAACTTTACGGTAAAGCAAGCTATTTCCATACCTGACAGCAATGCTTTCATCACGTTCAACAACCCGCGGCTCTATTACCGGAAAATAGGAAGGCCAAGCAAACGATACGGTTTCAAGGCACTGGCCTATAAATGGAATAATGAAATGAACGGGCATAATCTGTTTTATGACAAAAAGACGACCCGCATGTATTGTGCCATGAGCGGTAAAGATGTGGAAACCAGAGGAAGCCAAGAGCCTTGCGACCCACAAATCATTGAACTGCCTCCACTAGATACGATGTTGACAATCACCCGGTATGTTTTTCCTGAAACAGTGGAAAAGAAATACACAATCAACCTGGGAAAAGATAAACTACTGGGATTCTCATCCGACGGATATATGTTGAGCCACTATGAAGACACAAGCGGTGTTCCGAACTGCATGCTGACTTTTAACCTGGCTGGCGAAACGCTCGGAAAGTTCACCTTAAAGGATAAGTCGACGCTTTCCAAATCGCAAACGGATAATATCCCATTCTTCCAGACATCCTATTGGAATGAGGCACAGGATCAAATGACTTTTATGATACCGTTCTGTGATACCGTATTCCAGATGCATGATCCGCAGACTGTTGTACCTTTGTACAATCTGAATCTCGGGAGATACGGCATCCTGACTGACTATGCAGAAAAACAAGAAGTTACGGATGAGAAGATATGGTTGCGTACTTTATATGAAAACTCAAAAGGTTTATTCATGGGCCTGTATCAAAAGAAAGGTCCAAAGCTCGTAAGCTGGCTGGGATTTGAATATGAGTACAAACCGACACTGAGTTATCAGGCTGTTTATATGAAAGATGAAGGTAAAACGTATGTCCTTCCGCGTAGAGGACAGGGATTTGTCAACGACCTGGACGGCGGACTCACTTTCTGGCCGGACGGACAAACAGACGGTTATCTTTATATGATCCGTACACTGACAGAAATGCGTATGAACGTAGAACGAACCGGCTCGCCTAAACAGCAAAAACTACTGGATCTCCTTGACAACAAGAGAATACAGGAAAATCAGTATGTGATGATTGTGGTAAGATAAACAGGATGTTCGATATTTCTATAAATCATATTTCTTCATCTTATTATAGAGTGTCTGCCTACTGATATTCAGTTGCTGGGCACAAAGTGTCAGATTTCCTTTTTTCTCTGCCAGCACTTCACTGATAAACTGTTTCTCCATCTCTTCCAAAGTAACCGGATGGGAAACAGTTACAGGAGGAGCGTCCATATAAAAGTCATCACTATCGAGCACGGATGAATTTGAAAGAAGCACGGCACGCTCTATGGTCTGCTGCAAAAGACTGAGGTCACCATTGAGCATCCTGTCCGACAATTTATGCAATGCACCGGGAGTAATTCCGGGAAAAGGTTTCCCATAGGCCGTCGCATATTTCCGGAGCAGGGAGTTGACAAGCAATGTAACGACAGAATCTGTTTCTTCCGAAAGAAATTCCGATTCCTTTCGAGAGGAATTTTGTTTTCTCCCGGAACGGGATTCCCAGGCAGCGATAACAGTCGACAAGAGTTTATCATTATCCCAGGGTTTCACGATAAAATCCACCGCTCCCTTTTTCAGGGAAGAGACAGCCAGTTCGATATCGCCAAAAGCAGTTATCAGCACGACTTCCGGCGGATTCGGACGTTCACGGATACGGTCCAGCCAGAAAAGCCCCTCTCCCCCGCTCTGCTTCCCGGTTCCGAAATTCATATCCAACAGGACAACATCCACATCATCTTCCCGAAGCAAAGCAGGCAGCAAAGTCGGCACCGAAGCACAAACCACCGTCTTAAATTCACGCGAAAGAATCATTCGCAATGTTTTAAGCACCGCCTCATTATCGTCCACTACTATAATCTTTCCATTTCTCATAACAAAAGCAAAGATATACGGATTCTTTTTTCTCCCAACTCCCATTGTCTAATATTTAGACAATTTGACTGTATCCTTCAATTATTTTCACTTATTCTTTGTCTCTACAAAAGAAAGAGGATAGATTTGAAATGCCATTCGAAAAAGAACGGTACGAAAAGCCTAATATCGAATTTATGAAAACTGTCGCTCTAAAACTTGTATTCCGCAGCTGGTGGAGAAACAAAACATTCTCAATAATCTCCATCGTCAGCCTGGCGATCGGCATTGCCTGCACAAACCTGCTGGCCGTATTCACTATTCATGAATATGGAATAGAGAAAGGAAATCCGAACAAAGAACGTATCTGGATACTCAGCCAGGACTGGCCGATGAAAACCGGAGAAAAGACAATCTATGCAGGAGGCGATATCCCGGCAATGCTGAAAGAGAAATACAGCGAAGTTGAGAACTATCTCCGGATAAGCGGAGAAACCGTCAAATACATCTCTATCGATAATGTGAAACACGCACCGATTCGTCTCGTCTCCGCCGATCCGTCTTTGTCTGAGTTTTTCCCTTATAAAGTACTCTCCGGAAACCTGAAAGAAGCCTTGACCCAGCCCGACAAACTGGCCCTTACCGAACAAACTGCCCGGAAACTTTTCGGAAAAACCAATCCGATTGGCAAAATAATACATTTCAACCTTCCCGATGAAGAGATGAGTACCAAAGGCAGTACTAACAACGAACACGCTTACCAGGTTGCCGCTATCATAGCCGACCGGGAACAATCTTTTTTAAACCTGGAGGCAGTAACGGCCATTTCAGATCCTTTCTATGGCGGTACCAGCCTGTTACTGATGAACAAGCCAATCGACCGGAAAGCATTTGAAGCACAATTGAAAAAAGACAAAATCCCTACTTTACAGGGTGACCTGGGGAATTATTATCTGGATACTTTACAGGAAAGCTACTTCTACGCGCCCGAAGGACAGAAATCGTACTATCTGAATTTCCGTCAGCCTACATTGCTCTATGTAGGATTAATCTCCGCCATCCTGATTCTGCTGATAGCCTGTTTCAATTATATCAACCTCAACTTCTCACGTCTCCTTCAACAGGTACGGATGATTCATACACAGAAACTGATGGGAGCCAGCCGGAAAGAAATCGACCTGCAACTTTTTCTGGATACCTTCCTGACGGTAATCATTGCCTTCCTCTGCTCGTTGCTGATTACCCATGACCTGCTTCCCCTGTTCAACTCAATCGTAAACGGGCAATTGCATTCCTCTTTCTTTTTCAACGGACAATCATTGCCAGTCATCTGTTGTTTTATCCTGCTGTTATCCATAATTCCGGCAACCTATATGGGACGAAAGATATCCAGGCTTTCCAGCTCCGGCTACCGGGAGTTTTTCACCGGAAATAAAAAGAGGAAGATAGTCACCTCATTATCCATCGCCCAATATGTTATTTCTATCGGCCTGGTCATTGCCACACTGACGGTAAACGACCAACTTCACTTCATCCGCCAAGGAGGAGATAATTATAAAAACCTGATTGAAATAGGAGATTGGCAAGAAGACGGTTCTTATGTCCGTCCCTTTGCCCGGGAACTAAAAAAACACCCGGAGATAAAGCACGTATCCCTTGCCGGAAGCTCTATCCTGGACAGTTGGATAATGCAAATCGTCCTGAAAAATGAAGACGGCAGTGAAAACTATACGGCACAAATCAACTATTTCGGCGAACCAGACTTCCTGGACGCCTTACAACTGAAGCTGTTAAAAGGCCTTCCTCCCGAACAGGCCGTCGAAAAATATACCCGTCCGGTATATATCAATGAGAAATATGCAGAGATACTGGTCGGAAAAGGAGAAAACCCGATCGGTAAGCCGATTAATGCGATCGATAAAGAGTTCGACGAAGGGAATACAGGTAATGATCCGTCAAATGCACCGGTCACGACAATTGCCGGTATCGTCGATAACTTATACACACATACGCTGGAAAGTGAGGTTTATCCTTTTACCATACAGATCAACAACAGTCCTCAAAATTCGTTCAATTACATTTATATACGCCTCGGCGACGACAGAGAAAAGAGTATCGCCGCCGTACGGGAAGCATGGAATAAGGTAAACCCGGGTAACTATTTCACGTACCAGGATGTTTACCAAAAGTTCCTGCAACGGAACGAGAAAACAACCGAACTCTCCCGGCTGCTGTTTATGTATTCATTGATCAGCCTCTTCCTGACTTGCTGCGGCCTGTTTGGAATGGCACTCTATGCAACCGAACAACGCACCAAAGAAATAGGTATCCGGAAAGTGAATGGAGCGACCAGCCCCCAAATCATGTTACTGCTCAACAGCCAGTTCATATCCTGGATAGGCATTTCCTTTATCATTGCTATCCCTATTACCTGGCTGCTACTCAACCGCTGGTTGGAAAATTTCGTCTACCACACGGATATGAACATCGGAATCTATCTGATAAGCGGTTTTTTTGTCCTGCTCATCACCCTACTCACCGTCAGCTGGCACAGCTACAAAGCTGCATCCGGTAATCCTGTTAAAGTATTAAGAAGTGAATAACCTATTATGAATTACAAAATGAAAGCAATCGCATTCAAACTCGTCCTGCGAAGCTGGTGGCGGAACAAGACATTTTCAATCATATCGATCGTCAGCCTGGCAATCGGCATTGCCTGCACGAACTTGCTAGCTATTTTCGTTATCCATGAGTATAACCTGGAGGCGGATAATCCTCACCGGGAGACTATTTATATGATGGACCAGGATTCGCCGATCCAACCGGGTGAACGGGTTTGTTTCACTGCCGGTGGTATTGCAGCCGAGATTAAAGAAAAATACCCGGAGATTATAGATCATGTATGCCTTAATAATATCGGAATGGATTACATAAAAGTAAACAATACCCGTTTCGACCCCATCATTATAATGACAACAGAAGCCTCGTTTCCCCATTTCTTCCCTTATAAGGTATTGTATGGAGATTTGAACGAAGTGCTGACACAACCGAACAAGATCGCCTTATCGGAAAAATGCGCCCAAAAGTATTTCGGTAAAGAGAATCCGATCGGCCAAACAATCATAACCGGTGAAAATAATGTAACGACCCGTGTACGGGAGGATGGTACGATTGAAGAGGGAAAGAATGAAACCACCTATCAGATTGCCGCTGTGCTGAAATCGCGTAAACAATCTTATATCGACTTCGATGCCGTAATCGGAAATGACGGGCCAATCCCTGGAGGAGTATGTCTGTTTATGACCAACCGCCCGATCGATACGAAAAAGTTTGCCGAACAAATCCATAAAGACGGCATACAAACCTTTGTTCCTGACGGAAAATACCGTCTGTACACTCTACAAGAGAGTTATTTCAAAAAATACACACAGGAAAGTTACTTCTTCATGAACAGCCGTCAAAAGACATTACTTTACGTCGGGCTGATCTCAGCCATTCTTATCCTGCTAATTGCCTGTTTCAATTATATCAATCTCAACTTCTCCCGCCTATTGCAACAAGTGCGGATGATCCATACGGAAAAACTGATGGGAGCGACAAAAAACAATATAAACCACCAGCTATTTATCGATACATTCCTGACCGTCATTGTATCCTTCCTGTTATCTTTGCTGATAACACACGATCTGATCCCGATATTCAATTCGATCACTTCCGGAAAGATAGAGACTTCTTTTTTCTTTAACAGACAGGCATTACCTGTTATTACAGTGTTCATACTCCTGTTATCGATCATTCCTTCTGTTTATATCAGCCGGAAAATATCCAAACTATCGGCCTCCGGCTATCGCGAGTTTTTCACCGGAAACAAGAAAAGAAGGATCGTAACGGCTCTTTCGATTGCCCAATATACAGTCTCTATCGGGCTGATCATCGCAACACTTACAGTAAACAACCAACTTCATTTTATACAAAACAAAGCGGAAGGATATCACGGATTAATCGAGGTGGGCAATTGGGGAGCAGACAATTCCTACTTACCGGCTTTTGCACACGAAATAAGAAAAATACCCGGCGTAGAAAATGTAACACTTACAGGTGGTCCTTTACTAAACATGGGGATAGCTCCCGTGAATATCAAAAACCAGGATGGAAGTGAAAGCCATTATATGAAAGCGCAATACATGGGAGGACGTGATTTCCTGAGAACATTAAAAATCGACATCATACAGGGAGTTGAGCCGGATAAGGCGCTCGAACAATTCCAAAGTCCGGCCTATATCACCCGGAAATATGCAGACCTACTGATTCCGCCGGGAGAAAATCCGTTCGGCCAGCAACTAAGTAAATACGACAAAGACTTTAAAGAATATGAAAAAAACAGCAACAACCCTAAAGTGGTCGTTGCAGGTATTGTCGAGAACATGTTTGCCAATTCACTCGAAGAAGATGTTTTTCCCAGTATCATTTACATCGGCCAGGATGATGATAAACGATATGCTTTTGCAGAGATCAAAGTGGGCAAAGAACGTCAGCAAACAATGGCTGCTATTAAAGAAGTATGGGAAAGGATGAATCCGGGTAAATATTTTACTTTCCAGGATGTCTATAAAGAGTTCATGCAACGCAACAGCAGAACAACCGAACTGGCGGAATTAATGATCATGTACTCGCTGATCAGTATTTTCCTGACTTGTTTCGGATTGTTCGGAATGGCTTTGTATGCTACGGAACAACGCACCAAAGAAATAGGCATTCGGAAAGTAAACGGTTCCAGCACTTTAGGTATTATGTTTCTACTGAATAAACAGTTTGTCGGCTGGATCGGGATAGCCTTTGTCATTGCCGTTCCTGTATCATGGCTTTTCCTCAATCGATGGTTGGAACACTTTGCCTATCATACGGAAATATCCGTCTTCCACTTTCTGCTCGGTGGGATCAGTGTACTTTTTATAACACTGCTCACCGTCAGCTGGCATACTTACAAAGCGGCTTCGGGCAATCCTGTCAAAGTTTTAAGAAGTGAATAACAACTAAGCTCAAAGGCTACTTACTTTAAGGACAAAAGCTATAGCTTCTAATCTCGAAAGCTATAGCTTTTGCATCATGTCACCCCGGTGACGTTTCATCATCACCGGGATGGTATCCGAATATCATCGGGATCATATTTTAATGCGAACTATTAAGACATAAATCATGTTCGCATCTATCCAGTAACTCTTAAAGTCGTTCAATCTCTTCTATTGACAAACCGGTACATTGTACAATGATAAGTGGATCAATACCTGACTTTTTCATGTTGGCAGCAATAAGGCGTTTACCCTTCGCTTCTCCTTCGGCAAGACCTTCGGCTCTTCCTTCAGCAATACCTTCAGCTTTTCCTTCAGCAATACCTTCAGCTTTTCCTTCAGCCCTTCCTTCGGCAAGCCCTTCACGTCTTGCACTATTATAAAGAGTTTTTTCAACACTGATACCATCCCAGAAATGCTCGTAACCGGCTAACTCCTCGTCTGTAAAGGCTGATTCTTCCAGCACTGTCAGAGCTTTCGATATTTCAGGGGCTTCCAGTAATTCATGAGGGACGACACGCGTCGATTCACCTATCTCAGTCAGAAAACGGAGCCAAAGGACATGCATACGTTTCTCACTATAGGTATGGGGAGTAAACTTAGGCAGCTCGACAAAAATCAATTGCAAACCGTCGATGATATGATCCGTATGCTCCACATGCACCATTGCATAATGATGGTAATAACCATCCAGAGCCGGTTCGAAAACCTCGTTCACCAGGTTGAGCGAATAAACCGGCTGCAACAATTCGTAGCCTTCGCCTGCATCTAACTGACGCACATAAGCTTTTGAGGCATTGAAAAGAACTCGCTCGCGAAACTCCGGCGACCAAAGCATCTGCATCTCTACCAAAAACTGACGCCCTTTCACATCGCAGCAACGAACGTCTACAATACTGAATTTACGCAAGGGATTGTCCGGCACCATCTCGGAAGGGAGGTATTCGATCTCTCTAATCTCCTCACCCGCTTTCAGGGGCAACAAGGCATTGAGTAAACTGATCACCAGATCGGGATGTTCGCCAAAAATACGTTTAAACGTAAGATCTGCTCTCGGATTTAAATACTTCATAGTTAATTCTTTTAAGTTGATATGCAAAGATAAGTATTCTTCAATGAAATAAAGAATTCCATCCTCTTTATTTTTCTGAGAACATGACAATTCATAAACATCCCGATCCTACCGCCGAATCCGTTTTCTATGTTTTTATTACAACCGGGAGAAAAACCCAACAAATGTTAACTATGACAAACTCGAGGTCGAAAGTAGGTACTTTTTTACCCCGGTTGTAAGCCATTTCCGTCCTAACACACTAATAATCAGCCGTGACAAACTTTTTGCTGCCCCCTATAAAACAAAGAAAATATAATTTGTCACCGACGGCCTATCCGTTCACCTTTTTATAGTCGGCTAGAAAGGTTGCCAGTCCGCTATCGGTAAGCGGGTGTTTCAACAAACCTTTGATAGCAGCCAACGGGCAAGTTGCCACATCGGCTCCCGCCTCGATACATTGGATAATATGTTGTGTGCTACGGATAGAAGCAGCAAGCACTTCCGTCTCATAGCCATAATAAGTATACATTTCCACTATTTTGGCAACCAGTTCAATTCCATCACTGGATATATCGTCGAGACGTCCGACAAACGGAGAGACATAAGTAGCCCCGGCCTTTGCCGCCAAAAGAGCCTGACCACGGGAAAAGACCAGCGTACAGTTCGTACGGATACCTTTGTCCGTAAAATATTTAATTGCCTTAATTCCAGCTTCAATGCAAGGAACTTTTACTACGATATGCGGATTCAGAGCAGCCAGTTCCTCCCCTTCTTTGATCATTCCTTCATAATCGGTAGAGATCACCTCGGCACTCACATCGCCATCCACGATCTCGCAAATCTTTAAATAATGTGCTCGTTGGTTTTCCACTCCTTTAATTCCTTCTTTGGCCATCAATGACGGATTGGTCGTCACACCATCCAACACGCCCAAATCATTCGCTTCCCGGATCTGATCCAGGTTCGCTGTGTCTATAAAAAATTTCATCGCCTTATTTGTTTATGATTCTATTTAAATAACAAATTCATTCACTGATAGTTCTTATGTATTCAAAAGAAAAGGACTATCCTCCACTCAATTCATTTGCATAAAACTTGTATTTCTTCAAAAAATTATCGAATATTGCAGATTATTTAAACTTATGGAGATAGCCAACGAACAAATCTTTGAAAAACTATTCCGGGACCACTACTCCCTTTTATGTAACTATGCCTGCAGATATATCACTGACAGTCAGACTGCTGAAGATATTGTTCAAACATTCTTCATTTCAATTTGGGAGAAAAAGCATTTGACTGTTACTCAGGAAACATTTCTTCCCTATGCCTATCGTGCAATCAGAAACAGTTGCATCAATTATTATAAATCTGAAATTATAAAAGAAGATTTCATTGCCTCGCTGACGGAAGAATGGAATCTCCAACTGGACGATAAAGACGATTTTATTTATCAAAAAGAGGTACAGTTGGCATTGCAGAAACTTCCGGAGAAATGCAGAAAAGTCTTTCTGCTAAAATGTATCACCGGATTGAAATACAAAGAAATAGCTGAAATATCCAATATATCGGTCAATACCGTAAAATATCATCTGGGGGAGGCTTTCCGGATCATGAAAGAGGAGTTAAAACACCTGACCTTTATTTTTTTCTATTTTTTTTTCTGATTTGACCTACCCATTTCTTTCTTCCCGATTGTAATTAATATAAAAGGAAGAAAAAATGAATTCTGAAACAATATATCAAATTATACATTCCATATTAGCTGACGAAGCTACAGATGAAGAGCGCCGTATCTTTACGGAATGGCTGGACGCATCTGATGCTAACCGGGCCGAATATGAAAAACTCAAACGATTATATCAAGTCACAACGCATAGGAGCAAAAATAAAACATTCAATACGGAATTCGCATGGCAGCAGGTCCATAAACAGACCATCTCCAAAAAGAAAACATTCAGACTGCCTGTTTGGACACGTTATGCAGCAATGGTCGCCATTATTGTATTTACCGGTATGATTTATTTTTCAAAACAACCGGCATCCACTATCCATGAAGTCAACATGGAAGAATTTAGCCAGCCTACATTACTTTTAGAGAATGGAGAAAAAATAGCATTAACAGAAGAATCTTTTTCCATGCAGGAAAAACATGTGGTAATTAAAAACGATGCAAAAAATAAACTAGTCTATGAACCACAAGAAGAAGAAGAGGAAAAAATAACAATACAAAATAATCATTTAGTCATACCTAAGGGAAAAACATATCAACTATTACTTTCCGACGGAACCCGTATTTGGTTAAATTCAGAAACAGAAATAACCTACCCGACCCGGTTCGTTGGTAACAAGCGAGAGATAACTCTTATAGGAGAAGCATTTTTTGAGGTTGCAAAAAATAAGGAAAAACCTTTTATTGTCAACGCAAATGGCATGGAAGTAAAAGTATTGGGAACTTCATTCAACGTTTCCTGCTACACTGCTGATAAGACGATCAGTACAACACTTATAGAAGGATCTGTTTCTGTCAAAACTGAAAACAAAAAAACTGTGACTATTACCCCTTCCGAACAATTTACATATAATAGAGACAATGCAAAAACTGATATCCGAATAGTAAATACTGAACTATTTACATCCTGGATAGATGGAAAATATATCTTTAAAGATGCAACACTGGAAGATATTGTCAAAAAACTCCAGCGGTGGTATGATTTTTCTGTTAACTACGAAGATGAAAGTTTAAAATATAATCATTATTCTCTTATAGCGGAGAGAGAAACAAATCTAGATCAGCTTTTGGAAGTAATCAGTTATACTTCCAACATCAAACTCGAGAGAACAAATAACATTATTAACATCAAAAAAATAAAGGAGGAACAATAATCATGACATAACAATATTATGAAAAGCAACAGAGGCAGTATGGATCAGATACTACCTCCGCTAACAGATCAAAAAAACGAAATCATTTTAGTTTAACCTGTAAATTACAAATTTATGAAAAAAAAAGCATCGGAAGACTTCAGCAAAGCACAAAAAGTCTTAAAACGATCATTGTTTATCATTTTACTGAACTGTTTTATATTGGCAGTTCCATTCAATGCTTTTGCATTTGAATCTGTCTTCGAACAAAATTATACCTTAGTTCTATCTTTCAAGAACGCAAAGATGGAACAAATACTGGATGCTATTTCAGAGCAATCCGGTATTAAAATCGCTTACAGTACAGAAGAATTAGCCACAAATAAAAGTGTGTCCGTAGACATTAAAACTTCCGATATAAAAGAAGCATTATCTGCTGTATTGGGAGACGGATATACTTTTAAGCAAATAGACAATTATATCGCTATTGCAAAAAAAGCAAAAGATGAAGTACAATCCACTATCATCAGCCAGGCTGATGATAGACCTTGGACAGTCCAAGGTCAGGTATTGGAAAACTCAGAACCTCCTTACCCGATGGCTGGTGTAAACATTTCTATCAAAGGGACAAAACTTGGTACAATAAGTGACCAGAACGGTTATTTTTCTATTAAAGCAAAACGTGGAGACATACTTGTTTTCAACTTCCTGGGATTCAAAGAATATGAATATGTTGTTTCACGTGCAATCAGTAACTTAAGCGTTTCTTTGAGTGAAGACAGTGAGACTTTGGATGAAATTATCGTAACTGGTTTTTCTGAGGAGAAGAAACTAAATACTATTTCATCCGTATCTTCTCTGGATATAAGTAAAAATCTAACTACAAAGCCTATTACATCTTTATCCCAATCATTACAGGGAGGTATAACTGGTTTGAATGTAACTCAAAGTTCAGGTTTACCGGGTGCAGATGCCGCAACTATTAAAATCCGCGGTATATCTTCCTTAACAACGAATAGTGATCCTCTTGTATTAGTGGACGGTATTCCAATGGATATGAATAACCTTGATCCGAATACCATCGAAAGTGTTACCGTACTAAAAGATGCGGCGGCCGCCGCTATCTATGGAGCCCGTGCAGCAAACGGCGTTATTGTTGTAAAAACAAAACGCGGAACCCCGGGTAAAGTAAATGTTTCATATAACGGTTATTTCGGAATCCAGAAAGCAACTTATCTGCCCGAATTTATTGATGGTGCAGGATATATGGAAATGTTGAATGCTGCCAATACAAATATCGGAGGTGACCCTATCTATTCACAAGAGGAAATAGACAATACACGTAAAGGAGTAGACCCTGTTAAATATCCGGATGTGGACTGGGCAGATTTTTTATTCAAAACAGGTTCTGTTCAAAGTCACTCCGTATCTGTATCCGGTGGTAGCAATCTGGCTCGTTTCGCATTAACTGCTAATTACCTTAAAAACGAGGGTCTGGTCGAAAAAGCCAATTCAGATCGTATCAACATACGTGCCAATACATCTGTAAGTTTGCTTGATAACCTGTCAGTCAATATGGACTTTAATTCATACCGTACCAATCGTCAGGAACCCATGTACAGAGATGGAGCATATACTTCTTCTATCATTTCTTATATGTATGGCACTCCCCCCAATACAGTTGCACGTTATCCGATGAAAGAAGGAAGCGATATCGTATTTTACGGAAATCGTCCGGAACAACGCAATCCTGCCGCATTAATTGATCGTGGCGGACAATTTAAAGCTCTGGAAGACAATGTTAGTATCAATATTGCACCTCGCTGGGAAGTTATTCCCAAGTTAATATTAAGAGGCCAATATTCGTATCGTGTTAGTAGTAGTGCCACTAATCGCCAACGAGCCGCCTATAACTTTTTTGATTATACTTCCGGGGCTTTGCTCGAAACCTGGGGCTCGATTAATAGTGCAAGTAAAGACCGTTCAAGTTACTACTATGTAGGAGCTACCGCTGAATATACATTTGAGAAAGACAAACACCGCTTATTTGTTATAGGGGGATATAATCAGGAATTAACAAATAATGGAGACTGGGATCAATGGTCAATGGTCTCTGTATTCGGCAAAGCTAATTATACATTCGATCGTCGTTTCTTATTGGAAGGAACTGTTCGTCGTGACGGTTCATCCCGCTTTGGGAAAGGTAATAAATATGGAGTTTTCCCTTCTGTCGGTGCAGGTTGGAATATACATGAAGAAAAATTCATAAAAAGCGCAAAATGGTTAAATGAATTAAAACTAAGGGCATCTTACGGTTTATTGGGAAATGAAAACATCGGTCTATACAAATATCAATCTTTGATCAATTCATCAAATGGTAATGAAACAACTTATGGTAATCCAGACATAACATGGGAAAAAGTAAATATGCTCAATGTCGGTGCAGACATCAGAATACTCAAAGATATCAATATTACATTCGATTACTACGATAAATTGACTACCGATCTTATCATAACTCCTCCTATTTCATATGTTGGTGGTATTGAAAAAGTACCAATGAATGCCGGAGAATTAAGAAACCACGGTTGGGAACTTGATCTCAATTACAACAAACAGCTAACCAAAGATTTTGGTTTTAACATCCATGGAGGTTTATCTCAAAACAAAAATAAAATCGAAGAACTGTACGGAGGTCCGTATGATAACGGAGATAATATAAACACAGTAGGATATGCTTTAAAAAGCTTTTATGTTTATCCGACAGCCGACTTATTACAGGAAAGTGATTTTAGCAAAGACGAAAGCGGTAATTGGATACCTAAAGATGGTGTAATTATTTATGATGGACAACAACCAGGAGATATACACTATCTTGACACAAATAAAGACGGTAAAATAACTACTGACGACCGTGTTATCCGTGGTGACGAGCAACCTAAATTAAATTATTTTGCCAACATAAGCCTCGATTACAAAAAATGGTCATTGGAAGTTTTATTTCAAGGAGTTTCAGGTGTCGACGCCTACTACTCAGAACCGTATTCTTTTGGCTTAAGTACTTCAGGAGACGGACAAACACCACTTTCCGTACAAACAGACTATTGGACTCCTACTAATACCAATGCACGTTATCCGCGTATTGCTCCTAATTCTACATATGGCAATAATAATCACCGTTCAGATTTTTGGCATTTCGATGCAAGTTATTGCCGTGTAAAATATATTCAGCTAGGATACCTATTCGATCAGATGGGACTAAAAAAAATCGGAATATCCAATATCCGTGTATATATCAATGCACAAAATCCTTTCACTTTCGCAAAAGAAAAATTGGTTGACCCGGAAAGCCGCGGACAGAAAAGTTCATATCCACTGGTTAAAACCTATTCTATGGGAGTTAGTCTGAATTTCTAATAATAAACCTATAAATAAAAAGATTATGAAATTAAATAATAAAATAACGACATGGGCTTTTACTTCGTTGTTACTCTTATTTTGTAGTTGTTCTGATTTTTTGACAAGAGATCATCCGACCGGAGTAACCGATGATGATTTCTGGAAAACTATGAATGAATGCGAAACAGCATTGGGACAATGTAAAGCCTGGCCTAACGGTTCCTATTTTACAAGTAACACAGTTACAAACGTTGCATGGATCCACATGGAAGGTATGACAGATAATCAGTACTTCCGTTCTAACTTTCAGACAGAAGTCGTCAATCTGGCCAATGGCTCGGCAACACCGACTTCAGGTGGTTATATCAGCAAACTATGGGATAGATATTACGAATATATCCGCCGATGCAACCGTTTTCTGGAACATGTTGATAATGCATATTTTACACTCGAATATGAACGTGATCGTATGAAAGCGGATGTTCGTGTTTGGCGTGCCTGGTATCATATGCAGTTATTCTTACTGTATGGTCGTCACGATGGTATACCTATTCTTGAGAAATCATTGACTCCAACCGAAAACTTTATGTCACGTAATACGGTTGAAGAATGCTTAGATTTTTTGAATAGAGAATTCGATGCTATAATCAACATAACAGATGATAATGTGTGTCCCTTTATCTGGGATGAAGGACGTCGTGCCCGTATGTCTCGTTCTTCTGCTTTAGTCTTAAAAATGGATTTAAATTTACAATTCCAAAAATATGACATTGCAAAAGCAGCTGCAAAACAATTGATAGATTCTGGTGTATTTGAATTATATTATACAGAATTGGCAGACGAAGATCCCGGTAAAAATTATCGCGATTTATTTAATTATGTAGGGAAACAAAATAAAGAACGTATCATTTTTACCTCCAATGGTCTGAATCAATTCTGGTTCCGTTGCATAAGCATGTCATTAGGTGGTCAGGGAACCTGCGGTGTTTTAAAATCATTCGTTGATGAATTTGAAACAATCGACGGTAAAACGCTCCAGTCACTGCCAGCTAATGAACGTACTGAATATGAAAAGGACCCTCTCTATAAAGAACGTGATCCCCGATTGTATACAACAGTAATGATGCCGGGCGATAATACTTCTTTCAAAAACTATACTTATACACCATTTGATGTAAATAGTAGCGATTATTATACAAAAACAGGAGCTCCGGCTTCCGGTTATATGCTAAAGAAATTTGCAAGCGAACAAGACCGTGCCAGTGGACGCGGAAGTTTGGACTTCATGTTATATCGTTATGCAGAAGTATTGCTAACTTACGTTGAATGTCTGGTTGAAAGTGGCGATTGGCAAAATCCTGACGTTGAAAAGTATATAAATATGATTCGTAATCGTGCCGGAATGCCTAATATGGATAAAACAGTTTATAACTCACAGGAAAAAGTACGTGAACTGTATCGTCGCGAACGTCGTGTTGAATTTGGCTTCGAAGGAAAACGATACGATGATATTCGTCGCTGGAATATTGGGGCACAAACAATGTCTGGTTCCATCCAGGGAGCATGGAATCCAAAAACAAATTCGTTTGTAACAATTGAAGAACGTAATTGTACTTTCCCCAAAAATGACTCATGGCCTCTTCCTCAGGATGAAGTTACAGCCAATCCAAACATCAGCCAACCTACCGGTTGGTAATAAATCAAAAAGAGGAAATCCTGTCATGGGGTTTCCTCTTTCATTATTAATAACAACATTACTTCTTCACCGCAATCTTACTCAGCAACCGGATCTCCTTCAAATCCGAATAATCATACTGGTAAATACCGTCTTCGGCAATCATCATCAATACATTATTATAAGGGATTACATCATAACCTTCCATACCGGAATAATGGGCCAGGCGGTTTGCCATCAGAGTCTGTGGGTCATTGGCATTATAGATCTTCAAACCATCGTCACAAAGGAAAAGCGTACCGTTATCGATTCCCAATCCTTTCGGTTTAGTCATTGTATAGGAAACTATCGGCTGGGGACGTTTCACGTCACTGACATTAATAATGATCAACTCATTGAAGTTTTGTCCGCAGTTATTACCAGAATGAACGGTTACATAGGCAATATCATCCTCCACCACAACCGGGTCACAGCCATATACATGAGTCAATGACGACTGATATTCAGGTTTTAACGGATCTTTTACGGAATAAATCAACATTCCGGTCGGCGTTCCCATAAACATACAATCCTTATAACTGAAAATAGTTTCCACATTCCATCCGACAGGAATCGTTTCCGCCGCTACAACAGGTTCCGTACCGGAAAGATCGAAAATGTCCATCTGATTATTCAATACAACATACAGATAATCCTTATAAAGGCCGAAACGGGACATAGAGCCATTCACACCGATGGAGCCACCACCACTGCTACTTTCAGAAATGGCCCCCATATCATTATAATAGATTTCATCTTTATAATACTCATAGGTTTCTGTTACCTCCTCCTGTGTCCAGCCGACAACAACACCTTTCGCTCTACCTGCTTCAGAAAAAACTTCGGAATCGATTATGCCTTCCTCAATCGGTGGAAAGCTCTGGAGAAATACATTTTCCAATCGATTCTTCAACGCAGGTAAAGCAGGATTGCTGATATCGAACCACACCAGATCGACATACGAATCCGCATATAACAGATTGTTGCGTATTGCCAGGTCGGCATTCCCCATCAATTCAATAAACCCAACCGAAGCTGGCGATGACGGATTACGGTTATCAATAATATGAATTCCTTTTCCTGGCTCCGACACATACAAATAACCTTCATAAAAACAAATCTTCCCCTTCTGGGTTATCTCTTCCGGCTGAGTGGTTACTTTCACGGAAGAACGGAATACATCAGCAGACATATATACCGGTTTGTTCACTGTATAAGTGATCGTCTCCCTCACTTTCATATCATCGTTGCATCCGCAAAACAAACAGATCAACGACACACAAAACAGACTCATTAGTTTTTTCATCTTCAATACATTTAGTGGATAAATACTTATAGTTCTTTCAATTAAAAATCAAAACGAATACCTGCACCAAGTCCGATAATCACAGAATTCTCTGTCCGGATACTCGGCGGCTGGTCATTATCAAAATAATGCGAAATACGTGGTTCGAAATAAAAACTCCAATCCCTGTAAAAACGATAGGACACACCGGCAGAAGCATTCAATGACCATTGCAGGCCGTTTATGCCTTTCTTCTCAACATTATTCACCTGTTCAAACTGCCAGAACCTATTCTCCGTCTGTTTGGACCGTAACCCTTTTTCCATCATAAAGCCGCCCGACAGGTATATTTTCCATCGTGGATTTTGCCAAAGGGATACAACCAGATTGACAGGTATACCCAGATAGTGAAGTTCCAGGCGGGACTTATACTGAACTTTATCCCATGTTGACAAATTGGAAGATAAATAAGTATATACCAACCCTGTCTCCACCCCGATATAACGATTAAAATCTTTCCGGACTGTCACACCGAAAGAAAGAGGCAGCGCAGCATCCACCTCTGTATATTGTTCAGGAGGCAATACATTCGAATTTTCAAACAAAGGTGGCTTGACCGGTGGAGGAGATACCTCTCCCGGATTACCCGGAGTTATACTACTCGAAGGATTATCCATATCCATTGTAAGATCTCCATTTCCGAGTCCTAGCGAAACATGGCCACCAGTACCGAAACCGGCATTGATAGACCATCCGCTTTCCGCTGTCTTTTTCTTACCTGCAGAAGAGAAATTATATTTTTTCGATTCATAACTATACAAATCCTGTTTCTTCTGTTTCTTTTCCGGCTGCTCCTTAGTATCCTTTGTACTTTTCTCAACATCCGGTTGCTGCATCGTTTTTTCCTGTTCCTGTATTTCCTCAGCGACTTCCGTTTCCGGTACTTCATTTCCAGTTATTTGTAACGGCTTGTCAGGTCTCGCGGCAGCAATCAATTTCTTCGCTGGTACAGACTCATTAACAGAAGGTACCGTTTCTTCCGGAATGTTCTCCTGAGTCTCCTGGTATATTTTCTCTTCATCCTGAACGGAAGCCACTGGCGGCACCACGCCGTCATAGGAGCCGTCTCCTGCCCGAAAGGGTGAAAACAAAAACAGTAATGCAATGACAGCTGCAGCCACAGAACTTCCGGCCCACCACAACCATTTCTGTCCGCGGGGCTTCATACGAAGCTCGATATCCTCCCAGCAAAGATCATCGACAGGCAACCGGTGATCTTCCAGTTTCTGCTTCATGAATTCGCTGAAATCATCCAACTGTTCTCTATGATCCATATCACTGCGCATCTTCATGCATAATTAATGATTGAACACTTTTCTGTAACACTTTCCGCGCCCTGATGAACTGTGTTCGCGAGGTTACTTCGCTTATATGTAGCATTTCTGCTATTTCACTGTGAGAATATCCCTCTATCGCATAGAGGTTGAACACCGTCCGGTAGCCATTCGGCAAACGGGCAATACAAGCATGCAGGTCATCTGCCGACAAACGGTCTAAAGCCGACACATCGACCTCATCAACCAAATCCCCGCAGTCATCAAAGTTTACGCTTAACCGGATTGCATCATTTTTTCGGAGATATTCAAGAGCAGTAGTAACGAACACCCTGCGTACCCAACCGGGAAACGCACCAGATCCCGTATAACTTCCGATCTTTGTGAATATCTTGATAAATCCGTCTTGCAACAAGTCGCGAGCAGTTTCCCTGTTATTGACATACCGCATACACACACTCATCATGGCAGGAGCATACAGCTCGTAGACTTCTTTACGAGCCCATGACTCCCCACGTTTGCATCCGGCAATTAACAGCTGTTCGTCCATAGGTAATATTACTCTCTATCTGTATGATGAAAAAGCCTCTCCTAATGTTGCAGCTATAGTGGAGAAAAATAAATAATTATCACTCGATATATAATACCATATTATTTCTAATACTCTGTTGGGGAGAATAAGAAATATCCAAAGGAACAGGCTTTGAAGCAGAACGCACCGATTTCAATGAAGACCGACCTGTTATTTCGTAGATAGCCTCTGCCAACAAAGGTTCATTCGTTTCTCCAAAATTTACCAAGTTCCAATTAAACTCATTGATCCTAATATCAGGAGAAAAACCATCTGCATAATCAGCCTTACCTTCCTTATTATAACTACGGAATGTAACAGGTGAAAAAATCCAACCATATTTCTCCGATTCGTCATAAACACTCATCCCTACCGTTTTACCGAAAGTTTGTACACCGATCAGACGAACATTATTACCCAGATAAGGCTTCAAAGAATTGATAACAAGTTCAGAAGATGAAGCAGTATTGCTTCCTGTCAAAACGAACAACCGTTTCAAGTTGAGATTTCCAGATCGGACCTCTGATGTTTTCAGGAGAGGTATCACATTATTCTTACTTTCGTTTTTGTCATTATATTCCAGTTTACAAAATGTATCTCCCAACACACTTTCAGGAGCAAGTAAAGAGGCCAGTAACTGGGCACACCTCACATCACCACCGCCATTATACCGTAAATCGAGCACAAACTCATTTACATTCCGGCTTTTGAACTTTTCAAATAATTGTTGCAGGTAAAGATTATAACTCATATCGTCACGCCCATCCGGACCGATAGTAAAATGATTATACATCAAATAACCGATACAGCTATTACCGATAGTATAAACCGAATCTTTCAGAAAAGGGGTATCTTCCACAACACGGGATGCTCCCAACGCTATTTCTCTGGTCGGAATAATAACCTCCCTATCCTCATCATATCGTGCCAGTTGAAGAGACACACTGCCTCCGCTTCTCAATATATCATAATTTTGAATCGTGCCTTCTGCCCCATTTACACCCAGAATCCAGTCACCACGTTTCAACCCGGCTTCCTCGGCCGGTGAGTCCTTTAATACATAAAGGACAACAGCTATTTTATAAATGTTATTCCCACTTTTTAAATTGGAAGTAGCGAAATCGAATCCATACGAATCTCTATCATTAAAAATACTTTTCGTTGCTACCGCCTTTTCCAGAGTTGAATAATAATGATGGCCTTCGGGCAGGTCTTTACCGTCTTTATCTGATAATAAAGAAAGTAAGAAATCCTCCGGTTCCGCATCAAAATTCAACTTATTTTTTTCAGGAAGTTCAGAATACCAAAGATAGTTTTCTCTCATAATCCTTTCTATCCACAGATTCACATCATTATCTGTTTTTGGTCCATTGTTATCCTCTTTCTCGCAAGCTGCAAATGACAGCGAAAATAAAATAACCAGTATATAACTTTTAATTTTCATACGTAACATTCCTTTCTTTTTCTTATTAAAGGCAAAGATATGCTATATTTTCTCCTGCTAGCAGCCCCTACAAGAATTAATATGTAGTTTTTCTACTATTTTAAGTAAAAACAAGATCAATAAATATCTTATTTTAAGTAAATAATCTATCTTAGCGTCAATAAAATGATGTTGTGTATGAAGCGGGGATATTTTATAATTATAGTACTAGTGACATGTGTATGCTGTGGGCACGCACAGTCTGTTTTTGACTATGTTCTGAATGGTGATGGGAAAATGATTGCTATTCCCAAGTTTCAAAAATTCAATTTCAATATTCCTGAATTTTCCTATAAAACATATACTCCTTCTCTAAGGACGGAGTTGGAGAAGAAACTCAGGGAATTCACTCCGGACTTCCCTGAAATTCAAGATCAACGTCCGATGGATATGCAGGTTCTGTCAGCCGCCTATCGCCCATTCTTTAATCCGTTTACTCCAATGCTACGCCGCGTATCTCCAATGGCACTCGATTTTCAGGAGGCTAGTTTTACCCCGATCAGCGAAACAACCGGTCTGCTGACAGTCGGAGAACAATTTACCTGGCCAGGAGTAGGAGGACTTACAAGGGTTAGTTCATCATTAGTATGGCACCAGGACCGGTGGACACTTACAGGAGGTGCATTTGCCGGACGTTACTTCACGCCGTTCAACTACAGTCCTGACTTTATGGGAGGTGTTAACGCCACTGTCAGCATCGAGGTGGTCGACTGGATGACTGTCAAAGGTTGGGGGCAATATGCTTTCTATCAGAAAGGAGAACGTACGAATCCTCATATGCTGCTGAATCCCTATTATAATCATACAAGCGTAGGAGGTGCTTTTGAATTTAAAGTAAAGGATAATTTCAGTTTCGGTGTCGGAGTAAATTATGAATATAATCCCTGGAACAAACGTATGGATCCGCAGTTCCTGTTCTATCCGGCGTTTAAAGGCAAAAATATCAGGATAGGCATTAATTAACGTACCGATTATTCATAAATCATCTTCTTAGTCATCCCGCCGTCTATTACAATATTCTGGCCGTTGATGAAATCATTTTCCGGGGCAGCCAGGAAAAGGCAGGCGCTTGCTATATCTGAAGGACGCCCCACACGTCCTGACGGATGTTGGTTATGGTCTGACCGTTTCAGCAAACGGTAGTCTTCATTCTGTATCCATCCCGGACTGATACTGTTTACAGTAATATTATAATCACTGAAAGACAATGCAAGTGCATGTGTCAACGAAACAATCCCCCCTTTGGAAGCTGCATAACATTCCGAACCGGGTTCGCTTTGGAGATAACGGGTAGAGGCAATATTGATGATCCGACCGTAACGCTGTTTCCCTTCCTCATTATTCCGATGGATAGCCAATGCCCGTGAAGTTATAAACACCGGTCGCAGGTTTGTTGACAACACTTTATTGAACTGTTCAATACTCGTTTCGACCAATGGAGAGAATTCACTGATTCCCACATTATTAACAATCACATCTATATCTCCCCACATGTTGAAAAGCCTGTTGATAACTTTTTGAAGAGCTTCCGGATCACTTGCATCAGCCTGGAAGAACTGGACGAAAGTAGGTAATAGATCGCAAAGACGCGAAGCCGCTTTTTCATCTGTATCACAAAAAGCGACCCTTGCTCCCACATTACAAAATGCAGTTACAATAGCTGCACCGATCCCCTTAGCACCACCGGTGACAAATACTCTCTTACCGTCCATACTCTGTTCTGTGTTTGATTGTCTGCTGCAAAGATAACAAAAGAGTCTTGTAAAACCGTTGTAACACTAATAAATAAAAAAATCCACCCCAATTTATCCGAAATTTAATTAATTTCGCAGAGCTAAACAAAAAAGCATAAACACCATGAAAAAAAGTCTATTCACAACAGTTCTACTGTTTATAATCACTCTCTGCTTCTCGTCCTGTCAGAAAACAGAAACATTTAAAGTTCTCCAGTTTAATATCTGGCAGGAAGGAACCGTAGTAGAAAACGGATTTGATGCCGTTGCAGATGAAATTGTTCGCAGCGATGCCGATTTCGTTACATTGAGCGAGGTACGAAATTACCACAACACACGTTTCTGCGACCGTATCGTTGAAGCTCTCCAAAAACGCGGACAAACATATTATTCTTTCTACACGGAAGATTCCGGATTACTAAGCCGCTATCCCATCAGCGACAGCAGCACTGTTTATCCTTTGAACGACGACCGGGGAAGCATCTATCGCCTGGTAACGAAAAAAGGGGACCAGGAATTTGCCGTATACACTGCCCATCTGGATTACCGCAATTGCGCTTACTATGATGCCCGTGGATATGACGGTAACAATTGGAATAAAATAGAACCGGTTACGAATCTGGACTCGATTCTGGTACTGAACCGTGCATCCGTTCGTGACGATGCTATCGCCCGTTTCATCAAAGAAGCAGAAAAAGACAAAGCGGCAGGTCGTATCGTTATCCTGGGAGGTGACTTCAACGAGCCTTCTCATCTGGACTGGACGGAAGCAACTAAAGATATGCGTGACCATTATGGCCTGGTTGTTCCCTGGGATGTGTCCGTTATGCTTGAAAAAGCAGGATATAAAGACTCCTATCGCGAAAAATATCCGGATCCCGTCACTCATCCCGGATTTACCTGCCCGGCTGATTGCCCGGATATTGCCTTAAAAAAACTGGTCTGGTCACCGGAAGCCGATGATCGCGATCGTATTGACTTTATCATGTATTCACCATTCAATGGACTGAGCCTGACTGATGTAACAATTATCGGTCCTAAAGGAGATATACTTCGTGGTGAACGTGTCACAAAAGAAACAGCTGATCCGGTTATTGAACCGCTTGGAGTATGGCCTACCGACCATAAAGCAATTTTGGCAACTTTCCAACTTATTAGACATCTATAGAAATGAATAAAACAAATAAATACAGTTGGTTAACCTTTATACCGGTAGGCATTGCCTGTTTTTATTTTTACTTGCACACCTGCCCTTATCATTTGCTTCACAAAGAACAGACGACACTTTTTGTCTATGCCTCAGAAGTTTTATATTCTTATTTGAATAAACCCGCCGTATTATCTTGTTTGACCGGTGATTACCTGACTCAATTCTTTCGTACTCCGGTAACGGCTTCCATTTTGATGGGGGGGATTATGCTTGTATTGGGACTGATCTGTTATGCCGCATTTCGGAAATGGACAAACGGCTGGCTAGCCATCATTCCTGCTATCACTATCATGAGTTGGGAGGTGATGCGTTCTTGCGGATTGCTCTATCCTTTATCTTCCACAATATCTTTAATTGGTGGGATTGGTTTATTTCTTCTCTATGATCCTATAAAGAACAGATTTTTACGCATCGGAGCCGTTTTTTTCGAAATCGTTTTAGGATATTGGTTGTTCGGGTATGGAGTTTTTATCTTTCTGCTTTTCGTGTTGATTTCTTCCCTAATATACAAAAGGAATAGACTATGGAGTTGCCTGGCAGCCATCATAACGATTGTTTTACCTGGAATATGCAGTAAAAGTTATTTGCTCACCTACAGCCAAGCCTGTCAATATCCTGCCACCTCCTGGTGGGGTACCCCTAATCCTTTATACGAACGATTGATAGGACTCGATATTGAAGCTGAGGCAGGACATTGGGATAAAGTCCGTGAATTATCTTTCCCCGAAGAACACATAAGTGCTTGCAGTTATTATTATAATTTAGCAAATGCCGTCGAAAACAAACTGCCTGACAGACTGATGGATTATTACCAACCGGGAGCCGAAGGGCTGTTCATACCTATCAGTACCTCTTCTTCTTACCTTTCTTCATTATATGCCAATGAAGTCTGGTTCCATTTAGGTGACATGACGATGGCCGAACATGCCACGATACTCGGTATGATCTTTTCTCCTAATCACACAGGTAGCCGTATGGTAAAGCGATTGGCAGAAATCAACCTGATCAACCGAGATGAAGAAGCCGCCATGAAATATTTGCGCATTCTGTCAAAAACAAAATTTTACAGTCAATGGGCTAAAGACAGAATCCCCGGAAAAGAAAGCGACTCCGTCAAACGATGGTTAAAAGAAAAAAGGGCATTTATTCCTAAAACAGATACGATACGTACCTCCACAACCGATGTGGTCAAATCACTCCGGCTCCTACTTGCAAGTAACCCTGAAAACGAAATGGCACGCGACTACCTGCTTTGCCTGCACCTGTTGGCAAAAAACTTGCCTGCTTTTATTGAAGACTACCCGAAACAACCGGGGAAAGCCCCCAAACGGTTATATGCCGAAGCATTGATGATTGATCTTGTTCGTCACCACGCTTCTGGCAAAGAAATACAGGAGACTATTGTAGATCCTACTGTCGTACAAGATTTTAAAGAATATACTCGTTTACACCGACAATCAAAAGGAATCCCACAAGCATTGACCGGCAAATTCGGGAAAACCTACTGGTTCTATTATCATTTTGCACAAAACCAATAAAAAGAAATAAAGATGATCTATAATATAAAGAGACTTATTCGATTGACAATGCTACTGGTATGTACAGCATGTACCTCCCAGCCCAAACAGGTGACAGAAGTGAGCGAACCTGCTCCCATTTACCCTGACTACGCAAATGTGACCATTCCATACAACATTGCCCCTTTAAACTTCCTGCTTCGTAACGAAGTATCCGCTTTACAGGTAACCGTTAGCGGACAACAGGAAAGTTTGACCGTCCACGGAAACAGGAAAGTTTGTTTTCCACTCCGTAAATGGAAAAACTTGCTGGAAGCTGAAAAAGGACAGACACTAACCGTCACTATCACAGCCAAGGTTGAAGGTAAATGGCTGCAATACCCGACATTCACTTGGAAGGTCGTCTCCGAAAAACTAGACAGTTTCTTAAGTTACCGCTTAATAGAACCGGGGTATGAAGTCTGGAATACCATCCAATTATGTGAACGTAACATCGAAACATTTGAAGAAAAAGTAATTGCCGACAACAATCTGGTAGATGGCAACTGTATGAACTGTCACATCTATGGAAAACAAAGCGGCAATCTATCTCTGTTTCATTTGCGTGGAAAGAATGGCGGCACAATCCTCAACCGCAACGGCGTATTACGCAAACTATCACTTAAAAACGACCAAATGGTTTCCGGTGCCGTATACGGAGATTTCCATCCATCGGGACGCTATGGAGTCTTCTCTTCCAATATCATCATTCCGGCTTATCATGCCCAGAACAACAAACGTTTGGAAGTATATGACACAGTTTCCGACTTAGTTATTGCCGATTTCGACAACAACAAAATGCTTATCTCTCCTCAAACAGCCCGAAAAGAGGTATTCGAAACTTTCCCTACCTTCTCAGCCGACGGTAATTGGATATATTATTGTGCCTCTCCGGCTGTGGAACTACCGGACAGCCTTCATCAACTCCACTATTCCCTTTGCCGCATCGCTTTCGATGCAGAAAAAGGAGAATGGGGCAACCATATCGACACACTTTGGAATGCAGCAGAACATCATGCCTCCGTTTGCTTCCCGAAAGCCTCTCCCGATGGTCGCTATTTGCTCTATTCGGTTGCCGATTGCGGCACTTTTCCCATCTGGCACAGGGAAACAGACTTAAAACTAATGGATTTACAAAATGGCCAAATCGATTCATTGCCTACAATAAATTCCGACCGATCAGATACGTATCATAGCTGGTCGTCGAACAGCCGTTGGTTCGTCTTTGCCAGTAAACGGGGTGACGGGCAATATGGCAAACCCTACTTTGCTTATATCTCTCCCGACGGAACAGCAGGAAAACCTTTCGTCTTACCCCAAAAAGATCCGGAACATTACGATTATACATTCAAATCATACAATATTCCGGAGCTATCCTCCACACCTGTACCCTTCGACGCCTTCGATATATGCCGGATATATCAGGAACACGAGTAATAAAACAGATTCCATCTGTTCATATTTTCATTTTTATCACTATCTTCGCTTTTGCTCACACTGTTTTAATATTACATACCATGATAACAGAAGTTTTCAGAGAAAAGTCGCCTCTATCCATTAAGGACAGTTTCATACTATTCGAACGCACAAAATCTTCTTTCACTTTCCCTATACATGTCCACAATGTTTGGGAACTCAACTTTGTAGAAAATGCAAGCGGAGCCTTGCGTATTGTCGGCGACTCGGAAGAAACTATCGGCGAAAAAGACCTTGTACTGATCACCAATACAGAACTAAAACATGCCTGGATGAACGGAAACTGCCGTTCGAACGACATCCATGAGATCACTCTCCAGTTTCATCCCTCCCTGTTTTCTAACCCTGCATTCCAGAAAAACCAATTCGATTCAATCATGAAAATGATGGCAAAAGCAGAGCATGGATTGGCATTCGGACAAGCCGAGATCAACCGCATACAGCCTATTATGCGAATGATATCTACGGAAAAAGGATTCTATTCGGTCATAAAATTCTTTATTCTCCTACATGAGCTCTCTTTGTCGGAAGATGTACGCGTTTTATCTAAAAACATATCTCCGCAATATACGGAGGCAGACTACCAAATGAAAAAAATACTCGACTATATCAGTAAGAATTTGGCCGACCCTATAACGATAGACGAACTGGCTCAATATATGGGTATGAGTCTTTCCACACTTTCCCGGTTCCTCAAAAAGAACACAAATCGTAATTTCACAGACTTCCTGCAGGAATACCGCATCAACTCTGTTGTGCGCGAACTAAATAATAATGAAAAGGAATGCATCATGGACATCGCTTCCCGGTGTGGTTTTGTCAGCCAATCCTATTTTTACAAAGTATTTAAGAAATTCAAAGGTGTTACCCCACAGGAATACCGTGAGAACTACCAACGAATGCGAGTTATCATATAAACAAATCAGCGGCTATAATTATCGGTCGCTGATTTGTTGTTATAGTAATTTGAAAACCTCCTTTATTCCATTGACCGAATAGAGCAATCACTTTTGACCTTACAGCACACTCCTAAACCATATAAACAGCAGAGAAACAACATTTTAATACAATAAGTCCCTTAAAAATTCGATATACACATATTTACATTTATAATGTTTATATTTACTAATAAAGCACCTATTTGATAGTAATTTTGTTAATCTATGTAAATATAAAATATTTATAAGAGTTATGCTTTAATAAAATTGACAGAAAAGCGCACTACTTTGACAGAATAAGACACTTCTCGGATTCTGTCATTCCATACATTTGCAATGGAAATTAACATTAATGCCATTCATTATGAAAACACATCGAAATTTAACCTTAGGATTGTTCGCTTGTCTTTTCCTGCTAGGATCTTGTACTGACAACGAAATTGTAGACCAGAAAACTGGTGGCTCCATTGCGACAAAAGCCGTTGCAAATACTGACGTAATACTCCATTGGAATACAGAAGAACAAAACATTGATGGTTTCGGTGTAGCACAAGCCGGATGGGCGGATTATCTGTATGCACACCGAAAACGTGATACTGTATTAGACCTGATGTTCGGAAAAGATGGATTGCACCTGAATATATTAAGAGGTGATCACATAAACAATCAGTTTACTATCCTTCAAAATCAAGGATAGTAGACTTTTTATTAACCTAACAGAATTATTTTATCATTTAAATATTTCATTTATGAACAGAAAACTAGCTTTTTCTCTATTACTAGGAGCCTTTGCGGTATCCAGTTGGGCACAGCAGGCAGTTACCGTGAAAGGTACGGTAAAAGACTCGGAGAACAATCCAGTCATCGGAGCAACAGTTGTTGTAAAAGGAACCACAATAGGTACAACAACTGACATTGATGGGAATTACACCATCAATGTCAACCCAGGACAGGTCCTGGAATTTTCGTATGTAGGTATGCAACAATCTTCTATCACTGTTGGAGATAAAAATGTAATCAATATCACAATGGCTGATGGCGAATTATTGGATGAGGTTGTCGTAATCGGTTACGGTACAGTAAAGAAAAGAGATTTAACCGGTGCCGTTGCCTCTGTTTCATCTAAAGATCTACAAGCCAATATTGCCAAAAGTGCAGCTGGTGCATTGCAAGGTCGTATTGCCGGTGTAAGTGTTTCCAACGTTGGAGGTCAACCCGGTTCTGGTATGAGCATCAACATCCGTGGATTAAGCTCTTTAGGTTCAAATACACCGTTGTATGTAATTGATGGCGTTTATGGTGATATCAATATGGTAGATCCGGCAGATATTGCATCACTTGAAGTACTGAAAGATGCTTCGGCTGCAGCTATCTACGGTTCACGTGCCGCCAATGGTGTTGTATTGATTACGACAAAAGGAGGTAAAAAAGAAACTCCTACGACTATTGATGTAAACGTATATTCCGGTTTCCAGAACATAGCAAAGAAATTGGATGTATTAGATGCTCAACAATGGATTTCTGTTATGAAACAAACAGGTTTCCTACCTGATGAAGTGAAAAACTTCCAAGGTGCCGGAACAAACTGGCAGGATGAAGTATATCGCACAGCTCCTGTCACAAAAGCCAATTTAAATATCAGCGGAGGTACAAAAACAGCGACCTATAATGTGTCTGCCGGTTATATCAACCAGCAGGGTATCTTATTGAATTCAGGATACAGTGCTTTTAATGTTCGAGCCAAAAACACATTCTCTTTCTTTAACGATCATTTCCGTGTTGGAAATACATTGTTAGTGAAAACAGCCGACAAACAGATCAATGACTTAGTTATTACAGACCCCTTGCGACAGAACCCGTTGATGAAAGTGAAAGATCCGAATCAGCTAGGAGGTTATGCAGGTATCGAACCCTGGATGAAAAACATGGACAACCCTGTCGGTTATTCCGAACTGTTCGACAGACAAAACCACAACATGGAGTTGTTATTGAACGCTTACGCAGAAATCGACCTGGGTTTAAAAGGATTAAAATATAAACTAAACTTTGGTTACAACAAAAACAACGGCCGTAGTTACAACTACAATCCTGAATACAATTTCGGATCCGGAGCCATTCAATCAAGCCTGAGTGAAGGTGCTTCTTTCGGTGACCAATGGTTGGTTGAAAACACATTGCACTACGACAATACATTTGGAAAACATACCGTATCCGGCTTGTTCGGTTATTCTGCACAGGAAAATAAAGACCGTTCGTTTGGCGCTTCCCGTAAAGATATTCCGGCAGGAACAAATGCAATCGGAGCTGGTGCCACTAAAGAACAAAGCACTTCTGGTTCTTTGCAAGAACACTCATTGGTTTCTCTGTTTGCCCGCGCTATGTATAGTTACGATTCGCGCTATATGATTTCTGCCTCTATCCGCCGTGATGGTTCTTCCCGCTTTGCCGATGGTCACAGATATGGCGTATTCCCATCAGTATCTGCCGGTTGGAATATCATGAACGAACACTTCTTTGAAAATGCAAAAAAGACCGTCGATGAGTTGAAACTACGCCTCAGTTATGGTGTATTGGGTAACCAGGAAATCGGAAACTATACAACACAAAGTACAGCCACCAGCGGTATCAACTACGTACAAGGCGGCCAATGGTGGATGGGTAGTAGCACTGGTATCAATTGGGTATCCCCAAAAGACTTGACTTGGGAAGAGACTCGGACTACCAACATTGGTTTGGATGCCAGTTTCTTCAACGGAAAACTTTCTTTCAATGCTGATTACTTCATTCAGGAAACCAAAGACGTATTGTTAAGTATCGCTATGCCCTCATCGGTAGGTATGGGTGGTAGCCCGACAATGAATGCCGGTACGATTCAAAACAAAGGTTTTGAATTTGTAGTCAATCACCGTAACACTGTAGGAGAAGTTTATTACAATGTCGGAGTAAACATTTCTACAGTTAGCAATAAGATTAAAGAAATCACCGTAGGTAGTGACAAACAAGAGTATGCAGGTTACAATCCACAAGGTGAAGGTACTGTAACTTGGGCCAAAGTAGGTGATCCGATCGGTGCTTTCTACGTTGTAAAAACAGACGGTATCTTCCAAAACGAACAAGAAATACAAGCACATACCACTGCCGATGGTAAATTGATTCAACCAGACGCACAACCGGGAGACATCCGTTTCATCGACTACAACGGTGATGGTCAGATTAGCGACGATGACCGTCAATATGCAGGAAGTCCGTTCCCCGATGTAACCTTCGGTATCCGTGGCAACGTTCAATACAAAGGATTTGATTTAGGATTGTTCTTTGATGGTATGATTGGTAACAAAATATACAACTATACACGTTGCCGTATGGAATCCATGAACGAATTCACCAACTTCGGTACAAGCACATTAAATGCATGGACTGAACAGAACAGAAATACCGATATGCCTCGCTTCACACAAGAAGACAAAAACGAAAACCGCCGTCGTTGTAGCGACCGCTGGTTAGAAAACGGTTCTTTCTTCCGTTTGAAGACATTGGAATTCGGTTACACATTGCCACAAAATCTGTTGACACCGTTAAGAATGAACAATTTGCGTATATATACAGCAATGGACAATCTATTTACTGCCACTAAATACACCGGCTATACACCTGACTTAGGACAGAACGACGGTCAGAACGGTGGTGGTGACGGTACCATGACAAGAGGTTGTGACCACGGTCGTTTCCCGTTGGCAAGAACAATTACTTTTGGCGTTCAACTTAATTTCTAATTTAATAAAATGCTCATAATATGAAAACGAATATATTAAAAAAGCTGGTACTCGTTCCGGCTGCTGTCCTTGCCATGACAGGATGTAACGAGTCTGATTTTTTAAGTTTTACAAACCCGAATGAATATGTAGAAGATACCTATTGGTCTTCTGAAGCCAATGCACAAGCTGCTATGGCAACCATCTATTCTCCTATCCGCAGCCAAATGTATGGTTATTTCGGAGGCTACACCGGATGGCATACCATGAACCGTGCAGATGATACTTGGTTCATCTTGGGAGAAGAAGCGCACAATTGGCAACCTGCCACTTTCACCAACACTCCGAATACCGCAGAAAGTGATTTCGGCAGAATTTATAACACAATCAATCGTGCCAATGTCCTTTTAAACAATATTCATAAAGTGAATATGGATCAGACTAAAATGAACGAACTGATTGGAGAGGCCAGTTTCTTAAGAGGTTACGCTTACTTCCTGTTGGTTACCAACTTTGGTGATGTTCCTCTGCGTCTGGTTTCTGCTGCTGAAAGTTTGGAAGAAACCATGAAGCCGAGTTCTCCGGAAGCTGATATATGGAAACAAGTTGAAGCCGACTTCAAAACAGCCAAAGAATATTTGCCGATCACCCGTCCTTCCGATGAGGCTGGTCGTGTAACCAAAGGAACTGCTATCGCTTACCTGGGTAAGACATACAACTATCTAAAAAGATACGAAGAAGGAGAAGCTGAATTGAAAACAATCATGCAAAGCCCTTATACATATGACTTGACTGAAAATTTCGAAGACAACTTCACCGAATATACAGAGTTAAACAAAGAATCAATATTTGAACTCGTATATGAAGGAAAATACGGTTCAGGTACTTGGGGGGCTGAAGGGCCCAACGATACACAAGGCTGGGTAATTCCTAATTTCGCAGGTCCACAGGGAACAGGTGGTTGGTTCAAATGGATGCCGACAGCTTCAATCGTTGATGATTTCATCGTCGAAGAACGTCCGGCAGGTTCCGATACCCGCTTCGACAAACGTATGTACACCAGTTTCTTCTGGAAACATTCTGATTATGAAACGACCGTAGAAGATGGTGCATGGTTCGGAGATATGTCTTTTGATGAGATATGGGAGGCTTGTGCTACCAAACGTTTAAGAGGCGAACCCGATTACCCGACCATCAGTGGTAAACCCGGTCGTTTTTTGATCAAGAAATTCACCAATTTCTACAAAAACGAAGCTGAAGCAAACAGCATGTACAACCAGGCAAACCAGAATAACAACCTGCGTGTGATGCGTTTTGCCGAAGTATTATTGCTACATGCCGAAGCCTGTATCAAAACCAATAAACTGGCAGAAGCAGCTGCTGACCTGACACGTATTCGCGACCGTGCCGGACTTGCGAAAAAGACTTGGAACGGAGCCGATGAATTGTGGGAAGAAATGGTTCATCAAAACGAACTTGAATTCTTCTTTGAAGGTCACCGTTTCTTTGACTTGAAACGCTGGTATTCTTACGAAGAGATGAAGCAGATTTTCGTCAAAAACAAAAAACAAGGTGCAGAGAACTTCCAGCCGAAACATTTCTATTTGCCTATTCCGCAAAATGAATTGAATACAAATGAAGCTATCGAACAGCATCCGATGTGGAGATAAACCGAAATAATTGAATAGAATAGCTATGGGGGAAGTGACACCCTGACAAACACAGTGCGTGTCCTTCCCCTTTCTGTCTGTAAATAGAAAATAATCGCATGAAGAAATATATCCATAACACAAGAACGGTCCTGCTTGCTCTTTTACTGGGAGTATGTACCGGATGTAACGAAGAGATTGATTCTCTGGAAACAGAAACAGGTGAAGAAATAACGACTATCCGTTCATTAATGGAAGAAGGCAGCCTGTTAATAAAAACCGAACAAAATGAGGATAAACACCTTTTCTATTTTGAAACAGACACGTTAGTTATCCCCTACCATAAAATTATTCAACTAACACCCGACATTGACAACTGGAAAACAACACTGCTTTTCGCAGACAACACGATATTGGAGATTCCGACCTTAGGAACCTCTTTCCATCTTAGCGATAAAAACATCAAACTCGATCCTACCGGCTATGCCCCTTTAAGTGCAGAGCTCAATTTGCTTTTACCGACAAGCGGTTACCTGACCGTCTGTGTCAAGGGAAAACACGATGGTGCCGACTTGTCACATACATTCAAGAAATACGGCTCTGCATACCGGGTAAACGTACACGGTCTATATGAGAATCATACCAATACGGTCTATATCACCCAAACAAACAAGCAGGGAAAGGTACGACTGACCGACTCAGTCAAGATAACAGTCCCCGACTTGCAACTTAACACCCAATATCCCCAAATATCAATGATTATCGCTCAACGAGAAAAAATGGAGCCCGGAGTGACATTAATCAATTTCTTGGGAGACAACGAATACGATACACATCGCCCGTTCATTATAGATAACTATGGCGATATCCGGTGGCTGTTACGCCTGAAAGATCATCCGGAAATGAGAATAACAGCCCATACCGGCTTAAAACGAAACAAGAAAGGAAATTTCTACTGCGGAGATGTAAAGACAGGAAGAATCCTGGAGTTTGACATGGTCGGCAATATACTAAATACATGGAACATACAAGAAAAAGGATATTCATTCCATCATGATGTCATTGAAATACCTAACGGCCATCTGATTGCTACAGCTAGTAAAGATGGCAGCATTGGACAAGACGGGAAAGTAACGACTTACGACTATGTGGTGGAAGTAGACAATGAAACCGGTGCCATTGTCAATGAATGGGATCTAAAAAAGTCGCTGGATGAAACTCGTAAGACTTTTGTTCCGGCAGGTGACACGATCGCGGTTTTTGGTAACTGGGCTCATGGTAATGCTGTCATTTATTCAGAAGACGATGATTGCATCATCGTGTCCTGTCGCTATCAGGGAGTCGCCAAATTGACCCGAAACAATCAGCTTAAATGGATTATGACACCTCATAAAGAATGGAAAAATTCGCTCACCCTTCTGAAGCCTTTAGATGCAAAGGGCGAGAAGATAGCAGATATAGAAATCCTTAACGGAGAAAAGAATCATGATGATTTCGAATGGTGCTGGGGACAACATTGTCCCGTATTCATGCCTAACGGAAATATATTGCTCCTTGACAATGGTTTCTACCGTAACTACCAGACCTACGATAAAGACAGGGAAAAAGCGTATACACGTTCCGTTGAATACAAGATTAATGAAGAGCAAAAAACAATACAACAAGTATGGGAATATGGGAAAGAAAGAGGAAAATCCTGTTTCGCCATGGGAGTATCTTCAACAGATTATCTTCCGAAAACGAACCATGTGTTATTTTGTCCGGGAGTTGGTACTCCTACAGTCAATGGACGTGGAGGCAGAATCATTGAAGTAGATTACAAGACCAAAGAGGTTATCTCTGAATTTCATTTTTCAGTACCCAACTATTTGGCTTTCCACCGTGCCAACCGCATCTCCCTCTATCCCGAAGGTCTTTAAAACATTATTCCGAACTGCCATTCTCAATACGCCGTATTGAGGACGTCAATATGACGTATTGAGGACGTCAATATGACGTATTGAGCGCGTCAATACGGCGTATCGAGAAATTAACATATTTATCAATTAAAAAACAAAAAGCTATGCCATTCTACAAGAAAGCGTACAACTCAAAACAAAAAGTGCATTACCCTCGCGCCATCGTGCAAGGGAAGCCAGTAGAAACGGAAACGATTGCCAAAGACTTGGCGAAAATCTCCACAGTCAGCAACTCGGACGTTCAGGCCGTACTTGGCGATATCGCCGGTGTGATGCACACTCGTATGGCACAAGGCAAGAGCGTTCATATCAAAGGATTGGGCTATTTCCGCTACACCCTTAACACGGTAGGCGTAAAAGATATCAAGGATTTCAACTTCGCCAAACAGGTAAAAGCCGTCCACGTTGAATTTATTCCCGAACGTACGAAAATGGCAGGCGGCAATTACAGTCGTGCCCTAGTGGACAGCGACGAACTGGAATGGATCGAACTTTCGCCCGAAACGGAAGATACGACTCCCGGCGATGGTGGCGAAGGCGACCGTCCGGAGATCGAATAGAACAGAACACATTGCCGCATACCGGTAAATTACATAGATAAATAAAGAACAATACGATAATGGAAATCAATTTCTCAGATACGATCGAAAAGTTGCAGATACAACATGAAATGCTTCTATCTGCAGAGAATGTCCCTCTGGATGCTCCCCGCAGCATCGCTACACGTTATAAAAACCCTGTCGTTACAGCATCACATGTGCCGCTCGAATGGCGTTACGACCTGAATCCGGAAACCAACCCGTATTGCCTGGAACGCATCGGGGTAAATGCCTGTATGAATTCAGGTGCCATCAAATGGAACGGTAAATACCTGCTGATGGTACGCGTAGAGGGATTCGACCGCAAATCGTTCTTCGCCATTGCCGAGAGTCCGAACGGGGTAGATAACTTTCGGTTTTGGGAACGTCCGGTCAATCTGCCGGATATCGACCCGGAAGAAACCAACGTGTATGATATGCGCCTGACGGCACATGAAGACGGGTGGATATACGGTATCTTTTGCAGTGAACGGCATGACCGGACAGCTGCCCTGGGTGATCTGTCTTCGGCTGTGGCCAAAGCCGGGATTGTCCGTACCAAAAATTTGATCGACTGGGAAAGGTTACCCGATCTGAAATCGAAAAGCCAGCAACGCAATGTTGTGCTGCATCCGGAATTCGTAGATGGGAAATATGCATTATATACCCGTCCGCAGGATGGTTTTATCGATGCCGGTAGCGGTGGCGGCATAGGCTGGAGCCTGATCGATGATATAACAAACGCGTCTATTCTCTCTGAACAAATTATAGACAAACGCCACTATCATACAATCAAAGAGGTCAAGAATGGGGAGGGACCACATCCTATCAAGACTCCGGCGGGCTGGTTACATCTGGCCCACGGAGTCAGGGGATGTGCTGCCGGATTGCGCTATGTACTTTATCTATACATGACATCGCTGGAAGATCCGACCAAAGTCATCGCACAGCCTGGAGGCTACTTCCTCGCTCCGTGGGGGGGAGAACGGATCGGGGATGTGTCGAATGTGCTATTTTCCAACGGATGGATTGCCGATGAAGATGGAAAGATATTTATATATTATGCATCCAGCGACACCCGGATGCATGTAGCAGTTTCTACTGTAGAAATACTGGTTGATTATTGTATGAATACCCCGGAAGACGGTCTGCGTTCTGCCACTTCCGTGGCAAAGATCAACGAGCTGATTGACAAGAATAAACAATACAAGATGATGTGTCAAAAGTTGAAATTAAGGAACGTAGATCTCTAATCATTATCCGGCAAAACTTTATTGGGAATAGCAACAGTGAGACTATCCACACAAGCTGTTCCCAATATGCCTACTCCTCCTTCGATATTATTGAATACACGAACCGGTTCGGCAAGACCAATATCCGCAAGGTCGTTATTCAATGATTCGTCTTGTAAGGAAGCCAAAGCTAACATATATTTATAATAAGATTCAGATATAGCGTATAGATAAACCCTCATTGAATCCGGCATAATAGGCTCAGAACTTTCAGATGAATAAGAATAACCATTATCCAACTTCATTGTATACTCCTTCCCGTTAAACAATTCATCCGAAAAAGGCCGTCCTTGCCCGCCAGACAACCAGTCATTTCCCATTACTTTATCCAGAATAGTAATTTTATTTGCAAATATCGGTTCAGAAGCAAAATCAACATACTGCGAATACCATTTATAAGACCCCTTGTAAACCTCCGTTTTCTCCCAGTCGTCCCCCACATAATCATACTCCGGATAGCCTCTGGTAAAACGAATAAGATAGCAGTTTCCAGCAGAGGGATCATCCCGGAATGTAACTTTCAAACGTTCCTGAAAATAGCTATAATAAGGATTCTGATTATAATAATTTTCCACTGCAAAATTAAGTAATGTAGGAGGACCCGGTATTACATCTTCTGCCACAACCGGTTTATACCCATCCATTTCCGCTTCAATACGTATTTTATCTCCGACAACCGGAACATAAGTAGCCACATAGCCTCCAAATGTATTATAATTATACGCATTTAGATTAAATGATAACTGTTCTACAAAACGGTCATTTACGTATAACTTGACATCCGCGTTTTCCATAAGAAGGTTAACTCCGCCCTCCGTGTAAAACCAAGTACGTGACAAGGAAGCAATTATCGGTTTGTCCTGTATAATGACACAGTTCAATACAAGCTTAGGCTCCGGACGTAAATGCTCCAGATCAATCTCTTTCATACAGGAAGTAACTAATAAAAGAAGAGCTAAAAGAAATATATGTTTCATATGCATACTCATAATCATTAAAATTTATAGGTATAAGAAATAGAAGGAATTATAGGCATTATTCCAATAGTTTTAAAGACCGGTACATTCTTACCGTAAGAACTGCCTGGATCAGGAACCGTCTTATCACTTTTATAAATCATAAAAGGATTCATGCGGGAATAGACATTATATATGCTAACTGTCCAGATACCCATCCGCCCTTTCTTTTTAGGACGATATATCTTGATTCCTAAATCGAGTCGATGATAGGCTGGCAACTGATAATTATTTCGTCCTTCGTAATAATCGATTGACTCGCTTGCACCCACATAATGGTTATCATTATTCGTTGGAGAACCTGTTCCATTTTCATAATAGTTTTCCAAAGATAACGTCACATGGTTTCCGGAAGCATACGACCAGGCTGCAGAAAGTTCGACTTTAGGAGATATCTTATGCATCACCACTATATTCAATTTATGCCGGTTATCAAAACGAGCCGGATAACGTGCTCCCTGATTCAGTTCGTCAAACTGTCGGTCGGACCAGGACAGACCATAACCCACCCAACCCGTCGTACGACCGGTTTCTTTACGTACCATAAATTCCGCTCCATAAGAACGTCCCTCACCAGCCGTCAGTTTGTCTTCCCAATTGACAAAGGAAGGAGTAAAGGTATGTCCGTCACGATATTCCAACAGATTATCCAATGTTTTATAATATCCTTCAACAGAGAAATTATATTCTTTATTAAGATTGTAGTAGAAACCAGCAGAGACCTGGTCACTTATCAGCGGTTTCAATTTTCGTGTAACCGGCATCCAGGCATCGGTCGGTAAACTGATAAAACTATTACTAATCAGATGTACATATTGATTCATTCGGGAATAAGAAGCTTTAAAACTCAGATTATCATCCAGCAACCAACGAAGAGATACCCGCGGTTCCAGTCCGGTATAAGTCTTTCCCTGCACATTGAAAAGACTGAAACGCAATCCGGCATTCAATCTTACGGCAGACGATAATGTCCAGTCATCTTCGGCATAGACTCCGGCTTCATGCCCCCACAACAAATCGTTTGCAAATTCCTGTCCTATCTCGACCGATGTTTCTTCATTCTTTTCATAAGCTACCGAACGATTGTATTCCGGATGAAAACGGTGTACCAGATAATCACCTCCAAAACGGATATGATGAGCAGATGCCGGCAGATAATCGAATGAAGTGCGCAACCCAAAATCCGTAATACCCGTATTTGTTTCATTCTCCCTGAACGAATCAGAATAATCCTCATCTCCTTCGTTTCCTACCACATCGTGTTCTGTATTCCTCAATCTGGAATGATAACGGGTAAAAACACCTGACACTTTACCAAACAAACGGTTATTAAACACATAAGTCCAACCGGCAGTAGCCATGATATTCCCCCAACGGAGGGATACATCGGAATCATAATTATAATTATTGTCACTATCTTGATCCGGGAAATCTGTACTTCCTCCTTTCAACACATCATTACCATTGTAAAGACTCAGATACATGCGGCTACGGTCGTTAAATATATGATTCACCTTCAGGTTCAGATCATGAAAAGCGTAACGGGCCCGCAGACGTGTTCCATCCTTCTTCGTTATCTTATTGGCGATAGCTACAGCCGGAGCTGAAAGTACATCCAGCCAGGTACGTCGCAAACCTATATTAAAAGAAGTACGGTCTTTTATGATAGGCCCTTCGAAATTTAGATTACCGGAAATCAAGCCAATTGAAGCACTACCGTGATATTCCTTCATATTACCCTCTTTTGTATGCACATCCACTACAGACGAAAGTCGTCCGCCATAACGCGAGGGGAAACCGGATTTGAAGAAATCCATACCGCTGATCGCTTCCGGATTAAATGCCGAGAAGATACCGCCGATATGATTGATCTGATACACCGGGTTACCATCGATCAGGAATAAGTTTTCATCCACATTACCGCCACGGACATACATTCCTGCCGTTCCTTCCGTACCGGCCGACACGCCTGGCGTCAACTGCAAAGTCTTGATAATATCAGCCTCCCCAAACATTACGGGAGTAGAGCGGATCGTTTGCTGATTAATTTCCAATGCTCCCATCTGGGTACTTAGCACAGATTGCTTGTCATTACTTTGTCCGGTTATGACAACTTCCTGCAACGAAGCCGAAGGCTCCAGTTCGATAGCAAGCACTGTATCGCGCTCAAGTCCGTTAAGAATATGCTGATGACTGGTATAACCAATATAAGAAGAACGAATTGTAATATCCCCTGGTGGCAATGTCAAACTGAAAAAACCAAAATTATTGGAAGCTGTTCCCACACGACTATGGGCTTCATAAACCGAGGCCCCGATCAGAGATTCGGCGGATCTTTTATCACGCACAAAACCACTGACCGTTACCTGCTTGGGTTTACGCTTCAGAACCACTACGTTTCCTGTCATCTTGTACACTACCGGAAGATTCGCGAACAAACGCGTCAGGCAATCCGTCAGTGCTTCATCATCCGCACGGAACGTTGTTTTCTGAAGTCCACTCAACAAAGATGATTCGTAAGAAAAGGTTACTCCGGTTTGCTTCTGGATTTCGTCCAGGATTTCCCGAACAGAGGCCTTTTGCATGTTCAACGTAACCATCCGTGTTTCATCCACTCTATTTGTCTGTGCCTGAAGGCCGGACAAACTAAAAATCATCATCATTACTACCAAGGTAACACGGGCAAATTGTTTTGCAGGGTATACTTTCTTCATCTTGTTATTTGTTGATATCTGTTTTTAAGACAGATTTTCCGGAAATACCCCTATCAGGTAAGACAAAAAAAATTAAACCTAGGAATATTCCCCTTTTTTGCTTATCTTTGTAGAAGAGTTAGAGATATAAATCATTATTGCATAGTTCTCCTTATCATTTTAAGCAGGTCTCTCCTTTAATTATACTCCTCACTCCACTTAGTATTTATCTTATAAAAAAAGTTATATGGCAAGATCAATGACAGTTGACAAACGTGAAAATGAAAAGAAAAGACTCGCTAAACGAGCAGAAAAGCAAAAGAAAAAAGAAGAAAAGAAGTTATCCGGCAAGGCAAGCAGTTTCGAGGATATGATTGCTTATGTCGATGAGAATGGAGTAATTACTTCAACCCCGCCCGCGGAAAATATCAAAAAAGAAGAAATCAACCAGGAAGAAATACTGATCTCGGTACCTAAAAAGGAAAAAGAGGAACCGGTCGTTTTAAAAGGTAAAGTCGATTTCTTCAATACATCCAAAGGATTCGGTTTTATCAAAGAACTGGTAAGAGGTGAAAGATACTTTTTCCACGTAAACAATTTACTTTCAAAGGTTGAAGAAGGTGATATTGTTACATTCGACCTGGAACGTGGTTTGAAGGGAATGAATGCGATCAATATATCTTTGGAGAACGAACCGGAGAATAAAAATCCGGAAGACGATATCACTTAATATTAAATAGACAAAAGTATGAAAAGGGAAATCAACATGCGGTCAGACAGGAATCAGGCCAATCAATTAATTGAAAATTCACTGAAAGAGTATAAAAAAAGCATTGGCGAGGTAATACTCGTTTCAGTAGGTCCGCGAACAACTATTGAATTGCCGGCCAGTCTGACACAGGCAGAGAGAGAAGCCCGTATCGAGATCTATAAAAAATTACATAGTTCGAAGATCTAAAAATCTCAATCAGATGGATACAGCCTAGTACCACACGTGCGTCCGATCACCGAAAGGCATTGTAAGGCGACGTGTGGAAATCTGATAACCTGTCACTACTCCGAAACCGTCGGTTACGTTTGAATAAACGGCAGTCGGTTCCAGCAAACCATCCAGAAAAGCATCTCCTAAAGAGATAGAGAAACCGCGAATCTTTTTCAAGTAGTTATAATAAGCTTCCGAAATAGACATCAGATGGATATCATAATGTACAATAGCTTCTATCGAATCATTCTTAAAAGAACTTTCCGGGAAAAAGGAACTGGTCAACGTGTACTCTTTTCCATCAAACATCTCATCGGATAAAACCCCCCGGCAATAAGTCCCGTCATACTCCTCCAGAGCGGGAGATGGAATGCCTTGCTGAAATGCAGGATCATCATAAACCAGCCTGAAGTCATAAGATACAATTACGACCTCTACACTGTCACCGGAAATTACAGAGTCTCCCCAATTATCGTTAAATGAACTTACCCACATCACCTTATCCCCTTTACGATATTCGACCAGACGTTCCACCACCAAACGATAATAATTCCGGACAGAAGGATCATCTTTCAACGTCAGATATATCCGCGTACGCGCCGAACTATAATCAGAGGTAATCACACTGGCTGTATCGAGTGATAATATATCTGTTTTTGAAGGAATAATGGTTTCCCCCTTTACCGGATCAAATCCCGGAGCCTGGGCTTCAAGCCGTACTTTGTCACCAGCCTGCACGTGACAACCCGGTAGTCTGAACTGCCCTTTATATGCCGTGCTATCGGCCGGATCGTCGGATCGCTGCATGGTTCCCCGGAAAGTCTCATTCACGTAAACATCAACCTTCACCCCTTCTTCCGGTAAATCATATTCCGGGACACTATCCAGCAAAAACCAGCTTTTTGACAAAAAAGCCGCCACTTCCCGTTCCGGTGTTACGGATGCATTCAGAACCAACACCGGAGGTGCAGGGTCAAGTTTTAATATCACATCGCGTGTACACGAGAGACATATGAATAATAGCAGCAGAGACAACGGGAACAATAATATCTTTTTCATAACGATCAGAATTTATAAGTATAAGACACAGAAGGCAGGAACAGAAACAGGATGGATTGTTCCAGATATATATTTTTCTTTCCTGTCTCACCGTCTATATAATAATGAGTTCTCACAGAAAACGGATTCGGATGAAGATACGCATTGCAAAGGCTCAGGTTCCAGACTCCCAGACGTCCTTTCTTTTTATAACGATAAAAGTTCACCCCCAGGTCAAGACGATGATAAGGTGATAGTTGATAGTTATTACGCGAACTGGCAGCATAAGCGACACCTTCGCCCTCCTTTAGTATAACGTCTTCTCCCTGCATATAGCCATGGTCGGTCTGCCCGGTTCCTCCATGATAGATCTGATCCATGATAGTAATATGATTACCAGAGGCAAACATCCAGGCGGCAGTCAACTCTACTTTACGGGAAATTTTATAAGTTGCCACCAGATCAACCTTATGGCGATTATCATATTTGGATGGGAAACGGCGCCCTTTGTTCACACTACCGTCCGGAAACCGGCGGTCAGACCAGGACAACGTATAACCGATCCAACCGGAAAGGCGTCCGGACTTTTTCTGGGCCATCAACTCCATGCCATACGCACGACCATATCCCATACCAACCCGCTCTTCCCAGTTAGAATAATCCGTACCGACCGGAATGCGATCTTTATATTCTATCAGATTATTCATCCGCTTGAAATATCCTTCCACAGAAAAATTATACTGCCTGTGTAATGTATAATAAAGACCAGCTGTAAACTGATGGGCATTCATCGACCTGATATTACGGGTAACGGGCACCCAAATATCCGTAGGCTGGCTGATATAAGAAATGGAAAGCAAATGGATATACTGGTTCATTTTCGTATACGACAGTTTTGCCGATAAATTACGCGCCAGCAAATAACGGGCGGATAAACGAGGTTGCAAAGAGAAATAAGTCTCCCCCTGCACAAGAAAGGTCGTTGCACGCAAACCGACATTAGCGGTCAGGCGTTCTATCACATGCATCTCTTCTTCCGCAAACAGAGACACTTCGTGACCGCGGATCAGCGAGTTTGCATAGACCGTATTGGTCTTCTGCGATTTGACAGAATCTTTGTATAAACTCTTCATCGTATTCTGCTCCGGACGGAAATTATGGAAAAGATAGTCTCCCCCGAACTTCAGACGATGTTTCTCATGCAGACGATAATCGAAAGACGCACGCAGACTGACATCTTCCATCGCCGAACGGTAATGGTTTTCCTGGCTGAATAACTGCCGGTCCTTCCGATTGGGCGATAAAGTATATCCTTCCTTATCCTGCTGGATATGCGAACGATAACGCGTATAGCCTGCCGTAAACGTAGCAAACAATTTATTACTGAACACATGGCTGATCCCGGCCGAACCGATCAGGTTCCCCCAGCGCCAACGGAAATCTTTACCTACACGATCTTCTTCGTCTTTCTCCTCTCCGTTCAGATAACTGTCGCTTCCCATATAAAAACTCATATAACCACGTGTCCGGTCACTAAAGGAGTGGTTTACTTTCGCATTCATATCGAAGAAATGATAACCACCCCTGATCTTCTTCTCTTCCCCGCTGTTGAGAGCTTTCAGCAAAGGCCAGGTAATCAACTCCATCCAGGTACGCCTGACAGACACATTGAAAGAGGATTTCCCTTTTACGATAGGCCCTTCCAGGTTGCCCCGCAAAGCCAGCAGACCAATCGAAAGATTACCATGATATTCATACCGGTCGCCATCATTGGTCCTTACGTCTACTACGGACGAAAGCCTTCCTCCGTATTCGGCAGGAAAGCTTCCTTTATAAAATGTTGCATTTTTGACGGCATCCGGGTTAAAGGCGGAAAAGAAACCGAGCAGATGGTTGGTGTGATAAACCGGATTGCCATCCAGCAAAAAGAGGTTCCCATCCGCATCACCTCCCCGGACATGAAGTCCGGTCATCCCTTCGGTCCCCACTGCAACACCGGGCAGTCGTTGCAGGGTTTTCACCACATCCGTCTCCCCCAGCAGGGCGGGCATCGACTTGATGCGCTGGGCAGGCACCTCCACAACCCCGGTTCGTGTGCTTAATACCTCCGATCGGGGATTCAGTCCCTCCACGACCACTTCGCCCAATGCCCTCGACGAAAGCAAAGGTATATCTATCAATGTATCGCAAGACAATTCAAATGTAACCTCTTTCGCTTCGTATCCGACATAAGAGGCCCGCAAGGTTACTTTTCCGGGTGGAAGCGTGATACTGTAAAAACCATAATTATTGGTAGTCGTACCGGTTCTGGATTTACGTTCAAAGACATTGGCATTGATCAGACTCTCATACGACACCGAATCGCGGACAAAGCCACTGATCGTATACAGCCGCGGCTTCCGTTTCAGTATCACGATCTGCCCTGTCTGCCGGTAAGTAAGAGGCAAGGTGGAAAATAATCTTCTCAGGCAATAGGAAAGCGATTCGTCCTGTGCCTTGAATGAGATTTTCGGAAACTCATCCAGCAAAGACGATTCATAGGAGAAAAAGATTCCGGTTTGCTTTTCCAGTTCCTGTAAGATTTCCAACAAAGGGACCTGTCGTTTGTCCATCGTAACCGTAGGCGTCGGTTCCACCGGAAGATCGACAACAAAGGCTTCTTCCCTGGCTTTTACCTGGGAAAAAAGCATAAGAAGCCCTGTCAGCAATATCCATATACGTTCCATAGATTACTTATTTATTGGGGTCAGGAGCCAGGCGGGTATCGAGTGTCTGGTTGATAACCAATAAAACATCTTCCAGCGGAAGATCATTGAAAGTGGCCGTCAGTTTCAGATTCGGAGTTTCTGCTTTATTGATTATATTCACCTGATAGTATTCATTCAGATCGCTGACCACCTTCTCCAACGGGGTGTCATTGAAGCGCAACTGCCGGGTTTTCCACGACAGGGTATTAAGGTCTTCTTCTTCCAGTATCGTGATTCCTTTACTTTCCATAGAATAGGAGGCCGACATTCCGGCGGTTAATATCACTTTGTCCGTTTCACTGCCGGTAACGCCAAAGCTGACTTTACCGGTCATCACATCCACATCCGTCCCGTCCGGCTGTTCATCTATCTGAAAACTGGTGCCGAGCACGGTGACTTCCGTCCGTTCAGTATATACAGAGAAGGGGCGTGCTTCATTCCGCGTCACTTGGAAAAAGGCTTTTCCTTTCATCTCCACTACACGCCGTTCCTTTCCGTAAGCTTTTTTATCATATCGGATGGAAGAATTACCAGCCATCGAAATCAATGTGCTGTCGGGCAGGTAAACTTCCATGATTTGTCCCGGTTCGGTCGTAACAGCAACCCATTCGGGCGAATTACGATCGGTCATAAAATAAGTACCAAAACCAATGAGCAGCAACAACACCGACGCAGCCGCCATCCAGTAGCGACGGAAAGAGACCGTACGGCGTACCTGATGCTTGCCGGCAAACTTTTGCCAAGCCTTATCAGTATCCAGACGTCCTTCCTCGTAGTGTTTCGCTACGAAACGAATGCGTTGTTCCAGTTTATGTTCCTGCTCGTTGTTCATATATATTATTTTCTAAAACCTATATCCTACTGTAAAGCTTACAGTATGATAGTTTAAAGCTACATTTTCATATTCGTACTGCTTGCCCAATCCCATATCGTAAGCGACATTAAAGGAAAAGCGTTTCACATCAACTCCGGCATTCAGCGCAACCCCCCAGTCAAAACGTTGAAGACTGCTGTTTTTGAACGGATTAACCGACTCATCTACATGCCATGTACCTTTTTCGGATACTTCCAAAAACTTTGACTTGTACTTTCCTCCAATGCCATAAGCAAGATAAGGACCGACTGCGACATGCATTTTTATATCATCTCCAATTTTCCAATTAAAGCGGGCAAGTACCGGTAATTGCAAATAATCTCGACGAGTACTTCCTTCATTCACATAAATTCGCTCTATTCGCATATCGGTTGGAAGGCTTAAACTTCCTCCTTGTCCATAAAAACCGTAGTAGCCGTCCATTTGCCATATAATATCCGAATTCCTTGAGGCGAAACTTAAATAACAGTCATTCCAATTTCCATCTTTATCCATTGCTTTACCTACAGCTCCTCCGTATGAACTTTTCCCTGCTCCGCGTTGTACATAATACAGGCCGGATTGAAGTGAAAACAATCCTGAACCAAAAGTATAACTCACAGCCGCACCGGCTTTAAAACCGACAGCAGCAGGCGAATCCTTGTACTTCGTCACATTCATTCCGGCCTCAGGAGTTACAGACCATTGTGCACTAACCTCCGTCACACACATCAACATCATCATCAACATCACGCAAGATGTAATCTTCTTCATCATCATTTCTCTCATTCTTAGTGAAACAAAAATTTGTAATACCTTTTGTCTCTAAGACAGAGTTAATGGAAAAAACCCCTACTCCGGATAAAACTTTTTTCTCAGGTCACGCCAGCCCCAAGAGAAAGTTATAGATACGCACAGCTGTTTCCCGCAACGCTTTCAAAGCCTTACCCATCTGATTCTCAACCGTCTTGATTGAGATATTCAGTTCTTCCGCAATCTCCTGGTACTTCAGGCCGTCGCGTTTGGAAAGTAAAAAGATTTTTTTGCGTTCGGGAGGTAAACCGTCGATAGCATTCCACAGCCGGGCATCGCGTTCGGCATTATACATCTGCTCCTCTTCCGACGAGTCTTCCATATCCGGAAACTGGTCGGTAGTCTGCAATTCGACCGGCTGAGTCACCAGCGACAGGGAACGGTTGCGTACTGCCTGGTACATATAGGATTTAAGATTCTCAATCAACACATTATTGATATTCTTATCCCATACATCGGCAAAGGCTTGCTGTACAATATCCTCCGCATCATCTAACCGTTCAGTGAAACGGAGTGCAAACAAGCACAGAGGTTTATACAAATCCCTGAAATACTGTTCAAACTCTCCGCTGGAAATGATTGCCATACGTTTGCTATCTGTAACTATTCGCCACAAAGTAAAGCAGATTTCTTGATAGTCAGATATAATTTCAACATCTTTATCACATATTTAAGAAATTATGGGCTAAAGGATAGTTAATCTATTATCAAATCCAGCACGATTTATTGCAAGATTGTTATCTTTGTTGTGTAACAAAAAAGACAGGAGGTAGTATGAACCACATTTTACACAATAAACTGGAAGCTCTAAAGGAGCTTTGTCGGCGGTATAAAGTAAAAAGCCTTTATGCTTTTGGTTCGGTAAATACACCCCGATTTACCGAAAAAAGCGATATCGACCTATTGATAGAGTTCGAGCCGGATATTTCTATTGAAGAATATACCGATAATTATTTTCTTTTACATAATAAACTAACAGAGTTGTTTCGAAGGAAAATCGATCTTGTCACTCATCGTTCACTCTCAAACCCATTCTTTATTGCCGATGTAGAACAGACAAAACAGCTTCTTTATGGCGCGTAGTATTCAGAAATATCTATATGATATACAACAATCGATCTCATCGATCGAGGAGTATCTGGGTGAGAAAAGAGATTTCTTCGCTTATGAACAAAACAAACTATTGCGTAGAGCAGTAGAACGGGAACTGGAAATTATCGGTGAAGCAGCAAAGCACATATTAGATATGGAACCCGACATTCAGATAGATGACGCCAGAAAGATTGTTGACCTGCGTAACTTTGTAATTCATGGCTATGATAAAGTCGACAACGTCATTATCTGGGGAGTAGTTAACAAAAATCTGCCGAAACTAAAAGAGCAAGTTGAAGACCTATTAGGAGGTTTCACCATATTATAAAGGCACACAGAATAGATCTCTGCGTGCCTCTCTTTTTCTTCTAAACTATCCTGAAATCAATACGGCCGGAACCCGATAATTTCACGGACTTCCGCTAATGTTTTAGCGGCGCTTTCGCGGGCTTTTTCGGCTCCCATGCGGGCTACTTTCTCCATGTATTCCTCGTTGGAACGGATGTCGATAATCTTTTCGCGGATCGGTGCACAGAAGTTGTTGATATCTTCTGCCAGCTGCTTCTTCAAATCGCCGTAACGAATTTCGCAGTTGTTGTACTTTTCGTTGAAGAAATCGTATGTATCTTTCGTTGAAACGATATCCATCATGGCAAACAAGTTGGCAATCGGTTCGGGCTTCACACTGTTCGGTTCCGTAGGACCGGCATCGGTGACTGCCTTCATGACCTTTTTCTTGATTGCTTTTTCATCATCGATCAGATAGATGGCATTGCCTTCGCTCTTACCCATCTTACCGGAACCGTCCAGGCCAGGCACTTTTACTGCCTTCTCTGTCAGGTGGAATGATGCCGGTTCGGGGAAGAAATCGACTTCAAACGTTGAATTGAAGCGGCGGGCAAAACGACGGGCCATCTCCATATTCTGTTCCTGGTCTTTCCCTACCGGCACTTTCACGGCTTTGTGAATGATGATATCGCCGGCCATCAAAGTCGGGTAAGTCAGCAAGCCTGCACTTACACTATGACGGTTTCCTTCGTTGAAGATTTCTTTTTCCACGTCGCCTTCCGCCGTATTTACACGGTCGATATGAAGCATCTGACGCGCCTTATCCTTGAAAGAAGTCGTACGCATCAATTCGCCGATACCGGCATTCATATTGAGGTAGAGATACAACTCTGCCACTTCACGCACGTCGCTCTGTATATAGATAGTCGCCTTTTCGGGATCGATGCCGCAGGCCAGATATTCAGCCAGGATTGTCTTCGCGCTGTTACGGATATTTTCCGGACGCGGATGTGTAGTCAGGGAGTGCCAGTCTGCAATAAAGAAAAAGCAATTATACTCATTCTGCATTTGCAGAAAACTCTTTACTGCTCCGAAGTAATTCCCCAGATGCAAATTACCTGTTGGCCTGATGCCACTTACTACTGTTTCCATTTCTAAATTCTTTATTTTATTCAAACAGCCGCAAAGATAGTAATTTTAGAATACAAATCCGTTCCAGAAAGACGAATTGTCTTTCGTTTTCTCCTGCTCCAAAGTCATTTGGTTGCGCAGTTTCTTAATCAGTTTGGCATGTTTCTTTTCTCCTGCCAGGTTATTCATCTCCCAAGGGTCGGCCTTCAGATTGAACAGTTGGGTGGTACGCACGCCTTTTACATTATATTCGCACAGTTTCCATTCGCCATCGGATACGGCACGCTGGTTATCCATATAGCTGTAATAGAGATAATCGCGCACGGGTTTGTCTTCTTTGATGGCGGGGACAAGGCTCACGCCGTCTACCGAAGAAGGGATATTCGCACCGACCATCTCGCACAAAGTCGGGAAAACGTCAATCAGGTAACACAACTTATCGCTCATCTGTCCTTTGACGTCTTTGCCTGCCTGTTTAATCATCAGAGGTACACGGACACTATGTTCGTACACATTCTGCTTACCCATCAGACCGTGTTGTCCGACTGCCAATCCGTTATCGCCGGCAAAGACGATAATTGTATTTTCATATTCGCCCGTTTCTTTCAAGGCTTTCACGATATCGCCCACGCGGCGGTCCACATGGGTGACCATGGCGTAATATTCCATGATATGCTTCTTGATTTCGTCCGGCACACGGGGAATGGCGGCGAGTACCTCGTCACGGATCACCAGTTCGCCGTTGTCGAACGGATGCTTATCCATATAGTTCGGTGGCAACTGGATTTTGTCGAAGTCGTACTGGCGCATGTATTCGTCCGGCATGGTACGCGGGTCGTGCGGCGACATATAGGCAACGGAGAGGAAGAAGGGTTTGCCGGCTTCCTTTTGTTTTTCGATATATTCGACGGCATCTTCGGTAAAGATATCTACCGAGTGTTTGCCGGAGAGCATATATTCGCCTTTTTCATACGTAATGACATTGCTTTTTGCCCAATCTTTTACGACAGGGCGTTTATTGCTATAATCGCAATCAGCATTGTAGTCGTAGAGCGGTACGTTCCAGTGGTCCCACATGCCACCGAAGTAGATGCCTTTACCATCATTGAAGCAACGGTTCATTGCCTGGTAGCCGTTATGCCATTTGCCGGTATGGAAGGAATTATAACCGGACTGCTGCAATGTTTCACCAATCAGTTTATGGTCTTCCGGAACAGTTGCCCCCTGCTTTTCCAGGGTATAGAGATATTTGCCGGTCATCAGCATGGCACGGCTCGGCATACTGACGGCACCGGAGGTTCCGCCCATGATATGAGCGTTCGTAAAGACGGTACTCTCGGCAGCCAGTTTATCCAGGTTGGGAGTGTGTATGTCCTCGACACCTAAGAAATCCATTGCCGTTCCACGCATGTCATCCGCCAGTATCAGGATGACATTGGGATTCTTATCGGCAGCAAACAAGCAGGTTGCTGAAAGCATGGCCGTACTTAATAAAGTTAATTTCTTATTCATAAAAGTTTTACTTAGTTTGTATATTCTTTATTGTTCTGATTGGCTCTTACCAGAGTTGCATTGTTGGAAGTGTTTCATCATAATGAAACAGTTGTTTCTCCATATTGAAACAGTTGTTTCATTACTTAGAAACACTTTTTACCCAGGGAGCTATTCACACCGATGCCAACATCGACAAAAAGAGAGTTTCTCAGGATCTTACAGATTGCCTCAAAGAGTAGCCGGATTCACCCGGTAACTCTTTCCGGCAACCGTGGCAAAGGTTGTTTCGTAATATTCTTTCCCGTTGGAAGTAACCGGAGAAGAAGTAGTCACCTCTTTACCACCCTCTTTAATCGTAACAGGAACCGAAGTCCTTAACCGGCACTCGTTACCACTTCCGGAAAGAATCGTCGCTTCTGACAAATGACCTTGTTTCCAATTCATGGCTACTTCGAAATTTCCACGTGCTTTCAGACCGGATACAGAGCCTTCGCTCCATACATCGGGCAGGGCAGGCAACAGTTGGATAAATCCGGCATGGCTCTGCATCAACATTTCGGCTACACCGGCTGTATATCCGAAGTTACCGTCGATCTGGAAAGGAGGATGAGCATCCAGCATATTCTTAAACAGGCCGCCTCCTTTACGTCCATTACCAAAACCGACCGGGTTGAATAAGTTTGAAACAATTTTATAAGCATGGTTTCCATCCTGCAAACGGGCCCAACAGTTGATTTTCCATCCCATCGACCAGCCGGTGGCTTCGTCGCCACGCAAGATCAAGGTTTGTTTGACTGCATCGAACAAATCAGGAGTTCCGTCCGCAGTGATCTGATTACCGGGATGAAGTCCGTACAAATGGGAGAAATGACGGTGTTTCGGTTCCCATTCCTTAAAATCATACATCCATTCCTGTAATTGGCCCCGTGCACCGATCTGATAAGGTAACAGGCGGGGAAGTTTATCCTTCAGTTCAGCCTGAAGCGATTCGTCCAAACCCAGCATTTCCGCAGCTTGAAGCGTACGGGTGAAAGTTTCGCGGACAATAGCCATATCCATAGTCGGCCCCATCGTCATAGCCCCCTGTTTACCGTTATCCATGATAAAACGGTTTTCAGGAGAAACGCCGACAGGAGTTACCAAACGTCCGTTACCATCATCTATCAGCCAGTCGGCAAAGAACTCGGCTGCTCCTTTCATCAACGGGTAAGCCCTGTTCTTCAAAAAGTCCTGATCCTGCGTGTAAAGATAATGCTCCCAAAGATGGCTGCATAACCAACCTTGCACCATCGGCCAGAAAGAGGCAGTCGGCACATTATCATTGGGTACGGATTCACGCCAGATAGATGTATTATGATGCCCTACCCAACCGCGCCTGTTATACATGTTGCGGGCTGTTTCGGCTCCGGAAACCGCCAGTTCGTCGATCAGGCGGAAAAGAGGTTCGTGGCATTCGGACAGGTTGGTCACTTCTGCCGGCCAATAATTCATTTCGGTATTGATATTGATTGTATATCCACTGTTCCAGGCAGGAACAACATCTTTATTCCATATTCCTTGTAAGTTCAACGGTTGTCCTCCGGGACGCGAACCACTGATCATCAGGTAACGACCGAACTGAAACAACAGAGCAGCAAGATCGGGATCCCCCATCGTCTCAAACTGGGCAATACGTTGATCGGTAGGCATTGCCTTTTGTTCCGGAGAAGAAGGCAGTTGCAAATCAACGCGGTCGAACAGCTTCTGGTAATCTGCCATATGGCGTTGTTTCAATTGCTTATAATCATAAGCAAGGGCTTTATCCAGAATACCGGCAGCTTTAGCGGAAGGGTCTACGCCTTCACGGCTCGGACTTTTATCGAAACCGTTGAAACTGGTGGCCATACTTAATACGAAGTAAACTTCATTGGTATTATACACATGTACGCCCGCATCGGTTATTTCATAATCGCCACCTTTAGGAAGAACAGGCTTCAACTGGGCTTCGAAGAACATACCCTTGTTATCAATCTCGTCACCGTAAAGAACACGTTTATCGAATTTACGGTTCCCTTTTTCATCATATAATTCCGGATGCTTATATTGATCGCCCCAGGCTTCCATCTGTTCAAAAGTACGGCGTTCCACATATCCCGGAGCCTGTCCGTGAAGAACCAGACGGTCGGTTCCTTTCGACTGTTTGGCAGTCGGGTGCGGAGAGGTGAAATTAAGAGACAGATCAAGGCCGTCCGGAGTACTGCTTTTCAAGTGGACGATAATAACATCGTCAGGATGGGAAGCAAATATCTCACGTTCATACTGCACACCGTTCTGTTCGAAAACCGTACGGGTGACGGCATCCGAGATATTCAGTTCACGTTTATAACCGGACACTTCTCCCGGCTTGTTGTTCTCGATAAACAGATCGCCAAAAGGCTGATAATACTGGTGCAGACGCCCCAACCAATGTTTGCAGACAAGGTCGGAGGCTTCGTCATACTTTTGCGCCTTCATCAGTCCTACCACCTTATCGAACATCTCGGGGGTAATTTTGATATCTTTAAAGACAGTAGAAGGTTCCCCGCTATAAAGCGTGTTTTCGTTCAGTTGCAACTGTTCCTTGTCTACGCCGCCAAACACCATGGCTCCGGCACGGCCGTTACCGATCGGAAGGGCTTCATTCCAGTTTTCCGAAGGTTCGTTATACCACAAGACAAGCGATTCTTTCTTTTGTGTTTCCGCACACGCAAAACAACAAAAACATAGAAGAAGAGAAAATAAAACGCGTATATTCATGATTATTAGATGTTAATTACAAAAAATGTCTCCGGACAACAAAAGTAGTTGTTTTCCGGAGACATCAAAAGTTTTTTACAATATTTCAATCAGAGCAGGTCTATATTACCCAAAGTTAGCTTGCCTTCCTGTGCCATTACAGTAGGTTCTATACGCACATAACGGGCAGCAACAGTATTCTTGAAATAATGGAAACGTTTAGTCGGGTCGTTCACTAAATTCCCGAACTCCACACTTTCCACTGTTTTCCATTGCTGTCCGTCATCACTGACTTTGACAACAACTTTGGTCACACCTCCTTTGAAGTTCTTACCGGCCTGTGGCGCATAAGCCAATCCGCTTAGTTCCTGACTCTTTCCTAAGTCAATAGTCAGATACAACGGATTACCTTTCACCTCTGACAACTTCCAGTCTTTCTTAATCAATCCCAGTCGTTCACTGGACACAGCTCCTTTTTCACCATGTAAAACAGCAACCGCTTTCAATTCACAACGATCCAATACAACCGGTTCTTTATATTCGGTAGAAGTTTCGCTCGGTTCAGTACCATCTGTCGTATAATAAATCTTATATCCTACATTCAGGTTACTTGCAGCATTTTCTCCGTGAGGTTTCCAACCGAACTCTTGCATTTTGGGCTCTATTTTAACTACTCCATTCATATCCCGACTAAAGCTTAGTTGGGGCGGACGGGCTGTATAATAATGGGCAGAAACATGACTAATTGCCGGAGTCAGGCGAGATTCCAATAAACGGAAACGAAGCTTGTCGGTCGTCACTTCCGGGAAACGAAGGATACGTTTATAACCGATATTGGTCGATACGGCAATCTCTTTCCAGGCGCCGTCGATCCATGCGTCTACCGCATGTTTCTCCACACGTTCGCTATGAGTGGCAATGGCTTCCTGAAGCATGATACGGTTGAGGGTGACAGGAGAAGGCATCGTAACAGTAAACTCCTTCTCTTTCATCAACAAATAAGTATCATTCTTTCCATCCAAAACTTCTTTCGGACCTTTAGCACCAGCCAGCAAATCCGTGCCGTATGTCTCGCGAATACGTTTACCGGCCTCTTTCAACGACTCAACGTCTGCCGGAGAGAATTTACCGTCACGGTTAGGCGGTATGTTCAACAGGAAGGTAGAGTTACCTCCAACAGCCCGTTCGTAAATATCGAACACATCATCGGCACTTCTCACTTTCTGATGTGTATCATCACGGTAGAACCAGCCTTCACGGATAGACGTATTAGTTTCTGCCTGCTGATAATGCAGGTATTTTGCCTGATATAGTTTCTCGCGATCGCCCAGCACGGGGTCTGTCATATCGGCAAACTGTGTCATTGTATCCGGATCTGCCTGGTAAGTGATTACGTTCCATTCCGTAGGACGGGTTCCACCGGCCTCGTTACCACACCAGCGAACATCTTCACGACCGAATATCACAGCATTCGGAGCCAGTTTATGGATCAGTTCTTTCCATGCCGGATAGTTGTAAGTCTGGCCACCTTTCCGTTTCGGATGTGCACCGTCAAACCAGACTTCATGTATCGGGCCATATTCAGTCAGTATTTCAAACAACTGGTTCAGGAAATATTCATTGTAATCGTCCACCACAAACTCAAATTTCGTTTGGTTGGCAAACGGTCTGCCCGGCACTTCGCGCGGGATGGTTCGTTTTGTATATTCACTGAGATTTCCATATAATCCGTCAGGACTTTCTATCTGGAACAAATCGGCCGGTGAAAGATAAACACCCAGCTTCAATCCGTATTTCTGACAAGAAGCGGACAAGTCTTTTAAGACATCGCCTTTACCGTCCCGGAAATTCGACGACATAATGCCATGTTTTGTATAACGGCTTTGCCAAAGGACAAATCCGTCATGATGCTTTACGGTAATAATAACCATTTTCATGCCGGCAGCTTTCATCGCTTCACACCACTGATCGGTATCGAGTTCCTTCAGATCGAACACTTTCGGATCTTCCATACCGTTCCCCCATTCCATCCGGGTAAACGTATTCGGCCCGAAATGAATAAAAGCGATAAACTCATTTTGCAGTGCCGCCAATTGGTTAGGAGTCGGCACCACATGGGCAGCTTTCTCAATAATGAGTTCTTTAGTGTCGCCCTCCTCAATTTTAATCGTATTTTGAATAGGCATACTCGATTCCTGCGTTTGAGAACAGGCAGAAAGAAGCATAGTCCCTACCAAAAATGAATAGATTTTTTTCATGTGTTTTATATGATAAATATGTTGAGAAACCAAAAATACGCTTTAAATCTCTAATTCAATAAATTAACATATGTAAAAAATTACACAAAGGTTTACGGATATTTCTTTACTTGTCGGTAAATTCCACATAGACATCTTCAATGGTCGACACCAAAGGATAACCGCCTATAGAATCACCCAACCCGACTTCTTTCGGTGCAGGAGGCATAAAATCAGCCTTTACTCCTTTTACATCAGCACCCTCTTCTGTCAATGTCACAATAGCATACAGAGGTTTATCATACATCATAGAATATGCCATCAGGCCATATTTATCATTGATTTCTTTTGGAAATCGCTTCTCTGTCATAGTCTCCTTGCCGATCCACACATAGGAAGCACTATTGATCTGCATATAGGTGATCCCATTAATATTTTTCGTATAATTACTATGGTTATGCCCGCTGAAAGCAAGTAGCACTTTCTTAAATCCCGCACGTTTGTTTTCCTTTTCCAGAATGTTCCGCACTTCTACACCGTTTTTAAGTTCACTATCCAAACTTTGATGAGACAGCAAAACGGTCTTCAAGTCCGTCGATGCCAAATCCTTTTCCAGCCATTCCATTTGCTCCTTGTCCATATACGAATGGTTGCTCAACGGATACTTCCCATAATTCGCATGGTCATAATGATGAATTTCTTCACCATCGGAATAATTATTACCATCAAGTACCACAAAATGAAAATTACCCTTGTCAAATGAATAATAACGATTCGGCATACCCATTCCCACTACATATTCATCTACACTGTAACGGTCAAGGTCATGATTCCCTATGGCATGATGTTTTTCTCCTTTAAAACTGTTCCATACATCTCTGTACACTTGGCTCGCACTGTCAAGTCGACAAAAATCCCCTAGTTCAATGATAAAATCGACATTCTCATCACTGGCCGCTTTAATAAATGTTTCAACACGTTCCTTCCCGCCCGGAACATCCGGTGCATGAAAATCCGATGCAATGGCGAATCTTACCGGTGCTTCTTTTTTTACACAAGATATCATCACCGTCCCCATCATGGTTACAGCTAGAAACAAATGCACTAATTTCAAATAGTTCATAAATTTAATTATTGTTTTATTAAATATCGATTACTACCTTGACGAATATCCAAATACTTCTGCCATAAGACTTTAATAAGTCATTAAGTTTTTTTCCATTTCAAAAGTACGTCATTATTTCCCAATTCGTCCCAATTGTAAGAAGAAAAATTTACGCAAAGGTTTGCATACCCTACTGAACCAATGTGTTTTTATTGGTTTTCACACAAATCCATCCCATCCACACATATATTTACATAATTCAAAAACAAAAGAATAAAAATCATACATCTTTCAATCTTGCTGTATTTTTAGGTACACTCGAAGTACCACTACCGGTGCACGATATACCAGCGGTGACGCTTCGAATGTTCCTATGAATTACCCGGATTTAATATCAGTCATCGATTGTTTAGAATTTACTCCAGAAACACCTCTACGTCTTTCATACGGTTGGCTGGAAGAACTTCCAATTTTTGAATTCTACCACCACTATATTCGACCTCAACAGTTGTGTTCTGTGGTGCATGTAACTTAAAATACACATCTTTCTCTTTGGGCCAACAAGGTAATATATGTATTTTATCACCTACTGTCTGCAACAACATCTCCTGCAAACCAATCATACCTGATCCTCCCCAATTATGATCCGGAACCCAATCATGACCAGGTCCCCAAAACGTAGGAAAACGTCGTTCTGCACTTTTCAACTTCTGCATGTTATAACTATACGCCTCATCTACCATCCCCATTCGTGCATAAAAAATACCATCCTGGTGCCAACTGATTACCATATTTTTAGGGAAACTCCCATGCTTCCAAGTGTTCTTAAACAACTGAATTTTATTACTATTGATATCATATCGGTTAAACGGAAAAAGTGGATAAAATTGCGGACACTCCACATTTTGATATTTAATAAACGATTCTGCCGGTTTCACTATTGTATCCCCTTTCATCACATCATAATACAGACCGGGCAATCGCTGCAAATAAGAAGAGAAGTAAGTCCTATCCTTTTCTGAAATAGAATCACTCTTCAACCTCAGTAACTCCTCCAAACAAGAATGAATACCCGAAACCAAATCCGCAGGATTCTTCGCTCCACGATATGATTCACAGGAAGTAGACGGGAAAAATACTAGCTTACCGTTATTATCCAAAGCTTTCCCGGTCCTCATCAATTCTCTTTTCTGATAATGTTCATCGAAAAAGATCAAGGCATTTTTGATAAAAGGCATATATTCGTCAATATTCCTGCCGGTAAAACGATGATATTCCAAAATCATATAGGCATGTTCGACCTGTGATTCCCAATGATAGGCAATAGAACCATTAGCCATAACTCCATGTTCCACCGGCTCAAAATAAGTGTTGACAGCTTTTATCTCCGGCGAACCGAATGGCAGTTCTTTTCCCCGTTGCCTAATATTACTATCATTCCAGCCCCATCCAGCTCCAAAATCAAGTCCTGCATCATTTGCATATTCGCAGAACATGGCGCCATTGTGTCCAAAATATTCCTGAACCCTCAATTGTGCACCCTTCAATCCACGTTTATACAAATTAAACTGGGCTATCATCCCGTCAAAATCTCCACTTTTTAACAGAGGCCAAAAAAGAAGACGTTGATTTTGCGCCGTAAAAACATCTCCACCCCATTGTCGCCAATCCGGATCATGCTCTAATCTGGAATCGACATATGCAGGGTCAAAAGTAAGATTCCCTCCATTAAATTTAGAAGGATATTCTCCATATAAATTACAACCTAACTGATAGCGAAATAACTGATAGTTACGACCGACCTCCCACAAACAGGCAGAATCCCTTCTGGTTGGATCTGTAATTATCCAACTTTGATTCCAAAATTCTCTCCACCATTCTGTGTTTCTCTCCGGATTTCCTTTTTCATTATTTGCCACAGCAGCCTTTTCTTTTAAACAGGAGATCCATTGATTAACATCTGCAGTTTGCTCCTTATAAGTTGCAATCTGGAAATGATAGTCATTACTGGCCTTTTTACTTTTCAGAGACCAGGATTTAAAATCGGTGTTGCAATACTTTCCTTCTGTTATACTTCCAGCGACCAAATTATCTCCAAATATAAAGCCTCCGAATGTCAGATTACTAATAGTATTGCATATTTCATCTTTATAACGGGAAAGCTTCTGTTGCTCGATCATTACATCCGGTGATAAGGTATTCCCTGTATTCCTATGATAAAACAGAATCCCATTTTCAGAAAAAACAATCTGATCTTTTTTCTTGATAACTTTCCCCGGATAACCTTCCAGTCCAAAACAACCGAAACGTCCTCTATTTTTATCAGTCAGTTCCTTATCTTCCGTTCTCCAATTCTCGTAAAAAGCTTCTAATGCTATTTTTTTATTCGAATGCATGTCAAAATGGATAGACTGGGTAAATATATCTACCCAGACTTTGATACAAACAGACTCTCCGTTATCCTTATTGGCCGATATCAGAATGGAACCATCTTTCAGTTTTAAACATTGTTCAAATTTAGTATATTGAATAAATGGGTTAGGAGAAAGACGTAATCGGACACGCCCTAATTTCAAATATTCTCCGTTTTCGCTAAAACAGCCACTTTTCTGCATATAAAGTAAAATATCACCAGACTCGACCCACACATTACAACAGATATCTCCTCCTCCAAATGGCATAGATTCCGATGCATTCAAAGATGGTTGATCCCAAATGACATTGTACATGTCAGTCCACAGGGAAAGCTTTTCCTTCTTTCCCGAATATTGACAAGAAAATAATGCTAGAAAACAAATTGAATATTTTAAATAGTCCCCAAAACTCATAATATCTATTTTTTTTCCAAGAATTCATATAACTCTGCTGCTGTCATCAATAGACTTCCGACCGAATAGCCTCTAACCGATTTCTTTTCAACCTTTCCCGGTTTATCTGCCACCATTTGAACCCAGCCAATTTTTCCTTCTGTATTTACAGCTTTTACCAATGCATTCCAACCCTTTTCTACAGCCGGCATATATTTATCCTTAGGTAAATGCCCCTGGTTAACGCCATAAGCCAAAGCATAAGTAAATAGACCTGTTCCACTTGTTTCCGGCATAGGAAAAGTCTCTTTGTTCAACAAACTAGAACGCCAATAACCATCTTCCCCCTGAAGTTCGATCAGTTTTTCACACATCTCCCGATATAATTGCAGATAAAACGGACGGTACTTTTTATCCTCTTCCGGCAGATTCTTCAATACCTCCACTAAACCCGCTATTACCCAACCATTACCACGGCTCCAGAAAACCTTTGTCCCATTTTCATCTTTCGTATCTAGATATCTTGCATCCCGATAAAACAAATGCTCCTCTTTGTCATATAAATGATCATATGTTGCCAAAAATTCCTTATGTGCAAACTTCATATATTTTTTGTTCCCTGTCAGAGTGTATAAACGAGCATATACAGGGGGAGCCATATATAAAGCATCACACCACCACCAACGATCACTATGCCCCTTCGTTACATCGATATTTTCTGCCGGAGGATTAGCCATCACCCAATCAACCCGGGCTTTTGTCGGGACCAACATATTCTCTTTTTTAAACTTAGCATACATATCCAAATAGGCCTGTCCAACACAAAGATCATCACCATGATACATTCTGTTACCCACTTGCCAGGAGAAACCTGAAAATATCTTATTCAGAAAATCGATATAGCCTTTATTATTAGAGCAGTCAGCCCAATCAAATAAACCATTGTACAGAACACCGCTTACCCATCCCTGATTACAACTATTTCTATTTACTTTATAATCTTTCATTTGCCAATCAAAGACAGCATTTGCCACTTGTGATATTGCCTCTTTATTCAACTCCGAGCTGAAGCCTTTTGCCTTTTGATTGATACGGATCGCCGAATTGTATGCTCTGAAACCCGGATACTCATAGTTATACATCCATAAAACATCCGGTTGGCCTCCCTTATGATTTCTAACGACAAATGGTCGTACATTATCACGTGAAGACTCACTGGTGATCGTTTCCGTTTTCCACTTTTCTTTACCTCCGACAAAAATCCATCGCTCAATCTCAAAAACATTGTTTATTGGTCGGGAAGTATAAACGATTGAAGGATTTTCATGATCCAAATAAACACCACCGGAATAATTACATTCATATTCAGGTTTTTCTTTTACATAATTTGATCGCTGAAACCATTGCCCGGCTTTAGTAATAAGATGATTTTCCCACTCACTACCAGTCCAACGGGCATACCAATAAGAATGACTGTTATCCCGATCACTGAAACGAGCATACACAAGTACTGGATTTTCATCCTTATCGAATGCAATATCCCAGATCCAGGCTTTATCGAATGTTTTTGTAGCATCATATACTTTATCAACCTGACTGGGCATAACTGCATGCTCCATACTCTCTGACACAACATCTCCGTTTGCCTTACATAATTTTCCATCTTTATACATCATGAAATAGATAGAATTGGTTGCCCTATCCCGCGGATGTGCATCAGTAAAAGCAAAAAAGATTTTATCTTTATGGTTCGTTGTCATTTTCATGTATGGACGTCCACTCTCACCGTAAATACTATCGTTGACAACAATTGTTACCGGAGCACTCCAATTCTTTAAATCATCACTTGCAATAAAAGTCGGTTTAAAATTACGTCCCCTAAAAAAGAGATAAGTTCTATTATTCTCTCCAGAAAGCATTGCAGCATTCGTATAACAAACCCCAAGATTTCCCGGCATTTTAGGAACAATCGAATCTAATTTACTCCATGAACTAATATCCACCGGCTTTTCAGTCGTTGCATAATAGATTGGAGAATTTGTCGTTCCCCCATGTGCCGAAAAGAAAATCATAATACGTTTGTCCGGGAGAATCATTACAGAAGGATTAGCATGATCGTCATAGTCCAGCTGATCCTTCAATTTATATTGTTTTTTCTGCTGATTAACCGGATCATAAGAGAAAGCCCATATACTTCCTTGTTTATCAACAAATCCTCCTATTATTTTATTTTCCACATAGACAGCCCTTGGATCAGAGAACCAACACCAGGCGCCATCCTGTGTAACAAATGCATAATCTTCTGCATAAGAAGGGGCCTCATCATACTGTTGAGCACACAAATTCCCCTGACAAAAAATTAAAATGAGTAATATAATACCTACCAAGTTTTTCATAAATACTTATTTTTTATAATTCCAACTAGCTTTTTCTATTTAAAGAGCATGGTCCGCCTTTACTTCTTTGCCACTCCAAGCTTTCAGATTAGTCCATTCGGCAAACGGCTCCGACCAAAATTCATCCGTTGTCGGCAATCCCAGCGCCAGCAGACCGACAGCACACAAATACACGCTACCAGTATTGATATACGATTCGGACATATCGAGTTGTTCACCGGTAAATCCAACACGTAGCCAACCATCCGAATCAAAATTGGCCGGAGACTTAAATTGGTTACGTATCACTGTCGTCAATGCACAACGGACTTGTGCCGGCTTAACTCTTCCTGGTAACATATGTAATAATGCAGCTTGGCTTAATGCATGAAAAGCACCGAACCGATAACAAATAGAACGGCCCACTGCAGGGAAGGTCCCTTCCGGAGAGATAAAACGTTCCAGTTGTTCTGCATACCGAGTATGACGTTTCAATTGTATTTCCAGAAAATCTGCACCTTCCAAATGATGTTTTTTCATCATTTTCAAAACATCGGTCAACATTGGATGAATGACAAAACTGTTATAATAGTCCATATGAAAAAACTTTCCATCTCCATAAATGGCATCGCCTTTATACCACTGGTCACGGAATTTAAAAACTCCGTATGTCAAACGCCCCATATCACATTCGCCGGTAAATTCCAGCAATGCAGCTTCCACCATAGAAGCAAATAGCAACCAGTTGTTTTCTCCAGGTTTAATACCCCGGCTACGTTTAAGTTCTGTGATCATCCGTTTTTGAGTCTGATCATCCAACTTCTCCCACAATTGTTTAGGAGCACGAAGCAATCCTTGAGCTAAAAAGGCAGCGTCAACCAACGGTTGGGAAGGTTCTCCGAAAACCAAATAATCCGGAGCACTAGGATCAACAGCATTCCTTAATCCTCTTACTGCCAAATCAATATATTTCGCCCGCAATTGACCTTCCGGGGTATTATCCGGTCCGAGTTCTAGCCATGGAGCTATTCCGCAAATCAAACGTCCGACAGCTTCCAGATGCGAAAACTTACTTCTTGTCTTCGATAAAGACTCATAAGGCATATTCTTTTTCAATGTGTTCTGACTCAGATTAATCAATACAGGATCGGCAATGCGTGTCATCGCACCTATCCAGACAATCCGGTCATCCTCTTGCGCTTTAACAAAAGGAACATATACTAAAGCTACGACAACCAACAATAATTTAAAAGTATGTTTTATCATGTTATGTAGAGTTTTTAATTATCAAACGTAAAACTTCTATTCCAAAAGACTACCATTCGACCTGTAACATGTTCCTTATACAAATAGGAACACTCCAGGCCAAATGGTAACAAATGACATACTATTAATTGGTATAATCCAATTCTGCAGCCTTCGCTTCTTCCAGATTGTCAAACGGAGTTACATTATACTCATATCCAGCATATCCCTTGTTTTGATTGATGCGACCTTCTCTGTTCGCATCAATGGTACCTTGAGGGATCGGGAAGAATATATGATACGGAGCAATAGTATACTTTACTCCGGAACGAGTTTTTATACCCGAATTATAGAAATTATTGTATTTACAAATCCTTTGCCACCAATAACTATCATCAGACAATTTTTCTTCCGTATAAGTCTTTCCGAATTCATCAGTCTGTCCTGTCAATGCGAAAATATAAGAAACACGACTTAATTCAACATGACGCCATTCTTCCAGATATAATTCTCTTGCTCTTTCGTCCATTATAACTCCCATATTCATTTCTCCCGGAGTAAACAGTATTGAACATTGGGATCTTTTACGAATCGTATTGACATCTTCTGCAGCTTTAGCTACATCCCCTTTCCACATATACGCTTCAGCTCTCAAAAGATACGTTTCGGCCAAACGAAACATATACCAATCTCCTTCTCCTCCTTCATAGTTATTGCTATTCTCATAATTAGGATCTTCTACCCAAGTTTTATAATGAGGCCAGTTAAACCAGTTTCGTATCGTATCGGAACATAACAATTCTCCATTATCCCCATACAAACGAATATTTTTCCCTGCATACTCATTTCCCTCCGAGAATAATTTAGGATGATTATATTTGAAATTTTCCATTACCATCCAATTTCCATGTTTCACGCTATGGCGCAAATCTGTCGAATCATTTACCCACAACGTATATTGGTTATAATTCGTTGGACGCATGCGAGCAACTCCACGCCCATAAGTTTTTTTATAATTGAAATAAGTTGTAGTAATATCCATGCCTTGTTTACCATTCGGAGTCATGATTCCAATAGCTCCAGCAGCAGGCCAAAAAGGAACTGCATTACGCATTGTTTTAAGACGAATACTACTTTCCGCTGATTCATTACGACTAATCATACAAAAGATTGCTTCTTTATTCGCCGATGTCATTTTATTTTCAGGTCTGTGTAAATCCCAGATTACATTGCGTGTAACAGGATGAACATCCGGCATCGGATTGATAAAGGTTCCGAAATTTTCAGTCATTAACGCATATCCTGAGTTATTGATTAAAATATTAGCCTCTTCAATTGCTTTATCAAACTGTCCTGTTGCCAAATAACATTTAATCAATAAATGGCGACAAGTTCCTTTATCAATCATACCTCCATAATCAGCAACTTCCGGCACATTTTGAACAGCATATTCCAAATCTTTTGTGATCATATCCAGAATAACGGAACGCTTTGTCGATTTATAATCGAATTTTGTACCCTGTACTTCTCTCGTAAACAACGGTATATCCTTATATTGAAAGACTGTATTAAAATATCTGTAGGCACGGTGAAAATAAGCTCTTCCCAACATTTCATCATGTAACTTAGGATCCAGTCCCTCTACATAGTCAATATTCGTAATGATGGAATTTGCATATTTAATACCAGCATAAGCTTGACTCCAAAAGTAAGTATACCTTATCGTTGAAGCATTATCAGTAGCAGTAGGTTGCATCAGTGTAACAAGATCAATCCCTACTCCAGGTATTGAAGGCTGGTCTGTTGTTCCATTCACCGCCATCTCTGAAAAAAGATTTTCAGAAACAAAAGGAGCTCCGTCCGCATCTTGCCAATGAAAATACATATTGCGTAAATGCTTGTCACAAGTAGCTAAAGCAGACTCTAGTCCTTCCTTTGTTCTAAAAGTCTTGGATGGCTCATAAAAAGAGAGAGGGTCCGGTTTCAAAAAATCCTCAGAACATCCAGAAATCATCAATGCTGATGACAAAACTGCAGCCATCATAATATATTTAATATGCTTTTTATTTTTCATGTTTTATTGTTTTTATAACGTTAAACTTAAACCGAAATTAAATGAAACAGGAACCAGACTTCCGTATTCCGGATCATTATACTGCCATTCCTTAGTCCAGCAAGCCACATTACGAACACTTCCCGATACACGCAGTCCTCCTAAATGGTATTTCGATAAAAACTTTTTAGGTACATTGTACTCCAGTGCAATACTTTCCAAACGTATAAATGACTTATCTATAATACGTTGACCACCACTAGCCACATTCGAACCACCTAAGCGGGCATAATCATTCGTAGGATTCTCCGGAGTCCAATATTTTAGCTTATACACATTTTGTCGCTCTGCTTCATATCCACTATTAATAAACTCTTCAGAACCTTTCTGTCCCCACTTAGAATAAATATTTACAGAGACATTAAAATTCTTCCAAAATGTAAAGTCATTTCTAAACGACCAACGGAAACGGGGGGAAGTAGATCCTAAAAATACTTTATCATCATTGGAATATCTTCTGTTTTCGACATCATATATATCTTTGAATTTAGGGTCTCCCGGAACCTGTTTATATTTAGCAGCCTCCTCTTCTTCACCTAACTGCCAGATTCCTTCATATTGATAGTTCCATATTTCATTAATATCATGACCGATAAACCATTTATTCTTTTCATCATCCACTTCTTTTCTTCCAATTACATTACCATTTTCATCCAATACATCTTCATAAGTATAATATAAATGCACGATCTTATTCCTGTTCAGGGAAACATTCAGGCTGGAATTCCATTCAAAATTCCTATTCTGAATATTCAATGTATTTAGTGTCAATTCAAAACCTTTATTCTGAACTTCACCCAAATTTGTGGTAATGCTTGAAAAACCGGTAATATCAGACAAGCTCTGACTCATAACCAAATCTGTAGTTGGCATATGGTAATATTCAATACTACCTATGATACGATCATTCAGGAAGCCAAAATCAAGTCCAAAGTTCCAGGAAGTAGTTCTTTCCCAACGCAGGTTCGGATTCGCCATACGACTGACATACAACATTGAAATTTCCTGCAAAGATCCATTTGAACCTATATAACCATAAGGCCCTGATCCGGTCGTCAAGTTAGAGAGGGCATCATATATTCCGACACCACGATTACCGTTGGATCCCCAAGAAGCTCTTAACTTACCACGGCTCATCGGTTCCCAGGTAAAAAAGTCCTCTTCCGTAAATGCCCAGGCCAAAGCAGCCGACATGAAAGTTGCTCTCGGATTCGATGTTCCAAACGCAGAATATCCATCACGACGAACCGATAACGTTGTCATATATTTATCATCATACGAATAGAATAGACGAGCTAACAAGGCATCCCCCGTACTGTGAGTATCTTCTGTTAAAAAAGAACTTTTTAATTTGTCGGCACCTCCTACATAATGTAGCCCCAATGCATCTGTCGGAATAAAATCACGTGCATTAATTTTATCTGTCCATTTTCTATGTTCCTCGGCTTCCTGAGCCAATGTTACATTCACTTTATGCTTTTTAGCAAATGTATAATCCCAGTTAATCGTATTATTAACCAACCACTCAAATCGCTGTGTTTGTTCTCTGTCTACAGCACCATTATGTTTCGTTTTCCATTCCGGATGCTGTGAAGACTCGTGATAACGATTATGATACCATTGGAAACGCGGAGTAAAATTAAGCGTATAGCTAATATTAAAAGGTAATTTAATCTTTGCCGTCAAAATAGTATTCAGTGTAGTATAACCACGTTCCAAATCTTTATACTGTCTATCAAAACGATAGTTATACCCCATATTTAAAGGATTTTCACCCATAGGATGCCATGCCAAACTACCGTCTTCTTCATAAGGCGTAGAATATGGAGAGTTCTTTTTTAATACATCTTCCGGCTTTACAGCTAAATTTCCATCTGTGCGATCCTGAAAATTCACATTTGCTCCTAAAGTCAAGAAATTGGCAACGGTGGCATCTACCTTTAGATTCGAACGAATACTCTTATAATCATCCCCAATAATTTGTCCTTTTGAATCCAAGTATCCCAATGAGAAATAATAATTCACCTTTTCGCCACGACCGGAAATACTCGCATTATAGTCCTGCTTGATTCCTGTTCGATATGCTTCATCGTACCAATCATACGTTTTACCGGCAAAATAGTTTTCTTTTTCTTTATCGAACAAGCCTAAACGACTCAGCCAGATTTCATCATCTGTCCCCTGTTCTACTGACATTGCTCTCCACTCATCAATCGTTAAACCATATTTCTTCAGATTTGCAGCAGTCGGTTGTCTATATTTACCCGGATTAACAAAACCAGTCTGGCTGTCAAACCAATCTGAACGAAAGTCCAGATATTCATTGGCATCGTACACTTTGCGTTGTCTTCCCATAGTGACAACTCCCCAGTTAGCGTCAAAACGTACAGTCGGTTTTTCTGATTTTCCTTTTTTAGTCGTTATAATAATAACACCATTAGCCGACTTGGCACCAAACACTGCAGCAGAAGATGCATCCTTCAGTACATCTAACTGATCAATATCCTGAGGATTGATTTCTGATAATTCACCAAAAAATATAACATTATCCACTACAATCAAAGGATCATTATTTCCCGATAATGAACGCTGGCCTCTGACCTGCAATGATCCGCCACCTTTGGCAGAAGAACTAACGCCGACATTCAAACCCGGTACTCCTGTCCGTAAAATATCTTGTACCGTAGTAATACCTTCTTTAAGCAACTTATCAGGACGTACTTGGGCTACGGCACCTGTAAGATCTCTTTTACGCATCGTACCATAACCGACTACTACAACCTCATCTAAAGCCAGTGTATCCTCCTGCATAGTAATATTAAGAACTGTTTTTCCCTTCACATTAACACTCTGACTCAAATAGCCAATAAATGAGAACTGAAGAGTCGCGCCATCACCGACTTCCAATGAATAGTTTCCATCTACATCTGTAATAATACCATTAGATGTTCCTATCTCTACAACATTAGCTCCGATTATCGGTTCTCCTTTAGCGTCAATTACAACTCCTGTTACCTTTTTCTTATTTTGTTTTATCTCCTGAATACCTTTGGATAAGGTGATATAATTATTTTCAAATACATAATTAATATTAGCATTCCTGCACACTTCTTCCAAAAGTTCCGTCACTTTAGCTGAGGTCTTTTTAAAAAAGATCAGCTTATCCACATCTACATCCTGATTTCGGAAAACAACTAAATAGTCAGTCTGTAACTCAATCTCTTTTATCAACTGCTTGATAGAAATATTATTTTGTTTGATTTTAACAATTGTGTTTTGCGCATCCATATCTGTTGCCATCAACTGACATACACAGACAAATAAAAGTAATAGCGATATTCTCATAATCCTAAAAAAATCTTTAACGCTGTTATTATGCACAGCAAAATACTGTAACAAAGTTTTTCTTTTCATACATTTGTTCAATGTTTAAAGTGAATACTAAAAAATTTTACGTCTTGTGTTTACTTTACATCGGCGGCAGTTGTTGGTAGCTTCTGCCGCTTTTGTTTTTACTTGTGTTATTTCCTCATAAGCATTTCGTTTTTAGTTTAACATTCTATTTACTTAAGGTTATTATATTCCGGTCTTTATCTTTTTCTACTTTAAATTTCCGTATTTGCTGCAATACCCGAAATACATCATCCAGACTATCACGCTGCCTGAACTTACCTGTATAAGTATCATTAAACAAGGAAGCATCTTTTACTATAATCCTAACGTCGTAATATAACTCCATTTTCTTCAGAATATCGATCAGAGGCTCGTTTTCAAAGGCATAAATACCCTCACGCCACAAAAAACGCTCTTCGAGGCTTATCTGTGATACAATCATTTTTCCCTCTGAAACAGTAACTTGTTGATCCGGCTTCAAAATAATCCCTTCTTTCTCCTTATCAGGAAAAAATACTTTGACAGTACCTTCCAACAAACTAGTCTGTATATATCCGGCATCCGGATAGCAGTAAACGTTAAACTGCGTACCCAGTACTTTCATATCGATATCCTGTGTTGAGACAATAAACGGTTTTGAAGGATTTTTCGCCACATTAAAGAAAGCCTCTCCTTCAACAGTCACTCGTCTTTCTTTCCCAACAAACTGGGCCGGATAAACCAACCTCGACTTTGCATTCAACCAAACCTCCGTTCCATCCTGTAAAACAAGTTGTGCACGTTGCCCGGCTGGTGTATATAAAGTATTCATTGTATTGGATAATAAATTCTGTTGCAAACTATTCTGCATATATAAATATGTCAATATACTTGATGATACGACTAATACTGCAACAACTGCCGCATAACTTAATCGCCGTACCCACAGTTTTAAGCTAACTCCACGTTGTTTCGCGGAAATAAACTGATCAAATTTATCTTTGCCGACCTCCCTGTTTTCCATCTGATGCCCCAGATTCAATAAAGCGTACATATTCTGATATTCCGCAAATTGCCTCTTCAGTTCCTCATTTGCTTCAACATCATGCAGCAGGGATAAACGTTCCTCCGGGGAAAGCTCCTCATAAAAGTATTTTTCTATTCGTTTGTCCATATTTTCCGTTTAATAATTAATAAACGGATGAAGGGATGAAAACCCCCAAAGGAGATATCCAATTTTTTAGTTATTCAGAAAAAATAAAAGAAGAGGCAAGTAGTCTTTCAGTTCAGACTTTAGTTTCTTATAAGCAATATTCATTTGGTTTTCAACAGTTTTAAGAGATATATTCATTTCTACGGCAATATCTTTCTGTTTCTTCCCTTCTATTTTACTTTTAATAAAAATCTCTCGGCATTTTTCCGGTAAAGAATTTATCACTTCCGATATTATCTTTTCAATATCCTGTTCCGACAAAAGTGATTGGTCAAATAATTCCAATGACGCCAGTTTTACTTTTAAAGTAATCTGATACTCTTCTTGCATTTGGCTTACAGCCTCTCTTACAACGATATCATGGCGTAAATGGTCGATGCACCTGTTTTTTATCGATGTAAAAAGGAAAGCAACTAAATTTATGTTATAGGTAAGAAGCTCCTTTTTCTCCCAAAGTTCTGTAAAAACATCCTGTACTATGTTTTCCGCATCTTCTTCAGACAGGACATATTCCTGAGCAAAACATTTCATTCTGGAGAAATATGATACATATATTTCTTCAAAATCATACGGTATATTCCTCTTTTCTGTTAACATCTCTCTCTCAGATAAATAAAATCCCGGAAAACAAAAGTAACTGTTTTCCGGGATTATCCAACGATTCAAAATATTTATTCTTCTATCCAGCTTAGTTGCTTCCAGACTTCGGGACCATCATTTTTCTGGGGGACTCCCGGAGTACTACGGCCTTCCCTGACGTATTTTATCATCAGCTCCTTCAACTCTTTCACGATCTCAGGATGTTCTGCATATACATTTTTTGTTTCTGCCGGATCATCCTTCATATTATACAACTGAACCAACGGCAATGTTTTAATTACATCATCATCCGTACCCGGTCTCGGAAAACTCCAACCGCCGGAGCCGGGAGACAACAAGAGTTTCCATTCTCCCTTACGGATCGTGAAATCACCATTGATCGAATGATGAACCGTAGCCTCACGGATAACATTACTTTCTTTCTCATTCAACAACAAAGGCAGGATATTGTAGCTGTCCTCACCTTCAGAATCTTTCAACTGATAATCGGCAACAGCGGCAAACGTTGCAAAGAAATCAGTCAGACAGACCGTCTGGCTTACCGTATGAGATTTAACCTGTGCCGGCCATCTTACAACACAAGGGATACGGTGACCGCCGTCAAACAAGTCGGCTTTATGCCCGCGATAAATATAACTCGGATAATGCCCCTTTTCCTGTAGTTCATCAAACTTGGCCTGCGGACTGCAACCATTGTCGGTACTGAATACCAATATTGTATTATCATCAACACCGGCATCCTTCAATGCTTTCATTACTTTGCCAACCATATCATCCACCATCAGCACAAAATCGCCGTAAGGATTCAGGCCGGATTTACCCTGGTACTCCTTGATCGGCAAGATCGGAGTATGAGGGGCCGGTAACGGGAGATACAGATAGAAAGGCTTGTCTTCCTTTGATTTATCATGGATATAATCCACCGCCCTGTTGATAAAATTGGGTAACGTCTGTTCATGATCAAAATCGGAAGCCGTCGGTCCCTTACGCCAATACTTCATACCATCATTCACCGTTACCCGGTCAGGCAAAGCAGTCGGCATATCATTTTCCACATAAACATAAGGAGCCATATCCAGGGAAGCAATGATCCCGTAGAAATAATCGAAACCTCTTGTCGTAGGCCCGTTGGAGATAGGCTTGCTAAAATCCACACTATCCGGCCCTGCTTCTATATTATTCCAATCCCATCCGAGGTGCCATTTCCCGATACATGCCGTCTGGTACCCCTGATCCCTCAGCACAGAAGCGATCGTTCTGCGGTCCGGAGCGATCAAAGCCTTATTGTATCCCATCAATACACCGGATTTGAGATCGGAACGCCAGTTATACCGTCCGGTCAACACACTATAACGCGAAGGTGTGCTGACGGATGAACTGGAATGTGCATCTGTAAAAATAACTCCTTCATTGGCAATCCGGTCGATATTAGTCGTTTTTATCTTGGAATTTTCATTCAATGCAGAAACATCTCCATATCCCATATCATCCGCAAAGATGAACACGATATTCGGCTTCTTTGCTTCCTGTGGCTGTTGTTGGGCACAACTGCTAAAGACTGCCAGGCTGCCTAAAGAAAGAAGCAGCCCGCGATTTTTGATTAACTTATTCATATCTCTGTTTTATTTGTAATTCGGGTTCTGAACCAAAACGCCATTGTTCTTGTCAATCTCACTTTGCGGTATCGGCCACAAATAAAAACGATCTTCAAATACAGATTTATACAATGGCAATGTCGGCTCGTCAAAGTTATTCATAATTTCTCCAATAATACGCCATCGTTTCAGATCAAAATAGCGATGCCCTTCAAATGCTAATTCTATCCGCCTTTCATGACGTATCTTTTCGCGCATCTGTGTCTGATTCAAACCGGTCGGTAACGGCGGCATATCAACACCTTTACGGGCACGGATACTGTTAATCGCATCATACGCTTTCTGAGTCGGGCCATTCACTTCATTCTCTGCCTCCGCTATAGCCAGCAATATTTCGGCATATCTGAAATGTACCCAGTCCTGATCACTACGCGTATTATACCCGATCGGATACTGCGTCTTGTCGCGGGTTACAAATTTCTTCAGTCCGTAACCGGTCGGCAAAACGCCCGTAACAGGCTGTTCGACATCTCCCATAACCAATTGCTGATAAAAAGTGGACATATCCAAACGGGGATCTCGGTTTTCAATCGGGTTTTCCGGATTATATAACGGATTTTCCGTAGAAAAAGAGGTACCGTCCTTAAACTCAAATTCACTCACCAGGTTCGTCAAAGGAGCACAACGTAACCATGCGCCAAACCATAGATCACTCGTATGCCAATTATTGGGAGCCAGATATTTCGTCGAGAAAATGATCTCCGTATTCGTTTCCTGCCCTGCACCCTGAAAAATGCTTTCAAAATCATTACTTAACGAATAGCCTTTTATTTGCTCAGCCACAGTCAGTATATTTCCCATTTTTCCAATATCAGCTTTCCCATTGTCATTATATGCGTCATATAACATAATTCTGACCTTTAAAGCAAGAGCCGCACCTTTTGTCACTCTTCCGGGTAATTCCAAATAGGTATTGTCCGGCAACAGCCCAATGGCATCATCCAGATCCGAATAAATCTGTTCTAAGATTTTTGCAGCTTCAACTTTCGGCTGATATTGTGTTTCAAGATCGAGGGGTTCAAGGATCAAAGGAACATCTCCGTAACATCTATACAAGAATGAATAATAAAATGCTCTGAGGAAAAGTACCTGTCCTTTATAAAAATCTCTCTCTGTATCCGATAAGTCGGTATTTTCGTATCGGTCCAATTGATAAAGAAATAAATTCATACGGGTAATCCCGACATACGAACCTTTATATACATCTTGAATTATGCCTACAGTCGACGGGTCTATATTCCCTTGGAATACATCAAAAGTGATTCCTTCGCCCACACTATGACAATTATCAACAAAGCTATCCCATTGAGGAGTACCGAATGAGAAATAACCATGGCTAAATTTCGTCATTGTCCCGTAACAGGCGGTCAGAGCCATATCCAAATCGCTTTTTTGTTTCCAGAATGTATTCTCCGAAGGTTTGGACGGCGGATTCTTTTCCAGAAAATCATCACATCCGCTCATGATAACAACCAATGCCAGCAGCAAATAATATTTAGCTTTCTTCATAACCATATCGAATTAAAATTGGACGTTAATACCAAATGAACAAATCTTATTTTGCGGATAAGCGACAAAACGACCGTCTTCTTCTCTTTCCGGATCCAATTCCGGATAATTGGTAATTGTCGCCAGATTATCACCGGAGAAGAATATACGTATCCTTTCAACCAACATTTTCCTTGTCAACTCTACAGGAATAGTATAGCCTATTGTCAGATTCTTGAGACGCAAATAAGAAGCATCTTTCAAAAAGTAAGAATTCTTTCTTGTATTCTTGCTACCGCCGAAATCATCAAAATACATTTTCGGATACTTTGCGTTATCCGGATTATCTTCTGTCCAGCGATATTTTACATAATCAATTGTCGGAGCACTACCCTGACGGAATGGCTGTAATCCCCAATCCGTAACATAATGTTTCTTTCCTTCAACACCTTGCAGCAGAAGAGAAACGTCAAATCCCTTCCAACTGGCAGACAAATTAAATGCATACTCAAATTTAGGGAATCGTCCGTCAATCACTACACGGTCATTATTATCTATCACACCGTCATTATTGGCATCACGATATTTCAGGTCGCCCGGCAATGTATTATCATTGAACTGTTTGGGTGAATTTTTCACATCATCCTCATCCCTAAAAATACCGATACAATCCAGCATATAATAAGAATTGTAAGGCAAACCTTCCTGACGCAAATAATGTCCGGATATTTCATCAGCACCAAACTTTGTCACCTTGTTCCTGTTACGGTCAAAATAGAAACCTACATTATAATTTAATCCCTTGAAAAGACCGCCTTTAATATTATTTACATATTGCGCATTAATTTCAAAGCCTTTATTCTCCATCTCACCGTTATTTATAACAGGTGCATCCAATCCTAAAGCCCCTGTAACCTGGGCATCCCGGAGAATGTTTTTTGTTTTCTTTTTATACCAGTCAAGCGTAACATTAAGACCATTGAATACTGTTGCCTCCAAACCTATATCAGTAACGGTAGTAGTCTCCCATGTTATATTCCGGTTTGCATACTTGGTTTGTGCATAACCGGTCGACAAAGAAGAATTATCAAATGTATAATTTCCCTCATTTTCCATGACTGCCTGATAAGGGTATATACCAATATTCTGATTACCTAACTGTCCCCAGGAAGCCCTAATCTTCATACTATTCAACCATGACCAATGCAAATTCTGCATAAACTGTTCTTCTGTCATTCTCCAACCGGCAGAGAAAGAAGGGAATATACCCCATCTGTCGTCAGGATTAATGCGGGAAGAACCATCATAACGGAAGTTGGCCTCAAACAAATAACGTTCCTTATAGTTATAATTGAAACGTCCGAAAATACCCATTAACGACCATTGCTCAAGATTTCCTTCTGCCTCCTGTAATTCTTTCGAACCGGCATCAATCTCCGTCAACGGGAACGGAAAATCTTTTCTATACCCCTTCAGCCAATCATAATCATTTGTTTCCTGAGAATAACCCAATTGCAGACCGAAATTATGATTCTGGTCTTTTGTTGACACATCATACTTCAGATAAGAATACAGATAAGTATAGAATGTATGATAATCATTCGAATTCAGGCCTTTTGCACCCACATCCAGTTCATTCATATATTCACCGGAGTGATAATTATAAAGTTTTACCAACGGACGCCATTCTTTCTCTCTTTCTGCGATCATGCGAACCGCTCCCTTTGTATGCCAGGACAACCCTTTAACAATATCTATTGTCAACCAGGCCTGTGCATTCACATCATAACTCGTATTTTTACGTAATGCATCATTACCGACCAAAGCAATCACATTCTTGTTATTACTTTCCCACGGATAAGCCTTGTACACCCATGAACCGTCGGAACGTTGAGGTGCATAGGTGGGTGCCTGTGCAAAAATAGAAGTAAAGCTGCCGTCTGTGCCTCCCTCATAAGGACGTTTTCTGTCCCCTCTCATAAACCCCACATACGAACCGAATTTCATCCATTTGGTTATCTGGCTTTGCAGATCTGCCGTAAAATTATACTTCTTATATCCGTGTCCGTCCATTGTTCCGTTTTCATCGGCATAATACATAGAGACATTGTATGACATCTTATCCGATCCGCCGGAAACAGCTACATTGTGATTATGTGAGAACGTACTGTGGATATGTTCGCCCAACCAATCATAATTAGGATATTCCGGATCACCCGGTTTAGCATTTTTATACTGGTCAATAATGTCCTGGGGATACAAACCCGAAGAAATACCGGAATTCGCTTTAGCCTCATTCCACAAATTCATATAATCCACGGAATTGGTAACGACATTCAGCATACGTGTCGGAGAATAAATAGCAAAGTTTCCGGAATAACTGATCGATGTCTTTTTATTTATACCCGTTTTCGTTGTCACCAATACTACACCATTAGCCGCACGCGCACCATATACAGCAGCAGAAGCGGCATCTTTCAATACCGATATACTTTCAATCGCATTCGGATCGAGATTTGACAGATCTCCCGGAACACCGTTGATCAGTACCAGCGGATCGGAGCCGGCATCGGAATACGTGCCTTGTCCGCGAACCCGTAAACTCACTTTATTATTACCCGACTGTCCGGAACCGTTTACGACACGCAAACCCGGAACTTGCCCCTGTAACATGGAAGTTGCATTGGTAACAGGACGTTTAGTCATCTCTTCCCCTTTCACTACAGAAACAGCACCGGTAAGATTTACCTTTTTCTGAACACCATAACCTACGACAACCACTTCCTCCAGTTTTTGTGTGTCTTCCATCAATCTCACATTTATCATCTTCTGGTTATTCACGGCTATTTCTTTGGATATATATCCGATATAGGAAAATAAAAGGACCGAATTTCCTTTTACGCTTAATGAATAATTGCCGTCGATGTCGGAGATACAACCATTTGTTGTTCCTCTTTCCATCACATTCGCACCGATAATCGGTTCGCCATGTTCATCTGTGATTGTCCCGGTTACCACCAGATTCTCCTTTTCCTGCTTTTTATTCTCGGCAGAAATAACAATATGATTATTTTTAATTACATAAGAGCAATTTGTTCCCTGTAAAATCTGATTTAATGTTTCATCCAGATTTTTATTACCAGTTCCAAGCTCTATCTTCTTATGAATATTCAAAACCGATTCATCATAGTCAACCGACATGTCTGTCTGTTTCTCGATCTCGGCAAACGCTTTTTTGATTGTCAGACTATTTTCGGAAAACGTTATGGTCTGAGACCATATAACCGTAAATTGCGAAAAAAGGAAAAGAAAAAGTATTATTGCTACCCGGAACAAACTATTCAGTTTATTCCATTGTGTTTTCAGGTTTATTTCCATACCTTTGTAAAATTAGATTTTAAAGTTGAATACTATATTATTTACCACCTGTTTCAGGCGATTTATTAATTGGTGTTCACCACGATTTCAAATCCGGGGAGTTCTGATTGGCGTCGTCTTCCCGGGTTCTTTTTTTCATAATGTATCCTCCGTTTTTTTAGTTTATGTATATCACATTATCTTTAATCCTGTAATTTAATCCGTTCACCATTTCTTTCAGAATATCCAGTACCTGGTTCAAGCCTTCATCCGGCCGGAATTTCATTGTGAAACTACGTCCTGCAAACTTGCCAGTCTCATAGTTAATCGTCACATCGAAACGCCTTTCTATCGTCTTCACGATATAATCGAACGAAGCCCCCTGGAAGGTGAGATATCCGTGTTTCCACTGCATGACTTTGCCGGCATCAACAACTTCTTTGGAAACGGTCCGCAATAAACTGTTATATACGACCTGCTCATCCGGGTGGAGAATGATCGGCTTATCTGCTGTGAGGTCGGTACTTACCCGGACCTTCCCTTCCTCCAACGTCGCAACGGTCAATTCCGAATCCGAATAAGCCTCTACATTAAATACCGTCCCCAGCGCCTCCACATCCATATGGCTTGTCTTAACAATGAAAGGTTTTTCCGGATCTTTAGCCACATTGAAGCTCGCTTCCCCATTCAGGTAAATAGCTCGTTTGTTACCTTCAAACTTTGCGGCATATACCAATAGCGATCCTGAATTCAGCCATACCACAGAACCGTCCGATAAAGTAATTTGCTTTCTCTCGCCGTTCGGCACAAAACATTCCGTCCATTCCGGCTCTATAACCTTCGGCTCGCCCTGCATCACAAACCAGGCACTGGCGGCACCGATCAGAGGTAACAGCAATATGGCGGCAATCCGGAGAGCCTGTTGATACATAGATCGCTTAACTACCTGACGGCCAACTGCTTCCATACGACAACGTAACCTGTACAGTTCCTGTACAGTCCGACCGTCTGCTTCTGCCGGAACCTGTTCCCAAAGTTCCCGCATTGCCTCTTCCTTTTCCTGCTGATGGGTTCCGCCGACAAACCACTTCCGGAAAGACATCTGGATTGCATCCGGAAGATCATTTCCGAAGAATTTAGTGATTAATGTATGTATCGTTTTATTCGCCATTTCATCCCCTGTTTATATTGAAGACGGGACAAGGAGCAGGCACACACAGTCCAAAAGAGATTTTTTTCAAAAAAGTAATAAAAAAGCTCCGCGCACGACTTCACGAAGGTCCGCCAACGCCTGACTTACATGGTTCTCAACAGTCCGTTTATTAATTTGCAACTTCTGTGAAATTTCTTCATTCGATAACCCTTCTTTCCGGCTCATCTTAAAAATACGCCGGCGTTGCTCCGGCATTTGTTCGATGGCAATATCGATCAGTATCGATAATTCTTTTGCATAGATATCCTCTTCTATCAGGTCGGTATAAGCAGAGGATGAAGATTGTAATTTCTGTTCGTAAGACTCTTTTACAAGGCTGTGTTCATAATAATCGTAGACCATATTACGAGCCATACGAAATAAATAAGCTTTCAGGGAACTGACCTTAGAAATGCTTTCCCGGTTTGTCCAGACCTTGAAGAAAATATCCTGAGCCATATCGCACGCCTCTTCCTCATCCTTAATGAAACCTTTGAGAAAGTTCTTTACCCGCGGATGGTACAACATAAACAGGGCATCGAAGGACTTATGATCCCCCTGCCCCAATTTTTCCAGATATTCAGATTCCCGATCGACCTCCATCATATCGCAAATATAGATATTATTTAAGAACAGATAATATCTTACGATATAAAACGTAAATTTACCGGACACAGCATCATTCTTTCGACAAAACTCAAATTATTGATATTCTTATTCCTATCTTTAGCCAATCAAATAACAACATTTATAAATCTAACACCGGAAAAAATGGATCAATACATAAAAACAATCATCAGTGTAGGCGGCAGTGCGATCATGCTGGTTATGATCGTATGTGTAATATGGTATGTTGTAAAAGATACCTGGAAAGATATTAACAACAGCTCAAAAGATTAACAGACTCCTGTCATGAAAATGAAAAGAAACAGACCCTTTCCGTCTTTTACTGAAAACAGTAGACAATAACAACCATAGCGAAACCGCCCAGGCACTCCCTAAAGCGACGATAAACAAAGCCGGATCTGCTACCTGAGTATATAAGCAATACACTCCGCCAACAAAAAACAGTGTAATAAATAATGCGGCCACAATAGTAGCCAGTAGTGTTTTCATAGATACTTTTTTCATATTCCTTCCCCCTTCTTAGAGCGCAAATATAGAAAAAATCATGAAAACTCATCCAACTTTCCACCACAGTATTTACAGTATTTTGCTTCTTCCTCGTGTCCCGTGCGGAAACAATGGGGGCATCTCAATTCGCTCCGCCGCCGGTGTTCCTTGATCATCGTGGCAGAAACGATACCCGTAGGCACAGCAATGATCGTATAACCGATCAGCATCACACAAGCCGAGATAAAACGGCCGACAGGAGTCACAGGGGTTATATCTCCATACCCCACGGTCGTCATGGTTACAATCGCCCAGTAAATACAGTTGGGAATATTATTGAATTGAGTATCGGGTTGCGTACCTTCCACCATAAACATGATCGTACCGATCGAAGTCACCAGGATCAGTACAAAAAAGAAGAAAACAAAAATCTTCCGGCTACTCAACCGCAGGGATACCAACAGTAAATTCCCCTCCTCCAGAAAGTTAAACAGCTTGAACACACGAAAAACGCGGATCAGGCGGAATGTCCGGATAATAAGTAAATAACGTGCACTGGTAAAAAGGAATCCCAGATACAACGGCAAGGTTGCCAGCAAATCGACAATACCGAAAAAGCTGAAAATATATTTCTTCGGCTTCGGCGAACAATAAATACGCACCAGATACTCGAAAGTAAAAAAAGCAGTAAACACATACTCCAGTATCTGAAGCGCCAGCCTGAAATGGTCGGAAAAAGTGACCACACTCTCCAGGATGACCACCAGAACACTCATAATGATAAAACCGATCAGAAAGACATCGAATAACTTCCCTTTCGGCGTATCCGATTCAAAAATGATCACATACAATTTCTCCTTCAACTCTTTATTGTGAAGAAAGGTATTTATCTTATTTGTAAGAGCCTTCCAAAGACCTGTTTTCTTCTCTTCCATAATAACCCCGTGTTTGAATACAAAAATAAAAAATATTACTTACATTAGCCCAATGAATAAAATCAAGTACTGCCATGAATAAATACTTTTTCATATCACTTCTCTGTATGTTACTACTCTCTTGTAACAAACAAAACAGCAAAACGGAACAGAAAATTTTGCAGGTAGAACTCTCTCCCAAAGACCTGGTAGCCTCCACCCTGTTCAAAAAGATAGAAGTGATCCCTTTGGAAACAAACGAACAATGCCTGCTCAAAACGATCGGACGAGTTATCGAAGCTGATAACAAATATTATATTCTCGATGATGACAGGGAGATGGGCATACTTTTCTGTTTTGATAAACAAGGCAAATTTCTATCTAAAATAGATAAGACCGGTAACGGTCCGGGTGAATATAATATGATCTATGAAGTCATTGTCAATCCGGAAGAGAACCTTATTCATATGTTAAGTCCGATGGGAGCCATACACACTTATACAACAGACGGGCAATTCATAAAAAGGCACCTGCTGCCAGGAGGCGGAGGGCAAACGGATATGATAGAAATCGACAAAGGGCTGATTGCTTACTGGACTCTGACAACAGCGGGCGATCCGACAGAAAACTTAATCACATTCTATAATACAAACACAGAGGAAATAGCCGGCGGTTTCTGGAAAACGACAGACGATAATTTTATGACCAACATGTGCATCGATGTTTTTTACAAATATAACAATGAAAATTACTTTTCCACTCAATATTCCAATGAGGTATACCGGTTCACGAAAGAGGCCGTAGAATTAGCATATAGATGGGACTTCGGTTCCGGCAATATCAATCTTGAACCCTTTAAGGAAAGAATAAAAGAAGATCCCAATGTATTTCCTCAACTGGTAGATTCACACGAAGTTCCCTACTTTTTCTTCCGACAGTTTCAAAACAAAGACTATTATTACACAGTCCTGAACACCTGGAACATAGATAAATGGCGCAATGTTTTCTACCGTAAAAAAGATGGAAAATCCTTTGTTTTCGACACGCTGGAAGGAGGCGCAAAGGTCAAGAAAACAAGTCTTTTCACCGATGAATATATGATCTGCATCGTATCACCGGAGGAGATCGGGACATTGCATAATATTCTTCCGCCGGAAGAGTTCAGTAAAGTAAAAAATTTACAGGAAGACGATAATCTCTGTCTGGTAAAATACTATTTCAAATAATGTTCTATTCGTAAAACCAGCAGTAATCCGACAATATTGACGCATTATTTCTTACTTTTGCGTCAATTTATTATTCTAAATTCTTAATTACACCATGAAAAAAACGATCCTTATTGCACTATGTCTCTTTTCGGGATTCATAGCAAACGCACAACATGTAATCCGGATTGCCCCGGAAAACGGAGATATGACAAAGAAAATCCAGGCTGCAATCGAACAGGCCCGGAGTTATAACGGGAAAGCGGTTGTCATCAAACTGCAAAATGCAGATTATAACCTCCATCGCGAAAATTCGTCACAGATCCTTTACCATATCTCCAATACAGCCTCCGAAAAAGAAAATCCTGATCAGACAAAACATATCGGTTTGTGGTTGAAAGACCTGAAAAACGTGACAATAGACGGTCAGGGAGCCCGCTTCGTCACCCATGGCGAAATGACCAGCTTCGTAATCGACCAGTGCGAAAATATCACTCTACGGGACTTTACCGTTACAGCTTCCGACCCCACCGTCCCGGAACTGACCGTTACGGAAGTGGGCGAAAACTTTATGACCGTACGCATCCACCCGCAATCACGCTACACCGTTAAAGACGGGCATTTTGCTTTTGTCGGTGACAACTGGGAACTATCCAGAGGTATCGCTCAAAGCTATGACAAAGAAAAAGATATAACCTGGCGTAGCTGGTCGCCGCTTTCCGGCCTTCGCAAGGCAATAGAGCTGGACACCAACCTACTCCGTTTCGTATATGACACCCCGCCACAGGCCAAACAAGGTACGGTATTCCAGATGCGTGACGGTATCCGTGACCAGGCTTGCGGACTTATCCAATACAGTAAAAACGTCACACTGGAAGGAGTACATCTGGCATTCCTGGGTAACTTCGGAATTGTCGGGCAAATGACAGAAAATATCACTTACCGGAATCTGACATTCGAACCGGAGGCCGGAAGCGGACGTACCTGTGCCGGTTTTGCCGATTTCGTACAGATGTCAGGCTGCAAAGGTAAGATCACGATCGAAAACTCCCGTTTCCTCGGAGCGCACGACGATCCAATCAATATACACGGAACCCACCTGGCTGTCACCGGCTACCCGGCCCCCAACCAGGTATCAGTAAAATACATGCACCCGCAGACATATGGCTTCCAATCGTTCCTTCCCGGCAACCAGATCGAATTTATCGATGCCCATTCGCTGATGAGCCTTGCACCGGCAAAGGTAAAAAAGGCGGAAATGAAAAACGAACGGGAAATACTCATAACCCTCGACAAGAATATCCCCCAAACGATCCGGGATAAAAAAGAACTGGTCGTTGAAAACGTAACCTATACACCGGAAGTCCTCATTCGCAATAACTATTTTGCCCGCATACCGACACGCGGAATTCTTGTTTCCACCCGCCGCAAGGTATTGATAGAGAACAACACCTTCTTCCGTATGCAAATGAGTGGTATCCTGATAGCCGACGATGCCCGCAGTTGGTTCGAATCAGGTATGGTACGCGATGTAACCATCCGCAACAACAATTTCATGGAATGCGGCGGACCGGTCATCCTCATTTCTCCGGAAAACGACCGCAACGAAGGCTATGTTCACCGCAACATCGCCATAACGAACAACCGTTTCCAATTGACAGGCACAAACGCTATCTTCGCCAAATCAGTCGACGGATTAAAAATCACGGACAACCTGTTCCTGTCGCCAACTCCTGCCGAAATATCGAATCTGATAAAGACACAGGATTGCGAAAATGTTTTCATGGAAGGAAATATCGTTCAATAACGGTGAAAAACCCGGCGAAGCACCAACTGCTGAACCGATTTACCGACAACAATCAGGGTGACTAATAGATAATTTACAAGAATTTATAATCAGAAAAGAATTATATTTACCACAAAAACAAACATGAAAGAAATACTAACAAGTTTCCTCCTTATATGCCTGTTTTTGTCTTGTGCAAAATCACAAGACGGATTAATCGAATCACAATATGGTAAAGCGATTTCTTTTGAAAAAGAAGAGATTAATATACCGATAGATGATAAGACCTTGACTTCATATCAAGTCATTTCGTGCTTTCAGGAAAATGAAAACAATTTAGTTTATGCTTACAACAGTCCCATGCACTCGCTGGATATTTTCAATCTCAACGACCAGAGCATATCGCATCTCCCATTAAATAAGGAAGGAGAAAACGGAATTCTAAAAAATGTATCCGGACTATATGTTCATCAAGAAGACAGCTTATGGCTTTACAGCCAGGGATTCCTGTATCTGGTTAACAACGAAGGAGAAGTGAAAGGGAAATATGAACTCCCGTTTCTGGAAGGGGGATTCATCATGGTCGAGACTAATTTCTCTATGGCGACAATCAAATTATTCTACCACCCGCAAAGAAACTCAGTTTTCTACCTGACCGTTACCCCCACAGAAGAGAGCGCCACCTATATCGTTTATGAGTATTCCCTCAATTCAGGCACATTCAAAACCTTTGAACTAAAAGGATCTGAAACAGAAAAATTCGCCGGAAAAAGATTCGGATTCAAACAATTCCCGAATGTCACTTATACCGATCAGGATATCTTATATAATTTCCCTATCAGTTCGAATATATACCGGATCGACATCGAGACCGGCAAAGAAACAGCTTTTGGAGGAAAGAGCCGATACACACCCAACCTGGCGTCTGAGTTAACCATGCCTTACGATATGAAAGATGCCAGTAAGCATCACATAGAAAATATTCATTTCTTTGAAATCCAGTATGATCCTTATAAAAACATCTATTACCGACTGCATCTCGACAAAACAGAGAACGTCTCTACCACTCCTTTTAGAACCTTATCTGACAGCAAGGAATTATATCTAACCAGCTTCGATAAAAACTTCCGCATCACTTCCGAAACCAAATTGGAAAATAACATATACACCCATTATAACAGTTGGGGAGTCTTGGATAATGGCCTGTTTATTACTGAAGACAACCTACTGGATGAAAATAAAGACTTTGAAGCTTTTCAACTAGTTATATTCAAGCCACAAATATAAAGCAATGGCGCACAGATGACACAGATCAGCATTGCAATAGTTCAAAACTGATAATAACTAAAACAAGCAATCAACAAAATGTTCCGAGGATTCGGAGCACTTTGTTGATTCAATATCGCATAAATAAACTACAATTCATCTATTTCTTCGACAGACAGACCGGTACATTGAGCGATCGTTTCGACATTAACTCCCTGCTTTTTAAAATTTGCAGCAATCTGGCGTTGTTCTTCTGCTTTTCCTTTTTTCAAACCTTTCATTTCAGCCTCTTCCACCGCATATTCCAGTGTATTGCGCCAGTCGCGATAAATCTTCAGGTTCTCATCGTAAACTGCCCGTTCGTGAGGAGTCATTGCATTCAGGTTTGCCACGTCGAGCAGGCGCTTGAAGGCATCGTTTTTCTCCTTAAACGGAGACATATCAAATAAATTCATATTCTTCAATATATAAACCATATTTTCAAGAGGCGTTTTGCATTCCTCTTCTCTTAGATTGAACAGATCGAACGACAGATAAATCTGTTTCAGTTTGACCTCGCCAAAAGTTTTACCTGGCGTTCGCCCTCAAGCGTGGCATTGATAAAGTCGATTGCTACTTGCTTTTCACCGAATACGGTTTTAAAAGCCTTGTCGAGCATGATGTTCACATACTTTTCCATAAATCAATAGTTTTAGTTGTTTTATTACCCAATAGCAGGTAACGGGACAAATGTAGGTAATATTTTATTTAATCCAACCGCAGAAGAAGATTATTTGATTCAGATGTAGAAATAAATGAGCTATCCTGTTCCCCGTGCTTGACACGGGATCGCAAAGGCACAGACCGTATCCTATATGTATCTTTTGATACTGCTGGTTCTTCTGCGGCCCCGTGTCAAGCACGGGGACAAGATAGCTCAATTTTGATAAATTCTGAACCATATTATAAATTCAATACAGTTCCTAAAAAATCAGAATCCCCCGTCAAAGCTACGAACATCTCGTAATTATATCTATATTTACGACATCAAACATTCTAAATCGGAACTTGTATGAAAAACATATTAAAATACCTATTATCCTTCTGCGTTATACTTCCTCTGTTCTCTTCTTGCAAAGGAAACATGAGCAAAAACGAGACTAAGAACTATTCACTCCAACCGGGAGAAAAACGTATCGTCATCCCGATAGATGATAATACAAGTTGTTATAGCATGTCCATGTTTTCTTACATTACTCCTGAAGGGATTCCCTATCTGAGTTATGAAAATGAACAAACCAATGAACTAAACTTTTATCGGCTCGATTCCTGCAAACTATCCCACAAGATCAAAATAGCCATGGAAGGTCCCGATGCAGTCGGACGCTTCATCGGTCACACAGTTATCGATCTCGACAATATCCTGATATTTAATCAATTCAAAATATCTAAGATTAATAAATCCGGAAAAATTCTGGATAAATATGACCTGATAACCGACACTCAAATGGCTCTCGCCCACCCTCCTACGTCCAAAGTTTACACACCTATGATCCTACAGGATTCCTCTATCTATTTATATCAGGCTTTAAAGTTTTCCGACAAACATTATAGCGGAGACGATCTTGAGAAATATCCATTATGTATAAAAGTCAATATGCAAACAAAACAAACGAAAACTCTGCCACTTACCTATCCCAGATTGTGGGAAGCAAAAAATGAAAACGGTATCTTCACATGCAGCAGAGACTATGACGGAACAAATTTTGTCTATTCCTTTTTCATCAGTAACTCTATTCATGTCACCAACGACAACAAGACATTCAAAGAATATCCATGCAAAAGCCGATATATAAACGGTTCTCCTAAAAATCATACTGCTCCCGACATTAAAACAATACGGAAAGAATCTATCGAAAACGCTTCATACGGAAATATCATTTATGATAAATACCGGAAAGTCTATTACCGCTTCTTCCAGCCGGCATGCGAGGTAAGCCCCAACGAGAATATTACCGACCTGATGAAAACCGGAAAAAAATTTTCTATCATGATTTTAGATAAGGATTTTAAGGTAATCGGAGAAACATTATTCCCCGAAAATATCTACATCCCAGTAATGTTCTTCATCCTCAAAGATGGCTTGTATATTTCCGACAACAATTTCCAGAATCCGGAATTCAATGAAAATGTTTTAAGTTTCAGAAGAATGGATTTAATAGAACTCTAAAACAATTAATATCAAATAGAACAGTTATGAACACAGCCGCTTGCTTATTTAATCCCTATAAGGTCTCCCTCTTATTATTGATCGTACTATGCTTGAGCTGCACCTCAAACACAGATACGGAAATATACCAGAATAGACGGGATAATGTAATCTCCGTAAAAGATAAGGTAAAAGAGATAATGATCGAAGATGTACTGATTGGACGGGTTACCCGACCTTATCTTATTGACAAATATCTAATTATAGTCGATCACAGTTCATACGACCGCTTTATTCATCTATTTGATAAGAATGACTTCCATTATATCACCAGCACAGCTTATAAAGGACAAGGTCCTGGTGAAATTACCATACCGGGACATGTAGGTATCGACGAAGCCCAGCGTACATTTTATGTCTCGGATCATGGCAAACAAAAGATATTCAGTTATAACCTGGACAGCGTTCTGGCAAATCCATTCTATATCCCGAATATAAAAGCCGATATAAAAATCGGGTTATTTCCTGATACGTACCGATATATAAACAACACATTATGTATCGGACGTATCATAGAGCCTATAGGCACTAATGATTTCAAATCACTTGTTGCCAAATGGAACATGCAGACAGGAGAAATCCAGCCAATGAAATACGAACACCCCGATATAAAAAAGAAGCATATCACAGCAGATGTCTCCCCTGAATATGGATTATATGTCGAATGTTATTCCCGTTACGACCTAATGACTATTTGTGACTTGAACGGAAATTTAAAATACAATATATACGGTCCTAAATGGGAAAAAGAAACAACGCAAACAGCACATTACAGCCAACCCGTCTTCTGTGGAAACAAAATCATCGCAGGTTATTCGGGAGGGGACCACCGTACGGATGCCTATTACCCAACCAAGCTACTCGTCTTCGACTTCAACGGCAACTATATCCAAACACTGGAAACTGAATATAAAATATCCAGTTTCTGCTATGACCGGGAAAATAACCGGATCATTCTGTGCATGGATGATGAGATACAATTCGGTTATCTGGATTTGGATGGGATTATTGAATAATCAAAATCCCTATACTAGTTACCTGCCCTCTCCAAATCCATCAATTATAATTGACGAAATGGGCATATTTACACAAAGTATCCATTATGATGGATAAAACTAACTTCAAACGGGAATATATAAGTGCCCACGCAATAAAAACGACAAAATCGTAATAAATAAACAATCACATAATTACGAATATATCGTAATGTTTTATATATTTGCAATATGTAATATATAAATAGAATATGAAGACAAATATATTGTTAACTCTTTTCATTGCCTGTTCATTCTTTTGTAATGGGAAAAATGGTGTTACCCGAATTGATATGTCACATTATCAAACAATCTGTTTTGATAGTCTGGTAACGAATATTTCTTGCACCAAATTAGAAAACAAATTATTTGAACAGTGTATAGATATGATACAACATAAAGATTTTCTATACTTTATGGGAAGTACCATCGCAGGAAAAAGTGTGACTATCTACAAAAACACAGGCGCATTTATCAAGGAACTCACTTTTTCTGATGCACTTCTGGTCAATTCAATGTGTGTTATTCGTGAATTGGAAGAATTATGGGTAGTTAGCCGTTTCAAAATAATCAATAAGTTCAAACTGGATGGAACATTGATCAAAAGAGTCTCCTTGCCTTTCCCCTGTGCTAATATTATTCCGACCGACAAACATGATTTTTTAGTTTACTCAGGAGGAACATGCAACGAACGCGGTAACATTGAAGGACACTTTATGGCTTTGACTGATTTAAAATCCATCAATAAACTTTTTATGCCAATGCAAGGGAAAAACGAATGGCCTTATACTCCATATAATTTACATACAACAGATACCAATAATAATATATTCATTTTTCCACCCCGCATAGACACCATCTACTCCTATAACTTTCAACAAAAAGAATTATATCCACTCTATTCACTTGATTTTCACGGAGATTTCTTGAAATCAGACAAAGGTTTCGAAGATCATGAAATGCATGAAATTATCACTAAACGTACATACATTCATAATCGTTACAGTTTTTACCAGGCATCCGGTAAATTATTTTTTAAATTAAAAGGTAAACGGGAAGATTTCTGTTTCATCAATCTCAAAGATCATTTACTATATTCTTTTGACCGGCTATTCGATCAATTCCAATCAAGGTTTATCAATCCATTCGTCGGATCTTATAAAGATAAACTCTATTTACTTGTTTGGGAAAAAGATCTGGCAGAACACTATCAAAATATAAAATGCAACTATCCGGCTATACGAAAAATATTACCGTCTCTATCCACAGATAATAGCAACTGGATTCTAATAACCATAGATATAAAAAAATAGATATGAGAAACACTAGTATATTATTCTACATCCTACTCTGTTTATTCTCCGTAAGCTCCTGTAATCAACAGAAACACCAAGTCACCCTGCTGGGAAAGTTCACTGTTCCCCAAGAGGATCATCCCGAATGGACAGATCTATTCACCGATAAATATACCATTACACCGCTGGAAACAACCCCGGAAAGTTTGGTTGGTGAAATCAACAAAATCAAAAAGTTCAACGGTCATTATTATATTTCCTCAGCGGGAAAGTCCATTTTGTGCTTCAATGAGAAAGGTAAATTTGTTACTTCACTTAATAAAATGGGACAAGGTCCGGAAGAATATCTTCGTATTGAAGACTTTGATGTGTATGAAATAAACGGAAAAACTGAAATTTGGATTTCAGACAATAAGAGTCTAAAGATTTATGATGCAAATGATTGCACTTTTTTGAACAAAATCAGCTATCCTTTCATCATACATAAATTCAAACGCTTAGACAACTCCCATATCCTACTGGTAACCGGACAAAACGATCATTCTTTGACACTGACAGATAAAAACGGAAACATCCTATCCGAATACCTCAAAAAAGAAATACCCTATTTAATGTTCAGACCCGTACAATTCGTGAAATACGGTTCCGAATATCTTTTTCAATTAGGCATATCAAATACCTATATTGCTTTCGACTCCAAAACAGAAACCTTTAATAAAGGTCTCTTTTCAAATAACGAAGTTTACCTCTCCGATATACAATTACTGGAATTATATAATACATACGAAATGGAGTTTATCAGAGAAGCAAATAAGGGCTCTTATATTAACAACATAATACCGCTTAACGAAACATTCTGGATTCAAACATATTATGCTGGAAAAAAATATATAACCAAAATAGAAAAAGACGGAAAGGCAACCTCCACAGAATATTCTTACGGCACATTTGTTTCCACAATCACCGTAGGAGACAGCGAAAATAGCCTACTCCTCTATTTAACTCCGGATCAACTTTTAGAGAGTGAAAAACAATATACAGATAGAGATGGCAACGAAATTATTTGTCAAATAGATGACAATCCTTGCATTGTAGAATTCTTTTAAAGAAAAGTTTCCATTCAAATTTGCGTTTGATATATATTGAACGAATAGTACACATATATGCTCTTTTCGTTTGACAATTGAGTTCCTTTCGTTTGATATATATTAAACGAATGGTTGTTTAGGCAGTTTTTGGCAAAACTATCAGAACTTTTCAGTGAATGATACGCTGCTTCCGGTTTTTCATTCCTTTCATAAGATGGAATGCAATCTATTATTAATATTAAACATCTTATTTTTTATAATACCCCCCTGTTTTACGGGCTCCCACATACACGACCAATCCCTTTTCTTTCAAAGATTTGATATAACGTTCCGTCGTTGCAATACCTTTATTGATATATTTGGATATATCTTTCACTTTAATTCCAGGATTCTTTTCTAAGAAAGTAAGAATAAGAGTTTCTATTTCATTTATTCCCTCATTTATTCCCTCACTTATTCCCTCACTTATTCCCTCATTATATGGCCGTTCAATAACAGATATGAATTGTACACCATCAAAATCATTGATAAGCTTTAAACTTGGTTCCTCTTTTAATGCACGTATAATCCCAGAACCTAAACCACGATAAGGCATTGTTTTTGCACAAAAATTAGCAATAAATGGATTACGAACAACGGCATTTCCAAACTTTATATTTTCAACTGTCAGTCCATCCGGAAGACATCCCGGACTGATAATCTCTATACGGTTATCAAAAATAAGTAATCTCACCGGAGCATTTTTTGTATAATCACGGTGCACAAGTGCATTTTGGAGTATCTCTTCCAAAGCTATCTCCGAAACTTCCAGTTTACCAATAGAATTAAACCCTTGTCCAGCCTGTATATTACGGAGATTAGCTTTTAAAAAAGACATACCTTTATCAAATATTTCTGGCAAAGTACCTGAAATATCTTTACTATCTCTATAGCTAATCCCTGCTATATCATTTCCCCAAAAAGCGACTGCTTTTATTACAAAAGTAGGGCGGTACTGCTGAGGATTTTTTCCGAATTTCACTATTTTCCATCACTTTGCGTTTATCTGATCCTTGCTTTATCCAAATAGCCCCACCTAAATCTTTATAAGGTTTATTGTCTCCTTCATCAATATGAGCAACAAGAATTGAACGATCTTCTATTATGATAGTTTCGGTTTGTATGTAAATGACCGGACGTAACAAGTTTGTAGCAATATTAGCTAACATTGAATTTATTTGTTGTATCTCCTGATAAGATAATCCGATAATTTCCCCTGTCTTATCTCTGATACCAAACAGAATCATACCTCCACGTGCATTCGACATAGCAACCATTTCGGCTGCAATACTATCTTGATTAGAGAAACGTTCCTTGAACTGGACCGTACTGGTTTCTCCACATTTCACTATGAGTTGCAATTCTTTACTATTCATCTCCAAATATCATATGTGATAAGCATTACAAATGTATAACAAAAAATGAGAATGACATCCTCTACATCGCATTATGAAGGGTGCAACCGGCTTCGGTAATAAAATCAATGCTTCACTCTTTACAATAAAAGCATGAATCACCTTTGAAATAAAGCACCTATAACTTCGACTAACATAATAAGTTCAATATCTTTGTACAAACGTGTATGCACGTTTACATTTTGCTTGTACAACCTTCGACACCCATAAAAATTTAGACACAATAGCATATGAACGTGATTTGTATCTGATGCTATTTGACAAATCTTTCAAAAAAGTATATGAAAGTAAATTAGCCTCGAACAGATTCAACCCTTACACGGGATGGAATACAATCAATAACGGCATCATACTTTTTGTTGACAACATTCATGATAAAAACGATTCCGATAATTTAATTGTAGATCTCATTCACCCAGATTAATTACAAACAGCTTCAAGGTAATCACTTCGTTATCCCTGTTCTCCTTTTTATCAAAATGACATTTTAAGTACTTCATAGTTTGAATATATGAACCTGAGGACGTGCAAGGGACTTTCCAAGCCATTCTCCGAAGGTTCGCTTATATCCTATTGCTAATAAAATGGAAATAAATGATTAATTCCGAAAATAATATAGGAATTATTATAACCTTTTATTCTCCAATACTGATTTATAAGCAATTTATGAAAGATCATTTCATCTCATTATCAGACGCCTTCTGTAGAAAAAACATGCTAGAAAACATACAATTCGGAGTCCAAAAACACACGAACTATTTAAAATTCAAGTATTTTTAACATTTTCTCTGTTAAACCGAACTCCTATCTCAGTTAAACTGAAAAAATATTCATTTAAAACGAGATGAATTTTTGTTTAAAACGAGATAATTTTTTGTTTAAACGAAATTCGATTTGACCGAAAAACGAGTATAGAAAAGCATTGTGTTAAATAATGTGTAAGAAAACTTACTAAAACGGTCACTGTTAAAAATACCCCCGTAAGTTTATCTGCTTATTATAAATCCTTTTAATGCAAAAACAGCATAATAAACACCTTTTTGACAATTGACACACCACGATCTCAATGAAACGGATTTGGAAGATAAGATAGAGCAAACACCAGTATTTGCTGAAACATGACGACGACAACAATCAACTTATTTTCGCTTTTAATGATGATATTCAATTTGGTTATTTAGATCTCAATAATATCATATAAAGAAGTGCCAAATACTACACTTCTTTATTCTCTATCCGTTCTATGCATATTTCCATCTCGTCTTTTCCCTTGATTTGGTATCCTTTAGCCCGTATAGTTTCAATACTCAAAACAGGTATAGTCAGGTTCAAATCTTTCCGCAAACGGAGCACTAACTGTTCCATAGTTTTTTTATCAACTTCTACATTTTTATCTCCAAGAGCCTTATAGAGAAATTCATACGATTGAAAATAGTCTTTTCCCTGCGACAGGAAATAAAACAACTCAAATACCTTAGGAGTAAGTTGTATCGTCTGATCGCTGTAAAACAAAGAACACAGTCTTTCGTCATACCGAACAACATTATCAGTTGGTTGCAAAGGCAACTCCAACGATTCTGCCACAGGTTCTACCTCAGGTTCTGTTACAGGTTCTGTTAGCTGCTCTACCTTTTGCTCAACAGGTTCATCAGGTAAAGCCTGCTCTGTTTCCATGGGCTGTTCATTTTCAGAAACAAATTGATCCGGAGATTTTGAAGACTTATTGTTCTGTTTTCTTTTTACTATCAATATTCCCAAAATCATAAGGACTATGGATAACACAACATAATAAGATGTCCCCCACACTATGCTTTCTATCCAACCACCCTTAACATATCCTTCCAAAAGAATAATATCCTGAATATCTACTTTGTATGTCAACTTCAAGTAATCATGTAAGACTTTCACATCCTCTTGGCCGTAAAATGTCTTTTTATCTGTACTATTATTATAAAGTGATACTGCCGTTTTATAATCCAATCCATTCTCTTTCAACTTTAACCGGAAAAGACTATCCAAGTTTTCCAGTTTTACAGGGTTCTTGAGTGACAAATACTGCTGATCAGCCAGAAAATTTCCTTCATCAGCAGTATAAGATTTAATGCTATCCCTTTTTAAATGCACAGTCTGACCTTCAGTTGTTATTTTAATTTCGGGGGAAGCTGTCGGAGTAAATACATGTATCTTCTTTACTTTGGCTTCTCTCATCCTGTTCGTACGATCTTCCCATAAAGTTTGCTTCCAAATCTCAGTCACTTGGGTCCGCAAACTACAAGAATACCAATATCCTCCACTTATAAAGATCAGCAAAACCATTAAAATCCCAATTAACCCATATGATGAATCATTCTTCATTTCCACTTCTTATTTTAAAATACAAAAGTAGTAAAGAAACACTCAAAAAGAGGCAAAACGAAGAAAAAAACACCTATACAGGTCTCATATAGGAGATTTATAAGAAATTTATAAGAGAATTCTAGGAGTTCATCCGAAAAAGACTCTCTATTTTTGCACTAACAAACATAATACAGATATGAAGAAGAAACTAAAATTAGTAGGATTTGTAACTTGCCTGATCGTCGGTTGTTATTTTGGGTCCACTCCAAAAAACAATTTACCGTCTCTATTATTAGAGAATGTGGAAGCATTGGCCTACGGTGAACATGGAAATGGAGCCAATTGCTATGGCGATGGCTCTGTAGAGTGTTACGGATATTGGGTCGAAATGAAAATTGAAGGATTAAGCCTTGAATAAACAATGAAACATCTCCTTTATACATTAATAGGTATTAGCTGCCTGGTCGCCTGCACGAGTTCTCCGGATTCGCACTTCCCCAGATACTCAGACTTTGCCAAAACCAAGGCGCTCAGTGCACAGGTAATTAACCTGGATACTATCCTCTTCCGTTACCCATTTCGGGTAACGGTTAGAGATAGTATTGCCGTTGTAATGGATCTGCATAATATGGACCATTATTTACATGCCTTTACCTATCCGGGGTGGAAACACGTTGTCTCATTCGGCAGACGTGGAGAAGCACCGGAGGAGATGTTATCAGCAGCAAACTTTCAATTCAACTCCTTAGATTCTTTGTGGGCACTCGATCCCAACAAGATGCAAATTACACGTTGGAAAATATCTCCTTCTACCGGTTCCGCGGAACGGGTAGAGGAGATTAAATTAGACAAGAAACTGGTCCGTTCACTGGACTTTCGCACGATGAAATCGGGCTTTTTGATTCCAGACTATATGGGAGAGCACCGCATCTGGGAAGTCGACAACAACGGTAAACCGATAAAAAGCAGTGGCGAAATTCCCAGCGAAACAGCCAACGAAAAGACTGTCCGACCGGCATTAGCGCAAGCATGGCGAAGTTTCATAGATTATAATCCCGACAATGGCATATTAGCAATGGCTACACAGTTGGGAGAAGCAATCGAAATCTATAACCTAAAGAACGATACTCATAAAGTTTTGTACGGTCCGGCAGGAGAACCGGAGTTTAAAACAGGAAAAGATGGTTCAGGCATTCCTAACGGAATCATGGGTTTCAATGATATAAAAGTAACAAACAAATACATTTATGCGGTATTTCAAGGAATTAAATTCAAAGACAAATTAGCCGCCTATCAGCGGGGAGAACGTCTGGAAGACGGAGGTAGATTTATCTATGTATTCGACCTGCAAGGGAATCCGGTACAGAAATACACTCTTGACCACGCGATATATGGCATTGATGTAAACGAAGAAACAAATACAATCGTCGCTACCGAAGTGAAAAGTGATGATCCGATTATAGAATTTAAAATTTAAAGGACAAGATGAAAACTTTAAATCTAATCATACTAGTATTATTACCAATCTTCTTTTCCTGTAAAAACGAGCAGAAAGAAAAGGAGAAACAGATTGCGCAGTTGGTAAGCGAATGGCAAGGAAAACAAATTGTATTCCCGGAAAACTCAATATTTACCCGCTATTTGACAGATACTACGGATTATCAGATACCACAATCCGAGTATAAGGTATTAATATATGTAGACTCTATTGGTTGTACCAGCTGTAAACTACAATTACATAAGTGGAAAGAGTTGATCGAATATACTAATTCGGTAACACAAAATAAAGTACCTTTCCTTTTCTTCTTTCATCCAAAAGATGCCAAAGAAATACGTTACTTGCTGAAACGTGATGGTTTTGATCACCCCATTTGTATTGATTTGGACGACCGATTAAACAAATTGAACAAGTTCCCGGCTGATATGACTTTCCAGACATTCTTACTGGATAAGAACAACAAAGTCGCAGTTTTGGGTAACCCCGTACACAATACGGCAGTCAAAGACCTTTATCTGAAACAGATTACCGGAAAAGACAACCCAAACAAAAACATACCGAAAACAATCGCAAAAGCCAGTCAAACAGATATCGACTTCGGTACATTCGACAAATCGGAAATAAAACAAACAACCATAGAGGTTAAAAACACAGGGGATAGTCCCCTCGTGATTGTGGACGTAAGTACCACCTGCGGCTGCACAGCAGCCACCTATGACAAACGACCTGCAAAACCCGGAGAATCCCTCCGGGTGCAAATCAAGATGACACCGAAGGATACAGGTTTCTTCGATGAAGTCGTGACAGTCAGGTATAACAGTATTAACAATCAACCTGTCAAAGTAAAGATTAAGGGGAATGCAAAATAAAAAAGAGGGAGTCTGCCTGATAGACTGACAACTGTTACGGCAAACTCCCCACCCATTCCCTCTTAATAAAAGAAAGGAGGTATATCAAAATCACTTAAAATCAACAATCGAAATAATAGCGGTATCTAATGATACTTATATTATTCAAATATCTTAGCTGAACAAGAGTAGGCAAAGATAGAAAATTAACGAATTCACAACTTAATAAACAATAAGATCATGAAGAAAAAGATCTTTGGAGCAGCTCTTATCTCTGCTATGGCTGTTGCAGCCGGCTGGAATTTCAACCAGAGCAAAAATGAAACACAATTGTCAGACTTGGCACTGGCTAACGTAGAAGCGTTGGCTAATGGAGAAAGTGGTGGCAGTTTTGGGTGCGGAAATGCTGCATACGAATGGGATAGTGATTGGTATGAAGATACAAAAAACTTCACAAAATGCAGAAGTGGTTGCCCCGAAGGAAGTGGAACAGAGCCTAAATACATGAATTGCTAAATTAGCCAATAGTCAAAGTTCTATTTAAAATCAAGAGGGTGTGTCAAAATACTAAATGATATATAGATAACACAGATTATATATTAAATAAGTTATCTGCCAAGTCTGTAGCCATAATGTGAATTGACACATCCTCCTTAAAAAACAATTAAATTCAACAAAATGATAAAATACACCTTATTTACTTTGTTTTTTTTGCTTTTCACATTCAGTTCTTGTACTGAGAAAAAAGAAGTACTAACATTAGAGCATGTCAAAGTGTCTAAATTGCAATTAGAAGAAACTCCCTTTGATATACCTTCATTATTTCCTAAGGGATGTTGTATAAAAGATTCTTTTCTTGTTATTTTTGATCCCAAAGATAAAGATGGATTTCTATATATTTACAACAAAGAAAAAAAAACATTGTTAAATAAATATGGTATAATAGGCGAAGGTCCCAATGATTTTAAAAATCCTCGATTTTTATTTAATGATAATTTGCAAATATCTAAAAATACATTATTAATAGGTGATGTAACAAGCCTATATTCCGTAAATATTGATTCTATATTTAGTAGTTCAAAAAAAGCACATTATATTCAAACCGAAATTCCTGAAAATTTACGACTCTACAATTATGTTTTACAGGACAATGACAGCATGCTTATTGTCAATCAAACACGAGACCATCAGTTAACATTCTACAATAAACTAACACACACAATTGAATTAAAGAATTATTTCGAAAAGAACAGATATTTAAAAGACGCTTCAGATTTCTGTCATGTAATGCAGATTTATGATGCTTATTATTCTTCAAATAAAGAAAGAATAGTCATTGCTTACAAAAATTGGAAACAAATAGATATCATATCTACATCAGGAAAATTAATAAAACATATATATTTTCCTAATTATGATTACAATAAGAGTAAAATGTCATTAGATAGAAAAAGTTTACGAATAGAAGATGATGCACATATGTTTTTTTCTTTTATTTATCCAACTAATGATTATTTTTATGCTCTTTGTTGGAATAATACGAGAACAAATATAAAACAAGGCAGTGCAAAAACATCTATATACAAATTTAATTGGGAAGGTGAATTAAAAGATATATTCCAACTAGATAAAGCTATTTCTTATTTTTGCATAGACTCTTCAAATATATTATATGCCATAGGTGTATCAGAAGACAACCTTGATTTAAATATTTATTCATCAATAATAAAATAAGACTCTAAATCATCTACTATAAGTTATTCCTTTTTTATTTCGATTCCTAAAAACATAATCAACTAAAAATTTAACACCATGAGCAACAAACTCCAAGGCTGGTTAGCCCCCAACACACTGACAGAAGATCCGAACGACCGTATCTTAGTACTCAACTCCGCCGGTACGGTTGACAACGAACAACTCTACGAAGAGATGCGCGAAGAAGACACCGGCCTGCGCCGGGAAACACTCGTTCACGTAGTCACCCTCTACGAACGAATCGTGGCACGGGCTTTGATGAACGGCCACAATGTTAACACCGGATTGTTCTACGCCGTTCCCCGCTTCATCGGACCGGTCGAAGACGGACAATGGAATCCGGCAAAAAACGACATCTACGTCGCATTCACTCAAAACCGCGTCCTGCGCGAAGAAATACGAAACACCAAAGTTGAAATCCTGGGTGAAAAAGCTGACACTATTTATATCACTGGCGTTCAGGATTGCAGCAACAACATAAAAGACGGACATATCACGCCGGGACGTAACTTCCGCATCACCGGTTCGCGTATCCGCATTGAGGGAACAGACGAAAAGGTCGGTATCACCTTCCGCAACCTGGCAGACGACACGGTGACAAAAGTTACTTCCGACATGTTCGGTACAAACAATCCTTCGGAACTAATATTCATCGCTCCCACAGGATTGGCTGACGGAGAATATGAAATGACGTTGACAACGCAATATTCAGGGAATACGCAACGTTTTCTAAAAACACCGCGCAGTATTAACCGCATCGTATATGTGGGTGCCGCCAAAGGAGAAGAGGGTGGTGACAGACCTGAAATTGAATAATACAGAACAACTACTTTTGTTTGCATTCCCTAAACACTCCTGTTTGGACATCACAAACAACCGTGTTTAGGGAGCATAAACAGGAGTGTTTAGATAACGCAAACAATATTAAATATTCAAATATATATGAAAACAAACAAATTTCTATTCATCACTATTATTACTTGCATATTATCTGGTATAAACATCTGTGTTAATACTAATAGCACAAAAAAGAATTCGGATTTACTCCTTGAAAATATTAATGCTATAGCCTACGGAGAAAGTTTCAGTTGGGACGGAAAAGAGTGGGACACAGAAGAAAATCACTGGTTGGGTAGCGATTGGAAACCAGTTTTAGTAAAATGCACAGTTACTACAGGACCTTCTTTCTGGCAAGAGACCTATGAAGGACAGAAAGTGACTTGCAATAACGGAAATGGAAATTGCTTAATAGAAAGTGCTTGCACTAATAGTTAAATTTTAATTCTCCATTCTCTATATCAAAATGAGAATGGAGAATTTCACAAAAAACATTTCAATATCCATGTATAGAACACTCAACATATATATATTATCTGTAATATACTTGTTTTTAATCGGTTGCAACAAACCGATTCCTAAGAAAGCATTAAAATTAGAGTTAGAGAATATAAAAAAAGTAGAAATTAAAAACGAATATCCTCAAATTATCAATACAAGTGAAGCCAAAGATATTTCTACAAAGCAATTGACAGACTGTATTTCAAATATAGACTATATAGCGCTTGACTCTGAACATCTAATTGGAGAAATTAGAAAAATGATTATCACAGAAAGTAAAATATATATTATGGATTCCTTTCTATCACAGCAAGTTTTTGTTTTTGATAAACAAGGAAAACTTTTATTCCGCATAGACGAAAAGGGTAATGGACCTGAGGAATTTATCAGTATTTGGGATATGCAAGTTAATGAATCAAAAAAAGAAATCTTACTAAATGATGCCTTAGGATTATCTTATATCTATTATTCAACAGAAGATGGTAGTTTCATAAAAAGAGAGAGAGGCATTCAGAATTGCTATTTAGCCAATATAAATAATATATACATTAATATGTTATCATACGGACAAGATTTTAACGATAAAGAAAGTTGGCAATTACTAATAACAGATAAAGACTCTATTCTATATAAAGGTTTTCAATTAGAAGAATTACAAAAAAACAATTTTATAGAAAACAGTATATCTTATGACTTTGAAAATAAACTAATATATACCCCTACTTATTCAGACACAATATATCAATTTTGTGAAAATATATCATTCATTCCAAAGTTTGTAATCAAACAAAACAAAAGTATTTGGAATAAGCATAATGAAAACATGACATATGCAGAAATATGTAAACTAATCAAAGAGAATAATTACACATTATTTACCGGCAATATTATTGATTCAGAGAGATATATGCTTTTCACGACCAATGAAGAATATAAAGGAGGAATAATCAAACAACCATATATTTGGGACAAAATAAATAAGATATCATATAGATGGGATTCAAAAACAATTATCTCGAAAGAAAATATTCGTGATGTCATAACTATACCTTTAACGTCTTATAACGATAGATTTTACGGGATTTTTCAAATAGGAAAAGATCCTGAACTGAAAAGTATCTCCCCTAAACTAGCAAAATTATTACCTAAAGATGTTGAAAATGCGAATCCAATCATAGTTGCATATCAATTTAAAGATATTCACTAAAAATATATTTTCACAAAATCAATTGAAATATATGAAGCAATTGTTTTTTTTGCTGTTCGGCATATTAGTCATTCTTTTACAAACAGCCTGTCAATCAAAAATTGACAAGCAACTGGACATGCCCCTTAGTCTAGCCGGAGACAACCGGAAAGAAATGGAAAAAATATTAGATCATTATAAAAATGATCCGGAAAAACTCGCTGCTGCCCGTTTTCTAATAATGAATATGCCTGGCCATTCAGGTGTTAACCAATCAAATATAGAAAAACTACAACCTTTTTATTTGAAGTACGTAGATATATCAAAACAACATAATTGGAAGCGTTCATCCGAATGGCAAAAAGAAATCGACTCTCTTTGGAGAAATGAGAAAACAAAAATCCATCCGTCTTTATTTAATAAAAAAGCGGATATCCAAACCATTAATGCAGACTGGCTTATCAACGAAATAGACCGTTCTTTCAATGCTTGGAAAGAGAATGTATATACACAGAGTGATACTTTTGATGATTTCTGCAAATATATCCTTCCCTATCGTTTTGCCGAAGGAATTTGTCTGGACGAGAGCCGGGATACTTTTTACAAACGACATGCTCGTATATTCAACGATATTAATAAAGATTTCAGAGTAGTGACCGACTCTTTACATCAAATATATAGCGACCTTATGCATAATAACTGGGCCGCTGCCTCCATGCCTATTTGCAACGCTGCCACTTTCGAACAAATAAAACGAGGTTCATGCGACGATAAAGCCTGGTATAACTGCCTGATGATGTCTGCACTCGGCATGGGAGTCGCTATCGACTTCGTGCCGGAATGGGGGAACCGCTCCGGGGGGCATAGCTGGAACAGCCTGATCGTTGGCGGAGAGTCATATCCCTTCGAACCGTTTTGGGACGATGACCGGTGGAAATACAAGGAGATTTACAATAATGAGTGTTTTGATTTGAAGTGGGGAAAATTCAGACTTCCGAAAGTGTACCGGCATACGTTCGAACATTATTTTTCCGGTCCGTTGGGTAATGAGGCGGTTGCTAGAGAAGATATTCCTTCTCTATTCAAAAATCCATTTATGAAGGATGTTTCTTCTGAATATTTCCAGACAACAGATGTGAAAATAACTATTACGGAGCCTATTCCCGAAAACACACGTTATTGCTATCTATGCGTTTTCGGAGCAAAAGAATGGCAACCCGTGCAATGGGGTAAAATCGAATGGAACAAAAAGGTGACTTTCAAAGGGATGGGTAGGGATATCGTTTACCTGCCTATGTTCTACCAAAATGGTGTTTTAACACCTGCCGCATCTGCTTTTATCCTGACTAAAGACGGTAATTGCGAAAAACTGGAATGCAAAGAGGAGAAAATGCCGGTTACCGTACGAAACTATACCGCCTATCTGTATCCTGAAGAGATTTCCGAAGCGAAAGAGACGCTGGTCGGGGCTTATCTCACAGGATGCAATGATTTGAATACCTTAGCCGCTGATACCTTATATATGATGACAGACAGCATGGATACATGGGAAAATGAGATCAATCTTCCTGTTTCTCAAAAATACAGATATATACAATTAATATCTCCCAAAGACTCACTGGCACTCTGTGAAATATCTTTCTATGAACAGAATAAAGAGGATAAACCGATTCAAGGTGTAAAAGTGTCAGCCGATATCACACCGCTTGGTGATGGAGAGGAACTGAACATGGTTACCGACAGTCGTTCTGCCACTGGTTTCAGAGGCAGGTTCAACAACCCGGAAGATGGGAAAAATACACTTTGGTTTGATTTGGGTGCCCCCAAGTCAATCTGTAGAATTTCATATATTCCCTATACAAAAAATTATTTACCTAAAGATATAGACATAGAATTATGGTATTGGGATAATCAATGGGTTAAAGGTGGTAGTTTAAAAGGTGATTACAATTTTATGACTTTTGAAAATATACCTGGAGGGACTATTTACAGAGTAAAGGTAAAAGGGACAAATGATCGTATCTTTGCCTATAAAAATGGTATTATTCGTTGGTATTAAGCATGAAAAAGCATTGGAAAAAAATAGCGCAATATACTGTAGACGTAACCTTTTGGTTATGTATGCTGGCTACGGCATGGTTCGCCACACAGGTCTTATTGTTTGCCTCTTTCAAAATCCCTAGTGATTCGATGGAACCGGAATTAACTACCGGAGATAATATCCTGGTCTGGAAGCCAACGATCGGACCACGTATATTCAATCTGTTTGCTTCCATGCGAAATGAACAAACCGAGATTTATCGTATTCCCGGTTTCAAAAATATTAAACGCAATGACATTTTAGTCTTCAATTTTCCACACCCTAATAGTTGGGATAAAATAGAAATGCATATCCTCAAATATTATATCAAACGATGCGTAGGATTACCTGGCGATACCCTCTCCATCCGAAATGGTTTTTTCCATGTAAACGGAATAAATACACCTCTTGGTAATACGGATTCGCAAAAAAAGATTGCCGTTACAGAAAAGTTTCAAGAGGGCATATTCCATAGTTTCCCCTATGATGGTACTATCGGCTGGAGCATCAAGGAGTTCGGACCGCTTCATATTCCCGCCAAAGGGGATTCGATCCGGATGAATCGGACAAACTTCGTTTTATATAAAAAGCTGATTGAATGGGAACAACAGGGAACTCTCGAATACAAGGATTCCACATCTTTTCTTAATGGAAAACCGATCGACGGCTATCGTTTCTTGAAAAACTACTATTTTATGGCAGGCGATAACGGTATGAATTCGCAAGATTCGCGTTATTGGGGAATGTTGCCGGAAGAATATATCGTGGGAAAAGCTTGGATTATCTGGAAATCGGTCGATCCGTATACGGAGAAATTCAGGTGGGAACGATTCATGAAAATAATTCATTAAAGAGATTAATCATGAAATACAGACAATACATAAGTTACTCATTACTCGCCATCAGCGGAATTTTTCTGCTGTGCACCGTTTTTGCCACCAACACAGGACTGGCTAACGGGCTGGTTACAGGGAAAGTTCTTTGGTTTCATCTGGCGATGTTGCTGCTGGCAGCATGCAGTCTGGTGGCGGCTGTTCTGATGAAACCGGCAAAGCCGTTTGACTTTTCGGTCGCAGACGGATTGGTGCTGGTTTTGGCGGCTATCGTTGCACTTACTTATAACCGGCAGCTGGATCCCGAACCGGAGAAAATGTTGTTTGGCGGGCAATTAGTCGTATTGTGGTTTTTGCTGCGGTTCATATTGACAGGATGGCCGCAGTTACAGTTATTTTTCCTGGCGGTGGTTGTTGCGACCGGAGGGATTGAAGCCGTGTCGGGAATGCGACAGTTACATGGATTCGAGGGATCTAACCATTCCTTGTTCAAGCTGACTGGGGATTTTTATAATCCGGGGCCTTATTCGGGGTATCTCGCAATCGTATTGCCGGTTTGCCTGTGGATGATCCTACGGCAAACAAAAATTTATCTGCATTACCTGGGATGGATCGGTTTGTTGGCAATCATTGTCGTGCTTCCTGCCGGGATGAGCCGGACGGCATGGATAGCGGCTGCCATTTCATGCGGATGGGTGTATTGGGTGCAACGGATCGGATGGGAAAAGACTAAAAGATACATTAATGGAAACCGGACCTTAACTATCGTATCTTCTATTTTGATCCTGATCTCCATAGCCGGTGCATTGGCGGGTATTTATCTGCTAAAGAAAGATTCTGCCAATGGCCGGCTACTTTTATGGAAAGTGACGGGGCAAGCGATTAGGGAACAGCCCTGGACAGGAACCGGGACGGGGGGTTTTCCGGCTGCTTATGCAGAAGCACAGGCGGAGTATTTTACTTCGGGAAAGGCTTCGGAGACAGAGATGCTGGTTGCCGGATGTCCGGAATACGGATTTAATGAATTCTTACAAATTGGTTTGGAGCAGGGGCTGGTGGGTTTAATGGTTTTTGTATTGTTGTTAAGCTATTCCTTGTTCCGGGGGGTAAAAAACAGACAGGCGGGAGCGGCCGGAGGGATATTGGCGCTGATGGTGTTCAGCCTGGCATCGTATCCGTTGCAGTTGCCGGAGTTCTGGGTGGTGTTGGTGGTGTTGATGGGGGTGGCTAATAGTAAGACTCCGGTTAACGCTGATATTTCGGTTGACGCTGACACACCCCCTACCCCCTCTCGAGAGGGGAGGAAGATACTTTCTGTCGCTATGATAGGGGTGCTGGCTATATGTTGCGGGTGGATTTTCCGGCAGCAGAAAGGGTATTATGAAGGATATAAAAAATGGAATACGTTGAAGATGTTGCATCATAGTAAAGCTTATGAAGCGGCAGGTGAAGGATATGAGGAACTGGTGCCGTTGATGGGACATAAACCGGAATTCCTGTTCGAGACAGCACAATGTTTAAATAGGGCCGAACGATATACAGAAGCTAATAAGCTATTATATCGGGCTATGAAGTTAAGCGGTGATCCGATGATACGTTACATAGCGGCGAAAAATGAGCAGTCGATGGGAAACTATCAAAAAGCGGAAAATTTATTGCTGCATGCGATCGATATGTTACCGGAACGGATCTATCCGTATTACCTGCTTACCAAACTTTACTCAGAACCTACTTTCTTTCAGGAAGATAAGTTTATCAAAGCGGCTGACGCCGTACTGAAAAAAGAACCGAAAGTAGAGAGCACGGCTATCCGGGAAATGAGAACAGATGTTAAAAATATGCTCAACAACATACGATCAGATCGTAATTAATTTATTTATATGCTATTTACGATAACATCGTAATAATATTTTTGTATATTTGGAAATTAAAATTTGAATCATAGCTTATATGAATATGAAATACTACAATTTGCTGGCAATACTGCTCCTCTCCGGGATGATAGCCTGTTCCGGTGACAAAAAAGACAGCAGTGAAGGAGAAGAAACTGTTGAAACGGTTTTACCGGACGAAACCAACGAGGTGACCGTGATGACACTAAAGGCTACCGACTTCAACCATGAACTGGTGAGTAACGGCAAATTGTCGGCACGCCGCCATGTCGACCTGCGGTTTCAGTCGGCCGAACCGATCGCTACGATTCATGTAAAGAACGGCGACCGGGTAAGCAAAGGACAAAAGCTGGCTGAATTGTCGACCTTCCGGCTGAAAAACAAAACGGCCACTTCCAAAGATGCCCTGGAACGGGCGAAACTGGAACTGCAAGACGTGCTGATCGGCCAGGGATATGCGCTGGCAGACTCGGCCAAAGTTCCTCCCGCCACCATGCAGCTTGTCCGGGTAAAGAGCGGTTACGATCAGGCGCTTATCCAATACCAGTTGGCAGAATATGAAGAACGGAATGCCGTACTGACGGCTCCTTTCGACGGTATCGTTGCCAATCTGTTTGCCAAACAATATAATACAGCTTCTACCTCCGACATATTCTGCACGGTCATCGATCCGGGCAGCCTGGAAGCAGCGTTCACTGTTCTGGAGAGCGAACTGCCTCTGATCAAGAACGGCGACCGGGTGGAGGTCACTCCTTTTGCCCTGAACGACACAAAAGCCGAAGGACGCATCACCGAAATAAACCCGCTGGTCGATGAAAACGGCATGGTGCAGGTGAAAGCGGCGGTAACGGACAGAGGGAAGTTATTCGAGGGAATGAACGTCCGTGTCAGCATCCACCGTTCGCTGGGCAAACAACTGGTCGTACCGAAAAGCGCCGTCGTTCTCCGGTCCGGAAAGCAAGTGGTGTTCAAACTCGACAGCACCCGAACCAAGGCTAGCTGGGTATATGTACATACCGGTCTGGAAAATGCAGACAGCTACACGATTACAAGTTCGGAAGGGGACGGCCTGAAAGAGGATGATTTCGTCATTACCAGCGGTAATATCAATCTGGCACACGAGGCACCGGTAACGATAATTGAAAATTAAAAATTTGTTATGGTCAAATTCCTACTACAACGTCCTATCGCGGTACTGATGGCTTTTACAGCCTGTTTTATCGTGGGGTTGGTGACTTACTTTACCATCCCGGTATCGTTGTTGCCCGATATTGCGATACCGGAGATCACCATACAGGTGTCCGGACAGAATACGTCGGCCCGCGAACTGGAGAATACGGTAGTCAAACCGATCCGGCAACAGCTGATGCAGGTGGCTGCCCTGCGCGATATACACAGTGAGACACGCGACGGTGCCGGCATCATCCGCCTGAGTTTCGACTTCGGGACTAACACGGACCTGGCATTCATCGAGGTGAACGAAAAGATAGATGCTGCCATGAACTACCTGCCGCGCGAAATAGAACGTCCGCGGGTGATCAAGGCGAGCGCAACGGACATACCGGTCTTTTGCCTGAACCTAACACTGAAAACAGGTGACAGCGAGGCTGCTTTTCTGGACCTTTGCCAGTTTGCCGAATCGGTTATCAAACGGCGTATCGAGCAGTTGCCGGAAGTGGCGATGGTAGATATCACGGGGATGATGAAACGGCAGTTGCAGATCGTGCCGGACATGAAAACACTGGAAATGGCCGGTATCACGCTGGATGACCTGGAATCGGCCCTGAATTCGAACAATATCGAGCCGGGAAGTATGACCGTACGGGACGGATATTATGAATACAACATCAAATTCTCAACTTTACTGCGCACACCGGAAGACGTACAAAATATCTATCTCCATAAAAATGACCGTATCTTCCAGCTGAAAGACCTGGCGAAAGTGGCAGTGGTACCGGAAAAGGAAACAGGTGCCTCACTTTCAAACGGAAAACGGGCGGTTACGCTGGCTGTGATCAAGCAGGCGGACGAGAATATGGATAACATGAAGGAGGCGTTGCAGGAAGTTACTGCGTATTTCGCAACGGTTTATCCGGATATAGAGTTCAGTGTCAGCCGGAACCAGACGGAGTTGCTGGATTATACAATTTCAAACCTGAAACAGAACCTGTCGCTCGGCTTTATATTTATATGTATAGTGGCTATCCTGTTTTTGGGGGATATCAAGAGTCCGGCAGTGATCGGCCTGAGTATGGTGGTCAGTCTGATTATCAGCTTCCTTTTCTTCTATATGTTCAAGATGTCGCTGAACATCATTTCCCTTTCCGGACTGATCCTGGCACTGGGTATGATGATCGACAGTTCGATCATTGTGACGGAGAATATCATGCAGTACCGGTCGAAAGGGTATACGCTGGAAGAGGCTTGTAACATGGGGACCAGCGAAGTGATCACCCCGATGCTGAGTTCCACACTGACGACAATCGCCGTATTTGTGCCGCTGGTATTCATGAGCGGTATCGCAGGGGCTATATTCTACGACCAGGCTTTCGCGGTGACGGTCGGACTGATGGTCTCCTATTTTACGGGTATCATGCTGCTTCCGGTACTCTACAAGCTGGTTTACAGCATTCCCGATATCAAACATACGGGATTCAATCTCCGGATCAACAACCTGATCAAAGAACATACGCTGGATCGTTTCTACGATGCTGGAGTCAATTTCGTGTTCCGTCATAAAAAGTCGAATATCATATTTATCTTCGTTACATTGCCGTTATGCGCCCTGCTGTTTTATGAAGTACCTAAAAGCAGGATGCCTGAAATCGACCAGAACGAACTGATCGCCCATATCGAGTGGAACGAAAACATCCATATCGACGAAAACCGGGAACGGGTGGACAAACTGTTTGCCCAGATCGCAGACGATGTACAGGAATATACCTCCTATGTCGGTCAACAACAATTCCTGTTGAACCGCGACCGGGAACTGTCTTCTTCGGAAGCCGAATTATATTTCAAGACAGAAAAATCATCTGCCATCTCTCCCTTGCAGGTAAAGATCACGCAATGGTTGGATACTAATTATCCGCAGGCTGTATTCTCCTTCTCTCCGCCGATCACGGTGTTCGAAAAGTTGTTCGTGACGGGAGAAGCTGACGTGGTTGCAGAATTTTATGCCCGCAACAAAGCGGAAGCTCCGGAGGCTCAGGCATTGCACAAATTGGAATCGCAGATGAAAGCGTCTACCGGTATTGCACCGGTGGGAGTCGCCTTCGATAACCAACTGAATATATCGGTCGACAGGCAGAAGTTACTACTTTATAATGTAAATTACAATGAAGTATACCGCCTGCTGAAAACGGCTTTCAAAGAAAATGAAGTGGCGACCCTCCGTTCCTACCAGCAATATCTGCCGATTGCCCTGGCCGGCGACGGTAAGACGGTGAACGAAGTCTTACAGCAGACACTGGTCCGGACGCAGGCCGACAAAGAGGGAAAAAGCCAGTACATCCCGTTGCAGTCACTGGTTAAGGTGACGCAAGGGGAAGACCTGAAGACGGTTACTGCCGGTAAGAACGGCGAATATATCCCGTTCAGCTTCTATGATGTCAAGAAGGCGGAACCGTTGATGGAAGAGGTGAAGAAGTTAGGCGAACAGAACTGGGAGATCGATTTCTCCGGTAGTTTCTTCTCCAACAAACAGATGTTGAATGAGTTGGTGGTGATCCTGCTGATCTCTATCCTGCTAATGTATTTCATCCTGGCAGCCCAGTTCGAAAGCTTTCTGCAGCCGCTGATCGTACTGATCGAGATTCCGATCGACGTAGCTGCATCACTGCTGGTACTCTGGATTTGCGGACATACGATGAACCTGATGAGTGCCATCGGTATCGTGGTAACCTGCGGTATCATTATAAACGACTCCATCCTGAAACTGGATGCGATCAATGAATTACGTAAGGAAGGTGTTCCGTTGATGGAAGCGATCCACGAAGCCGGCCGCCGCCGTCTGCGCCCGATCATCATGACTTCGCTGACCACCATCTTCGGTATGGTCCCATTGCTGTTCTCATTCGACATGGGTAGCGAGTTACAAAAACCCCTTTCCATCGCCATGATCTCAGCCATGCTGATCGGTACAGCCGTCAGCCTGTTCATCATCCCGCTGGTCTACTGGTTCATCTACCGCAAACACGACCCGAATGCAGTGATGCCTGAAAAACAAACTGAAGTTTAACGAATTATATATAATGCCGTTATGAAGATATGTAAAATATTATTATCGTTCCTGTTATTTACCTCAGTCTATCTGAATGCCCAGCCGCTTACGCTGTCGCTGGAGCGGACGATTGCATTGGCGGGGGATAGTTCGCTGGAGGCATTCAGGACAAAGAATATGTTTTTGGCCGGATACTGGCAATACAGGACATTCAAGGCGGGACGATTGCCAAGCCTGACGCTGAACCTGACTCCGGCACAGTATTATCGCGATATCACGAAACGATATAATTATGATGAAAATATAGAAGAATATCGTACGCAGCAATCATTCTATGCCAACGGCAATCTTCAGGTCAAGCAGAACTTCGACCTTCTGGGAGGTACTTTTTATCTGGATTCGGAACTGGGGTATATGCGTAATTTCGGAGAAAATACTTATAATCAATACACTACTGTCCCTATTCGAATCGGGTATAGCCAAAGTCTCCTGGGTTACAATCCTTTCCGGTGGGAACGAAAGATAGAGCCGCTCAAATATGAGAAGGCGAAAAAGGAATTACTGTACAATATCGAAAATATCAGCGAACAAGCGACCACTTATTTCTTTGCCCTGGCTATGGCACAAGCGGAATACGACCTGGCAAAAGAGAATGTAGCTTCAACAGATACCTTGTACCGGACAGGACAGGAACGACACAAAATCGCTGCGATCAACAAAGCAGAGTTGCTGACACTGAAACTGGATGCCGTCAACGCACGCAATACATTGCAAAATGCAGATATAGCCTTGAAAAGAGCCATGTTCAGCCTGGCTTCTTTCCTCAACTTCGATAAAAACACAGAAATAAGGTTACGCCTTCCGGGACGTCCGAAAGACATGCAGATCTCCGTCGATGAGGCTTTGACACTCGCCCGGGAGAACAATCCGAAATTTCTCGACATGAAACAGCAGGTACTTGAAGCGGAGCAACAGGTGGATAAAACCAAAAAAGAAGCCATGTTCAATGCCTCCATCAACGCCAGTATCGGTTTCAACCAGGTTTCGGATAAAATGAAAGAGGCCTACCGCAACCCCTTGCAACAGGATGTCGTATCCGTGTCCGTATCTATCCCTCTCGTCGATTGGGGCGTACGGAAAGGGAAACATAACATTGCCAAGAATAATCTGAATGTGACACAGATTTCCGCCCGCCAGGAGGAACTGACGGTAGAGGAAGACGTGATCATGACTGTCGGTGACTTCAATATCCAGCAAAACCTGATCTCAAGCGCAGAAGAGGCGCTCGACCTGGCTGTTATGGCTTACAGTGAGACAAAGCAACGGTTTATGATCGGGAAGGCGGACATCAACAGCCTGACCTTATCGCTGAACCGCCAGCAGGAGGCACAGCGCAACTATATCTCCGCCCTGCAAAATTACTGGCTGAGTTATTTCAAAATACGGAAACTGACACTGCATGATTTTGAAACCGGCATATCACTGGCACGGGAATTTGATTTTACGCACGGACTATAAGTAACAGATTCAATGAGCACATCTCCCAAGATATCATCCTTTACGATCATCGTCACCTTCCTTTGTGTGGCGCTGACAGGACTGGCTTTCATCCCTCTCCTGCCGATTAAGCTGTCTCCCTCACGCACATTGCCCCGGCTGACCGTCAGCTATAATATGCCCAGCAACTCGGCACGTGTAATCGAGATGGAGGTCACTTCGCGGCTGGAATCGATGCTGGCACGTATCAAGGGAATCAAGGAGATCAACTCCACTTCCGGAAACGGCTGGGGATATGTGACACTGGAACTTGACAAACATACCAATATCGACGCCGCCCGTTTCGAGGCATCCACGATCGTACGCCAGACATGGCCCAGCCTGCCCGACGGGTTAAGTTATCCGATACTGGAAATGAGCCGCCCGGACGACAAGGAATCCGGCCCGTTCATGACCTATACGCTGAATGCGGCGGCAACTCCGATCTTTATCCAGCGGTTTGCGGAGGACCAGATCAAACCGCGCCTCGCCGGTATCCCGGGTATTTACCGGATCGATGTACGCGGGGCCACGCCGATGGAATGGCGGCTGGAGTATGACAGCCGGCAACTCGTGTCGCTCGGCATTACCACCAATGACATACAGAATGCGATCGCTCAATACTATAACAAAGAATTCCTGGGAACCGGAAATGTCAATACGAACGAACAAGAGGAATGGATTCGCCTCGCCCTGATACCGGAAGATGTACGGGAGGGTTTCGAGGCTTCCCACATAACCGTCACCAGTAAAGAAGGGAAGCTGATACGCCTGGACCAGTTGCTGAAAGTCACCCGCCAGGAAGAGGCTCCCCAAAGCTATTACCGTATCAACGGACTGAACTCGATCTATCTCTCCATCCGTGCGGAAGAGACAGCCAACCAGCTGGAACTCGCCAAACAGGTAAAAGAGGAGATGGAGCATATCCGCCAGTTATTACCGCAGGGATATGAGGTACATACCAGTTATGACGCGACCGAGTTTATCCAGAATGAACTGGATAAGATATATGTACGTACGGGACTTACGATCCTGATTCTTTTATTGTTCGTCCTGCTGATCACCCGGAATGTGCGCTATCTGTTCCTGATCGTGGTCAGCCTGAGCGTAAACCTGTGTATTGCCGTTATCTTTTTCTATCTGGCAAAACTGGAAATGCAGCTTTACTCGCTGGCGGGAGTTACCATATCGTTAAGCCTGGTAATCGACAATACGATCGTGATGACCGACCATATACGCAACCGACATAACCGCAAAGCCTTCCTTTCCATCCTAACGGCAACGCTGACGACTATCGGTGCGCTGGTGATCATTTTCTTCCTCGATGAAAAAATACGGCTGAACCTACAGGATTTTGCAGCTGTGGTAATCATCAACCTGGCAGTGTCGCTGGCGATCGCCCTGCTCTTCGTTCCTGCCCTGATAGAGAAGCTGGGACTGGGGCAAAAGAAAAGCTCAGCCCGGAAAGCGCAGCTCTCCCTGAAACCAAAAGCCACCTGGTTTCCGCGGATCAGAAGGTGGGGGAACAGATTTTTAAAACGGTTCCCGGTCTATTTCAACAGATATTACCATGCACAGATCAGCTTTCTTTGCCGATGGAAAAAGACCGCATGTTTCCTGTTGCTACTGGCTTTCGGATTGCCGGTCTTCCTGCTCCCCGAAAAAATAGAAATGGATGACAAGGACAAGGTATATACGGCTACAGACTCGCTGCTCATTGAAAAATACAACAAGATTGTCTCAAGCGAGACCTATAAGGAGAAAGTCAAGCCGATAATGGACAAAGCACTGGGAGGAACCTTGCGCCTGTTCGTGCAAAAAGTGTATGAAGGCAGTTATTTTACCCGCAACGACGAAACGGTCCTGTCGGTCACCGCCTCACTTCCCAACGGGACTACACTGGAACAGATGAATCAGTTGATGGGACGCATGGAGGCTTACCTCAGCACATTCAAGGACATACGCCAGTTCCAGACGAACATTTACAGTGCGCGGCAGGCAGGCATACGTATTTATTTCACCAAAGCGGCAGAGCGAAGCGGATTCCCTTATACGCTGAAAAGCAAGATTATCAGCAAGGCGCTGGAACTGGGCGGCGGTAGTTGGGGTGTGTACGGGCTCCAGGACCAGGGCTTCAGCAACGACGTACGGGAAGGAGCAGGTTCGTTCCGTATTGAAATGTTCGGCTATAACTATGACGAATTATACACCTGGGCGGAACAGTTGAAGGATACACTTCTTACCTACCGCCGTATCAAGGAAGTACTGATCAACTCTGAATTTTCGTGGTGGAAAGACGATTATCAGGAATTCTATTTCAATCTGGACAAGGCACGGATGGCACAGGAAAATATCCTGCCGATCGAACTGTTCGCCTCCATCAACCCGGTGTTCGGAAAGGATATCTACAGCGGTACGATCGTTGTCGACAATGAAACGGAAAAGCTGAAACTAAGTTCGCGCCAGTCAAAAGATTATGATGTCTGGAGCATGCAATACGTCCCCCAGAGCATTAAGGGCAAACCTTATAAACTGTCGGAACTGGCCACCGTCGAAAAAGGACAGATGCCGCAGAAAGTAGCCAAGGTGAACCAGCAATACCGCCTGTGTCTTCAATATGAATACATCGGTGCATCCAATCAGGGGACCAAGATACAGGAACGTGTATTGAAAGAATTCAATGCGTCGTTACCGATGGGATACACTGCCAAATCGGATAGTAATTACTGGAGTTGGAACACCAAAGACAATAAACAGTATCTGTTATTGCTGCTGATCATTGCCATTATTTTCTTTACGACCAGTATTCTGTTCAATTCGCTGAAACAACCGCTGGCTGTTATCTTTGTCATCCCTATCTCCTATATCGGGGTGTTCCTGACATTCTACTGGTTCAAGCTGAATTTCGACCAGGGAGGGTTTGCGTCGTTTGTCTTGCTATGCGGTATCACGGTAAATGCAAGTATCTATATATTAAACGAATATAACCAACTTCGCGAAGCCAGGCCCAAAATGCCCGCCTGGCGTCTTTACCTGAAAGCATGGAATGCCAAGATCACACCAATCTTCCTGACCGTGATCTCTACCATACTCGGGTTTATTCCGTTCATGTTAGGTCCCGATAAAGAAGCGTTCTGGTTTCCGCTGGCAGCCGGGACCATCGGCGGATTGACCATGTCGATCCTCGGTATCTTCATATACCTACCTATTTTTACTTTGAAGAAATAATCATCTTGTTAATACTTAACCGCCAATAACTGTTTTTCTTTCCTAATTTTGTGATATTCTTGGACGATTTGTTAATTATCCAAACCCTTCTTACGTCTTAAATGTTTTATGCAGGAGCAGAAAAGTTGCAGAAGTTGAAAGTCCGATATCACCCTAAAAATAATTTAAAGATGAAAGTTTTATTTAAGTATCTACGACTATTATCCCTCTCTACGAGCGGAGCGTTACTTTTGTGCATTGTATTTGCTGCAAACCCCGAAATTGCTGAAGGAACCATCACAGGTAAAGTATTCTGGTTTCATTTCTCTATTTTATTACTTGCATTCAGTGTATTGTTTATGGAAGCCACAGTGAAAAAAAGCAATTTTACCTTCTCATTACCCGACGGACTTTTATTACTTTTTGCCGGTCTGGCCTTGCTAAATTACAACTATGAGCTGGACCCGGAACCGGAAAGACTTCTTTTCGTCGGACAAATTACGACCTTATGGTTTATGTTGCGAGCCACGTTGCAAGCCCACCCGGAACTCAGGCTTTTCTTCCTGTCCATTATTATATGTACAGGTATCTTCGAAGCGGCCTGGGGAATGGGGCAACTGTACGGGGGAGCATCGACAAACCATCCGCTACTCAAAGGTGACGGACTTATTTTCAGCCCCGGCCCCTTCTCCGGTTATCTGGCAATCGTACTCCCCGTATGCCTGAACCTGGCTTTGCGGTTCCGCGATTGCGACAAACTGGCCTGGTGGGAAACAAGGACGATGCTATTCTACCTGTCGGCATTCACGATCATACTCATCCTGATAGGGCTTCCCGGCGGGAAAAGCCATTCAGCGTGGCTGGCAGCCGGAATCTCATGCTGCTGGGTCTTCTATCTCCGGAAATCAGGGTGGCAGTTATTGAAGAAAAGGGTTATAAAGCATAATAAGACAGTGATCGTCAGCTGCATTGTCTTATTTATCGTTATTTCCGGACTTCCGACATTGGGCAGTGTTTTCAATACCGAGAAATCTGCCAACAGGATGCTGATGTGGAACGTAACGACCCAGGCCATACTGAACAAGCCTGTCACCGGCACTGGGCTGGGAGGTTTCCCCGTCTCATTCGCCCAGACACAGGCCGACTACCTAGCGTCGACGAAAGCCTCCGATACGGAACGGATGGCTGCGACCTGTCCCCCTTTCGCCTTCAACGATTATTTGCAGATAGGACTCGAATTCGGTATCGCCGGACTGCTTCTCTTTGCGTTATGGATCGCCTTCTGCCTCTATTACGGGCTGAAAAACAAACAGGTCGGGGCTACGGGAGGTATCCTTTCGTTACTTTTCTTCTCCATGTATTCCTATCCGCTGCAACTACCGTCATTCTGGGTTCTGCTTATTTTCTTCTCTGCAATGTGTGTCACCCGGGCGGAAAAACAACAGAAACCGTCTGTGAAAAGTTTTCCTTACATCGGGACATTCGCTGCCTTAGTCGCCTGTATCCTGTTTTTCGGACAACGAAGTTATTACGAACCGTACAAAGAATGGAAGACTTTGCGGATCCTGGTAGAAAAGGAGGAACAGAAGGTTGCCGCACAAGGATATATGAGCTTGTACCCGCGCCTCTCCCACCGGACCGAATTCCTGCTGGAAGGCGCCCGGTGCCTGCAACAATCCGGACAGTATTCGAATGCCATCATCTGGAGTCGTCGGGCCATCTGGTTAAGTGCTGATCCCGAATTCTACTATATCCTTGCCGAAAGCCACCAGCAACTCGGACTTTATAAGCTGGCTGAGAAATATTTACTGCAATGCCTGCATATTCTTCCGGAACAGATAGATACTTATTATCTGCTAACCAAATTATATGCGGAAACAAACTACTACCACCCGGACAAGCTCAGGCTGGCTGCCCATTCCGTGTTGACCAAACAGCCGGACACCTGCTTCAAGCCCGCCAGGCAGATGAAAGAAGAAGTCTATCAACTTCTTTTACAACAAATGGCAAACAGTAAATAGAACAATCCCTTTGTTTTTATTGCACATTTAAATTATATCCCCTATCTTTGCCGAAATTTTGGAAGGAAGAGTTTCATGACGAATAAGATACATACTTGTAATCCGATGTTTATTTCCGGTTCAACGCCGGATATCGAAGCTCATTTCTTTAATTTACGGGATAATAATTTCTTTATATAAGATGCGTTGGTTATTTTTACTAACGCATTTTTTTTGTGTCCCGCAAGTGGAGATTAAGTAAGATATAACATTCTATAATATATTAATAAACAAAACAACCCAATTACTATGTCGAAGATTGGAATCAAAAAGGTGATTGTTCTGGGCTCGGGTGCCCTGAAGATCGGACAGGCCGGAGAGTTTGACTATTCCGGTTCACAAGCATTGAAGGCACTGAAAGAAGAAGGTATCAGTACCGTTTTGCTGAATCCGAACATTGCAACTATCCAAACATCGGAAGGGGTAGCAGACAAGGTGTACTTCCTGCCTATCACTCCGTATTTTGTTGAAGAAGTAATCAAAAAAGAACAACCGGACGGAATCCTGCTGGCTTTTGGTGGCCAGACTGCCCTGAACTGCGGTACTCAGTTATACACCAGCGGCACACTTGCCAAATATGGCGTAAAGGTACTGGGAACTTCTGTTGAAGCTATCATGTACACAGAAGACCGCGACCTGTTTGTAAAGAAACTGAATGAAATCGACGTAAAAACTCCGATCAGCCAGGCCGTTGAAACGATGGAAGATGCAGTGAAAGCTGCTTACAAGATCGGTTTCCCGGTAATGATCCGTTCTGCCTATGCACTGGGCGGTATGGGTAGCGGTATCTGCAAGGATGAAGCAGAACTGCGCACACTGGCAGAAAGCGCTTTCGCTTATTCTTCACAGATCCTGGTGGAAGAATCGCTGAAAGGCTGGAAAGAAATTGAATTCGAAGTAATCCGCGATAAAAACGACCATTGCTTCACGGTTGTAAGCATGGAAAACGTCGACCCGCTGGGTGTACATACCGGTGAAAGTATTGTGGTTGCCCCTACCTGCTCACTGACCGACAAGGAACTGGATCTGCTGAAAGAACTGTCTACCAAGACGATCCGCCACCTGGGTATCGTAGGTGAATGTAACATCCAGTACGCATTCAATTCAGATACTTGCGACTACCGTGTGATCGAAGTAAACGCTCGTCTGAGCCGTTCTTCCGCCCTGGCATCCAAAGCAAGCGGTTATCCTCTGGCTTTTGTTGCCGCTAAGTTGGCGCTGGGTTACAGCCTCGACGAAATCGGCGAAATGGGTACTCCGAACTCAGCATACAAAGCTCCGGAAGTTGATTATATGATCGTGAAGATCCCGCGTTGGGACTTAACTAAGTTCGTTGGCGTAAGCCGCCTGATCGGTTCAAGCATGAAGTCTGTCGGCGAAATCATGTCGATCGGTAAGAGCTTCGAAGAGATCATGCAGAAAGGTCTGCGTATGATCGGACAGGGCATGCACGGTTTCGTAGGAAACAACGACCTGGAATTCGACAACCTGGACGACGCCTTGGCAAACCCGACCGACCTGCGTATCTTCGCCGTAGCAAAAGCGCTGGAAGAAGGGTATACCGTAGAACGTATCCACGAACTGTCAAAGATCACTCCGTGGTTCCTGAACGGTTTGAAAAATATCGTAGACTATACGAAAGTATTGTCTCAATACAATAAGATCGAAGATCTGCCCGAAGATGTACTGAAAGAAGCGAAACGTTTAGGTTTCTCTGACTTCCAGATCGCCCGTTACGTTGAAAATCCGGAAGGAAACATGGAAAAAGAAAACATCCGTGTACGTAACCTGCGTAAGAAACTGGGCGTTCTGCCGAGCGTAAAACGTATCAACACAATCGCTTCCGAACATCCGGAACTGACGAACTACCTGTACATGACATACGATGGCAGCGAACATGATATTCCTTACTACAAGAACGACAAGAGCGTGGTTATCCTGGGTTCAGGTGCTTATCGCATCGGTTCTTCCGTAGAATTCGACTGGTGTTCGGTCAATGCAGCCCAGACAGCCCGCAAGTTGGGTTATAAGTCGATCATGATCAACTATAACCCGGAAACGGTTTCTACCGACTACGATATGTGTGACCGTCTGTATTTCGACGAACTTTCTTTCGAACGTGTACTCGATGTAATGGACCTGGAAATGCCGAAGGGTGTAATCGTATCCGTGGGAGGTCAGATTCCGAACAACCTGGCAATGAAACTGTATCGCCAGAATGTTCCGGTGCTGGGTACTTCTCCGCTGTCGATCGACCGCGCTGAGAACCGTCACAAATTCTCCGCGATGCTGGATACACTGGGCATCGACCAGCCGCGTTGGGCAGAGCTGACCAGTATGGAAGAGATCGACGGATTTATCGAAAAGGTAGGATTCCCGATCCTGATCCGTCCGTCATATGTACTTTCAGGAGCTGCGATGAACGTTTGCCACAACAAGGAACAGATGATCGAATTCCTGGATCTGGCCGCCAAGGTTTCCAAAGAATATCCGGTTGTCGTATCCGAATTCCTGCAAGGAGCGAAAGAAGTTGAATTCGACGCTGTAGCCATGAACGGCGAAGTGGTTGAATATGCAATCTCCGAACATATCGAGTTTGCCGGTGTTCACTCAGGTGACGCTACACTGGTATTCCCGGCCCAGAAAATCTATTTCGAAACAGCACGCCGCATCAAGAAGGTGAGCAAGATGATCGCCAAAGAGCTGAACATCAGTGGTCCGTTCAATATCCAGTTCCTGGCTAAGAACAACGACGTGAAGGTAATCGAATGTAACCTGCGTGCATCACGTAGCTTCCCGTTCGTATCCAAAGTGCTGAAACGCAACTTCATCGAAACGGCTACACGCATCATGCTGGATGCTCCTTATACCAAACCGGACAAGAGCGCTTTCGATATCGACTGGATCGGTGTAAAAGCATCTCAGTTCTCATTCGCCCGTCTGCATAAAGCCGACCCGGTACTGGGTGTGGATATGAGCTCGACCGGTGAAGTAGGTTGTATCGGCGACGACTTCAACGAAGCATTGCTGTCTGCCATGATCGCTGTTGGCAACAACATTCCTAAAAAGAATATCCTGGTTTCTTCGGGAGCAGCCAAGAGCAAAGTAGATTTGCTGGAACCCTGCCGCCTGCTGAGCACAAAGGGATACAAGATCTATGGTACTGCCGGAACCGCCAAGTTCCTGAATGAGAACGGAATCGAAGCGACTGCCGTATGCTGGCCGGATGAACAGGGCGACCTGAATATCATGGATATGTTCAGCAACCACGTATTCGAACTGGTTGTAAACATCCCGAAAGATCATAGCAAACGCGAGCTGACCAACGGTTACAAGATTCGTCGTGCTGCGATCGATCATAACATACCATTGATCACCAACGCTCGTCTGGCTAGCGCATTTATCGAAGCATTCTGCACGATGGATGTAAAAGATATCCAGATCAAAGACTGGCAAGATTACAAATAAGCAAATATTTTTATTATATTTGTGACCATAATACGTAGAGACAGGGTATTACCTTGTCTCTACCTGTTTAATTTTAAATCATGCCCATGTACAGACTACCGTTATTATTCCTGATATTCATGGTGACATTCATGGTCGCGCATGCATCGGTAGTCGTCCCTAATTTATTCGTAAAAAACTTCTCGGTAGATGATTATAAAGCCAGTTGTCAGAACTGGGGACTGTCGGTAGCCTCCGACGGCGTGCTCTATGTAGCCAATAATTCCGGACTGCTCACATTTGACGGAAACACCTGGAAGCTTTATGAAACACCCGATAAATCGGTTATAAACGGCGTAACATTCCTCAACGACACGATCTATACCATCAGTGAAGGTTCTTTCGGAGGATGGACCCTCGACCATTTAGGTGTTATGCGTTACCATAAGCTCTCCACGATACCGGCAGAAGTCAAGTTTAAAGAACCGCCCGCTCCCATTCCGTTCATCCTGCCCGACGAGATACTGCATGCACAACCCTCTGTCTTTACGACAATAAACGATCTGTATTTTATCGGTACCACCAACAACGGATTATATATAACAAGCCCGGAAGGGACTATCCTGCGCCATCTGTCAACCCACGACCAGTCATTACCCGACAATATCGTGCGCGCCATCTGCATCCAGGATGCGCAACAGATATGGCTGGCTTTCGACAATGGCATCTCACAGATAACATTCGACCCCTCGATCACTTTGCTGGGGAAGCGAAGCCAGATAGGAAAACTGAAAAATGCTACGCTCTTCAACGACACATTATATATCCAGACGAATATCGGATATTTCAAAAGGACATTAGACGCCGGTGATCATTTTGAACCGGTCGATATAAAGAAAGAGACATTCCACCTCCTGCCACAGAACAGTGTGTACGACTCGCTCCGTGTCAGCAATGTATTCTACGACACCGAATCATTGGGAGAGTTTGCCCATGCGGAACAGATCTATCCTATCGGCGATAACACCTATTGGCTTTGTGCCAAAAACGAAGCCGGCCTGTTCCATAACGATAACGGGAAAGGGACACTGAAATGCCGCATTCTGCTCAATAACTACAATATGAATATGGTGAGCAGAGACCGAAGGATATATCCTTTGAATGACACGCTTCACCTGATCTCGGCCATGCAGGGAGCCTTGCTGGTCAATATACGCGACCTGATAGAGGGAAGCCTCGGCCCTGCCACGCCCCTGCAAATATCCGAAATAAAGTATATCGACAAAGATGGCGTACACAACTTGCCGGTCAATTCGGAAAAGATCACCCTCCCCCATAATTTCCAGGAACTTTCCGTCTATGTAGGAAGCACGATCTTTACCCCGAACCATCAGATCAGTTATATGATAGAGGGTGTTTCTTCAAACTGGTCGCCCTGGCAAAAAGGCGGGGAGATCTCTTTCCTGCAACTTCCGGAAGGCAAATATGTGCTCAAGATCCGCAAATATGTAGTAAAAGGGCCGTACCTTGAAATCGCCATTCCGATCACCGTCCGCCCGGCCTGGTACAACACGATATGGGCGTGGCTGATCTATATCATCGCCATCGCCGTAATAGGCAAATACACACTCAGCTACCATCTGAAAAACCTGCAACGGGAAGAAAAGAGCAAGCTGGATGCAAAAAGGCAGGCGGAAGAACAGAAAATCCAGCAGATGAAAAGCCGAATGCTGGAAGCCGAGCTGCAAAACAAGAATAACGAACTGACCCTGCAAACCTCTGCCCTGGTAAAAAGAAACCAGGCGGTACAGAAACTGCTTGACGAACTGGAGCAACAGAAAGAGACATTGGGCGACCGGTATCCGAACAAACTGTATACCCGGATGAAAAACCTGATGGAAGAATCGTTGAACGACCAGGCGGACTGGTTGTTGTTTGAGACGCATTTCAACAGCGCCCATCAGAATTTCATTGACCGGTTACGCCAACAATACTCCGACATTACCACCGGCGACTTACGTATCTGTTGCCTGCTCCGCATGAATCTTTCCACCAAAGAAATCGCATCATTGTTAAACGTATCAGTCCGTGCGATAGAATTACGACGGTACCGGTTAAGAAAGCGCCTGTCACTCGATAGCGATACGAATCTCATTGATTTCCTCATGAATTTCTAAAAAGTATTTTCTAGAATCAGTATTTCACCAAACTGCTATTATACAATTAATTACCCGCTACTGTAGTAGACATGAGAAAGGCTTGATGTAGTATTTCCTCTCACACAAAACATTTGCGCAAGTAGTGTAGTAGTACTTTTTAATCGTTATGTTTCTAAATGTGTTTCCTTTGCCAGTGCAATTGAATCTTAATTTCTATAGACATGATGAAGCACGATTTGGAAGAACAACTGGAAGAGTTGGAAAGGCAGGGTATCAGTCGCCGCCATTTCCTCAAAATATTAACAGCAACAGGAGTTATAACTGCTGTGGGTACACAAAAAGCTCATGCATTCTCTAGCAATGCAAAAGGGAAAATCCTGATAATCGGTGGAGGGGCTGCCGGAATTAGTATGGCTGCACGTTTGATGCACTGGTTGGATAGCCCGGACATTACATTGATAGACCCCAGCGACCGACAGTTCTACCAACCCGGCTTTACATTGATCGCCTCCGGTGTTTATAAACCGGACGAAGTATGGAAGAAGCAGGAAGATTGCATTCCCGACGGCGTAAAATGGATTAAAGATTCTGTTGCCGCCGTTGACCCGGTCATGAACCTGGTAACAACGAACAACAATGGAAAAGTCGCTTATGACTTTTTGGTCCTGACACCAGGTATACAGATTAACTGGGAAAAGGTGGAAGGGATTACACACGATACATTAGGAGCAGGAAATGCTCACTGTATATATGATTACGAAGGTGCACAAAAAACCTGGAAAGCGCTTCAGGAATTCGCAAAGACAGGCGGCCGTGGTATCTACACAGATACATACACAAAGCATAAATGTGGCGGAGCACCGAAAAAGATTTGTTTGCTGACAGAAGATTACAGCCGCAAACAAGGCACACGGGACAATTTGAAACTGGATTACTTCACGGCTGCGAAAGAGCTGTACGATATTCCGTTTTATACTCCCCGTCTGCTGGAGATTTACAAGGAACGTAATATTCCCATCAATCTCAACGTTCGCGTGAAAGGTGTCGATACGGCAGCCAAACAGGTACATTTTGAAAAGGTTGAAACAGTCGGAGAAGAGAAAGTATATACTCCATTCGTGGAAGATTACGATTTCCTTCATTTCACTCCGCCTATGTCGGCTCCCGATTTCGTTCGCGAGGCCGGTCTGGGATGGACGGAAGGCAAACTGGCTGCCGATGCCTGGGTGATGGTTGATAAAGCGACACTGGTTCACAAAACTTATCCGAACATCGTCTCCCTGGGAGATGTTGCCGGGATACCGACCAGTAAAACATCTGCGGCAGTACGCATGCAAGTGCCGATCGCTGCCAAAAACCTGATCTCGTTGATGGAAGGCAAAGAACCTGTTGAGAAATACAACGGATATGCTGCCTGCCCGATCGTAACAGACTATGGACACGTACTGTTGTGCGAGTTCGACTATGATAAAAAGCCGGTTCACTCGTTCCCGTTCAGCATGCTGGACACATCCAAGGAACAATGGGCGGCCTGGTTACTGAAAGTTTACATGCTGAAACCGATGTATTTCTACGGAATGCTGAACGGTTATGCATAACGGACCAAAATAACAACTCCCTATAATTCAAATGCCAAACTACAGAAAATCCCCGGGTCAGACTCCTGATGCCGGGGATTTTGTTTTATTATCCCCTACCCACCCTCCAACTAAAAGGAAGGCTACCACTTATTAAGTCGAAACTCCTTACTCACTAGAACGAAAGTCCTTACCCACTACTATCAGGGTGTACAGGGTAGTGGATTACCCTGTACACCTTGGCTGGTTATCCTGTACACCATAATCAACTACGGTGTACACCCTGAAAACACTGAGTCGTAACCTTTGAATTAGTTAGTCCATAGGTTAGTCTTAATAATTAGTAGGATTACTCCATCTTCCGATAATACCGGGGCGTGTAACCCGGCAATAACTCCGGATGGAATACCCATACAAGGTCTTTCAGGAGGTAATCGGGATGTATCGGAAATTCCTCGTAATAGGGTACTATTCCCGTATTACAGGTATAAATCCGGCGGTTCTTAAAGGCATCAAAGTTTTCATAGGGCGTATACTCGGTACGAAGGTCTTTATAGGTCATGTCGTTTGTTTGATTATATTTGATCAGCCACATATTGGCATGGATCGCCTTGTCGAGTACGGTTTCAAAAGCCAAAGGGGTACTGCCCGCTCCGGGAAGGTCTTTGAAGATATAATCGGCTCCGGCATCGTTGTAGAGATGGGCGACATAGCTATCGCCTGCCGGCATATACCAGGAAGAACCGAATTTCTTTTCGGAGATGACGGTCGGACGGTTAGTGACTGTCTTTGCCAGCTCTTTCAGTTCCAGATAACGGCCTTCCGTTTCCCGAAAGATTGAATCCGCCATCACTTCCTTACCGAATAACAAGCCATAGAAACGTATCCATTCGGTCCGTCCCAACGGCAACGACTCCATGTAATCGGCGGCCTCAATGATAGGAATACCCAGTTTCTCGGCAGGTCCGTATCCTGCATTCTGAAAAGGAGAAGCTATAATGATCTCTGCCCCTATATCTATAATCTTTTCGATATTCGGCGCCGTCGCCTCTCCCAGATCGGCAATCTTTCCGGCACGCAAACCCTCTTGAATGGAAGGCGTATCCATATACCGGGGTTCACACACGCCGATCACCTTATCCGCTTCCCCCAACTGGTCAATAATAGCCGCATGAACGGAGGTATAAACCACGATATTCTTCACCGGTGTCCGTACAACTGTCCCCTTAGGCAAATCACCGGGCATCAACGCACCGCGATCCACCAACAGATAACGTTGCAGGATGCGGGTGCTGTCCCAAGGGTCGCGGACCTCTACCGATGTATAGTCAGTGAAGTGCTGTATGGTGAAACCACGGGCGTAGCGGATAGTATCAGAAGAAAACGACTGATCTTCAGAAGAACTCTGCTTCACACTACAACTGAGTGTGAAGCAAAGTAGAAAGAGGGTGGATATAAAAAACTTCATCTTATTTATTACCAGCCGAAATCACTTTTATAGGATTCAGACCTGCTTCAAATTTAAACTGTAACTTACCGGCTGGATTAAATGTGTACACATCTCCATTTGTAGAATAATTAGACTCAGTCACAAAAACATAGTTTGACGGGGTATCAGCACCTATTTTATAAGGCTTTTTAATATCCGTTCCATCCGTAATAAAGTCAGTGCTGATTACCTTTTCGTTTATTGCATCATAACAGAGATAAGAAATAGTCTGATTCCAGTTAGCATCATACTGTGAATAAATGATGTAAAGTTTATCGCCTACAGCTGCAAATTCCGTTGCATTCGTTTCCGTAATTGTTGTCACTTCATCTGTTTTAGAATCAATTCTCTGAAATGTATTAGGTATATCCCCGTAGTTACCCATAGAAACCAAATAAACGTCACCCTGACTATCAGCCAGCAAATTCACCGGATTAGTGACAACTTCTATTTTAGTCTTTTCTTTAAAAGTAGGAAGGTCAACGACAGAGACAGTTTTATCATATCCCACAGCGGTGTTAAAATCCGCACCACCAGAGTTTGCTACATACAATTTGTTATTAGCTATAGCCATCTGTTCCGGATTACGTCCTACTTTCACCTTACTTTCAATTGTGAGCGAAGTTGTATCCAAACGAGCTACATAACCACCATACAATGATACATACACTTTTCCATTATAACAAGAAAAGAAACGCGGCTGTAACGGATCGCCATCGGAAACAATTTGTTTCAAAGACTTTCCTTGTAAGTCTGTCACCTCTATTGTATTAGAATTAGTGACAGCTATATAAGCCTTTGAGCCATAAACCAGGATATCGTTGGCTGTATCTCCCAATCCGCGTCCATTGACTTTCTTAAAGATATCCGCTTCTACCTTTTTGGTCTCGAAATCATAAAATGACAACGAAGAGTTATTATTCCCTTTGTTTCCACTATTCAACACATAGACTCCATTCAAAGAAATCTGTTCCGGAAGAGATGGGATTTCCTGTTTATCATCATCATCACTACAACCAATAAAGGAGAAAGACATACAAGCACAAAGTGCAGATACATACAGCAAATTTTTCTTTTTCATCACTTATTTATTTATCATTAATAAACTATACTCACACTCAAACGCCAGGAACGTCCCGGCATTGGATAGTATTGAATAATATCATATGTTTTGTCACCCAGGTTAATCACTTCTCCCTGCAAACGCAACTTACATTTTTTTACCACAAACTCACGGTTAAGGGATATTCCCTGTTCTACATATCCGGCAATCAGGTTGCTTTCTATGTTTTGAGGCAAAGCATACCTATCACCCGCCGCAGTCAAGCTATAAGAGACGTTGACCCACGGATTCTCCAAGGTCAACGATGCATTTCCCGAATGTTTCGGAGTATATGGTATCTGATCCTTGTAATTTTTTGCATCAGGATCAGTTATATCGATTGCTTTCTGAAAACTATATGTAGCAGAGAGGAGTAAGGTCATCTTTGCCGGCAGAGAGGTTTCAGATGAGAAATTCACATCCAGACCTTTGATATCGACTTCTCCCATATTCATCATCTTCCATATATACATCGTCGGAATAGCAACAATCTTGTCCTTCACCTTATTATAATAACCATCGGCCGAAAAACTCAGATAACGAAAGAGATTCCCAGCTTCCCCGCTCCAGGTCAGCCCCAGATTATATTGTGTAGCCTTTTCCGGTTGCAGGTTCGTATTCCCCATACGGAGATAATACAGATCGGTGAAAGTCGGAACACGGAAAATATCTTTGTAAGAGGCACGTACACGAAAGGCATTATCGGGAAAAGGCCTCAACGATACGCTAACCGCAGGAGACAAACGTTTGCGGTCGGCCGGTTTATCGCCCGCCTTTACTTTGTCGGTCATATAAGTGCCCAGCAAACTGGCTGTTGCTGTAAACATCGAGTTCTTATATTGGGCGGATAATACCGACAGTGAAGTCAAACGCTTGGGTTGCGGGGCATTCATAAAATTATTATCCAGCATATTATGGGCTAAATCAGTCGTAAGAGAGGTTGAGAAGTTCTTCCAGGGTGAATAAAGTACGCCTACCGAACCGTAATACTCTTCCTGGGTATTCAAATCCTCTTGCTTACCTCCTGAGTATTTATTACTTACATCACGGTATTTGCTGAAAGAGTAATTATACTTGGCATGTGCCTGTAAAGATAAATTGTCCGTTAATTTGTTGGAATACTGCAACTGAGTAAAGAAATTATTGTTCCACAAGCGTTCCCGGTTACTGTTGCTATATAATATCACCGAACCGGGGAGTCCGCGTTCGGAATCGTAATAATAGACCTTACCGGTCAATGCTCCCGCCTTACCCAGGTCGCCATACAGATTACCTTCCAGGCGAAGTGCCTGGATATCGCTGTTCTTCCTTTTTTCTTCCGTTACAACATCTCCGTTTACCAAAGTAAAAGGGTATTCCCCTTTTGCACTTAGCCAGTCGGCATGTAAAGAAGCGGAAAAGCGGTTACTTATCTTCTGTTCATAACGAAGCATCGGGTTGAACAAGCCAAAAGAACCACCTTTCGCTTTCGCCTGAAGATTCATCGGTTTTCCATCGAATACAGGCTTACGTGTCTTCACACTCAACGCCCCTGCCGACGCATACATCCGTGCCGTCTGGAAAATATCATCCGATTGCCCGATCGACAGTGAGATCATCTCCACATTATCCAACGAGAAGCGGCTGATATCCACCTGCCCGCTCTGGGCATCCGTGATCGTTACGCCGTCATAGCTGACAGCCGTATGTTGTGCTCCCAGGCTACGGACTGAAACCGTCTTCAGTCCTCCTATCCCACCGTAATCTTTCACGGTAGCACCGGAGAAACGTTTAACAGCCTCCGATAAATCCTGTATGCCGAGCCGTTCGATACCCGAACGGTCCATCACTTGTAAAGGTGTAGCTTCGCGGGTTGTGGAAGGACGCGCCTTTTCCACGACCTCAACACCTTTCAGCTGGTGATAAACAGTCGTATCGATCTGCTGTGCGTGCAGAACAGGCACGCACAGAAATATGCCTGTCAGGCATATAAATACTATAATAAATAATGTACGCATATATCAAGTTCCATCAACACCTTACCCGAGGCATTGTATATATAGAATAATGGCAGGTTTTCTGACTTGTTCTCCCATGATCGGCCGCCTTCCCAAGGATCCTAAAATCCTCAGTGGCAACAAGATTTGCCGGGGTTGCAGAACTTACAGCTACGGGTACAGTTCCGGACTTGCACCGGATTCCCTATTACTAACGGTCAGCGGAAGCCAAACCGTTACACCATAATCCGGTGACAAAAATACAAATAATATCAATTACTATACCTGATAATTTAAAATACTACTCCTGGTAATATAATTTAACAGATCAGACCACCATCCCCCAAACCACTCCGCACACAAAATGCCACTCCTTATTCTTCAAAAAACAGCGTAATTTTTCCTCAAATTGTTCCATATCACAAAACAATTGGTTCATTTCAGAATGACTATAAAATTAGTTTAAAGTTTAACTAAATGCAAAAAAGCCAAAAAAGTAATATGTTCGGGTTTCCGACAGGTTGTTTTCGTAATATTGCACGGTTGAAAAAATATATTGACGAGGTTTAAAAAGAATTGTATGGGAGAAACAAAAGGTTATGTTTCGCAGGTTATCGGTCCAGTCGTGGATATTCACTTCGATAATGAAAAAGAAGAGAAAATAGTGCTACCCCGTATTCATGACGCCATGGAGATAACCCGTCCTAATGGGAAAATACTGATCGTGGAAGTTCAGCAACACATTGGGGAAAACACAGTCCGTACAGTCGCTATGGATACGACAGACGGACTGCAACGAGGAATGGAAGCCGTATCATGCGGTTCGCCCATTACCATGCCGGTCGGCGATCAGGTAAAGGGGCGTTTGATGAACGTGACAGGCGATCCGATCGACGGGATGAAAATGCTGGATAAAAAAGGAGCTCTCCCTATCCATCGTGAGCCGCCGAAGTTTGAAGATCTGACAACCACCAAAGAGGTGCTCTACACCGGCATCAAGGTGATCGACCTGCTGGAACCCTATTCCAAAGGAGGTAAAATCGGGTTGTTCGGTGGCGCCGGAGTCGGAAAGACGGTTCTTATCATGGAACTGATCAATAACATTGCCAAAAAGAATAACGGTTTTTCTGTTTTCGCCGGCGTGGGTGAACGTACCCGTGAAGGTAACGACCTGCTGCGCGAAATGATACAGTCGAATGTAATCCGTTACGGTAAAGAATTTAAGGAAAGTATGGAAGCCGGTCATTGGGACCTGTCGAAGATAGATCACGAAGAACTGGCTAAATCGCAGGCGACACTGGTGTTCGGACAGATGAACGAACCGCCGGGAGCACGTTCGTCGGTCGCTCTATCGGGACTGACCATCGCCGAATCGTTCCGCGACCTGGCTCCGGAAGGCGAGACTCGCGATATACTGTTCTTTATAGATAATATCTTCCGTTTCACGCAAGCCGGTTCCGAAGTATCCGCCCTGTTGGGACGTATGCCGTCGGCAGTAGGTTATCAGCCGACACTGGCTACCGAAATGGGAGCCATGCAGGAACGTATCACCTCTACGAAAAAAGGTTCCATCACCTCCGTGCAGGCTGTTTACGTGCCGGCAGACGACTTGACCGACCCGGCACCGGCAACAACTTTTACGCACCTGGATGCTACCACCGTACTGAGCCGTAAGATTACCGAACTGGGTATCTATCCGGCAGTCGACCCGCTGGAATCGACATCCCGTATCCTCGACCCGCTGGTCGTAGGCAAGGAACATTACGAAACGGCACAGCGTGTGAAACAGATACTCCAGCGTAACAAGGAGTTGCAGGATATTATCTCTATCCTGGGTATGGAGGAACTTTCGGACGAGGACCGCCAGACGGTTAACCGCGCCCGCCGTGTACAACGTTTCCTGTCGCAGCCTTTCGCCGTGGCGGAACAATTCACCGGCGTACCGGGCGTAATGGTCTCTATCGAAGACACCATCCGCGGATTCAATATGATCATGGACGGTGAAACCGACGATATCCCTGAACAGGCCTTCCTGAATGTAGGAACGATTGAAGATGTGATTGAAAAAGGAAAGAAACTGGCAGAACAAGCAAATTAAAAACGTATGGAACTGGAAATCATATCCCCTGGTGGCGCTTTATTCAAAGGAGAGACAGATTATGTATCCTTTCCGGGTACGGCAGGCTCGTTCGACGTCCTGCCCCATCACGCTCCGATGATCGCAGCCCTGGAAGAAGGCGTTATCCGGTACCAGACAGATGAAAAGAAAGAACAAGAAATAAAAATACAGAGCGGATTCGTCGAGATAAAAGACGATATCCTGTCCGTATGCATCGAATAAAAAAATACGATCATGAGCGGTAGATTAAGAATGAAGCTAATGGGCTTGACTACCTTTATTAATGTAGTTATCGGCGTCTCCCTGGGAGGCTTGTTATACACCATCTGGCCTTCGCATTATTTTGAGTGGTATCCGTCGATACCGGTGTTTTACTGGTTAAGCAGTATGTTAATGATCTATTTTCTGGATCATGTCAAACGGAAACACGGAGACGTCACGGTCGTTACTTATATGGTAGTCCGCCTTTGCAAATTCACGCTCGCACTGGTTTTCCTGTGGCTTTATGCCGCTTTGGTCGGACAGAACCTGAAAGCCTTCGGCTTCACGATGATGTTGTTCTATTTCATTTATCTTGTACTGGAAACATATACATTGTATCTGTTTGAGAAAAAGAGAATGATTAGTGAGAAAAAAGAAAAAGATGAACAGAATAAAAAATAACGGCCTGTTTTGGTTTACTTTCTTGTTACTGGTTTGCATCAGCTTTCCGGTAAACGCCTCCACGGATGCGAAACAAGGTGAGGTAGATGTGCAGGATATCGTATTCTCACACATCAAGGATGCCTACACCTGGCACATCACGGAGTGGAACGGGAAAGAGATTTCCATACCGCTGCCCGTCCTGCTGAAAAGCGAAGAACGCGGATGGGACTTGTTCCTCTCCTCACACCTGCATCATGGTAATGTGCATCATAACTATTACATCGCCAAGGAAGGGAAACATGCCGGAAAGGTGGTAGAAAAAAACAGCAGAGGCGAAGAAGTAAAGCCCTGGGACCTGTCACTTACCAAAAACGTATGCGGCCTGCTTCTCAGTTGCGGCTTACTGCTTTTCATCGTGCTGCGTACCGCCCGTTGGTATAAAAAGCATCCGTATGAAGCCCCCGGAGGATTTACCGGGTTGATGGAGATGGCGGTCATGTTCATACATGACGGCGTAGTGAAGGAAGGAATCGGCAAAGAATATAAGCCTTTCTCTTCTTATCTGCTGACGGTCTTCTTCTTCATCCTGATAAACAACCTGATCGGTATTATTCCGATTTTCCCGGGAGGAGCCAATATCACCGGTAATATCACCATTACCGCCATGCTCGCTTTATGTACGTTCCTGGCAGTGAACCTGTTCGCTACCAAGGAATACTGGAAGGAGATATTCTGGCCCAATGCCCCTATCTTCCTGAAGTTACCGTTGCCGATCATGCCCTTCGTGGAATTTTTCGGCATACTCACCAAGCCGTTCGCCCTGATGATCCGTCTGTTTGCCAATATCATGGCCGGACATACAATCATTCTGGCGTTGACTTGCCTGATATTCATCACCGCCTCGATGGGAACAGCCATAAACGGCACGATGACAATCGTATCCGTATTGTTCACCGTGTTTATGAACTGTCTCGAACTGCTGGTGGCATGCCTTCAGGCCTATATATTCACCCTGTTGTCGGCCAACTATATCGGATTGGCCAAAGTACGGGAATGAACAAATATATTTATTAATAATAAGATTACTAATTTTAAAGATTGAGAGTTATGTTATCAGCAATTTTATTACAAGCAGCAGCCGGTGCAGGCATCGCTAAACTTGGAGCAACAGTAGGAGCAGGATTAGCTGCTATCGGTGCAGGTATAGGTATCGGATTGATCGGTAAAGGTGCCGTCGAAGGTATCAGCCGCCAACCGTCGGCAGCCGGTGACATCCGTACGTCCATGCTTATCATGGGTGCATTGGTAGAAGGTGTTGCCCTGTTTGCGATCGTAGTATGTTTCTTAGGATTGTTCCAATAAATAAAAGTAAACTATGTCATTGCTCACACCAGACGCAGGGCTTTTATTCTGGATGATCCTTTCTTTCGGAATCGTCTTTGTTATTCTTTCCAAATATGGTTTCCCGGTAATCATCAAAGCCGTGGAACAACGGAAAGAATACATCGATCATTCCCTCGAATCGGCCCGCCAGGCAAACGAACAACTTGCCGGCATCCAGGCCGAAAGCGAAAAGATTCTTGCCCAGGCAAGAGAGCAGCAGAATGAGATTCTGAAACAAGCCCTGGCCGAAAAAGAACAGATTATCAGCGCAGCCCGGCAAAAGGCATCCGCTGAGGCACATCTGCAACTGGAGGAAGCGACACGCCGGATAGGGGAAGAAAAGGACAAAGCCATCCGCGAAGTCCGCACCGAAATCGCCGACCTGTCAGTCGCCATTGCAGAGAAAGTGATGAAAGAGAAAATCAGCCGTACCGATGAACAGGAAAAGATCATCAACGGGCTGCTCGACAATGTTTCGTTTAGTAAATCATAAGATATGGACGTAGGTACAATCTCTTCCCGGTACGTCAAAGCACTCTTTTCGCTGGCAAAAGACAAGCGGCAGGAGGACCGGGTATATGATGACATGAAGATGCTGACCATCAGTTTCGAGCAAGAGCCGGGACTGAAAACGGTGCTCGACAACCCCATCTTTCCCCTGGAGGAGAAAGTAAAGTTGCTGACTACCGCCGCCGGCCTGGAAGTATGCGAGTTGTTCACCCGTTTTATCCGCCTGGTACTTCAGCACAAGAGAGAGAGCTTGTTACCGCTAATGGCATATATTTATATCCATATGTACCGGAAAGACAAAAAGATCACCCGTGTGTTGTTCAAGACGCCGGCTCCGGTAGATGAAGCGACACAGGAACATTTAAAGAAACGGCTGAAGGAAGAAACCGGCAACACCATCGAATTCATGGGAGTGATCAAGCCGGAACTGATCGGTGGCTTCGTGCTCCGTATCGGTAATACCCGGATAGATGCCAGCTACGCCCGGCAACTGCGGGAAATCAGAAATCAGCTAATCGAAAAAAATTAAAAAAGAAAAACGTATGACAGACCAGATAAAAGTAAGTGAAGTTTCCGCCATTTTACGCGAACAACTGGAAGGTATCAACACCACGATCCATCTGGAAGAGGTGGGCACTGTGCTTCAGGTCAGTGACGGTGTTGCACGTATCTACGGGCTGGACAATGCCGAAGCCAATGAGTTGTTGCAATTCGACAACGGAATGGAAGCCATCGTGATGAACCTGGAAGAAGACAACGTAGGTGCCGTATTGCTCGGCCCGACCGACCAGGTAAAAGAGGGCGACACGGTGAAACGTACACGTCGCATCGCTTCCATCAACGTAAGCGAAAACATGATCGGTCGTGTAATCGATCCGCTGGGTAACCCGATCGACGGTAAAGGCGAGATTGTCGGAAAGAAATGCCAGATGCCGCTGGAACGAAAAGCTCCGGGCGTTATTTACCGCCAGCCGGTAAACGAACCTTTACAGACTGGTATCAAAGCCGTAGATGCCATGATCCCTATCGGACGCGGGCAACGTGAATTGATTATCGGTGACCGTCAGACTGGTAAAACCTCGATCGCCATCGACACGATCATCAATCAACGCAGTAATTATGAAGCCGGTAATCCGGTTTACTGTATCTATGTGGCGATCGGACAGAAAGGTTCTACAGTCGCTTCTCTGGTAAACACTTTACAGGAAAAAGGGGCGATGGATTACACGATCGTAGTCAGTGCCACTGCTTCCGACCCGGCTGCCATGCAATATTTCGCTCCTTTTGCCGGAGCTGCCATCGGCGAATATTTCCGCGACAGCGGACGTCATGCATTGGTTGTCTATGATGACTTGTCGAAACAGGCAGTCGCTTATCGCGAGGTATCCCTGATCCTTCGTCGTCCTTCGGGCCGCGAGGCGTATCCGGGTGATATTTTCTATCTGCATTCACGCCTGTTGGAACGTGCAGCGAAAATCATCAACCAACAGGAAGTAGCCAGCCAGATGAACGACCTGCCCGATAGCATGAAAGATAAGGTAAAAGGTGGCGGTTCGCTCACTGCCCTGCCGATTATCGAGACGCAGGCGGGCGACGTGTCGGCTTATATCCCGACCAACGTAATTTCCATCACCGACGGACAGATATTTCTGGAAACAGACCTGTTCAACCAGGGAAACCGTCCGGCTATCAACGTGGGTATTTCCGTATCCCGTGTGGGTGGTAACGCACAGTTGAAAGCGATGAAGAAGGTGGCCGGTACGCTGAAAATCGACCAGGCACAGTTCCGCGAACTGGAATCGTTCACAAAATTCGGCGGCGATATGGATGCGGTAACCGCCTTCACGATCGACAAAGGACAGAAAAATACACAACTATTGATACAACCCCAGTATAACCCGATGCCTGTGGAACAGCAAATCGCTATCCTGTATTGCGGCACCAAAGGTTTACTGAAAGAGGTTCCGCTGGATAAGGTACACGATTTTGAGAATGCGTTCTTACAGACTCTGATCACCAATCATCAGAAAGACGTACTCGATATACTAAAATCGGGTGTGATAAATGATGAAGTCAGCCGTATCCTGGAAGAAACAGCCCACCAGGTCAGCGGGGCATATAAAGCAGGTTGATAACAGAAATTAGACTATGGCATCACTGAAAGAGATAAAAATCCGTCTTGCGTCGATCAGAAACACGCAGAAGATCACCTCCGCCATGAGGATGGTGTCTTCTGCCAAACTGCATCATACGCAGACGATTGTCGAACATATGCTCGAATACGAGAGTAAGCTGAGCGCCATATTAAGGGGCACGCTGTCGGCTGAAAGTGATATGAGTTCGCCCTACGCAGCTGTTCGCGAGGTCAAACAGGTGGCTATTGTCGCTTTTTCCTCCAACAGCGGGTTGTGTGGCGCTTTCAATGCGAACATATGGAAAGAGTTAACAGTCCGTCTCCACCAGTATGAGGCGGACGGTATAACCGTGCGCATTTATCCGATCGGCAAAAAGGTGGCGGACGAATTGCATAAAGCTGGTTATCAGACCAATGACAGCTTCCTTACGATCGGCGACAAACCGGCCTACGAGGATGCTTCGCAACTGGCAACTGCCCTGATGGAGTTGTATATCTCTGCCCAGGTCGACCGGGTGGAACTACTCTACCATCATTTCAAGAATATGGCGGAGCAGATACTGACCGAAAAGGTTTTCCTTCCGGTTTCCTTACCGGAAGCAGACCCGGAAAGTGCTTCGAGCAACTATATTCTGGAGCCGTCTGCCGAACAGTTGCTGGCCCTACTGCTCCCCAAAGTGCTCCATCTGAACATCTACACGACCTTGCTCGACACTGTCACTTCCGAGCATGCCGCCCGCATGCTTGCCATGCAGACAGCCAACGACAACGCCAACGACCTGATCCAGGAACTGACGTTGCAATACAACAAAAACCGCCAGCAGGCCATCACCAATGAATTGCTGGATATTATGGGAGGAAGCGGTCAATAATCTTTTACATCGATAAATAAACGAAGCCCCGGCGAATCACTTCGGCGGGGCTCCTGGCTTTAAAATTATTATTGAACAATTTCTAACAACCAAATCTAATACTTAATAGAAGAATAATATCATTAATTGGGCAGTTAGTACACGTAAAAACATTGTCAACGGATAAACTGTAGCATAACCTACTGCCGGAACATCATTTCCCGCCGTTGCATTCGCATAAGCCAAAGCGGGAGGATCCGTCGTACTGCCAGCCAGCAATCCCATCAACGTATAGTAATTCAGTTTAAAAAAATACCTGCCAATCAATCCGATGACTAATAAAGGTAGCATTGTTATAATAAAACCGTAACCAATCCAGGCAAATCCGCCTTTATTCACGATAGTATCCACAAAACCATCCCCGGCACTCAGCCCGACACAGGCAAGGAACATAGTTATACCAATCTCCCGGAGCATCAGATTGGCACTCTGGGTAGTATAAGTAACCAGTTTATAACGGTATCCGAAACGGCTGATCAGGATAGCGACAACCAACGGACCACCTGCCAAACCCAGCTTGATAGGTTGAGGAATCCCTGGGAAACTAATTGGAATACTTCCCAGAATAATACCTAAAGCGATACCGATAAATATTGGAATCAAGTTCGGTTCATTCAGACGTTTCATCGAATTACCCAATATCATACTCACCTTATCGACAGCCAGTTCACTACCGACTACGGTTACACGGTCACCAACCTGCAATTGCAAACCTTGTGTTGCTACCAGTTCCACTCCGGCACGATTCACACGTGTTACATTGATACCATGCAAACGGCGTAACTGCAAATCCCCCAGTTTAGTACCCGTCAGTTCCGGCTTTGTCACCAAAATGCGGCGGCTGACAAAAGCACTTTCGGCGGGAATCCATTGTTTACGGTCCATCTCTATCTCTTGACCGATAAAGGTTTTTATAGTTTCTGCATCATGTTCAGTCGTGATCACAAATATTTTATCATCTTCTTCCAAAATCGTACTGCCGGTAACAATGTCTACTTTATTGGTCTTGTTACGCCAAATACGGGATATGACAAATTCCCTATGCTCCAACAGGGCGGCAAGTTCCATTATCTTCCTGCCAAAAAGAGCCGGATTCTTCACTATCAACGATATAGGTGTGGCCTCACTATTATGCACATTATTCTCTTCTTCCAGCTTTTTCGTCTCCTGGTCAAAACTTATATGAAAAATATACCGGACAAACAACATGGAAAGGATGATACCGACGACCCCCAGCGGATAAGCAACGGCATATCCCAATGCAATCGTATCATCAGAAGTCCCCGTCATATCACTAAATGCCTGTTGAGCAGCCCCCAGTCCCGGCGTATTTGTTACTGCACCCGATAAAATACCGACCATCGTCGGAATAGGAATTCCTGTCACAAAATGTATCACCAAGGCCATCATAACTCCGAGAAAGACAATTCCGCAAGCCAGGCCATTCAAAGTCATCCCCCCTTTCTTAAAAGAAGAGAAAAAACCGGGTCCGACCTGCATGCCGACTGAATAAACAAACAGGATCAATCCAAACTCTTTAAAGAAATGAATAACAGATGGATTGATTGTAAACCCAAAATGTCCCAGTAGAATACCGACAAACAATACCAGGGTTATCCCCAGAGAAATTCCAAATACTTTGATTTTACCAAGTTGGATCCCTATGGCAATAACCAGAGACAGTAAAAGGATGGAATGTCCGATACCTTCTCCCCATAATAATTCATGAATCCATTCCATAGTCAATCGCTTTTGAGGCACAGCAAAACTCCACGCCACAACGCGAACAAAGCTTCTCCATGATTTTCATACACTTTAGAATTAATATTCTTTTCGAACCATTTCCCTAACCCACGAGGAAAAACAGCCTTTAACGAACGGCAGGTCTTCTGACTGACTCCCATCCTGAAGCCTTCCCGACACATGTCAGTGGCATAAGTTGTTTTCAGGATGTTATTAGAGCTTCACAGCAGCGGGACTGTCCGGGATTTACACCCGATTCCCTTTTAATCCGTATCATCCGAACAGACAACACGAAACCAATTCGGAGGCAAAGCTACAAAAATAAAAGACAAAATCAATATGATAAATACAAGTTTTTTAAACTTTTACGTTCCTGTTTATTTATAAAACTATGACATAAGCAGAAATCCCTGCCAGCCTCACGGTCGACAGGGATTTACCATTCATAATTCTAACAACAAAATCAAATCGTTACAATGGCATATTGCCATGTTTTTTCGGCGGATTGCTCTGGCTTTTGTTCTTTGCCATCTCCAACGCCTGTATCAGCTTGAAACGAGTCTGCCGCGGCATGATAATCTCGTCGATAAATCCTTGCTCGGCAGCCCGGTAAGGATTAGAGAAGTTTTCCGCATATTCTTTCATTGCCTGCTCTTTCTCTTCCCCGGTTGCTTTTCTATATAAGATATTAACAGCCCCTTCTGCTCCCATAACGGCAATCTCCGCCATAGGGTAAGCCAGGTTAACATCGGCACCGGTCGGTTTGCTCGACATAACGATATAAGCACCGCCATAGGCTTTCCGGGTAATCAACGTGATTTTAGGCACGGTCGCTTCCGCATAAGCATAGACGATCTTCGCACCGTGGCGGATAATACCGTCGTGCTCCTGGGTACATCCCGGAAGAAAACCGGGTACATCTTCAAAAGTAACCAGTGGAATATTGAAACAATCGCAAAAACGGATGAAACGAGCCGCCTTATCCGAAGCATCGATATCCAGCACACCTGCCAGGAATGCCGGCTGGTTGGCAACGATACCGACCGTACGTCCGCCTAAACGGGCAAAACCGACTACGATGTTTTTTGCAAAATGCGGCATTACCTCAAAGAAATAGTGATTATCCACCACCGGTTCAATAATATCTTTTATATCATAAGGAATATTCGGATCATCCGGAATCACCTCCTGCAACGATTCTTCTTCGCGGCGGATATCATCCGTACAAGGAACAAGTGGGGCATCTTCCATATTATTGGCCGGAAGAAAACCGAGTAATTCGCGGATACTCATTAATGTTTCTTCTTCCGTATCACACATAAAATGAGTAACACCGCTCTTAGTACTATGTGTATAAGCACCACCCAATTCTTCTTTTCCTACTTCTTCATGGGTAACCGCCTTGACCACGTCCGGACCGGTGATAAACATATGGCTTTTTTCTTTCACCATAAAAATAAAATCGGTCAACGCAGGCGAATAGCAGGCTCCTCCGGCACAAGGTCCGAGGATCGCAGAAATCTGCGGAACCACTCCCGAGGCCATCGTATTCTGATAGAAAATGGAAGCATATCCGGCCAGACTGCTGACCCCTTCCTGAATACGGGCACCACCCGAATCATTCAGGGCAATTACCGGCGCTCCGTTTTTCAATGCCAGTTGTTGCACCTTGACGATCTTCGCGGCATTCGTTCCGCTCAATGTTCCTCCGTAAGCGGTAAAGTCATAAGCATAGACAAACACTTGGCGTCCGTCTATCTTGCCATACCCCGAAACGATCCCGTCACCCGCTATTTTGTTCTTTTCCATACCGAAATTGGTACAACGGTGAACGACAAACTTATCCAGTTCGACAAATGTACCCTTATCCAGTAACATGTCAATACGTTCACGGGCAGTCATACGTCCGGCTTCATGCTGTTTCTCTATGCGTGCCATACCGCCTCCCAATGAAGCTGCCTTATCCAGTTCTTCAAACGTTTTATATAAATGTTCTTTTCCCATTTTAATCCTCTTTGTCTGTTATTATATCCAAAGTCAGAAGGACCTGGTTGCTCGTCACCGAATCCCCTTCTTTTACCTGTACATCGCGTACCGTGCAGGCCGAACTTACCTTATAATTACTCTGCATCTTCATTGCTTCGATCACTACGACAATATCGCCAGGTTCGAGACGGTCGCCTTTCTGAACAGCAACCTTCACCACCTTGCCGGGCATCGGAGAAATAATCTTATTGTCCTGCCGCTCTTCGCTATTCCTGCGCATACGCAAATATTTCACCTGCGTATCAACAATATCCACACCATAAGAGAGGAAATGGGTATTCACCGTATAGTTTTTACCACTTTCTCCGCGGATCAGTTCTGCATTATACGAAACACCGTTGTGCAAAATAGAACAGGCGCCATTTTCGGCCATTACGACATCGACTTCATAAAGGATACCGTCAATAGTCAACCGGACTTTGTTCCCATCTTTACTGACCAACGAAACATCCGCAACTCTTTTTCCAATATGTATTTCCATAAATAATAATTATTCAATAGTGCTAATGTGCCGATTATTAAATACGCAGGACTCCTTTTTGTAATCCGAATTCACGCCAGCGGCTGATCGGACGATTGTCGGAAGCCTGACCGGATCTGTTTTCCTCCAGATTGACCAGATAATCTATATAGGCAGCGATCATAGCTATATTTTCAGTCTCTGTTCCACCCTCTTCTACGGGATGTTGCAATTGTCCGGCATTTTTTTCAATAAAAGAAGTATCATACTTTCCCTGCACAAAGTCGGATGTATCCATAATCCGACGTAAGTAACCGATATTCGTTTTCAACCCGGTAATCTTATACTCATGCAATACCCGCCGCATGCGTTCGATCGCATATTGGCGCGTTGTCGCCCAAACGATCAGTTTTCCGATCATCGGGTCGTAATAAACCGGTATTTCATATCCTTCATACACATAACTGTCTACACGGACACCGATGCCGTTCGGCTCTGTCAATTGTTTAATGACACCGGGAGAAGGCATAAAACCGGCTTCTGTATCTTCTGCACAGATACGGCATTCAATGGCATGTCCGCGCTGGACGATCTCCTCCTGGCGGATATGGAGTGGTTCGTTGTTAGCCACCCGAATCTGTTCTTTTACCAGATCGACGCCTAAAACTTCCTCGGTAATCGGATGCTCCACCTGGAGACGCGTATTCATTTCCAGAAAATAAAAATTCCGATGTTTGTCCACCAAAAACTCAATGGTACCAGCACCGGAATAGTTGACAGCTTTTGCCGCAGCAACAGCCTTTTCACCCATATTTTTTCTTAACTCGGGAGTGATGAACGGAGACGGACTTTCCTCCACGATTTTCTGATTACGGCGTTGAACGGAACATTCACGTTCGCAAAGATGGATTACATTCCCGTGATTGTCACCCAATACCTGAAATTCGATATGATGAGGTTCCTCTACGAATTTCTCCAGATAAACTGTGTCGTCACCAAAAGACGATAACGATTCCGAACGGGCAGAATGATAAGCCTCCACCATATCTTCTTCTTTATAGATCAGTCGCATCCCTTTTCCTCCGCCTCCCATAGAGGCTTTCAGCATAACGGGGAAACCGATTTCCTTACATATCCGAACGGCTTCGGCAGCATCCAGCAACGGTTGTTGCGTTCCCGGAACAACCGGCACACCAGCCTCGATCATCCGCTTACGGGCTGATATCTTATCGCCCATCGCCTCCATCGTCTCAGCAGCCGGGCCAATAAAAATAATATTTTCCTCTTTACATCTGCGGGCAAAAGCTGCATTTTCCGAAAGGAAACCATAACCGGGATGAATGGCATCGGCTTTATGAATTTTTGCCGCTTGGATAATCTTTTCAATATCCAGATAACTATCTTTTGATGCAGCAGGCCCTATCAGGCAGGCCTCATCAGCATAAAGTACATGTCGTGCTGCCCGGTCGGCTTCCGAAAAAACAGCCACAGACTGTATTCCCATCTCCCGGCAGGAATGCATCACACGTACGGCGATCTCGCCACGGTTTGCAATTAATATCTTCCGTATCATATCAATGCTTTAAATGTTTATAACGGGGATTCACCTCACAGGCATAGAAATATTTCTTGATCTCATTCAAACAGGAGTTGCACAAACATCCCGGATAATGGACCTTCACATAAGCAAGCTGGAGTTCATCCAATTTCACAGGCACACAATGACAGGCGGATATATCATCTACCCGACAAACAAAAGAGTCCCCACAACGCGGACAATCTTTCTCCATAAATCTGATAAATTTAGAATAAACAATCATTTCGAACCCGTATCCTAACCCACGAGGATATGAGCCTTTAACGAACGGCAGGTCTTCTGACTGACTCCCATCCTGAAGCCTTCCCGACACATGTCAGTGGCATAAGTTGTTTTCAGAATGTTATTAGAGCTTCACAGCAGCGGGACTGTCCGGGATTTACACCCGATTCCCTTTTAATCTGTATTTCCAGAATCAAAAATACAGAACCATTTCGGTGCAAAACTACAAAAATAAAAGACAAAACAATGATATAAAATAAGTTTTTTATACTTTTGCGCCCCGGTTTAGGTTTATCGCCCGTTTTTCAGCCAGCAAAAAGAAACATTCCGGAATAGAATCCGGTTCATATATAAAAAGTACGACATGAGTAGAAATGAATCTTTGCTACCCGTAGCCAAATTCATCGCAGAGTACTCCGCCCATATGATGGGATGCGGGGTACACACATCCCGGGTAGTCCGGAGTTCCAAACGAATAGGAGAAGCATATGGCGCTGATGTTAAAATCAGCATTTTTCAGAAAAATATTATTCTGACGATCTCCGACAATGATACGAAAGAAACATACAGCGAGGTGATCGATATCCCCGCCCTTCCGATAAGTTTCGAGAAGAACGCCAAACTGAGCGCTCTGAGTTGGGAAACGTATGACAAACATTTGTCGCTGGAAGAATTAAAAGATAAATATGAGGAGATTATCGCCAGCCCGCACATCGATCCGCTTTTCGTTCTGATACTGGTAGGTTTTGCCAATGCCTCTTTCTGCCGCCTGTTCGGGGGAGATATTACTTCGATGGGGATTGTCTTTTCTGCGACTATCACCGGTTTTTTCCTGAAACAACAGATGCAGATACGGAAATTCAATCATTACATAATCTTCGTGGTATCGGCCTTTATTGCATCGCTTTGTGCCTCTACAGCGTTGATATTCGACACGACCTCGGACATTGCACTGGCAACGAGCGTCCTGTTCCTGATACCGGGCGTACCGCTGATCAATGGGGTCATCGATATTGTCGAAGGGTATATACTGACCGGTTTTGCCCGGCTGGTCAATGCACTGATGCTGATTATCTGTATCGCGATCGGGCTTTCTTTCACATTAATGATGGTAAAAAATAATTTGATATGATAGTATTGGATATTCTTTTAGACGGACTTTTTGCAGCCATTGCAGGTATTGGTTTCGGTGCGATTTCCGACCCACCTATGCGGGCGTTTCCTTACATTGCCTTGCTGGCTGCCGTAGGCCATGCCTGCCGATTCTGCCTGATGACTTTCTTTGGTGTGGATATCGCCACCGCCTCCCTGTTCGGGGCATTGGTGATCGGATTCGGTAGTTTGTGGCTGGGAGGCAGGATTTACTGCCCGATGACAGTGCTTTATATCCCGGCTTTATTGCCGATGATCCCAGGCAAATTTGCCTACAACATGGTTTTCTCGCTGATCATGTTCCTCCAGACGATGGACGAACCGGTACAGAAAGCGAAATATATTGAAATGTTCATGTCGAACGGTTTCGTTACCTTCACCGCGATCTTCATGCTGACGGTCGGTGCGACACTGCCGATCTTCCTCCTGCCGGGTAAGGCTTTTTCATTAACACGACGCAAATAAAATCATCAGCATACGAATAACTCTATGGAAATTTTCTGGAAAACGATAGGACTCTACAATGCAGCAACCTGGGAATGGCAACTGGGAATTATCCTGATCGGGATAATATTGACCGTCCTGCTGACCCGCAACCCTCAGCCGTGGGTAAAGAACGGAATGAAAATCTATCTGATTGCCGTCTATCTGTGGATATCGGTCATCTACTACTACATCTACTGTGCCGAGCGCAGCTACAACGAAGTGATGGCCTTATTCTGGGCGATCATGGCGATACTATGGGGGTGGGATGCCTTGTCAGGATACACCACTTTCGAACGTACCCGCAAATATGACTGGTTGGCGTACTTCCTGTTTGCCATGCCGTTTATCTATCCGCTGATATCGATGGCACGGGGACTGACTTTCCCGGAAATAACTTCGCCGGTCATGCCTTGTTCGGTCGTTGTTTTCACCATCGGACTCCTGTTGTTCTTCTCTAAGAATATCAACATGTTCATAGTCCTGTTTCTGACACACTGGTCGCTGATCGGCTTGTCGAAAACATATTACTTCAATATCCCGGAAGATTTCCTGCTGGCCAGTGCTTCCGTCCCGGCGTTATATCTTTTCTTCAAAGAATATTTCGCCAACAACCTGCACACCGGCTCGAAGCCGAATGCGAAATATGTAAACTTATTACTTATCCTGGTCTGCGTTGCCATTGGGATATTACTGACGACAACCATGTTTATCGAATTACTGAAAGACAAATAGCAATCCGAATAAGCAATTATAGATATTTCGTACTATCGACAGACAGGGCGATTGACCGGAATCGCCCCTGTTTTCTCTGTTTTTCTGCATAAACAATTGATACCTTTCACATTATACCCTATTATCACCAAGCAGCCTTTTTTGGGAAAACTTTTTATCATCAAAATCTTCAAAGTTTTCCGTTTTCACAAATAACATATATGACTATCAACCATTTGACATAATTTAACCCGTTAAAAGTTTTCCAAAAAGAAAACTATATAACAATTGAGTATACCTTTGCAGGAGAATAAAAAGTAATACACCAATACAATTATCATGATTCAGACAGTTATCAAAAGGGATGGACGTATCGTCGGATTTAATGAGGAAAAAATAGTAACGGCGATCCGTAAAGCGATGCTGCATACGGAAAATGGAGAAGATTTGCAGTTGATCCGCCAGATCACGGATCATATTTCATTCAAAGGAGAACCGCAAATGACAGTCGAAGCGATTCAGGACGCTGTCGAACTGGAACTAATGAACAGTAGCCGCAAGGATGTGGCTCAGAAATACATTGCCTACCGCAATCAGCGCAGTGTTGCCCGTAAAGCAAAAACCCGCGATATGTTCCTGGAAATCATCAATATCAAGTCGAACGACATTACCCGCGAAAATGCAAATATGAACGCAGATACCCCCGCAGGTATGATGATGAAATTTTCCAGTGAGACAACCAAACCGTTCGTTGACGATTACCTGTTGAGCGAAGAGGTAAAAGAGGCAGTTGCCAACAATTACCTGCATATTCATGATAAAGATTATTACCCGACCAAGAGCCTGACTTGCGTACAGCATCCGCTGGACCGCATCCTTAAATATGGATTCTCGGCCGGACACGGCGAATCGCGCCCCGCCAAACGTATCGAAACGGCAAGTATCTTGGGATGTATCTCTTTAGAAACTGCACAAAATGAGATGCATGGCGGACAGGCGATCCCGGCTTTCGATTTTTACCTGGCACCTTATGTGCGTAACAGCTATATCGAAGAAGTCAAAAATCTGGAAGACCTGAATGGCGTAGACTATTCACACCTTTATAATAAAGAAATAGACGATTATGTAACCCGTCCGCTGGATGGCCTGACCGGAGACAAACGGCTCGTACAGCACGCTATCAATAAAACCGTCAGCCGCGTTCATCAGTCCATGGAGGCTTTCATCCACAACATGAACACGATCCATTCACGCGGTGGTAACCAGGTGGTATTCAGCTCCATCAACTACGGAACGGATACGTCCGCCGAAGGCCGCTGCATTATCCGTGAATTGCTGAAAAGCACATATCGGGGTGTCGGCAACGGTGAAACCGCCATTTTCCCGATCCAGATATGGAAAAAGAAACGGGGCGTAAGTTATCTGCCGGAAGACCGGAACTATGACCTGTATGAACTGGCCTGCAAAGTGACAGCCCGCCGCTTCTTCCCGAACTTCCTGAACCTGGATGCCACATTCAACCAGCATGAAGACTGGAAAGCCGACGATCCCGAACGTTACAAATACGAAGTGGCAACCATGGGATGCCGTACCCGCGTATTCGAAAACCGTTTCGGACCGAAAACATCTATCGGACGCGGCAACCTGTCGTTCTCGACGATCAACATCGTACGCCTGGCAATCGAATGCATGGACATTGAAAATAAGGAAGAGCGGATTGCCCGTTTCTTCGCAAAGCTGGATGAAATGCTGGAAACCACGGCCCTTCAACTTCATGAACGTATGGAATTCCAAAAAACGGCTTATGCCAAACAGTTCCCACTACTGATGTCCTCTTTATGGCTGGGCAGCGAGAAACTGAAACCGACCGATACAATTGCCCCGGTCATCAACCAGGGCACACTAGGAATCGGATTCATCGGACTGGCAGAATGCCTGGTTGCCCTGACCGGCAAACATCACGGCGAAGACGCAGCCTCACAGGAACTGGGATTACGGATCGTGACTTATATGCGTGACCGTGTAAACCAGTTCTCGGAACGTTATCAGCATAATTACAGTGTACTGGCAACTCCGGCAGAAGGACTTTCCGGTAAGTTTACCGCTAGAGACCGCAAGAAATTCGGTCCGTTACCCGGTATTACCGACCGCGATTATTACACGAATTCCAACCATGTCCCGGTATATTACAAATGCAGCGCCCGCCATAAAGCAGAAGTAGAAGCCCCTTACCACGCACTGACAGGCGGCGGCCATATCTTCTATGTGGAAATAGACGGCGACGCCACCCACAACCCGGAAGTGATCATGAAGGTGGTCGACATGATGGATAAATACAATATCGGCTATGGCTCGGTAAACCATAACCGCAACCGCTGTCTGGATTGTGGCTACGAAAACGCAGCAAATCATTTGGACGAATGCCCCAAATGCGGCAGCAAACATCTGGACAAGCTACAACGCATCACCGGTTATCTGGTAGGTACAACCGACCGCTGGAACAATGCCAAGTTAGCTGAGTTGAATGACAGAATTATTCATAATTAGAAAAATACGATGTTATCGATTATTGATATTATAGAAGATACGACTGTAGACGGTCCGGGATTCCGGACCGCTATCTACGCTGCCGGCTGCCCAAACCAGTGTCCGGGTTGCCATAACCCTGAATCGTGGGATATCAATAAAGGCCGACCTGTTCCTACTGAAGAGATACTGGAAAAGGTTCTCGCAGATGATTTTGCAGATGTAACTTTCAGCGGGGGCGACCCGATGTTTCAGCCGGAAGAATTCACCAAGCTGGCACGAGCCATCAAAGAAAAAAGCCGGAAAAACATCTGGTGTTACACCGGATATAAATTTGAGAAACTGCTGGAAAACCCGAAACAGGCCGCACTGCTTCAATATGTAGACGTTCTGGTAGACGGCAAATTCAAACAAGCCCTCCATGACGAAAGCCTCCTGTTCCGAGGCAGCAGTAACCAGCGATTGATCGATGTCAAAAAATCACTGAAAGAAAATAAAGTTGTTTTCTATAATTATAACCCGTTTATATAAAAAGCAAAACGACAAAAGAATAAGACATATACAAACATTATGGCAGATAACAGCCCTAAATGAAAACAGACTTATTTTTCATTTAGTCATTCCAGAAAGACTCATTACACATTTATTAACACATAGACTATCCAATAGCTACTTTTTATCTCGTTTTAAACGAAGTCCGAATTTGTTTAAAACAAAATTTAGTTCGTTTAAAACGAGATAAAATTTTGTTGTAGTAGAAATTGCGCCTTTTTTAGACTAAAAATTTGTTAATTAAGACATCCGCAATATAACTATCAGTACTATTAAAAGAGAAAATTACATGTTTTTAGGCAGTTTTTATTTCCAGAACAACCAAAAACCAGCATCTGCGGCAAATAGCAATATATCAACATAACAACAGAAAACACAACAGATTAGCCATAGTTCATAAACAATACGCAGCATTCTGCTAATGTTTTCATACTAATCAAGACACAACGAGCAAAAGAAACCTCACGAGAGGCTCATAAAAACAAACCAACATTCCCACCAGCCCGTACAAACCATCCACCCCACACATAAATATCATTTTGATAATCAATAGACAAAAGCTCAAAAGGCAAAAAACTTTCCTAATCTTTTGCAAATTGCCGTTTGAATGCCAACGGAGAAATATCCCGGTGCTTTTTGAAGAACTTTCCGAACGAAGACTGGTCGGAAAAGTTCAGCATATCTGCAACCTGTTGGATTGTAAGGTCCGGATTACGTAACAGAATCTCGGATTCACGTATCAGCGCCTCGCTAATCCATTGGTTGACTGTTTTTCCACTGAAACTTTTCATAATGCGTGAAAGATATTCGGGAGTAATACATAACTCGCCGGCATAGAAAGAGACGGAATGTTCTGTCCGGCAATGTTTGTTCAGCAACTGGATAAACAGGAACAACAGCAAATCGCGGCTGGGAGGATTCGGACTGACATTTCCGCGGTTGGCCTGGTAAACGATATTATTCATTTCCAACAGAAAACCGCGAAGTTCATTCATAATAATATCCCGTTGCCAGGCATGTTCCGTACGTTCGATATTCCGTTCGATACGGTGCAGGCAGTTTTCCAGCAAGGCGCCTTCTTCCTCATTCAGTTTCTGTATCGGGCGGCTATGCCGGGAAGCGATATAGGCAGCGGGCATACGGCGGCTGTTCAGCATAATCTCCGAAAACAAATTTCGCTCGATAATCAGGTGGTATCCCCTGAAATCAGGAGAAATACGGAAGTCCTTTACCGAATGCATATCCATAATATCCAACAGCAAGTTATCCGACAAATGATAGGTAAAATCATCTATCGTAATATCAATCTCTCCCTGCCGGACCAGAAAAATAGAAAATGCATCCAACCGGATGGAAGCCCCTTCCTTGAATCCCGGATTCTTATGGTCGCCGCCACTAAATTCGACAATAATCAATTTATCCTGATAGGACTTGGAATTCATACCAAAAGAAAGCAAGTCCTCAATAGTTAACTGCAAAACCGATTGTTCCATGAATAATTTTCTATGAACGGCAAAGATAAAAAATATATCTGAAAGCAATCCCGACCATTTTACTGACGTCAGCAAAATGGTTTCGTGTGATATTCCCTGTTCAATTTTGGAACAACAATATTCAATTTTCAACCACACTTCATTTGAGAAAAAGTCGGACATTTGCACCGGTTATTAGTTAAGGCAGTAAATATCAAAGAGTAACAAACTATTCTCACTTGAATATCACCCTATTGATGTTTTTTATTTTGGAACAATCCGGCTGCCGGGATTATAAATAAAATAAGTACGTAGAAATGAAGAAAAATTTAATTACCAGATGCCTGGGTGGCATCGGGGTAGGGTTCTTATGCCTTGTTGCCAGCTCATGTAAAGAACAGCCGGCCATGATGGTGAACAATGAGTACAAAGTACTAAAAGTGTCTACAACCGACAAAACCCTGAGCAGTCTCTATTCTGCCACTATCCGCGGACGTCAGGACATCGACATCTATCCGCAGGTTTCAGGTTTTATCACTCAATTATGTGTGGAAGAAGGGCAGGCTGTACGCAAAGGACAATTATTGTTTGTAATCGACCAGGTGCCTTATCAGGCGGCTTTGCAGACAGCCCAAGCCAATGTGGAAGCCGCAGAAGCAGCGTTAAGCACTGCAAAACTGACGTTAGACAGCAAAAAAGAATTACATGCACAAAATGTAGTCTCCGCTTTCGACCTACAGACTGCCGAAAACTCCTGGCTAAGTGCCAAGGCCCAACTGGCACAGATGAAAGCGCTGGAACTGAATGCCCGCAATAACCTGTCCTATACAGAGGTGAAAAGTCCGTCGAATGGAGTTGTCGGAACACTCCCTTACCGCGTCGGAGCACTGGTCAGCGCCAGTCTGCCTAAGCCGTTGACTACGGTTTCGGACAATTCGGACATGTATGTCTACTTCTCCCTGACGGAAAACCAACTGCTGGGACTTACCCGCCAGTACGGCTCCAAACAGAAAGCGCTGGAAATGATGCCGGAAGTGGAATTACAACTGAACGACAAATCCGTTTACCCCGTAAAAGGAAAAGTAGAGACCATCAGCGGTGTGATTGACCGCAGCACGGGAACCGTAAGCCTGCGTGCCGTATTCCCGAATAAAGACGGCATACTTTACAGCGGCAACTCCGGTAACATCATCTTGTCTACCGAGAAATCCGGCAGTATCGTAATTCCGCAGACAGCGACTTTCGAGATACAGGACAAAGTATATGTCTATAAGGTGGTAGACGGCAAAGCAACCTCTGCCCAGGTGAATGTCACCCGTGTAAACGGCGGACAGGAATATATCGTGAACGATGGTTTGAAGCCGGGTGACGTGATTGTTGCCGAGGGCGTAGGTTTGCTGCGCGAAGGAACCCCGATTCAGGTTAAACAATAATTGAAAGAAGGAATATGAAATTAAGAACCTTTATAGAACGCCCGGTACTATCAGCCGTTATCTCTATCGTGATAGTATTCATGGGTATCATCGGATTGACGAGCCTGCCCGTCGAACAATATCCCGATATCGCACCGCCTACCGTCATGGTAAGCACCACTTATTTCGGAGCCAGCGCCGAAACACTTCAGAAAAGTGTTATCGCCCCGTTGGAGGAAGCTATCAACGGTGTTGAAGATATGACCTATATGACCTCTACTGCGACTAATGCCGGTACCGTCTCCATCATGGTCTATTTTAAGCAAGGTACCGATCCGGACATGGCCGCAGTGAATGTGCAGAACCGTGTGTCGAAAGCCAGTGGTCAGCTTCCCGCAGAAGTAAACCAGGTCGGTGTAACGACAACGAAACGGCAAACCAGTATGTTACAGATATTTTCCATCTACAGTCCAGATGACTCATATGATGAAAACTTCCTTTCAAACTACCTGAGCATCAACCTTAAGCCGGAAATCCTCCGTATTTCGGGTGTAGGAGAGTTGATGGTAATGGGAGGCGACTATAGTATGCGTGTCTGGATGAAACCGGACGTAATGGCACAATACAATCTGATCCCGGCCGATGTAACAGCCGTCCTGGCCGAACAGAATATCGAGTCGGCTACCGGTTCGTTCGGTGAAAACTCAAAAGAGGCTTACCAGTACACGATGAAGTACAAAGGACGTCTGATACAACCGGAAGAGTTCGGAGATATCGTGATCCGCTCATCGGAAGACGGTGAAGTGTTGAAACTGAAAGATATAGCCGAAATAGAACTCGGCCGCGAAAGCTACGCATATATCGGCGAGACATCCGGACATACCGGTATCTCCTGTATGATCTTCCAGACAGCCGGATCGAATGCAACCGAGGTTAACAATAATATCGACGCCTTTCTGAACGAAGCGCGTAAGGACCTGCCCAAAGGGGTAGAGATCGTACAGATGATGAGCTCGAACGACTTCCTCTACGCTTCTATCAATGAAGTGGTGAAGACGCTGATCGAAGCGATTATCCTGGTTATCCTTGTTGTATACATATTTTTGCAGGATATCCGTTCGACATTGATCCCGCTGGTAGGTATCATCGTGTCGCTGGTCGGTACGTTTGCCTTTATGTCGATTGCCGGATTCAGTATCAACCTGATTACACTGTTTGCGCTCGTGCTGGTGATCGGTACGGTGGTGGACGATGCCATTGTCGTCGTCGAGGCGGTGCAGGCCCGATTCGACGTCGGGTATAAATCATCGTACATGGCAAGTATGGATGCCATGAACGGTATCAGCACCGCCATTATTTCTTCTTCACTGGTATTTATGGCTGTATTTATTCCGGTATCGTTCATGAGCGGTACTTCGGGTACGTTCTACACCCAGTTCGGTCTGACGATGGCGGTTGCCGTAGGTATTTCGGCTATCAACGCATTGACACTGAGCCCTGCTTTGTGCGCCCTGATCCTGAAACCGTATATCAATGAAGACGGTACGCAGAAAGAAAACTTTGCCGCCCGTTTCCGTAGAGCGTTCAATACGGCTTTCGATGCGATCATCACCAAATATAAAAAAGGTGTATTGTTCTTTATCAAACGGAAATGGCTTACATGGTCGTTACTGGCTTGTTCGATTGTCGTACTCGTTTTACTGATGAAGACGACTAAAACCAGTCTGGTACCCGACGAAGACCAGGGAGTACTGTTTGTCAATGTAACCACCGCAGCCGGCAATTCACTGGCTACAACCGATATCATCATGACGGATATCGAACAACGTATCAAAGATATTCCGCAGATAAAGGAATATAATAAGGTTTCCGGCTACGGACTGATCTCGGGACAGGGTAATTCGTTCGGTATGTTTATTCTGAAACTGAAACCGTGGGACGAACGTACCGCCAAAGAAGACCATGTGCAATCCGTCATCGGACAGGTGTACGGACGGACTGCCGATATAAAAGATGCCAGTATCTTCGCCATGGCTCCGGGTATGATCCCGGGTTACGGTATGGGTAACGCATTGGAAATGTACATGCAGGACAAAAAGGGAGGCGATCTCACCGAGTTCTTCAATACCACCCAGCAATATCTGGCCGCCCTGCGCGAACGTCCGGAGATTGCGGCTGCTTATTCGACCTTCGCTATCAACTACCCGCAATGGGAGGTGACAGTAGACGCGGCAAAATGTAAACGTGCCGGCATTACACCGGATGCTGTTCTGAGTACCCTCTCGGGTTACTATGGCGGACAGTACGTTTCCAACTTCAACCGTTTCTCGAAAGTGTATAAGGTGATGATACAGGCATCCCCCGATTATCGTCTGGATGAATCTTCACTGGATAACACGTTTGTACGTATGGCAAACGGTGAAATGTCCCCGTTAAGCCAGTTCATAACGCTGACAAAGGTGTACGGTGCAGAGTCGCTAAGTCGTTTCAATATGTACAACTCGATCAATGTGAATGCCATGCCTGCGGCAGGATATAGCTCCGGTGATGCGATCAATGCAGTGAAAGAAGTGGCATCAACCGCCCTTCCGAAAGGATATGGTTACGACTTTGCCGGTATCACCCGCGAGGAAAACCAACAGAGCGACACGACAACGGTAATCTTCGTGATTTGTATCCTGATGATCTACCTGATCCTGAGTGCGCTTTACGAGAGCTTCCTGATCCCGTTTGCCGTGATCCTTTCAGTACCATTCGGCCTGATGGGTAGCTTCCTGTTTGCAAGAATGATGGGGTTGGAGAATAATATTTACCTGCAAACCGGTTTGATTATGCTAATCGGACTTCTGGCAAAGACGGCGATCCTGCTGACCGAATATGCAACCGAACGCCGTGCAGCCGGTATGAGCCTGACTTCGGCCGCGCTGTCTGCCGCCAAAGTTCGTTTGCGTCCGATTCTGATGACGGCGTTGACGATGATTTTCGGTCTGCTCCCGCTGGTCGTAGCGACCGGTGTAGGTGCAAACGGTAACAGTTCGTTGGGAACGGGTGCCGTCGGCGGTATGCTGATCGGAACACTCGCCCTGCTGTTCGTCGTTCCTTCGCTGTTCATTGTATTCCAGTATTTGCAGGAGAAAGTACGCCCGATACAGTTCGAGCCGACGCACGACTGGCAGATTCAGGAAGAAGTAGAAGAAGTAACTGCCGAGCGGAAAGAATATCTCGATAGTAAAAAGAAAGAAAAATAAGCAGATGAAAAATAATATCATTCTATTATCTGTCGCCACCCTCTCGCTACTGAGCGGGTGCGGCATCTACAAATCCTACCAACCGGAAACCTCCGTCCCCGACAACCTGTTCAGGGAGGAGACGCCGGTTACGGATACGACAAGCATCGGCAATCTCGACTGGCGGGAACTTTTCACAGACCCTCAGTTGCAGGCACTGATTGAGAAAGGGTTGGAAAACAACACCGACCTGCGCACCGCCCACCTGCGGGTACAGGAGGCCGAAGCCGCCCTGATGACGTCGCGCCTGGCTTACCTGCCGGCTCTTAACCTGACTCCGCAGGGTACCATCAGCAGTTTCGACGGTTCGAAAGCCGCCAAAAGTTATCAGCTGGCGGCCTCAGCGAGTTGGGAAATAGATATATTCGGGAGACTGACAAACGCCAAAAGAAGTGCGCAGGCAGCTCTCGAACAAACCAAATCATACAAACAGGCCGTCCGGACACAGCTAATAGCCACTATAGCCAACTCCTACTACACTTTATTATTGCTCGACAAACAACTTGTCATCAGTGAACGGACGGCCTCTCTTTGGAAAGAGAATGTACAAGCCATGCAGGCATTGAAAAAGGCAGGCCTGGCAAACGAAGCCGCCGTCTCGCAGTCGGAAGCGAACAGCCTCAGCGTGGAAGCCTCCCTCCTGACCTTGCGCCAACAGATTAATGAGATGGAAAACAGCCTCTCCAACCTGCTCGGAGAAGTACCGCAGCGAGTAGAACGGGGCAACCTGGACCGCCAGGAGTTTCCCGAGACATTGTCGGCCGGCGTTCCGCTCGCCCTCCTGAGTAACCGTCCGGACGTACGGCAGGCTGAATACTCGCTGGCACAGGCGTTTTATACAACGAACGGGGCACGGAGCGCTTTCTATCCGAACATCAACCTGAGCGGTGTGGCCGGATGGACCAACAGCGGAGGAGGCATCATCGCGAATCCCGGCGGTCTGCTGTTGCAGGCTATCGGTTCGCTGACGCAGCCGTTATTCAACAAAGGTGCCAACATCGCCCAACTGAAGATTGCGAAAGCGCAGCAGGAAGAAGCCTCACTGGCTTTCCAGCAAAGCATCCTGAATGCGGGTAGCGAAGTGAACAACGCCCTGACCCAGTGGCAGACGGCACGCGGACGCATCACACTGGCTGACCGGCAAATCGTTTCCCTGCAAAAGGCCGTAAAAAGCACGCAGTTGCTGATGGACCACGGAAATATCACCTACCTGGAAGTGCTGACTGCCCAACAATCATTGTTGCAGGCCGAACTTTCCCAGGCGGCTGACCGCTTCGACGAAATACAAGGTGTCATCAACCTCTACCATGCTTTGGGAGGAGGACAGGAAGAATAAAAATTCTAGCCTACCTAGAACCTCCTTTCGAGGCAGGCTAGAAAGGGGCTTCCAGGCAAGATAGAAAGTAGTTTCCAGGTTAACAAGAAAGGTGCCGCATCTTTTAGCAGATGCGGCACCTTTTTTTATCTCTTTCCGGCAGTGCGGTCAGAGCCGGGCGGTTATATAATCGATAATATCGAGGCAGAGATTGGTTGTCAGGTCATTTGTATCCAGATCGGGATTCAGCTCGACCAGGTCCATCGACTTTATCAGGTTCGTAGATAGCATATGTTCCACAAAATCTTTAAACTCGTCGGGGATCAGACCTTCGCTGACCCGCGTTCCCGTTCCCGGAGCAAAGCGGGGGTCGATACTGTCCACATCGATACTGAAATGGACGTTGCGTATTTTCCTTTCCTTCAGTTTCCGTTTAATATCTTCCGCTACAAAGCCGATGCCTTTCAAACGGATCGTTTCCATCGTGTAGACACTTAAATGTTCCCGGTCTATCAATGCCAACTCTCCTTCATCCAGGCTACGGGTACCTACCAGAAAAACATTCTGCGGATTCACCTTATTCCCTTGTCCGTATATATTGACCAGTTCCTCGCTACCCATGCCCATCAAAGCACTCAACGGCATACCGTGGATATTTCCGCTGGGAGAAGTTTCATTCGTATTGAGATCGCCGTGTGCATCCAGCCAGATGATACCGAAATCATCAAAACTTTTTCCAACCCCGGAGGCACTCCCCAGCCCAAGTGAATGATCGCCACCGATAACCAGCGGGAAAGCTCCTCCGCGTAGCGTATCATAGACCAGTTCCGCCAGGTTATTGTTCACCTCCACTATCGCATCGAGGTATTTCATACTCTTGCTCCGGGCAAACTTATCCGCTTCCGACACAAGCGGGACATAGAGGTTGCCCAAATCAAAGGCACGATGCCCATTCTTCCGGATAACCTGCATCAGTCCCCGTTCACGCAGATGGTTCGGGGCCCGTTCAACGCCTTCCCGGTCACAACCCAGGTTCAGAGGGACTCCTATTACGTTTATTTTCATACGATAATTTATTACGATTATTATCAAAACCGAGCAAACGTCTCCTTTATAATACCTACCGCCTCCATCATCTGTTCACGGGTAATAATCAGAGGTGGGGTGAAGCGGATAATATGGTCGTGCGTCGGCTTGGCTATCAGGCCGTTTTCTTTCAGTGCGAGGCAGATATCCCAGGCAACCTTTCCGTCATGCGGTTCGGTGACTACGGCATTCAGTAATCCTTTACCACGAACTTGTTTGACCATCGGATTGTCTATCTTTTCCATTTCACTACGGAAAAGTTCACCCATTGCATAAGCATTTTCAGACAGATGTTCATCGCGCACCACCTCCAATGCAGCAATACCGACGGCAGCAGCCAGCGGGTTTCCGCCATAAGTGGAACCATGTTCACCCGGAGCAATCGTCAGCATAATCTCATCGTTTGCCAGTACAGCGGAAACAGGAGTCACACCTCCTGAAAGAGCCTTGCCCAGTATCAGGATATCCGGATGAATATTCTCATAATCGCAAGCCAGCAGTTTCCCGGTACGACCGATACCGGTCTGTATCTCATCTGCGATGAACAGGACATTATGTTGTTTGCAGAGGTCGTAGCACCGGCGGAGATAACCGTCATCGGGAACAATTACGCCTGCCTCTCCCTGTACCGGCTCCAACAGGAGACCGACTACATCGGGATCTTGCAATGCTTCTGCCAATGCTTCTACATTATTATATTGTACTTTAATAAAACCCGGCGTGTATGGTCCGAAGTCTTCATAGGAACTCGGGTCGGTACTCATCGAGATGATTGTAATCGTCCGCCCGTGGAAGTTCTCGCTGCAAACAATAATCTTTGCTTTTTCGGGAGCGATACCCTTGATGCGGTATCCCCAGCGGCGTGCCAGCTTCAGGGCGGTCTCGACCGCTTCTGCTCCGGTATTCATCGGTAACAGTTTGTCGTAGCCGAAGAACTTACAGGCAAACTCCATATATTCACCCAATATATCTGCGTAAAATGCACGCGATACGAGTGTCAGCTTCTGCGCCTGTTCGGTTAATGCTTTGATGATTTTAGGATGACAATGCCCCTGGCTCAGGGCGGAATAACCGGACAGGAAATCAAAATAACGTTTGCCTTCCACGTCCCACACAAATACGCCTTCTCCTTTTTCGAGAACGACAGGCAGGGGATGATAGTTGTGTGCACCAAACTTCCCCTCACGGGTGATGTAATCTTCCGGTCTCATACTATTTCTGATTTAATTGTTTTTGTCAGACTGTAAGCGTTTCATACAGCCTTTGAGCCAAAGATAGTAATTTGAGTGACAGTATGTCACCGAAAGATATATGTTAAGAAACACACTATGACCGGACTTCTTCCACAATCCACCGTTCGATATTGCGTGTTTCTTTGCTGAAGTTAATACCAATCTTAAACAGCCTGCGACCGTCAGCCTCGAAAGGACGGGCATACTGTTTCCCATTGATCTGCCGGAGAGCCTCTTCGGCGGTACCATCCAGTTTAAACTCCATCACATAAATGAAGTGATCTGTCTTCAGCACCAGGTCAATACGTCCGTCGGAGGTATGATATTCCGCTTCAACATAAAAACCAATGAGCTTGAATACAATAAAAAGCACGTTCTGATAGTGGCGTTCCAGATCGGAAGCCAGCTCATAGGGCACATCGGCAAAGAAACTGCTAAGGCGGCGGAAGAAAGCATCATAGTCGCCGGCCATCACCTCATCTACAAACTTCTTGATCTGGAAAGGAGACTCCATCTTATCCACATTTGCATAAAAAGGCAACAGGAAGCGAATAAAACCTTCCTCCACTTCGCGGTTGGGGAAACCTAAACGATATAATCCGAAACGCCGGTCGTACCCCTTAATTGTCAGGTAGCCACTTTGGTAAATAACAGGGATCGGATTATCCGATGTAGAGTCGATGCTGTTAAGCGTATCGGAATCCGTTTCCTCATGCGCCATACGGTTAAGATCGTAATGATGCTTCTTCAGCAGTTCGACAAGATAGGTCGGCGTGCCGGTTTCAAACCAGTAACTATCCAATTGGCGGTACTTAAATGCATTAAGTAAACTGAATGGATTGTAGATACCGATACTATTCTCCACAAAATGATAACCGTCATAGCATTCCTTCAGTTCGGCACAGGCTTCATCATACGTCATATTTCGAGCGGAAGCCAACCCGTGGATATCCTCTTCAAAATAAGCGTGCAACTCCTCTTCGCTTATACCGCAAACAGAGACGAAAGGCTCCCGCATCGAGATATCGTCCAGATTATTCAAGTCACTGAATACACTTACCTTACCGAATTTTGTTACCCCCGTCAGCATGGCGAACTGGATAGAACCATCCATTGTTTTCAGTACGCCATAAAAAGGTTTCAGGGTGGAGCGGAAAGAGGCCTGCAATTCCTCGTTACCGATAGCCTGGAGCATCGGCTTATCGTATTCATCGACAAGGATGGCGACACGTTGGCCGCTTTGCTCGTGGGCCCGCTGGATGATACCGGCGAAACGCAGGGAGAGAGAACGCTCGGAAGGTTCCGCCCCGTACATTTTTTCCCATTGGGTCAGGGCTTTGTCCAGTATATTATCGAGGCTTTCCGGCTTATCGTACTTTTCAATGTTCAGATCGAGATGCAATACAGGCCGTTTTATCCACTCCTTTTCCAGACGTTCCATGGCCAACCCTACAAAGAGTTCTTTCTTCCCTTCAAAGTAAGCCAGCAAAGTGGAGATCAGCAGGCTTTTCCCGAAACGCCGGGGACGGCTCAGGAAATAATAACTGCCGGTCTTTACCATCCGGTAAGCCAGTCCGGTCTTATCTACATATACATACCCGCCTTGACGGAGTTTCTCGAAGTTCTGTATGCCGATGGGATAAATTCGCTCATTCATAATCTTTCATTATTAGTTGCCTCGTATGCTTACAAAGATAGTAAATAATCGATTACCGGATGCAGACGACGCGGAATACGCAGAGTCTCGCAGGCTTTTTATTAATAAATAATAGCATCTGCGACAACCTGCTTATCCTGCGTCGTTATCTGTGTCCGATTGTATGTATCCTACCAGACAATCACCTTACACACCATGCGGGCGGTCTGTACGATATACAGGCCGGGGGCCAGGGACCGGCGGTTAAGGCCGGGTTGGGCTTTGAATGTGGCCAGTGTTGCGCCGCCGAGGGTGAGGATGCGGACCTCTTCGGGGCGGTCGATTTCGAGGCAGAGGGCGGAAGGCTCTGTTCGGATTTTCAAGCCGGTGGTGATGGTGGCGTTGGCGACATCGGTGTTCTTTTGGATACCGGCGATCGAGATGGTGACCGGGGCACGGACGTAATCGATGATGTAAGCGCCGTCGCTTATGCGAGGAGTAATCGTTTCATCGCGGCCGACCGTTTCACCACGTCTGATTGTTACAACGGGGACGGATTGGTCGTAATCCTTATCCAGCGTGAGGTAGAAGCGGAAGTGGTCCCAGGACTCCACCTCGTAATTACCCGGAGCCGGATCGGTCATCGCACCTTCTACGGCAGGAAGGGTGACAGTGTAGTAAACCGGATCAGGCTCGGGACCTGGACCCGGATCGGGTGACGACTTAGCCACATAAGCCACAGCAAACGGACTGAAACCGGTAACAGTGATTTCCATATACTCATCAGCCAACGTCAGATTTCCTTTAGCCGTGGAATACACGTCGGTGCTACCGTCCGATTTGAGATGGATGATCGTGAAATCATGTTTGCTCTTGTCCACATTTTCCGGATACGGGATACGCACTTTCACTTTGTCGGTAGGCTGGACAGGAGTAACGGTAGTTTCAGACTTACCGCTGCTGTTATCGAAAATAGTCGTTACCTTGACCAGCGTCACTTCCATGAGAATCATATTATTCGCATCAATGTCAATATTAGCCTGCGAAGCAGCCGCCTCCGCCTTGCTCTTTACATCATTCTCCTTCGATTCGGGGACATCATCCTTTACCAGGCGAAGCTGGGACAGTTCGGTATCAGACGGAAGGGAACCTGCATCGGGGATGATAACCACCGGGGCATCCGTCGGACTTGTTTCCTCTTCCTTTTCTTTGGAGACGGCAGGTGTACCGATATTTTCCGGCTGTATCGGATCGGTCGGCGGGGTAAACCCGGCGGAGATCGTTACGTCGGAAGCGACGGTAAACCTAACAGGGTTCGTTACATCGGTATAATCAGATGTATTATTTACAGTCGTTTTTACAGTATATTTTAAGATACTATATCCCGGCACAGCCGTATTCGTCAATGTCAATTCAGCTCCATCAGCAACCACATCGCCGGAATTGATCACTTTGCCGGTCGCATCGGTAACGGTTATCGTGCCGCCTACAACAGTTTCGATAGTTACGATGTACTTCTGTGCTTCGGCCTTTTGGAATTTGACTTTATAAGTCTCCGTTGTCGAGCGATCCTCTGCGGTAACGGTCAGGGTAGCCGTACCGGAACCATCGGAAAGGGTGACGGTTACCGCATCGGACGGCAGGGTTGCACCGACATCGGCAGGCGTGCCGGAAAGGGTAATTTGTGCATTATCGGCAGTGGCGGAAGGAAGGGTTACAGTGTATTCTTTCCTGGCGGCGGTGAAGTCGGGAACTGGAATGAAAGTACCGGAATTATCAGTACCAACCTTATACTGCAACGATCTCAACCGGGTATCCGATGAAAGTTGTGCGGGTTTGGCTTCAAACTCTACGTCGACGGTCACCGGCTCTCCCGGCATAGTGAAAGTGTACTCGCCGGACTCGCCGGAAACGGGGTCCAATTGGAGGTTTTTAGCAGCCTCATTCGTGCAATACACTTTCAGGGAACCGAAAACGACCCTGTAACCGGTAGCCGGGGCGACTTTCAGTGTCACCTCCGTGCCGGAAATAAGCTTGGTACCGGAAGTTAGTGAGGTTCCGGCCGTATCCAAAGCCAACGTGCCGTTCGCCGGAGCGGAAAAAGTGACGGCATACGGAATCTTTTCGTACACCGCCTCTACCGTGACCGGGTATTCCGGTACGGTGAAGGAATAAGCATTATCTCTGCCTGCGACCGGCGTAACCACTACCATTGTGGCGGATGCATCCGTGCGGTAAGCCTTCGGGTAGCCAAAAGCCAGCCGGTAGCCTGTGGCGGGGGTAGTCGTAAGCGTCACTATCGTGCCGGGAACAAGCTCGGTGCCGGAGGTAAGCGAGGTTCCGGCAGTATCCAAGGCCAGCGAACCGTTCGCAGGGGCGGCAAAGGAAACAGCGTACGGGATCTTCTCGTACTTCGCCTCTACCGTAGCCGGATAGTCCGGCATGGTGAAGGTGTAGGTGTTATCGCTGCCGGTGACCGTCGTAACCTCTATCGTTGTGGCAGGCGTATCCGTGCGGTAGGCCTTCGGATAGCCGAAAACCATCCGGTAGCCCGCGGCGGGGACGGTTGTAATCGTCACCTTCGTGCCGGAATACAAGGTCGTAGGGGCAGTGAGCGTCTTGTCGTCTGCCGAGATCGAGAAAGAGGCCGAGCCTTCCGCGGGGGCCGCAAAAGTCAGCGTGAAAGGTAGAGCGGGGAAGTTGGGCTGAGCTTTCGTCCCGGTCCCTTCCTGCGCCCGGGCGGTCAGCGAGAAGACCGCCAGCAGGCATACAAGCCATAAACTAATATATCGTTTCATATCAAAGCGCTATTTTATAAGTGATGTTATTAATTCGGATCATGTAAATACCGGAAGGCAAGTCCAGGCGGGTATCGCCTGGAGCGATAGAGGCAGCGTAGACGACACGTCCGTCAGAGCGGACCACGGTAAGCGCAGCGGCCTCTCCGGAATAAACATGCAACGAGCCACGAGTTCCCCAGACACGGGCGGTGACGGCGGCAAGCGGCTGTTCGATACCCGTAGCAATGCCCTCTCCTATTTTCAGGCTGGCTACCCGGGCACGGGTGACGGCATTGGCGACGATAAAGGCCTCGAACGGCTTCACGGTGTACTCGCCTTCTTTCAGTTCAAAACGTTTACCGTCGGCATTCAACACGTAGATATTGGAAAGCGTCAGGTTCGCCAGGTTCGGGTTCGTTTGGAAAACGAACGTGCCATCCTCCAAGGCATCACCTAAAGTAACCGGAATGGTCGCCGGTATCTCGATCGCCTGGTCGGCAGAAGCGGTGGCGGCGAAGGTTACCGTAGTCGAATTCTCCTCGGCAGCAAGCAGATAGGGATTATCGGCGGCAATATTAACCTTTTTCGTTCCGTTAGCAGCATCGGATATGTTCGTCCAACCTTGGGCGGAGGCATCCTTACCGGTGTAGCCGGTGGCGGCATAAAGGCGTTGACCCTCGGCATCCCCCACGGAGGCCGTCAGGGTGACAGGGCTGCCGAAGGTTGTCCATTTGTTACCGAGCGTACGGGTGGTCGAGAAAGTTTCGGACACTTTCAATGGATTTGTCGTTACGACCTGTGCGCCTTCCTCCAGCGTCAGACTGAAGACAAAAGCATTGTCGGCATCGACGGTAAGTACGCCATTCGATTTAACAACGACGTCCTGGGCGGCGCAATTGGCATCCGAGAAATCCTTGGTATCGGAAATCGTGATTGTTTTCAGGTCTTCTACCTCAGTATAGACGCTCACGGCATTGGCTATCGCGGAGAAGAGCTTGACCGGCGTTCCATTACCATCCAGTCCTTTCTGAGAAGTACGGACTTCACCACCAGCATTCGTTACCTTCCAAAGCCGATACGTTTTGCCGGCTGTAACAGTCGTGGCAAAGGTTTTACCATTGTGCGACAGGGAAGATGGAGATTGGTCGGCAGCATCGGTGGCGGCAAAGGCTATGTCCTCGTAGCTTTCCAATGCGTTCGAGAACCGCCATTCCATCCAGGCGTTGGCAAGGGTTCCGGTGTTATGGATGGCGGTGTTGGCACAATAGAAGGTAACGGAGGTCGATGACGGATCAGTCACGGTGAAGGTACCGGAGTTATCGAGGCCGTAATATTCGTTATTATCTCCGGTATTCCCGATATACAGGCCTTTGCCCGTCAGCGTCAAGGAACCTTTATTCATCAGGGTAGAGGCTACGGATGAGCTGAGAGTGGAAGTGCTTTTATCCGCTGTGTTGATGGTCAGGGCGCAACCGTCGTTGATAGTTAGGGCAGCACCGTCGGTCGGTTTGATTACCACTTTATCGAAAGTCAGCGTCGGATTGCCGGTGACGGTGGCGATGACGAGTTTGTTGGTGGACGGAGATGCGCCATCGACCATTTTGACCGTGCCGTTGAAACGGGTCGATGTTCCGTTGTCTCCTTGTTTAGAACTCCATTTGCCATCGGAATAAGTGAGGGTGATGGTTTCTGTGTTGTCGGCAGGCAAAGGCAGCGGGCCAGGCATAGCTAGATAGTCGGCGGACTTCAAGTTGTCGGCAGGCTGACCGGCGATGGCTTCCCCGTAAGTTATCGGCAGTCCGTCGGCACCATAGCTGGCGATGGCTTTCAGTCGTGGAAGCAGGCCGTTCGTTTCGGTGTCGATGGCGGTGAAGGCTTTTGTATTTTCAGTACCTGCCCAAGAAGCGATATCGGTGGCGACCTCATCGAGATAGGTATCGGCGCCGTTTATCGCATCGGCGGCGATGTCGGCGGTTGGGGCGAAGGTGTTATCTCCTACCGTCAGCTGAATCTTGGTGCTGGCGTAGTTGTTGGAAAAGGTATCATTATCATTACTGCTATTACTATTCTTTCCGACAATACGACCGGCATGTTTACCAGAGGTGTTTCCGGTAGCTTTCACGCCGTCGGTATTTAAGGCGAGGCAATCCTTTACAGTAACGCTACTACCGCTCCAAATCCACCCGATAATACCGCCTGCATAAGCTGCGTCGCTGCTTGACGGTTCAGCAGAAACAGAGCCTGTGGCAAAACAAGATTCAATAACCACATATTGAGCAACTCCGATAATGCCGCCGGAAACACTTGATGACTGGGTTGCATTTGCGGTCATATTCCCTATTGAATAGCAGTGCGATAGATGACTTGGATTACTGCTACTACCATTAGTATCACTTTCGCCTACGACACCGCCCGCATAGGCGGAACCACCACTGGCGTTAACATCCATATTACCCGTGTTGAAGCAGGAAACAATAGAGGAGTTGAGACTTGTTCCTACGATTCCACCAGCATAATTATTCAGTCCTTGTATAATGGTGATAGTACCTCTGTTTGAACAAGCGCTAACCACCGAGTTTATTATTGAACCGGCAATTCCACCGACATCCCCACTCTTGTCTGATACAGAGAAACTGACCGCGCATCGGTTATGGCAATTGATGATTTTTCCATTCTCCACACGCCCCGCGATGCTACCCAGCGGGTAAGTATTGGCACCGCCTGTAATACTAGCCAATTGAATATTGTTGGCGCCTTCTTCATCGGCCATCGTCAGATTCCGCACGGTCGCTCCATACAGATAACCGAAAAGGCCGATATATTCTACCGAGGACGAGGATATCGTCATTCCGGTAATGGTCTTGCCGTTACCATCGAAGGTGCCTTGAAAGCATTTAGTGTAGTCGGTGTATGAAAGGTAGCTATAAGTCCCTATCGGTACCCAATTATTCACGAAACCAGCAGTGACGCCTTTAGGCGTAGCCAACGAGATATCATTGGCAAGCGTAACCGTACACTCTTTGAAGCCCGCATTGGAGGGATAGTAATTGCTATATGCCTCTTTGGTATTGGCGGTTGTCTTCCCTTTATTCGTTACCCAAGCGATCCACGCGAGGCCGCGGGGGGTCTTGACGGTGTAGTTGTTCACGGAGACGGAGACATCGACGCCATCCGGGCCGACATCGGCTGTCTCAGCGTATCCGACCCAGTCGGTAGGAAGAGTTTGCATTTTCGAGAAGGAGGATACTCCATTCTCCGTCGTCGTAAAGACGGTTCTTCTGTTCTCATCCATAAGTTGTTCATCGCCCAGCCAAACGGTGTAGCCGGTGTTCTTCGCGACGTTGATAGCGAAATGCTTATTTTTGTCGTCGGTGGTGAATTGGATAGCGGGATCAAGCGAGTCGCCGTTGGCATCTTTTATTTCCAGCGTCTTGCCGCTCCCTAGGGAGGCTTCAAACCTCCATTCGAGGAAGGGGGAATGCACATTATTGTCAAGAATTGCTTTTAATCCTCCAGAAGCCGTTATTTTCGCATCTTTGGCCGCAGATAAAGAAGCGCTATTCCCTATCGACACGCCATATTTGTTATCCGCTACGATATTTATTTTGCCTTTGAGGATAAGGTCTACTGAATGACCAGTAGTGTACAAATATATTCCATTTGAATATCCTTGGGAAAGGATATTCAATCCAGCAGCTCCACCATCCAGAAGCAGGTCGCACCCAACGTAGTTGTTGATTACTACTCCTTGGCATTTCAAGGTACTGGCAGAGCTGCCTGTCGCTTGGATACAGAGCGGATTACCGTTCTGTACCATATAAAGCAATGAGTCGTTGGCATTGTAGGTCAGGTTTAGCCCATCCAGTTTTAGGATCGGGTAGCTGTCAAGCTTATTATTATTAGGATCCTCTATCTTTTTCTCGCTTTTGATATCGATCGACCCATGCTTCCAGTCATTGTTCGTGCCCGTCAGCGTACCGGAGAACTCGTTCTCGGTACCATCAGTCCCGATCTTGCAAAACCAAGCGTAATCGGTCGAACTGCCAGATTTCTGTTTATAGGTCAGGGTTAGTTTGCCACTGATACTGCTCACATCCAGGTCTTTTATCTCTTGCGCCCCTCCCCCCTTCGGCCATAAAAAAGCCAGTATCATGATACTGATTATCCGTGCAGCGCCCCTCCGGCTCGCTGCACGGTGGTTTCTTTTTACATATAAAAAGTTGTTCATAAGTAAATATGTCTATTTAAATGATTAATGTTATATATAAAAGATGGAAGATGATGGGAGAATTATTAATAATAAGGCAATGTTGCAATGAAGATTGCAAGGATTCGGTTTTTGGCAGATTTGAATGTTACTTTTCTCTTGAAAGAAAAGTAACCAAAAGTTCAAGGCTGCATCTGTCTCGCTACTCAACATCCTTCGTTCGCTGTCGTCTGTGAAGCCGGTTAAGCCTTGATCTTTTGACTACTTTTGGATCAAGCCAAAAGTAGGTTCAAAACTTTCTATAACGACTCTATTTCTTCGACCGACAAACCTGTACATTCTGCAATGCCGGTAGCCGCGATACCCATACGTTTCATATTAATTGCTGTCTGACGCAGAGCTTTGGCTTTTCCTTTGGCCTCTCCTTCAGCCAGGCCCTCTGCTTTGCCTTCGGCCAGGCCTTCGATACGGCCCTCCCATTTGGCGGTGTCGAGCACGTCGTTCTGGATCATGATCACATTCAGATGTTCGTCGTACGCTTGACGCTCCTGCAAGGACATGGAGTAATACTTCAGTTTCTCGCGGGCTTCACGAAGACCGGGAGCAGTCGTGTCGGGACGGATCGTGCCGTCTTTCAGGTAGGCGATCCATTCGTCCAGAGGGGTTGTGGCCACTTTGTCGAACTCGTTTACACGGATCAGGATGTACTCGGGGAAAATCTCGGCAGGCAGGCGGGTTATGACGGCATCCCGGTCGCGCATGTTGATTCGCAAACGATCGCCGGTATGCACACCTGTGAAATGATTCTGTCCGTGGTAGAAATAGTCCGTCCCCACGCCCAGATCGAAATAGAGGATACTGATCGAGTAGACCTTCTTTACTTTCTGATAGCCTTCGCCCAGCGAGATATGCTCGGTGATGGCTTTGGTTACGCCGTAAAGGATGCGTTCGAGGTAATGCACTTCGCGCGTATTCTGAATTTCGACGATGATAATCTCACCTTTGCTGTTCAGGGCTTTGATATCGACACGGTTGAATTTGTCGTCGGCACTTTCCTGGTTGCTTTCGCTTTCGAGAATTTCGAGGATACGAACTTCTTCACGCAGCATAACGGTCAGGAAACCGTTGAGCACATCGAAGTTGGCCTTCTGACGCAACAAACGTTTGATGGCCCAATCGAAGCGGATATACCGGTCCTGTAACTCTTTTCTTTCATTCTCTGCCATGACTTTCGGATCTAAATTTTTCATAATTAAGTGTTTTATGTATTATGTAGTTCACAAAGATATACAAGAAAATGAAACCGGCCACCTCTTTTTCCTCATTATTTTCCTCCATCATCTTCCATCATGTCAAAGAACTCTCCGGGTGGCCAGTGCAAAGGCTGTTAAGATATTGCACCGGCTACCGCTGTATTATTCGATCTCCGGACGATCGCCTCCACCGGGAGACGGATCGGGATCGGGGGTCGGGTCAGGCACCGGGTCAGGGGTCGGATAGGGTTTATCGTCGGGCTGGGTCGGTGTAGAAGGGCCACCTTTAGCAGCGATCAAGTCTTTGTATTTGCGGAAGATCTGGTTCACCGTGTCAATAAAGCCGTTGATCACGTCGGTCGGTTCCAATACGGCATAGGCGTTGACGCGCTGGACGACCAGGTCGAGCGTCTCGTCGGTCGCCTTGCGGGCCTTCGAGGTGTCGGTCTTCACGCGGGCGGTGTATTCGTCGGTGCGGGAAGCGTCGAGCGTCTTGTACTCGCCGTTCTGGGTTTTCAACTGGGTGACATACGTTTCGAGATGAAGGGTCTGCAGCGCCGTTGCCACTTCAGGTTTAGCCAGGTCGGCCAGCAGTCCGTCGATCAGGGCGGTTTCTTCGGCATAGGCCTTGCTGTACAGCTTGTCGTAGGCACGGAGCACGGCGTCGACCGTACGGGCTGCCGACTGGAAGGCAGGATCGGGGCAGACCAGATAGGAGCCGTTCATAGAGAATATGAACTGGATCGTCTTGTCGCGTTCACCGTCTTTGGTTACCAACTGGTCAGTTGTCGCGCTTTTGGTGATGCGGTTGACGCATTCGCCTTCACGGTCGATACATTCCTTGTAACCGGGAGCCAGCGACTCGAGATGCAGCGCGGCAATCGTAACGACCAGGATACGGTCGTATATCTCCGTATTCATGTTCTTGTGGGCCGCGTTGCTCAACTTCGTTTTGTTAATCGTGCCGATTTGTTTTGCTAATGGCATAATCGTCTGTTTTAATATTGATACTAGAAATTATTTCGTTTTTTCTATTTTAAAAGCTCCGTCGGCCGGAGAAACCGTCGCTACGGTTGTCGGGGCCGTTCCGCCCGCCAACGGAGGTATCGCTACGACCTCAGCAACCGTTTTGCCGACCGGCAGAGGCTTCGCTACGGTCGTTGTATTCCTTTTTCCTACTGGCGGAGACTCCGCGACAGTCGCAGCGATAACTCCGCCGACCTACAGCCGCTGTATCCATTCGTTGAGCTCCTCTTCCCGAGGAACAGCCAGTTTGAGCTTAAGCCGGTAGCGGGTAGTGTGAAGGCTGCCTTGCGAAATAGATAGTCGTTTCATCGCCTCTTTATTGTTTATTTTCATTTTAATAAGCATACATAGAAATTCGTCCGACCGGGTCAATGCTGGACAATGGGCATGCAGGCGCGCCAGGAACTCCGGATGATTAGCCCGGAAAGTTTCACACAGCCGGTCGTTTCCTATTTCTGCTTTGTCGGGCATTGCACCGTCTTCAGGCTCTGTGTCGGGCGTAGGCGAAGCGGCTATAGAAAGAGATTCCAATTTACGGTTAACGCATTGGTGATACACATCGATCTTCCGGTTCAAATGATACCAGAAAATGCAATTTGTTGCCAGCAGAAGATAAAAAAGAACCGAGAGAATTACCACCGTCCAGCGGAGATATACCTCGCCCACGATCATCACCGCTACCATCTGCAACAAGGGTAGCGATAAAAGGATCGGAATCAGGAATGCCTGTGTTCTTTTCTTCTTCATATCAGCTCTTTTTATTTGCACCCAAAGTAAAACAATACTTTGCGTCCGCTCACTCTCACAGTCTGAACAATTTGCTGAACAACGACTGAACAACAACGTTTTTTTTCACATTTCTGTTCATCACACGTTACTGAACAAATAGCTCACGGCCTTGTCTTCGGACGCTGTAAAGGTATATACTGGCTCATGAACCACCTCGGATAACCAATAGACGGTTTAATAGATTTCCTACAAAAACAAGGGGTAAAACCGGATAAATACACTATTTTTGTCCCCAACCTTAAATATCAACCAAGATATGAGCAATTATCTGTTTTCCTCCATTTTTTTTCTTCTTTTTCTGCTGGCCGGTTGCCGACAGCATCCCGTCGACCCTTTACAACCGCTCGAAGCACGGCTGGCTACAAATACTGAAACGACGCTTAAGGAATATAATGACCGGAACGAAAAACTGCTCCGGCAGAAAAACTGCGATTCGGTTATCACATGCAGCAGGCAGCTGCTCCGGGCTTTTCCGCAATACCCGACGGGCAACAGCGACTCGGTATTGAAGGAGACACGCCGCCTGCTCAACTTCTACCTGAAAAGTAGTACCCAAAACAAACAAGCGGCCGGAAACAGCCTGCTGACGGATAGTTTGCTGGAGGCAGACCACCTTTATTTCGACGGGCCTGCCCATTACGACCTGCTGGCCGTCTGCACCGCCTTCCACAATTACGGCAACGACCCGGAAGGGACGCGCAAGTTGATCGAACGCTTTGCCGCCCTTCCTCCCTCGCCCGACCCGGCACAGGAAATCTATGCCTGCCACCTGGTTGCCAACGCCTGCTATCATTACAGCGAACAACCGGAAAGGGAGATTCTTTTTCAGAAACGGGCCGTCGACGCTTACCATGTCGGCGGAGAAGCCGATGACCCGGCCGATCTTTTAAGTACATTAGGCAATTATTACCGTCGCAGGGGCCTGTATGAACAGGCCATCGGTTATTTGCAGGAGGCCCGCGACTGGTGCCTGGCCCACCCCGACCAACTAAACGATGGGTTCGTCTATAACTTTACCGACCTGGCTAACCTGTACGACACGATGGAGCAACAGGATAAGGCACTGGAAAACATTTCGCAGGCCATCGCCTACTCCCTTGCGCTCGACAGCGTGGTGCTGAGCGACCTCTACCGCATGAAAGCAGGCATGTTCTGGAAACCCGAACAGAAAGATTCGGCACAGTTTTATATTCTAAAGGCGCTCAGGCTGGGTGAAGCGCATCAGCACCAGGCGGAGATCGCAGCGGCAAAGAACTTGCTTTACAGCTTCTACGACGAATTTTACCCGGACTCGGTGGCACTGGTAGTGAAAGGTTTCCGGGAATTATGCGCCGTTTCGCAAAACGACGTCATGAGCTATCACTACCCGACTTTCCGTTTTTCTTTAGGGAACGCTCTGGTCAAAACGGGACAGTTGCAGGAAGGTTTTCCGCTGATGGAAGAGACTATGGACTATTATCTGGAACAGGATTTCCCAGAAATGATCGACTGGTGCGGGAATATCTTGCTAAAAAGATATGCGGAACATAAGATGTACAGCCGGATAGGCGAGATTTACCCGGTCTATACCGCCATACATGATTCTTTACAGAAAAAAGAAAAGCAGCGGTATGCCATCGCCGCCAATATCCGTTATGAAACGGAACGAAAGGAACAGGAAAACCGTGCGTTGACTGCCGAGGTGGCACTGAAAGAGCAATCGCTCGTCTATACCCGGATTATCCTGGGGTTGTCGGGCTGTTTACTGGCTGCCGGAGTCGTTTACCTGATCCGTCGCCGTCGTCGCCATCTCAAAGAACAGGAAGAACACCGCCGCCAACTGAACGAGTTACTGACTTCACAGCAGGAACTGAACCGGCGTAATGAAACGTTAAGTCGTGAACTGGAACAGGTTTCGCACAACGAAATCATCGACAATGTGCGTCGGCAACTCGACCCGACCTTGTTGAGCGGCGAGGACGAAAAGCGTTTCCGCCAATCGTTCGCCGCCCTTTATCCGCGCTATCTGCCCGGACTGCGGAGCCGCTGTCCGGAACTGACCAAGTCGGACGAATTATTTTGCATGCTCATTTACCTGAAACAAAATACGGATGAAATAGCTTTGGCCTTAGGTATTTCGCGCGCCAGTGTCAACACGGCACGGAGCCGGATACGAAAAAAATTCGGATTACAAAAGGAAGATTCGCTGGATAACTACCTGCAAGTAAACTAAAAAAGGGATGACCTTTGTCATCCCCTTTTTCTTGTTTGGCGTGAAATATATATAGTCTTGAGAATTAAATGCGTATTATTTATCGACAGTTTTAAGGCTTACCGGCTTAAACAGGAATATGAATAAAAACAGCAATACCGCCGTGCAAGCCGAAGAGATCAGGAACAATACCGGCCAGTCACATTTGTCGCCGTCACGGAACTGACCGATCAACCATCCGTTCCACAAAGTTCCTATCAGGAAACCGATCCCCCAGACCAGGAAGAAAAGTAATCCCTGCGCCTGTGCCTTCATCTCTTTCGGTGCCACATTATCGGTATATACCTGTCCGCCGACATAGAATAATCCGAAAATCAAACCGTGCACAATGATACCGATATAATAGAACCATTGCTGCCCTGTTTCCGCCCCAAAGAAAAAGGCCCCGTAACGAACCAGCATAGCAGCCATACCAAATATCAATGTATTCTTAATACCCGATTTTACCAGAATAGTCGTGGTAATTATCAGGAAAAACATCTCTGCCAATTGCCCGAAGTTCATCGTCACTGTGATATTTCGTACCTGTTCGTCCGCCAGAATCATGGAACCGTATACATGGTAAAGCGTAAACGGGATGATCGACAAGAATGTAAGAATCATAAACACACGGTAATTCTTATCTTTCATCAAAGAAAAAGCGGAGAATCCTGTAATATCCATCACCGATATCTTTGTGCTCTTTGCCACCGACGGAGGAGTATGCGGAAGTGTCAGGTTGGCAAAAGCAGCAATGAAACAGACACCCGCTCCGCAATACATCGGCAGGTTCGTATCATCGAACGCTTCCATCCCTAACAAATGGATAGCTACCAGACTGAAAATCCCCGAAGCTACCCATCCGACCGAACCGAACATACGTATACGCGGGAACTGCTCGGAAGGAGCGTGGCTCATCGCAATCGTACTTGTCAGACTCTGTGTCGGCATGTGACAAAGCATTGCCATTACAACAAAGAACATGAGAGGAGGAAAATCCTGCTGCTGAGCAGCCAGCAGCAGGAAAACTCCCGTTAAAATATTCAAAACTGCCAAAATCTTCTCTGCGGCAAAATAGCGGTCGGCAATTGCTCCGATAAACGAAGAGGCCATTGCACCGATAGCCATTGCACTTAATACTAAAGAAACCTGATACACTTCCAGCTTGAGCGTGTGAGACAAATAAGCCGCCAGCGGCACCCACCAGACAGCACTCAGCATGTACTGCAAAAACATCATCAGACAAAGTTGAATCTTTGTTCCTATTCCTGTATTAAAATGTAGTGTACTCATGATAGTAATATAAAAAGGTTTCTTGTTGTGTTTTCCAATCGTTGCTCAAAAGTACTCCCTATCAAAAGAAAAGTATGTTTGTTCCGGTTGCATTAATTCCTCTAATCATCTCATTCTGTGCTATTCTCACCCGGTATGATACGATTTTTGAAATCCGTGATACAATAAATGAAAACTGGTAATACAATTTTGCATATCTTGCAGTGTCAAACAACAAACTTATATATGAGCTATCTGAAGTTGATCTTATCTATACTTTTCCTGTCTTGTTCCTGCTGGCTTTTTGCAGAAGAAAGCAACTATCTCTTCCGCCATTACCAGGTGGAAAACGGGTTAAGCGATAATATGGTGACCTGTTGCGTGCAGGATAAAAGCGGCTATATATGGATCGGGACTCGTGACGGACTGAACCGTTTTGACGGCTATACATTTAAAGTATTCCGGAATGACCCGGACGTTCCGGAATCGCTCGGCAACAACTGGATCACACATCTGGACTGCGACCGTGACGGGAATTTATGGGTGGGTACCCTTTCCGGGCTATACCAGTACAATGAGGCCAAAGAATCATTTCTGCATGTTCCTTTCACAAAAAACAAAGGGATCGACCTATTCCGGTTTGATAAAAACAATCAGCTGTGGTTGCTCATGGACGGAACACTGATACAATATAATGTATCCGACGGACAGTTTCATATCTTTGCCGGTAATAACGGACAGACCTATACCTCCTTTTGTATCATGGCAGACAATTCCCTTTGGCTGGGTGATTCGGAAGGCTTTATCTCTCTGTTGAACCCGGAAGACGGCAGTCTGGAATCGCACAACCTGTTTGCCCATTCACCTGCCACTACCTCCCGGAAGTTATCCATGCTATCCCCCTCTCCTTCTTCTGCCAACATCTATGTGGCATTTGAGCATGATGACGTGAAAATATTCAATGTTCTTTCAAAAACCTATCAGGACCTGAATATCCAGGAAAAAAATCAATTGACTATCCTGATCAACTGTTTCCTCGAAAAAAACCAGAAAGAACTCTGGATCGGAACCGACTCGGGCCTGTTCATCTATGACCTGGACCTCGGAACCTGCAAACGTATCAGGCAGGACCCGTTAGACCCCTATGCACTATCCAGCCATTTTGTCTCAGCCTTGTTTAAAGACCGCGAAGACGGAGTCTGGATATGCTTCCACCAGAACGGAGTGAACTACTACTCTCCCTTCCGTCCTTTCAACGTATATTATCCCTGGAACGAAACGCATTCGCTGAAAGGAGAAGTAATACGCGACATTTGTACAGACATCTACGGGAATATCTGGGTAGGGACAGAAGACGCCGGCATCAATTGCCTGGAAAAGAAAACCGGGACTTTCACCAACTACCAGCCTGTCCCCGGCATGAAAAGTCTTTCACACACCAATATCCGGGGATTGGCGGCCTCCGGGGATAACCTGTGGATAGGCCATGTGATACACGGCATCGACCTGATGGATATACGGACCCGGAAAGTAATCAAACACTACGACCTGCTGAAAGATGCACAAACGGTAAAGAACAGTACCGTCAAATGTATCAAGGTCCTGCGTGAGGGAGAAGTACTGGTCGGAACGGAAGACGGCATTTTCCGTTACGATTACCTGAACGATCGCTTTGTCTATGCTACCCAATTCCCGCCATTCGCCGTCAACTGCCTGTATGAGGACCGGGTCGGAAAGATATGGCTCGGCATGTTCAACCGGAGCTATTATTTCAATACGATCAGCAATAGCGGTATGTATCTCCAATATGATAAACTGAACACCCAGCGCCACAATTCAGTAAACGATGCCTGTGAAGACAAATCCGGCAATATGTGGTTTGCCACGGTGGAAGGAGTGATCAAATATGACTTTCAAACCGGCGAATCATTACATTATACGGTGAAAAACGGTATGCCGAGTAACGTTGCTTTCCGTATTCTCCCCGATGATAATAATCATATCTGGATCAGTACCGCAAACGGATTGGTTCGCCTTAACACACAGACCGAAGAAATCACTACCTACACGGAAGCACACGGCCTCGTTACCCGGCAGTTCAATTATAACTCAGCTTTCAAAGATGAAGACGGTACCCTTTATTTTGGTACAGTGAAAGGATTTATACACTTCAGACCGACGGATGTACGTCCGGCAGACGAAAAGATGGACGTACATATCAGTTCCCTGGATATACAGAACGGAGCAGACGGAAGAAAAGTTATCAACAGTTCAGCCGTATCGGAAGTCAAAAGCATTACACTGAATCATAAAGAATCGTCTTTCAATATCAATTTCTCAGCTCTCAACTTCATTGCTCCCGGTTCAGTGCAATACGCTTACCGGATGGTTAACCTCGACAGGGATTGGATTTCACTCGGAGAACGTAACATCGTTTACTTCACCGATCTGCATCCGGGCAGCTATACATTTGAAGTAAAAGCAGCCAATCTTGCCAATAGCTGGGGGGATGATATTACCCGACTGCATATCACGGTACTCCCTCCCTGGTGGACATCCACTACAGCCTATGTAATTTATGCTTTCTTCTTCCTTGTAATGATTATTTACCTGATCTTTTCCTGGCAAAAGAAAGAAAGAAGGAATATGGCATACAACATGCAGATATTTGAAAGCAAGAAAGAAAAAGAACTTTACCAGGCAAAGATAGACTTCTTTATCAACATCGCACATGAGATCCGCACGCCACTCACGCTGATCAAGAATCCGCTGGAACGCCTGCTGAAATCGGACAAGATCGGAGAAAAAGAGAATAACTCACTGATACTAATGGATAAAAATGTATCCCGCCTGTTATCACTCGTCAACCAGTTGCTAGATTTCCGGAAAACAGAGATCGAAGGTTATCGTCTAAACTTTGTCCGCACGGAAGTCGTTTCACTCCTTTCCGAGACCGCCAAACGCTTTCAGGATATAGCCACGGAGAATAATCTCCTGTTAAATCTGGATCTGTCTGTACAGGAGCTATATGTTTTTGTTGACCGCGAAGCTCTCACCAAGATAATGAGCAACCTGTTTTCGAATGCCGTTAAGTATGCAGCCAAGAGCATCGTGGTGCGCTTGCATCTATCTTCCGATTACGAAACATTCATGATCGACTTTATCAACGACGGGGTTCCCGTTCCTATCGATATGAGGGATAAAATATTCGAACCTTTCTACCGTATCAAAGGGAATGAAGATAAGCCAGGGACCGGTCTGGGATTACCATTAGCTCGCTCGCTAGCCGAAATGCATCATGGAATACTTGAATTGGTTGACTTCCAAAACAACCAGACAATGTTCCGTATCACCCTGCCGGTAAAACAAACCGGAGCAGTAAAAACAACAGACGAGGAATCTCAGCCACAGACATCCCTTCCTAAAATAACTTATACCTGCGAAGAGGGGCGTCCGACCGTCCTGATCGTTGAAGACAATAAGGAAATGAGTGCTTTCATCGCAGACGAGGTCAATGAGAACTATAATGTATTGGTGGCCGGTAATGGCTCCGAGGCATTGGACTGGTTGAAAAAACAGAGTGTACAACTTATTATAAGCGATGTCATGATGCCGGTAATGGATGGCTTTGCCCTCCTCCAACACGTAAAAGCGGATATTGAATTCAGCCATATCCCGATCATTTTATTAACAGCAAAAAATACCATGCAGTCACGCCTGGAAGGGTTGGAACTCGGAGCAGATGCTTATATAGACAAACCGTTTTCCACCAGCTTGCTGATGGCACAAATTTCAAATCTGTTATCAAACCGGGACAATATCCGTAAGTTCTATTTCAACTCACCGATCGCCAACATGAAATCGATGGCTTACACCAAAGCAGACGAAGGTTTCCTTGAAAAATTGAACGAGATTATCAACGAACATATTGGTAATCCGGACCTGGATGTAAACATGATCGCCGACCTGATGCACCTGAGCCGCCCGACACTGTACCGTAAAATCCGTGCCATATCAGATCTTACTCCCAATGAACTGATCAAAATCAGCCGTTTAAAGAAAGCAGCCGAACTATTGCTACAGGGAAATATGAAGATATATGAGATATCGGATGCAGTAGGATTCAGTTCGCAATCTTATTTCTGGTCTGCATTTATCAAACAGTTTGGAGTTAGCCCGTCAAAATATGCAAAAGAAAACAGGTAGAAACACATACCCCCTGTTGCACGGTAAAAGAAAATGAGATCATTGATAATCAACACCTATTAAGCAAACAGGACAGAAAAGGACAAAAAGGACACCGCCACATTTTCAGAAAGCAAGGCTCTCTGCATACCCTACGCTTCACATATTTTAGGGTTCGTTCTTGCACTGTCACATTCGTTTCTTTTAATTTAATCGGAACGCCCTATTTCTATACTATTATACTTGTTCTTTTCATTTCTTTTTTTTATCTTTGGAAAAAGTGAATCATATGGCTGAAGTAGAAAAAAATAGTATAAGAAAAATAGAATATATTCATTATCAACCATCCAATGATATTAATGATTTTATTTTCTATTTCAAAAAATATGCGCTACCTCATATTCGAGCCTTTATTGCCAAACTTAAACTTCGTAAAAAATAAGGGACTCACTTTCTGAAAATGTGGCGGTGTCCTTTTTGTCCTTTTCTGTCCCTATCTTTTAATACTAGCTGATTTACAACCATTTACCCTATAGCCCACCATGCAACTGGATATAAGGTAGCGAGGGGCGGAATATAGGGTATTCGACCATACCCTATAGAGAAAAACAGGATACGGTTCCCTAAACAGAACTCGCTTATAAACAACAAAAGGCATCCTTTCCGGGACACCTTTTGCTATTCATATTTTTATATGGATTTCTTTCTATCTTATTCCTGAGTTGCCAGGTGATTCTTCAATGGGTTGGTATACATTTCCAGAATTTTTGTACGCAGGAAGGCTTCATCCTTGTTTGGCAATACAATTTTATCCAACTGTCCCTGCAAATATTCTTCAAAGTGTTTTTTGTCTCTTAAACCGTAGTTACTACTGAAACGCTTTGTACCTGTCAACATATCGTATGCTACGTAATTACAAGGATAGAAACGGTAATGTTTATAGATTTCCTTGTCTATGATGTTTGCGATAGTAGCGATCAGTTCATTCTTTTCCATATCCTTATCCAAAGCAGCTAGCTGATCATTGATAGGCTGTGTCAATGTAAAATGAACGCGGCCCTTATTGTTCAGGATACCTGTTTCCATACTCAAGAGGTCGTCACGCTGACTTTTCACATAATTGGGATCATCGCGTTTCATCTGGAACTCTTTTGCTTTCAGGAAGTCACACGGATCATACTCGTAAGAAATAGCTACCGGGAAGATATTCAAATCCATGATATTCGATACGATATCCTTGTCACCGCTCATATTCAGCATTTTCAATACGCTACCCTGTGTACGGTCATTTGAATCCTTGGCACGGCCTTCACGCTGTGCAATCCAGATCGATTCTTTCGTATCGTTGATCGTATGACGGATATAAGCAGACAATGTACGGCTTACATCCAGCATCTGACGTACGGAAACACCACGTTTCACGATAAAACTGTTGTTCAGGCGAACCAAAGTTTCTATCCAGGGACGGATCATCAGATTATCACCGATGGCTACCTGTGTCATACCATAACCTACATCATACAACATGACATTCAGGAAGGAAGCATCCAATACAATATCCCGATGATTGGAAATAAACGTACAAGGCTTTTTATCCTTCGGCAGACGGCTTCGTCCGGAGATCGTCAGCGAGAAAGTCGTCTTGTTAGCCACCATCATCACTGCCTCATAAGCCAGCTTCGATTTAAAATCTTCTTTCGTCTTGAAAGAACGCATTGTTTCGGAAAACTCTTTCCAGTTTACATCCGGTTTGATGTACCGGAAGGCCCGCTCGAAATCTTCGTTGGTTACCAATGCCTCGATTGCATCCTTCACCTCGTTGTTGTTCAGCGGACGAATGTCGTCAAAATTATAGGAAACTTCTGTATCCATATCGTTTAATTTTATTTACCTACCTTTTGCAGTTCGTTCTCAATAATGTCAGTCATGACATCTTTGATATCCAATCCGGCAGCCCGAACCTGCTGCGGAATAAAGCTGGTAGCTGTCATACCCGGTGTTGTATTTACTTCGAGCATTTTCGGTTCACCGTCTGCCTCAATAATAAAATCCACCCGGATAAGCCCTTTGGCGCCCAGTATATCGTAAATCTTTGATGCTTCGCGTTGTACCTTCTCCGTCAGTTCGGAAGAAATACGGGCCGGAGTGATCTCGTCAGACTCCCCGTTGTACTTGGCGTTAAAATCAAAGAACTCATTCTTTGTAACTACTTCGGTAAGCGGGAAGATCACTTCTTTCCGGGCCACACCCGAACCACAACCTACCTTATAACAACCGCAGGTCACTTCTGTTCCGGAAATAAAACTCTCCAACATGACCTCATTCCCTTCGGCAAAAGCCTTAGCTATAGCCGGTTGTAATTGTGAAGCATCCTTCACCTTTGTAACACCGAAGCTGCTTCCCCCGTCGTTGGGTTTCACAAATATCGGCAATCCCAAACGGCTCACAGCCTCTTCGTCCGTAACTGTCTGTCCTCTGAACAAACGGATGGAATCAGAGACTCTGACGCCAAAGCTACGCAAATAATTATTACAAACAAATTTATTAAAGGTCAGAGCGCTCACCAACTGACTGCATGAAGAATAAGGCATGCCTATCAAATCGAAATATCCCTGCAACCGTCCGTCTTCACCCGGAGTACCGTGAATAGTGATGTAAGCAAAGTCGAAATGCTTTACTTCGCCATTCTCACGGAAACTAAAATCATTTTTGTCTATTGGTGTATGTTCCCCTCCAGGAAGTTTTACCGCCCATTCGCCCTTCTTAACGATGGCAATATATAAATTATATTTGTCTTTATCAATAAAAGAGTAGATTCCTTCTGCACTTTTTAATGAAACAACAATTTCAGAGGAGTCTCCTCCGGCTACAATAGCAATGTTCTTTTTCATTTTTATATCTCTTTAGTATTTGCATATACCCGCCACTTTTCTATCAGTTGTGTCATATCGGCCGGAATTTCGGAATCAAAAAACATTTCCTCGCCGGTAGTAGGATGCACAAACCCCAACGTCTTGGCATGGAGTGCCTGCCGGGGACAGATAGCAAAGCAGTTCTGTACGAACTGTTTATATCTTGTAAAAGTCGTTCCTTTCAATATTTCATTTCCGCCATAACGTTCATCGTTGAAAAGCGTATGGCCGATATATTTCATATGCACACGGATCTGATGCGTACGTCCCGTCTCCAGGCGGCATTTCACCAATGTCACATATCCCAGACGTTCCAACACGGAGTAATGGGTAACGGCCGTCTTTCCCTGATCTCCTTCGGGAAATACCGTCATCTGCATCCGATCGCGCGGGTCGCGTCCGATATTACCTTCGATACGGCCTTCGTCGTCTTTCACGATGCCCCATACCAGGGCACGATATTCGCGTTTAGTCGTCTTATTGAAAAACTGCATACTGAGATGCGCCTTTGCTTCCGGCTTCTTGGCAACAACCAGTAGTCCGGAAGTATCTTTGTCGATACGGTGAACCAGTCCTAACGCCGGATCATTCGGATCGTAAGTAGGATCATCTTTTAAATACCATGCCAAGGCATTTACCAACGTACCGGTATAATTGCCATGGCCCGGATGCACGACCAGACCTGCCGGTTTATCAACCACCAGCAAATCATCGTCTTCATAAATAATCTTTATAGGAATATTCTCAGGAATAATTGCTAAATCCCGACGGGGACGAGACATCATAATAGTCACGACATCCTCCGGTTTCACCCGGTAATTGCTTTTTACCGGCTTGCCGTTTGCCATGATACAACCGGCATCGGCAGCCAACTGTATCCGGTTACGGGTGGCCCCCATCATCCGGTCTACCAGAAATTTATCTACCCGCAACAAGGATTGTCCGCGATCGGCAACGAAGCGGAAATGTTCATACAGCCGGGGAGCATCCTCCTCGTTCTGTTCTAACAGGTCATCAACCTGTTCATCATCCATTTCGTCGAAAAATTCATCCATAGCTAAAACCAGTTTTCTTCTTCACTATCCAATGATTCGATAGGCATCGTCGACAGGGAGTCGATCGACAAAGAGTCGGGATGCATCTCGGCTTCACCGCTGCTCACCTTCAGCACCAGCGGTGCCGTAAGCGGAACATGCTCACCTTTTGCCAACGCCCGTCCACGCAGATCGACAGAAACTGCCAGATCCTTGAAGTCACCCGGAACATACTCGATCTCCACATTTTCAAACCCGCGGGCTTTTAAAAGCGCATACGCCTGGCGGAATGACAGGTCTTCCACTTCCGGAATTGTTGCCATCTGCGAGGTCAAAGCATTCACGGTGATAAAAACGATACGTCCTTCTTTCACCTTCGAGCCGGCCAATGGAGACAGCTCAACGATGGCTCCCGGTTCCACGTCTTTAGAGAATACCGAGTCGATCACATTATAACGCAGGTTGTTATTTTTGAAGAATTCAGCGGCTTCTTCTATCTTCAGTCCCTTCACATCCGGAACTACAACAGCCTCATTATGCCGTGTATAATGATCCAGCCATTTCAAAGCACCATAGATCAGGCCACACGTCACGACCACTGCCAGCAGCAGGTTCAAGACGTACGGATTCTTTATCAGTTTAACAAAAAAGTTATTCATCTCTGTTTGTTTTTGTAGGCGGGATCAAAAATAGAAAACAAAGCCGTTAAAACAAAGAAAGTAAAGGCTTTTTAGCAAAAACCTCTACTTTCTTATACTAATTTCTTCTAACGGGGATTATCCGTTATATTCGTCAGATACAGTTAATTTAGCTCTTCCTTTAGCACGACGAGATGCTAATACTCTGCGGCCATTAGCAGTAGCCATTCTAGAACGGAAGCCATGCTTGTTCTTTCTTTTTCTGTTGGAAGGTTGGAATGTTCTTTTCATCTTTCTATATATTTATTTATTATTATCTTACATATCAATTCGGGCTGCAAAGATAGAGGCTTTTTTTTAATAAACAAAGAGTTGAAAGTTTTTTCTTCTAATTCCAGCCCGGATTCTGCTTCAAATTCGGATTCAGAGCAATTTCATTAGTAGGAATCTGATACAGATAGTATTTCTCCAGCCAGCCTTTACCTGTTTTTACCGGATCATTATACATATATACATATCCCTCTGTTTTTCCGGAGGCATCGGCAAAACCTGTATTCAAATCAATAAACTGCCCGCTGTTACCAATCTGCTCTTTAGTCGCCCATTGTCCGTACTGTACTTTGTTTACAAACCATTCCGCTTTTTTCCAACGCCGTATGTCGTAAAAGCCAAAACCTTCGCCCATCAGTTCCACCATCCGTTCACGACGAATCTCCCAAAGAACCGGAGCTACCGACGGGTCCCGAGCCAGGTCGAAGCTGTCATTGATCTCGCTGACCGTCATACTGGCAATCTTTGCCCTTACCCGCAGTTTATTAATGGTTGCATCAGCTACTCCCTGATTAAACTCTCCCTTCTCGAATTTGGCTTCCGCATAGTTCAGCAGGACTTCTTCAATCTTAAATAAAGGGACATCGGTTGTCCCCTGATTTTCACGAGAATCATCCCATACATTATAATAACGGTATACATAATTACCGCTACGGGCTACAATGAAACCTTGCCCCCAATTATTAGTCGAGAAATGAGGGATGCCTTCCAATACAGAAGCCGACCAGTTCATCAGAGGAAAAACCTTATGCTTGCCAGCTTCCCCGTTTCCACCTCCATATCCGGTATAAGTGGTAATCCCCATCAAGTCCATATACTCTTTATCAGCCGGATTATCCGTATATTCCCAAGAATTGTTATTGTTTTTACGAACAACTTTATAGGGTGGTGCGACTGTCTCCAACAAACGGTAATCACGATGCCGAAATGTTGAATACATCGTTTTATCCGTTTTTCCCCATTCATAGGAGCTACTGGTAGAAATCGGTTTTCCGTCTTCACACAGATACATGTCGACAATGTGCTGGGGCATTTCCACATTATGGGTGGAAGTCCGTTCCACATGTGTCAGCACATAATTTGTAAAAATCTTAGGAACATACTCCTGATACAGGATCACTCCCGGAACACCTGCCAGATCAGAGGTCAGCATTTCCCCGAAACTGCTGTGTACCGTCGGATAGGCAGCCATCAGACTTTCGGATGCTTTGATACAGGCATCAAAATATTTCTCATAATCGCCCAGTTCATGATATTTCCGCCAGGTTCCTTCAAATAAGGCAAAACGGGAGATCAATGCACGTACAACATGCACATTGATCGTGTTATCCCCGTCGCCTTCCGGTTTTATATGTTGTTCAGCGTATAATAAGTTTTCCAGAACCTTGTCCGCCACTTCTTTACGCGGAGTACGCGGACCATAAGCCACTTCGGTATCACTATCACCCAGGATATGCTCTACCCAAGGCACATCGCCAAAACGGGCGATCAGTTCCATATAATAATAAGCACGAAAAAAGTAACCGACAGAGCGCCAATGTTCCTTATCGACATCACTCATAGAAGAATTATCTATATTATCCAGCATTAGGTTGGCATTACGGACAAAAGAGAAATTCCATCCGTTGCCGGAAGCCGCATCCGTTATCGTCTGGAAAGCATAACTGTTCCCGCTACCCAACCGACGCATCAGATAACCCGCATTGATATCTCCCTGATAAGATACGGCACTGGCATAGGAACCTCCCGTCCCCGGACGCCGCAACATATTACCATTCGTAAATACATTATACAATCCCCACGCATATGTCTTGAACGTACTGTAGGTTGAAAATACAGTTTCTTCGGTCAATGAATCCTTCGGAGAATGTTCCATGAAATCATCATTACACCCCGGCATGGCAGCCAATCCTGCCATAATCATCAAAGAATATATTATTTTTTTCATTTTCCTGCTAATTTAAAGTGTGACATTTATACCAAACGAAACGGTGCGATAGAAAGGATATCCCCAGGAAAGACGTTCCGGATCATACCCTTTAGGCAAAGAGGAGAATGTGTGTAAATTTTCACAACTCACAAAAGCCTTCAACGCATTCAGGTGAATAACATCCATCCATGTTTTCGGGAATGTATAACTGAATGTGATGTTTTTCACACGTAGATAGGCCCCGTTCAACAGGTATTTCGTTTGTGCACGTGTATTCGAACCGGAATTTTCACGCTGGTTGTAAATGCGGAAATATTCAGCATCCGGATTTACCGGGTTCCAATTGCCATTATCCGGATCGATCGGTTTCCAATAATCCAGCTGATCGTCGAAAATCTGTCCGAACTGGCCGGAAGCAAACGACCATCTGCGGGCATCGCTTATCCAGACATCACGTTTACCGACACCCTGCAACAACACATTCAGGTCAAATCCTTTATAATTAACACCCAGATTAATACCATACTGGAGACGTATCTTATTGTTACCGATGATCTGACGATCTCCCGGATTCATCAATGTCCCGTCGCCAGCATCGATTCGGTTCACACTATCGTCATCATCACGCAGATTCTTGAACTTTATGTCACCGGGCCGTGGGTTTACAGCATTAATAGAGGTAACCCCCTCTTTTAGTTTCCAGGTATTCGTATCCTCAAAATCATCTACGGTATAATATCCGTCTGTCACATATCCCCATATTGTTCCGATCTCATAACCGGTATAGTAATTATTCTCTCCATTACTGTTCTGCAAGACAAACGATTCATTATCATACTTTGTAACAGTCGTACGCGAATCATACAGATTAAAACCGACATTATATCCCCAGTTACCGATCTTATCCCGCCAGTTCAGGCTCAACTCCCATCCTTTCGTACGTAAATCCGCCACATTCTGTAAAGGAGCGGACGCCCCGACTAAAGCCGGCAGTTCCAATCCGGGAGCCAACATATCCTTTGTATCACGCTGATACCAGTCGAAAGTTCCGCGCAAGCGGTTATTCAGCAAAGCGATATCCACACCAAAGTCCAATGTTTCCACTGTTTCCCAGGTAAAGTTATCACTAACCAGTCCCGGTGCTTTTATTGTAACCGGTTTATCTCCGTTTACGATCCAGTTCACTTCGTTTGCCGGATATGCCGACATAACCGGTGTAAACTGATAAGGATCGATCGCCTGGTTACCGATCTGCCCCCACGAGCCTCTCAGCTTTAATTCTCCCAGCCATCCGGCAGTCGACTCCATAAAGGCTTCACGGGCGACATTCCAGCCAACGGAGAAAGAAGGGAAGAAACCGAAACGGCTTTTCTTCGGGAACTTAGACGAACCGTCATAACGTCCGTTCGCCTCAAACAGATAACACCCTTCATAATCGTAATTCAAACGATAGAATGCCCCACGCACAGAATACTCACGATACTGATCCGTAATCGTTTTTGTCTCGCCGGTTGCCGTGTTGAATGAGGGCACCTGATCATTTATCAAATCGTATGCGTAAGCAGTCAGTTTCGTATATTTGCTATGTTCCTGATTGAATCCGACCATTGCCGTCAAATTATGCTTCTCGTTGAACGTACGGGTGTAAGTAGCATAAGCATTTATCGCATGGTAATCGGTTGCTTCATTAATCTCCTGTAAAGAAGAGTTTGCCGCCGTTTGCATTTTAGCCATTTGTATATTGGCATAATCCATGATAGCCCGGTTCTGGCGGTTGTTCTGTACCACTTTATCAAAGGTATACTCAAAAACCATTTCCAAGCCACTCAACGGTTTCACGACCGTTTTCGACATCAAACGGGTATTATCCCTGATCGTCCTGTTATCTGTAGTCAACTTCAACAAGTTTTGCGGCGTATCCGTCAACAGTTCCTCTCCGTCAGGCAGAATCAGATAACCTTCCGGATAAAGGCTCGGTTTACGCATATCATAAAGCGTAGACGAAGATGACGTGATCGGCATATTTTTCGTGCTTTGCGCATAACGGACATCGGCCGATTGAGTAAGCCAGGAAGTGATATCAGCGGAGACATAGGCACTGGCAGATGCACGTTTATACGAATCTTTATCTGTTTTCAAAATACCCTGTTCTTTATTATATCCCAACGACATACGATAAGTAATCTTCTCACCGCCTCCGCTCAGCGAAGCATTGTGGTTCTGTAAAAAGCCGAAATTATCGAACATGTTCGTATAAACATTCTTTTCATTCAAATAATAGTTCACACCTGTTTCCGGATCCGTATAAATACCATCCCCGTACGTTTTAAACTGGCTGGGATCCTGCTGATAGGCTCCCAGATATTTAATCCAGGTATCGATATCCTGTCCTGCAAAATAACTCCCGGAACCAAACTGGGCGTCTTTATAAGCCTGCAACCATTGCATACCATTGGCTATACCCGGTTCGTTGATAGAAGACTGGAACCCGAAATTATTATTATAATTCACCTGGAACCGCTGCCCTTTCTGTGCCTTCTTCGTTGTAACCAATATTACACCAAAAGCGGCACGTGCCCCGTAAATAGCAGAAGAAGCAGCATCCTTCAAGACCGAAACACTTTCTATATCTTCCGGATTCAACATATCGATATCACCAGGCACGTTATCGATCAGCACCAACGGACCTCCTCCGTTAATTGAAGTCGTACCACGGATATTGAAATTCTTGGACGAACCCGGACCTGCCGCATCATTATTGGCGGTAATCTGCAACCCCGGCATAGTTCCTTGCAAGGCACTCATCGCATTCGTCACCGGACGCGAACCCAGCACTTCCGTCATTTTCACCTGCGAAACAGCTCCCGTCAAGTTCTCCTTTTTCTGAGAACCGAACCCAACAACAACCACTTCACCCAATGCCTGCGTATCTTCCACCAGATTAACCTGAATATTTCTTTGGTTATTTACCTGAATTTCTTTTGACAGATAACCGATATAAGAAATAATCAAGGTTGCACCAGGAGATACCTCAATAGAGAAACGTCCGTCTATATCGGTGATCGTTCCATTAGTCGTTCCTTTCTCAACAATATTCGCCCCGATAACAGGGTCTCCCATATGATCCTTCACAACTCCCGTAACCCGGTGTGCCTGTGCAGTTGCCGGACGGCCCGGTTGTGAACTTTTCGCTCTGAGGACAATGTGGTTATCAACCAATTGGATATCCACATTCTTATCTTTAAAAATACTTTCCAGCACGTGTTTAACCGACTTATTTTCGGCTTCCACTGAGACAACACGATTTACATCTACGTCTTTCAGGTCATACCAAAAGGAATAATCCGTTTGGGCGCGAATCGCATCAAAGACCTCATTCACTGTGACATTACTCAAATTAAACGTAACATTAGTCTCCTGTCCGTAAGATTTTGCAGACACTGAAAATATCCCCAGAAATAACAGCAAGACAGATATTTTCATAATATTTAGACTTTTTTTTATGCATAAAATTCGACACAACGAACCTATGCTACAAGCTTTTTGATACATTTGTAGTTAGTTGTTAAATAGTTAATAATCTAGTCTGAAATGATTTTCTACTTTTTTAGCAACAGAATTGAGGAATGTTAGCGCATTCCTCAATTTGTCTCAGGTTAACTCAGTTTTTATTCATAGGCATTTTAAATTAAATGTTAACACTATAGTTTTTTATTCACTCTCTTAATAAATATCTACTATACCTCCTTTGATCCGGTATCTGAATTTTTCATTAGCGGCCATTACTTTAAATATCTTTTCTATCGGATCATCCAGCTTGAAGTCACCGGCGAATCGCCGCTCACTCACTGAAGGATTATGAATTTCAATCTTCACATCATAATAACGTTGGAGGGTTTGTGCAATTTGTTTCATTGTTTCGCCTCGGAACACCAATTTGTTATTCATCCAGTTCAATGCAAAGGAGGCATCGTCTTCAAACACTTTCACCCGATTGACCAACGTATTATAAACTGCCATCTCCTGCGGTTTAAGCGTCACCGGAGCCAACTCTTCATTCCCTGATAAACGGACCGACCCGTTCAAAAGAAAGACTTTTACATCTTCATCTCCGGCATAGGCACTCACATTAAATTTTGTCCCCAAGACTTTCACTTCAAGACCGCCTGCCTCAACAACAAAAGGTATCTCCTCGTTTCTTGCAACTTCCAGATAAGCTTCACCGGATAGCTTCAACGTACGGCTGTTCTTACCGAAATCATCCGCATAACTGATCGTACTCCCGGAATTCAGCCAGACAAGCGAACCGTCGGCCAGGTAAACCTGTGTTCGTGAACCTTTCGGACTCTTTATTTCTGAGATCAGAGGAGCACGTTCCTCAATGGAACGTGATTGAAAATAAAGGACGGTAAAATAACTCAGGAACACAAAAGGGATCAGCACTGCCGCCACTGCCACCCCTCTTTTCCACCACGGGACACTCAACCGTTTACGCGGGATCCCGGCAAAAGAGGCACACCTTTTGCTGAAAAGTATGTAGGCTTTCTCATCATCAAAAAGAAAATGCGGATTTGCAACTTCAGAAGAATCCCAAAGTTCTTTCATTTGGCTATAATATTGCCGATGTTCCTCCGATTCGTCCAACCATCTTTCCAGACGTGCCCGGTCATCTGCTGATAAATTTCCCGAAAGTCGGTCAATTATCAAATCATCCCAATATCCCCGATCTGTAATTCGTATATCCATAATGTTCCTCTTCTATAGATATGACAAACGAAAAAAGAAAACGGGTGAAAAAAAATGATCTTTTTTTTACATAAAAAGGAACAAAGTCAGCCAGAACGGCAGGTAGTCCCGTAAATCATGACGCAACTGATTCAAGGATAAACGTATATGATATTTCACTATATCAATCGTGATATTTTTACGGGCGGCAATCTCTTCATACTTCAATCCATCATGACGGCTCATCTCGAAAATCTCACGTGTAAACTCAGGGAGGGAACTGACAGACTGCATAATCTTTCCCTCCAGTTCTTTTTCCAGCAAAGAAGACATCGGATAATAATCCTGCTCATGGAAAGATTCTTCCCTTTTTTCCATTTGTTGGGAAACGGATTGCCTCAGATTGTTTTGCCGCTCCAAATGGTCAAGATAATTGATGCTGCTATTTTTCACAGCTTTCATGAGATAGGCTCTCAATGATTGATTTATAATCAACGAATCACGTTTCTCCCAAATATTGAATATAATATCGCTGACTAAAGTTTCGGCAACAAAATAATCTTTCACATAGGTATATGCAAAAGCACAAAGCACCTTGTAATGCAGCTTATAAAGCGATTTATAAGCCTGTTCGTCCCCAAGACGCAGACCTTCTATTAAGTTTTCATCATGCAAAATTGTCACCGTTTATCCCCATCATTATCTACTCCTTATATAACATCAGAAAGGCATATAAGTTTTATTCTCGAAATTGGCATGTTGCCCTTCAAACTTCTTGGCTTCCTCTCCTTCCGGATTCAGTTCGATTGATTTTTTCAGGTCTTCGAAAGCACCTTCTTTATCGCCTTTCAGGTTTTTGGCGCGTCCGCGTTCGGCATAAGCCTTGGCAAAATCCGGTTTTATTTCAATGGCCTCATCAAAAAAGACAATGGCTTCGTCTAACAAGTTTTTAGTGATCAGCAGCGAACCTTTCAGTATACAGGCATCTTCATTGAACGGGTTCAGGTCGAGCGCCTGCTGGTAATCATCGGCGGCGGCATCCAGGTCACCCAGCGATTCATGTATTTTTCCTCTTACCAAATAGGTTGTTTCTTCTTCCGGAGCCAATGAGATCGCTTTCTCGATATCGGGCAAAGCCTCCTGTCCCTGTTTCATGGCAAGCAACACCTCTGCACGAAGCAGATAAGCATCCGTGAAATCATCTTTCAAGGCAATGGCTTTCGTCAGGTCGGCAATGGCTCCCAACTGGTCGCCGGTTGTTCTTTTGGCTTTTGCCATCAGGAACCAGGCTAGATGGTTCGACTCATCCAGTTCGATCACCCGCAGGCAGTCGGCAATGACCTCGGCTTCCTTATCCAGCATAAAAAGCACGCTGACCCTTGTCAATAACGTCTGGATATGCTCCGGCTCCATTTCCACCATACGGTTCAATGTATCCAAAGCCTTTTCCGTCTGGTTTGCCATTGAATAGGCCGATACCAGATGGTTCATTGTTTCAAAATCTTCCTGTATATTCAAGGCTTCCGTAAAGCATTTGATAGCATAGGCCACTTGACCGATTTTTTGCGCACGAATACCGTCATATTTTAATATGTCGAAGTTTTTCTGATCATTTTTAGCTTTTCCTTCTGCCGTATCCTCACTTTTGGAAGAAGAGAACAAAGATGTAAAGAAATTTCCCATGGTTATATGTTTATGTTCGAGAGGGCAAATATACCGATTATTTTGAATTTGCCATACGTAATAAGCTCCTATCATGAAAAGGGCCGCCACAAAATGACAGCCCTTCCAAAGAAAACCTCCCCTTAATTCATCTGTAATCAATCAATCCACCCATCATTCTGAGTCAGATTATCATTCTTTTGAATTTCGGTTCTGGGGATTGCCCAATTATATAAATGATCACCATCCCAGCTATATGCAAACTCTACCATACCCCAGATCTGTTTCAGACCGGCATTTTTCTTAAACTTAGTTTCATGCCATGTTTTCCAACGCATTTCATCAAAGAAGTTCACACCCTCACCAGCAAATTCCCAGCGACGTTCATTGCGGATACGGTCACGCATATTCTCCTGCCCAGAAACCTGAGTATACTGGTTGCTATTCAATAAAGCTGCACCTACACGCCCACGCACCTTGTTCACCCATTCTATTGCTTCATCAGTCTTTCCCTGTTCATTCAGACATTCCGCCAGAGAAAGCACCACATCCGCATAGCGGATAATAGGAATATCGATTGGAGAATATTCACGGTTCGGAATTTCAGAAGCCCCCTCAGCAACAAATTTACGGAACAAATAATAAAATTTAGTATTCGTATCAGTCTTCAAATCAAATGGAGCGGCCGTATTAGAACCTCTGTATGGCCAGCGTAGCGTATAGGTATAAGCCGTCACACCATCCGCTCCATCATATTCAGAATACGGGGTTATAATTGTAGCCATCAGGCGTGGATCGCGATGTTCATAAGCAGTTTTGATACGGGCTTCATTCTCGTTGTCCAAATATTTGGATAAATCAGCCCCTGCTTTTTCCATAGTCAATTTTTCTTCATCTGTCATACCATCACGCAGAAAATAAACTGCTCTTTTTGCAACATCCATAGAATTAAAACCCGGAATATAATTATCCCAATCAAAAGGTCTGCCATCGGCATCTTCGTAAGTTTCCACAAAATCCGTACTTGCCAGATACGTGTTCCAACAAGAACCAAAGGTTCCACGTGAGCCATACCTAAAAGAAAAGTTATTACCATATCCGCTTTCACCGATACATTGCAAAGAAAAGATCATTTCTTCACATTGCTCATTTTCTTCCTTAAACAACTGTTTATATTCACCTTGGAATAAAGCAAAACCCAAATCACCGACTTTACGAAAATCAGCTTCCGCCTTCGTCCATTCGTTCATCCACATGTAAACCTTTCCACGCAAAGCATAAGCTGCACCTTTCGTCACACGACCGTAATCACCATCTCCTTTGGTGTATTTATCCGGGAAATCGGAAGTATTGATAGCATCTGTTAAATCGGTAATTACCTGGTTCCATACTTCAGTTTCACTATTTCGGCCTTTTACCATGTCTTCCAGTTCGACAGGCTCCAGATAAAGAGGAACGCCTTTATATACCATGTTCAGTTTATAATAGAAGTACGCACGCATAAACTTCGATTCAGCCATCAAGCGAGCCAACTTTGATTCCGACAAAGGAGCTTTCTGTAAATTAGTTATCGCATCATTACAGCGGCTCACTCCTTCGTAATGAATCTTCCAATAATCAGAAAACAACTCGTTGCTGGTTGTTGCATTCCCCATCAACAGAGAGTAATTTCCATCTCGATAGTCAGCCGACACACCATAACTGTCAAATTTATGCAAATCACCAGCTACATTTGAAGAACGGAGCACATTATAAATACCCATAACTCCCATATCAGCCAAATTCTCTGTTGTCCACATATTACCGGAACCAATAGAAGAATAAGGATTCAAATCCATTAAGTCACTCTGACAACCTGTTAATAAGACAATAGATACGCCTAACAAGCAAAATTTAATTATTAGTTTCATATGTAAATAAATTGCGCTCCCTATCTCAAGAGAGCCGTTTAAACCATTAATAAATTGATTTTTTTAGAGTTCAGACAAAACAAAAGAG
>NZ_KQ033912.1:1640585-1806674 GCF_000969835.1 Parabacteroides goldsteinii DSM 19448 = WAL 12034
TGCATTCGTTTTTTCGAGTGAATGACACTAAAGTAAACAATACCCCCCTATTTACATTCTCTTGGACGAAATTTATTTCATGGATGTTTCATGATTGTTTATTTTTAAAATGAAATATTAGCACCAAAAGCAAACTGCCTCAAAGAGGTATATTGGGGAGTCGCTCCTAGTTCCGGATCTTGTCCAGGATATTTCGTAATATTAAATACATTTTCAATGGAAATATAGACACGCAGGTTTTCAATGAATACTTTTTTAGAAACAGAAACCGGTACCGTATACCCGAATGTCAGATTCTTTAATTTCAAATAATTGGCATTATATAAATAAAGAGATGTACCCTCCGCATTCTGATTCCCACTCGCAGTAGTGACCAAACGACCATATTTACTGTTTATATTAGTTCTGGGATCTGACGGATCGTCTGGATTATAAAAATAACGATTATCTGCCACATCTTTACCTAAAGAATAACCCACATTGGCTGCAAGAGAATTATGACCAAATGTTGGTCCCCAATACAATTTAAAACCAGCGGCCCCAGCCCAATTCATCGAAATATCGAAACCTCTCCAAGCTGCCGACATCTGAAATCCGAAATTAAATTTAGGATCTGCCGATACATTTTGAAATTCACGGTCATCCGTTCCTCCATAAATGCCATCACCATTGACATCGGCATAAATATAATCTCCATACCATATCTTACTTTTATCTACAGTTTTATTAGGCATAAATGTATATCCTTCTGCTATCATCGCTTTCAACCAGGCCATATCCAATTCCGTACGGATCATACCATCAGCGGGACCTCCGGCGACACCGTCAACATCGTATCCCTTTCCCGAACCTTTATAAGGCGAACGGAGATAAAACTCTTTTTTCATATTTCCCTCGATAATAGGATCCACGGCAGAAGAACTGGATGCCACATCACCGATATTGCTTTTCCAATTGCCATTCTCATCATACCCCGCCTGAAATACACCTTTGTATTTATCTATCTTATTCGGCGTATATGAGAAGTTTCCGGAAACAGAATAATTCACTTCTCCCGCTTTATCGTTCCAACCTAACGTCAACTCTACCCCTTTAGTACTCATTTCAGCGATGTTCTGGCGGGGAGCCGTCTTATTTCCGGCTGTCAGATAAATAGAAGGAGTAAATAAAATGCCTGTAGTCTTTTTGTGGAAAACATCAGCGGTAAATGAAAGACGATTATTAAGAGCATTTAAATCAACACCGACATTGACCATTTTGGATGTTTCCCATGATAACATACTATTCGCAATAGATGTCGAAGCCAAACCAGAAACCAGTTTACCTCCTAGCGGATATTTCGCACTGGCATACGTTGACATATATTCATATTCTCCCACATCCGTACCTCCATTATTTCCGACAGAACCATAAGAAACACGTAGCTTCAGATTGTCCAACCAATTCCGCGTATTATCCATAAAACTTTCTTCCGTTATTCGCCAGGCAGCAGAAAAAGAAGGGAAAGTTCCCCAACGATAGTCCCTGTGATAACGGGCATTACCGTCATGACGGAGATTCGCTTCAAACAAATATTTTGACTTATACGCATAGTTAATCCTTCCGAAGAAAGAACGGCTGGCTCTGTCGAAAGCACCACCTCCGATACTCTGCATTTCGGTTGCGGAGCCGGGAGTATGGATACTGGAATCAATCAATCCTTTTTTCGTTGCATTACGAGTATTCTGTTTATAATAATACTCTTCATATCCCGCCAAAATGCCTAAATCGTGATCTTCAGCAAACGTCGCATTATAACGTAATATATTTTGTATTGTATAACTGTAATCCGCACGGTTATAGAAATCAGTAGTCATCTCTGACGGTGCGGTAGCTGGTGTCAATATCACTCCATCGCTAAATCTTACCCTGTCATACGGATTTGTCCATGTCTCGTTATCTTCCCAATATCGTTTATAGTTCAAATTAAAATCCCATGACAATCCTTTTATCGGGGTGATGGTAGAATACAAAGTCGTATTGAAATTCGTTTTCTGTTTCGAACCGGCAATATCGTGCAATCTCGCCAAAGGATTATTAGCCATCGTATTTTCTTCCGGAGCTTCCGGGGCTCCGTACTGACCATTCCATATCGGATAAACTCCGGCAATAGCACTTCTCAGCCCCTCGTTCGCATTGTCAAAATTAGCAGGTTCTTTATCTTCCTGAGAAGCAAAAGTACGGGTTCCGACCGTTAACCACTTTGTTATATCTGCTTCGATATTCGCACGTAAAGAATATTTCCGAATTCCTGTATTATCGACTAAACCGGGATTATCCAGATAACCCGCAGACATCAATACGCGCAGTTTGTCCGTTCCTCCGGTAATAGATACATTATGATCATTGATTATACCATGGTTAAACATTTCCTTTTCCCAATCAGTATTCGGATAAGCAACATAATTCGGGATACCATTCTCCGTTAACCCATTAGGATCTTTTTCTGCAGCCCTCCAGGCTTCAATAGTGGCCTCCGAAAAGTGGTTCGGTCGACCCATATTTTCATAGGCTTCATTAATTCTTTCCATATAATCGCCATAATTGGTCACCTGTTCAATCAAATTGGTCGGACGGGCATACGAAAGACGACCAGAATAAGAAATAGAGAGTTTACCTGCTTTACCCTTCTTTGTGGTTATCAGAATAACACCGTTAGCCGCACGAGAACCATAGATGGAAGATGAAGCGGCATCTTTCAATACGGATATGTTTTCGATATCCTGCGGATTGATCAGGTCCATGGAACCTTCTATTCCATCAATCAAAACCAGCGGATCGGAGTTATTCAACGTACCGATACCACGAATCCTGATTTTAGAGCCATCACTACCCGGATTACCGGAACTTTGCTGAACCTGTACACCGGCACTAAGACCTGCCAGTGCATTCGACACATTCGTCACAGGACGGGACAGCGCCTGATCTTCAAAATTGACGGACGAGATAGAACCGGTCAGGTTCACCTTTTTCTGTGTGCCGTAACCGACAACCACCACCTCATCGAGCGCTTCCGAATCTTCCACTATTTTGATCGTGAAAGAGGTTTGGTTATTGACCGGAATTTGTTGTTCCCTGTATCCGATAAAAGATACGACCAACGTCGATTTCGGGGAAACCTCCAACGTGAATTTACCTTCCATGTCGGTAATCGTTCCGTTGGTTGTTCCTTTTTCTACGATATTGGCACCGGCAACAGGACCGAACTGATCCTCCACAACACCGGTTACCGTCAATTTCGCCTGTTGTGTGGAAGGGTTAACAAAGACCTCCCGATTTACATCCGTACCGTTGATAGCCGGGCTATCAACGGGTGTTGCAGCTGCAACAGAAGCCATAAACATAAAGGCTCCGGCAAATGCAAGCCTCGATGTCGGATAATTTTTACAATTCTCCATCATAATAATATTATTTGAGTAAATGAATAATAGATTTTCCTGTATGGCTAATCTATATTTTGTTTGTTAATCAGATGTTTGTAACGGGTCAAGGCCTCCAGATAATAGTAATCCGCATAAATAAGCGGTACATCTATTTCCGACTTATGAGGCAGACTGCCCGTGCAGTGCATAATAATGAAATCGGCATTGCCGCCCAGCGGGGCACGATAATCCGGTGAAGAAAGACTTTTCAGCATCCTGACAGCCATCTCGGTATATGCTTTATTGGCGCTGAACTCGCCCAATTCGAAAAGAGCCGAGCAAACGATTGCAGCCGCAGAAGCATCCCTGACTTCTCCTTTAAACTCTTTGGCATAAGAATCGCCATCGGGTGTAAAGCCGGCCTCCCCCACATTGAAATCCCACATAGGAACCAGATCGTCCGGAAGATGCCGGATAAAGTAATCGGCAAAATTTTCGGCCGCTTCCAGATAGACCGGGTATTTTGTCTCTCTGTACATCATCGTATAACCATAGACTGCCCAGGCTTGTCCACGCGACCAGGTGGAGTTGTCGCTATAGCCCTGACAGGTCTGGCGGTGCAGCGGCTGACCGGTAATCGTATCGTAATCCACCACATGATAGCTGCTGTAATCATCCCTGAAATGATATTTCAAAGTCGTGTTTGCATGAGCGACAGCTATATCATGATATTTTGTATCACCTGTTATGCGGGATACATAAAACAACAGTTCCAGATTCATCATATTGTCGATGATAACCGGGTAAAACCATTCGGAACCATCCCATGCTTTCCGGTAATCCCATGATTCGATAGCCTGTACCCGTTCGTCGAAACGTGTACACAACGAATTGGCACTTTCTATCAGAATATCCTGATAGCCTTCTTTGGGAGCCAGACGCTCTGCATTGCCATAACTGCAATACATCATAAAACCGATGTCATGATTTCCGGTAAAAGACTTGTGCGGTTCAAGCGGATAAGTCCATTTCTCCGCATAGGTCACCCATTTTTTGTCTCCCGTCAGCTCATACAGATACCAAAGGGCTCCGGGGAAAAATCCGGGTGTCCAGTCATGTCTCGAAGTGGAGACAAGACGCCCTTCCGCATCTGTTGTCCGCGGATAGTTTTTTCCGTTATATTCTCCTACACTGTTAAGTAATAACTGCATCTGTTCCGATGCAAAATTCACGTTTTCCTGAATAAAGGACTCTTCCGTATCTTTTCTCTGATTACAACCTGTCACCGACAAAACCATTAAAAAGCAACAGAACAAAGCTGTTTTCTTCATGTCTGATATGTATATAATGTGTTATTTCATGATTGACTCGTGATAATCTTTCGGGAAAACTTTTCCGCCCCATGCACGCAGCGAAGTCCATTCTTCGGCGGGAGAAGTCCAGAAAGGATGATCGGCAGGCAATCCCAATGGCAGGAAACCCAGCGATGTCATATAAAGACTGCCGTTATCCGTATAATAATCGGCCAGATTCGGCTGATGACCGACAAAGCCCAACTGAAGGAATCCTTCTTTATTAAAATTACCATCCTGGCTGAACATACGTTTCATCACAGTGGTCAGAGCACTTCTGACCTGGCCGTTTGTAAGTGTTTCAGGCAATCCATATTTCCAGGCAGATAGTCCCAGGGATTGAAAAGCGGCAAGGCGATAGGTCATCGACCGCCCGACGGCAGGATAGGCTCCTTCCGGAGATATCAGTCGCTCGATAATTACATTATAGCGTTGCATGCGGCGGAATGCCAGGTCGAAACTGACCGGTTTATGTATGGGAGTATCTTTGATAGCCTCCGTCACTTCAACCATCATCGGGTGAATCACGTAAGCATTATAATAATCGAAAGAGATTTCCGGACCGTCCGAATACCATCCGTCCCCTTTGTACCATTCGTTCATCTTCTGAAGCCCCACTTCAATGACAAAAGCATCATACTCCTCGCCTATCGATAAAAGAAATGTTTCAACCATCGTCCTGAAAAGCAACCAGTTATTATAGGCGGGGCGTACCCACTTCAGGCTATGGAAAGTATCTATATACCGTTGTTTCGTCACACTGTCCAAAGGTTCCCATAACGCTTTCGGAGCACGCAGGAAACTGTTTGCCAGATAAGAGGCATCGCATAAAATCTGTCCTTCCCCTTCCCATTTCAGATAATCGGGACTTTCGGGGTCTACTGCATTTGCATAACTCTTTAACGCCCATTCACGTAACCGGCAGCGCATTTTCCCCTCTTCCGTATCATCGTCCGGCAAACTTAACCAAGGAGCCAAACCAGCCATCAACCGCCCGAAAGTTTCCAGATAAGTCACATCGGGGGCACGCCCTTTCAACCAACTCGGACTCAGTTCGACCGTCATATTCTTTCTAAGTTCCCCCTTGCTCATATTACTCAGTACAGGCTCGGATATACGATACAGCAAAGAGCACCAATAAGCCCTGTCGTTTTGTTCCAGATTCTGCTTCTTCCCTTTCGCACATAAAGAAACCGTACAAACAAAAGAAAGAATACAGATGTAGATAATGGATCTGTTTTTCATGTTCCTGAAATTAGATTTATGTAATGTGATATTTATCTCTCAACCCGGGGCAAAAGTAGAAGGAGAGGCATGTTCAGACTTGGCAGAATAATGCAAAAGATAGGCACAAATAGTGCATATCCACTTTTAACAGATTTATTTATAACGGCTTAGATATTAAAGTCGAAAATTTCACCCCCTACTATTCCTATACTCCATCGGGGAAGCATTGAATTGATTTTTGAAGCAACGGCTGAAGTAGCGGGGAGAACCGAAGCCGAGCATATCGGCTATTTCGGCAATCTGTAAATTCGTGTCGTCCTTTAAGAGGAAGGCTGCTTTTTTCAGTTTATAGTTAAGGATAAAATCATTGGGAGTCATCCCGGTGAGTTGCTTAAATTTGCTGAAAAGGGAACGGCGGCTTATAGCTACTTCTTCCGCCAACTTATCGATCGAAAACTCCGTATCGCTCAGATAGGCTTCTATAACAGACTCAACCTTCTGCAAGAACTTCTTATCCGTTTCATTATTAGCCAGTAATTGCATGGTCGAGGCCGGCTCATGCTGATATTTTTGCTGCTGGAGAAGCCTGTTTCGGATCAGGTTATTACATTTGACAAGTAATATTTTCGTATTGAACGGTTTTGTTATATAATCGTCCGCCCCTTTCATCAACCCTTCTATATTATCTTCGGTGGAAGACAGGGCTGTCAACAGGACGACAGGGATATGGCAGGTGGCAATATTCTGCTTCAGTTCAAAACACATCTGGTCGCCATACATTCCGGGCATCATTATATCGCTCACAATAATATCCGGCTCTTCTTCATGGGCAATGCGAAGCCCTTCCACCCCGTCATAAGCCTGTAAAACCTGATAGAATGGAGAGAAAAGAGTGTTCAATGTTTCCTGCAACTCCCTGTTATCTTCCACTATCAAAATCTTATAACGGCTCTCGTCTTCTTTTTGCAAAGCAGGCACCTCCAAATCATGCAAATCATCCAGAGCAACAGACTCAACCGGCATGTAACCGGTCATTGTATTTACCGCGCCGGCAGTCTCCCCTATTTTTACATGGGCATCCTTTTCAAAATGCAATTTGCCGGGAAGCAAGGTGATTATAAAAATACTGCCATAATTCAATTTACTCTCTACCTGGATTTTTCCATGATGCAATTCGATAATCTCTTTGCAGAGGGCAAGTCCGAGACCGGTACTGAACTCTTTCTGGGAAGAAAGAAAACTGTTTGAAGCCTGATAGTAACGCTCGAAAATAGTCGATAAATCTTTCTTGTCGATACCGATACCACTGTCGATCACTTTGATTACAATCTGCTCATCAACAACATCTGCGACCAACTCGATACTTCCCTGCACCGGAGTAAATTTGAAAGCATTCGATAAGACATTGGAAACAACCTTTTGCAATTGTTTCGGGTCGAACCAGCACGGTATCGAATCTTTTAAGGCTGAGAAAGAATAACGGATCTGGTTCGTCTGCGCTTTCTCTTCAAAAAAGATATAGATATTACGAAGGAAAGGGATCAAATCCTGTTCAGATACGTTCAGACAGGTTTGTTTCTGCTCCGCTTTCTGAAAATCCAGCAGTTCGTTAATCAGATTCTGCATCTGGAAGGTCGTTTTATACACTTTGTTGATCTGGTTACGCACAGCCAACGACACCGTATTACCGTTCAATAATAACTCTATCTGAGAAATTATCAGGGAAAGAGGCGTCCTGAACTCATGGCTGACATTCGTAAAGAAAGAAATCTTTGCCTTATTCAGGTTAGTTATATACTCTTTCTCCTTCCGTTCGTATTCAAGGGAAGCCTCCAACTTCACCCGGCGCTGACGGAAAGAAAGGAAAGCATACAGCAGACCGGAAAATAATGCAATATATAACACCCAGGCTAACGGAGTATTATAAAAAGGCGGCAGGATGGTTATCGCCATCCGTATCTCTTTCAACTGATCATTTTCAGCCTTCTTCTCCCGTACATGAAGCGTATAATCACCGGGGGAAAGGTTGGTATAACTGAGATGCATGTTGTGCGTCGGTATCCATTCCGGATCGAAACCATCCAGCTTGTATTCATAAACAGATGAATTATTCGATTGCAGGGAATTATTGCTTGCAAAACTGAGAATAAGATTATTCTGCTCATGCGACAAGGTCAATTGCGCGGTATAGGCGGGAATTACCGTCAGGATGCCGCTCTGGTCCGAAGGGGTGATTGTTTTATGATTAATTGCCAGATTTGAAAAATACAGGTCATAGTTCTTATCGTTCCAGATAATGTTATCCTCCCAAAAAGAGATCATTCCGTCCGCCGATCCGACAAAAACCTCCTTATTCCTGCATCTGTATATCCCGCATCCACTGTTGATCGCAGAGAAAGGCAGGTCCTTCACAATACTGGCAGAGAAAACCTGCTCACCGGTTTCCGGGTTCATTATGGAGAGGCCTTTATTACAACTAATAATCAGATTCCCGTTTTGTGCCTCGGCCATCGAATAGCAAAAGTCACTCAGCAACTGTTCCTTCTCCGCATTATAATTCGTAAAATTATCATCGTTTTCATTATACAGAAAAATGCCGTCACCCGCCGTCGTAACAAATATCTTATTCCCGGCAACCTCGACCAAAGAGGTCATGAATGCAGCTCCTAGTCCTTTCTCCCCCGTACTATATGTTTGCCTTGCAGACGGCTCTTTTAGCGGTATACGGGTTATACTTGAAAAATGAGCCAACCATAAATTATCTTTTGAGTCAATGATAAACTGGTTGCCGTAGAATGTTTTTTCATCGGAGCCTGGGAATAAGGGTGTAATCTCACCGGTCCCTTTTTTCAGTTTGAAAAGTCCGTAATCGTCCACAAAAATGACATATTCTTTATAGACTCTCAGCCAACTGATATTCGTATGCAGCCCGGCAGAATGCGGTTCCTTATCTATATAATTATAAAACCGGTCACTACTTATATCCAGGCGGCAGAGTCCGCCGGTGTATGTCCCGATATACAGTTGGTTTTCTTCCGGGTCATAATCTATACATTTCAGATTATTATGCTTGATGGAATTTCCACCGGAAGAGGCCGTGTAATAAGAGAACAAACCTGTTTTCCGGTCGAGCTTGTTCAAACCTCCCCCGTCCGTACAAATCCAGAGATTACCTGCATTATCCTCCGTCATCTGTCCGATAATAGGGAAATTCAGACACTCCTTCCGTAGCGGATCATCCGAATAGAAGTTGAACATATTTCTCCTGGAATTAAAATAATTAACTCCCCCGTAATAAGTCCCGGCCCACAACACAGCTTGTTTGTCAACGAACAAAGACAGGATAGACGAATGGGTCAGGGAGCCTCTTACATGATCTTTTTTATAAGAAGAAAAATGTTTTGCAACCGGATCGTATTTGTTCAGTCCATAAAACGTTCCGATCCAGATATTACCGGAATAATCCTCAACAATAGAGCGTATATAATTGTGGCTGATTGAGTTTTCATTTTTGTCTGACACAAATTCTGTCAACTTGTTATCCGTACCACACAAGTACAAACCGCTAAGACGGGTTCCTATCCACACGTCGTAAGTCGAACTTTCAAACAGGACCGATATATCCTTTTCCGGAATGACACACTGTTTTTCACCACCTTGTTCCATCCTATAAAGTCCTTTCCGCGTGCCGATCCACAATTGTTTCCGGCTGTCATAGCAAACAGAAGTGATATTATCCTTTACCCCCGTTACCTGAAATAAATCAATGCTCTTTTCTGCTGGATTCCAAGTAAAAATACTGTCGCCCGAAGAAAGAAATATCTGGTTTTGCGCTTTCTGTAACGAAGAGATACGTGTTTTCAAGGCATAAAAACAATCTTCTTTCAGATCATATCGGACAAGAAGATTACCGATCGTAAAAAAGACATCCCCCTCGTCCGTTCCTGTTATATGGTTAACAGTATAGTTAGTGACAGACCTGTTCAATAACTGGGAATAATTTTTATAATTGACGATTTCCTCCCCGTTGTAAATACATACCCCTTCCTCTGTGCCGAACCATATCCTGCCCAGCTTATCCTGATAGATGGCATGAACGGATAACTGCGGAAGTCCGTCTTTAACACCTAAGTGATTAAAATAGACAGGCCGGGCCGTTACCGCAGACATCACAAGTAATATGGTAATAAGAAAAAATCGCATTATCCTGTATCGAATTATCCCCCTCATATAAAAGTACCGGCCAAAGGTAAAAAATAAAACAAAGATATTCAGCATTAACCTAAGAATTCCGAGATTAACAAAATGACAGCAATGTACCATGATAGGGTATAAACCGGTTTAATACTAAATACGCTATTTACAAATATCAAATTGTCAAATCAACCCATTCTTAGAAGAGTTGTACGGAGCAATGTCAAAACCTATAGTTTTTCATGCGATTGTCAGCGATCAAACGAATAACACTTCAACCGATTTATACATACAAAAACATCTCTATGGAATCCAGGAAGAACATAATAAAACAATTTGCTACATTCTTCTCACACACGCCACAAATATGCTACTATAACCTCGATAATCATTTACCCTGCCACAGACAACATAAACTGTTTTTCAACATACTTTTCCTCCATGAAAGGGCCTCTCAAAGGAGGGTATTCAACATTAATTAACACAAATCTCAGGTTTAAATAAGCCACCTACTCATTTAAAATAAAAAAAAACTCGTTTAAAACGAGTTCTACTTTTATTGAAAACAAACTACAAAAGATGTATCCAAAGACACAACTGTTAAATATTGTACACGAGAGCATCCTATAACATCGGTTTGAAAGAATATACGCGCCACAAAAATCCGACTGATAGAATCTTTTTATTCAAGAATAGCTCCATATTGATTCATTTTGTCAAACCCATCATTTCAAACAATTGCACATAAGTGTACATGTTATCTTTTCTTTGCCTCATACGCTCTGATTCTTTGCTCACAGCATTGTTTCGTAATATCCCGGAGTAATTCAACTTTAGACAGAAGCGTTTCAATATCCTCTCCGGCAACAACAAAGCGTGAATTATAGCGAGCCTGATGAAGAAAAAAAGGATGGCTTTATTCAGGTCATCTAAAGCTCGCTTTCATAACTATTTATCACAAAAACCCACATTAATACTACGAAACAAAACATTCAAAAGAATAAATATTCTATTCTTTTACTTTTTTTTATAGTCTTCCAGCAAAGAAAATTGCGGGATTTTGTTATTTTTGCATGCAATTTATAACTTGGCGGAGATTGTTTTGATCGCTTCCCACAACACTTATTGTCATAAATATTAGATATGGAAAACATAGAAACTGGACTTTTGTTAATGGTAGTCGGAATGACCACAGTATTTGCAATTCTTTTGATCGTAATCTATTTAGGAAAAGGATTAATCACATTGGTAAACAAGTACGCACCGGAAGAAGTCATCGTAAAAAAACAAGTAACAACACAACCTGTTGCGGCCGGACAGTCCGGAAATATTCCGGGTAAGACTACCGCTGCTATCGTAGCTGCTGTCAGCATGGTAACAGGTGGACAAGGAAAGGTTACCAAAATTGAAAAATTATAATACTAGCTATACATAATATATCATGAAAAGAGAAATCAAATTCAGTTTGGTCTTCAGAGACATGTGGCAATCTGCCGGAAAATATGTTCCCAGAGTAGACCAGCTAACCAGAGTTGCCCCCGCTATTGTTGAGATGGGCTGTTTTGCCCGCGTTGAAACCAACGGAGGGGGATTCGAGCAAGTTAATTTACTATTCGGAGAAAATCCAAATAAAGCCGTACGTGAATGGACGAAGCCATTCCATGAAGCAGGTATTCAAACACATATGCTGGACCGTGCACTGAACGGCCTTCGTATGAGTCCGGTTCCGGCAGATGTCCGCCAGCTATTCTACAAGGTAAAGAAAGCACAGGGCACCGACATCACCCGTACATTCTGCGGCCTGAATGACGTACGCAACATTGCTCCTTCCATCCAGTATGCCAAAGAAGCCGGGATGATCTCCCAGTGTTCGCTCTGTATCACCCACTCACCTATCCACACGGTCGAATATTATACCAAGATGGCCCTGGAACTGATCGAACTGGGAGCAGACGAAATCTGTATCAAGGATATGGCAGGTATCGGACGTCCTTATTCATTGGGACAGATCGTTGCCAATATCAAAGCAAAACACCCTGAAATACCTATCCAGTATCATAGCCATGCTGGTCCCGGATTTAATGTAGCTTCTATCCTGGAAGTGTGCAACGCCGGTTGCGACTATATTGATGTAGGTATGGAACCTCTATCATGGGGAACAGGCCATGCCGACCTGCTGACCGTGCAGGCCATGTTGAAAGATGCCGGTTACAAAGTGCCGGAAATCAATATGGAAGCCTACATGAAAGTACGCAGCATGATCCAGGAATTTATGGATGATTTCTTAGGATTGTATATCAGTCCGAAAAACCGTCTGATGAACTCATTGCTGATCGGCCCGGGACTTCCCGGCGGTATGATGGGCAGCCTGATGTCTGACCTGGAAAAGAATCTGGAATCGATCAACAAAAACAATATCAAGAACAACAAGCCGCTGATGTCGCAAGACCAGCTGCTGATCAAGCTGTTCGACGAAGTGGCTTATGTATGGCCACGTGTCGGTTATCCTCCATTGGTAACTCCGTTCAGCCAGTATGTAAAGAACCTGGCACTGATGAACGTAATGCAGATGGAAAAAGGGAAAGCACGCTGGAGCATGATCGCCGACGACATCTGGGATATGCTTCTCGGAAAAGCCGGAAGACTGCCTGGTCCGCTGGCTCCTGAAATCATCGAAAAGGCAAAAGCCGAAGGACGCGAATTCTTCGAAGGAAATCCGCAGGACAACTACCCGGATGCTCTTGACAAATATCGCAAGATGATGAACGAGAAACAATGGGAAACCGGCGAAGACGACGAAGAGTTGTTCGAATATGCAATGCACCCGGCTCAGTACGAAGCCTACCGTTCCGGAAAAGCGAAAGTTGAATTCCTCGCTGATGTTGCCCAGAAAAAAGCTGCTTTGCAGGAAAAGGCACAACCGGCAGCACCGGCCACAGCCGCACCGGCAGCTTTGCCTACAACACCCCAGGTGCTGACTGTAGATGTAGACGGACAGCCTTACCGCGTAACAGTTGCCTTCGGAGATACAGCTAATGCCACACCGGCAGCTGCTCCTGCCCAGGCCGCACAACCGGCAGCACCGGCCGCTCCAGCACCTGCCGGAGCCGGAAATGAAATTCTTTCACCGCTGGAAGGAAAATTCTTCCTCGTAAAGAACGCTTCCGACACACCGCTTAAAGTTGGAGATATAGTCAAAGAAGGCGATGTGCTTTGTTATGTGGAAGCAATGAAAACATATAATGCCGTACGTTCGGAATTCAGCGGAAAGATCACTTCCATCAACTACGCTGGTGGCGACACGGTTTCTGAAGACGACGTATTAATGACTATACAGTAATGAACGAGATATTTCAAAATCTGTATGAAATGACTGCGTTCAGCAACATTATTGCTGAACCGCAGTTCCTGATCATGTATGCAATCGCATTCATATTGCTTTATCTGGGTATCAAGAAGCAATACGAACCCTTGCTGCTTGTGCCTATTGCATTCGGGGTGTTGCTTGCCAACTTCCCCGGAGGTGACATGGGAGTGATCCAGGCTGATGAAAATGGATTGGTCAATGTTAACGGAGTAATGAAAAACATCTGGGAAATGCCGTTGCACGACATTGCTCATGAACTGGGAATCATGAACTTCATCTATTACATGCTGATCAAGACCGGTTTCCTTCCGCCAATCATTTTTATGGGTGTAGGAGCATTGACCGACTTCGGCCCGATGCTTCGTAATCTTCGCCTGTCGATTTTTGGTGCGGCTGCCCAGCTAGGTATTTTCACCGTTTTACTGGTAGCGATCCTGATGGGATTCACTCCGCAGGAAGCCGGTTCTCTCGGTATCATCGGGGGGGCAGATGGACCTACAGCGATCTTTACAACCATTAAACTCGCACCTCACTTATTAGGTCCGATTGCCATTGCTGCTTATTCATATATGGCACTGGTCCCTGTAATCATTCCACTGGTAGTCAAAGCTCTTTGCTCCCCAAAAGAACTTCGTATCAATATGAAGGAACAGGAAAAGAAATATCCTTCAACAGTAGAGATTAAGAATATGCGGGTTTTAAAAATTATATTCCCAATTATTGTTACTACTGTTGTTGCCTTGTTTGTTCCCAGTTCAGTGCCTTTGATAGGTATGTTGATGTTCGGTAACCTGGTAAAAGAAATCGGAACCAATACATTCCGTCTATTTGATGCTGCATCCAACAGTATCATGAATGCAGCGACCATCTTCCTGGGACTATCGGTAGGTGCAACCATGACGGCAGAAGCCTTCCTGAACTTTACAACGATCGGTATTGTGATCGGCGGATTCCTGGCTTTTGCCCTGTCTATCGCCGGCGGTATCTTCTTCGTAAAACTGTTCAACCTATTCACCAAGAAGAAAATCAATCCGCTTATCGGTGCAACCGGATTAAGTGCCGTCCCGATGGCTTCACGTGTTGCCAATGATATCGCATTGCAATACGATCCCAAAAACCATGTATTGCAGTATTGCATGGCCAGCAACATTTCCGGCGTAATCGGTTCGGCTGTTGCAGCCGGCGTATTGATCTCATTTCTGGGATAAAAAAACTGCAACTATTTATAAAAAGTCCCTGTAATCTGCTCAATGCAAGTTGCAGGGATTTTTGTTTAATACATTTTTTGGAGAACAAAGCAGTTAATTCCGGACTTTTTACACGAATATTAACCTTTTCTAATAAATAAATTGCCCGCAAATGCTGTAATCCAAAAATAAATACTTTAATTTGTGACTTGATATAGGAATGCTTTTTATCCTTTTCTTAAATGTGATTGAATATGAAGGACACTCATGAAACTAATCTGCCTGCTGAAGAAACCGGCAAATTAGAAGAAACTAAAGCACCGGAAGTAACTCCGGAGAACACTGCGGCTGAAGTTGAAACAACTGAAACCCCGGATGAAGCGACAGCGAACGCTATCAGTAAATTATCAAAAGAAGAGATTCTTGAAAAATTAGCTGAATTGGTAAATGCTGCTGCCGAAACGGCACGCAACGAAGTGGAATCGTTGAAACAGGCATTTTATAAAATCCACAGAGCCGAAGTTGAAGAATCGAAGAAAACATTCCTCGAAGGTGGTGGAGAAGAAAAGGATTTCGTCGCTCCTGAAGATGAAGGCGAAAACAAACTGAAAGAATTGCTGGCCGTTTTTAAAGAAAAAAGAGCTGCAATCCTGGCAGAAGAAGAACGCATAAAGGCTGCGAACTATGCACTGAAACTTCAACTGATCGACCAGTTAAAAGTGCTTACCGAAAGTCAGGACGACTTCAATAAGCTATACAACGACTTTAAAGACATCCAACAGAGATGGAAAGAAATTAAAGCCGTACCACAGGAACATGCAAACGAACTGTGGAAAAACTATCAGACTTACAGCGAAAGATTCTATGATATAATCAAGATCAATAACCAGTTCCGCGATTACGACTTCAAGAAAAATCTGGAATTGAAAACTGCTCTATGTGAAACAGTTGAAAAGCTGCAAACCGAACCGGATGTCGTGTCCGCATTCCACCAGCTTCAAAAACTACATCAGCAATGGCGTGAGATCGGTCCGGTTGCCAAAGAACTGCGTGAAGAGTTATGGGCTCGTTTCAAAGCGGCTTCTACCGTGATCAACAAACGTCATCAGGAGCATTTCGAATCGCTGAAATCGAAAGAACAGGAAAATCTGGTCGCAAAAACAGCTATCTGCGAAGAAATAGAAGGTATCGACTTCGATGCATTGAAGACATTCAAAGACTGGGAAGAAAAGAATAAAGAGGTGATCGCTTTACAGGATAAATGGAAAACAATCGGTTTCGCACCGAAAAAATCCAATGTAAAGATTTTCGAACGCTTCCGCGCTGCCTGTGATGTATATTTCAACAAGAAAAGCGCTTTCTACAAGAATATCAAGGAAGAGATGGAAAAGAATCTCGAACTGAAAAAAGCCTTGTGTGAGAAAGCGGAAGCACTGAAAGACAGCGTAGAATGGAAGAGTACGACTGAAAAGATGATTGCTCTCCAGAAAGAATGGAAAACGATCGGTTCGGTTGCCCGCAAGCACTCGGATGTTGTATGGAAACGTTTCATTTCTGCCTGTGATTATTTCTTCGAACAGAAAAATAAAAATGTTTCCTCCCAGAAGAGCGTAGAACAGACAAATCTGGCTGCTAAAAAAGCATTGATCGAAAAGATCAATAAGCTGGACGAAACATTGAGTGCAGATGAAGCATTGGCTGAACTGAAAGATATGATGGCTGAATGGAATGCAATCGGTCATGTACCTTTCAAGGAAAAAGATAAAATCTATAAAGAATATCACGAAGCGGTAGACAGCCAGTTCGACCGTTTGAAAGTAGACCAGACAGATCGTAAGATGCAGTCATTCCGCAGTAACCTGAACGATATGGCAGGCGAACATGGAAAAGGCAAACTGTATGGCGAACGCGAAAAGCTGATGAGAATGTATGACCGCATGAAAAATGAATTGCAGACATACGAAAATAATATCGGCTTCCTCAGCATCTCTTCGAAAGGTGGTGGCGGTCTCGTGAAAGAAATGGAGCGCAAGATCGAAAAGCTAAAAGATGAGATGGCGCTCATAATTAAAAAGATCGATGCAATAGATGAAAATCTTGAATAAATAAAACGAAGCCGTCTCGCTAACAGACGGCTTCGCTGTTTATATACATCTACTATTTTATATGATATCCCAGATACATTTATTTAATCCCGGACATGAAACTGCCGTACTGCTGGGCACGGAGAACTATACACCTCCGACAAACGTACAAAGAATGATACAGGAGTTATCATATCTTCCGGTGTGGTACGCCGACAGCAACGATTATGTATTTACGGAAGAGATTGCTTCGCCCCGTTTCTTTTCTTTACAACCCAAAGAGCTCAGGCCATTCGCCACACTCGTCTCCGGAAAAGAGTTGAAGAATCTCGCTCCTTCCCTTCCGGAACTGGCAGCGTCTCCCTGGGGAATATCTCCGCACAGCCTGCACTTCTTTGAGAAACTGAAACAAGAATTACAATTAAACCTGTCCGTACCGACCTGGAAAGAAGAATATTTCCAGCTGACCGGCAGGCAGACAGCGGCAGAATGCCTTGAACGAATCCGCCAGCTGTTACCCGACCTTCCCATACCGGCTACTCCAAAATTCTGCAAAAAGATCAGGGAAATAGAAAAATACCTGATCCTGCAAAATGCCCCTTTTGTTGTAAAGACTCCTTATTCTTCATCCGGACGCGGTTTGCACTGGATACCGGAGCGTAAACTCACCCCTAAAGACCGTACCTGGATAGAAGGGGCTATCAATAAACAGGGCACTGTCAGTATTGAATGCGGACTAGACAAGGTCCATGATTTGGCGATGGAGTTTTATTCCGATGGGGAAGGCCATGTCACCTATGAAGGACTCTCCGTCTTCAGTACGGAAAAAAAAGGTTCCTACTCCGGAAATGTATTGGGAAGTCAGGAATACCTGGCTATACCGATCAAACGTTGGATAGGAGAAGATGTTTACCAGCGGACCCAGGATGCGGTTGCAGAAGCCCTGAAAGGCATTTATGGAAATATATACCGTGGATATCTGGGAGTGGATATGATCGTCTACAAAACAAAAGACGGTTCGTATGCCCTCCATCCCTGTATCGAGATCAATATGCGCTATACGATGGGAATGGTTGCCCTCCGCCTCAGTCAAAGATATCTGGCTCCGCATACCATTGGTGATTTCCACATCACTTATGACAGTAAAGTCGGGGAAGCCTACGAACGTCATCGTTTCATGAAAGGAGCTTACCCGCTCACCATAGAAAATGGCAAAATCAGGGAAGGATACTTGTCTTTATGCCCAGTGACAAAAGAGACAAAGTACAGAGCTTATATTTTAGTTGTGTAGATAGTTTTCTCTATCTACACAATTGTTCAATAATCTCTTTTTCCTGAGGATACCTAACGACCAGTTCTTCTTTCCGGGCCAGTTCGAAATCTTTATATTCGAATCCGGGAGCGACGGCACAACTTACTAACGTAAACCCTTTCGGTTCTTTCAGGCGGGCAGCAAACCAGGTATCAGGTTCAACAGTGATCTGCAACTGTCCTCCCTCCTGATCCGAAAGTTCACGACAAACAAGTTGTCCTTTTTCGAAAGAATAAATATGTAAAGGTTCGCCTTTATGGAAAAACCAGCTTTCCGGAGATTGAATACGGTGAAAAGCCGAAAAGTCCGCCTCTTCCAACAGATAATAGATCGTTGTCAATACTCTGCGGTCGGATGGATATCCGGGAATAGGTTTCCACTTGTCCGGACGATATACTTCCTTAAAATAACCACCCTCCGGATGCGGAGACATATTTAGTTTTTCAATCCAATAAGAAGAATCCTTGCTACGATCCATAAGCTATATATCTTATTATTTATGACGACGAACACTACGAATAGTACCCGTCTTTTCTGTTCTTAATTTATACCCCAAAGATAATCCAAATGTAAATGTACGGTCACGTATTCCATCCGATAAACAGGTAAAACTAGGTAAATAAGCGATATTAAATCCTAATTGCATATTCCTGAAGTCTTTCCGGATGCCACCCACACATTTCAAACCGAACAGGACAGGATGAATGCCATCCAGCTTTTCTTTTGTCGACTTATAATCTGAAACTGTATCATCAAAATCCGAATAGGTTGTTACTACCGATTTCAAATTAAAATCGAGTCTGGGCCCCACTCCGATAAAAAAAGTATAACCGTCACGACTTGTTTTCTTAATGTCGAAAGTTGTACTCAATGTAAGATAATGTAACTTATCTTTTTCTGTAATCCTCCCACTCCATTCAGACCCAGTTATCGAATTATAAGGTATTTTCACCTGACCGCCTCTTCGGATATAACCGATATTTGTGGATAAATTATACCAGCCTTTATCCAAATACTGATACCCTAACGACATCTGATAGGGATAAACCTTATTCGTACTGGCTTTTTTTGCTCGCATAGATGTTATGCTAAAACCGTTTTCCAACGTTATCACTTGTGCATTTCCCTTTACGGCAATACATAACAACATACACACCAACCATACACAACTCTTATTTTTCATAATCTTCATTTAATTCGTTATGAGAATTAAACGAGAGTCGGAACAATTTCGTATGTTACCCCTCTATATTTAGGACGACTATAGGGGATTTTTTATTATACAGGCAAAAACAGGGTCTCTACAATTACGCGCAACTGGTATTTCATGGCCTGCCACATTCAGGACATTCACGTCATCACTTTTCCCACTCATATCTTTTGTTTTTACACCAAAAGTAGACGAGTAGAAACAAGTCCGGAAATTATTGTGACAAACGGAAGGATTCCTTTGACGAATGGTTTATTATTCTTTAATTTGTTGAGACATGCGAATTTATTCTAAAAAGCTATTCATCCTCAAATTCTTTCAATTCCTCCAATCCTTTTTCTATGGTTTCTATAGATTTCTTATCCACATATTTATAACATAAATAACCGATGCAAACACCAAACAACACGCCTATCGCATCTACAATCATATGATAAAGGCTACGGTAATGATGATGTATGAAAAAGATAGAAACTATTACTATCAGAGCGACCAAAGGCCCCACAAACATTCCGCAGCGCTGTATTTTTCTGAACTTTATACACCATGCCATAGCCTCACAGATAGATAGTTTATTCAAATCCAAACGCTCCAGAAAGCGGAAATAACAAATACAGTAAATAAGAACGCTCCCCCCCAGCAATCCGGAAATAATCATTGCTGCCGGACGAATAACCACAATATTTTTCATAATCAACACTAAAATAAACATGACGAAAACAAGGACAATACCTCCCCAGTTCATCCATTTTAATCTTGACAGGGCAGAGTTGGTTCGTGTTACAATCATCTCCTTAATAATCCTTTTATTCAATATCTCATTCTGTGCCAATCGCTCGTTCAGCACATTCCAACCTGCTTTTAATTCTTCCAGTTCCATATTCTTTTTAATTTAACTGTTTGACATGATTCTTAGTTTCTCTTTAATACGATTGAGTTTTACTGCCACATTATTACGGGAAAGTCCGGTAATATCCGCCATCTCCTGATAACTCTTTTCTTCCAGCCAAAGCAGGATCAGTGCACGCTCCAAACGTCCCAGCCGGTTTATCATCCGGTAAAGTTCATGAAGCTGGGCTGTTTTATCTTCTTCTTCCACAAAATCTTCCAAGTCGACCGAAATCGGTACCACTTCCGGTTTGGACTTTGATTTGCGGAAAAAAGAAATACAAGTATTCAGCCCGATACGATACACCCAGGTGGAAGCCTTACACTCGCCCCGGAAGCGGGGAAATGCTTTCCACAGGTTTATCACGACCTCCTGATATAAATCATTCAGATTTTCCGGATCACTTGCATAGATATAGCATACCTTATATATTACCTGCTTATATTCTTCTACAAGTGCGATAAACTCCTTCTCTTGTTGCTGTGCTTTCATTTACTAACAATCGTATTGTTTACTATATCAGTCGTATGCAAAGATGGATAATTACAAGGAAGATGAACAATTATATTATTTATTAACAAAATAAATAAGGCCTATTTCCTGGAAAACTCTACTTTTGTTTCAAATAAGAAACAAAGTTTCATATCAGAAACCATAAAACAATCTAAAAGGACCATGATTACTCAAGAAGAAATACAAGAGAAAAACGCTGCCAAATACAATATTCCAATGCTGGAAAAGAGCTTCGAGCTATTGGAATTTCTGGTTAACTACCCCAGCGGACTAACCATGCAGGAACTCGTTAATTTACTGGATACTCCCAAAACGACCATATACAGGCTGCTCAGCTCCATGCAAGGCATGGGCTACCTGACAAAAGATGCCGATACACAACGGTTTTCATTGTCTAAAAGATTTCTGAAACTGGGACTGGCCGCCTTGGGAGAATCAAATATCGTAGAACAATCATTAGCCCCGATGCGTGCCCTCCGCGATACGATCAAAGAGAGTGTCATGCTAGGTGTCTTTATGGAAAACCGGGTAGTCCTTCTCGAACAGGTTTTAGGGTCACATAATTTCACCTTCCTGTTACGTCCCGGAACAAGTTTTTGCCTGCACGCATCGGCGCCGGGCAAAATATTTTTAGCCTATCTATCGGACGAAGAACGCGAAAAGGCTATGCAAACCATCCAATACACAGTCTTCAACAAACATACGATAGCCAACGAAACACAGATGCGCAAAGAGATCAACCGCATCAGAAAAATGGGGTATGCATCCGACCTGGAAGAAGAAATGGCCGGCGTTCATTGCATCGCCACTCCGATATTCAATCAGTTCGGGACCATCGCGGCCACTATTTGGACCTCCGGCCCATCCGGCCGGCTGGATAAAGAAAAATTCCCGGAGACATCGAAAGAACTGATCCGGACTGCTCGCATTATCTCCGCTAACATGGGGTATATTCCTGAATAAATTCTTACTTTCTTAATATGGACATCATGAAAAGCTACTACAAATTCTTAATTCTTCTGACCTTCCTATTCGGAGGAAGCACATTACTTTCTGCCGAACAAATGAATCCCAAAAAGATTACGCTAACATCTCATGCAAAAGAACAATTAGCAGGAAAACAAATATTATATATAGAACGAGAACAATACGCTCCAGACCATCACAATACAGCAACCATATTTCAAAAAGGAGAAATTAACGAAAACAGCTTCTGCCCAGGAGGAGCCATGAGAATATATGATATCAATACCGGAAATACAACGACACTGATAGAACTGGAAAATGGCGTAATTCGTGATCCTGAATTATCTTTTGACGGTAAAAAGATAATTTTCTCTATGCGGAAAAATAAAGACGATTACTATCATATCTACGAAATTAATATAGATGGCTCCGAATTAAAACAACTCACGTTTGCAGAAGGTGTGTCTGATATTGACCCACTGTACCTGCCTGACGGAGGGATCGTATTCAGCTCTACACGCCAGCCAAAGTATTGCATGTGTAATCGACATATTATGTGTAACCTGTATCGTATGGAAGCAGACGGTGCCAATATCACACAAATCGGTATAAGCACATTGTTTGAAGGGCATTCTACCTTATTGAACGATGGTAGAATCTTATACGACCGTTGGGAATATGTCGACCGTAACTTCGGTGATGCACAAGGTTTATGGACAGTAAATCCAGATGGAACAAAACATTCCATCTATTATGGTAACAATACCCAATCACCAGGTGGAGTAATCGATGCTCGCCAAATACCTGGGACCGACCAGGTGATTTGTATCTTCGGATCATGCCACGACCGCCCTTGGGGAGCACTCGCCATTATTGACAGAAAAAAAGGAGTAGACGGCATTGAACCTGTTATACAAATATGGCCGGAAAATAGCAGAAATTTGATCGGCAAAGGAAATTTGGATTCATTCAAATGGATTGATTACTTCTTTGAAGATCCTTTCCCCGTAAATGAAAATTTCTTTCTTGCATCACGAACAATTTGGACAAAAACCCATAAACAAGCCCCCATAGATTCTAAATCAGGCATTTATCTAATCGGGCGAGACAGTACACAAGAATTACTTATAGAAGGAAGCCGAAGCCTTTTCGATCCAATGATTATCCAAGCACGCCCCAAACCTCATACTATACCTACAAATAGAAACTACACAGACAAAAAAGGAACTTTTTACGTGCAAAACGTATATCACGGTACACACATGAATGGGGTAGAGCCTGGAACCGTCAAATACTTGCGTGTTATCGAATCACCAGAAAAAAAAACATGGACAAAAGATGCCTGGTATGGCCAAGGAGAGCAAGCTCCGGCTGTTAACTGGCATAGTTTTGAAATCAAACGAATCCTGGGAGAAGTTCCGGTGGAAGAAGATGGATCCGCCAATTTTGAAGTACCATCCGGCACATACGTTTATTTTCAGCTGCTTGACAAAAACAAAAAAATGATTCAGTCCATGCGTAGCGGTACAATGGTGATGCCAGGAGAAACAAACGGTTGTATTGGCTGCCATGAAGATCGTTTAAGCACACCCAGCTCTATGGGAGCAAAACCATTGGCACTGAAAAAAAGCCCTGTCAAACTGAACGGCTGGATGGGAAAGGCTGCCAAAAGCTTCTCTTTTATGGAGCAAATTCAACCCATATTAGATAAAAATTGTGTACGTTGTCATGACTTCGACCTCAAAAATCGCGAGAAATTGGTATTAGCGAAAGATAAAAATCCATTTTTTAATGCAGCCTATGTCAATCTATATGTAAAAAAGAAAGTTACCCTTATTGGCGGAGGGCCAGCACAGATACAAAAACCTTACTCTTGGGGATCTCATGCAAGTAAGCTTACTAAAATTATCGATGAAAACCATCACAATATCAAATTATCGGTTAAAGAAAAAGAGACATTTTACACTTGGATGGACCTAAACGGGGTTTATTATCCGGTATACGAATCTGCATTCGATTCAACTCTTGCCGGACGAAGTCCATTGTACGATCACGAAATACGGGAATTAACAGCTTTGACGGGTATAAACATTTGGTTACTCGACTGTTTTTGGAGAGAATTACCTGCACAAATATCTTTCGACCGCCCGGAAGTCAGTCCATGCCTAGACAAAATCAGAAACGACAAGCAGAAATATGCCCGTGCCGTCGAAATCATCCGCACCGGACAAAAGCGGCTGAAAGCTACTCCACGCGGAGATATTGAAAAAGACCTCGTTCCCTGCGAACGGCATAAAGCACAGCTACGGAAATATGCGGAACGTCTAAAGGTCGAACAGCAAAACTGTTCGGTCATCGGACAAGGTAATAAGATTTACGACAAGTAATATAAAGGCGATATACTTCCGCTGAAGGAACTCTTGTCTCCTCATTTCCTTCGTGCAGGCGACAATGGTGCCATCATCTCGGAATTTGGAACATACCAGGATGGGAACGGATTAAAATTCACCAATCAAAAGGCTGTGTTCACAGACGTGCTACGTCCTTAAACAATCAGGTGACCGTATAATCCCGTACGGTCACCGCAAATCCTACCGGTTATTCTTGATCAGGTTCATAAATTCCTCACGCGTCTTAGCCTGCTGGAAGAAACCTGTAAAGTCGGAAGTTGTCGTCAGGGAATTCTGTTTCTCCACACCGCGCATCTGCATGCACATGTGCTGTGCTTCGATCACCACCATGACACCCAGAGGGTCCAACGTTTGCTGGATGCAGTCCTTGATCTGCATAGTCAGGCGTTCCTGGATTTGCAGGCGGCGGGCAAAGATATCCACTACCCGGGGAATCTTGCTCAGCCCCGTAATATATTTCTTGGGAATATAAGCGACATGGGCCTTTCCGAAGAACGGAAGCATATGATGTTCACACAGCGAAAAGAAATCAATATCTTTTACAATAACCATCTGCTTGTAGTCCTCTTCCTGAAACATAGCGGAAGCAAGTACCTTTGCAGGATCTTCGTTGTATCCTTTGGTTAAAAACTGCATAGCTTTTGCTACACGTTCCGGCGTTTTGATCAGACCTTCACGTTCGGCATCTTCGCCCAGCAGGCCTAATATTTGTTTGTAATGGCCGGCCAGTTCTTCGCGTGCCGCCAAGGTCTTGTCGTCTATTTCTTTTGTCATTTCTATAATTATCCGTGTCAGCCACGGGGACAAGTTTCTTATTTTCTTAGTTAATTCAATGGAATTTTTACTTCTTCCCGGACAATATACATTTCTTTTCCGAACGAAGGGAAAGCTGTCATCAACAGGCGTTGCATATGATATGCTTCTTCGTGTGAACGGAAATCACCTACACGCAGTTTCCAAAACGGTGCGGTATAGCTGACATAAGTCGGGACATCAGGGAAAAGTTCCTTGATCTTCTTTTCTTTTTCGAACGCTTCATCTTTCGACTTACGTTGGCTATTTCCGGAAAACACCTGTGTCCGGAATCCCTGTATCTTCAGGAAGGCAGTACTATCCGTCTTCTCTACATTATCACCATACAGGCGTACTCCCACCATTTTACGAAGGGCCTCCGGCTGATTGACAATCACCTCGCCTTTACCGGGCTTCGATGTTTGCAGGTCGTCAAAGATCGTCTGTGCCGATCCGTCGACACTCGTTTGTGCTGACGCCCCGGTCACACAAACCAGTAACATAAATAAGAAAGTGATACAAGGAGAATTCTTCATTGTGATTTATTTTTATGTTCAAATCGGGAGGGAAAGAGCGTTTGCCCTTTCCCTACAGGATAATGTCATTAAAATGCTTCAACGATCGGCATGAATTTATCAACAGCCAGAGAAGCACCACCGATCAGACCACCGTCTACGTTCGGTTTAGAGAACAATTCTTTTGCGTTACCGGCATTAGCGCTACCACCATACAGGATTGTGCAGTCGTCAGCCACTGTGTTACCATATTTTGCAGCCAGTGTAGCACGGATATGAGCGTGGATTTCTTCAGCCTGTTCAGCAGAAGCAGTCTTGCCTGTACCGATAGCCCAAACCGGTTCGTAAGCCAGAACGATCTTACCGAAATCTTCAGCAGAAAGGTCGAACAAAGATTCTTTGATCTGAGCGTCTACCACTTCGAAGTGTTTGCCGGCTTCTCTTTCTTCCAGTACTTCACCGATACAGAAGATCGGGGTCAGACCGTTAGCCAGAGCCAACTGAACTTTAGTTTTCAGAATCTCCGGAGTTTCGTGATAGTAAGCACGTCTTTCAGAGTGACCCAAAATTACATATTTAGCACCTGTAGAAGCAACCATAGCAGCAGAAACTTCACCGGTGTAAGCACCTTTTTCTTTGTCAGCACAGTTTTCAGCAGCTACACCGATTTTATCAGTATCGATAGCAGCAGCGATGCTTGCCAGGTGAGTGAACGGAGTACCGATGATTACATCACAGTTGATAGCTTTGCCTTTCAGGGCTTCATTTAATCCTTTTGCCAATTCCAGACCTTCCTGAAGAGTTGTGTTCATCTTCCAGTTTCCTGCAACAATATTCTTTCTCATGATTTAATTAATTAAATATATAAATACAATAAAATCTTTTATTCAGCCTTCTCTTTCCGTCTCCGGCGGAATCGGAAAAAGTCATATACCCAAACGAGCAGCAAAGGTACGGTAAAAGTCAATAAAATGGTAATAAGCCAGCCATCTTCTTTTTCTTTTGTTTCACTCAGGTTCAAATGATCTTCGATCTCAGCCTTTACATGTTCCTCGTCCGGGATATCGTTATAATGCCATTTGCCCATCACAGTACCGTCTTTCAGCAGTACCAGCCCCGGGTTAGAACGGATGATCGTCTTCAATAATACTTCGTCGGCCATACGGAACGGATATTCGGCACCGGTATTGTCGCTCCATTCATCGATCATTTCAGGAGAGGAACCGGTCACACAATAGAATGGCATTTCATATTCCAGCGCATAATCATACACTCCGTTTATCTCGTCGATCTGTTCATCATCCGCCTTTTCCAGTTTCGGAGCGATCAGCAGCAGAACCGGCTGCGGATTATGTAATATTTCATCGGTGACATCGTCTCCTTCGGCATTATAGATATTAAAAGAAGCCACAGGAGGTTCATACCCTTTCTTTATCAGTTCGGTCTTCGACTCAACAAATGTCCAGGCACTGTCATTTTGCGGATAGTTTTCCAAAGAAAATTCTTTCTGTACGCCATCTTTCTCATAGACAAAAGTATATTTATACTCATCTTCGGGAGCGCCATCGGGTATTGCCATTAAAGAAGGGATATTTGCCCCGATCTTATACGGACGAAAATCCATGACCGGCAGATGATTGTAATTCCAGTAAGCAAACCCAATGCAGAAAAAGTAAGAGAACAACGCTACGAACCAGTAAACTTTATAAGTAAAACACTGGAACATCTTGCCGCAGTTCATGAACACCATAATAGCAGCAGCCGAAAGAACCAGGTTCTTAAAAAACGTCTCCCAATTCGTAATAACGACTGCATCCCCGAAACAACCGCAGTCGGAAACCGGATTGAATATCGCAAGATACAACGTCAGCGGCGTCATGAACGCCATAAAAAGTAAAACAAGGAAAGAGTTGTAGCGGCGGTATACCCCTAACAACATACAAACACCCATGGCAAACTCGGCAGCCGAAAGGGCAAAAGATGCCAGGACAGTAAAAGGCTGCAACATATCCAACCCGAAAGAAGTCAGATAGTCGCCTATCTTAATTGCGCCTCCCATCGGATCGACCGCCTTTACAAAACCGGAGAAGATAAACACGACCCCGATCAGCAGACGGCTGCACTCTGTCAGTATCTTTATTGCAGTCTCTTTATAGTTCATATATTATTCTTCGCCATATTCGAGTTTGATCAAACCGAACAGGGCGTAATTAATCATATCCATATAATTGGCATCCACACCTTCCGATACGATCGTCTTGCCACCATGGCTTTCTATCTGTTTGGTACGGTAGATCTTCATCAGGATCAGATCGGTATAGGAACTGATACGCATGCTGCGCCAGGCTTCATCGTAATCATGGTTCTTGGCATACATCAACTCTTTGGTTTCCGTTATGTACTTATCGTACAATGCCAACGCTTCCTCATTCGTCATATCGGTCGTATCCGAAAAACCTTTTGCCAACTGGATCAGTCCGATCACTCCGTAATTAACGATCGCAACAAACTCCGGACGTATCCCTTCGTCCACCATGCTCACCCCTTTTATCTCGAGGCTGCGGATACGGTTTGCCTTAATAAATATCTGGTCGGTCACAGACAGGGGACGCATAATCCGCCAGGAGGGACCGTAATCTTTCAACTTCTTTTCGAACAACTCCCGGCATTGGGAGATCACTTTCTCGAATTGCTCTTTCGTATCAGCCATATACTAAATATATTATGCCGCAAAGATAGTAAAAAAACAACAAAGGCACAGATGAAGTTTCCATCTGCGCCTTGCCTTTATCTTAAAAATAACTTATTTACAGCGGATGGAACGACCCAGTTTCAAAACAGTAGTTTTGGATATACCATTCATTTCGCACAACTTGCCAACTGTTGTTCCGTATTTAGCAGCCAGAGCACCCAAGGTATCACCACTCTTAATGCGGTGGTAAACAGGTGTTGCTTCCTGATCAGCACTGACATTTCCAGTCAGAGAGGCAACCGGAGTGGCAGCTTCTACAGTTGTAGTCTTAACCGCTTTTGCTACAGTTTGCGTATTTGTCTTTTTGGTTGCAGATTTAGCTGCTACAGTCGCTTCTTTTCCGGCACTACAACGGATTGACTGACCTAAACGAAGCATAGAAGTACTCTTGATGCCATTCAAACGGCAAAGCTCATTAACTGTCGTGCCATACATGCGGGCAATCTTACCCAGTGTATCACCCGATTTCACACGGTGATAAACCATCTGGTCACTTGAAGAAGTATAAATATTACTCTTACGCCCGTTAATCTTTATATTATGGAATACATAAACATCCTGATGAGGAACTGAGTTTTCGAAATCAATAATGTCGGCCGGATTGATAGCCTGTCCCAGGAAGCGGGTTTCGAAATGAAGATGAGAACCGGTAGAACGTCCGGTGTTTCCTCCTAATGCGATCGGATCGCCTGCACGAACAATGTCGTTTACATCAACAAGTGATTTGGATAAGTGACCGTAAACTGTTTCAAGTCCGTTCGGATGGCGAACCACCAGGTAATTTCCATATCCGCGACGTTCGAAATTACGGATACGTACCTTTCCGTCAAATGCTGCACGGATCGTATCGCCTACCTGAACCTTCAGGTCTATTCCTTTATGCATACGACGACGACGGGGACCATATTTAGAGGTAACGCGCGTCATTGTATCGATAGGAAGAATAAATGTTGAACAATCTATAGCGCAGGAATCCGGCATTTCAACTTTAGCTCCTCCACGGAAAGGATCTACCCAACGGGTGTCCCAGTTCGATCCGTACAATTCATCTGCAGGAAACAGAAGGGCTTCATTGGCAGCAAGAGATTCATCAACTCTTGCATTGATCTCTGCCAGTTCTTTCAAACCCATATCTTTACGGATGGTAACACGGTCAGCCATCAGTTCGGATACGCGTTTATCCATTTTTACTATATGTATAGTTTCTTTTGGAGTATCTGTCCCTGTTTGTTTCTGAGCTGATACAGCCGAAACCATAAAGGAAGTACAACAAATAAAAAGTAGTGCTCTTATTTTCATTTTTATCATTTTTCGAAATGGAATCCAGAAGTAAAATAAGCTGTGAAACAGACCCTATTTTTTACAAATTGACCAAAGTTCGTTATTTTGAGCAAGTTGACAAAATTCAATCCGGAAAAATTTCCGCAATGAAAGTGAAGAAATTCAAAACGACGCACTATTCTTTCTGAAATACAAACACTTACACAAAAACATGTTTCACAACATATTAGCTAATCATACTCCAGTTTATCTTCCGGGTAAAGAGTGTTTTTAACCTTTCGTTCAAAATCCGGTTGGGTTCGGACAGTAATTCGGGGTCTTTGTCCAAGACTTCCTGTGCGATATCCCGCGCATATTGCAATATCTGCCCGTCAGCAGCCAGGTTCGCAATCTTCAGGTCAAGCCCTTCCCCGCTTTGCTGGGTTCCTTCCAGATCTCCATGTCCGCGAAGGTGCAGGTCGGCTTCTGCAATCTCAAAACCGTTATTGCTGTTCACCATTATCTCCAGACGCTTACGGGTATCGTTGCTCAGCTTATAAGAAGAGACCAGGATACAATAGGATTGTTCCGCACCACGTCCTACCCTGCCGCGCAACTGGTGTAATTGTGACAGACCGAAACGTTCGGCACTTTCAATCACCATCACAGAGGCATTCGGAACATTCACCCCTACCTCGATAACAGTTGTTGCCATCAATATCTGCGCTTCGCCGGTAATAAATTTCTGCATTTCGGTTTCCTTGTCCGCTACTTTCATTTTCCCATGCACCATGCAAACTTTATATTCGGGAAACACCTCTTTAAATGTTTCGAAACCGTCTTCCAGATTTTTATAGTCCAGCTTCTCACTTCCTTCAATCAGCGGGTAAACAACATACACCTGGCGCCCCAACTGGATTTCCTTACGCAGAAAATCATATAACTGGGCTTTTTTATTATCGTAACGGTGCACTGTCTGGATAGGCTTGCGACCGGGGGGTAACTCATCAATAACGGAAACGTCCAGATCACCATACAAAGTCATGGCAAGTGTCCGGGGAATAGGAGTAGCCGTCATCACCAATACGTGAGGGACAACTGCATTCTTTTTCCAGAGGCGTGAACGTTGTTCCACACCGAAACGATGTTGTTCGTCAATAATAGCCAACCCGAGTGAAGAGAATACCACAGTTTCTTCAATCAGGGCATGCGTTCCTATCACGATCTGTATTTCACCGCTGGCAATGGCCGGAAGTATTTTATTACGCTCCTTCTTTTTCGTCGATCCGGTCAATAAGGCAACACGAATATCCATATCTTTCAGGAATTCCATCACGGTAGCATAATGCTGGGTTGCCAGTATTTCCGTCGGCGCCATCATGCAAGCCTGACAATGGTTATCGACAGCCAGCAGCATGGAGAGTAAAGCGACCAACGTCTTTCCGCTTCCCACATCTCCCTGCAACAGACGGTTCATCTGCCGCCCGCTCCCCATATCGGCACGGATCTCCTTCACCACCCGTTTTTGTGCACCGGTCAGTTCAAACGGAAGATAATCTTTATAGAATGTATTAAAGTAATTCCCGACAGTGGGGAATACGATTCCTTTCAGCTTCAACTTCCGCAGACTGGCTGTACGGAGGATATTCAACTGTATAAAAAACAGTTCGTCGAACTTCAAGCGCAACTGTGCCTGTCTCAGCTTCTCCGTCGACTCCGGAAAATGGACATTACGGATCGCTTCCTTCAACGGCATCATCCGGATACGCGACAGGACATCTGCCGGAAGTGTTTCAGGCAATATCCAGTTCAAAGAACTCAGTAATGTATATTGCAGATTCTGTATCGCCCTCGAATTAAGGAACGACTTTTTCATTTTTTCCGATGTATTATAGAAAGGTGTCAGACCGGCTGCCACCTGGTCTGCCTGATCCATCGGATCGATATCGGGATGGGGAATATTATAAATATGTCCGAACTCGGTCGGTTTGCCGAAAACAATATAATCTGTCCCCGTTTTGTATTTATCGGTCACATAATTAAGACCTTTGAACCAGACGAGGTCGATCGTCCCGGTGCCATCGGTAAATTTAGCCACCAATCGCCGGGTTCGCCCTTCCCCCACCGTGTCATAATACAGAATACGTCCTTTCAGTTGGATATAAGGCATATTTCCCGTTATTTCGGAAACCTTATAAAACCGGCTACGGTCGATATATTTATACGGGAAATAAAACAACAAATCCTCATACGAAGATATTCCGGCCTCTTTCCGTAATATCTCCGCTTTCTTCGGGCCTACACCCGGCAGATACATAAGGGATCGTTTGTCTAAATCAAGCATAGCTGTCTATTTCTGTCTATATAATTCACAAAACATAATCGTCATCGCCTTTATCTTCAAACTCATCAATCCATTCCTTCAATTTTCTTTGTAGTAAGCTTTTATTCGGAAGATATAGCGCATATTCCGTTGCATAAATATTTGCATTCTCTGGTAGAGTGAGTTTGACTAAAGCATCATTTTTCTCCTGACAAAGCAAAATACCAATCGTCGGTTTCTCAAAATCCATCTTTACATAACGATCAAAGAAATTGACATACATCTGCATTTGTCCTAAATCCTGATGTGTTAATTTATCAACTTTCAAGTCTATGAGAACATAGCATTGTAACAATCGATTATAAAAAACCAAATCAACAAAGAAATGTTGCTCGTTAAAAGTAAAACGCTTCTGACGCGCTTCAAATAAAAAACCTTTTCCTAACTCCAATAGAAAGTCTTGCAATTTTCCTATGATCGCATTTTCAAGCTTACTCTCACTATAAGCAGCATCTATTCTCAACCCCAAAAATTCCAAAGTCAATGGATTCTTTATTATATCAGATGATTTCTCTAATGTCTGCCCTTCTATTGCCAAACGCATTACCTCGTTCTTGTTTCGGCTTAATGCTAATCGTTCATATAAACTTGATCCAATTTGTCTACTTAATTGTCGTACACTCCAATTCTGTTTGCCGCATTCTATTTCATAAAAATTTCGTTCTTCAGGATTTTCTATCCGCATAAGAACAAGATAATGTGACCAGCTAAGAGTAAACTGGACGGTCTGCCCTGATAAAATCTCCGTTTCAATTGGCTCAACACTGTTGAGCTTATTAGAATAAGTTACATAAAACTGTCTGATTCTCTTCAAATTCGGGTAAGAATATCCATTGCCAAATTGTTGCGAAAGCCTATTTGACAATTCTTTCAATGTAGCTTTACCATACTCCGCACGAGAAGCTCCCTGCTGTTCTTCTTCCACAATATAACGTCCTATTTCATAGTTTGTATACACCATAGCCACATTTATAGCTGTAGCTAGTTGTCTACGAGTCGACTCTATCAACATAGAGATTTTATCATATAAAACCTCTATTGTTTGCGAATTTGACATCTCTGAATCTTTCATATTTCTTTACGGATTTTTCAATAGTACAGCATCGGTCTGAATCGAACATAGCTGTCTATTTGGACAGCGAATTTATCATTTTTATGGGCATTATGCAAATAAGAAAACAGAGTATCTCACATTTTCAGTAAGATACTCTGCTTTTATTACAATTTGAATTTGTATCCGACATATAGTCCAAACAGGAACTCCTGTTCATTTATACAGTTCTGGAAGCAGTTAACGCCGACAAAGACTCTTTTCATTTCAACACTGACTTCTGCCGTAGCACCTACCTGAACTTCCGGCCCCGTACCAAAATAAGCGCCTCCATTCAGACGAAGATTTGCCTTTTCCTTCAATGGAATGTGGAATGATGCATAAACCGGGATATTAAAATCAATATCCCATGTATCCGAATTGCCGATTGCCGACCTATTTGCCGTATGCAACAACACCCCGGTCTGAATTGAAAATAATGTTGATTGCGGAAAGTTTATATAGGCTCCCGCATGAAGCCCCCATACATCTCCACCCATTATACCGGTACGTGCCTCTATATCAGCGGCCTGTACACAATTAAAAACAGAGAACAATGCAATAACAATTAATACCAGTGTCTTTTTCATCATATATTCATTTATTTACAAAGTGTAAACGGGATAAATACAGATATATTACAATCGGAAATTTGTCCCTTCCTGAACTTCTCGGTATCTATCGTATTTGTAAAGCCTAACCGGTAGTTCACAGAGATATCGATCTTATTATTGATATTATAACCGACTTTCCATAAAAGCGGAATATCAAACTTCTTCCCGTCGGAAGCCACATACCAGGTAGGCTCCAGTCCTAGACCTGCATATAAGCCTTTCACGATCTTATAATTAACGGAAGAAGACAAGGCGAGTGAAAGATTCGCATCGTTCGCCTCAACACGACCTGCATCAGACCTGACATCTTTCGATTTAAACATTTTGGCATTAACCAGCGGATCAATATCATAGAACCACCGGGTATGTTTCTTGTCTTCAATACGGAAACGATAGCCCAGCTGTAAATTAAACTTGTAATCTTCAAAGAGTTTTGTCCCCTTAGCTACTTTTTCAATAATATCGGGATTCTTCATATTGGGAGCTACATTTCTGTCAAATCCCAAACCACCCCCTACCAGTAAACCTGTTCTCAACTGTGCATGGCTACTCATAGCCACCAAAAGAAAAAGAAATAATAAATGCTTTTTCATACGCCACATTATTTAATTAATAAATAAACACAATCAACATCTCGCAAATATCACTACAAATATTCCTTCGTTTGCAAAACTAAGAATAAGTTTTAAACTTATCGATTAATCACACAGAAAAAGCACATACACATTAAGAAAATAAAGAGATATAGATTTTTCTGTCAAAAGTAAGAAAGTGTGTCAAAAGTCACGATCCTGTCATCCCGGGCTTGACCCAGGATCGCATACTAAGCGCTATAATCAGTGTAGTATGAGTTGGCGGATCAAGTCCGCCATGACAAAACAGACTTTTGGCACCTCCTTTGATATAAAACAGATTTCTCTTACAAAGAGAATTTATAACCAACAGAAATACTGGCTGTTCTGTTTTTCATCTTATGAGTTGAAGTTTTATAACTTGGAGTATCAAAACCAGACCATACTTTCTTTAGTCCCAGATCATAAGCAAAAGAAATGACAAAATCAGATATTTCACCAGACAGTCCAAAACGCAGTCCGGAGTCAAAACGATCAAATGCTTTGATTTCCGTATCTACAAATCCTTCTTTTTTAAAGTCTTTAAATGGATTATCCCAGGTTTCAGCGGGGCGAGTACTTCCACTTTCATCTGAAACAATAATATCAAGATCACCAGAACCAACTACACCACAGGCAAAGTATGTTCCAATAGAAGGCACCAAATGTACCTTTTCCATTAAAGGAATCCGATAACCGACCATTAAAGGAATCTCAAGATACCCCAAATGGATATTAGCATGCCTTAATACAGACGAATAATTATATCGATCCCATAATCCGGAAGCACCTTTACTCGAATAAGATAATCCGGATTGTAGCATAACTCCATTCTTAAACAAATAGTCGACAGAAACTCCTCCTGTAACATCTACGTTATGTGAATTGGCAATAATAGCCAAAGAAGAAACATTCATTCCAATTTCTGCCCCCAAACGAAATTGAGCACTCATTTTTGCTGCACTAAAAAGAATTAGTACAAGCATGATGTAAAATTTTGTTTTCATACAATTTCAGTATACTGAATTAATCATTCTCCAGAATGTACATTGTCATGCTCATCACATACTTTTTTAGCACAATTACCAGCATTATGGTCTTCATCCATACCATATTTTCCATTCGCATAATTGTAACCGAGACCTTCCGGATTTGTACCTCCGGTTATTGCCTTATAATGTATGCAAGCTGCATGTTGGACAGGTTTCGTATAATTCCTAACACTTAAACCTAAATTATACACAAATGTGTGATTATCAGACACATCAGCCTCATCCAACCCGGGATGAGAAAGTTCAAAGTCACCAATCGATTTTAATGTTTGATCCTCATTAACAGTTAAAGGTATGTTTTTAAATACACATTCTATTTGCTCCACGGCATACGATGTTGAATAATGCTTCCAACTTCCCTTTTTCCTTTTTCCATCAACAAAAATATGGAATTGTATACAAGCCTCATTTGTCCCCTGAGTATCAGTTAACACTACATTTCTAAGTAACGAACATGATGTAATTACCATCTTTGTATAGTCTGCTTTTTTATAACTATATTCTTTATATCCAATAACATCGGTTACTTCTCTTGCATTCCCAGTCATTACATAAGAAATTCTTGGAGACATAGAACGTTCTTTCCCTATAGAATAAACAGAAGTCTCATCTACTACATTTTTCACATCTCCTAAGTAAAACACACCATCTTTATTTGTAATACACTGATAAGTCTTTGATTTAATAACCGGCTTAACAAGACTGTCTGTATCCAAATAAATATATTCAGCATACTTATTTAATAATTGATCGAATTTATCAAAATCCTCATCGTTATATGCTTCTTCTACCTCATTAACGAATTTATTCACATAGGATCGATAAGAAACAAATCCCATTGTCTTTTCCCAATTATTTAACTCCTGATCTGTTAACTTAATAAGCGAGTCAGTTACAGCAAAATAATCTTTTGTACTTCTAAAACAAAGCGAACCATCTCCTTGAACATAGCAAGGGACATCTACTGATGATTTAGTCTGTGGAGCATCACCACTATTATCAACTTCTTCTAAAACGCTATTTTCTCCACAAGAAAATAATGCACATGAAAACAAACATGTACCAATAAACATAATTAACTTATTCATAAAATGTAATTTATATAATTAATAATACAATAATAATTCTATTCTATAGAAAAATTTCCCCATAGTTTATACTCATCACTAAGAACAATAATGATATAGGTTCCTTTTTTCAAATCCAACTCCAAAGGAATGGTTCTACTATATCCTTCAATAGAAGAGTCAAAAACTATATTTCCTGCAACATCTTCTATTACTATATCCAATGTCTTTAACTCGTCTGAAATTCCCAACTCTAATACCTGCCCATCAATATAGGCTTCGATCGGAGGCATTAAAGAACGACGTCTATCATTTAAATAGATCTTCTCCCTTTTTGCAAAACCTGCAATTGTTACGCAGAGCAACATCGCAACTAACAAACATCTTTTCATTTCTTTTGTGTTTTATAATCTATGGCAAAAGTAGAGAGATAAAACTAGGACACAAGACCTTTAAGCGGCAAACACATGTACAGGCCACTTTACCGCGACAAGCGTATAACGAATTGATTATCAATAAACAAAGACCCTCTGTACATACAACAATATATGTACAGAGGGTCTTTCACCTATCTTAAAGAGATCTCTAAAGCGCAGCAATCAACTCTTCCAATGTTGTTTGTGTATTTTCAAATTTCCCCTTTTTACGGATCCGATAACGCCTGCGATCGACCGAAGTAGATTGTATATCCAGAAAGATTGCCAATTGCTGGTTGTCCAACCCTAACTTCAACAAACAACAAAAATGCCTTTCCTCCTCTGTCAACCCAGGGAGTTGCTGTTCCAATCCATCCATGAAAAACGGATAAGTTATTTTTAATGATCCGTACAACGACAACCAGTCCTCATTCGTCAACGGATTCTTTTTAGCCTCCTCTACCGAACAAGCATTCTGCATGATCTTTTTATATGTTTCCGTATTTTCCAATATACCCTCTCGAATGCTCAAGACTTGTTTGCTTAAGCCTTGTACCTTCAACTCTTTTTCTTGCATTTTTTTAACAATTCCCTCTTGTTCCTTTTTCAATTTTTCATTTGCCTTATCTAATCTTTTCTTATAAATATAAAAACCAATAAGAATAAATATCAACAACAAAATTCCCCCAATAATATTTCGAGAATACTTTAATTCCAAAATAGTATTCCGATTCAATACCTCTGCATATTCATATCGCTTTTCCACCTTCAACAAGTCCATTTGCGATTGCAATTCAGCTACAGAATCAGCAATATGGTTAAAACGCTCATAATAATCTAAAGCCAAACTATAATTACCCAATTCTTTTTCCAACATATACGATTGATACAATATACCACCGGTCAAAGGACGCTTGGCTGTTTTATGCAAAACTACCATTTCAATATATGTACGCGCTTTATCATATTGACCTTCCCCCGTATACAAACCAGCCAATGCCAAATAAGTCGGTGCACTACCCGCCTCATCATAAGCAATCGATTGAAATAAAAATTTTTCTGCCAATGCATAGTTTTTCATTTCTTCATAATTAATTCCCAACCGGTTCGTCAAAGAACTCAATAACAACGAATCATTCAAAGGCAAAGCCAATCGATAGGCTTTCTGATGATATTCCAAAGCCTCGTCATATTCTTCTTTCAATAGATGTATCCATCCTATATCCCGAATCGAATAAATATAATTCACACTATCATTCCCTTTCAGGTAATATTCTCCACTCGAGAGATGGCAAAGTTTCGCTTCTTCGTAATTGTCATCAAAATCATGCAACTGAGCCATCTTATTATACAATTTCCCCACCAGCCGATAGTTTTTTGCTTTTTTCGCCAACTCTACCGCGCTCAGATAGGATTTCATCGCCCATTCATAATCGGTCTCCCCCTCGTAAGCCATCCCCAGATACAGTAAGCTATTCATCTTTTCTTCCAGAGAGCCGTGTTTTTCGTAATAATCATTTGCTCGCTCCATTTGCGGCACGAACGGCATGTCTTCACACAACTGTTCGGATAAACCGGCAGAAACCATGCAGAAATGAGCAAATACCTTATCACTCAACACCTCCGGATTGGTAATACTTTCCAACAAGGCAAAAGCACTATCCGGCTGTTCAGCCCGAATCAATTCTTCCGCTTCTTGTATCTTTAAATTAATTTCATTGTTACTTTTACAGGAAAAGAACAAACAGAAAAGGATAAATAGTAATATGGCGTTTTTCATATCAATACTTGTGTGTTATTCGAACTGCAATATCCGAATTAAATATTTAATGCACAAATTAACAGCAAGTATATTCAAAATAAAAACACCAATCAGAATTTCCCTATTATCAAAAAGACATCCTTTTTACCTAACCAATATCAGAATAATGCATTTTGCACAAATTTCATATCCGCCATTTTTCACAAAACGGACAAAATAGAATGGAAATAAATACACTATTTAACATATAATCAGCCAATATCAATTCCAACTATTCACTTAAAACAAATTTCAACTCCGTTTAAAGCAAAATTTTTTTCGTTTTAAATGAAGTTGAACTCCGTTTAAAACGAGTTTTTTATTGATTGCAGTCGAAAAAAGCGCTTTTAGAGCATTCTTTTTCATGCACAAAGACATGTTAAAAAACAGTTTTTCTTTCTAGAAAGAGCAATAATACATACAAAATCCAAACAGCAAATTCACACAGATAACACCATTCATTCTACCAATCCCTACATATGCGTTATAAATAAAATCATAAAGATACCCACATCAAGTAAATATAAAAATAATGATATTCACTTATAACGAATAAAACGAGTAAAAATTCATCTTCCCTATAAAGCCCTCATACAACTCACTGACAAGAGGCCTTATTTTACATTTTGATAATTCTTCTATCCCCATTTACCCCCTTGTTGACAAGTCTTGACGCCAGCTCCATTAAGGGTAAACATTTAGACATACTATCAAAAAGTCAATTCAAGCCAGCGGGACAGAAATACATCATATACCTGGTACCATAAATCACGAACATCTTCCTCCCGGTAAATCATTTCCTTTTCCAGCAAAGCATCGAGTGCTCGTTTGGAATTAGCAGGTGTTCCTATCTTATATTTCTGTATGAATGTCTTAGACTGAGGCTGATACACTTTTCTTTCTTTGGCGATCGCAATCAAAAGTTGCCATTGCACAGGACTTAACAACTGACGGTATTGAACATAAGTGGCTTGCTGAGATAATAAAAGATTACTGCAAACCTGCTTGACATCTTCCAAACGGATATTTTTTAACGGTAAAGCATACGTGTTATTACAAATAACCTGTGTGTAATAAGTATGTAGCCTCGTCCATTCGAGAATGAAACCGATCGCTTCGTCATCTATTTTTTTCCCACCCTCTTCAAACTTATTTTTTATAAAAGTATAATATGCATCCTGCGAAATAGGATTCAAATACATCATTTGTGTACTTGAAAAAAACGGGCGCTTGGCACTATTAAATATTTCTGCCATCATATGTTTGTTACTTCCACTAAAAATAAATCGTGTCTTCTGCAGGTTCTGTATCCGTGAACGAAGTAATGCTTCTGTATTTACCTCCGGATAATTAGCAACTTGCTGAAACTCGTCAATTGCGACTACTGCCTGCTGAGCTTCGTTTTCCAAGAACTGAAATATACCGGTAAGTGTCTTTTCTGTAGTTTTCATCTCAGTAAACCCAAAACTAACTTCTGGTGCCCCAGTCAAAGGGTCATACGAAATGACCGGATGAAATCCCTTCAACAAATCAAGAAAACGCTTTCCGAAACTTTTGTGTTCCGGAATTTGTTGCAAAATGGCTTGTGACAGATTTTCCGTAAATTCTTTCAAATTCTGTGTAGGATATATGTCTACATATATACAATGACAAGTGTTATCAACTCTCAAATCCTCAAACAAACGATGTATTAACGACGATTTTCCCAATCTTCGCAGAGAGATAAGCGTCGTATTTATATTATTTTCGACCTGTTTTTTTAAAGTCATTAATTCATATTCCCGATCACAGAAAAATGATTTACCGATATAACCTGTTATTGGAAAAGGATTTACACTACTAAAAGCCATATTGCATAAGTTTTATGAATTACAAATATACACTTTTTTATCATACATTTTGTATGATACATTTTGTATGATACTTTTTATTAACAAGCACAAACCTTGCCGCCCTATCGACAGTCGGTATAGTTTTGGATTTTGATAATTTTCTTATCAAATCTGACACAAGTACGGGTTTACTATTTGAGCATCGACAAAAATCATATACATTTGTCCTAATCCATGTGAAACTAAACTTTGTCAATATGAAACTTAAGTCCGGTATTTCAATTCTTTTGTCATTTCTTTTTGTTTTGACAGCAAATGCAACTCTTACTCCTGTCAGGCTCACCTGTGAATATCTGGTCGATCCCTCCGTTACAGATGCCCGGCATCCCCGGTTGTCGTGGATCAATACAGCCGCTCCCGGCGAACGAGGACAACAGCAGACCGCCTATCAGATACGGGTTGCTTCATCGGCCGATAAACTGAAAAAAGAACAGGCCGACCTTTGGGACAGTGGTAAGAAAAAAAGCAGCCAGTCCTTTCTGGTTCGTTACGAAGGAAAGCCGCTACAATCGAGACAGGAATGCTGGTGGCAAGTCCGTGTTTGGGATGCCAACGGAAAAATATCGGACTGGAGTGAACCTGCCCGCTGGAATATGGGATTGCTGAATGCCGATGAATGGAAAGCACAATGGATCGGTGTCCCCTGGCAAGGCGAAGAAGCCACGGCAAAATCAGCAGACAAAACACTTCCCCCTGCCCCACTCTTCCGAAAAGATTTTACCGTTTCCAAAGAAATAGCTTCAGCAAAAATCTATATCAGCGGATTGGGTTATTTTGAATTATATCTGAACGGAGAAAAAGTCGGCAACGACGTTCTGGTCCCCAACCAGACCAATTATGGGAAACGGGACGACCTGGATGTAACCCGTGTGACCCTCGACGATAATTTCAGAGGCTATAATGTCCTCTATCTCTGCTACGACCTGAAAGAAGCGTTGAAACAAGGTAAAAATGCACTCGGCTGCCTGTTAGGTAACGGCTTCTATAATGCGGCACTAAGCTGGACGATGCCCTACGGATCGCCACGCCTGATCGCGCAGTTACATATCGGCTACACCGACGGCAGCGAGGAGGTCATCACATCGGACACTTCCTGGAAAGTATCGCGTAGCGCCATTGTCTTAGATGGAATTTACCAGGGAGAACATTATGACGCCCGGTTGGAACAGCCGGATTGGTGTTCGCCGGACAAACCGGCTAACGGATGGGAGTCTGCCGTCGTACGGAAAGCGCCGGAAGGTGAACTACAGGCACAGATGTCTCATTCCGACAAGGTAATGGAAGTCTTGAAACCGAAAAAGATCACACGACTGGAAAACGGAAATTATAAAGTCGATTTCGGAGAAGAAATATCCGGCTGGGTACATCTGCACAATATGCAGGGAGAGGCAGGCAGAAAGGTAGAGATACGTTATATCTGTGAATCACCCAACGGATCAAACTCTTACACAATGAAAGGCGGCGGACCGGAATCGTATGCCGCCCGCTTCACCTGGTTTGTTTTCCGGGAAGCGGAGATCATCAACTGGCCGGGTGAACTCCGGGAGGATAACCTGACAGCAGAAGCCGTATATACGGAAATTGAAACGACCGGACATTTCGAATGCTCGAACCCTCTTTTCAACCAGATCAATAAGATATGGAGACGAAGCCTGACAGACAACTCACACGGCAGTATTATCAGCGACTGTCCCCATCGGGAACGTTCTGCCTATACCGGCGACGGACAGGTGGCTTGCGTCACTGTCATGCACAACTATGATGCCGCAGCTTTATATACCAAATGGATCAAAGACATATTGCTTGCCCAGAATAAAGCGACCGGTTATGTTCCGAACGGTGCACCCTGGCAGCCCGGCTGCGGAGGCGGCGTGGCATGGGGAGCAGCTATGAACATTATGCCGTGGGAGTTTTATCTGCATTATGCAGATAAAGATTTGCTGGCTGCCAATTACACCGGAATGAAAGAACAGCTCCGGTACATGCAAACCTGGGTAGATTCCGACGGCATCATGCTTTCGCAGATAAAAAGCAACGGAAACGTCAGCGAATGGCACAACCTGGGAGAATGGTGCCCGGCAGACGGATTCCCTCCGAAAGACCTAGTTCATACATTCTATCTCTGGCGTTGTGCCGATCTTACGGCAAAAGCGGCATCAGCACTGGGAGAGAAAAAGGATGCAAGCCTTTTCTCCGCTCTGGCAGAGAAAACACGGCAGGCTTTCCACAAACGTTTCTATAATCCGGTGACTAAAACATATGGTCCTTCGGGCAGCAATATCTTCGCTCTGGTAATGGGAGTTCCGGATGAAGTAAAGAAAGATGTACAGGAAACGGTACGGGAAGAAGTGCGCGCCCATAACGGACACTTATACACAGGTATTTTCGGTACTCAGTTCTTTTTTGAGACATTGGCAGACAACGGAATGAACGAACTGGCCTATGAAGCAATGAATAAAAAGGATATGCCTGGTTACGGATGGTGGATTTCACAGGGAGCCACAACGACCTGGGAAGAATGGAACGGCAACAACTCGCGCAACCACCCGATGTTCGGTGGCGGCTTTACCTGGTTTTACAGGAAGATGGCAGGACTGAATAGCGACCAACAGGAACCCGGCTATAAACACATCATCATAAAACCTTATCCTCCTAAAGCGATCAACTATGCTTCCTACTCTACCCGTACCCCTTTCGGACAGGCGGCTGTGAATTGGGAAAAACAAAATAATACGTTCAAAATGGACGTTGAAATACCTGTTGGAAGCCGTGCCACAGTCTATCTGCCGGTTATTTCCGGAAAGACGGTAAAAGAATGCCGCTCCGGCATCAAACAGGCAAAAGGCGTTAAGTACAACGGGATACAGGATGGTTATGCGGTTATGGAGGTGTCTTCCGGAAAATATTGTTTTGAGACTGATTAAGAAGCAATCCCTGTGCTATCAGCAGATCGAACGGGGTCGTTATTTTGATATTCTCACGGTTGCCGGTTACCAACCGGACCGGTATTCCGGCAGCCTCAACAACCGAAGCGTCATCCGTGAAAAGAGATGTGAACGGTTGTTCGTATGCTTCCAGCAAAATATCACTGCGAAAAACCTGCGGTGTCTGTACAGCTACATAACGGCTACGGTCTACCGGATGCGAACCGTTTTCATCGGTTTCACGCAACGAGTCGATCATCGGCATAACCGGAATAGCAGCTCCGCTTTTTTCTGCCTCATCAAAACAGGCACAGATTACTTCGGGAGAGACAAACGGACGTACACCGTCATGTACCGCGATCAAGACTTTTTCATTTCGTCCGGATGCATTTCCAATTTCTTCCGAAAGGAATTGTAATCCGTTCCGAACGGAATGAAACCGGGTCTCACCGCCATTCGCTATCCGGTGAGGCGCCTTACACCCGATCTCCCGGCAAAGCATATTCCAGTAAGGCTGGTGATCTTCGGGAAGGACCAGCAGCAATTCTGCCGCATTATCCCAGCGATGGAAGGCTTCCAACGTATGCATCAGGATCGGTTTACCTTCCAGCGGAATGAACTGCTTAGGCAAATCGCCTCCCATCCGGAGACCTTTCCCTCCGGCCACGATCAATACATATTTGCGCATTACTCCAGTTCCTCCAATACCTTTTTGACTTCTTCGTCTACCTTATACAGTTTCTCCTTGCATAACTTAATCAGCCGGGTAGCCTCTTTCACCTTCTCTGAAAGGACATCCACATCCAGCTCACCGTTCTCTATATCGGCCACAATTTTACGGAGTTTCTCTACCGCTTCATTGTATGTTTCTTCTTTCTTTGTCATATTTCGGAATAATTTATTTTTTAACGATACTCTTCACATCCCCATCCGCAAACCGGGTCACCAGTTCATCGCCGGGATTCAGATCGGTTGCATGTTTGATGATTTTGCCGTCTTTCAGGGACAAACTATAACCACGCTTCAATACATAATCGGGAGATGCCATTTTAATGAACTGCTCCGTCAACTGGATAAACCGCGTGCCTTCCGCCAGGCGCGAAGCAGCACGGTTCTGCAACTGCATTTGCAGGCTTTCAAGCGTTGAACGCCGGCGGAGCAACATAGCCGAAGCAGAAGCCGGTAGTTTATTGCCTGCCATTTGCAGGAAAGAACGGTTACGCTCGATCCTGTTCGTGACAATCACCGGTAAACGTGCCCCCAGCAATTGCAGGAAGTTTTTTTGTTTCAATAAGATCGTGCTTGCCAGTTCGCTCACCTCCTGCTGAAGGTCTTCCAGTTCTTCCGCCGCTGCATCCATACGGCCGATCAGAAATTCGGCTACGGCTGTCGGCGTTTTCATCCGCGTATGTGCCACCATATCCAGAATGGTATCATCGCGCTCATGGCCGATACCCGTTATCACCGGCAACGGGAACTGGGCACAATTTGCCGCCAGCAGATAGGAGTCGAAACTATTCAGATCGGAAGTTGAACCACCGCCGCGGATAATGACCACCACGTCGAAACAATCGATATGATGGTAAATACGGTCCAGCGCCGCGATGACAGACTCTTCCGTTCTCTCCCCTTGCATCAGGGCAGGAAATAATTTCGGATAAAATGGATAACCCGCTTTATTATTTGCCAGCTGATTCAGGAAATCCTCATACCCGGCAGCCGTCGGGGAAGTAATAACAGCAATACGTTTAGGCAGGACGGGGAGCGGTAATTCTTTATTCAATGTAAATACGCCCTCTTCTTTCAACTGGCGGATAATCTCCATCCGCTTTCTCAGCATATCTCCCAATGTATAAGCAGGATCGATATCCAGCACCGTCAGGCTGTATCCGTACAGTTCATGAAATTCGACCGATACTTTCACCAGCACCTTCAGTCCGGAAGCAAACATCTGCCCCGTCTCCATCTCAAAGTAAGGCTTCAGCATCCGGAACGTTTTAGCCCATATCGAGCCGCGTGCCCTGGCAACCAATTGCCCGGTTATAGGATTTTTTTCAATAAACTCCAGATAGCAATGCCCGGAAGAAGCATTCGTCCGCACATCACTCATCTCCGCACGAACCCAGCAAGTGCCGGGGAAAGCCTCACTGACCGCACCGCGCACCAGGTTATTCAATTCCAGCAAAGACAGTTCCCTGCGTTCTTCGCCCATATATTCCGGATTAATGTTCAGTCCTGGCATACTGCATTCCTTTCTTATAGGCTTTATATATATTCGGGATGCCATACCCCAGTTCGGCATCGGGCTGTTTGAACTGGCTGGAAACCTGCTGTAATAAAGCAATGACCTCCTTATTGCTCAACTCCGGCAACGCCTGCCACAGACAGACGCCCAATCCCGCCAATATAGGAGTTGCAAAAGATGTTCCGCTGGCATAGCGTACATTTCCTTGTGGATCGATCACACAACTGCCCGACCCTAATGCCACCACATCCGGTTTCACCCGGTAATCGGCAGTAAATCCTACCGAACTGAAAATACTTTTCTTTTTATCTTCCGTAATAGACCCAACCGTCAGAATATCCGATGCATCGGAAGGGAAAGTAATTTTCCCCCAACTGCCGTTTCCTTCATTTCCGGCACTGCAAAACATCAGGATCCCCTTTTGCGCTGCGATATGTGCCGCCTGGCTGATCAAAGAACTCTTTCCGTCCAAAGCGGACTGATCGTAAGATAATTCATCTGCATCAAAAGCGAAATAACCTAATGAAGAAGAGATCACATCGACTCCTACACTATCGGCATATTCAACAGCCGCCGCCCAATAGTCTTCTTCTATCGGATATTCGGAATCGCTGTCTTCGCTTTTTATAAGCAAATAAGACGCTTTGGGAGCGGTCCCGACCATGATCCCGGGCATATTGGCAGCCATACAAGACAGAACCTTCGTCCCATGATCGTCTGCTTCATACACACTGCGGCCCGGATAAATCACATTATGCGTCCCGATCAATTGCAGGGAATCGAAAACGCAGATACGGTCTACATTCTGGAAGCCGGCATCTATCACTGCCACACGCATCCCTTCCCCACGGAAGCCGGCATCATGCAGTTTGATTCCATTCAACATTTTGATCTGCCTTTCAGCATATCCGTATTTCTCTTTCAAAGGAGCATCAGAAGGAGAAAGACGGATCTCCTGATCATCTTCCTGGGCCGGAGTCACATCATGCCCTTTCCATACCCATTTTACTGAATCGACCATCGTCAGATTTTTCAGACGCTCGGCAACTGTGCTGTCTTTACTGGTCACGACTACGGTAGAAAGCCATTTACTCTGCACCACCGGTTCAGCGCCGGTAGCGACCAATGTATCCAGATAAGCATGCGCAATGGGAAGATCGGAAGCGGTGACCGGCGTTCCCGCCTTTTTACGCCGCTGAATGGATTCTTTCGACAGGAAAGCCTCCGGTTCTTCCACTGTAAAGCCGGAATCGCCTTTATCTTTCAAATAGACACGAAAACAGTAACTTTCTCCGGCAGTAAGCCACGAAGAAAAACAGCATAACAAAACAAACAGTCCTATATATTTTTTCATGGGATCATATAACTCAACTCTACAAAAGTAGTAATTGCCTTGGATATAAAAAAGCCCGGCAACTCATCAAGAGGCCGGGCCATTATTTTTTAAACTAATTTATTCGTTTACGTTACAGATAGGAATTTCACGCTTAACACTTTGACGTAAAGAAATCAAAGTCTCTGTAGCAGTAACCCCCGGTATCTCCTGAATCTTTGTATTCAGCAATTCCATCAGATGTTCATTATCACGGGCATATAACTTGATCAGCATTGTATAAGGACCTGTTGTAAAATGACACTCAACCACTTCGGGTATCTTCTCAAACTCAGGCACTACGTCTTTATACATAGAACCCCGTTCCAGTTTCACACCGATATATGTACAAGTATTATATCCCAGAATCTTAGGATTAATATGATAACCCGACCCAACGATCACATTCATATCAATCATGCGCTGTACCCGTTGATGGATGGCTGCACGCGACACACCACACTCTTCAGCTACATCCTTGAAAGGAATCCTGGCATTCTTTGAAATAATGTTCAATATCTGCCGGTCCAGTTTGTCTATTTTCTCCATTTCTACTATCGCTTTATTATACGCTCTTTTTATTTATATATCAAAAGTATATAATTATTTTCAACAATCTATCATTCTGAAAGAAAAAAGTAGCAAATAAATAATAAAAGCGGGCAAATAATGCTTTTTAGCATAATTTACCCGCCTCTTTATCTACAAAATGAGATATTACTTTTTCTGATCGTCTTTAACGATATCCAGTAACTCGATTTCGAATTTCAGAAGACTGTTCGGTTTGATGCTGCTTCCACGAGGAGGCTGAGGACCATAACCCAGTTCAGAAGGAACCCAAACTATATATTTAGATCCGACCGGCATAATCTGCAGGATTTCAGTCCATCCCGGGATTACACGATCAACTCTGAATTCAGCAGGTTCGCCACGGCTAACAGAGCTATCGAATTCAGATCCGTCCAACAGAGTTCCTGTATAATGTACTTTCACATTATCTTCTTTTGCCGGTTTTGCACCAGTACCTTCTTTTTCTACTTTATATTGCAAGCCGCTTTCAGTTGTGATAACGCCGTCTTTCGTTTTGTTTTCAGCCAGGAACTTTTCACCTTCTTCCTTAGCCTGCTGAGACTCTCTAGCCTGAGCTTCTACGAAATAAGTGTTCAGATAAGTCTGAGCCTGTTCCGGAGTCATCTTTGTAGAATCGCCTTTAATAGCCTGAACAAAACCTGCGATCAGTGCATCGATATTGGCTTCGCCACCAGGTAATGTTTTCAAATTTTCTTTATAACCGGCACCGGTAGAAACACCGATAGCATAACTTGCGCTATCTACTGCCGATTTCAAATTTGCACTAGGCTTAGAATCACAAGAAGTGGCAGCAATGCCTAAAGCTACAATCGCTGTAGCAGCTAAAACATTAATCTTTTTCATTTTTCTCTATAAATTATTTTACTATATCTAACAATTCAACATCAAAAACCAATGCACTGTTCGGTTCGATAGCTTCACCCGCTCCATGTTCGCCATAAGCCAGGTCTGACGGGATAAATAGTCTCCATTTAGATCCTACCGGCATTAACTGCAATGCTTCCACCCATCCCGGGATAACCTGCGATACTCCGAATACAGCCGGTTCGCCACGCTGTACCGAACTATCAAACACTGTTCCGTTGATTAATGTTCCGTGATAATGACATTTCACCTTGTCAGAAGCAGTCGGTTTAGGACCTTCACCTTTCTGAAGTACCTGATATTGCAATCCGCTGGGCAGGGTAACTACACCTGCTTTTCCTTTATTGATATTCAGGAATTCCTCTCCGGCTTTCTTATTTATTTCAAATTTTTCTTTTTGCAGCTTCATGAAGTAATCGTTGATCACCTGCTTAGCTTCGTCATAACTGATTTCCGGGGTCTGACCACCTAAAATATCTTTCAATCCTTTCACAAAGTCTTCAATCTGAAGATCATTAATGCCCGAGTTCTGGAAATTATTTCCGATACTTAAGCCAAGTGCGTAACTTACTTTATCCATTCTTTTTCGTTTTCAACTAATTACAAGCTACAAAAGTAATGCTTTTAACTACACAAACGTCATCAGAAGGCACTTTTTTATTACTTTTGCATCTGTTATGGGAGAACAACAAACGGAATCTTCACTATTTTCAACGCTCTTCGGTCAATTCAAAGAGCCGTTCATTCTGTTTGCCAATTCATACGTAAGGGATATGGCCGCCGCGGAGGATATTTACATGGAGGCAATCATCCAATACTGGGAAAAAAGAAAAGAACTGCCAGCCGACACCAATATTCCCGGGTACATATTAACAACTGTAAAAAACAAGTCACTCAACCACTTACGCCACCAGACCATCCGTACAGATGTGGAAGACCAATTATATGACCACCGGCAACGGGAACTGAATTTTCGTATCTCGTCCCTGGAGTCGTGCGACCCGTCAGACCTCTTCACGGTCGAAGTCAAAGAGATCATCCGAAAAACATTAAACGAACTGCCGGAACAAACCCGCGCGATTTTCTTTAAAAGCCGGTATGAAAGCAAAACAAACCGGGAAATTGCAGCCGAACTGGAAGTCAGTATCAAAACAGTAGAATTCCATATTTCGAAAGCACTGAAACTATTCCGTAGCCGGCTGAAAGATTATCTACCGGCATTGCTGATATTGACCGGAATAAGCGACTTATAACTATTTTTTTAATCTACTCTCCGACAGTATAAAAAGAACCTCGCTTTTTAAACATTATCTCCTCCTCATCGTTTATATATAAAGTAAAACGATAAGATTATGAGACGTATACAGAAATGGGGAATAGCGCTAGCTGCCATTACAGCGGGCACTCAGTTAAATACCACAGAAGCCTGCACCAGAGTTGTTTATCAGGGAAAAGACAATACAGTTCTGACCGCCCGGTCGATGGACTGGAAAGAAGATACCCGCAGCAACCTGTGGATATTTCCGCGAGGTATGAAGCGTAATGGAGAAATAGGAAAGAATCCGCTTGAATGGACTTCCAAATATGGAAGTGTAGTTGCTTCCGCCTACGATATTTGCAGTACGGACGGGATGAACGAAAAGGGACTGGTCGCCAATCTGCTCTGGCTGGCAGAGTCGGAATACCCGCAGTGGGATGGTAAAAAACCGGGACTGTCCATTGCCGCCTGGGTTCAATATATACTGGATAATTTCGCCACAGTCGATGAAGCAGTTTCCTATGTTGAAAAAGGCACCTTCGAAGTTGTATCGGACATGATGCCTGACGGAACCCGCATGGCAACATTACATCTTTCCATCTCGGATGCCGACGGTGACAATGCGATCTTTGAATATATCGGCGGAGAATTGAAAATCCACCACGACAAATCATACCAGGTAATGACCAACTCCCCGGTTTTCGACCAGCAACTGGCCTTGAATGATTACTGGAAAAATATCGGGGGAACAACATTCCTACCAGGAACCAACCGTGCTGCCGACCGTTTTGTCAGAGCCTCTTTCTATATTAATGCTATTCCGAAAGTGGCAGATACCCGTACGGCCGTTGCCAGTGTATTCAGCGTAATCCGTAACACGTCAGTACCATTAGGTATCACAACACCTAACGAACCGAATATCTCATCGACAAGATGGAGAACCGTTTCCGACCAAAAGAATAAAGTTTATTTCTTTGAATCGACCATCCAGCCTAATGTATTCTGGGTAAATTTACAAGATGTGGATTTTTCAGAAAAAGCACCGGTGAAGATGCTTGACCTGGTTAGCGGTAAAACCTATGCCGGCAACACGGCAGAGCAATTTGTTGAAGCTAAACCGTTCAAATTCCTGGGAGTCGATTAAGACTCCCTTTTTTCAGGCTATATCTTCACTAAGTTTCACGCGCAGGTCATTCTGATAAGTATGCATAAACTTTTCCAGATCAAAGAAAAGGCGGGAAACGACTTTCAGAAAAGGATTCTTCATCCGGATAATTTCCGTCGATGTAAAATGAGTTCCTCCCGTACTGGTTACTTTCAGTTCGCCTTTCCAGTACCCGGTGAATCCGTTTCCTTTCACAATTTCAAATTCATATAAGGAATGAGGTACTTTACGGGCTGTCCTGAACCGGATAACAGAGCCGTTCTTCGCTATTTCATCCCAGACTTCTATACCGTCTTTCTCTTCCACAATAACGATCTCTTCCAGATCACTGCGATAACCGTAATCAGCATTATTGATGAGTGCATTATACACCTTCTCGGGGGAAGCATTATAAAAACATTCACTGGTTGCAGTTCTTTCATCCGGCAAAAGAAGGCCGGCAATAAAAACTAAAAGAATAATTCCTGCTATAACAATAAATATATAAGTAAAGATAGATATCATTTATAATCGATTTTATAAATAACTGAGTTACTGACTGTTTACAAAAGTAACCAATAAAACTCACATAACAGGAATATTCATAGTAAAAACAATCCTTCCTTTTCCCGGCAAACAAAGCCATCACTTATCTGTTTTATATACAGGGAATAAAAAACAAAAGATCAAATGAAAGAAGTTATTTTAAACAACGGAACAAAAATCCCTTCCATCGGAGTCGGTGTATTCAGGGTTGAAGATGCAAACATTGCATATGAAACAGTAAAAACAGCTTTATCTGTCGGATACAGACATGTAGACACAGCCATGATTTATGGGAATGAAGAAGCTGTCGGCAAGGCAATCCGGGACTCAGGTATCCCACGGGAAGAGATATTCCTGACTACTAAGTTATGGAATGACGACCAGCGGTCGGGAAAAGTAGAAGAAGCGATCGAAGCCAGCCTGAAAAGATTGGGCATGGATTATGTAAATCTCTATCTTGTGCACTGGCCGGTAAAAGAGACTTACGTCAGTGTCTGGAAAAAGATGGAAGCAGTGTATAAAAGCGGAAAAGCAAAAGCAATCGGAGTCAGCAATTATCAGACACATCATTTAGCCGATTTGCTCGAAGAAGCAGAAATCATACCAGCAGTCAACCAGATAGAATGTTACCCCTACCTTTCCCAGGCGGCAACTATCCAATATTGCCTGGAAAGGAATATCCGTCCGGAAGCATGGGGACCATTGGGAGCCGGCAAATCAGACATTCTGACAAACCCTGTCATTACCGAGATTGCTAAAAAGCGCGGCCTGACTCCTGCACAGGTCGTTTTAGGCTGGAATCTGGAACGTGGAGTGATAGTCATCCCCAAATCCATCCATAAAGAGAGATTGACAGAGAATCTGAAATGTACGGATTTCGAACTGACAGACGAAGATATGACCCGGATAAGTGCTCTTAATAAGAATCTGAGACTGGGTGCAGACCCGGACCATTTCAATTTTTAGCAAACCTCTATAAACAATTAAAGCCTGTCTCACGACAAGCCCTAATCAAACTTTGTTAACCTTAAATCTAATACTATTATGAAAAAACCACAGTACAAAGATACACCTGTAGCAAGCGTTTGTCAAGCTTTTTACAGACAATATATGTTAAGCCTCCAAGCATCTTTCGCCAAAAAGTGTTAGCTAAGATAAAACTATATACAATACTGGCAAAAACTGCTAAAATTAACAATTAAAGAGCGCTTTTTTACTCCGGGAAAACGTATTCGCCGGTTTACAGAACCAACTCCGAAAACAACTTTTCAAACGTAACCTCCAGGTCAGTCGAAAAGCCGGGATGCGGACGCGAAGTCTGAATGGAAGAACTGCGCACTGCCGTCAGCCAACGGAAACGCTCGGGAATATCCATAGAGGCTATCGGGCCACCGTCGGCGGTGCCGGAGCAGATGCGGTCGAATACTTTCAGGCTGGCATAGAGCGAATCCATATCCAGTTCGGAAGAGAACAGACAGAGCTTCTTTTCATCCACCTGATAACGCGCCTTTATAAACCGGGCCCGTTTAGAGAACATGATAAGACCCACATTAATAAACTCCTCCCGTTCCACCCGGGGAACAAAACGGATAACGGCGTATTCATATAAGTGCTTTCCTTGCATGCTGCGCTTCTTTTATAAATGTTTCGGAATGGGCAATCCTTTCTGTCAGGAATTCAATATAAACGTCTCTTATTTCCTGCGGCGTACCGGGACTTTCGTTCCACTGCAACCAGTCGTCCGGAACCAGAGAAACAATTTCACGGATTTTATCCGGAGTAAGAATACGTTTAAATTCGGCATCCGTTTCCTCCAACTTACCGGCTTCCGGCAACAGGGCATGGTCTTTAATCTGGATAAACGGGCTTAAAGCATGTTTGCGCCAGTTCGACCATGAATAATGGAAATAGAGTGACGCGCCATGGTCAATCAGCCATAATTCCTTATGCCACATCAGCATATTGGTATTGCGGGTCGTACGGTCCACATTCGTCAGGAGGGCATCCAGCCAGACTATTTGGGAAGCGAGTTTTTCTCCGACCTTATTGATTACCGGGTCAAATGTCAGGGCACCCGACAGGAAATGCAATCCCAGATTCAACCCACGGCTTGCCTGCAATAAATCCTGTATCTCCTCATCCCCTTCGGTACGCCCAAAAGCCTCATCGAGATTAAGAAAGACCAGTTCAGGCACACGGAAACCCAATGCCCGCGCTATTTCACCGCCAATCAATTCGGCTATCAGGGCCTTGGTCCCATGACCGGCTCCCCGGAACTTTACGACATATTTATATTCATCGTCGGCTTCTGCCAAAGCCGGCAACGAACCTCCCTCCCGGAGAGGCATAATATATCTGACTACATTCGCTGTTCGCAATTCCATAATAAATGCTTTTGACAAAGATAAAGATACTTCCTGTTTACACAAAAGAAACTATCTACATCTCTAAAACAAAATAACCGAACCGTTGTTTTTATTCAAAGGACGTTATCATATCATGTCAGAAGTTTATAGATATTTCCCGGCAACGCCTTAATCCGTCCGTTCATTTCCAGTTCAAATAGTAGGGAAGAGAGTTCGCGGACAGGCTGATTCAGTTCCGTTGCCAGTTGGTCGATATGTATTTCTCCCTTTTCGCGAAGAAGTTTTATGACTGTTCCTGCACGGTCGTCTTCTTCGAAAAACAATTCAGCCTGGACAGGGGCAGGCGAAGGCGTTTTATTCACGTCCCAACAAAGTGCCGACACCAAATCGGAAGCCGATGTTATCAAACCCGCCTTATTCTGCCGGATTAATGCGTTGCATCCTTTGGAATAATAATCGTTTACCCGTCCGGGGAATGCATAGACATCATGCCCATAGGAAAAAGCAAGGTCAGCCGTAATAAGCGAGCCTCCTTTTTCTGCCGATTCCATTACAATCGTTACTTCCGCCAATCCGGCAACAATCCGGTTACGCCGGACAAAGTTCGGCTTATCCGGTTCCGTTCCACTGGGGAAATCGGACAACAATCCGCCATGAGACAACATTTCAACAGCTACGGAGCGATGTGAGGAAGGATAGATGCGGTCCAGACCATGAGCCAGCACAGCTACAGTCGGCAGTCCATACTTCAGGGCACTCCGGTGGGCACAGATATCGACGCCATAAGCCAGTCCGCTCACGACCAGCAAATCCGGATAAGAGACCGACAAGGCATGTATCAACTCTTCCGTCATCGTCCTGCCATATTCTGTTATGTGGCGCGTCCCGACAATACTGACAATATGTGTACTATTCAAGTCGGTCTTCCCTTTAAAATAGAGTAGTACAGGAGCGTCGGAGCACTCTTTCAAACGTTTGGGGTAACTCTCATCTGTCAGGAAATAACAGCTTATCTGGTTCTTTTCAATAAAAGTCAACTCTTTCTCGGCTTGCAGAAGCACTTCCGGGCTTTTGACGGCAGCAGCGGTAAGGCTGCCGAAACCCGGAATCTTCTCCAATGTCTGTCTCTTTTCCGCAAAGACAGCCTCTGCGTCGCCGAAGGTTTGCAGAAGCTGACGGGCCAGGACATCTCCCACCCCGTTTATCATAGTTAAGCCAATCTGGTAAATCCGTTTATCTGTCATGATACTGTCATAGTTTGTCTTGTATCCTTTTCAACATTTCGTCAAAATATTCGCCGCGGGTCAGCTTGCCGTCCTGTACGACAACCGATTCGACTTTCCCCTTAGTTGCCAGCGCACCGTCGGAGGCTCTGTAGATATCCTGTTCAAAGACCAGCTTTACGCCTTTCTTATATACATTCAGGCAGGAGATATAGCTGTCGCCGCTCTTCAAAGAGGTCTTGTAGTCAATCTCCACATGAGAGACAAACCCGTCCACTCCCTTATCATGCATGGCACCGAAATTCTCTCCCAGCGACTCGAGGAACTCATGACGGGTATGTTCCATATAATGCTGATAGTTGGAGTTATTCACTACGCCCTGCAAGTCGCATTCGTAGTCACGCACTTTGTCTGTCAGTTTAAAAATATACTCTTTCATTATTTCAGTTCTTTATCGTTCGTTGATACCATTTTATAAAGACGGTCCGAAGGACGTACTTTATCGGAGACTTTAAAGGAGAAGCGTTCGCCCTTGACAGTCTCTTCCACCGGTTTGAGGTCGACACGTATTTCATCGATGGTCTGCATCACCGCGCCGGTTGTCGGGCCGGTAATCAGAATCTCGTCGCCCACCTTCAGCGAACCCGATTCCATTTCAAACTCCGCCACACCGATACCGCTGAAATATTTGATTCCTTTCGCCACATAGACTTTCTTTTTAGTCGAACCGGAACCATATTTGCTGCTCCATTCACCCAGGCGCTGCCCCAGATAATAACCATCCCAGAAACCACGGTTAAAGACACTTTTCAGACGTTCGTCCCAAACAGCGATTTTCTCTTCATCATAACTTCCGCTGCAATAAGCCTTCACCGCCTCCTTGTAACACTCCGTTACGATACGCACATATTCGGGTCCGCGGGCACGTCCTTCAATCTTAAATACCCGGACGCCTGCATCCATCATCTTGTTCATGAAATGAATCGTCTTCAGGTCTTTGGGCGACATGATATACTGGTTCTCTATATCCAGTTCGATATTGCTGTCCTTATCCTTCACCGTATAGCCGCGGCGGCAAATCTGCATGCAGGCCCCGCGGTTGGCAGAGGCATTCATCTCGTGCAAACTCAGGTAACATTTGCCGGAGACAGCCATACACAAAGCGCCATGTGCAAACATCTCGATACGAATCAGTTCGCCTCCCGGACCGGTAATCTGCTGTTCAACGATTTGCTGATAGATTTCAGAAACCTGCTTCAGGTTCAACTCACGGGCCAGCACCACCACATCGGCAAACTGGGCATAGAACTTCAGCGCCTCCACATTCGAAATATTCAACTGGGTAGAAAGATGCACCTCCTGTCCGATACGGTTCGCATAACTCATTGCAGCCACATCCGCCGCAATGATCGCAGAGACTTCCGCCGCCTTCGCCGCATCGATAATCTCGCGCATCAGAGCCAGGTCTTCCCCGTAAATAACTGTATTGACCGTCAGATAACTTTTAATCCCGTGTTCCTTACAGATAGAAACAATCTTACGCAAATCGTCTGTCGTGAAATTATTGGAAGAACGCGAACGCATGTTCAGTCCCTCAATGCCGAAGTAGATAGAGTCGGCACCTCCCTGAATAGCCGCCATCAACGATTCATACGAACCTACCGGCGCCATTATTTCAAAATCTTTTTCGTTCAAAGCTGTTTGGTTTTAAATTAGAAACCACAAAGATACGGGTTTCTTCCTAATATTACATGAATAAAATCGGTTAACTTTTAGCCTCTTACCGGCATGCAGTCTTTAAAACACCCAATCATTGCTACTGTTTCATCCTAATGAAACAAGTGTTTCTACATAATGGAACAGTTGTTTCATTATGTAGAAACAGATTCCCTTAAGGATGTACCAGACCGATGCTTACGCGGCTCTTCCAGGCAGCAACCTTATCTATAAATACGTTTCATCCGATACCTTTTAAGCCTTTCAACGTAAATGATAAATAGTAACGAGCGGATTCGAATCTTCCGTTACCTGTTGCAGGACAGGGTGTTTCCTGAGGTCGGGATATTTCTCTTTGAGATATTCGATTTCCACTGCCGTATTGAATTGTATCATCAGTTTTTTAGCCGGAAAGGAGAAGAAAGGCCAGATGGGAAGTCCCCCGTCCGTTTCATTGCGGATACCGATGCCGGTCAAAGCCCTGTTGTATCCGAACAATTCGTCTGCGTCGATAAGAGAAGCCTCACGACACAAGGCTCCGGTTTCTTTATTCAGGCTGTACAAAAAGAATTTAGACTGGTCGGAACCTTTAAAGCATTTGACAAAATAAGACCGGGGAGTCTCAAAGATATTGAAAATACTGAATTTACCATCCACGGCGGCATTTCCTGTTTTAGAGGAGCGTATTTCTTCCTCATCGGCAGCAGAATAACCATGCCTGATAAGAAATGCCGGTGAAATTGCTTTTGCATTCACATTCCAGACGGTATCTATCCCATCCGAATAGCAAAACCAGCCGTCCATGCTGCCATTATATATCCATCCTTTCAAACTGACTTCTTCCAGCGGCATTAAACCCACATTTCCAATCGTCCGCCGAAATGCAATCGTATCGTCCGTAGCCCAGTTGAAAATTCCAAGGCTGAACATTCCCGGAATATTCATAGGGACATACATCCGGCCTAGTTCGGCCATCGTATTTGCTCCGACAGAAAGCTGATAAGAATTAGGACGCAGACTCGTTATCTTTTTAATAAATTCGCCGTCAAAAGAGTAAAATGAGGTGGAAAAATACTCGTTAACACAAAAAAGACGGTTTTCTTCATCGATGGTGAGTGATATAATCTGTGCGACTTCTCCCGGACCATTCCCTGTCTTTGCGATAGGACGGACAAACTTTCCTTTCCGGTCAAACTGCAAAACGCTTTCCTGCCGGGTAGAATAAATAAAGATATACTCGTCGGAAACACATGCATCCAATACGTTTGCAATCAGAGATTCATCGGTCAACTCCAGAGGAATATACTCAATCGATTCTATTTCGTCCGCTATTCCAACCTTATCGGATGAAAACGTTTTTGCCGTCAAATCAATCTCCGGTAATTCGCCGGCCGACTGCTTCGACCCGCATCCGGTTAAAACCATCATGGCTGCTATGAGCCCTAATAACATCTTTTTCATACGCTTTTTTCAGACAAAAGTAGAAGAAACAGTCTCCTTCACGGTTTCACATCAGTTCACATCTGCTTAAAAATCACGAATAAAGGAGTCACACAGTTCCGGCGTTCCCTTTTCACCCGTCATTTTCTGGTAAAGACGGACGCGGCGCATCGAAATAGCCTGATTGGTACAACAGAGCAACATAGCCATTGTAGAAGGGGGAACATCCATTTTAATCAGGCAGCACATGCGCCATTCCTGTTCACTCAGTTTCGGTATTTTCTTTTTCAGCCGTTCGCGAAACTCCGGGTAGGTCCGATTGAAGGCTTGCAACAACTCTTCCCAGTCCTTAGTACCCGCCCTCCATTCTTCTTTCCGGTGAAAACGCTGATAAACTTCCGAAGAGAGGAAATCTGTTTCCGACAGGGAGACGGCCGCCTTTTTCTTCCGGTAACGGGAATAACCCAAGAGACTTGTACCGCAAAGGATAAACAGGGCGCTCCAGAGATACAGCCTCCCTGTTTGAGTATTTTCAGCATTCGACAGACGTCTCTCCCACTCTTTCTGCTCCGAAGTCCAAAGAAGTTGAGTTATTTGATTGTCTTCCTGCTGCCGTCGCAAAACGGACAGGTTATGGAGATAATTCTTTTGATAAAAATCAGCTTGCAGACTGTCTCCGCGACATTGGGCAATCCGGGACAAAGCGGCATATAAATGCGGATGGGAAGAGGGTACCTGGCTTAAATTCGTTTCAGCTTCTTCCAATTTACCCATGTTTATTTGTAAATCAGCCAGAGCCAGAAAGAGTTCCGCTTTTTCTTCCCGGGGGATTGTTTGTTCCAATTCTGTTTTCAGTAAAGCCTCCGACTCCTTATACTTTCCTCCCTGCTGCAATACTTTCGCCTGTTTTATCCGGCAATCGCCCATTTGATAATAATAGAAGGCACTGTCCGGCATTCGGGACAACATATAAATATCCCCCATCTCCCGATAAAGCACCGTTCGAAGAGAATCACCGCCTGCACTTCCGAGATAAGACAATGCTTTTTTCTCGCTTTGCAGGGCCTTTTGCTTCAAAGATTGATTCCGGTAAATTTTTCCCATTTCCAAATAGCCATGAGAAAGAGCAAGGCTGTCTTTATCCTTTTCGGCCAGCCTGATAGCCTGTTGATAAGTATCCAATGCAGGAATATACTGTAACCTTTCCCCATAGAAAGCAGCCTGCCGGAAAAGTTCCCCGACAGTTACAGCCTCTTTTCGCTCAGCTGAAGAACAGGCAACGAAAAGGTAAATGAAAATGATTATCCCTACTTTGTATATCATCTATTCCAGTTCCTCTTGGTTTAGAGGTTTGGTTTTAAATCAGAAAGATACAAAGATATGGGATTCTTACTATAAACAAATATCAAAACTTACAAACTTTCACTCTGCCGTTCTATAAGATTTATTGGAATGTACAGAAACAAACAGAGGACACCTCTTAAAGGCATCCTCCGATATAAAAAATAAACAAATCATTTAATGCCGTCAGGAACCTTATTTTTAATCGTACAAGAAAGCCCTTTCCCTTCCAGAACCTGCTTCACTGCTTCAAGATAACTTAATGGGACATCTTTGTTGGCCGGCAAAACAGTGAGTTCCTCAACCTTCTCTTTTCCCTTACTTATTCTTTCAGCAGTAGCTTTTACATTCTCCATCTTTTTAGACAGCGTAGCTTCATAAACACCGGATTCGAAAGATGCCGTGCGATAAGATATTAATACGGGATAAGCAGTACTGTCATCTTCTGAAATTTCAGCATAAAGAGCGGGCGAAGGTATAGTCGAGCCATCTTCCAGTTTCATATAGGTATGAATTTCCACGACTTTACCCTTTATATCCACTAAATCACTCTTGCGAGGTTTAATCTGTTTAAAGTTCTTTTTCAACTCTTCATACGCTTTAAGACTCACTTGCTTTCCATCAACCGTATAATAAGCTACATCCTGCTTCTTTTCCTGCCCCTTTCCCGGAAAATTCTTATTATTTCTGGCATCCTCAAACAGCAGGAAGGGGGCTTTATCAGCACCTACAACTTTTTGCCGCTTATCAAATGCCTCCTTTACCAAATGTAAAACGGCCTCAGTAGCTTCCTCCGGAGTATTTATGTCAATAAGGAAATAGAAGGAAACAGGCTTTTTACTTTTTTCAAATAAATCCTGCAACTTGCCCAAGAATTGTTCCTTTTCTTTATAGTTTGCAAAATCATTATTCAACAGCACATCACCTTTAGCATTGATAAATAGATCCTTCGGCTCAGTATTCTTTTTCATGAAAGCTATAATCTCATCAGGTTCAAACGCAGTTTGCAGTTCTACCTTTTTCATATAACTATCCAATTCCGTCTTAAAGAAACTCTTCATATCCTGTTGTTCTTCCGGCGGAGTTTCCTTATCTTTGCTCTGTACAAGCGTTTCCAACTGCCGGTTTATTTCCGGACGGGCAAAAGCGTTCAGGACGATAAGTCCTACGGGGACCAGGAGCAATAGCTTCAACTGAGCCCAATTGTTTGATTTACCTTTTAACATCATAGTAATACGTTTTTTAATTTTACTGTGATTGAAGCTGTTGGCAAGAGTGTAGAGGCTGGAGCCGACAGCTTTTTTCACGAGTAACAGTTGATATTTTGTTGCATCGACGCCTTGGGTAAGTACTCCTTTATCGGCCTGGTATTCATGAATATCCTTTAACTCCCGTTTCAACAGCCAGATAGCCGGGTTGAACCAGTGAAGCCAAAGAATGCACTCCATAAAAAGCAGGTCAATGGAATGATGAGATTTCAAATGCATCATTTCATGCGTCAGAATCTCGTCAGGATATTTCTCATAATCTTCTTCCGAAATAATAATATAACGTCCCCAACTGAAAGGGGACACACAGGAAGGAACTATTATTAATGTATAGCGCCCCTGTTGCAATTTGCGGCCACTCCGAATCAAAACAAACATTTTTCTGAATGAGAGCAAAGTTGTCAACAGGCAAAAAATAAATCCTGCCCAATAAAGAAGAGCAATGATTTGTCCCCAATCAATCATTTTGGCCGGCGTAACCACAGGAGTCCTATCGACCTCGGGGGTATTATCCGAAAGATAAGTTACAACTGTTTCTTCACCGGCTATCATCTTTTCCAAATGAATGATCGGCTGTTGTATCAATAAAGGTTCGGAAGTCTGTATCTTTATGGCTGGCAGCAACATACAGGTAGCGATTCCTACCAACAACACCCACCGGTTGAAACGGAAGAACGTATCGTTACTAAGCAACGCCTTGAAGCCTAAATAAAATAATATCAGGCAAATAGTGGATTTCAGTATGTACAGAAGTAAAGCTCCCATAAGCCTACGTTTTTACTTATTTTTAATCTGTTGTATCAACTCTTGCAATTCATCAAGAGTCAACGCCTCTTCCTCAATCAAAGTAGAGACGACACGGGTATAGGAATTATCGAAATACTTATCGACCACCTGCTTCAGGGTCTTCTTCCGGTATTCGTCTTCCGATATTAATGCATAATACTGATGTGTATTTCCAAATACCTTATAACCGATATATCCTTTTTCCTCCAATGTGCGAACAATGGTTGAAAGCGTATTATAATGCGGCTTGGGTTCCTCCTGCAAGTCGAGAAGTTCGCGGACAAACAGAGGACCTTTCGCCCAGAAATAGCCCAATATCTCTTCTTCTTTCGATGTCAATCGTTTCATAATCTGTTGTTTTATTAAAGGAATGCACAAATATAACTATATTTATTAGTAATACAACTATAATACATAGTTAATCTACTATAAATCGTAGTAGATTATTCATTAAAGGCCAGGATAACCGCATCAAAAGAATAATTAACCCATATCCGGATCTTTATTTTGCTACATTTCAAATTAATCCCCAATGGGATGCCACTGTAATTGCTTCAATACAATTCTCAACATCCAGTTTTTGGAATATATTCCTTTTATGAAACTTGATAGTATTCACATTCAATGACAATTCTTCGGCTATAGCTGCATTTGTATGACCTTGGGAAGACAGTTGCAAAATGAGTCTCTCTTTAACTGTAAGAAGTGGTAAAGTATTTTTGTACCAGAATTTCTCCTTTTCCTGATAAATGAATTGCTCCCCTGTATTGAAATTTTTAATGATCGTTTTATTTTTAGCTTTCGAATATAGCGGGGTCACAACACATACCGCTAACCAAAGATCGCCAGCCTTATTAATTATGAGCGGTATCAACCGTTGATTTACCCTGGTTACTTTTTTGTTTATATGCACCAGATCGAAATCATATTCAATAGAATACATGTACCGCTTTTCGATCGGAAGTTTATAGTAAAAGTCAAAACCGGCCTTATTGATTTCCAATAAACGCCTTAAATCATTTTCGGGAACAACCCTGGTATAAAATGAATACCCCCACTCAAGAACTTGCTCCACAGAGTAGCCACACAAAAACAATTTATCAGGAGACACATAGACAAATGATTGTTTCAGATAATCAATCACATACAAAGAGTGATTCAAAGTACATGCCATACGATGAACAATATCCATACTGTTCTTCATCTTTTCATTCAGATCGTCATCAATCTTTGGCCTCTTAACAGGATCAAAAAATTTCTCTACACTAAATTCTTTCATGTCTTGTTTTTTACTGTCTGCTAAAAATACGAACATTATAATCAATTTTACGACATCGTCTCAAAAAAAATCACGCATAAATGATTTCTCTACTCTAAAGTGTAGCTATTTATTATTCCTGTCATTCTATATTTGCGCATAACTCAATTAAAAATCATGTAATACTATAACAATAGTTCGTTAAAAATTCGCCACGCCTAAGCGGCTCTGGCAGTAAATAAAATGAGTTCTTTGAAAAGTTTGTCAATAACTTGCATGTCTGGGTTAATCCCGAACACGCAAATAAATCGTTCAAGCATATAAGCATTGTGTATGAAAGACTTGCAGGAGGATATGGAATAGGTTATTCCGAGCCTCTTACATGCGGCTTTGGCCAAGTTGACAGCTGCAAGCGACGCATTGAAGTGAAAATCCAACTTTCTGAAGTCGGTTGACTGACAGTTGGTGATTCCCGCATGCTGCTTGCCATCTCTAAAGCAAAATTCCAGCTGGAACCTGGTTCTGTAATAATCCAGAACCTCACGTCCATCCATCGAATCGTCTGTAGAGAAGTAAAGTTGCCACTTGTCTGTCCTTCCGTCCATCGGATACCAGACGGATAAGGAAACATACCTTTTGAGAGCTTTTGCATATACCCTCAATCCGTATAGTTTTCCCTTGTTCACCTCGTATTCCTTGCACCGGGTCAGATCCAGATTGGCAAAGTCAATCCTGCCGTCAAACCACTTGGGATGACCACGTTTCCCTGTTTTCTTTTCCAATGTCGGATAGTACAGGATTACATCATTCCTAAAGCGGCTGATGACATGGAAATCGTTCTCACACATAGGCGTTATGAAAGTTTCCTTGGAAAAGAATGCGTCTGCAACCACCGTTCTGGATATGCTCTGTATCTTGTCTTTTTTGCTGATAAGATAGCTGCTGTACCAGTCAACGAGGTTTTTGCCCATATTATCCAAGGTCTTACAATCCGGCGTCTGAATGGAACCTAAAGTCATGCAATCATGGTTGTCGATGTCAATGACCCCGATGCCCAAGATTTCCAATCCTCGCTTATAATCTCCTGCACAACCAGACCAGAAGTAACCTATCCAAGGTGTCTTCTTGCCTGATTTGGGGATATAGGAAGGATCGATGGCGATGGCTTTTCTTTTACCTGTGAGATGCTTGCTGATGATAGAATCATTGAACGCAAACCAGTCGAAAGTTTCATTCTCAAAAAGGCTACGGTATGTCTGTTCCGAAAAACGTCCATACCTGCCCAATTGGAGGAAGTTTATACGATCAGGGATAGCCATGAATAATTTCATTGCATCCATGAACGTTTTTTCAAAAGGTTTTTGTATATTCACGACTGATTTGAGAGCCGAGAGGCACTCAAATTGGTATTGCATAAGGAGTGTTTCTTTAGTCATAATCAGATGAGTGCAAGATTTCTAATTTACTAAAAACCAATGAATTATGCAATACTTTTCACCTTTATTATCAGCAGGTTAGCACTCTTTTTTCAGCACATTTCTTCATGCTTAACCATTCGTTTTTGACAACATTTCAATGACCTCTTTAGTGTTTTCGAACCAGCTTTTGCCGGTTCTATTGTTTAACTTTTAATTTTTCGGTAAAAATTTACCGAAGTATTGACTATAAGATATGAAGTTTTATAAAATTAAAATGTATCCTATACTCATATTATCAATAATCAGTATAGGATGTAATGAGAAGGCAGAAACTACAAAAAATAAGCTTGTTTCCATTGATGTTAGAGCTTATGTAAATTCCAATGATGCAATTTCTATTAAAAATGAAATTGAAAGAATAGAATATATTCCATTAGAATTAACCGACGATAACAGCTCAATGGTTGGGAAAATAATGGACGTAATCCTTACCAAAGATTATATATTTGTCTTATCTGACCCTACATGTGGAGTGCTTCAATTTGATATAAAAGGGAATTTCATTAGGCAAGTAGCAAAATATGGACAAGGTCCTGGCGAACTTCTTTTTCCTATAAGTATGTATTCAGTAGAAGAAGATAGTAAATTATATATCACCGGGGCGTACCAGACAACAATATACAATTTTGATGGGAAATTTGAAGAAGCGTTCGACCGGGGAGGGAGAATGAGTTTTTACTCTTATCCTATTGGAGAAGGACGAGTCGTTGAGACTAGTTCCGAAGGCATACCTTTTGAGGCAAAAGGACATTTTGGAATTGGTATATTTAGCAATATGGGAAAAGGAGATACAATAATGATGAAAAACAATTTTTCAAATGATAAAATATCTCCATCAAAAGAATCAGGTTTTAAGTTAACAAGATGTATACCCAGTGATTCGGGAGTATTGTTTTCAACCATGACAAATGATACTATTTATCGTTTGACTAAAGATACAATCACTCCAGCATTCTGCTGGCAGAGGAATCTAAATGAAGAATCTTTAAAAAGTTCCTATTCACTCTTGAATTTTATACCAACAAATACCGAACTATTTCTTTACGATATAATAGAATTCCCTGAATCTATTTGCTTTAGGTATGTATATAAGGAAAAATCGTACATAATGCTTTATGATAAACAGAGTGGTAAAATATTATCCACACCTACTCCATATAAATGGAATGATATTTCAAATGTTGATTTTTGGATGACCATGTGGGGAATAAATAATGATATAGATCATGGACTACCTATTGCCCCGTTACATTGGTATAAGAACAAAAAAATATCTATACAGTGCACCCCTGCTTCAACTATTGATTATCTGCGAGATAAAGGTATGCTTAAAAAAGCTCCAGACATTCTAAAAAAGATGAATGGAGATGAAAATCCGATTGTTATATTGTATCACTTGAAATGCTAACTCTGTTTAATTGGATACAATTGCCCTGATTGCAGACAATTCCATCATAAATCTTCGCGGAAAAAGCTGTACTTTTGTGGTCTATAATAAGAAGGTATGAAGATAGGCTCAATAGATTTAGGTGAACGCCCGGTATTCCTGGCACCGATGGAAGATGTAACGGATATCTCTTTCCGTCTGATGTGTAAGCGCTTCGGTGCTGATATGGTTTATACGGAATTTGTATCGAGCGACGCCTTGATACGCAGCGTAAACAAGACACAGGAAAAACTGACCGTTGCCGAAGATGAACGTCCGGTCGCTATCCAGATATATGGAAAAGAAGTAGATCCAATGGTGGAAGCTGCCAAAATATGCGAAGCTGCCCGTCCTGATATACTGGATATCAATTTCGGTTGTCCGGTCAAGAAAGTGGCAGGCAAAGGTGCCGGAGCCGGTATGCTCCGGAACATTCCTTTGATGCTTGAAATAACGAAAGAAGTAGTAAAAGCCGTCAATATTCCGGTTACGGTTAAAACACGTCTGGGATGGGATGCGGATAATAAAATAATCGTCGACCTGGCCGAACAGTTGCAGGATTGTGGCATCGCCGCCCTTTCCATCCATGGCCGTACCCGTGCCCAAATGTACACCGGCGAAGCGGACTGGACACTGATCGGTGAGGTAAAAAATAATCCCCGGATACATATCCCCATTATCGGCAACGGCGATGTGACCTCTGCCGAAATATGCAAACAGCGTTTCGACAATTATGGAGTAGATGGTGTCATGATCGGTCGCGGAAGTATCGGACGCCCCTGGATATTCCGTGAAGTGAAACATTTCCTGACTACCGGGGAAGTACTGCCGGAAGAAAAATTCACCTGGTATTTGGATATCCTTAAACAGCAGGTCAACCAAAGTGTGGAACGCCTGGACGAACGACGCGGTATTTTGCATATCCGACGCCACCTGGCAGCCACTCCATTGTTCAAAGGAATTAGCGATTTCAAGCAAACACGTGTCGCCATGTTGCGCGCTGAAACAGTATCAGAACTGTTTGATATTATGGATTCTATCCCGGAAAAGTTCGGTATACTGTAACAAATCATTCAAAAATTGTAACATTTACGTCATAAAGTGACAAATTTACAATAAATTGAGACGATAGTATATTGCACATATTATAATTCCTCTTATATTTGCAATGAGTTTTTTTCATAGTATTTTAGATCTAAGGTTAACAAGTCTTTGCAAAGGAGGAATCGTGAGACTGCTTCGTTGGAAAGCAAAGAAGCCGCATCCGTTAATTATATGGATTGCGGTTTTCTTTTTTATCTACCCGCCCCTTTTCTTTCACTTTTCCTGAAAAAACTCTTTCCAATCTGCAACCTAAACGCAATAGCATTCGTCTTATAAATAAAAGAACTAAAAAATTATACAGATGAAAACAAAAGTATCCCTCCTTATTGCCTGTTTACTGATCACATTGACAGGATTTGCTTTCACCAATGAAAAAGTGGAAGGAAACGGAAATATCATTACCAAAGAAATTTCTATCAGCGACTATAATGAAATATCGACAGTCGGAGTCATGGAGTTTGTTTATGAGCAATCGGATGCCGCTCCTTATCTGAAAATCATGATCGACGAGAATCTGTTTCCGTTACTGAAAGCACAGGTAGACGGCAAGGAGTTGATAATCGGTCCGAAAAAGATCAAGGAGAATAGTCGTAACGGTAATTCATATAACCTTCAACCGACCAAATTCAAGGTTATAACCAACTCACGCGAAATAAAAGAGTTGAACGTGGTATCTTCCGGCGATTTCATTATTGCCAGTCCGATAAATATCGGAAAACTGGAAATCAACATGGCAGGCAGCGGCAATATTCTTTTGGAAAAGAAAGTAGAAGGAAACAAGCTGGAAATCAATTTGGCCAGCTCCGGGAGCGTAGTAGCCTCCAATATCGATCTGGCAGGAATAGAATGCAGCCTGGCAGGCAGCGGTTATATCCAGATTGCAGGCAAAGCGGACCGCGCAGAATACAATCTGGCTGCAAGCGGCAACATTAAAGCCTACGAATGCGTCACCGGCAAAACGGAATGCAACATAGCCGGTAGCGGAAATATCCAGACTCATACCAGAAATCAGTTGGAAGCAAACATCGTAGGAAGCGGGAATGTCTATTATAAAGGTAATCCCACTACGAGCAAAAGTATCATCGGCTCCGGTAAATTAAAAAGTGCAAACTAAATAACGAACATAACTTAACAACGAACATCATGAAAAGAATTACATTCGCCATCATCAGTTTAATCGCATTCAGCACTATATCCTGTTTTGCAGAGAAAATCAAAGGGAACGGTAATATAATAACCAAAGAGATCCAAGTTGCCGATTATAAACAGATAAAAGTAGGCCAGGGAATCGAAACCGGTGGAAACTCTTTCTTCGGCAAGAATCAGTCTCCCCAGGTGAATTACACACAGAAGGGCGGTAAATCAGGTTTAAAGATCACCATCGACGAGAACCTCCTTTCCGAATTAAAGTTCAACTCGAACGGAGACGTACTTCAGATAGAGACAGAACGCGGCACTCGTATTAATCCGAGCAAATTGATTATAGAAACCCATTCCTCAGAATTAAATAAATTAGGGGTATCAGGGGGCATCGATTTCTTTCTGCGCAGTTCCCTCTCCGGAGAAAACCTGGAAATCAGTGCTTCCGGAGCAAGCGATGTTTATCTGGAAAAACCGATACGCATAACTAACCTGTGCAAGATCAACCTGAGCGGGGCCAGCGACCTGAAAGTATCCGACCTGATTTGTGACAGAATAGATACCCACTCCTCAGGCTCCAGCGACATGAATCTGAAAGGAAAAGCAAACGACGGAAAATATAGTTGCAGCGGCAGCAGTGATATCAAAGCATACGACTTCGTTATAAAAAGACTGAAATGTTCTGCAAGCGGCAGCAGTGACATTTTCACAACCGTTACCGAAAAACTGGAAGCCAACGCATCCGGAAGCAGCGATATCAAATACAAAGGCAATCCGGAAGTTAAAAAGCATTCAAGCGGTTCCAGCGATATCGACCACATAAAATAAGAGATCATTATATTGGGAGTTGGAAAACCCGGAATTACTTTTCATCAAGGTATTGGATGAATAGTGATATCCGGGTTATTCATTATAATTCCAAAACTTAATTCCCTATAAAAATATACGAAATGTTGGACTTATAAATTAAAATACTCCTATTTTTGTAACCGACCGCATCGAAGTCACGTCTATTTATTATAAGAAAAGGCAATACTAAACAAATAAATTATGAGAACAAAAGGGTTATTATCTATTATCATGTTGCTGGGCCTGTTATTTACAGTCCAGGCGGCAGATCATGTGAAGGGCAACGGTACCCTTACTACAAAGAAAATAAAGATCGATGATTACAATGCCATCAAGATTGACGGCGTTATCGATTTCAACTATGAACAGTCGAATGCAGAACCCTATATCGAAATTACGGTTGATGAAAACCTGCATGAATACGTCAACATCAATATAAAAGACCGCGAACTTTCTGTTGGTTTCAAAGGTGCCAAAGTGGATCACTATACCAAATTCATCGTAAAGACCAACTCCAAATGGCTGAAAGAGGTAAAAGCCGCCGGAAATGCGAATTTCATGATAAACAGCTCTTTGACTGGTGACGAGGTAAAGATCAAGGCAAACTCCAACTGCCTGGTACAACTAAAAGAACTGATAAAAGTAGGAAAACTGGAATTGAATGTTTCCGGTAGCGCCAATATGGTTGTCAATGACCTCCAAGTAGACAAACTGGAGTGCAGCATCAACGGCTCCGGCACTATCAACCTGAAAAAAGGGAATGCCAAGGAAGGTGAATATAGCATCACCAGCAGCGGAGAGATCATGGCTTTCGGTGTAGACGTTCCTGAACTGAGTTGCAAAATGACCGGTAACGGAACGATGGAAGTTCACCCCACCAACAACCTCAAGGCAAACGTTGTCGGCAAAGGTAAAATCCGTTATAAAGGCCCGACAGCCGTTCAGCAGAAAGTTATTGGTAAAGGTTCCGTAGAAGAAGTAAAATAAGATGAGTAAGAAATTATCATTTATAATATTGGGCAGTATCCTTTTACTTGCCCAAGGATGTATATTTTTCCCTGCTGTAAAAGGAGACGGAAATGTAACGACTCATACGATCAACATTTCAGACTACGATCAGATAAGCGTCGATGCATCGGCAGCCGTTTTCAATTACACGCAGGAAGAATCGGCGCCTGCACTGACTGTCACGGTCGATCAGAACATTTATGACCTTTTCGATTTCAAGACGGATGATAATAAGCTTGTCATCCGCCCTAAACGAGAAAATAAAACACTCCGCCTCCGTCCGACCCAATTCACCATTACCTCCAATTCCAGGCAGTTGAAGAAGGTAGATCTGGCCGGTGCAGAAAAATTCAATGTAAACAGCAAGCTGTCTTCGAACGACAAGATCAAATTTAACCTGGCAGGCAGCGTCATGCTTCACATGAAAGATACTGTTACGGTAAACCAACTGGAAGTATCTATAGCCGGTAGCGGTACCGTAGATGCACTTACCTTGTATGCGAAGGAGTTTAAAGGTGAAATAGCCGGTTCCGGAACATTCAACCTGGCAGGTACGGGAGAGAAAGCGGCATTCGAGATTGCCGGTAGCGGGAAAATACATGCACTGAATTTCTTACTATCAGACGTATCGTGTGAGATAGCGGGCAGTGGTTTGCTGGAAACTCATGCAACGAATAATATCTATGCCGAGATAGCCGGTAGCGGGAATATCAGATATAAAGGAGACCCTTCCATTAAAGAGGAAAGGGCAGGTTTAGGTAGCATAAAAAAGGTGGACTGATCTACAGCCACCCTTCCTTACAATACCACTCAATACTTTCCTCCAGCCCTTTGCGCAAAGGGTATTCAGGAGTGAAACCTAGTTCTTCCTGAAGTGGCGTAACATCGCAAATCCAGTTACGCTGCTTCAGGATGATATATTTATCGGTGTTCAGTGTCATACTCTTATTCAACAACTTGCCTATCCACTCGGAACAATGGCACGCTACATAAACCAATCCCAACGGGATGCGGGCATGCAACACATGTCTTTTCTTTACTATATCCTGTATCATCCGTGCAAATGACTCGTCGGTATGCACATCTCCGTCTGCCACAAAATAATGCCGGTTAAGGATTGTTTCATTCTCCAACGCCAGGAATGCCACTCTCGCCAAATCCTTTACATATACAAATGTAATACGCTGGGGAATGAATCCTACCGCAAAGTCAAATCCCGACTTTACGCTTTTGATCTCCATAAAATAATCCTTTTCACCAGGGCCATACACACCCGTCGGCCGCAGGATCACATAAGGGAAATGAGATTGGTTGCGCACATAGCTCTCCGCTTCCAGCTTACTTTTACCATAGGCTGTATCCGGTTGTTGCGGATCATCCAGGCGAATCGGACGGAAATTCACCTCGTCTCCCCTCCCATAACTGCTCAGGCTACTCATCAACAGAAACTTTTTCGGTTTGCAACCGCCAGCAGCTAATGCCTCTATGAAGTTATGCGTATTCTCTGCATTGATACGGAAGAAATTCTGCTTATCGAGCGTCTTTGTCAGACCTGCATTATGGATAACATAATCCCAGGCGCCCTGCTCACGGACAAAATCCTTCAACTGGGCAGTCAATGCCTCCCGATTGCTATATTTGAGATCAATAAAATGAATCCGTTCATCCTGTAGGTTTTCACGGCTGCTTGTGGCACGTACGCCCGCCCAGGTTTCATATCCCCGGCGCAACGCTTCCTTTACCAGAAAACCACCGATAAATCCGCTTGCACCTGTAATCAATATCTTCATAACTCAGTCTTTATTCTTCATATAATAGGTGTAGTAATACCATAACAGACCAATCCAGTTGAGAACAATAATGATCAGTATCCATACAATCTTCTGTCCTCTGGAGATAAAAGGATTTTGCGTAACGGCCTTGCATCCGAACAGGATAACGGCAATGCCTACAATAATACCGGCTTCCGGTAATGAGATTAAGCAAAGTGTGTGTGACATGGTGGAATTAAGAATATTAATGTTCGTGTGTTTTCAATACGCGGTGCGGCAGATTCCCGTGTCCGATCAACTCGATCGGGCAGGCATATTTCTCGCCCAACCATTCTTCCGAAACGTCTACACCGGGGTGATAATGCAAAGTCTCGTTCACGCAGGCAATATTTTTCACCATGGCCAGCACCGTTCCGATATCGTGAGAGACCAGAATAATGGCACTCTCTTTATTAATATCCTCCAGTAACTGGTAAAAACGCGACTCAAACCGTTTATCGACATACGAGTTTGGTTCATCAAGAATCAGTAATTGCGGACGTGAAACGATCGAACGGCCTAACAGAACACGTTGTAGCTGCCCTCCCGATAACTCTCCGATTGAACGGGTGTACAAATCTTCGAGCCCCATCTGCCGGATCACCACCTCAATACGCTCCTTCTGGACAGCCGTGTAAGAACGAAAACGAGGCTTTTCAGCAGCTAGTCCCGAAGCGACCACTTCCCATACGGAAATAGGGAATTTACGGTCAATATTATTCAGTTGAGGCAGATAACCAATCCGTAAAGAAGAAACTTCAACCCCATTCTGATAAAAACGTATCGCACCGGATACCGGCTGAAGTAATCCCAGGATCACCTTCAGCAGTGTTGTTTTACCACCGCCGTTAGGACCGATTATGCCCAGAAAATCATCTTTCCATACGGTCAGGGAGACATCTTTCAAAACAGTCTTATTCCCATAAGCGGCTGTTATCTTATCTATTTCAATGAGTTTGTCCATCAGCCAGTGCTTTTGCAATATGAATCATTTCTTTAGTCCAGTCATAAGCCAACGGATTGATTACAGTCAGTTTACAGCCTGTCTCTTTGGCAATCAGTTCGGCATTCTTCTGATCGAACTCCTGTTGAATGAATACGACGCGGGCATTGTTGGCACGCGCTGTTTCCACCAACCGTTTCAGTTGTGCAGGCGAAGGTTCTTTGCCGTCCATCTCGATACAAAGTTGCGTGAGATTGAACTCGTTGGCAAAATAAGTCAGTGCCGGATGGTAGATAATAAATGTACGGTCGGTCAACGGGTCAAGCAGTTGTTTTATCTCCGTATTTGTTTTATCGATCTCGTCTACCAGTTTATTATAGTTCTGCCAAAAGTACTCCGTATTGTCGGGATCGAGTTCAATAAATGCATTCAACGTATTCCAGGCAACAGCCTTAGCTCCGGCAATCGAACTCCATATATGCGGATCGACTCCGCCATGATGATGGTGATGCGCCTCCTCTCCGGCATGGGCATCATGATCGTGCGTGCCATGTTCATGTGCATGGTCGTCATCTTCCGTATCTGTCAGCAGGTTCATTCCTTCAGATGTATCAAACACCTGTAGTTTCGGATTATTTTCACGTATCTTATCCATCCAGGCCTGTTCAAACCCGATAGGACCGATACGCAAGTAAGCGATACTTCTTCCGATCTGTATCATTTGCTGGGGAGTAGGATCGTATGTTTCAGGACTTTGCCCGGCAGGAACTACACAATTTATTTTGAATTTATCTCCTGCTATCTTTTCCGCAAAATAGCGCTGAGGTTCAATCGTGACTGTAACAACAGTCTCATTAGCCTGCTTTGTCACACAAGCCGTTAACAGAAAAAATGAGAGAATAGTGATTAGTATACTCGTTTGTTTCATCTTGATTTTCTATACATTATATATCATGCAATATTTTTATTTCTATCACAACCTGACAAAGGTAGTAATTTTTTTGTTTCTCCTTCGATTCCTTACAGAAGGTACTTCTTCTTGTAGAAAAATCCACACAAGTATGGAGAAATTCCACACCTGACGGATGTACTTCTTTTTAATCCGGTTAATCAATAAAAAAATTAACCTGCCCATTTAGAACATGTTACCTGAAAGAATAGTTCAATTTACCTTTTTGGCACGAATATTGGAATATATATAGCAAAAGATAAATTTAGGTTTTCAATTTTAAGGCAAAAAAGATATGAAAAAGATTGTTTTAATGGCAGTGATTGCCATGTGCGCCGTTTTTACGTCACAGAGCCAGGCACAAAACATACTGAGTAATGACAAAACACAGGTAGAAAAACAGGATAAGTTTTATGAAATAGACGTTACGAATATCCCCCAGATACTTCAGGAGGGTGTAAACAATGTCCACCAAGACTGTCTGATAAAATCCGTTTACGTGTCGAATAACAGCACTTATGTTAAATACAAAGTTATCCTGGTGACACGCGAAGGAAAAGAAATGAAAGTTTATTTCGATGACAAAGGAGCCGTAGTCAAGGAACATAGTTATTTCAAATAAGACATTGATTCCCAAGTTAAACACACATATATTTTGCAGGCTTTCACCGATCTGTGATCAGTGCTGATCTGAAAAGATGTAATTTTTTTTCTTTTTTCGTTAGGGTAATCCGGGAATGGGGTGTTATTAGTATGAAAGGCCCCAAAACGGGAACCTAAGTCAATACGAAAGAATGGAAAAAGAATTACTACATAAATATTTCAGAGGCGAAACTTCCCCCCAGGAAGAAAAACTGATCATGGATTGGGCGGAGGCTTCCGGTGACAATTACCGGGAGTATCTGGAAGAGCGCAAAATCTGGAATGCCCTATTAGTACATTATTATAATATCGAAAACAAGAGCTCTCATACCAAAAGAGTTTCATTGCTTCATCTATACAAATATGCAGCAGCCGTTGCCGTCATAATATTGACTGTCGGAATTTACATCACATTTACTAACAAAACACCGGATATTCTTTCCTTACAAGAAATATCCGAACCTACTTTATTAATTAATAATAAAGAACATATCGCTCTTACCCAAAAGTCGTTTTCCATAGAGAAAAAGGCTGCCAAAATACAGAATGATCACAAAAACAATAAACTTTCTTACTTACAACAAGACAAGTTTTCTCAACAAAAAGAAGTGATGACCAATCGCTTATTAATACCACATGGAAAAACTTATCAATTAACCCTTTCGGATGGTACAATTGTTACATTGAACGCAGAATCGGAACTTATATTCCCTTCACAGTTTAACCCACAAACCAGAGAAGTAGAACTAAAAGGAGAAGCTTATTTCCAAGTAGCCAAAAATCAGGATAGGCCATTTATCGTACATACCGACCAACTGGATATACGTGTACTCGGTACCACATTCAACGTTAGTAGCTATGCGGAAGAGAAAATTATGCGCACAACATTAATAGAAGGCTCCGTTAGCATAGAACAAAACGGTAGCACTCAACTCATTCATCCCTCAGAGCAATATATATATAATAAAGAAAACGATAAGATAGACATACAGGTAGTAGACACAAATATTTACACCTCATGGACGAATAACGAATATATATTCAAAAATACGACATTGGAAGATATCCTGACTCAAATAGGACACTGGTACAAATTTCAAACGACTTACGAAGCATCCTCTTTAAAAGAAAAACGCTTCACATTTACAATCGGACGTGATGCCTCCTTGGATCAAATCATCCGGTTTATCAATAATACCGAAGAAATCTATATCGAGAGAATTAACGAAAATATCCACATTAAAAGCATTTTATGACATGAACGACACTTAGCAACAAAAAAGAAAAAGGAGATAACATCTTCCACATGTCATCTCCTCCTTAAACTTATTACTCAATTAAAATCAAGTATTTAAATTCAATTTGTAAATTTATGAAAAAGAATCATTCCATGCCTTTTTTATTATCTAAAAAATATATAAAGGCATTATTGATCGGTATGTTAACGTTCCCTTCAAGCCCTATTTTGGCGGAAACGACAACTCCGGAAATCTCCTTTTTTGAACAAAGTTATTCTTTGAAACTAAAATTCAATAATGAAACATTGGGCAATGCAATCGAGAAATTATCTCAACAAGCAAATGTCCGGATCATTTACAGTAATGACCAGGTGCAAACGCAAAAAAGAATCAGTGCCAACATACAAACAACTGATATCCAAGAAGCTCTACGAATTATTCTAGGCAATGGCTATGTATTTAAACAGGAGAATAATTACATTTCTATCGCCAAAGCCAAAAATTCAGAGACATTTGAAATAGCAGAACAACTACAACAAAAAAAACATAGCGTTACCGGTTTGCTGACTGATGCTGACGGTAATCCTATTATCGGGGCTACGATTGCCATTAAAGGTACAACTCACGGCGTAACCACAGATGTGGACGGTAGATATATTCTCAATAACGTCAACGAAGGTGACGTTATTGAATACCGATATATCGGTTACAATACGGAAGAAAAAACATACAAAGGGGAAGAGAGCATCAACATTCGCATGGTTGAAAGCTCTGTAGGCCTGGAAGACGTTGTGGTTATCGGATACGGACAACAAAAAAAAGAAAGTGTCGTTTCTTCCATCAACACAATCTCTGCCAAAGAACTTTCCATGCCAACCCGAAGTCTTTCAAATAATATTGCCGGACAAATAGCCGGAGTATTGGCTGTACAACGTACTGGAGAACCAGGTAAAGACAATTCCGAATTCTGGATTCGTGGTATCAGTTCGTTTGCAGGAGGAACCTCTCCGCTAGTTTTAGTCGATGGAGTTCCCAGAAGCATGAACGATATCACTGTTGATGAAATAGAATCATTCACTGTATTAAAAGACGCTTCTGCTACAGCCGTATATGGAGCAGAAGGTACGAATGGTGTTGTTTTAATTACTTCCAAACGTGGTTCTTCACAAAAACCAACATTAGATGTACGTGCTGAATTCGGGATTGCCAAACCCACCCGTCTTCCTAATTTAGCTAATTCATACGAATTTGCACAACTCTATAATGAAGCTGCTTGGGAAGTTGCCGGAGTTCCGGCTTCCGGGTTTATCAATCCTTATTCCGATCATGATTTAGAAATGTACCGAACCGGCGAAGATCCCGATTTATATCCAAATGCAGACTTTCTCAGTCTACTAAAAGACCAAACATTCAATCAAAGAGTCTCTTTAAATTTGCGTGGTGGTGGCGATAAAGTTCGTTATTTTGTTTCCGGTTCTTTCTATCATGAAGATGGTATGTTCAACTCACAATCAACAGAAGATTATAATGCAAACATAGGGTTGAGTCGCTATAATATACGTTCTAACATTGATATAGATGTAACAAAAACAACTTTGTTAGCTGTAGATATTAGCGGACAGTATACAGATTCACATAATCCTGCGGTTGAAACACAAACAATATTTAATAATATATTTAATTATGCTCCTAACCAGTTTCCATTACGCTTTTCAGATGGAACTTTCTCGGAATACAGACTTTACAACGGAGGTACAGGGAATCCTTATAATATGTTGAACGAATCCGGTTATACAGATGGGTGGTATGCTAATTTACAATCCAAACTGACTTTGACCCAAAAACTGGATTTTATTACCGAAGGATTAAACATCAAACTATCCGGGAGTTTTGATGCAGATTATAACTCAAAAACCAAACGAACTAAAACACCAACCAGTTATATGATGCAACTCAATGATGCCGGAGAAAAAGAATATATCCAAATCAATGAAGGTGCTCCTAACCTGACTGATCACTCAGAAGCTAGTAAGGGCGGTGAAAAACGGGTTTATTTAGAAGCTTCATTAAACTATAAACGTATATTCAATAACGTTCATGATGTTTCCGGATTATTACTGTATATGCAAAAAGAAAGACAAACACAGGGTAGCGGTTTACCTTATAAAAAGCAGAGCATAGTGGCCCGTGGTTCATACGGTTATGATAATCGTTATATGTTGGAAGGCAGCTTTGGTCTTACTGGTAGCGAGAATTTTGCAGAAGGACACCGTTATGGTATTTTTCCCGCTGTCGGAATTGCCTGGTATGCTAGTAACGAGAAATTCATGAAAGGAACAGAAGATATTATCAACAAACTAAAAATTCGTGCATCCTATGGTATCACAGGTAACGACAATGTGGGAGGAACACGATTCCCTTATCGTGGTTCATTGAAAACTGATGCAGGTGGTTATAATTTCGGATTCAATGTTGGCGCCAACGGAGGAGGAACCAACGACCAAGGAAAAGGTATTATCGAAAACTTATTTGCAGCTCCATTCCTTTCTTGGGAAATAGAAGAAAAGAAAAATATAGGTTTCGATTTAGGATTACTGAGAGGAAGAATTGATATGAGTGTCGATTTCTTCAAAAATGATCGCCGAGATATTCTAATGCAAAGAAAAACGGTTAGTGCCGTTACCGGATTCAGACAAAGTCCTTGGCAAAACTTTGGAAAAGTAACAAACAAAGGTTTGGATGGAAACATTGTAGTAAAACAAAGCATCAATAATGTAAACCTCTCCTTTCGAGGAAATTTTACATACGCGAAAAATAAAATCATGGAATATGACGAAGTTTCTCCCCGTTATGAATATCAGCGTTATACCGGACAAAGTTTAAAAACCCCATTATTATACATTGCAGATGGTTTATATACGGCAGATGATTTTATTATTACAGAAAATCCGGAAAACGGAAGTAAAAGTTACAGTCTGAAAGAAGGATTGCCTGTACCTAGCGCCGCTGTTTCTCCAGGTGACATCAAATACCTAGACTTAAACGGAGACGGCAAAATCGATAGTTACGACCAGACTTATAATCATAAATTTTACGCTGAAAACCCTGAATTGGTATACGGATTCGGATTAAATGCAGAATACAAAGGATTTTATGCCGGTATATTCTTTCAAGGAGTAGCAAAAGCCTCCATGAACCTAAATGGTTCACGTGATTTTGTCCCATTTTCTTTCGGTCAATTAGGATCATTACGCCGAGAAGGTTTCGATCATTGGAGTAGCCGGAATCCGGAAAATCAAGATGTATTATTTCCTCGATTACATACCGAAGAATTTAGCCATAATAAGCTCAACAGTACCTGGTGGTATCGTGACGCTTCATTCTTGCGTTTGAAAAATATAGAATTAGGCTATACTTTTAACAAAGAGATGCTACGAAAAATGGCAATTCAAAATGCTCGTATTTATGTACAAGGGAATAATATTGCCGTTTGGGATCATATCGGCATGTGGGACCCGGAATTAGGATCAGCCGGATCTGGAATCAAATATCCGATTAATATGACATGGACTCTCGGTGTAGAGTTTGGTTTCTAATTACTAAAAATATATACAAAATGAAAAAGACAATTATATCTATACTAGCCGGAGCTTGTTTAACATTTTCTGCCTGCAGCGATTACTTGGATGTTTCCGATGAACTAGCCAGCAATCTAACGATTGAGCAAGTTTTCGATAATGTAAAATATACGAAAAGATGGCATGCAAATATCTTTAATTGTATCTCTGAATATTCACAATACTTTTGGGAACCTAACGGATTAAAAAATCCTTGGGCAACTCTGTGTGGAGAAACATCTATTTGCCATGGAAGTATAAAAACAGAAATGGTTAATGGCTTTAATGCCAGTAACGCCAACTTTCACCGTTTCGCTCCTTTATATCAATATATCCGGCAAGCTTACCTCTTTATCGAAAATGCCAAACCGATCGGAGTTACTACCGATCAGGAAAAGTTGACTGAAGAAGATATCAACAGAATGAAAACAGAGGCTAAGTTTTTTATTGCCTATTCTTACTTTTCCCTATTTGAATTGTATGGCCCCGTTCCTATCATTGATGGTATCGAGGACCCTTCTACTACCTCTTTCGACTATGCAAGGGGCTCTGTGGATGAAATGGTTACTTATATTGACAATTTATATCAAGAAGTACTGGAAGAAAACAATCTACCTGAAACATTGCGTAAAATAGACGAGATTACCGGAGAAGAAGTAGAAAACATGAACGAAATGGTTCGTCCCACTAAAGCGGTTGTTTTGGCTTTACGTGCTAAACTATGGGTCTATGCTGCCAGCAAACTATTCAACGGTGGTTATGCGGAAGCGTTAGATTTAGTAAACAATGACGGAAAACATCTGTTTTCAGCCAAAGATCCAGGAAAATGGGATACTGCAAAAAAACATCTAGAGACATTCCTTAAGTTTGCTGAAAATAATCATTACAAACTCTTCCGTGTATTCGACAAAGAAGGAAAAGAACAACCTAGCTTATCGGTTTATCGTGTTTTCCAAGAATATAATAAAGAGATCATTTGGGCTACCAGTCAATCCTATATGAGTGAAGTCAACAACGGACAACATTTAGACCGTCGTTGCCGTCCGACAGCAATTATGGATGGATTTAGCGGTATCGGTGTTTCTCAACAGGCAGTCGATGCATTCTTCACTAAAAATGGACTCGATATTAACGAAGATCCGGAACATGACGAAACAGGTTTTAGCGACATCGAAAATCCCTGCGCTTACAAAAAACCGCAGATAGATAAACATATATTCAACATGTATGTAAATCGCGAACCCCGTTTCTATCATGCCGTAACTTACCAAGGCAAAAGTTGGCATATTCAACCTTCGGAAGGATGGAGTGTAAATTTTTCCAGAGAAGGGAACAACTCTCAGTATATCGCCGGACGCGAACACTATACCGGTTATCTACTGTATAAACGCAACAATCAAGAAATGTACAACTCCGGTTCCTATTTAAAAAAGCATGCTCGTCCGTCTATCCTACTACGTTTAGCCGATTTTTATCTCTATTATGCAGAAGTATGTAACGAAATCAACCCGAACGATCCGAATATTATTAAATACTTGGATATAGTTAGAGAAAGAGCTGGTATTCCCGGATATAGAGAACTACAAAATACAGGTAAAAAAACAGGTATTATCGGTGATTATGAAGCCCAGGCTTATGCTATCCGCAGAGAACGCCAAGTGGAACTGTTTTCTGAAGGTCAACGTTATTTCGACATTCGTCGTTGGATGATTTGCGATGCCGGAGAAGAAGCCGACCAAACCGTATACTGGGGAATGAATGTAGACGGTTACGACAATTTGCCTCCTTCTGATCCGAATTCTTTCTATCACCGGAAACTGATAAGAAAACATCAATGGGTTAGAGCAATGTACCTGTATCCGATTCCTCATAATGAAATCGAAAAATCACCAAGCTTGATACAAAATCCACTCTGGTAAATAGAATACTCTATTCTTGATACAATTTAAAAATCAGCCTGTCTCATACCTGATACGAGACAGGCTTTTTTGTTTTATATAATACTTACAATGAAATAATATTACCCTATCCACAAAAATATCATACATTTGCAGACGAGATAGGAGGAGATTTCTTAAATTTATCCATATTGTTTTAAACAGTTCAAATACTCATTAATGGAAAATCAGTCTGACGAAATACTATGGTCACTTTATCTGAAAGGGGACAAAGATGCCCTTGAACAGATATACAGACGATACTATCCATTACTTTTGAATTACGGATGCAGACTTTCTGCCAATCAGGATCTGGTGCAAGACTGTATTCAGAATTTGTTTATAAAACTAATGTCTAAATCACGAAACTTATCAGACACACCCTCTGTAAAAGGATATTTACTTAAAGCCTTCCGCAACAATCTGCTGGACAGTCTTGAAAAAGAAGAAAAACACAATGATTTCATCTTCATTGACGAAATACCGGAAGTATATCACACTACAACAGAAGAAGAATCTGCCCTTAAAGAAGATATAAGCAATCTGTCGTTGGCTTATCAGGAACTTTCTGCCAAACAAAAAGAAATATTATATCTTTTTTATATCAAAGGTATCTCTCACAAAGAAATTGCCGACATATTGAATATCAACTACCAATCCAGCAAAAACAGACTATCCCAGTCACTTGTACAATTACGTAAAATGTTTTTTCTGAATAAAAAATAACTTTTTTCGGTTGCTTACAAGTACCTTTTCCCAATTTCGCCGTACTTATAATAGAGAGACAACGAAAAAAGGATGAACAAAGCAGAAAACAACATACGGAAAACTTCTTTCAAAAAGGCCGGACAGGCATTGATCGATCATATACAGGAAACCGAAAAGGTTGACCTGCAAAGAATCGAACAATCTCTGGAAGATCTGAAAAACAGCTATCAGATACAACACAAACGGAGAAAACTATGGCTTTACGCTGCTTCTGCTGCCGCATCGTTATTGATTGCAGCCTTATCAATCAACTTTCTATATTCGCCAAACTCCTACGACTGGGATATGCTGGCGACATCTTTATTGAACGATAGCATACCTCATCAGGATAAAGAGATCACCCTGATCACTCAAAACGACCGGATGAAACTCTCCAACGAAGCATCTCTGGAGTACAAAAAAAATGGTACACTACAGGTAAACAAAGAAGATGTTACTAAAGAAAAACCTGTCCGTCACAAAGAAAAGCTCAACCACATTATTGTCCCGAAAGGGAAAAGGGCCACCATAACCTTTTCAGACGGAACATCTATGTATATCAATTCCGGAAGTCATGTTATTTATCCTTCCGACTTTGATAAAGACAAAAGAGAAATTCTTGTAGAAGGAGAGGTTTACCTGGAAGTAGCCAAGGACCCCAAACGTCCATTCTTCGTTAAGACAAAGGATTTCGATGTAAAAGTATTGGGCACAACGTTTAATGTCTCCGCCTACAAAGACGACGCTATAGCATCCGTCGTACTGGTAGAAGGTAAAGTGGAAGTGGATAACAACAATCAGAAAACCACGATCAGACCCAATGAGAAAATCGCCATTACCCACGGAGAATCAACAGTCAGCATCGTAGATGTAAATGAATACATTTCATGGAAAGATTACATCATGCTGTTTGCAGAGCATCGCGCCGGAGATGTATTCACACGTTTATCACGCTATTATGGCGTTCATATCGAATGTGATCCATCCATAGCCTCATATCCGGTTTCAGGAAAACTGGACTTAAAGAGTGGCATAAATAACTCTTTAGATATTCTTACAGAGTTACTGGATATTAAATATAAAACCGAGCCGGACGGGAGTATCCGGATCTTTCAATAAATGATTGTTTAACCTAAAATATATTTGCTTATGAAATAAACACACGAAATGAAAAGGGAAATTCCACATCTCCCCCTCAAGAGAGAAAAGTATATGATACTGAAAAAGCCAGACAATACCGTCATATTGCCTGGCTCAGGAAAGTATTAATCTAGTTCGTTACTAAAAAATACACACAAATGTATGAAAAAACAAAAGAGTATCAAATCTAAAAGATTTAATTATCTAAAAAGTATCTGTTTAAGTGGCTGTTTATTATGCACTGCAGCAGAAACAGCAGCAAATTTAACCGAAAATTATTCGGCACAAGTTTATTTAACTGTAAAAATGAACAACAAAACGGTACGGGATGTATTTTCCTATATCGAAAAGAATAGTGAATTCATTTTTATCTACCAGGGTACCAAAATCGACCTGGACAGAAAAGTATCCATAGACCTGAACGATCAACCGGTTCAGACAATTCTTCATGAAATCTTTGCCGGGACAAACGACACCTATTCCATAAAAGGTCGACAAATCATTGTCAAAAAATCACAGACAAAAGAAAATGCAGAGGTTTTGAGTACCAACCAGCAAAAAAAAACCGTTACCGGTTTATTGACTGATGCTGATGGTAATCCGGTTATCGGGGCAACAGTTACTATCAAAGGTACCACCCACGGTGTTACGACTGATATAGATGGTAAATATATACTCAATAACGTCAACGAAGGTGACGTTATTGAGTTCCGATATATCGGATTTAATACGGAAGAAAAAACCTACAAAGGCGAAGCTAACATCAACATTCGCATGATGGAAGCCTCGGTAGGATTGGAAGACGTTGTCGTAATCGGTTACGGCCAGCAGAAAAAAGAGAGCGTTGTATCTTCATTGAACACGATCGGACCGGCTGAGTTAAATGTAAAACAGCGTAACCTGCGCAACACGTTGGCCGGACAAATTGCCGGTGTAATTGCCGTACAGAGAAGCGGTGAGCCGGGTAACGATGCTGCTGCATTCTATATTCGCGGACAAAGTTCATATGCCGGCGGTACATCTGCTTTAGTATTAGTAGACGGTGTTCCCAGAAGCATGGACGATATCGACGTAGACGAAATCGAGAGTTTCACCGTCTTAAAAGATGCTGCCGCTACTGCCGTTTATGGTGCAGAAGGTGCGAATGGTGTTGTATTGATTACTTCCAAACGCGGTAAAGCCCAAAAGACATCTGTCAACTTCAGTGCACAATACAGTATTGTCAGTCCGACACGTATGCCTGAAACATTAAATTCTTATGATTATCTGTCATTATATAATGAAGCATTATGGAATGACCAGGGCAATCCGAACAAAGAGTATTTCAATCCTCAATTTACCGACGAAACACTTGAAAAATACAGAACCGGTGTAGATAGGGATTTATATCCTTCTGTAAACTGGTATGATTTGCTTCAGGATCATACACAAAGCCAGAGATATACGGTAAACTTCAGAGGAGGTTCCGAGAAAGTACGCTTTTTTGCTTCCGGAGCTTACTACTCAGAAGACGGTATCTTCGATTCTACTCCCAAAGAGGATTACAATGCCAATATCGGATTGCAACGTTTCAACCTGCGTTCCAACGTGGATATGGACCTGACAAAAACAACTCAACTTTCTATCGATATGAGTGGACAGTACTTGAAGAAAAATCAACCGGGATATACTTCGGATGAAATCTTCAATTATATCAGCCACTTCCCCGTACATGTTATTCCGATGTACTATTCCGACGATACTGCCTCGGATCATGGAGCTCCCGGATACGGCGTTGAATATCAGCCATACAACATGTTGAATAATAGCGGATACAGCAAAACATGGAGTGCTTTCTTACAAACCAAAGTCACATTGAAGCAAGATCTTAAATTCATCACAGAAGGATTATCAGTGAAAGGTTCTATCAGTTTTGATGCCGACTTCTCTTCTACCATGAAGAGATCAAAAACCCCGCAAACGTTTTTTGCATTAGGCAGAAATGAAGACGGGACACTCAATAAAAAAACGATCAAAGAAAGTTCTGCCTTGAGTAATCCTTACAAATCCTCTACTGATGGTACGAAAAAGATCTACATGGAAGCATCATTAGATTATCAGCGTTCTTTCAACAAGACGCATGATGTAACCGGTATGATATTGTATATGCAAAAAGAAACGCAATATCAAAACAAAGAGGGTTTACAACTTTTGCCCTACCGTAAACAGAGTGTCGTTGCCCGTGCAACTTATGGATACAACGACCGGTACATGCTGGAAGCCAGTATGGGTATGACCGGCAGTGAAAACTTTGCACAAGGCCACAGATGGGGTATTTTCCCAGCCGTAGGTGCAGCCTGGTTTGTCAGCCATGAAAAGTTCATGAGAGGAGTGGAAGATTATATCAGTAAACTGAAGCTGAGAGCTTCTTATGGTATAACCGGTAATGATAACATTGGGGAAGATACACGTTTCCCTTATAGAGAAAGTATCAATACTGGTCTTGGCAGTTATAGCTTCGGATTAACACCAGGAGCTAATGGCGGTACAGGTAACTCTCCGGGCGGGGGTATTGCAGAAGGTAGTTTTGCCATGCCTAACCTGTCATGGGAAATTGAAAAAAAACTGAATCTAGGTCTCGACTTAGGCTTATTCAGAGGACGTGTCGACTTCAGTGCCGATTATTTTTATAACCGCCGTAGCGATATCTTGTTGCAAAGACAAACCGTTTCAAACGTTTCCGGTCTCCGGGTAAAACCGTACCAGAACTTCGGTGTCGTTAGAAACCAGGGGGTTGATGCCAATCTTGTACTAAAACAGAAAGTAGGGAATGTAGATCTCTCCGCTCGAGGCAACTTGACTTATGCAAAAAATAAGATCCTTGAACGCGATGAGATTCCTCAGAAATACGATTATCAGACATATACAGGAAACTCCATCGACAAACCATTACTGTATATCGCTGAAGGTCTTTATACACCGGATGATTTTAATATCACAACAAACGAATACGGAGCCCAGACTTATAAGTTGAAAGACGGTATAGCTGTACCTGCCGCCAATGTTGCACCTGGTGATATCAAATACAAAGACTTGAACAACGATGGTGTCATCGACTCTTACGACCGTACTTACGATCACAAATTCTATCAGGCAACACCGGAAATCGTCTATGGATTCGGGATAAACGCAGAATGGAAAGGTTTCTTTGTCGGTGTATTCTTCCAGGGAACAGCACATACGTCGGCCAATATGTTAGCAAACAATTATGCAATGATCCCATTCACGAAAGGTATCGACAACGGTTCGGCCCGTACAGAAATTACAGACCGCTGGCTGCCCAGTAACCCGAACAATCAGGATGTTACTTTTCCGCGTCTACATACCAATTCATTTACCCATAATATGGAAAATAGCACCTGGTGGTATCGCAATGCCGGATTCCTTCGACTGAAGAACATCGAAATCGGTTATCAGTTCAATGACAAAATACTCAAGCAACTCCGTATGAAAAATTTGAGAGTTTATTTGCAAGGAAATAACGTTGCAGTCTGGGATCACATCAAATACTGGGATCCGGAATTAGGTAGTGCAAATTCCGGTGCCAAATATCCTATCTGCAGCACATATTCTCTTGGATTAGAAGTCACATTTTAAAAACAACAAATATGAAATTCTTAAATAAAATAACATCAATAGCTTCTGCATGCTTTTTAACTCTTGCCCTCACAGGATGTAGTGATTATCTGGATGTGTCGGATGAAGTGGCAGAAAACCTGACATTAGATGAAGTTTTTGATAACCCCAACTACATGCGTCGCTGGCATGGTAATCTGTTCAACTGTATTTCAGAATATTCCAGTATCGGTAGAAATAAAACCAACAATTATCCCGGAGCCGGAGCCTTTTCCGGTGTTTGGGTATCCATGTGTGGAGAAACAACCATCAGTGCTGCCGGTTGGGGTGAAATGATATCCGGTTTTACATCAGCCAATGCTCCATACCAACGTTGGACACCGCTGTATCAGTATATTCGTGATGCTAAGATTTTCCTGGATAGAGTAAATCCTAAAGGTGGTATCAACGACCAATTTCAATTAACAGAAGCAGACGTAAAGAGAATGAAGGCAGAGGCTAAATACCTTATTGCTTACAGTTATTTCTCACTCTTTGAAATGTATGGCCCGATTCCAATCCTGGATGAATTAGCCGATCCGGAAGACAAAGGTTTGGATTATGCCAGATCATCCGTGGATGAAACTGTTGAATACATCGATAACTTACTGAAAGAAGTCATCGAATCCGGAGATCTGCCCGAAACGATCATCCAAAATCAGTCAGCTACCGGAAACGACCGATACAATTTGAATGAGATTGTCCGCCCGACAATGACCGTTGCTAAAGCATTAAGAGCTAAACTTTGGGTATATGCAGCTTCTCCCCTATTCAATGGCGGTTACAAAGAGACACTGGATATTGCCAATACCGATGGTAAAAAAATATTTACTCCTTATGATGCCAACAAATGGGTTACTGCTAAAAGCCGTCTGGAAGATCTATTGAATAATGCGGAACAAAATAAACACACCTTGTTTACCGTATATAATACAGATGGGACCATCAATCCGGATGAATCGGTTTATCAGTTATTCCAGAACTACAATGACGAAATATTGTGGGCTACCGGAGATAACCTTTGGAACGGTTCGACCATGGAACAGAACACCAATCCCAGAGACTGCTACACAGGTTGGGGATATCTTGGTGTTTCTCAGAATTTAGTGGATGCCTTCTTCGTTAAAGACGGGTTAACAATCGATGATCCGGGTAGCATGTATAAAGAAGATGGTTTTACCGATGTTGTCAACCCATGTAACGAAAACAAGCGGGTAGATACAAATGTATTCAACATGTATGCCAACCGCGAACCTCGTTTCTATGCCGGTGTAGGATATGAAGGCAAAAGCTGGCATATTCAACCGGTGGGAAGACCCGATTACACAATCGGATTTGCCAAAGGGGAAGGTAGCGACAACTCGTCTGCCGATAACCCTCGTACCGGCTATCTGCCTACTAAATTCAAAAACCGTAAAATCCTATTTACCGGAAACTATTTAAGAGCCTGGGCACGTCCTTCTATCCTTTTCCGTCTGGCAGATTTCTATCTGTACTATGCAGAAGTTTGTAACGAAATCGATCCGAACGACCCCAATATCATTAAATATCTGGACTTGGTAAGACAACGCGCCGGTATTCCGGGTTATAAAGAACTTGCCGCTTCCGGTAAAAAGAATATTATTGGCAATCAGGAACTGCAACGGAAAATGATTCAGCGCGAACGTACAGTGGAACTGTTTATGGAAGGACAACACTACTTCGATATCCGGCGCTGGATGATTTGCGGAGAAGGTGAAGATGCAGACCAAAGCGTTCTCTATTCGATGAATATGAACGGATACAAAGATCAACCCATCGGAACCAATAGTTCTTTCTTCAACCGTATTCTTCTTGAAAGACGTGCCTGGAGACGTGCCATGTACCTTTATCCGATACCACAGGATGAAATACAAAAAAGCCGGCTTCTGATTCAGAATCCTTTATGGTAAAAACTGATTAATTATAAAAACAGATAAGCCTTATACTAGTTATATTATTAGTATAGGGCTTATTCTCTCTTAAATCATATCTCATGAAACAAAAAAAATGCTTTATTCTTATTCTATCAGGGTTATTCTTTTGCTTTGCCAATTGTATACACGGAAATAATCCGGACAAAGGCAACGAAAAAGCAAAGACAATCACCTTCCGCGGCATCTATGCCGACGACCCTGCTGGACAGGAAGGTCTGTACAATCCGGAAAGAGGTTTACGGTTAGAAATAGCAGTCGATATTGCCGGCCGGAAAGATGTCTGGAATCCTAAACAATTCCCTGATATAACCAGTCATTTAGAATCAGAGTCCGCTATCTATGCATCAGACAGTGTCAGCCTGGTTCAAAGCTACTTTTATCTCACCGGATTTGTAGGAAAAGACTTATCGGAAGATGCTTTTACCACAATGGATACCTATTTCAACAAACTAAGAGAATTAGGTAAAAAAGCCGTATTGCGATTTGCTTATGAAACCGCTTTTATGGGAAGAGCGGGAAGTGGCCCTACCTTGGAAGATGTGCTCCGCCATATGGAACAACTGAAACCATTCCTTGCACAAAACACAGATGTCATCCAAGTTGTTCAAGCCGGATTTATCGGTGCATGGGGCGAATGGCACAGTTCATTCCACGGACTGGAAAAAACGAATGACAGCAAACGTACCATCCTGGAAAAGATAGTCTGGATGACTCCGGAAAACAGAATGGTACAAGTAAGAGTCCCTGAATATAAGAACTTGATAAACAAAGAAAGTAAATCATATAACAGAGTTTCTTTCCACGATGATTTCATCATTATAAAACCTCATAAATGGGACGGGAACATGCATGAAGGAACTCCTTATTTCAACCAAATCGTTGAAGAAAGTCCTTATTTAGCCGTAGACGGAGAACTTCCCTGGGGAACCTGGAGCATGAATGAAGATCCCGACAATCCGGAAGCCGGATGGGTTATCGACGGCAAAGCGACAGCCAGACAGCTTTTCCTGCAACATTACACCTCGCTCAGTGCCATCCATAATTACAAAGAGAAAGGAACTAAAGATAAATACTCAATGATGTATTGGAAAGAAACTCCACTGGAAGAATCATTCCTGTCTGAAAACCATATGCCTGTTTCCGACAAATACTTTAAAAATCAGGACGGAAGTCCGGCTACACGAAACGTATTCGATTATATCCGGGATCATCTGGGTTACCGGCTGGAACTGCAACAACTCAAAATAAACGGAACCCCGGCAGCCGGAAAAGAAATCTCACTGGACCTCTCCCTGATCAACAGAGGTTTTTCCACCTTATTCAATGAGCATCCCGTTTATTTTGTACTGATCGATGAACAGAACCGGATCACGGAATTTCTGACGGAGACGAACGTTCACAACTTCCAACCATACCAGCCCAAAGATCCGGAGTGTAAACCTTTGCTTCATACCATCAAAGGACAATTTATTATTCCGGAACACCTGGAAACAGGAAAATACCGGCTAGGTCTCTGGATTCCTGATGGCTCCGAACGGTTGAAATATAACAACCGCTATGCCATCCGTTGTGCCAACGGAGATACGGAATGGTGGAGTTCGCCCGACAACAAATATGGCATCAACATCTTAACATCATTAGATATAATACGCCACTGATCTATTCGCCGGTCGGATTAGAAACTGCTTTGAATTTATTATTTGATTTATTTATTGTCAAAAGTGAGCTATCTTGTCCCCGTGCTTGACACGGGGCCGCAAGAGAACTGGCGGTATCAAAAAATACATACAGGATACAGTCTGTCCCCTTGCGATCCCGTGTCAAGCACGGGAACGGGATAACTCAATTATTTCTATATTGGAACCAAACAATAAACTCAAAACAATTTCTAGTTTTTTGTCTGCCTCTTTTATAATTCAATAACTAAAGAAAAATATTATATTTGCACCTTTCATTCTTAATTCAATTATTGTAGACCATGAATACTAAATCAATTCTTAATTGTTGCCTGCTCGCATTGTGTTTTTGTGCGTGCACCGGACAACATCTTCCCGGTGAAAACAGGGATGTAGCTATCGCTGATTCCTTATTAACCAACATCCTGACAAAGTATAACGTCGAAAAGTACGGTCTTCTTTCCGAGACCTATCCGGTAAACCCGGAAAATCAGGTCACTTACCTTGCCGAAGGGAGCGAACAGAAAAAGAACCAGGAAGTCTCTTTCCTATGGCCTTACTCCGGTATGCTGTCGGGTTGTATCTCCCTCTATGACGTTACCGGAGATAAGAAATACCTGGAAATACTGGAAAAACGTATTATCCCGGGACTGGATCTGTATTGGGATAATACACGTACCCCGCACTGTTATCAAAGCTATCCGAGATTCAATGGTGAAAGCGATCGCTTTTACGATGATAATGACTGGCTGGCCATCGACTTCTGCGATTTGTATGCCCTCACCAAAGACCAACAATATCTCCTGAAAGCAAAAGAGTTGCACAAATATATATACAGCGGATGGGACGATGCGCTGGGAGGCGGCATCTACTGGTGCGAACAGAAAAAGACCTCTAAAAACACCTGCTCCAATGCCCCGGCAACCGTCTTGTGCATGAAACTGTATAACCTGACGAAAGAACAAAAGTACCTCGACCAGGCCATCGAAACATATAACTGGACAAAGAAGAACCTGTGCGACCCTGCCGATTCGGTATATTGGGATAACATCGGACTCGATCAAACAATCGGTAAAGCCAAATTCACCTACAACAGCGGACAAATGATCCAGGCAGGCGTACTCCTCTACCAGACAACTTCGGACGAGACTTATCTGACAGATGCAAAGAACACTGCAAAAGGCGCTTACAATCATTTTTTAGGGAAACGTACAGGGATTAACGGAAAAGATGCTTACTTTTACCCCACAAATCCATGGTTCAATGTCATTTTATTACGCGGTCTCCTTGCTTTGGCGGAGGTAGACAACGATTATAAATATGTCAGAACAATGGCGGACAATGCCCATTACGCCTGGGAATATACCCGCGACGAAAACGGATTCCTGGGGAATGACTGGGCAGGGACCGACAACAAAAAGTTCAAGTGGCTGCTGGACAATGCCTGTATGATCGAACTTTTTGCTGAAACAAGTAACATTCAATAAATAAAATATATAAACCCATGACTACACGTAGAAACTTTCTAAAATCCGGAGGTTTGTCTCTGGCAGGTCTGTTGGTCGGGCAAAAATCATTTGCTCATTTGACAGAATCGGCTACACCGGGCGCACCTCTCGTGTCTAACACATTACAGTACACTTGCCAACGTCCGGCACCGGAAAAACGCCAGTTTACTTCTGCCGCCGTCGAAAAGGCAATCCAGACGACAAAAGCCAAACTGAAAGATCCGAAGCTGGCCTGGATGTTTGAGAACTGTTTTCCAAACACACTCGATACGACCTGTGAGCATAAAATGGTAAACGGCAAGCCTGATACATTCGTCCTTACAGGTGATATCCATGCGATGTGGCTCCGTGACTCATCCGCACAGGTTTTTCCGCATATCATTTTTGCAAATGAAGACCCGAAAGTAAAGACAATGCTGGCAGGTGTTATCAACCGCCAGACCTGGTGTATCAACATCGACCCGTATGCCAACGGTTTCAACGAAGGCCCGACAGGCAGCGAATGGGAAAGTGACCGTACGGAGATGAAACCGGAACTTCACGAACGCAAATGGGAGATCGACTCGCTCTGTTACCCCATCCGCCTGGCTTACCACTTCTGGAAAAAGACCGGCGACACCTCTCCTTTCGATGCCGAGTGGGAGAAAGCAATGAAAACCGTCTATAAAACGTTCATTGAACAACAACGTAAGGATGGACTCGGTCCGTATCGTTTCTCCCGTAAGACAGACCGCCAGGGAGACACCTTGCTGAACGACGGTTACGGTAGTCCGGTAAACCCTGTCGGATTGATCGTTTCTTCTTTCCGCCCGTCTGACGATGCGACTTTGTTCGGTTTCCTGATCCCGTCGAATATGTTTGCCGTCACTTCACTCCGCCAGTTGGCAGAGATGATGCGCGACATCAAAAAGGATAACGACTTTGCCCGCCAGTGCGACTCATTGGCCGACGAAGTAGCTGCCGCCATCGAGAAATACGGTATTGTAGAACACCCCGAATTCGGAAAGGTATATGCCTTCGAAGCAGACGGTTTCTATAACCACGTTTTCATGGACGATGCCAATGTCCCCAGTTTGTTGGCTATGCCTTATCTGGGATGCGTCGATGTAAACGATCCGGTCTACCAGAATACCCGCAAACTGGTTCTGAGTCCGCTGAACCCCTACTTCTATAAAGGCAAGGCAGGCGAAGGTATCGGCGGTCCGCACATCGGTTTCGACTTTATCTGGCCGATGAGTATCATCATGCGATGCAATACGACCAACGACAACGAAGAAATACGCCACTGTGTAAAAATGCTCCGTGATACGGACGGCGACACCGGTTTCATGCACGAATCATTCCACAAAGACGATCCAAAGAAGTTCACCCGCTCCTGGTTCGCCTGGGTTAACACCTTGTTCGGCGAAATGATTTACCGCCTGGTACAGGAAGGTAAAACGGATATATTGAATAATTTGGGATGATTGAGTTAATATAGAAATAATTGAGCTATCAGTTTATAGCGACGGGAGTAACCAATTCCCCTCTTGAGAGGGGAGACAGGTACAACCAGTCACTATAAATAGCTCAATTCTGATAAGAAGTGAACCATCTGTGAATATGACTAGTTGTACCTATTTCTCCTCTTTGAAAGACGATAAGAGGTGCATTAATACCAGTAAATAAAACAAAACCGATTGCAGACTCTCTCCAATAAAAGTTTTTCCGTTTTCTGTATTCATTCCTTCATCTATAGCACATAGAGTCTATAAATCAAAGAATACAAAATGAACACAATGAAGGATCCGATATAATTTGTAATTGAATCGATGTAAACATCTCTATTTCTCCCCTATCGCTTCATCATGAACAACCATTGGATACCGGCAAATCCAAAGGTATATCTTATCTCTTTATTAGTGTACAGGTAGAGTGGGACTGATATACTTTTAGACCAAAAGTGCTGTATCCGCTCTTGTCCGTCATTTGCCAAACGCTTGTTTGATATCTGTCGAACGCTTATCTGATATCAGTCGAACAAGCGTTTGACAATTGACGGACAAGAAATCGGACATGACTTTTGAACTAAAGAATAATAAGATAAATGCTTACAACATACGACTTACTCTTTTGTTGGTATACAGCAAGTTCCCCTTTATTCATTTATTACATGGAAAATTTGAATTATATAGATGCTACAGGATGATATCCTTCATTATGTTCATCTACAAACCATTAATCATCAGCACAGTAACTCCTATATGAACAAATGAAGAAAAAAAACGGAAAAACTTCAGATGATAAAGATACTGTCTTGAATTAGCCTCTTTATCATTTCCCCATTTGCCTTAACAGGTATTCTACATTAATAAAATGCCGGGTATATTCCGCATGCATCTTTCTTGCAACTGAACAGCTGGATGCCATCCGGGCAAGAAATTGTAAATGTCTTCCCAGGGAAGTATTCATTTCTAATCGCTGCGTTTTGGGGATACTGTCCTGTACGGAATAAACTCCACAGGCCATTTGTATTTCCAACAATCCTTCATCCCAGGAGTGTTGCGTATACTTACATAAAAATCCGAGGTTTCTCTTCAGGTCTTTGCTTAGTATGCTCAATACTTCAAAGTCGGTGCGTTTAGGGGAACATGCGCCCGGATTGACCAGACGGGCCAGTTTGAGGTAAAAATCTTTTAGTTCTTCTTCAGAAAAAGGAGAAGGGTTTCCACTTAACCTTTGCAGGTCTTCACTTTGTTGGGCAGTTAAAAATTCTGTGTCCATACCTATTAATATTAGATGTGAAGGCGAAGATTTTCTGAATATAAGAGCGGTTCCGCCTGTCCCGTTGCATTTCACACCTAGGCGCAGTAGATGCATTAACATTCTACACGGGGGTACGGAACCGCCATATAGAATGATCGCAAGCGGACATAAAAATGCCCGCCACGGAAATTGGCAGGTTTCCCCGCCTAGGTTATGAAATGCACAGCAAATGTACGATAATAATTAAAGGGTGCAATAAAAACACGTCAAAAATCATAGGCAAGTCGAAATAAATAGAGATTCATCAAAAAGGGGAAGAATATTCTCCCGAACTCTCTTCCCCCACCTTGTTAACCATCAATTCAGTTAACTGTATGTACTCTTTAAATATTCAGTATTATTCCAGTGCTTTACCGGGCGCCATCGGCCAATACGGATTCTGATACATTACCGTGGTGTTTATATCTTCCGGATTAGTGGCGGCAAGCTGCATATCCTGCAAACCGATCGGACTGAGGTAAAATGCCTTTCGCCAGGTCAGTCCATCGTAAAGCTGGTTGTTGATACTGGTTCTGCGTAGCGGACGCAAATATTTACTATCTTCTTTCCGCGAAACATTTGCCTCAGTCGTGCCGTCGGCAACTACTGCCGAAACTTCTACACCGTCTACCGTTTTTGTATATTTCAGGTAAGCGGCATCCCAGAAGTTCACACCTTCAATGATATAAGGTTTCGTAAGCAACTGATCCCAGGCACGCCACCGGATCAGGTCATCCCAACGCATGCCTTCGCCATTAAATTCGCAACGACGTTCGCGACGGATATTATAAAGTGTCGGATCCACCAACTGATCGCCGGAATAAACGGCCAGGTCATTTTCGTTGCCCAGATTGGTTGCACCAATAGTTTTTGAGAAATCCTCATCAACACCGGCACGGCGGCGGATAGCTTTCCAATACCCTTGCGCTTTGCCGTCGAGCGAACCGTTTTTCTCATAGCATGCTTCCATATAGTTCAGATAGGCTTCCGTAGCCCTGAAAATAACACAACCGTTACTTCCCAGCAATTCGTCATTCCTGTTCTGGTCGTAATCGTATGTGTAAGCTTTGCGCGGACGGTATCCGGTGATATCCCGGTTTTGTTCGGCATCCGAAATGATACGGAAATTTTCCATATGCACTACGACACCGGTATCGGCTATTGTAGGGTCTTTCGTATCACTGCGCTGTACGTCTTCTTCTCCCCAGACAAACAGTTGTAGGCGTTCGTCGCGGTCTTTTTTCTCCTGCGATACGGTTACATCTCCATGATAACCTGAACCAGCGGCATAAATGGGCAGCCCGTTCTTCATCAGGAAAGTATTAACCAGTGCACGAGTCATTCCGGTACGGTCGCCTACCTGCAAACGGATAGGTACACAATGGGAAATACTCAATCCCTTATTATACTGCTTCCATAGCAACACCTCGTTAATCCCTGACGCATCCGGCGTACTGAACATTTCGAAATAAGGATTCCAGCCGTATACTTGTCCGTAAACGGGGTTCATCACATGGGAGTTATCCGTCAGCGTGGCCTGATCGGCTACTGCTGACGCAGCATCCATAGCCTGAGTCAGGAAAAAGTCTATTTCGCCGGGTATATCGAACGATTTACCGCTGTTATAGTCCATTTTAGCTCCCGGCCAGTTCGCATCGCCCGGTACACGGCCCGTACCCTGGTGGTATTTTTCGAAAGTAGCTTCAAAGAGGGCTACTCTCGATTTCAGCAGCAGCGCTGTTTGTTTATTGATACGCTGGTTCATCTGAAATCCATGATCTTTAAGACGGGAGATCGCTTCATCGAGGTCTTTCAGGATAAAACGGGCCACTTCATTGCGGGGTGCTCGTTTGCTGTGTTCGACAAGCACGTCGCTCTGGTCGGGCAGCACTTCTTCCACGATCGGGAAATCACCGTATTTCACAAGGGCTACGTAATAACTCAATGCACGGAAAAAATAGGCCTCCCCGATATAATGGCTAAGCAGATCGCTCGCCCCCTGGATCGTTCCGGCCTCTTCTTTAGGAAGTATCTCTTCAAACAGATAATTCCATACACGGACACGGGATAACAAACCTTGTGTAGTCTTACCGGCCGACACCTGCCAGTTTCCGGCAAAATAATTAAGGTTGCCTTCGTCCGTCAGCAGGTTATCGGTATTGGCATCATTACGTTGCACGCCGGAATTCCAGGACGTTTGATGATACATCTTGGTTCCGTTGGAATTTTCGAGTTGGGAGTCGTAATAGTTAAGCACGTAATTACCCACCTGATCCACTGTTGTGAAATAAGATTCCGGGGTTATCTGGCTGATCGGAGCGCGTTCCAGAAAATCGTTACAGGATGTCATCGCCAATCCGCCCATACCGATCAATGCGCCGACATATATATGTTTTAATTTTAGTCTCATATTCATTCAATGAATTAAAAGTTTACATTTAAACCGATTGAAATAGTTTTCTGCAAAGGATAGAGTTTACCGTCTCCCCAGTCGCTGCCCAGCAATTCAGGATCGAATACGCCGCTGATATCAGATAAAGTCAGCAAGTTGTCACCGGAAACATAAATACGTACCGATTCCATTCCTGCTTTCTGCGTCCATATTCTCGGTAAGGTATATCCGACCTGCATATTCTTCAAACGTATATAAGCTGCGTTTTGCAAATAGCGGGTCTGGGTACGCTGGTTCTTGTCGGTATTGAAATAGGGTTTCGGATAGTAAGCTCCGGTGTTGGCTCCTAACGGGTCGCCCTCCGGACGCCAGTAATTGAGATGTTCGCCGAAAGCACAGGATTGCCACTGGTCTCCTTGTGCTCCCCAGAAATACGGGCCACCCAGCATATAATCTCTTTTCATGATACCTTGCAGGAAGATAGAGAAGTCGAGTCCGTTCCAGGCTCCGTCCAATGTCAGACCGAAGTTATAGCGCGGCGTGTTATTTCCGATGATCTTCATGTCCCCATGATCGTCGAGCGTATTGGCTCCGCTGTCTACACCGTCTTTACCATCTATATTGGCATACATGATATCGCCCGGACCCCAGCCTGTTCCCCAGTTAGGCGTACCTCCGTTGGCAAGATGTTTGTCCATCTCTTCCTGAGTTTGTGCGATCCCAACCATCTGGTATCCCCAGATATCCCCCAGAATCTGCCCTTTATAATACGTACTCAGGGCCATTGTTTCATTCGGATACCTAAGTATTTTACGCAAGTTGTCGGATACAACCAGGCGAACACCATAGTCGAATTTCTGAATACGGTCTCTCCACGACATTTCCAGTTCCCATCCATATGATTTCATATCGCAGTTGTTGATCTGCGGAGCATTGGCACCCAAAACGGAAGGCAACAGAGGAGCCGGCCCGATCATATCATATGTATAACGGTTGTAATAATCGAATGAACCGGTCAGGCGATTGTCGAACAATCCCCAGTCGAAACCGACATTCCATGATTCGATCGTTTCCCAGGTCATCAGACTGCTGACGATACCCGGAAGGCCGGCCACATTCTGCTGGGTACCGTTTATCAGCCAGCTGGAAGAAGCCGTACCGGTCGGCATGTTCTGATAGAACGGATACCAGGCATCGGTACTGTCCGTATTATTATTACCGAGCTGTCCCCAGGATGCTCTTACCTTCAATGTTCCGACAACACTGTTCAGGGGTTCGAAAAATGCTTCGCGAGCTATATTCCAACCAGCCGAGAAGGAAGGGAAAAGGCCCCAGCGCTGATCGCCGATAAAACGGGAAGAACCATCGTAACGCAGGTTGGCTTCCAGCATGTAACGGTCGGCATAATTGTAGTTAATACGTCCGAAGAAACCGGCAATGGCCCGTTCACGTGCCCAGGAGCTAGCTTTCTTATTATCCTGTGTCAGGCCGAGCGACGGGACATCCGCAGAGATCAGATCCGTACCGAAGCCATTCAATCCGCTCGGACGGTAAAGTTCGGCATTGAAACCGGCCATTACTTTAAAGTTATGATTGCCCAGCGATTTGGTATAATCCGAATAAATATTGGTAGAGAAGTAGTCTTCATCCTCACGTGAATCCGATACTTCCGAGTAGCCGGCTGCACCACCGTTCCAGGAAAGAAGATACGGTTCATTTTTGGCATCGTACGCATAAATTGGCAATACCGCCCAGCTCTGTTTACGGTAGTAAGAACGCATGCTGCCTTCAGCAACGATACGCCAGTCTTTAACAGGTTCGAAAATAGCCTGCAACTGCTGGGTGTACCAGTTCTTCTGGCTGGTTTGCTTTCCTCCGTCTTCCAGCTGGACAATTTCCATATCCCGCTGATAATGCCCGTTCGGATCGACAACCGGGCAGGTCGGCCAGCGGCGTGCAATATTATGGAAGAACAAACCCGTCAGATAGGTCGGGCGATGATAATCTTCGCGCGTCCATTTGCCGGTGTAGTTTACAGTGACCCAGTCGGCCAGTTTTGCCGAAATCTTTGCATTCATTGTATAACGGTTGAACTTATCATCGCCATGCTTTAGCAAACCGGTCTGGTCAAGGAAACTACCACTGAGCATATAGGTCAACTTATCAGTACCACCACTCAGGCTAAGATTATGTTCTGTAGAAGGCACCCAGTCACGATAAAACTCGGAAAACCAATCCGTATTGGCAAAAGCGCCTCCATAGTTTTGCCATTTTCCGTCAGCACCAGCAACAGTACCATAATATTCAGGTTTAGTAGGGTCAGTGAACTTACCGTCCATATAGTCCTTGATATTTTTCATGGCGTCGTCATTAAATATCGGATTTCCTCCCCCATTTGTGCTCGCCCTGTTGAAATATTGGGCAAATGAATAAGAATCGACCATATCCGGCACCTGGACAGCATCGGAGAAACGTACATTACCTGAATAATTTACCCGGGTCTTCCCGGCTTTACCGCTTTTAGTCGTAATAAGGATCACCCCGAACGAAGCACGTGCTCCATAGATGGAAGACGAGGCAGCATCTTTCAATACACTGATATTCTCAATATCATTCGGATTGACGGTATTCATATTTCCTTCAATACCGTCGATCAGCACTAACGGACTACCGCTTGATCCCTGACCGATCGTTCCACCCCCACGGATATTAATATTCAGCTGACTGTCAAGCGTACCACCGCTGCTACCCACCGACATATTCAAACCGGGGATAACGCCTTGAAGTGCCTGCGATACGTTCTGAACCGGTCGAGATTCAAGGACCTTGGAATCTACCGTACTGACAGAACCTGTCAGATTCACTTTTTTCTGCGAACCATACCCCACAACTACCACTTCATCCAGCTGTTTCGAGTCTTCCTTCAGCTGAATCCGGAGAGAGGATTGCCCTGTGTAAGTAATTTCCTGAGAGAGATAACCGACATACGAAACGACCAATATGCTACCCTCTTTCACCCCGGGTAAAGAAAAGTTGCCGTCCATATCGGTTACCGTACCGTTCGTAGTTCCTTTCACAACTACCGTTGCTCCTACTACAGGACCCATATCATCCTCTACAACACCTTTTACCGTTGAAGATTGCTGAGAAACCTGTACCACAATTTCCGGCTCCGCTACCGGATTTCCGTTAGCACTCATTACCGGAGAAAAAGCCAGTAAAATGCTGGTGATAATGCCTGCTTGTTTTGGGATTTTCAGGAGCATAGCATTATTTGCATTCGATAAACATAACAGTTTTTTCATGAATTTAAATAATTAATTGTTCATTTATCAACATTTTAGATCTAAAAATATCATCACATCAAACTTGATATTATCACACCCTAACCAGTAATAAATTTTTATCAATCAATTTTACAAGAACAAAAAGCAACAGAGTTCTGCTGGAACTAGGATTTTTAAGGTATATACAGGGATGCACGAGTGAATAATTTCAATAACGCCTCCCCATTAAGGTCATACTTTGACAATACATTTTGGTATTTATTAAATAAATTGCAAAAACCCAGGTTAAAATTTGTTTGTATTGTATTTGTTTATATATTTGCAACGATTTATTCATCCTAGTTCCAGCAGAACTATGTAATTTATACAAATAATAACACCTCACTTTACTCCTGAAAAAACAACCGATGCCACAAAAACACCGGGGATATTTGTTTCTAATTCATAACAGTATCTCTTATTATTTACCTATCTTTGCTAAACTTAAAACACAATAGCCTTATGAAAAAGAAATTAGTCGTACTGACCGGCGCCGGCATGAGCGCCGAAAGTGGCATTTCGACCTTTCGTGACTCCGACGGTCTTTGGGAAAAATACCGGGTGGAAGATGTAGCAACCCCCGAAGGCTTTGCCGCCAACCCTGAACTGGTCCTCAACTTCTACAACCAGCGACGCAGGGAATTGCTCAACACCAAGCCCAACGCAGGACATATCGGACTGGCTGAATTGGAAAAGGACTTTGACGTTCATATTATTACACAAAATATCGATAACCTGCATGAACAGGCCGGTAGCAGCGATGTGATCCATCTGCATGGCGAACTGATGAAATCCTGTTCCGTCCGCGACCTGAATACGACTTACGACTTGTCACCCGAGAATCCGGATATCCATATCGGAGACAAAGACCCGCACGGTGTACAGCTTCGTCCGTTCATTGTCTGGTTCGGTGAAGCGGTTCCAATGATCGACCCGGCCATGCGTATGGTAGAATCATGCGACATTTTCGTCATCATCGGCACCTCCCTCAACGTCTATCCGGCTGCCGGACTACTGAATTACGTACGCCGCGGCCAACCGATCTACCTGATAGACCCGAAAGAGGTGAATACCTACCGCAACGATATCCACTTTATAAAGTCCGGTGCTTCGGAAGGAGTTAAAGAGCTTAGTAAAATACTAAAGTTTAGTACTACATGATTGAAGTTCACTATCTTTGCAAAACTTAAAACAAAAATCATGGAACCATTAAAAATCGCCACCGTACAATTTGAGACACGGGATAACGATAAAATGTATAATCTTTCTGTCATCCGGGATATGTGCCGGAAAGCGTCAGTTGAGGGAGCGGATGTGGTAGCATTTCACGAATGCTCGGTTTGCGGATATACATTCGCCAAGGATTTGTCTTATGAAGAATTACTGGCTATCGCCGAACCAGTTCCTACAGGGGAAAGCACGCAAACCTTGATTGCCATCGCGAAAGAGTTTAACATCACGCTATTGGCCGGTTTCTTCGAACGAGACGGGGATCGTATTTATAAGGCGCAAGTATGCGTGGATGGGCAAGGCTTAAAGGCGAAGTATCGCAAGTTACATCCGTTCATCAATCCACATATCTTACCGGGTGACCAATATGTACTGTTCGATATTAAAGGATGGAAATGCGGCATATTGATTTGCTACGATAATAATATCATAGAAAATGTACGTGCCACTACCCTATTGGGAGCGGATATTATTTTCATGCCCCACGTGACAATGTGTACTCCATCCCCTCGTCCTGGAGCCGGCTTAATCAATCCCGCTTTGTGGGAAAACAGGGAGAACAACCCTACTACCTTACGACAGGAGTTCGATGGTTTGAAAGGACGAGCCTGGCTCATGAAGTGGCTTCCCGCCCGTGCTTATGACAATGCGATTTATGTGGTATTCTCTAATCCGATCGGGCATGATTATAATGAGATCAAGAACGGTTGCTCAATGATTTTGGATCCTTTTGGCGATATATTGGCAGAATGCCGTAAATTAGGAGATGATTTCGTGATAGCTACAGCTATCCCCGAAAAGTTAAAACTAGCTGGAGGATATCGTTACCGGAACGCCCGTCGTCCGGAACTCTATGCGGATATAATAGGGCAGCCGCATGAATCCTGCCAAAAAGTCGCATGGCTAACAGGGACAACCAATGAATAACCCATTGGCAAAATTAACTTAGTGCATATTTGACTCGACCCTCCAGTTTTCCAAAGTATAATACTACTCATCAATAAGTTTTCATTTCACCTATTGATAAGTAGTATTTTTTGTAAGAACAATGATCATTTACATAGATCCGGTTTTCAATCCTCAATGATCAGGCGAAGCCCTACATTATTCACTTTCTGCCAGGGCAGATAAGCGCGGCGGGCTGTTGCCGTTGCATCTTTCGGACGGTCTACCCAGGAACCGCCGCGGGCAACTACCTGTTTAGCTTCCAGGGTTTCCTGAGATTTGTCATTATAAGGATACGGAGCATAGATCGAACGGGTCCATTCCTGTAAGTTTCCGTGCATGTTGATCAGGCCGAACGGATTTGCCTTATAGGTATATTCTTCCGTCGGGATCATCAAACCGTCGTTGACTGTATCAACTTTCGGCATGTAATTATAATACGAGAACCAAGGATTATCCTTCTCCATCGGTTGGGGATCGATACCCGTAACGGCCATCTTTTCCAACTGTACATCGGCCAGGTTCTCATACGGTCCGAAGTTTGCGTCCATAGCACCATACCAGAAAGGCTGGTCACTACCACCACGGCAAGCCCATTCCCACTGGACTTCGGTAGGAAGCTGCACGTTCAGACCGGTCTTTTCTGAAAGCATCCGGCAATAATTCACCGCTTCCTCATAACTTACACGAATGACCGGTTGGTTCGGTTTATTTGCCGGATAACCGGGGGTCGTATGGTCTTTCCAGAACTGTGCGTAGATACGGCTGTCGTGGTCGGGAACCAGTGCATTATATTGCTCATTGGTCAGTTCCTTCTCAGACATCCAGAAGCCTTTCTTCACTTCTGCCTTGAATTCGGGAGCCTGATCGGGATAACCGTCATTCGTACCCATTACGAATTTACCTGCCGGAACACGGACAAAGGCGATCTTCACGCCATCGGCAACCTCTATTTCCTTGCGTAACGATTTTTCTTTCGACAACATCTTCTGAATATCGTCGGCAGACAAAGGCCAGCCTTTCATCTTTACCTCTTTATGCTTGACAGGAGCAACCTTTTCCGGCAATTCGGGTTTGATCTCTCCCTTACTTTTCAGCAAACTTGCATAATCTGCCAGTTCCTTGCGCCAGTCGGCACCGGCACCGTTCGCATACTTATTGGTCAGTTCAAGGCGACGGCCGTACTGTTCGTATCCATTCAACGGATCAGCATCAAATTCGCCACGTCCCGGAGCGTTCATATCGATCCACATCGTGAGATGATCCCATTCGTTATCAGTCAGTTTCACATTATAATGACCACGTTCCAACATACGAACGATTTCGCTGGTAGAAGCATGATATTCGTAGGGAGTCATCACATACATATCCGCTTCCGGTCCCTGACGGTTTACGTACGGATGGAAAGCCAGATAACTCTTCTGGAAATAACGCGTACCGCTCCAGTCGGTTATACCGACCGAGGTCGTGTCTTTAAAGTTCGGCCGGCCGGCTTTGCTTCCGTCATGGCAAGCCACACAGGCACGGTCGAGAATCGGTTGTATCTCATATTTAAAGGTATAAGAACGGACACCACCATCGGCAATCTTCAATTCATGCGGCTTACGGGTAGATGCAGCAACCCTTTTCGGAACCGGAATGGTGTTCTGATCTTCATGGCAGCCCACACAGGATACCACTTCGCCCGGCATACCGGTCAGCCAGCTACGCATCCATTGTACGGCACGTCCGTCCGCATCGAGCGGTTGGAGGGAGACAGGCGTATTGGCCGGAATCTTAAAGATAGCAGAACCATCCTCTTCTACCGGAACGGTTCCCAGCAGACGCTTGATATCCCATCCGGCCTGGATACCGTGATTATAATGGTCGGACAGCGTTCTTCGATAAGCATATTCATACGCATAGACACGGAATGACTTGATCTGTCCGCGGGGAACGCCTCTCAGTCCTTCGCCTTCATAAATATCCTGGATAAAGACAGTCGCTTCCTTTTCATTCGGTTTGATACGGTCCGGGATTGCCGGAGGTACCGGAGTACTTTTCACCGGAACGGAATAGATCATACCGGCATCGTCGGCATTGGCAACCAATGTCAGGTTATCATAAATATCCACCAGGTAGATTCCCCAACGGCTGTACGGAGACAGTTTGGCCGTTACCAGGAAAGTCTCGTCGGTCAGCGGATACGGTTTGATGAATTGCGGCCACACACCGTTTACCAGTTCATCTTTTACCTCCGGAATAATCGGACGGCCACGGAACGGCAATTCCTGTATCATACCTTTTTCTTCCTTACGGCTCTTTGCCGGATCGAAAATCATCAGACGGCCGGAACGGGCTACCCCGTGGTGACCGGAGATAACACCCACAAAACGGTTCGTCCGCTTCGGCAACGGCTGCACATCGAAAATACTGTTCGGGAACATGGAACCGCTACCATATAACGATTTCTGTTCGGTTCCGTCCGGATTCATATGCATCACGATACGGGAGAAATAGTGAGTCAAATCCGTATATTCCCAACGGACATACATCACCTTACCGTTTGCCATCACCACCGGATGCCAGTTCGCATCCTGGTCGAATGTCAGACGGCGCAGGTCACCGTTACTGGGATCATATAAAACCATATTACCTACCGCATCACTACCGTTTACGCAAGGTACGCCCTGATAACCGATATTGGAAATCGCCAGCATACGTCCGTCGGGCAGATAGGTCGCATCAAAGAACTCCAGGTCAGGCTCCGGAATGTTGGTTACCTGTCGGGCATTGCCGCCTTCCAGGTCGATTTCGTGCACCTGCCATCTGCGTGTCGTATCCAATGCTGTAAACATCAAGCGTTTCCCATCCCAGTTCAACACCAGGTCGGTCACGGAGGAACCCTCTACAGCCGGTTTATAAACCGTCTTTTCCTGAAGGTTTCCGCTTTTCAGGCCGGACAATTCCACCAGTTCCGCCTTAAAATTCTTACGGCTGGCAGAGCTAAGATTCGACCAGTTGTTCGGCTGGATACCCAAACTTCCGGCACCGACAAAGTTGGCCCGTTCTCCAAGATTGAATTTAACGGTCAACATCTTATCGACATTCACATCCGGGCTCATCAGCATCAACTCGCGTTTCAGAGCCAACGCCTTATTAGCCTTGTCGAGTGCCTGTTGATCTCCGGTATAGATTCCGGCAAAACCTCCGGACAGCAGAGACTTCAATTCATTGAAACGTTTTTCGGCCAGATTTGCATCAAAGCCCGAACTCTTTTTCATGATACCCAAAGCCTCCTGAATAGCTTCCGGTTTCATCCATTCCAGTTCGGCCTGTATTTCCAGTACGGAAATCAAACGACCGGCCAGACTCTTATAAGCCTGCATCTGTTCGGACGGTGTAGCCAACGATGCAACCTTGTTCAATTCAGACTGATACCAGGAGTTGTTCTTCAACTCTTTCAGCATAGCGTCCAGGCCTTTCTTCGTCCTGTTCAGCTGTTCGGACGTAACTTCTTCTTTTGTCTCACAACTCGGTTGTGCAGATAACACGCTTCCCCCCAACAGGCAGAAAGCCATACATCCTGTAATCAATAATTTCTTCCACATAGGCGATTATTTTTTAGTAACAAGTTTGTCTAATTCTTTTCCGTCCAGATATTCTTCATCCTGCGAATTATACAGGCCATCCATTATATAACGGGCATCCGGGAATGCAGATAATATCTTACGTATAGTTTCTGTCTGCCCGGATTTATAAACCGGAGCATTCGTATTCCATAATTGATTGTGAATATCTTTTTCGGGGACGGAAATAAGAAGATCCTTTATATCCATCTGTTTCAACCGGGAAAGATTACCGTCCAGGTTCACTTCATCGTTCAACAACAAAGACAAAGCCGGAGCCAGAGTAAAGTTCGGACGGTTCACCTCATTTACCAGTTTCTGCAACCCCTCTATGGTATCCGGGGTACGGGAAACGGCTTGTCGCAATACCAACCGGATATTCTTTTTCGCAGCATAATCAGACAAAACCTGGAACGATTCTTTCAGGGAAGCATAGAACTGTTCCATCGTATAATTATTTTCAATGGTCCGCTGGGTAGAAATCAGCAATTCATCGGCACCCAGTATTTCCATCTTATCAATAACACGCTTCATGATATCCATGCTCTTCTGATAGAAAGGAGGATCATTATTTACGATCCTCAAATCAGGATACAGATTCAATCCGGAAGTCAAATCTACCGTTATTTTCAATTTCTGGCGTCCCAGCCAACCGGATTCATGCTTCAACGTTTCTTTTTCCTTATTATTCAGATAACGCCAGTCAATCACCACACGGTCATAATGTTCGAAGAAAGTCGGACGCGACAAAATCTCTTCCTTTACATCCGAGATATTGCGTAAAACAAGCGAACGTCCCGTAACATTCGGTACCGGGGTACTTTCCGGCATAACGGTTATATCCGCTTCATCATTCAACCGGACACGGAAAATGCGCACATTACCGCCGGCAATCGTATTGGAGGTATTTTTACCGAAGGAGGCATTTACTGCCACTTTAGGCGTATATCCAACGGCTTTCATTTCCGAACAGTCTGTCGGTAATTCTTTGATAGAAACGATCTTTTCGGTCTTTGTCCGGATGGAAAAATCCTTCGGTGTCCAATGTTCGTTGGATATCAGAACGGTATATTCGCCATTGCCTCTGGAACAGGTTACAAGGCTCAGTTCCGGGTTGGTTTCGAACAGTTGTACGGAAGAGAAAATATCTCCCATCAATGCTTTCACATGGTTTAATATCGGGTAGGGTTTATCCAGCGGCATTTCTTCCTTCACCTTGACAGGAAGTTCACATTGCGGTTGTTCGGTAACACCGTAAGGTGATGCGATAACAGTAATCTTTCCTTTTCCGGCATTCAACTCGATAGCGGCCGGCAGTTCGTTAGATTTTTGCAGAATTGTCGCAGATGCCGGATAAATCAACTCAGCCAACGTATAAGGAACACGCTCGTTTAACGACTGTCCTTTGTAAGTCACCGGACCTGAGCACACGGTCGTTTTGTTTCCGGCACGGACACCGACAATTCCGTCCGGCATGTTTTTCAGTGAACCGGCAGTGATAATCAGATGCCCGCCTTCATTCACATAAGTTTCCAGTTTATCGTTGATTTCTTTTCCCGGACGAAGCTCATCGGCAATGACCAGTACCGGATACTGCTGCAAAACCCATTGCGGCGCATCACTCATCAGACAATCGGCAATATCGCCATAAGGATTAGGGGCAATAAACCCTCTTTCATCTTTATAATAGGAAGCATCCTGATAACCGGGATATAAAATATCGAGCATCCCGTCCGTCAGATAATCCGGCAACTCATACGGCAGATTTCCCCACACTTTATAAGCCTGCCTGGAATATAGATGACGCGGGAAAGACCAGCCGGAAAAGAAATCGGTCATCAAAGCAACCGGTGTATACATCACACCCGGATCACCGTATTTATCTACCCATTTAACCGCACTTTGCTGTATCTTACCGATAGGACTCAGCTTCTTGTCGTCTATCCGCATGGACCCTTCGAAACCGACAGCCACACAATCGTACATCAAATGAGTATAGATCAACCGTTTCAGCAATCCGAGCGAGGTCCCTTTCAACGGGCCGCCACTGTTGTAGTCATCATCTATACCGGTAGCATTCGAATCGTATGTCTTATATCCCCAACGGTTCCATACGGAAGCATTTCCAAACCAGTTAACGCCATATTGCTTACCGGCTCCGCGGATAAAGGAATAATAAATCTGCGAGTTAGGCAATCCCTGGGCCGTTTCCGCCCCTATCAATGTATAAACTCCTTCTTTCAGGAAATAATGTCCAAAGTTCAGGGAGACAAGAGTTGCCATTTTATTCCCCAGCTGATCGCCCATTTCCTGGAAATGACGCTGGAAGTTAAAGTATTGTTGTTTGCGGTCTGCTCCCAACGGATACATTCGCGGAGCAAAACTACCGACATACCGGCCATCCTGTTCACCGTTATCCATACCCAGCCAACGGTCGCCCAGTTCTTTCTCGAAAAGATCGAGTACACCGTCCGGAATAACGAACTGCGTCCAATATCCGCCAGGCCCCGAACCCGGGATATATCCCCAAAGGTCAAACAGATACAGGTTTCTTTTCTTTATCTCGGCAACGACCTCTTTCAGATTATCCTGAAAAACCAGCGGATAGGAAACCCACAAAATATCCCCGAGCTTATCCTTATCCACCCACTGATCGAGTTTTTGTTTATAATCTCCGGAAAGGTCACGTAGTGCTATAAACTGAATTTTATCATGAAAGAAAGAAGCATCCGGCGATTTCACATGATGACGTTGATAATCGGGATGATGAGACGGGATCATTTGATAAGGATACAGCTTGATACTATTCTGTGCAAGCGGTCGGTCAGGATACAGTAATCCCAACAAAACAATAAGTATAAGAATCTTTTTCATAAGTATTTATTATTGTTGTTGCGTTAACAAGCCGACAACTGATAAGCCGATCATTTCTTATCGCAACAAAGATGCATTTATATTTTGAGATTATGTTACTTTTCGTTCATAAAAAAGTTAATAATCTACGAAATAGGATCTATTTATGCCCGAATGATAACAATTTACTTCAATCCGATCAGTCCGGAGAAGCCGGTAAATACTCTTTCAAAACCTGCCGGAGTTGTGCCAACGCCTTTTTCTGATACAATTTAACGGCATTCACGGAAACACCCATTTCTTCCGAAATCTCCGCATAGGTTAGATTTTTATATCGGCTAAGCTCAAAAACCCTTTTATATTGAGGAGGCAATTCTTTCACCGCTTTACCAACCCGCTCTATTAGTTCTTTGGAGAGAACATAATCGAGAGGAGATTCATCCAGTGAAAACAATGTATTCCTTTCTGCTATATTGTCATCAATTTCAATATACTCAGGTTGATTTCGTCTGAGATACGACAAACAAGCGTTATGAACAGCCCGTACCAGATAAGCCCGAATAGAAGTTGTAATGACCAACGTTTCCCTGTTCTCCCATAACCAACGGAAAACATCTCCGACAATCTCTTCGATTATGTGTTTTTCTGCGATGTAAGAACGTGCTTCATAGCAAAGAAAAACATAGTACTTTTTGAATAAGCATTCAAAAATTTTATGGTTTCCTTGTTGCAACTCCACTAATTCATCACGAGTATCCATCATAACACAATAAAGATATTGCTATAAATCCCCGTATTACTTTAAAGATCAACATAATACATACCACATAAAGTTTTAGTAAAAACCATGTGTGACTAGAAAAAACGGTCGTTTTTTTTAGTCACTATTTTTCAAGAAAATCTTTTGATTTTTATGCTGTCAATTAGATGGTATCTCACAGATTTTTAGTACTTTTAGATGTCCGAATTGATTTTGTCTGGTCAACATGAAAAATGACTAAAAAAAACGACCGTTTTTTTTAGTCACTATAGTACATATGTAAAGTGGTTAATTTTCAATAGCAATACCCAATTTATGGAATAAAAGAAATTTATTCATCCGGCATTGTCTATCACTGTTAACGAATTGGTTTATTTATAATTCGGATCCTGAACCAAAACGCCACCGGCTTTATCAATTTCACTTTGTGGTAATGGGAAATAATAGAATGCCGGCTTAAAGACCTTTACATAAGTTGGCAAAGCAGGGTCTGACGCACCATTCACAAGTTTGTCCATTAACTTCCATCGTTTCAGCTGAAAATAGCGATGACCTTCAAATACAAATTCCACACGCCATTCGTTACGAATACGTTCACGCATCTGATCTTTTGTCAGACCAGCAGGCAACTCCGGTTGTCCTGACCGTACACGCACTTTATTAACAGCATCGTAAACTTTTTGAGTCGGTCCATTTGCTTCGTTTTCAGCTTCAGCAATCATCATTAATACTTCAGCATAACGGAGAATAACAACATCTGCATCAGAGATCGTTGAATAACTTGGCATTTCTGTTGTCGGCTGAAGTAATTTCATCATACCAAAACCAGTCTGCATCTGATTTGTTATTGTAATAGGTCCATTTTCTTCATATCCTTCATCCGGGAAAAGAGCTACTCCACTGTGACAAACCGTTTCGTACAAGCGACGATCACGAATATGAACTCCATTTGCACCAGAGAATAACTTTTCTCTTTCTGCCTTATTGGCATCTGACAAAGCTCCCGTTGCTAACAAAGATTCATCGACTGTTGCAGTCAATGGAGATTCGCCCCATTTCAGACCATCTGTACACTCAAATGCATTTACCAAATCACGGGTTACTCCACATGTTGTCCACGCCCCATAATACAAGTCCATACTATGCGTAGTATTAGGAGCCAAATAACGGACAGAGAACATGATTTCAGGAGAAGCCAATTGTTGTGCAGAAATAAAGTTATCTCTCATTCTATCAGCTAACTCATACCCCTGAATACCTTCCAGCAATGTTACGATTGCACCCATTTTTGATGCATCCGCATTGCCATTGTCATCATAAGCCTCGGCCAGCATTAAACGTGCCTTGAACGCCTTCATCGCCCCCGGAGTAAAATATCCGCTCATTTGTGAATCGGAATAAGGCTTATCGGGTAAAGCAGCTATCGCCTCGTCAAAGTCCTTTATAATCTGGGCATACACTTCAGCACGGGTAGCTTTCGGCTGATACATATTTTCCGTTGTCAAAGAAGATGTTACCAAAGGAACTTCCCGATAACATTGATACAACCAAGAATAATAGTAAGCTCTCAACGCTTTGCATTGCGCCATAATAAAACTCTTGTCTGCTTCCGACATATCCGCACCCTGGTAAGTTTCCAGATTCTCCATGACCAAATGAATACGGGCAATGCCTCTGTAACAATGATCATACATATAAGAAACATATCCACCGGTATTCGGATCTAAATCACCTAATGCAATCGTTTGTGAACTACCATAAGTAGACTCATTATGCTGACAAATAGAGTTATCTGTCAGATTATCGAAACAAGCCACAATCTGTGACATAACTCCGGGCCATTCATACATCATGGAAAAACTTCCTGCCAATGCTGAATCAAAATCACTTTTCTTCTGCCAGAAAATAGACTGTGATGGTGAAGAAGGAGGATCTTTCTGTAAGAAATCACTACAAGATGTCGTAGAACCCACCAATAAAGCCGAAGCCAATATTATATTTATTACTCTTTTCATTGCATTCTACTTTTAAAATTCAACATTTAAACCAAATGAACAAATCCGGTTCTGCGGATACTGGGCTGCACGACCGTCATCATTACGTTCAGGATCCAAACCATAATATTTTGTAAATGTCAACAAATTATCTCCGGAGAAATAAACTCTGACTTTCGACATTTTTACCTTATCCGTAACAGATTTAGGCAAAGTATATCCAAAAGTCAAATTCTTCAAGCGGAAATAAGAGGCACTCTGCAAGAAATAACTGTTTGCTCTTGTATTCTTATTGCCACCCAAATTATCGTTATACAATCTCGGATGTTTTGCATTATAAGGATTTTCCTCTGTCCACATACCTTCTATATACTCACGAGTCGGAGCAGAGCCTTGGCGGAAGGGCTGCATCCCCCAATCAGTTGTATACCATTTCTTTCCGGAAACACCTTGTCCTAATAAGGATAAATCAAAACCTTTCCAACTTACACCGGCATTTACTGAATATTCAAAACCCGGGAAACGTCCGGACATCGGAATACGGTCGTCGTTATCGATTACACCGTCATTATTTTGATCCTTATATTTCAAGTCGCCCGGTAATGTATTATCATTAAACTGTTTGGGTGAATTTTTCACTTCATCTTCCGTAGCAAAAACACCGATACATTCCAACATATAATATTCATTATAAGGAAGTCCTTCTCTTCTCAGTTTGTACCCATCGATTTCTTCGGCACCAAACTGAGTCAGTTTGTTTCTTGAACGATCGAAATAGACACCAGCATTATACTGCAAACCTTTGAAAACGCCGTCTGAAATCATATTATTATAGTTAAATGCAATTTCAAAACCTTTATTTTCAACTTCTCCATTATTTACAGTCGGTGCAGAAAGTCCTAATAAATAAGACACCTGTGATGAACGTAAAATATCAGAAGTGGTTTTCTTATACCAGTCAAAAGTCATACTCAAACCATTGAATACCTGTAAATCAACACCCACATCAGTAATAGTCGTTGTTTCCCATTTAATATCACGGTTTGCATAAGCTTTTTGCTGATAACCGACTGTTTCTGTTTTCTTGTCAAACGGATAATTGGAAACACTTTCTATCATAGCCTGATAAGGATACAAACCAATATTCTGATTACCCAATTGTCCCCAAGATGCACGCAATTTGGCATTATTCAACCAAGTCAAATTCAAGTTTTTAATAAAATCTTCTTCCGTAAGACGCCAACCGGCAGAGAAAGACGGGAAGATACCCCAGCGGTTTTCAGAAGAAATACGGGAAGTACCGTCATAACGCATATTTGCTTCAAACAAATAACGTTCTTTAAAGTTATAGTTCAAACGGCCGAATACAGACTGAATAGCCCATTCTTCCTGTTTTCCCCCATTAGACCAATTTGCATTAGAACCTGCATCGATAACCGGCAGATCAAAAGCAAACTCTTTCCTATAAGCTTTTAACGTTTCATATTTCTCTGACTCCTGGTTGTAACCTGCCATAATACTAAAATTATGATCGGTATTCGGAGTTGTATAATCATATTTTAAATACGTATACAAATTCTGATAAAAACGACGTTGATCTTCCACTGTCAGACCATTACTTCCTTTATCCAGATTTCCAGTCTTCACACCTGTATGATAATCATAGACAGGTTCATCCGAACCACCCCATTCTTTTGATTTATTAGACTCCAAACGAACGGCGCCTTTTGTATGCCATGTCAAGCCTTTTGCAAGGTTCACTTCAACCCATAATTGAGCATTAATGTCAAAATTCTGGAATTTCTTTGATGTATTCGATGCAATAATGGCAGGCATATTTTTATTATGATCTTCATGCGGATAAGCAGAGCCTGTCCAACGACGCACTCCGGAACCATCATCCGGCAACCACGGCATATAAGTCGGAGCTTGTGACATCGTTGACAACAAAACATCATCCTGTCCCTGACGCGGCTGAGTACGATCTCCATACATCATACTGGTGTAAGTACCGATCTTGATGAAATCAGTAATCTGAGAAGTCAAATCTACCGTCGCATTATATTTCTGATATTCAAACCCTTTTAATGTACCCGGTTGATTTACAAAATTCAAAGCTACATTATAAGTTGTTTTCCCTGAATTTCCTGCAACGGACAAGTTATGATTCTGTACGACAGCCGTCCTGAACATATAATCGAGCCAATCGAAATTCGGATACTGGTCACTTCCTCCGCCATTTCGATATGCATCGATCTGTTCTTGTGTATAAGCTTTGCCCGTACCTGAATTTTTCTGTGCCAAATTATATAATTCCATATATTCGACAGAGTTAGTCACCAGATCATACATACGAGTCGGATTATATAAACCTACGTTCCCATGATATGAAATATGAGCTTTACCATCCCCCAGGTCCGCCCCCTGTTTAGTTGTAACAAGAATCACCCCATTCGCTGCACGAGCACCATAGATCGCAGCAGATGCAGCGTCCTTCAGTACCGAAACACTTTCAATTACACTCGGGTCCAGATTGGAAATACTACCGGGAACACCATTAATTAAAACCAACGGATCGGAACCTGCACTTGAGAAAGTACCCTGACCACGTACACGGAAAGAAGTAGACTCATCCCCCGGAGTACCCAGTCCTTGATTTACACGCAACCCAGGAACCTGCCCCTGTAACATTGTCGCCGTATTCGTTACCGGACGTTTAGACATCTCTTCACCGGTTACAGCCGTTACCGCACCTGTCAGATTCAATTTTTTCTGCGTACCGAAACCAACCACAACGACTTCATCCAAAGCCTGTGAATCTTCTTTCAAGATAACAGAGATAACCGACTTATTTCCAACCGGAATAGTTTGTTCTATATAACCTATATAGGAGATCTTCAATGTAGCTCCGTCAGGAACATCCAATGTAAAGTTTCCGTCCACATCTGTAACCGTACCGATTGTCGTTCCATCCACTACTACGTTTGCCCCGATAACAGGTTCATTATTTGCATCCAAAACACGACCAGTGATCCGTTTAGTCTGTTGCATCACTGACTCCGGTCCAACTTTTCCGGCACGAGTAATCACAATATGACGATCGTTGATTTCATACCGTACATTCCGTCCGTTAAACAACACAGCCAATACTTCATTGATCGATTTATTATCGAGAGAAACAGACACTTTTTCATCCAGATTCAGGTCTTTCACATCCAGACTGAATGAAAATTCACTTTGGCTCTTGATGGATTCAATAGCCTCACGAATCGTGGCATTTTTAAGATTTAAGGAAAGCATATGTTCAGTCGCATACGTGCTTGCACTTAATGTAAGCGTCCCGGCAACAAGAAATACACCGGCAAGATTGGCCAGACGTCCTGCTCTTGTAGCCAATAAGTCCTGAACAGATTTTCTAAATGTTTTTTTCATACTTCACTTGTTTAAGATTTAACTTTTAATTACTTAAGAAATGGGGTATCTACGGTTATTACCCCTTTTGTTAGATTTGCTTTTACTTCATTCACATTCATTTTAAAGATTAGACTTAATGTTATTTATAAATTCTAATAAGTTCCGGCTTTACCTCATATCTGAATTTATTTCCGGAGGATAATATTTCCAAAACTTTTTCGACGGTTACGTTCTCTTGAAAATCCGAATAGTAAACTATCCTCTTCAAAGATTCTTTCTCTATCCGGACAGGTATATCATACAGGCGTTGCAGTTCTTTAGCTATTTCTTCCAACGACACTTTGTCAAATATCATCGCTCCATTCCGCCAGTTCTCTATATGGCTGGCATCCACCGAATCGACTTGCATTGCCAGATCTGCCTTCCTTAATGTGAACCGCTGGTTCGGTTTCAGCACGACCGGGGCGGCATCGGCCAGAAAATTTCCGACCCTTACCGCTCCTTCTTTGAGGGTTACTTTCACCTCAGAGTCTTCTTCATAGGATTTCAGATTGAACTTTGTACCGAGTACTTTAACTGATAAATTGCCGGTATTCACCACAAAGGGTAATTCTTCATTCTTGCTTACTTCAAAATATCCTTCCCCCGATAATGCCACATTTCTTGATTCCTTCGCAAAATTTGAATCATACTTAACTTTACTTCCGGCATTTAACCAAACAACAGAGCCATCCGGGAATGTAACTTTAGATTTTGCCCCAGCAGGAACCTCTACTACATATTCTTTGTATTCCTCAACCGCTTCCACTGCCGTTTTCTCCGATTGCCATAAAAAGAATAGAGAAGAAATACCGCAGAGCAAAAAGACAATCGCCACAGCAGAAACTCTGAATGCATACTTATAGAAGTTTATCCGGTTGGATGATTTATTTTCCTTTTTAAATTTGCTGATAGCTTTTTCTACATTAAAATCATCCGCATTAGATACAATACCGCCTGCTTTCCAGACAGCAACCGCATCATGGAAATAAGTCCTGTTCTCCGGAGCCTCTTCGATCCATTGCCGTAAAGCGGCATGACCTTCAGCATCTAAAGTGCCATTCAGGAATGATTGTATGTAATTGTCTATTTGATCCATTTATTCCAATTAAAAGTATATGAGTTCCTCACTCATTTAATAAAGGCGCAGAAAAAAGGAAGGAGGGTATATGAAGCACTACTTTTTTTATAAGAAAAACGAATATCCCGCAAAAACTTGTATAAAACGAAGGCAAGATCCATTTAAAACAAGATTTAATTCGTTTTAAACGGGGATAAAGCTCGTTTTAAACGAAAAAATGTTTAACTGCATTCGGGATTTTGTCAATTTTATTTATTTGGATGATCTGTCATTGGGATAATGAAATCCAGGATATCAATATATACATTATTTTCCGTATTTTTGCAGGCAAATAATTCATAAGCATATATATAATAATGGATCATACTCCCAAAAGGATACCCTCTCCCTTACTTTCACTGGTTCCCATACTCGTTTTGGTGGCCCTTCTGTTTGTTACAATTCATACTTTTGGCAGTGATGCGCTAAGCGGAGGAAGTCAGGTGGTGTTACTTACGGCAACAGCAGTTTGCTGCCTGATTGCTATGGGATACAGCAAAGTTCGCTGGAAAGCGATCGAACTGGCGATGGTCAATAATATCTCCGGTGTGGCTACCGCGCTGATCATTCTGTTGATCATCGGTGCTTTATCCGGCAGCTGGATGATTAGCGGAGTCGTCCCGACACTGATCTATTACGGGATGCAGATCATTCATCCCAGTTTCTTTCTGGCATCAACCTGTATCATTTGTGCGATCGTATCCGTTATGACCGGCAGTTCCTGGACAACAATCGCAACCATCGGGATTGCCCTGCTGGGAATCGGGCAGGCACAGGGATTTGAAGACGGATGGATTGCAGGGGCGATTATCTCCGGTGCCTATTTCGGGGACAAGATATCTCCGCTCTCGGATACGACGGTCCTCGCCTCTTCGGTAACGGATACCCCTTTGTTCAAGCATATTAAGTATATGATGATCACGACAGTACCGTCCATGATCATTACACTGACAATCTTTACCGTAGCCGGTTTCGCACATGAAGCGACTGCGACCGACCAGATTGCCATGTATTCTGCCTCGCTGAAAGAAACTTTCCATATTTCATTATGGCTCCTGATCGTACCCATCATAACAGGGATTCTGATCGCCAAACGTATACCGTCCATCATCACCCTGTTCATTTCTGCTACATTGGCCGGCATATTCGCCTTATTTTTCCAACCCCACCTGTTACAGGAAATATCCGGCCTGCCGGTTCAGGATATGCAATCGCAGTTCAAAGGATTGATCATGACTTTCTACGGCAGTACCCAGGTCCAGACGGGGAATCCGGATTTGAATGACCTGGTTTCCACACGCGGCATGAGCGGTATGATGAATACGATATGGCTAATTATCTGCGCTATGTGTTTTGGAGGTGCCATGACGGCCAGCGGAATGTTGGGAAGCATTACTTCCGTATTTATCCGTTTTATGAAACGTACCGTCGGACTGGTTGCTTCAACAGTTGCCTCCGGCCTGTTTCTGAACATCTGCACTGCCGACCAATATATCTCCATCATCCTGACCGGTAACATGTTCAAGGATATTTACCAGAAAAAAGGATATGAGAGCCGTTTGTTAAGCCGCACGACAGAAGATGCGGTGACTGTCACCTCTGTTCTTATCCCCTGGAATACTTGTGGTATGACACAGGCAACCATCCTGGGTGTCGCCACATTCACATATTTACCTTATTGTTTCTTTAATCTAATCAGCCCGTTAATGAGCATCACAGTTGCTGCCATCGGGTTTAAAATCAAACGGATAAATGAAAAAGCTGAAAGTATCGCTACTGACTAAAGTAGTCATTGCCATTGCTGCCGGTGTATTATTCGGCCAGTTTCTACCGAATGGTATCGCACGTATCTTTGTGACCTTCAATTCGTTGTTCGGCAACTTCCTGTCGTTCTCCATCCCCCTTATCATCCTGGGGCTGGTAACGCCTGCTATCGGCGATTTAGGGAAAGGTGCCGGAAAACTACTGGCCATTACGGCTTTGATAGCTTACGGCTCGACTATATTTTCAGGCTTCTTTACCTTTTTCAGCAGTTCGGCGATCTTTCCTCATATCCTGCCGGCCAATGCGGAGTTGACAGCCATGGATAACCCGGAAGATTTCATGCTGACGCCCTACTTTACGGTAGCCATGCCGCCTCTGATGGATGTAATGACGGCCCTGCTCCTATCATTCACAATCGGTCTGGGACTGTCCTATATCAGCGGCAATACACTGCGGGAGGCATTTAATGACTTCCAGAAAATTATCACCATATTGATCGAAGCGGTAATCATCCCGTTGCTTCCCCTGCATATTTTCGGTATTTTCCTGAATATGACAGTCAGCGGCCAGGTAATGAGTATCATAACGATGTTCCTGAAAGTGATCATTGTGATATTCGTGCTCCACGTGTTGCTTTTGCTCATCCAGTTTACGGTAGCCGGAAGTATCAGCGGCAGGAATCCGTTCCGGCTGTTAAAGAATATGCTGCCGGCTTATGCCACCGCATTAGGGACTCAATCGTCTGCCGCCACTATTCCCGTGACACTTGCCCAGACGGTAAAGAACGGTGTCCGCGAGGCAATTGCTATTTTTGTCGTGCCTCTCTGCGCGACCATCCATCTTTCCGGAAGTACGATGAAGATCACGGCCTGCGCTATGGCGATCATGTACATGGCCGGAGAACCGGTCACCTTTGCCGGAATGGCGGGGTTCATCATGATGCTGGGTATAACGATGGTAGCCGCACCGGGAGTTCCGGGAGGAGCGATCATGGCAGCATTGGGATTGCTACAAAGTATGCTCGGTTTCAATGAGACATTGCAGGCGCTGATGATCGCACTTTACATTGCAATGGATAGTTTCGGAACAGCCTGCAATGTAACCGGAGACGGTGCCATTGCGATTGTTGTAGATAAGATTGCCGGAAAACAACAGACTTCGCCCGACATCACCGAATAGTTTTTCAGGAGACATCACATTATTCATTGAAAGTCTTCCCAATGAATAATAAAAAAGAGGTACGTCTATTTTGATTTAGACGTACCTCTAAATTCATTTACACCTACCTCTAAATCGAATTAGACCTAGGTGTATCCGAAAAACCTTTATAATAATTCCTGTAAAGTATTTACACCTTTTTCCCGCATCATTGTAATAGCGATATGTGCACAGGCATAGGCATCCGCCATTGCATGATGGTGATTCTTCAAGTCATATCCGCAATAGGCAGCCACAGTATGTAGCTGATGGTTCACCAGAAAAGGATACATTTTTCGTGACAGCCGGCAGGTACAATAGAACTGATATTTGGGATAGGCCAGTTCGTAGGCCATATGTGCAGCTTTCAGGCATCCTTCATCGAAAGGGCTGTTATGGGCAACCAGTGGCAAATCGGCAACCTTCGGCGCAATTTTCGCCCAGACTTCTTCAAAGTCAGGTGCCTCATTCGTATCTTCCGGTGTCAGTCCGTGAACAGCCGTTGTCCACTGAGTATAATAGTTAGGATACGGGCGGATCAGGCTATACACCTGATCGATCACATGATTATCTTCCATAATGACAATCCCGACACTGCATACACTACTGCGTTTCCCATTGGCGGTCTCAAAATCTATTGCGGCAAAGCGTTCCATATTCCTTGTTTCTTTATCTGGCAAAGATAATAATATAACGTGAATTACTTTTCTTTATGAAAGGCACCTATTTCTTTCCACACAATGTTTCTTGATTTTATTAGAGACAAAAAGGAGATTTATCTCCGGCTTCATCGGGATAATCTCCTTTTTTAATTTTCCGTATAGGGACAACAATAGATAATCTGTTTATTTTGCGATTAATGTTATCTGATCAACCATCTTTCCTTCCAGATCCATTACTTTTAATTCCAGCTTATTATCTTTCGTAACACCTTTTACCACTGTTTTGTGGGCATTGTCTATTACAGGAAACTTCACAGAAGATGTCGGCTTATTATTAAAATAATGATGTAAATGGCCACTCAGCATGACATCGACATTTGCATTATTCAGAACAGGGACAAATTTTTCCAGGACCTCTTTTTGTCCATGCCATAACCTTTTGTCAGGCAACGGAGGCATATGTGCAATAACCACTCTGTATTTTGCCTCTGTAAAATCTTTTGATTTTACAGCTTCTACCAACCATTTAGCCTGTTCCGTCCGATAATTATCATAATCAGTTATGCCACTATATTCAATATCCGAATCCGGTTTATCTTCACCTGTATCCAGGAAAATATAACAGATCGGACCCTGGCGAAGCAGGAAATACAAATGCGGCTCCTTCGGTGAGAAATAATGCTGGAAGAAAGTTGCGAAAATACCGCGGGTTTCATGATTTCCACGGGCATAATACATAGGCGTTTCCTTGGCAAACATATCGATCGATACATCCATGAAACCAGTAAACAATTCTTCTTCATTTTTCAACTGACTCAACATATCCCCATTGAAAATCACCATATCCGTATTTTTATAATCAGCCACCTTCAATAATTGAGGAATATCATCCGTACGACCGTGAATATCATTAATCATAACAAAGGATGTCTCCGGTTTATTCCGGTCATTGGTTGTAAAGATTAATGGTTCAGCTCCATAAACATCAGTCGCAGCAACCTTACCATACATAACTTCCACCCCCTGGTGATCCAGTACTTCCTGCGAATATACCCGGTAACGGTATTTTGTACCGGGAGTCAAACCGGTTATTTTCACAGCATGCAATAACGATGTATTTTTTACTCCATTAGTCGAGTCAAAATATTTCGGCCGTTCCTGTTGATAATAATCACTATTGTCATCCGGTGCCAGTTCTACCCATCCGACAGACGGCTTGCCTACCATCCATACAACCGTTACTTCCGTTTCCTTCAAATTTTGAAGATACGGACCATGCTTTATTGTAATACGATCTTGTGCAAAACCAAGCACAGAAATACAGATACAGATCAAACTTAAAAATAGCCTTTTCATATACTTATTATTATTCATATCCTTCATTCTGTTTTAAATTCGGGTTCTTATCCAATTCGGCCTGTGGAAATGGCAAATAACGGTTGTATGGACGGAACACCCGATCTTCAATCTTACGCAACGACTCATTTTCTGCTGTCGGAGCAGAAATAGTTGCTCGTAAGTCACGGTCAGGTTCATTTACATTTACAGTACCTATCATACGATACAATGTGCCGTTCATAAGCGTTTCTGCCAGCATTTTTCCATTCTGGTCTTTCCAGCGCAATAAGTCAGCTCTGCGCAAACCCTCTCCTGCCATTTCAATACAACGTTCGCGACGAACCAGTTCACGGAGTTTTTCCTGCGTATTATATTTCGCCCTGTCAACAGCGACATGGCCACAGCGTGCTCTAAGCTGGTCGAGTATATCATAAACTTCTGTTGTATTCTCATTCTTTTCTACGTTAATTTCTGCAATTGTCAGCAAGACTTCCGCATAACGGAAAAGGATCGGACACGTATTTTCATTTCCTAATGATGCCGAATACTGAGACAGCGGAACTGTATATTTGGCCCAGATCATACCGGTTCTTGATGAATTATCAGCGGCATCCATATAGTCGGCATTCAAACTGCCATCAATACTTTTATCCAAGGTATTAATAACCCGCTGTTTTCCGTCGGAACCGACCCAATCCATACCTGGATACAGGATCGTCAAAGCCAAACGGGGATCCCTGTTTGCAAAAGGATGCACAGGATCATAACCAGAGCCTTCTTCTTCCGGACGTAACCCGGATTTCATTTCATACATATCAACCAGATTCTGGGTAGGAACCATTGAAGCCCAACCTCCGTCCTGATTATTAAACATACGGATCATATTGGAAAATGCATAGGTATTGCTAACATGCTGCATGGCATAAATAATCTCTTTCGATCCCTGTCCTTTAATACTGAACATTTCCTGAAAATTAGGATCCAGTTCATATTGGTTCAGATTCTGGATCGAACGAGCAGCACTCATAGCCAGGTCAAGATCGCCCCAATACAAGGCTGCACGCATTTTGATTGCCAAAGCCGTTCCTTTGGCAATACGTCCACGCTGTGACGGTTTATCTTTCAGGTCGGATATAGCAGCATCCAGTTCGCCATAAATAAACTTTTTCACAGTCTCTTCAGAAGCACGTTCAACCTGTGCTTCTGAAGATGTTTGAGGCAGGTCGGTAATCAATGGAACACCTCCATACCAAAAGTTCATATGAAAATAACGGTATGCCCGGATCGTACGAACCTGGGCAAACAAGTCTTTCTTTTCTGCCTCATCTGCAAAAGCCACACTCTCTGCATTTTCCAGAAAAGTATTACACCGACGGATCGTTTCATAATTATAGTAAGTCACAGTCGCAGCCTGCGTCATTGCTCCGTTGCCTGTCACTTTCAGAGAACTTGTATTACTATAATTAAATCCAATATCAGAAAGGCAATCGGCATAGAGAATATCTGTAGAGCCATTTTTCGCCTCATTCCATTTATCATAACATGCAGTAGCTGCACTATAGACGTCATCTTCTGTTTGCCAGAAAGTAGAAGGAGATAGTTGATCGTACGGTTTCGTATCGAAAAAATCATCACATGAGCTCAATGCAACTCCACATGCGACCAAAGAAAGAGAAAGATATTTTAATAATTTCATAATTCCTGTATATTAGAAGGTTATATTTATTCCAATTGAATTTGTACATACCTGCGGATAATGAGAACCACGACCAGAAGGAGCTTCCGGATCAATATTAACCGGCAGGTTATCAAACTTAAACAAGTTTTCACCTGAATAATAAATCTTGGCACGTGAAACGCCAATTCCTTTCAACCAGTTATCCGGCAGATTATATCCGAACTGAATGTTTTTGACACGTAAATAATTTGTCTTAAAGATCCAGAATGTAGAATAGTTACTCGGTCTACTGCTGGTTCGGTCAGACTCCGCAACACGCGGGAAAGTTCCATTCGGATTTTCAGGCGACCAGGCATCAAACCAGGCTGTCGAAGGATGTGAACTATCTCCTGTAAATTCACCAAATACTTCATTGTTAAAATAACGTGACACACCACAGGCTCCCTGCATAAATACCGACAGATCAAAATTTTTCCAGGAAGCAGATAAATTGAGACCGAAAGTAACATTCGGCTGCTCTGAGCCGGAGACATCACGGTCGGCTGAAGTTAGCTTACCGTCTCCATTGACATCTTTGTATTTAATATCACCGGCTTTAAATGCATTACCAAACGGATTACCGTATTTTTCAGTATAAGCATCAGCCTCTTCCTGACTTCTAAATAAGCCGTCAGCAACATAACCATAAAATGATTTATAGGCAGAGCCTACCCGATTGATAAAATAGTTATTATTTTTATCCAACATCTCATTGACACCGCCCAAATTCAGAATTTCATTTTTATTCACAGCCATATTCCCTGTTGCTGAGAATTTCCAGTCATTCCATTGTTTACGAAAAGCAGCCGTCACTTCAAAACCTGAATTGCGCATGGCTCCCACATTATCTTTATACGGATCTAATCCAAAACTACCGGGAACAGGCACATCCATAATAATACCAGTTGTTTTACGATTGTAATAATCGACTGTAAAATCCAGACAAGAAAGTACGCTCAAATCAAATCCGATACCCCAGTTTGACGACTTTTCCCAGGAAATGGTAGATAATTTCTGAGCTTTCTGCATAATACCAGTGTTTACATTTCCGTCAAAAGGATAGTTCCCCCCACTACTTGAACCAATCGCATAAGTTATTAACCAAGGATAATAATCATCCAATGCTTCCTGGTTTCCAAGCTGGCCCCATGATGCACGGACTTTCAGTGATTGCATCCAGTCACTGGCTCCTTCCATGAAACCTTCTTCAGACAAACGCCATCCGGCAGAAAGAGATGGAAAATATCCCCAACGGTTATCCGGACTGAAACGGGAAGAAGCATCCGCCCTGAAATTCGCCTCGAACAAGTATTTTCCTGCATAGTCATAATTGATACGTCCAAAATAAGACATCATAGCCAATTCACGGGAATAACCTTCGTTTGTCTGGGTTGATTGGGTACCGGCATTAATATCCGTCATATCATTATTCGGAAAACTCTGACGATAAGCCTTCGTATACTTATAATTATATTTTTCAATACGATAGCCTGCCATTGCTTTCAGGTTATGATTCCCGAAACTTTTGTCATAATTGACCAACAGATCCAATGAAGTACGGTCCCATAGGTAAGTACGTTCATCCAATGAGTTGGGACCATGATATTTGATCGTATTATATTGAATATCCTTGACAAATTCTTTTCTATCCTGAACATCGGATACATATGCTCCCTGCGCTGTAAATTTCAGACCTTTCATTATGTTATAATCAACAGCCAGGATACCAGAGAAATTCTGATTGTTACGATTCAATGTCTGATCCAGATCCAGCCAGGCTACAGGATTTCCATCACCGATGGTTCCATATGTTCCATCTTCATTCTTATAAGGTATCCAGGGAGCGATACGATTCAACTGACGGATAATCTGGTCAGAACCACCTCCTACATACGAGTTCGTCGGGTCTGCATAATCGTTATGAATAAACGACATATTCGCACGCACATTAATATGATCCGATAATTTGGCATCCAAATTGGTACGCATATTGAACTGCTCACGGTTACTGTGTTTCATAATACCATTTTGATTCAGGTAACCGACAGAAGCCATATACTTTATATTCTCCGAACCACCTGACAGGTTGATATTATGTTGATGCATAAAGCCGTTTCCCGCGAAACCCAAATCATTCCAATCGGTATCAGGATGTCCGTAAGGATCGCTGCCGTCACGAAACAACTTAATATCTTCTTCAGTAAAGCGGGGGGCTTTACCACTTGACTCCAATGCTTTATTGTAATAAGTTGCAGCATCAGCTGAGTTCATTCTTTCGATAAAACCAGTTGCTGTCTGCCAACCGAAAGTAGCATTATAAGAAACAACAGGACGCCCGGAAACACCACGCTTTGTTGTAATCAGAATTACCCCATTGGCTGCTTTCGAACCATAAATTGCAGCAGAAGCCGCATCTTTCAGTACAGAAATAGACTCAATATCATTCGGATCAATCTGATTCATAGAACCGGACTCTATTCCATCGATCAATATATAGGGATCTGAATTGTTTAATGTACCCGTACCACGTACACGGATACTGGTGTTATCACTGGAACCCGGACGACCCTGACCGGATGTAATGGTCAGACCGGGAACGATTCCCTGGATACCGGATGCAACCGATGTAATAGGACGTTGTACCAGTTCCTGACTGGAAATAGAAGCAACAGATCCCGTCAGATTAACTTTTTTCTGAGCACCGTATCCAACAACGATAATTTCTTCCAGCTTCTGTGTATCTTCCATCAATTTAATATTGAATGTTGATAGGTTGCCTACTGAAACAAATTGTTCTGTATAACCAATATAAGAAATACTTAAGGTTGAACCGGCAGACACATTCAATGTAAAATTACCATCCAAATCAGTTACTGTACCGTTTGTTGTTCCTTTTTCCACCACATTTGCCCCAATAACAGGTTCGCCGGCAGCATCGACAACGGTCCCTTTTACAGTCCGATTCTCTTGCTTCTGAGTAACAGATGTTGCTTTCAATGTCAGCACAATCAGGTTTTCCTTTTCTTTTTTATAGGTGATATCCGTACCAGACAATAGTTTATCCAATACATCTTCTATCGGAGCATCCTTTACCGACAGAGACACTACTTTATCCAGACTGAATAAATCTTCATTATAGAAAAACTGATAATTACCTGAACGTTCGATTGCTTTCAAAGCCTGACGTAAAGTTTGTTTTTGTATACTTATCGATATCTGCCCCAAAAGGGAAGGAGATATAAACAATATTAATAAAACTAATCTAACCCAGCTAAATTGCCGTTTTTTAAGGACATAAATAGTCCTACTAATTAAATAATTCATAAATTTGTAGAGATTAAAGGTATTTATTAATTGCACTTGTTATTTGCGAGATACCGAAGTGCGGTTTATAAATTACAGTAGAGGGGATGGTGTCTGACACTATCCCTTTTTTATCATTCTATCCCGTGTTTTCCATATTCCAATACTTTAGTGTTAAACAAATTATTTATCTATTTCAATGCTTTTTCATAATAAGCTTTCTGTTTTACATTTTCCCGTAAAATAATCATACTATCCCTTACTTCATAAGACAAAGGAGAAGTCAGAGATAATATCTGCAATATACTTTCCAGACTGGTATTACCTGGAGTTCCTGTGAAACGATATTTTTTCAATGTTTCCGATTCGAATACAATCCGGGTATTATAATATCGTTCCAGCGTATGAACAATATTTTCAAATGTCTCACCGTTAAATGTCAGTGCATTATATTTCCAATTGATATAATCACCGGTATTCTCTACAGTACTTTTTTCCATATGTCCGGTCTGTTTATTGAAAACGATCCTTTCATTCGGATTTAAGACAAGACGGTCATAGTCTGATGTAACTTCCACTTTGCCGGTCATGAGGACAGTTGAAACATCTTTCTCTTCTTCATAAGATTTTACATTAAAACTGGTTCCTAATGCACGGACAGCCAGTTCGTCCGTCTCTACAATAAACGGACGGTCTTTATCCGGCGTCACTTCAAAATAGGCCTCCCCTTCCAAAGACAAAACTCTCTCTTTTTGATTGAATCGGCTACCATAAGACAACCGGGAATCTGAATTAACCCAAACTTTCGATCCGTCAGGGAGTACAACATTTGCCTTTTGTCCTTTCTCTACAGAAACAATCATATCAGGCATAATCATCTGGCTCATGGTATAATAATGCACGGACAAGCCCGTCATCAACAATAATAAAATAACAGAAGCAACACGGGCGAACCACAGATAGAATTTGCGACGTCTATTCTCTTTTTCCGGCAAACACGTCTTATCTATCTGACTGATCTTTTCTTTTATCTGTCCAAACAACTGCCGTTGTAATTTCGTATCCATTTCTGAAGCCGCTACATTCCATTCCTCATCCGCCCAGTCCAGAAAAGAACCTTCGCTTTTCAGCCATTGGATGAGAACCTGAATTTCTTCTGCAGAAGCCTGCTTTAACAGGAACTTATCAAATAATTGTATGTAATCAGTCTTTTCCATTTTATTGTGTCTATTAGGTATACAGGCAACAGATACAAATCCGTTACCCGCCCTCGTGTATTTAACTTTTATTAATCAATTAATAAATAAAGGAGTAAAGAAACAGATAAACCGTAGTGTTGATTTATCCGGCTACGCATGAATGAAATAGCCTTGGTTAACTGTGATTCTACCGTATTTTCAGAAAGATTGAGTTTTTCTGCAATTTCCTTATTAGTCAGCATATTCCGGCGGCTTAGTACAAATATCTCCCTACGGGCAGGGGGCAGTTGGTCTATCAATGAGTCAATGTATTCTTCCAGTAAGTGATAATCGACTTCTTTTTCAGTTGTGTTTTCTGTTGGTTCGGAGGCTATTACTTTTTCCTGATAAAGCTGTTCCAGCATTCTGTGCTGATAAATATTTACGAGTTGGTTTTTGGCTATTGTACAAAGGTAAGCTCCAAACGATTTTCCGGGATCAAGAGACTCCTTCCCTTCCCAAACCTTGATAAATACAGCTTGTACAATTTCCTCCGCCAAATAACTATCCCCTTTCGAAATACGCATAACAAAGTTATAGAGTTTACCGCTCCAAACAGTATAAAGATATTCAAAAGATGTAGTGTCTCCTTTCCTAAGATTACAGATGTGTTGTGATTCCTTATCCATAACGTATGCAGTTACCTGTGCAAAGGTAAAAGAATTATCAAATGACAAAACAAAAAACAGAAAAAAGGGTATCCGTCGGATACCCTCATCTTTCATTTTAGTAGTTATAGATTAAAAAAACTGTTTTTTGATCAAAGAATCAACGCTAGTACCGTTTTAACACCGGCAGAAGTATATTTTCCATGACCTTATATCCTTCCGCATTAGGATGTACCCCATCTCCGGAATACTTTTCAGGTAATCCATTCCGTTCGTCTGCCATTTTAGAGTGATAATCTACATAGGTAATTCTATTACGGTCTGCATATGCTTTAAGCATTTTATTCAGCTCAATAATTTTTTCCGCCGGCTCCAATCCCTTATGCCAACTAAAGTCATAAGCTGGCAAAACAGAACACAGAATCACATCTATCTTATGAAGTTTAGCCAATTCAATCATAGAGACAATATTTCCCTTGATATTCTCCAAAGAGATATAACCGTTATTCTCCGCAATGTCGTTAGCTCCGGCAAGGATTACTACCGCTTTAGGTTTAAGGTCGATCACATCTTTGCGGAAGCGAACCAACATTTGAGATGTGACCTGTCCGCTGATTCCTCTAGCTATAAACTCATTCTTCTTAAAGAACAACGAATCAGCATACCACCAACCTTCGGTAATCGAATTTCCTATAAACACGACTTTCGAAGGTGTTTTTACAGTCTTGTTCTGTTCTGCATACCGTTCGAAATTGGCCCAGTCGACTGCCTGTTGGCCAAATAATGAAGTTGTGGCCAATACACAAATACTTAGTATCAACCATTTTTTTACGTTTTTCATACTACTATTTTTATTAAGTTACGTTATTACTAAATTCAATCCTTGATGTGTTAACAATTAAAGTTTGGCTTTTTTTATTAGTAAATGATCCATCATTATATTATAATAATTATCATCATCACATAACCGATATATCACGAAATGTTTTCCATCGGCGGCATCTGTAAATGTATTACGTCCCGTTTCAGTATCTATGGCTATATTTACACGTTTGAAACCTAACCGGTTAATTTTTCCGCAAGCATACCCGGCACACCATACTCCAAAAGGGTCCCAAGCATGACGACCGTTTTGAGTCCCGAACGCGACCAATGAACGAGTTACAATATCCCTCTTATCTATATCCACAGCCTGTAATTGACCACCGCACCTGAGCATTCCCCCCACTTCATTTGTAAAAAATAGTATCGGATAAGGCCAGGTCTTACTTACATAATCAATAGCCAATCGGGCTTCCTTAGTAAAGAAAAAATTATTACAACGCCCTTCGGGATAAGTTCCACCGACGATATACAACTGTCCGCATTTTTGTTTTACTAACTCAAGCCCCGACAAATCAGAATATTCATCCGGTTGGCTTTTCAACAGGGCTTCTATATTTGTCGTATACCCGGTAGTGACAATATCCACAGGCGTATTACTTTCTGACAATATCTTTCTATACATTTTTACAGCTTCATACGCATTTACATTACCATCGTTATATGCTGCCATCAAATCCCAATAAGGGGATTCATCCGGATTGTTTGCCATACTTTTTCCGATCAATACATCCGGTTTATTTTCATATAACAGGAAACCTCTCAATGCTTCCAGATTATTCTTTCCGACTATTGAATATGCGACACCTTTTAAATCGATAGTCCCATCATCATCAAGTGCCGTTGCAATCCTTACCGCACATACATCATCCACATCCGTACACATATCGACATCCAATATCATTTCCTTTCCGGGAGTGGTATTCAGATACAGCTCATCCACGTTTCTGTCTTCCTGCGGGTTCTCGTATGTCTTACAACCGGTCAAAAAGATGACCAACAAAATTATTCTAAATTTATCTTTCATCTCATATTTCATTTTTTATCCACTCACTGCCGGAAGATAATTGATATTAAGGCAGACAGAACGCAGATTACGGCAAAGTTATTTAATAAAATAAATTTGCGTTTATCCGCGTCATCTGTTCTGTCTGCGTTCTTTTACATGATCTTAGAATTTAAAGGTATATATTTCTTTATTTTTTACAGTCTATATCCAAAATGGTACCTTCAATATTACGATGGCCATTTTTATTATAATAATAAACTACAAGAACTCTATTATCTTCCAGCATAATCGGCCAAGGATAACCTAAATCCGGTCCATCACCATCATCACGAAGTATAAATTCTTCGGAAATGGCATAATCCGTACATTCTGCATTCAAAATTCTTGCCCGGATGCCAAAAGGCTTATGACGATAGCCATATGTCAACAACACACGATTATCAGGGAGCCTCAGAGCCGCCAAAGGATGCCCCTGGAATTGCATTGATTTCCATTCGAAAGTCTTTCCTCCATCGGTCGACCTGGCAATACATGCATGATCATACAAAGTAGTCCGTAGAAAACCGACTATATCTCCCTTCGGTGTTTCATAAACGGAAGCTTCATTGAATGCAACACTATCATCGGTAGCAACCAGTCCGGAATACTGCCAGGTTTCGCCTTTGTCCTCAGATACAAGCAAATGATTACTGGTTTTTCCTAACGGGGCAGGATCATGACCAGCCACAATCCAATAAATCTTGCCGTTTTTACCTTCGCACATGGCCCCTCTGTTATAAGTCGGCAGAGGCTCTCCCGTTGCGCTGATATAAATTTCCGAATCCAGCGTTGGAGGAATAATCGGATCTTCCCATGTTTTCCCCTTGTCAAAAGACCGCAAGATATATCCTCCTAAAAATGCAATTTCACCACCATGCCAACTCTCATGCAAAACAGGTTTTCCTAAATTGTCTATACCCTCCTGAGAGGAAAAAGCCCAGCCGTAACTGGCACAAAGCAAAGTTCCATCCTTTAATTGCAATAAGCAAGGGTCCTGTGAACCACCAAAAGGATGGGCGTAGATTAACTCCGGATCTTTCGTCCAGTTTTCACCATCATTCGAATGAACCTGCACCAAATAGCTGTTAGGATCGACATGCGCATTCCCAGGTTCACCAAAAACTCTTCTGTCCGGTGCACGCCGGAATGCCACCGTATACTCATTGGGCCCCAGCTTTACAGCCGAAGGAAATGTTGCATGAAATTTAGGATCTTCATAAATAACCACATCTTTTACTTTTCGTATCTGTGGCTGTGCTGCCGCTTGCTGTCCCTCAGGGACATTACAACCTAAAGCATTCCAAAACTCATTCTCCATTTTCTCCGCATCGATATTCGTGTATATATCGACCTTTCTTTTGGTTGTACCCGGAGGCGTATCGACCTTCTTTTCTTCCGCCCATTCCGGATTGGTGATCGCATAAACAAGAGCTACATCCCACATGGTCCAGGAAGAAGTCATATTGTCTCCAATCCTCTTTCTCCACCGATCCGCTATAAAAGTACCTATACCTTCCACCTTTTCAAGCTTATTGATCGAATGGGCATTATGAAAACGCAGTAATCCGCTTACGTTATTAGGCATAATATGAAATTCCAAATCTTCTGCATCGCAAAGAAGATCAAAGGCCTCCAAGTCATTAGCCACATTAAATTCATGTTCGCCTATCCATACATCCTTTTCAAAATCATAGGTTTGCCCAAGCCAGTAAAGCGCTATCTTTTTAGCTATTTCAGGCTTCACCATTACAGCAGATGCCACATTCGTTAGGGCTCCGGTACTGATGATTGTCAACTTTTCTCCCGGAGGCAAGTCTGATGCTTTGCGGATAATAAAATCCGTTGCCTCACTTCTGCGAGGGTTGTTTTCAGGACTCCCTTTTTTATAAACGATCTTCCTCTCACTTCCCACGGGTAAGGGGAGGTCTGTCCGGTCTAATAACTGCACCAATACGGCATTCATCAGCCAACTGGTATAGGCAGAATTATCATTCCACCAAGGATCATGTCCTTCCCGCACCGTATTATTCCTTCCATCCCATTGCGCAGCAGTCATTCCGATGACTTCCAGCTTAGGCGACTTCAAAGCAGCAGCGATTGCAAGCAAGTCATCCAGCTCATTATCCGTATCGGCATCAATAATCACGTTTCGTACTTGAACATGCTGGGGAAGTGATGTATTTTCCCCAGCATTCTGTTCTTGTTTACAACCAAACAGACCAATACCAATACTTATTATTACACTAACAAGTAAATATCTCATCCCTATATTCTATTTTCAAGAGAATCAGTCTCCCCAACCAGGAGTCTGTCCGACTTGCGGTTCACGAGTCAATACAGTCAAGCTAAGCGGCCATAACAACATGTGATCCTGCCCTTTCTTATTATTCAATGAAGGCACTATATCAAATGCTTTTCCGAATCGTATGAGGTCCCACCATCTTTTTCCTTCGAACACCAATTCCAGCAATCTTTCTTTCAGAATCTCGTCGTCATTCAATTCTTTAGACCGGTTCACAAAGATGTGTTTGTCAAAATTATCACCATACGCTCTCTTTCTGATCAGGTTCATCTCTTCAGACGGATCCTGTCCCAATGCATTCTTGGCTTCAGCCTTCATAAGCAGCACGTCTGCCAGGCGATATAAAACGAAATCACTCCTGAAATACCTCTGACCATTTTGTACGACTCCCCGCCCTTTACGAATCAAAGCCGGATACTCCATCTCATTATTTTCACCATATCTCAACCCATCGACAAAAGAAGCCTCTTTCCGGCTATCGTCATCTGTAAATTGATTTTTAACCAAATCGCTTACAGTCCAAGCCATACCATTCCCGGTAGTACCTATCACCTCTCCGCTAATCGGATCTATCATACCGCCGTCTGCTCCGGAATAGTTATCCTTAAAATAATTCTCCCCACCATCATAAATAGTGTTTGCAATAGACATGATTATCTCCTCATTGCTTTTATTACCAAATTCAAACAGATCGGCAAAGTTCGGAAGCAACGCCACATCAGCCTTCAGCACTTCATTGCAAGCCGCCAAAGCAGTCTCTAGATCGGCATTCCCTCCGCCGCACCGTTTGGCTGTCCACAAATAAACATCGGCCTTCAAGGCATTGGCAAACGGCTGGGAGAAACGGTTTCTGGAGGCCCAGAAAGTATTGTCCTGGAACAAAGCGATCGCATTATCCAAATCCTCTTTTATCACTTTGAAAACCTCTTCCACTGTAGCCCGGCCTTTATGTACGGTTTCCGGATTGTAACCTTCGGTGGGCTCTACCCGGAGCGGAACACCGCCCCAGGTTTTAACCAACACAAAATACAGATAAGCCCGCAATGAATAAGCCTCTGCTAACAAGTTATTTTTTGTGGCCTCAACCGCATCGATACGAGGTATATATTTAATAAGCAGATTCGCCTCATTGACAATCTTATAGAGTGAAGTCCAGTCGGGACCCGGTAATTCCTGGCTCAACGTATTTTTATAATACCGCTCATAGATATCCCCTGTGACTGCCCTCGTAATCACATCACTTCTGGATTCTCCCAACGTAAACAACTCACCGCACGACATCGACCTGAGTTGTACATACGAATGCGTCAAGACCCCTGTTGCATCATCTTGATTCGTCCAAAAAGACTCGTTTGTAATAGCACTCTCAGGCTTCTGGTTCAAAAGATCCCCACATGATGAGCAAAATAACAGAACAAACAGGCATATAAATAAATTACTATACTTATTCATAACTTATCGAGTTTTACGAAATTAAATTAAAATGTAGCAGATACGCCGAAAATCACATTTCTGGGAAGAGGATAACGCCCTGAATCTTTTCCTCCGAACTCGGGATTCGCACCCGAATATTTCGTGAAATAATGAAGGTTGTTTCCGGTTACATTCACTTTCAGGTTCTGAAAAATTCTACTCATCATACCTGTAAGCGGCAGTTTATAACCCAACGTAAGCTCTCTGATGCAAAGGTAATTACCCGATTCATAAAATTCAGAGTTCATCATACCCAATCCATACCAATCGCCACCTCTCCACAAGTTATAATCTTCATTCGGTATATACACCGGCAATGCAGCTATGTCACCTTGCTTTTTCCAGCTCTTGTCGATCATTTCCTGCGGTATATTGAGATTACCAGCCCAGCGTCCACAAAGGAAAATCTTCTGTTCGTTAAAGATAGTATGTCCGGTCATATAGTCCATACGCAGGTACAAATCGAAATTCTTCCAACTCCAGGAGCTTGAAATACCGCCTGTCCACTTCGGATACGTATTACCCATATAACAAATATCTTTCTCATCGATTTGGCCATTACCATCGGCATCATACCAGCGGGTATCACCACCGTATTTGGTCTTATCTTCATACGGGTCCATCATATCAACCACGGGGTCGGCCTTCGCTTCCTCATCGGTAGCATAGATTCCCAACGACTTCCAGGCAAAAAGATCACCGATCCGGCCACCTTCCTGAAGACCACCTACCCAGTCGTAGTCGTTGATTTCCGGATTCCAGGCATAATAACCTCCTACCCGGTTTCTTTCCACACCGTTTTCCGGAAGTTTACGAATCTTAGTTTTCACATGAGAGGCGTTGAAACCTAACTCCCACTGCAATTCGGATCTTTTCGGCATTACCTGCACCTTCACCTCTACTTCGATACCGCGGTTGTTCAAACTACCGTAGTTAGTAGTAATCACATCAAAACCAGACGACAAAGGCATCGGCAACTGCGTAATCAAATCATCAGTTCTACGATTGAAATAATCGAAAATAACATCTACACGCTGATCGAACAAACCGACATCCACACCGACATCGAACGTTTTCGATTGTTCCCATTTCAAATCTTCATTCGGCAAAACCTTATTCGCAATTCCGTTTACCCACATATACCTTCCCTCGCCAACAGCGTATTCGCCCTGCGCCGTATACGGTCCCATGCCGGTAATATTACCATTGACACCATAACTGCCTCTCAGTTTCAAACGGAAAGCATCTGCATTCATATCTTTCCAGAAAGCTTCTTCATGCACATTCCATCCGATAGAAGCGCCGGGGAAGAACCCCCATTTATGCTCTCTACCCAGCATAGAAGAAGCATCGTAGCGGGCATTCACCGACAACAGATAGCGCTGTTTGTAGTTGTAATTGATTCTTCCGAAATAACCCAACATAATCTGTTTCGACAAATTGCTGGTCATATGCTTGTAATTGGAAACCGCGTTCAACGTCGGAATCAAGTCGGTCAACGCACCATCCCCACTGGCCGACATGCCATAGCTCGACTTGAAATAGTAGGAATAACCAGCCATGACGTTCAAGTGATGATCCGTAAAATCTTTATTGTATGTCAACACGGCATCCGCCTGTGTCTGCCACCATTTAGAATAACTGGCACTAGCCGGGCGTACTGTATTCACGTTGTTCACACCATCCTTGTAAGAAGGGGTAAAGGAATATGTATCCAAAGCTTCTTTCCAAATAGAGAATGACGGCGCGAATGTCAGGCCCGGAATAATCTCCCAGTTTCCATCGAAGATGAACGTAATATTCTCATCGCTATTCTTATTGGTATTCCGATGCAAATGATAAGCCGGGTTTCCGTTCCCTTTGATACCGGGAGAAAGCGTACCGTCTTCGAAAGTATATTTCGTTGTCGGCGCCTGTCCGATGGCACGAGCAAAGATACTTGTTTCATTCACACCGTTATTGGTATATTTACTATAGGAAGCACGTCCGCCGATCTTCAGGTTAGGACGCAGCTTCACTTCTCCACCCAGGTTGAATGTCAAACGATCATAGTATGTAGTGATAACGGTACCCTCATTCTTCATATAGCCTGCACTGGCATTGAAAGTAGCTGTTTCGGAACCACCCGAAACGTTGACATTATGATTGTGTGAAACGGCTGTACGGAACAACACATCCTGCCAGTCTGTCTCTTTGAAGATGATGGTTTTCGACGGATCGATCGGGTCGGGCATACTTTCCCATCCTTCGTTCAATTTATGCTTGTTTTCCGGAGACAGATATTGTGTTGTATAAGTTGTATTCGCTGTCAGGTCGTTACCCGTACCGGCACCTGTGGCCGTATAAAGATCATTCAGGCCGAATCCCCAGCGCTGATCGGCAATCTGATGTCCGATACGGCTATAATAGATATAGTCGCGGGCAGATGCCATATCATATCTTTTTCCTACCTGGGAAAGTGTAAGGTCGTATTTATAAGTGACACTGGTTTTTCCGGCTTTACCTGTTTTTGTTGTAATCAGAACGACACCGTTTGATCCGCGTGCACCATAGATGGCAGTGGATGCGGCATCTTTCAGTACCTGCATAGACTCGATATCATCCGAATTAATACCATCGATGTCGTTACGGATCACACCGTCCACGATATAGATCGGATCAGCGCCATCGGGGCTGTTGATTGAGGTACCGCCACGCACGATGATACGGGGGTTTGCACCCGGCTGTCCGGTAGTAGACTGTACTCTGACACCGGATACGGTTCCTTGCAACGCTGTAACAAGATTTGAATAAGGTACGCTCTCAAGCGCTTTCGTATCCATCTTGGAGACAGAAGTAGTCAATGTAGCCCTTGACTGTGTGCCATATCCAACGACAACGACTTCATCCAGGACTGTATTCGGCTCCAGAATGACATTGAATATTTTCTTTCCGTTCACAGCCACTTCCTTTGCTTGCATACCTACAAAAGAGAACTGCAATACGGCATTCTTAGGTACACCACGCAACTCAAAACGGCCGTCCAGGTCGGTAATAGTACCATGCGTCGGATTATCCTTCTCCACAACAGTTGCTCCGATAACAGGTTCTCCTGCTTTATCCTGAACAACGCCTGTCACATCGATGCGCTCTACCTGCGCAACCGCGGGCAGTGGAGTGGTGTTTCGTTTGTTTTTTGCTGCGGCGCCGATGAACACCTGGCGGTCGTCGATCGAATAAGCGTTGCCGGTTTGCAGCAACACCTGGTCGAGTATTTTGTCGATCGTCTGATCTTTCACATTAATACTGACCTTTTTCTTTAGGTTAACAGCTTTGTCACTATAGAAAAAAACATATTCGCTGTTTTTTTCTATCATTTTGAATACTTCTTCCAGGGTATTGTTGTCTGCTTCCAAGGTTAACAAAGTGGACTGCGAATAACTGCTTGCAGCATTCGCGAAACATATACCTGCTATGAAGAATAGGTTTATCAGTTTCATAATCCGAATGAATCTACTAAAAACGGCATGCGTATGGCTGCCTTTTAAATTATTTATCATACATTTGTATTGATTTAAGTTGATACTCTGTGAAATTTTCAATTTGAATTATGCCGGATAATGTAGGGGTATGTTATCCGGTTTTTTTATACTCATTACTCCATAGGCTTGCTGTTTAAGGGGGTTACGCTAAAATAATAGCAATCATCTTGTTTCACGAACTTTACGGGAATCATCTTGGTTAATCCGTTCAAGACTTTTTCCATATCATCCTTCAAATCCAGTTTACCCGAGCAAGTCAGGCGTTCCAATTCCGGCTCCCATTGGATCGGTTTTCCATAATAATCCGACAATCGCTGCAATATGACGGATAGACGTTCTTTTTTATATTGCAACAAACCATCTTTCCAGGATATATAATCATATACATCTACAGTCTGAATATCCACATCGCCGGCCGATGTACACCGGAACCGTTGATTAGGAATCAACTCGGCTTTCCGGCCTGCTTCCGTGCGGACATGTACGGAACCTGTCACCAATACGACATCATCCGTCTCTTCATGACCATACGACTTGACATTAAAGGAGGTTCCCAACACCTCGACAGCCATCCGGTCTGTTTTCACAACAAAGGGATTGCCTTCGTTGCGGGTTACGTCGAGAAAGACTTCGCCATCTACATAAATCTCCCTCTTATCGCCTTTGAACGAGACGGGAAATATGACATGCGATCCGGCATTCACCCAAAGTTTGGTGCCGTCGGACAGCAACAAGGTGGAATGTTTGCCTTTAGGTACGATTAACTGGTTATAGGTAACTGTCGCCTCTTTTTCTTTTTTATCGCCAACTGCCTTTTTATCCTTATTTCCCTCCATTACCGTTTGGGAATTGACCTTGATTTGTCCTTTATCGTCGTATTTGACATCTGTATTGTCTTCTTCAAATCTCATTTGTTTGTTGTCCGACAACACCAGGCAAATGTCTGATCCGGGCTGTACATTCTTCTCTTTTTTGAAAGCGGCAATCATATCAATCATATTATCTCCCTGCCGGTTGCTTTCATAAAAGAAATAGAGCGATACACCCAACAAAATAAATACACATGCCACGGCCGAGAAGCAGGCGGCATAAAGCGTCCGTATTTTTTTCTTCAGAGAACTTTTATTTTCTATTTCTATTTTACTCCACAATGCTTCTTTTTCTTTACGAAGGAGTTTTTCTTTAGGAGAGTGTACTACCTCGATAAAAAAAGCCGCTTCTTCAAAATCCTGTGCCGACAAGTTGCCACTTTGTATCAGAAAATCCCAAAACTCGCGGCTCTCCTGTGTAGGATGCAAGATAGATGATATGAAATAATCATCCTGCAATAATTCATCTACTGTATATTTCTTATATTTCTTCTCCATCTTGTTAATCCAATAATCAATTTATCAAAAACGAACAAATATATCATTATGCATGAGTTCTCTTATCTTCAGGATAGAGCGATGAACCAGGTTACGTACAGATTGATTGTTCATGTGCATCAGTTCTCCTATTTCATCGTACGACATCTCTTCTACATAGCGATAATAGATCACTTCGTTTTGCTTGGGCGACAAGACCTGCAAAAGTTTTTTCACCCTGGCAACATTATTACTAGCAGTCTCATTTTTCAGAAACTGGTCTTCTACGGAATATTCCGTTTGAAAAACAGGTTCTATTGTCTCTATCTGATAATATTCAACACTTTTTTTGAACAGATCGAACAGTTCGTTTTTCAACGATACAAAAAGGTAACTTTTTATATTATTTACTTTCCTTTGTTTGGAACGATCTTTATATAGAGAGATAAAAACCTCCTGAATACAATCTTTAACCGACTCGCGGTTGGTGGTAAAGTGCATGCCGTAGGCGAACAAGTCGTCTATATACAGGTTGTACAACTCTGTATATGCTCGGTCGTCGCCTTTAAGAAAGCGCTTCCATAGACTATCTATGTGCATCTGGTCGCTCATTTTCCTTTATTTATTATACAGACTTTAATATTAAAAAATTGTACTCAATTTCTTACTGAAATTTTTCAAATTTTATTTCCAAGAAGGAGAATTAGTCGGGGAACTACCTATATTACGCCATTCCTTACAAGTGGAACATCACTAAAGGCAGAACATACAAGAATGCAGCCGATCTGTCACAGACCGGCTGCATTGGTTATCACACAATTCTATAGCATGAAAAAAAATGTAAAAATGTATTAGTCATGGTATATTTTATACATGTATAAATGTTTAATCGAATACCGGTATCTTCAATAACTCGCCGTCGTGCATGGCCGATTTGTGGGCAATGATACCAGGGATGGTGTAAGCCAGCGCTTCATGTACATCGACCCCGGGCTTGCGGTTTTCCACAAGTGAGCTGATGAACTCGTGGGTAATGAAACAATGCGAGTTGCCGTGTCCGCTGATATGGCTGATCTTTCCGGGCAGGCCGGTCTTCCAGAAGGGCTTCATTTCGACAAAGTGCATTTCGGGTTCGTCGACAACGAAGCCGCCTTCGTCTTTGCCTTGCATTTCGCTGGCGACTACCTGATGCGAGCCCAGGCCTTTGTATTCGGAATAGTAGCTCATTTTGTCGCCATGCCACTGGCCTCTTTCAACACCTACCAGCGCACCTCGCCAGCATACTTCGCCCATGAAGGAGTTGCCCTTGTCGGTACGGAAGAGTGCAGTCTCATTCCAGAAAGGGTTACCATAAGGGTTGTTGTTCAAAAGCGGGCTTCCATCGCCCCAACCGTTGCAGGCTACGCTTACGAGTCTTTCGCCGGTGACGGCGATCAGGAAAGAGGTAACATGCGTAGGGTATAGCATCGGCGGGAGGCCGTGTCGCCAGGTCGGTTTCTTGTTTTCGTCGAAATACAAGGTTTCCAGGCCGGGATGGTAGTAGTGGGCCGCACTGCTGAAGATGTTTCCGAACTTGCCTGCGCGATAGTATTCCTGTGCCATCATGGTTTCTTCGCGGTAGGTGGTTGTTTCGGCCATCATGTAGGTGAGCCCTGAACGCTTCACGGCTTCAAGCAACTGATGGCATTCTTCTTCGTTCATGGCGGCCGGAACGGCGCAGAGCACGTGTTTGCCGGCCTCGAGGCACTGGATCGTGTGGCGCACATGGTCGGGTGCCGGGGTGAAGAGGGCTACGGCTTCGACTTTGGGGTCGCGGAGCAGTTTCTCCAGCGATTCGTATGATTTTTTACATTGGTAGACTTCCATCAGTTTGTTTCTCCGTTGGGTGTCCAGATCGCTCACAGCTTCAACGATGCAGTTGGGATGTTCGTGGAAGAAAAAACCTAAACCGAAGTTGCCTCCAACTACGCCCAGACGGATTTTCTTATCCGAAGCGAGTGGCTTGGCAAATGCGAAGCGTGGCGAAACGCACATGGCTGCTGTGGCCAGTCCGAACTGGCTTATGAACTGTCGTCTGTTTATCTTTTCCATATTCTTTTATGTATTAAAAAATGTGTTTTAAATGGGTATTAAATAATTCGGTCAGCAATTAAAGTTTGGCTTTTTTAATTAACAGGTGATCCATCATGGCATTATAATAGTTTTTGTTATTGCATAGCGGATAGATGACGTAATGCTTTCCGTCGGTTGCATCGGCAAATGTATTGCGCCCCGTTTCGGTATCAATGAATATATTTACTCGTTTGAAGCCCAGCCGGTTGATTTTACCACAGGCATATCCGGCACACCATACGCCGAAAGGGTCCCAGGCAAGCCGTCCGGTATCGGTTCCGAAGGCGTATAAGGCACGGGTTACGATGTCTTTGCGCTCGGTGTCTACCTGTTGCAAGCCGGCGCCGCATACGAGCAATCCGCCTACATTGTTGGTGAAAAAGAGTATCGGATAGGGCCAATGCTTGCTGATATAATCTGCCGCCGTACGGGCTGCGGGGGCAAACCAGATGTTGTTGCAACGCCCTTCCGGATAGGTTGCGCCTACGACGTAGAGTTGTCCGCATTTTCTTTTGACGAGTTCCTGGCCCGTAAGCTCGGAGTATTCGTCGGGTTCGCTTTTCAGCAGGCACTCGATGTTGGTGGTGTAGCCGGTTGTAACAATATCGACCGGGGTATCGCTTTCGGCGAGTATTTTGCGGTACATTTTTACAGCTTCGTAGGCATCCACCTTGCCATCGCTATATTCGGCCATCAGATCCCAGTAGGGTGATTCTTCAGGCGGGTTGGCTACCGCGCTTTTTCCTATCAATACATCGGGCTTGCCTTCGTGAAGGAGAAAACCGCGCAGGGCATCGAGGTTATTGGGTCCGTTTACGGAAAAGGCTACTCCTTGCAGGTCAATGATGCCGTCGTCGTCGAGTGCTGTTGCGATCCGCAGGGCACAAGCGTCGTCTACATCGGTACACATGTCGACGTCGACGATCATTTTTTTATGGGGAGTCGTATTCAGGAAGAGTTCGTCCGGATTTCTGTTTATATTCAAATCCGTCTGGCTTCCGTCGGTTTGGCAACTTCCCAACAGGATAGTTGCCAACAATAGTTTATATATGTGCTTCATGGTTTATACAAAATTTTAATTGCTTTTTATCCACTCGCCACCGGAAGGCGGAAGGTATTGAAAATCGATTGGGTACCAGCAGGTGGCAAATCCTTCTTTCAAGCGGTTGGAAAATACGAGGTCGAAAGAATGAACACCTTTTTCGAGGGCGATCTGCGTCTTCTGCTCATAAAAGCGGGAAGAGGTGGGATTGCAGATTACTAGTCTTTCTGCAATCCACAACTCATCCGCGTTCGATTTAAAAGTGTAAATACCCGTCTCCGGTACTTCGATTTCGCCGGAATAGCATGCCAGTCCGGGGGTTTTGAAATCGAATTTATTGTTATTATATGCAGCAAAAGAGTTTATTATCGTATCTGTTTCGTATACTGCTTTTGCAAAGTCGTTATGATCCTTAAAAAGGCCGTTTGCCAGCCGGAGGTGGATTCGTCCGTTGCAGATACCGTCGACTGCGGGTCTGGGTGTTTGCTTGTCAACGTTTATGGTACGTATCGGACTGAGTTTGCCGCTTGCAGTCTTTGTACAGACTTTGAGTGTACACGGCTGGTGCAGTACTAACCGCTCCGGCAAAGAGGGAGCATGCATGTCGGGAGTTGATCCGTCTGTCGTATAGACCATAGGCAGGGAACGGCTGTTTTTAAATTCCAACACGACAGAATCTCCGGTAAAGACTTTGTTGGTCGTCAATTCTCCTTCCGGAAGCGGAATGTGGTAATTGATGCCTTTCAAATCCAAACGGACCTGCATGTTTTCCAGACGGCGCAGGAAGTCGTCCCAGTTTTTCTTTTCGGGTGTTGTCCAGGCTGTTTCCGCCAAAGCCATGGTTCGGGGATAGAGCATGTATTCCAACAGTTCTCCGGAGGGCGTCCATTCGCTCCATAAGCATGCTTGGGTACCGATTACATGTTTTCTTTTGTCGGGAGCCAACTCTTTTGGAAGCGGCTCGAAATCGTATACGTCTTTCAGGTAAGATTGTCCGCCCATAGCAGCCGGTTCTACTTCATCGGCGCCTTGTGCAGCACATAGGTAGAGACCGTCGGCCATGGAAGCCATAACAACGTCGTGGCCTGTGGCTGCTGCCTTGGCTCCGCATTCGGTGCCTTTCCAGCTCATTACGGTTGCATCTTCAGGCAATCCGCCTTCCAGAATTTCTTCCCAACCGATCATGCGTTTACCCAACGTACCGGAGATAAAACGCTCCATCCGTTTGATGGCATAGCTTTGCAATTGTTCTTCCACCGAGTGCTCCGGAGTTGGGCGGAGGTTCAGCCTTTTGGCTAATGCCTGGCAACGGGGACATGTTTGCCAATATCTCTTAACACATTCATCTCCCCCGATGTGTAAATAGCGGGCTGGAAATAGTTCAGCTATTTCCGTCAATACATTTTCCATAAAAGTGAATACGGAGTCGTTGCCTACACAAAAGACATTCTCTTCATAGCCAAAGACCTGTTCACTTTTAAAAGGTCCGCCACTACATGACAATCCGGGGAAAGGAACCAGGGCCGACAAACTGTGTCCCGGGAACTCTATCTCGGGTATCACCTCTATATGATGACGGTCGGCATAGGCTACCAGTTCTTTTATATCTTCTTTTGTATAATAGCAAGGACCGTATAACTCTTCATTATATGTTTCCTGTACGGCAGAATATTCAACCAGTTGCGGATACTTATCGATAGCTATACGCCATCCCTGATTATCCGTCAGATGCAAATGCAGGCGGTTCAGTTTAAGCATGGCCATCACGGATATCTGTTTTTTCAGTTCTTCCACGGTAAAGAAATGGCGGCTCACGTCTATCATCACTCCTCTGTAACTGAACCGTGGATGGTCTGCAATTTTAACAGCAGGAACAGATAGTTTCATTTTCAATGGCTTCGCACTTTCGATTTCTGCCGGTAAGAGTTGGAAGAATGTTTGTATAGCATAAAACATACCCTTTTCTGTGGCGGCCGAAAGTGATATTTGCCGGTCGTCTACTTCTATTTCGTATCCTTCTTCTCCCAGGTTTTCATTCGTTTTGAACCTAATGCAATTATTGGAAGAGTTATCCGAAAAAGAGAGTTTATATCCGCTTGCTTCTTCCAGCTTATTCATTAATACAGAGGCTTCTTTTTCCCAATCACCATTTTCCAATGATAAAGTGGTCGAGTTGCTGACAGGAAAGACGCCTTGTCGAACTTCCAGCTGTAAGGGTTCCGGTATGATATGTATTCCGGAATTGTACACTTTATCTTCCACAGAAAGATGGCAGGATATGAAAGAATAAAAAAACAGATATACGAAGTATCTTTTCATTTTGAGTTATATCTTACATGTTAGGAGTTATAAAGCGGAGGGAGGTCTGTCGACCTCTCCCCCTCTTATTTTAAGCAGAAAATCAATATGCTATTTTTTCTTTGGGTCTACTTCCAGGATCGTACCCCCGATATAACGCTGACCGTTGTCTTTGGTTATATAGTAAACGACCAGTACTTTGTTATTATCTAGCACAACCGGCCATGAATAGCCCACGTCTGTACCGGGTCCGTTATCATCACGAAGTATGATTTCCTCTGCGGTTGCAAAGTCTGTACATTCTGCATTTAAAATCCGGGCCCGTACGCCACAGGGTTTCTCCCGGTAACCGTATGTCAGAAACACGCGGTCGTCCGGTAGCCTTACAGCCGCCAGCGGGTGTCCGTAAAAACCCATCGGTTGCCATTTAAACGTTTTTCCACCGTCTGTAGAACGAGCGATGCAGGCGCGTGTTTCCGGGTTCTCGGTACGTATGAATGCGACTATATCTCCTTTAGGTGTCTCATAAACAGAAGCTTCATTGAATATGAATTTCTCATGAGTTGCCACGATACTTGCGTATTGCCAGGTCAACCCTTTGTCGTCCGAATAAAGCAGGTGATTGGATGTTTTTGTAAGCGGATAGTCATCCATGGCAGCCACTACCCAAAAAATTCTTCCGCTTTTACCTTCATACAAGGCTCCTCTGTTATAGGCAGATAACGGGTTTCCCATCGGGTCTTTATAGATTCCATCTTTCACTGCGGTAGGATAGATCGGTCCTTCCCATGTCTTGCCATTATCAAAGGAACGCATAATATATCCGCCCAAAGCAACCCAGCCTCCTTCGTGGTAGACAGGTTGCTCCAACTGGGCAATGGCATCTTCCCGGAGATGTGTCCAACCGTAGCTCGTACAAAGCAACGTTCCGTCTCTCAGTGTCAACAGACAGGGGTCCTGGGATCCTCCAAAAGGATGTGCATAAATTAATTCGGGATTTTTTGTCCAGGTTTCACCATCTTTGGAACGGACCATTACTAAGTAACTATTCAAATCGGTATGTGTCGGGTACGGCTCTTTCAACATGACCCTGTTAGGGGCACGGCGGAAGGCGACCAGATAATCATCACCGCTTTTTACAACAGAAGGAAATGCTACGTAAAACTGCGGGTCGTCGTATACAACCACATCTTTTATTTTTCGTACTCCCGGCTGTTTGTTCAACTCTTTTGCCAGTATATTGCCTGAAAAGCAGGAGAAAGCAAAGAGTATTATCAAAAATATTCTCATTTTTTTAGTATTTGTTTTGTATTATAGACTTCAATAATAAAATTTTGTACTCAATTTTTCTTTGAGAATTTTACTATTATTGGTCAGTTATCGTATCCCGGGTTTTGTTTTACCATGGGTTCTTTACTCATCAAATTATCGCTGATAGGGAATAATTTCAGATAATCTTTTCCTTTTTTATTCTGAAGAGACGGAACCAAATCGAACGCTTTGTCAAAACGTAATAAATCCCACCATCTTTTACATTCAAAGGCAAACTCCAACAAGCGTTCTTTCAGAATCACTTCATCATTATATTCTTTTGAACCGTTGACAAAGACATGTTTGTCGAAGTTTTCTCCATATGCTCTTTTTCTTATCTGGTTGATTTCATCGGAAGGATCCATGTCTAAGGCATTTTTCGCTTCTGCCATCATCAGGAGAACATCAGCATAGCGGTAAAGAATAACATGGCTCATAAAGTATCTGTGTCCGGATTCAACCAGTCCTTTCCCCTTCATACACACGCTTTGATAATATTCCCGGTTGCCAGCTTCGTCATAGGTATATATTTCATACAATGTGCCTGCCTTTCGGGTATCATCGGGATCATACGAGTCGACCAACAATTTCGTGGGGCAAGTAAGCGCCTGACCGCCGCCTGTCGGGAAAAGCATATTTCTGGTTTCATCATCGATATTTCCCGGAACGCCTGCCTGGATGATCCAAGTATGCCAATAGAAGTTATGATTTCTTTCGTCTTTCTGATAATGAGCACAAAATAGAAGTTCCGAGTTGAACTTATTGCTTACATCAAATATTTTACCAAAATCAGCGATCAAATCAACTCCCGGTTGCTTAACTTCCTTCAAAGCATTCAAAGCAATTGTGAAATCCTTTTCCCCTCCATTCAGCCGTTTTCCCGTCCAAAGATAAACATCACCTTTTAAAGCATTTGCCGCTGGTTTATTCCAATAGATTCTTCCACTGGCAGGCGCGCCGCTATTCGGATGGTCGGCAAAGAGTTCAATCGATTTATCGATATCACTTTTGATAAGTGTGAATACTTCTGCGACAGACGATCTCTCTTTGTAAAGCACTTTAGGATCTGTACCCTCAACCGGTTCGGTACGGATAATCAAGTCTCCCCAAGAGCGGACCATTACATAGTAGGCCCAGGCTCTCATCACATAAGCTTGTGCCAAATAATAGTTTTTATCTGCCTGGGAATTAAAATTGACACCTTCCGCATATTTGATAATCAAGTTACACGAATTGATTAACGAATAGAAGGTTTTCCACTCAGCCCCGACCGTTGCGGAGGTAAGCGTATTATTAAAATAAATATCATACCCACCAGCACTACCTGCTGCATTCAAACCAGTTGTCTCGGCACGGGATTCGCCCAATAAAAACAATTCTTCGTCAACTTCTCTCAAGTGAGTATACATTCCCTGAATTGCAGCCTTGATATCTTCTTCTGTTTTCCAAAACGAATTGCCACTGATTACACTCGGTAGTTCTACATCCAGCACATCACAACTTACTAACGAAGTAAACAAGACGGCTATTATTGCGTTTCTAATTATTCTGATTCTATTTTTCATAACGTCATGTTTTTAAAATGTAAGATTAGCTGAAAAAGTCACGTTTCTAGGCATTGCATAGCGCCCGTTATCGGTTCCTCCATCTTCAGGGTTCAGCCCCTTATAACTTGTAATATACAAAAGGTTGCTACCTGTTACGGATACACGTACATTACTGATTCTCGCTTTTTTAAATATCTCAGGCAAGAAAGAATAAGAAAGAGTCACCTCACGGAAACACAGGAAATTACCCTTTTCGTAATACATTGATCCGGGTCTTGCTCCCGTTGCATTGCACTGTGTGAAATTACCTCTGTAAAAACGAGGATAATCCGTTACATCTCCTTGCTTTTTCCAGGAGTATTTTACAACATCCTGCGTCATATTATTGCTTCCGAACAAAGTATAATCCATAAACATCCTCGCCCAGTTATAAATCGTATGTCCGGCTGTATAGTCTGCCCTTACATAGAAGTCGAAACCACTGAACGACAAATTACTGGAAACACCGCCCGTCCATTTCGGATATTGATTTCCTATATATATCCGGTCTTTCGAATCGATCTTACCGTCACCGTCTGCATCCAACCAATTTACATCACCTCCGAACTTTGTTCTGTCTTCAATAGTTATAAGCATGTCTTGCGGAGCTTTGGCTGCCTCTTCATCGGTTGAATAAACACCCAATTGTTTATATCCGAACATATCCCCCATAGTTCCTCCCTCCTGCAAGCCACCTTGCCAGGTATGTTGTTTTTTGGATGCATCCCATACATATTCACCTCCGATACGATTGTTTTCCACACCGTTTTCCGGTAATTCCAAAATCTTGTTCTTTACCCTCGATGCGTTAAACCCGATCGTCCAACTGCCATCTTTCCCAAAACGGAGTACTTCAGCATTGATTTCCAGTTCTACACCTTTATTCTCGAGGCTTCCCAGATTAGTATAAACCTCCCCCAGACCTGTAGATGGCGGCAACGTAAGCATTGTAATCAAATGATCGGTCTTTCTTCTAAAATAATCAGCCGTAATATTCAGTCGGCCATTCAAGAATTTAAAATCACCACCGATATCGAATGTCTTCGAGCGTTCCCATTTCACATCATTATTTGCCGGGATACTGATACGGATAGCAGGATTTCCGAAAAATGTCTGTCCCACACTATAATTACCGTCAGCGGCCCAATCGGCAAGTCCGTTGATATTACCGTTCACACCATAGCTGGCACGCAATTTGGCTTTCACGATTTTCTTCAGTCCGTCCGGATAAAAATTCTCCTGGTCAATATGCCAACCTCCCGAAACTCCCGGGAAAAATCCGTATCTGTTATTACGTCCTAAGTTAGAGGCGCCATCATAACGGGCGCTAAAGGTCAACAGATATTTGTTTTTGTAATTGTAATTAATTCGTCCGAAATATCCCATCATCTTATGCGTAGTACTCGAACTTGAAGCCTTGGTTCTTTCCGCAATACCGTTCACAGTCGTAATATTATCCGTAGCCCCGCCTCTACCGGCAGCTTCGATCGAATCGATAATACGTTCCGTATAATTCAATCCTAACATAGCAGACAAATTGTGATCTTCCCAAAACGTCTTCGTATAGTCCAGTACAGCGTCTGCCTGATAATGCGACCATTCGGTATGATAGGCAGAAGCCTCTCTCGTTTTTATCTGTTGACTCGGTCCATTCCAATACGCCGGCATAAAACGGTTTTTATCGGTATTCGTTTTATACAAGGCGATTTGAGGTTTGAAGGAAAGTCCCGGCAAGATCGTCCAGTCCGCACCCAACGACAACGTATAGTTCTCCGATTTATCCGTATATTTCGCAATCGACATAGAATATAACGGGTTACTCATCCCCCATTGCGCACCGGGAGCATACGAGCCATCCTCAAAATAAATCTTGGCAGTCGGGGCTAAACTAGCATTTCTGAAAAATGAAACATCGGTGCCGAAAGGCGATGAATGCGTTCTTGTATTGGAATAATACACTCTTCCCGTAACGTTCAAATTATCCAATACCTTTACTTCGCCATTAATATTGAAAGAAAAACGATTATAATCCGTTGCACGCAATGTTCCTTCGTTTTTCAGATAACCTATACCGGCCAGGAATTTTGCCCGTTCGGAACTACCACTCACTTCGGCGTGATGGTTATGTGAAAAGCCGGTGCGATAAGCCAAATCCGACGTCTTATTATCCTGGAATATCAATGTCTTAGAAGGATCTACAGGATCCGGCATGCTTTGCCAACCCTCATTCAGTTTATGTCGGTTCGAATCATTCAAATACTGTGTGGTGAATGCTGTTTGATTGGTTAAATCATTTCCTGTACCATAACCATGTGCCATCCCTAATTCGCTGCTTGCATCCGGGAATTTATCCTGCATGATCATACCCGTACGATGCATAGTCAGATAATCTTTAGCATTCGCCATCTTATATTTCTTCCCTATCGTTGATATGGTAAAGTCATATGAATAAGAAACCGAAGCCTTACCAGCCTTAGCCGACTTAGTCGTTACGATAACAACACCGTTCGAACCTTTCGCTCCGTAAATGGAAGTAGACGCAGCATCTTTCAATACTTGTATGGACTCGATGTCATTACTTGACAAATGATTGATGTCGTCGCGCGTAATACCGTCGACCACATATAAAGGAGCAGCCCCGTCCGGGTTCTGAATAGAAGTACCGCCACGTACAACAATACGGGGAGCTTCACCGGGTTGTCCGGAAGTACTTTGCACCCTCACACCGGAAACCGATCCTTGCAAAGCAGACGCCAGATTACCATAAGGCACGCTTTCCAACACCTTATTATCAACCTTTGAAACAGATGTCGTCAACAATTCACGTGATTGCGTACCATATCCGATCACGACTACTTCATCCAAAGCCTGTAAATTTTCCTTTAGAGTAATATTAAACTGGTTTTTCCCTCTAACGGATATTTCCTGACCGTCATATCCGATATAGGAAACTAGCAAACTACTGTTATTGCCTACTTTGAAAGAAAATCGACCATCCATATCCGTAATAGTTCCGTTAGTCGTTCCTTTCTCTGAAATATTGACACCGATAACAGGTTCGCCTCTTTCATCAACAACAACTCCGCTAACTTCTTTTTTTCCTGTCGATTTCGGAGTTTGCACAGAAGAAACAGTTATCAAAATTTTATTACCCGATACCTGATATTGAAGATTTCGTTTCGATAGTATATCAGTCAAAACACTTTTCAGTGACCGTTCTTTCACTGATACTGTAACGGGGGCTTTTCCCACAAGATCAGCATCCCGATAAGAAAAACGGTAAGTTGATTGCTTTTCTATTTCTTGAAAAAGACGAGGCAATGTGACATTCTTTAGTTTCAGGTTAACATTACCTGTTTGCGCATTCGCTGGTATAGTTGTTAAAAAGATAAAACTTAGTACAAGTAACAAGTTTGTTACACAAAAATTCGTACTTTTACATCTTAACTTAATTAAGTGTTGAATAACATTCATAATAAAAAATTTAAAGTTGACTTTTAGTTTTTTTACTGCTATGCCATCACATAGCTTCGCGAAACTGAATTCGACGATTTATCCGGAGAGCCTGCCCGCTTTCCGGATATTTTTTCTCTTTCCTATGTTTTCATAATGCTTATTTTTTTAAGATTAACACTCTATTTATTTGTCGCAAAAAGTTGAACTTCATTCCCTTTTATTTTGTAATCAAAACCATAGTGCACTTTCAATATATCTATAACCTCTTCAATCTCTTCCTTATCAAACACACCGGTATAGGTATCCTTAACAAGTGAGGAATCCATAATTTCAAAAGAGACACCATATTTCCGCCCTATTCTCTTTAATACTGCATCCATCGATTCAGACCTGAACACCAGTTCTTTACTTACCCAAGCAGTTTCCAATACATTCGAAGTCGTTATTTTCTTCATTGTCCCCGTTTTTTTATCATAAATGACTTTCTCGTTAGGAACTACATTCAGCCTCTCAAAAGGTGGACGAACAGAAGAAACAGTAACACTCCCCTGCACTAATGCCATTTCCAATATATCCTTATTTGAATAAGCATATACATTGAACGAAGTACCCGTTACTTCAATATCCATAAATTCGGTATTCACTACAAATTTCTTTTGCACGTCTTTTTGTACATCAAAATATCCTTCACCAGAAAGAGATACACGCCGGTCTTTTTTCCCAAAATCCTGTTTATAAGAAAGTATAGACTCTGAATTAAGCTTTACAGCTGTTCCATCCGGTAAAGTAATTGAAACCCGCTCTCCTTTTCCGACTTTAACTTCCATGATTCGGTCCGCCAACTGAGTAATTTCACGGTTATCTACATATAAATAAACTGACAAGCTTCCCATAATCAGAAATGCTATAGCCGCAGCAATTTGTCGCCAGTTAAATTTTCTAATTTTAGGAGCTGGTATTATGTTCATCTCCTGCCGGATACGAACCAATAAACTTTGGGCATCTTCAGACGATAAACTTCCGTTATTATCCCAACTATTCCAACTATCAAGCAATACAGGGAAAAGTTCCTCATCCGAATGATTATTGATTTCTTTCCTGAGTTCACGAAATTCTTTCCGACTAATTTGTTCAGTCTGATATTTCGTTAACCAATCTTTCAAATTTCTATATAATGATGTACTCATAAGCTGGAAATTTCGTTCGTTTATGAGTAATATCCTGAAAGGTTAAATTTATAACATACGCTTCCGCATGCTATAAAACATATTTTCAGAAATAAATCGTGAAAAGTATAAATAAATAGGAATAGTTGGATAATTCGTTGCGCAACACTTTCAATGCAGCTGAAAGTTGGTTACGCACCACTTGCTCCGTTATAGATAGCCGGGAAGCGATTTCTGTAACGGAAAGATTATATTCCTTATTCAAAACAAATATCTCCCTTTGCCGGGGTGTCAGTTTTTGCTTGGCAACTTCCAACTCTTTTAGAAAAAGGTCGAAATCATATTTAGCTTCTACGTTATCAGTCGAAATAAGTTCTTTTTTAAAATCCAGGTAATCCTCCATCTGCGGATGATTCAACTGACGACGAAGTTCTTTCAATAAAAAATGATAGGAGATAGTAAATAAATAAGCCTTAAAAGAGGCATCCGGATTAATACTCGTTCTATTAGACCAGATCTTTACAAATGTTTCCTGCACGACATCTTTCGCCGCACTGTCTGATTTCAAATAAGAGAACGCAAAATGGTAAAGTCTGGAGGCCCATAGGTTGTACAGAGCATTAAAACTAAACTCTGATCCTTCGGTTAACTCTTTTAATAATCTCCTTTCCTCTAGCATGCTTTCTCCATTTCCATATTAACGGTCACAAATATATAAAATAATAAACTTCATTCATCGGCAAATCAATTTATTGCATGTTCTTCTGGCAGTAAAAAAGTAATTTAAGCATGTAAATGAAAAAAGGATACCCCATGCTGTGAGATATCCTTTCTTCCATATTTTACTTCAACATTATTTGCTGAAATCCCTCGGAGCCGGAACCGGAGCCAACGGTTTACGGTTCTGAAGGTCTTTCATTACTTCTTCGATAGCCTTGTTCAGTTGCTGGTCTTCGCCATTCCATTCCTTAATAGGATCATTGTCGATCAGGATATCCGGGTCGACACCATGGTTTTCGATAATCCACTGACCCGTCTTCGGATCATAGCTGGTGAAGAAAGGTACACGGATATCAGTTCCATCCATGTAAGGCAACGGGCCACTAATGCCGACGATACCACCCCAGGTACGGGTTCCGATCAGCTTACCCAGTCCCAAAGCACGGAATCCCCAGGGGAACAGGTCGCCATCCGATGCAGAATATTTATTGATCAAACAAACCTTCGGACCCACCTGTACGGCATCCGGAACAGTACCGATATGGTTCGAACCACGACGCATGGTCAGACGATACGGTTCGCGGAAAAGACGTTCCAAGATCATCGGAGATACATTTCCACCACCATTGGCACGGTCGTCGATGATCAAACCTTCCTTATCCAGCTGAGGATAGAAATAACGGGCAAATTCATTTAATCCGTCTACGCCCATATCCGGAATATAGATATATCCTACACGGCCGTTAGTCGCTTTATCCACTTTCTTGATATTATCCTGTACCCAGTTGTAATGATACAACGAATATTCTTCAGCCAACGGACTGATCACAATTTTACGAGCTCCCCCCAATTCAGGCTTGCTGTTCAACGAAAGTTCTGTCGGGATACCGGCTTTACCAACCAACAAAGAATACATATCCTTTACACTGTTAGTCGGAATCCCGTCGATTGCAACGATAAACTCTCCGGCTTTCGCCTCGATACCCGGTTCTGTCAACGGAGAACGCAGGTCTTTACTCCAGGATGCTCCCGGTAATATCTTTTCCAGACGGAAGAATCCACTCTTGTCACGTGAAATCTCAGCACCTAACAGACCGGTCTGCACACGCTCCGGACGATCCAGTTCACCCGGATTCACATAAGCATGGCCGCAATTCAGTTCGCCAATCATTTCACCGATCACATAATTCAGATCCAGACGAGTCTTCACGTAAGGAAGAAGAACGGCATATTTTTCTTTGATCGCTTTCCAGTCCACACCATGCATGTTTTCTACATAGAAACCATCACGGTAAGCACGCCATGCCTCATCGAATATCTGTGCCCATTCTTTCGGATAATCCACCGTAATCTTCATATTGGAAAGATCGACTGCATTACTCAAATCAACACTGCCGGAAGGTATGTCGGTCACATAGATCTGTCCTCCTTTATAGAAAAGGGCTTTTTTACTTCCCGGAGTAACAGACATGGAAGCTCCGTCAGCAACAGTATCTTCTTTTTGTTTTTTCAAATCGTACACTTTTGTTCCGCCGCGACCATAATACCAGACTTTTTCGCCATCCGAATAAAAATTGCCATAATAAGAGCCCGGTAAAGGAAGTTTGATAATACGGTCGGTTATACCTTCCAGATCAATCTTTACACCGGTTTCTGTCGAAACATCTTTCTTATCTTTATCTTCTTTCTTTTTATCCTCTTTCTTAGCCGTTTCTTCTTTAGCAACTTTTACTTCGGCATCTTTCTGAAGGAATGGAGAAGGAGTATCTTTTTGAAGCAACGCCAGATAAACACCTCCCATATTATTATAAACATGGTTCCATTCCAAAGAGCCATAAGTCGGATTAAAGTCACGTGAAGAGGCGAAGATCAAGTATTTTCCGTCTGTACTGAAGGCCGGAGAATGAGAGTCGTACCATTTATCCGTAACAGGATATTCCTTACGTGCAGCAATATCATAAACATACACAATACTCACCTGATTTTCCGCCGGACGGCTATAAGTCAGCCATTTACTATCCGGAGAGAAGGTTACGTCGCGTATCTCCGCCATCGGGTTCTGAAACAATACGGTTGTTTTCTTTCCGACCACATCAAGCAGGTTTACCCGGTTCTTACGATCGGTATAAACAATTGATTTTGAATCGGGACTCCATTCAAAAGAACGGATATAAGTATCGTTATCTTTTGTCAGTTGAACAGGTTCACCACCAGTGGCATCCTGAAGATAAAGCTCTGTTTCGCCCGTGCCATCCGAAATATAAACAATATATTTTCCGTCAGGCGACCATTGGGCTTCACGGTCATGTTGTCCGGGCGAACGGGTAATATTCTTTGTCACGCCTTTTTCTACCGGGACATTAAACACTTCGCCACGAGCTGTAACCACCACACGCTCACCATCCGGCGAAACACTCGCTTCAGTCAGATAGCCGGAACCATCCTTTATTTCACTGCGGGCATAAATATTATCGGATGACAACGTCACATTCACCTTCTCAGGCTTTTTTGTACCGGCATCCATCTTATAGATATAACCACCGTTCTCAAATACGATCGTATTACCGTTGGCACTCGGGAATTTAACATCGTATTCCGTAAAGTCGGTTACTTTGCTCGTTTGTTTGGTCTTTGTATTGTAGACAAAGATATTCATAATACGGTCGCGATCGGAAATATAAAATATTTCATCGCCGATCCACATGGGGATAATATCCTGCGCCGGATTATCACTGATATTTTCGACTGATTGTTTTTCCGGATCATAAATCCACACGTCATCAGCCATACCTCCCTTATAATATTTCCAGGTACGGAATTCACGCATTACCCGATTATATGCCAAACGCTTGCCATCGGGTGAATAACTACAAAAACCGCCTTCCGGCAAAGGAATCACTTCGGAAAGGCCTCCTTCTTTATTTACAGTATAAAGTTTACCGGAAAATCCGTCGCTGATCCGGTTACGGTAAACAATATTCGTACCGTCGGGAGTCCAGTTCATTACAATATTATTCGGTCCCATACGGTCACCCAAGTCATCGCGCTTATTGGTTGCCGTATAAGTGATTCGCAAGGGTTCTCCACCAGTAGAAGGAATGGTGTACACTTCCGTGTTCCCGTCATACTGCCCGGTAAAAGCGATCGTTTTACCATCCGGTGAAAAACGGGGAAACATCTCATACCCGACATGCGAGGTCAGGCGTTGAGCTTCACCTCCTTTTGCAGGAACTTTATAAAGATCGCCGGCATACGAGAAAACAATCTCATTACCGTTCGTTGCCGGGAAACGCAACAGGCGTGCATCATCCGCTGCCATCATTAAGGCAGGAACACCGGCTAAAGCGAGCAAGGAAAGAATAAGTTTCTTGTTCATGTTATATTTTAGTTTAGTCTACGGGCAAAGGTAAAAAATTACATGGTACGGCAATATCATTTTGTTAAAAGAAAAATCCCCGACAGAATAACCTGCCGGGGGAATAAAATATAAATATAATAAAGGATTATGCTTCTTCTGTATTAATACCTTTCCAGACAAGAGCAGCGATAGCCGCTCCGAGGAACGGAGCTACGATAAACAACCATAATTGTGAGAGAGCTTCACCTCCCTGGAACAAAGCCGGACCGATACTACGTGCCGGATTCACAGATGTTCCGGTAATAGGAATACAAACAATATGGATCAAAACCAATGCTAAACCGATAGCGATACCGGCAAACTTGGTATTGGCACCTTTGGATGTTGAACCTAAAACCACCAGTAAGAAGATGAATGTAAAGACTGTTTCTGCCACAAAGGCCGGAACAAGATCATGGTAACCGTTTGCTCCGGTCAGTGTTGTCGTCGAACCGGAATCTTTAGCCAGAATAAACAGGATAGACGAGCCGATGATCGCTCCGATCACCTGGAATATCATATACATTCCCGCATCTTTTCCTGAAATCCTTTTGGAGAGTAACATACCCAGCGTAATAGCCGGATTAATATGACAACCGGAAATCTTACCGATCGTGTAAACCATCGTCAGAACGGCCAGCCCGAAAGCAAAAGCAACGCCCAACGTACCTACTGAAGAAAACGGTTGAACGGTTCCGGCAAATACTGCGCTACCACAACCCATCAGGACAAGTACCATCGTCCCGATCATTTCTGCTAAATACTTTTTCATTAGTGATCTAAATTTGTTTTTAAATAGTATTTGTAATAGGAATAAATAAACTATCTCGCCTTATTGACTATACTTCATTTATAAAACATTCGCTTATCTTGCTTTGTTTCGGCATTTTAGTTCCGTTTTTCGAACATAAAAAGAAGGAAGGAATACGATCTCTCTTCGTGCTGTTGAATTATACCCCCGGAACAGTTTTTATCAGGAATATGTTAAATATGACATTTGTATAAAAATAATCTCGTATTTTTACGGAAATTAATAAACGCATGAAAAAATTACTGATCTTAACATCGGCCCTTTTACTGACTGGGTCGGCATTTGCAGAGAACGATCCGCTATGGATGCGCTATCCGGCAATATCTCCGAACGGGGAAATGATCGCCTTTACTTACAAGGGGGATATCTATACCGTTCCGACAACAGGTGGTAAAGCTACCCAGTTAACAACCCATCCGGCCCACGACACACGCCCTGTCTGGTCGCCCGACGGAAAACAAATCGCATTCGCTTCCGACCGCAACGGAAACTTCGATGTGTTCATTATGAACAAAGAAGGAGGGGCCCCTACGCAGTTAACCGTACATTCGGCAAACGAATATCCGGAAACATTCAGCGACAACGACCATGTCCTTTATTCAGCTTCTATCCAGCAGGATGTAAAAGACAGCCAGTTTCCTTCTTCCCTGTTCGCCCAGATCTATCAGGTCGGCACCCAAGGAGGACGTCCGGAGTTATTTTCCTCGCTGGCTATGGAAAACCTGGCATTCAGTAAAGACGGAAAACAGGTATTGTATAACGATTTCAAAGGATATGAAGATCCCTGGCGCAAACACCACCAATCCTCCATTACCCGCGATATCTGGTTATGTACATTGGATAATGACCGTACATTCAAAAAGATTACCTCTTTCCGTGGAGAAGACCGCGATCCGGTATGGTCGCCGGACGGAAATGCCTTTTACTATCTGAGTGAAGAAAAAGGCAGCTTCAATATCTTTAAGAATGACCTGACCGGCAAGAGCGGCAAACAGATAACAAACCATACGACACATCCGGTCCGCTTCCTGACTTCCGACAAGAACGGTACTTTGTGTTACGGTTACGACGGTGAGATTTACACGGTCAAAGAAGGCGGACAACCAGCCAAGGTAAAAGTGAACATCATCTCCGACCAGATCGAAAATAATCTGATCCATCGCCTGATGTCGAGCGGGGCAAACAGTATTGCTGTCTCTCCGAACGGAAAAGAGGTTGCTTTTATCGTACGAGGAGATGTATATGTGACATCGGTTGAATATGAAACAACCCGTCAGATCACCGATACGCCGCAGCAAGAGCGTAATATAGATTTCAGCCCTGACGGTCGTTCATTGGTTTACTCGGCCGAACGCGGCGAAACATGGGGCATTTATCAAAGCAGCCTGGTTCGTAAAGACGACAAATATTTTACTTACGCACAAGAAATCAAGGAAGAACCGCTGGTAGTTACCGACAAAACGTCTTTCCAGCCTACTTATTCTCCTGACGGTAAAGAAGTGGCATTCCTGGAAGACCGTACCACTTTACGCGTCATCAATCTGAAAAGTAAACAGGTACGTACTGTTTTGGATGGTAAATACAACTATTCGTATGCCGACGGCGACCAGACTTATCAATGGTCACCCGACAGTAAATGGTTCCTGGTGCAATATATCGCTATCGGCGGATGGAACAATAAGGATATTGCCCTGGTAAAGGCAGATGGTAGCGGAGATATTACCAACCTGACCGAAAGCGGATACTCTGATGGTGATCCGAAATGGGTACTTGATGGCAAAGCGATGATCTGGTCGTCCGACCGTGCCGGTTACCGCAGCCACGGCAGTTGGGGTGCACAGGATGATACCTATATCATGTTCTTCGATGCCGAAGCATACGACAAATTCCGCCTGAGCAAGGAAGAACTTGCCCTAGTTGAAGATGAAGAAAAGGATAAGGACAAAGACAAGGATAAGGATAAGAAAGACGATAAAAAGGAAGATAAGAAAGATTCCAAAGCCAAAAAAGATGACAAGAAGAAAGATGATAAAGACAAGAAAGACGATGCGGACAAGCCTGTCGAACCATTGAAATTCGATCTGGAAAACCGTAAAGACCGCGTCATCCGTCTGACTATCAATTCTTCGAATATGGGCGACGCCGTGCTGACACCGAAAGGAGACAAACTCTACTATTGTGCAGCTTTCGAAAGCGGTTACGACCTGTGGGAACGTAACTTCAAGGAAAATTCAACCAAAATACTGATAAAAGGTGTCGGTGGCGGAAGAATGTTTGCCGACAAGAAAGGTGAGAACCTGTTCCTGGTATCCGGTGGCCAGCTGAAAAAGGTGGAGATCAAAGACAGCAAAACCAAAGGTATCCCCTTCAAGGCTGAGTTTTCTTATCGCCCGCCGCAGGAACGCGAATATATTTTCAATCATATATGGCGTCAGGTGGAAGACAAATTCTACGATCCGACGATCCATGGCATCGACTGGGAAGGATACAAAACAGCATATGCCCGTTACTTGCCGCATATCAACAACAATTACGACTTTCAGGAAATGTTGTCCGAACTGTTGGGCGAACTGAACGGTTCACATACAGGTGCCCGGTATTATTCATCGTCATCCGCTCCGGCTACAGCCTGCCTGGGTGCATTCTACGATAACAGCTATACCGGCGACGGATTAAAGATTGCCGAGATCATCGCCAAAGGGCCGTTGACATTGGCTGATACAAAAATCAAACCGGGTTGCATCATTGAAAAGATCAATGAGAAACCTATCAAAAGTGGTGAAAACTATTATCCGTTACTGAGCGGTAAAGCCGGAAAGAAAGTATTGTTGTCCGTCTACAACCCGGCAACAAAAGAACGTTTCGAAGAGCAGGTGAAACCGATCTCTTATGGCCAACAATCTAACCTGCTGTACAAACGTTGGGTAGAAAACTGCCGCAAGAAAGTGGATGAACTGTCCGGCGGCAAGATCGGATATGTACACGTTAAAGGCATGAACAGTGAAAGTTTCCGCGAAGTCTATTCCGAACTGCTGGGACGTTGCCGCAACAAGGAAGCGGTGATTGTGGATACCCGTCATAACGGCGGAGGCTGGTTGCACGATGACCTGGCTACGCTGTTGAGTGGTAAAGAATACCAGCGTTTCATGCCTCGCGGGCAGTATATCGGTAGCGACCCCTTCAACAAATGGCTGAAACCATCATGCGTACTGGTTTGCGAAGATAACTACTCGAATGCACATGGTTTCCCTTGGGTATACAAGACGTTGGGTATCGGTAAACTAATCGGTGCTCCCGTCCCGGGAACCATGACTGCCGTATGGTGGGAATCACAGATCGACCCGTCCATCGTATTCGGTATTCCACAGGTAGGCGTTCAGGATATGCAAGGTAATTACCTGGAAAACCATGAACTGCAGCCGGATATCGAAATCTACAACACACCGGAATCACAGTTGAAAGGCGAAGACCATCAACTGGAAGAAGCGGTAAAAGTAATGTTGCAGACAGTAAAGAAATAAAAATCAGAACATAAAAAAGGAGGTTGCATCAAAGTTTTTATTGATACAACCTCCTTCTTTTATACCCGTTTTATACCCGACAAACAGGTCGCTATTACAGATAAACAGAATAACGATTAATCCGGTATAGCCGTGCGAGAAGACCGAAAATCAAGTTTTTTGTATTTATCCTGCATTTCTTCGTCAGTTTCTTCCTTGTCGTTGGTGAAGAAGACAGGGGAGTTCTCGAAATGCCATGTTCCGACATAGTTCAATGTATTTTCGGCAACAGAAAATTTGAACAGGACTAATTCATCGGGACGTTGTTCTTTGCTTTTTATTTTCCGTTCGGTTTCCTGAATGGAATCTTCCCCCTTATAAATAGGCTCCATATAAGAACGGCCGCCATACCATTTGCTTTCGGTCCACCAATAATTCAGAATTGCATACGTCCCCGGTTCGATCAGGTAACAGAATTGATTTTCTTTCGAAGTCTTAAAGGTCGACTTCACCCGGAAGACAAGCACCTCGTTCGTTTCAATATTTATCAGCCGGATATCCTGAGGATAACCGCCACTTTTGAATTTCTTCAGTCGCTGAACAAATTCACCGTAAAAAACAGCTTGTCCTACAGGGATAGGGCCATCCGCAGCCGGCTTTTCCAGTCTTCGTGCCGGTTGAGCGGTTACACCGAATGAGATTATCAACAATAAAACGATCAGTAAGTGCTTCATAAAGGTTCCTACTCCATTTATTAATTTACATCGAACAGAAAAAAGAAACAAAGAACGGTACCGTAAAATCGACCAAAATGCCGTGAAAGATAGAAACGAATACCAGATCCTTTCCTGAATAACGCGTAATAATCGGTAATGTTGTATCCATCGTCGTGGCACCGCCGGCACAAATAGGAGCCAATCGCCCGAAATACTTGACAAACAACGGGGCGCCCAACAACGCCATAATCTCACGGATGATATTGGCGATCAATGCGATTGTTCCTAACTCCGTCGCCATCTGTACACCCAGCGACGCCTCTTTCAACTCCGTAATCAGGATAGAAGACAATGAGTAATAGGCAAAACCACTTCCTACCGCCAGGCAATCGAACACACTCCATTTGGTAATCAGTAAACTCACCAAAGCCGACGCCGTCAGCGTCCCGATAATAGTTGCCAACGGAACCAGCAACAGCTTGGGACGGATACTGCACAATATATCTTTCAACTTCTTATCACTCCCGATACTCAACCCGACCTGAAACATCAGCAGGTAAAGTACATACATGGTGATATCGTTCTTAACGACCACTTCCGGCAGATACCCGCTCCATCCGAGAATACAGCCCAAAGCGAAGAATCCGACTACAATCAGACTCCCTTTCATTCTCTCCTCCTTTCCTTAAAAAAGAAATGATAGACTCCCCAGGCGGCTAAAACACTTCCGGTCGTTCCGGCCAAGGCGATCAAGAAAGCCTGTCCGCCTAATGTTGTCAGGTTGTTTACAATAGCATCGTTGGCCCCCACCGAAATACCCAGCAGAAACAACAATAGCAGGATCGTATAAGAAATAGGTTTGCCTATCTTTTGCAGCAGTTCGACTTTGCGCAACAGATATCCTACGGCGATACCTCCGAACATGATTCCGATTACCGTGAACATAGTTTGTTATTTTTCCGCAAAGGTAACAGAAAGAGCCTTGCAGAACAAATCCGCAAGGCTTCATATTAAACACAGCAACATTACAACATAAAAGAAGATGTCAGCAAGAGGATCGTCAAAAGAACCAGTATGACCAACCCCAAAGCCGAAAAAGAATAAAACAGACGGAGGCGGCGTAGCTTTTTCTCCCGGGTGATCTGCTGTAACACCTTCAAGTCAAACTCTTTCCCTAAAGGCGGCAATGTCTCTGCTTCCGGTGTCAGAAACCATGCCTTATAAGGACGCAACTCAGGCGGTAATGCGTCTGACGAGAAAAAGTGGCGTAACTCCCGTTCTTCTTCAATCGTGGTCGCACATTCCCAGTATTTGTCTAATAACGATGTAATACGGTTATAATCCATATTATTTCTATAAAAGAGTTATCTGACGGTAAAACTTTCTGTCCGCTTCCGCTGTAAATTAATAGTATCCAGCGCCATATTACGTGTCACCATCAGGCAATAAGATGGAATGTCCTCTATCACAATCCAGGCGGCACGCTCTCCCCAAACCTTCAACATCACGTCCTGAACGATCTGTTCGGAACGCTCTGCATTTCCGGTGATCCTGTAAGCAACCCGCAACAGGTTGTCTTTTAAAGGCAGTATCCTTGTTATGAACTCATCTGTTTTCATCTCTGTTATATTAGACGAGACAGCCTGGTAAAAGGTTGCAGTTTTTTGTGACTTTTTTATTCATAAAAGGAAAAAGACCTGTATATAGTTCTTTTTCATTATATTTGTAGCTGTGCTAATTAAATAGTTTTAGTCCGCTAATTTTAAACTAAATCAAAATAAACAGTGAAGAAAACGATCTTATTCTTTCAGGTAGTCTTAGTTTGCCTGCTGGTAGGATGCAAGCCGGCTCCCAACAGTGGGTTATTAAGTGATGAAATCAAGTATGTCGACCCGTTCATAGGAACCGGATTCCACGGTCATACTTTCCCCGGTGCCACCCGCCCGTTTGCGATGGTACAGGTCAGTCCGGATACGCATATCATGGGTTGGGATGCCAGCAGCGGTTACCATTATGACGACCGCGAAATCTATGGATTCAGTCATACGCACCTTTCCGGTACCGGTATCGGCGACCTGGGTGATGTGGCTCTATTGCCTTTCTCCGGAGGCGATTCGATCAAACCGGTCGGACTTTTCAATAAAGATACCGAAAAAGCGACTCCGGGTTATTACGCCGTACGTCTGGATAACTTCGGTGTAAACGTGGAACTGACGAGTACCGACAAGGTCGGTTTTCATAAATATACTTACGATAATCCCAAAGACCGCCGCGTTATGCTCGACCTGGGACATATCCTGCAACCGAACTGGGGACACAAACTGGTAGACAACAGTTACCTGTTTGTTAACGACTCGACGGTAGAAGGTACAGTACGTACACAGGGATGGGCACATTTCCATTCGGTTTCTTACCGGATCACATTCTCTGAGCCGATCGAAACCGTTTACCAATACATCGGAGGCAAATTACGCCAGGATTCTTTGTTCCTGCGCATCAATACGGAAGAAGACCTGAAATTCCATTATAAGTTCCCGGAAAAAGCAGAACCTCTGTACGTAAAGGTTGCCCTTTCCATGGTTGATACTGACGGAGCCGAAAAGAATCTGGAAGCAGAACTTCCGGGATGGGATTTCGAAGCAACCCGCATCAAATCGGCTGAAATATGGAACGATGCCCTGAACGCAATCGAAATTCAGAGCGCTGACCCGACCGTAATGGTCAACTTCTATACGGCATTATATCATACGATGATCGCACCGTTCGCCTATCAGGACGTAGACGGTCGTTATCTGGGTATGGACAAAAAGGTGCATAAGGCGGAACCGGGATACGTTAATTATTCCGTATTCTCCCTGTGGGATACTTTCCGTGCCCTTCACCCGCTGATGACGATCATCAATCCGGAACTGGCTGCCGACTGGGGTAAAGTGTTGGTACAAGGATATAAAGAAGGTGGTATTCTTCCCAAATGGCCGCTGGCTTCAAGCTATACCGGCTGTATGGTCGGCTACCCGGCTGTATCTGTCCTGGCTGACCTGGTTTCCAAAGACCTGGCAGACGGTGACCTGAAAACATGGGCGGAAGCCGGTGCCCGTTCTTCCGTATACCGTGAAGACCTGGCAGAGAAGTTCAAAGGGACACGCGAGTTGGATCTGATTACCCTCCATCCGTACTTCAAAGAGAAATATGGCTTCGTTCCTGCCGACTCTGTTCCCGAATCCGTTTCATGGGGACTGGAAATGGCCTACGAAGACTGGTGTATCTCGCAAATCGCTGCCAAAGCAGGACTGGATTCATTGGCTCAGGCTTATGCTGCCAAAGGAGAATATTACAAACGTTATCTGGACCCGGAAACAAAAATGATGCGTCCGATCATGAGTGACGGTTCATTCCGTACACCGTTCAATCCGCGTTATTCAGCTCATATGAGAAGCGATTATACGGAAGGAAATGCTTTCCAGTGGAGTTTCTTTGCTCCGCACGATATGGACAACTTCATTGCTACCATCGGTGGCAAGAAAGAACTGGAAACACGTCTGGATACCTTGTTTACTACCTCTTCACAGGTTGACGGCGAACATGCATCCGGCGACATCACCGGCCTGATCGGCCAGTATGCCCACGGAAACGAACCGAGCCACCACATGGCTTACCTGTATAACTGGACAGATTCCCCATGGAAAGGCCAGGAACGTCTGGATTATATCATGCGCGAGTTCTATACAAACAAGCCTGACGGTATCATCGGGAATGAAGACTGCGGACAGATGTCAGCATGGTACGTAATGAGTGCCCTGGGATTCTATCAGGTTGCTCCCGGTATTCCGGTTTACACATTGGGCCGTCCGATGGTAGATCGCGCCTTAATTCACGTAAAAGGCGGCATTTTCGAGATCGTGGTTAAAAACAACAGTCCGGAAAACAAATATATCCGGACGGTTACTTTGAATGGAAAGGAGCTCGAAACCCCGTTCTTCTCACATGCCGAGATGGCGAAAGGCGGTAAACTCGTATTTGAAATGACCAATACACATCCATAAAAAGAAAATCATGTTACTGACAACAACAAACAACATCGAAGGGAAAAAGATTACCCAATATTACGGGATCGTTTCCGGTGAAACAATTATAGGAGCAAACGTATTCAAAGATTTCTTTGCCGGAATACGCGATATAGTAGGCGGACGAGCCGGTTCATATGAAAGCGTATTGCGTGAAGCAAAAGAAACGGCTTTACAGGAAATGAGCCAGCAGGCTACACGAATGGGAGCCAATGCCGTTATTGCTGTCGATCTGGATTATGAAACTGTAGGAGGAAGCGGAAGCATGCTGATGGTTACAGCTGCCGGTACCGCAGTTCGATATGAATAAAATTACGGATGGGGGGATAAAAGTCCCCCATCTGTTTCTATTCCCCTAAAATTCTTCTGACATGGTTCTTTAGTATATGAAAAGCCGGTGCCGCCATCGAGCCATGATCGTATCCATCCAATTCATAGATATAAGTCTCTTTATGCCCGGCCACCTTCATCATTCTCCAGAAATAAGCATTCTCTTCATAACGCCCCAACATTTCCATTTCGCGGTCGCCTGATACGATTATTAGAGGAGGAGCATCAGGACGGACATAATAAAGCGGAGCAAATTCATCGATACTGGGTTGCGTTTCCTTCATTCCCAGCGATTCCCGATAGGCAAAATGGCTGATAGCATGTCCACTGAAAGGTATAAGGGCAGCAATTGAATCTGCATCTATACCGTAAACCTGCAGCCATTTCTTATCCAACCCGATCATATTTGTCAGATAACCGCCCGCAGAATGTCCGGATACAAATATCCGCTGCCGGCTACCGCCATATTCTTCTATTGTTTTAAATGTCCAGGCCACTGCCGCAGCCGCGTCATCAATACAATCTTTAATCGAACATTTAGGCAATAAGCGGTAATTGACAGCAACGACAGCCAAACCACTATTCTTTAACTCTTCCGGAATAAACTTACTTCCACCGGATAAACCACCACCGTGGAACCAAACAACCGTCCCGAAGTCCTTCCCGTTTTCAGGATAATAGACGTCCAGCTTGCAACGTTCCAGACCATACGGGTCACCTGTAGTCCGGTAAGGGATATCTTTTACTACAGCATAATTAATACTCTCCTGTGCAGAAAGAATAGCAGAGATAAAAAAGAAAACAAATAAGATATAAGACTTGATCATAAAGCATTGATTTTGGGACAAAGATAAATGATATTATTATAAATAAAAAAGGAACCAACCTTACGATTGATTCCTTTCATTTGTTTGGAGTCTGTGACTCTAAAACGGCGGCTATCTACTCTCCCACTTTTACGCAGTACCATCGACGTGGTTGGGCTTAACTTCTCTGTTCGGAATGGGAAGAGGTGGATCCCCAACGCTATAACCACCTTAATACCTTTTAAGATGTTTGACCTGGACAACGCTACTTTATCAGTAACTTTCGCTTTGTCAGTATCTCTACTAACCCTGCTGATATATCAATCCTTCCTCTCGGAAATAGAAAGTCTCGGGCTATTAGTACTACTCGGCTTCGACATTACTGCCC
>NZ_KQ033912.1:1811919-2501962 GCF_000969835.1 Parabacteroides goldsteinii DSM 19448 = WAL 12034
CCGCGCCCTCACTCCTTATCAATATATAGCACGCATTCGGAGTTTATCTGGACTTGATAGGCGGTGAAGCCCTCGCATCCAATCAGTCGCTCTACCTCATGCTATACTAAATAAAGGCTGCACCTAAATGCATTTCGGGGAGTACGAGCTATCTCCAAGTTTGATTAGCCTTTCACCCCTACCCACAGTTCATCCGAAAGCTTTTCAACGCTTACCGGTTCGGTCCTCCAGTTAGTGTTACCTAACCTTCAACCTGACCATGGGTAGATCACTTGGTTTCGCGTCTACTCCCTCCGACTATACCGCCCTGTTCAGACTCGCTTTCGCTTCGGCTCCGTATCTGAAATACTTAACCTTGCCGGAGAAAGTAACTCGTAGGTTCATTATGCAAAAGGCACGCCGTCACAACTTACGTTGCTCCGACCGCTTGTAGGCAGACGGGTTCAGGGTCTATTTCACTCCTCTGTTCGAGGTTCTTTTCACCTTTCCCTCACGGTACTGGTTCGCTATCGGTCTCTCGGGAGTATTTAGCCTTACGGGATGGGCCCCGCTAATTCACACAGAATTTCTCGTGCTCCGCGCTACTCAGGATACCACTAGGCTTCGTTAGAAAGTCGTGTACGGGATTTTCACCCTCTACGATCACTTTTTCCAAAGTGTTCCACTTTCCTAAGTTCTTGCCACAGCGTGGTCCTACAACCCCGGTATTGCCTAAACAATACCGGTTTGGGCTCTTCCGCGTTCGCTCGCCACTACTTGCGGAATCATTGTTATTTTCTCCTCCTATGGGTACTTAGATGTTTCAGTTCCCCACGTTCGCCTCCCTTACGGGATGACAGGCCTTCAACCTGCCGGGTTGCCCCATTCGGAAATCTGAGGATCAAAGATTATTTGCATCTCCCCCCAGCTTATCGCAGCTTATCACGTCCTTCGTCGCCTCCGAGAGCCAAGGCATCCACCGTCTGCCCTTGCTTACTTTCTTATTTCCGGTCACATCGCTGTGAACCTGGATTGATATATCTTCAGCTTGCTCTTGTTACTTTATTTTACGTTGTCCATCATGTCAAAGATCTTGTCGTTACTTTATGTTTCTGATGTCTCGGTAACTTTTTGTGGAGAATAACGGATTCGAACCGTTGACCCTCTGCGTGCAAGGCAGATGCTCTAGCCAGCTGAGCTAATCCCCCAAAATTCTCTCTCAGAGATTCTGTAGTCCCAGGCAGAGTTGAACTGCCGACCTCTACATTATCAGTGTAGCGCTCTAACCAACTGAGCTATAGGACTGTCAACTTTGCCTTGGTTTCCCTCAGCATCATTTTTCTCTCTTGCCGACACTTTATTGCCGGTAGATCTATATTTTATACATATTCAACCGTAGTACAAGTTAACTAATACCTCTGAGTCAACTTGATAACGAACTCTTCGCTCCAGAAAGGAGGTGTTCCAGCCGCACCTTCCGGTACGGCTACCTTGTTACGACTTAGCCCCAGTCATCGGTTTTACCCTAGGCCGATCCTTGCGGTTACGGACTTTAGGTACCCCCAACTCCCATGGCTTGACGGGCGGTGTGTACAAGGCCCGGGAACGTATTCACCGCGCCATGGCTGATGCGCGATTACTAGCGAATCCAGCTTCACGAAGTCGGGTTGCAGACTTCGATCCGAACTGAGATGAGGTTTGGAGATTAGCATCCGCTCACACGGTAGCTGCCCTTTGTCCCCACCATTGTAACACGTGTGTCGCCCCGGATGTAAGGGCCGTGCTGATTTGACGTCATCCCCACCTTCCTCACAGCTTACGCTGGCAGTCTCACTAGAGTCCTCAGCATGACCTGTTAGTAACTAGTGATAAGGGTTGCGCTCGTTATGGCACTTAAGCCGACACCTCACGGCACGAGCTGACGACAACCATGCAGCACCTCGCAAATTGCTATTACTAGAGACTCTGTTTCCAGAGCTGTCAATATGCGTTCAAACCCGGGTAAGGTTCCTCGCGTATCATCGAATTAAACCACATGTTCCTCCGCTTGTGCGGGCCCCCGTCAATTCCTTTGAGTTTCACCGTTGCCGGCGTACTCCCCAGGTGGATTACTTAACGCTTTCGCTGTGCCGCTTACTGTGTATCGCAAACAGCTAGTAATCATCGTTTACTGCGTGGACTACCAGGGTATCTAATCCTGTTTGATCCCCACGCTTTCGTGCTTCAGTGTCAGTTATAGTTTAGTAAGCTGCCTTCGCAATCGGAGTTCTGCGTGATATCTATGCATTTCACCGCTACACCACGCATTCCGCCTACCTCAAATATACTCAAGTCAACCAGTTTCAACGGCAATTTTATGGTTGAGCCACAAACTTTCACCGCTGACTTAATTAACCACCTACGCACCCTTTAAACCCAATAAATCCGGATAACGCTCGCATCCTCCGTATTACCGCGGCTGCTGGCACGGAGTTAGCCGATGCTTATTCATATGGTACATACAAAAAGGAACACGTTCCTCACTTTATTCCCATATAAAAGAAGTTTACAAACCATAGATCCTTCATCCTTCACGCGACTTGGCTGGTTCAGGCTCTCGCCCATTGACCAATATTCCTCACTGCTGCCTCCCGTAGGAGTCTGGTCCGTGTCTCAGTACCAGTGTGGGGGACCTTCCTCTCAGAACCCCTATCCATCGTGGACTTGGTGAGCCGTTACCTCACCAACTATCTAATGGAACGCATGCCCATCTATCAGCGATAATTCTTTAACAAATATTTCCATGTGGAACCCCTGTTTTATGCGGTATTAGTCCGACTTTCGCCGGGTTATTCCCCTCTGATAGGTAGGTTGCATACGCGTTACTCACCCGTGCGCCGGTCGCCACCAATGTATTGCTACATCGTGCTGCCCCTCGACTTGCATGTGTTAAGCCTGTCGCTAGCGTTCATCCTGAGCCAGGATCAAACTCTTCGTTGTTTAAATTGTTTTTATATCTCTATGCTCAGAATTCGTATTTATTTCAAGTTTTTGACGGTATTAATTTTTAATACTTGTACTACTTGTTGATATGTAAATCTTTCAAAGAACTTTCGCTTTCTTTTCGATTGCGGCTGCAAAGGTAAGGACTTTTTTTTAACTACCAAATTTTTCAAGAGAAAAATTTGAAAAGTTTTTTTTGAGTCGCTGTGACGGTTGGAATTTTGCTTAGAACCTCTAACCTCATCCCCTTTCCTCAGGTTACCTCTTTCATCATGTTGGTGCGCCGTTCTCTCTCGAATGCGGGTGCAAAAGTAGTAGATTACTACATACGTTCCAAACTTTTTACCAACTATTTTTCATTTATTTTTTCACGGCAGGCACTGTAATATAATGTACGCACAAAGAGGACTGAAAAAATACAGGGAGGCTCCCAGGGCTTTCTCAGATAAAAAACTTTCTCCCTCAAGACAATTAAATTTCCGATTCAAAGAATTATTCGTTCGATATATGTTTTCTATTCGTTCGACAACTGTCGAATGTTTATTCGATAATTGTTGAATGAATAAAGAACAGCTGTCGAACGATTTTTTTGTATAGACGAAAAATTAGTGCCCCATATTATAAAAAGACAAAGGCTCTAAATATCATCTAAAATATTCAGAGCCTTCAATACTAATATAAACACGAAATTACATCACTGGTGCATCCGGAGCTTTACCCGGTTTCGGCGCTTCTCCTTCTTTATAGTCAGGTAATGCTCCCATTTCATATTTCTCCGGACCATAGCGAAGAGTAGATGCCATGATCTCATCCCAGGAAATAGGCTTTCCGGTGTAAGCTGCCTCACGTCCCAGAATAGCAACCTGAGTAGAATAGGCCAGCGCTTCTGCCTGATTTATTTTCTTATCCAAACGGATTGATTCAACAAAATGCACATGTTCCTGATCATATGGATTCTTTACAGGTTTATTCTGATAATCATATTCCCAAAGAATGTTTCCATTATAATCCACAATTTTAATTTCACCCCGGTCATTCAGAGAGGCCATCCCCTTGGTTCCATATACCTGCTCGGAAACATTTCCGTCACAACCGTCGATCTGACGAGCAGTCGCCAACATGCGTTTGTTATTGTTATAATAATAATCTACACTGAAAAAGTCATAGATATCACCGGTCAGGCGCTGCGCACGACCACCGAAACCAACAGCACGGATAGGACGGTCTTCCATAAACCAGGTTACCACATCAATATTATGAATAGCCTGATCCAACAGGTGATCCCCACTTAACCATTTAATGTTAAACCAGTTACGAATACAGTATTCCATATCGCTCCATTCCGGACGTTTGCGCTTATTCCACCATGCCCCCTGGTCCCAATGAGCGGAAGAAGATACGACATCACCGATCAATCCGTTTTTTACCTGCACATAAGCCTCCCAATAATCTCTGCGATGACGGCGTTGATTACCTGTTACAACCGTCAACCCCTTAGATGTTGCAACTTTGGCTGCAGCAATCACTGTACGGATTCCGGTCGGATCGACAGCACAAGGCTTTTCCATAAAAATATGTTTACCAGCCTCAACCGCCGCCTTGAATTGCTCCGGTCGGAAATGTGTAGGAGTACATAACAGGACTACATCGATATCATTCATTGCCAACACCTTCTGATAAGCATCGAAGCCTAAGAAACAATTGGCATCAGGAACTTCATTTTTAAATTGTTCAGACAATACTTTCCGGCAGGTCGCCATTCTATCCGGGAACAAATCAGCCAAAGCAATAATAGACACATTCGGTCCTGATTTGAGGAATTGTGTAGCCGCCCCGGTTCCACGATCGCCGCAACCCACCAAAGCTGCTTTTAAGGGTTTTCCATCAGGTGCTACCTCTACGAAAGAGAACATTCCCAATTCTTCCGGAGAATAACTCTTCGCAGCCGTTCCTGCACTTTGTTGTTGTGTACATGAAGTCATTACAGCCGACGACATACCCAGTGGTATTCCGGCACCCAGCAATGCTGTGTTTGTTAAGAAATCTCTTCTTTTCATGGTATTAATAATAAAAATATAGTTATTAGACGCCCAAATATATAAATTCACCTGGAATAAAACAAGCATAAAAGATTTTTTATAGACCACATTATTAGAGACATAGGTGAATTTTAGATGTATTTTAGACAATAAGTAAAATGATATTGTATAAAATACGGCAAGTATCCTATAAAACCAGCACGGCTCTGTAATACAATAACTAAAAATAGCAAAACAGACAGAATATCCTTATACAAATTATATTTTTTGTACCTTTGAAGCATCAACAATAACATAATCAAACGATGAAAAGCGCAAATTATCTTTTCCTCCTCGGATTAGGACTTACTACTTTAATTTCCTGTAAAGAAGTAAACGCCCCTGATCCTGTTTATCCTGTTCCGACGCCTGAACAGGTGGAATGGCACAAAATGGAGACATATGCCTTCGTTCATTTCGGTCTAAACACATTCAATGATCTGGAATGGGGATACGGGAACACGCCTGCTTCCACTTTCAATCCTACAGATTTAGATTGCGAACAATGGGTTCGTACGATCCTGGCTGCCGGATTAAAAGGGGTGATTCTCACTGCCAAACATCATGACGGTTTTTGCCTGTGGCAAACGGCAACCACAGAATACAGCGTTAAAAATTCTCCCTGGGAAGACGGAAAAGGTGATATGGTAAAAGAGCTTTCCGACGCCTGCCACAAGCATGGATTGAAATTCGGTATTTATCTCTCCCCCTGGGACCGTAACAGTGAGAATTACGGACAACCGGGATATGTAGAAAAGTTCCATGCCCAATTACATGAATTAGTCTGCAATTACGGTCCGTTGTTCGAATACTGGTTTGACGGAGCTAACGGCGGCAACGGCTGGTACGGCGGCGCAAATGAAACGCGTTCTATCGACCCGAATACCTATTATAAATATGAACAGGCTGTCGACACGATTAAAAAGTATAATCCTTCCGTCATGATTTTTGGAGGAACCGAACCGACCATCCGCTGGATCGGCAACGAAGAAGGCTGGGCAGGCGATACTCAATGGAGTATGTTCACTAAAAAAGACGGCATACATTATCGTCAGAGCCAGTGGGGACTGGAAGACGGTGAAGAATGGCTGGGTGGCGAATGCGACGTTTCCATTCGTCCGGGTTGGTTCTATCACGCACGTGAAGACCATCAGGTAAAATCACTATCACATTTAGTCGATCTGTATTACCGCAGTGTCGGACATAATGCAAACTTCCTGCTAAACTTCCCGGTTGCATTAAACGGAAAGATCAGTCCGACGGATTCTATCCGTGCAGTCGAATGGTATCAAACCATACAGAACGATTTAAAAACCAACTTATTAAAGGGTGCATCCGTAAAAGCCAGCAATTCCCGCGGCGGCCAGTTTAAGGCTGACAAAACGAATGACGGCAATTGGGATTCTTACTGGGCTACGGAAGACGGAGTTACAAACGCTACGCTTACCTTCACCTTCAGCAAACCGACGGATGTAAACCGCCTGATGATACAGGAATATATCCCATTGGGACAGCGTGTCAAAGCATTCACCATCGAAACAGAAAAAGACGGGCAATGGACACCGGTTGAAGCAGCCGATTCCACGACGACTGTCGGCTACAAACGTATCGTCCGTTTCCAGACTGTCAATGCAGACAAGATACGCATCAACTTCCTGGATGCACGCGGCCCGCTATGTATCAATAATGTAGAGGCTTTCCTGGCACCGGCCTTATTAACCGAACCGGAAATCAGACGTGACCGCAAAGATGTTGTTTCTATCCGGGTAGAAGATAAAAACTCGGAACTCCATTATACGACTGACGGTTCGGAACCGACAAAAGATTCCCCCCGTTATACCGAACCTTTTGTTTTTGCTCAAAAAGGAACAATCAAGGCTATCTCGTACGACCGTACTTTCGACAAGAGCAGTCCGGTTTCCGTAAAAGAGCTGGATATTCCGGCATCTAACTACACTGTCATTTATCCAAAAGACGAAAAAACAATAGCGATGTTCGACGGCAACGGATATACGACATTCTATTTACCGAAAGGGAAACAGGAAATCGAAATACAGTTAGCAAATGATATGCCGATTGCCGGCTTCCGCTATGTACCCAACCAGGGACGTGATGCCGGAGGACATATTTCAAATTACCAGTTGTTTGTCAATAACAAGAAAGTTGCAGAAGGCGAATTCTCGAATATCAAACATAATCCGATAGAACAGGAAATCCGTTTCCCGGCTATAAAAGGAAACAAGATACGGTTTGTTGCAACCCGCATCGTCGATAATCAGCCCCAGGCAGGGATCGGTGAGTTTTCGGTAATTACAGAATAAATTGTACAGGCACATAATCTTTGAATTAGAACAAAGGATTATGTGCCATACAATACAAAAAGAGTCTTGTGCTGTTACGAATTATACATCTTCTCTATATCCCTTTTCCGTTTTAATGCCTCCAAGAAATAATAATCAGCATAATTGAGTGGAACATCTATTTCACCATTATGAGGTATACTTCCTACACAATGCATTAATAGAAAATTCCCATTCTTTCCCAATTCCGCACGATATGCCGGAGAAGCCAAACTCTCCATAATACGGTCAGCATATGCCTTATATGTCTGCGGTTCAGAAACTCCCATCGTTGTTATTTCATATAAGGCAGAAGCGATACAAGCCGCAGCCGAAGCATCCCGATAGTCATTTGGTATGTTAGGAGCATCCATATCCCAGTAAAAAATAAAATCATCAGGAGTATTTTTATGAGTAAACATAAAATGGATTGATTTTAACGCCTGGTCCAGATATTTTCGGTCTCCCGTTTCACGATAACAAAGTGTTAAACCATAGATACCCCAGGCTTGCCCACGGCTCCATGCCGATTCATGTGCATATCCCTGTGCAGTATGACGGAAACGAACGGAACCATTCTCCATACTGTAATCTACCACATGATAACAGCTGCCATCCGGACGATACTGTTCCTTCATGGTACGATCCACATGGGAAACAGCAATTTTATAGAATGTCGAATCGCCGGACAATTTTGTTGCAGCAAATAATAACTCAAGGTTCATCATATTATCAATAATGACAGGACATTCCCAACCACGTTCGGAAATCCATCCCCTGTCAACATTCCAGGACTGAATGATACCCGCCACAGGCCGGAAACGAGTCGATAAAGACCGGGCTGCCTCAACAATCACATTTTTATACTCCTCATCTCCTGTTAAACGTAACCCATTGCCGAAACTGCAATAGATCATAAAACCGACGTCATGATTCCATGTAATGTTTTTGGCATCCTTAACCTCCTCTGTATACTTTCGAGCTATAGGTAACAACGTCTTATCTCCCGTCAATTCATACAAATACCATATAGAACCTGGGAAAAAACCGCTTCGCCAGTCGGTCAGATTACAGTAATAAACGGAGCCGTCTGAATTCAAGGTCGTCGGATTCATAAACTTACCGCTTTCTTCAATAAGTTTTATCTCATTACCTATCTGTTTATGGGCAAACTCCACATTTTCTTCAATAAACTCCTTCTTCACTTCACTACATGAAATCAACGCAGCACAGAAAGCTATACCCATTAAATACTTCATTTTTACCATATTATATATTTATTTTTGATCTAATTACATCTCTAATCTCCTGACAATAAGACTTTGATTACCTGTATGGTGCTATCTGAAACCGAAGCCGATAAAACCGTATAACCTTCTATAGGTTTTTCATTTTCCGTCTCTCTTTTTGCCCTTTTTGTTGTAAACGAAGCGTTAACCGGCGATTCAATCTTCAAAAAGAATGATTTACCATCTTTTCGTAAAATTGCCGTATTTCCATTACATTCAACATCGGCAGAAGTAATCACAGACCATTGAACCGATTGCTCCGCATTTTTTAACCCTACGCTGTCCGTAATCATTATCCGGGTATCATCCAATAAACAGAAAGTCCGGTAAACAAAGCGGCTCTGTTCCTGATAAGCCGTACTCATATCCATTGTTACAAAAGGGCGGACAGCTTTATCGTCACAATCTTTGATCTCTCCCATCCCAGCTGAATTTTGTAATTGATTATCGATCGCCAGAGTATTATGACTAAAATTGGAATTCCTAAAATAAGTCCACCTCCGGCCGTCCGGCTTATAATCCCAGAATCCGGGCAAACTGTAATTATCCGTTCCCAGATCGTCAGTCCACCTTATCCCGTTTGTTTCTACAATGAAAGTTCCGATATCCAACTGTTGATGTGCCATATCCGGATCGCCGGTTTTAGCGATCAGATAAATACTGTTGGATACATTCCTGTCTCCATTAAATACAACAATATCGTTTATTCCTCTGTAGACGTTTAACTTCGGCAAGGTTTTTGAAGCAGAAAAGACTGTATCATACCAGGGAATAGACAAAAAATAAAATCTGAAATAATTCCCGCTTTGTACTGTTTCCGAAAGGACCTTCCTATAAAACGCTGCTGCTTCCGGCTGATTGAATGCTTTACTGAAATAGAAATAAATAGGTTCTGCTGCCGGCGCCGTACTTCCGGAATTAGCAAAATTGAATATCTTACCGGAAGGACTTGTGCTATGCATATAATACAAAACACTTTTATCCACACCCTGCATTTCAGAAAGTCCGAAATCCTGTCCGAGATTATCATTCAAGGCCTTTAATAAGAGCGAAAGATACATATTGGTATATCCCCAATAGGCAGGTCCTTCATAACAAACTCCATCCGGTGCCAGATGTTTCAGACAATTAGGAACATACTTTACAGCTTCACCGATAATATGTTGGGTAAGTTCAGGATAATACTCCTCAATGGCTAAAGCCCCTAATACCATCCCTGTATTACAAACCACATTCCAGTTCGTCTCACGTTTGGCCCAAGAATCACTGTTACCGGTTTTATACTCTTCGACAACAAGATCCAGAGCCTTCGTTTTAATGGAACTGACAATCAATTGTTTTGTCACAGGAGACAGCACATCATATAACCAGTCGTATCCGATAGCAACCGCAGTCGTCATTTCTGCAACATCTAGATAATGAGCAGGGTCCCAATCCTGATAATTACAGACATGCACCAATTCCTTTTCTGCCTTCTCTGCAAACCGTTTATCTCCACTGAGCCGGTAAGCCAGGGACAGGTTGACCATTCGGTATACCTGTTCACGACTGACCGGCAATATATCTTTCGTCTGTTTAACCTTCGTGCGCGGATCCTCCTGTAATGGAACAACCAATAATCGTTCCGCTTCCTTCATCAAACCGGCACGTAGGCTGTCCAATAAAGGTTCTCTACCCGCTAAAGCCTGAACTCTTTGTTCTTCCTGCTTACTAAACAGCAACCTGGGATGCTGCTGCAACACCCTTTCAGGAAAAAGGGCCGATGCATCTTTACAGTTTACCACCGAAGAAAACAAAAAGAATGATAAGCTCACTAAACTAATAAATCTCATAAATTGATACATTGAAATTACATTTTGAACGGATTTACCATCCCGGATTCTGCTTCAACGCTTCGTTGCGCTCTATCTCTACACCAGGTATAGGCCAAAGCATATCCCGTTCGGAGAACTTATGAGTATAGATAAATTCACCATAAATATTGATTGCATCTACCTCACTCATAGCCTTGCTTGCTATTTCCCATCCCCAACGGCGCAAATCACTGAAACGTAATCCTTCTCCCGCAAACTCAACAGCACGTTCTTTTCGTATACGTTCAGCCATCTGCTCTTTGGATGTAACAAGCATCCATGCTGGACCAGAGTTTAATCCGGGCATATCCACTCTGGCTCTTACCTTATTGAATTCGGCAACAGCTTTATCCAGTTGGTTATTTTCATTATAGGCCTCTGCCAACATCAGCAATACATCCGCATAACGAATCAGAGGAAACTCAAAAGGAGTGTGTAAACGGTCACTGATAGCTCCGCCAAGATCATATTCAACTACAAATTTACGATACAAATAAGAGATCCAGCCTTTATTGTTCCGTATGGTTCCCTGATTTTCATTCCCTTGCACATTGTGGTCCATTGCAAACAACATATCCCGTGGGGTCGTCTTTCCGATACAACCTTTATAAATAGAATAAGGGACAATCAAAGTAGCCATCATACGAGGATCTCTGCTTTTATATACATTCAATATTTGTGCTGTATCTACATCTCGCAATCCAATAACAGCCCCTGACGCATCCATCTCTACACTAAACAATTCTTTACGCTGATCCGGAGTTGCTTCATTGTATCCGGGAAAAACATCATTCCAGCTGAAAGGGCGGCCATCTTTGAGTTCATACATATCTGCCAATTGAGTGGAAGGAACAGTATTGTTCCAACAACTACCAAACGCACTGCGTGTTCCCATCAATGCTTGCATAGCCATACCATACTCTGTTCCGACACCACTTTTATTCTGTACGGAAAAGATCATCTCTGAACTCTTATCTCCATTATAAAGTTTAAATATATGAGCATAATCAGCGTCAAGGCCATATCCATAGTTGTTAGACTTGTTATTGACAATCTCTTCAAAATCCGCAATAGCATTCTGCCATTCTTTATTATAAAGATAGACTTTTCCACGCAAGGCATAGGCTGCCCCTTTCGTCGCACGACCATAATCAGAATCATTATGCCTGACCGGAAGATAAGCGACAGCCTCATTCAAGTCACTGATGATATGTGCACGGATCTCTTCCGCGGAGCTTCTGGGTTTCTTCAAGCCAACGTATTCCACATTCAGATTCGTCGTTTCATCATAGTAAGGAACACCGCCGTATAAGTCCAACAGAGTAAAATAAAACATTCCCCGCAGGAATCTGGCTTCAGCCATATACTCATTTTTTTGTTCCTCGGTAAGAACATCCATAGTGGGTATGACCCGAAGGTAGCTGTTAGCTCTCTGAATCCCATCATACATTGTTTGCCATTTGGATTGAATTTCTGCTGAACGATCAGAATAAGTACCCAGATACATCATATAATAGTCATATCCATAAGCAATATCAGCCAGATGATCGAATAAAAACTGGTAACCGTAAGCGTGATTATCCCGCAACATGCCATAAATTCCCATCAATCCTTGTTTTGCATGTTCTTCCGTTTGGTAGAAAAGGTTCTCACTTACTTTATCACCGGGATAAGTATTAAGATCATAACATCCGTTGAATGTGGCAGATGTCAATAAAATAGAAATATATATCAGTATTTTTTTCATGGTTCAAAATATTTAAAAGGTAAGATTCAGTCCAAATGTTGTTAATCTCATTGTTGGATACTTAGTACCTGATATTTCCGGGTCAAGCCCTTTATATCCCGTAAATGTCAATGCGTTATCTATACTGACATAGAAGCGAAGGTTATCCAGCAATAGTCTCTGGGAAAGCTGCTTCGGGATAGTATATCCTAATTGTATATTTTTTACCCTTACATAGGATCTGTTCTGGACCCAAAAGTCGCTGGCTACACTGTTACGTCCATCACTGTAATCCAACAAACGCGGGTAAGTAGCATCTGTTCGCCCCGAATACCAGCGTCCGTCAGCAATTGTCTTATTAATCTGATTACCCCGGCGAACTAAAGGCCAAAAGCTAGCTCCATCCTGACCACTCCAGTACTCTTTCAGTCCTGTTGCCCCCTGAAGAATACATGAGAAGTCCAATCCTTTCCAACTTGCACCGAAATTGAAACCAAAAGTGACAGTTGGATTAGTTCCATTACCAACCATGATACGGTCTTTATCCGTAATACACCCGTCACCATCAATATCTTTATAAAGGAAATCGCCCATTTCCGGTTTTTTATACTGGGAAAAAGCATCCGGATTTTTCTCTTCCATGGCCCGGACCAATGCCAGATCCTCTTCTGTCTGAATAATACGATCTACGGAAAGAACATACTGAATATTGATTGGTTGTCCTTCCAATATCATATTAGTCCCACTAATAGACGGTTCATCACCTTTAAATTTAGTTACTTTGTTTTTTACGTATGATACATTCCCTCCCACAAAGTAATCTACTTGCCCGATACGGTCAGTCCACGTCAGATTCAATTCAAGACCTCTGTTACGGACCTGGGCAGCATTTGATTTAGGAACAGTTGCATTCCCATGCACTAACGGAGCAGGTAAATCAATCAGGATTCCCTTGGTATTTTTTACGAAGAAATCAACATTACCACTCAATTTCGAAACACCGAAATCAATTCCCACATTTGTTAAATAGGTCGTCTCCCATGTCAAACCGGCATTAGACAAGGCCCTTTGCGCCATCCCAATCTGTACGGAATTATTCAATGTATAATTTGAGGCAGAATAAAACATCTGATAATCATAATCACCTACCGAATTGTTTCCCAATGAGCCATAAGAAGCACGTATTTTAAACTGGTTGACAAGATCTATATCTTTCATAAATCCTTCTTCACTCATACGCCAACCGGCAGAAAAAGAAGGGAAGAAACCTCTTCTGTTTTTTCCTGCAGCAAACCGGGAAGAATTATCCATACGAAGATTGGCTTCAAACAAATATTTCTCATCCCAGTTCAGGTTTACTCTTCCAAAGAAAGAATGCATAGCCCAGTTAGAATAGTTTCCTGTCGCTGTAGCATTGGCCGTTGCGGCATTCAATTCCGTCATTTCCGGAGCGATCAAATCTTCCTTACTGGCCTGGAACCAATTATAACGATACGCTTCCTGGCTACCTCCGACTGTCGCCTGAATATTTAATCGGTCTATATCTGTTTCATAACGAATAATTCCATCCATATGATTCCGTACCCATTTTTCATCATGATTGGTCACTTTTGTCTTTCCTGTTCCGGCAGTCTGGACAGTATTACTATACAAATTCCATATATCATGGAACACGGGCTGTTCATAACGGTATCTATTTTGAAAATCATATGTATAAGATCCTTCTATAGTCAATCCTTTAAAAGGTCTGATCTGTGCATAAAAACGCGATACCATTTTATTTGTTGTCCGATTTCCCTTTGTACTGTTTAACTTACGCAATATATTATTGGTACCAGACTGGGCATCATCTTCCGGATTATTGACACCACCATACCGCCCGTCTGGTGCCTGGAAACACATCCCGGGAGTCGTCGCCTGCAAATGTGTATAAAATAAACTGCCTGTACCTTCCGTCTGGATCAATCCCAAATCTTCTTTTCCACGATAACCATAGGCATTAACTCCAATCGTAAACCATTCTTTAACTTCTGCATCCAGGTTCACACGGGCACTATAACGGTCATAACCGGAATTTTCCATAATTCCCGGATTCTTCAGATAATTTCCAGATATGAAATAATGAATTTTATCAGAACCTCCGGTAATGGATATGGTATGATTTTGCAACCATCCTGTTTTGAATGCAGCATCCTGCCAATCCGAATTCGGATATTTTACAGGATCACTATTCCCGGCAGCACGCCACTCGTCTATTTTTTCCTGACTGAATGGTGCCGGCAGATTACTGTTTCTTTCTCCTTCATTAAACAATTCCATATAATCTGCATAGTTGGTCACAAGGTCCATACGATGAGCAACCTGTTGCATAGTTACATAACCGTTATAAGAAATTCTGGAACCGCCTGTTTTACCTTTACGGGTTGTGATCAGGATAACACCATTAGCAGCACGTGAACCATAAATTGCAGACGAAGCAGCATCTTTCAGTACAGAAATACTTTCCACATCCTGCGGATTAATATCGTTCATACTTCCCGGAACCCCATCAATAACAACTAATGGATCAGAATTATTCAAAGTACCTTGTCCGCGTACCCGTATAGTTGCTCCATCATTGCCAGGCCGCCCTCCACTGCCTTGTGTCACAGATACACCGGCAGCCATACCCGAAAGCCCTGCTGACAATGAAGTAATAGGACGACTATCTACCATCTTACTCATATCAACAGATGATACAGCTCCTGTCATATTCACTTTTTTCTGTGTTCCATATCCCACAACCACAACTTCATCCAAGGCTTGTGAATCTTCTTTTAATTGGATCATAAAAGAGTTTTTTCCATTTACCGGTATACTTTGTTCTATATAACCGATATAAGAAACCGTCAATACTGCACCAGGAGACACCTGCAAAGAAAAACGCCCTTCCATATCAGTGACCGTTCCGTTAGTAGTTCCTTTTTCTACTACATTTGCTCCGATTACCGGTCCCTGTGCATCTTTTACTGTTCCCGTAACAATCACTTTCGCTTGTTGGGATAATAGCAACTTTTCCGTTATACCTTCCCCGGCACTAACCGGATTGGCTTGGACTATTCCCACGGACAAGAATAGTGTGGCCATTCCTGCAAACATTGTTTTCCTAAAAGAAGGAATGTTCAAATCATTCGTCATAAATAGGTAGATTTAGATTAATAAATTCAGATAAACTCTGAGGCAAAAATAGCCGGGTACACAAAAAAAGACCTATACATAGCGTCCGTTTTTTATATACACACAGTCCAAATAGAAGATTTAACTATTTGATTATAAATGATTAGCTATTTCACTTCTCTTTTTTCCGAAATTGAGCCGGCGAAACCCCGAATTTTGTCTTAAAACAACGACTGAAATATATGGTAGAAACAAATCCCAGTTGATCCGAGATTTCACTCACCAACATATCCGGCCGTTCCTGTAGCAGAACCGCTGCACGTTTGATACGCTGATTTTGTATAAATTCACTCGGTGTCATACCTGTAAGATTTTTCATTTTTGCAAAAAAGGAACTACGTCCCATATTCAATTCACGGGCAAGTATATTCACATCGAAATCCTGGTCGCCCATATGTTCATCTATAATTTCTACAATACGATTCAGTAATTTCTGGTCCAGCGAAGTAGAAGCCAGCAACTGTACATCAAAATCACCTTGCTGAGTCAATCTGGATTTCAACAATAAACGATTACGAATTAAATTATTACAACGCATCAGTAAAACTCTTGCATGGAAAGGCTTACTCACATAATCATCCGCTCCCTGCTGGAAACCTTCAATATTATACTCAACGGAATCAAGGGCAGTCAACAAAACGACAGGAATATGGCAAAGATCAATATTATTCTTAATTTTCATACACATTTCCATGCCACTCATCAAAGGCATCATAACATCACTGACCACCAAATCCGGTTTTTCCTCAATAGTCTTTCGTAAACCTTCTTCTCCATTTCCAGCTAATATCACCTGATAAAAAGGAGTAAACAAGGTATTTAATATTTGTAGCAACTCCTCATTATCTTCCACTATCAGTATCTTATAAGAACCGACCTTCAGATCCGGAAAAGTTGTGTCCATCTCTTTATATTCTTCCGGTAAAACGGAATCCGGCAACGATCCCCGTTTGATCATAGGCTCTTCCGGAACTTCCAGAAGAATGGTATTTCCATCATTCTCAAAATGGGCTTTACCTTTTAATAAGGTGATCGTAAAAATTGTGCCATATCCCAACTGGCTTTGTACCGTAATCTCCCCATGATGAAGGTTGACAATGTTCTTACTCAATGCCAGCCCTAGTCCGGTTCCCGGATTGGCCTCAGACAGTTGTTTCCCATTTTCCGCCTGATAAAAACGGTCAAAAATACGTGACACATCACCAGACGATAGTCCGATACCCGTATCGATCACTTTTATATGAACATTATTCTCATCCGGAGAAATATACAAATCTACCACACCTCCCGGTTTAGTATATTTGAAAGCATTGGACAAAAGATTATAAAAGACCTTTTGCAGTTGATTGGAATCAAACCACAGCAGCACATCATCTTCTTCATGATGAAGATTAAAGGAAATCGTTCGTTGGGCAGCCAATTCACAATACGAAAGATAAATATCCTTCAAAAAAGGAACCAGATTTTGTTCACAGACGCGCAACGAAACATAATTCTGCTCAAGCTTCCTAAATTCCAACAATTCGGAAATCATATTCCTCATGCGAGTAGCATTCTTACTAATCTTAACAATCCTATTATATAAAGTTGGAGGAAGTGATGAACTCTGAAGCAACATATCCACCTGACTGAAAATAAGCGTCAGCGGAGTGCGGAACTCATGGCTGATGTTAGTAAAAAAACGTAGTTTGGCCTGATTAAGTTCTTCATTCCGCTCTTTCTCTTCTCTTTCTTTCTCAAGAGAAAGGGCTAATCTTCTCCTGGCATTTATCGTGCGAATTGTCAGATAAACAATTATAATGGTAGTCAGAGTATACAGAATCCATGCCCAGACCGTATTATACCAAGGTTGTGCAATCAAGATGTTCAGAGAAATTTCACGTCGGTTCATCAAGTGCTGCGGTAAAATCTTTTCACGGACCAACAGTTTATATTTCCCGGGATCCAGATTCGTATAATAAATACTGGAGGAAAAAGAGGATACCCAATCTTCATCAAAACCGACCAGTTTATATTGATATTCATTATTCTTCTGAATATCAATATAATTAGTAGTCGCAAAATTTATGATCAGATTGTTTTGTTTATTATTCAGGTGAATCGACTTATTAAAAGGAAAAGACTCTTTCAAGATCCCACCCGAAACAGCCCCCGGATATATTCTTTTATTATGGATATACAGTTCCGAGAAATATAAAGAATAATTCTTTTCTTTTTGATCCAGATCTTCCCGGAAGAAAGAGGCAAGGCCGTCATTTCCTCCGACAAACAGTTCATTATTTCTGCAAACCAAAATACCACATCCATCCGCAATTGAAGTGATAGGTAAATTCGTTCCCAATGTCACAAACCGGGTATTCTCATTGGAAGGATTCAGAAAAGTAATACCCTTATCGCTGGTAACCAGTAATTCTCCCGAATTTGTTTCCGCAACATTATAACAATAATTACTTAACAAATGCCCGCTTCCCTGTGAGTAATGGATAAAGGAATCGGATTGTTTATCATACCGGTATAACCCTCCTCCCAAAACAACAAAATAAATATCGCCGTTATTGGTCGTAATAATCCGTTTAGGTTCAAATTGAATACCATATTGAGGCAGAAAATATTTTTTCTGATTATCAGGATCAGCCAGTTTAATCCTGATAAGGGAAGTTCCGATCATAATCCATATATTATCTTCCTTATCAATCGTAAAATTCTGTGCATTTCTACATAACCATTTAAACTCACCCGTATCAAGATCCATAACAAAAGTCCCGTTCATTGCACTCACGTATAACTTATCATTATGAATCATCGTGTGAAAGATAATACCATCCGGTTTCACATCTTCTTTCTCATAATCATCCAAATAATTATGAAAAATACCGGTTTTTATATCAAACCGGGTCAGTCCTCCATGGTGCGTACCAATATATAACTGATCCCGTTTTTCGTCATACGCAATACATTTCAGATTATTCTGTAAGACCGAATTAGAAGGTCCCGCAGTAAAATATTTGAATGTACGCGTTTTACGGTCCATAAAGTTCAACCCGCCTCCTTCGGTACATATCCAGATATTACCATTCTTATCCTCAGCCAAATGGCCGACAAAAGAATAATTCAAACATTCTTTCCGAAAAGGATTATCCGTATAATGAGCAAAAATTTCCTTCTCCGGATTAAAATAGTTCGCACCTCCATAATAGGTTCCTACCCATATTGTTGCCTGCGCATCTATATAAACAGAAAATACGGAAGAATGAGACAGACTACCCGGTAGATGGTCTTGTCGGTACACAGTAAATTTATCAGTATACGGATTATATTTATGTAATCCTAAAAAGGTTCCGAACCAGATGTTCCCAAATCTATCCTCTGCAAAACTCCGTATCTGATTGCTTTCTATATGGAAAGGTTCCGCATTAGAATCCGAATACCAGACAACCTTCTCATCCGGCATTATCCTATACAGTCCTCCGGTACGGCAACCAGCCCATACTTCACCTGAAGAACTTTCAAATAAACGGTAAAATTCCGGTCCGTCAACCAGACAACGTGCTTTTTCTCCTTTTTCAATCACATATAATCCTTCATACGTTCCAACCCAAATTTTATTTCCAGAGACCAGCAAACTGGAAATATCCGGCATATCTTCCTCTGTATAAAGCAATAAACTATCCCCTTTTTCATCATAACGGCAAATCATTCCATCATACCCCGTCCATATATCACCATTTGAGGAGGTGACCGTTTTTGCCTTATATTTCCCAATCACATGGAACTTTTCTTTCCGGATATCATACCTCACCAAAGAATCACAAGTTCTGAAAAAAATATCTCCCTGCCGGTTGCCGACCAGATGGTCACATTCATGTCCTAACAAAACATTTATAGAACTCTCCTGGTCAGGATTCTCCCATCCCTTGTATACCCGCATTCGTTCTCCGTCATACACACTGAGCCCTTCACGCGTACCGAACCACATCCGTCCCAGTTGGTCCTGATAAATAGACATAACAGAGACCTGCGATAATCCGTCACTCATACCAAGATGCTTAAAATAAACCGGATAAATAACTTGGTGAATGAATAAAAAACACAACAATATCAGTAGCTTTTTCATCTTATTTACGAAACTAAATAAAAGAGTCTTCTTGTATCCCCGCTTATTCACAATTACATTATGAATTATACAAAGATAGAGATATTTTATTCACTGCAATATCAATTGCTCAGTCTTTCATTCGACAAAAAACACTACACTATTTCCAGCGGATCCTCTTCCGCTTATAAGAGAAAACTTATTGTTAATCTTTACTCTGATTTAATAACTTCCGCCGGGTTCAACCGTGAAATCAGCCAGATGCGATATGCTACGGTAATAAACACGATTGTTGTTGTTAAGAATATTATACTTAGCCACAGAACTGGATTATTCAGCCATTCCGCAGAAATAACGACTTTTTTGCTAATCAGCATACGCAGGAATAAATAAACAATCGCCAATGACGGGATGGCCGCAATAACTAACAGGCGAATGTACAACTTCCCGAATAAAAGAGCGATCACCCGCGGACCAGCTCCATTGATTTTGCGTATGGCAACTTCTTTTTGCCGGCTGTATGTATCCAGCGTAATAGCAGAATAGATACCTAAAACTGTTATAATCAAACTGATGACAGAAAGCAACATAAACAATTCGCTCATCATCTTCTCACCTCCGATATATCGGAAACGTTCTTCCTGCTTGGTTGTCAGCAGGAAAGGAATAGATTCCGGCAACTTGCTGCGGACAATACTCAGGATACCTTTCCGCACATCTTGCTCCTGACCGGGCATACATTTAATATAAGCAGTCCTGTAATCGGCTTTTTCCGGCACGGACAAAAATGTGAAACGATGATATTGGTTCGCCCTGCTTATTTGTTCACGAGTATATAATGGTTCAAAAGGCAACTGTTCATATATACCCGTGATCTGGAAAGTACGGTCACCCAACCGTACAGACGAAGGGTTCGTTTCTCCTTCCTTTTCCAACTCCCAGATAAGTGAACGTGAAACGACTATTTCATTGGAAGAGCGTGGCATTCTTCCTTCTATTTTCAGATTCATAAAGTCAGAATAATTACTGCTTACAGCATATTCTATTCCGTGTATGGTTTCCTCCCGTTTTGTTTTATAATCAGGATAACTACTTATTCTGTCCAGAACAATATCCTCTACACCTGCAAGTGTCCGGATGCGGGAAACTATTTCTTCTTCATGTCCCTGTAATTGCGGTTCCCACAATTCCACTTTCCAGATACGGGTACATACCTCCTCTGTCAGTGTGTTATTCCTCTTTCCATCCACAAGCTGATGAATATATCCTATTCCGATCGCCCCTGAAATAAAAAGAAAACAAATGAACAACTGTACCCCCAACATAAAGTTGCGTACACCGTGCTTCTGGCGTTTGCCTCCTTTCACCCCTTCGAGCAGGGAAATATGTTTAACACGGAAAACAGCCCATGCGGCAATTAACAGACAAATGATGAACAAAAGACATAAATACTCCAACTCCTGCCAAATCAAAGTAGGAAGATGAATAAGCATATTTTCATTTATCACCTCTTTACTTGCCAGATATTGATAAAAAACAGGAATAAACCATTCTATCATGACAAAACTCACCAAAGCCGACAAAAGAAAAAGAATAGCAATCTCACTGAAAAGAAGGCAGAATAAACCAACTGAACCAGACCCCAGATTTTTACGAAGACTTAACTCTTTAGTCCTGTTGTAGAACGACTGGATACAGAACTTCAGGAAATTAATCATAGCCGCTATCAATATCAAAGCACCGATTAAAGGGATGAAAAGCGTTGCTCCGAGATTATCCGGTTTGTACATTTCTTCTTTGAAAGTCATTACAGCCAGATAATTATCATTATTCTTACCAAAGACAGGTAGTTGTTTTCGCAACCGTTGGTTTATTTCAGTACTTGATACACCCTTTTCCAGCAATACAACCACGTTCGAATATTTCCGATCCGGATTAATCACCGATATTTCGGGAAAATAAAAATCGTTCTTCTCCCGCGATCCATCCGGCAAATCGCGGACAACAGCACTTATAGTAGAGTATTGAACAGCCGAAGTATCGGTATCAGCCCGGCTGAAGTAAAGTGTTTTGCCTATAGGGTTATCCTCCCCGAATATCCTTCGGGCAGATGATTCACTGATCCAGACCTCTCCCGGTGTCCATACTGGCATTTCCCCTTCAAGGGTTTGTATGCCGAAGATGACAGGAAAATCTTCCGTGATATTCTGGAAACTACATTGAAAAGGTATTTCCTCCTGTCCCGCATTACTAATAGTAATATTTGCTTTATCATAACTGTAAGAATAGGCTATTTTTTCCATTCCTGCCACCGGGTTACTCATCAGTGCCTGCAATTCTTTTCCCGGAATATATGGTTCGTTATACTTACTTTTTTCCGACTTCACATAAAGATTAGCCATCCTGTCGTTATTGCTCCAAACCGTAAACTGACTGTTAAATCTCCTTATATAATAAGATGTCATGCTGAAACATAATAGTCCGATGGCGATACCGACAATGGAGAGCAAGTATTGAACCTTGTTTTTTAATATTTGCCGGATAGCCATTTTTAAATAGTGCTTTACCATAATACAATGTCATTTGTTTCATTGAAGAGAACAAAAGACGTGCCATTATTATAACACGCTGTTCTACTGACAGATAAGACTATTCATGCAATAGTAAACCTGTGTGTTTTCGCACGAATATTGTTCTTATCCGCACAAACGTTACACAATACTGAGACCAGACTTTATCCCTATAATTTACGACGAATATGTCATAAACCAATGTGTCACTTTTTCACTATATGTTTTTGATATTGGGATATCCGGGACTTTCTCGACTCCCAGTTCCAGATAAATGCCGTCTTTTTCACGGCGTATCACCTTTACCTGGTCGAAATTAACCATATATGAACGATGGCAACGCAGCACATTCGTTTCGTCCAGACTCTCTTCTATGGATTTCAAAGAGTTACGCAGCATGAACTTAGTCAGTACTCCCTTATTGAGATACCAGATACACACATAATTATCCGCCGATTCTATATACAAAAGATTCGTCCGTTTCACCGACAACCGCAATTCATGCTTTTCGTCATAAAAAGAGAAAACCGATAGTTTGTTTGCCGCCTCTGCCCGATCCTCTTCCAGTAACCTCAACTGCCGTTCTTTCTCCTGATAGGAAAAATAGAAATGTAAAACTGAATAGGGCAACAACAGAACCAGGCTTGTGTTGATAGCCGACTCTTTGAAAACGCTTAAATACTCCCGCTCCGGATTCAGTACCAAAGTGTAGATCGTATAAAACAAAGACATGAAAAATATCTCCAGAATAATCCACACCGAATATGCACCTACGGAAATGGCATGTTTCCTGCCCCAATAATACATCACAATCCGGCTGATCACCACCACCAGCACACCGGTAAGAATAATCAGACTGGAAAAAACAAAAAACTTAAACTCTGAAACCCGATACCAGTTCGACGAACTGAACGGCTTATATATATTGATAAATACCAAAGCGAAAAACGCTGTCAGCAAGATCAGGCGAACGATGTTCGACTTTTCATAAATATAACCGGGTATTTTATGACCGAGCATTCCCATATCTTTTGCCTCCTATTTGGAGAACAAATGTACTAGTAAATCCCGAAACATTCACCCCGCATATAAAAATTTCACCCCGCCATTCCGGTTTATGTCCCAGCCGGAGTTCGTCGGAACCATTTATTTGCAAGGATTGTTTTAATAATGTTTGTTTGTATCAAAAAATCGATTGTTATGGATATCTCACTTCGTACACAACAACTGAACAGCCTTTTCTCGTACGATAAAAAGGCGCATCTGGAAGAGAGCCGTCTGGAAATAATTCCCTTTCGCTTTACACAAACGATAGGTGCCAGCGAAATTAACGAATTCCAGAAAGGACTTGCCACCACTGAATTTTGTTCCGTCACAGACGACCATATTCAGGAAAATAAAACATTCAATTATACAGTCTTCGCCCCTTCGGGAAAAGAGAAACGCGACAAAGCCATCATCCTGTTGCACGGACTGAACGAACGTACCTGGGAAAAATACCTGACCTGGGCCGAATATCTGGCCGGTTCAACCGGAAAGCCGGTCATCCTTTTCCCTATCGCATTCCATATGAATCGTACACCGGGTAGCTGGTGCAATCCACGGATGGTTTTACCCTGGGTGAACCGGAGGAAACAGGAAATAGACAACCTGGAAAACTCGACTTTTGCCAATGTCACATTAAGCAGCCGCCTGTCAGGAAATCCGTTGCGTTTCTATGCGTCCGGCCGCGAATCAGTCTATAACTTATGGCAATTGGTACATGAGATAAAGAGCGGAAAACATCCCTTATTTAAAGAAGATACTTCCATCAACCTGTTTGCTTATTCGATCGGAGCCTTGTTATCACAGGTCTTGTTGTTGAGTAATCCGGAAAAGATGTTCAGCGACACCCGCCTGTTCATGTTCTGCGGCGGTTCCATTTTCAGCCAGATGAACGGAAACGCACGGGATATTATGGACCAGGATGCATTCAACAGCCTGCAACGATTTTACCGCCACGATTTTCTGGAAGAACGTTCGCTGCCTACTTCCTTTAAAAATGATTTTCTGGAACAGGCGTTCAAAGCCATGATTCGCCCTGATGTCTTACAGGAATACCGTGAGTCCTTTTTCCAGAAAGCCTGCAACCGCATCAAAGCTATCTCACTGAAGAAAGACATTGTCATGCCGACCAACGGAGTGATCAAAGCGCTGGGTAAAGCCTCTGACAAGATACTGGAAGAAATAGATTTTCCGTTCCAGTATTCCCATCAGATTCCGTTCCCGTTCCGGTCAAAAACCGACCAGACACTTGTAAACCAGGCTTTCAATAATATATTCAGCCAGGCAGCTGCATTCTTGTAAAAGTCCCTACTAGTTTAATGTGATCACCTTGTATTTAGGAACCAGCATCTTCATCACGATCCAGCCGATCAGGTAAGCGACAGCGCAAAAGATAAAGACAATAGCATAACCGGCCGGTTTGCCTTCGAAACCCATAAACTGCATGTTGGTATCGCCACTATATGTAAATAGCATGCCGGCCCCCTTCTGAATAAAGAACGAACCGATACCGCCTGCCATACCGCCAATACCGGTAATCGTAGCGATTGCACTTTTGGGGAACATATCACCTACTGTAGAGAATATATTTGCACTCCAAGCCTGATGAGCAGAGGCACCGACGGAGATCAGCAGAATAGGCACCCAATAGCTGATATAGCCCAATGGCTGCGCGAATAAAACGACCAATGGGAAGAATGCAATGATCAACATCGCTCGCATACGTCCTGCATACGGATTCATCCCCCGATTGATGAAATAAGTCGGAAATTTACCACCAAACACGGAACCGATCACCGTAATAGAATAAAGTATAGCAATTGGCCATGCGATCTGGGTTCCTTCCATATTATATTGTATCTTCAGATAAGCCGGAGTCCAGAAGAGGAAGAACCACCATACGCCATCCGTCATAAACTTACCAAAAGCAAACGCCCAAGTCTGTTTAAAGCCCAGACATTCAATGAAAGAAAGCTTCGATTCATTTTCAGGCTCAATTTCATCCGGAGTCAATTCAGCATCATCCTGCTGAATATAAGCACGTTCCGCATCATTTACCTTTGGGTTATCTGCGATTGGTTTATAGATAAATAACCATATTCCCATCCAGATAAAACCGATCAGACCGACAATAATAAAAGCCATTTCCCACCCCCATAGTTCAGCCATCAGAGGAACAGTCAATGGAGCCACAATAGCACCAACATTAGCACCAGAGTTAAAAATACCCGTTGCAAAAGCACGGTCTTTTTTCGGGAAATACTCTGCTGTCGCTTTAATAGCAGCTGGGAAGTTTCCAGCCTCACCAAGAGCCAGCACACAACGTGCTATAATAAAGAACGTAACACTTACCATACTGATCGTAGCCGCAAGGTCTGTTCCTGCAGCTACAGCCCGTAACGCATCTGCATCTGGTAATCCGACCCATTTTTCTGTTAATACACCACACAATGCATGAAGTGCCGCCCCTGCAGACCAGACAGCAATTGACCAGGCATATCCTTTCCTGGTTCCCATCCAGTCGATAAACCTTCCGGCAAATAACATGGAAATTGCATAAAACAAAGAGAAAATGGCAGTGATTGTTCCATAATCGTTGTCTGTCCAGTGAAATTCTTCTTCCAGCATCGGCTGTAGAAGTGAAAGTACCTGACGGTCTAGATAGTTTACCGTTGTTGCGAAAAACAACATCGCACAGATTACCCATCTGTACCGTGTCATTTGTTGATTGACATTCCCTAATGCGCTCATTTCTTAATAGTTTTTCATGATTTGCGGCAAATATATATCAATTTTTTTAAATACAAAGCATAACGTGTGTGCGAATACACGATTATTTACATTAATTCGGAAAGTTACAGTAAAAACAGAGGTATTGCGGAAATGATTTCGTACGATATTTGGTTCTACGTTTTTTTTCATCATCTTTGTATGAAGAAAACATACAACATTTTACAGGCTGTCTTTATGAGAAAATCTATACTATATCTTCTCCTGATGATTATCTGTCTGTCCGAGCTATATGCCGCAAACAGAAAATCGTTCAACTATTACTTTTCGCATATTTCGAGTGCAGACGGTTTGTCGGAAAGCCAGGTAAAAGTAATACTACAGGATAGTTACGGTTTTATGTGGTTCGGCACCAAAAACGGACTGAACCGGTATGATGGTACTTCTATCCAAACGATCAATTGCGATGATTATATTGCCGGAAAAGGCGATCACAACATCTCCGCCCTTTTTGAAGACGAGAACAGAAAACTATGGGTAGGGACAGACCGGGGAGTATATATCTATGACCCTGTATACGACCTGTTCACGTTTATAGACCAGAAAACCGAAAACGGGGAGCAGATGGGTAACTGGGTTGCCAAAATCACCTCCGACCATTCCGGTAATACCTGGATACTGATTCCCGACCAGGGCGTCTTCCGTTACAAAGACGAAAAATTATATTATTACGCTATCACCAACAAAGATAATATCAAACGGGAAAGCCCCGGCGCCATCTGCGTCAGGGAAAACGGAGAAGTCTGGATCGGGACAGCCGGTGTCGGCCTGTTCCTCTATAATCCGCAAACAGACTCCTTCATTCAGCATCATACTGACAAGGATGGCAACACCCTGATGGGTGCCCACATCTTCTCTATGTGCGATTACGGCGATTGGATCGCACTGGCTATCCATGACGGAGAACTGAAAAAGTACAATCCCAAGACAAATACCCTGCAAACAGTCAACGCCCCGGGAGTGCATCACACCATCTTACGCGACGTGGTCTGTTACGATCAGAATAACCTTTGGGTCTGCACGCATGCCGGACTGTTCATCGTTGACGAACAATCCCAAAAAGTAACCCATCTCCAGGAAGACCTGATGCATTCGTACAGCCTTTCCGACAATATTATTTTCTGTATCTATAAAGACAGGGAAGGAGGTATCTGGCTCGGCACCAAATTCGGCGGAGTCAACCATTTACCGAACTACAAACTATTGTTTGAAAGGTTCGTCCCTTCCAGTTCGGAAAATTCGCTGAATACCCGCCGTATCCGCGAACTGGCGGAAGACCCAGACGGCAACATCTGGGTTGGGACGGAAGATAACGGTATCAACATTCTGAATCCAGCAACCGGAGAAGTGACACAGATCAACTATCCGGAATCCGACAGGAAAAGCCATCTCATGACCCAGTCCATGAGTATGTACGACGGCAAAATATATTGCGGTTTGTTTAAATACGGGCTTGATATCATAGATATATCCAACCATTCGATCAAACATCTCAACCACCAGCAATTAAATCTTGACGAAGAAAGCGTATATTCCCAGTTGATCGATAGCCGGGGCCGTCTTTGGGTAGGAAATGCCTGGGGGTTATCCAGGGCAGAAGCCGGCTCGTTCGATTTTACCCGGATACCGGAGATCGGGCTCGATTGGATCGTATGCATGCTGGAAGATAAAAAAGGACAGATATGGCTTGCCTCGATGGGGAGCGGTGTATGGAAATACAATCCGAAAGATGATTCTTATAAAAAATATGTCAATGACACTCAGGACCCTGCCAGCCTGAGTTCAAACTCCGTCAGTTCCATCATGGAAGACAGCAGAGGACAGATATGGTTCTCTACCGACCGGGGTGGCATCTGCCGGTACAACGAGGCGGATGACAACTTCACCACGTTCTCCAAAGAACAGGGCCTACCTGACGATGTAGCTTATAAAATACTGGAAGATAAAAATCATTATTTCTGGTTCGGGACCAACCAGGGGCTCGTCAAGTTCAAACCGGAAACCGGGGATATCCGTGTATTCACTACCCGCGACGGTTTAGTCGGCAACCAGTTCAATTATAATTCGGGACTCAAAGCGAGCAACGGCAAATTCTACTTCGGAACGATCGACGGACTGATCGCTTTCAATCCGGATGACGACCAGCGGACCGACTCCATTCCTCCGGTCTATATCACGAAGTTCAGCATATATAATAAGGAAGTAACCGTACATACCCCCAACTCTCCGTTGAGCAAAAGCATCCTGCATACCGACCGGATTACCTTGCCGTACGACCAGTCGAATATCAGTTTCGATATAGCATTGCCCTCTTATTCATCTGCCCGTAGCAAGGAATGTTACTACAAAATGGACCCGCTGGACAAAGATTGGGTAAAAACCAGTAATAACCAGAATATTTCGTATGCCAAACTGCCCCCGGGCAACTATACGCTCCTGGTAAAAGCTGAGATTGAAGACGATAACCAGCCGGTTACCTCACTCCGTATCGTCATTCTTCCTCCCTGGTGGCTATCCTCCTGGGCTTATGCCGTTTATGCGATCCTTGTACTCTGCCTGATATACGGCTGGTTCCGCTGGTACAAACGCCGTAAGGAACGGCAGATGGAAGAGAAACAGAAACTCTTCGAGATAGAAAAAGAGAAGGAACTCTATGAGGCTAAGGTAGAATTCTTTACGGAGATAGCCCATGAAGTGCGCACGCCGCTGACACTGATCAACGGTCCGCTGGAAACAATCCTCGACATGAATATCCAGGACAGCAAAATCACGCGTAACCTGACCGTAATCGCCCAAAACACCAAGCGCCTGCTCGAACTGACCGGCCAGCTACTCGACTTCCGGAAGATCGGGGCCAACAAATTCAAGATGGATTTTGCCTGGACCAATGTTACGACACTGCTGAAAGACACCATCCTGCGCTTCGAGCCGACCATCGTCCAACAGGATAAGAAATTATCGGTCGATATTCCCGAAGAAGAAATCACAGCAGCTATCGACCGCGAAGCCGTTACCAAGATATTGAGCAACCTGTTGAACAATGCACTCAAATATTCGGCCTATACCATTCATATCGAGCTGAGGCGTGAAGAGACCACCTTCAGTATCCGCGTCACCAGCGACGGAAACCGGATACCTGCCGAACTCAGCCAACAGATATTCGAACCTTTTTATCAGATCAATAAGAAAGAAGGGGCAACGACAGGCGCCGGTATCGGCTTGCCACTGGCCCGTTCGCTGGCCATGCTTCATTCTGGCAAACTCTGGCTGGATACCGAAAATAGCGACAATTCGTTTGTCCTGACCCTGCCTCTTGCCCAGGAGAAAGTGCGGCAACAGGAAAACTCCGTTATTCAGGAAGAATTCATATTTCCCGAAGAAGGGACAACCGTCAATGCGGAAGGCCGCAACTATACGCTCCTGTTGGTGGAAGATAACGATACCATGCGTTCGTTCCTGGCAGAGAAACTGCAAGAGATGTTTGTTACGGAGACGGCCCCCGACGGAAAGGCAGCTTTGGAAATCCTGCGCAATCATCATATCGATATTGTCGTCAGCGACATTATGATGCCTGTGATGAACGGCCTCGAACTATGTAAAGAGATGAAAGCCGATATCGAACTGAGCCATATCCCCGTCATCTTCCTGACCGCCAAGAACGACCTCGACAGCAAAATCAACGGTCTGCGCCTGGGGGCGGAGGCATACGTGGAGAAACCTTTCTCTTTCAATTACCTGACAACACAGATATTCTCCCTGCTGAACAACCGCCAGAAAGAACGCGAGGCTTTCTCCAAACGCCCGTTCTTCCCGGTCAACAACATGCAGATGAACAAGGCTGACAAGGAATTTATGGACAAGATTATAGCCATCATCCATGAAAATATCACCGATGAAAACTTCGGTGTGGAGAAACTGGCAGAGATACTCTGCCTGAGCCGTTCCAGCCTGTTACGTAAGATAAAAGTCCTCTCCGGCCTGTCGCCGAACGACTTCATCCGCCTCATCCGTCTGAAAAAAGCGGCAGAGCTGATTCTGGACGGCAAACACCGGATTGGCGAAATATGTTATCTGGTAGGAATCAACTCCCCCTCCTATTTCAGCAAGATATTCCTGAAACAGTTCGGGGTAACGCCTAAGGATTTCGAGAAACAGAACCAGGCTTCTTAACCGAAGTCTCCCGTATCGATAAATGGGTGGGAACGACAATCTGCCGTGGTTTCTCCCGTTTCTTGATTTGCTTGAGAAGCAGGTTGCAACATTCCTCTCCCATCTTATAGGTCTGATGGGTAACGGCTGTCAATGCCGGTTCCACGTAGTTGGAATGAAGTTCGTCGGTATAACCGATCAGGGCGATATCGGCCGGTATGCGGAGATGATGTTTCTTGATTTCTTTCATGGCGGCAAAGGCCAATGTGTCATTCATTGCCAGGATTGCATCAGGCGGTTCCGGCAATGAAAGCAATTGCCGGCATCCTTCACGTCCTTCCTCGTAAGTCATTTTCTTACAAACGACCAGTTCTTCTTCAACAGGCAAGCCATGTTCTTTCAAGGCTTCTATATACCCGTCCCGGCGTTGCCGCACAATAGCCAAATGATCGGAACCACCCAGAAAGGCCACCCGCTTCGAACCGGATTCCAATAAATGGCTGGTAGCCACCCTTGCCGATTCCTGATTGTCGGCCACCACCGAAGGAATCGCATTCGTGAGGCAGACACGGTCGAAAAAGACCAGCGGGATATCCATATCTTCCAATGAAAGGAAATGGGCATAATCGGTCGTTTCCTGCGAAAGGCAGGCCAGCATACCCTCCACCCGCATATTCACCAAGTCTTCCACACAATGTTGCTCCTGCTCATATTGCTCATACGAAGAAGTGATAATGACCGAATACCCGTTCTTGCGCGCCACATCATTGATACCGCTGATTATGGACGAATAGAAATGAGTGACAATATCCGGCACGATAATGCCGATAATACGGGGCGTATTCTTCAGCAAACTAAGGGCAAACGGGTTCGGACGGTAATTCCATTCCTCGGCAAGCGCCTTCACACGCTCCCTCATCTCGGGACCGATCTCGTAACTGTCGTTCAACGCACGGGATACGGTAGAAACGGAAACACCCAGCTCCTTCGCCAGGTCTTTCAATGATATGTGTCTTTTCTTAGGCATCACAAATCCGATTAGGTCCGACAAATATATATTTTTTCCGGCAGATACAAGCGATTACCTCCGAGATAGATGCATCGTATACCGACATCGAGCCGTTTATATCCGACAGGACCTACCACGCAAACCTTTGCGTAGATTTTTATGCACAAAGCGGTTATTATCAATACATAAAAGCTATACTTTTGGACTATTGCAAACTCAATCTATTTAAACCATGAAGTACTCATATTGCGGAAAAACCGGGATGAAAGTTCCCGTACTAAGTTTTGGAGCTTCCTCCCTGGGAAGCGTATTTCACGAAACTCGTGAAGCGGAAAGCATCAAAGCTGTATTCACTGCTATTGAAAACGGAATGAACTTTATCGACGTTTCCCCTTATTATGGGCATTACAAGGCAGAGACAGTATTAGGAAAAGCGCTAAAAGATATTCCGCGCGACCATTTCCTGCTGTCGACTAAAGTAGGCCGTTACGGTAAAGACGGCATGAACACCTGGGATTATTCTGCCCAGCGGGCCACCGAAAGCGTTTACGAAAGTATGGAACGCCTGCACTTGGACTATATTGACCTGATCAACGTTCACGACATCGAATTTGCCGACCTCAACCAGGTGGTGAACGAGACATTGCCGGCATTGGTCGAATTACGGGACAAAGGGATTGTAAAACACGTCGGCATCACCGACCTGCAACTGGAAAACCTGCAATGGGTAATCGACCGTGTGCCCGAAGGTACGGTCGAAACCATCCTCAATTTCTGCCACTATTGCTTGAACGACGATAAGCTGGCTGATTATTTCGACTATTTCGAATCGAAACAGATTGGCATCATCAACGCCTCCCCCCTTTCGATGGGATTACTGTCACAACGAGGCGTTCCCGACTGGCATCCGGCGCCGGCGGCATTGGTAGAAGCCTGCCGGAAAGCAGTACAACATTGCGCTTCGAAAGGTTATCCGATAGAAAAGCTGGCCATGCAATATTCCGTAAGTAGTCCGCGGATAGCGACCACCCTATTCAGTTCCGCCAATCCGGATAATGTCAGGAAAAATATCCAATACATAGAAGAACCCATCGACTGGGAGCTGGTGCGCGAAGTTCAGGAAATCATCGGCGACCAGAAACGGGTCAGCTGGTCCAATTCTTAAACCGGAAAAGAAATAACCTTTAAAGAAAATACCATGAACAGAAAGATTATAGATGCCCACTCACATCTCTGGCTCCGGCAGGACACGGTAGTCGACGGGATGCCGATACGGACGCTGACCAACGGACGTTCGCTCTTCATGGGCGAAATCCGGCAGATGGTTCCTCCGTTTATCACCGACGGCAGGAACACGGCTGAGATATTCCTGTCAAACATGGATTATGCACTGGTCTCGGCTGCCGTCATCACGCAGGAGTTTATCGACGGCCTGCAAAATGATTATCTGCTGGAAGTTGTTAAGCAGTACCCGGACCGCTTCTTCGTATGCGGCCTCTGTGAATTTCGCCGTCCCGGCTATTTGGCACAGGCACGTGAATTGGCGGCACGCGGATTCAGGGCAATCAAAATTCCCGCCCAACGCCTGTTGCTCGAAGAAGGGCGCGTCTGGCTGAACTGCAACGAGATGATGGAAATGTTCCATTTTATGGAAAACAATGATATGCTCCTCTCCATCGATTTGGCCGATGGCGACGTCCAGACCGGTGAATTAGAAGAGGTGATACAGGAATGCCCCGGATTACGAATTGCAATCGGACATTTCGGTATGGTTACCCGGCCGAACTGGTTGGCGCAGATTCGCCTGGCCCGTTACCCGAATGTACGTATTGAATCCGGAGGTATTACCTGGTTATTCAACGATGAGTTTTATCCTTTCCACGGGGCCGTCAAAGCGATACGCGAGGCGGCAGACCTGGCCGGCATGGATAAACTGATGTGGGGTTCGGATTATCCCCGAACGATTACGGCTATTACCTATAAAATGTCGTACGACTTTATCCTGAAAACCGATGAACTGACGGAACGGGAGAAAGACCTTTTCCTGGGAGAAAATGCCGCCGCCTTCTACGGCTTCAAACAGTTAATCGAGTTACCTTATATTAAAAACATGTCCGAGTAAACACACCCTAACACGATATAGTATGAAACAAAAGAATTACGCCTTGCCACTGGCACTGATATTCAGCCTTTTCTTCCTGTGGGCAATCAGCAGCAACCTGCTGCCTACCATGATCAGACAATTGATGAAAACCTGCGAACTAAATACGTTCGAAGCCTCTTTCACCGAAACGGCCTACTGGCTGGCTTACTTTATCTTCCCGATACCGATTGCCATGTTCATGAAGCGGTACAGCTACAAGGCCGGTATCATCTTCGGACTGTTGCTGGCCGCTTTCGGAGGATTACTGTTTTTCCCGGCAGCCATGCTGAAAGAATATTGGGCGTACCTGACAATCTTCTTTATCATCGCAACCGGCATGTGTTTCCTTGAAACAGCCGCCAACCCTTATGTTACGGCTCTGGGGAATCCGGAGACGGCACCACGCAGGCTAAACCTGGCCCAGTCGTTCAACGGGTTGGGGGCATTTATCGCCGCCATGTTTCTCAGTAAGTTGGTATTGAGCGGAGAACACTATACCCGGACCACCCTGCCCGCCGATTATCCCGGCGGCTGGGAAGCCTATATACAGTTTGAAACGGATTCGATGAAGCAACCGTATCTTATATTAGCACTTTTATTAATCATCATCGCGGTTGTATTCATCGTCTCCAAACTGCCCCGGATACAGGATGAGGAACACAGCGGAAAGGACAAAGACGGAAAGCTGATAGATTTCAGCGTTTTGAAACGTTCGCATTTGCGCTGGGGGGTGATTGCACAGTTCTTCTACAACGGGGGACAGACGGCCATCAACAGCCTGTTTCTGGTGTACTGTTGCAGTTATGCCGGTTTATCGGAATCCGTGGCAACGACTTTCTTCGGCCTGTATATGCTGGCTTTCCTTCTGGGACGTTGGATAGGAACGTTGCTGATGGTTAAATTCCGTCCGCAGGATATGCTGCTGGTCTATGCCCTGCTGAATGTCATACTCTGCGGTGTGATTGCATTATGCGGCGGCACGATCGGACTGTATGCCATGCTGGCTGTCTCGTTCTTCATGTCGATCATGTACCCGACACAGTTCTCGCTGGCACTGAAAGACCTGGGAGACAACACCAAGAGCGGAGCGGCTTTTCTTGTCATGGCGATTGTAGGAAACGCCTGCCTGCCCCAGTTGACAGCCTATGTGATGCATCATTTCGAAGCTATCTATTATACCGCTTATCTCATTCCGCAGGTTTGCTTCCTTTTCTGTGCTTACTACGGATGGAAAGGCTATAAAGTAGTCGATTAATTAGTAATATATAATGTATATGAAAGCAATACAAATTCCCGCTCCCTCAGCATTGCAGGTGGTCGATATAGCGAAACCGGAAGCAAAGAGCGGTGAAGTTCTTCTGAAAATCAAGTTTGTCGGATTCTGCGGTTCCGACCTGAACACATTCCTGGGACGTAACCCGATGGTAAAACTCCCTGTCATTCCCGGACATGAAGTCGGAGCCGTAATCGAAGCTATCGGCCCGGACGTCCCCGCCGGATTCGAGCCGGGCATGAGTGTAACTGTCAACCCTTACACCAACTGCGGTACATGTGCCGCCTGCCGCAACGGACAGGTAAATGCCTGCGAACATAATGAGACGTTCGGCGTACAACGCAACGGTGCCATGGGCGAATACCTGTCGCTCCCCTGGCAGAAGGTCATCCCGGCAGCCGGCATTTCTCCCCGCGACTGTGCCCTGATTGAGCCGATGAGCGTCGGTTTCCATGCCGTCTCCCGCGGACAGGTGACCGATATCGACACAGTCCTGGTAATCGGCTGCGGAATGATTGGCTGCGGAGCAATCGTACGTGCCGCCCTGCGGGGAGCCACCATCATCGCGATGGACCTGGATGACGATAAGCTGGAACTGGCCAAACGTATCGGTGCCCGTTACACCATCAATTCACGCACGGAGAATGTGCATGAACGTTTGCTGGAAATGACGGATGGGCTGGGACCGGACGTAGTCTTCGAAGCCGTTGGAAGTCCAGCCACATATGTAACGGCAGTGAATGAAGTCGCATTCACCGGCCGGGTGGTATGCATCGGTTATGCCAAAAGCGAAGTGACTTTCCAGACCAAATACTTCGTGCAGAAAGAACTGGATATACGGGGTTCGCGCAATGCACTGCCGGAAGATTTCAGGGCCGTAGTCCGTTATCTCCAACAGGACAGTTGTCCGCGTGAAGACTTAATTTCCAGAATAGTAACACCCGAAGAGGCGCTGACAGCCATGCAGGAATGGAGTGCCGACCCGGGGAAAGTATTTCGTATTCTTGTAGAGTTCTGAGATATCAAAAAATTCATTATCTTCGCAAGGTTTCTCTAACAATAATCATGAATCGAGATAAGTTACCATGAAAAAGCTAATCAATCTAATTGTATTTATTTTAATCGCCGGCCTGAACGGCTGGGCGCAGGAGGCTACCGAAGTGATTCGGGTTGCTTGTGTAGGAAACAGTATTACTTTCGGAGCTGGTATTGCGAACCGCGACCGTGATAGTTATCCGTCAGTGCTCGGGCAAATGCTCGGACGGGGTTATGAAGTCCGCAACTTCGGGTTCAGTGCCCGCACCATGCTGATGAAAGGCGATCATCCGTACATGAAAGAGCAGATGTTTCAGGATGCCTTAAAGTACAATCCGGACATCGTCGTTATCAAATTGGGCACAAACGATTCCAAATCGTTCAACTGGAAATACAAGGCAGACCTGCCCAAGGATATTCAGACAATGGTCAGCGCCTTCAAGGCGATACCGTCCAAGCCGAAAATCTACCTGTGTTATCCCCCCAAAGCCTACCAGGTACAATACAGTATTAACGACAGTATTATCGAACATGGCGTTATCCCTGTAATCGACCAGGTTGCGAAAAGAAACAAATTACCGGTCATCGATTTACACACGGCTCTAAGCGGTATGAAAGAGCATTTTCCTGACAACGTGCATCCCGACCCTGTCGGAGCACATAAGATTGCGGAAACGGTGTACAAGGCAATCACCGGACAGGAATCATCTCACCGGATGCAGGCCTTTCCCGGTTTCAAAAGCGAGTGGAACGGATGCGACCGCTACGACTTTCAGTTTAAAGGACGTGACGCAATCGTCGTCGTGCCGAAACAGGCAGCCAAAGGGAATCCGTGGATTTGGCGTCCCGCCTTCTTCAACGCTTTCCCCAGCGTAGATAAGGCCCTGCTGGAAAAAGGATTCCATGTTGCCTATTATGATGTGACACACTGTTACGGCAACCCGCGTGCCGTTGCATGGGGTACGGACTTCTATAACTACATAAAAAACTACTACGGACTTTCACCGAAAGTAACCCTGGAAGGATTCAGCCGTGGCGGACTGTATGCGTTGAACTGGGCCGCTAAGAATACAGACAAAATAGCCTGTATCTATATCGACGCTCCCGTCTGCGACGTGTTCAGCTGGCCGGGAAGAAAAAATGCAGCATTATGGAACGACCTGTTGAAGGAATGGAACCTGACGGATGAAGACATGAATTCGTTCAAAGGCAACCCGATTGACAACCTGGAACCATTGGCTAAAGCAGGTATCCCTATCATCAGCGTTTGCGGAGATAGCGACAAAACTGTTCCTTTTAAAGACAATATGGACGTAGTCCGTTCCCGTTACCTGGCACTGGGAGGACCGGTTGAAGTGATTATCAAACCGGGTGTGGACCACCATCCGCACAGCCTCGAAAACCCGGAACCGGTCGTGGACTTTATACTCCGCCATCAGCCGGAATATGAAAAGTACCTGCATTACAATGTGCGCGGCAGCCTGCAAAACTCATTCGTCAAGTTTGAGAAAGAACGCAAAGGCCGCGTCGCCTTCCTGGGCGGTTCCATCACGGAGATGAACGGTTGGAAGAACAGGATTGAAAAGCAGCTGCAACAACGTTTCCCCTATACCACATTCGAGTTCGTGGAAGCCGGCATCGGTTCTACCGGTACGACACCGGGGGCTTTCCGCCTGCAAAATGACGTGCTGTCGAAAGGAAAGATAGATTTGCTATTCGTTGAAGCAGCCGTAAACGACCATACCAACTATTTTACCCCACTGGAACAGGTGCGCGGCATGGAAGGCGAAGTACGTCATGCGTTACTGAGCAATCCTGAAATGGACATTATCATGTTGCATTTCATCTACGACCCGTTTATCCCGATGGTAGCGAAAAAGCAACAGCCGGACGTAGTCCTGAACCATGAACGGGTAGCCAACCATTACCTCATCCCGTCAGTCAACCTCGTGCAGGAAATAGGCGAACGGATGCAGGACGGCGAGTTCACCTGGGAACAGTTCGGCGGAACCCATCCGCTCCCGTTCGGACATACATTCTATGCCGCAGCCATCAACCACCTGTTCGACAGCATGTGGAAAGGAATTACTCCCGACAGCCCGGTGGTTGCCCATGAGATTCCGGAAGAACCGCTCGACGAATACAGTTATTACAAAGGTGATTTCATCGACCTGAAAGAAGCGAAGCTGAATAAAGGCTGGAAATACGTTCCTTCCTGGCGGGCGGACAACAAATACGAAAAACGGAGAGGATTCGCAGACGTACCGATGCTCGAAGCAACCCGTCCCGGAGACAAACTGACACTCGATTTCACAGGAAAGGCAATCGGTATCTTCTGTACGCCCGGCCCGACAGCAGGCATCCTTGAATACAGCATCGACGGTGCCCCATTCAAAAAGTTGGATACTTTCACTCAATGGAGCAAATATCTTTATATCCCTTGGGTATATATGTTTGAAACAGAATTAGACGACACAACCCATAAACTGGTACTTCGCATCTCGAAAGACAAGAATCCCGATTCCATCGGTACGGAATGCCAGATACGTAACTTCGTCGTAAACAGATAAAAGTAAAATGAAAGAATTAAATAAACAAAACGTTCCGGTCATCACCCGGCCGGAGCGTATCATACAGTTTGGCGAGGGGAACTTCCTCCGGGCATTTGTAGACTGGATTATCTGGAATATGAATGCAAAAGCAGATTTCAACAGCAATGTCGTAGTCGTCCAGCCTATTGAAAAAGGGATGGTCGATATGTTGAACAAGCAGGACAACCTGTATCATGTCAACCTCCAGGGACTGGATAAAGGCAAAACCGTCAACAGTCTTGAACTGATCGACGTGATCAGCCGTTCACTGAATCCCTATACGGATTTCGAGGCATTCATCCGGCTGGCGGAACAACCGGAAATGCGTTTTGTCATCTCCAATACGACCGAAGCCGGAATCACTTTCGACCCAGCCTGCCGGTTGGAGGATGCTCCGGCAGCTTCCTATCCCGGCAAACTGACCCAGTTATTATACCACCGCTTTAAAACATTCAACGGAGATAAAAGCAAAGGTCTGATTATCTTTCCCTGCGAACTCATCTTCCTGAACGGACACAAACTGAAAGAAACAATTTACCAGTATATCGACCTGTGGCAACTGGGTGAAGAGTTCAGGAATTGGTTTGAAGAAGCCTGCGGCGTTTATGCCACTTTAGTCGACCGCATCGTCCCCGGCTTCCCCCGCAAAGACATCGACGCGATCAAAGAGAAACTGCAATACAACGATAACCTGGTGGTGCAGGCTGAGATATTCCATCTATGGGTTATCGAAGCGCCACAGGAGATTGCCAACGAATTTCCTGCCGACAAAGCGGGACTAAATGTCCTGTTTGTTCCATCCGAAGCACCGTATCATGAACGGAAAGTGACGTTGCTGAACGGCCCGCACACTGTCCTGTCGCCGGTTGCCTTCCTGTCGGGAATCGACATCGTGCGGGATGCCTGTCAGGATGAAGTCATTGGAAAATACATCCGTAAGGTAATGTTCGAGGAACTGATGGAAACATTGAACCTACCTAAAGCGGAACTGGAAAAGTTCGCCAATGATGTATTGGAACGTTTCAACAACCCGTTTGTCGACCATCAGGTTACTTCTATCATGTTGAACTCTTTCCCCAAATTCCAGACACGCGACCTGCCGGGATTGAAAGAATACCTGAAACGGAAAGGAAAACTTCCGGAAGGACTCGTCCTGGGACTGGCAGCCATCTTAACCTACTACAAAGGTGGCAACCGGACAGACGGAACTGCAATCGTTCCGAATGACGACCCGAAAAACATCTCCCTGATGAATACCCTCTGGGCGACAGGCTCCACGCAGGAAGTTGCCGGTAAAATCCTGGCAGCAGAAGATATTTGGGGAGAAAACCTGAACGAAATACCCGGCCTGGCCGATAAAATAGTCTACTACCTGGATGCCATTCAGGAAAAAGGAATGCGCGAAGTCGTAAAAGAGATTCTCCGATGAAAAAACAGATCCAAATAAACCCTGCCGACAATGTGGTCGTAGCCGTCGATACACTATCGACAGGAGATAATATAACTGTCGGAACCACCACCGTCACTGTCCGCGAAGAAATTCCGGCCGGTCACAAAGTGGCGCTGCAAGACTTTAAAACAGGCGAGTCCATCATCAAGTACGGTTTCCCTATCGGACATGCCCGGAAGGATATATCCACAGGCTCCCTGGTAAACGAGAAGAATATCAAAACGAATCTGGAAGGTTTGCAGGACTATACCTGGCAACCGCAGGACACGACTTTGGACATTCCCGACAAAGGTCTGACCTTTAACGGCTACCGTCGCAGGAACGGTGATGTGGGAATCCGTAACGAGATATGGATTATTCCCACGGTAGGCTGTGTGAATGGCATCGTAAACCAACTGGCAGAAACGCTCCGGCAGGAAACTTTGGGAAAAGACGTCGATGCCATCGTCGCCTTCCCCCATAATTACGGTTGTTCACAATTAGGCAACGACCACGAAAATACCCGTAAGATATTACGTAACATGGCAAAGCATCCGAATGCCGGCGCCGTGTTAGTCGTCGGACTGGGGTGTGAAAACAATCAGCCAGATGCTTTCCGCGAATTTCTCGGAGAATACGATACCGAACGCATCCGTTTCATGATTTGCCAGCAGGTAAAGGATGAACACGAAGAAGGAATGAACATCCTGCGGGAATTATACACAATCGCCTCGGCCGATAAACGGACAGCCATTCCCATGAGCGAACTGCGCGTCGGACTGAAATGCGGTGGCTCGGACGGTTTCTCCGGCATCACGGCCAATCCGTTGCTGGGTGTCTTCTCCGACTTTCTGGTTGCACAGGGAGGAACAACCGTCCTGACGGAAGTCCCCGAAATGTTCGGTGCGGAAACATTGTTGATGAACCGTTGCACGACAGAAGAGTTGTTCAACAAAACCGTCCGTCTGATTAACGATTTCAAAGCCTACTTCCTGGAGAACAAGCAGCCGGTCTACGAGAATCCCTCACCGGGAAATAAAGCCGGAGGAATCTCCACACTGGAAGAAAAGTCATTGGGATGCACGCAAAAGTCCGGCAAATCCGGAGTAAAAGATGTCCTCATGTACGGAGACCGGCTAACCACCCGCGGACTAAACCTGTTAAGTGCCCCGGGCAATGACCTGGTGGCCAGCACAGCACTGGCGGCTTCCGGTTGCCACATGGTACTCTTCACCACCGGACGCGGAACACCTTTCGGCACGTTTATCCCCACTGTCAAGATATCGACAAACACCGCTCTATCGGAAAACAAACCCGGCTGGATTGATTTTAATGCCGGAACGTTGGTGGAAGGTGAATCGATGGAAACCCTCAGCGAGCAGTTTATCCGATTCATATTGGAGGTCGCCGGAGGCCGTTTCGTAAACAACGAAAAGAAAGGATACCGGGAAATTGCCATCTTCAAATCCGGAGTCACTCTCTAAGTGGCTAGCAGATAAAAAATTTTCAGACAGCCTTTCCCATTTCGTATGCCTGCTTTAACACGGGATGACTTTCGGTTTCGCCCGGTCCATTGACCCCTCCGGCGAATACCGTTCCTGCAAGACGAGCCTTTTCGAAACAGTCGATCCATCCAGTGAGCCCTGCAACAGCACGTTTCGGTACATACTCCTCATTTTCCACTGCGCTGGTCAGCATGTAAATATCACGGAAACGATAGTCGGAAGGATAAAGCGGATTGGCACGGTCAAGCAATGTTTTGAGCTGTCCGCACATTTCATAGTAATAAATGGGTGTTGCGAATGCGATTACATCGGCATCGTGCATTTTTTCCACGATGTCAGGAGCATCATCTTTGATGACACATTTTTGTGTTTTCTGACAGTTGAGACAGCCTTTACAGAAATGTATCTCCTTATCTTTTAGGGTTATTTTCTCAACTTCATTTCCCGCTTCGGCAGCCCCGCGGATAAATTCGTCCGCCAAGGCTTCCGAGTTACTCCGCAAACGGAGACTTGATGATATGACTAATACTTTTTTCATATTTTTCAAAAGTTCAATATTCTTCTTATTATTTGATGTTGTTTTTTGTAGATTTAATGAATCGTAAAGCCACCGTCTACCAGTAAAGCATGACCATGCACAAAACTGGAGGCCGGACTGCAGAGCCACAACACTGCATCTGCTATCTCTTCCGGCTTACCTAAACGTCCGGCCGGTATATCACGGACCAGTTCTTTTTCTAATTGCGGGTTTCTACGTATTAATTCTTCTGCCATCGGAGTAAGTATTACCCCCGGACAAACGGCATTGATCCGGATTCCTTTTGCTGCGTAGTCCATAGCTGCCGTACGTGTCATGCCAATAACACCATGTTTACAGGAAATATAGGCAGCCTGTCCGGCGAAAGCTGTTACTCCTCCTTGCGAAGAGGTATTGACAATAGCTCCACCTCCTTGTTTTAGCATCTGCCCGATTTCGAATTTCATACAGTTCCATACCCCTTTGAGGTCGACTGCAACAGTACGGTCAAACTCATCGTCCGTAATTTCCGCCATCGGGCGTTGCGGTGTTTGAATGCCTGCATTGTTAAGTGCTGCATCCAGGCGTCCATATGTCGAGACTATCCAATCGATCATTTCCTTCACTGCCTGCACATCCGATACGTCACATTGATAAGCTACAGCATCATATCCGGCATCAATAAGTTTTCGAGCCTGCTCTTCCGGCTTTTGAATATCCGCCATTATAACGGTTGCCCCTTCACGGGCAAATGCTTCTGCACAAGCAAGTCCAATCCCCATACCGGAGCCTGTAACCATGACAATTCTTTTTTCCATTGTTTTTCTGTTTTTATCTATGTTCAAAGATTTCTTTAATTTTACAGAGGTAAAGGTAAAGGCTTATGTTGCTTTGTTTTGTAGATAAATTACAGATGTTCTAACCTTGATTACAGATTTGTGGAGTAGATTACACTTCATCAATGCTTGAACAAGCAAAGGCAAAAGCCTCCGGAACGGGACTGGAGATTAATTTCATTGAAGCAGATATGCGAACATTAAAGAAACAGATATACATTTAGCATCGGATGAATAATCGGAGAAAGTCAAAAATAGACTTCCAATTAAAAAAACAGTCTCAGGCAGAGGGTATCAAATTAACAGGCAGGGCATTCATTACGCTCTGTTTTGCTTTGTACCGTTATGGACTGAATATTTTTTTCCATCAACTCTGTTATAAAAACACCTTTTCCCCGACTATATAATAAAGTTCAAACAAATGAAGTCAAACCAAAAAGAATTTCTAAAGATATTGTCTGCTTACCAAGGTATTATCCATAAGGTAAATCAGGTATATTTTAAGTCGAAAATAGACAAAGAGGATAATTTCCAGGAAGTCGTCTATCAGCTTTGGCGTTCTTTCCCATCGTTACAAAACAAAGAGAAACCAGCTTCATGGATTTATGCAGTAGCTATAAACACTTCTATTTCAAAGGTCAGACAAGACAGCCGGATCGAGTTCTGCGATGCTTCTGATTCTGCGCTCAATATAGAGGCGGCCACCCCCAATGAGCAACAAGAACAGAACGAGAACTACCAAAGGCTTATAAACGCTCTGTATAAACTGAATGAAATAGATAAATCGATCATGTTGCTTTACATGGAAGATTATAGTTATGAGGAAATTGCTGAAATAGTCGGAATGAGCAGTTCCAACATCGGAATGAAAATTCACAGGCTAAAGAGCCGATTACAAAAACAATTTAAAAAGTAAGTATTATGGAAACAAATGACATTAAAGATATTTGGAAAACAGAAACTGTAAAAGAGATGAAACCGTATTCCGAGGAAGAACTAAACGAAATAGTGGTTAAATCTGTAAGAAAATCAATCAAAACAGTATATCCCGGGACTATTTTTCGACTCGTTGTCATTGCTGTGATTGTGTATCTCATCGCAACATTATTTTTAAGGGAGCAGAGTATGGAAGGAATGCTCTTAGATGTCAGCGCTTTAGTTATATTATCTGTTTCTTATCTGCTTTGGGAACGCTCTGCTTACAAAATGCGGAAATATACTAATAGCAAGCCTGTAAAAGAATGGCTGGAATATCGAATAAAGGAATTTGAGAACACGATAAGATTTAACACCAAATATAATTTGGTCATATATGCATGTTCTTTTCTGTTTTCAATAGGTTTCTATGTTTTTTATCAAATAACGGTAAATGTTACTCCCGGCATTTTGACTGTCATTATTATTCCGCTCGGACTTATCATTTACCTATTGATAGTAAGACGTTCTATAAATCGAAATTATCAAAAAGCTCTTCATGAACTAAAAGAGCTCTATAAACAATTTGAAGAGTCAAACAAATAAAATATACGTATGAAACGAGTTATTATCAGCCTATTCGTATTTTTGCTAAGCAGTAATGCTTTTGCTTTTATTCCGGAAATCAAAACAATCCCGTTAAATGACGGAGAAGTAATTGAAGCCCGCCTGTGTTTACCGGATAATAAAGTGAAAACAATTGTCTTTTGTATTGCCGGAACGGGGCCGACTACCTATTTGACAAAGAGAACGACATTCAATTATTTTGATGAACTTGCGAACGGCTTTTGTGAAGAAGGAACGGCATTTTTTACCTATAACCGCCGGGGATGCAAAACAGGCGAAACTCCTCCTTTATTTGTAGAAGTGGATTCCGCAAAATATGCAAAATATACTCCTGTTCAGGAAGCTGAAGATGTGGAGACAATGATTTCATTCCTTCAAAAAGACCAACGCTTTACAGAATGCAAGATTCTACTTTATGGAATAAGTGAGGGTACTATTATTGCCGCGCTCGTTGCAGAACGAAAGGTCGTGCATATAGACGCTTTATTACTACACGGATATGCCCATGAAAATATGTATGATATCATCTTATGGCAAAATAAAGGACATGGAGTAATGATAATGGCAAACTCCGTTTTCGACAAAGACGGAGATAAAGCGATCAGTAAAGAAGAATATGAAACAGAGGAGGAAACAGTTATCCGGCATAAAACCTACATGTTTCAGAATATGCCATTTGATTCACTGGATATAGTAAAAAACGGCGTCATCGATATACATGACATTGAAAAAATGCGCATGCCGTTCCATGGAGAATTAATAAAAAGAATAACCAACAATGATTGGCTGTGGATTAGAAGTAATTACTTTAATATAACTCCCCAATGGTTTAAAAGCCATTTTAAACTTGAACCGAACAAAACAAGATTGTTACGACTACATATACCTATACATATTTTTCATGGTAAGGAAGATGCAAACGTGCCGGTAGAAGGTGTTTATGACTTACAGGAACGATTCGAAGTCTGTAATAAAACAAACCTGAACATACATCTTTTAGAAAACCACAATCATGATCTGAACTTTCAGGATTGGTTGATTCATAAAAAATGGTCTGAAGGATTTAGACTACTATTTAGTGTGGCAAAAGAATTATCTCTTTAAGGCCCCTCTTTAATCGGTCCAGACCGTCTATCAGCACCTGACGGGGGCAGGCTATATTCAGACGGATAAAACCTTCACCCGCCTCACCATACATGCTTCCTTCATTTACCCAAAGCTTTTCGTCTTTCAGAAGTATTTCCACTATCTCTTTCGAACGCCGTTTCAGTATCGAGCAATCCACCCATACCAGGTATGTGCCTTCCAGTATCACTACAGGGAATTCCGGGAGGTACTCATTGAAGTAGGTTTTCAGATAACTGTAATTTATCGCCAGATAATGTTTCAATTCTTCCAGCCATTCCTCTCCGTCGTTGTAAGCGGCCATCAGTGCTTCCACTCCGAACGGATTCACATCACAAACTTCGTTGATATTGATGGCTTTGTCTATTTTCATACGCATATATTCATCAGCCGAGATAATATTGGCAATCTGTAGTCCTGCCAGGTTAAATGCTTTGCTTGGAGACGTGCATGTGACGGAATGCATCAGGAATTCTTCCGAGATAGAAGCGAAAGGAGTATAGGTATGTCCCGGATAAACCAGCTCACAATGAATCTCATCCGCTATAACAATCACATCGTTGCGGAGGCAGATTTCACCGATACGTGTCAGTTCCTGCCGGGTCCAGACTCTCCCTGCCGGATTATGGGGGTTGCAAAGAAGTAACAGCTTTACTTTCGGATCAGAAGCTTTTTGCTCCAATCCGGCGAAATCGATACGGTAAGTTTCGTTTATATAAAGAAGAGGATTTTCCACTATTTCGCAACCATTATTGCGGATGGAAGAAAAAAAACAATTATAAACCGGGGGTTGTACCAGAATGCAGTCTCCCGGAACGGTGAGTGCCTTGATAACGGCTGACAATGCCGGTACGACGCCCGAAGTATAAATAATCCAGTCTTTTTCAATCTGCCAGCCGTGCCGCCGGGCAAACCAATCCGTTATTGCCTCATAATAAGCCGGAGGCACTTTTGTGTAACCGAAGATACCGTGTTCCACCCGTTTGCGCAGAGCCTCCACCACAGCGGGAGCCGTACGGAAATCCATATCGGCAACCCACATCGGCAGAACATCATCGTCGTGTGCCGTATCCCATTTGTAGGAATTGGTAGCACGCCGGGGAGTTATTTTATCGAAAACATATTTCATGCGCTGAAGCAAGTTCTGTTGTCCCATAATTTCAGTTCGCAGTCGGCAGGAGCTTTGATATTTCTATCAATGATGATCTCACCGTAACTCTCTGCCAGAATAATACCGGCACGCGGATTCTTCACGCTATGAACAGGACTGTTGATAGTGGCATCCACACTGCTATATTCAAAACACAGGTCGGCATCATCACCCATTATGCAATCCTCCATAATGAGATTATGGGCGTAACAGAGCGGTTGCGTACCTGAAATCTTACAGTTCACCAGCCGAAGATTGCGTGAATGCCAGCCTAGATACTCTCCATTCAGTTCTGAATCGTATACCGTTACATTTTCCGTATTCCAGAAAGCATCTTTCGAGTTGATAACGGCGTTGCGGATTTCCACATTTTTGCAGTACTGGAAAGAATAATTCCCATTCTGACTATAGTTCTCGATACGGATATCCTCACTGTGCATGAATAAATAATCGGCCTTGTCTATCTGTACATTTTTCAGTGCCACGTTGCGGCAATGCCACAGGGTTTCCAGGGCATTGGGAAGTTGTACATTTTCCAACCTGATTCCGTCCATTTCACGGAACATCTTCGGGGCCTCTACTACCGTATCCGTCATTTGGAGATTTTGGGAATACCACAGGGCCGCCCGTGCTCCCTCCGTAAAAAGGCAATTCTTTACAATAAAGCCATTAGTATGCCAGAAAGGATATTTACCTTCAAACCGGCAGTTCACGGCAATGATATTACTGCATTCTTTCAGTGCGGACTCGCCTGTATGAATGGTTACATTTTCCAGTTGCAAGTCGTGTGTAGCGAATAGAGGACGTTCGCCTCCGAATTCTTTGTTTTTAATTATTTCCATGATATAATATTTAATTGTTTCGTTATTCATTTTATAATTCCAGTCCCATTCAATAAGCATTGTCAAGATGTTTTAGGAGGATTATCTAACTATGTTGTTTCTACGTTGCAAAATTACGGGAAGAAAAAGACTTCCTTTGTAGATAAATTACAGACATCACTACCTCAATTACTGATTATCTCTTTATTCACGGAATGATATTCGCCTTTCACCCAATCCAAATCTTCCACAGTTACTTTTCACTGTCTTCTGAATTATTTTTCCGTTTCACATAAATAATCGTTCGACATATGTTCTTTATTCATTCGACAGTTATCGAATGATTATGCGACAGATGTTAAATACATAAAGAATAATTGTCGAATGAAAAGTTATTTTAAACCAATAATAACCATACGATTAAAAAGAAAATATATATATGTTTGCGACAGTATTAGAGACACCTAATTTTGTTTTTTGTAGGCTCTCATGTTCTTTTTGGTGTTCTTAACTAAAACAAACGCTTGAAAATCTGTAATTTAGCCAAAAGAAGGTTGTGTCCCTACGGTATCTCCTCCCTTTTACGTATCTTTGTTTAGGAAAAGGAGGTTATACGGAACGTAAAATCATACATATAGATATGGATGCATTCTATGCATCGGTCGAACAGCGGGATAATCCGGAGCTGCGGGGAAAAGCGCTGGCGGTCGGTTATTCGGAAGAGCGCGGCGTGGTTGCCGCGGCCAGTTATGAGGCACGTAAATACGGTGTCCGTTCCGCCATGTCGTCACAAAAAGCCAAGCGCTTATGTCCTCACCTGATTTTTGTGCCGGGCAGAATGAGCGTATATAAAGAAGTTTCTTCACAAATCCACGAGATTTTCCATGAGTATACGGATATCATCGAACCGCTTTCGCTGGATGAAGCCTTCCTCGATGTGACGGAAAATAAAAAGCAAATCCCCCTGGCGGTCGACATTGCCAAAGAAATCAAGCAACGGATAAGGCAAGAACTGCATCTGGTCGCCTCCGCCGGTATTTCATACAATAAATTCCTGGCTAAAATCGCCTCCGATTACCGTAAGCCGGACGGCCTTTGCACCATCCATCCGGCTCAGGCACTCGACTTTATCGCCCGGCTACCCATTGAGTCATTCTGGGGTGTGGGTCCGGTCACTGCCAAAAAAATGCACACATTAGGCATTCATAACGGTGCCGAATTACGGGACTGTTCGCTGGAAATGCTGAGCCGCCAGTTCGGTAAAGCAGGCAGTCTGTATTACGAATGTGCCCGGGGAATAGACCTTCGCCCGGTCGAAGCCGTCCGTATCCGTAAATCCGTCGGATGCGAGCATACATTGGAAAAGGATATTTCCCGTACCTCTTCCGTCATCATCGAGCTTTATCATGCCGCCACCGAATTAATCGGCCGCCTGCAACGGACAGGCTTCAAAGGGAACACACTGACATTAAAGATTAAATTCCATGATTTCACCCTGAAAACGAAAAGTATCACGCAACCCCATGAACTCACCACCCTGAATGATATTCTTCCCCTGGCCAAACAACTGCTCAGGGAAGTGGATTACGCAACCAACCCCATCCGGCTAATCGGCCTTTCCGTTTCAAATCCTCTGGAAGAGCGCGAGGAAACAGAAAGAAAAGAACGGTGGGAACAGTTAAGTTTGGAGTTCAGCGATTGGAAAGTTTCATATTAAAGCTATATTTGCACAGAAATCTAAAAGGGATACTATTATATGCACAAGCGGTTCCTCTCCATATCCGGGCAAACCGATGACGAGTTACTTATTCTTTTGCAAAAAGGAAATGAGAGGGCTTTTACTGCTATTTACGAACGCTACCACAAGCTGCTCTATGTGTTGGCATACAAATATTTAAAAGATAATGACACCGCAAAAGACGCTGTCCAGCAGATATTCCTGAAACTCTGGGAATCGCGTTCCCTGTTCAGCATCCATATCAACCTGAGAAACTACCTGTACACCATGTTGAAAAACCATCTCCTGAACGAGATACGCAACAACTACACCGCTCTGGAGAAGAATTACGAACTGGCACAGGAAACAATCGAATATGAAAACGAAATATTATCAAAACTTGAAGAGAAGGAAATGACCGAGCAACTGTACCGGGCCATCGACAGCCTACCGGAACAAAAGAAAGCAGTCTGCCTGTACAAGCTGAAAGACAGTTTATCCAATCAGGAAATCGCAGAAAAAATGCAGATCTCCATACCGACTGTCAAAACTCATTACTCGCAGGCTATCAAGCTGCTCCGTGAACATTTCGATAAGTTACTAATCCTATTACTCTCCTCTCTTTTCCCCTGAAAAGAAAAAAAGAGTAACAAACACTCATACCATCCACCCAGTTATGTGTCAATTAAGAAAACAGGAATAAAATGAAAGCACCAGATAAACATATCATCGACAGGACCCTCAACAACACGGCCACCCCGGAGGAAGCCCGCCAGGTAATCCGCTGGTTCTCCACACCCGAGGGTTCCCGATATTTATCGTCGCTAATGGATGAAGATATGGAAAAGATACAACCCGGCAGCGAAAAACTGTATGCAGAACGATCCATCCCTACAGACGAAATGTATCAGTTCATCATGAAGAAGATCCACTTACAACAAAGAAAACGATTCATTTTTCGTGCAGCCGCCATCCTTATACCGTTACTGTTGTTCCTCGGGCAATTCTGGTATATAGATAAGCATATCGATCTTTTCGCCGATTCCGGTTACGAAGAAATATATGTCCCCAAAGGTGAACGCATGCAACTGATCTTCCAGGATGGTTCCAAGGCGATACTTAATGCCGAGACACGCATCAAATACCCGAGGAAGTTCGGTTTCAACGAACGTAAAGTCGAATTGGAGGGAGAAGCCTTCTTCGAAGTATCTCCCAACAAAGACCGCCCGTTCATTGTGGATGTAAAAGATATCAATGTAAAAGTATTGGGTACGACATTCGATGTAAAAGCATACGCAACCGATCCGGATATCTTCGTTTCGCTGGAAACCGGAAAAGTAGCCCTAGCCAACAATTCCCGCCCGCTTGCTCATTTACAACCGGGGGAGAAAGCCACCTACAACCGCAAAACCGGTGTCTGCAAAATATCCCGGCCTGAAGATATCGGGCATAACTCTGCCTGGAAAAAAAATCAGATCGTATTCAATAATACGCCTTTATCCGAAGTCATCACGACCCTGTCCCGCTGGTACAACGTAGAGTTCGAAATGCAGGATTCCTCGCTGCTCTATTATAACTATACACTAACGTCCACAGATCAAAAACTGGAACAGATTCTGAAAGATCTTGAAAAAATAACACCCGTACAATTCTCTGAAAAAGAGGAAATTATAAAGATAAGAAGTAAAAAATAAATAATTTTACATATCCCACTCATACTTTTTTGTCCCTTGTGTGTCTACTATATAAAGACAAACAGGGACTAGTCGCCCTGTAAAGGATCGAGAAACTATCATATTGTTTAACCTATAAATAAAGACAAGCATGAACGACACAACATAACAGACTCAAAAAAATAACCGGAAATGTCCCCACATCCCCGGTTATTCGACGTACCGAAATTCAAATTAATTTCTAATACATAAATTCATTTCAAAAATATGAAAAAAAATAATCTGTGCCTTATCCCCAGGCACCTTTTAATATTAATTGAGAAAATCCCGAATGCAATGAAACTGACATTCTTATTTCTAGTCATCTCTTTGTTAACTTTTACAGCGGAGGCTTCCGCCCAAAGGGTATCCATCTCCCTCAATAACGTCAAGGTTGAAAAAGTGTTATCAGCCATCACCAAACAGACGGGACTTAGCGTTGCATACAGCAAGCAGATCGTCAACTTGGACAGAATAGTAAGTATCCAGGTGGAAGATGCCGATGTAGCCCAGGTATTGGAAAAACTTGTTGCTGATACCAATCTGAGTTATGAGATCAGAAACAATAAAATTTATTTGTTCAAAAAACAAACGACAACAACAGTACCCGCTATTACCCAGCAAAAAAAACAACTTTCGGGAAAAATAGTAGACCAAAACGGAGTACCCGTTATCGGAGCAAATGTATCTGTAAAAGGCACAACAACCGGTACTATTACCGATATCGACGGGAATTTTACGCTTGAAGTGCCAGAAAATGCAATCATTCAGGTATCTTATATCGGTTATATGCCTCAAGAACATCGTTTAAACGGTAAATATCAGTTGCATGTTACCCTGAAAGAAGATTCACAAACATTGGAAGAGGTAGTTGTTGTTGGATATGGGACGCAGAAAAAAGTGAATCTGACAGGATCGGTTTCTTCCGTCAAATTCGATGAAGAACTGGCGAACCGTCCGATTACCGATGCCTCACAGGTACTTTCCGGTAAAGTGTCGGGGGTATGGATCAGCCAAAATTCAGGGAAACCAGGAAGTGACGGTGCACAGTTGAGGATACGTGGCTGGGGGACGCTAAATAATTCAGATCCGCTGGTCATCATCGACGGCGTGGAAGGCGTATTCAGTCAGATCAATCCGACTGATATAGAAAGCATTACCGTCTTGAAAGATGCGGCAAGTGCTGCAATCTACGGGTCAAAAGCAGCCAACGGGGTAGTCCTGGTAACTACGAAAATGGGTAAGAACAATGAAAAGACCCAGGTAGAACTCAACTCATACGTCGGAATGCAGCAGCTTGGACGTCATTTTGATTTGGTGACAAACAGTGCCGAACATATGGATATGGTGAATCAAGCGTTGGTTAATAGCGGCGAGAATCCACTCTTCTCCGAAACACTAATTTCGGAATTTGCAGCAGGGACCGACCCTTACAAATATCCCAATACCGACTGGTACGATTACCTTTACCGGAATGCTTTGATTACGGGACATAATTTATCGATCCGGGGAGGATCGGAGAAACTTTCCTCCTTCTTATCATTGAACTATTTAAACCAGGAAGGAATTTTAAAGAATACCAAAGCAGAGAAATTCGGTATCAGGGCCAACATGGAATATAAAGTAAACTCCTGGTTCAAAGTGGGCGCCCGCTTAAATTATCAAAGAAAAAATTCTTACGAGCCATTCGACTTAGGACGCGTATCCCAGCAATTGGCAGGTGCAGCACCATTCATTGCTCCGTACACCCGCGATGGACGTTTCGGTTCAGTACAAGCTATTGAAGACAACGGGAGCTTATTATACGCACTTTATCAGCCGTTGATAGATGCCGCAAACGGAGAAAAGAAAACGACCAACGACTATATGTCTCTGAATGCCTTCGCAACCGTCAATTTCACAAAAGATTTGAATTTGCAGGTAACCTGGGCTTCCAACGGCATTTGGGTAATGGAAGACAAATATAACGAAACTATTTACGGATATACGGATTCCGGTATAGAGAGCTTGCCTAAGAATTATAATCTGGACGGTATAATATTAAGAAGAAGCCAGGAATCGAAAATGCGTAACAACTTCCATGCGACATTAAACTACAGCAAAAAGTTTGCAAACAAGCATTATGTTGCAGCCATAGCCGGTACCCAATTGGAAAATTACAGCATAAGAAACGTTATGGCCCGAAGAACAAATCCCCCTAAAGAAGGATTAACTCAGGTAGATGCCGGAACAGATGGCATTAAAGGAGAAGGGACTTTGAAAGGATTACGTATGGCCTCCTATTTCGGTCGGTTGAATTATGCCTTTGACGATAAATACTTGTTTGAAATGAATTTGAGAGCGGATGCCTCGTCACGTTTTAAACGAGGAAATCGGTGGGGTGTTTTCCCTGGTTTCTCTGCCGGATGGCGCTTGAGTGAAGAAGCATTTATCAGAAATCTGAATGTGTTTTCAAACTTAAAACTACGTGCATCCTGGGGACAATTAGGGAACCAAACCCTTAATGACGGCCAGTACTGGCCTTACCTGACCCTGATCACTTCCAATTTTGAGTCAAGTTACAATTATGGAGGTTCATTGGCTTCAGGATCTGCAGTCACCGCTTTAGTGGATGAAAACATTAGTTGGGAAACAACCTCTTCACTGGATATCGGCGTTGACCTTGGCTTTTTGAATAATAGGCTGAATATAGAAGCTGATTATTTTGATAAAAAAACGAAGGACATTATTGTTCAGTTGCCAATCCCCAACATACTAGGTAATAAAACCGCACCGTTTGAGAATGTAGGCAAGATGAATAATAGAGGGTTTGAATTAGTAGTTAATTATGATAACCTGGAAACGAATAAAGACAGACTCGGCTTTAATGTCGGATTGAATTTTACTTACGTTAATAACAATGTTACCAAATTCCAAGGAGGTAAATCGCCCGACCAGCTTTATTTAATCCGTGAAGGACATCCGTACAAAGCGCTCTACGGATATAAAGCAATCGGTATTTACCAATCGGATGAAGAAGCTGCCCAGCACATGCATAGCAACGGCTTTAAACCGGAAATGGGAAACCTGAAATATGAGGACATCAATAATGACGGGAAACTGGATTATCAGGATAAACAAGTCTTAGGAAACACTATTCCCAAAATCACTTATGGCATTACCGCCGGATTACGGTATAAGGGATTCGATTTAAACATCTTATTTCAAGGTTTAGGATTAGCAAATACATTAACAAAAAGCGATATGACCCGTTTGCGGTATGAATGGCTGACCATTACAGATTCGTGGAAAGACGCCTGGACACCAGAGAACTCGGGATCAACTATTCCTATGCTTCGATTCGATTCCTCATGGGATACATACGACTCCTCTTACTGGATGCACCGTATCGACTTCTTAAAATTGAAAAACTTACAAGTAGGGTATGAGATTCCGAGACAAATCACATCCATGCTAAAGATACAAAAGTTGTATTTGTATGCAAATGCACAAAATCTATTTACGATTATGTGGAAGAAAGGATATGAAGGATATGATCCGGAAAGAAGTACTTTCGATGCAGGGCAAGGAGTTTACCCTTCTCCGAGAATATTTACATTTGGTATAAATCTTAATTTCTAAAACAATGAAACATCTATTAATCTGCTGTTTATCATTTATATTGTGTATGCCTTTTACGGGATGTATGGACAACTTTCTCGATTTGTATCCCGAAGATAAAATCTCTTCTGCTAATTTTCCGGAGAATGAAGCGGAAGTAAAGCTCCTTTTAAACGGTGTCTATTCCCAATTACGCGAAACAACGGTTTTCGATCAGGGGTTATTTGGGTTTGGAGTAACCGATGGAGCCACTCCGAATGCCTTCAGTTGGGGTACAGAAGAAATCTTCAATAAATTAGGAGCAGGAAGACTAAGTTCCAGCGATGGTGGAATTGTCACGTATCGTTGGACAAGATGTTATGAAATAATCTCGCGTGCAAATTATTTATTATCGGTGTTAGACCTCGTCGAGATGCCGGCAGAATCTAAAAAGATGTATTCCGGAGAAACTCATTTTTTGCGCGGACTTGCTTATTCCATACTGGCAGAAACATATGGCGGCGTTCCTATTTTATTAACAACAAAGCTTTCTACGGAAGAAGCACGTAATTTGAAACGGGCCAGCGTGGAAGAAACCTGGCAGCAAGTGTTGGACGATTACGATGTGGCAATTACCAATTTAAGTGCAAATGCTCCGGAAAACGGACGGGTAACCAAAGGTGCTGCGTTGGGTTTGAAGATGAGGGCTTATTTATATCAAGGGAAATATAAAGAGGTTTTGGCTTGTGTCGAGCAAATCGACGCGCTCAACAAATACGGACTTTTCCATAGTTACGAAGGATTGTTCGATCCGGCCAATGAAAACAACAAAGAGGTATTGTTCGACATCCAATACATTGAAGGGCAGAATTCCCAAGGTACCTATCTCGACCAGTATTGCGGGACAGGTACCGGTAGCTGGACACGGGGAAGCCGCTATGTCCCTACAGACGATTTGGTGGAAGCCTATGAAACAATCGATGGTTCACCTATCGATCCGGAAAACCCATATGAGAATCGAGACCCTCGTTTACATTTCACGGTAGTACTTCCGGGGTCTTACATTCTAGGCCACCGTTTCCCTAATTATCTATATCCGGGAGGGGCATTTAATCATGCAGGCAACCGATTGAAACATTTAAGCACTCGAAAATACAGAATCCAAGATGAATCAAAACTTCCTCCTGCCGGACAGTCTTATATTAATGATATTGTTTTAAGATATGCAGACGTTTTGTTATCAAAAGCAGAAGCAATTATAGAGACAAACGGGAACGTGGCAGAAGCAATCGCCATATTGAACAGGATTCGTACGGAACGGGATGATGTGAAAATTTCATTGTTGCCGACATCCATGAGCCGGGAAGAAGCCCGTGAACGAGTAAGACATGAGAGACGAATAGAGTTGGCATTGGAAGGACGCTATTGGGCAGATGTAAGACGCTGGAAAATAGGCAAAAACTTGTATCCTCAGATAATTAAGGATCATAAAGGAAGTATCATCGAAACCAAATTCCCCAACGGGTATTTGGAGTATTATGATTTGCTTCCCATTCCTGACAAAGAACGCTCGTTAAATACCAAGCTGGAGCAAAATCCGGGCTGGTAAACAACCTTAACCGGATAAGTAAGCAGAACATTTAATTCTCATATTATGAATATATTAAAATTAGCATTTGTTTGTGCTGGCGGATTGATCGTAAACAACGGCACCGCTGAAACGAAAAAAGAAACGAAACCCAACATTATTGTCATCAACTGCGACGATATGGGGTATGGCGATTTGTCTTGTTTCGGAAGTCCGACAATTCAAACACCCAACTTAGACCAAATGGCTATAGAAGGACAGAAATGGACAAGTTTTTATGTCTCTGCATCTGTCTCTTCTCCCAGCCGTGCGGGATTTCTAACCGGACGTTTAGGTGTACGGACCGGCATGTATGGAAATAAATATAGAGTTTTATTTCCTAATTCACCCGGAGGTCTGCCTTCGGAAGAAGTGACTATCCCCGAATTATTAAAACAGGCTGGTTATCATACAGCTTGTATCGGGAAATGGCATTTGGGATGCTTGCCTGAATACATGCCTTTACGTCACGGTTTCGAATATTTTTACGGATATCCGTATTCAAACGACATGAGTCGTAGGGAAAAGGCGAAAATGGGGCATAAGAACTATCCCTACGAATACATGCTTTATGAACAGGAGAAAGTAATCGAGAAAGAACCTCAGCAAGAGGGACTAACTCAACAAGTCACAAATGCAGCCGTCCGTTATATAAAATCGAATACGGACGCTCCCTTTTTCCTATACATAGCACATCCCATGCCTCATATCCCGGTCTATGCTTCTGATGAATTTCAGGGGAGATCGGCAAGAGGAAAATACGGAGATACGATTGAAGAACTGGATTGGAGTACGGGGCAGATATTGCAAACACTCAAACAGGTAGGATTGGATAAAAACACGTTAGTGATTTTCACATCCGATAATGGTCCCTGGCTTTCGTACAAACAAGAAGGAGGTTCTTCCGGACCGTTAAAGGACGGCAAAGCCTCTATGTTCGAGGGAGGTTTTCGTGTGCCCTGTATTATGTGGGGGGCAATGGTGAAACCGGGAACTATTACCGATATGGGCAGTAGCCTGGATTTATTGCCGACATTTTGCGAAATGGCAGGAGTAACACTGCCTACAGATAGAACTTATGACGGATTAAGTTTACTTAATGTGCTCACCGACAAATCATCCTGCAAACGTGATGTTTTTTATTTTTATAGAGGGAATGATCTGTATGCAGTAAGAAAAGGAAAATATAAAGCTCATTTTTCATATAAATCAGCCTACGGCCCGGATGAGAAAATTGTTTACAAGCATCCTGTTTTATATGATTTGGGAACGGACCCGGAAGAAGTATTCAACATAGCGGATCAACATCCCGACATCGTAGCAGAACTGACGGCCTTGGCACAAGAGCATAAATCGTCATTTACTGTCGCAGAAAGTATTTTCGACAAAGAAATGACAGACCTTCGAAAACACTAAGATCAAATTCTTAACCGTGAAATAAAATGAGACTGCCTCATTCTATCTTGAGACAGTCTCATTTTCTCAAAGTTATCCCGTATATTTGCCATTAGCTTAACCTACAAATATGGAAACGGGAGAAAAACTACAATTAATACGATCATTGAAACGAGGTGATAATCATGCATATAAACATATATATGATCATCATTATACTTTGTTATGTAAGATTGCCTACGAATTTCTGAAGGATGACTTTCTTTCAGAAACCATTGTGGATGATGCCATTTTCCATCTTTGGGAAATCAGGGAAACAGTCAATATAACCACCTCCCTCCGTAGCTACCTGGTCCAGGCTGTACGTAACCGCTGCATAAACTATCTGAATCTGGAAAGAGAAAAAAGGGAAGTTCGCTTTTCCGTTATCGACCAGCAAAACGAATGGATCAATTCTGTTTTCTCTTCGGATGATTACCCGCTGGCAAGACTTCTGGAAAATGAACTCGAACAGGAAATAAAAAATGCTATCGAAAGATTACCGGATGAATGCAGGATCGTTTTTCAAAAAAGCCGGTTCGAAGAGAAACGTTATGAAGAAATAGCCAGAGAATTAGGTATTTCCGTCAATACCGTCAAGTACCATATTAAAAACGCAATATCCCGTCTGAATGCCGATTTAAGCAGGTATTTGCTTATACTCTTCTGCTGTTTCTGTATTTAAAATAAAAAATTTGTCCGCCCACACTACCCTCCCATTCTTTTCAACTGTCATATAAGTAAGAACATAACAAATGAAGTCCACAAACACACATATCGAGATAGATGAACTGATCGCAACATACCTTTCACAAGGTTTGGAATCGGAAAAACTGTCTGAACTGGAAAACTGGCTCAAAGCATCCCCGGAAAATCAGAAACATTTCCAACAGATGCGTGAGATCTGGTTCTCAACAATCAGTGCAAACGAAGAAGAACGATATAATAAAGAAGAAGCATACAGCCGGTTCCTCAACAGAATCTGCCAAATACCTCAAGAAGAGAAAACCGTCAAAAAGCTATCTTTACATAAATTCTTTTATGGGGCAGCTGCCGTCGCACTTCTCTGTCTTATTTCCTTCGCTTCCTACCGGACCGGTACCGAACAGGTAAAGAAACAATTCGCCGAAATGGTCGTCGAAGCTCCGTTAGGGTCAAAAACAAGATTATATCTTCCGGACGGAACCTTGGTATGGCTGAATGCCGGTTCGACAATCACCTATTCACAAGGTTTCGGCGTAGAAGAACGGAAACTGAAATTAAGTGGTGAAGGATATTTCGAAGTGACACGCAATAAACAATTACCTTTTGAAATCACGACAAAAGAATTGCAATTAAGAGTGTTAGGGACTAAATTCAATTTCAGAAATTATCCGGAAGACGAAGAAGTGTCCGTCAGCCTGCTGGAAGGAAAAGTGAGTTTAAGAAACTATCTGAAAAACGATGCCCTTTGTTATCTGGAACCCGATCAGAAAGCGATCCTGAACAAGAAAAACGGCAAACTGATGGTTTCCGCCTCCGAAGCACGGTATACAGCGGAATGGACCAACGGATTCCTGTTCTTCGACGAAGAATTGCTGCCGGATATTATCAAAGAACTGGAAAGAAGTTATAACGTAAAAATACACCTGGAAGACAATTCACTGGAAACATTCCGTTTCTACGGAAACTTCGTCAGAAAAGAACAGACTATCCAGGAAATATTAGAAATGTTAGCTTCGACTGGAAAACTAGAATACAGGATAAATGAAAGAGACATCTATTTATCCGCCAAATAAAAGTCTTTATTTAATACTTATTTATTAACTTAAAATTGAATCTATATGAAAAGAAGAGACCCTGGTTAGAACGTAAAAACCGAGTTCGATATAAAAAGAACCGGAGGATCTGCACAATCCTCCGATTCAGATATCCGGACTCCATTCACTGCGAATTCCGAAAGTATTGACAAATATAGTAAAACTTTACTTCCGGTATTAAAATTTCTTGTTTAAAACAACTAATTCTAATTACTTATGAATATCAGAAAGAAGGCCATATATATGGTCCTGGTGATGTTTTGCCTGAATTTAACAGTGTTTGCGCAAAACATAAGCCTGAATTTAAATAATGTGACGGTTAAAAAAGCCATTGAAACATTGAAAGAGACAAATGGCTATTCCTTTGTTTTCGCCTCCGGGGACATAGATACCCGGAAAACCATTTCAATAGCAGCAACTGATAAACCCATATCTGAAGTTGTAAAACAGATACTAAACGATCAAACATTATCCTTTGAAATAAAAGGGAAAAATATCATTGTAAAAAAAGGAACCGATACAAATCTCCCAGATGATAAAAAACAAAGAATCTCCGGTGTTATCACTGATGCAAACGGCGAACCGGTGATAGGTGCGAACGTAATTGAAAGTGGAACCGTTAATGGTACGATTACAGACCTGAACGGCAAATACTCACTGGAAGTATCACCCAATTCCACCCTTCAAATCACTTACGTCGGCTACGACACGCAGGAAATTAAAATAGGAGGACAAACAACAATCAATATTGAACTGAAGGAAGATTCGCAAGCCCTGGAAGAAGTGATTGTTGTCGGCTATGGTGTTCAGAAAAAAGTCAACCTAACAGGAGCCGTATCGCAGGTATCCTCCAAAGTATTGGAGAATAGACCAATTACAAATCTGAGCCAGGGACTGCAAGGCGTTGTCCCTAACCTGAATATCAATAACTCCGATGGCAATCCGAATTCCACCGCAAAAATGAATATACGCGGGGCCGCCACCATCAGCGACGATGCCACATCTCCTCTCATCCTGGTAGACGGAGTACAAATGACACATTTCAATATGTTGAATCCGGAAGATATCGAGAGCATCTCCGTCTTAAAAGACGCTTCTTCGGCAGCTATTTACGGAGCAAGAGGGGCTTTCGGTGTTATTTTAATTACAACTAAAGGGGGGGAAAGCAAATACAAAACCGGTCATTGAATACTCTGGAAGTATCCAGTTCAATACGCATACTTATCTACCCGATATGTTAAGTGCGGTAGATTATATGGATGCGTCCAACGAATCTTCATTCAACAATTCCGGTAAAAACAAATATACGGATGAGCAAGTACAATGGGTGAAAGATTATAATGCCGACCCGGTAAATAATCCGATCTATCATGTATTGGATAACGGTAAAATCTTTTGGAACGGAGGAAATGACAATTATGCACAGATGTTGAGTAAATGGTCGCCAACGCATAAACATACAGTCAGTGTAAACGGTGGTTCCGAAAAAATCAATTTTTACGCATCGGCTGGTATGATGCATCAGGACGGAATGTTCAAAGATTATACCGACGTATTCAAACGTTATAACTTCCTGACAAACGTCTCTGCAAAATTAGTTGAAAATTTCCGACTGGGATTTAAGGCTACTTATTCACAAACAATCTATGACGAACCTCATCGCTATACGACAAAAGGCTCCAGCTGGTGGGAACAAATGACTCGTGGCGAACCGCAAATTCTTTATCCGATATATACTCCGGAGGATTCTCCCGTGGGTGGAGGTATTCCTACCGAACATTTTTATAATTTCCTGGCAAGCGGCTCAAGAAACAACACCAAACGTGAAGACGCGACCTTTCTGATTAACGGAGAATGGGATATCATAAAAGGATTGAAACTGAAAGGGGATTTTAGCTACCGTACAACGAATTACAGGAATAAAGACATTCAGAAAGAATTCTCTTATATCCGTGATTCGTGGACTACACAAAACAGCGCGACATATCCATCCTTCATTTCGGATGAGAACCGCCATACCGATTATTTCGCAGGAAACATCTTTATGGACTATACAACAAATATCAACCAAAAGCATAATATTTACGCTTTGATCGGTTTCAACCAAGAATGGGAATTATACCGCATGTCGTCCATAAAAAAAGAAAATCTGGTATCAATGGAAGTTCCGTCCATCAATTTAGGGACAGGTAATATAATCGGGAAAGATTCCGAACAGGCCTGGGCTATCCGGGGTGCCTTCATGCGTTTTAAGTATGATTATAAAGGTAAATATCTGTTTGAGATGAATGGACGTTACGACGGTACATCCAAATTCCCCCATAGTTCACGCTTCGGATTCTTCCCATCTTTTGCCGGTGGATGGAGAATATCAGAAGAGAATTTTATGTCCTCAACCCGTAATTGGTTAAATGACTTAAAAGTACGCGTTAATTACGGAAGTCTTGGAAACCAAAATGTTTCAGGCGTATATCCCTATATCTCCACATTCGACGTAACACAACAAACACAATATATATTAAACGGAAATCTTCCTATTTCGGTCACAGCCCCCGGCCTGGTTGCTTCCGACCTTACCTGGGAAACTGTAAAAACGTTGAATTTAGGTGTCGATATCACTTTATTGAATAAACTATCAGCCAGCTTTGACTGGTTCGACCGCCGTACCATCAACATGCTGACCGAAGGTGACAAACTACCGTCTATTTTAGGAACAGATTCACCACGCCGTAACAATGCAAACATGAAAACAAACGGTTGGGAAGTCTCCTTAAGATGGCAAGATGCATTAAATAACGGTATCAATTATGATGTAAGTCTGATCCTATCCGACTATGTCAGCAAAATTACTAAATACGACAACAACCCCAGTAAACTATATGAGACCTATTATGTAGGCAAAACGATCGGTGAAATATGGGGATATGAAACCGTAGGCATCTTCCAGTCGAAAGAAGAAGTCGCAGCTTCTGCCGACCAAAGTCAATTAGGCAATGGTAGTAAATGGGGTCCCGGAGATGTGCATTATGCCGATCTAAATGGTGACAAAGTCATCAACTGGGGCGACAAAACCGTAGACAACCCAGGAGACACTAAAATTATCGGAAACACAACACCTCGTTATCAATTCGGTATCACAGGTAACATTGCCTGGAAAGGTTTCGATCTCAACATTTTCATTCAGGGGGTAGGAAAACGGGATTTCTTTCCGAGCGGAAATTTCTTTTGGGGACAAATCAACAATGCCGGAGCAGTCGGTACCTATGAAGTCTATAACAATGCATGGCGTGAAGATAACCCCAACGCTTTATATCCTATCTGGAAGGCCGGATCAGCCGGATATAATGCAAAAACTCAAACACGTTTCTTGCAAAGCGGTGCCTATGCCCGTTTAAAGAACCTGACATTGGGTTACACATTACCAAATGCTCTGACTTCTAAATTATACCTGAACAGGCTAAGAGTCTATTTTTCCGGACAGAATCTATGTGAAATCACAAATATTAAAGGTGGATTCGACCCGGAAATCATAGGGAATGTCGGAGAATATTATCCGCTACAACGTTCTATTTTGTTTGGTCTTCAAATAACACTATAAAGAAATATCAGTATGAAAAAGTATAAATATATAACAAACACACTTCTAGGAATCATACTTTTAGGAGTATGCTCCTGTAATAATGATTTCATGGACCGCTATCCTACTACCAGTATCAGCGACGAGAATTTCTGGAACTCTGAAAAAGATTTGGAAATTTACTGTAACGGACTCTACACCTTTATTGAAGGACACGCCTCGGGCCATACAAAAAGTCCTTTACTGACAGGAGATAACCAGAGTGATAATATGGCTCCCCAGGATTATAATATCATAGCTGCGGGAGAACATGTCGTCCCCGCCAAAAGTGGAGATTCAGACTGGAACTGGACTTTTACCAGAAAATGTAATTATTTCCTGAACCGCTACCAGAAAACCCCGATCAAAGAAGATGTGAAAGACGCGTATGCCGGAGAAATAATGTTCTTTAAAGCATGGGATTATTTCAAAAAAGTCAAACGATATGGCGATGTACCCTGGATATCCAAAGATCTGAATGTAGACTCTGAAGAATTATATGGTCCGCGCGACTCCCGGATTATCGTCATGGACTCTGTCCTGCATTGTATAGACTGGGCGATAAGTAAATTACCAGCTTACGAGAAAGCCTCCCCCAACCGTATTAACCGCGACGTAGCCTTGGCTTTAAAAGCCAGAATATGCCTGCATGAAGGGACATTCAGAAAATATCATGGAATAGAAAACCATGAGAAATTCCTGAAAGAAGCCATGACTGCGGCAAATACGCTGATAACGGAAAAGCATTATTCCGTCTATAACACAGGCGATCCGGAATGGGACTATCGGACATTGTTTTGCTCTCTCGATTTGAAAGGAAACCCGGAAATGATTTACTATAAAGTATATGAACTTGGATTGCTGGGTAATCGAACGAGTAATTTTATTGAAGGCGGAGAAGCTAATTTAGGATTCAGTGTATCCAAATCTTTAATAGAATCTTATCTTTGCAAATGTGGAAAACCTATATCCTTATGTAAGGAACATTATCTGGGAGATGACAGCATACAAAGCGAACTTCTAAATCGTGACCCTCGACTAACACAAACGGTTTGTTATCCGGGAAAAGATTTACAACGTGAAACATTAAAACCGTCTATCCCGGGTTCTAACATTGCAACTGGTGTGATTCCCACAGGATATCAGATCATTAAATACTGGGTAGATGACCGTGAAGAATATCTCCGTTACCAAAACGGTATTCTGGATGCTCCGATTTTCCGTTATGCAGAGACATTGCTGATCTATGCAGAAGCAGCTGCCGAACTGAATCTATGTGACCAAAACGTTTTGGATAACACAATCAACCTGTTGCGAAAAAGAGCCGGAATGCCTGATATGAGAATCGAAACATTGGAAAAAGATCCTGCATCCGATTTCCCGGAACTCCCAGTTTTGATTGATGAAATCAGACGCGAACGGAGAGTTGAATTTGCACTCGAAGCAATGCGTTACGATGACTTGATGCGTTGGAAAGCGGGTAAGCTTTTGGAAAAAACGGTACGGGGAATGAAATTCGTACAGTCCCAATACCCGACAGTCGTAGTTGGTAAACATATCGACATAGATGAGAATGGTTATATTCTCCCCTATAAAAAGATTTTACCGAACGGACGTAAGTTTGACGAATCCAAACATTATTATTTCCCGTTACCGACTGAAGAGCTGGTACTGAACTCAAATCTGAAACAGAACCCAAATTGGTAATAAAATATGAGAAAAATCTTCATTCCAGTTTTCACACTGGCCTTATCAACGGCATGCTTGGCGCAATCTAAAAAGAAAGCGCCGAACGTCCTGTTCATCCTTGTCGATGACATGCAAAGTACGTGTATCCACGCCTATGGATGCGATCAGGTTCATTCACCCAATATCGACCGGATCGTAAATAATGGCATATCATTTACCCGGACATACACCAACGGTTCGTTAGGGGGTGCCCTGTCGATGCCCAGCCGGGCAATGATTATGACCGGAAGAGGGGTTTATCAAGTCATTCAGGACGGTGCCCGGATACCGGAGCAACATGTTACTCTTCCCGAGTTATTGAGGCAAAACGGATACACCACGTTTGCCACCGGAAAATGGCATTCGGATCTTAAGTCTTTCAACCGCTCTTTCGAGAAGGGAGAAAATATTTTCTTCGGAGGAATGCATTCTTATCAGACAAACGGACATGTATCTCCACGCCTCTATCATTACGACCCGGCAGGCGACTATGCAGGCGAACCATTTACCGGAAAAAAATTCTCTTCCGAGATGTTTGCCGATGCGGCGGTAGAGTTCCTGCAAGGACGGAAAAAAGAGAAATCTCCATTCTTCGCTTATGTCGCTTTTACCTCGCCTCATGATCCGCGTATGCAACATCCGGATTATGCACAGAATTATAAAGCTGATACATTGAATTTACCAATTAATTTCTTACCTCAGCATCCGTTTGATAACGGAGATATGAAAGTACGCGATGAAGTCTTATCTCCTATTCCACGAAACACTCAAACCATACAGAAAGAGTTAGCCGGATACTACGGTATGATCAGCGAAGTAGATACACAGATCGGACGGATTATACAGGCACTAAAAGAAAGCGGGCAAATGGATAATACCATCCTTGTGTTTGCTTCGGATAACGGATTAGCAGTCGGACAGCACGGTTTGCTGGGTAAACAGAATTTATATGATCACAGCGTACGTGTTCCTTTAGTTATATCTGTTCCCGGCCTAGAGAAAGAAAAAGGAACAAAAAAAGATGTAAACTGTTATCTTTACGACGTATATCCAACACTTTGTGACTTGACAGGCACACAGCCGGCTCCGTCCGTCACCGGAAAATCTTTACTACCAGTTATCAAAGGGGCAGATAAACACAGAGACTGCCTGTTCCTTGCATACAACAGCATTCAACGCGGATTGGTGAAAGATGGCTGGAAATATATCATCTATAATGTCGGAGGCTTCAGAACTGAACAATTATTCGATCTGAAAAACGATCCCTGGGAAATGGTCAATCATGCCCAAGAACCGGCTTACGCCTTCAAACTTGGAGCCTACAAAAAGTTATTAAAAGAAGAAATGGAGAAAAATAACGATTTTTGTAATCTAGATGATTTTTTCTGGTGGGGAAAAGGAGAAATGCTCCCTTGGAACGAAGGGAAAAAGCTCTACACAGACCCGGATAAATAAACACAAATTGCTACATTAAAAGTTTGTTTATTATAAGCTGGCAAATCAAATACGGAGATAGAAAAATGCAGATAGTCTCCGTATTTGGTTGAGTATAAACATCGTTCAATACAAAAAATCTTCTTTACTAAAAGAATCACAAAATAGCATAAAGATAGAATAAACAGCATTACTACATCTTCTTGATCAAAAAAATGCACAAAACAATAACAGTACCTAAGCTATTAATATCACTTCTAGAAGAATAAAAAACACATATTTTAACACCAGCTCCAGATAAAAAGATCACAAACCTTCGTTTAGACCCCAATTGACATGCAGTTAAAACGAAAAAAATTCGTTTTAACCGAGATTGAAATTCGTTTAAACACAAAATTATATCAACTACAGTAGATTTTTCAACAAAATCCATTTTCCAAGCATTGATTTTGTATGTTAAACAGCATATTTACAACTCTAGAAGAAGAAAAAATCAAAATACAAAAACACACCAACAAAGCCCCTTTTAAAGACAAACAAATCCGTTTTACATATATATTCTTTCAGTTTAATCATCAAAAGCTTAATAATATTATCTATATGGATATGGCCCAAACATTTAGAACAGCTTCTATGAGAACCAACCCCACCCCTACCCTATACAGCCTCGGTAAATCAATGATAAATTATCATTTTAATGATTGTTTTTCAATTCGATTAAAGAATTCTGATAAAGATATCTGAAAATAATCGCATAATACTTTTAATGTACTAACAGTTATATTATTTTTTCCTTGTTCCAAACGTCCACAATGTATATCAGTATCAAGATAAACATCTTCCTGCGACAAATTCCGGGAAAGCCGAAGCTCTTTAATCTGCCGTGCTATTTCTTTTATTAACAAATCATTCTTAATGTTCTGCATGATTCAAATTACAGCAGCTTTTTTTACTTTTTCAATGACATATATGTCATATATCACAAAAAGCATTACCTTTGCTAAGAGATATTGATTATGGGAAGAAATATTGTAATCTTCAATTTTTATATATCTTTACCCCATCAATCATTCGATATGGAGAACATTTCAGAGATAAAGGAATTTAACAAACTGTTTTCGAACTATCAGGGAATTTTCATCCGTTTTGCTAACACTTATATTCAGGATGAAGATACCGCCGAAGATATAGTGGTCGACAGTTTGGTATATTATTGGGAAAACCGGCATTCTCTCAGCTCCAATTCGAATATCCCGGCTTATATCATGGAAGTAGTCAAACATAAAAGCCTCAACTACCTACGTAATCAACGAATCCGGGAAGACATCGAACAGAATCTCTGGACCCACATGGACAGAGTCAGGAGACTAAAAATCACTACACTGGAAGCTTGCGATCCGGAAGAACTATTCAGTTCGGAAGCACAACGCCTGATAGACGAGACATTAGAAAGTCTACCCGAAAAGACACGCACTATCTTTATTATGAGCCGGTATGAGAATAAAACTCATAAAGAGATTGCCGAATATCTCGACTTATCAACTAAAAGCATTGAATTCCATATATCCAAAGCTCTCGGCGTATTAAGAAAAAGATTAAAAGATTATCTCCCGTTCTTTCTTATCTTCCTGAATTAATTAACAACGACCTTGTTTTTATTGAAAAAAGTAAGTTTTTCCATTAGGGATACATTTCACTTATGTGCTTACTATATATGGAAAGAAAAATACTATATCGTTTTTTCGAAGGAAAAGCATCTCTTGAAGAAGAAGAAGAGGTTTGCGACTGGACGGAAGCTTCTGAAGAAAACATGCAGGAATACATAAAAGAACGTAAGTACTTTGACCTGCTGCTTGTTCAGAACAAGAGAAACAGTACGCCGCATTCTTCTGGAAAAGGATATCTGTTAAACAACCTAATCAAATATGCAGCAGTTGTTCTCCTACTTATCATGTGTGGTTTGCAAGTCTATTATATAACAAAACCGGAGAAGAATTTTGAAATGAACACAATTATAGTACCGACCGGACAAAGAGTGAATCTTTTATTGTCGGACGGGACAAATGTGTGGCTTAATTCCGGTTCTAAAATGAGATACCCAGCCTCTTTCACAAAAGGCAAGCGGGAAGTAACACTTGATGGAGAAGGTTATTTTGAAGTAGCTAAAGACCTTAAAAGACCATTTGTTGTACAAACCGATAAATATGACATACAAGTATTAGGTACTAAATTCAATGTCGAAGCATATAATGATACTCCCCTATTTTCAGCAGCATTAATGGAAGGTTCCATACAGATTTCAGACAAGACAGAACCTTCAAATATAACCTTGTTACATCCTCAACAAAAAGCTAATTCTATAAATGGACAACTGGTTGTTGAAAAGATACAGAATTATGACATTTATCGCTGGAGAGACGGATTACTTTGTTTTGAACACATCGCGTTTAATGACCTGATGAAAGAATTCGAAAAGACATACGATATACAGATCATAAACGAAAATAAGAACCTGGATAACTATATTTGTAGTGGCAAATTTAGGATTTCAGACGGTGTAGACTTTATATTACAAGTTTTACAACGAGATGTCAAGTTCCGTTTCCAGCGAAATGAAAATAATACGATTATCTATATAAAATAATATGTTGAACCTTTAAATCATATTGCCTATGAAATAGCTCATAAAGAAAAAGCGATAAATGCGGGAACATCTATCGCTTCATGACTAACACAATTATTAACAACTGTATTAATCTCTAACAATTACAAAGTTATGAATAAAGTATCTTTGTCGGGACCCTATTATCTAAAAAAATCACGACATAAACATTTTTTCAGAATTATGAGAATAACCTCATTTTTAGCATTTGTATTGATATTTTCATTACATGCTGTCAATTCAAACTCACAAAATGCACGAGTCACTGTCCAGGCCACCAATACTTCTTTAAAAGAAGTACTGAATACGATAGAAAAACAAACTGATTATTTATTTGTATATAATATAAATGTAAATACCAGTCAGAACGTTGGTGTAAACGCAGTAAACCAACCTGTTAATCAGGTCTTAGATAATTTATTTAAGGAAATAGGATTAAGCTACGTAAAAGAGGGATCTTATATTGTGGTCTCTACCGTTGCAGAAAAAGCATCGGTAAATCAGCAGAAGAAACTGGTAGAAGGAACTGTGACTGATGCCAGTGGTGAACCTATCATCGGAGCAAACGTAGTTGAGAAAGGAACAACAAACGGAACTATCACCGATTTGAATGGCAAATTTTCTTTAGAAATAACGCCCGGAGCCTTATTACAGGTATCTTATATCGGTTATAATACCAAGGATATCACGGTTAGCAGCAATCAATCTATTCTGGCAATTAATTTATCAGAAGATACACAAGCAATCGATGAAGTCGTCGTTGTAGCTTTTGGTACACAGAAAAAATCCAACCTCACAGCAGCCGTCGCAACTGTCGATTCAAAAGCATTAGCAAACCGACCGGTAGCTAATGTCTCACAAGCGCTGCAAGGAATTTCTCCAGGATTAAATATCATTGCCTCCGATAAAGGAGGAGCCCTCAATGAAGCTCCTTCCATCAATATCCGGGGAACCGGCAGTATCGGAGAAGGATCCAAATCATCCCCCCTCATACTGATTGACGGGATTGAAGGCGATATGAACTTAATCAACACACAGGACATTGAAAGTATTTCTGTATTGAAAGATGCCGGTGCCTCAGCGATCTATGGCTCGAGAGCTGCATTCGGTGTTATCCTGATCACCACAAAGAAAGGGGAAGAAGGTAAAACTACAGTAAATTACAATAACAATTTGCGTTGGTCTACCCCTACTAAACTACCCTCCTTTCTGAACGGTTATGAGTTCAATACCTATTTCAATGAAGCGGCAGCTAACGCTGGTCTCGGAGCACAATACACTTCAGATGTTATGGAAAAAACAAGACAATTCATCGCCGGAGAAATTGACTATGCCACAGAATATGACTCCAACGGTATTTGGAAAAAGAATCTGGACTCCTGGGGAAATACAGAATGGTTTGGAGTTTATTATAAAGATTGGAGTTTCTCCCAAGAACATAATATAAGTATCAGCGGAGGGGGTAATAAAGTAAACTATTATATCTCCGGTAATTTCCAAAATTTAGGCAGTGACCAAAATTTTGGAAATGAAGACTACAAAAGATATGCATTCAATGCAAAGATAAATGCTAAACCTTTTGAATGGTTGGACATTAATGCTAATGTTAAATTCTCACGCAAAGATTATCAGGCTCCTTCTTACCAGATGAACCAGGTATATTATCACAGTATGCCACGCCGACGTCCTTCCAATCCGGTATATACTCCAGATGGTATCTTCAATAAAGAATCGCAATTAAATGAGATGGATCACGGAGGTATGTATTTCGAAGACCTGGACGTGTTGTACCAACAACTACAGTTAGTTGTTAAACCATTAAAGGATTGGCAGATAATAGCAGAAGCCAATTATCGTATCGACAGAACGGAAAAGCATACAGATGTTCAACTCATCATGGAAAAAAAAGAGGACGGTTCCTATTTTGCTATGGCCCGCGACGACGGTTATGGAGGACGGTCTTTTGTGAAAGAAGAAGCATTACGGACAAACTATTTTAATCCGAACGTATATACTCAATACAGTAAAGAGCTGGAAAACGGACATTCTTTTACCGTGATGGCCGGATTCCAAGCAGAATTAAACCAGTACAAACGAATTTATGCCCAAAGGGACGGAATTATTTCTCCTGAAATCCCATCATTAGGAAACACAACTTCCAGTACTGCATACGAAATGGGAAGCGACCTGAACGAATGGGCTACCGTCGGTTTCTTCGGACGTCTGAACTACAGTTACAAAGGCAGATATTTGGCTGAAGTCAATTACCGGTATGATGGAAGTTCACGTTTCAACCGGGAACAACGCTGGAATAGCTTCCCTTCTGTTTCCGTTGCCTGGAATCTGGCTCATGAATCATTTATGACAGAAAATCAGGATTGGGTCAATACTCTTAAAATAAGAGGCTCTTACGGTAACCTGGGAAACCAAGCGACAGAAGAGATTTATCCATTCTATTCGTCAATGATATTAGGAATGGGTACTGGCAGCTGGTTATTGAATAATCAAAAGCCCAATAAAGCAGAACCTGCCAAGCCCATATCACCGTTACTCACATGGGAAACAGTTACATCTTATGACCTCGGTTTGGATTTAGGAATGCTCAATAACCGATTGACCGGAACATTCGATTATTTCTGGCGAACAACCAATGATATGGTTGCTCCGGGTGAAGAGTTGCCAAACACTGCCGGTGTTACTCCTCCTTATACCAATAATGCTAAAATGAGAACAACAGGATGGGAACTCAGTTTAAATTGGCGGGATGTTTTGAATTCTGGTTTTAGTTATGGTGCCACATTGGTTCTGTCCGATAATCGATCAAAGATTCTCAAATATCCCAATACGACTAAAACGATCTTTGACAGCGATAACAAAGTTCGTTATTATGAAAATGCTATGCTCGGAGATATCTGGGGATACGAAACAATTGATCTGGCACGCACTGAGGAACAAATGAAAAATCATTTAGCCAGTCTGCCTAACGGAGGACAGGATGCACTAGGTTCTAACTGGGCTGCCGGTGATGTTATGTATGCCGATCTCAACGGAGATGGAAAAATCGATGGAGGAAAAGGAGTCGTAGGCGATTCCGGAGATAAAAAGATTATTGGAAATACAACTCCACGTTACAATTTCGGTCTAACCTTGAACGCTGCCTATAAAGGATTTGACATAAGTCTGTTCTTTCAGGGAACGATGAAAAGAGATGTATGGTTGACCGGACTCTATTTCTGGAGAGCTGACAATGGGTACTGGCAATCAACAGCATTGAAAGAAACACAAGATTATTTCCGTGCTGCGGATACGGATAGCTATTTTGGCCCGAATGTCAACGGCTATCTTCCACGCCCACTTTTAAGCGGAGATAAAAAAAACAAAGAAATCAGTACCCAGTATTTACAAAACGCGGCCTATATCCGTTTGAAAAATATGCAAATCGGATACACACTTCCACTTCAGGTTATAAACAAAATTAAAGTAAGTAATCTGAGAATCTTCTTATCTGCCGATAATATATTCACGATCAGCGGACTAAAAGCTGATGCCTACGATCCGGAAGTATTGGACGGATACGCTGCCGGTTCAGGAAAAGCGTCTCCGTTGAAAACTACGATCTCATGTGGATTAAGTGTTACACTATAATTACAGATACTTTAATATAGAATCAATATGAAAAAAGTCTATTATATATTAGCAACGGCTCTTTCTCTCATATCATGCAACGATTTTCTCGATCGTGAGCCTCTCGATAAGATCACTCCTGAAGTCTATTTCTCAACTTCAGAACAATTGGGGACTTATGCAATTACCTGTTATGCCTATAAGTTAAATAACAATTATACTTTCAATTCTAATAACAAAGATGGTTATGGGCTGGGAGTTTTCAAATTGGATAATAATACCGATGTACAGGTTGCCACGGAAGGTGATCAAGATAGATGGGTTCCGGGTATTCTTAAAGTAAGCGATGGTGACGGCGAATGGGAATTCGCAGAAATATACAACATAAATTATTTCTTTGACCATGCAATGCCCAAATACCAAGCAGATCAAATATCCGGAAGCAGAACGGATATAAAACACTATATCGGAGAAATGTATATGTTAAGAGCCAGGGCATATTTTGAAAAACTTAAAAAATTTGGCGATTTCCCCATCATTAAAACCAACATAAACATTGCAGATAAAGAAGCATTGGTGAAAGCAAACGAACGCCGTCCGATGAATGAGGTCGGACGCTTTATCCTGAATGATCTGGATTCAGCTATCATACTAATGTCATCTCCCGCTTCCGACGATATAAAACGTAACCGATTGACCAAAGATGCAGCATTACTTTTCAAATCGCGTGCCGCTTTGTATATAGGGTCATGGCTGAAAAATTTCAAAGGAACTGCTTTTGTTCCAGGAGGAAACGGCTGGCCGGGAGTATCAAAAGACTATAACTCAAATTTCAGTATCGATATAGATAACGAAATAAATTTCTTCCTCACAGAATGTATGGAAGCATCCAAAGAGATAGCCGATCGTATTCCATTAACCGAAAATACGCAAACAGATTATTCGTTTAGTAATAATCCATATGTACAAATGTACACAGATAAAGATTTATCAGTGTATCCGGAAGTTCTGTTTTGGAGTGCTACCAACTTAATCGGCGGAGGGCTGGGATATGGATTTGCTCATAGCAAAGGCGGATCAGGAAGTGGATATACCAAAGGTTATATCAATAGCTTCCTGATGAAGGATGGAATGCCTACCTATGCTTCTTCCTTATATGCCGGAGATGAAAATCTGAAAAATGTCAAACAAAACAGAGATAACCGGTTAGTTCAATTCCTCAAAATCAAGGATGAAGAACTTTCCATAAAATCGGATGGAAGCAAGGCCTTATTACCAGCTCCAATGATCCTGACAACCGCAGAGTATAAATCAGTAACAGGATATGACATAAAGAAAGGTCTGACAATGTCTGTCGACGATAAGACAGGTCCGGTACAGGAATCTGGTGTCATCGAATATAGGGCGGCAGAAGCATATCTGAATTATATCGAGGCTTCCTACATAAAAAATGGAAACGTAGACGGAACAGCAGAAAAATACTGGAAAGCACTCCGGGAACGTGCAGGAATTGATACAGATTTCCGCAAAACAATCCAGGTTACAGATATGGGAAAAGAATCTCACCTGCTCTCTGCATATACTGCCGGTCAGCTAATAGATGCCACCATGTATAATATCCGTAGAGAAAGGGCATGTGAACTGATGTCAGAAGGTTTCAGATGGGATGACCTGAGAAGATGGCGATCAATGGATCAACTGATCAACCAGAAATATATCGTAGAAGGATTTAAATTATGGGGAGAAATGCAAAATTGGTATGTAGACGAATCCGGACAGTCATTATTAAAATATACTGGCGGAGATGGTAGTTCTAAAGAGGCCAATGTATCGAGTCCGGCAAACAGTAATTATTTAAGACCCTATCAGATTGTAAAAGAGAATAACAATTTGTATAATGGTTACGGCTGGATGGCAGCCTATTATCTATCTCCCATCGGAATGAGCCAGTTCAACATAACATCTTCTGGTAATAGTGGAAATATAGACTATACCATCTCACCATTATACCAAAACCCCGGATGGCCGACAGAAGCCGGCGCATCTGCTGAAGCGGTAAATGGTTTCTAAAACATTTTGATCAAACGCAGAATTCTAGACTAAATCTTTTTATAAGAAACAATTTAGAATTCTGCATTTTCAACAAAATTCAAAATATGTAAATTAATCTACACTAGAACCTAAAATCATAAAAGGAGCAAAATATCATTATATCGTATCTCTTGTTTTATGATATAGCTTTACTTGCATTTCTGTAGTAACATTATAAAAAATTCACTCAATACTTCTGATCATAGTATGTTTTATTTCACTAGTTGGAATCAATTCTACTTGATCAGACTTCGAATTTCTTAGTATTACATATTTTGCTCCCCAAAAAACAATCTGTAAATCGCCACTCACCTTAAACAACTTATTATCATGCATTTCTATTATCACCGTAGAAGATTGTTTATTTTCCTTTTGAATACTAGCCCTTAAAATAAAATCATAGAACAAATGTAAAGAACACACAAATATACCAAATAATATTACACAATTTCTTAAGCTAAGAATATTTGAGAACTTAAATATTAACACTGCAAATACGAGTATTATAAGATATATACCTTGTGATAAAAAAAACAATATACCTATCACTAGGAGTAATATAATACCAATAAGACACCAACTTTTTAAGGTAAAAAGGTTTATATATTTACCCAATATGTCTTTTATCTTTTCTTTCTTTTGATCATAAACCTGATTTATAAAGTACGACAATACAAGCAAAGAAGCGATTAATAGAAACATAGACAGAAAAGCTGCTTCATTGACAGATGCCATCGGAAATAGAACATCTTCTATTGATAATATACTATAAGCATCTATATCATAACTTCTCAAAATTCGAGATATTACAAAAAAAGAGAAGTAATAATTTAACATTACCAACATAGACAGAAATGCAGGTATCGCAACAAAATAATCAATTGAAGTTTCTTTCTTTGTTTCCATATAACTTTTTATATTTAATACTAGTAAAATCAAATTCTAAGAAAAATATAGGTTAGGGTCTAAAATCAATTTTTTCAAAGCATATTATTCAACAATTATTAAGTCGCAAAATATCACAAGGTATAAAAAAAGCAATTGCAAATTATGCAATTGCTTTTTCAACGTGGTCCCACTTGGGCTTGAACCAAGGACTCCCTGATTATGAGTCAGGTGCTCTAACCAACTGAGCTATAGGACCGGTGTTTCAGAGGCTTGCTCTGAAATCGGGTGCAATATTACGACTTTTAATCGGATTCTGCAAGTATTCTTGTAAAAACTTTACTTTTCAGCTGCTTCCTCACCGCCAAATTCCATCAGGTAAGCCTTGATAAATTCATCGATCTTGCCGTCCATGACACCATTTACGTCGGAAGTCTGATAGTTTGTACGATGGTCTTTGACGCGACGGTCATCGAAAACATAACTGCGGATCTGTGATCCCCACTCGATTTTCTTCTTACCTGCTTCGATCTTTGCCTGTTCTGCCAAACGATGTTTCAATTCCTTATCGTACAGGATAGAACGCAACTGGCGCATCGCATTTTCACGGTTCTTCGGCTGGTCGCGCGTTTCAGTGTTTTCAATCAGAATCTCTTCCTCCTCACCTGTGTAAGGATCTTTGAATTGGTAACGCAAGCGTACTCCTGATTCTACCTTGTTCACATTCTGCCCACCGGCACCGCCTGAACGGAAAGTATCCCATGAAATAGCCGCTGTTTCAATCTTGACCTCGATCGTGTCATCAACCAGCGGAGTAACAAATACAGATGCAAAAGATGTCATTCGTTTTCCCTGTGCATTGTAGGGAGAAACACGAACCAGACGATGCACGCCATTCTCACTTTTCAGATACCCGAAAGCATAATCGCCTTCAATATTGATCGTGACAGTCTTAATACCCGCCTCATCACCTTCCTGTAAGTTCGCAATGGATACTTTATAATTATGGGATTCCGCATAACGCAAATACATACGCATCAGCATGGAAGCCCAGTCCTGACTTTCCGTACCACCGGCACCGGAATTGATCTTGAGTACACAACTCATCTGGTCTGCCTCGTCACGAAGCATATTCCGGAACTCCAGATTCTCTACCAACTCCAAAGCCTTGGCATAAGCCGCATCGACTTCATCTTCGGTGATAATCTCTTCTTTTACATATTCATAAGCCAACTGCAACTCCTCTGCTGCTGCATTTACCTCGTTGTAAAGTTCGATCCACTTCTTCAGTTCTCTTACTTTCTTCATCTGAGCCTCTGCCCGTTTGGCATCTTCCCAGAAACCGGGGTCCTGTGTACGCAGTTCTTCTTCTTCTAACTGGATGGTCTTACCATCTATGTCAAAGATACCCCCTCAGCGCGTTCTCGCGCTCCAACACATTCTGTAGTTGGTCTGATGTTATCATAATCTTCTTCTTATTTTAAATTTTGTGCAAAGATAGGAAATTAATTGTCAGTTTACTCTGCATACATCGCTTCAATCTCATTCGCATATTTTTGCAAAACAACCGGACGACGTAATTTCAATGTATCCGTTAACTCACGCCCCTCCATCGTAAAAGGCTGGGGAAGAAGAGTGAACCGTTTGATCTTCTCGTAAGAAGCCATATTTTTCTGATGTTCCTCTATATGCGACTCTATCAGGCGGATGATTTCATTACTGGCCAAAAGTTCTTCACGACTACTATACGCGATACCCTTCTTTTCCGCATATTCTTCCAGCAAAGCATAAGCCGGCACGATCAGAGCACTGACAAATTTACGCTGGTCGCCGATAACAGCAATCTGTTCGATATACTTATCGCTCCCCATCTCTATTTCTATTGCTTGCGGAGCTATATATTTACCATTTGAGGTCTTATAAAGGTCCTTGATGCGTTCCGTAAAGAACAAAATGTTTCCTTCCATACGTCCGGCATCCCCGGTACGGAAAAAGCCGTCTTCAGTAAATGACCGCGCATTTTCTTCCGGTTTATTATAATAACCTGTAGTAACTGTTTTACCTTTGACAAGAATTTCTCCGTTACTCTCGTCTATTTTAACTTCTACTCCCGGCATTATTTCACCGATCGAACCGAATTGAAAACCTATTTCCGGATAGAAACAAACTGTCGCCGTCGTTTCACTCAATCCGTACCCATAGACAATAGGAATATTAACGGACTGAAGGAATTCATTCACCGTATCGGATAGCGGAGCCCCTGCAACCGGAAATAAACGTCCTCTTTCAATACCCAGCACTTTTTTCAGTAGGGTAAAGACAGTCTTATCATAAAACTTAAATTTGGTTTTCAGGCAGAAAGGGGCTTCGATACCTTTATTCTTATATTCCAGATTATACAGACGTCCAGTCTCTATCGCATCCATAAAAATCTTCTTCATGAAAGGTGCCGAGGAATTGATTTTCTCATGTACTCCCACATATACTTTTTCCCAGAAACGCGGCACATTACACATCAGCGTCGGATGAACTTCCGGCAATGTTTTCTGGATCATCTTCGGATCCTGGTTAATCGCAATCTTCACCCCTTTATGCAGACAATAGCAAGTCCATGCCTTCTCAAAGATATGAGTCAGCGGAAGGAAACACATAGATGTATCCTTGTCATTAACCATCGGCAAGCGGATATCATGGATACGCATCGCTTCCAGGTAATTAAAATGATGAAGAACGACCCCCTTTGATTCACCGGTCGTGCCCGAAGTATACATAATAGTAGCCACATCATCAGCACTAGCCTCATTCATACGGATCTTTACAGTAGTCTCGGCATGTGCATTGTCGCCCAGACGCAGAAAGTCATCAAAATAAATAGAAGTCTTATCTTCCGGATTCAACTTAACGGCCGGATCAAAAATAATCAGACGTTTTAAGACGGCAGATTCTTTTTGTACCTTAAAGGCATTATTATATTGCAACTGTTCACCCACAAATAGCGTATGTATCTCCGCATCATTAATAATATATTCTATCTGAGCAGGAGAGTTAGTTGCATACATCGGGATAGAAATCACCCGGTTTCCGTATGCACCGAAATCTGTGAATAAACATTGCGGCATATTTTGAGAATAGATACCGATCTTTTCCTGTACTTCTATCCCAAACTCAGCCATAGCCTTTGCTGTAAGCATTACTTTCTCTGAGAATTCTCTCCATGAGATCTTTAACCATTTCCCGCTTTCATTATCACGGTATTTTAAAGCTGTACGTGAACCATACTTTTCAGCCTGTCTGTGAATTAACTCGGCATAGTGGTAATAAACCATAATTCTTCTTTTTGAATTGATACAACAAAAGTACGGGTTTCCTACTGAATAGCAACACTTTCGCTCCTTTTTTTACACACAATTGCACTTTTTGTGCAAAAATGGATTCAGAAATACAGGCAGACCGCCACCCGAAAGATGTTAAAATAGGATAATTACAGTAGCATGTATTGCATAGTACACAGGCAATACATATATTTGCAGCATAAAACTATAAGCGATGAATGCAGAGAACGTAAAATCACAGATGAGAAAGGGGACACTGGAATATTGTATCCTGTTGCTTCTCAAAAAAGAGCCGGCTTACACCTCTGACATTATTCAGAAGTTACAAGAAGCAAAATTGATTGTAGTAGAAGGTACTTTATATCCGCTCTTGACCCGTTTAAAGAACAGTGAACTGTTAAGTTATCAGTGGATAGAGTCTACGCAGGGACCGCCCCGTAAGTATTACCAACTCACTTCGAAAGGGGAAGAATTCCTCGGTGAACTGGAAAACTCCTGGCAGGAACTAAATGATACAATAAACCACATCAGAAACAATTAAAATTAGAAAACAATGAAGAAGACACTTACAGTTAATTTGGGAGGAACTGTTTTCCACATTGACGAAGATGCATACCAGTTACTGGATAAATATCTTTCTAATTTACGTATACATTTCCGTAAAGAAGAAGGTTCCGAGGAGATCATGAACGATTTCGAAATGCGTATTTCGGAGTTGTTCGGTGAACGGGTACGCCTGGGACATGAGGTGATCACGATCGAACATGTAGAAGAGGTGATCAACCGCATGGGTAAACCGGAAGAGATATTCGAGGAAGAGACTGAAGAAGAAAAAGAGAATGCTAAGAAACGGACTTATCAGGAACAGGTCATTACCGGCAAGAAAAAGTTGATGCGTGACCCGGACAACCGGGTAATCGGTGGTGTAGCAGCCGGTATTGCAGCCTATATGGGATGGGACGCCACCGCTGTCAGACTGGCAATGATTCTGCTGTTATTCATTCCGGTCGTACATTGGATGGCTATATTATATATTGTTTTATGGATGGTCATGCCGTTGGCCAGGACTGCCGCAGACAGATTGATCATGAGAGGTAAAAGCGTAACGCTCGAAACCATCGGACAAACCGTTACTGATGGATTTGAAAAAGTCAGCAATAACGTAAACGATTATATAAGTTCAGATAAACCAAGAAGTTTTTTTCAGAAAATAGCTGATCTATTTGTCACAGTATTCGGCTTCCTCTTAAAATTCGGAGCAGTCTTGGTAGGTATCATTTTGCTCCCTCCTCTCTTACTGGTTGTATTTATACTGTTTGTTGTAACGGTAGCCCTAATTGGAGGAGGTGCAGGAATGCTATACCAGCTTTCTCCTTTCGGAATGGATCTCTACAGCGGAGTCCCTGTTTATATGGCGGTTTTAGGCTGTATCGGTATCATCTTACTGATCGGAATACCTGCAATAGCATTACTTTTTGCCATATTCGGTCAATTATTCAATTTGAAACCATTACCTAATCCGGCAAAATGGACACTACTGGTCATTTGGATACTAGCACTTATTGGAAGTATCATTTACTTTGTAAACTTGGGATTACCGGCACTTAGTCCGTACTTATGGCATAACTCTAACTTTTCAATACATATATAGGGAGATAAAAAGATTTGTTTATAATTTGTGTGTTTAAAAAAGAAGGCCGCTCTGTCTCAGAGGGGCCTTTCTTCTAAGGTTAACAAATTTATGAGTAAAAACCACTAATGAATCATTTAAAAAACCACTATTTCTGCCGTTCTAAAACTATGCAGAAATAGTGGTTACAAACTTACATAAAAATTGAGATTTATAAGCGCGTCTAATAAAAATAAAGACCACTCCCTGCTGTTATTCCACCGACTTTCGTTATTTTAAAGTTGTAATACAAAAAAACTATATCTTATGGACAGAGTTTGTGGTCTTGATGTGCATAAAGATAGTGTCTTTATGTGTATTCTCACAGCAAACGGTGAGAAAATTGAAGATGTGTTTGGAACTTTAACACCGGAACTGGATCGCCTTCGTGACACTTTAGTCTCTCATGGTGTTGGTAAAGTTGCAATGGAAAGCACCAGTATTTATTGGGTTCCTATTTGGCGCATTTTGGAATGCGATTTTGATGTTAAATTGGTTAACCCTTATTTCATCCGTCAACTCCCTGGTCGTAAAACTGATATTAAAGATGCCCAATGGATTGCGACTGTTCTTCAGAAAGAGCTAATTAAGGGAAGTTATATTCCTGATTCAAAAATACAGGAATTACGTCAGTACAGTCGTCGTATCTTCCATTTGACTCGTCGCAAACAGCAAGCTGAATCTGCTATCGATCTAACGTTGCAACGTTGCAATATTCGTTTGAGTAATTATGTTTCTGATATTGGTTGTAAATCCATGCGTAAGGTGGTCAATGCATTAATCTGTGGTGAAACTGATTCTGAAGTATTAGCTCTGTTGGTTCACAAGCGTATTCGTAATAAACATTGTCATGAGGTTATTAAGTCGTCTTTGACTGGTATTGTATCTTCATCAGACAGAGACATGCTTAAAATGAGTTTGGAAGAAGTGGAACTTTATGATCGTCAGCTTCTTGAGTGTAAAGAGAAAATGCGAATAATTTGCGAGGGACATTATGCCGAGGAACTGGAAATCCTTCAAACAGCTCCTGGGATAAAAGAGGAAAGCGCTATGAGAATCATAGCAGAAATCGGTGTTGACATGAAAGCCTTTCTAACAGCATCAGCTTTAGTTGGCTGGGCTGGATTAAGACCGCGAAATGATCAAAGTGCAGGAAAGATCAAAGGAAGAAAGACTTTACATGGAAACAAGTATTTACGTGTTATGCTTACACAATGTGCATGGGGAGCCTGCAGGACTCAAACATCTAAATTTTATAGCAGATATCATACCTTGAAAAAGAGAATGAATCACAACAAGGCTTTAATGGCAAATGCTCGAAAGCTACTCGTTGTTATTTGGAATTTATTAGCTAAAAAGCAACCTTATATGCCATTGGTGAATTAATGGTTGCTTCTTAATGAGCGTTCCAAGACCCTTATATTTGTGGTGGAGTAAACCCCGTTTTTGCAAACTGGTATACAGGCACGCTCTGGCAAGGAATTGCGTCTGAGACAAACAAGCTCGAAGAGGAAATTATTTATCACTCTCTACATAGACAAAATGTAGGGACAGCTACAAAGTGATCTTATTTTAACGGGAGTTCGAAATAAGGTTAGTGTAACTTTTATTACACAGAAAATAATAAGAAAAAAGGGACCCTTATACAGACTCCCTCCCAAAGATCATACATTTCATAGTCAAGACTGTGGCAATGTTATCTCTTTGTGTTTTTCATAGTTAAAATCTTTTCGTCAAAGGACAGGTTTATTTTTCTTTAATACAAACTTTTTGTTATATTTTTACACATACATGTTATTAAACATGGCTTGACTGTTATTCTGAGGAAGGTTATGGTACTTATTTCGAACTCACGTTTGTTTATTTATAGAGGAAATATACGTATTATTTCCAATAAAAAAAGCCTTTGACCAATTATTTGTACGCTTTTTTTATCAAGGCAGCTACCGCTGCCAACTCATCCTGAGTTATTGTCATTTTTTCGCCTCCAAAATACATATCCGATTCCTTTGTTATAGGGATTAAATGGATATGCGCATGAGGCACTTCCAATCCCATTACAGCTATCCCTACACGCTTGCAGGGAATAGCCGCTTCCTGAGCACGGGCCACACGCTTGGCAAAAGCCATCATTCGCCCTAACAATGCGTCTTCCAGATCAAAAATATAGTCAATTTCTTTCTTCGGAATCACTAAAGTATGCCCTTTTGCAACCGGATTAATATCCAGGAAGGCGAAGAATTCTTCGTCTTCCGCAACCTTATGGCAGGGTATCTCGCCAGCCACTATTCTACTGAATATTGTTGCCATATCTTATTGTATTAAATTGATATATCCATTATTTCAAAAGTCATCAATCCGGACGGAACTTTGATTTCCACCACGTCTCCGACTTTCTTTCCCATCAGTCCTTTTGCAATCGGTGTACTCACGGCAATCTTTCCTTCTTTCAGGTTTGCTTCCGAATCGGAGACCAATGTATATGTCATTACCATATTATTCTTCGTATTTTTGATCTTCACCTTATTCAGAATCTGAACTTCGTCAGTCTGAACACGTGATTCATCTATCAGACGTGCATTAGATATCAACCCCTTCAACTGGGCCAGTTTTGCTTCCATAATGCCTTGAGCCTCCTTTGCAGCGTCATATTCTGCATTTTCAGACAAGTCACCTTTATCCCTGGCTTCAGCAATCTGGGCAGAAATTTCAGGACGCTTCACGGTTTCCAAATAGTTGATTTCAGCTAAAATCTTATTGTAGCCGTCTTCTGTCATATAACTAACAGCCATACTAAATCCTCCTAATTATTGATTTAAAAATTAATATTTATTACTGCATAATAAAAAAAGAATCCCGACCAACAACCTGGCCGGAACTCCTTTTTCTCTTTATTTTAGACATTGCAAAGATAAGACATCTTTTCAAAATGCACAAACCCTCACAAGTGCTTTACAACATATAAATCTGATTGTTAGCTACTATATTAAAGTACAGCTTTTACATCTGCCGCCAGATTTTTCACGTCATCCACCCGTTTAACCAGATTACCTTTGCGGTCAAGGATGAAGATCGCCGGGAGTTGTTTCACATTATACAATCCGGCTATCTGAGAGTAGACAGACTGCGGATCACGAACAGCTACCCAAGGCAGGTTTGATGCCGCATTCTTCCAGAAGTGAGCATCAGAGTCCAGAGACACCTGATAAATATCCAAACCCTGACTATGATACTGCGTATATAATTCGCCCAAAGCCATATTCAATGCCGGAGACCATTCAGCCTGATAAGCTGTAAAATTAATAATAACCGGCTTTCCCTCCGCCACAGAAGATAGTTTAACCACCTCCCCTTTCAGGTTCGGCAATTCAATATCCAGAAAACTCACTTCAGTCGTTTTCACATCATCCAGATTTACTGGACGCTGTGCACGAAGCACCTTCATAGACTGCAAAGTCAGGTTGTAAAGATGTTTCGAACGCGGACTTCCCGGATAGAAATGATCGTAACTGGTAGCCACTGCTCCGTAAGCCTTTACATCATTTCTGTCATAGAGGTCAAAGAACAATAGTCCGTCGATCTGCTGAAACAAAGCAAAATAAGCTGCTGTCGACATCGGGGCTGCATAAATATATTTACGGGCTACATCCTTATAAGCCTCTGCTGTTTCCAGGATTCTTGCACGGTATGTCGTATCAGCAATATGCTTATCCTCATATTCTTTACGTAAACGACCGATCGCCTGGTTCGCATCCAACTGTGCCAGGGTGATCGCTTTGATCGCTTTACTGTTTTCAGATCCTTCAACGGAATAAGAAGTGGCAAACGTTCCGGCATCAGCAGCAAAAGTAACTGTCTCAACCGAGTCGATCGCAAAATTTATCAATTGATTATTCAGACGCAAACGATAAAAATCCGGAAATTCCGGACGTTTATGGGTAAACTTGAATTTACCGGCAGCAGTCAGTTTCACCGAATCCAACAATTCGATATTTGATATGCCCACATTCTCCAGATACATTGTCTGACCGTCGGCTCCGGATACAACTCCCTTCACTGTAAAATCCGATGCCTTGTTACATGCAGTAAACAACAGCATACAAATTCCGAAAATAACCAGTAATTGCGCAGATATTTGTTTCATCCTTTTTTCTTTACAATGTTCGTAATTCCGATGCAAATATACATTATTTTACAATTGTGGCACTATTATTCTCAAAATCTTCCTTTTATTTTTATAAAAAAGGGCTTTTCTGATGTTTTTTATTTTCATTTTCATGTGTTTACAGGTAAACTTTCATTACATTTGCACCAATTTTTACAGATAGAAAAATAAGAAAGAAGATTATGCTTAATCCAATTAACAAGACGATCGAGTTGGCTGATGGAAGAACCATCACCATCGAGACCGGGAAATTGGCAAAACAGGCGGACGGTGCGGTTACCGTACGTATGGGCAACACTGTGTTGCTGGCTACTGTTTGTGCCGCTAAAGATGCAAATCCCGGTGTTGACTTTATGCCGCTGCAAGTTGAATACAAAGAAAAGTACTCCGCATTTGGCCGTTTTCCCGGAGGTTTCACAAAAAGAGAAGGAAAGGCTTCCGATTATGAAATCCTGACATCGCGCCTCGTTGACCGCGCTTTGCGTCCGTTATTCCCGGACAATTACCACGCTGAAGTATATGTAAACGTTATATTGTTCTCTGCTGACGGCGAAGATATGCCGGATGCATTGGCTGGTTTAGCAGCTTCTGCTGCCCTGGCTGTTTCAGATATACCTTTCAACGGACCGATCTCTGAAGTTCGCGTAGCCCGTGTCGATGGTAAATTTATTATCAACCCGACATTCTCTGAATTGGATAAAGCAGACATCGATATGATGGTTGCTGCAACAATCGACAACATCATGATGGTTGAAGGTGAAATGTCTGAAGTACAGGAATCAGACATGCTGGATGCAATCAAGGTTGCACACGAAGCTATCAAAGTACAGTGCCAGGCTCAGCTTGAACTGTCGGAAGCTTGCGGCAAGCTCGTTAAACGCGAATACTGCCACGAAGAAAACGACGAAGAACTGCGCAAAGACGTACATGACAAATGTTTCGCAAAAGCATATGCCGTTGCAACATCGGGTACGGACAAACACCAGCGTTTCGATGCTTTCCAGGCAATCATAGAAGAATATAAAGCTAATTTCTCTGAAGAAGAACTGGAAGCTAAAGCCGAAATGATCGGCCGTTACTACCACGATGTAGAGAAAGAAGCCATGCGCCGCGCTATCCTTGACGAAGGAAAACGTCTGGACGGCCGTAAAACAACGGAGATCCGTCCGATCTGGATCGAAACGGATTACCTTCCGGGACCTCACGGATCAGCAGTTTTCACACGTGGCGAAACTCAGTCGCTGACAACTGTTACACTCGGTACCAAAGCCGACGAAAAGATGGTTGACGACGTACTGAACCACAGCAAAGAACGTTTCTTATTACATTATAACTTCCCTCCGTTCTCAACCGGTGAAGCAAAAGCATCACGTGGCGTAGGACGTCGTGAAGTCGGCCACGGAAATCTGGCTCACCGCGCTTTAAAACGCATGATTCCGGATGGTTATCCTTATGTCGTACGCGTAATCTCCGATATCCTCGAATCAAACGGTTCTTCTTCTATGGCAACTGTTTGTGCTGGTACACTGGCTCTGAGAGACGCCGGCGTTCCGATGAAGAAACCGGTATCAGGTATCGCAATGGGTCTTATCTCTGAAAACAAAGGTCAGAACTATGCTATCCTATCGGATATCTTAGGTGACGAAGACCACCTGGGAGACATGGACTTCAAGGTAACAGGTACAGCAGACGGTATCACAGCTACCCAGATGGATATCAAGGTAGACGGTCTGTCATACGAAATCCTTGAAAACGCATTGGCTCAGGCAAGAGAAGGCCGTATGCACATTCTGGGTAAAATCATGGAAGCTCAGCCGGAAACACGTGCCGAACTGAAACCGCACGCTCCGCGCATCGAATCAATGACGATCGGCAAAGAATTTATCGGCGCAGTGATCGGCCCGGGTGGAAAGATTATCCAGGGTATCCAGGAAAAGACCGGCGCTGTTATCACAATTGAAGAAGTTGACGGTGTAGGTAAGATCGAAATCTCCGGAACAAACAAAGATACGATCGATGCTGCTATCAGAGCGATCAAAGGTATCGTTGCCGTTCCTGAAATCGGTGAAGTATACGAAGGAAAGATTTCTTCTATCATGCCTTACGGTGCATTCGTTGAATTCATGCCGGGTAAAGACGGTCTGCTTCACATCTCTGAAATCGACTGGAAACGTCTGGAAACAGTAGAACAGGCAGGTTTGAAAGAAGGTGATACAATTCAGGTTAAACTGGTAGACATCGACGCTAAAACAGGTAAGTTCAAACTGTCACGCAAAGTATTGCTTCCGAAACCAGAAGGTTACGAAGAACGTCCGCCAAGACCTGAAAGAGGTCCGAGACCGGAACGTGGGGACCGTGGCCCTCGCCAGGATCGCGGAGACCGCAACAACCGTAACGATCGTTAATAGACAACTTTCTTATACATTTATATATAAAGAGCTATCCTGCGAAGGGTAGCTCTTTTTTTGTACTATCCGGAAAGCTGATTGGTACATATCTTCGTGGAAAACTGTTACGGATATCGAAACCATTTGACAAAAAAAGGGGATTCTTTATAGAATCCCCCACCTAAAAATTATATTGAAAAAACGGACTGTTTACTTCGTAAAATTAACAATTGTAATCGTCCACTCCCGTTGCTCTCCATTAGCTGCTGTTACAAGATATTTATTGGGTTTAGACCAATCACCAGGAACACCTAAAGCAGGCGATCCTTCTTTAGGAGTAATTCTGGCAGCCGTAGACAAAGTGACCATCACACCTATATTATTTACTGAACATTTCTCCCACTCTGACGCCGGAAAAGATCCTTCATTGGCAGCAGGAACTGATACATCCAGACTAACTGTACTAGCCTCCTTATCAATAACAATATTAGATCGTCCAAGTTCGACTTTTTTCACGATCTGCTGTCCGCTTGCGTTCGAAACCTCATCGCTTATATAACGATACTCTACACGTTGTACCCCGCTAATCTCATTCTCTTCAAACTCAGGCAGATCTTCCAATCCTCCCGTAAGGCAAGAAGATAGAGTGAAAAGAATGGACAAGAATAACAAATAACTATATTTTTTCATACTCATATTCATTTTTAAATTTACCAACCCGGATTCTGTTCATCAGTAATTCCACTCGCTGCGCGTCTATCAATCGCAGATTGCGGAATAGGCATTAAATAACGTTTTGTTGTAAAATTTCTGTTCCAGGCTCTGTTTCTTACGATCTGTCCAATGAAATAACGCTTACGGTCTTTTGTTATCTGAATCTTATGGACAGGACGGTTTAACGCCTGAATAACACCATTAGCCTTTTCCCCTTCATTTGCATATCCGCCATATTTGCCCCAGCGCAAATAACTCCAGTATAAATTACCTTCATAAGCCATTTCAACACGACGTTCGCGAATATAATCCCGCCATGCCTCTTCCTCCGTTACAGCCATAGAAGGAGGTAATCCGCCATGTTGTGTACGTGTCACATTCAAATCTGCTACTGCTTTATCTATTTCGCCTTTCAGCAAGTAAGCTTCAGCACGGTTCATATACATCTCTCCTAAACGAGCCAATACAAAATGATAATCCGTATTATTCGAGACATAAAAACGAGGAGAAACTTCATAAACATTCTTCCTCCAATAATAACCAGATGCCGTAGTATACCAGGAATCCGCTTGGTCTTTACGTACACCGGCCCACAAATTACCCTGGCAACAAAGTGTCACTAGCTCGCCGCTTAACCAAGTACAAGAATCATACACTATCGTTCCGTAAAAACGTTTGTCACGATTATTATACATAATCTCATTGATACGGGAATCATCCGTTACACGTCCGTAACGTACAATCTTTTTCCCCTTTTCGGTAGAACCCATATCATCTTCATCCGGTACTACCCGCCCAGTCAATTCAACTTTGACAAAATCACCGACCTGCAACGCCGAGGGGTCTTCTTCCTTTACACTATTTTTGTACTGTGCCGTTTCATTCCAAGGTTTTGCCTTTCCATCCACTTCATCAATGACAAGATATTGGTCTACCATATCCTGTGTCGGGAAATAACTGGCCCAGCCTTCAAACGAACGTCCGCCAGCATCTTTAAATAATGGAGAAGCATTTGAATTGACTATTTCATCATTATTTACATTCGGCACACAACTAATCATTTCACTGAATGAACCGCAATTCGTGTTCTTCTCCAAACGGTAATAACCCCAAATAATCTCATTATCATAAGCTCCTGCCTTTTGGAACATCTCGCCATAATTACTGCTCAATGTATATTTACCAGAATTAATAACAGCATTCGCTGATTCAATGCACATATCCAGATAAGACGCATCTTTCGTATAAGCATAAGCTTGGAGCGCTGCACGACAACGAAAAGCATAAGCTACATACTTATTGACGCGTCCTGAAGCCGATTCTTCAGGAAGTCCTTCAATACCAGCATTCATATCGTCAATTACCAGTTTATAACTTTCTGCTACATTAGCAGTCAGCGGAGTCTTAAAATCTTCTGTAGACTCGGGGGTCAACACCTTCATGATTGGGACAAAACGACCTTCCCAAAGCGTCTGATAAAAATTCACTAACGAACGGAGGAAATGACCTTCGGCAATCAATTCCGACTTTTGCGCCTCTGTAAGTGCAGCGGCAGCGGCAGCTTTTTCGATAATCAAATTACAATTCCTTAAATTAGCGAAATAGCCAAATCCCATATTCGTTGTCCGGTCCATCCCCACTTCAGTAGGAAAAGCATCCAGATTTGTCAAATCGCTATGGATTCCATTCGGTGTATATGATTCCAGATAAGCATACTCTCCGGCATATAGGGCTACCGAGGATTTGTACACCTCTGTCACAAAAGCATCGGCGGTTTCTTTGGAAGACCACACCAAATCCTCATCATACGATTCCATCGGTTTTGTATCCATCACATCACAAGAAGTCGCGAGAACTCCACCAGTGAAACACAGCAAACCATATTTTAAATATTTATTCATATCAGTTCTGTTTTTATTTTCAATTAAAATCCTATACCAAAGTTGATCGCGAACACGCGCTCATTTGGATAATCATAACGGTTGGCTGATCCGTTTTCAGGGTCAATTCCGTACTTTGTTGCCTCCGAAATAGTAAAAATATTTTGTCCGCTCAAAGCCACATTCAACCGGGTGATCCACGGGGTCTTCTTCAATAGTATACGCTTGAAATCGTATCCGACCTGAATATCTCTCATTCGCAAATATCCTCCGTTAATCAACCAGAAATCACTTCCGACTGTATTATTAGAACCATTATTTCCGGTAGAAGACAACAAACGCGGAAATTTGGCATCAGTATTCTCCGGTGTCCAATAGTCCGTTTGAAACTCATAGGTAGGACTTGAACCGGTATTGGCATCACTCATCATCAGCACACTACCTAAATACATATCAAAACGGGTTGCCCCCTGAAAGAGGGTACTGAAAGAAAATCCTTTATAAGATAAATTGATGTTCAATCCATAGTTGGCACGCGGGAAACTACTTTTACCCAAACGATGCTGGTCGGCCCCATCAATAACGCCATCCCCATTAAAGTCATAATATTTAAGATCACCTGCCGTTAGTGAGTGGGAACCTGTACGTTGCACACTGTTATATACATCATTTGCATCCTTATAAAAGCCCATATTCTCATAATAGACACCGGCATATCCCCGTTGCTGGGTTGTACGCTTGTAAGGATTTTTCTTATTTTCAAGTGACTCAGACGGGTTGTTAGCCCATAACTCATCAAATTTTGTAAAATTAAAGGCTACATCATAATGGAAATCACCAATATCATCGCGCCAACCCAATTGAAACTCCACACCGGCACGACGATGTTCCCCATCTGTCGATATTTTAGGAAGCGATACACCCAACGGATCGGTATAACCAACATCCAATGCATCCGGTGCATATAAGAAACCTTTGGTTGCATAATAGAAATAGTCGAAAGAGCCGTACAATCTATTATTCAACGAACTAAAATCGAATCCGGCATCAAACTGATCAGTGGTAAACCAAGTCAAATCAGGAGAAGGCAAGCTCCCTTCCCAAAAACCGGGTACATACTCACCATTCATTACATACTCCTGGCCGCCTAATCCGTAAGATGTCAGATAGGCAAAACGTCCGATGTGATACGTATCCCCGTCATTTCCCCAGTTATCCAAACCCACTTGTCCGTAAGAGGCACGTATTTTCAACATATCGAAAATATGTTTTTCGCGTATGGTTTCCATGAAAGCTTCATCTGCCAGCGACCAACCGATCGAACCAGAGTAAAAAGTACCCCAACGATGATCTTTCGGAAAATTATCCGACCCGTCATAACGCATACTGGCTTCTACAAAATAACGGTTATCATAATTATACTTGACCTGTCCGACCCAACCGGCCCGGCCATTTTCCCATTCACCGCCGGAGTTTTCCATCGTCGAAGAAGGTCCCGGGTTAATTTGATCAATCGGGAAATCATAATTCTTACGGACCAAGCCCATACTATGTCCAAAACCGCTTGTATATTCGTAACCTCCTAAGGCGCTTACCGAATGCTTGCCAAACGTACGGTTATATTCGGCAAAATACTGTAAGGTCCAGGAATTTCCCAATTCCCCATACTGGCTCAACTGTGGTTTTGAAGCATATGTAGGCTCTTGAGAATCCCATGCATACTGAGCTGCATCTTTTCTCCAGGACTTATTATCCTTTATATAATAGCGATAACTGCCCTTCGCCCGTAGTTTCAGGCCTTTTACCCAGGGAAGATCCCATTCAACCCCCAACAAGCCGTTGACTACATTCTCTTTTTCATCAATATAGCCACCGTCATCAGAAATTTCAGCGATCGGATTATCTGTATTATTATACACCAATCCATATTTATTCCGACCAATTTCCATCGGTGATTTATTCTGGACATGGGAGAATACGTTCCCGTATCCGCTGGATGTGGAAGTATACGGATGTGTTTTAAACTGCATGTAACCATCCAACTGTGCCGTTGTTTTCAGGCCAATGGATTTAAAAGTTGAAGTTTGAGTCAATTGAAAATTCGTTCGTTTCATATAATGCGAATCGCTCTTATACAGCGATTGCTGGTTAATATGACCTATAGAAGCATAATAAGTATTGCTCGCACCACCACCACTAATCGTAATATTATGTTTCTGTTGCGGAGCAAAATTCTTCATTACCTCTTTTTGCCAATCTGTATTAGGGTGTCCGTACGGGTCCGAACCATCGGCAAACATGCGTAAATCGTCGTCATTGTAAGGAATGGTTACTCCGTCATTCGCTGCCGCCACATTACGATGTATAGCACGCTCATACGAATTCAATTTATCAGGCCATACATTCGGTTGAGACCAGCTTTGGTTGAAGTTATAATCAATCTGAGGTTTTCCTTCTTTTCCCTGCTTGGTCGTTACCTGCAAAATACCATTAGAAGCACGCGAACCGTACACAGCCGTAGCCGAGGCATCCTTTAAAATAGATAAATTCGCAATATTTTCGGGAGCTAAAGCAACAAAGTCTCCATAGTCCCGAATAACGCCATCAATAACAACGAGCGGAGTGCCACCACCGCGAATACTCACCGTACTCGTCTTATTAATACCACCACCGCTACCTTGTACAATCAAACCAGGTGAACGCCCGGCCAACCCCTGCGTGATATTTGTTACCGGAAGAGCAGCCATCTCTTCTGCATTTACTGTTGATACGGCTGCAATCATCGAACGTTTTGTTGTCGTACCATACCCCAGGACTATTACTTCGTCCAGCTTCTGAGTGTCTTCCTTCATAGATAAATTGACAGGACCGGCAGTCACCTTGTGCTCAATAGTGAGATACCCGACATAAGATATTACCAGAATATCTCCAGGCTTAGCCTCCAAAGAGAAATTCCCGTCCATGTCAGTTACAGTTCCGTTTGTAGTACCTTTAACATGAATACTGACACCAACCAATGGACCAAAATCATCTGAAACAGAACCCGAAACTTTCTGGGTTTGCTGCATTTCCACATACTTGGACTCCCGTACAGTCAACAAATCATTCGAATCAGCCGCAGCAAAAGCCGGCAAAACAAATGACAACAAACAAGCGACCTGTACTCCTTTCACAATTCTTTGCGGAATAGAAAATGACAGCGATTGAATTTGTACTGGCTTAATTTCCATCTACATTTTGATTTAGAGTTTTACATAATATTTCTATCTAATCCAAAACAGTACTTAATCAGCAACCTGTTTTTAGAATATTTTCATAATATCCCATAGTTCTCTCAGAACTATGTCGATAGAAACTTTCTTCAAATCGCTTATTTTGTAAAGGATCAGGAAATATCACAGAAAAAAGGGGGAAACATGTTGACTCCGCATCCAACTTTAATAGAACAAATTGAAAGCCTACGTGCATAATATCAATCATAATAACATGTAGGGATTTGTGTGAGATATAAAAAACGCATTTATCCTATTAAAATATCATTACTTAATTTACAATGACTTCATGCAATAAAACAATGGGGCTATGTAGAAGCAATCATACCGTACACAACTCAACAATATGTTATAAAATATATTTGTTAATCTTTTTTCAAAAAAAGACGCATAATATTAAAATATATTCTAATTTTGCACATGTATTAAACTTAGTTCTGAGAGAACTATGCTACCATGAAAAGTTTATCCAACCAATACACAGCGATCCGGTTCTTTCATAAACAAATCAATATATCCTCCAAAAATTCAAAATCAATAAAAGAAGAATACTCTTTTAAGTCAACACACAAACATCCTATTTATCAAACAACTATCAGACATCAATCTGTCAATTAGCCTACCAATCCTCCTTTTCGTTAACAAATAGACAATAATCGTTGACTCTATATCCTCATTAGTATCCTATTAGTAAAAAAATACATCCCGAACAAAATGTTTCAATTCCCTTAGTATTTTGTTGCCGATAGCTATACGTAAGCTTATCGACAATTATAGGTAATCTTGTCGATATTTATCAGTAAGTCTGCGCATAGCTATCGGCAATAAAATACATAAGGAACTCAATCGGAAAAGATCACTATGAACAGGCAACAACAAGGCAGGGAAAAGAAGAAAACAGAAAGAAAAAGCCTGCCCCGAATAAACGGAACAGGCCTTTCACCTCTTATAATAAGTTGTTCTTATTTGCTACAGGAGCAACGCGGCTTCAATTGTTTGAAGAAATCGTTGCCTTTATCGTCCACCAGAATGAAAGCAGGGAAATTTTCTACTTCGATCTTCCAGATTGCTTCCATACCCAGTTCCGGATATTCCAGACATTCTACTTTCTTGATGCTTTCCTGTGCCAGGATAGCAGCCGGACCACCGATACTTCCCAGATAGAAACCGCCATGCTTCTTACAAGCATCTGTTACCTGCTGGCTACGGTTACCTTTGGCAATCATAATCATGCTACCGCCATTGTCCTGGAACAGATCGACATAGGAATCCATACGGCCGGCTGTTGTCGGACCGAATGAACCGGAAGCCATTCCGGCCGGAGTCTTGGCAGGACCTGCATAATAAATAGGATGATCCTTGATATACTGAGGCAGACCTTCGCCTTTATCGATACGTTCTTTCAGTTTTGCATGGGCGATATCACGACCAACTACGATCGTTCCGCTCAGAGAAAGACGGGTAGATACCGGATATTTAGTCAGTTCTTTCAGAATATCGGCCATTGGCTGGTTCAGGTTGATCTTTACGGCATCACCTTCACCGGCATTACGCAACTCTTCAGGAATCAGGCGACCTGGATTAGAATCCATCTTTTCAATCCAGATACCCTCCTTATTGATCTTACATTTGATATTACGGTCAGCAGAGCAGGAAACTCCCATACCTACCGGACAGGAAGCACCGTGACGCGGCAGACGAACGATACGTACGTCGTGTGCATAATATTTACCACCGAACTGGGCACCCAAACCAATGTTGTGAGCCGCTTCCAAAACTTCTTTTTCCAGTTCGACATCACGGAAAGCACGGCCATACTCGTTACCGCTTGTAGGCAGGTTGTCATAATAATGAGTAGAAGCCAGCTTCACGGTCAGCAGGTTCTTTTCTGCTGAAGTACCGCCGATAACGAATGCAATATGGTAAGGAGGACAGGCAGCTGTACCTAATGTTTTCATTTTTTCAACCAGGAACGGAACCAATGTTGCCGGATTCAGGATCGCTTTTGTTTCCTGGAACAGATAAGTCTTGTTGGCAGAACCACCACCTTTCGCTACACAAAGGAATTTATATTCCATACCTTCGGTTGCTTCGATGTCGATCTGTGCAGGCAGGTTACATTTTGTATTCACCTCGTCGTACATATTCAACGGTGCATTCTGTGAATAACGCAGGTTTTCTTCCGTATATGTTTTGTAAACACCCAGAGAAAGCGCTTCTTCATCACAATAGCCGGTCCATATATGCTGACCTTTTTCACCGTGGATGATAGCCGTACCTGTATCCTGGCAGAAAGGAAGCTGTCCTTTAGCTGAAACTTCGGCGTTACGAAGGAAAGTCAATGCAACGAATTTGTCATTGTCGCTTGCTTCCGGATCGCTCAGGATTTTAGCAACCTGTTCGTTGTGGGCCGGACGAAGCATAAAAGCCACATCACGGAAAGCAGCATTAGCCATCGCTGTTAATCCTTCTTTTGCAATCTTCAGAATCGGTTGTCCTTCAAACTCGGATACCGACACATAATCTTTTGTAAGCAAATAATACTCTGTTGTATCCGGTCCCAGTGGAAACGGTTCCTGATACTTGAAAGGAGGTGTTGCCATATCTTTATTATTTAATTATGTAATATTGGTTTTACAATTTCAGAATCATTCTTTTTCGCTTGGCAAACTTAGACAAAAATCACGAAATACGGGAGCGGTTTCACAAATTTGTTCGTAGTACAGGAAGAATTAATTAAAAGAAAAACATATATTTGCATGAATATGAAAAAGCTAGTCACTCTTTTTTTCCTCTGCCTGTTGGTATCCGCCCATTTAACAGGACAGATCAGTCACGGAGGCAGACCACTTCCGATGACGATACTCAGCACCCGCTCAGGAAGTATGTTTCAAGAAATGCCTGCTTTTGACATCGCTGAACAATTACGAATCGACTCACTCAACGAAAGCGATTTGCGCAGCAGTTTTCATTTTGCCTACAAATTCATGACCGATTTTACTCCGGATAACTCGGGCAGCTGGTTTACACAAGCCGACGGCACCCGCGTATGGCGGCTGGGCATTCGATCGGCCGGTGCCTATTCGATCAATGTATTGTTTTCTGAATACGAAATTCCGGAAGGAGCCCAGCTCTTCCTGTACAATCCGGACCAGACACATATTTTAGGAGCATTCAACCATTTGAACAACTCCGAACTGGGTATACTTCCCGTCTCTCCGGTACAAGGTGATGAATTAGTTATCGAATATCAGGAACCGGCTAATGTTCCGTTTCATGGCAAGCTAAAAGTGGGTGAAGTAAACCATGACTATCGTAATATCAGAGGATACGAACCGCAAGAATATAGCAGGACATATCTCGGATGCATAAAAACCCTGGCCTGCCTGCAAGAAAGTACGGATAAATATAATGAGATAGGCCGAAGTGTCGTCCTGCTCATTATCAATGGGACTGATTTTTGTACCGGTACATTAATTAATAATACATCAAACGACGGTACACCTTACCTGTTAACAGCATCCCATTGTTTGAACAAGCAGTTCAGCATTGAGAATCCGGACTATGAAATGATTGCAGGCAATATCGTCACCTATTTCAATTATGAAAGTCCTCTATGCGACCCGGTTATGAGAGGTACCGAAGAAATGTCGATGGCTTCCACCCGCTTCAAAGCGACCAACGAACAGACCGACATGGCCTTACTGCAACTGATGGAAACACCACCGGCTTACTATCAGCCATATTATGCCGGTTGGAATGCCAAAGACCAGGGTACTGCCCCATACGTGGGAATCCATCATCCGGAGGGCACCGTAAAGCGACTTAGCACGACAGAAGAAGTCGAATTAACGACATTCAACTCTCCGGTAGGAAACTTTATAAAAAACGGGCACTGGCACATAAAGGAATGGTCGGACGGAAGCACGGCAGGAGGCTCTTCCGGTTCCGGGTTATTTGACAGCAACGGCTTAGTTATCGGAGGTCTGTCCGGAGGAGAGTCCGACTGTCCCCGTCCTTATAACGATTTCTATTTCGCCTTAAGCCAAAACTGGGAAATATCTCCAGATGCCGACAAACAATTAAAAATATGGCTCGACCCGGCAGGAACAAACTCCGAACGGATCTGCAAGGGACTTGATCCTTACAGTGCGACCCCATGCCTGCGCTTGAGCAATATAAAGGAAAGCGGAAAAGCCAACACAATAGAATCAACACCTCTCCCCTCTCCCGGTACAGGCCCGGCTTTCGGCAACAATTCACTGGGAATGAACGAATTTGCCGAAGCCTATAAAATAACGGGCAACGCTAAAATATACGGCACATACATCGTAAATCCGGCTATAAGCAAGATGAGTGACCTTGAAGTAGAAATCACCGTTTACAATGGCTCGGATAAACCGGAAACACTGTTATACAGCGAGTCATTCAGCCCCTCATTCGTAACGCTCAATGACAAAAGTGCTTTTATCGATTCTACCAAGCCGATGAACCGCGACCAGGAATCATTTATAACCTTCAAAGAGCCAATCGATGTGTCCGGCAATTTCTTCATCGGATACAAGATCAAATCGGCTGCCGGCAATACCTTTTTTTCGGCATTCAATCTCCCGAAAGGAGAAACAAGTAAAAATACCGTATGGATCAATTATAAAGGCCAATGGATAGAAGCTACCAGCCATCCGGCTTCCCCGATGAGTACTTCCTTATTCATCGACCCGGTCATCCAGTACAATACGGCATCGGCTAACACTTCCATTAACGAAAGTAATCCAATCCGCATATTTGTGGAAACAGCTTCCAAAGCAATTCATGTCCTGCTACCGGAAACAATCCGTCAGGCACGGTATTCAGTGCTGTCGATGGAGGGAAAAACTTTACAGAACGGCACTGTTCATTCGGGACAAAACATCATCACCGCCACCACAGCCACGTCAGGTATCTATCTGGTACAGATCAGCTACGGAAACGAATGTTTTACTCAAAAGATTTTATTTTAATCAAAAATACACAATAAGAAAGCACTTGGCAGAGCCCAATAAGATAAAGAGATGAAAACAATACATTACAAATTAACTAAATTAGTACTGGATGGAAATGATTAAAGCGTCCATAAATCCTGTCATTTATACTCTTTTTAGCAAAAAAAGAAGACCGGATTCATTAATAAGTATTAATTAGAGAGATTTTATCGTATCTTTGCTATTCATAACAAAAAAATGCTTTAGTTTTGCACTTTGATGGCTAAGGGACAATTGAAAGTGAATATATAAACATAGTAACATTTTAAACTTACATCAAATTATGAACAAAAAGTTTTTATTGTCATTCTTTGTAATGGCAGCAATCTTAACCCTTTCTTCTTGTTCAAACAAGTTGAAACCGCTAGCTGAAGAGTACATCAAAGCTGAGCCGCAGCCGCTTGAGGCTATCGGAGGCAAAGTACCCGTGACTATCAACGCGACTTTCCCTGCAAAATGGTTCAACAAGAAAGCCGTTGTAACTGTAACTCCGGTTCTCCGCTATGCCGGTGGTGAAGCATGGGGAACATCTTACACTTATCAAGGTGAAAAAGTAAAAGGTAACAATCAGGTTATCGCTCAAAAAGAAGGTGGTAACGTAACAATGAAATCTTCTTTCACTTACAAACCTGAAATGAAGAAATCTGAACTGTACCTGACTTTCGACGCAAAGATCAAGAACAAAACAGTTAAATTACCGGACGTAAAAATCGGTGAAGGCGTAATCGCTACTTCTGAATTGGCTGATGCTGCTACTGCAACTGCAGCTATCGCTGCTGACAAATTCCAGCGCATCATCAAAGAAGCTCACGATGCTAACATCATGTTCCTTATCCAGCAGGCTGAACTTCGTGCTAAAGAGTTGAACTCTGATGCTATCAAAGAATGGAAAGACCTGGTTAAAAATGCTGATGAAGCTCCTAACCAGAACGTAGCAATCGAAATCTCTGCTTACGCTTCTCCTGACGGCGGTGTTAAACTGAACACAGGCTTGGCCGAAAGACGTGAAGGCAATACTTCTAAATATCTGAATAAAGAATTGAAGAAAATGAAAGTTGATGCTCCGGTTGACGCTCGTTACACTGCTCAGGACTGGGAAGGCTTCAAAGAATTGGTATCTGCTTCCAACTTGCAGGATAAAGACCTTGTATTAAGAGTTATCTCTATGTACCAGGATCCTGAAACAAGAGAAAAAGAAATCAAAAACATTTCTGCTGTTTATTCTGATCTGGCTGAAACTATCCTTCCGCAATTGCGTCGTTCTCGTTTGACTGCTAACATCGAAATCATCGGTAAGTCTGACGACGAAATCAGCGCATTGGCTAAGAGCAATCCTTCTGAACTGAATATCGAAGAAATTCTTTACGCTGCTACATTAACTAACAACGACAGCGAAAAGATGGCTATCTATACAAAAGCTTCTGAACTGTATCCTAACTGCTACCGCACTTGGAACAACATCGGTATGATGGCATTCAAGGCTGGTGACCTGGCTAAGGCTGAACAAATGTTCAACAAGTCTAACTCTGTTAAGGCTAACAACGAAGCTAACATGAACTTAGGTTTGATCGCTCTGACTAAAGGTGACCAGGCAAAAGCTCAGCAATTGTTCGGTAATGCTGCAGGTGTTGCTGAATTAGGCGAAGCTCTGGGTGTTCTTTATCTGGAACAAGGCGAATATGCTAAAGCTGTTAACTCTTTCGGTTCTGTTAAGACTAACAACGCTGCTTTGGCTCAGCTTTTAGTAAAAGACTACAGCAAAGCTTCTCAGACTTTGAACGCTGTTGCTAAACCTGATGCAACTACTTCTTACCTGAAGGCTGTTGTTGCAGCACGCACAAACGATGTAAACGCAGTTATCAGCAACCTGAAAGCTGCTATCGCTGCTGACAAAGCTATGGCTAAAGAAGCTGCTATCGATCTGGAATTTGCAAAATATGCAACTAACAGCGATTTCGCTAGCTTGGTTAAGTAATTAGTATATTACACAATCCTATAATAGAAGCTGCCTCCGTAAAAAGAGGCGGCTTTTTTATTTCTACCAAAATCATAAGGAGATAACAATTTATTCATTTTTAGCCGTTTAATATTGCAATTTCAGTATTATTTTCCTATTCTTGCATATGCTAAGCTTAATCATAATATTATGAGTAGATTCATTATTATACTATTATTGGCTATTATCTCCGGAAGTAATAAGTTGGCTGCGCAAATCGACAGTGCACAATTCTTATTGCGTAACTTTGAAAACGGATATGTTTATTACAAGGATGGCCGGACATTCAATGTACCGCTAAACTATAGCCTGCTCATCAAAAAGTTCCTTTTTCAGGACCAGCACGACAATAACAATATCAAAGAATTCTCTGAACCGGAAATGGTGGCAACCATCAAGATAGGCGAAAGAATTTTTCTTCCAACGAAAGACGGGGCAACTGAAGTGCTGCAAAAAGACCCTCCTATTTTCGTCCAGTACAGAGGTGCATTAAAATGGGAAGGCAAACAGGTCGGTTACGGAGGGCGTTCGGAAACATCGGCGGTCGACTCCTACTCCTCTTTCCAGTCAGGAAACACTACCCATAAGCTGGAAACAGAAAAGCTGATTCTCAGTCGTATCGACAAAATATTCCGGATAGAGCGTAACGGAAAACAATTCCGTTTCCTCAATGAAAAGCAATTCCTCAAAGCATTCCCCGACCATAAAGAGGAACTAAAGAAATATGCAGATGACAATAAAACGGATTTCAACGAGATTGAAGACGTACTGCAGATTTACAATCATGCAGTAACTTTATAAAAAAACCGGATACACAAATACATATCCGGTTTCCCATTATATATTTCAACAGGTTTATCTACCCTGACGTTTGCGTTCGGTCTCATCCAGGATGACTTTACGCATACGCATATAGTTCGGTGTGATCTCCACATATTCGTCAGCCTTGATATATTCCAAAGCATCTTCCAGACTGAATACGACAGGAGGAGCCAATGATACTTTATCGTCAGAACCTGAAGCACGCATGTTCGTCAATTTCTTCGACTTCGTTACGTTTACAACCAGGTCACCTTCTTTCGTATGTTCACCAACTACCTGTCCGGCATATACTTCTTCCTGCGGAGCAATGAAGAAACGTCCGCGTGACTGCAAGTTGTTCAGGGCATAAGCGAAAGCTGTTCCCGTTTCCATTGCAATGATGGAACCGTTGTTACGGCGTTCGATATCTCCCTTCCACGGCTGATATTCCAGGAAGCGGTGAGCCATAATCGCTTCACCGGCAGAAGCTGTCAGAACGGCATTGTTCAGACCGATGATACCACGTGAAGGTATATTGAATTCAAGATGCATACGGTCGTTCTTGCTTTCCATCATTGTCATCTCACCTTTGCGCTTTGTCACCATATCGATGATACGGCTGGAAGACTCTTCCGGGAGATTGATAGTAAGCTGTTCAACCGGTTCGCATTTTACACCGTCAATTTCTTTAATGATTACCTGCGGCTGACCGACCTGCAATTCGTATCCTTCACGACGCATCGTTTCAATCAACACAGACAAGTGGAGCACGCCACGGCCATATACCAACCATGAATCGGCTGAATCGGTAGGAACCACACGCAAAGCCAGGTTCTTGTCCAACTCTTTCTGAAGACGTTCAAAGATATGGCGCGATGTAACGAACTTACCATCTTTACCGAAGAACGGAGAGTTGTTGATGGTAAAGAGCATAGACATCGTCGGCTCATCGATTGCAATCGTAGGCAGCGGTTCCGGCTCATTGATGTCGGCAATAGTCTCGCCAATCTCGAAACCATCGATACCAATCACGGCACAGATATCGCCGGATTGGACGGATTCTACTTTCGTACGGCCCAAACCTTCAAAGATATCCAACTCCTTAATTTTCGATTTTACCATCGAACCGTCACGTTTGCACAACATAACTTCCTGGCCTTCGCGCAACTCACCACGATGAACGCGGCCTACAGCGATACGACCTACATATTTGGAGAAGTCCAGCGATGTAATCAACATCTGGGGAGTTCCTTCCAATACCTCCGGTTCCGGAATATATTTGATGATAGCATCCAGCAATGCATAGATATCTTCGGTCGGCTTCTGCCAGTCTTCAGACATCCAACCCTGTTTAGCGGAACCGTAGATTGTCGGGAAATCCAACTGTTCTTCGGTTGCATCCAAGCTGAACATCAGGTCGAACACCATTTCCTGCACTTCCGACGGACGACAGTTCGGCTTGTCTACCTTATTAATAACTACGATAGGTTTTAATCCTAATTGAATTGCTTTTTGCAGCACGAAACGTGTCTGAGGCATCGGGCCTTCAAAAGCATCTACCAACAGCAGGCAACCGTCGGCCATGTTCAATACACGTTCTACTTCACCACCGAAGTCGGCGTGACCCGGGGTATCAATAATATTGATTTTGCAATCCTTATAATTAATAGATACATTCTTAGCTAGAATAGTGATACCTCGTTCACGTTCCAGGTCATTGTTATCCAGGAACTGGTCCGGCTCTGCCTGTCCTTCACGGAAAAGCTTACCGGCTAATAACATCTTATCCACGAGCGTCGTTTTGCCGTGGTCTACGTGCGCGATAATCGCGATGTTTCTGATTTTTTGCATCGAAGACTAATTTATTGGCTGCAAAAGTACGACATTTTTACGATATGTATGTGATATTCATGTTGCAAAATATAAAAAAGATACAGAAAAGAGTTGTCAGACAAAAAAGTTATGCATATCTTTGTCGCCGCTTAGATAATATAGTATCAATTTATTAAAGTAAAAAGAATCATGTATTTAGATTCAGCAAAGAAAAAAGAATTATTCGAAAAGTATGGCAAATCAGCTGCCGACACAGGTTCTGCAGAAAGCCAAATCGCACTGTTTACAGTTCGTATTGCACATTTAACAGAACACTTGAAAGCTAATCACAAAGATTACAGCACTGAAAGAGCTCTGAAAATGTTGGTTGGTAAACGTCGTCGTTTACTGGATTATCTGATTAAAGTTGATATCGAAAGATACCGTGCTATCATCAAAGAACTTGGTATCAGAAAATAAGAAACTACTTCGCAGGAAGTTACAAAAGGGCAACTCTCACAAGGGTTGTCCTTTTTTTCTTTCAGTAAATTACATGGTAAAATAAAATATTAATGTAAATTTGCGGCGTTCAGTTACAAATTAAAAGATAATCTAAAAATAAACATACTTATGGGAAACAACAAAATCATCGGAGCCAAAATTAAAAGTATCCGTGAATCAAAACAACTCACTGTTGAGGAAGTTGCCGAACGTTCCGGCCTGAGCACAGAACAAATCGAACGTATAGAAGGTAATGTAGATTTTCCTTCACTGGCACCTCTTATCAAAATAGCACGGGTACTCGGTGTCCGCCTGGGTACATTCCTTGACGACCAATCCGAACTCGGTCCGGTTATCTGCCGCAAAAAAGACAGTAATGACTCCAATAGCATCGGTTTTACCAACAATTCGATGGAGAACCGGAAACATATGGAATACCATTCACTGTCGCAGGATAAATCAGGCCGCCATATGGAACCGTTCCTGATCGATGTTTCCCCTTCGGAAGATGGCGTTGATTTTATTCTTTCCACACATGAAGGTGAAGAATTCATTTATGTGCTGGAAGGCGTACTTGAAATAAACTACGGAAAGAATACCTATATATTGGAAGAAGGCGACAGCATCTATTATGATTCGATTGTTGCTCACCACGTTCATGCAGCCGCCGAAAGCACGGCTAAAATCCTTGGAGTTGTTTATACTCCGTATTAATGTTAAAGAAAAGATATGGAATTACAACTGCAAGATAAGACATTAGGCCAATGGCTGGAACATTGGGCCGAAACGACGCCGGACAAGGAATACCTGGTTTATTCCGACCGCGACCTGCGTTTTACATGGAAAGAATTCAACGAACGTGTCGATCGGATGGCAAAAGGTATGCTCTCTATCGGTATCGAACACGGCACCCATGTCGGTATCTGGGCAACGAATGTACCCGACTGGCTGACATTTCTTTATGCTGCCGCCAAAATCGGAGCCGTAGCCGTTACCGTCAACACGAACTATAAACAGAACGAGTTGGAGTTTCTGGTAGAGAATGCCGATATCCACACCATGTGTATCACCGAAGGCGTATTTGACGGCAGTTACATCGATATGATGTACACCATGCTTCCCGAACTAAAGGAATCGCAACGCGGCTATCTGAAAAGCAAACGCTTCCCGAGACTGAAAAATGTCGTTTATATCGGCCAGGAGAAATATCGAGGTATGTATAACACGCCGGAGTTGTTATTGCTGGGCGAAAATATAGAAGACGACAAACTGGAAGCCGCTAAAAAGCTCGTTGACTGCCACGATGTTGTCAATATGCAATATACCTCCGGCACGACAGGCTTCCCGAAAGGGGTTATGTTGACTCACCATAATATTGCGAACAACGGTTTGCTGACCGGCGAGCATATGAAATTCACCGCTGACGACAAGCTCTGTTGTTGCGTTCCTCTTTTCCATTGCTTCGGTGTGGTGCTGGCTTCCATGAACGTGCTGACACACGGTTGTACGCAGGTTATGGTCGAGAAGTTCGACCCGCTGGTAGTACTGGCCTCTATCCATAAGGAACGGTGCACAGCACTTTACGGCGTACCGACTATGTTCATTGCCGAATTGAACCATCCGATGTTCCCGATGTTCGACCTGACTTCGCTCCGTACCGGTATCATGGCAGGTTCGCTCTGCCCGGTGGAACTGATGCGCCAGGTGGAAGAGAAGATGTTTATGCGTGTAACCAGCGTTTATGGTCTGACGGAAACATCACCCGGTATGACCCATTCACGTATCGACGACCCGGCAGAAGAACGTTATAATACTGTCGGACGCGACTTTGAATTTACAGAGGTGCGTGTTATCGACCCCGAAACCGGCGAAGAATGTCCGGTTGGCGTACAGGGAGAAATGTGCAACCGCGGTTACAACAACATGAAAGGTTATTATAATAATCCTGCCGCCACAGCCGAAGTCATCGACAAAGACGGCTTCCTGCATAGCGGCGATCTCGGCGTAAAAGACGAAAACGGCTTCTACCGCATTACCGGACGTATCAAGGATATGATTATCCGCGGCGGAGAAAATGTTTACCCGCGTGAAATAGAAGAATACCTTTATCACCTGGAAGGAGTGAAAGACGTTCAGGTGGCAGCCGTCCCGTCCAAGAAATACGGCGAAGAAGTCGGTGCTTTCATCATCCTGCACGAAGGTGTTACGATGACGGACGACGTAGTGAAAGACTTCTGCCGCGGCAAGATAGCCCGCCACAAGATTCCGAAATATATCTTCTTTGTCGATACCTTCCCGATGACCGGTAGCGGCAAGATTCAGAAGTTCAAGCTGAAAGACCTCAGCTTGAAGCTGCTGGCCGAACAAGGGATTACGCCGGTATAAAACGAAAACATATTAAAAGCACAGGGCTTTTGCCCGGCAAAATAGCCGTTGATTAGTATCAGCGGCTATTTTCATTATAATGCTACGGCTCAATCGATTACAGTTTCCTCGTAGTTTCCCGTTCAGGAAACTGTAATTTCCTGCGCAGGGAACTGGAGTTTCCTCCTAAGGGAACGCGCGTTTCCTGCCTGGGAAACTACGGTTTCCTAAGCAGGAAATTATAAAGAGATAAGCAGACGGATATGTTTGTCCTTGCAAATCATCCGTACAACTCAATAATTTGTTATCTTTGCCACACATTCAAAATAATTATTATTTATGTCACAATTATTTCCAACTAATCTGCCTTATAAAGTGGCAGATATGAGTTTGGCTGAATTCGGTCGCAAAGAGATCGAAATCGCTGAACACGAAATGCCGGGACTGATGGCTCTTCGCCAGAAATATGCCGCTCAGAAACCTCTGAAAGGTGCCCGTATCACCGGCTCACTGCACATGACAATTCAGACAGCAGTGTTAATCGAAACATTAGTTGCGTTGGGAGCAGATGTACGCTGGGCAAGCTGTAACATCTTCTCTACCCAGGACCATGCCGCTGCGGCTATTGCTGCAACAGGTGTTCCCGTTTTTGCCTGGAAAGGTGAAACTCTGGAAGAGTACTGGTGGTGTACCGACATGGCACTCCGCTTCCCTGATGGAAAAGGTCCGCAGATGATTGTAGACGACGGAGGTGACGCTTCTCTTCTTGTTCACATGGGGTATCGTGCTGAAAACGATGCAGAAACCATCAATCGTAAAGGTAGTAACCACGAAGAACAGGTTATTCTGGATACATTAAACAGCATCCTGAAAGAAGATAACCAGCGTTGGCATCGTACGATTGCAGAGATGAAAGGCGTTTCCGAAGAGACAACGACCGGCGTACACCGTCTGTACCAGATGATGGAAAAAGGCGAACTGCTGGTTCCGGCCATCAATGTGAACGATTCGGTAACGAAATCCAAATTCGACAACCTGTATGGCTGCCGCGAATCGCTGGCCGACGGTATCAAACGTGCTACCGACGTGATGATTGCAGGTAAAGTCGTGGTAGTTGCCGGATACGGTGACGTGGGTAAAGGTTGTGCACACTCCATGCGTTCTTACGGAGCACGTGTGCTGGTTACTGAAATCGACCCGATTTGTGCTTTGCAGGCTGCTATGGAAGGATTCGAAGTTACAACGATGGAAGAAGCGGTCAAAGAAGGTAATATCTTCGTTACTACCACCGGAAACTGCGATATCATCACCATCGGCCACATGAGCCAGATGAAAGACCAGGCAATCGTTTGCAACATCGGTCACTTCGACAATGAAATACAGGTAGACAACCTGGTGAACTATCCGAACATCAAGCATACCAATATCAAACCGCAGGTTGACAAATATACGTTCCCGACAGGAAACTCAATCTTCCTGCTGGCAGAAGGACGTCTGGTGAATCTGGGTTGTGCAACCGGTCACCCTTCCTTTGTAATGAGTAACTCATTTACAAACCAGGTACTGGCACAGATGGATTTGTGGCAGATGGCTTACGAAGTGGGTGTTTACCGTCTTCCGAAACGTCTGGACGAAGAAGTTGCCCGCCTGCACCTTGAACGTATCGGTGTGAAACTGTCTACATTAAGCCCCAAACAGGCCGACTATATCGGAGTTCCGGTAGAAGGTCCGTATAAGGCTGACCATTACAGATATTAAAAATAATTAGCCAATAAAAGAATGTGCCAATATGCCAATTTAGGAAATAATTGTAATGAATTACTATTTCCATTGGCTTTTTGGCACATTCTCACATTAGCTAATTATTAATTGGCATATTGGCACATTAACTAATTGGCAAATTATTATGTTATACCGAAGCAAAGCACCTTTCAGACTGGGAATTGCCGGAGGAGGAACAGATGTTTCCCCCTACTCCAACCTCTATGGCGGTGCAATCCTCAACGTTACCGTCAATTTATATGCCCACGCCACTATCCGCCCGCTCGACAACGGGAAAATCAGGTTTGTCCATATCAATGAAAACATTACAGAAGAATTTGACGCTGTAAGTGAACTGCCTCTCGACGGCCCGTTAGTACTGCAACATGGCATATACAATTCAATCGTTTCGCGTTATAACAACGGAGAACCTCTTTCTTTTGAACTGATCACCCAAATGGACGTCCCATCCGGTTCCGGCCTTGGCACCTCTTCCACCTTGGTTGTCGCCATCCTCGGAGCTTTCACCGAATGGTTGCGGTTACCACTGGGGAAATATGATATTGCCCATTACGCTTACGAAATCGAACGCATTGACCTGAATATGGCAGGAGGCAAGCAGGACCAATATGCCGCTACCTTCGGAGGCGTTAACTTCATGGAATTTCTGGAAGACGACAAAGTCATTGTCAATCCTCTCCGCATCGGCGATGATATCTTGCAGGAATGGGCCATGAACACCGTTCTCTTCTACACCGAACAACAGCGTTGCTCCGGAAAGATTATCGAAGAACAGGCCGAAAACGTCAAAAACAATAAAAACGACTCGCTGGAAGCCATGCACAATGTCAAGCATGAAGCATTCCGCATGAAGAATTGCCTGCTGCGGGAAGAATTGCAGGAACTGGGAAAAGCGCTCAACACAAGCTGGACCAGTAAGAAGAAAATGGCCCGCAACATCTCCAACGAATTTATCGACCATATATACGAAACTGCCATGGCCAACGGTGCCCTGGGCGGTAAAATCTCCGGTGCCGGAGGAGGAGGATTCATGTTCTTCTACTGTCCCGGCAATAGCTGCTACAAAGTGTCCGAAGCATTGGACAAGATGCATATCGGACATATACAACAATTTGAATTTTGTAAGAAAGGATTGATTACATGGACAGTAAAGGAATAATCAGAAAACGGCTAGCGCAACACCGCGACATTATCGAACAGATACTGGCGGACGAGAAGCTGCAGGACACAATTGCACAGATTACCGACACGATTGTCACCTGTTTTAAATACGGTGGAAGGGTTTACTTCTGCGGAAACGGTGGAAGTGCCGCCGATGCACAGCACCTGGCTGCCGAGTTCTCCGGCAAGTTTTATCTGGAACGTGACATTCTGCCGTCTGAAGCATTACACTGTAACTCTTCTTACATCACGGCCGTATCCAATGACCTGAGTTTCGAGATCATCTACTCCCGGCTGATTTCGGGTATCGGAAAGGCAGGCGATGTCTTGGTCGGCTTATCCACATCGGGCAACTCCGCCAACATCGTAAAGGCGTTCGAGACATGCCATGAAAAAGCAATTACAACGGTAGCTTTTACTGGTGCCGACGGTGGCCGCATGCGTGAACTAACGAAGCTCCTCATCAATGTGCCGTCTACCGATACTCCACGTATCCAGGAGGCGCACATCACCATCGGGCATATCATCTGTGAATTGGTAGAAGAAGAAATATTCGGAAAGGAATAAGGAATGGAATGTATCATACTGGCGGGAGGAATGGGTACCCGGCTGCAAAGTGTAGTGTCTGACGTTCCCAAATGCATGGCTCCGGTAGCCGGGCATCCTTTCCTGCATTACCTGATTACAACGCTGATTGAAGCCGGTTTCAAACATATCATCCTTTCCTTAGGGTACAAACATGAGATTATCGAGGAATGGCTCGGGGCAAACCGCTTCTCTGCCGACATATCGACCGTAGTCGAAGAAGTCCCGCTCGGAACAGGAGGAGCAGTAAAGCTGGCACTTTCAAAAGCCCGCACAGAAAATGTGTTCGTCCTGAACGGCGATACATTCTTCGGAGTGAATTATCCGGAGTTATTAAACCTCCACAGGCAAACCAGCGCATCAGCAACCCTCGCATTGAAAAGAATGGAGAAGTTCAGCAGATACGGGGTTGTCGACATCGAACAGGACTCCCGTCGTATCCTGCGTTTCAACGAAAAGCAATATTGCGAATCGGGCCTTATCAACGGAGGCATCTATCTGATTAACCGCAACGAACTGGACGCCTATCCGGCAAAATTTTCACTCGAAAAAGATTTCTTTGAGGCAAAAGTCACCTCCTCCATCCTTTCCGGATATATATCGGAAGGATATTTCATAGACATCGGTATCCCTGACGATTACGCACAAGCTCAAACAGACTTCAAAGATGGAAGATATAAAGCCTTATAACACATTATTCCTGGACCGCGACGGGGTTATCAACCAGCAACGTCCGCACGACTATGTCAAAACAACCGGGGAATTTATCTTTATCGACGGAGCACTGGAAGCCCTGAGGCTACTCTCCCCCCTGTTCAAACATATCATAATTGTCACTAACCAGCGCGGAGTCGGAAAAGGCATAATGACCCGGAAAGACCTGGAAGAGATACATGCTTATATGATGAATGAAGTCTCCGGACAGGGAGGAAGGATAGATAAGATATATGTTTGTACCGATACCAGCGATTACTGCAAGAACCGTAAACCCAACACAGGCATGGCACTTCAGGCCAAAGATGATTTCCCGGACATTGATTTCACGAAAAGTATAATGGCAGGAGATAGCATCAGTGACATGCTGTTTGCCAAAAATGCCGGGATAAGGGGAGTATTTATAGGAAACAAATATGGCCCGGGAGAAGTATCAAAAACACTCTACCAGGCCCATTATGCGGATTTGCTGAGTTTTGCTCAGGCTTTCTTCTTATAATGCTTCTTCAGCTCTGCCTCAACGTCTACTTTCTGCTTTAAAATCACTTTGCGGACAAATGCACCGATAAATCCCATACCATAACCGCCTAATTGAATAAAGCTGGTCACGATGGAAAGCAAAGCGATCGACAGGCTTTTATTGACAAACAGAGATTCCAGGAACAGCGCCAGTATATAAACACCCAACGGCAGTAAAGCCCAGGGACAGATTAACGACGATAACAATAAAAACAACACTCCCAGTACAAAACAGGCAGGCAACAGATGAACCAGCTTCAACGAGTCCGGATGCATCTGATATAAATCCACACGCGCCATTCCAAAAACATACACCTGTCTGTAGAATGATTTCAGACTCACGCGGCGCTTATGATACACATAGGCTTCCGGAAACAGTTCTACAGTAAAACCGGCTTTACGGATACGGGTACTTAAATCAATATCCTCTCCGAACATATCCTTAAAGCCGCCTACCTTCTGATAAACTTCCCGCGAGAATCCCATATTGAATGTACGGGGCACGAACTTCTCCAGTCCTTTCTTACTTCCACGGATACCGCCGGTTGTCAGAAAAGAGGTCATCGAATAGCTAATAGCTTTCTGCATCAGGGAAAAAGAGGCATGTGCCCTGTCCGGCCCGCCGAAACAATCCGCATTCGTCTCTTTCAGATAGTTCGTAACCTTCTCGAAATAGTCTTCCGGAATAATACAATCCGAGTCGAAAAAGACCTGATATTTACCTTCGGCACGTTCCATACCATAATTCCGAGTCAGGCTTCTGCCCGAATTCGGTTTGAAAAAGTAACGTACATTCAGCTGGTCTTCATATTCTTTGACTACCTCGTCGCAACGAACCGCTGAACCATCTTCAATAATCAGCACTTCAAAATCCTTGCAAGTCTGATGCAATAAACTTTCAAGCAATTCCCGAACTTCAACCGGACGGTTATATACGGGGATTATGATTGAGTAAGATATCATAAATTTTACTTTTGTTTTTTTCTATAAGCTTGGTTTGGATGATTTGGAATGGTCGGATAAAGACGCTCTAAACGCTCCTGAGCCAAAAGGAGAGGCAATATCTTATTCTTCAAATAAGTTGGTGTACGAAGAATCACTGCTGCAATCTCATCAACGCTTTTAAATGTATCGCAACAAATCTCAACAACCAACGTCATTAGTTCTTCATTCCTCATCCATTTCTTTCCCCGAGGTGTCATCATTTCTCACCGGAGGTGTCATCATTTCTTCAAAAAGATTCTTTTGAACAGTTTTTTCTCTTCGCGTAAATTCAAATGGTAGACAGTCCATCGTCCTTTATTCTCTGCGACCAAGTATCCCTCATTGCATAAATCTTTCAATAACTGAGATATTTCCGTTGAATGTTTATTTATCAGTTGCTGTAATCTGACATTAGACACACATCCTTCCATTTCGGCAGTCGTGAGTGCAATTAATCCGTCACCATATAAATGGGTAATTTCTTCCCCAAAAACAGAGATAAGTTTGTTTATACTTTTTTGAGGCAATAACTGCTCCATACTCAGGCACAACTCAACTCTATCCGGACGGGGCAACACATTTATCAGAGGCTTTCTCCAATGTGCTCCTTCCCAGGCATTCATAATCCGAGTGCTTCCGGAACCTGCCTTTTCTCCATACCCTAAAAGCAGAAACATTGTTTGAATTGAAATAGATTAGCCTCCCAGGTCCCATCCGGATCAACTCTGTCTATCCAACGTTCTCCGCTTTCCGGTATCTCTTGATAATCTACATGATAATAAGGAAAAGCCTCTACTATACTTTCTGTTTTACCAAACATCAATAAACCAGCAACTGTCAAGCCTTCTTTTCCTGTATACCTATCCTTTTTCCAACCGCCTAATTTCAGTAATAACCCTTTATCATCCCATTTTAAAAAAGGATGACCCGGTCTTACACTACCCAGCAACTGCCGATATTGAGCGACAGATACTTCATCAAGATCTTCCAATGTATAGTTCTCCAAAATTCTGGAGTCCGGTTTGTCTGGCAAGCTATCGGCAAGCATTCTTTTTACTTCGTCCGGAGTACATTTATAATCTCCCGTATGACAACGCTTATAAGTACCTTTCATCGGATCTGAACCGATATAAACAGGACGATTCCTATAATCAGCACAAGAAATACGGAAGGTTAAAATAAATTGTCCTTCTTGTATCTCAAGCATCTGTACATCATTTTCCAACAATAGATTAAAGCTAACCTTTTCCCTATTATTAACCTGATTCCAAAAATCATCTTGAAACTTACGCATCACCATCTGTGGCAGACCATCATAGAAACATTGCTCATCCTTCTCTGAAATACCTAGGATGATGATACCGCCTTCGGTATTTGCAAAAGAAGAATAAGTTTCCCAAAAGCTCTTAGGAAATCCACCTTTCGCACTTTTAAACTCCAGATCAAAAGATTCCGTCAGCAATCCTTTATTCTCCAGAAATTCCACTATGGAACTATAATTGTCTTTCATTCACGACTCTTCTGCCAATATTTCCAGCCAGACCATCCAATCGCAGCAATCAGCAATAACAAGATTAGAAAAGAGCTATAAGCTGACACGTTAGCGGCAAGCACATAAGTATCCGGATGGAAATCAAAAACGATTGTATGTTCTCCCGCGGGTACCAGCATTCCACGTAAAATCCAGTCGGCACGGAAATGAGTCGCTTCTTTTCCGTCTATTGTAACTTTCCAGCCCGGATAATAGATTTCGGAGAAAACTGCCAGTTGTTCCGAAGATGCTTTCGTTTTATATGTCAACCGATTAGGGCGATACTTTTCCAACACAATCGTTGCCGTGGAATCTACCTGCGGAGTAAAGCCTTCCAGATCTTTCGCAAAGCGCTTATCCACCACCGCTGTCTTCAACGGGTCAATCGTATTCAAGGCTTCAATCTCAGCATCCGCATTTTCTACAATATCCACCTTATCAACAAACCATGCATTTCCATAAGCATACGGATTTCGAATCGGTGCCTGGTCCGGATTATAAATAATATACCGTGTATTCAACATGTTCAAAGAAGGAGAGGCCGCCAGGACAGGCATTATATCCTGTATGCTCTGTGCCTTTTGCAAAGCACCGATAATATTACGGTATTCACCATCCAGACGATAATCAATCAATTCCTGATAACGGCGTAATTTAACGGCATGATATCCTCCAATCGAATGATGGAAATAAGAAACGTTTGTATCCTGCCACGGATTATTCAGTCCAAACACGCGGAAAGATTCATCCGTATCCTTAAATATCTCTTTATCGGCAACACTTTCCTTATAGGATTCTTCCGCTTTTTCCTTTACATAATTACTATCGTCCAGATAACGACGATCGACCGACCATAAATCAACCAATATCAATACGGCCATACCTGCACTCACAATCATAGAGGCAGTCGTCTTATTTTTCGCCTTCCAGTACCAAAGCAATAAACCGGCTCCCAACAAAATAAAAATCAAAGAACGCAATGCATCCGACGAAGCCAGCGAAGCACGGTCCATCAACAAAGCAGTGTAATACCATTCCGGAACCTGGTTCTGGAACTGTGCATCATAAGCAGAATGGAAATTCAACAATAATGAAGGTATCAGGAAAACAACCAGACAAATACCACCAGTTATGCCTAAAGACCATAAAAAGCCTTTTTTCATCGTTTTATCATCCACATTTCCCCTGAATATTTCCCGTAATCCCCAAATAGCAACAAGAGGAAATACCAATCCTGGAATCACCAGAGCCATTTCTACTGTTCTGAACTTATTATACAAAGGCAGATAATGGAACATTATATCATTGAATGCATCAAAATTACGTCCTAAAGCCAGGAATGTAAGGAAAACAGCCCCGCCAAACAACCACCATTTCATCGGGTTACGCACCACGAACATTCCCAATACGAACAAGAAACATACCAATGCTCCAAAATAAACAGGTCCTGATGTAAATGGTTTATCCCCCCAATAAGTATAAGTCTGAACCTCTTTTCCTACTTGGGCACCGTTTTTCTTCAATTCCTTATACAACTCGGAAGAACTGCCTAATGTACCTCCCGAACTACCTCCATATACATCCGGAATCATGACAGTCAATAACTCCTTCCAGCCATAACTCCATTGGAAAGCATAATCTTTATCCAAACCGGAAGAGGCTTTCTCCACTTTTCCCGTTTCGTCTGGTTTAGGCGTCAGTTCAGAGGCTCCACGGATAGAATGTTGTCCCAAATCCCAGTTGGAATACATATGTTTTGCATTGGGAAGGACTGCTAAAACTACACATGCCAACATAATCAAAGATGTTTTAAGCCAGTCGGCAGTCTGCTTTTCCTTAAGCATCTTAATAGAATATCCCAAATAAATGAAGAAACATAACAAAACCAGATAATAAGTTATCTGAACATGCCCGTTCAACAAAGAGAAAGCCACTCCTAAAAGGAACAGGACTGCTCCCCAAAACCATTTTCGTTTAAACAGCAAGAACATACCCGCCAACGTTACAGGCATATACCCTATCACATAAGCCTTTACAATATGTCCCGCTTCAATAATGATTATATTATAAGAAGCAAAAGCAAAAGCAATCGCTCCCGCTATCGCCAGCCACCAGTTCACTCCCATGATGCACATCAACAGATAGAAACAGACCAATCCGGTAAAAACCATGGCAGCATGAGTATATCCCGGAGTCTTCAACCATCCGTCAACGATGCCATAAGAGGGCAATTCCGGAGCCGGACTTCCATATCCCGGTCCATAAGGCATCCCCGAAAACATAGCATCCGACCATACACTAAACTCACCCGGTTCAGCAGTCTTTGCATATTTATCGACCTGACTTCCTCCCATGCCGGCAGCTTTCACATTATCACCTTGTCTGATAACCTTTCCATCAAACACTGCGGGAGAGAAATAAGCCATCACCAACCCTAAAAACAAGACAAGGGCAGCCACATGCTTACCCACATTTTTCATCATACTATGCATAATATGTATCTTCTATATATTTTCGTTTACACTCTACCTTTGAACCACTTAGCAAAATAAAAGCGAATAGCAAACCAAACATGGAGTAAAGATGTTGATATTACTCCATAATACCGGCACATAATATCATATCTTTCTTTCAAAGAGGCTTTGCGCTGAGTCGTGCTAACCCCGCCATCCAGGAAGTTAGATAATGTCATTCGCGTATTATATATTCTACCTGCTTGTTTCATACATTTGATACACCAGTCGAAATCAGCAGAATAGCGGTATGTTAAATCATATAACGGAGCAATACTACGTTTTGTTATAAATGACTGATGACAAACTAACATGCCCATCCGGAAGCTTTTCCATGTAAGTTTGTTTGGTGCCTTCAATCTCCGTTGTCCTAACGATTTACCTTCTTCATCAACAATAACCGTTTCTCCATAAATAATATCAGGCAGAACTTTCTTCTTCTGAACTAAAGAGGCAATTCGTTGTACGATATCGGAGGTAAATAAAGAATCCCCGGCATTAATAAACCATACATAGTCGCCCGTAGCCTTCTGAAGACCTTTATTCATTGCATCATAAATACCTTTATCCGGCTCACTTATCCAATAAGAAATTCCGGAAGCATATTGCTTTATAATATCCACCGTCCCATCCGTCGAACCTCCGTCAATAACGATATATTCAATATTCGGATACGATTGGCTCAGCACCCCAAGAATAGTCTGCTCTAACCAACGGGAAGCATTATAGGTGATTGTTATGATTGAAAAAACTGGTTGTTGCATTAATTAGACTTTCCTATTTGTATTTACATTAAAATTTACGGCTTACTTTAGTTTCGCCTTAACAAAATTAACCACCATCTTCGGATTATTGATTGCCTTTTTTATACCTTTTAAACGGGCATTCAGAATATCCTTCGATAATAACCATTTTAAATCATACCAGAAACCTGAATGGTGAATTTTGTTCTTATCTAATATATATTTAAAGATAGAGTATTTTGAACGCCCTTGAAAATGAAGACAGTAAAAACGGATTAACGAGTTATCACTCGTTAATCTTCCATATGGAAGATTAACGAGTTATCACTCGTTAATCTTCCATATGGAAGATTGTCTATCCAATAGACTTTTTTTTTACCATTTTCCATTTCGAACCCCTGTCCCCATGTAATACATCCATCAAAACATGTACCATTTGTGGGAATGGCTATATCTATCACATTACATTTTGTATTATCTTGAAACCATACAAATGCAACCATATCACATATCCCTCCCAATTGTTTATTATCAATCATATCTTGATACACAGATTTCATTTTAGTTAAAAGAATATCTTTTGTATACATAGACATCATATATTCACAAAAACTTGAAATAGAAGATATATTAAATAAAGCAGAACCAGGTCCCTGTTTATTACACGTAGTAAAATCATAAGAAATATACTTTTGCATAATCTCTTCGATATTACAATACAATAATACATCAGAATCCATACAAAAAAAGTTCTCTATTCCCTGATTTTTTACAAAATCTCGAATATAAAACCATCTCTGAAAACATATCAACTCATAATCATAGGGATTAGATGACATATGTACATAAGCCTTCTTAAAGGTATCAGCTCCTTCCGAATAATTATCCATATTGTAATGTTCTACAAAATCATATTTATCAGTAGAGGCATCACTAATTAAACAAATTCTAGTAAAAGGATTAAATAAACGAATTTGTTCTAAAACAAGTTTCAGATAAAAAGTATCTCCTTTATGTACTATGATTATCGGTATGTTCATTGTTATTAAAATTTATTTAAGACTTCTATAACTTTAGAAATATCAGCCAATGTATGCCCATATGATATGGGAAGACTCAATGTTGTCTTATGTATTTCTTCCGACAATGGGTATTCTCCCTCAATAACCCCTTCCATCGCTTTCTGTTTATGAGGAGGTATAGGGTAATGAATCTCTGTTTTAATCCCATTTTTAAGAAGATATTCTTTCAATTCATCTCTTCTTGGATGTCGTATATTAAAAATATGATATACATCAAAATAATCAGGAGAAACTACCGGCTTTATAAAATCCCCTTTCAACTCCTTTAAATAAACATCGGCCAGTTTTCTTTTATATGAATTAATCTGATCCAGATATTTAAGTTTTACATTCAGTAATGTTGCCTGAATTTCATCCAAACGTGAATTATAACCGATATAATCATTCTGGTATTTAACCTTTGAACCATAATTTCTTAAAGCTCTAAATAAATCATTTCTAGCAGAATCATTTGTTGTAATCGCACCAGCGTCACCTAAAGCTCCTAAATTCTTTGTTGGGTAGAAAGAAAAAGCACCAATACCAAAAGTTCCAACCTTCTGTCCTTTAAACATTGCACCATGAGCCTGAGCACAATCTTCAATAACAGGTAATTCGTATTTATCAGCAATAGCCATGATACTCCCCATATCACATGACTTTCCGTATAAATGAACAACCATGATAGCACGGGTATTCTTCGTGATCTTTTCTTCTATTCGCAAAGGATCAATATTATAAGTATGAATATCCGGTTCTACTAAAACCGGTTTAAGACCACATTGAAGAATAGACAGAATTGTTGCTATATAAGTATTTGAGGGAACAAGTACTTCGCTTCCTACTGGAAAATCATAACACCGTAGAGCTAACATCAAAGCATCCAAACCAGAAGCAACCCCTATACAATATTTTGTTCCACAATATTGAGCAAATGCTTCTTCAAAAGTTGCTACTTGTTTACCAAGAATATACCAACCGCTATCCAATAAATCTTTAAAACATTGCACGTATTCATCTTCAAAAGATTTGTTCAATCGTCCTAAACTCTCATATTCAATCATAAGGCTCATAGATATAATCATTTGAATCAAAAAACTCAGAAGCCAATACCATTAGAATAGCATCTTTACTAAAATGGTGCATAATATGCCAATCCATAGGTTCCAAAATCAAGCATTTGTGTGGAGAATCTAATACAAATTCTTGTTTTTCTATACCTGTATTATTAGAGATCGTACAATGTCCCTGCAAACAGATAGCTGCCTGTACTGTTTTATGATGGCGATGTCCTCCTCTAACAGAATCATCAACACCATATATATAGAATATTCGTTTTATATCAAACGGTAAAACCTTTTCTACCACAGTCAGATTTCCACGATTATCTGTAAACGTTTTTAAATCTATAATATGAGCCATATTCTAATTTTCATGTAATAACTTAATATAATGTTTTTCCTTAAATCCACGACGAACAAATAGTTCAAGCAGATATTTGTAATATTTCAACCCATGCAAATATAATTCAGATGTTTGTATTACAGGATATTTACTTCTTATTTGTTTTATTTCTTTTACATATGGTTTAAATAGCAATAATATCGATGAGTCATTTCTTTTGTAATAAGGACGTGGAGAGAAAAAATCAGGAGAAACAAACACAAAAGAGTGAAAATGAAAAAAGATGACCGGAAATTTTTTATTGGTATTTAATTCAATACCTTTTATCATACCATTCTCCTGCTCAAACTGATATTGTTGCATATTCCAGGGAGCAACCCCACCCCCTAAATTTTGAGAAACAAAAACTCCTTCAAAAAGATAAGGCCAATCATCTAGATATTTCTGATCTCCAAAACGCCCATTTTCATAGCGAGCATAGCACCATTCAAGACAAGCATTACGCCACCATTCTAGCACAGTCCTCCCCTGTTCATTATTTTTAAAAGTAACAAACTGCACACAATATATCCCAGTCTTTTTACTTTGATCATATTGTTTAGTATAACGATGTGGAGTTATCAGTACTGAATTAGTCCCCATCTCATCCAACAAAACCTGAGGAGAAGAGAAAAAATATAAATCTGAGTCCAGATAGGAACAATGATCTACTTTATAATGATCAAGTACATACAATATAGTTGAAGAAGAACAAGTCCAACAATATTCAGCTCTTGTACGAATTGGTTTTACTTTTAACAATTCTTCATCTTCAAATTCAGATAAAGAAATAATCGTGACATTTTTCAATTGTAATGATTGTAGAATTGAATAGCACTCATCATTAAAAGCAAATACATACAAATGAAAATCTTTACAATGTTGACTTAACGAATTATACATTGCCAACCCTCTTGAAAGATAAACAGAATCAAAAAGAGTACAAAAATTAAGCATATCTACTAAATTTTAAAATGCGTTTAAATCGAGCTTTAACTTTATAGTAAAACATTATATATCTAAAATAATAAATAAAAGCTTTTCTTCCCTGCTTTGATTCTTGAATATTTATATTAGAAAGAACTATAGGTGAATTAGCCAAAGTAACATCAAACATTTCATTTGTATCGCAATGTGTACCACTCCCATCCATTCCTATTTGATTAACCAAAGATCGACCAGGATATAACGTTAACTTATCATGTAAAAAAGCTGATGCATACCAACGGACTGCCCATGAATTATTCTTCCCTTCTATTTGATGTTTTAACATTCTATAATAAGGATAAGAATTATCAAAATCAAATTCTTTTTTCAAATTTCGCCTTTCAATATTTTTCAACAGTATTTCACCTTCTTTACAAAACAAATTCCAACCACGTTTCCATGTCGCCCATCCCCAACAATCAGCACCTTTTATAAAAAAAGTTTCAGGCAAAGACTTTTTTACAGGATAGACATATCCATGAATACAAACAACTTCTTCTTCATTTTCATACATATTTAGTGCATCATTCATATATTTAAGAAAATACGGTGAAACGACTAAATCATCTTCTAATACAATAACCTTCCCATACTCATTTATAACAGAGGTCACTCCATCTATTATATTATTAGCTAGTCCACAATTGATAGAGCGCTCTATTAATCTCAAACTTTTAAACCCTGATATAGATTTTATATATGTACGCGTTTGTTGTACAAGATCAATATCTTTTGAATTTTTTGGGCCATCCGCATAAACAATCAAATCACTATACTGAATATACTCATTACATAAAAGAGAGGATATTAATTTCTGTACATGTATTGGCCTATTATAAACAAACAAAACTATTGGTGCAAATTTATTATATTTTATACTTCCCATCCCACAAGTTTTATTTCGTTTCAGCAATCAAGTTTAATGCCCTTTGAATTAACCATCTATGACTCTCACACCTAAATATATTTAATAAAAATAAAGGCTTTCCTTTCTTACGAAATAATGTTCCATACAAGCGCTTCAAAAAGAACTTCATCCCATATTTCATAGTTAGCCCATTTGTTCCTATAAATAAGTATTTTTCATACACATTATTCCATAAATCAAGAATTAAATCATTAAGAGAATTCATATATAATTCATGACTTAGGCATTTTGACAGTCCTTCTATATATTCATTAACCTCAGGGCGTTCGTCTATTTTAACCAACCCATTATCATTTAATAAATTTAAAACATTAATATCAACAATATTATTATTTTTATAATCAAGAAGAACTCCTAATCCATTATAAAATTGAGGATTATCCGAATGCATATCAAAATAAAAATTGCCTAAACTATAAAATATAGGTTTCCCATCTATCAATTCCCATCCCTGTGGTACATGTGGATGCATACCAATTACGGCATCAACACCTAAATGAATAAAAGTTTTATACCGTTCTCTCCATTCCGGTAAAGGCAAATCAATATCTTCAACTCCAGCATGTGCTATCAGTATTAGTATATCAACTTTTTTTACACTTTCCCGTATAAGATCATCTATACATGGATGATTAATCCATGCCGATCCCAAAGTCTTATTATCTACCCTATTATCAAGAATTCCAAATTCATAATGAGAAAAAGCTAAAAAACCAATTGTTGTTCCTTCTATTTCCACTTTTTTCAAAGAATAGGCCTGATCAAAAGTCCCTACCCCAAGCAGCAACGAATGTTGAAAAGATTCCATCGTTTTAAGAATTCCTTTTTGCCCAAAATCAGCAATATGATTATTTGCTAAACCAATAACATTAAATCCTTTTTTCTCAAGAAACTCAGGAGCATTTACAGATTGAAATAAAGATGGACCAACTTTTTGTGCAGCTATATTATCAGTTTTAATAGGAGCCTCAAAATTACAAAAAACAATATTACTTGTATCAATTATCCTTTCTAAGTCTGATGAAAAATTTATCCTCTCAACATTTTTCGAATAAAAATCTCCTACAAAAAACAAACGCAATATTTTTTTTTCTTTACTCATATTAAATATCAAGCATTTGTTTAACCAACCTATATTTTCCACGTGGAGTTAACGGAATATCATTCACATAAAAAAAAACAATTTCAAATCCCATTAAAAAAAATTGCTTTTTTATCTCTAACTCATCCCTTTCGGTATAACAATCACTCTTTATTATTTTTATTTCTACTTTTCCAAATTCTAATTGAATGATCTGCCATCTCACAATATTTTCAAACGCATGAAAATGTTGCCCGAATATTAGTGCTGTTATATTAATACGCCTTTTCTTTATATCATATATGAAATCTTGTTTTCGTCCGATTATAGTAGTCAAAATAACATTCCCATTTTTATCAACTCCACCATATTCAGCCAAATCACCGGTATCATATCTTAAAAAATACATTGCATCATTATAATAACTCGATACAATAATTCTACCAACTTCTCCTATTTTAACATGATCATTTCTTTCATTTAATATTTCTACAAAACCATAATAAGAAGAACATATATATGACAAAGAATTTGCTTCTGTATAAGCAAATATACACTTTTCAGAATGCCCATATTGACCATACACAGGAGCATGGAAAGCCTCATTAAGTAAATGTATATGTTTTTCCATTACATTCTCCGCAGTTAAGACTATTCCCTTCAATTTAAAACCTACTTGATAGTCTGACTTCAACATAAACTCAGCTATTTCACAAAGTGCACTAGGGTAACCTCTTAAAATCGCAGGCTTTTCACGTTCAAATGATTCCAGAATATAAGGAATACTTTCTGGTGATATTGATAATGCAGAATAAGCATATGAACCAAATACAGCATCAGAAGAATCACTTTTAACCCAATAGATATGTTTTTTTTGCAAATTATCAGGAATGATTGTTCCGTCAATTGAAAAAATTTTATCTCCCCGTATATATCCTATTTTTTTATGCAAAAAACGTTGATGAATAGCATCTATATAACCAGACAATCTATTGGCATAAAAAACAAATGGTTCGCCAGTACTTCCACCTGTATTAAATTTAAAACGATTATAAAAGGGACATTTAAGATTGATAAAATCATCCATATTCTCTCTAATAATCTTTTTATCAACAACAGGAAAGTCCATTAATCCATTTCCTTTATTCCTTCTATAAAATAAAGCATTACTTCCTGCTGAATCAAGAATTAAATTTAAACGATAATTCACAAATGCTTTTATATTTTCAGGTGTCTCTTTTTCTGCCTCTAACAAATTCAAGACTTTTCTCGAAAATAACAATTGTCTAAAGCATAGTAAACGCATTACAAGCTTTCTACACTTAATAATATAGTATTTAATCTTATTATTCATAAAGACTAAAAGGGTTTTAATCTTTGATAAAAAATGCCACGAAGAAAATCGACACCCCCCAATAATGTTGCTCTAATCAAACTATACCTCTGATTTACAAAATATTTCAAACATCTTTGAGGGATTGAAACACCTAATGTAAAAATTATTGAGCAATATTTATACCAACCTTTCAAATTACGATTAAAAATCAACAATCGATTTCGAGTAGTATAATATTGTACTAAAGGACTGTTCTTCCCTGTTGTTATAGATCCTTTATGATATATAGATGCATCAGACTCATACCAAATTTCATACCCATGTCGACCTATATTCAAACACCAATCTAATTCCTCCTCATAAAGGAAATATATTTCAGGCCAGGGTCCGACTCTATCTACAACATCTTTTTTCACCAGCATTGCAGTTCCTGGTGCATATGGTATTCGAAATGATTTATATGCCGATACATTATCATCATAATAATGAATTCTAATCAAATACTTCCCCAAAGGCTTTGAGCCAGCATAAATAATTTTATGAGTATCAAAATCCAATATTTTAGGAGTTACAACTCCAATATCTGCACTTTGACGGAATCTACTTAACAACGGAATTATTATATCATGCTCTATAATAACATCATTATTAATAAACAAATAGTAATTGCCTAAAGAGTTTTCTATTCCTAAATTATTTCCACCGGAGAACCCTCTATTTTGAAAACTAGAAATAACTTTAACCCAAGGAAATCTATCTTTCAATAATGCCGCTTCATCTGCAGTTGAAGCATTATCTACAACTATCATCTCATATCTATAGCCATTGCATGTAAGATTATTCTTTATAGAATCTAAAAACTCTATTGTTTCAGGATAACAATTATAATTAATTGTAATTATTGAGATCAAATCCATTGCTAAAACAAAACTATTTATTTTGACTAAAATGTAATACCGCATGCCTCATTTCTTTCTCAAAATACAAATACCCAGGCTGTATTGAGGTATTACATGCGTTATTACATAGATACTCCTTTATAACTTTTGCATCATCATGACGATGATATATACAAATAGCACCTGATATATTTCTAAAACTACTCAGAAGTTCTTTACATCCTTGTAAGGCCTTTCGTTCATATCCTTCGATATCCATTTTTATAAAAAGATTATCTGCACTTTTATCCTTAAAAAAACTATCTAAAGTTATGCTATTTTCATCATCAGTATCACTAACATAACGTCTAACTATAGTCACTTTTTCAGACCACGGTTTAAATGTTGCGCTTAATGCCTCTATCCAATCTTCATCACATTCAAATAAATAAGCATGTTTAACATGATCTATCATTTCTAACGTAAAATAAGCTTCTGCAGAACCAACATCCAACAAATATTTATTCTTAAGTTCCTCACTAGAATGCACATAACAATGTGCAGAGCGTTCATCTTGCTCTATAAGTAAAGACCTATATACGTTAGATACGATATCATGCATATCTCTTTTAAAATACAAACGTTTATGCTTATGTAGTACATAAGGTAACCCATTATCACTATCTATGAAAGTAGGATAATCAACTACTTCATATTCCTTCCTCCACAAATAAGGATAAGGAGACACTCCTATTTTACCTAATACCTGAAAAGATCGTTCCTGATCATTTCGAGGTTTTCTAAAAAAACAATATATAAAATACAATTTATACCATAAACACTCTTTAAAATTACGAAAAAAGAAAAGAACATCACCTAAAAAAAGTTTATAAATACGATCTCGTATATTCTTAGAGAATAAATCTCTATACATATTCACAAAAAACACAGACATGGCTTCTATTATTTATTTAAATCAAGAAACAAACATTGTAATATTTATTTTACCAACTACAATATTTAAAACAAATGTCAATACCAAAGTAACACATATACAAGTAGATAGCATTAAACAAATGACAAGATATATTTTGCTATTTTATCTGTCGTTAAAAATGTCCTTGTATATTCTAACAAAAAATATCTATAATAGTTAAATAAACGATCATTCATCAAACCGTTTTGTATAAGTCTATTTGTTTCTATAATTACACTTTTTGGAAATGTTGTCATCGTATAAATCGGACATCGTTCTATATTAATAAAATATGGAATACATCCATTAGCAAGAATTTCATAATGTCTCAGGCAATCCCAACCTCCTTTTCTCATAGTAATAGCATACTTCGATTTTGCGTACCCTCTATAATAATCTTCTTCGTTGTTATATATATACGTATCTATCTTTCCAGGAATAATAAATGCTAAATCTCTTTCTGGAATTTCAATATTATTTATTAAATTATCGCTAGGTATAGCAAAGGATATTGGTAAGAAATGTTTACGATCACAATCTCTTAATTCTCTTTTAAAATACAAGCCCTTCTTTGACAAATCTAAAGATCTATTATATTCGCTCCTATTTTTCATTAAGCGATTCAAATACAAATAGCATTTTTTTATTTCTAAACAGGAACTAAAATCAGAATCTTCACCATCTATAAAAACAATCTCATTTTTCCTATAAACTCTCTCAACAATTTCTAAATAAAAATCACACCTTCTTATAGAACCATAAATTATGAGATCATAAAATTTAGATTTTATTTTTTCAATTATACAATCTGATGATTCCACTTTTGGTTTCCTTTTTATTCTATTATATAAAGAAAAACCTTTACCATATAAACTCAACACTCTTTGAGGATCATTGCCTTCATACATATACCACATATCAGAAGTTGTATAGATATCTAATTCTGGTATTTCGTTTAATCCATAAAAAACAACATCACTTTGATAATCAGGACCATCCCCCAAAGAAATAAATAATATTTTCATAACTGAGTCACTTAACAAACTTACGACAACATAACCATAAACATTAAATTACTTTATGGTTAATCCTTCTTAAAACAAAAGAAAACAGCTCTTTAAAAATCACAGAATCAAAATACCAAAGTAAAAACACATAAACAGAAGCTGTTATTAATATTTTTAGAATTAGCACTATATATATATTAAAAAATAAATTCGTAATAAAATAAGCAATCATTATTGACAAAATCGAAAATAACAAATAAGGAAACATATCTTTTATCAAAACAAAAAGACTAATTTTCAGTATTTTATTACAATTATAATGCCAATATAACAAAGCGATATAGTAAGAAATGATATATCCAAATACCATCTGATATATGCCTAAAGGTAATAAGAATATTATCAAAACCAACTGCACTAACCCAATAGAAACAACCCCATATAGATAGACATTCGATTTATTGTGGCTCAGTAACAAATTAGTATACAACAACCATAAGAAAGCGACTGCTCCCCATAAACAAAAGACTTGAAGAAATGGAACACTTGGCAACCATTTCTCACCAAGTAAAATAGAAATAAAGTCTTTAGCAATAAATGCTAATCCTAGCATTGTAGGAAAAGAAATAAATGCTCCAAATCGGACTAATTTTCTAAAGACTTTTCGTTGCCTCTCAATTTCACCTGAGACTTGTACCAAAACAGGTTGAGCAATATTATTTATCACCCCACCAATTAACAAATCTCCCATATTTTTCCATTTCAAGCCTTGTGAATAATACCCCAGTTGCGTAGGATTATAGAATTTGCCAATAATAACCGAAAATATATTATTATTGATCTGAGTAAAGATATTAGTTAAAATCAATTTGGAACTAAAATTAAACATTTTTCTCAACGGTAGAAAATCAATTTGAAATGTCGGATGCCAAGGTGCATAATATAGTTTCAAAAAAGATCCTATTCCCACATAGACTGTTGCTTGAATAGCCAAACCTGTATATGCATATCCATTAATTGCAAGTATAATACCAACTATACCTGAAACCAATGAAGAAGCAACATCAATCTTTGCCCTTTCCTTTGTCATTAAAGTTTTAAAAAGATAAGCATTAGAAGCTATACCAAATCCTCCAACTAAAAAGCCAAGAAAAACGACACGAGAAAGATTAACTAATTCCGGTTTATCATAAAAATTTGCAATTAATGGAGCACAAAAAAAAAGAATAATATAAAAAGATATACCTGTCAACACACTAAACCAGAAAACAGCATTATAGTCTTCATGACGAATTTCTTTTTGGTTTGTCAATGCTGAAGTAAAACCACTCTCTTGAATAGTAGAAGCTATCGCTGTAAAAATAGCAAGCATTCCTACCATCCCATAATCATTAGCATCTAAAATACGTGCTAAAATAAGACCAAATAAAACATTTAAGAGTTGTTGAATTCCATTACTAATCCCTCCCCAAAAAAGGCCTTTAGCCGTTTTATCTTTCAAAGTTTCCTCAGCCATAATCACTAACAGGAATAAGGTATTTCTAATTTTAGTTTTGACTTTTCTTTCAAAACAACTGTCATACTCTCATTTAAACACTTATACAGTTTCAATTTCATTACACACAGGCTATGACAGTATACATGATAGATACAAATTACCCTCTCATACTATCATAAAAACAGCTATCTTTTTTCAAACAGTATATTGCTTATTTTCAAAGACATAACTATACAAATTCATTCAGACCCGGGTCTTAACCATCTCCACACCCGGGTGTCAGCATCGTTTAGACCGGGGTATAAAAACTGTCGAAATGAGGGTCCCGGGAAAATTTTCTCCCTGTTTTAGCTAAAAAAGATAACTACTTTGACAAATTAAATGTCATACTTAACACAAAACAGACGGAGAGTAAAACGGTAATGACAGTTTATGATAGTTCTATGATAGATAAATTCATCAACCATCATAGTTATACATCCTGTAAATCAATGAGTACAAACAAAATATGATAGTATGATAGTTATTTTTCAAAAAACTTCTTTATGACCAACCACTCTTATCTTCTTTTCACCGTATGCTTAAACTTTAAAACAGCCAGATTCAATTCTATTGTCGTTTCCGAATCTGTTACTTTTGGTTCATCATCTAATAAGTCAGCCATTAACTCACTCGTGCGCTGCATAAGTGTTTTCTGCTGTGCTTCATCGGCGGTAGGTAACTGTAAAACAGTCTTGGACAATTCCCTAATTCTCGCAAAGGCTTCAACTATTGCTATTGTTGTCTGTGTTGCTTTACTACTTTTCAGGATCGTAGCCAACATGTAAAGTCCTTTTTCTGTAAAAGCTTTTGGTAAAACCCTTGACTTCGTAAGATTTGTGGTCGAAAATTTCGACCGCAAATCTTTGAATTCGTTATTTGTCAATTCAATAACATAACCTTCAGGGAACTTATCAGGATTATTTTTTACTGCTTCATTTACACGTTTCGTTTCAACCCCATAAAGAATTGCGACATCACAATCAAGCAATACACTCTGTTGCCTTAGCGTTAGAATACAATCTTCTACATCACTGAATCTAATCACATCTTCTTTCATAGTTAATTGTTTTTAGTTTATAATACATTATTCCATACTTGTATTCTACCTCCCTATGCAATGATAAACAAACCCGTTCTCCTCCATCTCCTTGATATCATAAATATTACGGCCATCAAGAACCAGCGGAGTAGCCATCAGTTTCTTTATGGCAGACCAGGAAGGCATACGGAACTCTTTCCATTCCGTTACAAGCATCAGGGCATCGGCATCCACTACTGCATCATAAATATCTTTTGCATAATGAATCGCATCTCCGATACGACGTTTTGATTCTTCTACTGCTACAGGATCGTAAGCATATACCTCACAACCTGCCGCCAACAGTTTTTCTATCAAAACCAAAGAAGGAGCTTCACGCATATCGTCTGTTTCAGGCTTAAAAGCCAGTCCCCAGATAGCGATACGTTTACTTTTCAGGTCTCCATTAAAATGCTTTTCGAGTTTATGGAACAAAAGAGATTTCTGTTCGTCATTTACTTCCTCGACTGCCTGGAGGATACGCATCGGGTAATTATTTTGCTTGGCTGTATTAATCAAAGCTTTCACATCTTTAGGAAAACATGAACCGCCATAACCAATACCGGCATATAGGAAACGGTTACCGATACGATTGTCGGAACCGATACCTTTACGTACCATATTTACATCCGCACCGATAATCTCACACAAGTTGGCTATATCGTTCATAAAACTGATACGGGTAGCCAACATGGCGTTCGCAGCATATTTGGTCATCTCGGCAGATGGCACATCCATAAAAATCACACGGAAATTATTTAAAAGGAAAGGACGGTACAGACGAGTCATCAGCTCTTCTGCACGCTCAGATTCTACACCCACAACAACACGGTCCGGACTCATAAAGTCGCTGATCGCTGCTCCTTCCTTCAGAAATTCAGGATTAGAAGCTACATCGAACTCGATCTCTACTCCACGTTTATCCAGTTCTTCCTGGATAGCCCGGCGTACTTTCTTTGCTGTGCCGACGGGAACCGTACTCTTTGTTACGACCAGAATATGTTTCTTCATATTCCGACCGACAGTACGGGCTACCTCAAGCACATACTTCAAATCGGCACTACCATCCTCATCGGGAGGCGTACCTACGGCACTGAACAAAACTTCCACTTCGTCCAGACATTCAGTAAGATCGGTTGTAAAGTGTAATCTTCCGGCCTGCTGGTTACGATGGACCATATCTTCCAGGCCGGGTTCATAGATAGGGATTATCCCCTTTTTAAGGTTTTCAATTTTTTCGGTGTTAACATCTACACAAAAAACTTCGGTCCCCATTTCTGCAAAACAGGTTCCGGTAACCAGGCCGACATAGCCTGTTCCTACTATCGCTATTTTCATAATTTATAATCAAAATGCAAAATTAAAGGCTCTTGAAATATTTAATTGTATCTATCAAACCTTCTTCCAAACGGATTTTAGGTTCCCAGCCATTCAGTTTTTCTTTTGCTAAAGTAATATCCGGTTTACGCTGTTTCGGATCATCAGAAGGAAGAGGGGTAAATATTATTTTTGATTTCGAATTAGTCATCTTCAATACTAACTCGGCCAACTCCAGCATGGTAAATTCTCTCGGATTTCCCAAATTGACAGGTCCGGTAAAGTTTTCGGAAGCCATCATACGAATCATACCTTCCACCAGGTCGTCGACATACTGGAAGCTACGGGTTTGCTTTCCATCTCCGTAAATAGTAATATCTTCGCCTTTCAACGCCTGCATGATAAAGTTGGAAACAACCCGGCCGTCATCCGGACGCATACGGGGACCATAGGTATTGAAAATACGGATAATCTTGACATCTACCTTATTCTGACGATGATAATCCATGAATAAAGTTTCCGCACAACGTTTGCCCTCATCATAACAACTGCGCAAACCGATCGGATTCACGTTTCCCCAATAACTTTCTTCCTGGGGATGGACGATCGGATCACCATAAACTTCACTGGTAGAAGCCTGAAGAATACGTGCTTTGGTACGTTTAGCCAACCCAAGCATATTGATGGCACCGATAACAGATGTTTTAGTTGTACTCACCGGATCGAACTGGTAATGTATCGGAGATGCCGGACAAGCCAGATTATAAATCTCATCGACCTCCACATAATACGGGAATGTCACATCATGGCGAACCAGCTCAAAATAGGGATTGTCCAGTAAATGAACAATGTTTTGTTTCAGACCTGTAAAATAATTATCCATACAAATCACATTGTTCCCGTCTTTCAGCAGGCGTTCGCAAAGATGAGAGCCGATAAAACCGGCTCCTCCGGTAACTAAAATCTGTTTCATGCTATCTGTTCAATTTGAGTTTCTCTATATATCTCAGTCCTTTTCATAAGAATGAGAGCACAACAATGTTGGTCAGTCCCATGCTGGAAATGACAAAACTTCCACAAAGATAGGAATTTGAAGGGATTCTTTCCCTTCTAAAATCGTTATTTATATAAAAGGGAAATTACCGATCATTATTTCTTATTCAGAATCGTTACTTTTGAGCATAGATACGTTGTATTATATCTACGACTTTCATACCTTCCAAGACATTCGTTGTAATACATTCCGAACCGGAGCCGGAAAGGACACGGACCACATTGCGGATCACGAAATTATGATTCTGAGCCGATCCCTTGTAAGGACCGTAATCATTACCCGGATTGGTTGGAGCTAGTTCAGGCATTTCATACTCCTTCACATGGCAATATTCCACTTCGTTCATATATTGTCCGCCGATCTTTACGCTGCCATTCTCTGCCACGATCAGCATGCTGCTTTCCATATTTTTGTCCCAGACAGCAGTCGAATAGCTCAGACTACCCATTCCTCCGTTCACGAAATTGAAGTTCACAAAGCCGGAATCTTCAAAAGAGGTCAGTTTATCATGATTGAAATCGGCAAAACGGGCCTGGATATTACAGATATCCCCGAACAACCAATACATAATATCGATAAAATGGGAGAACTGGGTGAAGAGCGTTCCGCCGTCCAGCGCAGCATCCCCATGCCAGCCACCGGGTTTATAATAGCGTTCGTCACGGTTCCAATAGCAGTTCAACTGAACCATGTATATTTTACCCAATTTGCCAGAGTCGATCATATCCTTAATCCACACGGAAGGAGGGGAATAGCGGTTCTGCATGACGCAAAATACCTGTTTACGGTATTTCAAAGAAGCATATACCACCTTCTCCGCATCAGCCAGTGTCAACGCCATCGGTTTTTCTATCACCACATTACAACCGGCTTCGATAGCTTGTACCGCCATAGACGCATGCAAACCGTTCGGAGTACAGATATTAATGACATCTATCTGAATGCCACTCTGCAATAATTCCTGCAAACCGGCAAAAAAAGGGACTTCATACCCCTCTATTCCCAATTCTTCGCGAGGACGGATATCGCATAAAGCGACTAATTCGGCATCCTGATCACGGGTTACCATCTCGGCATGGCGCTTTCCGATATGACCACAACCGACTACGGCGAATTTTATCTTATTTTCTTTCATATTTTTCTATTCTCTAACTCCTTTACCAATACATCTATTATATATTCCTGTTCTTCCACTGTCATCTCCGTATGGATCGGCAAAGATAGAACACAGTTGCTTAAACGGGCTGCTGTTTCCATACTTCCGGGGGTACGTGCCATCCATTTATAGGCATCTTGTGCTTGTAAAGGAACGGGATAGTATACCATGGTAGGAATACCTTTCTCTTTAAGGGCCGCTTGTAATGCCTCCCGATGCTTTGCCGTATCCGAATACTCCGGAACCGGTTTCAACTGAACCGTATATTGATGATAGACATGTGTAGAGAAATCACTCTTCTTCGGAAGAATCAACTGCTCGCATGAAGCCAAACCTTCGTCATATCTTCGGGCAACGACCTGCCGGGCTTTTGTAAACTCGTCGATATACTTCAGCTTCACATCCAAAACAGCGGCATGCAGGGTATCCAGACGAGAGTTACATCCTATCAACTTATGATGATATTTAACTTCCTGACCATGATTTGCGATCATACGGATACGCTTTGCCAGACTCTCATCAGAAGTCATTAAAGCGCCTCCGTCACCAAAACAGGCCAGCGGCTTGGATGGGAAAAACGAAGTCGTACCGATAACGCCCATTGTCCCTGTTTTCTTCACCTGCCCATCCGGGAAAGTATACTCCGCACCAACAGACTGCGCATTATCTTCTATCACATGGAGATGATACATGCCGGCTATTCTCAGGATCGGAGCCATATCGCAGGACTGTCCGAACAGGTGAACTACAATGATTGCCTTGGTATTACGGGAAATAGATTCTTCTATTTTACGGGGATCGATATTATAGGTTCGCGGATCTACATCCACCAGCACAGGAGTCAATCCCAGCAAAGCGATCACCTCGGCAGCCGCCACATAGGTAAATGCCGGAACAATCACCTCATCCCCCGGCTGCAACTGCAACGCCATCAAAGCGATCTGAAGAGCATCCGTTCCGTTTCCGCAAGGAACCACATAGGGAATATCCAAATAATCAGCCAAATGATCACCAAAAGCTTTCACCTGAGGACCGTTGATAAAGGCACTGCTTTCAATAACAGTTTGCATGGCTGCATCTATCTCCTCTTTCAGGCGATGATACTGACCTTGCAAGTCAACCATTTGTATATGTCTTTCAAGCATCTTTCCTATTGTATACCACTGTTTATCTTATGAAGATTAAAACGTTTCAAATAATCTTTTATTGCATAAAAGACCTTTAACATTCTTTTCTATGATAAGTGAGAGCTTAGGGACTCTTACCTATGAGAGAGCCGGGACTCTTACAGATAAGAATACCGGCTCTATTATCATTCATACTCCCGGCACTCTTACGTTCCATAGCACCGGAGATCTTATATTATTTTACTTCGCTACCCGGTTTCACTTCTTTTTCCGGAGTGATGACAGACAACTTGCCGTCGAAGTTTTCAGCAGAGAGGATCATACCTTCCGATACGATGCCTTTCAACTTACGCGGAGCAAGGTTGGCAATAAAACAAACCTGTTTTCCGACCAACTCTTCGGGGGCATAATGCTGGGCGATACCGGAAACGATCGTACGTTTCTCCAGACCGTCATCGATACGGAACTGCAACAACTTGTCGGCCTTAGGCACCTTTGTACATTCCAGGATCGTTCCCACACGGATATCCAGTTTTGTGAAATCATCGAACGCGATGTTTTCGCGTATCGGTTTCGCTTTATAGTTGGCTTCTTCGTTCGCTTTCTTTGTATCCAGCAACTTCTGAACCTGCGCTTCGATCACACTGTCTTCGATCTTTTCAAAGAGCAGTTCGGATTTGCCAAGCTGATGTCCGGCTTCCAACAAATCGGTTGCGCCCAGACGGCTCCAGCCTAACGGTTCTACATTCAACATCTTGTTGAGTTTCTCCATGCTGAACGGCAAGAAGGGTTCGAAAGCAATAGCCAGGTTGGCTGTGATCTGCAAAGCGATGTTCATGATTGTTGCCACACGAGTCATATCTGACTTTGCCAGCTTCCAGGGTTCCGTATCTGCCAGGTATTTGTTACCGATACGGGCCAGGTTCATGGCTTCTTTCTGGGCATCACGGAAATGATAGGTGTCGAGCAGACGTTCCACATTTGCTTTTACATCTTCGAAATCTTTCAAAGTCTGACGGTCATAGTCAGTCAGTTCGCTTACTGCCGGCACTTTTCCTTCGAAATATTTCTCAGTCAGCACCAGAGCACGGTTTACGAAGTTACCCAGGATGGCAACCAACTCGTTGTTATTACGTGCCTGGAAGTCTTTCCAGGTAAAGTCGTTATCTTTTGTTTCCGGAGCATTGGCGGTCAGGACATAACGTAACACGTCCTGTTTTCCCGGCATATCCACCAGATATTCGTTCAACCATACCGCCCAGTTGCGGGAAGTAGAGATCTTGTCGCCTTCCAAGTTCAGAAATTCATTGGCTGGCACATTCTCCGGCAGATTGAAAGTACCTTCCGCCTTCAACATGGCTGGGAATACGATGCAATGGAACACGATATTATCCTTTCCGATGAAATGTACCATCTTGGTTTCAGGATCTTTCCACCAGGTCTCCCAACTGTCGGGAAGTAATTCTTTTGTATTGGAGATATAACCGATCGGGGCATCGAACCATACGTAAAGCACTTTGCCTTCCGCTCCTTCTACCGGAACAGGGATACCCCAGTCCAGGTCGCGGCTTACGGCACGCGGTTGCAATCCCATGTCCAGCCAGCTCTTGCACTGTCCGTACACATTCGGTTTCCATTCTTTATGATCTTCCAGAATCCATTTGCGCAGGAACGGTTCATGCTTATCCAAGGGCAGATACCAGTGTTTGGTCTCCTTCATCACCGGTTCGCTACCACTAATGGCAGACTTCGGGTTGATCAGGTCTGTAGCATTCAACGATGTACCGCAGGCTTCGCACTGGTCACCATAAGCCTTTTCGTTACCGCAATGCGGACATGTACCGGTTATATAACGGTCGGCAAGGAATTGTTTGGCTTCCTCGTCGTAATATTGTTCGCTGGTCTTCTCGATAAACTCTCCTTTTTCATACAGGGTACGGAAAAAGTCCGACGCTACCTGACGATGAGTAGACGAAGTTGTGCGTGAATAGATATCGAACGAGATGCCGAACTCCTCGAAAGACTTCTTGATAATGCCATGAAAACGGTCCACCACATCCTGCGGTGTAACACCTTCTTTCTTAGCACGGAGGGTAATAGGCACACCATGTTCGTCCGATCCCCCGATCATCAATACCTCTTCCCCCTTCAGACGAAGGTAGCGGGCATAAATATCGGCCGGTACATACACCCCGGCCAGATGTCCGATATGTACCGGTCCGTTCGCATACGGCAACGCCGTAGTTATCAGCGTTCTCTTAAAATGTTTTTCCATACCTTGTGTTCTCTTTTTGAGGGGCAAAGGTACGGAATAATTTTTACAATCCCCAGCTCTCCCTGTCCAGATTCCGGTAATTAATGGCTTCGGCAAGATGGCGTGTTTCTATCTTTTCAGAGGCATCAAGGTCGGCAATGGTACGGGCTACTTTCAGGATACGGTCGTAAGCACGGGCGGAAAGGCTCAGACGTTGCATGGCCGTTTTAAGAAGAGACAGGCAAGCGGCGTCGGGTACGGCATATTTATGCAGAAGTTGCGTGGTCATCTGTGCATTGCAATATACACCTTCGTAGTCGGCAAAACGTTTTTCCTGAATTGCACGGGCATTAACAACCCGTTCACGAACAGCAGCACTGGGTTCAGACGGACGTTGTTCGGATATCTTTTCAAAAGGGACTGGTACAATCTCCACCTGTATGTCGATACGGTCGAGCAACGGGCCGGATACACGGTTCATATATTTCTGCACTGCCCCCGGAGGGCAAAGGCAAGCCCTGTCCGGATGGTTGTAATAACCACAGGGACAAGGATTCATCGAGGCAACCAGCATAAAGCTGGCCGGATAATCGACCGAGAAACGGGCACGAGAAACAGTAATCTTTCGATCTTCCAACGGTTGTCGCATCACCTCCAAAACACTCCGGTTGAATTCCGGTAATTCATCGAGGAACAGCACGCCGTTATGAGCCAGACTCACTTCACCCGGTTGAGGATAGGCACCGCCTCCCACCATTGCTACATTTGAAATGGTATGATGCGGCGAACGGAAGGGGCGTTGCACCATCAGGGAAGTCTCCACCCCTATCTTTCCGGCTACAGAATGTATCTTAGTCGTCTCCAACGATTCGTGTAAGGTGAATGGTGGAAGGATCGTGGACAGTCGTTTGGCCAACATTGATTTTCCGCTTCCCGGCGGACCGATCATAATCAGATTATGGCCTCCTGCCGCAGCGACTTCCAAAGCTCGTTTTACATTTTCCTGGCCGCGTACATCTGAAAAATCAAACTCGAATTGCTCCTGACGGGCATAAAACTCTTTCCTCGTATCAACAACAGTCTGTTCCAGTTCGCATTTTCCGCCCATAAATTCGATCACCTCTTTGATGTTATCGGCCCCATAGACCTCCAGGTTATTGACAACAGCGGCCTCACGGGCATTCTGCCTGGGCAGTATGAAACCCTTAAAGCCTTCCTCCCTCGCTTTAATAGCAATAGGGAGCACGCCTTTTACCGGTTGCAGGCTTCCGTCCAACGATAGTTCGCCCATCAGGATAAACTTATCCAGCCGCGAAGCATCCAATTCCTCGGCGGCTGCCAGTATCCCGACAGCCAGTGGCAGATCATAAGCAGAACCTTCCTTCCGAATATCGGCAGGTGCCATATTAATCACAATTCGATTACGGGGGAATTTATATCCACTCACCTGAAGCGCAGAAATGATACGTTCGTGGCTTTCACGCACAGCAACATCGGGAAGACCTACCAGAAAGAATTGGATTCCCTTTGTACAATTTACTTCAATGGTGACAATGGTTGCAGAGATGCCCTGCACCGCGGCGGCATAAGATTTTACTAACATAATTAATGATTTTGGTTGGAAGTTTATAATTCGTTATCTCATTTTTCTACCAGTTTTTCAAGTGTTTGTTCTATTTCTACACCGTTATCCGTTTTCATGATGATCTTTCCTTCCTCATCGATCAGAAAACAGCGAGGAAGTGCATTCACATTATACAGATCAACCAGCATTGTTGCTTGTCCGGCAGAATCGGTTACCAAATTCCAGTTGATGCTATCCTTTGCCAACAACTTGCGTACCTCCTGCGGGTCGTCATCGAGACTGATCAACAGCATATCGACTTTCTCTTTCGGGTACTTCATCGCGACCTTATCCAAAAACAGATCTTCTGTCTGGCACATATCGCACCAAGGAGCCGTAAAAGCAAGTAACAAATATCGCTGCGGAAACGAATCCAGACTCACAGTATGTCCATATACATTCTTTACATTAAAACCCGGAGCTTCTGCACCCAAAGAAGTTCGCTGTGCTTTCATACTGTAATCCTGCATTTTACGAATCAGATAAAAATCTTTCAATTTCGGACTTAACACAGCCAGCAATTCATCCATTTTGCGGGTATCATCCGGATTCATAAAATAATATTGCAATAAAACAGCCGAAGCTTCTTCATCCGGATGTTCTTGTATATATTCCATCGCCCGTTCACTCAGGGTATGGTTTACATTCGTCAGACGAGAAGGAATATCAGTATCTTCCGTTGTATTTGTTTGACTGCTTTTACTCGTTAATATCTTGATCAGGTCTGCCTGCTCCTTCAGCAGGGGAGTAACACTTTTACGAAAAGAATTCAACTGGTCGTTGACACGTCCGCCTTTCACCTGAAGCAAAGCCGGATAAAGAGCATCACCGGTTATGGTGACTTTCTCTCCTTTCATCAGGTAAGCCGTGGTCCAGCTTTTTTTATTATCGAAGAAAATCGTTACGGTATTGAAATCTCCTTCGTTCCGTTTCAGGGAGAATTGTCCGGGTTTCTCGCAAGTGATGGTATCAACAACTTTATAATTGTCATTCTCAAAAACAGCATATAGCGTCTCATCTTCCAAATTAGACAACTTGCCTTCAATTCGGTAAGAGACGTCCTTGCCGCACGACGACAAAAACAATGCGACTCCTAAAATCAGTAATAAACGTTTTATCATTATACCTTAAACCCACACATTAACGGATAATACGCGGTAAAGATAACAATAGATTTTAAAACAAACTAACATTTATGATAAAATTAATGTAGATATACAAAAAAAAGCGCAGAACGGTATGTTCCACGCTTTTTGATGATATTATTCTTAACCTTTGGTAAGATTTACCTCCGGCGTTTGAATTACAATTTCGGACCGGCAGAAACCAAAGCCTTACCAGCTTCGTTACCTGTGAACTTAGCGAAGTTCTTCTGGAAGCGAGCAGCCAAATCTTTAGCTTTTTCATCCCACTGAGCAGCATCAGCGTAAGTGTCACGAGGATCAAGGATTTTCGGATCAACACCCGGAAGTTCTGTCGGAACAACGAAGTCGAAGTAAGGAATAACCTTAGTCGGAGCTTTGTCGATAGAGCCATCCAGGATAGCATCGATGATACCTCTTGTATCTTTGATAGAGATACGCTTACCGCTACCATTCCATCCAGTGTTAACCAGATAAGCCTTAGCACCAGTCATTTCCATTTTCTTAACCAGTTCTTCACCGTATTTAGTCGGGTGTAATGACAAGAATGCAGCACCGAAACAAGCAGAGAATGTAGGAGTCGGTTCAGTGATACCACGTTCTGTACCTGCCAATTTAGCTGTGAAACCAGAAAGGAAGTAGTACTGAGTTTGTTCCGGAGTCAGGATAGATACCGGAGGCAATACACCGAATGCATCAGCAGACAGGAAAATAACCTGTTTTGCGTGCGGACCTTTAGATACCGGCTTAACGATGTTTTCAATGTGATAGATAGGATAAGAAACGCGAGTATTTTCTGTTACGCTCTTATCTGCGAAGTCAATAGTACCGTCAGCAGCAACTGTTACGTTTTCCAACAGAGCATCGCGTTTGATAGCGTTGTAGATATCCGGTTCGCTTTCTTTGTCCAGGTTGATAACCTTAGCATAGCAACCACCTTCGTAGTTAAATACACCTTCGTTATCCCATCCGTGTTCGTCATCACCGATCAACAGACGTTTCGGGTCAGTTGACAAAGTAGTCTTACCTGTACCAGACAGACCGAAGAAGATAGCTGAACTAGTTCCTTCTTTATCCGTGTTAGCAGAGCAGTGCATAGAAGCGATACCACGAAGCGGGTTCATGTAGTTCATGATAGAGAACATACCTTTCTTCATTTCACCACCGTACCAAGTGTTCAGGATAACCTGTTCTTTAGTCTTCAAGTTGAAAACTGTAGCAGTTTCAGAGTTCAGACCCAGTTCTTTGAAGTTGTCAACTTTTGCTTTAGAAGCGTTGAAACAAACGAAATCAGGTTCACCGTAGTTAGCCAGTTCTTCAGCTGTCGGACGGATAAACATGTTAGTTACGAAATGTGCCTGCCAAGCTACTTCCATGATGAAACGAACTTTCATACGAGTTGCTTCGTTTGCACCGCAGAATGTATCGACAACGAACAGACGTTTGCCTGACAATTGTTTTACAGCTTTAGCTTTCAGATCAGCCCATGCTTCTTCAGTACAAGGCTTGTTATCATTTTTATATTCTTCAGAAGTCCACCATACTGAGTCTTCGCTGGCTTCATTCTTTACAAAGAATTTATCCTTAGGTGAACGACCTGTGTAAACACCTGTCATTACGTTTACAGCACCCAGTTCTGTTACCTGACCTTTTTCAAAACCTTCCAAAGATGGTTTTGTTTCTTCTGCGAACAGAACATCATAAGACGGATTGTGTAAAATTTCTGTTACACCGGTAATTCCGTACTTGCTTAAATCTAAATTAGCCATTCTTGATAATAATTTAAATGATTGACTTTATATAACTTTTCTCTCTCGCGAAATTAAAATAACAGGGCTCCAATACCTACATCTAACTTGCTATTATCGCGCCTTGTTAAGACCGGTACAAAAGTAATACATTTTTTTATAGCTGGTACTCTATTAAGGAAATTTTTCAGTAATAATTGCTCTTTTCCATGCAATTAACAATCCGGGCAGTCTATTTGTCAACTAGACTTTACAATCTGCGACAGAAGTGTCAACTAAAGTAGTCACTTAGAAAAAAGTGAATATATTTACAGAAAAAGTTGAGTAGTTTTCCCCAATTTTTGTGTTCTGATTCTGAACAAGGTCTAACCACGTAGCATTCTTATGAGAAAAAACACTGAGTCAACCCCCATGACTACAAAAAAGAGAAACTCAGATCAGATAATCTGGGAGAATTTTCTTTGTGGAGATGATGAAGCTTATACATATATTTATAGAGAGTACTCGCAGGCGCTATATGCTTATGGCATGCATTTTACCTCTGATAAAGGGCTGGTAGAGGATTGTATACAGGATGTGTTTATAAAGATATTTCAGAACCGCAGACACCTCCAGTCTACAGACAACATCAAACTATACCTTTTTATTGCCTTGAAAAACAAGCTATTCAATATATTTAGAAAAGACATAAAATACAGTCAGATCGATTCGCTGGAACCTGTTTTTGCGGCAGAATATACGATTGAGGATGAGATTATCGAAAATGAAAGAGAACAATTCCTGAATGAGAAAATGATCCGGATGCTCGAGGTTTTATCGCCACGCCAGAAAGAAATCATCTATTATCGTTTTGTAGAAGGATTATCTTATGAAGAGATTTGCCAGATCATGGATATGAATTACCAATCTACCCAGAATCTGATACAAAGGTCTTTAAAAAAGCTACGTACCACTTTCTCACAGGCAGAAATGCAATTTGTCCTGCTCCTTCTTATCAGCATGTAACTTACAATTGCCTATAAAACAAGTCAATCAGTAGTCTGTCGTTGTTTTATAAGCAATTGCGTGGTTCTCACTCGAGAACTTTTATACGGATATATCTGAACCTGACTACCGAGTCATGCCCCAAGAAAGCGATGTGACCACATGAGTTCCGCAATCCGGACTGTACCTTATCATACGGAATATCCTTAATCACTTTCTTGATATTCGTATCGAGAATGACCGTCCCATTCAAAATGATCTTAATATTGGCTCCCCGAGCTATCACTTCCTGTTGATTCCATTCGCCCACTGGTTTTAAATACCCGCGTTTGGCCGGAGCATAATTATATAAACCTCCGTGATACTGGTAGGGCTTCAGATCCTTATATTGAGGATCGTCATTATCCAGTATCTGAAGTTCCATTCCCAAATAACCTTCCGGAACTATGATGTGCCGAAGCCCCAATCCGTTATTTGCTCCGGGTGTCAGTTGAAATTCAAACTTCAATACAAAGTTACAGAAACTATCTTCCGAATAAAGATTTCCGAATCCCGAGGCTTTTTTAGCAATACAACCGTTTTCCAATATATACTCATCAGAGTTGTTAATCCATCCATCCAGAGTAGTTCCGTCAAACAACAACCGGTAACCATCTTTCTTCTCCTGCTCCGATAACCGGTATGGGACAACTGTTTCCGCTGTCGACGAAAGAACCGGATTCGATGCGAACAAAGGACAGCTTATTAGCAACAACAAGACTGCATATTCTATAATTTTCATAGACAAATCTCTTTTTTAAGTTTATTTTTTTCTTTCTTTCAGATTCTCAGCATCCCAATAAACAGCCTCTCCCCGTTCATAACTTTCATAACTTAATAAGGCCGGAGCAGCAGATCTTACAGAAAACATGACATCACAAACAAGCGGGGTTTTATTACGGATACCCGTAAAAAAGTTTTCAAAATGATCATAATGCCCCCCCTTATAGTCCGATGAAGCAATGAATTCTATCTCCTTTTCCGATTTGACAACCGGCGTATCGATCCCCTGCCCAATCGGTTCCAATGCCTGCAAGAAAGCTGTATCAGCCTTATGCAACGTTTTCAAAGTGACCTTATCCCATGCCACATCGAGAGTTCCTTCCGAACCGACAATACGAAAGTCCATACTTCCCCATTTACGCGAAACACCGTCGACATAGTTTGCACCCAACTGTACGGTGAACGCTCCCAGATCCTCCCTGTCCGGATAATCCAGATAAGCAAGCATCACATCAGGAGTATCCCGGTATCCGTCTGTATAATGCCGGATACCACCTGTCGTATAAACTTTTTCCGGACCAATAGCATCAGTTATATAGTGAAGGCTTGCCAGCACATGCACGAACAGATCTCCGGCAATGCCGGTTCCGTAATCTTTCCAGTTCCTCCAATAAAAGAAACGTTGGGGATCGAATTTATGCTTAGGTGCATTTCCTAAGAACCGTTTCCACCAGATTGTTTTTTCAGAAGCATTATCAGCAACCGGATAATACCCCAATGTTCCCGGAGCACCTGTAAACTGCCCATCTATAAAATTGACTTTGCCGATAGCCCCGGATCGCAACAGTTGCCGGGCTTTTCTATTCCCTAAAGAAGCCATACCCTGACTCCCGGCTTGAAAATACATACCACTTACCCGCTGCGCATCAATCAGTTTTTCCGCCTCACTTATTTTATGGATAACCGGTTTTTCACAATATACATGCTTACCAGCTTTCATGGCTGCAATGGCAATGGGTTGATGCCAATGGTCGGGAGTTCCGATCAGTACGGCATCGACATCACTACGTTTCAGAATATCATTATAATCTTTTGTTATGAAAATATGATCTCCCCACTGTTTTTTAGCATCCTCCAAACGCGTTTCATAAACATCACATACGGCCGTGATCTTTACCCCTGGTACCCGTAAAGCACAATTCGCATCAGCAGTCCCCATTCCGCCTTTACCGATTAAAGCAATGCGTATCTCGCTGGAACCGACAGATTCCCCATTTCCAACCACTCCGGAAGAGTTTCCCTCCGCCAGAAGTTGGGGAGCTGAAGGTAATAATATACCTCCAGCCATCATTTGTTTAATAAAAGTTCTTCTATTTGACATAACATCTGTTATTAAATACCCCAACCATTAATCTCTGCAACCTGGCAAACCGCACCACTTGCTTTGCCCAATGCAGGATCTGCATATTCAAACGCATCCGTAATAACAAAACGGATATAATTGGCTTGTTGCATTGAGAAATCCAGTTCCATCGAACGATCCTCCAGATTGCTTTTGCGGCTCCAATCTACAATTTTTGTCCAATTCTCACCATCTGTGCTAACTTCAAAATAACCTGATTTGATATTTCCAAGTGATTCATCTTCCGGCAACTGGAATCCCAAACGATACAAACTACAATTCTCCTGCAAGTTTATAGTGACAAAATAAGGAAATTCTATCGGCTTGATAGCTCTTGTACACCAATAAGTGTTATTATTATTATCCAGTAGATTATCCGGTATATCCATCGACGAAGCGTTCTCGACTTCATCTGTAATAATAGAATTACACTCTTCTATCGTCCAGCCGGTTTTCTCCATAACCGGGGGTTGGATAGAAATCGGATAGATTGTCACATCCGCCTCCGGATCGATTCCATACTTTGAGACAGAAGCTATTTTGAGAGGAAGGGCATAGTACCCGAAAGCATAATTATTTTCATCCACTTTAAATGCTTTCTCCTCCAATGTGATCTTTAGATATTCATAATCCCGGTTCTTATTCAGGATACAAGTCGAACGATCTATCGTATACGCACCTTCCGGCAGTAATTTATATTTTCGGGCACCTGCACTCAGGGAACCGTTATATTCATCCAGTGCAGCTGAATTGACCTCGACATCATAAGAAATATCCCAGTCATTATAATAATTGACCTGTACCTTAGGATAAATGACCAGAACATCATCGTCATCCGTTTTTATGCTGAACTCAGATCCCGTCCTGTATATACCCGGAGTTTCGAAACCAATATAAGGCTGATAGACAGAAGGCTTGATCAGAATCTGCGCCTTATCCTCCTCTGCGATCCGAATATCCGCGTTATCGGTCACCAACAAACAGGGCAGTACATATTGCAAACCATCGTTGCCCAGATCAGTCAGGGAGGCGGGATCAAAATCAATCAGAAAGAACTTTCTGTAATCATCTTCCGTAAAAGATAAACTCCCCTCTTTCAGCGAATAACAATTATCCGGCATCAGTTTATAATCGGTACCGTTCGTTTCGTTATAAGCAGCCAAAATGGATTCATCCACCGACAGGCGGACGGTTGCGGAATGATTTCCTTTACCACTCTTTATCACAGGCAGTTCATAGGTAAAAGTACCCCAATTAAAGACCTTAGCTTCCAGCAACCCTGATTTTTGCAGATAAAGCTGATCATCCAATTCATCCGCATCCCTGTATTCGTCACATGAAACAAACCACAACGAGAATACCGATAAGGCCATCAGAAATATATTATATTTGAATTTCATATTCTTCATTTTTTATTACCAACCATAATTTTGTGTCAAATTCTGCATTTCATTCAATTGCTCCTGAGGAATAGGGAACAGATAATTTTTGTCTGTGAATACCCTGTCTCCTGAAGCCCAGATAGACGTTGTCCTGTGCCATGAGTCTTCATAATTTTTCGCAGCGACATTCCTTGTCCATACTTTTCCGTTCAGAACATCTTTAGCGGTCATCCACCGACGAAGATCCGATAGCCGGAGTGTCTCGAAAGCTAATTCGACCATACGTTCTTTCTGGATCAGCTCACGAAGTAAGTTTTTATTCCCTTTGACTTCCGGATAAGCATCCTCCAATTTATTCAAACCGGAACGTTCACGGATCAGGTTGATATACTTCAAAGCTTCGGCCTCATCCCGGTTCGGTTTTTCGTTACAGGCTTCCGCATAGTTCAGATAAATTTCACCTAAACGAAAGATCAGAGCGACCAATTGCCCCCAGTTACCCTGGTCCGTATTCAAAGTCGGGTCGGTCATTCTGCGCCAGGAATATCCGGCCTTTACACAATCGCCACTACCTGAATAGGAAGAAGTACCTCCATCAAAAAATGTAACAGCATCTTTTCTCATCGCCGGATTCAGCCAAGGAAATCCATTCGCCAAAACAGAAGCATAAAAACGGGCATCACGTCCGACGCAGCTGTTATGTGCTTTTACAAGTAGGAAAGTATCTAACGGGTGTTTATAACTATCCTTAAAACCATCCTCCACATAACCGGACTTCGGATCTATGACCGGAGAACCATCCGCATTATATCCCGTGACAGGGAAGCGCCCCGAAGCAGCCATAGGATAAGTATCGACCAAACGGATAGAAGGACAATATCCACCGTAGCCGGTCTTACAGAACTTAGGAGGATTACAGCGGACCACAATGAACATTCCATCAGTCTGCCATTGCCCCCAGATAACCTCTTTATTCCACTTTTCCAATGTTACCCCCATATATGACCGGATTGCCCGTTTGAACGGATCAGTCTCCGCCGTATTCCGTACCAGATCATAAATTCCCAGATCGATGACAGCTTTAGCTGCATCAGCCGCCTTTTGCCACTTTTCAAGGTCTGGTGACTGCGGGAACAATAATTCTCCGTCTTTATTCTGCATCCCTTGATATAAAGAGCAACCATTAAACAACGGACTCGCCATATACAACAAGAAACGGGCCTTAGCAGCTAACACAACTCCTTTCGTTACACGTCCGTACCAACTGAGATCCGTTATCTGTAAAGGTAAAACCTCTGCAGCCTTATCATATTCTTCCAGCACGAACTGTACATTTGCTTCCAGCGGGTGGCGATCAATATCTTCCGCATGAATGCTGGAATCAGAATCCTGATCTCCCCAAACATAAACAGGTCCGTACTGATTTATTAAGAGCGTATAGAAATAAGCTCTCAAAAAACGAGCCTCCGCCTTCATTATATCTTTTTCTTTCTGGGTCAACTCCACACACTCATCTACGTGGTTCATAAATACGGTAGCCTGATTAATGGCCTGATACATATTTTTCCAGATTGCATAGGAAGTTGTCGTGACACTCCATGTTCCATTCAAAAAACTATGATACCCCAACCCGGACATCCAGGAAAACAAAGCTTCATCACTCATGGGAACACTAGCTCCGACTGCATTTTCGTGCCATTTATATGTCTGTGGAACAAAGCCATACACCTGTGCCAGATATTGTTCGGTTGTGGAACGTTTATTGAATACTTCCTCCAGTTTAATCTGATTATCCAACTCTACATCCAGAAAACCGTCACAACCGGTAAACAACATACCAATCATGTATAACAGACTGATTACTGTATATTTATGCTTATATTTTTTCATATGCTTAATAATTAAAAGTTAACATTCATTCCTATAGCAGCCGTACGCATTTGAGGATATAACCCTCCGGTTCCGGTATTCAGTTCCGGATCCCATAATTTGAAGCCGCTAAACGTCAGAAGATTGACACCCTGTATATAAAAACGTATTGTCGAAAGACCTATCTTTTGTATCAGTTCTTTAGGCAATGAATATCCTATCTCCGCATTTTTCAAACGGATATAGCTCATATCACGCCACCAATAGGAGGACTGTTGCTTATTATTGTCGAAAGCAGACATCCACATACGGGGATATTTCGCATTCGGATCCGGATTCCATTCAGTCCAACGGTTCTCTGCTACCTCTTCATAGAAGTTTCCAAGAGACAGAATACTGCCGTCACTACCGTACACCTGGCTTCCTCCGATCATACGCCCTACATGGGTAGCTCCCTGAAAGAATACGGATAAATCAAAACGCCTCCATCGCAGGCTCACACCGAAACCATAGTTGATCTCAGGGATTGTCGTATATCCCATCGGAACCCGGTCGTTTGAGTCGATAATCCCGTTCCCGTCTATATCCCGGTATTTGATATCTCCCGGACGTACCGGACCGAAGGTTTGTGTCGGACTGTTCGCTATATCTTTCTCCGACTCAAACAAACCAATAGCAACCAGCCCCCTATGTTGATCCATCGGAAAACCTACATCATTCAAATAAGGCCATTGCTGACTCGGTTTATCATCATACAATACTTTATTACGGTTAAAGGTAAAGTTTCCACGTCCGGATATATATAACTCATCATTTACCTGCTGTTCATATTCCAGCGTCATATCTATCCCCTGATTCTGCATCTTACCTAAATTCACATACTGCGTCACGTTAATACCGACTACCGAAGGAATACTTTGTTGCTGAATATAAATACCTTCGCGTTTTTCTTTAAAATAATCGGCACTCAGTTTAATACGATGGAACAGTCCCAATTCAAAACCGACATCCGTCTTCTTGGCAGTTTCCCAGGATACATTCGGGTTACCGGGATGTCCGGTTGCGATACCTCTGATCCACTTTGCCTGATCACGTCCGAAATTCCAACCTCCCGTATACTGCATCTCGGTATTATACGCAAAACGACGATCACCGCCGATCTTATCATTTCCTATCTCTCCATAAGAACCTTTAATCTTCAATAAAGAGATCACAGATGACAGGGGTTTCCAGAAATCTTCATTGCTGATCATATAGCCCAAAGCACCTGAAGGGAAAAAACCGAAACGTTTTCCAGGAGCGAAGTTTTCAGAACCATTATAACCAAAATTAAATTCAGCGAAATACTTATCCCTGAAGGAATAGGCAGCACGACCTGCAATACCGATATTTCTATTGGCAAAAGCTGCAATATAATCAGTCGGGAAATTGTTGGTATATTCCCGGATATTGAATAAAAACAGGCCGTTCACCCGATGATCATCGTTGAATACCTGATCATAAGTAAGCGATGTTTCAAAATTCCAGGTTTGTGCCCCTCTGTTAGAACGAGCCAGAGAAAGAAAATCATTACCGTCGCGGTTCTGATGTAAAATCAGATTTCCTTCCTTATCCCTTCCCAGGGCATCGTACGTAACCGGCGACTTACGTTTATCCAGCGTCGATTCATTACGGGCATCCCACGAGAATTTTGCATTTCCTTTCAAGCCGGGAGTAATGAATGAAAAATCCTGTGTCAAGCTGATCAAAGATTGAGCATTGTTCCAGAAGTCAGCGGAATAACCCGTATAGTTCAAGTCCAGATAAGGATTAGTACCTACAATAGGACGGGATAAACTACCATCTGAAAATACAGGCACAACAGCAACAGAAGGGACAGCCAGCGTGTTATTATAGACACTTTCCATTGCAACTCCCAAACGGTTCTTTATCTCATATTGGTTCGACAACGAAAGGCTCAGTTCAGTCAGCCGTGTCACATTGATATCAACATTGGCCCGAAAATTGATTTTCTTATATCCGACCTGAGGATCATACTGAGGATTCTTTACCGGTTTAAAAATGCCATTCTCACTATAAAACGAACCGGCAACATAATAGCGGACACTTTTTCCACCTCCCGAAACATTTACATTCGCACGGATATTGTTGGATATATTGCGGAAAGTTGTATCCCACCAGTCCACATTCGGATATAAATCAGGATCCGTATGATTGACGTGTTTATCATATTCTACCGGCTGATAAGCCAGTTGTCCGTTCCCCTGCAATGTGATATCATTATAATAGTCCATCCATTGGGAGGCATTCGCCATTTTAGGTGTTACGGTCGGATTAGAAATCCCATATTCCACCCGGGCATTGATAGCAGGCTTGGCTTCCCTTCCTCGCTTTGTCGTAATCAGAACAATCCCGTTTGCACCACGAACTCCATACAAAGCCGTAGCTGTCGCATCCTTCAATATTGAAAAAGTAGCAATATCTTCCGGATCAACCAAATCCATCGAACGTTCTATTCCATCCACCAGTATAAGCGGTGTATTGTTTGCCCCGAAAGAACTAATACCCCGTATCCAGAAATCTGCTCCGGCACCAGGCTCACCGGTACGTTGTATGGCAACGATACCGGCCATCTGTCCGGCCAGGCTTGTACTCAGTTTCGCAACCGGTACCTGAAGTTGTTCGGAGGTGATAGTTGATATAGCACCTATCACACTGGCTTTCTTTTGCTTACCATAAGCTACAACGGTCACTTCTTCCAGTTCATCGGCCTTTGGCTTCATTCTGATCACAACATCGTTTTGATTACCGATAACGATTTCCTGATCTTCCATCCCCAAATAAGAAATGACCAGTTTATCCGATTTATTTACTTCCAGTTCAAAAGAACCGTCCAGGTCAGTCGTCACCCCGCGGGTACTTCCTGCAACCAGGATAGCCGCTCCCGGCAAAGGTTCGCCCAAATCATCCAGTACCTTTCCCCGAAAAGAACTTCTGTCCTGGGCTTTCAATGGCAATGGGCCGATCAAACCGGTATTCTTTTTCTTTGATATAAATATCTGGCGGTCTTTAATTACATAGGTATTATCTGTTCCTGTAAACAACTGATTTAATATAATATCCACAGTCTGATCAGTGATATCTAATTTCACTTTCCGGTTTACATCCAATATACCGTCATAATAGAAAAAAACATATTCACTTTGCTTTTCTATTTCAGAGAAGATCTCCTGCACTGTCTTATTATTCGCTTTCAAAGACAATGTCGCCGATTGCGAATAAGTACTGCTGGCCAAACTTGCATTTATTCCTAAGATCAGGAATAGGGCAGCGATTTTCATAATTCGATATTTAATACTCCAGGAATTGGAGAATCGTTTATTTACCATATCTTTGTATTGATTTTTAAATGGTTATTTTCAACTAGTTAATTTAGAGATCCAACCGGATAACATGGCAGTGTTATCCGGTTTTGTTAGTATTTACAGATCTGTCATTTTTCCATCCGAGCTTTTTCCATAGGCTTTCCAATTTAAGTTGTTAACATATATGTTAAAAAAATAATAACCTAATATACAATCTTTTATCTGCCTTCTTTGACTACTATATACTCTTCATCTATTTTCTTATAGAGAATCGGGGCTGTTTGGCTCAGCCCATCCAGGACAACCTCCAGATCCTCCTGCATATCAAGTTTTCCCGAGCATTTTAAATCTGCCACATCAGATTTATAGCTGATCTTTTTTCCATAGTAACGGGATAAACGATCCAGGATTACTGACAAATGTTCACTTCTGTATGTATATAACCCATCTTTCCATAAAATATAATCATTCACATTAACCTCCTTTATGTCACATTCTCCCTGGTTATAAGAGAACATTCTGTTAGGTTCCAAACGGAAATCTTCGTCATCCTTAGTATCCACCTGTACAGCCCCTGTAACCAGGACAACTGAAGAAGATTCGTCCGTTTCGTATGCCATTACATTAAAAGAAGTACCCAAAACCTGTACATCTATCTCTTTCGTTTTTACGATAAAAGGCCTTTTTTTATCCGGTGTCACTTCCAGAAAAACTTCGCCATTTACATAGATCTCCCTTTTTTTATCAGCGAATGTAACCGGGTACACAATCCGGCTGCCGGCATTCACCCAGAGTTTAGTCCCATCTTCTAAAATCAGGGTGGAACGTTTTCCATTCGGGACAATCAACTGATTAAACTCTGACAACCGTTTAGAGGTATTGGCAGAATTCAAAGATACATCAGCAATCTTTTCCGAATTAACGGCCACTGTCCCTTTCGCATCATATTCGATTTGAGATTCCTGTCCGCTAATCGGAATCAGCTTGTCGGATAAAACCAATTGTATCTCTCCCTCATCCGGAGTGACAGCCATTTCCCGGGCAACAGCTTCTACATCCGGAGTCTCATTTACATTGGTATATATATATGAAATAGAGAATATAATCAAAACAGCGACACTAGCGGCAGCCATCCACATAAAAGAACGAAAGCGACGGCTACGTTGCAGTTGCAGAATCTTATTCGAATCCTTGATCTTTGTCCATAATAAATCCTGCCGTTCATTAGTCATTTGTTCTTTTTTTACCTTTATGGAACGCAAAAAGAATATAGCTAACTGATATTCCTGTTCATCCAGTCCGTCTACAACCTGTCTTTTCCAGAAATTGATCGTATCCAACGTCGGAGAAGTATTGGACTCGATAAAAAAATCATCTTCCAACAATTTTTCCGCAGTATATTTTGTATAATCTTTATTCATTGTTCCAATAACGTTTTTCTTTCAAAACACAGGTTTCGATCATTTATACTCACTTTTTCTTATAAAAATAAAAAGGGATGACCATATGATCACCCCTCCTATTCCAGTTATTATAATAAAATCTTATTTCACTTCCCAAACTTCACCCTTCATTAAGAAGTCTTTCAGTTTACGGGTAGGATTCTTTGCCTGTACCTCTTCAATCTGTTGATGAACGGCTTCATCGTATACCGGAGCATCCACATCGCGGATAACACCCAGGGCAATAGGCATATCATCTTTCATCATAGCCAGCATCATATGAAGTGTCGTATCTTTTTCATGGGCATCATGAACCAGCACATCATCCATTGTGTAGCCACCTTCACCGATCGTAACGGCTTTCAGTTTAAGACCATCCAACACAAGACCTTTGTTACCTTCTTTTCCGAAAATCATCTTTTCGCCGTGGCGAAGGAAGATGGTACGGTCTGCACGATATTCCTTATCAACGATACTCTTATGAATGCCGTCATTGAAAATTACACAGTTTACCAGCACTTCCGTGACAGAAGCACCTTTATGGCGTGCAGAAGCAGCCAATACTTCAGTTGTATTCTTCAAATCCACATCGATCACCCGGGCAAAGAAGTTTCCGCGTGCTCCCAAAGCCAGTTCAGCCGGGATAAACGGGTCTTCCACTGTTCCGTAAGGAGAACTTTTAGAAACGAAGCCACGTTCGGAAGTCGGGGAGTATTGTCCTTTGGTCAGACCATAAATTTTATTGTTGAAAAGAACTATGTTCAGGTCGACATTACGACGTACGGCATGGATAAAATGGTTACCACCGATAGCCAGACAGTCGCCGTCGCCGGTGATCAGCCAGAGACTCAGGTCGGGACGGGCAGTCTTCACACCTGTTGCTATTGCAGCACCACGTCCGTGGATGGTATGGAAACCGTATGTATTCATATAATAAGGTAAGCGGGAAGAACACCCGATACCCGAGATAACGGCCATATTATGAGGAGCCACTCCTACTTCCGCCATCGCTTTGTGTAAGCAGTTCAATACGGCATGGTCTCCACAACCCGGACACCAACGTACATACTGGTCGCTTTTATAATCTTTCGGTTCGAATTTTATATCTGTCATTTTTTAAGCCTCCAATATTTTAGTGAATTCCTCAACTAATCTCGCAACAACGAAAGGCTGTCCTTTCACGCGGTTGAATCTGTACGGATTGAATCCGGGAACTTTACCACGCAGGTAGTTGGCAAACTGTCCGTTATTCTGTTCAGCAACAACCACTTTCTTATATTTGGAAAGTACCTCTGCCGTATTCTTCGGAAGCGGACTGATAAATTTGAAGTGGGCCAAAGCTACTTTCTTGCCTTGTTCATGCATTGTTTCCATTGCTTCATACAGATGACCGTATGTACCGCCCCAGCCTACCAGCAACAGGTCGGCATCGGGATCTCCGAGCACTTCCAGTTCCGGGATAAAATCAGCAATTTTGTCGATCTTTGCCTGGCGGGTGGTAACCATCTTCTGATGGTTGATAGGATCGGTCGAGATAGCACTTGTATCGTAATCTTTCTCCAGACCTCCCAAACGGTGTGCAAATCCTTCCATACCCGGGATAGCCCAGTAACGAACCTGTGTATCTTTATCACGACGATATGCCTTCCAGGGCTTTTCTCCCTGATAGTTGGACACGTAGTTCGGTTTGATTTCCGGATAGTTGTCCAGGTCAGGTAATCTCCAGGCAGACGAACCGTTTGCAATGAAAGCATCCGTCATCAGGATAACCGGAGTCATATGTTCTACAGCCAGCTTACCAGCCCAGTAAGCTGCATCGAAACAGTCTGTCGGAGTAGAAGCGGCAATCACTACCAGCGGACTTTCACCGTTACGTCCGTAAAGCGCCTGCATCAGGTCGGTCTGCTCACTCTTTGTCGGCATACCTGTTGATGGACCTCCACGCTGTACGTCGATGATAACCAGCGGCAATTCAGCTATTACAGCCAGACCGATCGCTTCACTCTTCAACGCCAAACCCGGACCGGAAGTCGATGTAGCAGCCAGACAACCGGCAAAACTACCACCGATAGCCGTACAAATACCGGCAATTTCATCTTCAGCCTGAACGGTAATTACGCCCAAATCTTTCCGTTTAGATAATTCATGCAAAATATCAGTCGCCGGAGTAATAGGATAACTACCCAGGAAAAGTTGCAGGCCGGCTTTTTCGGCAGCAGCAATCAGACCGTAGGAAGTAGCCTTATTTCCATTTACATCCGTATAGAATCCCGGTTCAGCTTTCTTACTTTCAATACGATAAGTAGAAACTGACGCATGGATATTGTGACCATAGTTATAACCGTCTGTCAACGCCTTGATATTAGCCTGTGCGATCACCGGCTTCTTGGCGAATTTATTCTGAAGCATGTTCATGGCTTCTTCCAGAGGACGGTCAAACAACCAGCAAACAAGGCCCAGGGCAAACATATTCTTTGAACGGAGCGCAGACTTGTTATCCAAACCAAACTCTGCCAAACCGTCTTTCACCATCGTAGAGATCGGGGCAGCGACAACCTGCACACTGTTCAGACCCAGTTCTTTGAACGGATCGTCCGTTGTGTACAAAGCCTTATCCAGATCACTCTTCTTGAATGAATCGGTATCGATAATAACAATTGCATTTGGCTTGATATTCTTCACATTCACTTTCAGAGCGGCGGGATTCATAGCGACTAAAACGTCCGCCTTATCACCAGGAGTAAAAATTTTACGTGATCCCAGATGCACCTGGAATCCTGATACACCACTCAGTGTTCCCTGAGGAGCACGTACTTCCGCCGGATAGTCGGGAAATGTAGAAATCTCATTTCCAAAAATAGCCGACAGATTAGAAAAGATCGTTCCGGTTAACTGCATACCGTCTCCGGAGTCACCCGAAAAACGGATCACAACCTTCTCCAACGTTGTTACTTTTGTTTGTTCTGCCATAATTATTTATATTAGCTTAATCGCTTGTTTGTAGTTAGATTTCCGCAAAGTAAAGAATAAACTTGGCTTGTTCAAAACTTTTGAGGCTTAAAAAGCAGAAAGATATAGATCCAGGTTATTTGATGATAAATTAAAATGATTAGACACGTAATTGTTTACAGGTTTCCCACAATACATGTAAACACCTGAACGAAAGCCATCATCCGACTTTATCATATTCTGGACTGTCCCGGCATCTCCCAAAGCAAGAAAGATGGGTACAAATATATTACTGAAAGCCATCGAGGTGGTACGTGCCACCCGATTACTTATATTAGGTATACAATAATGTAATACACCGTATTGCTCAAAAACGGTCGGATCGGATTTAGCCAGACAGCAGGTTGTCTCGAAACAACCACCCTGACTGATACGCAGATCAATCACCAGAGAACCCCGTTTCATAGTCCTGACCAATTCTTCCGCAATCACATAACGGTAACGTGTATTGATATACCGCATAGCTCCGATCACCACATCCGCCGTACGGAAAGCATTATGCAATACATTCGGATGAAAAGTCGAAGTAAACAAACCTTGCCCCAATACTTGCTGAATCGTGCGCAGCTTGTTGATATCATCATCGAAAACCTTAACAGATGCACCTAGCGCCAGGGCTGCACGGGCAGCCACAGTTCCTGCATTTCCTGCACCGACGATCACAATCTCAGTCGGTGACACTCCGGGGATTCCTCCCAGCAAAATACCTTTTCCTCCCTGGGTATTACTCAACAATTCGGAAGCAATGGTAATAGAAGCTGTCCCTTCTATCTCTGAAATAACATTCAGGATAGGACACCTTTTCTGATCGTCCGACATCAGTTCATAAGCGATTGCCGTAATGCGTTTGGCCATCATCAGTTCAAAAGCGTCCTGAGCAAACAGATTGAGTTGCACCATGGAAAAGACAGTAGAACGAGGTTTCATCAACAGGATTTCCTGAGGTAAAGGAGGAAGTATCTTCAAAATAATATCCGCCTGAAAAACTTCCGCCGGAGTAGCGACAATCTCGGCACCAGCCTCGGAATAGTGATTATCGGAGTAATTGATCCCCAACCCGGCACCCGACTCTACCAATACACGATGTCCGCGATCGGTCAACATGTCAACAGCCTCAGGAGTAAGCGCAAGCCGCTTTTCCCCCTCTTTCCGTTCACAAGGGATACCAATCAGTAAACGATTACCTACCTTATTCAATTCCTTCAACAGTTCCTGGGTAATATATGAACCCTGAAGCTGTTTGTCTCCTGTTGCTTCCATAATACGATTCCACGGCCGGCAATTCCTAACTGCCTTACATTATATATTATACTATTTTTTCCAATGCTTCCGAAATCTCATGCACATCCGTTTCCGTCAACATCACTTCGGCATCAAACACGATTGAAGCTTTCATATAATGGGGAGTTCTTTTCTCCAGGCTTTCGGCAATAAATGCAACCAACTCATCACCGGAACGTCCTTTCAGTACGGGGCGAGTCGATTTACAGATTTCAAGACGTTTAGCCAACTCTTCCACCGACACCTTCAGATAAACGGTTGAGCCTGTTTCGTTCATAAACTCCATATTGTCAAAAAAGCAGGGAGCACCACCGCCAGTGGAGATCAGTACATCTTCAAACATGGCCACTTCGTGGAGCATCCGCCGTTCAATATCACGGAAAGCCTCCTCCCCTTTTTCAGCAAATATCTGCCCGACCGTTTTATGGTAGCGGGCTTCTATGTAACAGTCCAGGTCAATAAAAGAAAGCCCCATTCGTTTGGCCAGGTCTTTGCCGACCGTCGTCTTTCCGGCTCCCATATAACCTATCAAAAAAATACGCTTCATCTCGTATATGATTGTTTACCGCAAATGTAAAGTTTTTTTTCTTCATTACTTTTCTTTCAATAGAAAAGTAACAAAATATTACCTTTGCAAATCATATCCGAAGAATATAGAAGATGGCGAAGAACAAATATTATGTCGTGTGGAAAGGACTTAACCCAGGTGTTTACGACAACTGGGCAGAGTGTAAAATGCAGGTGGAAGGACAAGAAGGAGCGAAATACAAATCGTTCGAAACCCGCGAAGAGGCCGTTGAAGCCTTTGAGAAAGGATATACGCATTACCTGAAAACTGCTTCGTCAGCCAAAGCTGCCGCCAATCTGGCACCGAAAGCACCTGTCGGAAAACCGATCAACGAAAGCCTGGCGGTAGATGCCGCCTGTAGCGGAAATCCGGGGGATATGGAATACCGGGGTGTTTACACAGCCACCGGACAAGAGATTTTCCATATCGGACCTTTGAAAAAAGGGACAAACAACGTCGGCGAGTTTCTGGCACTCGTTCATGGTCTGGCACTGTTAAAGCAGAAAGGAAGCAACCTGCCTATTTATTCGGATAGCCGTAATGCGATCAGTTGGGTCAAAAAGAAGAAATGCAAGACTCTGCTGGAACGTGAACCTGTCAACGAGCAAATCTTCGATCTGATCGAACGTGCCGAGAAATGGCTGAATACAAACACCTATACTACAACGATCCTGAAATGGGAGACTTCGGTGTGGGGGGAAATTCCGGCTGATTTCGGACGGAAATAACAGAAAAATCCTCCTTCAAGATGGTTTTCAGAAACAGCGGATATAGGCCAACGAAAAACTATCGTAAAGATAATCTTGTATACCGTGTTTATAACCGAAAGAGATAATGTTCTTTTTTATCTCATAATTGAGTTTTGAGCGGACAATCATCGGTTTGTCCCCGTCTCCTCTGTACCCCCTTATGCCTGTATAGTCACAATTCAATGTAAAACCACGATAAGTAGCCTGTGCCCCTATCGCATATGTCAAAGCATCATTCTGCCGATGTATCAGATCGTTCGTCATCCAGCAGTAAAAACCGGCCATTCCCTGTAAACGGACAGAGGCATTTTTTTCCGGATTCTGCCACAACGTCCGTCCGATATTACAATCGAACCAATAAGTAGCCGCATCTGTATAACGGGCATCACACAAACGTCCCCCACTGGCTGTTCTCAGAGTTGCATTTACCACGATATCCACCCATTTCTCACTTTTCAGCACCTGATAATGGCAACTCAATATAAAATCCCCATGACAAGGGATCGGAGATTTCACATCGACAGCATTACGCTCGTCACGCACTTCCGGTGATGTTTCGTACCATTCCTGAATCACCCCGTAAAGCGATACACCGGCACGTCCTTTGGCTATAGGGATATACAAACGGGCAAAAACGTCTTTCGTCTTATCCCCGGTCATTTTATGATATTCACCTCTTAATTCGACCTCCCAGCGCGGAGATAACTTCCCGCCCATCAATTCCGGAAAAGGGAAGGCATTCGCACCAAAATAACGAGGAGAATACTTTAACAAGGGTATTTTATCCCTCCAATCTGCATTGGCAGGAAAGATTGTAAAAAAGCTACAGCAAAAAATAAGGAGGGAAAAAAGTATGTTTGTTTTCATTCTATAATGTTGTGGATTTATATTTACAACCGATCGTCCACCCATTCCGGATTCAGACAACCTTTTACATCATATACTACGTGATTTTCACTAACAAGCGACGGGATGTCAAGTTCCAGAAATTCTTTATGAGCCACAGCCAGTACAATCACATCATACTTCCTGCCTTCGGATAAAGACCCGGTCAACTCTATTCCGTATTCATCCCGGACTTCTTCCGCACGAGCCCAAGGATCATACACAGAGACATTGATGCCGTAATCTTTCAATACACGGACAACATCCCCTACTTTTGTATTCCTCACATCCGGACAATTTTCCTTGAAGGTAAAACCCAACACCAGCACTTCCGCATTCTTAACCGGTACATCCTTTTTAATCATACATTTCACCACACGGTTGGCTATGTATTCGCCCATCGTATCATTGATACGACGCCCATACAGGATCAGGCCGGGATGATATCCGTAATCCTGCGCTTTCCGGATCAGGTAATAAGGGTCGACACCAATGCAGTGACCTCCAACCAACCCCGGTCTGAACGGCAGAAAGTTCCATTTCGTTCCAGCAGCAGCCAACACTTCGTTTGTATCTATATCCAACAGATGGAAAATTTTAGACAACTCGTTTACAAAAGCAATATTAATATCCCTCTGCGTATTTTCAATCACTTTAGATGCTTCTGCCACACGGATACTGGATACCGGAAATGTTCCGGCAGTAATTACAGAACGGTATAGCGCATCTACCTTCTCCGCCGCATCCGGTGTGGAGCCGGAGGTTACTTTCATAATTTTCTCTACCGTATGTTCCTTATCCCCCGGATTGATACGCTCAGGAGAATAACCGGCAAAAAAGTCTTCATTATATACCAATCCTGAAGTCTTTGCAAGAATCGGAACGCATTCCTCTTCTGTAATGCCCGGACAAACAGTTGATTCATAGATAACAATATCCCCTTTTGATAATGCACGCCCAACTGTTTCACTGGCCTTATATAAAGGTGTCAAATCCGGACTATGATGACTATCTACAGGAGTAGGCACAGCTACTATAAAATAATTACATGACTGAAGATCAGAAGGAGCAGATGTAAAATAGAGCCCTGTTTCATCAAATTCCGGTAAGTGAGACAATAAAACAGATTTCAGTTTTCCGTCAGAGACTTCCATCGTTATATCCTGCCCTTTCTTTAAGGCCTCAACCCGATCCTGCTTAATGTCGAAACCAACAACCGGATATCTGGTTGCGAACAAATGCGCTAACGGTAACCCGACATATCCCAGGCCAATAATTGCAACCTTTATATTTTCCATTTATTTTATTCTTCTTTTCCGTTCTGAAATGATAGGCAAAGATACAACTTATTTCTGTATATTTATTTATACGCCAACACTGTAAACGTCTGTCAATATCCGTACAAATTAGTTTAAACATCAATACAAGTAATTTAATATCATATCTTTGCATCAGATATTTACGTAGAGCATCTGTTTACCTATAGAGTTGATTAAAGAAATAGAAGATGAATTGCAGAGCTGATATTGATCTTATTTTACCTTGCTATAACCCACCTTCCGGCTGGGAGCAAAAGGTTATCAGGAAATTCAAAGAGATACAATCCTTGTTTAATCCTGTAAATTTTCACTTGCTTATTGTTAGTGACGGTTCTAAACGCGGATACGAACCGGAAGTAGTTGCCGCATTAAAAAACGGAATCCCCGGAGTCCAAGTAATTGACTATCGTCCCAACAGAGGGAAAGGATACGCTCTGCGTGAAGCCGTGCGACATTGTCAATCGGAATATATCATATATACCGACTATGACTTCCCCTACACAGATAGTTCTTTCAGACAGGTAATCAACACATTACTCAACGGAGCAGATATCGTTGTTGCCATAAGAGACAGGAATTACCAAAAAAATTTACCGCCTTTCCGGAGGTTTCTTTCCGAATCGTCCCATATATGCAACGCTGTTTTCCTTCGTTTAAAAATACATGATACTCAAGGCGGACTCAAAGGATTCAACCGCTCAGGCAAAAGGATTTTTTTATCAACAAAAGTTAATAGCTTCTTGTTTGATACTGAGTTCATATACAAGGCTCAACGGAAAAAAATGAACATACAGGCCGTACAGTCACGTATCAGGGATGGCTTGACAGTATCCGACATGGGATTCAAAGTGCTAAAACGTGAAATGGTAAACTTTTTTTCAATTTTACTCAGTAATGATCTTACTCAGTTTTGATATTGAAGAATTCGATGTTCCCCTGGAACATGGGATAGAAGTGCCATTTGAACAACAAATGGCTGTGTCTATCGAAGGGACCAGAAAGATATTGGCTTGCCTTAAAAGACACCAGATACATGCCACTTTCTTCTGCACGGCCAATTTCGCTGCTCACGCTCCCGAAATCATCGAGAACATCCTACAGGACGGTCATGAGATCGCCTCACACGGATACTATCATTCTTCATTTGAAATGGAAGATTTGAAACGTTCCCGCGAATTTCTTGAGCAACAAACCGGGCAGCCTGTAAAAGGATTCCGTATGGCACGTATGATGCCGATCGATGAAAAAGAAATAAAAAAAGCAGGATATACATATAATTCTTCATTAAACCCGACATGTATTCCGGGAAGATACAACCACCTGGATAAACCCCGCACGTGGTTTTACAAAGATGACGTCCTGCAACTTCCTGCATCTGTTTCTCCTGTTTTCCGTTTTCCTCTATTCTGGCTGGCCTACCATAACCTCCCGGCTAAAGTCTATCGGTGGTTATTTCAGAGAACGTTGAAACACGATGGCTACATTGTTACTTATTTTCACCCCTGGGAATTTACCAATCTGAAAAAATGGAATTTACCATTTATCATAACCAATCATTCGGGAGAAGGTATGATAAAACGATTGGACGATTTGATATCCTTCTCTATAAAAAAGGACTATACTTTTATGACCTTTTCTTCATTTCAACAAAACATAATACAAAATGGGAATAGTAAGTAGCAGACCTCAAATAAACAGTAAACTCAAATTTGTAACCTCCTTTCTACATAATCCTAAACTGAAAGAAAACAAAACTATTCTTGCGATATGGCTGGTTACAGCAGCAATTACAGTCATAGCCAAGTTGATTATCGGAAAGTTCAACAATTACAAGATATTTGAAGGTGTTTACAATCACGCGATACACGGACTCACATTATACGGTCCTTATCCTGAAGAATATGGCGACGTCAATCTTTACGGAATCATATTCAGTTTTATCATTTCACCTTTTGCCATTCTCCCTCAGTGGTTGGGAATGGTATTATGGGTAATGGCCAATACAGCCCTGCTATTTTACGCCATACAGCAACTGCCCCTGTCAAAAAATCAAAAAGCGATAATATGCTGGACTGCTTATATCGAATTGATAACAGCCCAGTTAGTCCAGCAATTCAATATATCTGTCGCTGCCTTTATCCTGTTGGCTTTTGCTTTTATCGAAAAGAAAAAAGATTTTTGGGCAGCATTTGTCATATTGCTCGGTACATTTGTAAAAATATATTCAATTGTCGGACTGGCTTTCTTCTTTTTCTCAAAACACAAGATAAAATTCTTACTATCTTGTTTATTCTGGACGATCCTTTTATTCATATTCCCAATTCCTTTCTTTGGATTGGAATATACGATGAGCCAGTATCAGGACTGGTTTATTGCCATCACTGAGAAAAACTCACATAATATGTTCGCCATTTCACAGAATGTGTCTTTACTGGGATTAGTCAGGAGGGTATCCGGAAATCCCGATTACAGCGACTTATGGCTAATAGTTCCCGGACTCATTTTATTTTTTATTCCATATCTGCGTATCAGGCAATACAAAAGTCTCTCTTTCCGTTTCCTGGTACTAGCCAATGTACTGCTTTTCACTGTCTTGTTCAGTTCCGGAAGCGAGGCTAGTTCTTATGTAACGGCCATGCTCGGAGTAGGTATCTGGTATGTCAACTCACCTGCTTCAAATAAAAAACTGAACTATTGGTTGCTTATACTAACCATTATCGTCGTCGCTATTTCTACAACGGAATTAACACCTCCCTTTTTCCGAAGGGCTATAGTTCATCCATATGTAGTAAAGTCATGGTTCTGTATTCTGGTCTGGTTAAAGATTTGTTATGAAATGATTTTTCTTACATTCGATCAGAAATCACTCAACCATGATTAGATCAAATTATTTAGTTTTAGTTATCTTTGGACGCAATAACAAGTTATAGTAGTAAATTGTGGAGTTAGTAAAAGTAATCATACCCATCTATAAAAATACGTTCACTGCGACGGAAAAACGTTCGTTGATGCAGGCATACGATATTTTAAAGGCTTATCCGCTGGTTGTAATAAAGCCCGAGTCTTTGGACCTTTCAGAACTACAGGCTGAATTTCCCAGATTGACATTTACGTCATTCGATGATGCTTATTTTAAAGGGATCAGTGGTTACAACCGGTTAATGCTTGCTTCCGTTTTTTACGAACGGTTCCTTGACAGCACTTATATACTGATCTACCAACTGGATGCCTTTGTTTTCCGGGATGAGTTAAAGGAATGGTGCAGCAAAGGCTATGATTACATCGGTGCTCCCTGGCTGCAAAAACCGGTATATCGCTTTCCCATTATCTCCACCATTATGCATCTGGCACATATCTACCACCGGCAAAAAGGAGAGCCATCCAAACAAGACCTCTACAACAAAATCGGGAACGGAGGATTATCATTACGCAAAACCGACAGCCACTACCGGGTAACCCGCGAACAGGCAGACCGTATCAATTTCTACCTGGCGCAAGACCGGCATCACCTCTATAATGAAGACGTGTTCTGGGCAACAGAAGCAACAGGGTTCATTTATCCGGAAGCTATGGAAGCAATCCGATTCGCCTTCGATAAATATCCGGCTTACTGTTATAAGCTGACAGGCGGACAGTTACCTTTCGGATGCCATTCATGGTATAAACGGAAAATGAAAAAGTTCTGGCAACCGATTATCCACTTTTAGATATTCCAAGCCGATAAGAGTCTTTTCAGACTCTCCGTATCCAATTTTTTTCTACCGTTTGAATAATGCAAAACGAACCACAAGGCATATATGCTTTAAAAATCGCTCAATTTTTCTACCGAAGCGACGTTTTCGCCAACTGCCATACACCTGATGGCAGGCAAAAGCCTCAGGATATCTGATTGTTTTACACGGAGAAACGTAGCAACTTGGATAGATAATTATATCATCTCCCAAACGCTGCTCGACATCTTCCCTCTTATATCCTTTTTTCTCAGCAATCATCGTCATAATCTTGGGTGAGATCAACATATCGAAAGCTCCGTCAGGCAATAGAAAATGACGTTGGTTGTAATATTCAAAAACCTCCTTACAATAAGCATTTCCCTGTTCTCCAATCAGGAAAGCAGCCTGTAAAAAAAGCGTACCCCACAGCTCATTAAACGTTGCAAAACCATGCTGAGGTATAAAAGAGTCGAAGCGTTTCTCTACAAGCATATCGCTATCCATGTATATTCCTCCCTCTTTATAAATCGCATAAAAACGTACAGCATCTGCCGCAAAAGCCCATTTCTTAGCATGCAATGCCTCTGCTATAAAATCACAGCCAATAGCCATCGCATCAGCATAGGTCCAGCGCCTTACCGTATAATCCGGCAATATTCGTTTCCAACTTGCCAAACAGATTTTTATTTCAACAGGAAAAGGATCATCACTAAACCAGCACAAATGAATTACTTTCGGAATCATACATATATAGTTTATAATATGAAAAGAATGCCTATCTCTTCTCTCTTTTACCCCACAAAGGTAGAGAATGGATTCTTAGTTGCAAAATATTCAGTAAGAATATGCATGCCTTCCAACCTACCATACAAAAGAAAATCATTATCTTTGTCCGGATATTATGTACAGACAGAATTCATCTCATTCCAAGAATAAATATAATAAACCTATCAAAACAGATCAATCATGTTCGCTTTATCTTCTTTTTACAAATGTCGGATTTTACCCCACGGCCTCCGCAGAAAATTATTCAGAAAAGTCATCCTGTCTTATTTCGATTCTCTTCCGCAAAATTCATTATCCAATGAGCAGAAAGAAGCAATCGGATACTTAAGATCACATCCTATAACAACATTTCTTTCATCATTTACGGAGCAGTACAAAGCGAAAGACATTCAGGTTTTCACGGATGACGACTCTCAGCTAAAATACGTCCTGCACGAAGAGAAAAGACTTTATTTCAAACGTAAATGGTCCGTAAAGCGGATACAGCGTGCCTACAACGCCCTGCAAGCAGAACAAGACATAGCTTCTCCTCACCGTTATACCGATGGAAATTTCAATGTTAAAGACAATGATATTCTATCAGATATCGGAGCTGCGGAAGGGAACTTTTCGCTCAGTGTAATAGATAAAGTACAACATGTTTATCTTTTTGAAACAGATAACGACTGGATAGAGGCTCTGGAAAAAACATTTGAACCCTGGAAAGAGAAAGTATCCATTATTCACAAATTTGTCGGAAATAAAGATACCGATACCTGCATAACTCTCGATTCGTTTTTCTCTGACGACTCCTCTGTGAATTTTATAAAAGCCGATGTTGAAGGAGCAGAACGAGATCTATTGTACGGGGCAAAACGTCTGATAAATGAAAATAAATCCATGCAAATTGCGTTATGTACTTATCACCGGCATGATGATGAAGTTGTATTAACGGACATATTGCAGGGTAACGGATTCAAAACAAGTTTTTCAAAAGGCTACATGATCTACACACACAATCATGACATGCAGCCCCCTTATTTACGCAGAGGATTAATCAGAGCATCTAAATAAATTATTACTCTATATGCTAAAGAAACTGACTACAGCCATCGCGAATTATTATTATTTCCTCAAAGGAAAGATAATACCATCCCACATATCAAACGGGAAGGACATCCCTATTATCATCAATAACTTCAACCGGTTGACAACACTCATCCAATTGACGGACAGTCTGACTTCAAGAGGATATACGCGTATTTATATATTGGATAACGCTTCAACCTACCCGCCTCTGCTGGAATATTACCAGACATGCCCCTTTACCGTATTCCGGCTTAAAGAGAACCTCGGATTCAAGGCTTTGTGGAAATCAGAGTTGAAGAAGAAATTTTGTAATGACTATTATATCTATACGGATTCAGATGTCATCCCCATAGCTGATTGTCCGGACGATTTCATCGATTATTTCCTGAAAGAACTGAAAGCGCATCCGTTTGCCCGCAAAATCGGTTTTTCATTACGGATCGATAATCTGCCGGATCAGTACGAGCATAAGCAAAAAGTAATTGACTGGGAAAAACAATACTATGCCCGTCCGACCGAAAACGGTTTATTCCGGGCTCCCATCGATACGACTTTCGCCCTTTACCGACCGCATGTCGGACTGAGCAGAAGCCGGTCGGTTGAGGCATACCGCACGGCATACCCTTATCAGGCTGAACATAAGCCATGGTATAACGATTCTAAAAATCTGTCGGAAGAAGAATCATATTATATCAGCCACTGCTCACAGATAACAGGCTGGACCTCCCAATCACAAAAAAAAGAGGATCAATCCTCCTGAGAGCTTTCAGGAAAGACTTTACGGAAATCAAACGGCAATATGCAAGAGGTATAAATCCGGATACGTTTTTTATGGAAACGATCTCGCACAGCCTTCGTGAAAAGAGGACAATGACTGAACAGATTCGCCATGACGTACTGGAAATAAGGTTGGGTAAACCAATTTCCACCCTCTTTCCTCCAGGCTTTACATGCCAGATGGGAAGCGTACTTTTTATAAACACGATCACTGTATTGATTAGTCTGCCGTACAAAAGAGTCCTCATCCAACCCGCGAATCCGTGCATATTCACAGGTGACACATGACAATGCTTCACGGGAAATGGCCAACCGTGAAAAGTTCCTGATCGCATCCTGTACTGTTATTTTCTTAAATTGCATCCGGTTGATATCTACCAGAGTGAAACGAAAAGTTTCCTGTTCCTTATAATACAGGATATTTCCCGGTGATAAATCTATATGAAAAATTCCAGCCTGATGCAGACTGGCTATAAAAACACCTAATGCAGTCAACAAGGTTTTATCCTTCAGCTGTCCGTTCATGTATTCCCGGATATCGGAAGCTCCGCTATACGCAGAAACACTATAGCTATGATTCAACAGGCCATGTTTATATTCTTCTATGTATCCAAGAGGTTCCGGCGTGTTGCTCCCCCGCTTCAATATCTCGAAAGCATATTCATACGAACGCCTGGCCTTTGATTTCCGGAATAACGTATAAACAACCCGATTGACAAAGAACGGGACCTTGAAACTCTTCACCACCAGTTCACATCCTTCGATATTAAACCGCTTCAACACGTTTCGTCCCTCATATATCGTGATTCCTTCCGTCTCAAAACGGTCGGATAAATGACAAAAAAAATCTGCCAGGAAAGGATATGCCGGATTCGTTACTACTTTCATTTCTGCAAGGTGGAATTTATCTTATCCACAATCATCTCCGGCGTAATCTGTGTCATGCACGCCCAATCCCCCCGGAAACAAGGCTTCTGGCCGAAGACTGAACAGGGACGACAAGGAAGATCGAGTTGAACGGCATTTTTCGGGTCCTGATGATAACCGTAAAATCCGGCATAGGGATGCGTTGCTCCCCAGACCGAAATCACTTTTGTATCGACCAGAGAAGCGAAATGCATATTGGCTGAGTCCATACAAAGCAATACGTCCAACCGGCTGATCAAGGCAAGTTCGTTATCCAGCGAATAACGGCCGACGACACTTTTTACACGCGGATACTGGAATGCCCATTGCTCCAAAACAGCTTCTTCATAACCACGACCTCCCAACAGAAAGATCGTATAATCTTCATTTTCCGACAAGCGAGCGACAACCTGTTCCATATCGTCCACCGGATAGATTTTTCCGCGATGCTTGGCAAACGGGGCAATTCCAATCCATTTACCGGTCTTTGTTCCGGCCACGGCTTCCATAGCCGACAAATCGGCCGGCTTCGATTCATAAAGGGATGTGAAAGTTTCCGTATAGTTCAGACCGGCAGCACGGAACACATCGGCATAGCGTTCTATCACCGGACGCAAGGGTTTCAGTTCCTTATGATTACGCTCGGTCAGCCGTTTCCGTTCCTTCCTTGCCTTATCCACAACATAAACCTTTTTCCCTTTTATCCGGAACATACCTCGGATAATCATGGTACGGATCACATTATGCAAATCCAATACGACATCATACTCATACTTGACCAACGCAGAGGCAAACCGGAGCAATCCGCCCAATGTCTTTTCTGCCGCCTTCGTATTGATACCGATCACGTCCACATTTGCCGGACGGTTCATAAAAACAGGTATCAGGAAAGCCTGCGTAAGTACAGTAAACGTATGTTGGGGGTTTGCTTTGGCGGCAGAGTAGATCACTGGAACCGTCATAGCAACATCGCCAATAGCAGAAAGTCTTATAACAAGTATTTTTGCCATGTAATGAATTTAATACATTTTCATGATTCGTAACTTCTATCAATACTGTTCACAAAGATATAAATTATTTCCGGAATAAGTTATCTGAATTCATTACATGTCGTTGTCATATTGTCACAGCAATCATTGTTACGACAGGATATCGTCGTATTTATCAAAATGTCAAATTACCCCTATCGCCAATAAGCTGTATGTAGTCCTGACCAGACACAGCGCTTTTTATCTCGCCCAGGAGAAGATAGCAAATATCCTTATTCAGGCTTTCACTATATAAATACAGCTTTTTGATCCATCAATAGTCTATACCCATAAATGATGATATAAAAGATTAAATAAATATATAAATTAGATATTTAAATCCAATACAACTTTTCGTTACATCTGGAATCTAAATCTGCTGTACAGCATAGTTTTTAAAGAAAAAAAGGCTCATCAAAAAAGTTTCACCGACTGAACTTAACAAATATTTCGTCTTAAATAAACTCTCATCTCATTTAAAATGAAAAAAAATTCGTTTTAAACGAGATGATAATTTGTTTAAAACGGTGATTGGAAATTCATAGAAACAGGCACGATGTTAAATATTGTATATTCAACTCTCCTGTTTCAATTATTCTGACAGACATCACAGTCACAGCAACCGCTTAAAACAAGACAATAAGACATCTTATTCCTAAAAACAACATCAATTTGCCATCAAGACCATTCAGTATAATTCGCTTTGCGACAGAGAAAATCATCGAAACCAGGCAAAATACCCATGCAGAGAGTCGCATAACAAGTATTTTTGCAATGAGTTAATTAAATGTTCCGCTATAATAACATCGGGTTAAATAATAGGAAGGTTCATAATAAGCACTTCCATTATAATTATCTATCGTACGGCATATTTTATCATTATATACACATAAAATAGCATCTGCATAATCCTCCCAGGAATAGAGAGTTGACAACACGAGGCGCATATAAACTTTTCCCATATCCTGCTCGGTCGGAATATGATCGACCAATGCCGGATTGACATTTGTCACATCATAATTACCTTCCTGCAACCGGAATTCATCAATCAAACGTTCAACGACAGCCTGCTGGTTTTCGCTGTGCATAACATTTGCCAGGGATAATTTCTCGGCCAGCGCCTGTTTCCCCATACAATTCACGACATACCGGTTCGGCTGTTTCAAACGACGTGCAATACGTTCAATCAGGCTACAGACATAGAAAACATCCTCTTTCGTTATTACTTCATCCGGAAAGAATACATTTTTCATAACTCGTAACTCCTTTCATATATTAACGACTCCAGTGCTGCTGCCATGATATACTTTCATTCCGTTTTATTTTTTCCCGTACAACACAGGGTTTAATGCCGGGTCATTGTACATTTTCATTTGTTTATACACCTTCATGTACTTACGTCCGGCTTTAATATCAGCCAGTAGCTGGTCCAAAGCCGTCGACAGGTCAACCTTCTGTTCCAGCAACACGTTCAGCTTTTCTTCGCATTTCGCTTTATGCTCGGGAGTTGCATCGGGACGGTTAGCCTCTTCGGCCATATGATAAATCTTCAATGTCAGGATAGACAACCGGTCGACCGCCCATGCCGGACTTTCCGTATTGATCGTCGCATCCGGCAATACTTTCACTTCTTTGTATTTATCCAGAAAGAAACTGTCGATCAATTCCACCAAGTCGGTACGATCCTGATTAGACTTGTCTATACGGCGTTTGATAGCCACTGCCTCCACCGGATCGATTGCCGGATTACGGATGATATCTTCCAGATGCCACTGTACCGCATCAATCCAGTTTTTCAAATAAAGATAAAACTCTATACTTTTTACCTCATACGGATTATGCATGGTTGCATCCACATCATCAGAAACATGATACGCTTTCGTAGCCTGTTCAAATATCCGGTAACACTGTTCGCTGAAATTCATAAATAATCGTTTTGCTTTCTGTAAATACTGTTGACAAAGGTAGAAAATCTTTTTCGATAATCTATCAATGGATATGCTGATTTCAAGCCATCACCTACCAGTCTATTCCGCAAATAATCTCTATCTTTGCCCTGCAAAAAGCATATAAAATGAAAATAGTAGCTGACAACACGGTCCCATACCTAAAAGGCGTAGCCGAACCAATCGCAGAAATAAAATACCTCAACTCAAACGAGTTTACTCCTTCAACCATCCACGACGCAGATGCTCTCATTGTACGAAGCATTGACAAATGCACCCGCGAATTGCTCCAAGGTAGCCATGTCAAACTGATCACCACAGCGACTATCGGCTTCGATCATATCGACATAAAATATTGTGATGAAGCAGGTATCACCTGGAAAAATGCACCTGGCTGCAATGCTGTCTCGGTTGCACAATACGTATTGGCTTCACTTATCACGATAGCCCTTCGCAGAGGAGAAACGCTTCAAGGAAAAACGATCGGGATAGTCGGTGTAGGGCATGTCGGGAAAGAACTGGAAAAACTGTGTACGGCTTACGGTTTACATATCTTGCGTAATGACCCGCCACGAGCAGAAGAAGAGGGAGCGGCAGGATTCGTTTCGCTGGATACGATCGCAGAAGAAGCTGATATCATCACCTTCCATACACCGTTGACAAAAGAAGGACCTTTTGCAACCCGTCACCTTGCCAACGAAGTTTTTTTCAACAAAACACGTAAAAAGCCCTGGTTTGTAAATGCTTCAAGAGGAGCTGTACACGATACGACGGCATTGATAAAAGCTCTGAAATCAGGAAAAATCAGCGAAGCAGTGATAGATTGCTGGGAAAACGAACCGGCGATCGACCGGGAACTGTTAAGTCTTACAGCCGTTGCCACCCCCCATATTGCCGGATTCTCCGCTGATGGCAAAGCCAACGGGACTCGTACCTGCCTGGAAAATATCGAACGTTTCTTCGGTGTGAAAATAGAGAAATTAAGAGAAGTTATGCCGCCAGAGCCTGCCGATCCTGTTATCGATCTCGCCGGAGTGACGGAACATCGTATCGAACACGCAATACTTAAAAGTTTTAGTCCGCTTGGTGTAGACAGAGCACTGAGGGAAACGCCGGAAAAGTTCGAATGGTTCCGGGCAAATTATCATCATCCCCGGGAGTTTGCCGCTTATACGGTAAAGAACGCGACAACAGAAGAGCGGGAACTTTTTGATAAGTTAGGTTTCAAATAATACCATTCTACTATTCACTGCTATGGCGAAAGACAAGTTATTATCACCCGGTTTTTGCAACATATTAACGGCTAATTTTCTGCTGTTTTTTGCATTTTACCTGATACTGCCAATCCTGCCCTTCTATTTACAGGAACGGTTTATGACGGATAAGTCGATGATCGGGTTTATCCTGTCCTGTTATACGATAGCCTGTCTTTGTATCCGTCCGTTTTCCGGATATCTGCTGGATACCTTTGCCCGTCGCCCGTTATATCTACTGTCTTATGCTATATTTATGGTCATTTTCGCCGGATATATGATTGCCAGCGTGTTGAGTATTTTCATTGTGCTGCGTATTCTTCACGGATTCGCATTCGGGATGGTCACGGTATCGGGTAATACGATCGTGATCGACATTCTTCCTTCTTCACGTCGTGGCGAAGGAATTGGATATTACGGGATGGCGAATAATCTGGCAATGAGTTTCGGTCCGATGATCGGATTGTTCATGCATAACAGTTTCAGTTATGAAGTGATTTTCAGTTGCTCGCTGGTTTCCTGCTTCTTGGGATTTATCATGGCTTATCTGGTTAAAACGCCTTACAAGCAACCGGTAAAGAAAGAACCGATTTCGCTCGACCGCTTCTTCCTGGTAAAAGGCCTTTGGGCAGGAATATCACTACTAATGCTTTCCATTCCTTACGGGATGACAACCACCTATGTGGCAATGTATGCCGACGAGATCGGTATATCTGTCAATTCAGGACTTTATTTCACCTTTATGGCGATCGGACTCGCGACTTCCAGGCTGTTTTCCGGCCGGCAAGTAGATAAAGGGCGTATCACACTGGTTATTACATTGGGGATGTATCTGGCATGTGCCAGTTTCTTTGCGCTCGCTTCCCTCGATGCATTGATGAAATGGAATCCGACGTTCACTTCCTATTTATATATAGCCATCGCTTTATCACAAGGTGTTGCTTTCGGAACCATGTTCCCGGCATTCAACACCCTGTTTGTCAATCTGGCACCCAACAGCCAGCGCGGAACGGCAACTTCCACCTACCTCACTAGCTGGGATGTCGGTATCGGAATCGGATTAATGATCGGCGGAAGTATCGCACAGGAATTCGGTGGATTCAACCACGCTTATCTGTTTGGAGCCTGCCTGACAGTTTTATCCACTTTCTTTTTTATCTTCAAGGCTGGACCACATTTCAACAAGAACAAACTGCGGTAAAAAACGGGTTATCGTGCCAAAGATTCTATATAATTACAGATGTTTTCGATTCCTTTTTCACTTTCAATTTGCTCACTGAGCATCGCCGCATTCTTTTTATATTCGGGATTGCTGATCAAGTCACCCATTTTTTGCTCCAGTTCACTTTCCGATACCTTTGCGATCTTCACTCTTTCCGGGCCGACTCCGAGCACCTGGACCCGATACCCCCAATAAGGCTGATCCAGAAGTAAAGGAGTGATCAGCTGAGGTTTCCCGGCACGTGCCACACTATGCGTCGTTCCGCTTCCACCATGATGAATCACGGCGTCGCAATGAGGGAAAATCAGATGATGCGGAATCGGCTTTTGCATCAGGAACAATTGTTCATTCCCCTGCAACGTCTCTCCGGTCTTTGCCCAACCTGAACCGACCACCAGCCGGTATTGCTTCCGTTTGCAGATACGGGCCAGCATACCGCAAAAGCGCTCCCGGTCGTTCGATGTACAGCTACCTAACGTAAAAAAGAGAACCGGTGTCTGTTCCTTTTTGATAAAAGCCATCAATTCCTGATAAGCCTCTTCATCATATTCAAAGGTATCATTGAAACAATACCCGCCTATATTCCAGCGAAAACGTTTGTCCCAGACGGGATCGGTATGTCCCAGATATCGACTGTACAATAAGAAGTTATCACTATTCTTTGCGGCATCCTCCCCAAAGTTACTGATTGGAGCCAATCCGTATTTCCGACGGTTCTTGTTTATCGTATCCTTCACCATATAGTTGGATACCCGGTTCATCATCAGCCAAAGCAATTTAGGTGTAATGATCGGATTGGGTTTCGGATAAGGAAAAGCAGGAGGCGGCATTTTCTCGCCCGGAAGAAAAGGTGCAAAAGAAGTGCGGACGAACGGCTTCTTGCAATACGCGGCAATCCCCGTAGCGGCAAATTCAGTATTAGCAGCTACAAGAACATCGTTCTGTTCCAAAAGCGGAATTACCTGCACAAACTGTTTGTCTATCGCCTCGCGCGTCCACTCAACAATCCTTTTAAAACTCTGTTTATTCTCGGCTGCGTCGGCCATCATCCCGCCAATATTATCAAAATCCTGCAAAACGACTTTTACAGGATATTTCTTTGCTATTTCCTCAAAAACATGGGGAATATTTACCGTTACCTCATGACCCCGTTTAACCAACTCGCGGGCTACAGCCAGATAAGGCAGTACATCGCCTTGCGATCCTCTTGTTACAAGCAGTATTTTCATTCTTCAATATTTTACACGTAGTTTTTTCATCACAAATCAGACTTCTTTGCCTTCTTTGCTATCTGGGAGACATTGTTCTTTTACCTCACAAGCCTCACTTACCTTTTTACCTGCTACCTTCCTTTTAAAAAGCATCCGGACCAAAAAGGCTAAAAATCCTAACAATATACTCATTAACATAATGAGAGCAAAGAAAGGAGATATAAACATATCCGTCAATGTCTATTTTTCACATTCGATATTCTATTATTAATAATGTCATTTTACCATACACTAATATACAGATAGTTATTACACCTCCGAAATGTCGATTCTTAATAATGGAATATTGATTCTGAAAGATAGCTATTGTTTGGTACAAAGTTATATCAGTACTTTGTATCATCAAAATTAAACAATAAAAAGAAAAGTAAATGAACAAGTATTTATTGCGCAACTTTCTTTATGTTATCTGCATGGTCCCCTTCTTGTTTGCCTGCGATGACAATGATGATGAGGGCGGTTCCGAATTAAACGGAATCTATTCCAATAAGTTGAGTACACCGGAAGGTGGCAATACACTGAACCTGACTTACAGTGGACGTGAGTTCATCGGTAAGGACGTCTCTTTCAAACTAACCGGTAACAATGCGGCAACCATTACACTGCATTACATCCTCCCCGGGGAAGCCGCAACATTGCTGGAGAACGTAGCAGTTACTTCCGGAAGCAACAGTTACTCTTTTTCAGGAAACGGAACCGGAAACAACGGCACTACTTTCGCTTACAGAGGGAATGTTGAAAAAGGCAAGATGACATTCGATCTGACCGATGTAAAAATCGCATCGAACCAACTGACTTCAAATGGGACATGGTATCCGGTGCAAGGTGGGGAATCTATTGAAACAGACCCTGTTTTGGGAGAATATACTTTGATGCGCCATGCCTTTCATATGGTAACTGACAATGCTCTTCTGGGACAGGTAGTTCCCATACTGGAGCCTATTGCAGGAAACCTGATCTGCTGGTTTATCAATGAAGTCTCTTTCAATCCGGATGGCAATATCACAGCCCGCTACGCCACCATGCCGGAAGGCAAAGCTATCGGAGACTTGATAAATACTCCCCCAAACAGAAAAGAGAGCGAATGGCTCACTTCGCCGATCAACCTGGCTTCTTATTATGTAAAAGACGACTCGGAACTTTATATAGTCCCCAACATCGATATGATTCTTTACCAGATTCAACAGAATAAGACTAAGGCAGACGGCGGCCTCGACACTTCCGTTATCGCAGCCATTTACCAGCAGCTTAATAAATGGAGTACTACCGGTATCCGGATGAATATCCGCAAAAATTCGGAAGCCCCTTACAGCAGCATGGGCGGACAAATCGCTTATAAGGGAGATATATTCCTATATCTGGATAAAGATGAAATTGCAGCTTTCCTTCCGCTGTTACCCTTAATAAAAGATCTTCTGCCGGAAGAAATAATTGGCGGACCAATGGGACCGATGATAACATCTTTGCTTGAAATGCTTGCCAGTAGCCTGCAACAAACAAAAACACTGGAACTAGGCATGATGCTAAGCAAACAAAAGGAGATACAATAATAAATAAAGAGTACAGACATGAAAAAATATACAATACTATTTTTACTTGCCTTCCTGACCGGTCCTGCTTTCGGACAGATCATGAAAGGATTCGTATATGACAAGGAGACCAATGAGCCATTGGCGGGAGTCAATATTACCTATAAAAGGATCACGGGAGAAACAAACGGTACAATTTCCGAAGCAGACGGTTCTTATCAGATCAACCTTCCGGAAGGGGGTGTCGACCTGCTGTTCAGTTACATCGGTTATGAGAACGAACAGGTCCCGGTAGTAATCAACCGGAATGAAACGAAGACAAGAAATATATTCATGCAAGTAAAAGCCAACCTGTTGGGAGATGTGGTAGTCAGTGCCGGACGTTTTGAACAAAAACTAAGCAATGTCACCGTCTCCATGGATTTACTGAAGGCCGAAGATATTACCAAGCAAGCGCCAACCGACCTGAGTGCCACACTGAATACAATGCCGGGAGTCGATATCAACGACAAACAGCCTTCTATCCGTGGTGGTAACGGCTGGACCTACGGCGTCGGTTCACGAAGCCTTGTGCTGATCGACGGAATGAGTGCGCTTACTTCGGGTACAGGAATCATTAACTGGAATATCGTTCCGCTGGAAAATATCGAACAGGTAGAAGTTATGAAAGGGGCCTCTTCCGTACTGTACGGTTCGTCTGCCCTGAACGGTGTAATCAACATCCGGACCAAACGGCCAAGCCTGACACCGGTAACGACCTTGCGTGCTTATTTAGGTATTTACGGCGATCCCGACAACGAGGAATACCGGTGGAGCGACAAATCTTTTTGGAAAGAAGGTAAATATGAGGTAGAGCCATTCCTGCGTAAAAACGTATTCTCCGGTATCCGCAACCCGATTTATGAAGGGATAGACTTCTCACATGCCCGCCGCATCGGAAACTTCGACGTATCGGCCGGACTGAATATGTTTACCGACGAAGGATATAAAAAACAAGGTTACAACAAACGGTTTCGTGCCGGCGGTAACCTGACTTACCATCAGCCGATGAAAGACGGCAATTTGCTGAACTATGGTTTCAACGTAAACTTCATGAGTGACAAATATGCCGATTTCTTCCTCTGGCGTTCGCCGAAAGATGTTTATGAACCGTCTCCCATTGCCAATATGGGACGCGAAGCAAATACTTTCTACATCGACCCGTTCTTTAATTTTACAAACCCGAATAATAATACCTCCCACAAGGTAAAGGCCCGCTTCTATTACCGCGGTGACAATATTGCAGACGGCTCGAACAGCGGGAAGTCGATCACGGACATTTTGGGAAATATGGGTACTGATGTCAATGCCATTACCGGTATTGTGCAAAACGTACAAAACGGCGATTACAGCATGCTCTATCCAATCATCCAGCCGGCTTTGCAAGGCGACCTTAACGGACTGGTAAACGGAACAACCAATCTGCTGGGAAGTATTTTCCCGACAGCGACTACAGCCGATTACTGCGACCTGCTTTCATGGGTGATGAAACGTGGTATTCCTAGCAGTACCTCCGACCTGATCCCTTGGTTGTCCAATGCGATCAACCCGAAAGCTGACCCGGTAACCATCGACAAGAATTATACGTATTATCTGGATTACCAATTCAACAAAAAATGGGACAACGGTACACAGATCACAGCCGGAGCCACTTACGAACATATGCGAAGCACCTCTGTAACGACAGGCAATCACGATAGCGACAATGCAGCCCTGTTCTTCCAGTATGACCAACGCTTTTTCGACCGCCTGAGCGTGTCTGCCGGTATGCGTGCCGAATATTATCGTGTGGACGATTTCCTTCGTGAAGCCGACACAAAGATATTCGGAGCTAAAGTACCTGTCAAACCTATCTTCCGTGCAGGTTTGAATTACCAACTGGCTGATTACAGCTTTATCCGGGCCAGTTTCGGACAAGGCTATCGTTATCCTTCTCTGACCGAGAAATATGCCCGCAAGGATATCGGTGGAGTCGGTGTATTCCCGAACAATGAAGTAAAGGCAGAAAAAGGGGTAAATGCAGAACTGGGTTTCAAACAAGGATATAAATTCGGTAATCTGATGGGATTCTTCGATGTTGCCGGTTTCTATACGCAATATACGGACATGATCGAATTCCGTTTCGGCTTCTTCGACCCCAACTCTTATGCCTATGCCAACAGCACACAGGAAATCCTGGGTATCATCGCCAAAGGTCAGATGCCGGGTATCGGTGCACAATTCTACAATGTATCCAAAGCACGCATCTATGGGGCAGAGATAAGTACAAACGGTTTCTACAACTTCAATCCCGACACCAAGTTATCTTATAACCTGGGATATGTTTTCATCGAACCCGAGGATATCGATTACAAGGAAAAGAATGAAATCGAAGCACAATATAACGACCCTCTCCGTGCCAAGGAAAAATCCAACGACTCCAAATATCTGAAATATCGTCAGAAACACACGGTGAAAGGTGTGCTTGATCTCCAGTGGAAACGCCTGAACCTGGGTATGAATGTGACTTGGAAAAGTAAGATGCTGGCAGTCGATTATCTGATGGTAGACGAGCGCGAAAAAGAACAGCCGGATGCCATGGAGTATATCCGTCAGCTGCTGTATGGAAATATCGGCGGAGAAACGCTTAATACATACTGGAAAGAAAAGAATACGGACTATTGTGTAGTCGACCTGCGTGCCGGCGTAAAGATAACGAAAGACGTATCATTCCAGTTTATGATCAACAATCTCTTTAATAAAGAATATTGCACACGCCCGATGCTGGTATCGGCACCACGCACTTATGTGATGCAATTGAACATGACATTCTGATTAAACCACTAATAGATGAAAAGCCCTGCCGGATCAAGAAATTACCGGTAGGGCTTAATTTTTTATACCTTTTTCTTACTATTTCAATAAGTCATCAATCACATGCGGATAATGAGCATATTCCAATGCATGCACTTTAGTAGCCACTTCTTCAGGGGTATCGGCAGGCAACACCTCACATTTAGCCTGGAAAATGATATCACCTTCATCGTAATTCTCATTTATATAATGTATCGTTATGCCTGACTCTTTCTCGCCGGCAGCAACGACAGCCTCATGCACATGCATCCCATACATTCCCTTTCCGCCATGTTTAGGTAACAGAGCCGGATGAATATTGATGATTTTACCCGGATAAGCTGTCAGTAACGCATCTGAAATCTTATTCATAAAACCAGCCAGAACAATCAAATCGATCTGATATTCCGCCAGTTTCGCCAAAATGGGGGTTCCTTCCACAAATTCGTCGCGGGAAAACACAAAAGACGGAATTCCCAGATTATTGACGCGTGCATGAACGCCCACATTCTTATTATTGGACAAAACAACCGCGACTTTAACGGTTTCACTTTTAGAGAAGTACCGGGCGATATTTTCCGCGTTTGTACCCGAACCGGAGGCAAAAATTGCTACGTTTTTCATATTTTTCTATGTTTTAGTGCACACGAAAAGAAAAAATGTGCAGTTTTCCGCATTTTTAGTGCATTAAATTTGTTTTGTAACATAAAAAATTCTTTTCTTTGCACTGCAAATTTAAAAAGTATATTCGTATTTATTAATCTAAATTGAAAAAGTTATGTCTGAAGTTGCATCTAGAGTAAAGGCTATCATCGTTGACAAATTAAGTGTTGAAGAAACAGAAGTTACAAACGAAGCGAGCTTTACTAATGATTTAGGAGCAGACTCTCTTGACACTGTAGAATTGATTATGGAATTCGAAAAAGAATTCGGTATCTCAATTCCTGATGATCAGGCAGAAAAGATTACAACAGTAGGCGATGCAGTCGCTTATATCGAAGCTAACGCGAAGTAATCAATCCTTTTAATTAAAGGTATGGAATTAAAAAGAGTTGTAGTAACAGGTCTTGGAGCTATTACTCCTCTTGGTAATACCCTCGCAGAAACCTGGGAGGGCCTTATCAACGGGAAGAGTGGAGCGGGACCTATTACTCATTTTGATGCATCAAAATTTAAAACGCACTTTGCCTGCGAAGTTAAAGGTTTTGATCCCTTAGAGGTGATGGACCGTAAGGAAGCTCGCAAATGCGACCGCTATAGTTTATTGGCTATCAGCGCAGCCAAACAGGCTGTTGCAGATGCAGCTATGGACTTGGAGAATGAGAATAAAGATCGTATCGGTGTTATTTTCGCTGCCGGAATCGGTGGTATCAGGACTTTTGAAGAAGAAGTTGCCGGTTATGAAAAAACAAAAGACACCATCGGTCCGAAATTCAACCCGTTCTTCATTCCTAAAATGATTGCAGATATTGCAGCAGGACATATTTCAATGATGTACGGTTTCCGTGGTCCGAACTTTGCGACTGTTTCAGCATGTGCATCTTCAACCAATGCTATTGCCGATGCTTTCAATTACATTCGCTTAGGAAAAGCAAATGCAATTGTTACAGGTGGTGCAGAAGCTGCTATTGCGGCTCCCGGTCTTGGCGGTTTTAATGCGATGAACGCCCTTTCAACCCGAAACGAATCACCGGAAACAGCTTCGCGCCCATTCAGCGCAAGTCGTGACGGATTTGTAATGGGTGAAGGTGCAGCCTGTCTGATTCTTGAAGAGATGGAACATGCATTGGCCAGAGGCGCTAAGATCTATGGTGAAATTGTTGGTGCAGGTATGTCGGCAGACGCTTACCACCTGACAGCTTCTCATCCGGAAGGTCTGGGTGCAAAACTGGTGATGAAGAATGCTCTTGAAGACGCAGAGATGAAACCGGAAGAGATAGACTATATCAATGTTCACGGCACTTCTACCCCGGTAGGAGACATCTCGGAAGCGAAAGCTATTCTGGATGTATTCGGCGAACATGCCTATAAGCTGAACATCAGTTCAACGAAGTCTATGACTGGACACTTACTGGGTGCAGCCGGAGCATTGGAAGCAATTGCTTGTATTATGGCTGTTAATGAAGATATTGTTCCTCCGACTATCAATCATGAAGAAGGAGACAATGATCCTGAAATCGATTACAATCTGAACTTCACGTTCAATAAAGCACAAAAAAGAACGGTTAACGCAGCACTGTCCAATACCTTCGGGTTCGGTGGCCACAATGCCAGCATGATTGTAAAAAAATTTGTAAAGTAAAGTGTTTACACAATTATACAAAAAGATAAGGCTCCTCAAACATAAGAATAAGGAGCCTTATTCTTCTTTATATAAAATACTGGGATTTTACCCCGATAACATCCACGTTTACGAACAGGCTTTCCTGCACAAATCTTCCTCTGTGGAAGCCAGCGATGGAAAATGGCTGAACAACGAACGACTGGAGTTCTTGGGTGATGCCGTATTGGATGCCGTCGTGGCAGATATTGTATACAAACATTTTCAAAATAAACGGGAAGGTTTCCTGACTAATACCCGTTCCAAAATCGTTCAACGCGAAACACTCAATCGCGTAGCCGTTGAACTGGGACTCGACAAAATGGTTGTCTACTCAGCCAAACTGAGTTCTCACAATAATCATATGTATGGCAATGCATTGGAAGCACTGATCGGAGCAATCTATCTGGATCAGGGATACCGTATGTGTTATCATTTTGTAGAAGATGTAATCATCAATAAATACATCGACCTGGATAATATCGCCCGTAAAGAAGTAAACTTCAAATCCAGTCTGATCGAATGGAGCCAGAAAAACAAACTGGAAATTACATTCGAATTGATAGAATCGTTCACCGACAATGACGGTAATCCGGTCTTCCAAACGGGCGTCACACTGGCCGACACACAAATAGGCGTCGGTATCGGTTATTCCAAAAAAGAGTCACAGCAGAACGCTGCTAAGATGGCAATCAAGAAATTGCGTACGGATAAAGTATTCCAGCAATTCATTTCCGAACTGAAAAAGAAACAGACCGGCGAAACAACTGCCGAACATGAGTTTGAAGATCTTCCGGAGGAAGATTCGGCAACGGAGCAGGAACAGGCTCCGGTCAAGCAAGTGACCAATAACAGCCCGCAGTGTATCGATGCCACAATCAATGAAGAAGTTCGGTAATTAATTACTTACCGAACGAAATCCCCATTCTTTCTCCTTGAACGATCAGGTCGTGCTCCGGAGTGACCAGTTTTAATTTACCAGCCACTTCCGACAAGGCTATTGATTCCACATTATTTCCTTTCATGCAGACCATACGCCCGAATTGACGGTTGGCTATCAATTCCGTCGCATGTCCTCCCAGCCGGGTAGCCAGGTTACGGTCGAAAGGGGAAGGATTACCGCCACGCTGGATATATCCCAGCACCGTATCACGAGATTCTATTCCGGTTGCCGCCTCAATTGCACGGGTGATATAATCGGAAGGACGCTTCTTATCGGGCGTTTCCACTCCTTCGGCAACAACAACAATCGAATAGGGTTTGCCACGATGGGCACGGTCGAGAATCGTCTGGTTTACTTTGTCCATATCATATCCCAGTTCGGGAAGCAGTATCACATCCGCTCCTCCCGCCATTCCGGCATAAAGAGCAATCCATCCGGCATGATGCCCCATAACTTCCACTACCATGACCCGTTTATGCGAACTGGCAGTAGAATGCAAACGATCGATCGCATCCGTCGCAATATTGACAGCCGTATCGAAACCGAACGTTATATCCGTTCCCCATACATCATTATCGATTGTTTTAGGAACGCCAATAATATTCAGACCAAGGGCAGAAAGCATTCCGGCTGTCTTCTGTGTACCGTTTCCACCGATACAGACCAGACAGTCTAATCCTAATTCTTCATAATTCTGTATAATAACCTGAGGTTTTTCACTTTCACCGGAGGCAAGTAATTTACGGAATGGTTTCTCGCGGGAAGTACCCAGGATCGTTCCGCCCAGGTTCAGGATACCGGAAAGACTACGTTCGTCGAACGATTGAATATCTTTGTTCAACAAGCCAACAAAACCACTATGAATTCCGACCACTTCCATACCATAATGCATTATGGCAGTTTTACCGACACCACGAATCGTTGCGTTTATACCGGGACAATCACCTCCCGAAGAAAGGATACCTATTTTCATTGTTTTGTTAATTATGTATACGACAAAGATATAAATAAAAAGAGAATGCCTACATTTGCAACCGATACAAATAAAAAGAGCATGGATATTTTAACAAATACAATATCACTACTCTTCCGCCCCCGTCAAAAGGAGATAGAAAAATATGGGCAGGAGACCGACCGACTGCAACGCAAGCAGCTACGGTCGTTATTATCGGCAGCCCGCAACACGGAATGGGGGTTGAAATATGATTATAAAAGTATCAAAAGATATGAAGATTTCTGCCAGCGTGTCCCGTTGCAGATATATGACGACATAAAACCTTACGTCACACGGATGATTAATGGAGAAAGGAACATACTCTGGCCTTCGGTAGTCAAGTGGTACGCCAAAAGCAGCGGCACCACAAACGACAAGAGTAAATTCCTTCCCGTCACTCCGGAAATATTGCAAGGCTGTCACTACAAAGGTGGTTTCGACACGGTTGCCCTCTATCTGAGAAATAATCCGGAAAGTCATTTTTTCTCCAAAAAAGGATTGATTCTGGGCGGTAGCCACAGTCCTTCTCCTCTAAATCAAAAATCCCATTGCGGCGACCTGTCCGCAGTTCTGCTACAGAACCTGAATCCGCTGGTCAACCTGATGCGTGTTCCGGCTAAACGGATCATTCTGATGGATGAATGGGAAAGCAAAATAAAAGCGATCGTAGACAGTACGTGGAATAAGGATGTAAACAGTCTTTCCGGTGTTCCATCCTGGATGCTGGTTCTGATTAAATCGGTACTGAAGAAGACCGGACGGGAATACCTGACCGACGTCTGGCCGAATATGGAAGTATTTTTCCACGGGGGGATCAGTTTCGAACCTTACCGGGAACAATATAAAGCGTTGATTCCTTCGGATAAGATGCATTATATGGAAACATACAATGCATCGGAAGGATTCTTCGGGATACAGGATGATCCGGCAGACCACAGTCTGTTGCTGATGCAGGATTACGGTGTATTCTACGAGTTCATACCGATGTCGGAAGTAGGAACTCCCAATCCGACCGTCTTGCCCTTGGAAGCTGTGGAAACAGGAAAGAATTATGCAATGGTCATAACGACCTCCGGAGGATTATGGCGTTACCAGATCGGAGACACAGTTCGTTTCACCTCTCTTTTCCCGCATAAATTCGTTATTTCGGGAAGAACCAAGCATTATATCAATGCTTTCGGAGAGGAGTTGATGGTAGATAATGCCGACAAAGCGATCAGTAAGGTCAGCCGGCAGACCGGAGCTATCGTCAAAGAATATACAGCAGCCCCTCTTTTTATGCTCGACAAGGCGAAAGGCCGTCATCAATGGTTTATCGAATTTGAAAAGATGCCTCCTTCCATGGAAGAGTTCGCTTCATTACTGGATAAAACATTACAGGAATTAAACTCGGACTATGAGGCCAAACGTTACAAGGAAATATCTCTTCAACCGTTGGAAATCACAATCGCCCATGAAGGCGCCTTCTACGAATGGCTCAAAGAAAAAGGTAAATTAGGCGGCCAGCACAAAATTCCACGCCTCAGCAACGACCGGACACATATCGAACAATTACTGGCTATCAATAAGCAGTTATCTTGATTATCAAAACGAATAAGAGAAATAAACACCTCCTCCCTGCTCATTAAAGGTCGGAGCAATCACCATATTTTGAGCTGCTTTGCGGTTTATCTTACGGGCAATGGCGTTACGAATAGGGAAATAGGTGAGATAAGCCAGTTCGACGGACAAAATACCGAATCCGGCCCCAGCTACAACATCGGCTACCCAATGCCGGTTATTATACAATCTGGAACCCGCAACAAAAAGGGCCAGGGCATATCCTGAATAAGCCAATACAGGACTGCTATCCTTAAATTCCTTATAGGCCATATGTGCCCCTAAAAAAGCATTCGCCGTATGTCCGGAAGGAAAAGAATACGGACCGCCATCCGGACGCATCTCATTTACCGTATATTTCAAGGTACGTGTCATAACAGCATTCATCCCTTCCGCCAGAGTGACAAGGAAAAGCTGATCCACCCAGTTATGCTTTTCTTTCCCCATCAGGTCGCAGACAAATACCCAACCCAGCATCCCCCACTCCATATAATCATCGAGATGAATTTTCTTCACATCGCTTTTCCGCGAGAAAAGATGAAAATCATTCATACCGTCAATAGCCGTACCCACTGCCCCGACTGTAATCAGCGAAGCCGGAAGTATCAGATGTTTCGCATTGAATTTGTACTCGATAACAGGCATCTTCTGTTTTAAACTGTCAGACAACACTGTTTCATTCTGCGCACAGAGAGGCGACAGATATGCTATTATCAGAAAAATTACAGTAAAAAGAGCTGTTCTCATTCCTTGCAGGCTTTATCTTTTATTCAAGCCACAAAGGAACAAAAAATAACTTATCTTTGTTTCTTATAGTGTAACGATATCCGTTTATAAACAAATTAAAAACATTCATTCTGATGAAAAGAACAAACAACGGGCCTATCCTATCCGCCCTTATCCTTTGCACAGGCCTTCTTTTTTCCTGTGGACAACAGAAAGCGAAACAAGAATCCCTGGCTGAAAACGAATCTGCCGAAATGGTTGGAAATGATAAAGACGAACATGGCTGTATTGCTTCTGCCGGTTATACCTGGTCGGAAGTGCAACAAAATTGTATCCGCCTTTTTGAATCGGGAATACGACTGGAAGCCACCGATGGTAAATCATCCGCTTATATCGTTTTCAGCCCGGACTCATTAAAGGCTGAGTTATTTTTCTCAAACGGTACACCGAATGAAATACTCGACCGCCGCTCACTTCCCGCCGGAGGTTATGCCTGGAATATAGAAGACGATGACACTAAGAATATACGTCTCGAAGATGGTATATGGACAATCAGCCAGCGCCAAAAAGAAATATACCGGCAAGACAAGGCGGAAAGCGATGACTCCCTGGGTAAAATGCAAACGCTCACTTATGAAGGTGAGTTGCCTTGCGCCGACTGTCCGGGCATCCGTTACGACCTGACAATCCGTAGTCGTGAACATAGCGGCGATGGTACATTCTCTCTTTCACAGACTTACCTGGAAGCCGAAGACGGTAAAGATGCAACATTCGTCACTACCGGCAGACGGCTTACATTACGTGGAATACCCGGAGACGACAATGCCACCATTTGGCAGTTAATTTCCGATAATGGCGATGAAAGGATGAATTTCCTTTGCGAGAATGATTCTACAATCACTTTGATTGGAGATGATTTCAAAAAAGCAGAATCCGGACTGAACTATAGTTTAAAACGAATAAAGAAGTAATTCTCCCGTACGCACTAAAAGTTGTGAATTTCATCGGGTTTTAATATATTCTATTCTATTTTTTTAATCAGAGAGAAATATATTCAGTAACTTTGCCGACCGGTCAACCTCCGAAATTTATAGGCTATGGCGAATGATGAAAACTCTCTGACAGGCATGAAGCAGTTCCTGGAACTCCTTCCTGATACAGTTTTAATAGTTAATAAAGAAGGTTTTATTGAAGACCTGCTTAATTATCAGCCCGAAATATCTTTGTTCCTTACGCCTCAACAGCAAAAAGGGCAAACTATCCGGGAGCTGTTCTGCTACAAGAATTTAAGAGGTGATTCCGGAAATGAACTCCTGAATGCATTTCTGGATACGATGGAAACGCGTAAATCGAATATAATTCATTACGAAGTTGAAAATGAAGGTCATATTGGTTATGCCGAAGGATATATAATTCCTTTCGAAGATTATACTTTCGGCATATTCCGAAACATGACCAAACGGGTAGAAGCCCAGCTAGAGACTATCAATGAAAAGAACAAACTGACAATGGCCTTAAAAGCCGGAAACCTGTCGGTATGGTCTTATCTCCCCGAAAGCGACTCCTTCGATTTATCTGATGAAAATACGGTGCCACAGCCGGGAATGAAACTATGGGATGTCACCAAACAACTGGTTCCCGAGGACAGAGAACGTCATGTCAAACTGGTCACTGACATTGTTGAAGAGAAACACGAACAAAGCATCGAACAATTCCGCCTGTTAACACCGGAAGGAGAAATACGCTGGTATGAGATTTATTCAATGGGCATACGTGGAGAGAACGGGAAGATAGACCGTCTAATCGGTACCCAAAAAGATATCACAGACCAGAAAAATAAGGTGCAGGAACTGATAGAGAATCGTCAGCAGCGTGATTTACTCCTGCAAATCACAAATATGATTATCTGGGAATATGATAATCAGACTGGCATATTTTCTTCTGCCGGAGAATCCGTATTTTTCAATCAGGATACGACAACAAGAGATATTTATAAAGCAATTGCCCCCGAACATCAGGAAACCTATTTAAAAGCATTCGACGACATTCTGAATAAACGTTCCGAATTTTTGAATATTCAATTCTGCATAAAAGATCTTAACAGTTCATACCGATGGGTCAGGCTGATCGCCAAAGTATCCAAATATGATAAGAATGGAAATGTTCATAAATTGATCGGGACACGCGAAGATATAACGGAAGAGATAGAGCGGGAACAAAAGCTGCGCAACTATATACAACGTAGCGAACTGGCAATCCAGGCCGCTAATATTATCCAATGGGATCTGGATATCAAGACACAGGAATATACCCGGCTGTATCCTGATCCGGTCGCTCCCGGAAACTTCATCCGGGGATCATTCAATTTCACGGTTCACCCGGACGACCGTCTTATTTTACAACAGGAACAGGATAAACGTATCCGCGAATGTAAAGGATACAGCAACCTGCATTTACGGATCATGCTGGACGGAGACACGGATTACCGCTGGACAAATACCTTCTCCGTTCCGCTTGAATATTATCCTGACGGAAGTATTAAAAGCGTAACAGGTCTTCTGATCGATATCACACATATTGAAAAAGTAGAAGAAGGCAACCGGATGAAAATGGCTTTCCTTGCTAATATGAGCCATGAAATACGGACACCGTTGAATGCCATTGTCGGCTTCTCCCAGCTTCTCGCCCAGACAGATGATCATGAGGATAAAGATGAATTTATCCGGATTATCGAAGAAAACAACGATTTGTTACTACAGATTATCAACGACATACTCGACATATCCAAAATCGATGCGGGGAAAATGACCTTTAACTACAGTGATTTTGATATTACAGAAGTCATTGCTGATTTGAAGCAGGTCTATGATTCGCACTTACCATCACAGGTAAAACTTATCTGTAACCTGCCTTATAAAAGGTACATTATCCATTCCGAAAAGAACAGGCTGATACAGGTAATCACCAACTTACTGAACAATGCAGCCAAATTCACCTCGGAAGGCTCGATTACAATCGGTTATGAAGTCATTCCAAACGGATTATCTTTCTATGTTTCCGATACAGGAAAAGGGATAGACAAAGAGAATTTAAACCATGTATTTGAACGGTTCGCCAAATTCGACAAGTTCGTTCCCGGAACCGGACTCGGCTTATCTATCTGCCAAATGATTGTCAACAAGCTGGGCGGAGAAATGTCTGTTGAATCGGAATTAGGGAAAGGAAGTACGTTCCGGTTTACAATAGCATGTGATATAAAATCATCAGACCTTCTCAAAAAATAGATTTTGAAAAGGTCTGACAATGCTATTCAAAAGGCAGATTAATTCTCTACCTTCACATCGCGCTTCTCGTCGAAGCCGCCGTCAAACTGATTATCCTTGATTTCTGAATGAATCACACGCTGGAAGAAGAAACGGTGTTTGTTCCAGTGGAAAGCCGGATATTGATTATTCTGTTTGATTGTGTTGTTACGGAAAATCAGGCCGTCTACCGATTTAGCATACAGGATCGGGGCATCGAATGTTTCAAACTCGTTATTCTCAATGACTATATTACTATGGAAATACTTTTTCTGGTCTTTCAGGTCGGGTATTTCCGGATAGATGGAAATAACGGCATTTGTGAACTGGAACATATTCGTCAATGAATTGATGAATTTATTGTTACGAATCTCCACATCATGGCAGGCACCGGTCTCAAACCAACCATTACAGTCACCACAGAGCAGAATGGCCGTACCGGATGTATGGTCGAATACATTCTTTTCAACAATTGTCTTCTTCGGCGTGCTGAACAGGGAACCACGGGCACGGTTATTACGGATTACGTTGTCTGCAAAATAAACTTCAGGAGTCCACTCCAAATTCTCGACACCGAATGTTCCTTTCTCACTGATAGCCGGATCGACCGGTTTCTCAAAAACAATCTCAAACACTTTAGCTCCGTGGGCACTTGGCTTATCCAACGCTTTGATGGCGGAAACCTTATTCGGGTCGCCGATTATCTCCATTGTTTTTGAGTCGATAAACTGTACGGCATTCCCAGGGAATCCCCATTCAAAGCCATAACTTTGCGGATGCATATATTCACCTACCAGCGTTTTATCATCTACACGTTTCTGGATTTTCAGATAAGTTCCGTGTACATTGATGGCGTCGTCCATCATACCTTCGTACAAGCCGCCTACAGAAACGATTTTTCCTTTACAACCGGAGAAATGAGTGGCATCTGCCTGCGTCGTGAAGTAACGGGGATCGTTATCACCACGAAGACATACGGAGAATTTATCCAGTGTGATATTCTCACTCATCTGCGCCAGTAATCCCATACCTTCTGCATAATGAACCCGGATATTTTCAAGTGTTGTATTCGTATCATAAGAAACAAAGATACCCGGTGTCGGACGTCCCCAGCCGCGCATGGCAACAACTGTCCCCGGAATCAGTTTCTTGTTATTCCATTTAGTTGATTTAAGCACGCGGGGAGAAACTTCCGATACGCCTTTAGAACCTACAGCAATATCGCTGGTTGTATAAACGAGGCGTTTGGTATCTCCTTCAAAAGCGATGCCCCAGACCGGAGCATGCTCCCAACCTTCACCTTTGGCATAAAATACACTGTCACGGATTTCATATTCCACCCAGGGAGCCACCTCATAGGTAATGGCACCGGCAACCGTATCGTTCTCCAATATCTTTACCTGGCTGATATGCGGATTCTCAAAGTCGATACTAAAATTCTTCAAGGTACAGTTTTCCGAATTAATCAATGAAACAGGTAACATACGGCCATGAAAAATCAATTCCGAACCTTGTGCATCGAAAATGACATTCCTCATATTCTCAAAAGGCAGTCCCACCAATTTAGGATTATCCTGGTCGTGGTTGGAGATAAAATACTCCTTTTGCGCTGCACCTTCGGGATAGAAATCATAGCGACCTTTAGGGAGTACGATTGTTATCGTATCATCGCCTGTATGGGATACGGCTATCTGTTCCAAAGCCTTCGCCATCAAAGGGGAAGCATTATCTTTCTTGTCGGGAGTCAGGCCAAAGTTCGACAAGTCATACTGATTCTTTGTCTGGGAGCAGGAACAGAGCATGGCCAGACAGCATAAAATACCAATAAAAGTCCGAGAGTTTTTCATATTATTCATTTTCTAAACATTAACTCGACAAATATACGGATTCTTTGCAACTTTGTTGCACCTCATAACACCTACCTTTGTATCAGGAAAATAAATAAAACATGACAGATATGGGACATTGCAGTTGTAATCATTGCCATACGGAACGTAAAAGAAAAATTTCGCCTTATCTTCTTCCGGCAATTTCCTTCGGGATGTTACTGGGAGGAATTGCGATGCAGGTAGCGGAGGCCGGATTCTTCGACCCAACCGTCAGATTTATATGGTATGCACTCGCTTATCTGCCGGTCGGACTTCCGGTGATGAAAGAGGCGGTTGAAAGTATTCGCAAAAAAGAAATATTCAGTGAATTCACGCTTATGTGTATCGCTACACTCGGCGCATTCTATATCGGGGAATATCCGGAAGGTGTGGCTGTTATGTTATTCTATTCCGTCGGCGAACTGTTTCAGGAAAATGCATTGTCGAAGGCCCGTAAAAATATCAGTGCGCTGCTCGACGTCCGGCCCGAAACAGCAGTTGTTATTCGTGATAACGAACGTGTCCCGTTAGCTCCGGCCGATGTAATTCCGGGAGAAATCATAGAGGTGAAAGCCGGAGAAAGAGTTCCTCTCGATGGTAAATTACTCAGCGGAGCCGCTTCCTTCAACACCGCAGCACTTACGGGAGAAAGCGTTCCGCGTACGATTAGTCCGAATGAAAATGTCTTGGCCGGAATGATTGTGACCGATAAGGTAATCCGGCTGGAAGTAACCAAACCATATAACCAAAGCGCCCTGGCACGTATTCTTGAACTGGTGCAGAATGCATCCGAACGGAAAGCGCCGGCCGAACTGTTTATCCGGAAATTTGCCCGCATTTATACACCAATCGTAACCGGACTGGCTTTTCTGATTGTCCTCATACCTTATCTTTATTCATTGGTACAGCCGGACTTCCTGTTCATCTTTAACGAATGGTTATACCGTGCGCTGGTATTTCTTGTTATCTCTTGCCCCTGTGCATTGGTTATCAGCATTCCACTGGGATATTTCGGAGGCATCGGAGCAGCTTCGCGGCAGGGAATCTTGTTTAAAGGAGGTAACTATCTCGACGCCATCACCAAGATAAATACGGTCGTATTCGACAAGACAGGTACGCTCACCAAAGGAGTCTTTGAAGTACGAAGCCTGTCTACGGAAAATAACGTTCCTGAAAAAGAACTGCTCCGAATCATTGCTTCTGTCGAAAGCCGGAGCAACCACCCTATTGCCAAAGCGATCCTGGCATACGCCCAAGAGCAGCAGGTAACAATCGACACAACCATCGATACGACCGAACTGGCAGGTTACGGATTAAAAGCAATAGTCGACGGGAAGGAAGTATTAGTAGGTAACCCCCGTCTGTTGGACTCGGAAGGTGTTTTGTTTCCTCCTAATGAAACAAGTGTTTCACCATATAGAAACAACTGTTTCATTAGGAGGAAACAGAATCCGGATACCGTGGTTGTCTGTGCGATCGACCGGCAATACGCCGGTTATATCCTGCTTGCCGATACGCCCAAAGAAGATGCAGTGGAAGCTATCAAACAATTAAAAGACTTAAATATTAATAACCTGGAAATATTATCAGGCGATAAACAAATTATTGTTTCTAAATTAGCTACACAATTGGGGATTCCCCGGGCCTACGGCGACCTGCTGCCGGAAGGAAAGGTCGCCCACCTGGAAGCATTGAAGCAGGACAAAACAAACAAAATCGCTTTCGTCGGCGACGGGATAAACGATGCGCCAGTCCTTGCATTAAGCGACATAGGCATTGCCATGGGAGGCCTCGGAAGCGATGCCGCCATCGAAACGGCCGACGTCGTAATACAGACCGACCAGCCCAGCAAAGTGGCAACGGCGATCCGCATCGGAAAGTTTACACGTACTATCGTGTGGCAAAACATAGCATTGGCCTTCGGTGTCAAACTGATTGTTCTGATGCTGGGAGCCGGAGGAATTGCTACCATGTGGGAAGCGGTTTTTGCCGATGTCGGTGTTGCTTTGCTGGCAATCCTCAATGCCGTACGAATATTAAAGACGACTAAAACAGATTGATATGGATGCTTATTTAGATATATTGAAACAAAGAGAAATCAGACCGACAGCCATCCGCCTGCTTATCCTGAAAGCGATGATGCGATTTGAAAGAGCTTTCAGCCTGCTCGATCTGGAAAATGAGTTGGACACGGTAGACAAATCGACCGTATCGAGGACTATCAACCTTTTCCTGGATCATCACCTTATCCATTGTATCGACGACGGTTCAGGTTCTTTGAAATATTCGGTTTGCGGCAACGGTTGCAATTGTTCCGTCAGTGAACTTCATGCGCATTTTTATTGTTTGAAGTGCCACAGGACATTCTGCCTGCGGAATATTCCGGTGCCGATGGTCGAATTACCCCGTAATTTTACGCTGGAAAGTATAAACTATGTATTAAAAGGTTGCTGCGAAGATTGCTCAAAATAGACAAAGGCATTATCTTTGCATTCTGTCTTCCTCAGTATTACGATGATACAGGCAAAGACAAAGCAACTTTTAAAGTATGAACAGATATGGAACATCCATTAAGTATTTACAACACGCTCACAAGAAAGAAGGAACAATTTATCCCGTTGCATGAACCCCACGTAGGCATGTATGTCTGTGGTCCGACGGTCTATGGCGATGCGCATCTGGGACACGCCCGCCCGGCTATCACATTCGACCTGTTGTTCCGTTATCTTACACATATAGGATACAAAGTACGTTATGTACGCAACATTACCGACGTAGGCCATCTGGAACACGATGCCGATGAAGGCGAAGACAAAATTGCCAAGAAAGCCCGTCTGGAACAGTTGGAGCCGATGGAAGTGGTGCAGTTCTACCTGAACCGTTACCACAAGGCGATGGATGCCCTCAACGTGCTTCCTCCCAGCATCGAACCGCATGCTTCGGGCCATATCATCGAGCAAATCGAACTGGTAAAGAAGATTCTTGACAACGGATATGCTTATGAAAGCGAAGGTTCCGTTTATTTTGACGTAGAGAAATACAACAAAGACCATAATTACGGTATCCTTTCAGGCCGTAATATCGAAGATATGCTGAATACGACCCGTGCGCTGGACGGCCAGGACGAGAAGCATAACCCGATCGACTTCGCCCTCTGGAAATGTGCGCAACCCGAACATATCATGCGCTGGCCTTCTCCGTGGAGCGACGGTTTCCCCGGATGGCACTGCGAATGTACGGCGATGGGCAAGAAATACCTGGGACAGCATTTCGATATCCACGGGGGGGGCATGGACCTGATCTTCCCGCACCATGAATGCGAGATTGCACAGGCTGTCGCTTCACAAGGGGATGATATGGTTCACTACTGGATGCATAACAATATGATTACCATCAACGGACAGAAGATGGGTAAATCGCTCGGTAACTTTATCACGCTGGATGAGTTCTTCACCGGCGACCACAAAATGCTGAGCCAGGCTTATTCGGCCATGACAATCCGCTTCTTCATCCTCCAGGCGCATTACCGCAGTACGGTAGATTTCAGCAATGAAGCCCTGCAAGCCGCAGAAAAAGGATTGAGCCGTCTGATGGATGCTTACAACCACCTGCAAAAGCTGACAGCTTCGGATGCCTCGACAGTAGATGTGAAAGACCTTCGCAAGAAATGTTATGACGCTTTAAATGACGACCTGAACTCTCCGATTGTCATCTCTCATCTGTTCGATGCCTCCCGCGCCATCAATTCCGTAAAGGATGGCAAAGCGACTATCTCGGCTGAAGACCTGAAAGAGTTGAAAGAAGTATTCCACACTTTCGTATTCGATATCCTGGGAATGAAAGACGAAGCATCTGCCGGAGGTGACAATTATGAGACATTCGGTAAAGCTGTAGACCTCTTGCTGACTATCCGCCAACAGGCAAAAGCCAATAAGGATTGGGCTACTTCCGACAAGATTCGTAACGAACTGACTGCTATGGGATTCGAGATTAAGGATACCAAAGACGGAGCAGAATGGAAGCTAAGTAAATAATCAATCAATCGGTCAATGTGCCAATATGCCAATCGGAATATACATTATTGGCACATTGGCATATTTTCAAATTAGCATATTATCGTAATGACAATAAACGAATTTCTTCAAGGCGACAAATTTGCCTTATTTGCCGGGGTAGAATTACTGGAAACGGGCAATGGTTATGCCAAAGCCCGTATGGAGATAAAACCGATGCACCTGAACGGTGGCGGTGTCTGCCAGGGAGGTGCCATCTTTACGCTGGCCGACCTGGCGTTTGCGGCAGCTACCAACAGTCATGCCCGGCTGACATTGTCCATCACTTCCAATATCAACTTCTTCAAAGCCGAAAGCAAAGGATTCCTATATGCTGAAGCACGGGAAGTATTCAGCCATAAACGGCTTGCCAACTGCGAAGTAAATATCACGAATGAAGCCGGAGAACTGATTGCAACGTTCAGCGGCTCCGGATACAGGAAAGACACGGAACTTCCGTTTGCACCGATAGAATAAAACGAAATGTCAATCGACAAACAGGTATAAAATACATTATCTACCTGAATAGTAGACGTGAAACAATGTGCCAATATGAGGAATGCTATTTCCATTGGCATTCCTCATATTGGCACATTATTTTACTCGTACCGCAACGACCGGGCAGGTTTGCTAAGGATTGTTTTAGCAGTCTGCCAGCCTATGGTCAACAGGGAAATCACACACAACAAAATCACCGGAACCAGGAAGAACCAGGCTTTCCAGTCGGTGCGGAACGAATAATTGCTCAGCCAGCCGTCCATGACCCACCAGGAGAGAGGAAGAGCTATCACTATCGCAATGCCGATCAGGACAAAGAACTCACGTCCCAGTTCATAGAACAGCTGTATTTTGGAAGCACCCAAGACTTTACGTATACCCATTTCACGAACACGGGTCGAACAGGAGAACATCACCAGCACCCAAAGTCCCATGCAGGAGATGAAAATCGCCAGTATCGCAAAGAGAGCTACAATCAACCCGAACACCTCATCCTGCCGGTATTGCTGGTCGAAGAACTGGTCGAGGAAGAAGTAATCATAGCTGGAATCCGGGAAATAACGGTTCCAGACCGTCTCCGCCTGCTTCACCAACTCACGAGGATTGGCATTCTCCATCACCACGGAGATATAACGCTGCTTCATCCAGCTCAGTTTGTCGTGAAGGGCGAACAGGATAGGTGTATAGCCTTTATTCAGGGACTGCTGATGATAATCTTTCACCACACCGATAATCTTCATCGGCTGGTCTACCGTCTCCACGGAAAGACGTTCGCCAATCGCGGCATCGGCCGAGGCAAAGCCCAATGTACGGACGGCTGCCTCATTCAGGACGATATTATATACATCACCACCGAAATCCTCCCCGAAACCACGGCCGGCAACAAACTTCAGGTCGTAGGCATCCAGATAATAGTAATCGCAACTGAGCATTTCCAGCAGGCGGGTTTGCTTTGTGGCATCACTCAAACGGACAATAGACAGGAAATCAGCCACCTCCGTCCCGGGAACGGCACCGGAAACCGTCACATTCTTCACGGAAGGCAATGCCTTCAACTCCCTTTTCATCGCCGTCAGCTTCGTAGACAGTTCCTCGCAATGCGCCGGAAATTTCAACACCAACGTCTGGTCCACACGGACACCCAGCGAGGCCTGACGCATAAACTGCAACTGTGCATACACGATCAGCGTCCCGCAGAGCAAAGCCATCGACGCCGTATATTGCAAAACGACCAGCACCTTACGGGTCGTCGCCGCATTCTTCGTATGCGTGAACTTCCCTTTCAGCATCCGGATTGGCTTAATACCCGACAAAATCGTCGCCGGATAGAAACCGGACAGGAACACGCCCAAGGCGAAAATCAACAACAGCATCCACCCCAACGAGGTCGTCACCCACACAGAGAATCCCAGGTCACGCCCGGTCAGGCTGTTAAAAGCAGGCATCAACGCCTCCATCAACCCGATAGCCAGGATAAAGGCAATCCCATTCGTTATCAGCGATTCGAACAGGAACTGTGCCACGATTTGCCGGCGGCTCGCCCCCGAAGCCCTTCGAATGCCGATCTCTTTGGCCCGTTCCATCGAGCGGGCAACCGTCATATTGATATAATTGATCCAGGCAATGCACAGGATAGCCAACGCCGTACATATCAGCACCAGCATGGAAGAACTGTTCCCCTTCGTCTCCGGCTCATACGCCTTTTGCGGATTCAGGTGGATATCGCGCAGGTTGGTCAATTCGATTGCCCAGGTCTTATTCTTCAGCGCCTCTTCCGTCTTGTATTTCTCCGCCATTGCAGGGAAGGCTTCTTCCACCTGTTTCTTCAGGGCGGGCGACTTCAGGAGGACGTATGAGTACACTTCGTGGCGATACCAGTATTCATCCATCCATTTCGGAAGAGTTTCGTAGGAGATCATCATGCTGTAACGCACATGCGAGTTGACGGGCATATCTTTCATGATGCCGGTCACTTCGCACGCCTCTTCGCCGATATTGCTGCGGAAAATCAGTATCTTCCCAATCGGGTCGGCCCCTTTGAAGTATTTATTGGCGATGCGCTCGGTTATCACCACCTTGTTCGGCCCGTCGAGGCAGGTATTCTTATCCCCTTTCAGTAATTCATAATCGAAGAAGTTGAAATAATTCTTCTCGGCATACCCGATGCCTGTCTCACGGTAGAGCAGTTCGTTGTATTTCACGACCTGCTCCGGATAGTACTGGCTGCCGACGCGGGTATAATCCTCCACGCCCGCCAGGTTACGTTTCATAGCGGTGGCGTAGCCGGCCGAACTGCTCGCCCAGTCATCCGTCAGTTCGCCGTTTTCGTAGAAACGTGCTTCCACGCGGAAGATGCGGTCGGCACGGCTGTGCATATCGTCGTAGCTATATTCGAAAGCCACGTAGGTCAGAATCAGCAGGGCGGCCGCCATACCGATTGCCAGGCCGATTATATTGATTGCACTGAAGCCTTTCTTTTTCGTCAGGCTGCGCAGGGCACTGTTCCAATAGTTTGAAATAATCATAGTATTCTGAATCTGTCAATAAAATATTAGTACTTCACTTTATCCTGTCTGTGATGACGGTCATCGTCAACTCTCATTGACGACAGTCGTCAACGGTAACTGACGGACACCGTCAACCTCCGTTGATGATTACCGTCAACGTTTCTCCTCCGATACAATCCGCCCGTCCAGCAAATGAATGACCCGGTGGGCAAACTTCGCGTCCCGCTGGGAGTGGGTGACGATAACGACCGTCGTTCCCTGCCGGTTCAGTTCGCTGAGCAGTTCCATTACTTCGAGGCCGTTTGTCGAATCCAGGTTACCCGTCGGCTCATCCGCCAGAATCAGGGGACAGTCGGTTACCACTGCACGGGCAATAGCCACACGTTGCTGCTGGCCACCGGATAATTGCTGCGGGAAATGGCCGGCACGATGGGCGATATTCATACGTTCAAGCACCTCCATCACCTTCTTTTTGCGTTCGGACTTCTTGCTGTTCAGATAGACAAGGGGCAGTTCTACGTTTTCATAGACCGTCAGTTCGTCAATCAAGTTGAAGTTCTGGAATACAAAGCCGATATTCCCTTTACGGAAAGAAGTCAGCTGGCTCTCGCTCATCTTATCGATCTCCTTTCCATCGAAGAAGTATTTGCCCGAAGTTGACGAATCAAGCGTTCCCAGGATATTCAGCAAGGTGGATTTGCCGCAACCCGAAGGCCCCATGATAGCCACAAATTCGCCTTTCTTTATCTCCAGGCTTACTTCATTCAATGCTTTGGTCTGTACGTCTTCCGTGGTGAAGAGCATAGACAGATTCTCTGTTTTAATCATATGTTCCTATTTATAAATTATTCACTCCTTAAAATATACATCGGTTTCAGGCGGATGATGCGCCATACCTGCCGGGCAATCGTCCCGAAAGCGATACACATCAGTAGCACGAACGCCACCACATAACTCCACCAGGGCAACGGGATATGAAACGCATAGCTTTCAAGCCAGCTATTCATCAGGAAAGCGGACACGGGAATACCTATCACGGACGCAAGTACCGTAAGGAGCAATAATTCACGCGTCAAAACTACAAAAAGATTCCTTTTACCCGCTCCCAGCACCTTACGTATTCCCACTTCCTTCACCCGCGAGAGGGTCGAGAAAAGCGTGATTACCCACAATCCCAGGCAGGCGACAAAGACGGCCAGCAAAGACGATGCGGCAAATATCCATCCGAAATTCCGGTCTTCCTTATACTGGTTCCTGTTGAAATCGTCGAGGAAGAAATAAGAGAACAACGAAGTCGGGAAGAAATCGCGATAGATTTGTTCTATCTCCGCCAGACGGGCCGGACCGACCACACCGTCCATGCGGATGGAAATATAAGGTGTCCCGATAATCGGAACGCGGTCTTTCAGGAAGAAGATGATTGGCTTATAAGGGACGGCCAGCGACTGTTGGTGATAGTTCCTCGCCACTCCTATCACCTGGAGAGGGTCTTGCAGCACTTCCATCGTCAGTTGTTTGCCTAAAGCAGCTTCCGCAGAAGGGAAACCCAGGAGGCGGACGGCCTCTTCGTTCAGCACGACCTTATTCAGTTCATCTCCATACTCTTCCGAGAATCCCCTGCCGCAGACCATCTCCGGCGAATAGGTGGCCAGGTAATCGTAATCGACGGCGAACATCTGAATCAGTTTCACCTCGGACGGGTCGCTGCCGAACGGACGGTTGGCAAAATAATTGGCGACCTCCACCCCCGGCACGGCACCGGAAACAGTCACCTGGCGGACATACGTCTTCCGCTTCAGTTCTTTCTTGAAGCTTTCCATCCTGACGAACAGTTCATCTGTAAAAGAGGGATATTTCAATACGATGATCCGGTCTGTCCCGGGAGAAGCGGCCTCCTTCTGCATGTAGCGAACCTGGGAGATAACGACAAACGTGCCCGTTATCAAGATAAAGGAGGCGACAAACTGCACGACAATCAATGTTTTCCGCATCTTATTGCCTTTCCGGCTATGTAATAACTTCCCGCGTATGATATCCGACGGACGGATGCGTGTCAGCAGATAGGAAGGATATAAGCCGGTGAAAAGCGTCCCCAGCCCGGCAATAACCGCTACGGCCAGCCAAAACTGCGGTTGTACTAATATATCGGCACCAAAATCATGTTCCACCCAGGTATAGACAAGCGGCAGCAATACCTCCAACCAACCGAGCGCAATCAAGGTTGCCAGCAGGTTGACGATGCCGGCCTCCGTCAGTCCCTGCAACAGCATCTGCCGGCGGGAAGCACCGAAGGCTTTACGCACTCCGAACTCTTTTCCCCGTTCCAGGAAACGCGCCACCATCAGGTTCAACGCATTGACCCAGCCTGTCAGCAACAGGGCAATCGCCATCACCGAAAGGATATACACGGCGGTACGGCTGCCTTTCGTCTCCTTCTCATACGACTTCTGCGGAGTCAGGTGAATATCTTTCAATGGGATTAACTCCACCTTCCAGTCCTTATGCTTCAAAGCTGCGGTTTTGTATTTATCTGAAATAGCGGCAAAGGCGTTTTCTATATCTTCCGGTTTTTTCCCCGGTTCCAGGCGGACATACGTATAGACGCCGTGAATATACCAAATATCCTGCCGTTCCTTCGGTATCGTGGAATAAGACAGCAGGAAATCATAATGCAGATGCGAATTGGCCGGCATATCGGCAATAATGCCTGTCACTTCGAAATGTTGTTCGGCTGTCGACGTGCGGAAGGTCAGGATTTTGCCCAACGGCTCCGCCTCGCCGAAATAACGGTGGGCGGCACTTTCCGTCAGCACGGCGGTATTGGGACGGGTCAGCTGGCCGTCTCTCTCCCCTTTCAGAATAGGGAAACGGAAGAGGTCGAAAAAGGTTGGTTCGGCAAAACAATAGCGGCTTTCGGCGAACTGCTTATCCTGATAGGTAACCACCTGTTCCCGGTCCTGGGCGGTCAGCCGGACGAACTTTTCGATGCCCGGTATCTCCCGGCTCATCACCGGACCGTGGCCGAATGCGGTCGTCGCCCAATTATCCGTCAGCGTTGCTCCCTCATACAAACGGCTTTCGACACGGTACACGCGGTCGCCGTCATGGAAAGAGTCGTAGCTCAGTTCGAAACGGACATAGAGCAGAATCAGCAGGGCGGCAGAGATACACACCGACAGGCCGAAGATATTAATGACCGAAAGTGACTTGCGGGCGCGCTGGCTTTTTATGACTTGAGAGAGATAATCCATCTTTATCCTTTCTGTTATCTGATAATCAATCGTTCGTTTTCACCGAACAGTTCATAGCCGGAGATAATCACTTTCTCTCCCGGTTTCACTCCTTCGGTCACTTCATAATACTGCGGATTCTGGCGGCCTATCTTCACCGGACGGCGGCGCGCGACGGTCTCGTCCTCATCCACGACATATACATACAGACCGCCGCTTGCCTGGTAGAAGCTGCCGCGGGGAATCAGGATGGCCTGTACGGGATCACCCAGTTGCAGGTTCAGGTGATAGGTCTGCCCGGCACGGATATTCTCCGGACGTCCTCCGGTAAAATGAAGGTCGGTACGGAACTGGCCGTCGCGCACTTCGGGGTAGACTTTCGTCACTTCCATGTCGTAGGTCTTTCCTTCACGCTCGAAGCTGGCGGGGAGGCCGGGCATCACCCGCTCCACATAATGTTCGTCAATCTTGGCCTCCACCTTCAGTTCGGGGGTGATGACCTGCCCGATACGTTCCCCCTGGGCGATAGACTGCCCTATCTGTGCTTCGAGATTACCCAGCTGGCCGCTGACGGGCGCTTTCACCTTCAGGTTCTCCAACCGTTCGCGGACGAGGGAGAGGCTCCGTTTCATGTTCCGGATATTCTCATCCAGGCTCTCCAGCTGGCTGCTGCGGAAAAGGTCGTCCTGGCGGATACGCTGGTCTAGCACGACAAGCTGGTCGCGGGCGCTTTCATAGTCTTCCTTTGCCTGCAGGAAATCTTCGCGCGCCAGGAGTTGTTTGTTATACAGGCGTTCGTATTGCCGGTAACGGCGGTCCTTCTGTACCAGTTCTTTGTTGAGGCTGATACGGTCCTGTTGCAGGCGCAGATGTTCCTGTTCCATGCTGATGCGGGTGTTACGGAGTTCGTTCTCCTGATAAGCAAGGTCTGCCTCGCTTTGCAGGATACCGATATTCAGCAGCGGGTTACTCAGGCGGAGGATTACATCGCCGGCCTTGACCTGCGCCCCTTCTTCTATCAGGCGTTCTTCCACCCGGCCACCCTCGATGGCATCAAGGTAGATGATACGGTCCGGGAGCACCTGCCCTATCACACGGATATAATCATTAAACTCACCCTGGACGATGGTGGAGATGGTCAGCCGTTCCTTGTCCACTTTCATGGAGGAAGAGGTATCGCGGAAAATAAAGTAAAGCAGGCAGACCAGGAGGAAAGCGCCTCCTGCCATCGCATACAGATGTTTCTTCTTCAAACGGGATTTCCGTTCGATAGGGGTGTCCATGTTGTTATTCATATCTGTTCTTTGTTGTTATTTTACTAAAAATGAACCGGTACGGTAGAACTCGACCATCCGGTGTTTCAGGTCATATTGCAGCCGGGTACGGGCCAGTTCTGCTTTGGCCTGGATATACAGGTTCCGTTTCTCCATCAGTTCGAAGACGGAAACCATGCCTTCCTCCCACTTCTCCTCGTTCTCTTTGAGGGTGGTTGCAGCTGCCTGCAATTGCAGTTTAGCCTGGTGATGTTCCTCTGCCGAAGCCTGTAAGGAAAGGCAGGCATCTTCTATCTCCTTATATAAGGATATTCGTTGCTGGTCGTTGTTATTCCTTATCTGTTGCAGGCGGAAACGCTCTTTCCTGACTGCCGTAAAGCGGGACAAACCGCTGAATATAGGGAAAGATACCCGCAGACCGATATATTTGTTCCAATTGTTTTTCATCTGCTGCCCGAACGAGGAGATGTGCCCGTCCGCATCGCGTTCCGTGTCATAGTAACTCGAATAAAGACTGAAATCCGCCCGGATGGAAGGCGAGAAAGCTCCCGACGCGATGGCAAGCGACTTTCGCGACGCCTGTTCCCGCAAATCCATCATCCGGAACTCGGGAAGCGCAGTTTCCGACTCTGCATACACTTCCGGAGCCGAATAACCGGCAAGAAGCGGCAACTCGCCGTCATCCCCCTCTCTGTCACTAACGGATAAAGAGTCCGAATCGCGCATCTGCAACAACTCTTTTAGTGCAAGAAAAGAAAGACGTTCCGTCTTCTTCTTCACTGTCTCCTGATAAATATCGCTCTGCAAACGGGCTTTCACCTCCTGAAGGTCAGAGGGTGAACGAAGGCCGAGGTCCACATATTCAAGCATCTGCTCATGGTAACGCTCGCTTAGCTTACGTTGTTCGGCAGCCAGGGCACTCATCTTTCTGTCAAAGATATATACATAATAAGCATCCATCACCTCGAAAGCCACCCGGTTCTCCTCCGCTTTTCCGGCAACGCTGCTCAGTTGCCTGTTCAGCCGGGTGAACTGTGCCCGGTTGATACGTTTGAACCCGTCGAAAACAGGCAATGATATATCGACTCCCAGCGTACTTTCCACGAAGGAAGAGGTGGTATACAAATTCGTTTTCGGGTCGACCGAACGTCCCATCCGTTTCCCGAAAGCCCCGCTGGTACTGACCGAAGGCAGGAAATCTCCTATCGCCGCCGTAAAGTCTTCGCGAGCGATACGGGTATCCAACCGGCTGTTTTTCAGTGCCAGGTTCCTCTCCAGCGCATAGCGCATGCAAGAGTCGACACTCCAGGATTCCTGTGCACCTGCTCCCACTACCGAACCAAACAGCAACAGGCAGGCTAACCTCCATCCATATTTAATTGTTATTTGCATTTTCATCATGTACATGTAAAAGCAAAAGGCGTGCCACATTTCATACTGACTGATTATCATATTCCACAAAAGAAACAGCCTCGCAAAGTGTAAAATATATGGACGCCCGATTGTCAAAAATATGGACGCTGATGTGTCAATCATAAAAAAACAGGCCCTGCTTCTGTGCCGGATACGGGGCCAGCACAGTAGTGTTACCCTCACCAGCACTACTGTGCTGACTGCCTTAGCATACGAGTGCTAATCGGATTAGGACTATAGTGTTATATTATCCTGTTATTAGTGTCAAATATTTTGACGCTCATTTGCAAAGTACCCCGGAAGCCGATACCTTTACGGAAAAATTAATCGTATGCAAACCGGAACAGTTCTCATTGTAGATGATAATAAAAGTGTACTGACTTCGCTCGAATTATTATTGGAAGATGAATTCGAACGGGTAGAGACCGCCTCCAACCCGAACAGCATCTTATCCGTGCTGGATACGATGCCGGTCGACCTTGTCATTCTAGATATGAATTTCTCCGCAGGCGTAAACACCGGAAACGAAGGCCTGTTCTGGCTACGCCGTATCCAGGAAATAGCCCCCGAACTGCCGGTCATCATGCTTACCGCCTACGGAGATGTGGAACTGGCTGTCAAAGCCTTAAAAAGCGGAGCCGTTGATTTTATACTCAAACCCTGGGACAACGAAGTCCTGCTCGAAAAGATACACGCCGCCTTACAAGCCGTAGAACGGGAAAAGGTCAAACAGAAGACCGATCGTAACCGACCCGACCGCCCTGCGGAACCAGCCATGATCATCGGCCACTCCGCCGTTATGATGAAACTGATCAAGGTCGTGACCAAGGTTGCCAAAACGGATGCGAATATCCTTATCACCGGCGAGAACGGTACGGGTAAAGAAATGCTCGCCCGCGAAATACACCGCCTGTCACTCCGCAGCCGCCGGGAAATGATCAACGTGGACATGGGAGCCGTCAGTGAATCCCTTTTCGAAAGCGAACTGTTCGGACATGAAAAAGGTGCCTTTACCGATGCCCGCGAAAGCCGGCCGGGTAAATTCGAGGCTGCCAGCGGAAGCACCCTGTTTCTGGATGAAATAGGCAACCTCCCGGTCGGCCTGCAAGCCAAACTGCTCGCCGCCCTGCAGAACCGCGAAGTCACCCGATTGGGAAGCAACCGTAAAATCCCGATCGACATACGTCTGATCGCCGCCACCAACCGCGACCTGCCGGAACTGGTGAAGCAATCTCTTTTCCGGGAGGATCTCTACTATCGCATCAACACCATACAAATAGAGATACCGCCTCTCAGGAACCGCCGGGAAGATATTCCCCTTTTCATCGACTACTTCCTGAAAAAGTATACGGCCCTGTACAACCAGCCTGGTCTGACTATCCATCCACAGGCAGCCGCCAAACTGGAACGTTACGACTGGCCGGGCAACATACGCGAACTGCAACATACCATCGAGAAAGCAGTGATCCTGGCCGAGAAAAATGTAATCCGTGCCGCCGACCTCTTTATCCGTCCCGGAAAATCCGTCTCGTTCTCCGATGCCCCCAACCTGGGAGAAGTGGAACGCAAGACGATCGAGGCGGCTATTACCCAGAACGACGGCAACCTGACCGCTGCCGCCGAGCAACTGGGGGTAAGCCGGCAGACCTTATATAACAAACTAAAACGGTTCAACCTGTGAAACGAATGTTCAGCACACGCATCTATCTGAAGATAGTCTTCCAGGTCGCGCTCATCCTCCTTGTTACCGGCGTGGGACTAACGGGTATTATCACCGGTAAAGCCATCATACTGGGATGCGTCACCCTACTGATCGCCTTATGGCTGGTCGGGATCCTCGTCTATTTCCTCAATACATCGAACCGCCGTATCCAACTGTTCCTCGATGCCATCGAAGACAATGAGTCGATGCTTTACTTCCCCGAAAACAGCGGACCGGAAGAACAACGCCGCCTGCATACGGCATTCAACCGCATCCACCGCCTGATGACGGAGAGCAAGCAGAAAGAGTTCGAACGCGAACTGTTACGGAAAGAATACGAGGCATACGACAAGTTGATGCACGTCCTGACCCACGAGATCATGAACTCGATCGCTCCGATCGTCTCCCTCTCAGGCACGCTCCTCTCCTATTACCGGAGCAACGACACGACGAAAAGCTGCGACGAGATCAACGACGCCACCATCCGGAAGACGGTCCGCGGACTGGATACGATCAAGAGCCAGGGACAGAGCCTTATGAACTTCACCAATTCATACCGCCAACTGGCACGGTTGCAGGCTCCCAATCCCAATCCGTTCTCCCTCTCCCGCCAGGTACGCAACATCGAACTGCTGTTCCAGTCGGACCTGCAACGTTTACAGATCGGTCTGACTGTTTACCTCTGCCAGGACGAAATAACAGTCAATGCCGATGAAGAACTGCTCTCACAGGTCTTGATCAACTTGTTGAAAAATGCGATGGAAGCATTGGAAGGACAGGATAACGGTGAAATCTCACTCACGGTAAAACAACCCGGCACCACGACCCTGATCGAAGTAACGGATAACGGGCCGGGCATCCCCCACGATATGCTGGAAGACATTTTCATTCCTTTCTTCACCACCAAGAACAAAGGTACGGGTATCGGCCTGAGCCTTTCACGCCAGATCGTACGGATGCATGGCGGCGAACTCCTGGTCAGTTCACAACCTTACTCCGAAACACGTTTCACTCTCTCACTGCCTAACGCCGGGGAATTTCCACCCGCGAAGTAAGCGGGTAACGCAATCCTTTGGATGATTTGTAATAGACCTCGGCCGCTCCTATCTTCAGCTTGGCACGAATCTTGACCGGGATATGGTTTTCATCGTCCCCGATCCATATTTCGGCGGCCGCCTTGCTTTGGGTGAAAGCGTCGTCAAAAATATCGATATAGAAATGTCGGGTACGGTATTTCAGTGTCTCGTTGCGTTCCACGATCTGCTGCCCGGTATAGCGGAAACTGATGTTGATCCGGTCCCGTCCGATCACCACATGAAACGGAAATTCATCGCCCTGTTTCATGTTATCCCAGTCCAGCGAGCGGAGATACATGGTAGCACCCAGCATATCGAACATATATTGTTCAGAAACGATCATCGTGTCGATCTTCGTCCGTGAAGGCGTATAGCGATGGGAATGGGCCGAAGTCTTCCCTGTACTATAAGAGAACTTCAGGTCGTCGATCAGATAGTAGTCATTCTCATTCACCCGTTTCTCGCTACGGAGTAACAGCATCTCAGGCGTGAAATAGCAGTCGATCGTATCGCGCATGGAGAATATCTTCTCAAACATGCCGGAAGTTCGGAATAACAGGTTATAATGATAAGCCGGATTATCCTCATAGCGGGTATCTTTAATGGATAAGGTTGCCTGTCCGGCGCGTGGCATCAGAATACCCCATTTGAAGTACAATTCATATTGCACCTCCTCACCGGCATTGAACCGCTCTTTCACCGGAATAGTCTGCGCACCGGCCACTCCGGAAAGGAGCAACAACAGGACCGGCAGACATAAACCGGTTCCTTTAGAACGGCATGCCCATGCTGCCGCCCATACCGCTATTGCGCGAAGAAGACTTCTGTTGTCCTTCATCTTTGTAATTTCTTTTCTTCTTGGTTGCCTCTTTCGGCTTATTCTTTGTAATCTCGATAGGTTTCTGTTTTGCCCATGGGGTTGCCTTGACATTCCAAGTCTCTTCTACCTGCCAGTTCTGCAATACGTTGTACTGAACTGGCGAATAAAAGACTTCTTCCGGCTGGCGTTTATCGGCATAATTGCCGGTATCCCATTTGCCGTTGTCATTCAGGTCGACCACCAGGCGTGCGTAATACTTGTCCGGTTTCAGGTCCATGAAAAGGACACCGCCGTTCTTCACCTTCGCCTTCCGCACCGGGGCATCACTGCCGTTCAGCAATTCCACATAAGCGGTCGTATCAATTCCTTCTACATTAATATATAAGTGTCCGTATTCATCCTCTTTCTTGATCTTGAACTCAGCCGAATACGGTTCGTTCCACTTGCCATAAAGACTGAAGATCGTTGCCGAATCCACTGACAGGCGATACTCCTCGGCATATTTCCACGGACGGCGAATGAAGTAATTCAGACTATTGGTAGAGTCCGGGAAAAGCTCGAAATCAACCGGAGTCCACACCGTATCGACCTTCTGGTCCAGATAGAAGACTTCCTTCGGCAGTTCGAGGATCGGTTCATTGAACGTAACGGATACGGTATCGAACAAGTCCATCGAACCGGGCGCGTCGATCTGCATACCCAGGAAGACGATCGGTTCCGGCTCGTCATCTTTCTTCTTTTTCTTCTTTTCGGGACGGCGGCGCATCACAAACTGAAGCGTATCGGTTTGCGGTCGGAGAACGTTCAGCGAGTCGCTCTTCGGATACGACAGTTCCACCTGCAACGTATCTTGTTTCCATACCAGCGAATCGGTCAGCCAAAAATTAACGCCTTTTCCCGCCTCCGTTTCCTGTGTAAAGAACCAGTCAGGATTCTCCGGCGTAAAGTTGAGCGGCTTCGGAAGCGGTACGGTATCCAGCGGAGCGTTGAACCGTATGGTCAGCAAGTTTTCCTGCTGGCGCTCCGGTTTCAGCAGATACTGGCGCACGAAGTTTTCCTTGAACAGACGCAATTCGATATCATCCGGGAAATAACGCGTATAGGCAACCGTACGGATCGTATCGATAGTCAGGCTGTCTTTCCAGAGCGTATCCTGCCGGGTGGTCAACTCCAGCGAAGGGATAATAATGGAGTCGTTAAACGCAATCTCCTCGCCCGGCTGGTCGAATTTATAGTCGCGGTTGACATCGTTCAGACCGAAAATACGGTAACTGCCTGGAGAGATATTGCGGATGGTGAACTGTCCTTTATCGTTCGTGCGCGAAGTACGGTCGAAAGGCAGTTTCACAAATGCCGAATCCTCCAGGTTCTTATGCAGACCGATCGTGATACCGGGCATAGGTTCCAGGTTTTCGGCATTCAGCAAGATACCCGATACCTCCAGCGTATCGATCACATCACCGGTAGAGAAGGCAAAGGAGAAATTCTCGAATACATTCTTCTCGTTATTATCGGAGATCGAGTTGGTGAAGTCGATCGTATAAGTCGTATTTTCTTTCAGTGTATCTTTCAGTTCGACCACGACCTTCTTTCCCGCGGCACGGATCACAGGTAATTGCATCTGCGGCGGCGTGATGATTACATTCTCCGACGGCTTGTCCAGCTGAACCAGTTCATCAAACAGAATCTCCACCTTCTTCCCCTTATAATTCGTCTGATTAGGGGCAGGCAGACTGCTTATGAATTTAGGGGGGGTCTCGTCGTAAGGTCCCCCGTTCGGAGAAGCCATATTGGCACACGAATACATGGTTACCAACAGAAACACTCCGCACAGTACCAGCAATAAATCTTTTATATATCTGTTACCCATTCAATCGCTTTTTAATCAGATGGCAAAAATAGGGAAAAATCCGGTGACTAATAGTGATATATACGCTAAATAAGAAATCTTTGCATTCTATAAAGAGGGAATACCCCGTTTCAGATACCTGTACCCGATCCGGCAATACAAACATTTCTTCTTCTCGCAATACTCCCGTTTCAATTGAATCAGCGCCTGACTGTCGCCTGCATGGCAGACTTTTATCCCTGCCCGGCTAAAACCCGAAACAATCGTATTCTTCTCCGAAGGAAGATTTTCAAGGATACGGATTGCACGCTCGCAGTATTCGGGTTGCTTATTCCTGACTCCGTAAGCGAAAAGAATGGGAACTACCGTATTTATCAACAATATACACAAAGAATTCTCCCCGACTGTTTTCTCTTTTATAGCGGAAGCGCTCCGGAAATGATAATGCGTCTCCCAATAAGCGGAAGGTGTGACACGCAGACATTGCTTAATCTCACCGATACTGCCTGCCGTCAGGATAACAGAAAACAAGGTATCGTATTGCATCCAGACAGCCGCCAGTTGCGCCAACTTCAGACAGGGGAAATTGATGGGCCGGGTACGAAGGTTCCTGAATTGAGAACAGTCCAGCGGAGTCAATCCGAATTTATAGCGAAGAAACTGATACTCGCGTTGCAGCAAACGATAATAAGGGCAATCGATCGCTTCATTCAGCATCCCGGCCTGTCCGAACAGCATCGCTTCGACCTGCGAACTGCTGCCGCGTTGCTTCTGAATATACCTGAGCGGTAAGCTCTTGGCAAGACGCTCGAAGATGTCGTTATTCACACCGAAACCGAAATTGCGGGTTAAAGTAATATAAAAGACTTCGTTCCAGTCACCGGCATACTGGTCCAGCAAACGGAATATATCGGCCGTTTTCCGTTCCAGCCGTTCGCCGAGCAGAGCCCCCAGCCACGATGTAATGTGAACGGGCTCCATTTGAGGGATATATCCGGCACAGGGAAGAGAGTTGTCATGATGAAGCAACCAGTCGATATTCCGCACAACCGACTCCGGCACTGTCAGTTCCATTTGCGGAATAACCTCTCCGTTCATCCGGTAAACGATACAGTCCGACACCTCCACAATATGGAGAACAACGGCATCATAAGCCTTGTCCTTATCATGGCGATGAAGCAGCCAGTCGGAGGCTTTGTCATGGATTTCAACACACCCAGCCCACAAAGTACCGTCTATTTTCATCTTTGCATTGAAGAAGTCCGGGCCCGCGTCGGTATTGGGTGTTCCGGGGTCAATGACCGATACTGTACGTCCGTCAGTAGTAAGAAGCGAAGTCGTTGGATACAGTCTGTATTTCCAAACATAATGTAATAAACGTTCCATATTCTTTTCAGAGTTAAGATTTATGCCACAAATCTAATTCATTTTCTTTATATTTGCACCCCTGAAGGCTAAGTTATTAGCTTATTTATTCATTTTATTCTGAAAAGATTATGAAGATTGCACTTATCGGTTACGGAAAGATGGGTAAAACCATCGAGCAGATTGCATTGAACAGAGGACACCAAATCGTCTCTATCGTAGATATAAACAACCCGGAAGAATTTCAGTCAGCTAATTTCAAGAGCGCAGATGTAGCCATCGAGTTCACGACTCCGGCCACGGCATTCGACAATTATATGAAGAGTTTCGCTGCCGGCGTTCCTGTTGTTTCCGGCACGACCGGCTGGCTGGACCGTATCGGCGAGATAAAAGAGAAATGTGAAAAGGAAGGCAAGACCTTCTTCTACGCTTCCAATTTCAGCATCGGAGTAAATATCTTTTTCGCCCTCAACAAGTACCTGGCGAAAATCATGAATAATTTTCCTTCCTACAATATCAGCATGACGGAAACGCACCATATCCACAAGCTGGATGCTCCGAGCGGTACCGCTATCACACTGGCAGAAGGAATCATTGAAAACGTAGACCGGAAAGACCGTTGGACACTGGAAACAGCCGAACAGCCGACCGACCTGCCAATCCACGCCATCCGCGAAGGCGAAGTGCCGGGCATCCACGAGGTGACCTATGAGTCGGATGTCGACTATATCAGTATCAAACATGACGCCAAGAGCCGCGCAGGTTTCGCACTCGGCGCTGTCGTTGCCGCTGAATTTACCGCCGGGAAGAAAGGCTTTCTGGGTATGGACGATATGCTTAAATTTTAATTCCACATTAGTCAGCAAATGAAACAAATTTCCAAGAAACAATGGATTAAGTTCGGCATCTCTGCCGTGCTGTATATACTCTTTTCAATCTGGATGCAGAACCTCTGGTTGTTGCTCGGGTTGATTGTACTCGTAGATATTTTCCTGACCAAATATATTCCCTGGGGAGCCTGGAAACGGTCAAAGAACCCAGCAGTACGAAATGCGTTGGAATGGGTGGACGATATCCTGTTCGCACTGATTGCCGTCTATTTCATTAATCTGTTCATCTTCCAGAATTATCAGATTCCGAGTTCTTCGTTGGAGAAATCTTTATTGGTAGGCGATTATCTGTTTGTAAGCAAGCTGAGTTACGGTCCGCGTGTTCCGAACACGCCGCTGTCGTTCCCGCTGGTACAGAACACGCTGCCGTTCTTCAACTGTAAATCATATCTGGACTGGCCGGAATGGGGTTACAAACGGGTGAAAGGTTTCGGTCATGTAAAACGCAATGATATCGTGGTGTTCAACTTTCCTGCCGGCGACACAGTCGCCCTGAAACAGCAGAATCCGAGCTATGACGAACTGGTTATGCAGCACGGACGCGAACGTATCTGGATGGATAAAAACACCTTCGGGGATGTAGTCTACCGTCCTGTAGACAAACGTGAAAACTATGTGAAACGTTGCATCGGTATGCCGGGCGACACCATAGAAATACGCGACAACCAGGTATATATCGATGGTAAAGCAGCAGAGAATCCGGAGAATATGCAGTTCTGTTACTATGTCGAAACGGATGGTTCCCCTATCACGGAAGAACAGTTCCGCCTGATGAACGTAAGCAAAGAAGACCGGATACTGGTTTCCAACAACGGATATTACCAGGATTTAATGTCTTTCCTCGGTTTCGAATCGATTGCCCCCGGACAGTACAATCCGGTCTATCGCATGCCGCTGACCAAGAAGGCACTGGCGATAGCCGAGAAACTGCCTATTGTAAAAAAGATTGTAATCGAACCGGATGCATTTTCGGGGTTGACTTATCCGGCATGGTATGAAACAGGTTGGACACGCGACAACTACGGTCCTCTGTGGATTCCGAAGAAAGGGGCGACAATACCGCTGAACGAACGCAACATAGCTCTATACGGCCGTTGCATCAAAAACTACGAAAACAATACACTGGAAGAAAAAGACGGTACATATTATATCAACGGAAAGCCGGAAACAGACTATACATTTAAATATGATTATTACTGGATGATGGGCGACAACCGTCACAACAGTGCCGACAGCCGCTCCTGGGGATTTGTTCCGGAAGACCATATCGTAGGAAAGCCTATCCTTATCTGGTTGTCACTGGATAAAGACCGCAGCCTGTTCGACGGTGGTATCCGCTGGAACCGTCTGTTCCGCATGGTGCATCCGAATTAAGAATAATGACAAAGCGCTCCTTCATATCCGCAGTAAAATGGCTGGTGACAATCGTGTTGCTGGTGGAGGGCGTTATGGTAATCCGTTATTTCTGTATGGAGTCGTATCGCGTATCGACCGACTCCATGGAAGTTGCCCTGCATAAAGGCGATTATATGCTGGTGAACAAGCTCCCGCAAAAAGACAACCCGGGGCGCAACCGGGTAGTTCTATTTACCAGTCCGCTGCTGAAAGATACGACATCGAGCCCATTATTTCTGAGCCGTTGTATCGGTATGCCGGGCGACACAATCCGGATTAGTAATGACGGATACCGGGTAAACGGAAGGCTGATTCCTCATTCCCCCCGGTCACTCAATACTTATATCGTGACACAGGCGGCACAGGAGGAAGTACTGGCAGCACAGAAGAAACTGAATATCCCGCTCAGGGAGATGAAAGAAGAATCGTTCGGCATCTCCTTCAACCTGACTTCCTTTGAGGAATATCAGATACGAGAAGAATTATCGGAAGATGCCAACATCCGTTTCCTTAAAAACCCGATGGATACGTACGAACTGGTTGTTCCCCAAAAAGGCAGAGCCTACCGCCTCAATGCAGCTGCACTCACCGCCTGCCGTGAAGCCATCCGGGCCGAAGCCGGCGACAAGGCCGTGTTCCGTGACGGGAAGTTATTCCTGGACGGTCGGGAAACAGATTTCTTCTTCTTCAATCAGGATTATTACTGGATGCTTTCCGACAATGCCAACGAAGCGGTGGATTCGCGTCACCTCGGATTCATCCCACGCAACCATATCATTGGAAACGCCTGGCTCTGCTGGTACAGCAAAGACCGGCAACGAATTTTTAAACCCGTAAACTAATCATGCAACCTGTATATATTTCTTCAGCCTACCTGGGCCCGGTACAACAATACTGCAAACTCTACCAATTTGAAGAGGTACGGATAGAAACAGCCGAAAACTATCTGAAGCAAACCTACCGCAACCGCTGTACAATCGCGGCTGCCAACGGTCCGCTGTCACTCTCCGTCCCCATCGTCAAGCCCGACACGCTGAAATGCCCGACGAAGGATATCCGCATATCCGACCACGGGAACTGGCGCCACCTGCATTGGAATGCACTGGTCTCGGCTTATAATATGAGTCCGTTCTTTGAATATTATGAGGAAGATTTCGCACCGTTCTACGAGAAGAAATATGAGTTCCTGTTTGATTTCAACGAGGAGCTGCGCATGCTGGTCTGCCGGTTGCTGGACCTGCAACCGAACGTTGTCTATACGGAAGCTTACATGCCGGAAGTACCGAACGATTTCCGGGAAATCATCCGCCCGAAACACGAAGGGGAAGATTCCGCCTTTCTCCCGCAACCCTATTATCAGGTATTTCGAGATAAATTCGGATTCCTCCCCAACTTAAGTATCGTAGACTTACTATTCAATATGGGACCGGAAGGAATACTCGTCCTGCGGGATTCCATCGCCCACCGATAGCAGTTACTTGTTCAGGTCTTCAAAAAGGAACTTACCAACGCTGAACTTCACACTCAGACGTTTCGGGATAATAACAACCTCACCTGTCTTGGGATTGCGGGCCGGACGACTGTTCTGCTCTCTTGGAGAAAGAGTACCAAAGCCTTTCAGCACTATTGGGTCCCTCTGGCGAAGTGCATTAGTCGCAACAGAACAAAATGCTTCAAGCATTGCATCTACATCTTTCTTACTACAACCACTTTCAGCAGCTATAGCTGCAATTAAATCTGACCGTTTCATTTGCTTTTATTATTAAATTACTACCATCCATCAACTAAATAGGCACTGATGAATCAATTTCGAACAATCTCCTGAATAACTTGATTTTTAATGGGAGCAAACGTACTCAAAATTATTATCATATACAATATAAAAGCAATTATCGGTTCATTATTCTTGCATTTTTTTCAGATTGGGCTAATTATAACCGGAAGTGAACGGCAACATCCGGTTATAATATAGTATATCAACTGTTTTCAGAGTTATATTCTATTTGTAATCAGTATTCCGGATTGCCTCCAGCAGCTTCTCCATATCTTCCGGAAACACATCGCCGATATTACCGATACGGAAAGTATCCGCATCGGATATTTTACCCGGATAAATCACAAATCCTTTCTGCTTCAGAGCTGCATAGAATGCGTTAAAATCAAACCCTGCATGCGGATAAAGGAAAGAAGTGATAATCGGACCCTGGGAAGCATCGGGAAGCAAGGTCTTGAAACCTTGTGCACGCATTCCGTCAACCAATGTCCGGTGGTTCTTTTTATAACGTTCGTAACGGGCGGCAATACCTCCTTCTTCGTTCAGCTCTTTCATAGCCTGGTAAAAGGCACGGACTACATGTGTGGGAGACGTGAAACGCCATTTACCTCCACCCTTCTCCATCGTTTCCCACTGGTCATAGATATCCAGTGACAATGAACGGGCCACACCCTTGCAAGCCATCAGCTTTTCCCTCTTTACAATGATAAAACCGAAACCGGGAACTCCCTGGATACATTTATTGGCACTACTCACCAGGAAGTCGATATCCAGCTTCTTCATGTCGATAGGTACACCGCCAAAGCTGCTCATGGCATCGACAATAAAAGTGATACCCTTGCCGCGAATGACTTCCGCCACCTCTTCAATCGGGTTCAGCAGGCCGGTCGTCGTTTCGCTGTGTACCATCGAAAGATGAGTAATGCCCGGATTCTCTTCAAGGGCACGGCGGGCAACTTCGCCTGTTATCAGTTCTGTTTCGTGCAAAGAGACCAGGACATGGTCGATATGGTAATATCCGGCAATCTGCGCCATACGTTTCCCGTAAGCGCCATTGGCAAGGATAAGCAATTTGTCGGTCGGTTTCACGGCGGCTCCGATGGTTGCTTCCACACAGTAGGTTCCGCTGCCTTGCAGGAGCACATCAGTATATTCGTTTTCATCCAGTCCGGCGATAGCCAGCAGACCTTTACGGATTGGGGTTACGATTCCTCCATTATAATCTTTATCCCAGGTACACCAATCCTGGAGCATGGCTTCGCGCACGGTCTGTGACGTACTTAATGGGCCGGGTGTCAGTAAAAGATAATTTCTCATATTTAATGATAGCTATTATATCCTTATTTTATCTGTTAATTTTCTCAATGCAAGCTGGAAGTTCCGTGATGTTGTCCAATACGAAATGGGCACCGGCAGCCAACATGCGTTCACGTACTTCGTGTTTCAGTCCGGCCAGTTCGTCGGCAGAGCGGCGGTTGTATTCTTCTTCCGAAAGCCCCATCTCGTTGCTTCCCGTTATAAGACCGACAGTCCATACTTTCGCATTCACTCCCTCTTTAATATCGGCAATCGTATCACCCACCTTCACCACATTATCCACCGACGGGATAGCCAGGTCAATCATATTCTTATAAATCATATAGGGAGCCGGACGGCCTGCGGGGACATCATCGGGAGTCACCAGGTTGTCCACCACATAACCTTTTGCGGCGGCACCCGGACGGACCACGTCCATCATAGCTTGCGTATAGCCGGTTGTCGAACCAATCTTCAGTCCGTCTTCACGTAACAGTCGGATAGTATCCAGTACACCGGGTATCGGAGTCGTAAAGTTTTTCAGGGAAGCGAACAGATGCTTTTCGAAACTCTGATACATCTCGTTCACGTCGTCCATATTCCAGTCGCGGCCATAACGTGCACGGAATTTATCATTCACCTCCGGCATATTCAGAATAGCCTTGATATGGTCTATTTTAAGAAGTCCCATCGGCTCACGTGCCTGACGGTAAGTAATGTCTATTCCTTTTTCTTCCGAAAAGACTTTCAGGAAGGCGTTCAAAGGAGCGAAACAACCAAAATCGACGGCCGTTCCGGCCCAGTCCATAATTACACACGAAATCTTCTTCATAACTTTATATACTAGTTTTTATTATTTCTCTCAGGCTACGGTGATGGCATTCTGCGGAGTGGCTTCAAGTGTCTCTTCCCTGGCGGCTGTCATACCCGTTTCTTTACGGAAACGTTGATGCAAATATACGAAAGAACAGATGAAAGTGATACAACAAAAGATGCCAACATAACCGGCTAGTTGATTATAAAATACCGCCCAATTAATATGGGGGTTACAAAACTCTTTCAGGATAAGAACCAATACGGTTCCGGTGTATCCCAGGAAGTCTGTCGTCACGATAAAGAACCCTACATTTCCACGTATCTTGAAACAGGCGATGAACCGGTCGAAAAAGATAGTCTGGAAAGTCAGATAGGCAATATACAGGCACAGGCTCTGAATAAACAGCCATGTCACAGGCGACAGACGGAACCGGTCCTGCCCGAAAGAAACGACCGACATTGCAATCATTCCCACGATGATAAGACCGAACAGGACGGATAATGCTTTCAGATTGTCTTTCACAAAGACCATCAAACCAAATATCCCCAGGATAATCAATGTCACCACACTGTCAATCTGGGCAAAAAGCCAGGGAGAATAAGCAGTGACATCTATGATATTCACCAGGAAGTCTTCTTTTATATCCCGCAGGACTACAATGGCTATGTTTGCCACGAAAAGCATACTGAGGAAAGGCATAAAGCTCTTAAACAACTCCCAGCGCTGCTGTCCGTTCAACGTTTCGCGTTCAGACTTCATGGCGATGTCTTCTTTGTTAGGCTCCGGAAGTTTGTTCAGCGCACAACCGAGCAACAACAAAAGGGGAAGCGCAACGCCACCAATCAGGGCCGGCATCCAGAACTCGTTCACATGGAGATGGTTCATGACATACAACCCGACAGACTTGGCCGTACCCGAACTAATCACCATACTGACTCCCAGCAGGCTTGCCAGAATATCCGTCACCCGGCGTCCTTCGATAAAACTGAAAATGACTCCCCACATACATCCCAGCGACAACCCGTTCAGAAACATGGCAGCCACATTGAACGGCGTGGAAAGCAATCCGAATAAAATAAGCGAAGACTCCGCCAGCAGCACAGAAGTGAGGATAAACTTAAACCGTTCTTCCGGTTTCAACTCGGAAATCAGCTTAATCCCTATGAATTTGGAAATAACATATCCCAGTATCTGTGAGATTGTCACCACCACTTTATAATCCAAATCGAAGAATTCCGCATTTTCAAAGGAGGCAGCCGTAAAAGGTTTGCGTAATGCATATACTAATGAATAGGATAACAAGGCGGCACCTCCGGCCCAAAGGATAAAAAGGAAATCGGAAAGACGTTTCCGGGTTGTTTCGTTGATATGTAACAAATTATTCATCATGCTGTCGTTTTGTTTTCGACGGCAAAAGTATCCCGGAGATGTTACAGGAATATTACTGAACACATGAATATGTATTATTAATATATAACTAAATATCAATAAATTATAAAGAAATATTTATGTAACATTCATGTAACGGAAATGCAACAAACGGGGCGTTATTTTGTATTGTATTAAAGAAAATGTTACATGATGAATGACTTCTCAGAACTCTACAAAAGGATTGAATATTTAAGGAACAACGGTACGAAGATGAAAGAAATAGCCGATTGGGTGGGAATGGCTCCGAGCGTATTGTCATCGCTCTATACGACCGTCTTGCCCGCCTATTTTGAATCGGCCAAAACAATGCCGCAGGAAGAGGCGCTCGACCAGGCGCTATCGCTGGTTAATAACGTATCCAAAAGAAAACTGCTTTCAGGACTGGAAAACACGCTGAACCGACTCGACGAACTGGAACCGGCGGCATTGCACACACAGAAAGGGATTCCTTTCATCGAGTCGCTCAACGAGGAATTATCTCTTTCCGCCCGGAAGACGACCAACATCTGCGGGTTATATACCAGCTATAGTCTCTCTTCCTCCAGCGATTGCCTGAAATGCGAACCTTATATAATCACATTGTCCGACAATAAAGACCATATCCGTATCGGCCGGCTCAATGCATACGATGAAGTGCAATGGGGCATCGGGGTAAACGGGGACCCTCAAAACTTCTATTGCATGTTCAGTGAAAATCCGGTTCCCCGTTAACGCTGGTTACTGTCTATCTGCAAATTCCCATGTTCAAGAATCCCCGCCAGCTGCGCGGTTTATATCTGGGACTGGATTACAACCGCAATCCGGTCGCCCGCCGTATCGTCCTCATAAAGGAATCGGAAAGTACGGACATCGAAGAGTTTCTGGCAATGAAAAACGGCCTGATAGCCAAAGAAGACTTCACGCCCGAACAACAATCCTATTACGACTACACCTGCCAGACCGGCGATTACATCAAAATGTGCACCGTCCCTTCTCTCCGCATGGACGAAAGCGACCTGATAAAAGAAAAGAAGATGCTGGCATTATAAAGCCGGCATCTTCTTCCCTGACAGTTCCTTTATAAACTCCGTATAGTTTCCTTACAATTTCCTTATTAGGAAACTGTAGTTTCCTGCCTTGGAAACTCGCGTTCCCTGCCTAGGAAATTACAGTTCCCTGCCCGGGGAACTACAGTTTCCTGAAACAGAAACTACGAGGAAAATGTAATCGGCTAGCGGATAACATTATAAGACATTTTGCCCGGGTACCGTTTTTCATCCTTATTCCTTTTGGAATTTACGGCTTACTTTCACCAGATTTGCAGTAAACGATACAACGTTCTGCGCTTCCTGCACCATATTCAGATAGACCATGCTTACCTTCGTACTTCCGCTCTGTCCCTGTATACGTTTCAATTCACCTTTCTTCAGGGCGGTGAGCTGGTTGGTCAAGGAGACGGATTCGACTATGACATCGTCCAGACGATGATAATCGTTCGTTTCAATCATGACAGCGCAACGTTTCAGATAAGTAATGATGCTCTCCGTCATTTTGCTGAAATCTTCTTTCTGAATATCGTTGAGCGGACTGAAGTTATTATCCACATGCTCCTTGCTGGGTTCTGTCAGACGGCGGACACTGAAGATAATCTCGCTGGCGAAATCATTCCCCTGATAATAATACAATCCCTTTTCGACGGCAATATCGTGTTCCAGATGCGTTACGCCCAGCGTACCGACACGTTTTACTTGCTTCAGATGTATCTTTTTCTCTTCTATTTCATTCAGGACTTTACGCAGCTCCCGGAGATTCTCATTCATGAAACCATGGACGGAGCGGTCGAGTGCATCCGCAGTAAACAGCAATACCGACTGTAATTCTTCGCGGCTATGTTCACGGAACAAAGAAAGGGCTTCACGGCTGTCTGTCGTATCACGCAGTTTGGCAACTGTCGTGTTCACTTCTTCCTTCAGGGCTTCTTTCTTCATCTTTTTCTTATAAGCAATCTGGCTACGTATCAACATATAAACTGCCAGGCCGACCATCGCCGCCATCGCTGCAATGCCTCCGAAATGAATAACGATAGCAACCAGGAAGCAAATCGTAAAAGCAGCTCCCGCCGTAATAAACCATCCGCCTATAACCGACAGCACACCGGTAATACGGTAAACCGCACTTTCCCGTCCCCAGGCACGGTCGGCCAACGAACTACCCATTGCCACCATAAAAGCCACGTAAGTCGTTGAAAGCGGCAGCTTCAGAGAAGTACCCAACGCAATCAGCAATCCCGAAAGTACCACATTAACCGAAGCACGGACCAGGTCAAAGCTGGCTTTGTCTTCCAGAATAATTTCATCATTATTAAAACGGCTGTCAATCCAGTCCTTTACTTTCGGCGGAACCACACTCAGAATCGTACTGGAAGCATTATTGCAAGTGCGGACCAGCATACGTGCCACCGGTGATGTTCCGAAACTCTCGTTTCCTTCCGACTGGCGGGATAAATCCAACGAAGTCTTCACCACATTATGCGCCTTCTTGGAAGTAGCCAATGCAATCACCATCACCAGACCGGAACCGACCAGGAAATACCAGGGTGTCTGAGCCGGAGCAAGCAGCGAACCCATCAGGAATGTATCCGTCGTCGTCGTTCCCCCCTGCGCCATCAAATCCATATAAGAAGAATAGCCAACCAGAGGAACACCGATAAAGTTCACCAGGTCATTTCCGGCAAAAGCCAGCGCCAGGGCAAAAGTACCCAGCATCACAATAATCTTGAATACATTCACCTTCAGCCAGTGAAGGATTTGCATCAGGATAGTAAAGAAAATAAAAGCGCCCCACACCACCATGCTGGTATTGCCGTAAATAAGCTCTTTCAGATTGCCGGTCATAAAAGAACTTTCCTTCAACCCTTTTATCAGCATAAAATAAAGGATGGAAGTAGCCGCCAGGCCGCCAAACAGCGCTATAAAGTATTTTGTATGTTTCTTATAATTAAATGTAAAGATGAGACGTGAAATATACTGCACCACGCTTCCGAAGAAGAAAGCAATCGCTACAGAAAGGAAGATGGCGAGAATCACGGTAAAAGCCTTATCGGTATTCAGCAAATCCCCCAACTGCAAAGCACCGTTGGAATTGGCTATCTTGACCAGTGACAGGGCCACCGTACCTCCCAGCAATTCAAACACAAGCGAAACGGTCGTCGATGTCGGCATCCCCAATGAATTAAAGATATCGAGCAGTACGACATCGGTCAGCATAACAGCCAGCAGGATACACATAATCTCAGAGAAAAAGAAGTGTTGCGGCTGATAAATCCCATGCCGGGCAATATCCATCATACCGTTAGACAAAGAAGCGCCGACAAAAATACCGATTGCGGCGATGACCATAATAGTTTTAAACGATGCGGCCCTCGAACCGATTGCAGAATTCAAAAAGTTTACTGCGTCATTACTGACTCCGACCGACAAGTCAAATACCGCCAGCACGAAAAGAAAAATTACGAGGAACAGATAGAATGTTTCCATAAATGAGTGTTACATATTCGACAACAAAGGTCTGAAACAAATATTTCACATGTGTTACACAGATATTACAAACATGTTACAATTGTTAAAACGCCCTTATTATTAAAACAAGGGAGAAAAAAGAAAGTTATCACACTAAGGGTTTTTCTTCTTAAATACGACTATATTAGCAGAGTTGTTAACTATTAACTATTGGCTGACCATAAAGATGACATACTGCAATGGCTCTGTGAAATGGCATTGACCGACTCCCAGACTGCTTTTAAATCGTTATACCTGACTTACTTCCAAAGGTTAATACGATTTACGAGACTCTATGTTTCCTCCACAGTGGAAGCAGAAGAAATTGTTTCCGATACTTTCCTGGCAGTATGGAACAATAGAAAATCTCTACTGAAAGTAACAAATTTCGATTCTTACATTTATTCTATCGCCAGACATAAAGCTATCAGCTATTACCGTTCCATACACATGGAACAAATAGAATTGAACGAACTTTCAATAGACCTTTTCATCCATACGGAAACAACTCCGGAAGACGACCTCATCTCCAAAGAAAGAATCAACCAACTAAATAATGCCATTGAAGCATTGCCGGCAAAATGCAAAACGGCATTCAAGTTAGTCCGTGAAGATAAGCTCAAATATAAAGAGGTAGCAGCTATATTGGAAATTTCCGTAAAAACACTTGAAGCCCACCTTGCTACTGCTATCAAGAAACTACGCGAATCTCTTAGAAAGGAAGAATAAATAAAAAAGTCACCGCTATCCCTCAATACTCCCGAACCGAAACAAACATCAACAGCCTGTTGTTCTTTTCAAAACAACAATATATAGAAATCATCCTTTTATCGGCCAAAAGATAAAGCGGCAGAAAACAAAATGAAATTTGTCTGACCTTTAATACCAATTGCTTGAATTACGAAACAAATCATTGTCACAAATCACATACATTTGTAATATAAAACTTATTGGGAAATAAGGGGGTCGGTTAAGTTAGAGAGGGAAACGCCCGGAGTCAAATCCGGACTTTCCCTTTCGTTTTTTTGTATCTTCCAAACTACAATATTTCTTTCCATACCAGTAGGGGTATTTTCAAAATTCCTGTCTTAGTAATAAACGATATAACTCGGTCTATAACCAATATCTTTACAATATCACTTCGATTTTTTCCATTTTTTTCGTTCCTTTACAGTTTCAATACTGTAAAGGAACATTTTTCATGAGACGGATAACACCCTTATTTCTACTTATTCTATTTGCTTTTTCAGTTTTTGCAACGCCGGATTCTTCACCTATCGACTGGAAATTATCAGGCCGTTTATTCCTGGATGGCGGTGTTTATATTCATTCTCCCAAAGAGTTACATGCCGGAGCGCATATCGCAGATGTCCGGCTGGCAGCTAAAGTCCGTATCTATTCGAACTGGTATACCAAAATAGATGTAGGCTTTGCAAACAATAAGATAACACTGAAAGATGCATTCACCGAATATGGCAAAGACGGAAATTATTTCCGTGCCGGTTATATGCTCGGCTATTACAGTATAGACCAGTCCACCAGCACAAATGATTTAATTTTCAACACAGCCTCCAATGTGGCGGAAACTTTCTATCCGGATCGCAGAATAGGCATATCCTACACACGTTCCCTTCCTTCTTATTATTTATCAGCCGGTGCTTTTTGCGGTGACGGACTCAGCTTCTCCGAGACAACCAAACCCGGTTATAACTTTTCCGGACGTGTCGTCTGGCGCCCAATAAATTCTCCGGGACAATTATTCCATATAGGCACAGGAGCTTTATTCAAAGTCCCTGATGAAAATACGGAAACCGGTGAACAACAAATCCGGTTAAAGACAAAAGGCGTTACTTATATTCCATCCCCCCGAACGTTAGATTTGACATTCAAACATGCCAAAAATCAGGTTCAGTCGAACGTAGAATGCCTGTTGTTTCAAAAAAAATGGCTGTTACAAACAGAGTTTCTTTACACGAAAATCAAACAAAATTCTTCCCAACCCTCCTATTCCGCCCACGGAGGATATATATTGGGCGGATTCCTCCTAAAAGGGAGCAAATATGCTTACGATACACTCGATGCAATACCGGTAATGCCTGAAGACCCACATTCTATTCTGCTTGCCTGCCGTTACAACTATACGAACCTGAATGATTTCAGCAGCCATATCACAGGAGGAAGCCAGCACGACGTATCCATCGGCATCAATTATTATTTCAACAAATACATTTCTTCCCGCCTGAACTACGCACATCTTTGGATGGACAAGTATTCTGCATTGGGTAAATGCGAAATCAATATGATGCAGGTTCGATTGCAGGTACGGTTTTAATTGCAAAATCATAATTCATTCGAAAATAAAAATCATCGAAAAAAATAAATTTGATTTTATAACTAAGGGATTTCCTAAAGTATTGCGACTATACTTATAGAAACAATAAAGATGGAAACCAAGATAGATTATATTATTGCAAGAGTACTTAGTGGAGAAGCTTCCTCTAAAGATATCCTCTATTTAAGTAATTGGTTGAACGAAAATGAAGTGCATCAGAAAGAGTTTTGTGAATTAAAAAACTACTGGGATGCTGAAATTAGCCTCGAACACTCCATTTTACCCATGCTTTCCATGGAAAAGCTACAACAAAAGATAGAAAAACAAAACAAAGTAGCCAAAAGAAGACGAATAAAGACATATATTATTCCATTAGTGGCCTCAATAGCCTTACTATTAGCGATATCAGGCAGTTTCATCTTAACACAAATGAAAAACACCGAGAGCAAATACTATACTTATTTAACTAATAATGATAAGACTGATCTGACAATGGAAGATGGTACCCAAATCACATTGAATAAAAACAGCCGCTTAACTTATTCCGATAAATATGGAAAAGAAATGAGGTCTGTACAATTGGAAGGAGAAGCCTATTTCAATGTAACCAAAGATTCTCTGAAACCTTTCCGTATAACAATGGGGAATAGCACAATTACCGTATTAGGTACTTCTTTCAATCTCAAAAATGAAATTAAATCAAGCAGTATAACAGCGACTCTTATCGAAGGCAGCATTTGTTTTGAAACTCCGGAACAAAAAGTCTTGTTGAAACCCGGACAACAACTCAGTTTCAATCAACAATCAAACAGTCTGGATATCGCACATGTAGATACAGAAGAGTCTATTTCTTGGAAAAGTGAACTGTTAAGATATAAGTCTATTCCTTTTACCGAATTAATTCAGGAATTGGAAGATAAATATCAAACAAGAATAATCATTAAGAACAAAAAACTGATGAAACATGATATTATCATATCCGGCAGTTTCAGTAAAAAGCAAAGTATAGAACAAATTCTAAAAGTTATTTCTCAAAGTCTACCATTTAATTGGACGTATGATAACGGGATATACTATATCCAATAATCAAATTTACAACATTGTTAAACTATAAAAGAATGCCCATGAAAGAAAGATAACATCATTAAAAAGCCGGTTATGCTATTGTATAACCGGCTCACTTTCAAAAATTAACAACGCACCATCCATTCCGCGACCAAACATTATGGATAATGCAATTCATTAATCATTAAATCAGTACAAAAATATGGAAAATGTTTCGTATTACAAGTCTTTCCTATTCAAAGACTTAAAAAAAATCTTTACAATTATGAGAATTACAGTTGTTATGCTTTTCACAGTAATGTTGCAAGCTGTAGCCATTGAATCGTCATACTCTCAATCGACTACTATTTCGGTAAAAGCCCAACAAATATCACTTATCGACCTCTTTTCTCAAATAGAGAAGCAAAGCGAGTTTCTATTTTTTTATGTAGATAAGGAAGTTAATAATATATATGTAAACATTCAGGCAAGAAATAAGTCGGTTGATGAAATTCTCTCACATGCACTAAATAGCACAGGATTGACTTATACCATAAATGACCGGAATATCAATATTATCAAAACGAAAGTTTCATCTCCTCAGCAATCTGATAATAAAAGAATTACAGGTATAGTCTTAGATAACGAAGATACCCCTATCATTGGGGCGAATGTAGTAGAAAAAGGAACAACCAATGGTACGATTACTGATATTAACGGTAAATTTACACTCGAGGTCCATCGAAATGCGACCTTACAAATAAGTTATATCGGATACAATTCACTATTTATACCAGTGAATAATACCAGTTCGTTCACAATTAATCTAAAAGAAGACACACAAGCGCTTGATGAAGTTGTTGTGGTTGGTTATGGTGTTCAGAAAAAAGCGAATGTAGTCGGTTCTATTTCACAAATAAACAGCGAGGTATTAGAAAACCGCCCAACTCCCCAGTTATCAAATGCATTGACTGGACAAATGTCAGGTGTGACAGTTATACAGCGCAGCGGAAATCCGGGAGATAGCAGTGGTGAAATCAGAATTCGTGGCGTCGGTTCCTTCGGAGCAACTCCCGGAGCATTAGTACTAATTGATGGTATTCCTGGTAATATGAATAACATAAATATGCAAGATGTGGAGAGCGTTTCCGTTTTAAAAGATGCATCGACCTCCGCTATTTACGGAGCAAGAGCAGCCAACGGTGTTATACTTATTACAACTAAAAGCGGAAAAGAAGGAAAAACAACCGTCAGCTACAATGGATACGTAGGATTCAACACCCCAACTGCACTCCCAGAGTTCGTCGATACCTGGAGATGGGCCGAGTTATATAATGAAGCAACAAACTCTCAGATTTATTCACCTGAACAAATCGCAAAATATAAAGACGGTAGCGATCCTGACCATTACGGAAATGCAAATTATTTAGAAGAAGTTTTATCAAAGAAAGGACTTCAAACAGGTCATGACCTCTCTATTAACGGAGGAAATGAGAAAACGAAATATGCAGTCTCATTCAGTTATCTGTCGCAAGATGGTATCGTTGAGAAAAATAACTATTCGCGTTATAATGCACGAATCAATTTAACGAATCAGCTTTTACCTAATTTAAAACTTACAACCCGTGCTTCCGGCATCTATAGTAAACGTAAAGAACCATCTGTTCCAGGAGGCAACCCGGCTGCAAACAATATGTTGGGAGCAATACAATTGGCATTCCGCTTTCCGGGCTTAACTCCTTCTATTTTATCAGACGGATCTTATGCTGTCGGACCGGAAATGACAGGTACACCAACCACATGGATAAAAAGTTCTTCTTTCTATGAGAATCCTTATTTCAATGTCAATGGAAATGTCAGACTGGATTATTCACCGATTGAAGATTTACAATTATCCGCAATCGGAGGTTATAATAAGACATTTAATGACACTAAAACATACCGTTCTACATTAAAGCTTTCCGATGGCAGAACAACCTCTCCATCAACTTTAGCAGAAGAAGCCCAAAGAACGACATATAAGACGTTCCAGGCTACTATTGACTACAATAAAACTTTTAATAAACACAATATTGCGGTCTTAGCCGGTTATTCATGGGAACAAGAAGATTATACAAATATGTTAGGCTCCCGAGATAAGTTTCCCGGCAATGATCTTCCTTATCTAAATGTAGGTTCGCCAGACAACCAGAAGGTCTCGGGGGGAGGATATGGTTGGGCTATCCAATCTTATTTCGGTCGATTAAAATATAATTATGCAGAACGATATTTATTTGAATCGACTTTCCGTTATGACGGTTCTTCACGTTTTCCTGCCGACCAAAAATTTGGTTTTTTCCCTTCTGTAGCTGCCGGTTGGCGTATTTCCGAAGAACAGTTTATAAAAGAAAACGAACAACTTCACTGGCTTTCCGGATTAAAGATAAAAGCATCCTGGGGAAGACTCGGCAATCAGGATATTACCAATTATCCGTATCAAACAGTTTATGAATTAGGTCAAAACTATTCATACGGAGGAACCGTATATCAGGGCGCAGCTGTTATAAAAGCGACTGACCCAACTATTAAATGGGAAGAAACAGAGACTATAGATGCCGGTTTTGAAAGTATTTTATGGAACGGACTCTTAGGTTTTAATGCAAATTGGTTCCACAGAAATACTTACGATATCCTTTATAAACCGACAGGCAGCGTTTCTTCCATTTTAGGACAAGATATATCAGAAATGAATACAGGGAAACTAAGGAATCAGGGATGGGAATTTGAGATTAGCCATAAAAATAAAATCGGTGATTTTTCTTATAGTTTAAGTGGAAATTTAAGTATCATCAATAATAAAGTCATCAGTCTTGGCGTAGGAAATGTAGAACAACTTAACGGTATGATTGGTAATGGTAGCGATCTATTCATAGGTCATCCGATGCAATTATATTATGGATATAAAACAGATGGCGTTTTCGTCGATCAGAATGACATTAATAATTGGGTGGATCAATCAAAAGTAAATGCTAGCCCAGCCCCCGGAGATATTCGTTATGTCGACATTAGCGGACCTGACGGCGTTCCCGACGGTAAAGTAGATCCGAACTATGACAGAGTCCCGCTAGGATCCCGTATCCCCAAATATACTTTTGGATTAAACATTGATTTAGAATACAAAAATTTTGATTTCTCTGCTTTGTTACAAGGAGTAGCAGGGGTAAAAGGTTTTCTGGAAGGTGATGCCGGCTATGCTTTACGTAATAAAGGGAATATACAAACTTGGCAAGCGGATGGCAGATTCGATCCGAATAATCCGACACAATATCCGGAATATCCAAGACTTCAGGATATTTTAGGAAATTCGGTACCACCGAACTACCAAACATCCGATTTCTGGATTCTAAATGCGTCATATATCCGGTTAAAAAATATACAATTGGGTTACACATTCCCCAAACAATGGATAGAAAAGTTAAGGATCAGCAATTTACGTATTTATGCACAATCAGAGAATCCATTTTCTTTCAACAGTTATAGAAAAGGATGGGATCCGGAAATTAATACAAGCGGAAACTATTATCCAATTCTTGCTACTTATACATTGGGTATCAATCTTAAATTTTAAATAACCATGAAACGAATTACAAACTTACATAAAAATTGAGATTTATAAGCGCGTCTAATAAAAATAAAGACCACTCCCTGCTGTTATTCCACCGACTTTCGTTATTTTAAAGTTGTAATACAAAAAAACTATATCTTATGGACAGAGTTTGTGGTCTTGATGTGCATAAAGATAGTGTCTTTATGTGTATTCTCACAGCAAACGGTGAGAAAATTGAAGATGTGTTTGGAACTTTAACACCGGAACTGGATCGCCTTCGTGACACTTTAGTCTCTCATGGTGTTGGTAAAGTTGCAATGGAAAGCACCAGTATTTATTGGGTTCCTATTTGGCGCATTTTGGAATGCGATTTTGATGTTAAATTGGTTAACCCTTATTTCATCCGTCAACTCCCTGGTCGTAAAACTGATATTAAAGATGCCCAATGGATTGCGACTGTTCTTCAGAAAGAGCTAATTAAGGGAAGTTATATTCCTGATTCAAAAATACAGGAATTACGTCAGTACAGTCGTCGTATCTTCCATTTGACTCGTCGCAAACAGCAAGCTGAATCTGCTATCGATCTAACGTTGCAACGTTGCAATATTCGTTTGAGTAATTATGTTTCTGATATTGGTTGTAAATCCATGCGTAAGGTGGTCAATGCATTAATCTGTGGTGAAACTGATTCTGAAGTATTAGCTCTGTTGGTTCACAAGCGTATTCGTAATAAACATTGTCATGAGGTTATTAAGTCGTCTTTGACTGGTATTGTATCTTCATCAGACAGAGACATGCTTAAAATGAGTTTGGAAGAAGTGGAACTTTATGATCGTCAGCTTCTTGAGTGTAAAGAGAAAATGCGAATAATTTGCGAGGGACATTATGCCGAGGAACTGGAAATCCTTCAAACAGCTCCTGGGATAAAAGAGGAAAGCGCTATGAGAATCATAGCAGAAATCGGTGTTGACATGAAAGCCTTTCTAACAGCATCAGCTTTAGTTGGCTGGGCTGGATTAAGACCGCGAAATGATCAAAGTGCAGGAAAGATCAAAGGAAGAAAGACTTTACATGGAAACAAGTATTTACGTGTTATGCTTACACAATGTGCATGGGGAGCCTGCAGGACTCAAACATCTAAATTTTATAGCAGATATCATACCTTGAAAAAGAGAATGAATCACAACAAGGCTTTAATGGCAAATGCTCGAAAGCTACTCGTTGTTATTTGGAATTTATTAGCTAAAAAGCAACCTTATATGCCATTGGTGAATTAATGGTTGCTTCTTAATGAGCGTTCCAAGACCCTTATATTTGTGGTGGAGTAAACCCCGTTTTTGCAAACTGGTATACAGGCACGCTCTGGCAAGGAATTGCGTCTGAGACAAACAAGCTCGAAGAGGAAATTATTTATCACTCTCTACATAGACAAAATGTAGGGACAGCTACAAAGTGATCTTATTTTAACGGGAGTTCGAAATAAGGTTAGTGTAACTTTTATTACACAGAAAATAATAAGAAAAAAGGGACCCTTATACAGACTCCCTCCCAAAGATCATACATTTCATAGTCAAGACTGTGGCAATGTTATCTCTTTGTGTTTTTCATAGTTAAAATCTTTTCGTCAAAGGACAGGTTTATTTTTCTTTAATACAAACTTTTTGTTATATTTTTACACATACATGTTATTAAACATGGCTTGACTGTTATTCTGAGGAAGGTTATGGTACTTATTTCGAACTCACGTTTGTTTATTTATAGAGGAAATATAGTATCTATTCTAAGTTTACTCTTCCTCATCCAGTCATGTGATTTAGAGCGGACACCGCTTGATCAATTTTCAGATGATAAATTCTGGGTAAGTGAAGACAATGCAATGTTGGCTTTAACAGGAATTTACAGAGCAAACTTATTATTTAATGGAACGGGGTTTGCAAGTGATTGGTGGGATTATGCAGGTTTGGTTATGTTAGAAAATGCAAGTGACAATTGTTACGACAGAAGAGGCATGAACTCCGATTATAACCGTCTGAATAATGGAAACTTACTATCAAACAACAGCATAGTACAAAGCTACTGGAAGAACTCATATTCAAAAATAGCACGATGTAATCGATTCCTTGCCGGCATTGATAAATTAGAAACAGATCCGGCATTAGTCAATCGTTTTAAGTCAGAGGTTCGCTTTATTCGTGCAACACAATATTTCTATTTGTCGCAATTTTACCACGACGTTCCTTTAGTGACGAAAGTGCTTACCCGTGACGAAGCAAATACTGTTGAAAAAAACACTCGTAAAGAGATTGTCGACTTTCTTATTACCGAATTTAAAGAAACTGCAGAAGGTCTTCCCCGCCATAAAGATTTAGCAACAACTGAAATAGGACGGGCAACTAAACAAGCGTCTCTGGCTTTTTTAGGAAGAACCTATCTGGGAGAGCAAAACTATAAAGAAGCGGTAAATGTATACAAACAGATAATTGATTTCGGAGATAATATTATTGATTCTGATTATACATCTATATTTACAACAGCCAACGAAAACAGTGCTGAAAATATATTTTCTACACAATATGTACAGGATATGACCGGTTGTGGCATGCCTCAACATTTTTATCCACGAAAAGATGGGGGCTGGGCTATATTAAACCCTACAGCAGCCTTGTTTGAAGCATACCAGTTCATAGACGGTACAAATTTCAGTTATGACAATCCCCTATATGATCCTACTGATTTAAGTAAAAACAGAGATCCACGTCTGAAAGCTTCTATCTACTATGACGGAGCAATCTTCTGTGGTACAGAGTTCGTTTGTCATCCGGATAAAACAAGTCCGGACTTAATTACTACCCGTAACTCGACTGTAACAGGTTTTTTGATGAGAAAGTATTTCGATGAGTCTTATTCCGGTAACTTAGTCAGTTATGGAGGGAACATTCCAATCATCCGATATGCGGAGATATTGCTCAGCTATCTGGAATCAAAAATAGAATCGGGAGAGCCTATTACGCAATCATTATTGGATGAGACAATTAATAAAATCAGAGGAAGAGCTTCTGTAAACATGCCGCCTATTACCGAAACCAATCCAATTGAACTACGCACCATTGTTCGCAACGAACGTAGGGTAGAATTAGCATTGGAAGGTATTCGTTATTGGGACTTACTCCGTTGGGGAATTGCTCATGAAATATTCAAAGGAGATATCTATGGTGCACCTTTCCCTAACTCAATTGTGACAAGCCCGAATAAAGAAGGTATTGTCGACAAATACGGAAGATGGTTTGTAGATTCATATGGCTTCAGAAAACCACAGGATTATCAATGGCCTATTCCACAATCCGAACAAGATATCAATCCTAATCTTAGATAAAATAATACAAATGAAATCTATCAGTCTCATTAAAAAGAGTTGCTTTTTTGTTAGTGTATTACATTTCTCAGCAGCAAATATGTTTGCTGCCGAGAAACAACAACCGAATATTATTATACTTTTTATTGACGATTTAGGGTATAATGACTTAGGGTATCGTTCGTCTTCATTTGAGACGCCCAATATCGACAAATTGGCAGCCGAAGGAATCGATTTTACAAATGCTTATGTACCATCCCCAACCTCTTCTCCCTCCAGAGTCGCACTTTTAACAGGAAGACACCCCATTAAAGTCGGATTTACACGCCACATAGAAGCGAATGCATTGGATCCTTACAATAATGGAGAATTCGGATTATGGGATGGTGATCCCGGAGAAAAACCCAGTAGACAACATTTGCCTCTTCAAGAAGTTACTTTCGCGGAAGCATTAAAAAAAGAAGGATATACAACTTGTTCTATCGGCAAATGGCATTTAGGTAATAAATTCTATTATCCTCAAAAACAAGGTTTTGACATCGTATATGGAGAAAGCGACCTGGGCAATCCTGCCGGATATTTTCCTCCTTATTTTACACATGAAAAGAAACATGATAAAAATGGAAAATATTTGACAGACTATCTGACAGAATACGCAACAAAGGTTATCGAAACACATGATTATAAAAAAGCTCCCTTATGCATGTATTTGGCTCATTATGGAGTACACACTCCTATTGAAGCGCCTAAAGATAAAATAGAGAAATACAGAAAACAGGGACTTCCTGAAAAATATGCAACTTATCATGCTATGGTAGAAAGCATAGACGAATCTGTAGGAAACATTCTTAAATCAGTTAAACAAGCAGGAGTTGAAGATAATACCATTGTTATGTTTATCTCTGATCAGGGAGGTTTTTTTACAAACTACCCTCTTAAAGGAGGTAAACAAGCGGGAACAGCCCTTTACGAAGGGGGAGCAAAAGTTCCTTTCATCGTAAAATTACCTAAAATGGATAAAGGGCGTGTAGTAAAAGAAAGAATCAGTACTTTAGATGTATTTCCAACTCTCGTCGAACTTTCCGGAGGAGACTTGAAAGATTATCCTCAATTAGACGGGTTATCTCTTAAAAAGACATTTGAAGGAGGAACTACACCTGCACAGCCTTTATTTTTCTATCGCAGCTACGATGACCAGGCATCTTCCGTAATCCATTTAGGATACAAATTCATTTATACACGTAGTGGAAATCATGAACTTTATAATTTGAATAAGGATCCTTATGAGACAACAAACATCATTAATGTATCAGATGAGAAATATATTGGCATGAAACTGAAAGCAATGGTAGAAGATTTTCTTTCGAAATATGAACCTCTTTCCATTCCTTATCCAAAACAGGTCCACTGAAAAATAAAGAGAAAGCAACAGACAGGAGTTCTTTATAAAAAATAAGACAAGAATATCCCGCTCTAAATATCTTAAAAGAGTCAAAAGCCATTGTTAAAGGCTTTTGACTCTTTCCTATTACTTACAATAATTCAAAACTTCCAAATTAGTAATCGTACTCTTGAAATTTCCGGCCTTTTCCAGCGGGAAAACCAATGTACGAACATAGCTCATGGAATCTTTTCCTCCGTTGAAGAAACGTTTCTGGATATTCAAATCTTCCTTCAACTGTCCGTTTACATATAAACGAGTCGATTTTTCATCGCCACTGATAGCAATTGAAGCCATTTCATCGGGGTAGAACTGATAGTTAAACGTATTCAGATAACCGTCACGAGCAAATCCCAGTTTGCCAGAAACAGGATCGGACAGATAGAAGACGGCATCCGGCGAACGGAACAACTCTGTTCCCCGCTCTTCGGGAACTGATGTGATATTAAAAGAAACAGTATACTGATAACCTATTTCCTTCAGCCCGGTCTCGGTTCCCGGCTTCAATGTTTCCTGATTATATACGGCACGCGGTGTTTTACCGATACGCCCGGCTACATTGACTCCCGGACCTTCACTCAAGGAAAGGCGAGCCGCATTGAATGTTTCATAAGGTACTTTACAGTCTTTTCCAGTCCACATCTTCACAGCCAATGTCTGCAAAGCCGGGAATACGCGGTAGTGAATATCCTTCGTACTGATCCCGTTACCGGCATGGTCATTCCATACGGCAAACATTCCTCCTTTAATCTGTTTATGCTTTTCGGGGAAAACCTCTTTTCCGATGTGCGCCGGAGTCCATTTCTTATATAACATTTCCGTATTCAAATAATCGTAATAATAACCGGCTGCCGGAACGATATACAGATAGCCATCGGGCACACTAACCAGATCGTATCCCTGTTTGATCATTTCTTTCGGATCAGCATAACCATTGTACCAAGCACTCATCAGCACATTTTCCGATTTCACAGGAGTATCGCCTTTGGCATGTGTCAAAGCACCCCAAACACAGGCCTGCTTACCGAAGCCTTCCACGAAACGAATATAATGATCGGTGAATTCGCGGAATTTCTCCACTACATCTTTCTTTTTATTTGAATATTCGTCTGTTCCGATATGTACCCGTTTACCAACAAATACAGGATTCCTGCCTTCCAGATATTCCCGGAACAGACTGTCGACAAACTGATAAGTCTCCGGCTTGAACAAATCCAGATGATCCATGCCATATTCCTCACTACCGATTTCCGGGCGATAATGTGTCAATGCCAGAGAATGAGCGGGGACATCTATTTCCGGAATGATTTCTACGCCCAGACTATCGGCCATCAACTGGAAATCAATAAATTCTTTCTTTGTATAATAGCCGTCACGTGACGTCAACCCCGGAAAGAACTCGCTTTCCAGACGGAATGCTGCATATGTTTTGTTCCAGTCATGTTCAAAATACTGTTTGAAAGCGTTATCATTCAGGTGAACCTGTAACGTATTCATCTTATAATAGGCCATCATCTTAACGTAATCGCGCAAGAAGTTCATCGGGATAAATTTACGGCCGCAGTCCATCATAAAACCGCGGATCGCATAATCCGGATAATCGCGCATTGAACCTTTTGACAAAGCCAGGTCACTGTTTTGCTCCGTCATCTGAAGAAGCGTACGGGTTGCCCAGTATAAACCTTTGGCTTTAGGAGCCGATACGGTTACACGGTCAGCAATTTTCACGGCATATCCTTCTTCACCCAGTTGTTTGTCTCCGGATATGGAGAAAACAAAGTCACCGGCAGAGGCTCTTCCCTGCACGACAGCCAACTTACGCCCGAACATTGTTTCATAATCTTGGGCAAACTGATTGGCTACACGGGCAACGGCAGGATCTTTACTCGCATAAACAATACGGGAAGTAGCAGAAGGAGTAAACATTCCCTGAGCACCTCTCCATTCCTGTAATTCAGGTATCACGAACGGTTTCTCGTTATTGGCAGCAAAACTTTTCCCTAAAAAGAGAGTACACGCTGCAACCAGCATTAAATAGCGTTTTATCTTCATTGTATTTTAAATTTAAGCGTACAATATTACTGCTTTTTACTCATCTGCACAAACCGAAAATGAAGGAATAGTTAAAAGATGACTAATAAAAAGGCGGTTTCTGATTGATTTATTACTTTTGTGCTCAAAAACATATAAATGAGTTACAAATGGAACACACGGACGGAACTCTTACTGGGGGCCGAACGGATGGAGTACTTGTCACATTGCCATGTGTTGGTCGTAGGACTCGGAGGCGTCGGAGCTTATGCAGCCGAGCAGATATGCCGTGCCGGGATAGGACATATGACCATTGTGGATGCGGATGCGGTGAACGACAGCAATATTAACCGCCAACTGCCGGCTTTACATTCTACCTTGGGGATGCAGAAAGCAGAAGTTGTGGGACAACGTTTACTGGATATCAACCCGCGATTGAAGCTGACAATACTCAATGAGTTCCTGCGTGACGAACGGACAGAAGAGGTTCTTTCTGCCCAAAAGTACGATTTCATCGTGGATGCCATCGATTCACTCAGTCCGAAAGCATACCTGCTATATCATGCTTACCGCCGTGAAATTCCCATTGTTTCATCCATGGGTGCCGGAGCAAAGATCGATCCGTCGCAGGTGAAAATAGCTGACATTTCCAAGACTTGCAACTGTGCACTGGCAAAAGCGGTGCGCAAACGGCTTCGGGGAATGGGACTAAACAAAGGTATTCCGGTCGTTTTCTCAACAGAAATCGCCAATCCGGAAGCCGTAGTGGAAGTGGAAAACGAACAATGTAAGCGGACGACTACCGGGACAGTTTCGTATATGCCGGCTATTTTCGGCTGTTATCTGGCTTCCTATGTAATAAGAAATATTTAATCAACATGATACAAACGCAGGGTATTACTAAAAGTTTCGGGAATTTACAGGTATTGAAGGGCATCGACCTGACGATCAATAAAGGTGAAGTAGTAGCTATTGTCGGCCCCAGCGGTGCCGGAAAAACGACGTTGCTCCAGATTATCGGGACATTGGATACGCCGGACAACGGTAAGTTATTTATTAACGAAACAGAAACAGGCAAACTTTCCGAAAAAGAACTGGCTGCCTTCCGAAACAAGAATATCGGCTTTGTATTTCAGTTCCACCAGCTGCTACCGGAATTTACAGCGTTGGAAAACGTAATGATCCCGGCACTGATTGCCAGGGAAAAGGCGTCCGATGCAGAAAAAAGAGCGAAGGAAATACTTGATTTCATGAAACTATCGGACCGTATGACTCATAAACCGGCTGAATTATCCGGTGGCGAGAAACAACGCGTCGCCGTGGCCCGTGCATTAATCAATAACCCGGCCGTCATTCTGGCTGACGAACCTTCGGGCAGCCTGGATACCAAAAACAAAGAAGAATTACACAGCCTTTTCTTCGAATTACGTGACCAGATGCACCAGACATTTGTGATCGTAACGCACGATGAACAACTGGCTGCCAACACCGACCGCGTAATCCATATCAAGGACGGGGTTGTTTTATTATAAATAGAAAGAGGACAAATAATCTATGGCAAATAAAGATAGAGTAACTTTTGGAAGTAAAATCGGAGTAATATTAGCAACTGTAGGGTGTGCTGTAGGTTTAGGTAGTATCTGGCGTTTTCCTTATATGGTAGGATCGAACGGTGGAGGAGCTTTCCTGCTGGTCTTTATGATATGCACTGTTTTACTGGGACTTCCTATCATGATCACCGAATTTTTTATCGGCCGCCACTCACGCAGAAACGCTGCCGGAGCTTTTAAGGAGCTAGCGCCGGGAACACAATGGTCGCTGATCGGCTATAACGGAGTCTTGGCTGCATTTCTTATATTAGGTTTCTATTCCGTCGTTTCCGGATGGACGCTGGAATATATCTGGCAGGCAATGACCGGCTCTTTGTCGGGAAAAACTACTGCCGAGTTTACCACCGAGTTCGAAGCCTTTTCCTCCAGCGCACTCAGACCGATCGGCTGGACAATCGTATTCATCGCAATCACACATTTCATCATCGTCTCAGGGGTTGAAAAAGGAATTGAAAGGGCATCCAAGATCATGATGCCGGCCTTATTCCTTATACTGCTGGTATTATGTATACGGTCCATAACCCTACCGGGGGTAAACGAAGGATTATCTTTCCTGTTCAAACCGGACTTCGAGAAGATCACCTCCTCCGTTATTTTAAGCGCTATGGGACAAACATTCTTTTCTCTGAGTATCGGAATGGGATGTCTGATCACCTATTCTTCTTATTTCGGGAAAGATACGAATCTGCAATTAACAGCGATACAGGTGACTGTTCTGAACACTTTTGTCGCATTACTGGCCGGCATCATGGTATTCCCGGCTGTATTCAGCTTTGGTATTGAGCCAACTGCAGGCCCGGAACTGGTGTTCATCACCCTTCCGAATATCTTTGAACAGCTACCTTTCGGAAATATATGGTCTTTCATATTCTTCATTCTACTAGCTTTGGCAGCTTTGACCTCTACCATTTCCCTACATGAAGTGGCAACGGCCTATGTACATGAAGAATATCATATGACCAGAAAGAAAGCGGCCTGGATCGTTTCTGCCGGTGTTGCCGTCATCGGAGCCCTTGCTTCTCTCTCTTTCGGTCTATTGAAAGAATATACCATCGGCGGACTGATCATTTTTGATGCACTGGACTATCTTACGGCAAAAATTATGATGCCTATCGGCGGAATGATGATCTGCGTATTTGTCGGTTTACGCATCGAAAGAAAAGTATTGAAAGAAGAATTGACGAATAAAGGAACAATCACCTTTTACTTCTTCAATACGTATGCGTTTTTTATAAAATACATCGCTCCCGTAGCAATCGGCCTGATCTTCCTGAACGAATTGGGACTGATCAAAAAGATAACCTCCTTGTTTTGAAAATAAAAAGGTATAAATTGTTTGCTTATCAACAGGTAACTTATATCTTTGCAAAAGAGTATTCATCATTTAATAATTATAAATATGGAAATCAAAACCGTCTCAAAGAAAAGAAAGTTACTTTCTGGATTAGACATGACTCAGGAAGAGTTTATTGCCCGCGTTCGTAAAGCCGAAGAAGGACCATTTTGTACATTGGAAGAAATCAAACAAAAAATGCAGGAATGGAAGGGACTGAAATTCAATCCAGCCATTGAGGGAGGGGAATTAACTATTGACGAATTTAAATCAATGGTAAAAGTTGCAGAAAAAGGACCTTTTTATACTTTGGAAGAAGGACAAGAAATGATAAGACAATGGAGGGAACAAAGAAGAAACCGGTAGTCGTTTCGCTTCTCTTTTTTTCTTCTGTTGACCAAATCTTTGAATATGGAAAAATAAACTTTGGAGAAAAAAAAGCTATCGAATACGAAAACCTTATTTATGAAACTGTTCGACAATTAACTTCCGGTTATTTGTTAAATGCAGAATATCCTTATCTTCCCACAAAAGATAAGCGATACAGAAGGGCCATACTTCCCGCTCATTTTATTCTTTATCGAATAACAAAAGATCGGATAGAAGTTCTGAACATCTTACATCAAGCTGTAAGTATTACTCAAGCTAAAAAAAACAGAAACATTAAACCGTAACAACTATGAACTGGCGTGATTTACTTTATTTCTCCAAAGGAGAACGCAGAGCGTTGACTCTCCTACTTTGTCTGATTGTTGCTTCCTGGATCATTTTACTGCTGACGGATGAAAAAACCGATTACACACCTGTCAACAATAACAGACTATCTGAACCAGTAAAAACGGCTCAAAATATCCCTGTAAATAGTCCTGATCCGGAAAAGGTAAAAACTCCTGCATCCGGGAGAAAAAACAATTCCTCCCGAGAGAAAAATAAATTTCATTCGGGAGAAACCAAAAATACATCCGAAAGAAGGACTTTTCCTAAAACAGAAAAATACCCTGTCGGAACTGTTGTCGAACTAAATACTGCCGACACCACAATCCTGAAAAAAGTTCCCGGGATCGGAAGCACTTTTGCCCGCCGAATCATTAAATACAGAGAACTGCTGGGAGGTTTCTTTACAGTTGAACAACTTCGTGAAGTGTACGGTCTTGATGAAGAACGATATAATGCGATGAAATCGTGGTTTTCGGCAGATATGTCCCTAATCTGTCCGTTAGAGATCCATAAAATCTCCTTTAAAGAACTATGCAAACATCCTTATATAAATTATCAGCAAGCCCGCATCATCGAACAGCTACGGAAACAGAAAGGGAAGTTATCCGGCTGGGAAAATCTTCAATTACTGGAAGAATTTACTGAAACAGATAAAGAAAGACTGACTCCTTATTTATCATTTGAATAAAACAGGAAGTTTATATACATTTGTAAAAAAGAAAGCTATGATTTATCTCAAACAAGCACAATTACTCAACCCTGCCGAAGTGGAAGGCCCGGTAGAAGAGCTCAAATATCCGTTCAGAGCCGCAGCAGTACGATACATCGAATCGATTGTTTTCCGAAAACCGGTCACTTTCCTGGTCGGTGAAAACGGTGCCGGTAAATCAACCCTGCTCGAAGGCATCATGTTCAAATACGAAGAACGGGATGAAGACAGCCAGGGCATGCTATATGACGGAAAAGAAGCCTGGAAATCCTATTCAAACGTATTGCCCCAATGCATCCGCCTCATCGAAGAACGGAAACCGTTCGACCATTTTTTCTTTCGGGCAGAATCTTTCTTTGAACATGCAGCCGAAATAGATGCCAAATCGATGAAAGACATACTAAACTATGGCCGCGATTATTCTATGGCAGCTTACGGAGGACGCCGCCTCCTCGAACAGTCGCATGGTGAAAGTTTTCTTAGCACTTTTCTGAATTATGCGGGAAGAAATACCCTTTTCATCCTCGATGAGCCGGAAGCAGCCCTATCGCCTCAACGCCAGCTGGCTTTACTGGTCCGGATACAAGAACTGGTGGCACAAGGCTGCCAACTGATTATTTCTACGCATTCTCCCATCATCATGGCTTATCCGGGAGCAGATATCTATTCCATAGATGAGGATGGAGCACATATTACTCCGTATGAGGAAACACAACATTACCAGTTAACGAAGTATTTTCTGACTCATACGGAACAAATGCTCAGGGAATTGGGAATAAAGTAAAATTACTTTTCCCAGGCATTCACGATTTCTGCCACATATACATTATGCAGATTACCCGCCAATGCGCTGTACCATTTTTCATACAAAGCCGGATCGATGAAACTATTTTTATCCATCTTTGTCACATAAAGCGTTTTGCACTCCAACGTCAGGCGTGACTCTTCAAAACAGGGATTTCCGAGCTCCGTGAAATAAGGAGTCAGGCCTGTAGCCGCCACTTTATCCATATCACGGCCTGACTTGGAACCACAAACTTTATGAGCATCTTTGTGTTCTTCTCCCAGGAAAGAGAGCGTAAAACACCCCTTTTCATCGACAAATTCACGGGTATAACGCTCCGGACGGATGAAGACAAACACCACCGGTTTGTTCCAAAGGAAACCTACGCCGCCCCAACTGGCTGTCATCATATTAAACTTATCCTTATCACCGGCACTTACCAGCATCCACTCCTTCCCGATAATTTCAATAAAGTTATCCTTTATCAGATTGGGTTCAATTGCTTTCATATTTTATACTCTTTAATTTCCTTCAAAGATACAAAGAATATTATTTACCTGTACTCATTACGCCCGAATCACTGTCACTGTTGTTCAAACGTTTCTGTCCGACCTTATATGTACGTCCGAAAGAGAAATTATACGATACCGAAACAACAAAAAGACGGGAACTTTCCTTGATGTAAGAAGTTTTTTTGCTGGAAGCATATTGATTCCAATTCTCGGACTGCACTTTCCAGTTATCGGAGAAAGGATTAAATGCCCCAATACCTAAAGAAAGGTTCTTGAAATTATATTTCGCCATAAGAATCTGAATATTCTCTCCTCCCTCCAACGTTTCACCCCAGAACCAATTCCAGTTCGTATCCAACTGATACATCAGCATAAACTTCTTCCAGGTAAGCGACGCCTGCATATTACAATACCAGTTCGTATAGCGGTGAGAATACGTATTGCCATTGCTGATATAATGATTCACACCACCGGTAAAAGAAAATTGCAAAATATCCTTGATCGGCCCTACCCGAAACATGGCAAAGCCCACCACACGCTGCCAGTTTTTCTGATTGTTCCAAGTTTGGATAATCTTATTGCCCTCCTGGTATTTTTCATCCATAATAGCATTAGGTACATATTCATACGTACCGTTGACGAGCGCATAAAAAATACCTTTCTGATATTCGTAATTAAGATCCAACAGGTAGCTCATATAAGACTCCAGTCTCGGATTACCGCGTTGCAGCTGAAGGGAATCGATCACCTGCTCGACGGCATTCAGGTTGCCTAAAGAAGGAGACAGATTGCCGACATACCCCTTCAGGCGTATAAACGACTGTCCGGGTAAAGCATATTGCAAAGTAAAACGGGGATTAAATGTATAAAACTGATCCGAATCATCCGTCCCCTCCTGTTTGTAGTACAAACGTGCCAATTCTACTCCCAACATATAATCCAATTTTCGGACTTTGCCTTTGAACTCACCATAAATAGAACTAGCAGACTGATCCATATGTGTCTCATAATCATGTCCGTTTCGATACTCATTATCGGAAAAAGATTGCGTATGCCAAACACCGCCACTCAGACTATTCCCGTTAGCCAATTTCTTTTCATAGATCGCCTCACCGATCAGGGAATATTTCTTTCCGGAAACACGGTTATTGATATCCGTCAGTAATTCCTCCCCCCGGCTTTCCTGGTAGAAACGATGGGAAGAAGTGCGGTTATAAGTTCCCACCACATTGAACACCAATGTCTGGTCGTTCTTCAGATTACGCTGATAATACAAGTCCAAAGCCGGAACCTGATTATCGCTACTATTCAAGTCAACCATGTCTACATAATCATCCGGATTGTCCAGGTTGGAGAGAATTCCCCGGTAATCCCAGTGCGGCTGATGATTGTTCCAATAACGGAACGTAGCGTTGAACAGATACTTTTCAGGATCCTGCACACTGTAATTCAGGTTCAGGTTATGCATGAACATACTGGCATGACTCGGATCGCCAGTCTCTTTTCGATGCAGCACTGTTCCATCCGCCAAATGAAAAATCTCTTCATTATCTCTCGACATGCCATAGAAATCGCGTGGCCCGATCCGGTAAGAAGCACCGAACTCCGATTTCTTATGATTGATCTTTCCCGAAACACGGTGTTCGCCCCATAAAGCATTCACCCCCTGGCTCATATCCACACTGAAATTTCCTCCCGTTTCAGGCCGGCGAACAATATAGTCGAGCACGACTTCCGCATTCCTATAACGCAAACCCGGATTATCATGAAACTCAATACGAATAATATCAGTCGGCAATAAAGCTTTGATTTCATCCAACTCCACTTTTACGCCATTGATACGAAGCTGCACTTCACCGTTTCCCGGCACTTTAATCTCATTCGACATCGGGTTAACTGTTATCTTCGGCAACATCAACTGTTGTAGCAAATCCATTCCGTTAGTAGATGCTTTTACCTGCCGATCGGAAGGGAATATCAGTTTGCGATCGGAGCGACTGCTTGTATTAGACGCACTGACCGTGACGCCATCCAACGAGACGGCCGCATCTTCCATCAAGATCTCTTTCAGGTCGATACTTTTATTAAATCCATCCAAAGCAATATATTGTGTTTCATATCCAAGGCTGGATACAGCCAGTAAATAATCGCCTGCTTTCACCTTATCCAACATAAAACGCCCTTTTCCATCCGTAGTCGTACCGGTTATAAAGACAGAATCTGCCGTCTGCAACACAACGTTGGCAAATTCAAGAGGAGCTTTATCCCGACCATTCCTCACCATACCTTTTATTTCCAAATTTTGGGCAAAAACTCCCTGTATCATGCAGCCGAGCAGCATGATGGCAAATAGAATCCGTTTCATACGTTTATAATTTATTTTTCCGGCAGGGTGGCCATGCCTGCCTGTCGTTTATTTCTGCAAGTAAGACGAAGCTACTTCAAAAAAAGTTACACGAAAAACGAAAAAAAATCTCATCGCCCCACATAATCGTATACCGAAATCGTTCGGCAAATGTTCGAAATTTACCGATATATAATTTCCAGACTCTTTATCAAACAATACCTGAAACAATGCGTACCACATTGAACATCACAAAAGCAACATAAAAAATAGATTTGCAACAAAATCAAATCAACAACAATAAAAAACTAGTATTATGGACAGCTTACAATTTCAACAAAAACTAATAGGAATACAAGATCGCCTGATGAATTTTGCTCTCAAACTAACAGCAAACAGAGAGGATGCTCTGGATCTTTTACAAGACACAACGCTGAAGGTGTTAAACAGTCAGGAAAAATTTACAGACAATGTTAATTTTGCAGGTTGGGTTATGGTCATCATGCGCAATCTTTTTATCAATAATTATCATAAGATGGTACGTGCACAAACTTCAGTAGATCAAAATGTCGATTTGTACAACCTGAATATTACCTGCGACTCCATTTCCGGTTCTCCCGACAAGATTTATCAGATCAAAGAGATCACAAAAGCGATTGCCGCTTTAAATGAGGATTACAAAATCCCGTTTTCTTTATTCGTAAACGGCTACAAATATCAAGAAATAGCAGATAAACTGAATCTTCCCCTAGGCACAGTGAAAAGTCGTATCTTTTTCGCTCGTAAAGAATTACAGAGTAAACTGGATGGCTTTCAATATGCATGATACAACCCTAAAACACTTACCTCAAAAAAACAGGAACGCAATATAATGATGCTCGCACCTGGGTATCGAAGGCTTCGATATCCAGGTATCAAGCAACATTTGTTACCGGAAAACATATGTGCAAACCTGTCTAACCGAATCCGTTTATTCCGATTTCAAACTATCTACCGGATTGGCATTTGCCGCCCGCCAACTCTGGAATGTCACTGTTCCAATCGTAATGCTCAACACCACCAATAAAGCAACCGGAAATACCCACCAATACATCGGTGTTTTATATGCGAAACCTTCTAACCATTTCTTAATACCATAGTAGCCTACCGGCGCTGCTAAGGCAAAACAAACCAGTACGATATACATATAAGAGCGGTTGAGCATTTCTAATATTTCCCCGTTAGTCGCTCCATGTACCTTGCGTACACCGATTTCTTTCCTACGATACTGTGTATCAAATACGACCAAACCGAATACCCCCACAAGTGATATGATAATCGCCAATATACTGAAAACCATAATCAGACTGCGCAAGTTCTCTTCCTTATGATACAATTGATTAAATATCTCATCATAAAACTCAATATCATAAGGATAAGACGGGTCCATGTCGGCCATTGTTTCACGGATATGAGAAACAGCTCCAAGTATGTCTGTTCCGGCCTTCAAGCGAATATAAGAAACTGTCAAAGGGATAGGCATATTACCTGTCACAAAAGCAATATTATTCTCTCCATTGCGAAGCGAAGTAAATTTCACATCACCGGTAAGACCTACAATACGACCAGCCAACCACGACGTAACCCGGTCGCCAACTTCCATATCCGCACTCATTTGCGCTGTATGGTTAAAGATATATACGGCTTCTTCCGACAACTCATCTGCTTGTAAAAAATCACGCCCTTCTTCTACCTGAATTCCCATAACACGAAGAAAATTGGATGAGGCATATATCTGAAAAAATTGTATTTCTTTTTCCTTTACAGAACCGGAGCTGGTACTGTAACCATCTTTCGAACCTACTTTCTCCATAGCAAAAGCAACATCTTCGATACCCGAATATTCTTTCAGTCGATTTACATACGTTTCGCGCGATTTGTTATAGATTTCTCCGTTCAAACGGACAACGGCAATCTGCTCCTTGCCGAATCCCAAAGAATAACCACGCATATAATTGTTTTGAAGACGTACAAAAACAGCTCCGATAATCAACAGAATAGAAACGACAAACTGAACACCGATCAAAACCGTACGCAACTTTCGCCCGGAAGGTGAAAGTCCGAAACTCCCTTTCAAAACCAATGCCGGAGGAAAAGAAGTCACATACCAGGAGGGATACAATCCGGCGACAATACCGGTAATCAGCGCTATAACACCGGTCAATAATATAATAGACAGGTTACTTACTATCTCCAAATTTGCCTCCACAAAAGGCAAAGCCTCCGTACGTCCCAATATCCATATCATAAACAGGCTCAGTACCCAAGCTATCATACTAATAATTGCCGCCTCCACTAATAACGCACAACGCAATACGGCATCCGAACTACCCAATACCTTTTGAGTGTTGATGCTTCTAATGCGCATAGGCGTCAGCGATGTACTGAAATTAGTAAAGTTGATGGCAGCCACAATGATGATTAGCAAAGCAATAAAGAATAGCAACCCGGTAACTTCCTTATTGCCACTCCGAAAGATCGTTCCGTCTTGGCTTTCGTTCATATAATAAATACTTGTCAACGGGGTCAACCTGATACCTCCCTCTCCCTCCAAACCTACTTTGGCATAATCAAAATGGGTATTAAAATTATCCGTTACAGCTTGTGCCGACTCCGGCGTATCAAGCAAGAGGTAACAAATATAATTGCTGGCATCGAAATTGTCCCGCTGATAGGTTTCACCGATTGCCGTATAGATCAGGTTACGCATCTGGCAGTTTCCCGGAAAATCTTTATAGACCGCCCCAACCGTATACTCACGGTTGTCTTTCGACTGAATTGCTTCTTCGGCATGAATGGCTTTTCCTACAGCGGGCTGTTCACCAAACATTTTGAGAGCCATACTTTCCGGCAAGATTACTTTTTCCGGGTCTTTCAGACAATCCCGTTCTCCTTCAATAATCTGAAAATCAAATACCCGGGTAATAGCCGGATGGCAAGTTTGTATCAACTCCCGATAACCAATCTTTTGTCCGTCTTCCATCACAGAAAAATAGACTTCCGGATTATACGGATAGATCAGACTACCGGCTTCGATATGGGGCGATGACTGGATAACTTCCTCCACAAAAGCACGAGGCAGAATCGTACCGAAAGTACCGGGAAACGTCAAATCCAAACGATATACCCGATCTGAAGTCGAATGGCAATGATCAAAATTCCGTTCGTAATCTACCTGTATCAGGATAACAATAAAAGCGGCAAAAGCAACGGCCAACCCTGTTACATTCAAAAAAGCCGCCATCTTAAAACGTCGTAATACACTTAGAGAATTTCTTAATATCGTTTTCATATGATTTATCATTTCCTCCTATTATCCAAAATATATGCCAAAAACATATCTGATTGTTTATCACATAATTGTATGCACCATATAAAAATACCAATGTCTAATTTTTATACACCAGTGTCTAATAATTTGACATTCAAATAGTAAATCATGAAAAATAATTCAAACTTCATGCTCTTCCGGGTTGATATTGGTTACATGCCGATAGCGAATAATCCAAAATTGTGTTCACGCAAAACCGGTTAAATATGCATAAAGATTCTTGTCGGTTTTAACACCGAAATGCTCCATATAACCTCCGTATTAGCTCCAGTGAACCTCCAGTGAAGGTCCACTCCCTACGATTGGGGGTAAAACGGAGGTAATTCTTTAACAAATGGGCCATTTTCCGAGGGTAAATGTTAATGCGATTTTAACACGATTTTTTTCGCTGTTGTTATAAGGAGTGAAGAGGTGGTACGCAAAAAAACTTTATCTTTGAAACAAAACAAGCCAAACACATGGATATCGTAAACTCATGGATTAGCATCATCAATGATGTATTATGGTCATATATATTAATTATCATGCTATTGGGTTGTGCCGTCTGGTTTACCCTGAAAACTCGTTTCGTACAGTTCCGCATGATAAAAGAAATGATAAAATTGCTTGGAGATTCTACCGGAAAAACTAAAAACGGTGAAAAACATATCTCTTCTTTTCAGGCATTTGCCGTATCGCTGGCCAGCCGTGTCGGAACGGGCAATCTGGCGGGAGTAGCTACGGCAATTGCGGTTGGCGGTCCGGGAGCCGTATTCTGGATGTGGATCATTGCTTTATTGGGAGCCTCCAGCGCCTTCGTCGAATCGACATTAGCACAATTATATAAAAGAAGAGGAAAAGACTCCTTTATCGGAGGGCCGGCCTATTACATGGAACGCGGCCTCGGGTTACGATGGATGGGCGTGTTTTTTGCTGTATTGATCTCCATCACTTTCGGCTTTGCCTTCAATTCGGTACAAAGTAACACGATCTGCGCAGCCTGGGAAGGGGCCTTCGGATTCGACCACAGGATTATTGGCGGCATACTAACCATCCTGACCATCCTCATTATTTTTGGTGGCATTCAACGGATCGCGAAAGTGAGCAGTATTATTGTTCCTGTAATGGCTCTCGGATATGTTGCGCTGGCATTGGGTATCGTTCTTTTCAACATAGGAAAACTTCCAGCCGTACTAGAACTCATCATCGGCAATGCTTTCGGATGGGAACAGGCCATCGGCGGAACGGTCGGAGCCGCTTTGATGCAGGGAATCAAACGGGGCCTGTTCAGTAATGAGGCAGGTATGGGTTCGGCTCCGAACGTAGCGGCAACAGCCGACGTATCGCATCCCGTAAAGCAAGGTCTTATCCAGACATTAGGTGTTTTCACCGACACACTGATCATCTGCTCCTGTACGGCCTTCATTATCCTTTTCAGTGGTGCCCCGCTCGACGGGAGTGTGAACGGCGTACAACTGACGCAACATGCACTGACCAATGAGGTTGGAAATATCGGCAGTATCTTCGTCGCTGTAGCCATTTTGCTGTTCGCATTCAGCAGCATTATCGGTAACTATTATTACGGAGAGGCCAATATACGATTCGTCACTCAAAAGAAAAGCGTGTTGTTCACCTACCGCCTGTTAGTCGGTGGAATGGTTATGTTCGGTGCTTTGGCAAGCCTCGACCTGGCCTGGAGCCTGGCCGATATAACAATGGGACTGATGACGATCTGCAACCTGATTGCCATCTCCCTGCTCGGTCGTCAGGCATTCCTCTTACTCAACGATTACATCACCCAGAAACGAAAAGGAATAGCAAGTCCCGTATTCACCAAAAACAGCATCCCTGAGCTAAAGGACAAGGCAGAATGTTGGTAAGTATGAGATATATTGTATATTACTGATAAATCAGGCTAAACAACCGCTCCGGCGCGAACACCTCATTCGCCACCTCCTGTATCTCTTCAGCAGTCAGGCTTTCGACCTTGCTGAAAACTTCCGGAAGGGTATCATACCGGTTATAGTGGAGGAAGCTCTTTCCCAAACCGAGGAAAAGTCCTTCTTTATTATCTCCCGAAACACCCAACTGACCGATAACCTGCTTTTTGGCAGCAGCCAGTTGCGTGGCGGACAACTTGATGTCACGTATCTTACCTAACTCTTTATGAACCAACCTCAAAGCTTTCTCCATATTCTTCGGATCCGTACCAAAGTAGATGCTAGCCAGGCCTGTATCGGTATAAGAAGTAACATTCGATTCAACATTATAAACCAATCCATGCTTCTCACGGAGTGAAACATTCAGACGGTTATTCATGCCCGGACCACCCAGCATATTATTAAGCAGGAACAACGGTATCCGTTTTTCATCATGCATACTATAAGCACGACTACCGATCAGTACATGCGCCTGGTGCGTATCCTTATGCACTTTCTTCACACACGGAAGAATTCCGGCAGGTGCCACCCGGTTGCGGGAAGCAATCGGGAAAGCGATATCCGACAGCAGACTTTCCGCCAGTTTAACGATCTTCTTGAAATCCACACGCCCCATCGAAAAGAATACCATATTTTTCGGTGCATAAAAACGACGCATAAACGAACGGCCCGATTCAGAATTAAAGGTCAGAAGAGAAGCCTCATCTCCCAATATATTATGTCCCAGCGCATGCCCGTCATAAAGCAAATTCTCGAATTCATCGAAGATCAGTTCCGAAGGGCTGTCCTCATACGAATTAATCTCATCCAGGATCACATCCACTTCTTTCTCTATTTCCTGTTGCGGAAACTGTGAATGGAAGATCAAATCCGTCAGTAATTCGAAAGCACGCTGATAATGTTCTTCCATAAAGATAGAATACACAAATGTCTCTTCCTTGGTCGTATAAGCATTCAGTTCTCCGCCTACATTCTCCATCCGGTTCAGGATATGCCAGGCTTTCCGCTTTTCGGTACCCTTAAACATCATATGCTCCACAAAATGAGCCAGACCAAATTCGTTCGATTCTTCATCCCGGGTTCCGGCATTTACAGCAAATCCACAGTACGAAACCGGCGATTCCATCGGCAAATGTACCATACGAAGACCATTAGGTAAAATATGTGAGAAGTAATGCATTGTTATCTTTCGCTTAATTGACGTGCAAAAGTACAATAATAAAAGGAGAAAGGAAGAATGCCTGATAAATTTCCGTGGTAGACAATCTTTAAAGTTATGCTCAGACCACCTTCCATCCTTCGATATTCCTTGTTTTAGAACTGAAATTTACAGCTAGCTTGACCAATTTACGAGGATCGTGAGCAAACGGCTCGGCATAACCTTTCTCTTCGATCTGGCGAATCGCTTCTTCTAATGTTCCGTTCAATTTGAACTCCATTATATAAATGTAAGCCGGAGTTTTCAGGATTAAATCCGCCCTTCCACGATTGGTGTGATATTCAGCATCAACATAAAATCCCATCAAGCAACTTATAATATAAAGTACATTTTGGTAATGTTTCTCCAAATCGCCGCCCAAGTCGTAAGGAATGTTACTGAAGAAGGTTTGAAGCCTGGAAAAGAAAGAGTCGTAATCGCCAGTTTCCACTTCACCTACAAATTTACGGATATTGAAAGTCGTATCCGTTTCCTTTACATCGGCATAATAAGGCAACAGGTATTTAAAAAAGCCTTCTTTAACCTCCAAATTCGGGAAACCCAACGTATATAATTTGAAGCGCTTATCATATCCTTTGATGGTCAGATATCCACTTTGATAAATTACCGGTATCGGATTTTTCGAAAAGGAATCAATACTATCCAACACATCGGAGTCTGTTTCCACCTCTTCCAATTCCCATAAATCATAACGGGATCTTTGCAAAAGGTACACCAGAAAACTTGGTGTTCCCGTTGCAAACCAATAACTATCGGGGCGCATGGCATAAAACGTATTCAGTAAGCTGAAAGGATTATAGATACCCTCCGAATTTTCGGTAAAATGATAACCGTCATAATTATCCCTTAGCAATTCAACAGTTTCATCATAAGTCAGATCCTCTTTGGTTGCCAATGTATGGATATCCAAATCAAAATAATGATGTATCTCCTTTTCAGTCATACCACAAATAGCTGCGAAATCAGGGTTCATTGAAATGTCGTTCAAGTTATTCAAATCACTGAAAACACTTATTTTCCCAAATTTGGTCACCCCTGTCAAGAAAGCAAATTTGATATAACTATCCATGCTCTTCATCACCCCGTAGAAAGGCTTCAATTGGTTTCGGTACACCTGTTGTAACCTGTCATCTTCGATAGCCTGCAACATCGGTTTATCGTATTCGTCCACCAAAATAACTACCCGTTGCCCCGTTTTCTCATATGCTAAACGAATGACATGAAAAAAACGCTCTTCCGGAGCACGATCGCCATAATGGCTTCCATATTCACGCTCCCATATTTCCAAATGTTTGTTCAATTCTTCCAGCAGGGAATTTTCATCTTCGTAATTTCGTGCATTCAGATCGAGATGAAGCACAGGATAAGTCGTCCAGTCTTTCTCCAATTGTTCGATATCTAACCCCTCAAAAAGTTCTTTTTTCCCAGCGAAATAGGCCTGAAACGTAGAAATCAATAGACTTTTTCCAAAACGTCGCGGACGGCTCAGAAAATAATATGAACCGGTTTTCGCCAACCTGTAAACATACCGGGTTTTATCTATATATACATAATTGTCCTTCCGTATCTTCTCAAAACTCTGTACTCCTATCGGATAATTTCTTTCCATAACTCAACCGGATTAAACATTCAGACAAAGATAAGGATTTAGACCAGAATTCGTTTAATAATGCCTATTTTCATTTAAAGAACCGGGAAGTATTTTAAACACTTCCCAGATCCTCTATATCAGTTTTTTATATAATCCTATTTAGCCGGTTCCATAAATACTTCCAGCATATTCCCCTGCGAAAGTATCTTTTGAGCAATCTCCTGTATCTGCTTTGAAGTCATACCGTCAAGTACTGCTTTATTAGGTGTATGGCGATCCAGATTATGGAAATAGTAATCATCGACCACACGCAACCAATAACTGTTTTCTTTCAGATTCTCCGCATATTTCTTCTGCATATTTTCTTTCGTCTTATTAAAATCTTCAATACGCGGACCATCTTTCGCGATACTCTGAAGTTCCTCACGTACAATTTTATTCATTAAATCAGCCTTCTCTGGGTCCGTATCGAAATATGTTTGCAAAGCGACCTCTCCTTTCGGGAAATAACCCAACTGTGAAGAAACGCTGACGCCATACGTTCCACCGGCTTCTTCCCTGACCTTCTCCACATAAACAATATCAAGTATTTGTTTCAAGGCGGTGAGCAATGTCATATTTTCGGGTGTAAAATCCAGTTGTCCGGAATAAATGCCGACAATAGAAGCTTTAGGAGTCTCCATCGAACGAGCAAAACGCTTTTCCGTAATTCCCTTTTGCATATGAGCATATACATCTTCCCGACCTTTCGGTTCTTTGCGACCAAGAGATGGTAAAGTTGCCAGATATTGTTCTATCAACGGCTTGATAGCATCCGTATCTACATTTCCGACAAATGTGAAAATAAAATCGGATGCATCCGCATAACGTTCTTTATAAAGATCCATCATCCGGGCATAGCTTATATGATCAAAATCAGACAACTGTACACGCATTACACGGGGATTTCCATTATATAGATAAGTGCTCAGTGTATCACTGAACGAAACCATCGGATTGAGATCCAGGTTTGTCAACTGTGATTTCATTCTTTCTTCAAATGAAGCATACGCATCATTATCCATACGAGGCTTATTAAAATAGAGATAGATCAACTGGAACATTGTTTCAATATCCTGCGGAGAGGAAGACCCATCCACTTTCTCACAATCCGGACCGAGAGAAACATAAACATTAACTTTCTTTCCCGCAAGTTTTTTAGCTAAATCCGTTTTGCTGAAATTTCCAACACCACCCAGATTGATTGCACTATTTATCAACTTCTGATTCGCAATATCTTCATTGCCGAACATAGTCGTACCTCCCGGACTGGTGGCTGTCATTAATACCTGGTCATCTTTAAAATCTGTCTTTTTCAGTAAAACCTTAATGCCGTTGGACAAAGTCAGTTCCGTTACACCCAGCAACTCATTTTCCTTAGATGATACGATCTTGCCGGGTGCAGGCAATTCCTCTATCAAAGGTTCATCAGACACCGTTTCAACATAAGGCGTCAATTCCTCCTGACGTGCTTTATTAAATACATCCAGCAATTCTTCTTTCGTGGGATATACAAGTCCTTCTTTTTCCGGGCCGGATACAGATATAACAACATTTTTCTCTCCGATTATATCCTGAATATATTGATTGACCTGTTCAAGAGTAACCGACGGTGCTATTTGGTTGATCATAGCATATTCATTTTCTATCCCTGAGATGGACCCCCCGTCTGTAAAATGGCCCACATATCTGTTTGAGTAAGTTCCGTTTTTCTGTTTATCCCGTTCTTTATAATTCGATTCATAATTCTTCAACACATTCACCCGGGCACGTTCATATTCGGAAGCGGTAAACCCATATTTGTTCACCCGCTCTGTTTCGCGCGTAATGGCAGCAAGCGCATCAGTAACCTTTCCTTCTTTTGCAGCACAGAATACATTCCAGGCATCTTTTGTTTTAGCGACAAAGTAATTACCATCATATCCCGAAGCTCCCAGGAACGGAGCATCCGGTTTTTGCAGGATTTCACGGAAACGTTCGTTCATCATGACACTGGAGACATTTTTTATGTAGTTCATCACTATTCCCGCTGCCGATGCTTTCACCTCATCCGGCATTTGATCATGTTTAAAGAATAGGTACACATAAGGAATTGTCGCCTCTTTGTCCTGTGCAACCGAAACCAAAGGTTCCTCATTATCAGGAACCGGATACAGAATACGTTCTGCCGGATTTACAGGCTTAGGCACATCGGCAAACAGCGTCTTTAATTGAGCCTCAATCTTATCCGGATCAATATCACCCACCACAATAACAGCCTGCAAATCGGGGCGATACCATTTTTTATAATAAGCGCGTATCTCATCATGTTTAAAGTTATTGATCACATCAATACTTCCTATCGGCAAACGATTGGCATACTGGCTACCCGGATACATAGCCGGAAGCTGCTGTTTCATCAAGCGCATGCCGGCATTTCCGCTGGTACGCCATTCTTCACGTATGACGCCACGCTCCTTATCGATCTCCTCACCATCCAACGAAATACCGTTAGACCAATCATGAAGCACCAACAGACAGGAGTCTATAATACCCTGACGCGTAACAGGCGCATTCATAATCATATACACAGTTTTATCAAAGCTAGTATAGGCATTCAGATTCTCGCCAAAACGGACACCGACTGTTTCCAGATAGTTAGTCATCATTTTTCCGGGGAAATTTTTTGTTCCGTTAAAAGCCATATGCTCCAGAAAATGAGCTAATCCGGCTTGGGAATCTTCTTCCAGTATGGAACCTACCTGTTGTGCAATATAAAAATCGGCACGGTTTTCCGGCAATTTATTCTGCCGGATATAATAAGTAAGCCCGTTATCCAACTTCCCATATTTTACCTTCGGATCAACGGGAAGAGGTTGCAACTGTTGTGCACAAAGCTGTTGTAAAGCAAATACTGCCACAAACAGCCAACATAATGTTAGATTGAGTTTTTTCATGCGATTATATTTTATGTTAATCAATGGCTTTAAACATACGAATAAAAAATCAAATATCATTCATATTATAAAATATTAAACATAGAGATGCAATAATAAAATAACATCTCCATGTCAAGAAAGATTTTCTAAAATATGAATAGAAAAATAATTCTATTACTTTTTTATATCAAACTCATCCCATGTATAATATCCTGATGCAGGTGGATATGCTGAATTTTTAATCGCATTAATATAATTTTCACAATCACTCTCACCCTTCACCTCTATTTTCTTGTAATTAACAGTCTGACTACCTAATTTCACATTAAACCATTTTGAGAATGAATAAACTTTTCCTGTCGCATTATCCTTCATATCAAAGGAAACAACAGCTTTAAAATTTCCATGATAGAATTCCGTAGGTGACACATGTCTTATATCTTCATATACCGGATAATTTTTAACAAAAACAGAACCATATAGAGCACTAACTGTAGAACTACTTCCTGACGGTCTTCCAATAAGTATTTTAGAATAATATTTTTTATTTCCAATCCATCCAAACGGTTCTGGCTCATATCCACCATATTCACCAACAGAAGAAGAACCGAATATATATGGATTATTATCTTCTGCTGCGATTTGCACATTAAAACTACTTATCGTCACTTTATTCCTGATAGCACTATTTATGATTAAATCGTTTTGGGTACAATCCAAATAATAGCGAAAATTATATACTCCCTTGTAAAAGGTTTGCGTATTAATATAAAAATCGTGAGAAATTCCTTCTATATTCAGAATTGGCATCTTATTCAGGTTCCATACGCCAAGCGATTCATTATATAGCGGCATATCATTAGGATTTGTTGAACAACCGGGAATGGGTAATTGTGAAACTGTTCCCCAACCAGGAAGTACCTGCTCCGCTTCGAAGGTAAACTTAGTATTAGAAGATAGGCGTAAATCAACTTTACCGACAGAAGGTTTACTTCCTCCTATTCCCAATATGGAACTGACAGCACCGGTCAACGCTTTAGCAGCAACCGAACCACCAGAGGTAAATATAGCCTGTAGGCCATTTTTCACACCGTCACCAATACCGGACATTGCTTTTCTTTTTATATTATTCCATAATCCTTTAAAAAAAGAATCATTTTTACTGATTCCTTCCTCTATCTTATCACCCAGACCTCGAACAACACCACCATTGTCGGCCACAATATTTGTTTTGGAATTGCTCTGCTTAAACATTTCACTGAGACTAATATTAAAATTAGAGGTAGGTGCCATAAATTCAACAGTTCCTGTTATTGAACCATCGGTCTTCCCGTCACCAGTTATAGTTGTTTTATTAACTGCCCATCCCATCATCTCAAAATTATATAGAGTTCCAACTGCAATAGATGGGTCATATGCACATTCAACTTCCAGACCATACCAATTATTGACCTGATACCCTTTCCCTATAAATTGTGTACCCATAACTGTTCCAGGAGGCGAAGTTATATAAGAAGGACTTGCAATCTTTTTTGTCATATCATCCGCAAACTCTGTTGTAAAATTGAACAGAGATGTTGATTTATCAACACGAATCCCCCAATACGAACTGCTAACTCCACCACCAGAAGCATTAGATAAAGCATAAACAAAAAAACGTAGCAACCCTGTATGAGTATTATACAAAGCAAAATATTTATTTACCGTATTTTTTGTCAAATTACTGTAGACTAACACCCAATTATTTTCCCTCGAATAATATCGTTCGCTAAATGTCGGACTATATGCATTAGGATCCAGCCATTCGTTCGGAATACCCAATGAGACTGTAGAACCTTTGGCCCAAGGTAATTCAATATTATCAGAACGACCTATATTAGGATTGTAAATTGGAAATTTATCCAACCTGTCCCACTCAAAATAGTCATCAAAGGCAGCTTTAGTTATAAGAGGTATTTCTCCTTCTGGTTCAGGGCTATCAGGTTCTGGTAAATCATTATCCGACTTACACTGACAAAAAACAACACCCCAAAAAGTAATCATGGTAATTTTTAACAACCATGATTGATAGGTAAACAATTTCTTATTCATAGTATCAAATTTTATATGTTATCTGCGATAATACAAATTCACCAAACAAACAGATACCTGTCGCATCAGTAAAATAAACCGTGTATACTCCCGACTCTTCTCCGCTTAAGTCAATATCAACCGAAGAAGTTTGAGGAGAAATAACTTGTTGATGAACCTGTCTGCCATTCGAACTGACAATAGAAATATTGACATCTCTCAACAATATGAGAAAATCAACATGGATTACATTATTATCCAAATTAACCGTGAGATGAGAGGGATCTAAGGAGATGGAACGTACCCCACCAGAATCTTTCCTTGATTTTTTTATTTTTACTTGATCTGCTTTCACTAAGAATGTTGTACAACACGTAATAGTTAACAATAAACTAATTATTCTCGTTCCCATATTTGCTACTTGTTTTAATTTTTAGCAAAGGTATTTTGAGAAGAATTAATATAACAAGCTTTTAATGAATTATATTTCAATGGTAGCTATTAATATGTAAAATCTAAAAGCAGCTATAAATCAGACAATTAAATTTTCACACATTTGATAAAATTAATATTTCACATAGTATGATTCACCATCAACATATACAGAGATTAATATTTAAATCCATTTAACACTTAGATGCTAGTTCCTTCTCCAAAAAAATAATAATATCGGCAGCATCAGGAGCATTCAGTTTTTTCCGTATACTAGTCTTTCGTGTACGAACCGTATATATACTTTGTCCCATTATACAAGCTATTTCAGAAGTACTCATATTTGCCTTAAGCAGACAACAAAGTTGAATTTCTTTTTCCAGTAAGATTTTCCCATAATTATCTTGCAATTTATTGACAAAATCATCATACAGTAAATCTACTAACGAATAAAATTCATTCCAATTGATCCCTATCGTATGCTGACCTTTATAAAATAAACGATTAAATTCCTCCAGGAAAGTCCTGTCCTCATCTGAACTTTCGTCTAATTGTGCCAATACTTTTGCTATATTTAATTGCATCAACAATGCTTTTTTTACCATCTTATCCTTCTTCTCTCCAGAACAACCGGATGATGTTTGACTTTCTTTTTCCATCTTTCGCAAGGTTTCTACTGTCTCTTCTGCATTTGATAAATCCAGTTTCTTCTTCCATCTTTTCCAGATAATAGCAAAAATAAGAAGGAGAAATCCACCCAAAGCAACTCCCCCAATAATAATAGCATTATGTTGTATCGCATTTAGTTTTTCATTCTCTTCCTGGTACTTTATATAATTATAGATTTGCTCTGTTTCAGCTAATGAACTTTTACGCTGAAGTTGATAAATAGAATCAACACAGGTAACATATCGCTTTTGATTAAGATATGCAGACTCATATTTTCTATTTGCGGCTTCCGTTTCTGCCAAGGCCGAATAATAAATAGCCTGTAATTCTATATCTTCTGACGCTTCCACGACAGATTTCACATCTTTCAATAAAAAAAGTGCTGAATCCGTCTCATTCAAATATGCATGAATTTCAGCTAAAGTTATCTTTTGAATGGTTGTCCAACTACTATCATTGTCAAATGACAATGATTGCTGGAAATAATATTTTGCTTTCGGATATTGGCTATCTTCTCTCAAATAAAGTCCTATATCATTATATATAGCAGCTATTTCCACAGAATCATTCCGCTCACGAGTAAGTTCCAATGCCTTCTCCAAATAAAAATAAGCACTATCCCGATTACCGTTTATTCCAAACTCGGAACCAATCGCATGCAGTAAAGTTCCTGTATATTTCTCTCCGGAAGTTTGACCGTAAATAGCATACGATGTTTTATAAGCCTCCAGCGATTTATCAAAAGCATACTGCTTATCGTGCAACTCTCCCAAATAATAATTAGCCATCATCCCCAAAAGATGGTCAGGTATCTCCCCCGCATATTCGGCCGCTTTCAGGAAATACAATCCGGATTCAAATAGCTTTCCGGCCTCTTCATAGACACGGCCTGCATAATAATTCGACCAGCCTTTTTGAGAAGCATTGCCTTGTTCCTTGTAGTATACCAATGATTTTAAAATAAGGGTGGTATCACAGGATAAATCCATATAACATTTATCCTTCGCCTTCGTATACATCAACTGATAAGCGGCAAAGTCTGCCTGGTTCAATGTTTCCGGATGAGGGAAAGACGATAAAAGTTCCAAAGCACTATCCGGGTCATTCTCCATCAGAGAATCTGCCTGCTGTAATACTTTATCGAGTTGCCCTGAATGACAAGACAAAAGGCCAATCACAATAATAATAAGGTAAACTTGCTTAAACGGTTTCATATTCAGAGCATTTAGATCAACGATTTTCGTTATGTGGCAAATATAAGATTTTATATTACATTAATATGTGGATAGAATCAATTTCTTTCGCGGAATTTCAAGGTTTCCCTTTCATCGGTTAAAATAAACCCGTAATGGTTTTGAAGAAAGCAAAATTTTCTTGCAACACAGCAGTTTTATCCTTATCTTCGCTTGTCAAAGTTATTACTTCATTACCAACCAGTTACTCCATTCTCTTCATTGAGACAACCGTTACATTTCAGCGGCCGATAATTATCAGCCGTATGGTTGATAATTATGAACCAAACGGTTGATGATTGTCGGCCAATCGGTTGATGGTTATCAACCATTGATTAGCTGCCGTAGTAATTCTGTTTAGTACGTATAGTAAATCCAAAAACATCGGGATCTATTTTATATTTGTTCGGGAACAAAGAAACGGTTTCTCATCCTCCTTATACATATCATATATCATCCCAATAAAATAATTCATATCTTTGCCGGAAAAGTATACAAAAATCGTATGGGAATAGGAAAATGGATCGGCGGCATTATCGGATTTATGGCTTTAGGGCCTTTGGGCGCTCTGGCCGGAATCGTATTCGGCTCTTTGTTTGATGAAGGGATCAATCAGGCGGGACAGGCATACGGCGGAAGGAGTTATGAAAGTGAACCCTCCCCGGAAGACAGATACACGGGCCAGCGAAACAGCTTCCTTTTCTCCATGCTCGTGATGGCATCGTACATCATCAAAGCCGACGGGCGGATCATGCACAGTGAAATGGAGTTTGTGCGCCAGTTCCTCAGAAGAAATTTCGGAGAAATGGCCGTATCCCAGGGGGAACAGATTTTACTGAACCTTTTCGAACAGCAGAAACGCATGGATCGTGAAAATCCGATGGCTTTCAAAAATACCATCCGGGAATGCGGAACACAGATCGCATACAACCTGAGTTACGAAGAACGCCTGCAACTCATGGCTTTTCTGGCCCAGATCGCCAAAAGCGACGGGCATGTATGCGCGGAAGAGATAGAAGCTCTCAAAGAAGTAGCCTTATCCATGGGATTATCGGACAGAGAGGTCGAGTCGATGCTTAATCTGGAAACAAATACGCTGGAAGAGGCTTACAAGGTTCTTGAAATAACACCGGAAGCAACCAACGAAGAAGTACGTGCCGCCTATCGCCGGCTTGCCCTGAAACATCATCCGGACAAAGTGGCTGCCTTAGGAGAAGATATCCACAAAGCGGCCAACGAAAAATTCCAGCGCATCAATGATGCTAAGGCAAAAATTTATAAAGCCCGGGGAATGAATTGATTTTTTTAATCGTATTTTTGCACACTGTTAGGATAATTGTATAATTAATAAAGTATCTATGTCACACGAAGCAATCGCCTGCATCCTGCAACAGGAGGCTGAAGCAGTACTGAATATCCCGGTAACCTCCGGCTATGAAGAAGCAGTAACTCTTATTGTCAAATATGTTCACGAACTGGGAGGGAAACTGATTACCAGTGGAATGGGAAAAGCCGGCCAGATTGCCATGAACATTGCTACCACCTTCAGTTCGACCGGTACGCCGGCCTTTTTCCTGCATCCCAGCGAAGCACAACATGGCGACCTGGGTATCGTGCGTGACAATGATATCATGTTACTGATCTCCAATTCCGGAAAGACACGCGAATTGCTGGAACTGGTAGAACTGACACGCGGTCTGGTGCCCGACATGAAATTTATCGTTATCACCAGCAATTCGGAAAGTTCGCTGGCAAAAGATGCCGACGTATGCCTGCTTACGGGAGCTCCGAAAGAAGTGTGTCCGCTGGGACTCACTCCGACCACTTCAACGACGGTGATGACCGTTATCGGGGATATTTTGGTGGTAGGTACGATGAAAAGGATCAATTTCAACAATAAAGACTATGCCAAACGGCATCACGGCGGTTACCTCGGATCGAAAAGCCGCGAACAGAGCAAGAATGAATAGACTATAAACAGCCCATTATATGAGAAAAGTTATTGGCATCGGAGAGACGATTCTCGACATTATCTTTAAGAACGACCAGCCGCACACAGCCGTGCCGGGCGGATCAGTCTTCAACGGATTAGTGTCGCTGGGGCGTCTGGGAGTCCCGGTTTCTTTCATCAGCGAAGTCGGCAACGACCATGTAGGTGAGATCATCCGTAGATTCATGGAAGAGAATCATATCTCGACAGAATTTGTAGACCGTTTCCCGGACGGGAAGAGTCCGATATCGCTGGCTTTCCTCGACAATGAAAACAATGCCAATTACACTTTTTATAAAGATTATCCCAAACAACGGCTGGAAGTACCGCTACCGGTCATCAATGAGGACGATATCTTTATTTTCGGCTCCTATTACTCCCTGAATCCGGCTCTGAGAGAACGGATGGTTGAATTTCTGGAATATGCGAAAGAACGGAAAGCGATCATTTATTATGATCCGAACTTCCGGAAAGCGCACGCCCATGAAGCGATATACCTCACTCCCACCATCTTCGAAAATCTGGAATATGCAGATATCGTACGTGGTTCGGACGAAGACTTCTTCAATATTTTCAGAAAGACAGAGGTAGAACGGGTCTATGCCGACCATATCAAATTTTACTGTGAACGGTTCATCTCCACACACGGGGCAAACGGGGTGAATCTGTACACAGGCAAATTGTCCGAACATTTCGATACCGACATGATCAATCCAGTCAGTACTATCGGTGCCGGAGATAATTTCAATGCCGGTATCATTTACGGATTATTGAAATATAATATCGGATATCATGATCTTTCGACCATGAGCAAAGAAACCTGGGAAAAGATTATCCGCTGCGGCATGGACCTTGCGTCTGAAGTATGCCAAAGCTATGATAATTACATTTCTAAAGAATTTGCAACCTCATACCGCCAGTAGTCTTAAATATCATTAACTCCGGTACGAAAAAGGGCAGGAATTATTATCTTTGTAATGTATGTATGCTAGAAAGACGATGTTAGTAAAGATTTTTTCTCTGTTTGCTTGTGTTACGTTGATAACGGGTTGTTCCTCCAACAATCCGGAAATACGGGCGCTCTGCCTGCGCGATGATATAGGGAATTATATTCTGAAATGGGAAACCGAACCGCAAATGGAAGGTATACTTAAGATGTATGTTTCCGACGATCCCGAATCGTTCAACAGATCTCTTCCCGCAGGATATGCCAACATAAAAGACGGTGTCACGACTTATATCACCAACGATAATATGTCGCGTAAATATTTCCTGTTGTCTTTCAACGATAAATATTTCAAGACGATCGGTGCCCGCTCCGTATCGATGGACAGCCTCCAGAATCTACGGGAAATCGGTGGCTACGGGACTGCCCACAACCATAAAACGACCCGCTGGGGACAGGTATTCCGTTCCGGACAACTCAGCTCCCTGAGCGAATGGGATTCGATCCGTCTGAACAATCTGCATATCAAAACGGTTATAGACCTGCGCGGGAATGATGAAGTAGCAGCCAGTCCGCTACGTTATTCCAATGCAAACATCGTACACATCCCTATTCCCATAAAGAATATGGATCACGTAGTTGCCCGCATACAGGAAGACCGGATGCGTAAAGGAGACGGAATCCTGTTCATGCAGGACACTTATTTGCAGTACGTTACTGATTACAGCGAACAATACGCTAAGGCGCTCGATGTTTTTCTGGATAAGGATAATTATCCGATCCTGATTAACTGCTCGATGGGAAAAGACCGTACGGGTTACCTGACCGCCATACTGCTGTTTGCTCTCGGAATACCGGAAGAAACAATCATTAAAGATTACATGGCTTCCAACGAGAATATCAATATCGGACATCTGGCCTATATGGCACGCGACCTGAGTACAAATGCACAGGAAACGATCACCACTTTGGTCACTGTCAACGAAGGGTTGATCGACCTGGTCCTGAAACGGATCCGGAAAGATTACGGCTCGGTAGACAAATATCTGTCAAAAGGATTACATCTGACAGATAAGAAGCGGGATACATTAAAAGAAATTATGTTATATTAATGTGAATCCGAATTATTTATCTACCTTTGTACCCTCTGAATTTATTATATACACATATATCACATTTTGAAAACATTTGAAGAATTAGGAGTTGCCGCCCCCATATTGAAGGCAATTCAAGAAATGGGTTACGAATCGCCCATGCCGGTACAGGAAGAAGTGATTCCTTTCTTGCTGGGAGAAGACAACGACGTAATTGCATTAGCACAAACAGGAACAGGAAAAACAGCCGCTTTCGGTCTGCCCATCCTGCAGAAGATCGATGTGACAAGATATCAGCCTCAAGCACTCATACTTTGTCCCACCAGGGAACTTTGTCTGCAAATTGCCGACGACCTGAATGATTACTCCAAATATATCGACAACCTGAAGGTGCTGCCGGTATACGGAGGTTCCAGCATTGAAAGTCAGATCAAGACGTTAAAACGTGGCGTACATGTAGTGGTAGCGACACCGGGACGCCTGCTCGACCTGATGAACCGTAAGACAGTCGATCTGGGTACGATCCGGAACGTTATTATGGACGAAGCGGACGAAATGCTGAACATGGGATTCACCGACAGCATCAATGCGATTCTGGCTGAGGTTCCCCCCGCACGTAACATGTTACTTTTCTCCGCTACAATGCCGCAGGGTATTGCCAGCATCATGAAGAAGTACATGAAGAACCCGAAAGAGATCGTTATCGGGAACAAAAACGAAGGTAACAAGAACATCAAGGATATCTACTATATGGTTCGTGCACAGGATAAATACCTGGCATTGAAGCGTATTGCCGACTTCTATCCGAACATCTACGGTATCGTTTTTTGCCGTACCCGTAAGGAAACACAGGAAATTGCCGACAAACTGATACAGGACGGTTACAACGCCGATTCGCTGCATGGCGAACTGAGCCAGGCGCAGCGCGACTATGTGATGCAGAAGTTCCGTGTTAAAAACATTCAGTTGTTGGTTGCGACCGATGTCGCTGCCCGCGGACTGGACGTGGATGACCTGACTCACGTAATTAACTACGGTTTACCTGATGAAGTAGAATCTTATACTCACCGCCGTGGCCGTACAGGTCGTGCCGGCAAGACTGGTATTTCTATTTCCATCTGCCACGTAAAGGAAAAAGGTAAGATACGTCTGATCGAGAATATCATCAAGAAGAAATTCGAAAAAGGTGAAATGCCGACCGGACACGACATCTGTGAAAAGCAGCTTTTCAACCTCGTCGACCAGATCGAAAAAGTGAAGGTGGACGAAGAAGAGATCGCAACACTGATGCCGCAGATCTATCGTAAACTGGAATGGCTGGACAAGGAAGACATCATCAAACGTGTTGTTTCGCTGGAATTCAACCGTATGATCGACTATTATAAAGATGCTGACGAGATACAGGAAGTAGACGAACGTTCGGCCCGTCTCGACCGTGCAGAACGCGGCGAACGCCGTGCCCACAATGCAGAAGAAGGTTTCTCACGCTTCTTCCTGAACTTCGGCAAATCAGACGGCTTATATCCGAACCAACTGATCGAACTTGTCAACAAATGCGTACCGGGTAAGGTTCGCATCGGCAAGATCGACCTGCGCGACAACTTCTCATTCTTCGAAGTAGAGGAAGGCGAAGCACAGCGCGTAATGGACAGCATGAACGGTTTCGAGATCGAAGGACGCCGCATCTCCGTTGAGCCTGCGCAGGGCAAAGGCGAAGGCAGAAGCAGCCGGGGTGGAAGATTCAGCCGTGGAGGAAATAACTCACGCGGTGGCAGTGGTTCCAGAGGCGGTTATAAGGGTGGCGGTGGCTATAAAGGCAAACGCGACGGTGGTTTCAGCGGCAGCACAACCGACAGACGCAACAGCGAAAAACCGTGGAGACGTGAAACGTCAGACCGCAATGCCCGTAAGAAAAGATATTAATCTATAATTATAGATAACAAAAAGAAGGGGCGGATCGTAATAGATTCCGTCCCTTCTTTTTATTTCAGATCAACCATTCTGCAACACATCTTCTTTTTCCGGAGCATTCGGCTCAGGAGTCGAAGCCGGATCAAACGGATTGAAGTAATAGATACCTAATGAATCCAGATATTGCAGGAAAACAGGCAACTTCTTCATAAAGAGACTGCATTCTTTTGCCTTGGCAGGTGTCCAGCCATCTTCGGCAACAGCGACAAGGCGGGGGAAAGTCATAAAGTCCAGACGTTTCTCATCTGCCACACGTTCCGTCCACAATGAGAACTGTAAGCCCATCACCTGGTCTTCATAATCTTTCGTCAGGTGAATAATAGGTTCCGGGAAACGGTAGACATCTTCGATCGCATTATAACCGTTCCACAGACGGCCCACCTTATGTTCGCCATACTGGACAAAGTCTGCATAAAACGGACGGCGCGGTGTCATAATCACATTGTAACCATTCTCCAGCGCTTTTACCAGCTGGTGTTTACGGTCATGACGCCACCACATCACAATTGCTTTATCGGGAGAAACACCGGCATCGATGATTTCATCCCAACCGATCATGGTTTTACCTTTAGAGGCTACAATATCGGCTGCGCGTTTCACGAAATAGTGCTCCAGTCCGGTTTCATTCTGCAATCCTTTATCTTTGATGAACTGCTGGATTTCGGGATCGGTAAACCAGCTCTGGTTACCGTAATGAACCTCATCCCCACCGATATGGATATATGGAGAAGGGAATAAAGAGACGATTTCATCGAGAACATCGCTGATAAACTGATAGGTCGTCTCTTTGCAAGGATGGAAAGTAAAACCGTCCCATTTGCCTTCGCCGCCACCGGACAGTTCCGGATAAGAACGGCTGACAGCGGTAGCATGTCCGGGCATATCGAATTCCGGCACTACCATAATATGACGTTCTGCCGCATAAGCCACGATCTCCTTTATCTCTTCCTGGGTATAAAATTTAGCCGAGGCTTCCGGATCATGCCAGTTACCGATAGCACCGACAGAGGTCAGCTTCGGATATTTCCTGATCTCGATACGCCAGCCCGGTTCGTCGGTCAAATGCCAGTGGAAAATATTCATACGGAGAGAAGCCATAATATCCAGATATTGTTTCACCTTCTCCTTACCGAAGAAATGACGGCTTTCATCCAGCATAAAACCTCTCCAGCCATAACGGGGCTGGTCAGTGATCTTACAAGCTCTCACTGTTCCTTTTCCAAAACGGGCCAGTTGTTTCAGGGCCTCTTTCGCATAGAACAGGCCGGATTCCGAAGAGGCTTCCAGTAAAACGGATTCCTGACTGACTGTTAATGAATAAGCCTCATCCGGCATTTTCAGTTTTTCATCCAATACCAGTCGAACCGTGCCTTTGGAAGGTGTTCCTGATAAACCCAGTCCTTTTAGTTCAGACTGTAGTTTTTTAGCCAATTCATCGGCATATCCGCCATTCCCGCTGATCGGGGAAGCCGTGCCGATTGTAAACGATCCTTTGCCTCCCGAAACCTTCGCCGGTGTGGGGAACAAAGCAAGTTGTGCAAATGCCGGCAAAGCAAGAAAAGCCAGCAATACTACAATAGATAATAGTTTTCTCATGGGATTATAATTGTTATGTTATCGTACACACCTTAGATTTGGGCAAATATATGCAATTATTCCGATACAGTTTGTATCTTTAGCCATTAAATCAAATGACAAACACATGAACAGATTGTTTCTCTTTACTCTTACACTTATCTGCCACTGTCTGATCACAACTGCGCAGGAGATTGAATATGCCCAACCGGTCAACACACCGGAAAGTTGCACTAGTATTATGGTCGGCAAGAAAGCCTCTGCCGACGGCTCGGTAATGACCAGCCACACTTGCGACGGAAATTACCGTACCTGGATGGATATTGTTCCGGCCGCCACCTATGACCGCGACACGACCGTCGCCATCCGGAACGGACGGATGCATACGGAATATCCGGGCGACCAGACCAACGTCGAGTTAAAAGGAACCATCCCGCAGGCCCGTTCCACCTATCAGTTTTTGAATACCTCCTACCCTTGCCTCAACGAAAAACAACTGGGCATCGGCGAAACGACCATTTCCGGACGGAAAGAACTGATTAACAAGAAAGGCATGTTCATGATCGAAGAGTTGGAAAAGATCGCTCTTCAACGCTGCACGACTGCCCGCGATGCCATTCGCCTGATCGGTGAACTGGTCAAAGAACACGGCTATGGCGATTCCGGCGAATGTCTGACAATTGCCGACCCGGATGAAGTCTGGATATTTGAAGTCTTCGGTGAAGGGCCGGACAAAATCGGCGGTGTCTGGGCAGCTGTCCGCATTCCGGACGACCATGTCAGTGTATCGGCTAATATCTCCCGCATATCTACTTTGGATTTAAAGGATAAAGACAATTATATGGCTTCCGCCAATGTCTTCGATGTTGCCAAAAAGATGGGATTCTGGGATGGGAAGGAACCGTTCCGTTTCTGGAAGGCTTACAGCGGAGGGAATTATTTCGGCGAACTGAAATCGTTTAGCCTGCGTGAGTTCTTTATCCTGAACAGCCTTGCTCCTTCCCTGAAGCTATCGTATGATTCGGAAGAACTGCCATTGAGCGTAAAACCGGATAAGCAGGTAGCCGTAACCGATGTAATGGCGCTTTTGCGTGCAACCTATGAAGGGACAGACTGGGATACAACCAAAAATCTGAAAGTCCCATCCAAAAAGAAAGACAGTTCGGATAAAGATTCTATCACCAGTCCGGCCGCCAATCCCTGGATGACGACCGATATGATCAATATGTTGAATGAAGTAAAACCCAGGACGGTCGACCGCAACCGTTTGGTAGCCGTTCCCCAATGTTCTTACTCCCATGTTATCCAGTTACGAAACTGGCTGCCTGATGCAGTCGGAGGGGTTGCCTGGTTGTCTTTCGACAATCCGGGACAGAGCCCGCGTATTCCTATTTTCTCCGGTTCCACCGCACTTCCTCCGAGTTTCGGTATCTGCGGACAGCATCGCCATCGTACCGATGCCGCCATCTGGTCGTTCCGCGAAGCCAATAAACTGGCAACTGTACGCTGGGGACTGACAAAAGAGAAAATGCAAACAGCCATCGCCCATTTCGAAGAAAAAGGACAAACAGAATTACCTTTTGTTGAAGCTCAATACAAACAAATCCAACAAACGAAAGGCGATGAAGCTGCAAATGCTTATCTGACCGGCTATACTTCCGACTTTGCCGGCGCCGCCATGCAACGCTGGCGCGAAATGGCTGACGAGTTCTGGAAGATGTTTGCACGAGGTTTCTAAATAACGATTACAAACTATTAAATCATATTTTATGAAAGCATTATTCATATCCTGCGCCTTGCTGCTTTCCGCACTCAGCGCATTCGCCCAAGGCTATCAGTTTACCGAAGTCGTGACAGTTCCGGCTACCCCGGTAAAAAATCAGGCAGCCACCGGTACTTGCTGGTGTTTCGCCACCACCTCATTTATGGAATCGGAGTTATTACGCATGGGAAAGGGAGAATACGACCTCTCTGAAATGTTCATCGTACGCCAGAAATATATGAACCAGTTACAGGATAATTACCTGCGACGTGGCGAAGGAAATATCGGACAAGGCAGTCTGGCACATACTTTTAAAAATGCATACCGTCAGGTAGGAATCGTTCCCGAAGAGGTTTACAAAGGGATCAACTACAATTCCGAACGCCACAATCACAGCGAAATGGCTCAATATATGAAAGCTATCGCTGACGTTGCGGTAAAAAATAAGAAACGCAGCCCTGAATACGACAAACTGATACAAAACCTGTTCGATACCTACCTGGGACAGCTTCCGGCTACATTCACTTACAAAGGGAAAGAATATACTCCCAAGACATTTGCTGAATCCCTGGGACTGAATATGGACGATTACATCGAACTGACGAGCTTCACCCATCATCCGTATTACGTAAAATTCGACATTGAAGTACCAGACAACTGGGAACATCAGCTCATGTACAACCTGCCGCTCGACGAAATGATCGAGACAGTCGATTATGCCCTGAACAACGGTTTCACCGTATGTTGGGATGGTGACGTCAGCGAAAAAGGCTTCTCCTTTAAGAATGGCGTAGCCATCAACCCGGAAGTAAAGAAGGTGGAAGACCTTTCAAATACCGACCGCGCCCGTTTCGAAAAGATGGACGAGAAAGAGCGCCTGGAAGAAGTATACAAGTTCGAACAGCCGTATCCGGAAGTAAAAGTAACCCCCGAAGTCCGTCAGGAAGGTTTCGAAGCATTCGTGACTACCGATGACCATCTGATGCATCTAACCGGTATCGCCAAGGACCAGAACGGCACCAAGTACTACATCACCAAAAATTCATGGGGCACAGACCGTAACAAATTCGGTGGCTACCTGAATATGTCGGAAAGCTTCGTCCGCGCCAAAACCATTTATGTAATGGTTCATAAAGACGCTATCCCGAAAGCGATCAAAACAAAATTAGGCTTATAAAAACAATTAGGGAACGCGGAAGCTCGCGTCATCCGCGTTCCTTAATAGCCATATACGACTCAATATAAGCAGACAACATACCTGTTAGACAATACGGCATATTTATAAGAGTAAAACTCTTGCTTTCGGAAATCTTAATTTCTTCCTGGTGATAAGGTCCTGCATACAAACGAATCGCCAAAGATGCTCCGGATAAATCCATATACATCAGCAATGATTTCAAATGTCCGGTAGCTCCCGCTTTCACTTCCACAGGTATATGGCCATAAGCAGAAGGATATAAGAAATCAACCTCTGCATTGGAAGTTTTTTGCTCTCTTATCCAAAACTGAAGAGGTTGCAGATAATTATCAGAGTGAGCAATCAGTTCCTGCCCTACGATATGCTCGGCAATCCTTCCTTTATAAAGATTATTCAAGTCTTTAGAAGTAAACACTTCTTTCTGTATATTAGAGAAATAGTTAAGCATGCCGGTATCCAATACCTGTAAACGAGGTGACCGTTTAATATCAGGGGTAAAAGGAAGCATCGTCTGCGTTGTCGGATAAGTAAGATGCAGAATTAACGCCTTACGCAAAGTACGCATCGCTTCTCCTACTTCTTTCGAAGAATAAGCCGATTCCCCGAATCCGGCAAACTTGATGCGCTCACCCGCTTCCGCAAAACAAGAACGGATACAATGGCGCATCACCTGCATCTGATTCGTTGTTTTCGCATACTTCTCCACATCATCCAGGTAAGACAGAAGAAGCGAATCATATACAGGTTTGACCTGCGATAAATCCTTTGTGACTACATAACGATACACCGCTTCAGGCATTCCTCCTACCAGCGTATAGGTATGAAATAGCTGCATCAATTTATCAACCGCATAATCAGGAACCGGAACTTGACGATAGGCATTCAATGCATTCCTTTCGCCCAAAGCTTCCAAAAATTCACCGAACGTAAACGGATACATATAAAGATAATCCACACGCCCTACCGGAAAACTGACATCCCGATCGAAAAGCGATTCCAACAAAGAACCGGCAGCAATCACATGATATTCCGGATATTCTTCATAAAAATAGCGCAGCATATTCAAAGCAGACGGGACTTCCTGAATTTCATCTATAAAGATTAATGTATCAGCCTTCCCCTTTTCGCCATCTTTCAAGAAAAAGATCCGATCAACTATTTTGTGTATATCACGCTCTCCCTCAAACGATTTTGCATCATCCGTTTCCAGATTCAGGTAAATAAACTGTTCGTAATTGACAGCGAACTGCTTCACAGCCGTAGTCTTTCCTACCTGTCGGGCTCCCCGCAAAACCAACGGTTTCCGAAAAGGTGACTGGCTCCATGCCTTTAACTTATCTTCTATGTTTCTTCGAAATGCCATATATCATACTGTTATACAATGACAAAGATAACAATTATATTCAGCAAAGGCACAAAGTAAGGGTAAATTGTGCGCTCAAATGGAACAAAGTAGGGGTAAATTTGCTCGGATAAAGAAACAAAGTAAGGGTAAATTTCAATCCGAAAGAAAACAATACTCAGTGATATGCCGGTACTTTTCCACTTTATCAATCAAGATAGAGGGGAAAGACGGCTGGTTCGGAGCATCCGGATATCCCTGGGTTTCGATGGCGATGCCGGCACTGGCATAATAAGGAGTATCCCCCTTTCCCATATCCGTTCCATCCATGAAATAACCGTTATATACCTGCACAGATTGTTGATTTGTATAAATATCCATCTTTCTTCCGCTGATTTCATCTGATAAACAAGCAGCAAAATTCAATTCTCCACCACTTTCTCCGTCCAGAGCATACGCCAGGGAAAAACCTTTGCCTTTTTGTATTTGTGAATGTTCTTTTGTCAAAGACGAAGCAATAGTGTGGGGCAAACGGAAATCCAGCAAGGTACCGTTTACAGGTAATAACCGGCCCGTAGGGATTAATTCATTATCACATTCAATGATAGCGGAAGCATTCAGGGTTAGATTGTGAGATAAAACATTCTTTTTATCCGTAATACCAGAAGATGATTGCAGGTTAAAGAAAGCATGATTCGTGAGATTGACAGGTGTTAGGCGGTCGGTTGTTGCTTCGCACTCCATCCGCAGGGTATTATTATCTTTCAGCAAGTAAGTCACCTTTACTTCGAGGTTTCCCGGATAGCCTTCTTCCCCGTTTGGGGAACAGGTTGTAAATTCAACAGCTTCCTCTCCGGAAGGAGTGACAAACAGGCGGGATTTCCAGAAACGATTGTGAAAAGCGGCCATTCCACCGTGCAAATGATTGCGGACAGGTTTTCCATAGGCATCATTGGAAGCCAGTAAAAACTCTTGTCCCTCTAAGGTAAAACGGGCATTATTAATTCGTCCGCAGACACGGCCCACTATCGCACCATGATATTGCTCGCCTGCCGTCAAATAGCCGTCGAGCGTATCGAAACCAAGGAGAATATCCCCCATACAGCCATCACGGTCGGGTGTCCACATACTCACCCAACGGGCACCATAATTGGTGAATTGGGCGACAAGGCCATTACGGTTCTTTAGTGTAACCAGTTCAGCGGAAGAGGTTGAACCCTCTCCGCTGAATGCTGATGCAGACAATAAATTCATCTGACAAACCATGTATTATTGTTTTACAATCTTAAATATACGGCTTTTGAATGCTCCGTACAAGGGAAATTCCACTCCGATATTCATCAACTGACGACCAGCATAAAGACCATCCATACCTTCAATCCGGTAAGAGGCATCAGGTTCCAGACCACGCAGCTTTACCTTTTTAGAACGTTTGGTTTCCGGTATGGCATTATCCGGATATTCCGCCAGATTATACACAAACACAACTGATTCCGATTTTGGTTTATTGACGAACTGGAGTACGCTCCGGTTATGTTCGTAAGGCGATATCAGACGGTAATGATCACCTTTGTGAACTGTTTCACGGATTTCTTTATAAAGAGCAATCTTCTCACGGGCAACCTCTTTTTCCTTATCAGACCATTTCGTAATATCATAACCAACACCCAGGACACCGCACAGGGATACATCGAACTTAAATTCAAGCGGATGCCTCTGGTTATGCCAATCTTCCTGCGTCACCCAGCTAATCATTGAATTAGACGGGAAAGCATTCAGGAAAGAATACTGGATAAACGTACGTTCCACCGGGTCGGTATTGTCGCTTGCCCAGCAGAAATCGGTACGGGCCATCATACCCAAGTCTACCCTGCCGCCACCTCCGGCACAGTTTTCAAACCATACTTCCGGGAATTCCGCACGCAATGTTTCAAACAAACGGTACAGGTTCTCGATGTATTTAATACGAACGGCCCGCTGTTCATCGGTCGGAGCCGACAGAAATCCAGGTTCCGTCACCCCTCTGTTCATATCCCATTTGATAAACTTGATATTGTTTTCACGTAACAACGTAGAGAAGCAGCTATATAAATACTGATAGACATCTTCACGTGCCAGGTTCAGCATCAACTGGTTACGGGTTTCATGCCGGGTGCGGTTCGGATAATGGAACACCCAGTCGGGATGCTGGCGGTACAGGTCACTGTTCGGATTTACCATTTCCGGCTCTATCCAGATACCGAAATCCAGTCCCAGAGCATTGATTTTCTCGATCATCGGTTGCAAACCGTTAGGGAATTTATTCTTATCGACCGTCCAGTCACCCAGACCGCCTTTATCGTTGATACGCCCTTTAAACCAACCGTCGTCAATAACAAAGACTTCAACGCCCAAATCTTTTGCGATCTTTGCCAAAGCCAGCTGATGTTCTTCATTCACATCAAAAGTGGTAGCATACCAGCTGTTATATAAAACCGGACGAACCTGATCGCGATGAGAAGGATACAGAACTTTCTCACGGGTAAACGAAGCCAGGTTCTGCGAAACACCTTCCATCCCCCGGTTGGTATATCCGATCATCATTTTAGGAGTGGTAAAACTCTTTCCGGGCTGTAGAACCAACAACTGGTCCCAGAAATTTATTCCTCCGGTAACCTGAACTTCGCCGGGAGCATATTTCTCAAAGTCCATCCGCCAGTTGCCACTATATTGTAACGAGCCGAACCATACTTCGCCGCAAGTCTCCTCCTGTTCGCCTTCGGGTCTGATTGCAAAGAAAGAGGAACCGTACGAACGCAGGTCTTTTGTCTGAATCGTCTTCAATCCCTGTGTCAGTTTGGTTACATTCATTTGATATTCATAGCCCCATCTGCCGGACAGATGCGTCAGCTCATAAGCGTTCTTCGGAAGAAAGAACGTTCCGGACTGGGCATTTTCTATTTCAATATTCCCTTTCTTTCCGGTATTCTTTATTTCTACCCATTTCTCAAGCAAATCGTATTCCGGCAGAACACGGATATATTCGGTAACAGCCAACGGATAATAGTTATCCTTCTGACGGATAACCAATGTGGCATACCCATCCTGCGTCAGCATTTCCGACCCTTCGTAAGTGAGTTCTATATCCCTTACCCGGTCTTTAAAAACGGCTTCCAGCATCGGTGTCGTAGCAGAATAACCGCCACGGACAGTTATTTCTTCTCCCAGCGGATTCCGTAGCATGTCCGGATTCTGACTTTTATCGCCAAAATAGAACATATTCACCTTTCCCTGATCCGAAACACGGATCTGATAGATAAAAGAACGTGTTGCCAACGTCCACGACTTTCCGTCGCTGCCGGCAGTAACAGGAGATTGCTGTGCCCAAGTCATCCCTGCCATTAAAGCAAATAATACGATAAACAGCTTCTTCATAAGTTACATCTTTACATTAATCAATAAATATCTTCCGGATTACTTGCTCCCGAAGAGAGGCCGGACTTTAACAATTGAGCCAAAACATCCGATTCCATCGCACTTGACGGATCAAACGAATCACTTTTCATATATTCAAGCAAACTAAAATACAACTGCCGGGCTTCCGGACGCTGTTCCCAGTCCGACAATATATCCATTGAGCAGAAAAGCAATTTTCCTTCACCTACTTTTGCTTCAAACAGGTTTGACAAACGGCGGTTATTAGCAAAGTTATCGACAACTTCCACCAAAGGGGTCACGGACGGCAAAGTATCCATAACAATCGTTTTTGATTGCTTCAGCAGTGACCACCATTGCCAATCGGTATAATTGCCTGTCGGGAAATGGGCGAATGCCGGATGGGACGCATCACAAAGAATTCCCATCGAACCTGCCTGCTTCGGAAAATGAACCGGACTCCAGAATACAGGGACAAATTTACCTTCCAACCCTTCTATCTTTTTATAGTCCGGATTATATAAAACCTTCTTTCCATCGGCAAGCGCCTTCTGAGTTTCCCGTAAATCACGGGTAACAACGACATCATCCTTCACCGGATTCAATTGGGATGGATATACCCAAATACTCCATTCATTCTTATATGGAGTATTATCCAAAGCAACGGACAGGAGTAACCGAGCTGCTTCCTGCTGCGCCAACGGACAGGTAATAGCTTCCGGCAATCTATTCAACCCGATTGACAGCGAAGGGCAGGACATCATGCCTTTTCCTATTTCTTTTCCTTTTTCATCTTTCAGTATCCAGGAAACAGACTGATCTTTCAGTTCTTTATCTGTGAAATTAGCAACTTCGACAGACGCTGTAAAAGATTCCCCACTCGTATAAACTGCTTTCGGGAAACGAACCAGAGGTGTTACCGGCGAGCAGGCCTGACGGAATGTTTCTGCATCAGTTACACCTTTGCTATCCCAAAAGGCATCCAGCAATCCGACTAAAGCAGTTCCCTGCCCCGGGAAGTCATGCAGGTCCAATAACTGGAAACCGCTGCAACCTGCCGTTTTCATCGCACGTTCAATCTCTTCTTTATATAAGATAGCCGCCAGATAACCGGATGCTTTCAGGTAATCGTCAGCCTTATCCAATAAGCCTTTTTTCTCCAGTTCCTGCTTTACGCCTTTAAAGTTTAAAGGATCCAGGACTCCGGTATATTTATCTATCTCTTTCAGGTTAGGAAAAACAGAATATTGCCCGATCTCATGAGTAACAAGCGGAACATTCATTCCTTCGACAGAAGCGATATAGTCCTTGTCAAACGAAGGAGACTGGGAATCGAATACCCCCTGGCCTCTCACCCAGCCTTTCTTAGTCCATTGCGTGATAAAGAAATCGTCATCCGGTTCAGGCCAGTCTCCATGTCCTCTTTCAAATGTAAAAGAAGTGGTTGTATATAAATGTCTCGGGTCCTGTTCTTTGGTATGCTTCAACAATCGGGATAAGAATTCAAAATCCGGTTGCAGTTCATTACCCAGACTGAAGAAACAGAAAGAGGGATGATTGCCGTACTCTGCAAGTATACGGTCAGCTTCAGCATACAGGAAGTCATTTGTATGAGAATCTTCTCCCACTTTTACCGACCATAGGGGAAGCTCTACCTGCAAATAGAATCCCAATGAATCTGCCACCTGGAAAGCAGCTTCGGGCGGACACCAGGAATGGAAACGCAGATGGTTCAATCCCCATTCGCGAGCCGTAAGGAACACTTTCTTCCATCCTTCCGGTTCCATCGGAGGACGTCCGGTCAGCGGGAAGATACAACATTCGAGTGTACCTCGCAGAAAGACCTTATTTCCGTTCAATAGCAGGTCCGATTGGTTTCGGCTGAATTCGCGCATGCCAAACTTTGTACTCCTTTCCGTTTTAACCGAACCTGCATTTACCTCTAAATCCACTTTATATAAAACGGGGTTAAACTCATTCCACATTTCTATCGAGTCCCCCATTGAACAGGTTAGATTTACAAGGTTTTCGCCTGATTGAAAATCCACTTTTTGTTTAAGGACAGATACGACCAATCCACTTTTTTGATTTTCCACCTTTACCGAGAGCAAACCTTCTGTAGCTTCACCCGTATTGGAAACTTTTCCCTTTATACGGATTTGTTTACCTGATACGTCCGGATAAACCTGCAAATCTTCGATGGAAAGGGCTTCTTTTGCTATCAGAGAGATATCGCCGATTATACCGTTCCACATAATCTGTGTTTCGTTGGTATAAGCATGTGCCATATCGTTTACAGTAATATCATGTTGTTTCCTGTTGTCCACACGAATCGTCAGTTTGTGTTTACCGGGCGTCAGATAACCGGTCAGATCGAATCGATGCGGACTTATCAGGCTTTCACAACTTCCCTGCACAGGGTTATCATCTACCCAAACAGAAGTTTGCCAGATAACACGTTCGAGTTTTAGTTCTATAGACTTCCCCTCCCAATCCGATGGAATGGATACTTCCCGCGAATACCAGGCCGGACCGACATAACTGTTTTTACGAGTCAGATGAAGAATCTGCGGCTTCTCCACTGAAGGGGGAAGCGTATTCGGAATGCCGTATCCCGCTTCATCGGTCGTTCCCGGCAGCTGTATTTTATCAGCAAACGAACGTTCAAACCATTTCTCCGTTATCCCGACATCCGTACTGTCCATGGCAAACTGCCACTTGCCTGCCAAAGAAATCTCTGACGATGGCTTTTGGCAAGAAGTCAGCAACATCAGTGTTATACATATAGATAAAAAACCCTTCAACATATTTATTATTTCTTCTTTAAATGAGTATCTCCAAAAATGCTATAAAAAACCAGTTTTTTCAAGAGGCATGAACAATGCTGTTCCGATAGCACGAACAACGTTGTTCATATACCGTGAACAGTACTGTTCATACACTATGAAAAGCACTGTTCATGCCATCGGAAAAGATCAGATCATCTTCTGATGTATCTGAACTCCCTGATGGTTATTATCCATTTCGGCAGCGATATCGAAATATTTCATTGCTTTCTCGTTATTACCTAATCCCAGGTGGCCTAATGCCATCAGGTAATTACAATGGATACGGTTCTTTTTATTCATATCATCTTCCCATATCTGTAAATCAGGTAAGGATACAGCGAAATAATCCATCTTAAAGACATCATACAGATGCTTTTCGCCATAAGAAATCAGGTTATTAAAGCGTCCGCGAGCTTCTTCTTCACGTTCCAACTTACGTAAAGCCAGTCCCTGATAGAATATCTTATCCGGTTTCTGATCGTTATAATACATAGCGGCAGCCGGTTGGCTGTTTCCGATGCTGGCGGCCAGGAATAATTCCATCGCTTCTTCTTTACGTCCCAAGCCGGACAGAGCACAGGCTTTATAATAATTAAAGTCGTTTTCCTGTGCACCATATAGTTTGCCTTCGCCCAGATTATGCGGATAGATGAAACATTCCTCAATCAAGGCCAGAGCTTCTTCATATTTCTTTTCAGCTAATAACTGCTTTACTAATTCTACACGAGCCAGCTGGTATTGTGCCGGGACCTTGCCTTCTCCCCCTTCCCACGGATGGAACTTACGGGCATCGATCATACGGATTGCTTCTTCATATTGTCCGAGTTGATTCAGTAAGGTGACATATTCCAGATACAGGTCATCACGCTGGAAAGCTATGTCTTTATGCTTTTCAAGGAAAGCCAGACGATCTTCATGCGAACAATTCAGGCGTTTATACAACTGATCGAGCTCCATCAGGATACGGGCATCCGTCATATCGAGCGCAAAAGCCTTTTCAAGCAGAGTAACCGCCTCTTCCTGCCTATTCAGCTTATTGAAATAAGCCAGGGAAAGGTTACGCAAGACGGTCGGGAAGGTATCATCCTGCTGCATGGAAGTCTCCCAGCAGGTGATTGCTTCCGGATACTGACGCTTGTCGTACCACAAATTACCCAGATAATACAAGGCTTTCGGAGTTTCTGTTGCAAACCCGATAACAGACTGTAGAGCAAGAATTGCCTCCAATACATTGGGGAAACAACAATCAGGCAATTGCTGTTCCGCTTCACGGATAGCTGCCAAGGCCTCTTCTTTACGATCCAGTTGAATCAGGAACCAGCTTTTATAATAATGAAGCATAGTCTGTCCCGAAACATTTTGGCCGATAGCCGTTTCAGCCGCCATCAATGCTTCCTCCCAACAGCCGGCAGATGCATAATCCAAGGCCAGTTCTTCATAATTATGGGCCTCCGGACGCATCAGAGCGAGCAATTCTTTCAGGTCAGCCTCAACTCCGGTAATCAGATATTTTTCAAAACCACAACCGAAATTAAAACGGTCGATACGCAGGGAATCCTCAATCAAAGCCAGTGCCTCATCCTTCCGTCCCAGATGGCGAAGGATAGCCGCTTTCAAATGGCGTCCCCGCAGATTATGCCAGTTGCGAAGTAAAGATTTATCTATTTCATAGAGAGCCTCTTCCCAATCCCCGCGTGCTGCCGATAACTGAGCCAGGGAATAGTAGCCGGCATCCTGCCAGGCTGCATTCCAACAGGCTTTATAGAAAAAGTCATATGCTTCTTCTGTTTTCCCCTGATATTTCAAAGAAAGACCCAGATTATATAATGGCTCGCCATCATAAGGATTCGGATTACGTTCCGTCAGTGTTTTCACCGCCTGTCGCAGATAAGGTTCTGCCTTGGCAAACTGACCTTTACGAATCAACCACAATCCCATCGCATTATTATTACGTACATCGGTCGCATCACGGCGAAGTGCTTCTTCATAATAATCAGTTGCCGAATAAGTGGCATGGCGGTATTGTTCCAGATGTAAGCCTGTCAGATACAGCTGTTCGGTGGTACGCACATCTTTCGGGTCAAGAGCCGCTTTGGCGGGTTCGGGTACTTCCTTAATCACATCGGGTTCCGGTTCCCAGTATAACATCTGCTTCCCTTTTGCGTTACGGATACAGACTTTCACATCGCACAAATCTGCAACCGGAACAAATTCCTCCAGTATATTTTCGGGAGTAATATCACGGGTAATATCCAGACAAACCTCTCCGGATTTCTCCACGACAATATGCAAATCATTCTGTACGGACGTAGCGAAAACTTTTAATAAAGCGCCCTTTCCATCGGGTTCCAGGTTCATCAGAAGGTCGGAAGAGGCATTCTTCACCACACCCAGTTCGCGATAAGGCATGAAGTATTGGGTAAACGTTTTTTCTTCATAAGGCTGAAGCCAGGTGAAGTCAGGCTGATTGTCGGTATAAACACCGGTCATCAGTTCGATATAAGGGCCGTCGGAATCTGTCAGGTTACGATCCCAGGCCTGTCCGAAATCGCCATTACCCCAGGTCCATTGCTTCTTACCCGGCGAGATATGATGGTTTGCCACATGAAGCACACCGGCACGTGTATCATTCTCATATCCCCCCACAAAATTATAGTTGGAACGGATTGCCATATAAGAGGTAGGAACAGGGATATTCTTATAACGGGAAATATCCACTCCTGCCGAATAATCCATCTTATAGTAAGTACCGGTAGCAATCGGATAGCGTGACACATCACGTTTACCATGATCGAACACAGCATTCACATCGGCAGGGAACACCGATTGATAGGCATCATTTACGGCCACAGCCGGATTCGCCCACCAAAGGAAAGTCTGCGGTATCGGTGTCGGGTTATACAGTTTTCCCTGAATCTCCAGGACAGCCCGTCCCGGACGAAGGGTAAAACCGGCCATCCCTTTCTGATGGAACATACGTTCGCGCTCGCTCACCCAAACGATGGCACTGCCGTCGGCACAACGTTCGATCGTATAATCGATCGGCAGGAACGTACTCGGACGATGATGTTGCGGCCAGTTGAACTCGATTCCACCGGAAATCCACGGACCGGTCAAACCGACCAAAGCCGGTTTAATCACATGGTTATAATAGATGAAATGACGGTTTTTGATTTTATCGTATGCCATCTGTACACGTCCGCCCAGCTCCGGGAGGATCATAACTTTGATATATTCGTTTTCAAGATAAACAGCATGATAACTCTTTTCTTCGCAGGTATCTTCAATCTTTTCCACTACCGGATAAGGATACACCACTCCGCTGCTTCCCTGGTAAACACGCTTCTCCAGGAACATCGGATTCTTTTCGGCTTTGCCAATACCGTAAGTAGGAAGAAGGATATCTTCTTCCCACACTTTCACATTTTCAGTCATTTCAGTATATTTATTTTGTTAATTCTTTTTCCAGTTCTTCCAATGTTTTTCCTTTTGTTTCAGGAAGTTTTGCACGTATAAAGAAGAATCCGCTCAAACAGATGGCACCATACAACCAGAAGGTTCCGGAAGCACCCACCGCTTCATTCAATATCGGGAAAGTATAAGTCAGCAGGAAGCAGGCCGCCCACAGGAAGAATGTGGAGATAGCCATTGCCATCCCGCGTATCCTTACAGGGAATATCTCGGAAAGAACCACCCAAACCACCGGTGCAAGAGACATAGCATAGCATGCAATCGCCATCACTACCAGTAGAAGCATCGGCCAACCGCTTACTTCAAAGAAATAGCAGGTTCCCAATATTCCATAGATAACAGCTAGTCCTGCCGAACCAACAAACATCAGGCTTCGTCTACCCCATTTGTCAACCGTATAGATGGCAACAAAAGTAAAGATCACATTAGTCACCCCTGTCACTACAATATTCATCAAGACATCCGACACCGCATAACCGGCTTCCGAAAAGATTTCATGAGCATAATTAAAGATCACATTGATACCGCACCATTGCTGGAAGATCGCTAATACGATTCCGATAATGAGCACGTTCCGAACACCCGGCTTTAACAGAGCCCCCCAGTTTACTTTTTCTTCTTTCTTATCGGTCAGTTGCGCCAGTTCGTCCAATGTCTGATCGGCATATTGCTCTCCACCAATACGTAGTAAGATAGCCCGTGCCTGAGTCGTCTTTTGCACGGTTGCCAGCCAGCGCGGACTTTCAGGAATAATAAAAGAAAGGATAAAGAACAATCCGGCCGGAATCAGTTCCGCCCAGAACATCCATCGCCAGGCCCACTCGATACTGTTGGCACTCAACGTTTCACCCCCCTGTATAAAGTACTCTCCGATTTGCCAGTTAGCCAACTGCGCCATCAGGATACCCAAAACAATCGTCAGCTGATTCAGGGAAACAAACTTTCCCCGGACAGAGGCCGGAGCGACCTCAGCAATATATACCGGCGAAATGTTCGAAGCGATACCGATACCGAATCCACCGACTATACGATAAATGATAAACCAGTTAAAACTGTCTACCGCCCCCGTTCCGTAGGCAGACAGTACAAAAAGGAAAGAAGCGATAATCAACATCTTTTTTCGCCCGTACTTATCACTCCATTCACCGGAAAGCAACGCACCGGCCAGACAACCGATCAGGGCACTACTCATCGCCCACCCACGAAGAGCGGCAGAGCCTTCAAGCCCGAAAAAGGGTTCATAAAATATCTTGGCACCTCCGATCACTACCCAGTCGTAACCGAATAATAATCCGCCCATAGCTGAGACCAGACAAATAAGTAATAAGTAAGCAGTTGTTCGCTTCATGACATTAGTATTAAAGTTATGGTGCAAAGAAACAGGTTTCCGGTTAATAGTGAAATAGATAAAACTGGCTTAGAGATGGACAATCTTTCGATTTACATTCCAAAAACAACAAGATATAATATAAATAACATATCTTTGTGCATATCTATAAATCCAGTACCATGATCAAACTCAAAGACGGTTTTAGCGGAGAACGGGCCCTTGTATTACCCCAATCTATTATACAAGAAATGGAGAAAGACGCGCTTTCATCGATCCTGCACATTACGGACATCGGTTATTACCCGAAGGCCCTGCATCATTTCCGTGAACGGAAAGAGCCGATCTGCCAGTTCGTCTTCATTTATTGTATAGAGGGAGCCGGATGGTTCCGTTGCGGCGACCAGGAATATACGGTCACAGCCAACCAGTATTTTATCCTGCCAGCCGGAGTCACGCATGCCTACGGTTCGGATGATACGAATCCCTGGACCATTTACTGGATACATTTCAAGGGGAAGCTGGCCTCTTACTTTGCCGGCCAGGCCAGCCGTCCGATCGAAATAAAACCGAGCGTCCAGTCCCGGATCAGTAACAGAAATGACCTTTTCGAAGAGATATTCCGCACATTGGAGATGGGATACAGCCATGAAAACTTATTGTATGCCTGTTCTGCTTTCCATTATTACTTAGGTTCTTTACGCTATCTCCAACAATATCGTGAAGCAGCCCGTAACGAATCGGATCAGAACGATATCGTTACCGCTGCCATCCATTATATGAAAGAAAACCTGGAAAAGAAAATAACATTAGCAGACCTGGCTACCCATATAGGCTATTCCCCTTCCCATTTTTCCGTCCTGTTCAGCAAGCGTACCGGATATGCCCCCCTGACTTATTTCAACCAACTGAAGATACAACAGGCTTGCCAGCTACTGGACTTTACGGATATGAAAGTAAACCAGATCTGTTATAAGATAGGGATAGAAGATACCTATTATTTCTCCCGGCTATTCAGCAAGGTGATGGGGATGTCACCGAGAGAGTACAAGAAGCAGAAAAAGGGGTAAAATACGGGGTTTTATACATTTGCTTTCACCCTTCACAAGCAATACCTTACTGTAATACAATGAATTGAGGTGAAGGCAGAGTGAAGGGTGATAAAATGTTGTTTCGAACAAAAGCGTACGGCTTTTCCCAAGAATACGTACGTTTTTTCCCCTATATCCCGGCAGCTCATACCGTGTAAAGTAGTATCCGATCCCCTATACCCTACCGGTATGTACGTTATAGGGTAGGTGTATCATCATACTGGTACTACTATCCCATCCGGTCAGCATCGTAGTGTCAGTACCATTCACATTACTGTGTGAAGGTAAGTGACACCCAAAGGGACAGGCATCGGTTGCCCAACGGATAACTATCCGTCCTCAAACGGATGCCTGCTCATCGGAAGGTTTCCTGTTACGGTTCCCTCAATAGCCGGGAAAAGACTGGGTTCACAGTAAAAAGTTATAATACAACGCATTACGTATGTGAAGGATGAAGTATGAAGTATGAAAATCATGGAGGGGGGAGATTGTATCCGCCGCGGACTTTCTCATGTTTTAAACTCCCTTTACAATCTTGTAAAACGATGTTTTGTGTCGGCTAAAACAATAGCATCTGCAAACCGTTCGCCCAATATCAGTAATGCCAATATACTGGAGTATATCTAATCCGATGGTATAAAATGTATCAAAACATCTTTTTTATTATAATTAGCATCAACTACATATTGAAGTTTGTCATTAAAAAAGTCTATAGCTTCCTCATGTGTATGTCCGGCATAAATGCCTATTACTTCCGGACTATTTAAAACCAAATTCCGGAATTGATAGGTTATCTCTGTAAATCCTTTTTCCGGCCAAGGATCTCTCCGTTCTATCTCATAATAAATATCATTTTTCTTATTCCAATCCGGATGCCCGCAACCATAGTCTATATTGTGTCCCGATAAATAAACTGGAATATGCATCGATAGAATAATTGGTAATCCCCTATTGATCTGCCCTTGAAGAAAAGAAAGTTGCTCTTGGGTTATCTCAAAAGCAGAATTATCAATCATTACAAAATTTATATTATGGACAACCTTGGAATAACACATTGGATTGTCTCCCTGATATAAATCTTTCAAATTAGAATATGTCCATTTCTCCCGTTGAAAGAAAGCGGTTCCCGATTCCCCTTCATAATGCCAATCATGATTACCCGCAATATACATCCACTCTAAACCCGATTTATCAAGTAGAGAATCAATATATTCAACTGAAGCTAAAGAAGGGAAATTAATAATATCACCACCCAAAATCACCAATTCCGAACCCTCTTTTTTAGCCTTATCAAGAGAAGCACAAAGAGCCAAATCACGTCCATTTCCTTTTCCATAGTTCTCAGGCTCAACAGTGCTTCCTCCCATTCGGCGAGTATAATCGTAATAATCTCTTCCTCGCTCATCCTCGATTGTAAAATGGGTATCAGCAAGGAATAATACATTAAACGGCTTTTCTAACCCCTTTATATAATAATAAACATTGCCATCTTGTACTGTAATACTTTCTGCCATTCGTGATGTTCGCCTTTCCTGACAGCCTGCCAAAAGGCAGGCCAGGAAAGTAACATAAAAGAAACATTTTATTTTTACCATCTTCATTTTTTCAATATCCACATTAAATCGTTATTAGTGTCTTTCCCATTATATTGACGCTCCAAAGCGATTTTCAAATTCTCTCCGTTTTCATCATATTCCCGTTGCGGATACATCCAACGCTTCGGTAACTGATTGGGGACATCATTCATATTAGTCTTTGGATCAATCGGTAAAACAGGATATAAAACCCGACGATATTCATAATATCCATCCCATGGATTTTGTAAGAAATAGATAAAATACTTTTGCTGGAAAATCTGTTTTAGCTGAGTATCCACATCCGATGCAAACGCCGCTCGTCCATTCGATAGATAATCAGTAATGTATTCGTCAGTAATGGCAGGTCTTCCTTCTACATACATATCAGGAGTATGATCTTTTACGAACAGCATAGCTGCGCGAACTCCCCGTTCATAAAATTCCTTGGCATTTCCAGGCATCCATCCTCTTATAATTCCTTCCGCGATATTAAAACATTGTTCTGCATAACCAATCCTCATGATAGGTTCCCCTGCAGGATTATTAATATCCTGATAACGTAAGTTCAACTTACAGCACTTACCATCACCATATAATTTAGTAATATCACTGAATGGCAAACTAGGATCAATAGAAATGTAAGCATCAAAATCTCCACTCGCAAGTCCTTGTCCTAAAGTATATTCCGATGGTTCCGCAAAGTAGAACAATCGATTATCTTTCAATACCTTCAACGAATCCACCAAATTGGAAGATAAGACACAATACCCGTTACTACGTGCTTGCAGATCATTGAAAGGATAAACCTGTCCCCCCTTATTAGAATAGACCAACTGGAAATTATCATCATTACTTTCCATCAGTGATCTGCTATTTACCAATTCACTAAATTGTGACTGAATATTCAAGTCTGCTTCCGTATCATGCATATATAAATTAATAAGGACTTTCAGCTTAAAACCATTCACAACTTTCTCCCATTTAGCAGGATCACCATTAAAGATTGGATCTCCTTCAAAACTTTGACTTTTCCCGAACAACTCAGCCGCTTTATCCAAATCTTTTAAAATTGCCTGCATCACCTCTTTTTGTGTATCATATTTGGGAGTATAAATTATTGTTTCCGGATTCACCGCTTCCGAATAAGGAATATCCCCGAATGTCAACGACAAATAAAAACATTTATAAGCTTTAATAAAACAAGCCAAAGCCTCATAAGGCGTCCTAATTTCGGGTGCAGCAGATGCTACCATTCGATTTGCATTAGTTATATCCAGAAAAGAATCGAAACCTGAACGTAAAATCTTGTTATATAATTCACTCCGAATCAGTTCAGCCGTAATAGCATGCTTGCTCATGAAATTATGATCGATAAATGATCCGTATTCATAATTTTGCTTAGTCATACCTATAAGCAATCCTGTAGCCAACATCCCTGGTGCAACCTTATTGGTAGCATTCGGATTATTGTTAATCTCATCAAAATTAGAACAAGAAAACAAGATGGATAGAGATAAGAAAACTCCTAATATTTTATAGTATTTCATAATCATACATTTTTAAAAAGATGTTTTTAAATTGAACCCGATATATCTCATAGAAGGAGAATTCAAATTATCTGACCCTTTATCGGGATCCGAATATTTAAATTCTTTTGTCCATAACAATAAATTATTACCGGTAATACCAACTGTTAAATCAGTCATCTTTATTTTTTTTGTCAATGTATTTGGCACCGTATAATTTAATGCAATTTCGCGAAGTTTAAAATACGTACGATTGTAATAAGATTGTGGTTTACCAGCATAATAATCATTAGAATAATGACGAATATAATTCTCATACGATACTTTTGTGTCGTTTGGGGCATATACACGATTATCACTGATAACCTGCCCGTATTCATCCCGTTCTATTGTTCCCGAAATAACTTTCACACCAGGACCGACATAGCTGATATTCTTATTTACAACCTCGTCATATCTCCATTGATTGTCTGATTTAATATGAGAACCGGAATTCCACATCACTTGGTCTGTCCAGTTATAAGCAACTCCACCAACACACCCGTCAAAAGCAAAATGGAAGGTAAAATCTTTGTAACGCAACGTATTTGAGAATCCCCAAATCCAATCGGGTGAAGAATACCCCATCAAACCACTATAAGGTATACTTTCCGGTAATCCGCTTTTTCCATGTACAATATTTCCATACAAGTCTGTGTCCCAAAGGGTCGTTGTAAGATAATCACAACGCATTCCTTCTTTCACCCATGGTGCTTTGGTCGAATATTTGGGATCCAGTTTCACAAAAACATCACGTTCGGACGACCAGTTAAACAACGTATTCCATTCAAAATCCTTCACTTTTACCGGAGTAGCTCCAATGGATAACTCAAAGCCTCTTCTCTCTCGTTCCTCTTCCGAATTAATATAGGTCTGATCATATCCGGAACTCATACTCAACGGAGCTTTCACTGCAAAATCTTTTCTCCGCTTATTATAATAGGTTAAATCTAACCACACCCTATTACTCAAGAAATTGACATTCGTACCCAATTCATATGAACGGGAACTTTCCGGACGTAAATCGATCCCCCTAATCAATTGGGGATAATAAGCAGCGGTTTTTCCATCCCACATATTAGTTGTGATAGAATAAGTATTGTTTATAGCATAAATATCCAAATCATTTTTATTCTGTGTCCATGACCCTCTTACTTTCAGTAAACTAATCCAATCAGGCATTTTAACCAACTCCGAAAGAACTAAACTAGCCGCTATTGAGGGATAAAAATAAGAACGTGTAGAGCTAGGCAATGTACTTGACCAATCATTACGAGCCGTAATATCAACAAATAACAGGCTACCCCACGAAAGGGTCGCTTTTCCAAAAAAACTATTCACCTGTTTCTTGAATCCTTTCTGTCCTGTTTTTGCCGGATCTACAGAAGCATTCAGAGAATAGAACCCCGGGATAGAAAGTCCATTATTGGTTTCACCCCATACATTACTTCCTTGTTTATAATTGATAGTACCACCGATCAATCCGTCAATACCCAACTTTCCGAATTGATGATTTGCTGTCACCAGGAAATCGTTATTCATACTGAAAGCATTCTCCTGATCCACATAATAGTAACCTTTTTTATTCATTGTATAAGATTTAGCATATTTCCACTCTTCTTTATCCTGATAATAATCAAAACCAGAACGAAGTGTAAAGCTTAACCAAGATAGCACATCATATTTCATTGACAATGATCCATTTGTTACATCATAATCATCGTTATGCCGCACCTCATTTGCCAAAAAATAAGGATTATCATACCAAGTATTTTCCATCCAGTTCTGTGTTTCTCCTTCTTTGCCTCTCTGCCAATAATCCCTATAATCTCGGATATCATATTCGGTACCAGACCAAACAACAAGATTATAGATAAAACCACCGGAACCATACTTAGTACCTTTATCATTCGGGTAAAAACGTTTATTGTAAGTCAGATTTCCTTCGAAACTGAATTTATCTACTTTAAAATCACCTCCAACCGAATAAGTAAACTTATTCAACTTTGTATTCGGGTACTGTCCTTTATTATAAACATGTGTCAGAGAAGTACGGAAACTTCCTTTTTCACTCTGATAAGAAAGGTTGATATTATTATTTGTTACAAGGCCTGTTTCCAGAAAATTCTTAAAATTTTCCTTTCCTTTTGAAACCAATTCCTTTTCTTCCCATTCATAGGTGTACGGATTGTATTGAGTTGCCATATACCCTGCATCCAGTGGAGCTCCCCACACAAAATCACCGGTACGATATTGTCCGGCACCTCCGGAACTGTAAGAAGTCTGAACTTCCGGGAATGCAACATAACCAGCTTCAAACATGGTATTACTGCTGACATTTACCTGTAAACCTCCTTTCTTATTTCCTTTTTTCGTCGTAATAATAATCGCTCCCGAACCACCCCGAGAACCATAAAGAGCAGAAGCTGTAGCTCCTTTCAGCACACTCATTGATTCTACATCATCAGCCGCTATATCTCGTAAGGAAATATTCGTGTAAGGAACTCCATCTATTACCAACAAGGGGGATTCTCCACGTAATGTCAACGTCGGTGCTTCATTGAATTCCGTACTACTTTTTACATTCATACCCGCCACTTTTCCGATTAAGTTGGAAGTTACGTCAATATTTTTCACGCTCGTCAATTTATCTCCATCCACTTTTTGGACAGAATAACCTAATCCTTTCTCCGAACGCTTGATACCCAATGCTGTAACGACAACTTCTTCTAAATTTTGAGTATCTTCCACTAAAGTTAAATATAAAGTATTCTGTCCTTTTACAGAAATTTCTTGATCCACAAAACCTATAAAACTGACCAATATAGAAGCACGATCATCCACTTCTAAAATGAATTTTCCTTCTACATCTGTTATTGTCCCATTCGTTGTCCCTTTCTCAAGCACATTCGCTCCGATAATCGGTTCACCGTTTTGATCTTTGACAATGCCCGTTACTTTCTTTCCTGTTTGTTGTTTCACCATATTTTCCGAGGTAACAGCACCTTTCACTAAAGTAATATTCTTACCTACCACCTTATAAGCTACACCAGTACCTTCAAAAACTCTGTTAAGAACTTCAGAAACAGGTTCATTATTCACATCGACAGAGACTTTCTTATTCACATCGACTTCATTCTTGTCATACACGAACAAGTAATCAGTCTGTTTTTCTATTTCACTAATCACTTTCTGAATAGAGAAACTGTTAGCCTGTATCGAAACCTTCACATTCTGCGAGTTGGCTTCTACTGCAAAAAGTGTATAAATGCAAGTAAACAAAGCTACAATAGTGATTTTCATAATTCGAAATAAATGTTTAAATTCAAGTATAGATTGTCTGTACAAAATATAATTCATAATTTTGTAATTAATAAGTTGTTAGTACTTCGATAAATATCCCAGTTCGGGGTTCTAACCCATAACCGGTAAGCGTTGGCGCGCTTGCCGGTTTTTCATATACTTTCTACGTTTGTGTCATAGGCTATCAGAATTTAAAAGGTTACACAATAAAGTCAGTTAATAGTAATCAGATTCTTCTCCTCATCTTTCTTATAGGTAAAATGATTTGTCAATTGCAGAACACTTAGGATATGATCCAGACCATCCCTTGTCCGGAACTTACCCGTACAATGCCGTTTGTTTTCCAATACGGATTTATTATTCACATGGATATTTACATCGAAATATAATTCCAGTTTTTCCAGAACATCTGTTAATGGTTCATCAAAATAGAGAATACCTTCACGCCACAAGAAATAGTCCACACTTTCGATAGGAATAACCGACAATCCACCATCTCCAATCACAACCCGATTGTTCGGGGTTAGGGATATGGAATGATTTGTCATACGATCTGAAATTTCGACTTTCCCTGTTAACAATGCTGTTTCAAATTCTTTTGACTGATTATAGGCATGTACATTAAAAGATGTACCCAAAGCTTTAACATCATAAGTAGATGTCGAAACAATAAACGGTTTTTCCTTATTGGCCTTTACTTCAAAAAAACCTTCACCTTCCAGAGTGACCCGCCGTTTTCCCTCAACGAAGCGAGTCGGAAAATTCAGTGTACTCCCGGCATTCAGCCAGACTTTTGAACCATCCGCCAGAGTCAACTGTGCATTCTGTCCTGCCGGGACATGTATGGTCTGCATAGCTATAACCTCCTCACCCCCCGGACTGAACCAATGATTCAGCATAAACCCCAACATAAAAACAGCCGCAATTTTCACTGTTTCCTTCAAAAGAAGTTGCCATCTGAATTTTTCTTTCAACGATTTTGTGACAACTTTCGGTTCTTCATGCCAAAAACTGATTTCATACAAACGGCACAGTTGCTGATAATGCTTCAAATTAGCTTCATCAACATCCAACCATTCAGTAATCAGACGTGATTGCTCGTCTGTTGTCCGGCCTTCAAAATATAATTGTAATAGTTTGTCATCCATATTTTATCGCTTTTCATATATAAGACGACCCTCGAAAAGAATTCACTAGTACCAGATGAAAAAAAATTTCCATCCGAATGAAACTTTTTCTCCTTTCGGATAAAACAGGAAATCAATAAAACAGAAAATAAAGGATAGGTAAATAATCTCTCAACGAAATTCGCAAGGCTTTTAAGGCTTTGCCCATATGATAATCCACTCCTTTAACAGTAATACCCAATATGTCGGCTATTTCTTTACCCGACTTATTCTCAAAACGGCTCATGATAAAGATTCTTCGGGTCTGCTCCGGAAGCTTATTTAACGTATCAGCCATGATCGAACGTATCTCATCTGAAAAAATATAATCCGGATCACATGCCTCCAAAGTCGAGATACGAATTGCCAGTTCACGACTGCGCCACTCCTGCATAGCATCGAAAGCCTCTTGTTCATGAGCACGCGCCTTCAGGTAATCCAATGATTTATGCTTCAAAATAGTCAATAATAATGCCTGTGGTTTTTCCACAGATTCTTTTTTCATCGTTTCCCATAATTTGAGCAACGATTCCGTCACAATATCTTCCGCAGCCAGATCATTCCGGACATACAAATTTGCAAATCGAAACGATTTGGCATAATATTGTGCATATATACTATTGAATAACGTGGTTACGGGCATATTTATAACATCTCCTCCTGGGGCAAAAATAAAAAGAATATTCGGTATATATAAATATTCGGATAGAAATAGAAGATACCTATTATTTCTCCCGGCTATTCAGCAAGGTGATGGGGATGTCACCGAGGGAGTATAAGAAGCAGAAGAAAGGGTAAGTATTTTTCAAGTTACAGCATTTGATTATTTCATAGAACAATTACAAAGAAAGCGGAAATATGGAATCTAATGAACCATACTTCCGCCTTTAATAACAAAAGACTTATGTCTGGGAAATAAAGTCTAGAAAACCTTCATTCCAAATTCACTCCATACGAAGAAATTACCTCCTGTCGCATTTTCCGGAACAGAGAAACGAATAATCTTAAACGGCTTTCCTACCATAATCTTCGAATTATAAGTTTCTTTACCACCAGTCGGCAGTCCATCGGTCAGCGTGCTTATCTTATTAAAAGATACACCATCCAGACTTCCTTCAATAATGATCTTTGCCGGTGCGGCACTGCCATTTGCCGAACGTGTCGTATAATAGAAATTAAACGCAGTAGTCTCTGCCGGTAATGCAACCTGAAGGTAATGAGAACCTTCCACAGCAACGCTCCAGGCAGAATGGAAGTAAGTTTCCACATCTCCATCCAACAGATTTGCCAATGAACCTTCCGACGGCTCAACCGCATTTGAAGAAAGCATATCGGCTGTCAATTCCACTTTTTTCAATTTGCTTTCGTCCGGTACATATGAAATACCATATAAACAAGCGTTTTTAGCAGCATCAATCACAAATCCGTCTTTCGAACAATCAATCAATCGTAACGGCAAAACAAAGTTTCCATACTCCAGCTTCGTACGGTCTACCGTTATCTCCAGATCTTTCGAATTCTCTTCCGGAACGAACGACACGGTTCCATCGCTACTTAGTGAATATACACTTTGTGGCAATATGGCATAATTAGTCTCATTCTCTTTGTTATACTCCTCCAGTAAAGATTCGTCTACTCCTACCGTACAATCGAACGTCCATTTACTAACCATCGGTATAGAGACCGGTAATGTAAACTTAGCCTGCGTATCCCCTCCGTCGGTGAATGTATTCGAAACAAAACCAGTTTGCTCGAAATAAACGAAAGGTATTTCTACGGATGGTATCAAAATAGTCTTATCTTTTTCCGAATTGATAGAATCGGCTGAATTTACCAAAGAAACGGGTAACACATACTTCGTACCAGCCGGCAAGTTGTAAATAAGATCCGTCTTAAAAACAATGTTCGCCATTTTATATAAATTGTCCGAACCGAACACCAACCGGTTATCTGCAAGTTGGTAACAATTCTCCGGCAGCTTGACGTAAGAAGTCCCGTTTTGTGCATTGTAAGCATCCAGAGCCGCATCGTCCAATACTGCCACTTCTACATCTGTCACACTTGCCAGGTCTGAGCCTGATTTATTAACAGTTAGTTGATACTCCGTATCTTCCCCAGTCTTATAGAGTGTCAACGGTATTTCCCCGCTGTTTCTAAAATAGACAATTGTGCTATAGTCGCTCAGATATTCATCTTTATTGTCATCACATGCCACAAAACCGACAGTTAAAGAGAACAAAAGCGATATCATTAAAATCTTTTTCATAAATAATTCTTTTTAGATTCGTAAGAATGGTTTCTATTACCAACCATAATTCTGGGTTAACAATTTATTTCTATCCAATTCGCTTTGTATGAAAGGATACAAATAATGATTGTCTTCAAACACACGTGTTTCGAAAACCGTTCTCTCCCAGAAACCGTCAGGAGTCACATCCCCACTACCAGGAAATTGTGCATTCATTCCGTACATCGGGCCACCATCAACATCTTTGGCTATCATCCATGTACGCGTATCGAAATAGCGATGATTCTCGAAAGCAAGTTCAATCCGGCGCTCGTTACGACAAAGTTCGATCAACTTTTCTGTTGAAGCGTTGGGGTAAACTTCAGTAATAGGAGCCAACCCAGCACGATCACGCAAATCAGCCCACACTTCCATTGCCTGCGCCTCATAACCTCCGGGCATAGCAACATTGTGTCGCTTACATTCAAGTACCGCTTCAATGAAATTAAGATACATTTCAGCCAGACGAAAAGTCGGAAATACAATATTTCCCCATTGTCCACTCGCTGAATTAAGCGTATGGTCATAAAAACGATTAACCAGATATCCGGATTTAGGATAGTCATGCGATTTATTACTGTTAGCACCTTTCGCAAAAGAAATCTTTGTCATTCCACTGCCGTGATGCCACCAGTTATCCCCGAAAAATACAGACACATAGAAGCGGGGTTCACGATCTTTATACATATTAGGAGCCGTCAAATCATATTCTCCCGCACCTCCCCAAGCCGGATATTTCCATGTCGTCTTTTCGAACTCATCAACACTATATCCCGAACTTCTGTCAACAATCGGTTCTTTTCCGTTATATCCAGTAATAGGATAACGTCCGTTACTCATAGCATACGCATCAACCTGCTGCTGTGTCGGTCCAACACCGCCATAAGCAGTTCCGGAAATACCGGTCGGTACTGTATGTACTCCTAACTGATAACGTCCTTTATACCCTGTAGACCAGATAAGCTCTGAATTCCAATATTCCTGTGTGATACCATAGTAATTAGCATATGGGTCAGAACCGTCACCGGCACGATACAATTTATACAACGGATTATCAATTAACACTTTAGCTGCTTTGGCTGCTTCCAACCATTTATTGGCATCATAATTTTGCGGAAAAAGATTCACACCCGACAATTCGGGAAACAGATCAGTAACCGGATTCTTTACAGAACTATAAAGTTTGTTACCATTGAATAAGTCACGTGCCGAATAAAGTTTCAAACGAGCAATAACAGCCTGGCAAGTACCTTTAGTAGCCAATCCTTTCTCCACATCCGAATAACTTTCAGCCATAGCCGGATCGTTAATGCAAGCTTCCATTTCACTTACAACATAATCCACACATTCCTCCCATGTATTGCGCGGACGATAAAGAGCCTCCGTAGACGCTGTAAAATCCAACAGTTCGTCACCTAACAAGAAGACCGGACCATAAATACGCATCATCAGAAAGTAATAATAAGAACGGGCAAAACGACTCTGCACTTTATACTGGGCTAATTCTTCTTTTGTGACAATAGGATCAGAGCATCTATCTACATTCTGCATAAAAATATTACATTCACGAATTCCCTTATAAAAGCGATCCATCTGATAATTAGGGACATTACTTGCATTCCAGGATCCGAAATTGATCCAGCGAAGTTCGCGGGCATAAGTAACAGTTCCTTCATCAGAGGCTCCCAGCCAGGGTAAATTCGTAAAGTCACCGGCATCATCAGGAAGAAAACTCATCGAGTTGAGCCAATAACTCCTTGTATCATTACGAGTTTCCCATATTTTATCGAAGGTCAGTTTTTCATCTTCCTGCCTGTCCAAAAAATCATTACAAGAGGAAAAGAATATTACCCCCACAGCAAAACAAATGATTTGAAAAGAAGTTTTTATCGAGACTTTCATATATATCTTTTTTAATGAATTAGAAATTAGCATTTAAACCTACGGTAATCACCCTGTTAGGAGGATAACCGGAGCCGTCACCATTCCCTTTTTCCGGGTCCCAAAGTTTGAATTTACTAAATGTCAACAAGTTATTACCCGAAAGATAAAAACGCAACGATTTGATAAACGTTTTGTTCATTAACCCTTTTGACATCGTATATCCCACTTCAAAATTTTTCAGGCGCAGAAAACTACCGTCACGCATCCACCAATCGGATGTCTGTGAATTATTAGATGATCCGACAGCACCACTCCAGCTCAACCGGGGATAAATCGAACCAGCATTTTGTTCAGCCGTATTACCCGGACGCCATACTTTATCATACACATCTTCATTGATGGCAGCACGTTCCATATTTCCGGAACCAAATGGTGTTTTAATGGTAGACCCGCTTAAAAAGAAATTTACATGGCTAACACCCTGGAAAAAGACATTCACATCCCAATTCTTCCATTGTGCGGTAGCCCCGAAACCGTATACAATTTCCGGTAGGTTTGTAAATCCCATAGCGATTTTATCTTGTGAATCGATCTGACCATCACCGTTTATATCCTGATATTTGATATCGCCGACCCTATACTCACCAAAGGATTGCTTGGGACTATTGTCAATTTCTTCCTGGCTTTCGAAAAGTCCCAGGGCAACTAATCCAAAAGGCTGCAAATTGCCACCCGAACCAAACGGTTTGCCGATTTTGTTCTGATATTTATATTCCCAATCCGGTTCGTCGTTATTCAGCAATTTATTCCGGTTGTAAGTAAAGTTGGCACGTCCGGTCAGAAATACCTCTCCGACCTTCTGTGTATATTCAACCGTACCGTCGAATCCCTGGTTCATTGTTTCCCCGATATTCGTATAAGGAATAACCGATAAACCTACAATAGCCGGTAAGCCGGCACGCTGAAGAAAGATACCGGTTCGTTTTTCATGAAAATAATCGGCTTGTACCCTCACTTTGTCGAGTAATGACAATTCAACTCCGACATTCATCTTAGTAGCTTCTTCCCAGGATGCAGATAAGTTCTCCACATCTCCAACACGAATACCTCCGCCACCATTAGCTCCGGCGGAACCATAATTCCATTGGCCTGCTCCAGCATCATTACCTACCAGAATAGTCGATTCATATACCCAGCGGCGTTCTCCTCCGATATCGTCATTTCCAACTATACCATACGAACCCTTCAGTTTCAGCATATCGACCACTTTTGTTAGCGGCTTGAACCATTTTTCATTCGAAACCATCCAACCGATAGCACCAGCAGGGAAAAAGCCAAAGCGATGTCCACGGGCAAAATTCTCTGAACCGTTGTAACCCATATTAGCCTCAGCGAAGTACGTATCATTGAAAGCATAGGTCACACGTCCGGCAATACCTTGGTTCTTATAAGGTAAAGATTTAAATTTATCCCCTTCCTGCGTACGTGTATGTATTTTATGATTATAAAGGAACAACGCTCCTACACGGTGTTTGTCTGCGAATAAGTGGTCGTAATTCAATGAAGCTTCCATATAAGTAGTCATTGTTCCGTCACGACCGATAGCGTATGACAACTCTCCGCTACCTGTACGGACAGGAGAACCGAAAATAAGATCCCCATTCTCATCTCTTCCGGTTGCATGATACTGGGTTGGTTCTTTGCTACGGCGTTGAATCGTTGTATTCCATGCATCCCATGAGAACTTGAAATTACCGGTTAATCCTTCCAAGGGTTCCCATAAAGCTCCAAAATCCTGTGTCAATCCTATCAGGGATTGCGAAGAGTTCCAGAATTGTTCGCGATATCCGGAGTGCACAAGCATATTCCAGGGATTATAACCGGAATCGGTTGACGGAGCAGCAATCGTTCCATCCGAATATTCAATGGGGAAAGCGTTGGGTGATACCAGATAGGTATATTCCCATATTCGATTATCATTATCACTATCACCCGGACCAAACGATTTTTCATAGATATTTGCCAGATTCAGGTTTAGTGTCGTGCTTTTGGTTAAAGCCAAATCTACATTAGCACGAAAATTGAACTTATCATAATGAACAGACGAATTATAGTCATACAAATTACCGGCACTTTTAAAAATAGAGCTTTCATTATAAAAAGAGCCTGAAATATAGTATTTCACAATATCGGTACCACCTGTAATGCTCAGGTTTACACGCTGGTTAGATGCCAGGTCGTTATAGAGTGCATCGATCCAGTTCACATTCGGATACAGATCAGGATCAGCACCGGTACGATATTTATCAATTGCATCCTGAGAGTAATATCCCGGCTGGATATCATTATACAAATCAGCCCATTGTGCAGAATTAACCATCTTTGGCATCTTAGTAGGGCTGGTTATACCTGCTTCGGCACGCACATTAATAACGGGTTTTCCAAGATTACCTTTTTTAGTTGTGATCAGAATAACACCATTTGCTCCACGTACCCCATACACAGCTGAAGCCGAAGCATCTTTCAGGATAGAAAAAGAAGCGATATCATCGGTATCTACCAGGTCCAGTTCACGTTCGATACCATCAACCAGCACTAATGGAGTAGAACTACCTTTAAACGAAGATACACCACGAATATAAAAATCAGCAGCACTATTTTTTCCAGGCTCTCCCGAACGGGTCATTGCTACAACACCAGCCAACTGTCCGGCCAGCACATTGGAAATAGATGAGCCAGGCATTTTTAAATTTGCTACATCTACGGTAGAAATAGCACCAACCACACTTTCTTTCTTCTGACGACCGTAGCCGACCACCACCACCTCATCCAAAACTTCATCATCGGTAGCCAATGTGACATTGATAGTTGTCTGGTTATTTACGGCAATATCCACACTTTTCATACCCATATATGAAAAAGTTAAAACACCGCCGACACCATCTATCTTAATTGAATATTTACCATCAATATCAGTAACAGCCCCAACAGAACTGTTCTTCAACCAGATATTCGCCCCAATCAAAGGTTCACCGGTCGCATCGCTGACAACCCCGGTTACCGTTATACTTTTCTTTTGCGAAACAGCAGGTAAAGAAACAGGACCGGAAACCGCTTTTCTTTTTACCACCACCTGGTTACCATTTATCTGATAAGTTAGTTCTGTCTTCTCAAACAGCGGATTAAGAATTTCTTGTATAGAACCTTTCACTACTCCAGTTTGCGCATTTCTATTCAACTCGCTTTTGATCTCATCGGAATAGAAAAACACATAACCGGTCTCGGTTTCTATGAATTTAAGAACGTCCAGCATAGTGGACTGTTTTTGTTCCAGTATTTGTTCTATCGAAATAAACGACTCATTATTTGCATAAGCACAGGTTATACCCATACTCAGCAGTAATACAATAATATGTCTGATTTTTTTCATACATTTGTATGTCTTTAGGTTTTTCATTTTTAATTGGAAAATTTAAATTTCTGACAAGTCCGGACGATCTTGCCCATCGTTCGGGCTTTTAATTTCAAGCGTTTTTCATATTCTATATTCCATAGGCAATTCTTTTTAAGTTATTATTCTATTAGTAATGTATTTGATTCAAAGCGATAATGAACATTATAAAGCATTGAAAAAGTTTCCATGACCTGCTCTATGTTATCAAACAAGACGAGTTTACCGGAACTTGTCCGCTGGGCAATACCAGGAGCACATTCAATTTGCACATTATAATAACGACTTAAACGCATCAGGATATTTTCCATTGTTTCTCCTTTAAAAATAAGTACGCCATCTTTCCAGGAGATATAGTCTAAAACATCTACCTCATTAATTTCGTGTTTATCAGGCTGAAGGGTCAACTTATGATTTGGAGTTAATTGTATATTTTCTTCTTCCTTTGTGTCAACCATCACGCTACCTTCTACTAAAACAACTGATTGTGCCTGCTCGTCACCATAAGCGGAAAGATTGAATTTAGTCCCCAACACATTGACTGTAAAACTAGCCGTTTTCACATGAAAAGGTTTGCCACTTTTTACGACCTCGATATAAATCTCCCCCTCCGCTTCGATAGTACGATCGTCACCATCAAACCGGGAAGGGAAACGCAACACGCTCCCTGAGTTTATCCAAATTTTAGAACCGTCAGCCAGTAATAATGAAGAACGGCGCCCTTTAGGTACGACCAACGTATTCATCACTGTCTCATCAATATTCTTTTCAATCCCTTCAGCCTCAATCTTTTTTACAACGAGTTCTTCATCCGGAGAATTTTTCATCGTTACATCAGAGTTGAAAGAGATCAAGGTATTGTCCTCCACATTTATAACTTTCTGATCCTTCGTTATCAATGTAACCTCTGTATGAACCGTGTCAATAGCCATACCGATACCTGTCATCAGATTATTTCCTGAAAACAGACCTCTATCCATTAACCAGTATCCTGCCAGGCTAACTGTTACAAAAACAGCACAAGCCGCTGCATATCTCATAAATAGATTACGCTTTTTAAAACGCTTTTGCTGCATTTCGTTTTGTAACCTCAGCCAAATTTGTTCTGATTTTTCATCCGGAATAGAATACTCGTTCAACCGTACTGATCTTAATATTAAACGTGCTTCGTCAATAGCCCGCTGGTTTTCCGGATGTTCTTTTATCCAAGCATGCCATTTAATATCCAACTCTTGGGTCGGCACCATACACCACATGACAAAACTGTGGTCATGCAACAATCTATGTACTATTTCTGGTATTTGTTTATCGCTCATTCCTTACTTTTATGAGTATTCATTTAAATAAATACGCACAAAGAAGAAATATGACCCCATTAAAATGAAAAAAAATGATCGGAAAGAAAAAAATAAAATAAAACAGGACCATATTGCTCACGCATACGTTCGATTGCGCGATATATTAATTTGCGTGTCCCCTTAGTCGTAAGATTCAGTAATACAGCAATTTCATCATACTCTAATTCTTGCATATAGCGTAAATAAATGGCTTCTCTTTGTCGTCCCGTAAGACTGCATAACATATTTTCAATTTGTTCGGCAATTTCCTTTCGCTCCTCCTCTTCTTCTATATAATCCAGTCCGGACACAGTTATAGAAAACAGATAATCATCTGATTCATCGATATCTTCCATAGTAACTTCCTTCCGCTTTTCAGAAATCATTCGATTTTTTAAACACCGGAAAAGATAATATTTTACATTATCATTATCGACAATCTCATTCTGATGTTCAAAAAAATGTAGGAATACATCATGAATCAAATCATACAACGCATCATCATCAACACCGAGTGCCTTACCATATGAATACATCTGACCTACATATTTTTCATATAGTCTTTTATAGTCACATTGTTTTGTTTTCAACATTTTTCCTAATTTATTATGCAATGGACCATTATTCCATAGTTCTTGTAGAACAAATGCATTTTTATTAGCAATTGACCAAATATGTATGAGATATTATTGATTCGGGTAAAAAAATCAAGCCTAAGAGGTCACTTTTTTGTGCCAAATCTCTTTTTTCATACAATATCATTCCTTTATAAAGGGATATAATACTTTTTTACCCTATTTTTGTATTTATTATTCCATCGTTCTACAAGAACTACGTTGATTATTACAAACAAACTCTTTGACTGGAACAATGTAAGATAAAAGAATCAGGACCTATCAGGTTATTTTATGAAAAAAACGTCTAAGCCTAATCTTTTTACCTTTAGTACCCAGATTGTTAACAGAAAACAGTACGTAATTAAATTTACCCACAATTAAGGTTTCCGGAATATATCCGAAATTTCGGCTATCCCTTGAATCGGCAGAATTATCTCCCTCAACATAATAATAAGTACGTTTAAGCCTATAAATAGAATCACAAATGCCATTTATATAAACAGCACGGTTTCTCATTCTCACATCGTTTCCCTCCTCTGCAATTAGTTTTCTCAGGAACAGATAATTCTCCCGTCTGATATGTAAAGTATCATTCTCTTTCTTTATCCGAGTAATTCGCTTTACTAATAATTGGTCCATATTTTCCGGACTGTTGAAAACCACTATATCACCGACTCCCGGATAACCCATTCCAGGAAGTCGCCTATATTTCCAATGAGTATTCCTGTCCATTTCCCGCAACGGGCGTATCCATGTGAAAACATTGATAACCGGAATATCCGCCCATCTAGCAGGAAAACGTGCTCCATACGTAATCTTATCTATCCAAACCCTATCACCGCAAAGGAGTGTCGGTTCCATACTACCGGAAGGTACTATACATAACTCTCCTACTGCAATCCGGATAAAAAGACAAAAAAGTATGAATAAAATAACAGCAATGACCTTTTTCATCAAAATATGACTTTACCACTTATTTTTCAGTATATTACCTTATACTTAAAGAATCGTACGATCGCATCATAAAATTCCGAATTAAAATGTTTGGTATGGCTATCAGTCACACCAGAGCTGACTATAAACAAATCATCTGTAATCATCCATGTTATCGCCGCCGGATGATTTTTGCTGAACTCCTCCAACACAGATACATACTTGTCATCCATATAAAATACCGGTATTTCCGATTTCAATCGTAGCAGTTCATTTTGCACATCTTTTCGTGGCAAATGCGATATGATCAGCATCCTCCCTCCGATTATTTTTTTCAGTTTTTCCAATGAATTCAGCTGTTCCATAATACAAGAAAAGCATGATAAGTCCGAAAAATAGAAAACGACATTATAGCCTCTTATCAATGTTTCCAGTCCCATGCGTCCTATCATTTTATCCTGATACCCCAATGTCCCTGTTACATTCTCAAACTTTTTCCCGTTCAGTTTTAAATAAGAATAGGCCTTCCCCAACTCTTCATTCAAATACTCGTCGGAAACTATTTCATTCTGTGAAACGACTTTATTGTCATTCTTTTTCATGGCAAAATTTAAAAATATATTCGCTACCACGGAAATCAGAATAGCAATATACAAATAGATTCTTTTCATATAGATTCAATTTTATAGTTGTTACTTCTTTACTTTCAATAAAAAGATCATCGGATTAGTTTCCCCGATATTATTCCGATCCGGAAAACGTTCCTCAATCATCGCTGTTAATTCTTTTGCTCTTTTAGCAGTCAGAAGTCCTTCTTCCTGCCAAACCTTAAAACCTATATTAATAGCTGCCTGCAACCTTTCTTGCGGACCTACCGATATCAAATAATCTTTATATTGGCCAATTGGATGAGAAAGACCTATAAACAAAAAATCATTCAATATATGGCTAAAGGTTTTGACTTTTTGTGTCTTTTTGTCGTAAACCGTAAACTGGGGAATAACTATATGCTTATTTTTAATAAAGACCTTGTCATTTATTTCAAATATATCCTTAATCCCTGCCATTTTCTTACACTCTAATAGAACTGTCAGAGGAAGACGAGTTCTTTTAAGAATACTCTCACGGTCGACCTTACTCATTGATTTAGCTTTATAATCAATAAAATATTTTGGAGTTAACTCATCTCCTCTTATAGTAAAAATAGAATCACGCAAATCTTCTGCAAAAAGAATTTCGTTATCCAGTTTTCGGAAAACACAATAATTAGTTTTTGATAGTTTTTCAATAACCGGATAATACTTATTCACCGTTTTCCCTTTATCATCCTTGATAACTAAAGAATATAAAGGATCACCATGAACCACATTTTCCCGATACAAATAGAACAATCCATTTTGATACTCAAAATTATCAGCATAATAATTCATCGGTATATCTTTTATAAAATCTCCTTCATAAGAAAAAGCAAGAACTTTCGTTCGCATTAAATCATACAAATAGACCACTCGTTCCTCTTCGTTCAATGAAAAATCGGATAAATCAACAAATTCTTCAGGTTCCTGCCCACGGTTCCCGATCTTATACAAATATTTCCCCATATGATCAAACACATAAACGCCTTTTGGATTATTTCTTTCCATGATAAAAATATAACTGTCAGACATCACAACCTTTCTGATTTCTCCTAAAATACATTCATCTTTGAATTCTAAAGGAATCATTTTTATATCCTCTGCAAAGTCAGACAATTTACCATAATCGGTTTCCATATCTGTTATCGGTATAGAAACCATATCACCAATTTCTGTTCTCTTTTGCTCTTCTTTTATTGATGCAGCTGCACCATCGGCTTTTGCATATTCTATCCAGAATTCGCCACAAGGTGATGAAGAACATTGCTTATCTCCTCCTGGTTTACATCTTGTTGAAGCATTACTGACAGATAAGATTCCATACCCATCAGCTTCAACTTTGAATTGTAATCCAAAAGCAGTAACAGTGTCAGCTGCACCTGTGACAATTACGAAACAATCTTCTGATATTTCAGTCCAAAGAACGCCAGTGTCAGTACCAGCTCCCTTACCTGCGTCTCCACCAGTACTAATAGAATCATTACTCTGTGCCAACACTTCTAAATGAAGCGGATGATCCTTAACGCCATCGCCACCCCAGGCGTAGTGGATGTTTAACACAAGTGCCAAAAGGAGCATTGCTCCACCGATTTTCAGAAAGCTTTTCTTTTTCATGCTTACCTCCAACTTTAATTGTTATTACTTATTGATTACGCATGAGTTGCTGTAACTCCTACATATTTTTTAATTGCCCAAATAACACGAATAAATTATCAACCCTATCTAACCATCACTTCTTTACTTTCATCAAAAAGAGTACCGGGTTAGTCTCCCCCAGATTATTCCGATCCGGAAAACGTTCCTCAATCATCGCCCTTAATTCTTTAGCTCTTTCAGCAGTCAGAATACCTTTTTTCTGCCAATATTTAAAACCATCATCTATCGCCGTTTGAAAATCTTCTTGTCCAACAATTGATATCAAATTATCTTTATATTGACCAATAGGATGATCAAAACCGATAAACAAAAAATCATTCAGTATATAGCTAAATGTTTTGACTTCTTGTGTCTTCTTGTCATAAACCGTAAACTTAGGAACAACTACATTGGTATTGTTAATAAATACTTTATCGTTTATTTCAAATATATCCTCAATACCTGCCATTTTCTTACATTCCAATAAAACTGTCAGAGCCATACGAGTTCCTTTCAAAATACTTTCACGATCTATCTTACTCATTGATTTATCTTTATAATCAATAAAATATTTTGGAGTTAACTCTCCACTTCTTACACTAAAAACAGAATCACGCATGTATTCTGCAAAAAGAATTTCATTATCGAGTTTTCGGAAAATGCAATCATGAATATATGGAGATTTATTAATAAGCGGATAATACTTATTAATCGTTTTTCCTTTATCATCTTTGATTACCAAAGAATAAGCAGGATCACCCATAACCGGACTTTCCCTATATAGGTAAAATAAGTTATCTTGATACTCAAACTTATCTGCGTAATAATTCATCTGTATATCCTTTATAAAATCTCCTTCAAAAGAAAAAATAAGAACTTTCTTTCTCATTATGTCATACAAATAAATAAGTTGTTGCTCTTCATTCAACGAAAAATCAGATAAATCAACAAATTCGTCAGGTCCCTGTCCACAATTTCCAACCCTATATAAATATTTTCCACTATGATCGAAAACGTAAATACCCTTTTGATTATATCTTTCCATTATGAAAATACAACTGTCAGACATCACAATCTTTTCAACTTTGTCCAATATACAATCACCCGAAAATTCAAGAGGAATCATTTTTATATCCTCTGCAAAATCGGATAATTTACCGTAATCAGTTTCCATTTCCGTTATCGGTATAGAAACGATATCTCCTCTCACAGTATTTTTCTTATCTTCTTTTGTTAAATCACACGCAATAAATATAAAAATCAACAATACATACAATATATTTTTCTTCATATTTTTACTATTTAGCATTTATACCAATAAATACTGCTCTAAAATGATCAGTTCTATAAAACCGATTTGCTTTCAGAGCAGTATCTTTCCTAAGTTACTGCGTAGCAGGTGTACCATACATTTCAGTCATTTGTTTCCAAAAGTCCGCACAAAAGAAAGGAGTACATTGTGCATTACCTCCACGTTGACATTTTACTGAAGCATCACTAACAATTATAGGAGCAATCCCATCAGCTCTAATTTTAACTTTTATTCCAAAAACAGAAACCTCAGAACCAGGTTCCCCTTCAACATCCATTGTACATGATGATGCTAGCCGTGACCAAAGAGGATGTGTCTCAATATCACCACTCGTTCCGGTATCATTACTCTGCCCCAACACTTCTAAATGAAGCGGATGATCCTTAACACCATAGCCACTCCAGGCGTATTGGATGTTTAACACAATTGCCAAAAGGAGCATTGCTCCACCGATTTTCAGAAAGCTTTTCTTTTTCATGCTTACCTCCAACTTTAATTGTTATTACTTATTGATTACGCATGAGTTGCTGTAACTCCTACATATTTTTTAATTGCCCAAATAACACGAATAAATTATCAACCCTATCTAACCATCACTTCTTTACTTTCATCAAAAAGAGTACCGGGTTAGTCTCCCCCAGATTATTCCGATCCGGAAAACGTTCCTCAATCATCGCCCTTAATTCTTTAGCTCTTTCAGCAGTCAGAATACCTTTTTTCTGCCAATATTTAAAACCATCATCTATCGCCGTTTGAAAATCTTCTTGTCCAACAATTGATATCAAATTATCTTTATATTGACCAATAGGATGATCAAAACCGATAAACAAAAAATCATTCAGTATATAGCTAAATGTTTTGACTTCTTGTGTCTTCTTGTCATAAACCGTAAACTTAGGAACAACTACATTGGTATTGTTAATAAATACTTTATCGTTTATTTCAAATATATCCTCAATACCTGCCATTTTCTTACATTCCAATAAAACTGTCAGAGCCATACGAGTTCCTTTCAAAATACTTTCACGATCTATCTTACTCATTGATTTATCTTTATAATCAATAAAATATTTTGGAGTTAACTCTCCACTTCTTACACTAAAAACAGAATCACGCATGTATTCTGCAAAAAGAATTTCATTATCGAGTTTTCGGAAAATGCAATCATGAATATATGGAGATTTATTAATAAGCGGATAATACTTATTAATCGTTTTTCCTTTATCATCTTTGATTACCAAAGAATAAGCAGGATCACCCATAACCGGACTTTCCCTATATAGGTAAAATAAGTTATCTTGATACTCAAACTTATCTGCGTAATAATTCATCTGTATATCCTTTATAAAATCTCCTTCAAAAGAAAAAATAAGAACTTTCTTTCTCATTATGTCATACAAATAAATAAGTTGTTGCTCTTCATTCAACGAAAAATCAGATAAATCAACAAATTCGTCAGGTCCCTGTCCACAATTTCCAACCCTATATAAATATTTTCCACTATGATCGAAAACGTAAATACCCTTTTGATTATATCTTTCCATTATGAAAATACAACTGTCAGACATCACAATCTTTTCAACTTTGTCCAATATACAATCACCCGAAAATTCAAGAGGAATCATTTTTATATCCTCTGCAAAATCGGATAATTTACCGTAATCAGTTTCCATTTCCGTTATCGGTATAGAAACGATATCTCCTCTCACAGTATTTTTCTTATCTTCTTTTGTTAAATCACACGCAATAAATATAAAAATCAACAATACATACAATATATTTTTCTTCATATTTTTACTATTTAGCATTTATACCAATAAATACTGCTCTAAAATGATCAGTTCTATAAAACCGATTTGCTTTCAGAGCAGTATCTTTCCTAAGTTACTGCGTAGCAGGTGTACCATACATTTCAGTCATTTGTTTCCAAAAGTCCGCACAAAAGAAAGGAGTACATTGTGCATTACCTCCACGTTGACATTTTACTGAAGCATCACTAACAATTATAGGAGCAATCCCATCAGCTCTAATTTTAACTTTTATTCCAAAAACAGAAACCTCAGAACCAGGTTCCCCTTCAACATCCATTGTACATGATGATGCTAGCCGTGACCAAAGAGGATGTGTCTCAATATCACCACTCGTTCCGGTATCATTACTCTGCCCCAACACTTCTAAATGAAGCGGATGATCCTTAACACCATAGCCACTCCAGGCGTATTGGATGTTTAACACAATTGCCAAAAGGAGCATTGCTCCACCGATTTTCAGAAAGCTTTTCTTTTTCATGCTTACCTCCAACTTTAATTGTTATTACTTATTGATTACGCATGAGTTGCTGTAACTCCTACATATTTTTTAATTGCCCAAATAACACGAATAAATTATCAACCCTATCTAACCATCACTTCTTTACTTTCATCAAAAAGAGTACCGGGTTAGTCTCCCCCAGATTATTCCGATCCGGAAAACGTTCCTCAATCATCGCCCTTAATTCTTTAGCTCTTTCAGCAGTCAGAATACCTTTTTTCTGCCAATATTTAAAACCATCATCTATCGCCGTTTGAAAATCTTCTTGTCCAACAATTGATATCAAATTATCTTTATATTGACCAATAGGATGATCAAAACCGATAAACAAAAAATCATTCAGTATATAGCTAAATGTTTTGACTTCTTGTGTCTTCTTGTCATAAACCGTAAACTTAGGAACAACTACATTGGTATTGTTAATAAATACTTTATCGTTTATTTCAAATATATCCTCAATACCTGCCATTTTCTTACATTCCAATAAAACTGTCAGAGCCATACGAGTTCCTTTCAAAATACTTTCACGATCTATCTTACTCATTGATTTATCTTTATAATCAATAAAATATTTTGGAGTTAACTCTCCACTTCTTACACTAAAAACAGAATCACGCATGTATTCTGCAAAAAGAATTTCATTATCGAGTTTTCGGAAAATGCAATCATGAATATATGGAGATTTATTAATAAGCGGATAATACTTATTAATCGTTTTTCCTTTATCATCTTTGATTACCAAAGAATAAGCAGGATCACCCATAACCGGACTTTCCCTATATAGGTAAAATAAGTTATCTTGATACTCAAACTTATCTGCGTAATAATTCATCTGTATATCCTTTATAAAATCTCCTTCAAAAGAAAAAATAAGAACTTTCTTTCTCATTATGTCATACAAATAAATAAGTTGTTGCTCTTCATTCAACGAAAAATCAGATAAATCAACAAATTCGTCAGGTCCCTGTCCACAATTTCCAACCCTATATAAATATTTTCCACTATGATCGAAAACGTAAATACCCTTTTGATTATATCTTTCCATTATGAAAATACAACTGTCAGACATCACAATCTTTTCAACTTTGTCCAATATACAATCACCCGAAAATTCAAGAGGAATCATTTTTATATCCTCTGCAAAATCGGATAATTTACCGTAATCAGTTTCCATTTCCGTTATCGGTATAGAAACGATATCTCCTCTCACAGTATTTTTCTTATCTTCTTTTGTTAAATCACACGCAATAAATATAAAAATCAACAATACATACAATATATTTTTCTTCATATTTTTACTATTTAGCATTTATACCAATAAATACTGCTCTAAAATGATCAGTTCTATAAAACCGATTTGCTTTCAGAGCAGTATCTTTCCTAAGTTACTGCGTAGCAGGTGTACCATACATTTCAGTCATTTGTTTCCAAAAGTCCGCACAAAAGAAAGGAGTACATTGTGCATTACCTCCACGTTGACATTTTACTGAAGCATCACTAACAATTATAGGAGCAATCCCATCAGCTCTAATTTTAACTTTTATTCCAAAAACAGAAACCTCAGAACCAGGTTCCCCTTCAACATCCATTGTACATGATGATGCTAGCCGTGACCAAAGAGGATGTGTCTCAATATCACCACTCGTTCCGGTATCATTACTCTGCCCCAACACTTCTAAATGAAGCGGATGATCCTTAACACCATAGCCACTCCAGGCGTATTGGATGTTTAACACAATTGCCAAAAGGAGCATTGCTCCACCGATTTTCAGAAAGCTTTTCTTTGTCATGCTTACCTCCAACTTTAATTGTTATTACTTATTGATTACGCATGAGTTGCTGTAACTCCTGCATATTTTTTATATCCTCTCGCTCGTTTATCAACTCCCGAAGTTCCTTTTTCACACTATCGCTATTTTTCCATTGCCTGACATAATAATTCGTGTAACAGCCCAAATAACACAAATAGAGAATCAACCCTACAATCATCATGAACTGAATACGTTTCACTTTTAAATGTATGATCGTCACAAACAAATAGGCCATAAGAAGACAAACGCCAACACCCGGCAAATAGAGGTATCGATCAGCCACAATCGCAAATCGTGATATAGGTATAATATGAAGTACAAATAACAGATGTATCAGGAAAAATAACGAAGTAAAAATAATGATCCTTTTTTGTCGTAACAGATAAATGCAACAAACGACAAAAACAACGACTACCGGATAAAACCAATAATGGAAAGGCATAGCGTATCCCGGTAAGATCGGGAAAGGATACAAATAAGACAATTTAATGGGTATCAAACATTTTGTCAAATATTCGATTAAGGAATAAGCCGCAAAGACAACCCGGTCAATCAATGGATAATCCAGCTCTTCCCGCCGGAATCCCTGTGCCAGTATAGGGATAGTTCCCATATAAAGAAACAGCAGCAGAAATGGCAGTTTTTCTTCCCATATTTTCAGGCGAAACAGTCCTCTGTCTGTTACAAAATCGACCAGTAATAAACATAATGGAAATACCACAGCCTGTTCTTTCCCTAAACAGGAACAAAGAGCTAAAGCCAGGGTTGCCACATAATAACTTAACTTTTCCGTACGGATATATTTTAAGTAGCACAACAGTCCCATTAAATAAAATGATGTATAAACAAGGACTTTGGATGCGCTTATCCAGGCAACCGGTTCTACGTTGACCGGATGGACTGCCCATAACAAAGTAGCCAGAAAAACGATTTGTTTGTTGTACATCGTCGTAAGCCGGGATGATTGAGTCAATAGACCGGAAAGAAAAAAGTAAAGCAATACGACATTCAACAGATGTACTCCCAAACCGGCCAAATGAAATATCACCGGAGAGTACCCGAATAATGAATAAATAAGTACATAGCCTATTTCATTCAGGGGCGAATACTGACCACCATGAGTTTCTGTGAAAATTCGGTACAGATTCTCCCAGGTAAGTCCCCCGGAAGTATACGGATTAATCACACACCATTGATCATCCCAATAATACAGAAAATCATTTTCTGACAAAGGATGATAAACGATACACGTCATCACCAGTATAAAAAACAGAGGGCAATACCTTTTTATTCTTGTTGGCATATTCATAGTATTTATATTTAGCCGGTTACACATTAAAAGATGACGAACAATTTCCCGACCGTACAATATATTCAGGACGGTTCTTGCACTGCATAAACATTTTACCCAAATACTCTCCTATAATACCGAGCATTAATAAGATTACTGCCCCCAACACAGAAATCAGTATAGCCAGAGACGCCCAGCCTGTCACAGCCTGCCCCGAAATAAAAACAGCATATAATACATAAATAATTTCCACAACGGAAAGTGATGCGAAAAAAGCAGCAAAAAGAACAGCCAAGCGTAACGGACGGATGCTGAAAGAGGTTATCCCGCAAACAGCAAACAAGACCATTTTCTTAAAAGAGTATTTTGTTGTTCCAGCATAGCGTATCCCTGCCTGATAAGGTATCTGTATCCGGCGAAAACCAACCCATGAAACCATCCCCCGCAAAAACAGGTATTCTTCACGGCAATCTCGCAAAACCTTGACAACTTTCTTGTCGAGTAGACGGAAATCTGCACCGTTTTCTGTTATCGCAATATCAGACAAAAAATCCATCAGACGATAAAAAAAACGAGAAGTAATCGTTTTGAAATAACTGCACTGTTTGTTATCTATTCTAATCGTATCCACGATATCATATCCATCCGCCCAATAAGTTAACATAGTAGAGATCAGAGATGAGGGGTGTTGCATATCCGCATCCATAGTAATAACGACGTCACCCTGTGCATAATCCAAACCGGCTTTCAATGCTTTCTGATGTCCAAAGTTCCGGGAAAAACTTAACCAACGAACATGAGGGTTCTGCTCTGATAGAGACAATAAGATCTCTAAAGTGCGGTCTGTACTTCCATCATCAACAAATATTAATTCATAAGGGAAAAGTAATTTATCCAATACAGGATGCAAATTCCGATATAGCATATCGATGCATTCCTCTTCATTGAAGCAAGGAATTATAATGGATATATTCCGGGGTGATTTTTTCATAAGCATTAAATATAATTATCCGTATACCATCCGTAAAAGAACTAACACTACACAGATGCTTTTTTAATACAAACGCATGAAAAAGGATAAATGACCCCATTAAAAATAAAAAAAATGCTTCGACAAGAATAAATAAAATAATACCGGGGCATATTTTTCACGGATACGGTCAATCGCACGATAGATCAGTTTACGGGTTCCCTCCCCAACATGTCAAAGCCGTTCCGACCTAGCGTTTTTTGACATGTTGGGGGGAAAATAATAAGGATAAAGGTTTGTATATCCATTGAAATGAATGGATATACAGGAATTGCTGAGTCGGTTATAGAAAAAGGTGAAACCTTCAGAGAAAAAGCTTACGTCTTTTTATCGAAAAGTTTACGTTTTTTTCAGAATGGGTAGGCAGCCATTTCAAATAAGTGCCGCAGTGATTTTTCATAACCGCGGCAACTACTGCAAATGACTGTAGCTGGTATTTAAAATGGCTCCTACAAGCGGGATCCATATATTTATCTTTCAGCCTTCAGCCACTTCAAGTCGTTGATTTATAAAGTATTATCCTGAAATGATAATAAAACGTGTCATTGAGGTAAAATATGTACTGTAGCGTCCTGAAAATAGTTGTCAGATTGTATTTCTGCCAACTATTTTCATCCTTCAGGATTATGATCTGATTATCAAAGGGAGGAAGCTCCTGAAGGCTGAAACGTGTATAATGAATAGATAGTTATATATGTGACGTTACATAGTTATCTATATGCAATTACATAGTGACTAAAATCCGGCCTATAGGGAAACAACTACTACCTTCAAGGGAATAAGCAGGCAGGATATAAAGAAACGGCAGCTGCCCTTTAGGGAAAAAACAGGTACATTTCCGGAGAATAAAGTCTGCTTGACCAGAATAGCAATGTATAAATAAATCCTTTTCATATATTTTCGATTTTATAATTATTATTTCTTTACTTTCAACAAAAAGAGTACAGGATTTGTCTCACCAATGTTATTTCGGTCAGGGAATCGTTCCTCAATCATATTCTTTAATTCTTCGGCTCTTTCAGCAGCAAGAAGTCCTTCTTTCTGCCAATATTTAAATCCCTTATCAATAGCTGATTGTAAATTTTCTTGTTGAACAATAAGAGGTTCCCTAGTTCGTTTTAAAATACTCTTACGATCTACCTTACTCATTGATTTATCCTTATAATCAACAAAATATCTTGGAGTTAATTTATCTCCTCTCAAAGAAAAAATAGAATCACGCATATCTTCTACAAAAAGAATCTCGTTATCAAGTTTTCGAAAAATACAATCATTGATATATGACAATTTTTCAACAAGAGGATAATATTTATTTACGATTTCTCCTTTCTCATCCTTAATAACCAAGGAACAGGAAGGATCTCCAATAATCGGACATTCTCGATATAGATAAACATACTACTTTTACTTTTAGCATTTTTTATGAAAAAGCTGTTCTAATATAGATAACGCTCTAAAATCAAGCTCTATCAGAACAGCCTTTCCCCTAATTATTATTTAGCTGGTGCACCATGGACTTGAGCCATTTTGATCCAAAATTCTCCACAGTCCATTGAAGAACATTGTTCTTTCCCTCCATCTTCACATCTTGTTGAAGCTTCAGTCATAGTTAAAGAACCAACATTACACAGATCCTTTTAATACAAACGCATGAAAAAAATAAATGACCCCACTAAAAATAGAGAAAATGCTTCGATAAGAATAAATGCATGATACAGACAAACCTATCGGTTGTAATATCCTCGGCAGCCAAATCATTCCAGACATACAGGTTTGCAAACCGGAATGATTTAGCGTAATATTGCGTATATATAGTATTAAACAACTCTTTAACAGTCATATTATGATATCTTCCACTTATCCATGCTTCGGGTTCGGGAATCAAAATTCACTCCTATCTTTACCAACTTCCGTCTATCCATTTCAAACGGACGGGCATACCCTTGGCTTTCTATTTGTTGCAACGCCTCTTCCACCGAACCATCCAACTTAAATTCAAAGATATAGATATAATCCTTCGTCTGCAAAATCATATCCGCACGACCATAAGAGGTGTGGTATTCCGCCTGGACATAAAGACCCATCAGTCTACAGACTATAAAAAGAACATTCTGATAGTACCGCTCTACCCCACCGGTCAATTCATACGGTACACCATAGAAAAACGTCTGCAAGCGACGAAGGAAACCCTCCGGATTGCCTTTGCGGAGATCCGTTACAAAGTTCTTCAGTTGAAAAGCTGTCTCACCCTCTTTTACGGTAGTATAAAAAGGAAGCAGATAACGCATAAAACCTTCTTCCACCTCTTTATTGGGGAAGCCGAGCGTGTACATACCGAATTCCTCATCATACCCTTTGATGGTCAGGTAACCGCTTTGGTAGATGACAGGTATCGGGTTATAAGAGGCTATATCGATACTGTTCAATACATCCGCATCTATCTCTTCCCTGCCTATTTCTGACAAATCGTATTCTGCCCGTTTCAACAATTCGACCAGATAGGTAGGAGTTCCCGTCTCAAACCAGTAACTGCCAAATTTCAATGTCTTAAACGTATTCAACAGACTAAAAGGATTATAGATTCCTATACTATTTTCAACAAAATGATACCCATCATAATTCAGCTCCAGTCTTTGGCAAATTTCCTCATACGTCTGCTTATTAGCTTTAGCAAGCTCATGCAACTGAGGTTCCAGATAATCATGAATTTCTTTTTCCGAAATCCCACAAACATCTACATAACGTTTATCCATGCTGATATCCTGCAGATTATTCAAATCGCTGAACACACTTACCTTTCCGAATTTCGTCACTCCGGTCAAGAAGGCAAAACGGATATATTTGTCCATGGTCTTCATGACCGAATAAAATGACTTCAACGTACTTCTGTAAGCCGCCTGCAATTCTTCATTCCCGATTGCCTGGAGCATCGGTTTGTCGTATTCATCGATCAGGATCACGACACGCTGACCGGTTTGTTCAACCGCACGCTCAACAATTCCCCGGAAACGCAGAGCAAGAGAAGTCTCACCGGCTCCGGTCCCATACAGCTTTTCCCACTTCAACAAAGTAAAGTTCAATATCCGCTCCAGACTTTCCGGAGTATTGTATTTTTCCGTATTCAGGTCTATATGCAAAATCGGATGTTTTATCCAATCCTTTTCCAGATTTTCCAATGCCAGCCCTTCAAAAAGCTCCTTCTTACCTTCAAAGTAAGCTTCCAGCGTTGAGATCAGCAGGCTTTTGCCGAAACGTCTTGGACGGCTCAGAAAGTAGTAACTCCCTGTCGTAGCCAATTCATGTACAAAAGCAGTTTTATCAATATAAAGATATCCATCTTTACGTAGCTTCTCAAAATTCTGAATTCCAATCGGATAAATAACAGCCATAATTGTATGTTTTACTTTGTCATGATAAACAAAGGTAAAAATATTTACCGAATACAAGACATTCTGACTGATAATTCCATTCCTTTTGTACACAACGACCACACTAGCATATAGGGCAAATGAAATCATCCAATTGTTTTTACGAATCTCTTCGAATATATTAATAATATTTATTTTTCACTACAGCTATTCCTAACATATAAGTATAAAAACCTGTAATTTTAGTACAAACCCTATGTAAAATCATACACTTGTATTTTTGTTACAAGTTAAATATCAATTAATAACAACTCCATTCCCTATTCCAGGCATACATTGCAACGTTTTAAAAAACGTTTGTTAATTATATGTCTAATTAAATTAATTGTTATGTTTAAGATCTACAGACCTATCAGCGCATTATTGCTGGTGGCCTCATTAGGATCTGCCTGGAATGCCTTCGCATCCGAAGGGACAATAGGAGAAACTTCTGAAGTTAATCAGCAATCAGGGAAAGTTACAGGTATCGTCGCAGACGATCTTGGACCGGTAGCCGGAGCATCAGTTGCAGTAAAAGGTACCTCTAAAGGAACCATAACAGACAGCGATGGAAAATTCGTCCTGAATGGAGTCAAAAAAGGCGAAATAATACAAATTTCATTTCTGGGTTATACGACACAGGAAATCGCCTATAAAGGACAGGAAAATCTGGATATCAAATTGGTGGAAGACTCGCAAGCTATCGATGAAGTCGTTGTTACCGCCCTCGGAATGAAACGTTCTCATAAAAGCCTTGGTTATGCATTAACAACCATCAAAGGAGACGAATTCACGCTTGCCGGTAAGGCAGCAAACCCCTTAACATCTCTATATGGTAAAGCTGCCGGTGTTGGTATCCAGTCGAGTGCAGCAGGTCCGACCGGAGGTGTAAACATTAAGATTCGTGGAGCAGCCAGTCTGGAATCATCCTCCAAGACACGCCCGTTGTTCGTTGTAGACGGTGTGCCCATTCATGACCAGGAATCATCTATGGCAACCCGTGGTTATGACCCGTTGAACTCTTTCGACTATGGCGCTGGTATCAATGATATTAACCCTGAAGATATCGAATCAATGGAAATCCTGAAAGGTGCGAAAGCATCCGTTCTATATGGTAGTGAAGGAGCCAACGGCGTTGTATTGATCACAACCAAAAAAGGGGCCAATACCAGAGGTTTAGGAGTAACGGCCTCTTTCCAGTATACCGTTGAACAACCGGTTTCTTATATTGATTTTCAGAATGAATTCGGTACGGGAACAAGTGTTTATGATGAACTGACAGGTAAATTGCCCGATGGAACCTCCATGAGAAGACTGGGTACTTCCCGCTTCAACTTCGGACCCGCTTTTGACGGCAAGCCGATCATGGATATAGACGGTAATATTATCAACTACGAAGCACAGCCGGATAACTTTATGGATTTCTTCCGTAAAGGCTATTCAGACAACGTCAACGTCGCCATTGCCGGAGGTAATGAAATGGGAAATATGCGTGTTTCCTATACCAATTATAAATATCAGGGTATTCTGGATAATTTTGAACAGAAAAAGAATATCCTCAGTTTCTCCGGAAAAATGAACGCATCGAAGTTTGCTACTTTCGAAATCAATTCAAACATTTATAACATTGTCACCCAAAACCGTTATCCTAATATCGGAGGTCTCGTTTCATACGGTATCAACAGAGACCAACCATTTTCAACGCTGGAACGACTATATAAAGATGATTCCGGATACAAACGGAACAAGGAAGATCTGACTATGAGCAGTTATGGGTCCAATATCATGGATTTGCTGTGGCACCAACGCGAAAACAGGAATGTGGATGATAAATTTCACATGATCACATCATTAAAAGGTAAGTTCGATTTCCATAAAAATATATTCCTTGTGCTACAGGGAGGTATCGACTATACGGATATTGAATATAACCAGAAAGCCAGAGTTACTCAGGCGGAGCCCAACGTGGTCGGTGGTAAATATTCTAGGAAAGAAGAACGTTATGTAGTACAGAACTACGATGCAATGTTGAATTTTGACAAGAATTTCATGAAAGACCGTTTAAATGTACTGGCTTTCTTCGGTGGAGGTTACCGCAGCAATGAAGATAAGAGCATTAACGTTTCAACATACGGTGACATGCTTTATCCGGATTGGTACTCATTGAATAATGAAGGCTCATGGCCAGGCGCTGGCGACAAAGGGAAGGTTAGAGGTATGTCGCGCGGTTCCGACTTCCTCTACAGTCTTTACGGCGGTGTGACTCTCTCCCTGGACGAACGTTATTATGTAGAAATTACCGGAAGAAATGACTGGGCTTCTACTTTACCCGCAGGAAACAACTCCTACTTCTATCCGGGTATCTCATTCAACTGGAACTTCAAAGACCAGATTCCAATCCCGCAATTGCAGTTCGGTAAGATACGTATGGCCTGGGCCGATGCCGGTCGTCCTGCTTCCCGCTACTTTGCAAACAACGTCTTCAGCCTGGGACAGATTGCAGAAACCGAAGCTTCGATCGTAACACCTCCAAGTGCCCTATTCTCAGGTTTATTGAAACCAGAACGCAAAAGAGAATATGAAATCGGTATGGACTTACGCTTCTTCGATCAGAACAGACTTGAATTCGACTTCTCTTACTATACGAATAATGTATACGACCAAATCATGTCCGTTCCCCTGTCATCCACTTCCGGATACAGCGAAATCAGGATTAATGCCGGTAACGTGCATAACTACGGTTATGAAATCTTCCTGAAAGGGACTCCGCTGGTAGGCAAAGATTTCCGTTGGGATGTATCATTCACAGCAGCAAATCAGTATGCAAAGGTGAAGAAGTTATATCCGGGTATTACACAGAAATTAATCGGTGGCGGAACAGGATATAAAGTTGTGGCCGAAGTAGGTGAGCCAATGGGTGAATTACTTACCTATGATTATAAGAAAGATGAACATGGCAACCGTGTTGTAAGCTCGAATGGTTTCTATGTACTGGATTATGATGCCGGTTTCAAGAAAAACTCCAACATCAATCCATCTTTCATCGGTGGTTTCAATACATCGTTCTACTATAAGAACTTCAATATCAACCTGGGATTTGACTACAAATTCGGTGGAGCCCTGTTATCTATGTCCAACTACTACCTTATCGGTAATGGTCTGTCAAAGGAATCTTTGCCTTATCGTGACGAGAAACATGGCGGTTTGGCTTACTACATCAACGAACAGAACGTAAAGGTTCCCTGTGAACACAACACAGCAGCCCCTGCCGGAGCCAAGGATAACCGGGTATATCATGATGGTCTTATCCTCAACGGTGTGAAGGAAGACGGCAGTAAGAATGATATCATCCTAAGTGCCTACGAATACTATTCTACATTCATCCATGACATGTCGGCCGATCTGCAACCGGATAATATCTATAAGAATGACTATATCAAGTTCCGCGAAATCGGTATTTCCTATACCATTCCGAAAAGAATCGTAGAAAAGGCTAAACTGCAAAAAGTGACTCTGACAGCTACAGCACGTAACCTGTTTTACCTCTATAAGGCTATTCCGAATATTGATGCAGAATCAACGCTCGGTACGAACTCTTACGAAGAATATTCATTCTTCCCCTCTACCCGAAGTTTCGGTATCGGTGTTTCAGTTAGTTTCTAAATACACAATTTAATGCAAGAAATTATGAAAAATATATTATTAACGGGTTTGGCGGCAGCCTCACTATTATTGTCCGGCTGCCAGGATAAACTGGAAGAAGATTTCTACAACCCTGAAAACTACCAGGCGCCGGAAGACAAACTGGCTGCCGGCCTGTTCACAAAAACGCTTTACGAATGGCAAGTCTATGTACAGGACTACGGAGAATGGTGGTGGTCATTGACAGGTGCCGGTGTTACAGCTTATGCCCAGGTCGGTGTTCGACCTACTACACAAAATTATGCCGGTATTTACCAGGATTTTGAAGATGTAACCACCGGTAACGGATTCTCGGCAGACAACGGTATACGTAATTATTTTAATAATATGTATACCAAAATGAAAACCTGGTCAATCTTCAAACAATTAGTCGAAGAAGAATATACGGGAGAAACATTAACAAACAGCTACGTATATTACCAGCTGACTACTGTTATGAAAGACTATACCATGCTCCGCAATATCGACTTTTTCAACAGTATTCCCTATTACAACGCCATTCAGGGAAACAAGGGAATTTTGTTTGCAGAGTATGACGATCCCCTGGAAGTTACCAAAACAATTCTCGATGAATTGAAAGAAATATCGGAAAATATAGTTGCCGATTATGATAAAATGTCTCCGGATGCAAAAGCTACTTTTGCCAAACAAGATGTCGCCTTTAAAGGAGACATTCAGTTATGGAAACAATATATCAATGCATTGAGATTGAAATTTGCAGTCCGCATGTCTGCTGCCGACGAAGCCTACGCAAAAACTCAGATTACATCAGCGATACAGGACGGACTTCCCACCAAAGATATGATCTGGCTTTTGCCTACCAATCCGGCCAAAGATTTACCGGGAGGCGGTACTATCAACCGTGGATGGTTCGAACGCTTTACTTCGTTATTCATCCCCAATGTGATTCTCGAAAGAATGAACCATAACAGATTGAAATATGAACCGGGAATCGATGACCCGCGTCTGCCGGCCATAGCCGCTCCGACACGTTACAACGACTATCGTGGTATCCGCATGGACAACCTATACCACCAGCCGGCTTACGACTCTATTGCCGCCGGTAGTGAAGAAAACATGCGCCCGGATTATATCGACGAAGGAACATGGGAACGTCATAAATCCTATATCAATAACAATACTGCATACCGCGATGCCAAAGGTACACTGAGTTACTACGATATAAACTGCGTATCCATGTATAACCCGGCTACTTATTACTATGCTAATTTCCCGGTTTATATGTTCTCGCTGGCTGAAACAGAATTGCTCCTGGCAGAAGTAGCTGCCAGAAACTATGCTTCAACCGGTAAAACAGCCGGTGAACATATAAGCGATGCTATGACTCATTCAACAGACTTATGGTATTATATAAACTCCCTGTCAGTATCAAGTGCGACAGATTATCCGCGTTATTTCCCGGAAAAACCATCTGCCGAAGTTGTTCAGACATATGGAGATTTTCTGAAAGCAGAATACCAGAAAGCTAAAACATTGGATGATCAGATAGAAATTATCATGCAGCAGAAGTATATCCACCTGAATCTGATGGCTCCCAACGAATGCTGGACAGAGTTGCGCAGAACCCGCCATCCGAAACTGGAACCGGTTAACTTCCCGCCGTATTTCACAAATATCAAACCGCAGGTTGAACGTATAAAATATCCGGATTCCGAAGAATTGAACAATACAGAGAACTTTGCTAAAGTAAAAGCAGAGAACAACTATTCTTCGCCCATTTATTATGTACCACAAGACAAAAGATCTGAATCTTACTATCGAGACACTTTCATCGAGATAGAAAAAGAGTAATAGGGAGTTGAAAAGAGGAGAGCTCGCCATATGGCGGGCTTTCTGTTTTTTTAGGATACTTCCTCTTTCTGCGACACCAGCATATTTTTTCTGTACTGCATGGGGGATACCCCTACATGCTTCTTAAAGGTACGGCTGAAATAAATCGGATCAGAATACCCGAGACGATAGGCAACCTCCGCTATAGGACAACAAGACTCATCTGATAACAAAAGCTTAGCCCGGTCCATTTTAAAGGAAACAATATAATCGTTCGGGGTCATTCCTGTAACCATCTTAATCTGGTTGAACAAACTGGTCCTCCCCATTCCCATACATTTAGCCCAGCGGGCTATATCGAATTCCGGATCTTCCAGATGCTCTTCCAAAACACGGGTAGCCGTATCCAACAGTCTTTTTTCCTGTACGTTAGTTGCCAATAGCGGCACGTAATCTTGTTCCTCTTTCTGCTTGATATACCTTGACAAAATACGTTTACTGTTTCTTACCAGAGAATTACATCTATGCTGAAGTAAATCCATAAAAAAAGGTTTGACCACATAATCGTCAGCACCGGAACGAATACTTTGAATCTGTTGTTCCGGAGATGGCTGGTAAGTCATCAGAATAACAGGAATATGTAATGTATCTACATGCGCCTTAATCATCCGGCACAATTCTATCCCGGAACCGTCCGCCATATCGATCTCACTCAAAATAATATCCGGGAGTTCTCTCAATGCGATCAAATAACCCTCCTTTGTATCCTCCGCTTCAATCAAACGATAGGCAAACGAAAATGTCTCTTTCAGCGAAGCCCTTATCTCGCTGTCACTGTCTATTATCAACATCGTATAAAGAGTGTTATCTTCTGTTCCAATCACCTCTTCCACAGGCGATTCCGCATCGTAGACAGGATTTCCGAAACTAAACGCAACGTCTTCCTGTTCCTCTCTGTTGAACGTCTGTAACCGGGTAATTAACCCTTGCAAATAAACAACCTGCTTCAATACTTTCCCGATTCGGTTTTTACCGGCTACAACTGCTGCATCAGCAACAATATTATTCAATATGGCAATGATTACAGTCAGAGGTTTCCTGAACTCATTGGAAATATTAGTTAGGAACTGCTGATTATCCCGGTTCAATTTATCCATTTGCTCCACCTCCATCTTTTTCATTTCCAGGGAAAGCATCAATCGAGTCTTTGTTTTATTGAACCAAACCAGCCAGGCTATAATAGAAATCGTTACACAAACATACAGCAATATCATTGGCCACGAAAGCCAGAACGGATACATAATTATAATTTCCAGCAAAACTTCATTCTGAGGATTATCCAGCTCGCGGACAATCAGATTATACCTACCGGGGCGCAGGGAAGAATAAGTAATCGTCCTGTTGGAAGTCGTTATCCATAGTTCATCCAGACCTTCCATCTTATATTCATATTGTCCGTAATTAGAAAGCAGATAGTTACTTGTCGAAAAGGTAAGGCTGATCGTATTCAAGTTATAAGGCAGTTTTATTTTTCGGGAAAAGGCGATATCCTGTTGAAGAAAATCCGAATTCGCAGGTGTCAACAATTGATTATTCACAGAGATCGAAGAGAAAAACAAAGAGTAATTCCTACCCGAACGATTTAAATTCTGCTCATTAAAAGAAAATAATCCACATATGGTACCCACATAAACATTCCGGTCCATCGGTGAGACATAAATGCCACAATCACCACTGAGAGAAAGCGGGGCAGGCAGATTACTTAAAGGAATATGAAATGCAGAAAGAGGTTTCTTTTTTACCGACATGTCCAAAATAGAAACACCTTTGTCTGTTGTTACGATCAGGTTCCTGTAAAACGAGCGGGTTACACTATAACATACATCACTCAGTAAAAAATGATCCTGTTCCCTATAAGATGAAAAATCATTCTTTTCCTCATTATATAATAAAAGTCCGGAATTCAGGGTAGACATGAATAAACCATTCCTGGAATCACCACAAATCGAATTAACGGCACTGGGAATACGACTCCCTTTTTGCAAGCCATCTCCATAGAGAAAGATTACCTTTTGCGATTTCAGATCTACAGAAAACAATCCTTCTTCCAGTGAAGACACCCATAAGCGGTCCTTGTCATCAATATATACGGTACGAATATTTCCGGAACATTTTTGTTGCAGCAACGAATCATCCAACAAATAAGAGGTATGCAGATTTTCCCTGTCAAGTTTAAAAATACCCTGGGTAGACGGTAACACCAGCATATCCCGATAAGGAACAATATCTTCTATTGTCAGCTGAGAAGCCGAATCGAAAAACGAAAAATCGATCTGCTTGATACGGCCTGTTTTCCTGTCAAGCACATAAAGTCCATTTTTGTAGACGCTGATAAACAGGTTATCCGTCTGCTCATCATACCACAGTGCACGAATCTTATTATCCGGCAATCGGTGGGTAGTCTTGGTGATATGCCGGATTACTTCCCTGTTCTTATTCAGGACGTTTATACCACTGCCCTCAGATGCTACATACAAATTACCTTCTTTATCTTCAGCCATAGAACCGATAACAGTTCCATGCAGACGATCCTCAACTTTTTCGTCGCTATAAAAACATTTGAAATCATCCAAATCTATATTTCCATACCGGATATCACCATAATAGGGTCCAATCCATAAATTTCCTTGCCGATCAGTAAATAATGCAGTAATCGAAGTTTCCGCCATATACGGCTGGTTACTCATTATTTCCGGAATACCATTTGTTTTCATTTCTATCCTATAAAGACCGGCCAAAGTTCCCACCCATATTATCCCCCGTGTATCCTCAGTAAAGCAATGAATATAGGGTATGGAAGAACCTCCCGAGTCATTAAGAACGATAGATTCACCATTTGGTGAAACAACAGCAGCTAAACCAGATTTAGCCGACAGCCACAAACGAGATTCCGAGTCCAGGAACTGAGTAGTTATGTTCTCTTTCTGAAAACAGGTGGTTATAATCCGTTTTTCCGTCAGATCAACTTTCAATACACCGGTAGTCGTCCCTATCCAAAACTGATTATCGCCAATCGGAGTTATGAGAGTAAAAACATATCTTTCATCAGAAAACAAAATCTCTTTTTCTCCCGACCGGATATTACATCTATAAAGTGAATGTCCTTCAACAGTATAAAGTTGATTATCTGAATAACAAATAGCCGTTGCTGTAATCTTCGGCATGAAAGGTTGCCTCATCTGTAAATCAATACAGATTATATTGTTTTCCGCTAAAAGATATAATGTAGAATCATTTCCACAGAAATTATGAATATTAGCATCTTCGAGAGACGGGAAATATTCAGACAAACGAATTACTTTAGTAGAAATGCCATCATAACAATTTACAGCATTATTACCGAGCCATATTCTCCCCAGCCGATCCTGCCATATTGCTATAGAGGAAGGCTGAGACAATCCGTCTTTTACACCCAAAGACCGGAAATAGATTTCATCTCCCCATATAGTAACAGAGAATAAGAGAAGCATAAAAGTCCAAATAGCCAAACGGATTCTATCCATCAAATCTGCTTAATATTAATACAGCGAACAAGTTAACAAAGCTCCATATCATCATCCTCTCCCGTATCTTAAAAACATCTAATATCTTGAAGCCCAATATTATACATTATTTAACTAACATAGTCCTAGCAGAACTCATGCCTAAAAAGAAAAAAGGATGAATAAACAAGAAAAAAATAACACCGCTTATGGCTAAGTTTGGTTCACATATTAAATTTTAGACTACAATATGAATGAATTTAAACGTATTTTTAAATAATCTTATTATATTTGTGTATTATTTATACATAGTTCTGCTAGGACTGTGTCAAAATTCCGGATATATAATTAATCAAGATGCTGAAGAAATACTAAGCACTTTCTTATAATCCTCCACCCCCATCTCTTCCTTCAGCGGATATGAAATATCCGGACAGATATACCCATCCTCAAATAAAGTTTCCGGTTCATGAAAACCCTCCGTCGAAGGTACCTGATATATTATCTTCGAGTTAGGTAAAGTCCCTTTGATAACGTTTCCACAAATCGGATAATATTGACCTGCCTTTTCCCCTACTAATATGGCTGCATTCGACAATTTTATTGTCAAACAAAAATCAGCTCCGGCAGAATACGTTCTATTTCCCATAATCACAAAAACATTTCCATCATAACCGGATTCCCTGCCTGGCGTATATTCTTCCAGAAACGCAACACCCTTTTCCATAATAGGATTCCCAAATGTCTCCATCCAGTAATTCTTTTCTTCTTGATTCTCATTAAAGAACTTCTTGATTAGATCTGAATTGATGAATTCCTCCACCCCTGCTTTCTTACCCGTCATTCTTACTTTGGAAGTAAACGCATCTGCTTTTAAATGATTTATTATGACAGAATTATTACCATCCGATCCGCCTCCATTATGCGCGACATCTATAAACAACGTTTTTATCCCCTTACTTTTCAGTTCGTCAAAAAAGGTATCCACGTATTCCTTATAACGCTTCACATCTTCTTCGCCATAAATCATACAACTATTATAATAAAGAACTGCTATTGAATCTTCCGGATAAACTTTTGAAGAATAAGGCTGGGTATAAATAGGATTCTTCTTTACCCTACGGGTATCCACACAAATAAGCGTATCGCGAGTTCCATTCGCAGTCTTTAATACGCCGGTATAGGTCATTGTACTCTTATTTGCTGGAGACAATAACAAATTCAACAACAAATTCATATTCTCATTTCGGATTTTCGAAGGCTGGTCCCACGGAATCATAGAATCTACATCCAGGGCTGTATAAGAAGCGAAAGAATCTCTCACAGCCAATAAAGTATCATTCCCTAACAACATCAGATTTCCCTGAAATTCTACAGTCGGAAAATGATAGCGCCCCGGAGGAGAAAAGAAATCGAAAACCCCGACATGCCCATCCAGGAATTTACGGGTCTTCATCAACCTGAATCCAAAATCCTCTCTCGCCATAGGCTCAGAACAAGACTCTATCATCTCAGCCTCCAACCTGACAAAAGTCAGCAAATCATAACGTTGATAGGGATCCGGATGAATATCCCTGATCATATGAAAATAGAACCGGATATCCTCTTTCATCTCTGCCGGACTTAACAAACCATCCTTATCAGAACATCCTATAAAGGATAACCACATCAAAATACTTATTATCAAGTTTCTCATAATAACACCGGATTTACAGTCATGTTTTGAATCTCATCAAATATAGGCATTAATTCTATAATCCGACAGTATATCTTATTAATTCATTTCGTCGAAAGTTCCCCAAAGATAATCCCAATTACCCGCCGGGAATAAAAAATTACCTGCCGGACAGAGTGATTTTCCCGAGATATATTATACATTTGTACAAATCCTCTTTTCATATCACAGTTGTGAAACAAAAGAAATCCATCTGTGAAACAAACGGAATCCAACTGTGATATGAAAGGAAGACAACTGTGATATGCAATACTAAACTGAAATTTACCTTTTTACAACGACTATTATGGGAGCAAAATATGCGTTATATGAGAATCCGAACCCCAAAGGCGACGGAAAGAAGCAACCTTTACATGCCCGGATTGTACCCAGAGGAACGATCCATACACAGGAGATTGCAGAAGAGATAGCTGATAGTTGCGGCTATTCCACGGCCACCACCAAAGGAATGCTGGATGCGCTGGCCAAAGTTATTTCGAAAAATCTGCGGTACGGATATACTGTCGAGTTAGATGACCTGGGTTCATTTTCCATCTCCCTGAAAAGTCGCCCGGTGATGGATAAAAAAGAAATACGTTCCTGGTCCGTAAATTTCGGGAATGTGCATTTCAAAGGGAGTAAAAAATTAAAAAATCGTTTGAAGTCTATAGACCTGGAAAGGGACTCCGATGCCTGTGCTACAAGCTATTCTCCTGAACAACGGAAAGGCCGTATGCTGATCGCATCGGAAGAAAAAGAGTTTTTCACTGCGGCACAATACATGCGGTTAAACGGATGTAACCGGTCCACAGCCGTGCGCGACCTGAAAGAGCTGATCGAAGACGGCAGAATAAAAAAGCTGGGATATGGAAAGGCTGTATTATATGTGCCCATTAATAAACAGGAAAAAATATGAATAACTTTTCAGGGACAGAGAAACATGCCTTTTCGAAAATATATCTGATATATTTTCCTAAATTGGTACGGTTCGCACGCGAATATGTTGTATCCATCGAAGATGCCGAAAACATCGTACAGGATATTTTCATGTATTTGTGGGAACACCGCGATATGCTGGAGTCCCTGACCAACCTCAACGCTTTCCTGTTCACACTGGCTAAAAACAGATGCATCGACTTTTATCGCCATAAAACATTAATAGACAGCAAAAAAGAATCACTGGACAGTCTACAGGACAGAGAACTGAAACTGAAAATGGAAGCCTTGATGCAATTCGATGAAAACATTTTTACCGAAAAAGAAATAGAAAATTTATTAGCCCAGGCAATTGAACACCTGCCGGAGAAATGCCGGCAGGTGTTCATTCTGAGCAGAATGAACGGATTAAAGCATGAGGAAATAGCCACGCAACTGAATATTTCTGTCCATACCGTACAAAATCACATCGTAACCGCTATACGTAAATTAAAGGTTGAATTGAAAGACTACCTCCCTCTCTTTATTTTCATTATCTAAAATCTTTTCCAAAAAAAATTTATTTTTTTCTGTTTCCGACTAGTAGATGGTCGGAAATATTTCGTCATACTAATAGAAAGAGTAATAAAGTATCATGAACGAACAACTAGATAAATATTTCCTTGGGGAACTTTCAGACACAGAAAAGAAAGATCTCTTCGACCAGATAGAATCCAGTCCGGAAAAGAAAGCTGAATTTATCCGTATGCAAAATACAGTAACTATTTCAAAGCTGGGAGAACAGAATGGAGACGATAAATGGGCTTCACTCAAAATAGAAGAACTGGGAAGTCGCATCAACCGGAAACAGGCTCGCCGGCTTTATCTCAATCTGGCAAAATATGCCGCTGTCGTAGCCATCTTACTGATTAACATCTGGCTGCTTACCGACAAATTCATCCCGGAAGAAAAAGCACCGCTCTATACAAAGATAGAAGTCCCTAAAGGCCAACGTATCTTTATGACCCTACAAGACGGGACAGAAGCCTGGTTAAGCCCCCGCTCCGTTATCAAAATACCGAATGAATTCAGCAAGGATGAACGTTCGGTAGAACTGGATGGTGAAGGATTTTTCTCGGTAACAAAAGATGCCAAACGACCTTTTATCGTGAAAACACAACGTTATGATATAAAGGTACTCGGAACCCGCTTCAATGTATTTGCTTATTCGGAAAGCGAACGATTTGAAACAAACCTGGTAAAGGGGAGTGTACAAGTCACAAACAACAGTAAGCCAGAGGAAAACATTATACTGAAACCCTACGAGATGGTATCCTTGTCGAATGGGAATCTGATAAAAACAGCCGCTTCATTCAACAACGAAGAATATCTGAAAAGCGGAATATTCTATTTCAGCAACAAGAAATTCTCGGAAATACTGGATTATCTCACGTTATGGTATAACGTAAAATTCGATGTGAAATCATCTGCCCGGATCGACCAGTATGTATCTGGTAAGTTCCGCCAGAGTGATGAAATTGAAAGGATCCTGAAAGCGTTACAAGGGGTGCATCATTTCCAGTATAAGATAATCAATAACGAAGAGATCGAAATATATTAAATACAACATATTCACCTAAAAATAGAATGCCTATGAAGTAAAGCCAGATCATTACACAGGAATGGTATAAAAAAGGGGCAAGTGTTACCAGCACTCACCCCAAGTCAATACCTTCCTTCTTTCATGTATTCCACAAACATTCAAAAACAGTATTAACTTTTAAAGCTATGAGCAAAGTTATGAAAAAAAACTTATTGCTATTGTTCAATTGTGTCAATTATATTGAATTAAAGCATACAATTCGTATTATGAAAATAACAACAGTTCTCACGTTAATTGCAATTTTCCAGCTTAGTGCAACCTCTTTGCATTCGCAAAATGCAAAAGTGAGCATCAACAGGAATAATCTGCCACTCAAAGAATTTATCAATGAGATAGAAAGGCAGACCGATTATCTTTTCATGTACAGTGAAAAAGAGATAGACTTACAGGAACAGGTACAAGTAAATGCAAAGAATAAACCTGTATCCAAAGTGCTGGAAGAGGTATTCGGTAATAGTGAAATTGCATATAATTTTAATGAGGGGTATATTTCGTTACGTACGAAAGGCGCCTCTGTTCAACAAAAACAAAAAAAGATTACGGGTGTTGTTTCTGATAACTTAGGACCTGTAGCCGGTGCAAACATCATGATAAAAGGAAGCACCATCGGTACTGTTACCGATATGGACGGACGTTTCACACTGGAAGTTCCTGAACAGGCTACGCTGGTAATCTCTTATATTGGATTCCTTCCGCAAGAAATCCAAGTAGGAAACAAAAGCGAATTTGCTATCTCATTAAAAGAGGATACAAAATTATTGGACGAAGTGGTCGTGATTGGTTACGGTACAACCTCTGCCAAGAAAATGGTATCGGCGGTTACCTCTGTAAAAGGTGAAAAATTACAAGAACTTCCTTTCAATTCTGTTGCAACCACCCTTCAAGGACGTGCCTCCGGAGTTATTATCCAGGAACATGGTAGCGAACCAGGGGCAAAACCTAAAGTATCTATTCGAGGAGGTGGAGATCCTGTTTACGTCATTGACGGTGTCATAAGTAGGGACGGATGGGAATTCCAAACTCTTAATCCGGATGATATTGAAAGTATATCTGTTTTAAAAGATGCTGCATCATTAGCCGTATATGGTTCTCGAGCTGCAGACGGTATCATCATGGTAAAAACTAAAGAGGGTCGTAAAGGAAAAACTGCTATTACATATTCATTTAATGCACAATTTAGTCAACCGACTTTCTACCCTGATAAAGTTGACGGCTATACATTTGCTGTTGAACAAAATAATGCAGGTATATCAGATGGTTTTGGTCCATATAGCAGGTATTCAGAAGAAGTTCTTGAAACAATTAAGAACCAAACAAATCCATATGTATACGCGAATACTGATTGGAGAGATTTAGTATTTAATGATTTTGCTCCTGAATATAAGCATTCTTTATCGATGTCCGGAAATGCAAAAGATATAAATTACTATTTATCGTTAGGAGCCCTTGATCAAGGAAGCTTATACAGTACTCCGGATGCATTAAGTTATAAACGTTATAATGTGCGAAGTAATATTAATACCACTTTTGACAAGATTGGATTAAAAGTCGCCTTAAATGTCAATGCAGCAATGGAAAAAAGACATGCGCCTTCAGTAGGGGCAAATGGAGTCCATTATAATAGCCTTGAACCTGTAACTCCAGCCTTTAACCAAGATGGGACTTACACATCTCTTTCACATCACCCGTTAGCAGAGATGGATGAACGCTCTGGATATAACAAAGAAGACGGATTGTTTGTAAACACTCAATTCATAGCAGACTGGGTATTGCCATGGATACAAGGACTGTCGTTGGGTACAATGTTACATTATCGTCTAAATTCTTCTCATGTGAAAAAATTTGTAGCACGTGCTCCCCAATATAATACAGATGGTTCAGAATTTATTGTATCCAAACCCCACTTAAAAGAAGAAGCATATTTTGGAGAAGTATACAATTTAGAACTGAATGCATCATATCAGAAGACTTTTTTCGAAAAACATAATATTGATGCAAAAGCCGTATTCACTGTAACTGAAAATACAGGTAGTGATTTTTGGGCTTCTAGAAGAGATTACCTATCCAGCAAAGTCGATCAGCTTTTCGCAGGTCCGTCAGTTGGAATGCAAAACTCCGGAAAATCCGAAGAAGGAGGTCGTATGGGTGTAGTCGGTCGTTTGAAATATGACTACGATAACCGCTATTATATTGAAGGTAGTTTCCGTTATGATGGATCCGATAATTTTGCACCAGGATATCGTTGGGGCTTCTTCCCTTCTGTTGCTGCAGCATGGGATATCACAGAAGAACCATTTTTCAAAGCATTAAATCTATCCAATGTCAATCTATTAAAAATCAGAGCTTCATACGGGAAAACCGGAACAGAAACTGACGTAGAACGTTTCGGTTATTTATCAACATATTCATTAAAAGAGGATGTCATCTGCATAGGAGGTAAATCACTCTTTGGATTCAGCGAAGGAGCTTTAGTTGCTCCCGAATTATTGACTTGGTACACACGTAATTCTTTAAATTATGGATTAGATTACGCATTTCTGAACAATCGCATTAAAGGTAATATCGACTATTTTTATTATGTTACTGAAGGAGGTTTAATGTCTCCTAAAGACAGATATACAACTCCTTTAGGTAAAGACCTTCCACAAATTAAATCAGACAGCAAACATCGTCGTGAAGGATTTGAATTCAATGCAAAATGGTCTGACAATGTGGAAGATTTTACTTATGAAATAGGAACCAATATGACTTATTACAACAATCTATGGGTAAAAAAAGCAGATGAAAAAATCACTGATTTAAAAAACCCTTGGAAAAGAGTTACACATCAAACAGACCATTATAAAGATCTTATTTATATGGCTAACGGACTCTATCATACTCCTGAACAGATTTTAAACTCGGCACGCCGTTTACAATCTTCTGAAACCAAATTAGGTGATATTTCTTACCAGGATATAAATGGTGATGGAAAGATTGATAGTGAAGATCAAATTCGTTACGGAATGCCTACAGAACCCCATTTTACTTATGGTGTTGATTTCTTGTTGGGTTATAAAGGCTTCACTTTATCCGGTCTATTTTACGGTACAGGTAAACGTAATATCATTATTAATAATGGATACAGAATGGGAGAAGCTCGTGTTCTTTTTGATAAAGTACAATTAGACTATTGGAGAGAGGATAATCAAGATGCTTCTTTCCCCAGAACATCGTTAACAAGTAACGTAAACGGTGGTAATAATCAGGAAAAATCTACATTCTGGGTAAAAAACGCTTCATATCTTCGATTAAAGAACTTAACCTTAGGTTATGATTTTAAATATTCAGTATTAAAAAATGTACCATGGATAAGTACATGTAAAATTAATTTAACAGGTACTAACTTATTTACTATTTCCGGCATAAATGACTTCCAAGATCCGGAAACCGAAGTAGATTACGCTTATTATCCATTTCAACGTGTTTATTCTTTAGGTGTATTAATTGGTTTTTAAAACTTAATATTATCATGAAACAAATGAATATAAAAATAATGGCTTTATCCTTAACATTAGGTTGCTTCAGTTGCAGTGATGTTCTGGATAAAAAACCTTTGGACAAATTTTCCGAAGATGATATCTGGGGATCACCCGAACTAACACAAGCCTTCATTTATCCAACACTGAATGATGCTGCAAGGAAATTAGTCAATGATGATTCCAGAACAGATAATGATGTTATTGTAGATCGTTCTGGAGATTCAAAAGTCAATAAAGAGCAAATTGACCGGTATTATGATGCAGGATGGAATGCCTATGATGAAAGTGTAGGATTAGATGTATATGAAGGTATTCGTAACTGTAATCTTGTTCTTGAAAACATGAAAAACTCATCATTTCTGGAGAAAGATAAAACATATTTTACAGCACAAGCTAAAATGTTACGTGCAATGATCTACTATAGCAGAGCACGTTTATTTGGAAAGCTCATGATTGTAGATCGATTGATCGATAAGGATGAAAATATGGAATTTCCAAGAACCAACACAATTAAAGAAACATATGATTTCATCCTGAAAGATTTGCAGGAAGCTGCACCTGATCTACCTGTAACTTTATCAAACCAGCAAGGGATGTTAACCCAAGGAGCAGCTTATGCATTAATAGCAGAAGTTGCTTTACATGGTGCTGCCTATATTGAAACCGGCCAGAATGACTATTATATGATAGCCAAAGAAGCCAGTGAAGCTCTTTTTAATCTGAATGCTTACGAATTGGACACAGATTACGAAAAGATGTTTAATGATTTCGATTATGCATTAAATTCCAAAGAAATCATCTTCGCCCAATGGGAACCTGAAAATGGAACGACTTTTGCTGACACATGGATGCAAGGGCTTATTCCGAATGTCAATAATAGTAAAATTATTGATGAGGCACTACCTAAATTAAACGATAGCTTTGAAGGTTGGGTATCCATGCTTCCATCGGTTGATTTAGTAAATACCTACCAAGTAATAGACAAAGATGGCAAAGCTAAAGATTGGGATAAAACCAGTTATTACCAAGATTATAAAGTAAATGGAGGTTATGTCTCACAAACAATCTATAAAAATAGAGATGCTCGTTTTTATTCAACTATTGTTTATGACTCCACTCAATATTTCAATAGCCTCATTTCTACCCGCAAATTAGGAAACCTACATTGGGACAGTAGAATAGGTGGAGACTGGGGAATTGCATTAACAGGTTATCTTTATCGAAAAGGCGTATATACTAAAAAACCTCTTTGGTATGCAGATCCCACATATTATCACTATATAATCATGCGTTTAGGACGTTCTTATTTAAACTATGCTGAAACAATGTTACGGTTGAATGATGCAAATACAGCAATAGAATACATAAATAAGACCCGAACCGCACACGGGAAATTACCAGCATTACCTACAGGTCTACCTATAGAGGAAGTTTGGAAAGAATACAAACGAGAACGCAGATTGGAATTAGTTCATGAAAGTGATCGCTACTGGAGTTTGTTAAGATGGGGAAAAGCTGATGGAAAAGATATAGTTGAAGAATTAACGAAAGTACATCAATCTATTTCTATTTCAGAAGATGGAAAATCATTCGAACATATTCTTCTTCCATATAGATCAAGTGAAAATGAACGTATATTTACCAAAAAGAGATACTTATTCCCCGTTCCCCAAAGTGAGAGGGATCTGAATCCTTCATTGGATCAAAATGATTTATGGTAATAATAGCTTTTACAAAAAATATAGAGCATATGAAAACAATTAATAATTTTATACTACTTCTTTTACTGATGGTTTCAACATCATCATGCCTAAAGGCAGGACTGGATGATTTGGAAACTTATGATCAAAGCGAAATCACCAATATAAGGTTCGAATACAGATGGTGGGATGAAACAGAAAAAAGATTAAGAGTCATAGAAATGAATGTTGACAAAAATATTGATGCAAAAAGCAAGGAAATTTCTTGTACAATTACCGTACCTGAGGCTTCCAATGCCTTTACTTCCACAGTCCGTGAGAATGTATCATTAAATAATCTAACAATGAATGTTGATATTTCTACTGCCGCACGTATCAAACCAATTGGAAATTCACCTACTTTAGGTGCTCCTCAGGATTTTTCGGCTAAAGACTTTATATATCAAGTAACCTCTGCAAGTGGGACATCGACAGAGTGGAGCATAAAAATCATTGATTTCAAAAAATAAGTTTCATTTGAGAGTGTGTCAAAATTCTGTTTTGTTTTAACAGACTTAATCGTGAATTTTGATGCACTCTCTCTTTATCAAAAATATCATGAAAGCATTCTATTTATTCCTCTATTCTTTTTTTATAATTACAGCAACTGCACAAAATGTAATTCGAGTTATACCTGAACAAGGCGATATGACTACAAAAATTCAGGCCGCTATAGATAAAGCAAAAAAATATAACGGAAAAGCAGTTGTAATTGAATTTCAAAATGCAAACTATCATATCCATAGAAATAGCTCATCACAGATAGTTTATCATATTTCCAATACAACATCAGAGCAAGACAATCCTAATCCTATCAAGCATATCGGTTTGTGGTTGAAAGGATTAAAAAATGTAACAATCGATGGAAAAGGAGCCCATTTTATTACACATGGCGAGATGACTAGTTTTGTCATTGACCAATGTGAAAATATTAAATTCAAAAATTTCACAATATCGGCATCTGACCCGACTGTTCCTGAATTGACTGTTACCAAAGTCGGGAATCGTCATATGAATGTACGTATCCATCCACAATCAAAATATGCTATCAAAGATGGGGAATTTTCTTTTGTAGGTGACAATTGGAGATTATCAAAAGGTATTGCCCAAATATATGATCCGGAAAAAGACATTACATGGCGTAGTTGGTCACCATTAACCGATTTACAAAAGGCAATTGAATTAGAACCCAACCAACTTCGTTTTGTATACAATAAACAACCTGAAGCAAAACCAGGCATGATATTCCAAATGCGTAGTGGTTATCGTTATGAAGCTTGCGGACTGATTCAATATAGTAAAGACATTACATTAGAAGATATACATTTTGCCTTTTTGGGCAATTTTGGACTTGTTGGACAGGTTTCAGAAAATATTACATACCGCCATTTAACTTTTGAACCGGAAGCCATAAGTGGGCGTACATGTGCCGGATTCGCAGACTTCATACAAATGTCAGGATGCAAAGGTAAAATCCTTATTGAAAATTCCCGTTTCTCCGGAGCACAAGATGATCCTATTAATATACACGGTACACATTTAGCTGTCACTAAATTTCTTTCGCCTAATAAATTGGTTGTTAAATATATGCATCCTCAAACATATGGATTTCAATCATTCCTACCAGGGAACGAAATAGACTTCATTAATGCTCATTCATTAATGCCATTAGCATCTTTCAAAGTAAAAAATGCAGAAATGAGAAATGAACGTGAAATAGTCATTACACTAAATCAATCCGTTCCACAAAAAATCAGGGAAACAAACAATCTCGTTGTTGAAAATGTAACTTATACCCCGGAAGTGGTTATACGTAATAACTATTTTACCCGTATTCCATCCCGAGGACTACTCGTAACCACTCGTCAAAAAATTTTGATTGAAAATAATACTTTTTTCCGTATGCAAATGAACGGTCTCCTTATAGCCGATGATGCACGCAGCTGGTTTGAATCAGGAATGGTACGTAATGTTACCATCCGTAACAATAATTTCATTGAATGTAATACTCCTGTTATCCTTATTGCTCCTGAAAATATTCAAAATGCAGGTTATGTACATCAAAATATTACAATCTCCAATAATCGTTTCCAATTAAAAGGAGTTGACGCAATTTCCGCAAAATCAGTTGATGGCTTAAATATAACCGGAAACTTATTCCTTACACCAGAAAATTCAAACCTAGAAAAACTAATAAAAACACGAGAGTGTAACAATGTTATGATAAAAGACAACATTATAGAAAAAATAAAAGACTATTGACTACCTATCAAATAACAATGATATTGTTATTTCCAAACCAAAACCTTTTCTTTGCATTAAAAACTCAAAACATCAATAAAACATGTACAAAACACGCTTATTATCAACATTCCTTCTTTTAGCTGGAGCAGCATCCGCCCAGTACCAAATAGATTTAAACCGCATCACCCCACCGACAATCAACTACCTGTCGCTAGGCCATACCGGTCCTGCCGGGAAAGAAATCCGCATTAATAACCTGTATCTGGAAGAAGGTGGCATTCCTCAACTCCCCGTAATGGGAGAAATTCATTATAACCGGATGGATTCGAGATACTGGCGCGATGCCTTATTGAAAATGAAAGCATCCGGCATTGACATTGTGGCCACTTATTGTATCTGGTCGCTGCACGAGGAATTTGAAGGTGAACTATCCTGGGAAGGTCATCTCAATCTCCGCCGTTTTATCGAATTGTGCAAGGAACTGGACATGAAAGTGCACTTGCGTTTCGGTCCTTACTGTAATGCGGAAATCAAAAACGGAGGATTACCTGACTGGATCGTCAATAATAAAAATCTGATAACCCGCTCAAACGATCCTTTGTATCTCGAATATACACGGCGTTGGTATCAGGCTGTATACGACCAGGTAAAAGGATTATTATGGAAAGACGGAGGCCCCGTCATGGCTCTTCAACTGGAAAACGAATACGTACGCCCGGGAATGATCGTCTCGCATCTTCTCAACCTGAAAAAGATGGCAGTAGAAATAGGATTCGATGTTCCTCTTTATTCGATGACCCACTGGATGGACAGCGAGTATCCGAAAGGGGAAATCGTGCCCTATGCCGGGTTCTATATCGAGGCTCCATGGACTGCATCTGGAAAAAATGAAATACCGACTTCCAACTTCGAGTTTTTCACTTACAACCGTCTTTCTGATAATATTGGTACCGATATTATCAAGATCGAAGGAGATGTAGAATCTTTAAGCGGAGAAAATAATGACTCCCCTTTCTTCACCTGTGAAATAGGCGTTGGAACCACAGCATTCTACCAACGTCGTGCCGTCGTACCGGAAGAAATGGCGGGAGAAAACATCAATCTACGCTTGGGGTGCGGAGCCAATATGATGGGATATTATATGTACACCGGTGGTACTAATCCTGTCGGGAAAATAAGTACATACCAATCATCCGGTCCTCGCATCAGTTACGACTACCAGGCCCCCATCCGTGAATTCGGAACTTTGGGTACAGTCATGCAGGAAACGAAGAAATATAACTATTTCATGAATGATTTCGGAACAGCGCTGGCTCCGGCTGTCGCTTACCTGCCTACCACTAACCAGGATAGAGACAACTTGCAATGGGCCGTCCGGTTAAACGGGAATACCGGTTATCTGTTCTGTTCCAATTATTTATACAAACATAGCCGGAAAGACTATAAAAATGTTCAGTTCTCCATAAAGTTGAAAGACGAGACAATCCGTATACCACGTCAGAAAGTAACGGTAAAAAACGGAACTTACTTTCTCTGGCCGTTCAATCAGGAACTAAGTAATGTACTGTTGAAATATTCAACAACCCAACCTGTTTGTTCCTTAAAAGAAGGCAACAACCATACCTATTTCTTCTTTGAAGACGATGCCATACCGGGAGAATATTTAATTGAAAATAAAGACATCCGGAATATCGAAGTAAAGAATGGCTCTTACCGGAAAGAGAAAGACAGATATTTCATCAACCAACTGACTCCGGGGAAAGAATGTATCATAAAGATTACAAAAGAAAATGGTTCCACAGTACGCTTTGTCACGCTGATTGAAGAAGAATCGGATCATATCTGGAAAGGTACGATAAAAGGTAAAAAGTTTGTTGCTATTACTAATTCCTCATTAATCTACGATAACGATAAGATCACTCTAATCGACGATCAACCGTCAACAGAGATATGGACATATGAGGACGGTAATTTCAAGCAACAAACATTCCAAAGCAGCGCGCATAATCTGCAAGCAGAATTTCGTCCGATCACTCCGATGGAAAAAAGCCTGTGGATACGTCCAACAGAAGGTAATATAGCAAAACGTCAGTTCTCATTGAGCACATTCTCAAAAGTAGAACGCGCCTATTTACGTTATGTATCATCCGATCCAATCAGTTGTATGATCAACGGAAAAGAAACAAAAACGACATCTATGGACAGTTATTCCTATGCTAATGTAACCGACTTCATTCAAAACGGCAACAATACGATCGAATTTAATCTTTCTAATGATAAAGAGATCACAGCGGAAATAGAAGTTCTTTTGAAGAATGGTAAACGTATCCTCTGGAATACAGATGCAACCTGGTTATCGGCAGACAACAAACCTGTTGCAACAACTACCGGAAAGAACAAGCCTTCCGCCTTTGCTCCTGAAGAACATATAGGCCTTTATGAAGTAAAAGCTCCGGCTGCGACTTGTGGCAACGAGGAAACACGTATGTATATTTCTTATAAAGGAGATGTAGCCAACGCTTACCTGAACGGAAATCTGATCGGCGACTCCTTCTATGATGGCACAGAGTGGATTCTCAGCTTAAGCCGCCTGAAAGAATCTATCGATACCAATCCGATGGTGATCCGCATCGACGGGCTGAAATCGGCTGATGTTCCTATTTATTTCGAGAAAAATGTCGTTCCGGCAGATTGTGTCGTTCCGACTATTTCTGATATACTGGTAAAACAGGAATATCGATTCGAACTAAATAATCAATAAATCATAGATATCTATAACTGCTCTCCCGTAAAGAACAAAGTAAAAAGAATTCTGTAAGTACCACCATACCTCGCGATACTTACAGAATTCTTTACTTTTGTTCCTAAATCTCCAACAATATTTCGAAGAAGTTCCATTTTAATAAAACATTGAATATACACCAAAAAAAAACAAAAATCGAAGTTATCGTAACAATCGAGTCGAATGGAAAGCAACATTTCAGAGCTTGGGTTTTACCCGATGCTATATCCTTCCTGGTTGCCAATTATTCTGATGCAGGTAATGAGTTCTACTTTAATTACGACTCCAACAGGACAAGATATCTGGATTCATATATCGCCGAAGACGAAGACGGAGACGTAGCCGGATGGATACAGCTTAATTTCAACTAGCACTCTATACAATAATAAAATAAAACAACTATCATTATCCTGATAATATCGAATTATGCAAAGTATTCATCTCATTTTATCAACTATAATAGAAGTCTGTTCCTTAATTTTACACAGTCTTTATTTTACTTTCTCCGTACAGAAGTAATATTAAAGACTGTGAAGAAATTCCACCGATTATATTTATAAGAACTTATAAGTCATGAAAAAACAAATTAGAAGCATAGTTTTTGTTATAGGCCTCTTTTCTTTATGTTTTACCGCCTGTTCCGTAGAACATAAAGAAGTACCATTAACATTATGGTACAATACTCCCGCCGACGCAACCGCCACGGATAATCCGAATAAAGGATATGACGATGATGCAGAGTGGCTGAAAGCCTTACCTTTAGGAAACGGTTCACTCGGTGCTATGGTCTTTGGAGATGTACACAAAGAACGTATCCAACTAAATGAAGAGACCATGTGGTCAGGAAGCATACAGGATAGCGACAATCCGGAAGCGGCCAAACATATAGAAGAAATCAAACAACTATTGTTTGACGGTAAATATAAAGAAGCCACAGACCTGACAAACCGTACACAAATATGTACCGGAAAAGGTTCCGGGCACGGACAAGGCAGCAACGCCCCTTTCGGATGTTATCAAACGATGGGCGACTTGTGGATCGACTTCGATAATAAATCGCCCTACACCGATTATCGCAGGGAACTGAATCTGGATGATGCGACAGCCAGGATTTCCTACAAACAAGGAGATGTAAATTTCAAACGTGAAATCTTTATCAGCCACCCGGATCAGTCCATGGTCATGAGAATATCTGCGGATAAAAAGCAGCAACTCTCTTTTACTTGCCGGATGAACCGGCCGGAACGCTACTCTACCTATACGGAAAACGAGCAACTGATCATGGCCGGGGCACTTTCAGACGGTAAAGGAGGAGATGGGCTTCAATACATGACAAGGTTAAAAGCTGTACCGATGAATGGTTCCGTTACGTATTCTGATTCTACCTTGACAGTGAAAGATGCGGATGAAGTTCTTCTGTTTTTAACCGCATCGACAGATTATAAGCTGGAATATCCCATCTACAAAGGACGGGATTTCAGCAGCATCACCGAAGCATCTTTAAATAAAGCTATAAACAAATCTTACAATCAGCTTTATGAAACACATGTAAAAGAATATACCGACTATTTCCAAAGAGCAAATCTGCAACTGACAAATACGCCTGATACGATCCCTACCGACATTAAGGTTATGAATGCCCGAAAAGGCATGATAGACCCTCACCTATATGAACAAATGTTCCAATATGGCCGTTACCTCCTGATCTCGTCGTCGCGACCGGGTACTATGCCCGCCAACCTGCAAGGTATCTGGGCAAACAAGCTTCAGACCGCCTGGAATGGCGATTATCATACCGACGTCAATATCGAAATGAACTACTGGCCTGCGGAAGTAACCAACCTGTCAGAAATGCATCTGCCAATGTTCGACCTGATTGCTTCGCTAGTTGAACCAGGGAGCAAGACCGCACAAATCCAATACAATAAGAAGGGCTGGGTAGTACACCCTATCACGAACGTATGGGGATATACCTCTCCGGGCGAAGCAGCTTCCTGGGGTATGCACACCGGTGCTCCGGCATGGATTTGCCAACATATCGGTGAACACTATCGGTTTACAGGCGATAAAGACTTTTTACGCAAAACATATCCTGTACTGAAAGGAGCTATCGAATTTTATATGGATTGGCTGACAGAGAACCCGAAAACCAAAGAACTAGTTTCCGGTCCTGCTGTTTCTCCGGAAAATACGTTTGTCGCTCCCGACGGCAGCCATAGCCAGATCAGCATGGGACCGGCACACGACCAGCAAACTATCTGGCAACTGTTTGACGACTTCGCCATGATATCCAGCGAATTATCCATCGACGATGATTTTACACGCCAGGTTGCTGATGCAAAAGATCGTTTGGCCGATACGAAAATTGGTTCTGACGGACGCATCATGGAATGGGCCGACGAGTTCCCTGAAGTTGAACCTGGTCACCGTCATATCTCCCACCTGTTCGCCATCCATCCGGGATCGCAGATCAATATGTTGCAAACTCCCGACCTGATCGAGGCAGCCAACAAATCGCTGGACTACCGCATCCAGCATCGCAGAGGCTATGTCGGTTGGAGTTCGGCATGGGCCATCAGCCAATATGCCCGCTTGCATCAGGCCGAAAAAGCGAAAGAGAACCTGGACGATGTCATGAAGAAATGCATCAACCCGAACCTCTTCACAATATGTCCTCCTTTCCAGATCGACGCTAACTTCGGAACAACGGCAGGGATAGCCGAAATGTTGTTACAGAGTCATGTGTACGATCAGGGAGGTTATATCATTCAATTACTTCCCTCCCTTCCTGCCGATTGGAAAAAAGGAGAATTCTCAGGCTTAAAAGCCCGGGGAGGATTTGAAGTGGCGGTGAAATGGGAAAACGGACAAATAGTCGATGCTTCCGTTAAATCGCTACAGGGGAATAAATTCCGTATCTGGTATAACGGTAATTATTTGCAGGCAAACGGTTTGAAAAAAGGGGAAATCTGGAAATGGAATAAATAGTTATTGAAAGCGCAAACCTTTGCGTACTTTTTACGAAAAGAATCAGTCTTCAAAATAACATTTTCCACTACCTTTGAAGACTGATCTTCTTACTTATACTTATAAACACAGCATGGAAAATATGAAAAACTCAAGAAGAAACTTCTTCAAAAAAGGACTGGCGGGAGCTGTCGCATTAGGCACTGCCTCCATTACCCAACCTATATCGGCAGTTACTGCCAAAGTAAATGCGCCTACTGCAAAACGTATTGTTTTAATATCACTCGACGGAATCTGTGTAGACGGATACCTGAAGGCAAAAACTCCGAATCTGGATGCCTTGATGGCCGAAGGTTCACTCTCGCTGGATACACGTGTGGTCATGCCTTCGGTGACATTGCCTAACTGGACCAGCCATCTTTGCGGAAGCGGCCCCGAACAGCATGGTGTAGTCGATAATAGCTGGGAAATCTCCAAATTCGTATTACCTGCGATTGAAACAGATAGCAAAGGATATTACCCTTCCGTATTCAAAGTATTGAAAGAGGCACTTCCACAGGCAAAAACAGCTTTCTATTATAACTGGATCAACCTGTTCTACCCATACAATAAACAGTATCTGGATGAAGTCAGCTACCTGGAAGAAGATGCCTACGTGCCGAACTACGAGAAAGCGCTTTCTTTTCTGATGGAGAACCGGAAAAACCCGACACTGGCATTCCTCTATTCCGTACATACCGACCATGCCGGACACAAACATAAATGGATGTCTCCGGAATACATACAATCCATTGAGGAAGCCGATGTAGAGATCGGAAAGTTCATCGAGAAGATGAAACAGGAAGGATTATACAAAGATACTCACTTCATGTTCCTGACAGATCATGGCGGCATTAACTACGGACATGGCGGAGTGAGTACGGATGAAATGATCGTCCCCTGGGGGATCGCCGGACCAGGAATAAAGAAAAGATTCAAGATCACGGAAACCAATAACACGGTGAACACAGCAGCTATCATCCTGCACCTGTTCAAGGTTAAACAACCCTTATCCTGGACAGGTGAAGTGATCGAAACAATATTCAAATAATTCTATAATAAATGCTATGACAACACTCAAAAGTCTTCTACTTCTTTTGTGTATCAGTTTTTCTTTACAGGTGTATGCACAGGAAAAAGTAACCGTCCGGGAAACTCTGTCTCTGGACAAAGGATGGAGTTTTCATAAGGGAGATATCCCCTATCCGGTCATTAAAGGACATAACGCGACTTACCGGAACGCTAAAGCCGGATACGTGAGCGGAGCTGCTTCCCCAAACAACGATGATTCCTCCTGGCGTATCGTAGACATCCCCCATGACTGGGCGATTGAAGGACGGGTAAACCCGGAAGCCAACCTTTCGCAGGGTTACTACGACCGCGGTTTCGGCTGGTACCGCCGTAAATTCAAACTGTCTCCCGAAGATAAAGGGAAGCACCTGGAATTACAGTTCGACGGTATTGCCACACATGCCACGATCTGGGTTAACGGAACCGTACTGCATCGCAACTGGTGCGGTTATACATCCATGTATATCGACATCACGCCGTATGCAACATATGGTGACGATGTGAATACCATTGCCGTACGCGTAGATGCAGAAGCCCAGGAAGGCTGGTGGTATGAAGGAGCAGGAATTTACCGCCACACCTGGCTGGTAAAACGCTCGCCGCTGCATATTATCACAGATGGTGTCTTTGCCAATCCTGTAAAGAAGACCGAAAGCCAGTGGGAAATACCTGTAGAGGTTTCCTTATATAACTCAGGTAAACTACCTGCCAATAGTGAAGTAGAAGTTTCTTTGTTTGCCCCGGATGGCAAATCGATCACGACACAAACCCAGAAACTCTCTGTCAGAGCATTGGGAGAAGGGATTGCAAACTTATCAATGACAGTTTCAACCCCTCAACTTTGGTCACCGGACAGCCCCGCTCTTTATACAGTCAAAACCGTTGTAAAGCAAAACGGCATTGTAACGGACGAAGCCGAAACCAAATGTGGTTTCCGCACGATCCGTTTCGATAATAACACCGGTTTCTGGCTGAACGGAGAGAATATCAAGATAAAAGGCGTTTGTAACCATCAGGATCATGCCGGTGTGGGTGTCGCCGTTCCGGATGCTTTGTGGGAATTCCGCCTGCGCAAACTAAAAGAGATGGGAGTCAATGCCTATCGTGTTGCTCATAATCCGGTTGCCAAAGAATTTATGGCTGCTTGCGACAGCATGGGTATCATGGTACTGGATGAAAACAGATTGTTCAACACTTCACCCGAATATGTTCGTCAACTGGAGTGGCAAGTACGCCGCGACCGTAACTGTCCGAGCGTAATCCTCTGGTCCGTTTTCAACGAAGAACCGATGCAGGGCACGGAAAACGGGGTTGAAATGGTTCGCCGCATGTACGACGTAGTGAAGAAGATGGACCCGACACGCCCTATAACAGCTGCGATGAACGGAGGATTCTTCTCTGAATATAATGTATCGCAGGCGGTAGATGTCGGAGGATTCAATTATCAGATCGAAAGTTACGACCGTTTCCACGAAGAAAACCCGGACCTGCCTCTGACCAGTTCAGAAGATGGTTCCGCCTTTATGATCCGGGGTGAATATGTAACAGACAGGTCGAAAAACCTGATGGATTCATACGATACACAATGTGCGGACTGGGGAGCTACCCACCGCAGAGCCTGGAAAGCCGTGGCTGAACGCCCCTGGATGGCAGGGTGCTTCTACTGGACCGGATTCGATTATCATGGCGAACCGACTCCGCATCGCTGGCCTACAGTCAGCTCTTTCTTCGGTATCATGGATTTATGCGGATTCCCCAAAATGGCTTATTACCTGCATCAGGCACAATGGGTAAAGGATAAAGATGTCTTGGAACTGGTGCCTCACTGGAACTGGCCTGCCGACTCCATCGGAAAGCCTATCAAGGTGATGGCATTAAGCAATGCAGATAAAGTAAAGCTCTTATTGAACGGTAAAGTAATATCCGAACAAGTGGTAGATCCGTACGAAATGAATACTTGGTCTGTTCCTTATAAACCTGGCAAGCTGGAAGCCATCGGCTACAAGAACGGAAAGATCGTCTCACGTACCAAAGTAGAGACAACTAAAGACCCCGTCCAGGTTCGCCTGACGCCTGACCGTAACAGCCTGGCTGGCGATGGCCGGGACGCTATGCCGATAACCGTGGAGGTTGTAGACTCCAAAGGTCGTCACGTACCGACAGCCAACAATATGATGGAATTCACCGTTACAGGACCTGCCGAAATCATCGGTCTGGGCAATGGAAATCCGAACTGCCACGAGCCTGAAAAGGGCAACAAACGCAGCCTGTTCTACGGTCTCGCACAAGTTATCATCCAAAGCAAGGAAGGTTCGGGTCCAATCACCCTGACAGCCTCAACTCCGGGACTGAAGCCGGCAACCATCACGATCAATGCCGATCAGGTTGCCCCTGTCCCATCCGTCGCACCAGAATTTCCGCCGATGTTACTGAACAGATGGGTAGCCTCTCCCCTTTCCACCGATAAACCCGACGCTACCCGTCAGATAGCCGACAACGATATGAACAGCTGGCAACCTATTTCAGGCGGCGATCTGATCAAACTGGAGAATGCCAATTTCGTTATTTTACGTGCGACATTCAATCCTTACCAGGCTCATCGGGAAGAAGGCGGAAGTATCCTCTTCAAACAACTGACAGGAAAAGCCGAAATCTGGCTCAACGGTCAACTGATCGGTTCAAAAACGACAGATAAGGAAGAGGATTTCACTGTTGAATTTCCTGCCGCAAAAGAGAGATGTGACCTGCGCGTTCTGCTGAACGGCACGACAGGCGAAGCCGTCGGTCTAAAAGGTAACGTGACGGTACGTACCAAACGAATGATTCCGTAATCAAGATCATCCGGGTTACGCCCGATAGTTCCGGAATTGATCATGACAGAGGAGGACGATCGCCATATGGCCGTGCGTATCCATCCACAATCAAAATATCTTATGTTACGTCAGAAAATGTACATCTGGTATTCTTGGGTAATTTCGGACTCGCAGGTCAGATGTCAGGATGCAAAGAAAGAAACACAAAAACGGGGCTGTCTCAAATGAAAACCAGCCCCGTTATAGAAAACGTTATTTAATTTATCCCATCTTCCTTTTTAAAACATACTCCAACATTATTATTGTCCACGGAAAGGATTCTGATCCTTTGAAGCATCTATTGCGTCATTATTAGTAAACTCTAACTGAGGAATCTGACAAAGAAAACGATAATCATTTGACGGCAGATATCCATAAGGTTCAGCATCTGCTGCATTATAGTTATCCAAATAAGTCATACCTAAAGAAAAATGCCCGGCCGGATTTGAAGCTGTTGCACCATAGCGATACAAAGGTTTTTGTAAACGCAACAAATCATACATACCAGTCACCCCTTCGCCCAACAATTCTTTACGGCGTTCTACATATATACTTTCCAACAACTCTGTTTTAGCCGTTGTAGTTGTTGGCTTCGCAACGTTACGTGCACTCTGCAGTGTATTCAAATAAGTTAATGCATTTGCCGTATTATTGAGATTCGCTTCCGCTTCTGCCATAATCAATAACATTTCAGCAGAACGCATTAATGAAAACTCCGGATAAGTATGTCCCTGCGGAGCACCATTGGCATCTCCATAATATTTAAATTTATTGTAAGCCCATTTAGCAGCAATCTCTTTGTCTCCATTAGCTGTACGGTGCCAGAACATTACCGACTTAACATCATCGTCCGTTACGCTTTCGGTCTTTGTACATTTACTACCACGAAAATCTGTTTCATCAAACAATTGAACGAATTTATCGTCTACAAACAAATTGATAAAACTATAAATCGGACCGTCTGTCATACCTTCTCCATAACTCGGATCCTGATTATACCAGTAATTGAATTCAGTATTCGAACTAATATTCGACAAATTAGTAAAATTCAGCCCCCAAATAACTTCTTTACAACCATCCGATAACAAATTATCGAATCCGCTGCACCATTCCTCTTTGCTCATCAACGTATTATACTTGTCATAAACACTTTTAGCCTCAGCCAAAGCTTTATCCCAATCACCCATTACCTGATAAACACGAGCCAAATAACCGGAAACCACATCCACATTAAGTTTCCATTGTTCCTCCCGGTCATATGAAGCAAGCAAGCTTTTGGCTGCCGTCAAGTCATCAAGCACTTGCTTATAACATTCTTCCACAGTCGAGAACCCTTTGGAATCAGGCTCGTTGGAAGAAGTCCGCAAGATAACTCCTCTTTTATCCTTGGCTATCGCATAAGTCTGCTGATAATTTAACAACAGGTTAAAATAAGAAATTCCACGCATGGCCAAACACTGTCCTTTGATAACCGGCTTTTCCGATTCATCACCCGAAGCCTCCGGAAGTGCATCGATAATAATATTCGCCTGGTTGATAATCTTATACATATTCGTCCAAATACGTTTAGAATAATCTCCTGCGGCCTGTGTACGTCCTTCCGTCAAGCGATAGCTATCCTCTACCGAACCGCCATAGTTCTTCGTACTCATAATATCCGCACCAGGCAAATCGTAATACATGCACAGACCGGTTACGCCAGCATAACAAGCATCGTTCTGGCTACTTCCACCTTGTTCACCCATCAACAAATATTTATAAGCCGAATTCAAAGCCATGTTCAGCCCCGTAGTGCTTCCCAAAATCGTATTCTCATCTATATCAGTCGATGAATTTGTTGTCAATTCATCATTGCAATTACTCAAAGAAAAAGCCAACAGAGCAACAGCAACAAACTTCATATTTTTATATATTCTTTTCATATCAAACTCTTATTAAAATGAAACCTGAATACCACACATATAAACTCGTCTTGACCCCTGGATACCGTTGTCTGTTTCGGTATTACCATTATAGTTGTTACCCATAACACCTGTTTCCGGTTCCGAATGACGTTTTGCGGCAGGACCAAACGTCAACAGGTTATCGCCTGAAATATATACGCGGGCATTTGAAACCCCGACTTTTTTGGTCAAAGCCTTCGGTAAGGTATATCCTAAATTGAGGTTTCTCAAACGCAAGAAATCATTATTATGAATAAAGAAATCCGTTCTTTTTACGTTCAAAGAGGCATTCGCAGAAGACAAACGAGGGAATTCTGCCACATCACCCGGCTTTTCCCATCTGCTTTCCACCTGATCCATAATCATGCCTACTCCATCCAAACCGGCAGTACGTTCCAACCATACATAATCGTACATTTTCGACCCCAAAGAAGCATACCACATAAAAGAAAGATCAAATCCCTTATATGTAAACGTATTAGTCAAAGAACCGAATGCCTTCGGTATCGCAGAGCCGCACCATTGATAATCGTCCATCGTGACGTCTGAATAATTTTCCGTAGTTTTCCAACCACCATTATCGTCTTTAATCAGATAGACTCTGTTACCATTATCCGGATTTACTCCGGCATGTTTCGGCATATAAAATTCATATAAAGAACGTCCTTCTTCCAATTTATATGTTGCACCACGGTTCGCATACGTATAAGAGCCACCCGGCAGATATGTCACCTCGTTCTTCAAGGTAGACATATTAAAATCAATGTTCCACTGAAAATCGTTGGTCTTGACGGCTACTGCACTCAGTGTCAATTCCAAACCACTGTTACGCACATTTCCCATATTGGTGTTATAACCGGCAGCATCACCTACCTGTGCGGATAACGGCAAATTCCTGTAATACAACAAATCTTTCGAACTACGGGAATAATACTCAATCGTTCCGCTCAAACGACTTAAGACACTGAAATCTAACGCTATATTATACTGTTCGTTGCGTTCCCACTTCAAATTAGGTGTAGCAATCGTACGCGGCTTATATCCGGCAGCACCATAAAAATCAGCAGAAGTATAATAGGCTTGATAAGCATATAAAATTTCATCTCCTGCAGTACCGCTACTTGTATTACGAGGCACCAACTTATCGTTACCGGAAGTACCATAACTACCACGTAAAGCCAAATTATCAACCCAATTGATATCTTCCATAAAATTCTCCTTCGAAATTCTCCAAGAAGCACCTACGGAGAAGAAGTTACCCCAACGACTGTCTTTACTGAAGCGTGAAGAGCCGTCGCGACGAATAGAACCGGACAAATAATATTTGTTTTGGAAATTATAATCTATCTTGCCAAAAACAGACAACAAAGAATAACGATTACGGTAAGAACTTACGCTCCAGTTTGCAGTCGTTGATTCCAGTTCATACTGTCCCATTTGCATGATGCCCTCACCATAACCATAATTATATTGCTGGTTATAAGAATATAACTCATGCCCCAACAATACATCCAAATTATGTTCGCCGAAAGACCGATTCCAAGTCAGCAAGTTATTCCATGTAACAGAAGTTGTTTTCCAGTTTTCACGTGTGGCATCTCCACCATTGGTCATAACCGTCACGCCAAAAGGCTTCTGTTGCCCCGAACCATGCACGGCCGAGCTATACCCGTAGCCATTCTCCTGAATATCATCAAGATTCACATTCGTCTTAAACTTAATATCGAACGGCAAAGAAAATTCGGCAAAATAATGGGCCGTCAACATACCTCCCTCTTTATTGCTGAAATTATCATCATTGGGGTTATTCCAATAATCGCCGGCCCCGTTTAAGACATGGATTCCGAAGAAATTACGACTGTTCACACCGTAATCGTTCATACGCATACCGGTCTTCTCCGAGCGATACCAATCCGTATTGTCTTCATTTCTTAACCAAGGCGAATTCAACGTGTTTGAATAAACCAACGCACGGTTTGCCCCTGAAACGTTCTGACGAGAATAGCTATAGGCCAAGTTTCCTCCCATCTGCAACCAATCCATCACTTGCGAAGTCACACTCGCACGGAATGAGTAACGCTTGTAATACTGGTTATTAGCATACCCTTTATCGTTCAAATAAGAAATAGAAGTATAATAGTTTGTTTTCCCGTTATCGCTCGAACCACTGACATCCAGCCCGTAATCCTGGCGCAACTTACGTGAGAAAACAGCCCCGTACCAGTCATAATCGTTTTCATCCCAAACCATTTCCAAATTAGGATTAGCCCAACAGTTGCCATTTCCATCATGCAATACATAATTCGAAGCATCGCCGGTCCACTTGAACGGGGTTACATAAACCGTTTCGCCTTTTGAATTTACACGTGGATTTACAGCACGCGACAACAAGTTTGCCGACGCATAATCGCCTGCATCCTGCTTGCTCATCCCTTCCACGTAATACTTATCATTATATAAGGCACGCCACAAATTGGTCATTTGCTGGTAAGGATCTGCCTTTTTAGGGTTAGCCACCGCATTATCGGAAGTACCCCACGCTCCTCTGAAATTGATAACAGGCTTACCCGATTTACCTTTCTTTGTCGTAATTACCACTACCCCATTCGCTGCACGCGAACCATACAACGAAGCTGCCGCGGCATCTTTCAATACCGTCATCGACTCTATATCCGAAGGCGAAATAGAGGTCAACTTACCATCATAAGGCATGCCGTCTACCACATACAAAGGTGTCGACTTTCCGGACATGGAAGCTATACCGCGAATCTGAATACGCGTTTCGCCCCCCGGGTTACCCTCATTATTAGAGACATTCACACCGGCCGACATACCTTGCAAAGCTTCCGCAAAACCGGCCCCTGAAATCTTTTCCAACTGGTCGGATTTGACTATTGAGGCAGAACCGGTAAACGACGATTTCTTTGCCGTACCATAGGCAACGACAACCACCTCGTCCAAATCCTGCGTATCGCTCAGTAGTTTTACATTCACGGCACTATGTCCATCCCAAGTAATCTGCTGTGTAGCCATTCCGACAAACGAAATAACCAATACCGCTCCTTTTTGTACTCCATCTAAAACAAAGCGACCATCCTGGTCGGTAATCGTACCGTTTGAAGTACCTTTCACAGAAATGGAAGCACCGGCTACAGGTCCCATTTCGTCTACAACACTACCTGTAACTTTGTTTTTCTGCTGTGTAATCATAGTTCCTTCGGAGGAAGGGATTACGGCTGCATGGATAGTTCCGCCCATACCGAATACGGTTGCCAGAACCAAAGCTTTAACCAGTTTCGAATTTGTCAACATAAAATAAATTTAAAAGTTAAACAATTCTGTTTTTTCATATTAAAAATATATGGAAGAGCGCAAGCTCTTTTAATATCAACAACTTCGACCACAGCTAATCGCATTGAGAAATACTCGTAGGTTTTTCATTCGTTTGTTTAAACTCATTAAAAAGACCATTGTCTTTGAAGAACTATGGTGACAATAGTTGTCAAAAAGACAGAAATGATTACATATGTTTCTTTTTGAATAAAATACAAACTAAGTGTTAAGCAACCCCCCTTCTGTGGCGGATATATACTAAATAACCATAAATAAAATGAACAATGGATGATCTTGTTTTTTTTGATACCTTAACAGTGTAAAGCCTATCTGAACCCGTTTTGACCCCGGTTTCCCTCCACTCTGCCTTCGTTCTGACTCCGTTGTGAGTCCGTTCTGACTCCGTTCCAAGCATCGAAAACAGATGGGAATTTGAACGAGAAAGGTGTTTTGAATCGACTGGTTTTCAACATTATATGCATTTTTTGAGAATAGCGTTGTCGCTTATTTCTATACTTTCAATACGGTAAATAAATGTTAATAAACTTTTGGTTGTTTCGTTTGTTATCTAATTGTATTCCGTTAATAGTATGTAATTGTAAATCAGACATTATGGTAGTGGTTATCTCTATGTTAAAATTTAATCTATATGTAAAAATAATAAGGGTGCATTATTAATTTATTAGAAAATTACATTATATTTGCATCGATTTTATACCATAGTTCTTCAAAAACTATGTCATTACAATCATTATTTAACATTTTGGAAGTACATTAGAGAAAAGAAACTGTGCCAAAAGTCTTTTTCCGGAACCAGCCTATCAATCACAGACCAGCCAAAGACTTTTGGCACAGTTTCATGCTTTTTCAGTACGTTGATCTTTCAATATTATCTGACCAGTTGCAATTCCTTGATCAGTCGCGGACATTTACCCCACTTGTCGATCATATAAAGTACATAACGGATATCTACTGCAATACAACGCTGCAAGTCGGGTTCGAAAGCGATGTCACCGCTCATGGCTTCCCAGTTTCCGTCGAAAGCAAGACCGATCAGGCGGGCGTTCTTATCGAATACAGGGCTACCGGAGTTACCGCCGGTAATATCATTGTTTGTCAGGAAGCAAAGCTGCAACTGTCCGTTTTCGTTGGCATACTGACCAAAGTCCTTGCTACGGATCAGGTCCAGGATTTCCGGTTGAACCCAGAACTCATCATCTTCCGGATTTTCTTTTTCCAGGATACCTTTCTCCGTTGAATAATAGTCATACCAGGCTGCATCATACGGATGATACCCTCCGATAGAACCATAGCTTAAACGCATCGTGAAGTTCGCATCCGAAGAAAGGGGCTTTTCCGGATACATTTCCTTCAGTCCGGCAAAATACAGACGTTCGCCTTTGGCAATATCGTAATGAGCATCGCCCATAAACTGCTGCAACTCGAACAAAGAGATAAGCGTGGACAAACTCAGTTCGGCTGCCGGATCTTTTTTCAATTTCGCATACAGTTTCGGATCTTTCAGCATCTTCTCGATCTTGTCATACGACAAAAGCGAAGTCTTCTTAAAGACGTCTGCTGCATATTTTGCATAGTCACCTTTATACTTCTTATCCACTTTCTGATAGATATCCGGAAGATATTGAGCCGGAACACGTTCTTTCACCACTTTCATCATGGCAGCCAATACCTTTTGGTCAAGGGAGGCATCGTAATCTTTAAAGAACGGCTGGATCTTATCTTTCAGGACCATGTCTATTTCTTCCGGAGTAGAACCGTTTATATCCACACCCTGTACCATACGCGCCAGGCGCACAATTTCAGTACCGCTGACAAATGCTTCTGACAGATAAGTGGAAACTTTCCGGTATTCATCCGTCGAAGTATATCCTTTTTCCAACAGGTTCAGCACTTCGCCGTATTTGGCTTTACGTTCAGGTGTCTGACCGGCCCAGACGGCAAAAGCAGCTTCCTCTTCCTTCTTACGCTCTATCACGTTCAGATTAGCCAGACCGCGGTTCATACCGATAGAATTCTTCCAGTAGTTAGAGCTACCGGCATATTTGGAGGCATATTTGATACGGACTTCATCGCTTGCCGACATAGCATCTTTCCAGATAGCTTGTTTGATGCCGCGTACCTCGATACGAGGCTTGTTGCTGTCTTCAATACGCTGTTTCACACCCCAGGAAGATAAATAACGGTCTGTGCTGCCCGGGAAACCAATTGTCATCGCGTAATCTTTATCCTGGTATCCCTGAAGGGAAACTTCTGCTACATATTTAGGGCTGTAAGGCTTGTTGTCTTTGCTGTATTCCGCCGGTTTGTTATCAGCATCGGCATACACACGAAATACGGAAAAGTCGCCTGTATGACGCGGCCACATCCAGTTATCCGTGTCACCACCGAACTTTCCGACTGAACTGGGCGGAGCAAATACCATACGAACGTCGTTGAACACATCGTAAACAACCAGGAAATACTTGTTATTATTATAGAAAGGAACTACATCCGCAGCCTGGAATTCCGTATTGCCGATCGAGTCGCAGATGACCTGTCCGATAGAATCGGCAGCAGCCAAACGCAGATATTCTTCTTCAATACCGGCGATTTCACCGTTGATACGGTCGCTTACGTCAACCGTTTCACGCAAGTAGCGCACGCTCAGTCCCGGAACGGCCAACTCTTCTTCCTTACTCTGAGAAACGAAACCGTCTTTCAGATAATCATGTTCAACGCTACTCAACTGCTGGATAGAACCGAAACCACAATGGTGATTAGTAAAGATCAATCCTTCTTCCGATACGGTAATACCGGTACATCCGCCACCGAAAATAACAACAGCATTGGCCACACACGGGTCGGTTTCACTGTAAAGTTGCTGATAGGACGGGACAAATCCCAATTCCTTGATTCGAGCCAGATTTTGTTTGTTAAGTTCCTTCAGAACCCACATGCCCTCGTCGGCATATACCTGGCCTGCAGCAACAAGAAGCAGTAAAACTGCCCACACCTTCTTCATAAAATTCATTCTTTTTTATTCTATTAGTAATTTAATATTTTTCGCATCTACGCGTGCACCGAGCCACTCACGGATCTTTAACTGTTCTTTTTCATTGATACGCTCTTTGCTTTTTAGGTAAACCAACATGACTGTGTCCTGTTTCATGCTGTCAGTACTTACAATATAGGTATTCGAACAAGAGGCTTCAAGAACAGACGGGAATAAAACTTTCATCTCTGGGATCAACTCCGAAGTCATACGCGAAGCACTCTTATACCGGTCTACCGTCTTTTTCAAGGAATCGATCTGTATGGATTGTACCCGAAGAACCTCTTCACTATTTTTATATAGATCCTGCATCAGCATGCTTTTCAGTTCGTTTATATCGGTAGCTTCCTGTCCGAAACCTTGCTGGACGATCAGAGAGACATCTTTCAAACCATATTTGCGAAGCCGGGTCCGGGCAATTTCGATCATGGGTTCCGGCACATTTTCACCGATCATTACGACTTTCACTTCTTTCTTCTCGCTCGTATCCGTCACTGTTTTACTCAATATCTGTGTATTCGGAAAAGCCAGTTCTTCCGTCACAAAATTAGCGACCCGGTCATTGAAATAACTGGTACGGATCAGGTTATAGCTCAGGAAAAGACTCGGTACGATCGTGAAAAAAACAATTACCCCGACATAGCGTGTTACCACCTTTTCCCGTTGTTTATCCAGGAATATCTTCTTTGGATATTTCAGTATACGGACCACCAGGAAAGTCGCCAGACTGATAAACACCGTATTGATAAAATAGAGATAAAAAGCACCGAAGAAATAATAAAGATTCCCACTTGCCAATCCGAAACCGGCCGTACAGAGCGGTGGCATCAACGCCGTAGCGATAGCCACACCCGGGATCACATTTCCTTTACTTTTGGTTGAACTGGCAACAATACCGGCCAATCCACCGAAGAAAGCGATCAGGACATCATAGACGGTCGGCTGCGTACGCGCCAACAATTCACTTTGCGCCTCACTGATCGGAGAGATCAAAAAGAACAGGGTTGAAGTGATCACACTGAACACCGTTGCCGTCGCAAAATTACGGAAAGACCGCTTGATCAGGTCATAATCATAGATGCCCAATCCGAGACCGAACCCCATGATAGGTCCCATCAGCGGAGAGATTAACATCGCACCGATAATCACCGCCGTAGAGTTTGTATTCAAACCCAACGAAGCGACAAATGTTGCAAAGATCAAAACCCAAAGATTAGTACCTTTAAACTCAATACCTTTTCTTATAGACTCAACCGTTTCGAGTTCATCTTCCTTCTCCTGGCGAACGTCAAAATTACGAACAAAGAAGTCTCTTATTTGCTTGTGTAACACTCCTTTTTCCATCCCACTCTCTTGTATTGATAAATACTCCGACTAATAGCCACACCTTAATCGTGCAAAGATAGAAATAGTATCCCTAAATAAAAAATAAGAAGTGTGAACAAGAATAACCGGCATAAAATTCGAAGTCTTATTGATTTTCAATTAACTTTGCACAAAGAAGAATATTATTTTGAAAAGGAGTCCATCTAAATGTTTATATAAATAATGAAACGCTGCTTAATTCTGATATACATGCTTGGCAATATACTCTTTGCTGCTGCCGACAACACGGCTACCAAAGAGGCTTTAAGCGTTGCTTTAAAATCAATATCCTCCCCGGAAGAAAAGCTGGAGACATTGACAAACCTGATGGATATCTCCCGGCAGGAAGAACAGGTTGACTATGCCAAACAGCTGTATAAGGAAGCACTGGCCAACGATAACGATTATTATAAAGAAGCTGCCCTGACCGAAATTCTCCGCTTTTATGTCAACAACGACATCAAAGACAGCACAAACGTTTACATGGAAGAAGCAAAACGCGAGCTGAAAGGCAAAGCACGCGATTTTCTGGTAACTTATATGCAGACAATCATCGACGTACGCGTGGTTTTCTATACCGAAGGAGAAGACAGGAAGAAACTGATCGAGCAATACCGGCTTAAACTGGAAACAGACAAAAATCTTTCGGTCCTCGAAAAAATATCGATCAATTATGTGCTCGGAATGGCTTACGGCAACCGGGTCGAACCGGGTAACGAAGAGGAATGGAACAAGCGTATATGCACACGTTTTAAAGCGATCATCGACTTGTCGGAAAATATCCCGCTACAATATTCTTACTTATTCCGCTTAAATACGTTCAGTATTCTGACCCTCTATTCAGGTGAATCGAATTATTCAGGCGCGATGAATGACCAGGCGACTTATGCACTTCGCTATCTGGAAATGCAAAAAGAATATGCAGAAACGAAAGAGATGAAAAAGCGTCCTTACATCAGCAAACGGCATTTACTGAACGCCTATTCTTCTCTGGCCGTTACGGCAAAGACGCTTGGAAAAGACCTAGCCTCTTCTTATTTCCAGCACTTTATGGAACTGAACAGGAAATATCCGGAAGACGCTGCTTTCTCTGCCGAATATGACCGTTTCTTCACAGCTCTGAATTTTTACCGTACAACCAACGATTATCCGATGGCCATACGATATTGCGACTCCGTTATTCATTATTTCCGCAATGCCGACTTTAAAATCGATTTATCAGACCATGTCGTTTCGACGCTCAAAGAAAAGATAGATATGCTCGACAGCCTGCATCTATATAAGGAAGCTTATGAATCCCACAAAGAATACGCAGCTTTGGTGGATTCGGCACGACTCAAAAACATGAAAGACAAACTGGAAGACTTGGAAATCAATAAACGGGTAGACGAACTGGTTATTGAGAAGAAAGCACTGGAAGTGGACTTACAGAAAAGCCGTAGCCAGCTATATATGTTCCTGGCCTTGTTTATCCTGGCTATCAGTTTCGCAGTCTTTGTTGCGTTCCGCTTATGGAAAATCAATTCATTGTATAAGAAATTACAGGACTCGAACCGCCTGGTCATCCTCGCCAGCGAGAAAGCACAGGAAAGTGAAAAGATGAAGAATGCCTTCATTAAGAACATGTGTCACGAAGTCCGCACACCCCTGAACGCGATCAACGGGTTTGCCGACCTGATTACGACAGAAGACATTACGCCTGAAGAAAAGCAGGAATTCAGCAAGATCATTTTCGAGAACTGCAACCATATCACTTCCATGATGAACAGCGTACTCGAAATTGCCCAGCTGGATAGCAACAAGGAGGATTTACCCTTATCACCAGTAAATATCCATCTGCTTTGTTCCTGCGAAATGGAACAACTCAAAAGACTCAACAGCAAACCAGACATCGATTACCAGATAGAAGGCGACCGGAATAAGGATATTGCTTTTACCAACTCTAGCCATTTTAGTCTGATCCTGGCCCACTTGCTGAACAATGCAAACAAATTTACTGAACAGGGAAGTATTGTCCTTTCCTATAAAGCGGAAGAAGAACAAAACCGGATGATTGTCAGCATCACAGATACCGGTTGCGGTATTTCGCCCGATAAACGTGAATGGATATTCGAACGGTTCACCAAAGCGGATGATTTCGTTCCCGGTTCAGGATTGGGATTATATCTTTGCCGCCAGATCGCAGAACGTATGAAAGGTCACATCTACGTAGACCCGGATTATACAACCGGACTACGCATTACGCTGATCATCCCGATCAAACCAGAATAAAATTATTTCTTTTTAGCGAAATAACGCCCTACATAAGGTAACTCTCCCAATGGCAGATCGCGTTTTACAACGATACCGACAAAGAGGCAAAGCAGCAATGTGCGGTAACCCAGACGCAGGATTTCCGACTCTATCGTCGGCAACATGCCGGCCAGATAAAATACGGTTGCCAATACAGAATAAGTGATCACTGATTTAAGATCATATTGGATCGGGAATTTCTTTTGTCCGATAAAATAGGATAACAACATCATAACTAAGTTACTAACAAAAGAAGCCCAGGCACAAGCCATATATCCGTATGTCGGAGCAAATAAAACAATGATCAGGATCGTCGCAACACATCCTATTGTCGAAAAATAAGCACCCCACTGTGTCTGATCAATCAGTTTGTACCAGAACGAGAGATTAAAATATATTCCGAAGAACAATTCTCCTAACATAACAATAGGAACAACGCGTAAACCCGGATAATAGGAAGCCGGGACAATATGTTTAAATATATCGATATAAAACATCACTGCCAGAAAAATAAGCAAAGCGAATATAATGAAATATTTCATCGCCTCCGAATATGACTTTTTACTGTCATCATCCTTATTCTTTGCAAAAATAAATGGCTCGTAAGCGTAGCGAAATGCCTGTGTAAACATTACCAGCACAACTGCTATTTTAAAACAAGCGCCATATATCCCCAATTGGGTATTAGCCATCTCCTTATCTTCGAATAGGAAAGGAAATAGTATTTTATCGGCTGTCTGATTAAAAATACCTGCAATCCCCAAAATCAGGATCGGAAAAGAATAAGCAAGCATCTGCTTGAGTAAAACAAAACTGGCTTTTTCCCGTAAACCCGGAATCATATCGGGAAACAATAACACAAATGTAACAAGCGATGTTATTACATTCGCAACAAAAATATATCCAACCTGATAATCTGGGATATAAAACCAATCGACCAATGCAGGGGCATGATCATAGAGCCATGGACAAGCTATCAGAAAGAAAAGAACTAAAACAATATTCAGAAAAATATTAAACAGCTTAATAGAAGCGAAACGAACCGCTTTCCCCTGATACCGGAGAAATGCAAACGGTATACAACAAAAAGCATCGACTGCCACAATTCCCGACATCATCCCTACAAACTCAGGATTCGAACCATACCCCAAAGAATCACTGATTGGAGTCAGCGCGCTGAATATCAATACCACAAACAGAACAGAAGTAAGAGCAATGCTAAATAATGTAGTAGCATAAACCCGCATCGGGAGCGCAATTTCTTTCTTATTCATAAAACGAAAAAATCCCGTTTCCATCCCATAAGTCAGAATAACCATCAGCAATGCCGTCCAGGCATACAAATTGGTTACGATTCCATAATCGCTTTCCGTCGCCAGCACACGCGTATACATCGGCACCAGCATCCAGTTCAGGAACTTCCCTACGATACTACTAACACCATAAATCGCAGTCTCTCCTGCGAGCCGCTTCATTCCTCCAGCCATAACTATTTTCAGTCAAATAAAAACCCTTGTTCTTCGCCCCTTTTACGTCCCAGATGGGTATAAGCCAGATCCGTAACCTCACGTCCCCGAGGTGTGCGTTTGATAAATCCTTCTTTGATAAGGAAAGGTTCATACACTTCTTCCAGCGTTCCGGGGTCTTCTCCCAAAGCCGTAGCAATCGTAGTCAGTCCGACCGGACCACCGCCGAATTTATCTATAATTGTAGTCAGCAACTTATTATCAACCTGATCCAGGCCATATCGGTCAATATTTAGTGCCTCCAGCGCATAGCAGGAAATTGCCTTATCTATTTCACCGGAACCTTTTACCTGTGCAAAATCACGTACACGCCTCAACAGCGCATTGGCAATACGAGGCGTACCGCGGCTCCGGGAAGCGATCTCACGGGCAGCTGTCAGTTCACATTTTACATTCAGAATATCGGCACTACGCAACACGATCTTCGTCAATGTCTCCATCTCGTAATATTCCAGATGCATATTGATGCCAAAACGGGCACGCAGCGGACTGGTCAGCAAACCACTACGGGTTGTCGCCCCAACCAGTGTAAAAGGAGCCAGGTCTATTTGAATGGAACGTGCGCTCGGTCCTTTATCGATCATAATATCGATCCGGTAATCTTCCATAGCCGAGTAAAGATATTCTTCCACGATCGGACTCAACCGATGGATTTCATCAATAAAAAGCACATCATTCTTTTCCAGCGAAGTAAGTACCCCCGCCAGATCACCGGGCTTATCCAGAACCGGCCCGGAAGTTACTTTAAAACCAACTCCCAGCTCATTGGCTATAATATTCGACAACGTTGTTTTACCTAATCCGGGAGGGCCATGCAGCAACACATGATCCAATGCTTCTTTACGCATACGGGCAGCCATCACGAATATTTTCAGGTTCTCGACCACCTTGGCCTGTCCGCTGAAATCATGAAAAGAAAGCGGTCGGAGCGCATTCTCATACTCTCGTTCACTTTCCGGCATACGGGTGTCCCTTATATCAAAATCGTCTTCCATATTTTTGCTCATTGACTTGCAAAGATAGTAAATATATTTGCTTTATACCGTCTGGCTCCCGTTCATAACTTACGTAGCGGTCTATCCTCAGAAAGAGCTATCTGAAACAATCTACGGATAGTTTATTCACAATTTGCACTAAAAAAAACACAAATACAGGCCATATTTGCACTTCCCGAAGTGCAAATTAGTATATTTGCAAAAAACACATAGCATATGGAAAAGTTACAAGCTAGTTTTGACGCAATGTTACGTAGTATATCCACTACGTTTCATCGATACATGTTCAACCGCATTAATTGGGATAATCGTCTGTTAGGCTTGGTTGGTCCACGTGGCATAGGTAAAACAACATTGATGTTACAATATGCCAAAGAAAAACTAAATCGAAATACAACACTATTCGTCAATGCTGACGATTTATATTTTTCCGCGCATCACCTCGTTGATCTGGCCGATGAATTTGTGAAGCGAGGCGGAACACATCTCATTATTGATGAAATCCACAAATACAAAGACTGGGCACGCGAATTAAAACTAATATATGACTATCATGCAGACTTAAAAGTTTTCTTTACAGGTTCTTCCATTCTTGATATCCACAAAGGATCAACAGATCTGAGCCGACGCGCTATTGTCTATTCCATGCAAGGACTTTCATTCCGTGAATATCTAGAGATGTTTCATCATATAAAGATTCCCGCCTATTCATTGACAGATATCATACAACATCGTGCAGAACTCCCTGATAAATTCCGCCCTTACGCTTATTTCCAATCTTATTTAGAACAAGGATATTATCCATTCTCTAAAGAAGATCAATTCAATATTCGTTTGCAACAAGTGATAAACAAAACACTGGAAGTTGACATTCCACAATATGCAGAAATGAGTATATCGACAACTCGAAAGTTAAAACAATTGCTTATAATCATAGCCCAAAGTGTACCATTCAAACCCAATATGAGTAGTATTGCTACCATATTAGGAGTAAGTCGCAACAATTTATCAGACTATTTTCTTTACCTGGAAGAAGCCGGGTTAATAGCACAACTACGTGACGGAACAGGCGGTATCAGAGGACTTGGAAAAGTGGATAAAGTCTATTTAGATAATCCAACTCTCATGTATAGTTTAGGTCAGGATACTTCAGAGATTGGTAACATAAGAGAAACATTTTTTCTAAACCAAACGAGAGTAGAACAAAAAGTTATCACGTCAGCTATTTCCGATTTTCAAATAGCTAACTATATTTTTGAAGTTGGTGGCAAAAATAAAAAACAAAAACAATTACAAGGTTCTGAGAATGGTTTTATTGTAAAGGATAACATTGAACAGGGATATATGAACGTAATTCCTTTGTGGCAATTCGGACTTAATTATTAGCCCCTTTCCTATATTTGAAAAGGGGCAGTCAAACAAGTCGAAGACACAACAGCCTATCCTCTGATAACATAAGAGAAACATCTTTCCTGACCAAATGAGAGTAGAGCAAAAATTGTTACGTCAGCTATTTCCGATTTTCAAATTAGTTATTCCAAATCAAAACTGACTAAATAAAAACCTTTTTCCTGAGAAATAGCTATTGCATATAATCTATTTGTGTCGGTATCAGATGCACAAAGATTAAAAACAAGGCAATCTGTTTGATATTTAGCAATTTCATTACCTTTCCAATCAAAAGAACAAATCTTATTAAACTGATTCGGATCTTTATCGGCAATCAACACACTATATAATAAAGCATCTGTTGCGCACAAAGCAGAAAAACCATATACAGTTTGATCTGTAGGAAGTAATGAACCACCACTAAAATTAACCTCAGGAGAATAAAAATAACATGTGGAAGATATATTTATATCATCAGATAATTGAAAAAACTCCAATATACCACCAAATAAAGTTCCCACAGCCATTTTCCTTTTATCCGGAGAAACTGAAACTGAAGCTGTTATAAAAACCGGATTCTTTTCAGTTTCCGAAACAGGGAAACGATTATATTCTGCCTCAATATTCCCTTTTGAAAAAAGTTGAAATCGTTTCAACCCTATAGTATCCTTTCCTAATTGTCCATCTATGAGAAATGCCTCATTCTCCAAAGGCCACGCCCGACGAACAACACCTTTATAGTCACTAAAAGATTTACTATCTACAAATAAAAAAGACTGCTTCTCCCTGTCAAAGCGATATGTGTTCATTCGCATCTGACTCTGGTCATATACATTAAATAAATGACTTTCCCTATCAAAATAAAAGGATATTCCCATTACTACTTCACCTGGACCCTGCCCTTGTTTTACACCGCTTCCAGCCAATGCACCTGTCTGTTTGTCATAAACCTGAATCCAATTATTATCCACTAAAGAGAGTATATAGATATTTTGGTCATCTACACACATCCCATAAGAATAAGCGATTAATGCACTATCAGTAATGATATGAGATGTTAACCTTTTCTCTGTGGGAAAATTAGGTACATTATATACTTCTTTCTTATTCTGACATGATAAGAAAGAAACCACCATTATTATGGTGGTAACTTTTATTAGAAGTAAAGTGCTCCGCATGTGCATTGTCCTTTCATTTTACCAGAAAGCCCATATCCTCCTATTGCAGTCCAAACAGTACCACAAGATAAACATGTTTTTTGACATCTGATAGCCATACTTGAATTATCACATTCTATTACTATTTCCCCACTAGCCAACGCCTCAACATTAGCCAAAGCCAACTCCGAAAGGAAAGCTTCATTCTGACTTTTGTTAATATTCCAACCAGCCAAAGCCGCTACAGCTACAGCAATAAATCCTATAATCAATTTTGTTTTCATCTTTTCTTAAAATTAAGTTTACAAATTATTTAATTCTTACCTTTACCGAAAGATTTTCGGTAAATATTCGGCTTAAAGCCTGATTACGCTAAGTTTCCATACACACCTCTCTTCCTTTTTAGAAGAGAACTCCGGGAGTTTACCTTCACTTTCTTAGCCGTTGGTGGGTGAACTCCTTTTGCATTTCTCCTGTTTTTAATACTCTTATTCATCATCATTACTAAGAAGTAATTTGTGTTTAAGCAATTACTCCATGTACTGAACAAACTCTACTTTGGTTCCATCCGGACAGGGTAAACTACCTTTCCCATAGCATAAAACCGTAGAACTACCTTCACCAGAGGCCAATGCCTCTATATTTTCTAATAGCAGATCGGATACTTCTTCTTCCTGATCAGAGGTTGTCGCATACAAACCCACTATTACCATCACGATCCCAATTATTGCTACCGACAACATTTTACATATTTTCTTTTTCATATATCACTTGATTTACGTTACTTTGCAAATGAAACTAATCTTTTTGAAAAACGTGCTGACATTCACTGACATTTGAAATAAAAGCGCAGACAATTACCGATGATCATGAAGAATACTAATAAAAAACACCTTTTCATCGAGTTTATGCTATCTTGCATTACTTATGTTATTCCTTCTTATCCTTTTCCATATAATATCATTCTTCCAAATAGAAAAAAGACATATTCTGGAAAAGTCTGTCACCCTGTTTAAAGAATCGGTCAAAGAAGATTTTCATAACAGATCTCAGGGATTAACAGAAAAAGTATCTTTGATGGATGTACCGTCAGCTATAACCACTCCCGACAGTTGTATTTTCAAATCTGAAACAATTGAGGTAAAAGCACCTGCTTTATCTAATCAGTCATTAGACGAAAAACTAACCGCTTTCCTCCAATCTATATTATCTTTCAAAAATCCAATAAACATTTATCAATTGGATACGATTTTCCAACAAAAATTGAAAAAAGAGAATATACATATAACTACTGCTGTATGTATGACCGACACGATCAATAAAAAGAGCCAAAAGTGTACTCGTTTTAATATAACCTCTTTCGACCCGTTATTTACGGAACCTTATATAGTTAGTTCCACGAGAATCACTTTGAATGCTTATATAAAAATATCCGGATTTACATTAGGATACCGTATGCCTACCTCATATTGGGTTGCCTTAGTCGGTTGGGTTTTATTCACATTGTCTATGGGGTATGCCTGGGACAATCTAAAAAAAAGATCCCGGTCCTTATCAATGATTTTACAGAAAGAGAAAATTCACTGCAAAATGAGTTGATCCAAACGGAAGAGAAACTAGAAATACTCAAACAACTGGAAAAACAGAGCAATGATCCTGATATCCATATCTTCTCTCCTCATCTGCTATTTGAAAAAAGCACAAAGACATTAAAGTACAACGGAGAAACTATAAAACTAACCCGTCAGCAACAACAATTATTAGTCGCGTTTTGCAATGCACCTGAAAATACCTGTTCAATAAATGACTTATGCAATCTGGTCTGGAAAGGATGTACAGTAGAAGAGAACACAATTCAACAGGCTATCTCGCGTTTAAATATAACCTTAAAACCACTGGGATTATATATCCAATATGAATTTAAAGATAGTTACAAACTTATGTTTATAGAAAACTAACAATTAGCTCCCGATCAAACTTCTATTTCTTCCCTATCCTTTTATAATTACCATACGTACTAACTCCAATTTCCCCGGCAGGAAATCAGCGGTTGATAACCATCAGCCGATTGGCCGACAATTATGAGCCGTTTGGTTGATAATTATGAGCCAAGCGGCTCACAATTATCGGCCGCTAAAATGTATGGGATGTCAGCAAGAGAAGTATGGAATAAGCATTGATAATGAAAGGTATGATTTGATAGCCGAAAGATAGGGATAATATCCGTCGGATACAACAAAAAACAGAACTTGGCGTTTAAAGAAACAATAAAATGCCGGGTACCAGAAATCGGATGACGAAAGAAGCGGTATTTTCCGCCTGAGTTTTGATGCTGGAATCCGCTTTTATTTTTAGCAGAACAAATAAAATTACCTACATTTGTCCAGAACACTAAATTACGTATAATATGAACAGCGCATTCCTCCGTTTCCGGCTCCGCCAGGCAGGAAAGTTTATTCGTGAAATACCTGTTATCTATCTGGTTATACTGACAGGTATTTTACTGATAGCCGGGATTGCACTGTATCAGTTTACAAAAGATTTACATGGGAGCCTGATTATAGCGGGTATCCTGCTTGTTTTCCTTTCATTGATTCAATTACGGAGAAAAGACTATCATTTTATCCATCTTGCAGAGGAGAAAGCCTGGAAAGTATTCAGTATGGATTATCTCTTACTGTCCTTGCCGGTCCTTATCATCATATCGGTAAATTCATACTGGTATGTATCGCTGGCAATTATAGCCGGATGCATAAGTCTTGGTTTCATAAAACAGCCTTTCCACCGGACAAAAAAAGGAATGAACTCTCCTAAATGGATACCGGCGGAAGCCTTTGAACTGCGGTCAGGGATACGGCAATACGGCGGTTTATTACTGATCCTTTATGTGAGTGCATGGATAGGCCTGTTGTTGCCTTTTGCTTCTTTGGCATCGCTCTGGTTCTTCACAGTCATAGTATCCGATATATTCAGATTTTCAGAACCAGTACAGATACTTTGCTCACAGGAGCGTCCGGTCAACAGGTTCCTGCACGGAAAGCTTCGTTTAAATTTGAAGTTATTCTTATGTGCAACAACTCCTGTTTGCGCAATATATACACTTTTATATCCGGAGCATTGGTGGTTCATCCTCACCTTTCTGGCTGCGGTTTCCCTGAACATAACACTGTTTATTATAAATAAATATGCCCATTATCTGCCGAATACAAAAATAACAGGAGGACAGGTCCCCATAACAATAGCCGTAATAAGCATTTCCTTTCCGGTTCTTTTACCGGTAGTCTTGTTTTTCCTGGTCAAAAACTATCTGGCTGCCCGCCGGAATCTAACAACTTATTTATATGCTTACAATCCGAAATCTACAAGTAGAATATAAAAAAGAATTTCCTGTACTGAAAGGGATCGACTTATCGATGGAATCAGGGAAAATACATGGTCTGGTCGGCCTGAACGGTGCCGGAAAAACGACTTTGCTGAATACGCTGTATTCTTTCATCCGTCCTTCCGCAGGCTCGGTCAGCTATAACGACAGATCTCTAAAAAGGCAGGATATTGCCTATCTGGAAGCAGAAAACTACTTTTATCCTTATATGACAGGGCGCGAATATCTGGATCTTTTCCCGGCCGGCACAAACGGCTTTAAAACAGACAACTGGCAACAACTTTTCCATATTCCGTTAGACGATATAACGGAGAACTATTCAACCGGGATGAGAAAGAAACTCGCTCTGCTGGCCGTTCTGAAGCTGGATAAACCAATCGTTGTTCTGGATGAACCGTTCAACGGCCTGGATCTGGAAAGTGCCCATATCCTCACCCTCATCCTGCAACAACTCCGGAAAGGGGGCAAAACAGTGCTGGTCACCTCACATGTTTTCGAAACACTGACTTCCTGTTGCGATTATATCCACCATATCGATCACGGGGCAATTGACCACAGCTATTCCAAGGACCAGTTCGAAATGCTTCAAAAACGGCTCTATTCAACCATAGAAGATCAGGCTTCCGATCAGATAAAGAGACTTATTTAGTCCTTCAATCCGATAGGCATGTACTAAACAAATTAGGGGGCTTTGAAACACCCCCTAATTCGAATAGAAAAACGTTTTATATATTTATTCAGTAGTAATCGTCAGTTGTTTTCCTTGTTTCAACAGGTCATGTGAAATAAACCAACCTTTGATTTTCTGACCGTCGTAAGAGATATCCGTAATCTTCCGCCCATTACCGTTCTTTACGATCGCGAACTGATTATTATCGCCTAAAGTGAATTTCACCTGATCGAACAAAGGTACGGTTACAATATATTCCGGATCAGCCGGAGAATAGGTATATAAACCAATGGCATTGAATACATACCAGGCAGACATTTCACCGGCATCATCCATTCCCGAATAGGCGAGCTTCTCTTTACCCATATCGTAATAATGGTTCATGATGCTATCCAGCACACATTGCGCTTTTTCCTGTTTACCGATGAAATAATAAGTATAGGGAACACTGTGGTCCGGTTGATTACCATGGCAATAATTTCCGATGAAACCGGTCATATTATGCGCTTCATAGTTTCTCCACGGTTCAGTGAACAGTGAATCCAGCTTCTGTTCGACCGCTTTTTCACCGGGATAAAGGGCAATCATGCCTTCCGGATCATGGGGAGCAAAGAACAGTGACTGCCAGGCATTAGCCTCACGATACATATAGGCATAATAAGGATAGTAAGGATCGAAATCCTTGATCCAGCTGCCATCGGCAATCTTTCCGCGCCAAAAGCCCGTACCCGGGTCAAACAGATTCTTATAATTGCCGGAACGTTCCATCAATGTTTTATAAATACTTTCATCTCCCAACTCCTTAGCCAACAAAGCGGTCGCATAATCATCGTATGCATATTCCACAGTCTTTGTTACAGCGGCTTTGTATTCATCCCAGGTCGGGACATTGGTGGTATCCTTTTCTGCAATCCATCCTTGTTCGATGTATTCATCCAGATATGGCCTGCCGCCTTTTCCCGGGACAGTGGCATTATTCACCAACAGTTTATAAGCCCGGTTCAGATCGAAGTCCTTCAATCCGCGTAAATAGTTACCGGCAACAAATACAGAGGCATGGTCACCATGGAAGAAGGTCGGCATATAACCATTTCGCTTTTCGCCTTTATCCGTGATGGACTTGATCACATCGGTCGTTACATCCGGAGAAATCATTCCCAATAAAATCAACTTATTGCGATAATCGTCCCAGAATGACGGATCGGTATAATAACGGAAACCATTATTTACCACATTACCTTTGGCATCCGTATATTCCCCGTTCACGTCGCTACGCAACGCCGGCCATAAGAACGAACGGTACAGGCAGGAATAGAAAATGCCTTTCTCACGTTCTGTTCCGCCGGTTACTTCTATTTTGGATAACAAATTCTCCCAGGTCTTATCAGCCTCCTTACGAACCTGCGCAAAACTCTTATCCTTCATTTCCTGCTCCAGGTTCATCTTTGCATTATCAATACTTACGAAAGAAAAACCGATCTTTAATTCCAGCGGTTTACTTCCTTTGCTATCGGCAAAACTGACAACCGAAACTTCATGTTCACCATTTTTCAACTGTCTGATATCCTCAATCTTATAATTGGAAACAGCATAGAAACGGATATTTCCTTCCGCATCCTGATTACCGGAAAAAGTATAATCGTCGACTTTTTGAATACTCCAGTCTCTTACTCCATTGTTTGTCCGTGTGATATCCACTAATACTTTCTTGTCGTCATCCGGCCGGAAAGTATATTTATGATAAGCACAGCGGAGCGTGGAAGTCAGTTCGGCATTGACCCCGTACCTTTCCAGAAACACCTGGTAATAACCCGGACGGGCCGATTCGTTCGAATGACTGTATGTTGAAGCATAATCACCGGAGGAAACATTTCCTGTCACCGGAAGGATAGGGAGATGCAGCAGATTCCAATGTCCTTTGTTGGTATGCGAAAAACCATAGATGACCGTATCTTCATACTGATAACCGGCCCCACTCCGGAACTGAGTCACCGGACTCAGCTGTACCATCGCATTCGGGACGGAAGAACCGGGAAAGACTTCTGCTCCCCAGGTCCTTGTCTTCAAATGACGCTCATAACCCAGATCTTTCGTTTCCCATAGCGTGGCTGTCCCCAAAAGAGGATTCACATAATTCGTAAGTTGTTTATCCGGCTGGCAACTTATCATTATGGTTAATGACAGCAAACCTGCAAAAAAAGAGTTTTTCATGCTAAATTAATTATTAGAATATGATAATGATCAAGAATTAAAAACTATATCTGTCTGAAATTAAAAACACGTATAACTTATAATAGATTCAAATCGTCCAGCAACGCAGCTGCTTCGATCAACATGCAACCGCTCAGTTGTTCGGTCAGTCCTGTAGATGCTCCCGGGACATTCCGCCAGTAAGTACCGAATAAGACATTCGACTTATTGGTTCCCTGCGTCCATAATGTCTCGGCATTGGTTTTCAGGAACTGCACATAACGTCGTTTAGCACCTGCATCCAGGCGGTCCTGTTGGATCAGATCCGTGAAATAACGGATAAAAATACCTTTGAATAATCCTCCGTCTCCAGTTCCTTCATCCTTCAGAATAGAATTGTTAACCAATGTACTGATGGTATAATCAGCGGCCAAAACAGCATCGTTCAGATAGGCTTTTTCTCCCAATATCTTATACAATTCAACAGCCGATCCGACAAATGTTCCTTCATTGTAGGTAAATATCCAGTCTTTCTGTATTTCTCCGGTATTACTGTTTATATTGTCATACACCATTCCGTTATTGCTGTTGAATAATGTACTTTTCTCCCAGTTATATATCTTGAGTGCCCATTCTTTATAGGTCTCATCTCCAAACTCACGATACAGGCGGGCTGCCAGAATACAAGCCGGACCGTTTGAACAGGCATTTTTGCTATACTCCTGCCCTTTTACCCAGGTGATACCTCCACCTGCATTCTCATTCCAACCCACTTTGATATAATCCCATATCTGCAATGCCGCCTCTTTATATTTCTGTTCTTTGGTTGCCTGGTAAGCACGAAGAATAGCGAGGGCATTCCATTCCATATCATCGTAATAGTCATTCCGGAACGAATTGCCGTTCTTGATCTTCACGCCTTCAAACCATTGGTCGAAATAGGTTTTATATTTTGCATCTTCCGTACGCAAATAAGCATCCGTCAAAACATCCAGCGCATGCGCCTGAGGCCAGTAATGGAACGTCGTATTTCCGTTGCTATCATAATTAAAATATTTTCCTCCTGCATTCCAGAATGAATTTACCAATGCTGTCGTACTGCTGTCGGCAGCGGCATACCAATTAATATTATCATTTTCATCCGGTCCGTTCGGAGTATTATCATCATCGCCACAAGCCCCCAGAAAAAGGGGGAGAAACAGGAAAAGGAGTATATTCTTCATGACATTATTTTTAGCTGTTAAAAAAGAAGGACCCGGAATAAGATCCATTTTTCTCGAAATATACAATTCCGGGTCCTTCTTACCAAATATTTGTAATAAACTATTTAACGATTGTATGTGTGTAAGGCTGGTCTGCCGTCAGATAGACGGTATAAGTAGCCGGAACACCATCAAAATCGCCCATCAGCTTCCATTTATTATCCCACTGGGATACCTCGGTAAACAGTTGCAGGTAATAATAAGACTCCGGACTGCTTGCCGTCGGACGGGAGTCTGTCTGGTTCAATGTTCCCCATTCGACTTCCTTTTCTGCATCGGCACCTCCATTTTCCCGGATAGTCATTCTGAACTTATAGCGTTCATCCCTACCCCAGCTCTCTTGTTTGAAAGTAACCGTTTCCTTCGCCTGGAATACACCATAACCTACATAAGGCAATTCAAACAGAGATTCTCCGTCCGGACAGAAATAGAAAGTTATTTTGTTTACCAGCGTATAGGTACAGGCACCGGTATTAAAGTCTAATGTAATACGGTAAACACCGTCTTTAGCGACCGTTGTCGTTCCGTTCTCTTTCACCATGCCGTCCGCTGTATAGAACTCTCTCGGAGTACCGGTCTTTCCGTCCGTAAAATAGAATGGTTTGCCTGCCGCCAGTTTTGTATACACTTCAAATTCACCACCGGCAACAGCTTTCATTTTATGTGCCTTTGCCAGGTCAGCCCCACCTTCAGAAGCCTCTCCGGTCACATAGACATCGATCGGAACATCTTCGAAACCTGCCAGGCGGGTTACCGTAATCTTATTTTCAACGCCGGCTTTTACGCTCTGCAGACCTTTTGAAGAGAGTATAGTCCATTTGAATGTACCCGTATCAGACGGTTTTATGCCGACCTTACCTGCAATCTGATTCAACTGTTTATGCGTAACGGATACATAATTGCCAAATCCGTTATTATTGGCACACATCACATACACCGGTTTTGAGAAATCACCGTCTACCTTATCAAATGCAATCTGGTAAAGAGCAGTACCTGTTTCCTCTACACTCGGTGTTTGCCATTCAAAATAAACACTGGATGATGCGGACGGTTCCAGAACAACGGATTTTCCATCCGCCGGTTCAAGTAATGTACTGACACTTGCCAAACGGTTATCCGTGTCACCCATATTATCATTACATCCCATGAAGGCCAATACGGCAGAGGTGATGAACATCAGTTTTATAAATATCGCTTTCATAATTCCTCCTTTTTATTTGATTACTAAATTATGAGTATATTCACCCTGCGTATTCAAAGAGAATGTAACATCATACGCCTTATCGCTCCAGCCATCGGTAGCCGGGCTCTTCCAGACTTCGTTGTTTGTCCACTGTTCTACATTCGTCTTTTCAGCCATGTAGTAATACTCATCATTGCCGGTCGGTTTGCTATCATTATTGATGGCGGCTCTCCATTCGGTCTCTCCGTCAGAACTTTCCATTCTGAACTTATAACGGTCGTCCGAATTATCGCTATCCGTCAATCCCGTTACCGTATAGTTGCTGATAGCCCAGACACCGAGACCCTGGTAATCCAGTTCTATCTCTTTCTGTGACCAGTTCAGGAACCATTTCACTTTAGTCACCTCTTTGGAAGTAAACGATCCGGCATTAAAATCAATATAATATTTATAGATACCGGTTTTGGTTGCTGTCGTACTACCGCCTTCTACCAGTTTTTCACCGTTCAACGAGTATTCAGTCGGAGTACCGGTATTGGCACTGACAAACTTGAAGGACTTGCCCTCCGTCAGTTTCATGAAAACTTCAAATTCGCCGTCAGCCACTTTTTTCATGATCATGGCATTCTCCAGGTCAGCTCCTACTTCCGTGGCTTCACCGGTGATATACAACTGGCTCGGAACTTCTGCGAATCCTGCCAAACGGGTAAGCGTCAGCGTACGTTCTTCTTCAGCCTTGACCGGATTGATACCTTTGGAGGCATATACCGTCCATTTCAGAGTCCCTTCTTCCGCAGATCCGATCCCTGCTGAAGCGGCGATCTGGTTCAACTGTTTATGTGTGATCGTTGCATGATTAGTTCCGCCATTGTTGTCGGCAGTAACTATAGAAACAGGATCGGAAAAATCACCATCCGCCTTATCGAAAACAACTTCGTACAACACAGCACCACCATCTTCGGCTAACGACGGCTCCCATTCAAAATACAAAGAAGCCGATGCCGATGCTTGCAGGACAACGGCTTTCCCATTATCCGGTTCATATAACGCTTTAACGGCAGTCACGCCCAAATGCCTCACTTCCCCGTCACTGCTACATGCCGCAAAGACCATAGCAAAAGCGAACAGCATCATATATTTTATAGATATTATTTTCATATCTCTTAGATTTTTTGGATTTAAAATTTTAATCAATATCCCGGATTCTGAGTCAGATTCTTATTGATATCCCGTTGTGACTGCGGAATAGCGAACAAGTAATCTCTATCTTTATTGAAAGATCTCTTATCCAATTGGATATACTGTGTATTATCCGCAGCAAATTTAGCTCCGCGAGGATTGCCATTTAGTGCCGTCTCGATCGTTTTCCAACGACGGATATCATAGAGTCTTGTCCCCTCGATAGCCAATTCACAACGGCGTTCGCGGCGTACAATAGTCTGCATATCACCTGAAGCCGGGTAATTCAAAGCAGAAGCGTCTGTGAAACCGGCACGTTCGCGGATCGGACGGATCGTCTTGTTCCAAACGGTTTCGTTCATCTCACCCAGTTCTGTTTTTGCTTCAGCATACATCAATAAGACATCGGCATAGCGCATCAGAATCAGATTCAAGCCGGAAGCAAGACCTGCCGGAGCGGTCGGATCAAACCATTTACGGAGATAATAACCTGTAGCGGTGGAGTTCTGTCCCGGACCGATATATTCATCCAGATTAGCAGCACCTGCATCGGCAGAAGAACCCGGTTTGATATAAATTGTGGACGTTTTGCCGTTACCGTCTGTCCACTGGTAACCATGGTAAACGATAGTAGCCTGCAATCTAGGATCTCTGTTTATGTAAGGATCGTCTTCTTTATAGCCGGAACCACTTTCATGAATCGACCGGCCATTTTTCATGATATAATCGTCCACCAGTTCCTGTGTCGGAGCAAAACCGTTTACACGTCCGCCCACAGACAAGGGAATCCCATCGTACATTTCACTCCAGGTTCTCAGATTCAGCAGATATCCCATATCCAGGATCACTTCGCTGTTGTATTCGTTTTCCGGCAAGAACAGACCTGCATAGCTTGAAAATAATGCATATTCACCATATTCGCCATTGATTATTTTCTCGCAGACAGACGAAACATTCTGCCAGTCGTTCTCATACAGATAAGTACGGGCGAGCAGAGTCATAGCAGCCCCTTTTGTGATCCGGCCGTTATCAGCTGCCGCATATTCCTGTCTTGTCGGCAATGTACCGACGATATCATTCAGTTCGTCACGGACAAACTTGATAACATCCGCTTTCGGCGAGCGGGCAATCGTATTAGCCTCTTCGATTGTCAGTGTATAGTCAAACAAAGGAACATCGCCATAATTATTAGCCAGGCGGAAGAACAACATGGCCCGAATGAAACGTGCTTCTGCCTTCATCCTGTTTTTTAATGTTTCATCCATGTCGGGGACACGATCAACATTTTCCAGGAATGTGTGGCATGTTTTAATGCCTTCAAAACATTTTTTCCAATCTTCAGAGAATCGCCCCAAAGCGGCGTTTGCCTGACCCGAAGTAATCAGTTTCTCATCCGTACTACCACGCCCTTCGTATAAGTTGTCCGATAACCGTTCGTCTGCGAAGAAATAGCCGGAACTCATCATCTGACTGTAAGCCATGCTCAATACGGAAGAAGCCTTTGCCTCGGAAGTCCAGTAATTCAAATCCGTAAACTTATTGGTAGGAGCCAGATCCAAATCATTACAAGATACGAATGATGCAAGTATAGCGCATGCTATACTTGGCAAATATTTCAAAATATTCATTTTCATAACAAAGTCTATGTCTTAAAATTCTATATCCAAACCAAATCCATAATAAGTCAGTGTCGGGTAGTTACGTCCGCTGTTTGCCCCGATGCCACCGATGCCCCCCATATCGCTGCCGAATTCAGAAGATTCCGGATCGATAAATGAGTTCTTGGTAAATGTCAACGGATTTTCGGTATTTACGCTGACACGCAATTTTTGTACACCAAACTTCTGAGTCAAAGCTTTCGGTAAGGTATATCCGATCTGGATATTCTTTACACGTAAGTAAGCTGCATTCAACAAATAAATATCTGATCCGGCCATACCCCAGTTGTTCGTAGAAGAAGATGAACCCGGGGCAACTAAACGAGGCCATTGGGCATCCGGATTTGTCGGAGTCCAGAAATCCAACTGATGTTGATAAATACAATAGGAATAGTTTGAGTGGAATGGTTCTATCAACTCACCACGCAGATACATGGAACGTTTGCCCACACCTTGCAGCATGACGTTCAAGTCAAAACCTTTCCATGTCATATTATAAGTGAAACCGAATGTATAGCGCGGAAATGCATTACCCAGTATCACACGGTCTTTCTCGTCAATGACACCATCGTTGTTCTGGTCAACATACTTCACATCACCGGGTTGAACGGAAGCTCCTACCGGCAGCGCACTGTTCGCAATCTCATCGTAACTCTGGAACAATCCGTCTGTTTTATAACCGAAATATGAACCTAACGGCTGCCCTTCACGAATCAATTTATACAACTGGTCATTCTGGTCGATACGTTCTTTTCCTCCGAAATCAGTCACTTTATTCTTTGAGTCGGAAATATTGAAATTGAAGTTATGATGGAAATCGCCGGAATTTAATTTGTAGTTGATCGTTAATTCCCAACCTCTGTTTTTCATTTCGCCGGCATTCTCCTTGGCTGCGGAACCGCCATAGATGGACGAAACTTCCGGTGTTAACAATATATTAGATGTCTTCTTATCAAAATAGTCTACGGATAAGAATAAATTCCCGTTCAGGAAGGTTGCATCAGCACCAATATTAAAGTTAGCTGATTTTTCCCATGTCAGGAAGGCATTACCGTCTGTATAGCTCGTTCCCGGGACGGATATGCCATTGAATACATAGCCGTTGTTGTTCATCTGGTAGACAGTCTGGTAAGAATAATTGTCCACATTCTGATTTCCCAGTACACCGTACGATGCTCTCAGTTTCAAATCGCCGATGTTACTCTTATACGTATCCATAAAGGCTTCTTCAGACAAACGCCAGCCGGCAGAGAACGAAGGGAAGAACCCCCAGCGCTGATCTTTGGCAAATTTTGAAGAACCGTCATAACGGAAAGAAACATCTCCATAATACTTATCCATATAATTATAGCCTACACGACCAAATACGGAAGTTATACTTGTCTGGTCCGTATCATTGTTCGAGTTTTTGTTATCTTTATTCTGGATGGATTCGTCTGTCGTCGGCAATCCCAGGTCTTCATCCGTGTATTCCCAGGCAATACGGCTTGCCTGTTTTGTGTAAGATTCGTTTGAAACACCGACTAATGCGCTTACGTTATGGACATTATTAAATGTACGGTTAAAATCCAATAAGAATTGTGTACTCAGAGTATAACGCTTTTCATTATAATCTTCAGTCATTGTATTGGAGTGCATGTACAGTACCGGATTCTCCAAATCGGCAGAAGAATACAACGGCACTTTCTTGTCGCGACGATAACGATGATGCTGGGTCAAATCCAGACCAACCAAACCGGTTGCTTTCAAACCATCGATGATCTTAACATCAAGGTTCATACTTCCGATAAAATTGTCTTCGTCTTTCTTTTCATAACCGCCGTCCTGCAACAATGCCAACGGATTGTCATCGCCGACTATATCATTGACCAAATATTTGTCGCCTTCCATAAATTTGTAGTAATAATAAGAAGGGACACGGGATGAGTTGATGATCGTGTTTCCTGTACCACCGGCCACGGTTCTGTCTTTACGACGGTTATAAGCCATCAAGGATGTCAACTTAAAGCGTCCGTATTCCGTACTCAGATTACTACGGAAGTTATAACGTTCCATACCGAAGCTACCCTGGAAGTTACTCTCCTGGTTATAGTAACTGGCGGATACCATGTAGGTCGTATTTTCACTACCTCCGGATACGTTTATGTTATAGTTCTGTTGGAGACCGGATTTGATGATTTGGTCATACAACCATTCTTCTTCATTACGGTGATCATACAAATCACGAATCTGGGTGGGCGTGAACTGGGGAGCACTACCCACATTCATATTTGCCTGGTTTCTCAACATGGCGTTTTGCCAGCCTTCGACTGGTGAAAATAAAATATGCGGGTCCTGAATACCGACCTGTCCATTGAACGCCACAACAGGTTTACTGCCTTTAGAACCCTTTTTAGTCGTTACCAGGATAACACCATTTGCAGAACGGGAACCATAGATGGCTGCACTACCTGCATCTTTCAGGACAGATACATTATCAATATCGTTCGGGTTCAGATTGTTCAGAGTCGATGAACTCGATACCAATCCATCAATAACGATCAGCGGGTCATTGTTCCCCATCGTACTGACACCACGGATGTTGATGTTCATACTGTTATCGTTCGGATTCGCATTTTTACTCTGGATAATAAGGTTGGCAGAAGCTCCCTGCAACGCCTGAGTCGCATTGGTTACCGGACGATTTTCAAAAATCTCGCTGTTCACCTGGTCCACAGATCCGGTAATACTCTTACGGGAACGGGTACCATAACCGACAACCACTACTTCGTCCAGTTTCTGGGTGTCTTCTTTCAATGTAATACGAAAATCACTTTTCCCTTTCAGAGATACCGATTGTGTCAGATAACCGATGAAAGAAACGTCCAATGTACCATTTTCCGGAACTTCTAACGAGAAATTACCGTTAAAATCAGTAACCGTACCGTTCGTTGTTCCTGAAACAACGACGTTTGCACCGATAACAGGCTCGCCTGTTTCATCGACAATAACACCTTTTACGTTCTTTACTTTCTGATTGACCGCATTTTGGGAGGGAGAGGTAATGACGAGATAGTCACCTTTTACCGAATAAGTATAGCCTGTACCAGCCAGCACCTGACTCAATACATCCAATACTTCCGCATTTTTCTGATTAAGCACAACTTTCTTGTTTACATCCAACTGTGTACCATTATAGGCGATTTTGTACTTGGATGAAGCTTCAATCTTTTGGAATGCTTCCTTTAAAGAAACAGTTCCTTCACTAAAGGAGACCTTTTGCGCATTGATCTGCAGGCAACCTGCGATCAAAAAGCTCAGACAATAGGTTCCAATTCGTCTGGATTTGTGTTTGTTCTTCATATGTAATTAAAATAGTTAAACAATTGCACCGATTTGAGTACGTACTCATCTATAATGACAGATGGAAAAAACGTTGCACCCAATCAATCGTAAAACTTTTTCAAATTACATGTGATTTTTTTATTGTTTCCTATTTCAGATAAATACTTTTCCCGTCAATTTTATATTCCAGACCGGGTATCAACTCTTTCAGAAGCATGAATATATTTTCTACCGATTCATTTTTATTAAAATGAACTGTCAGCAGATTCTTATTATAGGCAGATGTCTGCAAATGTATATCCAATCCATATGTACGTTGCAGGATACGAATAATATCAGTGAATGAATAATTATCAAACAGCAAACCTCCCTCACGCCAATCAGAATAATCGGCAGAAACAACCTTTCTCACATCAACGCTTCCGGATTCTATATAATAGACCAATTGTTCATCAGGCACCAGGTGAAAACTTTTCCCCTCTTCATCCTGCAAACGGACCTGTACAGCCCCTTCTTCAAGCGTAGTCGCAATCTGCCCTATTTCAGGATAAGCAAAAAGATTGAACCGGGTACCCAACACCTCGACATTCAGTGTCCGGGCTTTAACGATAAACGGTTGTTCCGCATTCTTTTCCACCTCAAAATAACCTTCACCTGACAAATAAACCTCACGTCTGTCTCCCACAAATATAGAAGGGTATATCAGTACACTACCGGAATTCAGCCAGACCCGGCTACTGTCAGGCAAAACAATCTGCTCACGTTTTCCGGCAGGAACAAAATGTTCTATCAGCGAAACAGTCGCCAACACATCTTTCACACTGGTTGCCTGCCAATAAAAATAGACGGATGTGGAAAACATAATCAATGGTAAAAGCCATATAGCTGTCAGTTTTACCCAAAACGGTATGATCCGCACATTTTTTGATGCGGATTTTTTCTGTTCTGTAAAACCTAAATTCTTACTCAATATGGAATAAGCCTGCCGGGGACGAGCTTCATTCATTTCCGGAAATCCCATAGTATCCCAAACCGATTGCAATGCCTCATCAACTTCCGGTCTGTCTTCTTTTTTCAATAACCGTCGATGTATCTTCCAGTTCATCTCCTCCGGGAGATCATGGTGAAAGAAATAATCAACTATTTTTTTTATATAACTCATTTCTCCTTTACGATTATATTATAAAGACTACTCTCATGCTATTCACCCCTAATTTTTTAACACAAATAAAGTATCAATAGGTATAATAAGATTTTTCTTAACTCTTTTAACGCCAGATTCAAGTGATTCTCTACCGTCTTCTTGCTCAGATCCAATTTCTCTGCGATCTCTGCATTCGATAATCCCGCCTCACGGCTCAGCTGATAAATCAGTTTACGCTGAGGCGGCATATTAGCCACTACCATATCTATCAAAAGTTGTAAATCTTTTGCTATCAGATCTTCATCCGGTGAGTCATGAGCCTCTTCCTCAAAAGGCTTTTCATTCAACCTTTCTATACGTATTTGTCGAGCCTCCAAAAAATTAAAAGTAGTATTTTTAGATAAAATGAACAGATAAGCTCCCAAATTCCTGACATCGGCAAACATACTGCGACTTCCCCACACTTTTGAAAAAACCTCCTGGGTAATATCTTCCGCATCTTGTTGCGATTTAACCAAGCCGTATACAAAATTGTGGACTTTAGGATAATAGTGCATGAATATTGCCTGAAAAGCATCTTGGCTTCCCTGGACCAGTTCCTTCACTAATAGTTCCTCGTTGATAGATTTTGTTAGCATAGCAGCAAATATACGAAGCTAATATTTAAATCAAAACGAACACTGACAATTTGTTTCGTCTAAATAGATTTTTTATGCCGCAATAAGAGCATAAAAAACAATCTATAGATATAACATCTTTTTAGAGGTATGTATCTTCGTTTAATATACTTTTAATTCAAAATGACTTAGTTCTTAGAAGACTACGGTTAGCTTTTATGCATTCAATTATCTCATTTTTTAAAAGTATTTACTAAAATCTTATATACCCTTATGAGATTGCATATTAGCAAGTAACAATCATCTTTTTTAGTTCTCTTACTTTGTAATAAAGTGCTGAATGGAATACCGCCAGTACTAAAAGAGTAGAACTCATTTACAAAAAAGAGGTTCCAAAGATAATTCAATGCATTAAAAAACAACTACAGTTAACTTTTCATTTTACATAACTAAAGGACTCTTCTAAATTGTTTTCATAAACTCAATATCTCCCAATCACTTGATCGATACATTTAATTACACCGCAAATATAAATAAATATTTTTAATATAGAGAAGAAATAAATTAAATATTCTATCAAATATATCTAAAACGAAAATAATCATTTACAGATATTGTTTTGAAGGGAAAGTACGTAAATATTAAAAGAGAGCGATAAATGCATGCTCTCTTTTGATAAACAAATATTCCGCTCACATCGCAGAAACAACAATATCTATTTTATTGTATTACAAAGTTTTACTATCAAAGTCTTATTAATAAAAATATTAATTAATAACGAATCATTCCCAACATTTTGCTTCGTGAAAGCAAGCATGCACCCAGTGCACCTGCTCGTTCTCCTAGCCTGGAGACTTTGATTTCGGTATCCTGAGAAACCAAATTAAGAGAATATTTCCGTATAGCGCTTTTAATAGGCAGACTGATATATTCGCTGGTCAAAGACAAAGTTCCACCGAGTACCACCAACTCCGGGTTGAAGATATTCATAAGTCCGGCAATTCCACGGCCCAGCTTCTCACCCATTTCTTCCAGGATTTCGATACAAAGCACATCTTCCTTCTGGATTGCCTCTATCATATCGGCCATTTTTATCTTCTCTTTCTTTTCTATTTTTTCAGCGAGTATAGTACTGCTGCCTTCGCGGTAACGTTCCAGCAACTTACGATGCAAGGCAGAACCGGATGCTTCGGTTTCAATACACCCCTTTTTACCGCAATGGCACAGAATTTCGTTATCAAAGAAACAGAAATGTCCGAACTCACCGGAAAAACCGGACTTGCCATAATACAGTTCACCGTTTATAAAGATGGAAAGTCCTAATCCCCATCCCATATTAATGAACAATATATTTTTTTCTCCCTTTACGACACCTTGCATATATTCACCATACATCATTGCACGGGTATCATTTTCTATATAAATTTTTATATTAATGCGCTCCTCCAGAATCTGGGATAACGGTTTTTCTTCAAAATAAAAAATACTGTAGCTATAGCCTGACACAGGATTAACACGCCCCGATATATTTACACCTACAGCTAATACTTTTTCGCGAGGAACACTCAATCGGTCAATAAAGTCGTTAATCAGATTACATAATATCTCCAATGCCTCTGGTGTATTCTCCAATGAATACGGAATATTTTCTTCTACACGTAACTTGTCTCCTTTGAAATCGACAGCTGCAACATTAATTTTGCTCCGGAAAACATCCACGCCAACAAAATAACCAGAAACCGGATTCAAACCATAGATATTCGGTTTGCGCCCCCCGTTAGTCTCCTGTTTTCCAAAATCCAGGATATAACCGTCATCCAGTAATTCTCCTACCAGCTTCGTTACGGTAGGAATACTCAAATCCATTTCCTTGCACAATTCTGCAATTGTGGCATCACCATTAGCTATATAATAATGTATAATCTTCTTTTTTAATAATGCACTACGATTGCTATCGGCCGTGATAAGGAATTTTGTATTCATGGTACTATTTTTTTTACTTCTGTCATTTGAATAAACAAAAGTAGATAAATATTCTTCAAATAGTCCTCTGAGTAAATAAAAAAAATATGTAACAGTCGATCTTGCAAATCCAATTTATGCATCAGAAATCGTTCTAGCATTCAAAAACAAGGGATCCTTTTAATTAAAAAAAACATAATACATCATAGTCTTCTAAGAACTATGTCTTCATACGACACAAACATTAATTTATCAAAAAGAGTCAACCTTAGTTATTAACAAATAAAAGTAATTTATTATGAAGAAAAATTTTCTAATTTTAGTGCTTGTTATGTTGCTTCCTGCTTTTGCATGGGGACAAAAGCAGATAACTATCACAGGAACGGTAATGGACGAATCTAATTTCTCCGTACCGGGTGCTTCTATTGTAGAAAAAGGAACCACAAATGGTACTGTTACTGACCTTGATGGTAACTTCTTCATTATTGTATCTAACAAAAATGCTATTCTACAATTTTCATTTATCGGCTACAAAACACTGGAAGTTCCGTTAACCGGAAAAACAAAAGTAAATGTTATCTTACGTGAAGATACGGAACAACTGGATGAAGTTGTTGTTACCGGTTACGGTGGACAACAAAAGAGGGCAACCCTAACCACCGCTATTTCCAAATTAGACAACAGAGCACTGGAAAATGTAGCAATTTCTAATGCCGGACAATCATTACAAGGAACTGTAAGTGGTTTACGCGTTGTAAATACATCCGGTAAACCGGGAGAAGCCCCTAATATTGTCTTACGCGGAGGTGCGACAATTACCGGCGATCCAGCAAACAATCAGGCACTTGTTGTGATTGATGGTATCGTACGTTCCATGAATGATGTAAACCCTGCCGACATTGAATCGATTCAGGTACTAAAAGACGCAGCTTCCACAGCCATTTATGGAGCTCGTGCTAACAGTGGCGTTATTCTGATAACGACTAAAAGAGCCAAAGAAGGGAAAGCGACTATCTCATACAAATTTAAAGGAGGTATGAATTTTGCCCGTAAAGGATATGAGTTTCTCGGAGCCAGAGATTTTTTATATTATAACAGACTTGGTAACAAATACATTAATGATGCTGGCTATACCAGAACATTACAACAGGTTAACAATACAACCGGCTACGGGACAAATACCGGCGACCATTTCTCTGTTCATTATCTAACAGAAGAAAATAAACATCTTCTAAATGAAGGATGGGAACAAATGACAGACCCGTATGATGGCGAAGGTCAGTTAATCTTTAAAGACTACGGTGGCCAAATGATGGATATAGCATTCAATGATCCTTCATTTACTCAGGATCATTATCTTAGTGTTACCGGAGGAAATGATAAAGCAACCTTCCTGACATCTTTCGGATATTATAATGAACAAGGACAAGTTGTAGGTACTTCTTATGAACGTTTTACAGGAAACGTCAACGGCTCTTATAAAGTACGAGACAATATTAAAATCAATGCTGGAGCCACTTATTCTTTTTCAAAAAAACCCGGATTATGGATCAGTGAAGCACAGCTCTTTTACCGTTCAATGAGTTTATGGCCAACCTTAAATCCTCTTGATGAAGATGGAAATCCGGCATCCGGTCTTGGAGCTGCAGACGGAAATCCTCTTTATTGGAAAGATAAACTACAACGTATCAACAATGTACGACGAACAACTTTCAACATCGGCGGAAACTGGGAAATTATACCCGGACTGGCACTGAATGAAAATAGTTCAATCTATTATATCGACAACGAACAGGAAGACTTCGATAAACAATATCAAACACAGAACAGCACAGTTCCCAACAATACACGTAATGCCCGTGCTATGTACGAACGTCAGTTTCAACAGCAACATAGCGCCACATTGACTTACAATAAATCATTCAAAGAAAAACATAACCTGGAAGCAATGGTCGGCGGCGAATATTTCGACTACAACCGCTTCAAACTACAAGCAAAAGGGAATAAAGGTCCAAGTGACGATATTCCTACATTGAACGGGGCAAGCGACAAAACAGAAGTCTATTCTTATAAGGATGGATACCGCATGTTATCAGGCTTCGCTCGTCTCAATTACAACTATGAATATAAATACCTGTTCTCTGTTGTTGCCCGTTACGATGGCATATCCAAACTAAGCGACAACCGCTGGGGATTCTTTCCCGGTGTTTCTGCCGGTTGGAATTTACACGAAGAGTCATTCTTTAAAGATATGGAAATCGCCAAATATATATCCACCATTAAACCGCGTATCAGCTACGGTGTAAATGGAAATGTCGCCGGACTAGGAAATTATGAAGTATATGGAGAATACAACACAATCAACGACGGTTCCAGTATTCCTATTCCCTATAATGGCAACGTTGGCTTCCTAAATACCGGACTGATCAATAGTGACTTGCGTTGGGAAAAGAGTAATTCTTTTGAAGTAGGTCTCGACCTAGGTTTCATAAACAATCGTTTCAATCTGATCCTAGATTATTATAACCGAACCACCAGCGACCTGCTGACCAGCTTAGAATTACCCGGATATACTGGTTTCAGCAGTATCAGAACAAACCTGGGTAGCTTGCGTAACACTGGTTTCGAGGCAGAAATAAAACTTAATATTCTTTCTAACCCCAAAGCGTTCAGTTGGGATTTTTCATTCAACACATCGCTGGTACATAACAAAATCATTAAACTACCTTATAATGGTAACGAAAATAACCGCCAGGGAGGTATGGAAGTATATGACCCAAAATCTCAAAAAGTGACCTGGGTAGGTGGATATCAGGAAGGAAAGCCCCTTGGCGAAGTATATGCTTATAAACAAGAACGCATTTTCAGAGACTGGGATGACGTAAAAACCAATGCCGGTGACAGATATGACGCAGTTGCTGAACTATATGGTCCAAACAAATGGGCACAGATGAGCGATAAGGAAAAGATCGGCAAAAAACCGATTGAGCCGGGGGATGTTATGTGGGCAGACCTTGATAATAACGGTGTAATCAACGAATATGACCGTGTAAAAGTCGGAAATGTTTTACCCAAATGGACGGGTGGTTTTTCTACAAATCTTTCTTATAAAGATATCTCTTTATTTGCCCGCTTCGACTATGCATTAGGCCATATCATTTACAATGATCTCGCTGCACGTTCACTGGGACAATATCAAGGTTCTTTCAACATAATAAAAGACGTTTATAACACTTGGTCTCCCGAGAATGTAAATGCAGACCTGCCGAAATTCTATTACGCAGATCAGCTAGGCAAGAAAAATATAACACGTTCAAATAATGCGAATCCTAACATCAATAATAATAGCTCCCGTTTCTATGAAAAAGGAGATTATCTAGCATTGAGAGAAATCACATTAAGTTATCGTCTACCTAAAAAAATCATTGAAAAAGCGACACTTAGTGACGCTTCTGTTTACATAACAGGACAAAACTTATTCTATATTACCGGCTATACGGGAATGTCACCCGAACCAGCAATCAAGAAAGACAACGCCGGAGTAGATGAAGGTAGATATCCTATGCCTCGAACCATATTATTAGGTATTTCTGTTTCATTCTGATAATCACTTCAAATTTTTAAGCAACATGAAAAAAATATTTTTATCAATAGCCATCATTTCATCACTCTTTATAGGGGGATGTACATCATTGGACATGAAACCAATCAGTTCTATATCAGATGCAAATTTCTGGAAATCAGCTGACCAGTTCGATGCCTTCATGACCGGGTTACACACTCGCTTCAGAGAGCATGCCTATAATTTCTTCATTTTAGGAGAAGCACGAAGCGACGTTTTCGGAGACTTGCCATTTGGAGGTGAAGCATCACAGGGTGTAGAACGCCTTCCATATAATACCATAAATGAAGAAAATCCAGGTATTTCCAATTACGGAAAATTCTATGAGAATATCAATCAGTTAAACCTGATGATACTTCGTACTAATGAAACTGAAATATTAACCGAAGCACAAAAAAACTATTACATCGGACAATGTTATGGTATGCGGGCATTCTACTATTTCCATATTCTACGATCATGGGGAGATGCTGTCATTACAACCGAACCTACATTTACGGTAGACGTTTCTAACATGACAAAAGAAGCTTCTCCGGTAACAGATGTTATGAAACAAATAAAAGCAGATATCGAAGTCTCTATAAATGCATTTGGTTCCGATTATGCCATCAAGGGACAAAAAAGTATGTGGTCGAAAGCTGCAACATTAATGCTAAAAGGAGAAGTATATCTTTGGTCCGGAAAGCAAATGGGAGGAGGAAACGGAGATGCAACCATTGCCAAAAGCGCCTTGACAGATATACAAAATAATGTATCTGTACTGGGTCTGATGGAAAAATTCAGCGACGTTTTTGCTTATACTGAAAAAGGAAACAAAGAAATCATTTTTGCATTCCGGAATCAACTTAAAGAACACGAGTTATGGAACGGATCTTTTCAAGTGAATTTTCTTCCCTCAAGAAGCTATTTTGGCACCTATTATGATGCCGCAACCGGAGAAAAATTCGATCTGACAAAAGAAAACAGATTAGGGGGAATCCGTCTGGGCATTAAAAAAGAGAATATAAATCGATACGATGACAAAGACAGCCGTAAGCTAATGACACTGAAAGGCGTTTACAATAAACTGGAAGATGGCTCACTGGATCTCATAGGTGTTTTTAACTATAAATATCAAGGAGTTCAGGACGTTGCAGACAATCGTTCTATGTGTGATGATTACCCTATATACCGTTATGCAGATCTTCTGCTCATGTTGGCAGAAGCAAAAGCGATGCTGGGAGAAAATCCGGCTGAAGAAATAAATGCTATACGTCAACGAGCTTATGGAGAAAATTACAATAGCAAAACAATTGGTTTTCCCAATCAGCCAAATGATAAAGATATAAATGAAACTATTTTAGAAGAACGCTTCAAAGAATTTTTCATGGAAGGCAAACGTTGGTATGACTTGCGTCGTTTTGGCAGTGAATATGTATTTAAATATACATTAGCAGAAAACGGTAATACTGACAAGTTATTATGGCCGATAGATAAAACAACGTTAACCAATAACCGTGCTCTGAAACAAACTCCAGGTTACAAACCAGCAGGAGCCGAATAAATTTTCATACATTTTGAATTCCAAAGAAGGCTTATCTTGCACAAAGATACATCCCTTCTTTGGATTTCAATCTTTTCTGATTATTCTTATTCTTCCAAAGTATCACACATATAATAAATCCATAAAAACAACCCACACATATTATAGGGATATTTTCTCAACCAGCCCCATATTATTAAATTATTTTATTTATATTTGCCTCATATTTAAAACAACACACATAACAACTATTAAATACTGCGTACCATGGAAAAGATTAAAGGTCTGATTGATGCCCCTTTTACTCCGTTTTATGAAAATGGAGAAGTGAATTACGAACCTATTGAAGCCTATGCCAAACTTTTAGCCAACAACGGTTTGAAAGGTGTTTTCATCAACGGCTCATCGGGCGAAGGCTATATGCTGACGGAAGAAGAGCGTATCAAACTGGCCGAAAGATGGATGGAAGTTGTGCCGGAAGGATTCAAAGTAATCGTACATGTAGGTAGTACTTGTGTAAAGACCAGCCGTAACCTGGCTGCCCACGCACAAAAAATCGGAGCATGGGGAATAGGTGCCATGGCTTCTCCGTTCCCTAAAGTAAACCGCGTGGAAGAACTGGTGAAATATTGCGAAGAAATTGCTTGCGGGGCACCGGAGCTGCCTTTCTATTATTATCATATCCCGGCATTCAACGGCGCATTCCTTTCAATGGTAGATTTCTTAAAAGCTGTAGACGGACGCATCCCTAATTTCGCAGGAATCAAATATACCTATGAAAGCCTTTACGAATATAACCAGTGCAGGTTATATAAAGACGGCAAATTCGACATGCTTCACGGACAGGATGAGACTATTCTGCCCTGCCTGGCTATGGGTGGCGCACAAGGCGGCATCGGCGGAACAACCAACTATAATGGCAAGGAACTGGTCGGTATCATCACGGCCTGGGAAGCCGGAGACCTGGAAACAGCCCGCGAAAAACAAAACTTCTCACAGGATGTGATTAACGTAATCTGTCATTACCGCGGAAACATCGTAGGAGGCAAGCGTATCATGAAACTGATTGGTCTGAACCTGGGTAAAAACCGTACGCCGTTCCAGAATATGACCGATGCCGAAGAAGCGGCTATGAAAGCTGAACTCGAAGCTATCAATTTCTTTGAAAGATGTAACAAATTCTAACGACTATGGAAGCAAAGACAAACATATCCCAACCGGCAGAATATCTGGGTTACTGGGAAGAAACATACAAAAACGACCTCGTGAACGATGTCATGCCTTTCTGGCTGAAATACGGCATCGACAAAGAGAACGGCGGTTATTTCACCTGCCTTAACCGGGACGGTTCCCTGATGGATTCGAACAAATCGGTATGGTTTCAGGGACGTTTCGCTTTCATCCTGGCCTATGCTTACAACCATATAGAGAAACGTCAGGAATGGTTGCAGGCTTGTAAGAATGGCATTGATTTCATCGAGAAATATTGCTTCGACACAGATGGCCGCATGTTTTATGAGGTGACGGCAACCGGCGTTCCGGTCCGCAAAAGAAGATATGTCTTTTCCGAAACTTTTGCCGCTATCGCCATGGCGCAATATTCCATCGCATCGGGAGACAAAAGCTATGCGGAGAAAGCAGTCAGCCTCTTCAAACAAGTCCTTCATTATAAAAATACACCGGGATTGCTTGAACCTAAATTCCGCGAAGGCTTCGTCGCCAAAGGGCATTCCTTATGCATGATACTGATTGATACAGCCGCCCGCATCCGCGAAGCTATCGACGATGAAATACTGACAAAACAGATAGACGAGTCCATCAACGAACTCCGCCGCGACTTCATGAAGCCGGAATTCAAAACAATCCTCGAAACAGTCGGACCGAATGGCGAATTCATCGACTCCATCCCCGGACGAACCATCAATCCGGGCCATTCCATCGAGACAGCCTGGTTCATCCTGGAAGAAGCCAAGTACCGCAACTGGGACCCGGAATTGAAAGAAATGGGACTGACTATCCTCAACTGGGCCTGGGAATGGGGCTGGGACAAAACATACGGTGGAATCACTTATTTCAGAGACTGCAAGAACCTTCCCCAGCAGGAATACTGGCACGATATGAAATTCTGGTGGCCGCAATGTGAAGCCATCATCGCCACACTTTATGCCTATGAAGTTACCGGTGACAGGAAATACCTTGAAATGCACCGGATGATTAATGAATACACATACGCCCGTTTCCCGGACAGGGAATATGGGGAATGGTACGGCTATTTCCATTATGACGGAACATTGTCACAGCCGGCCAAAGGTAATATGTATAAAGGCCCGTTCCACATCCCTCGGATGCTTCTGAAATGTAACCTGCTTTGTAAAGAAATGCTTTCAAAATAAACGATATGAGCAATAAGAAAATCTATCCCTGGGTAGTTGTCGGCCTGTTGTGGGGCGTAGCCTTACTGAACTATATGGACCGGCAAATGCTCTCCACCATGAAAGACGCGATGATGATAGACATCACCGAACTGGAATCGGCAGCCAACTTCGGCCGCCTGATGGCCGTGTTCCTGTGGATATACGGATTCATGAGCCCTGTAGCGGGAATGATAGCCGACAGGGTAAACCGCAAATGGTTGATCGTCGGCAGCCTGTTCGTCTGGTCGTTCGTCACGCTGATGATGGGTTATTGCACCACTTTCAACCAGATTTATTTCCTGCGCGCCCTCATGGGAGTAAGCGAAGCCTTGTATATCCCGGCAGGATTGTCGCTGATAACCGATTACCACCAAGGGAAAACCCGTTCGCTGGCAGTAGGCATCCACATGACCGGCCTTTACACCGGACAGGCTTTAGGCGGTTTCGGTGCGACAGTGGCAAGCGCCTTTACCTGGGAAACGACTTTCCACTGGTTCGGGATTGTCGGTATTGCATACAGCGTGATTCTTATTCTGTTCCTGAAAGATAAAAAAGACCATATCGTTCATAAAATCAAAGAGGCGGGCGCTGCCGTCGAGAATCCGGTGAAAGGGGCTCTCAAAGGGATGGGTATGTTGTTTACGAATATCTCTTTCTGGATTATCCTGCTTTATTTTGCAACCCCGAGTCTACCGGGCTGGGCTACCAAGAACTGGTTGCCGACATTATTCTCCGAGAATCTGTCAATCGACATGTCGGAAGCAGGCCCGTTATCAACGATTACAATCGCTTTATCTTCGTTTATCGGAGTCATTGCAGGCGGTATCTTATCCGACAAATGGATACAGACCAACGTACGAGGCCGTGTTTATACCGGAGCTATCGGACTGGCATTGACCATTCCATCGCTCTTATTGCTCGGTTTCGGACATAACTTCCTGATGATTGTCGGCGGAGGCTTGTGTTTCGGTATCGGTTTCGGTATCTTTGATGCCAATAATATGCCGATACTCTGCCAGTTCATCTCACCACGTTACCGGGCTACGGCTTACGGTATCATGAATATGACCGGTGTATTTGCCGGAGCAGCCATTACAGACCTGCTGGGCAGGTCGACAGATGCCGGCAACCTGGGGCACGACTTCGCCATGCTGGCAGGACTCGTCGCAATCGCTTTACTCATTCAGATTTGCTTCCTTCGACCGAAAGTGGCAAACATGACGGATTAGTTGAAAATAATATGATTATATTTGACTCAGTATTTAACAAACAACACATATAGAACAATCACCATGAAAAAAAGCATCTTTTATCTCTGTCTTCTATTCATCGCACAAACCGCCTTTGCAGCAGACAGCTTGTACGTAAGGGAACAGCAGATTCCTATTCTGATAGACCGTACGGACAATGTACTGTTGGAAATGCGTATTCCCGCTCAGAAGGGAGATGTATTAAATAACTTCACACTCCAATTCGGAGAAGAGACGAACCTGTCTGACATAAAAGCCGTACGGTTATTCTATAGCGGCACGGAAGCACCGTCCAGGGAGGGCACGCACTTCAACCCGGTGACATACGTTACCAGTTACACACCGGGCAAGACACGGGTTGCGAACCCTTCTTATTCTGTCAAACAAGATGAAGTTACCGCTCCGGCAAAAACAATCAGGTTGTCGTCCAAACAACCAATGATTAAAGGTCCCAACTACTTCTGGGTAAGCATCGAAATGAAACCGGAGACCTCTTTATTGTCGAGAGTATCCTTCACGATGCCGGAGGCCACCATCAATAACAAACCCGCAGCCATCGAATGGAAAGGAAAAGCAGAAACACCCCGCCGCGTAGGTGTCGGTGTACGCCAGGCAGGCGATGACGGCTCGGCAGCCTTCCGTATCCCGGGACTGGTTACGACCAACAACGGCACGCTTCTCGGCGTTTACGATATCCGCTACAACAGCAGTGTCGACTTGCAGGAAATGGTCGACATAGGCGTGAGCCGCAGTACGGATAAAGGACAAACCTGGGAGCCGATGCAGGTAGCCATGACCTTCGGTGAGACCGGTGGCCTGCCTCATGCACAAAATGGTGTAGGCGACCCGTCCATCCTGGTAGACGAAAAGACAAACACCATCTGGATTGTTGCCGCCTGGACTCACGGAATGGGTAACGGACGCGCCTGGTGGAACTCCATGCCGGGTATGACTCCCGATGAAACGGCCCAATTGATGCTTGTCAAGAGCGAAGACGACGGAAAGACCTGGAGCGAACCTATCAACATCACTTCGCAGGTGAAAGACCCTTCCTGGTACTTCCTGTTGCAGGGTCCGGGACGCGGTATCACCATGCAGGACGGCACGCTGGTTTTCCCCATCCAGTTCATCGATGCGACACGTGTACCGAATGCAGGCGTGATGTACAGCAAAGACCGTGGCAAAACCTGGCATCTGCATAACCTGGCACGCACCAATACCACCGAAGCACAAGTAGCAGAAGTTGAACCCGGCGTACTCATGCTCAACATGCGCGATAACCGTGGCGGTAGCCGTGCCGTAGCCGTTACCAAAGACCTGGGCAAGACCTGGACCGAACATCCCTCAAGCCGCAGTGCCTTGCAGGAACCGGTTTGTATGGCAAGCCTCATCAAAGTGGATGCGAAAGACAACATCACCGGAAAGAAACTGTTATTGTTCTCCAATCCGAACACCACGAAAGGACGCAACCATATCACGATTAAAGCCAGTCTCGACGGTGGCCTGACCTGGCCGGCAGAACATCAGGTATTACTGGACGAAAACGAAGGATGGGGATATTCCTGCCTGTCCATGATCGACAAGGAAACAGTCGGTATCTTCTACGAATCAAGTGTGGCACACATGACCTTCCAGGCTGTCAAACTAACAGACCTGATTAAATAAATACGATGAAACAAAAGCTGTTCATAACATTCATATTATGTGTATGGATACCGGTGGCCTATGCTACCGGTATCCCGAACTTACTTCCCTGGCCGCAACAGGTAGACTGGAACAAGCAAACGTTTTCCGGAAAAGAAATCGCCCTCCAGACAGAAGGAAATACGGAGCAGATGGTTACGGCCTGGTTGCAGGAGAATAACATCGGCATCAACCCCGCCAGCAAACACAAATTACAAATAAAACTTGTAAAAGAACTGCCGGAGGCAAAGCTGAACGCAAACGAAGCCTATAAACTACAAGTATCCTCCCAGGGTATCACCATCGAAGCCACCACGGAACAGGGAATATACTGGGCTATTCAAACCCTTCGCCAACTAACGGAAAAGAAAGGGGACAGAGCCTATATCACGGGATGCCGGATTACAGACTGGCCTGCCTTCCGTATCCGCGGATTCATGCAGGACGTAGGCCGCAGTTATATCTCCCTGGAAGAACTGAAACGGGAAATAGCCATTTTATCCCGTTACAAAATCAATGTTTTCCACTGGCATCTCACCGAGAACCAGTCCTGGCGACTGGAAAGCAAAGTCTTTCCGATGATAAACGACAGCATCAATACAACCCGCATGCCGGGCAAATATTATACACTGGAAGAGGCCAAAGAACTCGTTGCTTTCTGCAAACAACACCAGGTGATGCTGATACCCGAACTCGACATGCCCGGGCACAGTGCCGCTTTCGAACGGACCTTCCGCCACGACATGCAAAGTCCGGAAGGAATGAAAATACTGAAACTGCTCATAGAAGAAGTCTGCGAAACATTCGATATGCCTTATCTGCATATCGGGACCGACGAAGTGGAGTTCACCAATCCCCGGTTTGTGCCGGAGATGGTCGCATTCGTCCGGTCGAAAGGCAAAAAAGCAATCTCCTGGAACCCGGGATGGCATTACCAACCGGGGGAAATAGATATGACACACCTGTGGAGTTACCGGGGAAAAGCCCAGCCGGGAATACCGGCCATCGACTCCCGTTTCCATTATCTGAACCATTTCGATACCTTTGCCGACATCCGTGCTTTATACAACAGTACCGTCTACCGGCACACCGAAGGCAGCGATGATATGGCAGGCGTCATCCTGGCCGTCTGGAACGACCGCCTGGTACAGCCGGAAGAAAACATGATACGGGAAAACCACCTGTATCCTAACATGCTTGCCATAGCCGACCGTGCCTGGCGGGGAGGAGGCTACGAATACTTCGATAAAGAAGGGACCAACCTGCCTTCCGAAGACAGCCGCGCATACACTTCCTTTGCCGAATTCGAACAACGAATGCTCTGGCATAAAGAGCATCATTTCAAAGGATATCCGTTTTCATACGTAAAACAGACAAACGTGAAATGGCGCATCACCGACGCATTCTCCAATAACGGCGACCTGAATAGCGTGTTCCCGCCTGAAACGGCCTTGCAAAACAGCTATACCTACGACGGGAAAACCTACGAAACAAACGAAACCATCGGTGCCGGAATCTATCTGCGCCACGTATGGGGCACACTCGTTCCCGGCTTTTACAAAGACCCGAAAGAAAACCATACCGCTTATGCCTGGACCTGGGTATATTCGCCCAAAGACCAGGAAGCTGGTGCCTGGATAGAATTCCAGAACTACGGCCGTTCGGAAATGGACCTGGCGCCACCGCAAGGCAAGTGGGACTACAAAGGTAGCCGCATATGGCTGAACGACCGGGAACTGCTTCCGCCGGAATGGACTGCAACCCATACCGTAAAATCGAATGAAATCGCGCTGGGGAATGAGAACTGTGTTGCCAGGGAACCACTCAGGGTACACCTGCAAAAGGGATGGAACAAGGTTTTCCTGAAACTTCCCGTCGGAAAGTTCACGCTTCCCGAAGTCAGGCTAAACAAATGGATGTTCACATTCGTCTTTGTCACCCCGGACGGTGAAAAGGCGGTAGACGGCCTGGTCTATTCACCGGATAAAAAGAAATAAACAGACTATCATACAATGAAAAAAACTCTTTTACTATTATGCCTGTTACTTTGCACAGCTGCCTACGGTCAGAATAAGATTAAGGTAGCTTGTGTAGGTAATAGCGTGACATACGGTGCAGGCATAGAGAACCGGGAGGTCAATTCTTATCCGGCTCAACTGCAACGTATGCTGGGAGACGACTACGAAGTGGTGAATTTCGGTAAAAGCGGTGCCACGCTGCTCAACAAAGGACATCGCCCTTACTGCGAGCAGGAAGAATACAAAGCGGCACTCGACTTTGCCGGCGACAGGGTAGTCATCCATCTCGGACTGAACGATACCGACCCGCGCAACTGGCCTAACTACCGGGATCATTTCGTGAAAGACTACCTTTCCCTGATAGCGTCGTTCCGCAAAGCTAATCCGGATTGCCGGATATGGATTTGCCGGATGACACCCATCTCACACCGGCATCCGCGTTTCAAATCGGGTACCCGTGACTGGTACTGGATGGAGCAGGAGACAATCGAAGAAATAGCCCGGCTGGCCAACACCGGACTGATAGACTTGCAGGAAGGCCTGTACAACCGCCCGGACCTGTTACCCGATGCCCTTCATCCGAACACGGAAGGAGCCGGTATCCTCGCCAAAACGGTTTACGGGGAACTGACCGGCAACTACGGAGGCCTCCATATGCCTGCCACGTACTCCGACAATATGGTCTTACAGCGGGAAAAACCTTTACTCATCTCCGGGACTGCCAATGCCGGTGAGAAAGTAACCGTGCAGATTGCCGGACAAAAGAAAGAGTCTGTAACCGCCTCCAACGGCAAATGGTCTGTCACGCTCGACCCGTTACAGGCAGGAGGTCCTTATGAACTGACCATCGAAGCCTCGCCCGCCACAGAGAAGAAAAGCAAAAAGAAAGTACCGGCTTCACAGAAACTGACCTATAAAGAGGTACTGGTCGGCGAAGTATGGCTCTGTTCCGGGCAGTCCAACATGGCTTTCCGGGTAGACGAACTGGCAGACAGCCAGCGTAAGGAACTACTCGAATATGCGGACAGCCAACCACAGATACGTCTCTTCAATATGCAGCCCCGCTGGTATACGAATGCGGTGGAATGGGACATTTCTGTCATGGATTCCCTCAACCGCCTGCAATATTACCACGACACCCGGTGGACGCCGTGCAACAAACAGACAGCCGATAAGTTCTCGGCCGTAGCCTTTGCCTTCGGACGGATGTTGTCGGACAGCCTGCAAGTTCCGGTCGGACTCGTCCTGAATGCCATAGGGGGGTCGGGTACCGAAGCCTGGATAGACCGGAAAACACTGGAATTTGAATTTACCGATATACTGTATAACTGGACACAGAACGACTTTATCCAGGACTGGGTACGCGGTCGGGCGGTTCTCAACACGAAGAAATCATCCGACAAACTGCAACGCCATCCGTATGAGCCTTGCTATCTGTACGAAACGGGTATCCAGCCATTGCAGCAATATCCGATCAAAGGAGTCATCTGGTACCAGGGCGAATCGAATGCCCAGAATATCGAAACACACGAACGTTTGTTCCCGTTGCTGGTGGAAAGCTGGCGCAAAAACTGGGGAGAAGAGTTTCCATTCTATTACGTTCAGCTGTCGAGCATCGACCGCCCGAGCTGGACCTGGTTCCGCAACAGCCAACGTGAACTGATGGAGACGATTCCGAACAGCGGTATGGCCGTCAGCAGCGACCGGGGAGATTCGTTGAATGTGCATCCGGTATACAAACGCGAAATAGGGGAACGCCTGGCCCGTTGGGCACTCAACAAGACATACGGACATGCACTCAGTCCGTCAGGTCCTTTATTCCGTTCAGTCGAATTCAGGGACAACGCCGCCTACATCACCTTCGATTACGCCGACGGCCTGCACACCTCCGACGGGCAACCGATACGCACATTCGAAATAGCGGAACACGACGGGCTATTCTTCCCCGCCCAGGCCGAAATAATCGATGGAAAGGTGAAAATCCGCAGTGAGAAGGTTACGAATCCGAAGCTGGTCCGCTACGGCTGGCAACCATTCACCCGTGCCAACCTGGTCAACAGTGATGAACTCCCGGCTTCAACATTCAGGACAAAGAAACAATAGTATCATGCACAACAAATCCATATTAACCGGATGTCTTCTCCTGCTGGCAGTCATGTTAGCCGGATGCAGTCAGCCACCAACATCTAAACCGAATCATATGATTACCTGTACCTGGAATAAACTACCCGATTTGCCGGGCATGGCAGACACCGCCTCATTAGGGGTTTCAGCCCCTTTTGTCGGCATCAGTAACGGAATACTGCTGGTTGCCGGCGGTTGTAATTTCCCCGACAAACCGGTCACCGAGGGAGGAGCCAAACGATATTACAGCGATATATTCGCCCTCGACCTTTCAGACAAAAACGCCCAATGGCAGAAAGCCGGCAACCTGCCTCTTCCAGTTGCCTACGGAGCCTCCGTCACGACGCCGGAAGGTATCGTCTGCATAGGGGGAAACAACAGCACCGATTTTTTAGCCGATGTCTATCTGCTGTCTATGTCCAGGTCCGATGAAAAGGCACATATTTACAAATTGGATACACTTCCCGTATCGATGGATAATCTTTCTGCGGCCTATATCGACCATACGATATATGTAGCCGGAGGAAATGAGAACGGGAAACCCGGCCATAGCTTCTATTCAATGAAACTGAACAAAAACCTCGACGGAAACTGGGAAAAACTGCCGGACTTCCCCGGTCAGGCACGCCTTCAACCGGTCTTAGCCGCCCAACAGTCGGCCGACGGAGTACGTATTTACCTGTCGAGCGGCTTTCAGCCTGTTTCCAAGGATGCGTATGGAAAGGATGTGGATGCAATTGTCTCTTCAGATATGCTCTCATACCATCCGGCTACAAAAAGTTGGACTACGGAGACTAAATTGCCTCCAGTCAAAGGCCAAGTCTGGCGTACCTTCACCGGAGGTTGCGCAGTTGCTTATGGCGACAGTTCAATCCTACTTATGGGCGGCGTCAACTACGGCCGTTTCTTAACAGCCCTCAACCGTTCCATCTATATGGAGCGGGCCGAAGAAAGATTAGAGTTCGAAGGACTCGAAAGGCTGATAAAAGAGGGAAAAGAGTACATGCATTATCCGGTGGAATGGTACAAATTCAATACATTCCTCTTACAATACAACACATTTACCAAAGAATGGACCGAGCTGGGAGATTACGAACAGTTAGCCCGTGCCGGGGCAGGAGCCGTATTGAAAGGTGACAGCCTGATCATCGTCAACGGTGAACTGAAGCCGGGTATCCGGACACCGCAGGTGAATTATGCAGAGATAACAAAATAACTTTCTACACAAAGTTTTGATAAAAATATTTGCCATTTGCAATACAGGAATGCAAACTACTATAAACCAATGACAAACGCCATTGCAAACACTTTTTTTATTTGCAATGGCGTTTGTCATTTGCAATATATCCGGCCAGGGATATTCAGCCACAACTAGGCGGCAGGTAGTATGATACTATTTATTAAGTGGTAACTCACTAGCCCGAAAGTCCTTACCCACTAAAACTACCCTGTACAGGATAATCGACCAGGGTGTACAGGATAGTTACGCAAGGTGTACACCTTAATAAGCCAGGGTGTACAGGGTAATAATACAAAGTCATGACCCGAGGATTAGTTTCTCCCTTAGTTGACGCTAAAAGATGCCAGGGTTGGATATAGTTTGCCTCCGGTTTGAAACAAAAAACACACCAACTTGCCTCCGGTTTAGAACAAAAACAACTGGCTTTTGCCTCCGGTTTGAAACAATTTGGTATATTTGCATCTGTAAACCAGTCCTATAAACAAAATGTTCAAAAGAGACATCATCGTAAACCTGGAAGCATGGGCAGCAGATAGCCATCGGAAGCCACTTATCCTGCGTGGAGCAAGACAAGTAGGCAAGACTACTGTTGTGAATGAATTCGGCAAACAGTTCGACAATTATTTGCCATTAAATCTGGAAAAGCAGGAAGCTGCCAAACTATTCGACTTGTCTGTCCCGCTGAAAGACTTAATGCCTCTTTTGTTTGCCCATCGCGGAGTCATACGCAAGAAAGGACGCACACTTCTTTTCATCGATGAAATACAAAATTCAGCCAAAGCAATCTCACTGTTACGTTATTTCTATGAAGAACTGCCCGATATATATGTGATAGCAGCAGGTTCTTTATTAGAGAATATAGTAGACATACACACTTCATTTCCGGTAGGACGTGTACAATATTTAGCTCTACGCCCTTGTTCTTTCCGGGAGTTTCTGCAAGCCATCCAAGAAGAAACATTATTGCCTGTACTTGCACAACCGGAGATAACATCTGCGTTTCATGAACGATTGATGAACTTATTCAACATCTATACCTTAATCGGAGGTATGCCGGAAGTTATACAGCTATATGCAGAAAGAAGAGACATTTTATCTCTCAACAACATTTATGAAACACTTTTACAAGGGTATAGGGATGACGTAGAAAAATATACCACCGGAAAACTCCTACCGGATGTCGTACGTTTCCTTTTAAAGGAGGGATGGCATAAAGCTGGTCAAAATATTACACTCGGAGGTTTTGCCGGCTCATCCTACAAAGCACGTGAAGTAGGAGAAGCATTCCGGTTATTGGAAAAGGCGATGCTGCTGGAATTGGTCTATCCTACAACTGCAACAGAAGTACCGGCAACGTCAGAAATCAAACGTACACCCAAGTTAATATGGTTGGATACCGGATTGGTAAATTACGCTGCCCAGGTACAAAAACTGATATTAGGAGCAAACGATATTCTGGATGCCTGGAGAGGTATGATTGCAGAACAAATTGTTGCGCAAGAGCTACTGACACTGACAAACAAAGTAAGTCAGAAACGGAATTTCTGGGTAAGGGGACAAAATGATTCCAGTGCTGAAGTTGATTATATATGGGTACAGGAATCCAGCATCTTTCCCATTGAAGTGAAATCCGGGCATAACGCTCATTTACGTTCACTTCATTCTTTCATGGAACGCTCTTCTCAAACCGTTGCTTTCCGGGTATGGTCACAACCTTATTCGGTCAACGAAGTAAAGACTGTTCAGGGAAAGCAATTCCGGCTTATTAATTTACCTTTCTACTTGGTTGGAGAATTGCCTGACATCATAGCAAAGTCTATTTGATTTTTCACTTCTCCCGGTTTATATCATACCCGAACAAAGCGAAATCCCCCAGACACGGGTCATCCGGGAATACCTGCTTTAAGGCTTCGGTAATCTCGACGGCGGTTTTGAGGGTAGCGTTCTTTTGTTCGGTCAATCCCAGTTCCAACGAAATCTGATGGACGTGGGTATCTAAAGGGATGATTAATTCATGCGGTTTGATGGCTGTTTCCCAGATACCGAAATCGACAATACCGTCTTTCCGGACCATCCACCGGAGGAACATGGCAAGACGTTTACAGGCAGACGTCCCCGTCAGTACGGGAATCCCTTCGATTCCTGAGAAAATATCCTGTATCTTTGTCACCGGATTCGGATAAGGACTGGCAGACAAAGCATCTTCCAGCGAGTCATATTCTTCATAAATACTTTTCAGCCGGTCGCACAACTGACATAGATGGGAGTAGGTGTAGAAACGGTAAAAAGTATCTCTCTTACCGAGTTCTACCGAATTTCCCGCCAAGTTCTTATATCCTTCATTCCTAATCCAACGGTAAGGACTAGGGCCCATTGCATCATGCAGTTCGTTCGCTTTCCGGAGGATTAGTTCCCTGCGTCCGTAAGAAATCCAGGAGGTAATAAAAGCGGACACCTCAATATCCCTTTTCTCCGTGTACCGATGGGGAAACTGGACAGGATCGTCCTTGATAAAACCGCTAACATTATATTCATTCGCCCACCGGCGGAGTTTTTCTTTTATTTCTTCATTCATACATTACTTCTTCTTCAGGAAATACTGCCGTTGTTCCTCCGGATAATGTTCGATGGCATAACGGAGAGCTGTGCGGGGGAGGCGTGTAGCGTGCTTTTCGAGAAAGTCGGTTAATGTTTCCCGGTCTTTTTTGCCGACTTCGCGGAGCATCCAACCTACCGCTTTATGCATCAGGTCATGTGTATGCGTCATCAGCTTTTCTGCCAATGCCAATGTATCGGTATATTCGCGGTTACGGATGAAAGTGACGGTAGAAACCATAGCAATCCGCTGCTCCCACAAACAGTCGCTATCCGCCAGTTCGTATAATCGGGTACGGTCTTTATCCAGCAGGTAAAGACCTACCAGATGCGGGCAGGTAACGTCTACCAAGTCCCAGTTATTGATGCGCCGGGCATTATCCAGATAGAAATCATACAATTTCTTACGGTCGGCCTCAGAGGCCTTTTTGAACTGCTCGACCGCAATCAGCAGGGCACAAAGGCGGGCTTCATGGTATTCACTTTCAATCAATAGCTGCAACTCGGATAAAGGCGTCTGCTTATTCGCTTTTGCAATACTGCGGGTGAGGGGAACGACCAACCCGAGGAACACATCTCCTTCGGCATACTCACCGGGCCCCGTCTTGAAAAAACGTTGCAAGAAAGCGGCCTTCTCCGGATTCGCCACCGAGAGAAGCTCGCTCAACACAAAAGCCGCCGTCATGGACGCATGACGCGTGACACAGGACGGTCGCCTTCCAGAAATCCGATTACGTTGTTGCAAACAGTACGTGCCATAACGATACGTACATCCATTGTCTGCGTGCCGATATGAGGCGTCAGTACCACATTTTCCATTTCCAGCAATTCGGGCAGGGGATAGTCGCCAAATTCAAATACATCCAGTCCGGCGCCATGAATCGTTCCGTCCTGCAAGGCCTTTACCAGCGCATGTTCGTCCACCAGCGGGCCACGGGCGGTATTAATCAGGATAGCCGACGGTTTCATCTGCTTCAGTTCCGTTTCGCCGATGATATGGTAGGTATCGGGAGTATAAGGAGCATTCAGGGAGACAAAATCGGACTTCGCCAACAGCTCTTCCATAGAGACGTACGTCACGTTCAGTTTCGTCTCTTCCTCCACGTAAAGTGGGCGGCGGTTATGGTAAATCACCTCCATACCGCAGGCATTCGCACGTTTGGCCAACGCCTTTCCGATACGTCCCATGCCGATAATACCGAGTGTCTGTCCGGTAATATTCACGCCGAGATTTTCGAGTACACCCACCTTCATCTCTTTGCCGAGCGTACGCAGTTTGCGGTCGCATTCGGTGATACGGCGGGCGGTATCGATCATCAAACCGAGTGCCAGGTTCGCCGTAGGGGCGGTCACCGGGTCCGGGGTATTGGCTACCGTAATACCTTTTTCCAGACAATAAGCCACATCAATATTATTGTAACCCACCGCATAATTGGCTACCATCTTTAAATCCGGTGCATGGTCGATCAGTTCTTTATTCACCGGGAAATCGAACATGGAGCACAATACATCATACTCCGGGATCATTTCGAATACTTCCTCATAAGTAAAATCTCTTCCGTCGGGAAAAGTTACATCATACTTGCTTTCCAGCTCCGTGAAGCCCTCGCGGAACATGTCGTAGGTTACTAATATCTTTGTCATAAGTCATTACGATTATTATTCGGGCAAAAATACAAATCTATCGTTAATAAATTCCTATTTTTGCAGGTATAATATCAAAAAGCAGTGGATGTGATTAGTTATATTCATGTATAGAAAAAAATTGAGTTATCTGTTTATAGTGACGGGAGTAACTAATTCCCCTCTTGAGAGGGGATAAGGGGTGTGTTAAAGCGAGTTATAGGGCGAAACTATAACACACCCCCTTCCCCCTCTCAAGAGGGGAGCTGGGTACAACCGGTCAATAATCGGATAGTTCAATTCTGGCAAATAGTGAACATTCAAAACTGACAAGAAATAAACGAACAAAATCAACCCTGCTTTTTAGCTTATGATAAATTATAACAACTAACATATGGTTCTGAACTACATCTGGATCGCTTTCTTTCTAATCGCTTTCGTCGTCGCGCTGGGCAAACTTATCTTTGCCGGAGATACGGCTGTCTTCACAGAGATTATCAATTCCTCTTTTGCGTCTGCCAAGACCGGATTCGAGATATCGCTCGGACTGACCGGTATCTTGTCACTTTGGCTGGGAATTATGAAGATTGGCGAAAAGGGGGGAGTCATCCAGTCGTTTGCCCGGTTGGGGGCACCGGTTTTCAGCAAGCTCTTCCCGGGCATACCGAAAGAGCATCCGGTGACAGGTTCTATTTTTATGAATATCTCCGCCAACCTGCTGGGACTGGACAACGCAGCCACACCGATGGGGCTGAAAGCAATGCAGCAACTACAAGAACTGAATACTGAAAAGGATTCTGCCAGCAACCCGATGATTATGTTCCTTTGCATCAATGCTTCGGGGTTAACCCTTATCCCAATCACCATCATGATGTACCGGGCACAGATGGGGGCAGCCAATCCTTCGGACGTTTTCCTGCCGATTATGCTGGCAACATTCTCATCCACATTAATTGCCATACTGGCCGTCTGCATCAAACAACGCATCAATATACTCCAAAGAAATCTGGTCCTGTTCTTCGGAGGCCTGGCTGCCTTTATAGGCGGACTGGTCTGGTTGTTCAACTCATTGGAACAGGAACAGGTTTCGCTTTATTCCACCTTGTTTGCAAACACATTATTGTTTACTATAATCTGCGGATTCATTGTCAGCGGCATACGAAAAAAAATCAATGTGTATGACACTTTTATAGAAGGAGCCAAAGAAGGCTTTAAGACGGCAATAACGATTATACCGTATCTGGTCGCCATATTGGTCGGGATAGGGGTATTCCGTGCCTCAGGAGCGATGGATTTTATCATTGAAGGAATCCGTATGGGTGTCGGTGCATTAGGGGTCAATACTGATTTTGTCGGTGGCCTGCCGACCATCCTGATGAAGCCGCTTAGCGGAAGCGGTGCACGCGGAATGATGCTGGATGCGATGAATACCTATGGTGCCGATTCGTTTGTCGGACGGCTGGCTTCCATCGTACAAGGCTCGACGGATACGACTTTTTACGTAGTCGCCCTTTATTACGGAAGCGTTGGTATCCGCAATACCCGTTACACCATACAATGTTCACTGTTGGCAGACCTGGTAGGGGCTATTGCCGCAATAACTTTGACGTATATATTCTTTGCCTGACAGCAAATTTCCGATTATCAAAATGTCACTACTATACCGGGTAAATCGGATTAATATGGCAGATATTTGAAAATACTATACCGGGTAATATTTTTTAACATATCATTCAGAAAGACAAATAAGAATAATAATAGCATTATGACAATATCATTTTACGCAGAAGACATCGAACTTCCGGCCATCAAGAAAGAGGCTGTCAGCAACTGGATCAGGAGAGTTGCCGAAACATACGGTAAAAAGACAGGGGATATCAGTTACATCTTCTGTTCCGACGAAAAGATTCTGGAAGTAAACCGCCAGTATCTGCAACATGATTATTATACGGATATCATCACATTCGATTATACCAGCGGAAACAAGATATCGGGCGACCTTTTCATCAGTCTGGATACGGTAAAAACAAATGCGGAAAAGTTCGAAACTCCATACAACGAAGAACTGCATCGTACGATCATCCACGGAATCCTTCATCTGTGCGGCATCAACGACAAAGGGCCAGGGGAGAGGGAGATCATGGAAGAAAACGAAAATAAAGCACTGGCTATTTTGCCGGAAGAGTGCCGGGAGAGTTAATTCCGGCATTTTTCATCTGTTGTTTCTAATAAACCAAAATCAGAAACGCCATCCGACGTTAAACTGGATAACGCCATTATGATCTTTTCCCCTGAAAAGATTACTGCCACCCAAAGTATATTCCGACTCCTTAAAGATATAAGTACAACCTAAATTATAATTGACGGAAACGATTAATCCCATATCAAACGTGTAACCGGCACCCATGGAAAAAGAAAGATCACACGGACTCATATCATCCTTTATATTCCTCGAAACGGTTTTTGTTTCAAAAGGAGGGTAACCCAACGAATATTTGAAGTTGGTTCCTTTTGCCCGGACATTAATACCTAATTGCGGACCACCAAACATATGGAAACCTTTATACAAATAGAACTTTGCATAAATAGGAATATTTAAATAATCAATGTCCAATTTGGATGTTTCACCTTTATATTTATACCGGTATCCCTGCATGGAATAATAAACTCCCGGTTCCAGTGCAAACAATTTGGAAAAGCGGATTTCTCCGGCAACTCCGACATTTACACCAGGCCGCATATCCGCGAAACTTTCCGGGTAGGTATTAGCCAGATTAAACCCGATACGGGGAATAAAATGAAACTCTTGTGCAGATATCTGAATAGAGATAAGGGCAACAAACAAAAGGAGTACTAACTTTTTCATAACATATCTAATAACATTGTTAAATAGATAGATGCCGGATATTACTAATATGTTGCATGAGTACTTAATTTTTAATGTATAAAGTCATTGAAGCAATAAAACTGGTAAATACTTCGTTTATTAATTAGTAGTCACTCAAAAACATATTATCATGAACACAACCTCTTTAAAACTCGGAATCCAAAAAGCTATCAATAATATATCTGAGATTTGGTTCCTGTTGATTTTGGCTGTACCGACTATTTTCGACGCAATCTTCGAAATAGGAAGCAAAGGGAAATGGACAATTCCTTTCATTCTTCTTTCAATAGCGGTCATTTTAATAAGCATACTTATCAAACAATTGATTCAAAAAACTGCATGGATAAGCCTTGTACTGGGAGTTGTTTTGTGTTTCTTTTCTTCATTTTTTATAGCAGCAGCCCTCTCCGAGTATGATGAATTTCCACTAGGAACCGAACCTAATGCCCTTTCATTACTTGCCTTCGGAACAATCGTCGGTGGAATATCATTCGCCTTGGCTATCAAAATGAGTTTCCAAGGAGCATACAAACTGTATACCGATTAACAGCAAAAATATCCTCTACAAACAAAAGTTTAAAATAAATCCTGATACTCATCAGAACTTGCCATTTACTCATTGTTCAAACAGATAAGAGTCTTTCGCCTATACTTTTGAACTGTAATCAGATTTTTCATTTAAATTTACAGTTATGAAAGCGAGACTCTTATTTTTATTCCTGTGCCTGACATGGAACGGCTGGGCGGACACATTCGTCCCTTACAATCCCGACTCACTGAAAAAGGGAGATTGGATAACCCTCGAAACTGTCCATTACTATCCCTATATCGCTCCGGGGATTAAAGAAGAAATCCCCTGGAGGGCGGAGAATATACGCCGGATAACCATACTAGCTACAGTAGCAGAAAAAACAGACAAGTCCATTTCTATTGACTATACGCTGGATAACCTGTACGATTGCCATAACGCCAAAGAGAAACCCGGCTTTTATTATTTCGACAGCCGTTATCAGCAAGATTTTGCTTTCGAAAATAATACGTCAGACAAACAGATTTTACATGTCACGTACGACCGGAAAAGCCGGAAACCACTCGTATTCAATAAAGAGAACTCATCCTATTCCTATTCGAAAACGTATGTTCCTTTCGGAGTAAGATCGGAAAGATTATCCGATTATATGGCAATTACTATCCGCGACTCGGTTAACCTGGAACAGTTACTGACTCCGATAACCTACGATATCCTGACCAAATGGAAAACAGATGGAACTATCTTATTCGCACCGGATACACGGGTTGTGGATGCCTCATTTGCTCTTCCTCCGAATACAGAATTTACATGTAGTAATTATGGTCTCGATACATCTAAAGATTCGACTATTCACAAGAAAATATTTATCGCTTACCCGACAGAATATAAAGTAGGAGAACGAATAAAACTTCTGCTTACTCCGGGAGATTCCATTATTCAAGACAAAGAGGCATTTACGAATACACATACCTATCGTTACGAGGGACGAGGTAGTGAACAGAATAACCTACAATACAACACTCAACGATTTTCTTATTACAATTCTGAATACGGCAACATTTCTCCTGACGAGTTAAAAAAATCCTTCCAGCACCGTGATTCTCTTTTTCAAACTACCTTAGAAAAAGATTTTAAGAAAATGGATCCTTATTGGAAGAGAGTATTTGAATTATCGGAACAGTATTTCAAAGGAGGATTTATCCTACGGTGCTACATGTTTAAGAGCGACAAAGAAGCCTGGTATGATAGCAGTTTACTCGATTGGCAAGCTCCTCCTTTCGCATCAGTCAATCCGCTTATTGATAATGCCTACCACTTGAAGAATCCTTATTCAGCACATTACGGTTTTTTCCTGCATATGTATGCTACCTATAAAAAGCAGGAGCTCAAATCGGACAATCTGTGTCTGAACAAACAAAAAATAACTCCACAAGAAGACTATCTGCTAAATAAACAAATCTTCTCTGGCTATCCTAAATACTTTGTAAACGGAGCGAACTTGACAAGTTTGATGTATAGTAAGACACTACATGAAATAGAAGATGATTATAACGATTTTATCGCTTCCTGTCCAGATACCAGCCTGACAAACGAAGTAAAAAGAGCATACAATAAACTATTACCTTTCGAATATGGAAAGAATATCAAGGAAACCGGTCTAATCGTAACCGACAGCCTGCATCTGGTGAAAGGAAGCGACCGGAAATACATCCTGCTATATGTATCCACCCCCGATGGTCTTGGCGGAATGAGCCTGCAAACGGCACTCGACTTGGAAAAACAACTCAAAACAGAAGGGTTGGCCTCTATCGTCCAATTCGAACTTTACGCACATTTTAAAGCTCACAACGCGAAAGTGGTAAAACCGTTTAAAGCCATACCCGAAAAGGTCGAAAAGGATTTAATTTATAATAAGGGAATCTCTTTACTGACGGTCCTGATGCGCGAAGACGGGACGATTATCCATCGGGATTTCGGATATTTAAACACCGAGCCAATCCTTGAATTAATAAAAAAAGACCTGAACAGAGAAGACAAATCTTTCAACGATTTTATGAAAGGATTCAAGGAGGGCATTTTAGGTGCGCTCCTAATCGCAGCAATCATCGGTATCATATACTATTTCCGAAACAAAAACAAACAGAAGCAGGAACGTAACCGCCGTCATATCCGCGAACTCGAACTCCGTGCCATTCGTTCCCAGATGAACCCGCATTTCATCTTTAATGCACTAAGTTCGATACAGAATCTGATCAATCGCTCGGCCAATCAGGAGGCGAACAAATACCTGATCGATTTCTCACGTTTACTGCGCAAAGTTCTGGCAACATCCGAAAAGAAACTGGTTCCTCTCTCGGATGAGATCGAGCAACTGGAACTGTATCTGAAACTCGAACAACTTCGTTATCCTTTCTCTTACTCGTTGACTGTCGATCAGAATATCAAGCCGGATGCAATCGAAATACCGGGAATGCTGATACAACCTTTCGTTGAAAACGCTGTTAAGCACAGAATCGCTCCGCGCGGTACGGGAGAAATCATAATTCGATTATCTTTGCAGGATCAGTTGTTGATAATCGATATCACTGACGATGGTCCCGGATTGAAAACAGAGGCAAATGGAGGCTTCGGTATCCGTGCCGTCACCAATGAGTTCGAAATATTAAAGACTTTGTACAATACGGAAATCGGTATTACGATCGAAAACAGACAGGAGAAAGAGTCTGTTTCCGGTTGTCACGTCCAATTATCCATTCCTCTATAAAAACAAAAATATGGAGACAAAAATAACCGCAGCAATTGTTGATGACGAGCAGGGGAACCGGGAAAACCTGCTCCGCATGCTCGGTACCTATTGTCCGCAAATCAAAATATCGGCTATTTGCAGTTCAGTCACGGAAGCCCGTACCGTCCTGCCCGAAGCTAAACCGGATATCCTTTTTCTGGATATCCGGCTGGGCGACGATACCGGTTTCTCCCTCCTGGAAAGTCTGCCGGATATTCCTTTTGAAGTGATCTTTGTAACGGCTTACGACAGCTATGCGATCCAGGCTATCCGCTTCAGCGCACTCGACTATTTACTGAAGCCTATTGACCCGGAAGAACTGACACATGCTGTAGATAAAGCCGTCCAGGTCGTCTTACGAAAACAGGAAAACAAACGGATGCAAAACCTTCTGCAAAACAAGCGGGCACTGGATAAACAAAAGAAAATAGCCCTGTCGGTCGCCGATAAAATTGAATTTGTTGAAATCGGCTCTATCGTCCGTTGCGAATCGGAAAGCAACTATACCACTTTTTATCTTAAATCGGGAGAGAAACTGATCGTATCAAAAACATTAAAAGAATTTGACGACTTGCTGACACCTTACAATTTCCTCCGTGTTCATCAATCACATCTGATCAATCTGGAGGAAATAAAAAGTTTCATCAAAAGCGATGGGGGATATATCCGCATGAAGGACGGTTCTTCCATCAGCATTTCCCGCCAACGACGGAATTATGTGATGGAAGTTTTAAAGCAGTTGTAAGCCGTAGCGGCCCGGATTCCCGTTCACTCTTTATATTTCAGGTCGAAGCGTCCTTCTGTAATACGGTCTCCCTCAAAAGTCCCGCTGAATATCCCGTCAGACATCCGGGTAATGTGGACTTTTCCATCTCCGATTTTTTGGTTATCAAAAGAGACATTCGTGTACGGAAGCGTTTCTCCCTGTTTGGGATTAGGTATTGAAAAGCGAAGGTAAGAATCGAAGCCGATTTGTGCCGAAACCGTCATACCGGTACTATCTTCCAGCTGAGTAAATTCAGCAACCGGTAACCCCCAGCGGCCGCTTACAGATACCCAACCGTCAACCAGACAACCGAATGTATTCGCACCGGTCGCAGTAGCCTCAGGCATAAGAGTGGGATCAACCGATTTATTCTCTTCACAGGCTATACAGAAAAAAAGCAAACAGATAAATAATATATGTTTCATAATGGTGTCTAATTAAAAATGAAAATTCATACCGAACAACAACGATAATTGAGAAAAGCAGCCGCCACCGCCATTCAATTCAGGTGACTCGACCTGCCATTTCTGACCATGATATTTGACGGAATAGCTGTCCGAAGAGGTAACGATCCAATTCACCTTTGCAGAGATTCCTATATGTTGGGAAAAGAGATATTCACCGCCTGCTGATAAATTATAAGCGAGCTTGTTCATCGACACATTCCGCGGTTTATCGTACACCAAACTTTTATCTTTGTAAAGCTGGTATCCCAAACCCGTCGACAAAGATAAATTAAACTTCTGCTTGACGTAGAACAGGGCGATTTGTGGCGCAATGTAGTTCATCAGAATTTTATCGGAGCCTTCATCATGACTGTTTTTATACTGTCCACCCTGATAAATGAGACCGGGAGACAGTTTAAATGAATCGAAGATATATTTATCCCCCAGATAATAGTAGTTAACACCCCAGGAAACCCCGTTCCGCAAATCACTGCGATAAGCATCGGAGTTGTTTGTAATCCCGATCATCTTTCCCAAATACCAGGAGGGACCCGCATGGACAGAAAACAACGATTTTCCGACCGACGCCTCCTGGGCAAACAACGAAAGGGTTGACATCAACAGCCCCAATAAAAACAAATACTTTTTCATAACATTCTTTTTAGACTTATATATATGATGGACTATAGAATTTAAAAGCTGCACAGAAACATATAAAAAAACATATTTAGGATAAAGCCACCAACAGATCTGCATCCGTGGAATCTTTAACGAAACAAAGCATAAGCAAAATATCCTTTGGGATGGTGGCTAAAAGGCGGAGTATGACTATCTTTGCAAAAGAAACAAAGAGAATTACGACAATGACTTTCAATTACGATGTGATCGTGGTAGGTGCTGGCCATGCAGGCTGTGAAGCCGCAGCAGCTGCCGCCAACCTGGGTTCAAAAACGCTTCTTATCACCATGGACATGAACAAGATTGCACAGATGAGTTGCAATCCGGCCGTAGGCGGTATCGCCAAAGGACAGATCGTCCGTGAAATAGATGCGCTGGGTGGGTATATGGGGATTGTAACAGACCGCACTGCGATTCAGTTTCGCATGCTGAACCGGAGCAAAGGTCCGGCTATGTGGAGTCCCCGTGCCCAGAGTGACCGTGCCCGCTTTATTGATTGCTGGCGGGGAATACTGGAGAACCTTCCGAACTTATATATCTGGCAGGATACTGTCCGCGAAATAATGTTGGACGGAGATACTGTTTGTGGGGTCAAAACCAATATGGATGTAGAATTCCGGGCAAAAAGCGTAGTCTTAACTAACGGAACGTTCCTGAACGGCCTAATGCATATCGGACGTACACAATTACGTGGCGGACGCATCTCGGAACCGGCAGCAACGGGGCTCACGGAACAACTGGTTTCTCTGGGAATTAAATCGGAACGGATGAAGACCGGAACACCTGTACGTATCGACGGTCGCAGCATACACTTCGATGAAATGGGCGAACAACCGGGAGAGAACGACTTTCATAAATTCTCTTATCTCGATTTTCAGCCGCGCCCGTTAAAACAACTTAGCTGCTGGACGACTTTCACAAACGAAGCATGTCATAATATTTTGCGTGAAGGTCTCCCCGACTCTCCCCTGTACAACGGACAAATCCAGAGTATCGGTCCGCGCTATTGTCCCAGCATCGAAACAAAGATCGTAACATTTGCAGATAAAACCCAACACCAACTGTTCCTGGAACCGGAAGGCGAAACAACACAGGAGTATTACCTGAACGGCTTCTCCTCCTCTCTCCCATTAGACATCCAGTTGCGTGCGCTGCAAGCAATCCCTGCATTCAGAGATATTCAAATCTATCGCCCGGGATATGCAATCGAATACGATTTCTTTGATCCGACGCAATTACATCATAACCTGGAAACAAAACAAATCCGTAACCTGTTCTTTGCCGGACAAATTAACGGTACAACCGGTTACGAAGAGGCAGGCGGACAAGGATTGATAGCCGGCATCAACGCACATATCAATTGCCACGGAGGCGAACCGTTTATCCTAGGACGCGATGAAGCCTATATCGGCGTACTTATTGACGACCTCGTAACGAAAGGTGTAGACGAACCTTACCGTATGTTTACCTCCCGTGCCGAATATCGCATCCTGCTCCGCCAGGATGATGCCGATATGCGCCTGACAGAAAAAGCCTACAAAATAGGTTTGGCTAAACAAGAGCGTTACGACCTGCTGACAGAGAAAAAAGAACACAGGGATGCTATTATCAACTTTGCAGAAAACTATTCCGTAAAGTCGCAATACATAAACGAAGGATTGGAAAAGCTGGGTACTACCCCACTCGCTCACGGTTGTAAACTGATCGACCTGATCCTTCGTCCGCAACTCACTTTGGAAAGCGTTGCCACCCTCGTCCCCGCACTCCGCACAGAGTTGGACAAGGTTCCTGCTTCACGTAAAGAAGAGATTATCGAAGCAGCAGAAATCCTGATCAAGTATAGCGGTTATATCCGGCGCGAACAGATCATCGCAGAGAAAATAAACCGCCTGGAGAATATCCATATCAAAGGTAAATTCGACTACAATTCGATCCAGTCTTTATCGACCGAAGCAAGGCAAAAGCTCACGAAGATCGACCCGGATACTATTGCGCAGGCAAGCCGTATTCCAGGCATCTCCCCCAGCGATATAAACATCCTACTGGTACTCCTCGGAAGATAAAACGCGAATTGTTCCACGTGAAACATTTACTTTAGGTAAAAGAAGCTAAAACACTGGGTATAGGACAGAAACAGTTAAACAAGATGAGTTCAGAAACGGAGAAACATATAAAAATGATACTTTCTATCTTGCCGGACAAGCCTGGTTGCTACCAGTACTTCGACGACAAGGGAACAATCATTTATGTAGGCAAGGCAAAGAACCTGAAGCGCCGTGTATCCTCCTATTTTAACAAGGAACACGACAGCAATAAGACACGTGTACTGGTAAAGCAAATCCGCGACATCAAATACATTGTTGTCAACACAGAAGAGGATGCCTTGCTACTCGAGAACAATCTGATTAAACAGTATCGCCCCCGATACAACGTCATGCTGAAGGATGACAAAACATATCCTTCGATTACCGTAAAAAACGAATATTTTCCCCGCATATTTCAGACCCGGAATATAGTAAAGGATGGCTCACAATATTACGGCCCCTACCCGTCCGTATACACTGCCAAAGTCATGCTTCAGATGCTGAAGGAACTTTACCCGTTACGTACCTGCAAATATCCATTGACACCGGAATCTATTGCAGCAGGGAAATACGAGGTCTGCCTGGAATACCATATCAAACGTTGCAAAGGGCCTTGCGTAGGTTTGCAATCTATGGAAGAATACCAGCAAAACATTTCCGAAATAAAGGAAATCCTTCGCGGAAATATCTCCCAGATCAGTAAACACCTCTATGAAGAGATGCAGGTTTTGGCCGGAGAACTGAAGTTTGAAGAAGCTCAAAAAATAAAAGAGAAATACGAAGTAATAGAAAACTACCGGGCAAAATCGACAGTAGTTACGCCTATGCTTCATAATATAGATGTATTCTCTTTTGCAGAGAATGAGAAGTCGGCTTATATCAATTTCATGCATATCGGAAACGGGGCGATCGTACAGGCTTATACTTTTGAATACAAAAAACGGCTGGACGAAACCAAAGAAGAACTGCTCAGCCTGGGTATCGTAGAAATGCGCGATCGTTTTAAAAGTACGGCACGCGAAATCATCGTTCCTTTCGAAATGGAAATGGAATTAGGTAATGTGACCTTTACGGTTCCACAGCGTGGCGATAAAAAGAAGTTGCTGGAACTATCCGAAATGAATGTAAAGCAATTTAAGGTAGACCGACTGAAACAAGCGGAAAAACTCAACCCGGAACAACGGAACACACGTATTCTGAAAGAAGTACAGGACGCTTTGCATCTACCCAAATTGCCGATACATATCGAATGTTTCGACAACTCCAACATACAGGGAAGCGATGCCGTGGCTGCCTGCGTTGTCTTCAAAATGGCGAAACCATCAAAGAAAGACTACCGCAAATACATTATCAAGACGGTGGTCGGCCCCGATGATTACGCATCCATGAAAGAGGTGGTACGCCGCCGTTACCAGAGAGCCGTAAACGAAGGTTCTCCCCTGCCCGACCTGATCCTTACCGACGGTGGAAAGGGGCAAATGGAAGTTGTCCGGGAAGTCATACAAGACGAACTCCATCTCGACATACCGATAGCCGGACTGGCGAAAGATGGAAAGCACCGGACCTCTGAACTTCTTTTCGGTTTCCCTCCCGTTACGGTCGGTATGCCGATACAAAGCCAGATGTTCCGTTTCTTTACACAGATACAGGACGAAGTGCACCGCTTTGCCATCACTTTCCACAAGGACAAGCGCAGCAAAAGCCAGACCCGCTCCGAACTGGACAGCATCAATGGAATCGGAGAAAAGACTAAAGTATTACTTTTGCGTCATTATAAGAGCGTAAAGAGAATACGGGAAGCCAGCTTCGATGAATTGAAGGAATTGATCGGGGAAGCTAAAACAAAAGCATTAATAAATGGTTTAAAGTAAACATACAAATGAGAACAGTTATACAGCGTGTACAGCATTGCTCCGTTACAATCGACGGACAACTCAAATCCAATATAGGAAACGGGATGCTGGTATTGGTCGGTATCGAGGACCGCGACACACAGGAGGACATTGAATGGTTGTGCAAGAAGATTGCCAACCTGCGCATTTTCGACGATGAAAACGGGGTTATGAACCGCTCTGTAATCGATACGGGCGGCGAGGTAATGGTGGTTAGCCAATTCACTTTACATGCCTCTACAAAGAAGGGAAACCGCCCCTCCTACATCCATGCCTCCAAACCGGACTTTGCCATCCCGATGTATGAATCATTCTGTGCCGAAATGGGACTGCAAATCGGCAAGAATGTCGCCACCGGAGAGTTTGGCGCAGATATGAAAATAGAGTTACTGAATGACGGGCCGGTCACTATCCTGATCGACTCGCAAAATAAAGAATAAGATGGCTGATATTACCTTGCAACAAGCCCAGGAGAAAGTGGACCAGTGGATCAAAACGTATGGCGTACGCTACTTCAACGAGCTTACCAATATGACGATCCTGACCGAAGAAGTTGGCGAACTGGCGCGGATCATGGCACGCACCTACGGCGAACAATCGTTCAAAGAAAGCGATAAAAACCGCGATCTGGGCGATGAAATGGCCGATGTGCTATGGGTATTGATCTGCCTGGCAAACCAGACCGGCGTGGACCTGACCGCAGCATTCGAAAAGAATATGCAGAAGAAAACCAGCCGGGACAAAGAACGACATATAAACAACAATAAATTATAATTTATGGCACACGAACACAATTGCAGCTGCGGTCACGACCATGATCATGAACATCATCACGATCATGAACACGAACACATGGACAAATACCATGAAGCGTTCGCCAAATTCGACCCGGCCGGAACGGAAGAAATAGTAGGAAAGCACGTTGCATCCATTCTGGAGAAACACGAAAAAGAGAACTTCACTCCCGAAGTCCTGAAACAAATCCACGGATGCATCGACCTGACTTCGCTGACCAGCATCGACACAAAAGAAAGTATCTGGAAACTGGTAGACCGGGTAAATGATTTCGAAGGTACCCGCCCCGACGTTCCGAATGTCGCTGCCATCTGCACCTATCCCCTATTCGTGGAAACAGTCAAGCAGGCATTGACGGCACAGGAAGTAAAGATCGCCTCGGTAGCTGCCGGGTTCCCCTCCTCACAGACATTCATCGAAGTGAAGATTGCAGAAACAGCCATGGCAGTCATGACGGGAGCCGACGAGATAGACGTAGTGATGAACCTCGGTTATTTCATGGAAGATAACTATGAAGAACTGACTGAAGAGATACAGGAGATCAAAGAAAGCTGCCGCGAAAGCAAGCTGAAAGTGATTCTCGAAACCGGTGCCCTGGTCACTCCGGAGAATATCCGGAAAGCTGCTATCTTAGCCCTGTATTCAGGCGCAGATTTCATCAAAACATCCACAGGCAAGGGTTACCCCGGCGCAACCCCGGAAGCCGTCTATACGATGTGTAAAGTGATCAAAAAGTACCATTCCATCACAGGAAAGCAGATCGGTATAAAAGTATCGGGAGGTGTACGCACTGCCGAAGATGGTGTCAAATACTATACAATCGTCAAAGAAGTACTGGGCAACGACTGGCTGAACAAGGAACTGTTCCGTATCGGTGCCAGCAGCCTGGTTGAAGATATTGAGCACCGCCTGGGGATATAAATTCATCTCCGGAAAAGCGATCTTAGAAAAAAGGGACGCGGATTACGCAGACGGGCGCAAAGAAACGCAGATAATTATTGTTCAAAAACAAAAAGTCTGTGTTCATCTGCGCCCGTCTGCGTAATCCGCGTCCCCTTTCTAAGATATCAGATACAACCAACAAACTTGGAAGCTATTACTTCTGCCGTTCCATAATATAATCGGCCAACGCCAGCAAACCTTCGCGGGCATCCGATTCCGGAAGCTGCATAAGCACCTCCACTGCTTTGTCGTGATACTCTTTCATACGCATTTCTGCATATTCAATACCGCCGTTCGCCTTGGCAAACTCGATCAAAGCATCAATATTCCCGGATGAGAAATCCTTTTCATTAATCACTTTCAAGAAAGACTCCACCTCTTCTCTCCTGCCACTTTCAAGTGCATGCAGCAAAGGCAGCGTCACCTTTCCCTCACGTATATCGTTACCGGTCGGTTTGCCGATATTCATTTCTTTGAAGTAGTCGAAAATATCATCCTTGATCTGGAAACAATACCCCAGATACTCTCCGAACTTACGGCATTTAAGCACCAGTTCCTGCGGAGCATCCGCCGAAATAGCACCGATCTCCGTGCAGGAAGAAAGCAGCGTAGCCGTCTTTTTCTTAATCACCTGCATATAGCAAGCCTCGTCGAGGATACTCTCTTCGGCCGTTTCGAGCTGCTTGATCTCACCCTCCGATAGGTCACGTCCGAGGTTGGATACGATATTTATGATTTGCAAATTGCCTGTTTGAATAGAACGAATCAATGCGGTGGAAAGGACATAATCACCTACCAACACCGAAATGCGGTTATCGAAAATAGCATTCAGCGAAGGGACTCCCCTACGCTGTTTCGTCTCGTCGATAACATCATCATGTATCAGGGTAGCCGTATGCAACAATTCAAGGAAAACGGCCGAATTGATCGTATGGTCGGTTACTTTTCCACAAGCTTTTGCTGTGAGAAGTACCAGTAACGGGCGGACATGTTTGCCACTGGCATGCAAGAGCTGGTCGATAGCTGATTGCAACCTATGCGTCTCACTACGAAGTGAATCCGCAAACTCATCGTTAAAGCGTTTAAACTCTTCCGCAACCGGTTGTTCTATTTTCTTTCTATCATTCATAATCTATCCAAAGATTCGCAAAAGTAACAAAAAGTATTGAGTAAGCGAGTTTTTTCGTACATTTACCGTCTATTGTCACCCTAAAACGTGTTAAAAGAGATGAAGCTATTCCTCATAGACGCGTATGCACTGATCTATCGGTCGTACTACGCATTTCTTAAAAATCCGCGTATCAACTCGAAAGGCATGAACACTTCTGCCATTTTCGGTTTTATCAACAGTCTGGAAGACGTTCTGAAACGCGAGAACCCGACGCATATCGCCGTGGCTTTCGACCCGAAAGGCCCGACCTTCCGTCACGAAGCCTACGAGTTATACAAGGCACAGCGGGAAGAAACCCCAGAAGTGATCCGGCAATCCGTTCCTATTATAAAGGATATTATAGAAGCATACAATATCCCTATACTGGAAGTCCCCCGCTTTGAAGCAGACGATGTGATCGGCACCGTATCGAAGCAGGCCGAGAAAGAGGGATTCGAAGTTTATATGATGACACCCGACAAAGACTACGGCCAGCTGGTATCCGAACATATATTTATGTACCGCCCCAAGTTCGGAGGCGACTACGAGGTGATGGGCGTCAAAGAAGTCCTGAATAAATACTCGCTGACTTCGGTCGACCAGGTGATCGACCTGCTGGGTCTGATGGGTGACAGTTCCGATAACATTCCCGGCTGCCCGGGTGTCGGAGAGAAGACGGCGCAGAAACTTCTCGAGGAATATGGCTCGATCGAAAATCTGTTGGAGAATACCGACAAGCTGAAAGGCGCCCTCCAGAAGAGAGTGACGGAGAATGCCGAACAAATCCGCTTCTCCAAATTCCTGGCAACGATCAAGACGGACGTCCCCATCCAGTTCGATGCCGCGAAATGCGTCCGTGAAAAACCGAACGAAACCCGTCTGACCGAGATTTACACGGAATTAGAATTCAGAACATTTATTAACAAAATGACAGGCGAAGAGAAAAAGCCCGCCCCCGCCCCGCAGAAGGTAGCAGCGAAAGGCCCTGTTCAAGGCAATCTCTTTGACTTATTTGCGACCGAGGAGCCGAGTGTTCCAAAATATTCGACTCTCGCGAGCTTAAAAACGACCCTTCATGTATATAAAACCGTTGATACTGAAGAAGAAATGGCTAAATTAGGCCGTTTTTTAGCAGATCAGGATTTTTTCGCTTTTGACACGGAAACAGATGGCATTGACCCGCTTACTGCCGGATTGGTCGGAATGTCGTTCGCGGTGAAGGAAAACGAAGCCTGGTACGTCCCGGTTCCGGCCGACAAGGAAGAAGCTACGAAAGTTGTCGCCCACTTCTCCCCTGCCCTCCAAAATCGCAAATCACAGAAAATCGGACAAAACATCAAATTCGATATGATCGTCCTCCGCAAGTATGGAGTCCGCGTGGCCGGTCCGTTATTCGACACGATGATCGCCCACTACCTGCTGAACCCGGAACTTCGTCACGGGATGGACTACCTGGCGGAAACGTATCTCAAATATAAACCCGTCCCCATCTCGCAGTTGATCGGTCCGAAAGGGAAAAACCAGCTTTGCATGCGCGACGTCCCTCTCGCCCAGATCGCCGAGTACGCCGCCGAAGATGCCGACGTCACCCTCAAGCTCAAAAACTTCTTTGCCCCCGAATTGAAGAAAGCCGGTATCGAGTCTCTCTTCTTCGACATCGAAATGCCTTTAATATATGTATTGGTAGAAATGGAGGTGACAGGCGTCAAGCTCGACACGGTTGCGTTGAAGCAGTCATCGGAAGAACTGACCGCCGCACTCAACAATCTGGAAAAAGAGATTTACGAACTGGCAGGAGTCAAATTCAATATCAATTCCAGCAAACAGGTGGGCGAAGTCCTTTTCGAACATCTCAAGATCGAAGAGAAAGCCAAAAAGACAAAAACAGGCAGTTACAGTACGAGCGAAGATATTCTGGAAAAAATGCGTTCCAAACACCCGGTGGTAGGCAAGCTGCTGGAATATCGCGGACTGAAAAAACTGTTGAGTACCTATATAGATGCCCTTCCCGAACTGATTAATCCGGAAACAGGCAAGATCCATACCTCGTTCAACCAGACCGTCACGGCTACCGGCCGCCTGAGTTCGACGAATCCGAATCTCCAGAATATCCCTATCCGCGACGAACTGGGACGTGAGATCCGTAAAGCATTCATTCCCGACAACGAAGATTGCACCTTCTTCTCGGCGGACTACTCGCAGATCGAACTCCGCATCATGGCCCATCTGAGCCAGGACGAGCACATGATCGAAGCCTTCCGCAGCGGCGCCGATATCCACTCCGCAACCGCTGCCAAGATATATGGCATCCCGGTAGAGGAAGTGACCGGCGACATGCGCCGCAAGGCAAAAACGGCCAATTTCGGGATCATCTACGGCATCTCCATATTCGGACTTGCCGAACGGCTGAACATTCCCCGGGCAGAATCCAAAGAGCTTATAGAAGGTTATTTCAAAAGCTATCCGGGTATCCGCGATTACATGGACGAGAGTATCCGCATCGCAAAAGAAAAAGGCTATGTCGAAACGATATTCAAACGCAAACGTTACCTGCCGGACATCAATTCGCACAACGCCATCGTACGCGGTTATGCCGAACGAAATGCGATCAACGCCCCTATCCAGGGTAGCGCCGCCGACATCATCAAGGTAGCGATGGTACGCATCTACAACCGTTTCGAAGAAGAAGGTCTGAAAAGCAAAATGATCCTTCAGGTACACGACGAACTCAACTTCAACGTCTGCCAAGACGAGCAGGAAAAAGTACGTCAGATCGTCCTCGAAGAAATGGAAAACGCCATCCAGCTCCAAGTCCCCCTGATCGCCGACTGCGGTGAAGGGAAGAACTGGCTGGAGGCACATTAAACAGAGGTCTGATAAAACATACTAGTATATGAAATACCTCATTCTTGCCCTGGCATTATCGTTCGTTTGCTCCTGTAAGCAAACGAACGATAAAAACATACAACTGGTCACAGTCGACGTCGCAAAGAACTATCCACCCAAAGAAGTCTGGTTGCAAGATATCGCCGAAATGGTGCGAACCGGTCTATCGCAACCGTGCCATAAACAACCGCGAGATGGACCCGAAGTTCATCAACACTACAGCTGTCCCCTACGGCTACGGCCTGATCGAACTGAATGCCATGGACCTGGCAGAAGCCTACGCCAATAACCAGATAACGGACGAGAAACTGAAAGAAATAGCCTCCAACCTAAAGGAAGAAGATAACCCGGTCTTGATGATCCTGAAATTCAAAAACTAAAAGACAGACGGATAGTGCATGAAACAGCATCAGTATAATACGGTAATATGAAATAAATCAAAGAAAGATGACTAAAAGAAACATTTTATCTGTTCTATTCGCAGGTTTACTGGCCAGCAGTTGTTCGGGGCCGGAAGTGAGATTAGAAAAGATCGACCCATACGCAGTCTCACAAATCTCAATCGAAGAAGAGGCATTGGCCGATCTCCCGGACCTATTCGCTCCTCCCCTGCATCTGCTGAACGATACATTACTCTGCCTGCTGAACCAGCAAGATGCCTCCTCCATCCGTATCTTCCAGACTACAGGCAAAGAAATGAACCAGTATACACTAAAAAAGAAAGACACCGCCATCGTCATATCTCCCGACAAGAATTTACAGGCCCGGCTCGAATATCTGAACCCGGCCAACAACGTCTATTACGAACTCGCTGTAGACCGCGGAGAAATGTCGATCGCCGATTTCACCCGCCTGCGGTTAGGTAAATTCTCGCCCAAAGAAGCGTTCAAGGTAGGCGATAAACTATTTGTTGGTCTCGGCCCTTACCTCAAAGGACTACTCAGTGTTTTCGACAAAGACAAACAAAGCAAAGAAATCAACTTCTTCGGAAATTATCCCATTGCCGGCACGGAATATCAATACCAGGAATACCTCGACTATTTCCAGGGACACCTGGCCCGGCACGACAACCAGTTCATATACGCCAGCACCTATTTCGGTTATATCGCTTCCTATTCTTACGAAAACGAACGCCTGACCAAACAATGGGAAAAGCAAACGTCCGACTTCCTGTACCAAAGGGTAAACAACCGCATCGAATTCGACAACCTTCACCACGAGGGATTCGGATGCATCACAGCCGGAAAAGAACATATCTACGCCTTCAGCCAGTACCTGTCGGAAAAACAGATGAAAGAAAACGGAATATTAGTATTCGACAAAAGCGGAAAGCTACTCTCCTGCCTCCGGATAAAAAACCCGGTCGTCTACCTGGTAACAGACAGCCGTGAGGAAAATTTATATGCCGTCTCTTACGACATAGAAGAACAACATTTGTACCTAAGCAAGTTAAAAACAACCCTATAAACCCACCGATTATGTCACTCTACGATTACATCTGGAAAATAATGCTGCGTAAAATCCCTTACGAAAAAGAAGGCACCCGCTACACCGCAGGTCACAGGCATCTGGCCTTCTCCCGCAGCAGCATAAATTAACTGTAAAAACCAGGATAATCCCTGTTCTTGAAGAATATACAAGAAAGAATGGTTATCTTTGCCAACTCCAATTAACAACAAAAATCTATGAGCGATGCAGAATATAATAATATGACACCCCGGCAAATGGAATTTGCTGTTTTTTGTGTGATGTGCGTTGCTGAAGAACTGCAAAAACCGGCAACAGAAATATATGACCTCATGATGCAAAACCGGGTTCTGCAAGACTATATCGTCGAGTTTTATGATGTACTACACACACAAAGCCGGGAATATATAGTGGAAGATATTATCAACTTAATGAAAGAAAATCAGATCCTATGATTGTTTATCACGGTTCATATTGCAGGGTGGAGAGGCCGGAACTCACTTTCTCCCGGGAAAAGTTAGACTTTGGTAAAGGCTTCTATATAACCCCTATCCGCGAGCAGGCAGAACGTTGGAGCAAACGTTTTCTAAGAGCCCGAAAAGCAGCTATACTCAATGTATACGAACTGGATGAAAATCTTTTAAAGTCCTCCGGCTTCAAGGTAAAAACATTTACTGCCTATGATGAAGAATGGCTGGATTTTATATTCGCTTGCCGGAAGGGAGAAACTATTTATCTACAATACGATGTAATAATCGGAGGTGTGGCGAATGATAATGTGTTTGCCACATTGGATGCTTATTTTTCAGGATATATGAGTAAAGACATTGCATTGGACAGGTTGAAATATGAAAAGCCTAACCATCAGATTTGCATATTGAATGATGCTATCCTGGAGCAATATCTGGTATTTAAAGAAGCAATCGATTTGATATAAAAAGTTATGGATGCAGTCGGAACATTAAAGCTATTGAAATATGCACGAATCATCAAAGGGTTCGCAGAGCAAATGAAAATACCTTACGCAAAAGCTATGGATTTATTTTTCCATTCCCTTACATTTCAATTATTGCAGGATGGAGAAGCCGATTTACATTGCCGAAGCGATTTGTATCTGATAGACGAACTCAAGTTGGAAATCTACGGGAAACTATGAATAACCTCTTCAATAAATGAAAATTGCACATATACAAGAAAGAATGGTTATCTTTGCCCGCTGAAAAAGTCTGCCGGACGGCAGCTTCCGAGATGAAACAATACGAATAGATAATAAAAACAACATACTAATTTATGGCATTACAATGTGGCATCGTAGGTCTTCCGAACGTTGGGAAGTCTACCCTTTTTAACTGCTTATCAAATGCAAAAGCACAATCAGCAAACTTCCCGTTCTGTACGATCGAACCGAACGTTGGTGTAATTACCGTTCCCGACGAGCGTCTGAACAAACTGGCGGAAATTGAACATCCGCAACGAGTGATCCCGACAACCGTCGAAATCGTCGACATCGCCGGCCTGGTGAAAGGTGCCAGCAAGGGCGAAGGGCTGGGTAACAAATTCTTGGCCAATATCCGCGAAACCGATGCAATTCTCCATGTCTTGCGCTGCTTCGACGACGACAACATCGTGCATGTAGATGGCAAGGTAGACCCTGTGCGCGATAAAGAAATCATCGACGCCGAACTCCAAATCAAAGACCTCGAAACCATCGAAAGTCGCATCGCCAAAGTGCAGAAACAGGCCCAGACAGGCGGCGACAAACAAGCCAAGCAAGCCTACGAAGTATTAGTCAAATACAAAGAAGCCTTGGAACAGGGTAGAAGCGCGCGTACGGTCACCTTCGAGACCAAAGACGAGCAGAAGATCGCCCACGACCTCTTCCTGCTGACCAGCAAACCGGTCATGTACATCTGCAACGTCGACGAAGCGAGTGCTGTCAGCGGCAATAAATATGTCGAAGCCGTACGCGAAGCCGTCAAAGACGAAGATGCGCAGATCCTGGTGGTGGCCGCCAAGATCGAAAGCGAAATCGCCGAGTTCGAAACGTATGAAGAACGCCAGATGTTCCTCCAAGAGATCGGGCTGGAAGAGTCGGGCGTGAACCGCCTCATCAAATCGGCCTACCGCTTGCTGAACCTGCAAACCTTCCTGACCGCCGGTCCCAACGAATGCCGTGCCTGGACGTTCCTGAAAGGCTGGAAAGCCCCGCAATGTGCCGGTGTGATCCATACCGACTTCGAGAAAGGTTTCATCCGTGCCGAAGTAATCAAATACGACGACTATATCCACTACGGCTCGGAAACCGCCGTGAAAGAAGCCGGCAAGATGAGCGTAGAAGGCAAGGAATATGTCGTACAGGATGGAGATATCATGCACTTCCGATTCAACGTGTAAAAAATAAAATAGCGGTACCAGTCACACGATGGCACCGCTATTTTCACCTTCACAACATTACTACTTATCGCCTATCGTCACCTCTCCTTTTCCTGTCTCCCAATAAGAATGGAATCCGATGGGTAACGTGTATTCACAATACTTATCTTTCAAACGTGGTTCCATCATAAAATAATCAGCAATAGGCATCCACACAAACAACCCGTCCGTCTTCCAGTATCCCTTCCAACACAACCCGATAGTTTGAGTGAGATGAGGGCATGTCGAACGATATGGAAAACTCCTTTTCCAACTTTACCGCCGGATTCCAATAGAAGATCGTATCTTTATCCCTTCCTTTAACCTCCGATAGCTCTACACGTTTTTCAGATGAATCATCCACAGAACGGGTAGAAATCACCAACGCATGTTGTGGTGTTATTGTCAAATTATTCCTATCCACAATCGGTGAACCTTCTCTTCCAAACATGGCCATCTTAGGACCGGAAATAACCCCCATAAAGGTAATAGCAGAAGGTTCTATCTGATTGATATCAAAATAAGGTTGCATCAACTCATCATTGAAAACCACCATACAACCATTCCCCTTAGGCGTTGTCCCGCCCGACAAAGCCCGATAAAAGTTCCGATATTTACTCATTCCCGGCAAACGAACCAACAACTCATCTGTAGTCGTTGCTTTCCTTTTTTCTATATCCTTCTTAGAAAGAGAAGAGGAACAATAGTGTTGATAACGGGAAAATCCTTTTTCGGAAGAAACCTTTTGCTTTCCATCTTCATCCAACCTGGTTGTTACCAGCCAATCGTCAGCTTCCGACAAAGCCGACTCATAAGGAATAGAAGGAACGACATAGCGGTTATTCAATACAGCTTCCATGTCATACCTCTTCCAAGATTGACGCATCACCGACAGGCCATCCTCAGGCACCTCCCCTTCCAACAAATCAGAAGTGAACAACATATTTGAATAGATACCTGAAGAACCTGCAACCTTCTTCTTGCCCGCCACTACCGCTATGGAAACGTAATTTTCTGAAGCAATCAGCGTACTATCCACTAAAAAGAAATGCAACGTCATCCGTTCCCCATGCCGTTCGGCTTCGACCTTTATCTGTTCCTTCTCAGGTTGTCTCATGACAAGTAACCGTTCACTAAGCAAGCGATTCCTTCCATCCAACAAAAGCAATTGGGAAACACCGGCAGGCAAACGATCCTTATCCAAACAAAGCAGTTCCTGCCCCGGTTTCCAGCTTGTCCAAGAAAGCAGTTCACCCCGCGTATGCAACAACAGATACAAAGAATCGGTAGGATAGGCTACATGATCCGATTGTGTCACCTCTATAGCGATCTTATCCGATACTTCTTTCACCTGCAAAACATAGTTTTCTTGCTCCAAAAGTACCGTTTCTTGCTCTGCAATCGGGCATGCTTCTGCCAACACCTGAATCGTCTGCCGGAACAGGTACTCTTTATTCCCCGTATTCCTCATATAATCCGTGTACCCTTGCACCCGATAACTACCCGCCTCCAACGTTTTAGGAAGCAACAAATAACCATGGAACAGATGTAACGAATCAGCACGCACCTTCGCCAGGCTCACCACCCGTTCTTCCCGGTCAACCAATTCCACATATACATAACCACTCTTCGTCACCGGCCGATGCGAAGCGGCATCCACCAGATAGGCTCTGAACCGGACCTGCTCGCCCGGTGCATACACCTGTTTGTCCAAATGCAGGTAAAGCTTTTCTTGCGGAAACAAGGCCAACTGGGTTTGTAACTTCTCGGCAACAATCTCTGCCGTTCGTCGTGCACAAAGCGAGCTGTCACGGGTTACCTTCTGAGCACTTAGTACCAGACACGAAAGCGACAGGACTAAATAAAACATTACTTTTCTCATAAGGTATCTTTTTTACGCATATAATTTATGATATATTCCTTATAAAACCAAACAAAAATGTCTTTTTTTATGAAAAACGCTCTCCTACAATGGGGTTTTATATATTTACTTTCACCCTTCACCGATTATATTACGTTGTAATACAAATGATCCCCTATACACTATCGGGCGGTACCTTATAGCATAGTAATCCTACCATTAATCACACTACTGTGTCAGTATAGCTAGCACAATAGTGTGATTAATGGTAGGACTACTATGTGAATTATTCGAAAGCGTACGGTCTCCCAAACGGATAGGCATCGGTTGCCCGGTGGATAACTATCCGTTCCGGAACGGATGCCTACTCATTCGGAAGTTTTTTTCTTCTGAGCATAAAAATAATCGGGAAAGGCAGACTTCACCACAAAAAACTATAATACAACACATTACAGCTGTGATGGATGAAGTTTAAAAATCATGGAGGGGGAAGAAAAGGATTCTTCTTACTGATTTCAGGAAGAAGCATTCTTCGTTTTCCTGTACTGTAACGGAGTGACACCGAAATAGTCCTTAAAGTTTTTCCCCATATAACTGGAACTGGAAAAGCCGGTCTTCCAGCTAATCTCTGCAATCGTCAAATCTGTCTTTTCCAACAAAGAGGCACACTTACGAAGTTTCGTCTGAATGATAAAATCATTCAAGGTCAGGCCTGTTATCGCTTTGATCTTGGTACCCAGACGGGTACGGCCGATAGCAATCTCACGGCACCACATATCGATGTCAAAATCCTTATTCTCCATATTTTCCTCTATAATCCGCACAGATTCGTCCAAAAGCTGTTGGTCCAGACGATTGGTTGCCAACTCGGAAGGAACCGATGCCACCTCTGCATGAAAACGAGTTTGATGGCTTTTCAAAGTGGTAATGATATTATGGCACTTCAACAAAAGCAACTCAATATTGAAGGGCTTCATGATATAATCGCTAGCACCGCATTTAAGCCCTTCCAAGGCATTCTCTAAATCGACACGGGCTGTCAAGAGGATAATCGGAATATGCGACGTCTCTAATTGACGTTTCAGCCGCTGGCACATAGCAGTCCCCGATATACCCGGCATCATCACGTCGCTGATAATAAGATCCGGCTGCTTCTCCTCAGCCAAACGAATGCCTTCTTCTCCATCCTCTGCCTTATAGACCCTATATTTGATGGAAAAAGCCTCTTCCAAGACTTGCAACAAATCTTTATTATCCTCTACAAGCAATACGGAAAAAGACTTTGCCTCCTCTCCGATGTCCGGCAAATCCAATAAACCGGCCACACCCCTCTCCTGCACCACCTCCTGTCCGGGCAGCATGTCGGTAGATTGCGTCTCTATTGATTTCTGTTCGGAAGTAAAATGCTCGTCACCCAAGCGCAAAGTAACCGTAAAGGTGGTTCCCTTTCCCAATTCACTCTCCACCCCGATCTGCCCTTTATGCTGCATAATGATCTCATTGGTCAGCGACAGACCGATACCACTTCCCGCCGAAGTAACCCCCGACGCATTATCCGCCTGATAAAATCGTTCGAAGATATGCGCCTGCTGGCTCCGGGGAATGCCGGAGCCAGTATCAGAGATACGTATCTCGACTATCCCTTTTTTACGAAGTAGACTCACCCGGATCGTTCCTCCTTTCGGAGTAAACTTAAACGCATTGGAAAGCAAATTATTAAACGCTTTACGTATTTGTATCGGATCGAACCATACAGGTATCTCATCTTCCACTGTTTCAAAACTATACTGAATCTGATTGGTCAAAGCATAATCCTTAAAGGAATCAAACAACCGGCGCATGAATACAACCATATTCTGCGGCCTGGCACGAAGCGGCATCTTCCCCTGCTCCAAACGTCTGAAATCAAGTACTTCAGTAATAAGCTGTTGCATCTGAGAGGTGTACTGACGTACTTTCAACAGTTTGCTCCGCAAGGCTCCTGTCAAGCCGTAATTTTGTAGAATAAGATCAATCTGAGTAATTATCAAGGTCAACGGCGTACGCAGTTCGTGCGATATATTAATATAGAACTTCAACTTCATCTGGTTCAACCGCTCTATACGCTCCTTTTCCTGTTGCTCCAGTTGCAACGAAGCCTTCAAAACCGCACGGCTCCTGTTAAAACGAATCAACCAGACCAAAAATAAAAGAATCAATAAACCATACAACGCAAAAGCATACCACGAGGCATAAAAAGGCGCACGTACCTGTACAGACAGGTTAATCTGCTTCCCCCCACCCATCTCACGAAGGCATAAAGTATACTTTCCCGGAGGAATGGAAGTATAGACAATCTGCCGGTGCCGTGTACGTGTCCATTGCTTGTCCAACCCCTCCATTTTATATTCAAACAGATTCTTTTCCACATGCCGGTAATTTGTAGAAGTAAAACCCAACGTTATGTTATTCCGGTCATAAGGCAAAGTAAACCCGGAGGTATAGAAAATCGATTTCTGTAAAATACCGGAAGAAGCAGAAGGCCCGACCGGCGTATTATTCACAGAAAGACTGTTAAACAATATCGTATAAGGCGTCTCCACCGACGAAAAGCCAGCTTCTTTCATCGCAATCATCCCCTCTATCCCACCGATAAAAATCATGCTGTCGGCAGGCGAAAGATACACGCCGCAATTGGCATTCAGACGGTGCAAAGGCGAAGATACCCCCAATAGCGTATGAGCCGCTTTCCCGGTTTTCATATCCAACAACGTGATGCCCCGGCTCGAAGTAACCAACAACCGCCCCGTGGGAGTGACCAGCACACGAAAAGAATCGTTCGTCAGCAACTGCCCCTGCTCCTGGTTATAACACGACCAAAAGTCATCCACCGGATCATACGCCAGCAGGCCGATACCCGACACGGCAAAATAGATATGCCCGCGCCCGTCGCCCGCAATGCTTTGTACCGGTTTCTTTCCGATCCGGTTTCTCACCGAAGGAATCACCTCGACAACCTGGTCATTCATACGGACACAAACCACCCCCTTATTGGCCAGGGCAAGCCACAACCGGTTCTCCCTATCCAAAAAGGCAGACCTGATAATACCTCCCGCCTGCTCACGAAGGCCCTTGTCGGAAAATAAAGGCGACAACTGCCGGGTATCCAAATCCAGCAAAAACAATCCATCTTGCGAAACGACTATCAGCCCGTCCTTCCAGGGAATCAGGTCGGTTATGATACGCTGACTATCATTCGCAAGCAAATCTGTCCCCACCGCTTCGAGGCGACCCGACGAATAGCAATACAAACCATATTGAAACGTGCCGATATACAGACACCCGGTAGCAGCATCATACCAGACAGATTTGGTAGTAGAGGCCGGTAGCCCCGACAAGGCCGCATCGAGCGGCTTTACCCTCCGGGTATTACGATCCAGGCAGTTCAACTTCCCGTGTTCGGTGGCCACATACAAATTGCCCCTGCCGTCTTCAGTCATTTTGCCGAACAAAAAACCGTTCAAACCGCCCGCTCCGCCGACATTGGAATAGAATGCATAATTCTCCGTATCCGGATTAAAATAGCTCAATCCGCCATAATACGTGCCAACCCACATGCCCCCCTGGTTATCCTTATAAATCGCATACACCGACGAATGCTTCAACGACCAAGGCGCCTGCTCCTTATGCAACAAATGATAATGATCGCGAAGAGAAGGATCTACCACAGTGATGCCATCGTAGGTTCCGATCCAGACATTCCCTTTGTCGTCTTGATTGATGACGCGTACCTGATTATTGACCAAAGGACGTACAGGGTCGTTTTCCTGCCATGACAGCCACCTCCCCCGATCAAGCATCTTCACCCCGTTCGACAGCGTACCTACCCACAATCTCCCGTCGCGATCCATAAACAAGGAAGTGACCGACTCGTCTTCCAACATCGCCTGCAACGTGTTCCTATCAAAACAATACACGCCACGCGTGGTAGCCATCCAACAAACCCCGTCCTGCCAAAACAAATCCTTGATTATAACCGACCGCTCAGGCAACGCACAGACCTTTTCCGCCTCCCCCTCCGGTAGATAGCGAAACACTTCATTCCCGACAGCATAATACAACACTCCCTCATGATATTCGATGGCTTGCGCCTTTACGCCTGCCCAGCGGAACTCTTCAGCCTGTTTGTCAAAAATAACCACATCCTTGTTGGCCAGCATATAAACCAACGCCTCTCCATCCCCACATATCCCGTGGATATTATTATCTTCCGCCCCTTCCAGATAATTGGAAAGGCGAAAAGAGTGTACCACTCTCCCATCATAGGCATTCAGATTATCATTTCCAAACCAAATCAGTCCTTGAGCATCCTGATAAACGGATATGGCAGAAGGTTGCGTAAAATCTTCATTCAAATCAATATGCCTGAAATATAAATCTTTCGGCAATACGGGAAGAAATACGCATAAACAAAGAAGCAGACAGAAGCATTTGGATTTCATGATTAGTAGGTATTTAATGCAAAAATAAACTATTTTCAACGATTAATGATAATGTTTATATATAATTATACCTCCAAAACGAATATCCGGCCGGACGGCGGGCCTCAAAATGACATACAAATAACATTTTATCGTATGTTTACTGCATTTACGCCACTGTTACGCCACTGTTACGTCACTGTTACGTCACTTCCCATGAGTGGACCTTCACTGGAGGATCATTAAAGGATCATTGAAGCAAGAGCGACTATGAAACAATAAAATAGCAATATCTGTCAAAAAAACGATAAAATCCGTCGCAAACCGCATTCAACACTTTAACAACCTATATTAATACATCATCCTTTAACAATCATATAGATTTGCAATCAAAAATTTCAGATTTCTTGAATCTACTTAAAAATTCGTTTATGAAAAAAGTATTCAGACCTATCGGACTTATTTTGCTTTCCGGTATTTTCTGCGCTCCCAACCAGGTGTATGCGGCAGACAGTAAGCCGGAAATGGCTTTTGCCATCAATCAACAAAAAAAACAGGTAACAGGAACCGTTGTTGATGAATTCGGACCCGTTGCCGGAGCTTCCGTCTCTGTGAAAGGAACCAATGAAGGTACTATTACAGATATGGACGGTAACTTCTCTTTGGCAGTAAACCAGGGTGCTACTATCACGATCTCCTTTATCGGTTATATTTCGCAAGAAATCAAGTATACCGGACAGACTTCGTTGGATATCAAATTAGTGGAAGACACACAGAAACTGGATGAAGTAGTCGTAACCGCCATGGGTATCAAAAAGGAAAAACGCGCCTTGAGTTATGCCATGAGCGAACTGAAGTCGGACGATATCCAGCTCGTGCCGGTACAAAACGTAGCCAACTCATTATATGGTAAGGCTGCCGGCGTACAAATTGCACAGACGGCTGCCGGTCCTACGGGAGGTACAAAGATTCAAATCCGCGGTATCAACTCCGTAGAAGGTAATACACGTCCGCTAATCGTTGTTGACGGTATTCCTATTAACGATACAGACTCTAACTGGGCTGGTCGCGAACGTGACCAGACGCAACAGGGTTCTGCCTTGAACGATATCAATCCGGACGACATCGAATCCATGTCTATCCTGAAAGGTGCTAATGCGGCCGCCCTGTATGGTTCGCGTGCAACGAATGGTGTGATCGTGATCACAACCAAACGCGGCGACGGCGGAAAGAAGGGATTAGGCATCCAGGTAGGTACCTCCTATACATACGACCAGCGTGCTTACATGCCTGAATATCAGAACGTCTTCGGTGGAGGTAGCACGCCTTATTTCGTGGCTAACGAAAACGGAGATTATACCTACAGTGGTACTACTTACCGCAGCTTCGGTCCGCGCATGGACGGTACGGAGGTGGTTTGGTGGGATGGCGTGAAACGTCCGTTCTCTCCGCAGCCTAATAACTATCGCGATATCTTTAAAGATGGTTTTACCAACAATAACAGTATCTCTATTACAAACGGCACCGACAAGAACAACATCCGCTTGTCATATACCAATATGAACTATGCCGGTTACCTGGAAAACTTTAAACAGAACAAGCATAACTTCAGCCTCTCGGGCAACTTCAAAGTGCACGAACGTTTGACATTCGATGCTGCCGTCTCTTTCAACATTTCAGATACAAAAAATCCGCCCACGCGTATTGACCGCGTATCCAATTACCCGATGCCTCGTAACGAAATCACCCAGTTGTGGAAGGATCACTATAAGAACAGCGAAGGCTACTACCTGACCGACGAAATCAGTGGCATCAGCGGCTCAAACCGCGACAACATCATCAACTATCTGTTATGGCAGCAGAATGAAAACCAGTATACACAGACGCGCGAACGTTTGATCGCTTCGTTGTCTGCCAATGTCAAGATATTCGATTTCTTGAACTTCCGCCTGCGTGGGGGTACGGACCGTTACAACGACAAGAAGGAAGACAAGGAAATGTTCAAGAGATATGCCGATCCGGCAAACATGAGCGACTTGCAGGGGCTTTACCGCAAGACCGACAATCATTACCGCAAAGATTATGTAGAAGGTTTGTTGATGTTCAACAAAACCTTTAAAGAAGACTTCGACGTGACAGCCAACTTGGGTATCTCAGGCGAAGATATCGCGGAAACCGGTATGACCTGGAGCTCTGAAGGTTTGAAATACAACGGCATGTTCTCTACCAACAATAACAAGAAAGACCCGAAAGCTGCAGGTAGAGATACGGGCTACAACCGAGGTGAATTCCTGGGTGCTGTGTTCGCATCTGCCCAATTGGCTTACAAACGGTTCTTGTATCTGGATTTGACGGCCCGCAACGACTGGTCTTCACGCCTGAGCGCAGGCAATCGCAGTTTCTTCTATCCCTCTGCCGGTTTAAGCTTTGTGTTCACCGAAACATTGGATCTGCCGGATTGGTGGAATTACGGAAAAATCAGAGGTTCATACGCGGTTGTAGGTAATACGACACCGACTATTTATTTCACTAATACGGAATACAATTACGGTTCGTTCAACAACTCGGCCATTACCAACGACTTCGGCAACGACGTTCCGCCTACAAACATTATTCCCGAAAAGACGTATTCATGGGAATTCGGTTTGGAAAGCCGCATGTTTGACGGCCGCCTCGGTTTCGACCTGGCTTATTATACCAACAGAACCAAAAACCAGATTATCACCGTGCCGGTCGCTCCCTCTACAGGTGCCACAGGTATGCGTATGAATGCCGGTGAAATCGGTAACTACGGTATCGAGCTTCAACTGAACGGTACACCGGTTGAAACAAAGAATTTCACGTGGGAAAGTACGCTGAACTTCTCTTTCACGCACAATGAGTTGATCTCGTTGATTGATGGTATGGAAGACCGCCAGATCGGTTCTCCTTGGAGTGCGGCTATCTTCAAAGCTGTCCCGGGATATGCTACTCCTAGTGTATTCATCCGCAAATGGGTACGCGATGATCAGGGAAATATGATTGTAGATAAAAACGGTAATTACCAGCAGGAAGCAGAATTTACGTATGCCGGAAGCGCTGCACCCAAGATGGTAGCCGGCTTCACAAATACCTTCCACTATAAGAACTTCTCATTGAGTGCGCATATTGACGGTTCATTTGGCGGTAAATTGCTTTCATTCACCAACAACTTCTTGAAAGCCACAGGTGCCGGCAAAGAATCTTTGTTCGGCCGTGATGAAGAATATGGCGGTTTGGCTTACTATATTGACAAGAACACCAACCAAAAAGTAGCTTTGGATAGCCACAGTGCTTCGGCTCCTGCCAATGCGTTGGAAGGCCGCGTACATCATGACGGTATGATTGCAGAAGGTGTAAAGGCTGATGGCAGCAAGAACGACATCATCGTGGCAGCTTCGGATTACTACAATTCGCGTTATAACCGTAACGGTTCGGAAGATAACCTGTATGACAACACGTATATCAAACTGCGTGAGTTGAAACTGTCTTACCAGCTTCCTAACAACTGGGTGTCTAAAATCGGTTTGCAGAACCTGAATATTTCTCTTATCGGTAGCAACCTGTTCTACATCTATAAGAGCGTCCCCAACATCAATCCGGAAGCTACTTTGGGTACAAGCGGAACCAACGCTTATGTAGAATATACGACTTACCCGTCGGCTCGTAGTTTCGGTTTTGCACTTAAAACAAGTTTCTAAGTTTTTTGAAAATTAATGTACATAATAAGTAAATCTATGAAACAAACAATATATGGATTCATTTTAAGCGCAATGGTCGCTTTCTCTTCTTGTTCAGACAAGTTGGATGAAAAGCATGATAATCCGGATGCGTTTACTTCCAGCGAAATAGAATATCTGTTTACTAAAGGAGCGCTTCAAACAATCGCTATCGACTATGTAGATACATACAACTTGACGTTCCGCCGCCTGGGTGTTTATCTCCAGACAACGGCCCGCCAGGAAGGTGAAAACCGCAATACGTTGTATCAGAATATTACCGACGACCTGGGACGTTGGGAAAACTATTACGAAACGCGTATGAGAACGTTGACGGAAATCGATAAGATTTATGCCACGTTATCTCCCGAAGAACAAAAAAGCTATCAAAAATATTTCGAAGCGACAAAGGTGATGAAGGCCTTCAATACGGCTATCGCTAGTGACTTTTTTGGCAATATGCCTTACTCGGAAGCCTTTACCGCACGTAATGTTATCTACGGAGGAGCAGTGATTTTCCGCCCGAAATATGATACGCAAAAGGATATTTACTACAACATGCTGGACGATTTGAAGGTGGCTGCCGATTATTTCAAGACAGCAACTTCAGACGATACATTCAAACGTCAGGATATCATCTATGCAGGCGATTGCCAGCGTTGGTCTAAATTTGCTAATTCACTGCGCCTGCGTTATGCGATGCGTATCTCAAACGTAGATCCTGAAAAGGCCAAATCTGTACTGTCTGAATTGTCTATCGACCAATTGATTACAACCAACGATGATAATGCGTATATCAAAGTTTCAGGCCAGTCAACCGCTCCTGATGCCCTATGGCGTGCTATGAATGAAAGCCATTCTACGGGACAAGGTTTTTATATGTATGCGCCGGAGTTGATGGTCAACAAGTTCAAAGAAGCAAACGACCCTCGCCTGTATGTCTTGTATCAACCTGCAACAGATGACGAAGGCAAGGTATATGAAGACAGCAAAGAGATCCTAGGTTATCCGGCTTCAGCCGACAAGGCCATTGCTTTGATCAACGAATATAATGGAAACACTGAAAAAAGTCTGCGCGAAACCTATGGTTGTTTAAATTCGGTTACTTTCCGTAAGAACTTCCAGTTCCCTGTCGGAATTGGTATGACGGCTGCCGAAACTTACCTTTGCCTGGCGGAAGCTGCTCAACGTGGATTGTACAGCGGGAATGCAGAGGAGTTTTATAACAAAGGCATCGCTTTGTCTGTACAAAACTATTACGACTACTACAAGACCAGTGATGCGGAAGGCAAGGACGAAGAATTAGCCAGAACAGACGTTTCGGACGAGACTTTACGTAACTGGATTGCTTCTTCTGCCTACAAGTTTGATGCTTCAAAGGCGTTGGAACAGATCGCTACGCAAAAGTGGATGCATCTTAACTTCCTGCAAATCTATGAAACATGGGCTGAATATCGTCGTACAGACCTGCCTATATTGGATGACGACCGCTTGAACGGGGCTTTGCTAAACAAGGAAAATGCACCTGTACGTGTGTTGTATCCGGCAAAAGAGGCTTCTATGAATACTGAAAACTATAACACGCAAGCTGAATTCAACAAAATTGATGCACGTTTATGGTGGGATACTAAATAAGTATTTTTCACTTTGTCACTAATCTCTTGACCGTATGGTTGATAATCCTTATCTTTGTTGTAATGATTACAATCATACGGTTTTTATTATTACAAAAATATCATAATCAGCGAAGAAAAACATGAATGTGAAGTATCTATTACTTGCTGCCGCCTGTCTGGGTAGTGTGACTATACAAGCGAAAGACTCGATCTACAAAAAAGGGTGGATAGACCTTAACAAGAACGGCGTAAAAGACGTTTATGAAGATCCCGAAGCCCCTATCGAAGCGCGTGTACAAGACCTTCTGAACCAGATGACACTGGAAGAAAAAAGTTGCCAGATGGCCACCCTCTACGGCTTCGGGCGTGTCCTGAAAGACTCCCTGCCCACCGAAGGATGGAAGAATGAGATCTGGAAAGACGGTATCGCCAATATCGACGAACAACTGAACGGTGTGGGAAGCGCCCGCCGCCGCACACCCGACCTGATCTACCCGTTCAGCAACCATGCCGAAGCGATCAACAAAACGCAGCGCTGGTTCATCGAAGAAACACGCCTGGGCATCCCTGTAGACTTCTCCAACGAAGGCATCCACGGCTTGAACCATACCAAGGCAACTCCCCTGCCCGCTCCCATTAATATCGGCAGCACCTGGAACCGCGACCTGGTTCATCAGGCGGGAGATATAGCCGGTAAGGAAGCAAAGGCTTTAGGATACAATAATGTGTACGCTCCCATCCTCGACGTCGCCCGCGATCCGCGCTGGGGACGTGTGCTGGAGACTTACGGAGAAGACCCTTATCTGGTAGGCGAACTGGGCACACAGATGGTAAAAGGTATCCAGCAGAACGGTGTAGCTTCCACATTGAAACATTTTGCCGTTTACAGCATTCCGAAGGGTGGCCGCGATGCCGCCGTCCGTACCGACCCGCATGTGGCTCCCCGCGAACTGCATGAGATCCATCTCTATCCTTTCAAAAGAGTTGTCCAGAAAGCGCATCCGAAAGGTGTGATGAGCAGTTATAACGACTGGGACGGTGTGCCTGTAACAGCCAGCTATTATTTCCTGACACAGCTGTTGCGCCAGGAATATGGTTTTAAAGGATACATAGTAAGTGACAGCGAAGCGGTCGAGTTCGTTCAGACCAAGCACCATGTAGCCGATTCTTATGAAGAAGCCGTACGCCAGGTAGTAGAAGCCGGCCTGAACGTCCGCACCAACTTCACACATCCGAAAGACTATATCCTGCCGGTACGTAAACTGGTAAAGGAAGGCAAACTCTCCATGAAATCGGTCGACCGCATGGTTGCCGACGTATTGCGCGTTAAATTCGAACTGGGACTGTTCGATTCTCCGTATGTAAAAGACCCGAAAGCCGCCGATAAGATTGTCGGAGCCGACAAACATCGCGACTTCGTACTGGATATGCAGAAACAATCCCTCGTATTGCTGAAAAACGAAAACAACCTGCTCCCATTGGACAAGAACCAGACGAAAAAGGTTCTTATAGCCGGTCCGTTAGCCAAGGAAACGAACTATATGATCAGCCGTTACGGCCCTCAGGGACTGGATAACATCACTGTTTACGACGGCATCAAAGACTATCTGGGCAATCAGACAGAAGTTATTTACGCCAAAGGCTGCGAAGTAAAAGACGCCAACTGGCCCGACAGCGAAATCGTCCCGACTCCGCTAACCGACGAGGAAAAGAAAGGGATTGCCGAAGCCGCCACCGCCGCCGCCGATTGTGACGTTATCATTGCCGTACTGGGAGAAGACGAATCCTGCACTGGCGAAAGTAAATCCCGCACTGGCCTCGATCTTCCGGGCCGTCAGCAACAACTGCTGGAAGCCTTGCACGCCACCGGCAAACCCGTCGTACTCGTCCTGATCAACGGACAGCCGCTGACTATCAACTGGGCTGATCGCAACATTCCCTCCATCCTGGAAGCCTGGTTCCCCGGCCAGTTAGGTGGAGAAGCGATCGCGCAGACCTTATTCGGCGATTATAACCCAGGCGGCCGCTTATCTGTTACCTTCCCCCGTTCAATCGGACAGATCGAGTTCAACTTCCCGTTCAAGCCGGGTTCACAGGACGGCCAATACTTCGAAGGCCCTAACGGTTCAGGAAGAACCCGTGTAAACGGTGCTCTTTACCCGTTCGGCTACGGATTGAGTTATACCACCTTTGCTTATTCAAACCTTTCCGTAAAACAGGAAACACCCTATTCGCAAAGTCCTGTAACCGTTACCGTAGATGTCACCAACACAGGCAAACGTGCCGGTGACGAAGTCGTACAGTTATATATCCGCGACAAAGTAAGCAGTGTAATCGCTTACGAATCCGTGTTACGCGGCTTTGAACGTATCTCCCTGCAACCGGGCGAGACAAAGACCGTATCCTTCGTCCTCTTGCCGGAAGACCTGCAAATTCTCGACAGACATATGGAATGGACAGTCGAACCGGGCGAATTTGAAGTCCGCATCGGAGCCTCTTCCAACGATATCAAATTAAAAGAGACTTTTGTTGTAAAGTAAAAGACAGGTAATCATAGCCTATCCGCATATTTTATTCCCTCCTGCTTTCGAAACAATTCAGAGATTTCGCAAAGTTAGAGGGAATATTTATTTGAAAAAAGAAAGATTAATTCTTTGCCACAGAGATAAAGGAGAAAAGGCTTGAAAAATCATGAATCTTATTGGCTATTAAACAAAAAGCGGAGATTAGTGAATACTTTTCGTATCTTTGGCAGAATATAAGAATATATAACAAGAAATATATGAAAATAAAAAGTCTATTTGGAATGCTTTTGTTCCTGTTCACAATGGGTTTTACAAGTTGTAGTGAAGATGATAAACAGGAATACTATTTGGAGCTTTCTCAAAACTCGTGCGAAGTAATACAGGGATACAGTATTTCCATTGATCTGACTGCTCATGAAAACACTACGTTGAATGTTGAAAACCCGGAGCTTATTGATGCCGCTTATATTTGGGAGCTTGACGACTATAAGGCTAAAATAGAAATTAAGGGTAAACAGAAAGGTGAAACAGATCTTGTCGTCACCGACCATGAAACGGGAGAATCAGCCACAATAAAGGTGAAAGTGACAGAATACCCGATGCCCCGTCTTGCCGTAAAACAACCGAAAGGGAACATTTTCGATACGATGAATTTTTATCTCTATAATGAAGATTCGAAGTCAATTAATTCTAATAGTCTTTCTGTTGTATGCGATTCTATTGTTTGGACAGTAGATGAGATAAACAACAGTTTCAGAGTGTTTGAACACGAAGGGGTAGGTAACCGTCTGACTTTGGAATGGGGGCACTGTTTCAAGTATCCCGGTGAATATAAAACTAACCTGACTGCATGGAAAGACAACAAGGTTATCTTCCGTCATCAACTCGCCGTCACCATTACCGATGAGAAGGATTTTCTGGAATACAACTGGAAAGACATTACTAAAAACTCATCAGCATGGAGTACTTATGCAGATGTACTTAAAAGTGGCCCTAATTTGATGACCACATACGGCCTTTGCGGCACTGTCCCATATGCCGAAGTAAGGGTTTTTAACGGCAACATGACTCAAAGCTACCAACTTTACGACTATTTCTGCAAACTCTATTCAGTCCCCACATATGAAGATAATAGAGATAAGATGTGGCAACTGTATGACGAACTGTTCTCCGAACAAAAGGTATATCCTAGTGCTTACCCTGTTGCCATTTGGGTGACAGAACGTGTCAATATTGTTTTATTGCTGCTGGATGATAATACAGGATATTCCAATTATGTGGTTTATGCGGAACCAAACAGACAATGAAACCTACATTGAGGTGTGAATTAAAAGATCTTATTCATCCCCTTTTATACTTTATTAAAAAGAATCCCACCTCAATTCCCCCGGATTTGAATATCTTAGCGGAAAATCAGTTATCCTCTTAAAACCGATCGATTATGGATAGCCTGCAAAGATGGAAAACACAATACCGGTTTTACCGGACATTCTTCCTCAGTACATTAAAATTCAGTGTCCTGATCGGTTTTCTGTTTGCCTCTTTTAGCGCACTTCGATTCTATGTTAGCATGATCGACTCTATCAGACTATGGCTACAACTCATCCCTACGGTCGGACTGGGATTCGACTATATCTACAAGGAACTGACACGCAAAGAAGAATATTTTTTCTATTATAATCAGGGAATCGGCAAGTATCAACTCTGGATCGTTACGTTTATCGTCATGTTCATCTGCTGTAATCTACTGAATCAAATCATCGAGCTATGTACACAGGCCTTGAAATAGACAGCATACTTAAATCGTTCGGCGAACGGACCATACTGGCAGATGTTTACCTGAAATGTTGCCGGGGAGATATTATTGCCCTTTTCGGACGAAACGGGACAGGCAAATCAACCTTGCTGAATATCATCTTCGGCACCTTGAAAGCCGACCGGAAGTTTATCCGCATCGACGGAAAAGTCATAAAAGGGCCGGCTTTCCGCTCCGGACTGCTTGCCTATCTGCCACAGCATCCCTCCTTTCCCTCACATCTGAAAGTGTCACGGATAGCAGAACTTTGTATCGCTCCGGAAGACAGGAAACGCTTTTTCGCAGACCCAATACTATTTCGCATCCGGACCTCCCGTATCTGTGAAATATCAACCGGAGAACAACGTTATCTGGAAATCAAAACCACCCTTTTCAGTCCGGCCCCTTATATCCTGCTGGACGAACCTTTCAGCGGCGTCTCGCCCGTTGTTGCCGAACAGATACGCAAACTGATGACCGAAAGCGCCCAAAACCACGGAATCATTCTGACAGACCACAATTTCAGGGAAGTACACAAAATAGCGAACCGAATCACCCTGCTCGACGATTGCTACCTGAAAGAGATAAAAAACAGAGAAGAGTTAATACCTTACGGCTATTATCAGCCATAAAAAAGGGACACCCTTCCGGATATCCCCAACACTGAAAAACTTCATTTTATTCTATTCCATACTTTTGCATCGCATATCTACCCAAAACTTCCAGGTAGCTGAGACACTTTCTTGCTAACTTTTTCATAGCGCAATACTAATTATTTAAAACGATCTCTTTGTCTAAACATATTCTATAAATATGTTTTATAACACAAAAGTAGTGGTTATATAGATACGATATACTTCCCGGAGCGGCTTTTAACATCATTTGCACAAAAGGCCGGCCGGGCCGTTGAAGCGCCTTACCCGATAATGTATTTGGAGTAAGGCAGTTTGCTCAATAAATAGACAAACAGCCAGGTCGCTGCCAGCGTAAAGACAGCCGATACCGGAACGATTGCCGGAATAGGAATACCCAACCAAAGCGTCAGTAAATAAGAAGGCCCTACAAAGAAATAATGTACGCAATAAACGCCGAACCCCAGTTTCGTCAGATTAGCCAACGCCCGGCAAATCAAAGGAGAAGTAATACGGACCTTCTGCATCAGAAGGAATATGGCCGCCGTCATCAACATCGCATTCGGAGAGCAATAAGTAAAGAACAGTTCCATGCCTTCCTCACTCACATTCGGGTCCGATGTCATATATCTGAACCCAATGAAAGTGGCCAGATAGCCAATCAGGAACAAAGGAACAACAACAGCCAGTGTTTTGCCGACCGACCAGTCATTTCCTTTCCCTAAATAATGCCCGAGCAATAAATACCCGTTAAAACCGGCAAAATAATAGAATAGGCCGTAAGCATTCCATGAACAAGTTCCGAAAAGATAATGAGAAACAAACTCCATCAGATAAGGAATAAACAACGAAGCTCCCCAAATATATAAGAACCAGCGTTTACCCTTTTCGGATGCTTTTTCCACCCAGGCAGAAAAGACAGGCATATAAAGATACAATCCGATTAAAGCATAAATATACCACATCGGCGTTGCGTAAACGGTAAAATTGAGCGGTATCATAGCTACATCTTTCAACCCGTCGGCCAAAGAAGCTGAAGGATTGGGTGCGTAAGGAAAAAAGTCTGTCACCAGTTCCGGACTCCCTCCTACCCATTGGATAAACCATGGAGCCAGATTAAACAGCACTGACCAGATCAGGAAAGGAAAAAAGACACGCGGAATACGTTTCTTATAAAAGACCGAAGCCTCCTGCTTCACCGGAAGCAACAAGAAACCTGTCATCATCACAAACAGAGGCACACAGGCCCTCAGCATTGATCCATAAGCTGATCCCCAGAAATTGAAATCAGGATTGGCACGCGACTCCGGAGAGGCATTAAAAGGGTCCGTACAATGGCAGGCAATCACCATCAGGATAGCAACGAAGCGAAGTGCGTCCAGCCAGACAATATGCGGACGGGCAGTAGTAGTTGTGTTATTCATGGTAAGCGTATTTTTTAATAGGACGTAAAAGTAGAAAATAGTTCCGTACATTACAAGATATTTATTTCATATATTACGATAACAAAATATCATATATTATGATACAACATTTTCATAATATATGCGACTATAATATCATAATATATGATACTTCTCTCAGACCGTTATATAGTAAAACCGATAATACAACCTATCCCCTCTTGTACTCGGAAGGAACAATCCCTGTCTGCTTAATAAAGGCACGGCGGAATGTACTCATGGAATGAAAACCGGAACGTTCGGCAATCTCCTGGATACTGGCAAGCGACTCGGCATCCATCAGGCGCTTACTCTCCTCCACCCGGAACTGGTTTACATAATCGGAGAATGACATTCCCAATTCCTTATTAAACAATTGCGAAAGATAGGAACGACTGATAGGGAACACCCGTTGAAGATCAGTTAACCGGAGGTCATCATTCAGATAAGGTTTCTCCCGCTCGAACCAAGTATTCACCTCTTCTGCATAACGTTTGAAAAGGGCACCCCGCTGTTCCTCGTCATCATCATCCTCTTCCTCATCATTCGAAGGAAGATCCCACCCGTTCTTAAAGGAATGCTCAAGCCGGATATTTTTAAGGAATAAAGCCTTATAGAAGAAATAAAACCATACTACCAGCATAACAGACTTAATAACGACATAAAGAATCGTCCGGTCGGTCAGCAACAAAATAACATAAAGGAAATACAGGATAGACAACACGATCATTGTCCGCCTCAACCACTCCAGGTCATAGTTTTCAGGGTCCGACACATTTTCACTTAAATAAGCTGTATATTCATCGGCATATTTTATAACCAGATATATCGGCACAATCATATAAAAAAGAGTAAGCGCCAAGACCAATAGCCGCAGAAATACATCCAGATTAAAATGCGTAAAAACATCTTTTATCGAATAAAAAACATGAATCTCCCCACCCGATAACCGATAAGTAAGATACGATAAACCACCTACTATAACAGGCGAAAGAAAAACCGAAAAACGCCTTAAAGTAAGGAAACCGGGACGTAGCTTTTCAATCACATAACTAGCAAGGCAGGCTGTCACAAAACAGCTTGCAATAAGAACGTCGGGATGGAACGCTTCCTTTGCTTCATCCACATAAGAATTAACGGAAATTCTGATTACAGCCATCAAAGCCCACATAATCATACTCCATGCCAAAATAAGTCGTGCTCGGTTACCAAATGACCTCAATAGCATCATAATGCCTCCTAATACGCACAGGCCTATTATTTGCATACTCAATAAAAACTGTATTTTGTCCAGCATATTCTTTCCCCTCGTTTTAGTATAAACAATTTGGTCCCTCAATTAGTTGATTTGCACTCTATTTAGACAATTTGACGCCTCTGGATTATTTGCACCATGCGTTTTTATACCATTTCATCGTGGTTTTATACCGTATGATCCCTCTCTTTCCCCAAACTGCCGGATATTTGCAATATGAAATTTGATACAAAAATAGCATAAAAGTATGAGAAATTTATTACTATTAATTACACTGATTTCGGGTTTGGCTGGTTGTTCGCACGAGAGCAATTTCTCAGCCATTGAGAGTATTAGCGCGAAAGAAAAGCCATTAAAAATTATTACACGTATTTTAACTACTAAATCGGCGAATTTCGTACAGGAATTCAAAGAAGGTTCGGAAATAGGACTGCTGATTACACGCGAAAGCGACGGCGGACTTTATGACGAGGATAGTGATTATATAAATGTAAAAGCAGAAGCAAATTTAATTAGTAATAAAATCTCCTGGCGGCAAACGCCGGAAGTCACACTTAATTTTGACCCGGCCACCGTGTATGCCTATTATCCATATCAGTCGCAGATGAAGCTCGGAACAGCAAGCATTCCTGTGAAGCTGTCGCCCGATGCCACTCAAACCCGCGACTATATGTATGGCACACACGCTCTCGGCCAAAAAATAGTAAACAGCATCTCCCCGGTGGTCTTGCTGAATATGGAACATGCGCTGTCGCTCATTTCTTTCCAGGTGAATCTGCCGGAAGGAGAAAATGAAAGCTATCAGCTAAGTGCCATACAGATAGGAAATAAAGCCGGAGGAAGCTCCCTGATATGCAAAGGCATGATGGACATCAGAAACGGACGAATCACTAAAATAGCCGGTTGCAGCACCTCGACCCGTCTGAATTTGCCGGAACCGGTTACATTAGGTAAGGAATATTGCAAAACCCAACAGATCAGGGTGATTCCGACAACGGCCCCCATAGCGGAAGGAGACATCGAAGCTCTTTTCACAATCAACGGGAATTCATATAAGTACAAGATGCCTGCACAGACGATGTGGGAAAAAGGACATAAATACCTCTACAAATTAACTCTCAGCGGAGAGGCTCTTACATTGAAAGAGGTATCCGTTACGGACTGGATACAGGGTAACGGTGAAGATGCTACAAGCAGCATTATGTAAGTTTTATTTTATGTTTTGGTTATGGTTTAGAATCACTGGGTAACTGTATTTTGTTGCGATGCCGATGCACTGGTGCCCGGATGTACGGACGATTCGTCTGATAGAGCAGACAGTCCGGCATTGCAAGAAGAAATACAGTTACCGCCAAGGAAGGAAAGCAGTCTCCCTCACAACCCCGACATCCGGTTAAGAGGCCTAAAAAACAACCTTCCGACAGGATTCTATAAGTGTAAACGCCGTGGCAAGTTGTTCCATGCTTCTTGCCACCGGCCACTACACCGAAACAACCATCCGGGATCCGGCAGCGGCCGGTCCTTTCCTAAAATGATTGAACGAACTAACTCGTGAGAGTTACGTATACATTTAATTAATACTAAAATAGTAGTAATGAAGCCGGCCCCGAATACCGCGTCCTGCACTCAACAGGACACATATTCCCTCTCAACTTATCGCCGACAACACTCTTTTATTTGACTATAAACCTTGCCGGGGCCGGTTTCATTATGCTACTATTTTCTTTTCCTCAAAAATTCAATACGTATTATTTCATCAAATAGAATTATATTTTCCATATTTTCCCTACTTTTGTTTTCCAATGACTATTGTGAATACAACGGAAATAAATGATCGGGACTGAAATACATAACTTCAACACTTTATATACTAAATTCTACAGAAAATCCTTTCTGTTCACTAAATCCTATGTACATGACGAATGTATCGCCGAAGATATTGTATCGGACGTCCTGATTAAATTATGGGAAATATTGAAGGAAAAGGAGATAGAACATATTGAAGCCTTGCTATTGACAACATTAAAAAACAAATCGCTCGACCACCTGAAACATGAAGCTGTCAAAACAGAAGCACTTCACACCTTGACGGATATGAGACAAAGGGAACTGGATATCCGCATCTCTACGTTGGAAGCATGTAATCCCGAAGACATATTCTCTACCGAAGTGCAGCAGATTGTCACAGCAACTTTAGCTCTTCTGCCAGAACAGACCCGGCGTGTCTTTGAAATGAGCCGCTTCGAAAACAAAACAAATAAAGAAATAGCCGAAGAACTCCAACTTACAGTTAAAGGCGTTGAGTATCATATCACAAAGGCTTTAAAGCCTCTGCGTGAAAATCTGAAGGATTACCTGCCGCTCTTCTATTTCTACTTTTTTTTCCAATAATTTCTCATACTCCACTAGGGTTATCACTCAATGAATCGTTTTAATAATAACGGGGCATGAAACACATCCCCACAAAAGTAAAGGAATGAACCAGGAATTATTAAATAAATATATCGCAGGTGATGCAACTCCGGAAGAAAAAGAAGAGGTTGCCCGCTGGTTGGATACCGACAAGAAAAACATGAAAGAGTTTCTTGCCCTGCGTAAACTATATGATATATCTATCTGGCAGCAGGAAGCGAATTCCACTATTCAGGAAAACAAAGCGACAGACAAGAAACAATGGACATTACGGACTATAGCCATTGAATTATCTAAAATAGCTGCCATTTTCATCATCGCTTTTACCGTCGTGTACTCATTTATTATAAATGAGGAAACAACAGACCCGGCTAATATGCAAACAATTTTTGTTCCGCCTGGACAACGGGCCGAGCTGACACTGACAGACGGAACAAAGGTCTGGCTAAATGCAAAGACTACTTTTAGTTTCCCCGACAGATTTACAGCCGACAGCCGCAACGTCATATTGGACGGAGAAGGTTATTTCGATGTTGCTAAAGATGCAGAAAAGCCTTTTACCGTAAAAACCGAGAAATATGATATCAGGGTATTAGGAACAGAATTCAATGTCACAGCATATTCCGCTTCTTCTAACTTTGAAACTTCTTTGCTAAAAGGCTCTGTCGAAGTTTCGTCGTCAGACACCCACACCACCGTCAGGTTGGAGCCCAACACCCGTACTTATATAGAAAACGGTAAGCTGAAAAAAGGAATAATAGAACACGACACTTATTTCTTATGGAAAGAAGGACTAATATGCTTCTATGATGAACCTGTAGGAAAAATGATAGAAAAACTTGAATTATACTATGATGTAAAGATTGATGTACAAAACAAGGAATTGCTCAGGAACCGTTACTCTGGAAAATTCCGTACCAAAGACGGTGTAGAGCATGTATTGAAAGTTCTTCAATTAAAGAATAAGTTTACCTATACGAAAGACAATGACTTGAATCTGATAATCATTAAATAATTAATCACAAAAACAGTTAGCCTATGAGATAAAAGACATGAACAAACAAAAACCGGAAAGTGCTCCAACACTTTCCGGCCAAGAGTAAGTCAATACCCGACTTCTTTCCTTAAATATCTAAGTATTAACTAACACAGTTTACAAAAGTATGAAAAATATTTTGTACAGGGGCTCTTTTGTCCCGCTTAAACCACAATTTAAACACATATTTCGTATTATGAAACTAGCCTTTATGTGCCTCTTTGTATTTGTTTCCGGACTATTTGCAACGGAAGCCTCCTCACAGACTGCGAGAGTTTCCATTGTTGCCAATAGTATCTCTACAAAAGATCTTATCCGGGAAATAGAGAAACAGACAGAGTATCTGTTTGTATATAATAAAAATGAAGTTGACCTGAATCAAACAGTAACGATCAATGCAGACAACAAAACGGTAGCAGAGATCCTAAACAAGACGTTCGGTAATACCGATATCGTCTATGCAATGGAGGGCAGCAACATTATGCTGATGAAGAAAGAATCAAAAGCAGAGGTTCAGGCTTCACAGCAAAAAGAAAAAACAGTTAACGGCATAATTACCGACGAGAACGGTGAAGCAATTATCGGAGCAAACGTATCTGTAAAAGGAACCACTATCGGAACAATTACCGATGTAGATGGTAACTTCTCTTTAAGCATACCTGAAAACTCTTTATTGCAGATATCATATATCGGTTATCTTACCCAAGAAATAGCTGTAGGAAATAAGAGTTCTTTTTCGATCAAACTGCTTGAGGATACGCAAAAGATCGAAGAGGTCGTAGTAGTAGGATACGGTGTCCAGAAAAAGCAGACGGTAACAGCATCCGCTTCTACTGTAAAGGTGAAGAGCCTGGAGTCATTGCTTTCTACCAACTTATCATCTTCGCTGGGCGGACGTGTCAGTGGTTTGCTGGTACAACAAAGTAGTGGTGAAGCGGGTTATGAGAATCCTAAAATTATTATCCGCGGTTCAAGTTCTCCTACGTCGTCAGATCCGCTGATCGTTGTGGACGGAATAGTCGGACGTAGCATGAGTCAGCTCGACCCCAGCGAGATAGAAAGTATGACGGTCCTGAAAGATGCATCTGCTGTTGCTCCTTACGGTGCACGCGGAGCCAACGGGGTTATCCTGATTACCACCAAACGCGGGAATACCGGAAAAACATCTGTCAATTATAGCTTCAAAGGTGGCTTTGGAGTCCCGACGCGCATGCCGAAAATAGCCAGTTCTTACGATCATGCACGCCTTATGAATGATGCATGGCGCAACAAAGAAATGAGCATGGGCAATGATCCGGGTATGTATGGTGTATATACGGAAGACGAATTGCAAAAGTTCAGAGACGGCTCAGATCCTTACGGATACCCGAACACCAACTGGACCAAAGAAGTCCTGCTGCCCAGAGCATGGCAACAACAACACAGCCTGACAGCCAGCGGTGGAAATTCGAGCGTAAAATATTTCGTAGGATTCGGTTTTGTAAATCAGGACGCCCTATATGGAGATACACGTACTAATACACCTTCTACTGATTTCAAACGTTATAATATCCGTGCCAATATAGACGCCAATATCATTGACAAATGGCTTACCTTATCGGCAGACATGGCATACAGACAGGAAGATAGAAATACAATTGCAGAAAGTACCTCTTTTATCTTCTCTAATATGTATCGTAATCCACAGACAGACCCGGGGCGGTTCCCTGACGGCAAACTGGGAAAGGTGTCGTTAGGATACAACCCGATCGGATTGGTTACAGACGGCGGTTATAGCCATAACAGGAAAAGCATCCTGAACACACGCTTTGTTCTTGACTTAAAAATACCCGGTGTAGAAGGATTAAATGTAAAAGGTATCTTCGCCTACGACAAGGACTTCGACAAAACAAAAACATGGACAAGCCCCGTCAATTTCTATATCTGGAACAAGATACTGGGTGAATACGACGGTAGCTCGCCTAACAAAGAAGGAGCCGACCTGAAAGAATCATTTGAACAAAACCAGTCTTATACCTTTGAGGCACAAGCCAGTTATAACAAAACGATTGCAAAAGATCACCAGTTAGGTGCCTTATTCGTATTCACGACATCACAGGGACAGGGAGATGACTTCTGGGCTGCCCGGTATAAATATCAAATATCATCTATCCATCAACTATTTGCGGGACCCGACAAAGATAAAGACAACAGCGGCAAGGCCAAGGAAGATGCAAAAGTTGGATCCGTGTTCCGTCTGACCTATAACTATAAAGAAAAGTATATGCTCGAAGCAAACGGACGTATAGACGGTTCAGAGAAATTTCCTAAAGCCAAACGATATGGTTTCTTCCCATCCGTATCTGCAGCCTGGAGAATATCATCGGAACCTTTTATGGAACCGGTAGAACACATTGTCAACAACCTGAAGATAAGAACATCGTGGGGTAAAGCCGGCACAGACAATATCGGGCGATTCAGATATATGTCTGCTTATGGAACCGGAGATAATGCTGTGTTCGGCGGTCAGTCGCCCGAAATTGCCATAGGATATACGGAAAACAGATTCCCGAACCCCAACATTACCTGGGAAACTTCAGAAATGTTCAATGTGGGTGTGGATGCTTCCTTCTTCAACAGTAAGCTGACATTGGAAGCCGACTATTTCTATAAAATTACCCGCGACATCTTACGTGAACGTACTGATATGCCGGGAATCTTAGGCTACAAACTACCGGCAGCCAATGTAGGTACGGTTGATAACCGCGGGATTGACATGAATCTTTCTCACCGAAATACGGTAGGCGAATTCAATTACTCGGTAACAGGAAACCTGACATGGGCCAGAAATAAGGTTATAGACCTGCTGGAACCCGCCGGACAGAAAAATAACCCTAACACAAGAATAACAGGACGTCCGATGAACCAGCAATTCGGTTATGAGGCTTTAGGATTATTCCAGTCCGACGAAGAAGCAGATAACTCTCCGCAACCACAATTCGGTAAAGCAAAAGCAGGAGATATCAAATACAAAGACCAGAACGGTGATGGTATTATTGATGCAGAAGATAAGGTGGCTATCGGAAGAAGCAAATTCCCCGAACTGGTATTCGGTCTAAATCTGAACGGTGAATACAAAGGTTTTGATATCCAGTTATTCTTTCAGGGAGCAGGGCTTACAACTTATGGTTACACCGGATTTCTGGCACATCCCTATTCAGAAGGTAAAGGTAGTACGTTGTTCGAACATCATATAAACAATACCTGGACACCGGAGAATAGAGATGCAGAGTTTCCACGCCTGTATTATGGCGGCAATCCCAATAACAACTATACTTCATCTTTCTGGCAACGAGACGGTTCTTACCTGCGCCTGAAAAACATTGAAATAGGATACGACTTCAAAAAGTATCTCCTGAAGAATGTAGCTATGATCCAGGGATTGAGACTGTTTGCCAGTGCACAGAACCTGTTTACAATCTCTGCCATCAAATACATGGACCCTGAGTTACGTACCGACAACGCAACAGATGCCGGTATGGATGGTTCGGCATATCCTCAGATGAAGAATTATACACTTGGAGTAAATATTACCTTCTAATAATAAAATTACCACAGTATGAAAAATATAAAATTATCACTTTTATTCCTGCTGGCATTCCTGTCGTATGGCTGTAACAGCATATTGGATAAAACTCCTTTGGATGAGATTGGAGATGATGCATTCTGGGCAGACCCGATATTAGTCGATTATTATGTAAATAATCTATATTCAATAATCTATTTGGACACACGTCTGGAGCAAGAAAACAGAACAGACAACTCCGTTTCGGCTCAAAGAGATAAGTTTCGTGCCAGTACTTACTTGTTTAATTATAATCTGGTGAGTGCCACCGATCCGAACGATAACATCTGGAACGATCACTACGAGAAAATCCGTAAGTGTAACCGTTTTCTCGAAAGAATAGGAGAGTCTAGTATTGAAGAAGATGAAAAAAATGTATTGACAGGACAAGTCCATTTCCTGCGGGCCATGTTTTACTTCGACCTTGTTAAACGGTATGGCGGAGTAGTACTTCTTGATAAAGTACTTACGATGGAAGATAACTGGGAAATTCCACGTAGCTCAGAAAAAGAAAGTTATGACTTTATCATTGCCGACCTGAATAAAGCGATCGAACTACTTCCGAACACGTGGAGCGGCAAAGACAAGGGAAGAGCAACTAAAGGTGCAGCCCTGGCTTTAAAATCGAGAGCAGAACTATATGACAAACGATATGCCGATGCCATTAAGAGTTGCGAAGCTGTCAGACAACTGGATTATGAATTGATACCCGGCACAACACCCGAAGATTATCGTTCCATCTGGTGGATAACGAATAAGGATAATAAGGAAATCATATTCGACCTACAATTCAAAAGCCCGGACGTATATAACAATATGATGGTTTTCAATCTGGTATGTTATATAAATAATCCCTATGGAGACAGAGGTTGGGGCGGCATCGGACCGACACAGGATTTGGTAGACGAGTTTGAATTGAAAGACGGAACACCTGCTCCCGCATTCTCACAAAAAGATAACGGAGAAGTGTTTGATGTCAATACCTCCAAAATATATGAAAACCGGGAACCAAGATTTTACGCTAATATAGTCTTCCACGGATCGGAAATATTTTTCAAAGGAGATAAAGGCCCCGTTACGGTAGATCATTACTTAATGGATACCCCCGACAAAGGCGATGCTTCACAAACCGGTTATAACGTATGGAAATGGATCGATTATGACAATTATAATTATCCATATGCAGGTGCTTCGGGCAAAGATCATAGTACGAACTGGATCATGATCCGTTACGCCGAAGTTATTTTGAATGAAGCAGAAGCCCGTGTAGAGACTAATGACATACAAGGTGCCTTAAAAGCCGTAAACGAAATTCGGGCACGCGTCGGGTTACCTGCCTATACAGAAACAAATCAGGAAAAACTCCGTCAGCTGATCCGGAAAGAACGCCGTCTGGAACTTGCCTTTGAGGATCATCGATTCTACGATGTTCGCCGATGGAGAATCGGTGCACAGACACAAGGTAAACTTCATGGACTCAAATTCGTTTCACCAACTGAATTTACTGTTGAGACAGTCGACACCAGAAGTTGGGACGATCGCCTTTATCTCCATCCTATTCCTTATGAGGAGATTATCAGAGTGAGTGCCATCAAACAAAATACTGGTTACTAAGCAATTGTCTAACATAAATATGTATCATTATGAACAAATTAAAATATATAATAGCCATTATAACCTGTTTTGTCCTTTCCGCATGCGAAAAAACAGAAATTCCGGATGCACCTAACTTCGATAAAACAGAAATATTATTAGTGAATGCTTATGATAGAAACAAAGGAAATATCATCTCAGAAAATCCGATTATCGATACAGAGAAAGGAACTGTAACCATTTCTGTGAAAACAGGAACGGATCTATCCAGTATTTTCCTCACTTGCGGGCTTTCTTCAGGAGCTAACATTTCACCGGCATTAGATGGATACAGTGACTGGTCTTCAAAGACGAAGACGTTTACCGTCACTTCTGCCAGCGGTACACGCTCCCAACAATGGACAATTATTCTCAACTGATTAATATTCTGATAAACAATGAAAAAGATACATTTGATAATTGCTGCCACAGCCTTTCTCACGATGAGCTGCAGTCAAAAAAAGTCATCTCCACTAGACTACTGGAAAGCAGGTTCGGCCAACGATGACGTATTTATTGAAATGACGCAGGAAGAGATGGATGCACTCGCCAAAAACGATCTGCCGTATCTGGAAATAGACTGGCCTTATTCTGCTAAAAAAACGCAGGAGGAGATGGAAGAATGGGCCATAAAAGTCAAAAATCGGGCAGATAAGGCCGGAATCGTGATATGGTCTGTTCATTTGCCATTTGGCGGTCCTTACGATATTTCGCAAACGAACGATACTTTAAGGCAAAGAGCGGTAGAACTGAATATGAATGATATGATATTAAGTGCAAAAATCGTTGCACCTGAAAAGTTTGTCATTCATCCCAGTGCAGAGCCTATTTCCAATGAGGAACGTGCAACAAGGATAGTAGCCAGTAAGAAGTCTCTACAAGAACTGGCTGCTAAAGCAAAGGAACTGAATATTCCTTTATTGGTTGAAAATCTTCCCAGAACATGCCTGGGAAATACATCCACCGAGTTACTGGAGATCATTAACGGCATTGATAATACAGCAATATGCTTCGATGTGAATCACCTGTTAATTGAACCCCAGGTCACTTTTGTGAAAAATACAAAAGGAAAGATCCAAAATACCCACATGTCTGACTACGACCGTAAAAACGAACGACATTGGTTACCAGGAGAAGGAGTTATTGACTGGACAGAGTTACTCTCAGCCTTAGTAGAATCAGGCTATGAAGGCCCTTTTATTTACGAGGCCAGCAAAGGTAAAAAACCTAATATTGTCACGATTCAAAGTTTAGGAGACAGATGGAAAAAGTTGAAACAGGATTACGTAAACATGAATAAATAACGACTACTTTTCCAATCCACACATTTTCCGGTTCATACTTATTATAACAAAAGTATGAGCCGGAGTTTTTTTATACTGCCGTTTATGAATAACTTATTGCTTTATTTGTTAGAAATTGGTATGAAAGTGGCGGTGAACCCTGGTCAAGCAGACTTTATTCCCCGGAAATGTACCTGTTTTTTCCCTAAAGGGCAGCTGCCGCTTCTCTATATCCTGCCTGCTTATTCCCTTGAAGGTAGCAGTTGTTTCCCTATAGGCTGGATTTTAGTCACTATGTAATTGCATATAGATAACTATGTAACGTCACATACATAACTATCTATTCATTATACACGTTTCAGCTTTCAGGAGCTTCCTCCCTTTGATAATCAGATCATAATCCTGAAGGATGAAAATAGTTGGCAGAAATACAATCTGACAACTAAATTCAGGACGCTACAGTACATATTTTACCTCAATGACACGTTTTATTATCATTTCAGGATAACACTTTATAAATCAACACCTTGAAATAACTGAAGGCTGAAAGATAAATATATGGATCTCGCTTGTAGGAGCCATTTTAGATACCAACTACAGTCATTTGCAGTAGTTGCCGCGGTTATGAAAAATCACTGCGGCACTTATTTGAAATGGCTGCCTACCCATTCTGAAAAAAACGTAAGCTTTTTCTCTGAAGGTTTCACCTTTTTCTATAAATGAAGCAAAACAATGAAATCAAAACAGCTTCTCAGAACTATCGAAATCTGGATGGGCAACGCATCAGGTCAATATTCAAACAAATTGACTCTGGAAACAGGTTTTCTTTATTCAACAAAAAGGAAGGAAAAGCTTTTGAAATACTAAAACTGACTTAGTTCTAGAAGAACTATATCATTATTACAAAATCAACACACTGATTATTAAGAAACATACTCATACTTACAACGTAAACATCCTTTTTATACAATTTGAGGAACTAAATGAATTGTTCCACATAATTAGGTACTTATCTCATAAATAACTTATATTTGCATTTGAATAAACATAGTAGTTCTTCTAGAACAAAGTTATTAACCTATGAAAATAAAGGCATTCCCTGAGCAAAGAGAAGAGACCAGATTTGAAGACATCTATCTCTCATATTTCTCAAAGATGAAGTATTTTGCCAAAGAATACGTTATCTCAGAGGAAGATGCCGAAAATATTGTGCAGGATGTCTTCGTTGAACTTTGGGAAAACAAAGAAATGCTCAATATGCATATGAATCTCATCGCCTATTTGTTCACTACCATAAAAAACAAATGCCTGAATCATCTTCGTCACAAATTAGTCGTACAAGAAACAGCCAGTAAACTACAGGAAGAATACACCATTTCCCTACGAATGAATTTAGATTCATTAGAAGCATTCGATAATAACCTTTTTTCTGACCAGGATATAGAAAAAATTATTTCCCGTGCATTAGACACCCTTTCTGAAAAATGCCGGACAATATTCATTATGAGTAAAATCGAAGGTAAAAAACAAAAAGAAATAGCCCAGGAATTGAATATCTCTATTAACACCATTGAAACTCAAATGGGCATTGCTTATAAAAAACTCAGAATCGAACTTAAAGATTACTTTCCGATACTACTATTTATTCTTTGTCTTTAAGAAATCAGAAAAAAATATTTTCCCGTTTAGCGGATTTTTCATGCTTAGGTGTTTACTATATACAAGGACAAAATTATGAATGAACAAATAATAAAATATTTCCAGGGAGAGCTTAATACTACAGAAAGATTGCAGTTTTTAAGACAGGTGGAAACTAACAGTGAGTTGAAAAAACAATTCATTGAATATAAAAACATGCATGCCCTGCTAACTCTTTCCGATCAGTCAGATAATAAAGAGGAAAACAGACAGGGATATATACTGTTCAACAAAATCATCCGAACAAAAAAGATACGCAAAATCATATTACATACTGCCAGTTATGCAGCAGCCATCACATTACTGGTTTTGTCTACCTACTGGTTTACCACCAGTCACTATGATATACAACAGTCTGTAGCGGACATTGAGAATACCCTGTATGTACCGGCCGGTCAACGTGTAAAACTGACTTTGCAGGATGGAACTGAAGTCTGGCTGAATTCACAAACAAAATTAACTTATCCGGCTTTATTCTCTGGAAAAGAAAGACGAGTAACCGTGGAAGGTGAAGCCTTTTTCGATGTCGCTAAAAACCCGGAAAAACCGTTTATCGTATCTTCACAGGGAGTAGAAATGAAGGTCCTGGGCACAAAATTCAATGTCCACAGTTATCCGGGGAAAGAGACAATTCAAACAAGCCTGCTTGAAGGAGGGTTAAAAGTATATTTTCCTCATGCCGAATCCAAAGGAGTTATCCTCAAACCGGATGAACAAGTGACAATAAAGGGAAACCAAATGAAAATAGGCTCCCTGCCCCATGCAGATTATTTCTTATGGAGAGACGGGATATATAGCTTTATCAACGAACCGCTTATCGACATATTGAAGAAACTCGAACTCTATTATGACGTAAAGATCATTGTAAAAGATCAATCCATATACAACTGGGAATACACCGGGAAATTCCGTCAACGTGATGGCATCGATCAAATTTTACACATGATACAGAAAATACACAAATTCAAAATCAGCAAAGATGAAGAAAAGAATATCTTCACATTAAGCAGATAACATGTATAATCATTAAAATTAGTATGCCTATGAAGAAACACTTTTAAAAGCAAAAACGGCAGATGCTGTAACATCCGCCGTTGACAATCAAGTAAACACATCAAGTCAAAAATTTTTAGTATTCACTTAATTATTAGCAAAGATATGAAAATAAAAACTTTGTTACCACTCTTTATTGTACATGATCAACACTTTAAAGAATATTTTAGAATCATGAGAGTATCGCTATTTATGCTATTCGTCTGTATTTTTCAACTGATGGCAACAAATACAGAAGCACAGAATGCCATTATGAAACTGGAAACAAATGTGATATCCATCGGGCAACTCATCAATCAAATAGAGAAACAAACAGACTATCTGGTAGTATTTCGCAACCGGGAAGTTGATACGGAACGGACAATACGTGTTCAGGAAAAATCAGGAAAAGTGATCTCATACCTGAAAGACGCTTTCGAAGGTACAGATATCAGTTACGAATTTACCAACAAATACATTTTGTTATCTAAAAAGAATCACTCCGATGCCGTTAATGATAACCAACAGTTAAACAGGAAAATTACAGGTACGGTTAAAGACAATAACGGAGAGCCTGTGATCGGTGCAAATGTATCTGTCAAAGGTACTACGAACGGGACGATCACAGATGTAGACGGCAATTTCAGCCTGGAAAATATATCTGATAATGATATTATCGTTATTTCATACATCGGTTATACTTCACAAGAAATCAAAGCCGGAAAACAAACCAGTTTGAAAATCATTCTGAAGGAGGATACCCAGGCTATCGACGAGGTGGTTGTGGTCGGGTTCGGTACACAAAAGAAAGTGAACCTGACCGGATCGATCGGTACCGTTAAAACAGATGAGGTCCTTAAATCCCGTCCTGTGACCAACGTACAGGAATTGCTGGCCGGTTCGGTACCGGGTATGGTCGTATCGAAAGGAAGCGGTGCAGCCGGTTCCGGTGCAAGCATCAACATACGTGGTACTTCCACTATCGGTAACAGTTCCGGCGTTCTGGTTCTCATCGATGGTATGCCGGGTAATATCTATACATTAAATCCCAATGATATAGAAAGTGTATCCGTGTTGAAAGATGCTGCTTCTGCTGCTATCTACGGTTCACGCGCTGCCAATGGTGTTGTTTTGGTGACTACCAAAACGGCCAAAGCAACAGAGCGTCCGACTGTGGAGTTCTCCAGTAATATCGGTATACAAAATCCACAGTTTAAGCTGGACTTTGTCGGATCAGAAGATTTCATGCGTCTATACGACCAGGCAATGATCAACGATGGAAAGGATGCTATTTACGGAGAACAGGGCATCCAGGACCTGAGAGCCGGTAAGTATGTAGATAATAAATGGTACAAAGAAATTTATAAGAAAAATACCATTATCAATAATACGCATCTGGCGTTGTCCGGTAAAGAGAGATCGATTGCTTACCGTTTCTCCATATCCAACGACTATCAGGATGGAAACTTACCGAATAATAATTACAATCGTCTGATCTTCAAACCGGATATGCGTTTTCAGATATTGAAGAACCTGGAAGCACATGCCAGCCTGCAATATACACAGACAAATATCAAAAACCCGAACGGAGGTACTACAGGATGGCAATCACAGGCTGCCCGAATCTCTCCGATCACTCCGATCAGGAATTCTGACGGTTCATACGCTGCCGGTGGGGCAATGGGAGGCAACCCGATTGCGGGAGTAAACGAATCCGGCTATTCCAAAGAAAGGCATAAAGAAATGATGGCGATCTTCGATGTGACCTATTCTCCTCTGAAAGACTGGAATATTAAAGGAAATATAGCTACTTATTCCCATAATACGACTACCAAAAACCGTGTAAGTACATATTACTTATACGACGAAGAAGGCAATATCGCAAAAACGGAAAACCGGGTATCTTCTCTAAAAGAAACGAATACATACAATTTCCGTACACAGTTGCAGTTTACAACCGACTATTCTTTTAAAATCGCATCCGATCATAACTTTAAAGTGTTAGCCGGTTACTCGCAGGAATATTATAAATCCGACGGTTTCTGGGCATCCCGGGATAACATGCCGTTTGATAATGTGGACGTATTAAACACCGGTAGCAGCAATAAACAAAATGGTAGTGCAGACGGTGACGGAAACGAATACGCCAATGACGTGGCGGTTCAATCCTGGTTCGGTCGATTGAATTATGATTATCAAGGAAAGTATTTATTCGAAGCCAGTTTACGTGCGGACGGTTCTTCCCGTTTTGCCAAAAATCACCGCTGGGGGGTATTCCCGTCTTTCTCGGCCGGTTGGAATTTGCACCGTGAATCATTTATGATTGAAACGAACAATTGGCTGTCCGAATTGAAAATAAGAGCATCATGGGGTGTCCTGGGAGATGCCGAAAAAGTAGGTTACTATCCGACAGCTCAGATATTATCTTATGATCCAAAGATTTATGCCTTCAATGATAAACTGGTAGGGGGTGCATACAATAACATCGCCGTCAACCAGAACATCACATGGGAAGAATCCAAATATACCAATATCGGTTTGGATTTCGGATTGTTTGACCAACGGATCAAATTGTCTGCCGACTATTTTATAAACATGAGAGACAACATCCTGTACAGACCACCCGTTCCAAGCGAATTCGGCTTAAATGCTCCTTACTCAAACTTACTGAAAATGAAGAATCAGGGTATGGATATCATGGCAGGTTATCAGGATGGGAACGGTGATTTCCATTGGGGCATCGACGTCAACCTCAGTTATTCCAAAAACAAGGTGCTGGAAATGGGAGATTCTGAAAGATGGATTGAAAATAATACGGTAACCTATCTGAACGACCGTTATCAGCTACCGTTCGGTTACGAAGCGATCGGCCTGTTCCAGAGCGAAGAAGAGATTGCCAATTCTCCGAACCAGGGAAATGTTCTACCCGGTAATATCAAATATAAAGATCAAAACGGCGATAACATTATCGACGGGGAAGACCGCGTAGTGCTGAACCGGAAAATCCCTCTGAACTTCGGTATGAACCTGTCTTTCGGATACAAAGATTTCGATTTCTCCCTGAATATGTATGGAAAACTGAATACGAAAAAGTATCTGCAAGGATACGAAGGATGGGCTTTCTATCTGACAGACAATGCACGCCCTATGCACCTGGATGCATGGAACGAAAGTAATCCGGATGCCTCTTATCCACGATTGACACTGACAAACACATCCAATGATTATGATTCACGATATAATAGTTTCTGGTTACGTACAGCCGATTACCTGAAAATTCAAAACGTACAGGTCGGTTATACTGTCCCCCAAAGTGTGTTGGAACGTGTTAATATTAAATATTTGAGAGTATATCTGTCCGGCCAGAATTTAGCTACGATCACAGGTTATGACGGTTTCGACCCGGAAGGTGGATGGTATCCGCTGGCAAGAACATTCTCATTTGGTTTTAATCTTCAATTTTAATAAGTTATGAAACAATATAGTATAGCATTGATATTGGCTTCTGCCCTTACATTCGGCAGTTGTTCGGACTTTTTGGACCGGGATCCTCTTTCCCAAGCCTCAGAAAATACATTCTGGCAAACAGAGGCTGATGCGTTGGCAGGTGTAAACGCATTATACCCATTATTACCCAACTCCCGTGATTTCTGGAGAGATTGCCAAAGTGATAACTCATTAATGACCAATGCCTGGGGCGAAAGCGGGCTGGGATATATCTGTCAGGGATCACATAACGCAGCTACCGGTTACCTTTCCGAGGAGTGGAAATACGACCATATCCGCAGAATCCTTTATTTCCTGGAACGGTTGGAAGGTATGAACATCGATGAGAGCAAAAAGAAACGTTTCGAAGGGGAAGCACGGTTTATCCTGGCATTACGCTATTACCGTATGACACGTCACTTCGGCGACATTCCGCTAATCAAAGAAAAGCCGATAGACCTGGATGAAGCAGCATTGCCACGTTCGCCTAAACAGGAGGTACTCGACTACGCATTGGAAAACATTAATAAAGCAATCGAATATCTGCCGGAAACCTATTCCGGTGATGATATCGGACGCATAACCAAAGGAGCAGCTCTGACATTGAAAGCCGATATGTACCTGGATATGGCTAGTTACGCAAAATTTCATCACAACCAGGACGGCACAGAGTTATGGAAAGAAGCCGCCCAATCTGCAAAGAAAGTGATCGACATGAACCTGTACAGTTTGGAAGATGACTTTGCAAGCATTTTTAAATCAGCAGCAAATAATAACAATAAGGAAGTTATTCTGGCTTACCAATATAAGGAAGATGAAATCACTCACATGTTACCGATTTTAGCATCTCCGGCCGGAACCGGAATTACCGGACAAGGATGGGCAAGTTTCTGTCCGACCCGCCAGTTGGTCGATTCTTACGAAATGACAGACGGTAAAACCATTTTTGAATCGGATTTATATGACATGAACAACCCGTGGGAAAACCGGGATGCCCGACTGAAGAAAACATTCTTCCTGCCTGGTTATGAATGCTTGCGTCCGAACGGTTCATACGAACCTTATATGCCACATCCGGCTTACAATAAAAACGAGAGAATAAATCATGAAGGAGGCGGTATTACAGGATATATGTATCTGAAATACAATGATCAGGAACTGGTGAAACCCGATGCCTCCTGGACTAATTTCAGCCTGTACCGGTATGCAGAAGTCCTCTTGATCTATGCAGAAGCATTAAATGAATATGATCCGGGAAACCCACAGATAGCATGGGCTGCCAATCAGGTGCGCGGACGAGCAGGTTTGCCTGGTGTGGATCAACTGACAGGGAACCAGGTAGCAATGAGAGAAAAGATACGGGAAGAAAGACGACACGAATTCGTAGCGGAACATAAACGTTACTTTGATATTCTTCGTTGGAAAACAGCAGAAAAAGTTCTAAACGAACCAGGGTACGGCATCAATAAGGATGAAAAGGCTCCTATTGGAGATTATTCCGTAGAACAATTCCTGGGACAAAACCGTACTTTTGACGCAAGTAAACATTACCTGTGGCCGATTCCTCAGTCAGCAAGAGATAAGAATCCTAACTTAGGGCAAAATCCGAATTGGTAATTATATTAACAAGAAAAAGCCGATCCGAATAAAGTCTGATCGGCTTTTTATACTAACTTTAAAATATGAACAAATTAATATTACTAACAATTTGTACACTCGTTTCCGGAGCCATTGCATCTCAGGAATGGAAGCCACAAGAATGGCCGGTACTGAAAAACTACGACCAGGAACACCTTTACCAGATTGCACTTCCATTAGGAGGCATCGGGACCGGAACGGTATCGCTGGGTGGTCGCGGAGAACTCCGGGATTGGGAGATCATGAATGTACCTGCCAAGAAATACAGTACGGTAACAACCGGAAACAATGCCCCGTTCTTCGCAATCTATGCGAAGCCACAAAATCAGGAAGCCACCACCACTCTACTGGCCGGTCCTTTATACCCTCAGGAATATCTCCATTATGAAGGTCGTCCGGTAAATCATCATGGCTTACCTCGCTTTGCACAGGCTTCATTTGATGCTGCTTATCCGTTCGGACAAGTACATTTATCAGACAAAGACCTACCGGTGAAAGTCACGATAAAAGGATTCAACCCGCTTATTCCGGGGGATGCAGAAGCAAGCGGATTACCTGTTGCCGTACTTTCCTATGAAGTGACCAATACAACCAGTCAACCGATGGAAATTGCTATTTGTGGCTCCATGCGCAATTTTATAGGGAAAGACGGAAGCAAATTCCGTACCGACTGGAAAGGAGACTATATCCCAACCGGTGTAAAAGACAATAAAAACAAATACGTTGAAAACAAAGGAATAAAAGGAATCTATCTCTATTCAGACGGAGTGGATAAAAATGATCCTGCCTGGGGAACAGTCGCTCTCACGACACAGGCAACCAGTGGAGTAAGCTACCGTACTTCATCGAAAGCCGACAACTGGAATAACGGTATCCTGAACTTCTGGGATGATTTCAGTGCCGACGGTATGCTAACCGAGCGAAACAAACAGGAAGATGAAGACCCGATGGCCTCACTCTCCGTAAAAAAAACAGTAAAACCGCAAAGCACGGAAACATTCACATTCTATATCACCTGGAATTTTCCAAACCGGAAAGCCTGGTCCTCCACAGTTGTCGGAAATTATTACAGCCGTCAATATACAGATGCCTGGAAAGCGGCAGAAACAATCATTCCGCAAATTCCCGGACTGGAGAAAAAAACCTTATCTTTCGTAAACGCCTTACTCAATACTTCTTATCCGGATGTTGTAAAAGAAGCAGCATTATTCAACCTGGCAACCTTACGGTCGCAAACCGTATTCCGTTTACCCAGCGGTCATATGATGGGTTGGGAAGGCGTAATGGATCGTTTCGGTTCCTGCGCCGGTTCCTGTACGCATGTCTGGAACTATGAAACAGCTACTCCTTATCTATTCGGAGAACTGGCAAAAACAATGCGTGACGTAGAGTTCAATTACGCAACTAAAGAGAACGGCCTGATGAACTTCAGAGCCTCTCTCCCACTAAATGAAGCAAATAAAGGAAACAGTGCCGCAGCCGATGGACAAATGGGCTGTATCATGAAGATATACCGCGAATGGCAACTTTCCGGAGACAATGATTTCCTGAAAAATAACTGGGGACAGATCAAAAAAGTACTCTCTTACGCTTGGACTGAAAAGGGGTGGGATGGCAACCAGGATGGCGTAATGGAGGGTTCGCAACACAACACTATGGACGTGAATTACTTTGGTCCCAACCCTCAAATGGGCTTCTGGTATATGGGAGCACTAAAAGCAGCGGAAAAAATGGCTATAGCGATGAAAGATAAAGGCTTCGCTCAAAAGTGCCGAACTCTGTTCGAACAAGGCAGTAACTGGATGGACAAAAATTTATTCAACGGCGAATATTATGAACACAAAATAACCGATCCGGAGACATTTGAATACCTCGATATGAATAATCCGAATGTCAAAATTCCATCTTTCCAGCTAGGCCCCGGCTGTCTGGTAGACCAGTTAGTCGGCCAATACATGTCACATTTATGCGGGCTGGGTTATCTCGGAAACAAAGATCATATTCAGACCACCATGAACAGCATCATGAAATACAACTACGTATCAGATTTCAGCCGTCATTTCAACAATATGCGTTCATATGTGATGGGCAATGAATCCGGGCTACTTATGGCATCCTGGCCCAAAGGCCGTCTGGAAGTACCGTTTCCTTATTTTGCTGAGGTAATGACAGGATTTGAATACTGTGCAGCCGTAGGTATGATTTACGAAGGAATGGAAAAAGAAGCACTCACCTGTATCCGGTCCATCCGCGACCGCCATGATGGGGCAAAACGTAATCCATTCAGCGAACCGGAATGCGGTCATCATTACGCCCGATCCATGGCAAGCTGGTCTGCTATCATTGCACTTAGCGACTTTCAGTATTCAGGCATTGATAAAAGTATGAAAATTACGGCACGCCCGGGAAATTATTTTTGGAGTAATGGCTACTCATGGGGAACTATCGACGTCAGCGACAAGGATATCACAATCGAAGTAATAAGCGGTTCTCTCCAATTGAAATCCCTTACCGTCGGTAGCGAAAAAGAAATACGGTTAAAGCATTTTGACCTGAAAGAAGGCAACAAACAAGTCATAAAACGATAAAGCCATGGGTAAATCAAACATTATCTACTACTTACTCGCTTGTTTGTTCCTGAGTGGAGGGTGTATCCAAAAAGAAGCAACCAACCACCACTCCCAACACAAAACAAACTGGCAAACCGTCCTGCAAGACAAACTCCCTCTGCTGGGACACCGTAACTGGATTGTCATCACAGATATGGCTTATCCGTTACAAACCAGGGAAGGTATCACCACTTTATATGCAAACGAGCCTTATACGGAAGTTTTGGGCACAGTAAAAAAGATGGTGGATAACTCTTTGCATGTGTATGCCCATATCTATCAGGACGAAGAACTATCTTTTCTGGAAGAAGGTTTTTGCCCGGGGATAAATGATCTGAAAACAGAGATGGGAAATGTCCTTCCGGCAACTGAAATAACGAGCATCAGGCATGATGACCTGATAGCCCGACTGGATAGCATCAGCAATCTGTTTGAAGTAGTCATCATCAAAACAAAACTGACAAAACCCTATACTTCCACCTTCTTCGAACTCGATTGTAAGTACTGGGACAGCAACAAACAAACGATACTCAACGAACGAATCGCAAATACCGGAACAAATCAACTATAAACAGATCGAGGGATGCCTTCGTTATGGCATCCCTCTGCTTTTTCAGCCAAAACACATAACATTAATATCATTATTGAAACATTATTCTTCTGATTAATAGTTATTTTTGCTTCAATACATATTCTAAACTAATCACCCATGAAAAAACTTTTTACCCTTATTCTATCTGTCTTGTCCCTGTCCATTGCTGCACAGACGAGACAATTATCTCCCGGTCATCCGGACCGCACCGCTAAGACAGACCTGAAGAAAGGTTTTGCAACGCCACCCAAAGGGTATGGTGAAGTACCTTTTTACTGGTGGATGGGAGATACACTAACCAAAGAACATCTTACCTATCATCTGGATCAGATGGCAGCTAAAAAAGTAACCAGCCTACAGGTAAATTATGCCCATTCGGACAAAGGAGGCGTCAGCTATGGACTGACTTTTCCTTCCAAACCGGCCCTGTTCACAGAAGAATGGTGGGACCTGTTCGGATGGTTCATGGAGGAAGCAAAGAAACGGAATATGACCGTCAGCCTCAGCGATTATACTTTAGGAGTGGGACAAGGTTCCTATGTAGACGACGCCCTCAATGAAAATCCCGGACTGACAGGAGCCGAACTTAAATTCGAAAGCGATACGATCCAGGATAAGTATGCAAAAACATGCCACAACCAGTTACTCTCCCTCTACGCCTACCAATTGGGAACAGATGGGAAAATCATCGAAAACTCAGGCATAGACCTGTCCGGAAATCTAAAAGGCAACAAAATAGAATGGCAATCACCCGCGGAAGGAAACTGGATCGTCACCCAGGTATACAGCGTAGCTAAAAAACCTTCGCTCGACCCGATGCACCCTCTTTCCGGAAAAAGCTATGTCAAACACTTCTTCCAACGGTTTGAAGACCGGTTCCCGGAACAATCCAAAGGAGGACTGAACTTCTTCTTCTCCGATGAGCTGAACTTCAATCTGCATGGTTATATATGGAATTCAATCTTCAGAGACGAATTCCGGAAACGTAAGGGATACGATATCGTTCCTTATCTTACCGCCCTGTTCACCCATATCGGTCCGATCACACCTAAAATACGGCTTGACTACAACGATGTCATGGTTTCACTGAGTGAAGAAAACTTCTTTATTCCGGTATACCAATGGCACGAAGACCGTAACCTGATCTATGGTTGCGACCATGGCGGACGGGGAAAAGATGTCAGTGAATTCGGCGATTATTTCCGTACCCAGCGATGGAACCAGGCACCGGGTTGCGACCAGCCAAACCTGGGAAAAGACATTATAAAGAACAAAGTAGCCTCCTCCATCGCCCACCTTTACAAACGTCCAAGGGTATGGCTGGAAGGTTTCCACAGCAGTAACTGGGATACCAATACAGCCAATCTGACCGATGCCACCTTTGCCAACTTCGTGATGGGGCAAAACCTGCTCAGCCTGCATGGTTTCTACTACAGTACGATGGGCGGCTGGTGGGAATGGGCGCCTCCATGTAATCATACCCACATGCCTTACTGGGAAGAAATGGGACCGTTCCTGGAATGTACCGAACGTCTCAGCTACATTCTCTCCCAGGGATACCACCGGGCCGATGTCGCTATCCTGTATCCGGTTGAATCAGTTGTAGCCGGCTACGACCAGACAGCTGTGCAAAAAGCATTCAGCCTGGGAGAATATCTATATCGGGAAGGTGTCGATTTCGACTTTATGGATTATGAATCGCTTGCAAAAGCCAGTATAAAAAACAGTAAGATCCATATCTCCGGCGAAGAATTCAAAGTATTGATCATCCCGTCCATGAAAGCAATCCGTCATTCTTCATTGAAAAAAGCCTTGCAGTTCAAACAGAATGGCGGGATAGTCATCAACCTGGGAGAACTACCTGAAGCAACGGAAAAGAAAGGATTGAACGATCCCGAAGTACGTTCGTTACTAAACAAACTGTTCGGGCCCGACAGCAAGAACGCGTTTGTAGCCAAGGAGAACCAAGAAGTACTCGACATTCTCGACACAAACCTTACCCGCGACTTCCGCATCCTGTCGCAGCAACCGCAAAAAGATATGCCATACATCATGCACCGTAAACTCGGAAATAAGGACTTGTATGCCGTATACAATGTTCCTTCCGGTACCGAATGCTTTTTCCGCGCCACCGGAGGAATCGAATTATGGGATCCCTGGACAGGTAAAACAAAAGAAATTACCGCCTCAAAAACAACAGACAAAGGAACTATCATCCAAATGCCGATGGAAAAACAAGACCTCCATCTATTCGTCTTCGATCCGGCCCAAAAGGCTATAATTGCAGAAGTACCTCAAACGAGCGTCTCCAAAACCATATTACTCGACGGTGAATGGTCATTCGACCTCAAACCTTCTTTAAATAATAAATTCGGAGACTTCCACTGGCCTGCAACCGATGAACTGCTGGGTGCTTATATCTATAAAGCCAGATACAACCAGGTCTCTTCCGAAACAGCGGACTGGCAATCTCCCTCCTTCGACGATTCAGGATGGAAAAGCCAGACTTTCACCTACGGAACCAAGTTTATGATACTGGAAGCCACTCCTGAATTATCTGAGAAAGAACTTCTCACCCATCTTCCCTATCAAAGCAACAGGGTTCAAATCGATAATAAGAAATATGCCTGGAAACCCTATGAATATTCATGGCGCTGGGGTGTTGAGAACGATTACGGTCATCAGGGATGGCATGGATTGAAAGCCACTGTTCACGATGAATTTATCCGTATGGGTAAACTCGAAAAAGAGTTCAGAGAAACAGTCCGCGTAGAAGATCCTAACGGAAACAAAAACTATTACCTCTATTCAAACGTTTTGGCTCCCGAAACGGGTAATTACCAACTGATATTCGGAGAACTAAAACCTGCCGATATCTACATCAATGGTAAAGCAGTCAGCCCCTCCACTTCTACCGTCACTCTTAACCGAGGAACCAATGAAATCGTTCTCCATTACGATACATTCGGGGTAACTTACTGTGTGGTGCGTAAAGCCGGAGATACCCCTCGTATACTGAAAGAAGTTACCGCAGAAAAACCTCTCGCTACGAATTTCCGGGGGGACTTATCCCTTTTGCCATTCGATATAAACAAAACCGAAGAGCCTACTTACGGCCAATACCGCTTCACCTCTGCTCCCGGACTGAAGAAACTCGAGTTTTCGGCCTTCGGTGAGACCAAAGTTTGGATAAACGGTACCTTATGCAATCTAAGCGTAAAAGAGAAACGTCCGGACGGCCTGATCCGATATGAAGCCGTAATGACCAATCCGTCCAAACGGATATCAACCGTAGCCATATCCATAAAAGAACCCTGGGGAAATGCCGGAGGCGCCGCTATCGACGGCCCGATTAAACAAACCTGCGGGGACGGTCTCATTTCCGCAGGAGACTGGACACAGATAGAGGGTCTTTCCACTTACTCCGGTGGTGTCTGGTACCGGAAAAACATTCATCTGGAAAAGAATAACGGAGATAAAGTATATCTGAACCTGGGACAAGTGGTCTCCACAGCCGAAGTCTGGATAAATAAGCAGAAAGCCGGATTGAAGCTCACTCCGCCCTGGCGTTTCGACATCACGGAATATATAAGGGAAGGAGATAACCAGATCGAGATATTGCTTTACAATACCGCAGCCAACTATTACCTGTCTGTCCCGACCATGTACCGGGGTAGTACGAAAGCCGGCCTGTTGGGTACTGCATCCATCGAAATAGTCCGTTAATCCGAGACCCGCACTGTATAATAAAGGGGCGAGACCATCACGGTTCCGCCCCTCCTCTTTTTAGTACGTAGAATAGAAATTACATAAGTATATATTATGCTTGTGTATTATTCGATTTAGTTGTATTTGTGCTATTTGTATTGGCAGTCTGAGTTGTGGCTGTTGCACCGGCAACAGGAGCCTGTACTTTAGCTTCTTCCCAATGGAAAGGCTCAAAATGTGCATTCGGATCAACCCATGATGCTTTTTTAGAAGCATAGATAATGAATGGAGCAGCCACAACAACAATGGCACCGATAATCAATACAGCAAACCAGACGGTATTACTACCGACAGAAATCTGACTGGGTGGAATAAAGCTCAAGATGAAAGCTAATAACGAACCACAGAAACCAAGACCACCGATAAACCACATCAATCCGTTGCCATGTTTACCGATACGGAACGGACGGTTTGCCTTCTTCATCCGGTAACGCAATGCGATAGCACCGGAGAACATCAGCAGATACATAACCAGATAAAGGATCACTGTCAACTGTGACAAAATCTGATAGAAACTCTGTACGGAAGGCATTACCACGAACAGCAGGCTCAATAAAGTAACCGCACATCCCTGTACCAACAGAATGTTTTTCTGAACACCGATCTTATTTGTTTTCTGGAAGAAAGGAGGCAGATAACCTGCTTTACCCACGGTAAAGATACCTTTTGACGGACCGGCAACCCATGTCAATACACCTGCCAGCACACCGAATGCCAAAGCTACGGCAATGATCGGAGATAACCAGGAAGCATGGATAAATTTAAAGTAATTGTCGAAACCGACCAGCAGACTCTGTGTCAGGTTGATATCTTTCTGAGGAATAATAACACCCAGAGAGAAAGTACCTAATACGAAGATAAGAACAGTGATCAACGCACCGATAAATACGGCTTTCGGATAGTTCTTAGAGGGATTTTCCACATCCTTTACGTGGATACCTCCCATCTCCATACCTGCATAAAACAGGAAGATACTGGAGGCCAGCACCAGGTTGTCGAACTTAGAGAAATCAGGGAAGAAATCACCATGGAAGTCCATGTTTGAATGACCACCCATAGACAGATAAACGATTCCAAGGATAATCAACAGGGCAGCCGGAAGGATCGTACCGACAATACCGCCCACTTTAGCAACCTTACCAACCCAACTTAACCCCTTCAACGAAATAAAGGTAGCCAGCCAGTAAATGATCAGCACCACAGCCAGCGTGTACATTTTGTTTGAAGCCAGTGTCATATCATGCGCATCATTCATCCCGATAAAGGCGATGGAAACAGCACCGAAGGTCAACACGGTAGGATACCAGATCGTACTTTCAATCCATTGTACCCAGATAGCGAGAAAACCCCATTTTTTCCCGTAGGCTTCCCCGACCCATCGGAAAACTCCACCTTGTTTGTCCTGGAACATAGCGGCCAACTCGGCTGCCACCAGCGACGTAGGGATCAAAAATACGATTGCCGCGAATAAGTAATAAAAGGCTGAACTTAATCCGTATACAGCCTCGGCAGGTAGTCCGCGGAGAGACACTACCGCCGTAACATTCATAATTGCAAGAGTAAAAACTCCAAGTTTTACTGCTTTTCCTACATTTGCCATGAATTTTACTGTTTAAATGTGAATTTTGTATTGTTTAGTTTCGCTTTAAATATGTCAGTAAAACAAATCGTTATTGTGTTAGTTTGTCAACAAGATGTCAAACTAGGTTAATTAACAGAATAGTGTTAAAAACAAAATCACGGTATCCTTTGTTAGATAACCTAAAATATTTCTATCTAAACGCCTAATAATTAAACGCAATGAAGTCTGCTTTCAATGACATTATTTACGAGAAAAGAGGAATATACGGAGTCTTGCATGTTATCATTTTGCTACTCTCCCTTTTCCTTATTGTAGTCATCTCAGTCGATACATTTAAGAATATCCCTTTCATGACACAGGGTTCCTATCTGAAGATACAGTTCTGGATCTGCATGTTCTTTATTGCCGATTTCGTTTTGGAGTTTTTCTTATCAAAACGTAAATTATATTATCTACAAACCCACTTTATTTTCTTAATCGTATCTATTCCTTATCTTAATATTATCAGTTATTACGGAATTGAATTCTCCCCGGAAATCACCTATTTCCTGCGTTTTATCCCGTTGGCACGCAGCGGATATGCACTGGCAATCGTAGTAGGATGGTTATCTTCAAACAAGGCTTCAGGACTATTCGTATCCTACCTGACCATGTTGCTGGCAACGGTTTATTTCTCCAGCCTGATATTCTTCGTGATCGAACATAAGGTAAATCCGCAGGTCACCGGCTATGATGATGCTCTTTGGTGGGCCTTTATGGACGTTACGACAGTTGGCTCAAATATTTACGCCGTCACACCGACAGGACGGATACTATCGGTTCTGCTGGCAGCACTGGGAATGATGATGTTCCCGATCTTCACCGTTTATGTAACCAGTCTCGTACAGAACGCGAATAAACGGAAGAATGAATTATATAATGAAGATAATACGCCGCAACCGGAAGCAGCAAAACAGACGGCATCGAAACCTGCGGAAGGGGAAAAATAACATCGTAGGAAACAAGCTGTTTCGATCACTAACGTTCTATACAAAAAAACAGGCATGGACCTCATAAAAGAAACCCATGCCTGTAGTGAGTGTTTTATTCTACTATTTTATTACAATCTTTTGACTGAATCCTTCAAAGAAAATAATATATGTGCCTTTAGCCGGAACATCTATTTCGGTATAGGTTCCGTTCAACAAGTTTGTCCTAACGATACTTCCATTGAATGAAGTGATATATAAAGGCTTATTTCTCATCTCAGGATGTTTGATACAGAGTTTATAACCCCTTATTGCTATTTCTATCCCAGCAGAATGGATATCTTCATTGCCGACAGAAGGTTACCATTCTGCGGTTCTGTTTATCACGTCTGTGAGATACTTAAACAGATTCACTTTTTGTATTCTTACGCGACACGGAATCGACACCAAACCGGTCTTCGACCAATATGTAGAACGACATGCTTGGTAAGGGGGAAAGAATTTCCCCACTATGGTGGGACATATTCCCCATGCTTGTGGGGATTTTTCCCCACAAGCATGGGGAAAGTGGGGAGAAACTCAAAATTGGAAGTCACAAATCGTGACCTCCAATTCCATAAAGATGGGTGTTAGACGAAATCCATAACCAAACAAGCCTCCCGCCCTCTGAACGAGGTACGAAGAGGCTTGCCAATTAAAAGAATAAACTGTTTGTTATTCAGTTATTGTTACCCGGTCGCCATTGAAAATGGACAGACCCAGTTTATTCATTATATATTTGATGGCCAATTGTGCTTTTACAGAATTACCCGCGCTGTCAATTGGAGGGGCAAAGGCTGAGATACCGAACAGGCCGGGCATCACTCCCATCACACCACCGCCTACACCTGTTTTTGCAGGAATACCGGAGGTGTACAACCAGTCGCCGGTATGTTCGTAGAAACCAACGGTGGCAATCAGCGAAGTAATCTTCGGTGACAATGAACCGTCGAATATCTGCTTTTTGGATATCGGGTTCAGGCCGTCGTTGGCAATCGTTGCTCCGCAGACAGACAATTGGGCAGCTGTGATTCCCAGCGAACACTGACGGGTATACAGGTCGAGCGACATATCCGGGTCATCGTAGATACGGTTGTAGTTCTTCAATAACCAGGCAATGGAGCGGTTGTTGAAATTGGTAGCCGATTCCGATTTGTACAATTCGTCGATCAGCTGAGGCGCACTGCCGCAAAGGTCGGTAATATTGGCAACGATGGCGTCCCATTTCTTAGCTGAGTCGCCTATCGGCTGAACCATACTACAGGCAGTAATTGCACCGGCATTGACCAACGGAGTAGACGGATGGTCTTTCTCCAGCAGGATAGCCATGATGGAGTTGAAAGGCAGTCCGGTTGCATCGGCACCAATCATTTCCAACAATTTCTGTGCACCGTACTGGCGCAATGCCAACACGGCGGTATGTACCTTTGAGACGGATTCTATACCGAAACGATATTCGGAATCGCCCAACTGGATGAGTGTCCCGTCCATCAGGCAGATACTGATACCGAACAAGTTCTTATCTATATTTGCCAGATAAGGAATGTAATCGGCATTCTTACCGCCTGTGTTCGTCTTGAACATTTCATAGGCTTCCTGGGCCACTTCTTTTATTTGTGAAACGGAAATCTTTTTATCCATAACCAAACAAATTATTTAGTTGATTTAGGACAGCCGGTATGAGTGAAGACAGAGCCTTTTACAGCCTGTTGTCTGTCCTGTGCGATACGGGTCGGAGTCGGATATTCCAGTTTTTCCAGGTCGGTGATCGCATTGCTGATGTCGCCCAGCAACTGGTCTGCCATGTCGCGGCTGAAGCCCTGACGGACAACGATACGCATAACTACCCAGTTTTCGAGATTTTCAGGCAATGTATAAGCCGGAACCATCCATCCGCTCTGTTTCAGTTTATCCTGCAAATCGTACAGTGTCCATTTAGCTGATTTAGCATAATCCGGTTTCAGATACCAGATGAACAATGGGTTCACAACATCTTTGCTGTAGTTCTGGAACGGAGCCATCTTGCCGATTTCAGCATGCAGGTAGTCGGCTACAGCCATACTGTTCTGCTGTACTTCCTTGTAACCCTGGAATCCGAGACGGATGAACTGATAGTATTGTCCCAGAATCTGAGCGGCAGGACGGGAGAAATTCAAACCGACCTGAGTGATGTTTGCACCTAAATAATTTACACTGAAAGACATGGAGCCCGGCAGGTATTTTTTATCTTTCCAGACAACCCAACCCAGACCCGGATATACCAGGCCGAATTTATGGCCGGAAGTACTGATGGAAAGTACCCATTTCAGGCGGAAGTCCCATTTCAGTTCCGGTTTCAGGAACGGCAGGATGAAACCACCGGAAGCGGCATCCACATGGATAGGAATATCGTAACCTGTCTTTGCATTGTATGCGTCGAGTGCAGCGTCCAAGGCTTCCACATCGTCGTTCAGACCTGTCCAGGTAACACCCTGGATGGGGACGATACAGATGGTGTTTTCATCACAATACTTCAGGGCTTCCTGCGGGTCGAGTGTGATATGTTCTTGTGTCAATGGCACCTGGCGCATTTCGATCTGCCACAGCTGGGCGAATTTTTCCCATACTACCTGGAATCCGGCAGAGATAACGAAGTTAGGTTTGTCGGTCGGTTTGCCCTGTGCTATTCTTCTTTCGCGCCAACGCAACCAGGCGGCAACACCACCCAACATACATGCTTCGGAAGAACCGATGGCCAAGGCTCCGGCTTTCCACTGTGCCTGTTCGGGGCTGTTCCACAGGTTAGCCATGATGTTGATACATTTAGCATTCATCACAGCAATACGCGGATACTCAGTTTCGTCGATATAGTTGATGTTGATTGCTTCGTTCATCAACTTTGTTGCATAATCATCCATCCAGGTGGTAACGAATGTAGCCAGGTTCAGACGGGGTTGTGTCTGGGCGAAAGTTTCGTCTTTTACCATCTGATAAGCAATCTCCGGAGTGGTCGGACCATCAGGGATTACATCTACTGGAGCGGGATGCAACATTGCATTCGAGCCAAAAATCGCGGTTTTGGCATCACCTTCTCTAAAACTTGAATCTTTCATGTCTTTTTGTTTTTAAATTATTAAGAATTGGCGCAACCGACATTCGTGCGTCGATTTGTAGTGCAAAAACAGCCTCTGAAAAGAATTGTTCTTCGATTTTGGTTAATGAGGGAATATTTGGGGTTTATTAAAACAATGTTATTTAAAATGAGAGAAAACAGTAATAAGTTCGTTAATGGCACGCAGATGACAATTCTGTTAAAATGAACATTCAGCCATAAGAATTGTTTTTTGTCTTATAAAACAGCTATTTAATTATGAGAATAAAAACCGGACAGGGGACGATACCCCTTATTACATTAATAGGTATATGGTCGATTTCGGCGCTGAATGCACTGCCGGGATTGGCGGTCTCTCCTATCCTGGGAAAATTGTCCGCCATATTCCCCCACTCAACGGAGCTGGATATACAAATGTTATCATCTCTGCCTTCGCTGCTGATTATACCTTTTATTATATTATCGGGGAAGCTGACGGAAAAGGTCAACAACATCTGGTTGTTACAAATCGGGTTGAGCATCTTCGCCGTCAGCGGAGTATTATATCTGCTGTCAACCAAGATGTGGCAGCTGATTGCAGTAAGCGCCCTGCTGGGCATCGGTTCGGGACTGATTGTTCCGCTGTCGACCGGCTTAATTTCACGGTTTTTCGTCGGGGCATACCGGACAAAGCAGTTCGGTCTGAGTTCCGCCATCACCAACGTTACACTGGTCCTGGCAACCATCCTGACCGGTTATTTGGCGGAGGTGAACTGGCATCTGCCGTTCCTGGTTTATCTATTTCCGTTGATCTCGATCGTGCTGTCGTTCTATCTGAAAAAGAATATCGATCCCCTACCCGTTCATGCAACAGTTTCGGAGAAAAACAAAACTATTACTGCTGATCCCACATTCGGAAAACTGGGCATACAGGTTAAACACCTGATGCAGATCATGGGGTTCTACGGACTGGCGACTTATTTGGTCATCATAGTCAGCTTCAACCTGCCCTTCCTGATGAAAGAATACCATTTCACCAGCGGTAATTCAGGTATCATGATCTCGCTGTTTTTCCTGGCTATCATGGCTCCGGGATTTATCTTGAACCAGATCGTCGACCTCCTGGGCAAAAAGACGAAATTCTATTGTTTGCTCTCGATCGCTCTGGGTATGCTACTGATCCTGATTTCAAGAACGGAATGGCTGATCGGCTTAGGCTGTATCTTTACCGGATTTGCCTATGGCGTTATCCAGCCAATCGCTTACGACAAGACGACCCGCACGGCTATTCCATCGAAAGTAACACTGGCACTGGCTTTCGTGATGGCAATGAATTACCTGGCCATCCTGTTATGCCCGTTTATCATCAATGTATTCAAAGATATGCTCCACATAGAAACACAACAGTTCGCTTTCATATTCAATATGATCATTGCACTGGCTGCTGCTGTTTGGGCTTATATCAAACAGGATTCGTTCCTGTTTAACGATAAGTTTTAGATGATGTAACGGCTTCAACATTTCCGGAAATGGCATTTACATGGTGAAAGTTGACTTCCGGAAAAGCAGAAACGACTTTTCAACGTTTAAAGTCGGTTTCCTAGGCCTAAGAAAGCCACTTTCACTATTGAAAAGTCATTTCCGAGACCTCGGGAAGTCACTTTCAACGTTGAAAACCGGTTTCCGAGGCCTCGGGAAGCCACTTTCACCATTCAAATGCCATTTCCTAGGCCTAAGAAGCCTTTACATCCGATTTTTAATCATTAAAACGCCAATAATATGAAGAATAAAAAGACAGAAGCCAACCTAAGTATGATCGTATCCAAAACCTTCAGCGGTTTGAATGCGAATGCCCTCAAATATCTCCTACCCTTATGGATTGCTCCGCTGACAGGAGTTATGTTTCGTTGTGTATTCGCTGCCATTGTGTTCTGGATCATCAGTATATTCTGGAAACAAGAGAAAACAACCCGGCGGGAGAAGATAACCCTGTTCCTGCTGGGAGCGATCGGATTATATGGTTTCATGTTCTTTTATTTGCTTGGAGTCAGCAAAACAACACCGGTCTCCAGTTCGCTGTTCAGCAGCCTGCAACCGATTTGGGTATTCATCCTTTCCGTCATTTTCCTACGGGAACGTATTACGGCAATGAAGATAATCGGTATCGCGATCGGCTTGGGCGGCGCACTACTCTGTATCCTGACGCAGAAAAGCGACGATTTGGCTTCCGATGCTTTTACGGGTAATATGCTCTGTTTGATCAGTTCTATAGCCTACGCTGCTTATCTGATCGTAAGCAATGTAGTATTGGGAAAAGTCAGTTCGCTCAATATGTTACGCTATAGTTTCCTCGGAGCAGCTGTATCCTCTCTGATCGTGATGGCTTTTACCGGTTTCGACGGCCATCTGTTCAGTCATTTCGAATGGACGCCTTTCCTTGTCCTGATGTTTGTCCTTATCTTTCCCACCACAATCAGTTATCTACTCATTCCGATAGGCCTGAAATATCTGAGTACTACGCTGGTTGCCCTCTACGGCTACATTATATTGATTGTTGCCACCATCGTCTCCCTTTCCATCGGGCAGGACCGTTTCAGCTGGTATCAGATGATCGCCATCGCACTGATCTGTTCGAGCGTCTATTTCGTTGAAATAGCGGAAAGCAAAGATAAAAGATAATTTTTTTCCCTTTCTTTGTAACAACTTATTCTTTGTTCCCGTCTACCTTATGAAGCCTCTCCGAAGTGCGCACGAGGAAAGGCGGAAACAAACAGAATTAGTAATCATTTAATACAATAGAAAGATGAAACGATACTTTGTTATCCTGGCGCTGATCTTGATCTGCCAGGCAGGAAACAGCCAGACAATGAACCAATTGTTCAACGAGTTCTCCAAAATAGAACAGATCAACCATGTCAAAATAGGCAATATCACTATGAAACTTGCCAGTCTGTTCACTGAAACAATGGGCGTAAACGGCATCGAAGTCCTCGAGTTCGGCAGTTGTAACAGCGATGTAAAACAACGTTTCGAAAAAGCGATCAAGGAACTGAAAGACCCCGACTTCGAGACAATGGTCACCTCCAACGAAAAAGGCAGTCGCACAAAGGTCATGGTACGTATCGAAAAAGACATGATCCGCGAAATGGTAGTCCTCACCACCGGCAACAGCAATGCCTTGGTACGCATCAAAGGTAAGATCAAACCATCCGATATAGAAAAAGTGGTGAAAGATCATGGGAATGGATGCTGAGAACTTCAAACGAAAGTTCCTCTCCTTCCACCCCAAGCTTTTCCGGATCGCCTACGCACTTGTTGAGAATAAAGCCGATGCAGAAGATATCCTTCAGGATGCTTACTTCAAATTATGGAACAAACGGGACGAACTGCCCGACATAGAGAATCCCGAAGCCTTCTGTGTGACCCTGGTCAAGAACCTCTCTCTCGATTTCCTCCGTTCCCCACGTGCCAACCGACGGGAAGAAGAAATAGAAAGTGTATTTACGCTGGCAACCGATTCTTCACCGGAAAAGGAACTGGAAACGAAAGACAAGGAACAACAAATCCGGCAGCTGATCAACCGTTTACCCGAAAACCAGCGGCAGGTACTCCGTCTCCGGGGAATCGACGATTGCTCGATGGATGAAATAGAACAGATAACCGGCCTGAATGCCGTAAATGTACGTGTGCTACTTTCCCGGGCACGAAAAGTAATCAGGGAACAATTTGAAAAATTATACGAATATGAACGATAAACAGATAGATGAATTAATCAACAAGGCCCTCCGGGAGGATCAAACGCTACCGGAAGGACTTTCCGAACGGTTGGAGCAGCAGATAGATGCCTGGGCCGCCGCCGAAAAGAAGGAGACGATCCGTTCATCTTTCCGCCGCCGTTCTCTCTACTGGCTCAGCGGAGCCGCTGCCGTAGCACTGTTATGCATAGGCATCTTCCAGTTTACTACCCCCAATGAGGAACACCAACTGGCAGATACGTATACCAATCCGCAAGAAGCCGCCATGGCCGCCCAGAAAGCACTCGCTTTCATGTCTGTAAACCTGAATAAGGGAATCGAACAAGTGAACGAAGCCCAACAGGAAATGAATAAAGTAAACAAAATACTGAATAAACATTTAAAAGATTAACAAGATGAAAACTAAAAATATATTGCTCATTCTCTTTCTGTGCTGCACAAGCATTTGCTTTGCCCAGAACAAACTTTTCGACAAATATTCCGAAATGGATAACGTCACCTCCGTCTATATCTCAAAAGCCATGTTCCAGATGATGCCCAAGATCGAAACAAACGGCCTCAACCTGATGAACCTGAAAGGGAAAATAGAAAGTCTGCAAGTCCTCACTACCGAGAACAACAGCATAAAGGAAAAAATGCGTGATGATTTCAAAAAGCTGATCAGTAAAGACCACCAGGAACTGATGCGGGTGAAAGACGGCAAGACACGCGCCACCTTCTATGTCAAACAGAAAGGAGACCTGATAAGCGAAATGATCATGCTGGCCGATACGGACAATAGCTTCAACGTAATCCAGTTATTGGGTAACTTCACCCTCCAGGACATTCAGGAGATCACAAAAGAAATGAATAAGTAAAAAACGGAAGATGTCATTTTCCTAAGTCATAAAATCATTTTTAATACCTTATTTTACTCATAAATAAGCATCTTTGTACAGCTATTACACTTTAATTCTGTACAAAATGAAAAATAGAAGGTCTTTCCATATCTCCATACTGCTTTCTTTATTCTCATTGGCTATGTTTGCCAAAGGTTCCTTTTCAGTTTATAATCTGAAATGCGAACAGGAAACGAATCCTCTGGGAATAGAAAAACTCCAGCCCCGCTTCAGTTGGCAGATCAATGCAGAAGAAAGAAACTTTGAACAGGCAGCCTGGCAAATACTGGTTGCCGACACCCCCGAAGCACTCGACAACGAAAACGGTACTATCTGGAATAGCCGGAAGGTAAACAGTCCGGCTTCCATCCTGGTTCCTTTTAACGGGAAGGGGTTGGAAGCCGGGCAAACTTATTTCTGGAAAGTCAGGATATGGGATAAACAAGGGAATGCTTCTCCCTGGAGCCCTGCCAATCAGTTCAATATCGGCCTGCTTTCGGAAAAGGACTGGAGCAACGCTAAATGGATCGCTTTAGAAAAAGACAGAAAAGAAGAGATTATTACGACAGGTATCCATGCTCCGCTGGTAGAAAATGCCATTGGAGATAAGAAAACGGGGACATACCGCCTGCCGCAATTCAGAAAAGAGTTTGCTGTCAACAAACAGCTTAAACGTGCCATAGCCTATGTTTCCGGGCTCGGTCATTTCGATATGTTCCTGAACGGTACTAAAATAGGAGACAATTTCCTTGATCCGGGATGGACCAAATACGATAAATGCGCTCTTTATGTATCTTTCGACATTACCGAACATTTACAACAGGGAAATAATGCCGTCGGAGTCATGTTGGGAAACGGCTTTTTCAATATTCCGAGAGAGCGTTATTACAAGATACTGACCTCTTACGGTGCTCCTAAACTCATCATGAAGATACAATTGGAATATACTGACGGCAGTACACAGCATATCGTCTCCGACACCGACTGGAAAGTAACAGAAAGCCCCATCACCTTCAGCAGCATTTACGGAGGAGAAGAATATGATGCCAGCAAAGAACAGGAAGGCTGGAAACAGCCCGGCTTCAATGATACCGACTGGAATAAGGCTATCAATTCAAACTGGAAAACTGCATTAATCTCCCAACGCATTCCTCCGTTAAAAGTACGCGACCGAATCCCGACAATCCGTCTCCTTCAAACAGAAAAAGGAGACTGGGTATACGACCTCGGACAGAACTTTTCCGGTATCCTCCAACTAAAGGTGCGGGCAACCGACCGGCATCCGGTCAAACTGTATCCGGCAGAGTTATTAAATCCGGACAACAGCATCAATCAAAGCGCATCGGGAGCACCGTTCTATTTTACTTATATCCCTGAAGGTGGTAACCGGACAGCGTCATGGCAACCCCAGTTCACCTATTACGGTTTCCGTTACGTACAAGTGGAAGGTGCCGTCCCGAGCGGACAACCGAATCCCGAAGGACTGCCTGAAATCATCGACATCACCGGACTCCATACATGCAACTCTGCGGATGAAGCCGGTAAATTCAGTTGCTCCAACGAAATGTTCAATAAGATATATAACCTGATCGACTGGTCTGTCCGCAGCAATATGGCAAGTGTACTGACCGACTGCCCTCACCGGGAGAAACTGGGTTGGCTGGAAGTTGCACATCTGATGCAATACTCCATCCAGTACAGGTATAATATGGCTCGCTTTTACGAAAAAGTAATGAACGATATGCGTTCGACACAAGCCGAAAACGGACAGATAGCCACTACTACCCCCGAACTGGTTGAGTTTGAAGGTGGTTTCAAAGATACCCCCGAATGGGGCAGCGCCTTTATCATTTCTCCCTGGTACGTTTATCAGTGGTACGGGGACAAACAGCTTATCGAAAAGAATTATCCCGACATGCAACGTTACCTGGATTACCTGCTGTCGAAATCCGATAATTATATCATCTCCTATGGTCTGGGCGACTGGTATGATATCGGCCCGAACCACCCCGGTGAATCCCAGCTAACCAGCAACGGAGTAACCGCAACAGCCATATTCTATTACAATACGGTTATCATGCAGCAAATCGCATCTTTGCTGAATAAGTCCGCCGATGCCGACAAATACGCAGAGCAGGCTTCCCGAATCAAGGAAGCATTCAACACTACATTCTGGAACAAATCCACCCGCAAATACGACCGCGATAGCCAGGCAGCTAATGCCATCGCCTTATATACCGGCTTAGTCGAACCCCACAACAAAGAACAGGTATTCAACAACCTGATTGCCGATATCCGTAACCGCAATAATGCCCTGACAGCCGGTGATGTCGGTTACCGCTATGTGCTCCGTGCACTGGAAGAAAATAACGCATCCGATGTAATCTACGATATGAACTGCAAATATGATGTTCCCGGTTACGGCTGGCAACTGGCACACGGAGCGACCTCTCTGACAGAGTCGTGGCAGGCTTACGGCTTTGTCTCGAACAATCACTGTATGCTGGGACATCTGATGGAATGGCTTTTCAGCGGACTGGGAGGCATACGCCAGGAAAAAGGATCTGTCGCCTTTAAGAACATCGTCATCAAACCGGAGCCGGCAGGTGATATCCGGGATGCGGATACCTCTTATGAATCTCCTTATGGCCTGATTCATTCGTCCTGGAAAGATGATAAGGAAACATTCAGTCTCCGGGTAGAAATACCGGCAAACAGTAGTGCCTCGATTTACCTGCCGGCCAATGCTCCCGGACAAATATCGGAAAGCGGAATACCGTTACAAGAAATAAAAGGAATGAAGTTCAGCGCCCCTGTAAACGGGCGGATTAAGGTGGAAACAGGCTCGGGTATTTACAACTTTATCGTAGAAAAGTAAAAATGAAGCGATTATAGACCATAGTAAATGCTCTAAAATGTTATATTTGCGAAATATAAGGGATTTACCTTGATTATCTAAAATAACAAACGAGCAGAATAACGTATGAAAAGTGGAACAGAGAGGTTGAATGTACTGATTATCCTGATTGCAATGTGTTTTCCATCCGCCATTGCATTAGCTGATGAAGGAGCACATAAAAACGCATCGGGGGATATGACGGATTCCGTATCCTATTCACGTCGTTTAATCCATCGGTTAGGTTTCGACGTGCGGCCGACTTATATTTTCCCTACCAATTCTTTCCTGAAAGGAGAGAATACGGAAATGGAACCCATCCGGCGGTCTGTCTCCGCACATTTAAAATACTCGTTCCAATACTATCCGAACAGTTACACAGACCGGATTTACAGAGGCTCCTACCAAGGTATCGGATTATCGGGATACTCGTTCCAGAATAAGGAAGAACTGGGAAATCCGATAGCTGTCTACGTTTTCCAGGGAGCCCGCATCAAACGATTCAATCCACGTTTGTCACTCAATTACGAATGGAACTTCGGCGCATCTTTCGGCTGGAAACCTTTCGATGAAGTTGAAAACCGGTATAATAAGGTGATCGGTTCGAAAATCAATGCTTATATCAATACGAATTTCTATCTGGACTATATCCTTTCAAAAGAAATAGACCTGACAGCCGGAGTCGATTTAACACATTTCTCGAATGGTAACACAAGATTCCCGAATGCCGGACTGAACACGATCGGATTAAAAATCGGATTAGTATATAACATCAACAGGAAGGATGAATGTCTTTCCCGTCCCTTATTCCAACCTCCTGTCCCCCGCTTTCCCCGTCATATCAGTTATGATGTGGTCTTATTCGGTTCCTGGCGGCGGAAAGGAGTTTATGTAGGAGAAGGACAAATTGCTGCCCCCGGTGCTTTTGCAGTAGCGGGATTCAATATAAACCCGATGTACAACTTCGGATATAACTTCCGCGCCGGAGTATCATTGGATGGCGTTTATGATGAGAGCGCCAATATTTATGCCGACGAATATTCTTCGTCCGACCGCTTCTACAGGCCGCCTCTCAGCTACCAAATGGCGTTGGGACTTTCTGCCCGGGCAGAATATGTCATGCCTTATTTCACAGTCGGAATAGGATTGGGAGGAAATGTCATACATCGTGGCGGTGACCTGAAAGGTTTATACCAGGTACTGGCCCTCAAAGTAGAAGTTACCCGCAGTTCATTTATCCACGTAGGATATAACCTGCAAAATTTCCATACTCCCAATTACTTAATGCTGGGTATCGGATACCGGTTCCATAATAAATATCCGACATTCCACAGGTAAACCTACTTTCCTGTAATGATCTTCCGTATCTCGCTTAGCTTGTTCAACGCATCGATAGGTGTCAGGTTGTTTACGTCGAGATTCTTGATCTCATCGCGAACCTGGCTTAATACGGGGTCGTCCAATTGGAAGAAACTCAACTGGAAGCCTTCGGCAGCAGCGGCAATCTCCTTGACTGGTTTCGCCTTTACCTTACCTTTAGCTTTCTCCTTGCAATCGATTCCCTCCTGGCGGTTATCCGTTTCCAGTTGTTTCAGGATTTCGTTGGAACGTTTCACGATACTTTTCGGCATACCGGCCATCTTGGCTACATGGATACCGAAACTATGTTCGCTACCTCCGGGAACCAGTTTACGCAGGAATATTACCTTATTTGAAACCTCTTTCACCGAAACATTGTAGTTTTTGATGCGTTTGAAAGAACGTTCCATCTCATTCAATTCATGATAATGAGTGGCAAAAAGCGTCTTTGCACGGGCATTCGGATGCTCATGGATATATTCAACGATCGCCCAGGCAATCGAGATACCATCGTAAGTACTTGTTCCGCGGCCCAACTCATCGAAAAGAACCAGGCTGCGCGAAGACATGTTGTTCAGGATATTCGATGCTTCGTTCATCTCTACCATAAAAGTAGACTCACCGACAGAGATATTATCGGAAGCTCCTACACGGGTAAATATCTTGTCTACCATACCGATACGGGCAGACTCAGCCGGCACAAAACAACCTATCTGCGCCATCAGGGTAATTAATGCCGTCTGACGCAACAACGCTGATTTACCCGCCATATTCGGACCGGTAATAATAATAATCTGCTGCTTCTCACTATCCAGATACACATCATTGGCAATATAAGCCTCCCCCAACGGCAACTGTTTTTCGATTACCGGATGACGGCCCGACTTGATGTCGATTACATCCGAATCATCCACATTCGGACGGATATAGCGGTTACTTTCCGCCACTTTAGCAAACGACAACAGACAATCCAGACGACCTATCAGATTGGCATTCACCTGAATAGGTGGTATAAATTCTGCCAGACAGGTAACCAATTCGGTAAACAGGCGGTTTTCGAGGGCGAGAATCTTTTCTTCCGCTCCTAATATCTTTTCTTCGTATTCTTTCAGTTCTTCCGTGATATAACGCTCAGCGTTTACCAACGTCTGTTTGCGTATCCATTCGGCGGGAACTTTGTCTTTATGCGCATTACGCACTTCGATATAATAACCGAATACATTATTGAAAGCAATCTTCAAACTCGGAATACCCGTTTTCTCACTTTCCCGCTGCTGCACCTGCAACAAATAATCCTTACCGGAATAGGCAATGGCACGCAATTCGTCCAGTTCTGCATTGATACCTTTAGCTATCACACCTCCTTTATTCAGCAAAGCGGGCGGGTCATTATTGATTTCTTTCTCGATACGGTCACGTATTTCGGTACAGGCATTCAACTGCTCACCGACACGGGAAAGGCTCGGTTCGTCGCTGGCCATACAGGCTTCCTTTATAGGTTCGATTGCCCGGAGAGCAACTTTCAGTTGCACCACTTCCCGGGGAGAAACACGGCCTACCGCTACCTTTGAAATAATACGTTCCAGATCACCGATCTGTTCGATTTGTTCATCCAGTATCTCCTTCACCTCCGGATGACGGAAGAAATAATCTACGACATTCTGCCGTTCCTGAATAGGTTTCACATCTTTCAACGGGAAAAGTACCCAACGCCGCAACATACGTGAACCCATCGGAGAAACCGTCTTGTCGATTACGTCCAGCAGGCTGGTTCCTTCGTCATTCATCGTACCGACCAGTTCCAGACTGCGCACGGTGAACTTATCCAGGCGCACATAACGGTCTTCTTCAATACGTGACAATGCTGTAATATGCGAAATATGTGTATGTTGTGTCTGATCCAGATAATAAAGGATTGCTCCCGATGCGACGACGCCCAGTTTCAGATGTTCTACTCCGAAACCTTTGAGATTCTTTGTTTCGAAATGTTTCAACAGACGGTCGTTGGCGGCATCGGCCGAGAATACCCAGTCTTCCATTTCAAAGGTAAAGAAACGGGGACCGAAGGCTTCTTCGAAACGTTTCTTATTATTACGCTCGATCAATACTTCCTTCGGAGAGAAATTATTGAGCAGTTTGTCGATATAGTCGATTGTTCCCTCAGCAGTTAGAAATTCACCGGTGGAAATATCCAGCAGGGAAATTCCACAAACATCCTTACCGAAATGAATGGCGGCAAGGAAATTATTCTCTTTATGATTCAGGATATTGTCGTTGATAGAGACACCCGGCGTAACCAACTCCGTCACTCCGCGTTTCACCAGCTTCTTAGTCATCTTCGGGTCTTCCAGCTGGTCGCAGATAGCAACACGTTTACCGGCACGGACCAGCTTGGGAAGATAAGTATCGAGGGCATGATGCGGAAATCCGGCCATTTCAATAAACTGGCCCGGCCCGTTGGCTTTTTTTGTTTGTACGATTCCCAGTATCTCGGCACCAATCACGGCGTCTTCGCCATACATTTCGTAAAAGTCTCCTACACGGAACAGAAGTACAGCATCCGGATGTTTCGCCTTTATATCGAAATACTGCTTCATCAATGGGGTTTCAACGATCTTTGCCACGGGATATATCTTTTATCATTTTATTTACAACCGCACAAAGGTACAAATTTTTGTGAGAGAAAAATAACCTCTTCTTGCATCAGCTTCTTTATTAATTAGAAAACTTTCCTACACTTTTTAAATAAAAAATATAACTTTGCCAGCATGTCTGACAAGAAACATCTTAGAATCATGAAAAAAACTTTATTACTCGCTTCCGGCTTTATGCTGGCTGTTCCTTTTGTACAAGCACAAAAGAACAAAGACAAAAAACCAAACATCGTATTTATTTTAGCAGATGACCTGGGATACGGTGACCTAAGCTGCTACGGACAGGAAAAGTTTGAAACTCCGAACATCGACCAACTGGCGCAAAACGGTATGCGTTTCACCCAGTGCTATTCGGGAACGACTGTCAGTGCCCCCTCCCGCTCCTGCCTGTTGACCGGTACCCACAGCGGACATACTCCTGTTCGGGGAAACAAAGAACTCGACCCGGAAGGACAATTCCCGTTGCCGGAAGGTACCCGCACCATCTTCCATGTAATGCAGGATGCAGGATATAAGACTTCTGCCTTCGGTAAATGGGGATTGGGTTATATCGGTACTTCGGGCGATCCTAAAAACCAGGGTTGTGAAACATTCTACGGATATAACTGCCAGTTGCTGGCACATAGTTACTATCCCGACCACCTGTGGGATAACGACCAACGAGTGGAACTAAAAGATAATGTATTGGAAGTTCAATACGGAAAAGGTACTTATTCGCAGGATCTTATCCATTCAAAAGCACTCGATTATTTGGATAACCTCAAGGAAGACGAACCTTTCTTTATGTGGTATCCGACTATCCTGCCGCATGCCGAACTGATCGTACCGGAAGACAGTATCATTAAGAAATTCCGTGGCATGTATCCCGAAAAGGCTTACAAAGGAACAGAACCGGGCAGTCCGGCTTTCCGCAAAGGCGGTTATTGCACACAGCTTCATCCGCACGCTACATTTGCTGCTATGATATATCGTCTGGACGTATATGTGGGACAGATTGTTCAGAAGCTGAAAGATAAAGGTTTATACGATAATACAATCATTATTTTCGCCAGCGACAACGGTCCGCACATGGAAGGTGGTGCTGATCCTGATTTCTTCAACAGCAACGGTATGTACCGTGGCTACAAACGTGACTTATATGAAGGCGGTATCCGCGTGCCGATGATTATCTCATGGCCGGGACATATCCAACCGGGAACAGAAACAAACTTTATGTGTTCTTTCTGGGATGTATTGCCTACATTCGAAGAAATCATCAGCCCGAAAGCTAAACAGAAAGAGATGGATGGCGTAAGCATGTTACCGTTGCTTCAAAACCGTAAAGGACAGAAAGAACATGAATTCCTGTATTTCGAATTCCAGGAAATGAACGGTCGTCAGGCTGTCCGTCAAGGTCCGTGGAAACTGGTTCACATGAATATCCGTGGCGATAAGCCTTATTATGAGCTTTATAACTTAGCAGCCGATCCTTCGGAAAGACATAACATCCTGGATAAATATCCTGAAAAAGTAGCCGAACTGAAAGAAATCATGGTTCGTGAACACATCGAAGACCCGAACTGGCCGTTGCTGAAGAAGTAAAACCATTGAAAATAGGGGATGTCCGACTTTTGGACATCCCTTCTACTTCTATTATATATTTACTTTTTTACCAACTTATGGCTGCTTCTTCCTTCCACAGTCTGTACTTCCATCACATAAATACCTGCCGGATATCCGCTATAAGAAAGCGTAACGGTTGAGTTATTGCTTCCCGGCTGCTTTTTTAACAGGCGGCCGTTCATATCATACAAAGCAACTTCCAGAATAGCTACAGGAGAAGTTACATAAGCTGTACCATCCACATAGGAGACAGAAACATTCATATCCGAAGATATTTCTTCCGTCGAAGTCGGGTCGGCAGCCACCAGAATCTCGCCGGTCGTATTACCACCGCCTCTTACCCATTTCCATTCGCTGCCGTCACTGCTCTTATAAAGCAAACGGATACGGTCACCCGGAACGATTGCTTTGGTAATCGTACAAGGTATCTCCTGCCCCACTCCGCGTTCTATCTCGATAGTGACAGGTTCTTCGCTGGAAATAAATTCTTTGGTATTTCCATCCTTATCCACAAGAGCTGCAACAAGGTTACCGGTGAAATCACGGATACTCATATTTCCTACATAACCGTATTGAAGACCGAAAAGCTGGTTCTGTTCGAAATCGTCAGTCGTAACAGACAGACCATTGAATACAGTACCCTCATTTTCACCATAGAAAAACACCAGTACGTCCTGATAGGTCGAACCTTCCACCGGCTTCATCATGCTGATAATGGCATTCTGGTCGAGGGAGAAACCACCACCGCTATTGCCACCTGTTCCCTGTTCTTCGGGTTCGAGAACCGATAGCAGGTAATAACCGTTCGCCAGTCCGCTCCAACCCCAGTTCACATGATAATAATCGGATGTATTGTATCCGTCGATAATAAACTGATGACCTTCGTTCTGACCATTTTCACCACCATAAATGACAGGACGATTATCATCCAATTCACCTTTGATGATAGACTCCCATTCAGCCGTCTGATAGTTTTCACGTTGCAATACATGAAGGGACTTATCGTATTTCATATAATTGACAAGGCCCTGGGCTGCTGTAATTGTCAGCGCACCACTGTTTCCGGGCGCGTAATTCATTTCCGACATAACACCGACATCATACATCAGAGTGGCTACATTCTGCGCCTGCTGGGTAGTGTATTGTCCGGCAGTATAAGTAGAAGGCATATTATCCCATTGGTAAGGCGTATTGAAAGTAGCGGAAAGAGATAAGCCATATGTCTGTGAAGTATAGGAATGACTGCCCTGTCCTACATCCGGCCATTTATGGTATTGCATGGCAATAGCAGTAGAAGTCGCCACGCAACCGGTCGGAGTACGCTGGCTGTTTACCACCGGGCAAAGATTATTATAAGGTGTCATCTGGTCCCACAACACAGTCGTCAGTAATACACCATCCGAACTCAGTTGCATAGTGCCCTGCCGCAACTGATTCCAGGCGGCAGTTATCTCTTTACCGGCTACCGTTTTATTTCCGCGCATCCAGTTAATCTGACGCTGATAACTGTCAAACCATGAACGCAGGTTAACCGGCATGGAATCTTTCCGGAACGGTTCCTGCATACCATATCCCAGAATAGGATAAACAACGTCATCACCGGCAACGACCACAAAACCGTTATCATCGCCCTGATTAAACACATAAAAAGTAGCATCCTGCGAACCGGCATCCGATTTGGTAGCGACTCCGCCATCCGACCAGACTAACGTCAGTTTCGTAAGCGAGGATTTGGTCTGCGGACGATTGCTTTTCAGAAAACTGAGCGCAACGCTCCGGGCCTGTTCCACATCGACAGGGGCAGCGCTTATCGACATTGTCAACAAGGCAACCAGGAAAACAATAGTACATCTTCTCATTACTTGTAATTTTTATAGTTTAAATTTAGCTTGCTTGTCAGAGGTCGGGTTAAAGGCATTAATGGCGTTTCAAATTTATTGTCATTCAATAACAAAGAGGATGGAAAGAAGGTTCAATTTCCTCCATAGGGAACTGTAATTTCCCAGACAGGAAACACGTGTTTCCTATGGAAGAAACTAGAGTTTCCTGCTAAGGAAATTGTGACGGGGTAGAATGAGGCAAATAAGTATCCGCCGAAGCAGGCTCATTTTGTACGAGTCTTCGTTCAAAAAGAACGATAAACCCGGACCGAAGATTCGTTATGTGAAGTAAAACTAAATAAAATAACTAACTTTGTGGCTTTAAACTGAAAACGATAAAAAACGATTAGATATTATGGAGTACAATTTCAGAGAAATCGAGAAAAAATGGCAAGAATATTGGATTGCCAACGGGGTTTATAAAGTGAAAGAAAATAAGGATAAACCCAAATACTACGTGTTGGATATGTTCCCTTACCCATCCGGTGCAGGACTACATGTAGGTCATCCGCTCGGTTACATCGCTTCTGACATTTATTCCCGTTTCAAACGGTTACAGGGTTTCAACGTATTACACCCGATGGGATACGATGCTTACGGCTTGCCGGCAGAACAATATGCCATCCAGACCGGACAGCATCCCGAAGTAACTACCAAACAAAATATCGCCCGTTATCGTGAGCAGATGGATAAAATAGGTTTCAGCTACGACTGGAGTCGTGAAATCCGTACCTGCGACCCGGAATATTATCACTGGACACAATGGGCATTCATCAAAATGTTCAACAGCTACTATTGCAACGATGAAAAGAAAGCACTTCCTATCGAAAGCCTGATTGAAGCCTTTGAAACCGTAGGTACTGAAGGTCTGAACGTTGCCTGTGGCGAAGAATTAAGTTTCACCGCCGCTGAATGGAAAGCTAAAAGTGACAAAGAAAAACAAGAAATATTACTGAATTACCGTATCGCTTATCTGGGTGATACAATGGTTAACTGGTGTTCCGAACTGGGAACCGTACTGGCAAATGATGAAGTTGTAAACGGCGTTTCCGAACGTGGAGGCTTCCCGGTAGAACAAAAAATGATGCGTCAGTGGTGTCTGCGTGTATCTGCTTACGCCCAGCGTTTACTGGACGGACTGGATACCATCGACTGGACGGATTCATTGAAAGAAACACAACGTAACTGGATAGGCCGAAGCGAAGGTGCCGAAGTCAATTTCAAGGTAAAAGACAGCGACCTGGAATTTACTATCTTCACTACCCGTGCCGATACGATGTTCGGTGTTACTTTCATGGTACTGGCTCCCGAAAGCGAACTGGTTGAGAAATTAACAACTCCGGAACAAAAACAAGAAGTAGACGCTTATCTGGACCGTACCAAAAAACGTACAGAACGTGAACGTATTGCCGACCGCCAGGTAACAGGTGTGTTCAGCGGTTCATACGCAATCAATCCGTTTACCGGAGATGCAGTGCCTGTATGGATTAGCGATTATGTGCTGGCCGGTTACGGTACAGGAGCCATCATGGCTGTTCCGGCTCACGATAGCCGTGACTATGCTTTCGCAAAACATTTCAACTTGCCTATCATCCCGTTGATTGAAGGTTGCGACGTTAGCGAAGAAAGTTTCGATGCCAAGGAAGGTATCGTCTGCAACTCACCGAGACCGGACGTTACTCCTTATTGCGAATTGTCACTGAATGGATTAACCGTTAAAGAAGCTATTGCCGCCACCAAGAAATTTGTAGCAGAACATAAGTTAGGACGTGTAAAAATAAATTACCGTCTGCGTGATGCTATCTTCAGCCGTCAGCGTTATTGGGGCGAACCGTTCCCCGTATATTATGATGCGGACGGAATGCCTCAGATGTTACCGTTTGAAGCATTGCCTTTACAATTACCGGAAGTAGACAAATTCCTACCGACTGCCACAGGCGAACCTCCATTGGGACATGCAACCAAATGGGCCTGGGATTCGGTTAATAAAGAAGTAGTTGAAACCTCCAAGATAGATAATAAAACAATCTTCCCGCTGGAACTTTGTACGATGCCCGGTTTTGCCGGTTCTTCCGCTTATTACCTGCGTTATATGGACCCTCATAACGACAAAGGTCTGGTAGATAAACAGGTAAATGATTACTGGAAAAACGTAGACCTGTATATCGGTGGTACGGAACATGCTACCGGTCACCTGATTTATAGTCGTTTCTGGAACAAGTTCCTGTATGATATGGAAGTTATCTGCGAGAATGAACCGTTCCAGAAGTTGATTAACCAGGGTATGATTCAGGGACGTTCAAACTTCGTATACCGTATCAAAGATACCAATACATTTGTCTCTCTGAACCTGAAAGACCAGTACGAAGTTACTCCTATCCATGTAGATGTAAACATTGTATACAATGATATTCTGGATATCGAAGCCTTTAAAAACTGGCGTCCGGAATATAAGAATGCTGAATTTATCCTGGAAGACGGCAAATATATCTGCGGATGGGCTGTTGAAAAGATGTCAAAATCTATGTTCAACGTAGTAAACCCGGATATGATTGTTGAAAAATACGGTGCAGATACATTACGTCTGTATGAAATGTTCTTAGGCCCGTTGGAACAATCCAAACCTTGGGATACAAACGGTATCGACGGTGTTCATCGTTTCCTGAAAAAGCTATGGGCTTTATTCTACGGAAATACCGACAACCTTCAGATAATCGATGCCGAACCGACAGCTGAGGAATTAAAGTCATTACATAAACTGATTAAGAAAGTAACATTCGATATCGAGCATTTCTCTTATAATACTTCTATCAGTGCTTTCATGATTTGTGTCAATGAATTAAGTAGCGTGAAATGTAACAAGCGTGCTATCCTGGAGCAACTGGTTATCCTGCTTGCCCCGTTTGCACCTCATACGGCAGAAGAGTTATGGCACGAATGCGGTCATACGACTACGGTTTGCGATGCTCAATGGCCCCAGCACAACGAAGAGTATCTGAAAGAAAAGTCAGTTACCTACGCTATCTCATTCAACGGAAAAGCCCGTTTCAGTATGGAACTTCCGGCTGACATGCCCCGTGAAGAGGTTGAAAAGGCAGCTCTCAGCCATGAAAGTTCCGCTAAGTGGACGGAAGGCAAAACACCTAAAAAGGTTATTGTCGTTCCGGGTAAGATTGTTAATATCGTTATCTGATGAAAGCTGCTCAGTTTTATAAAATTTATTTTTCAATACAGGATTATCTGATGATTCTGTTCGGGACCTTATTATATGGTTTCGGATTCAATGCATTTATCCTGTCGAATGAAATTGTTACCGGTGGCGTTAGTGGTATCTGTGCGCTGATATTCTTCGCCACAGGCGGCGCCATACCGGTATCGGTTTCATACTTTGTTATCAATGTAGTCTTACTACTGGCCGCACTTAAAATATTAGGTTTTAAGTTCCTGATAAAAACCATATTCGGAGTATTCTCCCTTTCCGCTTCCCTTTCATTTTTTGAATGGCTGCTGAAAGGAAACCCGATTCTGCACGACCAGCCGTTTATGGCTATCATGATTGGTGCCCTCCTTTGCGGAGCCGGACTCGGACTGGTCTTTTCTGCAAACGGAAGTACGGGAGGTACCGATATTATCGGAGCTATCGTGAATAAATACAAGAACATATCCATCGGACGTGCCTTGTTATTCTGCGATTTCTTCATTATCAGTTCTTCTTTCTTCCTCTTCCATAATGTGGATAAGATCGTGTTTGGTTTCGTAGAAATGATAATCAGCAACTATGTCCTCGACATGGTATTGAATGGTAACCGTCAATCGGTGCAATTCCTCATATTCTCACAGAAATACGATGAAATAGCCGAACGAATCATTCACGACCTGGACCGTGGATGTACCATCCTGGACGGTGTCGGAGGTTATTCCCGCAAACCGGTCAAAGTTGTCGTATTATTAGCTAAGAAATCAGAATCAGTATCCATTTTCCGTCTGGTAAAACAGATAGACCATCAGGCATTCATCTCGCAAAGTATTGTCCGGGGAGTTTACGGAGAAGGATTTGACCAGATAAAAACATAAAAGATTCATTCAAACAATTAAAAGCACTTCCATACGTTATATATCGTACAGAAGTGCTTTTTTATTTAGACATTTATAGATATGAAACTCGTATTCGCAACAAATAACCAACATAAGTTGGATGAAGTACAAAAAATAACAGCCAGTCATACAGAAATAGTAAGTCTAGCTGCCATCGATTGTCATGATGACATACCGGAAACAGCCGATACCCTGGAAGGTAATGCGCTCCAGAAAGCTCGTTACATTAAAGATAAATTCGGTTACGACTGCTTTGCCGACGATACCGGCCTCGAAGTAGAAGCGCTGAACAATGCTCCCGGTGTATATTCTGCCCGCTATGCCGGTCCCGGACATGATTCGGAAGCCAATATGAAAAAACTTCTCCGGGAAATGGAAGGGATGGAAAACCGCAAAGCCCGTTTCCGTACCGTTATAGCACTTATTCTGGATGGAAAGGAATATCTGTTCGAAGGCATAGTAAACGGTCAGATAACAAAGGATAAACGCGGAACAAGCGGATTTGGATACGACCCTATCTTTATGCCGGACAATCATACGGAGACATTTGCCGAAATGGGTAATGATATAAAGAATACAATCAGCCACCGGGCTGAAGCTGTAAAAAAATTAAGTGCTTTTTTATCTACATTATCAGAATAAATTATGAAGAAGATACTATATACACTTATATTCTTCTGCTTACTCGTTACGAATGCAGTAGCTCAAAAGGCAATAGGCCAATGGAATACTTATTTATCTTATTACTCAACAACTTTGGTTGCTGAAGGTAATAATCATGTATTCGGTGTAGCCAACGGTTCGTTATACAGTTATAATAAAGAAGATAACAGTATATCCTATTACTCAAAACAAACAGGGTTAAGTGACAATGATATAAATAATGTAGCATTCAACCCGACTACAAATACACTACTAATTACATATAGCATCAGTGGAAATATTGACCTATTGAGTGATAAAGGTATCTACAACCTACCTTATTTAATGAATAATTCCAATATTCAGGATAAGACGATTAACAGTATATTCATATATAATGAATACGCTTATTTATCCACCAATTTTGGAATTATGCTAATCAATATAGATAAAAAAGACATTACAGATACCTATAAGCTGAATAAAAAAGTATATTCTGTCTGTATTAAAGATGAGTATATCTATGCTGCTACAGAGAGCGGAGTAATCAGAGCTAAATTAGATAGTAATTTATTAGATCATAATAACTGGTCTGCTTATTCTCTCAATACTTCTATATTTAATAGTAATAACATCAGAAAAATAGTTTTATTCCAAAATAATTTATGTTTCTTTGTTCAGAATAGTGGAGTTTATTACCAATCTAACGGACAGATAAACATAATCTCTCAAAACAATCAATTAAAAAATTTACTTGTCCGGAATGAAAATCTAATTACTTATACTGGTTCCACTCTTTATATCTATTCAAATTTTACGACTAAAGATGCTATTAATGTAGAAAATATCAATGATGTTACATCCGGTAAAGATGCTAATACATTTTGGATAGCTACCGGAATAAATGGTATAAAAGGAATTAAAAAGAGCAACGAACAATATACTACTATCCTGGAAAATACAAATAATGAATTATATTCTCCCAAACGGAATTATAATTATTTTATGACCATAGAAAACAATCAATTATATATTGTAGGTGGAGGCCGTAATTCTGATCGATTAAATATTCCCGGAACATTAATGATTTACAATGGAAACGAATGGTTTAATCTCGACGAAAACGAAGTTAATAAAGAAGTCAACAAACAATTTCCAGAGAATAACTTCATATTTACAACAAAAGATTACACAGGGATAGCAGTCGACCCCAAAGATCCTACCCATTATTTTGTTTCCGCTTATGGAGAAGGTGTATTAGAGTTTAGAGAAAATAAATTCGTAAAACTATACAATCATACTAATAGTACTATATCTCCCGCATTAAATAAAACAACTGAACAACAATTCACTTACAACCGAATAGGAAGTTTAACCTTCGATAAAGAAGGTAATCTATGGATGACCAACTGTGAGATAGACGATGGAAGCATCAAAGTATTAAAAGCAGATGGTACTTGGATTTCTCTGATTCATGACAAATTGAATCATGCTTATCAGGCAGATAAAATATTAATTGCTTCAAATAATCGAAAATGGATTAACTCTCCATCTCCAATTGGTATTTTCGTTTTAGATGATAAAGGAACGATAGATGACGTCAGTGATGATGAATTTGATTCATTTACAATATTCAAGAATAATAACGAAAGTATAGAAGCTGCCGGTTTCTATTGTGTTACAGAAGATAAGAACGGACAAATCTGGATTGGGACAAACAGAGGTCCTGTCTATTGTCTTAATTCCAAAGCTGAAATAAGTAAACTACAATTCTCCCGTGTCATTCGTCCGTTAGAAGACGGAAATGGAGAAGGTTATGCATTTCTGGATGGTGAACAAGTCAATGCCATCGCCGTTGACGGAGGAAACCGTAAATGGATAGGAACACAAAGTTCCGGTGTATTTTTAGTCAGTGAAGACGGGATGGAAACCATTTCCAACTTTACAACAGCCAATTCTCCACTCCCATCCAACCAGGTCAATACTCTAGCTATCAACCAGCAGACAGGAGAAGTCTTCATCGGTACCGAAAAAGGATTGGTATCTTATATGGGAGATGCCACGGAAGGCAGTGAAGATTATTCGGATATATATGCTTATCCGAATCCCGTTCGGCCGGAACAGAATGACCGTGTAACCATCGTCGGACTGATGAATGATTCAAATGTAAAAATAACCGACCTGAAAGGCAATATCATTTATCAGGGTAAATCGGCCGGCGGAACATTTACATGGGATTGCAGAAGAAAAGGTGGTGGCCGTGTTGCTACCGGAATTTACCTGGTATTATCAGCAACACCGGAAGCTAAAGAAAGTGTCGTTACTAAAATAATGGTAGTAAAATAAAAAATCAGCCCTGTTATCATGATGAATAACAGGGCTGATTTTTTATTATAAACCTAACTTCTCAGATATCTCCAACATCTTCCGAATCGGTTTAATAGCTTTTTTCTGCACCTCTCCGTCTACGAATATTTCCGGCATCTCATACTTCAGGCAGTTATAGAGCTTCTCCATCGTATTCAAACGCATGAAATTACATTCGTTACAAGCACAGGTACTATCGTTTGGCGGAGCCGGGATAAACTCCTTTTCCGGACTCTTTTTCCGCATTTCGTGAATGACGCCGCTTTCCGTCGCTACAATGAACTGTTTCTTGTCCGACTTGATAGTGTGCTTCAAAAGTGCCGCAGTCGAACCTACGAAGTCGGAAACCTGTATAACGGGCTGTTTGCATTCCGGGTGGGTGATTACTTCTGCATCCGGATACTGTTTCTTCAAATCCAGTATCTTTTCCAGTGAAAATTGTTCATGTACATGGCAGGCACCATCCCACAGCAACATATTACGTCCGGTAATACTGTTGATATAATTACCCAGGTTACGGTCCGGGCCGAAAATCATCTTCGTTCCTTCCGGGAAACTTTCAACAATCTGACGGGCATTCGTGGAAGTTACCACCACATCTGTCACCGCTTTCACAGCAGCAGTTGTATTCACATAAGAAATAACCACATGATCCGGATGCTGTTTTACAAATTCAGCAAACTCCGGAGCCGGACAACTGTCTGCCAGCGAACAGCCTGCATTCAGATCGGGAACCAGTACCTTCTTATCCGGACAAAGAATCTTCGCCGTTTCACCCATGAAATGAACACCGCAAAGAACAATGATATCCGCCGTTGTTTTAGCCGCCCACTGAGCCAGTGCCAGGCTGTCTCCTACATAATCTGCTATATCCTGTATATCTCCTGTCTGATAATAATGAGCGAGGATAACCGCATTTTTCTCTTTACGCAACTTATCGATGGCCTCCTTCAGATTTATATCTTTAGGAACCAGTGCGTCCATATATCCGATTGATTGATTCGTCAACATAGTATATCTATTATATTATTCCTGATTTCAATAGCCTATCAACAAGGTTATCACCAGTCTTTATTATTGATATTCTTACTATTAGTATAGTTATTAACTTCTTGTTGATAATCTGCAAAGGTAAAAACTTTATTCATTCCCGCCGAAAAACAAAAGCAAAACTTAGCTATCCGATGACAAAAAAGGTATAAATTATTTACCTTATTCTATAGGGGCGAGCAGAGAGTTTGTCACACCTCATTATCAAACGATTACCCTTAAAAACGATTACAACCAGGGGTAAAAACATACTACTTTTGCCCTTGAGTTTGTCACCGTTAACATTTGAATACATTCAATGGAAGTAGCTTATTATCATCCCGATGACATTGAAATGCCATCCCGATGTTGATGCCGCCTCACCGGGACGACAATATTCAAAGCTAATAGCTTTTATCATTAAAGCCTATTGCTTTTACGCTTAAAGTCTATTACCTTTGACCTTAGTCATAGCTATCCGGATAATAATACGAAGGTTTTAATTCAATGTTATTGACCGGATCCGGGGGGTATTCACAGTTAGTCCCTTCGGGACATTCGCTGTCACTATTCTTAATCCGATGACAGGAGTTAATGACATGAGGTTTCATCAACCATTAGTTATCCACAATCATATATTATATTCTTATTAATCTTTAATTTTAAATTTAAATATGATGAATATGATATCCTGTTGAAACAGTTAATACATTTATGTTACAATATTTGTTTGGAGAGTTATTAAAGTATATGAACCGGTTATCAAGAGGATACTAACATGAATAATGATATTTTAATTGCTGTATATCTTTATATTAGCTACTTTATTAGTTTTATGTTGATAACTGGTTGTGTGTAAAAGTTTATATCTCCGGATGGTTGTTGAAACGTGTATAACCCTTGTTAATAGCTCGTAATAAATAATGGGTTATAATTGTTGCATAATTAAAACAAGGGGGTGTATAACGGAGATTCTGAATAATGCAAGAACTTTTTTTCATTTTGTGTTCACTACTTATCAATACCTTTTCAACGGCATATCCACATTAATTCGCTACTTTTGCAACCAAAGAAAATAGCTATGCGTAAACTGAAGATAACAGAAATGAACCGCCTCACGCCGGAGGCTTTCAAGGAAAGTAAAAAGATACCTTTAATTGTTGTACTTGACCATATTAGGAGCCTGAACAATGTCGGTTCCGTTTTTCGTACTTCCGATGCGTTCCGGGTAGAGGCTATTTATTTATGTGGCATTACAGCCTGTCCTCCTCATGCAGAGATTCACAAGACGGCTTTAGGGGCGGAAGAAACGGTCGACTGGAAATATTTTAAAGATACACACGAGGCTGTTGATAACCTGAAACAACAAGGGTATGCCGTATGTGCCATTGAACAGGCAGAGGGAAGCGTGATGTTAGATAAGTTGTTGTTAGACAGGAATAAAAAATACGCTATTGTCATGGGGAATGAAGTAAAAGGTGTTCAACAATCCGTTGTTGATAACTGTGATATGTGTATTGAAATACCTCAGTACGGGACAAAACATTCATTGAATGTGTCGGTAACGACCGGGATTGTTATCTGGGATTTCTTTAAACAGTTGTCAGAGTAATCCTCTTTCCACCATAATAACGACACGTTCCGTCATGGCGTCTTTTCCTTTCGGGTCGTATTCGGATTTCAGGCTGGCTCCGAACATACCGGCAAACAGGTTCCAGAAGCCGGCCCTGAAACTACCCAGATAGGCTTTCAACAGGTTATAACTGGATTGGTTACATTCCCTGTCTATCAGTTTGATAAGTAATTTGCCTTGCGAGAAGGTCAGTTTTTTCAACTCTGGTTTATATTCTTTGAACAAGTCTTTTTCCATCCGCTTCAGATGAGCCTGGCGGGCTTTGTCATCGGGAAGGGTTTCCATGTATTCATATGTTTCTATTAATGTTTCGTAGACCATCTTGGCATAAGGTAACGTACGTTTGACATCGCGGACCAGTTTGTTATACTTTTGTTCTTCCCGTTTGTTTTTAAAACGAACTTGCGGAAAGACAAAGACTTCCTGCAAGTTAACAACGGCAATGGTATCTTTCCCGTCGACATACGCTCTTTGTACACCTTCGGGAAGTGTATTTATTTTCAGCTTCTGCGCCTGGCTTCCGACTGCACAGAATAGAAATAAAATCAGGATTTTATACCATCTCTTCTTTATCATCGTTTACAAAAGTAGGTGATTTACCAATAGCCTGTACCGGTTTTACAGAATTTGACTAATTATATGGAAATGATAATTTAGTTGTTAATAAGTTGTCAAGTCAATAAGAATCATTATATTTGCTCCGATTCTGATAATGACAAAACGATATGACTATGAACATTGAATAGTATTTTGCATTAAAAGAGCGTTTATTTATTAACAACCAAAAATATCTTATCTATGAAACAATTGTTTTTATGCCTCCTGTTGGGGATTTCTCCCTGTTTGCATGCTGTTAATAACCTTCGTTTGCCCGGTGTTCGTTGTATGGGAATGGGCGAATGTGGTGTTGTGCAATCTGCACTTTTTAATCCTGCGGTAGTTGCTTTGGACAGTTATAAGTCTTTTGATATCAATTACTTTAATTATTACGGACTGAAAGAACTGGGAACGGTGGGTTTGTCGTTCAGTTATCCGAACAACTTACTTTCTGCGGGTGTTAATATCTCTTCTTTCGGTTATGACCGATACCGGGAAAGTATGTTCCGTGTTTTCCTGGGAAAATCACTTACTGAAAAATGGACAGCCGGTATCAGTATTCAATATACATTTTTTCAGACCGAGCTGGTTGAAGAAAAGCCGCAATACTTGTCCGCCGATGTCGGTATCTTGTTTATTCCCGTTGAAAAGCTGTTGATTGGTGTGTTGATACAGGATTTTCCATCCGTCAGTATTCAGAAAAAAGAGATTGATATAGAGTCTTTTATATCCTATTCATTACAAATAGGTTTTCAATGGGAAGTAATTAACAACCTGTTGATAGCTGGAAATGCGGAGACGAATAAACAGACTGTATTAACAGGTTGTATCGGCATGGAATATCAGTTGCTTACTCATTTTTATGTACGCACCGGTATTAAGACAACCCCTCTCCTGCCCACCCTGGGAATAGGATACCGGTTATCGGGTTTTATTGTAGATGTGGCCGCTCTTTATCACCCGGTGTTGGGAATAAGTTCCGGTATTGGTTTGAAGTATTGTTTTTAACGGAATGATCACTATGAAAAGATTGTTGACAACCCTGTTGGTATACCTGTTTATAAATAGTTATAACCTTAATAGTCAGACTATATATTCTGTTGATAAGTGGATGGAATATATAGAAGAAATGGCTTCTGAAACGGAAGATGAAGCACAGATTGAAAACCTGTATTCGGACCTTTCCTATCTGTCGGAACACCCTTTTGAACTGAACAGTGTGACCGAAACTGAACTGAAACGCCTGCCTTTCCTGTCCGACCAACAAATAAACAGCCTGTTGGCTTATCGTGTGAAATATGGAAAGCTGGTTACTCTTTATGAACTGAAGAATGTGGAAGGAATGGATTTTTCAACGATTTTTTTATTGCTTCCGTTTGTTTATATCGGAGATATATCGGTTAATAAGCGACTCTTTTCTGTTAAGAACATGTTGAAGTATGGTTCTAATGAGTTGCAAATCAGATATGATAAGTGTTTTCAACAGAAAAAGGGATATTGTTCATATCCGGATAGTATCTTGCAGCAATATCCGAACCGGAAATATCTGGGGGAACCTTTCTATCATTCCCTGCGTTATTCGTATACTTTTGATGACAGGTTTCAATGGGGAATGGTAGCTGAAAAAGATGCCGGTGAACCGTTTTGGAATAACTATCATAAAGGCTATGATTTTTATTCAGTACACTTGTTTTTCAAAGATATGAATAAATGGTTGAAAACTTTGGCCATCGGTGATTATAAGGTTTCTTTCGGGCAAGGTCTGGTTATCAGTAATGATTTTACTCCCGGCCGCAGTTCGATAGTGGCACAGGCAGAAAGACGCAGCAATGGTTTCCGTCGTCACTTTTCAACAAATGAAAATGATTACTTTCGCGGAGTAGCTTCTACTTTAGTATTAAAACAGGTATATATCAGTTTGTTATATTCGTATAGAAAGTTAGATGCCGGTGTTGATAACTATGAAGTCAGTACATTTAAAACAGATGGTTTGCACCGGCTGGAGCGGGATTGGGAAAAGAAACATACGGTTCCTATGCAGACATACGGCGGAAATGTACACTATACGACTTCTAATTTTTCCATCGGGTTTACAGCTCTCTCCTACTCTTTCGGAAAATATCAGGTACAACCGGATCCGAAACCCTATAATCTTTTCTATTTCCGTGGAAACGATAATATCGACATAAGCGTTGATTACATGTTTAAAACAAAGAAAATAAAGTTTTACGGAGAAACTGCCATGTCTTCAAACAAGGCAGTTGCCACATTGAATGCCATCCGGTTAACGCCTGTCTCCTATTTTTCTTTATTGTTGCTTCATCGTTATTATGATAAAAAGTATCAGGCTTTTTTCGGGAATGCTTTCGGACAGCATTCATCCGTACAGAATGAACAGGGGTTTTATACCGGGATGCAGTGGACGCCGTTTGCCCGTTTCAAATTGTCGGCGTATGCGGATTTGTTCCGTTTCCCCTGGTTGAAATACGGTGTGGATGCTCCTTCTTCGGGCCAGGAATATATGGTTCAGCTGGATTATAATTCGGGAAAAAACTTTACAACCTATTTGCGTTATAAATACAGAAAGAAAGAAAAGAACCGGACATTGGAAAATGAATCGGCATTGAGTATTCTGCCTTATTCCCAGCAGCGTATCAGACTGCAATTGCTTTACGGAATACAATCGACATGGGTGTTGAAAACATCGGCCGACGGTGTTTATTATGATGAAGGAAAAGGAAAACGAAGTCTCGGATGGATGATTTCGCAAGGTGCAGGCTGGAAACCGTCTTCTCTCCCATTCCAATCAGATATTTACCTGGCTTATTTTCATACGGACGATTATTACAGCCGTATCAATTCGTATGAGAAAAATATATTGTATGCTTTCAGTATGCCTTCGTTTTATGGGAAAGGAATCAGGTTGTCATTTTCTTTCCGATGGGATATACTAAAGAAACTTTCTCTTTCTGCTAAACTAGGACATAGTTATTATGCAGACCGCGACTTAATCGGTACGGATCAGGAAGAGATAAAAGGACATAATAAAACGGATATGTATATGCTTTTACGGTATAAGTTTTAGAATATATATTTACAATTCAATATCTAATTTATGTTTGATTGAATCCTTTAGTATTTTAGTGAATTTTTCAGCACCTTCTTCTGATAAATGATCGCCGTCTTTGAAATCGTTATCATTGAATCGGTCATCTTTTAGAAAGTTGAAATAAAATACATTTTTGTGATTATTATCCAGCTCTTTTGCGATGGATAATAATTGGTCGAGTTGATGCTTATCCAGATGCTCATAATAACTATGCCAGGTTGGTGTGGTGACAAGAATTAATTGAATCTGTTTATCTTCACAGAACTGAATGATTTTGTGAAGATATTTCAGATTATCATCCAAATCTTTCCGGTTATTTAATGTATGTCGTTTGGCTGCTTTTATACCACTTACTTCCAAATTATCTTTTGAAAATTTGTTTACTCTGAATCCTAAAGGAGAATATTGTGAAGTACCCTCTTTCAGATAATCTTTTATTTTCTCATAAGTAATGCTGCTCGTTATTTCCACACTGTATTTATATTTTTCATATCCCATATAAATACCATAATATTTTAACCGGGATTTATCCGTATTATCCATCCTGTCCTGAAGCGTACAATACGAAAAAGAAAGAATAACGCATTTTAAATTATTGTACATATTCTCATATTTGGTCAATACAAAATAGTCACGTTCCAAATCCTGTGAAGAATTTGCGAAATTGAAAGCGCTGTTGGTCAGGTATAAAGGATTGACTCCCGACATACAATGTGAATTACCCAATATGAGTGTATTCAGGCTATCTGCATGCTGTGACATCCATTCGTTTTTATATTTGTAAGTATTCGGTATTTGCCGGATAGCATACTCCAACAGGATGAACAGTATCAGGATAGGTATCAGAAAGATAATCAATCGTTTTATAAATTTCTTCATATCGTTTAGAATTGAAAATAAATGAAATCGGCCGGTGTACCTTGCAGAAAGACGATTATAAAAATCAGGATATAATAGATTCCCCAACGTACCACAGGTGATTTGATCTCTTTATTTATCTGTAATGCATGTTCTTTTTCCCGTTGCATCCATTCAATAATGAGTAGCACTAAGCAATATATCAACGCTCTTTTGCCGTGCGGAAAGGATACCTCGAATAAAGATGGGGAAAAAAGACGTGCTAAATAGTCGGATGCTTCGCCGATGTCGTTGGACCGGAAAATAATCCATCCGATAAGGACAAGGAAAAAGGTGGAAAACATCTGTACAGCTTCTTTGAAAGAGGGTAAAAGTTTGCCTTCGGCGATTACATTTTTCGTATATCTCCTGTTCTTATTGAGCAGCAAGAGAGGCATAAACAACAAGGCATGATAAATACCCCATAGAATGAACGTCCAGTTTGCCCCATGCCAGAGTCCGCTGATAATGAATATGATGAAAGTATTTCTGATTACTTTTGTTTTCTTGCAACGGCTTCCTCCCAACGGGATATAGATATAATCGCGGAACCAGGTACTTAATGAAATATGCCAGCGTCTCCAAAATTCAGATATGTCTCTTGAAAAATAGGGATAATTGAAGTTTTTCATTAAATCTATTCCGAATAACCGGGCACATCCGATAGCAATATCCGAATAACCGGAAAAATCTCCGTATATCTGAAAAGTAAATAAAAGACCGCCGAGTAAAAGAGTAAAACCACTCTGATACTGATAACTGCCCCATATTTCATTGACTGCCATCGCACAATTATCGGCAATGATCATCTTCTTAAAAAATCCCCATAACATCTGCCGGCAACCGTCTATTGCCTTACTGTAGTCGAATGTACGTCGTTTATAAAATTGGGGTAACAGATTGGTGGCCCTTTCTATGGGACCTGCCACCAGCTGCGGAAAGAAACTGACAAAAGCGAAGAATGCAATCGGATCATGACAGGCGGATATTTTCTTTTGATATACGTCGATACTATAGCTTAAAGCCTGTAAAGTATAAAAACTAATACCTACGGGAAGAAGTATATCCAGTGTTATCCAATCCGGTTCAAACCCTAATGAATGTAATGCAGTTTCAATATTGGTACTGAAGAAATCAAAATATTTGAACGTTCCCAGGATACCTATATTGAGTAAAATATTGATCGTGTTGATTATCTTCTGTTTCTTCCGGTTGCCTTCGGCCTGTTCGATGAGAAGTCCGCTGACAAAACAAAAGGAACTGGTCAGTATGATCAGAGAAAGAAAACGTATATCCCACCAGCCATAAAAGATATAGCTTGCTGTTACGACAAGGAAGTTCTGCCATTTCAAATGCTTGTCTGCTAACCAATATACAATGAAAACGATCGGCAGGAAGCAAATGAATTCAATGGAATTAAACAGCACAATATAAAAAATTATGTCACTGATTCCCTGAAGTGACAATTGTTATAAAAGAAAACGCAGGAATTTACCGGTTTTTATCGTATCAACAGTCAGTCATCACAGTTTACAGCACACAATAAGGCACCCTGGTATATCACTACTTACCTGTTACAGGTAATGTGAAATACTAGTGTGTCGAAATTCTATAAACTATGAAATATAAACTGAAAAGGATAAAGCCGGACGCTTTCTATGATAAATATCGCCTATATATGATCATCGATCAGTCGCAAAAGTAGTGAAACATAGCTTATTGCCTATTTAATTAATAATAAATTATGTTTCAATAAAGCAAGGGTGACGATCCTCTTTTTAGTTTTTCTTCCTTGGTAATTATAAGGTCTTTTGTAGCTTTGTATCCGTAATTCAGGAAATATTGTCCTGTTCTTTGTTATATAGAGAACTTGATAGATAAAAACGTATTAGATATGTCAACGATTCTTTTTGATAAAATAGTGTTCGGTCCGGTACATAGCCGGCGGTTGGGTGTTTCTCTGGGTATGAACCTGCTTCCTGTGGACGGCAAACTTTGTTCTTTCGATTGCATTTATTGTGAATGCGGACTGAACGGGGAACGGCGTACACGTACCAAATTGCCGACCCGTGCAGAAGTGAAGGAAGCATTGACGGAAAAGTTATCGGCTATGCAGGCCGAAGGAATTGTTCCCGATGTGATTACTTTTGCCGGTAACGGAGAACCTACCATGCATCCGGAGTTTGAAGGTGTTATAGAAGATACAATTGCCACCCGCGACCGTTTTTTTCCGAATGCCAAAATTGCTGTCTTATCCAATTCAACCATGTTGCATAAGGAAGGAGTATTCCGGGCATTGAATAAAATTGAAGATAATATCCTGAAACTCGATTCTGTGCTCGACAGCCGGATACAACAGTTGAATGCTCCCAATTCTCCTGCTTTTACATTCGATAAATTGCTCGGACAGTTATGCCGTTTCGAAGGAAACCTGATTATCCAGACTATGTTCCTGAAAGGCGAAGTGAATGGCGAATCAGTGGATAATACAACCGAAGTAGAAATAACCGGCTGGCTTGAAGCCTTGAAGCAAATCAAACCGAAACAGGTAATGATCTATACCATCGACCGTGAAACTCCTTTGAAAGGACTTAAAAAAGTTTCCAAAGAAGCATTGGACGCCATAGCCGACCGGGCACGGAAAGAAGGGTTTGATGTGACGGTTTCCTATTAAAGAGATGAAAGGCGTTTCTCAAAACTATCACAGGGATAAAAGAACTATCATACTATCATATTTTTATATAATATACCTATAATCAATAGGTTATCCTATGATAGTTCCTGTTTTCAACCGTCATTTACTTATCATGCAACTATCATAGTCTTATCCTGAAACCCAATATATGCTTCTTGTTTTACTGAAATATATGACTTATTATCAGCGAAATAGTTATTTATGTTGCTCGAGACCTGGGTGTCGACAATATTGAGACCCGGGTCTGGGCACGGTCAACATCCGGGTGTAAAACAGGCTGAGAAGGGCATCTTGAGAACAAAAAGTATGTATTCCTGTGAGATTAGTCTATATATTTTCGCAAAATATATAGTAGGGAAAGCAATATATAAGTGCGATTTATCCTATTTGTAAAGCCTTTTTTAGGTCTTAAACAATGTATGTTTAATTAAAATATAGTCCAAATGATGGTTTTATGACAGTATTATGATAGTTGAAAATGGCAACTGTCATAGAATAACATATTGATTATATGCGTATTATATAAAAATATGATAGTATGACAGTACATTTGATGAAACATTATTATGAAACTCCAATATAGAAATAATTGAACTAATTGCTCTATTCATTAACACATTAGTAATGTTTGTTCATTATTGTTTGATGCCGCGAATGGTTTTGAAAGTCTTATCATTGCTTAGTTTGAAGAAATAAACACCTTGCGGAAGATTACCTGTCTCTATCCATTCTGCCGGATCGGTTAATTTCCGGATCAGTTTTCCGTCGGATGAATAAATTTCAAGGCTTTTGACTTGCTGGTAATTATTTATCTGTATCCGGTCTTTGAATATTGCAGGGGTGATATGGAAATCGGTTGTTTCCTGTATACTCTCCGTATTTACATTTGTTTCTGCTGTAGCTGTGGCTGCTCTGCTTTCTTTTGAATCGTATAGAGCAGAAACACTGTAGTCATGCTTGCCTCCGGTGACATTTTTATCTGTGTGTTGTAATGTGGAAGCAGGGACAGAAGCTAGTAACATCTGGTCTTTGTATATGTTATATCCGGTAATAGCAGGGAAAGCCGGAATCTGTATATTACTGTTTGCTGCGGGAAGGGGAAGTGTCGGTTCACCTTCTTCGGAAGTGACGGTAGCAGACAGGATAAAATTAATATTGAATTCTTCGTCCAGCAAATATTCCCATTCGTTTCCGTCAAAAGATACCAGATTCCCTTTTCCGTTAATGGCCGGACCATTATCTACGAAAGCAGGATAAACCGAACGTCCGTATTTCCTGGCATAGATGGAAACGATCAGATCCTGGTTGGCATCAATCGTGTAAGGTGTTTTCAACTCTATCGTGTTGGACCGGTTGGCCGTCAGATTGGTTATTTCCTGTTGATAGGTCCGTTCTCCTTGTTTGATAAAGATGGCATAATTCACACTGTAGACAGGAATGAATTTTACGTTTACCAATTTCTTTTTATGTATGTTTATCAATTCTTTAGACTCCCATCTTTGACCGAAATAAAAAGGAGTGCCATGGTATCCGATTTGTGCGTCCGAATTTTGTGTACCCCAACCGATCAACTGTGTATATACAGGTGCATTCCATTGAATAAGAACATTATTGGAAGAAATGGATTGGGCAGTAACATTTGTCGGTGACTTATAATTGATAAGGCTCCCCTCCTCTCCGGTTTGCGACAAACCGGGAATTGTTGTTGCACCGGTGTTCAACGGATCGAGCCAGATATCCATACGTCCGGTATCAGCTTGGCTGTATTTATCCCAGTGATAAGAAAACTTGCCGTATAAGTTATTGCCGCTTGTCAGGCGGCAAGTAGAATTACCGCCGGTCAGTGTACCTACTATCTGCTTATTTTCATTGAAAAGCGGCGAACCGGAAGAACCGCCTTCCGTGATACTGTGCCCGTTGGTTGTTTTGTCGAAAATGACATTCCAATGGGCATTGAGAGCTCCGGCTTTGGATAGATTATCTATCCAGGTCGTTGTTTTTACCGGGTGATTACCGAAGGTCGATATTTTCATATAATCGCCGGAAGGATGATGAATATTCACTCCGGATGAAGTAGCCGTTTCACTTCTGTCCCAACCGTTGAAATATACATTATATTCTGCCGGGATCTTGTCGTTCAGCAATAATAACAGTCCGTCGGAACCGCCCTCTATCGGAATACTTACAATCCGCCGGCAGCCGGTCATTGTTTTATGTCCGGCTATTGGCGAAGCGTTTTCGCATCCGGTATGTTCAAAATGGAAATAAAATACCCATTGGTTTAGATCTGTTTCCGAAGCAGTTGTTCCGTTATCGTAATCTTGTGTACAATGGAAAGCCGACAATATATAAGGTTTCATGTCTTTCGCCGTGTTGTTCACCAGTGAACCGGAACAGAGGTATCCGGCCTTCCCTATTTTCTCAACCATCATGCAAACACCGTTCTTTTCGTGTTGCCATTCCTCTCCTTCTTCGCAGTTGATATTGACCATGCAGGAACCGGAAGTTCCCGGGCCGGTATTCCGTAAGTCAGTAGTTACATGCAGATGATTGTATCCGTATCCTATCTGATTAATGGCTATACGGGCTTTTTCGTCCGAAACAGGCGGTTCGTATTCGAGAATGATATCATCGCCGGCCACAAATTCCGTAGCAAATGATTTTCCGTCCGGATTGGTTTGCGAAGTATAGGCTCCCAGTAAATGCGTCTTTTCTGCATTGTATATGAATAGTTTTCCGCCTTCAGGCAGGTAAAATGTTTCATAATATAACATTAAGGCAATCGCCCCTTTTGCCTGAAGGCGAAGCTGCCAGATTTTTTCTCCGCCGGGCAATACCCGCCATTCTCCGGCATTTTCCATATTCAAATCCGTATCTATCAATGCAGAAACAGCCAGAGGTGCTCCCTGGCTTACCCGCCATTCATCGACTGCTATCCTGTCTTCCACACTGAAATTTACCGGTATCTGAACAGCCGGTTGCCAGCTTTTCAACGGGTTCTGATAGTTGAAACTAACCGGTTTTCCTCCTTCGCTTATCTGCGACTTTGCTTTGCCGGGGCAAAACAGGAATAAGCAGATGATACTTATATAAATGCAGTGATAAAACAGTTTGTAACGATTCATTATAATTTGATGTAGATACGTTTCTTATATAACCAATATCCCGGTATCCAGTTCAATACGACAAACAAAATAGCCCATGCCAACGAACCTCCGAAGTTTCCGAAGAGCGGGACCAGGACATCTGCATATACATACGGTGTCACTCCGCATTTATCGAGTACCACTGCAAATACATCTCCCTGTACATAGAGATATAACGGATTAATCCCGAAAGATTCGAAAAACAGCGACCATTTCTTTTTGCCGTTTATGTCGATGATCCAGATCAGCAACGCCAGAAACAACGAGCCGAATCCGCAAGTGGTTAATACAAATGTACTGCTCCATAGTTTTTTATTGATCGGGCAGCCGTAACTTAGCAGGAATCCCAGGAACAGAATAATTGTTCCAAAGATAAACAAATTCCTGATAATTAATTCATTGTTCTTCTTACAGTCGAGAATCATTTTACCCACATAGAAACCGAGCAATACATGCCCGATACTTCCCAGGCAACTCAGCAACCCTTCCGGGTCAAAGGCGATGCGGGTTCCGTCTGCCAGATAATCATGGTACATATGCGTATTTCCGAACAGTGCACGGTCGACTATTGCAATTATATTATCTTCCGACAACGTCTGGCTGCCGGTAGCGGCTAAAAGTATCCAGTAAAACAGCAGTATTCCGGCTGCTGTCTGTAAAATATATTTATGCTTAACGGATAATCCGATCAGTGAGCCGATCCCGTAAGCCAGTGCCAGCCGTTGCATAACTCCCAGGATACGCAGGTTTTCGAAATTGGAAAATCCGTTGTAGCAGAGATGTCCGAATAAATTCAAGGCAAATCCGACCAGGAAGATCAGCACGGTCCGTTTCAGTACTTTCGTAACACTTTCTCCGGATAATTTGAAGTCGTATTTCCGCAATGAAAAGAACATGGAAACTCCCATAATAAACATAAAGAACGGGAATACCAGATCGGTAGGAGTGAGGCCGTTCCATGATGCATGCCGTAGCGGAGCATATACATATCCCCAGCTTCCCGGATTGTTCACCATGATCATCCCTGCAATTGTAATACCTCTCATTACGTCCAGTGAGAGCAGTCTTCCTGATTGTGCCATAATTTTAGATTATTCGGTTATAAAACGCAAATGTAAGTAAAAAGAATAGGATTATATAGAGAATAAAATGGAATAAGAATTAATATATTGAAGGTGGATTAAGTAAAATATCTCTATCCTATTGATAGGGGTATTTCTTGTTTTTCATGTCTTCACAATAGTGAAAACGGAAAAGATATGAAACGATTGTTGTTATGGATGGTGTTGTTGCTCCCTGTTGTTGCCGGGGCAAAAGAGGAAGAGGCATTCAGGAGATGGGAATTTGCTCTTTCAGGAGGGTTGAATAATAACTATTCCTGGGAGGTGGAGCCGGCGTTTACTTTCTTTGTTTGCCGGTATGTCGGTATAACAGGAGGTGTTAATTTTACAGGACAGTTTTACGATGAATATTATTCCGGCTCTGCTCCGGGAAACATGAGATGGTATATCGGTTCGGATGAATCGAATGTAAAACGGATACTTTTCCGTCCGGCCCTCCGGTTGCGTACACCCAATATAAACAGGTGGGGAGATCGTGACCTGAAGGTAACGTTCAATATGGAACCCGGCGCATATATGGTTGTTCCTGCCAACGAAACGCTTCGGGTGGGTTATGAAAATGAAAAACACCCCACTCCGGCTCTGCATACGGAAGATGTGACTAACCTGAAGGGGGATTGGTTATATTGGAATGTAAGGAGTTTTATGCAGATCGAAGTAGAAAGCTGGGTATTTTCAGCCGGATATACCATTTCTAACTATGATGTGTATGGCGGTCGCCGTAACCTCGTGATTGAACGGAAACCGCTAAACGATATGCTATGGAAAAAGAAGATGACGCATTCGTTCTTCCTTTCCATAGGCATTCAGTTTTAGAAATTATTTTACAGCTTCTTCCGCTTTCCTGACGGCTTCGTTGATGTTGGAGCAGATATTATCCGGTCCGATCTTCTTGTCGAATCCGGATTTGGTCAATACCCGGCGTACATCTTCGTTTACTCCGGATAATATCATATGGATATTTTCTGCTTTCGACAGACGGAACAGGCTTTCCAGATTATGCAGACCGGTCGAATCCATGAACGGGACTTTGCGCATGCGGATGATACGCACTTTAGGTTTGTCACCTATGATATTCATGACGTCGTCGAACTTATTTGCTATGCCGAAGAAGAACGGACCGTCGATTTCGTACACTTCTACGCCTTTCGGTAAAGTCAGCACTTCTTCATCATGATGGATTTCTCCTTCATCGGACAGGTCGATCTCGTCTTTGGAAACAGACACATGCGTCGTTTCCGCTACCCGTTTCATAAACAGGAACATGGCGATCAGCAAACCTATTTCAATGGCGATGGTCAGGTCGAAAATAACGGTCAGGAAGAATGTGACCAGCAAAACAGAAACATCGCTTTTCGGATTCTTCATCAACGAACGGAAGGTACGCCATTCGCTCATATTATAAGATACAATAATCAACACCCCTGCCAGGCAAGCCATCGGAATATGCTTGGTAAGCGGTCCGAGAAACAACAGGATCAGCATCAGTACGACTGCATGGATAATACCGGCAACAGGTGTACGGCCTCCGTTGTTGATATTGGTCATCGTACGGGCAATTGCTCCGGTAACGGGAATACCTCCGAAGATGGGAACAATGATATTGGCAGCTCCCTGGGCGATCAGTTCCGTGTTCGAATTATGTTTATCTCCCGTCACACCGTCGGCTACAGTTGCTGAAAGAAGTGATTCGATAGCTCCCAGCATGGCGATGGTAAAAGCCGCAGGAAGCAGGAGATTGATTGTTTCCATATTGAAAGAAATAGCTTCCGGTTGCGGGAGGGAAGCATTGATAGTGAAACGGTCGCCAATGGTTTCAATACCTGCGATACCCAGATGATTGCGCATAATATATACGATGACTGTCATGACGATAATAGCAATCAACGATCCCGGTATCTTTTTGGAAAATCGGGGAGAGATGGCAATAATAAGTATACTGACAATCCCTATTACGAACGACCAAGGATTGACCGTATGGAAATGTTCGAAGTAAGCAATCCATTTGGAGATAAAATCGGCCGGCACTTTTTCCATCGTCAGTCCGAACAGGTCTTTCATCTGTGTGGTAAAAATAGTCAGTGCGATACCGCTGGTAAAGCCGACAACAATCGGGTAGGGGATGAACTTAATGACTGTGCCGAGTTTTAATGCTCCCATAATTACCAGTATGATACCGGCGATAACGGTTGCAATGGCAAGTCCTTCGATACCGAAATTCTGTATGATACCGTATACAATGACGATAAATGCTCCCGTCGGTCCCCCGATCTGCACATTGCTGCCTCCCAGAAAAGAGACAATGAACCCACCGATAATAGCGGTGATCAATCCTTTTTCCGGACTAACTCCCGAAGCAATACCGAATGCGATGGCAAGCGGAAGGGCTACAATGCCCACAATGATCCCTGCCATCAGGTCTGCCATGAATTTTTCTTTGGAATAGTTTTTCAGTGCCGAGATCAACTTGGGCTGAAAATCAAATTTACGTTCCATCTTTCTGCCTAGTATGTTAAATTTTGATGCAAAGATACAATAATATTTAGCGTAAAGCATAAAATATAGGATATATTGTAATGTCGACATTGCAAATGTGGTAAAAATTGTATCTGTATCTGTCCTGAACTAATGATTACTTGTCTTTCGGGAGAAAAGTAATAGATGGAATTTATCTGTGGATAGATATATTTTAAGTAAAAGAATGAATTAAAGTATTAAACATTTTCCTACTTTTGAGAGTTATTTCAATAGGGCGATCTTACAAACTCATTTTATACTACATATATAATTAGCATTATGGAAAAAAGTATTAAAGGTACACGTACCGAACAGAATCTGCTTAAATCATTTGCCGGAGAATCTCAGGCAAGAAGTCGTTACACATTTTTTGCAAGCGTAGCTAAAAAAGAAGGTTACGAACAAATAGCCGGTGTATTTATGGAAACAGCTGAACAGGAAAAAGAACACGCTAAACGTTTCTTCAAATTCCTGGAAGGTGGTATGGTGGAAATTACTGCTTGTTATCCGGCCGGTGTGATCGGCACAACAATGGAAAATCTGGCTGCTGCTGCTGACGGTGAGAACGAAGAGTGGGCTGACTTATACCCTGCATTCGCTGACATCGCAGAAGAAGAAGGTTTCAAAAACATTGCAGTTGCTTTCAGAATGATTGCTAAAGTGGAAGCTGAACACGAAAGACGTTACCGTAAACTGTTGGCTAACTTGACAGAAGGCAAAGTATTCGAAAAAGACGAAGCTATCTTCTGGCAGTGCCGTAACTGCGGTTTCGTGATCGAAGGCAAGAAAGCGCCGATGAAATGTCCGGCATGCGAACATCCGCAGGCATTCTTCGAACCGATGAAGCAGAACTATTAAAATCAGATTTTAATTAAAAAATTAAGCGTCCTTATCCAATATATTGGGGATAAGGACGTTTTTTATTTGTATTCATGCGAATAAAATATATCTTTACCAGCCATTAATACTTAATTCTAATTTCTTCTGAATAGTTGGCAGAATGAGCATATCGATAAAAGACCTAAATAAGGTGTATCCGAACGGAAACCACGCCTTGAAAGACATTAATCTGGAGATACCTACGGGCATGTTTGGACTGCTCGGGCCCAATGGTGCCGGTAAATCTACATTGATGCGTATCCTGGTTGCATTAATGGAACCGTCGTCAGGACAGGTGAATATTTGCGGATACGATCTGTTCAAACAGCGGAAGGAGATCAGGGGAATATTAGGTTATCTCCCGCAGGATTTCCGTTTCTTCGCCAAATATAAGACACATGAATTTCTGGATTATGCGGCCCGTTTATCAGGCATGACGAATGGCAAGCAACGCAAGCAGGCAGTCGATGCCATGCTGGAAAATGTCGGTCTTTTCGATGTGCGCGAACGGTATGCGAATAAACTGTCGGGCGGTATGAAACGCCGTCTGGGTATTGCCCAGGCATTGATCCACCATCCGAAGGTGATAATTGTGGACGAACCGACGACAGGGTTGGACCCGGAAGAACGTATCCGTTTCCGTAATCTGCTGTCGGAAGTCAGTGAGAATGATGTGACGATTATCCTTTCCACTCATATTGTGGGAGATATATCCAGTACCTGCAACTGCATGGCGTTGATGAACAAGGGACAGGTTTCCTTTTACGGTTCTCCGCAGGATATGTTGAAACAGGCGGAAGGGAAAGTTTGGCGCATTAAAGTGACAAGTGATGAACTGCACGAGGTGGATAAGAAATATCCTGTTATCTCTACGATTCCTTCCGGTTCGGGTTGGGAAGTGCAGGTGGTGGCCGACGAGATCGAAGGGTATGAGGCTGAATCGTATCCTCCCAATCTGGAACATGCTTATGTATATTATATGGAAAATAAATTGAATCTCTGGACCAATGATTAGTAACCTTTTACTTTACCCCCTATGTCGTTTGTCAACAATATACAATCGGTAGCAAAATACGAAAGCAAGATATTGATCCGAAGCTGGTTCTTTAAGGTGTTTACCGTGCTGGCTCTTCTGATACTCGGATTCTTTGACTTTGGTATGTTGGTTGCCGACAATGGCGGAGGTATGTGGATGTTGAAAGCACTCCCTTCCAATCTCCCTTACCTGAACCTGCTTTTACTGAATACCGGGCAGGCAGTCATATCGATATTCCTTGCTTCGGAGTTTTTGAAAAGGGATAAGAAGCTGGATACCTCCGAGGTCTTTTATGTCCGTCCGTTGAGCAATGCGGAGTATGTGATCGGAAAGATATGGGGAAACCTGCGGGTCTTCCTGATACTGAACCTGATCGTCATGGGAATGGCTCTGATATTTAATTTTATAGGATCGGGCATGTCGGTAGACTGGCTATCGTATCCGGTTTATTTCCTGCTGATAAGTATTCCGACACTGATCTTTATCATCGGATTGTCCATCTTCCTGATGCTGGTACTGAAAAATCAGGCACTGACCTTTATTATCCTGTTGGGATATATTGGACTGACATTGTTTTATATCAGCGATAAGTTTTATTACCTGTTCGATTATATGGCTTATAGTCTGCCGCTGGTTAAATCGACTATCGTGGGCTTTACCAATCTGGAAGTTGTATTGAATCACCGGGCGATCTATTTCTTTGCCGGATTGGCTTTTATCTTTTTTACGATCTTTCTGTTCAGGCGGTTGCCCAATTCGTCGCGCAGTAATTATCCGTGGTTGTTCCTTTCGTTTTGTATGCTGCTGATAAGTGGGGCGGCCGGATATAAACATGTTCATTCCATCCTGGGAGAAGGGGAGGTGCGTACCCTTTACACCGAGATCAATAATAAGTATGTGAATACTCCCAAGATGATAATCAATCAATACGATATATCACTCGAACAGCAACCGGAACGAGTGGTTTCGGAGGTGGAAATGAAAGGGATGGCTTTGCAGCCGGCGACTGTTTTCACTTTTTGTCTGAATCCCGGTTTGCAGGTGGAGGAAATAAAAAGAGGAGGGAAGCCTCTTGATTTCAAGAGGGATAATCAGATACTGCTGGTCGATTTCGGTGAGGAGGTTTTACCTGGCGATACGGTATCTTTCTCTATCAGGTATAGCGGGAAAATTGACAGTAAGTTCTGTTACCTGGATATTCCGGCAGAGGTTTTGCAGAAAGAGCGCAGGGATTTCCTGTTTAATATAGATAAGCAATATGTGTTTCAGACACCGGATTATCTGTTGTTCACTCCCGAAACATACTGGTATCCGCGCCCCGGAACCTCCTACAGCAATATGAGTCCGGATTGGCAGCAGACTTATTTCAGTAAATTCGGTTTGCGAGTAAAGCCTCTTCCGGGTCTCACCCCGCTTTCGCAAGGGGAGGGAGTGAAAGGAGAGGACGGCGTTTATTCGTTTGCCTCCGAATATCCGGCACAGGCAATTTCCGTGATTGTGGGTAAGTACAAACAGCAAAGTCTGGAATCGGACAGTACATTATATAGTATATGGCACATTGAGGGAAACGATTATTATACGGCTACTTTCGACTCCATACTCGATACCATCCCCAGCTTTATCCGTAATATGAGAGATAATCTGGAACGTAACTATAAACTGAGTTATCCGTTCAGCCGTTTCTCGATTGTGGAAGTGCCTGTTCAGTTCTCCACCTATACCCGTGCCTGGTCGCAGGCTCAGGAAGCTGTACAGCCCGAGATGGTTTTATTCCCGGAAAAAGGATGTATGTTCGGCCAGCTGGATGTGGACAAGATGTGGCGTAACCAGGTGAAATGGTCGAAGCGGGGAGGACGTGAGATAACGGAAGAAGAGGCAAAGATACGTACACTGAACAACTTCTTCTGGATATTCCAGCGGCCGGAAGGAAACTATAATTTCTCATCCAGCGGCCGTGGTAATTATAATATCAGTTCGCAGGCAAACCCTTATTTCCTGTTCCCGCAATTGTATAATTACCGGTACAATATATTTTCTCCCGAATGGCCGGTCGCCAATACTGCGATCGAACTTTATCTGCAAAAGAAATCGGATAACTATGGCTGGGAGCGTGAGATCAATGGCATCAGTAACAATGAAAAAGCCAGCCTGCTGATGGAAAAGCAAACCTTTAAGGAGTTGCTGGGTAATGTGGAATACCGGGATTTGCTGGAGAATATTATCAGTTTAAAGACTTATCGGTTGTTTGCTATTCCTGAGATCAATATCGGGGTGAATGCATTCAGGGATTCGCTTTATACATTACTCGAACGGAATACTTTCCGGAATATCCAGTTTGAAAGTTTACTGGATACGTTGGGGATGATTAGCCATGCGGATATCCGGTCGGGATTGGAGGAATGGTTGCATCCTACGCCTCTGCCAATTTATAGTTTGGGACGACCGGAAGTGACAAAAATCACTAACCGGGGACAGGAATCTTTTGTCCTGAAAATGCAGGTCAGCAATAATTCGGATTATGATGGAATTATACATATCGATATTCAGGGAGTCGGAAGAAGCAGCCAGAACGATATCGATCCGCGTACCAGCCGGAAGATTCCGTTGGAAGCTCACCAGACAAAGGAACTGGTATCCGTTTGGGAGGATGCTCCCCGTGATGTAACCGTCAATACCTTGATATCCGGTAATTTGCCGAGTGTGATCAATCAACCTGTCGGAAATATCAGACAGGAGAGAAGGCAGAATATAGATGCAGAAGGAGATTTTATAATTTCCGATTCCTCTTTCGGGACGGAGGGAGAAATTATTGTAGATAATGAAGACAGTACATTGTTCATCCTTTCCGAACCGGATGTAGTGGGGTTATTACCTAAATGGCTGGATAAGGTGGAAGATACTTCATTCAAGTATTCAGGTGTTTCCAGCTGGCGGCCTCCATTGGAATGGACGGCAACCACCAATGCAAACTATTACGGTAAATATATTCGTTCCGCTTATGTGATAAAGAGCGGCAACGGTAGCCAGACGGCAACCTGGAAAATTCCTGTCCCGTCGGAGGGTACCTATGATGCCTATTATTATGTAAGTAAGGATAACGAACTCCGGTATAATGACCGGGCCCAGGGGGAATATCGTTTCAGGATCAGACAGGGGGAAGAAAGCGAAGATGCGTATATCAACCTCCGGAAAGCGAATGAAGGATGGGAACAGCTGGGCGTCTATTATTTTGTGGCCGATACGGCTTACATTACCCTAACGAATGAATGTAAATTAAGAAGTGTAACGGCCGATGCCGTCAAACTGGTAAAACGATAATCATTAAAACAGTCTACTTATATGCAAAGAGAGTTAGTATGGATGAAAAAGATGATCCTTGTGGTTGTTCTCTTGTCGGGAATCCCTCTGTTTTCCCACGGACAACTGTCACTGACCATCGAGAAGGCATTGGATATAGCAGAAGAGAACAGTCCGACCCTGCGCCGTTCGCACATGAACCTGGACCGGTATCAGGAAACGCTGATAGCCCAGCGGGCTTCCCTTAAATCCAAATTCTCACTGAACCTGAATCCCCTGGATTATAGTAAGAACAGGAGTTTCGACAATCGTTTGTCGCAATGGTATACAAACGAAAAACTCAGTACCAGCGGAACTTTCCGGGTGGACCAGCCTATCTTGTGGACGGATGGTGAGATTTCGTTGATCAATACGTTCGGCTGGCAGGATAATAATTCGAATATCGACGGTGACAAGAATAGTAATAAGGCGTTTAACAACAACCTCTATCTGCAACTTTCGCAACCAATCTTTACTTACAATAAGCGAAAGATGGAGTTGAAACAGATCGAGTATGATTACGAGAATGCCCATATCAGCTATGCTCTCCAACGCTTGAATACCGAAAAAGACATCACCAATCAATTCTATAGTGTTTATATGGCGCAAAGTCAGTTGGCTATTACCCGCGAAGAATTGGTGAATGCCCAGCAAAGCTACGATATTATAAAGAATAAGGTGGAAGCTGATCTGTCAGCCAAAGACGAACTGTTTCAGGCGGAACTGAACCTGGCAACCGCCCGCTCTTCGGTAGAAGAACAGCAAGTCTCCCTGGAGAATGCAAAAGATAAACTAAAACAGGCATTGGGTATGAACCTGGATGACGACTTGATGGTTTTTGCCGAGATAGATATCAAACCGATCGATGTTAACCTCCGGCAAGCGATAGATCACGGTCTGCAATCGCGCCTGGAGCTTCGCCAGCGGGAAATTGAAAGTGATGAACTTGGTTTCGATATGATCAAGACGAAGGCCTTGAATGAATTTAAGGGAGATATCTCACTCTCTTTTGGTTTGATAGGTGACAACAAACGTTTTCAGAATATCTATGAAAACCCGACACAGAACCCGCGGGTGGCAATCAGCTTTACGGTGCCCATCTTCGACTGGGGAGAAAAGAAAGCCCGTGTCCGTGCGCAGAAAGTGGCCCAGAATATCAACAAACTCGATTTCCATGAAGATAAAGTCGATATCGAATTGAATATCCGCCAAGTATGGCGTAGCCTGGAAAACTTACGGACACAGATAGAGATTGCCGAACAGAACGTGCTGAATGCACAACGTACATACGATCTGAACCTGACCCGTTATCGTGAAGGCGATCTGACCGGAATGGAAATGAGTCAGTTTCAGACACAGTTGTCGAATAAGAAGATCTCTTATACACAAGCCCTGATCAATTACAAGATCGAATTGTTGAATCTTAAAATACTTTCCCTGTACGACTTTGAGCTGAATGCTCCGATCGTTCCGATGAAAGACTTTATATCAGAAAAATAATCAGCCATGAAACAGTATAGTCATACCTTTGTATCTTTTGTATTATTTGCCATAGTAACAACCGGTTGTAACAATCAGCCGCAGAATCCTCCCAGCGATATAGCCACACCGGTTTCGGTAACGGAACTGAAAAAAGGTTCTATCAGTAAACTGATTAACACGACCGGGACGGCACAGCCTACGTATGGAGTCGATCTTAACTCGGAAATGAGCGGTCTGTACAAACTCCAGATCAACCCGAAGACAGGAAGACCTTTCAAACTGGGCGACCTGGTCTCTAAAGGACAGTTGATTATCCATCTGGAAGATAAGGAATATGAGAACGGTATTGCCATAGATGCCAAGGAATTGAGTCTGGAAATAGCAGAACAGGAACAGTCGAAACAGAAAGCCCTTTATGAAAAAGGCGGTGTGACCCTGAGCGAAATGCGTAATACCGAAGTGAAAGTGACGAATGCCCGTTATGACCTCGAGAATGCCCGGATCAATCTGGAGAAGATGAATATAAAGGCTCCTTTCGACGGTGTTATTGTCGATCTGCCTCATTACACGACTGATGTGCGGGTAGAACAGGGGAAACCGATGGTGGGTATTATGGATTATGCCCGGATGTACATGGATGTCAACCTGCCGGAAAGTGCCATCAGTTATGTCAAATCGGATCAGCCTGTATTTATTACGCATTATACATTGCCGGAAGATACATTGAAGGGAGTAATCAGCGAACTTTCGCCGGCTATCAGTACGGAAACACGCACATTCAAGGGAAAAGTGATGATACAGAACAATGACCTGAAACTGCGTCCGGGAATGTTCGTCAAGGCGGATATCGTCGTTGACAGGGCCGACAGCGCTATCATCATTCCGAAAGACGTGGTACAATCCAACCGTCGCCGCAAATTTGTGTTTATCGTGGATAAGAATACGGCTATCCTGCGGAATATCAAGACCGGAATGGAAGACGAGAACAATATCGAGGTTCTGGAAGGCCTTCGCGAAAACGACAACCTTGTCACCAAAGGCTTTGAAACATTGAAGGAGAACAGTAAAGTGAAAGTACAGAAATAGAAAAAGGTGAACTATCTGTTTGTAGTAACGGGAGTAACCAATTCCCCTCTTGAGAGGGGAGCCAGGTACAACCGGTCAATAATCGGACAGTTTATATCTGATAATATTGGAACATTATGAAGAACATTGTCAAATTTGCGGTAAGCAATCCGGTCACTATCTGTATGGTCGTGCTGGCCATCCTGCTGTTGGGAAAGATTTCCTACGACCAGCTGAGTGTCGACCTGCTGCCCGACCTGAATAATCCCCGGCTGTTCATCGAGTTGAAGGCCGGCGAGCGTCCGCCGGAAGAGATCGAGAAACAGTTTGTGAAGAACATGGAGTCGATGGCTATCCGTCAGAGCGATGTCACACAAGTTTCGTCGGTTGTTAAAGCCGGTTCGGCCCGTATCACAGTGGAATATACCTGGACGAAAGATATGGATGAGGCTTTCCTTGACTTGCAGAAAGCAATGAATCCGTTTGCCCAGAATAAAGATATCACCGAGTTGAAGATCACGCAACATGATCCGAACCAGTCACCGGTTATCCTGATCGGAATGTCCCATCAGAATATAACCGATATGGCGGAGCTCCGGAAGGTGGCGGAAAGCTATATCCGCAACGAGCTGATCCGGTTGGAAGGCGTTGCCGAGGTGACGCTGTCGGGACAGGAGGAGAGTACCCTGACGATCCGCACCGATCCTTATAAACTCGATGCTTTCGGTCTGAAGATAGAAGATATCGCTTCGCGTATCGAAGCAAACAATCAGAGCATATCGGGAGGCCGTGTCAGTGAACTGGGCTTGCAGTATCTGGTGAAAAGTTCCAGTCTGTTCGGTTCGGAAGAGGATTTCGAGAACCTGATAGTCGGTTATAAACAGGTGGCTAAACAGGAAACAGGCACGAATGCTTCCGCCGGTACGGCAACGGCTTCGGGCGACAAGGCTCCGCTTTTCTTGCGGGAAGTCGCTACCGTAACTTTTGAAAATGCCCGCCCCGACAATATCGTCCGTATCAACGGCAAACGTAGCATAGGACTTTCGATCTATAAAGAAATGCGTTATAACACCGTGAAGGTGGTGGACGGTGTATCCCGCCAGCTGGGTGTTATCGAACAGGCGTTGCCTGGTTATCAGTTTAAAGTGATAACCAACCAGGGGACGTTTATCAAGAATGCGATCGGGGAGGTGAAAGACAGTGCCGTGCTAGGTATCGTCCTGGCGGTTGTCGTGCTGTTCGTTTTCCTTCGCCGGTTCGGGACGACGCTGATTGTCAGTATGGCGATTCCTATTTCGATTGTCGCTACTTTCAACCTGATGTTCTTTAACGGGCTTACGCTGAATATTATGACGCTCGGAGGATTGGCTCTGGGAGCCGGTATGTTGGTGGATAATGCTATTGTCGTTATCGAAAGTATCTTCCGGAACCAGGAGAAAGGGTTGTCCATACGTGAAGCGGCTATCAGGGGAACGTCGGAGGTGGCGGGGGCTGTTATTGCCTCGACGCTGACGACTATTGTGGTTTTCCTGCCGATCGTTTACCTGCATGGAGCTTCGGGGGAATTGTTTAAGGACCAGGCCTGGACCGTGACGTTCTCGCTGGTGTCGTCGTTGTTTGTGGCTATTTTGGTGATACCGATGTTGTATGATAGGTTGATGAACACACCCCCTGCCCCCTCTCGAGAGGGGAGCCGGATACCATCGGACGCTAAAAAAGAAGCAGGTAATGAGGCTGGAAGAGGTATTCAGTTATTAGGGTACAGCCATCTGTTGCGTAGCCTGATCGGACATCGCTGGATTGTTATTTCGGCGGCAGTCGGGTTGATGGTGCTGACGGTTTTTCTGCTTCCTTTCATTGGGACGGAGTTTATGCCGCGCATGGAAAGTAAGGCTTTTACTGTTGTGGTGAAGATGCCGGAAGGGACAAAGCTGGAACGTACTTCTTCGGCGGTGGCGAACCTGGAAGAATTGCTTTATACCATTACGGGCGATAGCCTGCTGACCGTTTACAGCCATATCGGCGAGGGTAGCGGTTCGGAGAATGCCATCTTCGAAGGAGAGAACACGGCAATGATGAAAGTAGTCCTTTCCTCCGAGTGCGGGGTAGCTCCCGAGGCTGTTATCGAGCAGTTTGTCCATACGGCGGAGAATCCCGACGGACTGGAACTGACCATCAAACAGGAGGAAAATTCTCTCAGCTCGTTACTGGGTAGCGAAGGTGCCCCTATCGTTGTTGAAGTGAAAGGGGAAGAACTGGATGAAATAGCCGATATTACGGAAGAAGTGAAAAGCCGGATGCAGGAGGTACCGGGACTCTATAATATTGTATCTTCCATTGAAGACGGTGCTCCGGAGATAACGATCTCTATCAACCGGACGATCGCGGGTATCAACAACCTGAGTGTATCGACCGTCATCGAACAATTGAAACAACAACTCAGCGGGAAAGAAGCCGGAAAGATGGAATATCGCGGAGAGATGCGCGACATCGTCATCAAGGTTCCTGATATTCCGTTGCGTGCCCTGGGCGACCTGGTTATCAAGAATGGCGAACAGGAGTTCCGCCTGCGTGAGATAGCCACCTTCGGTGAATCGCAGGCCCCGAAAGAAATATACCGGCGTAACCAGAACCGCATCAGCAAGGTAATGGCCAATATGGATGCCGGCAAGTCACTGGACAAGGTGGCGGAAGAAATCCGTCAGGCGGTGAAAGGCATCGAACTGCCGGTCAACTATTCGGTTACGGTAACCGGAGAAGAGGAGAAGCGTCAGGAGTCGATGAACAGTCTGCTGTTTGCCCTTGCCCTGTCGGTCATCCTGGTGTATATGGTGCTGGCTTCCCAGTTCGAATCGTTGCTGCATCCTTTCACGATCCTGCTGACGATCCCGTTGGCGGTGGTAGGTGCTATCCTGTTGTTCTTCCTGACCGGCACGACGATCAATATGATGGGAGTGATCGGTATCGTGATGCTGGTAGGTATCGCGGTGAACAACTCGATCATCCTCGTAGACCGTATCAACCAGCTGAAAGCAGACGGAACCGGCTTGACAGATGCCATCGTACAGGCCGGACAACAACGTATCCGTCCGATCATTATGACAACGCTCACTACGATACTTGCCCTGCTCCCGATGACGTTCAGCTTTGGCGAAGGTGCTTCGTTGCGTTCGCCGATGGCTATTGCCGTGATCGGAGGGTTGGTGACATCTACTTTGATGAGTTTGATGGTGATACCATGTGTCTATTATGTGTTGGAAAGACTCAAGAATAGCTGGAATAGAGGGAACAAATAATGTAAAATGCCGGCGCATGATGCGAAAGCGTTTTACAGGCGTGTAAAGTCCCGGCGCATGATGCGAAAACGTTTTACAGACATGCAAAGTCCTGGCGCATGATGCGAAAGCATTTTGCAGACGTGTAAAGCCTCGGCGCACGATGCGAAAGCATTTTGCAGGCCTGCAAAGTCCCGGCGCACGATACGAAGGTATTTTACAGGGTGTAATATATAAAAAAAAGAATATGAACTTTTTACTACATAGAAGAATAACGATCTGTATGCTGTTTATCGCACTGACCATGCTCGGTTATGTGTCGTATAAGCAGTTGCCGGTGGAGTTATTGCCCAATGCCGAACTGCCGATGCTGTTCGTACAGGTTTCATCCCAGCAGGACATGGACCCTTCGTACGTGGAATCGGAAATCGTTATTCCGCTTGAAGGGGCGATCAGTTCGATCGGAGGGGTGGATAAGATACAATCCACCGTCGACAGCCGCCAGTCTACCATACAGATAGATTTCAAAAACACGGTGAACTTCAAGATCACCTCCCTCCGTCTACAGGAGAAGGTGAACGAACTGGCAGCCACTTTCCCCGACGGCTTCAATGTGCAGTTGCAGAAGGTCGATGTCGGCCAGATGGCCAATAACTTTATGGTTTTGCAGGTGCGCGGTTCGGGCGGTGTCGACAGGGTACGTAATATTGTGGATAAGGAGATTCGTTCCGACCTGGAGAATGTGGACGGGGTTGCTTCCGTCAATATCTACGGCGGCCGGGAGAAAGCGATTGAGATACGCCTCAACCCCGAGGCTTGCAAGGCGTTGAACCTGACGCCGTCTTCCATCAGCGGCCTGCTGACGCAGAACACGCAGGATAAGGCCTTTGTCGGTTTTGCCAATGAACCGGACAGCAAATACTTTATCCATGTCAATGCTCTCTATTCGAAGGTGTCCGACCTGGAGAATATCGTGGTCGCCCCCGGTCCTGTGCTGCTGAAAGATGTAGCCACCGTCTTTTTCGACCTGAAGGAAGAGACTTCCTATAGCCGTGTGAACGGAAAAGATGCGGTATCGGTTGCCTTGATGAGCGATTCGCAGGCGAACCTGATCGACTTGTCGCACCGGGCCGTCGAGGCTATCGACCGGCTGAACGAGAAGCTGGCTTATCTCGAGGTGGAAGTGGTGGTGCAGGAGAATACGGCCGAGACAATGGAGAATAATATCGACCAGATCATCAATCTCGCCCTGGTGGGCGGTCTGCTGGCCATACTGATTCTCTGGCTGTTCCTGAAGAACCTGCGGCTGGTATTTTTTATTGCCCTTTCAATCCCTATATCCGTTTATACGGCATTTAATTTCTTCTATGCCTTCGGTATAACGATCAACAGTCTGACGCTGGTGGGGATGGCGCTGGCTATCGGGATGCTGCTCGACAATAGTGTGGTGGTGCTTGAAAATATCTACCGCCTTTCGGCTTCCGGTTGTACGCCCGAACGTTCCGTTACACAGGGTACAAAGGAGGTATGGCGTTCTATCGTGGCGGCTACGCTGACGACGGTGACGGTCTTCCTTCCCTTCGTTTTCTCCGACAACTTTATGATCAAGCTGATCGGGCATCATGTCGGTGTTTCGATTATCTCTACCCTGACCATCTCCTTGTTTGTCGCCCTGCTGTTCATCCCGATGGCAACTTACCTGCTGCTGAGGAAGAAAAACGGGCAGAGCGTCTTTTATGAAAAGGTTTCGATTGTACAGCGTCCTGTACAGGTCTACCTGGTTTTGCTGAAAACATGTATGCGGAATCCGGGAGTAACGATTTTCGGGGCGATCATCGTCCTGTTCGTCACCCTGATCCTTTCCATCTACATGAATGTGCAGCAGATGAAAGATGTGAATACCGACCGTATCAATATCTATGTGACGATGCCGACGGGCAGTACGCTCGATAATGCGGATAAACTGGTGAAGGTGATCGAAGCGCGCCTGGACAGTTTTCCCGGCAGGAAAGACTTGATCAGTCGTATAAATGAAAAGAATGCCGTCCTCACGCTTAACTTCACCGATGACTTTGTGAAGAAGGCGGGAAGTAAAATGGCTGAATATAAAGCCACGGTGCAGGCCACCGTATCCAATATCCAGGGAGCGGAAATCTCCGTGGAGGAATCGATGTCGGGTGGCGGCGGCGGAGGTGGCGCAGGAGGAGGAGCTATGGCTGGCCTGGGCAATTTCATGCGCCTGCTGGGTATCGGTGAGAACCGTGAACGGATCGTGATAAAAGGCTCCGATTTCGATGTGATGCAACTGGTAGCTGAAGATTTCCGCTATTACCTCGATGAACAGGAGTTTATCCGTGGTTCGCGCGTCTCCTACAACCGCCGGCAGCCTGAAATCCACCTCGATTTCGATCCGATCCTGCTGACTTCATACGAGATTACCCGTGCCAATATTTCCTCCGGGCTGGCGGCGCTTAATCCGGAGTATTCTTCGGGCACCTCTTTCAAGATCGGGGAGGATACCTACGATATTATCATCCGTAACGATATCCCCGGCGACGAAGAGAACGAAGAAGAAGAGGCAGAGACGGAAAAGAAAGACAAAACCGTCGATGACCTGCGCCGCGTACAGATACAGAATGCCAACGGCGGACTGCATGATTTGCAGGACCTGGCCTCTGTCAATTATGGCCGGGGACGTACCCGTATCATGCGGGTCAACCAGGATAAACAGATAGAGGTGTTCTATAATTTCTCCAAAGACGTGCAATCGTCGAAAGACCTGCTCGAGGGATATCGCTCGGATATCGACCAGTTGGTTGCCAATTATAATCTGCCGTCGGGGGTTGCTGTGGAGGTGTTCCATGAAGAAGATGAGTTTGCAGACTTTAAGTTCCTGATACTGGCAGCTTTCATCCTTATCTTTATGATACTGGCCTCTGTCTTTGAATCGCTGGTGACGCCTTTCGTCCTGCTTTTCTCGATACCGCTGGCTGCTATCGGTTCTTTGTTGGCATTGTTGCTGACAAGCAATAGCCTGTTGAATGCGAATACGCTGACCGGTTTCCTGATCCTGCTGGGCGTGGTCGTGAATAACGGTATCATCCTGATCGACTATTCCAATATCCTTCGCAAACGAGGCTACAGGCGTAACAGGGCATTGATGACGGCTGGCTTGTCACGTATCCGTCCGATCCTGATTACGTCGATAACGACAATTGTCGCCATGTTCCCGTTGGCGATGGGCGATTCGGAATATGCCGGTGCTATCGGTGCGCCGTTTGCCATTACGGTGATCGGCGGGTTGACATTCTCTGCGTTGCTGACGCTGATCCTGATACCGACTGTTTGTATGGGGCTGGAGAATACCTTGCAGTGGTATCGGGGCCTGTCCCGTAAAATCTGGATATTCCATCTGGTACTGTTCCTGTTGGGGGTTGCTGGTATTTGGTTGTATGCCGACGGGATGCTGTGGCAGTCTGTTTACATGGTTCTTCTGGTTTTCGGTATTCCGGGAGTGACTTATTTTGCTCAGACCAGTTTGAGGCGTGCCCGTTCGAAAGTAATCGATCCCGGGGAAGATATACATATCTCTGTCCGCAATCTGGTGAAGATATACGACTGGCCGGGACGTATCAGCCGTCAGTGGAATAGCGGCCTGAATATCCGCCGGCATCTGGGACTGAGCAATGAATATCGTTCGCTGAAAGATTTTGTCAACGTTCTGTGGCAGTTCGGTATGTTGCTTTTCGGTATGTATTTCACCTGGTTCTTCATCAATAACAGGCTGTGGATATTCCTGTTGTCGTTTGCCATCTATGCCACGATCCTTTATCTGTGGCGGAAGGTCCGTCAATACCTGTTCTACCGTTTCGGGGAAAATAAGCGGGTGAAATATATAAACCGTCTGATATTCTGGAGTATTCCTCCGATCATCCTGTTTATTCTGTTCCGGAAGATGGATAATACCGGACTGATTTCCGTTGTGGGCCTTCTGTGGGCCTTCTGTATTGCCGTATATGTTTCTTCGCAATACTTGTATGAAAAGAATGTCAATATAGAACGTATCAAAGGACGGCTGGCCGGACTTCGCCGCTCCTGGTTCCGTATGGTCAAAGGGATTCCGTTGATCGGGAAACAGCGCAGGCCTTTCAAAGCCTTGCGAGGCGTATCTTTTGAGATCCGTACGGGAATGTTCGGTTTGCTGGGACCTAATGGCGCCGGCAAATCAACTCTGATGCGTATTATCTGCGGTATCCTGGAACAGAGTTACGGCAGCATCTGGATTAATGGACTGGATACCCGCATTTACCGGGAGGAATTGCAGAGCCTGATCGGCTTCCTTCCGCAGGAGTTCGGAACTTACGAGAATATGTCTTCCTGGGAGTTTCTCGATTATCAGGCGATCCTGAAAGGGCTTACCGATAATAAGCTGAGGGAAGAACGTCTGGAATATGTGTTGAAAGCAGTTCATATGTACGAACGGAAAGACGACAAGATCGGTTCTTTCTCCGGCGGTATGAAACAGCGTATCGGTATAGCCCTCATCCTGCTTCATCTTCCCCGTATTCTGGTGGTGGATGAGCCAACAGCCGGTCTCGACCCGCGTGAACGTATCCGTTTCCGTAACCTGCTGGTAGAGTTGAGTAAAGACCGTATCGTGATCTTCTCCACGCATATTATCGAAGATATTTCCAGTTCATGCAGCCAGGTGGTGGTTATCAACAAAGGCGAACTGAAATACTTCGGCGATCCGACCGATATGGTGGATATGGCTACCGGTAAGGTCTGGCAGTTCCATATCGACCGTGAGTCGTTCGAACAGGTGCTGGACAAAACGATGGTGGTCCATCATATACAGGATGGAGATACGATACAGGTGCGTTACCTGTCTGTCGGTTCGCCTTATGAGGGAGCCGTAGAAGTAGAGCCGAACCTGGAAGATGCTTATCTCTGCTTGCTGAAAAATATGGAAGGGAAAAGCGGACAATGAGTTTCTTGCTAATCTCAGGCGTGATGCGAGACTCAAGTGGTAGATTAATGTTGTAAAAAGATAGTTATGACGATAAAGCAATTGATACCTTTATTACCCAAGGTGGTAAAATATAACCTGAAGATCATCTTCGCCGGCAAGTTCATTTGGTTCTTGCTGGCGGCATTCGCATTCTTTGCCTATTTCATGTTCCAGGCTGCCTGGAATAGGGCGGAGATCAACGAAGGACTGATCTATAACCTTTTGATGTTCCCTTGTGTCCTGCTGGTATTCTATCCTGCCGTATTCGGCATCCAGAATGATGAGGATAACCGGATACTGGAAATCCTTTTCGGTATCCCTGACTACAAATATAAAGTCTGGGGAGTACGCCTGCTGATGATTTATGTCGCTATATTCTTTATCCTGGTGGCTTTTTCTTATCTGGCTACATTATTGTTATATCCGGTCAATCCGTTCGAGATGTCTGTCCAGTTGATGTTCCCCCTTGTCTTTTTCGGGAATCTGGCCTTTATGCTCTCCACCATCACCCGCAGTGGCAACGGCACGGCTGTGTTTACGATTATCCTGGCTATTCTCCTTCTGATAACGAGCGAGATGGAAATAATAGAACGTTCATTCTGGAATATCCTCCTGAATCCTTTTAAAGTACCTGATAACTTCCTGCCGGTAATCTGGGAAGGGTTGATCGTCAAGAACCGTATTTTCCTTTTGATAGGTGGTATTGTGTGGATGATGATCGGGTTGCTGAATTTGCAGAAGAGGGAGAGGTTTATATAAATAATCAGGCACGGAGCACATGCGATAATAGATCGTGTGATCCGTGCCTGGAATCTTATTTGCCAGTTAACTATATTTGTCTAGCCAACGTTTGCCTGCTGGAGTTTTAACAAAAATAATAATTCCTATGGCAATCGCACCTAAAAGGAGATATAAAAATATAGCAGGTTCCATATTTATTTCTTTTTATAGGTTAATACTAAAAACCCTGCAATACATAAAAGAATTGCTATACTAACAGCTATTGTTATCACCAAAATTTTATCGGTATTGAGTTGTAAAACAGTAGTAATTACAGCACCTCCGATTACTAGTTTCGATATATCCAATAGATATTTTCCAAACTCTTTGAGAATGTTCGCTTCCTCTTTCTGTAGCTGTTGTACCTGTAGAGGTATGGACATTCTTTTTGTCTTATGCCTGTTCTTCATAGTTAAATAATTTTGTTACAGGCAAAGATAGGATATAATATTGAAAGAGTGCAGGAATAACTGCTAAAAATTATATCTCGTCCGGCCAGGGGCAAGGTTTACCCGTTGCCTTAAACGACGGACGCTGTGCTTCCATCTTTCGTAATTGTTTGCCCAGGTCTTTGGATAGTTTCTTTATCAAGTCGGGATGGGAAGCGGACAAGTCATTCTTTTCGCCTATATCGTCGGGAATATTGAATAACTCTTTTTTTCCTGTCTCATAATAATAGATCAGTTTCCAGTCACCCTGGCGGATTGTGCAGGTGGCTCCGATACCCGGCCCTGTGTTGCCCCAGAGGTTCGGGAAGTTCCAGTACAGGCTGCGCCCTTTGGAGGGATCGCCGGTATTGGTCAGCAGCGGCATGAAACTGACGCCGTCTATTGGCTGGATAGTCTCGTATTTCTTTATTTCGGCCATTTCGAGGATGGTCGGGAAGAAGTCTTCGATGATCAGGTATTTATCGCATTTGCTCTGCGGCTGTACCTTGCCCGGCCAGCTGACGATCATCGGTTCACGAACGCCGCCTTCGTAAGCGGAACCTTTACCGCTGTTCAGCGGGGAGTTCTGGGTATGAGGTTTGCCGTCGCGCCATTCCGGTTCGGCAGCCAGACCGCCGTTGTCGGACATGAAGATGATGATCGTGTTATCCGCCAGCTTGTTCTTCTCCAGATAATCCATGATATCGCCCAGACTTTTGTCCATTCCTTCTATCAGGGCGGCATAAGCGGCTTCTTTCTCTCCCAGTCCTTTGTCGATATATTTCTGATAGAAACGCATATCCTTATCTATCGGGACATGAATGGCATAATGCGACATGTAAAGGAAGAACGGCTGATCGTATTGTTGCGCCTTATCCAGTGCTTTGGTAGCTTCCTGTGTCAGGGCTTCCGAGATAAAGATATCCTTTCCCCAGTATTTATCCAGGCCCGGAACGGCGAACCAGGGATTCGGCTTACCGTCTGTTCGGTTACCGAAATTGGCTTCTCCCAAATAACTGGCAAGGCCGCCGCCGGCATGTCCGGCAATGTTTACTTCGAATCCGAAATGATACGGGTTCTCTCCCGGTGTGTCTACCGCTCCCCAATGGGCTTTTCCGCAATGGATGGTATGATAACCGTTATCTTTCAGTATTTGAGCCATAGAGGTGACCTGGTAAGTATGTTCGATGCCTGCGACCTCACAGATACCGTTTACATTCCAGTCCGGCAATTCCAGCACATCGCTTTGCCGGTCTGTCGATTTGTTTTTGGGATACGTCCAGTTCGTTACCCGGTGGCGGCCTGCATTCATACCGGTATAGAGGCTGCAACGGCTCGGCGAACTGATGCTGGAAGCATAAGCCTGGGTAAACATCATACCCTGGCGGGCAAGGCGTTCCATGTTAGGCGTTTCGTATACTTCATTATAATGTGTCTTTTCCTTCCAGAAAGGGAGGGAAGTATCTTGCCAGCCCATATCATCTACCAGGAAGAGAATAATATTCGGCCGGTCCTGCGGTTTGGCCGCTTCGGCTTGCCCGGCTGCTCCCAATAATGGAAGTGTTGCCAGTGATAGAAATAGTCTCTTGTTCATGCTCGTATCGTTTTTAGTTCATTTGTTAATTGTTATAGTGCCCGGAGTTGTTACCGGGATACTGCGTAATTCCTTTTTGTTCCCTGATTCTACCCATACACGGACGGTTCCGGGGCAGAGGACATCGAGGGTGAGTTGTTTCCGGTTGCAGGAGATGATCCTGACGGTTGCCGGCGACAGAAATTTCTCCTGTACTCCGATAACCGCCCAGCCATTGTTTACCGGACAGAGATGATATAACCGGTCGGTGAAACCTTCCAGTTCTGTCTGTTGATCCGTATCCAGTTCGCTGGCCGTCTGTCCGGTCCAGTCGTAAAGGATGATCCGTTTGTTCTGAGGAATGGGTTTTCCTGTCATGGTTTCACGCAACAGGTAATCGGACCGGCTGATCGTAGCCTGTACCTTGCGGTGTTGAGGCGATGTATTCAGGTTATAGCAGATCAGTGAAACGGCCTCGTCTCCGGTCGGAGCAAATACACGGTATGCCTTTCCACCCTGTAAAGGATTGGTGATGATCGATTCGGGTGTCGGGATAGCCGGGGCTTCGGGACGGAATAACTTTCCTTCCTCGTCGATCAAAGGGAGAATGTTTTCCCGGGTGAAATCGGCAGGAGAGTCCGACAGGTAGACCGGACCACCGGATAAGGCTTTCGAGCGGGCCATCAGGCTGCCGCAAACCGTATCGCAGGAATGGAACATATCATGGTCGGGCCAGACTGTCTGTCCTTGCAGTAACGTATTGGTATACGACTGGAACAGATGCGATTTGGCCATATCTTCATCATATTTCTTATAGTCGATGCTGACACGGGTCACACCGCTGTATTGTGTATGGTCTATGTTCAGAATATTCTGTGCCATGCAGTTCATCAGTCCGACCTGCTGGTTATGGGTTTGCTCTTCCAATGCCAGGTTACATGCTTTAGACTGCCGTACGACCTCCTTGTTTCCCATATAAAGAGGCAACAGGAAAGACTGGTTGTCTATCTTGAGGAAATCGAAACCATATCCTTTCAATGTCCGGATATAATAGTGATAGAACGTGTCGATATTCTCCCTGCTTTGTCCGGGTAACAGGCTGCCGTTGTAAGGGTAAAGCGATTGCTTCACCTTTTCCGGGAAATCGTTTTCCGGAGATATTCCCATCCAATACCCGCAGAAGTTATACCATAACCCCATCCATTTCACTTTATCTTCTTTCTTCCGGGAGATGATGTTCTTCCATCCGTTGGGAAACCGTTCTCTATCCGGGACGAAGCTGGTAAGCTGGCGGTTTTTATTCGCCAGATGGCCGTCGTCTATCAGGACGTAACGGATGGGGAGGCCGGAAGCCTCGATGCCGTCCAGGTCATTCAGCATCTTTGTTTCGTCGATATCGTAATGATAATGTTCCCAGGAACACCAACCCAGGTATTTAAAGGCTTCGAAATAATCTTTATCCGTTCTCTTCTGCAATGCCGAAACCTCCCGGTTGCCGGTTAAAGCGATATATGCTTTATGAATGGCTTCATAGGCCGTTTTCCCTTTTTCCATTAACAGGACGGGAGCTTGCGGAGCGAGATTGTCTGTTCCCAAAGTAGAGAGGAAGACTGTTAACGAACCATCCCTGTTCACCCGGAACCAGCTGATACTATTCTCTCCGGCAACAGCTTTGGCAAACATATATTGTCCGTCAACCAGTTCCAGCAATAAGGCATCTCCCAGCAGGGAAGGCGCCCCGTTAGACGGGATACCCGGATAATCTTCCTTCGCCAGATCGTCGAGCCGGGTAAAGACCCAGGTCAGTAACCGGTTGGTATTATTGGGCCACTGATAATCGCCGGAGCGGGAGTCGCGACTAAAGAATATGCCTTGTTTATAGGAGGGTATATTCGTTTTATAAGAGACTGTTTGTTGCTCTCCCGGTATGTTCTTTTCATAATAGACAGGTGTCTGTTGCTTCTTCAGATCGATAGCCTGCTCCATCCGGAAAGCATCGACATCGTTGAACATCTTTCCCCGTTCATAGACAAAGGTTGTTTGTCCGGAGAGGGAAGGGCTGAGCCAGGCCGCACTACTCAGGATCAATGTCAGCAAATATGTCTTGTTTCTTGTCATTTATTTACTTCTTGAACGTTGAAAACACTGAAGTTACGTATATCCGGTTGTGCTACCGATTGAGAGATTGTCAGGCGCAAAGCGGAAGCCTCTACTGCCGGGAACTGTTCTATACGCTTGTGCCCTACCGATTCGCCTTCGCAAATGGTTTGCCATTTACCGTTTACCCTGGCTTCTACTTTATATTGACGGATACGCTCACCGTTCCGGATGTTTTCCTGGATAATGCAATGATTGACCGGTTGCGCCTTATCCAGTTTCAGTGTCAGGCTTTTCTTTTGTCCGGAGGTAGAGGCAAGCGGAGAGGAGAAGCGGCGGTTTATCTCGTCGCCCCATTCTTTCAGTCGTTGCACGTCGCCGGATGGGATCAGGCCTGTTGTATCGGGTGTCAGACCGACAATCAGTGTTGCATTCCTTCCGACCGATTTATAATACATATTCATTAAAGATTCAACCGGGTAAACCGTATTCTCGTCATCCGGCTCCCAGAACCATTCATGCCGTCCGTTCATGCCTCGCAAGGGAGTGTCTGCCATAGCCGGAACCCAGTATTTTCCATCCTTGTCGCCCTGTTTCAACAGATCGTTATGGTTTCGGCTCCCTTCCGTATTATTACTGTGTGAGTAAGGGTAGGGGAAAGAAGACCAGCAGGGATAACCGACCGTCCCTGTCTCGGAACCGCCCCAGCGGAAATCCGCCCGGTCTACGTTATGATAGAAAAGGCATTCCGGCTGGTACTTGCTGACGATGGGCAATACGTCCGGCCCGTTGCCTTTCGGATCGTCTGCGCCACCGTCAAACCAGATCATAAACAAATCACCGTAGCGGCTGCAAAGTTCTTCAACCATGCGTTCGCAGAAATGCTTATACCATTGTTGACGGTTAGCGGCAAACTCTCCTTCTCCCTGTACCTTGAAATTATGAACGCCAAAAAGTGAGTTCCACCGGATACCGACATAGATCCCCGGCATTATATCGTATTTTCTACATGAATTGACAAAGTCGCGGATGATATCCCCTTTCCCGTCGCGCCATTTCACCGCTTTCAGGCAATACGGATTGACATCGCTCTGGTAAATGGCAAAGCCTGTCTCGTGGGTGGCCGTCAGGACGGCAAACTTGGCCCCCGCTGCTTTTGCCGCCTGTACCCACTGGTCCGTATTTAGTTGGGTAGGGTTGAAGATATTGTAATCTTCTATTGGCTGGACGCGGTTGTTGCCCTGACCGTATTTGATGCCATCGAAGACATGGAGATCATAATGGAAGACGACGCCCATTTCCGACTCGTGCCATTTCAACTGGTGAGGGGCCGGACGGGGGATATCCGCCTCTTGTCCCGTTGCCGGGAAAATACTTGCTATCAGTAAGATTGCCAGATAAAGATGTGTTTTCATGTGTATATAATTTACAGACAGTTCATAAACGGATCGTTGGTCTTCTTCAGCCAGTCTTTCAACTGGTTTGAAAACTGTTTAATCAGTGTCGGCTGATCGGGGGCTATGTTGTTTAGCTGGAATGGATCCTGTTCGCGGTCGAATAATATCCATTCGTCAGTCCGGCCGTTTGTGGCGTGTACTGCAAATGTATATTTTTTCGTCCGTAATCCCCTGTATCCGGTTGTTAAATTTTCAGGGAGAAGATAATAATAGGGCTGTACGATCTCCTGTGTATTCTCCGGTGAGAGGATAGAAGCGGACAGGTCGAAAGTCTGGACCTCTGCCGGTATCCGGTCTTTGAATCCCATTAATGACAAGAGGGAAGGATACAGGTCGGCGAAAGCAATCATCAGGGTAGAATCCCGGCGCGGCGTGATCTTTTCCGGCCAGCTAATCATCATCGGGATGCGCATGGCTTCTTCGTAATAAATATTTTTACCGATATGCTCGTGCATCCCCATGCTGTCGCCATGATCGGAAGTAAACACCACAATTGTATTGTCGAACAATCCCTGTTCTTTCAACTGGCGGATGATACGGCCGACCTGTTCGTCGACACCTGTCATACAGGCATAATAATCCAACACACTCTTGCGGTAGAAGTCTCCCATTTTTGTCCCTTTGGGGGCGATGATGGGGGAGTTGCATACTGTTTCGACATCTACGTTGCGGTAGATTTCTTTGTATTTGTCGGGAACCAGCTCATATCCGGTATGAGGCGGGTTCATGGATACGACCAGGGCAAAAGGCTTGCCTGCGTCGCGTAATTTATTATCTCGATTGGCGATATAGTCGATGGCCCGGTCGGCTTCATATTCCGGTCCCCATTGGTCGACGAAATAAAATTCGTCGCGCGAAGCATCCGTATCCCAGTACATGGGTTTCAAATGATAATCGTATGTGCCATAGGCGATCCAGTGGCTGAAACCGTGGCGGCGTTCTTTGGGACACCATTCATTCCAGGCTATTTTTCCTTTGTTGTTATTGGTTTCAATGTAGGGCTGATAGGGGGAGTCGAGATGCCATTTTCCAATGTATCCCAACTCATATCCCTGGTCTTTCAGGACGTCGGACCAGCAACGGGCCGATTCGGGAAGTTCAACTCCGTAAGGGGCAGTATTGGAATTACAGTTGCCTGTTACCTTGCTGCTTACCGGATACATGCCAGTCATCAGCATGCCTCGGGCAGGGGATGAGACGGGATAACTGCTGATCGCATCCGTAAAGTGCACACCTTCGGAGGCCAGCTTGTCCAGATTGGGTGTCCGGACCGGTTCCAATCCCAGGCATCCTATAGCCTGTCCGCGCCATTGGTCGGCCATAATGAATACTAGGTTAGGAGAAGATGGCTTCTCTTTAGCTTGTATGGTGCCGCTGTATAGGCAGGAAGTAATCAAAAGTAAGTATTCCGGTAAGTGTTTCATATCTGCTTTGTAATGTTTAATATAGGACCTTTTATATAGTTGACCCAGGTGAAATACATGTTTGACCTGGGTCGACTATGTGTTTGACCTGGGTCGAATACCCGTTTGACCCAGGTCAAAAGTATATCAGATAAGGACGTTTGTATTAGCAGGCTGTAGCTTTCTGCCTACTATGTCCTTTACTTCTTGGCACTTGTTCCCGGTTGTACGTCCCATCCCGGATTCTGGTAGATGTAAGCAGTGCTTATATCACCTCCCTTTTGAGGGGTACTCAGACGGATCACGTCGTAAGCGATAGGTGCCAGGTAATGAGCTTTCATGAAAGTATATCCCAGGTATGCCTTGTTGTTACGTTGTATTTGGTACGGGCGGAGATACTTGTTGTAACGGCTGGAAACGTTCGGTTCGTCTGTTTCACCTTCCACTTTCAGGTCGTCATACAACTTATAATTTTCATCCCAGAGGTTGAAACCTTCTACCTGGTAGTCTTTCATTCGATCGAGTGCTCTCCAACGGTACAGGTCGTCGAGGCGGAAGCCTTCAGCCAAAAACTCGATACGTCTTTCGCGGCGTATGTTATATAATGTAGCATCTACCAGTTGTTCGCCGGAATAAGTGGCAAAATCGTTTTCTTTCGACAGGTCGGTAGCTGCAATAGTTTTCTGAAAATCTTCATCCACACCGGCACGGTTGCGCAGGGCTTTCCAGTAGGCGGTACTCTTGGCATCCAGATTATGGTCGAGTTCGTAGTTTGCTTCGATATAATTCAGATATGCTTCTGCGGCACGGAAAATTACGCATCCGGTATTGCTCGGCAACGTCGGGCCCATGCTGATATCCTGGTTCAATCCTTTACGAAGGCAATAACCGGTGGTACTCTTGTTTTCCGTAACGATAGTTATGCCCGGGCGGGTGAAGTTGTTGAGGCTGTTGATCGGATCGCCCGGGATACTTATTGATTCGCGGAAACGATTGTCGCGGTCGGTCGCTACATCTTCCAATGTCTTATCGCCTTTATAACCGGAACCGGAGGCATAGATAGGCAGCCCGTTTTTCATCAGAACGCTTTCAACCAGCGTACGGGTAAAACCTGTATTTCCGCAACCGTTGCCGGAGGGATGAACCGTTTGCAGATAAGAAACAACGTAATGGAATACTTTCAGGCTGATGTCGTATCGTCTCCAAAGCAAAACCTCTTTCATATCGGACAGGTCAACACTGTTGAACATGCTTGAATAATCTCCCAGTGGGAAAGCATCGGCAACTTCCTGGGATGCTTTCTTTGCTTCCGAGAGGAAGAAGTTTATTTCCGAATTCAGGTCGATGGTGAAATCTTTCAGATAACTGGCATTGGCACCCGGCCAGCCTGGTCCGCCCGGAACACGATCGGTTCCTGCATGATATTTCAACCAGGTTCCTTCGTACAAAGCGACTCTCGATTTGAGCAGAAGGGCTACGTATTTAGTCAGACGGTTGGATTCGGGAGCTGTTTCTTTCATCATCTCTGTGGCTTTATCCAGGTCGGTCAGGATGAAACGTGCCACTTCGTTTTGCGGACGGCGTTGGTTGGCTTCGGCCAGTTCGACATAATCGTCCGACAGGATTTTATCTACGATCGGGAAGTCACCGTACTTTTTCATGAATGTGAAGTACTGGAAAGCGCGGAAGAAATACATTTCACCGATATAATGGCGGATGTTGGCATCTAAGCCGCTGATCTTACCTTCTTCATATTTGGGCAGTACGGTTTCGAGGAAATAGTTACAATCGCGTATCTTCTTGAAATCCCATTCTCCGCTGGTCGGTACGCGGCGTTCGCCGGGAACGAAGTTATCATCTTCTTTTGCAGCGCATTGGTTGTCGCTGTTGTTGTCTGTTTTGAAGACACCGATACTGTATTCACCCGGTTTGTGTGCCGGAAGTGCGTCGTATTGGGCAGCTCCGAAACTGGCTAACTCGGCTTCCGTATTCAGATAATGTTCGGAAGTGACGGACGACAGGGGTTCACGGTCGAGGAAATCGTTACACGCAGTGAAACTGAGGGAACCGACTGCCAGCGATAATATAATGATTGATTGCTTTTTCATGATGCTTTAATATTTTAGAATGAAACATTTACTCCGCATGACAGTGTTCTTGAAAGCGGATAGATTTTACCGTTACCCAATGCTCCGCCTACTGCTTCGGGATCGAATACACCGAAGATGGAAGAAATGGTAAACAGGTTGTCGCCGGAGAAGAATACGCGTGCTTTGCTCAGACCGATCTTCGAGGTGAGCTGGTTAGGCAACGTGTAACCGATCTGCAGGTTTTTCAGGCGCAGGTAAGCGGCACTTTGCAGATAACCGGACTGTGTTTTATGGTTCTTTGTTGCATTAGCGTCGAAATAGGGCTTTGGAAAGTAAGCGTTGAGATTGGCACCCATATCATCACCTTCCGGACGGAAGTAATCGAAATGTTCCTTATATCCGATAGATTGCCAGATACCGCCATCTACAGCGCCCCAGAAGAAGTTACCGTCCAGCCAGATGTCGCGTTTGCAGACTCCCTGAAAGAAAGCGCGGAAGTCGAAACCGTTCCAATCGGCTCCCAGTGTGATACCTACCTGATAGCGGGGAGTTTCATTACCGATGATTTTGCGGTCGCCCGGATCGCCAACCGTGTTGGAGCCTGTTGTGATCTTACCGTCACCATTGATATCTCTATACATGATGTCGCCTGCCCCCCATTTACTACCGATCTGTGACTGGTCTGTCGTTGCCAGATGATCCTGCATTTCCTGCTCTGTCCTGGCAATACCGATGGTTTCGAATCCCCAGATGTCACCCATGTATCTGCCGTTATAAGGGACATATTCCATGATTCCATCCGAATTCTTGCGGTCGATGATTTGCGCATCATTCGGGTATTTGGTGATTTTGGTACGGGCATCTGCCAAGGTAAATCCGACGGTATAGCCCACCTTACCGATCTGGTCGTTCCAGGTTAAAGCCAGTTCCCATCCTTTACTTTGCATGGCAGCGTTGTTGATACGCGGCAGTTTGTCGTTGTCGATACCGATGATAGAGGATTTCTCTTCGGGAGGACCGACCATGTCGTCTGTTTTTCTCATGTACCATTCGAACGAACCTGTCAGGCGGTTGTTCAGGGCACCGAAGTCGAAACCGATATTGGTGGTCGTGATCTTTTCCCATGTCATCAGGTCGCTGACCATCAATGGGGCAGTAGCCGTAGTCGGTTGCTGTCCGCCGATCAGGTATTTTCCGTTTTTCAGTCCCAGCGGCTGTGCCGGATAGAACGGATAAAATTCCTTCGTGTTCTGGTTGCCCAGCTTACCCCATGAGAAACGGGGCTTCAAAGTGCCTACATATTCCGAAAGATCTTCCCAGAATGCTTCACGTGCGATGTTGTATCCCAACGAGAAAGAAGGGAATACATTCCAGCGTTTATCACGCAGGAAGCGTGAAGAACCGTCGTAGCGGATATTGATCTCAGCCAGGTAACGACCGTCGTAGTCGTAGTTCAAACGTCCGAAGAAGCCGGCAGTTGCCCATTCCTTCTTGTTTGCAGAAGTATAATCTTTACCCATACTGGTGTCGATACTCGGTACTTCGTCGCTGATCACATCGTCACGTTTAGCATACACATAGTTCTGCTTGTAGAGTTCGGTGTTGAAACCGACCATTACTTTGAAGTTATTCTTATTGAACGACTTGAAGTAATCGGTATACAAGCTGGTTGTCAATAAGTTATTGTCCTGTGCGGAAGACCATGCATAGGTTGCTCCCGGACCATAACTCCCGGCAAATGCCATAGGCACCGGTTCATTCTTTGAGTTCCATTCATACACTTTAGCCAGGTTTTCGTCTTTGTTTATATGTTCTGCCTTCAGGCTAACGTCTCCGCGGATATTCCAGTCTTTCAGCGGAGTGATAGTTACGTTGGCCTGTGTATAGATAATGTCTTTCCGGCGTTTATAACGTCCGCCGTCTTTGATCTGGATGATCTTGGAGTTACGCATGTAGTGGCCGTTTGGGTCCTGGAAAGGCATGGTCGGCCAGGTACGTGAGATGTCGTGGTAATATAAACCGACCTGGATACCGTTTGCCGTATTGTCCGGATCGTCATTTGCATAAGTCGGACGATCGAGTTCTTCACGGATGAAGCGGGTACTTAAACCAATCTGCAACCAGTCGTTTACTTTCGAGTTGATCTTAGCCGAGGCATTCATACGTTTGAAGTCATCATCGCCGTAACGCATGTTACCGCCCTGGTCCATAAAGGCACCCGACATGAAATAAGTCAGCTTTTCTGTACCGCCGCTTACATTAACATTATGTTCATGGCTGAAAGCTGTTTTGAAATGATTGCGGGTCCAGTTCTGGTTGTCATTGGCCAGTTGGTGGAACTGGTACATTCCGTTGGCACTGTTCGGTATGGTTGATGTCGTTAATTCTCCTTTCTGATAAGCGATAATGCGACCGATAGTTTCATCGTTGAATGATGCACTTTGTCCGCTGTTCAGGGCAGCTGCATTGAAGTACTTGGCAAACGTGTATGAGTCCATCATATCCGGCAAGTTGGTGGCGGTAGACCAGCGCAGGCTGTTATTATAGGTAACCTGTGTCTTTCCGCTTTTTCCGCTTTTGGTAGTAATCAGGATCACACCGAACGGGGCACGCGAACCGTAAATACTGGATGCGGCAGCATCTTTCAATACGGAGATGTTCTCGATATCATCCGGGTTCAATGCGTTCATATCTCCTTCGATGCCGTCGATAAGGATTAGTGGGGCATCGTTAGAACCTTCACCGATTGTACCTGTACCGCGGATATTTACTTTCAAAGCGTTACCCAGGGCACCTCCCTGGTTGTTGAGTGAAAGGTTCAGACCGGGAACAACACCTTGCAGGGCTTGTCCTACCTGAGCTACCGGGCGTGATTCGAGTGCTTTGGTGTCGACGGTGGAAACGGCTCCTGTCAGGTTTACTTTCTTTTGTGTACCGAAGCCGACAACGACTACTTCGTCGAGTGCCTGTGTATCTTCACCCAACTGGATGGTGTACACCTTCTGTACTCCGTCAACTTTGATGGTTTGTGGTTGGTAACCGATATAGGAAATATGTAGTATATCTCCTTTTGATACATCCAGGGAAAACTTACCGTCCATATCGGTGACAGTTCCGTTGGTGGTTCCTTGTACCAGAATGGTTGCTCCGATAACCGGATCACCCAGACCCTTGTCTGTAACAGTACCAGTAATGGTTAACTGCTGTGCATATATATAGGATATACTGGCCATCAGCAGTGCAATTAATAATGTGACTCTCTTCTTCATCCTCTTTTAGTTTTAAGGTTGTGAATACTAAATTTTAAATAATCTTTGTAAGCAAAAGTATCGGGTATGCCTGAATGGACTGGCAAGTGTTTTAGTCATTAACAATGGGTATTTTCTTTATTTCGCTTATTGATATTCAGTATACTTTGTATTTTATTCACGGATAGTGGGTATTTTGTTCATTCGTGCTATGCGGGTGGTTTTTCTTTTGTTTAATTGTCCTTACTCTCCTTCTTTTTTTGTTTCTTTGTATATGAACCTGATGTTAACCTCAGGGAGGTACGTGAATGTGGAAATGAGGAAATTTATTATAGTTATATCGTTTGTTATCTTTTATAGCTTTACAGGCTATGCTTTTTTTGAAAAGGATATCCGGGTACTTACTATGCAGAATGGATTGGCCGATAATACGGTTTCCTGCATCCATAAGGACCGGGATGGTTTCATGTGGTTCGGTACTGATAACGGACTGAGTCGGTATGACGGAAAAAACATTAAGAACTTCGGTTCGGATAGCCTTTATATGAAGGTGTTTCATATCAGCGAGACGGAGAACGGCTTGCTTTGGCTGATAGCCAACGGACAACTGTTTTGTTTCGACCGCCGGATGGAGCATTTCATACCGGTGAGGATCAGTGAAAAATATACCGGAGTTCAGGACATACTCAGTACTTTTTATCTCGGCCATATGCCTGAAAGAAGACATTACGTGTTCAACCAGAGCAACGATCTCCACTTTCGACAAATGTAGCTGAACCATTCCGGCCTCGATTTTCTGGACGTACAGCAATTGGTTCACCAGGGTAGATAATGAGGTCGCATTATTATAGACCAACGATAACTTATCATGCAAAGTTTCTGAAAGACGCTCCGTCTGCAACAACTCCTGTAAAGGAGAAAGAATCAGTGTGAGAGGTGTACGAAGTTCATGGGATACGTTCGTAAAGAAGTTTCCGCGTTCACGGTTGATCTGCTTCTCTTTCTCGCGTTCCAGATTGGAAACAAACAACTCATGTTTCAGGCGCTCCTCCTGTCTCAGCCGGGCTTGCTCTCTCCTTACACGACGTATCAGGTAATAAATAAGAAAGGCAGCCAGAGTAGCTATCAGGAAACGGAACCAGGCTGTTTCATACCAGAAAGGCAAAATGTGGATTACCATCGAAGTCGCATTCCCATTGGAACCGTCCGGCATAATACTACTTACTTCAAAAAGATATTCTCCCGGGGGTAAATTGGCATAGGAAACCCTTTCCCCATCGGCAGCAATCAGCCAGTCCGACTGAGCCGGCGTTAACCGATAGCTGTACTTCTGTAACTCGTCCGAATAAGTCAGATTACTGAACATCAGTGAAAAGTTATTATTGGCAGCAGTCAGTGTAAACTCATTGGTATAGGGAATACCTTTCTCCAGAATGACCTGATCGTTCACCTTTTGTCCGATCTCGACGGATTTGTTATCGACTTCCAATTGGGTTATTACCACTTTGTCAGAGACTGGATGGTCATTCATGGCTTCGTCCGGAAGGAAATAGGTCATATTCTTGTTATTTCCCCAGAACAAGAAATTCTTATAATGCATTACCGAACGGTTATTACCCGATATATAATAGTTATAAAAGAGTTTCTGATGCTTGCTGTAACGCGAAATGCTGGAGTTGGAACCCAGCCAAAGATGTCCTTTCGAATCTTCGCTGATACAGCCGATAAAGTTGCTGCTCAACCCATCATGGGTTGTATAAAAACTCTCGATCGTATCAGAAGACAAATCCATTATACCAAACCCGTCTGTAAAACCGATATACAACTTTCCGTCAGAGGAAGAAAAGAGGGAACGAATCTCCTTGGCCGGGATATTAGTTTGCTTTTCAAATCCCGAACGGATAGTACCATCTGTGAAGCTAAACTTTTTAAGTCCGTATATAGTTCCTAACCACAGACATTCTCCAGATATCTCTGTCATTGCCCGTATAGCACCGGAACCGGTAGAATAATGCGTAAACAATCCCGTAACAGGATCGAAAAGTAACAAACCGTTTGATGTCCCTAACCATAAACGCTCCTGGCTGTCAAACAATAAAGTCCAGATCCAACCCGTCCATTGAGGATTATCGGATACACGAATAGGAAAAATACTCAGCTTACCGGTATCCGAATGATAGTGAATCAGTTCAGACCTGTTATTACCAAACCACAAATCACCCCGTTTATCAGTGGTAACACACAAGACCGTATTTCCGCTACCGGACGACACCGGTTCAAAAGACAGACGGCTTTGCGGGTCAAACGGTTTCGTACTTCTAAGGATTCCTTTGTGGAAAGTTGCCAGCCAGATATATTGCTTTTTATCGGTTGCCATTCCGCATATTTCATTATGCGTCTCCTGATGAAAACGCTGATAAAACTGCTTACGCAAATCAGAAGCATAAACTCCTCCTCCCTGTGTTCCCACCCAAATAATTCCTTCAGGATCATAATAAGCAGAGATCATACGAGTCTCCAGATTGCGATGTAACTGCGATGCTGTATTATTATATACTTCTGTCGTAAAACGGGTAGAATCATCTTTGTCAGGTACCATGATCGTATATCCATTCCAGGTGGCTGCCAGGTAACGGCTGTTGCTGATCGATACCATCTGGTAAACATCCCAATGGGATAATGTTCTTACTTTGTCCTCCGGATTATAAGTATATTGCGTATAAGTTCCCGATTCCGGATTATAGCGGATCGCCCCGTTCGCCCAAGTGGCGATCCACACATATCCTTCGGAATATAAAAGTCTATGTACATGCATTTTACTAACCTTCGGCAACTCACCTTTACTTATTACCTGGAATGTCTCCGGATCGAATGTAATGATATTTCCCCAATTCGTCCCGATATAGATCAAGCCTTCCGGCGACTGGCAAAAAGCCATATAATCGGTATCGTTTCCTCCTAAACCGGTAAACTCCATTTCTACCCTCAGGTCAACCTCTGCTATATTTCCATCTTTATTTTTTTTGTAATCGATCAGGACAAGGGAAAGAACATCAGGCGATATAGACCAGAAAGAAGTATCGTTTTGCATGAGTATGTCCTGAACTCCGGTATCTCGTCGCTTGATTTATGGCTGGATGCTCCAAAAATAGAATCAGCCTTGAAGAACCTTCTTTCGAATGCGCTCAAATATACCCCGAAGGGCGGAAAGATAAGGGTTACGATCACGGAGAAGGAAGTGGACGGGAAAATGTTCTGTTTATTATCCGTTGCAGACAATGGTCCCGGCATCGCTGAAAATTTGCAGGGACGCATCTTTGAATCCTTTATAACGGGCGAAAATGATCCCTCATTTTCTACCAAGGTGGGTATCGGTCTGCGTATCGTTAAAAACACGATGGACCTCCATCATGGGAAAGTCTTGCTGAACAGTGCTCCCGGCAAAGGCTCCGAGTTCATCCTTTACCTTCCGTTGGGGCGCGAGCATTTTAAAGAAGATGTATATCAACTGGTTGAGGATACCCGTGATGAACAGAAGGAGGAAGCATTCATTGCCCCGGAAAAGGTTCGTGAAGAGACATCCCCCGAATCAGGCAAGAAATTGCTGGTTATTGAAGATAACGATGAGATAAGACATTATATCCATACGCTATTCAAGAAGAAATACCGTGTCCTGGAGGCCCGGGACGGTGAAGAGGGCGTGCGGATCGCCCGTGAAGAGATCCCTGACCTGATCATTTCGGATATAATGATGCCGGTCAAAGACGGCTTTACCTGTTGTCAGGAGATTAGGCAGGAGTTGCAGACGGCCCATATCCCGATCATCATGCTGACGGCCAAAGCTGAGGAGGAGGATTTGCTGAAAAGTACCCGGATCGGTGTGGACGATTATATCATGAAGCCTTTCAACCCCGAAGTACTCAAAGCCAAGGCAGAGAACCTGATCCGCATGCGTGAGCAGCTGAAACGTATCTATACGAAAACCCTGATGTTGAAACATACGGTAGAGAAGCCGGAGGAAGAAGAGCAGGCCGGCCTTTTCATGCAGCAGGTAATCAGTATCGTCGAAGCCAACCTGACGAACCCGGATTTCAGTGCCAAAAGCCTGGCAAGCCTGTTGAATCTCAGCCAGCCTACCTTATACCGGAAGATGAAGCAGCAGAGTAACCTGTCGATTATCGAAGTGATCCGCAGTATCCGTATCAGCAAGGCAGCTTCCCTGATCATGCAGAAGAAATATTCTGTTCAGGAGGTGGCCGAAATGGTCGGTTATAACGATATAAATACATTCCGCAAGCACTTTACGAATCAGTTTGGTGTATCGCCTTCCCGTTATAATGCTTTATAGTTTCCGTTACCCTTGGGGTAGAGCCGGTTACCAGGGAGAGACTGTCGTTAACCCGGTGTATCGTTTCCCTTACCATTGCATTCCCTTTGCATATCACAGCTGTGAAACAAACGGAATCCAACTGTGATATGAAAGGAATGCAGTTGTGATAAGTAATAGAAAGATTAAAATGTAGATTCTTCAATAAAGATTGTCTCATGTAGGAATAAAGTTTATTTTTGCATAATGATGATGGATAAAACTCTTGAGGATGCCTAAAGGGGATATGAGCATTAGTTTCAGTGAAATATACACCAGTTATTACAAACGCTCCTTTCTGTTTGTAAAGTCGTATGTCAGAGATGATATGGTGGCCGAAGATATTGTGTCTGATGCTCTGATTAATCTATGGGAAACAACTAAAAAAGAAAAAGTGGAACACCCTTTGTCATTGCTTTTAGTTATTTTGAAAAATGAGTCTTTAAATTATTTGAAACATTTGGAGGTCAAGCAAACCGCATCGGAGTCTATCTCTTCTAAAATGACACGCGACTTGAATTATAGGCTGTCAACTTTACAAGCCTGTGATCCTGAAGAAATGTTTTCTTCAGAAATAACCCGTATAGTACAGGAAACATTACAATCGTTACCGGAGCAAACACGTCGTGTATTTGAGATGAGCCGTTATGAATGTCGTTCAGTAAAAGAAATAGCGGAAGAGTTATCCATTAGTCCCAAAAGCGTCGAATATCATATAACCAAATCATTAAAATATTTGCGAATATCATTAAAGGAATATCTTTTTGTTTTTTATTTCATGCTTTATTAGTAAAATAATTTCAAAACTATTTAGGGATTTTTGTTTCTGTGTTGTCTCTCTATATTAGAAACGGTATAATAGAGATGAATAAAGATATATTACAAAGATATGTTGAAGGCAACGTCACACCGGAAGAGGTGGAGACAGTTGTTGATTGGCTGGATGCAAATGAAAAACATGTAAAGGAACTCATGTCTTTACATAAACTGTATAACATTTCTGTTTTAAATCAACCTGTGTTATCACAGGAAAAAACAGGAACTTCCCGCCCGCCCCTGCTTCGTCGTATTATAAATGAAGTTATAAAAGTAGCTGCAATAGTTTTGGTGGTATTGGGTATTGAATTTCTATTAGAAAAGGAGGATATGGCAGAAGTGGCTCCTTTATTTCAAACTTTATATGTCCCATCCGGTCAGCGGGCTGAGTTGATTCTTCCTGACAGTACGAAAGTGTGGGTGAATGCACATTCCCGGATCGTTTATCCGGTTACTTTTAATAAAAACTATCGTCGGGTAGAACTTGACGGAGAAGCCTATTTCGATGTGAAGCATGACGAAACTTCCCCTTTTATAGTAAAGACAGAGAAGATGGATGTGAAAGTACTGGGTACTGAGTTTAATGTTTCCGCTTATTCAAAAAATCTGGAATTTAAAGTTGCATTGTTAAAAGGTTGTGTTGAGCTGAAATCTTCGGAATCATCTCTGAAATATAGAATGAAGCCGGGTGAACAGATTCGCCTTAAGGAGGGGAAATATATATCTACCGATATAAAAGATATGGATTACTTTAAATGGAAAGAAGGACTTTTATGTTTTAGCAACCAACCTATATCTGAGATTATGGATGAACTGAGCCTGTATTTTGACATCGAAATAAGTACAACAGACCGTTCGTTCTTAAAACAAAGGTATTCCGGGAAATTCCGTATAAAAGATGGTATTGAACATATATTGAAAGTGTTACAGTTGGAACATAAGTTCACCTATATAAAAGATAATGAATTAAATAAAATCACCATAAAATGAATTGCCTATGATGAAATAATAGAAGAAACGAATAAAAAACCGGATTATGTTGACGCATAATCCGGCGAAAATGTCAGCATGCTGACAACCTAGCAAAAATTAATCAGTACTAACATTTCAGATAATACAAAGTTATGAAAAAAAAATCTACAGGGGGATGTTATGCCCTGTTATTAAGCGAATTTAAACACATTTTTAGAGTTATGAAGTTATCCTTAATTTTTTTACTATTATGTGGTTCAACAATCTTTGCCAATAATGTAAACTCTCAGACTGCATGTGTCAGTATTGAGGCAAATAAGTTACAGGCGAAAGATGTTATTAAGCTGATAGAAGAGCAAACAGATTATCTTTTTGTTTATAATAACGAAAAGGTCGATCTGAGTAAGACGGTCTCTTTGAACGTCCGTAATAAGACTGTTGCAGAGGTTTTGAATAATATATTTGAGAATTCGGATATTACTTATGCAATGGAAGGCAGTAATATCTTGTTAATGAAAAAAGTATCCTCTCCCCAGCAAAATGTCAGAAGTATTAAAGGGCTCGTAAAAGATCAGTTTGGAGAACCCGTTATCGGTGCGAATGTTATAGAGAAGGGAACAACTAACGGAACCGTTACTGATTTGAATGGGAGCTATCAGCTTTCTCTTACTGGAGATAATGCTGTTGTACAGTTCTCATACATTGGTTACCGGCCACAGGAAGTCCCTGTGGGAGACAAAACAACCATCAATGTTGTTTTGTCTGAAGATACAGAGCAGTTGGAAGAAGTTGTGGTAACCGGTTATGGAGGTATGCAAAAACGTACAACGTTGACCACTGCTATTTCAAAGTTGGATAATAAAGCATTGGAGAATGTGGCGGTATCAAATGCTGCCCAGGCTTTGCAGGGAGGTGTCAGTGGTTTGCGTGTTGTGAATACTTCAGGAAGACCGGGGGAAGCACCGAATATCGTTTTGCGTGGTGGCGCAACAATAACAAATGATCCGTCATATAACCAGGCTCTTGTTGTTATCGATGGAATTGTACGATCCCTGAATGATGTCAATCCGGCTGATATTGAATCAATCCAGGTTTTAAAAGATGCAGCTTCTACTGCCATTTATGGAGCACGTGCTAACAGTGGTGTAATTTTGGTTACTACCAAAAGGGGCAAGGCAGGCAAAGCGACTGTGTCTTACAAATTTAAAGGAGGTTTGACCTTTGCTCGTAAAGGTTATGAGTTCCTTAACGCGAGAGATTTTATTCATTATAACAGGTTAGGTAATAAAAATGCGGGTAGAACATTAGCGGATGTGAATAGAACTTCAGGATATGGACCTAATGCCGGAGATTGGTTTTCAATTCGCTTTTTGTCGGATGAAAATGAGCATCTTTTGCAAGAGGGCTGGGAACAAATGACTGACCCGTATGATGAGACTACCCAGTTATTATTCAAAGACTATAGTGGCCAGATTATGAAAGAAGCATTTAACGATCCTTCTTTTACCCAAGATCATTATGTGGATATAACAGGAGGAAATGACAAAGCTTCTTTTCTGGCATCTTTTGGATATTATAAGGAGGATGGCCAGGTTGTAAGTACCTCTTATGAAAGGTTTACTGGTAATGTTAACGGCTCGTATAAAGTTCGTGATAATATCAATATAAATGCAGGAGCAACTTATTCTTTTTCCAAGAAACCTGGATTGTGGATGAGTGAGGCACAGTTATTTTACCGTACTATGAGTATATGGCCGACTGTAAGCCCATACGATGAAAATGGAGAACCGACATCCGGTATTGGCTCTTCTGATGGTAATCCGCTATATTGGAAAAATAAATTGCAGCGTATAAACAATATACGTAAAACAACTTTCAATATAGGAGGTACCTGGGAAATTATTCCCGGCGTGTCTTTGAATGAAAATAGTTCTATTTATTATATTGATAATGAACAGGAAGATTTTGATAAAAAGTTTAAGTTGTCAAGTAGCGGATCTCCCAATGATACAAGATCTGCGCGTGCCATGTATGAGCGTCAGTTTCAACAACAGCATAATGCAACTTTGACATATGCTAAGTCATTTGTTGAAAAGCACAATTTAGATGTAATGATCGGTGGTGAATTGTTTGATTATAGTCGTTTTAAGCTTCAGGCAAAAGGAAAAAAAGCGCCGAGTGATGACATACCTACTTTAAATGCCTCCAGCGACAGAACAGAGGTATACTCTTATAAAGATGGTTACCGTATGATGTCTGCTTTCGGGCGTATCAATTATAATTTCAATTACAAATATTTGTTCTCTGTAGTGGCTCGTTATGACGGAATCTCTAAATTGAGTGACAATCGTTGGGGATTCTTCCCCGGTGTTTCAGCCGGATGGAATTTGCATGAGGAAGACTTTTTTAAAGATTCAAAATTATCCTCTGTTGTGTCAAGTGTAAAACCTCGTATTAGCTATGGTGTTAATGGGAATGTTGCCGGATTAGGTAATTACGAAGTCTATGGGGAGTATGGGACACAGACTGCTTATGATGGAAATATCGGTTTTCTGAATACAAAACTTATTAATGGAGGTCTTCGTTGGGAAAAGAGTAAATCGTTTGAAGCTGGATTAGATTTCGGGCTTTTTAATAATCGTGTCAATTTCATTACAGATTACTATAATAGAACGACTACTGATTTGTTGACTAATTTGGCTCTTCCGGGATATACAGGATTTGGTAGTATTCGGACAAATTTAGGGTCATTACGTAATCAAGGATTTGAAGCAGAGGTAAAAGTTAACATTCTTTCTAATCCGAAAGCTTTTATCTGGGATGTTTCTTTCAATGCTTCTTTTGTAAAAAATAAAATTATAGAGTTGCCGGAGAATGGTAATCAGAATAATCGTCAGGGCGGCCTGCAAGTATATGATCCGAAATCCGGAGAATATATTTGGGTAGGCGGTTACCAGGAAGGTCAGACTTTAGGAGATGTATATGCGTTTAAGCAGGAACGGATATTTAGAGACTGGGATGATGTAAAAGCAAATGCGGGTGATCGTTATGATGCTGTTGCAGAATTGTACGGTCCTAATAAATGGGCACAAATGAGTGAGGATGAAAGAAAAGGCAAGCGTCCGATTGAGCCGGGAGATGTACTGTGGGCAGATTTGGATAACAATGGAGTTATCAATCAATATGATCAGGTGAAAATTGGAAATGTATTCCCCAAATGGACAGGCGGTTTCTCTACCAATCTGTCATATAAAGACTTTTCTTTGTTTGCCCGTTTTGATTATTCATTAGGCCATGTTTTGTATAATGACCTTAAAGCTCGTTCATTGGGTCAGTATCAAGGATCATTCAATATAATCAAAGAAGTGAAAAACAGTTGGAGTCCGGATAATCCGAATAGTGATCTTCCCCGGTTCTATTATGCAGATCAGTCTATAAAAAGAAATATAACACGTTCTAATGTTGCCCGTGCTAATATTAATAGCAACAATTCCAGTTTCTACGAGAAAGGAGACTACTTGGCATTAAGAGAAATAACTCTGAGTTATCGTTTGCCTAAAAACTGGATAGAGAAGGCAACTTTGAGTGATGCTTCTATTTACATTACCGGACAAAATCTGTTTTATATTACCGGCTATAGCGGGATGTCTCCTGAACCGTCGATCAAAAAAGATAATGCCGGTGTGGACGAGGGAAGATATCCGATGCCACGTACGGTTCTTTTAGGAGTCAGCGTTTCATTTTAATTACTAACATAAAAATAATACAGACATGAAAAATAGATATTTATATTTGACTTTTATTGCTTTCCTGTTGTTGGGAAGTTGTGATTGGCTTGATACAACACCTGTGAGCTCTATTTCAGACAAACAATATTGGCAAACGGATGATCAGTATGATGCCTTTATGATGGGTATCCATGCACGTTTCAGAGATCATTCTTATACATTTTTTGTATTGGGAGAAACTAGAAGTGATGTTTTTGGAGATCCTCCAATAGGTGGAACGTCTTCTCAGGATTTGGAGCGGCTTCCTTTTAATACGATGAATGAAGAAACGCCTTTAGTTTCAAACTACGGGAGTTTTTATGAAAATATCAATCAAATTAATTTGATTATCGATAAAGCTATTGAAACGACCGCTATATCAGAGGCAAAAAGGGATTATTATTTAGGGCAGGCATACGGATTGAGAGCTTATTATTATTTTCATTTATTGCGTAGCTGGGGAAGTGTTATAATTACTACAACTCCGACTTATTCCCTGGATGTAAGTAACCTGGCAAAACCGGCTTCATCGGAAGTAGATGTAATGAAACAAATAAAGGAAGACCTTGACGCATCGTTGAAACGTTTTGGTACTGATTATACGATTAAAGATCAAAAATCTCAATGGTCTAAGGCTGCCAGCCTTATGTTGCAGGCGGAAGTCTATTTATGGTCCAGCCGTCAGATGAACGGAGGAACGAATGACGCAATGATCGCAAAGAATGCATTAACCGATATTCAAAATAATATCTCAGACCTCGGACTTATGGATAACTTTGTCGATGCTTTTGCATATGGTTTGAAAGGAAATAAAGAAATTCTTTTTGCCGTTCGGAATAAATTGAATGAGACTTCGTTATGGAATGGGAATTTTGGTGGTAATTTTCTTCCTCATTCGAATGGATTGAATACCTATTACGATATAGCTACAGGCGAACTATTTGATATAGTGAAGGAGAATCGATTTGGATTAGTGAGATTGGGTATAAGGAATGCCAATCTTGACCGTTATGATGATGCGGATAGCCGGAAACAGGGTACCTTGAAAGGAGTTTATAATAAGGATGAAAACGGGAATTTTGTTTTAGTTGGTGTTTTCACTTACAAGTATCAGGGAATTCAGGATGTTGGTGATAGTCGGTCTTTGAATGATGATTACCCTATTTATCGTTATGCCGATTTATTATTATTGTTGGCTGAAGCAAAGTCTTTGTTGGGTGAAGATCCTTCGAAAGAGATTAATGAGGTGAGAATGCGTGCTTATGGAAAAAATTATAAAGAATCTGTTTATGGTTATCCCCATCAAGCAATTGATTCAGATGTCAATGAGGCTATTCTTGAAGAGCGTTTTAAAGAGTTTATAATGGAAGGAAAACGTTGGTATGATTTACGTCGTTTTGGAAGTCAATACGTATTTAAATATACCTGGGCTGAAAAAGGAAATGAACAAAAGCTGTTATGGCCGATTGACAGAACTACATTGACTAATAATACTGCTTTGAAACAAACTCTGGGGTATGAACCTGCAGGTAGTAAATAAGTTTTCTATAATTGATGTAATTATTTATTAGTAAAAAGGGAGGTGAATCAAAAAAGCTATTACCGAATACAGACTTTTTTGACACCTCCCTCATTATTATTGTTAAAGAAGAATGAGTATGAGAAGATTGAGTTTCGTTTTTTCTTTTTGTTTATTGGGGATGATAATATCTGCCCAACCTTATAAACCGGATTGGAAGTCTATAGATAAACGGTCTGTTCCTTCTTGGTTTGAGGATGCCAAACTGGGCATTTTTATTCATTGGGGATTATATTCAGTTCCGGCATGGTCGCCTAAAGGCACTTATTCGGAGTGGTACAAGTATTGGTTGGATAATAAGAAATTGTTCGGTAATGGCGATTTTAAAGGTACTGAAATATACGACTACCATGTAAAAACGTATGGAGAGGGGTTTACTTATGCAGATTTTGCTCCGTTGTTTAAAGCTCAGGACTATGATGCCAATGAATGGGCTGCTTTATTTAAAGAGGCGGGAGCCAAATATGCAGTGTTGACAACAAAGCACCATGATGGTTTTGCTTTATGGCCCAGCAAAGAGGCTTCTCGCGATTATGGGAGACCTTGGAATAGTATGGAGATTGGCGCTAAGAGAGATTTGGTCGGAGAATATGTCGAAGCTATTAGAAAAACAGATATAAAAGTAGGATGTTATTTCTCTTGTCGCGAGTGGGATAATCCTTTATATTTCCCTGAGACAATGGATCTCTATGTTGACAGGCACTTTTATCCTCAGTTGAAAGATCTGATTAATCGTTATAAGCCGGATCTTCTGTGGTCTGATGGTCCGGACGATATTAGTGATACGGTTTGGAAGACAAAAGAATTTTTATCGTGGTTGTATTCAGAATCTGTTGTAAAAGATAGTGTTGTCGTAAATGACAGATGGGCTAAATTCTCGGATGGTAAGAAACATGGCGATTATTATACGCGTGAATACAGTGCCAATGATGCTGTTTTTGATAAGCCTTGGGAAGAATGCCGTGGTATGGGATTTTCTTTTGGGTATAATCAAAATGAAGATTTGGAAGATTATGCAACTCCTCAGGCGTTGATATTGACATTGGTTAATATTGTTAGCAAAGGTGGTAATCTACTTCTGGATATCGGACCGACAGCTAATGGGAAAATACCTCCGATCATGCAGGAACGTTTGTCCCAAATGGGTGAATGGCTGAAAATTAACGGAGAGGCTATTTATGGAACACGTCGGTGGAAGCATGTAGATCAGTGGTCTAGTGGTGACAGAAACTGGAAATATAATGGGAAATATTATGTAAGTGGCAATGCTATACTTAAGCAGACTGTTGATCCGGATCCGGGTTATGCGGTACAAGAAGTTTTCTTTACATCTAAGGGTGATAATATATATGCAATCTTGCCAAAGTATCTCAAAAGTATTGTTTTAAAAGACATTTACTCTACATCGCAAACAAAAATATCACTACTGGGATGTGATAAAGAGGTAGAATGGAAACAGGAAAAGGATAATATCCGGATAACAATGCCATTTTTGTCTTTTGAAGAACTTTCCTGTAATTATGCCTGGACGCTCAAACTGGAAAAGGTGAAGTGAATAAGTAAATATGTCAGAAGTCTCAATCTGTGTATTATGTTGAGACTTCCGACAGTAATTTTTGATAGTTATTTCTTTACCGGCGGATAATCCAACGTATAATGCAATCCACGGCTCTCTTTTCGTTCGATGGCCTGGCGCATGATTAAATAACCTACATTAATCATATTACGCAGTTCGCAGATATCTTTCGAAGCTACCGAGCGTTTGAACAGGCTCTCCGTTTCTTCATAGATGATGTCCAGACGGTCCCAGGCACGTTTCAGGCGCAGGTCGGAGCGGACGATGCCGACGTATGTACTCATGATTTGTCCTACTTCTTTCACGCTTTGGGTGATAAGGACCATTTCTTCCAGAGAGGTCGTGCCCTCGTCGTTCCATTCCGGGATGTTTTCCTGATACTTCAATGAATCAATGATTCCCAAACTGTGCTTGGCTGCTGCATCGGCATAGACAACAGCTTCGATCAGTGAGTTGGAAGCCAGACGGTTGCCGCCATGCAGACCGGTGCAGGAACACTCGCCTACCGCATAGAGACGGTCGATAGAAGAACGTGCATCCAGATCGACCTTGATACCTCCGCACAAGTAATGGGCGGCAGGAGCTACCGGGATATAATCCTTGGTAATGTCGATGCCCAGGCTCAGGCATTTCTCGTAAATATTCGGGAAATGTTTCTTTGTCTCTTCCGGGTCTTTGTGTGTAACGTCCAGATATACATGGTCATCTCCACGGGTATCCATCTCGTTTTTAATGGCGCGTGCCACAATATCGCGGGGAGCCAGTGAAAGACGTTTATCATACTTCTGCATGAACTCTTTTCCGTCCAGCGTACGCAAAACACCGCCGTAACCACGCATCGCTTCCGTAATCAGGAAGGAAGGGCGGTCGCCCGGATGGTACAAAGCCGTTGGATGGAACTGTACAAACTCCATGTCCTTAACGGTCCCTTTTGCACGGTAAACCATCGCTATGCCGTCGCCTGTGGCTACCAACGGATTGGTCGTTGTCTGATAAACGGCACCTACACCGCCGGTTGCAATCAGCGTTACCTTGGAAAGGAAGGTGTCGATTCGTCCGTTCGGGTCCATGATATAGGCTCCGTAGCATTCTATATCCGGTGTCTGACGGGTGACGGTGACACCCAGATGGTGCTGCGTCAGTATTTCGATTGCGAAATGATTCTCAAATACGGTGATGTTGGGGTGCTTCTGGATGGCCTGAATCAGGCTATCCTGTATTTCGGCACCTGTATTGTCTTTATGGTGCAGGATGCGGAATTCGGAATGTCCCCCTTCACGGTGCAGGTCGAAGTTGCCTTTCTCGTCTTTGTCGAAGTCTACACCCCAACTGATTAGCTCTTTGATTTGCTGAGGGGCGTTGCGCACGACCTTTTCCACGGCATCGCGGTCGCTGAGCCAGTCGCCGGCTATCATTGTATCTTCAATATGTTTGTCGAAATTATCAACAATCAGGTTCGTTACCGAGGCGATGCCTCCCTGAGCGAAATATGTGTTAGCTTCTTCCAGATTAGTTTTGCATACCAGGGCTACTTTTCCCTTGCTGGCAACTTTAAGTGCGAAACTCATTCCTGCAATACCGGAACCTATCACTAAGAAATCGAATCTTTGTACCATAAGACATTACTGTTTAGATCGCCAAAGTTAGGAATTAACTTTTATGGTTGTACCCTTCGATGCCCCCTTTCCTTATAAATAAGGGCGAAATAGGCATTCTTTTGCTATTTTTAAAAGAAAAGCCATAAACATTCACAGGTTTCCCCTGTTTTAACTACGCATTGGATATCCGGCTTATTATTAATACTTAAACGTTTTGAAATATGAAATCTAAAGTTTTACTGGTAGCTTTGGCCGCTATGTTGGCAGGCGGGGCTATGGCACAAGATTGTACATTCTTTTTCCCTACGACAAAAGGTACAAAACTGGTGAAAAAGAGTTATGACGGCAAAGGAAACCTGTCAGGTGTGATGACTTATGTAGTGGATGAGGTGGAAAGTAAACAATCCGGCCTGGAAGTCGAAGCCGATTACGTGTTCGTCAATAATAACGGGACAGTTATCGATAAAGGCGAACTGGAGGCTTTTTGTCAGGATGGCGAATTCTTTATGGATATGAAAGAGGTGCTGTCCAATCCATCTTTTGTTACTACAACGAATACCGCAGTGGCGGCTACAGATGCCGTAATCAATTATCCGAGCGTAGCGCAGGGAGCATCTTCGGATGATGTCTATTTCGACGATGCCGTGATCAACATTTATTCGAAGAAGAATCGTAAGGACAGAAAGAACATTTCTATTTACGACCGCGAATATGTGAAAACCGAAGAGATCACCACTCCGGCAGGAACATTCGATTGTACGAAAGTAAAATTTAAAATCAAATCACGTTCCCCGAAAGAAACAATCGAAGGTTACGGATATGAATGGTATGCTCCCAATATCGGGGTAGTCCGTACGGAGCAATACAATAATAATAATGTATTACAATCTTATTCCGTACTCGAAGAAGTGAAATAAGTAAAATATATTCCTTTTTGGAATTGTTTGACCGGTTTAAGTGGATACGCTGTTGCTGTGAAGCGGCGGCGTATTTTCTTTTCCCCTGTCAGCTCTCTTTCCTTCTGTTTTCTTCTTTAAATTGGGTTGGAGTCATTCCTTTAACTTGTTTAAATATGGTACTGAAATACCGTTGATAAGTGAAACCTACTTCATATGATATTTCCGATATGGTCAAATCCGTTTGTATAAGCATCAGAGAGGCTTTCTCTATACGGATTTTATTGATGTAATCGTTAACGCCCATACCGGTCAGAGCCTTTACCTTATTATATAAGGAAGCACGGCTCATGGTCATCTTTTTCATCAGATAGCTTACATCGAGGTCCGGGTTGGCTAGGTTGTTATCTATCAGTTCATTCATCTTTGACATGAAGTGTTCATCCGCATTGCTGATCGTGACTTCCTGTGGCAGGAGCAGGGTAGAAGATTCCTTATATTTTTGTTTGACGGCTTCCCGGCTTTTCAGCAAATTAAGAATGATAGTCAGCAGGAAGTCTAACTCAAACGGTTTCGGGATATAAAAATCCGCACCGAGCTTATATCCTTGTGCAGTGCTTTCCTGATCGCATTTGGCTGTCAGCAGGATGATGGGGATATGGCTGATTTCAATATCGTTTTTTATATTCTTACAGAGTTCATAGCCGTCCATTTGGGGCATCATGACGTCGCTGACGATGATATCCGGTTGTTTGGCTTTGGTTATTTCCAGGGCGGCAAGACCATTTTCTGCGGTATAAACCTGCTTGAATATATCTTTGAACGAATCTTTCAGGAAAAGGCGGAGTTCATCTTTATCTTCTACGATGAGTAAAGAATATCCCGCGCAGGAAATTCCGGTCGCGGACAAGTCTAACGGTATAGATAGATTTTCGCTAATCTCTGTTTCCTGTACCTCTTGCTGTCCGGAGTTGATGCTATCGGTCAATGCGGGTAACTCATAATAGAATGTAGCTCCTCTGTCCGGATTGTTATAGGCGCCTATCCGCCCTCCATGCATTTCAATCAATACTTTGGCATAAGATAAACCGATTCCGCTACCGCTCTTATTATGTTCACCTTGATAAAAACGGTTGAAAAGCTTTTTCGGGTCCACATTTTGCAGACCGATACCCTGGTCTGCGACGGCGACTCTGACATAGTTATCTATTAGTTGGGTCGATATTGTTATTTGTGTCTCCGGTTCACTGAATTTGAGGGCGTTCATCAGTATGTTGGAAAAAATAGTCTGGCATTTCCATTCATCGAACCAGATTGATTCAATCTGAGTATCCAGCTGATATATCAGCTGGATACTCTTTTCCTTTAATTCAGTATTGAAATCTTCGGAGACGGATACTATCCATTTATTTAATGGATGAGGCTGTTTCTGTAAAGACTTCTGCTCCGTTTTGATACGGTTCAGGTCGAGAACCATGTTAATCAGGTTTTTCATTTTTCTCGACTGTTTGTAAATAGTATTTAACTGTCCGTGAATAACTTCGGGAGTCAGATTCTCATGGCTGGTGTCGATAAGTCTTTTCAACGGGGCGTAAATGAGTGTAAGGGGAGTCCTGAGTTCATGACTTATATTGACCAGGAACTGTATCTTTTCTTCGTTCATGGCCTGTTCATGTTCTTTCATTTCCCATTTCAGTCGGTTTTCTTTTTTCTTCAGGATAATATATACCGTGACGGTAATAATTCCTAAGATTAACAGAATTATGCTGAAAATAAAAAGGTTACTTTTATACCAAGGGGGAGTGATATGGAGTGTGAGTATCTTTTTGGGTTGGCTCCATATCCCGCTTTTCGTATTGTAGGATGCAATAATCGAATAACTTCCCGGGAGTAATACCGGTAGGTTTAGTTTGTTATTATAAGATTCGATGTATTGCTCGTTTGCCCCTTCTATTTTGTATCGGAACATTGTTTTTCTGAATATATCTTTCTGATTTATATTGAATACGACCGATAGAGATGTATAATTCCAGGGAATTGCAACCGACCGGTGAGTCGTGTTGAATTGTTTCAGATAGGTACTCCCGTTGAATAGAATATCGGATAAATCAATTTCCGGTTGAAGATCGTCATTATAGGAAATATTCTTATCTATTTTTACCAGTCCGTCGGTTCCTGCCAGGTAGATGTTATTTGTTTTGGACTGTTCCTGATACATAAACAGGATTTCATTCGGCGAAAATCCATCGGATTCGCTCCAGATAATAAATCTCCCTTCATCGATAACATACGAAAAGAGCATATTCTGTGCACCTATCCAGAGACGCCCTTTATCGTCGAAGAAAAGATAAGACACGTTATTGAAAAGCCGGGTATTGATTCGGTGTAATACTTTCTCGTTCAGATTGTAATAACTGAGTCCCTGGTCGCTTCCTATCCAGACGGTCCCTTTTTTGTCATAACACAGGGTATGGATCGTTTCGCTTGGTTCAGTGGTGAATAGAAGGGACAGGCTGTCGTTCTTTTGTAATGTCTGTAAGACATAATTCTCTTTTATCATGAAAATAAGCGAATCGTCCGCATAGGTCAGATTCAACGCTTCCAGGGAGAAATCGGTTTCTTTTGTTTTTAGGGTAGAAAAGGTCTTTGTTTCAGGATAGTAGATACGTGCACTGAGCGACAGAATATATATTTTGTCGTTGCTGACTTTATGCGCCAGGGGCATAAAGCCGTAATAACATTCTTCTGTATTGATCTGGTCGTTGACAATGGTAAATGGGGTGTATTTTCCCGTTTGCTTGTTGAAGACAACTATTCCCTGGTTAAATAACGAAACCAAAAGCTCCGTGTCGGATAAGCCGGTGATGGAAGTCACCTTATCGCCGTAGGTGGAGGTGAATTGTTTGAATGTATCGGTAAATGGGTTGTATACATTGATTCCTCCGCCGTCTGTCCCGATCCATAAAAGACTGTCATTGTCTTCGTACAGGCTGGTAATGGCTTTTTCGCTTAATCCGTTGGTGTTGTTTAAGGCTACGTCTTTGAATGTCTTGATATAAGTTTCTTTAATTCCGAATATACCGCCTCTCACGCTCCCTGCCCAGAGGTTATTTTCATTATCCATATAGAGAACAGTGATGGAATTGACGGGAAGTGAATTCACATCTCCCGGAATGTGTTGTAAGACGGTAAAATCTTTTGTGTCGGGATGATAAATATTGATTCCTCCTCCGTCTGTCCCTATCCATATGTTTCCGTCTTTTTCCAGAATACTGAGAATGATATTGTTACTGAGTTTAGAGTCTTCACTTTTATAGTGGGCGATCAATTTCCCTTTCGGATCGTAGCAGAAAAGTCCCTGTCTGTATGGTGACAGGTAAATATATCCTTTTTCATTGATAAAAATGGCGGATACGGTATTGGTAAACGGCAACGAGTTATCTTTATAAATTTCGTTTGTCGTATAATTATAGGTGAGCAGCCCATGTTTTTTTGTATTCAGTAATACTTTATTTCCTTCTATCTTTAATATGTTGAGAATGGAGTATTCTCCGGTTTCCCGTAGGTGATTTTCCGTATGGAGAAGGATACGTTCGGTATTTTTGTTTTTGTAGTCGAATCGGTAGAGTGTTTTTTCTCCTCCGAAAAGAATCCCTCCGGGTATACAGAGATAAGAAAATATCTTTTCTTTTATGATCGGGTCGAAGTGGTTATAGTCCGGATTATATTTAACCAGTCCCTTGTTAGTAGAAACCCAAAGATTATTGAGTGAATCTTCCGCAACAAACTGTATGTGGTTACCGGGAAGCGAATATTTATTGTCTTTTTCGTTGAAGAAGCTTTTTAGCTCATGTTGGTCGTAGCAGTTTAATCCGGATTTTGTTCCTATCCATAATATTCCTTTATGATCACATAGAATAGAGTTGATGCTCGATTGTGATAATCCCTGCTCGATTGCTATTTGTTTGAAGTAATAGCTGGCGTTGTTACATTGTCCGATACCAGGTAAAAGACAGAGTAGAATAATATATGCTATGTGTGAAAAAAATTTCATAATTCAGTTTTACTTTTTTTACAAATATACGGCTAAACAATGAATTTCCCAACAAGGATAATAGCCTGAAGAGTGAATTTGTACTCAAAACTATTGATTGTTATCTGCTGATTAATAAATGATTATACGATAGAGGAATACTTTTAGACAGGATTTGACGCCCTTTTTGAAAGCAGACTATACATTTGTCGGTATATCTTAAATTTGAAATCAGATGAAAAAAAATGTAATTATTATGCAGAAAGGACCACCTCCGTCTAATCGACGGACTCTTAGAAAAATGATTGGTGAATTTGACTTTAAACTAAAAATACGATTAAACTTATGAATCAAGTACAGGCTAAGTATAAGCTGGTAGGTAGTCCCCTTCAAAAGGTCGGCGTACTGTTGCTGCTTATTTTGTTTATACGACCAGATGTACAGGCTGAAGCTAACAATCCAGCCTTTGCTTCCGGTCCGGATAGTAATGTCCCGTCTATAACCCAGCAAAAAGGACAAAAGAAGCTGGTAAAGGGAACGGTCAGCGACGATGCTGGCGAATTAATGATAGGAGCCACGATTTCTATCAAAGGAACGACCCAGGGAGTTCTTTCTGATATGAATGGAAATTATGAAATTGAATGTACGGATAATGATATTCTTCAGGTTTCTTATCTGGGTTATACGCCTCAGGATATAAAGGTTGGTAACCGAAAAGTCATAGATGTTATTTTGACTTCCGATAATGTATTGCTGGAAGAGGTGCAAATTATCGCTTATGGAACCCAGAAGAAACTGACTGTGACCGGCTCTGTTTCTTCGATAGACACAAAAGATTTGTTGAAATCGCCCACGTCCAGTATCGGTAATATGCTGGCCGGTTCTGTTTCGGGTATTTCAACCGTTCAGTATAGCGGACAGCCCGGAGCTGAAGACCCGGAAATATTTGTCAGAGGTATTGCTTCTTTGGATGGCGCCCGCTCACAACCATTGATTCTGGTGGATGGGGTGGAACGTTCTTTCTTCCGCATGGACCCTAATGAAATAGAGAATATTACTGTTTTGAAGGATGCTTCGGCAACGGCCGTATTCGGTGTACGGGGTGCGAATGGAGTTATCCTGGTAACGACACGCAGAGGAAAAGAAGGACGTACGGAAATATCGCTGTCTTCTTCAGTCGGTATCAGTGAAGCGATGCGTGTTCCGGAAATGATGGGGAGTTATGACCATGCCAAATATTTCAATGAAATGCAATTGAGCGACAATCCCGATTTAGGTCCCAACGATTTGAGATTCTCGCCTTATGTATTGGATATGTTCCGGACGAATGCCGATCCGATCATGTTCCCGAATACGAACTGGGAAGATTTGATGTTTAAGAAAACATCTTTGCAAACCCAGCATAACCTGAATATCTCGGGAGGAACGAAGGATGTGAAGTTTTTTATTTCCCTGGGTTATCTGTATCAGGATGGTTTGCTGAAGAGATTTTATGAAAGTTATAATCCGAACTATAAAAATAATCGTTATAACTACCGGGCGAATCTCGACATTAACGTAACTAAGAGCACTACTTTGAAATTGGGGTTGGGCGGACGTCTGGAAACAAAGAAGGATCCTAAATTCGGCGAACAAAACAATTTATGGATGGAGATTCTCCGTGTACAACCATTCTCCAGTCCGGGCTTTGTAGATGGAAATCTGGTTCAGATTAAGAACCGTTATATCCCGATGACAATGCGTAACCTGTTCTCCATGTATTATGGAAAAGGATATACAGAGGCTTCGCAAAATACGATGAATCTGGATATGGATTTAACACAGAAACTGGATTTCATCACCAAAGGTCTTTCTTTTAATATTAAAGGAGCTTACAATACCTCTTATACGGGAAGTAAATCATGGAACGGCTCGATGGAATCGTATACTCCGGTCTACAAATCCAGTCTGACCGATCCGGGATTGGCTATTGATGATCCTAATTTTGATCATACGATTGTGTATCAGCTTGAAGGTACAGCGAGTGCTTTGTCTGCGTCGGAGGACTGGAGTACCAAAACGCGTGACTGGTATGTAGAGGCCAGCTTACGTTACGACCGTACTTTCGGGGATCATAAAGTCGGCGGCTTGCTCTTGTATAATATGACCAAACAGTATTATCCCAAGGCTAATACGGATATCCCGAAAGGATATTTGGGATTGGTTGGGCGCGTCACCTATGCTTATAAAGACCGCTATCTGGTCGATTTCAATGCCGGTTATAATGGTTCGGAAAACTTTGCTCCGGGTAAACGGTACGGATTTTTTCCGGCTGCCTCACTCGGTTGGGTGATATCGGAAGAGAAGTTTATGAAGCAGGTAGATTTTATCAGCTTCCTTAAATTAAGAGCTTCTTACGGTCTGGTAGGTAACGACATATTGAATGAATATAAACGTTTCTTGTATTTGCCGGACTCATATTCAGCCAGTTCGGGTGGATATTATTGGGGAGTGAATACTCCGCAGGCTTATCCGGGCGCATCGGAACTGATTTTGGGAAATCCGGATGTTACCTGGGAGAAGGCTGCCAAACAAAACTACGGTTTGGATATGAATCTGCTGGATCAGCGTTTGAATTTCTCTCTGGATGTATTTTTTGAGAAACGTAAGGATATTCTTATTCAGCAAAATACAGTTCCGGGATTCGTTGCAGCCGACCTGCCTGCTGTCAATTTGGGTAAAGTGAACAATAAAGGATATGAAATCTCTTTGGGATGGAACGATAAAATTGGCAGCAAGTTCCGCTACTGGCTGAAAGGAAATGTCTCTTTTTCCAGAAATGAGATTGTTTATAAAGATGAAATTCCACAGAATGAACCTTATATGTATGAAACAGGACGTTCTATCGGTTTGAATTACGGATATGTTTTCGATCGTTTCTTCGAGGCAAAAGACTTTAATGAGGATGGTTCGACAATCACGGGAATCCCTACGCAGTCGGGAACATTCAAGCCAGGTGATATTCTGTTCAAAGACCTGAATAATGACGGAGTAATCGATGGGGATGATAAAACTTATTTCGGTTATGGAGAAAATCCCGAGTATATTTTCGGTCTGAATGCCGGATTTGAATATAAAGGTTTTGACTTCTCGATGAATTGGACAGGGGCAACTAACGTTTCCAGACGTTTGGAAGAAGACTTTACCCGTCCGTTCAATACCGGTGACGCTCCCCTGATGAAATGGATGGTCGAGGAACGTTGGACAGAAGAGAAAGGACAATCGGCCCAATTCCCGCGTTTTACTCAAACCAACAGAATGCATAATTCGCAAATGTCGGATTTCTGGGTGAGAGATGCCTCTTATCTGCGTTTGAAGAACCTGGAGATAGGATATACGTTGAATACGGATGTGTTGAAGAAAGTCGGTATTCAGAAACTCAGGGTGTTTGCCAACGGATATAACCTGCTGACATTTGACCATCTGGGATTTATCGACCCGGAATCAAAAATCAGTAATAAGAACAAGTATCCCAATACGCGTATTTACAATTTTGGAGTGAATGTAAATTTCTAATGATACAATAGTATGAAAAGATTATTAATACCAATATCTATAATAGCCGCCTCTTTCTATTTCGGTTCATGTAACGACTTGAAGATAGGCGATGATTTTCTGGAAAAGGCTCCGGGAGCTGATGTTACCCTGGATACGATTTTTGCCTCCAAGCAGTATGCCGAACGTGCGCTGGCTGCGGCTTACAGACATTTACCTTATGGGGTTATGTACAGTTGGGACCCTGCCGAAGACAAACTGGGAGTGGATCTGCTTGAATCGACAACCGACCTTTGCCAGTCTTATCTGGGATGGGGATGTGGTGCGGAACGCCATTATTATAACGGACAATATAATGCTTCGGTTGCCGACACCTATGATGTAATGTATGCTTACACAAAAGAACGCAGTTGGGAAGCCATCCGTAAAGCGTATATTTTCCTGGAAAACGTAGACAGGGTACCGGATATGACAGCAGAAGAAAAGGCTATCCGTAAGGGTGAAGCCAAGATGGTGATAGCAGTACAGTACACTCAAATGATGCGTCATTTCGGCGGCTTGCCTTTGATTGATAAAGCGATTTATCCGGGCGATGACTATAATTATCCGCGTGAAACCATTGAAAAGACGGTTAATTTTATCGTCAATTTGTGTAATGAAGCCGCATCCGTACTTCCCTGGCAGGTATCGGTGGAAGAAGACGGGCGCTTCACCAAGGCTGCTGCACTCGGATTAAAGGTGCGTGTGCTATTATTTGCAGCTAGTCCTTTGTTTAATGACAACCAGCCTTATCTGGATGGCGAAGCCAGTACGAACCTGATGGTTTGGTATGGAAATAAATCCGATCAACGCTGGCAGGATGTTGTGGATGCCTGTAAAGAATTCGAACAGGCGAACAACTCGGGTTCTTATAACTACCAGTTGGTTGAGACAGGGGATTACCGGCAGGATTTTCAGGATGCATGGTATAAAAGAAGAAACGGTGAAGTGCTGATATCTACGCGTGTAGCTTATACTTGCCCGGATATTTGGGATGGAAATTTTTATTTTATGCAGTCGGCCGGCTGGTATGGTTGTAGCTGTCCGACATTGAATTATATGGATATGTTCGGTAATGCCGACGGAACGTCTTTTAATATAGACTGGGATAATATACCGCAGGGCGTCAATCCGTTCGATGGCAGAGATCCCCGGTTGTATGAAACTCTTGTTATTAATGGCGACAAATGGCAGGGACGTACGGCTGAAACCTATATCGGCGGACAAGAACAGAATACTGAAAATTCGACGCGTTGCCGTACCGGTTCCGTTATGCGTAAATTCCTTCGTGAACATGATTATGCCACTCTGACCGGTTCGGTTATTCACTGGCCTTACTTGCGTCTGGCTGAGATTTATCTGAGCTATGCGGAGGCTTTGAATGAACTCGGACGTACGGGTGAAGCTTATGAGTGGGTAGACAAAGTCCGCGGACGGGTCGGTTTACCGAAGTTGCAGCGTAATCTGTCACAGGAGCAATTCCGTGAAATGGTACTGAATGAACGTGCCGTGGAATTTGGTTTTGAAGAGATCAGATGGTTTGACCTGGTCCGCTGGAAACGTGCGGAAGATTTTACCAAACCTCTGTACGGTGTAAAAATCTGGCGTCAGGCAGACGGTTCTTATAAATATGAAAAATGGCAGTTGGCCGAACGTTACTGGAAGAAGAACTGGTCGCCCAAATGGTATTTGTGTGCATTCCCGCCTGAAGAGATTAATAAAGGTTATGGATTGGTCCAGAATCCGGGATGGTAATTCATTTGATAAATCATAAAAGCAGGTTATGAAAATAATAAAAGAAATATATGTAGCTGCATTTTTGTCTGTGTCTGTTTTCTCCTATGCACAGGATACAAAAATGATAAACCGTGGATTCAATTTATCCGGGCGTAGCGAAGAAAGTACGGCGGCAGTTTCCACGATATATATGGATGATTCTAAAACGTCTGATATTAATCCGGCTAATTCCCTGTATGGAAAACTTCCCGGATTGTTCAGTCTGCAAGGCTCGACTGTAGCATGGGATAATGATCCGACAATGTATGTGAGAGGTCTTGCCACGATGGGGGCAGGAACTCCTTTGGTTCTAATCGACGGTTTTGAACGCCCCCTCAGTTCCTTGTCACAGGATGAGATAGAGAGTGTTACGGTTCTGAAAGATGCTGCATCGCAGGCCTTGTATGGTGTACGGGGTGCAAACGGTGTCATTCTGGTGACTACCAAACGCGGTATTTTGGAAGGAATGAAAGTGCATGCAAGCTATCAGTTCGGGATAAATACTCTATTTCGTCTCCCCGATATGGCGGACGGATATACGTATGCATTGGCAATGAACGAAGCTTTACGGATGGACGGACTGTCTGCTTTGTATAGCAATTCTGATCTGGAAGCTTTTCGTACGGGTTCTAACCCGGAGCTTTTCCCGAATGTGAACTGGAAGGATGAAGTATTGAAAAATAAAGGAACGACTCATCAGTTTAATGCTTCTTTTACCGGAGGGGGAAAGAATGTGAGTTATTTTGCTGCAATCAATTACATCGGCGATAACGGTTTTATGAATGAGAACTATTTCAGCCCGGATTATTCCAGTCAGATGTCGTGGGATAAACTGAGTGCCAGGGCGAACCTCGATATTAATGCGACAAAACTCACGCTGGTAAAATTGAATTTGTTGGGTGAATTGTCGCAACATAATCGTCCGGCAACGGAGTATTCGACTTTGTTCCCGATGATCTATGATGTTCCGGCAGCGGCTTTCCCGGTAAAGACGAGTACTGGTGTATGGGGCGGTGATAATGTACGCAAAAATCCTGTTGCAGAATCGGTGGCTAAAGGTTTTTCCGTTGGAAATGACCGGGCTTTATATGCCGACTTGCGGATTATCCAGGACCTGTCGGTTCTTACTTCCGGTTTGAGTGCAGAGCTTGCTATTGCTTATGATAACCGGGCCAGCTATTGGGATAATAAAACAAAGAATTATCTGTATGAAAGTTTGCAGCCGGTCAGGGATAACGGAGGTACTATTACCGACATAACCCGTACACGTTACGGACAGGAAACGGATTTGTCTTTCAGTTCCAGCCTGGGATATCAGAACCGTGTAACAACATTCGAGGCAAAAGTCAATTACGAAAAAAACTGGCAGGATATGCATCAACTGAATGCTGCGGTCATTTATCATCAGGAAGAAAATTCCCTGAAAGGAATTAATAATACGTATAGACGGCAGAGTTATATAGGAAATGCAAGCTATGCTTATAAAAGCAAGTATCTGGCCGATTTGGTGTTGACTTATTCCGGGTCGAGTGTATTGGGAAGTTCTGATAAGTATGCATTTTTTCCTGCCGTTTCTGCCGGTTGGGTCATTTCTTCCGAAGACTTTATGAAAGAAGTTACAGCGATAGATTATCTGAAAGCGAGGGCTTCATGGGGTATTACCGGAAGTGACCGGTTTGCTTATGATTATGATAAATATTATTTCAAAACGGGCATCAGCTCCTATTTTTTCGGAGATAATAATAACTCTGTATCTGGTAATGGCGAGTTCCGTTTACCTAATTTGAAGTTGAAGCCGGAAACAGCCTATAAGTTTAACTTCGGTATCGATATGGAAGTATTCAAACGATTGTCTTTATCAGCGGATGCCTTTTATGAAAAGCGGACGAATATTCTGGTGAACTCCTCTGCTATTTACTCTTCCGTGTTGGGAGTCAGCACACCGATTTTGAATGATGGCGAAGTTAAGAACTATGGATTTGAAGCCGGTCTTTCCTGGCGTGACCGTATCGGAGATTTCACCTATATGCTGGCTGGTAATTTCACTTTTGCCCGTAATGAGATTGTAAATATGGACGAAGGATATAAACCGTATGATTACCTGAAAAATACAGGAAACCGGATCGGGCAGTATTATGGTTTGGAGGCTATCGGTTTCTTTCAGGATGAGGCAGATATAGCGGGCAGTCCTGCACAGTCTTTCTCCAATGTGGTTCCGGGCGATGTAAAATATAAAGACCAGAATGGTGATAAGGTGATCGATGATTATGATAAGGTGGCTATCGGTTACAGTACTGTTTTGCCGGAAATTATGTACGGGTTTTCTATTGGATTGGGATATAAGAATGTAAGTCTGAAAGCTGATTTCCAGGGAGTAGCCAACTATACGTTAGTTAGAAATATGTCAAGTATGTACCGTCCTTTGGTCGGTAATAAGAACGTCTCTCAACATTATCTGGAAAATCGCTGGACACCGGAGAATACCAATGCCCGGTATCCGCGTCTGACAACTAAACAGAATGATAATAATTTCAGGGAAAGTTCTATCTGGGCTGAAAACGGCAATTTCCTGAAACTGAGAAATGTGGAGTTGGCCTATACTTTACCTAAATCATGGGTAAACAAGATCAGACTCAGCAATATCAACCTGTTTGCCAGAGGTATGAATCTGTTTTCATTTGACCATGTGAAAGATATGGACCCGGAACAAATGTATGCTACTTATCCATCTTTCAGATCATATAACATTGGATTAACTCTTGATTTTTAAAAATAGACATTATGAATAAGAAAATATTATCTGCCATATTTGCTTTTGCAGTGTGTATGTCTTCCTGCAATTATCTGGATTATAATGAATCGTCCGGATTTGACAAAGAAGATATGTTCACCTATTTTGAAAGAGCAAAAGGTATGCTTACCACTGTATATTCATATCTACCCGCCGATTTCGGTAATTTTGACGGAGCGACCCGTGCAGCGGCGACCGATGAAGCGGAATATGCTTGGAATACATCGGGCATCATCCGGTATAATAACGGTTCGTGGAGTCCGATCCTGACAATCGATAATGTGTGGGGCACTTACTATACCGCAATCCGCTCTGCTAATATGTTTCTGAATAATTATCAGGAAGACTTCACCAATATTGAATGGAATGATAATTATGAGACTTTGATGCAGCAATATCAGTACTATCCGTATGAAGCTCGTTTTTTACGTGCCTTCTACTATTTCGAGTTGGCCAAACGGTATAAGAACGTCCCGCTGATTACGGAATGTCTGGAACTCGATGAGGCGAATAGCGTGACTCCTTCTGATTTTGATAAAGTGATTGATTTTATTGTCAGTGAATGCGATGAGATCATGGATAAGCTGCCTGTATCCTATAAAGATGTGCCGGGATATGAAACGGGCCGTATCACCCAGGGAGCCGTGATGGCCTTGAAATCAAGAACGTTACTGTATGCAGCCAGCCCTTTATATGCCGGGACGGCTGGTCAGGAAAAATGGATTGCAGCGGCTAAAGCGGCCAAACAACTGATCGATAAGGTTGAATCGGACGGGCGGTATCAACTGGTAGATGAACAGATATGGAATAATCTGGCTTCCAAAGAACTGATTCTGGAAACGCGCAGAGGTAATTCAAATGATTTTGAAAAACTGAATTTCCCTATCGGTTATGAGGGAGGAAACTCCGGAACCTGTCCTACACAAAATCTCGTGGATGCTTTTGAAATGAAGGATGGAAGCCGGTTCGACTGGGGAAACCAGGAACATATCGATAATATGTACAATCCGGAAAAGAGGGATCCCCGCTTGTTTAAGACTGTTCTGACGAATGGCTCTACTTTCAAGAATGCGGCTGTTGAGACTTTTGTAGGCGGTAAAAACGGAGCGCCTCTGGATGGTGCGACACCGACAGGCTATTATTTGAAGAAATATGTTGTCGAAACAATCAGTCTGAATCCGAACAATACGACTACCGATCGTCATGTCTGGATACTTTTCAGGTACGCAGAGGTATTATTGAACTATGCGGAAGCTCTTTATGAGGCCTACGGCAATCCGGACTATACGGATAATACGTTTACGTTATCTCCACGGGCAGCCATCGACAAAGTCAGGGCACGTGCCGGAATGCCGGGAGTTGCTTCGGATGATTTTCTTGAACGGATCAGGAATGAACGCCGGGTGGAACTCGCTTTTGAAGATCATCGGTTCTGGGATGTCAGAAGATGGAAAATCGCTCCTCAGACAATGGATATTTATGGGGTGAAGATTGAGAAACAGGGGGACGGATTGATCTATACCCGTCAGCTTGTTGACAAGCGTACATGGAGTGACAAGATGTATCTGTATCCTGTATCCAATGAAGAATTGTTTAAAAATCCACTTTTGAAACAAAATCCAGATTGGTAAGAATAGAATGAGCAGAGAAGCCACTCTAAACCTGTTTACGGTGGCTTCTCTTTATAATACCTCGATTTAGAAACAATAGAACTTTAGAAAATGAAAATGTACACTTTCGTACTGGCATTGTTATTATGTGCCTGTACCTCAACACAGCGAACCTTTTATGTGGATAGCATAACCGGAGATGACGCGAATAAAGGGTCTTCACCGACAGAAGCCTGGAAAAGTCTCGATAAACTGAACCAGCAAGTCTTTGAACCGGGTGATAGGATTTTATTTAAATCGGGGACTGAATATGTCGGGCAGTTTGAACCGAAAGGTAGCGGGAGCGAAGGAAAACCGGTGATGGTCGATAAATACGGAGACGGAGGGAAACCTATCCTGCATGGAGACGGTCAGAAACAACATACGATACTACTGGAAGGACTTGAGTATTGGGAGTTGAATAATCTGGAAGTTACCAATAAAGGGGAAAAACCGGATCCCGGTAGAAATGGTATTATTATTTATGCCTGGGATAAAGGTGACGTACATCATATCCATTTGAAAAACCTGACTGTCAGGGATGTGAACGGAAGTTGTATAAAGAATGAAGGAGCCGGAAACGGAATTTACTGGCATAACGGGGGAGATGAAGTGCCGACCCGTTTTGTTGATTTACTGATAGAGAATTGCCATATTTACCGTTGCCAGCGGAATGGAATAACCGGTAATGGTAATAGTGGGCGTGACAAATGGTTTCCCAGTTTGAATGTCGTTATCAGGGGGAACCTGATCGAGCAGGTTCCGGGAGACGGGATTGTTCCTATTGCCTGCGACGGTGCATTGGTAGAACATAATATAGTGAGGGATAGTCCTGATCTTCTGCGGATAGAAGATGCCGCTGCCGGTATCTGGCCCTGGAGTTGTGATAACACGATTATCCAGTTTAATGAGGTAAGCGGACAGAATGCCAAATGGGACGGGCAGGCTTTCGATTCGGATTACAATTGTCGTAATACCGTTATCCAATACAATTTCAGCCATGATAATGCCGGAGGTTTTGTGATGGTGTGTAACGAAGGCAATACTTTGGGTGAACCTTATAATATAGGAACGGAAAATACGATAATCCGTCATAATGTAAGTATCAACGACGGTTTGCGTGCTTATCCGACACGTCCCGGCTGGTTCTCTCCTGTCATACATATTTCCGGACCGGCAAAACAGACCGCTATTGAAGAGAATGTGATTGTTATTATGAAAAAGCCTTCACCGGAGATAGACCGTTCGGTACTTATCATGGATAACTGGGGAGGACCCTGGCCGGAAAATACGGTGTTCAATAAAAATATTTTTTATGTAATAAACGATGATCTGGAATATAAGTTCATAACAGGTAGCAGTAAATCTACTCAGTTTGATGGAAATGTCTTTTACGGCAATTTTATAAATAAACCGGATGATCGGAATGCTATCGAAAAAGAACCGGATTTTACTTCCGGATTTCCTTTTCATGAGAATTTCCCCGACTACCTGAGGGAGAAAGTGATTAAAAGGCTAAAACAACAATAGGGAGTGTTGTTTAAAAGAGAGTGAATTCCTTGAAGGATATTAGAATTCACTCTCTTTTTTTATTCTATTCCGATAACGTTTCCAATATCTGTCTTCTTGTTTCCCGAGATATTCGCCTTTTGTCGTGATCAGGATCACACCGAAGTTTGTCTGTTTTATTCTTAATGAGATTTTATCAAAATGTTATTTTACCCTGGCTGTGGTTCGCATATTTAAGTGTGGAGTCTGAACGTTTGATTTTAATGCGTTTCTCGGAGAGATAGGGAATATCGTAAAGATACATATTTGACGTAATGGTTGCTTTATGTTGCTGTTTTGTTGCTGATTGTATTGCTATTTTGTCTTAATAATATTTTTGTAGACATATTGTTAGTTGGAATTTAACAGGGTATAATGTTGTTGTAGAGTATAAAATCTGCTGTATAGCAGTTTTTTTCTACTCTAAATGAACGTTTTTTCCCCTTTAAACGAAATAATATCTCGTTTAAAATGAATATTATTTCGTTTTAAATGGATTTATATTTTGCTTTAGACGAATTTTGGAGTTTGTTTGGGAGTAGGAAAAAAGAGAAAAAGCAGGATTTGGTGTTAATATATGTTTATTTTTGAATGCTGGAACGACTCTTTTTTTGTTAATTGAAGTTACTGAAATAGTGCTTATTTTCTATTTTTGTTAGAATATCGTATTGTTTGATGTTATTTTGTATTATTTGTTTTTCTGCATGATAATATTTTAGTCCGGTAAACATTTTTATTGTGAGCAAAAATTCGTAATATTGCTTATTGCAAACTTTAATACATAAGGTTATGGAAAAGAAGACGTTTGGAAAGAGAATAGTGACCCCGAAGCATGTTGCGATAGCGGTCAGCATAGTAATCCTGTTTGGATTGTTTTATTTGAACCAGATACAGTTGATTGCTTATATTTTGATCCTGATTTTCATTATACCGGTATTTTATCCTTATAAGATCGATAAAGGTTATCTGACGCAAGGTAATTTTGTGGCGATCCCTATCAAGGATATAGAGAAGTTATTTGTAAAAGAGTCTGGTAGTGTCGTGATTTATTACACTAAACCTTATAAAGACAAGGAGTACACCAACACGGTCTATCCGGTCGATACCGAAGGATTTGTGGCTGCTTTACAACAAGTAAATGAAGAAATGACTATCTTGCGCGAAAATTCGTAAAATGGATAGAGTCTTTAAATCTAAGATCGGCTGGTGGTATCATTTATTGATTATTGTGCTGGCAGTATTGTGTGTAATATCTGTCTTACATCAGAATGTAGCGGCTATTGTTACATCGTTGGTTGCCAGCGCATTGACGTTGCATGTATTTTTTAATACCTATTATGTGATTACGGCAGACGGAATGTTGCTGCTCCGTTGCGGCTTCTTTCCTAAAAAAGAGATTGCCATCGCTGATATAGAGGCGTTACAACCTTCCATTCTGCCTGTATTTAGTTATTCCTTATCGTTGGACAGGATCGTTATCTGGAAAGAAGGAAAAATGTGGATGTTGATATCTCCGCAAAGCGAGAAAGAGTTTGTAAAGCTGTTGAAGAAAATTAATCCGGATATCGAGATTAAGAGTAATGCCGGGATATTATGAAAGCGAAATTTAAAAAAGATTTCAGTCACAAGGCGATATGGTTTCCTATTGTCTTATTTTCTGTTTTTTTATTGTTAGTCTTACTTTGTGTGGCGTTGACTTCACTCAGATTTGCATACTGTGGAGGATTACTAGGTTGTTTGCCTTTTATGATAGTGGCCTATTTGAAACCTTATGAGCTGACCGATATAAATGTACTTCAAGGAAACGGAACGATTCAGGTAGATCAGATTCACCGTATTCAAGAAATCGATAAAGGGATTAGGGTATTCTATACTTGGCCAGGAGGTAAGGCTGAACGGAAACGTTTCTTTGCTGTGAAAGATATCGATACTTTTATATCAACTTTATTAGAAATAAATCCAAATATAAAACTTAATTAAATCTGAAAACATGAAATACGACGTTGCTATAATCGGGGGAGGACCTGCCGGTTATACGGCTGCTGAGAGAGCGGCTGCCAGTGGACTATCCACTGTGTTGTTTGAAAAAAATGCCTTGGGAGGTGTCTGCCTCAATGAAGGCTGTGTTCCCACAAAAACATTGCTTTATTCGGCTAAAGTGTATGATACTATTAAACATGCACAGAAATATGCCGTTAAAGCGGAGAATCCTGCATTTGATTTTCCTAAAATTATTGCCCGTAAAAATAAGGTGGTGAAAAAACTGACTGCCGGTATCCGGATGAAAATGACGGAACATGGGGTTGTTGTCGTTAGTGGAGAGGCTGAAATTAAAGGGCGTGCCGCCGACGGAACTATCACTGTCGCCTGTGGTGAAGAAACTTATGAGGCAGCCAACCTGTTACTGTGTACCGGCTCTGAAACGGTGATCCCACCGATCCCCGGCCTGGCAGAAACTGAGTACTGGACGAGCCGTGAAGCATTGCAGACAAAAGAGCTTCCCGTATCCCTCGTTATTATCGGTGGCGGCGTGATTGGTATGGAGTTTGCCTCTTTCTTCAATAGCATGGGAACGGAGGTACATGTGGTAGAAATGCTGGACAAAATATTAGGTCCGATGGATAAGGAATTGTCCGATATGCTTCAGGCTGAATACGCAAAAAGAGGCATCAAATTCTATCTGAGCCATAAAGTGACAGCCGTTCACGATGGCGAAGTCACCGTCGAGAAAGACGGGGAGAGCTTTGTCATCAACGGAGAAAAAGTATTGTTAAGCGTTGGCCGCCGCCCGGTAACCAAAGGTTTCGGACTGGAAACGTTGGGTGTCGAGCCTTTCCGGAACGGTATAAAAGTGAATCAATACATGCAGACCTCTTTGCCGAACGTATATGCTTGCGGTGATATCACTGCTTTCTCTTTGCTTGCCCATACCGCTGTAAGTGAGGCGGAAGTCGCCGTGAAACATATTCAGGGAAAAGCCGGTGGCGGAATGAGCTATAAAGCAATACCGGGTGTTGTCTATACAAATCCGGAGATTGCCGGTGTAGGTAAAACTGAAGAAGAATTGCAGGCGGAAGGAATCCCTTATACGGTAAAGAAGTTACCGATGGCTTTTTCCGGTCGTTTCGTGGCAGAAAATGAGCAAGGAAACGGTGTCTGCAAGCTGATCCTGGCCGAAGATGAAACGGTAATTGGCGCTCATTTGTTGGGAAATCCAGCTTCTGAACTGATCGTGATAGCTGGCCTTGCCATCGAGAAAGGCATGAAAGCCGAAGAACTTAAATCAATCGTATTCCCGCATCCTACTGTCGGAGAGATAATCAAAGAAGCACTTTATTGATTTAAATCTCTATCTTTGCAAAGCTAAATCGCAGCGCATGGATATGTTTGAAGGGTATGTAGGCATTCGTTTATGGGACGGGCAGCTGGTGGATGATGTGATCTTCTCGCTGCTCTTGTCCCTGCTGATTGCCTTTGCTATTATATTTCGCTCTAATTTTCAGCATTTTGTAAAGATGCTGAAAGATGTCGTGTATCTGAAGGAGCGGCAAAACCTGTTTGACGAAACCATCGGTAAAAGTGGTTCTTTCTTCCGTAATTTTATGACTTTCCAGGCTTTGTTTCTTTGCAGTATTGCCTTGTTTGCAATTGCCCGGGCAAGAGGGATGGTCAATCATCTGGGAGAAAAGGAGGTACTCTTTGCCATTTTGATTATTTTTTCAGTATTATTTCTGTTTTACCAGTTCAAGCAGTTGAGTTATTATCTGTTAGGCTTTGTCTTTTCGCCCCCTGATAAATATAAATTCTGGAAGAAGAATTATAATGCAATTATGGGGTCCTGGGGGATGTTATTATATATTCCGGTCGTATGGTTAATGTTCGTAGGAAGTAAAACATTAGCTCCCGTAATATTGTTTTGTATTTTCTATTTTTTGTGTCGTTTTGTAATAATTTATAAGACAATACGGATATTTCACAAGAATAATGTCGGTTTTTTATATATTAGTTTGTACCTTTGCACCCAAGAAATCCTACCCCTCATATTTTTGTACGAAGGTATGATTTTTTTGTATAACTTTATTGAGACGAGTACTCTATGGCATTGAACATCAAAAAGTTGCTGGTATCACAACCGAAGCCTGCATCCGAGAAGTCACCGTATTTCGACATTGCAGAGAAATATGGGGTCGAGATCGACTTCCGTCCTTTTATCAAAGTAGAAGCTCTTTCTTCCAAAGAGTTTAGACAGCAGAGAATTTCTATTCTGGACTATACGGCAGTAATTTTTACCGCCCGTACAGCTATTGACCACTTTTTTCATTTATGTGAAGAACTACGTGTAGCCATTCCGGAAACAATGAAATATTTCTGTATGACAGAAGCTGTTGCAGTTTATCTTCAGAAGTATATCGTGTACAGAAAACGTAAAATCTTTTTTAGCCAGACCGGAAAGCCAGAAGATCTGGTGACTGTTATCGGAAAGCATGCGAAAGAAAAATATCTGGTGCCTGTATCCGATGTGCACAAAGATGATCTGTTGGCTATGTTGGAAGCTAAGAAAATCAACTACACAAAAGCTGTAATGTATAGAACGGTTAGTAACGAATTTGCGAAAGACGAGAAATTCGATTACGATATGTTGGTATTCTTCAGTCCTTCAGGAATCTCTTCATTACTGAAGAACTTCCCGAACTTTAAACAGGAAGATATAAAGATCGGCTGCTTTGGTCCTACGACAGCGAAGGCTGTGAAGGACGCCGGACTCCGGTTGGATGTGGAAGCACCTACTCCCGAGGCTCCGTCGATGACGGCTGCTCTGGATTTGTATCTGAAGAAAGAGTTGGGTGGAAACAAAAAGAATGGAAAATAAAAGGTATACCCTTTCTAAAGAAGAGCGCCTGTCGTGGAAACGTTACATTGACCTGTTATTTGAAAAAGGACAATCGTTTGTGGCGTTTCCACTGCGGGTTGTTTATTTACCGCTGGAGGAAGAGATGTCTGCTCCTGTCTCTATCCTGATCAGCGTCCCCAAGAAGAAATTCAAACGTGCCGTAAAACGGAACCTGATCAAGCGTCAGGTGCGTGAAGCCTACCGGGTACGTAAATACGATTTGATCGATCCGTTGACAGAAAAAAACAAGCGCATGCTTATTGCTTTCCTCTATCTGGATAAGGAAATCCATCCTTTTACCGATATGGAGAAAGCGATGACAAAAGCAATCAGGATATTGCGCGACAAGGAATAATGAAGAAATTCTTTACAACACTTCTCCTGTTGCCGGTTTATTTCTATAAATATTGTATCTCACCCATGACACCGGCTTCGTGCAGGTACACACCTACTTGTTCCGAATATGCTGTGCAGGCACTGAAAAAACACGGTCCCATAAAAGGTCTTTATCTGGCTGTCAAACGGCTGCTCCGATGCCATCCCTGGGGCGGAAGCGGATATGATCCGGTACCGTAAAATCGTTTCCCGGTTTCTTATTTTACTTCAAACTTCCTTTGAAAGAGATATTCTTCCGTCTATTTGTTATATTTGTCGTTCATTATGAATGAATTGAAAAGGCAGATAAATACTGTATATTATGATATACATGCTCACTCGGTACAGACTTCTGTGGTGGAGGATGTAGTGGCTTGTTACAATGTAATTGTAGGAAAAGGTGCTCTTTCAGATGTATCTTCCGGGCAACCTGTATCCTGCGGTATCCATCCGTGGTATATCCGGGAGGAGGCGGTGGTAGAGCAACTGGCGCGGTTCCGGGAATTGGCCCTGAATGAGCAAGTGATAATGATAGGAGAAGCCGGGCTGGATAAGCAAATATCCATACCGTTTGATTTGCAGGTCAAGGTATTTGAAGAACAGATTCGTGTTTCTGAAGAGTTGAAGAAACCCTTGATCATCCATTGCGTCAGGGCGTGGGAAGAGTTGATAGCCATCCGTAAGAAATGCGCTCCGTCTATGCCCTGGATCATTCACGGCTTCCGTAAAAAGGGAGAGCAGGCTGAGCAATTATTGAAGCAAGGCTTTTACCTCTCTTTTGGGGAACACTTCCAGGAATCGGCTTTGCGTAAAGCCTGGCCGGAATGTTTGTTGATTGAAACAGACGAATCCTCCTGTCCTATACAGGAAATCTATCAGCATATCGCTGCTGCCCTTCAAATATCTGTTGATGAGTTGGGTAACCAGGTTGAACTAACAGTACATCGTTTATGTTCCGGGGCTACCGCATCATAATCTTTTGTCCGTATCGTCTAATAGTTATTCCGACATGTATCCAATGACTTTTCATTTAGAGGTAGGTGTAAATCAATTTACACCTACCTCTAAATGAAAATAGACCTACCTCTAAATCTGTTTACACCTACCTCTAAGTAAAAAGACATTGAGAACTCTTCTCCTATTCATTGGAATAAAATGATCGGATCAATGGGATGAGAGATCATTTTCACATCTGATAATAAGTTCGTTTGATCCGCGTCAGTTGAACATACAGTTAAAGAGGTCTTCGTCCGTATTGTCGAGGAAAGAAACCCAATGCTGGTGTGTTTTTCGGTCGAAATAATGCAGTGCTCCGTTATTACAAAGGATATAGAGTGTATTGCCTGTTCTTAATGTCCCATAAATAGTGGTTAGCGGCATGACGAGGACAGGGTTTCCATCTGCTATAAATACCAGGCAACCGTTCAAAAAAGCAAATTCCCACTCCTCACAGATGGAGTAAAGAAAGGCGGCAATCTCACAGGGGCATTGTTGCGGGATGCGGTCGGCGATGTGGCGAAGTTGTACTAGTGTTTTCTTTTTCATATCCTACTGAATTTTAAGTCAGATATGTTTCGCAACCGCACAAAAAAGGGGCACGTAACATATACATAAACCCTAGCTGTAGGTACTGGAATACCCCAAAGATGAGAATACATAGTATGCCCGTACCCCCACTTATCGTAACAAAATTTACATAAGCGTGGCACGAACATCTAAATATCATCTTTGTTAAATTTCCAGTTTTACAGCTAGATAATTAAATGCTCTATAACAAATTACCGGATTTCTCCCCGGTAATGACAGCAAAGATAGAATATTGGTTTTAGATAGCAAAAATTATGGCTGACGGATTTATGAATAATTAGTATGTAGAAGAGAATAACTTTTAGTGGATGGTAATCTGCAATTTGGGTTATAATATATATAATCTGTCAACAAAGTGAATCTTTATTTTGATGCGGTTGTCTTGTTTATGTTTACTTTATGAATTGCGTATCCACATAAAGTCGTATCTTTGCCCGCATTAACTATATAATAATGAATAATTAAAACGATGAATTTTGTTGAAGAATTAAGATGGAGGGGCATGATTCATGATATGATGCCCGGAACAGAAGAGCAGTTACAGAAAGAAATGACTTCTGCGTACGTAGGCATTGACCCGACGGCCGATTCATTACATATCGGACACCTTGTTAGTGTAATGATGCTGAAGCATTTACAGCGTGCCGGACACCGTCCTATCGCTCTGGTCGGTGGTGCCACCGGTATGATCGGAGACCCTTCAATGAAGTCGGCAGAACGTAATCTGCTGGATGAAGCAACGCTTCGCCACAATCAGGAAAGCATCAAAAAACAGTTGTCAAAGTTCCTGGATTTCGATTCAGATGCTCCTAACGCAGCCAAGTTGGTGAATAACTACGACTGGATGAAAGAGTATACCTTCCTGAACTTTATCCGTGATATCGGTAAACACCTGACAGTTAATTATATGATGGCTAAGGATTCTGTAAAGAAACGTCTTAGCTCCGAATCGAGTGTAGGTATGTCCTTCACTGAATTTTCTTACCAGTTGTTGCAGGGATACGATTTCCTGTTCTTGTATCAGAACGAAGGTTGCCGCTTGCAGATGGGTGGTTCCGACCAATGGGGTAACATCACGACCGGGACTGAACTGATCCGTCGTAAAACAGGTGGTGAGGCATTCGCCTTGACCTGCCCGCTGATCACAAAGGCCGACGGTGGCAAGTTCGGTAAGACGGAATCGGGTAACGTATGGTTGGACCGTCGTTATACTTCTCCTTACAAATTCTACCAGTTCTGGTTGAACGTAAGCGATGCCGATGCCGCCAGATATATCAAGATCTTCACAGACCTGAGCAAAGAAGAAATTGCCGCATTGGAAGAGGAACAGGCCGCAGCTGCCCACCTTCGTCCGTTGCAGAAACGTCTGGCAAAGGAAATCACTGTGATGGTTCATTCCCTGGAAGATTACGAAGCTGCTGTTGAAGCATCCAATATCCTGTTCGGTAGCTCTACCCACGAATCTTTGATGAGGCTCGACGAAGACACACTGTTGGCCGTATTTGAAGGTGTTCCGCAGTTTGAGATCAGCCGTGACGAACTGAGTGCCGGTGTGAAGGCTATCGACTTGCTCACAGAGAAAGCTGCCGTTTTCGCTTCAAAAGGTGAGATGCGTAAACTGGTGCAGAGTGGCGGTATCAGTGTAAACAAAGAAAAACTGGCTGAAACAGAAACTGTTATCGACTGTTCTTCTCTGTTGAATGAAAAATACCTGCTGGTTCAGAGAGGTAAAAAGAACTATTATCTGCTGATTGCAAAATAAGAAAAATGCTGAAAACGCTTGCAAGGTAAGATTTTATTCTTACCTTTGCATCGCTTTAGATAAAGCGCCGGATTGTCTCATGGTGTAATGGTAGCACTACAGTTTTTGGTTCTGTCTGTCGAGGTTCGAATCCTCGTGAGACAACACAATCTAAATAGACCGTTTATTATCAATATGATAGTAAACGGTTTTTTGTTTATGGTAAGAATATCAACATCAAAGTAGAATGATATGGAACAGCTGCAATTGATACAAAGTAAGATATACGAGATACGAGGGCAAAAGGTTATGCTGGACTTTGATTTAGCTGAGATGTACGGTACTGAAACAAAATACCTGAAACGATCTGTAAAGAATAATATTAGGCGTTTCCCGGCACCGGATTTCATGTTTGAGTTAACAAAGGATGAGTGGGAGTCTTTAAGGTGCAATTTTAGCACCTTAAACAAAGGTAGAGGGCAGCATCCTAAATACATGCCGTACGCTTTCAGTGAGTTAGGGGTTTCAATGTTGAGTAGTGTTCTCAACTCTGATACGGCTATTGAAATAAATATATCCATTATGAGAGCTTTTGTTGCGGTCCGTCACCTGGTATTAAATCCTCCGGTTGACAGAGTAGGACAGTTGGAGAATCAGGTAAAGGAATTGAAAGAATACATAGAGGATGTATTCGCCGACTACAACGATATCAACGATGATACCCGTATGCAGTTAGAGCTTATCAACGAAACGTTAGCAGAGCTACAGAGCAAGAATAAGGCACTAAACAAGTCACGACCAAAGATCGGCTTTGTGAAATGAAAATACGGTATTTTTCTCAATGTATTCACTGCGTGCATTTTGACCAAGGTCTCTCTTTTAGTAGGAAGGATAGGTACAAAGTGTTAAAGTTCTTTTCGATACTTTTTTTTCTTCATAAAGATGAGTAATATTTCTTGTAATGGGTGTTCTTAATATAAATATCAGAATACCATGACGAACATTTCAAGAAGAACATTTATCAAGACCGGGGCCTTTGCCGCCGCCGGTCTTACCATCGTTCCCGGACATGTACTGGGGCGTTCTTTCGGGTTTACAGCACCGAGTGATAAACTGAATATTGCCGGGATCGGAGTCGGTGGAATGGGACGCCGTAACCTGGCGAACATGAGCACGGAGAATATCGTTGCCCTATGTGATGTGGACTGGCACTATGCGGATAAGACCTTTAAGGATTATCCTAATGCTCGCAGGTTCAAAGACTGGAGAGTGATGTTTGATGAGATCGGCAGTTCAATCGATGCCGTAATGGTGGCTACCCCGGACCATACCCATGCCGGTGTGACCGCCCATGCAATTACGCTGGGCAAGCATTGTTATACCCAGAAACCGCTTACACATTCTGTTTACGAATCCCGTCTGCTTACCCGTCTGGCTAAAAAATATAAGGTGGCGACACAAATGGGTAACCAAGGCAACTCTTTCGACTGGTGCCGCCAGGTGGCGGAATGGATACAATCCGGTATAATAGGAGATGTGTATGAAGTACATTGCTGGACCGATCGTCCTATCTGGCCGCAGGGTTTGCAGGAACCGAAAACGGTCGTGAAATGTCCGAAGACGCTGGATTGGGACCTGTTTATCGGCCCTGCCCGGAAACGTCCGTATAATCCCGTTTATACTCCCTGGAATTGGCGTGGCTGGTGGGATTTCGGTACCGGTGCACTGGGCGATATGGCCTGTCATATCATGGACCCGCTTTATTGGGCGCTCGACCTGAAGTATCCGACAAGTGTGATCGGCAGCTCTACCCTTAGCAACCTGTATTCCCCTCCTCATGCCCAGGTGGTGACTTATACCTTCCCGGCACGTCCGCCAAAAGGCAACGTGAAGATGCCGGAGGTGAAAGTATATTGGTATGACGGTGGCCTGATGCCGCCCCGGCCGGAAGAGTTGAAAGACGGGGAGATGATGGGAGATGAGAACGGAGGCATTATCTTCGTCGGAACGAAAGGGAAGATAATGACCGGTTGTTATGGTATGAATCCCACATTGTTGCCGTTCTCTGCCATGGAGAATTTCAACCAGCCTAAACCGACTATACCTCGTGTCAAAGGAGGTAACGGCGATATCTGGAATACGAATGCACATGAACAGGACTGGATTCGTGCGTGTAAGGAACCGGCGGGTAGTAGAACGGAGGCATCGTCCAACTTCCAGTTCTCCGGACCTTTCAATGAGATGGTTGTGATGGGCGTTCTGGCTGTCCGTCTCTCCGGTTTATACGGTCTCCATCGTGAACTCCAATGGGATGGAGAGAATATGCGTTTTACGAATATTTCCCCCAATGATAAGATAAAGATTGTAACGGTAGACGATTTCAAGGTAATTGACGGAGATCCCCGTTTCGACCGACGTTATGCCGACTTCAGTGCGGCAGATATGGCATCCGAATGGATCAGGCATACCTACGAAAATGGCTTCTCGTTACCCGATATGCCTGAATAATTAATAGAATAATGTTATGAAACAAATAAAGAAAGTATTATTCCCCGTTGTTTGTCTTTTGTTGTTTGCATGCTTTTTGTCTGCCTGCAAACAGGCGAAAGCGGAAAAACAAGATTGGAGGATAGCCATACAGTCTTATACATTCCATCTCTTTCCGTTGACGGAAGCGTTGGATAAAACTCAGGAACTGGGAGTGAAGTATATAGAAGTATATCCGGGCCATAAGCTGGGCGGAAAATGGGGCGATAAAGTCTTTGGTTTCGACCTGGATACCCAGACCCGGAAAGAGCTGAAAGAATTGGCTGCTTCCAAAGGTATAAAAATTATAGCTACGGGTGTGTATGTGGCCGATAAGTCGGAAGACTGGGAGAAGATGTTCAGATTTGCAAAAGATATGGACATGGAGTTTATCACCTGCGAGCCTGCCTTAAACGACTGGGACCTCGTAGAAAAACTGGCTGAGCAGTACGGCATAAAAATCTCTGTGCACAACCACCCGCAACCATCCGACTATTGGAATCCGGATAATCTGTTGCAAGCGATTGCCGGCCGTAGCAAGCTGATCGGTTCCTGTGCGGACGTCGGCCATTGGCGTCGTGAGGGTCTGAACCAGCTGGATTGCCTGAAAAAACTCGAAGGACGCCTCATTTCTCTCCATTTCAAAGACATTGCAGCAAAACAGGAAGGAGAAAAAGAGCAACACGACGTAATCTGGGGAACCGGTATCCTCGACGTGAAAGGAATGTTGCATGAGTTGAAACGGCAGCATTTTAAAGGTGTTTTCTCTATTGAATACGAATACAACTGGGAAAATTCCGTACCGGATATAAAAGAGTGCATTCGGTATTTCAATGAACTGACCGAATAAGTAAGGATATAGAATAATATCCTATTCACATAAAAAATGAGGTTCAAAGCTATTTTTATTATAGTCTTTGTATCTCATTTTTTTGTTTTTGTTTTCTAGACTATAAAAATTAAAGGATTCAGGCTATTCCCTCGTTTTAGGTATTGGTATGAAGTTCTTGAGGAACTAATATATTTCTCCCACCGCAAATATAATCTATTTATATTATAAATAGTTAATTCAGGTAGGAAAATCCATTGATCTGTTATAAACAGAAAAATAATATTTAAAAATGAATATTCGAAGATGATTGCGCTATTCTCATTAGATGGCTGATTTCGAGCTTCTTATCACGAAACAAAGCCATAGTTCCTCAAGAACTTGGTATTACCACTGATAGATATTGTTGTTAATTAAGACTTATATAACTTGGGGCCTATTGATATACATAGAATAAAGGAAGGGGATCAGGAAGCTTTTAAAAGATTCTTTGTTCACTTTTATCCGAAACTGCTGTCGTTGGCTTGTCGTTTTGTGGATGAACAGGCAGCGAAAGATCTGGTGCAGGATATCTTTACATTCTATTGGGAACAAAAACAACAAATCGATGTAAATAGCGTACAGTCCTATCTCTTTAAATCCCTTCAAAATCGCTGTCTGAATTATTTAAAACATCAAATGGTCGTAGAAGAGTATAATGCTAAAATACGAATAGCCGAAGCACGTATCGCTTTTCTAAATGACCGGACCGATTCAAATGATGTACTGAAACAAGTGATCGATTGTGATATTCGTGAACAGATCGAAGCTTCCGTGAAAAAATTACCACCTAAAGCGGCAGAAGTGTTCCGGTTGTGTTATCATGAGGATTTGCCGCATAAAGAAATTGCTGATAAGCTTGGAATATCACCACGTACGGTAGCAGTTCATGTCCGTAATGCAGTACTTTTCCTGCGGGAAGATTTAAAAGATTTGCTGATACTATATATCGCCTTTTGTCGGATTATAAATTAATTTGAACTTTTTTCATTTTTGACTACGTAGTTTCCGATGCCCTAGTTGTCTTCTTTATATAAACGATAAGAAAGATCTATGAATGAAGAAATACTAATACGATTTTTAATCCACCGATGTACTTCGGAAGAAATAAAGGTGGTCGATCAATGGATTGCTTCTGATCAGGCAAATGCAGATTGGCTGTTTGAGATGGAGCGTATCTGGAGTTTGAAAGACCAGCTACGTTTTTCCGACAAACAAGAGGTCGAAAGGGCCTATGCGCGTTTTATGTCCGGATTGCAGGAAAAGGAAGTAAAAGTGGAAATAAGCCGGAGACGTCCTGTTTATATTTCATGGATGAAATATGCTGCTGCAATTGTGCTGATCGGATTATTAAGTACTAATCTTTATTTTTTATTGCAGGAACAACCCTCTTCCATGAATACGATTGAAGTCCCTAATGGGCAAAGGGCTTCTTTGACCTTATCCGATGGTACAAAAGTCTGGCTGAATTCTCATAGTAAATTTACCTATCCTGCTCAGTTTTCATCAAAGATGCGGGATGTTAAGCTTGAAGGCGAGGGCTTTTTTGAAGTCGCACATAATGAAAAAGCGCCGTTTGTCGTACATGCTGATTTACTCCAGGTAAAAGTATTGGGCACGAAGTTTAATGTGAGAGCATATAATGAAGAACCGTCTTCCATAACGTTGGCAGAAGGAAAAGTGGAAGTCGCTACAAATGACAATGAACATAAAGTAACTCTAAGACCGAATGAGCAGGTTACCTATTCCAAAGATGACGGCCTGGTAGTCAATAAAACGGTCAACGCCTCTTTAGTCAAATCGTGGACGGTGGGCGAAGCGGCTTATATTAATAAACGACTGATCGATATTGTAGTTGATCTGGAACGTCGTTTCAATGTTCATATCACAGTGAAAGATCAGGAACTCAATACGGAATTATTTACTTGCCGTTTCAAGGAAACAGCTAAAATAAATCAGATACTTACCTTATTGAAAGATACCCGCAAACTGGATTATAAAATTCAGGGGGATCATATACAGATTTATAAACCTATAAAATGAGAATGCTTATGAAGAAGACATGGATGTTATAAAAATGAAGAACCGAAGATGCTGCAAACATCCCCGGTTCGGATTAAGCGAGTAACGCATTAGAGACAACCTAAATTTATTACTAACTAATCATTTACAAATGTATGAATTTTATTAAGAAGTGTATGCCATGCGGTACGCATAAATCGTCATGGCTCCGGAAAAGTCTATTTATTATGAGGTGTATCTTATTGTTTTTATTATTGGGTACAATGCAAATCACGGCGAGTGTCACTTACTCGCAATCGGTAAAACTATCGTTGAACGTGGAGAACATGACAGTGCAGGATGTCTTGTCGATGATAGAGCAGAAAAGTTCATTCTATTTTACTTACAACCTGAATCAGGTAAATGTAAACCGTAAAGTATCTGTTAATGTAAAGAATAAACTGGTGACGGATATTCTGGATGAAATATTCAAAAGTGAGAATATCAGGTATACGATCAGTGATAAGCATATTGTATTATATAAAGCTGATAAATCTGAATTACCAGGTGTGAATCAGAAACTTAAAGCAATAACAGGTGTCGTGCTTGATAATAATAACGAACCTATTATCGGTGCAAACGTGTCCATTCCGGGAACAAGTACAGGAACAACTACGGATATGGACGGAAAGTTTACCTTGGAAGTGCCCGACAATGCAACAATTGAAATCTCTTATATTGGTTATATAACCCAAAGTATATCTGTAAGCAAAAAAAATAATTTTTCGATTATTCTGAAAGAAGACACCCAGGCTCTGGAAGAGGTGGTCGTAGTTGGTTATACCTCTCAGAAGAAAGGACTATTGGCTGGATCTGTAGAGACAACCAAATTTACAGAATCGTTGGCACAGATCCCGACAAACAGTGCCGCACAGTCGTTGGTTGGTAAAATGTCTGGTGTGCATATCTCCGTTCCTGCCGGTAAGCCGGGAGAACAGGCAAGTGTAGGGGTACGTACTGGTACGACGTGGAATACCTCACCGATGTTGTATGTAATTGACGGGGCAGTACGCGATGCGACTACGTTCAACAATTTAAGCCCCAATGAAATTGAGTCGGTAAGCATATTGAAGGATGCCGCTTCGGCTGCTGTTTATGGAGCACGTTCAGATGCAGGGGTTGTTTTGGTTACGACACGTTCCGGAATTTCAGGGAAGATATCGGTTAACTATACAGCCAATTTCTCTGCCGATTTTGCTACGCAGGAGGTAAAGTTGAACAACCTTTACCAACAGGGGTTGACGGTAAACCAAGCCTATAAGAATTTCGGCTTGACTGCTCCACAAGGAGAAGGCTGGAGCGATGAAGAGCTTGAATGGGCCAAAAACCTTCCCGGACAAGGTTTTAGTATGCTTGATGACACATGGCATACGCCTTACGTGATGAATCATGCATTAAGCGTCAGCGGCGGTTCGGAAAGAATTAAATTTTTCGGGGCTGCTAATTACTATACCCAGAACGGTTTCATGGAATCAACAGAATATAATAAGTTGAACATGCGTTTGAATGTGACGGCTGACATAACCAAAGACTTACAGTTGTATGCTTCTATCGCCAATACGAATACTAAATATGGTTCTTCTCCGACGGAAGGTACAGATGCAACTTACACGAAAGCACGTGTATCATTTGAATACATGCCTTCACGTTCGCCTGACGGTAAGTGGATTGGAGACGGATGGGCATACGGTAACCCGGCTGCGGCTGCTGAAGGTGCTTCCGGTTACAGAAGAAATACCACGATGAATCCGGAAGCTAATGTCAGCTTGACTTATAAATTACCATGGGTAAAAGGATTGAGTGCAAAAGTATCTTACATGGGAAGTTGGAAGACGCAACGTGGCAAAGACTACACCGCGTTGCAAAAGTTCTATTATCCTAAGAAATCGGGTGCAAACAATCATATCATCGATGTAAACGATTTGAGTAATTATTATGTCAGTAATGAAGGCGCCGGTATCTCCGGCTGGGGTAAATGGTGGGTTAACCAGCAGTTGAATTTCCAGATCAACTACGATAATCGCTGGGGAGACCATCATGTCAACGCAGCTGCCGTATACGAGGCTTCGAACAACGATTATCACTATGTATGGGCAAAACGCGACCAGTTCCCGTTGTATCAGACCGACCAGTTCTGGGCAGCCGGTTCTTCTACAGACAAACAATTTTCCAATGGTGGTCCTGACACGGATGGCGGACGTGCTTCTTGGGTATTTATTGGCGGTTATGATTATGCTAATAAATATATCTTGAATTTCTCTGTACGTTATGACGGCTCTATGAATTTTGCACCTAGCGAACGTTGGGGGGTGTTCCCGGCTGTATCGGCTGCTTGGGTAGCGTCTGAAGAAAGATTTTTGAAAGATGTTGAATGGATCGACTTCTTAAAGCTGCGCGGATCTGTCGCTTTAACTGGTAACGATGCTGTCGGTGGATGGCAATGGCAGACCAGTTACAAGAGTGGCGGTAACTACATGTTTGGCGAAAACGCAGCTGTGAATAATGGTTTGCAGTATGGAAGTTTGGTGAATGAGTACCTGACTTGGGAAAAATCTACCGGTATCAACGTCGGTGTAGATTACCGCTTCCTGGATCATCTGCACGGTGCTGTTGAATATTGGCACAAGCATACGTTTGATATCCTTGGTAACCGTCAAAATTCACTACCGACCACTTTCTCCAAGACGATGCCGGCTGAGAACTATGGTGTGATTAATGGACAGGGATTCGACTTTAGCGTGGGTTGGGAAGACCGTTTTGGTAAAGTGAATTGGCATGCTGACGTAAACCTCTCTTACGGATGGAACAAAGTAGAGGTACAGGATTATGCTGCCGGTTTGCTTGATTGGGAGATCCCTGTCGGTAAAGACCGTAGTTATATTACTGCCTACGAAGGACGTATTCTTCGTTCGCAAGCAGAGGTGGATGCGTTTAAAAAAGAGAATCCTAATTATGTTATGCCGACAGGTGGTGGTGTAGACCTTCGTCCCGGTTCGTTTGTCTACATTGACAAGAGCGGTCCTGACGGAAAGAAAGATGGCATCATCGACCGTTATGACAAGGAGATTCTTTATAACAATAACAACCCGATTTATATGGGCTTGAACTTGGGCGCGACTTGGAAAGGGCTTTCTGTGGAAGCTACATTCACTGGCAAATTCCACAACTATAAGAATTTTGGTTCACTAGCTGATTATCATGGTGGTCAGATGTGGAACAGGGAATGGGTTGAAAACTCCTGGACACCGGAGAATCCCAATGCAGAACTGCCTATGCTAGCTCCGCGCGATTATCGCTCATATGCTTGGACCGACGTTAATTATTATTGGAAAAAGGCGAATTATATCCGTCTTTCCAATTTGAATATTGGTTACACCTTTGATTTCGCCCAACCATTGGGTAATGCAATTTCCAGTATCAAGGTGTTTGCAACAGGTACAAACCTGTTCTATATCTCCGGATTCAAACACTGGGATCCGGAATTGAACCCGGGATGGAGCGGTGTTGGTTACCCTGTGATGAGAACTCTGGGTGGTGGTATAAGTGTTAATTTTTAAACGTAAATTTTATGAACAACTTAAATATAATAAAGAAAAGTGGACGTAAATTCCTGACTTTGTCGGTATGCGTATTGGCGTTGTCTTCTTGCCAATTAGATTACGAGAACAAATCAGCAATTAATCCGGATAATGTGTGGCAGAATGAAACAATGATCCAAGCATATCTGACCGATATCTATAGCGGTATGGTGCCGGGATGGTCTTCTACGTCTGATACTGACACGGACCTTACAACGGATTCAAACGATAGCATGAGCGAGTGGTTGCGGGGGGTAAACATCTCTGCTTCCAGCCGTGGGGTCAACTTCGATTATGGAATTATTGACAAGATCAACTATTTGCTTGAACAGATGGAGACGGTGCCGGAAAGTGTCATGGCTCTCAAAGACAAAGATGCTGTGGTGGCACAAGCCAAGTTTTGGCGGGCTTACCGGTATTGGTCTTACGTAAAGGACTTGGGTGGTGTTCCCCTGATCCTCAAATCGCAGGATGTGAACGATCTGCCTTCGTTGATGGTGAAACGAAGTTCTACATCGGATTGTATGGCTCAGATTCTGAAAGACTTGGACGATGCCATTCAAGCACTTCCGGATCGTTGGTCAAGTGCTGACTATGGACGTATTGACAAATGTGCTGCCATGGCTTTCAAAGGACGCGTACAAATGTGGTATGCTAGTAAGTTATTCAATCGCTCCAACGACAAGGGGCGTTGGGAAACTGCCTATCAAACTAATAAGGCAGCTCTTGAATATGCTGAAAAGAATGGTTATAAGTTGATGGATAAATTTAGTGATATTTGGCTGACGAAGGGAAAGTCCAATACGGAAGCCTTGATCTTTAGACATTACAAATATCCAGATACGTATTACGATATGAATCAGTATCTACCTGAAGATATTACCCATGGATGGGCATGCCGCCAAGTACCGCAGACTCCCCAGCTTCTCGCTTTCCCGCTGAAGGATGGTTCTTCTATGGCTATCTACGAAAACGAAGAGTATAAGAGCCAGAAGCTGGATGTAAACCGCCTTTCCACAGATGCTGCCTACAATGCAGATATTCTCGACAAGTTGGTGAACGAAATGGATCCGCGTTTCTATGACTCTTATTCGGTTCCGGGTTGTGATTTCCCGTCGTTGGAAATTCCTGCCGGACAGTATTTCTGGACTTCGTATGTGAAGGTAACCCCGTTCTATAAAGCGATGTCCAACATACAGCTCGAACGTAATGCCGGAACTACCCATTATGGCTCATTCTTCCCGTTAAAAGCCATTACTCCGGGATTGAATAATGCAGATTCATATAAAGGTGAAAATAATGCTATCTGTTTACGCTTGGGTGAAGTTTACCTGAACCTTGCCGAATGTGCTGCCGAAGCAGGTCATATAAATGAAGCGTTGGGTTATGTAGCTGCAATCCGTAAACGTGCAGGTATCGATAAAGGTGCGGGCGCTATCGGGTATGGGCTGGATGTGTATAATACGCTCGAAGGGGTTCGTCGTTTGTTATACAACGAACGTGCAGCTGAGTTGTCTCAAGAAAACTTCCGTTATGGCGACCTCCGCCGTTGGATGAATTTCGACAACATCAATGCCCAGAAACATTACAACAACCTGTATGTGGTATTTAACGGGGATGAGGAAGAAGCTGGAAAATTCGACTGGACACGTACGTTGGAAGACGCTGAAACGCAGAAATTTTTCCATATTGATTTCGTGCCTAATGTGAAGCAAGTTGAAGTTTCCACGTTTAATATCTCCACCAAGCATTGGTTCGGTGCCATTGGGGATAAGACTATGGGAGCAAACTTCGACAATGATATGTCACAACAAAACAATGAATGGGGTGGCTCATTTGATCCATTGAAGTAATACTAAAAACTCATTATTTTTATAGCGGAGTAGAAGATATTTGTCTTAATGATCTTTTACTCCGTTTTTTTGAACCTTTCAAATCTTATATGAGACAAATGAAAAATTGTTTATTAAAATGGGTGTGGGTAGTTATATCTTCACTATTCTTTTCGTGCAATCAGGTAGAGATGAATATTTGCTTTGAAACGGATTATGTAGTATTAAAGATAGATTCTACTGGATTCTTAACAAGTATCTACAGTAAAGTCGATAATATAGAATATTTATCTGATAAGAAAAGTTCTCCATTATTGGCTCTTTATGCCGGTAATGATCAGGTAATTTTGCCTGTTTCGGCTTGGCAAATCGACGAAAAGGTGATGTTAACGTATACCAATGGAGCTGAAGCTGTTATAGAAATAGGAGAAAAAGAAGAGTACTTGACGTTTAAACTTATATCACTTACTAATCGTGGTAAAGCGGATCATGTAGTATGGGGACCTTATTATACTACGATACGTGAATATATTGGAGATTTGTTGGGAGTAGTCAGTAATGAACGTTGTACGATTGGTATGGTCGCCTGTAATGACAATACGAATACCGGCCTTCCTACAGATGGAGATATGCACCAAATGTATTACAGAGTACATACACCAGATCCGATCAAATATCCTTTGCCGGATTCGTTATATGAGGGGCAGCGATTGCGTATAGGTGGAGATGGCATTAGCGATGTTGCTTTTACGAATCGGAAAGAAGGTCATTTCTTTTTCAATAAAGGGAATGGGGCTGAGTATATACCGGAATATGGTTCTTACATTGTAATGAGTTCGCGTGATCGCCGTGCTACCCGTGATATATTTTTTACACTTATACCCGGTTTTGAAAATGTGAATGTACCTAAGCATCATCGGGTAGAGGCTGTAGATGAGGATGTTTTAGGATCATCGGTTGCATTTTTTGTTTGTCCTAAAGAGCATACGTTAAAACTTTATGAGAAGGTCGTTTTGGAGGAAGGACTGCCTTATATTACCCAGCAAGGGAAATGGGTTCGTGATCCGAAAGCTGCTTGTGCCGATTTAGCATGGTGGGGACGGCATGATAGTTTGATCTCTTATGCAACTCAGTTGGGAGTACGTGCTGTACAGGATGAAGGTTTGGGAGAGTATTATGTCAACCCGGCAAATCGATGGGCGGATAAGATGATTTCGTATGGTGGAAAACAAATTTCTATCGCTGAGTTTACAAAAATGACGAACGAAGCTGGAATCGCTTATGGGTTACATACGTTGTGTGAGTTTTTGCAACCACATTGCAGTGATGTCAGTCCCATTCCTAATGATAGCTTATGCATGGTGTTGAAGACAACGATCACTCACGATTTGAATGCTACCCAGACGGATATTTGTGTGGCTGATACCAGTTGGTTAAATGAATGGGGCACTTGGCATTGCAATAAACTCAATGTTTTGAAATTAGGAAAAGAACTACTTACTTACGAAGGAGTTACAATAACCCGACCTTATACATTGAAAGGTGTGAAGCGTGGTGCTTACAATACGGTGGCTCAAACACATAAAGCGGGTGAGGTGGTAGCAAAATTACAGATGAACTGTTATAATGGATTTGTTCCGGATATGAATCTGCAAGACGATTATGCTGATTATTATGCCCGGTTATTGGTTGACGGTGGCATGGATTATGTTGATTTTGATGGACAGGAAAGTTTCATGTATCAAGGACATGGCTATTATTCAATGAAACGATTCTATCGGAATTTGTTTGAGAAGTTTCATACGTATGGAGGAAATGAACTTCGTGTGATGGGATCTGGTATCATGTATGGTAATTGGCTATATATGGGGAATGGAAATATTGGTGGAGGAAACAATATGTTTAACCCTGTAACCAATTCTTTCGGAATTCAGGGGAAAGATGAAAGGAACGGTAATGTTAATAATTTCATTTGTCCCACTTTCGGTATCCAAAATTTCCAATCGGAATGGGATGAACAAGTGATAGAGAATCTACAATCAAAAGCTGTTGCATGGAATGCTACTTATATGCTTGGTTTAAGTGAAAATGCTGTTGAAAAATGTTTGGATAAAGAGCGTGTGTTTAAAGCTTTTCGTGTGTGGGAAGATGCCCGACGTGCAGACATTTTTTCTAAAGAATTGAAAGAAGAAATGAAAGCTCAAGAGAACCGGTACCATTTGGAACGTATCAATGATCATATATGGACGCTATATACAGTGGATATCTCCGGTGAGCATGTCAATCCGAGAACTCTTATAAATTAGACAATATGTTAAAACATAAATTATTACGCGCATGTGTGTTGCTGTGTTTGGCTCTGAATATCCAACAAGGAAAAGCACAAGAGACAAACGAATTGGAATATGGAGAGGCGATCCAAGGGGTGAATCAAGATCCGAAGCAAAAAAGCATCGGTAGTAAGCCTTATGAAATGGAAGGGCGTAGGGAAGCCAGAGAACCACTGTTTACTTTTGATGATTGTACGCAGTGGCAGGTTCGGGCAAATCAATCCGAAGTTGCATTATATCGAACTAAAGAACAACGGGTAATAGGCGATTACAGCGGAAAAGTCGTTTACAAAACCAAACAGGCAAAAGCCGGATTTCGTGTAGAGCTTGTTGAACCTTATAAATTCGATAAAGAGTGGGATTGCATTAACTTTTGGAATTATGGAAACCATTGGTTATGGGAGAACAGTGGAGAAGCCATGACCCATTATGCCGTTATCCAGGATGCCAAAGGCCGGGAGATAACAATTCCGTTCATGCAAGAATGGTTATGGCGGAATATGAATTATAAGTATTGGTTTTTGAACCATATCAAATTAAATGATAGTATTGCCCGACCGATTACATTCATCGGATTGGAATTTAAAGGAAATGGTACAAAGCCGGATGTGGAGAACAATATTTTCTTGGGTCCTATCTATGGATATCAAGAAGTTTTGAAGCCAATGAAGTTTAAACCGTTCCCGGAGAAATTGCCTTTTCCGCTTCGTGAAGAGACGATCTTGCCGACGAATAAGACGACCGGATTTAGCAATCGTGTGGAGCAACAAGGCGAGAAATTCCTTTTCTCATACGAAGGGAAAGATGCTAAGCTGACGTATCAAGTAGATCCGGCTTATCCGATAGGCGGCGTGACACTCTTGTGTGACGGACAAGAGAAAAAGGTGAATGCCAACGCTAAGATCCTTTTTGAAAAACGGACAGAAGCAGAGTGGAAAGTTATGGATAAGAGAGTAGAAAACGATACTTTGTTCATTCGTTATAAAGCAGTAGGAAAAGGTTTGAACCAACGCTTTGACTGTTCCTATACGATCAGGCAGAAGTCTTTGATTTGGACGATTGAAGAAAAAGCAGCGGATGGGAAAGTGGAAGAGATCTGTTTAGGCACAACAGATAACGTGTCGGATGGTAAATTGGTGGGTGTTCCTTTCTTGGTGTATAACCCTTTTGCCAATGATTCCTATACGGCTGATGCTCCCAGTATACTGTATGCCGACAATCTGTTCTATTTGACGATGTTTGATTGGTATTATACCAATGCTTCCATGTATTATGGTGGAGAACAGGGTATCAAAGAGGGTAAAGCGACCTATAATGGAGGTGTCAGATATTATCCGTTGAACAATAAAAAGCGCAACCCGTTGCGCGAACGTCTTTTCATTAATGTATCACCGGATGTACACGAAGTATTCCCGACGATTGATAATCCGGCTTCTCCGATGCGTTCTAACCAGGTAGATCGTTTGTGGGCGATCAACGGGGGAAGTGATCTTCCTAAATTAGGAAAGTTCGTGACTGATTTACGGTCTAAAGGTGTAGAAAATGTTAGTATTCGCTATCACGAAGATTTTTGGCGTGCTGGTGGAGAGAGCTATACATTTCGAACAATACCTAACCCTGATCTGGGTACGGAACGTTTGAAAGAATATGTCCGTTTTGTACAAGGTCAAGATTGGAGGATTGGTTTTTACTCAAATTACATGGATTTTGCCCCTGTAAATGCTCTGTGGAATGAAGATTGGGTACGTATCAGCCACAAGGATTATGGTTGGGGACCTGCTTGGTGTAGATGTTATGCCAATAAAGTAACGATCGGTTGGGAACAACAGGCCCTTTTGGCACCGCAAATACATAAGACATTTGGCACCAACTTTTCTTATTGCGATGTGGAGACTTGTATTTCTCCTATGGACCGGGTGGATTACGATTATCGTACTCCTGGAGCAGGAAAATTTCGTACTGTATTTGAATATATTGGTATGACTTTGATGAACGAACGCCGCGCATATCAAGGTCCAGTTTATTCGGAAGGTGGCACACATTGGTTCTATGCAGGATTGTTAGATGGGAATTATTCACATATGAATCATAGTTTGCCTATATTTCCTGATTTTCAACTGTTGAAGATTAATCCATTGGAAATGGATGGAATGTCTAATGTCTCTAACGAGGCCTATGTCGCTTATGCTTACGCTTTCGGTAATATCGGTATTTTGTCTGATGGTTTTGATGCAGTTCGTAGATATGCTTTCTTGCAACCATTCCAAAATAGCTATTCGATGATTCCGGTGAAAAGTATCCGGTATTTTGATGGAAAATCTTATGTGTCATCTTCAGATGCAATCAAAAAAGATCTGTTAAAATCTCCTTGTATCCAGGTTGAATATAATAGTGGTTTGAAGATTTATGCCAACTTTTCCGATCAACCGTGGTTGGTTAAAGAAGATAACCATGATTATTCATTACCTAAATATGGAACTTTGGCTGTTTTGCCTGGAAGCCGTTTGTTTTCTGTTTCTTCTACAAACCCTGGCTCATCAACAGGTAAATTACTTGATAAAGTTTATTCTGATCATTTATTCTATATTGATACGTATGGGGAAGTAGAAAAGGGAGAATTTGGAGGTAAGGGTTCTTATATGTTGAAGAAAGAAAAATTTGGATGGGAAATCATCCCTCTGAAGGATTTAGAGGAGGTTGATTTCAATTTGTCTTTAATTGGATTTTCGGAGTTAGGCGTAGATATAGAAGCTATAGATAAGAATGGAAATATCATAACAGTGATAAACCAAGTCCCTTTAGCTGATCAAGTTCATTTTGAACATAAACCTCAATATTACAAATATAAGATTTGCCCAGTTTCATCCATATCCAAATAATAACAAGTATGTTCGGTATTATGTCTCTTTTAAGGATTAATAGCCGGACACCAGTAAACAGTAATAATCCATTGAATAGGCAATTATTTGCTATGTTTAATGTGAATGGTTGTCTTTATTTTTGTGTAGTAAATATATGTAAATTAAGAAATCTGATAATCTAATTTGTGGCCTTATGAGATTTAGAAAAATTAGTAGTATTTGTGCTGTTGCATTTTTGATATTATGCTCATGCAAACAATCGTATGTCGATGAGCTCTCGACCCAATACGCAACATTCAGTGTGGATGGAAAAGGTTTTATTCGCCAGATAGCAGATAACGGAACAGGCGTGAATTATCTGGCGGAAGAGGGGGCATCTCCCTTGTTGAGTCTCTATGATGGAAAAGAATACATCATGCCCACCAACCTGAAAGTCGAAGGAGATAAATGGGTGCTAACCTTTGCAAACCAGTCGGAAGCTGTTGTTTCAAAAGAAGTGAAAGACGGATATATTCGCCTGGTTCTGGTTTCATTAAGTAATCGTGACCGGATTGATGCCATAGCTTGGGGACCGTATGCAACCAATATATCTCAATATATAGGAGAGACGGTAGGAGTGGTGCGTGATACGACTTTTGCTGTCGGTGTACAGGCTCTCGGCATAAATACGACAGAGGGACGACCTCATTTGGGGGATGATGCTACAGGTGGCTGTTACATCGATCCGCTGCCAGGACAAGAGGTGCCCGATGATTTGAAAGATAAGATCGGACAGCAAACGTACGATATCAATGTGAATGAAGAAGGAGATATGCCCGAATATGTACGTATGATAAGGGGGAATGCGGCTGTTGCACGTCCGTATGGTAGTGATATTCAATTTTTCGCACGTGATTGGCGAAAAGAAAAAGTGATAGACTATATAGGGAGAAGACAGACTGTGACGGCTTTGGATCAGGATTTCATAGGAAGTTCTATTGCCTTGTTTGCCGCACCATCTTCGGAAGCTGTCGATGTCATCGGTAAGATTGAGGTAGGGGAAGGATTGCCACATCCGATGATGAACGGAGAGTGGATCAAAAAACGGAAGCTCCAGAATCCGGCTTATATGTTATATGAGGGTCGTTCGTTGGATAATGCATTGAATTATGCCGATTCTTGTAACTTCAATTTGGTTCATATCGGAGACATATTCAAAAGCTGGGGACATTTTGATTTACACACCTCTCGTTTTCCGGAGGGAGCAGAGCAAATTAAAGCTTTTACCGACAAGGCGAAAGCTCGTGGCATTGAAATCGGTGTACATACGCTGACGATGTTTACTTCTACGCATGACCCGTATGTCTCTCCCGTACCTAGTGATAGCCTGGCCATTTCAGGAAGTTCCGTTTTGACAAAAGAGATCAGTGCAACGGATAAGGATATAGAAATTGAATCACCGGAATTTTTTACCTATTTGGGTGAAACGCATTCGGCAAAGATAGGTACGGAGATTGTGTCGTATCGGGAGGTAACTACAGAGAAGCCTTATAAACTGCTGGATTGTACGCGTGGACAGTTCGGAACGAAGCCTACGGCTCATCAGGCAGGCGATAAGATTGATAAGCTGCTGAATAATTGTTATAGCGGTCTCTTTCCGGATATTCATTTGAGTGATGTTTTTGCTAAACGTTTGGCTGAAGTGTGCAATGAAACGGGAGTCGGATTGATGGACTTCGACGGTTATTACGGTGGATCACCTACGGGACATGGTTTATATGGGGCTTCCAGGTTCTTGAAACAATGGTTTGACGATCTGGATCAGAAAGGTATTATCTCTTGTGGTTCATCGCCGTTCCATTATTGGTGGCATATCTATTCTTTCATGAACTGGGGAGAACCTTGGTACGATAATTTGCGTGAAAGCCAGGTCAATTACCGTTTGGAGAACCAGCGTTATTTCGAACGTAACTTGATGCCGGGTATGTTGGGTTGGTTTAAATTGGAACAGACTTATCGACCGGAAGATATTGAATGGATCCAGGCACGTAGTGCCGCTTTTGATGCCGGCTATTTGTTGCGTGTAGACGAAAGCATCGAACAGAGCGGATTTAAGAGTCACCTCTTTGAGGCCATCCGTGAATGGCAGAAAGTACGTAACAATCATTTGTTGACAGCTGCACAAAGAGAGAAGATGAAGAACCCTAAAAACGAATTCCATTTGGAAAAAGCGGGTGATAGTGTTTGGAACTTGTATGAAGTAACCTTGAAAGGGGATAATGTCCATAAGTATCGTTCGGTACAAACGGGAGAACCTTTGTTAAGTAAGTTTACTTTTGATAATCCGTATGAGAAGCAACCAGTACAATTCTATGCAACGATAAAAGCCGGAGACGAAGCGGGTGCACAAATCACCAACCTGCAAATATTGGTGGAAGGTTGTGCTCCGATCCAAGTGCAAGAGATATTGAAAGCGGGCGACAAACTCTATTGCGATGGCAATTCTGTATATGTATGTGATGAATACTGGAAGCCTCGTAAAAGCTTTGCCGTATCCGAAACTACTGCATGGGGAAAGGGGAAAAACAATGTGACGGTACAATGCGACTTCTCTTCTTCAAAAGCTCCTTCTGTGGAGGTAGAATTCAAGTCCTTGGGTAATAAAGAAAGTATAACCGGTAGATAAATGCCGGATACTTTTTTAGCCGATTTCCTCGTAGGGGTAGATTTCAAACCTACCCTTACGAGGTCGGTTATATTTTTTATATCTGACAAGATATGTGCTATAATAGCGCAGGCTTTATTTCCCCTTTTCCTTCAACAATTGTTCTAGCAAGGCGGATTTTTCTTTCTCAACAGCCAGCATGCGTTCAAAAAGATCGGTGGTCTGTTTGTTCAATTCCATTATTTTGTCCAGGGGATTGTTAATCGTGTTGTGATGATTTTCTTCTCCAACATTCGAGTTATCAACTCCTGTATTATAGCTTCCGCTTTCAAAATTATTATTTTCAATAACAACTGACAGCGGGTTCTCATCCAGTTCTTCAATAATCTTGGGGGAAACATGGAGGATATTCGCGATTTGGATCAACATATTTTGTTCGATCACCCGTTGGCTTTCGATGCGTGAAACCTTTTGCTGCGTGGTACCGAGCATTTCCGCCAATGAGCTTTGTTTGACACCCATTATATTACGTAATCTGCGAACGTTCGCACCTTGGTGAACGTTCTTTCCGGTTTTCTCTTCTGTTTCTTTTTCCATATCGAACTTATTTTATTTGAGACAAATATAAGGACAAAACGATAAAGTCCTTACTTATCACATGGGAAATAACAATCTGTCCTGCTTTTTTCTTTTCCTCCATGCTATGTAAAATATTCAGATGTTTATGTATTTTACCTAGCCATGAATATTGGGGCATGGGATATTCTGGCTTTCTTTGTAAAAAGAAGATAACAGGTTTTGGATTCATATATGTAGAAGATGCGAAAGGAGATAGGATTGGTAAACATTAAAAGGGGGTTAGGGCTTTTTTATAAGCTCCCAACTATTCATATTTGAAATAATATACAATATATTCAAATATGTAAATAGCTGTCTGGTTCGCGAGGATAGGGCAGTTTTAATCTTTAGCATTGATTTTCTTACCGTAATCTGTTGTTTTTTTAATCATATCTGTTACCTTTGTTCCTGTGGGGAATGTTTTAGAAGCCATGGCGTTGACTTCCTTCCGTTATAATTATGGAAAAAAGGTATTTTAAAGTTTTATTTCAGTTTGCATAAATTATCCCCGGTTCTAATTTCGGCTGAGATAGTAATATCACATTCTTTATATTTTGACTTAACTAAACTATTTATGTTATGATGAGTATGTTAACTAGATTACGCGATTATGCAAAACTTCTTTTTACCCGAGAACAGAAGCTTTGTCTTGTAAATAACGCATTTACAGCTCCTGACGCAACGTTGCAGGAAGAAGTTCTTATTGTCTCTCCAACACCCGAAGAACAACCTTCCGTGCCTGAGCAACAACACGTAGAAGCACAGCCACAACCTGTACCCCCCAAAAAATATGTGACCGAAAAAGATGTTGTATATGAATCATTTAAAAAGCTCACTCCGGAATATCTGTTTATTATAACGGAAATGCGCAACTTGCTTAACTCTGAGAACAAAAAATTCGTATTCCATGCGTTGGCAACCCATATAAGTATTAAAAAGGTGGCAAAACATCTGAAAATTACACAACGCAAAGTAAAGATCATATTTCAGGAAGCCCTGGTGGATATCGGTAGTCAAACCGGATTTATTAGGAACTATCTGGATGAGAGAGAAAAGAAAGATAAGGAAATCAGGGAACTGAAATCGAAGGTAATATTATTAAATGCCAGAATAAAGGAATTACAAAATGAGCAAGTCTTACGCATGAAATTTGCTGGGGAAAAGATTTCACTAAAGGACCAGCAACTCTTACTGAAGAAGCCATTGAACGTCTCTCTTGATCTAGATACAAGGACCAACACAGCCTTAAATAGTAACCATATAGAAACGCTGGAGGACTTAATGAAGTATATTTTAAAAAACGAGGAGATGGAAAGATTGAAAACACTACATAACTTGGGAGAAGTCTCGTATAAGAGGTTGGAAAGGGAATTGTTCAAAAAAGGAATAATGGATGTCAACGGGCATTGCGAACTTTTACGATATGTGACGGTTTCCAAGAAATAACTGTGATCCGGTTGTTTATAACTTTGTGGTTCATGTATTGGCAAATACTATTTGTAATAATAATAATAGGTTTATATTTGTATCGGAATTAGGATATGTTGCTAGGTGAAAAATAATTATCTTTTGCCGAATTGTTAACCTGACAGCTATTTAATGAGGAGAATTACAGTATAAACATGGATAGTGAACTTTTATATCGTCTGAAGGAGGGAGACAGGGATGCTTTTAATACTGTCTACTGGCGGTACAGTCCGAAGGTATACAACACCGTTCTGTATTTGCTGAATGACGCAGATTTGGCTGAAGATGTCGTTCAGGAACTCTTCCTGACTATTTGGGAAAAGCGTGGAAATATATTACCTGAGCTTAACTTTGAAGCCTATATCTCGACCATCGCCCGTAATTTAGCCTATAAATATGTGGAAGAAGCCCTTCATAGAAACCTTCCGGTGGAAGAAATCAGGGATGCGAAACTGGTTTCCAGCTCGGAAGAAGATGCGATTGAAGCCGACTCCTTACGAGAATATATTTTCAATGTCATCTCTTCCTTTCCGGAAATGCGGCGGAAAGTTTTTATCATGAGCCGTTTTGAAAACTTGTCGCATGCAGAAATTGCGAAAAGACTATCCTTGTCTGAACGTACGGTAGAAGCACATATCTATCAGGCTCTGAAAGAACTTCGTAAAGTGCTTGGAAATAAAGCGGTCGCTTTTATTCTTATCTATCTTTCCTTATAAAACGGACTTCCCTCTTTTCTGAATATTCCTTGTCTTTAAGTAGAGCTTGTTTGTGAACTAAAGTTAAAAATGAGCTTGTTTTATCTTTTGACTAAGTAGTAGGTATATTTATCCCACTATAATATATAAACGGATTAATAATGAGAATAGAATTACTTCACCGTCTGATAGCAGGTACGACTACCGAAGAAGAAAACCGGCAGTTGATGGAATGGTTCCGGCAGTGCGCATCCAAAGAGGAGTTCTTCATGCTTTTTGAGACAGCATGGAAAGAGAGTCCGGATGAGATGCCCAGGGATGTACAGGAACGTATGTACCGCAGGCTGAGCCGGGAGTTGGATGAGAAGAAAACTAAAACTATTTTATTACGTTCACGTTTTTCATGGAAGGTTTGGCCACAGATTGCGGTAGCTTGTATTATCATTGTTTTAGGCCTGGTTAATTATCGTATGAACGATAAACAAAAGCAACTGTCGACACAGAATTTCACGGTATTGGCAGAAAAAGGGCAACGGGCATTCATTACTTTGCCTGATAGTACGAAAGTGTGGCTGAACTCCGATACAAAAATTAGTTATCCGGCAGATTATGGCTTGAAAGAACGTAACGTAACATTAGTAGGAGAGGCCTATTTTGAAGTGGCCAAAAATCCGGATAAACGCTTTATTGTAGAAGCAAAAGGTATGCAGGTCGAAGCTTTGGGGACTTCATTCAATGTTAATGCGTATCAGAATGATAATAAAATTATTGCATCGTTATTTTCCGGTTCTGTCAGGGTAAGCTATGATCGTCATGTGGCAATCCTCAAGCCGCATGAGTCGGTTAAGGTCGATTTATTGAACCGAAGTTTTTCCCGGTACAAAGATGAGAGTATGCAGAATATAGCTCTTTGGAGAAAAAATGAGATCACATTTGACGGTGAGCCTTTGGAGGAGATAACCCATATTATGAGTCGCCTGTATAATACAACAATATGTATAGAAGACGAATCTTTGAAAAAAGTATGTTACATAGGAACCATTCGAAATAACAACCTTGAAAACTTTATCGACATTATTAACCTGACAACTCCGGTTGTATATGAAAATAAAGGAGATACCGTATTTTTGAGAAAGAGGGTTCCTTAGCAGGAGTTAACCGTACGGAAAAATAAAACGAATATGTCTAATCTAATACAACGCCTATGAGAAAGGAATAAAAAATTAACAAAAAGAGGTAACTCTTTCGAGCTACCTCCTCATTACTGTTTTTGCAGATATCCCTTATGTTGATACAGCCGATGTAGGAGACCGGCCGTTGTTAACGGGACTCTTCTGCTTACAAAGTTACAAACATTTATTTTATCTACATCTTATTTCTAATTAAAAGAAAAATGAGTAACATGAAGCATTTATTTAAACAGATGGTTTTTCTGACAATCTTGTTAACCTTTCCGTTGCTGGAGATTCACGCTCAGATAACCATACATATCAAAGACAAACCCGCTTCGGAAGTGGTGAAGCAAATTGAAAAGGTGAGCAAATACCGCTTTTTCTATAAGAAAGGACTTCCTGGTATGACTACTCCGATTACCGTTGAAGTGAACGATCAGGGTATTGAAGCCGTGATGGGACAGATTGTGGGGCAGATTCCTGTTTCTTATACTATAAAAGGGGATACTCAGGTAGTTCTTGCCGAGTCTGAGCCTCAAAATACGAGTACAGGTAAAAATAAGTCAGTGAAAGGTTCCGTAACAGATGCGAATGGCGAACCTGTTATAGGAGCAAATATTGTTCAGATAGGAACCGTAAATGGAGTAATTTCTGATCTGGATGGTAATTTTGATATAGAAGTGCCGGAAGGTTCGACTCTTGAGATTTCTTATATAGGTTATCGTCCTAAAGAAGTAAAAGTGGGGAACAATACAGTATTGACTGTTATTTTGGAGGAAGATACTCAGGCGTTGGATGAGGTAGTCGTTGTCGGATACGGCAGCCAGAAAAAAGTAAACCTGACAGGATCGGTGGCTACCGTAAATTCAGAATCTTTGGCTAATCGTGCAATATCCAATGTCTCTCAGGGATTACAGGGCCTGGTTCCGGGTATGACTGTTACAAATAGTGGAGGACAACCGGGTATGGATGCCGGCAAAATACTTATTCGTGGTGTCGGCTCTTTCAATGTATCGACACCGATGGTATTGATTGATGGTATCGAAGGAGATATGAATATAGTGGATACACAGGATATCGAAAGTATATCTGTCTTGAAGGATGCTGCTTCAGCTGCTATATATGGCTCTAAAGCTGCTAACGGGGTAATTCTTATTACCACGAAGCGGGGAAAACAGGGGGCTCCCAAGATCAATTACAACGCTCTTTTCGGGTGGTCTTCCCCTTCGGAATTGATGCCGCGTACCAGTTCGGCAGAATTAGCTCAGTTGACTAATGAAGCAGAATATTGGGGTGCTATATCCGAAGGTGCTACCTCGGAACAGGCTACAAAGCGTATGCCTTATTCTCAGACCGATATCGACTTGTATGCAAATGGAACCGATCCGTACGGACATCCAAATACAGATTGGAATAAACTTTTCTTTGTGGGTTCCGGATTTACCAACCGGCATAATGTAAGTGTCGGTGGAGGTACCGAATGGGTAAATTACCGTACTTCGCTGGGATATTCTAAACAGGAAGGTATAGTGAAAAATGCAGCAAGCAGGCAGTTCAACCTGCGTGTAAACTTGGATATGAAAATTACAGAGCGGTTAAAATCCAAAATAAATCTGGATTATGTCAATTCTTTGATTCAGGAGCCTACAAATCCGATATCCTGGGATTCGGGAACAAGCGAACAGACTTACCGCCAAGTAAATAGAATATCTCCGATGGTTCCCTATAAGAATGAAGATGGTACATATGGAACAATCAGTGATGGTAACCCGATTGCTTTCCAGGATTCGGGGGCAAAAGGTGAAAGACAGAATGACTATATTACAGCTTTTGCGGAATTTTCTTATGATATTCTGGATGGATTGGTAGCCAGAGTGAACGGTTCATATTATGTACAAAATCAGGATTATAATTTATATAGAAAAGAAATTCAATATAATGAAGCCAAATATGACGGACCTACCCAGTATACACAATCTTATTATACGAATAACCGTACACAAGCAGATGCTATGTTGACTTACGATAAGACATTTATAGAAAAGCATACGGTTAATCTATTGGCTGGTTTCCATTCGGAATTGTATAAATACAAGGAAACGAAAGCCTACAGGAAAGACTTTCCTTCTTCGGATGTAACCGACCTGAACGGAGGTTCGGTTGTCGGAATGACTAATAGCGGATATACCCGTGAACTTGCCATGAATTCATTCTTTGCAAGAGCTAAATATAATTTTGATAATAAATATTTGTTCGAAGGTAATATCAGAGGGGATGGTTCTTCCCGTTTTGCTAAAGGATATAGATGGGGATGGTTCCCTTCTTTCTCCGGAGCCTGGCGTTTATCTAATGAGGATTTTATGGCTGGTACACGTACTTTTGTTGATGATATGAAAGTCAGAGCTTCCTGGGGTGTATTAGGAAATCAGGAAATTCCGAATGATTATTATCCGTATATTAATACATATTCTACATCTCCTAAATATCCTTTTGGTAATGTAATCAATACTGGAGCAGCACAGACAAATAATAAAATAAATGACTTGTCATGGGAGACAACCTATACCTGGGGAGTCGGTTTGGATATGACTGTACTGAATTCGTTGTCGATGACTCTTGATTGGTATAATCGTAAAACGACGGGTATTTTGATGCAGGTTAATGTTCCTACTACCTTTGGTTACGGAGGATATTATGACAATATCGGTGAGATGAGCAATAAAGGTATTGAGGCCTCTCTGAATTATAATAAGCAGATTAGTCAGGTGGCTTTTAATGCCGGTGTGAATTTTGCCTATAATAAAAACAAAGTATTGTCACTGGGAGACCTCGACGACCAGAAAGGTAGCCGCACCATAACAATGGTTGGTCGCCCGTATCAGGCATTCTACGGTTACCAGTCTGACGGAATTTTCCAGAGTCAGGAAGAGATAGATAAGGCTCCTAAATATACGATGATTGACAATGCACGTCTGATACCAGGAGACATTAAGCTGGTTGATAGGAATAAGGATAATGTCATCGATGAAAAGGATAAGATTATTCTGAACTCAGAAAATCCTAAGTTTACATTTGGTATTAATCTGGGGGCTAAATGGAAGTTATTTGATGCCTCTTTATTCTTCCAAGGGGCGGCAGGCGTTGCCCGTTATTTTACGGATGAAATGTACGGTGAATTTAACGGTGATTCAGGTCATCCTTCCAAGTTGTGGTTGGATAGGTGGACTCCTGAAAATCCGACGAATAAAATGCCGCGTGCATCCAAATTCAGAACTTATAATATGCCGGAAGTGACAACCTCTGATTTCTGGCTAGTCAATACGAATTATCTGAGATTGAAAGATGTACAAGTTGGCTTTACATTCCCTAAGACATGGTGTACTAATATGAAGATAACTTCTGTCCGTATTTATTACAGCGGACAAAATCTGCTGACAATAAAAAAATGTCCGGAAGGAATCGATCCTGAGGCTCCGAGCGGTTGGGGAGCATATTATCCGCATATAACAACTAATTCGGTTGGAATTTCTATCACTTTATAAAGATTAATCGTATGAAAAAGATATTATTTTTATTCATTATAGGTATTCTGGTTACTTCTTGTTCTCTGGATCGTGCACCTAAAGATTCTTTATCGACTGCTACTTTCCCGAAAACGGAAAAAGATATTGAAATGTTAGTGGTCGGTTGTTATGATGGTTATGTGGATCAGACGTTTACTGTTTATAATGATGTGTTTAGTGATAATGGCTATTGTGCCATCAATACGAACTGGTCTGCTTATGCCAACGGAAAAGCGACGCATTCAAATCCAGGAATCGGATGGTTTGATTATACTTTGATCACTCGTTGTAATAATTTCTTGGCTCTTACCGAAAACACCGAAGTTCCGTTTAAAGATCCGAACAGGCTGAAACAACTGAGGAATGAGGTTCGCTTTCTTCGTGCCTGGAGATATTATATGATGGCGACAGCCTATGGAGATATTCCTTTGGTAACAGAAGTTATATCTACATTGGAAGAATCCAAAATACCGGCATCGCCCGAAACTGATATAGTTAAATTTATATTGGATGAATTGAATGAGCTTTCGGCAGATGGAAACTTGGATGTTACACCTAAAGAGTCTGGTCGTATCACAAGAGGGGCGGCATTGGCACTTAAAATGAGAATGTGTTTGTATTACAAGCAGTATGAAGAAGCGATTGCAGCAGCCGATGAAATAGAGAAACTGGGGGTTTATAATTTGTTTACTGCCGGAACGACTCCTTATGCTGATTTGTTTAAAGAAGCGAATGAAGATAATTGCGAGATTATCCTGGCTGCTAAAAAGGTGGAGAATGATTATAAGAATCAGACAATTATTGAATTTTGTAATGCGAACGACGGGGGATGGTCGGCATTTGTTCCTATACAAAGCCTGGTCGACGCTTATGAAACATCTTCCGGTCTGACGATCGAAGAAGCTGAGAAAAACGGAGAATATGACCCGGTTCATCCTTATAAGAATAGAGATCCCCGTTTTTATGCAACAGTTTTGTACTCCGGAGCAGATTGGGTGAATCCTAACGGCGTTTACAGAATATATAATACACTCGATAGGACTATAGACGGGAAACCGAACAAGGATAATGCAAATGATTCACGTAATGCTTCACAATCGGGATATACATGCTGTAAATATATGTCGCCTCTTACGCAATATTCGGATATCAACAATACAGGACTCGATTTTATTGTTTTTCGTTATGCCGAGGTGCTTTTATCAAAGGCAGAAGCATTGATCGAGCTCAACAGAGATCTTGATGAAGCCTGCAATTTGATGGATGAGGTGCGGAAACGTGCCGGGATGCCGATGGTAGATAGAAATAAATATTCGACACAGGCAACCTTGCGTGAGTTGTTAAGGCGTGAGAGACGCGTTGAGTTTGCATTCGAAGGATTAAGACGTAGTGATATCGTACGATGGGGTATTGCAAAAGAAGTACTTAACGGACCTATTTATGCAACCAACTATGGTACAGTCATTATGGATACGAATATTCCTCAGGAAGAACGGGTTGTTATCAAAACTGGAGAGGAGAATAAAGTCGTATTGGAAATACGTTCCTTCAAAAATACTTATCTTCCTATACCACAATCGGAACTAGACCGAAATCCGAATCTGGTTCAAACAAATTTTGAATAAAAGGAATGATTATGGTATATGGATTATTAAAAAGATATCTAGGTTTGTTGTTTCTTTCTGCCTGTATTATTCCGAATCTTTTTGCCGGAGTTACGCAAAAGAAAGAGAAACCGGTGATGTTTCAGGTAAGGAAAGATATAAAATATCAGGTGATCGATAATTTCGGGGCATCGGATGCCTGGAGGATCGCTTTTGTCGGTCGGTATTGGCCGGTGGAAAAACGCGAAAGGATTGCTGACTTACTTTTTAGTACGAAGATGGATACCAACGGAAATCCGATTGGTATAGGTCTGAGTAACTGGAGAGTGAATATTGGTGCCGGGAGTTTTGAAAACCGGGAAAATAAAGAAGTCACGAGCACCTGGAATCGTACAGAGTGTTTTTTATCACCGGATGGCTCGTATGATTTTAGTAAGCAGGCCGGACAGCAGTGGTTTATGAAGGCGGCAAAAGAAAGAGGAGTCGATGACTTTCTGTTTTTTACCAATTCGGCTCCTTATTTTATGACGCGAAGTGGTTCGACATTGGCGTCGGATAAGAAGAGGATTAATTTGCAGCATGACAAATTCGATGATTTTGCCGATTTTCTGGCGTTAACAACCAGGCATTTCATTGATGAAGGGTTTAATGTCAGGTATATAAGTCCTATAAATGAACCTCAGATTGATTGGGGAGAAAATAAGTGGCAGGAAGGTAGTTTTGCAACCAATCAAGATGCTTATATGCTTGTCGAAGAATTGGATAAAGCATTAACCAGACATGGCGTTTCATCGAAAATTGTGTTTGGAGAGGCGGCTGATATGAAGTATTTGTTCGACTGCGACACCAGTCTGACAATGCCGGATAATATCATAGAAGAGTTTTTTACTCGTAAAGGACAGTACAATATTATGGGGATGCCCAATGTGTATAATTGTGTTTCTGCCCATGATTATTGGAGTGCTTACCCGGCGAAAACATTGGTTGGGTTGAGACAGAAAATACGTGGGGCTCTGTCGGCGGCTGATAATGGTACTAAGTTCTGGGCTTCGGAATATTGTATTTTGGAGAAAAATGATGAAATATCCGGTGAACCTTCCCCTGCCAAAAGTCTGAATCTGGGATTATATGTTGCACGGATTATCCATACTGATTTGGCGGTAGCCAATGCATCGGCATGGCAGTGGTGGACTGCTGTTTCTTTGGGTGAAGATGTTCCTATCCAGTTGAAGCCTAACGAGCATTCAACAGCCGAAAGTTTGAAATATGACGGAATTGTAAGTCCTACGAAGATGCTGTGGGCGACAGGTAATTTTAGTCTGTTTATTCGTCCGGGGATGTGGAGGATTTCGTTGGACAGAGAACCGGAAATTTCTGAACAGGAGGCGGCAACTTCGTTAATGAGTTCTGCTTATACGGATGGGGAAAAGGTAGTGTTGGTTTTTATCAATTATGAAGATAAGCAGAAAGAAGTGAAGATTAGATGTGGTAATTCAACCAAAGGGAAAATGTATGTTACTGATATGGATAAAAATCTGGAATATACGGGAGAACATAAATTATCGGAATTGATAATTGCCCCGAAGGCTGTGGTTACAGTTGTAATCTAGTTGAAAAGTTCAGTCCTGCCGAAGTCTTTCGCAGGACTGATTTTTTTGAAGACATGCGGAACCTCTCTTTGTAGTGGTTATTACCGCTCATATTTTTACTATGGCATGAATAGAATTTTATACCGACCTAACCGGAAAAAGTATACGTACTAATTAGAATTAGTATGCCATGTAATCAGTGGTTGATAACCATCAACCGTATGGTTCATAATTATCGACCGATTGGCTCACGATTATCAACCAAACGGCTGACAATTATCGGCCGCTGATTTGAATGGGAAGTGAAGTAAGGACGATAAGGGTAAGTGTTTGAAAACAAACGTATTAATTGTCATGGCAAAGTAAGGATAATTTTTTTAGTAAAACACAAGAAAACAGAATATTTTATCATTTCCGTTGTTTATTTAATCGCATCCGCTATCTTTATGAGGTGCGGATAGTTTTCTTCCCTTAATCTCGGATTTTGCAAAATAATACCCGTATTTTATAAAAGTATCTATTGGATTTGTTTCTTATTTTTACCATTTCAATGTTTTGAAGCCTAATATAACTTAAGATGAATAATCGTATAACGAAATTTTTAGCCATAACTCTGTTCTTATTGAATATAAGTCAGATTGTAAAAGGAGAGGCGGTAGACGCTGTTACCGGTGCTACTCCGGTAAAGTTGAAAATAGAGGCGAATGCCGATAAACAATTGGTACTGGATGTCTCTTATGAGGAAAATTCAGTTATTCGGGAAGCTCCTTTAGGATTGAATGTTGATCACCGTCTGCTGGGGAAAGATGCTCAACAGTTGAGCAAGGAGAAAAAGGAGAACAATACCCTGGTCTATGAGTTCCAACAAGCTGATGGTTGCCGTTTCTTTTTGGATGCTCGGATATTTCCTGACGGGATTGCCCTGCGTTACCGCGTTCCGGCAGATGGACCTGTATGTATTTATGGAGAGGAAACATCGTTTATTTTCCCGTCACAGACTAAAGTTTGGTATGCCAGCGGTCCATTTCAGTACGGCTGGTTGCAACAGTACCAGGAACGGGAGACTGACCGTATAGAAGGCGAGTTGTTGGCTCCGCCTGCGACTTTTCATTTACCGAATGGAATTTATGCAGCGATCACGGAAGCAAATCTGTTCAATTATCATGGTGCAGTACTGTTGGGTACAGCTCCGAACAAGGTACAGTTTGGTTATGTGGAAAATAAGGGACATGTGGAAACGGGAATAGTTACTGGTCTTCCTCCTGCTAAATACTGGCATGAAGAAGTGCGTAATATCCCGTGGATTGTTTCCCCGAAAGCGGAAAGTCAGGAAATTGTAACTCCCTGGCGTATCCTTATGTTGTCAAAAGATTTGAATGGCTTGGTAAATAACCAGATCATTGCTCAGGTTTCTGATCAGCCGAATAAAACGCTTTTCCCGGATGGAGCAAAGACAGATTGGATAAAACCGGGTAGGGCGACCTTTACGTGGTATGTGCAGGGTAGTGAAAAACTAAGTGTAGCTACGCAAAAACGGTTTGTAGACGGATGTGCTGAACTGGGTATTGAATCCGTAGTGGTAGACGATGGCTGGGAGTTGTGGCAACAAACAGAGAAAGAGGCAAACGGACGGACTAAATGGGAAATACTGAAAGAGTTGGTGGATTATGCCAAAGCCAAGAATGTGGATATTTGGGTATGGCGTTCTTCGTCTCCCCGCTCTGGTAATAAATCAGACATTGGTCTGGTAGATCCGCAAGAACGCACCAATTTCATGAAGAAGTGCGCAGAAGTTGGGGTGAAAGGGTTGAAGATAGACTTCTTCCATACCGAAAACCTCTTTACGGTGAATTTGATGGAGAATATTTTGAAAGATGCCGCCAAAGAAAAGTTGATGGTTATCTTCCACGGTGTGAATAAACCGACCGGCGACTCCTATACCTATCCGAACTTGTTGGCGAAAGAGGCGGTGAGAGGTTTGGAATGTGTAGGTGGAGAGGATAGCTGGGCTCCGGGACCGGCTTGGCCTTATCACAATACGGTATTGCCCTTTACCCGTTGGTTGGTAGGAGCTGCCGATTATACGCCGATGAGTTTCACTACGCAATGCTCTCCCTCCGTCACCTTTGGATGCCAGTTGTCATCCATTTATATGTTTACTTCCCCGATGTTGATCTTTGCGGCAGATGTGGATGAAATGTTGTCCTGCCCCGGACGCTCGTTTATAGAAAGTGTACCGGTGATTTGGGATGAAACGGTTGTATTGCCGGAAAGCGAGATCGGCAGGTTGGCTGCTTTGGCACGCAGAAAAGGGGATGTTTGGTATCTGACCGTCCTTAACGGAGAGGATGCCCGTACGTTTGATGCGAAGCTGGATTTCTTGCCGAAAGGGAAATATCAGATGGAAATAGCTACGGATGCCCCCGGCAACCGGAAACAGCTTGTGGTGAAGAAAAGTAAAGTTCGTTCCGGCCAGCGGCTTAAAGAAGAATTGATGTCGGGCGGTGGCTTCGTGGCTCGTATTAGCAGGTATTAAAATATTGTATTTATGAAACGGAATCTATTTATCACACTTTGTTGTATAGTTTCGATCGCGCTATCGGCGCAACAACAGGATTGCCGGTTATGGTATGACAAGCCGGCAAAAGATTGGAACGAGGCTCTTCCGGTGGGAAACGGCCGTTTGGGAGCGATGGTGTACGGTGACTATCGACGCGAAACCATTCAGTTGAATGAAGAAAGTCTGTGGGCCGGAGCCAAAAGCGATGCCAATGCGGCATCTGCCGACAAACTGCCTGAAATACAACAATTGTTGCTAAATGGAGAGATCGGAAAGGCGGTGGAGTTATCGGAAAAATACATGAAAAGCGATCCCTTGCGTATTCGTTCTTATCAGCCGTTTGGAAATATTTATATAGACTTATTGACCGGCCGGAACGTTAATTCGGCTGTTTCCGATTACCGGCGGGAACTGGATCTGGAGACTGGTATTGCCTCTGTCTCTTATACGTTAAATCAGGTGACTTATAAACGTGAAGTGTTCGTCTCTGCTGAAAATGACGTTGTCGTCATTCGTTTGTCGGCCGATACGCCTGGTGCTCTGACGTTCCGGTTGCATTATGACAGGGAACAGGATGCTACAGCCTGTCCGGTATCGGCCAATGAGTTGGAGATAAAGGGCCAGATCATAGATTTGCCGGAAGCGGAAATGGGTGCGATCGGTCCTCACATGCGTTTTGCTGGCCGGATTGCCGGGTTTCATAAAGGTGGGCAGTTGATGGCGTTGAACAATGCGTTTTATGTAGAAAAGGCAGACGAAGTTGTTTTTTATTTGACAGCTGCTACAGACTATAATTTTGCTAAGTTGGATGTCGACAGGGAAATCGATCCGTTGAAAACGTGCCAACAAATTCTTGCCCGGCTGGGTAAGGATTCGTATGAGAAAGTAAAGCAGGCGCATGTGGCAGATCATAGTAGTCTGTTCAACCGTGTGACGTTCAATATGGGCGAGTCTTCCACGTTGCCAACCGACCGTCGGTTGGAACGGGTGAAAAACGGAGAAACCGATCTTTCCCTGATTACGCTTTATTTCCAATACGGACGTTATCTGTTGATGAATTCTTCCCGCGCTCCCGGTGTGCTTCCGGCTAATTTGCAAGGGTTATGGAATGAAGATATGTATGCGGCCTGGAGTTCCGACTTCCATACGAATATCAATATCCAGATGAACTACTGGCCTGCTGAGGTTTGTAATTTGTCGGAGACGGTAGTGCCTTTTTCCAATTTCATTAATGCGCTCCGGGTACCAGGTCGGGTGACAGCAAGTAAAACTTACAATGCTAAAGGGTGGACGATGAATCACCTGACGGATCCTTTCGGTCGTACAGCCATTGCCGATGGAGTGGGATGGGGTACTTTCCCGATTGCGAGTGCTTGGTTGGTCTTACATCAATGGGAACATTTCCTGTTTAATGGCGATAAGGAGTATTTGAAGAACGAGGCGTATCCAGCTATGATGGAAGCTGCTGAGTTTATCATGTCTTATTTGGTGGAAGATAATAACGGGTATCTGGTGACAGCTCCTTCCAATTCACCGGAAAACAGGTATAAGTTACCGAATGGCAAGACGTATATGCTGACATACGGTGCGACGATGGATATCGAGATCATATATGAGTTGCTTCATGCTTGCCTGGATGCCGGTAAGATTGTTGGTGCAGACTCCAAGAATAATAAGAAGTTATCTGAAATTTTGCGTAAATTTCCGCCTATACGGATAAGCAAACGTTATCAGACAATTCAGGAATGGATTGAAGATTATGAAGAGGTCGAACCGGGGCACCGCCATATCTCTCATCTCTTTGGGCTTTATCCGGGTACTTCGATCAACTCAACCAAGAAGGATTTGTTTGAAGCTGCCCGTAAAACCATTGAACGTCGTCGTTTCTACAATGAGAATGAATCGAACCGACAAGGTTCGTACACCGGTTGGAGCCGTGCCTGGATGATCAACTTTTACGCCCGTTTGCAGGATGGGGAAGAGGCAGGCAACAATGTACAGATGTTACTGGCTAAAACAACCCAAAGCAATTTGTTTAATATCCATCCTCCTTTCCAGATAGACGGTAATTTCGGGGGTACGGCGGGTATAGCCGAGATGTTGTTGCAGAGTCATAACGGGGAGATTCATTTGCTTCCTGCGTTGCCTTCTTTCTGGAAAACGGGAGAGATACGCGGATTGCGTGCACGGGGTGGCTATACGGTTGATATGAAATGGAAGGAAGGCGAATTGATCTCTGCCCGGATATATTCCGACAAACCGCAAAAGGTTAAAGTCCGTTATCGTGATAAGGTCAGAAACTTAAGGGTTCAGGACGGCATAGATGTAATAATAGATTAAAGAATAACCGATAAAAGTCTTTTATCTTATGAAAGTATATTTGAAACTTTGCATGCTCCTTCTTCTAGGAGGTTTTCCTTGGAATATAGTGCAGGCAACTCCCTATAATATTGCCCCGCAAGCACGTGTATCGGCTTCCTCTTCGATTGATGCCGGTCACGATGCGGCAAAGGTGATCGATGGCCTGATACGGGTACCGGGAAAAGGGGAATGGGTATCTAAAAGTACGGAGACTTTCTGGGGACAGATCGATTATCCCTGGATACAGTTAGATTGGGAACGCCCCGTGAATATCAATAAAATTATTCTGTATGACCGTCCGGCCATGGAGGCACATGTAGCCGGAGGCGTATTGCATTTCAGTGACGGCAGTAAGATCAATGTCTGGGGAATGGCTAATGACGGGACTCCCAAAGAGATTGAGTTTGAGTCGCGGAAGGTCGAGTGGGTACGGTTCGAGGTGACTGATGCCGCCGGTACGCAGGTAGGGCTTTCGGAGATCGAGGTGTTTCCTTCTCCCGATGATTATACGGATCATGTATCCTGGGTAAATCCTTATATCGAGACTGCCCGTGGACGGTATTTTTTCTTTATCACAGGGAACCAACCTTATGGGATGATAGGGGCGGCGCCTCTGACAAGAAACAAGAATCAGTATGGAGGCGGGTATAATTATAATTCGACGGAAGTGCTGGGGTTCCCGCAGATCCATTGCTGGATGCTGTCCGGGTTGACGGTGATGCCGGTGACGGGCGAGGTGGACCCGACGGGAGGAGAACAGTCCTGGAAATCTTCTTTCCTGCATCAGGGAGAGATTGTACAACCGGGTTATCACAGGTTGTTTCTGGATACTTATAAAATGTGGGTGGAGCAGACAGCTACCGATCGCGTCAGCTTCTACCGGTTTACGTATACGGAGGAAAATCCGGCTGATATTTTGCTGAACCTGGGTGGTTATGTCGACACTTCGACAATGGTAAATGCCCATGTTTATAAAAAGGGAAATGAAGGTGTGGAAGGCTATTTCGATACGACCGGACGCTTGTGGGGCGGTCCCGATGTGGTCAGGATTTATTTTGCCGTTACATTCGATACTCCTTTCAGGTCGCTGGACGGCTGGGTCGGATCGGAGCAGTTCAAAGATATCAGCGAGTTGCAGGGTGCCGGAGAGAGTACTCCGAGAAACCAGGGAATGAGTTACCATGATGCTCGCACTTCGGGTGTGAAAGCGAATTATCAGGTACAACCGGGCGAACAGGTACAGATGAAGGTGGCTATCTCCTATGTCAGTACGGACAATGCCTGGGAGAATCTGGAGCAGGATTGCAGCCACTGGGATTTTAATCGGGTACGGCAGGAGTCACAGCAGGAATGGAATGAATGGTTGGGACGGATCGATGTGAAAGGAGGAAGCCATGACTAACAAATGAAGTTCTATACCGATTTGTGGCATTCTTTACTGGGAAGGCATAAACTGGATGATTATAACGGCGAATATCCGGATTATACGGATGGTACCCGGGAAGGTTCTAAAACGAAAAATATCCGTTTCCATGTAAGGCAACTGGCTAAGGACCGGGAAGGGAAGGTGAAACATCACATGTATAACTCTGATGCGTTTTGGTTGACACAATGGAACCTGAATACGCTTTGGGGATTGGCTTATCCTTCGGTATTGGATGATTTTGCGGCTTCTTTGCTGGAATACGATGTGAATGGGAATCTGCTTCCCCGCGGGCCTTGCGCCGGTGGATATTCATATATCATGTCCGGATGTCCTGCTACCTCTCTTATCACGAGTGCTTTCCAAAAAGGACTGACCAGGAAGTAGGATCAGCAAAAAGCGTTCAAGGCGATGAAACGGAATCATTCCAAAGGAGGAATGCTGGCATTGGGAATGGATAAGGAGTTAGATTTTTATGTTCGTAACGGATATTGTCCCGGTAATGCCGGTCTGACCATCCAGTGGGCGTTTGAAGATTGGGCTTTGGCTGAAATGGCTGCTAAAATGGGAAAGAAAAGCGATTATAACTATTTCCATAAACGGGCTACAGGCTGGCCTGCTTCTTTTAATAAAGAACTGGGACTGATCTTGCCGAAGAGGGCAAACGGTGAATGGTTGCATACTGACCCTTTGAGCGGTAACGGATATGTAGAGGCCAACGCTTGGCAGGCGACGTTCGGACTTTCGCACGATATCCCTGTGTTGGCAAGGTTGATGGGAGGAAATGACAGTCTTTGCAGTAAGTTGGATTTTGCTTTCAAGCAGTCGGAGTCAACAGATTTTGTCTATGGATACGGCAGTGGTTATGTCAGTTATGCGAACCAGCCGGGTTGTTCGAATGCACATGTCTTTTCGCATGCCGGGAAACCCTGGCTGACTCAATACTGGGTGCGCCGTGTGAAGGAACAGGCTTACGGGGCGGTTACTCCCGACAGGGGATATGGCGGACATGATGAGGACCAGGGGCAGATGGGCGGCGTGAGCTCATTGATGGCGATCGGGTTGTTTGCCTTGGACGGCGGTTCTTCCCGTGATCCGCAATACGATATAACAAGTCCGGTGTTCGACGAGGTGACTATTTCGCTGGATACTGATTATTATAAGGGGAAAACCTTTAAAATAAAGACTTACAATAATTCGGCAGCCAATTGTTATATCCAATGTGCACGGCTTAACGGAAAAGAGTACAACTCTTTCCGGATACCTCATGCAGTCTTTTCGGACGGAGGCTTGTTGGAGTTATGGATGGGGGATACCCCGAATAAGGCCTGGGGAAAATAGGCGATGATTTGATGTTGTATATTACTAATGCAGTCTCCGGAGATATTTTAAGTATCTTTGGGGACTTATATATTCTAACTTCTGACTAACATGAAAAAGACGATCTCTTTATTTCTCCTTATGGGAGGATTTTTCTTTTCAAGCTGGGATATCAGTGCCCAGAATAAAATATCCCTGCCGGATATGGATTTATCCCTGGCCTACCAGCAGTATGGTTCGCCGATGAAGAATGCAGCTGTTACCGGTGAGAAACTGACGGTGGGCGGTGAGCATTTCGGACAAGGGATAGGCGTACAGGCAAACAGTAAGATCAAACTGAGCCTGCGGAAGAATACCGGGTTGTTTACCTGCAAGGTGGGTGTGAACGACCGTTCGCTGGATTATAAAAAAGAAGATTTCAGTAAGATACCGATGACGGACGGAACGATGCTGTTTTATCAGACCGACGGTGCTGGAGGAAAGAAGCAGTTTGTCGGAGTAGGTGCCGGTGATGGCTCCTTTGATAAGGGAAGCGTTGTCTTTCGCCTGGTGGGGGACGGAAAGGAGTTGTATAACAGCGGTATGGTCCGTGGAGGCGAGAAAGCTCGTGAGGTGTCGCTCGATGTTTCAGGGGTCGATGTACTGGAACTGGTCGTTGAAGATGGAGGCGACGGTGTAAGCGGTGACCATGCCGATTGGATCGAGCCTGTTTTTTCTTATAATGAGATTAAGCCTTCGCTGGTGAATGCTGATTATAAAGGGGCTATCGAGACAATGCCTGCTGAGGTGGAAAGGGCGTTGCGCAGTAAGGTCGCTGCTCTGCCTGCCATCGATTTGCCGGTGGCGCGTCCGGAGTCGGACTGGCTGCTCGATGCCAAAGGGGTGAAGGCCGGCGTATATCAGACGCATAACGGCAAAGATATTGTCCTTTCCAATGGATTGGTAAGCCGTATCTTCCGTATCTATCCGAATCTGGCGACTGTCGACCTGGTTAACCAGATGACAGGGGAAAGTATGCTGCGTGCCGTCAGTAACGAAGGTGTTCTGAAAATCGATGATAAAGTGTATACGCTTGGTGGCCTCGACGGGCAGTTTGAGTATGGCTATACACAATATAAATGGGTCGACAGCCTGACGATCCTTCCGAATTCGTTTCGTGTGACCGGGTTCGATATTACTGAACTGGCTCCCCGTATCGCTTGGGCGAACAAACGCTGGTCGCTGGTGAAGCCGGGTGAAACGACAGGGAAGGTTCTCTCTTTCTATCTGGAAGGACCGGATTACCTGAAAGGTGTGAAGGTGAAACTGAATTATGCCCTCTATGACGGTATTCCCTGTATCAGTAAATGGATGGAGATCGAGAATAAGAGCGGTATGGGAATCACACTGGATGAATTTACCTTGGAGCAACTGGCGATGGCAGAACCGGAATCACCGGTGGAAGCCAAAAGGCCGGAGCAGTTCCTGAAACCGAATATCCATGTCGAGAGTGACTGGGCGTTTCTCGGCTTTACCGAACGGGAGGCCGACCGCACGGAATTCTGGAATACCGATCCACGCTATACTTCACAATGTAATTATCCGCTGCTTACTCCTTGCCTGCTGGAGGTAAAACTGCCGATGGGGCCGGACGAAGATATCCCCGACGGTGCTAAGTTCAATAGCTTCCGTACCTGGCTGATGCCTTTTGACAGCGATGACCGTGACCGGAAAGGACTTTTCCTGAAGCGGATGTACCGTAAGATCGCCCCGTGGACGACTGAAAACCCGATCTTCCTGCATTGTGTATCTTCCGATCCGAAGGTGGTGAAGACGGCTATCGACCAGTGTGCGGAAACCGGTTATGAGATGGTGATCCTCAGCTTCGGTTCGGGACTGAATATGGAGGATGAGAGTGAAGCGAATATCACCAAATTCAAGGAGTTCACCGAATATGCCAACTCCAAAGGCATCGAACTGGGCGGTTATTCCCTGTTGTCCAGCCGTTGGATTAGCGATGAGGTCGACGTGATCAATCCCGAAACAGGAAAGCGCGGCGGTATGATCTTCGGCAGTTCTCCCTGCCTCTCCAGTGAATGGGGATACGATTATTTCCGCAAGATACGTTCTTTCTACGAGAAGACAGGAATGACAGTATTTGAGAACGACGGTTCGTATCCGGGCAATGTCTGTGCTTCGACCAGCCATGCCCATCATAAGGGTTTGAAAGACTCTCAGTGGAAACAACGCCAGCAGATTGTGAACCTGTATCAATGGATGTGTGAGAATGGCATTTATACCAATATACCCGATTTCGGTTATATGTTGAACGGTGGTACGAAAGTCGGTATCGGTTACCGTGAAGTAAACTGGTCGCTTCCCCGCGAACGGCAGTTGGTGTTGGGACGCCAGGTGATGTACGATGGCTTGTGGGAGCGCCTGCCGGGTATGTGCTGGACATTCGTTCCGCTTACCCAATATCATGGCGGTGGGGCTGCCGCTACGCTCGAACCTTTGAAAGATCATATCCCTGATTATAAGGCGCACATGATCCAGAATTACGGTGCGGGGGTACAGGCTTGTTACCGCGGTCCGCGTCTGTATGATACACCGGAAACGAAAGCAGCCGTAGTAGAGGTGATCGACTGGTACAAGAAATACCGGACTATCCTGAACAGCGAACTGATCCATCTGCGCCGTGCCGACGGACGCGACTGGGACGGTTTCATGCATGTCGATCCGGAAGGGAAGGAGAAAGGTTTTGCCCTATTGTTTAACCCGACCGACAAGGCGATCACTCGTACGATCCGGCTTCCGCTTTATTACACCGGTATCTCCGATGTAGCGAAGATTAGGGAGAAAGAGAACGCTCCGGTTACCTATAAGCTGAACAGAGACTATACGGTAGACATCAAGGTGACTATTCCTGCCCGCGGAAATACCTGGCTGGTGGTGGAAAAATAACTTACGTTGTTTGGTTCCTGCGGTGCTTCATTGAAAAAAGGGGTTGTCTAAAAAGTATTTCGGATACCTATCTGAGATTGATTTCAAATATTCAATTCTCAAGGACGAAAGAATGACTTTTTGGACAGTCCCTTTTTTTATAAGTTCCTGTATTTGTCGACGGTTTTCTTTATTCCATTTTCATCGTGATAAGCAGGAGGCAAGCTGAAGTTGAAACCATACGGCAGGTAAAGTGTCGCACAGTCCGCTTTCGTTTCTTTCAGCTTCCGGTAATCTTTCCATAGCTTGTCATATCTTTTTATCGCTTTTCTGATCAATGGCTTGTTGAAATGGCCTGTCATCTCTCCTTCATAACCTTTTAGCAAAATGATCCATCCTTGTTCGTAAATGGAATACAGCAGCAGACCGTATCGGGAAGATGTCCGGATATAATCGGCAACCGGTTTGTCTCCGCTCCCAATCGCTCCTGCAATTGCGTTGATCTGTTCCCATATCTTTACACTTTCGGCTTTCTCGGCAAGGACGGCATCCACCAGCTTCTTTTCGACAATCTGCCTGAAATCCTTCTCCAGTTCCTTTTCTCCCCCGATGAACTGGTCGCGTGTCCACCAGACATTGATGGGCTGTACCAGGGAAGCACGTCCCCTGACGATCGCGTCTGCCGATAGCAGGCATATCCGGTGGAAACGTTCTATATCTTCTCCTTGGAAGCCTTTTGACGCGGCATACCGAGCGAAAATCTCTTTCTCGTCCAGTTCCGGATGATTCGCCCACTCCGCCAGAACGAATGTATTGACATCACACCATAGCTCGTTGCTGATATAAGGTCCGACCCATCCGCCACCGCGCGACCAGGTCCAGATACCGGCATAGTTGGGCGTTTCCTTCAACTGACGGAGGCTATGAACGACTGTATCTTTCTTCAGTTCCTCGAATCCGTTGATCAGTCCGTCGGCTATATAGTTGGGATAAGCCCCTTTCCCCTCGTACTCCCGCTGGCACTGTATCTCTACCACCTGCTTGTGCTGCCCGATTCCCAGCGTCGGATTGAATTTATAAGTACGGTGATAATCGCCCTGCACATACTTGATGCAGAAATAAAGGTTCGGGTGGATGGGGACGTAATCGGTTACGTTCAGGTAATATTCGGGATTGGTATGGAAGTAGCCGAAGTCCCAGGTACGATAGAACAGCTTCTTATTATATTTTACACAAACCTCGTCGCGCAGCAGGTTGATCAGGTCGCGGTGTATCTTTTCTCCTCCGTCGCTTTTGTACGAGAAGTTATGGTCCCACGATTTCTCGTCGCGGGGTATAGGATTGTTGCCGGTATGGTAAGGGATATTGTGCAGATAAGTTTCGCCAACACGGATCACCAGCCCGTCGAGGGTTGGGAACCGGTCGAATATCTCTCGTAACATGATACGGTGTATCTCCTGTGTCTTCGGACGCCTGAAGTCTACCCGTCCGGCGGCATCACAGATTTCGTCTTTGTATATCTCCACCAGTTTTTGGGGAAGGACGATGATGTCGGTGAAATAGTAGGCTTTCAGATGGTGCTTATGTATCTCTTCGATTTTCCGGTCGATGCGCGTTGCCAGCGAGTCGACCCACTTTCTTTCCGGAGAGCCTGCCGGGAAGATCGCCGGATTCAGCGACTCGTAGGTGACGGCACAATGTACCGACTGGAACTCGTTAATGACTTGCGCGTTGAAATGGTAATCCACCAGCGTGGACGGGGCGTTGAATTGGGTTTTCGTAAAAGCCTCGCCCGGGTTATGATGGACCATATCCATGATGACTGTGGGTGAAGTCTCTTTCTGCCTGTTTTGGGAGAACAATCCCTGTACTCCCGCCAGAAACAGGAGGGTACATGCTAATATCTTCTTCATAAATACTTGAATATATATCTATTAATAACTTATTTCTTTAGAAGTGCCGGTTGGTGGTCTGTTGGTCTTTCAGCGAATCGAATCCGGCTTCCTGCTTCCCAATCGAATCCAGTAATTGCTTTCTGTCGGGTAACACCGTCCGGTAGTGATCGGTATACAAGCCACATTTCTTCAGTTCGTACCGTTCGTCTGGCTGCACTTCGGGTATTCGTTTCAAGTCCTTGTGTAAGATCACTCCATCGAAGTCCGGTGCCGGAAGTTGTAAGCAGTTGTTTTTTCCTATCCTTGAATATCTGAAATCATCTTCTTGGCCTTCTTTCCGGACGCCCTCCTTGCAGTCGATGAAAATGTTATCGCTTATTTCGTTTTCCTGGGGGAGTTCCAGATGAGGACATTCCAGGAAAGTGCTGATTCCGGGAAAGCGGTTGTCCCAGGTTCCTTCCGGTATCCTGAAGAGACGGAACAGGTCGGCAAAGTCCGGGTTACCGGCATTATAATTGCGTTGTTTGCCTCGTGCGTCGATGCTGACGGCGGCTGTAGTACAACCGGCATAGAGGTTGTGGCTGATGTAATTATAATGTCCGCCGCCGATGATCGTGCCGACCAAAGCGCGATATACGACATTGTTGTAGATCGAATCGCCCGCATGTCCGTCATCCCCGTAGATGGCATTTGCCCGGGGGATATGGTGGATGAAATTATTCCGTACCACATTCCCTCTTGAAGTCCAGTCCCAGCGGGCATAGAACGCTCCGACATCACCAGTCTTCCGGGCAATATCGAACACCTCGTTGTATTCGAGGACGTTCAGGTTTCCTCCATAAATGAAAGCGGCATGGGGAGCATTGTGGACGAGGTTATGGGAAACCTTTATCCCGACCGCATTCCCTTCGTGAATTCCTATCCCGGTTTCATAGAAGCCGACTTTTACCGCAGGGGCATAACTCTGCTGTATCTCTCCGAAGCGGGTGAAATAATTATTGTCGATGCTATGACCGCAGGTTTGCAGGGATGGGCGGTCACCGCCCGACACCTCGATACAGGTCCGCCCGATATGGCTGAAATCGGAGCTTTGTACCCGGTGTTCCTTTCCTCCGGTTATGGAGACTGCGTTTCCCAGGATATTCCGGAAACTGCATCCGGCAATGAGATTCTTCTCCCCTTCCGCGATGCGGATGCCATCTCCCAGATGGTTTTTCAGTATGATGCCTTCCAGTTTCAGGTTCTTCATTCCGGTGATATCGAACAAGGTCGCCGGATGTGAAACCAGGCTCAGTTGCCTTTCATCGAAAGATTCGGGGGGCAGAAAATAGATTTTATGGGTAGTGAAGTCGACACACCATTCTCCGGGGCGATCGATCTCTTCGATCAGGTTCTCCACATAATAGTTCTCTTTTCCCGAGCCGGAAGGACGGTCGTATTTCGAGCCGATGCCTCCGAATATACCGACATCTTTCCCATTTTCCGTTTCGATGCCTACCGCCTGTGTCACGATACAGCGGACGGTGTCGATCTCCTGTATCTTTACGGTCCATGCCTGCCATGGGATCCTCCAGTAGCCGGTGAACCATACACCCGATGGAAGTGCTTCCGTCCAGGCGCCGTGGCGGGGATCGTCGTATTCAAAGATACCCCCTCTCTTTGCGTTCCCGAAGTTGTCGAGAACCTTTTTCATATACAGATATCCTTCGTTGGGATAACGGGAAAGCGGTAACAGTTCTTCCTGATAGATCAGTTGCGGGAAATTCTCCCGGGCTTTGAACCGTTCGGGGAAAGTTTCCACCCGGATGCCGAGTGCTTCCAGGTCGATCTCCCGGATACGGTCTGCCGCTTCTTTCCTTACCCGTTTTCTGATCCGGTCGTCGGTCACCGGTTTCAGGTATCCTGCCAGCGGTTTGTCGAGACGAAGGACGGCTTTATGTAAGTTGAGGGCTTTAATGGTCAGTTCTTTGACCGGACAGGTGTTGCCAGACAGCCGGATACCTTCGGACAGGAAATGATCGCCGTCGAGTAAAATCAGTTCGGCACTTTCTTCTTTCCCGGCAGATAAAGCAGACAGAGCTTCCTCAATCGTAGAGAACGGAGCCTGTACGGAGCCGTCGGGCACCGCTGTCCGGGGTAAAGGCGATATGTAAACCTTTCTTCCTTTTGCCGGAAGGGTTGCCAGGGAAAGGTAGGCGAACAGTATTGTCAGATAAAATATCTTCATGCTGATAAATGGAATGAATTAAGTTGTTGTTTGTTTGATACGAGGCAAAAGTACGTGACAAAAGGGGGAGGATAGTAGGACTGGTCGTTCAAAATGTATGACAATGGTTACATAAAGCCGGTTTTATAAGAGTTTTGTTACTTTGATGTAACTTTTTTGATACGGTATCCCTTTCGTCAGAAGATACCGTGATGCTATCCTTTGGACTTAGTTATTTGCATGCAGAGGCTTACTGTTCCCGAAGAAACCTGCCGGCCCTCGTAAGGCTGGCAGGTATGGGTTTATCTGTAGTTCCGGGCATATTCGGAAGGAGAGATATTATAGTTTGCTTTAAAGCATTTTCCAAAGTAGGAAACTTCGTTGAAACCGCATTTGTAAGAGACTTCGGTGACTGTATCGTCGGTGGTGGACAATAGCTCCGCAGCCTTTTTTAGACGGATATCCAGGATCAGCTTGCTCGGCGAAGAGCCGGTGACAGCCTTGATCTTACGGTAAAGCTGTACGCGACTCATGCCGATATCGTCGCTGAACTTGTCGATAGACAACTCTGTATTGTCTAGGTTGCTGTGGATATAATCGAGAACCTTTGCCATGAACTTGTCTTCCGTAGAAACCGTTTCCGTCGGGAAATTTCCGGTTACGATCTTTTGGGCATACAGTTCTCTCAGCTTTTGGCGGTTGGCAAGGAGATTGGCTATCCTGACCTTGAGCAGTTCGGGGTTGAATGGCTTCATGATGTAATCGTCGGCAAGCGAATCGTAGCCCTCCTTGATCTGTGACAGGGTAACCCGGGCTGTCAGCAGTATGATCGGGATATGCGAGGTGACCATATTGCTTTTCACCTTCTGGCAGAACTCGATGCCGTTCATCCGAGGTGTCATGATGTCGCTGATGATCAGGTCCGGCATCTCTTTGGTCACAACTTCGCAACCTTCCATGCAGTCTTCGGTGGCAGTAATATTGTAGTCGTTGCGCAGCATGTCGCAAAGGTAGTTCCTCACGTCCGCATTGTCCTCGATGACCACCAGGTGGTAACGTTTCCGAGGGGCAGGAATTTTGTTTTCTTCCACCGGCGAGTCGTCGAGAACAACCTGCGGTTTGTCGTAGGCATGCTCTACCTTGATCGCCTTGTTCTTCGATAATAGTTCATCTTCCTTTAGGAATTCCCTGCCCAGAGGGATGACAAACGAGAAGCGGGTCCCTTTATTTTCTTCACTGGTCACCCAGATGTGGCCGTGGTGGAGTTCTATGATGCTCTTTGTCAGGCTTAACCCGATACCGGTCCCGTAGGCACTGGTATAGTCGTTCTCCCCCGCCTGGAAGAATGCTTCGAATACTTTCGGAAGCATTTCCTGCGGGATGCCTTTGCCGGAATCTTCGACGGTGACGAGTAATAACTTCGGATTATTGCCGACGGGTTGGTAATCTTTCAGCTCCTCTGTGTGTACTATTTCCTCTTCTCCGATTTCTTTGGCGCTGATGATGACGTATCCTCCTTTGGGTGTGTGCTTGAAGGCGTTCGACAAGAGATTGAAGAATACTTTTTCCAGTAGGATATAATCGAACCATATCTTTGCTTCCCGCCCCGTGTTGTTATATTCCAGCAGGATATTCTTCTTATCAGCCAGCGGGCGGAAAGATAAGAGCATCTCGTTGACGAAATCGTCCAGTTTGTACTGTCCTGCCTTTAGATGCATCTTTCCCGCTTCCAGTTTCCGGAAATCCATCAGGCGGTTAACCAGCCAAAGCAGGCGCTGGGCGTTCTTGTTGATCAGTTCGAGCGGGCGTTTCAGTTCGGGGGACAGGTTTGTCTTGCTCAGCAGTTCGTCCAGCGGGGCGATGATTAGCGTGAGCGGTGTCCGTAGTTCATGCGAGAAGTTGGTGAACATCTGCACGCCTATCCGGTGGCTTGTCTCAATGTTGGTCTTTTCGATCTGCTTGATCCTCAGGTCCATCTTCAGCCTTTCTTCTCTTGTCTTATAACGGATAAAGAGGATGATGATCGCAATGAAGACGGCTAGGTAGAAGAGATAAGCATACCAGGTCTTCCAAAAAGGAGGGAAAACTTTGATATGCAGGGAAGCTCCTACGTTGTTCCAGATACCGTCGTTGTTGCGGGCCTTGACCCTGAAGATGTAATCGCCGGGGGGGATATTGGTGTAGTTCACGCTCCGTTCGTTACCGATGTAGGTCCAGTTCTTGTCGAAGCCCTCCAGAATATAGGCAAACGAGTTGCTTTCGGGGTAGACATAGTTGAGGGCGGAATAACGGATGGTGAACGAAGTCTGGTCGTATTTCAGTTCTATTCGGTCGTTTTGCGGTTCTATCCAGGTGCGGGTTGCTTTTTCTCCGAAGTTATCCGCCCAGATAAGCACTTTCGAGATGATGACGCGGGGGATCCGTGTGTTCACCCTCAGCTGTGTGGGGTCGAAAGAGAGGAACAAGTTGTTTCCTCCCACATAGAATAGGTTATCGCCCGAACGCAGGCAGGAGTGCAGGTTTGTTTCCAGCAGCGAGTAGCCGTTGTTATATCCCCAGTTGTCGAACGATTCCTTTTTCGGGTTGAAACGGGAGATGCCTTTCAGGGTGGTGATCCAGAGATATCCTTTCTCGTCTTCCATGATACTGCTGATCGCATCGTTGTCGAGTCCCGCTTTCCGGTCGAATGTGCGGAAAGTCTCTTTGATACGGTCGTACAGAGCTAGTCCGCCACCGAAAGTACCTATCCACAGATTCCCTTTCTTGTCTTTGTAAATGCAGGTGACGTGGTTGCTGTTGAGGCAGTCGGGCGATTCTTTATCGTTCCTGAAATGGTCCAGTTTCTGCGTCTGCACGTTGTAACGGTACAGTCCTTCGGCGCGGGTGCCCATCCATATATATTCGGATTCGGCATATATATCCTGTACGTTTATCAGGGAGACATCCTTGTTCCGCCCTTTGACGGGGAAGCTGGCCGCCAGGGTGTTCTTTTCCATATCGTATAAAAGGATCGGGTTGTCTACACCCAGTGCGATCCAATACATGCCGTCTTCAGTCCGGGTGATACGTCTGACCTGGTTGTAGGGGAAGTCTGGTATCTCTTTTACGATCTGCCTTTTCTCCATGTCGTACAGGTATAATCCGCAGTAGTAGATGCTGATCCAAAGATATTTATCACCCTCTTTCTGGATGTATTTGATCTCCCGGTTGGTTTTCGAGTTGGGTATTTGGAAATGGCAATATTCGTATGTCCCGGCTTCCCGGTCGTAGACGATCAGTCCGCCGTCGGTGCCCATCCACAGGTCGCCTTTGTATTCGACGATGGAGTTGATGTTCCCGATATTTTTCTGTAGGTACTTTGCCGGGTAATACGGGATGAAGAAGTTGCTGTAAGGCGTGTACAAGTTGACACCGCCGCCATAAGTGCCGATCCAGATGTTCTCGGACAGGTCCTTATACAGGGAGATAATGGTGTTTTCGCTTAGACCGCCTACATCTTCGCTGCGGAAGCAGTTGATCAGTTTGTTTTTACTTTGGTCGTACACCAATAGTCCATTGCGGGTTGCCAGCATCAGATTGTCCTCCTCAGTTTCTACGATGTAGTTAACCTGTTCGTTGTTGAATGTGATACCGTCCGTCCACGACAAGTCAGCCTGTATAAGTCTTCCCGTTTCTTCTTCAAAGTACTTGAGGCCGGAGCTCCACATGCCGACCCATAATTTGTTGTTCGAATCTTCGAAGAGGAAGAACAGCTTTTCATCGTTGTCGAAGTGGAACTTCTTTGTTTTCATCGACTCCGGTTCGAGAATACAGAGTGTGTTGTTCACCAGGTAACAGATGTTCCCGTTCTTCCGTTGCATCAGCCAGAAGATGGAACCTTCATCCGATATCCGTTCGAAATCATCTGTTTCGGAGTTGTAGAGATCGAGTCCGCTGATCGTTCCGACCCACAATCTTTTCCGTTTGTCACATAAGATATGTTTGATACAGTTGTCGGAGAGACTGTTTCCGCCCCCTTCTTCTTTATAATACTGGTAGAAACGTTTGGTATTGGTGTCGTACCGGGTCAGCCCTTTATGCGAACCGATCCAGAGCACGCCGTTCTCTACTTCCGTGATGGTGGTCACGTCGCTGCTGGTAAGTGAGTTTTCCGAGCCGTCGGCACGGTAGACTTCAAATTCGGTTCCGTCGAAACGGTTCAGGCCGTCACGGGTACAGAACCAGATGTAGCCTTTGCTGTCTTCCAACGTCCTGATGACCGTGTTCTGCGATAGGCCGTCTTTTACGGTATAATTCTTGAACAAGGCGGTCTTTTCTTGTGCATATAGTTGGATGAAGGGTAACAGGATAAGTAGAGTAATGATGGTTTTCATTCTTATTTTTGATTAAAGTAACACGCCAAATATATAGGTATTTATTTAGAGTAACGGATTTCTGAATGTTAATATACAGTGTCGGAAGGTACTTTTTTTACTTTTTTCAGTTCCCCTGTAACGTAGTTCCCAATGATGTAACATCTGTCATATAGAAGTAACGATGTTCTTAACTTATGAATCCAGTGTGTAAGGCCGTTCCGTTGTAAAGGAGATACATTTGCCTCGTAGAATAATCAACAGAATCTAATATCGAAAATAGTTTATCATGAAAATCCGAATCATTTGTTTATTCAGTCTGGTATATGTAGCTTCCGCCTTTTCGCAACCGAAAGATACTGCCTGGAAACAGTTGAGCCTGCGGGAAAAGATCGGGCAGACCATGCTGATGCTTCCAGACAGGAAACTGGAACTGGAGCTGGGGAACGGTTCGCTGGAAGCTTATTTCAAACGGTATCCGGTGAGCGGTTACTTTATGGGTTGGAAGTTGTTTACCGGAATACCCGATGCCGACCGGGTGGAGTATGTCAGAAAATCGGTCGAAGAATACCAGCAGGCTTCCTATATGCCGCTGATCTTCCAGCAAGATTACGAGATGGGTGTCGGTATGCAGGGAATGACCCCTTTTCCGAAGGAGATGGCACTCGGAGCTACTGATTCGGAAGAGATGGCATATAACTATGGTAAGAGCGTTGGATTGGAATGCCGTTCATTGGGGATCTCCTGGGTACTTCATCCTGTAGCCGACCTGAACCTGAACCCCTTGAACCCTATCGCCAATACAAGAAGTATCTCGGACGACCCCGACAAGGCGATCCGTCTGCTTTCCCGTCAGATAAAAGGCTTACAGGATAACGGTGTGGCGGCAACGATCAAGCATTTTCCCGGCGACGGTGTGGACTACCGCGACCAGCATCTGATGACTACCTGTAATTCCTTATCCCGCGAGAAGTGGGACGAGTATCATGGAAAGGTTTTTAAAGCATTGATAGATAGCGGTGTCGCCTGTATCATGCCGGGGCATATCACTTTACCCTGTTACCAGAAGGAAAAGATGAATGGTCATTATCTACCAGCGACCTTGTCCGAAGAGTTATTGACCGGCCTGCTGAAGAAAGAAATGAATTTCCAAGGAGTCATTGTCTCTGATGCCATGACGATGGCCGGTTTCCGGGGATGGTATGAAGACCGGCTGGAGGGTGAAATACAGAGTTTCTTGGCGGGAGTGGATATCTTGTTATGGCCCTCCTATCAATATATGGATACGCTGGAGGCACGCATTACCCGGGGAGAGATCCCGATGGAAAGGCTGGATGATGCCGTCGGCCGTGTGTGGGCGATGAAGGAGCGTTTCGGATTATTGTCGCCTGACCGGAAATTGTTGCGTGCCTTAACGGCTGACGAACAGAAAGATATAAAAAAGGCTTCCCGGGAGATTACGGAATCTTCCATAACGTTGGTCAGGGATATCGATAAAAAGTTACCTTTATCACCGGAAAAGGATAAGAAAATATTGCTGGTTGCCGTAACTCCTGTTGCGAAAAAAGGGAATGATCGGGATTATACGCGTTTACTGAATCTGAAGGAAGAGTTTGTCAGAAAGGGATTCGATGTCGATTTTCAGCGGAACATATTATATGAGAATCAGGGATGGGAAGACCAGTCGACCGAAAAGTACGATCGGGTTATTTTCCTTGTGGCACGTAATACGCATACTCCTTTCGGCCCGTTGCAGTTATGGGATGATGAAGCACAATCGGTTTGGGCGGCCAATGCGATGGATAAAAAGAAGATCATTGTCATTTCTTTGGGAAGCCCCTATGTAGGGACTGAGTATTTTGAACGCGTAACGACCTATATCAATACGTATTCGAACGATGCTTCCACACATCAGGCGTTGCTGAAAGTGCTGACGGGTGAACTACCGTTCCGGGGAGTTTCGCCGGTCAGTCTGAATCCCCCGTTGTTTAACTTTAATGATAGATAAAGATGAGAAACCGCATATTACCATTGATCTGTATATTTCTTTTGGGAGGGTTGCTCTTTTGCAATCCGGCAAAAGGTATTAATCCGGACGGTTTGCAGTCCCGCGGAGGACTTCCTGCTTTCTTTGCAAAGATCAGGGAGAAGCAGGAAGTGACGGTTGTCTTTCTGGGTGGAAGTATTACGAACCATCGGGGTTACAGGGTGCAGATCACGGAGTGGATGGAACGGAACTATCCGGAGATAAAGATCCATGCCGTGAATGCCGGTATCGGGGGAACCGGTTCCGACCTGGGTGTTTTCCGGACCGATGAAGATGTGCTCCGCCACGATCCCGACCTGGTGTTCGTTGAGTTTGCAGTGAACGATTCGAAAACCGATTCGTTGCTGATCTGCAATTCGATGGAAGGGATTGTCCGTAAGATCAAACAGCAGGATCCGGCAACGGATATCTGCTTTCTGTATACCCTCAATATCGGGATGCTGGATGATCTGAAAGCAGGGAAGACTTACCGTTCGGTCCGTTTTATGGAAAACGTCGCCGGGCACTACGGCATCCCATCCGTCAACTTCGCTTATGATGTGATGGACTTACTGAATAAAGATCAATTAGTTTTTAAGGGAGAGAAAGATAAAAGTTATCCGGGGAAGGTTGTTTTTACGAACGACGGTACGCACCCCACTTTCGATGGCGGTCATGTGATCTATACCCGGACACTGGCCGCGGCACTGACGGAATTAGGAAAGCAACAAGCCGGTTCTGCTGCTTTCCGTATGCCTGCCCCTTTGTATCCGACTCATTATGAACAGGCAAAGATGTATTCTGTAGATGAATTCGTCCGAACGGGAGGTTGGCAGCCTGTAACGAAAGATGATAAGGTGTACCAATATTTTCAGGGAGACTCGGGTAAGCTGCCTGTTTTATTGAGTTCCGCCGATCCGGAAGATTCCATCGTGGTACGGTTTAAAGGTATCCGTGCCGGGCTTTTTGATGTGATCGGACCTTCTTCCGGAGGTATTTCCGTACAGACGGACGGGGAAGGATCGCAGTATATACGCCGATTCGATGTGTATTGCGGTAATACAAACCGTACTTCCTACCACCTGTTCGATACGCTTGACAATGGGATGCATACCGTTATAATCAAGCCTGACAGCCGGTGGTTCGATAAAAAGGAAATTTATTCTTCACGACCGTCCGGTGTGAAAGAATTATCCTATTTCGATGAGTTCAATACTTATATAGGAAAGATCCTTGTCGTTGGAGAGGTGGTCAGATGACCGCGTATGTATTACTGGGATATGAAAGGAGATCGACGAATAGTATAATTGATTAAAAAACGAGTGCCTATGAAGATATGCTGAGTACAGAGAAGGAACCGGATACGTTGTTTTCCGGGATGGTTCAAATGTCTTATGTATTTGAGATAACCTGAATTTATTACTAACTAATCATTAATTTATTGTATGGATTTTATCATAAAAAACACGCATTGCAATATGAGAAAACTGTCGTGGCGGTTTAAAAGCCGTAAAATAATGAGTTGTGTCCTTCTTCTTCTTTTGTTGGGGACACTACAGGCAATGGCACAACAAAAGATTACGGGAGTTGTGAAAGATGTATCGGGCGAAACGATCGCCGGAGCAAATGTGATGGTCAAAGGTACTACTACGGGAACAATGACTGATCTGGACGGACAATTCACATTGGATGCTTCGCCGAATGCCGTTTTGCAGGTATCGTTTATCGGCTATGTATCTGAAGATGTCAAGTTGGAAGGGAAAACCTCTGTTATCGTTATTCTGTCGGAAGATACACAGGCTCTTGACGAGGTGGTCGTAGTCGGTTATGGTTCGGTGAAGCGGCAGAACCTGACCAGCTCCGTATCCAAGATCACGGACGAAGCTGTGAAAGACAGGGCAATCACAACGCTGGGAGAAGCTTTTCAGGGACAGTTGGCGGGTGTCCGTTCTTCTGCTTCCGGCGGTGGTGTTCCGGGGGAAGAACTGGTGATCCGTATCCGTGGTATGAATACGATCAACGGGGATAGCAGTCCATTATATGTTATCGACGGCGTTCCCCGTGACAACATGAGTGATCTTAACCCGACGGATATCGCTTCTATTCAGATATTGAAAGATGCTTCCGCTACTTCTATCTATGGTTCAAGGGGAGCGAACGGGGTGGTCCTGATCGAAACAAAGCAGGGACAAGGTAAACCGACGATCACATTCGATGCCTATTATGGCGTTTCTACTCCGGAGAAGAAACTGGATGTGATGTCCGGTGAAGAATGGGTAGCGTGGAATATGTTCCGCAGAAACCTGAATCACCTGCGTGCAGGCGGCTCCATGAGCGACCCGATGTCGGCAAGAAGTGCAGGGAATCAGATCCCTTCCTCCTGGGCGTCTACTACGGAATTTACCGACTGGCAGGATGCGGTCATGCATACGGCTCCGATCCAGAGCTACCAGGCTTCTGCTTCTGCCAAAGGCGATATCGGGAGTATCTATTTCTCTGCCGGTTATATGAACCAGGAAGGTATTGTAAAGTATTCTTACTATGAAAGACTGAATGCCCGCCTGAATGCGATGATGAATATCACGAAGAAATTACGGACTGGGGTGAATGTTTCCATTTCGCATTCTGACCGTGACGGTGCAGATTCAAATGGAGGTAGCAACGGTAAAGGAAAGGAATCGTCTTTGCACCATGCTCTTATGCTTACTCCGTTAATGAAACTGACGGAAGGTACCCGCGACTGGGGATTCCCCGAGAATATAGGGACAACTTATCCGAATCCGGTAGAACAGTTGAAGTACACGACCGATAATACTAAATTCATGCGTGTGGCCGCATCTGTTTGGGGAGAATATGATATTCTTGACGGGTTGACCTTCAAAACCCAGTACAGTTATAATTATGACGGCAAAACGTATGAGTTCTTCCAGCCGGGTAACGTGACTTATTCCAATGGGAATGTGACCAGGGGGAACAGTAACTCTTCAAATACCCGTAACTGGGTTTTCCAGAATACATTGTCTTACGATAAATCGTTCAAGGATCATAACCTGAGTGTTTTGCTGGGACAAAGTGCGGAAGAGAAAAATTATTATATAATATCTGCTGCTGCCAGCGGATGGCCGTATGAGTCGATCGAAACATTAAATGTGGCGACGACGCCTACTACAGCGACAACGCAGCGTACTGCTTATACTACCGCTTCCTTCTTCGGGCGTGCTAGCTATGATTATAAGGAAAAGTATCTGTTGACAGTCAGTGCCCGTTATGACGGTTCCTCCCGTTTCGGCTCAAACAAGAAATGGGGGGTGTTCCCTTCTTTCTCTGCCGGCTGGAAAATCAATGAAGAGTCTTTTATGGAGAGCCTCGACTGGATTTCCTTATTGAAACTGAGAGCTGCCTGGGGTATGTCGGGTAACGACCGTATCGGCGATTATACCTATATGGCACTCTTGGGAAGCTACAATACTTCCTGGGGAGATAAGGTCTCTTCGGGTGTTGCCCCGAGCAGGATCGCTAATGAAGACCTGCAATGGGAATCGACGAAGACACTGGACTTCGGCCTTGATTTCTCCGCCCTGAAAAACCGTATACAGTTTAATTTCGACTATTATATCAATACCACGGACAACCTGTTGTTCAGTGTTCCCATCCCTTATACGACTGGTTTCTCCTCTTATACGGCGAATGTCGGTTCTATCAGGAACAAAGGTTGGGAGTTGGATATTACTTCTCATAATATTGTTGGGAAATTTGACTGGTCGACTTCTCTCAACTTCTCCCGCAACCGCAACGAAGTATTGGATATGGGTGAGATTGACCAGTTCACTTCTACTTCCTGGGATGCCCAGTTCATTACGAAAGTAGGAGGACCTGTATCCCAGTTCTATTGCTACAGGACAGATGGTATCCTGTTGCCTTCCGATTTCGATGCCAATGGCAAAGCGTTGGTTCCGATCCTTGCCGGTCAGGAAGTGGGTAACGTGAAGTATGTAGACCAGGATAAGGACGGTCAGATCACTTCTGCCGACTATGTTCCTTATGGCAATAACCTGCCGGACGTGGTATTCGGTTTGACGAACCGTTTCTCCTGGAATAATTTCGACCTGAGCATCTTGTTACAGGGACAGATCGGCGGTGATGTCCTCTTCCTGGGATCCCGCCAGTATGACAATGGCGGTGCCAATGTGAACGGTTTGAGAAGATGGCTTCGTTCTTATAAGCCGGACTATCTGGCATTATACGGCAGCAATGAAAATCCGATGCCTGTCGATTACCTGTCGCAACATGGTATCGATCTGTCATGGGATGGGGAAACTCCTAATCCGGTGGGTAAGAATGACAATAATGACGACCGCCGTATTTATGATGCCACTTATCTGAGGATAAAGAATATAACATTCGGTTATACAATTCCTAAGCAGGTGTTGAAAAATACTATCCTGAGTAATCTGAGATGTTATGTTTCCCTGGATAATTTGAAAACGTTCGACAGTTATCCGGGGTATACGCCGGAAACGAACAGTTTCGGGAATGCTACTACGATGATGGGACTGGATTACAGTACTTATCCGTTGAGCAAAAGGGTTATTTTTGGTGTGAGTGTCGTATTTTAATTAAAAATAAAGGATATGAAACAGTATAAGAAAAGTCTATATAAGTATTTTATTCTGCTGGCGATGGGTGGTTGTACACTATTGACGGGATGTAATGATTTTCTGACCACGATCCCGGAATCATCCTATAGTGCGGCAGGTTCCTACCAGTCACAGTCGGATTTCGACTATGCAATAGCAGCGGTTTATGCAGCTCAGCAGGAGCTTTACAAAACGAATGACTGCTGGTATCGTTTAATGATCGCCCGGAGTGACGATACCCGGAATGGGGCCGGCTATACTTTTGGAGTAGACCAGTTTACCGATTCGGACGATATCAGCTACTTGTCTTCCGCCTGGCAGAAGTTGTGGACGATCATTTCCCGTAGCAATATGATCCTGGATAAGATAGATGCCGTCGATTTTCCGGATGCTAACCTGAAAAATGCTATCAAAGGGGAAGCCTATACGTTACGTGCCTGGTCCTATTATACGTTGGGATGGATGTTCGGTGGTATGCCCTTGATCGATAAGGAGATGTCGGTGTCAGAAATTAAGACGATCGCCCGCTCTACACAGGAGCAGACATTTGAGTTTGCAGCAGACGATTATAAGAATGCGATTGGCTTGTTACCGGATTCATGGAGCGGCTCTAACCTGGGCCGGATCACGAAGTATGCGGCAGAAGGTGGCTTAGCACGTTTGTATATGTTCCAGTCCAGGTTCTCGGATGCTAAACCTTATCTTGCCGATATTATCAATTCCGGTTTGTATGCAATGGAAGAAGAGTATGTGAACTGCTTTACCGATTCGCACGATAATGGAAAAGAACGGGTTTGGGAAGTACAGTTCACCGGAAACCTGACTGGGGAAGGACAGACTTTTACCACCGGCCTGTTACCGGAAGGATATAAAGAAGGGGTATTGATGCCTTTTGCCGGTTATTCAACGGCCATGTATGTCTCGAAAGATATGGTGGCAGCCTATGAGGAGGGCGATCTGCGTAAAGATGTCTCTATCGTGACGAATTTGGTGATCAACGGAGTGGTTGAATCGAAATATCACTATATCCTGAAATATATCCATTATGATGCGTATACGCCGCAGACACAATCGGACTGGGCGAACAATCTGCCGGTTATCCGCTATACGGATGTGAAAATGATGTATGCCGAATGTTTGAATGAAGAAGGATATGCTGCCAACGGAGAGGCATTCAGGATTTTGAATGAAGTACGCGGCAGGGCAGGACTTCCCGCTTTGACGTCGGCTACGGTACCTGACCAGGATGCTTTTCGGAAAGCAATCATGCAGGAACGCCGCGTAGAGTTTGCATTCGAAGGTCTACGTTGGAATGATCTGGTTCGCTGGGGAATTGCACAGGAGGTCATAAACAAACATTTCCTCGATGAAGACGAAGGTGGCGGACGTTATTCTATGGATGGTGAATACCGGGAGATCTTCGCAATACCTTTTGATGAGCTGTCACGGTATAACAATAAAAATATCATGTGGCAGAATCCGGGTTATTGATTCTCTGACTGAATAAAAGGAACCGTTCTCCATATAGAGAGCGGTTGCCTTTCTTTTTTACTAATACTTAAATTGGCGACTTATGAACCGAATATATGTTTCCTTATGTTTCCTGTTGGCAGGACTGATTGGCTGGTCTTGCAGTAACGGCGGTCAATATAATGACGGTTATATCAAATATGAACCGGTAACCGTCTCTGATTTCGACAGACAGATATTATTGAAGAATATTGCTGAGATGGATAAAAGGTATGATCTGGAAGGCAGGATGATTACGAAGGTAATCAAAGACTGGAACTACCATACTGATGCTATGAACGGAACTTTTCATGAGGTACGCGCTTCCTTTTATTATGCTGTCTCTTTGCTGGACTGCGGAATGAAGGAGTACGAACAGCGTGCTTTCGATGTAATAGACAAAACGATCTCTTTGCAGGATACCGATCCGAATTCTCCGTCCTGTGGTGTATGGCCTTACTATGAAGAAGAGCCGTTGGCAACAAAGAAATCGCCGATCGATTATAACTGGGCTGATTTCAACGCTGTCTCTTTGCTGGATATTTATATGGGGCATAAAGACAAGTTACCTGCCGCCCTGTTGAAAAAGGTAGAGAATGCCTTGGTACTGGCTGCTAAATCCGTACAGAAAAGAAACTGTGGTCCCGGCTATACGAATATAGCGATCATGGGAACCTATGTGACCTATGTCACTTCTCATCTTTTTGATATGCCTGAAATGCAGGAGTATGCCAATGAACGGTTGAAGAAGTTCTATGAGTATACGCAGGAGAAAGGTGGCTTTTCCGAATATAACAGTCCGACTTATTCGATCGTGGCTATCGACGAACTGAACCGTATGCAACGCCATATCGTCGAGCCGGAAGCTAAACGGATGATTGATGAATTATATGTGAAATGCTGGGAAATGATAGCACGCCATTACCATAAAAAGTCGGCTCAGTGGGCAGGCCCGCATAGCCGTTCATACCGGACACTGGTGTCGACATCCTATTATGGCATATTGAAAGAGGCTTCCGAAGGTAAAGTAAACCTGGGATATGACCCGGAAAGAGTAGATGTGAAGACTAAACATCATATACCGGAAAACTTACTGTCTTATTTTCTGACTCCTGACTATCCGCGTACGGAGACAGATATCTTTGAAAAGGAAGAACCGCAGATTGTCGGGACGGCTTATCTGACGGATAACTATGTCCTATCTTCTGTTTCGAGATCGAGCATGTGGAACCAACGCCGTCCGTTGACTGCTTACTGGGGCGAATTGAATATGGCTCACTATTTACAGGTCCGCCTGCTTCATGATATGTATGATTTCAGTACGGCTTCTGTCTTTACCCGGCAGAAGGAGAATAAGGTGTTGGCTGTCATTAACTTTGGAACAAATGGCGGTGATAAACATATCAGTATCGACAGGATACGGGACGGGAAGTTCAAAGCGAAAGACCTTCGTCTGCGTTTTGAGTTCGGTAGTTGTAAAGATTTGGATGTCAGTCTGCCGGTCAGGGAGAATGTGGCTTTTACAGCAGAAGCATCCGGGTGTAAGACTGCTATTCGCTTGCTGGAAGCTCGTTTTGATCATCTGAAAGGATACTGGGAAAAAGGGGGTGACGGAGAGAACAGTTGGGTGGATTATGTGATCTATTCCGGTAATGAGAAAGATTTTGATCTGACTCAGGTAGCACAGGCTATTTATGCATTTGCATTGTCATTTGGAAATCAGTCGGATGAACTGTCGGTCGACGGAGCCGATGCTGTTATTTCAGATAATGTGTTGAACGCTTCCTGGGGGGATTTGTCTGTTCAGGCTCCGGTGAAACCCGGTAAGAATCCGGCTAATTTGTAAAATATGATAAACAGGAAATATATGAGACAAATTCTATGTTTGCTTCTGGTTCTGCTGATAGGAGGGAAAGACGGCGCTCATTCTCTCCCATTGGAAGTAAAGCCGCTGGCGGACCAGGTAAACGGCCAGGTCAGGGAAGCACCGGATGAGAGCCTTGACCCGGCGAGTTTTCCTGAAGGTTTTACTCCGAGAGAGATCGGGGCGAAGCTTGGCAGGCATTTTATACCGGGAGAACATTTTCTGCACGGAGGAAAGTGGATACATTATGCGGAAGTTTGTACTTGGTTGGGGGCTTTGAAATATGCGCAGATCGCCGGCGATAACGAATTGACAGGAATGCTGGAGAAACGTTTTGAGCCTTTGTTTAATGAGGAAAAAGCCTACTTGCCGATCAAGAACCATGTCGATCTGAACATGTTCGGCTGCCTGCCTCTGGAGTTTTACCAGGTAACTAAAGAGCAGAAATATTATGATCTGGGGATGCCTTATGCCGATACGCAGTGGGAGTTGCCGACAGATGCCACACCGGAAGAAAAGAGGAATGCAGAGAAAGGTTTCTCCTGGCAGACACGTCTTTGGATCGATGATATGTTCATGATCACGATCGTGCAGAGCCAGGCATACCGGGTAACCGGAGAGAAGAAATATATTGACCGTGCTGCCCGTGAAATGGTCTATTACCTGGATGAGTTACAACGATCGAATGGCTTGTTTTATCATGCTCCCGACGTCCCCTTCTTTTGGGCAAGAGGGAACGGTTGGATGGCTGCGGGCATGGCGGAGCTGTTAAAGGCATTGCCTGAGAATAATCGGGACCGGGATCGGATACTGGAAGGTTATCGTAAAATGATGGATAGTTTGAAAGCTTACCAGGGAAAGGACGGCATGTGGAATCAGTTGATAGATCAATCGGATTGCTGGCCTGAGACATCCGGTTCGGCGATGTTTGCTTATGCGATTATCACCGGTGTAAAACAGGGATGGCTGGATAAGAAAGAATATGCTCCGGTTGCACGCAGGGCCTGGTTGGCACTGGTTCCTTATATTAATGAAGAGGGAGATGTTCGTGAGGTTTGTGTAGGAACGAATAAGAAAAATGACAAACAGTATTATTATGATCGTCCGCGTATTGCGGGGGATTATCACGGGCAGGCCCCTTATCTTTGGTGTGCTACGGCACTTATGGAATAAATCGGTCTGGGTGTACCGGACAGGCTGGAAGGTACATCCGGGTTTTCTTAAAAAGAGCTATGTATATGAAATCGGGATTCAGTAAGTTCGGTCATTGGTTGTGTTTTATTGTTTTTGTTCAGTTACCGGCCGGGCTTTTTGCTGCCGGGATTGTGCGGCAGATAGAAATTGTAAATGACTGGGAAATCCATAAACAGGATGAACCGGTTGTGGTCGGTTTGAAAGATATTGACATTGATTTTGATGTCCGGTCGGTAAGGGTGTGGGATGGTGAGCGGGAAATCGCTTCCCAACTGGATGATCTGGATGGGAACGGGCTAGCGGATGAACTGGCTTTTGTAGCAGATATACCGCCTCGCTCCCGAAAGGAGTTCAGAATCGAATTCTTCTCTATTGATAAGCCAAATGATTATACGTCCCGTGTTTATGCAGAAATGTTGATCAGTGACCCTAAAGGAAAACATATACCGGTCCGGTCGCTGACGGTCCCTGCTTCCAGTTATGTCTATGATCATCTGCATCATCATGGTCCTGCTTTCGAATCGGAGTTGGTTGCTTATCGTATTTATTTCGATAAGAAACAGACGGTAGATATTTACGGAAAGTTCACAAAACGGTTGGAGATTGAGAAAAGCCAGTTTTATCCGACAGATGAGCAGCTTGCCCAAGGCTATGGGGATGATGTCCTGCTTGTCGGGAATAGTTGCGGACTAGGTACGTTGAAAGGTTGGGATGGAGTGCAGGCTACTCATATAGAGAATGCGGAAGCCTTTAGTGAAACGATATGTGCCTATGGTCCGATCCGGACGGTGGTAGATGTTCGTTCTCATCACTGGAAATACCAGGGTTCCGATTTGCAGATGACGATCCGTTATATTTTGTATGCAGGACATCGCGATTGTGAAGTGCAGGTTTATTTTAGTGAACCGTTGAAAAAGGAGGTGTTTAGTACAGGGCTTCTGAAAATGAAGGATTCCCGGTCTTATTCCGATCATAAGGGAACGTTGGCTTGTTGGGGAACAGACTGGCCTGTAGGCGATACGGTTAAATACGCTAAGGAAACGGTAGGGTTAGCCATTTCTCTTCCTGACGATTTGATCCGGCAGGAAACTGAAGATCGATACAATGACTTGTATATTATACAGGCGGAAGGGAGGTGTTCATTTAGTTATCATATCGTTTTCACTTCTATGAAGGAGTCTTTTGGTTATAAAGATGCGGATGCCTGGTTTGAATATGTCAGGCAATGGACTGAAGGTTTAAAGAAAAAATGCCATGTGAAGATCTGGAAAAATAGCATCGACAATAAATATGAAGGGGATTAGGACTGCATACCAGTCCTGATTCCTTTCACATGTGTATATGGGTACCGTCGGAATAGTAGTGTAAAAGGAGTTGAAACAGTTATTCTGCCAATAAAAAGTAAATGATAATAAGTTTTACATAAGTTACTTAAGAAGATATTATTATCTTTGATGAATAGAATTATCGAAGGAAAAGTTTATCCGGTAAGTGGAGGATAAACGCTGTTGTAAGAAACTTATGATACTGGTCAGTCGGATTTGAATTTTAAATACTAAGTATATGAAACGATTACTATTTACATTGTTGGGTTTGTTAACCTTCGGAGGCTTGCAAGCTCAGAACATACCTGCCGACAAATTGTATGGACTTGGAAACTGGGATGCCGACTCGCTGGGTAATCACCGGGTTGTCGTATCGGTGGAAAAACCGGCGGATGCGGTACTGGCTACTATCGAATGGCGTCGCCGTGACCTGAATCCGGAAGATAAGAATCTGATCGTAGTGGATGCGACGACCGGAAAACGGATTACCAATGTATGCCGTTTCGCTGTGAACCGGGAGAGAGGGGAAGTGGCTTTCCAGCCGCAGACTGTTCCGGGAGAGTATTACATTTATTACCTGAAAAATGTGATGAGCGGCAGCCGTTACTATCCGACTGTCAATTATCCTCCTTTCGAGAATACCGCTTCGGCCGACTGGGTAAAGAAAAATAAATTGTCGGGCAAGAAAGCTCCTTCACTTCCGGCTGCCCGGATCGTGCAGTTTCAGGCGATCGACCAGTTGAATAGCTTTTATCCGATGGAGGTGATCGCGACGGCCGACGAGACTGCCCGCCTGTTGAAAAAACATCCTTCCGAGAACTATATTTTGTTTACCGAGGACCGGAAATATCCGATTCGCATGACGACCGATATCCCTTATAAGTGGATTGCCGATGACCGGCACGATACCTTTACGGGAGAGGCCGATAAAGGCGAATATTATGTATTCCAGCTGGGCGTATGGGCGGCCCGTACGGATGTGGAGAATCTGCATGTGGACTTTTCGGCTCTGTCTAATGCTGTGACCGGCGAGCAGATACCCGCCTCTTCGTTTACCTGTTTCAATACGGAAGGGACGGATGTGACGGGAACCGTATTTAAGAAGAACTGCTCCGTCGAACAGGGTAAGGTACAGGCTTTATGGATCGGTACACAACTGCCGGAGCATCTTTCTTCGGGAACCTATCAGGGGACGGTGACGGTCTCTGCTGCCAATGCGGAAAGTAAAACGGTGCAGGTCTCCTTGCGTGTATCTGAAAATGTAATAGCGAACCACGGTGATAATGAACCCTGGCGCCATTCCCGTCTGCGGTGGCTCAATTCGCAGATAGGTTTTGATGACGAGGTGATCGCTCCTTATACGCCGTTGGTGATGAAAGATAAGACAATCGGTTGCCTGGGGCGTGAGGTTACGCTTTCGTCCTTGGGATTGCCTGCCGGCATTACCAGTTATTTTAAGGAAACGATGACGGGAATCGGAACCGACGGGCGGTCTGTCCTATCGGCTCCGATGGAACTGGCAGCGGATGGCGGTGCCTGGGAGAATCTGAACTTTGAGATCACGAAGCACAAACAGGGAGCTATCGCCTGGAAGGCTTTGAACCAGAACAGCCGTTTCCTGATGGATCTGGAAGGAGAGATGGAATCGGATGGGAATATCGAATATAAAGTGACGCTGGTTGCCCGCGAAGATGCTTCCGTGGAAGATATAGGACTGCGTACGCATCTGGCACCCGGCATAGGACGTTATATGATGGGGCTGGGAGAGAAAGGCGGTTATTGCCCGAAAGACCTCCGCTGGAAATGGAACGTGGAGAAAAACCAGGATGGCCCCTGGGTAGGCGATGTTAATGCCGGCCTCCAGATCCGTTTCTACGACAATACATATGAACGTCCGTTGAATACGAATTTCTATCACCAGAAACCGCTGCATATGCCCGTTTCCTGGTGCAATAACGGAAACGGCGGCATCGATATCAACAAGGCTGCCGACGGCACACGGATCAATGCCTATTCCGGGAAGCGGGAGGTAAAGAAGGGGGACAGACTGTATTATTATTTTAATATCGCCATCACCCCGTTCCGTCCGGTCGATACCGATAAGCAATGGCGCGAACGTTATTATCATAGTTATGATTTTATAGAGAAGGTTGAAAAGGTGGGTGCTAATGTGATTAATATACATCATGCAAACGGCATCAATCCTTTTATCAACTATCCGTTCCTGCGGACGAAGGAGATGAAGGCTTATATCGACGGAGCGCATGCCCGGGATATGAAGGTGAAGATTTATAATACGGTTCGCGAACTGTCCAACAGTTGTGTGGAGATGTTCGCTTTGCGGAGCCTGGGGAATGAGATTTTCTCGGAAGGTCCCGGCGGCGGTTTCTCCTGGTTGCAGGAACATTTGGACCAGAACTACATCGGCGCCTGGTTTGTGCCCCACCTGAAAGATGCGGCAATCGTAAACAGCGGCGTTTCCCGCTGGCATAATTATTATCTGGAAGGCCTCGACTGGCTGGTAAAGAACGTGGGTATCGATGGCTTGTATATCGATGACCTGGCATTCGATCGCATGACGATGAAGCGTATCCGAAAGATCATGAACCGCACGAATCCGGGCGCGATGATTGACCTGCATTCGGCAAACCAGTATAATGAGCGCGACGGCTTTGCCAACAGTGCGAACCTTTATCTCGAACATTTCCCGTATCTCGACCGCCTGTGGTTCGGCGAGTATTTCAATTATGATTTTCCTCCCGAGTTCTGGCTGATAGAAGTCTCCGGTATTCCTTACGGACTGATGGGGGAAATGCTGGAAGGCGGCGGCAACCCGTGGCGGGGCATGTTGTACGGCATGACCGGCCGCAGCCCGCGTGTAGATAACGGCCCGTTGTGGAAGTTATGGGATTCGTTCGGTATGCAGCACAGCGAAATGATCGGCTACTGGGTGAAAGATAATCCGGTAAAGACAAACAGCGAAAAGACATTGGCGACTATCTACCGCCATACAGGAGAAAAAACATTGATCTCGCTGGCAACCTGGGAAGATACGGATGCTAAAGTGACTCTTTCCGTGGATTGGACGGCGCTTGGCCTGGATCCGTCGAAAGTAACGTTGTATGCACCGGAAATAGAGAATTTCCAGCCGGAAACAACCTGGAAACCGGGAGATGAGATCACTGTCCCTAAAGGAAAAGGGTTACTGATTAGTGTGCAACAAAAATAGCTGAGGTGATTTACGGTTGAAGTGCCGGAAACAATGTTTCTCCCACTTCAACCGTGAGTAAACCTGCCGGAAACATTGTAAATTCCATTTCAACCCTGAGTAAATATGCCAGAAACATTGTAAATTTGATTTCGCCCCTGGGTGAACCTGCCAGAAACATTGTGAATTCCATTTCGACCCTGCGTCAAGTGGTCAGAAACATTGTTTCCGGCATTTCAACAGTATTATTAGCCTAAATATCATTATATGAAAAGTAATATAATCCTTCTTTTAGTTGCAATAATTATGTTGCAACCATTATCAGCACAGCAGCAGGCGGTTGTAACGGAAACGTTGCAAACAGTAAAAACCTACCCGTTCTCCGACCCCGATCCGGTGGCCGATCCTTCCGACTTGTTTTATCCCTATTTCCGTTTCGACGGATTCTCTGCCAAAGTAATAGACAAGGAGTGGAAAGTCGTTACGCTTGAAAACGACTATATCCGCCTGACCCTTTTCCCGGAGATCGGAGGGAAGATATGGGGAGCTGTGGATAAGACCTCCGGAAAGGAGTTTATCTATAATAACCATGTGGTGAAGTTCCGTGATATTGCCATGCGCGGACCCTGGACTTCGGGCGGTATCGAATTTAATTTCGGTATAATAGGCCATGCGCCGACCTCCAGCACACCTGTCGATTACCTGACGCAACAGAAGAACGATGGCAGTGTAAGCTGCTACGTCTCTTCCTACGACCTGGTGACCCGTACGTTTTGGACTGTGGAAGTGAATCTGCCGAAAGACAAGGCTTATTTTACTACCACGACAACCTGGCATAACGGATCTTCCATCGATCAGCCTTATTACCAGTGGATGAATGCCGGTTATCGGGCGGCCGGAAATGCACAGTTCTGTTATCCGGGAACCAATTATATCGGTCATGGCGGCGAACTCCATTCGTTCCCGCTCGATGAACAGGGACGCGATATTTCCTGGTATGAAAAGAATGATTTCGGAAACTCGAAGTCTTATCATGTACTGGGCAAATACAATGACTTCTATGGCGCTTACTGGCACGATGATGATTTCGGATCTATCCATCATGCGGATTATGATGAGAAACTGGGGATGAAGATTTTCCTTTGGGGCCTGTCCCGTGAAGGTGGTATCTGGGAAGATCTGTTAACCGATACCGACGGGCAGTACATCGAATTGCAATCCGGCCGTATGTATAACCAGCCTGCTTCCAACAGTGGTTTTACTCCTTATAAGCATACCGCTTTCGGCCCTCAGGCGACAGACCGTTGGACAGAATACTGGTTCCCGGTAAAGGGGATCAAAGGCGTGTCGAAAGCCGGCCGTGTCGGGGCATTGAATGTATTGCGTGAGGATGGTTATCTGAAATTATATTTCTCCCCGTTACAGCAACTTTCCACGACCTTAAAGTTGTATGACGGCGATGGAAAGGAAGTACATTCTTTCCCATTGGCCTGTGGCGTATTGGAGACCTGGAAAGATTCCATTCCGTTGAATGGGGTTGTAGCCCGGGGAAACCTGAAAGTGGTTGTGGGCGAAGATCTGCTGGTTTATTCGGAGGTACCTTCGGATAACATCACCAGTCGCCCGAAACAATTGCCTGCCGATTTCGACTGGAACTCGGTATATGGTCTTTATACGCAGGGTGAACAATGGATGAATCAGAAGGTCTATGACAAAGCGGAGAGGTATCTGGCTGCCTCTCTGAAAGCAGACCCTTATTTCCTTCCGGCACTGACAAGCCTGGCTTCTTTGTATTACCGTCAGGGACGTTATGAAGAGGCATTGGTGCATTGCCGGACGGCACTTGGCATCAATACGTATCAGGGTGAAACCAATTATTTGTATGGCTTGTGTAATATGGCTTTAGGAAATAACACGGATGCCAAAGACGGTTTCTCGGTAGCGTCTTATTCCCCCTCCGTGCGCAGTGCTGCTTATGAGAAGCTGGCAGAGATGTATCTGATCGACCGTAACTGGACAAAGGCGGAACAATATGCGTTGAAGAGCAAAGAGTTTAATAAACGCAACCTGAGTGCGGATCAGGTATTAATGGTAGTCTATCGTAAGACAGCCCGGTTGCCGGAAGCAAAAGCGCTTATCGATCCGTTGCTGGAAGAGCTTCCGTTGTACCATGCAGCACGTTTTGAACAACTCTATCAGGGCGACGGCTCCGGGCATCCGATAGATGATTTTCAGTCATTGATACGCAACGAACTTCCTTTTGAAACTTATATGGAGCTGGCTGAATGGTATGAGTCGGTCGGTTGCACAGAAGAAGCTTTGTCTCTCTTGTCCTGTGCCGGCAACTATCCGGTTGCCCTCTACAAACAGGCTTACCTGTTGCACCGGACAGGCAATGACGATGAAAGCCTTCGCGTGCTGCAACGTGCTAATGAAGTTTCTCCGGAGATGGTCTTCCCTTTCCGCCCCGGCTCTTTGAAAGCGTTGGAATGGGCCGCAACCGTGCGTCCCGACTGGAAGATCAGTTATTATAAAGGCTTGATCTACTGGGCAAATCAAAACAGGGAGAAAGCATTGTCTTTGTTCAATGATTGCGGGGAGACCGGTTATGCCCCCTTCTATCTGAGCCGTGCTTCTTTGAAGAGTGGTGAAGAGCGGTTGGTAGACTTGCTGAAAGCGGAGCAGGTCGGAATGTCATGGCGTACAGGGTTTGCATTGATAAATCAGTATACTGCGAACAACCAATGGCAGCAGGCTGTAGAGACCGGAAAGAAGTACATAAAGAAATATCCGTCTAATTATTATATCGGCCTGAAATATGCAAAGGCTTTATGTGAAACAGGCCAGTACCAGCCTTGCATTTCCTTACTGAACAAGATGCAGGTCCTTCCGAATGAAGGCTCGTATGCCGGACGTGCCGTTTATCGTGCCGCTAACCTCTACCAGGCAATGGAACAGCTGAGCCGGAAGAACTACAGGCAGGTCATGCGAAATGTGGAAGCCTCAAAGGAATGGCCCGAAAACCTGGGAGTAGGCAAACCTTATGACGATATGATTGATAGCCGTCTGGAAGATTATCTGGAAGCAAAAGCCTTGACGGGGCAGGGGGATAATCAAAAAGCAGCGACACTCTTGTCGTCTGTGGCCGGTTATAAAACGTCACGTTCCCGGTTTGGTTCCGGCAATCTCCTGACTGCACTGGCCTTGCGTGAGCTGGGAAAAGAAGTGGAAGCGGACCGTATGGTTGCCTCCTGGGAAACGGATTTCCCTGAAAACCGGATTACCCAGTGGTGTGCAGCCGTTTACCGCGGCGAGATGGAAAAAGCCTCCGGAATGCTCAAGTCCCGCAATGAACAAGCGGATACGACCCCGTGGGAAACTTCTTTCCGTGATTCCAATTTCGATCTGATCGTCCGCCTGTTTTCTACGGCAGACTAATGAATATAAAAGCCATTCACCTTCTTTGCAACTACAGCTATGCCGGAATGCGAGGTGTTGGGATATTATACATACGACGTGACCGACCTGTTGACCGATGGGGATAATTGCATTGTGCCCGTTTGAATCCGGGTTGGTACATAGTCTGTGTAAGCATACCTATGTCTATTGTATGGGTATCAATATAGTAGGTATCCCATCTAACGATACCGGCAGGCTATCTTTATTTGTGTGTAAATATATGTTATTTATTGTCCTTTATAAAAGTCTTTTATTGTCTATAAAACTTAAGTGTATAGGGCGTTTTGTACAAAAAGAACCATTCTGTCATTTTTATAACATTTAAAGTCATTTTTCTAAACAATATTTATTTCCGAGTGAATACTTTTGTTGTTGTAAATATACTGGCCATATAATACAAAGAATCTATCATGTTTAACTTTAAATGTAATATGCCTATGCCCTAATTGTAATTGAAAGCACTAGTATCAAATTTATACAAAGTACAATTTTGATAATCTTAAACATATCAGGTAAGACTGATAAAATACTCTATTCTTAATAACATAACAAATGTGAAATAAGTATGAAAAAATGTTTAACGGGGGGGGGGGGGGTAAATATACTCCTATATTAAAGTCCACACTTCCATTATTACTTTTAAGCATGCTCTCAGGAGCAAATGTATATGCGGCTAATGACTCTAATTTGAAGGATGTGTCAATAACAATTAGTCAGCAACAAAAGAAAATTACGGGTGTTGTAACAGACAAAGAGGGAGTACCGGTTATCGGTGCCAATGTCTTGGAGAAGGGGACAACAAACGGAACTGTTACAGATGCAGACGGACGATTTTCTTTGGATATTTCTCGTAATGCAACACTACAAATTTCTTATCTTGGTTATAATACACAAAACATCGTGGTTGGTAATCAAACTACTTTTGCAGTAAAGCTCTCGGAAGATTCAGAAGCTCTGGATGAGGTTGTTGTTGTGGCCTATGGTACTCAGAAAGCCCGTGCGGTAACTGGTTCCATGAGCAAATTGAATAATGAGGAGCTGGAAGATATCCCAGTTCCGAATATCAGTCAGAAAATGCAGGGGAAATTCTCCGGAGTACAGATTACACAGGCAAACGGTGAACCCGGTGGTGGTATGGCTATCCGTATCCGTGGCGCTGCTTCAGTGAATGGCGGTAACAGCCCTCTTGTAGTAATAGATGGATTCCCGATCACTCCGAATGAAGGTACAGGACTGGAGTCGATAAGTCCTGAAGAAATCGAAAATATTACAATCCTTAAAGATGCTGCTTCTACCTCTTTGTATGGTTCCAGGGCTGCCAACGGTGTTATCTTGGTAACGACTAAAAGAGCAAAAGAAGGAAAAACTGATGTCGAGTTCAGTGCTTATTTCGGTGCAACACAAGTATCAAAAAGAGGACGTCCCGATGTAATGAATGCACAGGAATTTGCCCAGTTCAAAAAAGAGTATTATGAAGACCAGGCTAAGTATGAAGGCTATACCGGAGGAGTTCCCGAATGTTATCAGAATCCTTCTTCATTGCAGAATGGTACGGACTGGTACGATGTACTTTTGCAGACTGCATTGACGCAGAATTATAACCTGAGTTTGCAGTCAGGAACTACAAAAGTGAAATCGGCTGTGAACCTGAACTACAATAAGCAGGATGGTGTTATTATCAATACCTATTCGGAACGCTTCTCGGCACGTGCCAATAATGTCTATGAAGCTTCGGACCGTGTAACGTTTGGCTTGAATTTATCAGGTTCTTATATGAGCGGGCAGATTATTCCCGGATTGGGCGGCGGACGTAATATAATTGGTTCTGCCTTCTTGATGGATCCACAGTTGAAATACAAGAATGATGACGGGACATATCCGATATCTTATTCACAACCGGGTATGTTTGCCAATCCAAACTTCTATCTCGTGCTGAATGAACGCGACGATCCGAAAAAGAGAATGAGAGGTACTCTCAATACCTATGCAGATGTCAAAATTATAGACGGATTGAAATATCGTATCAGCGCAAATGCTGATTTGGGATCGGATCAAACCGAATCATGGGTTCCTTCTATTGCAAATGGTGCCATGTTCACTGCTCCTCCTCAACCGGCTGTCGGTTCTTATGGTACCAGTAAATATGTGAACTGGTTGATCGAGAATATGTTGACCTACAATAAGACATTTGCGGATAAGCATAATGTTGATCTTTTGCTCGGATATTCAACTCAGAAGACGACCTCTGAAAATGCAAAAATCAATGCATCAGATTATCCTGATGATGAAGTGGGTTGGTTCAATGCCGCCACAACAAAGGTCGGTGAAGGTGATAGAAGTTCATGGGCAATGATCTCTTATCTGGCACGTGCCAATTATGATTATATGGGTAAATACTTACTGTCTGTATCTTTCCGTCGGGATGGTTGTTCTCGTTTTGGTATGAATGCGAAGTGGGCTAATTTCCCCTCTGTTTCTGCCGGTTGGATTGCTTCGGATGAAAGCTTCATGGAGAGATTCGATAGGTTGAGCTATTTAAAATTACGTGGAAGTTATGGTATCGTAGGTAACTATAATATCGGTAACTATAATCATTTGGCTACGATCGGAACTTACAACTATGTCTTCAATAACGGAATTTCTGCCGGACGTGGAACAAGTGGTATCGGTAATGCGGACCTTACCTGGGAAACAACCAAACAGCTCGACTTCGGTGTGGATTTAGGATTATTCAATGACCGTGTATTCTTGGTTTATGACTACTATTGGAAGAAAACGGATGGTTTGTTGTATCAGATTGATATTCCTTATTCTTCCGGATTCGAAAACATCCAATCCAATATTGGTGAATTCAGATTCTGGGGACATGAAGTTGGCTTGGAAACGAAGAATATGACAGGCAAGTTTAAATGGAATACCAGCTTGAATTTGACATTTAACCGTAATAAAGCAATGAAGCTGGGTACGAACAATACGCCGATTGGCGGTAATAACAATCAGGAAGATTACAACCGTACGGAAGTCGGTAAACCATTAGGTCTGTTCTACGGCTACGTCTATGATGGCGTTTTCATGACTCAGGAAGAATATGAAGCCGGACCTAAACATGCCTCTTCTATGGTCGGTACTGTTCGTATGAAGGACTTGAATGGCGATAATGTTATTGATAATAATGACCGTACTTTTATCGGCGACCCGAATCCGGATTGTATTTTTGGTATGACTAATACTTTCTCATGGAAAGATTTTGATGCAAGTGTTGTATTTACCGGTTCATTAGGTGGAGACATTATAGACGGAACTTATGAATGGACGGAAAATATAGACGGTGTATTTAATGTTCGTAAGGAAGTCGCAGAACGCTGGCGCTCAGAAGATAATCCAGGTAATGGTAATATTCCGAGAACAAGAACAGGTACGACCGAGTTATTCCGATATACCAATTCTCGTTGGGTATTCAAGAATAATTACATAACGTTAAAGAATATCACGTTGGGATATACGATTCCGATGAAATCAAATCCTTATATCAAGGGAATACGTGTTTATGGAAGTGCTCAAAATCTGTTTACCGTAGGTTCTTATCCGGGTATGAATCCGGAGGTAAACAAGAACACCAGCGGATTATATCAGGGAGTGGATCATACAACATATCCTGTTGCCAGAATTTATACAATTGGCTTGAATGTTAAATTTTAAAGAGCATGAGAATATGAAAAAGTTGAATATATATATTTTTGCGGCAAGTGTGTTGTCTCTTTCTTCTTGCAGTGACTCTTTCTTGAATCTGACTCCTGAGACAACTATTACGACGGAAACATTTTATAAAACTGCAGATCATTTTGAACAAGCTACAGTTGCTTCGTATACAGGTTTGAGAAATATCGCCTTGAGTGGTATATTTATGGATGAGATGCGTTCAGATAATACATTCTATACCTACTATAGCGGTGATAGAGGTCCTTATAACTCGACTGAAAAACTAGCTTTGTTTTTAGATGACGAAACTGTCGGTTGGAGTCCGGACCGTTATAAAGGCGTTTATTCTAGTATTGCCAAGGTAAATACGATTTTGGGTAGACTGGATGCTTCCGAATTGACGGAAGAAGAAAAGAAAACGGTAAAAGCAGAAGCTTTGTTCCTGAGAGCCTTCTATTATTTCGATTTGGTACAGCATTGGGGCGGTGTTCCTCTTATGTTGCAAGAGGTTACTACCGAAGCAGAAGCTTTTGCTGCTAAATCTCCGGCAGAAGATGTTTATAAACAAATACTTACAGATGTTTCGGAAGCAATATCTTTGGGATTGCCGGTTGCAAGCACTTTCCCGCAGAGTGGCCGGGCAACGATGGGAGCTGCTAAAATGTTGCGTGCTTATTGTTACATGTCACAGCCTACTCGTGATTACAAAGCTGCTGAACAGGATTTGAAAGATATCACACAGATGAATTACGGTCTTTTGGACAGTTATGAAGCTGTATTTAATCCTGCCAATAAGAACTCGAAAGAATCTATTTTTGAAATACAGTACATCGAAGATGGCTCTAATGCAGGCGTACATAATGATATTCCTTGGCGTTTGATTCCGAAATGTAGTAATAATGACTTCCTGATGGGTATCACTTTTTCGAACTATGCAGGTACAAGCGGTGGCTGGTGCGTTCCTACGGAAGAGATGATTCAGTCTTATGAACCGGGTGACAAGCGTTTGGATGCTTCCATTGCTGTAGCAGAAGGTAAGACAGATGACGCTGAACAGTTTACTTGCGAAGAAGTCAAGACGGTATCGGATTTTACTCCGACAACTGGTAAAAATTTCTACTACTTCATCCGGAAGTATTATCACCCTCCTTATCAGTATGCTGGGCGTGCAGGAGATAACTTCCCGGTTTACCGTTATGCAGGTACTTTGTTGTTACTGGCAGAAAATTTGGTTGCACAAAATCGGAATGCAGAGGCTTTGCCTTATATAAACGAGGTAAGAACCCGTGCCGGATTGGAGCCGCTGACCAGCGTTACTGCAGAGGATGTAGCTGATGAGATGCGTCATGAACTGGCCTTTGAAAACCATCGTTGGACAGATTTGGTTCGTACGGGTAAAGCCATAGAAACAATGACCGAATTTGGAAAGACGATGAAGGCAAAGTATCAGTGGATTCTTCCTTCTGCATTTGAGGTAACGGGAAACCGTTTGGTATTCGCTTTCCCGTTAAGAGAAAGACAGATCAATTATTTGCTGGAACAGAATCCGGGATATTGATAAATAGATAGTAGTGAGGAGATTGTTCTTTGTAACAATCTCCTTGTTTTGTTAATATTTGTATTAGAAAAATACCATGAAACATACTGGATTAAGGTTTATCTTCTTTTTACTGGTCATATTTTTTTGCTGCAATTCGGTCGCAGGTCAAAGAGTAGGTGACCTTAGTGATCTGTTTGTCTCACCACCGGATCATGCAAAGCCAAGGGGCTATTGCCGGTAGAGAAGCGTTTTACAAAAACATATGATGTTTTCCGTTTCGATATGCTGAGGGGAAGTACTCTACTGACTGACGCAGGTTTACTCGGTCCGGTTAATATAACACAGCAAAAGGAGCAGTACATTTTTATTCCCAAGGAAAGAAAGGGAAACGGACCCTTCGGTTGAGGATTCCGGATACAGTGTCTGTCGAGTTTGTTAAAACTAAATTCATTAGGAGATGAAAAAGGATAAGATTATTAGGGGGATGGTTATTGTGTTTTTATGTTCTGTAAACATCTGTGGACTAGAGGCGCAGGAGAAAGCCGGAGAGTGTGTGCCTACAGATTTGAAATGCGAGCATCTGGTTGCTCCGTTAGGTATCGACCGCCAGGCTCCGCGTTTTTCGTGGCATCTGGAAGATAGCAGGGGCGGAGCCGTTCAAACCGCCTACAGGATCACTGTAGGAAAAGATTCTGTCGCTTTGTCCAAAGGAAAGAAGATCTTGTGGCAGGAGAAAAAGGCAGACGGAAAAACGATGGCAGGTTATAAAGGGAAAGCCCTGGAGCCTTTTACGAAATATTATTGGAGTGTTACTGTTTGGGACAAAGACAAGCAGGAATCCCGGAAAGTAATTTCTTCTTTTGAAACAGGTATGTTGACGCCTTCAAACTGGGAGGGAACATTTATTTCAGATGGACAGGATATAGAGTCCCGTGAGACTCCCTATTTCCGGAAAGCTATTCGATTAGACAAGAACGTCCAATCGGCAAGGGCGTACATAGTGGCAGCCGGATTATATGAACTATCCATTAACGGGCAGAAGGTCGGTGACCATTTTTTAGATCCGGCTTTTACCGATTATGACAAGCGGTTATTGTATGTTACGTATGATGTCACTGATCTTTTGAGTAAAGGAGATAATACAGTGGGGGTAATTCTCGGAAATGGCTGGTATAACCATCAGCCGGTTGCTGAATGGTCCTTTGATAAAGCTCCATGGCGTAAGCGTCCTTCTTTCTGCCTGAATTTGCATATAACATATACGGATGGGACAAAAGAGATTCTGGCATCCGATGAAAGTTTCAAGGTGAAAGGCGGTCCCATTACATTCAATGCTATTTATGTAGCTGAAAATTATGATTTCAGGAAAGAACTGCCGGGTTGGAATACGGTTTCTTATGATGATTCTTCCTGGAAAAACGCAACGGAAGTTGTTTGGCCGGGTGCAAATATAACATCGCAGACCATGCATCCGATTCGTGCTACGGAATATTGCAAGCCTGTTGATCTGAAAAAGTTGAATGATACGCTTTATTTGTACGACTTTGGGCAAAACTGGTCAGGTGTGACGACGTTTAAGGCGAAGGGTGCGCCCGGAACAAAAGTGAAAATACGTCATGGAGAACAACTGGATTCCCGCAGGAAACGATTGTTTGATGATAATAATATCCAGTTTTATCAAAATGTAAACGAGCCGTTGAAATATGGGGTTCACCCTGAAGATGAATTGTTCCAGACGGATGTGTTGATATTGGACGGTAAGGAAAACGAATTTACACCCCGTTTTAATTATAAGGGATTCCAATATGTGGAAGTCTCCTCGGATAAGCCTCTGCATCTGACGACAGAAAATATAACATCTCATTTTATTCATACGGATTCACCGGCAAACGGATCTTTCGAATGTTCAGATACGTTGATCAACAGATTGCTGAGGGCTACGAATTATTCTTATTTATCGAATCTGGTCGGATATCCGACCGATTGTCCTCATCGTGAGAAAAATGGCTGGACGGGTGACGCCCATCTGGCTATTGAAACGGGCTTGTATAGTTTTGATGCAATTACCCTATATGAAAAATGGATGGCAGACCATCGGGATAATATGTATGACGGAGGCAGGCTGCGTTGTATCATTCCTTCCGGAGGTTGGGGAGGCGATATCGCTGACTGGACTTGCTCGATGACCATTATTCCCTGGACCCTGTATGAGTTTTACGGTGATCCGACTTGCTTGAAAGATAATTATGAAGCAATGAAGATGCATACGGATTATTGGCTGAATAAGTATCCGGAAGGGTTGATCGGAGATTACTGTCTGGGTGACTGGGTCCCTCATAAGTCGATTGCAGATAAGGAACTGACAGCTTCTATTTATCATTACAAAAATGCGGATATCGTTTCCCGTACTGCCAAACTGTTCGGTTTTGAGAAAGATTATGAGTATTATAAGGCAGCGGCTGAAAAAATAAAGAATGCGATCAATGAGAAGTTCCTGAATAGGGAAACCGGTATTTATGCCAACGGCTATCAGACGGAGCTTAGTATGCCTTTATATTGGGGTATAGTCCCGGAAGACTGTAAAGAAAAGGTTGCAGAACAGTTAACCAAACGGGTAAAAGCGGACAAAGATCATTTGGATGTGGGTATTATGGGATGTAAAACGATCCTTAATGCATTGACGGAGACGGGAAATGTAGAACAGGCTTACCGTATGGTGACCCAGCAGGATTATCCTTCATGGGGAAACTGGTTACGCCAGGGAGCGACAACTCTTTACGAGAACTGGGATTATAATGGCCTTGCCTGGGGATATTCGCAGAATCACATAATGTATGGTGAGATCGGTGCATGGTTCTATAAGGCCTTGGCGGGGATTAATGTCGATCCGCAGAACCCTGGTTTTAAGAATGTGATCCTGAAGCCTCATTTTGTAGAAGAACTGACCTATGTAAAAGCTTCTTATAATTCTCCTTACGGGTTGATAAAATCAGCTTGGGAAAGAGTGGGTGATAAAATTATTTATAAAGTAACTGTGCCTCCCGGTGCAACGGCTACATTGCATCTGGAAGGGGAAAATACTCCTAAAGAGTTGATTGCAGGTACTTATAAATTTGAGGTAAATAAATAATTACGGATATGAAAGGAATTTCTTTAAAAGTATTATTTGCATTTATCTCGCTGTTAGTCGTTTCGTGCAGTACCCGTTCGTCGTTGGAGGTCGATGGTTTGCAGTGTGAAAACCTAAATGAGCCGTTGGGAATCGACAATACTTCTCCTCACTTCAGTTGGGTGTTAAATTCAAAGGAACAAGGTGCCGAACAAACAGCTTATCAGATACTGGTCGCTTCGGATAAAAAGTATTTGTCGGAAGGAAAAGCAGACCTGTGGAATTCGGGAAAGATGGAGTCAGACAAATCCAATGGGGTTTTATACCAGGGTAGTCCTCTAAGTTCCAGGAGCTTTTCTTATTGGAAAGTGCGTGTCTGGGACGGAAAAGGGAATGTGTCCGCATGGAGTGAACCTGCTTGTTTTGGAGTGGGATTACTGCATCCGGAAGATTGGACTGCCCGGTATATCGGCATGAACCAGGCTGAAGGTCAAATGGAATCGCCGCTATTCCGGAAAACATTCCAATGTAATACGCCTGGAGAAAAGATGTTGCTCCATGTGAATTCGTTGGGTTACCATGAGGTATATGTCAATGGGAAACATGTCGGCGATGCTGTATTGACGCCAGCTGTCTCCCAGTTCGATAAACGTTCCCTGATCGTTACTTATGATATTTCCGGACTTGTCCGGAAAGGTAGTAATGAGATTGTTCTTTGGTTAGGTAAAGGGTGGTACCGCGACGGACTTCCGGGGGTAGTGGAAGGTGGTCCGTTTGTCCGCGCCCAGCTGGAAAGCAGAGACGAAGGAGATTGGACTACGGTTTTGGTTACGGACGATTCCTGGCTGGCTCGTAAAAGCGGTTATGTCTCGACTGGAAACTGGAGACCGCATCAGTTTGGCGGTGAGGTTGTAACGGCTTCCGAACTGCTTCCGGATTTAACGGCTTCTACATTGAACAGCGTTGAATGGGGAAAAGTGAAAGTAGCTTTGATACCGGTCCATAAGGCTACACCGCAAATGGCTGAGTTGAACCGGATTCAGAAAGAGTTCCATCCGGTATCGTGCCAGGTATCCGGTGACACAGCCTGGATCTTCGATATGGGAACGAACTTTACGGGGTGGACGAAAATTAAGTTTCCGGCATTGGCTTCCGGTCAGAAGATACGGATTAGCTATTGTGATTTTTTGAACGAAGAGGGGCAGTTCAGAGACAGACTTTATGAAGATTATTATATCGCTTCCGGTAAAGCAGGGGAAAGCTTCGTTAATAAGTTCAATTACCAGGCCTATCGGTATCTGAAACTGACGAATCTGAGTGAGGCTCCGGCCCTAACCGATATAACAGCTTGCCTAGTTCATACGGATTATAACGGAAGTGCCTCTTTTAGTTGTTCGGATGAAGACTTAAATGCAATTCACGATATGATCCACTATACACTCCGTTGTTTGACGTTAGGTGGTTATATGGTAGACTGCCCCCAGATCGAACGATTGGGGTATGGTGGCGACGGGAATGCTTCGACGCAGACCGTTCAGACAATGTATAACCTTACTCCTTTATACATGAACTGGATGCAGGCATGGGCGGATTGCATGAGAGAAGACGGAGGTATGCCTCATACGGCCCCTAATCCTTATATGGCAGGAGGAGGCCCGTACTGGTGCGGATTTATCATTACAGCTTCCTGGGCTACTTATGTAAATTATGGAGACAGTCGTTTGATAGAACGTTATTATCCTTATATGCAAAAATGGCTGGAGTATGTGGATAAATATACCGTGAACGGTCTGCTGAAAACATGGCCGAACACCGATTACCGGAATTGGTATCTGGGTGATTGGGCTACTCCGACCGGGATCGACCAGACAAATCCTTTATCGGTAGATGTCGTAGATAATTGCTATATATCGGTTTGCTATCAAACGATGTGTAAGATAGCGAATGTATTGGGAAAGGAACAGGATAAACAGGCGTATGCGGCTAAATATAAAGATCTGAATGCGCTTATCCATAAAACATTTTATGATCCAGGGCAGAAGAGTTATGCTACAGGTACGCAGATCGATTTAATCTATCCGATGCTGGTCGGTGCAACACCGGAAGATGAACAGTCTGATGTCAGAAATACCTTGTATCGTGTCACGAAAGACCGTTTTAACGGACATCTGGCAACAGGACTGGTGGGGATTCCTGTAATAACCGAATGGGCTGTGAAGAATAAACAGGCCGATTTTATCTATGGAATGTTGAAGAAGAGAGAGTATCCGGGCTATTTGTATATGCTGGATAATGGAGCGACTACGACCTGGGAGCACTGGAACGGAGAGCGTAGTCATATCCACAACTGTTATAACGGTATCGGCTCCTGGTTTTACCAGGCTTTGGGAGGTATCAACCCAGACGAAGCGAATCCGGGATACAAGCATGTATTTATTCAGCCTCAACTGGTAAAAGGCATTTCATGGGTAAACGCAGCGAAAGAAACTCCTTTCGGAATGTTAGATGTAAAATGGGAAAAGACGGACGTATCTTTTACCCTGGATCTGAGTATTCCTGTTGGCTGTAAAGCTACGGTTTTGTTACCCGTTAAAGCCAAAAGTGTTTCGATTAATGATGTAAAGTCGGACAAATTGGATCAGTTGGAAATGCAATCAGGGGATTATCGGATTACATGTGTTCTGTAGGGAATGACAGGCAGTAGTGAAATATCATTTTTATCAACTAAATTGTCAATTTTATAATTTAAAAGAAAGGCTTAATCTATTCTTTTGTACAAACTAATAAATCTTTAAGTATATGAAAGCACAAAACATTGTAAAATACTTATCCGGTGTTATTGCAGGAAGTGCCCTATCATTCGGCCTGGTTAGTTGTCAGGATACCAGCGTGCAAACCCAGGATTCTTTTGCCACTATAGAAAAGGATTTTAAGGATCCGTCTGCCGATTTTAGAAGTGCCCCGCTGGCAGTCTGGAATAGTAAAGTGACCGAGGCCGAAGTAGAGCGTACGATGCGCGAGCTGAAAGAGGCTGGTTTCGGAGGTCTTTTCATTCATCCCCGTCCGGGTATGATTACAGAATATCTGGGAGATGAATGGTTCTCTCTTTATAAACATGCGGTAGAGTTCGGAAAAGAGATAGGTATGAATGTCTGGATTTATGATGAGAACTCCTATCCAAGCGGATTTGCCGGTGGGCATGTGCCACAGGAAATGCCTGAGTCTTATAATCAGGGTCAGGGATTGGCTTTGACAAAGGCCGAATTACTGCCGGAGGATACAGCCCCTTATTACATGTGTTTAAAAAAGGAAAACGATGCCTGGAAAGATATTACAGACCAAATAGCTGACTATAAAGGAACTAAAGGAGAATATTACCTGTATAAGAAAACTTATATGGGTAAGTCTGACTGGTACGGAGGTTATTCATATGTAGACCTGTTGGTTCCGGGAGTAACGGAAAAGTTTCTGGAAGTAACGATGAAGAATGGATATGAGAAAAAGTTCAAAGAGGATTTCGGCTCATCTATCAAAGGTATCTTTTCTGATGAACCGAACATCAGCAGTCCGGGCGGATTACGATGGACACCGGATTTATTTGAAGTCTTTCAGCAGAAGTGGGGATATGACCTGAAACCGTTATTACCGTTGCTGGAGGAAGAAACAGGAGATTGGAAGAAGGTACGCCATAACTATATGGAGACTTTGTTGCAGTTGTTTATCGACCGTTGGTCAAAGCCTTTCCACCAGTATTGCGAGGAAAACAAGCTGGAATGGACCGGCCATTATTGGGAACATGGTTGGCCTTACATGAATGACGGACCGGATAATATGGCTATGTATGCCTGGCATCAGATGCCGGCGATTGATATGCTGTTCAATCAGTTTGATGAGAAAAGTCCTGTCGCACAGTTTGGTAATGTCCGTTCGGTAAAAGAGTTGCGTAGTGTGGCTAACCAGATGGGATATTCCCGTACATTGAGTGAAACATATGGTGGCGGAGGCTGGGATGAAACTTTCAAGGATTTCAAACGGCTTGGTGATTGGGAATATGTCCTGGGTGTGAACTTTATGAACCAGCATCTGGCACATATGACACTGACCGGTGCCCGTAAATACGACTATCCGCCGGTATTTACTTATCATTCACCCTGGTGGGCCGATTATAAATCGCAGAATGATTATTTTGCCCGCCTGTCATTGTTGATGAGTAAAGGTGTCCAGCAGAATGATATATTGGTCATAGAGCCGAATGCAACTTTATGGAGTTATTATTCACATACCAAGAGTAGCCCGAAACTGATGGAAGTAGGTCAGGCTTTCCAGGACTTTATAACGACTCTGGAAAAAGGTCAGGTAGAATATGACCTTGGTTCTGAGAATATCATAAAAGATCATGGGGTTGTTGCCGATGGCAAGTTCGTTGTAGGTAAAGTCGCTTATACGACCGTTGTATTACCTCCGATGATGGAGACATTGAACAAACCGACATTTGATTTATTGCAGAATTTTGTACAACAGGGTGGCCGTGTGATAACTTTTTCTTCTCCGACGTTGGTTGACGGAGCAGAAAATACAGCCTGGAAGACTCTGCTTGGCGGTCAGTCTGTAACGTCTGTTCCCCGGTTGACGAACGAGGTTATCCGGGACACATTTTCGAATGCAGACTGCCGGTTCTCATTTAGCGGAGGTAACTTATACCATCAACGTCGTCAGTTTACCAACGGGGAATTATTGTTCTTGGTTAATTCTTCCATGGATGAGGCTGTAGACGGTACGGTTACCGTTAACGGGAAATCGGCAGTGCAAATGGATGCCATGAGTGGAAATATTTATACGTACCCATCGACAAAGGCGGATGGCAAATTGACAATGAAGTTCCATTTGGAACCGGCTGGAAGTTTATTGTTATATAGTTCGAAAGGTTCGCTGAAATCTTATCCGGAAATACCGGCTGTTGCCGGCTCTACCCCGGTTCAGGCTATTAGTCCGGTTCAGGTTACCCGTTTGAAGGATAATGCATTGAATGTCGATTTCTGTGATGTGAGTGTAAACGGGAAAACAACAAAGAATGTCTATTTTGCACAGGCTGCCGATATCGCTTTCCGCGAATATGGTTTTACGAATGGCAATCCCTGGAATACTTCGGTACAGTATAAACGGAATATTTTAGACCGGGATACGTTTAAAACCGGAGGTTTCACAACGACTTACCGCTTTAAAGTAAATGACAAGTTCGATTATTCAAACATGAAACTGGTAGCGGAACGTCCCGAATTGTTTACTGTTAAAATCAACGGCGAACAGGTGAAACCGATACCGGGAGAATGGTGGCTGGACCGCTCCTTTGGTGTCTATTCGATAGGCGGCCAGGTGACAACAGGAATAAATACCGTAGAACTGAGTGTGAGTCCGATGAGTATTTTTGCAGAGATAGAGCCGGTTTATATAGTGGGTGATTTTGCTGTTATTCCTGAACAAACAGGATGGAGCATCAGTGCTCCGGTTAAGAATCTTACGTTAGGTAGCTGGAAGGCACAGAAACAACCGTTCTATTCCTGGGGAGTAAGCTATTCCAAAGAATATGAGGTGAAATCTCTTTCAACCCCGTATGCCGTTCAGTTGAATGACTGGAAAGGTACTTTGGCTGAAGTGTATGTGAATGATCAGAAAGCCGGAATAATCGCTTATGATCCGTATCGTCTGGATATAACCCCTTATCTGAAAGAGGGTAAAAATAAAGTTGATGTCCGGGTGATCGGTAGCCATAAGAACCTGTTAGGTCCGCATTATCGTCATCCGGCCCCGGGTCTGGCTTCTCCGTGGCATTGGAAAAACATAGACAAGCAGATTCCAGGTAGTGAATATCAGATGCTGGATTATGGTTTGATGACTGATTTCGATTTGGTACATTAAAAAACTCTTGACATAAAAAGGCTTCGGTATTCTTTAGGGGTATCGGAGCTTTTTTGTGTTTGATAATAACGGATTTTCATTCCGTGCAAAAGATTCTGAAAAAAGTTAAACTGGCATATTGTTTTGCTGCCAAACTTAAAAAAAGCGTACTTTGTATTCCCAAAGTAGATCAGTTAACAATCTAAACTAATAATCATCATGAATAAACTTATAAATCTATTCTTAGCCTTGTTGTTTATTATACCGGTCGTAGGACAAGCTCAAATAACCACCGATCGTCAGGACGGGCGTTTTCAGAGTACAAGAGGAACAGTTCAGTATATGCTGAAACAAATGAAACCGGCTTATGCCTTTGATCCATCCTTTACACCTGCTGAGTTTAAAGAATGGCAATCCGGTCTGCGTACAGCAATGAAAGAGTTGATGCATTTTCCGGAGATAGCGGATTTACCTGCTCCGGTTTGTATCAAAACGGTTCAGCGGGATGGTTACCGGGTTGAGAAATGGGAATCTTATCCGTTGCCGGGCAGTGTTGTTCCTTATTTGGTGTTAATTCCGGATGGCGTCGATCCCGGCCATAAAGCTCCTGCCGTGCTTTGCATTCCAGGATTTGGCGGTAGCAAAGAAGGGCTGGCTGGTGAAACCGAAGGGGATTATGAATTGACCTCATTTCCTGTCGAACCAGTAAAGAAGGGAGCAATGGCTTTACATTATGTAAAAAGAGGCCTGGTAGCAGTTGCAGTGGATAATCCCTCATGTGCCGAACTCTCGGATAACGGTCATTTTGACTATTTGAATACATCCCGAATTTTATTGGAAATGGGATGGAGTTATCTGGGACTTACTGCTTATCAGGATTGGAATGTCCTGAGTTGGATGAAAGAGCTGGACTTTGTGAATAAAGATCGGCTTATTGTCTCTGGTTTCTCTTTGGGAACTGAACCTTTGATGGTTTTGGGAACTTTGGACCCTTCTATTTATGCTTTTGTTTATAATGATTTTTTGTGTCGTACGCTAGAAAGGATTCTTGTCATGACAAAGCCTGATCCTAAAGGTATCCGTCTTTTTCCTAATTCTATTGAACATTTAATTCCCGGTTTTTTAACTCAGTTTGACTTTCCCGATCTGGTTGTCGCCCTGGCCCCTCGTCCGGTTATTTGTACGGAAGGAGGACTCGACCGTGATTTTGACTTGATCCGGAAAGCCTATGAGATTTCAGGCAAACCGGATCACTTTACATATTATCATTATAAGAAATTTGCTGACCCAAAAGACCGAAAACAAATAGAACAAGTACCTGAAGGTATTGATAGGGATACCTATTTCAACTTGGTAAACGTCGACCCGAAGAATCATTATTTTAAGGAGGAATGGGTGTTGCCGTGGATAGACAAGGTTCTGAAATAGATTCTTTTCTTTATATTTGTACCATCTAATTAATTATCAATTCTGAATAACATGGAAAACATCTCAAGAAGAACAGCCATTAAGACCGCATTAGTAGGCGGGGCAGCACTTGCCGTATCAGGTTTGGAAGCAGCAAATCCCGCTAAAAAGAAAAAAGCAGAAACAAAGGAACCGTTGAAGGGTAATGTACGCCATTCCGTTAGTAAATGGTGTTTCGGTGACTATCCGTTGGAAGAATTTTGTGGGATATGTAAAAATATAGGAATCGAATCGATCGAATTGCTCGACCCGAAGGACTGGCCGGTTGTACAAAAAAACGGTCTGACTGTCGCTATGTGCCAAGGGGCCGGTTTGGGTATCGATCGTGGATTTAACGATCCTAAATTGCACGACGAACTGGTTGCCAGTTATGAAGCGGTAATTCCCCAGGTGGCGGCAGCCGGACTGACAAATTTGATCTGTTTCTCCGGAAAGCGGAATGGACTGACTGATCTTCAGGGATGGGAAAACTGTGAGAAAGGATTGAAACGTCTGATGCCGCTGGCGGAAAAACATAATGTGGTCCTGACGATGGAGTTGTTGAACAGTGTAGGCCATAAAGATTATCAATGCGACCATACTGTTTGGGGGGTAGAATTATGCCGCCGTGTCGGATCGCCAAACTTTAAGCTTTTGTATGATATTTATCATATGCAGATCATGGAAGGAAATATCATTGAAAATATTCAAAAGTATCATGAATACTTCTCTCACATCCATACAGGCGGTAATCCCGGACGGGCGGAAATTGACGAAACCCAGGAACTTTATTACCCGGCAATTATGAAAGCGTTGGTAGAAACCGGGTATAAAGGATTTGTAGGGCAGGAGTTTGTTCCCCGCCAGCAGGATAAGATAGCTTCCCTGGAGAAATGTATTCGTATTTGTGATGTCTAGCCATATGAAGAAGACAAGAATTATACAACTCTGTTTTCTGTTGTTTGCTGTTGCTTTTGCTGGGTGTAAAGGAAAGTCCGGTTCGGAACAGGCTGGCGGTGCATTTACCCCGGGCGAACTATGGCCGGATAATAACGGCGTGCATATCAATGCGCATGGCGGAGGAATCCTGCATGACGGCGATACTTATTATTGGTTCGGCGAGCATAAAACAGAAGGAACTGCCGGAAATAATGCGCTGGTGGGAGTTCACTGTTACTCTTCCAAAGATTTATATAACTGGAAAGACGAAGGCGTTGCTTTATCCGTTGTGACCGACGATTCTACACATAGCATAGCGAAAGGATGTATTCTGGAACGCCCTAAAGTAATTTATAATAAAAAGAATAACAACTATGTGATGTGGTTCCATCTGGAGCCTAAAGGGGCAGGATATTCCGGTGCGCTCAGCGGTATTGCCGTAAGCGATAAGGTGGCAGGTCCTTATAAATTTCTTTGTGCCGTGCGTCCGAATGCCGGTTCCTGGCCGACAAATGTGCAGGATATTCATAAACAGAGAGTTCCTGAATCTGACAAGAGTAGATTCACAGGCGGAAGTCTGCCGGCTCACCCGGACAGTCTGAATCTGCTGGGCCGTGATATGGAAGGTGGACAGATGGCGCGTGATATGAACCTTTTTGTTGATGACGATGGCAAGGCTTATCATATTTATTCTTCGGAAGAGAACAGCACATTGCATATCTCCCTGTTGACGGACGATTATACTAATTATTCCGGTACGTATGCCCGCTTTTTCCCCGGACGTTTCATGGAAGCACCGGCGATGTTCAAACGTGACGGAAAATATTATCTGATCATGTCCGGTTGTACAGGTTGGGCTCCGAATGCCGGTCGTTCGGCTGTCGCACCTTCTATCTGGGGGCCTTGGGAAGAATTAGAGGATCCGTTTGTCGGTGAAGGCTCCGACCTTTCTTTCCATTCCCAGAGTACCTATGTATTGCCGGCTCCCGGTAAGCCCGGACAGTTCATCTATATGGGTGACCGCTGGACGCCCGAGAATGCAATCGACGGGCGTTACATCTGGCTTCCGATCCGTTTTGAAGGAGATCAGCCGATCATCGAATGGCAGGATAAATGGAGTTATTGATGTCGTTGTCCTGTTGTATTTGAAATTTAACAATATGTTTTTGTAAATTCATCGAAATCATACCGCTAAATTGATTTAATCTTCATTAATTTTGCAGCTTCGTTTTTGTGGGGCTGCAATTTTTTTGGCAGATAGGTGATCTTTATAATATGGATATATAATAAACATTTAAAATGAAACCAACATTATCAATTACCTCAAGGCAGTTAATGCTGAGAGAGATGCACGATTATTTAATGATCGCTCTTGGCATGCTTTTCTATGCTATTGGGTGGACTGTTTTCCTTTTGCCTAATGACATTACTACCGGAGGGGTGCCTGGTATCGCCTCTATCGTGTATTGGGCGACCGGAATAAATGTGCAGTATACGTACTTTGCAATTAACGGTGGGTTGCTGATCGCTTCTCTTATTGTTCTGGGATGGAAGTTCAGTGTGAAAACTATTTTTGCCGTAATAGTGATGACTACTATCCTTCCCATTATTCAAAGTGCTACATCTAATCTGCATTTGTTGCAAGACCAACCGTTTATGGCTTGTGTCATCGGTGCTTCTTTCTGCGGAAGTGGTATTGGTATCGCTTTTTCGGCCAATGGCAGTTCGGGAGGAACGGATATCATCGCTGCTATTATAAATAAATACAGGGATATCACTTTAGGACGTGTTATTCTGATGACGGATATGATTATCATTTCTTCCAGTTATTTTGTACTGCATGATTGGGAAAAGGTCGTTTATGGTTTTGCCACGCTTTATATATCTAGTTTTGTGCTTGACCAGGTGGTAAACAGTGCCCGCCAGTCTGTACAGTTCTTTATTATTTCCAAGAGATATGAAGAAATTGGACATCGCATCAATAAAGATCTCCACCGTGGTGTGACGGTGATAGACGGGACCGGAATGTACACCGGGTTGGGAGTGAAAATGATGTTCGTATTGGCCAAGAAGCGTGAGTCGACAACTATTTTCCGCTTGATTAAAGATATAGACCCGGAAGCATTTGTCTCTCAGAGTGCCGTCATCGGTGTGTATGGCGAAGGGTTCGACCATATTAAAGTAAAATAATTCCATATAATAGCTATATAGATTTATTTATAAGGGTTCGGCTTCTATTCAGATACCGTCCTGTATATAATTTTCTGCCTTACTAACTGGTTGTCGATGGCTATCGGTAATATTATTTATAGCTGTCGACAATATTACTGATAGTTATCGATTATATTACCGATAGCTTTCGTAAACAGATTAGTAAGGCAGAAAATTATTTATAGAACCGGATGTTATTTCTGTTAGTACGCAATCTAAATCAATTATATTTAAAATTTCACCTTAGTTCTGTTAGAACTAAATCCCTTGCGCATGCAAATATAGTTCATTTTTATTATAATAGGTTAAATAGACAGGAAGAATGAATGTTTTAAGAAACATCTGTTAATAGCTGGAGAGCTATAAGCGCTCAAAATCATTGTTTGTTAGTAAAAACTAACGATATATGCCTCAGTTCTAACAGAACTATTTCCTAACTCTTTTAAGAGATAGATATATGTTTTAAGATAAATACTATTTATGGGTTTATGAATGATACAATCTTAATACTAATGCTTACTTAATTTTGATGTAATATGAGTGAAATACTATGTATCTATTTTTGCGCACCAATTATAGTTGAGACGCTATAACAAAATTATAAGCAATTGTTTATATGCAAATATCCGATGAGAAATTATGGGAATCATGTTTGACAGGGGATAAGGAGGCTTTCAAGGAAATCTATTGCCGCTTTTATTCTTTGTTGTATAATTATGGCTCCAAACTGGTTTCCGATAAAGATCTGGTAAAAGATTGCATTCAGGATATTTTCATTAAACTGATTCAGAACTATCCCTCTCTTTCTCCAACTCCAAATGTGAAAGGGTATCTGATCAAAGCCTTACGTAACAAGCTGTATGATGCATTGGAAAAGGAAAAACCGACTGATGATATCACCTTGTATGAAGAAGTATTTATAACAGACGAGTTATTCCCTTTACTCTCTTTCGACGATTCGGAAGCAGATGACCGTGCCAGACGTCTCATGCAGGTTTTTTCTCTGCTGTCCTCCCATCAGCAGGAAATTATCTATTTGTATTATGTAAATGAACTGAAGCATGAAGAAATAGCGGAGATAATGGGTATAAATTATCAATCCAGTAAAAACCTGTTATTCAGATCTTTATCCAGTCTTAAGAGATTATATCTGAAAAAAGATTGATTTTATTCAAAAAAAGTGAGTACCAAATGAGACCTCTCCCGTAATAGGGATAAAAGAGGTTACTTGTGGATAAAAAGCAAAACATATTAAATAAAAGATCATTTGAGCAGGCCGGGAAAGACCTACTCCGGAAAGTTCATGATGCAGAGTCTGATAACTTGCTGGAGGCACTGGCATCGTGGAAGGAGATTGAAGTCCGGACGACTCAGCCACGCACTTCATTCAGATTACGTTCCCGTTATATATTGTCTGTGGCAGCTTCAATAGCTGTATTTCTTTCTGTAGGCCTTTATTTTTGGATGGATACGAAGAGTGATACTTCTATGTCGCTTGCCTTGCTTGAAAACAACACATCGTCTTTGGCCGACGATGAGATTGTTTTGATCGAAAGCGATGATAAGATGCAATTGAAAGATGAATCATCGATCAAATATGATATGGATGGAAAATCAAATGCGGAGCAGCATGTCGTAAAAAAGGAAATAACAGAAGAGAAGAAAGAGAAAAAAGAGGAAATCAATCAGATTATCGTGCCAAAGGGCCGGCGGGCGGACATTACTTTTTCGGATGGAACGAAAATGTATGTCAATGCCGGAACACGTGTTTTTTATCCGGCTGTCTTTAAAAAAGATAAGAGAGAAATACTTGTAGAAGGTGAGGTCTTTCTGGAAGTAGAGAAAGACCCTTCTCGTCCTTTTATTGTCAAAACCAACAGGTTTGAAGTAAAGGTACTCGGTACGCAGTTTAATGTTTGTGCATATAAAGAAGATGCTTTCACTTCTGTTGTGTTGGTTAACGGTAGTGTGGAGGTTAATTCCGGAAAGAATAATAGATCAGTACTCTCTCCCAATCAGATGATTAAAGTAAATGATAAAGGTACGGATATAAAGGAGGTAGATGTTTTTGAATATATCTGTTGGAAAGATAATATGATGATGTTGAACGGCCGGAAGGTTGGAGAGACACTGGATCGGTTATCCCGTTATTACGGTCGTAACATTTGGTATAATGAAGAGATTGGAAATATTCCTATTTCCGGGAAGTTGGATTTGCGGGAAAATATGGAAGATGTAATCAATATCATTTGCCAGTCAATGTTCCTTCAGTATAAGACAGATGCAAATAATAATATAATAATATCAAAATAAAATGCCTATGTAAAAGCCCTAGAGTTAAAAAAAAGAACCGAACGATACGGCCATATCACTCGGTTCTAAAGTTTCTTGTTTAATCTATTAATTTATGTATCAAAGAAAAAACGTTACAAATGTATGAAAAAGAATGAAGAATTCAGTCGAAAATCGACTCATTTTCTTAAAAGTGCATGTTTAGCCTTATGTCTGGTAAGTTATGGAGGATCTGCTATCTACGCAGCTTCTACTTATGCGGAACAAACCACGTTGACTGTCCGCATGAATAACCGGACTGTAAAAGATGTATTTTCTTACATCGAAAAGAACAGTGAATTTATTTTTGTGTACCATGGTTCAAACATCAATCTGAATAAAAAGGTGAATGTGGATGTCAATAATCAGACTGTTGAAGCCATATTGAAAAAGATGTTTGAAGGAACGGACATTGAGTATATCATCAATGACCGCCAAATCATCGTTCGCAAGAATGAAACAAACAAAAAGCAGGTAGCAGTCGTTGCTCCCCAGCAGGAAAAGAAAATCACCGTAACAGGTAATGTAAAAGATGCTACCGGCGAACCGTTGATTGGGGTAAATGTGATGGTAAAAGGAACTACCATGGGGAATATAACGGATGCCAATGGTAATTTCTCTCTATCGGATGTCGCTCCGAATGCAGTTATTAGTGTTTCTTATATTGGATATAAAACGCAGGAAATCGCTTTAAATGGTAAAACTGCAGTAAATGTGATTTTGAGTGAAGATAGCGAGGCTTTGGATGAAGTGGTAGTTATCGGTTATGGTACACAGAAGAAAGCGGACCTGTCCGGAGCTGTAGCTACAGTGCCGAAAAAAGTATTGGAAAACCGTCCGGTTTTGACCGTTGGACAGGCTTTGCAGGGATCGGTTGCTAACTTGACTGTTTCGATCGGTAGTGGACAAGCAACAGATTCACCTAGCTTTAATATTCGTGGTACGACTTCTATCAACGGTGGTAATCCGTTGGTTGTGATAGACGGTGTGGTTTCTTCAGCAGAAGAGTTAAACAGAATGAACCCTACCGATATCGGTAGTATTTCCGTTTTAAAAGATGCTGCGTCGGCTGCTATCTACGGTTCGCGTGCTGCATTCGGTGTGATTTTGGTTACGACTAAGACGGCAGGACAGGAAAAGTTGACAATTAATTATAATAATAATTTTGCAATGCGTAGGTTAACGGGGATGGCAGATGTAATTACTGATCCTTATATCGTAGCTTCCACCCGTAATACGATGTCTTACCCTTGGTATAACTTATACAATGAAGAACAATTGGCATATGCCAAGAAAGTTTCGGAAGATCCGAGCACTTCTCCTTATTATCTAAATCAGGATGGTACTTATTCTTATTTTGGTAGTACAGATTGGTTTGATGAGGCTTATAAGAATTTGGCATTTTCTACCAATCACACGGTCGATGTTTCAGGTAAGACAGATCGTTTAAATTATTATTTTTCTGCCAATTACAATTTTCAGGATGGTATGGTGAAGTACGGAACTGATAAATATAACCGTTATAACCTTCGTTCCAAATTGGATTTTAAATTGACTGACTGGTGGACGTTGGGTAATAATACCAGCTTTGTAAATTCAGACTATGATTCTCCAAACTATCTGGGAGATTCTTATTATTGGGAAGTAAACCGTATCAATCCGTTGGATGTGACTTATAATCCGGATGGTTCTTGGACAAAGGCTGGTAGTAGCGTATTCGGGCGTTTGGTAGACGGAGGTCGTTGGAACCAGCAGAAGACAACTTTCTCGACACAATTTACAACAAAGATCGATATTATCAAGGATGTTCTTTTTGTAAATGGTTCGTTCAACTATTCAACGAATAAAAATGCTGAAGAGGGATATTCTTTGCCTGTCGATTACTATGATGGTCCGGATAGACCGGCTGCTCAGCAAGACCCGGTATCTCAAGCTTACTTGAACCATACCAATGCACGTACACTTACATTTGATGCATATGCTACTTTCCACAAGTTGTTTAATGACAAACACGATTTCACGGCGATGGTTGGTTTCAACCAGGAAGATTGGCGGGATAATTATACCTCTGCGAGCCGTAAAGAATTGATTTCATCTTCTTTGCCTACATTGGGATTGGCTTCGGGTGATATGAATGTCGGACAACGAATCTATTCACTTTCTATGCGTAGTGTATTCGGCCGTTTGAATTATATTTATAACAATAAGTATATCTTGGCATTTAATGGTCGTTATGATGGAACATCACGTTTCCCACATGATGATCGGTATGCATTCAACCCTTCCGGTTCTGTGGCTTGGGTACTTTCGGAGGAAAACTTTTTCGAACCGGTACGAGATGTTGTTAATTTCTTGAAACTCAGATTCTCTTATGGTAGTTTGGGTAATCAGGATTTGAAAGAGAACTATTATGCTTATCTGGCTACTATGGGTTCCGGAAAGATATCTCAAATTTTAGATGGTAAACAACCGATAGGTGTTTCTGCACCGGGACTGGTTGCTGGTAACTTAACTTGGGAAAAAGTGACGACTGCCGACTGGGGAATGGATATTAATTTCTTAGATAATCGTTTGACTGCCACTGTCGATGGATATATTCGTCGTACAAAAGATATGTTGACAGGTGGTGCAGAGTTACCTAATGTTTTAGGAACCAGTGAACCTTTGGAAAATGCGGCAGACTTGAAAACAACCGGTTGGGATTTAACGGTTAGCTGGCGTGATAATGTGAAGCTGGCAGGGAAAACGTTGAATTACGGATTAAGCTTCAATATCGGTGATAGTCGTTCTTGGATCACTAAGTTCTCGAATGATACAGGGTCTTTGGATAGTTATTATGAAGGCTGGGAAATGGGATCTATCTGGGGGTTGGAAACAGAAGGTTTCTTTACTTCTCAGGAAGATATTGATAACCATGCCGACCAGACACAGGTCGCTTCTTATATCGGTACACGACCGATTGCACCGGGCGATTTGAAATTTAAGGATTTAAACGGTGACGGCAAAATTGATAAAGGCGCTTGGACAATTGATGACCATGGTGATTATAAGATTATCGGTAATAGTCGTGCCCGTTATGGTTTCGGGTTCAATATGAATGCAGATTGGAATGGTTTTGACTTGAGTCTGTTTGTACAGGGAGTTTTGAAAAAGAATTACAGTCCGAGTGGGGACTTGTATTTCTGGGGTATCTATGCACAACCTTGGACTAATATTACTTATGGTAACTATTATGATCGTTGGACAGAAGAAAACCCAAGTCAGGATGCTTATTTCCCGCGTTTTAAATCGTATGTTGCGGAAGGTGGAGCAGAAGCTGCTCTTACTCAGACCCGTTATTTGCAAAATGCGACTTATGCTCGCTTGAAGAACTTGACATTCGGATATACACTGCCAAAACAGTGGACAGATAAAGCAAATATCCAACGTTTACGTCTTTTCTTCTCTGGTGACAACTTGTGTGAAATAACAGGTTTGTATAAGCATTATAAACTGGATCCGGAATGTTTGGGTGGCCAAATGTATCCGTTGCAACGTTCTTATTCGTTTGGTTTAAATGTTACGTTCTAATTTTTAATTGCTGAAAGTTATGACTATTAATAAAAATATTATGAAAATAGCTGCGATAGGATTCGTTGGCATTTTAGGGTTAAGCGGATGTAACGATTCGTTTATGGACAAATATTCCGAGACTTCCATTACGGAAGAAGGTTTTTTCAAGTCGGCTGGTGATTTGGAAATCTATACAAATAATATGTACGGATATGTTACTTCCGATTATTGGGATGTCGCATCCGATAATGTGATATATGTAGAGGAGGCAAGTATCTATTCTAAGATGAGAGGAGAGCTGAATCCTGATAATGCAAGTGTATGGGGATGGGGTAGTATTCGCAATGTCAATTTTATGCTGGCAAGAGCAGATAAAGCAGAAGGTGATATGGCGGAAATTAATCACTATATCGGCTTGGCTCGTATGTTCAGAGCAAAGTTATATTATGATAAAGTATTGTCTTATTCGGATGTACCTTGGTATAGTCGTGATTTGCAGACTACGGATACGGAAGAATTATTTAAACCGCAGGATCCGCGTGCGTTGGTTGTTGATTCCATCATGGCCGATCTGGATTTCGCTGTAACTCATATGAAGGATGAAAGTGGTGCACGAACACGTTGGTATAGAAGTGGTGCATTGGCTATGCAGGCACGTATCGCCTTGTCAGAAGGTTGTTGGCGCAAATATCATTCGGAATTAGGACTGAATGATGCTGATCGTTTCTTTAAAGTGGCTGCTGATGCTTGTAAAGCGATTATGAATACAGGTAATTATGAGTTGTCTACCGGTGAAGGCGCATATGAGGCTTTGTTTAATAGTCAGGATCTTTCTTCTAATAAGGAGATGATCATTTTTGAAGATTACAGTAATGAATTAGGACGTAAGCATGGTGCCGGTGCCCGGTTTGATTGGACAACCGGCTTGTCACGCGACTTAATGGAAGATTATTATGTAATTGAAGATGGTAAGACAAAAAGATTTCAGGATGTGCCTGGTTATGATAAGAAAACATTTCTTGAGATCTTTGAAAACAGAGATCCCCGCCTGGGACAAACTTTCATGATGCCTGGTTTTATGCGTCCGGGTGAAACAGAACCTCATCGCCAGAAAATAACGATCGGTGGTTATCCGCAGGTGAAATATTCTCCGCTGACATTCGATCAGACAGAATGGGGTAAAGCCTATACAGACTTGCCATTGATCCGGTATGCAGAGGTCTTATTGATGTATGCAGAAGCGAAAGCTGAGTTAGGAGAATTAACTCAGGAGGATATTGATTTGAGTATCAATTTAATTAGAGATCGTGCCGGTGTGCCTCGGGCTACTTTGGCAGATTGGATGGCAAATGTCGACCCGGTTCAGGCTAATCGTTATCCGAATGTTACTTCTGCACAAAAAGGTGCAATTTTGGAAGTTAGACGTGAAAGACGTATTGAATTGGCTTGCGAAGGATTCCGTTATGCGGATTTAATGCGTTGGGGTGCTGGTAAGTTAATGGAAAAAGCTCCGGAGGGTATGTATATCGGTAAATTAGGCTATATTGACTTGACCGGTGACGGACAACCTGATTATGCAGTTGTGGCAACACAGGCAGATGCCGATGCTATTCCACAGGCAGATAAGGAAAAATATAAATTGAATATAGAGATTTTGGCAGGAAATACATTTGAACTGACTGGTGGAGATAAAGGATATATTCGTTTGATTTCTCAGGTTAATAAATGGAATTTTATTGAACCGAAGTATTATTATAGTCCGATATCAACAAAAGATATCGTACTGAACAAAAACTTAATTCAGAATAAATTTTGGACTAAATAGTCGGGAGCGCTTTTTTACTCTTTGAGTAGGAAATGAATATTATATATCTCAAAAGTTACATCTTTTATTTTAGGTGTGAACTTTTGGGATATATTTTTGAATCATTTTTATCTTTCTATCTTTGCGGTTGAATTACATTTAATATTGATAAATTATATACATGAAAACACAAAGTTTTGTTAGTATTACCTTGGTAGTACTTGTTTTGAGTGTTTTTATTTCTTGCTCTGAACAGAAAAAAGAACAACAACTCACTGTCCTTGCTTGGAACGTTTGGCATGCAGGGCATTCCAAAGCTTATGGACAGCAAGCCTGTGATGGGACGATCGGTATCCTGAAAAAAGTCAGGCTGATGTCATCTTGATGGTGGAAACATATGGAGCCGCTCCTATGATTGCTGATTCGCTCGGTTATGATTATTATTTGATATCCAGTAATCTTTGTATCTTCAGCCGTTATCCGATCATAAAGAAATATACATTTCCGGATGTGATAGATACCTTCAATTTCGGAGGTGTAGAGATCGATATGGACGGGACTCCTGTCCGTCTGTTCGATACTTGGATTCACTATTTGCCGGATATGCGCCTTGTTCCGACCGATAAATCAGAAGAAGAAATATTGGCCTGGGATGATGCCGGAACACGCGATGAAGAAATCCGAAAGATACTCGGAGTTTTGAAACCAATGATTGCCGAATCAGATAGTATCCCTATCGTCATGGGCGGCGATTTCAACAGCCACTCGCATCTGGACTGGACAGAGGCGACCAAAGATATGTATAATCACGGTGGTGCCGTCGTGAACTGGACTGTCTCTAAAGAAATGCAGGCTGCTAACTTCAAGGATAGCTTCCGTGAGATTAATCCCGATCCGGTGAAGAATATCGGGACGACTTGGCTGACGGATGCCGATTCGCTGGAAACAGTCAATCGCCAGGATCGTATCGACTTCATTTATTACCAAGGAAAGACGATACAGGCGGTAGAGTCCCAATGCTATGACAATATTCTGGGTGAAACATTTTCTTTCAAAGGGGAAGACTTCTTTTATGCTTCTGATCACGGGTTTGTGTTGACAACCTTTACGATTAGAAAATAGAAAACTTACTACTAATATTCTAAATAAACACATTAATAACATGAAGAAAACAATCTTGAGCATCGCCCTGCTGAGCGGCATCGCTTCTTTTGCCAATGCAGCCTACACTGGGCATGTCTTTGTCGATAAAAACAACAATGGAGTATTTGATAAAGGCGAGAAAGCTATGGCAGGTGTTCTCGTTTCTGACGGTCTGAACGTCGTAAAGACGGCTGGCGACGGCTCTTTCACCCTACCCGGCCACGAACGGGAACGCTTCATCTTTATCACCACCCCTTCCGGCTATAAAACAAACAATAAGCATTATCACCGTATTGATGGCGACCAAATTTCGTACGATTTCGGGCTGCAACCCTATAGCGGAGGTATAAAATCCGACGGCAGTCATAAATATGTGCATATCGCCGATACGGAGATATTCAACACCGACAATCATGGTGACTGGGTATCCAACGTACGCGATTATACCTCCAACGAGGAGGCCGCCTTTATTATCCATACCGGCGATATCTGTTATGAGAACGGTCTGAAAGCCCATATCAAATTGATGAATACGGCCAATATGAACTGCCCTATCTTCTACTGTGTCGGCAATCACGACCTGGTAAAAGGAAAATACGGTGAGGAACTGTTCGAAAGCATCTACGGTCCGGTCTTTTATTCATTTGATGCCGGTAGCGTGCATTATATTGTGACTCCGATGGCGGGCGGCGATTATCAGCCGGGCTATACGAAGGAAGATGTCTATCGCTGGCTGAAGAACGATCTGGCGCAAATCCCGCAAGGCAAGCCCATTGTCGTATTCAATCATGACTTGCTGACTTACGGCGACCAGTTTATCTTCGGTATCAACGACCAGGAACAAATTAACTTGAATGACCATAACCTGAAAGCCTGGGTATACGGTCACTGGCATATCAATTACATAAAGAAACAGGGTAACGTCTACTCTGTCTCTACTGCTACCCTGGACAAGGGAGGTATCGACCATTCTACCAGCGCTTTTCGCGTGCTGCACGTGGACAAGAAAGGTGATTTCACCTCTGAATTGCGTTACACTTATCTTGATAAAAGTATCCAAATCTCTACTCCGGCCGAAGGACAAGTTCCGGTATTGGCTTCGGGTGCTGTGCCTGTGACAGTGAATGTCTATTCGTCAGTCTCTCCCGTGAAAGAGGTTTCTTATTCTTGTCAGATAGATGGAAAGACATTTGTCAGCAATCGTAAGTTGAGCCAGGCTACGGACTGGTGCTGGAACTCCGAAGTACCCTTTACTGCCGCTCAACGTGGGAAGATGGCTACCCTGAAAGTAAGAGCACTCTTCAACAATGGCGAAGTGGCGGAAACCGAAGCGGTATTCACCTATCAACCAACAAATGTAAAACCGGATTTGTCAGCCGACTGGAATAACCTGCTGGGTACTCCCGAACATGTTGTAACTGCTTCTTCGAGCGTAAACCCGCCTCTCGAAATGGCCTGGGTGAAGAATATTGGGGCCAATATCTATATGACTTCCCCATTGGTTTACAACGGTATGATTTATGTTGCCTCTGTCGATGAGAACCTGCAAGGTGATGCTCATATTTATGCCCTGAACGGACAAACGGGCGAGTTGCTTTGGAAATACCAGACACGTAATTCCATTAAAAACACTATCGCTATCGACAATGGTCGTGTGTTGGCACAAGACGCCCAGGGATATCTGTATGCCGTAGATGCCCAAAGCGGTAAATTAAGCTGGGAGAAACAACTGCCGGTTGCTGGTCTGCCTTCTCTGATCGAAGGTTTGGTTGCTTCCGACGGTGTTGTGTATGCCGGGACAGGCAAAGGTCTTTGTGCCATCGACACTAAAGACGGACGTGAGATCTGGCGCAATAAAGACTGGGGGCAGGGCGAAGGCACCACCACCACCTTCTCCGTAGGAAAGAATATGCTGATCGCCTCTTCCCAATGGCGTGCCCTCTACGGCAACGACCTGAAGACCGGTGAGTTGAAATGGACAGCCGACACTAACGGTCTGCGTAACCGCGGCGCATCGGCAGCCGTTCATGGTGACCTGCTCTACCTTATCTCCGACAAGTCTTTCTTTATCCTCGATGCCAATACAGGCCGTGTGATTGTTCGCAAGGAACTGCCTTTCAGTGTCGATGTAACCTCAACACCGTTACTGACAGATAAGGAGATCATCTTCGGCTCCGCAAAAGACGGTTTGGTCGCATTGGATAGCGAGACGCTAGAGATTAAATGGAAGTTTAATACCGGAGATGCATTGGTATATACTTCCCCTTACTCCCGTAAAGTATCTGCAACTATCGAGACAAGTCCTGTCTTATCAGGCAATACGGTTTATGTAGGAGCTTCCGACGGTACTATCTATGGCGTGAATAAGGAGACCGGAAGGTTTGCCTGGAAGCATGCGACAGGCGCTCCGGTATTCGGTTCGGTAGCCGTTTCGGGGAATACGTTGATAGCTGTTGATTTCGGAGGAAACGTGTATACGTTTGTTGCCGCCGAATAAAAGCTTGATACTAAGCTTTGAATAGATAGGTGCGTTTCCAAAACGGAGGCGCACCTTTTGTTTGTATATGACTGGAGGATTCTATATCTTTGCATTATTACTGATTATAACTGTATTAAAGAAACCATTGAGATATGAAACGTTCTGAAGTTGTAGAGTTAATAAAAGAGACTATACGTCGTATTGCTCCCGGTGCAAAGACTATCTTGTATGGTTCGGAAGCACGGGGTGATGCCCGTCCCGACAGCGATATCGATCTTCTTATTCTGGTTGACGGTGATACAATGACACTGGCACAGGAAGAAGAAATAACGCTTCCTCTCTATGAGTTGGAGTTACGAACAGGCGTCTCTATCAGTCCAATGATCGTTTTAAAAAAGTTATGGGATAACCGTCCTTTCAAAACTCCTTTTTATGTCAACATTATAAATGAAGGGATTGTATTATGAAAGAAATATTGGATGAAGAAAGCCGGAAAGCTTTGATAGCTTACAGGCTTCAACGGGCTTATGAGACGTTGAAAGAGGCAGAGGTCATGATACGGGAATCATTTTATAATGCAGCCGTTAACCGTATGTATTATGCATGTTATTATGCAGCTGTAGCTTTATTACTGAAATATGATATTCAGACTCAGACTCATAATGGTGTGAAAACAATGCTTGGGTTGCATTTTATTTCTACAGGAAAGCTGTCATTAAAAATAGGCAAGACTTTCTCTACTCTCTTTGAAAAGAGGCAGAGTGGTGACTATGATGACTTTGTCTATTGCGACCAAAGCATGGTCGAAGAATTATACCCACAGGCCAGCCTGTTCATAGATTCTGTAAAAGAGATACTTACCAAACCTTAAGTCGGATAAGCATCTCTTAGGGAAAGTTTGGGGGAATTTATTTCAATTTAAATGCTACTTTATTGCGAATATCTGTTGAGGAAGCGCCGATCCATGCTTCGAACTTACCCGGTTCGGCTACCCATTCATGGCGGGCGTCATCGAAGAAACTCAACGCCTCTTTTCCAATGGTGAAGGTTACCTCCCGGGTCTCTCCCGGAGCCAGTTTTACCTTGCTGAAGCCTTTCAGTTCCTTTACAGGACGGGGCAGGGATGATTTCAAATCACTGATATATAGCTGTATTACTTCCGATCCTTCACGACTGCCAGTATTGGTGACAGGTAGGGTAATGGTAAGCGTTTCATCCTGTCCCATCACTTTCTTGTCGGCTATGGCCTTCCCATAGGCAAAAGTAGTATAGCTCAGGCCATGACCGAAGGAGAACAGCGGTTTTGTCTTTTCCTTGTCCGCCCAGCGATAGCCGACGAAGATTCCTTCGTTGTACTTCTGATCCACGATAGGGCTGCCGTAGTTGCGGGGAGTACCCGGATATTCGCCCAGCTTATGCGCACCTACATCCTGCAAAGAAGCGGGGAAAGTGAACGGCAACTTGCCGGACGGATTGACATCGCCCGTCAATACCGAAGCAATGGCACTGCCTGCTTCCGACCCCAGATACCATGCCTGCACGATGGCGGGGACTTCTTTCACCCACGGCATGGCGATGGCATTGCCTGAGATATTTACTACAATCAGGTTCTTGTTAGCCTTTGCCAGGGCGGTTATTACCTTATCCTGGCCGTAAGACAGACCGAGTTCCTTACGGTCTGCATCCTCGCAGTCCTGATGCGCGCTCTTATTCAGGCCGCCGATAAAGATGACGTAATCGGCCTCTTTGGCAACGGCAACGGCTTCGGCTATCAATTCTTCCGGCGAACGGCTGTCCTCCAGGTCCTGACCGGATTTCACACCATTGTATTCACCGCTCGGGTCGCCTACATAACCACGTGCATAAATGACTTCCGCCTGGTCGCCCACCCGTTTCCGGATGCCGTCCAGCGGGGAGAGTTCGTATTTTACTTTCAGGGAAGAAGAACCGCCGCCTACAGTCATCATCTTGATGGCATTCTCGCCGATGACGGCTATTCTTTTTGCCCGGTTCAGGTCGATAGGGAGCAGGTTATTCCGGTTCTGCAACAACACGATGCCCTCTTCACCGATACGGCGGGCTGCGGCAAAATGGGCTTCCGAGCAGAGCGAGCCGTACGGACGGTTTCTATCCATCGTAGTGCGGTAGGCGAGGCGCAGGATGCGTCTTACCTTGTCGTCCAGTTCTTTTGTTCCGACTTTGCCTTCACGAATCAGTTTCAGGTAAGGATCTGCCAGGTAATAATTGTCGTAAGCGTTGCTTGCTCCGTTGGACAATCCGTTGGTCCAGCTTCCGAACTCCATATCGAGTCCGTTGGTGATGGCTTCCTGCGTGTTATGAACCCCTCCCCAGTCGGAGACGACAACGCCGTCGAAACCCCATTCACCTTTCAGTATATCGTTCAGGAGATATTGGTTATGGCAACCGTGCTGATTCTTATACAGGTTGTAGGAGCCCATGATGGCCCAGGCATTTCCTTCCTGAACGGCCGCTTTGAAGGCGGGCAGGTAGATTTCATAGAGGGCACGGTCGTCTATGATGACGTTGGTCGTATGGCGGTTTACTTCCTGGTTGTTGAGTGCATAATGTTTCACACAGGCAGCCACGCCGTTCTGCTGGACGCCTTGCACATAGGGGACTACCATCTTTCCGGCCAGATAAGGGTCTTCGCCCATATACTCGAAATTGCGTCCGTTCAGTGGCGAACGGTAGATGTTTACACCGGGGCCCAGCAAGACCGTTTTATTCCGATAGCGGGCTTCTTCACCGATGCTTTTGCCATATAACCTGGCTATTTCCGGGTCCCAGCTGGCAGCCAGGCAGGTTAGAGCTGGGAAGGCTACGCAGGAGTCGTTGGTCCATCCCGCCTGCTCCCATTCATCCCATAAGACTTCGGGACGAATGCCGTGGGGACCGTCGGTCATCCAGAATTCAGGAATGCCCAGGCGTGCGACGCCCGGCGAACAAAACTTGGACTGGGCATGTGTCAGTGCTACCTTTTCTTCCAGCGTGAGGCGCGACAGGGCATCTTCCACACGTTCTTCAATGGGTTTGCTACTGTCCAGATAAGTGGGGACTTCCTGCTGTGCCTGCCCGAAACCGGGCAGCAACAACAGGCTGCAAGCGATGTATTTAATCAGTTTCATATTGTTATTGTGTCTTTAAACCTAGTGAGCGGATATATTCGTTTTGTATGACGCATTGCTGTATACGGCTGTTCTCGATAAACTCCTTTAAAGCTGCTTTGGCTGTTTCCTGGTCCGGCCGGGCATCACGGATTTCCTGGTATGTACCCCGGGGAGCTTCGGAGAAGGCAACGACAGTGTCCCAGCCGGCCGGTGCTTTGATGCCGGCAAAGGAGGATTTGTCGATTTTCTTGTACGGCCAGAACGTCCAACCGATATTGTTCTCTTCCATCACATGGCAGAAAGCGTTCTGCCAGGCTTCTGTGTTATGTCCGATTTCGCCCATATACATGGGGAGGTTTACCCGGTCGCGGAAGTCGATAATCTCCTGGATGGCTGCTTTGGAGGCGTCGCCTCCGTAACGATGGCAGGTGTACATGATTTTATCGTCGAAGGTGAAGTCGGTGAACGGGCGGAAGTTACCGTTCCACTGCGCGCCACCCAGCAGGATGATATGGTTGGTGTCTGCCTCGCGGATGGCGGCTGTGGCTCGTTTATACAACGATTCCAGCTTGCCGTTCAACTCTTCCATATTGCTGAAATAGGGCGCGATAGGCTCATTTGCCAGTTCGTAGCCGAGGATAACCGGCTCGTTCTTGTAATAGGCTGCAATCTTTTTCCAGATGTTGCAGAATAGCTGCTGGCTGGCTTCGCTCTCGAATAGCCAGGGATACCCGTAGCTGTCGTCGATGTTGTCACCGGTCTGTCCGCCCGGAGCATCGTGCATATCGAGAATCAGGTAGAGGCCTGCCTCGCGGCACCAACCGACTACACTGTCTATGCGGGCGAAACCGTCCTGATTGGCCGTCAATCCCATATAATCCTCGTCAGTGAAGAGTTTATAATGGAAGGGAAGACGGATGGTATTAGCACCGGTCGCCGCAATGAACCGTATATCGTCGCGGGTAATATAGTTATCTTTGAACGCTTTCCAGAACTCAGCGGTGAAGTCGGGACCGACCAGTTCGCAGAGCATCTGGTTGATGCGTCCCGGCGAATTTGTCTTGTTGAAGCCAAACATATACCCTTCCGGGTTCAGCCAGTTGCCAAGGTTCGTCCCTTTGATAAAGAACTTCTGCCCTTTGGGGGTAATCAGGTCGGTGCCGGAGATACGCATGAATGCTTCCGGCGGCAGGTCGGCCGTATCCGCATCTGTAGTGCCGGTGTGCTGCCAGCATCCGGTAACGGATACCAGCAGGAGCATGAGCATTAAATAGATATTCTTTTTCATGTCTGTTATTTTACTGTGAATGTTGTTTGTAATCCTTCGGCGCTGTTAGGGCCGACCCAGAGGTTAAATTCGCCCGGTTCGACTACTCTTTGCCGGTCGATGTTCCAGAAGGCCAGTTCTTCGACGGGGAGTGAGAAAGAGACTGTCTTTGTCTCACCCTGCTTCAGAGGAATCCGCCGGAAGCCTTTTAGCTCTTTGACCGGACGGGTGATGGAGCCGGCTTTGTCCTGTACGTACAGTTGCACGACTTCCGTGCCTTCATACTTACCGGTGTTTGTCAGGTCGAAGCTGATTTCCAGTGTTCCGTCGACAGCCAACTGATTCGTTGCCAATTGCAGGTTGTCATAGCCGAAGGTGGTGTAAGACAATCCGTAACCGAACGGGAATAAAGGGTCGAAACCGGCATCCATATAGAAGGATGTACAGCCCAGGGAGGTCTGTCCGGCTTCCTGCGGGATATCGTCTATCAATGTTTCCTGGCGGGAGGCGGGGCGGCCCGTATTGTTATGTGCATAGTAGACAGGTATCTGACCTACCATCTTCGGGAAGGTAACGGGTGTTTTTCCGCTTGGTACCGCTTTTCCGAAGAGCAGGTCGGCAAGGGCCGATCCGCCCATTGTTCCCGGATGGAAAGCGTAGAGAACGGCGTCGGACTGTTCGACTTCCTGTCCGATTGTCAGCGGACGGCCTGCCATAACCACCGTCACAAGCGGTTTCCCTGTCTTTGCCAGGGCGGCTATCAGTTCGCTTTGCGCTCCCTGCAAATGCAGGTCGGCTAACGAGTGCGCTTCGCCTGAGAGGATAGATTCTTCTCCGGCGCATACCAGTACGGCATCGGCACGCATAGCGGCATTCACGGCTTTGGCGATGCCGGCTGTATGCTTGTCGCGGCTATAACCTAATCCGGGTTCGTAGATGATTCGTACTTTATCGCCATACATCTCTTTCAAAGCGGTCAGAACCGTTTGCGTATGTGCTTTTTCTCCGTCGAATACCCAGGTTCCCATCTGGTCGTGGGCGGCATCGGCCAACGGGCCTATTATGGCAAGGGTACGTATCTTATCGGTAAAAGGTAAGGTTTCGCGGTCGTTCTTTAATAAGATAACCGATTGTTCTGCCGCCTCTTTGGCTTTTGCCAGGTGGGCGGGCGCATATTTTACTTGTTGGTCTGTGTCTGTATATGGATTATCAAACAGTCCCAGGCGGAATTTAAGACGGAGGATGTTACGGACTGCTTCATCAATCGCTGCTTCCGATACTTTCTTCTCCTTGACAAGTTCTTCCAGGTTACGGATAAACGTGCCGCTTACCATTTCCATGTCGATGCCGGCATTCACGGACTTCATGGCTGCCTCTTTCTCGTCTTTGCAGAAACCGTGGGAAATCATTTCGGCCGAGGATGCCCAGTCTGTTACCACCAGTCCGTCGTAATTCCATTCGCCGCGCAGCACATCTTTCAGGATGAAACTGTTCCCTGTCGAGGGAATTCCGTCGTTATCATTGAAAGAAGTCATGAACGTGGCGCATCCGGCTTTGGCAGCCGCTTCGAACGGAGGAAAATAGACGTTGCGCAGCTGGCGTTCGGGAATAAAGGTGGAATTGTAATCGCGTCCTCCTTCCGATGCACCGTAGCCTACAAAGTGTTTGGCACAGGCAGCAACAGCCGTCGGATTGTTCAGGGAATCGCCTTGGAAACCTTTCACCATGGCTACCCCCATCACGGAGCTCAGATACGGGTCTTCACCGCAGCTCTCGGCGATGCGTCCCCACCGTGGGTCGCGCGATATATCGATCATCGGGGCAAAGGTCCAGCGGATGCCGTCGGCCGACGCTTCGACAGCCGCCACACGGGCACCGTCTTCCACCAGTTGCGGGTTGAAAGTCGCCGCCTGTCCCAACGGGATGGGGAAGATGGTTTTATAACCGTGGATGACGTCGCGCGACATAAGCAGGGGAATACCCAGGCGGGATTCTTCCACTGCAATTCTTTGCGCTTTGTTTACCAGCTCCGGGTCGGTCAGGTTCAACAGCGAACCGACATTCCCTTCCCGGATTAACCCGGCCATTTCTTCCAGGCCGCCGAAAGGACTTAACTGGTTCATCTGGCCAATCTTTTCCTGCAAGGTCATTTGCCCTAACAAGGCATTCACCCGGCTTTCAATATCTCCTTCTTGGGTTCCCTGGGGTTCTGCGCATGATAAGAATGGCAAAAGCAGCAGGTAGACAGATAATCGTTTTATTTTCATGGCATAGTAAGATAAACAGGGATATCCTCCGGGATGAAACAGCTTATTTCATTCTTTGGATATCCCCTATTTAATAATCAATTAATATGGATTCTGAACAGTAGCTCCATGAGATGATTCAATTTCAATCTGGGGAATCGGAAGATACTTTTTGTTCTCGGTCCACTGCGGACGCTGCGGAATAGCAGCTCCTTTCCCTGTCCATTTCAGTTCGCCGTTGATAACTAGGTTGAGAGGTTTTCCGTCTGCATTGGTTTTAACTTCGCCTTTCGGCTTGTCCTGCGTAACGGTACCATCCGTACAGACAAAACGATGGGCATCCTTTGTCACATAAATAGCACCGCCACCCGGTTTCAAGACTTCAGCGGCTTTACCGAAACGAACCAGGTCGAAATAACGTTTTCCTTCACCCAGTAATTCTACCCGGCGTTCCTGCATGATGGCTTCTTCGGAAATTGCTTTGGGACTCAGACCGGCACGTTCGCGTACCTGGTCGAAATAACCTTGTGCTTCTCCCGAATTGGTGCGCCATGCCAGTTCTGCTGCAACCAGCAGAGTTTCTGCATAACGATACAGGTGGAAGTTGTTTTCCCAGTTCAGGTCCGCATCGCCAGCCTGGTCGGCCTTACCACCCGGACGGCCCAGATATTTGCGCAGGAAATAACCGGTGTTCTGGTAACGTCCCGTATAATTCACGGCGATTCCCCTGTTCATCATTTCCTCCTGGTACGTATCCAGGTTCAGGACTGCTACATCCCGACGGATATCTCCCGGTTCGAAGGCTTCATATGCATCCCGAGTAATCACACAGAAACCCCAGCCACCTTCAAATTCGGTATACGGGCCATGTCCCGTTTCCTGACCGCCGACGTAAGTCAAACCGTCTACACCAATCATAGCAGGGATTACAGTACCCCCACAGGCCCCAGCATTGCCCCAGCCGCGTTTACCACCGGCAGAGATGTAGTTGATATCGAGGATGATTTCATCGGACCATTCCGTAGCATAAGTGAACAGGTCGTCGTAGTCCGTAACCAGTTTATATTGTCCCGAAGCGATAACCTCTTTTACATAACCCAATGCTTTGGAGTAACGGCTTTCGTCTTTCTGATACATGACATAATCGGCATAGATCATGGCAGCGGCTGCCTGAGTCATTCGTCCGGCCCATGTTAGTTCACGTTTCATCGGAAGAATTTTGGAATCCAGCACCTCTTCCAGGTCGGTTACCATGTTATTGTATACTTCGTCTGCTTTCAACTGTTCTGCGATATACGGGAAAGTCAGGTTCTCCGTATAAAATGGAACATTCCCCCAGGTTTTCCACAATACCAGATAATACCAGTCGCGCAATACCCGTCCTTCTGCGTTGTAAGACTTTTTATCTGCTTCGGATATGTTTGCCTCTTCAGCATTGTCCATTAAGCGGATGGAGCGGTTGATGCCGGAGTAGGCAACGGTCCATGCTCCTTTTATGTCATTGGTAGGGCTACAGCCATACCAGGAGATTTCGTGAAGATAACCCTGGTCGGACGTGTCGCTACCACCCGGGTAAATATCATCGCTTGCAGCATCCCAGGCGAGGTTCAGAGGGAACCAGCCGTTATAGTAATCGAACCACTGCATCGGGTCGTAAGCGGCTGCCATGGCTTCTATCATTTTGGCATTGTCAGTATAATACCCTGTGATGGGCACACTGCTTGCCGGTTCTTCGGTTAAGAAACTGTCGCCGCACGAAACAAGTCCTGATGCAAGTAGTATGGCAGCGGCGAAAGTATATAGTTTATTCTTTTTCATATCGATTCCATTTTTTAGTGATTAGAAATTAAGATTTAAGCCGACTGTGAATGTACGTGCTTGCGGATAATAGCCGCGGTCGATGCCGTTTGATTTATCTCCGGCTACGTCTGTCGCATTTATTTCCGGGTCAAGACCCTTATAGGAGGTCAGTGTCAGCAAGTTCTCGGCGGCGACATAGAGACGAAGTCTGTCGACAAAGAATTTGCGTGTCAGGTTCTTCGGCAAGGTGTAACCTATCTGCATATTTTTAATGCGGGCGAAACTACCGTTGTGGACGTATAAATCGGAAACTTTCTTCCAGTTACCGTTCATGTCGTCACCCGGGTAACAGAAGCGGGGCATTGTGTTGGAAGTACCTTCTCCATGCCAGCGTTTCATAAACTCCTGGGGCACATTTACGGAAGACACATCCAGGCGGCGGGTTACGTCCATAATGTCCTGTCCCAATGAACCGGAAAATAAGACTGAAAAGTCAATGTCTTTATAAGCGGCCGTCAGGTTCAGACCGAAAGTCCAGTCCGGAGTACCTTTACCAATCATGGTTTTATCTTTATCGTCGATTGTACCGTCATTGTCAAAGTCTACGAATTTCACATCTCCGGGAACGGCAAGCGGCTGCAATTTCTCTCCCTTGCTGTTTGTATAAGCGTCGATTTCCGCCTGATTCTGGAAGATACCGGCTGTCTTGTAACCGTAGAAGTAAGGATAAGGCATACCGTTCTCCGCACGGCCGACATTTCCCAGGATATGTACCTGGTCCATCATCTCGAAACCGTCGGCTGTGCCTAAGTCTACCAATTTGTTTTTCAAATAAGAGAGGTTGGCGTTGACGCCGAAACGGAAGTCCTTGTGGCTATATTTATAACCGACTTCAAATTCAACCCCTTCGTTTTTCATCGAACCGACATTCCCCCAGGGCTTGGATTCGCCCAGATAGTTCGGTATGGCCATTTCTTTCAGCATACCGTTGGTCTTCTTCTGGTAGTAATCGACCGTAAAGGTCAATGCGTTGCCCAGGAAGCCGAAATCAATACCGGCATCATACTGTTCTGATTCTTCCCACATCAAATCGGCATTAGGAGTGCCGGAAGGTTTGGAACCCATTACGATTTGTTGGCCTCTGCCATAAGCGCCGAAAGGATAGTTATTATTCATCGATACATTCGCCGTGTAGCGGAAGTTACCGATAGCCTCGTTACCGTTCTTACCCCATGAAAGGCGTATTTTTGTATTGGTCAGCCAGTCCGGGCGTTTTTCCATAAACGATTCGTTCGTTAAATTCCATCCTAAAGAAACGGAAGGGAAAGTACCCCACTTGTTATTTTCACCGAAGCGTGATGAACCGTCGCGGCGTACGGTGAGCTGCAACATGTAACGTTCGGCGAAGTTGTAGCTTAAACGTCCGAAATAAGAAGCCAGCGAGTGCGGGTCGGTTAATCCTCCTTCGGTATTCCGGTTTCCGTTGTTCGGAAGGGAGGTCGTAAAGTCTATATTGGCCTTATCACCCATGTAGGCAATCAAATCTTTTGCCATACCGTACAGGCGGCGGCCTGTGTTGCGTTCGGCAGACTGTCCTAATACCACATTGAAAGTATGCTGGCTGATTGTTTTATCGTAAGTCAACACATTTTCAATCTGCCAGGTATAGCCGCGATTCATTTCGGACATCACGCTGGAACGTCCGTCTGCAATGGATTGGTTGCAGTTTCTGCCCAGATAATAAGGGTGGTTCCATTCGTCATATCCCCAGAATGCAAGGTCGGAGCCCCAGGAGAACTTATATTTCAGGTTATCCCAGATACCGAGTTCGGCTGTCAGGTTGGCAATGACTTTGTCTGAATTGTTTTTTCTTCCGGGCTGTGCGGACATGCGGCCCAGCGGATTCGTAATTTCGTTGAAGTTTTCCGGAATCTGCAATACCTGTCCGGTGAGCTGGTCGCGTACAGGGTCGCCGTACTTGCTGCGGATATCTGCCGTATAGCCGTTTACATGGTCCTCATCCTGTGCGTAGACTTCCATGGTCGGGTCCAGGAAAAGGGCATCTCCCAGCGGGGAACCGGTCAGGTTACCGGCGCTTACCCCTATATTGTTTATACGGGAATAAGACATATTGACACCGACGGTCATTTTTCTTAACCAGCTGCGGTTCTTCGTTTCGTCGAATAAGGTATAAAGGGTGTTGCTGCGGAATGAAAGGCGTTCGTAGTTGGAACGGTCATAATTTCCACCGATAATACCTTCCTGGTTATAATAACCGGCGGAGAAATAGTAACTTACTTTCTCGTTTGCCCCGCTGATGCTTAACTGATGGTTCTGTACGGGAGCGCCGTCGTTAAACAATACATCCTGCCAGTCGGTGCCTACACCCAGATTGGTGTTTGAAAAACGGTCGGTGCCGTTGGAATACTGCTGTGCTTCGTTCATCAGGGTCGCGTATTCGGACGCATTCAGCATACTGCGTTTTTTCCAGGCGGATTGCCAGCCATAAGAGAAGTCGTAAGACACTTTAACTTTGCCGATGGCCCCTTGCTTGGTCGTAACCAAAACGACCCCGTTGGCGGCACGTGAACCGTACACAGCTGCCGAAGCGGCATCTTTCAATACTTCGATAGAAGCAATGTCGGCCGGATTGATGTTGTCGATACCTCCGTTGATGGGCATGCCGTCTACGATATAAAGAGGGTCGGCGGTGTTGATGGTGCCTGTTCCGCGTACACGGATAACTGAACCTGTACCCGGTTGGCCGTTCTGTGTGGTCACCTGTACACCGGCTGCCAGTCCTTTCAACGCGTTATCGACACGGACGGGAGCTGTCTGGGCCAATTCGTCCGCACCTACTTTGGCGATGGAGGCCGTTACCACACTCTTTTTCTGCACACCGTAACCGATAACGACCACTTCATCCAGCGCCTGGTTGTCTTCCGCCAGCGTAACGGATAATGGCGCATTGCCTGAGACAACGATGGATTGGGGTAAATAACCGATAAAAGAAACGACGATGGTAGAGCCTTTTTCTACCTCATTGATGGTGAACATACCGTCCAGGTCCGTCATGGCCCCGTTGGTGGTTCCTTTTACTACTACATTGGCGCCGATGACCGGTTCGCCGAGGGCGTCTTTGACCTGTCCACTGACTGTCAGTTTTTGGGCAAACACAAATGTTGGAAATAACAATAGGCACAACAAAGGTATCATACCTTTAAGAAGCCTCTTTTTTAATAAAATGTTTTTCATAAGACGAATACATTTTTTAAAGTTAACGTACTAATTTGTTCTACACTTTTTGTACTTGCAAAAGTATAGCGCGAATAACCGGTGCCAATGGACTGGTAAACCGGATCGGTAAATCTATAAAATTGTTATATTGTTGATATATAGTGGTTTGAATATGTGGTTTGATACGTAAAAAGTAAGTTTCCGAATGTAGTCTGGGAGGCTTTTTCGAGTGGTTTCAACGCTCTATTTTCCCTAAAGATTTCACAATATCTGCAAAATGTTCTTTAGGAACGATTGCTTTGCTGCGCGTTTTCAGCCGATTATTGTAGACCGTCTGAGGGGAGCAGTGCAGGAACTCGGCAATCTTCACGCTATCGCTGATGCCGAGGCGTACCAGAGCGTAGATACGAAGTTCGGTGTTCAGCAGTTCTCCCTCTTTGGGTATGATTTGTTTGTCGGGTTGTAATAGAGCATTAAAATCCGAGACAAAGTCAGGATAGATATGCAGGAAGATGGCATCGAAATTACTGTAAAACTCTTTTAGTTCGTTGACAGCCAGCGTGGAGGAGTCTGTCATCTTTTTGACTTCGTCGACCATACCGGTCCTGATTTTCCGGTTGATATTTTTTCGGTATTCGTCCAGTTTACTGATATAGCTGGAACAGATGTTGAAGACGTAACCGATATATTCTTCCTTTACATAGTTGGATTCCGTCAGCTTGGAGTTCGTGTCGAGTAATTGTTCGTTCAGTGACTGGAGCTGGCTGTTTACTTCTGCCAGTTGCGTATGCGCTTTTTCCAGTTCGCTTACATGCTTGTTCAGGGTCTGGTTGGCATCGTTCAGTTTTCTGCGGGACTCTTTCAGCCGTTTTATCTGTAGTCCGATAAAGAACAGTGCTGCCAGCAGGACCAGCGACAAGGTGCTGACGATGTACAGATACCGGCGCAAGTCGGCTTCCTGCTTTTTGTTTCTTTGTTCGTATGTCTTGTGAATGGCGTCCAGTGCGGACGAAATGCCGACCATACGTATCCTGTTTTTATAGAGTTGTGCACATCCCAGGCAGTAGTTCAGATAAGAATATGCCTGGTCGATGTAACCTCTTTCATACAAGGTTTTTCCGAGTTCTTCCAGCGAAGCGATATCGTGGTTGGCCGACCGTATATCAGCCATGGCTGATAAAATGAGGTAACGAAAATATTCATCTTCGTTACCTTCGTCCCTATACATGATTGCCAGGATATAAGCGTTCATGGCGTCTTTTCTGGAATCGAAGGAGGCGGAAGCAAGTTCTTCTTTCAATTGCTCTTTTACTTCTGCAGCTTGTGGAGTCTTGTTGTATTGCCAGCCTTTGTACCATAAACCATATGGATGGTTGTCAGGAATACTGGCGAAGATCGAATCCCGATAGGTTTGTTCTTTCGCATAGTAGAAGGTACTTTGAGCGGTGTTTTCACCGGAATATTGCCCGTAATGAGAGTAAAGATACATCATTTGTCCATAGTAGTCCGTTCTGTAATAAGGCGACAGGTTTTCGGGGTTTATTTCATTCAGGGCATCCAGTCCCTCTTTCAGAAAACCGGTGGCTGTCAGGATGAACGACTGTTCGATCTTCCACTGTGCAACCCATTGGGGATTGTTTAGTTGTTGTGCTATTTCCAGATTTTTATGGATATAACTAAATGCAGAGTCGCTGTCATAGACCATATATTCTTCATAAAACAGTTTGTTCATCCAGTATTGCTCTTCCTCTGTTGCAACTTTCTGTTCCATTTTCCTCAGGTCCTCGATTCTTTTTTCCTTGGCAATGACAAAAGTCTCATTTTTAGCCAACAACGAGTCCAGGCTGGCCAGCATTTTCTCAGTCTCAGCAGAAATAGTTTGTCCGGATATATTTCCGGATAGTATCAGAAATGGCAACAGATAGAGAATTACTCGTATGTACATTTTATTCAATTTAAGGTTCACAGGAACAAAGATAAAAAATATCATCTGAATATCTCTACATATTTTTTTAAGATATAGATTCGTCCACGTTTTCCACCTGTAATCTCTTTTAAAACATCAAGCTTCTCTAATTCTTCAATAAGTTTGTAAGAGGATGCCTGACTTATACCTGTTATAGTTGAAACCTGGGCTGCATCTATAATCGGTTTTTTATACAGTTCGGTTATTACTTTTAAAGCGTTGGCTGATCGGCTGCCTAATTGTTTTATACACTCTTCATATTCTTTTTGTAGAAGTAATATTTCCTCAAATGTTTTTACTCCGTTTTCTGCTGTTTCAATAACTCCCTGGAGGAAGAATTTAAGCCAACCTTCAATATCATTTTCAAATCTAACTTTCATCAGATTAGAATAATATGAACTTCTATGCCTTTCCAGATAATCGGATAAATATAAAATAGGACGCTTTAATATACCTTTACTTACAAGGTACAGGGTAATTAGTAATCTCCCTGTTCGGCCATTACCATCTAAAAAAGGGTGAATCGTTTCAAACTGATAATGTATCAGGGCTATCTTTAATAGTTCAGGAAAGAAAATAGAATTATTATGTACAAATTTCTCTATATCTTCCATTAATTCAGGGATTGAAGTACAAACCGGAGGAATAAAAATGGCATCGTTAATAGAAGAACCTCCAATCCAGTTTTGACTTTTCCGAAATTCTCCTGGTTGTTTATATTCACCTCTGACCCCGGCAAGTAATACTTTATGTACATTTCTTATAAGCCTTGCAGAAAAAGGCAATGTCTCGAGCATTTTAATAGCTTCATTCATCGCAGATATATAGTTATGAACTTCGGTCCAATCGTCTCTTTTATCCAATGGCAAATCTTCTTTAGACATGAGTACTTCTTCCATATTTGTTTGAGTACCTTCTATCTTAGAAGATTGAGTCGCTTCTTTCATTATGTGCATGCTAATGAAAAGATCGATATTGGGTATATGTTCTGAATACATGTCTAGTCTGCCAAGCATTCTGTCTGCTTTGCTTAACAATGTTACTATCTCCATGTTTTCAATTACCCAAGGGTTGTTAATTAAGTTCGGTTGAAAACTCTTGTAGTAACCTTGGTTTATGTATGTGCCTGATTTAAAGTTTTTCATATGTAAATAAATTGCGCTCCCTATCTCAAGAGAGCCGTTTAAACCATTAATAAATTGATTTTTTTAGA
>NZ_KQ033912.1:2503372-3354815 GCF_000969835.1 Parabacteroides goldsteinii DSM 19448 = WAL 12034
GCCCGGGAACATACTTGATGTGCCGTGCGTTCACGATCCAGACTTTCATATCAGGACATTCAAGAATCTTATAAACCGGCTTCCAGTAAACACCGGTACTTTCCATGGCTACATGCGTAATGCCACTGGATAATAACCATTCTTTTAATTCTGTCAAAGAACTACTGAAGGTCTTGTAACTGCGGGTTTCAGTTTTGAGACCTTCGCCACTTATCGTAGCAACTACCATGTCCTTGTGGACATCTATTCCACAACCCCGGAGGATGACTTGTTCAAAAGGTACTGTTTTCATTGCATTCGTTTTTTCGAGTGAATGACACTAAAGTAAACAATACCCCCCTATTTACATTCTCTTGGACGAAATTTATTTCATGGATGTTTCATGATAATATCGGGGGAATAAACTAATTTTAGGATTTACCATCTAATTGAAATAAGCTGATGCGTTATTTTAATTTTCGGTACAAAAGTAAAATAAGCTAATACGTTATTTTAGTTTTCGGTACAAAAGTAAAATAAGCCGAGTGATATTCCAATAAAATCGCCAAATTTAAAATAAGATAGTATCTCATACGAGTTTTGTCATATTTTAAATTTGGCGTATATGTTATTATCGTTTTATGGCTCCATCACCACCTCGATACTGTTTCCTTGGCTGAGTAACTTTTTGGCGAAGGCCTGTATTTGGGCAGGAGTGATGCTGTTGACTGTTTCGACGTATTTGGTCGAGCCGTCGAAGCCTTTGTAATAATAGTTATCCAGCGTGTTTAACCAGTAACCGTTCTCCTGAAGGCTTTCTGCGTGACGTTTCAGGATGTTGTCCTGCGTCTTTTTGAAATCTTCCGGGGTCGGGCCGATGTCGGAGATGCGTTTCAATTCGTTGCGGACAATCGTGTTCATCTTTTCCCGTTTATCCGGGTCGGTGTCGAAATAGGCTTGCAGGAATGTTTGTCCTTCCGGGAAGGAAGAGATGCGGGCGGATGTCTGTACGCCGTACGTTCCGCCTTCGTCTTCGCGGACCTTTTCGGTGTAAATAAGGTCGAGCACCTGCTTCAACATGGTGGCTGTAACGATATTTTCCAGGTTATAGTCCATTTGCCCGGAATAGAAATTCACGACGGAGGCTTTCGGCGTCTCCATCTGGCGTTTGAAACGGTTTACGTAGTCGCCTTTGCGGATGGCGGGTACTTCTTTCGGGTTACCCTGCTCTATCTTGCCGTTTGCAGGTAATGTAGCCAGGTATTGTTCTACCAGTGGACGGATACTGTCGGTGTCGATGTTTCCTACGAAGGTAAAGACGAAACCGGAGGCGTCGCCGAAACGTTCCTTATACATTTCCATGATACGCGGATAGCTGATATTTTTGAAATCGGCCGGATCGATGCGCATCGCACGCGGATTGTTGTTGTAAATGGCTTTCGTCAGCGAGTCGCTGAAGGCAACCATCGGATTCAGTTCCAGGTTCTTCAGTTGCGCTTTCATACGGTTTTCGAAGGAAGCGTATGCCTCTTCGTCCATGCGCGGAGCGGTGAAACTGAGGTATATCAGTTCGAACAAGGTCTTCAGGTCGGACGGGGTGGAGGAGCCGTTCACATTTTCACTGTCCAGTCCCAGGGAAGTGGAGCAGGATACTTTCTTTCCGGCCAGCATCTTGCCCAGGTCGGTAGCCGAGAAATTGCCCAGGCCGCCCAGTTCGATTACCTCATTGAACACTTTCAGATTGTCGATGTCTTTGTTGCCGAACAGTGTGCTTCCTCCCGGGCTGGTAGCCGTCATTTGTATTTCATCCTTTTTGAAGTCCGTGTGTTTCAACACGACTTTGATGCCGTTGCTCAATGTCAGGACGGTAGCGCCGAAGAGCGGATCTTCCTTGCTTTCCGTGATCTTGCCGGGTGCCGGCAATGAGGGGATCAACGGTTCGTCCGATAAGGTCTCCCGGTAAGGTTCGACAGGGATCTGCTGTGCTTTCATAAAGTCGCGGAGCAGTTCTTCGTCGGTAGGATAGGAGAGGCCTTCCTTTTCCGGACCGGTCAGGCTGATCACGATGTTTGTATCGCCGATCATATCCTGGATATACTTGTTGACCTGTTCTACCGGTACAGCCTGTGCAACCTGGCCGATCAGGGCGTATTCCGTTTCGATTCCGGGGATGTAACCGCCTTCGGTAAAGTGGCGTACGTATTCCTTGGTGAATGTGCTGTTCCTTTGTTTGTCGCGGTCGTTGTAAAGGGATTCATATTGTTTCAACACATTGATGCGGGCGCGATCGTATTCCGATGGGGTGAAACCGAATTGTTTCACACGTTGCGTCTCCGTTACCAGCGCATTCATGGCCGAATCCACTTCGTTATCTTTCACCAGTGCGGCTACCGACCAGGCACCTTTCGTTTTCGAGATCATAAAATCGCCGTCGGAAGCCTGGGCGGCAACGAACGGAGGATTTGCTTTCTGTACCATCTCGTTGAAGCGTTCGTTCATCATCGTGGCTGCTACGCTCTGGATATAATCTTTCACCAATCCGGCAATCGTTCCGTACATATCCTGCGGCATCTTGTCGTGTTTATAGGAGATGGACAGGATCGTGTTCGAAGCCTCTTTGTCCGTAGCCACGGAGATCAGCGGCATGTCATTGTCGGGCACTTCAAACAGAGGTCGCGGAGCCGCGTTTACCGGTGCCGGGATGTCGGCAAAAATCCGTTTGACGGCTGTTTCTACCTGGTCGACATTGATGTCGCCTACAATGATGATCGCCTGCAGGTCGGGGCGGTACCATTTGTGATAATAATCGCGCAGTTCATCCGGTTTGAAATTGTCGATCACGTCGATTGTGCCGATCGGCATCCGGTGGGCATAACGGCTGTCCGGATAGATTTTCGGAAGCTGTTGTTCCCATATGCGGGCCTGTGCGTCCTGATGTGTGCGCCATTCCTCGCGGATCACGCCGCGTTCCTTGTCGATCGCAGAATCGGCAAGCGTGATGAAGCCAGACCAGTCATGCAGGATCAGCAGGCAGGAATCGACCACGCTTTCGCGTGTCACCGGGGCATTCATGATCATATAGACCGTTTCGTCGAAACTGGTATAGGCATTGAAATTTTCACCCATACGCATGCCGATGCTTTGGGTAAATTCGTCCATTCCTTTGTCCGGGAAGTTTTTCGAGCCGTTGAAGGCCATATGTTCCAGGAAGTGTGCCAGTCCGCGCTGGTTCTCTTCTTCCAGCATGGAGCCTACGTTTTGGGCGATATAAAAGTCAGCCCGTTCTTTCGGTTGTTCATTATGACGGATGTAATAGGTTAATCCGTTCGGCAACTTTCCATAACGAACCTGCGGGTCGATAGGTAACGGTTGCAATTCCTGTTGCTGGGCAGCCAGCTGGAAAAGGCAGAAGAAGCTCAACAGGAATAAACTTAAAAATCTTTTTTGTCTCATTTGGGATATTTATTTATTTTGTTTTATACTGGTGTACCTGAAAAAACAGCACGTAGCCTTCCCGTTTTCCTGCCGACGGAATTGCCTGTCGACAATTATCGGCAGGAAAAAAGGTTGAGGGCAAATATACGATGCAATAGCAGGAATTGTACTCAGGGTAGGTATAATTATGGAATATTTATACTATACTTTATTTCTATATCTTGCCGATATCGGCAAGATGTGCTATCTTTGAAGTGAAAATCGGTGTAAAACTTGCCGATAGAATTTGAATATGAAATATATTTCAGTCGGAGAATTTGCAGGAAAGTACGGTGTTTCAGAGCGTACGGCACGTAATTATTGCGCTATCGGAAAAATCGAGGGTGCATTCCTTACTGGCAAGACATGGAACATACCGGAAGATGCGGAATTGCCTTCACAGAAAAAGTCGAAAGTGAAGATTATGCCTTTGCTTGCCGTGTTGCGCGAACAAAAGCAGATGAAATTGAAAGGCGGTATCTATCACAAAACGCAGATCGATCTTACATATAACTCGAATCACATCGAAGGCAGTCGTCTGACTCATGACCAAACCCGTTATATTTTTGAGACCAATACCATCGGAGTAACTGATGAAAGCATCAATGTGGACGATATTATCGAGGCCACCAATCATTTTCGGTGTATTGATCTTATCCTTGACAGGGCTGAGGAGAATTTATCTGAGACTTTCATTAAAGAATTGCACAATATTCTGAAATCCGGCACATCGGATAGCCGGAAAGATTGGTTTGCCGTAGGCGATTATAAACGTTTGCCAAATGAGGTTGGCGGTGCTGATACAACACTGCCGGAGAACGTTCATAAGGAGATGAAGGCACTGCTGAAAGCCTATAATTCGAAAAAACAGAAATCTTTTGATGACATTTTGGACTGGCACTATTGTTTTGAGGCGATTCACCCTTTTCAGGATGGTAATGGACGTGTCGGTCGCCTGATCCTGTTTAAAGAATGCCTTGCAAACGGATATGTCCCCTTTATTATCACCGAAGAGTTGAAAATGTTCTATTATCGGGGATTACAACAGTGGAATCATATCAAAGACTATTTGCGGGATACTTGTTTGACTGCGCAGGATAATTATAAAGAGGTATTGGATAAGTATAGGATTAAGTATTGAGATTCGAATATTTTATGGAATACCGGATGGCGTAAAGTCCCTTTTCGCTATATTTCTTACAAATGACAATATGATTATTATTTAAGTGTTTTGTAAACGGATTGATATGTTAAAAAATATTACCCGCTGGGGTATTTTTATTTACCCGGTATATTAATCCGATTTATCTGGTAGAGTAGTGACATTTTGATAATGGAGGGAATCTTTTATAAGAATTACGATTAGTTGCGATTTATGTTGTTTTGTTTGAATTAAAAACAGCCAGCCCCTTCGCCGTTAACAGGTACTTTTGTCGAGGATGCTTGGAGTTATTAGGATAAAGAGGAGTAACAAAGCCCCCTTGAATAGCCGGTGTCAGATAATTAGCAATAAAAGTGGGACGATGCTTTAATTCCATTTTCTCCATTAATGTTTTTAAAGAATGTTGTTCGGTTCCAATAGCTTTTACGATTACTGAAATTTGTGTGTTAAGTTGTTCGGTTAGCTTGTTCGGTGCTTGTTCGGTCAACATGCTAAGAGGGATTGATAATCATAGTTCTTTTTTCAATTCGTTATTTTCTCCCATCATCAGATTCCTGAAAAACAAAACTAAGAAACTCATATCCGGTTCAACGCCTTTTCGTATAAAAAAATTGATTATTAATAGCCTTGGATTGAATTGTTTCATTATCTTTGAGGCTATAACAATTATGCCATGCAGCGATGAGATACCTATCTTACATAATATTCTGTCTGTTCTCTTTCGCGATGTGTACTGAACAACCAAAAGAGTTATTGCCGGAACTGTCTTATGCAGAGTCGCTTATGCAACGTTGCCCGAGCAGTGCTCTGGTGGTATTGGATTCAATGGAAGTACCCTCTCCGTCAGATAAATTTCAATATGCTACGTGGTGTTTGTTGATTACTCAGGCACGTGATAAAAACTATATAAAGCATACTTCTGATTCCTTGATCAATATTGCATTGGATTATTTTGAAAAACAGGATGATCCGGTACGGAAAGCGTCAACTCTATATTATGAAGGACGGGTTAACCATGATTTGCATAATGCGGAAGAGGCAACTGATTATTATTTACGGGCTAGGGATGTGGCGAAGAATACGACGGATTATAGGTTGTTGTATTTGATCAATAATCATTTGGGGACATTATATGCTTATCGTAATTTGCCCGATTTGGCTTTGGATACCTATGTGAATGCACAGAATTATTCAATTCAATTGAAGGATAGTGCGCTCATCTCAAATTCTTATTCCTATTTAGGGCGTGTTTCAATGCTTAACAATAATCCGCAAGAGGCGTTGGATTATTATAAAAAAGCGATAGAGATTGCGGAGCAGTCAGGGAGTTTAAATGCTTTAACATTGGCTTATGGGGAAATATCGACGGTATATCAAGCCTTATCTATGCTTGATTCTTCTATGTACTATCTACAGAAATCAAAGGAGATAAAAGAGATATATAATGCTTCTGCTTTATCACAAACCTATTTGGGAATCGGAGAAACCTATTATTATATGGGATTATCTGATTCTGCTTACTGTTATTTGGAAAAAGCATTAAATACTATTAATCCTTATACAAAGCAAGATGCAGTACATATTTTGTATTATTTATGTAGGGACTTAGGAAAATATGAGGATGCGATTAAGTATAATGAGCAATATTGGGTTTATAAGGATTCTATAGATAACATAAATCGTACTTCTGAAATTGCAAAAATTCAGGCAAAGTATGATCAGGAGAAACTATTGAATATAAATAATCAATTAGAGAATAGTATATTATGGGGAGTGATTGCATTATTAATAATAATATGTGTACTGATATATAGTTATCAGCAAAAATTGGTAAAGAAAGAACGTATAATTAAAGAACATAAAGATCTGTTACAGGTGCGTTTAACACAATTACATGAAAATGAATTTATAATTCATGAGAATGAAAATCTTATAGGAGTCTTATCTTCTCAAATAGAGGAGAATATAGGTTCGCAGGAACATATAAATGATCAAATGGCGGAAATGGAACGAATCCGCCAGAATAATGCAACATTACAGACTCAAAATGAAATATTGCAGAATGATATAAAGAAATATATTTCTAGTTTGAAGGAAAAAGGAGAGGTGCTAAAAACGTATGAACGGCTGACTGCAGAAAATACTTATTTATTTGAACGACAAAGATACCTGTGCTTTCAATTAATTAAGCATATAAATATACTCGATTGTTTAAAGTCTGATCCAAAATATATAGAAGAATCTCAATGGCCTGAAATTTTTGAGTCAATAAATATCGTTTATCCGAATCTGATTGGGCGTTTGAGGAAAGACTTTTTTTTAACAGATAGTGATCTCCTAATGTGTTGCTTGATAAAGTTGCAATTGAATAATTCTACTATAGCTGCATTGACTGCCATTTCTCCCTCTTCCGTAACCAAACGCAAGCAACGTTTGAAAGAACGGATCAATCAGCATCTAAAGACTCCGCTAGGGGTTGAAACTTCCATTGATACTTATCTTTGGAAGTACTGAGAAAGTCCTTGTCCACATTTTACCTTTGACTCACGTTTTTAAAGTGCTTATTATTAGGCTTTAGAGCGTTTTTATCTGTCCACCCTACTGTCCACTAGTTTTTACCTGTTTCTATTGTAAACCGCATACCTTTACAGGGTAGAAATTTATAAAATTATCGTTATGAAAAAGATCTTTAAAAAGCTTACGTGGGCAATATGCGTATTTTTTGTTTTCAGTAGTCTATTACTGCAGAGTGTTTCGGCGAAGGGAAACAATAGTGTTTCATTTTATGGAAGATGGGAAGAAGGTGCACGTTCCATTTCTTCTTCAATTCCAATCTCCGCTTTTGTTAATGATGGTGTTTTATCCATTCATAGTAGTACTCAACGTTCCGATATAACTATATGTATATTGAAAGACGGAAAGGTTCTTTATGAAAAAATGATCCCGGCATCGAAAACTGATTGTGTTACAATTGATTTGAGTGAATTTGAACCTGGAACTTATACCGTTGGATTGAAAAATCAATGGGATGATTGTCTTTGGGGAGAGTTTTATGCTAATTATGATAAAAAATGGTCTTATGATCAAAATTGTATTGGTTGTTAAATAATAAATTTATTGAAAGATGAGAAAGAAAATGATTGGTGTTATTGCTATGATTGCGATTGCATTTTTAGCAGGATGGAATATTGTTCAGCAAGACAATGATATTGAATTATCAGAGTTGGCGTTGGAGAATATTGATGCTTTAGCTGGTTGTGAAGTGATTGGTTGGATATCAGGTGATTATCGAGTAACTGTTTATGGCTGTTCTTGGAGTTGTAGAAGTGGTGGATATTTTAATTGTCCATATTGATATTTCTTTAATAAAATGTGGAAAGACCAATTTGAATTTTCGGTGAAAGTTCAAATTGGTTTTGGATTTAAATTAATTATTCTCTGATCTCATGAAAACATTAATTATTATACTGTTAAATATTTGTTTCTTATTTTCATGTAGTTTGCCTCAGAATAGAAATTTAGAAAATGTGTATGTTTTAAATCTAGATGAGGCCAACAATAATGATTTTTACTCAATGTTTGATAGTGTAACTTATATCTCTTTAGAGACGCAAAGTGATAATGAAATCGGTCAAATTAGTCGTATTTTATATCATTATGGAAAGTATATTGTTACGGATATGTTGACAAATAGAGTTTTTATTTTTAATGAAGATGGGAAATATTACTCAAAAATAGATGCGATTGGCAATGGCCCAGAAGAATATGTACAGATTACCGATATCACTATAGATAAATATAATGAGAGAATTAAAGTGTTGGATGCTATGCAAGGTAAAATTGTTTCTTATGATTTGGAAGGGTATTCTGTTGGAGAAACGAAATTACCTGTAGTCCCGGCTCCTCTTCATTTCTGCCAGGTTGAGAAAGAAAAGTATGCATTCGATTTTCAGCGTTGTTCTTCGGAAAAGGAATGGCAATATAATTTGTTTATAAGTTCTGAGTATTTATCAGGAGAAATAAGCAAATTTTTACCTTATGATAAGCCTTTGGATGTTTGTTTTTCTCCAAGGGTTACCCTTCAAGAGATAGATGATGAAGTTTTATATATCCCATTGTATAGTCCTACTATATATACTATTGACTCTTTTGAATTGAAACCTCGTTATACTTTTGATTTTGGAGATAAATGGGTGGATCAAGATTTTGTAGATATTGAGTGGAAAGACGCTGGAGAGTTTATGAATAAGTTAAGTAGGACAAAGTATGTCTACTATTTCAATTTGTTAGAATCAGGATCGCATATTTATGCTGAGTTTATGTACAAAGAAAATAAGTATCGTTTGGTGATAGATAAAGAAACGGATCATTTATTTTTACAACGTGAAACTGAGGCTTATAAATGTCATTATACTGAAATTCCAATGTGTTGCATCGGAAATAAGTTTGTTATTCCTCTGACTCCTTTTGAGTATAATTCAATGATTGGAGATGAAGCTATTCAACTACCAGAAGATAATAATCCTATACTTATGTTCGTGACTTTCAAAAAGTTCTGATTATAAATTTATTGATATGAAATTATTACTGTTATTATTTATTTTGATGCAAGGGGTTACAAATGAAGAATTTGATTGTAAGATGTTTTATGAGAAGACATTGGTGCCAATGTCCATTAAAGGAGGACTTATAAAAAAAGAAAAGACAGATGACTATTATCTGTTGTATGTGAAAAATGAGAAGGATAGTGGGAAGGAAGCTGTTATTAGATTACTCAAAAACAAAACGGGGAAGATGATTTATCTATTTGCTATAGATAATAGTATGATTGTCAAGGCTGAAGGAGAAGCAGTTGTTCGGGTTATATCTCCGGTGAAAGATGGTTATAATGTCCAGGTATTTCCTGATCTTTGTGAATAGCTTTTTAATCATAGTTTATATTTTTATATAAATCGAAGTGTTTAATTTATTTACAACGATCGTGCGAGACATCTAATAAGCTGGAGATGGATATCACCCTGATTGTTATGCTGTCTTTCCTTTTATTATTGTTAAATGATAAGTACTCATTGGTAGTGATCTATTGTATTGCCGAATGAGAATCTCTTAAAAATACGAAACGTTCTCATAATTCGGGCATTATCTGTCCGGGAATTCTAACATTGGTGTATCTTTGCTCCGGAACGAATGAAAGATAAGGTTTGTAGGTGGAAGTAAGAAAAGTATTAATTTAAGAAAATACGATTATGGATACTCTGAATTTAAAATTTCGTTTATTGCTTTTGTTGGTTACGGTAGGTACTGTTTTAGGTTCATGCGCATATGATGACGATGAAAAGATGTACTCTTCGAGGAGTTATGATGAGACTTATGCATTGCTACGTCCTTATATAATCGTGAATGAATATGATGAGTTTGAGCTTAGTGCAACTAAAGAGGTTACCGATCCGTTGAGAATTTATCCGGGACATATTGCACGACTAAAAGGTGATTTGCATAGTATAAATCTACAAACGAAAAAAGCATTGAACGATTACCAATGTTCGCAGGTTCTGATGGTTACGGAACGCCAGGGCGTCCTGGTTAAGAAAACAGCTTTTAACCTTGCATATGAGATTGGTTCGAATGATCCGGGTCTGATAGCCACGCGGGCCGATGCTTCTATGGTTATTGATTCCGAAGAGGGAGGAAGTGCCTCTTTCACCGGAGGAACTCAGGTAAGGACAGATATTTCCATTTCTCCGGGTCGGAATTCTCCCTATGTGTTGACTTTTGATTGCAGTACCGGGAAGCTAAGTAATGATCAGGATTATATTTATTGGGTGGGTACAGTCGGTGCAACACTTACAAACTGGTGGCATGCCAATAACCCCAACGGAAATAATACTCAGTGGAGTTTCAGTGCGAATGGTTTAAGCAATGGAGCTCGCGGATATGTCTCTTTCCAATCGCGATAAAATCGCACTCACCCCGGTCTTTGTAATAGAATATGTTGTATCATTATTAGGTTATCAAACATAACTTATACAGGATGATATTTTCTGATGTTTATAAGTTATGACTTATAAAATTATGAAGATAATTGAACGACCTGTTTATAGCAAACGGATAAAACCTTTTATCGGATTTTTTGAAGAAAAAGGATTTATAAAATAGTCTAATCAAAAGAGTAAGACCGAAAATGTGATTTTAGTAGTGCGAAATTTTCGAGTGTGGAAGAATATTCTTACATTTGAAGAAATATTTTCGAGTATGGAAGAAAATTTTGCATTGTTGACAAAGTATAATTTTTGGAATGGGAATGTTCCTGAATTAGGTTTTATACGGGTTGGTTATACAGATAAAATTTTTGATTATATAGGAAACAGGTTAGTCAAAGTGCTTGTCGGTCAACGTCGTGCTGGTAAAAGCTATATACTTAGGCAAATTGCTTACAGATTGGTTCAGGACGGTATTAATCCTCAGAATATATTTTATATCAATAAAGAGTTTACGGATTTTGATTGCGTAAAAGATTATCATGATCTGGAAATCTTGTTGAAACAATATAAAGAAGCATTAAAACCTGTAGGAAAAGTCTGGTTGTTTATTGATGAGATACAAAATGTTACAGGATGGGAGCATTTTGTGAATTCTTATTCTCAGAATTTTGCTGATAATTATGAAATCTTTATAAGTGGTTCTAATTCAAAGATGTTATCAGGAGAACTTGCCACTCTTTTGTCCGGACGATATGTGAATTTTGAGATATTTCCGTTTAGTTATCAGGAATATATCGGGATAACCGGAAAAGACGATCACAGGCAAAGTTATTTAGACTATATGGAAAGTGGGGCGTTACCTGAATTATTTATCTTACCTAACAATGAGACGAGGCGTAATTATGTTGCGGCAATTAAAGATACCGTATTATTAAGGGATATTATACAACGAAATAGCATAAAGGACCCTAAGTTATTGGAAGATATTTTTATATATCTTGTGAACAATGCCTCTAACCTGATTTCGATAACCAATATTTTGAATTTCTTTAAAAGCAAGAAGCGGAAAACAACCTATGATACTATTTCTAACTATATTGGCTATATAGAAGATACGTTTCTTATTCATAAAGTTGAACGTTATGATATAAGAGGAAAGGAGACGATTTCCGGCAATTGCAAATATTACATTAATGACCTTGCTTATAAAAATTATCTTTATCCGGGTTTTGCCTACGGAATCGGTTATAAGCTGGAAAATCTTGTCTATTTACAATTGCGGCGTTCCGGATATGATGTGTATGTCGGTGCTATGCGGGATAAAGAAGTTGATTTTGTCGCTATGAAAGGGGATCATATTCTTTATTTGCAAAGTACCTACTTGTTGTCAGATGAGCAAACGGTCCGTCGTGAATATGCGCCTTTGGAAGCAATTCAGGATAATTATGATAAGTATGTAGTTTCTTTTGATGAGATTTCGTATCCTTCCAATAAGGGCATAAAACATATTCAAGCCTGGAAACTGGCAGAGGTAATCTGATCAAAGTAACCGATGAAAAGGCGGTTTTTGCTATATGACATCCGTGTCATATTATTGTCATCTTCAGTCAGCTAAAAATCAGACTTTTTTTAATATAATTCTAATCTCTTCAATACAATTTATGGAGTATTAAGGCGTTGGTATTAAACGTAAATGCTTACCTTTGCGGCCGACTGTCCGTGTGAGGATGGCGTATTTTGACAACTAATTATCACACTTTATACAAACATGAGAAAGTATAAACTAATCAACAACGTGTTGGGATGGATCGTTTTTCTGATCGCTTCAACCGTTTATTTGATGACTATCGAACCCACTGCCAGTTTCTGGGATTGTGGTGAGTTCATCTCTTCTGCTTTTAAACTGGAAGTTGGGCATCCGCCCGGAGCACCGTTCTTTATGTTGACGGCCAACCTGTTCACGCAGCTTGCATCCGATGCTTCCTCAGTGGCTAAAATGGTCAATTCGATGTCGGCACTCTTTAGCGGGCTGACGATCCTGTTCCTGTTCTGGAGTATCACACACCTGGCCCGTAAGATCATGGTGGACGATGAGAGTGAAATCTCATTGGGTCAGATGATCACAATTATGGGTAGCGGTCTGGTAGGAGCATTGGCCTATACATTTAGCGATACATTCTGGTTCAGTGCCGTAGAAGGTGAAGTATATGCTTATTCTTCTCTGTTTACTGCATTGGTTTTCTGGCTGATCCTGAAGTGGGAAGAGGCGGCTGATCGTCCGCATGCCGACCGATGGATCGTACTGATCGCTTATCTGATGGGGTTGAGTATCGGTGTCCACCTGTTGAACTTGCTTTGTATCCCGGCTATCGTGCTGGTTTATTACTATAAGAAATTCCCGAATCCTACGATGAAGGGAACTATTTATGCGTTGTTGGTTTCGTTCGCGATCGTCGGACTGATGATGTATGGTGTCGTACAGGGACTGGTTGAAGTCTGCGGTTATTTCGAACTGTTGTTTGTCAATGTGTTGGGAATGCCTTACAATTCAGGTGTATTTGCCTATGTGATTGTATTGGCCGCCGTGCTGATCTGGTCTATCTGGGAAACGATGCGCGATGAAATTAATCCGGTGCGCATGAAGGTGGCGTTTATTCTGTCTATCGTATTGGTGGGTGTGCCGTTTATCGGAAGCGGCTATGTGCTGGCGGTTATTCTGACAGGTGCCCTGACTGCTTATTTGTTTATGAGCAAGAAGGTGAATATCAAGATGCTGAATACCGTATTGGTTTGCCTGATGGTGATCGTTGTCGGTTATTCTTCTTATGCACTGACGATGATCCGTGCGACGGCCGATACGCCGATGAACCAGAATGCACCGAGCGATATTTTCACTTTGCGTTCTTATCTGGCTCGTGAACAGTATGGTAAAACACCGTTGTTGTACGGACAGACGTTTGCTTCGGAAGTACAGCGCGAGAACCAGGGCGGTAACTGCGCTCCTGTAACCAAGGAAGGTGAAGCTGTATGGAGCCGCGTCATCAAGAAAGATCCGAGTGAAAAAGACAAATATTTTGTTTCGCGCCACGATGTGGAATATGAATATGTAGACGAACTGAATATGCTTTTCCCACGTATGTACAGCAATGTGGATGCGCATGTGGGAGCTTATAAGGAATGGTCGCAGTTTAAGGGAGAACCTGTGAAGTTCAACCGTTGTGGTGAGAACGTGACGGTGATGAAGCCGACGTTTGCCGAAAACCTGCGTTATTTCTTTGCCTATCAGCTGAACTTCATGTACTGGCGTTACTTTATGTGGAACTTCTCCGGCCGTCAGAATGATATCCAGGGAAATGGTGAAGTGATGAACGGTAACTGGATTACCGGTATCAAGGCAATCGACGAGGTGCTTGTAGGTCCGCAGGACAACATGCCTTCCGATATAGCTGACAATAAAGGACATAATGTATATTATATGTTACCGCTCCTGCTCGGTATCCTGGGACTTTTGTATCAGGCTTATTCCGGACAGCGTGGTATCCAGAGTTTCTGGATCACTTTCTTCCTGTTCTTCATGACAGGTATCGCTATCGTGCTCTATCTGAACCAGACGCCTTATCAACCGCGTGAACGAGACTATGCGTATGCAGGCTCCTTCTATGCCTTCTGTATCTGGATCGGGTTCGGTGTCGCGGCCCTGGCGAAGCTGATGCAGAAGTACGGCAAGTTGTCTCCGGTGGTGGCAGGTTCTGTTGCGACAGTACTGTGCCTGTTCGTGCCTATCCAGATGGCGGGGCAGAACTGGGACGACCATGATCGCTCGGGACGTTATGTTTGCCGTGATTTCGGTGCTAACTACCTGGAATCGTGCGAACCGAATGCCGTGATCTTTACCAATGGCGATAACGATACTTTCCCGTTGTGGTATGCGCAGGAAGTGGAGGGTATCCGTACCGATGTCCGCGTATGTAACACCAGTTATTTGCAGACAGACTGGTATATCGACCAGATGAAGAAACAGGCGTACGAATCGGCTCCGCTGCCTATTTCATGGGACCGTGCCGATTACATACAGGGTACGCGTGATGCTGCCTATATTGTCCCGATGATGGATAAACCTATCGACCTGAGTACCGGGCTGAACTTTGTACGTAGCAATGATCCGAAATTCAAGAAGATACCTGGTTTCAATCAGGAACTCGACTATATCCCTTCGGAAACGCTTGTTTATAAGGTGGATTCGGCGACAGCCGTTGCTAAAGGCCTGGCTACCGATTCGACCGGTTTATTGAAGGAAATGACAATCAGCCTGAAAGGTAAGACTGCTTTGGGCAAACAGGAACTGATGATTCTGGATATGTTGCAGACCAATAACTGGGAACGTCCTATTTATTATGCGATCACCGTAAATCCTGACCAGTTTGTCGGTCTGGACGGTTACTTCGAACAGACCGGTCTGGCTTACCAGATCGTTCCGAAGCAGGCGAACAAAGGCACCAACACGGAAAAGATGTACGACAACGTGATGAACAAGTTCAAATGGGGTGGCGTAGACAAACCGGGCGTTTACATCGACGAAAACGTGATGCGTATGTGCAAGAGCTACCGTGGAGCATTGTTCAATAAACTGGCTGAAGACCTGTTGAAGGAAGGTAAGAAGGAGAAGGCGTTGAATGTACTGAACAAATGTATGGAAGTACTGCCTCCGGAAAATGTACCGTTGGATTGGACTGCTCTTTCTACCGGAGAGTTGTATTATGCACTCGATGAGACGGAAAAGGCAGAAGAGGTCTTTACCGGAATTGCAGAGAATGCAATGCGTAATATCGACTGGTTCTTCCGTCTGAGACCTTCTCAACTGGCTTCTGTAACGAGAGAGTTGGAACATAACCTGGCTGTCATGAATCAAGTGCTGACGGTCAGCAAACATTATAATCCCGAATTCGCTGCTAAGTATCAGGAAGAGTTTGACAACTACCGGATGGCTTGGGGTTCGGTGCGTGGAAATAAATAACGTATGTTTATAGAACAACCGCCCTGGTTCTACAGGGTCCTGTTCCCAGGGGTAATCTGGCGGATACCGGCCAAGGAGAAGTGTGTATATCTCACCTTCGACGACGGCCCAATTCCCGAGGTTACCCCTTGGGTTTTGGATATACTCGATAAATATGGAGTGAAGGCTACCTTCTTCTGTGTGGGGGATAATGTCCGCAAACATCCGGATATCTATCAGATGGTGCTCGATCGCGGCCACCGGGTAGGGAACCATACTTACAATCATATCCAGGGACTTCAATACTGGACGAAGAATTATCTGGATAACATAGAGAAGGCTGCCGAATATATTCAGAGCGATTTATATCGTCCTCCCCACGGGCATATGCGTTTTCCGCAGGTTGTCGCCTTGCGCCGGAAGTACAAGATCATCATGTGGGACGTGGTGACCCGCGATTACAGTCCTCACATGACCCCGAACGGTGTCTTCAATGTGGTAAAGAACTATACCCGCAACGGCTCCGTTATTGTCTTCCACGACTCCCTGAAAGCCGAAACGAACATGCGCGAAGCCATGCCCCGCGCTATCGAGTGGTTGCAGCAGGAAGGGTATGTGTTTAAGGTGTTTGAATAATCTGTCAAGTCCGCCATGACAGAATGTTGAGGTTCCCATTTAGTTGAGATGCATAGTTTATCCATATTAATAAAGAACAAAGCGAAGGAATTAGGCTTCGATGCCTGCGGAATAGCTGAAGTGGCTTCCGCAGACACCGAAGCTTTGTTTTTTGACCGGTGGATAGCCGAAGGATGTCATGCCGGCATGAAATATATGGAGAACTACCGTGATATCCGGCTTGATCCTGCAGGGCTGGTGGAAGGTGCCCGTTCCGTTATTTCCGTGGCTCTTAATTACTATCCGCCACAGAAGCAATTTCCCGGTTCCCCGCGCATTTCCTATTATGCTTATGGAAAGGACTATCATATCGTTGTGAAAGACAAACTCCGGCAGCTCTGGGAGTACATAACAAGCCTTGTCCCCGTGCTTGACACGGGGCCGCAAGTGAGCAGGCCGTTTCGACCGGAAAATGAGGAGACCAGTTCCTCGGCGGCCCCGTGTCAAGCACGGGGACAGGCTGACTCTACCCTTCCTGCCGCTCGCCTCTTCACCGACTCCGCTCCCATCCTGGAACGTTACTGGGCCTGGAAAGCCGGCCTTGGCTGGATCGGGAAGAATACCAACCTGATCATCCCCGGCAAAGGTTCCTTTTTCTTTCTCGGAGAGATCGTCACAACCCTGGAACTGGATTACGACACCCCTCAGAAGAATCGTTGCGGTGCCTGCCGCCGTTGCCTCGATGCCTGTCCGACAGGTGCCCTGGAACGTCCCGGCCACCTGAACGCAAACAAGTGCATCTCTTACCTTACGATCGAGCATAAAGGCGATATCCCTTCCGAACAGGCTTCCCGCCTGGGCGACCGCCTCTACGGTTGCGACACCTGCCAGGAGGTCTGTCCCTGGAACCGTTTTGCCAGTCCTACCCGTGAAGCGGCTTTTTCTCCTTCCCCGGCTTTCCTGTCTTTGAAAAAAGAAGACCTTCGCTGCTTTACCCGCGACGATTATAATCGTATCTTTGCGGGGTCGGCTGTGAAACGAGCCAAATATGAAGGACTGATAAGAACAATAAATAACAAAAAAGAATAAGCCATGAGAAGAACATTCAATCTTCTGCTTCTCTCTTTTCTCTGTACCCTGGCTGCCTTTGCCGCGCCGGGCGAACTGAAGGAGAAGCTTGCCGCCCTGAAAGGGATCACCAGTGTCGAACAACTGGAATCGGACGTTTATCCCGAAAAGTATCTTGTACGTATCACCCAGCTTGTCGACCCTAAGAATCCGGAGGCCGGCACTTTCACGCAGCGCGTTGTTGTTGGCCATGTCGGTTTCGACCGTCCGACCGTTATTGTCACCGAAGGATATGGCGGCGCTTATGCCCTGAATCCCAAATACGAGGAGGAACTGACCAAGCTGCTGAATGCCAACCTGGTCTTTGTGGAGTATCGTTATTTCCTGGAATCCACACCCGAACCCTGTAACTGGGATTATCTGACTGCCGAAAATTCCGCTTACGACCTGCATAATGTCAACCAGACTTTCAAGCAGCTTTATACCGGCAAATGGATCAGCACCGGTATCAGCAAAGGTGGCCAGACGACCATGCTTTACCGTGCCTTTTTCCCGGACGATGTGGATATCTCCGTCCCTTACGTCGGCCCGCTGTGCAAAGGCGTTGAAGACGGTCGCCACGAACCGTTCCTGCGTAAGGTCGGTACGAAACAGGAGCGCCGCAAGATAGAAGCGTTCCAAAAGGAGGTCTTGAAACGCAAAGAAGAGATTCTTCCTTTGTTGGAGGCTTTTTCCAAAGAAAAGAACCTGGAATACCGTATCCCGATGCCCGAAGTACTCGATTATTGCGTGCTGGAGTATCCCTTTGCCTTATGGCAGTGGGGAACGTCCGTATCTGTTATTCCTTCTCTCCATTCCGATACCCCGACGCTGTTCAAACACCTGATGGATATCAGCAGTCCTGACTATTTTGCGGAGAACCAACCGAATATTTCTTTCTTTGTTCAGGCCGCTCGTGAACTGGGTTATTACGGATATGACACGAAGCCGTTCCGTAAATACCTGACTATCGACAGCAGTAAAGGTTATCTGAACCGCATCATGTTGCCCAAAGAGCTGGTTGGCAAGGTCGAGTTCCGCCCTGCCCTTTATCATAAGATTTATGATTTTCTGAAGGACAATGATCCGAAGATGATCTTTATTTACGGTGAAATCGACCCGTGGAGTGCCGCCCATGCTCCGGTTTTCAAAGGAAAGAAGAATGAACAAGTCTACTTCCAGCCTCGCGGCAGCCATCGTGCCCGCATCGGTAATATGCCTGAAGATATGAAGGAAAAGATCTTGACGCAGCTGAATCAGTGGCTGGCGGAATAACATAAATACTTTGTGTGTGTTTCCTATTGTAAAACTATTAATTAAGAAATGATGAAAAAGAAGCTATTATTTCAACTTCTGTTTGTTGCGAATGTATTTTTCGCAACATCTTGTTCCGATGATGATTCAGTAGAATTGGAGGATGTCACCACATTGAATATGCTCAATGAGGATAACGGAAAAACGTATCTGGGCAATTCGGACATTTATATCACGGATGAAAACAATTTCAGTGGCTCGTCGTGCCTGCTTGTGGAACTCGGTGGTGCAAACGGGATTGGAAAGGTTGTTCCTCCCAGGGTCGGAGACGGACTCGTGCGGAAGGCGGCCGTGTTACCGGGATGCCTTTATCAGGCCTTCAATCGCAATTCGATACTCGAATTTCCTTCCGGAAAACCTGCGATTGCTCTCGAAGCCTCTTATTACCAGTTTTATGTTGAATCTGAAATCGTGAAGGATATAGCGAATACGGGAACGGCAGTCAATGTGGGAGCCGTAGTTAAATATGCCCCCGTCTATCCCGATCCGCAAGGCTTGCCGGAATACGGCAGCGTGATCGGTGAGGTGAGTAACAGCGGTGATGTGGTGGAAATGGATTTTCCGAAAGATGTCGAGTTCTTATACTCAACATCCAATGGATTCGAGATAACGACCGATGGTGGTAAATTGACTGTTACCTATTATTATTGGACCGATTCGAAAGAATACTCCATCTATGTGCGCCGCGGTAGTATCTTTACGGAAGTCATCATTCAGGTAGTATAATAAGGGAAAGAAAGTTTAAAACATTCCCTGTACCTTATAAACAAACTCCATCCATACCCAATAGCGGATGGCTTTGCCCAGGAACATGGAGATGGCGACGATCCAGACGTTGGCGCGCAGGAAACCGAGCGCTACCGCGATAAAGTCGCCGATGCCGGGGAGGAAGACGAAGAAACCCATCCAGGAGCCTTTACCGGCAATCCAGTCCTGTACCTTTTGCAGCTTTTTGGCATCCAGTTTGAGGTATTTCTCGATCCATTCCACTTTTCCCAGCATGCCGAGCCAGTAACAACTCATGCCGCCCAGGAAGTTGCCCAGTGTGGCGGCGACCATGCAGGGCCAGTAGGCAGAACCAGCCAGTAAAACACCGGTCAGGACGACTTCGCTGCTGAAAGGCAGGATCGTCGCTGCGAGGAAAGAGGCGATGAACACCCCGATATATCCGTATTCTATAAGAAATTCCATAGGCGTAGAAACAAGAGAGCGATAAATAGAACAATGGTGGAATAGAAGGTCCAGAAAACTATCTTACCCCGCATGACGGTGAAGAAATGGGCGATCAGTATGGCGGAAGGGATACAGGCTGTCTCCAGAAACTCTTCCGATGCCTGCTCGTACAGGAAATAGAGCGCAAAGGCCCACACCGACATACAGATCAGGAAGGACAGGAACTGGCGTGTACGCAGCACATCTTCGTATTCGTGCGTGATGATGTTGATAGCGGATACAGCCGTCAGTATGGCAATGGCGATGATGCCGACCCAATCAAGCATCCCGATACCGGCAGCGGCCAGGATGCGTATCTTGAACAGCGTGGCGAACGGAATCGTGAACGGCGTGAAGTCGCGGAACCAGATACACCAGCCCAGCAGGAACCAGTAGACGGTACCTACACCGAGCAGGGAGGCTAGAAAGGTACGGATACTCAAGCTCCTGAAGTTATACATCCCTATCCAGAACAGAGGAATGAACCAGAGGATATGTACCCATAGCAGGCTTCCGATCCCGATCAGCAGAGAGGCATTGTAGGCTTTGCTCTTGGCACCGGGGTCGTGGTAAGAGGTGAATAGCTGATAAATGGCCAGAATCAGGCAGAATACGCCGACTGAGGTGGATTTCAGCGGCAGGAAATCCGGGTTGGTACTGATGAACAGTACATAAAACAGGAAAGGCAACAACGTCTTCTCGCGGATCAGCACCAGGACATAGTTGGCACGGTGGAGCAGGAAGGCGCCCCCGAACATCAGCAGCATGCCGATGGCATAGGTGAAAGCCTTGCCGGGCAATACCTGGCAGATGGCATTCCACAGGGGCGGTGCCGTCACTTCTCCATACACCGGATAGCCGACCGAGTTCAGGTAACTCACGATCCAGCAGGCGACACAGGCCATCAGGGTACAGGCAAAAGTTGCCGGTCCCGAAATGGTGTGTCTGCGAGAATAGCTGTATGTATTGTTCATTTACAAATCGAACCCGATGTCGCTTCGGAAATATTTCTTGTCGAACATGATGGTCTTTGCTCCGGCGAATGATTTGGCCAGGGCTTCTTCCTTATTGGCTCCGTAAGAGCTGACAGCGATGACACGTCCGCCGTTGGTCATGATCCGGTCGCTGGCGGAGACGGTGCCGGCGTGGAAGATGATGTTGTCGGAGGTGATGTCGTTCAGTCCGTAGATCAGTTTGCCTTTTTCGTAGGCTTCGGGATAACCGCCGCTTACCAGCATGACCGTAACGGCTGCACGCGGGTCTATTGTCAGGGTACGCTTGTCGAGGTTGCCTTCGGCCACGCCTTCCAGCAGGTCTACCAGGTCGCTCTGGATGCGGAGCATGACTACTTCCGTTTCCGGGTCGCCCATACGGCAGTTGTATTCGATCACCTTGGGATCGTTCTCATTGATAAGGCCCAGGAAGATGAAGCCTTTATAGTCGATACCTTCCGCTTTCAGACCTTCGATGGTCGGACGGATGATCTGTGTTTCCACTTTGGCCATATACCCCTCGTCGGCAAATGGAACAGGGGAAACGGCACCCATACCGCCGGTGTTCAGGCCGGTATTGCCTTCGCCGATCCGTTTGTAGTCTTTGGCTACGGGGAGTACTTTGTAGTTCGTGCCGTCGGTCATGACGAATACCGAACATTCGATACCTGTGAGGAACTCTTCGATAACCACTGTCTTGCTGGCATCGCCGAACATACCGTTCAGCATGTCACCCAGTTCTTTTTTCGCTTCTTCCAGCGTTTCGAGGATGAGTACGCCTTTTCCGGCAGCCAGTCCGTCGGCTTTCAGCACGTAAGGGGCAGGCAGCGATTCGAGGAAGGCGTATCCTTCGGCGATATTTTCGGCTGTGATGCTCTTGTAACGGGCGGTCGGTATGTTATGGCGCATCATGAATGCTTTGGCAAAGTCTTTGCTGCCTTCCAGCTGCGCTCCGGCTTTGGACGGACCGATCACGGGGATGCCGGCCAGCGAGGCGTCGTTTTTGAAGAAGTCGTAAACACCTTTTACCAGCGGATCTTCCGGACCGACAACAACCATGTTCACATCGTTAGCCAGTACAAAATCTTTGATGGCGGCGAAATCGTCCGCCTTGATATATGCATTGGTTCCCACCTGTGCAGTACCTGCGTTGCCGGGGGCAATGAATAACTTATCCACTTTCGGACTTTGGGAAATCTTCCAGGCTATTGCATGTTCGCGGCCGCCGGAGCCTAATAATAGAATGTTCATATCGTTATGTTTATTATATTATCTGATGGTAACTGTTTCCCCTCTCAAGAGGGGAAACAGTTACTCTTTGTTCGTATTCTTCAAGTAGTCATCGAAATACCGTGTTATCTTCTCGTAGAGATGCGGGCGGTCTTTGCCTGTCACGTTGTGCTCGTGGCGGGGGTAGACGAAATAATCGGGATAGGTATCTGCATCCACGCAGGCTTTCAGGAAGCCCAGGCTATGTTGCCATACTACTACCGGGTCGATGTCGCCGTGTATCTGGAGGAGATGGCCTTTCAGGTTGCCTGCCTTCAGCTTCAGGTTGGCGTTCTTATACCCTTCCGGATTATCTTGCGGACGGTCCATATAACGCTCTCCATACATGATCTCGTAGTTGCTCCAGTCGATCACCGGACCGCCGGCAACACCGACTTTGAAAACATCGGGATGCGTCAGGATCAGGTTGGTCGTCATGAAGCCGCCGTAGCTCCATCCGTGCACACCGATACGGTCGGCATCCACGTAAGGAAGCGATTTCAGGTATTCCACGCCTTTCATCTGGTCGGCCATCTCGTTGACACCCAGGTTGCGGTGGATCACGCTTTCGAAAGCGAATCCCCGGTTAGATGTGCCGCGGTTGTCGACCGTGAAAACCACATAGCCGCGTTGTGCCATATAGATATCCCAGCCTCTTACGCCGTTCTGCCAGCCGCCCGTTACCAGTTGTGAGTGGGGGCCACCGTAGACGTAGACGATGGTCGGGTATTTCTTGTTCTCATCCAGTCCGACAGGTTTGACCAGGCGGAAATGCAGGTCGGTTGTACCGTCGGCAGATTTTATGGTACCAGCTTCTATTTCCGGCAGTGTGTAGCCTTTGTATGGGTCCCGGGCGGTCAGGAGGTTTTTGATCTCCTTGCCGTCTTTGGTCCGGATCAGGTTGATGATGCGCGGGATTTTCGGAGCGTCGTAACTGTCGATCGCATATTTGCCGGAGGCGCTGACCGAAAGGTTATGTACACTTTCCAGGGCGGCATTCGGTGTCAGCAGGGATGTCTCCCCCTTCTTCAGATTCAGCTTCCAGCCGTTTACATTCATCGGAGTGCCGTAATTGAACGAACTCCGTATGTGCGGTTGGGTGGAAGTGATAAACAGGTTCTCGCCTTTGGCATCGAAACCGATTACCTGGGTGACTACCCATTCTCCCTGTGTCAGTTGCTTTAGTTGTTTGCCGGTGGTGTCATACAGATACAGGTGGTTGTATCCGTCTTTCTGGCTTTGCCAGATGAATTTGCCGGGATCGTTCGGGAGGAAGAGTACCGAATATTGCGGTTCAACGTAATGTTCGTTCGTTTCTGTGAAAAGGACGGCTTCTTTCTTGCCGGTCAGGGCAGAATAGCGAACCAGGTTCATCTCATTCTGTTCGCGGTTCAGTTCGGCAATATAGATACTCTTTTCATCCGGGCTCCAGGCGATGTTGGTAAGGAACTTTTCTTTCGGGGTTCCGGTTTCCAGCCAGACGGTTTCGCCTGTCGAGAGGTTGTACACACCGACTGTTACCTCATGGCTCTTCATGCCGGCCATCGGATATTTAACCGGTTCGGCTTTTGCCTGGCGGGCGTCGATATTGACGATAGGATAGTCTGTGACCATGCTCTCGTCCATCCGGTAGAAAGCCAGGGCGGAACCTGCCGGTGACCAGAACAGTCCTTTGCTGATGCCGAATTCACGTTGATGGACTGCCTGTCCGCAGACGATTCCATCTTTTGTTTCACGTGTAACAATACTCGTCTGATTCTCCGGTGAAAGAATCTGTATGTTGTTCCCCACCGTGAATGCCAGGCAGTTATTGGCCGGACAGAAGTTATAGTTCGATCCTTTGCTGTCCAGCTGATAATTGCCAATTATCTTGTTTTCGGCAAAATTGTAATGCAGGCGGTGGCCTTTACTGGTAAAAGCCAGTACCGGCTGGTCCTTATAGGGAACCGAAAATCCGGGCAGGCTGCCTACCGTCGGAAGTCCGGCTGCCGAAAGCGCCTCATTGAGTCGGCTGCGTGTAAAGGCAACCTGCTCTTTCTTTTCGGGTACGCCGCATATCATACTGTCTCCTTTGACATACAGGTAAGTGTCCCCACACCATTGTAGCTGTTTGAGACTGGCCGGGACGAACTTATTGTGTGTCTTCCCTCCCGGAAGCAGGTCGTGTAATGTGAGTTGTTTGTCCTGTGCCATCAGCGTCATGGATGTAGATAAAGCGAACACGCAAAGAACCAGGAAGTGTTTAATCTTCAAAGTCATCGTTGTCTTCTCTTCTGAATGGTTTCTTGAATGGACGGCCTTCTCCGCGTTTTCTGTCTCCGAAGTTCTTTCTGTTTTTAGAGAACCTGTCGTCTTCGTCTTTGTAACGCATTTTGACGGGGCGTTTTTCACCGGCTTTGTGCAAAATCGGACGAACCGGGCGTTCACCACGTTCGCCTCCGAACTGTTTGCGGGCAGGACGGCCGTCACCGCGTTCTTCACCGAAGAAACGTTTTCCCGGTGCTGCGGATGTACGTTCGTTTTCGTCTTCACTGTGAGCAGCGGCGAAACGACGGTCGGGGCGGTCCATGCGGTCGGTCTTGAAGTTCGGGCGACCTGCAGGACGGGTGTCATATCTTTTTTCAGGGAACGAGGGCCTTGGGCGTGAGGCGGAATCTTCCGTTCTTTCCGCGCCTTCCTCGTTCAATGCTTTCTTATAGTCTTTGTTCTTTCCTTCAAATATTTCGTAACAACGGTATTCGCAGTCGAGCGAGCCGTTGATCAGCTTCATCCGTTCGCTGGGACGCAGGCCGATCTTGTCGAAACATTCGTCTTTGTAGCTGAGTATCCATACTTTATATCCGGTAAACACATGTTTGACGCGTTCGCCGATCATATTATAAAGTCCCAGCAGGTCGCGGGAGGAGATACGTTCGCCATAAGGCGGGTTGGTTACCAGGATACCCGGTTGCGGTGCTTCCGTATATTGCTGGAAAGGCATCGTTTTCAGTTCGACGTATTTGGCCAGGCCTGCGCTACGGATATTCTTCTGGGCGATCTCGATAGCGGCCGGGTTGATATCCGAACCGTAGCATTTGAAAGTGAATTCGCGTTCCTGGCTTTCGTCGTTATAGATGCGGTCGAACAGTTCCTGGTCGAAGTCGATCCATTTCTCGAAAGCGAATTCCTTGCGGTGGATACCCGGGGCGATGTTCAGGGCGATCATAGCCGCTTCGATCAGCAGCGTACCGGAACCGCACATCGGGTCGACGAAATTGGATTCGCCTTTCCAGCCTGTCTTCAGGATCATACCGGCAGCCAGCACTTCGTTCAGCGGTGCTTCGGTCTGTTCCACGCGGTATCCGCGTTTGTGAAGGCTCTCGCCCGAACTGTCGATAGACAAGGTACAGTCGTTGTGCGAGATATGTATATTGATGTATAAGTCGGGATTGTTCACACGTACGGAAGGACGTTTGTTGTGCTTCTCCATAAAGTAGTCAACGATCGCATCTTTTGTACGGTAAGCCACGAATTTAGAGTGATTGAAATCTTCTGAATAGATCACGGAGTCGATCGCGAACGTCTTGTCCAGTGACATATAGTTTTCCCATACGACCTTTTTCACTTCCTTATAAACCGTATCGGCATCTTTTGCCTTGAAATGATAGATCGGTTTCAGGATGCGTAAGGCGGTGCGGCAACAGAAGTTGGCTCTGTAAAGCACTTCTTTATCTCCTGTGAAGGATACCATCCGGCGGCCAATTTCTATATCGTTGGCGCCTATAGCTAATAACTCACCGGCCAGTATTTCTTCTAACCCGTACAGGGTTTTGGCCACCATTTCAAATGTCTCGTTATTCATTTGCGTGCGTTGTAAGAAAAGATATTTATTTAGTTACTTTATTTTGTGTAATGACAGCACCGGGGGGAACATCTCCGGTGATCCAGACGTTGCCACATATCGTGGCACCTTTGCCGATCCGTATTTTCCCCAATAGCGTCGCGTTGGAGTAGACGGTCACATTGTCTTCCAGGATGGGATGGCGGGGGACACCGCGGATCGCGTTCCCGTTCTCATCGGGCGGCAGCTTTTCTCCGGCAAGGCTGACACCCTGGAAGATGCGTACGTTATTCCCGATCACACTGGTTTCGCCGATCACGGTACCCGTACCGTGGTCGATAGAGAAATAATGTCCTATCTGAGCTCCCGGATGAATGTCGATACCGGTTTCGGAATGAGCCATTTCGGTGATCATCCGGGGTATAAAAGGAACGCCCAGCTTATAAAGCTGGTGCGCTATACGATAATTGCCTATTGCCCGGAAGCCCGGGTAACAGAAGATAACTTCATTGATGTTTTGTGCTGCCGGATCGCCGTTGTAGGCGGCTTCGGCATCGGTGGCAAGCAGACAGCGCATTTCCGGCAGTGTGGAAATGAATGCTTCGGAAAGTTTTTTTGCCTGGCTGAGGATCTGCTCTTCCGCGCAGGAAGTACAGCTGGTGTCGGCCAGGCAAAGGCCCGCATAGATTTGACGGCTGAGCAGCTCGTGCAACTTTTCAATATTGACCCCGGTATGGAAACGGATCGTCTGTGTACTGATCCGCGCATTCCCGTAATAGCCTGGAAACAGGATTGCACGACACAAGTCAATGATCTCCTCCAGTACTTCACCTGAAGGCAATGCCTCTTCATCGCGGTAGGCATGAAACAGTTGTTTGTATGAACATTCGTCCGACAGCTTTTCTACTGTTTCATTCAATACCTTGCTATGCTTTTGCAATCCCATTATTTTGAAAGTCTTATTTTGGGCAAAAGTACATTAAATATCTGATATATGTGTACTTTTAATAGGTTATAACTGCTTTGAAATGCGTTTCCGGCGGCCGTTGATTAGTAAAGAAATCGGAGAATGTCACCTTGAAGATGATAAATCCGTCTTTTGTATATTCGGCTGCATAGGTTTCCGTCCATATGTTATTCTCACTATCCAAACGATTTACAGGATTGGGTAATGCAGTTTGTGCTTCTTTACTTGTGTCATAATCTAGGTACATGTAACAGGTAATTAGTCCTTCGGCATAAGCATCCTTATATAGGTCGAAATCCTCATCACTGATTTTGTACTCGTACATGTAGAAAGGTTCGCCTTTATTTTCGACTAACTCCCAGTCACCAGGCATAACAGGTATATCCCTGTCAAATATCCAATAAGTTTTAGTACCATCTTGTCCGTCCAATCCCGGAGGTCCCATCGGTCCTTCGCACGAAGCGAACAGGAACACCATTAAAAATATTGCTAACAGATTTTTCATATATTCACTCTCTTAAATGTTTAGTATTTCTTGTGTGGTGCCCCGAACTCTTTGCATGTTACTTCATCGAGGTCTACCAGCCATATTTTTACGTTTTTCACAGCCGGGTCGGAATAACGGAATTCCTTGTCCGAATACTGTTTCATAATTATATCCAGCGCTTCCGTTTTCTTGTCGAAGTCGTCTTCAAACCGCACTTCGCCCCATGCGATAACGCTTTTGGAACGCATACGGTAACTGCAAGCCACTTCGGGATGCTGGAATACCAGATCATGGTCGGTGCTGAAGGTGATGCAAACCTTCGGGTTACGTTCCAAGATTGAGATACTTCGGCCTTCCTGCGCTGAATGTAAATAGATAACACCGTTCCGATAGCCAAAGTTCATGGGAATAACGTAAGGCGTACCATCCGTATCAGCCAGTCCGACGAAACAGACATCGCAACTACGGATAATCTCCTCGATATGTTCTTTCTCTGTGTGTACCAGTGTCTTCATTACTATTTTTAATTATGCTTTTGCAAACATAGTAAAAAAGTTCAACTTCTCGGACTTACTTTTGCGACTTTATTATATATGTACTGTTTTCGTCAATGTGTCAAAATGTCAAATAGTCCTTCTGTCAGTGGGCTGTACGTGTCCTAAATCGGGTTTGTTGTTTTTATTCGCTCTACGGAATGATTGCGAATGTCTTTATTTTAATTGTTGATTAATAAATGTGGCTTTATGTTTGATGATGTGTGGTAGTTGTTGATAAATGTCGTAAAATATATTTGAAATATATGAATGTGCTGTTCGGGTTTGGTTTGGATATTTACTCGTTCTGGAGATAAAATGTGTTGTTTAGCATGTGATTTGAGGCCCAAAAGCCTGTTTGAAATAACTTTTTTGGACAGAATTAACAAATTTTTCATCTGCAATAAATCTCTATTTCATTTAAAATGAAAAAAAATTCGTTTTAAACGAGATTACAATTTGTTTAAAATGAAGAGTGAAAATCTATATGAATACGCTAAGTGTTAAATATTGTGTTTTCGGATCTTCTATTTCTACTGTTTTGTGAAATATAGCAGATATGTATATGCGGAAAAAATACACAAAATGATCTGCTATCGTCGAAAATTGCAGCAAAATGGTATTTTCTTGTCTGTTAAAAGGATTCCGGATAAGAAAACACTTTTTCAAGCGATTTCCTATATTTGTAACTCCAATTAAATATAATACCTGTATGAATAAGACTATCCTGCTTGTTGTGTTTTGCTTTTCCCTGTTCGTTTCGGGGTATTCACAGGGAATACGCTTTGATTCTTACCCTTCTCATCCCCGGTTGCTGGTAAAGAAAGGAGAGGAGCAAAAGATTAAATCCGATCTGGCTCTTAATCCGGAAATGCTCCGGTTGCATAACTATCTACTTGGGCAATGCGACGATCTGATCACGACGCCTGTGCTGGCATATAAAAAAGAAGGGAAACGGTTGCTGGCCGTATCGCGTGAAGCTTTGCGGCGTATCTTCTATCTTTCATATGCTTACCGGATGACAGGAGAGGATAAGTATCGTTTGCGGGCAGAGCAGGAGATGATTGCCGTGTGTTCGTTTACCGATTGGAACCCGTCCCATTTTCTGGATACGGGAGAAATGACTATGGCTGTTGCAATTGGTTATGACTGGTTGTTCGATCGGTTATCTCCGGATGCCCGGAGGCTGGTGCAGGAGGCTATTCTGAATAAAGGTTTTGCCCCGTCGAGGGATAAAAAATATAACTGGTTTCTGAGGGCGACCAATAACTGGAACCAGGTCTGTAATGCCGGACTGGTTTACGGTGCGCTGGCTGTGTTGGAAGATCATCCGGAAGAGGCCCGTGAAATTATTGAACGTGCTTTATCTACAGTCGGCTTGACTTTGAAAGGCTATGGTCCCGATGGCGCTTATCCCGAAGGATATAATTATTGGGGATACGGGACTACCTTCCAGGTTCTTTTGAATGCAGCGTTGGAATCCGCCTTGGAGACTGACGGCGGTCTCTCTTCAGCTGAAGGTTTTCTGGCTTCTGCCCGTTTTATGCAGTTTATGACCGGAACGACCGGTAGATGCTTTAACTTCAGCGATTCCCGTGAGAGTGTCTTTGCTTTGCCGGCTATGTACTGGTTTGCCGACAAGCTGCAAGACCCTACACTGCTTTGGAATGAAAAGGATATGTTGAGTCGGGCGGAGTTGTCCTTTTCGGATGAGGAGAGCCGTTTTCTTCCGTTGATTCCGATTTATGGTTCACAATATAAAATGAATGAACTGGTACCTCCTGCCATGAAATTGTGGGCGGCTAACGGACAGACGCCTGTCGTGCTGGTCCGTACGGGATGGGAAAATGGAGAAGGTTTCTATCTGGGAATAAAAGGCGGAACGGCTTCGACCAGCCATGCCCATATGGATGCCGGATCGTTCGTTTTCGACGCTTTGGGCGTTCGCTGGGTGCAGGACCTGGGGATGCAGGAATATTATTCGCTGGAAAAGGAAAATGTAGATTTATGGAATATGTCGCAGAACGGGCAGCGCTGGAATGTGTTCCGTTATAATAACCTGGCGCATAATACACTGACTGTAAACGGTAAATACCATGATGTAAAAGGTTTTGTACCTGTGACAAATATCTATTCGGAAGCGCATAAACTCGGAGCCTCTCTGAATATGACGGATTTGTTCGGCGGAGAATTGGAAAATGCCGTCCGTGAAGTTGCTCTGATCAATGAAAAATATCTGTCGGTGATTGATCGTGTAAAAGCCGGCAGTCAACCGGTAACTGTCAGATGGACGATTGTAACCGGGGCCATTCCCCGTGTATTGGACAGTCATATGGTGGAACTGACAAAAGACGGCAAATGTATGCAACTGATCGTCGATAGTCCGTCCGTAACATCTGTATCCGTCCTTGATAATGTATCGAAGAATAGCTATGATGCTTCCAATGAGGGAACCTGCCGTATCGTTTTCGATGTGAGTCTGGAAAGCGGGCAGGAGAGCGATATTAAAGTCCGGCTGGTTCCTGCTGCTGACTGATAATTACCAGAACAGCGCCGTTACGGTTGCCCCTATTGTAAAATAGTGTATTTTGTGCTTGCTTAAATGGCTCTCACCGTAGACTGGTTGGCTGTCTCTGAGGCTGGTTAAGATTTCGTAAGGTGCTTTCAGGAACGTATAATCGTAATCTACGAACATACGGATACCCAGGTTGCGGCTGACAATCCCGGTCGCTGAAATGCCTGTGCGTAAAACATAGTTGCTGCTACTGTTGCCTTTCATAAAAGCAATATTATTTATGGTTCCATATGGGGGGTGCTTTTCCTGTAAGTCCATTTCCACTTCATTTTTCACCAGATAGGAATATCCGGCCTGGAACTTTGTTCCTAAAAGCAATTTACTGGCTACAGGTAACGAAAAATAAGGCCTTGCCGTAAAAGTGAAAACGCCGGTCGGATCGGCATGGACGCGGGTGATGTCATATCTGGTCGAAGGGGTTGTACCTGTATAAAGCGACATGTCGAATGCCATCGGGCTTGCCAGCGCTGTTATTTCGCCGCCGATACCGAAATAGGGGTTGAAGAAGTAACCGCCTTTTACGCTGACATTGGTTGCTCCCGGCGAGCTCAGGCGTATATTTTTACCTACCTCGATACTTCCGTTGATGATACTGTATCCTACGGCGAACTCCAGGAAAGAAGGGCGTCCTCCTTTGGGGGCAGACTCCCTGAGCTTGTCAGGGAGATTCAATCCTTTGTCCTTGAAGATCAGGTCTGCCAGAAAATACCCTAACTCTGTGGATAAAATGCCGATACCGGCCCCGGCCAGTACGTCGCTCAGCCAGTGGCGGTTGTTCAGTTGCCGGCTGAAAGCGGTGGCAGTGGCGACTGTATATCCCCCGATACTATATAACGGGCTGCGGGTCAGACCATATTCCCGGTGCATGATGGTGGCAGCCATGAAAGCGGTTGCCGTGTGTCCCGAAGGGAATGAGTTGTTCTTTGAGCCATCGGGGCGTTCCCGTTTGATCGTATATTTCATGCTGTTGACGGTAGCGGCCATGATTGTTGCCGAAAAAGCGTTCGATACGATCATCCGGGGCCATGAACTGCGACTTTCCACACCGCCGAGCTTCATCCCGTAAACAGCAAGCAACGGAGTATATTGCAGAAAATCATCGTATCTGTAGTGGAAGTTGGGCGTATGCGTATTGCGCAATGTCCGGAATTTATCACCCTGCCCATATGTTATGGCTGAAATGGCGAAAAGAGGAACAGGGACACGCAGCATCTGGTATACCTTATTCTCTGATATTTTGTTGTAAGTGGTTTCAAATTCATGTTCTTTATTTATGGATCTCGTACTATCTTTCCACTGAGCACGAACAGACGGTATAAAAATCATCATAAATAAGAAGCTCAGCATTTTACGTTGTAACATACGATCCCCTGATTATGCCACGAAGATATAAAAATGCCGGTTAGTACTGGTTACATTTTTGTTAATTTATTTATTGAATAGGATTTACCGTTTGTCCCTCCTGAAATGTATAGGTTTGATTGACGAAATATTTCTTTAATCGTTTGCGTGATACGTGTATTTAGCATACCTTTGCCTGATAATTGAGTATATTGATATGAATTTCTAAAAACAATTAAATAACTTAAATTATTATCTTATGTGGTTACTTAATTCTTCTATCGGGAAGAAGCTGATAATGAGTGTATCAGGCCTTTTTCTTGTTTTGTTCTTATTGTTCCACTTGTCAATGAATGTGGCGGCTGCTTTCTCGGGAGAAGCCTATAACATGATTTGTTCATTGTTGGGAGCAAATTGGTATGCCGTGGCAGCAACATTGGTGCTGGCAGCAGGCGTTGTGATTCACTTTGTGTATGCTGTTCTCCTTACACTGCAAAACCGTAAGGCTCGCGGTAACGACCGTTATGCAATTAACGCTCGTCCGAAAGGTGTGGAATGGGCATCTCAGAACATGCTGGTACTGGGTATTATCATTATCCTGTTCATGGTGTTGCACTTCAGCCAGTTCTGGTATAAGATGATGTTCGCCGAACTCCTAGGCAATCACATGGTAACACTTTGCGACGGAACAACAACCGTATCTCCTCAGGACGGTGCAGCGTTTATCAACTACTATTTCCAGGGTAATATCCTGAATACAGTGCTGTATCTGGTATGGTACGTAGCTTTGTGGTTCCACCTGACTCACGGGTTCTGGAGCGCTATTCAGACTATCGGTTGGAGTAACACGATCTGGATGAACCGTTGGATCTGCATTTCCAAGATTGTAGCAACCGTTATTTGCGTAGTGTTTGCTATCATTACTATCGTTTTCTACCTGAATGGTGTAGGTGGTGACTATGTAGCTGTTTGTGCAGGACATTAATTTAAGGTGTAACAATATTGAAAATAAATCATTATGACTCAAATAGATTCTAAAATCCCTCAGGGCCCGTTGGCTGAGAAGTGGAAAAATTATAAAGATCATCAGAAACTGGTGAACCCCGCGAACAAACGTCGTCTGGACGTGATTGTAGTTGGTACTGGTCTGGCCGGTGCTTCTGCTGCTGCCTCTCTGGCAGAAATGGGATTCAACGTATTGAACTTCTGTATCCAGGATTCTCCCCGTCGCGCACACTCAATCGCCGCACAGGGTGGTATCAATGCTGCAAAGAATTATCAGAATGATGGTGACTCTGTTTACCGTCTGTTCTACGATACAATCAAAGGTGGTGACTATCGTGCCCGCGAAGCAAACGTTTATCGTCTGGCTGAAGTTTCCAACTCTATTATCGACCAGTGCGTAGCACAGGGTGTTCCTTTCGCTCGCGAATACGGTGGTCTGCTGGATAACCGTTCATTCGGTGGTGCTCAGGTATCCCGTACGTTCTATGCCCGCGGTCAGACCGGACAGCAGTTGTTGCTGGGTGCTTACTCTGCTTTGAGCCGTATGATCGGTTTGAACAAAGTAAAGATGTATACCCGCCACGAAATGCTGGACGTTGTGAAGGTGGATGGCCGTGCCCGCGGTATCATCGCACGTAACCTGATCACAGGTCAGATCGAACGTTTCTCTGCTCACGCAGTAGTGGTGGCAACAGGTGGTTATGTAAATACTTTCTTCCTGTCTACTAACGCAATGGCTTCCAACGGTTCTGCTGCATGGCAGTGCTACAAGAAAGGTGCTTACTTCGCTAACCCTTGTATGGTGCAGATCCACCCGACTTGTGTACCGGTGAAAGGTGACTACCAGTCTAAGCTGACTTTGATGTCTGAATCATTGCGTAACGACGGTCGTATCTGGGTTCCGAAGAAACTGGAAGATGCAAAAGCATTACAGGCCGGAACTAAGAAAGGGAAAGACATTCCTGAAGCAGACCGCGACTACTATCTGGAACGCCGTTATCCGGCATTCGGTAACCTGGTTCCGCGTGACGTGGCTTCACGTGCCGCTAAAGAACGTTGCGACGCCGGCTTCGGTGTGAACAACACAGGTCTGGCCGTGTTCCTCGACTTCTCCGACGCCATCAACCGTCTGGGTAAAGATGTTGTAAAAGCTAAATATGGTAACTTGTTCGACATGTACGAAGAAATTACCAACGACGATCCATACGAAACTCCGATGATGATTTATCCTGCATTGCACTACTCGATGGGTGGTCTGTGGGTTGACTATGAATTGATGACTTCTATTCCGGGTCTGTTCGCTATCGGTGAAGCTAACTTCTCTGACCACGGAGCTAACCGTCTGGGTGCTTCTGCGTTGATGCAGGGATTGGCCGATGGCTACTTTGTATTGCCTTATACAATCCAGAACTATCTGTCAGACCAGATCCAGGTTCCGCGTTTCAGTACCGACCTGCCTGAGTTTGCAGAAGCTGAAAAGGGGATCAAAGACCGCATCAAGAAATTGATGAGTATCAAGGGTAAAGAGTCGGTAGATTCTATCCATAAGAAACTGGGTCATATCATGTGGGAACATGTAGGTATGGCACGTGATGCAAAAGGTTTGCAGGAAGCGATCCAGATGTTGAAAGAGCTGAAGAAAGAGTTCTGGAGTAATGTATATATTCCGGGTGAAGCCGATAACCTGAACGTAGAGTTGGATAAGGCATTGCGTTTGGCTGACTTTATTGAGATTGGTACATTGATGGCACACGATGCATTGGACCGTGCCGAATCTTGTGGAGGACACTTCCGTACAGAGCACCAGACCGAGGAAGGCGAAGCCCTGCGTCATGACGATAAGTTCATGTACGTATCTTGTTGGGAATACCAGGGTGAAGACAAAGATCCGGTTATGCTGAAGGAAGATTTGAACTATCAGTTCGTTGTTCCTCAAACACGTAACTACAAGAAGTAATAATCATCAATCACAAAAATTAGAATCATGGATAAAGATATAAAAGTAACACTTAAAGTTTGGCGTCAGAAAAGTCCGAAAGATAAAGGACAATTTGAGACTTACCAAATAGACAAAATCAATCAGAGTGTTTCTTTCCTGGAAATGTTAGACATTTTGAATGAACGTTTGGTCAGTGAAGGTAAAGAGCCGATCGTATTCGATCACGACTGTCGTGAAGGTATCTGCGGTATGTGTTCTTTGTATGTAAACGGACATCCGCACGGACCTGCAACCGGCGCAACTACTTGCCAGCTTTATATGCGTCGCTTCAATGATGGCGAAACTATTACAATCGAACCGTGGCGTTCTGCCGGTTTCCCGGTAATCCGCGACTTGATGGTAGACCGTTATGCTTACGATAAAATTATCCAGGCAGGTGGTTTCGTATCAGTGAACACAGGTGGTGTACCTGATGCCAATTCAATCGCTATTCCTCGTGCAGATGCTGAAATGGCTATGGATGCTGCTGCATGTATCGGTTGCGGTGCTTGTGCTGCTGCTTGTAAGAACGGTTCGGCTATGTTGTTCGTTTCTGCAAAGGTTAGCCAGTTGGCTCTGTTGCCTCAGGGTAAGGTAGAAGCTGCTCGTCGTGCGAAAGCAATGGTTGCCAAGATGGACGAACTGGGCTTCGGTAACTGTACCAACACGCGTGCTTGCGAAATGGAATGTCCGAAGAACATCTCTGTCAGCAACATCGCTCGTTTGAACCGCGAGTTCATTTGTGCTAAATTGCAAGACTAATATACATTATATATGTATGTCCGGAGAGGCGTTGCTTATGGCGGCGCCTCTTCTTTTTTGCCCCTATTTTAACATTTCTGAAGTCATAGATAAATATCTTGAATGTTGTTAGTGTTTCTTATATGCTATACAACACTAATTAGCATTTTAACTATTGACAAGTTGGAGAATACCTGTATCTTTGTACTATGGTTTTTTCATAATAGTATTAGATTTAAGGTTAACAAAGTTGGTTAGGGCTTGTCGTGAGACAGGCTTTAATTGTTTATAGGGGTTTGCGTCCGGCATATCCCTTTTTTTAGCTCTCCCTGTATTCCTGCGGAGTCATTCCTACATGTTGCCGGAAATATTTGTTGAAGAACGAAAGGTTGTCGAAGCCCAGGGCGAATGCAATTTTCTTGACCGGCATATCGGTCGATTTAAGCTGCGCTTTGGCATCCATAATGATGATATTGCTCAGGATATCCAATGCAGTCCGTCCGCTGACCTTTTTTATCACATAACAGAAATGCTGCAAGGTGATGTTGAGCCTTTTGGCGTAATAAGACACGCTATGCTCTTTCGTGTAGTTTTCCATCGCCAGCTGTACGAACTCCCGGCATATTTCCATATTACGCGTCATGGGAGCATTGCTATATGGCGTATGATTCCTGTATAATTCAATAACCCCTTGCATGAAGATAGTAAAGATAGCCTTGATAATCTCCTTGTTTTCGATGGTTTTAGGCATGGAATAAGCATTGATCAGCAAGTCGAAAGCCTGTTGGTAGAGTAAGGATATATGCTCCGGCAAAGGCATGATCGGACTGTCGAATATGACAGGCAGATAGTTCGTAATCGTCTTTATATAATTGATATGGCTGACGAATACGGAAGAAAAGCCTGCAAAACACAGTTTTACATCATCGGAAACCTCATGTATCTGAATGAAGCAACCCGGGGGCAAGGTGATAAAGTCGTTTTTCCGGATGGTAAACTCAGTTAAGTTTACAGTCGCATGGACTGTCCCTTGTACGCAAAGCACGAATATGCCTGCCTTGATCTTGCACGGGAAACGTCCGTATTGGTTCAGTATTTCACCTGTAATACTGTTTCCTACAATAAAATCTACGGGGAGGTCGAATTTAGGAATATTGTCTTCCATACTTTTATATACACTTAATTGAATGTACAAAGATAGTTTTTTTGAGACAAGTTAGTCGATAATCTTAAATATAGAACATCGAATCCCACAAATGGAGATTGTTTTGTGCTGTATAATAGTTGAAATTTGCGAATGTTTTCAAGTCTTGCTGATAGATTTGTTGGGATGGTATATATTTGTCTATCTGCTAAATAAGATATGGGAGCTAATACTAATAGAGAAATCTAATCGATAATAACAATGAGTACGAAAAGAACAAAGAGCTCTTTCAGGACAATGAGCACAAACAGAAAATTAGAATCTGTTTTCCTGTTTGTCACAGGACGGTGTAATGCTAAATGTAAAATGTGTTTCTATGCAGAAGACATGGATAAAAAGGAGAAAGACCTGACTTTTGAAGAAATCAAGACAATCTCCGAAACAGCCGGGCAGTTCAACCGTTTGTGGGTATCCGGCGGTGAACCGACACTGCGTGAGGAGTTACCTGAAATTATAGAGATGTTCTACAAGAATAACGAGATAAAGGACGTGAATATCCCTACCAACGGATTGAAGCCTGACCGGATCGTCGCCTGGGTAAAACAGATCCGCCAGAATTGTCCGGAACTGAATATCAACCTGAGCCTTTCTTTGGACGGTTTCGGTGATACGCATGATATACAGCGCGGCGTTCCCGGCAATTTCTACAAAGCGATGGGGACACTGAAGCTGATTGAAAAAAACTTTGCTGACGACGGCAGGGTGTTGAAAAACCTGGCCACCGTAATCACCAAATATAACGAGAATGAGGTCGAGGATCTGATGATATGGATGCTGGGACGTTTCCATCTTTCCAATCATATTATCGAAGCTGCACGCGGCATGACCCGCGACGACGGAGTGAAGGTTCTTACCGAGCCTACTTTACGCGCCTTGCAGGATAAGGTTGTTCCTATTTATAATGTATATGGAGAGCGTATGGCGGAGGAAACCGGTGGGTTCAGAAAACCTATCGCCCGTTTCTTCTACCTGGGTTTCATACGTACATTATATAATGTACGTGCGACCAATATCGATCATCCGACCCCCTGGGGTATGGATTGTACGGCCGGCGAAACAACACTGGTAATAGACTATGACGGTCGTTTCCGTGCCTGCGAACTTCGCGAACCGCTCGGTAATGTAAAGGATTATGATTGCAATATCGCAAAGATTATGGAGAGCGATGCCATGAAACAGGAGATTGCCGCTATCGGTCATGGTGACAAGGCTAACTGCTGGTGTACGCATGGGTGTTGGATCACTTCATCGCTTGTTTTCAATCCCCGCAAGATGATCACGCAGGTCTATAAAGGATACCGGGAGATGAAGAAGCTGAACCGTCCTCTGAATATCAGTGAAGAGCTTTTGCAGAGCATCGAACGCAAATATGCCTTGGACGAACAGAAACTGGTGGAGCTGGGGGTTCGTAATTAAAATAGTTCCGATAACGGATCATTTATAAAGCCGGTTGACGGGAAATATACCTCTGTTAACCGGCTTTATTGTGTTTAAGGGAATAATTGTCAAATTATCTGGTAGAATTGCCATTTCCCATAGGGGAAAAATGTCGGATCTTTGCATCATAAGTTAAACTGATAAACAAAGAAAGACATGACTACTAAATTAAAAGATTTATTCGACACATTTCTGAACATTGCAGCTTCTTCACAGAAACTGGGTATTAACCTGATCCGCGTAGCTATCCTGATTATATTCGTATGGATCGGCGGGCTGAAATTCTATAATTATGAAGCGGAAGGGATCGTTCCTTTTGTGGCAAACAGTCCGTTTATGAGCTTTTTCTATGCAAAGAGTGCACCGGAATACAAAGAATATAAGTTGAAAGAAGGTGAATTCAATGAAGCCAAGCATCAGTGGCATGTAGAAAACAATACCTATATTTTTTCACATGGACTAGGCATTATGATCATGGCGATCGGTATCCTGACTTTCCTGGGTATCTTTTCTCCGAAAATTGGCTTGATAGGTTCCGGACTGGCGATCATAATGACATTGGGTACGCTTTCATTCCTGGTGACAACACCTGAAGTATGGGTGCCCGATTTGGGAAGCGGAGAACATGGTTTCCCCTTACTGACCGGAGCAGGTCGGCTGGTAATAAAAGATACGGCAATCATAGCCGGAGCGATCGTGGTATTGTCCGACTGTGCACAACGTATATTAAAGAAGAAATAGGAACAAAAAGTGTTTATTTTAACACTTTGGAAGCAAAAAACAAACATATTGAACCTTGTTAGCTTTTCTTATAGTGTATGAAACACCATTTAGCATAAAACCTCTTGACAGGTTTGGATTAAGCAGTATATTTACATCGTGGTTTTTTCATAATAGTATTAGATTTAAGGTTAACAAAGTTGGTTAGGGCTTGTCGTGAGACAGGCTTTAATTGTTTATAGGGGTTTGCATTCGGAAATGCAAGCCTTTTTTCTTTTAAATATGGCATTCTCTGAAAAATAACTCCCTTTTTTATCGGTAATATTCGGCAATTCACCGATATTTGACTGTAATAGGACGTATTTCTATTGCCGGAAGGCTGACAGGAGCATACTTTTGCTCTCAAACAATTAAACTGTATATCGTATGAATCTTAGGAAAAACTTATTTTGGGCCATCCCGTTTATTGTAGTGGGGGTCGTATGGATCATGAGGAACACAGGCATGATCACGGATGATCTTTTTCATATCATTGTATCCTGGCAGATGCTTGTAATGTATATAGGTATAGGGAGTATTTCCCGGAGACATTATATAGGCGGTTTGATTACCTTTTTGGTTGGTGCGGCATTTTTACTGCCACGACTGGGGTGGATGGATAGCGATTGGTTGCAGGTCTATTGGCCGGCTGCTTTTGTCGTTGTCGGTTTAATGCTGATCTTCGAACCGCGTAAAAAGAACTCCTATCATTATAATAGCCGGAGAGAGGATACCGGTGGAGAAGATATCCGGGGAAATGCCGTTGCCGGTAAAGTAAAAAGTGATTTTATTAATACGGACGGATATGTGGAATCGGATAATACATTTGGCTATGTGGAACAAATTATTTTAGATCCGGTATTTAAAGGAGCCAGGATTAGGACTGTGTTTGGGGGAACGGTCCTGGATTTGCGGAAAACGAAGCTGGATAGTGCTAAAACCTATATTGATATCGATTGTAAGTTTGCCGGTGTGGAAATCTATCTTCCTGGGGATTGGGCGGTCAATTTTCATGGCAGTCCGATCATGGGGGCATGCGAGGATAAACGTTTTAATGCCTCTATGGAAATGGATAAAGAACATATACTGGTTGTACGGGGAATTGTTATGTTCGGTGGCATTGAATTTAAGAGTTGATTATGCAGACACATCCGTTTATAAATTCTGTCCTGTGTAGAATGGCTGGTGTGGCTTTGGCTGTGGTCAGTTGCAGCATAAGCGCCTTGTTCCTCTATTATTACGGACATACGGGATGGCTTGTCGCATGGTTGGATAGTCTGGTTTCGGTCGGTATATTCTGTGTCTCCGGTTTCCTGTTCTGGTATGTAACAGGCATATTGCGGCCATTACAGGCCCAGATTGCATTGGCTGTTGGCGTCCTTATCATATCCGTTACCGGAGGATATATGGCCGGGGCGCTGGTTTATCCGTATTCACCGTTCCTGTATCGTTAATAGCGAACAGATCATGCGTGTGGAACTGTTCGGCAAGGAAAGTTACCAGGTTCGTCTTAAAACAGGTGTCTGTCTGCGTGCCAGCCTGACCGGATACAAGTTGCTTAAAGAACGTCTTTCTCTATAGATTTGGCTGTTTTAACTGTTAAAATTAGCAGTTTTTGTCTGTATTGTATAAAGTTTTGTGTTCGGAAACAATTTTTAGCTACAATGCCCGAAAGGCTTAACATATATTGTCTGTAAAAGACTTGACAAACGCTTGTTTCAGGCTTATCTTTGTATTGTGGTTTTTTCATAATAGTATTAGATTTAAGGTTAACAAAGTTGGTTAGGGCTTGTCGTGAGACAGGCTTTAATTGTTTATAGGGGGGGCTATTCTCATCATTTTGTATGAATCTTTGATTTTGAGGTGTTATCTTTGCAAGCTATGGAATATATAGGACTGCATGAAGATAAAATATCACTTGCTGATATTATAAAATATCTTTCTCTTTTGAAAGGTAATATGGATGAATTGAATTTGCTTGAATTCAAAACCATTAAAGGTTGGTTGGTTTATTCTTTGTCATTAGTTCTTTTGTTGTGTATACCTTGTGTAATCATTTTATTAATAACAGGTCTTTTATCCGGAAATATAGATAGCGGATTATTATGGGCTGTTTCTTTTATCCCTTTCCTCTTTATTTTGCCTTTGACATTGTTATTGACTTTCATCAACAATTACAGAAAACCTAAAAAGTTGAGGGAACTAATGCAGACGGTTTTGATGCGTTACGAATGGGATGGTCCTATCAATCAAACCGGACGGTTGCAGTTGGAATGCAGGAAGGACCATTTTCTGTTTAGAACGGAAGTTTTGCGGCAAATGAATCCCAAAGGGCGTAATGTGTCTTTGATTTTCATATCCGTTCCTTTCTATGTACCGATAGAAAAGGAGCTGATACATGCCGAAGATATAATTGCTTATCTGAAAGGCAAGTCTCTTTTCGTGATTGAGCCAGATATGGCATGTTTGGGAATGTCGTTTAAAATGTTTCAGAAACTGGATTTGCGTGAAGATATTGATCAGTTGATTTATGTGATGAAACGTTTTTCCCTTCGCCCCGGAACACTCTTCAAGGCGCAGGATATAACTTTGAAAGTTCCTGAAACACTGGAAATACAGGCACTGTTTATTTTCGGTCAAAAAATAGACCAAAGGTTTCTGAATTGGGCTAACCTGATGCTTGATGCCGGATTTGTGAGTGATAATATGAAAATTATGGCTGAACAAGCATCTCTGACTCTCCCTCAAAAAGAATTGAAGAAAAGAGTGGAGGTGATTTTCCTGGAGTTTAATTTGTATTTCTCTAAAGAGACTGCATTAAATAATTATTTGATATTCCTTATACTGGAAGAACAGGAAGAACGAAGGTCTGTTTTGGAGATTATACAATGTCTGGCCAGTCTCTATCAATCTTCCAGGCTGCCTCTGTTGCAAGAATATGATCTGTTATATAAAGCTAAAAGGGCATTGGATGAAACAGGAGAACAAAATTTCTGGACGGCAGACCCGCCTTTGACGGTCGATAATGTGGATACTTATATATTAACCTATTTGACCAGAAGGCTAGCTGACCTGATAGCCTCTCGAGAAAAGGATCAGTGATCGATCATCCCTTTGTAACAGATGCGTCAAAAAATGACGTAAATGTTGCATTTTTATTAAACCTCTATGAATTAAGCGCATAATTACAAATAATTGGCGAGTTCGTGCTTTTTGTGCTATTGTTTATTGATTTAGTTTGCACCATCAACCTTGAATAAGTAAAATAAATTTGATAGACATGAAAGCACTATTGTTAACTGTTGCCCTGCTGCTGGGGTGCGTAACCGTTTCCTCACAGGATAAAGATACGGGGATAATTACCGTCTCTACAAACGATCTGAGTATGGTCTTTTCGATCTCTCCGGATAAGAAAGTAGTGTATAACTATTTTGGCGATAAATTCCAGGACGTTTCCCCTTTCCTTCATAAGAAGTATAAAGAACAACCGGATAACGGAATCGGTTATGCTCCGGTAATCTATCCGGCTTACGGAGGACGTTTCTTCCTGAATCCGGCATTGAAACTGACCCATGACGACGGCGTTCAGACAACCGAATTAATATATGCAGCTCATCAGGTAAAGAATATAGATAATAATAGAATAGAAACAGTGATACAATTGAAAGATCCTTTGTATCCGGTTTTCGTTAACCTGAACTTCACGGCTTATCAGAAAGAAAATGTAATCTGCCAGTCAGTCTCCATATCCCATCAGGAGAAAAACAAGCTGGCTGTCGAGAATATTGCCTCCGCTTATCTTCCCCTTCATGCAGATTCTTATTATCTGACCCATTTCCACGGGGCCTGGGCTTCCGAAATGCAACTGGTAGAAGAACAACTGACACCGGGTGTGAAACGGGTGGAATCCAAGAAGGGGATACGTACTACCCAGTCTGAAAACTCTTCTTTCCTGCTTTCCCTGAATGGCCCTGCCAATGAAGACATGGGCGAAGTGTATGCCGGCTCCCTGGCCTGGTCGGGTAACTATCTGTCTTCCTTTGAGATAGACGAATGCGGTTTGTTGCATGTCATGAGCGGGATGAATGATTTTGCCTCTACTTATAATCTGGAACCGGGTAAAACGTTGCAGACTCCGGAAATGGTCTGGACATATAGTTCTACCGGTAAGGGACAGGTATCGAGAAACCTCCACGACTGGTCGCGTAACTATGCATTGGCCCATGGAGATCAGGAATTGCCTATCGTCCTGAATAGCTGGGAAGGCGCTTATTTCGATTTTAATGAAAAAACGATTACGGATATGATCGATGACGCTGCTGCTTTCGGTGTTGAAATGTTCGTACTCGATGACGGATGGTTCGGAAATAAATATCCCCGCAATTCGGATAAGGTTGGTTTGGGCGATTGGCAGGTGAACAGGAAAAAACTGCCACGCGGAATCGATTATCTGGCGAAGCATGCGGTAAGTAAAGGATTGAAGTTCGGTATCTGGATTGAGCCTGAAATGGTAAGTCCCAAGAGTGAACTGGCAGAGAAGCATCCGGAATGGATCGTCAAGAGCGGTAAACGTGATATAATCCCGATGCGTAACCAGTGGTTACTCGATTTGAGTAATCCGGAGGTACAGGACTTTGTTGTAAAGACGTTTGATGAAGTGATCGCTTTGTCTCCTGATATCTCTTATATAAAATGGGATGCAAACCGTCATGTGGACAATTTCGGTTCCGAATATCTGTCCAAAGAAAATCAGACTCATTTCTGGATTGACTATACAAAGGGCTTGTACAGTGTTTACGAACGGATTCGTGCAAAACACCCGGATGTTCTTATTCAGTTGTGTTCTTCGGGTGGCGGCCGTCTCGACTTCGGTGCATTGAAATATCATGACGAGTTCTGGGCTAGCGATAACACCAATTCGCTTGACCGTATATTCATCCAATACAGCACAAATCTTTTCTTCCCGGCAAAGGCTACGGCCGCCCATGTTTCGACTACTCCGAATCATCAGACGGGTATGATGGCGCTGCTGAAGTTCCGTTTTGATGTGGCTATGACAGGCCGCCTGGGCATGGAGCTGCAACCCAAAGACTTGACCGGCGACGAACTACCTTTCGCTGAGCAAGCTATAAAGAATTATAAACGTATCCGCCCGATCGTACAGCTTGGAGACCTCTATCGCCTGAAATCTCCTTACGACGGAACCGGCTGGGCTTCACATATGTATATATCTAAGGATAAAAAGGAATCGGTGTTTTTTGCTTATAGCCTGAAATATCACGGACGTACAACATTCTTTGAGACCAGATTGAAAGGACTGGACCCGGCTAAAATGTATAAGATCACAGAGTTGAACAAAGCCGGGAACAGCACCTTCTATGGCGACGGTCAGGTTTTCCCCGGTGATTATCTGATGAAAGCCGGAATCAGCCTGACGATAGGGAATACTTATGAAAGTACCGTTCTGTTGATAACGGAACAATGAAACTATCTATAAATTATCAATACATGAAACTCATCAATTTAAATCTGCTGCTATTGCTCGCCCTGCTTGTATCCTGCGGCGAATCATCCGTTTCTTCGGGAAAGTGGACGGTTAGCTATGACCAGGTGCAGAAAGGCCACCGTATCGAGAAGGAGAACCAGCTTCTTTCCGATGGGGTTTATGCCTCCTACAAGTTGGGTAATAAGTTGGTCACGACCCGTGACTACAAAAAGAGCAGTTCGAAAGTCACCGCTATCAGCGATGCTTTCGGTCAGGGTTCATTGTTGCAGGTGACCTACACGGATAGCAACCTGCCTACGCTTGTACAATCTTTCTACATCTATCCGGAGAAAGATTATCTGCTGACGGAATTTACTCTTCAGGGAGGAGCCGCTGACGTTGAATCGAATTATATGGCCCCGGTTACTATCGACCGCATGCCGGCCGTGTTGGCTGAAGGTGATAACCGCGCGTTATTCCAGCCTTTCGATAACGATTGCTGGATACGTTATCAGTCTCATCCGCTCACTTTCGATCAATTACGTAGCTATGAAGTAGCGACTGTCTTCAACAACGACGACCGTAAAGGTTTTGTCATCGGTTCAGTGGAACACTCCGACTGGAAGACCGGTATCGATATGGGGAAAGGCGACCGTAATAATATCGGTTCATTGGTTTGCTTCGGCGGCGTTGCCGATTCGTTGACACGCGACTCTAAGGCACACGGTGCTTTGAAAGGAAAAATGGTAAAGTCTCCTAAGGTATTTTTCGGTATCTTCAACGATTGGCGTGCCGGACTGGAAGAGTATGGAAAAGCGAATGCGGTGGTTGCCCCTGTAAAGAGATGGCCGGGTGCCGTTACCTTTGGCTGGAACAGCTGGGGCGCGTTACAGTTCAGGCTGAATCATCAGAATGCAATTGAAGTGTCCGACTTTTTCAAAGAAAACCTGCAAAATAACCATTTCGTCAATACAGACGGGAATGTGACGATCGGCCTTGATTCAGGCTGGAACAGTTTCACGGAAGAAGAGTTGAAAGACTTCGTGAATCATTGTACTGCCAACGGCCAGATTCCAGGTGTATACTGGACGCCTTTCACCGATTGGGGAAAACATCCCGAACGGACGATCAAAGACGCTCCTGACTATAAATTCCAGGATGTCTACCTCTACGCCAACGGTCAGCCGCAGGAACTGGACGGTGCTTATGCTATCGACCCGACCCATCCGGCTATCGAGGAGATGATGAAGAAAACATCCGATCTTTTCCGCCGTTGTGGTTTCAAGTATGTAAAGATGGACTTTATGACGCATGGTGCGATGGAAGCCGACAAATGGTATAACCCGGAAATCCGTACAGGTATCCAGGGATATAATTACGGTATGCAGTTGCTGAATAAGTATTTCGGTGATATGTATCTTAACTTATCCATCTCGCCTGTATTCCCGGCCCATTATGCCAACTCACGCCGTATCGCCTGTGATGCCTGGAACAAGATCAAGGATACCGAGTATACGCTGAATGCCCTTTCTTACGGATGGTGGCAGGATGAGGTGTATCAGTATAATGATGCCGACCACCTGGTGTTGCGCGAAGCTACCGAAGGCGAAAACCGTGCCCGTATCACTTCCGGTGCCATTACCGGACTTTATATCGTTGGCGACGATTTCAGCAAAGGCGGCAAACAGATCGACAAGGATCGTGCCTTGAAATTCCTGACGAACCCGGATGTGAATGCCGTAGCCAAAGGGGTTTCTTTCTCTCCGGTAGAAGGAAACGGTGAAAAATCGGAACATCAATTTATTCATCATGATGCAGATGGTACATCTTATTTTGCTATCTTTAATTATTCGGAAGATGAGATGAATGCCACTATTTCACTGGAACGTATGGGACTTGACCCTGCGGCAAACTATCAGGCAAAAGAGCTCTGGAGTGGAAATGAACAACCGGTAAAGGAAAAACTAACTGTGACGGTCCCTGCCAAGGATGCGTTGCTTTATAAAATCAGAAACAACTAAATGTTCTTAAATTTATCAATTATGAAACAGATCAAGCTTTTTAGTATTTTGATGATGCTTGTGTTATGCTGCGGTACCGTTTTCGCACAAGGCATAACGATAACAGGTACAATCACCGACGCTAAAACGTCGGAGTCGCTCCCGGGAGCGAGCGTTGTTCTCAAGGGAACAACGCAAGGGACTATATCGGATATGGATGGAAAATATTCCATCTCTGCAACACCGGGTGCCACACTGGTGATCAGCTATATCGGATATGACACCAAAGAAGTAAAAGTTGGAAACCAGCATGTTATTAACGTAACTCTTTCGGAAGACTCGCAATCTATCGACGAAGTTGTGATTGTAGGTGCTTCCATGAAGAAAAGCGACCTGACCGGTGCTATCTCCCACGTCGACGCCAAGGTGTTGGAGGAAAGACCGGTAACAACCGTCAACGAGGCTCTTCAGGGACGTGTTGCCGGTGTCTTGATCACTAAGGGAACCCGTCCGGGCGACGATTCCAGCATCAAGATCCGTGGTGTGAATACGATTAACTCAGGCTCGGACCCCATCTACGTTGTCGATGGTTTGGTGATGGGCAATGGTTATGGTGGTTTTAATGCGATTAATGTAAACGATGTCGCTTCGGTACAAGTATTGAAAGATGCCTCGGCTACGGCTCTTTACGGTTCTCGTGGTGCTAACGGTGTAGTTCTTATCACGACCAAGAAAGGTAAGATTGGCGAAGGACGCGTAACCTATGACGGATGGGTAGGTTTCTCTAAAATCACCCAGCGTCCGAAGACACTGGATGCGCAGCAGTTGTTCGACCTGCGTGTGGATGCTTTTGCCAATGGTTACATGCATGATAATCCAACGGCAAACCGCCAGGATTATATCGACAATACGCTGATGAAAACCAATACGGCTTTCTCCGATGCTGAATTTGAAACGTATCGTTCGGGCAAGAGCTACAACTGGCTCGACGAAGTGATCAGCAGCGGTTTCCAGCAGAACCATTCCGTAAGTTTCTCCAATGCAACGGAAAAGAACAACGTTTATATCAGTTTCGATTACGCCAATATCGATGGATTGATCGGTGATTCGAAAGAAAAGAAATATTCCGGTCGTGTCAATGCGGAATCGATGATCAAACCATGGTTGAAGATCGGTACGAACTCTTCTTTCTCACGTACGGAAAACAATTTGCCGACAGACGACGTGTACGACAAGGCGCTGAATGCAAACCCGTTGCTGAATCCGGAACCGTTCCGCGATCCGTCGACCCGCTATACCTGGGATTATCTGACACTGTATTACCGTGTCCACAATGAAGGAAACAACAACGATTATAACCCGTTCAACTCACAGGAAGTAGCCCGCGAACGTGCCCGTAACCGTTTCCTTTCATCCAATTACATCAATATCAATCCGATTGAAGGACTGAATATCCGTTCAACTTTCGCGCTGGACGTTTCTTCACAGACATGGTTCGAATATACACCGAGCTACATCCAGGAAGCGATCCGCCATTATAACGGTGATGCAAGAGCAAAACATGAAAGATGGTCACAGCTGAACTGGCAGTGGGATAACACGATCACTTACGATAAGACGATCAACAAACACCGCATGAACTTCCTGTTCGGTACAAGTACGACTAAGAATACCGAAAACTATACGAAAGCGCAGGGCGACCGTTTCGCTAGCGATGACCTGTTGTGGAACGACCTAAAAGGTGCTGCCGCTAACGATAAAAAAGAACTTGATTCAGATTTCAAGGGCAATACCCTCGTTTCTGTGCTGGGTAGAGTGAACTACAATTATGACCTGCGCTATTATCTGACGGCAACGGCCCGTTATGACGGTTCTTCCAAATTTGCCGAAGGCCACCGTTGGGGTATTCTTCCTTCTTTCTCTGCTGCATGGGATGTGACGAATGAAGCGTTTATGGAAGACCAGACAATCTTTGACCGTTTGAAAATGCGTGTCGGTTACGGTGTGGTTGGTAACCAGGATATCGAAAACTATGCGTATCGTACGCTTTATTTCTCTTCTGTCAGCAACGGTGAGGCTTCTTACGCGACCAGTGGTTTGAGAGGTACGCCTGCCATCACTTGGGAAAAACAGAAACAAACGAATATCGGTGTCGATATGGCATTTCTGAACGATCGTTTGAACGTTTCTCTGGACGGGTTCTTTATCAAGAACGATAACTTGCTGATGAAACATTCATTGCCGTTGACTTCCGGTTACAGTGAAACATGGGAGAATATCGGTTCTGTGAAGAATAAAGGTTTCGAAGCGACTATCAACGCAACCCCGATACAGACAAGAGACTTTACCTGGAATGTAAATGCTAACATCTCCTTTGACAAGAACGAGGTTTCGAAACTGTATGGCGATGTAAAGGAAATCCTGAACGGTTCCGACCGTGAGAAGAACATCTTCCTGGGCGAATCGCTGAATAACATTTATACTTATAAAACAGGCGGTATTGCCAATGAGTCGAACCGTAGCCAATGGGAAAATCTGGATTTCAACGGTAAACATGTCAGCTTGGGTGACTTGTTCCCATTGGATGTTTCCGGTCCTGACGGTGTGCCCGACGGCGTAGTCGACCAGCTTGACCGCGTAGTGGTGGGTAAGAAAGACCCGAAATTCTATGGCGGATTTGCAACAGACTTCAACTATAAAGGTATCACCCTGAATGCTGTTTTCAACTATTCTTATGGAGCGAAGAAGATCAGTTCTTATTATGAAACATTGATTAACAGTACAGGTACAAGCATGGCTTCCGAAGATTTGCTGAATCGTTGGACACCGGAAAATACAGGAGCTTCCGTTCCCCGCGTGATCGCCAATACCAGCAGCGGTTACAATCGTTACAACCCGTCGGATATGGATTACACGATCCAGAATGCATCTTATCTGCGTTTGTCTACCCTGACATTGGCTTATTCATTCCCGAAGCCTCTGTTGAGCCAGATCAAAGTGGAAAACCTGCGTGTTTACTTTACTGCATCCAACTTGTTCTGTATCACCAAATATAAGGGATTCGATCCTGAAACAGGCGACTACGGTTATCCTCCGACAAAGATGTATGTGTTAGGTTTGAACTTTAGTTTTTAATGGAATAAATAGGAAACAATTATGAAAAAGAGATATAATTTAATCGGATTACTGGCTTTGGCGCTTACAGCCGGGATCACCACATCTTGTTCCGATTTCCTGACACAGGAGAACAAGAAAGCACTGACAGAAGAGCAGATCTATTCGGATGTCGAGTTTATCGAACTGAATCTGAAAGGTATATACAATACCTGGCGTGATAACACCCGCCAGGATGAACGGGCCTGGTTCCTGATGACCGGTACTGACGAAATCCAACGTGGAGCCCTTCAGAATAAAGGAGGCGGTGAAGGCGCGGCAATGGACCGTTACGATGCTAATATGAATTCATTGCATAGTAAGGTAAAAGATCAGTGGAACAAACGTTTCCCGATTGTTACCGCCGCTGCCAAGATTATCCGTGCATTGGATACTCCTGAACTGGTTGAGGGATCGAAAGAAGCCGGACTTTTGGGTGAAGCCTGTTTCGTCCGTGGTTTCGTCGATTATGAACTGGCTATGTACTGGGGTGAAATTCCTATCATCGACCTGGATAAGCTGGATGAAACGGGTTATGGCCGGCAGCCGCTGACCGATGTATGGCAATTCATTATCAACGACCTGGAAAAGGCTGCTAAGTATGCTCCGAAAACCAATACCGCCGGTCGTGCTACTTCCGGTGCCGGTTACACTATGCTGGGTAAAGCCTATATGTCCGCCCCGGTTGAAACAGGACTCCGTGACTTCAATAAGGCAAAGGAATGCTTTGAAGCAGTAATAGGTATGGGATACCAACTGGTTCCTTATGCCGATCTGTGGAATTACGAAAAACCGAATACAGCCGAGTCTATCTACGAATTTCAGTTCAACAATAACCCGAACCGTAATCAGATTCAGTTTCAGATCGGTTCGCGTGTAGCACAGAACTGGTGGACCGATGGTTGTTATTTTGCTGGCTACGACCATGTAGTTGTTACTGAATATGCTTATGAAACCGTAGAGAACGGCGGTATTTGGGAAGACGGAGATGTTCGTAAAGAAGAAAGTATCCGCTACGATTTCACTTATTATGGCGAAGTTCCCAACTATGAATGTGTAGCCTGGGAAGACCTGGGTGAAGACCATGACGAGTTGAAACCGCATGTAAAGAAATATGAAGATTTCCGTACCGACCAGCATTCCGGACTGGGTATCAATAATATGTGGAACTCGGGTAAGAATATCCCGGCTATCCGTTATGCCGATGTGCTTCTCAGTTATGCTGAATGTCTGAATGAATTGGGACAAACCGGGCAGGCTGTCGAAAAGGTAAACGAAGTGCGTAACCGTGCGTGGGGCTTTAGTATCCCGGCTGATAAGAAATGGGATGCAGGCATGTCGCAAGATGTTTTCCGTACAAAGATATTGGATGAACGTATCCGTGAGTTTCTGGGTGAGAACTGGCGCCGTGCCGACCTGATCCGTACAGGCAAGTTTGTCGAGTATATTAAGGAACGCAATAAATGGGCGAAACGTTCGGGTACGATACAGGATTATAATGTCCGTTATCCGATACCTAACGAAGAGATCGAACAGAATCCGGACATGACGCAGGACGATCAGAACCCGGGTTACAGATAATAGTAGGGCTGCCCCCGTTTCCTGTTTTGGAAACTGTAATCGACTAAGCACTAGTCGGTAATGGCAAAAAGATTGTAAGAAGAAAAACACCGGGAAGGCATGTCTTTGCCCGGTGTTTTATTTACTAACCGAATTAAACTAATATACAAGGATCATGAAAAAGAATTTACTAAGAATTACCCTGCTTTTTTGTTTCATCAGCCTGTTCATGGAGAGGGAGACGTTTGCGGCTGACCAGCAGACGATAACTTCCGGTGACTGGAAGATCGTTTATAACAACGATACGAAAACCTGTGATTTTATCCATAAAGGAAAAACAATCCTGGCGGGTGTCTTCGTCCAGGCCAAAGATAAAGATCAACTGCTGCGCAGTACGGAATACGGGCAGCCGACCTTCTCGGAAGAAGCTGTCGACGACGTTTTCGGTGCCGGCCATAAATATACATTTACCTATGCTGGACAGGAGGGAGCGCCTTCCTTGCAACAGCTGTTTTATTTCTATCCCGATAAAAGTTATTTCCTGACAGAGGCTTTTATCCTTTCAGAAGCCGGTACGTCGAGTAATTATATCGCTCCGGTTGTTACCGAAACAGTCAACTCTTTCCTGAATACGAATACCTCCAACCGCGTGTTATCCGTCCCCTTCGATAACGATGCCTGGATCGGCTATTCCTCCCTGGCCTTGTCGGTCGACTCCGTATCGTTCGAGGTTACTTCTTTCTACTGTGGCGATACCCGCGAAGGGTTGGTAATCGGCTCGGTAGAACACGATACCTGGAAGACCGGAGTCCGTTATTCCACTTCCGGCAACCAGAAGGTAAACCGTCTCGAATGTTTTGGCGGCATAAGCCATCGCGTGACCCACGATATAGATGCTACCGGAGCAAAAGCCCACGGCAGCATTTCCGGCACTAAACTGAAATCTCCGAAGCTCTTAATCGGTATGTTCGACGATTGGCGCGAAGGGTTGGAAGCCTATGGCGAGGCCAATGCCTTGATCGCGCCTCCCCGTAAATGGTCGAAAGGAAATATCTTCGGTTGGAACAGCTGGGGCGCCATGGCTGAGAAGCTGAACTACGAAGGTGTGCTGGATGTCTCTGATTATATCAGTACGAACCTGCAACCGAACAATTTTACCAATGACGGCACGGCCTATGTCATCCTCGATTCTTATTGGGATAACCTGACTGATACCCAGTTGAAATCATTCGCCGAACGATGTGTTGCCAACGGACAGGTTCCCGGCATTTACTGGGCTCCTTTCTCCGACTGGGGGGAAAACGGCAGCCGAACGATGGAAGGGAGTAACTATAAATACGGGGAAGCCTATTTATATGTAAACGGACAGCCTAAAAAGATCGCTTCCCGTGCCCTGGACCCCACGCATCCCGGAACCCGCCAGCGGATGAGTTATTTCATCAACCGCTTTAAAGATTTAGGTTATAAATATATCAAGTTCGATTTCCTGAATAATGCGATCCTTGAAGCGGACTCTTATTATGATAAGAATGTAACGACTGGCGTTCAGGCTTACAACAGCGGAATGAAATATCTGACGGAATTGTGCGGAGACGATCTGTTTATGGCTCTATCCATTGCGCCTGCATTTCCGGCTCAATACGGCAATTCCCGTCGTATCAGTTGTGATGCCTGGGGAGCCAAAGAGGATACGGAATATGTTATGAACGGCCTTTCTTATGGTTGGTGGCTCGACAAGGTGTATAACTTTAATGATGCCGACCACCTGGTGCTTCATAGAGACGATTATAACGAGGATGAGAACCGTATGCGTATTACCTCCGGTGTGATTACCGGAACATATATCCTGGGTGATAACTTCAGCCAGAAGGGAACATGTGTCGGGGAGTTGGCAGCCCGACAGAAAGCAGAAAAGTTTGCAACGAATGCGGAAGTAAACGAAGTTGCCCGTATCGGTAAATCTTTTTATCCGGTAGAAGGGGCAAAGGCTTCGGGAAAGAATAGTTGGGGACGTAACCGCGGCGAGAATCTCTTTATGCTGGATACGGAAGATTATTTGTATGTTGCGGCTTTCAACTATAAAGACCTGGCCTTCTCGGAAAATATAAAATTGTCGAGACTGGGAATCGCCTCTTCCGATGTAAAAGGAATTAAGGAATTGTGGACCGGGCAGGATGTGTCATTGCAAGACGAAGAAATCCCTGTATCCTTACCCAAGTATGGCGTGAAACTATATAAGATAGAGAAGAAAGGTACCGGTACCGGACTAACTGGTCTTACTGCGCCGGATAAAAAGATTACAGGCTGGGTGAAGGATGATCATTTGTTCATTCAGAGTGAAGAGACCTTGAATGGTCTTTTCATTTACTCGGCGCAGGGAACATTGGTAAAGCAACTTCCGGCTTTATATCCGCAGGCCCGCTATGATATAAATATCGCTGATTTGCCTAAAGGCATGTTTCTTGTCCAGGCAGTCACTTCCGTGCAGGAGTCAGAATGTTTGAAGTTCGTGAAATAATGGTATCTGTTTCCCCTCTGGAGAGGGGATTAAGGGGTGTGTTAAAGCTAGCTATAAGGCGGAATGATAACACACCCCCTGCCCCCTCTCCAGAGGGGAAAAGTTACTCTCCGGCTGTTAATTTTAGTAGAATTTGGCTGTAATCTATATAGTTTTGTGTTCAGTAACAAAATTTGACTGGAATAAGTGTTTTGCTTAACGTTTATTAGTCTGAAAAGGCTTGACAAAAGGCCTCTACAGCCTTATCTTTGTACTGTGGTTTTTTCATAATAGTATTAGATTTAAGGTTAACAAAGTTTGGTTAGGGCTTGTCGTGAGACAGGCTTTAATTGTTTATAGGGGTTTGCTTTATGCGAGCCTTATTATATCAAACTAACAGACAATAAAAAAGGGAACATCAATTGACCTGATGTTCCCTTTCTTTTTATATAAGAACGGATTAAGTTGTACCGGCAACTTCGGCTGTCCGCTCTACTACTTCAATTTCAAAAACTAAAGTAGAGTAGGCAGGGATAGTAACATTCCCGGCGCTGTCTTTTTTGTCAACCGAACCATAACCTAGTCTTTGAGGAATCCAGACTTCCCATTTCTCGCCTACTTTCATATTTTGCAGAGCGATAGTCCATCCTGATATGGGACTGGGAATTCCTGTTCCATAATAACTATTGTAGTTTGAAGAGGCTGTACTGACAGCCCATTCGGAAGGTGATCCGTCTTCTAATTCTTTCTTATCGAAATATTCACCATCCTCGCTGTTAGGGAACCATCCTTTGTAATAAACAGTGACACGACTGTTGTAATAGATTGGAATTTCAGGTTTATCTGCTTCTTTGAGCCTTTTAGCATAAATGAAATCTTCTCCGGCTCCCTGTATGCTTACCTTAAAGAAATCCGGGTCATTAGCCTTCGCCGCGAAAGCCTGTTCGTTTTCCAGCTTGTAGGCTTCAACGGCTACATCATCACTATCATCGTCATCTTTACAGGAAGTAAAGACGGCAGACATACAAAAAATCATCAACGCGAATTGCAGGTACTTCTTCATTTAATTATTCAGTTATCTTTTTTAATAAAGTCTTCAGGCTTACCTTTTCAGAGATAATATCGTGCAGCTTGTCGATGCTTACACGTTCCTGTTCCATGGTGTCACGGAAACGGATCGTTACACAATTATCCTTCAAAGTATCATGGTCAACTGTAATACAGTACGGAGTTCCAATAGCATCCTGACGGCGGTAACGTTTACCGATAGAATCTTTTTCATCATACTGGCAACGAAAGTCGAACTTCAGCATGTTGACGATCTCTTCAGCCTTTTCAGGAAGCCCGTCTTTTTTCACCAGTGGCAATACGGCGAGTTTGATAGGAGCCAGGGCTGCCGGCAATTTCAAAACAACGCGTGTTTCACCGTTTTCAAGTGTCTCTTCGCAGTATGAACCTGCCATAACGCTCAGGAATACGCGGTCAACACCGATAGATGTTTCAATAACGTACGGAGTATAGCTTTTATTTAATTCCGGATCGAAATATTGTATTTTCTTTCCTGAGAACTTTTCGTGCTGGCTCAGGTCGAAGTCTGTGCGGCTATGGATACCTTCCACTTCCTTGAAACCGAACGGCATTTCATATTCGATGTCGGTAGCGGCATTGGCATAGTGGGCGAGCTTTTCGTGATCGTGGTAACGATACTTTTGGTCACCTAATCCCATAGCCTTATGCCATTTCAAGCGGGTAGACTTCCACATCTTGAACCATTCCATTTCTTCTCCCGGACGAACGAAGAACTGCATTTCCATCTGTTCGAACTCACGCATACGGAAGATGAACTGACGGGCAACGATCTCGTTACGGAACGCTTTACCGATCTGGGCGATACCGAAAGGAATCTTCATACGGCCGGTCTTCTGTACGTTGAGGAAGTTAACGAAAATACCCTGTGCCGTTTCCGGACGCAAATACACTTTCATTGCGCCGTCGGCAGTCGATCCCATGTCGGTTGCAAACATCAGGTTAAACTGGCGTACTTCCGTCCAATTGCGTGTACCGGAAATCGGGCAAACGATTTCGCAGTCCAGAATCAACTGGCGCAGGTCTTCGAAATTGGAATCGTTCATGTCTTTAGAGAAACGTTCGTGTATCTCGTTCCATTTGGCTTGGTATTCCAATACACGGCCATTGGTGGTACGGAACTGCGCTTCGTCGAATGCTTCGCCAAAACGTTTGGCGGCTTTTGCCACCTCTTTGTTTATCTTTTCTTCAATTTTTGCCAAGTGGTCTTCGATCAGTACGTCGGCGCGATAGCGTTTCTTTGAATCCTTGTTGTCGATCAAAGGGTCGTTGAATGCGTCCACATGGCCGGATGCTTTCCAGATGGTCGGGTGCATAAAAATAGCGGAGTCGATGCCTACCACATTTTCATGAAGCAGCGTCATGCTGTCCCACCAGTATTTCTTTATATTGTTTTTCAGCTCTACGCCATACTGTCCGTAATCATATACTGCTCCCAAACCGTCATATATTTCTGAAGAAGGAAATACAAATCCGTATTCTTTGCAGTGTGAAACTAATTTCTTGAAAACATCTTCTTGTGCCATAACTATATGTAATTATTATCAACTTGCAAAGTAAATGATTTTTTCTGTAAGTTATGGCATGTCTGACAGTTTATTCAGGGCAACCGCCCCAAAACAGTTCTCGCCCGAAAGAAAACGGATGGGGAACTGTTCTTTTTTGATAAGTACCATTTTGGCCGACACAAAACACCGTTTTACATGATTGAAATGGTAGTTTAAAGTCATGAAAGTCCGTGACGGAAACAATCCTCCCCCTCCATGATTTTCATACTTCTGCCTTCACACATGTAACACGCTGTATTATAGTTTATTGTGGTGAACCCTGCCTTTTCACTACTGCTTGGGGAACCGTAACAGAAAAACCTTCCGGTGAGTAGGCATCCGTTTAGGGACGGATAGTTATCCGTTGGGCAACCAATGCCTGTCCGTTGGGGAAGAACCACCCGCCTTCATACAGTCATGTAAGTAGTGCTGACACTACGATGCTGACCGCGGATGGGATAGTAGTACCGGCATGACGGTACACCTACCTTATAACGTACATACCAATAGGATATAGGGGACCGGACGCTACTTTACAGGGTATAATCTGCCGGAATATAGGGGAAAAACCGTACGTATTCTTGGGAAAAGCCGTACGCATTTGTTCGAACAACATTTTATCACCCTTTACTCTTTCTTCACTACAAATAACTGTTTTATAATATGTTATAGACGGTGAAAGGTGAAATTAAATTTATAAAACTCCATTGGGAGATTGATTTTTTACAAAAAACGAGGACTTTTTGAAGCTCCAAAAGTCTTTGCTGCCCTTTTTCAAACAATTTAGTGCGGTTGCCCTGCAGTTTATTAACGTGGTATCTTGATTTGAATGTTTCCTTGTATCATGATTCCCTCTTTTATTGTTTGAGAATAGATCGGGGATATTGTAAGAAGTATGAAGACTATATAAAGTAACTGTTTGAGGTTATGTCTATTCATGATTATAACACTATAAAGTTAATGTGTAGAGTCAATAACCAAAGAGAGGTGGCCATCACGGTCACCTCTCTCGTTTCACCAATCATTATGTTGAATATTTAGTTTGGAGTTTTCTAATTTTCCCACCAAACACGGCCATGTTCACTATCCAAACGACCGAAGTTAGATTCCTTTTGCATATCTTCCAAGCGTTTTACTTGGTTAGCATAGTTAGGAGAACCATCTGCCGGCATAGTGAATTTTTTGCGACGCGGAACTTGTTGTAATTCGCCGTACACATGGATCGGTTCCCAAGTAACCAAAGTAGAGGTTGTACTCGGATAGCCTACACGTTTGTACATCGCCCACGATTCATTGTTGTTCTTGAAGTGTTCTATCCAAGTCTGGCAATAAATCTGTTCTTTAGCCATAGCGCTGTTCCAAGCAATTCCTTCCTGTGCCATGTATTCGTCGATTTCAGCTTCTGTAATGGCTTCGTAGTTGTTGATTTTGCAGTAGTCGGCAATCTTGCTCCAGAATTTCAAAGAAGCTCTTACACCCTCTTCGTACCATTCCTGTGCGCTTTTCGTATTAGCCACACCTTCCAATGTAAATTCGGCAGCCATAAAGCAGAAGTCTGCATAAGTCACCAATGGCACCCAGCCGCCTGCTGTACCTTCATCCTGTGCCCCTTTCCACAGACGAGTCTGTGGTCTGTTCATCGGGCGCATATCGATATCATCCAGATAACGCGAAGTACGACAAACATCTTCTGCCTGCAAATCATAGCTTACGTGACCACCTTCCCAACGGCTCAAATTGGTAGGAATGATTTGTTTGGGAGTTGTTGTTTCCAGTGCGTTGAATGCAGCGACATTTTCCGGAGTCAGGTTGTTGATCTGGAAGAAAAGACGTTTACGTGGGTCGTTGTATTTTTTCAGATAATTCATGAAGCAGACAGAAGCACGGTCCATGTCAATGACTGAATGCCAGTCGCCCAATGTAGTCCAGTGATTATCGAAATAAAGGACGAAACTATCGTCAATGTTGTCGAATATATTACCGGATGACAATATTTCTCGTGCAATGGCTTTAGCCTCTTCCGGTTTCCGGTTCAACAGACGTAATGCCAAGCGCAGGCGTACAGCGTTAACGGCTTTCACCCATTTAGTCATATCGCCATTATACGCCAGGTCGTAATTTTTGAAAGAAATCTGGTTCGTAGCGGTAGCCAGCTTATTAGCAGCTTCTTTCAGTTCCTGATTCCAGATGGTGTACAACTCTTCTTGTGTTTGAAATGCCGGTTCGAGGATTTCCGGACGTCCGTTACGTGTTCCCCAGGCATCTGTATAAGCCAATGAACCGTATACATCGGAGGTCTGGATACCTTTGGTGATCAGCAGGACACGAGCCACTTCTATCAAGTTGCTATAAGCAGCTTCCTGTTCCGGTAAATTTGTTTGGATGTAATAAGGGATATGTGTTGCGTACTTTCCGGCAGTATTATAGTTGCCATAGACTGTACCACCCCATCCGGCACACTCTGTAAAGTTTGTCGTTCCGTACCCCCAGATACCTGTACAATACTGCATCCAGCGTAAACGACAGGCATAAGAATCTGCCCAGGTTTCTCCGGCATTGAGCATCGCATTTTCTACCTGATAGAGGTATACTTCCGGATCGACCTCATACACCGTATCGGGATTTTTATTGATTTCGGTAAAATCTGCATCGCAAGAGGTCAATGCAGCCATAGATGCTAAAGCACCGAAAATATAATATTTAATCTTTTTCATTTGACTATACGTTTGATTAGAATGAAACATTAACACTGAAGCCGATGTTACGTGAGAATACCGCACCACCACTTTCCATATATTCGGAACTGTAAGTTGTATTCAAACCTTCCGGGTGAATGTTGTCGGGCAAGCTGTTATACAGGAAACCCAGGTTACGTGCCATCAAGCCTACACTGACATTCTGCATATATGCTTTTTCTACCCATTTTTTAGGTAATTGCCAATGTACGGAGACTTCACGCAGCGCAATCCATGAACATTTGTGGATACCTTCTTCGCGGATACCGCCAGACCAACTATATACATTGTCGTAATACTTGTAGGCCGACAGCGGTTCAACCAATCCTTTTTCGTAAGCAGCCTGATAGCTCATGCCGGATACATCCTGTCCCTTGATTTCTGTGCCGGGCATGAATACACCTTCCGGAATGACACCATCGTTAACGGTTCTCCCGTCGGCCAATGTACGAGGTAGACCGCCATATTGTGTATCGCGACCAGCCAGTGAAGACTTGATATTACCGGAATTCATACCATAGTAATAACTTGCAGAGAAGATGTCACCACCGAAACGGGCATCAATTACAGCATTCAACGTAACGTCCTTCCAACTTACGGAAGTATTAGCACCCCACAAGAATTTGGGTTGCAAGGAACCGATCTTTACACTTTCGTTTGAACGAGGATAAGAACCGTCTGCATTTAATAGTTTTTCGCCCTTTTCATTACGTGTGTAACCGTATGAAGTATAGATATCACCGTAAGAACCGCCAACGGTTGCCCATCCCTGCGTATCTGTACCGCCACCTAACAACTGATATTTGTCAACACCTTCAAACAGGGAAACAATTTTATTTGTATTGCGTGTCAGGTTGAATGATAAGTCCCAACGCCAATCTTTTGTCTCGATCGGAGTACCGGTGATCAATAACTCGATACCCTTATTCTGGATATCACCGGCATTGATCCAGCGTTTGCCTACACCTGACTCGGATGCGATCGGCAAGCCCAGGATTTGGTTCTTTGTATTGGTCTTATACCAGGCAAAGTCGAAACCTAAGCGGTTCTTTAAGAAACGCATATCCAAACCAACTTCGATGGAGTGTTGTTTTTCAGGTTTCAAATTCAAGTTAGGCAATTCATCCTTGTCAAATTTGTAATACGGATAAGTTCCGCTACTTAATTGATTATCGAATGTATTGTCGAAAGCATAGTAACCTGTACCTGTTGTTAAATACGGTGCACAGTCATTACCCACAATGGCGTAAGAAGCTCTTAACTTACCGAAAGAGATGAACTCCGGCATGTGTTCACGCAGACCTTCAACAAACAACCAAGAGGCACCTACCGACGGATAGAAGTAAGAAGTATTACCTGTACCGTTTTCGTAGATCAATGCAGACGACCAGTCGTTACGTCCAGTGATATCCAGGAAGTAAACGCCTTTATAGTCCATATTGGCGAAAGCATAGATAGAATTGATACGTTTCCGGTTGGTGTTATACCTCACTTCTGTTTCAGCTCGTTGTACGGAGTTGGTCATGTCGAACAGACCAGGTACACGTAAACCGTTCTTTGAGTCGGTTTTATGATAACCGCTCTTTGTGTCCCACTGCTCAACAGCCACACTACCACTGATGTTGAAGTCGTCGAACGAATGGTTAGCTGTCAACATACCGGTAATTTTGTACTGGTCTTTCTTGTTTTCATGGATCTTGTAAGCTGCCCCATCGTACTTGCTGGCACCTGTTGCCATTACTTTTGACTCGTTGGTAGTGTACAATTTATAGATGTCACCTTTTACTTTTACAGATAACCAATCCAACAGTTTCAGATCCAGGTTCAAGTATCCGCGTACACTCATTTCATCTTGTGTGTAGATGTTTTCCAAGTAATCGTAGATGGTTTTAGAGTAACCGTATGGGTCCATCGAGTTGTAGCCGTCGCCTGCCGGACTGATGTAACGTTTGTCTTTCAGCCAATAGTCTGTATCATATTCACGGGCGATGCTGTACATGAAGTCGTAGATCGGTGAACCTGAACCACCCTGCCGAGTCGGGTTTTGCGCCTTCGATTCGATATAAGAGAAACCGCCTTCTGCTTTCAAACGAGAACTGATATCGTGTGAGGCGTTTAAGCTGAATGAATTACGTTTGAACTCATTATTGAAAGTCAAACCATCGGAATTCAAGTTTGAATAAGAAAAACGGAATGCACTTTTTTCAGAACCACCTTGCAATGCCACATTTGTGTTCATGTAACGGCCGGTCTTATACAAATTCTGCAAGTTGTTTGTTTTTGCAGAATAGATCATTTCCTGACCGTCCACATAGAACGGCTTGCCGTCGAAACGCGGTCCGAAACTACGTCCGGCCGAGGTATAACGGTTTTCAGAACCGTCATCATTCAACGCCCAAACGGGGGATGAACCGGAACCGAATTCGTTTTGCAAATCAGGGGTTGCATAGATCTTTTCCCACTGTTGCGTGTGAGAAACAGAGATACCGATACCTTCTCCTTTGCGTCCTTTCTTGGTGGTGATCAAGATCACACCGTTTGCTGCACGTGAACCGTAAAGGGCAGTAGCGGCGGCACCTTTCAAGACAGACATAGACTCGAAGTCGTCGGAGTTCAAGTTTTTCAGGTCATTACCCCAGTCTTGGCCCTGGCCGGTTTTTGTTACTTCATTGTCGATGATAATACCGTCGATAACGAAAATCGGCTGGTTGTTACCGCCCAATGAGGTGTTACCACGAATAATGATGCGTTGTGAAGATTGCGGGCCGGAGTTACCCATGTTAATCTGTACACCGGCAACCTTACCTTGCAAACCATTGATCGGGTTAGGAGAGTTTACTTTGGCGATTTCATCTCCTTTCAGTTCTGTCATGGCGTAACCCAGTGATTTTTTGTCACGCGACATACCCAGGGCTGTTACTACAACTTCATCCAGGGCTTGTGAATCTTCTTCCAGAAGAATTTTCATTGTCGTTTGTCCCGTGTAGGCGATTTCTTTTGTTTTGTATCCGACAAAAGAGATTTGTAGGACTTGACCTTTTTTGACGTTATCCAGTGTAAATTTACCGTCAAGATCAGTCATAATACCATTAGTGGTGCCTTTGATTACCACAGAAGCTCCAATTACCGGACCTAATGCGTCTTCTACGACTCCGGTTACTTTCCCACTCTGTTGGGAAATGTTTACACTTTGCCTGTCGGGCAATACGTCGGCGTAGACTCCTATCGGAGATGCTAATGCACCGGCAAGCAAAATCAAGCTTGGAAATTTCAATTTTTTAGACATAAGCGTTTGATTTATAAGTAAAAATAGATGTGTGTATAATGTGTTTCAGCATCAATTAAATTATTATCATAGTTCTAGTAGAACTATGGAATTATGTCAAAAAGAAAGTATGATGAATTGCTTAAAATAGGATAAATCTATTTTAAATTAGTTAACCGCCAGCTTGTGTGCGCTAAAATGGTTAATTTTGTCACAAATTAGTTGTAATTAATTATAAAAAATGAGGTCAGAAATGAGATGTTAACTGCTAATCTATTTTTTGATAGATATTATGAATTAGTTCTACTAGAACAATATCATTTAGAAAAATGTAAAATGCTGACTATATATTTATAGTTCATTTGTTTGCCTTAATTTTTAATTTACAGTATCGAGTCTTTTTTGAATGTTTCGATATGTTAAATATTCTATTGTCTGCTATTTTTCTCTCCTGCTGAAATGCTTTTTTATGTAATCAATTGTTATTTAGATAATGGTGGTAATTTTAATCTAAATCTCCCTGATGTATTTTCATGGATTTGTTTAGCTTTGTGAAAGCTTATGTTTTAATACGATTTTACATTATAAAACACAATAATATGAATGACGTTTCAAAAAAAGTAGTAGTTCTTTTGGCTCATCCCAATCTGAAAGAATCACAGGCTAACAAGGCTTTAGCCGATGCGGTAAAAGATATCGATGGCGTGATGGTATACGATCTGTATGAATATCAGGATCAGTCTTTTGATGTAAATGTGTGGAGCACGATTATATCCGATGCTTCCGTGGTGGTCTTTCAATTTCCTTTCCACTGGATGTCAGCACCTTCGTTGTTGAAAAGATGGCTGGACGAGGTCTTTACTTCCCTGGCAAAGACACCAGCTGTAGCCGGCAAGCCGTTGCAGATCGTCACTACAACAGGTTCGGAATATGCCGCTTACCGTAGCGGAGGCAGGAATTGTTTCACGATGGATGAACTTCTGCGTCCTTATCAGGGATGTGCAATACATGCCGGAATGACCTGGCAGACGCCATTGGTGGTTTATGGCATGGGAAGTGCCGATGCTTCCAGGAATATAGCAACGGGTGTCGAGGTTTACAGAAAGATGGTGGAAACGGTACTGGCTGATCATACGGTGAATAATGCCTGGTAAAGTTTTCGGATAATTAATGAACTTTCTGCCTTAATTCCTTTCAAATCAACAAAAAATATCTATTTTTGCGAAGTTGATGTTTTTAATGTTTGCGCAGACAATATTAATTATCTAAATAGAATACCATGAAATCAGAAGACATCTCACGTCGCTCGTTCCTGAAACGGGCATTGGCATTATCGGCAGCTACTGTAATACCTTCGTTTTGGATCCCTTCGAAGGCTGGTGCAATGCCGGGTGTACCGTTCGTTAGTGCGAACGAGAAAGTTAATATCGCATTTATTGGCATTGGTAACCGGGGTGGTGAAATTGCCAAGGAATTGTATAAGACCGGATTGTGTAATGTTGTAGCCCTTTGCGATGTGGATATGGGGGCGAAGCATACGCAGGAACTGATCTCCATGTTCCCGAAAGTTCCCCGTTATCAGGATTTCCGTAAGATGTTCGATCAGATGGCGGATAAGATCGATGCTGTGACGGTGGGGGTTCCCGACCATGCCCATTTCCCGATCACAATCGAGGCAATGGCCCACGGCAAACATGTATATGTTGAAAAACCGATGGCGCGTACTTTCCAGGAAATAGAACTGATGATGCGCGGTGAAAAGAAATATGGCGTGGTCACACAGATGGGTAACCAGGGACATTCCGAAGCCAATTATTTCCAGTTCAAGGCATGGAAAGAAGCTGGTCTGATAAAGGATGTAACAGCTATCACCGCTCATATGAACTCTCCGCGTCGTTGGCACGGATGGAATCCGAATATCAAGCATATGCCGATGGGAGAACCGATTCCTGAAACAATGGATTGGGATACCTGGCTGGGGGTAGTGCAGCATCATGACTATAACCATGATTATCATATGGGACAATGGCGTTGTTGGTATGACTTCGGTATGGGCGCGCTGGGTGACTGGGGTGCACATATTCTGGATACGGCACACGAATTCCTGGATATGGGATTGCCTACAGAGATCAACCCGTTGTATCTGAAAGATCATAATAAATTCTTCTTCCCGATGTCGTCGACTATCCTGTTCAAATTCCCCGAAAGAGGCGATATGCCGGGAATAGATGTTACCTGGTACGATGGTCTGGATAATATCCCTCCTGTTCCTGAAAACTTCGGTTCTTCGGATGTCGATCCGAATATTCCGACTGTAGCCGGTGGCAAACTGCAATTGATGAAACTGAATCCGGGTAAGGAAATTTATACGAAGACGCTGACATTCAAAGGAGGTTCTCATGGAAGTACATTGTCTGTCATCCCGGATAAGATTGCCAAGGAAATGAATCCAACCCTTCCCGAATACCAGAAGAGTCCTTCCAACCATTACGCGAACTTCCTGTTGGCTTGCCAGGGCAAGGAAAAGCCCCGTTCACCGTTCTCTATCGCCGGTCCGCTGAGCCAGGTATTCTGCCTGGGTGTATTGGCACAGCGCCTGAACCGTAAGTTAGTTCTCGACCGCACCACCAAAGAGATCGTCAACGACAGCTTCGCCAACCAGATGCTGAGCGGACAGCCGCCACGCAAAGGATGGGAAGAGTATTATAATGTATAGTGTTGGTTATATAGAATAATTTAGTTAGTAGCCAAAGTAGATCACTCAGATTCTGCTTTGGCTACTGATTCTTTCATGACTCTGTATCATTATAATAATATTTTGTTCATTGCAAATGAATAAAAAACGATATTTTTACTCATTATGAATGAATGAAATTTAGTTCGTAATTTGCGGGATTGAAACAGGGGTAGTCTATTTAACCTAAAAATATCCTGTTCCGGCGAATAATTTATCCCTTTCCTTCGTATATTTGTACCGCAACAAACTGATTGTCGATTGGTTTCGATAAGATTATCGATAGCCATCAGTAATTTTACGGACAGCTATCAGTTATATTACTGATGGCTGTCGGCAATAAGTTAGTAAGGCATAAAATTTAGTACAGTATGGCATCCCGAAAAATATCGTACGTAACCTTTTAAATCAAATTCCCATGAGTATCAAATTCAGTGTTTATAAGACTCCCCGGCCTAAAGGGAGTAAAGATAACTTAGAACATGCACGTCTTGTTTCGAGAGGAACAAAAGGTCTTGAAGAGATATGCAGAGATCTCTCGGATGCTTGCACGGTTAATTCGGCCGATATAAAAGGTGTGCTGGAAGCATTGACCGTATATATGGGCAGGGAGCTTGGCTATGGATATAGTATCGAGTTGGAGGGGATCGGGCATTTCTCCCCGGCGTTGCGTACCCGGAAAATTTCCGAGGAAAACGGAAGAATCAGGTTTAGTGTTTCTGTCGACGGGGTGAATTTTCGCTGTTCCAACCGTTTGAAGGAGATGGTTAAAGAAGAACGTCCCAAGAAAGTAAAAAGAGAAAATATTTCTTCTGAACCCATCGAAACCCGGAAAGAAAAGATGTTGGAATATATCCGCAAGCATGAAAGCATCAATGAATCGGATTATGCAGAGTTGAACAATTGTACTCGTTACCGGGCAGGCAAAGAGCTGAAACAGTTTTTGGAAGAAGGTATCATCCGTGAGATGGGATATAAAACGCACAGGGTTTATGTGTTGGCCGCGAAAGAGTAAAGTACTTTTTTCCCTTCGCATGTTTTCCCGGGAGCAGACTTACCTTACATGTCATCAGGAGAAAAACCTTTATATTCTATTGTGTACTTTTTATGGCTTGCAGCAATATTTCTGGCTTTATATTCTAATGTCCCTAAGTTGATCTCGTTAGGATTGTGTTTTACTTCACCGATGACCATTCTCTTATTGAATTCGTCTACGGCAACGATATCTATTTCGTTTTTATTTCCGTTTTCCCAATAAGAACCGATAGCAGACCATTCTTTGGATAAGATTAGCTGGTCTCGGAAATATCTTTCAAGTATTCGTCCTATATATGTGTTGTAATCTCTTTCTACCACCTGTCGAATGAATCCCAGATTGGATATTTCTACTGCGCTTCTGTATTTGTAAATAAAGCGAAACCAGAAGTTCAGGAAATTGTCATCAATATAATAACGGATCTGCCGGGTATTCGGCTTTGAAAATATTGGACTGGTACGGGTAATGACATTAAAGTCTTCTTCCAATGTTTTTAATTGGGGACCGACTGAAACACCTAATTCGCCTTCGATTTCCGGCCGGGATGTTTTAGAAGAGGCTATTAGGGAAAGAATAGAGAAATAAACAGTATAATCCTTTCCAAATTCTTCTATGAGAACATTTTTCCCTTCCTCTAAAAAGAAAGAGTTTTCGCTGAAAATAGTATCCAGTATTTTCTCTTTTGTAAAAGCTTTGCTCTTGATTAATAGTTCTATATACCGTGCAACACCTCCGGTTACTGTATAAAAAGCCAGTAAATCTTCCGGAGTGAAAGATGGGAAATGATCTCTTATGATATCTTTTATCACATCTACTGTGAATGGGCGTAACACAATGCGATGATCGGCTCGTTGGAATAGTGGTTCCCGGGAGTTTTCGAATATGCGTTTCATGAGTGAATAGATCGAGCCGCAAAGTACTAAGTTTATTTTTGCGTGATCTTTCATTTCATCCCATACATTTTGCATTTCGCTGTAAATGGCGGGATTAATATAATAGAATTCCTGAAATTCATCTATTACCAATGTAAAGTTTTGTTCAGTTGATATGCGCATCAGATATCGGAATAAATCCCGGAAGTTACGGTATTCAAGGATATCTGTACCTAATATGTCTTTGGCAATTGCTACAAATTCTTCGCAGAGAAGTACTTCATTCTTTTTAGTACAGAAGAAGTAAATCATCTTTTTGTTTTCGAAAGCTTTCTTAATCAATGTAGTCTTTCCGACACGCCGGCGCCCGATTACAATTGTCATTTGTGCTGCTTCGGCAGACAACTCTTCCCAGTCATGTAGTAATTGTAATTCTTTATTTCTATTGTAAAATTTCATAAGCTATCCTTCTATTGTAGTCAATATTACTGTAACTTTCGCTACAATAATGCAAATGTAGTTATAATATGCTTATTATGAAATAATTATAATGATATTTTTGAGGTAAACCGGTCAGACTTTATTCACAGGCTTCTTTTGCCGGGGTATTATCATTATCTTTGTAGCCTTTATAATAACGCTCGTATGAAATACATCTGCTGTCTGATCTTGTTCTTTACTGTCCTTTTACCTTCCTGTCAGTGGGGACGGCAGGAGGCTTTCTTTCCGGATGAAGGTTTGGCTGAACGTCTGTTGCGGGAAAATCCGGACAGCCTGGCGATGATACTGGAAGAGCAGGTCGTTCCAGCTGAACTCTCGGATAGCCTTCGGGCGGAATATGGCTGGTGGATCACCCGGCTGCATCAACGACAGGGACGGAATATGGTGAATGATTCGCTGATTCATTATACACTTCGTTGTTATGAGCAACAACAATCCCCTCGTCTGACAGAAGCATATATGTTAGCTGCTATGCAGGTGAACTATTCGGGAGATAAAAGGGAAGAGGCTAAAGAGTTTATTTCAAAAGGAATACAGATTGCAGCAAACAATAAAGATACCACTTTGCTGGTGGAGCTTGCTTCGACTCTGGGTTATCATGATCTGCTTCCGGGGAATCTTTCTCTGGTACCTGAAGACGTTAAGCACATTATATTCGATTATTATGCTTTAGATTCGTTGCAGATGATTCATTGTTTGTATGGTCTCGGTTGTTATTATGCTTCCCGGCAGGAACCGGATTCAATGGAGCATTATATGATACGGGCACTAAAACTGGCGGAAGAGCTGCGAGTTGATAACAGTTCGATTCTCCGTAATTATATAGATGGTTTGAATGCTTTCCATCAGAGTGAAAAGGCTTTGCCGCTGATGAGGAAGTTTGATCGGGAATATCCTCCGAAACATCTGCATGATAGTATTGTGAAGACTGCTACTTATGTATGTCTTTGGTTAAATCTGGGGAAATTGGATTCTGCGGAGGTTTACCTGAAACAATTGGAATATTGTTGCGATTTAATCCCCCGGGATTATTACGGGAACGGATATCGTACCTCTTTTTTTTATGTGGAGAAACTGCTTCGTAGTGTTTATGATGTAAAGAAGAATAATGCTCTGAATATCATTGCTGTCTATGATTTTTGTGAAAAGGTGGCATCGGTGGAAAGAAGGAATGTGGCAATAGAAAAAGAGCGGTTGTTTGTACAGAACCAACTGGAACGGAGGAATCTGAATCTGAAGATTCAAAAAGACCGGAACCACCGCCTGGCTCTTTATATTCTGTCGGCAGCCGCTTGCCTGATTTTCTTCCTGGCTTATTTATACCAACGTAAATTGTTGAAGAAGGAACGTTTTATCCGGCAGATGAGAGAGCAGATGCGACTGCATCAAATTGCATTAAGCGAAAAGGAACAGCTGATCCGGCAAAATGAGGAGGCGATCGAACAATTGTCAGCCCGCCAGTCGGAGCAGGAGGAAATAGCCGAACAGCAATTGAACGACCAGTTCTCTGAAATTGAACGGATTCGTCAGGAGAATGAGCTATTGAACCGGGAAAAGAAGCAGCTGCAACAGGAAATGGCCCGATATGCTCAGAATATCCCGGAAAAAAACGTTGAAATGGATTCGTATGAGCGGATGGTCATACAAAACCAAGCACTTACAACCAGCACGAAACAATTGTCTCTTCAGGTTATCTTGCAATATAAAGAGTTGGAACGTTTGTACAAAGGAGAAGTCCGTAATCTGTCGGATATAGACTGGCCTGCCATTTATAAATTGATAGATAAGATATTTAATAATTACACCCGGCGGCTTCGTGCTTCTTTCCCGTTGCTGACGGAGGAAGATATTCAGTGTTGCTGCCTGATTAAATTACAGCTGTCCACTTCGGCTATTGCCCGGTTGTATAGTATTGCTCCCTCTTCTGTCACCAAACGGAAACAGCGTATAAAGGAGCGGATTAATCAGGGAAAAAATGAGTTGATCGGGAAGGATCAGCCGACCGATGTCTATCTGTGGGGATTTTGATGGCGTGATTTGTCCACTTGAAAAATACAGATTCTTTTATTTGATTGTTTATTAATAGTTTAACTGTTCGTCATTGTACAGGTATCCGATATTCTTTGTCCACATGGAATTCAAGGTTGTCTACTGCGGAGGCTCTACCTTTGCCTTCAGATAATCACTCAAATTCTATGTTATATGAAAAGAATATATCTATTTATTTTAGGTGCTGTTCTGTCAGTCAGTCTATGTTATGCGCAAAAGATAAAGATCTCCGGAATGGTGACAGATGGAAGTACGGATGCCTCTGTTGAATTTGCCAATGTCGTGTTGCAAACGCTCGATTCAACTTTTGTCACAGGTGTATCGACTGATACGAAGGGACGTTTTCAGTTGGAAAAAATAGAAACAGGCAGTTATCGTCTGATTATTTCCGCTATTGGGTATACAGATAATATAACCGATCTGAATGGCCTTTCCAAGTCAGTTGATTTGGGAAAACTAACATTGAATGAAGCTGCGGAACAACTCGATGAGGTGACAGTTACAGCTGCCAATATTGTCAACCGGGCGGACCGTAAGATCGTATTTCCCAATAAACAACAGCTGGCAGCCTCTACAAATGGGGTGAATTTGCTTCAGGCCCTGATGTTACCGCGCATTCAGGTGAATCCGATGACAAGGGATATCAGTGTTTCCGGCGGCGGCTCTGTACAGCTTTGTCTGAATGGAGCGAAAGTGGATGCAAAGGATATTTCCGCATTACAGCCGAACGATATCATACGTATTGAATATCTGGAGAATCCCGGCTTGCGTTACGGAGATGCCGAAGCCGTATTGAATTATATCACCCGCCGGTACGAAACGGGTGGCTCCGTCAGCCTGGATATGATGAATTCCCCGCATGTAGTATTCCATAATGATGAAATATCAGCTAAATTGAATCATAAGAAATCGGAGTTTGGCCTGAGTTATTATGCCAGTCCGCGTGACTTTTACAAATGTTGGCGCACGAATGAAGAATCTTTCCTCTTTGAAGATGGTACCTCCCTGCACCGGTATGAAAAAGGGCAGCCCGGACATTTTCAGGAGCTGAATCATGGCGGTTCTTTCACCTATAATTATCAAGAACCGGATAAATACCTGCTGAATGCAAAGCTGGGTTACTGGGGGTATCTGCAACCACATACGGATTACAGAAGTGAGTTGTATAACGTTGAGTATCCGGACCATGTAACGGATATGCGGGATAACAATGATAAAAAAACACATCGTCCGTATGTCGATTTATATTATCAGCAGAACCTGAAGCACAAACAGTTTCTGGCGCTCAACCTGGTCGGAACATATATCTACACCGACTCCAAGCGTACTTATCAGGAAAAGCAGAACGATCTGTTGCTGACTGATATCTACTCCGGTGTAAAAGGGAATAAATATTCCGTGATTGGTGAAGGTATTTATGAAAAAGGTTTTGAAAAAGGCCGGTTAAGTGCAGGACTGAAACATTCACAAGCCTTTTCGGAGAATACCTATGATGGAAATATGACATATAAAACGGAGATGAAACAGTCGGATACCTATTTATATACCGAGTTTCAGGGCAAATGGCAAAAGCTCAATTATTCGTTGGGTGTGGGTGTTACCCGTTCATGGCTGAAACAGGAAGGGGAAGATGGTTATCAGACCTATACGTTCTGGCCTCGTTTTTCTTTCCGTTATGCTTTCTCTGATAATTTCTATGCGCGCCTGAATGGCAGCCTGACGAACAATCCGCCGGCACTGTCGGAGTTGAGTGCTGTCGAGCAACTGATCGATTCGATGCAGATACAGCGGGGAAATCCGGACCTGAATCCGTACAACCGTTACCAGGCCGATTTATATATGGAATATCGGAAGGGGAAAGTTTCTGTCGGCTTGTCTTCCCGTTATCGGAATGCTCCGAAAGCGATAATGGAATCTACTTTTATTGAGGATGGCATGTTTATTCATACTTATGAAAATCAGGATGGTTTTCAGTCCTTGAATGGCGAGTTGAACCTGCGGGCCGGTATGTTATGGAATATCCTGCAATTTTCTCTCAGCGGAGGCGTGAACCGTTACTGGAGTGATGGGAAAGATTACCGGCATACCTATACGAACTGGTATTATCGTGCAGAGATAATGGGGCAGTATAAACATTTGACGGCTATGTTCAGTATTTACAACCGCCGGAATAGTTTCTGGGGAGAGAAAATGTCGAGCGGAGAGAATCTTCATATGCTGATGGTCCGGTATAATTATAAACAGTTCTCAGTCGGAGCCGGTATGATCAATCCTTTTGCCAATAACTATAAACGGATTTATGAAAACTGGAATAAGTATGTTTCCTCGTACAAGGAGAATTATATCAATGAAAGCTCTCATGCCTTTTTCCTGACCTTTGCCTGGAATTTCCGGTTCGGTCGCAAATACCAGAGTGATGGGAAGAAGATATATAACCAGGATAATGATTCGGGAATAATGAATGCCGGCAAATAAATGATTGTCTGGCGGATTGCCGGCTGTTATTCCTGTTCGTATCAGTTACATCTGCAAAACCTGTTCGCCCCGCAGGTGCAGGTTGGCCCGCCATCGCCATTGAGTATTTGTACGTTTTCTCAATTATGACTCTCCTTTAAACGTAAGATAATATAACTCAATAGAAAAAATGTATAAATAGATTGTCCATGGATTCTTTTATTTTTGTATGCTAATTTGATTAATAAAAATGAAACATCTATTCTTTCTTCTTTTTATTCTATTGTCTTCCGGTACGTACGCAGGGAACAAGGTCCTTTTTGAAATAGGCAAGCAGGATAATTCAGCTGCCGAGTTTGCTTTGTATCCCGATAACTATAATAGTTTTCTGGCTAATTTCGGAGGGGAGAAATCTTTTTATGTCGGTTATTCGTCGGCCGGTAAGCACTGGCCTTATGTTTTGCCGGGGCCGCTGGATAGCTGGGCCGGCGGCGGATATTGGGCCGGGTTTCATCCCCGCCATTTCCCTGCTGTATTTTTTAATCTGGATAAGGTCTCTGCGCAGGGAGAATGTTCCCTGACTTTTTTCTTTACCGGGGCTCATAACAGCCATCCTGTGAAGATACGGGTGGAGATAAACGGTAACCGGTTTGAGGAAGAGTTGAACGGAGAAAACTCAGGAGAGTTACTTACGAACAAGGAGACTGGAAAGGCGAAAGAAATAAAAATACAGTTTCCTGCTGCGTGGCTTACTGCCGGGATGAATAAAATCCAGTTGGGAACAATCAAAGGAACCTGGGCGATTTTCGATTGTATCCGTTTGGAAACACCGGCCGGCATCCGGCTGGGGAAAGCCTCTTCTTCCCTGATACGTTCTGTCAAAGCAGCTCCGTTCGAATACCGGAAAGAAAACGGGGAACGTATGCAACCGGTCCTGGTGGATATGGACCAGTTTGACCATTCCCGGGAACTGACATTCCGGATAGAGGGATGCCAGCCGGTTTCGCGTGTGATTGAAACGGGTGAGAGTATCCAGGAGATATGGATGCCTGCTGCCAAGACCAATGACAAACAGGAAACTTTGCAGTTCACGATTCAGGATGGCAAGGAGATTGTTTATAAAGGAGAAATTACCCGTAGCCGGCAGCCTCTTCATTCTTATTCGGATGATGTCGACCTGCTGATGGGTACCGGTAATTCACGCTGGATGTTCAAACCCGGATCGAGTCTCCCGCTGAGTATGGTGCAGATCGCCCCTGATAACCAGGATGAGATATGGAAAGCCGGATATGAATATACGATTGAAAATATCATGGGCTTCAATCATTTCAGCGACTGGACCATGACCGGATTCCTGATGCAGCCTACCTGTGGGGAACTGAAAGTAAATCCCGGCCGGGAGGATTTTCCTGATGAAGGTTATCGTTCGCGTATCGATAAGGCTTCCGAAAAAGCTGAAATAGGCAGATATTCCGTTTATATGACCGACACAAAGATCAAAGCGGAGATTACGGCAACGCGTCGTGCAGCCCTGCAACGGTATATTTTCCCGGCCAGGGAAGATGCCCGGATTCTGATCGATATGTTTACTCCCAACGAGTATCCGCATAATCTGGTGAATGCGCATATCACGAAAGTAAATGATACTGAGATAGAAGGGTATGCGACTTATTATAATGCTTTTACCGGTTATACGTTGGAGCAGAACTATACGTTATATTTTGTCCTTCAATTTAGTAAGCCTTTTGACTCGATGGGGGGATGGGTGAACGAAGGTGTTAAACCGGTAACCGGTTATATCCCTGGATGGAACAGGAATCACGAGTTTGAGACTCCTGCTGAAATAAAACAGAATATCACGCAGATAGATGGCAAAGGTGATGTCGGTATATTCCTAAATTATAAGACGAAGGAGAATGAAGAGATTCTTGTCCGTTCGGGTGTCTCTCTGGTTGATATGGCTGGGGCACGGAATAACCTGAAACAGGAACTGGCTGATCCGTTTGGTTGGGATTTTGAGAAAGTCGTGGATAACGCCCGTTCTGTCTGGGATGAATATCTGGGCAGGATAGCGATTGAAACAGATGATTACCTGCAAAAGAAAAAATTCTATACGAATCTTTATCGTGCCTTGGCTGCTAAAGCAACCTGGAGCGATGCGGATGGTCGTTTTGTAGATGAAGACGAGCGGATCAGGCAGTTGGAGAAACCAGACGATTGTATCATGAGCGGTGAATATTGGAATACATTCTGGAATAATCAGCAGTTATTTAATCTGATGGCTCCTGAAATATCCAGCCAATGGGCACGTTCGGCTATTCAGCTTTACCAGAATAGCGGATGGTTCAATACGGACCCTGCCGGAATCGAACATACCGGTGTTATGGTTGCCATGCATCCGATCTCTCAGATTCTGGGAGCCTGGCAAAGTGGTATACGTGATTTTGACTTGAATATTGCGTATGATGGTTTGAAAAAGATGATGACGACACCTCCTCAGAAATACGAAGGCGGTGGAACTGTTGGTGTTGAGAATTTAGTTCCCTATATGAAGTATGGGTATATTCCTGCAGGAAAAGGGACGGTTTCTAATACGATGGAATATGCTTATGATGACTGGTGCCTGGGGCAGATGGCTAAGATCCTGGGGAAGACCGATGATTTTAAATTATTTGATAAACGTTCGAACAATTGGTGTAACTTGTTTGATCCTGAGTCCGGTTTTATGCGGCCCAAAGATGAACATGGAAACTGGGTGGAACCTTTCGATCCGTATCATACTCCCGGATTTACGGAAGGGAATGCTTTCAATTATTCCTGGTTTGTTCCTCATAACCCCGAAAAGTTAATTCGTGAGGTCGGTAAAGAACGCTTTATAAGCCGCCTGGATAAGGCGATGGAGCAGTCGTCGCATGCCAATTTCAATGCGGCCGGCGATAATTTTTCGGCCTTTCCGATTAATCATGGCAACGAGACATCTATGGAAGTGGCTTATCTTTTCAATTGGGCAGGTGCTCCCCATCTGACACAGAAATGGATACGTGCTATACAGGAACAGTATTACGGGACTACCCCTTATGACGCTTATCCGGGTGATGAGGATCTGGGGCAGATGAGTAGTTGGTTTGTTATGAGTGCCATCGGTCTGTTTCAGATGGAGGGCGGTTGTTCGGAAAAGCCTTTCTATGAACTGGCATCCCCCCGTTATCCGAAAATAACGATCCGCCTGGACGGTAAGTATGGTCGGGGAAAAACTTTTGTGATCGAAGCTCCCGGTGCATCTAAGGAAAATAAATACATTCAATCAGTGACTTTGAATGGAAAGCCAGTCGATGGTTTTAAAATACCACAGGATGAAGTGTTGAAAGGGGGAAAGATTGTAGTTGAGATGGGGAAGGAGGCAAAGAAATGAACGTAACATCATTAGATCAGATAAAAGATCGTTATTATGGTGAAATAGGGACACCGGAGCGCAATGAGCTTGAAAGAGAATTGGAATCTCTTCGTGTCGGTGTGAAAATTCGTGCAGCACGTGAAAAGCGAGTTCTCAATAGTAAACAAAGTAACCGCAGCTAAAGGATGTTCCAATGTAGAAATAATTGAGCTATCCCGTGCTTGACACGGGATAGCAAAGGCACAAACCGTATCCTGTATGTATTTTTTGATACAGCCGGTTCTTCTGCGACCCCGTGTCAAGCACGGGGACAAGATAGTTCGCTTCTGACAAAATCTGAAACGAGTTATTTTGGTGTGGTTGCCCTGAATAGGAGCAAGTAAATTCCTTTATTTCTTTTCAAGCTCTTCAATCCTTTTCAAAAGAACATCGATAAGACGGGAATTAGATTTAACCAATTCGCGGAGGTCATCGCTATTGTCTACATTTACAATACTACTGTCACGCGTAATCCATACGCGACCATAATCTTTAGGATAGTTATTATAGGTATCTCCTTCTATTCGCGTGAATAGTTCAACTGCGGACATGTTGAGTATATCCGCTATTTTGTTCAGACGAGTAAGGGTGAGGTCGGTTTCGCCATATTCAATTTTGCAATAGGCACTCGTAGAAAGATTGAGTTTTTCACTCATTTGTTCTTGTGTCAAATTCCTTTCCAGACGAAGTAATTGAAGGCGTTGTCCTACCAGTTTTTTCAAATCTGTTTCCATACTCGTAAATAATTGATTAATATTCTTATTTTATCGGTCAAAAGTAACAAATAATGTGGATATAATGTAACCTCTTTTCAATTTAACTTTGTAAAGTCAATAATTCTTAAAATCATTTAGATCAATAGGCCTGTGAAGTGAATGGTATAGAGACCGTAAAGTCTTATGCTTCGGCATTAGACGTGTCAAAATTATGACTTGTCAAATTATTATTAACCTGTAAAATAATACAAGAAAATGCAACAAAAAAAGAATTGTGATTTTCTCCCGGGAAGAAAGGATTCGATTTCCCAGGCAATAAAGATTATGTGTGGCTTGTTTTTATGTTTGCCGACAGAAGTTTTTGCTATGGATGAGAATCTTGAATTGTTAACCTCAAGTTGGATAGAGAACAGGATACCTGATCAGGCGGAAAAAACAGTGACTGTTATGGTACGGGATGAAACCGGGCCTGTCATAGGAGCTAATGTTGTGGTAAAAGGAACGACAATAGGGAATATATCAGATGATAATGGAATGGTTATCCTGCAAAATATCCCGGATAATTCGACCTTGGTTATATCCTATATAGGTTATATAAGCCAGGAAGTGAAAGTCGGGAAACAGCATTCAATTCAAGTGAAATTGGTAGAAGATGCCGAGACCCTGCAAGAAGTTGTAGTTATCGGTTATGGCTCACTGGATAAAAAGCAAGTCACCAGCGCTATCACCTCTTTGAAAGCTGACGACCTGATGGTCGGTGTCAGTGGTGCCGACATTTCTACATCTTTGCAAGGCAAAATTGGTGGTCTGGTGATGTATAATCTTGGAAGTGCCAATGCAGGCACCACATTCCAGTTACGTGGCATGACTTCCATCAATGCCGGCAAAGCTCCGCTAATCGTCATCGATGGTTTTCCGGGGGGTGATATCCGATCTTTGACGCAAGACGACATCAAGTCGATCGACATTTTGAAAGATGGTTCTGCCGGAGCTATCTACGGTACACGGGCTGCCTCCGGTGTGATTCTGATTACGACCAAAAGTGGTTCGGACACGAATGGAAAAGTGAAACTAACCTATAGTAACGAATTCACGAAAAAACAGGGATATAATGCTCCGGAAATGCTCTCCGGACGTGAATATGCAGATTATGAAATCGGTACCGATTATGGACAGGATACGGATTGGTGGGATGAATTGCTGAATCATGGTAATTTTTCGCAAAAGCATCATCTTGCATTGGAGTTCGGAACCGAAAAGGCGCAGGTCTATACTTCTTTTTTCTATGAAAAGAACCAGGGAGTGGCCAAGCAGGATGGACGTCAGGATTATGGAGGGCGTGTGAATGCTAATTTCAAACTGTTTGACGATTGGTTGGAGATACATCCGTCTGTCGATTATCGGCAGGCTGCACGTAACAACCATTTTCCAAATTTCCAGCAGGCTATGCGTAATAATCCGACACGTTCTCCTTATGATCCGGAAAATGAAACCGGATATAATGTGTGGTTGAACGAATCGCTTGATTATAACGTGGTGGCCGATGCTATGCTGGAGGATTACTACGGAGTGGACAAATGGTTTAAGCCGGAGGTGAATATGAAATTGAATATCAAACCGGTTCCAGGCCTCTCTTACCAGCAGATCCTGGGGTATGAAAACCGCCAGTGGGAGTTGCATCAATATTGGCCGCGGACGCATCGTTCTGAGTTGAACGAATCACGTAAAGGACATGCGCATCTCGCATTCAGCAAGACTGAGAATCTGACTTCCGAGGGATATTTTTCTTATATAAAGGATTTTAAGGAAGATCATAACTTGAATGTTACCGCCGGTTATTCTTATTTCGAGCATAACGGCGAGAATTTCGGTATGGATAACTATAATTTCTCTGTCGATGGTCTGAAATATTGGGATATCGGCAAAGGTAGTTATCTGAGTGACGGTAAGGCTGGCATGAGTTCCGGTAAAAATATCACGGAACGTCTGTTCTCTGTCTTTGCCCGCGCTAACTATGCTTATCGGGATAAGTACTTATTATCTGCTTCCATCCGTCATGAGGGTTCCTCCAAGTTTTCTGCAGACAATCGTTGGGCTAATTTCTGGTCTGCCAGTGCCGGTTGGCGTATTTCTAAAGAGAACTTCATGAAAGAGGTAAAATGGGTAGATGACCTGAAGGTCCGTTTTGGTTATGGTGTGACAGGCAATAACGATTTCGATGCCTCTTATATGGCCGATATGCTGGGCTCTGATACATACTGGATGCTTCCGAATGGCGAATGGGCTTATTCTTTTGGTAAAACGCAGAATGTGAACCGGAATTTAGGATGGGAAGAGAAGAAAGAATGGAACTTAGGGGTTGATTATTCTTTATTTGGCAACCGGCTATATGGAAAATTCGACTATTTCAAACGTACGATCGACAATCTGATTTATGAAGTGGCCGTGCCTCAGCCTCCTTATACACAGAACACGCAGTGGCAGAATATCGGTAGTATGGAAGTCAAGGGATGGGAGTTTGAAGTCGGAGGAGATATCATCCGCACAAAGGATTTTGTTTGGTCTTCCAACTTAAATCTTAGCCATAATTCGGGCAAGATTGCTACGCTTTGGGGAAATAATACTTATAAAAACGGTAACGGTTTCGTTGCCCCGGGTTCACCGGGTGATGCGGCACGCATGGAAGAGGGATCGACGATCGGTTCTTTTTATATCTGGAAGTTTGCCGGTTTCGATGATGAGGGCAATTTTTTGTTGTACGACAAAGACAACAATGTGATTCCTGCAAAGGATAAGACTGAGAATGACAAACGTTATGTCGGAAACTATACCCCAAAGTTGATTGTCGGCTGGAGTCATACATTTACTTACAGGAATTTTGATCTGGGTGTCAACCTCCGTAGCTGGATAGACTTCGATGTCTATAACACAATTAATATGTACTATGGTATACAGGGACAAGGTAATTTCAATGTGTTGAAAGACGCTTACGGCAAGTTCAGTCATATCAAAGGGGAAAAGCAGATTTGCGATTATTATCTGGAAGACGGTACTTTCCTGAAGATCGACGCTATTACGTTGGGTTATACGTTGCCGATGAAGAAGTATACGAAGAATCTGATCGATCGGATACGTATCTACGGCACAGTCGGCAATGTCTGTACGATTACCGGTTACAGTGGAATGAATCCGGAGGTAAACATTACCGGCTGAGATCAGGGTACTGAGAAGTTTTGGGATACGGAACGCTTTTATCCGATGGTTCGCACATATACATTAGGCATGCAGTTTAACTTCTAAAACAGATTGTAAGATGAAAAAAAGAAATATAATCCATTTGTTTTTATCAGGAATCATAAGCCTGTTGGCTGTTACGTCTTGTGATATAGATCCGACATTTTATTCGCAGTCGGTTCCTGAAACGTTTTATACCTCTCAGGATGCCGTGTGGCAGCGCTTTAACCGTCCGTTTACACATTGGCGTTGGTTTGTCGGGTCCAATAATGATCGTTGGGCTTTGCAGGAAATTGGCACAGATGAATTTTGCCTGCCAACCCGTGGCAGCGACTGGTATGACGGAGCCTATTACCAGAAAGTGCATCATCATGCTTATACCGAAGATATGGCATTTGTCAACAACGGATGGTATGGCTTTTCCATGGGGGTAGCTTTGGCCTGGGATGCTTTGGAGGATTTGGCTAAAATCGATTTCGATGCTTTGGGTTTTGCCGACGGGACACGCGAGTCGATGCTGAACCAGCAGAAAGTGTTGGTGGCTTCGCTTTATTTGGACGGGCTTGATTTGTTTGGCGGTGTTCCGCTCTATACGACGACGCAAAGTGATATCAAAGGGCGGTCGACTGATTTGGAAACATTTAATTTTATCGATTCTTTATTGACGGAGGCTATTCCCGAACTTCCGCTAAAGGAGGAATTGGGAGCGCAAGAGACCGGAAGTATCAACAGAGCTGCCGCAGCAGCGTTGAAAGTGCGTCTTTATTTCAATGCCAAATCTTATATCGGTAAAGATATGTTTGCTGAAGCTGCCGGTATCTGTAAAGATATCATCGATGGGAAATATGGGCAGTATGCGTTGGCTTCCGACTGGACAAATATTTTTGGTTTCGACAATGAAGCCTGTCCGGAACTGATCTGGTCTATCCCGAGCCAGAATGCAAAACTGGAGACGGATGCCGGCTATTGGGATTGGTCTGTCCCTTATAATTACAAAAATTATCTGGGTGGTTTGGAAGGTTCCGGATCCAACAATGGAATAGGATTGATACCGAGTCTGGATCCGACAGGTAAGAAGTATCCGTATAAACTCGGAGGTGCTTATGGAAAATTTCACGATCGGGATGTACGCAAACAACCGTATGTATATGAAGGAAGCGGTAAATATCGAGGCATGTTCATTGTTGGCAAGTTAGTTAATCCGATTCATCCGGAATGGACTTGTACGGGAAGCCGTGAATATAAAGGGGAAGTAATTACGGTAGTCGATCAGGTCGCTTATTTTGCCAAAGTGGGTAAAGATGCGAAGTATCCGGATCTCGAATCGCTCCCGTCTAATGTGGGCATGGCGGAAGAAAACTCTTGTGTCCGGCTGGTAAAATTCAGTCCGCGTCCCAACCAGGATGAGATGAAACGTAAGTTTGATCCGGATGTTCCTGTCATCCGCTTGGCTGAGATTTATTATACGTTGGCCGAGTGTAAGATGCGTGCCGGTGACAAAGAGGGAGCCGCTGATCTGATCAATACTGTCCGGAAGCGTTATTTTGAGGGCGGGAACGATCCTGATCCTGTCACGTCTGCCAATTTGGATAAATATCGTATGTTGGATGAATGGCAACTGGAATTTCTGGGTGAAGGACGGAGACGTACTGATCTGGTCCGGTGGGATGCTTATGTGACGGAAAGCTGGTGGGATCATCAGGCAACCAATAATAAAAATCTGAATCGCTTCCCGATACATTACAGTATTATCGGTGCTAATAACCTGATCAAGCAAAATCCTGGCTATGGTGAGTAATAAGAAAAGATTCGAAAGAATGTTGTGTTTTAATTAAATATAGTTTTTCGTGTTTTGAGGCTGTCAAAAGTTATCTGTTTCTTTGATTCAGGTCTTTGTGACAGCCTCTTAACGTTATCCCGGAATAATCTTATACCCCGCTGCCGTCAGCGTATATTGTATTTGGTCGATATGTTCCTGGTTACGTGTTTCCATTTCCAGACGGAGATAGCAGCCGTTGATGTCGGCGGTATGGCTAACTCGTTCGTGATGGACGGATACCACATTGGCTCCGGTGCGGGCAATAATTTCAGAAACGTGCTGTAACTGTCCGGGTTTGTCGACCAGTTCGATCGTCATGGTGTAGGAACGGCCGGATTTCTGTAAGCCGCGTCCGATAACGCGAGAGAGGATCGTTACGTCGATATTTCCTCCCGATACCAGGCAGATCGCTTTTTTACCTTTTATGGGAACTTTATTGAACATGGCTGCCGCTACGGCTACCGCCCCTGCTCCCTCGGCGATTAATTTGTGCTGTTCGATCAGAGCCAGGATAGCGGTCGAAATCTCATCGTCGTTGACTGTAACAATTTCATCCACATACTTTTTACAATATTCAAATGTATGTTCACCCGGTTCTTTTACGGCTATACCGTCGGCGATGGTGCGGACGAATCCCATCCGTTCGATTTTATTGTGCTCGATGGAGTTCAGCATGCTTGGTGCACCGCTGGCCTGTACGCCGTATATTTTTACATTCGGATTCAGATGTTTGATTGCAAAGGCGACGCCGGAGATAAGTCCCCCTCCGCCTATCGGAACGATTACGGCATCCAGGTCGGGCAACTGTTCCAATAATTCCAGTCCGATAGTCCCTTGTCCGGCAATAACGTCTTCGTCATCAAAAGGATGAACGAACGTATATCCTTTTTCATCTCTCAGCTTCAGGGCTTTCTGATAAGCGTCGTCGTACACGCCTTCGACCAGGCAAACATCGGCACCGTACCATTTGGTAGCCTCTATCTTGGAGATCGGTGCATTGTCCGGCAGGCAGATCAGTGACTTGATGCCATGGGTGGTGGCAGCCAGGGCGACACCCTGTGCATGATTACCGGCGGAACAGGCTACGACGCCTTTGGCCTTCTCTTCTTCTGTCAGTTGGGCGATTTTGAAGCAGGCACCGCGGACTTTGAATGATCCAGTAATCTGTAAGTTCTCCGGTTTCAGATAGATATGAGAATCCGGATTGATGTTGGGCGCACTGATCAGGTCGGTGCGACGGATAACTGTTTTCAAGGCAAAAGATGCCTGATAAATCTTATCGAGTGTGAGCATTACGCTAAATTTTTGAGGAGACAAATATAGGGAGAATTCAGATATCTCACCGAAACAATAATGCTTTTTTATTATCTCGCCAATATTTCGTATATTTACACGCTGGAATTTACTTTCCGGCAGAGGCTGAAAAAGAAGATAGAGCACCATATAAGTATATGAAACCAGAGGATATTGAAGATTTCACAGAAGAAAACGAGAACGAGGAAATAGAACAGACAAATACAGACTCACAGGAAAATGGTGAGCAATCTGATTCTACTACACATTCGGAATATAAAATACCCGGGAAGGGAGAAGGCCGCGTATCCTATCATCTGTCGGGGATGTATCAGGATTGGTTTTTGGATTACGCTTCGTACGTGATCCTGGAACGTGCAGTGCCGCATATCAATGACGGTCTGAAACCTGTGCAACGTCGTATCTTGCACTCGATGAGGCGTTTGGATGATGGACGGTATAATAAGGTCGCCAATATCGTGGGGCATACCATGCAGTTCCACCCTCATGGAGATGCTTCTATCGGGGATGCGCTGGTACAGTTGGGACAGAAAGACCTGCTGATCGATTGCCAGGGAAACTGGGGTAATATCCTTACTGGTGACGGTGCCGCTGCTCCCCGTTATATCGAAGCACGTCTTTCCAAATTTGCTCTTGAAACAGTCTTTAATCCGAAGACTACTCTTTGGCAGCTATCTTATGACGGGCGTAATAAAGAACCGGTTACTTTGCCGGTGAAATTCCCTTTGCTGCTGGCCCAGGGAGTGGAAGGTATTGCCGTCGGTCTTTCTTCTAAAATACTTCCTCATAATTTTAACGAGTTACTGGACGCTTCGATAGCTTACCTGAAGGGGGAAGACTTCGCTTTATATCCTGATTTTCAGACAGGAGGTTATGTCGATGTCTCTAAATATAATGACGGTGAGCGCGGTGGTTCGGTAAAAGTCCGTGCTAAAATAACCAAGCTGGATAACAAAACATTGGTAATCAGCGAAATTCCATACGGAAGAACGACTTCTTCCGTGATCGAATCCATCTTGAAAGCAAACGACAAGGGAAAGATCAAGATCCGGAAAGTCGATGACAATACGGCGAAAGATGTAGAAATCCTGGTGCATCTGGCTCCGGGCGTATCGTCAGACAAAACGATCGATGCCTTGTATGCCTTTACAGATTGTGAGATCAGCATTTCGCCCAACTGTTGTGTGATCATGGACAACAAACCTCACTTCCTCAAAGTGAGCGACGTGTTGCGTCATTCGACAGACGATACGCTGCATCTGTTGCGTACCGAATTACAGATACAGAAAGCCGAGCAGGAAGAAACTCTCTTCTTCGCTTCCCTCGAAAAGATATTTATTGAAGAACGTATTTATAAGGATGCAGAGTTTGAAAACTCGAAGGATATGGATGAGGCCGTGGCTCATATCGACTTGCGCCTGACTCCGTTCAAGCCTGATTTTATCCGTGAAGTAACCCGCGAAGATATCCTTAAACTGATGGAGATCAAGATGGGACGTATCCTTAAATTCAACTCGGAAAAGAGCAATGCATTGATTGCCCAGATTCGCGAAGAGATCGAGCGCATCAATCATCATCTGGATAATATCGTAGACTATACGATCAACTGGTTTACCATGTTGAAGGAAAAATATGGCAAGAATTATCCGCGTATGACCGAAGTCCGTAACTTCGACACGATCGAAGCAACGAAGGTGGTGGAAGCAAACGAAAAGCTCTATATCAACCGTGCGGAAGGTTTCATGGGAATGAGCCTCAAGAAAGATGAATATGTTTGTAACTGTTCGGATATAGACGATATCATCCTGTTCTATCGTAACGGAACGTATAAGATCGTGAAGGTCAGCGATAAAATGTTTGTCGGGAAAGATGTTTTGTATGTGAATGTATTCAAACGTAACGATACCCGCACTATTTACAATGTTATTTACCGTGATGGAAAAGTCGGTTATAACTACATCAAACGCTTTGCCGTCACCGGTGTGACACGTGATAAGGAGTATGACGTGACGAAAGGAACGGAGGGTTCACGGGTGTTATATTTCAGTGCGAACCCCAATGGGGAAGCTGAAACGGTCAAGGTGATCCTTAAACCGAAACCCCGCCAGAAACTGCTTGTGTTTGAAAAAGATTTCAGCGAGATCGCCATTAAGGGACGTGGCTCGATGGGAAATATCCTGACAAAGGCGGATGTGCATAAGATCAGCCTGAAACAGAAGGGTAGTTCTACGTTGGGAGGACGCCAGGTTTGGTTCGACTGGGATGTGCTGCGCCTGAACTATGACGGTCGCGGTGACGAACTGGGCGAATTCCAGAGCGATGACCTGATCCTGGTAGTTTTACGCAACGGGGATTTCTATACGACGAACTTTGATCTGAGCAATCACTACGACGACAATATACAGATTATAGAGAAATTCAACTCGAATAAAGTCTGGACGGCCGCTTTATATGATGCCGACCAGAAATATCCGTATCTGAAACGTTTCGTGCTGGAAGCCGGTAGCAAGAAGCAGAACTTCCTGGGTGAGAATCCGAAGAGCCGCCTGATGTTGCTTACCGATGAGGTTTATCCCCGTATTGAGGTGGTATTCGGTGGTCATGACGCTTTCCGCGAGCCTCTTGTGCTGGATGCGGAAGAGTTTATCGCAGTGAAAGGCTTCAAAGCGAAAGGCAAACGTATCTCTACCTTTGAGGTGGAAACGGTCAATGAGCTTGAACCAACCCGCTTTGCTCCTGCGGAACAGCCGGGAGATACGAGTGGAGAAGGTAATCCGGATAATGACGATACCGGGCAAACAGAGAGTGATTCGGATATTATAGACGAAATAACCGGGCAGATGAAGTTGTTTGATGAATAGCCTATGAAGACGTTGGCCTCTCTGATGATTTTGTCGTTTTGTCTGGTGTTTCCGCTTGCGGCTCAGACAGACAAAAATGTGGAAGACGAAATTCCGCGATCGGTCAATGAGGCGACGATGATAGGAATAGGCGGTTACAATGTCATGGATACCTACCTGACTCCCGGGATAGAAACGAAATATACGGGATGGGGTGTACGGATACAGAATGAACGGATGAAGATTGTCCGGCTGGCGGATTATAAGGTATCGCGCCAGCAGTTTCTCAATGTCGAGTTTGCATCTACCCGGAATGCTGCGGACGTGGCAACCGATTATGTGGGTTTTGTGGACTATTCGCTTGGATATCACTACCGATTTACCAACCTGTTGCCGAATCTGAAAGTTCTGACAGGCCTTTCAGGTCGTTTGTCGGGTGGTTTTATTTATAATACTCGTAACACGAACAATCCGGCTTCGGGCAAGGCTGATCTGGATTTGAACTTCTCGGCGATGGGGATTTATGGTTTTAAGTTCGGGAATTATCCGGTGACTTTCCGTTACCAGATGGAAATACCGTTTATCGGTGTCCTGTTTGCCATCCATAAAGGTCAACCTTATTATTATCTCAGCCAGGGAGACCGTAGCGGTGTGATAAAGTTCAGTTCGCTTCATAATAAATTTGCCATGAGGAATTATTTCACTTTCGACTTTCCGATAGCAAATTTTACGGTGAGGGCCGGCTATCTGAACAGCATGTACCGGACAGATGTGAACGGGATTAAGATGCATGTTTTATCCAACTCCTTTATGATCGGCCTGGTGAAGGAATTTTATTCCTTTGGAGGGAAACGCCTGAAACAGAGGCATAAGTACAGCAGTGCCTACTATTGAAAGCGAAAAAATGAAATTACATATTCTATATTATTTATTCCTGACGGGTATCCTTCTTTCGGCTTGCGAGAAGGCGGATAAGTATAATCCGTCTCCCAGGGATAACTTTGAGGCGCTTTGGCGGATTCTGGATGAGAATTATTGTTTCTTCGAATTTAAGAATATCGATTGGGATGAAGTGCACGACCGTTACAGTGTTCAGATCGATGATAAGATGAGCCAGTACGACCTGTTTGATGTATTGGGTAAAATGCTGGCGGAACTGAAGGACGGGCATACGAATCTGTTTTCTTCATTCGATGTGGCCCGTTACTGGGCTTGGTATGAGGATTATCCGGCTAATTTCGATTCGGACATACAGAAGAATTATCTGGGGACAGATTATAAAATTGCCGGTGGACTGAAATATAAATGTCTGTCTGATAACCAGGTGGGTTATGTTTACTATGGTAATTTCTCCAGCGGGGTAGGCGAAAGTAATCTGGATAATATGTTCCTGCATTTCAAAGACTGTAAAGGTATCATCTTTGACGTACGAAATAACGGGGGAGGTGCGATGTCAAATTCGGACCGGATCACCCAACGTTTCCTGGAAGAAAAGATATTGACCGGCTATGTCATGTATAAAAAAGGGAATGGGCATAATGACTTTTCCACTCCTTATCCTTTATATCTTTCTCCGTCCGACCGGCTTCGCTGGCAGAAACCGGTTATCGTTTTGACGAACCGTCATTGTTACAGTGCCACGAATAATTTTGTGAGTACGATGCGTTTATTACCCCACGTAATGATTATGGGTGACCGTACCGGAGGTGGTAGCGGTTTCCCTTTTACAACGGAGTTACCCATAGGGTGGAGTGTCCGTTTTTCCGCTTGCCCGATCCTTGATGCAGACAAGAAACATACAGAGTTTGGTATTGATCCGGATCAGGAAGTGGCTATGACCAAAGAAGATATGCAGAAAGGAAAAGACACTATTATAGAAGCTGCTATCTCGCGCCTTTTGTCCGGCTCAGAACTGTCAGAGCCTGATATAAATAAAATCTCCCCCGAAATACTTGCAGATTAATAAAAAAGATTTACCTTTGCACCGCAAACCAAATGCGGCTGTGGTGTAATTGGTAGCCACGCCAGACTTAGGATCTGGTGCTTCACGGCGTGGGGGTTCGAGTCCCTTCAGCCGCACAAAATGCAAAATCCTTCTAAGATGTTCTTAGAGGGATTTTTTGATTTGTGCTGGTTGCTAGGTTTGTTTTAGCCAATCAATGAAATCTAATTTTATCAGTTGCCAGTTCTTCTTTTTTAAGCATTTGGGATTGGGGTCGGAATCTGCAATATCAAAATTAGTGAAACCTTGAATAATTTCTTCTTTCGTATGATTGTAAGGAAAACGTTCTACATATAAGTTTAACATTTCAGTTATCGAATATGTATTATGTAATTCGTGAATATCCCAAAAGTCTTTTTCCGTCCACCATGTCCGATGATATCTAGCTTCATGGCTATAATAGCCTCAAAAGACGTTAGACGTATATTATCAATGACTTCTGCAGGACGAATAAAAGGATCTGTATTAGTAATGGCGTTACTGTTTGATATTTGAGTTTAGTTGGCATAATTCAGATATTTTTGAATGTTAGATTTTAGATTGACTGCATACTTATTATTTAAGTCCAGCAACGACAGGATTGTGTCTTTACCATAGAAACGAATTGTTTCAAGTATTTCTTTTTCATTTCCCCGTTCAAAAATACGATTAATGATATACCGTTTATTGGTGTTCCAATCTAATTTATCAAAGTCTGTATCCCAAAACAAGATCTTACGATATATAGAAAGATCAGGATGATATGATTGAGCTTCTTTCTTCTTTTCCAATTCAATATCATAATAAACCTGTAAGGTCATTAGTAGTCCTTCGTCTAAATGGAGTGATCTCTCGATCTTTAGAGACAAAGGTATGTTCATATTTCTTCGTCCCTTAATGATGGCACTTAACGTTTGAGGATGAACTCCTATGGATTCTGCAAATGCACCACTTCTTAATTGACGATTTCGTAACTCCCTGCTTAAAAATAAGCCAGGGTGAACACCTTTCAATATTTCTAATTGATCTTTCATATCACTACAAAAATAAACAAATTTGTTTAGAAATACAATATGTGGATATTTATTTAGCTCCCCCTACTCAATTACCCCAATCCTTATCGAGCATGGCATAAATTATATCGTCTACCCATTCGCCACGAAGGAAATAGTGCTTCTTTCCTGAACCCCAATTTTACGAACTTCTGAAAACAAGCAAAGGGGTACTTCACTCCAATTTGAGAATAAGTCCCCCCTTGCTTATAATTTCCTTTAATTATCAAATGTCAGTAATAATTGGTGATAAACAGTTTCGTTAATATCGTCGATTTAAGGTAAGTGTCGACTTGTATGAACTAAGTGCTTCTAATACCATCCTATCTTTAGCAAATTCTAACATAGTACGTTTACTAAAAAGAGGTCCGTCCTCTATATTCATAATTTTACCTTCAATGGAATAGTTAAACTTATATACCTCAGCTCCGAATCCGTCTTCCCTAAGAATATATTGACCATTCTGTGTATCAAAGAATTGCATCTCTACGTTAATTGTCCTTATAGTTTTATCTCCATCGGTTACGAGATTAACTCCCTCCCATGTCGTCTGTTTCAATGATTCAGAGTCAAATCTAAAATCATCATTATCATTACTGCAAGAAGTGGATACGATTGCCAAAAACAGTATTACAAATGTTCTGAATAAATTTTTCATATAACTATATTTTAATTGATAATAATTCAGGGAATAATAATACGTGCAAAGTTGGAGAACATGAATAAAAAAAGCCTTGAAATACTTCAAGACTTTCATTTTTGCCGTAGTTTTCTTCGTATATGGCTGACGGTTTCAGGTGTCACACCAAGAAACGAGGCTATCTCTTTTAAAGTAATATGCTGGGGGAGGTTTGTGCAGCGCTTTAGTAGCGCAACATAACGCTGCTCTGCTGTGTCGCAGTAAAAGCCAAGTAGCCGTTGATACATTTCTACAAAAATTTCTTCTGCTACCAATCTACCAAAACGTTGAGTATTTATGCTTGTTTCCCAAAAATCATTCAGTTCTTTCATAGATAACACGTACACAGAACAATCTGTAACAGCTTGAATATTGGTTAATGACCCCATGTGCTTAATCAGTGATGGGTAATCACACACAAAATCTTCGGTAAAACTATAACCGACAATAGGTTCGTTACCAGCATTATCAATACGAGTATATCTAAAAATGCCACTTTCGACAAATCCCACATATTTACATGGCTCATTTTGTCTAACAAAATAATCCTTCTTTTTAATCTCGATTGACTTTCCCTTTTCTAAAAAGTGCTTTTTGAATTCTGAGAAATCAATCTCATTTATGTATTCATTGAAGTTCACCATCTTATAATCCGCTTATATTTGCAAAGATATGATTTTTAGGCGGTAATTATTTTGAACATACACAAAGAAGTGGTTACCTTTTTCTGAACTCCTCCTCTTTGGGGTTGGTACTATTGGGAATAAAAGGTAGATCGAACAATTCACCAATGGAAAATTCGAAACATCTTTCTTGTTCATGGGGATGTGGAACGAGTATTCAACAATTTTTGAACTTTGCTTTATATGTTTTTTCTAATTTTGAAGTAAACAAAGTCAATATAGAAATGAAATTTTTAATCCCATATAAATGATTTGGATAATTCTAAATTAAAAAAGATGTTTTAGGAAAAAGGAATGTACGCACTTGTTCTAAAAAAGAGGCTTTTATAGGATATTCTTTATATCTTTGTGCATCAGGCAAAAAGAAATACTATGTCAGAGGTCAATTTATCAATATCACATTTAAATAGTTACACAATTCTCAAAGAGTTTTTCTTAGAAAAAGGCAAAAGAGTTGAATACACAAAAAAGGAATACTTCTTGCAACAAAATTTTCCATCTCTAATTGCTGGATGGATAGAAAATGGTTCATTTCGATATACTTACATGAATGAAGCTGGAAATGAACGTATTGTCTGTTTTTCGTTCGAGAAAGAATTTGTTTGTGATTATGCTTCTTTTATCCATAGAGAACCAGCACTTGTAAGCATTCAAGCCATTACAGATTGTGTAGTTTATCAACTAACATATAAAGAATTAATTGATTTCTTAGAAATGAACGCAGATACACAGAGATTGGGGCGTAATGTAGCAGAGTCTATGTTTAAAATGGCATACAAACGAATGCTGCAGGCATATTGTGATTCTCCAGAACAGAGGTACATAACGTTAATGCAGCGGTGTCCCAATTTGAAAGAAGAAGTCTCTCTAAAAGAAATTGCGTCTTTTATTGGTGTTACTCCTGAGACCGTCAGCCATATCCGAAAAAAAATATTATTAAAAGAGTCTTGAATTTTTTCAAGACTTTTTTACTGCATTCTGCCTTACTTTGCATCTTTATTATATAATGCCTTCTGCTAACTGCAAATGAACTATAACACAGGTTGTATACTGATTAGATTATCTGCGATTTTTAATATCAATCAACTAAGAACACAATTAAAATGGATATAAAACATAAAATTCAGTTTGGATGTAATGCTGATGAATTAGCAATGAAAGTATTATCAGGAAAAAAAACAGCGACTTCATCTTTATATGATTATCACTACAATGAATACAAAGATATAATAAAAGTAAATGAATTTGCTTCTATACTTGATTCACACAATAAAGAAATCTGTATAATACAAATTACTAAAATTGAAATTGTAAAATTCGAAAGTATTACAGAAAAATTTTCAATAGAAGAAGGAGATGTAAGTTTAGAAAATTGGAAAAGAATTCATACAGAATACTATTCTTCTATATTAAAGAAAATTGGGTTAAAACTCACAGGAGAAACAAGGTTGCTTTGTGAATGGTTTACTGTTGTTGTACCCAAGACACAAGAATAAACTACTTTCTCACTGAAATATAAGTGAAAATGTCTTATTGGTATCTCATTGATGAAGCAATAGGACTAATAAATAATGAAATACACATTTTAGAATAGCAAATAAAATATCCCGAGCAGTTTAAACGGCAACTTGATAAACCACCTCTTCAAGGTGCTGCCTGAAGATGACAACCTGCTACGATATTCAAAATCTATAACCGTATCTGTTACGCTTTGAATAAATACATTATCCCGTTTCCGGTTAAAATTCATCTCCAGCAAATCAAGGCTTTTCCCGTCCGCTTTTCATTTCATCAGGAGATAACGGTATTTCATATCATTGTCTTGTAACTGCTGCATCCGTTCCGCAAAACGAATATTCAGGACTAACGACGTAAGGCAAATGATTATTCCTGCCCTTTCCGTTTGCTGCGTATCAGCCGGAAACAATACCTTTAGCTTTTCTTTAAAATACTTGGCTCGTTCGAGAATTTTCTCTAAAGCCACATTTCGAAAAAGAGATATTGGATATTTACCATGACTATGTAGAGGAAGAGGCTTTAATAACTCATTCCTCTGCTTATGATTGTGTAGCCCGCATGTTGAAGCGGATGAGAACATTTGAAGGTGGTGATGCTATGGTCAATCAATTGCTCCGGGAATATAGAGATACATATAAGCGAAGAAAAATATGATCGCAGCATTGGAAAAAGTGTAAGTATTCATTTGTTACCCCAATCCTTATCGAGCATAGCATAAATTATATCGTCTACCCATTCGCCACGAAGGAAATAACTCTCTTTGAAATGAGCTTCTTTCCTGAATCCCAGTCGTTCGATAAGTCGGATAGAGGCGGTGTTTCTTGGATCAATAGATGCTACAATACGATGTTTCTTTAGGATTGTGAAAAAATAGTTTACCATTGCCGTTAATGCTTCGGTGGCATATCCTTTACCTTGAAAAGTTTTATTCAACGTACAACCGACCTCTACCTGCATTCTTTCGTGTCCTGTGAAGATTATTCCCAAATCTCCGATCAGACGGTTTTCATTCTTGGTAAGAATGGCAAATTGAAAGCATATGTCGGCTATATCTATAGTCACCGGCATATTGGTTATATAATTACGAACTTCCTCCACAGATTCGGGGAACCAGCCCTGATATTGGTTTTCAATAGTATCAGAGCGGTAAGCGTATATTTCTTCCGCATCATCCGGGTTTGCTAACCGTATGATCAACCTGTCGGTCAGAATATTGCCGAAAGTAGTACCTGCTCTATCAACGTTTTTGGATTCAAGCATATGTCTTTTCTTTTTATTTGATTTAAGACTCCATTGTGGCAATTGTATTTTCTAAGAATACAATTTTTACTCATCTCCAAAGATAGTAAATATTTGGAAAACAGCCGTTTTATCCTTTAATGCAATGTGTTAAAGTGGGATATTACGTGAAATGATAAGATGACAACACGAACTTTTGAAGTGAAATTATGGAATTTGACAAAATGAGGCAATATTGCTTTTCTTTTGAATTAAAAGATTTTATTATAGTCTTTTTGCTAACTTGTATGTTATGTCAAATTGGTGTTACAGAAGAGCGCTAAATACAATATTTAACAATATCCTTTAGGTATATGACTTTTGCAATTCGTTTAAAAGGATTTTCCATCTCGTTTAAAACGAATTTTTTTTCATTTTAAATGAGATAGGGATTTATTTAAATGGAAATTCTTTGTTAATAAGTGTTGATTATGGCCTCTTTTGAAGCTATTTTGTAGTATAAAAGCATGTTGAATAACACTTTTTGTGTTCTATAACAAGGCAGATGAGTGTTGTAAGTGGATTGACAATATGTAGTGTATACGATAAATATTTGGTCGATTGTTTTGTTTTATTTGATATGGGCAGCATAATGCTGTTTTGGTTGCTTCAGGCAAGATGATATGTTATTTCTTAAGTTGCTGACGGTGGTGTAAAAGGTAGCATGTCTTGATTCTCTCCCGTGCAGCCTTTTCATAGGAGGGTTGAATTGACAGTTTGATATTCGTGAGTTCTTCATAATAATATAATTCAAGTACGGATTATACAGATTTCATTGTTTAGATAAATAAGCAATTTGTCAAATCCGTATAATCCGTGCCTGTAAGAAAATATAAAAAGGCTTTTGCTATAGTCTTCTTATGGTTTAGGGACTACCGGTTAATTATAAAACATCAGGCAAATATTATTGGATAGATGTTCTATTGCCTTCGCTTTTATGTAACAACCTGGTATCACCCATCTATTCATTAAATAGTCGTAGTTTTGGGTTATCTCCAGATAAGAGATGAATCCCTTTACATACTCATTTTTATCAGGGAATAAATAAACAAACTCACATTTACCTTCGTTGCTGAAAAGACAAGTCATCGTAAATGCTTCCTGGTCAAATCGTATCTCGATCGATTTTTCTTCCACATTTTTTTCGAAATAGTCTATCAAGCAATATGGATAGTTTATATATTTCTGTCTAATTTCTGGTAATGACAGATTTAATAAAGAAGTAATTTGTTGTAGCAGATAGTAATAGCCTTTTATTCCAGTTATATTATTATTGTCCATATGAATACGTTCCTTTTTAAGCCTGATTCGGAGGAATCGAGCCTATATTAATACTATGATATTTTAATTACCTGTATTATATAGACTTATTCATTCTGTACTATCAAACAAAACAAATAAAAACAGGAACGTTGTGCAAATATATGATTTAGAATCAAAAAGCTAAAGGCAATTCTGCTTTTTTTGTACTTTTGTATTTTAACGTTGTACATAATCAAGCATAATGAAAGATTCAATCGCTTATCTGCCCAAAGACAAACAGGAAGAACTGAATTTTCTTGTAACGGAGATACTTCGTCGCTTACCTCAGACGGAGTTTATTATTCTGTATGGAAGTTATGCGAGGGGTAATTATGTTCGCCGTAGCATACGAATTGAAGACGGCGGTATTCCTACCGTTAAAATCTCAGATTATGACATCTACGTGATAACAAGCGGAATAAACAGCAAAAAGGCAGAAACCATTCTGGATAACGTAGAAGATATCTTCTTTGCCGGAAAAGATTTTGACCGCGACACTCCGGTCGAGTTTATCAACGATGATATTAAGCAGCTTAATAAGTTTATTGAAGAGGGCCGGTATTTCCATACACAAATAAAGCAGGAAGGAGTAATACTTTATAATAGTGGAAAATACAAATTGTCCCGTAGGAGAAAACTCAATTTTGATGAGATAAAGAAACAGGCACAGGACTATTTTAATGAGAAGTTTGAAAAAGGAAATTTCTTTTTTGATGATGCCATAACAAATAAAGAAAGAGATAGGTATCAAATGGCATCTTTTTATCTTCATCAATCCTGTGAAAATTATTACTATGCTATCCGATTGACATTTACTTTGCGAAATAACAAACAACATAATCTATCCAAATTATCTTCTACCACCAGGCGCTATTCCGATGATCTGAGTACTGTATTCCCTCAAAACACACTTGAAGAGAAACGACTTTTTAAACTATTAAAAGCCGCTTATGTGGATGCCCGGTATAATCCTCACTTCGTCGTGACTAAAGAGGATATCGATGCGCTTATCCCAAAAGTCGAATTGCTTAGGGATATAACGAAGCGGATTTGTGAGGCGAAAATTAAGGAGTATGGGGAGCAGAGTGGTATATAGATACATCGACACTTTCGATAGTTGTCCTTTTTGTATTTACTGGAAATAAATATTATCTTTGTAACTAATACAATAATATTGATTAAGCCGTTTATTGCTACTATAGTATGACTTTATTATATACATTCGACGAAGATAAGACAGAAGCCATAATGAAGGTTCTGGCACAAAACTGTCAGAAGAGACGTTTGGAAAAAGGCCTCTCACGAGATGCTTTGGCAGATTTGAGTAAGGTTCCTGCTGCTACAATCGCGAAATTTGAAACGAAGCATGTCATATCTTTAGTTTCTTTTGTTGCATTGGCAAAAGCGTTGGGGTATACCAATGATTTGAAACAATTATTGTCAGAACCATTATACAACACAATGGCTGAACTGGATGAGATAAACAGGAATTTAAACAGGAAAAGAGGAAGCCGTAATGTCAGGAAAGAAAAAGAGTGAAACCAGGAAAATAAGGTCTTTGGAGAAAATCAGACAGATAAATAAAGTGTCTGTATTCTATGGAGACAAAAAGGTGGGTGAACTTGCTATGACTCCTACTCAAAGGTGTGCTTTTGAATATGATAAAGAATGGCTAAAGTCCGGTTTTTCTATTGCTCCAAGGCAATTAGACTTGAAAGAAGGTTTGTTTATTGCCCCCATAGAACCTTTCTATGGCAATTTTGGAATTTTTGAAGACAGCCTGCCTGACGGGTACGGGCGTTATCTTTTAAACAGAATATTGCAAAAAGAGGGGATAGATGATACCAGCTTGACTCCTGTGCAACGTTTAAGTATTGTTGGCGCTTCCGGAATGGGGGCCTTATCGTATGTGCCTGAATTATATATCGGTGAGCCAAAAGGTCTACCGGAATTAGATTATATGCAAAATTTAGCTCTCGAGGTGCTTGCCGAGAAAACGGATAAGGATGTCGATGTTCTTTATTTTAATAGTGGTAATTCAGGTGGCTGTCGCCCAAAATCACTTTATAAAGATGAGGAAGGAGATTGGATATTGAAATTCCGTCATATCAATGATCCGAAAGATATGGGTAAAATGGAATATCAATATAATAAAGCTGCTCGTGCATCAGGTATCAATGTGCCTGACTTTAAACTTATTAAAAATAAATATTTTGCTACAAAACGATTTGATATAGAAGATGGTCAACGTTTACACACCGCAACAGCCGGAGCTTTACTTAATCAATCTATCCATTATCCGGCATTGACTTATGAGAATTTATTGGCTTTAACCGGAGTCATCACGCAAGACCCTGTTCAGGTGGAAGAAATGTTCCGAAGAATGGTATTTAATATACTGGCTGAAAACAAAGACGACCATGTTAAAAACTTCAGTTTTTATTATAGGAACGCCCAATGGGAATTGGCACCAGCCTACGATTTGACAAGATGTAGTGGCGGTTATAATGGTGAACACGCTACAACTGCTAACGGCAGCGGAAATCCAACTATTGAAGACATGCTTGTCGTGGGCGAGGGTATCCGTATTTCCCGTAAAAGAGGACAAGAGATTATCGGTCAGCTTAAAGAAGTCTGCAAAGAAATTCTTGCCGACAGATTCAAAGAAAGATCCAATAAGTAGCAGTTGTTCACATAATAATGTACTTTTGTATTTTAACGTTGTACATAATCAAGCATAATGAAAGACTCGATCGCTTATCTGCCTAAAGACAAACAGGAAGAACTGAATTTTCTTATAACGGAGATACTTCGTCGCTTACCTCAGACGGAGTTTATTATTCTGTATGGAAGTTATGCGAGGGGCAATTATGTTCGCCGTAGTATACGGATTGAAGACGGCGGTATTCCTACCGTTAAAATATCAGATTATGACATCTACGTGATAACAAGCGGAATAAACAGTAAAAAGGCGGAAACCATCTTGGATAACGTAGAAGATATCTTCTTTGCCGGAAAAGATTTTGACCGCGATACCCCTGTTGAGTTTATCAATGATGATATTAAGCAGCTTAATAAGTTCATTGAAGAGGGGCGGTATTTCTATACACAAATAAAGCAGGAAGGAATTATTCTTTATGATAGTGGGAGATATAAATTATCTCGTCGTCGGAAATTAAACTTTGAAGAGATCAGAGAGCAGGCACAAGAGTATTTTGATGAAAAGTGTGTGAGAGCAAATAACTTTTTAAAGTATGCAATAATGGCTGACAAAGAGACAGATTATAAAGAGGCATCTTTTTTTCTTCATCAATCCTGTGAAAATTATTACTATGCTATCCGTTTAACACATACACTACGAAACAGTAAACAGCATAACCTTTCCAAATTAATATCTTCTGTAAGACGTTATTCCGATGATCTGAATAATGTATTTCCTCAAAACACCTCCGAAGAGAAACGATTTTTTAAACTATTAAAAGCTGCCTATGTGGATGCCCGCTATAATCCTCATTTTGTAGTCACAAAAGAAGATATTGATGCACTTATACCAAAGGTGGAAATGCTTCGAGATATTACAATGCGGATTTGTGAGGAGAAAATTAAGGAATATGGAAATACTGATTGACCAGAAATCAATTATATTGCAATTTAATGAATGCTTTGCATTGATAAAATAAGATGACAAACGAGGTTACCTTTTTTTATATTCCAAAATAAATAAACGATATTCTAAATTTCATTTATGGGGCTAAAACCGGTTCTGTTTTTGTGTAATTGGTTTTAAACCTGTATCTTGCGCGCCTTTTAAAATATTTATTAATGAGTAAAAGCGTGTTATGAAGAAGAATTTGTTTAGCTGTTTATTGCTACTATTTTGTGCCTCCGGAGTATTTGTTTCTTGTGGGGACGATGATGAGAAAACGACTGTTGGATATTCGGGTAAGGATATAAGCGAAGATGCTGGGATTACCCGTGATAAAGAGACGAAAAAGGCTGTGCTGAGTGTGGATACCGATAAAGCCTGGGAATTATATGCCGGTTCTACAGCTGAAGATATCGATATGAATACACCTTGTCTGACCGGTGACGGAAAAGGCTCTTTCGATTTGAGCGTTGATGCCGGAAAAAGATCCGTATTCTTGTTTAAGACGGCTGAAGGTCAGGCTTTATTGGCAGAAAGATTGTTGCCGGTCACTGCGTATAACTTCAGGGATTTGGGCGGTATAAAAAATAAAGAGGGGAAGTTTGTTCGTTGGGGAAAATTGTTCCGTACGGACGAAATGAATAAGATGACTGATGCCGACCTGACATATCTGGCAAGTACGGGACTGAAAACCGTTGTCGATTTTCGTACTGCAACAGAAAAAGAAGGTGGATTTGGCGGTATGATGCCGGCTGCTCCGGATAAATTGCCTTCTACTGTAAAGAATCCTTATAATTTAGAGATCAATGCCGGTAATATATTTTCTGATGAAATTATCGGAAGTATATCTAAGGGACTTAGTGAGGAAGAAACTGCACAGATCATGATTGACGGGTATATCGAAATGATCAGTTATGATGATTATGTGGCCAAATACAAAGAGTTCTTTAAATATCTTCAGGATGAAAATTCTTTACCGTTAAGTTATCATTGTTCAGCTGGTAAAGATCGTACCGGGGTTGCGACCATGCTTATCCTGTCGGCTCTCGATGTGGATAAGGCGACGATTATGAAGGATTATTTGCTTAGTAAAGAATATATTAAGGGTAAATATGATTCGTATTTGAAATATTATCCTCAGATCGCCCCGTTAGTAACTGTCGATGAAAAATATCTGAATGCCGCCTATGATAAGATAGACGAAAAGTATGGCTCCATGACTAAGTTCCTGACAGAAACGTTAGGAGTCGATATCCAGAAAATGAAACAGTTATACTTGTATTGATTACTTGTAAACCCCGATTATTCCATCTGCTGTAATTGTCTCGGCACTTACCTTGAACTTCCGGCATCTGCTGTTATTGTAGAACCGGATACTGGCTTTGCCTTTTTCATCCGGAATAACGGAGGGATTCCAGTATAAAGTGCGTCGGTAATCCGGTTCGGGAGGAAGCACTGAATAATCGGGACTATAAAATTCTTTGACCTGGCTGTAACCTTCCAGCCAGGTTTTTCGTACCCCTTTACCTGCATCTGTCGGAATCTTGTCTTCCGGGTATGTTTCAACAAAAACGACACAACCATATATCTTATCTATTTCCAGCGGAGATATTCTTGGGTCTGCATATTTACACATAGTGGAGATATCCTCGTTGATGTAGATAGACTTGATGGCTTCGAGCCGGATCAGTTTGTATTTGTTGTAATCCATTTCAGTAGCCATCGTCGGTTCATAGTTGATTACAAAAAGAGGCATTCTGCCTTTGTATTGCAGATATTCGTCCTGTCTGGAGAAGGCTTTTCTGAAATTATTATTCATATTAATCATCAGTTCATGGATATCTTTTCCGATGTATTTGCCCTGGTCCGTGATATCATCCCATTCTGACTGAACGTCATAATAGGCGATAGATTTCGATCGGTTGTTGTAGATATCCTTTTCACGTGATCTCTTTTTAGCGGTAACGGTTACTTCATCCAGGCGGAGGATTTTTTCTTTGTTTCCCGCTTTGGCCAATGAATCTTCGTAAGAAGTCAGCAGGGCGTTGATATCTTCTTCCGGTTCCTGAATATCGGGAACTTCTTCCAGCTCAGTTTTTTCTTCTTTATCTCCTTCCGCTCTATCGGCGATATTCACTTGCATCTCGGCATAGCGGTATCTCTTAGGTTCCGGAGTGAAAAGCCTGTCCAGTATGATCCGGTGGTCTTTCTTTTTCCCTTTTTCGCTTACAGCCAGTATCATATTCCATTTCCCGGTAATATCTGTACGGAAAGCGAAACGTCCCAGGCTGTCTGTAACAAATACATCGAACGCATTGCCGGGCTTTTCCTCTTCGCCCCTTTTGAGCAGGAAGGAAGAGACGGTGACATTCGGTTTGGGTATTTTCCTGACAAATGAAACTACCTGGCCGTGCATTTCGATACCTTGTTCCGGCCTGTATTTCAAGTCGAATGGTTCTATACCTGCCATCTGCTTCCAGGAATAACGGTGCCAGCCTTGCACCATCATAAGAAGGTCGAGAGCTGAGCGATGGGTAGAGTCGTCCGCTTCGAAATAGTAAGACGGGTTGCGGACGTACCCTTTGATTTCGGACATCAGCAGTAGATCGGTCAGGATAGTATGATTCCACGCAACTTCGTTCATGCCGTCTCTCACCGATAAGGAGAATGGCGTTTGTACGGGATTGGCTTCCCGGTCGGTTAGGGTAAATTCCATATCGACTGCTTCGTAAGGCTCGTATGTCTCTTTCGAGGTTTTTGACTGAATACTAAATTGGTTGTCTTTGTTGTTGAATAGGAGGCGGTCGCAAAGTATTTCTCCATCGGAATTGAATAATATGGCTTGTGCAACACCTGCCGGGAAGTTTGTTTTATCTACTTTGAACCGGATTGTTTCATTATGGATGACATTAATAAGGCTGTAGCCATGTAGTTGTCCTCTGCTGATAAAAACCAGGCCCAGTTTCTCGGCGGGAGTATATTTATTTTTCTGTAGGGAGATTTCGAGACTGTCAGGAGAAGACAAGTTGTCCACATGGAAGGTGAATCCTTGTGGTAATGGCTTGGGCATATCAAATTGGTATTGTTTGCCGTTGTAGTCGACTATTGCTTTTCGTTTGCTTTCGTCAGGTGTATAGTCGAAGAAACCTCGTCCTTCGTGAACTGTTGAAAAGGTGGAGATATCTTCTTTGTCTTCATTGATGATCTTTCCGGAGGCTTCCAGCGGGTTACCGAATGCATCGGTTATTTCGAATGCAATCCGTGAAGTGATGCCGTGGATCAGGTTTCCTCCTTCCGGATAGAGTTTCAAGGTTACTTTCTTGTCTTTTTGAGGCTTCTCCCGTTTCTTCGGGTATTTGCCGTATCCGTATTTCAGCATGTTTTTCTCTTCGAAGTTTCCCTCTTCTTTGGGCTTGTTAAATACGGGCAGTAGCCGGGAGAAGATAACGTCTTCGCCGAAGTTCAACATATATTTCGTGTAGGCACGGACTTCATAAAATCCGGAATAGAAGGGAAGCTGGCCTAGCGTGAAATCACCATGGCACCGGCCGTCTTCTATTTTCAAGACACGCTTGTCCACTATTTCTCCTCCGGGATTGAGCAGTTCGACATACAGGGTTTTGCTCAGTTCGGTTGCCTGGTGCAATTTGGAGGTTACGACGTAACATGTAAACCAAATATTATCGCCCTGATAGTAACTGGTGTTATCGAAATGCAGGTAGACTTTTTCGTGGGGAATATATTGGGAAAACTGATCGGTCGCACGAATAAACTGGGTTAGTTTATTGAGTACAATGTCCGGTTCCTGCCCCGATGCTTTAAGGCAAAATAGTAAGAGAAAAATATAGTTGATAACGTTGTAATGTGTTTTCATGCGACTTCGTACTTCCCTTATATGGAAGAATATACGAAGTTACAGATAAATAAAAATGTTGCAAAGGGATGCAGGCTTTTTTTAGAAAGGGCGCATGCTTTTTCGGAATAGCATGTGCCCTTTTTCTTCAATCTTCCTTATTCCTCCGTATCGATTACAGGAGCGTCGAGATTCGTTATTTTCTCTTCTATATCGAATGTTTTGCCGTCTGCATCTGTGTAACTGTATCTTAGATAGAAACTTTGTCTTGTTTTATCGTAAGTACTTTTACCCAGATCAGTTATTTGGGCATCCAGCCAGGGTTTTATAGTAACAGATGTGCTATCCGCGCCGATAGTGAGAAGCATAAAATTGGTTTTTATGTATCTGGCTTCTCCGGACAATGAATGGATAGGCATCCGTACAGAATTGGAAGACATGGCTTTCAGGGTTGGCTGTACCGAACGGATTGTTTTAGGTAACTCAATAGAACTACCCGCATAATTTCCAGAGAATCCGTTGACCATTTTAACTTCGTAAACCATTGTTTTCAATTCTTCGTTCACATCATACCCTTCGCTGTTTGAGACGATCGTGAGAGGTAGGGCATACGAGATGTCGGGATCAAGCCCTTGTGGCTTTAAGGGGATATGAAGTACTCCGTATTGAGCATTTGCCGGAATGGTCACCGATAAATCCGTCGATGTGTAATTTGCTTCCGGTAACAATTTTTTGTCGATGTATAGAGGGTTCCCCAATGCACTTTTTTTATTGAGCGAGTCAAGCGCATTCGGGTTGATTGCCAGTTGAACCGTCAGGTCGGACTTGATAGGTTCGGAAGAGGCGCAATAAATTGAAAATGACATGGAATTGTTTTCACTTCCATACGCATGTTCACCCACGTAGAGCATATCACGGCTGTTTACGATATAGAGTGTTTTTTTATATTGTTCACCAAAATCAGCCGGTTCACTTGAACAACTCCAAAATATGAAGGCTGACAGGGAAAATAATATGAGCTTTAATTTATCTGGTTTCATAATAAACTGTATTAATGTATTTGTCTAAAAACATGTTATTAAAATCCGGGCATCTGGTCCAGATTAGGATTTTTATCCACTTCACTTTTAGGTATGGGGAAGAAAGTCTGTCTGCGGGTAAAGACCTTGTAGATCCAGTCTCTTTCTTTTACCTGGATAATGTTGTAAAATTTATCCTTTTCTGCTTCTGTTGCGCTTACATCACATCCCATAACCGGTGCGTTCTCGTAGATAATTGCTTTTTTAGTACGTCGCAGGTCATGATATCTACGTCCTTCCCAGGCAAATTCGATCTGACGTTCCCGTGCAATCAACTCCCTCATTTTTTCTACATTGGCAACATCGGCATCGGTGATGCCCGGTAATCCGGCCCGGTAACGGATCAGGTTGAAACAACGTTTCATTTCGCTTGTGTTGCGTGTCACTGTAATGTCGTTGATGGTATATGCCTGATCCAGTTCATTCATCGCCTCTACATAATTTAAATATACTTCGGCCATACGGTAGGCCGGACAATATTTGGTTTTCTGCCTTCCGCCGCTGATCCATGAATCTTCGTAATGAAGGAATTTCCGGCAGAGATATCCGGTCATTGGGTATTCTTCGGCTTCGCCTTGGGGACGGTTCAGGGCATAGTCCCGTCCACTTTTTGAGTCGCTGAAATATTTGGCCACTTTGCCATCCTGCTGGTCCACTTTGTCGGGAGGAGTTGAGGTGGAGGGGAAGTAGGAGTTATTGAAGGCAATCGTTGCATAAAAGCGCATTTCACGATTCGCATACCATTTATGAGTTCCGCTCAGCAGCGTAAAGCCATTACTGTTTTTCTCTCCGGAAAATACCAGATCCGTATTTGTGTAACCTTCTTCATAAGGATAGGCTTCACTTGCATTATTGATGGTACGTCCGTCGGCCATGTAGTAAGCATCGACCAGTGATTGCGGTACGAAGAATACATTCCAGGCATTCAGTACACCCGGGGCGGTATATTTATTCATGCCGTTGATTCCCGTACTTTGGCGGCTAAAAAGTATCTCCCGGTTAGATGATGCTAATACACATTCGCCATTGAACATATCTATGTAAGAATGGTAAGGATCGATACCTCCTACGCCATCCGGGAAATCACCTTGTTCGGCTGCCGGTACAGGGAAAGTCGGAGTATTCTCCATTTTGGGAACAGTATAGAGATCGTTGGGTTTGATGTCGACCAATCGTTTAGCATTGGCAGCAGCGATGGCCCATTTTTTTATGTCTTTTACCGGATTGAGATAAGGTACTCCCTCATTGTTTATAAAATCGCTGAATTCTGAATTTTCACCGTTATAAAGCGGGCTGGCCGTATAAAGCGTCAGGCGTGACAGTACTGCCAGTGCAGAATTTTTTACTGCCTGGCCGATTTCTGAATTATCCCTGACCTGTGTGGGTAATAGTTTGATTGCTTCTTCCAGCAAGGCAGATACATAATCGCTGCATTCATCCCATGTGTTGCGTTCGACCATCATCTGGTCGATAGGTGTGTCGAAGTCGACAGGCGTATCAGGGACAATGGGGACGGGACCATAGGCCAGCATCAGTTCAAAATAGATCATCGCTTTAACGAATGTCGCCTGTCCGATCCATTCCGATCGTTGTAAAGCGCTTACTTCCTGACATTCATTTACTCTTTGAATAAAAGTATTGGCTTTGCGGATTCCTTCATAAAAATAATTCCAATAGTCGAAGAGGTCCAGATCTTCCGCTTTCATTTCATTGTTACAGAAATAATTGTAGTTGTGTCTGTTTCTCTTGTAGCCTGCTACACCTTCATCGCTAATTAGAACCCAGGGTTGCGCATTGTCTGTCCATGCACTTGGCGAACCGTAGTCGACCAGGTAACTATATACGTTATTCAGATACTTCTGTGTATATTCTTTTTTTGCAAACACAGTGTCAAGGGTGAACAGATCGGCTACATACGGATCTATATCCAAAAAGTTACACGATTGGAAAGTAATTCCTGCACTGTTGAGGATAACGAATAAGAAGGCAAATAGACTTGTTTTTATTTTTTTGCTTGTCATGATTCGATGAATTAAAATGAGACTTGTAAGACCATTGAATAAGAACGGGTAATAGGATAAACGGCACCGTTGTCGCTTGCTTGTTCGGGATCCCATAATTTTACTTTATCCCAGACACATAAATTATCTCCGAGCACAGATATACGTAAATTGCTCATGTTTATTTTCGATAATATTTTTTTAGGGATCGTATATCCTATTTCAAGAGTTTTTAAACGGAGATATCCTGCATCGGCAAGCCAGAAAGAAGAGGGCCGATTGTTGTTTACATTTTCTCCGTAGGTAAGGCGGGGAAAACGGGCGTTAGGGTTTTCCGTCGACGGGTCTCCTGAGTAAGAAGCCGGTGTCCAGCGATTTTTCTGATCGTTCACGATGGAAAGAACGTTGCCGGTCACACCTCCGGCAAACGGGTAATATCCGTTTCCTCCCATGAAATAATCAACCTGTGCTGCTCCTCTGAAAAATACACTGATGTCGAAACCTTTCCATTTGGCACTGGTCGCAAATCCGTACTGAACTTTTGGTATGTTGGAATTACCGATAGGAGCAATATCATAATCGTCGATACGGCCATCGCCATTTATGTCCTGATACTTAATGTCTCCGGGGAGAACTTTGCCGAATTGGGTAGGACTGTTTTTAACATCCTCTTCATCTTTGAAGAGCCCCAGAGCGATTAAACCACGGGTCACACCATAGCTGGTTCCTTTTTTAGCCAGATAAGGGTAGCGGGGAGGTACCTCGTCGTAATCGATGATCTTATCTCTTGTCAGTGTGAAGTTTCCGCGCAATTCAACGTCTACATTACCAAAACGATGGGTATAAGAGGCTGTACCGTCTGCTCCCCAGCTCTTCATCTTGCCCACGTTTCCCCAGGGTTTTGTGCCTACGCCGATGGTTCCGGGCAGTGTGGCACGTTCCATGAAGATATTATTTCGTTTGTCGATAAAAGCATCTACCGTGATGTCAAGCGCTTCCCAAAGGGTAAGGTCGATACCGAAATTCTGTTTGATCGCTTTTTCCCAGACAAGGCCGGTGGAACCCAGTACGGCATCGGTTACTCCACCTCCCGAATTTTGGTACTGGTCGCCGAAGACATATCCGGGTGCACTCATATTTACGGTTGTAAGATAAGGAAAACGGACATCGTTACTGATCTGGTCGTTTCCTACCAATCCGTATGAATAGCGGAGTTTTAGGGTCGTGATGAATGGTAATTTCTTTTTCACCAGCGGATAGTTGGAAATAACATACCCCAAAGCGGCTGAAGGGAAAAATCCGAAGCGTTCTCCTTTCGGGAAATTTTCGGAACCATTATATCCGAAGTTACCTTCTATAAAGTAGATATCATTATAAGAATAAGTAAGGCGTCCGGCTATCCCTTGATTACGATGCGGGATAGATGCCAGTTCACCGTCTGCATCCGTGCGTTGGTAGTCCTTTTGATTGTAGAGGAACAGTCCGCCGATACGGTGCTTTTCGGCAAATAACCGGTTGTATTCCACTTTACCTTCGACATAAATCGTACGGATACCGTACGAAGTACTTTTGAAAGTCATTGGCTCGGCAACAACAGTTTTGAGTGTCATCAGTTCCCCGGTATTCCAGTTGCGATCAGTCGCTTTATACAGATCCGGCATTTTGGTACGGCTGGTAAGATGATTGTTGTAGTTGTCGAACGACAGAGATGCCGTCGCTTTTAAGCCTTTCGTGATAAAATCTAGCGATTGTTCTATTTTCAATAAAGATTCTATAGAATTATCACGGTCAGTGAGGAAGCCGGTTTCATTTAGCAATACGGAAGGAGAGGTCATGTCTCCTTTTCCGTAAGCGGGAAGCTGTCCGTTCGAATAGCGTACCGGAACAGTCAACGGGGTTAAGGATGCTTGTGCACCCCATATCTCTTTGGTCGTGCCCATGCCCGGACGGTTCATATCAACCAATTTGGCGGATAAGAGTAAACTAATCAGTGTACTTTTGGTCAGATCGACATCGATGTTGCTTCTGAAAGTATATTGATTACGTCTTACATTCGAGTGATAGCGTTCCATGCCGGTTTGTTTGTAAATGGCATCGTTGGTCCGGTAAAAGGCACTCATATAATAACGGGCCAGTTTGCTACCGCCGGAAATATTGATATTGCCCTGTACACCCAGTGTCCGTTTTTTCAATATCTCATCCTGCCAGCTAACATCCGGATAGAGGTCCGGATCCATGTTGTATTTTATGATATCAAAAATCTCGGGAGAATAAACCGATTTATCGCCTCTCACTACTTTGGCTTCGTTGGCCAGTCTGGCATAGTCGTAAGCTCTGAGATAGTTGGGAAGTCTGGGGAGTGTTTCTATCATCGTCTTAACACTGCCGTTGATCGAAACTTTTCCTTCAACACCGCGTTTGGTATTGATCAGTACCACACCATTCGCTCCTTTGGCACCATATACGGCAGTTGCTGTTGCATCTTTCAGAACGGAGAAACTCTCGATATCTTCGGGAGCCAGTTCGTTCAGGCTGGAACTTCCGCGGTCTATCCCGTCTATCAGTATTAAGGCACTGCTATTGGCTCCGAATGTACTGATACCCCGGATCCAAAATTCGGATACATCGCTGCCCGGTTCGCCACTCTGCTGAACGCCGATCAGCCCCGCTACACGTCCGGCTAGCGCATTACTGACTGAAGTTACACCGCCCACATTCAATGTCGTCGGTTTAATACTTGTAATGGCTCCGACTACGCTGACTTTTCGTTGTGTGCTATATCCTACGATACTGACTTCTTCCAGTTGCTGTGCATCGGCATCCAATACCACATTGATTGTTTGTTCCTTGGCCGTGCCGATTTTGATCTCTTGTGTTTTGAATCCGATATAAGAAAAAACGAGCGTTGTGCCAGGTTTGACCTGAATGGTATATTTGCCGTCTATATCTGTAACGGTTCCATGCGACTGGTCGTTTCGCGGATATATGTTTACACCGATCTGGGTCTCATTATTAGAGTCGGTGACTACTCCCTGAATATTAATTGTTTTTTGCGCTGAGGCAAAAGCCGGCAGCATCGTCAAAAACAAGACGATCAATGCTATATATTTTTTCATTTTTATGTACTTTAATCTATGGTTATTGAATAGCTATACAACGGATCAAATAATTGTAGGTGTCGGCTACATATAGGATACCGTCGGGGGTAGCTGCTACATCATAAGGTTTATTGAAAAGTGCTTCCTGGGGTTTACCGTCTTTATATCCGGATTCTCCCGGAACTCCGGCGAAGATGGTTGCATTGAACTCCTCATCTACTTTCCAGATTACATGGTTGGTGTAGTCTGCCAGATAGACGTTTCCTTCCTGGTCGGCGGTCATTCCTTCGATCTCTCCGAGTTGTGCGGCTTTTCCGTTTCCTTCTTTAGCCGCGCCTTTACCTGTTCCAACGATATGTTCTATCTCGTTTTGTGTAATCCATGGAGTAGAATGTCCGGCAGGAGTATGATAAGGATTCAGGCGATAGAGGCGTCCCCAGGCTTCGGAAGTGATATAGAGATATCCGTTTTTCTTATTATAGGCGATGTGTGCCCATGAATCCATATTCAGATTCTCTCCGATCAGCTCTACCTTTTTTGTTGCAATGCTTACACGGATCAGGCGTTTACCTGAAGAGGATAACAGGAAAACATAGTCATTGTCGGCAGCCAGCCCAAAATAATCCATGGCTCCGGCGATGTAGTCACCTTTGTCGTTTTTTTGATCATAATAAGCTTCAGCTTCCTGCCAGTTGCTCGATTTATACAATCCGTAGAAAAGAAGTGGGCGCATGGATGTACGTCTTTCCAGTACATAATAATTTGTAAAGTCCAGATTGAATGAACATTGCCAGGGCTCATGCATCCCGGAAAGTACAGTGCTAAGTTTGTTGTCCTGGATGGAAAGCATCCTAACCATCTTGCCTCCATCGTCAGCAATCAATACAGTCCCTTCATCATCGACAGCCAGCATGACGGGACGTCCGAATGAACCTTCCAAAGCTGGGCCGTCTTTAGCCGTTTTCACGTCTAATTGTCCGGCTACAGTAGTAACGGTGGCTTTAATGTTGTATTTAAATAATTTATCTTTAAGCGTTTCTTCCCTGTATTTGGGTGATCCGTCTGAATTTACTCCATCTTCTACTGCAACTTTGATGGTAGAATGTTCTCCGGGTTGTTTGGGGACCATGGCATAGATAGCGTTGTTTTGTACTTTAAGGATCAAGGCCTCTTTTTGATTGAAAAACAATTTTACTTTGGATATATCGTTTCCGAAGTTGGAGCCACTCACCACTACACGGGTTCCTATTCCTCCTTTTTCGGGACCTATGCTTGATACAACCAACGGTTTATCAGGGGAATACGGATTATCTTCAGAAGAACTGTTGTCATCATTACAAGCTGTAAGTCCTCCTATGAAAAGAAATGCGGTAAATAGATAGAATAAGGTTACATTAATTTTTGAGGTTTTCATTGTCTAATGTACTATGTTTAATACTAGGTGCAAAGTATCGTTAGTACAATCAGTAATTATTCATTTGCAACTGAATAATGATGATTGTATGTAAGCAGGCTTTTGCATGGTATAGCAAAAGAGGATCATATTAGATCTAATTTAACAAATAAAGATTACACATTCTCTTAGAGTATGTAATTGAATAATGCGACTAAGGGTATTTCAGGTCATGTTATAATGTTATTTGTGAAAGACTGTAGTCTTTCTGGTTTGTAATTAGTATACGTTAACTTTAATGCTGTAGTCTTCGTAGAACTATGGCATTAGGCGAAGAATTGGGGGGCATAAATGGCAATTTATTTCATTTATTTATGAGAAATCGAAATATTATCCATCATTGTAGTGATATTGTCCATTTTTATGCCTTTAAAAAGCTTGTTCTTTTGTATTATTAATTAAATAATATGAGAAATAGTGCCATAGTTCTACGAAGACTATGGTGTTGTTATCAACAAGAATTATGCTGTATCAAATTAATTTGTCTCAGTTTTTACTTAATTTGAATTGGGTATGAAGAATGACCTGTTCCTTTAAATTTTATTTTTTTATTTATATAATCCTTGTTATTTAATCGTTTATTCGTAAAATGTCTGGTGCGTTGTTTGTATTGTTACTTTTAACTACATACTAAAAGAGAGCCTCAATGCTGTCGTTTCCTATATTTGCTTTCATTTCTTAAATAAATTGATTAAAATTAATTAAAACACAGGGGCGTTTTGCTTATTAGTCTGTAATCTTGTTACATTTGTGCATGACATACTTTTTATATACTCTAACATCATGAAGACAAAAGCAATTATTATCAGTCTCTTTTTTTGCTTGTTCATGGGCGCATCCTTTTTGTGTGGAGCTACGCCCTATCTCTCCGGTGGCCAACCGGCCGATTCCGTTTTATGGAAACAACAACTGGATATGATAAAGAAAAATACGGCTGAATATCATCTGGGGTATGTCCTTACAGGTTATAAATACATCGGCAAGATTTCTACGGAAGAGGAGCTGGAGAGGGCAAAGCTTGCTATACTTGATGGTACAGGCTATCCTGCTGTTGCGTATGGAAAAACAAAATTGATGAGTTTGAAAGAGTTCTCTTCCATCGACAAAGAAAAGGCAGAAAATATGAGGAAAGATGTAAGGAAGACTTTGGATCAATTGTTGCGGTTGCGGCTTGGATTGGATTGGAAGAGGTGGAATTAGAGTGGACATGCGATGGCACTATTTACAAGACTGTCTGTGTAGTCTCCGGCACACTCGGAATCCTCTACGAAAATGTTTTTATCAACTCCTTTCAGCCTGGTGTTGAAACAACTACTGTGCGTTCGGAATTCTAACACAAAATTAAAACAACTATTTTCGGGATCAAAAACAATTGTTTTTTAGAATTAATACTATATAGCTGAAATCAGTTTGTATGTCTGGGCTGTTCTCTATGTCATTTCAGACTACTGCTTTCAGCTTTCAGTTGTTCGGGATGGCCTGTTTTTTCAATCTATCCGGCTGAAGGGATGAAACCGTGAAAAAGTGTATACGGAAATTCGAGGTAAAATAACTTCCAGCAAAGCATATGACTTTTGTCCTCAAAGCATATATGTTTTGTCGTCAAAGGTCCTGACTTAACATTTCGAAACACCTATGTTTTACGAGCAGGATAATTACCTGCAGGCAAATGGATAACTATTGGTTGGAGAATGGATAACTATTGATTGGCAAACGGATAACTATCTGGCGGAATCTAAGTCCGGTTATATCACCTTTCAGTCGGACCGTTTATCTTTCAATGGGAGATTACGACTGACGCCTGAAAGGTGAGCTTTGAAAATTACATTGCTATAGGCTGGATTTTCTGCATGCTATTCAATGAGGTAGGATGTCTTTCAGATTTCTGATTGTTTTAGACTTGTTCGTTAACAAATTGTAGTTGTTATGTCCTCCCGAATACAGAATACAGTTTATTCCCAAAGTTTTTGCCACTTCCGCATCGTGTAATGTATCTCCTATTATGAGCGCTTTTCCCGGATCCAGGGAGTTCTCTTTTATCAGTCTTTGGCCGATTCCGATTTTTCCGGTAGCACAGATGTTATCTGAACCGTATATTCCTTTGAATTTATCCGTCAGGTGGAAACGGTCAAGTATACGTAGTAGATCGTTTGTCCCGGCAGCAGATAGAATATATTGGCTGATGCCTTTTGCATTGATCGCATCCAGAATAAAAGGGACATCAACATGCAGCTTTATATCTTTCTCGTAGTTTTTATAACGTTCCATATACTCTGCGGATATCTCTTCGATCGATTCTTTTTCGAAGTCGATGCCTATCCGGATATGGAACTGTTTGACGGGGAAGCAGAATATCTCTTTATAGGTATTTATATCCAGTAGGGGTAAATCCCTTTTTGAGAGCATTTCGTTGATAACCTTGACGTTTACTTCTACATCGTCTAATAACGTTCCGTTCCAATCCCAGATTAAAGTTTCTGTTTCTGATAAAATCATTTTTTTAGTTTAAGTGTTTTTACTCGTCTTCTTTGGAGAAAGATAGTAGACAAAGATAGGCAGATTTCTTATATAATCCGGTTGTTTCGGTCGCGTTGTGGTACATTATTTTTATATTTGCGCCTGTCTCTAAATCCTGTGAATGTATGAAATGTCTGCTGACTGTTCTTATTTTATTGGCTAATATGGCCGTTCAGGCACAAACGAAAGAAACCTGTCGGGTCGCCTTGGTACAAGCACATCTTGCATGGGGAGATGTTGATGCAAACCTTGAAGCTTTTCAGAAGCGGGTAGAGAAATGCCGGGGATGTGATATGATTGTGTTCCCCGAGTTGTTTGTTTCCGGATGCGAAATGAAAAAGAAGGATAAGGAAGTCGCTGTACAGACGAAAGATGAAATAGCGGGTTATTACCCGACTGTCATTGAGAAAATGAAGGAATGGGCGGCTGGTAGCGGAGCCTTGATAATCGGCTCTACAATATATAAAGAAGAAGGGGAATTTTATAATCGCTTACTTGCTGTCTTTCCTGATAGGCATTATGAATATTATGACAAACATAACTGTTTTAAGAAAGGAAGTTTTTCTCCCGGAGAAAAGCAGTTGGTTCTGAACTGGAAAGGACACCGTTTGGCTACTTATATCTGTTACGATCTCCGTTTCCCGGATTGGAGCCGGAATGAAGGCCGCTATGATACGGCTATTTATATAGCGAACTGGCCGGAGTCCCGGCGTGATGATTGGAATCGTCTTCTTCGTGAACGGGCTATAGAGAATCAGGCCAATATTATCGCAGTCAATTGTGCCGGGACTGATCTGGGAGGTATCATCTATGCAGGCGATTCTTACCTCTTGTCTCCCGAAGGGAAGATTGTCGGGGAATGTGAAGCCTACAAAGATGATATACTGATTGTAGAGTTGTGATTCATTGTTGGTTGATATCGGATATCTCGTAAGTTTTAAGATAATAATCAGAGTTAAATATTTTCAAGAGTTTATATTATGCTTGTTTAGTTGTATCTAATTAGTTACATTTGCGAGATGAAAGCAACAAGTAAAAAAGATAACGATATACGTGAATTATATTTCTCGGATGAGTTTGTAAAGTTCTATGATATGTTGCAGGATAAAGTGAAGGCTAAGTTTGAGCATACGATGGATGTTATCAGAACTGAATATGTGCTGAGTACGAAGTTTGTAAAACACCTGGAAAATACAGATTTATACGAAATGAGAGTGTCTGTTAGTACTAATGAATATAGGACTATTCTTTTTGCTGTTGATGATGATAATATCATTCTTTCAAAGAAAATATTACTTTTGAATGGATTTCTGAAGAAATCTACGAAAGACTATAATAAGCAAATAAAAATAGCAGAACGGATATTAAAAGACTTTGAGTTATGAGAAAGTTAGATGAAAATAAGTTGAGTAAACTGCATACAGCAGGTGAATTATTGGATAATAAATATGGGGAACTTGGAACCGAATCCCGTACAGCTTTTCATGAGAAATCAATCGCATGGTATTATGGTGAGATACTGCGTGATCGTCGGAAACAGCTAAAGATCACCCAACAAGAGTTGGCGGAAAAGGTTGGTACAGCTAGAAGTTATATTGCCCGTGTAGAAAAAGGGGAAACTGATATTCAGATTTCGAGCTTTTTTCGTATTGCTCGTGCTCTTGGAATAGAGTTTACCCCTACGTTCTTATGATTATTAACTTCGTTATTACCGGTCAATATCTTATATCCATTTTCTCTTCTCCATTGTCAACAGCTACCGGATATGCGTTCTTATTATAAGTATATTTGTAATAAGTCGTATGGGTGTTGCCGGTTTTTCCATCTGTCACGGTTTCTTCCGTAAGTGTGTTCCGATAATTGAGGTACTGGCGGGAAGATATTCCTGATGTAAGTGAATGATAACTGAAGAACCATAATGGTAATTCCACTTGGCTCATTGAACCGGGTTGGTCACTGTATTGAAAACTAGAGGTCGTGATAAGTGTCGAATCTTTGAGGTTGAACTTTTCGAGTTTTAACAGGTTTTTCGTTGATGGCTCGAAAGTTAAGGCATAGTAATATTTTCCATCCCATACTTTCTTATACCCTTCGCTAGTTATTTGAAATGCACCCAGATCTGTTATTTTTGTAGGAAATCCGTTTCCATCCAGTTCAATTTCCTGATTATAGGAAATATCCATGCTTGGTTCTCCACTTTGTTTTACAATGATTTTATTTCCTTCCTTTTCGAAACCTGTATAGCCGTGTCCGTCCGCTATATTGGGATCAGCAGGAGGAGCGTAGGAGATACCGCGAAGTTCATTGCCTTCGTAGTTGAAAGTAGTGGTGAAACCGTCTTGGTTCATCATTTGCAGCAACCGGTTACCGGAATACGATAGATGGGTTGTTTGATTTTCTGTTTTGAATGCACTGGGGAGACCGTCTCTCCCTGTCGAACCGAAACCTTCGGTATTGTCATCACAAGAAAACAGACAAAAACTTACAGCAATCAGAGCTGTCGAGACAAGGGTATGGATGAATAGTTTCATAATAATTAGTTGTTTATAGTTTTATAAATATGATGCGATAGTAATTTGGATAGTTGCATCTGTTGGAAAAAATATAAGTATTTACGTGGTGAAGTGGTGAGTGTCAGATAAAGGTCCTATGTTTTGAAATGTAAAGACCTGACTTTTTTGAGGTGTTTCCTGGCTTTTTTTCGGGCTGGTAAAAAATGGAAGAGGTGGTGCAAAGGCTTCAAGCCAATGTACCACCTCTTCTTATATATATTAATGTACGTGTTACCTACCCAATTCTTTATTATAGACTTCTTCATCATTAATAATGCGGAGTGCTTCTTTGAAGCTGGCATTATCATCATTGATTACCTGGAAATATTCTGCCATATCATACAGGTCACGGGCTATCAAAGCCTTTATCTGTAAGGCGATAAGCGGTTTTGAACGGTTGTATTCTTCTTCTTTATATTCGATCTTATCTTCTTTACCCAGATTAATTAACTCCTGAAGAGTTTCTTCAGGGACAACAAAGTCTTTCTTGTACTGGCTGAATTTCGGATATTTCTTGTTCATTGCCGCACGGTTACGGTCCAGGTAACTCATGGAAACACGGTTTACAAGACCGGATGCAACCAGATTGCGGTGATAATCCGTATAACGGGTTGTGTCTACCGGAATGAAAACGTCCGGCATGATACCGCCACCGCCGTAAACGATACGTTTGGTTTCCAGTGTGTTGTATTTCATAGAATCCGGGAAATGGATGCTGTCGGCACTCATTAGCTCGCCGCGATTATAACGGTCGATCAGGTCGTGTTGGTAATCTTCCAGTTTACCGTTTTCGTAATGTTTCTGGATACTACGTCCGGTAGGCGTATAATAACGGGCTACTGTCAGACGGATCATAGAACCGTCCGGCATCGGAATTGGTTTCTGGACCAGACCTTTACCGAATGTACGGCGTCCTACTACGACACCACGATCCCAATCCTGTACGGCACCCGAAAGGATTTCGCTGGCAGAGGCAGATGATTCGTCTACCATAACGACCAGGCGTCCTTCCTCAAAATTGCCTTTGGCTGTCGATTTGGCTTCGTCGCGCGGTTGTTTGTTACCTTCGGTATACACGATCAGTTTGTCTTTATCGAGAAACTCGTCTGCCAGTTCGATGGCAATATTTAGATAACCGCCCCCATTACCTTGCAGGTCGAGGATCAGGTTTTTCATACCTTGTTTTTGCAACTTGGCAAGTGCGTCGCGGAACTCATCGGCTGATGAGGCGGCAAAACGGTTCAGTTTGATGTAGCCGGTCTGTTTGTCTGCCATATAAGCGGCGTCCAGGCTGGTTACGGGTATCTTTCCGCGGATGATCTTGAATTCGATCAGTTCCGGATTCTTATTTCGCAATACCTTGATGTTCACTTCAGTTCCTTTCGGACCACGCAGACGTTTCATGATGTCGGTCGTCTTCATTTTTACACCGGCTATCAGGGTGTCGTCGACCATGATGATACGGTCGCCAGCCATCAGGCCGACCTTTTCGGACGGACCGCCGGGAATTACCTGAATGACATATAAGGTATCGGTCAGCATATTGAACTGGATACCGATACCGTCGAAGTTGCCTTGCAAAGGTTCGGTCATCTCTTTTGTCTCTTCCGGATCCATATAGTTTGAATGTGGGTCCAGCTTTTCCAGCATACCGGTGATCGCATCTTCTACCAGCTTGGAATCATCCACCGGATCTACATATAGATTCGAGATGGCATATAAAGCCATGGATAATTTGCGGGCATCCTGATTCGGTTTCTGGGCCACAGCCGTTGTGATGGCAATCATCGCAACAAGCAGGGATACTACGATTCGTTTCATTTTAATTTTTGTTTCGTAAATAGTCAATATAAATTGGTCTCCTTCGGAACGAAGGGAGAAATATCTTTGCCATACCGCAACAATTCACGTACAATACTGGAACTGATGTGTGTATGTTCGGGTTCTGTAAACAGTATGAATGTTTCAATGCCACTCAACTTCCGGTTGACGTCGGCAATACTTTTTTCATACTCGAAATCGTTGACAGTACGGATACCGCGCATAATGAATTCGGCACCGACTTCTTCTGCAAAATCGACAGTCAGTGAGTTATACGACATCACTTTTACCCGTGGTTCGTCTTTATAAAGACACCGGATCGCTTCCAAGCGTTTTTCAAGTGTGAAGTAAGTCTGCTTCTTATCGTTAATACCGATAGAAATGATGATCTCGTCAACCAGGGCTAGCCCACGGCTTACCAACGATTGGTGTCCGATCGTAAAAGGATCGAACGTTCCGGGGAACAAAGCGATACGCTTTTTCATTTTCAATGTTCAATATTTAATTTTCAATTGACAACGTCTTCTTCTACAACCAGATTGTCAATAATAAAGTTCTGTCTTTCCATGGTGTTTTTACCCATATAGAATTCGAGCATATCTTTAACCAAGTCTTCTTTTTTCATCGTTACCGGGTCCAGACGCATGTCCTTGCCGATAAAGTTTCTGAACTCGTCCGGTGAAATTTCTCCCAGACCTTTGAATCGAGTGATCTCCGGATTCTTTCCTACTGCCTGGATTGCAGCCAGACGTTCTTCTTCGGTGTAGCAATAATACGTTTTTTGTTTGTTGCGTACACGGAAAAGCGGGGTTTGCAGGATATAGACATGATTCCGTTTGATCAGGTCGGGGAAGAACTGCAAGAAGAACGTGATCAGCAGTAACCGGATATGCATACCGTCGACGTCGGCATCGGTAGCGATGATAACTTTGTTATATCGCAGACCGTCCAGTCCGTCTTCAATATTGAGGGCGGCTTGCAGTAGGTTGAATTCCTCGTTCTCATAAACGATCTTTTTAGTCAGGCCGTAGCTGTTAAGCGGTTTACCGCGTAGACTGAAAACAGCCTGAAAGTTCGGGTCACGGCTTTTGGTGATCGATCCGCTGGCCGAGTCACCCTCGGTGATGAAGATACAACTTTCTTCTGTCCGGTCGCCTTTGGCATCGTTGAGGTGGATGCGGCAGTCACGGAGTTTCTTGTTATGCAGGTTCGCCTTCTTAGCTCGTTCACGGGCCAGTTTCGTTACACCGGCAATCGCTTTACGTTCCTTTTCCGATTCGAGGATCTTGCGAAGCAGGGCTTCCGAAGTATCTGTGTTCTTATGCAGGTAGTTGTCGAGTTCTTTCTTGATAAAGTCGCCGACGAATTTTGCCACGGTAGGACCTTCGGGACCGACATCTTTCGAACCCAGCTTGGTTTTTGTCTGGCTCTCGAACACAGGCTCTTCCACCTTAATACTGATGGCGGCAACGATACCGGCACGGATGTCCGAATATTCGAAGTTTTTATTATAATATTCTTTGATGACACGTCCCAGCGTTTCGCGGAAAGCGGAAAGATGCGTTCCCCCCTGAGTCGTGTATTGTCCGTTTACGAACGAATAATATTCTTCACCGTATTGGTTACTGTGTGTGATAACCACTTCGATATCTTCTCCGTTCAGATGAATGATCGGATATAAGGGCTCGGTGGTCATATTTTCGTTCAACAGGTCGACCAGTCCGTTGCGTGAATGGAATTTCTTGCCGTTGAACATAATGGTCAGGCCCGAATTCAGAAAGACGTAATTCTTCAAAAGGCTTTCTATGAATTCGTCCTTGTATTGATATTCTTTGAAGATTTCCTTGTCCGGAATGAAATAGATAAGTGTTCCGTTTGCTTCGTCAGTCGGTTGGATTCCAGACTCCTCTGTAATGATGGCTTTGCTGTATTCGACCCGTTTACACTCTCCTTCGCGGAAGCTGGTAATCAGGAAATAGCTGCTCAGGGCATTCACAGCCTTGATACCGACACCGTTCAGTCCGACAGACTTTTTAAATGCCTTGCTGTCGTACTTGGCACCTGTGTTCATTTTACTGGATACGTCGACCACCTTTCCCAGCGGAACACCGCGACCATAGTCCCTGACGGAAACAGTTCCTTCTTCGACGGTCACTTCTATAGTTTTGCCATACCCCATCATATATTCGTCGATGGAGTTATCGAGTACTTCTTTCAGCAATACATAGATCCCATCATCCGCATAGCTACCATCTCCCAGTTTACCAATATACATACCAGGGCGCCGGCGGATATGTTCCATCCAGTCCAGCGTCTTGATATCGTCGTCATTATACGCTGTCGGTTGTTGCATTGTTGAATTCAGTTCTTCCATAGAAAATCCTTATTTTAATTTTTTGATAAATGCTCTTCTTGTTTTGTGATGTTCACGTTTGAAATAGTCCCATTGGGCCTGTACGGCATTGTTGCTTGCCAATTCCGGATTACTTTCGGCATATTCGACACCCAAACCGATATATACGGGAATAAGGTCGTTGAACAGCAATGCGTTTACCCCTTTGTTCTGATATTCAGGCAATACACCCGTCAGATACAAGTCGATTACTTTGGGCTTTGTTTTCAATGCTTTCAGCAGGTGTATCCAGCCGAAAGGAAATAAATGTCCTTTTGCCTTTTGCATGGCATGTGAAAGGCTGGGTAATGAGATTCCGAAACCGACTACGGTGTCATCCTCTTCCCTGATGATAAGAGTCACCAGATCCAGACGGATCATCGGGATATACATTTTTACATAATAGTCGATCTGCTTCTGGGTCAGTGGAGCAAAACCGTATAATGGTGCATACGCTTCGTTCAGTGTTTCAAAAATCTTTTGTGCATACGGCCATATCTCTTTCGTCTTTTTGAACTTCATTGTTTTAAGGCCATATTTCTTTTTTACTATTTCTCCGATGCGCAGGTGTTTGTCGGGTACACCTTCCGGGATATATATTTTAAATTCGTGCCAATCCTGATCTTTTTCGTATCCCATACGTTCCAGATGCTGCGGGTAATAAGGGAAGTTATAGATGGCGGCCATGGTTCCGAGTTGGTCGAATCCTTCGATCAGCATACCTTCATGATCCATATCCGTAAATCCCAGCGGGCCGTGAATCTCTTTCATTCCTTGTTCTTTAGCCCATTTTTCAACGGCGTTGAACAAAGCGTCTACGACTTCTGCGTCATCGATGAAATCCAGAAAACCGAAGCGGGCGCGCTGTTGGTTCCACACTTCGTTACTACGGCGGTTAATCATTCCGGCGATACGGCCGACGATTTTACCGTCTTTGTAGGCAAGAAAATAGATGGCATCGCAAACTTCGAATGCCGGATTCTTCTTCTTGTCCAGTGTAACCATCTCCTCCTCGATCAATCCCGGTATATGGTAGGGGTTGTCTTTATATAAATCAATATTGAACTTAACGAATTTCTTCAGTTCTTTTTTGCTGGTAACTTCTTTAATTACTACACCCATTGGTTATTTTTATTAGAACGGCAAATTTACATAATAAATTCGTTACATCGACCTTTTAGACTTAAGATTAGGACTTTTAACATGATACCCTGTGCCTGTTCGGATCTGTTTTAGGAGGAAAATAGTATTACCTAGGCATGTGTATATAGTTTCATTAGGTAGAAACAGTTGTTTCATTACTAGGAACAAGTTGTTTCACTATGATGAAACAACTGTTTCTCCTGAAGGTAATAAGTGAAACAATCTGATTGCAGGTTAAAAACACTGTTGCCGGCGGGTTACCGGGCGGGACGAATACTTTTTTTCTTTAGGAATAAATTCCTGCCTATTCTTTATGAATGATTAAAATACTTTATATTTGCATTGATATAATGAGCAGCGAAATTGATTATTTACCATGAAAAATTTAATAGTGACCCTTATGTTAACAGTCCCTTTTCTTTCAGGAACATCATGTTCCTCGGCTCCTAAAATGATCCAGTCGGATCTGGCATTTAAAGCAGAAGCAACAACCGGTGAAGGTTCTATCTGGCATCCGGACAGAAATACCCTATTCTGGGTTGATATCGAAGGAAAGACCTTGTATGAATATTATCCGGACAAGCAGGACTGTAAAACGTGGGAGTTCGACCGTATGGTTTCGACAGTGGTGCCGGAGACGGACAGCACGGTGGTTGTCTCTCTCCAGGATGAGATTGTACGGGTGAACTTGAATGACGGAAGTTTGTCATCTGTGGCACCTATTCCCGATTATGAAGGAAAAGTAAGATGTAATGACGGAAAATGTGATCCGGCAGGCCGTTTATGGATCGGAACGATGGGATTCGGGGCGCCTAAAGGTGCCGGAACATTATATACGGTTGTGCCTGACGGAACGGTGGAGACCAAGTTGGAGAAAGTTACCATCTCTAACGGGATTGTCTGGTCGGCCAATAAGAAATACATGTATTACAATGATACTCCGACCGGTAAGGTAGCTCGTTACCGGTATGATGAAAAGACAGGCGAAATCCTGTTTGATGGCGTTGCTGTCACCTTACCTCCCGGTTCAGGGGCTCCTGACGGGATGACGATCGATAGCAACGATAATTTATGGGTAGCTCAGTGGGGCGGTTTCGGTGTGTACTGCTACAATCCTTATACGGGTGAGTTACTGGGAAAAGTAGAAGTTCCGGCTCCCAATGTGGCCTCTTGTGCATTCGGCGGCAAGGATATGGATACGCTCTACATTACAACGGCACGGGCCGGACTTTCGGAACAACAACTGGAAGAATATCCCCTTAGCGGTAGTCTTTTTGTTTGTAAACCCGGAGCAAGCGGGCCGGAGCCTTACAAATTTAAACAACCGGCAAAGTGAACAATATAATTTAACCTGTTTGTAAACAGTATATCGATTATATTTGTTTATTTTGTGAGAGAGATGATTTATCTCTCATTTAATTACAAAAAATATATGACGAAAAACAAATCCGGGAAGAAGGATAATAGAGAAAACAAACCGAAGAAGAACAAGGCTAAACGTATGAAGAAAGAAGCCATGCTCCACTCCGTTATGTCCGTTTTTCAATCCTCTCCCAAGGAACCATTTAACTATAAACAGATTAGCAAACTGATTGGCGTAGAGAGCCAGGTGCAGAAGCTACAGGTTGTAGACCTGCTGTATGATCTCTCTGCCGAAAATTTTATTACAGAAATAGACCGCGGACGTTATCGGTATAACGGTCTGGGTACCACTGCGATCGGTACATTCGGACGCCGGAGCAACGGGAAAAACTCGTTTATACCGGAAGATGGGGGTGCGCCGGTTTTCGTGGCGGAACGGAATTCCGGACATGCGATGGACGGTGATAAAGTGAAGGTGCAGTTGTTTGCCAAACGCAAGGGCGCTGAACCGGAAGCCGAAGTGATCGAAGTACTGGAAAGCCAGAAAAAGACATTTGTCGGCAAATTGCAGGTAACGAAAGGCTTTGCCTTCCTCATCACCGAGAACAAGACGCTGGCAAACGATATATTTATCCCGAAAGAAAAACTGAAAGGCGGTAAGAATGGCGATAAAGCCATTGTCCGTATCGTTGAATGGCCGGACGAAGCCAAGAACCCGCTGGGTGAAGTGGTCGATATTCTGGGTGTGGCCGGTCAGAATACAGCCGAAATGCATGCGATACTGGCAGAATTCGGCCTGCCGTATACTTATCCGGAAAATGTGGAAAAGGCGGCAAATAAGATATCGGAGATTATCCCGGAAGAAGAAATTGCCAAGCGTGAGGATTTCCGTAAAGTCCTGACCTTTACCATCGACCCGAAAGATGCCAAGGACTTTGATGATGCCCTTTCGGTTCGCCAGCTGGATAACGGAAACTGGGAAGTGGGTGTGCATATTGCCGACGTAACTCACTATGTAAAACCTGAAAGTCTGATCGACCGTGAAGCGGAAAGCCGTGCGACTTCCGTCTATTTGGTGGACCGTACGATTCCGATGTTGCCCGAACGGTTATGTAACCAGATATGTTCTTTGCGTCCGGACGAAGAGAAGTTATGCTTCTCCGCTATTTTTGAACTGGACGAAGAGGCCAACGTGAAGAAGTCGCGTATCGGACGTACCGTGATCAAGAGCGACCGCCGCTTCACCTACGAAGAGGCACAGTTGGTGATCGAAACAGGCGAAGGTGATTATAAAGACGAAATACTGGTCCTGGACGCATTAGCAAAGAAGTTGCGTGAAAAACGTTTTAAGAACGGAGCCGTTAACTTCGACCGCTTTGAAGTAAGGTTTGAAATTGACGAAACCGGAAAACCGATCAGTACTTATATCAAGGAATCGAAAGATGCCAACAAACTGATTGAAGAATTTATGTTGCTGGCGAACCGTACAGTAGCAGAATTTGTAGGTAAAGTGCCTAAAGGAAAGACAAGGAAAACGTTTGTCTACCGTATCCACGATCTGCCCGATCCGGATAAACTGGAGAATTTTGCCGCCTTTATCCGCCGCTTCGGTTATAAGATGAAAACGGAAGGCAGCAGTAAGATCGATATCTCCCGCAACCTGAACCGTTTGCTGGATGAAGTACATGATAAACCGGAAGAAAATCTGATTGAAACATTGGCAATCCGTTCGATGCAGAAAGCACGTTATACGACAGAGAATATCGGCCATTATGGTCTGGCTTTTGAATATTACACTCATTTTACTTCTCCTATCCGCCGTTATCCGGATATGATGGTGCACCGTTTGCTGGAACGTTATCTTGAAGGCGGACGCAGCGTGGTAAAGGCAAAATATGAAGAAAAATGTGACCATTGTTCTACGATGGAGCAGGTTGCTGCAAATGCTGAACGTGCGTCTATCAAGTATAAACAGGTTGAGTTTATGCAGGATAAGTTAGGCATGGTGTTCGACGGTGTGATCTCCGGTGTTACCGAATGGGGATTGTATGTTGAGTTGAATGAGAACAAGTGCGAAGGCCTTGTTCCTATCCGTGACTTAGGAGATGATTTCTACGATATGGATGAAGAGACATACAGCCTGATCGGCCGTCGTAAGAAACGCCGCTTCCGTCTGGGTGATCCTGTAACGGTGAAGATCGCAAATGCCAATCTGGAACGTAAGCAGCTTGACTTTATGTTGATGGAATAAAGAAGATATTATTGGATAAAACAAAAAGAGACAACCGGTCATTAATGCATCAGTTGTCTCTTTTTGTTTTATATAGAAAGTGATAAAGTCGTATTATTCTTCAACAGGCTGGAGGTTTTCGCCGATAGTGTATCCTAATTCGTCATCCCGTTTTTTATCCTGGAAAAGATATGAGTTTCCTTCTTCAGATTCGATATAGTAAAGGTTTGTATAGATAAAGTCCGGGTTGTCATGTTTTAATACTTTGGCAACATTGTCCGGGATAGGAGTATCCTTACTTAATTCGTACATTGTCCTTCTCCAGAAACCTCTGTCTGTTGCTATTTCCCCATGAAAGAAAACATGTTTAATTGTATCATTGTGAAGGATGAAGTATTCATGCTCTCCGTCATTCATGTATCCTCTTATCTCTGCCCCTTTATATTTTTCGTGTATAAAATTAAAATGGTCTTCGGGCAGATTTACAAACCAGCGTGTATCGTTTGGAGTACATCTAAGGGTTCTCAAGTAAAGTCCGTCGTCATTGATATAAATATAATGTTGCATGTTGTCGTATTTTTTCCAGGGATACGTGAAATGTAACGTGTAGAGAGGCCTTGTTATCCCTGCTCGTTCTGTTTTAAATATCTCAATGTCCTGTACGCCAATATATCCGGCTTGCAGGAAAGAAGTCTGAACTTCAATGGGGAGTTGTTGGATATCGCTGATCTCTGTATAGGTCATTTTCCAGCTATCATTGACATACGAGATCAATGCCTCATTTTGTTCCGGATCTTTAAATTTTATTTGGTCGATGCCATCCGAATAATTCATGAAAGAAGTGATCTCAGCAGATGGATATCTTTTGGAGAAGTCGCTTTTGATTGCTGCGGGAATCTCATCTTCTATTGTTGAGTTCTCTTTATCACAGGCAGTAATACACATAAGTAGCATACATGCTACGATGTAATGGATACAATTAATTCGCTTCATAAGTTTTTATTTAGACAGGTAAATACAATAGCAATACTAGTTGGGTGCAAAGGTAAGAAAAACAAGGAATAGGAATCCTAAGACAGACTTCTGTTCCTTGTTTATGATGCATTATTTTTTTACCAGTAAATCAAACCGAGTGTGCCGCAGCCAATTAGCGCTAATCCCAGTAAAGCATAAAATATACGTGCTCCTTTTCTTCCGAATTTGTTTACGAAAGTCGTTGCTCCGCTGGTTTCGAAATACCAGTCGAAGTTAAAGATGGCAGCGACCAGGGAAAATGCTCCCAGGGCAATGAAGATGGCTAGTATGAAATAATCGGTAGGTTCCATCAGTTATTTCACTTCTACGGTTCGTGATCCGTCGGGATTTTCGCTGATCGTAACGTTTACCACGTCTCCCGGCAGCAACTCTTCGATCTTTTCCGGCCATTCGATAAAGCAGAGGGCACCACTGTAAAAATAATCTTCGGTTCCTATCTGTTCTGCTTCACTGATCTTATTGATGCGGTAAAAGTCAAAGTGATAGATCAACTCGCCGGTCGTATCGCTGCGATATTCGTTGATAATGGCGAATGTCGGGCTGTTGATCACATCTTCTACGCCCAGCTCTTCGCAGATCGCTTTGATAAATGTTGTTTTTCCGGCTCCCATGTTTCCGTAGAAGGCAAAGACGGTACGGTCATCCATTCCGGCAATGAATTCTTTGGCTGCCTGGCGGATGGTATCTAAATTTTCAATTTTGATAATACTCATGATGTCTATTGATTATTGATCATTTGTAATCTACCCGCAAAGGTATATTAATTTTCAATTTTCAATTCTCAATTTTCAATTATTTTGGTATCATGGTAATAAACGGCACCATCATTTCCTCCATCGAGATTCCTCCGTGCTGGAATGTATTCTTGTAATAAGAAACATAATAATTGTAGTTGTTCGGATAAGCGAAGAAGTCATCGTTCATCGCAAAAATGTATTTGCTGCTCAGGTTGGGAGAGGGCAGGCCTATCTTTTCCGGATCGCGTATCTCCAGTACCTCTTTTGGATTGTAATTGAGGTTTTTACCAACTTTGTAACGGAGGTTGGTATTGGTATTCCTGTCTCCTATCACTTTGATCGGGTTATTGACGCGGATTGTTCCGTGGTCGGTTGTAACGATCACTTTATACCCTTTATCGGAGATGCGTCTGAACAACTCCAGGGTGGTCGAGTGTTGGAACCAGGAACGGGTCAGGCTGCGGTAGGCAGCTTCGCTTTGTGCCAGTTCACGGATCATCTTCATTTCCGTACGGGCATGCGATAACATATCCACAAAGTTCAGGACAACGACATTCAGCTGGTTGTGCGTCAGTGAAGAGATCATATTCAACAGCTTTTCACCGTATTGTGAGTCGTGTACTTTGTTATAAGAGAAGGTGTACTTCTTGCGGAAACGGTCGATCTGTGTCCGGATCAAAGGCTCTTCGTTCAGGTTTTTTCCTTCTTCACTCTCTTCATCCACCCATAAGTCCGGAAACATCTTTTCTATCTGTAAAGGCATCAGGCCCGAAAAAATAGAGTTGCGGGCATACTGTGTGGCGGTAGGAAGAATACTGTAATATAATCCTTCATCGAAAGTGAAATATTCAGCCAGCAGGTCTTTTACCACGCGCCACTGGTCCAGGCGGAAGTTGTCGATCAGGATGAAAAAAACCTTTTCATTGTTATCCAGCAACGGGAATACTTTTTTCTTGAACAGATCCGGGCTCATCAGAGGGCGTTCCGCAGGGTTCTGTATCCAGTTTACGTAATTCTTTTTTACGAATTTTCCGAAAGCGTTGTTTGCTTCTTCTTTTTGCATCCGCAGCATATCGGTCATCTGTACCTGGCTGCTTTCCAGCTCCAACTCCCAGTACACCAGTTTCTTGTATAATTCCATCCAGTCGTCGGTCGTCAGCGAATCGTTGATCTGCATGCCGATACGGTTGAATTCCTGCTGGTAGCCGACTGTTGTCGTTTCCGATATGATGACGTTTTTATGTACGTTCTTCTTAATGGAGAGGAGTAGCTGGTTCGGGTTGACCGGCTTGATCAGGTAGTCGGCAATCTTGTTCCCGATTGCCTGGTTCATAATGCTTTCCTCTTCGCTTTTAGTAACCATGACGACCGGTACGTTAGGGTTGATTTCCTTAATGTGGGCAAGCGTTTCCAGACCAGTCAGGCCCGGCATGTTCTCGTCCAGGAAAATAATATCGAACGATTGTTCCCTGCAACAGTCGATTGCATCCTGCCCGCTGATTACCGGAACCACTTCATACCCTTTATCCTGCAAAAACAAAATGTGAGGTTTCAGCAAATCGATCTCATCATCTGCCCAAAGTACTCTGTCTTTCTTTACTGCCATATTTGTTACCTTATTATTCTTACAAATTTAATCGGAATAGTTATATAATAACGCTACTTGCTATGGTTTTGTATATAAATCCTTGCTTTTTTACGAACTTTTAAGCCTGGGTGTACTGTTTAATATAATTTAATTGTTTATTTATCATGTAAATACGGTGTTGTCGTATATTTGCGTACATATCGTAGTAGAGAACATATAGTATTAATAATTATACCATGAGAACAAAATTGTTATTTATCGTTCTCTTTTTGTCAGCAGTAATGACGGGGAACGGAACGGAAGACAGGAGTGAATACTTAAGAAAAGTATTAGATAATTTGGAGAAGATAAAAACGGCTACTTACCGTTTGCAGAGTGAAGCTTGGGAACCGGGCGACACAATACCGGGCTATTCTGTCTATACATTTGTAGAAGAATATGATAATCCGGCAGACACTGCGGTAGGTGCCAGTTATGCGGACTATTCGGATGCTGAGAAAAAGCAAATAAGTTCCTGTTATGATGGGTATGTACGTCTATCCTTTTACCATGACAAACACGGAGTTATGGTTGATGATTTTACTCGCAGAAACCTGCCTTTCAGACTGGTAGGCGTAGGAACTCCTTATTTCAACTATGCGAAGAATATTATTAAATATGTGCTGACAACCCAGGACAGTATCTCCGTGGACATGAAAGATTGCGGAGATGAATATCTGCTTAGTTTGGTTATTAACGAAGATGTACAAGTTGAATTTTTCGGACGACCTTACCATCTTCCCAAGCCACCGTTCTACCAAGACCCGACTTCCATATATGAGGTACACATCCGTAAATCGGATAATTTACCCTACAAGGTCAGAAGAGAAATGTCACATAACATAACTGAATATACTTATATAGAAGGCCAGTTTAATACACTGAGCGCTAAAGGAATTACTGCCTCCGACTACATCCCGGCAGATTACGAGGTCAGAGAATATGGCAAGAAATATGACACCAAGCCAGAGGTAAATATTACTGGTCAAAAAGCTCCCGATTGGACTTTGACGGATACCAAAGATCTGCAAGTCTCATTGTCGGACCTGAGTAGTAAAGTCATTGTAATGGAATTTACCGGAATCGGTTGCGGCCCTTGCGCAGCTTCTATCCCTTTCCTGAATAAATTGAAAGAGACATACAGCGCAGAACAACTGACGGTTCTTGCCGTTGAAATCTGGAATCGGAAAATGCCGTCACTTCAGAATTATGCAAATAGACAACATATAAACTACTTGTTTCTTGCCGGTAACGATGAAATAGTGAATACTTATCTGAATGGCGACCGAGGCGTTCCTTTTTTCTTCATACTGGATGAGAACAGAGTTATAAAACGAATCATAAAAGGTTATAATCTGGAACATACCGGGAAAGAAATAACTCAAGCGATAGATGAGCTATTAAAATCGAACTAGTGTCATTGAAAAAGTACTAGAGAACGAGAAAACGTCTTCAGGAAGTTGTTCAATACCTCTCCGGGTGTTTCACCTATTTTCTCCAGGTGAAACAAAAGTTTCTCCCGTAAGAAACAAAGGTTTCCTCGGGAGAAACAAGATTCAGATTATAGTAATATTAATTCTTTGTCAGCGTATAATCCGTAATCCCCAGTGCCTCATAAGCCTGGAGCAACGCTTCGTCGTTATCGGAGATCATCAGTAACTTATCGTTTTCCATAAGGACTGTATTCCCTTTAGGGATGAAATAACGTCCGTCGCGCATCACCATAACCGCCAGTGTATGGTCGGGCAGGGTAAGCTCCATCAGTTTATTCCCATGCGTAAGCACTTCCGGAGTGATGTCGATTTCACTCATCGCGCTCTTGATGCCTTCCGGCAGTTCGATACCGAATACATCTTTTCGTTCCGGTTCGTCGATCATATCCAGCCATTTGGCAGCCTGTGTTACGGTAGTGCCTTGTATCAGCAACGAAAGGATGGTGATAAAGAATACCACATTGAATATCAGTCCGGCGTGTTCTATTCCCGCAATCATCGGGTAAGTGGCGAAGATGATCGGTACGGCGCCGCGCAAACCTACCCACGATATATACAACTTTCCTTTAAAGGAGAAGTTTTTATAAGGAATCAGGCAAAGGAACACGCTGATCGGACGGGCGAAGATAATCATGAAGATACCGATCGTTAACCCGATGGGGGCCACCGGCAGCAGTTCGTGCGGGTTGACAAGCAATCCGAGCGTAAGGAACATCACGATCTGCCATAACCAGGCAAAACCGTCGAAGAACGTACCGATACTCTTTTTATGTACAATCTTGGCATTTCCTACCACCAAGCCGGCTATATATACGGCCAGGTAGCCGTTTCCTTTACATAGTGTAGTGGCAGCAAAAGTAAAGAATGCAGTAGCCAACAGCAGGATCGGATACAACGATTCGTTGTCGATATCTATCTTGTTAATGATAAATACAGCTATCTTTCCTAACAGGAAACCGGCAATAGCACCCACCGATAACTGGATAACCAGCGATAAGGCAGCATCAGCCAGGTTCATCCCTGCCGTCTGGATATAAGCGATCAGTAACAAAGTCAGCATATACGCCATCGGGTCGTTACTACCACTTTCCAACTCCAATGTCGGACGAAGCCGTTCTTTCAGGTACACCCCTTTGCTTCGCAGGATAGAGAATACGGAAGCCGAATCGGTTGACGACATGACGGCCGCCATCAACAGCGACTCCGGAAGTGTCAGCGTCTCGTAGCCGGTGACCAGTTTGGACAAGTAATAGATGAAACCACCCGTTATAAAGGTGGTAGCCAATACCCCGATCGTCGCAAGTATAACCCCTTGTGGAGCAATCGGTTTTACTTCTGATATCTTCGTGTCCATACCACCCGAGAACAGGATGATACTCAAAGCCAGCATACCGATAAACTGTGCCGCATTGGGATTACTGAACTGGATACCCAGTCCGTCACTGCCGAACAACATACCGACTCCCAGGAATAATAACAAGGCGGGGAGTCCGAAACGATAACCTGCCTTACCGGCGAAAATACTGAAAAAAAGAATGACGGAAGCAATCAACAAGATTCCCTCCGCATTATGTAAAATGTCTAAGTCGTGGAACATAAGCGGAAACGGTTTACTCTAAATTATCTTTCAAAATAACGAAAAAAAACTGAAACTACAATGGTTTGAATGCCGAAAAAACAAGCTTATATACTGATTAATGAATATATTACGTATATTTGCCGGCGTAAAATAAACACTATGCATAAAACACATTTATTCGTATTATTGTTCGCTCTCCTGATAGGGACGGCGTGTAACAAAGAGAAGCACTTCATCTCTGACAATGCATTCAGAGCCGAAGTAGAGAAAGATTTCCAGGCCAAACAGGCAGCCCTGCCTGACGGAGATCTGTTTGCAGTTTTCAATCAACAAATGACGCCGGAAGAAAAAGAGGCGCTTACATTCCTGTACGCCTATATGCCGATCGGCGACATTACCGACTATGATGGAAAACTTTACCTGGATAATATCCGCAGTTCTTTCCAGGCAAAGCAGGAAATGCCGTGGGGTGACAGTATCCCTGAAGACATCTTCCGTCATTTTGTTCTTCCTATCCGTGTAAACAATGAGAACCTGGACGAAAGCCGTATGGTCTTCTTCGACGAACTGAAAGACCGTGTGAAAGGCATGTCCTTATACGATGCCGTGCTGGAAGTAAACCACTGGTGTCATGAAAAGGTAATTTATACGCCTTCCGATGCCCGTACCAGCTCCCCGTTGGCTTCTGTAAAGACAGCTTACGGCCGTTGCGGTGAGGAGTCTACCTTTACGGTGGCTGCGCTTCGTTCGGTAGGTATCCCTGCACGCCAGGTATATACCCCGCGTTGGGCACATACCGACGACAATCATGCCTGGGTAGAAGCCTGGGTGAACGGCAAATGGTATTTCCTGGGTGCCTGCGAACCGGAACCGGTCCTGAATCTGGGATGGTTTAACGGTCCGGCTTACCGGGGCATGCTGATGCATACGAAGGTATTCGGCAAATATAACGGTCCGGAAGAAGTGATGCTTGAAACAGACGGTTACACAGAAATCAATGTGATCGACAACTACGCACCGACAGGCAAAGCCATCGTGACCGTAGTCGATACCGACGGTAACCCTGTCCCCGATGCAAACGTGGAATTTAAAATCTACAACTATGCAGAATTCTATACCGTAGCCAATAAGAAAACCGATGCCGAAGGAAAGACTTTCCTGACCGCCGGTAAAGGTGATATGTTCGTATGGGCAACCAAAGACGGTAAATTCGGTTTCGATAAAGTATCTTTTGGAAAAGGTGACGCGACGATCAAGCTGGATAAGAAACCGGGGGATGCACTCGGAGCAGTTACTCTTGACATTATTCCTCCGGTAGAAGGCTCTATCCCTGCCGAAGTAACTCCGGAACAGAAAGAGGCCAACGCCAAACGCCTGTTGGAAGAAGATGCTATTCGTAACAAATATGTAGCAACTTTCTATACCGAAGAAAAAGCCGAAGCATTGGCTAAAGAACTCGGTATCGACCCGCTGAAGACTTCCGACTTTCTGATCGGTAGCCGCGGTAACTGGATGGAAATCGAAAAGTTCCTGCGTGAAACTCCGGCTGATAAACGTCCGGTTGCTATGGCGTTACTGGATGTGATTTCGGCTAAAGACCTCCGTGATACGCCGGCTTCCGTTCTGGCAGATCACCTGAATAATACGGAAGAAGTAAAGAGCGAACAGTTCAATAATTATATATTGAACCCGCGCGTAGCTAACGAATTCCTTACTCCGTATCGCAGCTATTTCCAGGCAAATGTAGATGCTGCACTGGCGAAACAGGCAAAAGAGGACCCGCAGGCTCTGGTTGAGTGGGTGAAAAAGAATATCACAATCAATGATGCATTGAATCCGCAGCGTATTCCGGTTATGCCGATGGGTGTGTTCAAGGCCCGCATTGCCGATAAGGGTTCACGTAATATCTTCTTTGTCGCAGTTGCCCGTAGCCTGGGTATCCCGGCACGTATCGAACCGGTAGCCCGTAAGGTACAGTATATGAAGGATGGCAACTGGATGGACGTTGACTTCGAAGCAGCCGTTCAGACTACAGCCAAACAAGGTAAGGTGGTCGCTTCCTACAGTCCGATCAAGGCTTTGCAGGATCCGAAATATTACAGCCACTTTACGATTGCCAAGATTCTTCCGGATGCGAAGTTGCAGACATTGAACTTCGAACGATCCGGCAATGTAGATATGGGCGTTGGCGATACCTGGAGCAGTATGTTGAAGAAACCGTTGTCGATGGACGAAGGTAACTATATGATGGTAACCGGAACCCGTATGGCAAACGGTAGCGTCCTGGCCGAAGTATCTTTCTTCAACGTAGAACCGGACAAGACAACAGATACTAAGCTGGAAATGCGTGAGAACACCGACGAGGTACAGGTAATCGGTAACTTCAATTCGGAAAACAAGTTCAAACGTGCCGATAACGGTGAAGAAACCAGCGTACTGGCAACAACCGGCCGTGGTTATTTCGTTGTAGCCATCCTGGGCGCCCGTCAGGAACCGACCAACCACGCTATGCGCGATATCGCAGCCGTGAAGAAGGATCTGGAAGAATGGGGCCGTAGCATGGTACTGTTGTTCCCGGATGAAAAAGGTTACAAAAACTTCGATCCGAAAGAGTTCGGCGACCTGCCGGGCACAATCACATACGGTATCGATGCCGATGGTCATATCCAGAAAGAGATCGCATCGGCCATGAAGTTACAGAATGCCAGCCAGCTTCCGATCTTCATCATCGCCGATACCTTCAACCGTGTCGTATTCGTATCCCAGGGATACACCATCGGCCTGGGCGAACAGTTGATGAAGGTGATACATAAGTTGTAAAATACAATTTGCATAAATAATCAGCCCTGTATTCGGTAGTAAAGAAACTCCCGGATACAGGGCTTTTCTATGGAAGGGCTAGCATTTTATTAAAAGGACAATATAATCTGTATAAAAGTTTTTTTATACCAGGTGAATACTTTATATTTGCCGCAAGGATATGAAAATCCTTGTAGCACTAGTATTATTAACAACTAAAATCGTAAATAACTATGGGAAAGTTTATCAATCCCTGGGTCGATAGGGGTTTTAAAATCCTGTTTGGCCGTGAAATCAGTAAAGATTTGCTGGTAGATTTCTTGAATGATCTGTTCGATGGAGAGCACAGTATTGTCGATCTTACTTTCCTGAATGTGGAATTGCCTTCCGAGACGATAGAAGGGCGTGGTGCCATATTTGATCTGAAATGTAAGGATGCTGATGGTGCCGTATTTATCGTAGAGGTCCAAAATGCTTCCCAATGTTATTTCCATGAACGCGGATTATACTATCTTTGTAGAGCAGTGTGTGAACAGGGAGAAAGAGGTCCGGAATGGAAATTCGGTATCTGTCCGGTATACGGAGTATTTCTGTTGAACTTCAAGTCCGGACGAACCGATAAACTGCGAACGGATATAATCCTGGCAGATAGGGAGACAGGAAAGCTGTTTAGTGATAAGATCCGTCAGGTCTACCTGGAGATGCCCTTCTTTACGAAAGAGGAGGATGAGTGTGAAACCCCTTTTGAAATGTGGTTATATATATTAAAGAATATGGACAAGCTAGAGCGTATGCCTTTTAAGGCACAAAAACAACTATTCGAGAAACTGGAACAGATTGCCGGTATAGGAAATCTCACCAAAGAGGAGCGCCTGGAATATGATGAGGCGCTAAAGGTGTATCGTGACTGCAAGAATATTGTTGATTATGCTAAAGATGAAGGACATGCAGAAGGCAAGGTTGAAGGTTTGGCGGAAGGTCGTGTGGAAGGTCGTGCCGAGGGGTTGCTCGAAGGGATGCGTCTTATGGCTGCAAACTTGAAAAGACAAGGGATAGATGTTAAAGCTATTTCAACAGCTTCGGGCCTTTCCGAAGAAGAGATTAATAGTTTGTGAGTCCTTTTTATAGGATCAATGAGTCAGGGCTATCGTTTTTAACGATGGCCTTTTTTGTGCCTGAAATGCTCTGAAATAACCCTTTTAACATTTGCATGCCAAATTCCTACAAAGAGGTATGCTGTGTATCAGCATATTAATATATGTACGCGTGTTTAAATCCATACATATAATTATGGTGTAAAATGGTAGATAATATATTGTTTTATAGTGTAATTACGAATGTATAGTAATGACTAAAAGAAAGGTTCCTTTTTTCTCGCCAGCAAAATTAAATATAACTTTTGAATGGGCAATACATTCCTCAATATTTTTTCCTAAACCTATGTGCTTTCTTATCAATTGGATAGCAAAGTAAGTATAAAATTGCTTATTTCTTGCACAAAGTCAAAATATGCCGAAAATAATGGCGAGAAAAAAGGAACGTTTTTTCTAGTCATTCGCTTCTGAGTAACGTTCCTGTTCTGTGATTAAAAGGCTTTTAAGTAACACTATTATTAATATTAAACAAAAGATTATGAACAAAAAGTTTTCTACACTTGTGGCCGGTATTTTGCTGGCCGGTTCATTTCCGATTCTGGCACAGAATGCACATCTGGAGAATGGAGAGGTCACTTACCGTTCTCAGTTTGTGAAAAGTGCATCTTTGGACCAGGGGTTCTTCGGGGTGAAAAACATAGAAGCGGGCAAATGGTATCAGTTGGCGGTTAATATGGCTGATGATGCTAAAGCTAACGGAGCTACTTATGTGTTGACTCAGGAACGTGATTATTCAACCGGCAGATTGTATCTGGCTGTTAAGCCGATTCAGGATGCTGTGCTCTCTCATTCTTTATGGAAGATTCAACGTGTTGGTCAGGAAGTAAACGGAAGTATTTATACTTTTACTAATAAAGAAACCGGTTATACGTTGACATTCAATCATGAGGATGCGAAACTTCTTACGGCTGGGGATTTGGCAAATATGGAGGCTATCACAGATGCTGCGGCTCAAGCTGCAGAGCCAATCGTAAGAACATTGAAAACAGGTATACCTTCTGTGATCAGAGGTTGTGCTACCAACTGGGCCTGGTATACAACTCAGGAACAGACTAATCATAACTTTGATTCTAAGTTGCTGTATACTTATTTCCATGCAGATAATCAGACCGCATCTCAGGATTCAATCATGGCATTGGCTATGGTAAAAGTAGGACCGGAAGCAAACGTTCGTTACGATGCCGATCATTATTATGTAAAAACAGTAAAAGCATCTGCTAAAGCATTTGCTGATGCCGATTTATATGATCTTGATGACAATAAGGACCTGGCTTTGGTTCATATCCGTCCGGTAGTAGCCGGTGCAAAGGTATTGAATGCTGATGAAGTGAATTCAATGATCGATGCTGACGGAACCAGCTTGGATTTTGCAGCCAATAATAATGCTAAGTATCCTGGCTATAACCGTGATAATGTTACACGTGACTTTGCTAAGTTCACATTGTTGAGCCCGAAGACAGGTCAACCTATTACTGTTTACAACAATCCGTTTGATGTAGCCTGGATCGCTAAAACCAGTGACTTCGGTGTGTTGGATCGCAGAAACTTCAATCCGAAGGTTCAAACAATCGCTTCTACTACAGTAGCTGCTGACTTTAATAATAATGCTAATGCCTATGCCGGCTATAACCTTTTATTCCAAAGTAATGATGATAAGTCTAAATATTTGAAAGTTTGGGATGAATTGTATGAAACGGAAGAAGGCGGTAACTATAATGCTCTGAAAGTTGCGGGGGCACCTTATACATATAAAGGCAATCGTGAAATGACTTCTGATGAAGCACGTTATCATTGGAAAGCAACTTACTATGCTACAAATGATAGCCTTGTATTGGAACCATTGAATGCTTCACGTCATAATTATGAAGGAGATCAGATACCTCTTACAGTAGCCCAATATTTGAATACTGTAAATGAGGCTAAAGCCTTCAGTTCGAATTCAGGTGAGTCTAATGCTTATAACAAAGCTGCCGGTGTTCCGGTTGCATTGTATCTGCAAAACCTGGGACCGGCTGCCGGTGACGTAAAAGGTTATCTGACTGTAGGTTCTCCGAATGGATTGAATACTTATGTAGACAAGAAGTATGCTGCTGCCCCGAAATTCGATGCAACAACAATTGCTTATCCTCAAAAGTATTTCTATGCAGATGATGAACAGAATGAAAAGCTTTATTTATCAGGAGCCACACAAGCTAACACTGTTTGGATGGTTGCCGGTAACAACCCGGCTTATGTGACAAACGGAGCTTCTTATGTGGACATGTATACTGGAGCTAAAGCAAAAGATGTAAAGAATGTAGATATTGCACATGAATCTCCTCAGGGAGCTAATGTTGATGCAACAACTGTAGATTACAATTCTCTTTATGCCGCGACACTCACTGCTACTCAGTGGCTTCGTCTGACATTTGATTCAAAATACACTCCGCTTATCCGTGACTCTTACGAAGATGCCCTGTATTTTATACAGTTGAAGACAGATAAGCCATTGGCAGGTAACGGTAGCCGTATTAATAATGCTTATTTGGTTTATAACCATGTAGGTCGTCTGATGTATGCAACTCCGAATGAAAACCAGGATTTCGGTATCATGCCGTCTGCTCAGTGGGTTATCAAACAGAAACCTTGCCTGAACAAGAGTGATATCAATAAGAATGGAACTCCGGAAGTACAGATTTTCAACCGTGAATATGGTAAGGGTTCTTATGCGGAAGGCGAAGAAGTTCCCGTATTTGAAGGCCAGTTGTATCAGACAACTATCGATGGCGTGAAATATAACTACATCATCAACCACCGCGATTATTATAATGTGGCTCGTGCAAACGGTACATTCACGATGAATACGCTGACTTGCTCGGATACGTTATTGATCTCGAAAGTCGATCCTGAAAAGTATGCCGAAGCTTATGAAAGCGAATATCATGGTTACAAACATGTGGATTTCCACAGTCTGGCAGAATCTGCTAATCAGCCGTATTATCTGAAATACAATGATAAGCATAGTGATGACCTGACTACAAATACCGATAAATATTTGTATTCGAATGCTAGCGGTTATCTGGCTGTAACGAATCCGGATAATGCCGACTTCATTAACCAGAAGAACTTGTTCGAAATTGAAACGATTAAATCACACGTTCCATACGGTTACAGCGATATTAAAGGGTTGGAACCGTTGAACAGAACAGTTTATGCCCTGAAGGTTCGTGACAACAATGTTATCGACAACAACCGCAAATATGTTGTGGTATTGAAAGATGCGAAGAACAACCAGCGTTATGCTGTTCGCGAATTGAAAGACATTAACGGTCAGGATGTGAAGATCGCTGAGTTCTATCTGAAAGCAGACGAGCTGACTAACGATAAGACTGATACTTGCTACGTATTAGTGGATGTTCGTTCTTACGACAAGGTTAGCGGAAAGGATGCAGCCAATGCTATTAACTTGAATAATGATATATTCAATGTTAAGAATGACCTGGATGCCGATGTAAGCAAAACATTGTCTCATTTGCATGTATTCGATGAAAATGCTCCTGTAGCACATGCTTTATATAATGATGCGGCAGATCGTAAATTCATCAATAACGGATGGCAGATTCTGGAAATGGTAAATGATCCTGACAAACTGTATCCGTATGCAATGGATAACGAACCGAATTATGACTGGTCAGCCTTCCAGTTGGTTCGCAATATTCGTCCGTTGTATAAACCGGTTGCTGAAGACCGCGAAGTAAACGGTAATATCAATATCGTAGTGAATGATGGTATCGGCGGAGTAAAACAGGCGTTGTTTGAAATGTCCAAAAATCAGTATGCCGATATTACGAATGCAAAAGAAGGCATCAACTATGCCGGTGTAACTTCTGAAGGTATCAAGCCGGGTAAGGAATGGAATACTTCTATTTATGTTGATTCTGTAGTTACTTCACCGCTTGCTCCGGTTGCAATGCCTCAGTACATGTTATGGGTAGCAAACGATACTATTGCAGACGGTTTCTATTGCGAAGATTATCTGGAAGCACCGGGTCACGGTTATTTCGACAAGCAGGATGCTGCAGATGCAGAAGACATGGAACACTATGTATATTATAATGGTTATGTTTCCGGCCGTATGTTGGTTAACTTCAATGACTCTGTTGCCCTTTATACGGGCCTGAACAAGCTGGATGAAGCAAGCCGTTATAAATATAACAACCGTACCCGTCTGGGCTTCGTAGAAGGTGTCCATATGGTTATTACTGCTGATGAATTACTGACGGCTGATAAGAAAGCTTTCAAGGATGGTGCAGAGAAGTACTTCCCGAAAGCAGATTTCGCACAGTTGAAGAGCAATTTGGCTTCTTTGACAGATCAGGAACTTGTATACGTATTGCGTGGTACAACTTTGGCTGATATCCGTGATACAAAAGGCTTCATCAATCCTAAAAAGTTGAATGATGCTATCAACGCTAAACAGATTGACGTGAAATACCTGAACGGTACTCATCGTAACTATGTATGGGCATTGCGCTATACAGAAGATGAAATTACCGATCCGTCTATTGGTGAAGGTACAGGTCGCGGCCATAACGACTTCTTGTTGGAATCTTTCGATAAAAAAGATGGAGTAGCAGGTGATGCTTCGATAGGAGGTTATAAAGGTGCATGGGTGAAACTGGATAACAATGTTCCTGTATTAGCCAGAATCACAACGACAAATGGTGATCATGACGATCTGGGTGCAACAGATATTAGCGAAGGTTTGAACCAGGGTCAGATTTTCAATATGACTGTAACGGAAGATTATGCTACATCAACGGATGAAGTATCTGTATCTGCAGTTAAGGTATTCGCAACTACAGGTGCTGTAATCATCAAGGGGGCCGAAGGCAAGAAAGTGACTATTAGTAATGTTCTTGGACAGGCTGTAGCTAGCACGGTAATCACTTCAAGCGAAGCTACTATCTCTGTTCCTGCAGGTGTAGTATTTGTAGCTGTAGAAGGCGAAGTTGCTGTCAAAGCAATTGTAAAATAAGGAATTTTTATAATCAATAGATTTTGACTGCGTGGTAGAGACGGATTGATACGTCTGTCTCTACTAATTAACCTGCGACAGGCGAATAAGCGGTCGATATTAATACTAAAGTAATGAAATAAAGTTCTTCTGTTCGATCTCTGTGAAGAGCGAAGACAGACAAAAACAAACCCCGGGGAATACGTTCTCCGGGGTTTCGTCGTTAGAAATAATGTGGCAATATAGAAAATAATGGGCCAATGTGGCAATATAGAAAAAGTGAACTATCTGTTTAGCAACTGGTTGTAGCTGATAATAATTGAACCTCTTGCTATCTTCGTTAGCACATTGTCTCATTGGCATATTATTGCTACTAACAAAACCCTGTGTCATCACAGGACAATTATAAAGAATAAAAAGATGAAAAAAAACAACAAGTCATCCTCTCTTTGGATGCGCTGTGCGACGAGATAAAGCGTCTGCACGGGATGAGAGAAGAAAGCGGCTGTCTGTCGCGTAGTAACGAACGGAAACTGAAAGCCTGCAAACGGAGGCTGCAGGGGCTGCTGGGAGCAGTCGTTCTTTTTCCTGAAGACCGTCTGCATATTCCGGCAAAGGAACATATGCTGCTGGCCTTCTATATGGGAGAATTGAATAACCGGTTGAAAGAACATTTCGGTGAAATCAATGACGGTAAGCTGCTCGCTCTGCTCTTCGACATATTTGAATTTGAGGTATCTCGTGGAACCTTCCTGAGATATTACTATATGTCGGAGGATGAAAAGGAAAACGGGAAATAAATTTTCTCCCGATTCCCCTTAAAATTGACCGGTTTATAGTGCTCGCTTTCGTGGCTCAGTCGCACCAGAAGCCTTGAGACTGCGTTGGTGAAGACTATGACCGGTCTTTTTAACTGCTTTTTGTGTAAGAAAGGAATGCCTATATTGCGTCCATATTAACCGGCTGAACAGCCTAAATTTAAATAGTATGAACGCAACACCTTCAGTCTCTTATTTCGTGAAACTTTACCTGTCGACATCACAGTCCTTTACCCTGGAAGAAATCATTATCCTGATCCGTACCCGACGCTGGATACATGAAATAACCGCTTACCGCACTGCCCTGGCTTCCGGTGACAAAGAAGCTGCCCGCTCCCTGAAAGCACAGCTTCCGGGCTTTACTCCCTCCGGCCTGTTCAAAGGAGGGCATCGTGCCAACCAGCTGGAAGCCTATAGCCAGGTGGTGGGACTGGATTTCGATCATGTGGCCGACCTGGCTGCATTGATCGCTCTATTCCTCCGGCAGCCTTTTACGCTGGCCTTATTTATCAGTCCCGGAGGTGAGGGGCTGAAAGTCTTTGTCCGTGTCGATACCGCCCGCGAAGAGCATGCCGCTGCATTTGCAGCGGTAGCCGCCCATTATGAGCACCTCTCAGGCGTTTTCTGCGACCGTGCCTGTAAGGACATCAGTCGTTGCTGCTACGTGAGCGATGATCCGGAGGCTTACTATAATCCGAAAGCTCAGGTATTCTCCCCTGCCTCTGTTGTGCAGGGCCAGGTGTTTGTACACGACTGGCTGCGTGCCCATCCTGCCGTCGAAGGCAGCCGCAACCAGACTGTCTACCGACTGGGTTGCGAAGCTAACCGGAGAGGCTTTGACCGCAATGAAACGGTCTCTTTTTGCATACCCCTGTTGCACGGTGACGACTTCCCTGAAGAAGAGATCCGTCAGGCTTTATCTTCTGCCTATCAGGGACATACTGATGAGTCGGCTACCCGTCCTCCAAGCAAAAGGACAGAAAAGGACAAAAAGGACACCGCCACATTTTCGGGTGAGGAGCTTCGCGAACAAACCCCTTTTCTACCGGAAAATATAACCACCGGTCTTCCCCTTTTGCTGGGCGATGCACTTCGTTTCTACACCGACCGCCGCGAGCATGATATGGCTTTCCTGGCAGCCTGTACCGTATTGAGTGCCTGCCTCCCGGGAGTATGGGGTATCTATAACCGAAAACGTGTCTATCCCCATCTTTTCACGGTCGAAGTGGCTCCGGCGGCCAACGGCAAAGGGTGTATCAATGACATGCGCCGCCTGGCTGACAGCTATGCCTCACTGATCGAGATCGAGACGAAGCGTAAGGAGGACGAGTATCTTCAGGCGTTAGAAGAATGGGAACTGAAGAAAGCGGCTGCCCATCAGAAGAAACAGGCGGTAAAAGTGACCGATGCCCCTGTAAAAGCCTCTACCTGCTATTTTTTCATCCCTACCCAGATAACGAAAGCCAAGTTGTTGGTTCACCTGGCTGAGAATGGCGAGGTCGGCGGACTGATGGTCGACAGTGAGATCGATACTCTGATCTCAGCCAGCCGTCAGGACTATGGGCAGTTCGACGATCTGTTGCGTAAGGCTTTCCAGCATGAACCTGTCGCCTCCTCCCGTAAGGTGGATAATGAGATGATCCGCGTTCCCCAGCCGCGTCTGGCTCTTTTGCTGGCGGGTACACCCGGACAATTTCCCCGCCTGGTGCCGAGTGCGGAGAACGGGCTGGCAAGCCGTCTGCTGCTGTATACCTGCCGCAGCAAGGCGGTCTGGCAGGATGTTTCGCCTCAGAATGGAGCGGAAGGTTTTGAGGTCTGGATCGACAGTCTCTCCGAACGTGTGCGTGATATAGCCCTGTTGCTGCGTAAACGACGTTTGCAGGTGCGCCTTACTCTCCGGCAGTGGGATGAACTGAACCGTCACTTTGCGCAGCTATTGCGTGAAACCGACCTGTTTGGGGAAGAAGACTTCCTGGGTGCCGTGAAGCGTCACGGACTGATGACTTTCCGTCTCTGCATGATCTTTACCGCTCTCGATGTCGCTTCGCTCGATTACGGGGTGGACGAGCGTTTCTGTGACGATGTTCATTTCCGGGCGGCCCTTTCCATAGTCGATGTCTGCCTCGAACACAGCCGCTTGCTGATGACGCAGCTTACCGCCCCGGCAGATATCCCCGAGCTTACCTGCCCGGATTATTTCCGTAAAATATTCGACCGGCTGGACGATCAGTTCACCGTGTCCGACTTGTATGCGCTCAGCCAGGCAGCCGGTATAAACGACCGTTCCGTCAGACGCCACCTTTCCCGTTTGGAGCCGGTCTTCATCACCCGTCTGTCTCACGGCCTCTACCGTAAAAACACTTCCCCTGCCGCCTGATCGGATGAGTGTTTTCTGAAAATGTGGCGGTGTCCTTTTTGTCCTTTTCTGTCCTTAACTTTTGTTTCCCTCTGACATTCAGTCTTTTACCCTGTAGTCTACCGTGCAACAGGGTATAGGGGAACAAAGGGTAGGATATAGGGGAGAAGAAGGTTCCCTATAGGGCGAAAATCAGATTTGTACAGTACATGCATACTGCGTAATGTCAATGATCGGAAGTTTACTTCCTGCTTTATTTACAGCTTGCATAAATCCGGAACATTCCTCTTTTGTCATTTTCTTCCTGCAATAAGCATAATATAAAAAATCGAGTGTGGTCAGATAGGTAATATTATTTTTGGAGCAATATTCTTTTATATCTCTTAAATTGCTGCTCCCTAAAACATCTTGATTATCTCTGCAATAAATCATACATGCACTTTCACCTTTTCCTAATGTGCGTTGTAGTGAAAAGAACTCTTTCCTGGAATCCCCTTGGGGAGCAAAAACTTCTTTTCTCAATGTAGGGAAGAATCGAAGGTAATTGTCTATAAAATCTCTGGTTCTGGAGTTTTTAGAGACCTCACTATAGACTACATCCAATATCAGATATTCATATTCCGGAAATATGTCAGGTAATAGCGAAAAGCAATCTGCCTCCATAAAATGAATAATCACATCAGCGTCGAGTACTATCTTCGTTTTCTTCTGTCCCATTGATATTTATTTTATGGAGTAACTCTATATAGTGACTTTCCGAAATTTTCTCTTGTTCAAATAGATGGCGGGCCTTTTCTCCGAAATCACCAATGACTAATCCTTCGTTTGCCGGTTCGTATAGAGCTGTATCATATCCGAAACATCTGGCTGAATATTTTACTCCTGCTTCCGCTAATTTGGAGCGTGTGCTTTCCGCTATAAGTCCGATGTTCAATAATCTGTATAATAAAGCCTGTCGGGAAACTGAAAAATAATGTTCGAGTTTTAACACCGTAGCGATCGAAATGTTTTTAGTCTTCAACTCCGTTTCAGGTATCAACTGGCATATACCTGCTTCCGGCATCAATAAGGAAGAAGCGAACATGTCGGCACATTGTTCTGTCAGGTTCTTACTGCCATATCCGGGATTGCATTTGTGTGGGGTCGGTTTATCTTCTATATAAAGATGGTATAATTCATGTGCAATCGTAAAGTGTTGTCTGCCTTGTGGCTGGTTGGAGTTAATGAGCATGAAACGATGCGCTGAACTATCTTTCAGGCACATGCCTGAAAAGTTTTCGGATAAAGGTCTGAAAATCGTAAGTATGTTTAGTTTCAGAAGTAAGCTTCTTAAGGTTATGGGTTCGGATGAACTGAGTCCGTTGTCCGTCCGAAACTCTGAAACCTGCTTTTCTATGATAAATTTATTCGGTTTCATTTTGTGCTATACGTTCCATTTTGAGGTAAGACTTTACAATATCTTTGAATGCTGCTATTGCTTTCAAATCATTGTCTTCCAAATCTGAAATTCTGAAAGCTGTAGCCATTATTTCATTCTCCGCCTGAATATTATCTTCAAACAGTAGAATAGGCTCACAACCGAATAGGTTTGAAATATTTTCGAGGATATGATATGGGACTTCTCTTGTACCTCCTTCATAGTTACTATAAGCAGAGCGTTCAACACCAATAAATTTGGCTGCCTGATCTTGTGTGAATCCGGATAATTCTCTGATTTTCTTTAGGTTTTCTCCAATGATCTGATTCGTCGTTTTCATGAATCTTCTTCTTTTATTCTGTGGCAAAATTACCTTTAAATTATTATATATACAAATATTGCCACAGAAAGTTCATTCATTTATAGTTCTTTAGATGAATGGTTGCCTTCCGGTTATACGGGTAAGCAGTAACTTTCCTTTTCTTTCCACTCTGTCCCCCTCCTTCCGTCCCTTTCCGTTGGCCGGATGATGCCGGTTGTATCTTTGTTATGTGATTAATAAACAAGATGTTTAACTTTAAAAAGTATGATTATGCCAGCAAAGTACACATTGGTATTGCGTAAAGACATGCGCAAAGGGGCTGCGGAAGGCAGCAAGTTGTTTTATGCGAACGCGAAAGCGGCAGGGACGTGTGGTATGTATGAGTTATGCGATCTGATCTCGCTGTCGTCCACCGCTTCACCGGGTGACGTGCGGTTGATACTCGATTCGTTGATCGAGGTGATGAAACGCAGCCTGGGTAAAGGGGAGGTGGTACAGGTGGGCGAACTGGGGAATTTCCAGTTGCAGTTCGGCAGTACCGGTACGACGACGAAAAAAGAGTTCAACCAGGCGCTGATCAAAAGCAAACGGATTGTGTTCCGTCCCGGCAAGATGCTGCGCGATGCGATCAGCAATTATTCTTTTGAAAAGATTCCCGATCCGTCGGACAAAGAAGAAGGAAGCGGGGGAGAAGGAGGCGGAGGAAGCGACCGTCCGGAGATCGAATAGGGGGATAGCCCGGCAACCTGGCAGAGAGCCATTTTTACGGCTCACCCAGGTGCTGGACGATATAGTCCTTTTGTCGGGGAGTGAGGTATTTCTTTCCCGGATGCCAGCCTGATTCTTCCAGTTGGTCGACGAGTGTCCTGCTTACGCGGACCCATTTCAACAATTGCATCGTGGCACTTTTCTGTGAAATATTGGGAAAGTATTGCAGGGCAAGCTCGCCCCATCCCCATACTCTGTTCTGATTGAATGAATTTTCCATACGACATGTATTTGAAGGTTTATATATCAATAAAGATACGAATTATTACGTACATATTCAAATAAAACAATAACTAATATCATATAAAATGGATAAACAGATACAGTATTTGCAGACATGTCTGCCGGCAGCCGAGAAGGCGGGTGGGACCTATGACATGAACCCGGTAGTAATCCTGGCACAGGGTGCGCTCGAAAGCGGTTGGGGTACTTCACATTTGGCCAGGGAACATCATAACTATTTCGGTATCATGGGGTACGGGGCATCCAACGGCTATTGGCATGGCGAGCGGGCGAAGGTGGAAGGGACCGGCGGGGTGCATTATTTCCGTCATTATGTCGGTGTGGAATTCTCATTCCTCGATTTTGCCCGTCTGATCCGCACCGGTTACCGCCGTGCGTGGAGTTTCAGCCGCCAGCCCGAAGCCTATGCGAAAGAGATAGCCTACAGCCCCTATATCAGCGAGCAGAACGGAGATAACCGTGAGTTATACCGCCGTAACCTGATTGCCATAGCCGAGAAGATCATCACATTAAAGGATATGTATGATTGGATGCGGGGAAGGGCAAAATAATGTGCTAATGGGATAATATGCCAATGTGCCAATTAGAGAAATAATTGAGCTATCAGTTTATAGTGCCGGGAGTAACCAATTCCCCTCTCGAGAGGGGATAAGGGGTGTGTTAAAGCTAGTTATAGGGCGAAACTATGACACACCCCCTTCCCCCTCTCAAGAGGGGAGCCAGTTACAACCAGTCAATAATTAGATAGTTCACTTCTGATAACAACATAAACATTTAAAACAATGAATAAATTAAGACAAATCCTGCAATTTATCAGAGCCCTGCTGGGCTTTTTGTTGAACCTGAAAAAGAAGGAGAAAGATGAGAAGAAAGAGAAAGTGGTTATGCCGGATAATCAGCCGGAGGTGGCTCGTGTGTTACCTGGTGATACTGGGGATGACGGCTTTGTGGGCGGACCGTACAGAAATCGTCCTAGCCTCGATCGGGGCCCTGTTGACACTCTCGGGGTGCGGAAACGATTCCGGGGAAGATTCCGGAAACAGCTTACCGTCGCGGCCGGATATACCCTGATGCTGTGTGCAGTAGGGAGTTGTTTGGTGAAGATGATGAGGTGATAACGTAGAGGGGCAGACTAAAAAAAGAATCGAACGCGGACGATAGGAGTTTTCCGCGTTCGATTTTTTCTGTTAATCAAAAGTAGAACGTTTCATCCCTTTTATTCGGTCCAGTCTGAAATAACGGCCGACGGGTCCGGATTCAAAACGATGGCTGTGTTTTTAAGTGACTCGAATTTACTGAAGAAGATATTGAACCAGGGGGCGCAATACCCTTCAATAGAATTCATGCGGTAGCCTACCGGTGCGTTGGTGCCGGGATATCCTCTTTTAACAGGTAATTCCAAACGTTTGTAGTCCCAGAAAATGATTCCTTCTCCCCAGAATTCAATCCGTTTTTGCAGTATGAGTTCTTTACGGAAATCATCCAATGTAGTCGCCTGGCAATTATATTCCGGATAGCGATAGGTAGTCATAAAACTGTTGAGGGCATTTACGCCGGCTGCAACTCCCTGGCTTGCAGCTAATGCTTCGGCCTCAATGAAGTACATCTCTTCGACACGCATCATCAGATAATCGATCGTAGCTCCTATGTTGGCATCGATCATGTTGCCTTCTTTCGGTTTGAATTTCAGGTTCGTGTAAGCTGGTAGCTTTTTGAAATTGACATCGGATAATATGGTACGATATTTGTTTCCCGGTTCTTTTCCGGCATCTTCCGGGGCTATCCAGGTAATTTTACGCCAGTCCGTATCCGGTATTTGATCGTATAAGGCCTTGCTGATTGTGCGGATAGCCCAGTAGGTGGAGTTGCCTACACCGAATGTCTGTTCGGTACATATATTTCCGGCATAGTTCAACCATGTGCTGTGGATATTTTCCTGGTTCATGATCGAACCCCATAACCAGGCGCCGGTTTGGATGGTATTGAATCCGGCCGTATAGTTTTTGCCTCCGAACCATTCCGATTCCGATAACGGTTGTGCTCCACTGTTTGAGATGACTTTGCGGGCATATTCAGCAGCTTTTGCATAACAATCTTTGGCAGAGTTGACACCGAGGTCGACGTTCTGGGTGAGGGCTGACAAATCATTCGGGTATTTTTCGAAACGCGTACCCATTTCCAGCCATAGGCGTGCTTTCAACCCGTAGATGATTGTCTGGTCCGGCATATTCTTGGCAGGCCGGGTGTAGTCTTTCAGGTATTCTTCGGCATCGTCGAGATCGTTCAGGATATATTCATACATGGTGTAGAAAGGGACCCTGGGGTTGTCGCGGGCTTCGCTTTCCGTTATATTCTCGTAGATGATGGGAACGGTCAGGCCGTATATCTTATTCGCTTCGGCTTCGTTGTCCAGTTTGGCTATGCCTGTTTTCTTATACTCGAAGAAACGGGAGATATCCATATAGATTAAAGCCCGGAATGTTTTGGCGATCCCCAAATACTGCCTGTTGGTTTCGGTGGCCGTTTCCGGGTCGATCAGGCGTATCAGGTTGTTGGTGTTATTGAGGAATTTGTAGTAGTAGTAATACAGACTGTTTACTGTACTGTTTTCCGCCAATGCCAGACATTTTCCGAATGAACTGAAGTAATCGTAATTTGAATTATAGACGAAGAAATCTTCGCACATCGTCTCTCTTGTCATGCCGAACGCACTATAGCCGAAGTCGAAGTTATAACCTTGACCATAGGAATTATACGTGTTGATATATCCGACGATTGCACTCATCATAGCCTGCATACCGGCTGGCGAGTTGGCTACCTGATCGGCTGTGGCCGTAGAACTTTCGGGAAATGTTTGTTCGATACAGCTATTCATGCCCAATCCCAGGAAAAACACGCTGGAAACAATTACTGTTTTAAATATATTTTTCTTTTTCATTGTTTTATGCTTTATGGAATTTGTGTGATTTTAGAATTGTAAACTGATGCCACCGGTGAAAGTGCGGAGCGGGGATATTTTTCCCGAAGCACCGACTCCTGTGTAGGAGCGTCTGGGATCCAATCCTTTTCTCTTTGACCAGTAATATACATTATCGCATACAAAGTATAAACGAAGATTGTCTATGCCCAGATAAGAGGTATATTTCTTGGGAATGGTATATCCTACCTGTACGTTTTGCAAGCTGAGGTAGCTACCATCCATCAAGAAACGATCCGACATGCTGGTGGTGTATAAGTCGTTGAAATACCAGCGCGGTATGTTTGACCCTGTATTTTCGGGCGACCATGCGTCTGCGATGTCTTTGTGCCAGCGGTTACCGACGCTTGAGGCTGTCGGATTAGCCATGATGCCTGCATATCCGTAATCGTAGGTTTTGCCTCCGATCGTATAACTGAATTGGGCAGAGAGGTCGAAACCATAGACATTCAGTGTCGTACCGAAACCTCCGTACAGGTCCGGGTTGGGGTCGCCGCACAGATAATAGTCTGCGCTGGAGTTGGTGGTTGTGGTCTTTTTTTCTCCTGTTTCCTTGTCGGTGTAATACCACATGGACAGACCTTCTTCCGACACACCGGCATACTGGCGCATATACCATGTATTGATGGGTAATCCTTCTCCATAATACCTGCTTCCGTCCATATAACCGCCGTGGCCTTCCATCTCTGTCGTCTTTTTCTCGGCAGGCAGATAGGTGATCTTGTTTTTATAATGAGTCATGTTGAAGTTGATCGTCCATGAGAAGTTCTTTTTATTGAACGGGGTATATCTCAAATCGAGTTCGACACCTCTGTTATTCATGTCTCCGATATTGTCATAATAACCTGCATATCCCAACGACAGAGGAACGGTGAACCAGTTTAACAGATCGGTCGTCTTGCGGTTGAAGAATTCGAAGCTACCGGTCAGTTTATGTTTGAATAATTCAAATTCAACTCCCAGGTTCATGTTCGTATTTGTTTCCCAGGTGATATCTTTATTTCCTTTGCTGGCAAAGGCGAGCGATAACTCGTCATTGTTGTTTTTAATGGTATAGGTATCGATATACCGGAAGTTACCGATATTGTCGTTACCTTGCTGTCCGATCGAGAATTTGATTTTTAACAAGTCTACCCAGTTTGTTTTGAACCAGTCTTCTCTCGAGATCAGATAAGCAGCTCCGATGGAATAGAAATTACCCCACCAATGATCCGGATGGAAGCGTGAAGAAGCGTCGCGGCGATAAGAACCGGAGAAGAAATACTTGCCGTCGTAATCGTAGAGGCCGCGGAAGAAGTATCCTTCCGTATTGTAATCCGTTGCGTAGGAGTCGGCAGAAGCAGCGTCAATGATGGCTCCGTTCAATTCATGGTTCTCCCAGTAAGAGAACATGTTCTTTTTGCCGGCAGATAATTGGACATAGTTGTATTTATAATTTTCATGTCCCAACATGGCCGATACGTTATGTTTACCGAAACTGCGGTTATAGTTTAAGATCTGCTGTAAGTTTAGTGTGGTTGTGCGGTAATGGTAAACGGATATGGTACCGTTTTGCTCCGCCCCGAAACCGTAGAATGGGTTGCTGGTTGTGAAATATCTTTGTTCGCGTACTGTCGTTCCTGCGTTGAACGTGAATTTGAAGTCTTTCAGGAAGGTGATATCGACAAAGCCGTTACCGTTAAACGTATTTGCATTTGTTTCCGACAGATTGAGAATGGAGCTTTGTATGGATGAGTTCGGAAGAACGGGGCGGGCTAATCCCAACGCGGTATTTGTTGTTCCGTAGTCATACAGTTTGCCGTTTTCATCGGTCATGATATTTCCATGCTCATCTCTGATATAGACCGGGTAGATAGGGGCAACTTGTTCTACGACACTTGCCATATCTGTGCTATAGTCTTCTGACAAGGTCGATGTTTCGCTGTGAGTATAGTTTACGTTAGCACCGAATTTCAACCAACTCTTTGCCTGGTAAGAACCTTTGAAGCGGGCAGAATAGCGTTCGTATCCGGCATTGGGGACAATACCTTCGTCGTTCAGGTAACCAAAGGAGCCGTACATTTGCATTTTGTTGGTTCCTCCGGATATATTGACGTTATATTCCTGCCGGAAGGCGCTGCTATATGCTTCATCGACCCAGTCGTCGGGAGATAACGTATATCCGTTCACTACCCGTCCTAATTTGGCGTTGGGGTTTAGTCTTCCGTCTTTTCCTATCAGGTATTCGTTTTCCGGATAGTTGAATACGTTATAGGTTAAGCCGCCGTTTTCTTTGGTATTGCCTACCATATTGATATTCGCCTGCGTATATGCGTCATTTTCAGATAATCCTTTGACGTATCTTAGTTGATTATATAATGCTTTATAATGAGCTTCGTAGTATTCTCCGGGGTCTTTGATGTAGTCGTAATCGATGGTGCCACGCGTATTTACGCCCCATTTGGCGGAAGCCGTCACTTTTGCTTCTCCCACTTTTGCCTGTTTCGTGGTGATAATAATAACACCATTGGCACCTCTTGCTCCGTAAAGAGCATTCGATGCAGCATCTTTCAATACGGAAACCGATTCTACATCAGAAGGGTTGATATTGTTCCAACCTCCTTCATAAGGCATGCCGTCGACAATAATCAACGGGTCGATATCAGCATTGATAGAACCTATGCCTCGTATGATAAGGGATGGAGAACCTCCGCCAGGCTGTCCGGAACCAGTTGTCATTTGTAATCCGGCAACCTGTCCTTGTAATGATTGTACGACATTGGTGGTTGAGCGTTGTGTCAGTTTTTCTGCGCTGATAACTGTGGCTGAACCTGTGAATGCTGATTTTTTGGCTGTTCCATAGGCTACTACGATAACTTCATCCAAATCCTGGGTGTCGCTGACCATTTTGACGTTTAGTATACTTTCCCCTTTCCAGATTATTTCCTGGGTTTTTAAACCGACGAAAGAGAATACGAGTGTCGAGCCTTTTTTGACATCGGTCAGGGTAAATCTTCCTTCTGAGTCAGTAATTGTTCCGGTGGAACTGTCTTTGATGAAAATGGAGGCTCCGACAACGGTTCCGTTTTCATCTTCTACGATACCGGTCACTTTGCTTTTTTGTTGAGTTACCGCAGCTTGTCGGGAAAGAGTATTCGCTTCTGTGTGAATATTCCCAAACAAATTGAATACTGACAGGATAATCAACACTTTGGTCAGTTTTAGTTGAGTTAACATAAGCCTGTGATTTAAGAGGTTAATAAGTCGCAATATTATACTAGTGAAAACTTGTAATTTAGATGAGAGACATAGTCTTTACAGAACTATGATATCTTATCGTGTCAAAAATAATAATATTTTTCTTATTAGGTATTAAATTGTGAAAAATAAGTTATAGAATCTCTGTTCTTTCTTTAAAGAAGAGTGTTTTGCACGCTAAATGCCCCCTGTTTTACTTATCTCCTACTTTCTTATAGGACAAAAGGCCATAGTTCTGTAAAAACTATGGTTTGTTAGATAGAATTTGATAAAAAAAGTAAAGGCTACATCGTGATGACATAGCCTTTACTTTTTCTTGAGTTTATATGTTCTTATCTTCTGCGACGTACGCTTCGAACCGGAGAAGATTTCTCGGCTTTCGGCGCTTTTGTCTTTACTGTTTTTTCTTTGGTTTCTTTAACAGCCTTTTCGGTAGTGGCTCCGCCTTGTCCGCGGGCTGATGATTTTCTCGCTTTTTTAGCCGCTTTCGGGTCTTCTACCTGAGTAGTGTCGGGTTGGAACCAGAGTGACTTTTCGAAGGCAACCAACTGGCCTTCGATGCGGTCCTGTTCTTTCTTGAGGGAATCGGGAGTCGGGCAGTAAGCCATCAACGGCTGATTCATCAGGTTCTGTGTCTTATAGATCTCGCCTTCGAACATACGGCGGCGGAAATAGTCGTCGAGCGTGAAGGTCATGGCATTGTTGATGTTCGATGTCATGATAAATGCCGTGTTGATATACGGGCGGATACTTTCGTAAGGAATCCAGAACATGGGCATGGTTAACTCGCCGACATCACCTGAAGTGGTCATGATCGGGCAGATGGCCAGTGTCTTTACATCGAATACGGAGTTATTCTGGTCGAAATACCAGGCTTCCTTTACATAATAAGAGCGGACGGTTTCGGAAGGAATATCGCTTTCGTTGATCACGAAAGTGGTTCCCTGGTTACCTTGTCCGGGTACTTCCTCATAATAGATGCCGAAGCGGTCGAGCATGTCTTTCAGATTGATCTTGCTGTTGTCGCTGAAATCTTCGTAACCGTCTTCATACTGGTATGCATCTATTTTACCTTCGCTGATCAGACTGAAGATGATGGAGAAAAGGTTCATCTGTCCGTTCATCGGGGTGACCGGATAATACAGAGGAGCATTCTTCTCTTTCATCAGGTCTATCTGCCGGTACATGACACGCATCCAGCGGGCGTTGCCCACTTCCTGTGTCATACGCTCGTTCATATCCTGTGCCCGCACGGTCAGTTCGGGTATACCGGTGTCTTTCTTATCATTAGCCCGTTCTCCGCGGGTGGCCTGCGGGCTTCTTCTTGCCCGTTGCTGGGTGTTTCCTGTTTCTTCCTGTGCCTGTATGGAGGTAGCTGTGAAGAACAGGGCGCTTGCAATTGCCAGTATGTAATAAAAACGTTTCATATTTTATATTCTTAGTTTGAGGGCGGTTCGCGAACCGCCCCTACTTAATTTACAATGACTTCGATCGGGGTGAGGGTACGTTCCAGGCCGTCAGGTCCTTTGGCTACTACACCTCTGATGAAAAAGCGTTTTCCTCTTGTCAGACGACGTATCCTGTCTTTTTGGTTGTCCGAGAACCGGGGACCCTGAGAAACTTCAGGTATTGCATTTCCCATGGAGTCGAAGAACAACAGTTCGAAACGTAGTACGTCAAACTTTATATTCAATATTTCATCGTCGATAGCTGCCTGGAGTACTTCCGTCTCGATCAGATTACGCTTGGTCATGTTTCCGCCGCGGAACTTACGCATATTGCCGTTCTGGTCCTTATACTCGATGTAAGGCATCGGGTCGGGCAGGGCACGTACGCGGAAGGTATTCTTGGCCATTTCCACGCTGCGGCCGTCGGCCATGCGGGCATTGACGGATATAACAGCGTCGGTGCCGACCTTTGAGGGGCGGGCTTCCCAGATATCGCCTTTGCGTGTCAGGGTTCCGTTTGTCATGGTGGCCGTTACGTTTCCGCTCGGTACGCCCGGTACGGCAATACGCATCTCGTTGGCGATTCCGGCATATAATACGTTCATCAGTAACGGGGCAACGGTTGCACTCGGTTCCGTTACGAAGTATTCGCTTTCGAAGTTCTGGCGCATCATGCTGCCGTCGTTATTGGGCATCTCGATGTACCCTTTGATCGGGTAAGTACCCGGGGCACCGGCTATGGCGGTGAACTGTCCGCGGCTGTCTTCCGGCAACTGCTTGCCGTTTACGAATACGGCCGGACGTTTGGTTGAATCGACGGCAGACAGGACGATGTTCGCCTTGTACTGGCTTCCGCGCATGACGATCTGGCTCTCCGGTATGACCTGTGCGGTCATCTGGTTCACGCGGTAGTCGCCTACGTCGACACTGTTCAACAGGTTGTTCAGCACTTCGCCTTCTGCGTAGCGGATATCGCTTTGCAGTTTCGTCAGTAATGTTACGGCTGCGGCAACCGGCATATTTTCAAACAACGCTTCTTCCCAGGTGCGGGTATTGATCCCTGCCTTGTGAGGCGGTGTAGTGCTCAGGCTTGCTTCCAGGATGCGGGTCTTGGCACTGTCCTGTACCATTTCGCCCATCATTACGCGGTAAGCGTCGATGGCTTCGCGTAGCTTCTTTCCTTCTCCGGTAACCGGGCCCAGCATGATGCGTGAAGCGGCTTCGAGGTCGTCTTTATGCTCTATCTTGTTTACGTTGGCATCTTTCCCATCGGCAATTACCGCAATACGTTGCTTCAGGTCCTGCACGTAGTTGTACAGGCTGTCGGAAGCGGACTTTACCTGTTTACCCTTATCGTACCATTCCTTCACCTTTTCGGGGTTGGATTGGTAGTAGGTATCCAGTTCGCCTGCCACGATCTCGTTTCGGTGAGCCGAGTTGCTGATGGAGGTGCGTAAACTGTCTTCCACTAGCTCGAAACCGTCGAGAACCTCCGACGACACGTTCAGTGCCATCATTGCGATGAACACCAGATACATCAGGTTGATCATCTTTTGACGGGGCGAGTTGGGATTATTTGCTATTCCGGACATCTTCTTTCAGTTTCGTTTGTTTATTATCTGCCGGATTGCTGTCCGGGATTGTTTGTATACGGAGCCTGCTGCTGGTAGCCGTACGGTTGTTGCTGGTAGGGCTGCTGATAGTTAGGCTGCTGTTGCTGGTAATTGGGCTGTTGCGGCTGGGGGGCAGGCTGCTGGTAAGCGGTTGCCGGACCCATATTGACCGTCATTGCCTGTAGCAAACGGCTGTATACCTGGTTCAGTTCGGCCAGCTGGCGAGTCATCTTTTCCGTTTCGTTGCGGAAGACCGAGCTGTCGGTTACCGAACCGTCGTACATCTCGCGGATGCGGTTCAGGCCGCCGTTGATATGTTCGATCGATTCGATCTGCGAACTGATACTCTTTAACTGTATTTCGTAGATAGTATTCAAACCGGAGATGTTGCGGTTCAACATTTCCATCTGCTGCACGTAGCCGCGTGAGTTCTGGTTGATACCGTCAGAGTTGTCTGTGATGCTCTTATAAGAGTTAAGCAATGTGTCGGATACGTTGGTCAGCGAGTTGGTGACGTGGCTGAAACGTTCCATATTTTCGGACATGCCGGATAGCTGTTCCAGGTATTTCTGGGTAGCTTCGGTCAGTTCCGCCATCTTGGAGATCTGTTCGGCAGCACCGCTCAGTTTCTTGATGCTTTCCGACAGGTTTTTTGTATCTTCTTCGCTGACATCGAGGTTGCTCAGTACGGAGGTTCCGCCCAGGTTGCCTGCGACACCTGCTTTTCTGCCGTTGCCTACATGGATGTTTATGCCGCCTGAGGTATTGTCGTCATCCATATTGTCCGATGAGTTGATCAGGTTGGACATGCCTGTGCCGGCAAAGTCGGGACGGTCCATCGGGTTCTTCGATTTCAGTACGGGGAATACTTCTTCCCAATGATATTCGTTTGAAGGGTGTTCAAAAGCGGAGATAAAGAATACCAATGCTTCCACCGTCATGGCGATAAACAGGATCTGGTTACCATACGGCAGGTGAAGCAACTTGAACATGGCACCTATGATTACGATAGATGCTCCCCAGCTGTAACAGAAGTTCAGTACTCTCTTTCCCATGTCGCTGGAAAGGAACATTTCAATTCTGTTTTTATATCTTCTATATTTTCCCATAATGTTGTATGTTTCTTATATTATTTTTTACCTTTTGAACGGGAGAAACCGATCTGTGTACGTGCGCAACGGAAACCGATATAGGAACGGGTTTCGTTCTGATATTCGAAGGTGCGCATATCCGAACGGATAAATTGTGCTACGTCTTTCCATGAACCGCCGCGTACGACTTTCTTCTTCATCGCATACGGGTCTTCCTTGGCTGCATTGTAGCGCAGGTCGGGGTTCATATCGCTCATCTGGCTCGGGCCCGATTCGGAATACATGGTAGAAGTCCATTCTGCCACGTTACCCGCCATGTCATACAAGCCGAACTGGTTCGGGGCGAAAGAGCCTACGCGGGATGGAATCAGGTGACCGTCTTCGGTATAGTTCCCTTTTCCGGGTTTGAAGTTTGCCATGAAGCAACCTTTGGCGTTCTGAAGTTCGTCGGACGACCAGGGGTATTTGTTTTCGTTCTTTCCGGAGCGGGCGGCATATTCCCATTCGCCTTCTGTCGGCAGGCGGAACGGCTCGATGGCTTGTCCGGCCGGGAAGTTCAACGATTGTTTGAACATATCGGTACGCCATACGCAGAATGCGGTAGCCTGTTCCCAGGAGACACCTACGACAGGATAATCGTCATATCCCGGATGCTGGAAGTACATGCGCATGTATGGCTCGTTGTAAGCATTATTGAAGTCGTTCACCCAACAGGTTTCATCCGGATAAACGTTTACGATGCGGGTATGAAGGAAATCCCACGGACCGCTGAGCGGGCGGGTAAGGGTTTCGTTGATGATGTTGCCGTCATCGTCGATATAGGCGGTATCCTTGGAGATCATAACGACCTCGTTCATATCGACCTGTATATCGGTGTTACGTACGCGTTCGCCCGGATCCAGGCGGTTTTTGCGCAGGGCGGCACCGGTGTAGTCATACCATTCGTATTTGTAGACCATCTGCTTTTCGTCCAGACGTTTTTCGCCGGTGATGGGGTGTACATAGTAAACGCTTTCGATGGCACGTAGCTCATCTTCGTTCGCCCGTTTCCAGGGGATCGGACGGCTCCAGTCCAGATGCGGGGTGACGGGTTCGCCGTAACGGTCTTCCGTGATCTTAAACAGGTCGTTGCCACCGTAAGCCGGGTCGGCCAGGCGTTCGCGGATAATGGAGTCGCGCACCCAGTAAACGAACTGGCGGTATTTGGCGTTGGTTATTTCCGTTTCGTCCATCCAGAACGCGTCAAACGAAACTCCCTTTGTTTCAGGGTTAATTCCCCATAAGGAGTCTTTGTCTGCCGGTCCCATTTCGAACGAACCTCTTTTGATCAGAACCATGCCGTAGGGCGAAGGTTCGTTAAAAGCCACAGATCTTACCCCGGTAACTTCTCCTCCCGCTCCGGAAAGGGATTTACCACATGAGGTAAGCAAGGCTACTGCCATAAGTACTAATAATACTTTTTTCATATACTATAATATACGTACACTTTTGTGTCTGTTCTTTCCTGTTTTTGTCTTCTTCAACTTCAACTGGTAGCGCACCAACACTTCGTGGCTACCGGAACTCCCTTTTAACATGGCCGTGGTAGGGAAATCGTAAGCATATCCAACCTGAAATCTGCCGAATGTGGCTCCCAATAATACTACTACCGACTCGTTTATACGCCAGGAAAGACCTCCGTTAAACATTTTATTATATACCATTCGGGCGGTAATGTCCGCCTGGAAACTCTGCATGTCTGTTTTCAGGAATACAGAGGGCTGTAATTCATACAACGGGTTCCTGAGCTGAATATTGTATCCGCCTACTAAATTTAATCCCATAGGGATATAATAATTAGTCGTTTCACCCAGTGCCATTTCGGGGGCTGTCAGGTGAGTGGCTCCGAAACCGGCATAGAAATGTTTGTGGGAATAATAAATACCGGCATTCAGGTCGATCGCCATTGCCTGCACAGCTGTTGAGGGCAAAGCGGGGTCTGAATCTACAGGAGTGTGATAGTCATTATCTGCCGGGATATATATCTTTGTCCCGTCAAAGCCGACATTGAATATGCCTGCCTGCAACCCGATACTTAAAGTTCCTCCGAATAATTTCTGCTTATAGGCATACTGTGCCCCTACTTTTGTATACTGGAATAATCCGATACTTTCCGTGTTGACAACCAGTCCGACTCCATTGTTCGTACTGCCTAATTTGAAGGGCATATCGGCGATAACAAAGAAAGAGGTACTGGCTCCGGGCATGCCGATCCACTGTTGGCGGAACAATCCGAGCATATTCAGATCTCCCGTCGTTCCGGCATAGGCGGGGTTGTAATATCCCAGTCCCAGGAAGTATTGGCTTAACTGCATATCAATCTGACCCCGCACGCTCATCGTGCAGGTAATCAATGCGATAATAAACAGGAAGACTCTCTTCATCTAAACTATAACTAACGGGGTGAAAGATGTTTCACCCCCTACAATAACGCGGCAAACAGGTATAAATTGTATGGACCGCAAAAAACAAACGAGGCAGGGGACTTCTGCAAGCCCGCTACCTCGCCTTTATTTCAATACTTTATTTTAAAGCACATCAATATTCCTCTTCATTGAAGAAGAAGTCTTCTTTACTTGGATAGTCAGGCCAGATATCTTCCATGCATTCATAAATCTCACCTTCATCTTCCATTTCCTGCAAATTCTCTATTACTTCTAACGGCGCACCAGAACGTTGTGCATAGTCAATCAATTCATCCTTGGTTGCAGGCCAGGGCGCGTCTTCCAACTTCGAAGCTAACTCTAATGTCCAATACATAGTTATCTAGTATTAACAACTGCCCGAAGACAGTCAGGTTCTCAAATTTCCCGCAAAAATAAAACAATATTTCTTAGATGCAAGTATAATCCCAAATAATTTCTTTACCATTATTCCTAATACACTCCTTACGGGCCAAAACAAACAGATAATCAGACAATCTGTTGACGAAAATAAGTACAGGCTCTTCGACGGGATTTGTTTCGGCCAAACGGTATATCTGGCGTTCTGCACGGCGGCAGACGGTACGGCAGACATGTGCCAGCGAAGCGGAACGGCTTCCTCCGGGCAGGATGAAGTTTTTCATCTGCGGCAGTTCGCTGTCCAGGCGGTCGATCTCCCGTTCGATACGTTCGATGCTTTCGGGGGTTACCTTGCTCTCGATCTTCAGTTCGGTTGTTTCCTGGTCGGTTGCCAGGTAAGAACCGATGGTGAACAGTTTATGCTGTATGAAAGAGAGGAAATCGATGTCGGCCTGATCGTCCAGGGCTGTGATAAGCAGCCCGATGAATGAATTCAGTTCATCGATGGTTCCGTAACTTTCTATGCGCTGGTGCGCTTTCGATACCCGCTGGCCTCCTACAAGGGAGGTTTTTCCTTTGTCGCCGCCACCGGTATAAATAAGGCTTTTCTTCATATACTTCTTTTTTTATTCAATATTCTTAATATAGTGTCGTTGGTAGGGGCGGTTCGCGAACCACCCTTACAGCATCACCGTCAGAAGTAGACTATATAGTCGCGTTTATGTAATTTCTTATTAAAGAATACGATCCCCATCGAATAGAGGTCGACCGTAACCGTCACCTCGGGATGGGCGCATACCTCTTTCCAGAACTCCCTCATCTTACGGCTTGCTTTGATTCCCTCAAAAACAAAGACTGAACCGTCGTGAACATGTTTACTGCATTCATTAAACAACCAAACGTTGTTCTGTTGTTCATAGATTGTATTAAAAAATACAAAATCGACTTTCCCCATGTCTTCGAGTGCGCGGGGAAGCAGCTCTTTATAGTTTCCCGTGCGCAGGTCGATCGGGTTATGTGCCGCATTCTCGAAGGCGATCCGGGCGATGGACGCGAACTCCGGGATATTCTCGAGGGCAATACACCTCAATCCGGGGGCGTAGGAGGTCAGATAGAGGGTGGATAACCCCATCGACGGCCCCAGCTGAAGGATGTTTTGCGACTTGAAATAGTTCGTCAGGCGGAAAAGCAAGGCTCCGTGCTTGGGCTTGATTGCCTCGCGTTCCACAATCTCCCCGATCGTACGGTGGCGGAGCTTCCTTTTCTGTTGTCTGTCCGGATAGGTTATGCTATCGTCGCGGAAAAGCAGTTGTTTCCGGATCAGTTCTATATCATAAAAGCTATAATAGGAACAGCGTTCTTCTATTACCTTTGTTATCAGGTTGAAGACGAACGGAGAATGAACACCGTATCCTTTACGATAACGGATGCCCCGGTATAAAAGTACACTTTTCCGTAGGGTATTAGCTTTGGGTATAATCTGCATTTCTCTTTTGTATTTGTCACACAAAAGTAAGATATTCTTGTTTATTGGCAATATTTAGTATCTACAGATTCATGTCAGAAACAAAATATCTATATATCCGTCACCGGATTTAGGTTTATATGGTGTATTGCACGGATACGGCCGGGAACGAGTCGTATGTAGCGAGAAACATTGTGCTGAGTAAAGGCGGGAGGCTGGAGAGTATTAATAGTTTCTTTGTTTTTTCAGGCAGGTAATTTGTTATCGACAGTGTCGGCAATTTTGCTGACACTGTCGAAAGCTTTGACGACGCTGTCGATAATTTTGCCGACACTGTCGGCAACAACTTTTCCCGGCAACCAGACAAGAGTATGTCAGGTGTTCTATGCTTATGATGACCAGTCAATCATCCGCAATGAACGCGGTGCCGGGGAGAGGTACGCCGAATTGTTTCAAGTCTACGTTGACCAATGCCATTTGTTCCGGTAACATGTTCAGGGGAGACGATGAAATTTGCTGCCATGTGTATCTTTTTCCTGTATAGGCCGATTCCCGTGCCATGACGGCGGTTAAGGCAGATGTGGCAGCCGTTTCGGCTATATTCAGCACTGTCCCTTTCCGGATATGATCGACCAGCATGATGTGTTCAAGGGTATACATGTCGTGTACTTTGAATTTCGACTTGGCAGCTTCCGGATCGTATTGCCAGATTGTTTCCCCGTTCCTGTTACGGATGGAAAAGTCACTGCTATGCCACGAGCCTTTTTCCCCCTGAATGACAATCCCGGCACCATTGTCACAACCGTCTATCCTTCGGACCATTCCTTCCAGCATTACTCCGTTTTCATATTCGAAGTGCATGCTGAAATTGTCGTATACATTACCTATATTCTTACGAATCCTGGAACCATAGGCAATGACATTAACCGGTTTGAGTTGCGTGAACCAGTTGAAAACATCTATCCAGTGGATCAGCATGTTACTGATCTGGTCGCCGTTCACCCAGTTCCAGTTGAAATGTCCGCGGATCATATATTCCATATCGCTCCATTCCGGACGACGAACGATATATTGGTCACGTCCTGTATGATAATAGGCATATCCCGATATAATAGAACCGATAAGTCCTTCCTGTACCTTGCGGTAAGAGGTGACAAACGGCCGGTCGAAGTGATATTGCGTACCGGGCAGGACGTTGATACCTGTATTCACCGCTTGTCTTGCCGCAGCTACGAACGTACGGTAACCTGCCGGATCGATGGCTGCCGGTTTTTCAACGAATACATGTTTTCCCTTTTCAATCGCATATTTCATGTGCTCGGGATGAAAGCAGTTGGGAGATGCGATCAGCACAAGGTCGATCGGTAGTTCACAAACTTTTCGATAGGCGTCGAAACCGGTAAAGCACATTTCGTCCGGGATATGGACGTTTTTCCCGTCCTTCAGCCGTTGTTTCCCGGCTTCCAGTTTGTCCGGGAAGAGATCGGCCAGTGCAACGATAGACAGGTCGTTTCCTGCATCGAGAAAGTTGAAAGCTGCTCCTATGCCTCTTCCGCCGCATCCGATCAAAGCTGCCTTGATTGGTTTCCCGTCGATCGCTTTGTCCGGTAGTTCGGGTATATAGAGTTCTTCGACAGGGTGTAACGGCACCTGCTTCCCCTTTTCTGAGCAAGAGGTAAATAGCAGACCGGAACCGAGCGTACTACTTAAACCGATAGTGGCTACGCCGGATAAAAAGTTGCGTCTGGTCAGTTTCTCTTCTGGTTCCATAAGAAAGGATTTAATGGGTCATTTTAATCAGCGTCTCGTACATCGTGTTCAGTTTATTGTTGCGTGTACGGTTTATCTCGGCAATTTCTTCATCATGGAGAAAGCCTTTGTTCAGGGTAAGGAAACGTTTATCCAGTTTTCGGGCCTCGATGATAAGAGGTTCGAGCTCTTTGATAAATGTTTCCGCCTGGTTCCGTTCAAACCGACTGGATTCGTATCTGTTTTCTATCTCTTTGAATGTCAGGTATTGTACGCGCAGGTCGAACATTAAGCGCAGATGTTCAAACTCTGGTATGTTATTCTTCGGTTTTAGGGAAGCCAGTTGTTTTTGTAGGGCGATGGTTTCTGCTTTTACCTCTTTCACGGATGTACCTTTCGGGTCTTTTCCTCTGACGATCGTTTCCTGCGGACTTTTTAATATCTGCCACATTCGTTTACTTTCTTCCGGAGTGAAGCCAAAACGTTCCTGTCCATATTTCACGACGAAGGCTTGCGGGTCGATCGGTTCTTCATTTTTGAGGGACTCTCCATAGGCGGCAACTAATATGCGGAAGCCCGAAAGCGGATATACATATCTGACAGGAAACATCCCGATGACTTCCCAATTGGTGTCGTAGCTGAATCCGTAAGTGCCCGATGTGGACCAGGATGTCATAACCACTCCCTGATAATCAGCTTTACGGGCGTAAGGAATGAATGTCTTTTGGTTATTGAAATGCTTTTCCCACTGGGTCAGATAGATGTTGTCGGGATGGCTGCGTATGGAAGGTGCTCCCCAAAAGGTGACTCCGGCATTGAACAGGTTATCCATATTTCCGAAATGATCGCGATCCCATCCATAATTCCAATCCACATAGATGATATCTTTGGGCAATTCATGCAATGCTTCCGGATATTTCAGGATAATATCCGCCCATAAGACGGGTTGTTTACCCATCGATTCAACGATCTCGCACATGGCTTTCACGTAATCGACGAATAATTTCGATTTACCTTCTTTCCTGACTTTCTCTGCACAGGCTTTACAACTGCCCAGTAGATAAGTTTCATCTCCTCCGATATGGAAATAACGGGAGGGATGCAACTCTGCCATTTCTTTGAAGACTTCTGTGAATACTTCTTTGCATTCGTCTATCTTCATGGGACAAACCTGGGAAACTTCTTTCCTGTCCTCTTTCAAATGAGCATACCGGTCGTGGCGGAGAATGTATTCGGCATGTCCGAAGCAATTCTGCAGGGGAATGACATCAATGCCGAGCGTTGAACAATAAGAGACGAATGACCGGACCTCTTCGCGGGAATAGGCATATTTGTTGGAGATGGTGGCATGCTTATCATAAGGATAAGAACCTTCCCATTCCATAATGATCGTATTGATTCCGAATTCAGCCAGTTCCTTCGCGAAGTTCTTGAGGGCGGGCATTGTCATTACCTCGCAACGGAGGTCAATGTGAAATCCTTTGATGGCAAAATCATGTTTATTCATCGCCAAAGGCGATGAATAAACAGACGGACATAGCAGGAAGAATGCCAGGAAGAGTATACCTATGGTCTTCAAGCTGCGTATAGACTTAATGAATGTATTTTTCATATTTATATTTATTTGTTAGTCATGTGTTTACATGGTAGATAAACCGGATTCGGGAACTTCTGCCAATGGAGTTATGTTTAGTTCGGCACCTGTATATCCGGGATTTTGGTTGATACGTCCGGATGAGTTTCCGTCGATATCATTCTGTGGTACCGGCCACCAGATATGATAAGGGCTCATTTTAAATTCAGCGCCATTCAGTGCCTTCACTCCTTTATTGTAGAAATTACCTCTGTCCATGATCCGGTCGTAAAAATAGTTATTTTGTGACAATGTAGACATACTATAGCTCCGACCTTTGTAATCTGATTTGCCGGTTCTTGCATACAACAGTGCAATACGGGTCAGTTCTATTTTCCTGTTTTCCTCATATAAAAGTTCACGTGTGCGTTCGTCCAGTAAGGTTTCCATATTTACTTCTCCCGGACTTAGCGGTGCTGCACCGGCACGGGCACGAACGATATTGATGTCACGCGCTGCTGAAGCCGGATCGTCTTTCCAGAGGTAGGCTTCGGCACGTAATAGATAAGTCTCTGCCAGGCGCATGATATACATGTCCGAATAGCCACCGTTGTACTGGGCTGCTGTGGCGGCATCGGGATCCTCGATGTAGAGTTTGTAATGTGCCCATTCTCCCCAGTTCCTCAAGGTGTCGATACATAATAATTGTCCGTCGTCGCTCCACAAGCGTATTGGCTGATGGTAGTACGGTGTACCTTTCAGGTCCGGATTGTTATAGACAAGATCTGTCATTTTCATCCAGTTTCCGGGGGTATGCCGCAGGTCGTTGCTGTCGTCCCAGACGGCATTGGAGCTGTACCATGTCAGGCGGCAACGTCCGATACCTCGTCCGTAAATACCATTATAATCCAGTTCCGGCTCTTTCAGGCGTTTGTCGGACATACCCGGTTTGCCGTCGGGAGTTTGGATACGATTGGTCGTGTTGGCCCAGAACGGGAGAAAGTTACGCATAGCCAGTGTCTTTTGGGATGATTTTGCTGTCTGGTATTCATACCGGTCCAGTGTTGCCAGTAGGACTTCTTTGTTCTCTGTGCTGTTTTTATTCAGCGGACGGTGCAGATCCCAAAGTACATTTTTGGTGTTGTCGGTAACGTCAACGCCGAAACGATTAGTCATTAAACTGTAACGTCCTCCGTCGATAACGGCATTGGTTGCTTTTATGGCTTCATCAAAATCTCCCAGGGTCAGGCAGATTTTGGCTAGCAGATGATAGCAGGCTCCTTTGGAGATGCGTCCTCTGCTATTATCTTCCGCAACCCATTGAACTGCAAATTCCATATCCGATTTGATCTTCTTCAGGATACCATCGCGCTCCACCGAACATAAGTTGGTAACGGGAGTTTCCACCTCCGTGAAGACGGCGGGAATATCATTGAATAACATACAAAGCCGGTAGTAGCGGAAGGCTCTGTGCCATAATGCCATACCCAGGATATTGTTTCGTTCGCTTTCGGATTCGTATGTCGCATCGTCTATTCGGGTTATTACAGTATTGGCGTAACGTATGCCGAGATAATCGTTGGTCCAGTACCAGTACATACGGTTTGTCTGGTCCCAGTTATTATTTGCTGTCGGCAGGATCTTTTCATTCAGGTTCTGGGCGGGACCGGAGATATCAGTCGTTCCCAAAACGCATTGCTCTGAAAAGATCATAGCGGTCAGTATGGGAGAATGTTGTCCTACGAACTCTTCCCTAAGTAAACGGTCGCATGCCGTAACGGAACTCAACATTCCTTCTTTATCGATCAAGGTATTTCCCGGAGAGTAGAAAGATAATGGATCCGGATCTAACCAGGATTCGCTACAACCTGTTGCCAGAAGCATTGTTGTCAGAATAGCATATATTATTTTTTTCATGACTGAATAGTATTATTTAGTTAGACATTAGAATGTTACATTGACACCCAGTGTATAGGTGCGATTGGTACTGCTTACGGTATTGGGGCTGTCGGCGTTGTATGCTTCCGGGTCATAATATTCCCAGTCCGGAGCCCAGCAACCTACATTCTTGATCGTTCCGTAGATGTTCATTCCCTCTATTTTGAATTTGTTCAGGAATGATTTAGGTACGGTATAGCCTATGGATATATTATCCAGACGGATGAATGACAGGGAACGATAGAAGTTCGCTCCGATATTCTTGTCATCCGAATATAAGCGGGCATACTCGTTGGTCGGATTTTCCGCAGTCCAGTAAGGGATCTTGAAATAGTTGGTCTTTGTCAATGTACCGGCTTCGAAATGCTTTGCACGCTGGTAAGGCGCTTTATGTCCCCAATAAGAATAAAGCATAAAGGACAGGTTCCAGTTTTTAAACAAGGTGAATTCGTTGCGAAGGGTCCAGCGGAAACGCGGTGTTTTGTATCCGATAAACTCCTTATCGTTGTTATCATAGATTTTATTGCCGTCCACATCCTTGATCTTCATATCTCCTGGGCGAAGACCATATTCAGCAGCCTGTTCGGCTTCATTTTCCTGCCATACACCGATAACGTTGTATGTCCAGATGGAACTGATATCCTTTCCGATGAACCATTCGTTCTTGATATCGTCCATCTCTTTCCGTCCGATGACATTTCCGTTGTCGTCCAGTACATTTTCATAATCGCCGTATAGATGGTTTACTTTGTTACGGTTTAAAGAGAAATTAAATGTGGTATTCCACTGGAAGTTCTTTGCATCGATATTCAAAGTCCTTAGGGAAAGTTCAAAACCTGTATTCTGAACTTCGCCCAGGTTGGCCATAACTTCACCGAAACCGATTGTTTCCGTGAGGCTGCGGTTGATCAACAGGTCGGAAGTAACCATTTTGTACACGTCGATATTACCGGAAATGCGGCTGTCGAGGAATCCGAAATCAAGACCGAAGTTAAAGGAACTGGTTGTTTCCCATTTCAGGTCTTTGTTTGCCATTGTGCTTACGTATACGGAGTTGGACAGGTCTATATTACCATTCAGGGTCTGATAAATGTACTGGTCCGTTTTCATTTCAGCTAAAGCTGCGTACATACCGATATCCCTGTTTCCGTTTTGTCCCCAGGATACACGCAGTTTACCGAAGTCCATTGCGGGGAATTTGAAGAACGGTTCTTCTGAAAATACCCATCCGAGAGCAACAGAAGGAAAAGTCGCATGCGGATTGGATACGCCGAATGCCGAATAACCGTCCCGTCTGACGGATGCTGTAAGCATATATTTTTTGTCGAACGAGTAGAACAAGCGTCCCATCAGGGCATCGCCGGTATTTCTGGTGTCGTTGCTGGAGATTGCCGGTACCGTACCTGCCTGCATTCTGTGATAACCCAGTATGTCGCTGGGGGCAAATTGCTGAGTAGTCTGTATTTCCTGCCAGGATTGGTTTTCTTCAGCATTCTGTAACAAGGTCACTTCTACCTGGTGTTTTTGGGCAAATGTATGTTCCCAACGGATCAGGTTATCCACCTGCCAGTTGTAGGACATTTCACTTCTTCGCTGCGCATCTCCGCCGAATGATTTCCATACAGGATGTTGTGAAGAGCGGTGGTTCCTGTAGTTGTACAGTAACAGGCGGGGAGAGAAATTTACCTGATAAGAAATACCGAACGGCAGTTTTATTTTGGCATACATGCTTCCGGTGAAGGAATTGCGTATCGCCGAACGGTCTATGAATGAATCGTTATAAGCCGAGTTAATGGAACTGGCATTGTCTATACCTGTCGGATACAGCATCGGGTTACCGTCCAGATCTGTCGGAGTGGAATAGGGAGTATTTGCCCATATCTGGTTCACACTGCGTGGGATAGCTCCCTGGTCACGATAAGAATATTGTACATTGACACCGGCTGACAGCCAAGAGGTTACATCGAAGTCCAGTTTCAGCCGGCTTCTATAAGATTTGTATTTATCACCGATAACAATACCTTCATTGTTCAGGTAACCCAATGACCAGTAATAACTGACTTTATCTTTCTTTCCTGAAATGTTGACATTATAATCTTGTCGGAATGCTTTCTGATATGTTTCATCATACCAGTCGAATGTTCTTCCGGCAAAATAGTTATCAAGCTCCGGTTCGAACAGTCCCAGGCGGACGAGCCAGTCATAGGTGTAGTTGCCGGTAGTGGGACGATAGGAGATCCAGTCTTCCAGGGTTACACCTGCCGGAAGGTTGTTGGGGTCTGAAAATTCTCCCGGTTTATGATCTTCGAAGATACTTTCCTGCACATCTTCGCGCCATGCAAGGTATTCCTGTGGGTTGTAAACATCCATCTTCTTCGCCAGGGTGGAGATGCCGACGCTGGCATTGAATTGGACGGTAGGTTTTTCAGCCGATCCTTTTTTCGTTGTGATCAGCACGACTCCGGCTGCAGATTTGGCACCATAAACGGCTGCCGAGCTGGCATCTTTCAATACGTCGATCTGGGCGATATCGTTCGGATTGATTTCATCGAGGCTTCCGTAGTAAATAATACCGTCTACCACCAATAAGGGTTCGTTGCTGGCTTTGATCGAACGTTTTCCGCGAATCTCCATGCTACCGCCGCCTTTCGCTGAGTTATCGAGTCCGATATTCAAGCCGGCAACGTTTGCCCTAAGGATATCCTGAACGGTAGCGGGACGTTCTTTTTCCAGTGAAGTCGCTTTTACCTGGGTCACGGCACCTGTCAGGTCTCTTTTCTTTTGTACACCGTATCCAACCACGACAACCTCTTCCAGATTCAGGATCTCTTCTGCCAGGCTGATGTTGAGTGTCTTTTGCCTTTTTACAGGGACTTCTTTCGTTACGTACCCGATAAAGGAGAATGCCAATACTGCATTTTCATTTGTAACGGTTATGGTGTAATGACCGTTAACGTCCGTTATAACTCCGTTGGTAGTCCCTTTTTCCATTACATTTACACCGGGTATCACTTCTCCTTTGTTGTCGGTGACGATACCTGTGACTGCTTGTTTTTGTTGAGTGGCAGAAGGAATGTTATTTGTCTCTGCTGCAAAAACTGGTACTATGGTCATAAGCAGGAAGGCCATAAGTAATAGATCGAATGCCAGTCTTTTTCCATTGTTGATTTTTTTCATACCATCGTACTTTTAAGATTAATAAACTTCCTAATTTTTCACCAGGGATAATGCTTTATTATAAATATCTTTTGTATTTACCGGTTTGCCGCCTTGCCGTATACTTTCATTGGCTGTTTCCATGAATGTGTATATCTCTATCGTTTCTGACGGGCTGACGGGGGCTTTGCCTGTCCGGAAGAATGTGAGGATCGATTTTAATAGTCCTTCATACCCTTCGTATCCTCCGGCAGGAACAACTTTCTTTTCACAAATGACCGTACCGCCATAGGAATGAGAACTGTTCCTTAGTCCTCGAAAAGTCCCTATGCGACCATCTTCCCAAACACCTACAGCGACATCGGAACCTTCATTGGAAGTACATGTGACGGATTGGCATCCTGCTCCCATCAGGGTGTATAATATTTCTACTCCATGGATCCCGTACCAAAAGAATCCCGCATGTGAAGGTTCGTTTGTACAGGGTGAATAGCAGTCTGCTCCGACAACCTTTCCTTCCGGGCCGTTTCCGTTTCTCAGTTCTGAATTTCGTGGAGAGAAACGTAGTGCCGAAGAGGAGAATATGGGCACTTGTTTTTCTTCCGCCAGTTTGTAGATTGCCAGAACATCGGAAAGACGGGCGGCTACAGGCTTGTCTATGAACAACGATTTACCGCTTTTTATGACTTCTGTTGCCTGTTCGGGATGTAAGGTCCCGTCGTTTGTTTCCAGTAAGACACAGTCTACCTGTTTTAGTAGTTCTGCTATGGATGAGGTTATTTGTATTCCATGACTTTTAGCTGTCTCCGTATATTTAGGTATGCGGTTGTAGCTGGATTCGATCGTTTGCGATCCGTAGGGATAAGCGGCTACTATCTTAAAACCGACGTAATCGGGTGCCTGGTTCTCTCCGTTGATCAACTTAATAAAAGCCTCGGAGTGGGAGGTGTCTAACCCGATAATGCCCAGCCTGATAGTCTCCTGTGCCTGGAGTCCGAAAGCTGTGAGCAATTGGAAAACAAGTAGTAATAATACATTTCGTTTCATAGGATTATCTTTTAGGAGTTATTATTTATTATCCTGTATTTCTCAGGTAAAAGAGATGCGCTGTCCATATCCAGATATAGCCGGGCATTTTCTTTATTGCGTAGAATCGTAGATGGATATTTTTCACTTACCGGAGCGTACAGTGTGTTGTAGATAGCCTGTGCCTTTGTTGTAGCCGGGACTATGCAAAAAGTATATGTAGCCGACATCAGGACAGGGATGGTGAGCGTGAATGCCTGATGAGGAACTTCGTTAAGTGATGGAAAACAGCCGTCGTGCACTTGTTGTAGCCTGCATTGAGGAGCAAGGTCGACCACTTTCATCCAGGCTTTGTCGTTGAAATCGGCTACATGGGGATCGTTGAAAGCGATATGTCCGTTCTCGCCTATTCCCATGCAGATAATATCGATTGTTCTTTCGGAAAGTAACCGGGTATAGCGCTCGCATTCCTGTTCGAAATGGTCTTTTGTCATTTGTATGTAGTAGACCTGTTTGAAGTCAACTTTTCTGAATATATGTTCTCCCAGGAAATTTCCGAATCCTTGCGGGGCATCCGGCTCTAAGCCGATATATTCATCCATATGAAAGGCATTGATCCGGTTCCATTCGATCGTGCTGTCGGCAATAAGTTCTGCCAGGAAATCATTTTGGGAAGGAGCGGCTGCAAAGATCATATTGATTTCGTCTTTGTTTCGTAATAACTCACGGATCGTTTGTGCGACATCCGATGCAGCGTTCGTTCCCATAGATTGCCTGTCAGTGAATACCTGTACAGTAAGCTTGTTGTTTTTAAAGTGTATCATTTTACTTTTGTTTTTATTTATTTCTTTAATGACCAGTTCATAATGCGGTATCCGAAGACGGCGTACCAGATCAGATATATATAGCAAGGTATTAATACCCAGTAGCCGGTTTGCAGGGATGTTATATCTGCCAGTTTGCCATAGACGAGCGGGAGGATCGCATTCCCGCAGAGGGCCATGACCAACATGGATGAACCTATTTTGGTGAAACGTCCCAGATTACGTATAGCATGAGGCCATATACCTGCATAAATCAGTGAGTTGGGGAGTCCCAGGGAAGCCAGGAACCAAATGGATAGACCGGCATTATGACCTAACAAGGAAATGTTCGTATGAGCGAAAATGACTCCGAAAGAGAGGATCAATCCCAATACAGTGCAGACTATCAATGCATTTTTTTGTGAAATATATCTGGGGATCAATACTATTCCCAACAGGTAACCCAATATAGTTGCTCCGAGTGTGTAGGATGGGAAGAACTTGGCATCCAGCAGGCCGACTCCCATGGAACCTGCATAGCTGATGATCGTATCTATGGCTACGACTTGTGTTCCGACATGTAGGAATAATGCCAATACTCCAAGTATCAGATAAGGAAACTGGAAAACAGAGGTCTTATTGCAGTTGGCGGTCGCCACCTCTTCATTCTCTTCTTCCGGGTTGATATCGGGTAGTTTCGATTTATAGATGAATAGACCGATAAACAGGAGTAAGAGACTGAGTATGCTGTAGGGAAGTATGACTCCACGTATCAGTTCATTGAGGGCTGCCTCCTTGGCTATCCCGCTCAACAGTCCTGATTCTACGGATTCCAGGATATCCTGGCTTTTGCCTAGTACGACTGCTGCAAATATGATAGGAGAGACTATACCGGCGAATTTGTTACATACCCCCATTATGCTGATACGACGGGCAGCTGTTTCAATGGGACCTATAATAGTGATATAAGGATTGGCTGCCGCCTGAAGGACCGACAATCCGGTTCCCATAGTAAACAGACCGATTAGAAAAATCCAGTAAGTCCTGTTCAATGCTGCCGGAATAAAAAGCAATGCGCCTGCTGCCAGGCAGAAGAATCCGTACATCATTCCTTTTTTATAACCGGTTTTTTTCAGTAAATAGGCCACTGGGACCGACATGACCAGATAGGCTATATAGAAGGCGAACGTAACAAAATACGATTGGTAGTTCGTTAATTCACAAGCTATCCTGAAATAAGGAATCAATATAGAATTGACCCATGATACAAAGCCGATAATAAAGAATACGACACCGATGATGGCGATTCCGATTATGACATTTTGTTTTTCTGTTGTGTGATTGTTCTCTGACATATAAACTGTATTTATAATTTCATTTCCCAGCCTTCCTGATAGTTTCTCGACCAGTATTTATCTGCTATCAGCTTGTTTTTGATATGCCCGTTTTCAGGATCGGTTTCCAGTCTTTCTCCTGAACGTTGGGCGATGTTTCCCAGTTGTACGAGAAGCGTGCTTATATGTCCGGATTCTATCCCGGCATTAAGTTGCTCTCCTTTTTTGATCGCATTAAAAAAGTTCTGGATATGGATGGCATCCAGTTGCTGTGCCGGATCCATTCGGTTACGCGGGTCAGTCTGTATTTTACTTTCTACTTCGCGGAGAACCTGGTTTTTATGATCCATGATTTTATAATGGTTTCCGCCTCCTATCAATAGATTGGCTTTTTCCCCGTAGAAAAGTGCACCGACTGAGTTCCCCTCTATTTTGAAAGAATTACAGGAATGCCCCTCCCATATCATTGATTTCTTTCCGCCAAAGTCCAGGTTGATAACCTGTGTATCGGGTGCTTCCCAGTCATCCTGGTAATAGTAACGTCCTCCGGTCGATTGTACGTTAGTCGGATAATCGAGTTCCATGCCCCACCGTAACAGATCGATCATGTGTGTGCCGTTATTCAGGGCTTCTCCGGTCCCCCATTGCCAAAACCAGTGCCAGTTATAATGGATGATATTATCTCTGTAAGCGGTACGTGGAGCAGGTCCTTGCCATAGCTCCCAGTCAAGCCAGTCAGGGACGGGGGCTTTTTCCCCGGTTCCGATGGGTGCCCGGTTGTTAGTGTACCATGATTTTCCGAAAAAGACATTTCCTATGGTTCCTGCTTTAATCTCATTGATAGCTTCCACAACATTAGGCCATGAACGGCGCTGGTTTCCCATCTGGACTACCTTATTGTATTTTTGTGCTGCACGAACCAGTATTTCGCCTTCTTCCGGTGAATGGCTACATGGTTTTTCAAGATAAACGTGCTTGTCTGCCTTCATCGCCAGTAAGGCTGCCGGAGCATGCCAGTGATCGGGAGTGGCTATCACTACTGCATCCAGATCTTTCTTTTCAAGCAACAGACGTAAATCCTTATATCCTTTCGGAGTCGTATTGCTGATTTTGGAAACTTCTGCAATACATTTGTTTAAAGCTCTGGAGTCGACATCGCAAATGTGTTTTATGATGCAGTTCTCCTGTTTGGCAAAATTCCTTGCCAAAGCGGCTCCACGGGAATTCACTCCTATACATCCTATCTGAATCCGGTCGTTCGCTCCTACTATGTTCGCATAGCTTTTCGCACTGAATTCCGGTAACACGCCACCGAATGATAGCATAGCTGTTCCGGCTACTGCTCTTTTTATGAAATTGCGTCTTGTTATCATATTACTTAATTTTAGTAAATCTCAATATGACAAATTTAGGGAGATGAATTATTCATTTTTACCCACTTGTCGAAACAGAATCCTCAAAATACGTCAAATTTGATAAACTGTATTTCCGTTTATGAGAGTGCGTGTTATCTTTATCTGATCGTCGAACAACAGGATATCTGCCTCTTTTCCTGTCTCAAGGGAACCCATTCTGTCATCCATATGCAGGATACGGGCGGGTGTGGCTGTCATCATTTTTACAGCATCCGTTAAGGGGATTCCGGCAAGCTGCACCATCGTCCGGATAAGGCGGTCGGCTGTTGCTACACTACCCGCAAAAGCACTTCTGTCAAGCAGTTTGGCAACGCCGTCTTCTACTATTACGGTTTGTCCTTCTTTCAGGCTTCCCAGCTTGTATTGACCTTCTGGCATTCCTGCTCCGCGCATGGAATCAGTTATCAGGGCGATCCTGTCGGTTCCTTTGAATTTGTAAATGAGTTGAAGCAGGCTTTTAGGAAGGTGGATACCGTCTGCAATGATCTCGACATCCATGTCGTCTATCAGGAATGCGGCTTCTACGGCTCCTGCATAGCGGAGGGCGTTACGACGAGTAACGGTTTGCATTCCTGAATAAAGATGGGTCATCAGGGAATACCCGGATTTATGAGCTTCCATCACTTCCTCACAGATTGCGTCTGTATGCCCGATGGAAGGAATTATTTGTTTTTCACAGAGTAATTGACCTAATTCCATAGCACCGTCCAGTTCCGGAGCTATGCTCCAGCGTACAATGTCGTCTGTGGCATTCAATATCTTGGTATAATGTTCCGGTGTTGGAGTTTTTAGGTTTGCCGGATCTTGTGCTCCCCGCTGGTTATAAGAAAAATAAGGTCCTTCCAGATGGAGACCCAGGAACTTTGCTCCGGTTTTATTCTGTTTCTTTGCTTTACGGAAGACTTCAAATGTATGAAAAAGTTCTTCATCGGGGCAAGTCAGTGTAGTGGGTAATAAAGCGGTTGTACCGTAACGTGCATGTGTGTTAGCCACAGTCAGATAAGCTTCTACTGTTCCGTCCATAAAGTCAGCGCCTCCGGCTCCGTGGGTGTGCAGATCGATAAAACCGGGGGAAACATACTGTTGTTTGGCATCGATGACTTCACTAGCCTCGTTATATGGAGGTTGACCTTGCCCTATATCGGTTATTTTACCGTTTTCGATAATGATATAACCATTATCGAGGATTCCGCTCGAAAGGATCAATTTCCCGTTAGTGATGATTGTCTTAACCTCTTTTCTACTGTTTGATGATGATATTGCATTCATAATAGTGCTGTTTTAATGTTCAAACAACACAAAGTAAGCATAAAAAATAAGCTCACATGGTACCGATTGCGAAATAAAAACCTTAAAAAACGAACACCTCTTCATAAAGGGTCGACTTTGTTTTATTTGTTTTTAGGGGTGAATCGTTTCCGATATTGGAGAGGAGTCATTTCTTTTGCTTTGGTAAAGATACGGGAAATATTTTTGTAGTCAGTGAAGCCTGACCGGGTTGCAGCCTCGATCAGCGGCAGGTCGGTAGTGATCAGCAGGTCGGCGAATTTCTCTATGCGGAGATCCAGAAGGTATTGGTATACGGACGTTCCGGTTTCTCGTTTAAATTTCTTTTCCAACACTCGTCTTGAGAAAGGTACTATTTGAGTCAGTTCATCGACTGATAAAGGATTCTGATAATTATTGTCGATGTATTGCAGTAGTTGTTCTATATGTCTGTCGGATACGGCAAAACGTTCCGTAGAGGCACGGGGGACGATCCGTACAGGTTTTATTATAATATCGACTGGTGCAATGATCTTCTTTTCTATAAACTGATGAAGTAGTTTTCCTGCTTCATAACCGCCATTTTCTATATCCAGTTCAATGGACGATAGTTGAGGATCGGAGATATTACATAATAATTTATCATTGTCTACACCCAACACTGCGATTTCTTCGGGAATGCTGATATCATACATCTTGCAGACTTCGGTGATTTGTAAGGCATAATAGTCGTCACAGGCAAAAAGGGCTATCGGCTTAGGTAGGCTTAGTAACCATCTGCTTACTTGTTCGACATCAAAACACCATTTTTCACTGGGTACCCGTTTCCGGTTATTAAATTCATAAACCTCATACCCCTTGTTGCTGACGATCTTTTTGAAGCCTTCGCCACGTTCACGTCCCCACACTGTATCTGTCAGACCATAGTAAGCAAATGATTTATAGCCTTTATGCAGGAAAAAATTAGCAGCGATGACACCTGTCCCGAAATAGTCACCCGTCAGATTGGAAATACCGGAGCTTCGTTCTTTGTAATTTTGAACGATGATCGGTATATTTAACTGGTTTAAAACAGATAGGTCTATATCCGAGAACTGGGCGATGATTGCGTCCGCTCCCCATTTTTTCGCCCATTCCACAACTCCTTCGTCGCCATAAAGTTCCCGGAAATACAAGGGCATTCGGTAAAAGGCCCATGGACCGACTTCCCTTGCATATCTAACGACATTTTCCAGAAGCGACCGGCTGTAGCCACTGGAAAAATCGGTTAACAGAAGTATTTTTATCATATTGTGGTGTTTTTAAAAACTAGCTTTCTCCGGCTCCGGTGCCACATACGTTAATATCTGGCCGCTCAGTTGGAGGAGGGAGATTTCGCAGAGTTTGGTCGAATATTCGGCGATGGATTGCCGTTCTTCGGCTTCCAGCAGGCTGATCTGGGCTTCACGCAATTCGATGCCGGATAACTCACCCAGTTTGTAACGGTCTATTGCGATGCGATGGTTTTCGAGGGCGACAATTACGTTTTCCTTTTCCAGGCTCCACAGGTCGAGGTTGTTCCGGTAAGCCATCCACAGATTACTCATGTCGGCACGGAGGCCCAGTTCCAGTTCCTGCTTTTTCAGCTGGCTGTTTTCTATCTGGATGCGGGCGTTGCGCCGTTCGCGGCGGCGGTTCAGTCCGTCGAACAGGTTTAATCCGACAGTCAGTCCGTAATTTAATCCTAGGCGCTGTTGCAGGTCGGTTGCTCCCACTTCGTACCAGTTGGCTGTGTAGCCATAGCCGGCATTCAGCTTCACATACGGGTAATCGCGGCTTTTTACTTTCTTGTAATCCAGCTCGGAGAGTGTCTGATTCTTCTGGGCGATCAGCAGGGAGGCGTTCGAAGCCAGCGTGCTTTGCCAGAGATCTATTTCGTCCAGGAATATGTTCGGGCGTATCACCGAATCTTTTAAAGCGATCTGTTCGTCGATATTATCCAATGCCATCAGCTCGTTCAAGCGGATGCGGGAAGTATGTACGACCTCCAACTGGTTCAGCACGTTTGAACTGTCGGCGTTGAAGTCCACCTGCGCCTGTTGCAGGTCCATTCGCGAACCGGAACCGATATGATAGCGTTCTTCCGCAATACGGACACGCTCGCGGGAAAGGTCGAGGGATGAACGCAAGTTACGTAAACGGATATGCTGGCGGATCATATTATAATATTCGCCGGAAAGCGTAGCGACAAAATCTTCTATCGTCAGGCGGGTATCCAGTTCACCCATTTTTTTCAGTTCTTTCAGGCGGGCGTATTCGGTCTGGATGCCGAAACCGTCGAATACCGTCCAGTTTACGTTCAATCCGATATTCTCCGTTTCACTGTTCACTCCGTTTTCTTTTTCGGTCGTACCGTCAGATAGTTTGTTACGGTTATTGTTGACCGTACCACTGAATCCGCCGCTTAAATCTATTGTAGGCAGATAACCGGCGTTACCTTGTGTGGCATTATTATCACTGATCAGTTGCTCGTTACGTATGATGCGGATGGAATAGTTCCGTTCCAATCCGGTTTCGATACATTGTTTCAGGCTGTACACCTCCTGCGCTTTTGCACCTAAAGCCGTAGAAACAGCCAGTATCGTTATTAGGATTCTTCTCATATCTTTTTTGCTCTGTCTGTTGATATAAAACTATACATGGCGGGGACGATGAACAAGGTCAGGAAGGTCGAAACCAACATACCGCCGACAACGGCAACACCCATCGCAATACGTCCCTGTGCCCCTTCGCCACTGGCATATACCAGTGGAACCAATCCGAGGATCGTAGACACACTGGTCATCAGGATCGGACGCAGACGTTGTGTGGATGCCGAACGGATCGCTTCGGCCATACTCAATCCCGCCTCCTGGCGCTGGTTGGCAAACTCCACGATCAGGATACCGTTCTTCGCCACCAGACCGATCAGCATGATTATACCGATCTGACTGAATATATTCATCGTGATACCCGAATAACTCATAAACATCAAAGCACCCGCAATAGCCAACGGCACGGTGAACATTACCACCAGCGGGTCTTTGAAACTCTCGAACTGGGCGGCGAGCACCAGATAGATCATCAGCAACGCCAGGATCATGGCGAACATCAGACTGGAAGAACTCTCACGGAATTCCTTCGATTCGCCGGAAAGGGCGGTACGGAAACTGCCGTCGAGCGTCTCAGCCGCAATACGGTCCATTTCGTCTAGGCCGTCGCCGATGGTATAGCCTTTGTTCAGACCGCTGGATACCGTCGCCGAAACGAAACGGTTATAACGGTATAGCTGGGGCGGTGCCACGTCTTCAAGCAATGACACCATATTGTCCAGCTGGATCATCGAACCGTTGTCGCTGCGTACGTAAATCGACTTCAGGTCGAGCGGCGTGTTACGCTGCTGGCGGTTGATTTCGCCTAATATCTGGTATTGTTTACCGTTCATATAGAAATACCCCATGCGCTGCCCGCTCAGTGCATACTGCAATGTCTGGGCGATGTTGCGGGTGCTGACGCCCAGCGAAGAAGCCTTGTCGCGATCGATCTCGATGCGCGTTTCCGGCTTGGTGAATTTCAGGTTCACGTCCGCCATCTGGAATATAGGGCTTTCGTTGACCTTTTGCATGAAGGTCGGCAAGTGTTCCGCCAGTTTTTCCAGGCTGGGAGCTTGTAGTACATACTGTACCGGCATACCTCCGCGGCGTCCTCCGAAGGTGGACTGCTGTTGAACGAATGCACGTGCCTGAGTCTCTTTTCTCACGGCAGCCGATAGTTTTTCGGCTATTTCCATCTGTGAGCGTTCGCGTTCTTTGATGTCCGGCAGAATTACACTGATATTGGCATTGCTGCTGGAAGCACGGTTCGTCAGGAATTTGCGTTCGGGTGCAATGGAATCGGCCAGTTCGGCTATCCGGTCGGAATAATCGCGGATGAACTCGAAGGTGGCCCCCTCCTGGGCACGCATATTGATGGAGATGGAAGAGCGGTCTTCCAGCGGTGACAATTCGGAACGGATCGTTTTCCAGAAATATCCGATCGAACCGAACATGACAACCACGATCGGGATAGCCCACCATTTATGGCTCAGGAAATAATTGAGCGACCGGGAATAAATAGTATTCAACCCTTCAAAGAAAGGTTCGGTCTTTACATACAGCCAGTTTTTCTTTTCCCGCTTGCGCAGTAATTTGGTGGCAAGCATCGGCGTGAAGGTCAGGGCGACAAACGAAGAGATCGTCACGGAACCGGCGATCACAATACTGAACTCCTTGAACAACCGGCCGGTCATCCCCTCCATAAATACGATCGGAAGGAATACGGATACCAGCGTAACGGTCGTTGAGATTACCGCAAAAAAGATTTCCTTCGAACCTTCGATACCCGCCTCTTTCGGATTCATCCCTTGTTCGATACGGACATATATATTCTCGGCCACCACGATCGCGTCGTCTACCACCAGACCGACTGAGAGCACGACTGCCAACATGGTCAATACGTTGATGGAGAAACCGGAGATATACATCACGAAGAAGGCACCGACCAAGGATACCGGGATCACCACGCAGGGCACCAGCGTAACACGCCAGTCGCGCAGGAACAGGAAGATGATCAACACAACCAGCGCCAGCGCCACATAAATCGTCTCTTCCACCTCGTAGATGGAGGCGCGGATAAAACGGGTATTGTCGTAGATCATTTCTATCGACACATCTTCGGGAAGGTCTTTCTTTAACTGTTCGATACGGTTGTAGGCCTCGTCGGCTATCTCGATATGATTCGCTCCCGGCTGGGGAACGATTACGCAGATAACCATCGGTTCGCCGTTCTTACGCAGGATACTGCGTAAGTCTTCCGGTGCCAATTCCGCCCGCCCGACATCTTTAAAGCGGACGATATTGTTTCCGTCTTCCTTGACAATCAAGTCGTCAAACTCTTTTGCCGTATGCATCAGTCCCAGTGTACGGATAGACAGGTCGATCGTATTTCCTTCGATACTACCGGAGGGCAACTCCACGTTTTCCGCATCTACCGCGTTTTTCACGTCCAAAGGAGTGACCCCGTAACCCGCCATCTTGATCGGGTCGAGCCACAGGCGCATGGAGTAACGTTTTTGTCCCCAGATATCCACACCACTCACATTGGAGATTGTCTGCAAACGTTCTTTCACCGTCAGTTCGGCGATTTCACTCAGTTCCATCAGCGAACGCCTGTTACTCTGTACGCCGATCTGCATGATAGGGGTAGCATCGGCGTCGGCCTTCGATACGGTAGGAGGGTCGCAGTCGCGCGGCAGATAGCGTTGTGCACGCGACACCTTGTCGCGCACGTCGTTGGCAGCCGTTTCCATATCCACCGACAGTTCAAATTCGACGGTAATACGGCTGCTACCCTGGCTACTGACACTGCTCAACGAACGGATACCCGGTATACCGTTGATATTTTGCTCCAACGGCTCCGTGATCTGGTTCATGATAACCTCGGCATTCGCTCCCGGATAGGATACGTTGACCGAGATAATGGGCTGGTCTACACTGGGGAACTCGCGAACCCCCAGGAACTTGTAGCCGATCATACCGAACAGCAGGATGACAAGCATCATTACCGTCGAAAGTACCGGCCTGTTTATACTGGTTTCCGATATATTTGCCATAGGGGAATTTAATACAGATTATCAATTGTTACTTGCATGCCGGTGCGTAGCTGCATCACGCCCGAAGTGATCAGGGTGTCGCCCGGCTGTATGCCTTTAAGTACCTGTACCTGGCTTTCCGTACGCAGGCCGATCTCTATTTCTGCGGGTTCGGCTACTCCGTCTTTATACAGGTAAACAACGTTCTTGCCCATTTCCGGAATCAGCGCTTCGCTCGGGATAGCCAACGCATCCTTGATCTCACGCTTGGTGATCTCTACGGAAGTGTAACGGCCGGGGAAAATGCTTTCGTTCGTATTGGGATACGTGGCGCGCACCTTCAGGGTACGGGTCGTCATGTCCATTTTACTTTCGACGGCATATACTTTCGCGTTGTAATCGCGCATGATACCGTTCGAATCTTCCAGGCGGAAGACGATCATCGTTCCGTTCTTCACATCGTTTGCATATCTTTCGGGAATGGAAAATTCAATCTTTAACGGAGATATTTTAGTCAGCTTGGTAATGACGGTCGTCGGAGAGACATAGGCCCCTTCGCTGACCGAGCGCAGACCGATGATCCCGTCGAAGGGAGCGCGCAGTTCGGTTTGCAGGATATTGGCTTTTACCAGGTCGATGTCGGCCATCAGCTTTTCATACTCAGTCGTTACCTGTTCGTAGGCCTCTTGGCTGACCGCATCTTTTTCCAGCAAGGTGCGCTGGCGGTATACCCTGTCTTTTGCCAACGGGATCTGGGCTTCCAGCTTCCTGAGCTGTGCCTGTAAGGGTTTATCGTTGATCTTGGCCAGCAGGTCGCCGGCTTTCACATGCGTTCCTTCGCTGAAATAGATGTTCACCACTTTTCCGGACGATTCGAAGGATAAGTCTACTTCTTCGTCGGGAATGATACTGCCAGTACTGATTACTTTGTCGGTCAGTGATTGGAATTTCAACACTTCGGCGTTAATGTTCAGCACTTGTTTCCGTGCGCCTGTTCCCGGTGCGGGAGCTACAACGGAATCTTTGCCTGATGCTGTCAACTGGTTCTTAACCTGTGGATAAACAATCATTCCTGCAATCATCAGGAAGATTGCGGCGGTAACGCCCCACTTCACTCTCTTCGTCATATTTTCAATGGTATCTACTTTAAAACTTATCAATAGGCATGTAAATATACACAACTCAATCGAGATATAGACAAACGGAATAAAAAAAGGTTTAATCGGGGGTGATAAATATCTCTTTTTTCTTGCGTCTTATTGTATTATTCACTATATTTATACCATTGAACAACGCTTAAAATTTAAGACTTATGAAAGAAATGTATTGCGAAAAAACAAATTACAAAAGAGCGTATGGAGTGACCGAATTCGCTCAATTGTATTTTCCAGGTCGTACACCGATGGTTGCCTATCAACGTATGTGGGAATGGATACGCACTTCGCGCGGGCTGAAAGAGAAACTGGAAGCTGCCGGATGGGTGAAATTCCAGAAACTTTACACACCCAAGCAAGTGGCGGTATTGATCGACCATCTGGGAGAGCCTTAATGCACAGACCTTTTACGATCTGTTGCCAATAATCATCGCGGCATCCTGTCCGCCCTAAACACTTAGTATTATGAACATGGAATTAAACCAAACCGTTGAATGTACTTTCTTTGCTTCTGCATTCAACGTCAACGATCTGCAAATAACAACTTTAGACCAGTACATCGACCAGATCAGAAGTAAAAAGTATGCCTCCGCTATCACCCGCCTCCGTGCCGAATATCTTGCCGGGCATACGGAAGAAGGGGATAAGCGTAAAAAGAAACTTCCGTTGCTTGTTGCCGGAGGAATCATGAAAGGGGGACGAAAACGCGAACACCTGGTGCGCTACAGCCATTGCATCATTGTCGATATCGACGGCGTTCCGACTTCGGCAGAAGATATTCTCCGCCGGGCAGAGGGGTTGCCTTATGTCAAAGCCGGGCATATCAGTGCTTCGGGCAAAGGCGATAAACTTTTCGTATTGGTGGACAGCGACCTTGATCTTCATTTGCCGGCTTTCGAAACCGTCTGCCGCAAGTTGGAAAACGACCTGTCCGGCATCGTGATCGATTACTGCGGGAAAGATCCTAACAGGGGATGCTTTGTCAGCTATGACCCTACTGCTTTTTACAAGGAAAAGTCCGAAGTCGTTCCTGTCAGGGTGGAAGCTCCTCCGGTACCGCAGAAACATGTTCCGGCTTCAGCCATCCCGTCTTCCGACGGAGCACTGGGCAATTATATGGATAAGTTTGAGACCGACAATTCTTTCTCTTCCGGCAATCGCCATACGTTTGTCATGAAACTTTCGGGGGCCTTGAACGCTGCCGGATTCGAAGAGTCCGAAGTGAAAAGAGAATGCCTGAGCCGCTACGTGGAACCGGGTTTTACGGAAAAAGAGGTTGCCGGTATCGTTTCGGATATCTATACCCGTTATCGTTCGTCCCACGGAAGCAACCCTTATTGCCCTCCCGAGCACCGGAAACCGCATCAAAAACTCAAAAGCCCCAAAAGTTTACCTGATCGTCCCGATTGCGAAGAAACGGACGGATTTGATGATGGAGGCATTGATATAGAACCGGATGGAACCCTTCTTCCTCCTTTCCGGGAAGAGTTTTTCCAGTCGTTACCGTCCCTTATCCGGGACATTCTGACGTATGCCCGCGATGATACCGAGCGAAGCGTCCTTTTGTTGTCGTCGCTGGCCATGTTGAGCAGCGTAACGCCCCATGTGCAGGGTTCCTTTGCGCGGAAAGAGTATCAGGCTCCTTTTTACGGAGTAGTGATCGGCGAATCCGGAAGCGGGAAGGGCTGTGTCGCATCCCTTTTTAAGCTGATCGCTTCGTGGCAACGCTATGTGTACGACAATTCACGTTGCGAGGTGAAGGAATATTTGAAGAAAAAGGAAGAGTATGAATTGTATCAGAAGTTACTGTTGCGTTCGGGAGGAAAGAAACCGGCCGGACTGGCTCCCGAAAATCCGGAACCGATAAAACAGATGAACCTGAATATCTCCGGTTATACCTCGCTGGCGCGTATGATCGAGCAACTGGAAACGAACAGCCATTATGCTTCCTGCCTGTTTGAAACCGAGATGGAGGCGGTGACCAATACACTGTTTCAGGAGTATGGCAACTATGGTTATCTGCTGAACCAGGCGGCCCATCACGAACGGATCGGCAATTCCACCAAGACGAACGGTTCCCTGCTGGCTTCTTATCCGTTGCTGAGCATGTTGCTGACGGGTACGCCGGAGATGTTCCGTCGTCTGGTTCCTTCGGCGGAAAGCGGTTTGTTCAGCCGTTTGATGGTCTATAAGATTGCCGGGCACGGTGAATACCGTCCGCTTACATCGGAAGATGACACTCCGGCGGCAGCCCATTATTTCGATAGCCTGGCGGAGCGGGTACTGGATATCGGCGTGCATCTGGACAAGCATCCTACCTGGGTTCATTTCAGTGATACGCAGCGTAAACGGCTGAACCGTTATTTCAAACAAGAATATAATAACGTACGTGTGTTCGGGCATGAAGATGTGGCTTCCGCCGTGTTGCGTTACCGGCTGGCTATCTTTCGTATTGGTATGGTGCTCACGGCGATTCGCAAAGGGGAGGCACTGAGTGAGGAAAAAGATTGGGTGATCCGTGACGATGATTTCGAAGTGGCTTTTCATATCGGTACGATCTGTTTACAACACACCTATGTGGTGAGCACTTCCCTGAAGAGGAATAAAAAGGAGTTGCGTTATAAAATGCCATTCACTTCGCAGAAAATCTTTGCCGAGATGCCGCTAAAATTCAAGCGTGCGGAGATTCGTGACGCGGGACATGTCCTCCTTCTTAGCAAATCTTCGGTCGACCGCTTATTGACTTCGGCTGAGAAAAACGGGTTAATCATTTCATTAGGAGCCGGTTATTTTCATAAAACGACCAAAGGCCGGGAGATTACCGTACCGATAATACCTTAGGGAATTTTTGAGGCTTTTGACGCAATTAACTGTAGTTAACAATCACTTTCCCAAAACCCCCTTTTCTCCCAACGGGTAGTAACTGGTCTGAAAACGAGTAGGCATCGGGGTTCTGACGGGTAGGCAGCCATTTCTGATGGGTAGGCACCGGATAGGATATTCCTGAAAGGTGAGATTTATGTATGCTTTGAAATATAAAGTATATGTGGAAAATTGAATGACTAAAAAAAACGTTCCTTTTTTCTCGCCAGCAAAGTTACCACATTCTTTTAATCCTCCAATCATTTTCAAAATATTTTTTTCTTTCCTATATCCTTTCTTATCAACAGAATAGCAAAGTGAGTACGAAAATCGCTCTTTTGAACACAAAGATAAAAGAAGCGAAAAACAATGGCGAGAAAAAAGGAACGTTTTCTCTAGTCATTCTTATAGAATCAATCAAATTTGAGACATATAAATAAAGTATTAATTTTAAATTTTTTCGTATGCGAAACTTTACTAAAACAAAAGTGCTAACTCTTAGCGCTATGTTGGTTTTGGGCTCAGCATCGGTATTTGGACAGGTAGATGGTGCTCCTACATGGGATAACACCAAATATCTAGGTTTGACTGCTGCTCAAAAACCTATTTTGTATGAAGCTGAAGGTAATGACGTTCTGCCGGGTTTCCCTGGTAAGGCTTTAAAAACTGTAGATGGAAAGAAAGTTTGGGGTAATGGTGTTTATTTCCGTGCTTTTAATGGAACTGCTACTACAGCTAATGTATATTATCCCAATATTACCGAAAAGCCGACAAATAATTATACTACTACTACAGTATGGCAAAGTGGTACTGATTCTTTAGGTATCTTCTTGGGTGACAGTCAGAGTGGTGAGTTGATGTTCGATTTGTCTACTAAATACATGACAAATGTACGTGAACTGAAAGTTAAGTTAAGTGCTGAGAACTTCGGTTTGGCTGCAACTTCTTCTGCTGATTGGCATATTAAAATTGCTGTATTTGATTTGGAAGGTAATCCAGTAAAGAGAAGTGAAATATTGAAAAATGGTTCTGCTTCTGCTAATGCTGAATTTAAATCTGACGGTGCAATCTTTAAAACAGGAGCTGCTGATGTAGAAGATAAAGTAATCAATTTGTTCGATGTTGTAACTGATCCGATTACTGATGCAAGAATGTTTATTGAAGGTTCTTTGGATAATAAGTTGATCCAGGTGACCTTGTGGTCTGATTTTGTTGCAATTAAGGATGTAGAAGAAACTGGTTCTAAGAGCCATTTTGCTCCGGCATTGGTTGTTAGCGGTTTTGCTATGAATTTCGATGAACCGACTTTGGCTTTGACTGCTGATGTAACATCTTTTGAAGCTGGTTTAGGATTAAAGAGCTGTACATCTGGTACTTTGGCGTTGAGCGCAGAAAATGTTAAGTTGCCTGCTCAAACAACTGCTGAAGATGCTTTTGTATGGACAAACGTAACAAATAACAACGATGTTGTTCGTGCTGAATTTGAAAAAGAATCAGATGGCGTTAAGTTGGAAGATGAAGTAACATATGATTTCCAACCGAAATCAATCGCTACTTTCTCTGGAAAATATGCTGCTAAGTTACCAGAAACAGATGTATTGAATCCTATCCGTTTGTCTGCTGAAACAGGATTAATTTCTGCAAACTCTGTTCCTGAATTAGCTTTTGCTAAAGATCATATCTTTTTCAATGAAAATTGCCAGACACAAGAAGTAGAAGTTGTGGGTAAGAATATTCCTGATCAGAAAGTATATCCGATGGATTTCTTGGCATATGAAAAGATGACTTCTGATCAGTGGACTTCATATGGTAAAGTGAAAATAACTGACGGTATTAAATATTCTTCATGTGGTGTAATAGAAGAAGGTTCTAAATTGACTTTAGCGTTGAGAGAATGGACTAACGACATCACTCGTGAAGAAGCATGGAAAATCGCAGTGAATGCAGACTACAAACCATTAGGTTTTGATGCTTATGGAAAATTCGGCTGGACATTGGCTGCTGCTAGAGTTGGCGCATTGTGGTTGACTTATGAAGGCGAAAACTTTGACGGTACAGTAGGTCGTTATACTGCCGACAATGTATTCTTTGCTCCTTATAATAAGAAAGATGCATTGGATAACTCTCGTTATGCTTCACGTGTTAAGAAATTGGTGTTGCATGGTAGCGAATTGAAACCTACAGGAAATGACGGTATCGCTAAAATTCGTGTAACTTTACAGAATATTGCAAATGCAAACCAGAATGATACAGATAACCAGGAATTCCGTTTCAAATTGAGCGAAGATGGTGCTTGGGTAAATAACAATACGGATACATTGGAAATCAGCATCAATACATTGGACGATGCTAAGATGAAGCAGTTCCGTGAAGAAGGTCTTCCTATTTACGTACAGTTCGTTCCGAATAAGGATGGCTTCTTGGATCCTGAAAAAGCAAATGTAAAAGAATGGAATCCTGATACATATGAATTGCAAGTTTGGGCTGTAGGTGTTGAGTCTGAAAGCAATTGCCCGTTATGTGGTGTTGGTGTAGTTGCTGGTTTATATGGTGATACTCGTGCTAATCTGTGGAGTAATATCAATAACTTGAGCCTCATCGAAGAAATGCACAATTCTTATCGTCCTTCATTTGGAACAAATTTACCGAACTTAGTATATCCTGAATTCCAGAAGTATTTTGGTAAGGTATATCAGGATGAATGTGATTATGTAAACCCATTGGCAGTAGACTCATTCTACGTAGCTGGTTACAACTTGGAACAAGTAGTTAATGTAACTCGTAAAGCGAATGTAAACGCATATCCGAATGCATTTACTTATGTAATCAAGGATATGTTGAATGGTGGTGCAGCTGTTGATAAACTGACTCCGAACCAATATGGTGAAGTGTTAGGTTTAGTGGTTGTAACATTCAATCAAGCAACTAAAAACGGAGCTATGCATAGAGCTGAAGATTTGTTCACTGTTAAGTCTAACGAAAATGTAATGACTTGGACAGACGGTGAATTGAATCCGTTAGAACAGTTTAATTATATGCATTATGTAAATGAAGGTGGAGTATATGGTTTCATTTACAAACCGGAAATTACAATCACTCCTGCTGGAGACATCACTGCTAATGTAGATGAAGAAGCTAATGTGAATGTTGTTATCGAAGGTAAAGAATTCAACCCGCTGACTGCAACAGAAGCTATTAAGGTTTCTTTGGGTACAGTAAATTATGATAATCCATTTACTTTGACAGCTCCGGCAAATGTGAAAGTTGATGTGAACGGTTCTTTCACTGCTACAGCTACTGTTAAGTATGCTCCGACTGCTGCTACTGCTTGTGCAAAAGAAAATGTAGTGATCGTAGAGGCTAACTGCTTAACGAATGATTTGGCAATTGCTGGAGAACCGACTGTTGGAGATGAACTTCCTGTATTGCAACCGATGGTACACGGTGATATCGACGGTGCAACAGCTGTCTTGAAATGGAAAGGTATTCCGGGTGCTGACTATTATGTAGTACAGGTAGGTCACTTGGCTCCGAAGAATACATCTAAGAATGTCTTCATGTCTGAAGTATTGGCTAAGAGCAAAGGTTCTAACCAGAATAGTGATATTTTGTCTGTAGAGTTGTTCAACGGTACAGGTAAAGTAATCAATCCTAAAATGATTGTTAACTATTATCTGAAAGTAGTTCGTACAGATAAAGCTGGTGACGAAGAAGTATATTATGGTCACTTCAAGAATACAACTATCAATACATTCGATCTGCAAGGCGGTTGGACAAACAGTGCTGTGATCATCAGTGAATTCCGCGATAAGAAGGGTACAGATGAAAACGCAGGTAACCTTGTAAACATCGCAATTAGCGATCAGTATCGTTATAATGTATATCTGATGGAAGGTGAAAATCAGATCGACGTCTTCACATTCGGTGAAGCTGGTGCTCACTTAGCACGTAAGGCTTATAACGGTATGCCTGAAAACCAGGGTGAATTCAACATCACTGACTGGGAAACTATCAATACTTCTTTAGTTGATGGCAACGGTATTGCTTCTTATTGGTGGGAAGGTCCTGAAAACGTAGAGTTCAACTTGGTTGATGGTGCGGAATCTGTAAAAATTCATGCTGGTAACGAAGCTAACTATACGAAGGATGGCAAATACTTAACTGTAAATGTTAAGAACATGAAGCCGAATAGCTTGTATGATGTAACAGTTACAGCTTATCATCCTTGTCTGTTTGCTGATGGTAAAACTTTGTTAGCACAAGAGTTCATTCCTACTTCTCAGTTCGTTGGAGACAATGTAGGTGAAATCGAAATCGAAGTTGGCAAGGAAGGTACTGTTACAGCTAACGATGAAATCAATGCTTCTGCTGTGAAGGTTGTTGCTGGCGAAGGTCAGATCACAATTGTTGGTGCAGCAGGCAAGAGAGTAGCTATCAACAATCTGCTGGGTCAGACAATTGCTAATACTGTTATCACTTCTGATGACGCTGTTATCAAAGCTCCTGCAGGTATAGTTGTAGTAGCTGTTGAAGGAGAGACAACAGTTAAAGCTATCGTAAAATAAGAAATTATTTATAATCAATAAATTAGAGTTGACTGCGCGATTCCGTAAGGAATTAATTAACCTGCGACAGGCGAACAAGTGGTCATATTAATACTAAAGTAATGAAATAAAGTTCTTCTGTTCTACCTCTGTGAAGAGTGAAAACAGACAAAAACAAAGCCCCGGCAGAATTTCCTGTCGGGGCTTTCGTATGAAATAGGGAAACAGTGGAGGATCACTGAAGAAAAGTTCTAAAGTACTTGCGTATATACAATTGTATATGTAGCTTTGCAGTGTCTGAAAGAACAAAACATTAACTATAAAAAATTATACAATGATAAATGAAGAAATTGACGAACAGATCCGGTATCTAAATGAAGAGTTGATACCTTATCTCTTGAGGTATTATAAGTCCCTTGGACTTTCGGAGAGAGAACAACAAATAAAACTGGATATGTTGCTGGAAGAAATAATCCGGCTGAGAAATTTAAAGAAGTGAAACGACACTCCTTTACGGAGTAAATATCATAATAATATGAATGAAGATTTGATCAAAAAAATATTTCCCACCAAAGAGATGCAGGAAGATTTCCTGACATATGAGAAATTAAATGAAGCAGACCGGGATAAATTTATGGCTGAAAAGCAAGAACAGTTTGCGCAAGAACCTGCAGATATCCATAAGCGACGTGTTGAAGATGCAATTAAAGCAGGTGAAAATACAGTAGAGGAATTGCAGGAACTTTTTATTCTTAAACAAGTCCAAAATGTTTCACCTTTCATTTCCCTGTCAGAGATATCTAAAACTTATTTTGGTAAGTCGCGTGGATGGCTCTCACAGAGATTGCACGAAAACAAGGTTCGTGGGCGCAGGGTTAGTTTGAAGCCGGAAGAAATTAATATTCTAAAGTCTGCATTGCTCGATATCTCCGATAAATTAAAGCATACGGCCATGCAATTGGACTTCTCATAATTACCAATACAATATCAACCCCGCAACCCCGGCCAATGCAATCATCAGTATCGGATGGACCTTGAACTTCCAGGTAAGGATGAAGGCGGCACCGAAGATCAGGAAACTTTTGTAGTCGATGAAGTTCTCTTTGTTCATCAACATGAGTGCGGCGGCGGCGATCAGTCCGACTGTGGCCGGACGTAAGCCCGTAAAGGCGGCAACGACATATTTGTTGTTCTTGAACTTGGCAAAAAAGTAGGAGATGACCAGTACCAGTATGAACGACGGCAAACATACGGCAAATGTGGTCAGACAGGAACCTAGGACTGCCATAAAAGGAGAATATCCGGCATTATGTATGGCCGTATAGCCGATATAAGTCGCACTGTTGATCCCGATCGGACCGGGTGTCATCTGAGAGATTGCGACAATGTCCGTAAACTCTTGCAAGGATATCCATTTGTAGCGGTCCACTACATCTGCCTGTATCAGTGAGAGCATGGCATATCCGCCACCGAAACCGAAGATCCCGATCTTCAGGTAAACGTAAAGTAACTGTAACCAGATCATATCAATTTTTCTTTATCTTTAAACCATATACCAACCCGCCTGCAATGGCAACCAGGATGATCCATACTGGCGAAACGCCTCCTATCCAGATCAGCAACGCGGCTGCAACGGGAATAAGCATCGTGAGATAACTCAGTTTGATGGAACGTGCCGTAGTGATACAAGGCACGGCGATCAGCGCCACGACGGCGGGACGTAAGCCTTTGAATATCTTTTCAATCCATTCATTATCCTGCACGCGGGTGAAAAACGTGGCGATCAGCAGGATAATCAGGAAAGACGGCAGGATTGTCCCAAGTGCGCAAACTACACTTCCCATACTTTTTTTCAACTTGTAACCGACAAAGATGGAGATGTTTACAGCGAAGATACCCGGTAACGACTGGGCAACGGAGAAAAGGTCGATGAAATCTTCTTTCGACAGCCAGCCGCGGTCTACTACCTCCCGTTGTATCAAGGGTAGCATTGCATAGCCACCGCCTATCGTCCCCACACCAATTTTCAGGAAAGTAAGAAAGAGTGTCAAATACATTGTCATTTTTTTTTTAAGTCAGTGGCAAAGGTAGGAAACTTTTTTTAGTCAACTGCTCAGTCCAGCCACGGAGTAGGGTTCAGCTTGGTCTTTTCTTTCCAAAGCTGGAAATGAAGGATGGTGGCATTGCCACTCTCCGTATCGGTGAATATCTTTCCGATAGTCTGACGGGTGCTGACTTTATCGCCTGCCTTTACATATACCTGGCTCAGGTTACTGTAAACGGTCAGGTAATTACCATGACGTATGATGACGGAGTTATTGTAGCCGGGCACTACGAATACACGGGTTACCTCGCCATTGAAGACGGCACGGGCTTCGGCTCCGGGATTTGTCTGAATGTCGATACCGCTGTTGTTGGTGCGTACGTATTTCAGTTCCTGATGCTGTTGTTCGCCGAAGGTTCCGACGATCGTATAACGTCCGGCTACCGGGAAGGGCAGGCGGCCACGGTTGCCGGCGAAGTCGTCGGACAGTTTCTTTTCGGCGCGTGTCATGGCATAACCGCCTTTGGTATCGGCTACGCGTTCTTCCTGTACGGGCTCTTTGACCGGCTCTTTTCCTTCTGCTTTGGCCTTTTCGCGGGCACGGCGTTCACGTTCGCGGGCGGCCTTTGCTTCGGCTTCGGCACGGGCTATCTCTTCGGCAATCTGCTTTTCGATCTGACGGTTCAGGGCATTGGCTTGCTGCTGCTTCTTCCGGAGTTCTTCTTTCAGCTGCTTTTGTTTTTTGTTGAGTTGCTGTACTTCGGCTTTCTGGCTGCTTTCCTCGGTCTGGAGCTTTTGGCTCTCCTGTTCGCGGGTTCCCAGCAATGCGTTCTTTTCGGAACGTGTCTTTTCCAGTTCTTTCTGTTTGAGTGTTATCTCGGTTTGTTTGTCGATGATCTCGGTGGCCTGGAGCTTCTGCCAGTCGGCATATTCACGCAGGTAACGCATACGGCGCATGGATTGTGCGAAATTATCGGCGGAGAGGATAAAGAGCAGTTTATCCTGCGAACTGCGGCGTTTGTACATGCTTTGCATAGACTTGCCGTAGTTCTCACGTTTACCGTCCAGTTCTTTTTCCAGCTTATTGATCTCACGGCGGGAAGCGGTTATCTGGTTATCCAGTTCGCCTAGTTCCTGGTTGAGCAGGCTGATCACCTTTTTACGGGAAAGGATCTGCTGGGAGAGCAGATTCAGCCGGTTGAGGGTGTTCTGGGCCGTTTGCGTCGTCTCTTGCAGTAACTGGTTTGTCATTTCGACCTCGGCCAGCGCTTTCTTTCGCTGTTCTTCAAGCTGTCTCACCCGGGCGGACTTCTGTCCGAAGGCGGTCAGGGCAGATAACGTGAATATGACAAACCAAATGTACTTCATTTTTATTGCTGGCTGTTACTGATTGATTTTATGATTTGTGCAAAGGTAATACGTTTATACTTAGCCGGAATGGAAAAGTCCAGATTAACCGGAACATTCGTCTGGATGCGGGAGAAACGGAAAGCGATGCCTCCCTGCGACGAACCGTTTGCCAGGACCTGTACGTCCATCAGCATCGGGAAAGGCTGTCCTTCCGCCACGCGGAAATCGGAATAGTCCCATTGCAGGGCATATTGCTCGGACGGATCGGTGATATAGGTGGAAAGCAACTTCTCTTCGCCGTCGGCAAAGAAGGTGTAAAGCAATCCCATCGTGTCTTTGACCTTGATCTCGGCAGTCGAACCTTCCTGGTTCAGCTTGAAACGTTTGTACTGTTTGGGGTCTATCTCCTGTTTGCCGGGCAGGAAGATATGGTTGGTGAACAGTGCCTGGAGGTTATAAAAGTTAAATTCGATCGGTGTCTGGCCTTTCAGGTCGGCATAACGTTCGGCGACATACCGCTTGTTCATGCGGTCTACTACCTTTATGCTGTCGACGGTAAATTCGGCGCGGAAAACTTCGATTCCCAGGAATGGCTGTACGGATAGCTGGAAGGCGCTGTCCCTGACCATCTTCAGGTCGACACGCGAACTCATGTTGTTTTTGGCCGTTTTCAGTTCCGCATTCAGGCGTGCCGTCATCGTATTGAACTGAAAAGAATGTTCTTCCATGGCCTCGAAAAACTCGTCGTGAGCCTTGGCACTGCCGGAGGCTACCGTACCGACTTTCTTTGATGTTTTACAGCCGGACAGGAACAGGATGATCAATAAGATAAAAGCCAGACTTACCCGTTCCCGTGCTTGACACGGGATCGCAAAGGTGCCGGCCTTTAACCGTTGGTTCTTCTGCGGCCCCGCGTCGGGCGCGGGGACAAGAGTTGTCATCCTTCTCATTTTGCTTCCTCCTCTTCGATATATTTGCCTTCAATGATCTTGCGGTCGAGTATTTCGCTTTCTTTACCCATTTCGCGGGCCTTTTTCCATTGTTCTACGGCTTTGTCCTTGTCTCCTATCATATACAGGATGTCGCCGTAATGGTCTACCAGTTCCGAACTTTTCGTCGTGTCTTTCTCCAGGGCGCTTTCGATGTAGATCTTGGCCAGGGTGTAGTTGCCCTGTACGAAGAATATCCATGCATATGTATCCAGATAGGTCGCATTGTCCGGTTCGAGCTTGATGCACTGGGCGCTCATGCGTTCCGCCTTTTTCAGGTCTTTTTTATCCAGGGAAAGGAAATACGCGTAGTTGTTGAGGACAACGATGTTGTTGTCGTTGTATTTCAGTGCTTCGTCGTAAGCCTTGTATGTCTGGTCCATTTGTTTCATCTGATAGTAGATGTCGCCGATCTGTCCGTAGAAATCGGATTTAAGCCGGGGATTATCCGTCGGGATGATGTTGATACCTGCATAGTAGGTGTTCAGGGCTTCCTGGTATTTCTCCTGCTGGTAATAAGCGATACCCAGATAGAAATAATATTCGGGTGCATCCGGGAACAGTTCCTGGCATTTGGTACAGATACGGATCACTTCGGGAATATCTTCGGCTTTCAGCGACATATTCAGCAATTGTTGCCAGGCGGCGGCGTTTTCGGGCTCCATCTCTGTGATAAGCTGGAACTGGAAACGGGCCTCGTCTGTTTTCCCCTGCGCGATCAGGAGGCTGCCGTACATCTGTTTCAGGTCGGTGTCTTCCGGATGTTGTTCGAGCAATGTCTGGAACAAAGCGTTGGCGCTGTCCGTCCCTTTCTTCGTCTGTTGCAACTTCAGGATATAACGGGAGAGGATGGCGACTTTGGTGTCTACGTCCAGTTTTTCATTGATCAGGGCGTTGCGTATCTGCGTTTCGGCGGCATCCTTGTTGCCGGTCGCTTCGTAGTAGTTGGCCATAGAGACGATGTAGTAAGGGTTACCCGGGTCGATCTCATGGGCTTTCTGGTAGTAGGCGCGCGCCTTTATCGTGTCGTTCTTTTCCAAGTGAAGGTCACCCAGGATGATTTGGTAGCGGGCTTCCATCGGATATTTGATAGCCAGCTTTTCTATTTCGTTGAAAGCGGCATCCGATTGTTCCAGCTGGTTGTAGAGCTTGTATTTCTGCATGGAGAGCGCCTCGTTCATGCCGATGGACGATTCGAGGGCGTTGTAGGCATCGATAGCCTTGCCGGTTTCGCCTTCCTGTGTCAGTGCTTCTGCCAGGTAATAGTTCAGTTCCGGTTTTCCGGGAAAGGCTTTTACCAGTTTCTCATATTCCTCGGCTGCTTCTCCGTACATACCCAGGTTGCGGCTGATAGTAGCCAGTGCCATCCGGTAGGTGAAGTTGTCCGTACTATTGGCTACGGCACGCTGCAACATCTCGACCGCCTTTTCCGGCCGGTTCATCTGCACATAGAACGATGAAAGTTCATACAGTACAGGAGATGCCGTCGAGTCGATGGCCATGCAATGGTTGAAAGCGTCGAAAGCGGCATCGAACTTTCCGGCTGTTTTCAGGTTCAGCCCTTCGAAAAAGAAATAGTCGAATTTCCGTTGTTCGGCTTCACTTAATTCTTTTGCCTTGGTGGGAGTGTCTTTCCGGGTCTCTTCTGCATGCAAGGGGTTGATTCCCGTCAGCAGGAGGAGTGAAAAAAGTATCCCGTATATTAGTTGTTTCAACATATATCTTATTCTATGTTCTTATTTTAATCTGATTTGTTACGGTAGTCGTCAACGGTAACTGACGGCTTCCGTCAACGAGGGGTGACGACCTCCGTCAACGCCCTTTGACGATCACCTTCAAAAGGAGGGTCTATTTCTTGCCTGTATGTCCGAAACCTCCGGCTCCCCGTTCCGTATCGTCCAGTACCTCTACCGGCTTCCAGTCGATCTGGCTGTAGGTGGCGATTACCATCTGGCAGATACGCTCCCCGTCGTTCACGGTGAACGGTTCGGAAGAGAGGTTGACTAGAATGATTCCGATCTCACCCCGGTAATCCGCATCGATCGTTCCCGGCGTATTCAACAGAGTGATACCGTGTTTCAGTGCCAGGCCGCTGCGGGGGCGCATCTGTGCTTCGTAACCTTCGGGCAGGGCAATATATAATCCGGTCGGGATCAGCTTGCGTTCCAATGGTTTCAGCACTACGGGTTCTGTCAGGTTTGCACGGATATCCATACCTGCCGACAATTCTGTTGCATAGGCAGGCAGCGGGTGATGTGATTTATTAATTATCTTTACTTCCATATTATATCTTGATTTTGAGGGACGAAGATAGTACAAATATCAGTTCTGCCAGTCACCGTTCTCTTTTATTAACTGAACTAAACGTTCTACTGCATCTTCTTCGGGGATGTTTTTCAGTACGCATTCTTTGCCTTTGTAGAGGCTGATCTGCCCGCGTCCCGCACCTACATAACCGTAGTCGGCATCAGCCATTTCGCCGGGACCGTTTACGATACAGCCCATGATGCCGATCTTCAATCCTTTCAGGTGGGAAGTGGCTTCTTTGATGCGGGCAATCGTCGTTTGCAGGTCATAGAGCGTACGTCCGCAACTCGGGCAGGAGATATATTCTGTTTTGCTGATGCGCGAACGGGTTGCCTGGAGGATGCCGAACATGTAACTGTCGGTGACCAGGGCTTCGCATTCATCGTTATTATGTAGCATGATACCGTCGCCGAAACCATCGAGCAGCAAGGTGCCGAAGTCGGCCGCAGCTTTGAGTTGCAGGGCTTCTTTGTCCGGTTCGTGATAGTCGCGGTGAAGGATGACGGGGATATCGCAGCCGGCTGCCAGTAATTTGTGCATGGCTGCACGTTGCGATCCGACACCGTTGCGGTGGTGGGTGCTCAGGACTGCCACGGCTGTTTTATCCTGTTTCAGTATCTCCAGCGTCTTGTCCGTCAGGTCATTGTATGTCAGGCGGATGAATTTCAGCGGAGAGTTGTATTCTTTCATCTCCTCTATTTCGGAAGCGATGAAGTAAGGGTAGGCATTCGGACGTTCTTTCCAGAAATGGGCATCTACCAGCATGCGGAAGTTGTCGGGAAGATTGTCCGGGTCTTCTTTGCCGATGTATATGTAATCGGGTAGGGAAGAATAGTCGAATTCAAAGTAGCCGTTGCTACGGTCGGAGATGACAACGGGAGGGAAATTGCCTCCGATGCCTTCCGTTACTCGGCTGATGCGGCGTGTGGCTGTTACCGGGTCGTATCCGGGAACTGCCTGGGCGGTAATCGGCCTGTGCTCCCGGAGTTCCAGTATGTAGTTTACCAGTTTGCGGGCAACCGGTATTTCTGCTTCCGGGTCTTCGCTGAGGGATACGCGGATGGTATCACCTATTCCGTCGGTCAGCAGGGCGCCGATACCGACAGCACTTTTAATGCGGCCGTCTTCACCGTCACCGGCTTCGGTCACTCCCAGGTGGAGCGGGTAGTGCATGTCTTCTGCCTCCATGGTACGGACGAGCAGACGTACGGTGCGGACCATGACAACCGTGTTGGATGCTTTGATGGAGATTACCACGTCCGGGAAATTCTCGTCCCGGCAGATACGCAGAAATTCCATGCAGGAGGCAACCATTCCTTCAGGGGTATCACCATACCGGCTCATGATACGGTCGGACAGTGAACCATGATTTACGCCAATGCGGATGGCGGTTCCGTGTTTTTTACAAATGTCGAGGAAAGGGACAAAACGGTCGCGTATCTTCTGCAATTCGGCGGCATATTCTTCGTCGGTGTATTCCAGAAGGTCAAATGTTTTTACTTTGTCAACGTAGTTACCGGGGTTGATACGTACTTTTTCCACCACTTCGGCGGCGGCATCGGCTGCTCTGGGGTTGAAATGTATGTCGGCAACGAGCGGGGTGGTATATCCCTGGGCATTCAGTTCTTTCCGGATCTCTCCCAGGTTGCGGGCTTCGCGTTCTCCCTGTGCGGTGAAACGCACATATTCGGCTCCGGCTTCGATCATGCGGATGGCCTGGCGGACAGAGGCTTCGGTGTCCATGGTGGATACATTGGCCATGGATTGGATACGTATCGGGTTCTCGCCCCCCAACGGGGTGTTTCCTATATTGACAACAGATGATTTACGGCGACTGTAATTAAAATAATCCATTTACTAGTTTGTTTTGGGGAACATGGCCGGAGCGTCCGGTGGTATCTGTTTCCCCTCTTGAGAGGAGATAAGGGGTGTGTTATCTTTTCGCCTTATTTACTGGCTTTAACACACCCCCTGCCCGCTCTCAAGAGGGGAAAAGTTACCTTTCAGTCGCTAAAAACAGGCTATGTTCCAACAATCTGATTAATTTGTTTTGTATTTAAAAGATACCTGAGCTAACTCTTCGTTGGCTTTTACGATCTTTTTCTTCAGATTTTCCTTGTAATCGGCCAGCTTGCCCTGGAGTTGTTCGTCTCCTACGGCAAGCATCTGGACTGCCAGGATTCCGGCGTTTAATGCTCCGTTGATACCGACAGTGGCAACAGGAATTCCCGGAGGCATCTGTACGATAGCCAGCAGGGCGTCCATACCGTCGAGTGTAGAGTTGATAGGCACACCGATTACCGGAACGGTAGTCATGGATGCAATCACGCCACACAGGTGTGCAGCCATACCGGCTGCGGCGATAATAACTTTAATACCACGGTCTTTGGCTCCTTTGGCAAAGGCTTCCACTTCAGCCGGAGTACGGTGGGCAGACAAGGCGTGCATTTCGAAAGGAATCTCCATTTCGTCCAGCAACTTGGCTGCTTTTTCCATTACGGGCAGGTCGGAAGTGCTGCCCATGATAATACTTACTACCGGTGTCATTTATTTTGCGATCAGTTGTTCGTATTCGGCAGCCGACAGCAGGTCGTCCAGTTCAGAAGGGTCAGACATGGAAATCTTGATCAACCATCCGTTTCCGTAAACATCTTCGTTTACCAGTTCAGGTTTGTCTTCCAGTTCGGAGTTTGCCTGGATCACTTCTCCGCTAACCGGCATGAACAGGTCGGAAACAGTTTTTACAGCTTCGATTGTACCGAAAACTTCTTCTTTGGCAACGACTTCGCCTTCAGTGGTGATGTCTACAAAAACGATTTCGCCTAATTCGCTCTGAGCATAGTCAGTGATACCGATATAGGCAACTTCGCCGTCTACACGAATCCATTCGTGATCTTTTGTGTACTTTAAATCAGCAGGAAAGTTCATAACTTTAGTGTTTTTATTAGATGAATAAATAGATATAACTCAATAATGAGGCTACAAAGGTACATATAAAACCGAGACAAAAGCCGGCATATACCTGCATAGGAGTATGCCGTTTTAAAAAGATACGTGAAGTACCGACCAGCCCGGCTGCCAGCAGTATGATAATGAATCCCCAGTAAGGATTTATCAGGTGGATGCGCGCAACACCCATGATTCCTCCGAGAAGTCCTCCGATGCCCAGCGCATGGGCACTGATCTTCCAGAAGAAGTTAATGCACAGGGAAAAGAGCAATGCTACGCAGGCCCCCATCAGCAACGAGAGGAACCAGAACGGGATCATCATCTTGTACATATAAAATATACAGACCATGATGGAGGTGATGATGATCAGGTAGGGAACTACCCGTTCTTTGCGGTCTGTCAGTTCCAGGTCGCCGGCGGCCCCGTTCTTAACCATCAGAAAGATGAAAATTCCCGGAACGACGGCTGTCGACAGGAAGGCTCCGCCAACCAGAAACAACTTCATGGTGGGCGGGTAGATCGCCAGGTATGTGAATGACAATGCCAGAATGACTCCATACGTTATCATTAGTAACGGGTGGAACATGCCGGATATTATATTTGAAAACAATCTCATAACGCTTCAAATTTATATTTCTTTTCTGAGCCTTGCAACCGGAATGTCTAGTTGTTCCCGGTATTTGGCCACTGTGCGGCGGGCGATCACATAACCTTTCTCTTTGAGGATCGTGGTGAGTTCCTCGTCTGTGAGCGGTTTGCGTTTATCCTCGCTGTCTATGTGTTCTTTCATTATCTTCTTCACCTCACGGGTGGATATTTCCTCGCCGCTGTCGGTTTGCATCGATTCGGAGAAGAAGAACTTCAGAGGGTAGATGCCGAAATTGGTTTGCACGTATTTACTGTTGCTAACCCTCGAAATGGTCGATATGTCGTATCCCGCACGTTCGGCCACGTCTTTCAGTATCATCGGGCGCAGGGTCGCATCGTCTCCCGTCAGGAAAAAGTCCCGTTGCAGGAGGATGATGGCTTCCATCGTACGCTGTAATGTTTCCTGGCGCTGTTTAATAGCGTCGATAAACCATTGTGCGGAATCCAGCTTTTGTTTTACGAACTGCACTGCTTCACGCATTTTGGAAGTCTGGTTGGCCTTATTGCCGGTGTAGTCCTGAAACATTTCCGCATATTCACGGCTGATCTTCAGATCCGGAATATCCCGGTTGTTCATACTCAGGATCAATTCGCCGTTCACCGCCTCGACCAGGAAATCCGGAATGACCTGGCTCATGGCTGCTTCCATAGAACCACCCCAGCTGCTGCAAGGTTTAGGATCGAGAGCAATTATTTCGTGAATAGCCTTTTTCAGCGTGCCTTCGCTGATGTTGAGGCCGCGCATGATCTTGTCGTAGTGCTTGCGGGTAAATTCCTCGAAATATTCCGTGAGGATATGGATAGCCATCTTTACTCCGGGCGTCGACTCTTTACGGTCGAGTTGGAGCAATAAACATTCCTGTAGGTTGCGGGCTCCGACTCCGGCGGGGTCGAAATCCTGTATGATGGTGAGCACCTCTTCTATTTCTTTCTCGTTAACGTCTTGTCCGGCCTGGAAAACCAGGTCGTCGGCAATGGCGGAGAGTTCGCGACGCAAGTAACCGTCGTCGTCTATATTTCCGATAATATATTCGGCAATCTTCATTTCCTTTTCCGGCAGGTCACGCAATCCGAGCTGTTGCAGCAGATATTCGTTCAATGACTGGCTTACGGAAAAAGGAATATCTTCCTTGCGGTCGGTTTTCTCGCTTATCTCGCGGAGCTTGTAATCCGGGATATCGTCTTCACTCATATAGTCTCCGAGTGAGAGGTCTGTATCTGTTTCGTTTGTAGTTATATCATCAACACCCTCGTCGTCAGTCCGTTCAAAGTCGTCCGCAATATCCTTTCCTTCCTCCAGGGCAGGATTATCCTCCAGTTCGTGCTTGATTCGTTCTTCCAGCTCGATAGCGGGAAGTTCCAGAAGCCGTATTAACTGGATCTGCTGCGGAGATAGCTTTTGCTGTAACTTTTGTTGTAACTGTTGCTTCAACATATTTAAAATCGTCTACATTAGAACATGCAAATATAACTTTTTACGCTGAACACGCTTATGATTAAAAGCATAATTGTTCTAAAGAAACGGCCTTCCGGGCGATTTCCGGTGAATATTAACATGTCTCGACGTGAATTAGTTCCTTGAAATGCCTTAAAAATCAAAACTATTCAATATTTTTGCGTTTATAAAGAATTACCATATGATGTCAACACTAACAAAGAACAAATATAACCGATTATCCAAAGAGGAACTGATACTATTATTAGAAGCACGTGACAATGAACGGAAGGCCGATACCGGCAGTTCTTTTGCTGAAGCTTCCAATATCAAGCGTATTATTTCCGAGGTACTTGTATTGCTGTTTAATGAAGAACGCCAGCCGATAGAGAAGGCCATGAGTTTGCTCCTGAACTTTTTCAATGCAGACTGGGGATATGTAGCTATTTTTGAAAAAGACGGGCGGACAGCCTATTCCCCTTACGAAGTGATGAGCGAATGGGTGGAAGTCCCCAAAGAGAACCATTCGGAACTGACGGACGAGACTATCCCCTGGATCATGGAAACAGTGAAGGACGGACGTGATATCGTCATGTGCAGCATGAGCGACCTGCCTCCGGAAGCGGAAACGGATAAAAAGCTGTTTGAGTTGCAGCACCTGAAATCCATGCTTATTATTCCGCTTTCTTTCCATAATAAAATACAGGGGTTTATTGGTTTTGATTCTGTTCGTGTACAACGTTTCTGGACTGCTACGGAAATCGAAGACTTACATATTATAGCAAGTATCTTTTCCCTGATCATCGAACGTCGGGAGACACAAGCCAGCCTGGAAGAATCGAGGAAACATTTGGCGGAACTCAGCATCAAATTTAAACAGTTCTTCAATAATTTGCCTATCGGGGTGGAACTATATGACTCCGAAGGTTACCTGATCGATCTCAATGAGGCTGATGCCCGTATTTTCGGCTCTGCCCGCAAAGATCTTTTAGGCATTAATCTTTTCAGGAACCCGGCTATTCCGGAGAAAATACTGAAGGGGATAAAGAGCGGACGGGCGTTTAGTTTTCCATTCGTCTATGATTTTAGTATCATACAGAATACCAGCTATTATCCATCGGCATTCGTAGACCAGGTCAAATATCTTCAGATAAAGGGAATAGGACTGAATGATCCGGAGTTCGGGCTGGTCGGATACCTGCTAATCATTTCAGATAACACGGATATGCAACTTAAAGCGGAACAGACCCGTAACAACCTGGCTATTTTGAAAGCCGTTCTGTTGTCCGGCCGTTCAATAGTCGGTGAGTATAGTGTGGAGGAGGATGAACTGTATATAGACCCTGTGTTGAATGACCATTCCAGTTCAAATCCTTTGTTCAATTATCTGAAGACACATAATTATCTGTCTATTCAGGAGTTGTGGGATTTGGGGCAATTCAGTTCTATCCCCGGGAATGATATGGGACCTCTTTTGCAGGTTATCCGCGGAGAGACTGATAATTGTAGTTTTGTATGTAAAATGTTTGTCCGGACAGTTCCCACCTGGATTCGTATAAATGCCCAGGCACACAAAATCAATAAAGACGGGCATCCCTGCAAAGTTGTTTGTTATATAACGGACATAACGGGAGAGAAACAGTTGGAAGAGAATTTGCAGCAGGCCCGTGACGAATCGCGTAAGAATGAACTGGAAATGCAAAAGGCCCGTGAGGCAGATATGCTGAAATCTACGTTTCTGGCCAATATGAGCCATGAGATCCGTACGCCTTTGAATGCCATTGTCGGTTTCTCCGGTATCATTGCTGAAATGGATGATGAAGAGGGAAAGGATGAATATGTGAAGATTATCAATACAAATTGCGATCTGCTTCTTCGTCTGGTCACCGATATCCTTGATTTCTCAAAGATCGAATCGGGAATGATGGATTATTCGCTGGCAGATGTCAATATAAAGGAAATATGTGCAGAACAATATAAAGTACATTCCCTGAAAGTCCAGGAAGGCGTCTCCATGCGGTGCGACCTGAATGCTTTGCCGGACAAAATACTCCATACCGACCCCAAGCGAGTTACGCAAGTGGTCTCCAACTTACTGTCGAATGCCATCAAGTTTACCGAACAAGGATCTATCACCCTTTCCTATCGTGTGGAAGAGGATCATGTCTTGTTTGAAGTCAGCGACACCGGTATCGGTATTTCAGCCAGGCATATCGAAACGATTTTCGAACGGTTTACCAAAGTCGATTCTTTCAAGCAAGGTACTGGTTTAGGCTTGTCTATTTGTAAAACGATCGTCAATGCCTTACGCGGTGAGATCGGTGTGGATTCAACGCCTGGTGTGGGATCAAGGTTCTGGTTTACACTGCCTTGTGAATAAAAAAGAAAGAAAGGAAACAGGTATAAGAGCTACATAATCAAAAGTTTTTGCATATATTTGTCGGAAACAGAACGTGTTTTTAGGACAGACGCCGGGAACTAAGACCAAATTTGAAAAACGATTATGTATGAAAAATGACCTGTTATATGAAAATCTTGTAACGGCTATTAAAGACAAGTTTCCGGGACGAGGCGTGCTGACAAATAAGTTGGCCGATCTTCTGATGCTGGAAAAGGAAGCCGTTTATCGTCGGTTGAGAGGCGATGTCCCTTTTACCATCTTCGAAATTGCTACCATTGCTGCCAAGCTGGATATTTCGTTGGATCATATCATTGGCTGTTCTTCGGGTAAAAGCAGGCCGTTCCAGATGAAAATGGTAAATTTCCTGAATCCGAGCGAAGAGGATTATGAGATGCTCGAAAACTTTGTGAATGAGTTGAGGTATCTCAAGGATGATCCGAATTCAGAAGTGGGCGGGGCGTTGAATATTCTTCCTCAGTCGTTGGTGTTAGGCTACAGACATATTTATCGGTTTTACCTGTTCAAATGGATTTATCAATGTGGGAATGTTATGCCTGCCCGGTACAGCCAGATTGAACCACCGGACCGGCTGCAACTGATTAACAGCGAGATTGTAACGGAAGTTTGTCAGGCTGCCAATGCGTACCATATAATGGATAGCATGACATTCCTGTACCTGGTGAATGATATTAAATATTTTGCCAGCATCTATCTGATTACCCGGGAGGAAATAAATGTCCTGAAGAAGGAACTGATGATCTTTATTGATGATCTGGAGACTTTGGCTGCCAGAGGTTTCTGGAAGGAAGGCAAGAATATCCACTTTTTTGTCAGCAGTGTTAACTTTGAAACCAGTTACAGTTATGTGGAAACGCAACATTGCCATCTGACGATGCTTAAATCTTTCACACTGAACGACGCGACATCTCCTGACGAAGCTATATTCCAACGGATGAAGCAGTGGATGCAATCCCTGATCCGTACTTCTACCCTGATCTCCCGTAGCGGAGAGAAAGACCGTATCGTCTTTTTTGAAGAGCAGCGGCGGATAGTAGATATGCTATAAGTTTTGCAGGGTGCTAAAAGGGTGGAAAATGCTCCTTTTAACTGTTAAAATTAGCAGTTTTTGTCTGTATTGTATAAAGTTTTGTGTTCTAAAACAATTTTTAGCTACAATGCCCGGATAGCTTAACATATATTGTCTGTAAAAGACTTGACAAAGGCTTGTTACAGCCTTATCTTTGCATTGTGGTTTTTTCATAATAGTATTAGATTTAAGGTTAACAAAGTTGGTTAGGGCTTGTCGTGAGACAGGCTTTAATTGTTTATAGACCTTTCCTTCCCTTTGCCACTCTCCCTGTTTACTTCTCTCCTGACCTGTATGGGATTACTCTATAAGGAATTTGAAGTATCATATATTATGATATTATAATCGCATATATTATGAGAATGTTGTATCATAATATATGATACTATGAAGAATAAGGTAGTTTTCTCTCCGGGGGACTATCGGATAATGAAAAAGCCCTTTCCGGATAAACGGAAAGAGCTTTTACTTGGTAACCATAAAAGTTTATGGTTATATTTTCTTTTCGATAACGGCCTGTACTACATTTAATACATAGTCGCCCAGCTTTTCGGATTCACCGACAAGGTCCATATAATAAACACCGTCCTGATATTGGTATTTCTTATTGTTGACATCTTCCATATTGTGTATCTTCAACTGGTTGCGATAATTGTTGATCTCGTTTTCAATGTTGTAAGACTGGTTGATATCGTCGTGAACGACTTCCTGCATGTGGAGGATTTCATTCATCCGGGTCAGGGCCTTTTCAAGCAGGGCGAACATCTGGTCGATGTTGTGGTTCTGCTCGTCGGTAAACTCGGATTTGCCTTCGTTGCGGCGTCTGATACCACGTGCCAGGTTGTTGCAGGAGTCGGCGATACTTTCTATTTCCGTCACGGTACGCAACATGATACGGATTTCTTCCTTACCTTCAGAACTCAGGCGTCCTTCAGCAACGAATGTCAGATAGTTGGCAATCTCGATTTCCATACGGTCGCTGATGTTCTCGTACTTTTCGATGCGACTGTATATCTTCAGGAAGTTGTCTTCGTTCTTCTCATAGAACAGGTCTTTAACCATGCCGAACATACGTTGTGTACGTTCTCCGAATACGGCAATCTCTTTCTTCGCCTGCATCAATGATAACTCGGAAGTGGAGAGCATGCCGGAAGGAATATATTTCAACTGGAACTCTTCTTCGTCGCTTACGTTCTTCGGTTTGATCAGGGCTGAACAAACATATACGTAGAACTTCACGAACCAGATCATGATACAAACGTTTGTTATATTGAATACGGTATGGAACAGGGAAAGGCCGTAGGAAACGGATACCTGTAATGTGAGTAATTGCTTTTGCAAAGCGAGCAGGTGCGGGTCTGTGATCTGCGCGCTGGAAGTGATCAGGGAGATCGTCTTCGGATCGAGTGTGCTCAGGAACTGTGTCATCTCGTTCGGGTCGCCCGGGCCATAGTTTGTAACGATCCAGGTGATCATGCTGGTGAACGGATAGAACAGTGCCATCACCCAACATACCCCGAATACGTTAAACATCAGGTGGGCGATTGCAGCACGCCGGGCCGAAACGTTCGCCGAAATAGCCGCAATATTCGCTGTAATGGTTGTTCCTATATTTTCTCCCAGTACCATGGCTGCCGCCATCTCGAAAGGAATCCATCCCTGCGTACACATAATCAATGTGATGGCAACGGTAGCACTGGATGATTGAACGATAACTGTAAGAATGGTTCCTAAAAGGAGGAATATAAGGAGGGAAGGATATCCCAAAGAGGTATAATCTTGTAAGAAAGAAAGGATTTGAGGATTGCTTTGCAGGTCGGGCACTGAAGATTTCAGATAGGATAGCCCCATGAAGAGGAAAGCAAAACCCATTAAAAATTCACCCCATGATTTTCGTTTACTCTTGCCGGAAAATATCAGCGGAATACATAATCCGATGAGCGGCAGGGAGAAGACACTGATGTCGACTTTAAATCCGAAGAGGGAGATGATCCATGCCGTAACCGTCGTACCGACGTTGGCTCCCATGATGACACTGATTGACTGGGTTAGCGTCAGAAGTCCCGCATTAACGAAACTGACAACCATCACGGTAGTGGCACTTGATGACTGAATGAGTGCTGTGATCAGAATCCCGGTCAGAACACCTGTAAATCGGTTAGTTGTCATTACCGAGAGAATGCTGCGTAACTTGTCTCCTGCGACTTTTTGCAGACCTTCACTCATTACTTTCATTCCGTATAGGAACATACCTAATGCTCCTACAAGCGTAAGAAAATCAAAAAAAGAATAGTCCATTTATGTAAATTTAAGTGGATAAATATCCGATTAAAATGAATGTATGCATACTTATATTTTCTTCTCAATAACAGCCTGTACAACATTCAGGACATAATCTCCCAGCTTTTCAGCTTCGCTGACGATATCCATATAATATACCCCGTCCTGATACTGGTATTCCTTATTATTGATATCTTCTACATTATGTTGTTTCAACAGGTTGCGATAATTGTTTATTTCGTTTTCGATATTGTAAGACGGGTTGATGTCGTCGTGCGACAATTCCGGCTTTTTCAGTATCGAGTTCATCTGATACAACGATTTCGTCACCAGTTCGAAAATCTTGTCTATGTTGTGGTTCTGTTTGTCGGTAAAGACAGACTTCCCTTCATTCCTGTGTTTGATGGTACGAGCCAGATTGTTACAGGAGTCGGCAATACTTTCTATTTCCGATACGGCACGTAGCATGATACGGATTTCTTCTTTACTTTCCGAACTCAGGCGGCCTTCTGCAACGAGGGTAAGATAGTTGGCTATCTCTATCTCCATATGGTCGCTGATGTTCTCGTATTTTTCAATCCGGTTATACGTTTTCATGAAGGTGTCCTCGTCCTTCTCGTAAAACACATCTTTTACCATGCTGAACATGCGTGTTGTCCGTTCGGCAAAAAGGGATATCTCCTTATTCGCTTGCAGAATAGACAGTTCAGCGGTAGAAAGCAAACCTCCTGTGATGTAACGCAGGCGGTACTCTTCGTCTTCCGGCTTTGATTTGATCACTAAACAAACCAATCGTTCAATCGGTTTAATGAACCATATTAATATCAATACATTGCAAATGTTAAATGCGGTATGGAATGCCGACAACATATAGGTGATTGCAATGTCTTTGGGCGTATTGGGAGCAAGGTAATTGACAAGATTCGTTACGGCGTCGATAAACGGGTGGAAGATGCAGAGCACCCAGATAATCCCGAAAAAGTTGAATATGAAATGGGCAAATGCCGCCCTTCGTGCTTGTGCATTACCGGTGAGAGCCGCGATATTGGAGGTTACCGTCGTTCCGATGTTCTCTCCCATCACCAGCGCAATACCCAGATACAGGTCTAATACGCCGCTTGAACATAATATTAATGTAATAGCCATAACGGCCGCTGATGACTGTACCGCCATTGTTATAATGCCTCCGATCAGCAGGAACAACAGTACGGAAAACATTCCCCATTCCTTGCAGGATGCGATAAAAGACAGGAGTACCTGGTTGTGTTCCAGGTCCATATGCATCGCATTCTCCCGCAAAGTCGTTAGTCCTAAAAACATAAAAGCGAACCCGAAAACGAATTCACCGAATGACTTGCGTCCGCTTTTTTTAGAGAATATTAAGGGGAGGGATAATGCAAACAGGGGATAAATGACATTGGACATATTAAACTGGAAACCGAAGACAGACATAATCCACGCAGTGACTGTCGTCCCTATGTTGGCTCCCATAATAACGGATATAGCTTGTGTCAAGGTAAGAAGACCGGCGTTTACGAAACTAACGGTCATAACGGTGGTAGCGGTGGATGACTGGACAGCGGCTGTAACGAATGCTCCCGTGAGCAATCCGGTAAACCGGTTTGTAGTCATGGCGCCCAGGATATTACGTAGACGGTCTCCTGTTAACTTCTGGAGACCTTCACTCATAACTTTCATTCCATACATCAAAAGAGCCAGCGAACCGAGCAGTTTAAGTACGGTAAAAATTGTATTATCCATCAAAAAATAGTTATACCTGGAAGTATATCCGATTAATATTCCTAACTTTAGGCAGCAAAACTACAAATAATAACTGATATAATATGTCTGAAACAATCACAATTTATTGCAAAAATAACAATACTTATAAAGAGGTACCAATCGGCTCCTCTTTATTGGATATTTATACGATGATGGGGGCGCCTCTGCGTTACCGCCCGATGAATGCAAAAGTGAATAACAAGGTGGAAGGCCTGAATTTCCATTGCTGGCATCCGAAAGATGTTGAGTTTGTGGATTATACTCAGCTTTCCGGGTTGCGTACGTATGTCCGTTCCCTTTGTCATATTTTCTCAAAGGCGGTCAATGATGTGTTGCCTTCCGCAACATTAAATCTGGAACATCCGATATCGAAAGGTTACTACTGTGTAATCCATAATGGCAAAAAGATCGATCTTGAAACAATCGACAAGATCAAGAAGCGTATGCGTGAAATTATCGATGCCGATATGCCTTTCCTGCATAAAACAGTCCGGACGGTGGATGCGGCTGTCCTTTTCCGTGAACGGGGAATGAATGACAAGGCGCGTCTGATCGAGACTGCCGGGATGCCTTACACTTCGTATTATGAACTGGATGGCTATATCAATTTCTTTTATGGCTGTCTGACGCCTTCCACCGGTTATATCCAGTTGTTCGATATCGTTCCGTATTTCGACGGGGTGTTGCTTCAGATACCGAAGAGAAGTAATCCGCTGGAACTGGAGCCGGCTATCACGCAGGATAAGATGTTCGAGGCTTATAAAGAGCATCTGACTTTGCAGCGCACATTGGATTTGAATAATGTGGGCGACCTGAACCGGGCTATCGAGAAGGGGCATACTTCCGAAATTATAATGGTTTCGGAAGCAATGCAGGAAAAACAGGTTGCTAAGATTGCGGAAGAGATTGCGAAGAGATATGAAGAAGGTGTCCGTATTGTTCTGATCTCGGGACCTTCGTCTTCCGGAAAGACAACTTTCTGCAAGCGTTTGGAAGTCCAGTTGATAACGAATCTGATCCATCCTGTGGCTATTTCGCTCGATGATTATTTCCTCAACCGGGAAGATACGCCGAAAGACGAGACGGGTGATTATGATTTCGAGTCGCTTTATGCTCTCGATCTGCCTTATTTTAACAGCGAGATGAAGGATTTGTTGGCGGGGAAAGAAATAGAAGTGCCTACTTTTGATTTCGGTTCGGGTAAACGTATCTATAAAGGTAAGAAACTGAAGATGCGTGAAAATTCGGTCCTGGTGATTGAAGGTATCCATGCGTTGAATCCGGAACTGACATCCATGATCGAGGATAAATATAAATACCGGGTGTATGTTTCCGTTCTGACATCCATCTCTTTGGATAACCATAACTGGATACCGACTACCGATAACCGTCTGTTGCGTCGTATCATCCGTGATTACCGTTTCCGCGGTTATTCGGCCAAAGATACGATTGCCCGTTGGCCGAGTGTGCGGCGGGGAGAGGACAAATGGATTTTCCCTTACCAGGAAAATGCGGACGCCATGTTCAACAGTGCCATGCTGTATGAGTTGGCGGCTTTACGCAAGTTTGCCGAACCGATCCTGGCCGAAGTACGTGAGAGCGATGAGGAAAACGCAGAAGCCTACCGCCTGTTGCGTTTCCTCCGTTACTTTAATTATATTCCGGACGTCGGCCTGCCCGGCACTTCGCTTTTACGCGAGTTCCTGGGGGGAGGAAGTTTCCGGTATTAAGAAAACAGATTGAATTATAATAGAAAAGCGGGTGGTATGCAGAGAGTATCTGTATGCCGCCCTTTTATTTTGTTTCGAGTTTTTCCCGTATCCGTTTTATCAGTTCCCGAAAATCTTCTTTATCGGGAATGAATTCGCTTAGCCTGGTTTGGTTTTGGCGGCAGAATACTGTAACTGAGAATATCAACATGGCACAGAACGCAATACTGGTACTGATGGCTGAGCCGACGACACCGTAAACAGGTATCAGTATGTGACCTGCTATGAATAAAGTTGTAAGGCCGACGCATGAACTGACTGCACTATAACGTATTTTCCCGCTTCCAATGAAATAATGGCTGAGTATGCTGTTGCACCCTAATGCAATAATTCCGATGGACAAGCCGAATATAATTTTTCGCATGCCGATAAATTCGGGACTGAACAGGTAATTGGTGTAAACCCATTCCGGTATAAACAGAATACAGATGGTTGTAGATGTAATTGCACAGAAGGTAAGTTTGAATAGTTTTAATGTAGTCCTTTTTTGTTCTCCTGCATTGGTCGTTTGTGCTACGCTGCTGTATTCGATGAAGCTGACACTCCGACTGATGTGCCAGACGCTTTCCGATATTTTTGTCCCGGCATCGAGTAATCCGACACTACCCAGTCCGGCAAACCTCTGGATCAGGAAATAGTTCAGCCGGGTGGTCAGTACTTCGGCAATATTGTCGGCACTACCCCAAAGTCCATAGGTAAACATTTCTTTTAGGATTGCGATAAACGGTTTGTTTGTAGGCTTATTTTCTCTTTTGGTCAGAAAGGGAAAAAGTAATATCAGACTGCCGATGAAAGCAATGCCGTAAGTGATGTATAATCCGTAAATATAGGATGAAACTTCTTGTTTTCCTGCTATATAATAAAAGTATAAAAGGATGAAGAACAATAATCCGCCTTGCAGCATATAAGTCAGATTAAATCCTGTAATCCTGTCTTTGCCCAGCAGAAAGCGGGCGTTGGTTGTAATAAAAGAGGAGATCAATGACAGCACATATATATCTGTCAGGTACTCTTTTGGAAATAGTCCGAACAGTAACATGGAGGCGCACGCTAATCCGGATCCTATTAGAGGCCATGCATAAGCCGGGAACAAAATAGTATGTATGGAATAACGGTTCATAAAATATACGATCGTATTGCCTGAAAGTACCCCATTGAATACAACGGCTATATTTATTGAAGCCAGGATGATACCCACCAGGCCAACCCCTTCCACACCCAATGCTTTGGCATTAATGAAAATGAGCATCAGATTAAGAAAGGCAATCAGATAGCGTGTTCCAATTGTCCCCAGTATTTTTTTCAACATACGATTATAATTTCAATCCATCCAGTAAACGGACATACGTATCGATCGCCTCCCTGATCTCCATCAGGCCGATATACTCGTCTGCCGCGTGCGAACGGGCGGAGTTTCCCGGGCCTATCTTGACGGAAGGGAACGGCATGAGTGCCTGGTCGCTGAGCGTGGGCGAACCGAACGGCTTTTTTCCCATCATGATGGCTCTTTGTACAAATGGGTGATCCAGTTCCGTACGGGTTGAGTTCAAACGGAAACTGCGTGCTTTTACCTCACATTTCACTTGCTCTTTGATCAGCTCGAACAGTTTTTCATTGGGGTAAAATTCATTTGTACGTATATCGACCGTGAATTCGCAGCGGTCAGGAACAACGTTGTGTTGTGTGCCGGCATGGATAATTGTAACGCTCATTTTTACCGGTCCGAGGAAATCACTCTTCTCCGGAAACTGGTAGGTGTTGAACCATTCAATATCTTTTATAGCCAATGTGATAGCATTGATTCCTTCATTACGGGCAGCATGACCGGCTTTTCCGGTTGCTACGCAATCAAGGACCATCAACCCTTTTTCGGCAACGGCTGGCTGCATGCCGGTCGGTTCTCCGACGATGGCAAAAGCGATGGGCGGGAGGTCTGCCAGTACACTTTCCAATCCGTTCTTTCCTGATACTTCCTCCTCGCAGGATGCCAGGAAAATCAGATTATAAGCCTGTTCTTTTTCGGTCAGTAGTGTGAAAGCCGAATACAGGGAAACAACGCTTGCTCCGGCGTCATTGCTGCCCAGGCCGTATAACTTTTCATCTTCGCTCTCTTCGGGATTGAAAGGGTATTTCGTCCAGCCGGAGGCCGGTTTTACGGTGTCGATATGTGAGTTCAGCAAAAGTGTTGGTTTATTCAGGTCGAAACCGGGAGAAACGATCCACAGATTATTCCCTTTACGGTGTACCGTATGTCCCGCAGCTTGCCATGTCTGTTGTAAAAAGTCGGCTACAGCCGCTTCATCCCGGCTGAAAGAGGGACGGCTGATCATCCCTTTCAAAGTATCTATTGCTTCGTAGTAAAGTTCCATCTATTCAGATTATTGAATTTAGTTACCGGTTGTATCTCAATTCCCCTCTTGAGAGGGGGCAGGGGGTGTGTTACATTCCGTCAATAGCCTGTCCACCGTCTCCCTGTCATGTCCGAGTTGTTCTATCAGTTCTTCCAGGGAATTAAATTTGACATCCCCCCGTACATAATATATAAACGCAACAGTTATTTCATTATTATAGATATCTCCGGAGAAGTCCAGTATATTCACTTCCAGTGTAATATTGTCGCCATTCTGAAGCGTAGGACGGTCGCCGATGTAGAGCATTCCTTTATATTTCTCTCCTTTCAGATAGACCCAGACTGCATAAACCCCGATCCCCGGTACAATTTTAAAAGGTTCGTTCACCTGTATATTGGCTGTTGGAAATCCCAGTTTGCGGCCGACTTTATAACCGTTTACAATCGTTCCCCGTAGCTGATAAGGGTAGGTGAGTAACCGGGCGGCATCTTCCACATCACCGTCTGTCAATAATTTCCTGATCTCGGAAGAACTTACTGCCGTACGTCCTTCGTCGTAAGGCGATGCTTTGATTACCTCCATCCCACAGGCTGCACCATAAACAACATATTGCTCAAAACCGTCTTTCCGGTCATGGCCGAAACGATGGTCATAACCGATCAGTAAAGCGGCTACATGTAATTTCTCCGCCAGTATGGAACTGATAAATTCCTGTGCCGTCAGGCGGGATAGCTCCACCGTGAAGTCGAGAACGATGCAGTAATCTATGCCGGTGGTAGCCAGTTGTTCCAGTTTTTCCTCAAATGAATTAAGTAATTTGGGCTGATAATCCGAATGCAATACGGCACGCGGATGCTCCGGAAAGGTAATAACGGCCGAAGGCAGGCCTTTCGTCTTCGCGACTTCCTTCAGTTCATTGATCAGGAACCGATGTCCCAGATGAACTCCGTCGAAGAAACCGATGGTAGCAACCAGTCTTTTCCCTTTTAATAAATCCGTATCTCTGATAACGATCATTTTCTTTCTATTCATTCAATGAAAAGGCAAAAGTACATAAAACCAATGGAAATTAGTCGTACATTTGACCTGATTTATTAACAGACATCTCTGAGTATTAGTTATGAAAAAAGTCTTTTATCTTCTGATTTGCCAGCTTTTATCCGTCTCCTATCTCTTTGCCGATGGTGTGCAGACTGAGAACAGAACGGTGATTTTCATACCTTCCGGTGGGGAAAAGGTTCATTTGTTAACTCCCGGAAGCAGTGTTTCCGAAACAGTATCCTTTAAACAGGAAGCCTATCCTGTTCGTAGACTCCTTCGTGTTGTCGGCGGAATAAAAATGCCGGCTCCTTTTGAGAAAAGGGGAGAGGAGATGTTCAGGCGGTCGGAATTTTATATCGACGACAATCTGGATTCCGTCCATGTGAAGAAAGATAAGTATTCCTTATATTTTAAAGGAGAAGACAATAACTTCGAGCGGCATGCCTATTACCGTATTTCGGGTGACTTGCTGAAACCCGGTGAACTGACGGTGACCTTGCCGGTTGTGAAACGTCAGGACCTGTCTGTTTCTGCGGGTGGTGACTTTGGCGTACAGATAGAATTGTTTTATAAAAAGCCCGGACGCTATAAAGACGATATTTACGACTGCCCTGATTCGCTGCTTTACTTCCCGGTACCCACAGGCTCCGGTAAATATCAGCAAGTAACGCAAACATTCGTGCTTCCTGATAACGTCGCATGTGCCTTTTTACGTATCGGGGGAACTCATTTCAGCGGCGAGTGCTGGGTGGAGGCACCCCGGTTGGTGCAGAACAAGAAACAGGTCTGCTCCATACCTTTTGCTAAGTTTGCCGATAAGACAGACGATTATAACTACTGGACCGGTTGTAACCTTTCTACCCGCAGCTGGCCGCGTTGGAAACTGGATTTCAACGGTACGACTGTTTACGAAGGAAATATTTTCGACAGAGCTTCTGATATAGCGGACTTTTATATCCTTCTGCCTGCATCCGTGCAGGGTAACGGCGATTTGAAACTGACTTTGCTCAAAGAGGATAACCGTGCAGCGTATTCTTATGAACTCCGTTCGCTGGAGATTATCGAAGAGAGTGCCCGTGATTTTGAGGTTGTTTCCGTGCCTGAATATGTTTCTGCCGGAGCGGCTTTCGGTGTACTGGTAGAAACGAATAAGCCGGATGTCCGTTTGAAGGTACAGGCTCCGTCTTCTGTTATCCCGGCGTATCAGGAAGTGGTATTAAAAGAAACAGGTTTGCACGTAATTGAGTTTCGTGCCGGCGATTATGCTTCAGCTGTCCCGATGATTTTTGATGACGGAAGCCGTAAAGCGGAAGTTACAATTCGTCAGATAATAGAAAAGGAACCGGATGAGGTTTACATTTCTTCCGGGGATGAGATTTATATAGATAAGGAATATGCGCCTTATGATTATTTCTTTAAATGGTATATCTCCCAGCGAGTCGGAAACTGGTATCAGTTTCGTCCTTCTTATCAGTGGAGCGGTTTCCGTGTAGCCCGTCCCGAAGTGATCCGTCATTATACCGGTTTGTTGAATAAGCTCCAGGTTCCTTATGCCTGGCAGGTGGAAGGCCGTACATTGGCCGGTAAACGTATCAACCCGGATTTGGAAACATTGGCTTCCCCGATGTTCCGCGGAAAGCAGGCACACGAAAATGACGGCGGTTATTATTACTGGCAACATTTCCTGTATCAGGGAGTCTTCTCGGATATGGCTGCCCGTAATCGTCCTTATGGCGGTATTTTTGCTAAACATCGCCCGATTTATACCGACCACGGAACCTTTATCCATTATGACCCGTATGGTGTCAAGGATATGGCCGACGGTGCCCGCAAGCTGGTTGAGAATTTCCGTTACTCAAAAGGAGAGAGCAGCCGCCATACAGGTCCTTCCACGTTGTTCCGTTATTTGTATCAGGCAGGCTATAACTGGTTGGGAGCCGAGCAGATGTACGGCCCTGAAGAAATTATCCTGTCTTCGTTGCGCGGTGCTTCACGTGCTTACAGCAAGCGGGATTTCGGAACGTTGCATGCTATGCAATGGGGTTCAGGGCCTTTTACCGACCCGAAACATTCTTTACGTTTGTATATGTCGCTTGCCGTAGCCTATATGCACGGTTCTTCCCATATGAATACGGAAGAAGCCTTGTGGCTGGACGAATATGCCAACGACCGTTATTCCCAATCGGGCAAAGAACATTTATATGCACAGCACCGTGTGCTGGATTTCATAGAAACACATACCCGTCGCGGCGAATTGAAAAGTAACGTCGCTGTTATCCAGGGAAGGAATGACGCCTGGAAGTCATTCGGTCGCGGCAGCTTATGGTCACAGAAGGGTGACAAGTGGCAATTTAATAAGGCAACGGAAAGTTTTGACCTCCTGAAAGTCTTCTATCCCAATAATATCGTGGATGGTTGCGGTCCTAACGGTTGGTTTACCTCTACGCCTTACGGGACTATCGACATTCTGCCTATCGAGGCTCCGCAAGATGTGATGAATAAATATAAGGCAATGGTATTCCTCGGCTGGAACAGTTTCGATGAAAGCGACTTCCTCCGCATCCGCAACTATGTATTTGACGGCGGAACGCTTGTCCTGACGGCCGCCCATCTGAATGCCGAACTTCAACCTGACCAACCGGCAAAGTTCCCAACTAACGATGCGGTTATCCGTGAAATGTTGGGCGATAATTACAAGTCTTTGAATGGAAAGACCATTATCCCGTTCGGATCAGGAAAGATCATCTACTTCCCGCAGGCAGCTTATCCGGCAGAATCGTCTTTGAGAAGCCAGTATGAAGAAACAATGCGTGAGTTAGCTACGGAAACCGTGAACAAGGAACTTCCCTCCGGTTGGATCGAATCTGCTCCGTCTGTAGGTTTTACTGTTTGGGATAACAAAGACCATCGCACGATTTATCTGCTGAACACTGACTGGCAAAGTGCTGAACAGCAACATACGGCAACCTTCGTCTATAACGGAAAGAAATTCCCTGTTGATGTCAGACGTTATCATATCGAAACTGTTCATTGCGCTAACGGTTTAGCGATTAATCCCGGTAGTAATACGACGGATATTTTAAGCATAAATAAAGAAGGTAACAGTTGGAAAGTAACCGTACAGAATACGGAGAAAGATACAATCCGTTGTTTTAATGCAGAAACAGGAACGACAACCACTGTTGTGCTGGATAGCCCTTCTGTTCATGTGATTACGATTGGGTATTGAAAAATAAGGTATCTCTGTCAAGTTGATTTAAAATAGAATATCCTCCGATGAAACCGGAAAGAAACCGATTCATCGGAGGATATTTATACCTGAGCATTTGTAGAACAAGTTCACTCAAGCCTCTGTTAAATAAACGCAGACTTAGTTATTCTTCTTATCTTTCTCTATTTTCCTCAAAAGATATTCCACATTAATAAAATGCCGGGTGTATTCCGCATGCATCCTTCTTACAACCGAACTGGCTGCTGCCATCTGAGCAAGGAACTGTAAATGTTTTCCCAAAGAAACATTCACTTCCATCCGTTCTTTCTTTTGTATGGTATCCTGTACGGAATAGGCACCACAAGCCATTTGTATTTCCGGCATTCCCTCATCCCAGGCATGCTGTGTATACTTGCAAAGTATTCCGAGATTTTTCTTTAAATCTTTACGAAGGATACTTAGCACTTCAAAATCATTGCGATTGGCAGAACAGGCATTCGGATTAACCAGACGGGCAAATTTAAGGTAAAATTCTTTCAATTCTTCTTCGGAAAAAGGAGATGGGTTGCCACTTGTTTTTTGCATCTCTTCACTTTGTTGGACAGTTAACAATTCTGTTTCCATACATATTAATATTAGATGTGAAGGCGAAGATTTTCTAAATATAAGAGCGGTTCCGCCTGTCCCGTTGCATTTCCTACCTCAGGCAGAGTAGATGCATTAACATTCTACACGGGGGTACGGAACCGCCATATAGAATGCTCGTGAGCGGACATAAAAATGCCCGCCACGGAAATTGGCAGGTTTCCCCGCCTGAGATATAGGAAATGCATCACAAATGTACGATAATAATTAAAGGATGCAATAAAATACACTTCAAAATTTGTAGATGAATTGATACTGGTAGTAGAGATACTTATAGCAGTTAGAGCTTTTAGGATAAGTCTCGATGCAAATAATTTCAATTCTGATAAAATATGAACAACTTTCTCTGATAGTCCTAAATTGACAAAATGCTATATAAGGAACCTTCTGAATAAGCTGTATGGGGTGGTATTTTGTACAGTTAGCTTTTATGCGACTGTGGGGAAGGATGGAATGTGCAAAAAGTCGGAATAATGGTGTGATATGCGTTATAATAATATCGTATTACATATGGCGGATGCTATCTGCTGTATTGATGGTGATTTTGCAAAATAAAAGATATTGGAAAAGTATCTGTGATATTCCTTGTTTCAGAAATAAAACATGCTCTTTAGCATGAAAATATCCCCTCGAAAATTCGAAAAATGAGTTTTTTTCTTGTTTTATTAACGTTTTTTTAGCTTATGTCGAGTAAATTTTCAACCATAATAAAAATATACTTCATTTAAAACGAATATAAATTCCGTTTTAAATGAAATATATTTTGCTTGAAGAACAGATAAAGTCGGATGCTTTGTTAATAAATGTATATAAAATTATCCTAGATAGGCAATATGGATGAATATACTGGTTGTTTAAATAAGTATTTTGCTATCATAAAGACATCTAATCGTTTGATTTGATAGAATAATGATATATTGATAATCAATTGAAAGCCGACATAACTGTTATTTGTGAGTCAACTGTCAACTTCAGAAATGTTTCATTTCTGATAAAAATAACCCTGATAAACCCTTTTAACGGGTATATTCAAAGAGGATGAACTCTTTGGGGCAGTTTACTTTTTATCCGGGAATAACTTTTGTATTTCATACTCTGCATTGTGTCCGGGGAAATTATCGTCGACCACATTCCCATCCCGATCCAGCATGACATAACGAGGTATGCCATTGAATTTGAATAGTTGACGCAGATAGTTGTATTCATCTTCCGGCAAACGGAACAGGTTGTCACCCATATCATTTTCTGAAATAAATTTATTGTAAGAGGCTTCAGGAGAACCGCCTGTATCTGTAATATAGACAAAGGCGAAGTCCGGACTTCCTTTATATTTGTCTCTTAGTGGCTGCATATGTTTAATGCCGTAAATACAAGGTCCGCAGGTAGTAGCCCAAAAGTCGACTAAAACGAATTTTCCTTTGTGCGGGTCTGTCATTTTACGGAAAATATCCGTGGCCTTCCCTTCCGGAAGTTTATAGGCTTGTTTTTCTCCTTCCGGAAATTTCTTGGCATACATACGCATCGTTTCTTCTTTCAGGAAAGGCTCTGAGATACTGTTGTTTATTTCTTCAGCCAGCAAATGTCCTTCTTTGGGTGTAAGCATCTCTAGTGCATAATTCAGCGAACGGGTTTTTGCAATCTCAAACAGCAGACCGGGCGTGACTTGCAATTCATTCCGTAAGACAGAATCTTTGCGTAACCATCCCTTGCTAAACATTTCAAGCTTATTCTCGGGGGTGAATGTCATATCTGCGTTGTTGAAAGGTCCCATATATTCATAACGGTTGATGAAAGAACTGAACATATTCGAGACAAGTAAACTTTTGTCGTTACTATTTATCTTCGGAAGGAAGTTATAATAATCATTCGGAATCGGTTGTTTCAGGATTTCATTGGTAGAGTCCTGAGAGGCGTAATACCTTCGTGTCATAACATAATCAAACAAAGCTCCGTAAAATGATAGAAGTATTTTATTTTTCAGTAATTGCTGGCCTTTGATTGAAATAGTATTTTGTTTCAGCTTTTCTGCCAGTGAGTTATCAGCCTCTTTCAAAGCGTTCAATTGCTGTTGTTTAAATTCCGCCGGGGCAAGAGTTTTTAGTTGCTTTTCGAAATTCCGATAATTGAAAGTATTCACTTTAAACTTGTTAAGTTCTTTGTTTATTCCGGCTGAGGCTCCTTTGAAATCTATGTTTTTAAACTCATACCGGCGATCGCGATATCGGTCTGCCATCAGGAAGTCTTCCCAGTCGAGAGAAATAAATAAGGTTTCTCCCGGTTCGATATAAAATGGAATGGAAGTCCTTTTGAAAGAGATATAACCTTCCCAGGGATGATTTAAAAGAAAGTCAGCCTCGAAACGTCCGTCAGGATGGATTTGTATGACAGTCGGATAGTCTTCGCGGGTTAGTTCGTTACCAGTATAAATCATGCCGGTACTGAAGCCGGCTCTGGGATCGTATCCTTTTAGAAAACCGCGTAAATGGGCTGTGTCTTTCCGGAAGAAGTCGGTTCCGTAACCGGTCGACGGATCAGCTTCTGCTGCCAGCTGCTTTTCCATATCTTCCCATGTCCCGTATATGCTTTCTTCCACCGGTTTCTTTTTCTGATCTTTTGTTTTTTTCAGTGAGATTCCGAAGATTGAACCTTCTCCAGTATCTGATTCGATATAATCGAATTTCTTCATTTTTTTATCGAAAGGAGGAAAGATCAGGACAAATGTGGAGTCGCCGGAATCAGGCATAAATGTTTTTTTACCGAACTCGGTTCCTTCGATTCCGGTCGGAAAATATTTCTTTCCGGTATCCGCATCTTTGATGTAAGTAGTACTGTCGAAAGAAATCCACCAGTGGGGAATAAATTCGCAATGTACTTGTACCCGTGTGTTTTCTTTGTTTCGCTCTATCTGAGTGATCGTATTGATACCTGTGCTTTTAAATTCATAAGCAGGGTTTTCAATGACGCGTTGGGCGAATGCTGTATGGCTGAGACCCAGAAGTAAGAATAGGATGACTGTTTGTTTTTTCATATCGGAATGTTTTAAATGTTATCCTTTCGTTAATTTATAAGGCTAAAGATAGGTTTTAGTAGTTATAAACAGCTTGTTTGGGTATGGTATTATTCTGTTTTTATCCTATTTTATTGTTTACTATGGGGGCTTTAACAGATATTTTATCTTTTAGTTGCTTGCTGCCTTTGAATTTTAATTCCTGTAGTTGAATATTTTGATGGATGGTTGCTATTGCCCCGATTAGTGTACAGATTGGAGGATTCAATAATTTTTTCGGCAGATGTATATAGGTGTTTTATAAAGGGTATAGCGTTAAAATAGAGTTGGGACAGGGCGTTTTCCGAGATTTTTAATAAGTTTGCAAAATGGAAGTAAAAGATCAGACGACAAATTGTTATCAGCGCATATATATGGAATATGCGCCTATGTTGCTTCGTTTTGCGGGCAAGTTTGTCTCCGGATTCTTTGCAGAGGATATTGTGCATGATGTTTTCCTGAAATTATGGGATAAGCAGGTTTTCCTTCTTCCTGATGACGATTTGAAAAGGATTCTTTTTGTAGCTGTGCGTAATGCCTGCATCGACCATCTGCGTCGTTCTAACATGGAGCAGGAGATACTTGACCGCCGTGCTGTACAGCTAAAATTGGAAGAACTGGATTATTTCGAATCGTCCGACGAACTTTTCATGCGGAAAGATTTGTTGGAGCTTCTAATGAAGAAAGTGACGGAATTACCAGAACGAAGCCAGGAAATATTCCGTCTCTCTTATCTGAAAGGAATGAAAGCTGCTGAGATCGCTGAACAACTGGGTTTATCTGTCCGTACGGTAGAGAACCAATTGTATCGTTCCTTGCTTTACCTCCGTAAGCACTGTTCTCATTTATTCTTTTATCTTTTTACCTTGATTTAAAAGGGGGCATTTTTTTATTTTAAAAAAAGTTTGTTTTCGTGTGAGTACTTTTCATGTCCCATTCGTTATAAGTTCATAAAGGACTAAGTCACTAAAGACGACGAATTACAGGGAAAAAGTATGGAACATGATTATACAGAGTTAGTTATAGGTTACTTGCAAGGTAATCTTTCCAAAGAAGAAACAGACCTTTTTTACGATTGGGTGAATGAGAGTGCCTCCAACAAAGAGACATTCTTTGAAATCAAAGCAATATATGATGCCGGTCTGTTTTTAGGAAAACCGTTGGATACGGCTTCCAGCTGGCACCGTTTGCTTAATAAAAAGAAAAATTCACAAACTCGCCGGTTCAATCTTTGGTACCAAATAAGTAGCTATGCAGCGGTGGCCCTGATAGCTGTGGCGATTAGTTCTGTTTTCTTTTTATTTATCCGTGATGACGACAAGACTTTATATTCTAAGTATATAGGAGGTGACGGCCTGGAGGCAGATGTAATAGAGTTACCAGATGGTACACATGTTAGTCTTGGCTCAAAAACGACTTTCCATTATGATAAGAATTTTGGAAAAGATAAACGTATTGTATATCTGGAAGGTGAGGCATATTTTGAAGTCGCCAAACAAAAGAATAAACCTTTTATTGTAAAGACAAAAGAACAGGATATCGAAGCCCTTGGAACCAAGTTCAATGTAATGGCTTATCCAATGGATTCTATGACAATCACTACGTTGCTGGAAGGATCAGTTCGTCTGACAACAATGCATATTGCTAAACAAACGATATTGGAACCCAACCAGCAGTTTGTATATAACCGGAATACAGAATCAGCTATCCTTCGAAAAGTGGATGCCCGGCAATTTGTATCGTGGACTTCCGGTTATTATTATTTTCATGAACAAAGTCTAAAAGCAATTTTAGATCGTCTTAGTCACGTTTATGGTGTAGAGTTTGCTGTAAGTTCTAAGACATTGAATAAGCGCACTTTCACCGGAACTTTCTATCGGGGACAGAGTATTAAAGATATTATGGAAATCGTCAATCTTTCTATTCCGGTCAAATATAAGATTGACGACCGTCATGTGACGATTTCGGAAAAATAGGTTATAATAGAGTAGTTAACTTTTAAATTCAATAATATGAGTGGATAACGTAAGAAATTAAAAAAAGAAGGGAAAATATCTTGCCGGATATTCTTTTCTAAAGTGTGTGATTCAATTAAACTTCCATTGCCGTGGAATGTGTTTTTAATCTTAAAACAATCAAAGTATGAATAATCAACGAATAGTTGTTTCCGTAAACCTGAAAAGAACTATTAAAATTATGAAGCTAACCGTGTTAATGCTTGTTGTTTGTCTATCGCAAATGGTAGCGGCAACTTATGCACAAACCACCAAATTGAGTGTCTCTGTTAAAAATGAAACACTGGAGCATGTATTGAAACAAATAGAAAAACAGTCTGAATTCCTGTTTTTCTATAATCTGGAAGAGATAAACAAGAATGAAAGGATCTCAATTGATAAGAGAAATACGAATATCTCAGAAATTCTGGATGCGATTGCTGAAAAAACCGGACTGAAATATGCAATAAGGGATCGTCATATTGTATTGATGGTGAATAATGAACCTCCTGCTGTTGCACAACAATCACATAGAGTAACAGGTGTTGTAAAAGATGCAGCGGGAATTCCGGTTATTGGGGCCAATGTAGTAGTGAAAGGTACGACGAATGGTACAGTAACAAATATAGATGGAGAATATAGTTTGAGTGTACCTTCATCGGCTGTTTTACAGATTTCTTATATCGGTTATAATACACAGGAAGTTACCGTAGGAAATAAAACTGTGTTGAATATTTTATTACAAGAAGATTCTCAGAGATTGAATGAGGTTATTGTTGTTGGATATGGTACACAGAAAAAAGCAACTTTAACGGGGGCAGTGGCCAGCGTAAGATCAGAACAGATTGCGAATAGAGCAGCTTCTGATGCAACAAATTTGCTGACAGGTATAGCTCCGGGATTAACAGCCATTCAACGTTCCGGACAGCCGGGTGCTGATGGTGCTGAATTTATTATTCGTGGTCCCGGTACATTAAATTCAACATCTCCTTTGATTATAGTCGATGGAATTCCCGGTAGTTTGAATGCAATAGATCCGAATGATATCGAAAATATCAGTGTTTTGAAGGATGCTGCATCTGCTGCCATTTATGGTGTACGTGCTGGTAACGGTGTTATCTTAGTAACCACAAAGAAAGGAAAGGAAGGTCGCATGAAAGTTTCTTACAATGGGTATATCGGTTTTCAAAATCCGACACGTTTACCTAAATGGGTGAATTCAGCAGATTATGCTACACTATATAATGAAGCTTTGACAAATGACGGATTAGCTCCGAAGTATTCAGAAACCGATATTGACAATTATCGTAAAGGAACTGATCCGGATTTATATCCAAACTCCGATCAAACAGATGCTTTGTTTTCAAAAAACGGTTTTCAACACAGTCACCATATTCAGTTAGATGGAGGAACGGAAAAAACAAGATATAATTTTTCTTTGGGTTATCTGAACAGAGAAGGTTTGATAGCACAAACAGATCTGGAAAGATATTCTATCAGAGGAAACTTTGACTTTGATATCAGTAAACGTGTGAACTTTGGGGTGAATTTTTCTTATATCAGACAGGAAAAATCACAACCCTACCAAAGTATTAGTGAGTTAGTTCATCGTTCATACCGTGAAACTCCTGTAACTCCGATCAAATGGTCTAACGGAAATTGGGCAGCCTTTATGAATGAACATAATTCGGTGGCAGAAGCTGAAAATGGAGGATATGACCATTATACAGATAACTTCCTGACAGCAATTGGAACACTAGAAATAAAGCTTATAGACGGATTGTCTGTAAAAGGGGTTACTGCGATGAATGGTAATTTTACTCATACCAAAAGACAGCAATATAATTTATCTCTTTATAATGCACCGGACGTTGTCGGTATGAAGTTCAGACCCTATCTGTTTGAAAATAGAGGTGAGTCTTCCGATATAAATCTACAAGCATTTTTAAATTATAACAAAACATTCGGAATGCATAATGTAGCAGCAGTATTAGGTTATGAACAGCGTAAATATACAAACTCTTCTATTGCTGCATCCCGTTATGATCTTCCGGAGAACAACTTGTTGGACCAAATAAATGCGGGAGATGCATCTGATCAACGTAATGATGGTGGTATGGATGAGAATAGCATCCGTTCAGTATTTGGCAGAATAAATTACAATTTCGCAGAACGTTATTTGCTTGAAGTTACACTAAGATATGATGGATCTTCACGTTTCCCGAAAAACAATCGTTTTGAGTTATTCCCCTCTGTTTCTGCCGGATGGCGTATTTCTGAGGAAGACTTTTTCAATTTTGATCCGATATCCAACTTGAAGTTAAGAGCTTCCTGGGGACATTTAGGAAATCAGGAAATTGGAAATTATGCTTATCAGAACAAATATTCTTTAGGCCGTTTATATGGCTTTGGAAATATAATGTATTCCGGTATCGCAGAAAATTATTCTATGTCAAATTCCACTATCGGTTGGGAAAATACAGAAATGGTGAATGCCGGTTTGGATTTGAACATACTTAATAACCGATTATCATTCACTTTCGATTATTTTGTAAGAAACACCCGTGATATTTTAATGAGCTTGCCTCAACCCACTATTTTAGGGGCTTATGCTCCGGTAATTAATGCCGGTGCCGTGCGCAATAAAGGCTTTGAAATGCAACTGGGGTGGAATGATCAGTTGAAAGACTTTAATTATTATGCTAATTTAAGTGTATCCAGAGTAAAAGACAAAATTACTGACTTGAAGGGGGCTGATACTCCGGGGCGTTCCGTGGGAGATCCGATTAATAATATTTTTGGTTTAGAAGCTATTGGCTTGTTTGCCTCAGAAGAAGAAATAAAAAATGCTCCTAATCAAGACTATACAGGAGGAGCCTCTCCTGGTGATATCAGGTATAAAGATCAGAATGGAGATAAAAAGATTACGGCTGAAGATCGTGTTAATTTAGGTAATACTTTCCCTGGAGTTACTTTCGGTTTACAATTGGGGGCCAGTTACAAAGGCTTTGATATCGCGACAACTATTCACGCTGTTGCTGATGTGCAGGGTTATTTGACAGGTACAGCTGCTCAGGCATTTGCTAATGGAGCTAGTGCATTGGAAGCTCAAAAAGATCGTTGGACTCCCAATAATCTGAATGCTTCTTATCCGCGGCTTTCGCTGAATAATGCCAGCCGGAATTATACTCAGACAAATTCATTCTTTATGGAAAATGCAAGTTATATAAAGATGAGGAATTTGCAAATAGGTTATTCACTGCCTAAGTCTATCTTAAGTAACCTATTTGTTGAAAAGTTCCGTTTTTATGTAAATGCAGACAATTTGTTTACAATAACCAGTTTCAGAGGGTTTGACCCGGAAACACCCTGGGGAGGAGGGAATATTTATCCGATGGTTACTTCTTATACATTTGGTTTAAATCTTGTATTCTAATCATTAATGATGACAAACATGAAAAAGTATATATTTATATGGATTATAGGGATAATGTTTCCCTTATTTACTGCTTGTAATGATGGTTTCCTGGATTTGAATCCAAGGGATCAGTTATCAGAACAGACATTCTGGGCAACGGAAACGGATGCTTTTAATGCGCTGGTAGGTGTTTATTCCCGTTATACGGATGGAGATAATGTATGGATGTATTATGATCATATTCTTGGACTTCCTGCCCGTAGTGATGAAGCTGTCAATGTGTGGAAAGGTAATGATTATAATAACTTAGGTGCGGGAAATAACAGTCCTTCAATGTGGTATACAAAAGAATTGTGGTCTATTCGTTATCGTATCATTCGTACATGTAACGTCTTTTTGACCAACATAGATAAACCTCAAATGGATGATACAAAGCGTGAACAGATGAAAGGAGAAGTAAAATTCTTACGTGCTTTCGCTTATCATTTCTTATTGAACAACTGGGGAGGTGTTCCTATTATTGAGGAACCTTTAACGCTGGAAGAGTTGAAACGCCCGAGAAATACAGCAGAAGAGGTTTTGGATTTTATATTGAAAGATTTGGATGAGGCTGCCAAAGTATTGCCGGAAACATGGTCTTCCGAATATGCCGGACGCATTACTAAAGGAGCTGCTTTGGGAATGAAAGCTCGTGTGTTATTATATGCCGGACGTTGGGAAGAAGCTGCAATTGCGGCAAAAGCCGTGATGGATTTAGGAGTACACTCTTTATTCTCCAGTTATGAAGATTTATTTGAAATCAGCAATAAATATAATGAGGAAGTTTTGTATGCTTGGCAATATGTCGGTCAGAATATGGCCAATTATACGCAGATATACATGCATTTTCCAAGTTTCGGAGGCTGGGGGGGAACAAATCCTTTACAGGAGTTTGTAGACGGAATTCTTTGTACAGATGGTAAACCGTCTAATGAATCAGCTGTTTATAATCCGGACAAACCTTACGAGAACAGAGATCCTCGTTTTTATATGTCTGTGATTTATCCCGGTTCAACTTATAGAGGTGTCGAGATCCCGGTTTACGGAGATGTCGATTATCCGGGGGCAACAGGTAATTCTTCCCAATCAGGATATTATACTCGTAAATTCCTGGATGAAGGAGCTGCAAGGTATGCTTTGATCCCCATGGAAAGTAATGTGATTATTTTGCGTTATGCAGAAGTCCTTTTGACGTATGCTGAAGCGAAAATCGAATCAGGTTCAATCGATCAGTCCGTTTATGACGCTATCAATATGTTGAGAGCTAGAGCTTATGGTGTAGACATCAGTCAGACGGATAAATATCCGGCTGTAACAGGGGGAAGCCAGGAAGAGTTGAGAAAAATAGTACGCAATGAACGAATGATAGAACTTTGCTTTGAAGGACAGCGCAGGGACGACATTATTCGTTGGCGAACCGCAGAAAAACTAATGAATGGAGCTTGCTATGGAATTCCGATAGAAAAGGATGGAAAGGAGCATATTCTTGTAATGGAACGTCGTTTTGATCCATCTTACCATTATCTGTTCCCGATTCCACAGGATGAAATAGATTTGATCGGCAAAGATATTATGAAACAAAATCCAGGTTGGGATTAATTCTTTAGACTTTATAATCCTGAGTGGTAAATCATTCAGGATTATTTTTATCAAACCAATAAATACTTATTATCATGAGTATAAATCGTCGTAACTTTTTGAAAGGCTCTTTGCTGGGAGCCGGTGTTGCATTAACCGGCTTTACGGGCTGTACCTCAACGAATAAATCGGAGGTTGAAGCTGTTGTAAAAGAATGTGTTGAAAAAGGGAAAAACAGAAAACAGTTATTTAACATGTGCGGTTATGCCGCTGCCCCTATTCCGGTTGTTCGTATAGGTTATGTAGGGATAGGTAGTCGTGGAAGTTGGGCGGTTACCCGTATTCTCAATATCAAAGAGATTGAAATCAGAGGACTGTGTGATCTCCGGGAAGAAGCGGTAAAAAAGAATCAGGAAACCTTGAAGAATTTTAATAAGCGTCCGGCAGAAGAATATTTTGGAGATGAATATGCTTGGAAAAAATTATGTGAACAGGAAGATATCGATTTGATCTATATCGCAACTCCCTGGGAATGGCATACTCCTATCGCTGTATATGCTATGGAATGTGGAAAACATGTAGCAGTGGAAGTTCCTGCCGCAAAAACTCTGGAAGAATGTTGGCAATTAGTAGAAACCTCGGAGAGGACAAAAAGACATTGCATGCAGTTGGAAAATTGTTGTTATGACTTCTTTGAAATATTAACTGTAAATATGGTTCAACAGGGATTGTTTGGAGAAGTTATACATGGGGAAGGGGCTTATATACATGAGTTATTGAGTGGTATGTTCGGAGAACCGCAATGGCCGACCTGGCGATGGGATGAAAATCATAAAAGTGGGAATCCTTATCCGACCCATGGACTGGGGCCGGTTTGTTGGGCAATGAATATTAATCGGGGAGATAAGATGGAATATTTGACTTCTATGTCGACTGATGATTTCTTGATGGAAGCAAAAGCCAAAGAATTAGCCGCTCAAAATGATTATTACAAACCAATGGCAGAAATGAAGTACCGGGGAAATATGAATACGACAACGGTTCGTACAGCCAAAGGAAAAACAATCATGATTCAACATGATGTAAGTACTCCACATCCTTACGATCGCTTACATGTTTTGACGGGAACAAAAGGATCATGCCGGAAATATCCGGAGCCGGGTAAGATTGCGTTCGGACATGATTATATATCTCCGGAAAAACTGGCGGAATTGGAAGTTCAGTATACGCCTGAAGTTGTCAAACACATTTCTGAAGTTGCCAAAATTATTGGTGGACACGGAGGGATGGATTTTATTATGGATTGGCGTATGATAGATTGTTTGAGAAATGGTCTTCCCCTCGATATGGATGTGTATGATGCGGCAAGCTGGTGTTCTATTACTCCGTTGAGCTATTGGTCCGTTGCCAATCGTTCTAACTCTATCGATATCCCAGATTTTACAGGGGGAGCATGGCTGAAAAATCATCCTGTGGATTTGACACTTCGGGGAGGAGGCAATACGAATGTTGTTGAACAACCTAAATCCTGATTTCAAAGTTCTCTGGCAAGGGTAGGCACACAGATAATACAGATTAAACAGATGAGCACAGATTATTTATTGATTTTCAATTTATTTATCTGTGCTAATCTGCCCGATCTGCGTCATCTGCGTACCATAGTGTGACTTTTGACACTCTCCTTATTTCACTTTTTCAAACCAAGGCAACCTCTCTAGCGGAGCTTCCACCTCTATCATTTTAGGCCCACGGAATTTTTTACCGGTGTCGTCTTTCCATTGTCCTTTGGGCAACATTACTTTGCGTTTATGTTCCTTTGTTACGATGGGAGCTACCAGATATTTGTCGCCTAGCATAAACTGGTCTTTGCAGTCGATAAATCCCTGGTGCGGGAAAGCATATTCCATATGACGGAGGATCGGTTCGCCGGTCTCTGCGGAGTGGCGGGCCTGTTCCAGAATGTAACCTCCCATTTTCTCATGTAAATAAGCGTAATCACGGCAAATAGCCAGATGTTTTTCATCCAGGATGCGCCAGGGGGCAACCGAGAACTGCATCATCGGCATCAGCGTATGTACCTGGCAGGAACGAACGATCAACTCCTGATCCAGCTTTGTCTGGTCTACTCCCAGGAAAGAACCGAACTGGCCTCCGCCGATCATGTCGGGACAGGCATAAGCATATCCTAATAATCCGGCAGCAATCATATCAGGAATCAGGAGTCCTACTGCATTCCAGGAATAATCCTTATCTCCCAGACGTTGTACTAAAGCCTGACCGCCCATTTTCCAGCCGGCACGGTATTCATTAAATGGGAAATCCAATCCGATCTTAGCCCAGTATTCGCACATATCCACTGAGGTGGCAGCTTTGTCATAGAACTCCAGAGTCGGATCGTTGTAATGACCGATGTCACCGGCGTCAAATTTGAAACCGTCTACTCCGTATTGCTCCTGCATATTGCGCAATTGTTTCTTCAGGTGTTCGGCAGCGGCAGGGTTACTTAAGTCGTAACAAGCACTATAACCATTCCACCAAGGGATGATTGCAGCCTGTTTAGTTCCTTTCTTTTTGATTAGATAGCCTTTCTGTTGCAACTCACGGAATTCGGGACTATCCGGACTGACAAACGGGCAAATCCATAACATGATACGGAATCCGTCTTTGTGCAATTGGTCGATCATACCTTTCGGATCGGGGAAACGTTCCGGTTTGAAATCAAAATTACCGTAATGCTTCTGCCAGTTATCGTCTACCATGAAAACACCCACCGGGAAGTTATTTTTCATTATGTTATCTGCATATTTCAATATATCTTCCTGATTCTGATTGTACATCAGTTCAATCCAGGTGTTGTATTGCGGCATTGAAAAGAACAAAGAATCCGGTAACTGTCCGGAAGGAGGAAAATGTTTGGTAGAGGCTGCCATATAAGCGTCTTTCAGTGTATTTCCTGCCAACACAGGTTCCAAGCTTTCATAATCTGAAAACAGATGCAGATTTCCGCCCTCTATCTTGAAAGAGAAAGGTTTGTCACTCCAGATGTAGCGGCCTTCCGAAGAAAGAAGAAGAGGTACATTCTGATTGTTCAGATTCTCGGCAGACAGGTCGAACAGCCGCATATCGCTTTTGAACGGCATTTGGGAGCCTAATCCAACCATACCTCCCCACCATTTCTCTCCTTCCAGAGAACTGATTTTTGATTCATATTTACTTCCGGCCCAACAAGGGGAAGTTATTACCAGGAGAAGCAAAAAAAGACAGATTTTTTTGAGATTCATAGTGTTATCTTCAAGTTATTGTTCAAATACTTCTGCAAATATACGTTTTACAGTCGAAATACAATCACCCTCCGGTTCGGATGAATAAGAATCCGTCAATTTTGTCCAGGGCTCTTCCAATGCGTAGAAATCGATTGCAGTCGGCTTTTTGCCATCCAGTAATTCGTTCTGATAGTCGAACCATGTTTTCCATCTCATGTAATAGAAGTCTTTCAGGATACCGTTCCATTCTTTATGGGCATAATCACGCAAACCGCCTTTATCGGCAGCATTGCGGTTCCCCCAAGTCGTGATCTGTACACGGGCATTCCATTCATACAGGTCTTTTTCTTCCGGGGTATTTCCAAGAGAGCGGGCCTGGGCGATCCAATTTCCGACTTTAAATTCCGGACGGGTCCCCAGTAACTCATCCTGTAACAGGAGAAGTTGCAGAAAGCGGTTGGCGGCTGTATTGTAAAGCTGTTTATCACCGGAGGCGAAGGAGGCTTCCACTACTTTTTCTACCAAACGACCTTTTTCGGCGATGGCCTGGCGGACGATGTCTACCAGATCGTATTCGAAATTATTATTACCTGAAAACTGGTCGGCAACGGAAACCATCATGGCTGCGGCACGAATAACGTCATCCGGATTGTAATAGTCACTCATTTCAGACCAACTCGATACCAGATAAGGGTGATCGGAAGGGCGGGCACAGAAAATAGATTCGTGGGTACCCTGTTGCGTATTTTCCGGTGGACAATTATAAATGGAATTGCTCAGGAGAATCCAGGCCTCCTGCACGGTTGGGTTCACTTTTCCGTAACGGGCTACCGTGTAGTTTTTAAGCCACTCATTTTTATCGAAATGTACCGGGCGCCAAGGGAGTTCCGTCAACAGTTCAAACATGACCGGATTATTTTCGCTTCCTTCCATTGTCATTCCTACACCACGCAATGTTTTGCCGAAAGAGCTTTCTTTAGCTTTATAGTATTCGTCGATCACGTGCGCCATTTTACCGTGTAGGCCTACATTGCCGCCGTAGTTCAGCAACATGCAATAAATCCAGTTGTGCTGGCCGAAACCGTCTTTGCGATGCCAGGTAGATTCGGGATCACCCCACTGCGGGCGGCTTTCTGAAAACAGGTCGAGGACGATCATATCGCCGGCTTTCAGATTCTCAATCATCTGAGAGCGTGGATTTGCCTGCCAGGCTTGTGCCACCCATACGGCTTTCGGATTATTTTTCTTCATGGCCTGCATAATCGCTTTTCCCGCGGCATCCAGGTCTACTCCTGCTACACTTCCGCCTTCATGGAAGGGATCCATGCTGTAGAAGTTAGCTTTGCCATAGAGTTTGTTCAGCTCTTTGTAATACAGGGAGGCTATTTCCTGGAAGCGGGGATCTGTCGGTTGCAGGAATGCAGGGCGGTGGTAACCACACCATAGTCCGGGATCGGAAACATTCAGTCCCAGTTTTTCTTTTGCATTGTGAGGAACCATTCCCGAATAACCGGGGAAGACGGGTTCGATGCCGTATTCGCGCATCCGTTTTACAATACGCTGTTGCAGGGTGATCTGCTGTTTGTACCAGCTGTCGGGATTCGGTCCACCCCAGCCTTCCAGATTATTCATCAGCCACCAGGCCTGAAAACCGGGGCCGGCAATAAACTCGTTGATCTCATCTTTATTGTATCCTAACTTCTTAAGTACATTATACCAGACGCCGTCCGTCCCGACCATGGCGAGCGGCAGGTTGATTCCATGTAGGGCCATCCAATCAATTTCCTTTTCCCAACGTTCCCAATCCCAGAAAGCCATGGTATATGAATAGGTGCAATAATTGAAATCGTAGCGATATTTCATGTCTGTTTCATGACGTTCTTTTCGGACGACAGCCGGCAAAACTTCCGGAAGCTTGGCTTGCATGCCATTCCAGGAAAGATTGATTCCTGCATGATATTTCAGATACCAGTTTAATCCTGCTGCTATATTTACCGGGTTATTTCCACGGATGACGACTTTGTTTCCTTTCTGATCCAGTTCGAAAAAGTCGACTGGAGATTTGATCTGTTCGATAATGAATTTATCGGAAGCTCTTTTGTCAATGCGTTCCAACAAAGCCTCGACGGGTGATGCAGCTTTGGCTATCACCGCGATGAATAGTAAACATAAGAGATGAATAATTTTCATAGAATTAATCTTATTTGATAGTGATGATTAACGTAGCTTTTTGCCCTTTCAATAATGACTCCGGTAGTCCTTTGATCTGGCCATCTACAATAACTGTTCCTTCTTTTTGGACTTTTTCAAAGGCTTCCTCATTTAAAGGCTCCCATTCTACAAACTGTTGAGTTGTAGTACCGTCATTATAATGTACATTGACAAACGAAGGTGTATATAACAATTCGCGGGTAATGTGTCCGTCAATATTCCGTAAAGTCGCTTTCCCTTCGGCAACTTGTAAACAGGCAGGTTCGATAGAGGTAATGCGCAAATCATTCTCCGGAATGCTCTTGTATCCTTCCGGTATTTTTTTGTACATACGGATGTAGTCGATATCAAAACTTTTAGGATAGGGAATGGTTGGATCATAAGTACCTGTCCAGCCATCTTTGGCTTTCCGGTTATCATAAAAAGAAATGATTTGGATGAGCGGATAGGTAATCGCTGCTTTGTGTTTCATTACCTGTATGCCATCGACATAAACAGTGACACCTTCCGGTGTCCAGTCGAAGCCATATATATGAAACTCTTCGGCTAGCTTTTTATTGGCAAACCACGGATGTTCGGTGTGATACTGGATGGTAGAATCTTTCCAACTATGTACGGTAGACCATATACGATTGATATCTGTTCCCAGTATTTCAAATATATCAATCTCACAACTTTGATTCGGGTCGTCTTCGAAACCGATTAGCCACCAGGCACAATGAACACCTCCGCCATCCTGCATCTTTGCACGCATTTCGTAATATCCGTACTGATTGATTTGAGTCGCTTCCGTTTTTATCTGGTGAAGTGCTTTTTTCTTTGGGTCATAGTGATGCAGGCCGGTACGACTGGCACTCATGAAACCTGATATATGCATTCCTTTATCAAATTCATTTTTTGAGTTCTTGTCAATGATAAGTCTGATAATGCCATTTTTCATTTCATAAGTCGGGGCACAAACAGATCTGTCTTTGGGCCATGACGGCAGATACTCCGGAATCCATTTATCCGTATTAATTTCTTTACCATCAAATTCATCATGGAAAATTAAGCGGTATCCTTCTTTTTCCAATGGGTTAGGCGGATAATCTTGAGCATTGGAAGACTGTATATTACCTATTAGAAGTAAACCGGAAATAAATGTGTAAAACAAGTGTTTCATGATATTCATTTTTTATCAGAGAAAAAAGGCCGCTTTTAACTGCGGCCTTTTCTTAAAATGCAAATATAGTTTTTTTCTTTGGAGGAACGAATTAATATCCGGGGTTCTGGATGATAATTCCTTTCCCCTCGTTGATGACAGCCTGTGGCAACGGGAAGAGAACAAATTCGGGTTTTGTCGTCGTTGAACCACGGTCGATCGCGTTCTGGATGAATTTACCATGTCGAATCAGGTCTGCACGGCGATTTCCTTCCCACCAAAATTCGTGGCCGCGTTCCTGAAGCATCTTATCCAGAAAATCATCGACGCCTTTTATGTCTCCCATAGTATATGGAGACAATTTAGCTCGTACACGTATTTGATTTAACAAATCGACAGCTTCTTGTGTTACCGAATTTCCCTGGCGGACGATTGCTTCTGAAAGCAAAGTCAGCACATCTGCGTAGCGATAAACGATCCAATCGATCTGGCTGCCATCACCTGTTGATTCCGGATCTTCGCCATATTTCACAGGAACCGCGCCTGAATAGGTATTACCATGTTTTATAATATCAGATTCTTCATTGAATAATACGCCGTCGTTACCCATATATTCGCCAACCAATACGGATAGACGATCATCGTTCTTGTCAAATGTGCGATAGAAAGGCCAGGGAACCTTGAAGCCGTCCCAACGCTGGATAGAATTGTTCTTACAGGGATAGTTACCCGGCAGGCAATGGTCGTGCCATAATTCCAGTTGGGTACCTCTTTCTTCGGTGCAGGCAAAGATGATTTCTTTATTCTGTTCGTTTTCCAGGGTGAAAATAGACTGGTAGGAATCCATTAATCCGTATCCGTAGTCGGCTTTCATCAACTCACGACCACATTCAACAGCTTTTGCCCAGTTCTTTTCGTGCATGTAGAATTTCATCAGGACTGTATATGCTAGACCTTTATCAAAACGTCCGAATGCAGAAGCGCGGGTAGGAAGGCCTTCCAGTGCTGATTTTAATTCTGTTTCGATAAATGTTGTCATTTCTTCCTGGCTTGCCCGGGGAATGATCTCTTCTGCCAACGGGTTATTTAGCTGTTCAAGTGTAGGTATTGGCATGGGACCATAGAAATCATATAAGAGGAAGGCTAGCCAACCACGTCCCATATGGATTTCGGCATTCATACGTGCTTTCACATTATCTGCCATTTCCACACCGGAAATGCGTTCAAGCGTCAATGTCATTGTCCCCAGATATTTGGCATAATTGGTGTAGTTTATTGTCGAATACTGGTGATTGGGTGTCCAGTTGTGACTGGTCAAAGGAATCCATGCATCATTCACCCAACAACAAACAGCCAGATCGGTCGACATATCTCCGATAATCTGTACACCGGTTGCCACGTTGAAGATACCACTATAGTTATCGCAACGAAAAGGGGCGTAAACTCCGCCTGTGATCAATGCTTCCGCATCTTTCTCTGTTTTTGGGAAAAATCCGGGGTTGATGGCATCATATCTTTCCGGCTCCAGATCAGTACATGAGATTAATGTACAGCAGCACATTAATGTATATAATAATTTCTTCATGATCTTATATCTTCTTTTATTGATTAATAAATTAGAATGTAATATCCAAACCAAAGCTGTAAGTACGGACATTCGGATAAGCCCATTGCAGACTTGAAGGAGTACTTTCTGAACTTGAAATGTCAGTTTCCGGGTCAAGTCCTGTATACGGCGTGATAACAAACGGGTTGTTCACATCAAAATATACGCGGACATTAGATAAGATGTGCTTGCTGGTCTTGATCGGTATATTATAGCCTAACGTAATATTGCGACAACGGATAAACCAGGTCTTTTCGTAATAATAATCCCCCGTTCCGTAAGCGCTTTCAGTTTGGAAATAACCAGGCAATGTGCCGTTAGGATTCGTTGAACTCCAAATATCGCCTACTGAAACCGGTTGGTTGTAACCACGGCGTAAGTCATTGACGTTATTACTAATCCAGGTTTTCTTATAGCTACCGGCTGATAATTTATCAAATTGTCCGTAAAAATAAACATTCAGATCAAAGTTTTTATAACGAAATGTATTGTTAAAACCAAACAGATACCCAGGGTCGGCAGAACCATAAATCACTTTATCAGCATCATCCAGTTTGCCGTCAGGTTTACCGGTCTTCATTGGAATACCGTGTTCATCAACTTTAATCGAACCGTCTTCATTGTAAACATATCCGTTGATATCTTTAATTTTTACTTGTCCGGGAAGAGCTCCTGGCATATGGTCGATCTTTTCACCCGGTTGTACAAGGCCATCTGACAGATAACCGGCATAAGAACGGATATAACCGTTGTATTCGCTGTATGCACTCGGCTTCCAGTTCGGATCGCGTTCTTTCCATTTGTCCCGGTATAAAGAGAATGTCAGATCGGAAGTCCATTCAAAATTTTTGTTACGGATATTGGTAGTATTGAGTGTAAATTCAAAACCCTGGCTTTGAGTTTTACCTACGTTAGCTATAATTTTATTCACTTCGTTGTAAGATAACAGAGTCCGTTCGTTTAACAGGTCTGATATTACTTTGTGGAAATATTCAGCTGTTACATTAATACGACCGTTCAGAAAACCTAAATCCAGACCAAGGTTCCATTCACGTGTCGTTTCCCAGGTAAGTTCATTGTTACCCATCTGATCCAGGTAAACACCATTGACTGCACTACCGCCAAAGAAGTTATTATTACCCACTTTATAGTAGCTATATGCTTTGTCACCCACATTGGCATTACCTGTTTCACCATAGCTCAAACGTAATTTACCGTTTGATAAGATATTTGTCAAAGGCTTCAGGAATTCTTCTTCCGTGAATCTCCATCCGGCAGCAACAGAAGGGAAATACCCCCAGCGGTTTCCGTCTGCAAAGTTAGAGGAACCATCGGCACGAAGAGTGGCAGTCAATAAATAACGATCTTTGAATGAATAGTTCACGCGACCAAAAAATGAGGCCATGCGTGATTTTGTTGCACTTGAACCTACAGTCGGACGTTTTGCATTGCCTGCTCCCAGGTTATTATATAAGAAACCATCTGTAATGAAGTCATTGCTCTTTCCTGACAGAAATTCATAATCAAACAACTGATAAGAATGACCAACCAATGCATTTAAATTATGATCACCAAATTGTTTAGTATAGTTAGCTGTTAATTCCATCAGATAGTCTGAGTTGTCAGCCTGTGCTATATAACCTGAACCATTTTCTCTTGCTCCGTACAACGTTGTTGTAGGCATGTATTGTTTACGTTTCTGATAGTTACGGTCAATACCGAAATTAGCTTTCAACAATAAATCCTGAATCGGACGAACTTCAAAGAAGACCGTACCTAGTAATCTTTCTTTAGTTGTCTTATCTGTAATATCCAATAAAGAAACTGGGTTGGGAAGGAAAGAGGCGTCCTGATTCATTGAGTATTCACCGTTTTCATCGCGTACAGGCAATGTTGGATTAAACTGAGCGGCCGAAACCAGGATACCTGCATTTTCATTCTGCCCATTTCCCAGAGGAATATTGTCATATTGGTTACGGGATACATTCAGGTTTACTCCCATCTTTACATATTTACTCAGTTTCTGATCCAGATTTACACGTGCAGAATAACGCTCCATGGCATTATTTTTAATTACACCATCTTGTTTGAAATAGTTACCGGAAACCAGATATTTCGTATTCTCATTACCGCCGGTAATGGATAAATTATGTGAAGTTTGGAATCCCAATCGGGAGATTTCGTCAAACCAATTTGTGTTATATGTAGGATTGGCAATTTGTTCAGCAGTATAATCGGGAACAAAAGGTGAAGACACTTCTGATTCGGATTTACCACCATAAATGCCCACGCCATTCGTACGCAGCCAAAGCTCTTTTCTGTAATCGTTTGTCGCTTGCATAAAGCCTGAAGCATCCAACATTTCATAAGACTTTGAAATATCCTGAACAGATGCAGAACCGGAATACTGTACTTTTGCTGCACCGCTTTTACCTCGTTTCGTCGTTACGATAATCACACCGTTACCGGCACGTGCACCATAGATAGCAGTAGAACTTGCATCCTTCAGTACTTCGATAGATTCTATATCGTTCGGGTTAATTGAAGACAGGATATTATCCTTATTTCCATCCTTATATTGGTTTCCGCTGTCCAATGATCCCGGATCGCTCACCGGAAAACCATCGATAATGATCAGCGGATCATTCCCAGCCTTGTCTGAAGAGGCAGCACCGCGGATACGGAAAGTTGACTGACCTCCCGGCTGTGCACTGATCGTACTTACCTGCAAACCGGCAGCTTTACCAGCCAGCGCATGACTGATGGTTGAAACCGTACCAACGGGGGCATCGTCCATTTTAACAGACGCAACGGCACCTGTCAGGTCTTTTTTCTTCATCGTACCGTAACCGACAACGACAACTTCTTCCAGCGCCTGTGAATCTTCTTTCAAGGTTACATTAATAACACTCTGTCCTTTTACGGCAATATCCTGTGAAATATAGCCGATAAAAGAAATCTGCAATGTTGCATTGGCTGGTACTTCGATAGAGAATTTACCGTCGAGATCGGTAGTCGTGCCATTGGTTGTTCCTTTCTGAATCACATTGGCTCCGGCAACCGGTCCCATAAGATCACTGACAACACCTGTTACCTTCTGTGATTGTTGTGAAATAGCAGCATTTGAAACATGTTCTGTAGTCAGCACAATGTGACGGTCTTTGATCGTATATCTCAAGCCTGTTTTGGTGGCAATGGCATCCAAAACGTCCTGGATATTGGCATTCTTTTTTCTGATCGAGATCTTTTCATTTTTATTGACCTCTTCCAGATTATAGAAAAACAAGAACTCTGATTGTTTTTCTATTTGTTTTAACACATTTTCTAATGTCTCCTCTTTGGCGGAAACATTTAGTTTTGTTGTTTGCGCATAAGTTGCGGCGACTATTTGCGACAAGCAAACGGTTAGCATTAACACGGTTAATTTCATAATTTTTATAGTTCTTTTCAGATTTACAGAAACAACTATACGTTGATTATTCATACTTTTGAATGTTTTAAGATTAAACATAATCCCACGGCAATGGGAGTTTAATTGAATCACACGTTTTAGAAGAGAGAATCCGGCAAGATTTTCTCTTCTTTTCTTTTTTACCTCTTTACTCGCTCATATTAATACATTTTTAAGATTAGCTATTATTTATATTTCAGAAACGGTTATATGACGGTCGTCAATCCTATATTTGATTGGAATAGAAAGATTGACGATTTCCATGATATCTTTTATACTTTGTCCCCGGTAAAAAGTTCCGGTAAAAGTTCGTTTGTTCAGAGCTTCGGACGTGACGGTAAATTGTACTCCATAAACATGACTTAGCCGGTAAAGTATGGCTTCCAGGCTTTGTTCCGGAAAATAATAATAACCGGTAGTCCAGGATGTGAACTGTTTGGCATCCACATTCCTGACATCACCAGCATGTGTATTCCGGTTGTAAATAAACTGCTGATTGGGTTTCAGTATGGTTTGATGCAGAATATTCTCTGTCTTCAGACGAACGGCTCCTTCCAGCAGGGTTGTAGTGAGCAGTGAGTCGGAAGCGTAAGCTGTAACATTGAATTTTGTTCCCAGGGCTTCGATATTCTGTTCCTTTGTCTTTACGATAAAGGGCTTGTCTTTATCTTTTGCGACTTCAAAATAAGCTTCACCTTCCAGATAGACAATTCTTTCTTTTCGACCATAATCATTTTCATAATGAAAGACAGTCTTCGATCCCAGACAAACCTGTGTTCCATCTGGTAATTCAACGACATCAGCATCCAAACCGTCCCCACCGATATATCGGGTCGCTATTTTGTCTTCATCCTTATTGAAAGTCAGAAATAAAGAGGTAAGACATACTGTTATAAAAGAGACTGCTGCATAATTACCCAATTGCAGCCATCTGCTTTTCTTACGTGGATAAAACACCTTTCTCTTCTTCAGAAGGCGATCCCAACTTCCTTCCATATCATTCTGCATTCTATTGGTATAGCAGGCATCATAGACCGCTTTGATTTCAAAGAATACCTTTTTATTTTCGACATTCTCATTCACCCAGGTGTAAAAATCATTTATATCCTGTGTATCCAGTTGCCCTTGCAGATATTTTATGACCAATTCAGATCGTCCGTCTTCCATATAATTTCTCTGTTAGATATAAAGTGACTTAGTCCTTTATGAACTAAGGATAAAATGTTATCTTTGTCAATGTCAACGGAGAGGAGAGATGAAAAAACACGCAATAGCCACAATAGACTCGGATGTTTTGCTTCGTTTGAAGCTGGGAGATGAAAAAGCGTTTGAGGTTGTTTACTGGAAATATAGTTCCTGGGTGTTTAATTTTATCCAGTCTCTTCTATATGATAAATCCCTGGCTGAAGATCTGACGCAAACTGTTTTTCTGAAAATATGGGAGAAACGCACAAGTATAGATCCTGAACTGGGGTTTGATTCCTATCTTTTTGCCATTGCCCGGAATCTGGTATATAAAGAAACAGAAAATCGTCTGCAATCAGAACAAGTCAATATTGCTTTGAAAGACCGGTCTATAGAGACCGAATCACTGATGGAAGAGAATATAGATGCAGACTCACTAAAGGAATATATTGATACATTGGTTGAACAACTTCCCCCTTCCAGAAAGGATATTTTTCATTTAAGCAGACGTCATCATCTGTCGAATAAAGAGATTGCAGCCCGTTTGTCTATTTCTGAAAAAACAGTTGAAACGCAATTGTATAGAGCGCTGCGTTTTATAAAACAAAAGCTTTCGGACGATACTAATTTGGCGATATTGATGCTTTTGATGATTAAAGGATGTTAAAGACATCCTTTTTTTATATCCCTTGTAAGGGAACAGTACGATTTTAGGATATACAATATAAAATAAAGATGATGGATAACACTAAGATATTATTACTGGATCGTTTTATGCGGGGAGAAACTTCGCCGGAAGAAGAACAACAGTTGTTGGCCTGGTTCCGGGAGGTTGATTCTCAGGAAGATATTTTGACTTTCTATCGCCAGCGCTGGCATGAATCTGCAACAAAGGAGATTTCCGAAGAGGTTCAGCTCCGGATGTTCAATCAGATAAGAGACCGGATAAATACAGATAAGACTGTACTGCAGAAGAACGATCGGAAACAAAACAGGAGACGTTTGCTTCGTTGGGGACAATATGCGGCGGCTGTTATTTTATGTGTAGTAGTCGGTATAACCTCTCATCTATTATATACTCGGCAGTCTATGGCGGAGGTTAAAGAGTATATGGTAGAAGCTGAAAAAGGACAACGGGCAAGTGTTACTTTACCGGATGGTACGAAAGTCTGGCTGAATTCTCATACACAAATAATATATAATAGTAATTATGGTGTGGAGGACCGGGTTGTCGATTTGCGTGGAGAAGCCTATTTTGAAGTTGCAAAAGATAAGGAACATCGTTTTATCGTAAAAGCCGGAGGACTGGATGTCGAAGCGTTGGGTACTACATTTAATGTAAAAGCCTATAAAGAAGATGACGATGTTATTGCCACATTGTTTTCCGGTAGTATTCGGGCAACGGCAGGAAAACACTCAGCTGTATTGTCTCCTGCCCAACAGGTTGCTTTTAGCCGGAAAAGTGAAACATTGGTAGTTGATAGTCCGGAGAATATAGCTTATGCAAGCATGTGGAGGGATAATGAACTGGCATTTAAAGGGGAAACATTGAATGATATTGCTATACGTTTGAACCGCTTGTATAATGTGCAGATCGAATTCAAGTCAGAAAAGATCAAACAGTACCGCTTCTCCGGTGTCATTAAAAATAATAGCCTGGATAACGTATTTGAGATCATCAGCCTGACATCCCCGATCATGTACGAATCACTTGGAGACACGATTCTCCTGAGTGAGAGAAAATAGAGTGAATTAACGGAGTATTGTTAACTTTAAATGAATTGCTTATGAGATAGAAAAGAGAATAAAAGAAAGGGACAACTTCTAATGAAAGCTGCCCCTTATACAAAGTTTTTTAGCTTAAATCGGAGTTTATAAATCATACTTATTACACAGTCAACTGGCGGGTTGACCGCGTGGGAATCTTTATATCCGATTTTAGCTTGTAAAGTTACTATTTATAATCCATTTACTATTAAAAAAACACTTAAAAATGAGTAACATCAAGCAGTTTTTAATACGGGCTTTTTTGTGTGGAATACTACTTGTTTCTTCAAGTATCGCAGCAATAAGCCAGATTTCCCTCACAATGAAGAACCGGCCGGTACGTGAGGTAATCAAAGAAATAGAAAAAGTGAGTGATTATCGTTTCTTTTATAATGATGAACTATCGGATTTGAATAAAATCATATCTATCGATGTAAAGAACGGTGATATTAAAGACATTATGGAACTGATTGCACGACAGGCTGCTGTTTCCTATGTCTTGAAAGCGAACCATCAGGTTGTCTTGTCTCTGGCAACAGTTAACCAACAGAAAGATGTTGTGAAAATAACAGGGAAGGTCATTGACGATCAGGGTGAAGGTGTTATTGGAGCCAATGTAATGGAGAAGGGTACGACAAACGGAACTATCACCAACATGGATGGAGAATTTTCTTTGGAAGTTCCGAATAAAGCAACCCTACAAATTTCATATATAGGATTCAATACCCAGGAAATACCGGTGAATGGTCAAAAATCGTTTACGATCAGAATGACGGAAGATACTCAATCATTGGATGAGGTTGTCGTAGTCGGTTACGGAACACAGAAAAAATTGAATGTGACGGGTGCTGTTGCTACCTTAAAGAATGAAGAGCTGGTTAAAAGTCCGGTGGCAAGTACGACGAACGCTTTAGTCGGACGCCTACCCGGATTAATAGCCAAGCAAAAAAGCGGGCAACCCGGTTTTGACGCTGCGGATATAAATATCCGTTCTTTCGGAAGCGCACTTGTCATCGTAGATGGCGTAGAACAATCGTTCAATAATATAGATGCAAATGAAATAGAATCAGTTTCTATATTGAAAGATGCATCTGCAGCTATTTATGGTGCCAGAGCAGGAAACGGCGTTATCCTGGTTACTACGAAACGCGGCCAGTCTGGTAAGCCGAATATCTCGTTTAACGGAACGTTGACCAGCCAAAGTTATACGAATTTCCCGGAACCGGTTAATGCCGGCCAATATGCAACTCTTTTCAGGGAGGCCCAGATCAATTCAGGTATCCCTGAGAATCAGACTAAATTTTCCGAAGAAGATATTGCAAAATATTTTGCAGGGAACGATCCTCAGTATCCTAGTACGAACTGGTACGATGAGATTATGAAAAAATCAGCACTTCAACAACAGTATAATCTGACGATCAGAGGTGGTACCGATGTTGTTAAGTATTATACTTTCTTAGGTTATCTCAGCCAGGATGGTATGTTTAAAGGAGGAAATACCGGTTACCGGAGATTCAACGTACGTTCGAATCTGGATGTAAATCTGACTTCCGACCTGACATTTTCTCTTGATCTTTCTGCGATTAAAGACGATGTCCGTCAATCTAACCGGCCTGCTTCTGAAGAGTGGTTCTGGATGGACTTTTTCGATAGTACGCCGACCTCTCATGCTTCATTTCCTGATCCGACAAAGGTTCCCCATATAGGTCCGGGACCGTTCAATGCCATAATAAATACACATGAAGATTTGGGTGGATATGATAAAACATATAAGAACACATTGAACGGAGCATTTACGGTTAATTACAAAGTGCACCCTGTTCCGGGATTGAGTGCCAAGTTGAAGTTGAACTATCAGCAGGTCTCTTACGACCGGAAGAACTGGACGAAGCAAAATGATATCTGGGATTATGATTATGCAACGGATACTTATACTTTATATGGTAAGTCGATGCCGACATCCCTGAAACAGGAGTTTCATAAAAATCAGGTTATAACAGGCCAGTTCTCTTTGAATTATGATAGAGTGATTAACAAAGACCATGCAATAAATGGTTTGGCACTGGTTGAGATTATAGATTATAATAATGGAAACTTTTCGGCCTATAGGGAGAATTATGTGACAAGTGCGATCGACCAGTTATTTGCAGGGGGTACCATCAATCAACAGGCGAACGGTAGTGCTTCGGTATCCGGAAGAGCCAGTTTCGTTGCTCGTGCGAATTATGCTTATCAGGGAAAATATCTGTTGGAAGCCACGGCTCGTTACGATGGTTCTCCGAACTTCCCGAAGGATAAAAGATGGGGATTCTTCCCCAGCCTTTCTGCCGGTTGGCGTATGTCGGAAGAAGCTTTTATAAAGAATAACCTGACCTGGATCGATAATTTGAAATTACGTGCCGGTGTGAGCCAGACAGGCTTTGACTCCGTCGGTGCATTCCAGTATCTTACAGGGTATAAGTTTGAAGGCTATAATGTACTGGGAGGAAAAGAGGTACCCGGTTTGACAACTACTGGTATTGCCAATACAAATATATCCTGGGAAACGATGACATTATATAATGTAGGATTGGATTTATCCGTATTGAATAATAAATTGTATTCGGAGATCGATGTCTTTTATAGAAAGCGGGATGATATGTTAGGAACCCGTGTCGTGTCATTACCCAATACCTTTGGAGCGACTCTTCCGAGTGAGAATATCAATAGCCAGAGTACAAGAGGTTTTGAAGTCCTGATCGGTCACCGGGGTAATTTCGGGGAATTCTCTTATGACATCAGTGGAAATGTTTCCTGGTCACGCTCGAAATGGATCCATTATGATGAACCTGATTATACAGATCCGGATGACATACGTCTGAAGAAAAAGTCCGGTCAATGGATCGATGTCTATAATGCCTATAAATCGGACGGTTTATTTACGAGCCAGGAAGAAATAGACAATCTGGGATATGATATGGATGGCATGGGAAACACCTCCCTTCGTCCGGGTGACATAAAGATACTCGATTTGAATAATGACGGAGAAGTAGACTGGCGGGATGCCAGCACTATTGGAAGCGGCGGTACTCCTCATATCATTTACGGTATCAATCTTAATATGAAATACAAAGGATTTGACCTGAGTGTCTTTGCACAGGGAGCTGCTGATTATTATGTGCAACTGCAATCCGGTAATATCAATATCGATGGCGTAAGAACTCCTTTCAAAGTTATCTGGAATGAACGTTGGACGCCTGAGAATAATGATCGGAACGCAATTATCCCGCGACAAAAGATCGGTCAGACCACCAATAACTGGAATTCTGACTATTGGTATAAAAACGCATCTTATTTGCGTCTGAAAAATCTCACTTTGGGGTATACTTTTGATAAGGGCCTGATACGTAACTTAAGAATGGAGAATTTGCGTCTGTTTGTTGTCGGAACAAACTTATTTGCAATAAATCCGTTGCGTAAATACGGATTGGATCCGGAAACACCGGATGCAACCAGAGGTTGGTCATATCCTGTCACCAAATCAGTCTCTTTAGGATTAAATGTTACTTTTTAAATAGTACGGTTATGAAAGCAAAATATTTTATCTACTTATTACTTTTTTGTGGAAGTTTTTCCTGCGATATAATGGATAAGGCACCGTTGGATATCATATCCGAGGAGGCTGTATGGAACGATAAGGCTTTGATAAATTCATACATCAGCGGAGTCTACAGTGAATTGGATTTTCTGATCCGTGACGGTTCCGGTTATGAAGAGGTAGACCCTACTTCCGGATTATCAGACGAAGGACGTCAAGGGCGGGACTGGCATCCTCTGTATTCAACATGGAAAGCCGGTTTTCTGAATAAAGATGGCGGTTTATTGGAGCAATGGCGTTATGGAACCATTCGTAAAACGAATGAATTTCTTGAAAAGATAGAGACATCCGCAGCCGTATCGGAACCGGAAAAGAAAGTGTTGTCCGGTAAGATCCGTTTTGCCAGGGCGATTACCTATTTCTTCATGGTAAAAAGGTACGGTGGCATTCCTGTTATTACAAAGGCACAGGCGATAGATGCTCCGATGGAAGAATTGCTGGTTTCCAGGGATAAAGAGATCGATGTTTATGATTTCATTATAAATGAAATGGATGAGATCGCAAAAGATTTGCCGGAGAGTTATAGTAGCGATGAGGTCGGTTATCCGACTAAATATGCTGCACTGGCATTGAAGAGCAGGGCTGCCATGTATGCAGCCAGTATTGCAACCTGGGGTAAAGTTCAGATCGATGGCCTGGTAGGTATTCCGGCGAATGAGGCAGAACGTTTCTGGAAAGCCTCTTACGAGGCATCCAAAGAGATTATCGACTCGAATGTTTTTGCGTTATATAATCAGTTACCTAATGATAAGGCAGAGAATTTCAGAAAATTGTTCCTGGATGAGAATAATGTGGAAGTAATATTCTCTAAACAGTTGACAGGCGAACAAGTGGGTAGCAACTATGATTTGTTCATGTCTCCGTTCCAGTTCTGTCCCGGATGGGGAGGTAGTAATACGTCCGTTTATCTGGAAATGGTAGAGTCTTTTGAGAATATAGATGGAACGCCGGGAACTTTCGACAGGGCCTTGGCTCTGAGTCAGCCCTGGGATTTGAATGAATTCTTTAAGAATAAAGATCCCCGTTTCTTTGCTTCCGTTTATTATGAAGGAACTATCTGGAAAGGAGAAGCCGTAGAGAACTGGGGCGGTATTATCACGGAAAACGGAACCAAGGTTACAACAGGATTTTATCAGGGAAAACCTGCTCAAGGCCGTTCTTACTCTGCTGCGGGATATGCAGGAGGAGCAATTACCGGATTCAATGTCAAAAAATATTTGGATGACGGTTTGGTGCCGGTAGATGCCGGCAAGACAAAAGTCGACTTTATCGTTTTCCGCTACGGGGAGATTTTGTTGAACTACGCGGAAGCAGCATTTGAGTTAGGTAAGAGTTCTGAAGCTTTAGATGCTGTAAACCAGATAAGGGGAAGAGCCGGTATCGCTTTGCTGACGAATATAACCCGTGATGCGATCCGCCATGAAAGAAAAGTGGAACTTGCTTTTGAAGACCAGCGCTGGTGGGATTTGAGACGTTGGCGCACGGCAGTTGATGCTATAACCCGTAATTTTTCCGGTATTTATACATTCTATGATGTGAAAACCGGAAAGTTCAGGATTGAATTGAACGAGAATGCAATGGGGGGCGTACCTTCCGTATTTAAGGAAGAACACTATTATTTCCCGATTACTCCGGGTAGGATATCCAATAATCCGAACCTGGCTCCGGAGAATCCGGGTTATTAAAATTTATAAAGTATATGAGGGCGTACCGGGAACAACTGTTCCCGGATGCCCTTTTATTGTCTGTTTTAATCAAATAAAAGAACATGAGAAGTCTGCAAAATATAATATATGTCTTGATTTTTGTGACGTTGACACTACCGCTCAATGCACAGGATAAGATAAAAACACGTTCTGAATCATTTTGGGGTGTTCATTTCGACCGTCACTCCCAGTTAACGGATGAACATCTGGGGAAAACATTGACCGAAGGAATGATCGACTCTATGTTAAAGGCCGTGCGGCCTGACTATATTCAGGTGGATAGTAAAGGGCATCCGGGAGTCTCTTCTTATCCGACGGTGGTTGGACAACAGGCTGCCGGATATGATAAAGATCCTCTGGCTTTGATCCGGGAGGTTACCTTCAAAAGAAATGTGGCATTGTATGTACATCATTCAGGAGTAATGGATATAAACTATGTACGGTTGTATCCGGAAGAGGGTAGAAGAGCACCGGACGGTAAACTGGATGGACAAAATACCAGCTTTTGGGGTAATTATGCCGACCGCTTATTGATCCCCCAGCTCAAGGAACTGGCATTGAAATATAAAGTGGATGGTGTATGGATCGACGGAGAAAGCTGGGCGGTTTATCCTGATTACCACCCGAAGGCTCAGGAGGAATTTAAACAGGTGACTGGCTTGAGTTATATGCCGACTGTGGCGGAAGACCCGAACTACAAGATACTGCTGGAATTCAACCGGAAGAAGTTTATAGCTTATATAGACCATTATACGGCAGAATTGAAAAAAGTAGCTCCGCAATTCCAGTTATGCTCGAATTGGGCTTTTAGTGCCTTGATGCCGGAACCGGTTCCGGCCGGAATAAAACTGGACTTCCTCTCCGGCGATTATGATCCGGATGATGCCTTGAACACTGCCAATTGGAATGCCCGTTGTTTAGCCGGACAAGGATTGCCTTACGACCTGATGGCATGGAGTTTTGTCCGTCATTCAGTTCCTAAAACAGCCTTACAGCTCTGTCAGGAGGCGGCAGCCGTAATCAGTCTGGGGGGCGGTTGCCAGATGTATTTCAGGCAAAACGAGGATATGTCTTTTCAACCTGCATCATTTGATATTATGCGGGAAGTTGCTGATTTTGTCTTGCCAAGAAGAGACTATTGTAAAGGAATAAAACCTATCCCGCAAATCGCCTTGTTCTATTCTACGGCAGGTTGGAAACAAAAGGTGAATGATATTTACAGACCTTTTGGTGTGAATGGGATCAGAGGTATTATGAATGCTCTTCTGGACGGTCAGCAGGCTGTTGAGGTTTTAATGACCCACCACATGGAAAAAAGGATGGAAGAATATCCGGTCATTGTTGTTCCCGAGTGGGAGGTTATGGAACCGGAAATGATCGCCAGGTTGAAGGAATATGTGAAAAAAGGAGGAAATCTACTCGTTATAGGTTCGGAGGCGACCGTTCTTTTTGACGATATATTAGGTGTGCAGGGAGTCGGTGAAAGAGGGGCATCCTGCCTGGGGTTTGATAACCGTTTTGTCGATATACAAGGTAAATTCCGTGAGATTCGTTGTGAGCAGGGAACTGAAGAACTTGCCCGGCTGTATCAGACGAATGATTTCCGTTTCCCATCGGGTAGTGCTGCAACGATTCATAAATACGGTAAAGGCAAAGTTGCCGGTGTTTATATGAATATCGGCGAATCTTATCTTTCAACGACTTCTCCTGTATTCAGGGACTTCCTGTCAGAGCTGATCGGTGACCTCTTCCCTGAACCTCTGGTTTCTGTGAAAGGTTCTCACCGGGTTCATGTGATCCCGTCGGAAAAGGACGGACGTATGTTGATCCAATTGGTTAATACATCCGGCGATCATGCAAACCGGAGTGTGAAGGGCATTGATGAGATACCTGAATTAAGAGATTTCAACGTCGTAGTCCGGTCGGAAGAAAGACCGAAGAAGGTATTGTTACAACCGGATGGACGGCCATTACGGTTCGATTACGTTGACGGGAAGGTTACTTTTGTAGTCCCTGACTTGAAAATACATGATATTGTGGAGATTATAAAATGAATGCACTATGAATAAATTAAATAAAAACGGATTATTCTCACTACTGTTGGTTACCTTGTTATTCTCCTGCCAAACGGAGCAGCCTCAGTCTAATAATCAGTATGTGAATAAATTTATTGGAACCGGACTGAACGGATGTGTCACTCCTGTCGCTTCTGTCCCGTTTGGAATGGTACAGATAGGGGCTGATACACATGCGAACAGTTCAGGATATCATTATGACCATACGAGTCTGGTCGGCTTCAGCCATGTGCATAAAAGCGGCGGAGGCTGTGGCGACTTTCTGGATATTTTATTTCTGCCTCTTCCCCTGAACTATAAGACAGATAGCCTTACGGAGTTATATTCCCAGTATTATCAGGCTGATTTTTCCCATGAGAAAGAGTGGGCGGAACCCGGATATTACTCGGTTGATCTTTATAACGGCGATCTGAATGTGGAACTAACCGCTTCTTTACGTTGTGGACTGCAACGATATAAATATAAGTCTGCTGGTTCCGTCCCTGTTATTATAGATCTGGAATACGGCTCACAGGGAGCTTGTACAATCCAGCGTGAACACGATGTGGATACGGTCTTTTCTGCGTCTTTTGAAAAAGTAGATGATTATACGGTCCGCGGATACCGGTTGACTAACGGATGGGCTCCGGAACAACATGTTTATTTTTATACGACATTTTCTTCTCCGATAAAAGAGTGTCGGTTATTCCTGGATAACGAATGTGTAGAAGAGACCTCTGCCCTGAAAGGACGTAATGTGAAAGCGATCCTAACCTTTGAGAATCCGGAAAAGATACTGGATGTTAAAACAGGTATATCTGCAGTCGATATGAAGGGTGCTGAGGATAATCACCGGAAAGAAGCGGCGGATAAGGATTTCGATTCCTTGAAAAAAGAAGCGGCAGAGAGCTGGACGCCGGTATTGGGCCAGATAGAAGTCGAGACAAATGATTTGAAAAAGAAAGAACTTTTTTACACCTCCTTACACAATGTAATGATGTATCCGATGCTTTTTTCTGATGTGGATAACCGGTTTCGTGGTTCCGACAGCCAGGTACATCAGACGGATGGCTTTGCCTATTATGGTGCAGTTATCGGATTATGGGATACGTTTCGTGCCGCTTGTCCTTTGATCACTGTCTTGCGTCCTGACGTGATGGAGGATTATATCCGGACAGCTTTGGAACATTTCAGATATGCCGGGCAGTTACCTATCTGGACATTGGCAGGCGTTGAGACTTACCAGATGACGGGTATCCATTCCATGCCCCTGATAACTAATGCCTATATGAATGGTGTCAGGAACTTTGATACGGAACTGGCAATGCGGGCAATGGTCGAATCAGCCATGAAAGATACGTGCGGCTATTCGATGGGGTACTTTGTCGGGTTGGAGAATTATAAGAAATATGGCTACGTGCCCTGTGATATGGAAATGGAGTCGGTAGCCCGTACGTTGGAATATGCATTCGACGACTGGGCTATTGTCCGATTCGCCTCTCTGACAAATCATCCCGATATTTGTAAAGAGTTCCGGACCCGCTCCCTGAATTATAAGAATGTGATCGATCCTGTCACTTTGCTTGCAAGGGGAAAGACTAAAGACGGTCTTTGGCGTACACCTTTTTATCCTCTGCGCTCGGAACACCGGTCGGATGATTATTGCGAAGGGAATGCCTGGCAGTGGACATTCTTTGTCCCACATGATATAGACGGGCTGGCCAAATTGATGGGAGGCAAAGAGGTGCTGGCTTCTCGCCTGGATTCCTTATTTACGATGGATTCTTCGCTGGAAGGAGAAACCGTATCCGGTGATATCAGCGGGCTGATCGGTCAATATGCACATGGCAATGAGCCGGGGCATCATACTATTTATATGTATAATGAGGTTGGGCAACCCCATAAGACACAGAAATATGTCAATGAGGTATTGACAACTCTTTATGATACGACTCCGACGGGAATCTGCGGGAATGAAGATACGGGGCAAATGAGTGCCTGGTATGTTTTCAGTTCGTTAGGTTTTTATCCGATGGACCCGGTATCCGGTCGTTACGAACTAGGTGCTCCTTTATTTGACCGGGCGGTGATAAACCTGTCGTCAGGCAGGCAATTTGTCATAACAGCCGAGAATCTGTCCGATAAAAATATCTATGTAGAGAAAGTCTGGTTGAATGATCGTTCACTCGATCGGACATATATTACTTTCGATGAATTATTGAACGGGGGAACGCTCCGTTTTAAGATGACAGATAAAGTAGGGCTGTAAACCGGAAAGTCTGCTACTTACGGAATCTTTTGTCCTATGCTAAAGGTAGTGCCACCGTATTGGCACTCCAGTGTCACTACTATGGCACAACAATGCCAATAGGGTGGCACTGTTGTGCCATTATGATGTCATACGCTGTCACTCCCTCTTTTACAGTTAATCCTCTTATAGGAATAGTATTGTTCAAATCTCGGAAACAGTCAAAAGAACCACGCAAATTGAAAACTTCAACTCTTTTACTTCTGCTATTTTTGCTCATACTTAATCTAATAAACAGAAAAATATGAAACGTTATGGAAGTGTTATCGGCGTAAAGCCTGAAAAACTGGAGGAATATAAGAAATTGCATGCTGCTGTATGGCCGGCTGTGCTGGCTATGATCAGTGAGTGTAATATCCGCAATTACTCCATTTATTACAAAGATGGAATGCTGTATAGTTATTATGAATATATCGGAAATGATTATGAAAAGGATATGCAGCGAATGGCTGCCGATCCGACCACACAGGAATGGTGGAAGCTCACCGACCCTTGCCAGCAACCGGTAGAGAACCGTGCTCCCGGCGAATGGTGGGCTGCTATGGAAGAGGTTTTCCATACAGACTGAATAGCATATAAATAGAATAGGCTTTAAATATTATTGAACATGAACGACATTATTATTAAACTTGGCGAATGCGTGGAATTCGGCAAGATCAGTCTTGCATCGCCCTATCCACCGGCAATGAAAGGACAACCGGGTGCTGACGAATTGACCCGGGAAGCATTGGAGAACGGCTTATCTCCTCAATCCGTACTGAATGACGCCCTGATCCCGGCAATGAACCGGGTTGGCAATAAGTTTACGGAAGGGAAGATATTCGTACCTCAAATGTTGTTATCGGCTAAAGCGATGAACAGTGCCATGAAGCACCTGAAACCTTTTTTTCAGAATGGCGAGATCAAACGGAAAGGTGTATTTGTTATCGGTACCGTTATGGGGGACTTGCACGATATCGGCAAGAACCTGACAGGCATGATGGTGGAAGGCTCCGGTTGGGAAGTGATCGACCTGGGGACAGATGTGCCGGCCGAGAAATATATCCAGGCATTGGACGAACATCCCGGAGCTGTCTGCGGCATGTCTGCCTTGCTGACTACTACCATGAGCAATATGCAACCGATGATCGCCACTATACGTGCAAAATATCCCGAAACTAAAGTAGTTGTCGGCGGCGCACCGTTGAATGCGGAATTTGCTCAAAAGATCGGGGCGGATGCTTATGCCCGTGATCCGCAGGATAATATCAACTGGTTGGAATCAATCGTAGCCTGATAGCGTATGAATAAGTTTATCGAGCAATTACAGGATAGCGACAAGCGGATCGCTATCCCTATCATGACCCATCCCGGAATTGAAGCGATCGGGAAAAAAGTGATCGATGCCGTTACGGACGGCGAGGTTCATTATCAGGCAATCAAACAGGTGACGGAAACCTATCCTACAACGGCTTGTACCGTCATTATGGATTTGACTGTCGAGGCGGAGGCTTTTGGTTGTGCGATCAGTATGCCGGAACACGAGGTACCCAGTGTTACCGGGCGTCTGGTGTATGACGAAGAAACCGTGAATAGCCTGCAGGTCCCTTCTTTGTCTGCAGGCCGGATGCCGGAATATCTGAAAGCGAACCGTCTGGCAGTGGAAAACATAAAAGACAAACCTGTCCTGTCCGGTTGTATCGGCCCTTTCTCATTAGCGGGAAGACTCTATGATATGTCTGAGATCATGGTCGGTATTTATATCGAACCGGATGTGGTAAAAACGCTGTTGGATAAATGTACAGCTTATATTACAGCTTATTGCCGGGAGCTGAAAGCGATCGGTGCAACAGGTGTGATCATGGCCGAACCGGCTGCCGGATTACTTTCCAATGAAGACTGTCAGGAATATTCGACCGTTTATGTCCGGCAGATAGTGGAGGCGGTACAGGATGAGAACTTTGCCGTGATCTTACATAATTGCGGAAATAAAGGACAATGTACCCAGGCAATGATTGATTCCGGCGCTGTAGCTTTACATTTCGGAAATGCCGTAAATATGGTTGAGACGCTGGAACAATGCCCGTCAGACCTCATCGTGATGGGAAACATCGACCCTGTCGGCATTCTGAAACAGGCCACATCGGAAGAGGTGTACCGGATTACTGCTGATTTGTTGTCAAAGACATCGCAGTATAAAAACTTTGTTATATCTTCCGGTTGTGATATGCCGCCTTTGGTCCCGGATGCAAATATCAAAGCCTTCTATCAGGCAATAGCCGATTTTAATACAGGGAAATGATGTTCCGGTCATACACATTTTCGTTTGAAGAGGTTCGTCCGGAAATACCGGTATTGATGGAGTACCTCCAAATCCCGGATTCAGAGAGTTATGCACTCGTCTCGGAGATTGTGGAGAAAACCTTTGACGAATTGAAAGATTCGAAAGAGATTATCGGCGGATACCGCGTACTGGATTGTCCGGAAGTAAATATGAGAGAAGGAATAGTCGCTTGTTCTGCAGGGTATTTGCATACAGGGCGTAAGATTAGCGGTTATATGAAAGGATCCGGCCGGATAGCTTTATTTCTTTGTACGGCAGGGAAAATTTTTACCGGGTTGTCACAAGCTTATCAGCAGAACGGTGATTTTCTGGAGGCATTCGTTGTCGAGTCGATCGGCTCGGCGACCGTTGAAAATGCAATGGATAAAGTGCAGCAGTATTTGGAAGAAGATATGACAGAACAGGGAAAGAAGATCACGAACCGTTACAGTCCGGGCTATTGCGAATGGGCACTGTCAGGGCAGCGCGATCTGTTTGCCTATATCGGCGACCACCCGACCGGGATTACTATCAATGAATCTTGTCTGATGCAGCCGATCAAATCGGTTAGCGGAATTATAGGAATAGGGGATGAGGTCAGAAAGCGACCTTATGGCTGTGATATCTGTAACAGTGCCTCTTGTGCGTATCGGAATATTAGAAGAAAAAAACATTAAGAGTTATGACATTTGAATTATTATTCGGAATCGGGCTGATAGCTATCGGGGCGTTTTCGTCGGGAAGTTTCTCGATCCCTTTTGGAAAGACCCGTAACTGGGCGTGGGAAAACTATTGGCTGATATATAGTTTGTTTGCTTATGTGATCGTGCCGTTGGTGACATGCTATGTTTTTTGTCCGGGCTTTATGAATGTGCTGTCCGGTGTCTCGGCACAGACGTTGGGATGGATCTTTTTACTGGGGATCATCTACGGTATTTGTAATCTTACCTTCGGACTTTCCCTGCGTTATCTGGGGCTTTCGTTAGGCTTCTCGCTTTCTTTGGGATTGATGATGATATTAGGAACGATCATTCCTCCGGCTATCGACGGGCGGTTGAATATTCTCTTGCAGCAATCCGGAGGGACTATGTTGATAGCTGGTTTGTTGATTGCCGCAGTCGGTATTGCTTTGAGTGGATATGCCGGTTACCGGAAAGATAAAGGTGTCGGACCGGAAGCGAACCCGGAACTTAATTTCGGAAAAGGACTGGTGCTGGTTTTCTTTGTCGGAATAACCGGTGCTTCGCAAGCCCTGGGTATAGAACAGGGCACGGGGATTTCATCTGCTTTGGTCGCTTCGGGTATCGATCCGCTATTCCAGACGTTACCTGTCTTTTTCGTATTGTTCGGCGGTTCTTTTCTGGCGACTGCGATTTGGTGCTTGTTCCTGTCGAAAAAGAATAATAACCTGAAAGTCTTTGTAAAGACAAAGGATATCGCTGTTTCAAGCAACTATCTGTATTGCGGATTGGCGGGTTTTCTTTGGTTTGTCAACTTTATCTTTTACGGTATGGGGAAAAGCCGGATGGGAGAGTTTTCGTTTACGGCCTGGGGGATATTGATGTCGCTGACCATTGTTTTTGCTACCCTTTGGGGATTGTACCGGGGTGAATGGAAGGCTACGGATACAAAGACAAAAGCATGGATGTATGTCGGACTGGTCGTATTGGTTGCTGCCTCTTTCATTATAGGAATGAGTGGCGGAGAGTGAGGATAATTAAAAATTGAAAATTGAGAATTGAAAATTATGACTTCAAGAGAGCGTGTTTTATCAGCTATAGCTCATAAAGAGCCCGACCGTGTTCCGGTCGATATGGGAGCAACTCCCAGTTCGGGTATTTCGGCAATTGCCTATTCCAATTTATTAAAACACCTGGGGCGTACCGACCTCCCGGTTCAGATTTACGATGTGGTGCAGCAACTGGCACAGCCGGATCTGTCGATTATCGATCAGTTCGGTATCGATCTCCTCGATATCGGCCGTACGTTTAATGTGAGTCCGTCCGACTGGCAGGAGACAATACTGGCTAATGGCGATAAAGCCCTGTATCCCGCCTGGTTTAATCCTGTAGAACAACCCAACGGTTCTTGGCATTGTTATGATACCGATGGTAAACGCCTGTTAGCAATGATGCCGAAAGGTGCCACATTCTTCGACCAGTCCTATTTCCCTTACGTGGATGGCTATCCTGATAGTTACGACGGTCTGGATGAAGAGATGGGACGTGTCCTGTGGTCGCGTTATGTACACAGTCCCTGGGACCATGCTGCCGATGACGGTTTCTGGGAACAGTTGAGAACAAATGCCTTGCATTTGCGGGAGACAACGGATAAAGCGTTGATGATCGTTTGCGGTTGCAATCTTTTTGAATGGGGAACTTTCCTGCGCCGGATGGATAATTTCTTGATGGACCTGCTTTGTGATCCGGATCAGGTGGAACGTGTATTGGATGAGTTGCTGGAACGTCACCTGGCAACACTTGAAAAGGTCTGTGCTTCGGTCGGCGATATAGTTGACATTATCCGCTTCGGGGATGATCTCGGGATGACAACCGGTCCGTTCATGGATCCGGATACTTATAAAACCCTTTTCAAACCCCGTCATAAACAGTTATGTGATTATGTAAAATCTCATAGTCAGATGCATACCTTTATCCATTCCTGCGGTTCCATCTCTTCATTGATGCCCCATATGATCGAGGCTGGAATTGAAGTTTTCAACCCGGTACAAACCAATGCCGTAGATATGTCTCCCGAATTTCTGAAAAAAGAGTTCGGACAGGATTGTACTTTCTGGGGCGGTGGTGTAGAAACCGTCGGCACACTGAACAACGGCACACCGGCTCAAGTTCGTGAACAAGTCCTGGAGCGTCTGGAGATCATGTCGTCCGGAGGTGGTTTTGTCTTTAATACCGTGCACAATATACTTCCGGATGTTCCGCCGGAGAATATTATCGCGATGTTTGATGCGGTGAAAAAGTTTAATAATAAATGAAGTTGATGATGTGAAAATATAAAAAAAACAATGCTTTTTGGGGGTGTACTTTCTGTTTGGCTTGTACGTCGGAAAATAACGAAAGCACTGTTTCCTCCGTCTGTTAAAGAATAAAATGTGATTCAATATATATAGGCAGGGATTGATGATTAGTTAAATAATGATCATAGTTTTTGTAGAACTACGTATCTTTTTGCAAAAATAGAAAAACATCCGATAAAATCGTTTAAAAAATCCGTTCTTTTTTTTGCAAAATCCGATATTAAACTAATAATAGAGGGGTAAAAGGTGAAGTTTTAACCTTTAACAAAACGTTTGTTGAGTTTTGTCTGCATATTTTTGACGCAATTTACTGATTATCTCGGAATAATTATTGTCTCTGGACCATAGTTCTACAAAGACTATGGTTCAGAGACTTTTTTATAAGTATGCGATAATAGATTGCAAAGGTGATGATTTTTATGGTTTAGACTTATGAATAGTCGTTTGATATTTGTATTAACTTTTGTTTGACCTTATCTCTAATCTCAATATGAATTGAAGGTGGATGAGATATAGCTATAGTATTAATGAATATAAAAGAATTTGTAAACCTAAATTTAATGCCTATGATATAAAGAAAAGGACAGTATGCTAAAAACGGATAATGTTTACACAATTATTCGGTTCACGTAAGATTAAACCAAATGTAAAACTGGTTAAAACTCTTAAACTAAGTAATTATTATGAATAAAAAAAGAATTGAAATAGGGATGGTAGCTAAAAGATCCCTTCCTATATTCGTTTTTACGACATTTTTATTTGTTTTGGCAGATTCGGCTTTTGCCACTGGAGCTGATGAAAAATCTACTATTACAGATAATAAAGTCAAAAAAGCAGGAATGGCTCTTATTCCTGCTCCAATGCAACAACAGAAAAAAATCAGTGGAGTAGTGACAGATGATTTAGGTGAACCTTTGCCTGGAGTTGCTATTCAGGTTGTAGGAACGCCGAGGGGGGTAACTACCGATGTTGATGGGACATATTCTATAGAAGTAAAAGAATCAGACAAATTGGTCTTTACTTATTTAGGAATGGAAACGCAAACAATTCCTGTTATAGGTAAAAAAGAACTGAATGTTACATTGAAACCTAAAGTTGACGAATTGGAAGAGGTTACAGTTGTTGCTTTTGCCAAGCAGAAAAAAGAATCGGTTATTTCTTCTATTACTTCCGTTAAACCTACTGATTTAAAAGTTCCCAGTAGTAACTTGACAACATCTTTGGCTGGTCGTATTTCCGGCTTGATTGCTTATCAGAGAAGTGGAGAACCTGGACAAGACAATGCAGAATTCTTCGTTCGCGGTGTAACAACATTCGGTTATAAAAAAGATCCATTGGTATTGTTGGATAATAATGAAATATCTTCTTCAGATTTGTCAAAAATCCAGCCAGATGACATTGCCAGTTTTAATATTATGAAAGATGCTGCAGCAACAGCCCTGTATGGTTCGCGTGGAGCAAATGGCGTTATTTTGGTTACAACGAAAGAAGGTGTTGAAGGAAAAGCCAGACTGAATGTCCGTTATGAAGAGTCTATCACAACCCCTACAAGTATGGTTGATTTGGCAGATGCGGTAACATATATGAAGCTGCACAATGAGGCCATTAAAACACGTGACCCACTGGGAGCAACCATGTATTCACAACAGAAAATTGATAATACGATTGCCGGAGGAAATCCGTATGTTTACCCTGCTAATGATTGGTATGATATTATGTTTAAAAAACAGGCTCATAGTCGTCGCTTGAATTTCAACTTAAGTGGTGGTGGTAAAGTTGCCAGTTATTATATCACAGGAACTTATAACTCAGATAAAGGAAATCAGAAAGTAGACGGTGTAAGTAACTTTAATAATAATGTCAATTTGAATCGTTATATTTTACGTTCCAACGTAAATATTAAAGTAACACCTACAACAACAGCAAAGGTTCGTTTGCAGGGTACTTTTGACGATTATAGTGGTCCGTTGGATGGCGGAGATGATTTGTATAAGAAAGTGATGAATGCCAATCCGGCGTTGTTTCCGCCCTATTATTTGCCTGATGAAGCGAATAAATATACTCAACATGTTTTATTTGGTAATGCAGATAAGGCACAATATATGAATCCGTATGCAGAGATGGTAAAAGGGTATAAAGAATATTCGACTTCCAATATGTTTGCCCAGTTTGAATTGGAGCAAAAATTGGATTTCATAACCGAAGGTCTTTCTTTGAGGGGATTGTTTAATACGAGTCGTTATTCATACTTTGAAGTAAAACGTGCTTATAATCCTTTTTATTATTCGGCAGGTATGTACGACAAGGCCTCAGATACTTACAAACTGAATATATTGAATGAACAGAGCGGCACGGAATATTTGAATTATGTGCCGGGAGAAAAAAAGGTTAATTCTGCTCTTTATTTTGAAAGTGCATTGAACTGGAATCGTATTTTCCATGAAAAACATAATGTTGGCGGCTTGTTGGTTTTCACGATGAGGGAATCGAAGAATGGAAATGAAAGTGACCTACAAAAGTCATTACCTTCACGAAATATCAGTTTGGCAGGACGTTATACTTATGCTTACGACGGACGTTATTTCGCTGAATTTAACTTTGGGTATAACGGTTCTGAACGTTTTGCAAAAAAAGAACGTTTTGGTTTCTTTCCTTCCGGAGGTTTAGGTTGGTTCATTTCCAATGAAAATTTTTTTCCTGAGGCTTTGAAAAAGACAGTAACCAAGTTAAAATTGAAAGCAACTTATGGTTTAGTTGGTAATGATGCAATCGGTAGTGAAGACGACCGCTTCTTCTATTTATCTAATGTGAATATGAATAACTCATATCTGGGCTCATCTTTCGGTACGTTAGGTAATAGAGGTGGTCGTGGGTTAAGCGGAATTTCCATTAGTCGTTATCCGAATGAAGACATCACTTGGGAAATTGCACGTAAGGCCAATTATGGTATTGAATTAGGCTTATTTGACAAAATTGAAATCCAGGCAGATTATTTCACGGAAAAGCGTTGGAATATTTTGATGGATCGTGCTGCCATACCGGAGACGATGGGGCTTCAAAGTAGTTTGAGAGCAAATGTTGGAGAAGCAAAGAGCCATGGTATTGATATGTCGCTTGATTATAATCACTCGATCAATAAAGATTTGTGGATTACGGGGCGTGCCAATTTCACGTATGCAACCAGTGAGTTTTTAGTATATGAAGAACCGGATTATAGTAGTACGCCTTGGAAATCACGTATCGGTCATTCGTTGGCTCAAGAATATGGCTATGTTGCTGAACGCTTATTCATTGATGAAGAAGATATCCGCAACTCTCCGGTTCAGTTTGGTAATTATATGGCTGGAGATATTAAATATAAGGATTTGAACGGTGACGGGAAAATAACGGAATTAGATCAGGCAGCTATCGGTTATCCTACCAGTCCTGAAATTGTGTACGGTTTTGGTTTTTCTATGGGATATAAAGATTTTGACCTTTCTTGTTTCTTCCAAGGATTGGCAAGGGAATCGTTTTGGATTGATGTAGAAAAAACTTCCCCATTTATTGGAAACCAAAGTGCATTGTTGCAAGCGTATGCCGATAGCCATTGGTCGGAAGCTGATCGTAATACACAAGCATTGTGGCCGCGTCTGTCTACATCCGTAGTTGAAAATAACAATAAGAAATCTACATGGTTTATGCAGAATGGCGGATTTTTGCGATTGAAATCATTGGAATTCGGTTATCGTATTCCGAAGCATATTATTGATAAAGCCCATATAAGTGATTTACGTTTCTATTTAAGCGGAACCAACTTGCTGACTTTCTCAAAATTTAAATTGTGGGATCCGGAAATGGGTGGAAATGGTTTGGGATATCCTATCCAGAGAGTATTTAATGCCGGAGTTCAGTTGTCATTCTAAAATGTAAATAAGATGATGAAAAATATATTATTAAAAAGCTTACTGTTCTGTATCGTATTACTGGAATGTCTCTCTTGTAATTATTTGGATATTGTTCCGGATAATATGGCGACAATTGATTATGCATTCCGTAATCGTACAGCATGTGAAAAGTATTTATATACTTGTTATAGCTATCGCCCGAGGCATGGCGATTTCTCGTGGGACCCGGCGATTGCTGCTACAGATGAAGTTTGGTGCCATTCTTATATTAATTCTGCCGGGCGTTATATTGCCCGTGGCATGCAGAAAGTGAATGATCCTTATATGAACTTCTGGAGCGGAGCTAAATCAGGGGATTCCTTTGTCATTCCGGCTTTGTGGGATGGTATTCGTGACTGTAATATCTTTCTTGAGAATGTGGATAAAGTAACAGATTTACCTTCGTATGAACGTGACCGTTGGATAGCAGAAGTAAAATTCCTGAAAGCCTATTATCATTTTTATTTGTTCCGAATGTATGGTCCTATACCTATTATGGATGTCAATCTGCCGGTATCGGCTACTCCGGAAGAGGTAAAAGTATATCGTGAACCGGTAGATAATGTTGTTGATTATATAGTAAATCTGCTGGATGAAGCGGCTGCAGATCTTCCTTCTAATGACGACTTGGTGGAAGGCACTGAAGCCGGACGAGTATATAATCTGGTGGCTAAAGCAATGAAAGCTAGAGTTCTGGCATATGCTGCAAGTCCATTGTTTAATGGAAATACGGATTATGCCTCTTTGGTCGATAATCGCGGAGTACAATTATTCCCTCAAACGTATGATCCTGAAAAATGGAAAAAAGCAGCAGATGCTTGTTTGGAGGCGATTGATATGGCTCATGCACAGAATAAACGGCTTTATACGAGTGTAGATCCACTGTTGAGTACGCAGAACGATACCTTCAAATTGCAAACCACTTTACGTCAGGCTATTTGTGATCGTTGGAATTGTGAACTGATTTGGGGGAGTACTAATAATGACCAATATTCATTTGTTCAACGATGTCAATCCCGTGTTTTGCGTGTTGGTGCAGAAATGGGAACAGTAGTTCGTACCGAGTGGGCCCCAACATTGAATACGGTTGAAAAATTCTATTCATCCCATGGCGTACCTATCAATGAAGATAGAGACTGGGTACAGAACAACTGGTATAGCCAACGTTACGAAATTCGTCCGGAAGTCTCTTCCGGTGCTGAAAAGTATTATGTAAAGGAGGGGCAGAAGACTGTTAATCTACATTATAATCGTGAACCCCGATTCTATGCAAATATAGGTTTTGACCGAGGTATCTATTTCGGTAACGGTTATAATAAGTTTCCGGATAATGTAAAGCATTGCGAATTTTGTGCGAAAGAATATTCAGGAGTAGCTTCTGCTTCCGAGGCATTCTCTGTTACAGGATACGGAGCTAAGAAAATGCATAGTTTTAAAGATGCTATGACGGCGAACGATTATAGTATAGAGTATTATCCATTCCCGATCATGCGTATGGCAGATCTGTATTTGTTGTATGCTGAAGCACTGAATGAATATAGCGGTCCGAGCGGTGAAGTATATAAATATGTAGATATGATTCGTGAACGCGCCGGTTTGGAAGGAGTTCAGGCTTCCTGGACTAAATATTCCATTTCTCCTTCTAAAGCTGCAACCAAAGAAGGCTTACGGGAAATTATACAGCATGAACGTGAAATCGAATTGGTTTTTGAGGGACAACATTTCTGGGATCTCAGACGCTGGAAGAGAATTCAGGATCTTAATGAACAGCCAAAAGGATGGAATGTCATTCAGGGAGATACTCAAGATCTCTTCTACACAGTGACTTCAGTGGCCCAGACTCCAGTTGAGTTTTCAGTAAGAGATTATTTCTGGCCGATCAATGAAAAAGAGATTTCGATAAATTCGAATCTGGTTCAGAATTTTGATTGGTAAGTTGGTAATTAGTAATCATAATAAATGGGACAATGAAAAAGAATTTATTATATATACTTTCCGTTTTGCTTCTGATTGCATGTTCGGAAGAGGAACGTACGTTTGTTAAAACAGATTCTGTCGCTCCGCAACCTGTCAGCAATGTAGAAGTTACTAATATTCCGGGTGGTGCTATTTTGAAATATACTTTGCCGGACGATGAAGATCTACTTTGTGTAAAAGCTAATTATGAATTGAAATCAGGTGTTTCAAGTGAAGTGAAAGCTTCCTTATTTGTGGATACTCTTAAGATCGAGGGTTTCGGCACGGAAGATGAACGTATCGTGGAACTGGTAGCAATAGATCGTAGTCTGAATGAATCGTCACCTGTAAAAGTGACCGTGAAGCCACTGGAGGCTCCTGTTGTTACGATCGGACGTACTTTAAAGTTGATTGCCGACTTTGGTGGTGTACATGCCTATTGGGATAATCCCGGGCGATCTGAAATTTCTGTTATTTTGGAACAAAAAGATAATAACAATGAGTTCAACCGGATCGATGCTTACTATAGTACGGTGGTAGAAGGTAGTGCCGCGACTCGTGGAATGGATACTGATCCGAAAGATTTTAAAATTTATATACAGGATCGTTGGGGAAATGTAAGTGAAGCTTTGGAAACGACCATCTCACCTCTGTTTGAGGAACAATTTGATCGAACAAAAATCACAGGTATGTCTATTGAAGGCGACCAACCTTCGGCTTGGGGATGGGTTCTCGCAAACTTGTTTGATGGGACGAAAAGTGACGGTAACGGATTTCATACAGCTAATGGGTCAGGTGTTTGGCCGCAATGGATTACATTCGACTTAGGTGTGACCGGGAAGATCAGCCGTATCAAAGTATGGCAACGTTTGGGTGACTGGATTTATAAACATGGAAATTTGGAACATTTTGAAATCTGGGGAACCTCAGATGCTGAAAATTTGAATGATCCTTCGGTCTGGACTTTGATGATGGATTGTAAGAGTACTAAGCCTTCCGGATTACCATTAGGGCAGATATCCGATGAAGACAGGCAATGGGCCGAAGCGGGTGAAGAGTTCGTTTGTGACCCAAGTAAACCTAAGGTTCGTTATCTCCGTTTGCATGCTTTGCAAACTTGGTCTAATGGTGACTTTTTCCATATGTCTGAAATAGAGGTCTATGGACAGGTTGGTGAGGATAAGTAAGGTAATTATTAAATGTATAGAAGTATGATAGTAAAATATGTTATTCCCCTGCTGATTTTTTGTGTTGGGGTATTTTCTACGTCTTGTGATGATATGGACGCTTTACATATTGGTTTCCTGGAAGAAGGCGAAACTATTTATGCGGCGAAAGTGGATAGTGCATCCGTCGGTCCGGGTAACGGTCGTGTTAAGATGGAATTGTTCATCAATGCCCAACGTATTGAGAAGCTCCGTATTTACTGGAATGCTTATACGGATTCCATTGATTTCAATGTCGGCGGACAAGTTGGTGAATTCTCTCTTATGATTGAAAATCTGCCGGAACGGGAATACTTGTTCCAAATCGTCAGTTTTGATAAATATGGAAATCGTTCACTTCCGTTTGAAGCAACAGGTAGAGCTTGCGGTGAAGATTATCGGAATACCTTACCTAACCGTCATATTGAAAACATTTCGAAGACGGAAGATGGTAATATATTGATAACCTGGGGCGCAGCAAATGACGGTGCGGAGAAATGCGTGATGACTTACACCGATGCAACCGGTCAACAACAGATTCGTGAGGTGTTGGCTACAGTATCGGAAGATATTATTCAGAATGTCCAAAGCGGATCTTCATTTACGTATTATACAATATATAAGCCGGCGGCTAATTCACCGGATAGCTTTAATACGAAAGAAGATTCAAGGGATTTTCCTGAATAAGTAGTCTTTATAACTTGTAGATAAACATGTTGAATGTAAGGAGAGGTGTGTTGGGGTACAACATACCCTCCTTTCTTCTAAAGTGAATTCATTATGAACAGGAAGGTTGTGGACATATTATTTGTCCTGTTTCTATTCGTAGGTATGGTAACATATCTCTTTTATACCCAATCTTACCGGATTATTTTATCTGGACAGGTTGGTTATTTTTTAGCAACAACTGATTTTTTCACCTCTTTTCTTCCTCGGATACAAGGAATTGTAGATTATCTAGCCTCTTTTCTGGTACAATTTTATGTGATTAGGTATTTCGGAATCGGAGTCTTGATAAGTCTGGCTTTTCTCTTGGGACTTCTGATAAATATGTTGTTAAAACCTTTTACAGAATCTCGTTACCGCATTCTTTTATCTTTTTTATATTCGACGACATTTGTTTGGTCTCTACATAGTTTCTCCGATTATCCCTTGTCGAAAGATCTAACTTTATTGATTTCTTTTATCTGTTGCCGTCTTTATATCGGACTATCCGATAAGCGCATACGTGTTTTGTTCAGTTATTGCCTTGCTTGTATTCTTTGGTATATTTGTAAAGAAGCAGCGTTTGTAGCTTGTTTGTATATATTTGTTTATGAGTATCTGAAAGGAATGAGAAATTATTCTTACCTGATCTCTCTTTGTTCTCTTTTTGCCTTTTCAGCATTGTTCACGACTTTATTGCTCCAATATTGTTTCCCGATGGAAGAAGTGTTTGTTGCTGAATGGGAATTGGATTGGTATCCTTGGTATCTGATTTATATGACTTCTTTTGTCGGTTGTATCTTTTTATTACGTTGTTCACGCGGTTATCTCTTTGTTGCCTCCGGTTATCTTCTGTTGGCCGTATATGCTTGTCATGTGAATACCGACCGTACCAGGGAGTTTGAGATGAAATTGTTTTACCTAATGCAACAAGGTGATTGGAATAAATTGCTGGGTAGTATATGTGATGCCGAAAAACTGAACTCTAGAACCTTGAATTATTATTATATGGCATTGGCACAAACCGGACAATTGAGTAATGCCTTGTTTCGGGATGGATTCCCTTATTCGAAGTCATTGGTTTCAGCGGGTGAGCAATCGTATGTTTCGAAAACTCGTTTGAGCGATATCTATTGGAACTTAGGTTGTTTTCGGGCTAGTCAGGTGTTCTCGACTGAAGCCATGTCGATGTTGGATACGGGGGTGAACCCTTATCATCTTAAACGCTTGGCGATGATCCATTTGATTTATCGGGAAAATGATTTGGCAATAAAACTTCTGCGTATATTGAAAAAAACGGTGATGTATAATCGCTGGGCTGTCGATTTGTTGAACCGGATGAAACATGATCCAGATCTGGAACAGGTCGATTGGATCATTCGTTTCCGGAAGATGCTTCCTTCATATGGTTTCCAAATAGGCATGAACAGGCCATTAGAAAATATAACAAACCTAGCTATCCAATTACCATTTGAAACATTGGCTTTGGAATATGCTTGGAATTTGGCATTACTGGAGAAAAAGGTTGATTGGGTGGCTAGGATGGTCCGCTATAAATTGGATTTTTCTCCGAACTCGGAAATCCCGATCCTGTGTCAGGAAGGAATTTTAATCTATGAGCGAGGGAATAAAATCAGTGAAGACCGGAAATTAAAGATAAACTATGATGAAGGCGTATTGGCGCGTTTCAAAGAGTATTGTACTCAGGGAAAACGTCCGCTAAATACGATATCCGGTTATTTGGTAATGAATAATGATTATAAATCCAGTTACTTTTATTATTATGAATCTGTCGATGTTCATAAATAGGTATTGTTATTTCTGTTTATTGGTATGGGTATGCATTTCGTGTCAATCCGTATCCAAGGATATAACTGAGGAACTGTCGCAGAAACCCCAGTTGTTTCCCGATTATACCGATATTGTCATACCCTACAATATTGCCCCGTTGAACTTTAAAGTGACTGGTCGCCCTGAGCGAGTTGAGGCTGTGTTGCGGTTTTCTGACGAGAGTTGGGTACTTACAGGAGAAGAAAAGATTATTTTCCCGGAAAAGAAGTGGAAACAATGGCTTGAAAAGGCTAAAGGAGGTCATATATCGGTGACATTGAAAGCCGAATGGGATGGAAAGACATATCAATACGTTCCGTTTGACTGGGAGGTGTCGATTGCTCCAATTGATCCGGTACTGGTTTATCGAAAAATAGAACCAGGGTATACAACTACTAATACTATGTCGATTAACCAGCGGAATTTGACAAACTTTAATGATGAAGTTTTAATCGATAATATGAAATCGGAAACCGGCTGTATAAACTGCCATTCTTTTTGTCAGAATGATCCGGATCAGATGCTGTTTCATTCACGTCAGAAAAATCCGGGGACTTATTTTATCCGACATGGAGAAATAGAGAAAGTGAATACTCAGGCGGGAGAAATGTCACAGGCCGCCGGATATCCTTTTTGGCATCCGTCGGGCAACTACATTGCTTTTTCTGTTAGTCAGACGCGACAAATTTTTTATGAAGGGAAGACTCCCATAGAGGTCTTTGACTTGGGGGCGGATGTGATAGTATATGATTTGAAAGACAAGAAAAGTTATACAATTCCGGAACTATTTGCAGATTCATTGCATAATAATTATCCTGTGTTTACGCCCGATGGTAGAACCTTGATTTATTGCGGGGGTAAAGCTGTTCAGGTTCCTAAATATAAGAGTGATTTAAAATTATCTCTTTGTGCGATTCGTTTTGATGCGGATAAAATGGAATTTGGGGAAACGGTGGATACATTAGTGTCAGCTTCCCGGATTAATAAAAGTATGTTACATCCGAGAGTCTCTCCCTGCGGACGTTTTTTGCTTTATACGGAGGTGGAATACGGTTCGTTTTCCAATTATCATAAATCATCTGATTTGGCTTTATATGATTTAAAAAATAAGACACATAGGACGCTAGACGAGATAAACTCGGAGGATGTGGATAGTTTTCATTCCTGGTCGTCTGTGGGTGGATGGGTGGTATTTAGTAGTCGTCGGAATGACGGATATTATACGTACCCTTGGTTTACACAAATCAATGATGCCGGGAAGGCTTCCAAACCGTTTCTTTTGCCTCAGGAGAACCCAGACTTTTATATTTATTGTCTGACTTCTTATAATGTTCCCGAATTGGTAAAAGGAAAAGTAAATATTAATCCCTATAACCTTCGGAAAGCAGTTATGGAAGCTCCTGTAATAAAAAGTAAATACGAAATACAAAATGACTGAATTTAAACACGACACGCTAAGTCGGAGATGGCGTGGGAACTCCGGTAATCAGATTTATCCCGTTACTTGATGTATTGGAACAGTTCTGTAGGGCGGTAATGCCACTAATCTTAGGTGGCATCGTGACTTCTTATAGGTGACATGGTGACTTCTTATAGGTCGCTATACCGATCCTCAGACTTGTTGTATGTGCAGAGAGTAAGGGGAGGCTTTTAAAAATGTTCAATTATGGCATTCTTTAAAAAGGTTCTTAAAAAAATGGGTGGCAAGTGGCATCCGCAGGCAGTTACCGTGGGCAAACCCGTAACGACGAAAGAGGTAGCCGATTGCCTGTCGCAGATTTCTACCGTGAGTCGTGCTGACGTCTATGCTGTCTTGACGGATCTGGCAGGCGTTTTGGCCGATTATATGGCACAGGGACGCAGCGTGAAGATCGATGGTCTGGGTACTTTCTACTACACCTGTACCTCTAACGGCAATGGAGCTGACTCGGCAGATAAGGTGAATGCATCGCAGATCACCGGTGTACGTGTTCGTTTCATTCCTGAAGCCACGAAAAACAGCGGTAGTAAGACGATGAACCGTTCGCTTATCAGCAACAACATCTTTTGGATGGAATTGAACGGCGCACCCGAGACAACTCCTGAAGAAGGAGGCGGTGAAGACCGTCCGGAGATCGAGTGATCTTTCCTTGAATGTATGATGAAAGTGTTGCAAAGTAACTGCTTTGTCCGTTGGGACGGGAGAAGTGCTTGCAACACTTTCTTTTTTTGATCGGAATCAGATACATTGACTTTCATCTTCATTGTAATAGGTGAAAAAAAGTATATTATAATTTGTGAAACCAAAGTCTTCTATCTACTTTTGTAATCCAATCTTTGGTAAAATTCTGTCATAAAATGATTGGATTAATTACGAGAAGCGTTTTTATGATATTATCCTAACATTGGAACTTCGCACTTTCATAACCTTGGATAGTAGACAGCGAACGCTCACATGCTTGTTTTTGTTGTATCCCTGTGTTTTTACATATAGGAATATTCAAAATAAAAGGGTGTGAGCTGTTGTTTATATCAATGGTTAGGGCAGTCGAAGGCCTCAATGTTAGATATATCAACAGTCCTCACGCCTCTTTTTATTTATTATCCAGCCAGGGGATTATTGGATTCAAAAGTTTTTATACAATTAAGAACTCATTTAGAGAAGAAGAAAGAGGAGAAAAGAAAATATGCTATTAGAAAATCATAAAACATCGGATAATGATCTTTGGATGAATTTCATAAACGGTAATGATGCCTGTTTCGAGATTATATACAGGAAATATGCAGATGTATTGTTTCGGTATGGTATTCAGTTCACCACAGATGGGAATCTTGTTAAGGATGCGATCCATGATGTTTTTGTGAAATTGCATAGTGATAGACAACATTTGAAGGCAGAAGCCAATATCAAATTCTATTTGTTTACTTGCCTGAAAAATCGTTTGTACAATCTATTAAAGAGAGAACTCTTTTTTGATAAAATCGACCTGGAGGATAATGAATACATTGACCCTGGTGCCGAAGACCAAGTGACAACAGCGTTAAATCAGGACGAAATGCAGAAAACTATACGCACAGTGCTTAGCCTGCTGACCGATCGGCAACGGGAAATAATCTATTATAGCTACATAGAAGAATTGTCCATAGAAGAAATAGCTGTTCTTACGGGAATGAATTACCAGTCGGTGCAAAATACTATCCAGCGCTCTCTAAAAAGAATAAGGGAGTCATTGCCATTAATTATTATTTTTTTCTTTTTGTGTAAAAAAGAATGTTTTTGTTGAGTATAATTTTTCTGCTCGATTGTATTCATTATAGGGAAACCTATTTAATACAATTTGAATGCAAGAAAAAGATTATACAAATTATTCCGCAGAAGAGCTTTTGGAAGATGACTTCTTTCTGAAATCATTTTCCAGTCCTACACCTGAATCGCAATCTTTTTGGGAAGAACTGAAGAAAGAAAATGAAGCTCTTGCTAAAGAAGTTATGATTGCGAGTGGCATCCTCCTTTCCATTCCTTATCGTAAGCGGGCTTTCTCGTCTGATGACAAAGACTTGCTTTGGAAAGAGATTTGCCAGACTAATAATAAAAAACGATTCTTCAGATATTGGTATTCCTCAGTGGCGGCTGTGGCAGCTTTGTTATTAGCAGTGGGAGGATATTATTATACCGGTTTTTATGCGAATGACAACCTGACTGCAATCGAGAAAGTACAAAAACCCGCACATCCGGTAGAAACTGTCCAGTTGATTCTAGCCGATGAGAAAAAAGTGACTATAGAGGAAGAAGATCCACGTTTGCAATATAGCAAGCAAGGCGAATTACATATTAACACACAAAAGGTGGAAACTTCCCAAAATACCGCTACAGTGAATAAAAAAAATGACCCCATTTACAACCAACTCATCGTACCGGTCGCGAAACGTTCCTTCTTGGAATTGGCCGACGGTTCACGAATATGGGTGAATGCAAACACCCGGGTTGTCTATCCGGTTACTTTTGAAGATACGAAACGCGAAATATATGTAGATGGCGAAATCTATATTGAAGTTAGCCCGAATAAGAAACGTCCGTTTACCGTTAAATCCAAGAAAATGGATATCCGCGTATTAGGAACGAAATTTAATGTTTCGGCTTATGAAGCCGGTCAGGATGTTTCTGTGGTTCTTGTTTCAGGAAAAGTAAATGTACGCACAGACAACCGTGTCGAATCCGTTTTGAAGCCTTCCGATCGGCTGACTTACGAAAAAGGAACTACCGATATAAAGAAAGTAAATGTAGAAAACTATATTTCCTGGAAAGACGGATATTACACATTTGATAATGAACAATTCTCCATTGTTCTGGATAAGCTGTCCAATTATTATGGCAAAATAATTACCTATGATCCCGAAGTAGGAGCATTACGTTGCTCCGGCTCGCTGAATCTGGGTGACGATATGGTAAAAGTATTGACAGGGCTTGAGTCGACCATGCCGGTCAATTTTACAATAGAGAGTGAGTATATATCAGTTAATGTTAAACCTTAAAAAAATAAAAGATTATGACATAAATAAGCATTGAAAAACAAAACCGGATAATAGTGGGTATTATCCGGTCGTAAATTTAAAAGAAAGAATTTTAGCAGAATTCTTTCCAGTTAAATCAAAAATCAATACAAATGTATGGAAAACAAACGAATAAATAACGTTAGAATACGTGAATTCAGAAGATTAAAATGTGTTATAGTCGCATGTCTGATGGCGGCATCTTGTTGGGCAGTTGATTTTTCAGCAAAACCAGCCTATTCACAAAAGACTCAGATTTCCTTAAATCTTACCAATAAAACTCTGAAAGAAGTCTTCAAAGAGATTGAACGAAACAGTGAATTCGTCATTTTCTATTATGAAGGAGTGGTAGATGCTAACAAACGAGTTAAAATCAATGTAAAGCAACAAACAGTCGATAAAATATTAGACAAACTGTTTGAAGGAACCGACAATACTTATAATATTGTTGATAAGCAGATCTATATAACTAAAAAGAGCGGAGAAGAAAAAACAGCTATCACACTTTCTGCTGCTCAGCAGCAAAAAAAGATCACCGGTAAAGTAATGGATGAACTAGGGGAACCTTTGCCAGGCGTTGCTATCCAGGTGAAAGGTACGCCACGTGGTGTAACAACTGACATCGATGGAACTTTCTCCATCGATGTTAAAGATGCTGATATATTGATATTTACTTATCTGGGCATGCAAGACCAAGAAGTAGCGGTAGCTAATAAAAAGCAGTTGTTTATTACATTAAAAGAGAAAACAGACGAATTAGAGGAAGTGACTGTTGTTGCGTTTGCTAAGCAGAAAAAGGAAAGTGTATTAGCTTCTATTACAACGGTAAAACCTTCAGATCTGAAAGTGCCTAGTAGTAATTTGACAACAGCTTTGGCTGGAAGAATGTCCGGAATCATCTCTTATCAACGAAGTGGAGAACCAGGTCAGGATAATGCAGACTTTTTTGTGCGCGGGGTGACAACCTTTGGGACTGGGAAAGCAGATCCTCTTATTCTGATTGATGGAGTAGAATTTACCTCACAGGATTTAGCTCGGTTGAATGTTGATGATATTGCCAGTTTTTCTATTATGAAAGATGCAAATGCCACAGCTCTGTATGGTGCTCGAGGTGCAAATGGTGTTATTTTAGTTACAACAAAAGAAGGTAAAGAAGGTAAGGCTAAACTTTCATTCCGCTATGAAACTTCATTGTCTACTCCCGCCGAGAGAGTGGAGTTGGTAAATCCATTGGATTACATGCTTTTACATAATGAAGCGGTAAGAACGCGAGATCCCTTGGGGGTATTACCTTACTCTAACAAGAAAATTGCCATGACAGGGATTGGTAATCCTAATGTTTATCCCGCAACAGATTGGTATAATTTGTTGATGAAAGATAATACGATAAATCATCGTGCAAATATCAATATTAGTGGTGGAGGAAAAGTGGCTAGATACTATGTTGCTGCTTCTTTCAGCCAGGATAATGGTAATTTACGAATGGATAAACGTAATAATTTCAACAATAATATTGATTTGAAAAAATACCTGTTACGTTCAAATGTAAATATTGATTTGACTAAAACTACAGAAATGATTGTGCGCATGCATGGAACATTTGATGATTATTCCGGTCCGCTTGAAGGTGGATCAGGAGTATATAATAAAATTATGAAAACAAACCCAGTGTTATTTCCTGCATTTTATACTCCGGATAAAGGAAATATATTCACTCAACACATCCTTTTTGGTAATGCTGATGGTGGAAAATATATTAACCCGTATGCTGATATGGTCAAAGGGTACAAGGAAAATTCCACTACCCAGATTCTTGCTCAGTTAGAATTGAAACAAGATTTTAGTTTCTTGATTAAAGGATTGTCAGCCAGGGTTTTGTTTAATACTTCGCGCTATTCCACATCTGAATTGTCACGTTCTTATAATCCCTTCTATTATGAACTTGCCGGTTATGATCAAGCAAAGGATGAATACATACTTCAAACATTGAATCCGCTAAAAGGTTCAGAATGGCTTTCTTATAGTGAAGGAACGAAAAAGATCAGTAGTACAACTTACTTTGAAGGTGCCCTTCAATATAATAACGAATTTTCTGATGTTCATAATGTTAGTGGTTTAATGGTGTTTACGACCCGTGAATCGCGTATTAGTAATGCCGGGTCACTTCAGGCTTCGTTGCCCTATAGGAATGTTGGATTAGCTGGCCGTGCTACTTATGCATACGACAGCAAGTATTTTGCAGAATTTAATTTCGGTTATAACGGTTCGGAACGTTTTAGTAAGAAAGAACGTTATGGTTTTTTCCCGTCGGGAGGAGTTGGGTATATGATTTCCAATGAAAGTTTTTTTGAACCGTTGAAAAAATATATCACTAAACTTAAGTTGAAAGCGACGTATGGTATGGTTGGTAACGATGAGATAGGAAAAGAGGAAGACCGCTTCTTCTTCTTATCAAATGTCAAGTTGAATGATAGCGGCAGAGGATATAATTTTGGTACTGATTTCGGATACAACCGTCCGGGAGTGTCGATATCACGTTATGAAGATCCTTTTATCACTTGGGAAACTGCTTACAAACAGAATTATGGTTTTGAAATTAGCCTATTTGACAAGTTGGAGATTCAAGGTGATTTCTTTAGAGAGAAACGTAAAAATATTTTGCAGGAACGAGTCTTTATTCCTTCTACTATGGGATTGCAGGCAAGTCCAAGTTCTAATGTAGGTAAAAGTTCGGCTATGGGATATGATATGTCAGTGGATTATTCTCAGTCATTCAATAAAGATTTTTGGTTGTCAGTGCGCGGAAATTTTACTTATGCAACGAGTAAACTAGATCTTTATGAAGAACCGGATTATACAAATACTCCCTGGCGTAAATGGACTGGCAATAAAATATCTCAGAAATACGGATATATTGCCGAGCGATTATTTGTTGATGAAGAAGATGTACGAAATTCGCCAAAACAACAGTTTGGAGAGTATATGGCTGGTGATATTAAATACAAGGATATCAATCAAGACGGGATTATAGATGAGGATGATGAAGTTCCTATAGGTTATCCTACTAATCCCGAAATCATATATGGATTTGGTTTTTCTTTAGGCTATAAAGGTTTGGACTTTTCTGCCTTTTTTCAAGGGTCTGCCCGATCGTCATTTTGGATTGATCCAAAAACAATTTCTCCGTTTGTTGTTGATGATAAAGGTGGTCAAACGGCTTTGCTTCAGGCAATAGCTGATAGTTATTGGTCGGAAAGTAATAGAAATGCCCATGCGTTTTGGCCTCGTTTATCGGACAGAATAATTGACAATAATACGCAGACGAGTACCTGGTTTATGCGTGACGGTTCTTTTTTGCGTCTCAAATCGGTAGAATTAGGATACACATTGCCAAAGAAATGGACAGATAAAGTCGGGTTGGATGTCTTACGGCTTTATTTAAGTGGTACGAATTTATTTTGCCTGAGTAGCTTCAAGATGTGGGATATTGAAATGGCTGGAAATGGATTAGGTTATCCTATTCAACGGGTATTTAATATTGGTATAAATATAAACCTCTAAGTTATAATAAGATGAAATCAATATATAATGTAATTGTTTGTAGTTTATTCCTACTATTGACGGCATGTAGTGACTATTTGGATGTTATTCCTGATAATATGCCAACTATAGATCATGCTTTCAGTGATCGGAATAGTGCAGAAACTTATCTTTTTACCTGTTATTCTTATATGCCGGTAGATCAGTTATCGCGTGGTAACAATGTCTCCCTGATGAGTGGCGAATCCTGGATGGTATTGTCTGGGGATAATTATTGGTTTGGGAAAGATCATACGGCTTTCGATGTTGCTCGCGGATTACAGAACTCAAACACACCTCTACTGAATTATTGGGATGGAGACAAAGGTGGAAAAAACTTATTTATTGCTATACGTGACTGTAATATTTTTCTGGAAAATATACATAAAGTAGTTGATCTGGAAGAGTATGAAAACCGTCGTTGGACAGCAGAAGCTAAGTTCTTGAAAGCTTTTTATCATTTCTTTTTATTTCGCATGTATGGACCGATTCCTGTTATTAAAACCAATCTTCCTGTTTCGTCAACTCCAGAACAAGTGAAAGTATATCGGGAGCCCGTAAATGAAGTCGCTGATTATATCTGTGAATTGCTTGACGAAGCATCTGGAGATTTACCGGAAGTCATTACAAATGAAATTGAGGAAATGGGACGGATTACTAAACCGATGGCTTTGGCTCTGAAAGCAAAGGTAAAGATGACGATGGCAAGTCCGTTATTCAATGGAAATGACCGCTATAAGAATTTAGTAGACAATCGTGGAGTTTGTCTGTTCCCGGAATATGATGAAAATCGTTGGGATGAAGCTGCTAAAGCTTGTAAGGATGCAATTGACTGTGCGCATGAAGCTGGTCATAAACTCTATACTTATCAAGGTTTTCTTCCGGTATCTGATATAACTCGTTATAAGTTGAATTTGCGTTATGCTATAACGGAAAAATGGAATCCTGAAATAATATGGGGAACGACCATAAGTGACAGTCCTATACAAGGAGCGTGTATGATTAGAACCAGAAGTAGTGAGGCTAGTAATAATACAGTTATTGCAACAATTGCTCCAACTTTAGATGTTGTAGAACGTTTTTATACCCGGCGGGGAGTTCCGATTTCAGAAGATAAACAATGGCTGGAAAATGGACGGTATGATAATCGTTATAAAACGGAAGTTGCTGGAGATAGCGAAAAGTATTTATTAAAGGAAGGTTATACTACTGCAAAATTGAATATTGATCGTGAATATCGCTATTATGCTTCGCTTATTTTTGACGGTTGTATCATTTGGGGTAATGGTGTTGTCGACGATAATAGTTCTTCAATTACCTATGGTCAAATGAAACGGAAGCAAATCGGTGGTCAGTTAGGTACAGATTGTTATTCTCTTACCGGATATACACCAAAGAAGTTAGTTAATCCGGAATCTGTGGTTAGTAATAGCTCTTTTTCCAGGAAACGTTATTCTTTTCCGATTATACGTTTGGCAGATATTTATCTGATGTATGCAGAAGCATTGAATGAGGCTGGTGCTGAAAAATCAGAAATTTTCCAGTGGATTGACCCTGTTAGAGAACGTTCCGGTTTGGAAGGAGTAGAAGCTAGTTGGAGTAAATATTCAACTAATTCAGGAAAAATCAACACTCAGCAAGGGCGTCGGGCGATCATTCATCAGGAACGTTTGATAGAACTTGCATTTGAAGGGGAAACCCACTGGGATATCCTTCGCTGGTGTGAGGCTGATGATTATCGCAATCGCCCGATCAGGGGCTGGAATGTCAATGGGGAAACAGAAGATGAGTATTATAAAGAAACGGTTCTTGCTTATCCGATTTTCGCAACAAAGGATTACTTCTTCCCGATAAAAAAATCGTCGCTTAATGTGAATAGTAACCTGATTCAAAACTATGGATGGTAAAACATTTGTATATAAATAATGGATATATTATGAAAAAGATAGTTTATTTATTGTTGTTACAACTGATTATGATAAGTTGTAGCGAGTCATTTGTCGGACAACCTCCTACAAATGATAATCAACCTCAAAGTATAAAAAATCCAACGATAGTTCCGATTCCCGGTGGTGCGATCATTTCTTATGATTTGCCGGATGATGCGGATTTGCTGAGTGTAAGAGCCGAGTATACTTTGAACGGCAAGCCCGTAAATACCGAAGTGTCAATTTATTCGAATGAATTGAAATTAGAAGGATTCGGTAATACAGAGTTACAAACAGTCGATCTGTATACGGTGACTCGAAGTTTTGTGAAATCGGCCCCAATAAAAGTATCGTTCACCCCATTAACACCACCAGTTATTGCAGTAACCGAAAGTGTGTCTATGAGAGAAGATTTCGGTGGTGTACAATTAAAATGGGAAAACGAATCGGGTACAGAACTTGCGGTTTATTTGCTTGCAGAGGACTTTCTTACGGGAGAAATGGAGACAGCAGAAATTCTCTATACTAAACAGGAAAACGGGCTCTATTCATTAAGAGGTTTTGATGATACTGAAAGGACGTTTGGGGTTTGTTTTCGTGATAAATGGGATAACTATTCTGATACAGTACTTGCGAAATTTACTCCATTATATGAAATACAATTAGATAAAACGAAATTCAAACAAGGGAAACTGCCTGGCGATAACGTCTCTGAAATAAATGATAGTTGGGCTTTTAGGCGTTTATTTGATGATAAATTAGATAATCTTGGATGGTCTACAATAGGTGGTAACGCAGGAAAACCGGCTCCTATCAGATATACAATAGATTTGGGGGCTTCATCTAAGTTAAGTCGATATAAGGTTTATCAGCGACTCGATTATGAATATAGACATTATAGTCCTAAAAAGTGGAAAATCTATGGAACAGATCATATTGATCCGGCCAATATGACTCTTGACTATTTTGATGGAGATAATTATCATAAAGATTGGGTTTTAATGGGCGAATTTGAAATAATCAAACCCTCTGGAATTGGAGATCAAATTACTAACGAGGATAAGGAAGTAGCGCTTGCCGGACATGAGTTTGTGTTTGATTTGGGACTTCCTCCTGTACGTTATCTGCGGTTTGAACAGTATGAAACATGGAGCGGTGGTCTGGAAGTTAATTACCGTGAAATCACTTTCTGGGGAAGCGATAAAAAGTAAATATAAAATCAATAAATGGTTATGAAATATATTGTTAACATTATAATGCTGGTTTCATTTGTAACCTTAGCGTCTTGTTCTGGAATGAATGATATAATCGAAGAATATCTCGATAGAGGTGAAATTAATTATATCGGGAGACCTGATTCGGTAACATGTGACGGTGGGTTGTACCGTGTAAAACTGACCTGGAAAGTCGGTAAGGATGTTCGCATTGAAAGTTGTAAGATCTTCTGGAATATGGGGGCAGATTCTCTTATTTATCCGATAGATAAAGAAAGTTTGATTAATGGATATGCAAGTGTAGAGTTACCTTTTGAAAATGAAGGGGAATATGTTTTTGATCTGATTCAAATGGGGGAAAAGGGATTTCCTTCCATTCCACAGGAGGTAATCGGAAAAGTATATGGTGATAAATACATTTCATCATTAATACCACGTTCGGCACGTAGTGTCGATATTGAAAACAATGTTGCTACATTGACTATCGGTTCTGTAGATAACTGTTATTATTCAGAAGTGCTATATACTGATAATAATGGAAAAGATAATACTGTAAGAGTAGAACCTGATGTTACATCTATAACAATAGATAATTATACTTTTGGAGGAGATTTTACTATAAAGAGTTACTATAAACCAGAAGAGAACGCGATTGATATTTTTGAAGTTGAAGACAAAGGCCGATTCCCATTAGTAGAAAAGATAAACAGGGGAAACTGGACAATTCCTTTTGTTTCATCTCAGAAAGAAGATACTTATCCTATAACGAATATTCTAGATGGAAATGTTAACTCTCTTTGGCATAGTAAATGGACTCCTTCACCCCCAGCTCCTTTCCCTCATACTATCGTAATCGATATGGCAGAGGAATTTGATTTATACCAGTTACAGGTATTTCAAGATCCTGCTCGTATGACGTTTAAATCTGCCCGAATTTTGGTTGCTGAAACGAATGAGGATGATGAGTCTTTTGTTGAAATAGGAACGATGCATTGTCTGAAAACAGATAAGAGTTCAATTTTTGATTTCACAAAACCACAAAAGGCCAGATATATAAAAATGATAATGGAAGAAAGTTATAATCCTCCTTATGTAGCTATTTCTGAAGTTTATGCTTTTGGGAGATAGTTTATAATCTATCAGCTTTCTAAATGATGAAGGAAGAGAGTGTTACAAAAAACTCTTTTAATCATTCTCTTCCTTTATATTATTATTTGTAATGACGAAAATAAATATAAACATTGAATATGAATAAACTTATTGGCGGTATCCTATTGTTGATGTTTACCTCTTCTGCTGTAGCTTTTTCAGGAAAGCCGAAAACTGTTCCTCATACATCGATCTTCCACATGAATAAGCCAGCTGAAAACTGGAACGAAGCCATTCCAATCGGTAATGGCCGGTTAGGAGGTATGGTATGGGGTGGAATAAAACAGGAACGGATACAGACGAATGACGATACGTTCTGGTCGGGAGAACCGCGTAATGTGCAAAACCCCGGGGCAGCCCAATATCTTCCCGAGATTCGCCAGTTGCTTATAGATCAAAAACATAGCGAAGCGCAAAAGCTGATAAACTCGAAGATGCTGGGACCTAACAATCAAAGTTATATGCCATTGACCGACATTGTATTGGATTTTCCGTCAGGCGATTTTACAGACTATCACCGGGAACTGGATATGAACCGTGGAATAGTCACTGTTTCCTACAGACAAGGAGGAGTTGGTTTTGTCAGGGAAATATTTGCTTCTTATCCTGACCAGACGATTGTGATGCGCATTAAATCAGAGAAGCCCAGGAGTATAACCTTTGATGCAACATTAAGCAGTAAGGTTAATCATACGGTAAGGATAGATGAAGCCGCTCAGCAGGTCATTATTGATGGACAAGCCCCTCAAAATGTGAATCCCGAGTATAACGGGTTTTCCCTACCTACCTATCAAGAAGGACATGGCATGAGATTTCAAGGCCGGTTGGTGGTTGATAACAAAGGAGGAAAGGTTGGAGCGGCAGATAATAAGCTGAAGGTTTCCGGTGCCGATGAAGTAACAATTTGTTTTGTTGCAGCAACCAGCTTTAACGGCTTCGACAAAGACCCTTATAAAGAGGGGAAAGATGAAAAGAGGCTATGCCGGGATTATACGAAAAAGATAAAGGGAAAATCATTCTCCAAATTACTGAAAGCTCATGTTAACGATTATTCCGCCTTATTCGGGCGGGTGAGTATAGATTTGGGATATGAAGAACAAGCATCTTCGCCGATCAATGAAAGGATTCGGAACTATGCTAAACAACAAGACTTCTCGTTTGCAGGGCTGTATTTCCAGTTCGGGCGTTATCTGCTGATCTCGTCGTCGCGTCCAGGATCACAGCCGGCTAACTTGCAGGGCATTTGGAACGATGCTTTACAACCGGGATGGAGCTCCAATTGGACCATTAATTGCAATACACAAATCAATTACTGGCCGGCAGAGGTAGTAAACCTTTCGGAATTACATCAGCCGCTGTTTGACCTGATACGCGAATCGTCTATCGATGGGGCTAAAACGGCTCGTAACCTATACAATTCACGTGGCTGGATGGCCCATCATAATATTGATCTCTGGCGTACAACCTGGCCGGTAGGCGGCTCAGGGCTATGGGCTATATTTCAGACTGGTGGTGCGTGGCTATGTCATCATATCTGGGAACATTATCAATTTACGCAAGATAAGGATTTTCTGAATGAAAACTTTGACCTTTTGAGGGATGCTTCTCTATTTTATGTAGATTGCCTACAACCGGATAAAGATGGTTATTTAGTAACTAATCCTTCGGAATCGTTTGAAAACAGTTATATCGATCCTGCCGGTTTTAAAGGCTGGGCTTGCATGGGATCGGCACAGGATATGCAGATTATCCGTTCGCTCATGCAAAACACCATGAAGGCGGCCGAAATTATCGACTCTAATGATCCAGCTATTGCAGAGATAAAAGAAGTATATACAAAGCTGCCGCCTATGCGGATTAGTCCGAGCACGGGAGAATTACAGGAATGGAATGATGACTGGAAACCGGCTTACCCCCATAACGGACAGGTGGGGCACGGCTGGGGATTCGCTGCCGGCAATTTGATCACTCTGCGAGGTACTCCCGAATTGGCTGAGGCATTCAAGAAAACAATTATAAACAGGCAACCGGGAATGTCGTATAATAGCGGCAGTTGGACAGGAGTGTTCCCTTCTATGTATTGGGCTCGTTTTGAAGAGGGAGACAGTGCGATGAAAGTAATCAACCGTCATTTTGCTATGGCGCTCTATCCTAATTTTACCTGCAAGTTTACTAAGTTTTGGGAAATAGACGGTAACCTCGGGATTACGGCTACTATTGCCGAAATGTTATTGCAAAGCCATGCCGGTGAAATCAGTCTGTTGCCAGCCTTGCCAGCCGTTTACCCGAAAGGTAAAGTAACCGGCCTCCGTGCCCGGGGAGGATATGAAGTTGACATGCAGTGGACCGATGGAAAGCTGACTAAAGCTGTGATTCGCTCTGTTAAAGGGAAAGGCTCAGTATCAATACGGTATAAAGATGCAGTAAAGGTGATTGATTTTTCTTCTAATAAGAGAGTAGAATTATCTTCTTCTGACTTTAAAATGATATAGCTAATAACTGGCTATTGAACAGATCATATCTACTGGAATGAATACAAGCAAAAGGAAAGGTCATCCTTTATTCTAAACACGACACGATAAGCAGGAGATGGTGCGGGAACTCCGGTAATAATAAATCTGATGTTTTCTGGATCTAAATGTATTTGATTTATGGAGATAAAGACGACCTACTAGGTAGGTGAGGTCGGTATCTCTGAACTACATTTTCAGACAGGATATAATGGATATACTTAAAAAAACACTAGTATGGCATTTTTTAAGCGATTTTTCAAGAGGATGAGTAACAAGTGGTATCCGCGGCAGTTACCGTTGGCAAACCCGTGACTACGAAAGAGGTCGCCGATCGTTTGGCACAGATATCTACCGTGAGCCGTGCCGATGTCTACGCTGTTCTTATGGATCTGGCTGGCGTATTAGCCGACTATATGGCACAAGGGCGCAGTGTAAAGATCGATAGTTTAGGTACCTTCTACTACACTATCACAGCAAGTGGCAACGGAGTCGACTCGGCCGACAAGGTGAATGCATCGCAGATCACCGGCGTTCGCGTTCGTTTCATCCCCGAAGCTACGAAGAATAGTGGTAGCCGGTCGATGAACCGCACACTTGTCAGCGACAACATCTTCTGGATGGAGTGGAACGGCAAAGTCGAAGAAACTCCTGGTCCTGATGAAGGCGACCACCCGGTAATCGAGTGATCGCACTTTCTTACCCGATGATCTCTTTATTTCGATAAAGTGATTCTCTGGAACGTACAAATAGGGTGTGCCGAAACTACCCCTCCCATGCTAGCCATGAGGAGAAGCGGCTTTCGTCACACCCTTGTAGCATCTAAGGCATACCGGCCTATTTAATTGATTGAGTTATATAACATATACAGGATAATAATGAAAATATATATAGTAGGATTACTCTTTCTGAGTTGTTTTTTAGCAGGAGCACAACCCGCCACCAAGCAGGAAGCTCTGCACAATATCTGCCTCTTTTATGCCGAAAAGCGGAATAAGGAGACACGCATATTGGAAGATTCAGTAAAAAAGTATACCGCTCTTCTGAATGAAAAGGGACAATTTACCGACCTGATACCCAAAGAAAAAACAATTACGCAAAACCGTTATGCCGCTCAAGAAGATAAACAACCTTTCATATCATCCCTGACCCTTCAGGCCCTGGGGCGTATCAGGGCGATTGCCGCGTGTTATGGAAATAAAGAAATGTCTGCCTCCGACACGCAGGTGCGAACCCTCTTTGAAGCGATACGGCATTACGGGAAATTGGAGACAGATCGGCTGAACGTTGCCTCCAGGTGGCATGCCTCTTGTTTCGCGATACCTACTATATCCTATCAAACCTACTATTCCTTATTTAATCTGATGACCTGTATTGAAAACGGACAAGTCCGGGACTCCTTGTTCATCGAAGGAAATAAAATACTGGGCAAACTATCCCTGCAATGCTGGACCGTACCTGCACGCATGGATGAAACCGACAAAGATGTAATAGACGTGGAGCGTTTCAGGAAACATGTCTGGTGGGTCGGAGGAAATGCAACGGATTATCGCCCGTTGCTGGAAACGGCAGCGCAGCTATCATCACCCGAAATGGCAGATGTAGTGGGAGAGATCGCAGTCAGATCTCTGTCCTCCGTATCGCAGGCAACTATTCAGGATGATTTCTGGCAGGAAGGAATCACCGCCGACGGAGCTGGCTGGGGGCATGGAAGGCAATGCCTCGTATGGGGATACCCGATCGACGGGACAAGAGGATCGCTTCGTATCCTCAAAATAATGAAAGAGTGCCGCTACCCGCTGCCACTCGAAGTAAAACAGGAACAGATAGACGTACTGAAAGATTATCTACGCGGATCATCCTATTACTATTATAAAGGATATGTCCCCCCGGTAGTGGACCGAGGTAATATGAACCGGCTGGTCCATCCCTTTACCGCACAAAAGAACGGTCGGTCTGCCGATTACCGCCGTCTGATTCCTTCTGCCAGGATAATAGAGATGCTGTTAGAACAATATCCCGACCTCTTAACGCCCGAAGTAAAAGAAGAGTTTAGCCTATTTCTCGACAATGCCCGGCGTTTCCGGATCGACATGCCCGGGAAATGGAACCAATACTATTCCGGCTCCCGCTATTTCTTCAACAATGACGATATAATAAAGAAGACTGACCAATACTATATGCTGGTTAACATGGCATCCAACCGTGTAAGTGGCCTCGAAAGTGCCAACACAATGGCGGCTGCATTCAATATCTTTACCTGCGACGGAACCACCCTCTTTTCCAGAGACGGCTATGAACATCGAAGAGTAATGGGCGCCTTCAATTTGCGTGCCTGGCCAGGAACAACATCCCGCCTCTCACCGAAACCCTTAGTGCCGATAGAAAACTGGAAAGGCTACAACAGTAAGCATCCGTTTGCCGCCGGAGCAACCAGCGGAGGTAATTCTTTTGCCGGAGGCTTTATATTCGAGAAGAGAGATGTAGGTTGGCCGCACGATACGATCTCACCCTATAGCGATCCTAACCCCTCGGCATTTGGTATCAAAGCCTATAAAAGCTATTTTATGTTCGACGACCTCTTCCTGGCAATGGGATGTGGCATAGAAAATAAAATGCCGGAGCAAGAAGGTGATATTGTTACAACAATAGATCAAACAGAGCTGGCATCCGATTTTAGAAAAGGAAGTACTGTACTGAATAACGGATTTTATTATAAAGTATTGGAAAAACATACTAAAGGAGAAGTCCTCATAAAACATGAAAAGAAGAAGACACATTGGCAATCGATGAGTGTTGCCAACAAGTTGCCAGAAACGGAGGAAGATATATTCCATATATATATCAATCATGGAAGAAGTCCGAAAGATGCATCTTACGCTTATACCGTAGCATGCAATGAGGCCGCTGCCGATCAAATGCCACGCGTATTATCAAATACCCGACAGGTTCAGGCAGCAGAAAGCTATAACGGAAATAAGATAGGTGCCGTCTTTTATAAAGAAGGAGCAAGAATAAAAAGCTCCAGGGGATATTTGAAAGTGTCGTCTCCCTGTGCTCTGCTGGTTGAGTATATAGATGATAGGGTATCTGTATCCGTTACCGACGGGTTAATGAACACTGAGCTTCAGGAGATTCTGATAGAAACATCTATTCCTTTAGAAGGGAATAATGTAAATAAGTTGTCAAACAACTGTTATCAGCTTCGCATGAAGGTCAGGACGGGTCGTTACACCGGCTCCCCCGTTCATGCCGAGTGCCGGCTGATTCCTGATGTCAATAAATGATTTGTACTAGGTATAATTGAATATAAAACTTATTGTCAATGAATAAAATTATTACGATCGCGGCTGTATGTCTCATCTCCGCAGTTTCTTTAGCATCTTCGTCTTCCGGCAGTGAGGAGAGAGCTTCTTCGCATGTCTATCGGCTGAACGCAAAAACGGATAGTCTGGTATTGATAAAAGATTTTTCCGCTGTCAACAGCACGGTAGAGTTTGATCTGATCCCTCAGAACTCATACGCACAAGTCGGAATGTTGTTCCGTTATGTAAATGAAAACGATTGGGTGTATGTTGGATGCGACAAAGCTACTGACAATCTGGGTTTTGCCCGTTGGTACATAGGCACACCGAAAGGCAAGAAAGAGATCGCTCACGATATATCCAAATTGTATGCACACCACCGGCGGCATATTAAAGTTAATTGCATAGGCCGCACCCTGACAGTCTATGTAGATGGAGAACAGATCGTCCATCAATATATACCTGAGCTTTCTTTGTCTGCCGGACAGATCGGTTTCCGGGTGCACGATAAAGGAAACGTTCAGATATCGAATGTGGTTTGTCGCACGGTAGAGGAAGTCGCAAACGTTCCAGCTAAGAAGAAAAGCTACTATACATTATCTTCCTCCTGCATGGATGTCCTGTTGAATAAAGACTTTCCTTCTGTTCGGTCCTATATCTGGAAAAAAGATCATTCGCAATTGGGCGGACAGCCGTTCGACGTAAAAACGATAACAATCAATGGCGATACTTACCGGCCTTCTGTGACTGGAAAGACGGAAGCAAACCGGGTTCTTTATACCTTGAAGATTAAAGAAATAGCAGTAGACCTTCAAGTCTGTTGCGAAGTAAAAGACAATGTCCTGCAATTATCCGTAACAGATATAAAAGAAAAGGGTGACTTTAAGGTTAGAACGTTGGCTTTTCCCGACCACAATTTAGTATCTATATCCAACGCATCTCCGGATGGTTGCTTGTCGATTGCCAACAATGTCCGTTCCGACACATTTTATCCTTTAAAAGACAAGGCTGCCGACAGTACTTCGCAATACGGCTCCATATTATTATTAAACACCGATAAGCTGGCAGCCACGCTTGAAAGCAATTCTATCTATAACAACCGCCAGTTTCTGTACCGATCCGTACAAATCGCCGATTCGATCGTCACAGGGATATGGGGAAACGAATGGATTTACCGCGGATATGACGGAAAAATACTGCCCTTACCTTACATCAAAGTGATACTGGCCAATGACCGTAACTTGGATAACAGAGTCGACTGGCAAGACGGAGCGATTGCACTTCAGGAGATATATCCTAAACCATTCGGCGTCGATATGCTTCATAATTCGTATGCCACCATTACAATGAATTTTGCCAGTTGTGCCCAATATCCTTTCCTGCGTCAGCTGGATAACATTAAAAAGTTCTATCTGGCAACCGACGGGTTCGGGCAAATGCTCGAACTGAAAGGATATCAGAGCGAAGGACACGACAGTGCTCATCCCGATTATGCCGGCAATTATAACGAGCGGGCAGGAGGGAAAAAGGATTTGGCCTTTCTGGCAAAAGAAGCCCGGAAATATAACGCACATATCGGCGTTCACATCAACCACAGCGAATCCTATCCCGAAGCAAAGGCTTTCAATGACCGGATCGTAACGGATATGCCTGCCTGGAGCTGGCTCGACCAGTCTTATTTTATCAATAAAGAAGCGGATGTGCTTGCCGGGACATTCGAACAACGCTTAAACCAATTGAAAGAAGATATACCCGATCTGTCATTTATTTATATCGATACCTACCGCGAACATCGTTGGTTGGCACACGAGACAGCCCGTTTATTCACCCGCAACGGTTGGGCAACCTGGACAGAAGACCCGGATGTATTCGACAAAGAAGCAACTTGGATTCATTATAACCCAAGCTCGAAAAGCCTGATACACCGTTTTATCCATCACCAGTATCGGGACGGTTATGCTGCTCATCCGGCTTTGCTTGGCGGATACAGCCGGGGGGCGGAAATCGGTTTTATGGGGTGGCAGAAAGGACGAGACTTTAATGGCGTAATTCGTAATTTTTTTATCAAACAATTACCCTATCGCTATCTTATGCATTATCCGATACTACAATTGGATACGACTCGGGCGGTTTTGGAAAGTAATTTGGTTGCTGTTGGTGATAAAAAGATTGGAACTGTTATCAAAAGAGGAGAACAGACGTTAATGTCGGGGGATTGTGTATTTATTCCTTGGAATCCTATTACGGAGGAAAAAATTTATCATTATAATGTGCGTGGTGGAAAAACAATTTGGCAATTACCATTTTCATGGAAGGAGCAAAGTTCTGTTTACTTGTATGAGTTGGGTGGTAAGGGACGTAGATTTATAGAATCGCTGACTGTTCGTGGAGGACTCGTTGAAATAGAGGCTCAACCAGGCAAAGGATACGTTCTTTATAAACAGGAAATGAAACCGTTGCCTGAAATGCTTTGGAGTGAAGGTGGTCTAGTGAAAGATACAGGTTTTGACAGCCGTTCTTTTGAAAATTGGAAAGTGCAGGGAGATAGTGCGTTACTTGAAGTTAAAGAAACGGATTATGGGCAGGCCTATCTTGAAATAAAAGGGAAAGAACCTGCTGGGGTAAGCCAGATAATAAACGGACTTACACCAGGAAAAGAGTATATTGCTTCTGTTTGGGTGAATGTTATTGGTGAAAAAAAGGCTATACTGATGGTACAGAGCGGCAAAGAGCTAAATGAACAAGTTTCTATTTCAGAAAGTAAAGTTAAAAATTATACGGATAATACGGATCGATTTAGGACAACCTGGCAACGATTGAAGGTTCCATTTCGTTTACCAGCGAATAGAAATGATATTATTTTGTCTTTGAAGGGGGGAATGGCAGCTAACGATACAGTCGCTGTTTGGTTTGATGATGTCCGTTTGGTTGAGTGCTTACATGCTGAAAAGGCTGGATTTGATTATTTTGAAGACTTCGAACATGTTGATGAAGGATGGGGACCTTTTATTCCTTGTCAACCAGGTGCTTTTACAACGCATTTGTCACAGAGGCATGATGTTTATACGGATAATACGATTCATGGAGAGTGGTCACTAATTACGTGGCGTGAAAAAAACGGAGAAGTGTATCGTACGTCTCCTGCAATGATTTGTTTTGCTCCGAAACAAAATTATGAAATCGAGTTTAATTATAAAGTCGATAATAGGGATGTCTATAAAGTGGTTGGTAAATCATTATTAACAGGAGAACAAATATTCTCTTATGACTTGAATCGGACAGGGAAGTGTAATGTTTGTTTTACAACACCGGACTGTACAGATTTTTATATTGTCATTGTTAAACAGGGAAATGGTATGTTAGTCATAGATGACTTTGGAATCAAAGGTAAACTTGTACAGAACTCTGTGAAATGACGATTCATATTCGTCGTTAGAATTAAAAGGAAAGGTCATCCTTCATCCTAACATGACACGCTAAGCCGGAGATGGCGCGGGAACTCCGACATATAGAATTATTCTGATACTTTCCGGAAAGAAATAACAAGTGTCCGGCATCGAGCTATATCGGGGGCGTCACCTGAGGGCATCAGGTCCGTCACTAGACCGTGCCAGGTCCGTCACCTGTCATTTTCCCTTTTTGAGAGGCATCAGAAATAACTTAAATCTAAACTGTATGGCTTTTTTCAAAAAAATTCAACAGAAGATTAATGGAAAGTGGTATCCGAAGTCTGTTACTGTCGGTAAACCCGTGACAACAAAAGAGGTATCTGACCGTTTGGCACAGATATCGACTGTGAGCCGTGCCGACACCTATGCTGTTCTCATGGAACTGGCAGGCGTGCTGGCTGATTACATGTCACAAGGACGTACCGTAAAGCTTGACGGCCTGGGCACTTTCTATTACACCCTTACTGCGGGAGGTAACGGGGTCGAATCGGCAGATAAGGTGAGTGTTTCGCAAATAGCTGGCGTTCGTGTCCGTTTTATCCCTGAAGCTACGAAAAACAGCGGTAGTAAGACGATGAACCGCTCGCTTATCAGCGACAACATCTTTTGGATGGAATTGAACGCTGCACCCGAGACAACTCCTGAAGAAGGAGGCGGTGAAGATCGTCCGGAGATCGAGTGATCTTTCTCTGAATGTATGATGAAAGTGTTGCAAAGTAACAGCCTTGTCCGTCGGGACGGGAGAAGTGCTTGCAACACTTTCTTTTTTTGATCGGAGTCAAATGTATCATAAGTGAATAATCCTATTCATGAAAATACCACCTAACTATCCGGAAATTTCCGTACTTTTGTCATCAGTTAAAAACGAAACAGGAGGAAAATAAATGAAACGACCTGATATAGTTCACCGTATAGCTGAAACACTTCGTCGCATTGCTCCTAATGCGCAAGCAATCCTTTATGGTTCGGAGGCACGAGGGGATGCACGTCCTGACTCGGATATTGATGTACTTATTCTGCTGGATGACAGCGAGCAATTGACAGCCGAACGTGAGTTGGAGATTACTCGCCATCTTTATGAAGTGGAAGTAGATACAGGCATTATTATAAGTCCTATGGTAATGCTTCGCCGAATGTGGGAAAATATGACTACACCATTTACTCTCAACGTCATGAAGGAAGGGATTGTATTATGAAAGAAAAGCTTGATCCTGAAAGTCGTGCATCGATAGTGAACTACCGTCTGGAACGTGCCAAAGAAACTCTTCGTCCACGAGCTGAAGCATTTATTGACGCAGTAGAGAAATTAACATACGAAGAATAATTAATGTTTAAAACGAACAGACAAAAGCAATGAAATATCTGATAAAGGCCCCGGAAGAAAGACTTCGGGCTTCTGTGCAACTTCCTGCTTCCAAGAGCATTAGTAACCGTGCTTTGATATTGAATGCACTAAGTTATAGTCCGTATGATATACAGAACCTTTCCGATTGCGATGATACGGAAGTGATGGTTAAGGCGCTGAATTCCGATAGTCGTGATTTCGATATTAAGGCTGCCGGGACGGCTATGCGTTTCCTTACTGCTTTCCTTTCTAAAATAGTGGGTGAATGGACGATCACCGGAACGGAGCGGATGAAGAATCGCCCGATCAAACTGCTGGTCGATGCACTGAACTCGTTAGGCGCCCGTATCGAATATATGGAGAAGGAAGGTTATCCCCCTTTGCGTATCTTTGGAAGTGCGTTGCAAGGAGGTGAGATCTCTCTGGCTGGAGGTGTCAGTTCACAATATATTTCAGCTTTGTTAATGATCGCTCCTTTGATGGAAAAGGGATTGACATTACATCTGGAAGGAAATATCATCTCCCGCCCTTATATCAATCTGACGTTACAATTGATGGAGCAGTTCGGGGTGAAAGCTATCTGGAACGGCCAAACCATCAAGATTCTTCCCCAGGAATATAAACCGATTCGTTTTACCGTGGAGTCGGATTGGAGTGCCGCTTCTTACTGGTATTCTATCATGGCTTTGTCGAAAAATGCCGAAATAGAACTGCTGGGCCTTTTTAAGAACAGCCTGCAAGGAGATGCCGCCGGAGCAAAACTATTTGCCCAACTGGGTGTTGGTACGACCTTTACCGACCGGGGCGTCATGCTGAAATATAACGGTAACGTGACAAAAAAGTTGATCTACAATTTTGTCAACGAACCCGATTTGGCGCAAACATTTGTTGTCACCTGCGTGTTACTAAATATCCCCTTCCGCTTCACCGGATTGCAATCGCTGAAGATAAAAGAAACCGACCGTATCGAAGCTTTGAAAACGGAACTTCGTAAACTCGGCTATCTGTTGACCGACAGCAACGACAGTATCCTTGAATGGAACGGGGAACGTTGCGAACCGGAAGCTGATCCGATTATTGCCACATATGAAGACCATCGGATGGCAATGGCATTTGCCCCGGCTGCGCTGGTATTGCCGAAAGGTCTTAAAGTGGCTGATCCGGAAGTGGTGACAAAGAGTTATCCTGCCTATTGGGAAGACTTGCGCAAAGCAGGATTTGCTTTAATTGAAAATTAACATGTGGTACATTATCATTGGTATTATCGTGCTTGGCGTTATTGCTGCCATAGCCGGTTATTTCAGGAATAAAAAATTACAGCAGATGCTGGAACGCGGGGAGATCAGCGAGATACCTGAAGCGCGTGAAATTCCCGAAGAATGCTGCGGCCAGCATGAGACTTGTGAACGTGACAGTCTGTTGGCTGCCGTGAGCAAAAAGATTGAATATTATGATGACGAGGAACTGGATCGTTTCCGGGGGCTGGAGGGAGATGAGTATGAAGAGGATGCCGTCGATGAGTTTCGCGAGGTACTTTATACCCTGCAGTCGGAAGAGGTGGCCGGATGGCTCCGTAGCCTGCAACTTCGTGGTGTGAACCTGCCGGATGCACTGAAGGATGAAGCATTCCTTATTGTTGGCGAGAGAAGAATACATTAAACGGTAGAGAACGTCAACCAGTGTTCGACATAAAGATTGTTTCTACCTAATGAAACATTTGTTTCTATATGGTGAAACAGTTGTTTCTTTACAGTGAAACTTTCTGTACCTCGTATCGGATATAAAGATAAGATTGCACAAATAAGACGAACCATCATATGGAATGAATATGGATCTATTACAATATACTTTTTTTCAACATGCTTTGCTGGGCAGCTTGCTAACAGCCATCACCTGTGGTATTGTCGGGACATACGTTGTCGCACGTCGGCTGGTGTTTATCAGTGGCGGTATAACTCATGCCTCTTTCGGTGGTTTGGGGCTTGGCTTTTATCTGGGAACAAATCCGATCTTGATGGCAATGGTCTTTTCCGTACTTTCTGCTTTCGGGGTGGAATGGGCGAGCAAGACACAGGATGTGCGTGAAGATTCGGCAATTGCCGGTGTTTGGGCGCTTGGAATGGCGCTCGGAGTGATTTTTATATTTCTTACTCCCGGCTATTCTCCTAATCTGTCTGCCTATTTGTTCGGTAATATCCTGACGATCTCCCTGTCCGATATTATCTGGATAGCAGCTTTAGCGGTGGTGCTGATCGCAGTATTTTCCCTCTATCTGCGGGAGATAGTCTATGTCGCTTTCGATAGCGACTTTGCCAAGACGCAGCATATCCATGTAAAGTGGATCGAATATATGATGATGTTCTTTATTGCCCTGACTATCGTCCTTTCCATCCGGCTGGTCGGTATTATGTTGCTGATGAGCTTGTTGACTTTGCCGCAAATTACAGTGAATCTGTTTACTTCCGACTTTAAGAAGATCATCTGGGGGAGTATTGTCCTTGGCTTTCTGAGTTGTGTGGTGGGGCTGGTTCTGTCTTATTTCCTGAATGTACCGTCGGGAGCTTTTATCATCCTGGTGCTGGTGCTGGTCTTTTTGATCCTGAAAGGAGTATTATTCTTTACGAAGAGGCAATAAAACAGGTTCTTCTCAGTTTATTATATGATAAAGAGTGCACATAATACGTGAAGAAAGGTTTTTACTATATAATTTCGATATTCGTGGTTCTCTTGCTTTGGTCGTGCAGTACGAAGAAAAACACCAAAGCAAGCCGGTTCTACCATTCCTTTACATCCAGATACAATATCTATTATAACGGAAAAACTTCTTTTGATGAAGCCCTGAAATCTATGGAGACAGGCTACAAGGAAAGTTATTCCGAAATGATCCACATGTATCCGATCAGTGCACAGCCGAAAGATAAAAAGGAAACCGGCGGTCCCTTCGACCGCGCCATCGAGAAAGGCAATAAAGCCATAAAACTTCATTCCATCAAAGCCAAGCCGGCAAAGAAACCGGGTTGGCGTAACGATCCCAAACAACGTGCTTTGCAGGAACAGGAAGAATATAACCCTTTCCTGAAGAAATGTTGGCTGCTGATCGGGCAGGGACAGTTCTATAATGCTGATTTCTTGCAAGCCTCTGCCACTTTTTCTTATATTGCCCGCCATTATTCCCATGACGAGGAAGTAGTGGCCGAAGCCCGTTTGTGGCAGGCCCGTTGTTATTCGGAAATGGATTGGTTCTATGAGTCCGAAGATATTTTGGGTAAGCTGAATACCAATGGAATACCCCGCAAGAACCTGAATCAGTATGCCGCCGTTTATGCCGATTATCTGGTCAAGAGCAAACAGTATGAAGAAGCTATCCCTTATTTTAAGACGGCAATCAAATCGGAAAAAAGCAAACTTCAGCGTACCCGTATGAAATACCTGCTGGGACAAATCTATGCTGCGCAGGAACAGGACGGCCCTGCCTATAAAATGTTCAACGAAGTAGCTAAAGCCAGTCCTCCCTATGAACTTGAATTTGCGGCCCGTATCCGTCAGACGGAAGTATTCTCCGGTGCTAACTATCAGAAGGTAGTCAAGATGCTTCATCGTATGGCGAAGAGCGATAAGAATAAGGATTATCTGGATCAGGTTTATTATGCCCTCGGAAATGTTTACCTGAACCGGGAAGATACGGCAAATGCCATAAAGAATTATGAATTGGGTATCGAAAAGAGCACACAGAACGGACTGGAGAAAGCTATCTGCCAGATCAAACTGGGCGATATCTATTTCACCATGCGTGATTATGTAAAGGCTCAGCCCTGTTTCAGTGGCGCATTGTCCGGTATCCAGAAAGAATACAAAGACTTTAAGCGTGTGTCGAAACTTTCGGCAGTCCTGGACGAGCTGGTCGTACATGTGGAAGCTGTCCATTTGCAGGATAGCTTACAGACCCTGGCAAAAATGCCGGAAACGGAACGTTTGGCTGTCATCGACAAGATCATAGAACAGGTAAAGAAAGAGGAAGAAGAAGCCAAGGCTTTGGCTGAGAAAGAGGCTTATCTGGCTGACCAGGCTGCCAAAGGAACGGGTATAAACCGTCCCGGGACAGAAACCGGCGGTATCGTTCTCCCGACTGCATCGGGCGGGACTTCTTTTTACTTCTATAATCCTTCGACCGTATCGCAGGGTAAGGCGCAGTTCCAGCGCAAGTGGGGACGTCGTACACTGGAAGATAACTGGCGTCGCCGTAAAAAAGAAATGTCAACCTTCAACGAAGATGCTCTGGAAGAGGGTGAACTGGCGGAGACAGCAGCCGGAGCCATTGGACCGGACGGTCAGCCTTTGCCGACCGACTCGCTGGAGGCCGGTTTGCCGGAGGTTGCTGCCGATGACCCGAAATCACGCGAATATTATTTGCAGCAGTTACCTTTCACGCAGGAAGATGTGGATGCCTCGAATATAATTATTGAGGACGGATTGTATAATATGGCGATGATCTATAAAGATAAACTGGAGGATTTGCCTTTGTCGATCGAGGCTTTTGAAGAACTGGAACGTCGTTTTCCGGATAATTCGCACCGCTTGGAGAGTTATTACCAGGTCTATCTGATGGCGCTCCGTACGGGTAATACCTCTTTGGCCGCCGAGTACAAGACGAAGATGATCAATGCCTTCCCGAATGAGGATTATACGATTGCTATCTCTGATCCGAATTATGAATATAATATACGTATGATGGATTCCGTACAGGATTCGATCTATCAACAGACGTATAATAGTTATCTGGCAAGCGATACTGTTACTGTGCGTCGGAATTTCCGCGATGTCAGTGTCAAATATCCGTTGGCAACCCTGATGCCGAAATTTATGTTCCTGGATGCGTTGACTTATGTACAGGCCGGTGATGCCGAAGGTTTCAAAACGGCCTTGAAAGCGTTGGTAGAGAAATATCCGACAGCCGATGTGACGGAACTGGCAGGTGAGATGCTGAAAGGTATCCTTCGCGGCCGTACCCTGATGCAAGGCAGCGTGACCGGTATGACCTGGAACCTGCGTTTTGGTCTGGGTGAAGACGGTTCTTTGTCGGCAGCCGACTCTGCACGTACATTTACTGCCGAGCCGAATACTCCTTACCGTATGATCCTGATGTATCCGACCGGAAGTGTGGATAAAAACCAGTTGCTGTTTGCCGTGGCAGCTTACAACTTTGCCAACTTTATGGTGAAGGAGTTTGATTTGGCCTTTGAAGAAGCCGGCCCGATGTCAATGCTGAACATCATCGGCTTTACAGGTATTGAAGAAATCCTGCAATACTATAAAATGATTTATGGTAAAGATGGTTACGCTCAGGCTCTGGATAAAAATGTTGCTATCCTTCCGATCTCCGAGGACAATTACGAGACATTGATGCGAGGTAAGACACTGGAAGAATATATCAACTTCTTTGAAGAAAACTTTGGCGACAAAGCCCCGGAACTGGCAACACGTTGGAAGAATCGTATGCTGGTGGAAGAAGAAAAAGTGAAAGAAGCCGAAGCAGAAGCTGAAACTGAAGCAGAACTTCCGGGCGAAGATCAACCGACCGAAGCTGTTCAACCGGAAGATGAAGCCCCGGCAAAAGAAATCAAGTCGGTACGTAGAAAAGAAGCCGGGGAAGAAAAGAAAGAAGAAGCTGAAAAACCAGTAGAACAGGTTGCTCCGAAAGATACTGTCATTCCGGAGATATCTGTCCCGGATACTGTTGTCAATGTTCCGGTAATTGAAGCTTCTGTCGATACGGTTTCCGTACAGCCGGCTGTTTCCGATACTGTTGCGGTTGCTTCTCCTCAGGATACTGTCCCTGCCGTCCAGGCACCGGAAGAACGGAAAGAGCTTACATTAAAAGAAATAGAAGCAATCCGCAAACGTGAAGCCGCAGCGGAAGAAGCCCGTAAGGAAGCCGACCGCAAGGCATTCGAAGCACAACAAAAAGCCGAGAAAGAATTGCAGGAGCAGAAAGCCAAAGAACGTGCTGACTTGCTAAAAAAGCAGGAAGAAGAAGAAAAAGCCCTTCTGAAAGCGAAAGCCGACCGTGAAAAGCAGCTTGAGCAGGATCGTAAGAACAAGTTGAAACAGGCTGAAGCCGACCGTAAAGCGAAGCTGAAAGCCCGTGAAGAACTTCGCAAACAAAAAGAGCGCGAATACAAGGAAAGGCTCAAACAAAAGGAAAAAGAGCGTAAGCAGAAGGAAAAACAGTATAAAGAAACACTGAAAGCAAAAGAAAAAGCCCGCCGCGAAGCACAAAAAGCGAAAGAGGCGGCAGCACGTAAGAGGTGATGAGCTTTGTCATGGCTCGAGTCTGCCATGACAAAACAGTTTTTCTTATGCATATTGGTAGTCTTTCAGCTTTTGCTGTAATTCTTTGCGTGCGAAAAAAATACGGCTTTTTACTGTCCCCAAAGGGAGATTTAGTTGTTCTGCAATTTCATGATATTTATATCCATTTAAAAATAAGGAAAATGGGATTTTTACTTCATCGTTCAATTCTGTAACAGCTTTTGTGATCTCCTGAATTTGATAGACCTTGTCTGGAGAACCAGAGATGGAGTCATTGGTTATGTTTAAGTTGTACAAATCAGTATTTTGATCTACTACAGTCTGTTCACGCACAATCTTATGATAGTTATTAATGAAAAGATTGCGCATTACGGTCATAACCCAACCTGTAAAATTGACATTGTCTACGAATTTTTCCTGATTGTCCAACACTTTCAGCGTAGTATCTTGCAACAGATCCAGAGCGTCATCCCTGTTTGCTGTTAGCTTGATAGCGAAATTCATCATGTGATCTTGTAATCCGAGTAATCTTTGTTGAAATTGTATTCTGTTCATAATGTTTGTTGTTTATTAATATACGTTTTTATCTGCTGCAAATCTATTTTTTATGTTCATTATGGCGTGTTCGATTTCGTACGGAAAGATTCAGAAATTGTTTTACATACCCGTTAGAGCATATTTGTCGGATGATTTCGTACTTTTGGTAGACAGTAGATGGTCTCTCGATGAATGCTGAATAGATTTATTGTAAATATCGGATAGAAATGATCTCCTTTTGTTCTTATCTAGTTACTATTGGAGAGGATATTGGTAAGGTAAAGAATATTTTTCCGGATATTAGTTCTTGGAGAACTATTTCATTTAAAGACTATATCACATTGTGAAAACAAAATTATATAAAAATGGAAATAAATACAAAACCCAAGAGGGTAATATAACTATATTTAACCAATTTGAGTCTTCTTGTAATTTATCAATCTTTTTTATTAGTGTCCTTATTTATCAATCAACTTGTCTATATGTGTAATACATAGCAACTTATCATATAGCCATAGTTCTCCAAGAACTATGATGATAAAACGACTATTCATATTAAATAATTCTTAGACCTGTTTTTGTTTATTAACCTTAAATTAGCAAGTGTAATGATTAGATTGCGAAAGAGGTGTAGCGGTCAATGCTGTCAGCCTCAGAAGATTCAAAGCACGAAGCCTGGAAAATATTCATATGGATGGATATTACCGGCATTTTTATTAACAGTTGTGGGACTACCTTGCAGAAACCTTCGGGCTGAAGTATTTCCCGTGGTAGCCAAAGTTCAACAATCGTCGAAATTCAAAGGCAAAATCTCGGATACGGGAGGAGATCCTTTACCTGGTGCTACGGTGCAGATAAAAGGTAGTACGAAAGGAGTTATTGCCGATATGGATGGTAACTTTGAGTTTGATGATTGTCTTCTTAACAGTACCCTGGTTGTTTCGTATATCGGTATGGAAACTAAGGAAATAAAGTATACCGGACAGAAATTCCTGAATATTGTAATGGAAGCAAAAACGGATGAGTTGGAAGAAGTAACCGTAGTCGCTTTCGCCAAACAGAAAAAAGAAAGTGTGGTATCCGCCATTACGACTGTGAAACCGACGGAGTTAAAAATCCCGAGCAGTAACCTGACAACGGCTTTTGCCGGTCGTGTTGCCGGATTGATCTCTTATCAAACAAGTGGTGAGCCGGGACAGGATAACGCCAGTTTCTTTATCCGTGGTATTACGACTTTTGGTGCTGAGGCAAAGAAAGATCCGCTTATCCTGATCGACGGTATTGAATTGAGTACGGATGACCTGGCACGTTTGAATACAGATGATATTGCCAGTTTTTCGATCATGAAAGATGCTACGGCTACGGCATTATACGGTGCACGCGGAGCGAATGGCGTAATCTCTGTTACAACGAAAGAAGGTAGAGAAGGAAAAGTAACCATTAACGCCCGTGTGGAAAACTCTTTCTCATCTCCGACCAAAAAAATCAGCCAGACCGATCCTGTTACTTATATGCGGATGCAGAATGAAGCGATTAAAACCCGTGACCCACTGGGATTGGCTTTGTATTCGGAAGAAAAAATAACGATGACCGAACGTGGATTATATCCGAATATTTTCCCGACAACGGACTGGTATGATACCATGTTCAACGATGTGATCTCCAACCAGCGTGCCAATCTGAGCCTTAGCGGTGGTGGAACGGTTGCCCGTTATTATGTGGCTGCCAATGTCTCGAAAGACAATGGTAACATGAAAGTCGATAAAAGAAATAATTTTAATTCTAATATCAGCCTGATGAAATATTCGATCCGTTCGAATATCAATATCAACCTGACAAAAACAACGGAGTTGGTATTGCGTATGAGCGGAACGTTTGATGAATATACAGGACCTATCGGCGGCGGTTCTTTTATGTACAAGGAAGTGATGATGGCCAATCCCGTATTATTCAAACCTTATTATGAACCGGATGAACAGTACGCATATTCCAAGCATATCTTATTCGGTAACTATGGTGCCGGTAATTATGTAAACCCGTATGCACAGGCATTGAAGGGGTATAATGATTATAGTAAGAATACGATGCTGGTTCAATTCGAAGGTAAGCAGAAGTTGGATATGTTGACCGAAGGACTTGCTATCCGTGCAAAGATCAATATAGACCGTTATTCTGAATATTCGGTAGACCGTGCTTATTCTCCTTTCTTTTATAATATATCATCTTATAATCTTCAGAATAATACTTATAAACTGAATCGTTTGAATCCGGCTACCGGTACGGAATGGATTAATTATAATCCGGGAAATAGATATGTAAATACGAATTTTTATCTGGAAGGAGCAGCAGAATACACCCGTAATTTTGACAAACATGGGGTAAATGCTTTGTTAGTTTATACAATGCAAAGTAAAAAGACGGGTATAGCCGATAATCTTCAATTGTCTTTACCCGGGCGTAATATGGGGTTAGCCGGACGTGCAGCCTATAATTATGACGGGCGTTATTTCGGTGAGTTCGTTTTTGGATATAATGGTTCGGAACGTTTTTCCAAAAATAATCGTTGGGGATTCTTTCCTTCTGTAGCCGGTGGCTGGATGCTCTCAAAAGAAAGCTTTTTCGAACCTCTGACGACAGTGTTTGACCAGTTTAAGTTTAAGGCCTCTTACGGTTTGACAGGCCAGGATCAGATTGGAGATGGTAATGACCGGTTCTATTATCTGTCGCAAGTAACATTGAATAGCAGTGACCGGAATGTGAATTGGGGTACTCAATTGAATTACAATCCGGGGGGAATTATTGTAGACCGTTATGCCAATGATGAGATTGGATGGGAAAAATCCTATAAATTGAATGTGGGAGCAGAAATGCGTACGGTATTTGGGCTTTCAGCCAATGTTGAATATTTCACAGAACGGCGGGAAAATATTTTGCTGAACCGTATAATCCCGAATACAATGGGGATCATTCCTGATGTAAAGGCTAATTTAGGAAAGGCGAAAGGTAAAGGTGTGGATATGGAACTGAACTATGAGAAGAGTTTCAATAAAGATTTATGGATCACAGGACGCGGAACGTTTACGTATGCAACGAGCGAGGCTGTGGAATGGGAAGAACCGGATTACAGTGAAACTCCTTGGTTGTCGAAAGTTGGCAAATCGTTGGGACAGACATGGGGATATATAGCAGAACGTTTGTTTGTTGATGAAGAAGAAGTAAAAAATTCTCCTACCCAATTCGGTGAATATATGGCGGGTGATATTAAATATCGTGATGTAAACGGTGACGGTAAAATTTCGGAATTGGATAAAGTTCCTATCGGTTATCCGACAACCCCGGAGATTAATTATGGTTTCGGTCTGTCGGTAGGTTACAAAGGACTCGATGCCTCTTTCTTTTTCCAGGGGTCGGGACGCCAGTCTTTCTGGCTGGATCTTAAAAAGATCACTCCGTTTTTAGATGGAGATGCCGGAGAGAATGGTGAAGATGGTTTGCTGGGACAAAATGCAGTGCTGGATGTGATAGCTAATAGCTATTGGTCGGAAAATAACAGGAATCCTTATGCTTTCTGGCCTCGTTTGGCAAATCAGTCAGTTGAAAATAACAATCAGACAAGTACCTGGTTTATGCAGGATGCTACTTTTCTTCGATTGAAATCTGTGGAAATAGGTTATACTGTACCCAAAAATTTGGTGAAGAAGTTCAAGGTTCAGAACTTACGTTTTTATGTGAGTGGAACTAATTTGCTTTGTTGGAGCAAATTTAAACTATGGGATCCTGAAATGGCAGGTAACGGATTAGGTTATCCTGTTCAACGTGTGATCAATGTGGGACTTAATTTAGGATTCTAATTTAATAAAACGGAAAATATGAAATCGATATATCAATATTTAATATATATATGTACGGCTTTTTCAATAGCCTCCTGTAATTATCTGGATGTTGTTCCGGACAATGTTCCGACATTGGATAATGCCTTTTCAGACCGGTATACAGCTGAACAATATCTGGCTACCTGTTATTGGGGAATGCCAAAGTCGGCCGGATGGAATGAGAATCCGGGGATATTCGGATCGTTAGAGATGATCTTTAATAAAGAAGGGAGTACTTCCGGTGGTATGAAATTCGGGCTGGGAACCGATAGTCCTACCAGTGCTTTGATCAATTATTGGGGTGGTACAGGTAGCATGATCCGTTCTTTGTATGCAGGTATTCGTGAGTGTAATACTTTTATGGAAGGAATTGTTGGTGTAAAAGATCTGAACCAGTACGAAATTAAGCGTATGATTGCAGAAGTTAAACTGATTAAAGCCTATATGCACTTTTACTTGCTGACCTATTACGGCCCTATCTGTCCTTTGCGTGAAAATATACCGGTGAAAGAATCAACACAAGGTGTCAGGGTATATCGTGAAAAAGTCGATGATTGCTTTGCCTATATCCTGGAATTATTGGATGAAGTAATAGAAGGCGATCCGCTTCCTTTGGTGATTGAAAACCAGACTAGTGAATTAGGCCGTTTTGCCCGTCCGGCAGCTTATATGTTGAAAGCAAAAGTTTTAGTCTATTGGGCCAGCCCGTTGTTTAACGGGAATACGGATTATAACAGTTTCCGTAATTATAACGGGGAACCGTTCTTTAATCAGACGTATGATGAAACACGTTGGCAAAAGGCTGCGGAGGCTTGTAAAGAGGCTGTCGATATTTGTGAGAGTGCTGGTATCCGTCTGTACCAGATTTCCGATTATATTGCTACTAAAACTCTTTCGGATGAAACTCAATTGGTACAGACATTGCGTGGTTCTGTAAGTGACCGCTGGAATTGTGAGTTGGTATGGGGAAATTCTTCTTATCCGGTAAATAGTGGTTTGCAGGGAGAATGCATCTGTTATCTGGAGCAGGCAACCTCTTTAAACTATGGAACACGTATGAGTGTGTCGATGGCGACGGTCGAACAGTTTTATTCTAAAAATGGTGTTCCTATTGAGGAAGACAAAGAATATGATTATTCGAATCGCTTCAATGTGCGGACCGGAGACGAGGATCATAAATATTATATTCAGAAAGGTGAGCAGACTGCCGCTATGAATTTTGACCGTGAGCCTCGTTTTTATTCGACATTAGGTTTTGACCGTGGTAAATGGTATGGGAACTCATATAAGAACGTACCGGATGACGATGCGGAATGTCTATATCCCAAAAATCGGTTCGGTGAATTTTCTTCGGTAGCCAATCCGGGTAATTATAATGCGACAGGTTATTGGCCCAAAAAGTTGGTTTCGATCAATTCCAGTTTCCGTAATGCCAATGATATCAGCTGGGAAAACTATGCTTTTCCGGATATGCGTTTTGCCGACCTTCTCTTACTATGCGCCGAAGCTTTGAATGAATCGAAAGATGCTCCCGACGCGGAAGTTTATAAGTATGTGGACATGGTACGTGAACGTGCCGGTTTGAAAGGAGTGGTGGAAAGCTGGCAGAAATATTCGAATCAGGCTAATAAACCGTCTACGAAAGTCGGCATGCGTGAGATCATTCAGCGTGAGCGTAAAATCGAACTGGCTTGTGAAGGTGTTTATTATTGGGACAGCCGCCGCTGGAAAACAGCCCAGAAAGAGCAGAACCGTCTGATACAGGGTTGGAATGTCAATGCCAAAGAGGTCGTGGATTATTATACTTTGACTACGGTCTATACGCAGTCATTTACTTATAAAAACTATTTTGCCCCGATACCAGAGTCTGATATTGTGAATAATCCGCAATTGGTACAGAATCCGGGGTGGTAATTAATCATGTAATACAGAATTATGAAAACGAAATATTATTTCAGTATGCTGACTTCGGTTCTATTGCTTTGCTCTTGTTCGGAAAAGACACTGGAACCTATAACCGGAAGTCTGGGAAAACCCGGAGTGGTGACCGATGTAAATGTGGAACCGATAGCCGGTGGTGCCGTCGTTTCCTACCGCATTCCCAATTCGGAAGATATCCTGGCTGTAAAAGCCGTTTATACGCTTACGAATGGAAAAGAGACGGAAAGAGTTGCTTCTTTTTATGAGAACAAGATCAAAATAGAAGGATATAACGATACTATCCCGAATAAAGCGAATATTTATGTGATCAATCGTGCTCAGGAATTGTCGGATCCTGTGGAAGTGACTTTTACTCCATTGGAGTCTTCTTTGAGTAAAGCCATCAAGACAATATCGATCGTACAGGATTTTGGCGGTGCCCAATATAACTGGCGGAATGAAGACAAAGCTCCCTTGACGATGGAGTTTCTTGCACAGGATTCGCTGGGGCAAATGCAGACTATGCGTATTATGACTTCGGAAGCTGATTCGAACCGTTATAGTTTGCGCGGCTATAAAGCCGAGCCTCGTTATTTCGGGATGATCATGCGGGATAACTTTGACAACGCTTCCGATACTATTTTCCCTTCGGAAGGTCAGATAACACCGCTTTTCGAAGAAAAACTGAATAAAAAGAAAATGGTCGTTATGAAATTGGGTTCTGATGCCAGCTTTACCAATTGGGAGGGGATGGACAGCTATCTGATCGACGACGACCATGATACTTTCGGCCATTCGGCATCCAATTCCATGCCTGCCGCATTTACCATCGATCTGGGATGTATTGCGAAACCCAGCCGTGTTGTGATGTTCCAGCGTAAATATTCCGATTCGTATTATAACTGGGGAAATCCGTTGGATTTCGAGGTGTATGTGTTCAAAGGGACGGGAACACCTTCGCAGAGCGGTGACTGGAGTGAATGGGAAAAAGTGATGGATTGTCTGGTTGTCAAACCTTCCGGATCTCCGAGCGGAACAGTGACGGATGAAGATATTACGGCTGCTGAAGAAGGACATGAATTTGCTTTTGAATTGTCACAGGAACCGATACGCTATATCCGTCTTAAGATATTGAGTACCTGGGGTGGTTCTGCCTTTACTCATCCGGCAGAGGTGGATCTGTATGGGGAAGTGGTTGAATAGTATAAATTAAAAAAGAATATATAAACCATGAAAAGAATATATAGTTTATTAGTATTTATAGCATGCACTCTCCTGATTACTTCCTGTGAAGATTTTATGGATGTGCATAAAGAGTATATTGAAGGCGGAGAGATCATTTATGCTCCTAAACCGGATTCAATTGCGTTTATTGCGGGAAAAGAGCGTATTCTGTTTTTTTGCAGGACATATAATTCTCCAAATGTGAAATCGGTAAATCTGTATTGGAACGACGGATTGGATTCATTGCTTATTCCGGTATCCTTTAATTCAAGCTATGACAGCATCGAGGTCGTATTGGATAACATGGAAGAGAAGTCATATACATTCACAGTACAACTGGTGGATAATTTCGACCATCGTTCTTTGTCTGTAACAGATTTTGGAACTTCCTATGGTGAGAATTATCAGGTTTCCCTAATGGACCGTCGTATAAAGGATATTTCACTTACGGACAAAGGCGGTTCGGTGGAATGGTATTCTGCTGCAGAAGGCTTATTAGCCAATGAAGTCAGATACGTAAAAAATGATGGTACGGAAAGTATTATCCGGATGTCGTCGGCAGAATATACGACATTCTGTCCGGATGCCAAGGCGGGTGAAGAGTTTGAGTTCCGTTCTTTATTTATTCCGGAAGAAGAGTCAATCGATACTTTTTATACGGCATGGAGTAAGTATGATGAGGCTTTCCCTGCCGAATACAAGTTCGATCGTAGCGGATGGACGGTAACCGTTTCCGACGAAACTGCTAGTGACGGTGGTGGGAAAGATGCGATCATTGATGACAAACTGGATACCTGGTGGCATTCCAATTATACGGATGGAAATACACCTCTGCCGCATTGGGCTGTGATAGATATGGAATCATCGAAAGAAATGTCGAAAATAGAAGTTTATCGCCGTCCTGGTACCACCGATACGAAAAGTGTTGAAATTTATATAGGAAATAGTCCGGATGCCAACGCTACAGATTGGATTCAGTTGGTAACTGGAGTGTTCGGTGATGGTGATAGTTTGGAATTGCCTGTTCCCGCATCAATAGATACAAACCGGGGCCGTTACATGAAGATTCTCTTGCCGGATAGTAACCGTGAACCTTTTACTAACATTGCAGAAGTGTATATTTATGGCAAGTGATCGTTTTTCATAGTACTAATTATTTTATTTAAGGATGTATCAATCAGTGACGGTTGGTACATCCTTTCCCGTATAAGTGGTTGTTTTATTTATCTTTCCTTCTTAGCTTTTGTTGTATTTTCTTATTGTATGCTTCTCCCCTGGATACCAGATATTCAAACATTACCGTATCGCCAATAATTTGAACGTGAAACACAAAGAAAGCTCGGTAATCCCCGATCCTGATCCGATATACATAATCATAGCCGGTAAGTCTTATGCAGTGCGTTATATCATCCAGATCTTTAGCATCGATGACTTCCTGGATCACTTCTTTTACAGACAAAAGTATTTTTCCGGATAATTTCCGGACACTTTTTTCAAAGTCTTTCGAGAAGTCTACATTCATTTGATATCCAATCCTAACCAGTTTTCAAAATCTTTCTTTTCCTGTGGGTTAAGTTTGATTTTCCCCTCTGGTCTTTGTTCCGATAGCATTCGGTACATAGCCGTATCATTATATTCTTCTGCAGTACGATCTAGAAGGCTTTCAATAAGTCTTTTAAGATTAGTACCCTGTTGTGCTGCCATTACGGATAATGATCTAAAGGTATCGTCTTTCAGATCGATTACTTTTCTTTTATTTGTTGGTATTACTGCATCCATCACTTTGAATTTTTGGTAAAGATATGGAATATATATGATATATACAATATATACGGTATATATCATGTATGTCATAAAAAAGCGAAGATTCATTTCTACGAACCTTCGCTTCCGTCATTTCTTAAATTATTGATCTTAAAATCCAAAATATTCTTTCGCATTCTTATAACTGATATCCTCTACCATCTTACCGATGAAAGGAATTTCAGAAACAGGCAATTCGCCGTTTTCCACTTCTTTACCCAGCATATTGCAAAGGATACGGCGGAAGTATTCGTGACGCGGATAAGACAGGAAACTGCGTGAATCGGTCAGCATTCCGACAAAACGGCTCAGCAGGCCCAGATCGGACAGCGTGTTCATCTGGTCTTCCATGCCATGGATCTGATCCAGGAACCACCAGCCGGCGCCATACTGCATCTTGCCCGGTAGCGAACCGTCGTTGAAGCTGTAAGCCGTAGTCATCATTACGGCACTGTCTTTCGGGTTCAGGTTGTAGAATATTGTTTTAGCTAATGCTCCTTCTTCTTCCAGGCGGCTGAGGAAACGAACCATCGGTTCTGCCACTTCCAGGTCGCCGATAGCGTCGTATCCGGTATCCGGACCCAGCTTTTTGAACATGCGGGCATTGTTGTTACGTGTCGGACCGATATGGAATTGTTGTGCCCAGTTGCTGCGGGCATCCATAACAGCCAGTTCATACAACATGGCAGAGCGGAACTTGTCGATCTCTTCGCCGGTCAATGCCTTATTCATTCGGGCTTTCATGAAGATAGCCTCTATCTCGGCATTGGTATAAGGAGTTGCGTAGAATGTACTCAAACCATGATCCGATACGCGGCAACCGACAGATTCAAAGAAGTCATGACGTTTCTGTAAAGCCGCTAACAAGTCTTTAAAAGAAAGGATCGACATGCCGGAAGCTGCTTCCAGCTTCGTCAGGTATTCATTGTAAGCAACTACATTTTCGATAGCCATCGCCTTGTCCGGACGCCAGGTAGGAAGAACTTTCGTCTTCAACGAAGTGTTACGGATCGCTTTATGGTATTCCAATGAATCGACCGGATCGTCAGTCGTACAAACAACTTCCACATTCATGCGTTCCATGATGGCCTGCGCACGAAATTCCGGGGTTTGCAGTTTGGCTGTACATTCGTCGTATATTTCACGTGCAGTTGAAGGATTCAACACCTTATCGACACCGAATATGCGGCTCAGTTCCAGGTGAGTCCAGTGGTAAAGCGGGTTGCGCATAGCATGTTGCAAGGTATCCGCCCATTTCTGGAATTTCTCGAATGCCGGTTTGTCACCGGTAATATATTCTTCGGGAACACCGTTTGCACGCATGGCACGCCATTTGTAATGGTCTCCGCCCAACCAAATCTCTGTCAGGTCGGCAAACTGGTAGTTGTCGGCTATCTGCTGCGGGATCAGGTGACAATGATAGTCAATGATCGGCATCTTCGCTGCATGTTCGTGATACAGTTTTTGGGCTGTCTCTGTCTGTAGCAGGAAATCTGAATCAAGAAAAGGTTTCATATATCAACGGTATTTTTTGATGATGCTTAATGCGTTGCTGCAAAGAGCAGTGATGGCATTCCAGTCTTTGGCTGCAATGGCTTCTTTAGGGAACAGGTTGGAACCCATTCCAACACAAGTAACGCCAGCCTTGAACCAGGCCGACAAGTTCTCTTCTGTCGGTTCGACCGCTCCTGTAGCCATAATCATAGACCATGGCATCGGTGCTTTGATATTCTTGACAAAAGAAGGACCACCCACATTCCCGGCCGGGAATACTTTACACAAATCACATCCCACTTCCTGTGCAAATCCTATTTCCGAAACAGATCCGCATCCCGGTGTATAAGGAACCAGGCGGCGGTTACATACCTTCGCAATTTCCGGATTGAACAACGGGCCGACAACGAAGTTGGCACCCAGTTGCAGGAACAGGGCAGCCGTAGCCGGATCGACGATAGAACCGATACCTAAAACCATTCCAGGACATTCTACCGCAGCATATTTTACCAGTTCGGCAAATACTTCATGAGCGAAGTCTCCGCGATTGGTAAATTCAAATGCACGTACTCCGCCATCATAACAAGCCTTTAATACTTGTTTAGCCGTTTCTATATCTTTATTATAATAAACAGGTACCATTCCGGTGCTGATCATCGCATCCAATACCTGCATTTTACTAAATCTAGCCATCTTTCTCTTTAATTTTCAATTCTCAATTTTCAATTACCTCGACACTCTTCCCGATCCGTCGCCTTCCATCAGTTTTTCCACTTCGTCGACAGTTACCTGGTTGAAGTCACCGTAGATGGTGTGCTTCAGGCAGGAAGCAGCGACAGCGAAGTCGAGTGCTTTCTGGTCGTCTGTAGTATAAGTCAGCAAACCGTAGATCAGGCCCCCCATGAAAGAGTCGCCGCCACCAACGCGGTCAACGATATGGGTAATATCGTAACGGCGTGACTGATATAATTTACCGTCGGCATACAGAACGCCGCCCCATGTATTATGATTGGCATTGATAGAGCCACGCAAAGTGATGATCACTTTCTTTGCACGTGGGAATTTTTCCATCAATTGTGTGCAAACCGATTCGAATTCAGCAGCATTTACCTGGCCTTCAGTCTGTGCAACGTCGAAGCCCTCCGGTTTGATACCGAATACTTTCTCTGCATCTTCTTCATTTCCCAGAATCACATCGCAACCGGCAACCAGTTCAGGCATTACTTCAGAAGCCTTTTTGCCGTATTTCCAGAGGTTTTTACGATAATTCAGGTCGCAGGATACAGGTACACCCAGTTTATTGGCAGCCTGGATAGCTTCCAGACAAGCGTCGGCAGCACCTTGTGAGATAGCCGGAGTGATACCGGTCCAGTGGAACCAGGAGGCATCTTTCAGCACTTCTTCCCAGTTGATCATTCCTGCTTCTATTTCAGCAATAGAAGAATGGGCACGGTCGTAAACAACTTTGCTGGCACGGGCTACGGCTCCTGTTTCCAAGAAGTAGATACCCAGGCGGTCGCCTCCGTAAACGATGTGGGAGGTTCCGACACCATATTTACGTAAATCCATAACACAGGCACGAGCAATATCATTTTTCGGCAAACGGGTTACGAACTCTGTGTCGATCCCATAATTTGCCAGCGATACGGCAACGTTAGCTTCGCCACCTCCGAAGGTAGCATTCAATTGATTTGTCTGATTGAAACGGAGATAATCTGGTGTGGCCAGTCTGAGCATTATCTCTCCAAAGGTGATTACTTTTTTATCCATGGCATAAACTTTTATATTCCAGTACAAAAGTAGTAGTTTATATTTAATTTCCTAACATGTGTGTGCGAAAACATTTGTATAAAATGGAATAAAAACGGGTATATCTTGTTTATGTTGTCAATCATTAATCGATTTCGGATTTGAGTAATGATAACAGAATAATTCATCCTGTTGAAAAAATCATCGAACTGACCAAAGAGAATACATCCTTATATGAACGGATGATGGGTAATGAAAAAGAAAAGGTTGCTTTACTGGAAAAGTTATTGAATGAAAAGAAATAATTGAATTATTGTATGAGATGAACAGGTAGATTTTTGTTCACGAGGGCGTCATAAATGTTTTCGAGGCCCTCATAAATATTTTTGGCGTCCTCAAAAACATTTATGAGGACGCCAAAAACAACTTTTTTCCTTTAGTTTAATAGAAAACACCTTATTGTATTCCACAAATGAGCCTGTAATAACCAAGTGAGGTTGACGACAGGATAGCTCATTTCTGCTAAGAAGTGAAATTCTTTATTTAGGTAAATGTATTACTTCACTTCCTGCCAATAAGAAAGCTCCTGTGCCATAGACTTCCCAGCTATCCGCTGAAAAGTTTTTCCTGGGGTCTGCACCGATAGGTTGTACCCAGCCAACCCGTCCTTCTTCATTTACACATTTATTCAGTCCAATCCATGCTTTTTTAGCGGCATTTATGTACAACTCTTCTTTTAACAGACCATTATTAACACCCCACGCCAAAGCATAGCACAAAAATCCGGAACCGCTGACCTCTCCTCCCGGATAAGATTCCGGATCAAGAAGGCTTGCCCTCCATAAACCGTCAGCCTGTTGTAAGGAGACAATACGAATTGCCATTTCCTTAAATAATTGTTCATAAAAACTTCTCTGCGGGTAATTGGCCGGTAATTCCTGTAAAATCCGGACCAGACCTCCCATAACCCAGCCATTACCGCGTCCCCAAAATATTAATTTGCCATTGGCTTCAACTCTGTCTTCTTTATTTCCTTTTACGACATATCCCAGATCACGAGCAAAGAGATGTTCTTTCTTATTGTACAGTAGGTCATAACATTCTTTGAAGCATTTATCATTATATTCCAGATATGAGTTATTATTCGTGACAATTCCCAATTTAATTAAAGTAGGAGGTGCCATAAATAATGCATCGCACCACCACCATTTTATGATATCTTTTTTCCCGGAAGTAGGATAAGGTTCTTTTAAGAAACGATCCAGTGCCTCAATAGTCGCATTTAACATTTCAGGACGTTTTTCCTTGCGATATAAATCAATGTACATTTGGCTGATTGCGATATCATCGGCATGGAACCAACGTTTACCTGGTTTCCAGTGAGTAGAATCATTTCCCACTGCCATCATTGCATTATATATTTTTTTAGAGCCTGTTGTTTCCCATGCTGCATATACCCCTGCATAAAAAGCACCGTTTGTCCAGTCCGTTTGTCCGTGCCGGGGGTGTGCCAATTGCCAGTCTGTTGTTTTGACCATCATCTTCTTGATATAATTATTTTCAAAAAGATACGCATAGTTTTGAAAATCCTGTGGCGAGAGATTAGAGGTATAATCGACATGTTCAGGTCTTTCCCATTCCTCTTTCATATTGTAAGGTAAACGAAAAACATTTCCTTTTGAATCGGCGAAATAAAAATTCGATATACTCAGACAATCAGGATTCCCATCTGCCCAATATGTATAGAACGGGTCTGTTGCATTTTCCGGACGACGCATATAAGAATGATTACGCGGGCTGTTTTTCGTATATATATGTTCCTTTTTCCAGGTTTTCCCTGCATTTGTACTTATCCAGGATTCTACTTCTCCCCCTGTACCCCAGTGTTGAGGGCCTGCTGCGGTCGGAGCAATGACTCTCCAAAGATTTCCTTCTACGTAAAGACTTCCGGAATCATAATTATGGGTTGATGTTGTGATTGGATATTGTACCCATTCTTTCCCGGTCCAGTGAGCGACAAACCATTCACGGGGACCATGCTTAGGACCGGGCAAATGACCATAACTGGTCAGGTATAATACAATTGCATTTCCTTTCTTATCAAAATTGACATCTTTAATATAAAGATTTTGCCCCTTTGATTCGGCATCTATAACCCGGCAAGGACTATCTTTATCTACTATCGGCAATTTAATTGGTGTACCATCTGCTAAAGTCCAGGTCTTTCCGAAATCTGTAGTTTCTAAATAATACATATTTGTACGGGTATCGCAATCTCCGTTTTTATGACGATTAAAGGTCGTTACTAACTTGTTCCCATATTGACCTGTAATCTGATAATGGCCGGACTTGCTTTCACCTTCCGGAATAATGGATGCGATCTGATGGTAGTCACTCCAGTTTAATCCATCCGGTGAAGTCCTGTAGAACAATCTTCGTACGCCGTCATAACGGGTACAAAACATGAAATGTCCTTTATTTTCAACCAGTCGGGGTTGGGGATAAGCCATTATGTCTTCAAAGCCGGTCGATTCGAATTTAGAAACGTCGTAAGGCTTCAGACTTTTATATATAAATCCGGGACGATGGTTTCCCCTGCCGGCGATATAGACCCACAAATACCCTTCCTTATCAATCAAAAGGGCAGGATTGTCGTGTGGGTCATCTACTCCCTGCTTATCATATACGACCGTTGGCTTACACACTTTCCCGGTTGTATGATCATAACAACCTATCATGCAAAGCAAATATCTTTCTTTTTTATCGATCGTTCCTCCGAAAACAAAAAATGTTTTGTTTGTCTCAGGAGAATATATTGCCATAGGATTATGTTTGACTGTGTAGGTCCCCAAACCACCGGAGTATTTAGAACCATATTCGGACTTTTGCCCTAAATCGAACCATATGGGTCGATATCCGTCTATTTTATAGTTATTATATTCACCTTTCTTCTGTGCAGAAAGAGAATAAAAAACGAATAAAAAGAGAAACAATAATATCTTTTTCATCTTAATAATGTATTAATATGTTTAATTAAATACTGAAAACAGTTATTTTTCCAGAAGAGCAGCGGCACACCATAAATAAGGAGCCTGGCCATGATAATCACCAATTGCACGGGGACGATCATAATAATACTGTTTATCATTTTTCTTATTAGTTCCCACACAAACTTCCGTAACATCTCCTTCGCCATTAATGTAAGGAACTAGCGCTAACCATGCTTTGCGGGCGATCGGTGTATATTCGGTTCGATCCAACCATCCTTTTTTAATGCCTGTAATAATTGCATAAATGAACATCGCTGATCCGGAAGTCTCAGCCCAGCAATCGGCCTGGTCGATCAACTGATTCCACATTCCGTCTCTTCTTTGATATTTTTTCAAAGTACTCATCATATTTACGTATCCGTCAAATATCCGTTTTCTATCCGGATTATTTTCCGGTAAAACTTTTAGTAGCTCGGTCATGCCGGCTGCTACCCATCCATTTCCGCGTGACCAAAAATACGGGATATCAGGAGCATGATAGAACAGACCATTAGTACGCTGTAATTCATTCAGATAATAGACCATCTCTTTTGCAGCACGATTTATATATTTTTCGTCACCGGTTACGCGATATGCCTGATTTTGCAAAATAGTGATCATAAACATATCGTCGATCCAAAGACGAGTTTGCCAGGAATATCCTTTTTGTGTCCAGGCTTTTTCTTCGTCTTTCGCTTCCGGAGGCAGCTCCCATTGTGTATCAGCATAAGATAGTCCGAGATCGTAATAATCCTTATTATCAGTAACTCGGTAGAATTCCAGAGGTAAACACCCAAACATGTTCAAATCTACATGGTTTTTAGGGGGTAGGTAGAATTTCTCTGTTGAAAGTAAACGGTCGAAACGTTTTTTCAACATATTGAGCAATTCATTGTCTGCGGCCACTTGTGCATAACGTAATGCCCCTAACCAGGTACATACTTCAGCATAATGAATCCATTTTTTGCCATGAAGAAAATGTGGGCTGGAAATAAAATGTTTGCTCAACTTGTTACCTACTTCCTGAGGAGAAAACCCTTCTGGAAAAGAGGTTAAGTCTATATTTACTTCTATAGGGTTGATAGCATTTGTATTAAAATCGCGTGGCATCTTAAAAACACGCCCATTCTTATCACAGAAGTGAAGATCTGATTGGGAAGGCTGCCTTCCATGCCCGTCTGCCCAGATAGCATAGAAATCCGGATGGCAGTTTTTAGGACTTCTTACGTAAGTATGGTTTTTCGTGCTTCCAACTGTCAATTGCCGTTTCAATTTCCAACTGATCCCGTTATCATCACTTTCCCAAACAGCTATTTCTCCTCCTGGATTATATACCTGAGGTCCTTTTTCTGTCGGTGCAATTATCCGGATCAAGTCATTATCTGAATAGACAGATCCCATATCGTAATTACTATCAGATGTTGTAAGTTCCGTGTTATTCCATTTATTTCCGTCATAATGGAAAAACTCCCAGCTTCGAGGATCATTTTCCGGACCGGGTTGGTATCCCTTACTGGAAATAGTGAGAACCATCGGGCGATTTCGTTTATCAAATGCTATATCAAGGATATAACAGTTTTTCTTCAGAATTGTATAGTCTTTTATCAAAGCTGGATTTTGAATCTGATCAAATGGTAACTGAATTTTTTCCCCATTTGCCAAATGCCAACTCTTACCAAAATCATCAGTCTCTATATAGTATAGATTTGTTCTATAATTCAATCCTTTTCCTGCGGGATGAAAATCGAATGCTACTCCTATTTTTCCGTCTTTTTCTGCTGATATTTGATAGTGCCCTTTATCTATATGGGCAATAACTTTCCATTCATTCCATTTTATACCATCCCGACTTGTATTATATCCGATCACACGATCACCAAACCCGCCTTTATATTTTGTGAACAATCCTAAAAAGCCTTTCCCTTTTATATACCATATCTGCATATATGAAAAGTTATTAAATGGAACATCTTTGCCATTCACCTTTTCCGTAGCCTGGATTAAATCGAAGGTTTCTATGTCATAAGGTTTTCTGCTTTTATGGATATACGATGGTCTGGTAACACCGTGAGAGGTTGAAAATATCCAGATATATCCCTGTTCATCCATTGAAATGACCGGATTATCGTGAGCATCCGTTGTCTCTTTGTTTAATATTGTTGTCGGATTTGCCAGCATTTTTGTTTTGTGATCAAAATACGACACATTATGTAACAAAGAAATATTATCCCTATCAGTTCCTCCGAAGCAGAAAAAAGTTTTTTCTGCTTCTGGAGAATATATCGCAAAAGGTCTGTGATTAGCAGGATATACAGCCATTCCTCCACTGTATTTATATATATACTCGTTATTGGAAAGCTGATTCCTATACCATATCCCTTTATATCCGTTCGCTTTTGTGTAAATAAAGGTTGCTTCGGTAGCTTTCGCATCCAAATTCACAAACTGTTGCCCTAAACTATTAAAACAAAAGCTTAGTAGATTTACGATTAGTAATATGTATTTGATCTTCATCTCTATACCGGATTATTAATAACCTTCTGTTTGAGGGGATACAGGATCGACGGTTAACAAAGCGACATTTTTCTCTGCTCCGGGATATCCAATATTCTGATTGATCATTCCGTTTACATTCGACACGATCGCTTCTTCAGGAATTGGCCATAAAATATGATGAACACTTATTTGATATGTGTACCATGAAGTGGTTACACGTTCTCTGTAAAAATTATTTTTAGCCATTACCCAGTCCCACCAGAAATTAACTCCTGATTCCTTTATATTAGCACCTATTCCTCCGGGGCCAGAAAGATTTTCCAATGAATATGTACGGTTAAAAACTTCGCATGTTTTACCAAATTTTGCATAAGTATATGCTATGCGCACTAACTCGACATGGCGTAATTCTTCATAATACAACTCTCTGGCACGTTCGTCCAATATTTCTCCTATATTAATATCGGCAGCCGTCAATGGATCGGCACCAGCACGAGCACGTACTATGTTTAACATATCTGCTGCCTGAGCCTTTTGGTCTTTCCAGTAATAGCATTCTCCCAGCATTAAATATACTTCTGCTGATCGATAGATATACCAGGGAGTCTCACCTCCATACCACTGTGTAACCGTTTCCTTTTCCGGAACAAACAATTTATAGTGAGGCCATTGAAACCAACACATGATGGAATCGTTTACACTGATATTCGCATTTTTCTGTAAATTTTTCCTGTACCAGGAGTTTCCTGATTTTTTTAAATCCGGATTGTTGTATTTCAAATCTTCTGTTCGCCTCCAGCTATCGCGATTATAAACTCCTCTTAAATCATTTTTTTCTTTTTCACCCCAAATTTCATATTGAAAATAATTGGTCGGTCTCGCTTTTCCTGTACCACGTCCGTACACACGATTAATATCCAGATCCGGATCTTCCCGTACATCATCTGCTATAGTCGACACATTCCAGGCTGTACCTGTTTTTCCATCTGGAGTTACAGTTCCCTGACCTCCCGTATTCCAGGAAGGAACTCCGCATCTCATCGTATAAATACGGACAGAACCATCTATATCCGGATAAGAAGACGTATAAAAGATCCCTTCCGTATTACTCATGTCTAATTTGGCTTCTATGCTATGCAAATCATGCATTAAGTTAGTTCGTGCCTTATTCTTGTTCGATGTAAAACGTTCTGTCATTAGCGGATGATTGGCAGTAATCTCATTACCGATTTCAATGGCCCGGTCAAATTTCCCTAGACTCATACATATTTTCATCAGTAGAACGCCGCAGGCATCTTTATTTACTTTTCCCCGTTCTGCTCCGGTCCGTACCCATTTATAAGCGAACTCCATATCCGAATATAAGCGTTCTAAAATACTCCATCTGTCACTCGAATAAAAATCCGTTTTAGGTTCTGTAAGTTCTTCTTCTAAGAAAGGAACATCCCCAAATTGGTGTACAGCTCTGTAGTAACGATAAGCCCGGTGAAAAAAAGCAGAACCTAACACATGATTACGGTCTTCCGGTTTTTGCCATTCAATATCATCTATGCGCGAAATTACAGTATTACAGTATTTAACGACATTGTAAGTGTAAGTCCAAAACCATCCGACCTGCGTATAGTCTATTCCTGTCAATTTTGCACTGGGAAGAAGAGCCTGGTCCATGTCTTGTTGTGGTCCGGTCTTATTCGTTGTTCCGTCTACACAGATATCTGATTGTATCATTTCAGTTACAATAGGTGCTCCGTCACCATAAAATTCACTGACAATATTCCGCATACATGCTCCTAAAGCAGATTCAAAACCAGCAGCATCAATATATGAATTTTCCGGTGTATAAATTGATAACGGTTTTGTTTCCAACCAACCGTCATTGCATCCCAAAAAGGAAATCATGGCACAAACCAAGAGTCTTGTTTTATATCTATTGATTTTCATGATGTGTTATATTTGAAGTTATAAAGTAAAGTTTATACCTAAATTGAACGATCTCGGAGACAAACTGCCATTTTCCGGATCCCAGAATGTCCAATGAGGAGACCAAACTGCAACGTTACGGGCAGTGACGGTAAATCTCATGTTTTGAATGGCAAACTTCTGTAAGAAAGTCTTAGGAACATTATACGAAACAGAAATATTGTCCAAACGCAAAAAAGATTTTTTCACCCAGTTTGTTCCTGCATTATAAGAACTGATTCTTGCGTAATCATTAGTCGGGTTGTCTTTTGTCCAACGTGGCATATCATAAGATGAGAATTTGTAAGGTGCACCACTGTTATAATTTGCGGCTTCATCGAAAGCGCCATAATGACCAAAATAAGAGTACATCGTAAAAGATACTGTAAAATTTTTACGTATTGTAAAATCATTTCTCATTGACCAACGATAGCGAGGTGTCTTATATCCCTGGAAAACCTTATCTTCCGTGTTCATAACGCCATCTCCATTTTGATCTTTGTATTTAAAGTCACCCGGTTTACAGCCATAAACAGCAGCAGCTTCTTCTTCTCCTAATTGCCATACTCCTATACGGTCATACGCCCATATACGGTCGGGATCCTGACCGATAAACCATCCGTTTGTCGGGTCATCCGATTCTTTTTGGCCAATTATATTGCCATTTTCGTCCGATACATTCTCTTTATCTCCATAAAGTGCAACAATCTTTCTTCTGTTCATAGAAAATGTAGAAGATGCAGACCATTCAAAATTAGCCTCTCTGAAAATATTTGCATTCAAGGTCAGTTCTAATCCTTTATTTCTCAATTTTCCCAGATTTGCAGTAACATTTGAGAAACCTGTAATGCTAGGCAAAGAACGTTCTACAAGCAAATCTTTTGTTGTACCGGAGTAAACTTCCAATGAACCACCGATAATATCATTGAATAAAGAAAAATCCAACCCTAAATTGTAGGATTCAGTCCGTTCCCAGCGCAAATTGTTATTAGCCATTGTATTCACGTAAATATACGTGGAAGTATAAACGGTCCCGTCCGGTCCGATATAAGTCAGAGGGTTTGTCTTCATATTTGATAATGCGGCATATTGTCCAATATCACGATTGCCATTTTGCCCCCAGGAAAAACGCAGTTTACCATAATTTAGCCAATGATTTGTATTTTCCATAAATTTCTCTGATGTAAAGACATAGCCTAATGCAACAGAGGGGAAAGTAGCTCGCTTATTATTGATGCCGAATGCAGAATAACCGTCTCGACGGACTGAAGCCGTCAGCATATATTTATTTTGAAAAGAATAAAAAACACGTGCCATTAGGGCATCTCCGGTCCAATAGGTATCGGAGCTTTGGTTTGTAGGGTTTAATCCTGATGATAAATTATGATATCCTAAAACATCGCTTGGGTTAAAACCATATGTTGCAGCAATCGTTGACCAGGTTTCCTTTTTCTCTGCATTAGCCAACAATGTTAATTCTAAATTGTGTGTCTTATTGAATTCTTTTTTCCATCGCAAAATATTATCAACGGTCCAATGGGACTTAATATCATGCTGACGTTCGGAGGTTCCCCCTTTAGTTTCCACCTCGCTGTCCGCGTACTGATGGTAGAATTTATGATACCATTGTAAATAAGGTGTATAATTCAACTGATATTCGATGCCAAAAGGTAATTGAACCTTTGCATATAAGTTGGCATTCAATGAATAATACTTTTGACTTTGGTCTCTGTATTCACGTGCATACAAAGGATTCGTAGTTGAATTATCTCCTGCTACATAATAGCGATACAAACTTTCGGGATCATCTAAATTGTTGGATGCGTAGGGTGAATTTTTTGCCATTGCTTTCCAGTCTGCAGGCTGTGAACTTTCATCCCGGATAGCAAAATTCGCATTCATCCCTATTGTTAAAAAGTTTGTTATTTTAGAATCAAGATTCAAGCGGGTGCGAAGATTCTTATAATTGTCTCCTACGATGATACCATCCCGGTCCACATAGCCCAGTGACCAGTGATAATTTACTTTATCCGTCCGGTTGGAAACACTGACTGTATAATCTTGTTGCAAACCTTTGTGAAGAACAAGATCTGCCCAGTTTGTCTCTATTCCTGCTAAATAATTATCTATTTCAGGAGTGTAAAGTTGCAACCTGGAAAGCCATGCGCGTGTCAGATCCTCATCTGAGACAGAAGACACCGGTGTTTTTTGATTATAATTATACCAATCCAAAGGATTGACACCTGTACCATTCAACTCGAAAGGATTAGTATAAATCTCTGGAAATTTCGTCAGGTAATCACTTGAACTATTTCCCATTTGATAATCCTGTCTGTACTTTAAATATTTTTTGCCATCCAATATTGGCATTTGATTTGCAGATTGGACAAACCCTACATTAGCATTGAATGTAACAGTAGCGGAGCCATCAGATTTTCCTTTGCCTTTTTTAGTTGTGATAACAATAACGCCATTAGCTGCCTGTGAACCATACACGGCAGCAGAACTTGCATCTTTCAAAACATCAATGCTCACAACATCATTTGTATTTATGTCGGACAAAGAACCATAATAAATAACTCCGTCCACAACAATCGTTGGACTTGATCCGGCAGTTAATGTATTTACACCACGGATTTGAGGTGTTAAGTCGCCTTTTGCCGAAGTAGACATTCCGACATTCAAACCTGCAGCTGTTCCACGCATAAGGTCGGTAATATCACGAGGTGCTTCCACTTCCATTTTTTCTGCTTTTACGCTTGCTATGGCACCTGTTAAGTCACGGCGTTTTGCCGTCCCATAACCAATTACGACCACTTCTTCCAAGGCTTGTGTGTCTTCTGTTAAAACAACACGTATAGGACGTTGGCCCTTTATTTCTACCTCCTGCGATAAATAGCCGATATACGATACTATCAAAACTGCTTTATCAGGTACTTGTATGGAAAAATTCCCATTGATATCGGTAATGGTCCCTACGGATGTACTTCCTTTGACAACAACATTTGCTCCTACAATTGTTTCGCCGTGATTATCTGTAACCTTACCTGAAATAAGATCCTTTTGCTGTGCGTTCGATAATATAGTCTTGTTTGGCGCATCATTTTTTTGGGTAAGTAATATGTACGAACCATCAAACGAATATTTTACATTTGTTCCGTCAAACAAGTTTTTGAGAGCTTCTTCCAAAGAAGATTTGTTAAGATCTATTGATACTTTCCGATTAACGTTCACGTACTTATTATATATGAATAAGTAGTCAGTTTGTTTCTCGATTTCATTTAAGACATTTTCAAGTCTGGCATCATTCTCTTGAATCGTCACACTGATATTCTGTGAGTTAGAATTTTCTGCATGAAGACAAAAGATGAACATGAATAATAATAGAGTGGTTATTTTCATGATTCTAAAAAATTGTTTACGTCGGAATCTTTTAATCAAAAGAATATCCGGCAAAGATTCTTTATTCATATCTTTGTATATCAAAATTATTAATACAGTTTAAATAATTGTGTTAGTAGAATGCCGATGAGTGTGGGGACACTGGTCGGCATTTTTATGAAAAGGTTAACTAAGCTATCATATCATAGGCAATCTATTTAAAGTTAGACATCATTTAATATAAATGACGGACTCGTCTTTGTTCCGTTCAAAAGAATATTTCGCATCTTTCTGCAAAATACGTAACGCGTTATCTATCCCATCTGAAATACGAAATTTACCACTACATACATATTTAATAAGGTTCTTGTTCTCTACAACGATCCGTATTCCATAACATTTCTCAAAACGTAACATCAGTTGTTCAAAATTCATATTACGAAAGCAGATCAGTCCTTCTTTCCAACGAAAGATATCAAAGTCCGATATTGGGGAAGCAGACAATTTGCCATTCTTTAAAGAAGCCATATAATTAGGAGACAGCAGGACTGTTCCCGACGGATTTTTATTATTTATAACCTTCACCGATCCTTCCATCAACGCAGCATTGAAGTCTTCCGAATCGCTATATGCCTCAACATTGAATTTCGTGCCCAACACTTCCACATTACATTTTGAAGTCTGTACAACAAACGGTTTTTCCGTATTATGGCTAACCTCAAAATAGGCTTCCCCATCCAGAGTTATTTCTCGCTTATCACCTGTAAAAGCAGCAGGATAACTCATTTTGGAACGAGCATTTAACCAAACGCTTGTGCCATCCGGCAAAGCCAGGTTTACACGTTGACCAGCTGGTACGGTGATTGTACTTATACTTTGGTTAATCTTCCTGATTTCCGATTGATAGAAATAGACTCCGCAAGTAATGACAATGGCAAAGATAGCAACAACCTTCATGGCTTCCTGCATAATAGCCAGATAGAATGGGCGGGATTTTTTCTTTGAGGTGGCTGTCCGCGTTTTGCCTGACAGGATCATCGCATCGAAAAATTCGCGTTCCCTGAAAAGCCTTTTCTCGTTTTGTGGAGTGGCTTCCAACCAGGCACGGACTGCTTTTTTCTCTTCTTGAGAAGCTTTGCCGTCAAAGAATTTGTATAATGTATCTTTTTCCATTTTTTTCGTTTCTATCTATAAAGCAAATAAGCCAGGAATATCCCTAACGAAAAATGTGACTTTTTTGAAAAAAAATTTCAGGGTTAAAAAATGGACTCGTAAAAGGGCTGGTAAATAATCAATAAAATAATTTAGGAATGAATGCCAATAATGGGAAATAGTCCTTTAAGGCGACGCGCAGGACTTTAAGGGCCTTGGTTATATGAAATTCTACAGTTTTTGTCGAAACACCCAGGGCTTCTGCAATATCCTTATGGCTTTGGTTGTTGTAACGGCTACGGATAAAGATATCGCGTGTCTGTTCCGGTAATGTTTCTAATGCTTTGTCTACAAGAGTTTGCAATTCGTCGGAAAACAGTTTTTCCGGATCACAGGCTTCCAGAGTAGCAATACGTAGGTTTAATTCCCAGGTATCGCAATCCTTTAGATATTCGACTATTTCTTCCTGCATACGTAAGCGCTGTAAATAATTCAGACATTTATGTTTGATAGTGGTCAGGATGTAAGCTTGTATATTTGAATCGGGTGCAAGATTTCTTCTATTTTCCCAATAATACATCAAGCTTTCGATCGCAATATCTTCTGCTATCATACTATCACTGACGTATGTATTGGCAAAATGGACAAAACGACTTTTGTAATCAGCATACAACTGATTAAAAGAATATATCTCAGATTCGCTTTTCATATATGGTTATATCGACGATAAAGATATACATAAATCCGACTTTCCTATCTTTACTTGCCAGATTTATTCAATAGAAATGCTTCTTCTTTTGTTACCTTTAATCCTATCCCAATGGGAGACCGGCTATCTGCTCCGACCTCCCTTTATATTATTTTGGTTCTTTGAAAGTATTTATTTTTTAATCTTATTTAAAACTGATCTCGGTTTCGTTTATTTTGAATTGATCCAGGTCAGTTTGTGCCATAGGCTTTCCAGCGGGCCTTGTTTATGTCCTTTCAGCCACCATTTACAGAAACTTACCTGCAACAGGAACAGGATGAAACCGATCAGCAGACTGACGGTATATCCGCAATAAGGAGCCAGGTATAAACCGAACGGGAAATAGATGATTGCTCCCATTATGGATTGGGAGATATAGTTTGTCAAACTCATCTTTCCGTAGAAACGTAATGAGGTAGTCAGTTTCTTGAATGAATCTTTCTGATATAATAAAACGAAAGAGGCAACCAGTACAACTGTGAAGGCAAACTTTTGCCACATATCCAGAATTACACCTACCGTATTTTTGATCATATTCGCATCACTGTTATCGTATAACATGACCTTCAACTGGTAGAGCGGGCCAAATACAATCGCAGAAATGATCAGGGCTTTTACCCAGAAGCGGGTATTCGTGTCGGAAGTAACAAATAATTGTTTTCTGCCGATAAGCAATCCGAGCATGAACAGGCCGGCTGTTTGCAGGAAGCGACCGGCACCGATTGCCCAGAACAGGCTGGCCTTTTGTCCGAGTGTCACGTTGCCGAGAATGAATTTCCAGAAATCACCATCTTTGGTATAAGCGGCAACTTTGCCGTACATCTCTCCGACGCCCAGATTCGGCAGCGTATATTCAGGATTGAACAGGCTGGCGATATAATGGAACCATTCGACAGGCTGCAATAAAAGAATGATTGCCGTGATAAGGACCGCTTTATCACTCCATTTACGTACCAGAAAAAGGAATATTCCCACTACGCAGAACAACAGTAACACATCACCTGCCGGGAAGAAGGCGGCATTCAATGTGGCAAAACCTACCAGCAGAAACAATCGCCAGAGGAAACGGTAACCGAAGTCTTTCCCTTTTTTCTGTTGGTTGGTATATTGGATATAAAATGTAAAGCCGAATAATAAAGCAAAAATAGCGTATGCTTTCCCGGCAAACAGCGAGAAGGTGACGCTGAAGACGCCTTCATTCAGAATGTTCAGCCATTCTGGTTGGCTGGCCGCATCCGGATATACCGGAAAGATAAAATGTTCCAGGTTATGAACCAGAATAATTGCCAGAACGGCAAAGCCTCGTAAAGCATCTACCACCTCGATACGGGGAATTTTGGAAGTTGGAGTTTGTTGCATGTCGATTATTATTTTTTGTTTAATAAATTCTTTACCAATTTGTTTGCCGGCTTTTCAAAATAGTAATATGACAGCAGGCTTAGTCCGGTCACGATAATTAATATGACGGGTATCCCCAGTTGATACGGGATATGGAGATCGTAGCTACGGATTATCCAGTTATATCCTTCTATTATGAAGAGATGTATCAGGTAAAAACTGAAACTGATTTCACCGCCAATGACAAGATATTTATTGGATAAAAGACGTGATATATATCCTTTCTGGTGTGCAAAAACGTACAGCAACAGGCTGATAGGCAACCAGTAGTAACAGGAATAACGAAATACTTTGGGAATATATTCTCCCGCAGGCAGATAAAAAAGAAGGAAAAGCAGGACAACGGCTGTTTCGTAGACCGAAGCCTGTTTATAAGTCCATTCTTTCTGTTTGAATTTATCATACAGGTGGAACAATAGCATTCCGATCAGAAAATCCGGTAAACGGGTAAGCGGATTTACATACCATATCGCTTTTATATCTTGATCCATTGTGAAGTACATAGCTATTGGGATTGCGATAACCAGAACCCCGGCAAGGTAAAGAATCCGGTTCTTTTTGCCCAGGCATCCGATAATAAAAGGAAACAGGAAATAAAATAATTGTTCGCATCCCAAACTCCATGACGGGCTGTTGAATGAAAAGAAATAATCGGCAGCTGGTATAAACGGTTGGAGAAGAAATAGATTGGCAACAAAATGTTTGATCCAGTCAATAAGATCACCCGATATATATCCACCCACACAAACCGATATGCCAAGTGTCAGTAAATGGAGCGGATAGATGCGTGCGATACGAGCCACCCAAAATTCCCGCAAAGTAGACTTTTGTTCAAGAAGCCTGTCGCGATAGGTATAAGCGATAATGAATCCGCTAAGAATAAAAAAGAAGTTTACACTCACAAATCCTTCTTTATAGAACAAATGGTCGAAATAGGGATCGATAGTGTAAATATGTGCTCCGAAAACCATTAATGCAAATAAAAAACGGAGTGATGTCAATGGGCTTATCATGGTAAAAGTCTGTTATTTGCCGCAAAGGTAACGAATTAAAGTAAAATCATTTCTTCACATAGATCAAAATCGGAGGGAAGTAAGCATGGAATTCGTAGACAGAAGATGCTGGGCGACTTTCATATGAGCTAATGGAGAAGGCCCGTAAACTTCCGTTTATTGATTTATAGGGTAAATGTTGTTTGTCAAAATGTCAAATTAACCCTGTTGCCAGTGAACTGTATGTGTCCTTACTCAAGCATGTCCTTTTTTATTGCTCTTATGAGCAATGTTTGTGTGTCTTTATGTCGGTTTTTGTTTATTGCGACTGTCTTTTAGTCTGCATTGTGCTGATATTGTTGAATATTGATATTGAATATGAATTATCTGTATGAATGTGTTATTTGGCTCTGATACGATATTTGTCTCCGTCTGGAAAAATAATCTGCTGTAAAACATGTGTTTTGAGGGTAAAAAGACTCTGAAAAGAGGTCTCTTCGACCGAATTTAACAAAAAATTTCTCTTAAATAAATCTCCAATTCATTTAAAATGAAAAAAATCTCGTTTTAAACGAACTTGCAATTTATTTAAAACGGTGATTTGAATTTGGCTTTGATGAATTAAGTGTTAAATATTGTATAGCAAGTCCCTCTGCTTTGGTTGTCTTGCGTAATGTGGCTGATATGAAAATGTTTATAAATGGATCAATATGATAGATTATTGATGCTAAATGCATCAAATTGAAAAAGATGGTATGGGGATTCATTTATTATATACTTGTCGTAATACATCCCGAATGATGACTGACATCTACTAGTCAATCTATATTATCTTTTGAAACTACCATAGGGTAATCTGGGGGTAGGATTGATTATTGCGAGTGTTGTTGTTATTAATATTTTCTCAAAAACCGTATCGCATTAAAGTGAAATAGATAATATGTAACCGTTAATTATGTTTGAAATTTATATATTGAAAATTTTTAGAGAGAAGAATGACCTTATCTGGCGTAACCTGTTGACCTATGCAAAGAAACCTTGAAGATCTCCATTTGTATGAATTAGTGTGATAGTCGTAAGGTTATTTAAGTTCTGAAGGAACTCTGTCAGCCCATTCTAATTTTTTCAAAAAAAAACTGTAATTAAGTTCTTTAAGTATAAAATTATCATATACTGTATGAATTTTCAAAATCATTACTGGTGTTTGCGTCACAATCACCATAAAAGTTTGTTAAAATTCAAACAGTATCCTATTTTTTTTTATTTATATAACATGAATCAAGTATTTGTACAGAATTATTACAAAGGAAAAACAGAGTTCCTTCAGAACTTATGTAAATAATGACAAGCAAATGACTATGAAAAGTGCGCCCAGTTCTATTGCCTGAGAGTGAATGTATCTACTTACCTATAAGACTGTCGCCCTTTTTATAAAAGATGTATTCTTTAAATTATAACTTTATGCTGAAAAAAACTAAGTTAGTAAGTCTAATTTTGCTATCAGGGGCCTTAGCAGTTCCTGTTGGTGCTTTTGCAGAAATTGCACCTGTAAAGCAAAGCGTTAGCGTTTCCCAGCAAAGCGGGAAAGTTAGTGGTGTGGTGGAAGATGCCTTAGGTCCGATTGCGGGTGCTTCTGTTATTGTGAAAGGAACTACGAATGGAAATGTTACCGATATGGACGGTAACTTTACATTGGAAGGAGTGAAAAAAGGAGACATTATCCAGATCTCTTTTATTGGTTATGTTACGCAGGAAATCAAGTACACTGGACAGATTGCTTTGAAAGTATCTTTGGCCGAAGACTCACAAGCCTTGGATGAAGTAGTAGTAGTAGGTTATGGTACGCAGAAAAAGGCAAACCTGACAGGTGCCGTTGCGCAGGTTGCAGGCGATGTTTTGGAAAACCGTCCTATTGCCAATGTGGGTCAGGGATTGCAGGGAGTTGTTCCTAACTTGAATATTACAATGAATAAGGGCGGTGCCCCTGGTAAAGGCTCTGATTTTAACGTACGTGGTACAACTTCAATTAATGGAGGTAGTCCGTTGGTTTTGGTTGACAACGTTCAAATGGATGCGAATCTGGTAAATCCGGAAGATATCGCTTCTATTTCTGTATTGAAGGATGCTGCTTCTTCTGCTATTTATGGTGCCAGGGCAGCCTATGGTGTTATTCTGATTACGACTAAGCAGGGTAAGAAAGAACGTGCACCTCAGGTTTCTTTGAGTGCAAACGGATATTGGCAGTCTCCGGCCAAACGCATCCATGGTCTGAACTCCATGGAGTATATAAATATGTATACAGATGCCAATAACAATGGTGATGGTGCTTCGCCTCTAAACCCCAAGGTTGTCGAATATGCAAAGGCTTACTACAATGGAACATACGCTTACCCTGAATTCTATGATGAAGGATCAAGTCAGAATAACTGGTTATATTGCGGTAATACAGATTGGTTCGATGAACTGTATAAAACAGCCAGTTTTTCGCAGATGTATAATGTAAATGTAAATGGTGGTAGTGAAAAAACTACGTATTATGGATCTGTAGGATTTAATGATGTTGGAGGTTTGTTGAAAGAGTCTGACGATAGTTATAAAAAGTTTAATGCTAATTTGAATGTTTCAACAGATGTTACAAAATGGTTGAATGTATCTTTCAAAATGATGGATACTTATACAAAGGAAGCTCATCCTTCCGGAGGTACAACTTCGATGAACACTACTGCTTATTCCGGCATTGAAGCTTATAGCGGTATGATGAAGAACGATTTGAGTCCGTTGATGCCTGTTTATCATGGACATACCGGTCGTTTGTATAATGTTCCAGGGGCAGCGGCTATTAGTGATCCTAATTATACTGGAGGTATAACTACTTCCGGAGGCAAGGAATATAGAGATGACGGACAACGCTATTTTGCAGGCCAAGGTGGTAATACAAATCCTATTGCATTGCAGAAACAAGGTGGTTTGAATCAATATAAAACGAATGACTTATGGCTGACGGGGGCAATCAGACTGACTCCGCTGGAAGGTTTGGTTATTAATGCAGACTATACTTTCAATGTTTATAACCAGAACTCTAAACAGCATGTTCAGCGTTTTACTGAATACAAGGCAGTTGCTGGAACTGAAGGTGTTTATCCCTGGACAAACCCGAGTAGTGCAACAATGACTAATCAGGAAGATTATTATACAGCATTCAATGCTTTTGCTGAATATACAAAATCGTTTAATGAGAGCACTCACAACTTTAAAGTGATGGCCGGCTATAACCAGGAATATAAGCATACTAAGAGCTTCTGGGCTGGTCGTAAAGGTTTGATTGACGACAGCAATCCTGCATTGAATCTGGCCTCTGGTGAAAAGAACTTAGGATATGAAGAAAGCCAGTGGGCTATTAATGGTTTCTTCTTCCGTTTGAATTACAACTATAAACAACGTTATCTCTTTGAATTCAATGGCCGTTATGACGGTTCTTCAAAATTCCCCAAAGATGATCGTTATGCATTCTTCCCATCCGTATCAGCCGCTTGGCGTATTTCTGAAGAATCATTCTGGGAACCGATGAAAGGTTGGTGGAATGATATGAAACTTCGTGGTTCATACGGTTCATTAGGAAATCAGGTTACAGGTGATTTGGGAAACTTTCCTTATCTGGCTTCTTATGGGACTAATACTTCTTATGGTATTATTTTCGATGGTGCAAGACCTATTGCTGTTACTCCTTCCGGGTTAGTTAGTTCTTCTTTTACCTGGGAAACTGTTAATCAGATGGACTTTGGTGCAGATGCTTCTTTCTTGGATAATAAATTAGCTGCTTCTTTTGACTGGTACCGTCGTAATACAAAAGATATGTTGACGGCAGGACAGGCTTTACCTGCAGTGCTAGGAACAAAAGTGCCAGTTGAAAATGCTGCTGATTTGAAAACTGTTGGTTGGGAATTATCGCTTAGTTGGAATGATCGTCTGGAAAATGGGTTGAATTATTGGGTGAAAGGTGTATTGGCTGATTATCAATCAACAATAACACGGTTTGAAAATCCGACAGGTTCCATGTATACAACAGATAAAAATGGTAATACTGTAAATCAAAACTACGTAGGTTACAAAATAAATACGCTCTATGGCTATAGTTCGGATGGTCTGTTCCAATCTGATGCAGAAGCTGCTGCTGCCGACCAGTCTGAATTTTATGGTGGTCAGTGGAAAGCAGGTGATGTAAGATATGTAGACTTAAATGGTGACGGTAAGATCACTCGTGGAAAGAATACATTGGACGATATGGGTGACCAGAAGATCATTGGTAACACGACTCCGCGTTATAGCTATGGTTTGACAGGTGGTTTCGAATACAAAGGATTTGATTTTGAAATGTTTTGGCAAGGTATTGGTAAACGTGATTATTTTTGTGACGATTATGCATTTTGGGGATTCAAAAGCCAATGGGATGTGCCTTTGAAACAAGCGTTAGATTATTGGACTCCAGAGAATACAGGTGCTTATTTCCCACGCCCTCTTTGGACTCATGGCGGTAACCGTCAAAAATCAGATCGTTATTTGCAAAATGCTGCTTATATCCGTTTGAAGAACCTTACTTTAGGTTATACATTCCCGAAACAGATAATGAATAAAGTAGGTATCAGTCGTCTGAGAGTATATGTTCAGGGTGAAAACCTACTCACGTTCACTCCGTTGATTGACTCTTACGATCCGGAAACACTGAGTAATATGACTTATCCGATTTCAAGGAAATACTCTGTCGGACTAAACTTGACGTTCTAATTAAATTAAAAGTAAAATCGTATGAAAGTAAAATATATTTTATTTGGTGTTACTTTGGCAGGATTGATTACATCTTGCGATGTAACAGATAAATCACCAATTGATTCGTTCACTGATAAGTCATACTGGACTAAAGTGTCGGATCTTGAATATTATACAACAGGATTGTATGATAAGCTGGATCAACCAAGTGTTGAAAAGGATAATGTTAGTGATAATTGTGTTGTTACTAATCCGGATAGTTATCTTTTTAATGAAAAAGTAATTCCTGCAACAACAAAAGATACGAAATGGGATTGGACTCAGATTCGTGCTTGCAATTTCTTTATGCAACGTTATAGCTCGGTAGAAGGTTCTGAAAGTGAAATTAATCCTTATGTGGCAGAAGTACGCTTCTTCCGTGCATTGGATTATTTTGATAAGATCAAGGCTTATGGTGATGTGCCTTGGTATGAAAAAGATTTGCAGACTTCGGATACTGAAGAATTGTACAAAAAGAGAGATTCGCGTGATTATGTATTAGGTAAAATGATTGAAGACTTGGAGTTTGCTATTCAATGGCTACCTGATTATGGACAGGCAGTGAGCGGCCGTTTAACTAAAGATGCAGCTCGTACACAATTAGCACGTGTTTGTTTGTATTATGGTACTTATAAGAAATATCATAATGAATCAGGTTCTCCTTCATCAGAAGAATTATTGCAAAAAGCTGTTGATATTACTAATACTATAATGGCTACAGGTAACTATGCCATTGTGAAAGGCTCGGATGCTGGTTGCGGACAGATGCCTTTTGAAGGATATCCATTGTCTTATTCTAATCAGTTTATACAGGAAGATTTGACATCAAATAAAGAATGTATTTTGGCTCGTATTTATTTGGATGGTGTATTGATGCATCAAACAGCCCGTCAGGCTGGTTCTTTGGGGACTGGTTTGTCGAAAGATTTTGTTGAGTCATTTCTCTGTAAAGATGGCAAACCGATCTCTATAAGTGATCAGTATAAAGGTGATGCTACTTTGGATGATGAGTTTACAGATCGTGATCCGCGTATGTATCAGATTATTGATAATACCCACAAACCTTATCAGGTTGTAAATGGAGAACGTCAGGTAAATTTATATCCTAATTGTGATGGAAGTAGTGCTGTTACAGGTTATCCATGTGTAAAATATCGTTCTCCGTTATTGCTACAGGCTGAAGCAAACCATACAACTTATGACTGGTTTGTTTACCGATATGCAGAAGTGCTGCTGATTAATGCAGAAGCAAATGCAGAATTAGGAAAATGTACGCAGGATGTTTTGGATAAAACAATAAATCAATTACGTGATCGTGTGGAAATGGCCCATCTAACAGTTAATCCTGTTGCTGATCCGAAAGCTATTGATTATGGTTATTCTGTTTCTCCGTTGATTTATGAAATACGTCGTGAGCGTCGTATTGAATTGATCTCAGAAGGTTTCCGTTTGGATGACCTGAAGCGTTGGAATGCTATGAAAGTTTTCGAAAATCCCAAAACAATGTTTGGTATTCGTATTACAGATGCAGTTCGCGATTTGTATGCAACTAGTAGTATTACTTTTGGTGACGGAGAAAATGCTCGTCCGATTATGGAGTTTGAAGGTAAGACTTATCTGATGCAATATAAAGTGAGAGGTCTGTATCCTGATGGTAGAAAATGGACAGCGAATGACAAGCGTTTCCTTGAACCTATTCCGATGGATGAAGTAACATTAAATCCTGATCTTGGACAAAATCCGGGTTGGAATTAATTAAATACGAGAGAGCACCTTAAATTCATTGAGGTGCTCTTTACAAAGAATATTGGTAACTTTAATATAGTGTATTATGAAAGCATATTATTTTTTACTCCTGTTCTCATTTCTAGGTTTTACCCCCAATATTTATGCTGTAACAACAGGCACAGAGTCTGAAAATGTGACCCAAGTAAGATACTCAGATATATTGGAAAATGGTTTTCCGGAAATGGAAATTCAAACTTATGAACTAGGGTTTGGTTATGGGCCCTTTTTATTGTAATACAAACTATAGATTCATAGTTCAACCCAAAGTTTCAGTGCCGGGATTTGATTCTAAAATGTTTGATTTTGCATGGTTTTTACCAGGAGGAGTTACATCTTCTGTCAAACTCGAAGGATGTGGCATACAAGTAGCTACTTTTATTGCCAATGTTTCAACGCCGGGACGATATACTTTAACTGTTCAACTATGGGATGGAGCAGGACACACTACCGTTGTTGAAAGAGAATTGGTTTTTGAATAAGTACGATATTCTATAAGGAATGCGCCGAGTTATAAAAGGTGACTTTACGTATTCCTTATAATTAATATTCATTCAGACAGACACTTGTCGTATATAAATGAAACATAAATATTTAGTATTCGGGCTTCTCTTGTTTCTTTTGCAAGCGATAGTCTTTTATTTTGTCTTTTGTTTCCTGTTCCCATTTAAGGAACAATTACAAATGTTTCAGTTCACGTGGCAATATGCGGCTGCGACATTGAAGCAGGCGGGGGGGGGTGCACTTTATATTTCAGAATTTCTTTCTCAGTTTTATATCGTTTTATGGGGCGGGCCTGTTATTTCGGCTTTTCTTCTGACCTGGATAGTTCTGTTATCTTCTTCGGTTATAAAGAAGATTAGTTTACGGGGGGATCTTCCCCTTGTTTATTTACTTCCCTGGCTCTCTTTGCTGGTCATGCATCTGAATTATGATTATTATGAGCAAGGAACAATTGCCTATCTGTTTCTATTACTTTTTTTATGGTTGTATGTAAGACTGAAATCACAGATACGGTTTATTTATGGGATTTGTGTGATCCCGATTTTGTATGGAGTGGCCGGACCGGTTGTACATCTGTTTGCCATCTCCGTATTATTGTTTGAATTTCTAACCAATGGTAAGAAGAAATACGCAAGTATAGTTTATTTGCTGATAGCTGTATTGTCGGCTGTTGTCGGTGTATATCTGGGAGTTAGCCGGAATTTGACTTGTGCATTTCTCCCTGATGCTTATTGTAATCCGTTGCAGAAAGCTCCCGGGATCTATTATGCATGGTATGCCCTTCCGGTAGCAATGCTGCTGGCCGCTTATTTGAGGAAATATAAAACACCTGCATCATTAAAAGGAAGATGCTGGCTGGAAGGATGTCAATGGCTGGTTATTTTATTACTTGCGTATGAGGGGATCACGCATTTTGGACAGTTGGCAGCTCTCGATCAATTTAGACAGGATTATTATGTCCGTACCGGGCAGTGGGAAAAAGTGATATCGGAATTTGATCAGACCGTATTGTCTAAACGCCGTATGTGTAACCTGAATCTGGCATTGGCCCATACCGGGCAATTGTCGGAACGGTTGTTCGAATATCCTCAGCGGGGGATAGAGTCATTAATGCTGCGTTGGGATCAGTCGGTTTTTACCGCTGAGCTACATAGTGATTTATATTATTGTATGGGGATTATCAGTACTTCCCAGAAATTTGCTTTTGAGGCCCTGGTCAGTTCCCGTCCGTCAGGTAATCCACGGATGCTGAAAAGACTGATGGAGACAAATATTATTACAGGAGCTTATCCGGTAGCGGAAAAATATATCTGTCTGCTGGAAAGTACCTGGTATTATAAGGAATGGGCATCTTCTTACCGGCGTTTTCTATATGATGACCGGGCGGTTGAACAAGATGCTGTTTTAGGATTGAAGCGTCGTTGCTGGAAGGCGGAAGCGGCTATCCCTGAATTATATACGGATCCGGTCAGTACGCTGATACATCTTGTTCCGGCATGTCCGGATAATAAGGCCGGTCTCCAGTATCTGACATCGTTCCTGTTGCTGAATAAGGACATCGGGACATATAAAACGTTGCAGGAAACCCTTTACGGGACTCCGGCCTGGCCTGAAATGACTGAGAGCCAACAGGAAGCTATTGTGATTTGCAATCCGAATGACCCGCATTTCTGGTTGGAACATGGAGTCAGTGTGATGGTTAGGAACAAGGCGATCACTTTTATGCAGAAGGTACAGGATAGTTCCCGTTTCGGGCAGTCTCCGGCAACTGTGCTGGCTTCTGAATATGGTAAGACATACTGGTTTTATTATATGTTTAATACAATTGATAAATGAAACAATTCCTATTCTACATATTGGTTTTATTAATGCTGGGAGGTTGTTCTTCCCAACAGTCCCCTGTCGCTTCAGGGCAGATAAACGAGCAGCCGGCGATCTATCCGGATTATACCGGAGTAACGATTCCCGAAACGATCGCCCCGCTTAATTTTGCGGTCCGGGGAGTTGGGAAGGCTTGTGCTGTGTTTCATACGGAGGGATATTTGTTTTTTGTTTATGCTTCGGATGGGACATTCTTGATTCCGGACTCAGACTGGAAAAAGTTGTTGGCTTCAGCCGCCGGGAAACGGATAGAGGTTTCTGTTTTGCTGGAAGAAGGAGGAAAGTGGAATGCTTTTCTGCCCTTCCATATCCAGGTTTCGACGGACCCGATCGACCCTTATATCGCTTATCGTTTGATTGATCCGGGATATCAGTTATGGGGGAAGATGGGGATCTATCAGCGGGAACTGGCTTCTTTCAGGCAAGATCCTATTCTTGAAAACCGTCTGACGGACAGTAATTGCATGAACTGCCATTCGTTTTGTATGCAGGACCCGGATAAGATGTTGTTCCATGTGCGTTCTAAATATGGCTGTACGGTGTTGATTGACGGGGAGAAAATAGAAACGTTGGATACAAAGACAGATAAGACTATCTCTTCGCTGGTTTATCCGTCGTGGCATCCGTCAGGGAAATATGTTGCTTTTTCGGTTAACAATACAACCCAAGATACCCATCCGGTCCACCGGACGGAGGTATATGATAAAGCGTCGGACGTTGTTGTTTATGATGTGGAAAAACAGACTGTCCTGACAACCGGGCATTTGTTTTCAAAGAATCGTTTTGAGACATTCCCTACTTTTTCTCCAGATGGGAAGTTCCTTTTTTTCTGTTCGGCTCCGGCCTTGAAAGTACCTGGCGGTCTGAAAGAACTCCGTTATAGTCTTTGCCGTATTCCGTTTGATCCGGAAAGCCGGACATTCGGCTCTGTGGTCGATACGATTTATCGGGCGGATACCGAGCAACACAGTATATTGTTTCCCCGGGTATCGCCGGACGGAAAGTTTTTACTTTGTACGACTACCGATTACGGGACGTTTCCAATTTGGCATAAGGATGCCGATCTGTGTATGTTTGATCTGGCAACCGGTGAACGGATTTCTACGGAAAAAGTAAATAGTCCGGAAACCGACAGCTATCATTCCTGGTCTTCCAACAGCAAATGGGTCGTGTTTAGCAGCCGCCGTCTGGACGGGTTGTATACACGTCCTTTTATTGCTCATGTTGGGGAAGATGGTGTTCTTTCAAAGCCCTTTCTGTTGCCTCAACAATCGACAGATTATTATACATTCCTGACTCAGTCATATAATATCCCGGAATTTATCAAAGGAAGGGTGAAGACAAATATGTATGAACTGGCATCGCAAATAAAAGAAGGAAAGAACAGTAAAGTATCTTTTATGGGAAAATAAAACGAAAACAAATCATTAAAGTAAAGAGGTTATGAACATGAAACACATTTTGATTACGTTTTTTTGTGCCAGCCAACTTCTGTCTTGTAAGGAAATGGCTCCGCCTGCTCCCGTCTTGCCTGTTCCGACTCCGGAACAAGTTGCCTGGCAGAAAATGGAAAATTATGCTTTTGTACATTTCGGACTGAATACGTTCAATGATCTGGAATGGGGATATGGGAATACGCCTGCCGGAACATTCAATCCGACTGACCTGGATTGCGAACAGTGGGTGCGTGTCATTAAGGCGGCCGGACTGAAAGGGGTGATACTGACGGCCAAACATCATGACGGTTTCTGTCTGTGGCCTACAAAAACGGTCGATTATAATATTTCAAATTCTCCTTATAAAGACGGAAAAGGCGATATGGTCCGTGAACTGTCGGATGCCTGTAAGAAATACGGACTGAAATTCGGCCTTTATCTCTCTCCCTGGGATCGCCATAATGCCGAGTATGGACGGGAAGGTTATCAGAAAACTTATCATGAACAGATCAACGAACTGATTTCCAATTATGGTCCGCTGTTCGAATTCTGGTTCGATGGGGCGAATGGCGGAAACGGATGGTACGGCGGTGCCGACGAAAGCCGTTCCATTAATCCGAAAGAATATTACGGCTATGAGACGGCCCGCGAAATGATTAAATCCAAGCATCCGGATGCCATGATCTTTGGTGGAACCGTTCCGGATATCCGCTGGATCGGTAATGAGTCGGGCTGGGCGGGCGAAACGAACTGGTCTGCTTATTCATACGATAAAGAAGAACATTACAGCCAGGCCCAGTGGGGAATGAAAGACGGTGATAAATGGCTGCCGGGAGAATGCGATGTCTCTATCCGTCCGGGATGGTTTTATCATCATCGCGAAGACCATCAGGTCCGTACCGTTCCTAATCTGGTGGATCTTTATTATCGCAGTGTCGGGCATAATGCCAATTTCCTGTTGAATTTCCCGGTCGCTTTGAGCGGGCAGATTCATCCGGTCGATTCGGCACGCGCTGTCGACTGGTATCATACCATCACGGCAGATTTGAAAGATAATTTACTGAAAGATATCAAACCGAAAGCCAGTGAAACCCGTGGTGGAACGTATAAAGCTGCCAATGTAACGGATGGTAACTGGGATTCTTATTGGGCTACCTCTGATGGGGTGACAACCGGGACGTTGACATTCCCGTTACCTGCCGGAACTTCTCTGAACCGGGTGCTGATACAGGAATATATCCCGTTGGGGCAACGTGTTTGTGCTTTTACGTTGGAAGTAGAGAAAGACGGGAAATGGATGCCTGTTGAAACAGCCGATACGCTTTCGACGATCGGGTATAAACGTATCGTTCGTTTTAAAACAACTCCGGCGGATGCCCTTCGTATAAGTTTTACAGAATCGAAAGGTCCGTTGTGTATCAATAATGTGGAGGCTTTCCTGGCCCCTCCGTTGTTGGAACAACCCTATATTATGCGTAATGCCAAAAACGAAGTACGCATCGGAACAGAAAGTGAAGGTGCCGATATTTATTATACGACGGATGGAACGGAACCGACTGCCCAATCTGCAAAATATGAGACACCGTTTATATGGGATACAAAAGGAACCGTAAAAGCCATTACTTGCGATCCTCAATCGGGTAAAACGGGACCAGTCGGCATGCGATATTTCGATCTTCCGGCTACTGATTATAAAGTTGTAAACCCTGTCGATGATCGTACGTCTTTGCTCTTTGACGGGAACGGTTATTCGACTTATTATCTGCCGGAAGGTAAAAATGAGTTGGCGATTGAACTGGCTGAACCGCATGTGATCAAAGGTTTTGTTTATACTCCGAATCAAGGGCGTGATGCGAGTGGTCATATCTCCAATTATCAGCTACTGGTAGATGGTAAAATAGTTGCTTCCGGTGAATTTTCGAATATCAAAAACAATCCGATAGAACAGGAAATACATTTTAATCCTGTGAAAGGTCAAAAATTAATCTTTAAGGCAACACGAATAGTGGATAATGCTAAACGTGTTGGAATTGCTGAATTTTCTGTGCTTACAGAAGATTGAGGTATTCAACATAATTGATGGTGACAGCAAGGGCTTGTGAAGGTCCTTGCTGTTTTGCGAAACTAAGCCTCTGTCCTGAATCGGCATATGTCGTCGACCGAGACGACTGTCATCCCGTGTTTTTCTGCAAAATCAATGATTTCCGGCATGCGTGCCATTGTCCCGTCTTCATTTGTCAGTTCGCATAAAACGGCTGTGTCTCCCAGGCCGGCGAGTTTCACCAGGTCTACGCTTCCTTCGGTATGGCCCCTTCGTTCTAAAACGCCGTTATCTTTGGCTTGCAGGGGGAAAACATGTCCCGGATGGGATAAGTCCTCCGGTTTGGCACCTAGGGCAATTGCCGTTTTTATCGTTTGTATCCTGTCGGCAGCCGAGACTCCGGTGGTTATCCCTTCTTTGGCTTCTATCGAGATGGTGAATGCTGTCTGGTTCTTACTGGTGTTGTCGTCTACCATCTGATGCAAACCGAGTGATCTGCATTTTTCGGAAGTGAGGCACAGGCATACGATGCCGCTGCATTCACGGATCATCAAAGCCATGTCTTTTACTGTCATCTTTTCTGCGGAATAAATAATATCTCCTTCGTTTTCCCTGTTCTCGTCATCGACCAGCAGAATACCTTTTCCTGCCTGTAAACAGCTGATCGCCTTTTCTACACGTTCTTTGTAGTCAACACCGAAATTTTTGATCGTTTTCATTTTCAAACCCTGTAATTTAAGTAGTTGTTAAATCGTTAACATATTGCTACAGGGCAGGAGGGAATACTATATACAACATTTTTCCTGCATAATGACTATGCCGGTAGAATTGTCGTACTATCGTTATTGTCTTCTTCTCTCATCCAGACTTTAACTGTCGGTCCCGGATTTCCACCAGGTCAGTCCCCTGTTTTGCAGAGGAGTCGCGGACTGTCACCGCCGGTAGGGAGTTACGCCCTGCCCCGAAGAATACTGGTCACAAAAATAGAAAGAATTAGGAAAACAAACAGGATAAACAGATTAAAAGTGCAATTCTGAAAACAATAATTATATTTGTAGAAATATTAATCAATAAAATATCATGGGACACAATTGCAGCAAATGCCCGATACGGGCGAAATTTGAAAAAAATCCACGGTCGTTATTAGGTCGTTTCTGGCGTTGGCACATTGATTATTGTCCGGGTTGGAAAGCCTATTTCACGTCGTTGGATGCGGATGAGCAACAGCTATTGCGTAATAAGTATAACTTCAAAAAATATGAGTAAGATGCTCACCGATATCCGTTTGCGAAGTCAGCAATTAGTTCGTCCGGAATTTAAAGATCCCAAGGATTTGGTTTCTTGGATGGGAGCTGTCCAGGCACAGGAGTATAGAATGGTTAAGTGGGCGCTGGGAATACGGCTGAAATCAGCTACATTACAGACTATTAACGATGCGTATCAGCGGGGAAATATTCTGCGGACTCATGTGATGCGTCCCACCTGGCATCTGGTAGCAGCGGAAGATATCCGTTGGATGCTGAAGTTATCGTCGCAACGGATCATAGCAGCGTGCAACTCCTTTGCTAAAGGTAACGGAGTGGATATTCCTGAAAGTACCTACACCAAAGCGAATGATTTGTTTCAAAAGGTATTGGAGGGTAATAACCATCTTACAAAACAAGAATTGGAAGATGAGATTGTGAAGGCTGGTATTATGCCTGATTCTCCTAAATTAGGTTATCTTTTCACACGGGCAGAACAGGAAGGTATTATATGCAGCGGAGCAGATAGAAAAGAAAAGGCGACCTATGCTCTATTGGAAGAACGTGCTCCTAAGGTTAAAGAATTACATAAGGAGGAAGCATTGGCTTTGCTTGCGAGAAAATATTTCAGAAGCCATTCGCCGGCCAGCCTGAGTGATTTTGTCTGGTGGTCGGGCTTACCTGTGGCAGAGGCACGTCAGGCAATTGCTGCAATCGACGGTGAATTGAATAAAGAGAAATTTGCCTCGCAGGAATTGTTTCTCCATCAGCTGTGGGACAAAAAGTTCAGGACTGGCAATGTATTACATTTTATGCCTCCTTTTGATGAATATCTTATCAGTTACAAAGATCGTACCGCTGCGATGGATAAAGAACACCATCCGAAGGCCTTTAATAATTTCGGTATATTTTATCCGGTCATTTTATATAACGGGCAGATTGTCGGTAACTGGAAAAAAGTAAAAAAGAAAGGTGGAATTTCGTTTGAAACATCCTTCTTTGTCGAATGTCCGGATTTGGATAGAGAGTTATTGGAAGAGGCCGGGGAGAGATATAAGGCCTTTTATAATTTTTAATTGAGAAATTTATGAAACTAACGGTATTGGTAGATAATAATACATATATAGATCAGTATTATCTGGGGGAACCGGCGGTCTGTTATTATATAGAAGACGGTGAAACCCGTTTGTTGCTCGATACCGGTTATTCGGATGTTTACATCCGTAATGCAAAGGCGTTGGGGATAGACCTGGCACAGGTCTCTGTAATCGCTTTGTCCCATGGGCACAACGACCATACCCGTGGATTGCAATATTGGTCCGGGGGTATGTAGATAGCAATGATGTTTGCCATGTCGGTAAATTGATTGTGCATCCCGGATATCAGAATCAGGGAATCGGTAAGGCCCTGATGTATGAAATTGAAAAGTATTTTCCGGCTTGCTGTAAATTAGTGTTGTTTACCGGAGAGGAAACGCCCAATACCTTACATCTGTATGAAAAAGTAGGTTACCATATCGTTTCGAAAGAAAAGATGGGAGGTCTTTCTATGATTTTTATGGAAAAGGTTATAATTCGTTGATATTTTACTGTCAGATCATGTTTCTCAAAATATTTTTATAACTTGCCGCCTGTTTATCTATGTGATGTATAAATTCTTGGAACAATGAATAACAGACCGTTTCTATTTTTAATAATCAATCTTTTTCTACTGACATTATCCATTTCCTGTAGTAAGCTGGAAAGAGAAAAAGATATGCTCGAATTGTATACAACTTCTCTCTTAATAAATCAGGAAGGAGGGGAAGAGTGCATAGATCTTATGGCGAATGGTCTGTGGGAGATTCAGGATATTCCGGATTGGATCTCGGCCAGCCCTACATCGGGCGATGGTTATGGCATGGTGACTATCAAGGTGGCAGAAAATAAAGGGGCTGAGCGAAGAAAGGCTTCTCTGCGGTTTTCCCATGGAAAAGCAACGGAGACGTTGGAAGTGGAACAATTGAGCCTGGCAGAAGCAGATCCTTTTATTGAACTGAGTCAAAATCCAGTACAAATGTTTACTGGTGCGGGGATAAAACGTATAAAGCTGACCACCAACAGACCATGGAAAATGTCTGAGAATTTCTATAGGTGGATTTCTGTCAGTCCTTCTTCAGGTGAAGGTTCTGCTGAAATAACTATCGAGGTGAAAGAAAATCGTAATCCGGGTATGAGGCATTTATACGTGTCAATTATAGGGGAAAATATGCAGAGTGATTTGCTTATCAATCAGTTTGGACTTAGTGATGTTATCCGGTTACCGTGGTTGCCTATTTTCCGTTTTAAACAAATGTCATCCAATCAGGATCTGTATTCAGTGTTGACTAACAACTTATTTATAAATCCGGCTATCCGGGATGAGATTTATGTAGGAAACCTTGTCTGTCATACAACCCAATCCAATACCAATATACCTGAATTAACTGGTTATACCTTCAATCCGATTACCGTTTCAACATCTGCTCCTGTTGCTGAAGTTATGAAAACCTATATTCCATCACCGATAGAGCAAGAAGCATTTGCCCGCCAAATCGTTGGGAATATATCCACCCAAAGTGGTACTTTGGTTGAAGATAAAGGTCAGTTTGAATTTTATACTCATAAGCAGTTGCATACTGTCGGGATGGTTAACCTGGGAGTGAAGCTGGACGAAATCATGTCGGATGTTTCTTTCAAGGAAAAAGAAATGACTCGGAAGTATGGATTAATTTATTCATTCAAGCGGACCTTCTTTACGTTAGATATAGATATTCCGAAAAAGCTTATAAAGGAAGAACTGAAAGATGCAGATAAAGCAAAAGGCGCTTCGTATGTTTCTTCTGTCGGTTATGGCAGGGTCGGATTGCTGATCGTTGAATCGGACACAGATTCGCGCGATGTTAAATTAGCGATAGATAAAGTGTTGGCTGATGAACCGTTGTCTCCGGAAGAAACCAGTCTGCTTTCGACAGTGGATCTCTGCTATGTTTATTTTGATGAAGATAAGAATGTGCAGGTCCAAAAAGGGAGTCTGGATGTAGTGAATGCCTACAAAGATGGAATTAATGCGGTAGCCGATCATATTTATCCGCTCGAATTCACATTAGCAAACTACCTGGATAATTCGCCAGGTAATATCTCGTTTACTTTTAGGGCGGAAGAATAGTCTTTTATCATTTTCTAATTTTCTGCCTACCGGAGAGTTGCAGGTTGGAAAGAGATAATGGAAATCTATTGAATTTGTTTCATAGAAAAGGCTGCCGGAAAAAGTTTATCTTTGTAAGTTGTCCGATGACCGGATAAACGGATACAAACGAAATATATACGTATGTTACAAAATAGTGATGCAGAGAAGAAAGTAATCAGGAGAATCGCCGTCTTTTGCGGTTCAAGCCGTGGGACAGAGCGGATATTTGAAGAACAGGCTTACGAATTGGGAAAGACGTTGGCCGTTCAAAACATTGAATTGGTTTATGGCGGGGCCAATGTGGGATTGATGGGTACTGTTGCCAACGGAGTCATGGAAAATGGAGGCAAAGCCATCGGGGTCTTACCTGCTTTTTTGAAGAAAGTGGAGATTGCCAATTTGAATCTGACGGAACTTGTGATGGTCGATACCATGCATCAGAGGAAAGCGAAAATGAATGAACTCTCTGATGGTGTCATTGCCCTTCCGGGAGGTTTCGGTACACTCGAAGAATTTTTTGAGATGCTGACCTGGGCCCAGTTAGGTCTTCACCGGAAACCTGTAGCTCTTTTGAACGTAGACGGATTCTATGATGCCCTTCTGGCATTGGTCGATACAATGGTCGACAGAGGATTCCTCCGAAAAGAAAACAGGGAAATGCTTCTGGTCAGCGACAATATAGAAGACCTGCTGGATAAAATGAGAAAATACGAAGCCCCGTCAGTCGGTAAGTGGCTGAACAGGGCGGGACTTTTGAATAAATGATCGTTGCCGGTTTTATAATTTGATTATCTCCATATCCTCAGGGACGAAAATATTCCCGGAGAAGTTCTCCCGTGCTTCGGCCGTATATTTTTCTTTACGTGTAGCGAGGGTTTTATCGACATGCTTTTAGTTTCCTTTTCAGATACCAGGTAATGAGGGCGAGTGTTACCAATGCCACAAAAACATAGCTTATTTCCCTGCTGTATCTCTCCAGTTCTTCCAGCAACCGGTCTTCCGGTAGTATCTGTGCCAGATAATATCCGAGCAGCACCAGGATACTGTTCCAGATGGCCGAACCGAGTGTTGTGAACAGGATGAAGGCGGGAAGCCGCATTCGTGCCAGTCCGGCAGGGATGGAAATGAACTGTCGCACGGCCGGTATTAACCTCCCGAAGAAAGTCGATATCTTGCCGTGTTTCAGGAAGAATGCCTCCACATACTCTATCTTTTGCCGGTTTATGCCGAGCAGATGGCCGAAACGGCTGTCGGCAAATTTATAGACGATGGGCCTGCCGACGAAGAGGGCGAGATGGTAATTGATCAACGCCCCGATGAGCGCTCCCAAGGTTGTGAAAAGTATCACGAGGAAAATATTCATCTCACCGTTTGCCGCCTTGTAGGCGGCAGGTGTGACAATCAACTCGGATGGTAGCGGGACCAGCGAGTTTTCAAGTATCATGAGGATTAAAATCACCCAGTAGCTGAGGTGTTCCAGGCACCATTGGATCAGATCTGAAAAGTCCATAGGGTATTTTATGCATTATTATCGTTGGGTACCTGAACCAGTATTTTATCTATTCTGGCTCCATCCATATCAACAATTTCGAAGCGGAAGTTGTTCCATTCGGCTTGTTCCCCGGATTGGGGGATATGTCCCAACTGTTCCAGCAATAATCCTCCTACCGTATGATAGTTACATCTTTCATATAAATCTTCTTTATCGAAATAAGATAGGAAATCATAAAAAGAACACTGTCCGTCGACCAGCCAGCCGTCGTTGTTGCTCCGTTGGATAATCTCCGGTTCCTTCTGCGTATCGTTGATGGTGCCTAACAAGGCTTCCAGAATATCCCTGAGTGTTATAATTCCCTGGCACATACCGAATTCGTCGCATATAAGAGCACGGCTTATTCCCTGTTCTTTCATTTCTTCAAGTACCTTATATACACTCATGTTCTCATGGAAATAGAAAGCCGGACGGACGATGCACTCCAGATTGAAATCAGGTGTATCCAGATGGAGAACCAGGTCTTTCAGAAAGATGACTCCTTCCACGTCTCCCTTTTTCTTGCCGGTCACCGGATACATTTCATATAAGTCCTGTTCGATAGTCTTTTTCACTTGCTTCTTATCCATATCCAGGTCCAGCCAGATGATTTCATTCCGCTGTGTCATAATGGAACTGACCTTCAGGTCGCCCAGGATGAAAACACGTTCGACGATGTCCTGCTCTACTTCCTGTACTTCTCCGCCTTCTTTTCCTTCCTGTACGATCGATTTGATTTCTTCTTCCGTCACCTTATTATCCGAGTCCTTTATGCCCAGCAGGTTGAACATGCAGGAAGTACTTTTCGACAGCAGCCATACAAACGGGGCGGCTACCAGCGATAAGATATACATCGGGCGGGCAACAACTTTGGAGGCTTTTTCTGCAATACTCAAACCGATTCTTTTAGGGACAAGTTCGCCGAATATCAGGGTCAGGTAAGTGACGGCTACAACAATCAACCCCTGGGCAATGAGGGATGCGTAAAGAGGGGATACTCCCCAATTCTTCAGGATAACCGAGAAGTCGTCCGTCAAAGCTGCACCGGAATAGATACCGGTCAGGATACCGATCAGTGTGATGCCGATTTGAATGGTCGAGAGGAAACGATCCGGCTCATTTGCCAGTTTCAGGGCCAGTTTAGCCGCTTTACTGCCCTTCTTTGCGTCAGTGTTCAGGCTCGATTTGCGGGCGGAGATTAATGCGATTTCAGACATGGCAAATATGCCGTTCAATAGGATAAGTGAAATGATTATTATTATTTCGTTCATGAAAATGATACTGTTTTAGTTTATTATTTAAATGTCTTATGGGCGGGGCCGGAGAGTTTGCATACGGTGGTAGTATCATAATATATGATACAAGAATATTATAATATATGCGAACGGAGTATCATAATATATGATACAGCAGTCTTATAATATATGATATTATGCTTTCGTCCGGTGAAAGAATATGGCTGTGTACTAAATAAGGAACGTACAGAACAAGGAATGTATCTGCCGTGGGGCAGGTCTGTTGTTAACGGGGATATAGTAATCAATATGAACCAGTTGTGTGAACAGGTCGGGAAGTGGTACGGAACAAACCGGAATCAGGGGATGAACGGGACGGTTCCCGTTGCGGTAAAACAGTTCGTCCGTATTACCCGGCTCATCGGTATCTTCCGCCTGGTTGGAAATTTCCGTCTGGTCTGCTGTCTGTGTATCGTAATTGGGCACAACGTATCCGAATACATCGAGTAACACCAGGAATAACATGATGATACAGATTGCCCGTGCTTTGACAGTATAAATCGTATGTTGCGTAAATGCCATGCAATAATGTACAGCTGAATTTGGGTACGAAAATACATATTCGTCTGTTCGGTACATAGTATTCAACGCGTTTTTGAGTTACTTTAACGAATTTGCTTTAACATCCATCTATTTGAGTATCTTTCTTATGTGAGAATAAAAAAAGTGCAAACCCCATGCAGTCTTTTCCATATTAGCGCATCATAGTTATATGATGTTGTGGGACATGGACAGAGAGGACTTCGTAGATTTGTGCAAAAAAGGTGATGAGCAGGCATTAAACCAGCTTTATAAAACGTACTCGGGAAAGATGATGAAGATATGCCTTCGTTATGTGCCCGACAGACAAATTGCACAAGACCTGCTGCATGACGGTTTCATTGTTATCTTTACTTCCATCGGCTCATTGCGTAATCCGGAGAGGTTGGAAAGTTGGATGGGAGTCGTGATGAAGAATATCGCACTTCATTATCTCAGTCAAAACAATATGGTTAATACTATCCCTTTGTCTGAAATGTCTGAAGAAGATGAACCGGCGGAAAGTCCTTTCATGGCTGATTTGGTATCGTATGACCGGTTGATGGAATTGGTGGAAGGGCTTCCTGATGGTTATTCAAAGGTGTTCAAACTGGCGGTACTTGAAGGGTTGCCTCATAAAGAGATAGGTGACTTGTTGCATATAGCTCCTCATTCATCATCTTCGCAATTGTATCGTGCGAAAGCGTTGCTGAGAAAGATGATTGTCGATTGTCGCCTGGTTATTATAATATTGCTGCTGCTTCTTGTCCCGCTGTTCTACAATTATCTGCCCTGGAAAAAGAAACAACAAAGCCATCAGCCTAAGATGGCGATGCGTCAGCCGAAAGCTGAAAAAAGGAAGGAAGACAGGCAGACCGATTCCCTGGAACAGAAGGTTTGTCCCGGTACGGGAGAACGTTCACAATTGCCAGAACTGATTAGTGCGTCACCACTGGCGGATGCAGGAAAAGTACCGCCTATCTTACCTGTCGGAAATATTACGATAAGTGTGCCACCTGTCAATAAACCGTTGTTTGTTTCTGATTTGCCAAGTGCGACTATCTCCGGTTTGTGTCCGGAAGGAAACTTTGTCTCCGTGCAACGTAAAAAGAAAGCAGGAGTTTGGAAGTTTATGCTGGCAGGTTCGTTGGGTCCACAACTGGCTCAGAATATATACAAACTGATTGCTACTCCCCATTCTGACAGTGGAGTAGGGGCTGATCTTCCTCAGCAGGTAAGTACCTGGGAGGATTATTACACTTACCTGAACACCCGTTATCAGGAAGGTACTTTGGGCGATTCAGTTACGATAATAAATATCGCAAAAAACAATCAGGGAGATATTGTAGAAAGTCAACATCACTATTCTCCTGTTACTATTGGGCTTTCGGTAAACAAAAAACTAAACGAACGCTGGAGTCTTGAAACGGGGTTACAGTACACCTTCCTGAAATCCGACTTTACTACAGGTAATGATTTTCGTATTCAGGAAACACAAAGAATCCATTATATAGGAATTCCTTTCCGTGTCTCTTATCGCTGGGGTAATTTCAGGAATTTCTCGCTTTACTCGACAGCCGGTATGCAACTTGATATTCCGTTAAAAGGGACACTTCAAACTTCTCATATAACGGACAGTATACCTATGAGCATGGGGCGTCAGTCATTGAATGTACCTCTACAATGGTCGATTAATGCCAGTACAGGTGTACAATATCATTTCACTCCCCGCATCAGTCTCTATATAGAGCCTACTGTCAATTATTATATTCCTGACGGAAGCGGGTTGCGTACTATCCGGAAAGAGCACCCGGTGACATTCACGGTTCCTGTCGGTTTGCGTTTCAGTTGGTAGGGAAAAAACAATAAGTCTCAATAAAATGATTTAACCACGCAGTCTTTTGCCTGAAAGAATATCATACTTATAGATATTTAAAAACAGAAAAGAGATGCAGGAACGACATATCAACCGTGACCGTTATTTTGAAGAACAGGCACAAACGACTCGGAAATATTATATTCCGTATATAAAGCGAATAGTTGGCGACCTTCCGGAGAAAGTCTTGGAAGTGGGATGTGGTGAAGGAGGTAATCTGCTTCCTTTTGCCGAGTCAGGTTGTGAAATCGTTGGAGTCGATATTGCCGCTCTGCGGATAAAACAAGCCCGGGCATTCTTCGCCCAAAGGAATCAAACAGGAACCTTTATTGCTTCTGATATTTTTCGGTTAAAAGACCTGGAAAAACATTTCCCTCTAATCCTGATACATGATGTAATTGAACATATCGAAACCAAATCCAAGTTCCTATCCGGTATGAAAAGTTATCTGTCGGCTGGCGGGGTCATTTTTATTGCCTTCCCTGCTTGGCAGATGCCGTTCGGAGGGCATCAGCAGATAGCAAGGGGCAGGGTTGTTTCCCATCTTCCTTTCATACATTTGCTTCCACGGACTTTATATAAATGGATACTGGATACAGGTGGTGAAGAAGAAGATACAATAAAGGAGTTGCTGAGTATTAAAGAAACGAAATGCACCATTGAAATGTTCCGGAATCTTGTAAAACAAACGAAATATCAGATTATTGACCAGCAATTATTTTTTATAAATCCGCATTATGAGGTTAAGTTTGGATTATCACCGCGAAAGCTGGGTAAAGTTCTTTCTTCCGTTCCGTATCTGAGAAACTTCTTTAGTACAAGCTGCTTTTATTTGTTGAAGAAAGGGGATGAATAATTCAGATCTGTCAATGACCGGGGAATGTCATGCGGAACACTGTTCCTTCTCCGGGTTCTGAGTTCACAAGAAGTTCTCCGCCATGGAGTTGCATAATGCGCCGGGATAGTGGCAACCCTATTCCGCTTCCTTCTTTTTTGGTGGAATAAAAGGGAATGAAGATATCTTCCAGTCGGTTTGCCGGAATGCCTTCCCCGTTATCAGTTATCTGTATGAATGAAGAAGTGGCTTTTTTCCCTGCCTCAATCCTAATCTGTGGTTCCGGGGTATTGGTTGTGGCCTGTAAGGCGTTGCGGATAAGATTAATGAGTGCCAGTGTTATTAAGTTTTGATCCAGTAGGATTTCTATGTTTTCCGGTGAAATATAGCGAATGTTTTCACTGCCTTGTTCCGAACTCAATAACCGTTCAAGCTTGTCGAACAAAGAACTGATTTGAACTTTTGCTTTGACCGGGTCAGGGAGATGGGTTAACCGGTGATAGGCATTCAGGAAAATATTTAGTTGCTGCACTTGCTGGTTAATGGTTTGCAACCCGTCGATTGTCCCTTCTTTACCATATTCATCATTATATTTGATCAGGTCGGCCGACAAGGAGGCTATCGGTGTAATGGAGTTTCTGATTTCATGTGTCAATACCCGAATGATACTCTCGTAATAGAATCGCCGTTCCTCTAATTCGGTATGATTGTTTTCAAATTGTGTGATAATCCGGTTCATCTCCCGGAATAACCCGTTCAGGAATTTATCGTCCCCTTTTTCTGTGAAGTGGGCGTTGAAATCGTTGTTATTGATTGCGCTGAAGAAGCTTTCCAGCTGGCGGTTTGTCTTGTCCATTTTCCTTATCAGCATAATAGCCAAAGCTATGATCATACAGATACAGACAAAAGCAAAAAAAAGAGAAGTCCGGCTGATTAAAAGCCAGGCACCTATGAGTGAGAATAACACGATTCCTGTTATTCCTCCGATAATGATCCGATGTAATTTGCGATTCAACATATCCTTTGTTACAAAAGTACAATTTAAACCGACAAGGTAAATGTAAAGTGGTCTGCTTTTAATTGGATGTATGGTTTTTTAGTAATCAAATCCCGGAGTTGTCTAAAATTTAGACGATTTCATCTTGTTGTTACAAAGGAATGCTATTTTTGTTGTCAGGCAGACAGAGACTGATTAGTTTTGGCCCAAAACAGAAATATCATGGGGAACATATCATTCAAACTTATATTTCGGAGTTGGTTGCGTAATAAAACATTTACTGTAATCTCTATCCTCAGCCTGGCAGTCGGTATCGCCTGTACCAATTTGCTGGCCGCTTTCGTTATCCATGAGTATAATATAGAACAGGAGAATCCGAACAAAGTAAGGATGGTAGTGGTTAAACAAACTATTTCGGGGGCAGGAATGACTGCTTTCAATACGGTCTCACGGGATATTACTTCCCAGTTACTCGAGCGTGTCCCGGAATTGGATAAGGCGTGCCGTGTACATCCTTATTTCATGGTTACCTATTGTCAAGCCGGAGAGAACTTTTTCAAAGACATCAAAGTAATAGAGTCGGATAGTGCTTTCCTTTCATTCTTTCCTCAGAAAATTGTAAGGGGGAGTTTTGCGGATGCCCAGGTGGGGCCGGATCGGATCGTCCTGACAGAATCTTTTTCAAAACGTTTGTTCGGAGAGAGTGACCCGATAGGACAAACGGTTCAGATGCTATTCGGCCCTGGTGATTTCGGGGATGAAAAAGGTTTATTGGCGTTTACTGTTTCTGCTGTGGTAAAAGATAATAGCCAGGCGGCTTTCGGCTTTGATGCTTTATTCTTTGGCGATCCCTCTTCCGGATTAAACTTCTTTCTGCTGAAAAAGAATGTCTCCGTTCCCGACTTACAGGCTAAAACAGGGCGTTTGGCTCTTCAGAGAAGTGATGGTCAGGATTTTAAGAATGAACTCCTCACTATTCAACAGGCTTGTTTTGATACGGTAACGCTCCCGTCATCGTTGAAGAAACCAAATACGACATTACTGTTTATTGCTCTTTTTTCAGCTATTCTGATATTGGTCATAGCTTGTTTCAATTATGTTAATCTAAGCTTTTCACGTGTATTTAAACAGTTATACTCCCTGCATATACAGAAACTGATGGGGGCAGGAAGCGGACAATTGAGCATGCAATTATTTGCTGATACATTTATGACTGTTGGTTTCGGTTTCCTGATTGCACAACTGATACAATTCGATCTGCTGGGGATAATGAATCGCATCATGTCTATTCAGGTTCCAGTTAATTTTCTGTATAGTAGTCAGATGCTGCCGGTTACATTCGGGTTTATTCTTTTATTGGCATGTATTCCTGCTTTGTATATGAGCCGGCGTTTGCCGGAAATGTCGATTTCCATGTATAACAATTTCTACCGGGGAAAAGCAAAGGGACGTATCATTACCTCGCTGGCTATCGTTCAGTTCGTTATTTCATTTATTCTGATAATCGGTAATATTTCCGTACGGCGGCAAATCTCACTTTTATATGATAAAGCAGAAAATTATAAAGGTATTTATATTTTCTCAGTCGGAGATAACAAGACATCTATGTTACGACTTAAAGAAAATATCGGTTCTCTTTCGGGCATACAGGCTGTGGCATTAAGCAATCCCATATATGAATGGCCTCTCGGTGAGTTTTCGCCGGATGGTACATATGAATCTTATACATCAGAGGATGGCGATGAAGAAATAATGGAAGTTATGGGCTATAAGCTATTGAAAGGTCTGCCCTGGAAAGAAGCGATAGAAAGGTTTCCACATCCGGTTTATCTGAACCGTACCTGGGCTCAGAGCCTGTTTCCGGATGGAGAACTGCCTGTCGGGAGTCTTATAAAAGAATACGAACCCCGGTTGAAGGACCGTCCTCCTTTTGGTGATGATCATGTTATTGCCGGGGTTGTTGAAGATTATTTTAAGCTATATATTTCTAATAGCCTTGAAACGCCTGTCGATAAAGGTATTATTGGCTTTGCCAGGGATGGAACTGACTTAAAAGTCCGCATAGCTCCCGGAAATGCTTCGGTTATCAAACAAATTTATAAGGAATGGGATCAGCTTTATCCTGGGGATTACCTTGAACATGAGAGCTTGTATGATAAAGTTTTGGGTAATAACAAGAAACTTTTCGAATTGTCCGATTTGTTGATGATGTATTCGGTTATCAGTATCCTGCTTACGTGTTTCGGACTTTTCGGTATGACGCTGTACGCTATCGAACAACGTACAAAAGAGATCGGAATCCGAAAGGTGAACGGATCGACTACCTGGCAGATTATAAAACTGCTCAATCGTCAGTTTATTATATGGATTGGGATTGCTTTCGTTGTTGCTGTCCCTATAACCTGGTGGTTGCTTAATCAATGGATGCAAAGTTTTGTTTATCGGGCGAGTTTTAGCGTCTGGACATATATTATGTCTCTATTAATTGTTGTCGGTATAACGTTATTAACTGTCAGTTGGCATAGCTTCAAGGCAGCCTCCGGAAACCCGGTTAGAGCGTTGAGGAATGAGTAAAAAGCAGCTTTGCCGGGCACAGCACTTGAAATCCTTCTCAATAAAAAGTATATTACTTTCTGGATCTCAGGAAATAAGTATATTTGTAATCTATAAACTAAATTCATAAAGAAAACATGAATATAAAGACTTTGTTCAAAATACTGTTGCTGTTTTTTTCGGCTATGGGATTTGGTAGTTGCGGAAGTGATGATGATGAGAAAAAAGAAATATACCCTCTATCGTTTGAAAAAGAGTATTACGAGGTTCCATTATTAGGAAATCAATCTATATCCATTAGAGGTGGCAACAGGAATTATTCTGTAACTGTTGAAAAAACAGAGATCTTGGATGTGTCTGTGGATTTGTCAAGTTCGATAGATATGGGAAATTTAGTTATCACCCCGAAGCAAAAAGGAGAAACCACCGTTACCATAAAAGACAATATTGTTAATGAGGAGGTTGGATTGAAAATAAAAGTAACAGACTCTTATTTGGCTTATGCGATAAAAAATAGCAATCATCCGGCACTTTCACAGGGAACATTAGTCTATTTGATAAATAATGAAGCAAAAGATTGTTATTTCTTCCGAAACACAGGTTCTGGAACAGGAGCCACTAATACCCTGATAGCAAAAGGAACATACGAATTCTCAGTCAAGATAGAATATGGTATAGGTAACTCATCAAATACGTATGGTATACCTTATTTAACATTAAATTATGCTTCGGACATAAATGGGAATTTTACTGATGAAGCTATAGCACATACTCCTCACAGTCTGAGATTTGAACTTCTTGACGGAGAAACAAGTAGCAATACTGTCATCAATATGATACAAGTTTGTTTAGGTGTGGATTGGAAAGCTCTTGTACATGAAACTCTCAGCAGAAGTGTGGGTATAGAAGAACCAATTTTAAAAACCACGATAGATGATACAAATTATACGATAGTGGGAGTACTTAATACCACACCAGCAATTCCCGAAAATATCTTGGAATAGACACAAAAAGATGTTCAAAATGTTTTTAGCACTATGAATAAGTGATAAGTGTACGGGATTTAAATATCAATATTGACCTGAAAGAAGCACAACAGAAGTCTTTAATATTTTTTTAGCGGCTGATAGGTGTATTATGTGCGATCGATGTCAAAGCTTTTTTAAAAGAAAAGAGAATTGTTTTCTATAATTGTAATTTGTTTTATGAAACGACAAAAAGACAGACGAATAGGGCATATGCAAATATTATGATAGAAAATGTCACTGAATAAGAACGTGCTTATTTTTCAATCAGTCATTCTGGAAGAGGTGTATATACATTTATTAACGTGATGGGCGTTTTATATCAACTTTTTATTTTGCTATAAACAAACATGAACTTCGTTTAAAACGAGATTTTTTTCATTTTAAACGAGATGTCTTTTTATTGTAGTAGAAATTTATTGCAAATATTTGTTAATTTGCGATGGCGCAAGATGTCAATCGGTACTTTTAAGAGAGGGAATTATATGTTTTAAAGCAATTTTTATTTCCAGAGCAACCATTTATCCAGATAAGCGATAAATGTCAAAATACCAACAATAATAGATATATATGCGGTATATTGCCCAAAACCATAAGCAATACATATCATTACGCTAAAAATATGACATAAATCAGAACAAAGACAGCAGAGGAAACCTCGCGAGAATTCCATAAAAATGAATCGACATTCCACCCCACTGTATAGCTTATCCTCCATATACATAAAATATCATTTTGATAATCAAATAAAATCATGGGAACTTTCCAAATCTACCTATCAGATAACTGGAATTTTTTATCTTTTTGATATTGCTGTGATTTGTTATGGAACTTATTACTTGCAAGGTTAATGTCATGAAGAGAAAAAGATATTAATTTTGTCTTATTGGAAACAGACTAACCTGAGGCCATACACAAAAAATATAATTTAAAGAACAGAATGAATACAGATTACAAGGTGGGCGATTTGATTTATGACGCAAGTATTTATGATGGATTAAATACCTTCCTATCCGATTTGCAGTTTTACAAAAAGTGGCTGCCGAAAAATAGGGATGCTAAAATACTTGAACTTTGTTGTGGAACAGGCAGACTTACGCTTCCAATTGCAAAGGATGGATACAATATTTGTGGAGTCGATTACACTTCATCCATGCTTGAACAAGCAAAGGCAAAAGCTTCTGAAGCAGGAGTAGAGATTAATTTCATTAAAGCGGATATTAGAACGTTAGATTTGCATGAAAAATTTGACTTTATTTTTATTCCATTTAATTCAATTCATCATTTATATAAAAATGAAGATTTATTTGAGGTATTTAATGTCGTTAAAAATCATCTTAAAGACGGAGGTTTATTTCTGTTAGATTGTTTTAACCCTAATATTCAATATATTGTTGAAGGTGAAAAGGAACAACAGGAAATTGCAGCATATACAACTGATGATGGGAGGGAAGTCTTGATAAAGCAGACAATGCGTTATGAAAACGCAACTCAAATTAATCGCATAGAATGGCATTACTTTATAAATGGTGAGTTTCATTCAATTCAAAATCTGGATATGAGATTGTTTTTTCCTCAGGAATTGGATTCATATCTGGAATGGGCTGGATTTAAGATTATTCATAAGTTTGGAGGCTTTGAAGAAGAAACATTTGGCGATAATTCGGAAAAACAGATATACGTATTAGCATTTGATAAGTGATGTAGTCAATTTAGCTCTATACCGAAGTTAATAAGTATCAAACGTTCCGTAATTCATTCCGCACTAAAATAAAAAGTCCTGACTATCTATAGATAATCAGGAACTTAATTTAAAGTAGTGTACCCAGAGCCGGGATCGAACCGGCATGGAAGTGAATCCACTGGTGTTTGAGACCAGCGCGTCTACCAATTCCGCCATCTGGGCATTTGCTTTTTTGCTAATGCGTTGCAAAGGTACGCATATTTTTTATTTCTGCAAGCGTTCAGCAATTTTTTTTCAAATTATCTATAGCTTTCGGGGAATAATATAAGATAGGAGAATAAATACCGGATTATTTCGTTAACTTTGTAAGAGTATAATTAAAAAACAACCTGTGTATCATGAAAGATAATTATTGCGTTATCATGGGTGGAGGGATTGGCAGTCGCTTCTGGCCTTTTAGCAGAGAAAGTTATCCAAAACAATTCTTAGATTTTTTCGGGACCGGACGTTCCCTGTTGCAAATGACTTTCGATCGTTTTTCCAAAATCATCCCGGTAGAAAATATTTTTATCGTTACTAACGAAGCTTACGCCGACTTGATTAAAGAACAGTTGCCCGAATTGAAAGAAGACCAGATCCTGCTGGAACCGGCACGTAGAAATACAGCTCCTTGTATTGCTTACGCTGCTTACCATATAAGAGCATGTAATCCGAATGCCAATATTGTTGTTGCTCCTTCCGATCATCTGATCCTGAAAGAAGATATATTTCTGAAAGACGTTCAGAAAGGATTGGATTTTGTAAAGAACAATAATGCATTGGTTACGTTGGGTATCAAACCGAGCCGTCCTGAAACAGGTTATGGTTATATCCAGAGCAGCGATTCCATGCTGGGAGAATTTACCAAGGTGAAGACTTTTACGGAGAAACCGAATCTGGAACTGGCAAAAGTCTTTTATGAAAGTGGTGAGTTTTTCTGGAATTCAGGTCTGTTTGTATGGAACGTAAATACAATTCTGGAAGCTTTTGCCAAATATCTTCCGGATATTGCCGTCCGGTTTGACCTGGGTAAGGATAAGTTCAATACGGAAAACGAACGTGAGTTTATACATGAGAACTTCCCTTATTGCCTGAAGATTTCCATCGACTACGGTATTATGGAGAAGGCGGATAATGTGTATATGTTATGCACTGATTTCGGTTGGGCAGACTTGGGTACTTGGGGGTCCTTGTTTGATTTGGCTCCGAAAGATGAAAATAATAATGCTGTATTGAAGAATAGTAATGCATTGCTTTATGAAAGTTCAGGAAATGTAATTGCCGTAGGTAATTCAAAAAGACTGGCTGTGATTCAGGGTGTTGAAGATTGCATCGTGGCTGAATCGGGAAATGTATTGCTTATCTGCAAAAAAGATGACGAACAGCGTATTAAGCAGTTTGTGGCAGATGCACAGATAAAATACGGGAAAGAATTTAATTAAACCATTTCTTTCCCAGATAATGCACGGGATACCAGGCGGCCATGAATCCAATGGCCGCTACCGTAATAAATGCAATCAGGGCATCAGTGAACATCACCCGCACCGGATATGCGTCGATAATAAAAGCACCTGCTGTTTGTCCCAATTTAATCAATCCGAATTGTCGCTGTAAAAAGCACAATGCCAGACCGATCACAATCCCTATCAGAGCTCCGAATCCGGAGATCATCCAGCCTTCAAATAGAAAGATACGACGGATAAGTTTATTGTCAGCCCCCATATTCCGAAGGGTATGTACGTCATCTTTCTTTTCTATCATCAGCATAGACAGCGAACCGACTACGTTGAACAAGGCGATTGCCAGGATAAATGAAAGTATCAGGTAAGTGATCCATTTTTCTACCTGCATCATTTTGAAGGATGCTTCCTGTTGTTCGTAACGGTCTTGTATGATAAACCGGTCACCCAGGATGGATTTGAGCTGCTTTTTGACTGAAGATATGTTGGCTCCGTCAGCAATTTTCAGTTCGATGGAGGTGACTTCCTTGTCGTATTTATATAACTCACGTACCAGTGAAAGGGGGAGTATCATGTATCCTTCGTCGTATACCTGCTGGTTAATCATAAAGACTCCGCCTATATAGGCATATTCCTGACTGAATGAAGAAGCCGGGTTGGATAAATTGACTTTTTCATTCCGTTTGGGAACATAAATCTCCAGCGGAGAAGCGAATCTTGGTTTGGCTCCCAGTTTGGATGACAGTCCGACTCCGAGAATGGCATAATCGGTTACTTCGTCTTTCAGGATGAAGCTGCCGTCTATCAGTACGCTGTCTATTTGGGTCAGATGGCTGAAGTTGTCGTCCACCCCTTTGATTATTGCCACATCCTGACGGTCGTGATAGCGTATTAATGCATTATCCTGAAGAACTTCTCCGAAATAGGCAATATCGGGTAATTGTTTTACCTGTTGGAATTCGGCAGTTGTCGGGTCGAACACTTTCCCGGTGCGGGGAGTGATCTTCAACTCCGGATCGAAACTGCTGAACATGTCTGCTACCAAGTCATTGAACCCGTTATAGACCGACAGTGCACAAACAACTGCGGTGGTAGCAATGACTACACCGCAGACACATACCATCGAAATAATATTGATGGCATTGTGGGATTTCTTCGAAAAGAGGTACCGTCGGGCTATATAAAACGAAAGGTTCAACGCTTGATTCTCTTATTTCTGTAACAGTTTGTCAATGTTTTCAATATAATCCAGCGAATCGTCAATGAAGAAACTCAGTTCCGGGATAATGCGGACCTGTTTTCCTATACGTTTACCCAAATCGAAACGGATCGCTTTGGTATTTGCACGGATCGATTCCAGTAACTCTTTCCCTTTTTCGGAAGGGAAGATACTCAGGTATGCTTTGGCAACGCCCAGGTCGGGGCTGACGCGTACCGCACTTACAGAAATCAATATACCCGGCATTCCCTGGGTCTGTTTCTGGAAAATATCGCCCAATTCTTTCTGGATCAGACGACCTATCTTGTTCAGTCTTGTACTTTCCATATCGTTCTCAATTTATTTTTTCCATATCATTGTCAGACCGTCGCGAAGCGGAAGGATCACTTTCTCCACCCGGGGGTCTTCTTTTATTTTATCATTAAAACTAAGTATCCCGATGGTTTGTTTATCTGACGGGTGAGGTTTTTCCAAAACTTTACCATCCCACAGGGTGTTATCGGCCAGAATCAGGCCTCCCGGACGCACTTTGGGAAATACCAGATCGTAATAGTCGGAATACAAGCGTTTGTCGGCATCGATAAATACCAGGTCGAATGTTTCGTCCAGTTCCGGTATGATTTTCATCGCATCGCCTATATGCAGCTTTATTTTATCTTTCAGGGGAGAGCGTGAGAGATATTTCATGATGAAATCTTCCATTTCATCATTGATCTCGAGTGTATGGATCAGGGCGTCGTCTTCGGTTCCTTCGGCCAGGCAGAGCGTGGCGTAACCGGTGTAGGTCCCTATTTCCAATACACGGCGGGGACGAAGCATGCGACAAAACATTTTCAGTATCCGTCCTTGCAGATGGCCGGACAGCATACGGGGACGCAAGAGATTGACATTGGCATCGCGGTTTAACGCGGATAACAATGCGCCTTCTTCGTCGCTGTGATTGAGAATGTATTCGTCTAATGTCATTTAAATAAAGAATGTTTATGCTTCAAATATACGAAAAAAGATGTAGCAAAAGCGTTTTACCGACTTTTGCGACACCTTTTCCTGTTTTATTTTATTTATTCCTTAAAGGTCGGGAGTGAATATTTACTTCCGGCATCCAACACTTTTCCGACGTTGTTGATTTCGAGGAATGTCGTGCCGCCACCTTCACCGAAGCTACCGCTCAGGTAAGCAACCATGTCGTTACGGGTGATACGTCCGCTCTTAATCAATTCGTTCAGTGCGCTGTAGAAATAACCGCGACGGCTGTCATCCCACGGCTGATATACGGCCCATACGCCATATGACAGAGAAAGCATGCGGGTTACACGCGGGTTATAGCAGATGGCAAATACCGTTGAGGTACCACGGAAAGCGGCCAGGTAACGGGCTGTGCGTCCGGAGTGGCTGTCGGTGATGATTGCCTTTACATGTAGCTTGTTGGAAGATTTTACCGCTTGTTTTGCCAGGAATGAAGTGACGTCCAGGTCGTTACCTTCGATAGGTACACGGATGTCGTTGGCGGCTAGCTTGGTCTTTTCAGCTTCGCGGGCAACCTTAGTCATTGTCTGGACTGCTTCCAGCGGATATTTACCGTAAGCTGTTTCACCGCTAAGCATCAATGCGTCTGTGCGGTAATAGATTGCGTTGGCAATATCGGTTACTTCCGCACGGGTAGGACGCGGATTCTTGATCATGGAGTGAAGCATCTGGGTCGCAACGATCACCGGCTTTTTCACTTCCACGCATTTGCGGATCAACACACGTTGGATTCCCGGAATCTTTTCGGCCGGAACTTCGATACCCAGGTCACCGCGGGCGATCATGATACCGTAAGCTACTTCCAGGATTTCATCGATATTGTCGACACCTTCCTGGTTTTCGATCTTGGCAATGATCTTGATCGGACTTTTATGTTCGTCCAGGATATGTTGTATATCCAATACATCCTGTTTGTTTCTTACGAAAGAGTGAGCAATGAAATCCAGTTCGTTTTCAATCGCCCAAAGAATATTTTTACGGTCTTTCTCTGTCAGTGAAGGGAGGTTGATGCGTACACCGGGGACGTTCACGCTTTTGCGGCTTCCTAATGTAGCGTCGTTCTGCACTTCACAGAGCAGATAATCATCCTGTTTCTCGATGACTTTCAGTTCCAGGTCGCCGTCGTCGATCAGGACGTCGCTGCCGATGGTCAGGTCGCCGACAAAGTTTTTGTATGAAACATAAATGCAATCACGGGTTGTCTCTTTTTCCGGATCACCGATTATCTTAACGGTGTCGCCGGTTGTAAAAGGTATTGGCTCTTTTGCCGTAGTGGTACGTACTTCCGGGCCTTTGGTATCCATCAATATACCGATGCGGTCGGATACTTCGCGTACATTTGTAACAACACGGTTTAAACCTTCTTCCATCATGTGGGCCGTATTCAGGCGCACAACATTCATTCCTGCATTGTACAGTGAGCGGACAAATTCCACATCACAACGTTGATCAGAAATTGTAGCAACAATCTTCGTATGCTTTAACATATACCTTAAATATTATAACCTATTATTTACTTTTTAGTCGTTGGCAGTTGGCTGCTGCATAAGCGCTTCGAGCGCCAGCCGGTATGAATCCAGACCGAATCCCAGTATAACCCCTTTGCAGGCAGCAGAGATCATCGATACATGACGGAATGATTCGCGTGCATGTACATTTGAAATATGTACTTCTATAACCGGGGTAGTCACTGCTTTTATGGCGTCGTGCAATGCGATGGATGTATGTGTATATGCTCCCGCATTCATTATAATCCCATCGTATTCAAAACCCGTTTCATGGATTTTGTCAATCATTTCGCCTTCTATATTACTCTGAAAGTAAGCAATTTCGCATTGGGGATACCGGGCGCGTAATTCGTCCAGATAACCTTCGAAAGAAGCATTACCATATACTGTTGGCTCGCGTTTGCCCAACAGGTTAAGATTAGGACCGTTAATAATCTGAATCTTCTTCATTTGCTGTAACTTTATTACCTTTGCACCACCTGGTACGGGCTGAAAATATCCGGCAAAGGTAATGATTTTATTTGATACATACATAATTGCCTGTGTACAATGCAACAAGGAAATAATATAATCGACAAATATAAGACCTGGCTCCGGCTGGAAAAGTCTCTATCTGCCAATTCGATAGAAGCTTACCTGACTGACCTGGACAAACTCATTCGCTTCGTGGAAAGTGAAGGGAAAGACTTTGCTACGATCTCTTATCAGGATTTACAGCAGTTCGTAGCCCAGTTGCGTGATATAGGAATCCATCCGCGTTCGCAGGCCCGCATCATATCCGGTATAAAATCGTTCTACCGCTTTCTTTTACTCGACGAGTATATAACAGCCGACCCGACAGAATTGTTGGAATCGCCCAAGATCGGATTGAAGCTGCCCGAAGTATTGACGGTCAATGAGATAAATGATATCTTGGATACGATAGACCTTTCTTTGCCGGAAGGGCAGCGCAATCGGGCTATGCTGGAGGTGTTGTATAGCTGCGGCCTGCGTGTTTCCGAGTTGATCTCTTTGCGTTATTCGGATGTTTATTTTGATGAAGGTTTTATCAGGGTGGAAGGTAAAGGAAGCAAACAACGCCTGGTTCCGATTTCTGAGACGGCTATCCGGGAGATAAAGAATTATCTGCTGGATCGTAATCTGATGGTGGTGAAAAAAGGATTCGAAGATATCTTATTTCTGAGTCGCCGGGGCACGGCTCTTTCCCGTATCATGGTTTTTCATATTATCAAGCAGCAGACGGAGATGGCAGGCGTTCATAAAAATGTCAGTCCGCATACGTTCCGGCATTCTTTTGCGACCCATTTGCTGGAAGGCGGTGCCAACCTGCGGGCTATCCAGGAGATGCTGGGGCATGAGAAGATAACGACTACCGAGATTTATACACATATCGACCGGCAGTTTCTCCGGAAGGAAATACTGGAACACCATCCCCGGAGCCGTCGGCGGGAATGAGATGTATCATATATTATGAGAATGGATTCGTATAATATATGATATTTGATTCGCATAATATGTGAGATTATATTCTCATAATATATGATACGAATCTTTTGCTACTATTGTATTAGCTTTTCTATCCTTCCGATCAGTTCATCTCCCAGTGTCCGTTTGGTGCTGATATGTTCTTTTACGGCTGTGACGAACGGGTTTTGTTCGAAAGCACCGCGTACGACTTCGAAGTCCTCTTCTTTTTCTTTGCGTGTCCCGTCTACGCCGAAGCCGGTCATTGAGGTAAGGGAGAACTCCTTGCGGGCATCTTTGTAAAGCATCTCGTCCAGACCGATGACGGACGATTTCCAGAGTTCAACCAGTTCGATGATCTTTCCGGGGGTGATCTCACCTAGCTTGATTCCGTAGTATTCTTCTATTTTCTGATAGGCCCATGTCCATTCTATTTCATAATATGAATTATGTTGGTACTGGAAGAAGGCATTAATCTTTTCCAAAGAATTTATCCGGTGGCTCTCGATATCTTCTATCAAACCATTTAATTGATCTTTCGGAAGGATCAGTCCGGACAGGTCAACCCATTCGCCGGTTCCTTCTTTGGCGGTTGGGGTCAGTTGTTTGCGGACTTCTTCTATGTTCTGGAACTGTGTGCCTTCCAGTCTTTTTATCAGAGAATTACCGAGAAATTTATTAATTGCCATTCCGTATAGTTTCAGTGCATTTTGTAAAGAAGAGCCTTTAATACGGGCATTCTGATAGTAATATATTTCGGAAGTTTCTCCGACAAGGCTTTGTAGATTCTTTAAGATACCGACTGCTTTTATCATTTTCTGGATGGTGTAGGGACTCAACAGGTTGTAGTTGATCATATCCAGCTTGTTCGGATCGGTTCGCTTGTCACGTCTCGGCCATTTCTGGGCGTCACGGATGGTACCGACACTTCGCAGATTGATGCCCGGCACCAGATAAGTCTCGTCGTCTTTTTCAATCAGATAGGAGAAAGGCATATCGGACGTGTCACTGTGATGGTGATGTCGGCCCATGATTAATGAAAAAGCACCGATACGTGCCGGCCAAAGTATATAAGAGTCGCTGGTCGTCTTGGAACCTCTTTCGACAATACCCTGGTGAATCGGGCCTAACTTATACATATGATTGCTTTGGTTCGAACCACTTCCGGCGTTCAGGAACGAATACATGCCGGCAATCAGGAGGCTACTCTTGTGCATGGATACCGTGAACGGTCCGGCGAAGATGGCACAAGCCTCCCCGTTCTCAAAAGAACAGTTACTGAGCAGTAGGGAGTCGTGAGCCGAAAAATTATGCGACACGTGGCAGGCCTGCCCGATAAAGCAGCGGATAATCTTTGCCGCATCGGCAATGACTGCCCCTGATGAGATGATAAAATCCTGGGCGATCACGCTGTCACCGATATATACAGGGGCTTCTTTATTACTGTTCACTGTCCCGTTTTCCAAGCGTGTACAGTTCTCGATGGTAGCGTGTTGGCCTATGTTTACATTACGGATTGTCCCGGCATTGATTATCTTTACGTTCTCTCCGATCGTCCCGTAGTCGGAGGTGATGCTTTTGGTATAATCTGCAATCATTTCCTGTAGCCGTTCGATCAGTATCGGACGGTGGCGGTAAAGTGCGATTACATAAGCCAATGGGGCGGAAAGCTGATTGTAGATGGGGACTTCGCGGCCTCCGGTTTCGTTCAGCACTGAAACCTGTACGTTGTTGCCGAACGTACTTTCTCCTTCCACGACCATCACGTTGACATTTTCTATATAACAATTGTCTTTGATACGGTAGTTGGCAATGTAATTGTGGGTGTTCTCGATCAGGATATTATCGCCCAGCATGCAATTATGCAGTGTTGTATTTCTGAGTCCGCTATGTTTTCTTATTCCGCCGGGGAGGGTGAACTCTTTCTCGAAATGTCCTAAAATAACTGTGCCTGAGAAATGTACATGATGGATATATCTGGTCTCGAAGGATAAAGGGACTAGCACCTGTCCCCAGTTTTCGGCATAACAACCCTGAGATTGCAATACCGCAATCTCTTCGGGTTGTAGGTTTCTGATTTTTTCCATTGGTCAACTTGTTTGTATTTCTATTGCTTTATTCTTCGTCGTATTGCTGGAAGAGAAAGTCATTGTATGGGAAACGGGTGATATGTATCTGTTTTACCCGTTCATATAACAATGCTTTCAACGCATCTATGTTGGTACGTTCCTTGGCGGAGATAAAGATGCAGTTATCCTGCAACTTATTCATCCAGGTGCGTTTCAGCTCGTCCAGGTCGATATTTTCCCGTTTCCGCGGAGTCAGGTCGTCTTCGTCTTTCGGGACGAAGGTGAATGCGTCGATTTTGTTGAAGACCATGATCATCGGCTTTTCGGTCTTGTCGATTTCAGCCAGGGTCTTGTTTACCACTTCGATCTGTTCCTCAAAAGTCGGGTGGGAGATATCTACCACATGAACCAGCAGGTCGGCTTCGCGCACTTCGTCGAGGGTCGATTTGAACGATTCGACCAGTTCGGTGGGCAATTTGCGGATAAAACCAACAGTGTCTGACAACAGGAACGGCAGGTTTTCAACGATTACCTTTCTTACTGTCGTGTCGAGTGTGGCGAACAGCTTGTTTTCGGCAAACACATCGCTTTTGCTCAGTTGGTTCATCAATGTTGATTTACCGACATTGGTGTATCCGACCAGGGCGACGCGGACCATCTTGCCACGGTTTTTCCGTTGCACGCTCTTTTGCTTGTCGATATCCACCAGGTCACGTTTCAGCTTGGCTATTTTATCCAGGATGATACGCTTATCGGTTTCCAGCTGGGTTTCACCCGGGCCACGCATGCCGACACCACCACGCTGACGTTCCAGGTGAGTCCACAGACGGGTCAGGCGAGGCAACATATATTTGTATTGTGCCAGTTCGACCTGTGTTTTTGCGTTGGCAGTCTGTGCACGACTGGCGAATATATCGAGGATCAGGCTGGTACGGTCGAGTATTTTCACCTGAAGTTCTTTTTCGATATTGCGAAGCTGTTTAGGCGAGAGTTCGTCGTCGAAAATGACCAGGCCGATTTCATTTTCGATCACGTACTCTTTTATCTCCTGTAGTTTACCGGTTCCGACAAATGTGACGGGATTCGGATAGTCCAGTTTCTGATAAAACTTTTTGACGGCTTCGGCTCCGGCCGTATCGGCAAGAAATGCCAGTTCGTCCAGATATTCTTTAACTTTCTGTTCGTTTTGCTCGGGGGTAATCAAACCAACGAGCACCGCTTTTTCTGTCAGTGCTTCTGATATAATAAATTCTTTCATGCGGCAAAGATAATCATTTCAATTATTTCTTTATATTTGCAAACACAATAACGACTAAAATAGTTTAGCTATGAAAAAGAAACATTTACGTATGTTTCGGCATATTCTTGCCGGAACTATGGTTCTAACAAGTATGGTGTCTGTTCAGGCACAGGTAACAAATCCCGAAACGTGGAGCAGTTTTGTAGAAAGTGGTGCGAATCCGTCGGTGGTGGATACGTTCCGCTGGCAGTTGTTCACATCATCGGAGCATGATAATTGGAGTTATACTCTAGGTGGTGGTGCTATCATTTCTAATGATCAGAAAACGTTGAAAATGCCCTTGTCTTCCTCTGTCATTTTTGAGAAAAATTTATTGTCATGTTATAAGAATGTATATATAGTTGTGGGGATTACGGTTCATTCTTTAGTCCCTGGGGATACTTTATATGCCGTATATAGTAATACTTTAGGAGCAAAGCGAAAAGGTGTTTTATGTCCTGATCCCAAATATCCCAATCAGTCACATTTTTCCAGAAGGTTAGGATATGATGCTTATTATTTAGCTCTGACTGCTTCAGATCCTGTCAATGGTTCTAAAAACGGGTATTTTCAAATTGATAGTGCGTATAGTTATGGCTCAATCCGCCAATATTCCCTTTTTTCCGGAAATGGCAACTGGAATGATTCCATTCGTTGGTCTCACCTTCCTCCCTTGCGTCATCGAAGTGCCCTGATTAGTGGTGAGGCAGAAATTAATTCTACCGTGCAGTGTGAGCAGGCCCTGTTGGGTAACGGTGGTCTGCATATTTCAGAAAAGGGCCATTTCATCGTGGATAAGCTTGTTCTCTATAGCACTGACAATCCACTGACAAACACTGACAGAGCACTGACAACTACTGACAATTCACTGACAGTGGCAGGTAAACTGGCGGTTAACAAGCAATTGGAAGTCCGTTATACATTTCCGGAAAAAGGTAAATGGTATTTCCTCTCTTTCCCCTTTGATGTCTATCTGAATGATATAGATAAACGTTTTCAGTTGAAAGATAAAACCTTTTCCGGTAAAGGTGATTTTCTGTACGTGCAAGTTTATGACGGGAAGAAGCGTGCCCAAAGCAATGACGCGACGGGTAACTGGACGGTGCTTTCCCCGGAGGAACTATCCGATGGTCTTGTCTTTGAAAAAGGAAAAGGTTATCTGGTCGCTTTGGATGCAGCTGCATCCGATAATACGTTGACCTTTTCAACCGCAGGGAACGATATTCCTGAAAGTTTTGGTAAAACGGCATCTGTTCCGGTCTATGCGGCATCTGCCGGAAATACGGACAAAGCGCATGAGGGTTGGTATCTTTGTGGAAATCCATTGCCTTCTCCTATCTCATTGTCGCAGATATCAGCAAATCCGGCGCTGGATGGAAATATTTATATATATGATGGAAATGCCTACGAGTCCTATCCGATAGGCAGCGAGTATGTACTTCCTCCTTTCTCGGCTTTCTTTGTCAAAGCATCGGCAGATACGGAGATTGATTTGACGGCTGCTGCATTGTCAACAAATGCAGTTCGTCTGAAAACAGGTTATCCTTTCTCTGTAGCGGCTACAGAGCCGGAAGAAGTGGCTGTTCATAATTCTGTATTTTCGGGAACAGAGAAGAAATGCTATTTGAAAGGAAAGATACTTTATCTGTCAGATTTGCCGTCGACTGGAACTGTGCGGGTATCTGATTTTACCGGACGTGTGGTGTCTGTCCATTCGGTATTACCGGGTTCTTCAACCCTTCCGCTTTCTTTACCGGCAGGATTCTATATAATAAATGTGGAGGCAGGTCATTATCATGCCCAACACAAATGCGTTCTGACCCAATGAAAGAATAAACTATCTTGTATCTTTGTCTGTTCAAAACAATAAAAAAGCCGTATGAAGAAGATTAATATTACAACTGGCGTTCTGGTGATCTATCTGATTGTGATGAGTGTATGGGGATGGCCCGGAAAACAGCCCGATCCGGACTGGGTACAGTATTTCTCGGTAATGGGAGTATCCCTCTTCGTCATTCTCCTGCTGCGCTATCTGCAAGTTAAGCGGATGAAGATGCGGGATAAATGGAAAGAAGAGAATCGGCATTCAACAGAAAAATAGGATATATTTCGTTTAAAACGGGCGAAATCTTGTTTAAAACGGGTGTAGGATTCGTTTTAAACGAGATTTATCGGATACATTGATTGGAACCGAAAGGAAATCGTTTGTATTAATCTTTAATACTTCTTAACTTGTTTCTATTTGCAGATATACGATAATTTCGTAGATTTGCGATATAATCGTAAATAAATAGGGATCATGGAAAAATTAACAATGCAGGAAGAAGAAGTAATGCGCTTGATTTGGCAGATTGGGCCTTGTTTCGTTAAAGATATACTGGCTAAGTATGACGATCCGAGGCCGCCTTATACAACACTTGCTTCTATTGTAAAAAATCTGGAACGTAAGAAGTACGTGAAGAACAAACGCTATGGAAATACGTATGAATACACTCCGCTGATCCCGGAGAGTGAATATAAACGTACCTTTATGAGCGGTGTTGTTCGTAACTACTTTGAAGATTCATACAAAGAAATGGTTTCTTTCTTTGCCAAAGATCAGAAGATTTCGGCAGAAGATTTGAAAGACATCATCGATTTGATAGAAAAAGGAAAAGAATAAACCTTTTAACACCTTATTACCATGACACCGGAATTTGCCTACTTTCTGAAGGTGAATGTAGCCTTTGTACTCTTTTACGCCTTCTACCGTCTGCTCTTTTATAAGGACACATTCTTTAAGTTGCGCAGGGCTTCCCTCCTTGCTTTCTTTGGTTTGGCGTTGCTTTATCCATTGTTGAATATTCAGGAATGGGTGAAGGAGCAGGAGCCGATGACGGAGGTGATACAGATTTATTCGGCTATGCTGCCGGAGATGACAGTAACCCCAGAGGTCGTTGTTAAAACAGACTGGAAAGGAATCCTGCTTTCGGCAAGTTCATATATGTACTGGGGTGTCATGGCTCTTTTATTTGTCCGTTTTTTTATTCAGTTAAGCAGTATCCTGCTGCTGGCTTACCGGAGTAGACGGACTGTTATACACGGCGTACCAGTCTACCGGCTGGATAAGCCTGCCGGACCTTTTTCATTCTTCAAAATGATCTTCATACATCCGGAAAGCCATTCGGAGAAAGAAATAGATGAGATACTTACACACGAATGTACCCATGTTTTCCAGTGGCATTCGGTAGATGTGATGATTTGCGAGCTGATTACCGTCATATGTTGGGTGAATCCCTTTGCGTGGCTTTTGAAACGCGAAGTGCGTCATAACCTGGAATACCTGGCAGACAATACCGTTATCCAATCCGGATACGACTGCAAGAGCTATCAGTACCATCTGTTAGGCCTTGCCCACCATTATCAGGCTGCAGCAACATTATATAATAGTTTTAACGTATTACATCTAAAAAACAGAATCAGTATGATGAACAAAAAGAGATCCCACGGGATCGGAAGAACAAAATATCTGATATTCATCCCTCTAGCAGCATTTTTGATGCTGTTGAGCAACATTGAGGCGGTTGCCCGTATCACGGGAGAAATCGCAGCTGAAGCTGTTGCCGGAGTAAAGGAAGCGACTGAAATAAGTGTGCTTTCGGAGGATGATGTGAAAGTGTCAGGTCAGGTAATTGACGATTTTAACGGGCCGGTTATCGGCGCGAATGTGATTGTAAAGGGTACTAATGTAGGTACCATTACGGATACGGAAGGTTATTTTGTGCTGGAAACGACAAAGAATGCTGTTCTCCGCTTCTCTTTCCCGGGTATGAAGGCGAAAGAAGTCGCAGTGAAGGATGTGCAGGGTAAGTTGAAAGTACAGTTGTACTCGGATGGAAGTGCACAGGGATCGCAGTCTGCTCCTCCCCCTCCTCCTATGTCACCTCAGATATCGACAGACCCCTCGGATCTGGTTTTCACAGTCGTGGAAGTGATGCCTGAATTTCCGGGCGGACAAGGTGCCTTACTGCAATTTTTGGCAAAGAGTATTAAATATCCGGTAATTGCTCAGCAAAATGGTATTCAGGGACGTGTAACCTGTTCGTTTGTGGTGGGTAAAGATGGGGTGATCCGGAATATCGAGGTCATTCGCGGGGTTGATCCGTCGCTGGACCTGGAGGCTACCAGGGTAATATCCATGATGCCTAAATGGAAACCGGGTATGCAGAAAGGGAAAGAGGTCAGTGTGAAGTATACGGTGCCGGTGACTTTCCGTTTGCAAGGAAAAGAAGACAATAAACCGACACCTCTTCCTGCTGGAGAGGGCGATAATGAAATCACTGTTGTGGGATATGGCGAACAGAAATCAGCCGATACTTCCGGCCAGGTATTTGCAATAGTGGAAAAGATGCCACAGTTCCCGGGCGGAGAAAAAGCGATCAATGAATTTATTTCAAAGACGTTGCAATATCCGGTCATTGCACAGGAAAATGGCATCCAGGGAAAGGTCGTTTGTTCGTTTATTATAAATCAGGATGGTTCGGTCACAGATGCTGAAGTGATTAGTGGTGTTGATCCTTCTCTGGATAGGGAAGCGCTGCGTATCGTTAGTGCAATGCCTAAATGGACTCCCGGTACGCAACGGGGAAAAGCGGTTCGTGTTAAATATACTATGCCTGTTACTTTCACATTGCAGTAATCACTAAAACATAGAGCAGATGATGCACAAATATACTGTTTTGCTTCTTCTCAGTGTCCTGTCCCTTATGGGGCAGGCACAGAGTCTTTCATTTCAGGAACTACTCAATAAAAAGAAGTTCACAGAAGTGATCGCCCTGGCCGATAGTCTTACTCCGGCAGATTCTGCTGATTATGTTACTATGTCGGCTATCGGCCAGGCTTACGAAGGTGTATTGGAATATAATGAGGCTTACCGGTGTTATCAGCATTGTCTGCAAATGGATACGACGAATGTCGATGCCTTAAGTTCCGTTGCCCGGGTAGCTATGAACCTGGGAAAAGCTTCCGTAGCCCAGGATTGTTTTCGGAAAGTACTCGAAAGCGACAGTACCGATTTCTATGCTAATTATCAATTAGCCCGCCTGTATTCCCAGATTGGCGATTATGAGAATGCCGTGTTGCAGTTCAATGTGTTGCGCGATCAGGATACGACAAAGGTAAATCCTGTTATTTACCGGAATATAGCTGATTGCTATATGAAAATGAATGCCATCCCGGCAGCTACGATCTGCTATTTTCAGGCTTATAATGTTAACCGTGAAAATGCCGGATTGGCCAGTGCTTTGGTGAATTGCCTGTACCGGATGGGAGGTCCGAATATACAGGACGGATTATCCATTTGTGATACGGCGTTGTTTTATAATCCCGGAAATCATGCGTTGCGTCGCAGTAAGGCTATGGGATTTTATATGAATAAACAGTATGCCCAGGCTGATACGTTATATGGAGAATTGTTTGCAGAAGGCGATACCTCTTTCCTTACATTAAAATATGGGGGTGCTTCGCGTTATCTGGCCGGACGTGCCATGGATGCGATCGATCTGCTGGAATGGGCGTATGGGAAAGATACGACGGATGTAGAAACGAACCTGTTGTTGGGTGCTGCTTTAGGTAAAACATATGACCGTAAACGGGCCTTCCTGTTGTTCGATCAGGCAGAAAAGTTGATGCAGCCGAATGAGGCGTTGGTGAATATGTTGTTGACTTCCCGTTCAGAGACTTTGTTCAAAGATGGGCGTCAGCGTGAAGCTGAAGGGTTGCTTTATAAAGCCTGGCTTGCCAATAAGGACCGGCTGGACTTATTGTTCCGTATTGAACGGGAGTATTCCAACTGGGGACCGGAGTATAAATCGGCAGATGATCTGGCCAGGGCTTTGTTTGCCAAGGTTACATTCCTGAGAGAATATTTTCTGACCGGAAAGAAAATGCAGGGATTCCAGCGGTATCGTTCTATACTGCAATATCTGTATGAAGATGCTTTCTTTACGAATAAGACAGAACTGGTGATGATTGCCCCGGACAATAAGAAAAGTAAGATATCGGCTGAAGACTTAAAGTCTATAATAGACCGGTTGCCGGATATCTCGCAACTTCCGGAGGTAGAAAGAAAATATTATCAACAGATGGAAGAAGTGTTCAAAAAAAGGAAAGAAAACGGAGTCGGCAGTACAAAATCGGAGCCTCTTGACGAGAACTCGGAAGCGTTTAAAGCAGGAATGAAGGCTGCTCAAAAGTATCTTGACAGTCAAAAGAAAGAAGAGCAAAAGTCGGAATAACTAAATAAGTACGGATAGACTAATTATATCTATTCCGTTATACAGGTAATAACTTTAAAATAATCCGATTATGAATAAATGGAGTATCTATAATTTAGTCATAACCTGTATGTTATTGGGCGCATGCGGAGGAAAGCAGTCGACTGAAAAGACTGTTGTTTTAGAGGAAGAACAACATGGAACCGAATTTCCGATAACTGTCCCTTTTGAGATGGGGATAGAGAATGAGCGTGAAGTTTCTCTAAGCCAGATAGCAGAAAAAGTCGAGTATATTCCGCTTGAAACAAAAGCTGATTGTTTGTTATCCAATTATAGAGGGTATATTCAATATATAGCCGGTAATTATATTATTCCATGTAGCCGGGGCGTTTATATGTTTGATGGTAAGGGTAAATTTGTCCGTCGAATCGGTCGTCAAGGACAAGGTCCCGGTGAATATAGCCTTGTCTTATCTTTAGATGTTGACCGCGAGAATGAACTGATTTATTTGTTGGATAATAGAAAAGTGAACGTATACTCATTAACCGGTGATTACTTAAAGAGTATACCTCTACCCGAAGTGAGATATGCAGCGATATTGAATGACAGTATTTTGGCTTCATTCATCTATAATAGTTCCGGACAAATGAAGGACCGCATTCTCTTGTTCAATCAAGCCGGCGATAAGGTAAAAGTTTTTCCCCGACATGATCTGTTTACAATAGAAAAAGGGGTCACATATATGATGATGGGAAGTAATGACCGCTATCTGTTTCATTATGATAATCATTTATGTTTTAAAGATTATTATTGTGATACCTTATATACTGTTACGGAGAATGAATTACAGCCCAGATACGTTATTCAGTTGGGCAAATATGCCATGCCGCTGGAAGCCCGGTGGGAAAATCAAAGAGGCGATCAAAATAAATTTACAAAGATAGCCTCTTCTTATCTTCGCGTCAATGTGATGGAAACGGACTCTTTCCTTTTTATGCCTTATAGCCATTGGGCAGGAGAAAAAAGTCGTTTGGAAGAAATACTTATATATGAGAAGAATACTCAGGCTTGCTTTAAAGTCGCCGGCAATATAATCAAGAATGATCTGGAAGGGAAATTACCTTTTATACCTTATACTTCAATAGGTGATAATTTGTTGTTAAGTATATGGACTCCTTCGGATATATTAGAACAGGCTGATAAAGATTCCTCTATTCTGGAACATCCGCAGTTGAAAGGATTGAAAGAAGATGACAACCCGGTCCTGATGGTCGTTCATTTTAAGTAGAGCTAAATAGGAAAATTAAAAGAGTTTATGATGAAATATACTATTGTCCTTTTTTTCAGTATTCTTTCTTTTGTTGCACAGGCGCAAAACCTTTCTTTACAGGAGTTGGTGAACAGAAAACAATTCCCGGAAGTGTTGGCTCGGGCGGACAGTCTTACGGCAGCCGATTCGGCCAGTTATACGACTATGTCGGCTATCGGTCAGGCTTATGAGGGAATGTTCCGGTATAAGGAAGCCTATACCTGTTTTCAATATTGTTTGTCAATGGATACAACGAATGTGGATGCTTTGAATGCACTTGCCCGTGCTGCAATTAATTATGGTAAGATTACGGAAGCCAAACGTTGCTATGGAAAAGTGCTGGAATCGGATAGTCTGAATTTTTACGCCAATAATCAGTTGGCACGTCTTTATTATCAGTTGGGTGATTATGATAAATCGATGGATCATTACCGGACTTTAGCATCCTACGAGAGTGATAATCCGACTATTCTGGCCGGTTTGGCGGATTGCCATATGAAAAAAGGCGGTATGAATATGCTGATCGCATTGGAACTGTATACCCGTGCTATGGAAATCAATCCGGAGAATATCCGTGTGGCCTCTTCCCTGATTAATTCATTATTATGGAAAGGAGATGGAAAAACTGCTTTACAGGTCTGTGATACCGCCTTGTACTATAATCCCGATAACCGGCAGATTCGGCAAAGCCAGGGAATGGCTTTGTATATGACTAAAAATTATTTGAAAGCGGATACCGTTTACAGCGGCCTGTTAGCGGAAGGTGATTCGTCTTTTATCAATCTGAAATATGCAGGTGCCTCCCGCTATATGTCCGGCCATGCAATAGATGCCGTGGAACCGTTGGAGCTGGCTTACGAAATAGATTCGACAGACGTGGAAACAGTCTTGTTGTACGGAGCTACATTGGGTAAAACCTATGACCGCAAACGTGCCTATCAATTATTTGACCAGGCAGAAGAGTGTATGAAACCAAAGAAGTTTTATGTCAATCTATTGGCCTCTTTCAGAGGAAGTACACTCGAACGGGACGGTCGTTTCAATGAAGCGGAGAAAGTCTATTATGAAGCATGGAAGAAAGATCCGACACAGTTGAATTTACTATATGAAATCAATAAGCACTACTGGCTAAGGGAGTCGGAAATGTTTAAGGATGAGAAGTTGTTACAGAAAACCCTTTTCAGTAAATACACTTACATGACTGAAATGATGAAGCGGAAAGAATCTAAAGAGAACTTGTTTGGCTTTCGTTATTTCTTTGAAGACTTATATCAGGAGGCTTTCTTCCGTGATATTACTGAACTCACAATGTTGGCTCCCGATGGTAAAAAGAGTGAACTTTCTATGGCTGATTTGCAAAGCATAATCAAGCAGCTTCCCGAACCCTCTGACCTCGAACGGAAACGTCGTGAAGATATGAAAGCTGCCATGAAGGAATATGAAAAGAAAAATAAGAAAAAAGAGATAGCAGCAAGGGATTCGGCAAATGGCATCCATATCGAAGGAAAAACCGGCCGATAGAGGATGCCAATGATGCAGAAAATGAAATATAACCTTTAAACTAAAATAGATATGGGAAAACACGTCAGAATTATAGGAATATTATTACTTGCTTTGTTTTTTTGTCCGGCTATGGCGCAAAAGAAGATTGCTTTTGCCGAAGGAGTAGATGAACAGAAAGAAATAAAGTTAAGTGAGGTCGCTTCCGGAGTGAAATATATTCCGTTGGAGACGACAGCGGAATCGTTGCTGGATAAAGATATTTTGAATGTGACTTTTGCCGGTGACTATCTGTTTGTCTGTGATTTTGTTAATCTGTTCCAGTTTACGCCGGAAGGTAAATTTATTCGTAAGATAGGAAAGGCAGGAGAGGGGCCGGGGGAATATGCGAAATCTATTCTGGCTGTTACTTATGATGAAGATGCAAAACAGATTTTTATATCTGATTTTAGAAAAGGCAAGGTGCTGGTCTATTCTTTTGAGGGTAAATATTTGTATGACATCAATACTCAACGTGGATCGATGACTACTTATAGAGATAAAACCGGAAATCTGTTTGGGATAACCAATGAGTACCTGTATACGAAGGACAAAAGAGGCAAAGAATTGTTCGTGTACAATACTAAAGGAAAGGAATTGTATAGCTACCATTTCAGACCGGAACAAGGAGTCCGTTATCCGGGGATTATCTTCAGTTATGGTATTCTTTATGATTATCAGGAAAATACCTATTATAAAAATCCTTTAGAAACGACAATCTTTCGCTTGGAAGGGAAAAAAAGAATTCCGGCATATAAACTGGATCTTTCGCAATATGAAAAATTATCGGGTGAAGATGATGCTATCATCGCTATAGACAAGAAAACGAATACGGGAACCAACCTTCCCAATAAAGCCGCTGAAAAGAAATTCAGTTTCTTCAATGTCTTTGAGATAACCCATGCGATAGGTGTGGAGTATGCACAGGGACAAGGTCGCTGTTTAGCCTGGTATGACAAAGGGAAAGAAACTGTTTGCCGTGTCCGTTCCCCGAAAGCCGAATGGGATGGTTTTACCGATGATATGGAAGGTGGTTGTCCTATCTTTCCACGTTTTGTCAAAAACAATAAGATGATCGGTGTTGTCTCTGCTTCTGTTCTTTTGGAGAAAGTAAAGCCTGAAAATGCCAAAGGTTCTCTGAAAGATCTCTTGACGAACCTGCGAGAAGACGATAATCAAGTAATACAGGTCATTCTATTGAAAGATAAATAACAAAATACACAAATATGAAAACTATCAAACACTTGCTTTTAGGGGGATTTTCCCTTTTGTTGCTCTCATGCGGAGGAAAGAAGTCCGGTGATCAGCCGGTTGAAAATATATCGGAAGTGCCTGAATATCCGATAACAATCTCCTTTGCCAAGGGCATTGATACGGAACAGGAAGTCCGGTTGAGTGAAATTGCCAGGGAAGTAAAGGTCGTGCCGTTGGAAACAAAGCCCGAATGTCTGGTTGCCAAAGTATCTCAGGGTATGATACAGATGGTAGATCATAACCTGTTTATTCCATGTAGCGAAGGGTTATTGCAGTTTACAGATGACGGAAAGTTTGTCCGTTCGGTAGTCAAGCGGGGACAAGGACCGGGAGAATACAGCATAATCCGGTTTATAGCGGCTAACGACAGGCTGAAACAAATTTATATAATGGATAACGGAAGGATTCTTACCTATACAATAGGCGGTGACTATGTAGGAGAGTCTAAAATACCTTTCTGTTGGCAGTTTACTTTGTTGGGAGATAGTGCATACGTCGGCTACATTTATAACAATACCGGCCAAAAGAAAGACCGGCTTGTCCTGGTTGACCGGCAGGGAGAGACACTGAATACTTTTCCTCAATATGATCAGTTTACGATTGCCAATGGGTTGAATTATTATTTGTGGGGGTATTACGACCGTTATCTCTATTCTTTCAGGGAAGAAGCCTGTTGTAAAGAGTATTATAATGATACGGTCTTTACGGTTATCCCGGAACGGCTTGAACCCCGCTATATCCTGGATTTGGGAAAGTATAAGATACCGAAAGAAAGGCGTTTTGAAGTTCTGGAAGGAAATTGGCAAGCCTATTCAGAACCGGCACAAGCCTATCTGCGACCGGATTTCCATGAAACGTCTCAATGGGTATTTCTCCCTTATACCTCCTGGGATGTTACCAACAAAGATGAGTTACCCCGTCTGGCCATGTACGATAAGAAGAAAGGCGCTTGCTATAAGGTGAAAAACAATCGTATCATAAATGATATGCAGGGTAGTTTACCTTTCTATCCGGAGACCCGCATTTCGGATGATGTATTGCTTTATTATCTTGAAGCACCCGAGGTGATGGAGTTGGCGGAAGATGATCCTTCTATCCTGGAATATGAACAACTGAAAAATCTCAAAGAGGATGATAATCCGGTATTGATGATTGTTTATTTGAAGTAGTATGATATATTTTATCCAAATTCTTTTGTTGTTTCCGTTACTGTTCAACTATTCAGTTGAACAACCGGTTCCTGTCCGGCTTCATTATGATGAGACGACACCTTCTCCCTCGGGTGCACAGGTTATTAAGTTGTCCGGAGATTTGCAAGGACAAACTTATAAGATACGGATGGCACATTATAAAGAAGGAGTAGTGTCTTATAAAATCCTGAATGAACAGGCTTATGTAATAAAAGATACCGTATTCTCTATTCGTATCGCGGTTGAGCCGCTCCATGCGCATGAAGTGGACTTTACAGTGGAAGGTGAAACGCAAATTGTGGAAAAAGCGGAGGTAGAAGATGTCTTACACAGTATTTTATTGGAGACATATCCGACAAGAACCTATACTCCCAATGATACGATACCTCTTACCAGTTATACGAGTGGTGCTTTATATGAAGTGATGCTTGAAGGAAAGAAACAACAGGCTGGTAGCTATTGTGATGTCCGTAATGCTAAACTTCCTCCGAAGGAATGGCATGAAGCATTTAATATGAAAGAGTATATATGGTTTGATTTATTTTTTTGTCATATGTCAACTGTCAACTAAAACCCGATACATGCATGATTTTATGACAATATGATGGTGTAATATCTCTAAAAAGGCAGCTTTTGTCCGCCTTTTTAGAGATATTTTAGATGTAACCAGTTTATTCACTCAAAATAGTCAGTTCCGCTCCCGTTGCGAAATCCTGTCCGTTCTGTGAACTCAGTGCGGTGAAACGGATGTAACGTCCTTTTACCGGTTTGTCGAAGAGGACTTTCTTTTCGTCCCGGTTATTCGCGAACTGGCCTTTGCAGACAGGCTCACCCCAATTCTTGCCATCGGAGCTGACCTGGATGGAATATTCTTTGATATTACCATTGTTGCTGTCTTTGCGAGGCATATAGATAAAGCCTTTGAATGCTTTCTCTTCGCCGGCATCCAGATCTACCCAGTGTGGATATTTGGCTACCGTGACAGAATACATACTGTGCCAGATCGTATTCGGATCGCCGTCTACCAGGTGTTTGGCATCGCCTTCGCCAACCTCTTCGCTGCTGGCGTAGATAACCTCTGTCTGGATGCTTTCCAACTTATTGAAAGTCTTTGTCGACTTGATCTCCGGATTGTTCTTTAACCAGGCAGTAATTGTTCCGCCTTCGCGCATCGGGATAGCTCCGGTATATTCTTTCGCTTTTTTCTCTTTGCCGATCGTGTAGCAGAAGACAGCATCCTTATCAATAGATGATAATTCAACCATACCTACACGAGAACGGGTGATAGAGAAAGGAATGTCACCGGCAGCCGATACCTGTGCGGCAGCCGACAGGTCTTGTGTGGCCGGGCGGATGATAAAGCCGATATTGTTCTGTCCGGCAAATACACGGTCATGAATCAACGGGCCACCCTGTCCGCAACTGTTACCTCCCAAACCTGTAACGGCAAGGTCAAGATGCAGATAAGTGTCACCGGCCTTCGGTAACTGATAAGGATGTCCGGCCAATGTCATATCGAGTGCGGAATATTGCAAAGCAGAAGTAGAAAGGCGGTTGGTTGCCACAAAGAGAGCTCCCTTGCCGGCCTTGTCGGTCAGTGCACACCAGCGCACATCTTCATGATTACCCATATCCTGCGGTTTCGGGAAGTTCACGAACTGGTCGGCTACGGTCGATTTATATTGCTCGATAAACTGTCCGGCTTTACGGTCGGCATAGTTTTCAACCGGACCCCGTCCGTAGTATGTATAGTTTTCATAACGCTGAGGAACGATCATCCGGTAGCCTAAACGTGGCAGTACCAGGCTTGAATTGTTGGAGGTGATGCTGGCCTGCAATTCGATGGAACCGTCACGGTAGATGGTCCATGCCTGGTCGGTCGTGAACTTGAAGTCGTCTTCGCCGAAGGCTTTATCGCTCAGTTCTTCCACTTTGTTCTTGCCGCTGGATGTTCCTCCCAGTATCTTGGCTGCGTTGGGAGCCTGCGATTCTACGGTGTAGAACAATACCAGGGAACCGTCTTTCCGCTTGATCACTTTGGATGCGGTAGCTTTATGTTTCAGATTATGCAAGCCGTTTTCGAACCAACTTCCGTAGAACCAGTTGTCGTTATTCGTGAAGGCACGGAAAGCATCCAGTTTCGGACCGTTGCCGTCGGCAATGATTGTTTCGCCACCATAATTCAGATTATAGATCGTACCGCTTTCATTGTCGAATGTGACATTGAAGTTATCTCCTTTGATCGTTGAGAAGCGTGCGTCCGACTGTTTTTCGAGAGACAGTTCTCCTGCAGAGGCATTTGCCACTTCGTTGATGGCAGGTTTGCCGGCAGACGCTTTGACTGGAAGTTGTTCTTCTGCCATTACATAACCTTTGGGGGCCCAGGGTTTGTCCTCTTTCAGCAGGAACTGTACTTTAACGAAATATTCATTGTCCGCTTTTAGCTGGCTGTACGTATAAGGAATGGCTACCTGCACACGTTTACGTGGTGAAACTTTACCCGGATTCAGTGAACCGCTTTCCACTTCTTTGCCGTTTTCGTAAAGCGACCATTTCACATCGTAATCGGACAGGTCGTTGAAATAGTATTTATTGAATAGCTCGAAAAGGCCTTTCTGTGCATCGATTTCTGTGACGCCGATATGCTGATATACCTTTTTTACTTCATAATACTGCGGTTTCGGTTCCAGGTCGCCGAACACGATACCGTTCATTACGAACTGGCCGTCGTTGGGCGTATCGCCGAAGTCACCGCCATAAGCCAGGTAACGTTTGCCATCGGGCGTATAGTTGTAGAGAGACTGGTCCACCCAATCCCAGATAGCGCCACCACAGAAGAAGTTGGTCGACTCCATTGCATCCCAGTAATCAACCAGGTTACCGCAGGCATTCCCCATCGAATGGGCATATTCTGAGATATGGAACGGATACTTGATGTCATAATCGCCTTTCACGGCACCGCGCACCCAGGAGATAGACGGATACTGGTTGGAGCCCATATCTACGATTTTATTGTTGCGCTCGTACTGAACGGGACGTGACAAGTCTGCTTTCTTCAAAGCATCGTAGGCCTCAACGAAGTTGTGTCCCGGACCGGCTTCGTTACCCAACGACCAGATCACGATAGACGGATGATTGATATGGGCATTTACCATTTCCATGACACGTGCCACATGTGCATCCCGCCATTCTTTCGGGTGGGACAGGGAGGCCTGGCCATAGTAATATTCGTGCGATTCGATATTGGCTTCATCTTCCAGATAAAGACCATATTTGTTACATAGGTAATACCAGTACGGATCGTCCGGATAATGTGAGTTACGAACGTGGTTGATATTGGCACGTTTCATCAGCATCACTTCATCTTCCATCATTTTGCGTGTGATGGCATGGCCTACGGCGGGATTGCTTTCGTGACGGTTCACACCTTTTAGTTTGACAGTCTTACCGTTTACGTAATAATAACGTCCGGCCAGTCCGAACTCGTCTTCAGATGCCGGTGTATCCTTGATTTCTACCTTGCGGAAACCTACAGTGGTGGAAACCATATCGATCGTTTTATTCTTTTTATCTTTCAGTTCGGCAACCAGTGTATAGCGGTAGGGCTGTTCGGCCGACCATTTATTGGGCGCTTTCACTTTGATGGTCATCAGGTTCTCCGTTGTTTCATCCGGGTTGATCCGTTCGATGACAGGCGATAAGAATCCGTCGACAAGTGTATTTTCGTCTGAATAGAGTTTATTGGCATAAAGCGAATAATACACTTTATAATTCTTGATTGCTTTTTTATCGAGGTTACGAATGTCTGCCTTGACGGTCAGCGAACCGTCGGTATATGTAGCATCCAAATCGGGTGTCACCACCAAATCGCGGAAATGCACTTTCGGTGTCGAATAGAGTGCAACGGTCCGGAAGATGCCCGGCAGGCGGAACATATCCTGTGCTTCGAGGAACGAGCCGTCGGAACTACGATACACTTCGGCAGCAACGATGTTCTTTCCTTTTTGAAGATAAGGAGTAATGTTGAAATTGGCTGCATTACGGGAGTTTTTGGAAAAACCTACATAATGGCCGTTAATCCACAAATAGAAAAAGGAATCTACTCCGTCGAAACTGATAAATACATTGCGTCCGTCCCAGTCTTCCGGGATGGTGAACTCACGACGGTAAGAACCGACCTCGTTACGGTCTTTAAAGGTCGTCCAGTTTTCAGGTGGGGTACGCATCACGCCTCCCCGCCAGTCGTCGACAGCCACTTTGTGTTGGAAGATAACCGGTTGGTTCACGTAAATAGGGGTACCATACTTCTGTGTCCCGTCTTTCTGAAGACCAACTATGTTCCAACTGGATGGCACGGGGATATTGTCCCAGCCTGATACATCGAAGGAGGTCTGGTAGAAATCCTTCGGACGTTCTTCGGGCGTACGGGCCCAATTAAATTTCCAATCTCCGTTCAGAGATTGCCAGTAGGCACTGTTTTCCGGTAATACTTTCCGGGCACTCTCCAGATTCTGGAAGGAGAAGAACCAGGCACGGGGTTGTTCTTTGTTCAGCGCAAGGTTCTCGGGTGATTCCCACTCGTTCCCTTTCGGCGCTTGTTCTGAGGCATACTGATAGCCTTTCAGTAAATCTACTGTCGCATAGCTTTGAAATGTCAAGCAGCATAGTAATAGACAGAATGCTGATTTTTGCATATGAGTTTTTCTTCTTAAGGTGAGAAATAGGCTTCAAATTTAATACATTTATCGGAGAGTCTGTTGCTTACTTCGTGTTTTATTTATCTCATTGCGTTTCCTCCCGTATGATAAATTATGAATCCGGTATAGTAAATGCAGTAAACTCCGATTCGTTTGCATCTTTAGCGTAAACGAACTACATTTGCCGTAAATAGTGTGCAGATGAAAAAGTTACTTTGCTTTTTGCTGATGTTACTGGTCGCTTTGCCTTCCCTGACAGCTCAACGGAAGAAGGTTGGAGTTGTATTAGGCGGCGGGGGTGCAAAAGGTGTAGCTCATATTGGGGTGTTGAAAGTATTGGAGGAAGCCGGTATTCCGATTGATTATGTGGCGGGTACGAGTATGGGCGCCATTGTCGGTGGCTTATATGCCATCGGGTATACGCCGGCGGAAATAGATACGATGGTGTTGGAGCAAGACTGGACCATGCTGCTCAGCGACCGGATCAAACGAAGCAGCCTTACCTTTCCGGAAAAGGAAAACTCCGAACGGTATATTCTTTCTCTGCCTTTTGGAAAGGACAAAAAAGACCGTGTCATCCAGGGGATGATAAAAGGACAGAACCTGATGAACCTCTTTTCCAACCTGACGATCGGTTATCATGATTCCGTAGATTTCAGAAACTTCAATATACCTTTTGCCTGTGTTGCTGTGGATGCAGTCGATGGGAAGGATTATGTGTTCCGTAAAGGCAGCCTGCCGCTGGCGATGCGTGCCAGCATGGCGATCCCGGCAGTGTTTACCCCTGTCCGACTGGATAGTATGGTGCTGATAGACGGGGGATTGAACGATAATTTCCCGGTAGATGTCGCCCGGGAGATGGGTGCCGACGTGATTATCGGCGTAGACCTGGGTACCAGTGATTTGAAGACGCTTGACAAGCTGAACAGTCCCGGTGATGTGATCGGGCAGATCATCGCCTTGCACGGACATGATAAATATGCACGTAATAAGGAACAGACCGACCTGTTGCTCCGCCCGAATATGACTTCTTATAATGCTGCCAGCTTCAGTACGGTTGCACTCGATACGCTGATCCGCCGCGGAGAGCAGGAAGCCTATGCCCATTGGGATGAGATCATTGCACTGAAAGAGAAAATAGGAATAGCGGAAGATTCCTGTCCCGAAGAGCATGGACATGTCCGGAAATCTTACCCCGCGCTACCTGCCGACAGCTTCTATATCCGGACGATCTCCTTTGTCGGTACCGATCCGAGAGATGAAAAGTGGCTGATGAAGATCAGTGGTTTGCGGGAAAACAGCCGGATCACCTTGCACGAGCTCCATCATGCCATGTCTGTGCTGATCGGCTCCAATGCCTATTCGAATGTAGATTATATGCTGACCGGTGAGCAACAGCAGAATTTGGTGCTGACGGCACAAAAGAAATCAGTCAGCTCTGTGAACCTGGGTGTGCGTTTCGATTCGGAAGAGGTCATCGGCGTCTTGGTGAATGCCACTTTCGATCACCGGGCCCGCAACCATTCGAAGCTGGGATTTACCGGGCGTGTCGGGGGGAAGACTTCGTTTGCCCGCCTGGATTATGCCATCGAAAGGAATCCTTTGCGCAACCTGAACCTGGCCTACCAGTTCACTTACCAGGATCTGGATATCTACAAGAAAGGCGATAAAACATTCAATACCAGCTATACCCATCATTTTGCCGAGTTCGGATATTCGGATATGAACTGGCTGAATTTCAAGTTCAAGCTGGGATTGCGTTATGAATATTATGATTATAATTCCTTCCTCTATACCGGTGATAATAACCAATACGAGGTAAAGCCGGAAGGTTTTATCAGTTATTTCGCTATGGCACATCTGGAGACGTTCGATAAGCGGTATTTCCCGACCAAAGGTGTTTCTCTGAAAGCGGACTATTCTTTTTATACGGACAATTTCGTCAGTTATAACAGACATGCACCATTCTCTGCGGTGGGTCTGAATTTCACATCTGTCATACCTGTTACTTCCCATTTCAGTATCTTGCCTTCCCTGTATGGCCGCGTACTGATCGGTGGAAACCTGGCCTATCCTTTCCTGAATGCAGTCGGGGGCGAGGTGGAAGGACGGTATGTGCCCCAGCAGCTGCCGTTTGCCGGAATCAACCGGATGGAGATATTCGACAACTCGGTAGCCGTTGCCCGCCTGCATTTCCGTCAGCGTATTGCAGGGAATAACTATATTTCCCTGATCGGTAATTATGCGATTCATCATGATGACTTCTTCCACCTGCTGAAAGGGAAAAGCGTATGGGGCGGAAGTCTCGGATATGCGTATAATAGCATTGCGGGACCGCTAAGCGCAACTTTCAGCATGTCCAATCAAAACACCAGCCTTCAATTTTATTTGAATCTGGGATTCTCGTTCTAGTTTTTGTTGTACATTTGTTATCCGTTAATCAATCAAATACAAAGAGATACATGAAACTTACACGAATTACAGGGATAGTCGCCGGTCTGTCCCTTCTGGTTGCCGGTATGCAGGCACAGGTTAGTCTGCCGGCTGTTTTTACCGACCATATGGTGTTACAGCAGAAAAGTGAAGTGCCCGTGTGGGGCTGGGGATCTGCAAGTGCTACCATCAAAGTTGTTGGAAGCTGGGCTCCGCTGGATACGGCAACGACTGTCGTCCGTTCGGACGGAACCTGGGATACCACCCTGAAAACGATCGGGGCGGGCGGTCCCTATACTTTATCGGTCCTGGGCGATGGCACCCGTGAACTGAAAGACGTCATGCTGGGCGAAGTATGGCTGTGTAGTGGACAGTCAAATATGGAATGGACTCCGATGCACGGTATCGACAACAGCGAAGAAGAGGTCGCCGCCGCCAATTATCCGAATATCCGTTTCTTCCATATCCCCAAACGCGGGGCCGCAACCCCGCAGAATAATTGCGAAGCGTCGTGGGCACCCTGTACCCCAGACAGAATGAAGAGCACCAGCGCTATAGCTTACTTCTTTGGACGTGACTTGCAAAAAGACTTGAATGTCCCTGTCGGCCTGATCGTGTCTGCCTGGGGAGGCACTCCAGCCGAGGTATGGGTTCCCGAAGAACAGGTAATGAACAATCCCCGGATACGTGATGTGATGCCCGATAAAACATATCCCTGGTGGCCCGTAGAGCCGGGTGTACTGTATAATCAGATGATTAGTCCGGTCGTGCCTTATGCCCTTGCCGGCGCTATCTGGTATCAGGGCGAATCCAACCGCGATCATCCGGATTCGTATGGAATCCTGCTGAAAACGATGGTCGAGAGTTGGCGTAAGAGTTTCAAAAAAGACTTCCCTTTCTATCTGGTGCAGATCGCCCCTCATACCTATAATTCAGGTGATAATGGTGCCGCTTTGGTTCGCGAGCATCAGGAATGGGTGGCCCGTACGGTTCCGGGAGCCGGGATGGTTGCTGTTTCAGATTGCGTGGCAGATGTAAAGAATATCCATCCGACCGATAAGCAAAGTGTAGGACAACGTTTGGCGAATATGGCATTGGGCAAGATATACGGCCGGCTCGATTCCGGATATGAAAGCCCTCTGTTTGAAAGTATGACCATCGATAAGAACAAAGCTGTCATCTCTTTCCTGCATGCCGGTAACGGTTTGATGTGTAAGGATAAAGAAATTACCGGGTTCATGATAGCCGGCGAAGACGGTGTCTTTGTGCCTGCCAAAGTCCGGATCAAAGATAATACGGTTGTTGTAACCTCTTCCAAAGTGAAGAAGCCTGTCGTGGTACACTATTGTTTCGATGATGCGACCATCGGCAACCTGTTCAGCAAGGAAGGTTTGCCGGTCGCTCCTTTCCGTACCGACAGAAACTGGAATAATGAATAATATTATTCCCTATCTTTGTAGGTAAAACAGACAGACAATATGAATAAAGAGATTATACAATTCCTGAAGGAATTAAGCGTAAACAACAACCGGGAGTGGTTCCAAGCAAACAAGGAACGCTTCGATGTCCTGCACAAAGGATTTATCGACGAAGTGCAGGAAGTAATCAACCGGATTGCCCTGTTCGATCCGCAGGTAGCAGGCCTGGAATCGAAGGATTGCCAGTTCCGTATCTACCGCGATCTGCGTTTCTCGCCGGACAAGACACCTTATAAGGTTCATTTTGCAGCTTATATGGCCCAGGGCGGACGTGCCAGCGAGCGGGGCGGATATTATATCCATCTCGAACCGGGTGCCTGTATGCTGTCCGGTGGCGTATGGTGTCCTCCGCCTAAATTATTGAAAATGCTTCGCCAGGATATTTACGATCACATCGACGAGTTTGTCGGTATCATTGAAAAGCCATCCTTTAAGGAAGCCTTCCCGGTGATGGAAGGGGAGGTTCTGAAGCGTATGCCGGCCGGTTATCCGACCGATTTCAAATATGACGAGATTATGAAGCATAAAGATTTCTGTTTTGCGGCCAACTTGCCGGACGAGTTCTTTATGGCGGACGACTGGATGGATCAGACCTTAAAGCGATTCGAGGAGTTACTGCCGTTTAATAATTTCCTGAATTATACGGTGGATGAATTTTTAGGAAGAGTATAAAGAATAGCGAGGGTATTTCAACTGATTGATATACCCTCGTTTTCTTATCAAGACAATGCCGCAATAGCCGTCCCTATCAGATTCGCATTATTCATTTTGTTCACATGAACTTTCACATCGCCTATTCCAAGCTCATTCAGTAACTTTTCCAGTTCTTCCATTACGAGCACATTGTAATCTTTATCTTTCCTGTTAATACTCCAGAACATACTTCCTTCGGCTACCAGGCATACTTTTTTGATATCTTTATTATAAGAAACTAATAAAGAGACCAGTCCTGCGAGCGAAGCAGCTACCAATTGTGCAGAACGGTTATATATCCAGTGGGCAACCTGTACATATTTATCTTTATGAATATCCGGATAATTCATGATAGTCGTCAGCTTCTGCGCATCAAACTTTTCTTCGAATTCATCCAGCGGAAAGGTCGATTTCAATATCTCTCCCAGATACATGCCGGAGACGGCTTTCTCAAAACGTTGCATGCCATGGCTGTCGGAGCAGGCATCGACCGTGTCGTCGACAGTTGTCAGATAAGGGGGATGGAAGTTTCCTGATTCCAGATTGACAGGGATTAGCCCGTGTGCCTGTACGGAAGAGGGTAATTTTGTAATCTTTTCGGCAGGAATAAAGGTCGCCATATTGGTTCCCGTCCCGACTATAAGTCCGATATAGGCGTCATAACTACTGTCGGTAAGTCCGGCGAACAGGCTGGCTACTGTATCATTAAGAACCTTTATACTTGTAAACCCGGGGGTATTTCTGTCATTCAGATAGTCGAGCAGAGGTTTCCCTACCGGCTGTCCGAGCATTTCCTTGATATGCACTCCCTTTGTCCAGTGCAACAACCGGGCATCCCCGCCGGGAAGCGATTTGGCTGCGTATGAGAAGCAGTAACCGATCGGCATTTCCTGTTCCCGCTTGATCTCTCCGATAGGGTCGGCCAGTTCCTTGAACAGCTCGTCACGGGTGAAGCCGGGAGTTTTCATTACCGACAGATCTTTTTTCCAGCCGTTTTCAGGATGGATAGTCGGTTTGTCGTTATTAAAGTTGACTGTCGCCACCCGGTAATTCGTACCACCCAGGTCGAGAACGAGGGCTTTACCGTTTATGTTTGTACTTTTGGGGGTGATGAATGTCGGGATACATTGTATCTCCTGGCCGTCTTTTGCCAGACCTACTTCTACTTTCTGTCGCAATGAAAGAGCAATCTCTTTCAATTGGTCATTTTCCAGTTTAAAAATATTTCTCTCCATGATATACCGATTTAATTTGGATGCTAATATCCTTCTTTTATTTCTAAATAACAATCGTGAGTGTATATTTAGTTCTGAATAATGCAGCTGATGATGAAAAAAACTATTAGTGTCAATTCGTAAGTGAGTTGGCTTTTTCTTTTGGCTTATTAAGAAAATAGAGACTGAAAACAATGTTATTTTGATGTTGTAAATCGTTTTTCTTATAAATTGTAAGCTTTGTGCTGTTTTGTATGTGTTGGGTTGTGGTTTAAAATAGTTAAATAAGGCTATTATTCTATCAATATGTCAGAATATATTTGGTTATTACCCGAAAACTGTGTTCATTTGCACGCAATTTGAAAGTAAATCTTATAAGTAATATATTTATGAAAGCTTCAATTTTAAGAAAAAAAATTTTGTCACTTGTTGTTTTGTTCGTTTGCAGTTTGGCAATGAGTGCCGCTTCTCCCAGAAACTATCTGTATGATACGAAGGAAGAGAATGGAAAGATCGTTTCAAAAGTAATATTCCTACAGGAAGAAGGGCTTTTGAACAAACAGGTGAAATATGAATTCGCCTACAATGATAACGGCAAAGTCGCTGAGAAAAAAGCGTACCGCTGGAATCAGGCAAAAGAGACATGGGATCCTTATTATCTGATTACATATCAGTATAATGAAGACGGAAATATCACTTCCGAATACGGAATGTGGGACAAAAAGAAGAAAGATTATAGCCTGAACACACAGAAAATGCTTGTTCCGGCAACCAATTATGAGGAAATTTTCTCATAATACCTATTTTAAAACATTCATAGACACACACGAAAGTGGCGCGAATAACAAAAGACGTGAGTCCCTGTTATTAGCGCCACTTTTATTTTGGTAAATAGTCCTCTTATTTGATGATCTTTTCCAATTCTGACAAATTGTTAGCAACTTCCTCATCTGTTACTTCGTAGTTTGTCAGGTCGCCGGCCAGATACTGGTCGTAAGCAGCCATGTCGATCAATCCGTGACCGGACAGGTTGAACAGGATCGTACGGGCTTTACCTTCTTCTTTCGCTTCCAGTGCTTCGCGGATAGCAACGGCAATAGCGTGTGATGATTCCGGAGCCGGAATGATACCTTCCGCCTGGGCAAATAGGGTGGCTGCCTGGAATGTATCCAACTGTTTTACATCGTATGCGCTCATTAAACCATCTTTCATCAACTGGCTGACAATAGAACCGGCGCCGTGGTAACGTAGACCACCTGCGTGGATATTTGCCGGGGCAAAATTATGTCCTAACGTGAACATCGGGATGAGCGGTGTGTAGCCGGCTTCGTCACCGAAGTCATACTGGAACTGTCCGCGTGTCAGTTTCGGGCAGGAAGCAGGTTCGGCGGCAATAACGCGTACATCTTTTCCTTCCGTCAGTTTATGACGCAGGAAGGGGAATGTAATACCGGAGAAGTTTGAACCGCCACCGAAGCAACCGATTACAACGTCCGGATATTCGCCGGCCATTTCCATCTGCTTTTCTGCTTCCAGGCCGATTACAGTCTGATGCAGCATGACGTGGTTCAATACGCTACCTAATGTATATTTGCAGTTCGGAGTTTGCATTGCCAGTTCTACCGCTTCCGAAATAGCTGTACCCAGGCTACCCTGATAGTTGGGATGGTCGGTCAGAATCTTACGTCCCGCTTTCGTACTCATACTCGGAGAGGCGATCACTTGTGCGCCGAATGTCTGCATGATAGAGCGGCGGTAAGGTTTCTGATGATAGCTGACCTTTACCATATATACAGCCAGTTCCAGGCCGAAAGCCTTGGCGGCATAGGATAGGGCGGCACCCCATTGTCCGGCACCTGTTTCCGTAGTGATATTGGTAATACCCTCCTGTTTGCAGTAGTAAGCCTGTGCGATAGCCGAGTTCAGTTTATGCGAACCGATCGGGCTGACGCTTTCGTTCTTAAAGTAGATATGTGCAGGAGTATCCAGCATCTTCTCCAGCCCGTAAGCACGAACTAGCGGAGTCGGACGCCATACCTTATATAATTCGCGAACTTCTTCCGGTATTTCAATCCATGCATCTGTCGTGTTCATTTCCTGGTGTGAAGCACCTTTGGAAAATAAAGGATACAAGTCTTCTTCCTTCAACGGCTGCTTTGTTTGCGGATTTAAAATAGGAAGTGGTTTGTTCTTCATGTCAGCCACAATGTTATACCAGGCTGTAGGTATGTCTTTCTCCTCCAATAAAAACTTTTTAGTACTCATAATTCTTTATGTAGTTTACATTATTAATCATTTTGGCCTTTCAGGCTTACAACTTGGAAGCAAAGTAACAAATAATATTTCGTTCTTCAAATTGAATAAACAAAAATATATACCTTTGCGCCTTCAAACTAGACAAATAGATAACAAACGACAACGATGAAAAAGCTGGCTCTGCTATTGGTAAGTATGCTGACTTTGTTTTCCGCAACTGCCCAGAAGAAAAACTTCACTTACAAGTTTTATGGTTTTGTACGTGGTGACTTGTTCTACAACACCCGTGCAAATATGGCTCCGGTAGACGGAAACTTCTACCTTTTCCCTTTGGATGAAAAACCGGATGCTGACGGGAAAGACCTGAATGCGACTCCCAACGGTAGTTTTTATACGTTCACTTCCCGCCTGGGATTGAGTGTGACCGGCCCGAATGTCGGCTCGGCTCGTACTTCAGCTTGTCTGGAGACTGACTTCGGCGGCTTTTCGGGAAGTACGACTATGTTGCGTATCCGCCAGGCATGGGTAGCGTTGGATTGGGATAAGAGTAATGTATTGATCGGTCATGCCTGGCATCCGTTATTCGGTTCCGTATTTCCGGATATGTTGAATTTGTCGACAGGCGCACCTTTCCAACCTTTCAACCGCAGTCCGCAGATTCGTTATCAATACAAGGCAGGTAATGTAAAACTAACCGCTTCGGCTATATGGCAGTTGCAATACACGTCGAGCGGTCCGAAAGGGATGAGCGAAGATTATATAAAGAATAGTTGTGTGCCGGAGTTTTATGTAGGAGCCGATTATACGTCCGGCAATGGCTGGCTGGCAGGAGCCGGTATTCACCTTATTTCTTTAAAACCCCGTACGACTTCTGAGATAAATGACAAAGTATATAAAGTAAATGAGCGTATGACGACATATTCATACGAAGCTCACTTGAAATATACCGGCCGTAATTATACCTTTGCAGCCAAAAGCCTGATGGCTTCCTGTCTGGACCAGACGGCCCTGATCGGCGGCTATGGCATTAGTTCTGTCGATCCGAAGACTGGCGAGCAGGAATATACTCCTTTCCGTCATTCGACAACCTGGGCGAATTTCACCTATGGCACGAAATGGAAAACGGGACTATTCCTGGGATACACCAAGAACCTGGGGACGGATGATGAGCTGACAGCCTCGAAAACAGTCTACGGAATGGGACTGGATATCGATCAGTTGCTGACGGTAAATATGAATTTCTCTTATAATCTGCCTCACTGGCAGATCGGACTGGAATATTCTCCGGCAACGGCCTGGTATGGAACGATCGACCAGAAGAACGGTAAAGTGGGAAACACTCACGCCATAACCAATCACCGCATATTGGGATTGGTTATGTATTATTTCTAATTTGAACGCTTTTAAATGAGAACGAGACTAGGTATGTTTTTATTGGCCGGATTGTTAGCTGTAACGTCCGGTTATGCACAGAAGAAGAATTTTTCGTATAAGTTTTACGGACAGGTTCGTGGTGACTTGTTCTATAATTCCCGGGCCAATTCCGAGATAGTAGACGGTTTGTTTCATCTCTATCCGAAAGATATCTCTCCGGATGCAGATGGTAATGATTTGAATGCTACGGCAAACGGTAGCTTTTACCTGTTGTATTCCCGCTTGGGGATTGATGTGGCAGGACCGAGTGTTGGCAAAGCTAAGACAACCGCTAAATTGGAAGTGGATTTCCGTGGTTCGGGAAGTAACTTTGCCATGATTCGTGTGCGGCATGCCTATGTAAATCTGGATTGGGAAAAATCGGCTGTCCTGATCGGACAGACCTGGCACCCATTATTCGGTGATATCTTTCCACAAATGTTGAACCTTTCCACCGGAGCACCTTTCCAGCCGTTCAGCCGTAACCCGATGCTTCGCTATCGTTATACCAATCAGGGGTGGAGCCTGACGGGGGCGGCTATCTGGCAGTTGCAGTATCTGTCTACCGGACCGAACGGAAAGAGCGAGGAATATATAAAGAATAGTTGTGTACCGGAATTTTATGCCGGTGTCGATTATAAAACCAACAATTGGATGGTGGGTATTGGTGCCGATCTTATTTCGTTGGCACCACGTATAAAATCCGAAGTCGGTGATAAGACTTATAAGGTAAAAGAGCGTGTTACCTCCGTTTCTGTCGAGGCGCATGCCCGTTATACGGATGATAACTGGAAGATTTCGGCAAAGACGATTATGGGAGAGAATCTGGCTCATCTCTGTATGCTGGGTGGTTATGGCGTCAGCAGTATAGACAAACGTACCGGCGAACAGGAGTATACGTCTTACCGTCATTCAATGATCTGGTTGAACGTGGTGTATGGCAAGAAATGGCAACCCGGATTGTTTGTAGGGTATTTGAAAAACCTGGGGGCAGGCAAGGATATTGTTGGACCGACTTATGGAGTGGGACTCGATGTGGATCAGGTCTTTACCACTAATTTGCAACTGTCGTATGTGTTGCCTCACTGGAAACTAGGAGTGGAGTACAGCCCGTCTCTGGCCTGGTATGGCGACCGTACACTTGCCGACGGACGTATTCGTGATACCCATTCAGTAACCAATCACCGTATATTAGGTGTATTAATATATTCATTCTGATGAAAACGCTGATAATTGGAGCAAACGGCTTTACAGGCAGACGCATCTTGCAACATCTGTCCCTGTGTGGTGGGTATGAACTGACAGGATGCTCCCTGCATAAAGATATTCAGCCGGAGAGTAATACCCGTTTCGTTCAGGCGGATATCAATGATCATCCGGCCATCGGGCGATTGATCGGGGAGATGCGTCCTGATGTCGTGATAAATGCTTCCGCACTTTCCGTACCCGATTATTGTGAGTCCCATCATGAAGAGGCGCATGCCGCCAATGTACTTGCCGTTGAAAATATGGCGCGTTGCTGTGAACAGGAAGGTAGCCGTTTTATTCATCTGTCGACCGATTTTGTCTTTGACGGAAAGAATCGTTCTTTATACATCGAGGAAGATATTCCGGCTCCGGTGAATTATTATGGCCTGTCGAAATATCAGGGAGAATTGGCCGTGGCTGCCAATTGCAGTAATTATGCGAATGTCCGCGTGGTCGTTGTCTACGGAAAAGCATTGCCGGGGCAACATGGCAATATTTTGCAACTGGTAAAGAACCGCCTGGAAGCTGGTCAGCAGATACGGGTCGTTTCCGATCAGTACCGTACACCGACTTGGGTAGAGGATATCGCTATCGGAGTAGAAAAACTGATGCATGTTTCTCTAAACGGTACCTGGCATATTTGTGGAGGCGAATGCCTTTCGATAGCCGATATCGCTTACCGTGTTGCCGATTATTTCAAGCTGGACCGTTCATTGATTATCCCGGTCACCACCGAAGAAATGAACGAAGCGACTCCGCGTCCCCGTTTCAGCGGACTGAGCATCGAAAAAGCAAAACGTGAATTAGGCTATACTCCTCATACCCTTGAAGAAGGAATGGCAGAGATGAGATAGAATCATATATAACAAGCAATATGAGCACAGAAAACAAAAACTCTTTAGAACTGAAGTACGGCTGTAACCCCAACCAGAAGCCGTCGCGCATTTTTATGCAGCAGGGGGAATTGCCTATAGAGGTATTGAACGGCCGTCCCGGATATATCAATTTCATGGACGCTTTCAATAGCTGGCAATTGGTGAAAGAACTAAAAGAGGCTACCGGACTACCGGCTGCCGCATCTTTTAAGCATGTCAGTCCGGCGGGTGCCGCTGTGGGAATCGAGATGAGCGATACCCTGAAGAAAATTTATTTTGTAGACGACCTGCCTCTTACTCCTTTGGCAACCGCTTATGCCCGTGCCCGTGGTGCAGACCGCATGTCTTCTTACGGCGATTTTATCGCTTTGAGCGATACTTGCGACGAAGCTACTGCCCGCCTGATCAACCGTGAAGTTTCCGACGGTGTCATCGCTCCCGGTTATACCCCGGAAGCCTTAGAAATTCTGAAGAACAAACGAAAAGGAACGTATAACGTGATTAAGATCGATCCGTCTTATAAGCCGGCTCCGATCGAACATAAAGATGTGTTCGGTATCACTTTCGAACAGGGACGTAACGAGATTAAACTAGACGAAAGCCTGCTGACAAATATCCCGACTCAGAATAAGGAATTTTCCGAAGCTGCCAAACGCGATCTTATCATTGCCCTTATTACATTAAAATATACGCAGAGTAATTCTGTCTGCTATACAAAAGATGGACAGGCTATCGGTATCGGTGCCGGTCAGCAGAGCCGTATCCATTGTACCCGTTTGGCCGGAAACAAAGCCGACATCTGGTATCTCCGCCAGCATCCGAAAGTAATGAACCTGCCCTGGATCGAAAAGATCCGTCGTGCCGACCGCGATAATACAATCGACGTATATATCAGCGATGACCACGAAGATGTTTTGGCTGACGGTATCTGGCAACAGTTCTTCACCGAAAAACCGGAAGTGCTGACTCGCGAAGAGAAACGTGCCTGGCTGGACACTCTGAAAGGGGTAGCACTGGGTTCAGATGCTTTTTTCCCATTCGGTGACAACATCGAACGTGCTCACAAAAGCGGTGTCGAATATATCGCACAAGCAGGCGGTTCCGTTCGTGACGACCATGTGATCGATACTTGTGATAAATATGGCATAACGATGGCGTTTACAGGGGTACGTTTGTTCCATCATTGATTGCATATGAATGGGTAAGATTTCTGATGAAAGAATTCTTATCCATTCTGTTTACCTTAAATAATAGAACAGAAAAATCACGGTTATTATACGGTTTACTCTCGGAAAACAGCTTTATCTGTTGGCAGGGAAAACTTCGGTTGATATGCCTTATGAAGTGAAAGTTAACAGGTAAATTTGTATCTTTGGCGCAATACTATAGCTTTAAAGATCGATTTATGAATAAAACTCTCTCCTCTTCATTTGTAGCGGTTTTGTCTCTGGCAGGCGTTTCCATATCCGATTATGTACAGGCGCAGCAGCCGGTTAAACCTAATGTTATCTATATCTATGCCGACGATATGGGAAAAGGTATGCTGTCCGCTTATGGTCAACGGCATTTCACGACACCTCATATTGATGCGATGGTTACCCGGGGGACTTCTTTCGATAATGCATACGGTTGTATGTTGTCGGCTCCGGCAAGAGCCTCTCTGCTGACCGGTTATCACGATTGCCATCCGGATAAATGGATGATATCGAAGGGAGGACAGTTTATTCCTCCGACTGATAACCTCTCATTGATTCCGGCTCTTGAGAAAGAGATAGACGATGGGGATATTCTTCTTGGGGAAGGCGATTATTATCTTCCTCAGGTATTCAAGAAAGCCGGTTATGTAACCGCCGAGATCGGAAAGCTGGAATGGGGTTTTACGGCTACCCGCAAACAGATGAAGGAACATGGGTGGGATTATTATTACGGTTATCTCGACCATGTACGTTGCCATGGTTTTTATCCGCCGTTTCTGTTTGACAACGGTGAGATTGTAACGATTGACGGGAATACTCTCCCGAATTGCGGAAAGAGTACGGAAAATGAAACAGATGAGACTTTGTGGGAGCGATGGGAAAGAAATGGTAAAGCTGTTTATTCGCAGGACCTTTTTCTGGATAAGATGCTGTCTTTTATCCGCGAGAATAAGGATAAGCCTTTTTTCCTGTTTCATCCGACCCAGTTGCCGCATGGTCCGGTAGCTATCCCGGCCGTTCACCCGGAGTTGGCAGCCAACCCTGAGTTAACACCGATAGAAAAAGAATACGCTTCTATGATTAAGTTGCTGGATGATCATGTGGGGATAATTATGAATGAGCTTCGTGATCTGGGGTTGGATAAGAATACGATTATAGTCTTTGCCGCCGATAACGGGCATGAGATTTATTATTCGCAGAAAGGAAGATGCGAAAAACCTTATAAGAACCTGCAAACCGGCCAATTGTTTGATGACTATACAGATAAGTATTACAGCGACCTGGCAGGCGATATTTTTAACGGGAATGCCGGGATGGCCGGACTGAAACGGAGTAATCTGGATGGCGGCGTACATCTCCCGCTGATCTTTTACGGTGAAGGATTGATACCGGCCGGCGTGAAAAGCAAGGAATTGGTTTCCAATTACGACTTCCTGTCTACGATGGCTGATCTGCTAAACGTTTCGCTCCCGGTAAAGAAAGACGGTATCTCTTTCCTGCCTACTTTGCTGAATGGGAAGCAAACAGATCCGAAACGGTATGTCGTATATGGCTCCAATCTCGGACCGGGCATTGTTATGAACGATGGCTGGAAACTCCGTTATTACAGAAAACAAGGTGTTTATGAGTTGTACAACTTGTCTGACGATCCGCAGGAGCGCAAGAACGTGATTGATAAATATCCGAAGAAAGCGGAAGAACTGAAAGCTATTATGCTGAAGGAATGTGACGGAAACCTGGAAAATGGGGTAAACAGATACGGATAACTATTCAGGGAACACAGATTAATGCATATCACATCTGTGTTCCTTTCATATCACAGATGGATTCCGTTTGTATCACAGTTGAGTTTCTTTTGTATCACAGATGTGATATGAATAAACTTTGGCATTTTGCTGACTCTACATTTGGCTTCGTCGGTTCGTTCAGGAGGCTAATCCATTCCTTCCGGGCGTCTGTCGACACTACCTGTTTTCCAACAGACTGTCCTGTTCAAGTAGCCATTTCCAAATCGGAACAACAGCGATCTCTTTTCCGTCTTCCACAATCATTTCTTCTTCATCGTGAGTAATGATGAGTAGTTTGTCAACATCCATGACTTTGGCTATTTTTAATAACGCTGTTATTTCGCGTTTGCGTGTTGCCTCTTCTTTCAGGCTATATGATACCTGTACAGCCAGATTCTTTGTCGGTATATAAAAGTCGACTTCAATGTTCTGATGATAAAAGTAAAGTTCTTCTTCGTATTTCTTTTTTAGGCTGATAGCTACCAAATTTTCTAGCAGTGAGGTTTCCGGGTCTATCAGAAATAGATTCAACAGGCCATTGTCGATGAAATAGTATTTCTGATTGGATACTTTCTCTACTAATTTACTGGCATAATTCTCAATAGAAAAGATCAACCATGTTGCTTGCAAAAACTCCAGATAATCGATAACGGTATCTGTGGTGACTTTGACTCCTGTGGATGAAACGATGTTTGACAACCGGTTGAATGAAGAGGGTTGTTTTACGCTTTCCGCCAACTTACGGATTAGGACTTTCATGGCTAAATCGTTTCGGATAGAATAGCGTGTTATCAAATCACCAAAAAATATCTTATTGAATAAATTGCTTAACCATTGGCGCTTTTCTATCTCTTCTATCAATTCTAATTCCGGTAATCCGCCAAAATAAAAATAATCAGAGAATGAACGAACTATTTCCGTGCGGTTTTTGAAATACCAGGCTGGTTCAACAGTTATGTCATTGGCTTTTAGATATTCCCGAAATGAAAAAGGATATACATTCTGTATAATAAACCTGCCGCCAAGTGTTGTTGCAATCTCACTGCTTAACATTTTGGCGTTGCTTCCGGTAATATACACCCGATATTTCAGATCTGTTAGCCGACGGGCAAACTTCTCCCAATGCGTCACAATCTGAACTTCATCCAGAAAGAAGATAGGACGATGTGCATAAAGCTCTTCATAACAAACTTTTATAAGATCGAGATCTTCAACGCTTAGGTTTATCAGGCGATCATCCTCAAAATTGAAATAAAGAATTTCTTCTATTGAGTGTCCTTCTCTCAACAAATGTTGTATTTGTTGATACATCAGATAAGATTTACCTGCACGACGAAGACCAACAAATACATAGTTTAGCTGATCTGATAAATGAATATCTCGTTCAATCAGTGTTATTTTCTCAACGAATTGCTGATATTCAATGATTAGAGACTTTATTACATTCTTTTCCATGCTATTTTATCTTTTGTACAAGACAAATGTAGTCCTATTTTGTCGATTATAAAAGATAAAATGGCATTTGTTTTATCGTTCATGAAAGATAAACATGATAAAAAACGAAAGGGACGATCTCCAACAGACCGTCCCTTTCTATATAGAAAGATTGTAAGATTATTATCCTATATTCTTCACCTTGATCAGGTATTCGGCAATCTGAACAGCGTTCAGGGCAGCGCCTTTCTTAATCTGGTCGCTTACAGTCCAGAATGTCAGACCGTTCGGATTGCTGATATCCTTGCGGATACGGCCAACATAAACCGGTTCTTTATCTGCAACGAACAGCGGCATCGGATAGTCTTTCTTTGCCGGATCGTCCTGCAGGATGATTCCTTCGCCTTCAGCAAAAGCTTTGCGTGCTTCTTCTACGCTGATAGGACGTTCTGTTTCAATCCAGGTTGCTTCGCTATGGGCACGCATAACCGGAACACGAACACAAGTAGCACTTACTTCGATATCGGAGTGCATGATCTTGCGTGTTTCGTTATACATCTTCATTTCTTCTTTCGTATAACCGTTTTCAGTGAACACATCAACATGAGGAATCACGTTGTAGGCCAGCTGATAAGCGAATTTTTCTACAGTAGGTTCTTCGCCCTTCAACAGTTGTTCGTACTGCTTGATCAGTTCGGCCATAGCTGTTGCACCCGCACCGCTGGCGGCCTGATAAGTTGATACATGTACACGTTTAATGTGCGATACCTTTTCGATTGCCTTCAATGCAACGACCATCTGGATGGTAGTACAGTTCGGATTGGCAATGATACCGCGCGGACGATTCAGTGCATCTTCCGGGTTCACTTCAGGAACTACCAAAGGCACATCGTTATCCATACGGAATGCGCTGGAGTTATCGATCATCACAGTACCATGTTTGGTAATGGTTTCTGCAAATTCGATAGATGTACCGCCACCGGCCGAAACAAAAGCAACATCGATTCCCTTAAAGTCGTCGTTATGCTTAAGCTCCTTAACGGTGTACTGTTTACCACGGAAGGTATAAACACGTCCGGCACTACGAGATGAGCCAAAAAGCACCAGCTCATCCATTGGGAAGTTTCTTTCGTCGAGCACGCGCAGGAACTCTTGTCCTACAGCACCACTCACGCCAACAATTGCTACTTTCATTTTGAGCACTAATTAAATTGTAATATAAAAAAATTGTTATAACTTTACCGCATCCAAAATCGAACACAATAATAGTTGTAAGCTATTAGCGTGCAAAGATAGATAATTTTATAACAAAACTATATAACTATGAAACAATTTATTCTTTTTATCCTTGTATTGCTTCCTGTTTGTGCATTCGCACAGTTTACAGAAACATTTGATGGTCCGGAGATCGGTTCGAATAATCCGTGGATTGATGATTCTAGTAGATATGTAATTAATGAGGAAAGACAATTGGCGTTTGACGGCTCTGGTCTGACCGGTAATTATCCGTTTCATACACCAATTCTTTTTGGTCGGACAATGGAGTGGGAGATGGATATTACATTAGCTTTTAAACCGTCTAATTTTAATAAAGCATGTATTTATTTATATAGAACTGATAAACCAAGTGATTTATTGTATTATATTCAAGTTGGAAGTAATGATGATAATGTATCTTTTTATAAATGGCCTCCAAAAGGGAATGCGCAGCGATTGATTAAAGGTGCTCGCCGGATGGATGGGAGAATGGTTCATATTAAGCTGGTTTTGGAAGAATGTAACCGTTGGACTCTTTATACTCGAATGTCTGATGAAGATTATTATATAAAAGAAGGAGAGTTGGATGATAAGAATTTGAAGGATATCCGTGATTCCGGTAGTCTTAATATCATTTGTTATTGCAAAGCTAAGTCCCTTAAAAACATGTTTTTCTATTTTGATAATATTTTGGTCCGTCATGAGCTGACGGAAACGCCTCTGCATCCGGCTGAAGAACCTGAAGATCCTTCAAAACCCGATATCACTTTGCCTAAACTGTTGTCAATAGAACCTTTGACTCTCTCTGATTTACAATTTGTGTTTGATCTTCCGGTTAAAACGGAGCAGGCTGCATTTTCTATTTCCGACATAGGGAATGCTGACCGTATTGTATATGCTGATGAAAGCCGGAAGGTTGTAAATACTCATTATCCGGAAGAAATGAAGACAGGAGAGATTTATACAATTTCCTATTCCGGCGTAACGGATGAGAAAGGGAATACACTTGACAGCTATTCAGAGAAAGTAAAAGTGGAGGAAGAAGACGAAGGTGAGGAACCATCTGAATCAGGCTCTATTCTTATTAATGAAATAATGGCCGATCCCAAGGGACTGGAAGAGTTGCCGAAAACAGAATATGTAGAACTTTATAACACTACAGAGAATGTATTAGTGCTTACAGACTGGCAATTTTCATATGGTGGAAAAGCGAAGCCTATGACGACCTTTGAAATTCCCGCAAAAGGGTATGCGGTACTTTATCGCTCCGGCAGGGATATTGTGGCTGATCTTTCAGCGGTGAAGGTCCCGTTGGATAATTTCCCGTCCGCACTGGCTAATACTGGAAAGTTGTTGCAGCTGTTTGATGGCGATAATAACCTGATTGATGAAGTAACCTATGAAAAAGCCACCCCCGCCAAATCCTGGGAGCGTTCTTCGTCCGGTTGGCATCTCTCTTCCGATCCGCGTGGCGGAACTCCCGGCTCTGTTAACTCGTCCGGTAAAGGTGAGGAAAAACCCAATGAACCGGATAAACCTGTTACACCTGACGACCCCGACGAGCCGGATATTCCTGACGATCCGTCTCTCCCTGATATTACCGTCGAACCGGGAGAGTTTGTTTTTAACGAACTTCTTCCCAACCCTTTTGCCGGTGGTAGCGAATATATCGAGTTGTACAACCGTTCCGATCGTGCCTTGCCGGTATCCGGCTTATCGGTCGCGGTCAGGAAAGCCGATGGAACATTGAATACCCGCTACCCGTTATCCTCCATTACAGTAACAATCGAGGCGGATGGTTATGTGTTGTTGACGAAGAACTTGGAGGGCGTTACCGATTTTTACACAATCCAGTCTCCGTCTTCATTGTTTGAAGTCCCCAAACTTCCTATATTGGCGAATACTTCCTCTACGCTTGTCCTGTTCCGGACCAAAGACGGAACAGTGATCGATGAAGTTTCCTATACCTCCAAATGGCATGCCTCTTCGATAAAGGATCAGAAAGGTGTCTCCCTGGAACGGATCGATCCCGATGCGGGAACGCAATCGCCTTCGAACTGGACCTCTGCATCTGCTACAGTGGGTTATGGTACTCCCGGTTATCCTAATTCACAATCGGATATTTCTCTGCCCGATGATCCGGATACTCCGGATGAACCGACCGGCATCAAGACACCGCAGTGGGATGAAAGTGCCGGCCATTATACTATATCCTATTATCTGGACCAGCCGGGATATAACTGCCGTGCTTTTGTCTTCAATATCGCCGGTCAGCGTGTAGCACAAATTGCTAATCACGAACTGCTGGGTTTGACGGGAAAATTAACTTGGGACGGTTATGCCCTGTCCGGGAGGCAACTACAGACAGGTGTTTATATCTTCTATGCCGAATTGTATCATACCAGCGGCACAGTAAAAAGATATAAACAGGTATTCCTTGTCCGGTAAAAGAATGTGGATAAGTAGTTTATTAATAAATCGCTTTATGTTTGTTGAAGATGTTTGGATGCTTTACCTTTGTAATATCTCCAATGGGCATAGAACATTAATCAAAATAATTGTAATGCCTATGAAAGAAGAAGAATTTAAACGTAGAAAAGGATTCCTGGAAAGCCTTTTTATGAACTATTCAGGACAGATGAATGATCATTCTGATCAGGAAAAAGATTTAATAATGAAGAATATAGATGTTATTCTTGATTGGTATAATGCTTTAGTTAAAGAGATGGAGGAGTAATTTATGGATAATAAAGAATATTTAGAATCGCATCCGGAATATAGAAGTTTATTTCCAACGCAGGAAATGTATGAGGATTTCGTACGTTTTATGGATCTTGATGAAGACGGGCGGCGTGTTTATTTTGAAGAACACAAGGCAAGATTGGATGTTATGTCTCCGGAAGAACGTAAACAAGATTGGGATAATTTGGTGAAAGGTACTGAGTTGTTGATCGAATTTGCCAAAGTGGAAATACCTAAACTAGCTTATGAAAAGAAGATGATCGAAGCTTCGAAGAAGCAGAATAAGGTAACTTGGGATGATATACGCAAAAAGCTGAATAATATAGCGAGTCTATAATGGGGTGAAAGTAGCTATGAGGAGACTTTAACCATAGTCCCTTCACAGCTACTTTTGTTTTTAGTTAATAAACCGCCTTATACCAGGCAAGCTGCTTGTACCAGTCTGACAACTTCGTCAGAGAGGATTGGGGCACGAAGACCGACAGGCCGGAGAAACGCTTGATTTTTCTTGCTCCATATAATGCTGCATAGTATGAATAAGGTGTTGCATATTTGCTGATGACCGCTTTTTCCATACAAGCGGTAAAACGTTGATACTGTTCGTCGTTTGCTAGATACTTGATAAAATCATCGAAGTCATAAAGCATATGCGGCTGCCTGACAGTAAGATATTCAAGTATCTGCATATTCGACAAAGAAAGAGCATAAATATCCTCTTCTGTTTTGTCTTTTAATATGTCATTGACAATTTGTGCCAATTCGTTCAATTCGCTTGTCTTTATCAGAGATACTGTGCCGTATGGAGCATAATCGTTATTGCTGTAGTATTCATAAAAACTTTTGGTAACTGCTTCCAGATCGGCTTTGTCTTTAAACAAGGCAGGCAGGAAATCTTCATAAGGAAATCCGCGGGCAAGGACTTCGGTCGGCGATCCCAGGAAATAATCCGTTTTGTCTTTCAACTCATAAGCACATTCAATGCCGCTCATATAACAAGCATCAAACAACATGAAGTCGAAATGAAAGCCTTCCAGCGCCTCGTTCATTTCTGTTATTTCCATATATTGGCCGTTTTCTTCTCCGAAAGAACGTAAAGAACTGAAATTACCTGGCAGCCACGATGTGCCATGGCTGGATAATACCAGACCATAACTTTCTGCTGGAAACAATTCTGTTGTTTCTTTGATCACCTTATACATAGTTTCCGGCAGGATAGCACTTTGGTTTTCGTAAAAACGGACGGTGTCTGTTACTATATTCCCTTTCTTGTCTTCTTTTATCTGGAACAAATAAGATCTGCTTTTGCTTTCCGAATAATATACAACCAGATTTCCTCCGTTGAGTGCTTTGTTGGAGGCGACTGTCATCATTTGTCTGATATTGGCACGTATATCACTACCAAGATTGGTACTGGCAATCATATAGGCAAGTACTGTTCGTTTGGCTGGTCCTTTTATCTCGATGTCTTCTTTACTGCAACTTCCCAGTAATAGCGCGAACAAAACGCTATATATAATATATTTGATTCTCATGCCTTATTATTTAAATTACAAAGTTACGTATAATTTGGTTGTCTCTAATGTTTTATATTTCTTTTTTCTATCTTTGTGTGCTAATAGATTTTAAAGCATGTAGAGAAAAGACACTGATATGAAAAAAGTATTATTCATCGCACTGTTGTTGTGCGGTATCGGGTGGGGAGCGAAAGCGCAGACTGTGGCAGTCAAGTCTAATATTTTGTATGATGCAACTGCAACAGTGAACCTGGGTGCCGAAGTTGCTTTCAACCGACACTGGTCGCTGGATATCTCCGGCAATTATAATGGCTGGGATGTTGCGAGCGACAAGTCGTGGCAGCATTGGATGGTGCAACCCGAGGCACGTTACTGGCTGCATGAAAAGTTTAACGGCCATTATTTCGGAGTTCATGGCGTTTATATGGACTACGATATGTCTCATGTGAATTTCATGTCGGTGATGAAAAAGGATTTTGCTTACGACGGCAATGCCTATGGCGGTGGTATCTCTTACGGATATCAGTTGTATCTTTCTCCGCATTGGAACATCGAGTTTTCGGCGGGAGTCGGCTTCCTGCATTTTGAGTATGACAAGTCGGCTTACCCTGCGGATAAGGAACCGGCTTATAAATACCGTAATAACTATTTCGGACCGACTAAACTCGGTGTCAGTATTGTATATATAATTAAATAAGTGAACGATGAAAACTCCGGTCTATATATTTATTTTTCTGCTGGTCGCACTGCTGTTTCCGGTTCAGGCACAGTCACAGACGGAAGCTCCGGCTACTACTTATAACGGCCTGATTAATATCAAACAGAATAAGGCTGAGGTAGAAGGTAACCTTTTAAAACTGGATATGGATATTTTGCTGAGCGGCCTGTCTGTCGGACGTTATCAGACATTGATACTGACTCCCGTTTTGCGCAAGGACAATTACCTGCTTCGTTTGTCACCCATCCGTATCAACGGGGCGAATAAACATAAAATGTATGAGCGCACGATTGCTTTTCAGGGCAAACAGGTGGCCGATAAAAATGCTTATGTAGTGTTGAAAAGTGCTCCAACCTTGTTGCAGGAGGTAAACTATAAAAAAGAGATTTCTTTTCGTCCGTGGATGGAGAATGCAGAGTTGCTCCTTCTCGGTGAACTGACAGATTACGATGATATCCCGGTTCAGACTTATACGAATGTTTTGACCGATCGTTTGTATATTCGTCAGGAGCAGGAAAAATAGTTTTCCTGAAAAAGTTTTACGAAATAAGACTTCACTCTCCGGGTGAGGCCTTTTATCTTTGTATTCATCAGGGTTTTGAGGTGACGCCACCCTGTTGGAATGGGATCACCGGTGGTACTGTCTGTTTTTATCCGAAAGCTTATAATTGTTTACCGCAGATATAAGCGGAGGTTAGTTCAAATCCTCTTACTTTCTAACTTTTCGACCCAGGTGAAACTATTAGTTGACCTGGGTGAAATATGTAGTTGACCTAGGTCAACTTGTTGTTTTCCCTTGGTCGAAAGGTTAAAGGCTTACTTGTTCGTTGATAATTAGCTATATATTTTGTATTAGTGTGATATAGTATAAAAGGATTACTTATAGAAATAATTGAGCTATCCCGTTCCCGTGCTTGACACGGGATCGCAAAGGCACAGACCGTATCCTATATGTATCTTTTGATACTGCTGGTTCTTCTGCGGCCCCGTGTCAAGCACGGGGACAAGATAGCTCACTTTTGACAAATTCTGAACCGATAGATTTCCTAGTATTTCCTCTAAGCATTCAAAACAGGATGTTGTTTTAGCTTGTTTAGGGATAAGGCCATGGGGTGAATCCGAAATAGTTTCGGGTGACGCTGCTTTTGCAGGACAGCGTCACCTGAAGATGCTGATAAATACAGGGATTCCAGGAGTTTTATTGTTGGGTGACTCTGGAGTGTGTAAAAAATGATGCTTAGAAATAAACTGTTTCATCGCTGGTGCCACCGTCCAGCCAAGGATTGATACTGCCTGAGATGCTGATGTCCTGGGCTTGTATGGTGAAAGAGTAGGTTTGTTTTTTTCCTCCTTCGAATGCTTTTGTCGATTCGATGCGGTAATCTTTGTTACTCATCCGGACAATGAAAACAGGTTTCTCTACCGGGTAAAGAAGATAGTTGGTAACGATTGTTTCTTCGTTCGGAGTTATTTCTTTATTCAGGTTGTCGATAAGTGTATAAGGCGTAATTGAGGGAGCGACACTTAGCTTGCCGGTTTGTACGTTCAGTTGTATGGTTGACGGATAGTTCTCCATCGAAATGCTTTGCAGGATCATCTCCTCCTTAATATCATCCGCTTTCTTGAATTTAAGTGTAATGGCGGAAAGGATATGGTTGAAAGAGAGATTGACTGGTTCATCACTTGTTGTTTTATCTCGGTCCAGTACGGGAGTTGCCCACATGATGTCGTCTTGTTTTTTCAGGTCAAAGGGGATATTTAACGGAGCGGCTGTCGCTGCTTCGGTGTAAGGGTAATAAGCGTAAAAGTTTAGTAAGGTGTCGGGGTTGATGGGGTAATGGGCATGGGTATCGCAGGTAAATTCATTGCTACCGGTGGTTTTGGTGTAGGGAGAGTTGTTGAGGTCCTTGCGGAGAGTCATATTTCCTCCGGAATTGTTTTTATTATATCCCCAACCCAATATCCCGACCTGGGAGTTGTCGGGAAAAGCTGTATTGTCGACAATTGCTTTCGTCATAATAATATTACCTCCAAAGCGTATAATACTCCCTTGACCATCGGTTGATTTTATAACATCGCCATCATTGTTGCAACTGAAAGTCGCAAAGAATAGAACAGAGAGTAATAACTTTATATTTTTCATTTTGTCATTATTTTATTTGTATGATATTGCCTTGAACGAAAGAATCGGATGACGATTCGGCTTTGTTGTCCGATTTAGTGAATGATTTTAGAGTGTTTAATTTCTTGATTGTGATTGTCAACAGATAGGAAATGCCTTCTTCCCATGCTGGTGAGTTGGTTGTGTCTATCTGTATATTATAAGATTGATCGCCAATCTTTAGTTTGAAGGTGTAGGCTAGTTCAGGGAATAGCAATAGATTTCCGTTTACGGATATTGTCTCTTTGCTAGCCATTGTGTTTGCATTGATGTCGGTCGATAATGTGAATGTTGTTGTGGAAGTTTGGTCGATTGTTACTATGCCATTCGACAGATCCAGACTTCCGCTATTGGGGGCATCGGTTGTAATGGATATATTTCCGTCAGGCAATATATTTTCTGTTCCGTTTACCAGGTTGAATTTTACATTAGTTAGTTTGTGGGTGAAGTTTAGGTTGACAGCTTCCGGCGTTTTTTGGTTTCCGGCATTGATTGGAGCGGCATGCATTAAATCTTCTTCACCGGTCAATGTGAACTCTAAAGAGTTATTATTGATTGTATAGGCTGTACCTTTTGATTGGCGCGGATAATATCCGGCTAAAGTGATTGAATTTCCATCTGTCGGATAAACCAATGATGGATTCGTAAAGATTAATTCCTGATTGCTCCCTATCTGGCTGGGAGAGATTCCGTTGTAAATAACTTTTGTACTACTTGTTCCGTAAATACCTATTTCATTAATATTATCATTTGTGAATACATCTACTAATGCCTTAGTTGTAGCATCAATCCCTTTTGGCATAATCAGGATGGGAACAGGAACTTCGTTTATCGGATGAGGTTCCTCTTCTATCCCGATTTCATTGCTGCATCCGGTTAGGATGAAAATGAGGGCCAAAAGGTATGAAGATGAATTTTTCATGTAATACTACGATAGTAAATTAATAGAGAGTGAGAGTGTTTAAAAAAGTAATAATTGTTTTGTAATGCAATATAAATATTTTTAAACACTCTAATTTTGTCTTCAGTATATATTACTATTATTGAACCGTTCCTGTTCCTCCTGTAACTGTTTCCCATTTTGTAATGGTTGCAGTAGTAGCTATAGTACTCGCTTTAAATGTAAGTATGATTTCATATGCTTTTCCTGCAGCAGGGGCAGCTCCTAAAGTAATAGGAACCTCTGCCGTTGATTTGTTTGTCGTAATTGCAAGAGTATAATCAGTTGTTGCTGTTAGAGGTTGCACCATTATGTATCCACCTAAAGTTTCAGTTTCAGTTAGAGTTATAGGACTTGCTTCTGTGATTTTATTGTCGCTATATGTTCCATCTGTGACTGCATAAGCTGTTAGTTCTGCTGGGTTACTCCAAGCTAATGAAGGAGTAGATGATAATGTACATGTTATAGTGGATGGTAAATTAGCAAGTGTACCTGAAGCTTTTGTTTTAATAGCAATGCTTCTAATGGCATTTCCCCAAGTGTCAATAGCTGCTGGATCCTCTGCAACAAATTTAAATTGCATCTGGAGCAATTGGTGATTGAATGTTATGGATTTAATTTGTTCGTCTTTACTTTTATTGCCTGAAACTTCTGCTGATAATAAAATATCTTCTTTCCCTGTTATTGTCCATTGTAATTTACCTTTGTTTGTCGAAGCATCAGGTTCTACTTCCGCTACTGGATAGTAGCCAATTAACCATGATTTGAGAGTAGGATCGACATTGTAGTAGAGTGGTGTATTGAATGAGATTTTACCTGTTGAGATATCATCGGTTTTTATTTCTGCAGTAGATGCAACTTTACTTACATCTCCCCATGCAGGAGATTCTGCAATGTCTGCTGCTTTTACGAATTGGATACCTGGTAAAGCGCTGGACAATTTACCTTGATCATCGCTGGTTATAGGAGTTTTTGTCGTAATACTCCCAATCCCTGCATTCAACTGTATCTCCACCGGTTGTCCATTATCAATATTATCTATTGGGTCACCTTCGCTTGTACAAGCGGTCATTGCTGCAACAGTTGCAGCAATTGAAATCATACTTAATACTAATGTTTTCATAATTATAAAAATTTAATTGTTGTTGTTTTATTCGTTGCTTATTACTTATCATTCAATTCATTCGATGATCATGTCATCGCCGGCAGAGACTTCCCACTTGTTGATTGTGACAGTGAAGGAGGCGTCTTTTTCTACCGTTACGGATACGTCTACATTTACTTTGTTTCCTTCCGTTTCTCCGATCGAGTTGCCCAGGTCGAGGGTGGAAGTGGTGGTACTTCCGTCATTGAGGGTGAAATCCAGCTGTACTTCGTTTTTAGGGAGGGCAGGTGGGGGTGTTCCTTGTTTGGGGGGAGTGCCTAATATCAATACATTTGTTTTTATACCTTCCGCTGAAGTTGTTGTTTCAAAGTTAACTGCTGTTGTTTTGTCCGGTACGATCTCTTGTCTGCTCAGGTTGAAAGCGGCAGGTACACCTGTCAGCTGCCCTTTGCATTCTTTTATATACTCCATACCCTCGACTTTTATGTCGAGCGTTACTTCGCGGATCAATGAAGCCGGACTGAACTCACGTTTATTATTTGCTCCGTCGTTGGCTTCCACTTCCAGGTTGTCGATGGCTATTCCATATAAAGGAATGCGTCCCGATGTCGTACCCCCGGCCGCTTTCGTTTCCGGGATAAATGCTTCTGCCGTCTCAAATGAATTCATATTGCGGAACTGGATGTTGTCGGCATCGCAATTGAAAACCAGTAAACGGTATGTATCCGGTGGCAGTGTGAACTTCAGACCGCTTGTGTCACTCTCGATCTGTATCATTGCACCCTTTTCCAAAGGATAAAAGCAATAACGAACTTTTTTAGGACTTTCATAGCCGCTCATGGCCTGTTCCCATTTCAACGAATACCAAATGAAACCGTAGGAAGACTGCTCTGGCTTTTCTTCCGAACTGCATTTAATGAAACATGTAATGATCATTAATATACAGACTGCGATTCCGCACGAGCAACCTAGTTCACTTCTTATCATTATTTAATATACGTTGAAAGTCAATTCTTCTTGTTTCTGACGCAAATGTATCGGGAAAAAGCAGACGTAAAATTGCTTTTTCTATTCAATAAGTTGTAAAAACTGCGAAAGTTGTTGATTTTTACTGGTTATTCGTCTTTTTTATTGCGAAGTGCACGGGGAGACATGCCGAAATTGGTCCGGCAGAAGTGGGAAAAGTTGGAAAGCGATTCGAAACCGTATTTGTAGCTGATCTCTGAAATAGACATTTCGGTAGTGGTTAAGTCGTTCTGGATGTCTTCACATTTCTTTTTCAGCATCCACTGGTAAGCGGGTTCGCCGAATGTCTCTTTGAACAGGCGGCGGAAAGTAGGTGTGCTGTAGCCTCCCATCTGGGCGAAGGCTTCCACATCTTTCGCCTTCATATAATTCTGCATGACGAAGTAACGGAAACTTTTGCTGTACCGGTAGATCGGCGAGTAGAAAGCGGCCAGTTCTTTTAATGTATAGTAGCAATTGAGCAGGTAGACCAGCTCCGTCCGTTTGGCATTCAGGAAACCGGCGCACAGCAGGTCGTCGTTCAGGTACATCCGTACCCCTTCCACGAAATACTGCAACGGTGGGCACATATTCATTACAATCGGTTCGATACGGGAGGTCTCTGCTATGCTGGCCCCTTTATTGAAACGTTCGTTGCAGATATTGATCGGGCGTTCAAACAGGTACAGGATACATTCGGCGGTTTCGAGGATCTTGAATTCGACCTTCGAGCCGATCGGTTGCAGGATGAACTGCCCTGCACTGAAAATGGTATTGGGATGTTCTTCGCTATTGACCTGCACGGAACCTTTCAGCAGAAAATACAATGTATTCTGCAAACAACGTTCCCGTGGGATGATAAGTCCTTTGGGATAGGAACGATATTTAAAGATGTTTCTCCTGTATTCGGAACAGGAGCCACAATCCGTAAATTTGCTGTATCTAAGGTCCGGAGAGAACATAGACGGTCATTATAATTTTACCTTTATACTTTTTCCCGTATTCTCGTTATGAAAACGGTCTACGGCGGTCACAATATAGCGATATTTTTTCTTTCCGTTATCATAAGGCATTAAATATCTTGTGTTACGGGTGATTTTTACGATTTTTGCCGGATTACTGAGGTCGATCGGTTCTTTATCTTCGAAACGGTAGACGACAAAGTAGGAGGCTAGCTCCGGGTTTGTCGGGCTTTGTTCGGCCTTCCAGTGCAGCATATAACCGTCGGCGGTCCATTCTTTTTTCAGTTTTTTCACCTCCTGCGGTGCCCGGTTGTGCATATGGGTATAGGCCGGGATCAGTGCCGGATAACGGTGGTAGTTCCTTTTCAGGCTATCGGCTACGCCTTTGTTGTTCCACAACAGTTCGTTGGCAGGCCAGAAGCAATTGCCTTTGACTTTCGACAGAGCGCGTTCGTAACGCATTTTGCGGGTCAGTTGGCTGGCTTTCATGGTGCGTGCCACGTCCTGGCCGATATAGAGATGGGGGCCTTCGAGGGTTGCGTTCTTATTCCACCATTGGATCAGGGTGATATAGTCGGCTGCCGGATGGTCTATTTCCCAATATATCTGAGGCATGTTGTAATCTATCCAGCCTTCTTTCACCCAGTGGAGGATGTCGGCATAAAGGTCGTCATAGTTTTGCAGGCCGTTGGTATCGCTGCCGGAACCGTCGGGTGTGCTTTTCTTGTTACGGTAGATACCGAAGGGACTGATGCCGAAACGCACCCAGGGTTTGGTGAGCAGGATGGTCCGTTTCAGTTCGCGGATCAGCGTGTTCACGTTTTCCCGACGCCAGTCACTGCGCTGTGCATTGGTGTATCCTTTGTTCAGTCCGTATTTCTGGAAACTCTTATCGTCGGGGAAAGGCATGCCGGCTGCCGGATAGGGGTAGAAATAGTCGTCCATATGGATGGCGTCCACATCGTAACGGCTGACAATGTCGCGTACTACCTTATTAATGAACTGGCGGCTTTCGGGCAGTCCCGGGTCGAACAGAATCTGTTTATTATAGGTAACGAACCATTCCGGATGTTTGTTATAAATATGTGAATCGGCAAAACGGGTGTTGCCTGCCGTGCTGGCGCGGTAAGGGTTCAGCCAGGCATGGAACTCCATATTCCGTTTGTGGCATTCGTCGATCAGAAATTCCATCACGTCGAAATTGCCTGCCGGAGCGACGCCCTGCTGTCCGGTATAAAAACGGCTCCAGGGTTCGATGTCCGATTTATAGAAAGCGTCGGCTTCGGGACGGACCTGAAAGATGATGGCGTTGATACCGCAGGATTGCAGGTAATTCAACTTACGCACGAAATCTTTCCGTAGCTGGGCGGGAGTCATATCCTTATATTCTCCCTGGAAAGCTGTTTGTATCCAGGCTCCCCTGAATTCCCGTTTGTCTTTTCCTTCTGTCTCGCGGACTGGTAGTTGGCGTGTAGTCGAACAGGAGGTAACTACACAAAGGACCACTGCCAGAAGCAGGCGGATATACTGATTGTTCATGAATATTGTCTGGTTTGAGATTATTGTAACACTTTCTTCATTTCCTGCGGCAAAGATAATAAATAAAAGTGAGACTGAGCGCAGGAGGTAGAAGAGGGCTGTTTCATTTCGAATCGCGTACACAACGGATTGGTCCTGCGACCGACTTTACATAATAAAAATAGAATTGGTATTCGAATATATGGAACAGACCGGCATCCTTATGGATATGCAAAATATTCACTCGATTGTCCGTGTCCGTGGTTGCATTATGGTAGTTTCCACAACTACTTGCACGAAAACCTCCTCCATCGCCTACACGTGTTCCCTGTGTCGGGAAATAAGATGTCGGACCCTCTTTCCATTTCTGCATATACATATTCATTCCATATCCGTTCGGAAATCCATCGTCATAATTGATACCGCTCATAGATCCTGGATTGAGTCCTGTATTTGTAAACTCGAACCACAATTCGCCCGAGGCAACTCTCCAGCCTGTGGGACAGGGATCGAAAATGGATTTTTCCGTTCCGTAGTTATCGTATATATGTACATTATTACTCTGATTAATCGTGTAGGCTTTCATTCCATCGGAAGCCGGTTCCAGTCCTCCCCAAAGCTTATTGTCGCTTTCTCCTGTCGGGCACCAGTCGCCATAATTGAAATAGCTACTCTTTGTTTGCACATAACTTTCGCCTCGGTTGACTTCGTTCGTCCCACAGATAAAGATTGTAGGATTAGCTATGGCGTGTCTGACAGCCCCGGTCAGGGTGCTTCCGATTACCGAATGGAACAGCATGCTTTCATCGGTAAGGGATGTCTTATGCACTTCAATTTGGTTGGAGTTGTCATAATGCAGATCTGTATGTCCGTCGTTATAATCCTGATGTTCATTTATAATATTGCGTAAAGGAGGGAACGGGTCTTTTCGTCCCCATTGATACAACATGCCGAAGGCCTGCGTCATTTCATCCGGATACCGATGGAGACCATTTCCTATACCTTTTTGATTATCTGCCAATGCACCGAGATTGCATGACATGACAGCATAGCCTTGAATACGCGGTTTCTCAGGATGTATACCATTATTGTCCCAGTCGTATGTGTAATAAGTGACAGCTTTACCGAGATTGTCCGGTTCATGGTCTGTAACCCAAATGTGCCAAGACCATATAATGTCTCCCTTGCTATTGTAAGCACCGATCAAGGCATTACCTTTCTTTTGCGTTCTAACATAGATTTTCTGATGAATGTCGCCTGTATTTTCACCGAGTTGAACCAACGTTCCATTCGTATTATTACCAATGCAGTCTTTGGTTTGCCAGATAATACCGACACGGGCTATTTTCAGATTCTCGTCATGAGGGTTTAAATAGTCTGCAAAATTATACCCGCCCCCTGTCTCTACACGATAATAAGGCTCAAAAGAGAGGAAATCGTTTGGTTTTATAACAAAACAGTTGGATGATGGATTGTTTTGACCTTTCTCTCCTGTGACAGTCACCGTCATACGGTAAACTTGATTACGTTGTATATTAAAATTATTGAATGAGTTTCCTCCGGGATAAGCTGCATAGAGATACCTTTCACCACCGATTTCGGTGGTGACATCGACTACAAGTGCATTGGAAGGAGCTGCATCAGACTTGTTACCGCCCTGAGTCTCTATTTCTCCTTGCAGATTTTCCGGGACATAGAAAACAGCCCATTCTTTATCTTCGTTCTTTTCCAAATCCGAGGCGGCAAAGGCTATCGAACTGAATGTCGTTCCGACAGGAAATGGAACCGCATCCATTGGCTCTCCATTTCCGTCGCCGGCCAATGTCTCTACCCGGCAAATATTCGGAATTTGCCTTACATTGACGTTGTTGAGTTTCATTTCTGCTTTCAGCATCTCTACTTTTACTTTGAGTTTGGCATACATACGTGTAACCGGTATTGTGACCTTAATACCTGTCGTTACTTCCACCTCCTCGCTTGCTCCGTCCATTGGTATCGACACCTTATCTATCGATCGTAAAGGGAAAGCGGTAGGCAGGGTTTGTTTTTTCAGTTGTTCCAGATTCTTGAACTTTTGCCATGAAGTATCCGTGCCGTCGTTGGCCCAGTTGTCATAGCTCGTGTTGGTTACGACATATACAATGGACGGAACTCCGGCTTTCAGATATACGGGTAGGTCTTGTAACATTGCCTGATCGGCGATGGTATAGTAACGCGGCTTTATCAGCAGTTCTTTGGTTGTCGCATCGTACTGGAACACCCAGATGTTATGTATCTCTTTTTCTTCCGAAGTCTCTTTTTCTGGTGTGTCGCTCGGTAGAGACGCCCTTGTTTTTGCTTGTGCTTCAACGGCAAATGTATTGACGGACAAATTCAATACGGCTTCCGTCAGTTCACCTTCATCAAGACCTGCCCCGTTTGTTCCACTTGTCTCCAGTTGCAGTTCTTCTGTGCAACCTCCCATTACGATGGTTACCAATAGAAGTATGATTAAAAAGTAATGTTTCATATCAGTCAAAAGTATATTCATTATCATAAGTATATTTCCATTCTTGCACGTTCACGGTGAGCCTGTTGTCGCGGACGGTGATGGTGAAACGGTAGAGGATGTTTCGGTTGATGTCGAAACGCTTGGTATTGTCCTTATTATCTGTCTTTCCACTCTCATCGTAATTTGCGAAATAGACTTTATACGGTTCGTCCTCACCGGTCTGGGCATCGAGCCTTACTTCAATGCACGCGTATTTGTCGCCTGCGTCAATATTTTGGTATTCGGTCAGGTAGGCAATCCATTTCTCATATTTATTTCCGTCAGTACCAACCCACCGGCTTACAAAGCGGAAATTTTGTATTTTTTCTTCCGTATCGTTGCTATTTCCTACGAGGTGCAAGCCGCTAACGTAATCGCTGCTCCACTCACCACCGTGGTCGTAGTCGTCCTGTGAAAAAATATCTTTGGGGGCACAATATCCTTTTTTATTATAGCGGCGAACTTTTACCTCACTGATCGATAAGTCAAAATAGTCATCTGTCTTGAGGATCATCTCCACCTTTGCCACGGCACGGAGTAGAGTGACAGGCTCAGGTAACAATGTAACCTCTCCTGACTTGAACTCTATATTGTTGTATTCATGGACACCATAGAAAGGAATCAGTCGTTCCGGTTTCAACTCGAAAGAAGAAAAACTATCGAACTGCCCCCAATCGGCATTGCAGATATCCGAAAGCAACGTTTCTCCGGTCTTCATCGTATCGTCGCCATATTGCGGCCAGTTGGCAAGCACGACCATTTTGAAGTTTTTGTGATTGGCCAAAGCGGCGGGTGCCTTGCCAAGTACACTATAATCCCTGTAATCGCTTTTTTCAGTTACTACGAAACCGTCCGGCTCAAAACGAGCGATGAGCTTATTGTCGAAGGTGAAGAAATAAATCCTGTAGTTGTTGTTCTCTATGTCTATGTAGTTTTCATAGGTTTCGCCAACTTCATAGCCTTCACCGGTCTCCGGGCTTCTTGTGGGCAATCTGAAGCCGATGCTGAGAGCTGTTTCTTTTTCGGATATGCCGAAAACATCCGTTTCATGGCTACACGAGGTACTCCACAACGCAAGGAGCATCAGAGTCCCCGTGATGATATGTTTTACCACATTTTTCATTCGCATTCCTTTTATTATAATTCGCTGTTTTGCAGCACCACCTTCCAAGAGTTGATGTAAATGTAGGCATCGAGCCAACGGTCACCTTTATCGAGGAAGAACACCATGTCGTATACGTCCTGCCTATCGAGATATTCCTGGTCGTCCATATCCCGGTTATAGAAACCTTTCACAAGCAAGGCATAGTCGATAAGAGGAATGGAGAAAACTGGTTTTCCTGTTTCCTTGTTGGTCACGGTGAGCTGTGTTTTCTGTCCTTTTACAAGACGTGGTATGGTCAGTTCGGCTATGGCTGCGCTGAAAATGGCGCGAGACACAGTCTGTATTTCTTCGGACTGGGAGTCTATGCCTGCTTCCCCGGCGTCGGTATGCCATGCGAAGAAAGTCACCGGCTCGTCGGGTAGCAATGTGTTGTCCCAGTCCATGCTTCCGTTAGTATCGGTGATGGTGAAGACGAACTTATCTTTGTCCACAGCCTCTCCCGAGAGGTGTTGTAACACCACTCGGACGTTGTTGGTGTTTTTCACCAATGGTACGGTATAAGTGTACGTACCTTCGGTTTCACCGAACGTCTGTTCCGGCAGTCGCCCATGGAATAAGCGGTCGAGATCTTCGTTGACGAATGCCTTGTTTCCGGCATCGTATTGCCTGTCAAGCGTGCAGGTCAGTTCTCTGCCGACGGTTGTTGCAGGTCTTGAGAAAGAACCTTTGTCAGTTGTGCCACACCAAGCGAGCAGCTCGTATTCGCCTGGTTCTACATCTATGGTCATGGCATAATCATCAGCCGCAAGGGATTCTCCCTGTTCGGTACGTTGCCAAACCACCTTGCCGTCGACATCGAGCAGGTAAAGTGTCACTACGTTCACTTCGTGGGCAAAGGCGTCGGCAAACTTCATGTTGTAATCGTAGCGGAATTTCACACGGTAGTTTACCGAGCAGTCGCCCTCATCGTCATAGATTAAGCTGTCGCAGGCATATAGCATCGAGGTGCAAGCGATGACCGCCATCGACTTGACGTTTATTTTTCTTATGTAAGATCGTATATTCATTTGATTTATATTATTTATTTTATATATGTATGCTGCGGAAAATACCGCAGGGGATTTTCATTTTCGGTGGGAAATGGCAGATGCGCCCTTTCCGGTTCCGTCCTCTCTTTGCGCCGGAGCGGAAGCGCTTTTCTAAAGCCATTCCATGTGGGGTTTATTCCTCATGGAATGGTTGTTTTATAAGATAAAGATTGTTTCAAGAAAAATTAAAGTTCCACATTTTGGCTGACAATCTTCCAGGAAAGGATATTGATTTTCGCGCCAACGTAATAAGTGTCACCGTCCGGATCTTCGCCGGGAACGATTTTTTCGTCTTCGTCAAAAATCCCCTTGCCTATATTTTCCAATTTGTCAATGGTGACTACATAGTGGTGATTGCGCACCACACCGTATTTGGCTTCCGGAATAGTCCCGTTTGCGACATCGCCATTGTTGAGGTGTTCGATAGGTATATTGTAGTACATCGATCCACCGTTGTAAGCGATGGCATCTGCTGAAGCAGCGGCCAGATTTTCGTTAAGAGCGGCGATGATTTGATCCGAACTGTTGGCGCCGTCCTCTGTATATAATGAGGTTTCATTCTCATTCGTAAATACCACTTTTACTTTTCCGTCGCCCATATTCTCCAATTTCACATACTCTTTACCAATCTGTGTATATTTTGTATTACCTCCATCGTCTTGACCGTCTTCATACCACATGTTCAGTTGGTTTTTCGTCTTCAGTACGTTGAGCACATATTCGAGGAAGGAGTCTTGTTTGAAAAGTACACCATTGTAACGTACGAGGTCGAGTGCATTGCCGCTTGCATCGCATATATTGGCTTTCAACAGGACACTCGTAACGGTAGAAGGAAAGTTGCCAGTCACGATGGTGTTTGTGTTGGTGTTCTCGGCGCAATAGGCAGGGGTTCCCAATGCGGTTAAGTCGCTTTCCAAATCGACATAATTCAGATATGTGGAATTGGCGGGAACTCCCGCCGCATTTTCAGGATAGCCGGACAAACCGTAGTTGAACGACTTACCCCAATGGCTGCGGTGGTCGGTCCATCTGTTCCATGTAAAGCCCAAGTCATTATCCGTCCAAGTTGCATCTATGTTCTTAATCATGTACGATTTCTTCGCTGTGGCGTTCAATTTCCATCCGAGCAATTCCACATAAAGCTCTTCCGAAGCGATATTACCGCTTCCGGCTGGGTTGTCTTCGCCTGCTACAGTGACTTTTATCGGATAACGCCCATTTACATCCTTTGGAAGTTCATCGGATACATTCAAGGTTACTTTGGCAGCCAGACGCTCCACATATACAGTCACTGCATTGCTAATGGCACTCACATCTGTTATCGGTTCAAGAGAGAAATTTTCCTCTTTAACTTCCGTCACGAAATATTTTGTCCGATTGGTTTCGGTGTAGCTCGTAGTGCTCATGGTAAAGTAATTGGTAGTGACGTTATTGGTCGTTTCCGGATAATAAATACCTTCCGCGTTATTGTCTGCAAGCACTGTTTGCATTTCGTCGAGTGTTTTTCCATACACGAAGTTGGTCGGTTTGTTGAGCACTGTTACCATATATTTAGGATAGTCTTTTTTGTCCAGTCCTTTCAGTACAACGACGTTGTTGCTCACAAATTCAATGTTTCCGGCAGGGGCAGTCGTTGAGGCGTTGCCACCTCCCCAAGCATTACCTTGTGTCACGAATACACCGTCTGCATCGTAAAAGTAGAAGTAGGCGTTTTTTACAGACTGTTCGTTTGTTCCGTACTCAAAGCCACCTTCTTGCGCCTTTGTAAGTGAACCTGCATCAGCGAGGCGGATATTGATGTACGCCTCGTCTCCTGTGAAGGCATTCGGTGTATCATCCGGAATAATTCCTGATTCGTCGTTCGAGCATGCACACAATGCGATGCATACGAACATACCTAAAAATAATTTATTCATCTTCATAAATGTTTGTAATCTAATTTTGTTAATAATATATTATCTCGTTTATCCTTAATGTTTCCCTTTTTCAAGCTGTTCAAGCGTGATGCCGGCCTGTTCTGATCCGAGAGATTTCGCCTCGTTCAAGTAACGTCGGGCACTGTTGTAATCTTTTTGCCGGATGGCCAGTGCACCTCGGGCATAAACAGCCTCGGGCGAATTGTCCGTTTTGGCAAGGTAACGCTTTGCGGCCGTGAGGTCGCCACGGCGCATGGCAGCGTTGGCGGCGTTCAGGTTGGCGATGGTGTCATCCGGGAACATGCGTACCGCTGTCTCGAACACTTCAGTGAACTCATCCGTACCGGGTTCATACTCCTGTGCGACGAGGTAGAACTCATTCAGGTTCAGTTTCTGCGGCCGTTCACGTATGATTCGCCTTATATCCTCCACGTCGCTGTAACTGCGGATAGTGTAGACTATGCGGTAGTCAGTGTGGCGCAACGCCGGATAACAGTTCTGTAACAGGAAGCGATATTCCGCCGGATAGGTCTGTTTTATTTTCAGCTCTTTGGCATCCGGTTCCAAATTGCCGTCTATCAAAGCAATCATTTCTGTGCGATGTTCAAGGTCTGACTGTTCCACGTAGTGGCGCAATCCTACCCAATCCTCCGGTTCGTAGTCAGTCGTTATTACCTCGTCTTCAAACTGGTAGAGTTGTTGTATGAATTTCTTCAATGCTGCCGTACGTCCGATAGCCAACTCTTTGTTATGTGCATAAGGACTTTCGGGTGAAGCGTAACCTTTCAGCCATACCGAAGTAATGGTTATGTCCATGTCGCCTTGCACGGAGTCTATCGATGACTGTATTTTCCCAAGTTCGGCGGTGTTGTGTCGATAATCCGGATAAATCACTGTTTGATTCACCGGGAAGTCGATGAACGCCGAACCTTCGAGTGAATCCTGTTTTTCGATCTGCCCTTGCGGACGTATATATACCAGTTCGGGGAAAAACGCTTCGGTGTGTCGTCCGAGCGTGTCATTCCGCTCTGCCAACAACGTGTTGCAACACCCGTAGTCGTCACGACGAAGCGACAGCACGGCTCCGTTCATCCATTCGGCGTATGGTACCATATGGTGGTATTTGAGGGTATCGGGTTTTTCCGAGGCCTTATAGCTCTTTTCATTCTTGCCCGATAGCATGCTTTCGCCATTGCGTACATAGAAGTAGTAACGGCGCCTGCCGTAAACCCCTATCGGTTGCAGGTCGAGCGAGTCGTTGCCATTGACTAGCCATGGTGTAAGAAGTACGGCACGATTATCGTCTACGTCAAGCCCTGACAAATCCCAAAGCATGTCTATGGCGATGTACCCGCCGTTGCGTTCTATTTTTAGATTCTCCACGGAAACACCGTTCACGATGTCCTGTTTCCGCAAGTCGATTGCAGTTTGTGCTTCCGTTACCGTAACCATGCCCAAAAGGACTGATAGGATATATATTGTCTTTTTCATCTTTGCACACGATTAAAATACATAAACAAGGTTGATTGCCGCTTTCGTCGGCCCCACATAGTGGTGCGGCTTGTCCGTTTCTAACTTTCTGCCGCACCCGGCACACTGGAAGCGGTCATAGCGTGTATAGGAATAACCAAAGCCTATTTCCGCCTCAAGGTTCCAATGCCGCCCCAGTATCCACGTATAACCGTAAGCGATACCAGCGCCGACGAACCAGCCCTGATAACGGGTATCTTTCAGCTTGCGGGCATCCGTTCCGAGAAAGTTGATTTTTCCGTCAAAACCTCCGATGTTATACTGTCCGCCATGGATGTGAGCACCTACGAAGTGCCCTGAGAAGTGGTCGCAGAACCAGTATCTGACCTCAGGTTGAACGGCCCAGTGTTTCCAGCGCCGGTCGTGCGAGAGTGTCCATGCGTTGAACTGTCCCGTAGCGTCCAAAGTCCATTTAGGTGCGAGTCTGATCTCTATTCCCAAATTCGGATTCAGGAAAGCATCTGCCAGAACATTACTCTTGACAGCCACGTTCTGGGCTTTGGTATCCTGCATCATACCGGCGGTAGTAACTACCAGCAGGACCAATATTCGTTTTATAATTCCATTGTGCATATTTTATGGCTATAGTTAATTATTCCGTTGTAAATTTTATAGTCTGTTCTTGCATAGACAGTTTCAAGAGGTCAGTTGCGGTGACCTCGCTTTCTTTATTTTTGTTTTGCACAAAGGAACGGCGTATTTGTTATCGCATAGTGTCAAAACGTATAAATCATATCGGCAAAATCGTAATGACCATTTTACACAAGCTGCAATTTTGTAACGGGCATGTCAAATCATCAAAGTCTGACTCATTTTAGAAGTGCGCGGAGTCATTATTAACAGTTGTAATACAAATAAGTGCAGTAAAAAAGGCTATCTTTGTATACCGTAATGTCAGTGAGTTTATGACTGTCTGCCTAAGCAATTTAAGTGCATCGGAAAAAGCCAGCAGAAACACACACTCGAGAAAAATAATTTGAATTCGATTGACATGGGAGCATTTGTCACATACAGCAACTTGATGACCTATATTTTACCGATATTTTGTTCGGCCATATGTTCGGTCTTTACTTTATTATTGATATGGAATTATCGCAATCTTGCCGAAAGGAAATTAAGGCGGGTTGTAAGCATTTATTGTATCCTGATAGCCGTATGGTGGTCATCTGCTTTATGGCATGTGCTCTCTGACGATCCGATATTCCTTCCGGTCGATATTCCTTTTGCCCTGTCGTATATTTATATTCCCATATTGTTTTACAATATCGTTTATTACTTGGCCTATTTAGGGAAAAAGAGAAACTTTCCCGTACTGAATTACATTTGGCCGGTACCCACATTGGCAATTATCCTGATAACGACAGCTTGGATGTCACCTCCCGAGGGAGGACTTTTTACCAGACTGTCGTTATTTGAGCGCTATACGGAGCTTTTTATATCCAGTTCTTTACTGCGGTTTATCACTGCAATAGCTTATATTGTTCCGACTGGCCTGTTATTGCTGCGGTATTATAGGCAGACGGTACTTCAAATGGCCGATACGGATCGAAAATATGTCAGTATTAAATCATCGCGTTGGCTCATTATGTTTTTCATGCTTTCTATACTTTCCATCGTTATATTTCTAATTGCTTTTTTGCCTTCGTTGGTCGGGGCAAGTCAATGGCTTATTCGGTTGAACGCGTTATGCATTATGGCTCAGGAAATCTTGCTTACATATCAGGTTATCCGTAGGCAATATCTCTCTTACAAGACCTTTGATTTGTTTTCAGGCAATGAAAATGAGACTGGGAACAACGGTTTGATCGCCAAACAATACCCTGTGCCGGATGACACCCGCGGACAATTGAACAGGACGGCGTTCGAAAACTATTTGTCTCAACAAAAACCATTCCTCGATCCTGATTTCAAATTGACTGACATGGCCGAGGCGATGGGGGTGAACCGTACCGTGATGTCCAATTTTGTCAATCAAACTTATGGGGTGAATTTCAGGCGTTACCTGAACCAATGTCGGATTAGGGAATACCAGACTCTGATAGCGCATCCTTCGAATGAACAAAAAAATCCGTATCAGGTAATGACCATGGCGGGGTTCAAAGACTCTAGGCATTTCCAGCGTGCGATTCAATTGGAAAATACATATAAAGAACAGACTGACAAGGAATCACCAATAAATAAAAAAGGATGAATCAAGATATCGGACGTGCAATAGTTTTTTCAATACCTGTGGTAAGCGCTGCGGTCGGCTTAATCATGATTTCGCTCGACATAACTCGTTCTTCCAATACAATCAATCGGAAAATACATTACAGCATAATCACTGTATACTGTTTGATAATGTTGTACTGGAGTGGACTGGTTATGCATTCTGTCGCCCGCGACGCTTTTATAACATACCAACCTGTTTTCTTTTCCTCGTTCAGTTTTATTCCCATATTCCTGTACCTGATTACCTATATTATTACGGGAATAGGCGAGCAGAGGCGTTTTCCGGTATACCATTTTATCCTTCCGTCGTGTTTGACTGTAACTATTTACGTGATTGCCTTAATAGTGCCGTTCCGGCAACGATGGACTGCTATTTATGATAATGAGGTAAGCCTGACAAGTGCGATAATCGACATCACGTTTATTGTCTGTATTTTGCTGAGTATTTTATATTCTGTATTGAGCTTGCTCCGCATAAAATCCTATAAACGTCAGGTAACTGATTATTCCGCTGATATTTACCGGATGTCGCTGGATTGGCTATCCTTTATCATTATTTTCAGGGTCCTGCTGCAAACCTTGCCGATAGCCGGATTGATATTGGGTATCGGGCTATTCAATAAGTTGGGGTTTATTTGGATATTTACAACGTTGCCGGCAGTTTTTACTCATATTGTGCTGTGCCTGAATATTCTTTCGGAGAATTATGTGATTATCGAACCTGTTACTGCCAAAGAAAAGGAAATGACTGCGTTGGGGAATTATGCGCAATTGGGGCGGGAGCGAGTCGAGAAGTATTTAGAGGATAAGAAACCTTATCTAAACCCGGAATTCAAAATAACCGACATGGCCAAGGATCTTTTCTCTAACAGAACTTATATATCAGCATTTATAAATAGAGAGTATGAGATGAATTTCAATCGTTTTATTAATAATTACCGATTGAAGGAAGTTGAAAGATTACAGGCGGAAGCTGTACAAAGAAAGCAAAAAATATCTTTGATGGAGATTGTTATTCATGCTGGATTCAGTAATTATCGAAGTTATTTCCGAGCTAAAAAAATGGTAAAAAACGATCCTGTTTCCGTAGATTAAAAAATGTAATTCAGATAGATATGCGAAAGTCTCTTATCCGGTTCAAAGATAATAGATAATAAATAATAACAAACCCGAATACCTCTGTACTAAATTCAGGTTCTCGTTTCTTTTTGCTATTTTTGTATCCTTATTAGGAAAAGATTTATGTCTGAAAATAATGCTATATTTATCAAAGGGGCTCGTGTTAATAACCTGAAGAATATTGATGTAGAGATCCCGCGCGACAAACTGGTCGTGATAACCGGATTATCCGGCAGCGGAAAATCCTCCCTTGCTTTCGATACGTTATATGCCGAAGGACAGCGCCGCTATGTGGAGAGTCTTTCTTCTTATGCCCGCCAGTTTTTGGGGCGTATGAGCAAGCCGGAGTGCGACTATATTAAAGGCATTCCGCCCGCTATTGCGATCGAGCAGAAGGTGAATACCCGCAATCCGCGTTCGACAGTGGGTACATCTACCGAAATATATGAATACCTGCGGCTGCTTTATGCCCGGATAGGCAAGACGATTTCGCCTGTGTCGGGGATGGAAGTGAAAAAGCATCAGGTGAAAGACATCGTGAAGGAGGTTCTGGCATATCCGGCCGGTACCCGTTTTGCCGTGTTTGCCCCGGTAGTCCTGCCGGAAGGCCGTGGCATGAAGGAGCAGCTGGAGATTTTACAGAAAGAAGGATATACCCGTTTGTCAATCAACGACACGGCTTACCGTATCCAGGAAGTGTTGGCGGATGAGGCATTGCTCGGTTCTTCCACTATTGAATTGCTGGTCGACCGTCTGACGGTTTCGGACGACAAGACATTGAAAAGCCGTCTGGCCGATTCGGCGGAAACGGCGTTTTTTGAAGGGCATGATACCTGTATTATCCGTATCTATGCTGCCGAAGGGACGGTGGTAAAGGAATATTCCAAGAAATTTGAAGCGGACGGTATCACGTTTATCGAACCGACCGATATGATGTTCAGCTTTAACAATCCGCTGGGAGCCTGTCCGGTCTGTGAAGGATTCGGAAAAGTGCTGGGTATTGATGAGAACCTGGTGGTGCCGGATAAGAGCTTGTCGGTCTTTCAGGGGGCGGTAGTCTGCTGGAAAGGCGAAGTGATGGGAGAGTGGTTGAAGGAGTTTATCGCCAAGAGCGAGAAATACAACTTCCCGATACATCGTCCGTATTACGACCTGACGCAGAAGGAAAAAGACCTGTTGTGGCATGGTGCCCGCGGCTTGCACGGCATCGACGACTTTTTCAAGTTTGTGGAAGAGAATCTTTATAAAATACAATACCGTGTCATGCAGGCTCGCTATCGGGGAAAGACGACCTGTCCTTCCTGTAAAGGGGCCCGCCTGAAACCGGAAGCGCTCTATGTGAAAGTAGGCGGTAAGAATATAGCTGAACTGGTGGCATTGCCTATCACGGAAGCAAAAGCCTTTTTTGACAACCTGGTGCTGGACGAAACGGATGCGGCCGTGGCAAAACGTTTGTTGACGGAGATTATGAACCGCTTGCAGTTCCTGCTGGATGTCGGGTTGGGGTATCTGACGCTCGACCGCCTTTCGGCTTCGTTGTCGGGTGGTGAAAGCCAGCGTATTAACCTGGCGACTTCGTTGGGCAGCAGCCTGGTCGGTTCCTTGTATATATTGGATGAGCCGAGTATCGGGTTGCATTCGAGAGATACCGATTTGCTGATAAAGGTGTTGCGTCAGTTGCAGGCGTTGGGTAATACGGTGGTCGTGGTGGAACATGACGAGGATATTATCCGTTCAGCCGATTATATTATAGATATAGGTCCGAAGGCTGGACGTTTGGGGGGCGAAGTGGTCTACCAGGGGGATGTGAATAACCTGCAAACCAGCAGCGACAGTTATACGGTCCGTTATCTGACCGGTGAAGATAAGATTGAAGTCCCCGCTTTCCGGCGCCTGTGGAATAATTATATAGAGGTGAAAGGGGCCCGTAAGAATAACCTGAAAGGGGTAGATGTGAAATTTCCGTTGAACGTGATGACGGTTGTTACCGGTGTCAGCGGTTCGGGAAAGAGTTCGCTGGTGCGGGATATCTTTTATGAAGGGGTAAAGCATTATCTGGATGATGCGGCCCGGCTGATGGTGGATTGTTCCGGCCTGGAAGGTGATATGAAGATGATACAGGGTATCGAGTTTGTCGATCAGAACTCGATCGGTAAGAGTTCGCGTTCGAATCCGGTGACTTATATCGGTGCTTACGACGAGATCCGTAAATTGTTCGGTGAACAGCCACTGGCGAAACAGCTGGGATATACGTCTGCCTATTTCTCTTTTAATAAGGAAGGCGGACGCTGTGAAGAATGTAAAGGGGACGGCCGTATCACGGTGGAAATGCAGTTTATGGCGGATATCACGTTGGAATGCGAAAGCTGCCATGGAAAGCGTTTCAAACAGGATGTGCTGGATGTGGAATATCACGGTGTGAATATCTATGATATGCTGGAAATGACTGTCAACCAGGCAATCGAGTTCTTCGAAGCACATACCGGTTCGCAGGAAAAGAAGATCGTCAAAAGGTTGAAGCCGTTGCAGGATGTCGGCCTGGGTTATATCAAACTGGGACAGACTTCTTCGACTTTGTCCGGCGGTGAGAACCAACGTGTGAAGTTGGCCTATTACCTGGGGCAGGAAAAGCAGCAGCCGACTTTGTTCGTATTCGACGAACCGACTACGGGTTTGCACTTCCATGATATAAAGACCCTGCTGAAAGCATTTAATGCATTGATCGATAAAGGGCATACGGTAGTGATCATTGAACATAACATGGACGTGATCAAATGTGCTGACTACCTGATCGATTTAGGACCGGAAGGAGGTAACGCCGGCGGTTATCTGGTTTGTGCCGGAACGCCGGAAGAGGTGGCTTTGTGCCCGGAGTCTTATACAGGGCATTATTTGAAAGAGAAATTGTAGCAGACCAATCCTGAAAAGATTGTTGAATATAAGAATCTCCTTCCGGTTACATGTTAATTCGCATACCGGAAGGAGATTTTTTATGTTTATATAAATATATTTCTTATCTTTGATACTATCAAATGATACTATCACAATGAAACCTCTTTATAAAATAACACCTTATATATTGGCTAAAGTCGCTTCAATTTCAGAAAAACTGGGTGAAATTAAAGCGGCCCGTTTGCATAGGCCTCCTACTGAACTAAGAAAAAGGAACAGGATACGCACAATTCATTCTTCTCTTGTTATTGAAGGAAATACGTTAACTTTCGATCAAGTTACGGCTTTATTGGAAAAGAAACGTGTAATAGCTCCATTAAAAGATATTACCGAAGTGAAAAATGCAATTCGTGTTTATGAAAATATTGGCCTTTTTGATCCTTTTAGCATAGAATCCTTATGTGAGGCACACCGGATATTGATGGATGGTCTGGTAGAAAACGCTGGGAGGCTGAGGAATAAATCAGTTGGCATCATGAAAGGAAAACAGCTGGCACATGTCGCTCCCTCAGGGACTCTTGTTAAATCGCTGTTGAATGACTTGTTTGGTTATTTGGAGAATGATGATGAAATATTGCTTGTCAAGAGTTGTGTTTTCCATTATGAGTTTGAATTTATCCATCCGTTTCTTGATGGAAACGGAAGAATGGGACGTTTGTGGCAAAGTGTTATTTTGATGAAGTATAATCCGGTGTTTGAATATTTGCCGGTAGAGTCTCTCATTAAAGAAAATCAGGAAGAGTATTATCGGATTTTGGCTGTTGCTGACAGACAAGGGGAGTCTACTATCTTTGTTGAATTTATGCTGAGAATAGTAGAAGAGTCGCTCGAAGAATTACTGCAATCGCAGAATGTAACACTTACGGGGCGTGACAGAATTGCTTTGTTTAAGGATTATATAGCAGATGCTTCTTTTACCCGTAAAGACTATCTGAGATATTTTAAAGAGTTATCAACAGCTACGGCCAGCAGGGACTTAAAAGAGGCGGTTGATAGTAATCAGTTGCGGAAAGAAGGAGAGAAAAGTTTGACGCACTATACATATATTATATAGGACCTGTTGTTGGAATACAAAAACGGAGAATGCTTCCAATGAAACATCCTCCGTTTATATTGGATAGAATTAGTCTTATTTCTTCTTCATATCGAAAGACAAGTCCATCGGAGTCCAACCACCAGGGAAGTCTATTCCGCCTACTTTTACATTAGCAGCTTTAATAGTGAACTTTAAGTTTTTGTCTTTAACTGCATATGAAGCTGTCTTTTCTGCTTCAATAGTAACTTCAACACCAGCAGCATCGATTTTTAATGGTTCCGGTTTTAAAGTCATTACAACTGAATCTTTTGCCGCATTCATTGTTGCTGTATAGTTTATTTTGTAATTCAGTGAATCGCCAATCGCTTCGATGATAGGCTTTGATGCTTCTTCACCCAAAAGTTCTACAACTAATGCTTGATAAGGGAATTTCTCAAACTGAATTGAGTCATTTGCAACTTTCAGTTCCAGAGTCGTACCTGTAGCTGCTGCTTCTTTTGCTTCTTTTGCATAAGTCATCTTCCCTGTAAACTCGCCATTAACATCTTCTACAGTTCCTACTGTTGGAGTGTCATCATCATCACTGCAAGAAGCAAAAGTTAAACCAACTACTGCTAACATCATCATAAGCGACCATTTCAACGTCTTCTTCATTTTTCTTTTATTTTAGTGTTAATAAATTATGTACGACTAATAAGATGGTAGAAGTTGTAAAAAGGCTGCATCTTTATTGAATAATAAATGAGAAAAATAATATATTTAAATGTAAGGCGTTGATATATAGTAACTTTTGAAACGTTTTTTTATTTGAATTGTTTCAGATCTTTTTTATTGAAGATCCATTCTGGGGTGTAGACCTTTCCATCATCCGAGTCGCTCAGTTCGTACCAGGGGGATTTCTTCCTGTTTACCGGATTGGTCAGTATATGGATATGCTGGGCAGGCATATAACTTTGTGCCAGCAGGAATACTTTCTTTTTTGTCTTTGGGTGAACGGCCATATCGACGACAATAACGGCATGCCCCGGGTGACCGCCCAGGATAAATACGTCACCTATCTTCATCTCCAGGTAGTTGACCGGAGCCAGTTCTTTCGATAGGGAGGTTGTTCCTGCATAGGAAAATACCATATCCAGATAGGAACGGAATGTTTTATAGGAATAATCTTCGCCTTTGGATGGATACCACGACACTGTATTGCTGTTCACACGGATACGGTTGCCTTTTGCCCATTTGGTATATTCGGCATTGAATCCGTTTGTGAAATTGAAGTGGATGGCTGCATACTGTTTCTGTCCGTAAAGATATTCTGCCCTCAACCGGATAACGGCATCGGCACACTGCTGAAGGTCACGTTTTCCGATATCCAGATCGACGACGGCATAAGCAGGCAGCTGATTACGCTTTGTCTCTCCATTATAAAGCAAAACTTTGCTTCCTTCCGGTTGCAGAGGTAGCCGACGGAGATATGAAGCAAAAGAATTTGCTGCTACCTCTGTTCGGACATATCCTTCGGGAGGCATTATTCGTTCTGCAATAGTTTGTCCTGAAAGTAAAGTTTTGCAGAAAAACAACAGGAAAATAATTAGCATTCTGGTTTTCATGTCTTTCGGATTTTGTACAAACATACCTTTTTTTCTGTTATTTCCTGTTCTTATGAGTATATTTGTCTGTTCAATAAATATCTGATGAAATGGATTCTAATAACCATGTAGCTTATTCGAAAGAACATATACGTTTTGCGGTTCTTTCCTTTTTTCTTGCTCAGGGGCTTTGCTTTTCAAGTTGGGCAAGTCGTATTCCTGATATTAAGGAGATCTTTACGGTGAATGATGCCCTGTATTGGGGGATTGTGCTGTTTATGATTCCGGTGGGGAAGTTTGTGGCGATTCCGCTGGCGGGTTATCTGGTGTCGAAGCTGGGAAGTCGTATTATGGTGCAGATCAGTATTATGGGATATGCCCTTTCTCTATTTGCGATTGGGACGGCATTGAATATTTATATGCTTGGGGTGTTTCTGTTTTGTTTCGGTGTGTTCTGGAATCTGTGTGATATATCGTTGAATACACAGGGGATCGGGATAGAGCGGCTTTACGGGCGGACGATCATGGCTTCTTTTCATGGGGGATGGAGTCTGGCTGCCTGTCTGGGGGCGTTGATCGGTTTTATCATGATCGTTTCGGATGTTACTCCGTTTTGGCATTTTACGTTGATCGCTGCATTGATACTGTTGCTTACCATGGTGAGCCGCAGGTATTTACAGGATGATGTATCTACAGCGGAAGCTGTAGAAGATAAGTCGGAGAAATGGCAATATATAAAGAGACCGGAGATGTTGCTGATTAAGTTGGGGCTGGTCGGTTTGTTCGCTTTGGTGGTTGAGAGTGCGATGTTTGACTGGAGCGGTGTCTATTTTGAATCGGTTTTGCAGGTACCTAAATCTTTGCAGATTGGCTTTCTGGTGTTTATGGTGATGATGACTGTCGGTCGCTTCCTGGCTAATTATGCGTACCGGATATGGGGAAAGCAGCGGGTGTTGCAGTTGTCCGGCGCTTTTATTTTTATCGGTTTTTTTACTTCTGCCTTATTGGGCAGTACAGTTGATTCGATGGCCTTGAAGGTGATTGTCAACTCATTCGGATTCATGTTGGTCGGACTGGGAATTTCGAGTATGGTTCCTACTATTTATAGCCTTGTCGGGGCAAAGTCGAAAACACCGGTAGGGATTGCGCTTACCATTCTTTCAAGTATCAGTTTTATCGGTTCGCTTGTCGCACCATTACTGATCGGAGCAATCTCGCAGGCTTTTAATATGGAATATGCTTATATGGTGGTCGGTTTGCTGGGACTTTGTATTCTGTTGATGACCACGTTCAGCAAGGCGTTTAGATAATTCTATTTTCCCCATTGCAATGGGGATTATTCCCCTTTCTAGTTGGGGAAAATTCCCCACACAATAAAAAATATGGGGAATTTTACAGGCTCGTCTAAATTTCCGGAAACTTCTGTTCCGCCGTCTCCATGCAATGGATGACATCTTCTTTGCTTCCGCTGAAGGGACCGGAGGCTTCGATCTTGATGGTGGACATGGCGGCGGCAAAGCGGCCAGCTTCATCTATGGAAGCACCTTTGGCACGCTGATACAGGTAACCGGTCATATAAGTGTCGCCGCAGCCGGTGGCATCAACCACTTCTCTGGGTTTGTAGGCCGGTATTTTATGGAATGTTTTTCCATCGTATATAACAGAGCCCAGGCTGCCCAACGTGATCAGTACTTCTTTTACTCCCCATTCATACATTTTCAATGCAGCACCGACAACATCGTCGTGGCCTGTGAGCACTTCCATTTCATGTTCGTTTGCTTTCAGGAAATGGATATATTTTAATGCTTCTTCCTTTTCTGTCCAGTCCACAGCGTAGACTTTCTTATCACGGACTTCGCGCAGATAACCTTGAGAGTCGGCGGATACGAGTCCTTTTTCAGCCATGTACTTCACGACATCCAGTGAGAAATCGTCGGCTAGCAGGCTTCCCAGATGTATGATCTTGGCCTGTATATCTTTCAGATAATCGACTGTGAACGGGTCTGCTTTCGCCAGAACCCGCTGCGTGCGGTTATCCTGGTTCTCTCCGTAGATGTTCTCGAAATAAACGGAATGTTTGCTGGGCATAACCGCCACATCGATTCCTTCCGACCGTAACTTATCAACCTCTTTCATCTCCGATTCGGCTAAAGCCGTGATCAACGAATAATCGATGTCGTTGAAATGTTTGATTGCATGGGAGAAGTAAAAAGCGGTTCCTCCCGCCATGTGTACTGTATTTTTAGGGGTCACAATTTTATCCAGTGTGATATGACCTATACAACAAAGATCGTGCATATTATTATATTGTTTATAAATGTACAAAAGTAGTCAAAAATGAGTATTGGTAGGAATGGTTCTTTATTTTTATTATTTTTGTCTACTGGCAATCATTAAAATTGTTATTATGAGTAAAGACCTGATTTACGAAAAGTTAATCAGCGCGATCAGAGAGAAAATGCCACATAAAGCGACCCTGACCAATGCTTTGGTTGATTTACTGTGTATAGAAAGAGAAGCTGTGTACCGCCGTATGAGGGGCGATGTGGCTTTTTCTTTTGCAGAGATAGCTGCGATCTGCAATAAGTTTGGGGTCTCGTTGGATAATCTGGTCGGAGGATGTGCGGCAAAGAGTCGTCCTTATCAGCTGAGTCTGGTGGAGTATGTGGAACCGATAGAGGATGATTTTAAAATGTGGGAAATGTATAACGAACGGTTGCGGGAAGCTGGCACCGATCCGTCTTCCTGCGGGGTGGAGTGTATGAACGTGCTTCCTACCACTTTCTTACTTGATTACGATTATATAACCCGTTTTTATCTCTGTAAATGGTATAATCAGTATGGCCATTCGGATAGGGCGGTTCATTTCTGCGATATAGAACCTTCGGAGAAACTGTTGGAGGTTCAGCGGATAACTGCGGCGGAATCGAAACATATTGGGAAGACTACTTATATCTGGGATCCGTTGATTTTTCAATACATAGTGAATGATATATTATATTGTCGCAGTATCCATCTGATAGATACTGAAAATATCCGTCTTTTAAAACAGGATTTACTCCGTTTCCTCGATAATATGGAATTAATGGCAACCCGTGGGGTATATAATGAGACTGGTAATCCGGTTTTGTTTTATATTTCAAATATTAATTTTGATGCCAGTTATAGTTATCTGGATTCACAGAATTTCCGGATCAGCATCATTCGGGCATTTATTTTGAATACGGTTGTTTCGCAGGACGAAAAGGCCTATGAGATTGTCCGTAACTGGCTTCAGTCATTGCTGAAAGCCTCTACCATGATATCGGTCAGTGGTGAACAACAGCGTATTTTGTTTTTTGAGAAACAAAGAAGGATTATGGATAGCCTGTAATTTAAATTAATCCGTATCTTAGTTGCGTTCATTAAATTAAGATTATCTTATTGATTTTCCTGTTGTCGATCTGTGGTTACTACCGACGGTTGGTAAGATCATTGTATTTATCATGCTGGGAGTTATCCTGCTCGTATTGTCTTTCCTGTATCAGAAGCTGAAGAAGGTATTGTTTATGGATAATCAGGAGGAAGGAACTACTTGATCATATTGGCTACCGATAATTATGGACAGGCTTGTCGACAATTATGAGCAAACCTGTCGATAATTGTGAGCAGGCCTGCCGACAATTGTCGGCAAGCAAACAGGACAGACAGTTATTACAGAACTTCTATTGTCTTTTCCAATGCCATCCCGTGTGAACCTTTGATCAGGATATGGTATCCTTTTAACGGGTTGGCTTTTAATGCGTCGATCAATTCCTCTGTTGTGGCATAGGTGTCAAAGTCTTTGCCTGCTTTTTGGAAATGTTCTCCGCAGAGGAATACTTTATCGAATTTTCCGGCTTTGATTTCTTCTATCGCTTCGGCATGCAATTCGTCGCTAGCCGGCCCCAGTTCACGCATGTCACCCAAAATGACGGCTTTAGGGGATACCGGCATGGCTGTAAAGTTCTCTAACGCGACTTTCATGCTGCTGGGGTTTGCGTTGTAAGCATCGATCAGTAAGGTGTTGCTTGCTGTCTCTTTTAACTGCGACCGGTTGTTTGTCGGCTCGTAAGCGGCAATGGCGCGGCTGATGCGTTCTGCCGGAATTTTAAAGTAACGGCCTATGGCGACGGCGGCAAGCACATTATCCAGATTATATGCCCCGATCAGGTGCGTATCTACAGTATGAATTTTCCCCTGTTGTTTCCAGTCGAAAGTGAGGAACGGGTTACAGCTGATCACATGACCTGAAGCGAACGAAGTATCGTCTGCCCCGTAAGTGATTTGTTCGATCCCTTTAGCGATCCCCTGGAGGTCTTTATTTTCTTTCTTTATAAATATCTTTCCCTTTGTGCGGCGGATATAGTCATACAATTCCCCTTTTGTTTTTATTACACCCTCAAAGGAACCGAAACCTTCCAGGTGGGCGCGTCCGACGTTGGTAATGATTCCGTAGTTCGGCAAAACGATTTCTACCAGTTCTTTGATATCGCCCGGATGACTGGCACCCATTTCGATAACTGCCATCTCATGATCGTGTGTCAGTCGAAGCAGGGTCAGGGGAACACCGATATGATTGTTCAGGTTGCCTTCGGTATAAAGCAGGTTGAACTTGGTGGATAATACGGCCGCCAGTAATTCTTTGGTGGTCGTTTTCCCATTTGTTCCGGTAATACCGATAATGGGAATACCTAATACTTTACGATGGCGGTGAGCCAACTGTTGTAAGGCTGTCAATACATTGTCGACCAGGATGGTGCGTTCGCCTGTGACATAGTCCGGGTTATCGATCACGGCATAAGAGCAACCTGTAGCCAGTGCTTTTTCTGCGTATTGGTTTCCGTCAAATCTTTCCCCTTTCAGGGCGAAAAAGATAGAACCACGCGGACAATTGCGACTGTCTGTCGTTATTTTCGGATGGTGTATAAATAATTCATACAGTTCTGAAATACTCATAGCTTTCTTTCGTTTGCTGATTATTGGAGAGCAAAAGTAGTAATTAAATGAAGAATGAGGAATGAAGAGGGAAGATTTCAGTGAGAATCGTGTATCTTTGCTGGAAATATAAAATTGGAATGTCAGATAAAACGCTCAATATTAAGGGAACACTCATGTCGCTCTCTACCCCGGTAGTGATGGGGATTCTGAATGTTACCCCTGATTCTTTTTATGCCGGAAGCCGTAAACAAACGGAAGCAGATATCGAAGAACGCATACAGGCTATATTGTCGGAAGGCGGTCAGATCATTGATATCGGCGGATATTCGTCCCGCCCCGATGCAGAGGAGGTTTCGCCGGAAGAAGAGATGGAACGGCTGGTTTTTGCCTTAAAGATATTGAACGCACATTATCCGGAGGCTGTCGTATCGGTCGATACATTTCGTGCTGATGTGGCCCGTAAATGTGTGGAGGATTATGGTGTTGCCATCATAAACGATATATCGGGCGGCGAACTGGATCCGGCTATGTTCGGTACTGTTGCCGGGCTGAATGTACCTTATATTATGATGCATATGCGCGGAACCCCCCAGACAATGCAGCAGCATACCGGTTATACGGATATGATGGAAGAGATCATGCTGTATTTCGCATCGAAAGTACGTGAACTTCGTTTGCTGGGGGTAAATGATATTATCCTTGACCCAGGGTTCGGTTTCAGTAAAACGGTCGATCAGAATTACCTTTTGATGAATCGTTTACAGGAGTTCGGCGTGTTCGATCTTCCCCTTTTAGTCGGTATATCCCGCAAAAGTATGATCTACCGTTTCCTGGGAGGAACACCTGCCGACAGCCTGAACGGAACTACGGTGCTGAATGCTTTTGCCCTAATGAACGGCACTGATATTCTCCGCGTTCATGATGTGAAAGCTGCTGTAGAAACAGTTAAAATAATAACCAAATTGAAAGTCGAAGATCACGTTCATCCGTAATTTTCAATTCTCAATTTTCAATTTTCAATTAAATTATGTGGATGCATTTCGGAATAAAAGACCTGATCGATGTACTGCTGGTAGCCTTCTTCCTTTATCAGACATACAAACTGATGAAAAGTTCGGGCACGCTGGCAATCTTTAGCGGGGTCGTTTCGTTTATTGTTGTATGGATCCTGGTTTCGCAGGTGTTGGAAATGCGTTTGATGGGCGCCATACTGGATAAGTTTATCAGTGTCGGTTTTGTCGTACTGGTTATTTTGTTTCAGGATGAAATCAGGCGTTTCCTGCTGGCCCTCGGTTCGCACCGCGGCTGGAAGTTTCTGGGGAAACTGTTTTCAAAAAGAGGAGCGGATAAGGAGAGTGAAGGTAAGTTTGTCGCTCCGGTGGTTCTGGCCTGTATGAATATGGCGCGTAAAAAGACCGGTGCCCTGATCGTTATCCAACAAGATGTGGACCTGTCGGTTTATGAACATACCGGCGAAATGTTCAATGCTGATGTGAATGCCCGTCTGATTGAAAATATCTTCTTCAAAAACAGTCCTTTGCATGATGGTGCCATGATCATAGCAGACGGAAGGATCAAGGCTGCCGGTTGTATCCTGCCGGTTGCGCAGAACGCCAATCTGCCGAAAGACCTGGGTTTGCGCCATCGTTCGGCACTGGGAATGTCGCTGGATACGGATGCATTGATTATTATCGTATCGGAAGAGCGCGGTAAGATATCTGTGGCTCATAACGGCAAGTTGGCAATCAATATCTCAGCCGAAGAACTTCAGCAAATCCTTTCCGGAGAGCGTGAAGTCGTGAATTACTGTTAAATGTTCTGAAAGTGGCAGGTCGGGATGCAATTCTTTTGCACTTTTTGCAAACTCTATGTTGCATTTTGTCTACTTTTGTACCCGCAAACAGTAGCAATTACTAAATTCTATAAAAATATCTTCCGCTATGGATTTAATGCAAGAGATTATTGCACGCGCTAAAGCTGACAAGCAGCGCATTGTTCTTCCCGAAGGAACAGAAGAAAGAACATTAAAAGCCGCCGACCGTTTATTGGCCGATGGAGTTGCTGACATCATTTTGATCGGAAATCCTGCCGAGATTTCTTCTCTGGCAGCAAACTACGGTCTGAACCACATCGGACAGGCTACTATTGTTGACCCCAAAAATCATGAAAAGAAAGCCGCTTACGCCGACCTGCTTTTCCAATTGCGCCAGAAAAAAGGCATGACTCCTGAAAAGGCAGCCGTTACGGTAGAAGATCCTTTATTCCTTGCCTGCCTGATGATCAAGGCCGGTGATGCCGACGGTGAAATTGCCGGTGCGCAGAATACGACAGGTAACGTGCTTCGTCCTGCTTTGCAGATCATCAAGACTGCTCCGGGCATGAGTTGCGTATCAGGTGCATTCCTTATGTTTACAAAGAAACCGGAATACGGTAAAGAAGGTCTTTTGGTTTTTGCCGACTGTGCCGTAATGCCGAATCCTACTGCTCCGGAACTGGCAAGTATCGCTGTAGCAACAGCAGCAACAGCCCGCGATATCGTTGGTGTTGAACCGCGTGTGGCCATGTTGAGCTTCTCTACGAAAGGCAGTGCTTCTCACGAAATGGTAGACAAAGTAGTTGAGGCTACCCGTCTGGCGAAAGAAATGGCTCCGGAACTGAAGATCGACGGCGAACTGCAGTCGGATGCAGCTTTGGTAGAATCGGTTGCTTCATTGAAGGCTCCGGGCAGCGAAGTGGCAGGAAAGGCTAACGTACTGGTATTCCCGACACTGGAAGTAGGTAATATTGCTTATAAACTGGTTCAGCGTCTGGGTGACGCAGAAGCTGTAGGCCCGATCCTTCAGGGTATGGCTGCTCCTGTTAACGACCTGTCACGCGGTTGTTCAGTAGATGATATTTATAAGATGGTTGCTATCGCCAGCAATCAGTCTATCGGCTTAAAAGCTGCTAAAAAGTAAAAAGACACAACAAGAAAGATATGAAGATATTAGTATTAAATTGCGGAAGCTCGTCTGTTAAGTACAAGCTGTTCAATATGGACACACACGAAGTACTGGCACAGGGCGGCGTAGAGAAGCTGGGTTTGCCGGGTTCTTTCCTGAAATTCACTCAGCCGGATGGCAAGAAAGTGATTCTTGAAAAAGAAATGCCTGAACACAATGCAGCTATCGAGTTCATCCTGAGTGTGCTGACTGACGATAAATACGGCTGTATCAAGTCGTTTAACGAAATCGATGCTGTAGGTCATCGTGTGGTACACGGTGGTGAAGCATTCAGCAGTAGTGTGGAAATTACTCCGGAAGTGATCGGTAAGATGGTTGAGTGTATTGATCTGGCACCGCTTCATAATCCGCCAAACCTGAAAGGTATCCGTGCTATGAGCGCATTGATCCCGGGAATCCGTCAGGTGGGTGTGTTCGACACTGCTTTCCATCAGACAATGCCGGATTATGCTTATATGTACGGTCTGCCTTATTCTCTGTATAAGAAATATGGTATCCGTCGTTATGGCTTCCACGGAACCAGTCATCGCTATGTATCAAAACGTGCTTGCGATATCCTGGGTGTTCCTTACGAAGAACAGCGTATCATTACAGCTCACGTAGGTAACGGTGGTTCTATCGCTGCTGTTAAAAACGGTAAGAGTATAGATACTTCTATGGGACTGACTCCGGTAGAAGGTTTACTGATGGGAACCCGTTGTGGTGATGTAGATGCCGGCGCACTTACATTCATCATGGATAAGGAAAAACTGGATGCCAAAGGTTTATCCGATCTGATCAACAAACAGAGCGGTGTACAGGGACTTTCCGGTATTTCTTCCGATATGCGTGAAATCGAAGCTGCTGTTGCCGAAGGAGATAAACGCGCTATCATGGCATTGAATATCTATAACTACCGCATCAAGAAATATATCGGTGCATATGCTGCTGCTATGGGTGGTTGCGATATCCTGGTATGGACTGGCGGCGTAGGTGAAAACCAATGGGCTACTCGTCGTGTTGTATGTGAAAACATGGAATTCATGGGCATGAAGATCGACGTTGAAAAGAACGAAGGTATGCGTGGTGAAGAAATGGTGATCAGCACTCCGGACAGTAAGGTAACAATTATCGTTGTGCCGACTGACGAAGAATATATGATCGCTTCCGATACAATGGATATATTAGGTAAATAAATATTGGTAATTGATAAAGACCGAGGAAGGGTGTAAAAGCTTTTCTCCGGTCTTTTCATTAAAGACTACTATTATGCAGAAAATTATCTCTTTTTTGTTTTCTCTTTTCAGAAACAAAAAGTTTCTGGCTTTGTTGATTTTGTTCGGCATAGTAGTAAAATTATGTATGCTTCCTTTTTACCCTCAACCGGGGGATTATACTTTTTTCCTTCTGCCGTGGGTGGAATTTATCAAGTCGAACGGTTATTTTGAGGCTTTCCGTTATCCGTTTGCTAATTACACACCGGCTTATCTGTATTTTTTATTACTGATAGCTAAGCTTGGGGTAGCTCCTTTAGTGGGGATTAAATTGTTGTCTGTTCTCTTTGAGTATGTGGCTGCTTGGTTTGTGGGGGCGATTGCTTATCAGAAATATAAGGAAAATTGGGTGAGATGGTGTGCGTTTGCCGTGGTGCCACTTCTTCCGACAGTCCTGATTAATAGTTCCTACTGGGCTCAATGCGACTCTATTTATGCCTCTTTCCTGTTGGGAAGTATTTATTTTGTGATGAAGAAGCGCTCTCTTCTTTCCGTTTTGTTTCTGGGGATTTCTTTTTCCTTTAAATTACAGGCTGTACTTCTCTTTCCTTTTTTCTTTGTTTTGTTGCTGAGGAACAGGATTAAATGGTATTATTTTTTGTTGATTCCTGCTGTTTATCTGGTATCGGTTTTTCCTTCTTATATAGCCGGTCGGCCGTTGATGGATTTATTGTCTGTGTTTGTAAAACAGTCATCGCATTATGAGGAACTTTCTTTACAGTTTCCCAATATTTATATGTGGATCAGCAATGATTACTACGAACCGGTAAAATGGATAGGAATACTGTTTACTTTTTTGTTCGCGTTAATAGGAGGTGGATATCTGGCCTGGAAACGTCCGGTTAATTTGACGAACGAGTATTTGGTCCGGTTGGCATTGCTTTCGGCTGTGATTTTTCCTTTTATTTTGCCAGGAATGCATGAACGATATATGTATGCGGGTGATTTGCTGGCTGTTGTTTATATGTTGTATTTCCCCCGGAAATTCTATTATGCAGTGGGGATTCCTATTGTCTCTTTCTTTTCTTATGCACTTTGTACTTCGCTCAACGAGACATTGATTCATTATCTGGGAGTACCGATGACTATTTTTTATTTGTTGGTAATCATTGGCCTGATACGCGATTTTGTGCTATCCGGTAAGACTTCGGAAAAATAATCCTCTTGTTTTTGTCTATAATTAGAGAAAACTGTGTAACTTGCATCCGGTTAATAATAACTAATCCTCACAGCTTACAAAACACAGGATTAGTGTTTAGACTGCTCTGACACCGGTTGGGGCAGTTTTTTTAATCTTCAATTAGTTCGAACTGTTCAAGGAACAGATTTTCGCCATCCCATACGATATAAGAAAAGAGTGTCATCCAGTCGCCGGCGATCAGCAGGCGGGAGGTGCGTGAAAGCATCAGGTCGAGCATGATATGACGATGCCCGAAAATAAAGAAATTGATGTCCGGATGTGTTTTCAGATAGTCTTTAGCGAATAGAACCAGATATTCAGCTGACTCACCTTTATATTCGAGTGCATTTTCTTTTTCCAGTCCGCTTTTACGGCTGCTCAGTGACCAACCGAGGGCAAAACCGAAAGTCCAGCGGGGATGAATGCCGGCATAAAGCCACTGGCAGAATTTGTTACGGAAAAGGGCACGGATAAAGCGGAAGGCTTTGCTGCGGTAGTCCACTTCGTCGCCATGGCCGAGAAAGAAACGCTTGCCCAGCAGATCGGTCGTCAATACGTCCCGATGGATCACTGCACCGATTTCATTGGGCAGGTAATCGAACATCCAGATGTCGTGGTTACCGATAAAAATATGGATTTCGATGCCGCTGTCCGATAATTCGGCCAGCTTGCCGAGGAAACGGGTAAATCCTTTGGGTACTACATATTTATATTCGTACCAGTAGTCGAACATATCTCCCAGAAAATAGATTGCCATAGCTTCGTCTTTGATGCTGTCGAGCCAACGCACCAACTTTTTCTCAACGGCCAGCGGGTCTTTATGAAAACGGGCGCCCAGATGGGCGTCCGAGGCAAAATATATTTTCTTCCGGGATGTATTCATAGGAAACCTAGTTCGAGTTTCGCTTCTTCCGACATCATATCCTTATCCCATTCCGGTTCGAATACGAGGTTGACTTCCACGTTGTTCACCCCATCTACCGATTCCACTTTCATGCGGACATCTTCCAGAATAAAATCGGCGGCCGGGCAATTCGGAGCCGTCAGGGTCATATCTATGCGGACGTTCTTTTCGTCGTCTATATCTACTTTGTAAATCAGGCCGAGATCGAATACGTTGACCGGTATTTCCGGATCATATACCGTTTTCAGCATGGCGACAATCGCTTCTTCTGTTTGGAGGAATTCGTTGTTCATCTTCTTTTAATTTGAATGCAAATATACATTAATATCTTCTATATAGTAAACCATAGAAAAGATAAAATGTTTACAACCCCAGTCGTCCTTCGTCTGCATAGCTGAAGTAGCTGCCGTCGGCAAGGATAATATGGTCTAATAAGTTTATTTCAAGTAATTCGGCGGCCTTATGCAGGCGTTTGGTCAGGGAGTCATCCTGCGAACTCGGGTGAGTGTTTCCCGAAGGATGATTATGGCAGAGAATAATACCGGCAGCCAGTGCATTGATAGCCGTTTTCAGTATGATGCGCAGGTCGGCGGAGGTTTCGGCCGTTCCTCCCTGGCTGATCCGGGTTTTTCCGGTCACTTTTCCGGCCCGGTTTGTCAGGGCAATCCATAATTCTTCGTGAGGTAAATCGCAGAGCAAGGGGTGAAACAAAGAGTAGGCGTCGTGGCTACTTCGGATCGACTGGCACAGGACCGGATCGGACAGGTTGCGGCGTTTGCCGAGCTCGAGTGCAGCGCATATTGTGATCGCTTTCGCTTCACCAATACCTTTGAAGCCGGAGATCAGTTCCCGGATTGTCAGTTTTGCCAATGCATTCAGATTATTGTCTGCCGTGTTGAGGATACGCTGCGACAATTGTACGGCTGTTTCATTGCTGTTACCCGAACTAATGAGGATGGCTAAAAGTTCGGCATCACTGAGAGAGGCGACACCTTTGAGTAACATTTTTTCGCGCGGGCGGTCTTCTGCTGCCCATTCTTTTATTTTCATAGCAATATGTTTTGGATAAGAAAAAATAGAAGGGCAGTCCATAAAACCGCCCTTACAATATATAAATATTATTCACGGATACGTCCTACGTAAGAACCGTCTGTTGTGTTGATTTCGATGATTTCGCCTTCATTGATGAATAACGGAACACGAACTTCTGCACCAGATTCCACGGTAGCCGGTTTCAATGTGTTTGTAGCAGTATCGCCTTTTACACCCGGTTCTGTATAAGTTACTTTCAACTGTACTTTGGTAGGCATGTCAGCAAAAAGAACAGTATCTGTAGATGCATCGGAAACAACTTCCACAATCTGACCTTCGATCATGAAATCTACTCCGTTAATCAAGTCTTTGTCGATGATTACGTCATCGAATGTTTCCTGATTCATGAAGTGGTAATGTTCGCCTTCTGCATAAGTATATTGGTAAGGACGACGTTCTACACGTACATCTTCCAGTTTTTCACCGATATTGAAGCGGCGTTCGATCTGGCCTCCTTTTACTACGTCTTTCAATGTAGTACGCATAATTGTGTTACCTTTTCCCGGTTTTACGTGAAGAAAGTCTACACAGAAATAGAGTTTACCGTCCAAACGTATACAAGTCCCTTTTTTAATGTCTTGTGAATTAATCATATGAATATTTTTATTTATAATGTTTTTTTGAATTGTCTTCGGTCATTTTCGGGTACAAAAGTAGTGTTTTCCTCTTAAAGTACCAATATATGCCTATGTTTTTATTCAGAAATAGGTTGCAAATCAGTCTGATATGATTTCAGAAGGCACAGAAGAAGGTGTTATCCTAAAACAGGGAAATGATAAAACTGATTACCGGGACCAGAATGGCGGTCATAATTCCCATCAAGCCGATAGCCAGTCCGCTCAGTGCACCTTCGACAGCTCCGATCTGTATGGCAACGGAAGTTCCCAGTCCATGTGATGATGCTCCCAATGCCAGCCCTTTGGCGATCCGGCTTTCAATACCTAATACTTTCATCACGAACGGGCCGACAATACTGCCGAATATACCTACTGCTACAACGATAACGGCTGTTAACGAAGGCATTCCTCCGGCCTTTTCGGCAATACCCATAGCGATAGGAGTTGTAACGGATTTCGGTTGGAGGGTGGCGATCAATGCCTGGTCGGCTCCCATCAGGTCGCCGATCACGATCACGCTCACGATGCCGATAATGGCTCCGACGAATACGGAGGTGAGGATAGAGATCACATTCCCTTTCAGGTATTGCATCTGTTCGTATAAGACAAATCCCAATGCGACAACCGATGGTCCCAGCAAGAAATGGATCAGATGGCTTCCCCGCTGGAAAGACTCATATTCGATTCCCATCATTTTCAGTACGGCAATAATAACGAGGATAGATGTCAACAGCGGATGCAGCAGGCTGATACGGGTTTTCTTATACAAAGCCAATGCCGCCATATAAGTACCGATCACCAATGTGAGTGAAAATATTTCCGATTGCGCGAGGTTATTCATTGCTTCCGACCTCCTTGCCGAGTTTTTGTTGGATAAGTGCGACACTCGCTATCACCAGGATTGTACTGACCACGGAGGCAGTAAGAATAACTGCCCAATATTGTGATATGACTCCCAGCGACGTCATAAGCCCGACGCCTGCGGGAAGGAAGAACAGCCCCATGTTTTCAGTGAGGATCGTGGATAGTTTTTTTACGTTGGCAGGCTTTACCAGCTTAAAGACCAATGCCAGGAATAACAATATCATACCGATCACGCTTCCCGGAATGAAACCGTCGATAAAGGAGCTGATAAACTCTCCGGTAAAATAGAAGAACAGAATGTAAAATGCTTGTTTTAGCATATCTCTTTACTGTTTAAATAGACACTGCAAAGATAACAGCTTTGCAGGAAATATGTTCTACAACATAGTAATTTAACATAAATACTTGTTGAATGAGGCTGCTAGATAACAACCTTTAACAGGGCTATGTTATAACCCGGTATCTTTATTACTATATTTGTGTAGTATAAATGTTATAACATGTGGTAGTATGGAAAGAAATATCGTACAAATCGGAAACAGTATGGGCGTTATATTACCAGCTAGTATTCTAAAGCGCCTGAATTTGTCGGCTAAAGATCCGGTAACAATCACACATAGGAACAACAGTATTATTATCAAGCCTGTCCCGCGTAGGAATTGGGAAGCTGCCGCATCACAGATGCATGCAGCCGGAGATGATAACCTGATTATGCCGGATATATTAGAGGATGAGAAGATGGAGGGACTGGAATGGTAGAAAGATTTGGTATCTATTGGGTCGACTTTAACCCGACAAAAGGAAGTGAGATTAATAAAATTAGGCCGGCAGTTGTCGTATCACCGGATGAGTTGAACCGCCATTTGAATACGGTTATAATTATTCCCTTGACATCGACACTCACTCCTTATCCTTGGCGGGTGAAGTGTACTTTAGACGGAAAAGAGGGTATGATAGCCACCGACCAGATTCGGACTGTCGATAAATTGAGGATAGGAAAGCAAGCAGGTGTATTGAACGAAGATGAAAGAGAAAGCCTGATTGATGTATTGGAAGAAATGTTTATACTGTAGCCTTTGGATCAAAAAAATATGAATAAACCTGGAGAAGAAATCAATAATCTGTAAAAACCTTTCTAAAAATAATGATGGGGCTGTCGTTTCAACGATAGCCTTTTTTGTATGAATGAAAATCCCCCGCTTATTCCCCCCTAAAACAGGCTAAATCCTATCTTTTAACAATTCTCGGCAAAAAACTGAAAAAGTAGGTGTTGGAACACAGTGTATTATGAAATGTGCGTGGGTATATATTTATGTATATGAAGAGGATGGAAAATGATAAATAAACTATTGAATAATAAGGGATGGAATATAAAAAGTGAATGACTAATTTTAACGTTCCTTTTTTCTCGCCAGCAAAGTTACTACATTCTTTTAATCCTCCAATCTTTTTCAAAATATTTTTTCCTTTCCTATATCCTTTCTTATCAACAGAATAGCAAAACTAGTACGAAAATCATCCTTTTGACCACAAAGACAAAATGGGCAAAAAACAATGACTAGAAAAAAGGAACGTTTTCTCTAGTCATCTGCTCTTAGAAACGTTCCTGATCTGAGGTTAAAAGACTTTTTAAATAACACTATTATTAATATTAAACGAAAGATTATGAACAAAAAGTTTTCTACTTTGATGACGGGAGCGTTATTGGTAGGATCAATTACTGTCGCAAGTGCTCAGCATGCGAATAAGAGTGATTGGGAAGTACCGTTTCGCACCCAAGATGTAACTGCAGCAAGCTTGGATCAGATTGCTGTTACTAAAATCAATAAATTTGATTCAAACAAGTACTACCAATTGGTGGTAAATGAAAATGCAGAGACTGATGTACTTGGCGAAAATGCGTATATCAGAACTCCGAAGGTTCTTGTGCAGGCTAGAGATTATAAAACCGGTAAATTGTATTTAAAGGTAGTAAGCATTGACGAAACACAAGAAATAGGCGCAAAATTAACCTCTTCATTGTGGAAAATCGATGTGCAGGAAGATGCTTCTAACGGTGTTAACTTCAGATTCATCAATAAAGAAACAGGCTATCCTCTGACATTTGATCATGAGAATGCTGTTGCAGGAGGAACTCTTACTGCTGATTCAAAGATCTCAGGTGCTGTAGAGAAAACATTAGTAGACGGTTGTATCGACAGATGGACTTGGTATAATATCGCAGAAAAAACAACTGGTACATTTGATGCACAGAAATTATGGGCTTTTGTACATGATACGAATTCTAAAAAAGTAATTGCTTTAGCTCAGAATGCATCTGGTGACGTTGTTGCTGTTGAATATTCAGATGCAGATGCCGGTGTAAACATGGCAGACCAGAATGTAATTGCTTTGACACCGGTTGTAGCTGGTGCTAAAGTTCTTTCTGCTAATGATATCAATAGCATGATCGATGCTGATGGTTCATGGGAATACGGTAATAGTGTTGCCGGAGATAATTGGAATAAGGCAATCTTTGATGTATTCAATTCAGGAACAAAAGACGAAGTGGAACTTGCTGCTGATTATGATTATTTCGTAAGAGAAAAAGGATATGTTGCGGAAGAACATGATTATTCCGGATTGGAAGGTAATGTAAATATCTCCGATTATGCAGGTTTCAATATCGCATTGCGAGTAAAGAAGGCTGCAATTACTGAACCTGATTCTGTATTAATGGTATCAACAGAAGCTTATGAAGCAAATAAGTTGAATCCGGAAAAGAGCCCCAACCTGAAATTAGTGAATGCTCCGGCTCCTGATTATACAAAACTGACTGCATATAATGCACGTTCTATCTTTAAGTTCACTTATTTCCCGACTCAGGATAGCTTGGTTATCGAACCGTGGAATGCTTCTTCTATGTCTGTAGCTGAATACCAGGCAGGTACTGCATGGACTGCAACATCATTGGCAAGTGCTACAACTAAGCAGTTCTATAACTCTGTAAACGAAGGTAAAGCCCGCGGTACAGGTGCTATGACAGCTGCAGATAATACAGGTGTAAAGAAAGCCGAAAACGAACCGGTTGCAATCACAATCGCTTATTTGTCTGATGGTTCTGTCGTTCCTACAGTTGGCCGTGCCCGTACTTATCAGGGAGGTGCATTCGCTAATGCTGGTCTGGCTATTAATTCAAAAGGAAATGGTAAGGCTTATGTAACTAACAAGCAGGCTGATATGCTGATCCGTATCGGTTTCGATCACGATTATTCTTATTTGGCTCGTGCTTCAAAAGTGGACGGTACTTACTTTGTTCGTTTGTCTACAACAAAAGCAGCTAGCCAGGGTGAAAAGAGAGTAGACGGTTCATATATCGTTTCCGATTTTGCCGGACATATGTATTATGATGTAAAAGAAAACGAACAGGACTTCAATCATATGCCTGCAACTCAGTGGGTGGTTAAACAACTGGGATGTGATAACAGAACTGCTCCTCAAGACAATGAAACTCCGCGCGTAAGCATTACTAACCGCGAATTTGCAAATGTAGCATTTACAGGTCAGCTTTACAATGTGAAAGATGCTGAAGGTAATGTTGTTGCCGGTAAATATTACTTTATCGATCATACAAAAGATGCTAATGTAAATTATCTGGAAGGTCTGAGCCAGCATGGTGCAGCTTATAACTTCCTGAACTGTGGCGATACAATCTATTTCGATGATGTAAAAGATGCTACAAGAGGTTATCTGGACCTGAGCGGCAAACAAGTTACCGATACAACTTACGTATTCAACCTGATTGATGGTTTGAACAATGAAATGTTCCTGACAGCAGATGTAAATGACACATTGACAATTGCTAAAGAACAATTGGAATTCCAGTTGGATAACGCAAAATCTGTTACGGCAAACGGTTGGACGAAGACTATCTACAGACTGAAGATTAAAGATGCTAACCAGATCGATAACGATTACAAGTATATCGCATTGGATCAGAATCATAAGTTTGTAGCTAAATACGAAGAAGATGTTACAAGCGATCCTTCTTTGACAATGGCTTGGTTTGCATTCAAAGAAGATGCACATGCAAATGGCGCTCATTATTATGCAATGATCCTCACAAATGCAAAAGGTGAAGCTCTGCAGGTATTACGTCGTCAACCGATCAGCAATGAAATGAAAGTGGATGATCTGTGCACATCAATGGGTACAACGACTACTACAATCTTCGATATCAAACCGGTTAAGAGTCATATCTATGTACAGTTGGCTGACGAACAGGTTTATGTTCCTGCTAATATCCAGAAAGAACCGTATCAGGCATTCTTGTATGAAGATGCTGGTTCTGTTTACTCAGCAGGTAAAGGTATGAATTTCGTAGGTGTTCAGCCGAAGAATGTAACTCCGGAAGCTCCGTCTGTATATATCGACCTTGCAAAGAAAGATGATTACAGACCGTTGTATATGTTTGTTGTTGATCCGGATAGCGTACCTGCTTACACATTCTGTAAAGACGGTAATATCGAAGCTCCTCACGGATTGAATCCTTCTTGCGGACACGAAGAATCTTATGATGGTTACCTGGCTGGTCGTTTCATGATCAACTTGCAGGATTCAGTTGACCTGTATGAAAACATCAATAAGCTCCAGAATGCCAGCGTCTTCAAACATAACAACAAAACTCGTTTGGCATTTGTAGAAGCAATCCATAAAGGAGATAAGCTGTATATCCTGAAATCTGACTATACATTAGGTTTGAAAGCATGGGAAAAGAAAGACAGCAAGACTGTTATCGCTATCGAACAGGATGGTCACAAATATATCAATCCGAAATATTTCAAGGATAACGAAGCATTCCTGGCTGTAATTGATGTAACTAAGGCTGACGATGCTAACAAAGCTGCATTTGCTTTGAGAAGAGTTGGTTTCGAAGGTGACGGTTCAGCTGTAGAAAATCAGTTCTATATCGAAACAGCTGCAACAGGTTATGGTGCATTCAAGGGTGAAACAGCTGCTTGGTTGAAGGAAGAAGACGGTGTTGCCGTATTAGCTCAGAAAGCAAACAAGAACGGTAACCATGAAGGTTCTGATGATGCAATCAACGAAGGTATCAACCAGGCTACTCCGTTCACATTTGACTTTGAAAATGCTACAACTCCGACAGAGAACGAAACTATCGGTACTTCTGCAATCAGCGTAGTAGCAACTAATGGTGCTGTAATCGTTAAGGGTGCACAGGGCAAGAAAGTTGTTATCAACAACGTACTTGGTCAGGCAGTAGCTAACACAGTGATCACTTCAAGCGAAGCTACTATCTCTGTTCCTGCAGGTGTAGTATTTGTAGCTGTAGAAGGTGAACCTGCTGTTAAAGCAATCGTAAAATAAGAAACTATTTATAATCAATAGATTTTGACTGCGTGTCTTGTCTTCGGACAATGATAATTATCCCGTGAGGGTGAACAAGTGGTCGATATTAATACTAAAGTAATGAAATAAAGTTCTTCTGTTCGATCTCTGTGAAGAGCGAAGACAGACAAAAACAAGCCCCGGGGGATTTCCTCCGGGGCTTCGTTGTTAGAAAAATATGAACTATCTGCTTAATAGTGCCGGGAGTAACCAATTCCCCTCTTGAGAGGGGATAAGGGGTGTGTTAAAGCTAGTTATAGGGCGAAACTATGACACACCCCCTTCCCCCTCTCAAGAGGGGAGCCAGTTACAACCAGTCAATCACTAATAATAAAAACAATCCAAATGAAAAAAAACTGGAAGCCGGCCTTTTGACAGAGGCGGCACAAGAATTGAGGCTCCGCTGCGAGCAGCTCGAAGGCGAACTTCGGGAAGTGAAAAAACAATGTAACAAACTGGCACACCTGCTGGAACATGCCGTTTGGGAAGAAGATATGATAGCGGAAGAACCTATCGTCTTCAACGGACTGACGGCCGATTTCGTGGAACTGATCGGCCCTTTGCTGATGAGCCGCAAATGGACGGTGAACGGACGGCACGATGTGCAACCCTTCCTCCGTTCGCTTGACTCGGTCTTTCATATACGCTATGATCCGGAGAAAGACTACCTGGCGTTGGGCAGACTGACGAATGTCGTACAGGAATATCTCGACAATCACCGGGATGACGATCTCCCCGGATAAGAGCTTGAATTTACAGGGCCCGTGTTTATCATAATAAAAGAGAAAATAACGGGCCCCTTTGTAAAGAATTGCCGACCTTGAAAGCAGTAATAATAACCTCAATTTTAAACGAACTGGTATGATAAAAGTAACTGTGTTTGCCCGGTTTAAAACCTGTATGGGCGACGTCAACCTGATAGACGTCCTTTCTGATATCCGGAATGGCAAATATGCCACGTCTATTAACCGTATCCGTGCCTGTATGGACAAGGGTGATCTCGAAGCGGCCGATATGCAGAAAAAAGCATTGCCGGCTATAACAATTTCCGCGACCTATCGCGGGCAACGCCTTGTAGAATATATGACAGCCTACAATCCATTGATTATCCTCGATTTTGATGACTTGAAAAAAGAGGATTTACCCCACCTGCTCGCTCTGGTGCGTGAGGCTGTCTATACGGTGGCCTGCTGGATCAGTCCGCGCGGGCGTGGCATCAAAGTCATTGTCTACCCGGTGGTCGGGCTTGAACTGGTGCCTCAGAGTCATCCGGCTATCTACAAGCGGGTGAAAGACTGGTATCAACGCCTGCTGGGTACTAAAGCCGATACTTCGGGAAGCGATGCCGGGCGTCTCTGTATTGTTTCGTACGATCCGCAACTTTATCTTTCCCCCCGTTTCGAACCCTGGCTGAGAGGGGAGGGCACTTGGCCCGGCGATCTGCCACCGATAGAGGTCGTTATCGGAAAAGATGTCATGCAACTGATTTCTTCCGCCCGTAAGCAGACAACCCGAAAGTATGCTTATGCCGAGGGCAACCGCAACAATTACGTCCATCTCTTTGCCGCCAACTGCAACCGTCTGGGAGTGGCCAAAGAAGAAGTTGTGAAGTATGCCTGTAAAACCTTTACCGACCTGCCGGCCGAAGAGTGCCTGCAAGCTGTGGATAGCGCTTATATGCATACAGAGGAGCATGGTGCGGGGAAAACGGCGCTTCGTTCGCATCGTGGGGATAGTTTTGTCGTTCAGATACAGGAGTTTCTAAACAAAAGTTTCAAGCTTCGCCGCAATATCGTCCGGCGTATAGTGGAGTATCGGAGCCTGACGAAACACGATGTTTATCAGCCTGTCACCGATTATTGGGAAAACTCTGTCTGGTGTGCCTTGCAGAAAGCGGATGTGTTTTGTCGTGTGTCTGACCTGCGTTCGGTGATCCATTCCGATTTCAGTCCCGAATACAATCCATTCCGGTCTTATTTTGAAAATCTGCCAGCCTGGGACGGAAAGACAGACGCTATCGGGCAGTTGGCCGCCACTGTCGCCACCACCTGCCCCGAATATTGGGGGAAGTGCCTGAAGAAATGGCTGGTGGCCGTTGTGGCCTGTGCCATCAACGAGCAGAAGGCAAACCATACGGTCTTGTTGCTGAGCGGAGCGCAGGGATTGGGCAAGACTACCTGGTTGCGTAACCTGGTGCCTCCCGCACTTAGAAACTATGTCTATTCGGGCAATCTCGATCCTACGGCAAAAGACTCGTCGTTGCTGATGAGCGATTGTTTCCTGATCATCCTCGATGAACTGTCGGGACAGAGCCGCGTGGAGTTGAACCAGTTGAAGGCGTTGATCACGAAAGACTCTATCCTTGAACGTCGTCCGTATGCCCGCAATGCGGAGACGTTCGTGCGCCGTGCTTCGTTTGCCGCTACGGTGAACGACAGCCAGATACTGACCGACCGTACCGGTTCGCGCCGTTTCCTTTGTTTTGAAACGCTCCGCATCGATTATACTTCCGGGATAGATCATACCGCCATTTATGCTCAGGCGCTGGCGCTTTATAAACAGGGGTTCCGTTATTGGTTTGCCGACCAGGATATTACGGAGATAAACGAGAACAACGAACCTTTCCAGCAATCGAGTCCCGAAGCGGAATTGCTTTTCACGTATTTTCGTAAACCGGTGCGTTTCGAGGCGTATATTTTGCTCTCCACCAGCGAAATCATGTCCCAAATAGCGGAACGAACACGCTATTCCGTGACCACAATGAGCGTAAATCAACTGGGAAAAGTGTTAAAAGGTGCCGGTTTTGAGTCGCAAAAGAGACATGGGAAGCGTCTTTTTGCCGTCATTGAACTGACGAATGACCAGATAGAAGCCCGCCGTAAGGGATTCGGGTATGATCCGGTAGATGGAGAGGAACAGCCTGACGGAGAGGATAATAACGGGGAAGAACCTCCTGAGCCAACACTTCCGTTTTAAGGATCGGGGGCGGATGGGGGGGGCAAAAAGGCATTTTGGGAAACTTCTGTATAGTGTGTTCCTTGTTCCTTCTACGATCAGATCGTAGAAGGAACAAGGAACGTCTTATTATAAAGTTTTCAAAACCCTCCTTTTGCCGCCCCCATCCGCCCCCGAACAGATTGGCTGCCGCAGCTGTTTTTACCGGCTGCCGCACCCATTTCCGGTGGCTGCCGCAGCCGGTAAAAACAGCTGCGGCACTTATCTTTTTCTTCAAGGCTCTCCCAGATGTTCGACAATACATTTTACCTGGCGGGGCGTAAAGCTTCGTATGCCGGGACGGAAGCCCAGTTCAAGCAGTTTCGCTTTCAGTACGCCATGATAATTGATCCACCGCCAAAGTTGCATAATCGCTCCTCTGTGACTCATATGAGGGCTGTAAAGCTCTGCCAGCTCACCTACTCCGTAGGCTCGTATTTCGAAGGTTGTTTGTTTCATTGTTAGATTGCTTTTGTGCTATCTAAGATACGAATAATCAATGGATTTGTCAAATTATTTCAATGCGGTTTTACAATATTTATCGGAAATAAAATGTCGTTTCGTCACACCACGTCACCGCTGTCTACAAAGTGGGTAGGCGCTTGCCGTATCTTTGATATGTAATTAATAATCAACTAAAAAGAATAAAGTATGGCATTACAGTTTCATTTGGTTCAGAGGAAGAACCTTAGTAAAAATGTAGAGGTGGGGAAAGAGAAACTCTACTATGCGCAGACCCGGGCGACGGGGACGTGTTCCTTCGATGAGTTGTGCGAAATCGTGGCAGAGAGTTCCACTGCTTCGAGCGGTGATGTGAAGGTGGTGATAGACCGTGTGATCAAATTCCTGCTCCTGTTCCTGGCCCGCGGGGAGGTAGTGCAGTGTGGCGAGCTGGGTACCTTCCAGCTGTTGCAGACCAGTTCGGGGAGTGTGACTGCTGAGGAGTTCTCTTCGAATATGTTGTATCGCGCCCGCCTTCGCTTTCGTCCCGGTCCTAAGTTGCGTGAGTTGATCCTGACGGCCAAGAGCGAGCGTTTCAAGCTCGAAGAATCGAAACCTGCCACACCGGACGGTGGAAGTGATCGTCCTGAAATTGAATGATCTCTGTAACCTTTGTGTATGGATAAGTATTCATTTACCCGTAAGTACCTCCCCGCCGCACGTATGGCGGGTGAGTTGTACGGATTGAACCCGGTAGTGATCCTGGCTCAGTCTGCTATCGAAACCGGCTGGGGAGAGAGTTCCCTGGCTACCTGCTACAATAACTTTTTCGGACTAACGGGGTATGGTGTAGCCAATGCTTACTGGCATGGCGGCAAGACTGATCTGGATAAACCGGACGGTCTGCTGTTTCGCCGTTACGACAGTCCTGAAAACAGTTTCCTGGATTTTGCCCGCCTGATAGCGACGGTCTATAAGCAGGCGGCAGCTGTGAGTCATTATCCCCGGGCGTATGCCCGTGAGATTGCTTACAGCAGGTATATCAGTGAAGTGAACGGGGATAACCGGGCGGCCTATTGCAAGATGTTGGAGAGCATTGCACAGTCGCTGGTTCCCATAGTGTATAATCTTAATAATGACAGTGTATGAGCGAGAAGACAAACAAGGTGAAAACGATCCTGCAATTTATTATGGATCTGCTGGGGTTCCTGTTGGGAAGAAAGAAACAAGGATGATCCCCGTAGGGGCGGTTCGCGAACCGCCCTTACCGAACCGCCCCTTATGTCAATGCGGAAGAGATGAACATATAAATCATCATCCCGATAATGTCGTTCGTGATGGTGATAAATGGTCCGGTTGCCAATGCCGGATCGATCTTCAGGCGGTCGAGCGTCATCGGGACAAGCGTACCGAAGATACTGGCGAACATAACGACGGCAAACAAGCTCAGGGAGACGGAAGCCGTTATCCCTTTGTCGCCCAGCATAAAGAAGTTATATATGAATACGACCAGACTGATGATGCTGGCATTGATCAACGAAACAATCCCTTCCTTTAATATCTGCGGAAGAATGTTATCCTGTTTCAATGAGTTGTTGGCCAGACCCTGTACCACGATGGCGGACGACTGTATGCCGACATTCCCCCCCGTTCCGCCGATCAGGGGAATAAACAAGGCCATTTTGGGATTACTCGCCAGATTACCTTCGAACCCCCCGAGGATAACTGAGTTTGCCAGTCCGCCGATCATACCGATCAGCAACCAGGGGAGGCGGGCGGCCGTCTGTGTAAATACATTATCCGAAGTTTCCACGTCCTGCGAGATACCGGATGCCAACTGGTAATCACGTTCGTGCTGTTCGCGGACTTCATCCATTACGTCGTCGATGGTGATGCGCCCGACCAGGCGACCGATACTGTCTACTACCGGCAAGGCTACCAGGTCATACTTTTCGATCGTTTCGGCAACCTCTTCGATACTGTCGCTTTCGCGGACCGAGATCGGCTCTTTCTTCATGACATGCTTGATCTTCGAGACGGACGGGTTGGTGATCAGTCGCTGTAGGGGAAGTACGCCTTTCAGCCGTTCGTCGTCGTCTATGACATATACATAATAGATTTCGTCCATATCTTCCGCCTGCTTGCGCATTTCATCGATACATTGAGGCATACTCCAGTTCTCGTTGACCACGATCATTTCCGTACCCATCAAACCACCGGCGGTATCTTCATCATATTTCAGCAGGTCGACGATGTCGCCGGCCTGTTCGACGTCTTCAATGTGCGAAAGGATCTCTTCCTGTGTATCTTCGTCCAACTCACGCATCAGGTCTACCGCGTCGTCGGTTTCCATATTGTCGACGAAGCGTTTGGCGATCAGTTCGTTGGGTAGTTCTTTCAGTAATTTATGGCGGTCCTCTTCATCCAGTTCCATCAGGACGTCGGCGGCTTTGTCGCCGTCCATCAGCAAATACAGATAGATTGCTTCCCCAAGATTCAACTCCTGGTATAGTTCGGCAATATCTGCCGGATATAAATCGTGAAGTAAAGCCTGTGCTTTGGCATCATCTTTTTCTGCGATGATACTTTTCAGGTTGTCGATATAGTCTTTCGTCAGTTCAATCATAGGTCATGTTGTTTGTAACCCCGTTTTTATTCCTTCTGTATAGTCCCCGTCTGCTTCAGCCACCGGTCCGCAATCAACGTCAGTTCGACGAACTGTTCAACCGAGAGCTGCTCGGGCCGTTTGTCGAAAACCGGCAGGGCGTAGTCCGGACAATCCTTTCCCAGCAGTGGTTTCATCGAGTTCCGGAGTGTCTTACGACGTTGGTTGAAAGAGGTCTTGACTACCGTTTTGAATAATTTCTCGTCGCATCCCAGCTCTTTCCGGTCGTTCCGTACCATGCGAATGACTGCGCTTTTCACTTTTGGAGGCGGGTCGAATACGAATTCACTGACAGTAAAGAGATATTCTACCGTATACCAGGCTTGCAACAGGACGCTGAGGATACCGTAGGTCTTGCTGCCCGGTCCGGCTGCCAGACGTTCGGCCACTTCTTTCTGGATCATCCCCGAACAGCAGGGCACGTGTTCCTTAAAGTCGAGGACTTTAAAGAATATCTGGCTGGAAATATTATAAGGATAATTCCCGATCACACAGAACTGGCCGGGGAAAAGTTTGGAAAGATCCAATCGCAGGAAATCTTCTGCCAGGATACGCCCTTCGAGCGCCGGAAAGTTTTGTTCCAGGTAATCTACCGATTCCATATCCAGTTCCACCACGGTCAGGTCATGGCCCGCTTCCAGCAGGTATTGGGTAAGCACCCCCATGCCGGGACCGATCTCCAGAACCGGTAAATCTTTGTAGTCCGACAACGTATCGGCAATACGCTGAGCGATTTGTAAATCCTTCAGGAAATGCTGTCCTAATGCTTTCTTTGGCTTAACTAATCTCATCCAGTTCTTTGGTGTAAAATGTTCGTATTAAAATATAATGCTTATCTTTGCGGGTGCACAAAAATACAACAAATAATTTAAAGTATCCTACGTAGAATGAATTTTAAGAGTATCCTACAAACGTTTGTCAAGATATTTTTACCCTTAGCTTTTGGCTGTTTGCTGCTTTGGTTTTTATATAGTCATATGGATGTCACCGAGATATGGCGTGTCATCCGTGAGGGGGTAAGATATGATATCATATTGGTTTCTTTACTGTTCGGCCTGTTTGCCAATGTGGTTCGCGGATTGCGTTGGGGGTTGTTGATTTCCTCATTGGGCGAGCGCTTTAAAATGAGTAATATCATTTATGCCGTGCTGGGAAACTATGCCGTGAATATGGTGCTGCCGCGTGTCGGCGAAGTCTGGCGTTGCGGTATTATCACCAAGTATGATAAGATCCCGTTTACCAAATTGCTGGGAACCTTGCTGATCGACCGTGTGAGCGATACAATTGTAGTGGGATCGATTACTTTGTTGATTTTTATTTTCAATTTCGACTTCTTTGTCAGCTTCTTTGCGAAGAACCCTGCATTGCTGGAAGGCTTTCAGAAAATGTTCGATTCGATATGGATTTACGTCGGTGCAGTAATTTTAGTGGTCGGAATTTGGTTTGTTTTCAAATATATGAGTAACTTTACGCTGGTGCAGAAAGCAAAGGCGTTGTTGCTGAATGTATGGGACGGAATGAAGAGCATCTGGCTGCTGAAGCAGAAAGGACGTTTCGTGGCACAGACATTGATGATATGGGGTGGCTATTTCTGTTATTTCTATATAACGTTCTATGCATTCGACTTTACCCGTGATCTGGGAATAACGGTCGGACTGATTGCTTTTACCATGAGTAGCATCGGGGTTGCCGTCCCTGTACAGGCGGGAATAGGTGCCTGGCATTTCATGGTGATCGCTACGCTGGTTTGCTTTGGTGTCAACGAAAATGATGCTGCCGCTTTTGCCCTGGTGGTTCATACGGTGCAGACGGTATGGACGGTGTTGTGCGGTCTGTTCGGCATTGTGGCTCTGCCGCTTACGAACAAAGAGACACCCGCCGTTGTTTCAGAATAGATACTATATGTATAAAATAAGAGTTTTTAAAATTAAACATTAAGTCTATGTCAGCAGAAATCAAGAATCTTTCCCCGCAGCATGTCTGGGGTTATTTCTATGACCTCACACAAATCCCCCGTCCGACAGGACACATGGAAGCAGTCACTCGTTTTGTAGAAGCTTTTGGAAAAGGATTGGGATTGGAAACTTTGCGGGATGGAGCAGGAAACGTTCTGATCCGTAAACCGGCCACTCCCGGAATGGAAGGTCGCAAAACAGTAATCCTGCAATCTCATCTGGATATGGTTCCCCAGAAAAATTCTTCTGTGAAACATGATTTTCTGACTGACCCGATTGATGCTTATATAGATGGCGACTGGGTAACAGCCCGTGAAACGACATTGGGTGCCGACAATGGCATCGGTGCTTCGTTGGCTATGGCGGTGCTTTCTGATACGACTATCAAGCATGGACCGATAGAAGCTCTTTTCACGATCGATGAAGAAGAAGGAATGGATGGTGCTTTCGGTTTGAAGTCCGGTTTCCTGAAAGGAGAAACATTGATTAACTGCGATTCGGAAGAAGAAGGCGAATTGTTTGTCGGTTGTGCCGGCGGTGCAGACCTGAATATTTCGATCCAGTTTAAAGAAGATACTTATATTCCTGAAGGGGATGTGGCTGTAAAGTTGAGCCTGACAGGATTGAAAGGCGGTCACTCGGGTGTGGATATCCATCTGGGACGTGCCAATGCCAATAAATTAATGTTCCGTTTCCTGAAAGAGGCCGTTTGCGACTATGGGGCTCGTTTGTCATCTATCGAAGGCGGTTCGTTGCGTAATGCAATTCCGCGTGAGGCATTTGCCGTTGTTACCATTCCCGGTGATAATGTGGAGGCTTTATGGGAGCTGGTGAGCGATTATCAGGATATGTTCCGGGAGGAATATAAAGGCATTGAGAATAATATCAGCTTTGTTGCCGATATGACTGATCTGCCCGGCACATTGATTCCGGAAGAGATTCAGGATGATATTATCAATGCGATCGAAGGTTGCCAGAATGGTGTGATCAGCATGTTGAGTGATTTCCCCGGAACGGTGGAATCTTCTTCCAACCTGGCCATCGTCAAATCATCCAATGAATTGATTGAAATAAAGATACTGGTCCGCAGTTCATCGGAGAGCCGTAAGGCCTCTGTTTGTTCAAGCCTGGAAAGTATATTTGCTTTGGCAGGAGCTAAGGTGGAATACGGCGGTTCTTATGGCGGATGGCAGCCGAACATCAATTCTCCGATTCTGAACGTAATGCAGCAGACATACGAGGAATTGTTCGGAAAGAAACCTTCGGTAAAGGTCATGCATGCCGGACTGGAATGCGGTATCATCCAGGAATCTTATCCTACAATGGATATGATTTCTATCGGTCCGGATCTGGAACACCCGCACTCACCGGATGAAAGGGTGAACATCGCGACGGTGCAAAAAGTGTGGGACTTCATTGTCGCTACGCTGGAAAGAATTTAATAAAATATAGAAATAAAGAAAGGCAATCCTTTGAATGCAAAGTGATTGCCTTTTTTTTATAAGTTTGGAACAAAAAACTCATGCTTTTGCCTAGGATTAGGAACAAAATTGTACTTTTGTAGGCTACATTAATAATGTAAAGAAAATGGCTAATGATGACTTGAAACAAGCCTGGAAAATTCCGGAGCCGACGCTTCGGAGATTGCCCTGGTATCTTGCTTTTCTGAAACTGATGAAAGGTAAGGGAGAGACGTTTGTATCATCTACCCAGATTGCTAAAGAAATTAATGTAGATCCCAGCCAGGTGGCGAAAGATCTTTCGTTTGTAAATATTTCGGGGAAAACCAGGGTAGGCTATGATATTTGTGCCCTTGTGGATGTGTTGGAGGATTTTTTAGGTTTTACCGCGCAGCACAAGGCCTTTTTATTTGGTGTTGGTAGCCTGGGAGCTGCTTTATTGCAGGACACCGGGTTGAATCAGTACGGTCTGGAGATCGTTGCCGGATTTGATGTCCGCAAGGAACTGGCCGGAACGGTTGTCAATGGCATTCCTGTATTTCATTTGGATGATTTTCCTGCCAAGCAAAAAGAATTCGGGGCGACGATCGGTGTTATTACCGTGCCTGTCGATAAAGCGCAGGAGGTGACCGAACAGATCATTGCCGGAGGAATCAAAGCCTTATGGAATTTTACCCCGTTCCGTATCCGTGTCCCGGAACATATTGTGGTACAGAACACTTCCATGTATGCCCATCTGGCTGTCATGTTTAATCGCTTGAACTCAATTAATCACTGAAATGAAGATTATAGCAGTAGGAATGAATTATGCAGAACACAATAAAGAGCTGCATCATTCGTTAGAATTATCGGAGCCTACTATCTTTATGAAATCCGATTCCTCCCTGTTGAAGGATGGAAAACCGTTTTTCATTCCCGATTTTTCATCGGAGATACATTATGAAACGGAGATTGTCGTGAAGATAGACCGGCTGGGTAAGAACATCGCCGAACGTTTTGCGCATCGTTACTATAATGAAGTAACAGTCGGTATCGATTTTACCGCCCGTGATCTGCAAAGAGAGTTGCGTGCGAAAGGATTACCCTGGGAGATCAGTAAAGCATTTGATAATTCGGCTGTTATCGGAACGTTTGTGCCATTGGACAGAGTAGGGGATATCAACCGTATCCCGTTCCATCTGGATATAAACGGTCAGAAAGTGCAGGAGGGAAATACCTCGGATATGCTTTTTCCGGTAGACAAGATTATCGCTTATGTGAGCCGTTTCTTTACCCTGAAGATAGGAGATTTGATTTTTACAGGTACGCCGGTGGGTGTAGGACCGGTTAAGATCGATGATCATTTGCAGGGCTATATCGGCGAGCGGAAGCTTTTGGATTTCCACGTGAGATAACGGGAAATGAATGACTATGCTACGAATACTATATACATTAATAATAAGTATCTGCTTTTTTACTTCTGCCTGGGCGGATGGTAGCAAATATGCAGCCAGTTCCGCATTGTCGTCCGGCAAATGGGTGAAGGTACAGGTTGAAGACAGAGGATTTTATAAACTGACATATGCCGACCTGCGTGGCATGGGGTTCTCTGATCCTGCCAAGGTTTCCGTACATGGGTATGGCGGTTGTATGTTGGATGAAGATTTCTCGACTCTTTATATCGATGATGTTCCTGCTGTGCCGGTCTGGCGTGGTGACGATTATCTGCTATTCTATGGTTGCGGGGTTATCAAATGGGATTATGATAAAAGTACGGGAAGTTTTATTCATACCAATAATCCCTATTCCAATTACGGTTATTACTTCCTGACGGATGCGACGGGTACAAAAGAAATGGAATCTGTGGCGTCTGCTGCCGGTGCTTCTTTGAAAGTGACAACTTATGATGATTATCTTCTGCATGAAAAAGACCTTGTTTCCGTTAATAATTCAGGACGTGAGCTTTTTGGAGAAGCGATGGATATGACCCTTTCAAGGGATTTTTCATTTAACGGTATAACCGGTATAACCAATGATGACGGTAAGGTAACGTTGCGTTTTATCGCCAAGCCGACAAGTGGTAACGGAAGTGTGACCATGAGCGTGGATGGAAACAAAGTGTTGGAAAGGAGTATCTCTTATAGCAGTACGGGTGGTAGTGAAACGTATACTATGGCACGTTCGGTATATGAGGTCGTCGATTGGAAAGGCGACAAAAGTACAAATGTAAAAGTAAATGTAAGATACGGACAGTTAGGGCATAAGAACGTACATCTGGACTTTATCCGTTTGCAGATGAAACGTGAACTGCAATCCTATGGCGCCTGTACTTTTTTCCGTAGCCTGGCTTCGGTAAATAACGCTTCCCGTTTCGTTATTCAGAATGCGAATGCGAATACGTTGGTCTTTGATGTGACCGATAAGTTGAACCCGAAACGGATGGAAACGGAATTGAGCGGAAGCGAATTGTCTTTCTCTATTCCGGCAGGAACGTTGAGGGAATTTGCCCTGGTGCAGCGAAACCAGACATTGCCGTCCCCCGAAGTGATAGGCGATGTGGCGAATCAGGATTTGCATGCTTTGCCGCAGACAGATATGGTTATTATCGCCCAGTCAGGTTTGGCTTCGCAGGCAGAACGTCTGGCCGAAGCACATCGTACCCGCGACGGGTTGACTGTCCAGGTCGTTTCTCCGGATGCTATTTATAATGAATTTTCCAGTGGAACCCCGGATGCGACAGCCTACCGTCGTTTTATGAAGATGTTTTATGACCGGCAGACTTCGGAGGCCGATGCTCCCAAATATCTGCTTCTTTTCGGTGACGGGGCATTTGACAATCGCTTCATTACTTCAAGTTGGCAGAATGTGGCAAAGAACAATATGCTGCTGACTTATCAGACTGAGGAATCTTTGGATGATAAATCATATGTGGTAGATGACTATTTCGGTTTTCTGGATGACAGCAATAACGGAAAGGGGTTAGTGTCAGCCAGAGTGGATATCGGTATCGGACGTTTCCCTGTCCGGACATTGACTGAGGCGACCGATATGGTGGATAAGGTTATCAACTATATGGATAATAAAGAGACCGGATCGTGGAAGAATAACGTCTGCTTTGTCGCAGATGACGGAAGTAATGCGGACGGTTACATGATACAGCATGCTCAACAGGCTGATGATCTGGGCGAATATATAAATACCAGTCATCCGGAGTTCATGGTAAATAAGATTTATTTTGATTCTTATAAAAAGGACTTTTCCGGAGGTTTAAGTACCTATCCCGATGTAAAGACGAATCTTCAGAAACAGCTTAAGAACGGATTGTTGCTGATCAATTATACAGGTCATGGTAATACTGTATCCTGGAGTGATGAAAAGGTATTGACAGAAAGTGATATAACGAAGTCTACTTATACCCGTCTGCCTGTGTGGATTACGGCGACTTGTGACTTCTGCCGTTTTGATGCTCCGGTTACTTCCGCCGGCGAGCAGGTGTTCCTGAATAAGGTAAGTGGTGGTATCGGTTTGTTTACTACGACTCGTGTGGCTTATTCCAGTCCTAACTTTTCTATTAATGACAACTTGATCCGTAACTTGTTCGAGAAAAAGAACGGACGCCGGCTAACGTTGGGTGAGGTGATGAAAGCGACCAAACAGGCATTGGGTTCCAGCCGCTATAAGTTGGGATTCGCTTTGATCGGCGATCCCGCATTAAAGCTGGCTTATCCGGAGTACCGGATGCGGGTGACTGCTATAAACGGGAATCCGGTAACGGACGAACCGGTCGATTTTAAAGCATTGCAGAAGATAACGGTGGAAGGCGAAGTATTGGATCCGGGAGGAAATATTGCAACCGGCTTTAATGGTCTGCTGAACCCGACCGTCATGGACAGCCGCCTATCTTATGAGACATTGGATAATAATAAGACCGGAACGAAATTCAAATATACAGATTATTCGAATATACTTTTTATCGGCAATGATTCAGTTCGTGCCGGAAAGTTCAGTTTCACGTTTACTGTGCCGAAGGATATTTCTTATTCGAATGAGTTCGGTAAGATGAATCTCTACGCATCGGATGAGACAAATAATCTGGAGGCACAGGGTGCTTATCTGAATTATCGGGTCGGGGGAACCGATGATAACGCGGAAGACGATTATGATGGTCCTGAAATCCGTGCTTTATACCTGAACGATTCGACATTCGTCAGTGGCGACCAGGTCAATACAACCCCGTTCTTTGTGGCGCGTCTTTGGGATAAGAGTGGCGTGAATATAACGGGTAGCAGCATCGGTCATGATATGATGCTGATTATCGACGGCGATCCTTCGTTCAGCTTTAATCTGAACAGTTATTATGAACTGATTCCGGGAAGTGACGGAGAAGGGATCGCGAAATACCTGATCCCTGCCTTAACGCCGGGAATCCATACCGCAGAGTTTAAAGTCTGGGATATACAGAACAATTCGACGACATATGAATTTGAATTTGAGGTAGTCGAGGGATTGAAGCCTTATCTGTTGGAGTTGACGGCATCGCCCAGTCCGGCACGTGAACAGGTGGAGTTCCATTTGTTCCATAATCGTCCGGAAAGCCAGCTGACAGTCGGTATCATGGTGTACGATATGATGGGACGTCTGCAATGGAAGCATCAGGAGACCGGCGTTTCCGAACTGTTCAAGTCCTATACGGTAACCTGGGATCTGACGAATAACCGGGGAGGACGCCTTCGTCCCGGGGTGTATATTTATCGTGCGGCGATCAGCTCGAGTGGCTCCAAAGAGGCAACAGACGCAAAGAAATTAATAATCCTCGCACAATAAAGTAATATAAAATCAGTTTATATGTTGGTAGGGTAAATTTTATTTACCGCGTTTTTAACAGATATAGTATGATAAAAGAATTAAGAATCAGTACATTTATAGTAGTATTCAGCCTTTTGGCTGTATTATCCGTGTGGGCTCAGAAGAAAAATACATTTGCTCCGGTTAATACTGCAGTGCCTTCGCTATCAATTGCACCTGATGCACGTGGTGGTGGTATGGGTGATAACGGGGCGTCGACTACTCCCGATATAAACTCTCAATATTGGAACCCTGCTAAATATGCGTTTATGTATAGTAAGGCAGGCGTTTCTTTATCATATACTCCCTGGTTGCGTAAGTTGGTCAATGATGTGGCTTTGGCGAATCTGTCCGGTTACTATAAAATCGGAGATAGCGATTTGCAGGCTGTCGGTGCTTCCTTGCGTTATTTCTCGTTGGGAGATGTACCCTATAATCCTATTACCGGAGAGTCGACAGGTAATTATTCCGTTAGTCCGTATGAAATGGCTTTCGATGTAAGTTATAGCCGTAAATTGTCTGAATCTTTTTCGATGGCTGTGGCCATGCGTTATATCCGTTCGGATATGGGAACCGACCCGGCTGATGAAAGCCGCGTGCCCGGTAATGCCTTTGCTGCGGATATTGCGGGTTATCTGGAGAAATATGTGATTCTGGGTAACAGTGAATGTTTGTGGAGTTTCGGTTTCAATGTGTCTAATATTGGTACTAAAATCTCTTATGACGGGGGAGAGCATAATGAATTTATTCCGACAACACTTCGTCTGGGTACCGGTTTGCTGTATCCGATCGATGATTATAACCGGATCGGTTTGTATCTGGATTTGAGTAAGTATCTGGTTCCGAGTCTGCCTTATTTGCAGGAAGGGTATACGGATGAAGAAAAAGCCGAATACGATAAGAAAAAAGAAGAATATAATAATGTCTCCGGTATCTCCGGTATCTTCAAATCTTTCGGTGATTCGCCTGACGGTTTCAAGGGTGAATTGCAGGAAGTGATGGTCTCGATCGGTGCCGAGTATAGTTATAACGAGCAGTTTTTTCTTCGTGGAGGTTATTTTTATGAGAATGCCAATAAGGGTAACCGTCAGTATTTCTCAGTCGGAGCCGGTTTCCGCATGAGTGTATTCCAGTTGGATGCAGCCTATCTGGTAAGTACCGTTCAGAGTAACCCGTTGGACCAGACACTCCGTTTCACACTGTCGTTTGATATGGACGGGATAAAGAACCTGTTCAGATAATTGAAGATTGAATATTAAGAACTGAAAATTATGAAGATACGGGTTGGTTTCGGCTATGATGTGCATGCGTTTGTCGCTGACCGTGAGTTATGGTTAGGAGGGATTCGAATCGAACATTCAATGGGGTTGCAAGGGCATAGCGATGCGGATGTGTTGATACATGCCATTTGTGATGCTTTGCTGGGGGCTGCCAATATGCGTGATATCGGTTATCATTTCCCTGATACGGCTGAAGAGTATGAAGGTATTGACAGTAAAGTTTTACTCTATGAAACAATGGAGTTGCTTCGTGATGCCGGCTATACGTTAGGTAATATAGACGCAACGATCGCAGCTGAAAAACCGAAATTGAATCCGCATATCCCGCTGATGAAACAGACATTGGCCGAAGTGATGGGAGTAGATGCAGAGGATATATCCATCAAAGCGACTACCACAGAAAAGCTGGGCTTCACCGGACGCCAGGAAGGAATTGCCGCTTATGCTACTGTCTTGATTCAGAAATGACAATGTCTTTATGATGAACTTCGCAGGGGATGGTGAACCAGAAGGTACTTCCTTTCCCCTCTTCCGATTCGACTCCGATCTCTCCGTTCAGACGTTTTACAATTGTCAGGCAGATAGATAATCCCAGTCCTGTACCTTGTATGAAATTGTCAAATTTGGCAAAACGTTCGAACACGTGCGGAAGGTTTTCTTTGGAAATACCTTTGCCGGTGTCGGAAACATAGAAACGCAGGCCGCCTTCTATTTCTTCATATCCCATTCTTATAGTTCCTCTGAAAGTGAATTTGCAGGCATTGGTCAGAAAATTGGTTATGACTTGTGTCAGGCGTGTCTTTTCCGAATAGATAAAACAGGGATGTACGGGTGTTGAACATTCCAGTGTTACTTCTTCTTTTGTCCGGCTTTTGAATGTCTGTGCCAGTGTGGTAAATAACGAAGAAACATTGATGTTGGAGAAGGTAAAATCCAATTGACCGGCCTCTATCTTTGATAAATCCAGTATGTCGTTGACCAGTTGGAGCAATAGCTCGTTATTGGTTTCGATGATATTACAGAATTCAGCAGTGTCTTCCGGACTTTCCGAATGGGCGATCAGGTTGGAGAAGCCGACGATGGCATTGAGCGGAGTGCGTATTTCGTGGCTCATGTTTGCCAGAAACGCAGATTTCAGCCGGTTAGCCTCTTCCGCTTTTTCCTTTTCGCGACGTTCGTCTTCCTGTTTCAGTTTTTGGATATAAAGCCGGAAGCGCAGGACGGCAATTGTTGCCAGCAGGATAATGATTGCAAATGCACTGAACAGATGTATTTTATATTTCTGAAAGAATGTCGGTGGCTGCTGGTAATAAATGGCGTTGGGTGGAAAGCGGGACGGTTCGATGCCGTGATTGAGCAGATGCTGGTAATTGAGATAGGTGTGCGGTTCCCCTCCGATATGGGTTTGGATATCCCGGGCTGCGGTTCCTTGCCATATTAACCGGACGGTGGTAATAACAGATTCGCTGAAATCATTTTCCGAGATATAATGTCCCCCGGCAAAATTACCAGTCTCGATGTTCAGGTCTGCCAGAAGATAGACCGGTGGCAGGGAAAAACTGTTGGTCATCTTTTGCATGTTATCGATCAGGTAATGATTCTCTTTGGAACTCTTGAAGACAAACCAGGAGTAATAGATGATACCTGCTTTCTGGTCATATATACTTAAGCTGTCCAACAGATTTTCGGTAGAGAGGGCTGGAGTGGACAACACTTCCAGTTTTAACTCGGGATAATTTGCCTGTATTGTTTTTGAAAGCTCCTGTTTGGTATATAAACTGATGTAGCGGTTGTCGCAAATAAAGATTATTTTTTTCAGTTCAGGCTGTAGCTTCTTTATTGTTTCAATGGTCTCTTTTACGAAAAGGGGCTGGATCAGTCTGGTTGTATTGTATCCTTTTATCTCATCTTCCGTAAGAGCCATATGTTCGATAGTTTCCAGGTCTCTTTTTAGTAAATATTCTATTTTTATCGGGACCAGTTCCTGCGAATGGCAGATGATGGAAGGTACATTTTTCCATTCATTATCGAAAAGGGGACGGCAGAGCAACCAGGCCGGATCGCCTATGCAAACAACGACTTTGGGAGGGGTGGGGTATTTATTACGTAATATTTCCAGTTTCTCATTTACATCTGTCGTATCTTTTATAGCAGGGATAGATAACTCCTCGCCAAGCACTGTTATATGTTCCTGGGTAAAAGTCTTATTGATTGCTTCGTAAATACCTTGCGTCCATACTTCGTTAAAGTTGATGGAATGGATAACTAAAATATAACCGTCCTTATCGTCCGGCAGGGCATACATGGAACGATCAATCAGTAGTATAAGGGATAATATGAAAAAAAGTCTTTTCATACGAACTAGTGTGATAATTAAAATAGTTATGAAAATCAGTCTGTTTCAAGCAAAGATATGTATTATTCTCCGTTCTTTTGCTTATCCCGCTGTTAATTTGTAGTTTTGAACCAAATAAAATGTAATGAATTATGAAGAATAATGACTGGAAAGACCGTTTGGGGGTGATGTATTCCACCAATCCGGATTTTCAATATAATACAGGGGATGAGGTAGAAGAAGATACACTTCCCAAAGAGAAACAACAATTGCGTATCTCGCTGGACAAGCGGAACCGGGGTGGTAAAGCCGTTACATTGGTGACCGGATTCCGTGGTACGACAGAGGATATGGAGGCTTTAGGTAAATTCCTGAAGGTAAAATGCGGGGTAGGCGGTTCCGCTAAGGACGGAGAAATCATCGTACAGGGAGATTTGCGTCAGAAAGTACTCGAAATCCTCCAAAAGGAAGGCTATGTAAAGAGCCGGATTATTTGAGGAGATTCAATATTAAAACCTCTCATTAATAATTAAAACTATGCTGACTGTTTACAGAGCTTCGGCGGGAGCCGGAAAAACCCATAAGCTGACCGGTGAATATCTGACCTTGCTGTTTGGCGGGACGGGAGCCTATCGCCGTATCCTGGCGGTGACGTTTACCAATAAGGCTACCGATGAGATGAAAAGCCGTATTGTGGAGGAACTTTACAACCTCTCTTCCGGTCGTAAGTCTGATTATGTGGAATCTTTGCGGGCTACCTATGTACTGACCGAGGAACAAGTCCGTAAACAGGCAAAAAAGATATTAACCGATATCCTGCACGATTATTCTGCATTCAATATCAGCACCATCGACCGTTTCTTCCAGCAGACTATGCGTGCTTTTACCCGTGAAATAGGTTTGCAGGGTGGCTATGGCATTGAAATGGACCAGGAGCTGGTGCTCACTTCAGCTGTCGATAACCTGCTGGCTGACCTTGAAAAGCCGGAAAGCAAGGAACTGTTAGGCTGGCTGCTTCGTTTCGCCGAAGATAAGATAGAGAATGGAGGCGAATGGAACCTCCGTAAAGATATCATGTCCCTGAGCCGTGAAGTTTTTAAGGAAAGCTACAAGGCATCCAGTGAAGAAGTGGCCAAAGATATCGAGGATAAGGAAGCACTCGAAAACTATAAAAATGAACTCTTTGGTATTATCCGTTCGGTAGAAGCCGAAGCGAAGCGATTGGGCGAGAGCGGTCTTGCCTTACTCAATAAATATGCCATCCGTACAACCGATTTTAAGGGAGGAAGCCGTTCTCCGCTTACCCTGCTGGACCGTCTGGCGAAAGGTGAGATGAAAGAGCCGACAGCCACCTTTATCGGCCTAGCCGATAATCTGGAAGGCTGTTTTACCAAAACAACTCCGATAGGAATGCGTCAGGTCATCGGTTGTGTTTTTGAAGACGGTCTGAATGATTGTATCAAACGTATCATCGCCCTGTTCTCTAATCTGACCGCTTATAATACGGCTCGTGAAATCGTACGTTATTATTATACGCTGGGTATCCTGACCGACGTTTCCCGCCAGATCGCCTCCTATCGGGAGGAAAAGAATGTCATGCTGATTGCCGATACGACCGAGCTGCTGAATAAAGTGATCGGAGGCAGCGATGCCCCGTTCATCTATGAAAAGACCGGTACGCACGTCGATCATTATATGATTGATGAATTTCAGGACACCAGCGGCATGCAATGGAACAACTTCCGTCCGCTGATCGAAGAAAGCCTGGCACACGACCGGGCCAATCTGATTGTGGGAGACGTAAAACAAAGTATCTACCGCTTCCGCAACTCCGACTGGAAATTGCTGGATGAACAGGTGCAAGCCGATTTCTCGCAGGAAGAAGTTCGGGAAGAAACATTGAAGGAAAACTGGCGCAGCTGCCGGAATATCGTTGAATTTAATAATACGTTCTTTACCGCTATCCCCGGTGTCTTGCAAAGCGTATATAACGAAAGCCTGCTGACCTCTTCGCTGAGTGAAGAACAGCGTGCCGCCTATCTGACAAAGATCATGTCGGCTTATACGAAAAGTTATCAACAGGTTCCGCCGCCGTTCAAACAGAAAGACGGCCATGTCAAAATAGAATTTCTTGCCGGTGATGAAGAGAAAGACTGGAAAGAAGAAGCCCTGGACCGTCTGCCCGGTGTGGTGGAACAATTACAGGATAACGGTTATGCCCTGAAGGATATCGCCATTTTGGTCCGTACCAATATGGAAGGGGCGATGGTGGCTGAAAAGCTGCTTTCCTATAAAGAGGCAAACCCTTCCGACCGTTATCATTACGACATAATCTCCGACGACGCCCTGTTTGTCAGCGGATCGCCGGCTGTTCGTTTTATGGTTGCCCTGTTGCGGTATCTGAGAAACCCGGAAGATAAAATCAATGAACAGACAGCCTTGTACTCTTACCGGATTTTACAGGGAGCGACGAAAGACGAGAATCTCTCGGAGGCATATTCCGTAACCGTTTCCGGTCTGGCTTTTCCGCCGGAGATTGCATCGGAGTTGCAGACTCTTTCCCGCCAGTCACTGTATGAAATATCAGAAGGACTTTTCCGTCTTTTCTCCGGAGAATTTCAGAATAACGAACAGGTCTTCGTTCAGGCGTTTCTCGATATGGTATCGGAGTATACCCAAAAAGAAAGTGCCGATCTGACTCGCTTCCTGAAATGGTGGGATGAGACGGGATACCGTAAAACAATCGCTACCCCGGATGCGCAGAATGCCATCCGTATCCTTACCGTCCATAAGTCGAAAGGACTCGGATTCAAGGTCGTCATTATCCCGTTCGGCGACTGGGAGATAGACCATAAGCCCAGCAAACCGGTTATCCTGTGGTGTAAACCGGAAACCAAACCGTTCAACCGGCTGCATCTGGTTCCTGTCCGCTATAGCCAGTCGCTGGGGAATACCATTTTTGCGGAAGACTATTTCCGTGAGCGATTGCATGCTTTCATTGATAATCTGAATACATTATATGTCGCTTTCACCCGCTCCAAAGACGAACTGATCGTTTTTGCTCCCCGTCCGAAAAAGATAAAGGAAGAGACCGGCGAAGTCGAAAAGATCTCTTCCATGGCCGATGCTTTATGGGCAGGCTTGTATCTGGAGGTGAAGGATACCCGGGAAGGAGACGCGCTTGTTTCATTGCCTTCTTCTTTTGATACGAAAGAAGGGATCTTTGAACTGGGTAGTTGGTGGCATCCCGCAGCAGCCAAGCAGGATGGACACAGTCCCGAGGAGATCGCGATGGCTCGTATCAACTCTATTTCCCCCGACGACCGTTTACAGCTTCGTCTGCATGGCAAAGGCTTTTTCTTTGATAATGCCCGTCGTAAACACGGTGCCCTGATGCACGAGGTGCTCAGTCAGATACGGACACAAAAGGATATCCCCGCAGCCGTTGAAGGCTATCGTTTGGCCGGTGTCATTAATAAGGATGAAGCAGAGTCGCTGGTTGTCCGGCTGGAAGAATTGCTGGAAATGCCGGAAGTGCATCCTTGGTATGACGGGACGGCCCGTGTGCTGAATGAAGTCGATATCCTTTTCGGAAAAGGATTGTCCAAACGTCCCGACCGGGTCATGATATCGGAAGATAAAGTCGTGGTGATCGACTATAAATTCGGTGAAATACAGGATAAGAGATATCATAACCAGGTGAAGAATTATATGAAACTGATCCGGCAGATGGGATATGAAAAGGTAGAGGGTTACCTGTGGTATGTGGAACTGGGAACTATCGAATCTGTAGATAGTTGATGACTCCCGGTTGACAGTCCGGCTTCGCATCTGTCCGCAGTCAACCGATTTGTCATCTTATTTGTTTTGTTATTCCGTAAAAATGAATACTTTTGCAAATTGTAATAAAAACGCAGTTTAAGAAGAAGGATGAAAGTACATAAAGAAGGAACAGGCCTGCTACTTACGTTATTTACGGTTTTATTTGTCGTAAATGTCGCATTATACCATACCGTAGGTAAGGGAGTGCTGTTCTATTCTGTTGCGACAGTTTCGACTATTCTTTTCCTGCTGATCCTGAATTTCTTCCGCAGTCCGTTTCGTCGTTTCCCTTACGACTCTGAAGGTCTGGTGATTGCACCGGCCGACGGTACGATCGTAGCAATCGAGGAAGTGATGGAAAATGAGATCCTTCACCGGAAATGTTTGCAGATATCTATCTTTATGTCCGTGTTTAACGTACATGCCAACTGGTTTCCGGTAAACGGTACCGTGAAACATGTCTCTCATAATAACGGACGGTTCATGGCGGCCTATTTGCCGAAGAGCAGTACTGAAAACGAACGTTCAGCCGTTGTTATCACGACTAAGAACGGGGTGGATGTACTGGCACGCCAGATTGCGGGAGCACTTGCCCGGCGTATTGTTACGTATGCCAAGGTCGGAGAGAAATGTCACGTGGATGAACAGATGGGTTTTATCAAATTCGGGTCGCGTGTAGATGTTTATTTGCCGGTGGGAACCGAAGTCTTGATTGAGATGGATCAGAAGGTGACCGGTAACCAGACACCGATTGCACGGTTAAGCAAATGCCCGTGCGAATAGAATCCGGAAAATATACGAAAGAATGAATATAAGAAAGCATATCCCCAATACAATCACTTGTCTGAGTCTTGTATCAGGATGCATCGCCACTGTGATGGCTTTGCAGGATAATTATTTATGGGCTGCCATATGGATCATCATTGCTGCCGTGTTCGATTTTCTCGACGGCTTTGCCGCCCGTTTGCTGAAGGCTTATTCTCCGATGGGAAAAGAGTTGGACTCATTGTCGGATATGGTGAGTTTCGGAGTGGCACCCGGTATGATCGTATTCTCGATGCTGGGACAGGCAAGCCTTCCTTTAGGCGAGATAGGACGTTATATTCCTTATCTGGCTTTTGTGATTCCTGCTTTCTCCGGTTTGCGTCTTGCCAAATTCAATATTGATGAGCGGCAGACAACTTCATTTATCGGTATGCCGGTTCCGGCACATGCGTTATTCTGGGCTTCGGTCGGATATTCATTGTCTCCTTTGAGCCAGGCGAATAATGTCTTATTTATAGTGGTTACGCTGGTGGTAGCGTTGGCTACCTCCTTATTGCTTGTGTCTGAGATCCCTATGTTCTCGTTAAAGATCAAGTCGGTTGCATGGAAAGGTAATGAAAGACGCTATATATTAGTGGGTTGCGCAGTCCTGTTCGTTGCCTTTTTCGGTATGCTTGGTATAGCGGGAACAATTCTTCTCTATATCCTCTTGTCTATTTTTAACAAAAGGCAGTAAACAAGAGGTCTGGTCTATGTGTTTCTCTTATAAACCAACTAAGTAACGAATAATATTATGTTTAAGTTTTTGTTTGTAATGTTTTTCTTCTTCATCCTGTTAGTCTTCCTGATGGGTTTCTCTATCCTGCGTACATTTAAGAATATGTTGTTTGGTAGCGGAAGCAGCAATGCAAAGAAAGGGGAACAGCGTCGTCAGACAAGTAGTTACTCCGGTGGACAACGTCAGTCGCATAATACCGCTGAGGAAGATTATGCGGCCGCCAATCGCAAAAAGATCTTTACTAAGGACGAAGGCGAATATGTCGATTTCGAAGAAGTAAAGTAGTAAGCTTTTGATCAATAACACGAAAATATAGCTGAGTTAAAAAAGAAGGATATGAATTGGGTAGTGTCACTACCCAGTTGAAATTGGGAGGCTTTCTGCTCGCAGTATTGTATTATTTAGGAGCTAATCTTGTTGATGATTGCTTTATCTGCGTGACTTAAAGAATTTCTGCATCTCTTCCGCACACTCTTTCTCCATTACTCCCATTTTTACTATCGCTTTGGGATGGAAAGCCTTCGGCGCATATTGCTGAAAGCCTCTTTTCTCGTCGCTTGCCCCATATACAATGGTGCTGAGTTGGGACCATCCGATGGCACCGGCACACATGATACAGGGTTCTACCGTTACATAAAGACTGCAATTAGTCAGGTACTTGGCACCCAGTACGCCTACGGCTGCCGTTATGGCCAACATCTCTGCATGGGCGGTCGGGTCGTTCAGCCGCTCCGTCTGGTTATGGGCACGGGCAATAATCTGATTGTTACATACAACAACGGCCCCTACGGGCACTTCTCCTTCGTCGGCGGCAGCACGCGCTTCCACCAACGCCTGTTTCATAAAATATTCGTCGTTAAATGGATTCATCTTCTCATTTCTGTTTCTTTGAAGAGGGTAGGATAATCCTCTTCCAGTGTCTTGAGTATATGTGAAAGGATTGTTTCCCGGTACCAGCGGGATTTGTTTTCGATATTATATCTGGCAAGATAGCGGTCGACAGCCTTCTGCTCTTCATCGTTGAGCATAAAAGTAACCTTATGCACCCTCGGGCGATTGGGTTGGGGTGGTGAATATTTCCGTTTTAATGCCATATTGTGCAAATGTACAAGTGAAAGCCCAAATAAAAAAGAAAAACAGTATATTTGTGCAAATTAATAAGATGGCTGAACAAAACGATTTAGGCAGGGATGGTGAAGCAAGGGCACGCGATTATCTGATCCGTCAGGGCTACACGATTTTGCATACCAACTGGAGATGGCATCATTACGAACTGGATATTGTTGCCGTCAAGGAGAAGGATCTGGTTGTCGTAGAGGTGAAAACCCGCTCGGAAGATTATCTCCTTTCGCCCGAAGAAGCTGTCGATAATAAAAAGATCAGGCGTATTGTAGCGGCGGCAGATGCCTATGTCCGTTATTTTAACCTGGATTTGCCGGTCCGTTTCGACATCATCACCCTGGTAAAAGAGAAGGATGGTTTCCGGATCGAGCATATAGACGATGCTTTCTACGCTCCGTCCCGATAAAATAGAAAACTGAGAAAACGTATGAATATAGAAGAAGCCCGTGAATATTGTTTGTCGTTGAAAAACGTTACCGAATGTTTTCCTTTCGATGATGTCTCGCTCGTCTTTAAAGTGGAGAACAAGATGTTTGCCCTTTTGCCTCTGGACGGAGAGGAACCGTATTTGGCTCTGAAATGTAATCCGGATTATACGGAAGAGTTGCGCGACCGTTATGCAGCAGTCGAGGGAGCTTATCATTTCAATAAGAAATACTGGAACGGAGTTTATCTGGAACGCGACATGTCCGACGACGATATCCGCCACTGGATTCGTCATTCCTATCGTGAGGTAATAGCCAAACTACCGAAGAAAATAAGAGAAGCATACGATGAATGAAGAAAATGAACAGCCGCGTATTATCCGGCTCGAAGAAACAACCTCTACAAATAATTATCTCCGCGGACTGGTAGGGAAAGAACCCTTACCGGAAGGGAGTATCGTTGTTACAGAATATCAGACAGCCGGACGGGGCCAGGTCGGTAACACCTGGGAGTCGGAACCGGGAAAGAATCTGATGTTTAGCATTATCCTGTATCCGGATTTCCTTCCGGCCAACCGCCAGTTCTTAATCTCCCAGATAGCTGCACTGAGTGTAAAGGAAACGCTTGATGCTTATGTGGACGGTATAACGGTGAAGTGGCCGAACGACATTTACTGGCGCGACAAGAAGATATGCGGCATGCTGATTGAGAACGACTTGACGGGGCATTCCCTGTATTGTTCCGTGATAGGCATCGGTATTAATATAAACCAGCGGGAGTTTCTGAGTGATGCTTTGAACCCTGTTTCACTGGTACAGATAACGGGTCGGGAATATGACCGGGAGGAAATCCTGAACAGTTTCCTGAAACGTCTTTACGACCGCTATCTCGGTCTGCTCCAGGAAAAGGAGGAAGAGATTCGGAGTGCTTATATGGCAGCCCTGTATCGCGGTAACGGCTTTCATCCTTACCGGGATGAACAAGGCGTCTTCCAGGCTTGTATCCTGGGAATAGAACCCACAGGACACCTGATTCTGAAAACAGATAACGGAGAAGTGAGGCGCTATGCATTCAAGGAAGTGTCGGTGGTAAACACTTAAAAATAGCGCTTTGGGGGGCACTTCTCTAAATAACATAGTATTAATCTAATATCAGAAATAACAATGAAGCAGTTATCTAATAACAAATGTATTCTTTTCTTTTTTGCATTATTCTTTATTTCCGGTCTGAATGCTCAGACTTCAAGTTCCTATGAACGTGACTGGCGCACCGACCGTCAAAAGATAAAGATCATTTCCTACAATATCATGGATGGTTTCAGCAACGGTTCGGATAAGGATCGTATCGCCCGTTTTACCGCCTGGGTAAAAGAACAATCCCCCGATGTACTGGCTTTGAACGAACTTTGCGGCTTCACCGAGGCGAAACTGAAAGAACTGGCAGCTTCTTATGGTCACCCTTATGCCGCTATTGTAAAGGAAAACGGTTATCCGGTCGGGCTCACTTCGAAAACGCCTATCAAGGTTGTCGACAGAAAGATTGACGGTTACGGTCATGGTCTGTTACATTGCAAAGTTCTGAATATGGATTTCCTAGTGACGCATCTGAATCCTCATGATCGGTTAAAACGCAAAAAGGAGGCCGATAATATTATCGATTACATCAATAAAAATCAGTTAACCAATTGCCTATTGATGGGTGACATGAATGCCCATTCCCCTTTCGATGCCTCCTGGACGGATGAACATCTGGAGAATTATGCTGTGATTTCTACTTTTATGGCAGCTTCATTGCATGACATTTGTTATATGTTCACTCCTGATAACCAACGTTATTCTTACCCTACCCGTATATTGACCAGTTCACCGAAAGGAGAGGCTTTACGCCGCCAGCAGGAGCGAATCGATTTCATATTTGTAACCGACAGCCTGCGTCCTGATTGTGTAGATGCGCAGATTTATAACGGTCCGGACAACGATTATCTTTCCGATCATTATCCGATAGGGATCAGTATGTTCATACCCAAAGAGTAGTTACAAATAAAGTTTCCGGAAATGTGGCGTCACTGGCTATATTACGGATGCTTATTCAGTATAAAAGAGTGAATTATGATGGTGATGCTGAGGTGTTATTCAGCGTCACCATTGTTGTTTTATAGCGTCACTTATTGCTCCATTGATGCTTAAGTCGCCACACTATTATATTTAAGGATATAGTATAGTACAATTAAGCCCTTTTCATACTTATTCTAAATATGAAATATATGCTTTTCTAAAAAGAAAGGTAAGCCTTACATATATGTAGATATGATCTTACATTTATGTACTTATATGCTTACATATTTAATACTAGTAAAGAAGATGGTTAAAGTCTACTACAATAGGGCTTAGTTCTTATAGTATAATGGGTTAACTGTTGTAGGCCGGTATAAAGGAGATAGATTAGAGAGTAGCTTTATTTTTGCTATGTAAAAATAGGTGATGCCGAATAATATTTCAGTGTCACTTGTAATATATTGATATATAGTATTATATTAACTTTTTCTTTGTTTTGACACTGAATCGGTGAAAACTATATATTAATGTACATGTGTACATTAATATAATATACTTTCTTTATGGAAGAAATATAATATACATATGGTTCAGCTGTTGAAATATAAGAATTATATATAAAATAAGTAGTGACTAAAAAAAACGATCCTTTAAATACGTCAACAAAATTAATTATAACTTTTGAAACCACAACTCTTTTCCAAATAAATTTTGCATAACTATCTCCTTTCTTATCAAGAGAATAACAAAGTATGTACAAAATTAATGCTTTCGATTACGAATATCAAATAGTCTACAAATACTGGCTAGATTAAAGGATCGTTTTTTCTAGTCATTATACTTTGACTAAGGACGTAAAAGGTTGGATAAGAACTATTTCATTAACATTATTATTAATATTAAAATTTAGATTATGAACAAAAAGTTTTCTACTTTGGCGATTGCTTGTATGGCTTCGACTTTGTTCTCTTCTACTCAGGCTGCAACAATCAGCCAAGGTACAAGGGATGTAACGAAGATTGAAACTAACAAGTTTTATCAATTAGGTGACGCTACTGCAGGCAAAGTACTTGTTATGGTACCGGATGGTAATGGTTACACTCTGAAACTGAAAGATGTTACTGCTGTAACAGATGTAAACTCAACACTGTGGTCTATTCAGTATTCTTATAGCAACAATGCTACTGGTCCTGATTTTACATTTGTAAATAAAGGAACAGGTATACCTTTGATGGTTAATCCTGGCGATGCTCCTTTGTATGATGCAACTAAAACTTATGCAGCAGCAGATGGTTTTGTGAAAATGAACGGAGCTGCTTCTTCCTGGAAATGGAAAAGTTCAACAGAAACTCAGTCTTCTCCGTTCGGAACAAGCGGTTTAATTTCTTATTTTGCAAAAGACTCTGTTGTAACTTTGGTAACAGGCGCAACTGCTACTCCTAATGCAACTGGCAATGGTTATACTAGTTCAGAAGATGTTTATTTGGTAAAAGCTCATGCCAGCAGAGATAAATGGGAAGGTCGTCATTTGAGACTGGCTCCTATTACTGCAGGTGCTGTAACTCTGACAGCAAAAGATTTGAATACTAAATTAGGTACTGATCCGGAAGGTGATTCTTTCAAACTGGGAGCAACTCCGGAATTGAAAGTAGGTGATAATAGTGTTTTAGGAAACGTTTTTGCTGACAAAACTTTCCGTGCTTGGAATGGTAATAATAGTGAGGCAATTGTTGGTAATGAGAATAATACTTCTGAATTATATGCTGAAACTGCTAGTTTAGTACCTGAGATAACAAAAGCAAATGGTTATGTTTTGCTACAGATTGTTGATGGAACAAAGGATGATAAGCCTTATGAAGATACTTATCTGTTGGCAGATACTGCTTATATTGATGGTACTTCCCAGAACCTGAAGCTAATTGGTTTTGGAAGTGATAAGTTTACAACTACAGCTCATACTCCTGCTCCTTATTTGAGTGCAGGTGCTAAGAACCGTGATATCAAGTCTTATATGTTTAAGTTTGATTATTATCCTACTTCAGACAGTATTGCTGTTAGCATTAAATCTTATATGGATAAAGGTACTGCTGATGCTGCAACCGGTTCTGAATGGCAAACTACAAATGCGGTTAATCATCTTATTACATTAAATAAACTGACTTCTACAAGTGAAATTACTGTTTTAGCAGATGCAGGTCCTGCAAACGTTCGTTTCTTCTTGGGTGAAGGTACAACAAACCGTACATCAGAAAATAACGGTGTTTATGTAATCAAGAATGATAAAGACCAGTATTTGGCTGTTCCTATTTATAATACGAAGAAAGATAATGGAGTAAATGCTTGGACTAATGCTCCGAAATGGGTTACTGTAAAAGCTTCTGAGCAGGAAGTGATGAACATGCCGGCTTACCAGTGGGTTATCTTAAAAGATCATGAAGAAACTTCGGAAATTGCCGAGCTGTCAACTGTAACACTTATTAACCGTGAATTTGCCGGTGTAAAACAAAGCATTCAGTTACGTCAGGAAGAAGGTGGTGCTTACAAATTTGTTGCAGGTGGTCTGCATAGTATTGACTCCCTGGATATCAAGCCTGTAACAGCTGCTGCATTAGGTAATGAAAAATTAGGTTATTTGAACTTGGATAACAAGGTGTTGGATGTAATGTCTTACAAGTTCAATTATCTGCATTCATATGCTGATGATAAATTCATCGGTATGAACGGGGATTCTATCCTGTATGTGAAAGATGCTGAATTGTCATTCTTTATGAATAAAGAAACAGCTGAAGTTCCTTATGGTATTACTGTGGATAATGCATTGAAAGCTAAAATTTCAGGTTTGAAACAGTTGAAACGTGTTATGTACACTCCGTATGTGAAGACTTCTAAAGGTAATCTTTATATTACATTAGATAGCGAGGGCAGATACAAAATGACTTCTGATGAAGCTAAAGCTAAGAAGTTCTATCTGAAAGAAAATAATTTCTATAAAGCTGAATCTGTAGAAGCAGCTCGTCCTTACTATGCATTCATCAATGTCGCAGCAACTGATTCAACGAAGATTGGTTCGGCTGATGAAGATCTGAGCGTAATCTTGAAAGATAATGTGCTGGAAGAAACAAGAACTTCTGCATTTGCAATTGTAGAAAATAACGCTCCTCTGTATCGTCGTTTCAATACTGCATTAGATGGTGCTGTAGAAGGCCAGGAAGATGCAGCTAAGCTTCTGAAGTTCAAAGAATATTATCGTGGTGAATATCTGATGGATGAAAACAATGAGAAATTCAAAAATGAAGGAGTTTGCTATTTGGGTATCGAAAGAGAAGATAAAGTTAATCCGAAAGCAGGTTTGTCATTTGTGGTTGATACAGCGACAATTGATAATGCTCCTAATGGAAAGATCAAACCGCAGTATTTCATCTATGTGAGTCAGAGTGAAAAAATTGCAGAACCGGCTAAACCTTGTGAACTGGATCACGAACACCTGAACGGTATTACAGAATGGACTTGTCCTCACGCTATTCCTGCAAAACCTGGCTTTACAAGAGCTAAATATCTGGTAAGTTTCGCAGATTCTCTGAAGGCTAAAGATGCAGATAAGTTGTATCAGTTTGGTGACTATACTCGTGTCGGTTTTGTGGATGCTATGCATATTGGTGATAGCTTGTATGTTTTGACAAATGGTTTCGAAGAACTGGCTAATGCTGATTTGGATACGGCAAAAATTAAGGCTGCTTACAAAGCTGCTAAAATTGACGCTGACTATATCATTGATTTGAAATCTGAATTGAAGAAAGATGCTCACAAGAATTATACTTGGTCATTCCGTTACATCAATCCGGATAAGGCAGCTGCTGCAACAGTAGAAAACTTGGATGTTGCATTCCTGATTGAATCAGACAAGGAAGCAAGCGATTTGGATGTTGCTCCTATCAATGGTGCTTGGTTGAAGAGTCAGAACGGTTGTTTGGTTCTGTCGGATTCAAAATCATCTACATTTGAAAATGCAAGAACCGGTGGTGATAATGCATTGGTATTCAATATCGAGATAGGTTCAGAAGATGATATGGCAACAGATAACGAAACAATTGCTACATCAACAGTATCAGTAGTTGCAACTAACGGAGCCGTAATCGTTAAAGGCGCTGAAGGTAAGAAAGTTGTTATCAGCAATGTTCTTGGACAGACTATTGCTAATACAGTAATCACTTCCAGTGAAGCTACTATCTCTGCTCCGGCAGGTTATGTGACTGTGGCTGTTGAAGGCGAAGCTGCTGTAAAAGCAATCGTAAAATAATAGATAATTCTAAAATTACCACCATGCGGTCGGGTAGAGACATTGTATGCAATGTCTCTACTACCTGCCAATTAACCTGCGACGGGCGAACAAGTGGTGGCATTAATACTAAAGTAATAAAATAAAGTTCATCTGTCAGTATCCCTGCGAAGAGAGAAGCCGGATAAAAAATATCCCCCGATGGAAATTCCGTCGGGGGATATTCATTATTTAATGATGAGGTTACTTATTTAATCTCAATGTTTCTCTGTAATTTGGCCGTTTCTACAGGTGCTTTTTTAGGAACATCTACGGTCAATACGCCATGTTCTACTTTAGCGCTGATCTTTTCTTTGTCAACATCATCCGGCAATATCATTGTCTGCTGGAATTTAGAATATGAGAATTCGCGACGTAGATAACGTCCGTTATGCTTTTCGTCTTTATTCTCGTTTTTCTTTTCCATTGAAACAACCAGGCAGTTGTCATCGTCGATACGGACATTGAAATCTTCCTTAGTCATTCCCGGGGCAGCCAATTCAATCTTATAATCTTTTTCGCTTTCAATTACATTGATAGCAGGTGCTGTTGAATTAGCTTTTTCCATCCAGTCGTTATCGAAGAAATCATTGAAGATACTCGGTAACCAATTTTGATTTTTTCTGATCGGCATCATAATTAAATCTCCTATTTTTAAGTTACACATTCAATAATTTACTGAACTCCGGGCTCTTTCCGAACCCTTCGTTCAGCTATCAATAAGCAAACTTTGTGCCAGTTGGATTTAATGCCTAATTCTGTCTTTTTGTCACTTGTTTTAAGCTGTGTTTGACAGAATTGGTGACATATTGTAGCGATAATCCTTGAATAGCTATTAATTTGTTGCCCCTTTCTTGACTTTGTCGGTGATATGTTCGACACGGTCACCGATATATTCGGCTTCGTTAACACCTTTGTCGACTACATCTTTGATTTTCTTTTTTGCTCTGTCGGCCAGTTCGCTCATGTCGTCGTGGATACATTTGAATTTACCGTCGTCTTCCATTTTGCGAAGCACATAGCCGATAGCGATACCGGCAGCAATACCAATCAATACATTTTTCATAACTGCTTAATTTTTAAATGATTCTTTTTGTTTAATGTCTCTTTGTTTATGAAACAGTGCGTCAGGCTGTATTGTTCAGGCTTTAAAAGTGAAAAAGATATATGAAATTGTAAAGTAACATTCCCCTGTCTCTTTCCGCTGAAAGGGGAGGGGAATGCTAAAGTTAGGAAGAAGGTTTGGTTGTTTTCTTAGTGTTTTTCAAAATAAGGAATAAAGTGTGTTTCATTTCGGTAGTAAAAGTAGGGGGACGGCATTACAGAGTTGCTACATAGGCTATACAGTTTTATTAAATAAAACCGGATTAATTGACTTCCGATATTGTTTGCTAATCGAAATACTGTATTTTTGCAGAAGAACAATTAAAAATCAAAAAACAGAAAGATGGCACAATACAAGAGAATTCTCCTGAAGTTAAGCGGTGAGTCGCTGATGGGAGGTAAACAATATGGTATCGACGAAGTTCGTTTGAATGAGTATGCAGCACAGATCAAGGAGATTGCAGAGATGGGTGTCCAAATCGGCATTGTCATAGGCGGAGGTAATATTTTCCGTGGTCTGAGTGGGGCGTCTAAAGGGTTCGATCGGGTGAAAGGTGATCAGATGGGGATGCTGGCAACGGTAATCAATAGTTTGGCCTTGAGTTCTGCGCTGGTTGCACAGGGAGTAAAGGCAAAGGTGTTGACTGCTATCCGGATGGAGCCGATCGGTGAGTTTTATAATAAATGGCGTGCCATCGAATTGTTGGAACAGGGTAATGTGGTGATTATGTCCGGTGGAACAGGTAATCCGTTCTTTACAACCGATACAGGTTCTTCTTTAAGAGGTATCGAGATTGAAGCCGATGTGATGCTGAAAGGTACACGTGTGGATGGCATCTACACAGCCGATCCGGAAAAAGACCCGACTGCGACTAAGTTCTCAGATATTACTTATGATGAAATATACACTCGTGGTCTGAAAGTGATGGACCTGACAGCGACTACCATGTGTAAAGAAAACAATCTGCCTATCATTGTCTTTGATATGGATACCAACGGGAATCTGAAGAAGGTGATGAGCGGCGAGAATATTGGGACGTTGGTGCATAATTAGAAAAATGTGAAATACTTCCTATCCATATTATTCCTTTTATGCCTGTTGTTTGCCGGTTGCGACCGTGCCGATAGGGAAAAGAAATATGTGATAGGAATTTCCCAATGTATGCTGGATGATGCCTGGCGGCAGCAAATGATTCGGGAGGTGGGGATTGAGGCATCCAATTATGATAGTATTAAAGTCCTTATTAAGGATGCCGATAATGATAACGACCGACAAATCGAACAAATACGCGAACTGATTGCACAAAAGGTCGATGTCCTGATTATTTCACCTTTCGAATCAGCGCCGATAACAGATGTGGCCGAAGAAGCATTCCGTGCAGGCATCCCAACGATTATCACCGACCGCAAAGTAAACACGAACCAATATACCACCTTTGTCGGAGCGAATAATTATGATCTGGGTTTTGCCGCCGGAACATATGCTGCCAAACATTTACCGCCTCATGCCACTATTCTTGAAATTTGGGGAATGATGGGTTCTTCTCCCGCCCAGGAACGTCACAATGGTTTTCGGGATGCCTTGCAGGAACGGACGGATTTAACCTTTCGCCCCGTGGAAGGCGACTGGCGGTATGATGTCGCAGCCAAACGCCTGAAAGAGATAGACTTTTCACAACCCATCGACTTTGTATATGCTCATAACGATATGATGGCTATTGCCGCCCGTGAACATTTTCAGGCAATAGACCCAGTGCGTGGTAAGGAGTTACATATTATAGGAATGGATGCCGTGGCCAATGCCGGACTGGAAGCGGTGGCGGATGGACGGATTAATGTCTCTTTCCTTTATCCGACGGGCGGTGAACAGGTGATACGGACCGCCATGCAGTTGCTTAGAGGGGAGAAGGTGGATAAATATATTCCCTTGTTGAGCGGTTTGGTTGATAAATCGGCTGCCCAGACCTTGTTGCTTCAATCTGAACGGTTGAGCAATTATCAACAGCGTATCGAGACACAGCGGAGCCGTATGGATGAACTGCTGAACCGTTTTAATTTTCTCCGGGATTCATTGAGTGTTATCACGCTTTTGATGGTTGGCTTCATTTCTTTGTCGGTCTATGTATTCTATATTAACTGTAAGATACGGCTTAAAAACCGCGAACTGCGTGAGATTAATAAGAAAGAGGAAGAACAGCGCCGTAAACTGATATCCCTGAATGCGGAGATAGAAGAGGTGACAGCCTCCAAACTCCAGTTCTTTACCAATATATCCCATGAAGTACGAACTCCGTTAACACTGATATTGGGGCCGTTGGACAGATTGCTTAACTTATTGCACGATTCCTCCTACCTTTCAGACCTGGAGTTGATTCATAAGAATGCGGGGCGTTTACTCCGCGTCATCAATCAACTATTGGATTTCCGGAAGGTGGAGAATAAGCAGGAGAAACTGAAGATACGTGAGACGGAAATCGTTTCGTTCAGCAGTGAGGTGAAGTCATATTTCAATAGTATGGCGAAGGTGCGCAATATTACCTATACTTTTGCCTCGGACATGAAGAACTGCCGTATCTGGATGGATGCGGATATGATTGAGAAGGTTTTGGTGAATTTGTTATCCAATGCATTTAAGTTTACGGCCGAAGGGGGAAAGATTGGGGTAGCGCTGGAAGAGTCGGACGAATGGGTGACGATACATGTCGAAGACAATGGCTCGGGTATCCAACCGGAGAATTTGCCTTATCTCTTCAACCGTTTCTATTCGGAGAACAGCCGGGTGGGGACAGGTATCGGTTTGCATCTGGTCCATGAATATGTAAAGATGCATAACGGAGAGGTAACAGTGGAAAGTGTCCCCGGACAGCGAACCGTTTTCTCCGTTTGCCTTCGGAAAGATAAGACGCAGCTGAACGGCGAATATATCACGGAACTGCCTGTTTCCCATTTGGCGTATGATGCTTCGAACCTGGATGATTCCGAAGAGAAAACGTTGTTGGCACAGACATATCCTTATTCCGTTTTGGTTGTTGAAGACGATGATGAGGTCCGTGCGTTCCTGGAAAAGGAATTATCGGAGAACTTCCGCGTATTTACCGCTACCAATGGAAAGGTCGCTTTGAATCTTCTTCAGGAGGAAAATGAAATATCGCTTGTCTTATCCGATGTGATGATGCCGGAAATGAATGGCTTCGAACTTTGCCGCAGTATAAAAACGGATATCGCCATCAGCCATATTCCCGTTATCCTGTTGACGGCCTTGTCGGATGAACGTCAGCGTATGTATGGCATATCGGGCGGGGCGGACGGTTATATCCAGAAGCCTTTCCATGTGAACTTTGTAAAACTCCGTATAATCCGTATCCTCGAAGAACAAAAAAAGTTGCGCGAAGCATTCCTGAAAAAGCTGCAAAGCAGTAATATGCTGATGGCGCAACCGGAGAAGGTGGAGAATATGGATGACCTGTTCCTTCGCCGGTTCCTGACACAGATTGAAGAGATATATACCGATTCTGAATTTAATGTGGAGAAGTTGAGTGATACGCTCGGTTTGTCGCGCGGCCATCTCCACCGTAAGATAAAAGACCTGACTGGAACCAGCCCGGTCGATTTTCTCCGTAACTACCGTTTAAAGAAGGCCGCCGTTCTTCTGAAACAAAAGCAATACAATATCAACGAGATTGCTTACCGCACAGGCTTTTCGTCTCCCGCCTATTTTGCCAAATGCTTTAAGGCCGTTTATAACCAAACCCCGAAAGAGTATCAGAATACATCAGAATAGGCAACATTTTGTGAGTGCCGGTCACAAGAGGCTGTGAGGACGTCTCAAAGCCTGCTTCAACGAGCTCTCAAAGGAGGCTTTGAGGAGACCTCAAAAAAACAACTTCTTTTTCCTATCACATTTGTCGCATTTATCTGACGGATATTATACTATTGGAATGAATTTCAGGGTATGTGACGAATGTGACAGGATTGGCTCGTTTTGTTATATCCGATTGTTTTCAGTGCCTCTACATTTGCTCCCGAAAACTTGTTAGCAGGAACAACATTAAAACATTCTATATGAAAACAGTTGCCATGATTACCATGAAGAAGTCTTTCCTTTTATTAATTGCCGGCTGTACTTTGTCAGCCGCAACATATGCACAGGAAGCGGTAAAAGATACCGTTCAGGTGAATAAGGAAAAATCAAATGAAACGAACAGCCGCAATGTGATGCTGAATGCCTCCAGTGCGAATGGTCCCCGCGAGATATCCATCGGACTGCCCGGTGGTGATGTTAATGTCCTCGAAAATGGTTTGCCTGTCGTCTACAATTCCAATCCTCATAATGTAAATACCCATTGGCGCGGTGACGGCAGCCTGGGGCATGTCGGATTATTGAAGATTTCGGAAACGGCTATCACAACCGGTACTGTTGGATATGCGGTAAACTCTCATACGCAACTTGGGACGCAAAAATTCCGGGGTAAACTGAATTATAATACAAATCATTTCGGTAAGCAGCAAATCGACCTGAATATCAGCGGTAATGCCGGGAAAGGTTGGTTTTACAGCGGAAGTATTTATCAGGATTTCGACCCGGGAACTTTCAAGCTGCGTTTTGCTTCCAATCAGGACCGTACCCAGATTTATAAAGCAGCCATCACCAAACGCTATCATCAGGACCGCGGTGAATTATCGGTTATTTATCATTACAGCAATAGCCGCTGGCCCTCGAATGCCGCGACCAATGCCCCTTTTATGTATGTGGGCGACGGAAGTGTGAAGGAGATTCCCGGTTTTAAATTGGGTACAAGTTCTTACCTGCCGACAACGGGCGAGATGGTTTATATGGATATGCGTTCCGGTGAATTGAAGAAGACCAACCTCTATGATGCCTCCCTGAATAAAGGCAACCAGATTAGCCTGCATCATGCTTATAAATGGGACAACGGACTGAAATGGATTGTGAATGCCAAATACGACCATGCGCTCGGCTCTTATGTCTATCAGACGCCGATGTCGCTGGAAAAGAAGACTTCGGAAGACGACTATTCCCTGAAAGACCTGGAAGGCAATCTGACTCCTTATGAAGGCTATGTACAAAGCCGCATGTCTTGTCTGAATCGCGGTAATATAGATGAAACCTTCCTGACTTCCGAACTGTCGCGCGAATATAAAAACGGAACCTGGCGTATCGGGTTGAACCAGTGGCATTATAAGATTGATTATGCCTCCAATACCACCATGTACGACCATACAGTGGAAGAATATCCGAGCCGGCTGATGAAAGAAGGTTATACCGATGGCGTTTACTACGACTTCAACAAGAATGCTTCCGAATATTACAAAGGGTATGAAAATAAACTGGCCCTTTATTTTACCCACGATTGGGATATCAACGACAAAATCAATGTCTACTACGGTGCCCGCTTCGAATATCAGAAGATGCACGGCCAGAATGCAGCGGTCTATCTGAGGAATGACAGCGTATTGGGACGTTTCCCTAACTATCATTTGGGTGCGGCTTATAATAAGAACGGACAGACCGGAACCGTCGCTCCGCAGGATTTCGATTATGACTGGTTCAATCAGGTCTATACGTTTGCCCTGACTTACAAGCTGACCGGGCAGTTCGGTTTTACAGGCGATTTCACTTATAATACGCAGCATCCTGCCATCTCCAGTTTTGCCCCGTCCGAATTGCCGAATGTGGAGAAAGTATCCATTCCGTTGGGACGTGCCGGTATCTATTATAATAATAACTGGTTGAGCCTGACGTCTTTGTTCTCTTATATCGGAAAGACGAACAATAACTCTACCCTGAACCTGATTAATCCGAATAACTCGAAAGATATCAACGCAGCCCCGCTCAGCTACGATATTAAAACTATCGGGTGGACGACCGACCTGATTGCCAAGTTGTTCAGAGGTTTCGACCTGCACTTCCTGTTTACTTACCAGAATCCGACTTATAAGAAGTATGAAACAGGCGTGAATTTCTCGGACGGCAGCTATGCCGGTATCAATGCTACCGGCAATATCGTGACGGAAATACCGAAAGTCCTGCTGGAGATTGATCCGAGTTACACCTATAAAGACTTTCGGGTTTGGTTGAGCGCCCGTTATTTCAGCAAGACGTATGCCAATATCAACAATGCCTATTATTTTAATGGTCGTTGGGAAACATTCGGAGGTGTTAATTACAAAGTAAATAAGTATCTTAGCCTGGGAGCGACAGTCGTGAATATCCTGAACCAGACCGGAGCACGTGGCAGTATTTCGGGAGCCGAACTGGATAAGAAGGAGGATGCCTCCAAGCATAACGGGCAGTGGATGGCCGGCAGCTATATCCGTCCCTTCACCGTAGAATTTAGTGCAAACATTACATTTTAACAATTAATCTATTATCATATGAAAGCAACGATTTTGAATAACAGTAAGAATTTTCTGATGGGCTGTGCCGTATCAGTAAGCCTGGCCGCTTGCCAGTCCGCCTCTAAAGAAGGATTTACTTTGGAGCAGCAGGGCGATACACTAACGTTTGTCCATATTACGAATCCGGCCAAATACCTCTTGTTGCCGGTGGAAGAACATACCGGTGAAGGGCAGGTGTGTCTTGTGACGGGGAATCCGGCGGATACGGATATGGATATCCGTCTGGCTAAAAAGGAAACGGATTATTTCGTCCCTTTCGAACTGCCTGCCGGAGCAAAAGAGGCGGTTGTCCGTATCCGCAAAACGCCGAAGGATGCCGTATGCTGGAAAGAGATGAAACTCTCCGACACGTTCGATACGACCAACCGTGATAAATTCCGTCCTCTTTATCACCATACTCCGTTGTATGGTTGGATGAATGATGCGAACGGACTGGTTTATAAGGATGGCGAATATCATCTTTACTTTCAGTATAATCCTTACGGTTCGGTATGGGGAAATATGCATTGGGGGCATTCCGTAAGCCGTGACCTGGTTCATTGGGAACATCTTCCGGTTGCCCTGGCCCGTGATACGATGGGGCATATCTTTTCCGGCAGTTCCGTTGTGGACAAGGATAATACGGCCGGTTACGGTGCCGGTTCGATCGTCTCCTTCTATACTTCCGCCAGCGATAAGAACGGACAGATACAATGTATGGCTCACAGTAGCGATAACGGGCGTACGTTTACCAAATACGAAAAGAACCCTGTCCTTACCCCGTTCGACGGCCTGAAAGATTTCCGCGACCCGAAAGTGTTCTGGTATGCTCCGGAAAAGAAGTGGGTGATGATTGTGTCGGCCGATAAGGAAATGCGGTTTTATTCTTCCAGGGATTTAAAAGACTGGACGTATATGAGTGCTTTCGGTGACGGGTACGGTGTGCAGCCGAGTCAGTTCGAATGCCCGGATATGGTGCAACTGCCGGTAAACGGGGATTTGAATATCAAGAAATGGGCGCTGATTGTCAATATCAATCCGGGTTGTTTGTTCGGAGGGTCGGCTACGCAGTATTTTATCGGGGATTTCGACGGAACAAAGTTTGTCTGCGATACGAAACCGGAAGTAGTCAAATGGATGGACTGGGGAAAAGACCATTATGCGACAGTCTGCTTTTCCAATACCGGCGACCGTGTCATTGCCGTGCCCTGGATGAGCAATTGGCAGTATGCGAATATTATTCCTACGCAGCAGTATCGTAGTGCCAATGCTTTGCCTCGCGAATTGACCATGTATTCCGAAGGGAAAGAGGTGTATATGGCAGTGAATCCGGTCAGGGAATTGGAATCGCTCAGGAAAGAGACACGCGAGATTCCTGCTTTCACGGTTGAGGCGAATAAAGCTGTCAGCATAGATACGCTGTTTGCCGGAAATGATGGCGCATTCGAGATAAATATGAATGTAGCAACCGGTGAATCGAGTATCGCAGGCTTTCAGTTGGTGAACGGGAAAGGTGAGTATGTGGATATTTATCTGGACCTGAATGCGAAGAAGCTGGTTATGGACAGGGTGCATAGCGGTATCGTGGACTTTGGAAAGAATAGTGTTCCGCATGAAAAGGAAGCACACGATAACCGTATCGCCAACTCCATTAATTATGTGGACGATTTTGCTTTGGCGACCTGGGGACCGTTATCTCCGGCACAGGAACATACGCTTCGGATTTTTGTAGATAAATGCTCTGTCGAAGTCTTCCTCGATGGCGGAAAGGTGGCTATGACCAACCTTGTTTTCCCGAACGAACCTTACAACTGTCTGAACTTTTACAGTAAGGACGGTTCCTGTCGGGTAAATTCGTTGAATATTTATAAATTAGCACTTTAAAAATTGAAATATCATGGAAAAGAATAAACCTGTAGTAGTCGGTATCGGCGAACTCCTTTGGGATGTCCTGCCAACCGGAAAGCGTGCCGGAGGTGCTCCGATCAACTTTGTATATCACGCCACACAAATGGGAGCTGAGGGATATGCCGTCAGTGCAGTAGGAAATGATTTGTCAGGAACGGAAATCGTTCAGGAATTGGAAAAGAACCATATCTCCAACAGCTTGGGAACAGTAGAATATCCAACCGGAAGTGTGATGGTGGAACTGAAGGATGGTATTCCGACCTACACAATCATTGAAGGCGTTGCCTGGGACCATATCCCTCTAACCCAGGAATCTATCGACCTGGTAAAGAGGGCGGATGCCATTTGTTATGGCACATTGGCTTTGCGTTCGCAGGCGTCAAGAGAAACGATCCTGTCTTTATTGTCGTATGCACGTGAAGATGCGTTGCGCTTCTTCGATATCAATATCCGGCAATCGTATTACTCTAAAGAGCTGATTGAAACGTTGTTGCATAAAGCAAATGTCTTTAAGGTGAATGACGAGGAACTGGTATTGCTTCGCAGCATGTGTGATCTGGAAGGTACGGACGAGGAAGTGTGCCGTAAGATGTTGAGGAAATATAACCTCAGATATGTGATTCTGACAGCCGGAAGCGCTTTCAGTTCGATTTATTCGCCGGATGAGCAGTCCACTATCCCGACTCCTAAAGTACAGGTTGTCGATACGGTAGGAGCAGGCGATTCTTTTTCCGGGGCGTTTGTCTATTCTATATTAACAGGGAAATCCCTGCGTGAAGCCCATCAGCTTGCTGTTGAAACGGCCGCTTTTGTTTGTACACAGGAAGGGGCATGGCCTCCTTATCCGAATAAAGAATGATCATGAAAGAAAAAGGTTTATATATAAAGTTGATCCCGGTCATGCTGGCGTTCTTCGCTATGGGATTTGTGGATCTGGTGGGGATTGCTTCCAACTATGTGAAGGCCGATTTGAACCTGACAGATTCGGAGGCGAATATTTTTCCGTCGCTTGTATTCTTCTGGTTTCTGATTTTCTCTGTTCCAACCGGAATGCTGATGAACCGGATCGGACGGAAAAAGACTGTATTACTCAGCCTGTTCGTTACATTCTTCTCTTTGCTGCTTCCAATCTTTGGCGATGGTTATATGCTGATGCTTATTTCCTTTTCTCTGCTGGGTATCGGTAATGCCTTGATGCAGACTTCTTTGAATCCGTTACTCTCGAATATCATCAGTGGGGATAAGTTGGCCAGTAGTCTGACTTTCGGACAGTTTGTAAAGGCTATCGCTTCTTTCCTGGCTCCTTATATCGCGATGTGGGGAGCAACGGCTGCGATTCCTTCTTTCGGCCTGGGCTGGCGGATACTTTTCCCGGTTTATATGGTTGTTGCAGTTATTACAATCCTTTTGTTGGGAGCAACGCAGATAGACGAAGAGAAGCCGGAAGGGAAACCTTCGACATTCGGAGAATGCTTTGCCTTGCTGGGCAAGCCTTTTATTCTGTTGTGTTTTATCGGCATCATGTGCCATGTCGGCATTGATGTCGGAACGAATACAACAGCTCCGAAAATCCTGATGGAGCGTTTGGGAATGGGATTACATGATGCATCGTTTGCCACCAGTCTTTATTTTATCTTCCGTACGGCCGGTTGTTTCCTGGGTGCTTTTATTCTGAGTCGCATGTCGGCCAAGATATTCTTTGGCATCAGCGTTGCAATGATGGCGCTGGCAATGGTCGGATTGTCTTTGTTCCACGGCAAAGAGATCATATATATATGTATAGGGTTGATTGGATTCGGAAATTCGAACGTGTTCTCGATCATCTTTTCGCAGGCAATCCAGTCCATGCCCCAGCGTAAGAACGAGATATCCGGGTTGATGATTATGGGGTTGTTCGGAGGTACTGTCTTTCCCCTTTTCATGGGCTTCCTGTCGGATGCAATGGCTTCGCAGTTGGGGGCGGTGATTGTGCTGAGTGTGGGCGTTCTCTATCTGATGTTACTTTGTCCGAAGCTTAAGTGATAAAGCATCCCTTATGAGGTAATGAGAATATCATATATTGTAATATAACTGTATCATAATATATGATATTTTATTTTTATAATATATGATATCTTAGTATCATAATATATGATACAAATTTTCTTTCTGGATTGCTTTGTCGATTTCTTCGGAGTCGCAAGTTTATGCTACGCTTTCAGTTGAATTATAGTGCTAAAAAAGTAATTTGTTTGCTAGGTTCAAAAACTTTACTACTTTTGTTTATCGAAAAAAACAGAAAACAAAATATCAATCAGTTATGGCAGATATCAAGCAGTATGTAAAGTCAGCAGAAGAGAAAATGACGTTCGCAATCGATTATCTTGACGAACAGTTGGCTCATATCCGTGCCGGAAAGGCTAATCCGAAGATCCTTGACGGAGTGAAGGTTCCTTATTACGGAGGTCTTGTTCCTCTGACTAACGTGGCTTCGGTAAATACACCGGATGCAAAAACGATTATCATTACTCCGTGGGAAAAGCCGCTTATCAAAGAGATTGAAAAGGCAATCATGAACTCGGAAGTAGGTATCACTCCTGAAAATAACGGTGAAATAATCCGTCTGGGGATTCCTCCTCTGACAGAAGAACGCCGTCGCACGTTGGCTAAACAATCCAAACAGGAAGCCGAAACGGCAAAAATCAGTGTTCGTAATGCGCGTCGCGATGCGATCGAGGCAATAAAGAAAAGTGTGAAAGCCGACGGAACTCCTGAAGATGTGGCAAAAGATGCGGAAGCGGAAGTTCAGAAGGTGCACGATAAATTTATAAAGAAAGTAGATGACCTCTACGCTGCTAAAGAAAAAGAAATAATGACAGTATAAATAATTGAAAATTGAGAATTGAGAATTGAAAATTACTTTGACGCGTATCGTCCGGTAGTTTGTTCAATTCTCAATTTTCAATTTTTAATTTTTAATTAATATGAAGGGACTGGTAATAAAGAATACAGGTAGCTGGTATACCGTACGCACCGATGACGGGCGTGATGTGGAAAGTAAGGTAAAAGGAAATTTCCGTTTAAAGGAGATACGCAGCACAAATCCTGTCTCTGTCGGTGACCGGGTTGATATCGATATCAATAATGAAGGTACCGCGTTTATTACCAAGATAGAAGACCGTAAGAACTATATTATCCGGCGGGCTTCCAACTTATCTAAACAGTCGCATATTATTGCGGCCAATCTCGATCAGGCCATGCTGATCGTAACTGTCAATTATCCGATTACTACAACTGTTTTTATCGATCGTTTTCTGGCCACGGCTGAGGCTTATGGTGTGCCGGTAAAGTTGGTTTTCAATAAAATCGACCGTTATAAAGGGGAAGATAAGGAATATCTCGACGCCTTGATTAATTTATACACAACGATCGGTTATCCCTGTTCTACCCTATGTGCTAAAATGGAAGAAGGTCTCGATGCGCTAAAGGCGGAGTTGAAAGATAAGATAACTCTTTTATCCGGCCATTCGGGAGTCGGGAAATCAACGATTATCAATAAGTTAGTTCCCGGCGTTAATCTCCGGACCGGCGATATCTCCGAATATCATAATAAAGGGATGCATACGACAACTTTCTCTGAAATGATCCCGCTGCCGGAAGGAGGCTACCTGATTGATACCCCTGGAATCAAAGGGTTTGGCACGATAGAGATGGAGACTGCTGAAATCTCCCACTATTTTCCGGAGATATTTAAATTCTCCGAAGATTGCCGGTTCAACAACTGTAGCCATCGTCATGAACCGGGGTGTGCTGTTTTGCAAGCTCTTGAAGATCACTATATCAGCGAGTCCCGCTATAAGAGCTATCTCAGTATCCTGGAAGATAAAGAAGAAAGCAAATATAGGGAAGAGTATTAAACGGCCGGGAGGCTCATCCCTGTGATCTTGCGGTATAGGTCGAGTGCATAAACATCCGTCATTCCTGAGATATAATCAAGTACACATTGTATTTTGCCATAAGTTGTTGGTGCATTCGTGTCATATTGTTCCGGGATGCGCTGCAACAATAATTTACTATATGCATGGCTCTGATTCATGACAGCTTCTGTCAGACTGTCAATCAGGTGGCTGAAAATATGGTAACCGGCCAGTTCTATGTCGAGTACTTCTTTGGCGCGGTAAATCTTTTTGTAAGCCGTTTTTGAACAGGTGGCATAGGCTTGTTTGGCTTGTTCTCCTATCTGCTCTATCAAAGGGGTATTATAGGTTCCATCAAGTATCCCGTCTTCATTTTCAAGGAAGACACGCGAACATTCATCTACCAGTAGTCCGATGATGCAGGAGCGTAGATAGGCGATCTGTTCGTTTGTATCGTCCACCATTTTCATGACGCGGATGATATGGTTCAGTCGTTCTCCTTCAAAAAAGTTGAGCAATAGCTGGATAGCTTCTTCTGTCGTAAGGATATGTAGTTTGCAGGCATCTTCTATATCCATAATCTGATAACAGATATCGTCGGCTGCTTCTACCAGATAAACCAGCGGGTAACGGACAAATTTATTCTTGTCTTCAGGATTGTGGTTTATTCCCAATTCGGTAGCTATGCGCATATAGGTTTCTTCTTCCGACTGGAAAAAACCGAACTTCCCTTTTTTACCTGAATGAACCGATGCATAAGGATATTTGACGATAGAGGCCAATGTACTGTAAGTTAAAGCAAATCCGCCTTTTCTCCGGCCGATAAACTGATGAGTAAGCAGGCGCATAGCATTGGCATTGCCCTCAAAATGAAGAAAGTCTTCCCAACGGCCACCAGCAGAACGAATTTCATCTTCCAGATAACTGCCGTTCCCTTCCAGGAAGTAAGCGGAAATAGCTCTCTCTCCGGAATGTCCGAATGGCGGGTTACCCATGTCGTGAGCCAGGCAGGCTGCGGAAACAATGGAACCTATTTCCGGAAAGTTAATACTTCCGTCGGGATATTTTTGCATCAATCCCTTTGCTACATTATTACCTAACGAACGACCTACACAGGAAACTTCCAGGCTATGTGTCAGACGATTGTGGACAAAGATACTGCCCGGCAAAGGAAATACCTGCGTCTTGTTCTGTAACCTGCGGAAGGGGGAGGAGAAGATCAAACGGTCATAATCCCGCTGGAAGTCTGTACGTTCATGTTTACGTTCATGATATTCTTCCATTCCGAAACGTTTACCTGATAATAATTGGGTCCAGTTCATATTGCTATATTAATAATGTAATAATTACAAAGGTAGGCATTTTGGAAGACAATAGGAATATGAAGGTTTCAAATAAATATTTTATTACGGAGTTCTACCAGAACTCTGTCTATTTGCTACAAACAAATGTTAATACCGATGCGAGTGTGCTGGGAAACGCGATATTATTGTGTTAATATAAATAAAAATAATGATCTTTATTCAAACAATTATTGCTTATTTTGGTTATAATTTAATAGATTTACAACCGGATAAACGCAATGCTATATAAGTTCTGGTAGAACTTAGTTCTTGTTTTGGCTGTATGTATGTAAATGTTAAACCTGTTATTTAACTTTAGGATAAAGTGTTATGGAAATTTTCATTATTAATTCACCTAAACAATCTGACTTTATGAGGAAGAGCTTTGTTATGTTGGTACTATTCTGCATTGGGATATGTACAAATGTGCTGTGGGCACAAGGAAAAGTAAGCGGTGTTGTGATGGACAAAGAACTGAATGAGCCTCTTGCTGGCGTAAATGTTCTACAAAAGGGTACGACTATTGGAACTGTAACTGATTTCGATGGAAAGTATTCTCTGGAAGTTGGTGAAAATGCAATTCTGGTATTTTCTTATTTGAGTATGAAAACAGTGGAAGAACCGGTTAATGGACGTTCTGTTGTTAATGTTTCTATGGTTTCCGATTCTGAACAATTGGGCGAAGTTGTTGTAACTGCCATGGGTATCAAACGCGAATCGAAAACGTTGTCATATGCAGCCCAGACTGTTGGCGGCAAAGACTTGAATGAAATTAAGAACGTAAACATGATCAACTCTTTACAGGGTAAGAGTGCCGGTTTGCAGATCACTCCGAACTCTACCGGTGCGGGTGGTGCTTCCAAGATCCTGTTTCGTGGTAACAAATCTATTAATGGTAGCAACCAACCGTTGATTGTGGTAGACGGGGTGCCTTTGATGATGAATGTGTCTGATTCACAGGTAAACAGTAATTATGGTGGAGGTCGTGATGGTGGTGATGCCATGTCTACGATCAATCCGGACGATATTGCTCAGATAACTTTATTGAAAGGTGCTTCTGCGGCGGCTTTGTATGGTGCTGTGGCTGCCAACGGTGCAATTATGATTACTACTAAATCGGCATCGTCGGGTAAAGTGTCGATCGATGTATCGAGCAATACAACAGTGGAAACAGTTGCTTCGTTGCCTAAGTTCCAGAATTCTTACGGAATGAGCAATGAGGGTACATTCAGTTGGGGGGACAAATTGTCGACTACTGCTCCAAATTATGCAAAAGATTTCTATCAGACTGGTTTCACTACCAACAATTCAATTGCTTTGAGTGGTGGTAATGAACACATCTCTTCTTATTTTTCTTATGCGAATGTAGCTTCTCACGGTGTAACACCGAAAAATACCTATATGAGTCATAACCTGTTGGCTAAAGTCGGTTTCCACCTATGGAAGAAAGTTCATATTGATGTAAGTGCCCGCTATAATAATCAGGATATTGAAAACCAGGCAGCAGCCGGTTTTCTGGGTAATCCGGTTACCGGTGCTTATTTGTTCCCGAGAGGAGAAGACTGGGATCATTACAAAAATAATTACGAGGTGTATAAACCTTCTTTGAACGCAAATGTCCAGAACTGGACGAATGTTGCCCAGGAACAATTCTCCAACCCTTACTGGATGGTGAACCGTCAGAAACCGACTTCAAACCGTAACCGTTATGAATTCGGAGGTAGTGTTAAATATGATATTATGGAAGGTCTTTCCGTTACCGGCCGTTTGCGTTACGAACGTGGTGATGAGAAATGGATATATAATGAATATGCTTCCAGTACAGGCGGACGTAACCAGATGGGTACCATGAAGGATTCCCGTATTTTCAGTGAGCAGATGTATGGAGATATTCTGGCAAGCTATAATAAGAGCTGGGAAGATACTTATACTTTATCGGTGACAGCTGGTAGCAGTTTTACGAAAACAACTGGTTCCAGTGTTGATTTGATCGGTTGGGGTGACTCCAAGTTCTCGGTTGTAGATGGCAAACCGACTGGTAGTGCTTATTATCCGAATATCTTCTCTCCGGCTAACTATTACCGGATGACTACGACTGAATCATTGAAAGAAAAACGTTTGAATTCTGTATTCGCGACTGCTCAGTTCGGTTATATGGAAGGTTTGTTCCTGGATGTAACTGCTCGTAATGACTGGTCTTCTGCTTTGGCATATACGGATGGTGTTTCTTTCTTCTATCCGTCAGTAGGTGCCAGTGCTTTACTGGATAAGTTTATTGACTTTGGCAAGAATGTTAATATGTTTAAGTTGCGTGCTTCTTACTCAATGGTAGGTAATGACGTTCCTATTTTTATGACGAATCTGCGTTATGAGTTGGGTGACCAGGGATCTTTGACGCCTCCCGAAAATGCACCGTTCAAAACATTGAAACCGGAAAAGACAAATTCTCTGGAAGTTGGTTTTGACGGAACATTCCTACAGAATCGCCTGGATGTGAACCTTACGTATTATAAGACAAATACAAAGAACCAGTTCTTCTCAATCTCAGCTCCCTGGGAAACAGGTCTGAGAAACCGTTATGTAAATGCCGGTAATGTGCAGAACCAGGGTTTTGAAATTGGCTTGGGTTGGCATAATCAGTTTACCGATCATTTTAGCTGGAGTACAAACTTCAACTTTGCTTATAACGAGAATGAGATTAAGGAATTAGTAGATGAACTACCTGACGGTTTGACTCTGGCTGATTATGGCGGAGCAAAAGTGATCCTGAAGGAAGGTGGCCATTATGGTGACTTGTATGTTCGTCAGATCAAGAGAGATGACAACGGTAAACCTGTTGTTTCTGAAAACGGTGCTCCCCAGTTGGGTGGTGACGGTATTCAGGATCTGAAATATGTCGGTGATATGAATGCTAAAGTAAATATGGGTTGGACCAATACATTCCACTATAAAGATTTCACTTTGTCATTCCTGATCGATGCAAAGGTGGGTGGTAAAGTAATGTCAATGACTGAAGCTACGTTGGATGGTTGGGGTGTTTCCGAACGCTCTGGTGCTGCCCGCGATAATGGTGGTGTTGTGTTTGAAGGAGTAACTTTTGATCCTCAGAAATTCTATTCCGTAGTAGGTGCAACAAACTTCAATTCGCAGTATGCTAATGAGTTGTATGTTTACGATGCAACGAATGTCCGTTTGCGTGAGTTGTCTTTCGGATATACGTTCCGTAACCTTTTCGGTATCGGAAAGAATCTGAATGCGTCTTTGATTGCCCGTAACCTGTTCTTCTTCTACAAAGATGCTCCGATGGATCCGGATGTATCTGCCGGTACCGGAAACGGTTGGCAAGGGGTTGATATGTTTGCGTTGCCTTCTTCCCGTAGTGTTGGTCTTAATCTGAAATTAAACTTCTAATCTTGATTATCTATGAAATTAAATATATTATTCAAATATGCAGCCGCTTTGGGCCTGACTATTGCCTGCGGCACGATGATTGTCGGTTGTACTGATAATTTTGAGGAACTGAATACCAATAAATATGAAGTCGATCCGGATAACATGCCGTTTGAGGCTCAGTTCATAGAACCGATTACTTATGTATATGCTCCGCAGCAGAATATGTTCCAGTTTTGGACAAACCTGAGTGTTGATCTGTTTGGCGGTTATTTCATGACCCCTCACAACTTTGGAGGTAACGGGAATGCCGATTATAAATTGAACCGCGGTTTCTGTGGCGGTATGTATGAGAATTTTTATCTGCATATCTTCAATAATACCCGCCGTCTGATCAATGCCTGTGATGAAAAGGGTATCAAAGATTATGCTGCCGTTATGCGTGTTGTCCAGGTTTACGGTATGCTGATGACGACAGATGCTTACGGACCTATTGCCTATCAGTCTGTATTGGATGGCAATGATGTGGCTTTTGCTTATGATACACAGGAAAGTGTTTATAATAGTATGTTCACTTTGCTGGATGAAGCAATAGAAGGTTTCAAAAATGGAACTTCAGCCGCAGCAGACATGCAACAGTTTGATTATTGGTGCAAAGGTGACCGCTCTTTATGGATAAAGGTTGCTAACCAGTTCAAACTGCGTATTGCGATGCGTATTGTAAAAGCGAATCCGACGTTGGCAAAACAGAAAGCGGAAGAAGCGTATCAGGGTGGCGTTCTGACCTCTGCCGATAAAGATATTCTGATTGATCAGGGTTTAAGTAATGAATTGACCCGTATGTTCGAATGGGGAGATTGTGGTGTCAATGCATCTTTGGTAACTATTATGGAAGGTTATAAGGACCCTCGTACACCGTTGTATATAACGAAGAATACTCAGGAAATTGTAGCCGAAGACGGATCTAAAATAGCTGTAGATACTAAGTATCTGGGCATACGTGCGGGTTGTGAATTACCTTCGAAGCCGAATAAATGGGGTGGTTTCTCAAGTGTCGTTTGTTCTTATGCTACTCCGTTCCCGGTAATGAAGGTGGCAGAAGCTTATTTCCTGCGTGCAGAAGGTGCTTTGCGTGGTTGGAGTATGGGTGGTAATGCCAAGGATCTGTATGAAGAAGGTATCCGTATCTCTATTAATAATGAGTTGAAATACAAAAAGGCTTATGTGAATGGAACGGTTGATATATCTGAACAAGATATCGAGAATTACATCAATGGTACTACAACGCAGATTGACTTCGTAGATCCGATTGACTCTAAAAATAGTTATAAAGCAATGAATACAGTGCCGGTTAAATGGAATGATGGTGCAAGCAATGAAGAAAAGCTGCAGCGTATCATTACGCAAAAATGGCTGGCAAACTTCCCGTTGTCTACAGAAGCTTGGGCTGAATATCGCCGTACAGGTTATCCTAAACTGTTCCCGGTTCGTGTTAACAGCAGTAACGGAACAATTGATACGGATGAACAAATTCGCCGTCTGATTTATTCTGAAATTGAAATCAATACAAATAATGCAGAATTACAGAAAGGTATTGATCTGTTGAATCAGGAAAACTCAAGTGGAAAATTTACCGGCGATATTGGCGGTACTCGTGTCTGGTGGGATAAAGCAAATGTGGGGAACTTCTAAATTGCAGATTCTGTTAGATAGTTAAAATAGAAAAAGGCTTCCTGTTTCAATGCAGGAAGTCTTTTTGCTTTATTCTAATATACCTTTCCCTTGGCGTACAATCTCAAACTCATCTGTGGTGCAATCTACAACCGTTGAGGCTTCGAAACCACCGTAACCACCGTCGATAACGATGTCCACCGTATTTTCATACTTTTCATGGATCAGCTCCGGATCAGTCGAATATTCGATCACGTCATCGTCGTCATGAACAGACATGGTCAGAATAGGGTTTCCCAGCTCCTTTACCAGGGTCCGGATAATATTGTTGTCCGGCACACGGATACCGACTTCTTTCCTGTTTTTGTATATTTTCGGCAATTCGCTGCTTGTCGGCAGGATGAAGGTGAAAGGACCGGGCAGGTTTTTCTTCATCAACTTGAAAGCGGAATTGCTTACTTTGGCATATTCGCTCAAATTGGAAAGATCGTAACAGATGATGGAAAGGTTGCTCTTTTGAGGATTGATACCTTTCATCTGACAGATCTTTTCAACTGCGCGGACATTCAATGCATCACAGCCGATCGCATATACTGTGTCGGTCGGGTAAATGACCAGGCCTCCGTCGCGAAGGACGTCGATAACCTTGTCTATTTCCCTCGGATTGGGATTTTCGGGGTATATTTTTATTAGCATAACTGTCAGCTATTTACGGCTGGTTAGCCGTAAATAATATTTCCGTTCTCGTCGGTAAATTCTTCTAATCCTTTGCTGTACTGGTTCATGGCGCGAAGGCTCATGCCCATGCTTGAGAAGCCACCATCGTGGAAAAGGTTCTGCATAGTAACCTTGCGGGTCAGGTCAGAGAACATTACGATGCAGTAATCTGCACATTCTTCGGCCGATGCATTACCCAGCGGACTCATCTTATTGGAGAAATCCATCAGATGATCCATACCTTTCACTCCGCTACCGGCTGTTGTCAGGGTCGGCGACTGAGAGATCGTATTGATACGTACTCCTTTTTCGCGTCCGTAAATATAACCGAAGCTGCGTGCAATCGATTCCAGCAGGCTCTTGGCATCCGCCATGTCGTTGTAACCGAAGAAAGTACGCTGTGCTGCCACATACGATAAAGCAAGTACCGAACCGCAATCGGCGATAGCATCCTGCTTTTTGGCTACCTGGAGCATCTTGTGGAAAGAGACGGCGGATATATCCAATGTCTTTCCCAGCATATCGTAATCCAGGTCATCGTATGTACGTTTTTTGCGCACATTCGGACTCATACCGATAGAGTGCAATACGAAATCTATTTTTCCTCCCAGTATTTCTACTGATTTTGAGAATACCATTTCCAGATCTTCCACGCTAGTGGCATCTGCCGGCAGCACTTCTGCGTTCAGCTTTTTAGCCAGGGCGTCGACTTCACCCATACGTACGGCAACCGGCGTATTACTTAATGTAATAGTTGCCCCTTCTTCCACAGCCTTTTCTGCCACTTTCCAGGCAATCGACATCTCGTTCAGCGCACCGAAGATAATGCCTCTTTTACCTTTCAATAAATTATGACTCATACCTTTATTTAATTTATTTACGGCACAAAAGTACATAAAATGTGCAAGATAAACAATTTATGTCCGGCTTTGCTGCATAACTTGTGGAGAACTTCCCTTAAAAGAAAAAGCCCGGACGCATATTTCTGCATCCGGGCCTCCTGTTATTTGTCGGAAAATTATTCCCTGTAATAAACTCTTTTTACCCGTGGAGAAACTGAGGTCAGTATTTCGTAAGGTATAGTTTTCAGTTTGTCGGACAGTTCGCTTACCGGAAGTTCTTCGCCGAAGACGATGACTGGATCGCCTTCCTGGGCGTCAGTGTCGGTCACGTCGATCATGCAGGCATCCATACAGATATTTCCGACGATCGGACAGCGTTTTCCGTTGATGGAGACTTCGCCTCCCCGGTTACTGAAATGACGGTCCAGGCCGTCGGCATAACCGATCGGGATAATGGCGATGCGCGAATCACGGTCCACATAAGTACGGCGGCTGTAACCGATGGAGTCGCCAGCCGGGACATGTTGTATCTGAAGGATGGTGGTACGCAGGGTACTGACATTGCGCAGGCCTTTTATGCCGGAAGCACTTACACCGTATAGTCCGATTCCCAGGCGGACCATATCCATCTGATAGTCCGTGAAACGTTCGATTCCGGCAGAGTTCAGGATATGTTTGATGACTTTATATTCCAGGCCGTTTTCCAGTTCGGCAGCCGCCTGAGTAAATGTATCCAGTTGTTTCTTTGTGAAATCATCGAAGATGGATGAGTCGCTTCCCACCAGATGGGAGAATACAGAACGTGCCGTTACGCCACTTTGTTCTTTCAACCGTTCACAGATGGCCGGGACGTCATCCGGTTGGAATCCCAGACGGTGCATTCCCGTGTCTATCTTGATATGGATCGGGTAGGAGGTGATCCCCCGTCGTTCCGTTTCCTTAATCATGGCATCCAGCAGGCGGAAGCTATATATCTCCGGCTCCAGATTGTTTTCAAACAAGACATTGAAACTGCTGAACTCCGGATTCATTACGATAATAGGGATTGAGATGCCCTCTTTACGAAGTTCTGCTCCTTCATCGGCAACGGCAACGGCCAGGTAATCGCAACGATGTTCCTGTAACGTTTTAGCCAGTTCGTATGAACCGGCCCCGTATCCGAACGCTTTTACCATGCAAACCATCTTGGTTTCCGGTTTCAGCTTCGAACGGTAATAGTTGAAGTTATGCACAACCGCGTCCAGGTTTACTTCGAGGATCGTTTCATGCACTTTCTTTTCCAGTAACTCGGAGATACGTTCGAAGTGGAAGTGGCGTGAGCCTTTTATCAGGATCAGTTCGTCTTTGAACTTCTTGAATGTCGGTGATTTGAGAAACTCATCCGTGCTGAGGTAGAATTCCTTTTCGATATCGAATGCACTGCCATATTCTTTCAGATCCCGTCCGATACCGATAATCCGGTCGATGTTTTTACGGCGAACCAGGTCGGCAACCTTTTTGTAAAGCGACTTGGGCAAGGTGCCTGATTGCAGGATATCGGAGAGGATCAACGTACATTTCAGGTTCTTGTCCACATGACGACTCTGCTGGAAGTCGAGGGCGATATCCAGCGAGTTGATATCCGAGTTGTATGTGTCGTTGATCAGCATGCAATTGTTGATGCCTTGCTTCACGTCCAGGCGCATGGCGACAGGCTCCAACCGGGCAAATTTATTGGCATCATTTACGCTGGTCGGCTTCAGATAAAGCATTACTGCCAGGCAATGGATCACATTTTCGATGGAAGCATCGTCGGTGAAAGGAATGACGTATTTCTGAGTCAGCCCGAGCAGTGTGCAAAGGATAACTGTTTCTTTCTCTTTCTTTTCGATCTTTTCGATATAAAGCGGTGCATCCGAGTCTGTCCGGCTCCAGGCAATCGCCTTATGTGAAAGGCAGGCCGATTCGATACAGTTGGATATAAACGCATCATCCCCGTCATATATAATGGCTTCGCATTCATTGAACAAAGTCAGTTTCTCCAGGCATTTCTGCGTGGTGGAAATGAAATTTTCCTGATGTGCTTCTCCGATATTGGTAATAACACCGATAGTCGGTGAAATGATCGGGCGCAGGTTTTCCATCTCATCCGGTTGGGAAATGCCGGCTTCAAAGATTCCCAGCGTATTCTTGTCGCTTATTTGCCAGACGGACAGCGGCACGCCCAACTGTGAATTGTAACTGCGCGGCGAGCGGACAATGTTGAATTCCTTGTGCAATAGTTGATAAAGGAACTCCTTTACAATCGTTTTCCCGTTACTGCCTGTAATGCCGATCACCGGGATATTGAACTGTTTCCGGTGATGGGTAGCCAGTTTCTGAAGAGCTTTCAACGTATCTTTTACCACCAGGAAATTTGCTTCTCCGAGCGATTCGAACTCCGGAAGCATTTCGCTCACTACAAAATTGCGGACGCGCAGTTTGTAGAGTTCCTTTATATATCTGTGTCCGTCGTTGGTCTTTGTCTTAAGGGCAAAGAAGAGACTTTGTTCCGGAAAAGAAAGCCGGCGACTGTCAGTCAGCAAAATGCTGATGGTGCTATCCTGCAAGTTATTTGCCTGCGCACCGATAATTCTGACGATTTCTTTTATTGAGTATTCCATTCTTTACATTAGTTTAGACTTTATTATTTCCATCTCTTTTGTACTATCAAAGGAAGGAAATTTCTCGTTAATTCGTTCCATCTTTAACAAAGTTTGCGAGATGAAGCGTTTATAGGCTTCACTTTCGGGTTGAAACGGGCGATGATTAATAGCCTTTTGGATCTCTGCCCATTCTTTAAGAAAGCCTTTCGTTTCATCGGATAAGAAATTTTCTGTAAAACGTTGCCAAATATAATCAACAGCGAGTTCCGAAGGATGCAACATATCGGTTGCATAGAAGCGGTAATCGCGCAGCTCATCCATCATGATTTCGTAGGCGGGGAAGTAAGCGATCCGTTCCGGATAGGCCGCCTGGAGCGCATCGGCTGCCAGTAGCAAAGTTGCCTTACTGAGTTGATTGCCATGTGCCCCGTCCTTCCAGTGGCGTATCGGACTGACGGTGAAAAGTATCTTCAGGTCCGGGCATTGTTCCCATAAGGAGAGCAACAACTCCTTCCATTCCGACACAATCTCCGCCACGGATAGCATCGAGCGGTCAAACATTTTCTCCGGTAGCTTATGGCAGTTTGCTACCACCTGGCCGGAGCTTTTCAGCCGGTAGACATAGGCAGTCCCCAGTGTGATCACCATATATCCGGTTTTCCTGATTTCTTGTGCCGAGGCAAACAGCCTGTCGTTAATATTTTCCAAACACTCTTTTTCCGAGGTGGAAGAGAAACGACTGTGGTGCGTAAAACTATGATATACGCCTTCGTGCCGGAATAAATCATCCTCGGTAAACCGCTCCGGATGCAGCAGCATTCGCAATGCGGCAGCGATGGATGCCGGATTATAGAGTGTTCCGAACGGATTAATATCGACATTGAACTTGTTCTCAGCCAGCTTCGCCCCGATATTTTCCGCAAAACAGGAACCGAGCAGTAAGATGCGTTCCTGCCAGGAAAACCGGAAAGGAGGCTTGGGTATTTTGATAGCGGTGTATAGTTCCATATTATTCCGTTGGGTCGTTAGGTAACGGGCCGGCTGTTGGTTGCTGGGGCGAACGCCTGGTGTAGAAAGCTCGTTTTCCGCACCAGCTCTTTTGTATCTGATTGTCTTCAAGCAGCTGTTCCAGATCTTTTTTAGTCTTTTGCCGCGTGCATTGGTTCAGGCTGGCAGCAACTGTCAGATTGATTGTCCCATAGTTTTTTATATACCACAGGATACGTTTCTGCCGGATATCGGCATTGTAGTTTTTTTTCTCGCTGGTCCCTTCCCGCCGTTCGATACGAACGCCCCGGAAACGTTTCTTCAACTCCGGATCAGCACGGAACTCCACGTTCTTAAACTCAATGGATGCCGAGCGTATATCTTTTTTGTTTTCCACCTGCTGCTTGCATCTCAGCGTCACTGAAAACGTACCGATCCCTTCCAGATGTACGCTCTGGCTATTACTGAGACAGAAGTACAACCGATCGCTGATTGCCTTGATTGCCCCTTTGATATCGGCCGTCGTGAAAGTGCTCATGCTCTCGATCATCCGCGCCAGTTCGTTGGTATTGACGGTCTGGATATTGATAGCTCTGGCATGTAACGTCGGCTTCTCTTCCCCATTTCTGGGGGGATTGGCAAATAAGTCGTATTCAATACTCATATTCCTCCTGATATTTAAGGTTTAACGTCATGACTATTAAGGATTTTTCTCCCTAATCTTATTTATGAAACAATTTCTTTCCATAAATGTAAGGTTAGGAATACAAATATGTAAAGAATGCTTTACTTTTCTGTAATGTGTTCCTTCCGTATTTAAAAGTCCGTACCAAAGGTAATAAATCTCCTGATATAAAGAATTAATTATTCGGTACTTTTTCTTAGTTCTAGTAGGATTATTGGGTATGTGTTGTAAAGTGCTGAAAGAAAAGCTATATAGTTATATATTAATGTACGCCCGTACATTAATATTATTGAGTAAAAAATGTGTGAAAAAATAGAGTGTAATTGGTTGATTAATAAAGTGGCGATTGAGAAAAAGCCGTGGCGAAATAAAACGTTCCTTTTTTCTCGTCAACAAAAGTAAGAATTAGTTTCATACCAACCATTCTTTTTAAGATATTTTTTATCTGTCTATATGCTTTCTTATCAATCGAATAGCAAACAATGTACAAAACAGGGCCTTTCACAAACGAAAGGAAAGCCCCCAAAAAAAATGGCGAGATTAAAGGAACGTTTAAACTCGCCATTTATTAAGAAAGCGAGGCGTTTCAATTGTGAATTGAACTTATTACACTTTAGTATTAATATTAAATTTTAAATTATGAACAAAAAGTTTTCTACTCTTTTGGCAGGTGTAGCATTGTTAGGTGCAACATCTGTTTTTGCAGCAGACAACGTTACTTCTTTAGTTGAAGGAACCAATAGTGGTTTGTATCAATTGGTTGTAGGTGATGGTACTGCTCGTGATCAGTTTTTGTCGGTTAATGCTGACGGAAAGTTGGTCGCTGTTCCTTCTATTGAAGCAGACAATGTAGCGAGTACTTTGTGGTGTGTTACTGTTACAGAAGAAAATAAGGGAAAAGCACCTTATTTTGACTTTGTAAACAAAGGTGCTGAAGCGTTGCTGGCCATTACAATGGAAGAATTTGCAGTTGGTGCCACAGTAACAACTGTTGCTCCTGAAGTTGGTGGTGAAATCAGTGGCTGGGCATTTTCTTCTACTTATGAAACATTGCAATCTAACAAGTCTTTGTATTCTTATTTTACAACAGACTCTGTTGTTGGTTTTGTCGTTGGTGCTGATAATACAGTAACTTTAAAGAAAGAGTTAGCAAGTAAAGTAGTTGATGGAACTTTTACTTCTTTCTCTTTGGTTGAAGCTGATTCTGTAACTTTGAATGCAACTCAGATCAATACTAAGCTGGGTATCCAGAAGGCAGATGCTGGCGTTACGCTGAAATTTACTCCGGATGCAAACAAAACAAGTTTGAAAAATCCGTTTAGCCAGGAATCTTTCTTAGCTGCTGATGCAGAAGACGGTTTTGTTTATATTACAAGAAAAGCTGATGATAAAGCTTTATTCGTAGATACTGCTTTCATCAACACAACAGGTTCTATGTTCCTTGCATTTAATTATATGGAGGATCTGGATGAGTTGAAAGATAGCGATTTGGAAGGACATGGTCAGTTCTTGTTCACTTATTTCCCGACAAATGACTCTTTGGTTATTCAGGTAAAGAGTATCATTAAAGAACCGACTGCTGGTAGCTGGGCTGCTACGGCTGCTACATCTATCACTGATAATGATGATGATTTCAACTATGTAACAGTTCAGGATTTGGTAAAAGCAGATCAAATTCGTGTCGTAACAATTGGTGAAAAGAAAGAAACTGATATCGTATTAGGTTTCACTTCTTGTAAAGAAAGCGATACAGACAGAGTATCTTTGGAAGACGGTGTATATTTCATCCGCAATGCTAAGACTAATAAATATTACGCATCTCCGATTCATATCGATGGCGCAAAAGAAGAATGGGTGAGCGTTGACGCTGACGAACAGAATGTTGACCACATGCCGGCTTACCAGTGGGTTGTTCTGAAAACTAAAACATCTGAATATTTCGCTGCTACTTCTCCGGTGGAAGTTGCAAACCGTGAATATGCAAGCTTGAATGGAACTTATCAGTTTACTCAGGCTATCGGTTCTTCTAAATATTTCTGTGCAGATCTTGCTGCTGACTCTTTAGTTATTACTAAGATTACAGATGCAAATATCTTAGGAGATGAACATCTTGGTTACAAATATCTGACTGAGGATGAGTTGATGATTACTAACTATGCATTCAACTACTTCAACCCTTACACAATGGAAAAATACATTGCTCAGGTGGCTGGTAGCAACAAATTGAATGTATTGCAGGATACTCCTACTTATTTCGAAATCAAACCGGTTAATGGTAACGTAGCAGCTGATTATGGTTATAAAGTAACAGCAGACGTTAAGAAGAGAATTAAAGGTTTGGCTCAGTTGAAGAGAGAGTCTTATACAATCCACACTAAAAAAGCTGTTATCGCATTAGGTGAAGAAAATAACTTCGTGATCACAGATAAAGTTGCTGCAAGCGAATTCTTCTTCAAAGAAAACAACCAATTGGATGCTACTTGCTATTATGCATTTGTAGATGCTGAAGATGTGAACGCAGATGGTTCATTCAACTTCAAAGCCGGTGTTGCTGACCAGAGTTTGACTGCCCTGTTGCAACAGCAGGTTATCAATGAAGTTAGAACATCTGCTTTCTCTATCGGTTTAACTGACCAACCTCTGTATCGTCGTTTCAACAATGTTAAATTGGATGGCGCTGTAGAAGGTAATGAAGATGCAACTAAGCTCTTGAAGTTCAAAGAAGCATACGTAAACGACTACTTGATGGACGAAACTAACGTAAACTTCAAGCGTGAAGGTATGAGCTACTTAGGTATCGGTGCTGCTAATATTGCTGAAGCTGGTCTGTCATTCAATGTTCGTCCGTACAACATTGGTAAATCTGCACAGTATAATATCAAACCGCAATACTTAATCTATGTAAGCGAAACTGTAAACGAAGGTTCTGAAAACATTCCTTGTGATGCAACTAACCACAAACACATGAATGCTGATGGCGAAGAATGTGGACCGGAAGATTGTATCCACGCAACTCCGGCTGTAGAAGGCTTCAACCGTTACAAACTGTTGGTTAGCTTCGCTGACTCTACAGATACACAAGTTGTTACAGAAAAACAACTTTACAAGTTCGGTAAATATGTTCGTGTAGGTTTTGTAGATGCTGTAGAACAGGATAGCGTAATCTATATCTTGGGCAATACATTTGCAACTGTTGCAACTAAAGATCTGAGCATGGATGATGTTAAGAAAGCTCTTGAAGCTAAGAAGATCTCTTCTATTAACATGAAAGCTACTGTTAAGGAAGACAAACATCACAACTACACTTGGTCATTCCGTTATATCGACCCGACTAAGGCTGCTAACGAAGTAGAAGAAGATCGCGCATTCTTGATCGAATCAAATGCTGTAGCTCCTATAGCTCCGAAGAATGCAGCATGGATCAAGAACCAGAATAACTGCTTGGTATTGTCTGCTATGGATGCTTCTTTCGATGATGCTAAGACTGGTGGTGATGCTGCTTTGATCTTCAACATCGAAAAGGGTGCTGCTGACGATATGGCAACAGACAATGAAAGCATCAGCGCTTCTGAAGTATCAGTAGTTGCAACTAACGGTGCCGTTATCATTAAGGGTGCTGAAGGTAAGACTGTTGCTATCAGCAATGTTCTTGGTCAGACAATTGCTAACACTGTAATCACTTCTAGCGAAGCTACAATCTCTGTTCCTGCAGGTGTAGTTGTAGTAGCTGTTGAAGGTGAAGCTGCTGTTAAGGCAATCGTAAAATAAGATAATTTATAATCAAAAATAAATTCTAAAATTTCCACGAGTTGGAGTCTAGGTGTTGCATGCAACGCCTAGACTATCCATCAATTATCCTGTGATAGGCGAACAAGTGGTTATTAATATTAAGTAATAAAATAAAGTTCTTACTGTAATTTCTCCCGTGAGGAAGGAATACAGAAAAAAACAGCCTCTGCGATCTTGTGTCGTAGAGGCTTTGTTGGTTGCAGTTGTTTTGCATGATAAAATAGGTTGAAAATGAAAAAATGTAATTAATTTAGCTGCCAGGAAATAGTGTTAATACTTGAAATCGATATGGGAAAACTGGATAAACAACAAGAGTACTTTGTTTTGTCTGCTTTGAAGCAAGACAGCAAAGAGGCTTTCTCATTATTGTTTCAGACCTATTATACCGATCTTGTATTGTTCTGCGGGAATTTTATAAAAGACAAAGATTCTTGTGAAGACATTGTTCAATCAATCTTTTTAAAACTTTGGAACGAGAGGAAAAACATACAGATTGAAACTTCTTTGAAATCTTATTTGTTGAAGGCTGTCCGTAACAGTTGTTTTGATGAATTTCGTCATCTTGAAATTGTCCGTCAGTATGAGACGGAGTATGAAAATACAGTACTTGATTCTTACGATACGGAAAATTATGTCTTGTATTCAGATTTGCATGACCATTTGCGTCATGCCTTGGAACAGGTGCCGGAGTTGTATAGGGAAGCTTTTGAGCTGAATCGCTTTGAAGGATTGAAATACAGGGAAATAGCAGAAAAGCTGAATGTATCGGAGCGGACTGTTGAAGTCCGTGTCAGTAAGACTTTGGAATTATTACGGAAATATTTGAAAGATTTCTTCATGCTATTGCTTTCAATAGGTATTCCCTAAAAAAAGTTATAAACCATGTGGGAAATGATTCCCCGGACGTCTTAAATACTATAAAAGAGAAAAAATGACAGACAAAGATCAAATACAACCTATTATCACAGCTTATCTATCCGGTAAAGCAACGGCAGAAGAACGCCGTAAACTGGATGATTGGGTGAAGCAATCTCCTGATAATGACCGATATTATCAGGAAATGCGTAATATATGGCAGGTGATGCACCCCGCTTTTACCCCCTCTGAGATTCATGTATTTGAAGCCGAGAAAAAAGTTTTAGCAAATATCGCAACCACAAGGAGGAATATCGCCCGTACATTAATTATCTATTGGCAACGTATGGCTGCTGTCCTTGTCATCCCTTTGTTGATCATCTGTACTTATTTATTTTTAGAGAAGGATAATGGGGTGTATGATGAGATAGAGTATCAGGAAGTGAAATCACCTCACGGTACTTTCTCTGAAGTCCGTCTGCCGGATGGAACGAATGTCTGGCTGAATGGTGGAAGTACCCTGAAATATCCCTTAACTTTCCGGAAAGGCGAGCGGGATGTTTTCTTGAGTGGCGAAGGATATTTTGAAGTGCATTCGGATAAAGAAAATCCTTTTATCGTAAAAACCGATCAGATAACTCTCCGGGCTACCGGTACGGCTTTTAATGTGGAGGCCTATGGAAGTGATTCTATTACTGCTGTTACTATGGTTAACGGAAAGATAGATGTCGCTTTCGGAAACTCTTCACCTGTTGCTATGGTTCCGGGAGAACGAGCTTCCTTTAATAATCTCACGAAACAATGTCTTATTGCAAAGACTGATCCTTATAAGTGGTATGCCTGGAAAGACGGACTGATGATATTCAGGGATGACCCATTATCGTATGTCTTTAAGCGCCTGGGATTAACTTTTAATGTGAATATAGAATTAAAAGATCCTTCTTTAGCTAATGCACCTTATCGTGCTACTTTTGAATATGAATCGTTGGATGAAATATTGCGTTTACTTGAAATGAGTGCTCCTCTGCATTTCAAGCAGAATAAGAGGGTGAAGGACCGGAATAATGCATATGAGAAGCAAACAATAGAAGTGTATAAAAGAAAAAGGTGATGAAAAATATCACCTTTTTATCTTCCGAATAAAGAAAATCTGATTTTAAATAAAAAAAATGACTTTTCAGTTGTGGTAAAAAACAGCTGAGACGTCTTAGTTATGTATGAAAAGATAATTATTATTTGTTCACTATAAAAATCTGATGCCTATGAAGTAGTCAATTATTAAGATCAATGAGTAAGCAGCTTTAAATAAAAAGGAAAGGTGTGCGAGACCTTTCCTTTGATTGTTTAGCTGTTTAAAAGTTTTTAGTCAACCTTATTTTTCTAACTAAACAAACAAATGTATGAATTCCATTTCGGATAAAAAAATCGAAAGGCTAAGTTTTGCCATTAAAATTTTTCGAGTTATGAGATTATGCTTGTTATTTATAGCTTTAAGTCTAACGCAAGTTTTTGCCTCGGTATCTTATTCTCAATCAACTTCATTGACGCTCAAAATGAAAAATGTTTCTATTGAAGATGTATTGAATAAGATAGAGGAAAAAACAGAATTCCGCTTTTTGTATAATAAAGACGTTGTAAACGTGGGACAAAGAGTGAATGTTTCTGTTAATGAAAGTAGCATTTCGGATATTCTGAATAATATACTGAAAAATACAGATATACATTATACTATTAGCGATCGTCAGATTGTATTAAGTAAAAGTGGATTATTCGCTTTGGTTAGTAATGAACGGATTGTGACCGGGATAGTGACTGATGAGAATGGAGAACCAATCATTGGTGCTAATATTATAGTAAAGAATGATCCGACACTAGGAGGGATTACTGATGTCAATGGTAAATTTAGTATAACAGTTCCTGAAAAGGCAACATTGGTTATTTCTTATATAGGATATGAATCCAAAGAAATAGCTGTGACTAATCAATCTGCAATACAGGTCGTTTTAAAAGAAAGCCACAGTCAATTGGATGAAGTGATCGTTGTTGGTTATGGCTCGACATCAACCAGAAAAACGGTAAGTTCAGTAACTAGTGTAAAAACAGATAAGATAGACGAACTGCCATATACAAGTACATCTGCTGCGTTGCAGGGACGTGCTGCCGGTGTAATTGTTCAGCAAACAGGAGGAGAACCTGGTGGAACAGTTCCTACAATTTCTATCCGCGGTGGTGGTACTCCTCTTTATATCATTGATGGTATTATTCGTGAACCATTGGACTTTAATGCTTTGACTTCTTCTGATATTGAATCAATATCAGTATTGAAAGATGCGAGTGCAACAGCTGTATATGGTGCTCAGGCTGGTAACGGTATCGTTCTTGTCACTACTAAGAGAGGAAATAGTGAAAAGATCAATATTGATTATACTGCAGGTTTTGATTGGAGCAGACCGACCATTATTCCGGACCGGGTCAATGCTGTTGAATATGTAACGGCAGCCAATAAAGCGGCTGAATATGATGGTCGTGGAGCTTATGCCATGTACTCGGAAGATGTGGTCAATAAAGTGTTGAACCATTCTGATCCGGCTAATTATCCGGATAATGACTGGCTGAAAATGGCAATCAATAATTTTGCACCTCAGATGCGGCATAACCTGTCTATGTCGGGTAAATCTAAAAATGGTGTGAAATATTATACTTCTCTGGGTTATTTAAATCAGGAATCTTTATTTAAGCAGTCCCATAACAATACTTTTAAACGCTATAATATCAGAAGTAATGTTTCTTCCTCTTTTGATAATATCGGTTTGGAAGTGGGGCTGAATCTGGATGCAATTTTGGAAAAGAGAAATCCGAATCCATATGGTCAGTCACAGATTTGGAGAAACTTATTGGCGTATAACAAACCAATAGACGTGGCTTACAATCCTGACGGGACTTACAGTGCTTTCTCTGTTCATCCATTGGCCTGGCTGGATAAAGAATCGGGATATGACCGGGTTTCGGATAATATATTAAACACACAACTTTATGCAACCTGGACGTTACCTTGGGATAAAGGGTTAAAGTTTAAAATTTTGGCTAACTCCCGCTATTCTAATTATAATGAAAAGTATTTTAAATCCAGTGCTCCCCAATATTCTCCTTCCGGGGTATTGAAGGAGGCTGCCCCATCTGAAATGTCACTGACAAATAGCTGGTGGCGTAATAATACATTGGAGGCTAGTGTGGAATATAGTCGTGCTTTTGATCGACACTTCCTCGAAGTCCAGGGAGTGTATAGCTATTATAATACGACAAATGAAGAATTCAGTGCATCGAGAAATGGCTTTATTTCAAATGATTTCGACCAGTTGTTTGCCGGAGACGCATCTACACAGCAGAACACCGGAACGGCTCAGGAGGGAGCACGTATTGGGTATGTGGGACGTTTGAGATATAATTATGCTGATAAGTACCTGTTGGAGGGAAACTTCCGTTATGATGGTTCTGATAATTTCGCAAGAGATCAGCGTTGGGGATTTTTCCCATCAGGTGCTGTTGCATGGGTTGTTTCGGAAGAAGGCTTTATGAAGACATTGAAGGATAAGCAGATTATTGATTTCTTTAAAATCAGAGCTTCTTATGGACAAGTGGGGTTGGAAACCGGAGTTGCTCGTTTTGGTTATATTCCTACTTATTCATATAACTCTCAATCTGCCGTTGTAGGAGGTGAGTTTGTTCCAGGTTTTACAGAAGGGAATCTGGTGTCGAATGCTTTGAGTTGGTATACAAAAGATGTATTTGATATTGGTTTTGATATGGCGTTCCTGAACAATCATTTGAATTTTACTTTCGATTATTATTATTATAAGACGAAAGGATACTTGATCTCTCCTCAGAATCGTTATACAACTACATTGGGAAAAGATCTTCCACAAGTAAAATCGAATAGTATCCATCGGCGGGCTGGTTATGAAGCAATGGTAAGATATAAGAATAAAGTCGGTCATTTGAATTATGATCTGGGTTTCAATTTTACGACTTATGATGAGTTGTGGGAAGTAAATGAAAGTGAATCGGAAGCCACTTTGAAAAACCCTAAAAAGCGTTCAACCCATCAAAAGAATTATTATGGAAATGCGTATCAGTCAAGTGGTATCTATCAAAGTACAGCAGATGTCCTTGATAATCCTCGTTTCCTGAGTGCTACGGAATTGAAACCGGGTGATCTGGCTTATATTGATGTAAATGGTGATGGTAAAATTGATTCGGAAGACCAAGTGAGAATCGGTAAACCGTTCTTCCCGTCATTTAACTATGGCTTTGATTTCAATTTGGATTACAAAGGCTTTTTCTTGTATGGACTATTTCAGGGTACAGGACCGCGTTATGTTGAATTAAGCGGTTTGATGAAAGGTGGTAATACTATGGAGATGAATTATAAGTATCAGCTGGATTTCTGGACTCCGGAAAATGTGGATGCGGCTTATCCCCGTGCTTCTTCTTATCAGAATATTAATAGTTCGAACAATACGCAGTCTTCTGATTTCTGGATTAAAAATGCAAGTTATTTCCGTTTGAAGAGTCTGCAGTTCGGATACGATTTCAAGAATATATTGTTGAGGAATGTGAATGCGATTAGTAAATTGAAATTATCGGTAATGGGGACCAATCTCTTTACTATCTCTGGTGTGAAAGATTATTTCGATCCTGAAGTTGTGGATGGTAGCGGACAGGGATATCCTGTTCAACAGACATTCTCAGTTGCATTAAATGTTGGATTTTAAAAAGAAACAAATATGAAATATATAGCAATTTTATCGACTTTTATTCTTTTGTTTGCCTCATGTGCAGATGATCTGGATAAATCTCCATTGGATAAATTTTCAGAAGATAAGGTGTGGAGATCTGCAGAAGGAGCACAGACTTTTATTAACGGGACTTTATATGTATCCAAGTTGCTGACGGAGAATGCAGATGACTGGAGTGATAATTCAGTTGTCAACACAGAGATGAGCGCTGCTGTCAGAACAGTTCGCGAGTTGATGACGAATGCCAATGATTATGGTTGGAACAAATTCGGTGAAATCCGCCGGTGCAATCTGATTATAGAGAAGGTTACTGCTTCCGAAGATATAAAAGAAGCGGATAAGGAACCTCTGATCGCACAGGCTAAAATGCTCCGTAGTATTGTTTATTATACTCGTGCCAGATTGTTTGGACGCTTGATGATCGTTGATCGCGTACTGACTCCGGATGACGACCTTATGTTTCCTCGTTCGAAAACGATAAAAGAAACTTATGATTTTATTATTAATGATCTGACTGAAGCTGCGGAAGGATTGCCGACAACTGCTTCTGCGGGTGCTTTGACAAAAGGTGCAGCGTATGCTTTAAAAGCAGCTGTTTGTTTGCAGGGAGCAGCTTTTTTAACAGATTCTAATGAGAAAAGGGATTATTATCAGCAAGCAAAAAAAGCATGTGAAGACTTGTTTACATTGGGTATTTATTCTTTGGAAAGCGATTATGGAAAATTGTTCAATGATTATTCTACCGGGTTAAGTTCGAAAGAGGTGATTCTGGCCACTTATTATTTATCAGAGACGACAAAGATGTCAGGAACATGGATGCAATCTATTGTCCCTAACCAGGGAGCTGGAAAAATACCGGAAGAGGTGGCTGCTGTATGGCCTGTGGAAAACTTTGAGGGGTGGCATGATAAATCTCCGTCTCAGGATTTGGTTGACGCTTATGAGGTGGTTGATGCCGACGGGAATGCTAAAACATGGGATGAAACATCTTACTATAAGAATTTCAAACCGAATGTCGATTATGTAAGTAATGCAATCTATAGGAACCGCGATGCCCGCTTTTATTCAACGATAGCTTACGACTCAGTCAAATATTTTAATTCAATCATTACAACACGTGTTGGTGGAAACTTGTATTATTTGAATAATAAGGAGAAAGACCGTCATATGACAAAAACAGGTTATTTATATATTAAGAACCTCTATCAGGATAAATCGGTCATTGCTGGCGTGCCGACAGACTGGCATTTGATTCATTTGCGTCTGGGACGTTCGTATCTAGACTATGCGGAAGCTTTGTTGAGACTGGGGGAAACAACTACAGCAATTGAATATATAAATAAGGTTAGAATGACTCATGGAAAGTTACCAGCTTTGTCGACAGCTCTTTCCTTTGATCAAGCCTGGAAATATTATAAACAGGAACGCCGTGTTGAACTGGTGCAGGAAGAAGATAGATATTGGTCTTTACTCCGTTGGGGAAAAGAAGACGGATTGGATGAAATTGAAGAACTTAATACACCTCCGACAGCAATAGAGATTGCGGCTGATGGCAAAAGTTTTGAGATCATACCGGTTCCGGTTGTAGGTCCGTCTAATGATAGAAAATTTACAACCAGAAGATACTTTTTACCGATACCCAAAAATGAAACAATTCTGAATGAAAAGTTGTCGGATGATCAGAATCCGGGTTGGGAATAATTATGAATATATTAGAATTTATTGAATATGAAACAACTGATATTAATTAAGTACGTATTGCTCTCTTTCTTGTGTATCTGTTTGTCATCGTGTCTGACGGCAGGATTAGATGATGATCTGCCTGTTTATACAGAGGCGGAAGTAACGGCATTCAATTTTGAATATCGCTGGACTATACAGGAGGGTATTAGTGAGAAGTTACAAGTAAAAACATTGACTGCACAGACGAAAATCAATCAGGCAGAAGGACTTATTGAATGTGCTATTACGGTGCCTAAAGTTTCCGGAACATTTACGGAAGAAGTAAGAAATCAGGTTTCCTTATCCAAATTAATAGGATATGCAACTATTTCAACTGCAGCATCAATTGCGCCTGTAGGTTCTGCTCCGGTATTGGGGAAAGTTGGAGATTTTTCTCAATCAGATATGGTCTATGAGGTGACTGCGGCCGATAATAAGAATAAAAAGCAATGGAGATTGGTGATTACAAGTTTTACTAAGTAGCTGTAACCATATGTAAGAAGCACTCTTTTGGAATAAAGCTAAGCGATTATTCTTTAAGAGTGCTTTTTTGTATCTATAATATGATTTGACAGAATAGAAATTGAGTTAAAATGAAGAGATTAATATATTTATTTATCATCTTATTCCATTCTTGGTTGTATTGTTATGCAGAGTCAGGACAACGGATCAGTGTATTGGATTTTGGAGCAATACCGGATGATGGGCTTGATGATTCGGAGAATATTCGTAAAGCTTGTGAATATTGTAGGGATAATAAATCTACCGTCTTGTTTTTTCCGCCAGGTCTGTATAATTTCAGGGATTCACTGGCATTACAGATTGAGCGAGAGGCTATAAGCGGAGTATATGGAGAGAATGTACAAGGTCGCTTATTTAAACCGGATGCCCCTTATGTGAAAGCATTGGATTTGTTTGGAGCGGAGAATCTGGTTGTGGAAGCGGAAGGTGCTATATTATTATTGGAGGGATGGTATGAAGTTGTTTCGATAGATAAGGCCCGGGAGGTAACAATAAAAGGTTTGAGTATTGTTTATCGGAGGCCGCCTAATACGGTGGGGAAGATAACTAAATTGAATGAAGGTAGCTTTGATATGCAGATCGATCCTGAACGGTATTTTTATTTGGATAAAGATGTAACAGGCAGAGTTCATTATGTGGATGCTATGAGAGAGAGATTATATACTGGTGGCAGAGTTTCCGGAAAAGAGTTGCTTTCGAAAGACATGATCCGGATTTATACTGATTTCAGACCTTCTACAGGTGATTTCTGTGTATTGCGTCATTCCGGGCATTATCGTCCTGCAATTATGATAAAGGAATCGTCTGATATTTATATTGAAGGAGTTAAGATTCATAGTCAGCCGGGTATGGGAGTTGTCGGACATCTGTCGGAAAATATAACTTTAGAGAATCTGCAAGTGATTCCGGAAGCTGGTATGATTATTTCAACTAATACGGATGCAACACATTTTACTAGTTGTAAAGGAGAAATTGTGATAGAAAATTGTAAATTTGGAGGGCAGGGAGACGATTGCACAAATATTCATAATTATTATTATACAATTGTTCCCCAAACAAAAAGATCTGTAGAAATAAAAATACAAAATGCAGACCTTCATGCTTTATCATTGGATTATCCGGACGTTGGTGATACTTTGTTGGTTGTGAATAGGAGTAATTTGATGGAGAAAGAACATTTTATAGTGGAGCAGGTAGATACGTCTACTGTAGACTGGAGGGTGAGTGTGACATTGAATAAAGACTGGCTTATCGGTTCTCCGGATCTTTATTATATGACAAATATTACACGTCGTCCCTCTGTTCGGATTACGAATAATACAGTGAAGAGTCACTTGGCAAGGGCATTTTTGATAAAAAGCAGGAATGTTCTTATCAATAAAAATGTAGTACAGAATAGTACTGGAACGGCTATTCAATTAGGAGCTGAGGCTGGTTGGCGTGAAAGTGGTCCGGTGGAGAATGTGTTGATTGAAAATAACTGGATTTCCGGTTGTGGTTATGCACAAGGAACTCAGGGAGCTTCATCCGGAATCAGTATATCTGTATCCGGTATAAGAGAGAAGACGGGTTTTTTAAACAATAATATTCTTATTCGGAATAATATTATTGAAGCGGTAAATGAACATGCTATATCGGTTGAAGACGCGAAGAGTGTTCGGATCATCAACAATGATATTTCGGGATGTCCGCATCCTGTTTACATGAAAAATACTGAATCTGTAACGGTGAAGGATGTTCGTTACTCTGATTAGTAATGGAATTATAATAAAAGTAATGTGTGAATAACTATTTATATAATAAAGTATCATGAAGAAGTTTTTATTTGTGTTTTTATTCTGGACCCTTGTTTGTGGTGGAACTCTTTCTGCTCAAAACCGTTGGTCGATCAACCCCGACGGCAGTATCTCCTGGAATGTCAAAGACCGTATCCCTCATTATGACCATATTGAGATGAGCGGGCTGAAAGTTTCGACTGTGCTTCGTTACGGGGTGAATGCCGACGGATCTTTTGAACTGAATAAAAGTATGGTTTGGCCCATGTTGCGCACTATCCCGAACAATACGCATGCCAGCCTGATGCGTCGTTTTGCCTGGAATGCAACGGACATGGTGGCGGTGAACGGACAATCGTTATCCGGAGAAAAGGTGAATAAGATTACGCTGGATGGGAAAATGACTGTAGAAAGTGCCATCGGATTATCGCGTAATGCAAAGGCTGAACTGACACGCATCATTTTCCCGGCGGTGGCGAAACCGGCCGTTTATGAAAAGTATATCCTTCGGAATACAGGTAGTTCGCCTCTTACGGTGGAAGTGCCCGAATCGCGTGCCGTGATTAACACAGACCCGGAAAAAGGAGTGGACGGCAGTTATAAATTAGTCTCGGAAATTATCGGGGCAGCAACCAAACAGCTTCAGCCGAAAGAAGAACTTGTTTTTTATGCTGCTATCACCGGCTATAAAAACGGTGAAGCAGAATTGAAACCTGATGTGGAAAAGGAACTTCAGGAGCGGAAGGAACTGATTGCAGGCTTTTGGGATAATCTGATTCTCGAGACACCGGACCCTGTTGTCAATACCATGTTTGCCTTTGCCAAAATACGTGGTGCTGAAAGTATTTACGATACCAAAGGCGGATTGATGCACGGTCCTGGCGGTGAGTCATATTATGCCGCTATCTGGGCAAACGACCAGGCGGAATATATCAATCCCTTCTTCCCTTATCTCGGATATGAAGCCGGAAATGGCTCGGCCCTTAATTCGTTTAAACATTTTGCCCGTTTCATGAATCCGGAGTATGAAAAGATACCGAGTTCAATCATCGCAGAAGGTATTGATGTTTGGGGTGGGGCCGGTGACCGTGGCGATGCGGCAATGGTCGCTTACGGAGCTTCCCGTTATGCCCTGGCAAGAGGTGACAAGGCGGAAGCCGAAGAGTTGTGGCCTCTGATTGAATGGTGTCTGGAGTATTGCCATCGTAACCTGAATGATAAAGGAGTGGTCGCCTCTGATTCAGATGAACTGGAAGGACGTTTTCCTGCCGGAAAAGCCAATCTTTGTACCTCTTCATTGTATTACGATGCGTTGCGCTCGGCTGTCTATCTGGGAAAAGATTTGAAGAAGCCTTTTTCTGTATTGAGTGCTTATGAAAAACAGGCAAGAGACCTTCGGGAAAATATGGAAAACTATTTCGGAGCCAAAGTCGAAGGCTTTGACACGTATCAATATTATGAAGGAAACGATGTCCTTCGTTCCTGGATTTGTATTCCTCTGACTGTTGGAATCTTTGACCGCAAAGAAGGTACGATCAATGCCCTGTTCTCTCCCCGCCTGTGGACGGAGAACGGTTTGTTGACCCAGGCAGGAAGTGAAACATTCTGGGACCGTTCCACCCTTTATGCTTTAAGAGGCGTATATGCCTGCGGGGCAACCGCGAAGGCAACAGAATATCTGAAATTCTATTCCAATCAACGCCTGTTAGGTGAGCACGTGCCTTATGCTATCGAAGCCTGGCCGGAAGGAAGTCAGCGCCATCTTTCTGCAGAAAGCGGATTATATGGGCGTATCATCACAGAAGGAATGTTCGGTATTCGTCCGACAGGACTGAAATCCTTCACTTTTACTCCCCGTTTGCCGTCGGAATGGAACAGTATGAACTTGCGTAAAATAAAAGCATTTAATACAACATTCGATATCGAAGTGCTCCGTGAGAATGGAAAACAGTTAGTTACTGTCAAATCCGAGGGGAAGACACTATTACATAAAGCCATAAAAGAAGGAGAAATCGTTTCTGTTAAACTAGACTGATTACTAATCTATTACAGTTTCCTCGTAGTTCCCTGCTTTGGAAACTGGCGTTCCCTGCCTGGGAAACTACAATTCCCTGGGCAGGGAACTCTGATTTCCTCCCGAGGAAACTCCGGTTTCTTGGGAGAAAATTGTATTTATCTCCCTGTTTGTTCCATTGTAGAACCACACTATTGTTTGGGTGCAGCCTTAATCTTTTGTCTACTTTTCTATCAAGAGAAAAGTAGGTCTCCCTTACCTGTTGATAACTTTTTTGTACTTTTCTCATATATTTCTTGGAAGGTAATTTGATAAATGTTTAATTTTACCCACAAATATAGTAAAGTGCCCGTTGCCAACGAAGTAGGGTGCTTTTGTTTAAGGGAAAGTTTAACGTGTAAAACAGAAAATGGAAGAGAAAGAGACTTGCTATCATGTACCGGTGATGCTCGATGAAAGCGTGAAAGGCCTGAATATTCAAGAAGGGGGTATCTACGTGGATGTGACCTTCGGAGGTGGCGGACATTCACGCGAAATCCTGAAACGGATGGATAGCGATGGCGAACTTTACGGATTTGACCAGGATGCCGACGCCGAACATAATATTCCTGATGACTCCCGTTTTGTGTTTGTTCGCAGTAATTTCCGTTATTTGTATAATTTTATGCGTTATCATGGCGTAGACGGCGAAGTGGACGGGCTATTGGCCGACCTGGGCGTTTCCTCCCATCATTTCGATGATAAAGACCGTGGTTTCTCTTTCCGTTTCGACGGAGCGCTGGATATGCGGATGAACGCCCGTGCCGGCCAGACGGCTGCCGATATTGTAAACAACTATACGGAAGAAGCATTGGCCGACGTCTTTTACCTTTACGGCGAACTGAAAGTTGCCCGCAGGCTGGCCTCATTGATTGTCCGGACACGTGAAAACAAAAAGATAGAAACAATCGGAGACTTTCTGGAACTGGTTAAACCCTTTACCGGAAAAGACAAAGAGAAAAAGTTCCTGGCACAGGCATTCCAGGCCCTTCGTATCGAAGTGAACGACGAAATGTGTGCCCTGAAAGAAATGCTGCAACAAACCCTCCAGGTCTTAAAGCCCGGCGGACGTTTGGTTGTAATCACTTACCATTCTCTGGAAGACAGGCTGGTAAAGAACTTCCTGAAAACAGGAAATTTTGAAGGAAAAAGCGAACAAGACTTTTTCGGAAATGTACAAACGCCATTTCGTATGGTAAATAATAAAGTAATTGTGCCTTCCGACGAGGAGATTGAAAGAAATCCCCGTTCGAGAAGCGCCAAATTAAGAATAGCGGAGAAGAAAGGAAAAAAAGAGAATTGAAAATTACAAATTGAAAATTAGGTTCGCGTTCGTATAATTTTCAATTAAAAAGGGAGTTATGGAGGAAAAACAACAACGTAAAAAGTCAAAGAAAAAAGAGAAACGTCTTTCTCTTTTGTATGTGCTGGGCGGTGGTATCCTGAACGAGGATTTTATCGTTAAACACACAAGAATGATTGTGCTTGTTGTGATAATGATATTTTTCTTCATCGGCAACCGCTACACCTGCATGCAGAAACTAAGGGAGATCGACCGCCTGCAACAACGTTTGCGCGACATTCGTTTCGAGGCATTGTCTATTTCATCGGAACTGACGGGCAATAGCCGTCAGTCGCAAGTAGAATTATTGATTGAAGAACAAGGTATTGAACTGGAAGGAGCCAAAACTCCGCCGTATGAATTATACAAATAAATATGGCAGAAGAGAATGAACCAATAGAAATCGCCCCGAAAAGTAACCGTATATTATTCTGTTACTTTCTTGTCGTGCTATTATTGGGGCTTATAGCAGTGGGCATATTGTTTCGCACGTTTGATACAGCTTTTGTGGAGAAGGAGAAATGGGAGAAGGTGGCCGAAAGCCAGAAACGCCCGAACCGTCTGATATTACCCGGACGTGGAAACATCTATTCTTCCGATGGAAAGCTGATGGCAACCAGTGTGCCTCGTTATTATACCTATATCGACTTTCGTGCCGACGGATTTTCTGTCGATACGTTCCGGAATTCGAAGGTGAACGGGGTGGATTCGCTGGCCGTTTATCTGTCACGTAAATTTAAGAATCGTACGCCGGCCGGCTATAAGGCGCATCTGCTTCGCGGACTGAATAGCAAAAGCCGTCAGTATCCCGTTTATGAGGGGCGTGCTTCTTATACCGACCTGAAAGAGATGAAGAAATTCCCGTTTCTCCGTTTGAGTCGTTATAAGAGTGGATTCTATACGAAGGAAATGGTGCAACGCCAGAAACCCTTTGGGACATTGGCATCCCGTACTATCGGAGATATTTACGGTGAGATTGAAGCCGGAGGTGTGACCAAAGGAAAGAACGGGTTGGAGTTGCAGTACGACTCTTTGCTTCGGGGTGAACCCGGAGTGAGTTCGGTTCGTCGTGTTGGTGGCGGATGGACGAATGTTGTTGAGATAGAGCCGGTCGATGGCATGGATATCCGGACTACGATTGATATCAATATCCAGGATATAACCGAGAAGTCATTGGTCGATATGTTGAAGAAGATCGACGCCGAATCCGGAACAGCCGTTGTCATGGAAGTGGGGACAGGCGAGGTGAAAGCGATAACCAATATGGGCCGTATCCGTGAAGGCGCTTATGCTGAAACCAAGAACCATGCAGTAGCGGATGAGATAGAGCCGGGTTCGACCTTCAAAGTCGCCTCTATGATGGTCGCTTTGGAAGACGGAATCTGCCAGCCAAGCGATACGGTGGATGTGGGCAAAGGTATTTATATGTATAAAGGTGCCCGTATGACCGACCATAATATGAATAAAGGCGGTTACGGTCGTATCTCGGCAGAGCAGGCTATCTGGTATTCTTCGAATATCGGTGTGGCGAAGATTATTCTGAAAGGGTACGAAAAGAACCCGACCAAATATGTGGAAGGTTTGTATAAGCTGGGCTTGACTATTCCGCTGAACCTGGAAATCCCGGGAGCCGGACGTGCCAAGATTCGTATGCCGAACGATACCGCCTTGTACTGGTCGAAGACAACATTGCCCTGGATGTCTTTCGGATATGAAACGCAGATACCGCCTATCTATACGCTGACATTCTTCAATGCCATTGCAAACGGGGGAAAGATGGTGCGCCCGATGTTTACTAAAGAGATTATGCACAACGGAAAGACGGTGCAGAGTTTCTCGACAGAGGTGTTGAAATCGTCTATCTGTTCAGACAAAACATTGGAGATTATCAAAGATATGTTGCTGGGCGTAGTAGAGAAAGGAACCGGTAAAGCCGTTCATTCGGATATCATCCGTATAGCCGGAAAAACAGGTACGGCGCAGATTGCTTCGGGCGGTGTTTACCGTACAAGCGGGCACCAGGTTGCTTTCTGCGGATATTTTCCGGCCGACGAGCCGAAATATTCCTGTATTGTCGTTATCCGCCGTCCGCGTATCGGTTATCCGTCCGGTGGAACGATGTCCGGGGGCGTGGTAAAAGCCATTGCCGAGAAAGTATATGCCAGCCATATGTCGTTTGATGTGCGTGATATGGAACGTGATTCATTGGCCGTGATGTTGCCGGCTGCAAAGAACGGGAATCTGGAGGCACTGGAAAATGTATTGGATAAACTCGATGTCAGTGCAAATACAGACAGCCTGGAGACAAAATGGGTTGTCGCAAAGCGTGAAGAAGGCGAAGAAGAACTTCATCTGCGTGACCTGGCAATCCGTGAAGGCCTGGTGCCGAATGTGATTGGAATGGGCGCTAAAGATGCGGTTTTCCTGCTCGAAAGTGTTGGTTTGCGGGTTGTATTGGATGGAATGGGACGTGTTTCCGCCCAGTCGATGGGAGCAGGCACACGAATTGCCAAAGGACAGTCCATTCGCTTAACATTAAGATAATAGAAAGGGGAGGTTTCCGGACCTCTCCGTAAACAGATAGAATATGGAACTGAAGAAATTGATTCATACGTTGGATGTACTGGAAGTCGTAGGGATAGATGATGTAAAAATCGCAGGTATCCAGTCTGATTCCCGTAAGGTGGAAGACGGCTTTTTGTTCGTGGCGGTAAGAGGCACAGCGGTCGACGGTCACGCTTATATCGACGGAGCCATTGCCAAAGGTGCCGTAGCGGTAGTCTGCGAGGATATTCCATCCCTTTCGGAAGAAAATGGAAATCCTTCCGGGAGAAATGTCATTTTCATCCGGGTGAAAGATTCGGCGGATGCATTGGGTAAATTGGTTTCGACCTGGTATGACAATCCTTCGGATAAACTGACGCTGGTGGGCGTTACCGGAACGAACGGCAAGACGACTATCGCTACCTTATTATATGAAATGTTCCGTAAGATGGGACATAAGGTAGGCCTGCTTTCAACTGTATGCAATTACATTGACGGCGAAGCGATTCCGACCGATCATACGACACCCGACCCGATCACCCTTCATAGCTTGATGGCACGGATGGTGGAAGCCGGATGCGAATATGCTTTTATGGAAGTCAGTTCCCATTCGATCGACCAGAAACGTATCAGTGGTCTCTCGTTCGACGGTGGTATCTTTACCAACCTGACACGCGACCATCTGGATTATCATAAAACAGTGGAGAATTATCTGAAAGCCAAGAAGAAATTCTTCGATGACCTGCCTGCCGGCGCTTTCGCACTGACGAATGCCGACGACAAATCAGGTCTGGTAATGCTTCAGAATACGGCAGCAAAGAAGCTGACCTATTCATTGCGCACATTGGCTGACTTCAAAGGAAAGATTCTTGAATCGCACTTTGAAGGAACCGAGATGATTATTAACGGCCGTGAGGTGGTTGTCCACTTTGTAGGCCGATTCAATGCTTACAACCTGCTGGCTGTTTACGGGGCTGCCGTTTCTTTGGGCAAAGATCCGGAAGAGACGCTGATTGTGTTAAGCACGCTTCATTCGGTTTCTGGTCGTTTTGAAACGATACAGTCTCCGAAGGGTTATACGGCTATTGTCGATTACGCCCATACGCCGGATGCCTTGACGAACGTGCTGAACGGTATCGATGAGGTGCTGAATGGCAGAGGCCGCATCATCACCGTAGTGGGTGCCGGAGGAAACCGTGACAAAGGCAAACGCCCGTTGATGGCAAAGGAAGCCGTCAAGCTGAGCGACCAGGTCATTCTGACTTCTGATAACCCCCGTTTTGAGGAGCCGGACGATATCATCAACGATATGGTGGCCGGACTAAGCAAGGCGGATATGGAACGTACGCTCTGTATCACCGACCGTATGCAAGCCATCAAAACGGCAGCCATGCTGGCGAAGAAAGGCGATGTGATCCTTGTTGCCGGCAAGGGACACGAAGATTATCAGGAAGTAAAAGGTGTGAAACATCATTTTGACGACCGCGAAGTAATAAGAAATATATTTAATAGTTGACAGTTGACAGATGATAGTTGACAGTTAAATGTTCATCACAAATAACTGTCAATTGTCACTTGTCAACTGTCCACTGAAAACGAAGTTTTTATGTTGTATTATCTTTTTAATTATCTGGATCAGCTGGATCTCCCTGGGGCGGGGATGTTTAAGTATGTATCATTCCGTTCCGGACTGGCGTTGATCCTCTCTTTGTTCATCTCGACAGCGATCGGCCGCCGGATCATCGATCGTTTGCAGTTATTGCAGATCGGTGAAACTGTGCGTAACCTCGGACTGGAAGGGCAGATGAGTAAGAAAGGTACGCCGACAATGGGAGGTATCATTATTATCATTGCCATTTTGATCCCGACATTGCTTTGCGCCAAGCTGAACAATATTTACGTAATCCTGATGATGGTGACAACCGTCTGGCTGGGTGCTCTCGGTTTTGCAGACGATTATATCAAGGTTTTCCGCAAAAATAAGGAAGGGATGCACGGCAAGTTCAAGATCGTCGGACAGATCGGTCTGGGACTGATTGTCGGACTGGTGTTGTTTATGAGTCCGGATGTCGTAATTAAAGAGAATATGGAGGTGCGCCATGATAATGTGATTGAAGAAGTACATTATCATACGGTGGAAACCAAGTCGACCAAGACGACGATCCCGTTCCTGAAGAATAATAACTTTGATTACGCCCAACTGGTCAGCTGGGCGGGCGATTATAAGGAAGAAGCAGCGTGGCTGGTATTCGTGCTGATGACTATCTTTGTGGTGACGGCCGTTTCAAACGGGGCGAACCTGACCGACGGGCTGGACGGACTGGCTGCCGGAAGTTCAGCGATTATTGGGGTTGCTCTGGGGATATTGGCTTATATGTCGTCTCACTTCGAGTTTGCTTCCTTCTTGAATATCATGTTTATTCCGGGGGCGGAAGAACTGGTGGTCTTTGCGGCTGCCTTTATCGGGGCGACAGTCGGTTTCCTGTGGTATAATTCATATCCGGCACAGGTATTTATGGGCGACACGGGTAGTTTGACGTTGGGAGGTATTATAGCAGTGTTTGCCATAATTATCCGTAAAGAGTTGCTTATCCCGATTCTTTGTGGTATTTTTCTTGCTGAAAGTATTTCGGTGATGGCGCAGGTTGCTTACTTTAAATATACAAAGAAGAAGTATGGCGAAGGTCGTCGCATATTTAAAATGACGCCATTGCATCATCATTTCCAGAAAGCAGGGAATGCAGGAATACAGGCGTTGATACAAAAACCGTTCAATGTAGTGCCCGAATCGAAGATCGTGGTGCGCTTCTGGTTGATCGGTATTATTCTGGCGGTTATTACGATCGTCACATTGAAGATGAGATAAATAATGTGGCAATATGGCGCTGCGCTAAATTTGCCAATTAAGGAATTGAATAATTTAGAATAGAGAGTATTTTATTGGCACATTGGCATATTGGCAAATTAGATAATTATTAATGATGAATAGAATTGTTGTATTAGGGGGAGGAGAAAGCGGTGCAGGTGCTGCTGTGTTGGCGAAAGCGAAAGGATTTGACGTGTTCGTTTCCGACTTTTCGTCTATCAAACCCAAGTATAAGGAGCTGCTGGACACCCACGGAATCCGTTGGGAAGAGGGACAGCATACTGAAGCCGACATTCTGAATGCCGACGAGATCATCAAGAGCCCGGGAATACCCGATAAGGCTCCGATCATCCAAAAGCTGAAAGCGCAGGGGACGCATATCATCTCCGAGATCGAATTTGCCGGACGATACACCGACTCGAAAATGGTCTGTATCACCGGTAGCAATGGGAAAACAACGACCACCATGCTGACCTACCACATACTGAAAGAAGCCGGACTGGACGTCGGGTTGGCAGGAAACGTCGGTAACAGCCTGGCCTTACAGGTCGCCGAAGAACCGCATGCGGTCTATGTCATCGAACTGAGTAGTTTCCAGTTGGATAACATGTACGACTTCAAAGCGGATATAGCTATCTTGCTGAATATAACGCCCGATCATCTGGACCGTTATAATTACGAGATGCAGAATTATGTGGACGCCAAGTTCCGCATCATTCAGAACCAGACGTCTGAAGATGCATTTATTTTCTGGAACGACGACCCGATCATTGCACGCGAGATTGCCAAGCGCCATCCTGCGGCTACTCTTTACCCATTCGCCGAAACACATGAAGACGGCGTGAAGGGATATACGGATAATAAGCAAATAGTAATTGAAACCTCAAACGGAACATTTACAATGGATCAGGACTTATTAGCATTAACGGGTACACATAACCTGTACAATTCGTTGGCTTCGGGTATCGCCTCCAAGGTGGTCGATATCCACGATGAGAATATACGGGCTTCACTGAGTGACTTTACCGGGGTGGAACACCGCCTGGAGAAGGTTGCCCGTGTACGCGGAGTAGATTATATCAACGATTCGAAAGCAACAAACGTAAACTCTTGCTGGTATGCCTTGCAAAGTATGACTACCAAGCTGGTACTGATACTGGGCGGGACGGATAAGGGTAACGACTACTCCGAGATTGAAGAACTTGTGAAACAGAAAGTACGTGCCTTGATCTTCCTGGGTGTCGACAATGCCAAGCTGCATGCCTTTTTCGATGGGAAAGTAGCGCAGATAGAAGATGCCCGCTCGATGGAAGAAGCGGTAAACAAAGCGTATAAATTGGCAGAAAAGGGAGATACGGTCTTGTTATCCCCGTGCTGCGCCAGCTTCGACCTCTTCAAGAGTTACGAAGACCGTGGCGACCAGTTCAAGGCCTGCGTACGCAGTCTTTAATTTCCGGTTGTCGGAATAACGCTTTTCCGATGGTCGGAACAGTGCTCTTCCGATAGCTGGAACAACGCTATTCCGATGGTCGGAACAGTACTCTTCCGGTCATCGGAAATATAAATATCGGGAATCCGGAGATTGCCGTAGTTTTAATTTGAATAAAAGACAAGTATAGAATGGATCTGGCAAGTAAATTATTTAAGGGCGACCGGGTGATATGGATCATCTTCATGTTCCTGTGCCTGATTTCGGTTGTTGAGGTGTTCAGTGCCACGAGTACGATTGCCTACAAGAACGCGAATCATTGGGCGCCGATCGTTCGTCATGCCACTTTCCTGCTGGGCGGGTTTGTGCTGGTTTTGCTGTTGCACAATGTCCCGTGCCGGTTCTTTCCGGCGTTTATATTGTTGCTGCCCGTCTCGGTGCTGATGTTGCTTGTCACGCCCTTTGTCGGGATCAATGCTAACGATGCACACCGCTGGCTGGAGATATTCGGCATACAGTTCCAGCCTTCGGAGTTTGCCAAGCTGGCCTCCATTGTGTTTATCGCCTTCCTGCTCAGTAAGCGGAGCAGGTTTACCGACGACCAGATATTCAAATACATACTGATCGGGGTGGGGGTGACCTGTGTACTGATTCTTCCGGAAAACTTCTCGACGGCGTTTATGCTGTTCGGTGTCTGTTTCCTTATGATGTTCATCGGCCAGTTGCCATTGATGAAGTTGGGGAAGCTGGCGGGTGTCCTGATATTGGCGCTTATCCTCTTCGTTGTCTTGCTGCGGTTTACGCCGGCTGGGGTGACCCAATATTTGCCGGACCGTTTCAGCACCTGGCAGGGACGTTTGGAGCGTTTTTTCGACGGACATGAATCGGATACCGACGAGAACGGAGTATATAAGATTACCGACGATAATTACCAGGTCTCCCATGCAAAGATCGCGATTGCACGCGGAGGGGTGTTCGGACAGTTGCCCGGTCATGGTCAGCAGAGAGATTTTCTTCCGCAGGCCTATTCCGACTTTATTTATGCGATCATTATTGAAGAATTGGGTGTGGTAGGCGGTGTATTCGTGCTGATGCTTTATATCATGTTATTGGTGCGAGTCGGGATGATTGCGCGAAAGTGCGAGAAAGCCTTTCCCAAATATCTGGTGCTCGGGTGCGGCCTGTTGGTCGTCGTGCAGGCGCTTGCCAATATGGCGGTGGCCGTCAACCTTATACCGGTAACCGGCCAGCCGATGCCGTTGGTCAGCCGTGGTGGTACTTCGACGGTGATATCCTGTATTTATTTCGGGATCATCCTGAGTGTAAGCCGTTTTGGAGCCAATATGGGTAATGAGGAAGATGAACTTCCGGAAGAAGATGAAACCGAAGGCGCCGGTGCAGCCCCAGCCATCACGGAGGAAGAAATCTCCAACTGGGTGCCCGACACACAGCCTGAGACAGAAGAAGTAGTAACAGAGACAAAATCAAGAGAATGAAGGAACAGTACCGTATAATAATAAGTGGTGGCGGAACCGGAGGACATATCTTCCCGGCTATCTCCATTGCCAATACTTTCAGGAAACGTTTCCCTGATGCGGAAATCTTATTTGTAGGTGCGGAAGACCGGATGGAAATGGAAAAGGTTCCGGCCGCCGGCTATGAAATAGTAGGTTTACCGGTGAGTGGTTTCGACCGTGCCCACCTGCTCAACAATATAAAAGTGCTCAACCGTCTGCGTAAAAGCCTCGGACTGGCGAAGAAGACGATCCGCGAGTTTCGTCCGGACATTGCAGTGGGAGTGGGCGGCTATGCCAGCGGCCCGACGTTGTGGATGGCGGCTTCGCTGGGCATCCCGACCCTGATCCAGGAGCAAAACTCTTATGCCGGAGTAACCAATAAGTTGCTGGCAAAGAAGACCTCGAAGATATGTGTTGCCTACGACGGTATGGAGAAGTTCTTTCCGGCCGACAAGATTGTGATTACCGGAAACCCTGTCCGCAAGGATCTGGAAGAAGCGACCGACAGGAAAGAGGAAGCGCTGGCTTTCTTCGGTCTTTCTCCGGAAAAGAAAACGATACTGGTAGTCGGCGGTAGCCTGGGAGCCCGCACGATCAACCGCAGCATACAGGGCGACCTGGATAAACTGTTCGCTTCCGATGTGCAGGTGATCTGGCAGACTGGGCGTTATTATTACAGCGAAGCCACCAAGCATCTGAAAGCCTATCGCGGCATGCCCATCTGGTGCTCCGACTTTATCACCCGTATGGATTATGCCTATTCGGCTGCCGACCTGATCATCTCCCGTGCCGGAGCAAGTTCTATTTCTGAACTTTGCCTATTGAAGAAACCTGTCATCCTGGTTCCTTCCCCTAACGTGGCGGAAGATCATCAGACGAAGAATGCCATGGCTTTGGTAAACAAAGATGCAGCGATCATGGTTTCAGATAAAGATGCTGAACAGCAACTGGTAACGAAAGCCCTGGAGGTTATCCACGATGACAAACGTCTGGCTCAGTTGAGTAGTAATATCGAACAGTTGGCCCAGCATCAGAGTGCAGACCGTATTGTCGATGAGATAGTAAAGATAATAGAGAAGTAATAAAGAAAACGATATGAATATAAATACGATAACGGCTGTTTATTTTGTCGGAGCCGGAGGAATTGGGATGAGTGCCCTGATCCGTTACTTTCTTTCAAAGGGAAAACAAGTAGCCGGATATGATAAGACTCCGTCCGACCTGACCGCACAGTTGAACCGTGAAGGTGCCGTTATTCATTACGAAGATAATATCTCCCTGATACCGGATGCTTTTAAAGACCCGGCTAAGACTTTGGTTGTCTATACGCCCGCCGTTCCCGAGACGCATACGGAGTTGGCCTGGTTTTGTCAGAATGGTTTTGAGATCATGAAACGTGCCCGTGTCTTAGGCGAAATCACCAACTGTTCGCGTGGCCTTTGCATTGCCGGAACACATGGTAAGACAACGACCTCTTCCATGCTTGCCCACCTGCTGAAACAATCACATGTCGATTGCAATGCTTTCCTGGGAGGTATCCTGAAGAACTATGACAGTAACCTGATGTTGTCCGATAAAAGTGACCTGACCGTGATCGAGGCAGACGAGTTCGACCGCTCTTTTCACTGGCTGACACCTTATATGGCTGTCATCACTGCCGCCGACCCGGACCATCTGGATATCTACGGCACAGAGGAAGCCTATCGTGAAAGTTTCGAACATTTCACCTCGCTGATCCGTCCCGACGGTTGCCTGCTCATGAAGAAAGGCATCAACGTAACGCCCCGGCTGAAAGAGGGTGTGAAACTCTATACTTATACCGGAGCAGAAGAAGCCGATTTTTATGCTGAAAACATCCATATCGGAAACGGTGAGATCCACTTCGACTTCGTTGGCCCGGATATCCGTATTGCCAACATTCAGTTGGGTGTTCCTGTAAAAGTAAATATAGAGAATGGGGTTGCCGCTATTGCCCTTGCCTGGCTGAACGGCGTGACTCCGGAAGAAATAAGAAAAGGCATGGCATCCTTTGCTGGTCCGAAACGCCGTTTCGACTTCCATCTGAAGAAAGATGCTATCGTCCTGATCGACGATTATGCCCACCACCCCGCCGAACTGGCTGCCAGCATCCAATCTGTGAAGGAACTTTATGCCGGACGCAAGGTAACGGGCATCTTCCAACCGCATCTGTATACCCGGACACGCGACTTTGCTCCCGACTTTGCCGCCAGCCTGTCGTTGTTGGACGAACTTATCCTGCTGGATATTTATCCTGCACGTGAAGAGCCTATTCCGGGGGTGACTTCGGAAATCATATTCGATGCTGTCACCATCCCAGCCAAGAAGCTGATTCGTAAAAGCGAACTGCTCGACCTGGTGGAGAAGGAGGCAGATACGTTTGAAGTTGTATTGATGGTTGGAGCCGGCGATATAGACCGGCTGATCGAACCTGTTAAACAAATATTGGATAAGAAATTGTGATTCGTATAGTTTCCATAGTAGTCGCTACACTGTTGTTTTGTTACATCGTGTTTGTATCCTTCTTCTTCCGTGAAATGAGGCAGGATAAGGTATGCCAGGACCTTCAGGTCGTGGTGAAAGACAGTCTCGACAAACATTTTGTAAGCGAAAGCGATCTGGTGACGATCCTTAAAAAGGCTGATCTGAACCCGATCAAGAAGCCTATGGATGCTATCAACACCGACAGGATAGAAACCGAACTCAAAAAGAACGAAATGATTGCCCGTATCGAAGCCTATAAGACACCTTCGGGGATCATAAAGCTGGAAGTTGAGCAAAAAATACCTATCTTGCGTGTGATTAGCTCCCGGGGAAACTTCTACGTGGATAACCTCGGCACTACGATGCCGGTCAGTTTCCGTTACGTCGCCGATGTCCCTTTGGTAAGTGGATATGTCGAAAAAGAGCTGGCGGTAACCGACTTATACAAATTTGCATTATTTTTGCAGGAGAATGAGTTCTGGAATAATCAGATAGAACAGATTTATGTTCATCCTGACAACGAAGTGGAACTGATTCCCCGGGTGGGAAACCACCGTATTGTACTGGGTACTTTCGACGATTTCCAGGAAAAGCTGGATAACCTCCGGCTCTTCTATGACAAGGTCATACCGAAAGTCGGTTGGGAGAAATACAGTATAATAAATTTAAAATACAAAGATCAGATTGTTTGTACTAAAAGATAGATGATATGGCATACACAGACTTTATAGCAGCCATCGACCTTGGCTCTTCTCACATGGTCGGTATGGTAGGAACGAAGAGCCCGACGGGAGCTCTCTCGATTATTGCCTACGAAGTTGAGAACTCCGCTACCTGTATACGAAGAGGATGTGTATATAATGTGGAAGAAACAGCAAATAAGATCAAACGACTCATCCTGAAGCTGGAAAATAAACTTGGCGGTGCCCGCATCGGAAAGGTTTATGTCGGCATCGGCGGGCAGTCGCTACGCTCTATCGATCATACCGTTCCCCGGATATTGGGTACCGACGGGGTGGTGACGGAAGAGGTCATCAGCGGCCTGTATGAGGAATGCCGCAATTATCATCCGGATATGCTGGATGTGCTGGCAGCCGTTTCTCCTACCTATTTTTTAGACGATAAACCTGAACCTAATCCGGTTGGCATTCCCTGTACCCGGATTGAAGCTCGCTATAAGCTGATTGTCGGACGGCCTTCGTTGAAACGTTATGTAATCAACAGTATTGCTGACCGTGCCAGAATAGAAATTGCTGACATTGTCGTTTCGCCGCTGGCCCTGGCCGATGTGGTGTTGACCGACAATGAAAAGGACCTGGGCTGTGCCCTGATCGGTTTCGGTGCCGGAGTGACTACGCTGACGGTCTATAAAGCCGGACAGCTGGTGAACCTCTCCGTCATTCCTTTCGGAGGCCATTTGATTACCCGCGATATCACCAGTCTCCATCTGGTTGAAGCCGAAGCGGAACGCGTAAAGCTGACCTACGGTAGTGCCCAGATGGAGAAAGATAATGATTTGAGCATTCAGGTAAGTTCTGCCGATGGCATGGGATTGCGCGAGATCAAACTCGCCGACCTCAATAATGTGATCGAGGCGCGTATGAAGGAGATTCTCGAAAATGTATATGCCCGCCTTGAAGCAACCGGCCTGATAAATTCGCTCGGTGCGGGTATCATTATCACCGGTGGTGGTGCCGCTCTGAAGAACCTGCCGGAGGTGATCCGTGAACGTCTGAAGATGGACGTGCGCTACTCTGCCGTGCGTAAGGGTATCGTGGAAAGCGGGGAAATGATTGCCAACAATCCCGAATATGCCGTTGCTGTTGGTTTGCTGGCAAGAGGAGCAATAAACTGTGCCCTTTATATACCGCCTAAGGTAGATCCTATACCGGAGAAGAAAGAAGAGCCGGTTGAGGAAGAACCTAAAAAGACTCCTGAGCCACCTAAGAAGAAACCGGAGAAGAAGAAAGGTCCCGGCTTGTTCGGACGCCTCACTAAAAGTATAGACACGTTTGGTAAGGGTTTGTTTGATGACGAAGACGATATAAAGTAACAACAGCGAATGTAATAAAACCGGAAGACAATGGACGACACAATATTAAGTTTCAATTATCCGACAGATACTCCTAAGATCATCAAAGTAATTGGTGTTGGAGGCGGTGGTGGTAACGCTGTTACCCACATGTACAAAGAAGGTATACATGATGTTACATTCGTTCTGTGTAACACCGACAACCAGGCACTGAACCGCTCGGACGTGCCGGTCAAAGTGCCTCTGGGGCGTAACATCACCCAGGGACTGGGAGCCGGAAACAAACCCGAACGGGCCATGATGGCTGCCGAGGAAAGTATGGAAGATATCCGCAAGATGCTGAGCGACGGTACCAAGATGGTCTTTATCACTGCCGGTATGGGTGGTGGTACGGGAACGGGAGCCGCTCCGGTAATCGCTCGTTTTGCCAAGGATATGGGAATACTGACGGTCGGTATCGTTACAATCCCCTTCGTCTTTGAAGGTGAACGCAAAATCATCCAAGCGTTGAACGGGGTGGAAGAGATCAGTAAGAACGTAGATGCTTTGCTGGTTATCAACAACGAACGTCTTCGTGAAATATATTCCGACCTGACCATGACGAATGCTTTCGGAAAAGCCGATGATACCTTGACCATTGCCGCTAAGAGCATTGCCGAGATCATCACTCTTCCGGGTATTATCAACCTCGACTTTGCCGATGTCAATACCACTATGAAAGATGGTGGCGTAGCTCTTATGAGTAACGGTTTCGGTGAAGGGGAAGGTCGTGTGCGCCAGGCAATAGAAGATGCTCTGAACTCTCCGCTGCTGAACAACAACGACGTGTTTAATGCTAAAAAGATATTGTTCAACGTATCGTTTGGCGAAGAGGCTGAGTTGCGTATGGAAGAAATGAATGACGTACACGATTTTATGTCACGCTTCGGACGTGACATCGAAGTGATTTGGGGTACGGCAATCGACAATACATTAGGGACGAAAGTCAAAATGACTATCCTAGCCACCGGTTTCGGTATGGAAGACATTCCTCAGATCGCCGAAAAGCGTCAGATCGAGCAAGGCCGCATGACCGAAGAGGAACTGCGCCTGGAAGAAGAACGCCTGAACAAGGAACGTGCCGAAAAAGACCTGATCGACAAATATTACGGAGCTTCCGGTCAGCGTATGCGCCGTGTGGCAGCCCGTGCAAAAGCGGTTGTGTTGAATCAGGATGAACTGGACGACGATGCCCTGATCGCTCTGATCGAAGATAATCCTACTTATAACCGTGACCCGAAGGTGATTGCCCGTGCCCGTTCCAAAGTGATGGGTGACGAGATCCCGGTTTCATCTTCTGCGACAACGACTCCTTCGGCGCCGCGTAGCGAAGGGAAGAAACCCGATACGGGCGGTAAGCAGGTGATAAGTTTCCGATAATTCTTAAAAAAGAAATTAGATATGGATTTGTTTGAAAAAGTCAGCGAAGACATTAAAAACGCAATGAAGGCAAAAGACAAAGTTGCCCTCGAAACATTGAGAAATGTAAAGAAGTTCTTCCTGGAAGCTAAGACAGCTCCGGGTGCCAACGATACCCTGACGGATGCCGATGCGTTGAAGATTATTCAGAAGCTGGTAAAACAGGGCAAAGACTCAGCTGAAATTTATACTCAGCAAGGTCGTGCCGATCTGGCTGAAGCCGAACTGGCGCAGGTAAAAGTGCTTGAAACTTACCTTCCGAAGCAAATGACAGCCGAAGAACTGGAAGTTGAGGTAAAGGCCATCATTGCCCAGGTAGGTGCTGCCGGCCCGAAAGACATGGGCAAGGTTATGGGCGTAGCTTCTAAAGCCCTTGCCGGTAAAGCGGAAGGACGTGCTATCTCTGAAACGGTAAAACGTTTGCTGAATAGCTGATATTTAGAAAGAATTGAGCTATCCCGTTCCCGTGCTTGACACGGGATCGCAAAGGCACAAACCGTATCCTATATACTGCCGGTTCTTCTGCGACCCCGTGTCAAGCACGGGGACAAGGTAGTTCATATCTTATACTAACTAAACCATCAGGATATCCCGTTTGTGTATCGATAAATATCCTTTTCTGAATAGACCAACATTCTAATAACTCTTTATAATGATAACCTTTATCTGCTGCCTGGCAACTCTTATTGCCGGCTATTTTATCTACGGTTCTTTTATAGAACGTATCTTCGGGGTGGACCCTTCCCGTACAACCCCAGCTTACACCCATCAGGACGGAGTCGATTACATTCCGATGTCTTCCTGGAAAGTTTTTATGATTCAGTTTCTGAACATTGCCGGCCTTGGTCCGATCTTCGGTGCTATTATGGGCGCAAAGTTCGGTACGGCTTCTTTCCTTTGGATAGTCCTGGGGACGATCTTTGCCGGAGCTGTCCATGACTACCTGGCGGGAATGCTTTCATTACGTCATAACGGGGAAAGCCTTCCGGAGATTATCGGACGTTATCTCGGAAATAACTTCAAGCAATTCATGCGCGGCTTCACTGTGGTACTGATGATATTGGTCGGTGCCGTTTTTGTAGCCGGTCCGGCCGGTTTACTGGCGAAGCTGACACCGGAGTATCTTGATGCTACATTCTGGATATTCGTGGTATTTATCTATTATATCCTGGCTACTTTATTACCGGTTGATAAAATCATCGGAAAGATTTATCCGCTGTTTGCCGCAGCCCTGCTGTTTATGGCAGTCGGCATTCTGGTGATGTTGTTTGTGAATCATCCTCCCCTGCCTGAGTTGACGGACGGGTTAGCCAATAAGCATCCGGAGAATCTACCTATTTTCCCGATCATGTTTGTAAGTATTGCCTGCGGAGCTATTTCCGGGTTCCATGCGACACAAAGTCCGTTGATGGCCCGTTGCATCAAGAGCGAAAGGATGGGACGTCCCGTCTTCTTTGGTGCGATGATCACAGAAGGTATTGTTGCTCTGATCTGGGCGGCTGCCGCAACTTATTTCTATCATAATAACGGGATGGGAGAAAGTAATGCTGCTGTAATTGTAGATAGCATCACTAAAGAATGGCTGGGTACGGTCGGAGGTATCCTGGCTGTCCTGGGAGTTATTGCCGCTCCGATCACTTCCGGTGATACGGCATTCCGTTCGGCCCGTTTGATTGTAGCCGACTTCCTGCATAAGGAACAGAAAAGCATGGTAAGCCGTTTGGTGATTTGTATACCATTGTTTATTGTGGCGATCGGCATATTGCTCTATAGTCTGAAAGATAAGGACGGTTTCGATATGATCTGGCGTTATTTTGCCTGGACAAACCAGACGTTGGCTGTATTTACCCTTTGGGCGTTGACAGTCTTCCTGGCACGTTCCAAAAAACTGTACATCGTCACCCTGATTCCGGCCCTGTTTATGACAGCTGTTTGTTCGACTTATATCTTTGTCGCCCCTGAAGGTCTGGGAATGGATGTTACTGTTTCACAAACTATCGGCTGTATCATCACCGCTATAACTCTGGTGGCGTTCCTTTGGTGGAAAAAGAAAAATAAAACAGTTGAGTATTAACTCGGGCTGTTGCTTCCGAGCAAGTATTCAACCAAAATAAGAAAGGCATTGCCAACTCTTTCGAGCAGCAATGCCTTTCTTATTTTATCTTCCGAAGAACCCGCTTTTGGCGGCTATTCTCCGGGATATGTTCATTAAAGTACCTGGATACCCTCTTCGCGGGCCTGTTCTTCTCCTGAAGGAGTGATCAGTTTGTAACCCTTACCGTGGATGTTGATGATTTCGATTCCGGGATCATCTTTCAACAGTTTACGAAGTTTAGTGATATACACATCCATACTACGGGCATTGAAGTAGTTATCGTCTACCCAAATAGTTTTCAGTGCATAATTACGTTCCAGAATTTCATTAGCATGAGCGCATAACAGGCTCAGCAGTTCGCATTCTTTAGTAGTCAGCTTAGTCACTTTGTCACCGATAGCCAGTGTTTGTTTCTGCGTATCGAATAAGAAATTACCCAGCTTGTAGAAAGGAATGTCTTTCATCTTTTTGCCTTTCACACGACGAAGGATTGCTTCGATACGAAGCAAGAGTTCTTCCATGCTGAACGGTTTTGTCAGATAGTCGTCTGCACCGATCTTGAATCCTTCCAGAATATCTTCCTTCATCGTCTTTGCAGTAAGGAAAATAATTGGAATATCAGGATTTATAGAACGGATCTCCTGTGCAAGAGTGAAACCGTCTTTTTTCGGCATCATCACGTCTAATACGCAAAGATCATATTTGCCTTTGGTGAAACCTTTGTAACCAGCTTCTCCGTCAGAGAAAAGATCTGTTACATAACCTTTTGCCTGTAAGTATTCTCTTAATAGCATACCCAGGTTTTCGTCGTCTTCACAAAAGAAGATTTTCAGTTTTTCTTCCATAACTAACTTTTTATAAGAGGTAAAGTAATAATAAATTTTGTTCCTACATTTCCGGGTCCCATTTCAGCACGGATCGTACCTTTATGGTCCTCGATAATCTTACGGACGTAAGCCAGTCCCAAACCGAAACCTTTTACGTCGTGTACATTCCCTGTCGGTACGCGGAAGAAGCGGTCGAATACTTTCTTAAGGTATTCCTTCTTGATTCCTATACCATTGTCTTCAACGGAGATCAGCAACTTTCCGTTGTTGTCGTTCCAGGTTCTTACCATCAATGTAAGCGGCACTTCCGGACGGCGGTATTTTACTGCGTTGTCCATCAGGTTAAACAATACATTGGTGATATGCATTTCATCTACGTAGATGGACGAATCGGTTGCCTGCAAGTCAATGTCGAGTGAGCCATCATACTTTTCTACTTTCAGGACGAAGGTGTTCGCTACGCTGATCACCAGGTCGTTTGCATCTACTTCTTTCAGTTTGAATGCTGCTTTCTGCCGTTCGAACAACGACATTTGAAGCACTTTTTCAACCAGGAAGCCTAATCGCTTCGTTTCATCATTTATCACGCCTGATATATGTTTGAATACATCGGGGCTTTTCGTTATATCCGAGTCTTTCAACATCTGTGCCGCCAGCGAGATAGTGGAAACCGGAGTTTTCAGCTCGTGCGTCATATTGTTGATAAAGTCGTTCTTCATTTCTGACAGTCTCTTCTGGCGGAATACAATATATATGGTAAAGATAAATGTTACCAACAGTATCAGCGAGAAAAGAACAGACGGTACAATAAATGTTACAGAACTTGAAATATAGTCACCTTTTGTAGGGAAGTATACTTTCAGATAATTCAGTTTTGAGGGAGGATCGTTCGGGAACAATACGTACGTAATTATATCAGACGCAATAGGTTCCTTCTTTATTTCCCCACTCTGGTACACGGTTTTCCCGTCTTTGTTTATAACAAAAAATATGAACGGCAGGTTCAAACCATTGTTAATAAATTCTGATTTTAAGTAATTGTTCAACTTCTTAAAATCGACACGCTCCTGAATCGGTTTAAGGTTTGCCGTATTTAATATATTCACCAAAACTTCCTGCATCAAAGCATTCTGATATTTAAGACGGCGCATAAGCGTTTTTTGCAGATCCTGGGAAGTACTGATAATATTATTGGACGTTTGTTTTTTGTCCAGCGATGACAGCGGTTCGAATTTCTGACTGAAACTGTGTAGCTGATCTATTTGCAGTATATTACCGTTGGCGTCCTTTATTTGTGATTTCTGCAGGGTGATTGTCTGAGTAATCTCTTGGGGATCCTGGTTATTTTGCAGATAATAACTCTCGTCACGCTTAAGATCTTCTTCCAGATATCTCTGCGTTTCATCCAACTCCAGGTTTTTTGAGACCTGGTGCAGGCTTCTTTTGACTGTTTCATTGAATTGCTCGCTGCTTTTTTTGAGTATGATGCTCACGTACTTAACCTGTAGGAAAAGCAAACCAGCAAAAGCAAATGCCATCACAACTGCGAGTAACCAAATCGTAGATTTCCTCATTCTAAATACTTTCTCTTTTTAACAGAACAAATAACGCTCATTTTAGTTTAATATTTACACAAAAAAGGTAAAAATAGCGGGCTGTTTATATTAAAAAAGGTTTACCTAGGACTCCAGTTTTCTTCTTATTGTCTTTTAAAACAACCGTTTATGCTAATTAACATCTGTCTGTGTATATATATGCATCTTCATTTCTGTCTATAAAAACATAATTATTGATTATTTTGTTTCAACTTATGCAAAAAATATGAATTCCGATGGAAGAATTCGCATCTCCATGTTCGTGCATACGCGTCAGATAGTATAATGTATAACGGATACAGGTGCTGTTTTATTTTATCCGGCAGTAAAGAACATATGGCTTAAGTACTTGAAACTTCTTAAAAACTTTTGCCGAATGCATTCAAATTTAATTATTAGCTATATCTTTGCTGCTGACAAGAGTTATGCAAGATGGCACAAGAAGGTATTACACAAATTGATGTAAAACAGGTATTACAGCAGAAAGCGCCCTCCGTGGCCGGTAAAATACCCGGTTTTATTGTCAATTATCTGATCCGTACCATTCATCAGGACGAACTGAATGATATCCTAACCCGTTATCATGATAAGGATGGGGTTGATTTTATGCAGGAACTGATCGGTTATTTTGACCTGACCCTGGAACTGGTGAACGAAGAGAACATCCCGGCGGAAGGCCGCTATATTTTTGCTTCCAACCATCCGTTGGGAGGGCTTGACGGTATCTGCCTCTCGGCAGTGATCGGACAGCATTATGACGGAAAGATCCGTTACCTGGTCAATGACCTGCTTCTCTACTTGTCAAATCTAAGGTCCATCTTTGTCCCTATCAACAAACATGGTGCACAGGGTAAAAACAATGCCCGGCTGATCGACGAGGCCTATGCTTCCGAAAATCAGATCGTGACGTTCCCCGCAGGACTTTGTTCGCGTAAGATAAACGGACAGATACAGGATACCGACTGGAAGAAATCGTTTATCCAGAAGGCAGTCGAACATCAGCGGGATGTCGTTCCAGTATATTTCGAAGGAAGAAACTCTAATTTCTTCTATCGGTTGGCAAATCTGCGCAAGAGGTTGGGTATAAAGATGAACTATGAAATGATTTATTTGCCGGATGAAATGTTCCGGTCTAAGCATAAAACGTTCCGTATCCATTTTGGCAAGCCTGTCCCGTGGCAGACTTTCGATAGCAGCAAGAAGCCGGTCGAATGGGCCGAGTGGGTGAAGGAACTTGCTTATAATCTCAGGAAAACATAGACTCTATAATATATGCAAGACATTATTAAGCCGACTGATCGTGCTCTTCTGAAGTCGGAGTTGACGAAAGAAAAGAAACTCCGCAGCACGAATAAGTCAAACAATGAAATATATATTGTTACAGCCCACGACGCTCCCCACGTGATGCAGGAGATCGGGCGTCTGCGGGAAATCGCATTTCGTTACTATGGTGGGGGAACGGGGTTCCCGGTAGATATCGACGAGTTCGATACGATGGAGGACGCTTATCGGCAGTTGATTGTCTGGAGTCCGGAAGATGAGCAGATCCTGGGCGGTTACCGTTTCCTGTGCGGTTCGGATGTCAAGTTCGATGAGAACGGGAAGCCGATGTTGGCTACTTCGCATCTGTTCAATTTCTCGGAAAAGTTTAATAAAGAGTTCCTCCCTTATACGGTCGAGTTGGGCCGTTCTTTCGTTACTTTGGAATATCAGTCTACACGTGCTGGCGCAAAAGGATTGTTTGTGTTGGATAATTTGTGGGATGGATTGGGAGCTTTGTCGGTAGTCGATCCGAGTTTGCAATATTATTTCGGGAAGGTGACGATGTATAATACGTATAATACGGAAGCACGTAATATGATTCTTTATTTTCTGGGGATGCACTTTCCGGATGCGGATAAGCTGGTGACTCCGGTCTATCCGTTGGAAACCGATACGGACATAGAGAAGATGAAGGAGTTGTTCCGTTATGATAACTTCAAGGACAATTATAAGGTATTGAATCAGGAAGTACGTAAATTCGGTATCAATGTGCCGCCGCTGGTGAATGCCTATATGAGCCTTTCACCGAAGATGCGCGTGTTCGGGACGGCCATCAACCATGAATTTGGGGATGTGGAAGAGACCGGTATCCTGATTGCGATCAATGAGATTCTGGAAGACAAGAAAAAACGTCATATAGAAACTTATCTGAAAGAGGAAGGCCAGACGGCTGATCTGATAAGAAAAGCGGAATAACCTAGGGATGATTTCTGTTCACGAGGGCCTCATAAATGTTTTTGACGCCCTCGTGAATGTTTATGAGGTCCTTGAAAATGTTTATGAGGACGTCAAAAACAGTCTTTATACTATAGTCTGACAGAAGACACGTTATCCGTGTTCCATAAACAGGCACATCTATTATTGGCACTAACCCAATTTTTCCTGTTCCTTTTGTTTTCTCCACTCCTCAGCTACTTCGACCAGACTTTCATACCATTTCTCGCCGAACTTGCGGATAAGCGGTTCTTTCAGGAACTTATATAAGGGTAGTTTCTCTTTTTGTCCTAATATTTCTGCCGCTTTACATATTTTCCAACGGTCGTAGTTGACAGCCCGGAAGTCTTTGTATTGGGTTACACGGACAGGATAGAGATGGCAGGATACCGGCTTGTAAAAGGACAGTTTCCCTTCACGGTAGGCTTTCTCGATAGCACATTTACAAGTACCGTCGCTGTCATAACAGGTAAATACACAATCTTTGTTGTCAACGATGGAGGTGACGATATCACCTTCGCAGTCGATATAGGCTACGCCTTGTTTGTTGATAATTGCCTGGGCTTCGGGTGACAGGTCGTTCCATACGACCGGAAGCGCTTTCTCCAGTTTGGCAATCTCGCTTTTCTCAAGCGGGGCACCGGAATCACCTTCCACACAGCAAATGCCTTTGCACTGGGCAAGGTCGCAGATGAAATTTGCCTCGATCAGGTCCAGGCTGACCAGGGTGTCGTCTATTTGGATCATTTTGTTATCAGGGAAGAGGTAATAAATACCCCTCTTCAGGGAGGACATGAGGGTTTGTTATTGAAGTTTACACACCCCCTGCCCCCTCTCAAGAGGGGAAAAGTTACTATTGGTACAATAATTATTTGATCAATGATTTTCCTGTCATTTCTTTCGGTTGCTTCAGCCCCATGATATGAAGGATTGAAGGAGCAACGTCTGCCAGGATACCGTCTTCAACTTTAGCGTCTTTGTTTTCTGTTACATAAACGAATGGAACAGGATTCAAAGAGTGAGCAGTGTTGGGTGTGCCGTCTTCGTTCAAAGCATGGTCGGCATTACCGTGGTCGGCAATGATGATTACTTCGTAGCCATTAGCCTTAGCTGCTTCGACTGTGTCGTTCAGGCAAGCGTCGATAGTAACAACAGCCTTTTCGATGGCTGAGTAAATACCGGTGTGACCTACCATGTCGCCATTTGCATAGTTACAAACGATATAGTCATATTTCTTTGTGTAGATGGCTTCAACCAGTTTGTCCTTTACTTCGAAAGCACTCATTTCCGGTTTCAGGTCGTAAGTGGCCACTTTCGGAGACGGAACCAGGATACGGTCTTCACCTTCGAACGGAGTTTCGCGTCCGCCGTTGAAGAAGAAAGTAACGTGTGCATATTTTTCTGTTTCAGCGATGTGCAACTGTGTTTTGCCGACTGAAGCGAGGTATTCACCCAGTGTATTTTCTACATTGTCCTTGTCGAACAGGATATGAACGCCTTCGAAACTAGCATCGTACGGAGTCATACAGAAATACTGCAAGTTCGGAATAGTCTTCATTCCGGCTTCCGGCATATCCTGTTGAGTCAGGACGACTGTCAGTTCTTTAGCACGGTCGTTACGGTAGTTGAAGAAGATCACAACGTCGCCTTCTTCGATAGTCGCTACCGGCTTACCGTTTTCTACGTGTACGATCGGTTTGATAAATTCGTCTGTTACACCTTCTGCGTATGACTCTTCCATTGCCTGAACCATGTCTTCGCAAGGTTTACCCGTGCCGTTCACGATCAGGTCGTAAGCCTCTTTTACGCGTTCCCAACGTTTGTCACGGTCCATTGCATAGTAACGGCCGATGATGGAGGCGATCTTTCCGCCTGTTGTTTGCAGGTGGTTTTCCAGCTGTTCGATAAAGCCTTTACCACTTCTCGGGTCCGTGTCGCGACCGTCCATAAAGCAATGAACATATGCTTTGTCGATTCCGTATTCTTTGGCGATATCCGCCAGTTTGAACAGGTGTTCCAATGAGCTGTGTACACCACCGTCGGAAACCAGTCCCATGAAATGGATCTGTTTGCCGTTTTCTTTGGCGTAGCTGTAAGCACGTTTGATTTCCGGATTATCGAGGATTGTGTTCTGGCGGCATGCGATATTGATCTTCACCAGGTCTTGGTAAACGATGCGGCCGGCACCGATATTAAGGTGGCCAACTTCCGAGTTACCCATCTGTCCGTCAGGTAAACCAACATTTTCGCCGGAAGCCTGCAACTGAGAGTTTGGGTATGTTTTCAACAATTCGTCCCAGTAAGGGGTGGGAGTGTTGTAGATTACATCATCTTTACCACGGTCGCCGATTCCCCAGCCATCGCAGATTAGTAAAAGTGCTTTCTTGCTCATGATTGCCTTGTTTATATTGTTTATACTTATTAAATATCTAATACCGGGCGCAAAGATAAGCATTTCTGATGTAATATTATTTGCCTTTAAAGTATTACTTTTGCAGGTAGATATGGAAAAGAAGATATACGACAACGATCTGGGAACCATCCTTCTCCGTACTGCCCCGCGAGCTACCCGTTATACGCTGAAAATATCAAAGGGAATGATCACTGCCACTATGCCGGTCGGGGGTGATGAGGGGAGAATGTTGTCCTTTATTGAAGAGAACCGGCAAAAACTTCTGAACGCTCTGAAAAAGCATCCGGCACGTCCGTTGCTGAATGAAACTGCCAGATTGGAAACAACTACTTTCCTGCTACATATTTTCCGGACGGAACGTGCCAATTTTTATATGAAATTGGACAACAGTATCCTGCATATCGCCTGTCCGCTGGAAACCCGGTTTGAATCGGACGAGGTTCAGCTCATATTGAAAGGTTTTCTGGAGAAGGCATTGCGGCATGAGGCAAAACGTCTGTTGCCGGACCGTCTGAAGACGTTGGCAGACCGGTATAAATTGACTTTCACGAGCGTACGGATCATGAACAGCAAAACCCGCTGGGGAAGTTGCAGTACGCGTAAAAGTATCAATCTCTCTCTTTCGCTCATGTTGCTTCCCTGGCATCTTATCGATTACGTCCTGCTTCACGAACTTTGCCATACGGTGGAGATGAACCACAGCGACCGTTTCTGGAAACTCCTGAATGAGATAACGGAAAACAGGGTGTTAATGCTCCGTCAGGAGTTGAAGAAATACTCCATATTGTAGCATCTTCCTCCTTCACGCTTTATGCGCCGGGAGGCACCGGTGTTGTATTGCGTTTACTGTGCCAGTGAGAACCGTAATGCAACACCGTAGTTGGAGTTGGATGTCGGATAAGATGCATTCGAGATCAGCGGCTCATTGATCTGCAAGTCATAGAAAGCACGCAGTGTCAGTGCACGGCTCAATCCGTAATCGGCTGAGAACTGGATCGTTTTGGCAATGTTACCGCTGGTTGCCTGTGTGAAGCTATCCTCGATCTTACGGATCAATGACTGCATCTTGTTGTATGAGAAGTCCAGACGCACGGTCAGGTCATTGCTGAAATCACGCGTTTTCTTCATCTTCAATATCTTGTTGAACTCGGCGAACTTATATCCCAGTCCTATGGTGTACTTATTAGATAGTGCTTCCACAATCTGGTAAGACGAGATATTCAGGTTCAGATTACGCGTTGTCGTGTAATCGGCACGGATCGTGATATTGTTCAACATGGTCGCATCCACTCCCAGCAACGGGCTGAAACTCTCCGTCAGGCTGACGGAAGAGATGGAGTAAGGTGAAGACGGGATAGGAGCTTCGGAAGCATTCTGTGTAAATCCGAGGTTGTCACCCAGTCCGGCATCCACCCAGGTCGAATAAGTTTCGTAGGCACCGACATTGTAAGTACAGCGATACTGATGGGTCAGCATGACCGACTTGAAATGTTTCTTTATGGCCGGAATGCGGATCAGTCCGTCGTAGGTGATACGCCAGTTCGGCAGCATGCTGCGGATAGCCGGGAACGGGGAGGATGAAATCTTATTAGGATCTTTCCCTGTATAAGCGGCCAGGAAGGCCGGGATCAGTACATCGGCCGAGTTATGGCTGACTCCGCCGCCATGTTCTTTATTATATTCTTTACCTCCGTATTGAGATTGTCCCAGGAAACCGGAATTCGGATAGGTTGTTCCTGTATAGCGGCTTTCGAGGCGGTTCGCAATAGTCTCACGGTATTCGATAAACTTATTGAATGTTTCCGATGCATAGTTATTACTTGCATTGCCGACGCCTTTGAAGAAACTACCCAATGCGACAGTCGTCATCGTAAAGTTTCCTCCGGCCAGTTCCGGCATACCGGGATACATATATTGTATATCGGTGTTGCGGGTATCGACGCGGTTGGCATTCAGGTCGATCTTCAGTCCGGTGATAGGCTCCAGGTTCGCCCGGATATTCAGGTTTTTGGCACTGCTCATGACGGCCGGATTGACGTTGCTGGTGTTTTCAACCAGCCAGCCACGGTCTTTGGCGTCGTAGAGGAAGTCACGGTTTACGGCTCCGAAAGCAAAGCCAAGTCCCGGTGTCAGGCCGAAAGGCGAGCGGCCCTGTCCGAAGATATCACCGATCATTGGGGAGAATCCCGGAACCGACATACCGTCGGTCGTCGCATACTGGATATTGATACGGCGTATCATCATCAGGAAGCGGCTGCCATATTCTGCCGTTTTGTAGAGGAAGTCTTCCGTCGCTTTCGGACCCGGCTTGATAGTCAGTTTCAAATGAGCCGTATCCTGGTTCAGGATCATTACCTGTGCAAAGTTGATCGGCTTGTATTTGATGGCATAGACTTTGCCGTCGGCTCCGCGGGCGGTAATGCGTACCTTCTTGGTGAACATACCGTGTTGTACGACTGTTCCGCTGTCCATATTCAGTTGGATATCTCTTTCCAGTTTGATCTCTTTCTGTTCTTTCTTTTTGGTCGTGGTACGGGTGGCCGAGAACTTCTGGTTCACTTTCTTCAGGAACTTGTTCTTGTTGTAAAGCGATTGCAAGTTCAGGCTACCCTGCCAGTCGATCTGGCGCTGGTTGGTAATCGTGTTACCGAGCTCATATTCGGTGTTGGTAATGGCTCCACGGTCCCAGTTATACTGCGCGTTGTAAGTGACGGAACTGTTTACCCAATCCAATACCGGGATATACTGTAACGGCATATTCCAGGTCACGTTGAATGTCTGGTCGTATTTCAAAGGCGTACCCAGGTCGGCGATACTTTGTTTTACGGAATCTTTCCAGATCTGATACTTATCAGGGGCGAGTTCTTTGTTCACCTGTACATACGGCTCTTCGATCCGGGCATTTGTTCCAGAGGTAAAGGTCATGTTCAGGCTGTTCGTGAAGTCCCAGCGCAGGCTGAAAGCACGGTCCCAGTAGAACTCGGAGCTGAAGGTCACTTCAGGTTTGTAGCCGGTGTTTTCGAGGTCGCGCAGCTGCATTTCGTTATAGTTACGCATCATGGCTGTCTGGAAACTGATGTTCGACGGCAGGTAGTTCAGGCTGAACTGCTTGATGTAACGGGTGTAACCGTTGTTCTTCTTCAGCTTCTGGAATGGGCGGAACGGTTTCGCATACGGTGTGTAGTTGTAGGCGAAGTTACCGCGGTAATCCTTGGTCGTTTCATATTCCGTTTCCGGATTCTGCGTTTTCGTCTGGCTGAATGAATAGCCGATCGAGAAGTTTGCCGGGTCGTAAGGCATCGGGGTCTTGCTACGGATATCCGCTCTTACGTTATTGAATGAGATACTCTTGATGACGGTCTGGTCGACAGCCATACTCTTGATAGAGTCTTTTTCGGCTTTCGTGTCGACAGCGTCCAGGGCGTCACTCAGTTTAATATCCTGATCGAGCGGGTTATATTTTGCTTTTGTCTGATCCTTGGAGTAGGCATAATACATCGGGATGCTGACCTTCGCTTTTTCCGGGAAGAATTTACCCCATTCGATGGTAGTAGCCACGTTGTATTGTGTGAAGTCGTCGATGCGGCGTTCTGCCAGTGACTGGTCGAGGGCACCGAAACCAGCTGTTTCGATACGTCCGCCCACATTGACCGTACCCAAGTCGGAGACAGCCACGTTCAGGTTGGCGTTGGCCGCCCAACCGCCTTCTTCGTTAAACTCGCTCAGACGGAGTTCGTTTATCCAGACTTCACCGCTTTTAACTACATTTTGTCGGTTACGGACACCGATCATGATCGTTTTTACTTCCGAGAGGCTCGGGTTACCTACGATGCTGATCGTGTTGCCATTCTCGTCCATTTCTGAATAGACGGTATTGAATGTAATACCTTTGTCTCCTGCCCGTTTCTTCTTGTTGCGGCTTAGTTTAAGGTTGGTCAATACTTCAAGACGGAAGTCAAGCATGTTTTCCGCCGGCCAGATTTCTACGGCCTCATAAGATCCTTTTACCGGGGTAACTTTCAGCGGAACTTCATATTCGTAGTAATTATTTTTATAGTCGGAACCTAAGCGAATGAATACAGACAAATCTCCGTTGGCAAGGGATGTGTAATTATCCGCATCTTCAGGCAATGCTTCTGCGTGGGTAAACAGTTGTAACCGTTTGTATTGACGCAGATCGTAATAAGTATTCTTGTAAACGGCACGTGCGTCCTTGGCAGCCAGGTCACTGACCTTCATGGATAATGCCTGTTCGTTCTGACGAGTCAGTTGAGGCTGGCTAGGGTCAGCAACACGGCTTACTCCCGGAGGTGTCATGTAAGGAATAGGAGTCCGTCGGCTGTTTTCTTCTATATTTACAGAAGATACTTCGAGTGTACCATTGAATAATGGCGGAACTTTCGGGTCGGACAGATCCTGCTCGTATGAACGCCATTCACCGCGTACCAGTTCGAATGTTCCGAAACGCAGTACGGTCGGTTTAGAGAATTGCGTCATATACATACGCATAAAGCGAATGCTCTTGAAGTCGCTGATAGCTCCGACAGTACGGTTGTATTGCTTAACAGGGATTTTGAACAGGTACCATTTGGCCGGATTGTTTCTGTTGTTATTTTCGTTATCCCCATTTGGTAATTTGGGATAGGTCGTTTTCATATCCACAATGAAGTTCTTCCCTACTTTCAGGTCTTCCGGACGAATAGATACTTTATATTCGAAATACTTTTCGTTCTTGTTCATGGTGTTATCCTGATTCAGGTCTTCCACATCCGGATTTTTGGAGGCGGATGTGTCGTAACGTTCTCCTGAAGTTCCGCTTTCGGCGGAGTTGCCTTCAGTACCATTGTAACGTTTGTAACGGTTTAAGATACTGACAGTGTCTCTGTCTAATTCCGTACCACGGAAATAACGGTATTTGTCAGTACCCGGATTCCGCAGAGGAGAGTATTCATCTTGTAACATTGCATCTATTAACTCCGGCGATAACTTTGTCATAAGTTTTTCAATAAACTCCTTGTATGCCGGATAATCCCGTTCTTCCTCTGCCGACAAACCGTTGAGTCCGACGTCCTGTCTTGCACGTGCGCCTGACGTATTGTCGAAGGCATAGACTGTGCTCTGCTGCTTCGGAACAAGTCCCCAGACAGTGGAATCTACCCTGCTTCTGTCACCATCGATAGGTAATCCGTTTTCATAGAATTTCTTTCCGTCTTTCAGGACGTCTTCCGATATTTCGCCCAGGTTGAAATACAGGTCACCGCCTTTAGCCGTAATACCTTCTTGTTCTTCATAGAGATAAGGGTCGAGCATCCAGAATTCGATGTATTCGATATTGGCTGTTTCGAAGTCGCTTTGGTCGATCTTACGCATGATACCGCCCCAGCGATTTTCCGGCTTTTGTAATGTTCCGTCAGGATTGACAAAGTCGGCATCCAGGTTGTACGGACCACGTTCATTCGGGTAATAAGCCAGGTTGAGCGCCTGGATCGTACTTGTTTCATTGTAACCCTGGTCTCTGTCCGGGAACAATTCGTCTACATAAATGGCGCGGACGTAATGGTTGGATAATTGTTCTTTATCATTACGGATATGCGTCGGAGCCTGACTGGAATTTTTACGGTTGAATAACCCGTCCACATAATACCATGCCAGCAGTGCACGGTTTTTACCATATTCTATATCGTTTGTTTTGCTTGCTTCTGGGAAAAGGGCATTAGCGCTATTATCCCAAGGCACGCTGGCGAGTTTCCACGGATACGGGTTCAGCAGGTCGAAGCCGCTTTGTGTCGATTCGAAATCGTCCAGATAAGAGTAGCCTCCGCTATATTTGTTCTCATAATGGCCGGCTATCAGATGGGCAAATTCTCCGGTGAATGCTATCTGGCTGGGTTTTGTCAGGTTTAGCAACGGTAGTTTGTCAAATGTGTTTGTCAGCCATTGGCTTTCCGCCTTGTAGGCGATGTTGAATCCCCACAAGGTGTTTTTGATGGATTCGTCGCCAAATACCGTTTTGGTCGTCAACGGCATTTCAGACATATGCATAATGGTGGCCCCCAGCGAGAAGTCGGGATTGAACTGGTAGTTGAGGTCCAGTCCCATCATTGTTTTTCGCTGCATATTGTAGGCCGTCTGGTTTTCCAGCGAAACGCTGACAGGAGTTCCGGCAGCAATGATACTTTCATTCAGGATAGTAACGGTTCCCGACGTATAATCGACCGTATAGTCCACATTTTCCGTCAGTGTGGCACCTGCTGCCGTTACACGTACCGAACCGCGTGCCACGTTGCTGGCTCCCAATTGTATTTCGGATGCGGAAGATGCCTTATATTCTCCCCGCATGATGAATTTGTTTTTTTCAGCGATCTGACGGGCGGCTGTCTGGGTCGTATCGTATAATTCCTGGAATACATATTTATCGGCAATTGCCGGGCTGACAACTTTTTCCAGTTTTTCTTTCAGGCTGGAACCGAAAGGCTCGATGGTCGGGAAAATCACCCTACCGGTGGACGCCTGTACAGTGTATCCTTCCACAAAGTCGAAATATCCGTCCGGATGCGATTCGTTCTGGGCGTTCAGGCGGTCTGCTCCCATCAGGCGTATCCAGATTTGTCTGGACAACGTGTCGGTGCGTGCTTCCGGCAGATAGTTTATATAAGTACCGGTCGTATCGCTTTGGTACATGACATCCAGGCGGAACTTTTCTTTCTGGACAGAGTAAGCACCCAGGGAATAGATATTCTTCATCATCAAATCCCAATATTTCATGGGGGGAGACATATTCGTGCCTCTCAGTAACTTTACATACAGACAGTTGCTGGGATTCGTCGGATTGCTGTCGGAAAACTCGCCGACTCTTCCTGTCCGTTTTCCACTGGCATCGGAATATTCATATTCAAAGGCCACGGCCAGCATCTGTCCTTCCTGTAAACTCATATTCAAGGACAGATATCCCAGTTGTTTGTCGTAGATATATTCGGAGTTCGGATCCAGCAAGCGGGCATTCTCTATGGCTTCGTATTCGGAACCTCCGGTGAATCCGGTTAATACGCTTTCTACATCGCTGATTTGACGGGCGCCGGAATAGGTGGTGGTCATTTGGTTGTATAGGTCATTCGCATTATTGGCAGGATATGATCCGTCCTTAATCGGGAATGCACCGGGATTTGCCATATAGGCTGCGTCGTTTTCACCGATGTCGGTAAAAGCGACGATGTTACGAGCCTGGTCGTAGTTACCTCTTGTGTTGGTCACCCAAACTTCCAGTCGGGTAATATTCAGAGTTGCTTTTATCTGAGGCAATTGGCTGACAGCGTCGTTGTATCTGTTGCGGAAGTAGTGCGCCAGGAAGAAGTGACGGTTCGCATCATACTCGTCGATCTTCAGTTCAAAATCCTTGGTCTGTACGCCACCTTTGGAGTTTACCGTTTTTGATTCCGAGTTCTGCTGTGCGAACAACGCGTTCACCCTCAGTTTTCCGAACTGAAGGTCTGCTTTCATACCGAACAGGGCAGCTCCGCCGTTGATCAGCGAGTTGCTTGTCGTCATCGACACGTTACCGGCTTCCAGTGATTTGATGATCTCATCCTCTTCGCCCGTATAAGCCAGTTTCAGCTTTTTGGAATCGAAGTCGAAAGAGGTTTCCGTATTGTAGTTCATGTCGAAATTCACTTTCGAACCGACGGAGGCCTGTACATTCAACTGCACACTTTCGTCGAAGTTGAAAATGGTATTGCTGCGGGCGCGTTCGGGGAGTGAAGGGTCTTTCGTGCTGTTCCGCTTCAAGCCTAATGTGACTTCGGCCGACCCTTGTGTCTTTACACGTACACCTCCGGGACCGAATATACGTTCTGCCGCACCGATACCGAACTGCATATCTGCCAGGTTAAACTTCTTGTCTGCTTCCTTCTGAAACTCTTCTTCGTTTTTCTGGCGGTAGTAAGAACGGAGCGATTCCTGCATGCTGTATTTCTGATATTCTTCCGGACTCAGGTCGATCGGAGTGATCAGGTCTTTCTCCCCTAAACGGGAGCGGACAACATATCGTCCGGTCCTGATATCGTATTCAACGAAGGTTTTCACGTTTTCCGGATCGCGTAAATCTACCGGGGATTTTTTCAAGAGGTCTTTATAGGTTTCATCACCCTCCGGCACGGTTTTGGATACCGGATAGCGGGTTGCCGGGACAGTATCCTTCCCGTCGGGCATGTCATCTTGTCCTTCAAGCAACTGGATATCCGGCAAGGACGCCGTATAAGTCAGGTAATTGGCATTCAGCGAGAGCATGCCGATCCCGAATAGCAGTATTGTAACCCAGATAAGATATTTAAGAGTCTTCTTTTTCATTTTAAACTGTCAACTGTCACTTGTAAGGGCGGTTCGCGAACAGCCCCTACCTGTCAACTATTAAAGCATTCTGAGTGCACTTTTTATCACTTGTTCCACAGCCAGCATCGGCGAGGTTTTCAGTATTGAACTGACTGCCTTTTGTGAAGCAGCCTTTTGGAATCCCAACATAACCAGGGCGGCCACCGCTTCTTCGGCCACCGCACCGTTTCCTGCCGTGGCAGCCGTTCCCGTCCCAACCATCGAATCGCCGGCTTTCACCTTGTTTTTCAGGTCGACCAGGATGCGCTGGGCTGTTTTCTGTCCGATGCCTTTTACCGAGGTCAGCGCCGTTTCGTTTTTGTTGGCGATAACCTGGATCAGTTCGGAAGGAGGAAGAGATGACAGGATCATACGTGCCGTATTAGGACCGACACCGGATACCGATGTCAGTAATAAAAACAACTCGCGTTCAACCTTTTGGGCGAAACCGAACAGCAGGTGGGCATCTTCACGTATTACTTCATATACGTAAATTTTCCCGGTTGGTTTACCGCTGAATGCGCTGTATGTGGTCAGAGATATGTTAAGTTCGTAGCCAATCCCTGCACATTCGATGATCATCTGTGTGGGAGTCAGTTCTACGATATCCCCCTTAATATATTCTATCATTTTGCGTCTCTTCTAGTTATTCGTACCTATTATAACGCAAAATTAAGCAAAAGCGTATATCAGACCTAAAGAAATATTCAAATAGGTGAATAATTATTCTCTTCCCGGATGTTCGGCAGTGAAGGTTTCGAAGCAGCCGCGATCTTGCAGGGTGACATAGCAGCGGCGGTTGTCAGGACCTCCGAATGTGATGTTGGAGGGCTTTTTGCCTTTCAGTTGTATTTCGCGGATCAGCTTGCCCTTCGGATTTATAACGGCTACCGTTCCTTTGTCGTAGCGGCAGAGATACAGGTTGCCTTTCACATCGCAACGAATTCCGTCCATGCCGAAGCCTTCGAAGGTGTTGAAAAGCCGTTTGTTTTTGAGTGTCCCGTCCGGCTTGATATCATAGACCCATACTTTGAGTTGTGCAGACTCGTTAACATAAAGTTTTTTACCGTCCGGGCTGACATCGATGCCGTTGGTCGTCCCCATATCGCTTTCCAGCAGGGTCACTTTACCGTCGGGAGTGATCAGCCAGAGTTGCCCTTTCTGGTTCGGCCAGTCCGGATCGCTGGCATAGAGATTGCCGCCCGGGGCGAGGGCGATGTCGTTGGGCTGGTTCATCCGGGACTCATGTGCATACGTGCTGATCGCTTTGGTCTGCATGTCGACTTTCAGGATGTTATGACCGGTGTAATCGGCAACCAGCATGTCTCCAGCCTTGTTGAAGCGGATGCCGTTGCCTGTCGAACCTTCGGGGAGCGTCACGAAGCATTCGTGCGAGCCGTCCGGACGTACAATGCCTATCGTTCCTTCTTTTCCGTAGTTAACGGCATACAGATTGCCGGCTTTGTCGGTGGCCGGGCCTTCTATTCCGTTGGTGAAAGTACCTTCCGGCAGTAAATCGGCTGTTTCCCGCTGTGCGGAGGTCTGTGCGCCGGCTGCCAGTCCTACGAACAGGCAACTCATGATTGTAAGGAACATTGTACGTGTTTTCATATCAAATCTATTTTATTGTTTCCAGAATCCCGGAACAAGTAATGTCAATACAGTAAATATCTCCAAACGTCCTGTCATCATCAGTAAGGAAAGGAACCATTTGGATACCACCGGAACTTCCGAGAAGTTGTCTACCGGCCCCAGTTTGCCAAGTCCCGGCCCGACATTGCTGATGGCTGAGACGGCAGCACCGATCGACTCTTCAAAGCCCAACCCGTCGAGCATCAGCACGGCACAGCTGAGTACGATCAGTGACATATAGGCAAAAGCGAAAGCCAGTACGCGGTGTACGACCTCGCCGGATACGATATGTGAATCCATCCTTACCGGGATAATGGCATGCGGATGGGTTTGTTTCTTGAATTCGTTGAACAGGTTTTTGGAAAGGATCACGAAACGTCCCATTTTCAGTCCTCCGCAGGTCGAGCCAGCGCAACCGCAGATGAACATCAGTATCAGGGCGATCATCCAGAAGAAAGGTCCCCAGGGAATATAATTCTCTGTCGCGAAGCCGCAGGTCGAAACCAGCGTAACCACCTGGAATGCAGCCTGCCGGAAAGCTGTCGGGAAGTCTGTAAAGAATCCGTGATACATGATCCAGCCGGTTGTTATTCCCGTCATGATCAGGACAAACCAGAAGAACCAGCGAAACTCTTCATCGAAAAACAACTTCTTTATATTTCCGTTCAGGCAGAAATAGATCAGGGTGATATTAGTTGCCCCGATAAACATAAATATCGTGATAACATATTCTATATAAGCCGAATGCCAATAAGCGATACTGGCGTTTTTGGTGGAATATCCGCCGGTAGAAATCGCTGTCAGGGCATGGTTTACCGCGTCATATAAATTCATCGGGCCTATCCATAACAACCCGATCAGCAGGACGGTAAGGAACACGTAAACACCCCACAGGCGTTTGGCGACCTGTGTTACACGCGGGCGGAACCGTTCGTGTGTGATCCCCGGTGTTTCGGCATTAAACATCTGTGTCGCTCCGCCTCCCAGGATAGGCATCAATGCTACGGTAAATACGATCATACCGATACCTCCCTGCCATTGAGTGAGGCTTCGCCAGAACAGGACGCCTTTAGGCAGAGCTTCTATATCGGTGAGAATGGTCGATCCGGTGGTCGTGAAGCCTGACATGGTTTCAAAGAAAGCATCCGTTATATTGTCGATATATCCTCCCAAATAGAAAGGCAACATTCCCAGCAACGAGAGCAGCAACCAGGTAAGCGTAACCGTCAGCATCCCTTCCCGTCGGCCGGCTGTGTATTCGTTTGCGCGGAAACCGATGGCATAGAGCGATATGCCGACCCCGAACAGGATTCCGCTGGAGATAAGCAATGGATAGAAATCGCCTCCTTTGTACAGGAAAGCGACCACTGTTGCCATCAGCATAAACAGTGTTTCGAGGATGCACATCATCCCCAGCATTTTTATTATGAAACGTATATTCAGTAACATACTAAAACATACTAATTAAAATAATCTTCCAGTTTACGCATGGCAGTTTCCAGGCAGAATACCACCACGTGGTCGTATGCCTGTATCTGTGTGTCACCCTTAATCATCATCGGTTCGCCGTCGCGTATCAGTCCGCCCAGCGTCAGGTCTTTCGGCAGGTGCAGGTCTTTCACCTGTTTGCGGGTGATCTTCGAATCGGGGCGTGCCACCAACTCGGCCACGTCGGCATTGGCAAAGGTCAGGAACTTCACGTTCGACACGTCGGCATCCAGCAGGAACTGATAGATATGACTGGCGGCAATCAGCTTCTTGTTGATTACCGAACCGATATCCATATTCTCGGCCAGCGGGATATAGTCGATATTCTCGATCTTGGCGACTGTCTTGAATACGCCGAAACGTTTGGCAGCCAGGCAAGCCAGGATATTCGTACTCGAATTGTCTGTCAAAGCGACAAACGCCTGTGCGTCTTTGATCCCTTCCTGCATCAGTAGCTCCGTGTCGCGTCCGTCTCCGTTGATGATCAGGACATTGCTCGGCACTACCTCGGCTATGCGGTGACTTTTCTCTTTGTTTGTTTCCAGTATCTTTACGCGGATATTATTCGGCAGATACTGGCTGGTGCGGATAGCGATGCGGCTGCCTCCCATGATAAAGATTTTCTTTACTTCCGGGTCTTTCTTGCCGGCATGCATCTGCACGTCTTTGATATGTTCTTTGGTCGTCGTAAAGAAAACGATATCGCCGGGCAGGACAAGGTCGGTACCGCGGGGGATAATCGTTTCATATTGCCGTTTGATGGCAACGATATGGTACAGCTTCTGTTCGTTCAGCAGTTCGGCCAGTTGTTTGTTCACCAGGCGGGAGTTTTCGCGAACCTTCACCCCGATCAGGATCAGGGCTCCTCCGAACAGTTCCCAGTACTGGCGTGTCCACGGGCGGCGTATCGCGTTGACGATCTCTTTGGCTGCCAACATTTCCGGATAGATCATCGAGTGGATGCCCAGCTTTTCGAACAGTTCTTTGTTTTTAGGCAACAGATATTCGTAGTTGTTGATACGTGCCAGAGTTTTGCGTGCTCCCAGCTTGGAGGCCAGGATACTTGCCGCAATATTCGTTGTCTCTTCCGGAGTAACGCTGACGAACAGGTCTGTTTTCTTTATGCCGGCTTCTTCCAGGTCGCGGATCGAAGTCGGATTACCAACCATAGGAAGTATCTCCATATTGGTGTTGGTGATGTTCAACCGTTCCTCACTCGGGTCCATCAGGATGATATCCTGTTTTTCCTGCGATAACATCTTTGCAAGATGCGTACCCACTTCGCCTGCCCCGGCAATAATAATTTTCATTTTATCAATTGTTACTCATTCCACCTGCCGCATCGTCCGGCAAATCGTCATTAATAATTAATCGTTCATCATCTTTCGGATTTCTCCGGCTATGCTGCCGGCATCCAGGCCGCACAATTTGTATAACTCGGGGATCGACCCGTGTTCAATGAATGTGTCGGGTATACCGATGCGTTTCACCCGCGGAGTATATCCGTTGTCTGCCATAAATTCAAGAACCGCACTACCCAGTCCGCCCTTTGCTACACCGTTCTCTACGGTAATGACGCGTTTGAACTTTTTGCCTATTTCGTCCAGTAATTCTTCATCGATCGGTTTCAGGTAAATCATGTCATAATGTGCAACCGATATTCCTTCACCGGTTACTTCTTCAATTGCTTTTATCACTTCGTTTCCAATCGGTCCGATAGATAAAACAGCGATATCGTCTCCTTCGCTCAATTTCTTCCCTTTTCCGATGGGCAGGACATGCATTTCGTTACGCCAGTCCTTTTTCTCGCCTTTTCCCCGCGGGTAACGGATTACGAACGTGCCCGTAGCCTCCTTGTAGCCCGTGTACATCAGGTTTCGCAAATCCAACTCGTTGAGTGGCGAGGCGATCGTCAGGTTGGGTATCGGACGGAGGTAAGCCAGGTCGAACACCCCGTGATGCGTGGCGCCGTCTTCGCCGACCAGTCCGGCACGGTCCAGGCAGATCACCATATGCAGTTTTTGCAGGGCGACGTCGTGTATCAGGTTATCGTATGCCCGCTGCATGAAAGAGGAGTAGACATTGCAGAACGGGATCATTCCTTCTTTCGCCAGTCCGGCGGAGAAAGTCACCGAGTGACCTTCGGCTATCCCGACATCGAAGGCCCGTTGAGGGAATGCCTTCATCATATAGATCATGGAGCTTCCGGTCGGCATGGCGGGAGTGATACCCACGATCCGCTCATCCTTTTCCGCCAGTTCCACCAGCGTATGTCCGAAGACGTCCTGATACAATTGCGGCTCATCCAGGTTGTGCACGATGATGCGCTGGCCTGTCTCCTTGTTGAACTTGCCCGGTGCATGCCATTCGGTAGCCGATTCCTCGGCAGGCTTGAACCCTTTTCCTTTCTTTGTCTTGATATGCAGTAGCTTGGGGCCCTGCAAGTCTTTTATATCGTTCAGCAGCTTTATCATGTAGTTCACATCGTGCCCGTCTACGGGGCCGAAGTAACGGATGCTGAAACCTTCAAACAGATTATGTTGCTGGGTGAGCAGTGCTTTCAGGCTGTTGTTGAAGCGCAGGATATTCCCCCGGCGGTCATTGTTGATGAGCTTCATCTTCCGCAGGCCGCGGTACACATCGTAACGCATTTTGTTGTAAGCCTGGCTGGTCGTGATGTCAACCAGATACTGGCTCAATCCTCCGACGCAGTTGTCGATAGCCATATCGTTGTCGTTGAGGATAATCAGCAGGTTGTTGGGGTTGGCAGAGGCATTGTTCAGCCCTTCGAAGGCCAGTCCTCCGGTCATTGCCCCGTCGCCGATCACGGCTATTACGTGGCGGTCGTGTTCCTCCTTCAGCTCCGAGGCGACCGACATACCCATGGCTGCCGAAATGGAGTTGGAGGCATGTCCGGCAATGAAAGCGTCATACTCACTTTCTCCCGGGTTGGGGAAACCGCTGATTCCTTTGAATTTCCGGAGCGTATGGAAAGCCTCCCTGCGTCCGGTCAGGATTTTGTGCCCGTAAGCTTGATGTCCGACGTCCCAAACGATCCGGTCGTAGGGCGTATTGAAGACATAATGCAGGGCGACGGTCAGTTCGACAGTACCGAGGCTGGCTCCCAGATGGCCGGGATTTTCAGAAAGTATATCTATTATGTATTGCCGCAACTCTTCACATACCTCGCCCAATTTCTCCTGAGGCAACTTGCGTAAATCCTCGGGATAATTAATGACGTTTAATATATGTTCATCCTTGCAATCTATCATGTCCGCTAATTTTTGTGGCAAATGTAAAGAATTAACGGCACATAAAATAGTTTTGGCAGCGCATTTTCTATTTTAATACTCCCGTTTTAGCTTCGCCCTTATCCGGCTAAGGCTTACCGGGGTGATTCCCAGATAGGAGGCGAGGCATTCCAGCGGCATTCTTTGCAGTAAATCCGGATTGTCTTTCAGCAGTTCCCTATAACGTTCGGATGCGGTTGTAAAAAGGAGGGAGATAAGCCTTTCCTCTGTTTGCAGGAATTCTGTTTCTGCAAATTTGCGTCCCCAGTTGGCGATATGTATATCTTCTTCGAATAACTCATAGAGTTCTTTGCGTTTCAGCATATACAGCACCGAGTTTTCCATCAGTTCGACAGTTTCATATCCCTGCTGGTTGTTCACGTAGCTTTTCAATGAAACGATGGTGCTGCCTTCCCGGCCGATCCAAAAGGTTACTTCTTTGCCGTCGACAGGGATATAAGCCCTTGCAATCCCTTTCTCGATAAAAAACAGATTAGTCTCGGTTTTGCCCGTTTCCAATATGAGGTGGCCTTTAGGATATGTAACCTTTGACAAGAGCCTCTTCAGCTTGTCTACTGAAGATTCCGGCATCGGGTATATTTTGTTTATGATCTCGTGTATATCCATAGGTTATCCAATCGTTTTTACAAAAGTACTAAAAGTTACCTTTGAAAAAGGATTTTTTGCAACCTTCTGCTGTTATTTCTTATCAAATGTAAAGAGCCGGTGAGAGGGGGCAGCTTAACTTTGCAGCCAAATTTTAAATATCGGAGTTTATGAGTTGGATTATATTGATTGTTGCGGGATTATTGGAGGTATGTTTTGCCTTTTGTCTGGGTAAGACCAAGGAGACGGTAGGAAATGAATATTATCTGTGGGGAATAGGATTTGTGGTCTCCGTAACTCTGAGTATGTATCTTTTGGCAAAAGCGACACAGGCTTTACCGATAGGTACAGCTTATCCGGTATGGACCGGTATCGGAGCTGTCGGTACGGTGTTGGTCGGGATTCTTTTTTTCCATGAACCGGCTACTTTGGGACGGTTGTTTTTTATTACAACTTTAATCGTCTCCATCATAGGGTTGAAGATGGTTTGATTTTCTGAATTTTGGTTATCAGCAAAGTTTTCGGGAGCACCGCGAACTTTGCTGATCCATATAAATAAAGTGAGTGGATTACAAGTTGTCTATTTCTTCAATTGACAGACCTGTACACTGGGCAATCATTTCTGTGTTGACTCCCCGCTTTTTGAAATTGGCAGCGATAAGGCGTTGTTCCTCAGTCTTACCTTTTTCTTTCCCTATTTTGATCCCCTTTTCCACACCTTTCTCTTCCGCATAGTCAATCGTATTTTTATAATCGCGATAGCGTTTCAAGGCTTCATCATACAGGATACGTTCATCCTTGCTCAGATTAGCCACATCTGCCACTTCTAGCTATTTGTCGAAGACGGCTTTGCGTGCCTTAAAAGGCATTCTTTCCAATGTATCCATATGTTTTAATAAATATAACCAACGTTCAAAATCTGTTTCGCAATCATCCGGCTCTTTTGTAAACCAGGGGAGTTCCAAATAGACCTGGCGAATCTTGTCGCTAAACATACGCCCCGTATCACGGTCTGCCAATATAACATCAGTACGGAATTTGGAGTTTATCCCCATCTTATAGTTTAACAGAAATATGCCATACACCGGACATAAGCTAAACTTCCAGTCTTTTCCCTTTTCCCCTTGATTACTGATAGCCCGTGACAAGTAATAAATACCCCGGTCGTAAAAATAGGGTTGGGCTCCGTTTTGCATTTCGACCACAAACCAACCTCCTTTGTCATCCCTGCAATGAATGTCAAATATCACTCCCCGGTCCTCTATGGTTTCCGGTTGCTGGATAGGATTCAGGAAAGTGATGTCAATGATATGACGTTCATCTTTCAATAATTGATTCAGAAAATCAATTAATAACTCTTTGTGCACCTCTTGACCGAAGATACGGTGAAAACCGAAGTCGGTAAAGGGATTTATAAATTTCCCCATAACTAATGAATTTTGGTTGTCGTCCAATAACAGACGATGTGACAAAGGTAAAGATTATTTTAATAAACAATCGTTCTGAAGGGACTTTTTTTCGTATCTCCGTCCGGTTTTGCTGATCGGTGAAGGCGAGTATGACCTCTGATATGACTGGTCAGGCAGATTTGTGGGGAGAAAATTTGTAGAGTATGATTAGTGCGATTAGGAAGAAAGTCAATAAAATCGTGATTTGGGGCAAACCGGATTTCCTTTCTGCCTCTTTTCTGATCTCTTTTGTTTGTTTTGACTGCCTCTCCAATTGTTCCTCATATTGCCAGACGAGCGTTTGCAGGCTATCGCAGGTGGCAGCGACAAATAACGTGTCATGTAGGAAACGGATTTCAGCTGTTGCCTGTCCGCTTTTTTGGATAAAGGCGGCGCCGGCTGGCAACTCTTTGAGGGTTGCGACCGGAATGGAAAGGTCGGCACGGCTTTCGGGGATTCGGGCCGTTTGAACTGTCAGGCGGCTGGTTTGCAGCAGGCTGTCGGTCTGCTGGCAAAAGGAAGCGGTGTGCTTGCGGCTCGAACAATTTGCGAAAAATAAGATGATGAGAATGAATAGGCTGAATTTCATGGAGATTTTTAATGGTATGAATTTATAGGGTGTGTTTTGCAGTTGTCTCTTATTTATCCGTAAAGTACCTGCCGGCGGTTAAACCCTTCGCGATAAGACAGATGGAGGAACTTTTTGCGGCGGTAGAGGATTGCCTGGTCGAAATCGAGACCGGAGGCTTTCAATATCTCCAGCAGCTTTTCCGGCCCTTCGGCGATGTAGCAGTCGGCTGCTTCGCCTTTCGTATGTTGCGAATTTTTGACTCCGCCGACCAGCAGGTTGACCGTTTCGTTGCGGTAGCCGCTTGTGATGGCGATTGCACTGCCGTAGCGGTCGCGAAGCGGTTGAAGCAGATAGGTCGCGAGGTTTTTTAATGATTGGAAAGCCAGCGGGCCGGGTACGTTTTCAAGACCGTGCTCGATGGCGATACGACTGTAAGTGAGTTCTTCGAAGGTGAAATTTCTACTAAGGTTCATTGATTTTGTTTGTATTTATAATCGACTCCGAACAGCGCTCCGGCAAACGTTGCAGTCTCACCGAAGGCCACCAGCACACTGTTATGAATCTCTCCCAGCGGAGCCGTCCAGAAGCCGAAAAATAAAAGGAGGATGCCGGCTGCGGTCAGCAGCACGGCAATCCATAATTGTACACTTTGTTTCTTCACTCGGGAAAGTCAGGGTTCGCCCAGATATTCAAAGACGAGCGTCACCTGTTTAGGAGTTAAAATCTTTTGTCCGTTGTAATAGCCCGCATCTGTGAGGGCCTGCATGAGCGGTTTGTTATACACGAGCCAGCGTTTCAGTTGCACGCCGGCGCTGCGGATGCTGCTGTGCGGAAAATACATCGCACTCAGTTCTTTAATAGAAAGCGTTGTTGGTTTCATCGTGATAACAAAGATAATGAAAATTTTTCAATTAGCCGGGTTACTCGATTTCCGGTCTGTCGCTGCCTCCGCCGCCCCCTTCGGAGCCGTTGCCTTCGTCTTCCTTCTTTTCGGTAGAGGTGAAGGCGACCAGCTTTTTGGTATTACGCAGGGAGGCGCCGGGTGTGAAGATCACACGTGCCCCTTTCACGTCGGCCTGGGTGAACGATTTCTTGTCGCTTGCGCCGTTGCTGGACAACGAGAGGCGGAAATTACCGAACTCGCCTAACTGGACGATACGTCCTGCACGCAGCTCCATGTCGAGGATGAAATTAAGGTTATCCAATACCGCTTTTACGTCGGCGCTGGAAACGGTAGATCGCGCTCCGATCATGACACACAATGTATCCATGTCGGTATGCCCGTTGTAGTCCGGTATCGCATAAATTTTTTCCTGTGCTGCACCGCCTTTCAGGTCGGTCACTTTTCTTGTTACTAATTTGTAGCCCTGGGCCATCGTTAATAAATTGTTTTAAGGTTGATACTTTGTTGTTTCGTCTGATTGACAATGCAAAGTTACGACCGGTTGGATAGGCGGAGTTGAGTTGTGTGCAGATAGGTGGCGTTAAATGATCTTTTGTATAATATCCTTTATATCCAGTTACACCTGGACTCCGTTTTGTGAAAAGCATTAAGACATTTTCATCAATATAATTATCGATAAGTACAATTGATTTGCGGGCCGATCTTATCAGGTCGGCAGCAAATTTGTAGGCATCGAATAATTGGCCGTCGAAGAAAATTCCCTCGACAGGGGGAAGAGTATTTTTTACAAAGAAATCAATCTTTTGATCGTGTTCAAGCAGTTTGGCTTCAATATTTTCTATTCGCTGGTTTACAGCATATCCTTTGAGCAAATAATCTTTCAGAACCTTATTGGCCCAAATGCGGAATTGGGTTGCATTCTTGGAATTAACACGGTAACCGACAGATAATATAACATCCAAGTTATAAAATTTGGTTTGGTATCTTTGTTTGCCATCGTTACCCATGTATTCCAAAATGGAATAAGTGCTATCTTCATTCAGTTCTCCTGAATCATAAATATTTTTTAAATGCTTGGATATAGCAGGTTGCTTCACACCAAATAGTTCGGCAATTTGCGCTTGGGTTAACCAAACGGTTTCGTTTTCTATTCTGACTTCCATCTTTACTCCATTATTTTTCATAGCGATACGATTTTGTTTGCGGCAAAGTTAAGATTATTATTTGTCCCGTATCTGTTTTTCTGTGGAAAATATTCAGAAACCAAACAGGACACGGTTGTTAAAATGAACTGCCTATCCTCACGGACGGGCAGTTCTTACTTAACCGAAATTAAATTAATCAGGCTATCACCTGAAATTTATACCCCTCTTTTAAGTATAGTGAGTTCGATAAAGTCAAAAACAATGATCTTTTGTGTAAGATTATAAGATTGAAAGACGGCAGTTTAGGGCATAAAAAAAGCGTGTGACTGCCGCTATTACCTATCAACGAGGCATCCCCATGCCCACAAATCAGATAATAGACAACAGCCCACGCTATATTTATACACATAAGTATATACAACTAGCATGGGCATTTTGTTGCTATTATTCCTGATTTGTAACTAAATGGGGATTTTCGTTGATCGGAATAATACCTTATAAAATGCTTAACTTATAATTTATATCATCGTAAATCCGCCACCGCTGTAACAGACCTTCATACGACATTGCAAATATAACCTTTATTTATAAACAAACCTTGTTTATCTGGACTTTTTTCAATCTGACACCTTATTTCTGAAAGCCAGTCTCGAATTTTACATTATCTTCCCTTCCCTGTTTCACCCCATCCGGGTCCGTTTTCAATTTCTCCCGGATGAAATTTGATTTTCTTCCGAAAGAAATTATTTTTTCTCCCGGAAGGGCGTTTTCCTATAAAAAACAACAGCTTTCGCCGGAATGGGGAAATTTACAATAAGTATTTTGGCGATGGCCTATTTTTCGCCGTTGGAATTTAGTAAAAATCTATGTATTTAGCACGGATGTAATAGTTAATATTAATGAATTGGTGACGAATAAAAGTATTTTCATAAAATCGCATACAAATATTGATTATTACTTGCTCATGTAAATTTAAACCCTTACTTTTGCATCGGTTTAATCAATCAACACCTGGTTAAATCTTAACTATTGTAATTTAATTATTTTAATTTTAAAGTAAACAATGACTAAAAGTGAAAAAGGCGTTTTAAAAGCCGGCCTACCTATGGAAAATTGCGTATCGACTCTCCAAATGAATGCGGAAAGCAGTGTCTTGTATGCCGGAAAAGGGCGCGGGCTGTTGGAACAGATCGGACGCGAAGGAATGAACGAATTCTTTGCGGGCGAAATCAGAGCCTACATTGCCGAATGTACATGCGAAGTCGGGCGAATGAACTGTATCCGTAAACCTTTCACGACCGAGCTGGTCAAGTGGCAGAAGCAATTTGTCGCTTTTGAAAAAAGTATCGATCCGGCAGAAAAAGGCAGTCCTGCCTACGAAGCCTCCTGTATCCTGTTTGCTTATATGAAGAAGCAGATGAACGAAGCAGAAAACCGTGCCCTGCAATTGCAAAAGAACCGCAACCGCACCGAAAAGCGTATTGCCGGGCGTGATGACCTCTCCGATGAACAAAAGTCGCAAGCCTTGCAGAAGGCCGATTCGCGACTGCTGGCTGGGCAGGCTGCCCTTCAATTGACTGCGGTGGCTACCGATCTTATCCCTGTCGTGACCGATCCCGAAGGTTATATCGACCTGTTGCGTTTCTGGTGGCAGGAACTTGGTCGCAACCTCTCGGATGATGATCTGGAACGTATCTTTCGCCCGATGCTGTCGTATGCCAAAAAACAGGCGCGCAAAGGGGTGAGAGTGAAAAGTGTTTACGTGGAATACCGCGAGGAACCGAAAGGGGTGCGGGCAGCGTGAATTTAGAAATGAATCTAAACGATACCATTTTAATAAAGTAATGAACAAAACAGAAAAGACTTTTTCCTTCATCTCTGTCAAAGACAGTTTTTTCAAAGCCCGCTATGAAGTGTTAGACGAAAGTACAGGCGACAACCATGTGATTACGTATGAAAACAAGGCTCCGGTGCATCCCAGTCTCTCTGAAGCGTTGCAGCGCATGGTGTATCATGTAGTCAATTTTACCGGATTGGTGGCGGTGGATGACAATTTCCAGATCACCGGTTATCAACGTCAGAACTGCGGCGATGCGCAACTGCTGACCATCTATGCCCGTGTGGGAACCTCCGAAGAGTTTTGCGGAAATGTGGTGTCGCGCTTTCATATCGGCCGTGACGAATATGCTTCCATCGACCTGCTGCTCGAAGACCTGTCAAGCTGCGAACGTGAAGCGCTGGCTTATATCGAAACCGGCAAGCGTTTGGAGCATGATGCCTTCATCCGTCTTGACAACGATGATTTGCAAACCCTTCAAACTGCCGCCTGATGAAAAAGCATACCCTTACCATCGGTTGCCTCCTGGGAGACCAGGCGGCAGCCTGCCTGATGCGCCTGATTACGGGCGAAAGAGGTTCGCGCAGTTACACCTATTCGTGTGGCGAGGAATACGGGTATTTTTACGACCCGTTTCTGAAAAAATGGATGGCGTTCGACAACCGGCACAACACCTGTCTGGTCGAACAATGCAACACCTCGAAAGAGGCCGAAAACTTTCTCTATGACGACACCGGGTTATTCGCCGCTTAGCGCGTTGATCCTGAAGCATACGGGCGAGGAGGTGGTGGCTGAATACCGTTTCCATCCTGGGCGGGACTGGCGGTTCGACTTCGCCATCCCTTCCCGCCGTGTGGCTGTCGAGGTGGAGGGCGGCGCCTTCAACGGTGGCCGCCATATCCGCCCCGAAGGCTATCTGCGTGATATGGAGAAATATAATGAGGCGGCAGTCTCAGGCTGGTGCGTGATACGCGTGCTGCCTGGAGAACTGCTGATGCTGAAAACGTTACGGCTGGTTATCCGTGCGGTACAAAATCATAATTGAAAAAGTTTATAACAATCATGGCTAGACCTATCAAAAAAGGACTGGATTATTTTCCGGTCGATACCGATATATTTGAAAACATACAAGTACGTAAACTGAAAAGCCGCTACAAGTCGCTCGGCTTTCTGGCTTATTTCACCATCCTGTGCGACGTATATAGGAAAGAAGGGTATTTTCTTCATATATCAGACGATTATGTGTACGATCTTTCCGACCGTTTAGGTGAAACAGAGGAAGTTGTGCGGGACATAATCGACTTTAGTTTGAAAATAAATCTGTTTAACAGGGATATATACAATGTTTATTGCGTATTAACATCCAAAAGTATTCAAGAACGGTATATTCAAGCACAAAAGCGATGCAAAAATCCCATTCGCGAAGAGTTCGATTGCATTAATGTTGCAGAAACCCCGGTTATTGTTACAGAAACTACCGAAAATATGACAAAAAGTGCACATATTATATTAGATAATATTATAGTAAATGAAAGTAAAGTAAACTTACAACAACAGCAACAACACGCGTGCGAGGAGCCGAAAGAAGAACCGCAGAATTTGGATGAAGAGCGTGAGCAATGGAAAGATGCTTTGCTGGCAGACGAAGACTGGCAGGCCACCATCGTGCGTTATTCCGGAAAAGGCACAGCCGTCCTGCAATATGTGCGGGGAGCCATGGCCGTATTCGATGATTTCCTGCGCCTGAAATTCAGCCTGGATACGATCCGGACGAAAAAAGATTACAGCCAGAGTTTCATCGGCTGGTGGCGATACCACAATTTCAATCTGAAAACGGAAGAGCTTTCCGGCGGCGCGCAGCAGCATATTCCCAAAGTGATCTATTCATCCGGCCGGCCGGAACGTTCTTCGAAAGTAGAGGAATTGATGGAAACAGGGAAACGTGCGACGGAAATAGCCATGAAAATCTATAATTCGCAAGCCGTATGAGTTTGGAAATCAGACTGCAACATGCCATTGCCGACCGCCGCCTGATGACGTACCGGCCGGAGGAAATTCTTCCGGCGGTAAATCAAATATTATTCCAGACCTATGTCTTGCTGGGTTTTTCGCCTCCTAACGACCGTGATCTGGGTATTTTGATTGCTAAACTGGCAGCCGACCTTCAGGAGTCATATCCGAGCCTGACCTTGCAGGAGGTCGCCCTTTGTTTTGAATTGGGGGCCAAAGGTGAATACGGGGATTTCATGGGTTTGAACCTGCGCACGATTACCCGCTGGCTGAAATGTTATCAAACCAGCGATTTGCGATACCGGGCTGTTGTGGAGCGTGAGCAAGCGAAATCGCTGTCCGCCCTTCCGCCCGTCTCCGAGGCTTACAAGGAGGAGCGCGAACGGGTATTTCTGCGCCGGGTGTTTGAGCAATACCGGGCAGGCTGTCCGATCGAGCGGCTTTATCCGGCGCGGGTGTATCTCTCCCTGCAAGCACGGGGAATTATCCGCGACAGTCCGGAAGCGAAACGGACTGCCATGCGGCAAGCGGCCGGTTACCGGCCTGCCGGGAATATGGTGATAGACGAAGAGATGCGGCTGGCGATGGTTAAGCAGCAGGCGATGGGGATTTTGTTGAAAAGATTTTTTGATAAAGCGATAGAGGTGGGTCGGGAGTTATTGAAAGCGGGGTGATTTTGGTTATCCAATGTGGCCAAATTGGGTAGTGTAAAACCGCCAAATTGGGTAGTTGAAATGCGCCGATTTGAGCAATTTCAGATCGCCATATTTGGTAATCCTGGCAAATTGAGTTATCTTTGCATCATAAATTCAACTATTTATGGCTAATAAATATCGTCCACGTATTATAGATATAGAACTCTCCACACGATTAAAAAGTATAGGTGCAATTGTTTTGGAGGGCGCAAAATGGTGTGGTAAGTCCACAACTGCGGAGCACCATAGCAATAGTGCTGTTTTTATGGATGACCCTCGCAGGCGTTCACAATACATGATATTTGCAGAGGATAATCCTGATATAATACTTAATGGAGAAACACCTCGTTTGATTGATGAATGGCAACTTGCACCTATAATATGGGATGCTATACGTTATACAGTGGATCATAGAAATGGAATGGGTCAGTTTATATTGACAGGTTCAGCCAAACCTGCAAATAGAGAAAAAATAAGTCATTCAGGAACCGGGCGTTTTGCTTGGTTACGGATGCGTCCGATGGCATTATTTGAATCTGGAGATTCTACTGGGGATATTAGTTTGTCAAAATTATTCAGTAATCCCAGAATGTCTATTGGATGTGAGGCAAAATCTGATTTACGAAGAATCGCGTTTTTAATTTGCCGTGGTGGTTGGCCGGTAGTTTCAGAATTACCTGAAGATGTCGCATTGAACCCTGCTAAAGATTATTATGATGCCGTAGTGAATGTGGACATTCGTCAAGTGGATGGGGTGGATCGAAGTGTTGAAAGAGCAAAACGACTTATGCGTTCATATGCAAGATTTCAAGGTACACAAACATCCATCAGGCAAATTGTTGAAGACATGAACGGTGGCGATCCCAATGTTGTGGAAGATAAAACGGTTAGGAACTATCTTGATGCATTACGTTCAATGTTTGTAGTAGAGGATATGCCTGCATGGAATCCAAATTTGAAATCTAAAACAGCTATACGTACTGCGGATACCAGATATTTTGTTGATCCATCAATAGCAACAGCCGCAATGGGAATAGGTCCTGGAGATTTAATGAACGATCTCAAAGCATTCGGTTTATTATTTGAAACATTATGTGTTCGTGATTTAAGGGTTTATGCCCAATCATTGGCGGGTGATGTATATCATTACCGGGACAAGAATGGACTGGAATGTGATGCTGTTGTTCATTTACCAAATGGAGATTATGCATTGATTGAAATAAAATTAGGAGGAGAGAAACTCATAGAAGATGGCGCAAATAGTTTGTTGCGACTAGCGTCTAAAATAGATGTTAATCGTATGAAGCATCCTTCTTTTCTCATGGTACTTACGGCCACTGGAACATTCGCATATAGAAGAAAAGATAACGTGTTGGTTGTACCTATTTCTACTCTTGGAGCATGAAGCATTTGCATTAGATGAATTATATCGTCACCATAAGGATGTGGCTTATGAAATAGTTTGCAGGGCAAGAGCAAATGAAGCTGGATATTTAAAAGAAATAATTCAAGTATATAGTGAAATGGGGCTTGATGCTGATACTATCCATAGGTTTGATTTTAGTCCCACGATTTATCCACCGAGAATATGCTTTAAAGTACCCCTTTTACTATTTGGGAGAAAAAAAGAAATCCCTGATAATATCTAATTATCAGGGATTTGCTTGATTTTCTTTTGTTTCTTGGTGATCCGCCTGGGTTATGAACCAAACGTTATTTCTTCCTCAATATCAGCACTTTCAGAAATTTTGGCTTTGCATCCGTCACGCTTTAGTCCTTAAAAACTGTCTGCTGTTGTCCGGTGTCTGTCTGCCAACATCTTGGGTTCAAATGTACGCATTATTTTTGAATTATGCAAGTGGTTGATTATGAATATATATAGTTCAAGTGCAAGGTGCAAGCGTATATATATATACGCACTTGCACCTTGCACTGAAAAAAATATGAAGAAATTTGCTATCTCGAATATTGTTCGTATATTTGCGAACGATATTCGAGATATGGAAAAAAAGAAAGATTATACTGTTACGCAGGAACAGTTGGCAAGATTTGCCAAAGCATTGGGACATCCTGCCCGAATTGCTATTATGCACTTTTTGGCAAAGCAGAAAACGTGTTATTTTGGGGATATTCACGAAGAACTTCCCATTGCCAAAGCAACCGTATCACAGCACTTGAAAGAGTTGAAAGATGCAGGACTTATACAAGGAGAGGTTGAAACGCCTAAAGTGAAATACTGTATCAACCGAGAGAATTGGCAATTGGCTCGTGAACTCTTTAAGGAGTTTTTCGGGCAATGTATCTGTAAATCGGGGGAGTGTTGCTGATAATCCCCTTTTTTTAATATTAATGTTCGTTGTTTTGCGAATTACGTTTAATATAATAAATTTATAAATTATGGAAATTAAAGTATTAGGAACAGGCTGTGCAGGTTGCAAGGCTCTGTATGCAACGGTTGAACAAGTAGTAAAAGAATTAGCTTTGGAAGCGGTAATAACCAAAGAAGAAGATTTGATGAAGATTATGGAATACAATGTAATGGCACTTCCTGCCCTCGTTGTTGACGGTAAGGTTGTGGCAAAGGGCAAACTTTCTGCCAAAGAAGTAAAAGATGTATTAACCAAGTAAATCAGATTATGATGAAACGCTTTTTATTCCTTACCATTGCTTGTTTGTTTTCTATTTGTGGAATGGCTCAGATTGCCGCAGATACCTATGTGGAAGTTCTTTATTTTCATGGGAAACAACGTTGTGTAACTTGCAAAGCCATTGAGAAATATACGAAAGAAGTGGTCAATGCAGATTTGGCAGAGTTGGTTAAAAATGGTAAACTACGTTTCAAAGAAGTAGATATTTCAACTCCCGAAGGCGAGAAGCTGGCAGAGAAATATCGTGTAAGTTGGTCTTCTCTTTATGTTAATAAATGGAAGGACGGTAAAGAAGAACGTAACGACATGACACGCTTTGGTTTTCAGAATGCCCGAAACAACACATCAGCTTTCAAGAAAGAATTAAAACAGAAAATCAATCAGTTGCTAAAATAAATACAGTTTTATGGAATACTTGCAAACATGGTTGGATAATAGTGAGATACCTATTATTACCGCTTTTCTGCTCGGTCTGTTGACTGCTGTAAGTCCTTGCCCATTGGCTACCAACATTACCGCTATTGGATTTATCAGTAAGGATATAAATAACCGTAACCGGATATTTACAAATGGTGTTCTATATACTTTAGGGCGTGTATTGGCTTATTCTGCATTAGGCGCAATACTTATCGCAATACTCCGAAAGGGTGCAGATATGTTTGCCATACAAAAAGGTATCAGCGAATGGGGGGAACTGCTGCTTGCTCCTGCTTTGATATTGATAGGGCTGTTTATGCTATTCGGAGATAAATTGCAATTACCTAAGTTCGGATTTTCCGCTACTGAAAAGACAGAAAAACTAAAAGGTTCATGGGGCAGTTTGTTGCTGGGGATATTGTTTGCCATGGCGTTTTGTCCGACCAGTGGGCTATTTTATTTTGGCATGCTTATTCCCATGTCAGCTATGGAAAGTGAGGGGTATTTGCTACCTGTCATTTTTGCATTGGCAACAGGGCTTCCAGTTATGCTTGTCGCTTGGATTTTGGCATACAGTGTAGCAGGGATAGGAAAGTTTTATAACCGTGTGCAGACTTTTCAGAAGTGGTTTAATAACATGGTAGCTATACTGTTTATTTTGGTTGGCATTTATTATGGATTGATAAATTTGGGTATAATATGAAAATTTTAATTTTATGTACAGGAAATAGCTGTCGCAGCCAAATGGCGCATGGTTTCCTGCAATCGTTTGATAAGAATATACAAGTGTATTCCGCTGGTACGCATCCGGCAGAGAAAGTTAATCCTTTGGTTGTTAAGATAATGTCAGAAGTTGGCATTGATATAAGTAAGCATATTCCTACCAATGTAACTGCTTATTTAAGTGATACATGGGATTATGTGATAACAGTATGCGGTAGTGCTAACGAAACGTGTCCGGCTTTTGAGGGCAATGTAGGGAAACGGTTGCATATTGGTTTTGATGACCCCTCGGAAGCAATAGGGACAACGGACTTCATCAGAAGCGAATTTGAAAGAGTGCGTAATGAAATCAAAAATGAATTTGCCAAGTTTTACATTACAGAGATAAGAAAACAAGAACTGCCTAAATGTGCTTGTAACCGCTAATTTTTTAGGTAATATGTTCGTATTATCACAAACAATAATAGGATTATGATACAAAGATTTGCAGATTGGCTGGTGTATGACATCTTCGGTTTGGATGCTTCAACAGCTTTAGGAGAAGCTATAAACTTCTTCTTTTACGATACGATAAAGATTTTGATATTATTATTTTTTATCAGTGTGATAATGGGCATTATAAATGCCTATTTCCCGATAGAACGTTTACGCAATTATTTGACTTCTCGTAAATTATATGGATTACAATATTTCTTTGCCGCCCTGTTTGGTGCCATTACCCCGTTCTGTTCCTGTTCTTCCATACCGCTGTTTATCGGATTTGTGAAAGGGGGGATTCCTTTAGGGGTAACATTCGCCTATTTGATAACCTCGCCTTTGGTAAATGAGGTTGCTGTTGCCATGTTTATCGGTACTTTTGGGTTGCGTATTACTTCTATTTATGTGATTAGCGGTATTCTGTTAGGTATGGTAGGTGGATTTATTTTGGGCAAGATGAAATTAGAACCTTATTTGAGTGATTGGGTAAAACAAATTCAGCAAAACTCAACTTCCGACTCCGGAACATGGGAAAAAGAGCATACTCCGTTCTTTAGACGATTGCCGATTATCATGCAAGAAGCATGGGGCATTGTCAAAGGTGTACTTCTGTATATCCTTATCGGAATCGGTATCGGTGCATTTATGCACGGCTATGTGCCGGAAGGATTTTTTGAGCAGTATATGTCTAAGGATAATTGGTTTGCAGTTCCTTTATCAGTAGTGTTGGCTGTTCCAATGTATGCCAATGCTGCCGGAATAGTACCGGTAATTGAAGTTTTTGTAGCTAAGGGTATCCCCATAGGGACTGCGCTTGCTTTTATGATGGCAGTTGTTGGGCTGTCATTGCCCGAAGCTACGCTGTTGAAAAAAGTAATGACTTGGCGGCTGATAGGGATATTTTTTGGATTGATAACCTTATTTATTATTATGTTAGGTTATCTTTATAACATTGTGTTATAGCCGCAATATGTTGTGAGTATGGAATATGCAGCAATTAAAAGCTACGTTAGTAAATTACTCTTTCAGATACAGACCGAAATAAATATTTCTAATTCTGACGAATGTATAGGGATTGATAGGGCGTTACACATGATGCGTTTTATTAGACCTTTGTGTGATGAACTTAGGAAGTATACAGTAAATTATCAGTTTAGGGACGAGGCGGAAGAAATCTATTTCTTTAAAGAACTAAAGCCGGAAGTATTAAGTAAATATATGTACTACAACAAAATTTATGTTATAGAAAGCAAATTCCCAACAGGTAGTGATGTTGCGCAAAAAGAATATCTGTACAATGAACTAAATAGTTTAACATTCTATTTCAGTAGGAATTTGGACTTTTACCAGTATTACCGTTCTAAATCTACTTATTTGGATAGATACTATTTTACCCGAAACCAAAACGATTTACGAATATGTACAGACAGTTCCCATATTGATAAAGACCCTCTATATTCAACCGGATATGATTTTAAAGTGGCTAAAATTATTACTAACGAACTGTTGAAAATCTATTTGACTAACAGATTGCAAGAATTGGAGCGTATTGTACAGCGCAAAGCGGATAACGGACAGGTTGTAGAAACTATTTTGCGTTGGACTGGCTCTAAAAGGGCGTTGGTAGAACTGATTTATGCTTTAGAAGCGAATGGGGATTTTAATAAAGGAACGGCTACTTTAAAAGAGATTGCAGGATATTTTGAAAATGTGTTCAGTATAGATATTGGTGATTTATATCATTCTTATTTGGAAATGCGAAGCCGTAAGATAAATAGAACTCGGTATTTGGAAACATTGCAAAAAAGTCTGCTCCGAAGAATGGATGAAAACGATACATGATGCGAGTTTTATTTTATTTTCTTTTCGCAAGTAATTATATTCTTGGCAATAAATAAACCATTCAGTATTTCAATCAATATTGAATGGTTTATTGTTTTCATTCAATCCTGCCATATTGAAATCTTGCTTTCAATCAATCAAGCTATCAATATTTCAATAAAACAAGATTGTAGAATTACAGAAATAAACTCATCGGTCGGGGAACGCCCAGCGGCAAGGGGCGGGACCACCCGTCCCGACGAGCGAAAAAATTTTTAGTTAGGGAATGTCTTTCTTTCATTGGCAACACGACTTCGGAGTGAATTTGCCCAAGGTGTTTTGCGGCACGGAAAACAGATTTGTGTGCCACAAATCACACCTTGCTGTTATCTGACGATAACACGATTTTAACGGCTGGCAGTACGATTTGGAACGTCCAGTTTTTGAGCCAACATTTCCATGTCGCCACTTACTTTCAAATCGGTAATCCTCGCATAAATTTGAGTAGTCCGGATATTAGTATGACCTAAAATTTTAGATACTGTCTCAATAGGTACACCATTGGCGAGCAGCACCGAAGTGGCGCACGAATGGCGCGCTACATGATAGGTCAAGGTCTTTTCAATTCCGCAAATGGCTGCGATTTCTTTTAAGTAATCATTCATTTTTTGATTGCTGATAACTGGTAAAATCTTACCGTTTGGCAATTTGTCTTTGTACTTTTCCAATATGGCTTTTGGTATATCCAGCAATCGGACGGTAGATGTAACATTTGTTTTGTGTCTTTTCCGTATAATCCACAAATTACCGTCAAATCCGGTACGAATGTCCTCCTGCCTTAACTCGCATACATCAATGTAGGAAAGTGCCGTGTAACAACTGAAAATGAACAAATCACGTACCTGCTCCAACCGTTTAGAGCTAAACTCGTGGTTGTAAATGGTGGTAATTTCTTCCATAGTCAGATAATCCCTATCGGTACGTTCAAACCTTACCCGATAACTCCCGAAAGGGTCGGCAGTCACTAAACCCGTATTCTTGGCAAAGTTTACTACCGTGCGAAAACGTTGTACGAACTTCATAGCCGTATTATGGCTGCACCCATAGTTATTCTTGATATACAACAGGAAATCTTCAATGAATACCACATTTATATCTTTAATGAGCATATCGGAAACGGAGTATTTAAACTTCATAAACTCCATAAGTCGTTTCTTTGTCAGTTCATAACGTGAGTAGGTTTTGTCTGCGGTATTCATTTTAACCTTTTGCAAATACTGTTCGTTGTGCTGTTTGAAGAACTCTATCAAAGTCCGTTCCCTTGCTATCTTGCCTAAAAAAGCGTTCTTTACCAGTTCTGCGGTTACATATCCGTCTTGCGCCATTAACGCATGGTAATGTTGATGAACTGTGCTACGAATACTTTCCAGCATGGAATTGATGTGTACGGCTTCTGCGGTTCTGCCGGAAGCCTTGCCTAATTCCACGCTCCAGTGAGCCGGATTTATTTCCAACTTGGTGTTAAACTGGGCTACAACTTGGTCGATAGTGATACGTGCGATAATCGGTGCGTTACCATTTTTCTTTACTGCATTTCGTTTGACGAAATAGAGTAGCTTAAAAGTACTTCTCATAATCTCTTTTTTTTAGTTACAAACTTAAATTGATAAACTGAAAATGAGATATTTGCAGTACGGACAAATCAAGACAACAAACCGCCAATTTAAGACATTCCGTGACCTAAAATCTTAGAGGGTGGACAGGTCACGAATTGGTCACGAAATTGTGTCTTTTTGTGACCTTTTCGTGTCTTAGGTCATAGACATTATACAAAGAAAAACTCCTACAATACCTTGATATTGTAGGAGTTGTACATTTACTGTTCATTTCTGTCCAGCGTTTCTGTGATCCGCTCGGGATTCTCCTTGCAGAGTTACCACGCTGATATTTAAAACTTTATATTTTTAGCTTCAAGCATATCCCATGATATAGCCCACTGATTTGCTACGTGCTTTTGCGGTAGTTTGCTCATGGAGAATACTGAGGGCAAAGATAGCAATAATTTGAAATTCGACCAAGTATTATATAGCGTTATTGACCATTAAATCGCAGTTGCAACTTTATTCTCTTCTTAACTGATTATAGTAATTAGATTCTTTGTACATTTCAAGCAATCTATCAAATCTATTTTTGATTTTTCCTTTTCCATAAAGTAGTGCGAATACTCCAATTATAGAAATAATCAGAATTATTGAGATAGGAAATGCATAACTTTGAAAAAATGAATTATTATCCTTCCAAAGATATAGTACTAGCAAAAGTAAGGAAATTATTACCATATTGAAACAGTAATGATAATAATTAGTATACTTTTCAGTTATACTCTTATTTTCAGAAGATATATCATTATTGTAAAAGTCAAAGTAGCTGTTATATATATTAGATTTATTTATATACTGCAGTTCATCTATTAAAGTTGTCGTAGGCAATATCTTTTTGAATAAATAAAATTGCTTTGGCATATCAATCGAACTTATTAGAATTCCAAATGAAGCTGTAAAAATTACCAATAAAGAAATACTATATATATCCAGTGATTTATCCCAAGCGAATTCACATAAATTTATTTGTTTTATTAACGGGATAATAAATAGAATTAAATAAAAAGCAGGCAAAAATGATTTAAAAGTCTCTCTTAATGATATTTTATCTAATAATGCGTCCATAATAATTTGTATTACTGCTCAAATTCTGACATCAAAAAAGTTTGGTAAAAATTTATATATTGCAACATACTTTTCTATATCTTTTCTTTCTATGATATTTTTACTTTTTAATTCTTCAATTTTTTCTTCATCACCAAGGTGTTGATTAATAAAAATCTCCTCTCTAAAAGTTATATTAGGTATCTCAATTTTATAAACATTATCATTGATTCTTAAAAATGAAAAGTCATTAAGATTTAAACTCTCAAATTCAGTGTCTTTCTCTGTTATTATCCCACCAAATGTAAACATTTTAGCCCCTCTGTTTTCTTGATAAATAATATTGTATAGCTGTTGGAATTTTAAATTTTCATCATTTCGGTTTCGATCAATTATGATATTGTCAATATGAGTAAGAAGCATTTTCCTAATAGTTTTATGGCTTTCTTCTGCCGAAAAGTCTTTAGACTTTATACCAAAAGGAACTTTTGAACCGAATTTTTCGTTGAATTCATCTACCTTATAAATTTCTCCTGTTTTTTCTGATTTTAACTGTTTATTACATGTCATTAAATAGATGCTACCAATAGGCAATTTATTTATTAAAAGAGATAAATCATCAAACATGCAATTATCTAAGTCATCGTCATAATCAAGCCAAATAATTGACTTTTTAGACAAATCCATTTTCAACAATGCATTGGTAGATAAATCTTTATGAATTTTAATAAAAGAGTATGGTTTATTGAAGGATAATCTTTCCGTAGAAAAGTCACCACCTTCAATGCTATGCATTTTCTCTATATGCAACTCTTTGTGAAATAGTTTAAAGTCAGTAAAGGTTAATCCACCAAAACCAATATATTGATATGGAGATTCATACTTATTACTTAATCTAATAAATGTGGAAAGAAGCATTTTCCTCTCGGTAAATTTGAAAGGGCGTGTTTCATAATTTATTTTTTTAGGACTATTCATCACCTAACTCCTCCATTTGAACATAATAATCAAAAGTAATTTCTCCTAATTCCTTATATGATTTAGACTCTGAATAATTCTTTGCTTTGTTAGCTATTTTTTTATTAACATCATATGCAATTCTTATTGTTTCCTTTTTTTGAGCGATTATATCCATATTGAGATTTGGCTCTATAAAATTCCTGATTGAATGAGTGAATTGTATACTTTTCATCTCTACAACACATTTTTTCTCCATCTGTTCTTCCAAAAGTTTTCTATAATCATTTGCTTCATCCCCAAGTTTTGTAACAGTTTTCAAAAATGGAATTACATTTTGCATTGCTTCTTTCATAAATGGAAGTATTGCTTTGTATATTTCAGAAGTTGCGTCAATCCCTTTTTTAGTAGTAGTTAAGGGAAGTTTTATGGTATCTTCAGAGTCTAAAAAAACAATACCTCTAAACATTACATAGTCGAGATGAAACTTAGGTATTGATGGAGTTCCCCAGCCTGTTATTTCTGTTCTATCTGCTTCTAAAACCAATCTATCATTACAATAAATATACCATCCAGCAATAGATGGATCACCAACTTTGCCTAGCCCCGCAATAATTTTATAATCAACACCCAATTTATTTCCTGAATTGTAATATGGTTTTGTACCTTCTTCACTATAAAACAAATCGATTCCTTTACAAGATAATTCTTGTTTGTTTAGAGTGATTTTTATTTTTTTCTGTAGGCTGAAATTGAGAAGTCTTTCTATGTCATTTTTTAAATCATTTAAGAAAACACTATTACAAAATAGATCAGATATATCATTTGTTAAATTGCATACTCTAATATACGTACCATTTTCTGTTAGATTTGCATTTTCTGTAACCATTTCATATTCAAAGTTCCAGTCTTCAACTGTCTGTTGTATGTTGTTGTTTAAGACTATTTTCTTGGTCTTATTTTTCCATTCATCGACATTTACCGTAATGCTGAAATGACTGTTCTCTGATTTAGACTCAACAATAAAATTTTTTCCAATTTTGAATAAGGCTCTTTTCATACCAATGCCAAATCTACCCACAGATCCTGTTGTTTCAGGCGCATCATCAGGTCTACCAAACCTAAAGGCGTATTTCTGAGCTATATCTAATGGAAATCCGCCACAATTATCTTTTACAATAAATTCATTTCTATTTATTGTAATATCAATATATAAATCAGAGAAATCATTATTTTCCTTCAATTTACTAGCTCCATCTATTGAATTGTCTAAAAGATCAATTATAGCATCATTTATTGTAATATCCCTAGTAATCATCTGAATAAAAAATGTTTTCGTAGGATTACCTTCTATAATATTATCTTTACTCATATTTATTGTTTTTATCTCTTTCCCAGTACTGTTTTACTTTAAATCTTTCAGCAGGCTTGAACTCTTTTGCATTTGTAATAGCCTGTCCTTTTTCTATTTTTTCCATACTCTTCGAAATCGCACACGAATATTTACTTGATAATCCAAGGAATTTTTCGATAATCTTTGTGTTTTTATCCTTAATATCGAGTAAAAATGCCATTTCGCACATTGAAGAAAAATCAAAATCAGATTGGTTATATTCTTCAATTCCTTGTGATAATAATACAATAGAAACACCTTTAGAACGTATCTCTCTTAATATTTTCTCCAAAATCTCTTGGTACTTTTTTTCTTTAAATAACACATGTGCTTCATCAATTAAAATAATGTATCGCATCGCTCTAACTCCATTTTCAACTGGAGTATTTTCCATATTCATAAATGTATTGTATATGTAATTTATGATAAGGAATAAAGATGTAAATCGGAGAGAATTCGACAAGTCTCCAGACAAAGACAAATAGAGATTTTTAGATAAAAAATTAGATGAATTTTTGGGATCATCTAAAAATATTGGATAGCGACTTAATTCTCCCATGATTTCAGTCAGGGTATCTCTTTTGTCTCCAATAAGTTCTAATAATATTTCATTGATTTGATTTAAAGTTGGATATGCCCCTCCTTTTTGATTAATAAAAGCATTTTGAGTAGCTTCTCTTAACAATCCTTTCTGTTTTACCCCTAAATTTGAATATTTACAAACAATATCTACGAACTTATCAATTCCCATATTTTTATTAGATTCATTTACGTTATCAATGAATGTAAGAGGATTTATGGGAAAACGCGTATCTGGCACATTGATGAATTCGGTTTTTGTTCTATTAAAAAAAGGAGTCATGTTTTTTATGTCATCATTTTTTAGACCTTTAAAGTCTAGGTATATGAAATTGACATGACCATTTGATTTTTCATGAATTTGAGTCACAAGCTCTAAGGCAAATTGTGTTTTACCTGTTCCAGAATTACCAGCTACGGCTATATGGTTGTTGTTGTATATTTTTGAATCATTAAATCCGATATGGATTGGTTCTTTGGATTCAATAATAGTTCCAATTTCCAGTTTTATGAGTTCGGAAAAATATGATTTTTCAATATGTTGCTGATTATTAGGTACACTTCCTAATACGACATTTAAACCATTTAGCGGTAATGTCCCTTTTTCAATATATTCAATAAGAAAATCAAAGAAAGTATAGTTATAACTCTCTTGAAATATTTTATCTAATGATTCTAAGCCATGATCAATATGTAGTTTTATATATTTAGGAATATTCACATCATCAGTCTTGTATATACCATAATGTTGGCATATTAAAGCTATATAGAAATCACGATATTTTTCATCAAAAAGAGTATGGTCTTTATATTCTTTTCCTTTTGAATCATATAAATTGAAATCAGTTGTTTGAAACTTTTTTCCTGTTTGCAAAGAATATCCCAAAGCAATACGGGCAATTACATTTTCTTTTGTTCCATATGGTAATTTTGTTGTTAAACTTTTAACAACTATTTGGTTCTGCTCGGAAGTCTTAATATTAATCTGCATTATATTTTTGATTGTATTTTTCGATGAATTTATCCGATGGAGCTTCTACAAATTCTGAACTATCAGTTGATATATTGTCAATTAAATATGCACGACAGATCTTAGGCAAGAGAATTGAATATTCTTTTTCTGTTAATTCCTTATTTATTAGCGGGAATATAACAACCTGTTTTGATACATTGGGGTAAAAATATCTTATGATATTTTCAGCGTGCTGTTCGTCGAATTTTTGCATGGGGCTATCTATGAAAACAGGAAATTCAATTTCTGATTCATCTACAAGAGAACTCAATAGGGCAGATGCATACATTTGACGTTCTCCCATTGACAAAGAACTTTTATCTATAATTTTATCACTTTTACTATAAAGAACAATGTCAATATCATCTCCTGTTGCATTAATATCAACATCAACACGCTGAATAAAGTTTTTCTTATGCATCAAGATACTTAGAGACTGAAGCATTTTGGCTTCTAAAGACTTTTTCTTTTCATCTTTGAATTGAACAATGAAATTTTGAAGCCTCATTATTAGCTGTTTTGTTTTTCTTTCTTTTTGTGAATAAACAGAAGATTCATCTATTTTTCTACGCAAAATTTCTTGTCTTTGTCTATATGCTTTCAATTCATTAGATTGTTCCCCGATTTTTCGATTTAGAGCTTCAATTTCATTGTCATATCTGATAATATTGTTAATTATATTATCTTTTTTTTCTCTCAGGCTAGATATATATTCATCTTCTGCGTTATTTTCTGCGTCTCTTAATTTTCTATTGATTGAATCAAGTTGATTTTTTATATATAAATATTCAGTATTCAACTGTGCAAATTTATCTTTAAAGCTATGTTTTATAGTATTTACAAGCTGAGAGAATTCATTGGCTTGATTCCCTGAGAAATCATGAAGTACACTGAATGACTTAGGTAGCTCTACAATATCTGAATAAAAATATTTTTTTATTAATACCTTTATTTGTTCTTCGTAGAAATTTTTAATTTTCACTGTGTTCGGATCAAAACACAAATCGGATTTTGATTTAGCATTTTCAAGATCTGCTTGAATACGATTTATTTTTTCTGATACATCTTCCTGTTTATACTTTTGTTCAGAAAGTATTTTCTCATTATTAAGCTGTTCTAAAACATTAGCCATTGTTTCGCCTGCTAAAGCAAATGGTATAATATCAAATAACTCTTTTAGGCTATCTTGTTTAATAATGATTTCTTGGCTAAGTCTAACTTGTACTTCTTTTAGCTCATTTAATTCTTCAAGAGACATCTTATCACCTTCACGAATCAGCTTTCGTTGGATTTCTTCTGCTTCTTTCTCTAGAGTGTTACGCTTCTCTTTAATATCATCTATTTGAGAGTTGATATCACTCATTGTTATCTGAGTGTTTGTTATATCTGTTTGAAGCTGATTTAATTCTTTTTTCTCTTCTGGTTTGGCAGACCGACGACGATAATCATCTTGTTTTTCTTCAAGACTTGCTTTGAGGTCTTCATATTTTTGTATTCCTAATACTTCGGAATATGCTTTACTTAATTGTTGTCGTTGTTGTGTTGAGTTTACCTCTGCTAATGAAACAATCTTTTCCGCATCAAAAAAGAAGAATTTAGCAATCTCAATAGGCAAGATAAAATCACGAATAAATATTTCTTCTCCTTGCTGATTGTTCTTTGATAAATCATCTATTAATTCGTTTTGATAGCCGTCTATAAGGACTTCTACCTTGTCGGAAGCGGAAGTTATAACATTGTATGTTCGCTTAATTGTGATTTCAGAACAAGTTATATCTGGAATTTTAACATCGCAAAATGTGACAGATACGGAGAATTCTTTATCGCCTTCTTCTCTTGCTTTTCTATTTAAACTTTCAGAAATGTACTTTGTATAATTCCCTTTATCTCTAATTTCCTTTTCATATAAATCATCAACTTTCTCCATTTGTTTGCCATATAGACACCAAACAAGAGACATTAGGAATGTTGTTTTACCAAATCCATTTTTCCCACTAATGACTATTACATTTTTGTCATCAGAAGGTAACAAAGAAATAACATTTTTTCCCTTGTATATCCTAAAATTATTTAGTTCAATTTCTTTTATATACATTATGCCGGGCGGTTTAAGTATTTTTCTATAACTCGTTCTATATCATCTTTAAGACCTCTTTTACGATTCAATAACGCCTTATTTCGCTGTAATGTTAATAATTCGTTGATTAATTCATAATCCGATGGCTCGTCTTCGCAAACTGATTTAAGTAAATCAATTTCTCTTTGTATTTTTTCAGCATGTCTTTCCATTTCCATTTCTTTATCATAAATCTTATTGTAAATACTTGATACAGTCTTTGAAAACTTTAAATTATAATATGCTGCATCTCGATGCCAAATAACCTGAATTGCAACTAACTCTTGGTTTGTTATTAGCTCAATATTTAAATTTTCTTTCTGAATAGCACGTTGAGAACTCAGCACTTGCTCTAATAATTTAATTCGATATTCCGGATCGTAGGTACCTAGATTATCTCCATCTTCATTTACTGCATTCTTCATGTTGCGACGTATGGGAAGACGGTTTTGGGATTTATTACGTTCTTCTACCATACTTTCACGTAATCTCAAAAGAGGCTCTAACCATGTTAGTCCTTTATTTACTAATGATGTTAGCGATTTATCTTCCTTTACAACAGTACAAGTCCAACATCCAAAACGACTTTGCCCACAAGAACGATGACTTTTGTCAGTGACAATGGTTGGACATTCGTAGTCATCGGCACTTGCATCCATATATATCTGGAATAATTCTGAATTATTTGCTCCCCAAGGAGATGTCATCGCATTGATGATATACCAAACTTCTTCTAACAGTAAATCTTTGATTGGAGAATAAACATAAGTATTGGGGTTATGTGGGTGTTTAGTAAGTCTTTTACCCCTTATTTCATGTTTTCTTATAGACTTGGCTCTTGTGGTACTTTCTGAACTTCGAGTTCCAATTAGGATAATTGCTTCTCCATTTTCTGCAACTTGATCTGTCAAAAAACGAGATGTAGGTTTAATTTTCATCTTGTCAGTACACCAACGAAATGCGTTATTAGGAACTGGATATCCTCTTCCAATCACATTAACCCAAAATGTGTCTTCTAAACGAGGGATAGTAGTTTCTACTCTAATAGGCATATTCATTGATACAGCTGCTTCCTTAATCTTTTTTAGAACCTCATATACATATGCTTGTATAACAGGATTCTCGACCAGTGTGTCATTGCAAACAACATGTACTTCTCTTTTGCGCTCTTCTAAAGGAACTTCAGAAATAGCTAGCCAAACAAGTTGCAAAAGAGCAGTAGAGTCTTTTCCTCCACTAAACCCAATTATCCAAGGTCGTAAATTATCATTTATCAAATATTGGTCTTTAAGTTCTGAAATTATATAATTGATTTTCTTTGACATATATCTTTGTTAGTAAATTATGCTAAAAGTAGCATTTAACTTTTTAATATGCAAATATATAAATAAATAGTGACTTGAGCCTTTTAAACCCGCTCTTTCTTGAATATCTCCTAAAAATATCTTTCTATTCCTAGCTTGTAACTTTAAAAAGTAGTCTATCTTTTGATATTTCTTATATCTCTAAGGAAATAAGAACGTCTTTATGTGAAAAGGTTCATAAACCATGATCTTGTTGCAGGAAATATGAGTTTCACATAGTGCCTTTCATAATTTAAATATTGTAAAAAGCAGAATGAAGAATCACAGTTGACGTCTTTTCTTCTTTTTCTTTTTAGGCTTAGGAATTTGTTCTTCAGGAATATTAGAATTTGATAAAAAGTCTATTGATGATGGTGTAAAAAGATTGTTTTTCTGACTATTGAGTTGATGGTTAGTAATCTGCCTCTCTCTTTTTCTATCAATTTGGTTATCTACATTGAAAGATAGACTGTAGTCTTTTTTATTTTCAAAATTGATAGAAAACATGTTTTCTTGATTGATTTCTATTTTTTGTTCAAGGGATTGAATATCCTGCTCTTGTAGTTTAAACTGTTCGGAGATAAAACCGTTCTTCATGGTATTGGCATACTCAAAGGATTCTGATAATTGGCGATTGTAACCGAACAACTTGTCAAAACCGCGTTCTGCATTTTTTAATAGGTTCACGCGATCAAAACCACCTTTGATCACCCCAGCTTTAGTACCCTTATGATTAGTAAGAGGTGACAGCTTCTTCTTATTAGTTTGGTCTTTCCGGCTCACAATCAAATGGCAGTGCATATTCAGCTCATTGTCGGAACGACTACGGTCAAAATGAATCTTCCCATAAAACTTTATATCCGAAGCGGATAGTCCTTTATTAAAGTTTTTGGCATATTCAGGAATAAATACCTCACGGATATAGCGTTTCATTGCTTCGGCTTGTTCCAGTTCTGTATTACCCATCGCTCGGAGTTCTTTTTCCGATGGGCTGACGTGGATAGCGTAAAACTTAGCATCTGTTTTTAGGAGTTGCCCGATATTTGTATCTATATCCTTTATCACCTTTGACTTATAAATGTCATTCTCTGTTAGATTGAAAAAACCTTCGGCATAGATACCCTTTTCCATCCGTTCTAAATCTTCATGCTCCAAATAATTAGCTAACTGTCGGCTGCTTCCAGCATTATTGTATGTTCCTTTAGATGGTGGAGCAAAATCTATGTGCATGACTCTATGTTATTGATAAGGTTAGTTATTTCGGTCTTCAATATCTCTTTTCTCTTGCTATCCATCACACCACATGCGGAAAGTTCTGCATAGAGTTGTAATAGTTGAAACAATTTCTTATAATCTCGTTGATGAATTTGATACAGCGAATTAATCTGTTTACCTTGGTGGTTGATTACATCGGCGTGCTTGCCAAATTGCTCGCTTATAGTTTTAAGTACCGTTACCCGTTTTTCATCATTGGCTTGTATCTGTGAAAGTATAGCGGATTCCAATGTTTTAGCGATACTATCAAATCGGATAGCAATAGAATTTGTTACCCGTATCATCGGATTCAGTTGTTCTTCTTCATAGTGACGGATGAACCGTATAATATCATCCTGTCTCTTATTTATTTTCGCCAGTTCTGATTTTACGGATTCCGGTGCTTCCGATGGGTTAATATGAGCTTTGTCAATATAACCAAAAGCCAGTTTCACAACTTCGCTCTTTTTCAGTGAATAGCGTTTGCATATTTTCTCTACCAAAGCTGCCGCTTCCTTGTCTACGGAAATGGTGGTGAATATAGTTTTTCGACTGTTATTTGGCATGATAATTACTTTTTTATAGAAATATGAATAGATAAATACCTGATAACAAGCATTACAAAGAAAATGCTTGTTACAGGTGTCATTACAGCGTGTTCTTGTAACACGCTAAAGCCGAAGGCTTTGCCCCGCAGGGCAAGAGGGAAGAACAGGACTTGTCCAGTTCCCTCTTGCTCGATTTAGCGAAACGGGCTGAACCGATAGATGAAGCAGTTTGTGCTAAATCGGGGTGGTGGCACAGAGGAATAGCTCAAACATATGCTTCTTTCCTCTGCTACTTTTTGCTATCAGGGCTGATTCGCTAACTGATTGGCTTTTTCAAACTGCTTGTAGGTTTGAGAATCGGCATATTCACGGACGAAAGCCCGGATGTCTCTGGCTTTATAATACGTTTTTCGTCCGATGGTAAAGTAGGGAAGTACACCTTTTGCCCGATAGCGTTGTAGGGTTCTGAAAGATGCTTTCAACAGAAAGGCTAAGTCTTGATTATCTAATAGCTTTTCGTTTTCATCGAATACAGTATCTGTGTTGATAAGGGATTTCAAGTCTTGTCCGATTTCGGTGAGTTTCTTGGATAGCTTCTCCATCCACTTCTCGAAGTTTTCATTGTCTATATACATTTTGCTTCAATTTTAAGTTCAACATTATTGTTTTCAATCGATTGATGAAGCAAAGTTCTGCAAAACAAGGTCGCAGAAAAAGAGGAGTAGTTACCTACTCCCCGAAAAATGGTTTATAAACTACTATAAATAAACAATTTGCAGAATCATCTTTTCTAATCTTTATTTGTTTTTGCGTTTACGGTCTTCTCTGGCAATAGCATTTCGCAAAGCATCCAATGTTTTAGTAAGATTGTATGGTTTACGAGTAAACACTTCACCGATCTTATCGTAGATACTACCAAATTTCAGATTGAAAAGCTGCTCAAAGCCACGAGCCAACTGAATTTTTGGGACTGGCTTTCCATTTTCCCCAACGATTTTTCCCAGTAGAAACAGAGCTAGTACAATTTCAGCAATACCTATAATCCCCAATTCTTTAGACTTTGGGAGTACATATAGGTCTGATTTGAACTCTGTAGACACAGGTGAATTAAACTGTTCGGGATGGGTAATCTTCAGATTGAGTAACTCTAATTCTGCATCAATTAAGGATAATGCTTTGTGAATGTATAGATTTTTAGGCGCATTTTTCCCCCTGCCCATCCTGATACAACCCCTTTAAAGGGGCTATCTCAATACGGGTGAGATTAAGCATCCGGAAGATATGAGTATAATCTTCCGAATTGCTAATTGTTACTATTTGCTTCACAAAATCTTCATAAGCATCTTGCATTTCTGTGTTAATAACTTCTTGTGAGGTATCAGCCAGTAAGATGAAAAACCTCGTTCTCAATAAATCATTCATAGGCATAAAATTTAATTGTGAATAAATTATATATATCAAAGCATTTGCTTTGTATGCTGAATGATTTCTTGTTTTGTTTGTAGTTCCTCTGCTAATCAGAATGATTCAAGGGGTATTCAGCCTTATTGGTCGCAATTTTAGAAATGTTGAACCTCAAATTCCTGCTTCTTACAAATATAATTCACTGGCATGAGTTCTAAAATAGCGAAATGTAGCTATGCAGAAGAACTGCGACCTGCATCAATCCTTGTTAATGATTTCTTTATATAGTTCATATTTTATTCTTTCATTATGGCTAGTAATTCATTCAATTTTCCCTCTGCAATATATGGCAAACACTGACGTATTTCATCAGTAGACCAATCCCACCATTTCAGCATGAGTAATTGTTGAATAACCTCTGCGTCAAAGCGTTTTCGTATTTCTTTGGCAGGAGTACCGCCCACAATGGTATAAGGTGGAACATCTTTGGTCACTACTGCACGTGCGGCAATAATTGCTCCGTCACCGATATGAACACCTGCCATAATCACAGCTTCGTAGCCGATCCATACATCATTGCCGATTACAATATCGCCTTTATTGTCCCATGCAGTAGTAATATTCGACTTCTCCAATTCCCATTCTTCATAGAATAAAGGGAAGGTATAGGTAGACAGAGATTTCAATGTATGATTCGCACAATTAAACAGAAACTTCGTGCCACAGGCAATAGAACAGAACTTGCCAATGATTAACTTCTCCCGATGGATGGGATAATGATAAAGCACATTGTTCTTCTCAAACAGCAAGGGATTAGCTACAAAATCATTGTAAATGGTATAATCGCCTACCTCAATTTGAGGATCTTTAATTACGGCATTCAGATAGACTGTTTGGTTATCTCCGGTGCGTGGATATATTTTTGTCATCATAACTTGATTCGTTTTTAATAGTGTTTACTTTTCAGATAAATAATAGATTGCAGTGCCAGCAGAATCACAAACAGATATTCTGCCGTCAAGTAGAGGGCTAAAGATGCTTCTATACAGAAGCTCAACCAGTAGAGATACATTAAATAGACACAGGTGGTTGTCACTTGGAACAGAAAGGTGATTTTGGTTTTTCCCGTTCCCCCGACCGCATTGAGATATACATAGCCGGGTAGTGCAAACGTGTAATTCAATAGCATCACCACGAAAGGAGCAAATGCTAATTCTATCAATAGTTCATTATCGGTGTAGAAACTGACAATCCAACGGTTACAGAGTAATGCAACTACTACCAATGGGAAGCCAACAGTATAGCCTAATTTCAGGATCTTGTGACAAATCGGGAAAAGCTCGTTTCTCGCTCCTGCTCCAATAACATTACTCACTAATGAACCCGTAGTGACAGCAAAGGAATTGGCGATTACGAAAAAGAGAGCCGATACGCTTCGGGTGATATTGGAAATAGCTAACTCTGTTTTCCCTAAATGCTCGATTGCCACGAAAAATAGAAACCAAGGGGCTACGCTGATAAAAGCATGGAGCATACTCCACACAGACAGATTCAGGACTTTGATAAGTAACCGTCCATCATACACGGGCTTCAATCCGTATTTTTCTTTGTCTATCTTCGCTCCTGTGTAGATACAAAGCACAATCAAAGAACCCATTTCCGCTAAAGATGAAGCGATGGCTGCTCCCGAAATGCCTAATCCCAGTGTGAATATTAAGAAGTAGTTCAGCGGGATATTAATCGCCACCGCAGTAACAGCAGACCATGATAACGCTTTTGTGTGCGTTATTCCAACGAAGAAAGACCGGATAGCCAGAAAAGGAAATGAGAACAGCAGCCCGAAGCTGCGCCAATCCAAATAGCGGACTACCGCCTGATAAATCTCCGGTGAGGAAATTAATCGTTTCAATAGATAAGGAGAAACTGCATGAATCAATAGGCAAAGCAAGACGGATAATCCCGATAAAAAGAATAGTCCTTGATAGAATGTCTTTCCCGTTGCTTTATAATTCTGCTCCCCGTTTCTCCGGGCAATCATCACTTGCAATCCGATGCTGAACCCAAAGCCCAACATATAGACTGCCAGATAATAAATTCCGGCAATAGCGGATGCTCCCAACTCCACCTCGCCTACGTGACCTAAAAAGACAGCATCCGTTATATTGATTAACTGCTCCATTAAGATGCTCATCATTACCGGAAAGTTGATAAGCCAGATTTGTTTATATGTATAATTCATTGCTCAACTGCAAAATAGCACGACACGAGCAGACTGCATCATATAGTCTGCCAGCTCGTAAATTCATAAATAAAAGGATATAAAACCTCTGTGGCAAATAAATCGTTATTTGTCAAATAGCTGAATAGCTTTCTTGAATGGGGCTATTCGCAGGAGCGTAGCTATATACAGAGTTTCATAAGAAGTGAATACTATTTGTGAGTTGATATGGCGCAAATGTATGAAAAATTAATAAATTCAATCTATCAATTCATGGATTTCTTTTATATGCAAGTGCAAATGTCCCAAATATCCCTCTATCATTTCTTGTAGTGTTACCTTTACTCCTGTAAAGTCGCACCAGTAACTATCCAGCCTGTTCTTATCTACCGAGTTAATTACTTGGATGATGTGCAAATTGTAACACTTCCATAACTGGATTAAGTTAGCCCAGTCTGCATTCTGATAATCTTGCAAAGCTATCCACAAGTCATTATCCTGTGTATAATCAGGAAAGAAAAGCAGGTTTTTGCTATATTGCAACCGAACCATGCGTTGGTGATTATTGGATGCCGAATCAATCAAGTGACCGAGAATCTGCTTGATGGTGCGATTCTGCGTATTTCGCCTTTGTGTGATAACCTCTACGGGCAAACTACTTAACAATTTCTCTTCTGTTTCAATAACCTGTGCAATGCCAGTGGTTATGTGAATAAAACTATTTTCTTGCATAACATTCTAATTTTAAATACTTCTGCAAAAGTAAGTTCTTTGCCTATCATCCACTTGTAAAAAACTGACTTTATCACAAATGACTATGCACGATTATGCGATTTAATAACATTCAGCCTACAATCTTCGGAAAAGAATGTAGAATACGGAGAATGCGAAGATAGATATTGAGTAGGCGAACAACCTGTAAACTCTTTAAAGTCTTTCACCAAGTGCGAAGGGTCGTAAAAGCCACACGAATAAGCCAAGTCTACGAACTCCATCCCCGGATTATTCTGTAATAGATACAGTGTCCGCTGAAAACGAACTACCCGATAATACTCTTTAGGGCTCATTCCTGCATAGTTGGTAAATACTCGCTTGAATTGCCTATATCCCAAACAAGTACTTTCCGCAAGGGTATTCACATCAATTTGCGGTTGATTGATTATTTGGCAGATAGCATGCTGCGTTCTTTGGTAATTACAATCTGCATCAACCAACCGTTGCATGAAAAAGCGTTCAATCAACCGGATGCAGGTATCAACGGCTGGTTCGGCAGAAATATTTCGTTTCAGGTAATTCAGTTCAATATCTTCCAGATCTTCTACATTTATATAATGGTTGTAAAGCTCACTCATAGAACACCGCACAAATGGATTTAGCCCCAGAGGATGAAATATAACGGCAATCATATCAATATTACCCTCTGAAATCAAACTCCCATAAGTTGAGAACTGTCCCCGGATAAAATTCTTTGGTTGCAAACCTTTGGATTGGATATTCAGATTCTCACCCCGATGAAAAACAAGATGCACGCACCCCGATGGAATAGTCTGTACCATTATTGGCTCTACTTCATCGGTCTTTAGCACCCAATAGTATTTAATGTATTGGGAAAGTACAGGTGATGGATATAGAATTTTGCTTTCTTTCATCTTTACTTCGTTAATCTGCTGTGCGCATGGTGGTAAATATAGAGGTTAATCTCCGCATGACAATAGAGTAAGCCGAAAATTTAGATGAATGGCGTGTGTTTTGTTTCGCTATATGTCAGCGTTAAACGGTGCATCGCCCTCGTTACCGCCACATATAACATACTCTGGTCTATTCCTGAATGATAATTTCTATCGTCTGCCTGTGGGATAATCACCTCATCGAATTCCAAACCCTTTGCCATGTGGGCAGAGGTGATAATGATACCCTGTACAAAAGCTGAACTTTGGCTCGATAGGAAATGAATATCGGGAATTTGTAATTTATCTGCCAACTCACGGGCTTGCAATTCAGTTTTGCAGACAATCCCCAGTGATTTATAGGCGGATGCCTGATAAATGGCAATTAATTCTTTAATAGCAGATAGTTCTCCTTTCTCATTATTAAATTGTAATACTTGCGGTTTCTCCCCATGCCGTGCGACTGGTTCAAGATCGGTATTTGTCCGTATTTTCTGTGCGAAAGCAGTGATCTCGTAAGTAGAACGGTAACTTTTGCATAGCTTCATCACTTCGCCTGTGACAAGAGCTTTCTGAATCACATCCGCAGTAGACGAGCCGTAAGGATTGACCGACTGGCTGGCATCGCCCAACACCGTTTTCCGGCAAGGGAATAGCTTTTGCATTACCTTGTACTGGATTGGAGAATAATCTTGCATTTCATCTACCAGCAAATGTTTGACACAATTCTTTGTATTACCTTCCAAAGCGATATGCAGATACGCCATTGGTGCTATGTCGGTATATTCAAGCGTGCGGTTCTTCCGCATTTTAAAGAGTTCCGGCTTACCCATCCATGCGAAGAAAGCTTTATAGACTTGAAGGTCATTGTTTCCGGCAAACATTCCCTTGATCTCTTTTTTTAGGAAATTCCGTTCAGCAGTCGTCACTGTGAAAGCATTCTGTACTTTCATCATATCGAGAATATAATCCGTCATTGCCTCAAACCGCTGTCGCATGGGGTAGCGGTTGAAACGGTGGAATTGCTCTTCGATAAATTCAGCCGGAACGGTGATATGCTTGGATAGTTTCACATCTTCTGCTCTAAAGTAGTGATTTTCGATGTGCAGAATAAAGCGATCCAGACTGGCGATGAAGTCGAAAGATGATTTATATTCGATTCGCTCGATAAAATCCGGTGTTGGTTTTGTCAGCAATTCATTCACTTGCTCAAAAAAGCTAAGGTATTTGTATTTGTGATTCAGTACTTCGGAAAGTATCTGTTCCATGCTGGATTCCGGTACGGTTTCTTCGCCCAGTTCGGGCAGGACGTTAGATATGTAATCGGCAAACACCTTGTTCGGAGAAATAATCAAGATGTCTTTTGAAGAGACACTACCCTGAAAAGCATACAGTAAATAGGCGATGCGGTGCAGGGCAATAGAAGTTTTACCCGAACCCGCTACACCCTGAATGATGAGCGTTCGGGCTTCTTCATTACGGATAATCCGGTTCTGCTCCCGCTGGATGGTGGCAACAATGTTCTTCATTTTATCATCTGCATTAGCACTCAGTTCCTTTTGCAGAATATCATCGTGGACGGTCAGCGTACTTTCAATCATAAATTCCATCTTTCCAGCCCGGATTCGATATTGGCGTTTCAACGAAATATCCCCTTTTATCTCTCCCGATGGGGATTGATAAGATGCTTCACCCAGTTCGTGATCGTAGAACATACTTGAAATAGGTGCTCGCCAATCATAAATCACGGTTGTCCGGCTTTCAGTATCGTGAAAGGTATGAATGCCGATATAAACAGGGATTATCGGACGGTTTTCGCTCTTCTCTTGAAAGTCGATTCGCCCGAAGTAGGGAATATCCACTATTTTAGCAAGCCGTCGGCGCTTGTCAATTACACTTTCGCCTATGGCAAAATGATTCAGGATGCTTTCACGCATCGAGCGTATCTCATGCGGATCAATATCTTTATTGCTCCAAAGGTAGTCTTTGTACTCCGCCAATGTATCTACATGGTCTTTCACTGACACATCGGTATGGCTGATTATCTGTTTCAACCGGGCGATTATTTGCTGTAAATAGCTTCTTTCCTGCTTCTCTGTTTGATTGAACATCGTAGTAATTTATTGCTAAAGGATGAAAATAGATTCAAAACGGTGCGCAAAATTACTGCAATCTATTGGGGCAGGAAATGGCTATTTATAGCTATATATCCATAAGTTTTGTATCTTTGCACGCTCAAAATGAACGATATGGATATTCTTGAACTTGCCCTACATAATCAGCAAACCGCTTGGAAGATACTGGAACATACCGGCATTGTTTCGGCATGGGAACGTATTGGGGCAACCGTTCATCTGGTAGGCTCGCTTAAATCCGGTTTGCTGGCAAAGAGTAGGGATATAGACCTACATATCTATACCGAGACATTGGATATTACAGCCAGCTTTTCAGTGATGCAGGAACTTGCCGAACGACTTTCTTTAAAGGAAGTCCAATATAAAAATCTGATTCAGACAGAAGAAGAGTGTATCGAATGGCATGCCCTCTACGAAGACGAGGACAGGAATACATGGAAGTTCGACATGATTCATATTCGCAAAGGCTCAAAATATGATGGTGTGATTGAAAAAGTAACTGCTGCCATTACGGACCGACTTACCCCGGAAATCAAGCAAACCATCCTTCAAATTAAATTCGATGTGCCGGACGGTGTACAGATTCCCGGTATAGAAATCTATCATGCTGTTTTTGTGGGTGGAGTCCGCAATTACGAAGAACTGGAACAATGGAGAAAAAACAATCCGCTAACAGACAGCTTGGATTGGTTGCCGTAATAGACAATACATTTAAAGTAGCCCTGCGAATCGCCATAAATGAGTACCCTTGTATAATATCGTACGTGATAAATATTGAAAATGAAAAAGATTAGAATAACAGTTATAAGAAAGGTGCAGCATAGTGATTTGTCGGCTATGTACGAAAATCCTATTGAACACACTTGTGATATTAAAGAAGGTACAACCTTTATTTCAGTCGATGGGCAGAAACCGGAAGAACTGTGTAAAAGTGCATGGAGTTCAATGAGTTATTTTGTTACGGAATTAGCCAATGGGGGCGGTAACTTCTATGATGGTTGGATGAAGAATCCGCACTCGGCAATGATTTCCTGTAACGATGGCTTTCGTCCTGTTAGTTTTTATATTGAAGTGATTGAATAATGATGTACATTAAAATAGAACGCCAGTGCATAGTCAATAGAGAATACCGAAACTTTCTGCCCGATTAAGGGCTTCGATCACATTATCGACATTTAGTTTTGCTAATATATTCTTGCGGTGATTGTTCACCGTGTAAATACTAAGATTCAGTTTAGATGCAATCTCCTTGCTCAAAAAGCCCTGTCGGATTAGTAAGAGTATTTCCTTTTCCCGCTTGGTTAATTGTTGGTCTGCCGGAACAACTGCCGATGTAAGTATCTCACCCGTCTTCCGATTAATAACCGTCCGCTTGATTCGCTCCATAGGTATTTGATCGGGTGAAAGATCCATCACTCCCATAATCATCCATGCTTTTCCGTTTTTGTCTTTCTGAATTACTTGGTGGCGACTGATTACATTCACATATTCTTGCCGGGCATTCAGCATACGAATTTGGAATATCTGCTGATAATCATTTCTTTGTTCCTGCGGAAGTGAATAGATGAACTGCCCGTGTTCAATCTGGTGTTCGATGAGTTGTGCCCGGTCGTCCGGGTGAATCCGTTCCTCCAATAAATCGCCCTGTTTGTGAATGGTTTTTATCCATGTAGGGTTATATCCGAATATGTTAGCGAAATTGTCGGATGCAAAATCGTACCGTTCTTTGAAAACATCTACCGTAAAGATACAACTATGGCTCATTTGTGAGAAGGTCTGTATAGATGCTCTGCGTTCATTCCACAAATCATAGTCCACATCCAGCGGGCTGATCTGCTGTCTTGCCCATAATTCTTCGGGAGTTATCTTGTTGGTAGTCATGCTGCAAAGATAAGCGATAAATCTTTTCGTATCTCTATTTCTATTTAACTTTCTATGTAAATGCGTTCAAAAAAAGAATATCCTATGAGTATATTCCAAATGAATTGAGCCAGAGATAGACAGGATATACCACTTTCAGACAGTTTAGAAAACGGCTCTTGATTCTTCTTTCATTTGCCGATGAAAATAGAATCAACACGTTTTATAAACCATTTAAAATTGAAAGAATGGAAGTAGTAACCATTGAAAAGAGAACCTTTTCGTATGTCTGCGAACGGTTCACGGAGTTTGCCAAACGGATAGAAAGTTTGTGCAGCACTCATACTCAGAAAGTAGAAAACTGGCTTGATAGTCAGGAAGTGTGCCTTTTGTTAGGCTTTAGTAAACGAACACTGCAATATTACCGAAGTAGTGGGCGACTGGCTTATTCTCAAATCGGGAGCAAGATTTATTATAAGTCTTCCGATATTGAAAGAATTATTGCGGACAGTGAAACACAAAATCAATCACCCAAACAAACCACGTCTTATGAAAAGAACTAAAGAAGATTACCCGTCCTTCAACCTGTTTTCTATTGTCGGCACATGGGAAAGTGTTAATCTGAATCCTACGGTTATCATCTACCGGAATGATAAAGAGTATCTCTTATCTATTATATATGTATCGGAAACTACTAAACAGGCTTCACCCGCTACTTATGAGATACAGCAGGATGGTAGTCAGTATTTTATTGCCATTGCGTCTAAACGGCTCTATGTAGATTATGATCCGGCAAAAGATATACTTAGTATTTCATCGCTGGGTGACTATCTGCGCAACTAACCAGCCATCTAGCCATCTTGAAGTCAATATTTCAATAAAACAATCTTTCAATCATGGAACTAATAAATAAAGATACCCCACAAGTCAAAGAATTTATTTCTTCACTCGATTCGATGCTGAACGGCATTGAATATATTGTCCAGCATTACAAACCCCACCTGAACGGGGAACGCTTCCTTTCTAACAATGAAGTTTCCAAGAAACTGAATGTTAGTTTGCGAACCCTGCAAGAGTGGAGAGACACAGGGCTGATCCCCTTTATCCAGATAAAGGGTAAAATCATCTATCGCCAAAGCGATATTGATAAGCTGCTCCAAAAGCATTACTTTAAAAGTTGGAAAGAATAACTACCTAAAAGAGTATGATTTCCACTATCTTAAAAGGAAACCTCTTTTATTAAGGTGGAAATTATACCTTTGCATTCCAAACAGTTGCAATTATGAAGTTTGTAATAGAATCCGGCACACCTGCCGATATTGACGAATTAGAAAAGTTGTATGATGATCTGAATGATTATCTATCAGCTACCACCAACTATCCCGGATGGATAAAAGGCATTTATCCTATTCGTGAAGATGCGGTTGTTGGCATAGAAAATAATACTCTTTTTGTTGTCAGGTATGACGGAAAGGTAGCTGGCTCTATTATCTTAGACCATCATCCCGATGAAGCCTATAATAGTGTAAGGTGGAAAATAGAAACTAACTACAGCCATATTTTTGTGATACGCACTTTTGTGGTGCATCCTTCATTCTTGAAAATGGGTATCGGTCGTGCTTTGATGGATTATTCGTTTAAATTGGCTCAACAATCAGGCATAAAATCTATCCGTTTGGATGTGTATGAAAATAATCTTCCGGCAATCTCCCTCTATGAGAAATGTGGTTTTGAATACATTGATACCGTAGATTTAGGTTTTGGCAACTATGGGCTGGACTGGTTCAAACTGTATGAGAAACTTGTTTAAACGCTATTCAAGTGGAAGACGATTCCCTCATGCCAGCCCCGAAAACATTGTTTTTCGGAATTTAATTTGAATCATTGACTTTTCCAGTGGAGTATTTAGTCTGTGCAAGTCTTTAGATGAAAATACGCTCGAAATGCAATGAGAGGAAGATTTTTATCTAAACCGAAGGCTTGGACTTGAACAGGCTAAATACGGAACTTACCTTTGTCAATGCTTCATATTGAGTTCTGGAAAACTCACCTTAAAAGAAAAAGGATTGAAAAAATGAAACTCATTCTTCCCAATCCTTTTTCTATTTATTGGCTACTACCTTTATTATATAGCCAACTCTGATAGACAGCTATTTACTTTCTGCATATCCTTTAAAATATTCTGATCCAGTACCCGTGCATAGTGTTTTGTCACGCTGGTATCTGCATGACCTAACATTTTGGCTACATTCTCCATACTTACGCCATTCGCAAGGCAAATACTTGTGGCATACGAGTGCCTAGCGGTGTGTGTGGAGAGGTTTTTATGTATTCCGCACACATCTGCAATTTCTTTCAAATAACTGTTCATGCGTTGATTGCACAATACAGGCAAAAGTTTTCCGGTACATTCAGCTACATCCTTATATTTATCAAGAATAGAAGCAGCCACAGGCAACACAGGAATGTTACACATGACTTTTGTCTTCTGGCGGTTCTTCCTTATCCAAAGCTCCCCTTTGTTATCTCTAACCAAATGTTCAGGTGATAAATCTTTTACGTCACTGAACGCTAATCCTGTGAAAATACAGAATACAAAAATATCTCGTACTTGCTCTACTCGTTTAATAGTGAACTTTTTGGCAAGAATAATTTTAATCTCGTCCATTGTCAGAAATTCGGGATCAGTTTCTTCCAATTTGAAGCGATAGTAAGCAAACGGATCTTTCTTTATCCAATCGTTTTCCAAAGCGATACGAATAATCTTCTTCAAGTTCTTCAATCGGGTGATAGCAGAGTTCTGCGCACAACCTTTTTCTATTTTCAAGAAAGCATCGAACTTAGAAATAAAGTTGGCTTCCAAGTTATTCAGAGCAATATCCGATAGCTGATATTCTTTCTTAATGAATTCCTCCAAATATCGGGTAGTGGTTTCATACCGTTGAACGGTCTTGCTTACAAAGTCTTTACCGATCAGCTTACGGCTTTGTTCGTTATGTTCCCTGAATACCTGCAATAGTGTTTTGTTATCTTCGTCCACACCATAAAACAACTTTCTCACAAGATCAACAGTGATAACCTTGCCGGAAGTTTCCAGTTCTCTGTAAATTTGGTGTACGTGTGAACGTGTGATTTCTAAGTAGTGGTTCAGTTCCACCGACATACGGTCTTTGCCTTTTGAATTTTCTTTTGCCTGATTCCATAGGTTTACAGGACAGCTTCTTTTGATAGAAATATCTACCATACAGCCGTTTACGGTAATTCTCATGCACACGGGTGCTTCTCCGTTCTTTAATAATTTGCCTTTCTTGATGAAAAACAATACAGAAAATGATTTTCGAGCCATTTTTACATCGTTTTTAAAGTTACAAAACTATGTATTCTCTTCCAAAGCAAGTCTATGCAAAATGCTATGAATCAGCGAGAAAGATGCAAATTCGTGGGACTTTTTTGAACTAAATTTTAGTCCCACGATTTATCCACCGATAATATGCTTGAAACGGCTATTTTCTGCCACCTGCTAGAAAAAAGAAATCCCTGATAATGCTTGATTATCAGGGATTTGCTTGATTCTTCTTGTTGTTTCAGTGATCCGCCTGGGGTTCGAACCCAGGACCCCATCCTTAAAAGGGATGTGCTCTACCTGCTGAGCTAGCGAATCATCCTGTGCATACTCTGTATTGCGGTGTGCTTTACTTCTGTATTGCGGGTGCAAAGGTAGGGTTTATTTTTGAATTTGCAATAGCTGGAGGAATTTTTTTTGAAAAAAATTACTTTTCTTTTTTTTTCTCCGGTTGAATATCAGCAGGGGGAGGAGCGATAATGTCCTCTTCCAGCAAGATAAAACGCTTATAATAAGACAGACAGAGCGTTGTGAGCGGTAATGCGATGATTAAGCCGATAAAACCTAACAAAGTTCCCCAGATGGAGAGCGAAAGAAGGATGATGGCCGGATTCAGTCCCATTGCTTTTCCCATGATACGCGGCGTAAGGTATAAATCCTGGATACATTGTACGATTCCGAGTATTAATAATCCCGAACCGAAGATAATCCAGAAATTCTGTCCGGTCTCTGCCGACTTTAGCAGGCTGAGGATGACCATCGGGATAAGGCCGATCGCTTGCAGGTACGGAATCAGGTTCAGCACGCCGATAAATAACCCGAGCGTCACGGCCAGCGGGAAACCGACGATTTTGAAGCCTATCGAAAGTAAAACTCCGACGCATAGCGCAATCAATGACTGCCCGCGGAAATAGCGGTTCATGCTCTGCTCCACATCGTCGGCCAGCCCTTTGGCGAAAGGACGGATGCGTGCCGGAATCAGGTTTATCCAGCCGTTGGCTATCTTTTCGTAGTCGAGCAGGATGAAAATGAAATATAACAGAATCACGAATATAATCGTTATGCTGAAAAGGATGGAGAATGTGTTCGACAGGATGTTCCAGACCTTCGGGGCGAGTTGCTTGATTGCATTCTGTATGTTCTCCCGGCTGAGGAGTTCCATCAGCTGGTTTATGTCTACATTGTTTTCGAGATATTCGATCCATGAAGCTGGTATAAGCGGAACATGACCTTCTCCCGGATTATGCGTGCGCATCAGGTTCAGGGTCCGCTCGGCTTCCTGGGCGACAGACGGAACGACCAGTGCGGCGGCAATCCCGATAATCAGCGATGCGGAGATGATGACTGCGACGATGGCCAGGATACGGCTTTTCAGCTTCAGCTTATACTGGAAGAACTTGACGAAAGGTTGCATCATATAGGCGAGCAGCCAGGCAATCAGGAAGGGGAGCAAGGCGTTACGCAATACGGTAATCAGGTAAAGCAATACGCCGATGATGACGATGCTGAATACGATACGTGTCACCCGGTCGAACGTAAAAGGTCTTTCAAACAATGAGTTCATATTATAATTTTTATCTTTGCTGAACAAAGATAGAATAAAGTAGAATAGTATAATAAGATGATAAAGAAAATATTATGTGCCGCCCTGCTGCTCGGCTGTTTTTTACAGCCACAGGCACAAACTCCGCAGCCTGTCAAACAGTTACTGAATGCTCCTTATATGAAAGGGGCTACTTTCTCCATCGTGGTGAAGGACCTTCAGGATGGGAAAACCGTCTATAATTATGATGGGGACCGGGAGGTTTCGCCTGCTTCCGTGTTGAAAACCGTCGCTACGGCTACGGCTCTGGAGATTTTGGGGGACGATTACCGTTTTCCGACTTCGCTGGAGTATGACGGTTCTATAAAAGAGGGTGTGCTGAACGGTAACCTGTATATCAAAGGCAGTGGCGACCCGTCGCTGGGTTCGGCTCATTTCGCTCCGAACAGGAATGCGTATACGCCTGCGAAAAACAAATTCGTACCGGAATGGATTGCAGCTTTGAAGAAGGCCGGTATCCGGAAGATTGCCGGGGCGGTGGTGTCGGACGAGCGAATCTTTGATACGGAAGGTGCTTCCATCAAATGGCTGCGGGAAGATATGGGAAATTATTATGCGCCGGGCAGCTACGGGGTTTCCGTGTTCGATAATATGTATAAATTGTATCTGAAGTCGGGCGCTGCTGGCAACCGTCCGGTGGTGACCGGCACTGAACCGGAACTGCCGGGTGTCCGTTTCACCAATTACCTGAAAGCGGCGCCTGTCTCGTCGGACAGTGCCTATATTATCGGTGCTCCGCTTGCCGGCGAACGTTATTTATACGGTGTCGTTCCTGCCAATCGCGAACGCTATGTGTTGAAAGGAGATATTCCTGATCCGGCATTGTTCCTGGCGGAGTATCTGACCGGATGCCTGGAACGCGAAGGCATTGCGGTGGGGAAGGAGCCGACCTGTTACCGGATTGAATCGGAAGCGGGGCGATGGAAGACGGTGGAGAGGAAAACGATTATCACCACCTATTCCCCAACGTTGAAGGAGATTGTGGGTGTGACGAACCATGTGAGCCATAATTTGTTTGCCGATGCGTTGGTCAAGACGGTCGGTCTGCAATATACTCCGCGGAAGAACGAGGTTATTTCTTCTTTTGGCCGGGGTGTCCGGGTGGTTGCCGCCCATTGGGACAGGAAGGGGCTGGATGTTTTCCCTTTGCGGATGCACGATGGCAGCGGGTTGGCTCCTGCGGATAAGGTTTCTGCGGAGTTTATAGCCGATTTGCTGGTTTATATGGCGACGAAGTCCGATTATGCCGAAGCCTTTATCGAATCCTTGCCGCAGGCCGGTATCGAAGGTTCGGTGCGAAATTTCCTGAAAGGTTCCGGTTTGCAGGGGAAGGCTCGTCTGAAAAGTGGCGGAATCACCGGTGTGCGAAGTTATGCCGGCTATATAACAAAAGACGGCAAGCGGTATGCCGTTGCCGTTTTCTCCAATAACTATGCCTGTAGCATGAGCGAGATGACGAGAGGGTTGGAAAAGTTGCTATTGCAACTTTTCTAAGGCAGCAGTGCCCTCTGTGCCAGAAACTCCATGAACTTCTGTTTGTAGTTGTCGGAGATGGGGATGTATTCTTTGCCGAACACAATCCGGTTGCGTTCGATTACTTTGATCTTTTCCGGCTGGACGATAAAGGAGCGGTGCACGCGGATGAAGCGGTTCGCCGGCAGCATGTCTTCCAGGCTTTTCATACTCATCAGCGAAAGGATGGGGTGGGTTTCGCCTTCAACGAATATCTTGACATAATCTTTCAGACCTTCGATATAGAGTATTTTACGGAGTTCGACCTGTACCAGTTTATATTCCGTCTTGATGAAAATGCTTTCGACGGAAGGGGAAACTGCCTGGGAAGAGGCGGTTCGCGAACCACCCGTACTTGCGCCTTCGCGTAGCAGTTCGTACCATTGCAGCGCCTTATTGGCCGATTTCAGGAAGTCGGCGTAGCTAATCGGTTTCAGCAGATAATCGAGTGCGTTGACCTTATAGCTGTCGAGCGCATACTGGCTGAAAGCAGTCGTAAAGATGATGCGCGTATCGGTCTTCAGGATGCGGGAAAACTCCATTCCGTTGAGCTCCGGCATCTGGATATCGAGGAAAAGCAGGTCGACCGGCTCTTTGCTGAGGGCGGGAAGCGCGTTGACGGCGCTATTGTATTTTCCCGCCAGTTCCAGGAAAGGCGTCTTGTTTACATAACTTTCCAGCAGGCTGATAGCCAGCGGTTCGTCGTCGATGATTGCACACTTCAGAATCATAGCCTAATTTCATTTTTCACTTTTCGGTTCTTCGCCGCTTATTTGCAGCTCCAACATGCTGTAGTAGTTGTCACCCTCTACACCATATGAGAAGATATGCCGGTTCGGATAGATCAGTTCCAGGCGTTTCCGCAGGTTCTTGATTCCGATTCCCGAGCCGCTCTTGTCCTGTTCCGCATCTTTCGGGAAATAGCTGTTTTTCAGGTGGCAGACAATCCTGTCGCCTTTCTGGTGGATATCCAGGTCGATGAACGATGGCTTGCTGTTGCTGACTCCGTGTTTGAAGGCATTCTCGATAAGCGAGATAAACAGCAGGGGAGCAATCGGCGCGTCGGGCTTGGTGGCAGCTATTTCCGTTTTCAGTTCCACATGTTCCGGCAGGCGGATACGCATCAGTTCCACATAATTACGGATGAAATCCAGCTCTTTTTCCAGTAACACCTGCGGCTGGCTGCTGTCGTAGAGTACGTAACGCAGCAGGCGGCTCAGGTCGTGGACGGCTTCCTGTGCCCGTTCGGGACTGAAAGCAATCAGGCTGTAAATGTTGTTGAGCGTATTGAACAGAAAATGCGGGTTCAACTGGCTTTTCAGGTTCTGCAATTCGGCTTCGGCACGGCTCTTCTCCAGTTCGCGACGCATGGATTCTATCTGGTACCAGCCGCTGGTCATCTTGATGGCGACACTCAGGCCGGCCACCAACGCATAAAGCATGGCGTTGACCGTAAAGAAGCCGATGACATCTTTCAACTCCCTCTCCGAACGATGCGGATGAGGAATCTCCGGCGGCGGCAATAATTGCATCAGCAAGTGCACCAGGATGATTGCCGCGGCAATCAGGGCCACGTTGCTCAGGAAAAATTTCCATCCGTGACGTGAAAACAGATAGCGGTTGACCAGCAGGAAATAATTCACGTAGAAAACCATCATGAACGATAACGGGACGATGACGGAACGTAAATAACTTGTGACGGTCAATACCTGCGACTCCCTGCCTGTAAAGAAAAAAGGCAGTCCGAACAGGATTCCCCAGGCGGCAATATGGATAATGCCGCCCATCCCTTTGAAAGGGGGAGAGATGTGTGTCTGTGTTGTTCCTTCTGTTTTCATCTGCTACAAAGATATTAATTTATTCGTAACGAATCGCCTCGATCGGGTCGAGCTGGGCCGCTTTCTTGGCCGGATACCATCCGAAGAAGACACCGGTGACGGTACAGACGGCGAACGAAAGCACTACGCTCCACGGTTGTATGTAAATCGGGAAGTGGGCCACCGCGTTCACCACCAGGGCCGCGCCTACACCGAGCACCACGCCGATTAATCCGCCGGTCACACTGATCAGGATGGATTCAATCAGGAACTGTGCCAGGATGTCGATGCCCTTGGCGCCGATACTCATACGCAGACCGATTTCGCGGGTACGCTCCGTGACGCTGACGTACATGATATTCATAATCCCGATACCTCCAACGAGTAGCGAAATACCGGCCACAGCCGCCAACAGCACGGTCATCATGTCCGTAGTACTTGTCAACATCGTGCTCAACTCCTGCTGACTACGGATGGTAAAATCATCATCGTCACTTTCCTTCAACTTATGGTTGCGGCGCAGTATTTCAGTTATCTCGTCAATGGCCTGGTCGGTATATTCCTCTTTGAGGGCCGAACAGGTGATGCCTTGCAGATGGGTGATGGCCAGGACCTTTTTCTGAATAGTTGTGTATGGAGCTAAGATTAGGTCGTCCTGGTCCATTCCCATGCTGTTGTATCCTTTGCTCTCCAGCACGCCAACGATGCGGAAAGGCAGTTTTTGAAAACGAATGACTTTTCCCACGGGATTCTCGCCACCCGTGAAAAGGTTGTCGACGACCGTCTTGCCGACTACGCAGACTTTGGCGGCGGTCTGGATGTCCTGTTCGGTGAACATATCACCGTCGCCTACCTTGTAACGGCGGATTTCCAGATAGTCCGGACTGATACCGTAGACGGTGGTCGGGGCGTTGTTGGCGCCGTAGATGGCTTGTCCGCTGCTGTTGACCGACGGTGAAACGGCAGAGACATAGCGGGTCTCGTCGACGATATTCTGGTAGTCTTCCAGCTTCAGCGTCTCCATGGCGGAGGCATCCTGACGGACACCGCCGCGGACGTCTGCGCCGGGATGTATCATAATCATATTGGAACCCATCTCGCTGATTTGGGCCTGTATGCTCCGTTTGGAACCTTGCCCGATGGCCAGCATCGTAATTACGGAGGCTACGCCGATGATGATGCCGAGCATCGTCAGGAATCCGCGCAACTTGTTGTTGGCAAGGGCACGGAGGGCTATTTTTATGAGGTTTGTTCCGTTCATAATCAATCGTCATTTTTCGGCAATTTGGCTAATGCCTCTGCCGCATTTTGTATGTTGTTGTTCACTGTATCCGCAGTGACATGCCCGTCGCGCAGGGTGATGTTACGGCTGCTGTATTGGGCGATCTCCGGATTGTGTGTTACGAAGATGATGGTACGTCCTTCGGCATGGAGCTTCTGGAAAAGTACCAGTATCTCGAACGAGGTGCGTGTGTCCAGATTTCCCGTCGCTTCGTCGGCGAGGATGACTGCCGGGTCGTTCACCAGGGCACGGGCGATGGCGACGCGCTGCATCTGTCCGCCGGACATCTGGTTACTCTTGTGCATCAGGCGGTCGCCCAGCCCTACGGCCACCAGTGCCTCTACGGCTTTCTCGTGGCGGGCGGCGGCACTGAAAGAGGGATTGTACATCAGGGGGAGTTCCACGTTTTCAACGGCTGTCGTTTTGGGCAGCAGGTTGTAACTCTGAAATACGAATCCGATCTTGCGGTTACGCAGCGTGGCACGGGCGTTTTTCCCCATGGTGCGGACTGAGACGCCGTCGAGATAGTATTCGCCGCTGGTCGGTGTGTCGAGGCATCCCAACGTGTTCAGCAGCGTACTTTTTCCTGAGCCGGAGGTTCCCATGATGGTCACGAATTCGCCTTCATGTATCGTGAAGCTGACACCCCTCAGGGCGTGGACGGTTTCGTCACCGACATGGAAGTCACGCTTGATATTATCTAGTTTAATAATCTCTTTCATTGTTCGTTCTGTTGTTTAATTCTGACACACCCCCTGCCCCCTCTCGAGAGGGGAAGAGTTACTACTTGTTGGTAGATAACAGGTAGTGTCGGGAGTTTCCTTTCCCCTCTTGAGAGGGGGCAGGGGGTGTGTTACAGTTTACAATATCACTTCTTCTTGTTTCCTCCCGGAGGTCCCGGCATGAACGGGCTCTTTTCGGCTGCTTCGGCCATTGGGGCGGGAGCGTCGGAGGTCAGGTCTACGGCTATTTCTTCGCCTTCGGTCAGTCCTTCGGTCACTTCAATCATATTGCCGCTGGTAGAACCGACGGTGATGGCTTTCGGAGTCAGCTGTTGTCCTTGTTTTACCCAGATGATGCGTTTGCCGGCGGGAGCTTCCTGTGCACTGTTTTCGGCGGTGTAGCCGGTGCCCGGCAATAACTCTTCTTCAGGGACGAAACGCAATGATTTGGTCGGCACTGTCAACACGTTTTCGCGTTCAAGCGTATAGATGGTGACGTTGGCTGTCAGACGTGGTTTCAGCTTCAGGTCGGGGTTGTCGGCAGTGATGACCACCTCATAAGTGACAACGGTTGAAGTGGAGGTCGACGAACTGCTGCTACTGCTACTGTCGCCCAGGCGAATCTGCCAGACGGTTCCTTCGAACACGTCGTTCGGATAAGCGTCGACGGTGAAGCTGACGCGCTGTCCGTTTTCTACGTTGCCTATATCGGCTTCATCTACATCGGCGATTACCTGCATCTTCGTCAGGTCGGCGGCGATGGTGAACAGGGTCGGAGTTTCGAAGCCGGCGGCAACGGTCTGTCCTTCTTCAACGGCACGGTTGATAACGACACCGTCTATCGGGCTGGTGATGGTCGCGTATTCCAGGTTGCGGTTTACCTTCACCATCGAGGCCTGGCTCTGCTCGTAAGCGGCTTTGGCCTTCTCGTAATTGTAGGTGGCCGTTTCGTAATCGGCGTCGCTGATTAGCTTCTTGTCGAAAAGGACTTTGCTGCGGGCATAGTTCTTTTGCTGGTATTCGTATTCGGTCTTGCTGCTAGCCAACTGGGCCTGGGCGGAAGCGAGTTCGGCTTTCAGGTTGACTTTATCCATTTCTGCGATTAACTGGCCGGCTTTCACAACGTCGTTGTAGTCGGCATAGAGCTTGTCGATGATGCCGGATACCTGTGTACCGACTTCGACCTCGGTCACCGGTTCGACTGTCCCGGTTGCCGTTACTGTGTTTGAGATGGAGCTGCGGCCTACTTTGGCTGTCTCGAGCCGGATGCCGCCTTTCGACGTTTTACCTGTGAAGAACCAGATTCCTCCGGCTACGACCAGCACGCCTGCTATACCGATAATAAGTTTCTTGTTCATATCTTTATCTGTTTTATTTTTTCTTTACTGGAAATTTAGAGCAGGTCGATTTGTTCTCCCTGGTAGAATCGCAGCAGGCCTGCATTCAGGATCGCTGTGTATTTGGCCTGGAGCGTTTCCTGTTGTGCGCTTAGCAGGTTGTTCTTTTCCGTGAGCAGTTCCACGGTGTTCTTCATGCCCAGGTTGAACTGTTCGCTGACAAGGGCGTAGCTGGCCTGTGTGCTTTTCAGTTTCTGGGTGGCGGCTACGTATTGCTGCTGTGCGCTGTTGGCACTGAGCCAGAGGCTTTCGATGGTTTTGTAAAGCGTTTTCTGGTTGTCCATCAGGTCCAGTTCGCTGGTCTGACGTTGCAGTTTGGCTTTATTGACAGCACTTTTGGTTTGCCGCTTGTCGAAGATGGGGATGCTCAGGGTCAGCCCTATCGAGTTGTTCCAGTTCTGTTTCACCTGTTCGCTGAAGCTGAAGTCGTTGCCGTTGGCATTGGTCGTTCCGATGCCGGCGCTGAGGCTCAGGCTCGGAATGTATCCGGCGCGGGAAATCTTGATATTCATGTCGGAGGCCTCTATATTTAGTTTGCTCGATTCGATTTCGGGACGCAGGTTGAGGGCGGTCTGATAGACGTCATCCTTGGTAGGGAGCGGTATCAGCACGCTGCTGTCGTCGAGTGGCGGTAGGAAAAGGTCCATTTCGAAGTCGCCGTCGAGTTCGAGGAGTTGCTTGAGTTGCAGCTTGTAGTTTTGCAGGGTCGTTTGCGAAGTGACCAGCTGGTAGTTGTCGTTGCTGACCTGTGCTTCCAGTTGGGCGAGGTCGCTGGAGGCGATGCTTCCGGCGTTGAACAGTTCCTGTCCGCGTTCGAACTCTTTCCGGCTGACTTCCAGTGTCGATTCGTTCACCTTCACGGCTTCGGCGGAATAAAGTATCTGCACGTAGAGTTGGGTGATGTTTTCCTCGATGGAGTTTTCGCTCTCGTCGACGGTGAGTTCGGCTATGCGGCTGTTCAGTTGTTGCTGTTTGAGCGTGTTCACCCGTTTGCTTCCGTTGTACACGGTCCAGTTTGCATCGATGCCGTAGCTGCCGTTGTACGAGGTTTTGCTTTCGCTGGTGGTGATGTTGTCGCCGCTGATGATGGTGCCGCTCGCGCTGTTCGGACGGTTCACGATACGCTGGCTGATATTACCGCTCAGGGAAGGGAGGAAATCCGCTTTTGCCGTCTTTACATCTTCCTGGGTGCTTTCGACGTTGATGCGGTTTCGACGAATAGTGATATTATGCTCCAGTGCATAATCGATACAATTACGAAGCGTCCATTGCTTCGGCATGTCGTCTTCTGCTTTCATCCCGGCGGGCAGGAGAAGCAGGCAAGAGAGGATTATTAGAGATACTTGTTTCATAATGCTTTCGTTTTGCGACCTAAACATTCTTTTTACCTTGTTACGAAGCAAAACTACTTTACATTAAAAAACTATACAATCAGAATAGAAATAGGGCAGTGGTTCATAGACGAATACGGGAATTTCACCGATAAACAGGAAAGGGCTGTTGTTAATAACAATGGTATATAAAGTTTGTAGATGGCACACAGATGACGCAGATTGAGCAGATGACCACAGATTTATATTATTTAAAAATATATTATCTGCGGCTATCTGCTCAATCTGCGTGCTATCGTGTGACTGAAATCTCCGATTTCTTATCGTTCGAGAGAAACGGTTGTTTTGCCACCGGACTTCCGGATGAATATCTTCTTGTCGTACTCATCGTCATCCGAGTAGATATGTGTGCCGTTGTATTTCCAGGAAACGATTTTCCCCCAGTACTTTCCTCCGACAACGCCCTTGTCTGTGTATTTATAGGTGATTTCCATTTTATCGGTATCGCCGTTTACATAGATAGGGAACGTATAAGTACTTTGTCTTTCATCTCCGTAAGCGCTCACCGTACAGTAATGGAGTTGTTCTTCCGAATCATAAAGTATCCAGTTGTGATTGCCGTTGTAGCGGATGGTGTTGCTTTCGATGTCGCGGATGTTGTCGTAGGTGCGTTCGAGCGGATTGTCCAGCTCTTCGTTCCACGAGACAGGGAAGGTTTTCAGGTCGCTCGGGTTGATGAGGTCGTTTCCCTTTTCATCCATATAATAGAATCGTAAAGTGTTTCCTCTTGAAAAGAAGTTTCCCTCCGGTATATTGTTATACCATACTTCTTCGTTGTCTTCTTCCTCATCTCCGTCTTTGCCGTTTAATAAATAGTTGTTGCAGCCGGAAAGGACGGTCGCACAAAGGAACAGCAGCCATATACCGAATAGGTTATTTGTTTTCATCGTATATAAACACTTTACTTATTGATTCTTATAACTCTCTCAACCAGATATTCCGGAAGCTGATCGGTTCGCTCGGATCGCCGTGGCTTTGCAGGATAATCGGGCCGGCTCCGTGGGGAACGACTTTCGGGAAGCCGATATATTCGGTTGTTCCGAGGATGGTCGTGTTGTTCTGCAAAACGATGCCGTTCTGGATCACGGTGATGCTGGGGGGAACGCGGTAGGTTCCGTCTTCCTTGAAAATCGGGGCGGTGTAGATGATGTCGTATACATTCCATTCGCCCGGTTTACGCATGGCGTTTGCCAATGGCGGTGTCTGTTTGTAGATACTGCCGGTTTGGCCGTTCACGTATGTTTCGTTGTTGTAGCAATCGAGTATCTGAACTTCGTACATCCCTTGCATGAAGATGCCGCTGTTGCCGCGTCCCTGGCTGGTTCCGGTGATATTCTCAGGAACACACCATTCGATATGTAGCTGGTAGTTGTTGAACTTCTGTTTGGTCTGGATATCACCGGTCTTTTTATTGACTGTGAATACGCCGTCGTGAACGGTCCATTGGGCCGGTTGGCCGTTGGTGCTTTCCCAGGCGGAGAGGTCTTTGCCGTCAAACAGGACGATGGCATCCGACGGGGCGGAATTTGTTTTGATATCTCCCGGAGTTACAATCTTGGGTTGAGGCGTCCAGTATTCCGACATGCCCGGAGTCATCTTTTCCGGTTGCGGATACTCTTTTTGTTGTGCGCTCAGATTTACGCAGGCGGTGCAGGCCATAGCGGCCAGTGTTGCCTTGATAGTGAAATTTCTATTCCTCATGGTCTAAATAATTATGTAGGTTTACAATTAAGTGATTGCAAATCTACATAATTATTTGCCACGTTGTAGCATCTGCTACCGGAAAATACTTTTATGCGTTATGGTTGAAGAGGCGTTGTTCGGCCAGTTGCTCGTATTTGGTGTCCGGACGGCCGTAGTTGCAGTACGGATAGATGCTGATGCCGCCGCGAGGGGTAAAGATGCCCGTCACTTCGATATATTTCGGGTCCATCAGCTTGATAAGGTCTTTCATGATGATGTTGACACAGTCTTCATGGAAGGCTCCGTGGCTGCGGAAGCTGAAGAGGTATAATTTCAGACTCTTGCTTTCCACCATCTTCACATCGGGTATATAGTCGATATGGATGGTCGCAAAATCGGGCTGTCCGGTGATGGGGCAGAGGCTGGTGAATTCGGGGCAGTTGAAACGTACCCAGTAGTCATTACCTTGATGCTTGTTGGTAAATGCTTCCAGCACTTCCGGAGCATAATCCTGTTTATATTCGGTAGAACCACCCAGGAGGTGCAGTTCGTTTTCATTCTTTCTTGTATCCATTTTTGCAGTTACTTGTTAGCTGTTAACTTCCTTTTAAGGTATTTCTCTAATCCTTCCCGGCGCAGTTTGCAGGCGGGGCAATGGCCGCAACCGTCGGCTGGGACGCCGTTGTAGCAGGTCAGTGTCTGCGTGTGGACCAGGTCGAATACGCCCAGTTCGTCGGAGAGCTGCCATACTTCGCTTTTATCGCGGTCCATCAGAGGTGTATGGATGACGAACTGTTCATCCATCGCCAGGTTCAGCGTCACATTGAGCGAGCGGACGAAGGTGTCGCGGCAATCGGGATATCCGCTGAAATCGGCCTCCGATACGCCGGTGACGAGATGGAAAATCCCTTTGCTCCGTGCCATGATGGCAGCGAATGTCAGGAAAACCATGTTCCTTCCCGGTACGAAGGTGTTCGGATAACTGTCGGCCGGTTTGTCTTCATCCATTTCGATAGAAGTGTCCGTCAACGAGTTAGGCGCCAGTTGGCTGATTAGCGATACGTCCAGCAATTGGAACGGCACGTCGGCATCGGCAGCAATCTTGCGTGCAATATCAATTTCGAGGGAATGTTTCTGGCCGTAACTAAAACAGACGGCTTCTACGCGTTTAAAGTGCTTCTTGGCCCAAAACAGGCAGGTGGTGGAGTCTTGTCCACCGGAGAAGCATACCAGAGCGGCATCTTGATGTTTCATATTTTTCTTGTTTTATACGTGGTTCAGCAAGCACACGGCAAGGGAAACGTTCCTTTGCGTTGCAAAGATAAGGAGATTTTCTGAATTATTTATTCTGTGGAGTAATTGCACAATAAATGCGGAAATGTGCCGCACATTCTTGTTAAAAGTGTGCAATATTAAAGAAAAGTCTTTATCTTTGCCGGCGTTTGCATCTGAGAGGATGTTATAAGAGAGGTATTAATTAATGAATATTTTATGAAGAAAGTTATCGCTTTAGCATGTCTTTCCATGCTTCCGATGTCGTATGCAGCGGCAGAGGGTTACCAGGTTAACGCTCAGAGTACCAAGCAGGCAGGTATGGGACACGTAGGTGTAGCCATGAAGTTGGGTGCAGAAAGCATGCATTTTAATCCGGCTGGTCTGGTGTTTATGGATAAGAACGTGGATTTGTCGGCCGGTATTACCGGGGTGTTTGCCAATGGTAAGTTTACGGGAGATGATGGTTATGTACAAAAAACGGATAATAAGGCAAGTACTCCTTTATATGTATATGCCGGTTTCAAGATTTATGACTTCCTGGCAGCCGGTATCAGTGTAAACACTCCTTATGGTAGTGCGATTAACTGGGGACGCGACTGGAAAGGTGCTCACCTGGTGCAGGATATCTCTTTGAAGGCATTCAATATTCAGCCAACTGTTTCCTGGAAGATTATGGATAACCTGAGTATCGGCGCAGGCCTGATGATGGAATTCGGTAATATTGAACTGAATCGTGCCTTGATTGCTCCGCGTGCCATGACAGGTTTGGCTGAGAGCATGATGGGGCAACTTGGTCCGATACTTGAAGCAAAGCCGGAATTGAGACCGGTTGTTGACCAGTTGGTCACAGAAATGGCTAAATATGACGAAGTATCCGCAGCTTCTGCTTCTTTGAAAGGAGATGCAGGTATCCGTTTCGGGTTCAATGTGGGTGCGATGTATGATATTAACGATAAATTCACGGTCGGTTTATCTTACCGTTCAAAGGTGAAAGCCCGTGTGAAAGAAGGTGATGTCCGTTTGAGCTATGCTAATGAATTAGGAATTAAAGGATTGTTGGAACAGGTAAATGGCTTGGTTGGTCAGCTCCAGGCAAGTGGCATCACTATTCCCGGTATTCCTGAGGGCGGAATCAATATTCCTCCACTGGACCAGGCTACTTTCTCTGCTGAACTGCCTCTGCCGGATAACTGGAATGTCGGCCTGACTTACAAACCCAATGACCGCTGGATTGTTTCCGGTGAAGTTCAGTTTGTAGGCTGGGGTGCTTACAACTCTTTAGTTGTGAACTTCTATCCGGCATCCGAATTGAGCGATTATGATATCGATGCCCCGAAGAAATATAAAAACTCACGTATCTATCGTCTGGGAACTCAGTTTGCAGCAACAAACCGTCTGGACCTTCGTTTAGGTGCATATTTCGACGAAACTCCGGTAGAAGATAATTATCTGAATCCCGAAACTCCGAGTATGAACAAACTGGGTATCACTGCCGGTTTGAGTTTCCGTCCGTTACAGTCTTTATCCGTTGATTTTGCATTCTCTTATGTAACAGGTTTCGGGCGCGACGGTTCTTATACCGACCTGGACCTTTTAAAGAAACCCCGTACATTCGGCGGACATTACAACGTATATGCCTTGATGCCGTCTATCGGTCTTTCCTACGCTTTTTAACCTATACATATATAATTACAGAAGAAGAGGGCTTGTCTTGGTGGCAGGTCCTCTTTTCTTTTCGGGAAGACGGAGGTTTGTTTTATTCGGGAAGAACTTATAGCTTGTGCGGATGAAATAAAAGTTCCATCAGGGTGGGGAAATAAGCCCATTGCAGTGGGGATTTTTCCCCATTATGGTGGGGACTTTTCCCCACTGTGTAAAAAACTTTGGGGAAATTAGAATGAGATGTGATGGATATAAATAAAAAGATATCCAAAAACAACGGAGATGTATTTAGCGGATGGCTACTTTGCGGACAGTTTCGCCGATGCGGACGATATAGTAACCTTTGGCGATGTTAACGGTGTATTCGCCATCCGGTTGTTTCAGCTCGATTTCCTTGACACGGATGCCTACTACACTGTATATTTCCAGCTTGCTTCCGATGGGAGCATTCTTCACAACCACCTTGTTGTCGTAGGCGCTGATTTCGATAGAATCGGGTTCTGCTTGCTTTATGGCATGCGTTGCCTGAACCGTTTGCTGCGCACTTGCAATAAACGGGGAACCAACGTAAGCGCTGATCAACAGGATTATGGAAAATAATATTCTCATATTCGAAACCCTAAATTCGTACAAATGTATGAATAATTTTGAATATGCTGGATATTTGGCAGTTATTATTTAAGAAAACCACGATATTATATGGGCAAAACCATCCCTTCGGCTCCGAGAATGGTGCCGGGATATACTTCTTCCGCTTCACGATGCAATGTTGCCAAGTCCTCGTAACGGGCAGAATAATGGCCGATAACGAGGCGTTTGACACCGGCTTTCAGAGCGATGTCTGCTGCTTGCCGTGCTGTAGAATGGAATGTTTCTTTGGCGCGTGCCTTGTCGCATTCGGCAAAGGTTGCCTCATGATAAAGAAGGTCTACCCCTTCAATGATCGGGATGACGGAAGGATTGTAGGCCGTATCCGAGCAATACGCATACCGTTTGGGGGGAGCTGCCGGGCGTGTCAGTCGTGAATTGGGAATCACTTCTCCTTCCGGTGTGACATAATCCTCTCCCAGCTTGATATCCTTCATGCATCTGACGGGGACCTGATAGAAGTCGGTCATCTCGCGGATGATATGGGCTTCTTTAGGCTTCTCGGCAAACAAAAAGCCGCAGGTCGGGATACGATGTTTCAGGGGAATGGAGTAGACGGAAAGCGAGCGATCCTCCATAATCAGCGAATGACTACGTGTATCCACAGGATTGAAACGGACTTCGTAAGGCATGCCTTTACAGAATGTATCCAATACCGGACGCATATAGTTTTCGATCTCTTTGGGTGCATGTATCACCAGTTCGCCGGTGCGTCCCAGCATACCAAGTGTGGAGATCAAGCCGGGCAGACCAAAACAATGGTCACCATGCAGGTGGGATATGAAAATATGATTCAACCGACTGAATTTGATACGCATATGGCGCATCTGCACCTGTGTGCCTTCGCCACAGTCTATCATATATAATTTGTCCCGTAAATCTACTACCTGAGAGGTTGCCAGATGCCGTGTTGTAGGTAAGGCCGAACCGCATCCCAAAATGTTTAAATTGAAATCTGCCATAAAGGAATCCCTTGGATAATTGTTTGCAAAGATAATACAAAAGCATCTGTGTTCTGTGAAAAATAGCAAAAAATGCGGTCGGATTGTTCCGAAGATGCTTCGGATTACATATATTTGTTTGCTGTCCTAAAGGAAGCATTCTATAGTAAGTAAAAAAGACTTAAGATATTTTATTCTAAGCCTTAACTAACTTTTTCTTTTTGTTTAAAACGGTTAAATGTAGAAACGGCCAAGCGTGAGCTTCGCCGTTTCCTTTGTTTTATGGGGTATGTTTCTTGCAAAGGGCGGTTCGTGAACCGCCCGTACGGACGCCGTGTTCTTTAGTAAGTGTGCCCGTCTTTCTGTTCCATCTCTTCTGCGTCGATCTTATGAAGATCGAGTGCCCTCCATGCATAGAATATATAAGCCAGCACGAACGGAACGAGAATGGATACGTAACTCATCACTTTCAGCGTGAACGGACTTGATGAACTATTCTGAAGAGTCAGCGAACTTTGCAGATCGGTCAACGACGGATAATAAGCCGTGTTGTTCCAACCGGCACAGAGCAATAACGCCAGTACGGTGAGGACGGTCCCTGTTCCGGCAAACCAGATTCCTTTCCGCCACGTTTGCGACAGGATTGTTTTAATAATACCGAACAAAACAAGCACTACGCCCACCAGCAGAACTGCCAGTACAGCCGGCATCTCGATCAGGTTGATGAAATATTTATAAGGCTGCATAAACACCTCCTGCGTTTCCGGGTTCACGGCAAAACCGTCTACCAGCATCAAACGTATGAGGAACAGCAGGAAGAACACCAGGAACAACGCTGTTTCCGGTATCAAGCGTTTCCGGCAGCGGCCCACTATATCCTTATTGTCAATATTGTTGATGAAATAGAGCAATGCCTGCACACGTGCCAGGAAGAATACGGCCAACCCGAGACAAACGTTCCAGAATACAAATGCTGCTTCCAGTCCGTGCAGAGAGTTATTCCAGGTCGAGATAACCGGCATGGCAATGTCTGTCATCTGTCCTTTATTCACTGAAAATTCGGCTCCGTTGAAGAATGTCCCTACGGCGGTTCCCAGCAGGATCGGACCCAGCACGCCGTTGATGATCAGGAATACCTGGTAAGTCTTTTTGCCCAGTAAGTTCCCTTTTTTAGCTTGGTATTCGTAAGATACGGCCTGTATCACGAAGCAAAGCAGAATGAGCATCCACACCCAATAAGCACCGCCGAAACTGGTCGAGTAGAATAAGGGGAAAGAGGCAAAGAAGGCACCACCGAAAGTAACCAGCGTTGTGAAGGTAAACTCCCATTTACGTCCGGTTGAGTTTAATAGCATCTTTTGTTCCAGCTCCGTCTTTCCGATCGAAAAGAGCAATGACTGACCTCCCTGTACAAAAAGCAGGAATACTAACAGTGCTCCCAGCAGGGATACGAGGAACCACCAGTAATGTTGTAATAATATATATGTACTATCCATGGTGTATATTTTTAGTTTTCATTGTTAGTAGATACGGCCGGTCCTTTCTTGATAGCCTTCACCATAATTCCCACTTCGGCAATCAGTAAGATGGTAAACAGGATCAGGAACAGGAAGAAAGTGGTCTGTACAGACGACGTAGCCAGTTTGGAGATAGATGCGCTCGTCGGAAGGATATCCTGTATGGCCCAGGGTTGGCGTCCCACCTCGGCAACGATCCATCCGGCCTGTCCGGCAATATATCCCAGCGGGATCGACCACAGGCATACTTTCTGAAGCCAGCGGGTGTCTTTGAACTTGTCTTTTTTACTCCAGATGATCGCAATGATAAAGAGCAGGATGAAGTAACCTCCCAGAATCACCATGATGCGGAAGGAATAGAACGTCATTCCTACATGAGGAACCAGGTCGCCCGGATCTTTGATGTAACCGTAACCGAAATAAGGAAAGTTTTCTTCAAGTGTCGCCCGGTATTGTTTGGCGGCCACTTCGTTTTTCTCTTTCTTGGCTTCGCGGTATTTGGCGAGTGATTGGATAGCCAGTTGCCCTTTGGCGATCTTTTCGGCAGCGGAAAGGGCCGGCGTGCCGTCTTTGGTTTCATATCCTCCTTCGATCAGATTATTGATACCCGGCACATATCCGTCCATCTTGCGTTCTGCCAGCAAAGACAGCATTTTCGGTATTTGTATATTAAAGATGAATGGCTCTACATTATCTTTATAACTGGTCTTTTCCGGATTCAGCATCCCGATGCCCACCAGTCCGACACCGTTTCCTCCTTCGTAAAGGCCTTCCATGGCAGCCAGCTTCATCGGCTGTTTCTGAGCAACCTGATAGGCGGAACCGTCACCGGTCCAAAGGATCAGTAAAGAAGCAACCAGTCCGAAAATGGCGCTGATCTTGATACTTTCCAGGGCAAAACGCGTTTCCCGTTTCTTCAACAGATACCAGCTACTGATGCCTATTACAAATAATGCACCTACGATCCAGCCGGATAATACGGTGTGGAAGAATTTATTGATGGCGACAGGCGACAAAGCGACTGCCCAGAAATCGAACATTTCGTTGCGTACCGTGTCCGGATTGAATTGCATACCTGCCGGATGCTGCATCCAGGCATTGGCGATCAGGATCCACAGGGCGGATAAGGTGGCTCCGATGATGGTCAGCCAGGTAGAAGCCAGGTGGAAACGTTTGCTCACCTTGTCCCAGCCGAAGAACATAACCGCGATAAATGTCGCTTCCATAAAGAAAGCAAGGATACCTTCGATGGCCAGCGGCGCTCCGAAAATATCTCCGACGAACCAGCTGTAGTTCGACCAGTTCGTCCCGAACTCAAATTCGAGAATCAGACCGGTGGCGACACCGATCGCGAAGTTAATACCAAACAGCTTCATCCAGAACTGAGCTGTCTTTTTCCAGAATTCGTCACCTGTTTTGTAATAAATGGTTTCCAGTATTGCCTGGATCACACCAAGCCCTAAAGTCAGGGGTACAAAAAGCCAGTGATACATGGCCGTCAGAGCGAATTGCGCCCTCGACCAGTCAATCAAAGAAGTGTCAATGCTTTCGATCATAATTATATTAATTAAGGAGTAATTGCTCGATTGATCAATTCACCCGATACGTGTTCCTGTTTCTCGGAATCGCTGTCAAACTGTCCCAGGTAATTAGGAAAGAAAAACAGTTTTAATATAAAAAACATGATGAAGAGCTTGACCAATATAATCAGCCATAGCGTTTTACCCAGCTTCATTTCACGAAATCCTTCCAGGTAAAATTGGTAAATTCGAACAAGTATTGGTTTCTTTTTCATGTTCAGCTCTTCATTTATATAACAGAAATCCGGTGAATATGTTTTGTGCTAGACAAATATAAAAGAAAGAACGACTTTTCAAACACCTAGTTCTATAGATAATATTTATGAAAAAATAGACATTGTCTATAAGCACTGTTAAAAAAAACTATTTTGAAAAAGAAAGCGGGAAGGACGGCTTGTTGTTATTTTCGCATTGGCTATATTTGCGTCAGTTTGTGTTTTTAAGATGTGACAATTGAATCAGAATATTATTATTAAGTGCTAATCTATAAAAAATTATTACTATGTCAAACATCACTAGAAGATCATTTCTTCAAAGAGGCGCAGCCGCTGCTGCTGCTTTGACCATTGTTCCGGGTTCCGTTTTAGGAAAAAGTCATGGGTATGTGGCTCCAACAGATAAATTGAATATTGCTGCTGTCGGTATCGGCGGTATGGGACATGCCAATATTAATGCTGTAAAAGGAAGTGAAAACATCGTTGCTCTTTGCGACGTGGATTGGAAATATGCGAAAGGCGTATTCGACGAACATCCGAATGCTAAAAAATATTGGGACTATCGCAAGATGTACGATGAGATGGGTAAATCTATCGATGCCGTTATTATCGCTACAGCCGACCATACACATGCTATGATTACGGGAGATGCGATGACATTGGGCAAACATGTTTATTGTCAGAAACCGTTGACACACTCTGTGTACGAATCTCGTTTGTTGACTAAATTGGCTGCTTCTACAAATGTTGCAACTCAGATGGGTAACCAAGGTTCTTCTTCTGAAGATACGGATTTGGTTTGCGAATGGATCTGGAATGGCGAAATCGGTGATATCACAAAAGTTGAATGTGCGACAGACCGTCCTATTTGGCCGCAAGGTTTGAATACTCCGGATAAAGCAGATAAGGTGCCTTCTACATTGAACTGGGATTTATTTACCGGTCCTGCCGAATTGAAACCTTTCAACAAAATTTATCATCCTTGGAACTGGCGCGGATGGTGGGCTTATGGTACAGGTGCTTTAGGCGATATGGCTTGCCATATCATGCACACTCCGTTTAAGGCATTGAAATTAGGTTACCCGACAAGCGTTGAAGCTTCCTCTACTTTGTTGCTTCGTGATTGCGCTCCTAATGCACAACATGTGAAGTTTATTTTCCCGGCTCGTGAAAATATGCCGAAACTGGCCATGCCGGAAGTTGAAATTCATTGGTATGACGGCGGTATGATGCCGAATCGTCCGGAAGGTTTCCCGGAAGGAAAAGAATTGATGGGACCTGGTGGCGGTCTGACTATTTTCCATGGAACGAAAGATACATTGATTTGCGGTTGTTACGGACAGCAGCCGTTCTTGTTGTCAGGTCGTGTTCCAAATGCTCCTAAAGTATGTCGTCGTGTAAAAGGACATGAAATGGATTGGGTACGTGCTTGTAAAGAAAATGCATCCAGCCGTGTACAAACAAAATCGAATTTCTCGGAAGCCGGTCCGTTCAACGAAATGATCGTGATGGGTGTATTAGCAGTTCGTTTACAGAGTTTGAACAGAACATTGAAATGGGATGGCAATAACATGCAATTTACGAACATCGGTGATAACGAAATGATAAAGACTTGTATCAAAGACGGTTTCACTATCAAAGATGGTCATCCTTCGTTTGCAAAGGACTGGACAGATCCTGTTAATGCAAAACAGTTTGCAGCAGAACTGATCAAGCACAACTATCGCGATGGTTGGAAATTGCCTGATATGCCTAGATAACAGTTTTAAACTACATAAAAATGAAGAAGTCAGTATTATTTGTCAGTGCCGCGCTGATGATGTGCTATTTTACATCTTGTGGCGGTGGAAAGAAAACAGATGAAGCTGCTGCCGATGTAACAGCCGAAGCAGGAACAGAAGCTGCTGTTCCTGAATACAAATTATTGGATTTACCGACAGTCGACTTGTCTAAATTCCCGAAAGATGCCGATGGTTGGATTACTATGTTTGATGGTAAAACACTGAATGGCTGGAGAGGATATGACCGTACAGATGTTCCTAATGCTTGGGAGGTGAATGACGGCGCAATTCATATCAAAGGCTCCGGTGCCGGTGAAGCTGGTGCTAAGGACGGTGGTGACCTGGTATTTGCTCATAAGTTCAAAAATTTTGAGTTGGAATGGGAATGGAAAGTAGCTAAAGGCGCTAATTCCGGTGTATTTATTATGATCCAGGAAGTGGAAGGACAACCTTCTTATATTTCTGCTCCTGAATTCCAAATCTTGGATAACGCAAACCATCCGGATGCCAAATTGGGTAAAGATGGCAATCGTATGTCTGCTTCCCTGTATGATATGATCCCGGCTAAACCGCAGAACTCTAAACCGTTCGGCGAATGGAACAAGTCTAAGATCATGTGTTACAAAGGTACGGTTGTTCACTATCAGAATGACGAACCGGTTGTTGAATATCACTTGTGGACACAGCAGTGGAAAGAAATGCTGGACAAGAGTAAATTCAGCAAAGACAAATGGCCGTTGGCTTATGAACTACTGTTGAACTGTGGCGGACCTAACAAAGAAGGTTTCATCGGTTTGCAGGATCATGGTGACGACGTTTGGTATCGTAACATTAAGATTAAAATATTGGATTAATCTTTCCGTAGTTTACGGATAACTTATTGATAAATACCCGAAATCGGAGGTGCATCCGGTTTTCGGGTATTTTTTTTGAAAATAGTTTGTCATTCCTGTAACCTTCTTTCCGGAACGTTAGTCTTATCTGTAAACGAAACAAATTAGAAACAAATTAAATATTGAAATTATGGAAAGTTGGTTGATTCCCCTGGTTGCAATTGTTTGTGCGGTAGGCTTGCCCGTAGTGTTGCTTATAGTACTTGTAGTAAGAACTACCCGGACAAAACATGAAGAGCGTATGGCTATGATCGAGAAAGGTATTGTATTGGAAGAGCCGGAAAGGAAGGCGAATAAATTCAATGCCCTGCGCAACGGTTTGCTGATGATCGGGTTGGCTTTGGGAGCTATTGGTGGTATATATCTGGATGATACGATGCCGCATGATTGGGCTGGTTTTTCTGTTGTTATCTTTACTGTTTTAGGTGGCGGTATAGCTTATCTGGCCTATTTCTTCATTGTTCTCAAGATGTTGGAAAAAGAGAAAGAACAATAAACCGGATTGATGGACGAACAAAAATGGATAAAAAGCATTCTGGCAGGGGACACCAAAAGTTTCTCCTGCTTCGTCGCGAAGTACCAGCAGATGGCATTTACGATTGCCTTCCGCATACTGGAGAATCGCGAGGAGGCAGAAGAAGTCGTGCAGGATGCTTTTGTCAAGATGTATCGTGCACTTCCGTCTTTCCAGTTTGGCAGTAAGTTTTCTACCTGGTTCTATAAAATTGTCTATAATACGGCCATTACCGCCCAGCGGAAGCAATCCGTATTCGACAGTTATGATGATGCTATTGCAACCGATCTTACAACCAGTGAAGTAGATAGCGCAACGGCTATCCTGGAGCGGGAAGACCGGAAAGAAATAATTGCACGTGTATTGAAAAAGTTACCAGCCGACGAGAGCCTGGTACTTAATCTCTTTTACCTGGAAGAGTGTTCCATTGCGGACATCGGTCAGATCACGGATCTGACGCCTTCCAATATTAAAGTTAAATTGTTTCGGGGACGTAAGCATTTCTACGAGACATTACAGTTAATGATGAAGAATGAAACAGCGAATGTGTTATGAGTACATCAGATAAAGATATAAACCGCTTGACCGGCAAACTTCTGAAAGAAGGAATGGTTAAGCCATCTCCGGATTTAAGCCTGCGGATCATGGAGCTTATCATGCAGGAAGAACCGTTGAAAGTACCGGAAGTGAAAAAGGCCCGGATGAGTTCCGGAATGCCCCCTTTTATGATTGTTGGCATCATTATTGCATATCTCGTCGTATTTGCCGGCGTATTGATGCTTTTAGGCCAACAACCCGCAGGAAGCGTTGATCATATGCTGGAAGGGATAAAGGATAAACTGCCGTTTATTATGACAATTGCGGCTATCGCCGGTTCGCTGATATTTTATTCGGCACTGGATAAAGTATTGGCATTGCGATTTTGATATTATCAGGCTTGAATTGTTTATATTGACAAGTTGTAACTGTTTCCCCTCTTGAGAGGGGGTAGGGGGGGTGTCATAGTTCAGCCCTATAACTAGCTTTAACACACCCCTTATCCCCTCTCAAGAGGGGAATTAGTTACTCCCGTCACTATAACAAATAGTATATTCTTTTTCTATTTTAACGCCTTCACATTAATATTGCTGTAATTATTTCCGTCGAAATTGATGCGTCCCTTGTTTCCGCCGTTGATTTCATAGTAATGGTTCACTTTATCCTCTGTCGAAGAGTTTGTGATGTTGAAACCACTGACATGACGGTTGGCATATTTCATGTTTTCGGCAGCGATTTTGAAAGAGGCTTTTGCCGGAACGCTGATATTCAGATTACCATAGCGTGCATCTACATTCACCTGTTTGAAGTTGGCAGACAATTCTTTTATTGTCAATGTGCTGTAAGCCAGTTCATCCACATTCAATTCATCTTTTACCGAACCGATCATCGCTTCGCTGTATTTGATCTCCATATAGCCTTTGTCAAGACTTTCGATTTTTATATTACCATACTTGTTTTCCAGATTGATCTGGCCGCATTTCTTAATATTCATATTCGAATACTTATTGTCGGCATTCATTTGTTCTGCATCGCCGACAGAGACGTTTCCGCAGTATCCCAGGTCCAGATTCGCCTTCGTTACATTATTAATATCCACATTCCCGTATTTAGCTTCCAGGTTGAGAGGCTGGGTGAAACTGCCGGCATTCAGGTTACCGTACTTCACCTGTATCGTGCTTTTGCCTTCATTCTTGTCCGGCAGATTGATGTTCCCGTATTTCTGCGACAGGTTGATTGCCAGTTTCGAAGGCATGCTGATAAAATAATTGATCGTAAACCGGATATTGGAATTGTTATTACCCCAGTTTTGCTGTTTCAGCGAAGTGATGGCGGAAACCGTATTCCCGCTTTTCTTTAGTTCGATGTTCACACGGTCGATGCAAGCCTGTGCAGCATCCGCACTTTCGGCTTTAGCCTCTATCTCAACGCGGATTGCCACTTCATTCTTGTTCCAGTGCGTGATGGTCGTATTGCCGTAACGATTGTCCGTCATCAATAGGTCACTCAGGCTGACGTCAAAAGATTTACTGATCTCTTTTTTCTTAATACTTTCCGGTTTTGCGCCCCAACTGATAGCGGTACTAGCGATAAGTAGCACTGCCAAAAGTAATAAGGAACGGCTTTTTAATTGTTTTGTATTCATGATATATATTTTTATTTGTCATCATTATCGTTTGTAACTATTTCCATCTGTTTCAGCATGATGTTCAGGCTTTCGACACTCGCACTATAATGCTGGTTCATAGCGAACAGGCCGTCGTTCGAGCAAGGCAGTGTCGGGAGGATTGTTTCTTCAAACATATAGTTATCTTTCAGAATCCTTTTGCTTTCCTGTAACAGGCCGGCGGCTCCCGGAGTCTTTTCCTTTTTATACAACGATTCCATTTGCGCCATGATATCGTTGATCTGCATCTTGTAATACATCTGAAGTTCGCCAAATTCCTTTTGCTGGCTGCATTGTTGCTGTATGGCTGCTTTTTGATTTATAGGAGTAGGCGTCCCACCCGGCATGCGGAGCAGGAGTATCAGTGCAATGGCGGCTGCGGCAGCGAAAGCAGACAAACTATATAGTTTGAAATGTTTCCTGCGGGCAGGCGGCAGTTTCTTTTCGAAGCGTTCGAAGTGACCTTCCGGCATAAGGTCATCTTCAAATGCTTCTCTATTGGTGTCTATGAAATTCTTTAATTTGTCCATGTCAATTTGCTGCTATAATGTCTAACAATTTGCGCTTTGCCCGCAGATATTGGCTGCGTACGCTTGGCGGCTGAATGTTCAGGATAGAGGCAATCTCTTCCATATCATATCCCTCGAAGAGGTAGAGCGAGAGGATTACGCGGTAACCGGCGGGTAATTTACCGGTTGCCTCTTTCACCTGTTTTACCGAATAGGCTATCTCCTCTTCGTTCGGTCCGTCCGACTCCGGATCGGCATAGTTGTCGGATAGCTCCTCCCATTCCGGTGTTTGCCGGCGCACATAATCGATGGCCGTATGGACTGCTATCCGGTGTATCCAGGCTTCGAAACATTGTCCATCTTTATATTGGTCGATGTGCGTGAAGATTTTCAGGAACGAATCCTGCATGGCTTCTTCCGCTTCACCGCTGTTGCCGACAATGTGCAGGCAAGCTATGTACAATCGCTGTGCGAATTGTTTGTACAAGCCCAGTTGCGCACTCCGTTTTCCTTCCCGGCAACCCTTTATCAGTTGTACTGTTGTTTCGTTCATTTGTTTATATAAACGAGAGAAAACGTCCGACCGTTGCATCTCTGTCACAAAATTAGACAAAAAAAAGAAAGGCATCATCACGATGCCTCTCTCCCTGAACTAAATGATAAAAATAAAAGTTATGTGGGAAGGTTTAATTTGTCACTTGAAAATTCTCGGCTCCCAACATCGGCGCTTTACCGGCAGGGGTACCTGATTTGTATTTAAGTTCAATCGTATCATCACCTTCATACGATTTATACTTCACCTTCATCGTCACTGTATCACCGTTTGTAGGCGGCAGACTATTCAGTCTGAATGAGGCCAGGCCCCATCCTTGTCCACCCGACAAGTTATTGTATGCATTATGACGGAACTCCAGTTCATATGTATCCGTATTGTTCATCTTCACCAGATTGAGAAAATGTTTGGTCGATCCGTCGAAATAAGATTCGAACTGGAAGTTAATATAACCATCCTCAATCCATACGGACTTCATCCATAACGGATCATTGCCGTAATATTCATCATTTTTCTCGCCCAGATCGCCAACGATCGATTTAGTCAATACACTGTCGATTCTGTTTACACGGACTGCATAATCATATCCTTCTGCCATGTGGCTGGTCGAATCTCCCAATAATGTAAAGTTTATAAAAGCACGTCTTTCTTTATCTACCCCGAAATAAGGAGTAACGCCGGATGCCGGCCAGAAAGTCGTTGAATCATCCCATTGCAGGTAATAGGCGTCATTCCCTAATGGTTTGATCGTAGCTATTCCAAAACTGTATTTATTAGAAGAATTACTGTCATCATCTAAACAAGAATACATGGTAAAGGTCGCCAGAATGGTTCCCAGAACCAGTATAAAAGTTTTCAACGTCCTCATCACATTCATATCACAATTGTTTATTTTCCCATTCTAAAAGGTTAGATGGAAGAATAACGGAAAATGCTGCAAAAGAAAATGATAAAAGATGTTAATGCTTCAGTGATTGGTAAATAAGTTCGGCTGTACGTTGTGAAGCACCGGGTTTTCCGAGCATCTGAATGATCTCGTCGTAACCGTCGAGCATCTGTTGACGGTAAGCTGTATCGTGAAGTATTTTGCCCAGCTCATCGTGTATCTGCTGATAAGAGAAGCGGGCACCGAACAATTCCTGTACGACTTCGCGTCCGGCAATCAGATTCACCAGCGAGATATATTTGGTATGGAAGAAATTGCGGAAGATAAAACTGGCCAACGGTCCGGCCACGACGTAATAACAGACTACCTGCGGTACGCGGAATAGCGATGTTTCAAGCGTTGCCGTACCCGAAGTAACCAGGGCGGCCCGGCTGTGTTGCAACAGGTCGTATGTCTTGCCGAAGACGATTTTGGCAGGATGGTTTCCTATATATTGTTTGTAATATTTCGGTTCCAGTCCGGGAGCTCCGGCTATAACCGGCTGATAGTCCGGGTAGGCAGCTGCCACTTCGAGCATGGTCGGAAGGTTATCTTTGATTTCCTGCCGGCGGCTTCCTGCAAGGAGGGCCAGGATGGGTTTATCCGGCAGTCTTTCATCGGCCATAAACGTATCGGGGCGGTTGGCTTGCTTTTCTTTATATTGGGCAACCGAATCGACAGATGGATTTCCTACATAATCGACCGAGTAATCCAGCTTGCGGAAAAACTCGGTTTCAAAAGGCAGGATGCAGAACATCCGGTCCACATAACGGCGGAAGTCTTTGATGCGGTACTGTTTCCAGGCCCATATCTTGGGAGAAATATAATAGTAAACAGGCAGATGCAGCACTGTCTTTACGAATTTGGCTATTTTCAGGTTGAATCCCGGATAATCGATCAGTATCACCACGTCCGGCTGATATTTCCGGATATCTTCCTGACAGGTTTTCATATTATTCAGGATTGTTCGCAGGTTGAGCAATACGGGGATAAAACCCATAAAAGCCATCTCTTTGTAATGCTTTACCAATGTGCCGCCTACAGCTTGCATCAAATCTCCCCCGAAGAAACGGAAATCCGCCTCCGGATCTTTTTCTTTTAATGCCGCCATCAGGTTCGACGCATGTAGGTCGCCCGAAGCTTCGCCTGCGATCAGAAAATATTTCATCCTTCCCAGTTTTTATATTTCTCCATCCATTCGTAATCCGTCACATCCAGTTTGCAGGGCACCAGCGAAGCGTATCCGCTGTCGAGTGCCAGCATATCGTTCTCCGGATGAATCGGTTTGGCATTCTCGAAAGAACCTGTCAGCCAGAATACCGGTTTGCCGGCTCCATTCTCCGAGCGTTTGTATTCCTTCACCCATTTTCCAGCAGCCTGACGGCAAATCTTCATGCCTTTGACTGTATCCACTTTCGGAACATTCAGATTCAGATAGGTTCCGGCAGGTAATCCCTCTTTCAGTACACGGCGTGCCACCATACGTCCCAGGCGGCAACATTCCGTAAAGTCGGCATCCGGATGATGGTCGAGCAATGATACTCCCAACGAAGGAACTCCGAATACGCATCCTTCGGCAGCAGCTCCCATCGTACCGGAATAAAGAACGGCTATCGCCATATTGCCACCATGATTGATACCCGAAACGAGCAGGTCCGGCTTACGTTCAAGCACTTCATTGATAGCCAGTTTCACACAGTCCACCGGCGTCCCTGTACATTCGTAGATTGTAAGTCCGTATTCTCTCTTCACCAGATTATATCTGATTGGATTTTCAGAAGTAATCGCACTGCTCATGCCCGAACGTGGGCCGTCGGGAGCAAATACGACTAAATCGCCCAGGTCTCTCAGGCATTCAGTTAACTCTTTAATACCTTTGGCATTTACGCCATCATCATTTGTAATCAGTATCAACGGTCTATCATTCATCGCAACTTCTTTTAAATATCACTACAAATGTAACGATAATCTTTTGACGGAGGATGCTTTTAATTTTTTCTTAACGTTCGGAGAGAGTTACTTCCGGTCGGTACAATTTGAGTTTCTGGAGTTTATATTTGTTTTATTTAAAAGGGAGTCATCGACTGTGTTTGTGGCTTTTGTCTGTTGGTTATCACGCGTTTATGGGGTGACGCCGGCAGTTCTGTTGGGCGTCACTGTTGTAAAGTGATAAAGCAAGCGGAATGACGGTTCGGCTATTATTTTTTACTTATCGGGAACTAATCCGTCACGTCCGTATATCTAAGGAGTAAGTATGGTAATTCTAAGTGTTTTTCTGCTTACTTTGATTTCTGTAATATATACTTTTCTAAAAAGTAATGCTATCATTACAAAAAAGTAAGTTATATACTACAAATACGTAAGGCTAGCTTTACATATTTAAAGGTGCTATATTTTACTCTTAATTTCAGGGTGTTTAATATTTAATTTTCCGTATGTTGTTTTTTACCTTTTACTAGCCTGTTCGAGTGAGTCTGTTTGTATAAAAATAGTATGAAAAAGTGTTGGTGACGCCGGAATAGGATGGTGGATTCATCTGTTAATTGATTGACTTACAGTTGGTAATCCGGTGGGCTTGTGAGGATGACTCCGTCTGTATGGATAAATTTGTGGGTAAAATAGTTTTAGATCTCATGGAAAGCGAAGATCGGTATCTGTTTAGAATGTGCGTATGACTTGAAAATCAATTCTATGTAAATGTAATATTAATGTACGTGCGTACATCTTAATATATAAGAAGTGTTTTATCTGATGAAATAGATGAATAATGGACTAAAAAGAGGGGACAGAAATGACTAGCTAAAACGATCGTTTTTTCTCGTCAACAAAAGTAAGCATTTGTTTCATTTCGGCAATCCTTTTTCAAATATTTTTTTCAACGGTATGTTCTTTCTTATCAATTGAATAGCATCATCTGTATGAATCTCCCGATTTAAGGGACGAACCTTCAAAGTCATGACGAGAAAAAACGATCGATTATTTTAGTCATAGGTTAAGAGGACCTTTTGAGGGTGATCGTATTGAATAAGAACTTATTACACTTTAGTATTAATATTAAATTTTAGAATTATGAACAAAAAGTTTTCTACTCTGGTAGGATGCTTGGCTTTAGGAACGTTGTTCTCAGCAAATGCACAGACTGTACAAGATGCTTATCGCACATTTGCTACAACTTCCGTATCCAAAACATCTACAGGTAAAGCTGGTCTATCTGCTTTGACTGGTGGTGCAACATTCAACGGGGCTGCTTGGTCACAGGATGTTTACCATATCCAAGACAATCTTCTTTATCAATTACAGGTAACTGCTGGAACCAATATCCAGGATGATGGTACAGATCCTTATGTATTGATTCAGGAAAGAAACTATGAAACAGGTAAGATTTATCTGAAAGCAGTTAAATCCAGCGAAGCTCCTCTGAATGCTTCTTTGTGGACAATCAACTATGACAAGGAAGATGGTGTAAGTGGTGGTAAGTTTACTTATGTAAACAAAGAAACTGGTTTCGCATTGACATTCGATCACGAACGTGCTGCAAAAGTTGGTACAGCTCCAAATGCTAAAGCAACAGCTGCTGTAGAAATGAATGGTTGTACTGACAACTGGTCATGGTACACAGTAAACAGCAATGTAAATCCTTTTGATTATTCTCCTGTATTCTCTTATCTTCACAATCAGGCAAACAATCAGGTGATGTGTTTGGTAGTTGCTGATGATGCTACAGTAACAGGTGATTTGGCTACTGACGGTATGAATAAAACAGGTGTACTGTTGACTTCTGCTGTTTACGATTCAAATGTAGCTGGTCCGTCAGTAGGTAACATTCCTACTATTGCAGTAAATCTTAAGCCGGTGGTTGCTAATCCGATCATCATGACTGCTGACGATTTGAATGCTCGTATGGATGCTGATTTCCATGCAACTAACTTCGAATTCCTGTTCAACCCGAATACATTGGAAGGTACTGCTCCTTTTACAGGATCATTTGTTGCAGAAGAAGATGCATTGACTTTAGGTTTGGCAGAAGTTGCTGCAAATAAATTCAACCTGAACTTCAAGATCGGTAACAAATATCTGTTGGCTGATACAGCTCGTTATCAGGAAGAAAAATATGCTCCTTCAGTTTCTCCTTCTGTTCAGTTTGCCGTAAAAACTCCGGTTTCAACAGATGGTGATTATATGAAAGCTCGCTACTACTTCAAAGCGACTTATTTCCCGACAAACGACAGCTTGCTGATCGAACCGTTGAATGCTGCTGTACAGGAAGATGCTGAATTCAATGCTCATACAGATTGGAAGGCTTCAAAAGCTTGTACACAATATTTCGAAAACGATTATACTGTAGCAAATACGTTTACTAATACTAAAACATACGCTACTACAGGTTCTAATACAGTTTCTTTAACAGCTGCTACAATCCCGGGTCAAACTAATCCGGTACTGACAGTTGCCAGAGACAACCGTGATGAATTTAAGGTAAAAACATCTATTGTACGTCCGTTCGAATATCTGACTCGCGGTACAGTTGCTAATGGTTTGTATTTCATCAATCTGTATACAACTAAATCTTCTGTAGAACGTGCTAACGGTATGTATATCGTTGAAAACATGGAAGGTAACATGATGTATGACAACCAGGCAATGGATCAGGACTTCTCTTTGATGCCTGCTACACAGTGGGTTGTTGAACAGTTGGATTGCAACGATGCTTCAAGCGTAGCACGTCGTGTGAAGATTCACAACCGTGAATATGCTGATCAGGTATTTGAAGGTCAGTTGTATAATATGGGAACTACTGCTGCTGGTGAAACAATCTACCGCTTTATCGACCGTACTTATGTAGGTGGAAATGATAACAAGGGTATGTTCAATAACCAGAATCTGGGTGTTCAGGATTCTATCATCTTCACTGCTGTAACTTCTCCGATCGCTAAGACTGCTTATCACGGATACAAGAAGTTCACTGTTGATGAACTGAGCAATGGTATTGAAAACAACTATACTATCAAGTATTACCATTTCAATAACGATAACCTGTATTTGCAGAGTGAAGTAGGTAAGATCTCTAAAGCTGAAGAAGCAACAGATCCTACAATCTATGAAATCGCTGAAGCAACATTGCCTAACAATGGTGGTGCTATTGTGAACAGTTTTGGTTATTCGTTGGATGGTTATCAGGATTTGCAAAGAACAGCTTATGTTCTGAAACTGAAAGATGCTAATCTATTAGACAACGATAAGAAGTATCTTGCATTGGTTAAAAATGCACAGGATAACAATTACTATTACGAAGCAGTTAAGAAAGCTGATATCGATGGCGTAAAAGCTAAGTGGGCTTACTTCTATCTGAAAGCTGATCAGGTTCGTTCTGATGCTAATAATGCTGTAACTGATACTTGCTATGTATTGGTAGACATTCAAAATACAAATGGTACATTAGAAACTTCTAATGGTTGGAACAAGGCTAATGTTGTAGATGGTTTGGGTACATTACGTTTCTCTAGCTTGAACGACAATCCTGAAGATCGTGCTTCTGCATTCTACTTCCAGCACAAGATCCGTCCGCAGTATATCGATATGACTGCTGATTATGACATGCCGATGAACAATGTAGTGAAGATCTACAGAAAGAGCGGTAATGCAAACGAATATCTGTTCGAAGACGGAAATGACAGCAAAAACGTAAGCGCTTCTCAACCGATCGCAGACGTTCAGTTCTTAGGTATTGAAAGTAAGGGTGTTTCAGCTGACGCTGCTGCTATGTATGTTGACAAAGTTCTGTCTTCTAATAAATTCATGCCTCAGTACTTGTTTGCTGTAGACGTAGATTCTATTCCTGACGGATTCCTGTGTGGCAGCAAAACTCATGGTTATTGGGAAACTGAAGCTGAAGCAAAAGCTGCTGATGACAATCACTATGTAGCTTACAATGGTTACGTGGCAGGTCGTTTCTTGGTTAACTATACTGACTCTGTTCAGCCTAACAATAATGTAATGACTGATGCTGACAAATTCAAATTCGAAAATTACACTCGTTTAGGATTTGTAGAAGGTGTTCATCAGGTAACAACTGATGCTAAGGGTAATGTTACTGCAGAAACTCTTTATATCCTGAATAATGGTAAGACTTTGGCAGATGTTACTACTATCGTTAACAATACAGAAACAGGAACAAAAGTAATTGACTTCGATTTGCTTCGTGCTAATTCTGTAGCTAATGTACTTGACGGTGCTCATAAGAACTATGCATTCTCTCTGAGAAAGATCAATGACCAGGCTGATGAAACTGCTGATGCAAGTGAAGGCTTCCTGATGGAATCTAATGGTCAGGGTTCTGCTATCGGTTCATTCGCTGGTGCTTGGGTGAAAGTTCATAACGGTATTCCTGTATTGGCTCAGATTACACCGACAGGTGATCATGAAGACATCTCAGCTTCTATCAACGAAGTAATCAACCAGTCTCAGGTATTCCACTTCGGTCAGACAGACGAAACTCCGACAGAAAACGAAGGTGTTAAGACTACAGAAGTATCTGTATCTGTAATTCCTGGTGCTGTTGTAGTGAAGGGTGCTGAAGGTAAGACTGTTGCTATCAGCAACGTTCTTGGTCAGACAATTGCTAACACAGTAATCACTTCTAGCGAAGCTACAATCTCTGTTCCTGCAGGTATTGTATTCATAGCTGTTGAAGGCGAAAGCGCTGTTAAAGCAATTATTAAATAAGAAATTTATAATCAAAAATAATCATTTCGCGTAATGGTTCTCCTTCGGGAGAGCCATTCAGTAGCCTGCGACGGGTGAACAAGTGGGATGATGAATATTAAGTAATAAAATAAAGTTCTTCTGTCAAGTACTCCTGAGAAGGAGGAACGCAGACACAAAACAAGCCTCTCCGGTTGATATCGGGGAGGCTTTGTATTTTTAAAACTTCGTTATCATTTCCAAAAAAGTATATGCATATTCCTCATTTGGAACAAGTTATTAAATATTCTGTTTATATTTGCAAGTTATCAACAGTTAGGGCGACTTTTCAACAAAACGAGCATTGTTTTGCTAAAACCTGATTTCGTTAGGTTTTTAATGTTTAGTTTTGCCTCCGAATTAATAGACGAAGTATGGGAAAGATTATCGCTTTAGCAAATCAGAAAGGTGGAGTTGGTAAGACAACGACCACGATTAATCTGGCTGCATCCCTCGCTGCACTCGAAAAGAAAGTGCTTGTTGTTGATGCGGACCCGCAGGCAAATGCCTCCTCCGGACTGGGTGTGGATATTCGCAGTGTCGAGTTGTCCATCTATGAATGCCTGGTAAATAGCGAGGAGGCAAAAGGGGCCATTATCCCGACCGAGGTGGAAGGACTGGATATTATCCCGTCGCATATCGACCTGGTGGGTGCGGAGATTGAAATGCTGAACATGGAGAACCGGGAACAAATCCTGAAACAGATTCTCGTTCCCCTGAAGGATATGTACGATTTTATCCTGATTGACTGTTCTCCTTCTCTGGGACTGATTACAGTAAATGCCCTTACGGCAGCCGATTCGGTCATAATCCCTGTACAATGTGAATATTTTGCATTGGAAGGTATCAGTAAACTGTTGAATACGATAAAAATTATTAAGTCAAAGCTGAATCCGGCTTTGGAAATCGAGGGATTCCTGCTGACGATGTACGATTCGCGCCTTCGCCTGGCCAACCAGATTTACGAAGAGGTGAAACGTCCGTTCCGCGATCTCGTTTTTACAACCGTTATTCAGCGTAATGTGAAGCTGAGTGAGGCCTCCAGCTACGGCAAACCGGTATTGCTTTACGATGCCGAATCGAAAGGAGCGCTCAATCATATGCAGCTGGCACAGGAGCTGATAGACAAAAACAAATAAGTAGAATTATGGCAGTAATGAAAAGATCGGCTCTTGGCCGTGGATTGGATGCTTTGATCACGATGGACGACCTGAAGACAGGCGGTTCGTCTTCTATCAGTGAGATAGAACTGAGCAAGATTCAGCCCAATCCGGATCAACCCCGTTCCATATTTGAGGAAGAAGCACTGGAGGAACTGGCTACTTCTATCCGCTCCCTGGGTGTTATCCAGCCGATAACCCTGAAAGAGATCGGAACCGAGAAGTATATGATCATCTCCGGCGAACGTCGTTACCGTGCCTCTCTGATGGCAGGTCTGGAACAGATTCCTGCCTATATCAAGACGGCAGCCGACGAGAATGTAGTCGAGATGGCGCTGATTGAAAATATACAGCGTGAAGACCTTAACTCGATAGAAATAGCATTGGCTTATCAGAAACTGATAGATAGCTACGGTCTGACTCAGGAAAAACTCAGCGAACGGGTAGGAAAGAAGCGGGCTACTATTGCCAACTATCTGCGCTTGCTGAAGTTGCCTGCCGAGATACAGATGGGACTGAAAGATAAGAAAATCGATATGGGACATGCTCGTGCCCTGCTGCCGGTCGAAGATCCGGAGGTGCAGTTGGCTCTGTATGAACAAATATTGGCAGAAGGACTTTCCGTACGTAATGTGGAAGAGATCGTGCGGAACGGAGCGGAAGCTGTAGCGACAGAAAAGAAAGAGAAAACAGCCGGACGCAAACCGATGCTTCCCGAAGAATTTAACCTGCTGAAGGATCATTTGTCCCGATTCTTTAATACAAAGGTACAACTGGCGTGCAACGAGAAGGGAAAAGGACGCATCACGATTCCTTTTACCTCGGAAGAAGAACTGGAAAGACTGATCGGTCTGTTGGATAAATTGAAATAAGTTGACGGTAGATTCGTGAGGATGAAATTAAAAATAAGCAGGATACTGTGCTTGCTGGTGGTGCTTACGGGTATCTCTTTATATACAAAAGCACAAGGCAAGGCGGTTATACTCGACGCCGATACGGTTGTTGTTGCACCACCCGACTCAACGGTGCAGGCTGTACTTCAGTCGGCTGACTCTGCGAGCCGGGTAAAGGGCAAGGAAATAGATATGAAACCGTTCAAACCCAATCCGACAAAGGCGGTTATTTTGTCAGCTATTTTGCCGGGATTGGGACAGATATATAACAAGGCTTACTGGAAATTACCTATTGTATATGGTGGTTTTATGGGCTGTATCTATGCGATAACCTGGAATAACAAGAATTATAAGGATTATTCGACGGCCTATTTTGATTTGATGTATGATGTGAAAAACAATGCGGATGATCCGTCTAAATGGAGTAGTTCATGGACGGATATTGCGAAGAAGAACGGATATGATCCGGAAAAATTTATTACGACCGCATCTTATCAGGATAACATCAAGCGCCGTAAGGACTATTTCCGTCGTTACAGGGATTTGAGTATTATTATCACAGCCGGCGTTTATGCTATCTGTATGATCGATGCTTATGTGGATGCCCAGTTGTTCGACTTTGATATATCTCCTGACCTGAGTATGCGGGTGGAACCGATGGTGATGCCTAAGACCAGCGTCAGTGAACGAATATATGGCCTGAATTGCAGTATAAAATTCTAATTAATACATGAAATACTTATTATCATTACTCTGTTTCTGCTGTTTCGTTACTGTTGTCCGTGCACAGGAAACAATAACTGAAAATGAAGAACCTCAGTATTCGGACCTTTCCGCCGACTCCCTGTCGGTTGATGTCGGTCTGATACCCGAAAGTCTGGATGCGGATGTCGACAGCCTGCTTCACTCCTGGCATGTGCAATACTTTTCCAAGAAAGATGAATATTGTCATGACGATGCCGCAAATGTATGGTTCCCTGACTCTGTCTACCGGGAACGTCTGGAAAGCCTTCCGCGTGTTATTTCCTTACCTTATAATAAGGTAGTACGCGATTGCATTGATTTATATGCCGACCGCCGTCGTAATCTGGTACGTTATATGCTGGGTATGGCGGATTTTTATTTTCCAATCATCGAACAGGTTCTGGATGAGCATGACTTGCCAATCGAACTGAAATATCTGGCTGTGGTGGAAAGTGCCCTGAATCCGGTAGCCTTGTCACGTGTCGGTGCCTGCGGCTTATGGCAGTTCATGCTTCCGACCGGAAAGATTTACGGACTGGAGATCAACAGTCTTGTTGACGAACGTCGTGACCCGGTAAAGGCTACACATGCCGCCTGTCGTTATTTCAAAGATATGTATGCTATTTACGGTGACTGGAATCTGGTGCTGGCTTCTTATAACTGCGGGCCGGGAAATGTCAATAAAGCTATCCGCCGTTCCGGAGGGAAGACGGACTTCTGGGAGATATTCCCTTATCTGCCCAAAGAAACCCGCTCGTATGTGCCGTTATTCATTGCGGCAAATTATATTATGAACTATTATTGCGATCATAATATCTGTCCGATACAGACCAGTATGCCGCTGGCTACCGATACGGTCGTTGTCACAAAAGCGCTGCATCTGGAGCAGGTGGCAGATATACTACAAATGGATATTCAACAGGTCCGTGCCTTGAATCCGCAGTATAAGCGTGATATTATCCCTGGAAACACGGAGCCGTCTGTGTTGAAGTTGCCGGTAAACCAGACATATGCTTTCATCGACAAAGAAGATACGATCTATACGCATCGTGCAGAAGATTTGTTGGAGAATTGTCTGGCTTATAATCCGTCCGATAAAGACAGTAGAAAGTCCTCTAACCGCGAAAAGATTACTCATCGTGTCGCTTCCGGCGAAAATATCTATGCGATAGCCGACCGGTATGGAGTGACTCCGAAAGAAGTACGTCAATGGAACGGTCTGAAGTCGAACCGTCTGGCTAATGGGCGGCGCCTGACTTTGTATGTGGATAATGGCGGGGTGGCTTTTGCTTCAACAGCAAAGTCTAAGGCGATACCTAAAACGACTTCTCCTTCGGAAATAGTTGAGAAACAGAGTAATGGCTATGTCTCTTATCAGGTGAAATCGGGAGATTCCCTTTACACGATATCGAAAAAGTATCCCGGTGTGTCGGCAGCTTTGATACAAAAGGCGAACGGATTACCGAATGCAAATATCCGTCCCGGACAGGTTCTGAAAATTCCTGTGGGATAAAACTTGCTATTTTCTTGGCTTCCGTGCTGATTTTTGATGAATATTTGTATATTTGTGGTTACAGACGTTGTATAAAAAGAAGAGGTTGTAACCATGAGTGATGCGATAGACACAAAAGACACAAAGGAAGCTGGTGACATGTTACCCGCTATGACGGCAGACGAGAAAATGATCCAGGATGGATTTAACGAGCTGCTGAAGGACTATCTGAATTCAAATCACCGGAGGAAGGTGGAGCGCATTACTAAGGCGTTCAACTTTGCCAATCAGGCGCATGCCGGCGTGAAACGGCGGTCCGGCGAACCCTATATCATGCACCCCATTGCCGTTGCACGGATTGTTTGCCGTGAAATGGGACTGGGGTCGACTTCTATTTGTTCGGCTCTGCTCCACGATGTAGTGGAGGATACGGAATATACCGTACAGGATATTAGTGATATGTTCGGTCCGAAGATTGCCCAGATTGTAGATGGGCTGACTAAGATATCCGGTGGTATTTTCGGGGAACAGGCTTCGGCGCAGGCGGAAAACTTCCGTAAGTTGTTGCTTACCATGAGTGACGATATCCGTGTAATCCTGATCAAAATCGCCGACCGTCTGCACAATATGCGAACCTTGGGTTCGATGCTTCCCGCCAAGCAATTCAAGATTGCCGGAGAGACACTGTACCTTTATGCACCTTTGGCTCATCGCCTGGGTCTTTTCACCATCAAAACGGAACTGGAGGACCTGAGTTTTAAATATGAGCATCCTCAGGAATATGATTTTATCGAACAGAAACTGCAAGCCTCCGAGGAAAGCCGTAATAAGCTTTTCGAACATTTCGCAATTCCGGTCGATAAGAAACTGAAAGAAATGGGCTTGCATTATGAGATGAAAGCCCGTGTGAAATCTGCTTACTCTATCTGGAACAAGATGGAGAGCAAAGGGATTACCTTTGAAGATATCTACGACCTGTATGCCGTCCGTATCATTTTTGATCCGCTGCCGGGTGTGGATGAAAAGAATATGTGCTGGGATATCTATTCCGCTATAACAGATATTTACCGTATTCGTCCGGATCGAATCCGTGACTGGGTAAGCCGTCCGAAGGCTAACGGATACCAGGCGTTACACCTGACAGTCATGGGCCCCGATGGGCAGTGGGTGGAAATACAGATTCGCAGCCGGCGTATGGACGATATTGCTGAGAAAGGATTTGCCGCACACTGGAAATATAAAGAACACAGCGTAGAAGAAGATACCGAACTCGATAAATGGCTTCAGACAATTACTGAAATCCTGGAAAGTCCGGACCCGAATGCCCTCGACTTCCTGGATACGATCAAGCTGAACCTCTTTACCTCTGAAATATTCGTGTTTACCCCGAAAGGGGATATAAAAACGCTTCCCCAGGGGGCAACCGCGCTTGACTTTGCCTATGCACTGCATACCAATATCGGTAATAAATGTATCGGTGCGAAAGTAAACCATCGCCTGGTTCCTCTCAGTCACCCGTTGGCCAGTGGAGACCAGGTGGAGATACTGACTTCCCGTTCACAGGAGCCGCAAGCGGAATGGCTTAATTTTGTTACTACGGCAAAAGCCCGTTCAAAGATCGATGCCGTATTGAAGCGTGCTCGTAAGGATGCAGCCAAAGTGGGTGAGGAGAAGGTGATTGCAGCCTTTAAGCGCTCTGATATGGAGGCAAGTACGTCTAATCTGGATAAGTTATGTATGTATTTCGGTTTTTCCAAGCGGGAGGAATTCTTTTATGCCGTGGAAAAGGGCGATGTCACCTTGCCGGAAAATATAAAGAAGCTGTTGAAGGAAAAGACCGATAACGTTTTATTTAAGTATGTAAAGCAGGCGTTAGGAGTCGGTGTCAAGAATAATAAGGAGAAAGAAGAGGTACAGAAAGAAGAAAAACCGAAAGCAAAATACGATAAATCGAAACCTTATATCCTTCGTGAAGAAGCATTCGAACGTAATTATGTCATTGCTGAATGCTGTAAACCTATTCCGGGTGACGATGCGTTGGGCTTCATCAACGATGACGGCAATGTGGTTGTTCATAAACGCTCCTGTCCGATTGCCATGCGCCTGAAGAGCAGTTTCGGCGAACGTATCCTGAATACCGAATGGAGTAGCCATAAGAATGCTTCCTTTGAGGCTACTCTCGAAGTGAAAGGTATCGACTCGATTGGCGTTCTGAACACAATCACTAAAACAATCTCCGATGACTTCAATGTAAATATCATGCGTCTGCTTATTGAAGCGAAAGACGGTGTGTTTGAAGGAAAGATTAAGATGAAAGTGCATGATGTGGAAGACATACAGAAGATGTGTGTGACGCTTTCTAAGATAAAGAACATAAAGTCGGTCGGTCGTGTGGCTGATTAATCGGTAGGTATTTTAACCCTCTAAAATACACATTTATAGGTATTGCCTTTATAAGGGAGATATCTGACCTTTGTCTTCGTCAATTAAAAATAGAATAAGATGAAGACAATAGGTATTTTTTACGGTTCTTCAACCGGGACAACAGAGGATATTGCAAAACGTATAGCAGCCAAGTTAGGCGTGGATGCTTCTAACCTGTACGATGTGGCGAAGGCTTCTCCTTCCGACCTGGCAGGTTATGAGGTTTTGATACTGGGTAGTTCAACCTGGGGCGCCGGCGATTTGCAGGATGACTGGTATGATTTCCTTGCCAAGATAAAGAAACTGGATTTATCCGGTAAGTTCGTGGCTATTTTCGGTTGCGGCGACTCTTCCTCTTTCAGCGATACGTTCTGTGACGCTATCGGAACAATTTATACGGACCTTCAGGATACTGGGTGCACATTTATCGGAAATGTGGCAACAGACGGTTACTCTTACGATGATTCGGCAGCCGTTATCGACGGTCAGTTTGTCGGACTTCCGTTGGACGAACTGAATGAAGACGACCAGACGGAGTCCCGTCTTGACTCATGGATTGATTCTTTGAAGAAAGAAGATTGGAATAATTGATTTTCATGTATTAGTTTTTAAGGTAATATCAGTCAGTGCGATGGTAACGGTCAAAGAGAATAAGATTCCCGGAGAGGTAAAAGTTTTTTTGAATCATATCTACGAATATAAAAAGGGGATACGAAGCATGGTTTTATGCACGATCAATAAATCTTATGAAAAGATTGCCACCGATCGTCTGGAAAGCCAGCAGATTTGCTATGTGAAGCAGGATGCCGGTGAGCGGAGTGTGAATATTTATTTCGGCAGACCTGAATGTATTGATGCAATCCGTTTGCTGGTTACCCGTCCTTTGAACTTGCTTACTCCTGAGGAAGATTTTATTCTCGGCGCCTTATTAGGATATGATATCTGCATGCAGTGCGAACGTTTCTGCACAAAGAAGAAACAGGCATTGTCATCCGACCTGGCTGGTATGGTAGGATAGTTTTCCCTAAAATTGTTTATTTACCCCTGTTACCCCGCTTGGGATAGCCGACACCGATACTTATAGAACAAAGACTTTCTGGATTTAACAGGTAGTATCGGCCATCCCAGGAGAACGCAAAGCGTTCTATGAAAGGCATCAGCTGATGAGCGTTAAACGAAGCATCCGTAGAGAGCGTCCGGAGGCTGTGCTGTTTGAGCGCAGCGAGTTCACAGACGACAGCGAACGGAGGATGCGGAGTAGCGAAGCAGGTGTAGCCTTGATCTTTTGGCTACTTTTCCATCAAGGGAAAAGTAGGATCAATTCTTTCTAATAAGAAATCTTAACCCCCGCAAAATAACTTCTCGGTGCGGCCGGTCCGTAGATGTAGGCGGAGTCGCGTTTGCGTCCCTGGTCGAAGTCGGACTGGTAGGCTTCGAAGATATTCTGTACACCGGCGTTTACTTCCAGGTTGATGTCTTTGTAGATGTGGAAGTCGTATGCCAGCTTGATGTTCATGTCGAAGAAGTCCGGTGTTTTGACCGCCTTGTCTATCGGGATATAGCCGGCCAGGTGCTGTACCAGCATGCTTCCGGTATAAGTACCCGACAAAGCTGCCGTGAAATGTTTCAGCGGAGTCAGCGTCGAGGTGAAGTAACCGTAGGTATTGGGAGTGCGGAACATCTTCCGTTCTGTCGGGACATTCTCGTTATCGCTCCATTTCTCCGGTTCGTTGTAACGGCTGCGCTGCAAGGTGATGCCTGCCTGTAAGGACAGCCAGGAGGAGAGAACGCTTTTTCCTTCGAGCGTCAGTCCCATCACTTTGGCTCCCGAACCGTTACGGCGTTCTTTGATGATATTACCCTGCTCGTCTTTACCGATGTCCTCCAACACAAAGACATCGCTCAGGCTGGTGTAGAATCCTTCAATCAGGAAATTTGTCTGGATTCCGTTCTTGAAACGGTGATAGAAGTCGACTGATGTGCTGAGACTCTGCGATTTCTCTTCTTTCAGGTCTTTTGCTCGTTGTATCATCGCAATTTCACCACCTACGGCAGAGATGTGCATATCCTCGTCGAAAGCCTGCGGCGCACGGAAGCCGCTGGAGTAACTGGCACGGATATTGATATCCTCCGTCGGATTGAAACGTACATTGGCACGCGGACTGAATATCACATTATCTATCATATTATGTTTATCCATACGTGCTCCGACCAGGAAACTCCACATTTTGTTTTTCCATTCGTTTTGCAGAAAAAGGCTTTCGATATGGACTTTCTGGTTCGTATAGCGGTTATAGCCTATCATTTCATCTTTCAGATGGTCGTAATTGTATTCCAGTCCGGCTGTCAGGTCCAACGGCATAAACAGGAACTTGTCGAAGCTATAGGCATACTGTGTTCCCGCCATAAAAGTGAGGTCGGTAGTCTTGCCGTAGGCATTCGGGTCTTGTGCTGTACCATAATAACTGTCGCGGTCGGTGTTCTGGGCTGAAGTGAAGACGCTGAGCCTATGTTTGTAATCGGAAGAGAAAAGGTCGAACTTCAGGCCCCCGCCGTCGATGGAATGCTCCAGTTGTTCAGCAATATCCGCTTCATGGGGCGGACGGTCCAGCAGGTTACCGCCACGGCGGTATTCGTTCATGTGATGATATTCGAATGTCAGCTTGCTGTAAGTGCTTGTTTTCAGGTAGGAACGGAATCCGACCGTCTGGTTTTTAAGTTTCGGCAGTTCGGTATAACCGTCGCCGTCATGGTCGTAGCCGGAACGATGGCGGTTCTGACCGAAGATGTACATGCCGGCTTTACTGTTGTCCGTCACCAGCGAAGCGTTCAAAGTCGTGTTGTTATCAAAAGCCGAACTTCCTCCGATAGAAGAAATCGTATGCGTCAGTTCTCCGGAATTGCGCAATGGCTCTTTAGTAATGATATTGATGGTCCCCGCAATGGCAGAAGAGCCGAATAAGGCCGAACCGCCGCCGCGCATCACTTCGACACGGTCAATCATATTCGCCGGAATCTGTTCCAGTCCGTATACCCCCGAAAGGGCGCTGAAGATTGGGCGCGAGTCGATTAAGATTTGTGTGTAAGGCCCGTCCAGCCCATTGATACGAACCTGTTGGAAACCACAATTCTGGCAGTTTGTCTCAACACGTACGCCTGGTTGGAAATTCAGTCCCTGCGCCAGATTTACCGCATTGGTCGTTTTAAATAGCTTCGAGTCGATGACATTGACCAGGGTGGGAGCCAGGCGCCGCGAAGTCTCGCTCCGGTTTGCCGAGACGACAACGCCGTCCAGGGCAATCCGGTCTTCTTCCAGCTCGACGTTTATTTCCTGTGTTTTCCCTTTTACCAGGGTTACTTCGCGGGTTACGGTTTTGTATCCGAGATATTTGAATTCAAGTGTAAACTTGCCCTCGGGCAGGTTTTTCAGGAAATAATGACCGGAATTGTCCGTCGTGGTCCCTATGGTCGTCCCTTTCAGCATAACGGTGATGAAAGGCAGGTGTTCGCCTGTCTCTTTGTCCAGTACATGTCCGAATACATTGGCATCCGAAGCATTCATTTTCTCGTCGTCTCCTGTTGCCCGTGCAACCGTAACGGCACAGCAAAGGCATAGTATAAGTGTTATAATCTTATTCATTTTAATTTGTTCTGATAAATAGGTAATACAAGGGATGTACCTGTTTGAACACAGGTATCCTAACAAAAAAAGTCCGTATGTATCAGATTACAGGAGGGGCACGAAGAGATAACTTTCCCCGTACAGGGAGTAGGTAATCCGGGTAGACCGGATTGTTTCTGAGTATAAATAATGTAGTAAGAAAAGCGGCAAGCAGAATCGAAACAAACGCAGCTCCGCTGATTTGAATCGTAGAAAGCTGGTGAAGTAACTGGAACTCCGCGTAACCATGTTCATGGTCCGGTTGGCCGTCGTCCGTTTTATGGTAAGGGTGCGAATGGACTATCGTTACCCCGTTCACGATATGGACGTGGGTAAACGCAATCAGGCATCCCAGATACGCAATAAACAGTGCGGGGAGCGCTATACGCAGATATTTCCTGAACTTCTCCATCACCTTGTTGCAAATATAAGGTATTATACGGTATAAAATGGCAAGTCTGGTATTAAATCTGTATTAAATACCTACTACTAGGTATGAAAACAGGAGCCTCTCCCCGTTTGAAAGATAGATTAAATCCTATGATAAACTTCGTTGAACGGCACTCTGCATCGTTCTCCCCAGATGCCTCTGTTACCTTTTCGGATGCCACATGGAATGACCATATTTATCCCGGCACCGTGCGGTAATTTCAATAGTTTTTTGATTTGTGTACTGTCGAAACCCTCTAAAGGGCAAGTGTCGTATCCTTCATTTGCCATGGCAATCATAAATGTCTGGGCAGCCAGTGCACAGGATTTATGAACGACGACGCGCATGTCGCTTTCGGAAACTTCACGTACCATAGGGCGGAAGAGGCCGATGCTTTTAGCCAGTACAACCCTTAATAATCCCAGCAAACCGAAGAACCTGGCATAAAGGAACGGCATTACTTTCCCATAATATAATTCTCTGTCTTTGATACGCTTCTCCTGGCGTTCCTCAGGACTGTTTCGCAGGATATTCCCTTTCTCGAATTCGAGAACGAATTTTGCCCGTTTCTTATATAAGTCCTGACGGGTAACGAAAATAACTATTTCCGGAGCGGTGGAGGCTGCTGTCTGCCCTAGACAAGCCTTCGAAATCTTTGCTAATAATTCGGGTTCTGTAATTTGATAGAATTCCCATAATTGCATATTCGAACTGTTGGGAGCCAGCGTTGCCAGTTCCAGACATTGTTTGACCTTTTCCGGGTCTATCGGTTTTTCTTTATCATATACCCGCACGGAACGGCGGAACTGCAAGACTTCTGCTAAATTCATTTTTTGATTCTGTTTAATTAAATAACTTCTTTCTTATCTGATAGATGGTCGCTTAAAAGCAACTCTATAATTATAACAAAATTGTGAGTTAATTGTATTATTGAGTTATAAAGAATTCGGTAAAAGTAAATACTTTCTTGTTTGCTACCAATACCTGTGGAAAGCGATTTGTTGTACTAATAACTGTCAAAAGGGGAGATGCACCGGAGAAAATCAATACCTTAGCAGGCTGAAGACTTAATAATGTAATGCCATGAAAAGAAGAAACTTTTTTCGTTCGTTAGCCCTTGGAGGGGCGAGTGTCGCTTTTTCTCCCATCGTGAAGGCTGCTCCTTCAGCACAGGCGGTCAAAGAGAAGCCGGCAACCAATATAAAGGATGCCCTTGCCATTCCCCGGAATGAGAACTCCATGCCGGGCAAATATCCCGGGAAAGTGGTGAAAGCGACTCACCCCGGTTGTATTGTCGACGGGCAACCGTCGGAGGAAGCCGCTTATGAAATGCTCCGGAACTGCCTGTTGAACCTGACGGGGAAAGAAAATCTGAAAGAGGCTTGGCTGCAATTTGTCGGTCCCGATGATGTAATCGGACTGAAAGTGAATCCGATTGCCGGGAAGCTGCTGTCTACTTCGCACGCCCTGACACAATCTATTATTAACCAGTTGGAAGAGGCCGGCATCTCCCGGAAAAACATCGTTATCTGGGACAGGCGGGAGGCAGACCTGAAAGAGTCCGGCTTTACCCCGGAGAATTACCCCGATATCCGCATCATCGGTACGGAATACACTGATGAGAATGGCAGCTATATCAATGCCGAAGGAAAGTTTTACGGGGAAGAACGGATTGACAAGGAGCACTATTACTTTGTTGATTTGGAGGGCGAGTATGATGCCTATACCATGCCGTTCATGATTAATGGCGGAAAATATTCTTACTTCACAAAGATATGTACGGAGATGGTGACGAAAATCATCAATGTCCCAGTGCTGAAGAATGCGGGAACGACGATTACTTCCTGTATGAAGAACCTGGCTTTTGGCTCTATTACCAATACGGCGCGGCTTCACGGCCCGATGTGGCACGACACCTGCGCTTCGGCTTGTGCCTTTCCTCCTTTGCGTGATAAGGTGGTATTGAATATTACCGACGGTATGATTGGCTGTTTCGATGGCGGGCCGGCTGCCAATCCGCAGTTTATCTGTCATTACAATACGATTCTGGCGGGAAGCGACCCGGTGGCAGTCGACCGCATCGGTTATGATATGGTGATTGCCAAACGTATCGAAGAAGGCGTGCAGGAGGAAGAGAAAGCCGGGGCACGTGCCTTTATGGATATGGCACAGGAGTTCAAGCTGGGAGTGGCCGATAAGGAAAAGATAGAACTGGTCGAAATAGATTTGCAGGCATGAAACACGTTATACAATGGTTGGTACTTTTGACGTTTATCCCTGTTTTCCTGGTGGCACAGGAGGTTAAGGTGAAAAGGGAGCGCGAATTTACCGGTTCCGGCCTTTATGGTTTTATGAACGGGGGAGCGGAACAGTTCCTCGAATACGGCGTCAGTAAGCTGGTAGCCCGCGATGTCGTTTACGAAGGGCAGGAATATACGGTTGAGATTTATGATATGCCAACGCCGGAGGACGCGTTCGGTATTTATTCGCTCCATGTGTTCAGATGCCAGCGGGCGGATACTTTAGGGTGTATCGATTGTCTGTCGCCTTACCAGTTGCAGGCTGTGGCTGGGAATAAATATGTGTCGGTCGTTTTTCCTTCCGGTTCGGCAGCGGCAAAAAGTAAGGCGGACGCGGTAATTCGTTATTATCTGCCGATGGATGGCAAGGATAATCCGGCCTTCCCGGAACAACTGGAAGGATTGTCTCCTTATTCGGGCAAAGTTAAATTTTTCCGGGGGCCTATCGGCATATCCGGGGTCAGCACTTCGCTGATGCATTATCTGGAAGGTGTTGCTTATACAGGTGTCTGGTTTGTGGCCGACAAACCTTCGAAGAGCTATCGTGCCCTGGTTTGTGTCAAGGAAAAGGGCGAGATAGATAAGTTAAAAGAAAAAGTCCCTGCCTCCGATATTATCCGGAGTGGGAACGATTTCATTTATCTAACCGGTAAGGAACAGGAGAAGCAGCATGAAGAAAATGGGGATTTCGGGTTCTGAATAAGTTTTCATCATGCCTCCCTTGTTCAGCGTTACGGATGGCTTTCAGACGACGGTGTGCAGTTATCTCTTCCTTTTCCGCATCTTCTTCTTAATCCAGAAATAATAACCCGTTATGGCGAAGACTGCACCGAGGAAGGAGACCAGGCAACTCAGTATCTTCGTCGTCATGCCACCCCAGGTGCCGGCATGCACGGAATATATCCAGCCTCTTATCTTTCCTGATTTAGGCAGGTCTTTGTATAACTGGATATCGGTGATTTGGCCCGTTGCCGCATCGAATGTGTAACGGTCGCTACCCCGGGTGTTGCCGTATCGGGCGGTGGAGACGGAAGCTGAACCGTCCTGGATGGTGATGGAGTTGTATGCCGGATAGCGGTGCTGCAAATCCGATAGAACGCCGGCCCATACCGTATAATCCGTTCTTTTCTGTTGCCTTTCTTTTCTTTCAGAAGAACCGGAACGTTCCGGATGACCGCCTCTCTCCCCGCGACTTCTTTCACCCGGCTTTTTATCTTCGGGCTGTTCCTGTTTGGCCGAAGGGGCCGGAGCATGTGCCTGCGGCTGGGTTGTCTCTACGCCGAAAGCCGTATAGAACGCATCCCGGTACCAACCGAACGACCAGGTCAGCCCGGTGAGTGTCAGGACGAGCAGAAGCAGGGTGGAGTAAAAGCCTCCCGCCACATGCAGGTCGTAGAAGAAACGGTACCAGCCGGCGTTCGCCTTTATTTTCAGGCGGTTTTTCAAGGCCTTCCTGTTACGGGGATACCAGATGACAAGGCCGCTTATCAGAATGATGGCCAGTACGAGTGTGGAGTATCCCACAAGCGCTTTCCCCAGTGAAAAGCTGCCGTCGCGTTTATAGGAGTCGAGCAGCCAGCGGTGGAGGCGCATCATCTGCATGAAGAAACCCTGTCCGTCATTGATGCCGGTGACTTCTGCGGTGTAGGGGTCGATGAAGGCGGCGGCCTTTTTGCCCGGCAGCACCAGTTGGTAGGTACGTTTCGGGTCGGGAGTGACGCGGATGCCGTTTATCTTAATGGAGTCGGGGAGTTGCCGCCGGGCTGATTCTATCAATGCGGCCGGCAGGAGCGGTTCGCCCTTCACCTCTTTTACGAAGTAGTGGGAAGGGTGGCAGAGTTCCTGTATCTCCGTTTCAAATACCAGTATTGCCCCTGTCAGGCAGACAATGGCGATGATGATACCGAAGGGTATGGATAACCATAGATGTATTTTAGCAAAGAGTTTTCTCATTTTCCGAATAATTGTTTTATCCCGTCGTATATACCTGGAATGGCGACTGTTCCGTGGTTCTCTTCGGGGAATGATTTATGAAAGAAACGCAGGTTTTTCGCCTGCGGCAATACCTCTGTGAGGAGGTGGTTTACTTTGTTGAGGTGGATGTCCACCCGGTCGGTCCGTTTCTTCGAAGCGACGCCGATGTACAGGCTTTTACCCGTGAAGTTTTTCCCTTCAACCCATGCGGCTGCTTCCTGCGATAGCTTGCCCTGGTCCCACCACAGGCTCGGGTCGACGGCCAGATAGGTGTCGAACAGCTCCGTATGGCGGAGGAAGGTGTTCAGGGTGAACAGTCCCGCGTAGGAATGGCCTATCAGCATATTCTTTCCGTTCGTCCGGCAGGTGCTGTCGATAACGCCGCGGAGCTCTTCGGTCAGGAAGCGGCTGAATGTTTCGCTTCCGCCGCCCTGGGGAGTCGCATCCGGGGCAATCCGGCCGTCCCGTCCCGCTGCCGAGGCTGTCGGCGTCAGGTCGCGTGTCCGGTTGACGTTGAGCACGCCGATGATGATGCTTTCCGGGAGGTATTTGCCTCTGACGGTTGTAAATGTCCGGCTGATTCCTACCAGCGAATGAAAGAAAGCGTCTCCGTCGAGCAGATAGATGACCGGATATCTTTTCGTTGTATCCTGCTCATAGCCGGAGGGAAGGTGTATCCAGTAGTTCCGTTCCTCGTTTAATACGGCAGAGTGGAGAGACTGTTTCTTGCCTATACAAATATCCTCCTGGCTCCGCATGGTTAGCGGGAGCAGGAGGAGTATAAGAAAGATATACATGCGAATCATCTTTCGTTGTTATTGTTTACTGTGCAGCCGTCAGTTTACCGACACCGCTCACCTGTGTAGCTTCGATTGTCAGACCTTTGGTTGCCGTGGCAGTTGCCGGGTCGATTTTGTAGATAGCCGGGTTGCCGCCGCCTTCGTTGAAGGTAACGGTTACGTAGGCGTTGCCTTTTTCAACATACGGTTCGTTGCTGAAGCCGGAAATCTGGTCGGTTGAAGGAAGACCTGTTACGTATGTCAGCTTCTTGTCTCCGGCCTTGAAGATAGCCAACTGGTTGGCTACATAGCCTGTTTCTGTGAGAGGTCTGTCGTACATCAGCAACATGAAATAGTCGTCTGCGATATGCCAGCTACGGAGGAAAGAGTTACCGTTGGTCAGGGCTTCCAGGTTGCAGTAGTAATCGTCGAACTCAGTGCTTCCGCTGGGGATACGAACGACACCGGCGGGCAGCGTTGTCTTTTGGCGGGCATCGGTCATCGTCTTTGCGAAGCTCGGCGAGAATACATATACGTCACCGTTGTCGGCTGCCCAGATCATTTGGTAATACTGGGATTTGTTACGGCCTGCGGCATAACTGATTTTGTCTGTTTTGATAAGTTTCTTGCTGGTCATGGTTGCATCGTCGAAGATGGCTACCCAGCATTCGTTCGGGAATTGTGTCCACTGCAATTCGTCTTTCTTGTAAGCACTGCTGTTGGAACCGCCCGATTCTTTCTTCACCAGGTCTTCATTGCCCGGCAATACCCATTTGCCGTTCTGGTCTTTTGTACCGTACTGGCTCAGACCCATCGGAACGGCGGCTGTGTAAATCTTGTTGTTATGTTCCAGCATACCGGACAGGGTTACGTATTCACCGTTGCCCAGGAAGTTTTCAGACAAATAGGCTTTGTTCTGCGTATCGTTGGTGGTGAATGTTTCGGCTGCCGGGTCCAGGTAAGAAAGCAGGAATACTTTCGGAGTGTAACCGTTTTCGTCGTTCCATTCCGTAGGACCGTCACCGGTAGAAGAGGTCATGATATATTTGTCGTAGATACCATAGGTGGTAAAACGCTTTACATTGAATTCGGCAGAACGTTTCTTCAGTTCGCCGCTGGCATCCATGATATACGAGCGGGTTCCGCCGGCTTCTCCCTGGTGGTATGTCAGGGCGTAGAGATATTGTTCCTTGAAGAATACCCAGTAGGTTGCACCGTCGTTCACAATACCGTTGTTGATGGTCGTAACGGTACCTTCGTCCAACGATTCGGCATTGACCAGCACATTGGTTGTATTTCCGGAAGCCGTTACAGAGGCTGCGATTACGTATTCTGCGTTGTTGTCATCATCACCGCCATCACCACCGCCGGTAGATGGGTCGTCGTCACACGCAGTCAGTGTCAGTCCGGCCATTGCAGTAGCGAAAAGGCCTGTTAAAAAGAAATTCTTCTTCATCTTGTCTTGTTTTAATATTGTTTATTACTATTTATTTTTAGAAAGATTAATTACCCAGATAGACACGGACCTTTCCGTAGAATGCCCGTCCTGCCTTTTGCAGGCTGAAGTTGTCGTACAGCTTTTCGTCCGTGAAGTTGCGGCACTCGAACGAGATGTTGTAACGTCCGTTCTGAAGGCTGTAAGAGAGAGTCAGGTTGTGTGAGAACTGGTTCGGCACCACATATTCGCCTTTATTCGAACCGATGATGGAAGAATAATAGGTAAAGCTGTGCAGGTACTGATTGTCGTAAGTCACTATCAGCGTGTTGCCTTTCCTCCAGAGGTTACGCCAGTAGAAGGTCACGTCGGAGTCGGCGAAACGGTACGGCAGGTTCGGCATACGCTGTTTGTAGGCGATGTTGTTTGCACCGTTGCTGATGGCCGTCTTTTGGTTGTCGCGGACATTCATCTGCGTATAGTTTCCACCCAGGCTCAGCCAGTTAGCAAAGCTGTAACGGGCGGAGATGTTATAGCCTTTGGTCAGCACCTTGCCGTAGTTGATGTAGCTCGCCGCCTGTTTGCCGCCGCTCAGGTCGGTGATGTTACGCTGGATATAGTCTTTGGTGTTGCGGTAAATCAAACCGCCTTCCACATATACGTTATGTTTGTTGAATGCTTTGTTGTAGCTGACATTGAGGTTCAGGTTGTCGCTGTTTTCCGGTTTGATGCCCATGTCGCCCATCTCAAGGTCTTCGTTACCGAACATTTCCTCGATGGTAGGCAGGCGGTAGGCTTTTTCGTACGACAGCTTGGCCTGCAGGCCCGGCAGTACAAAGTAGGTACCGGCAGCCCCGTATCCCATGGAGTTGACGCTGCGGGAGGTACGGACATATTCTGAACTTGTGTTATCTGTTGCCATCGGGCCGGCTACATACTGGTTGTAATGCTTTCCGAAAACGGAGAGGTTCCAATGTTCTGACGGCATCAGGCGATAGGAGAGGCCGGCAATGTTTTTGCGTGTCTCCTTGTCGATGGCGTCCGTCAGTTCCTCGTTTGTCAGCAGGGAGGTGTTGGAGCGGCGGAAGGCGGTCAGTACGTTGTTGAACGTAAACATATGTGCCTTGCCGATGCGGTAGTTGAGGGTGACCGTACCGTTCCAGTTGTTGTTGTCCGACCGGGTGTGCTGGTAGGACTGTTCGCCGCGTGAGTTCATCAGGTGTTTGTCGCCTGCCCAGTTGTATTCGTAGGCGGAGGTGTCCACGTTGGTCGTCAGGTTCTTGTTGTAGTTGGCGGTGAATACCAGGTCGAGGCCATCGGTGAACAGGTTGCGTTTGTTGTATTCCAGCGAGGGCATTAGGGAATGGCCTTTGCGATGTTTTTCGCCGTAGACCGTGTTCTGGCGTACACCCGTCTGTATATCCTGGTACATATTGGAATAAGTGAAACCGAACAACAGGCGGTCGGCCCATTTCCTGTTGACAAACCCCAGCTTTCCGATGATGGCTTCGTTATGGTAAGTGTCGTTGAAGCGTTTCACACGTTCTTTCTTATCCGTGTCGAGACGTCCCGTTTCGAAATCCTTTACCGGGGCATCTACATAGTAGTCGTTGTCCGAATAGTTCTGGAAAGCATTGATTTCGTAAGTGAAACCGTTATCCAGTGTCTGTCCGAAGTTGACGTATGATTTGTGCGTATTGAACGAGCCGAAAGAATAGGAGGCGTCGAGAAACCAGTTGCGGCGTTTCTTGTTCGTCACGATGTTGACAACGCCACCGATGGCATCCGTTCCGAAACCGACGGGGACTACTCCTTTATATACTTCGATGCGTTCAGCGAAATTGACCGGTATGTTGTTCAGGGCGAATGAACTGCCTACACCTTCCTGCGGCACGCCGTCGATAAAGACCTTCACGTGCTTTCCGCTGAAACCGTCGAGCATCAGCTGCATGTCCGAGCCTACACCACCCGATTCGCGGAGTTTCATGCCCGGTGCTTTGGCGAGCGCATCGCTCAGGCTTTTGGTGGAGTTTTGCAGTTCCTTGGTATCTACGGCTATGGCGTTGAAGGCCGAACGTTTCAGGCGGCTGATGCCGTTGGAAACGACTACGACTTCATCCAGTTCTTCCACTTGCGGAGTGATGGTGATATTTTGTTTTACGCGCTGGCCGTCGATAAGCCTGACTTGCTTTTCAACTGTTTTATAGCCGATGGCGGATACAACCAGTGTATAATTTCCTGCGGGAGCTTTGAGATGGTAGATACCTTCTTCATTCGTCGTTCCTCCGTAATTGGTACCTTTCAGATAGACTGTTGCAAAATCAACAATCTCTTTCTCCGTTGATAATATCTTCCCTGAAATCATGGCCTCCCCCTGTGCTTTTACCGTAACCGGCAGAATTACAAGGAATAGTGCAAACATTAGTGTGTTAAATATCGCTTTCAATGTCCGAATCTTTTTACATTATTAAACTGCTGCAAAGGTCGGCTGAAAAGGAAAGCGCATCAATCACCGATTATAGGTAAAAAAGAAGCGTAAGGGAAAGGGTAAAATAACTATATATAGGTATGGAGGGGAGGAGGAATAATAATCGACCTTCCCCTCAACAACTATACTTCCTAGAACGGATACCCGATTGCCAGGTGCCATCCCGGTTTATATTTGGGGACGTTGAAGTAACCATTCTTGTCTGTTTCGTAAGGAACATGTAATGGGATACCCATATCCAGGCGGATCACGATAAAGGTCAGGTCGTAACGCAGGCCGACACCGGCATCCAGCGCCAGGTCTTTCAGGAAACGTCCCCATTTCAGTTGGCCGCCGGGACGCTGCTTGTCTTCACGGATCAGCCAGATGTTACCGGCGTCAACGAATGCAGCCCCGTGCAGGTCGCCCAGGATCGGGAAACGATATTCGAGGTTGGCTTCGAACTTCAGGTCGCCGGTCTGGTCGAGATAGCTGTAAGTTGTCTTTTCGGGAAGGTAACGGCCCGGACCGATCGAACGGATCGTAAAGGCACGCAAACTGTTGGCACCCCCGATATAAAATTGTTCGCTATAGGGAGCAACCCGGGCGTTCCCGTAACTGTAGACGGCACCTGCCATCATGCGTCCGACCAGATGCTGGTTATGGCCGATCTTATAATCATAACGTATCTCGGCTGTCCCTTTCACGAACTGGGCAAACTTGTTTCCCAGCAGATGTTTCCCTTCTTCGTTGAATTTCTTTCCGGCAATAGCATAGCCGGCACCCAGGAGGTTACCTGCCTGCGAAACGGCAAGCTGGAACCACGTGTGGTTCCGGCGTGTAGTGATCGGGGCATCATCATAGGTATAAGTATAACCCATTGCCGGCACGAACTGGTTCTCCAGACTCAGTTTTAACGCCTTGTTATCCTTTGTTATGCTATCGAACTCATGCGTCGTAGACTGGAGCAGGTTGTACGTCAGCTTGAACGGCGTGATCGAATGGTGACTGGTAGCGGACGACTGGTAATCGTAGGAAGCACTTCCGCCGAAAGCCAGCATCTTGAAGAAACGTGCCCGGTTCAGCTGGTCGACATACAACCGGAAAGAGGTACTTGACGGATACAAGCCGTCTTTCTTCATCATTCCCGGGAAAAGCAATTGCGGGAACGTCAGCGTTCCGCTCAACCCCATCTCCCAGCTGTTGATGGCCGATTTGGCACCGTCCACCCGGTTGCCGGTCTGCCATTCGTAAGAACCGCGCAGGCGTACTCCGAAAGTCTCGCCGCCACCGAACACGTTCCGTTTCGTTACGCTGAAGATAGCTCCCGGTCCCACCTGGTCGTTACTTTTGGAGGTGACGTTCACTTCCAGCTCACCGTCGAGCGGAAGGTCGTAGACCGTGTTGATCTTCAGGTCGAGCGTGTCCTGGCGGCGGGTGGTGTCGCGCGGGGTATATTGCATTTCGGAATACCGGAAAATACCCAGGCGCGAATAGCTGGTCTGGGTCCGTTGCTGTTTTTCCTGCGAATAAAGGTCGCCCGACCGGAACCGCAGGCGGTTATAGAGCACCGACGGGCGGACGCGCAGTTTGCCTTCGTAGTAGACGGTCATGTCTTTGTAACGTACCGAATCGGTGGGTGTCTCATTGTTATAGCCGTTCAGCCAGACTGATATATCGCCGATCTTCCACGGGCGAAGAGCGGCACGCGACAGTCCGGGTTTGGTCATGATGCGGAGCGCCACCTTGCCGGGATTCATGATGGTATCAGCCTGGTAAGTGATGAACTCGGGACGGAAATAATAAAAACCGTTGTTGCGCAGCAAGGAGGAGATACGCTGCCGTTCGGCTTCCAGGTTCGTCACGTTGAAGTTTTCACCGTCATGAAGCAGGCGTTCACCTATCGTATTTTGTATCAGTGTATCCATCCGGTGACGCATCCTTACATAACGGATACTATCATAGGTGTAGGGATGGTTCATGGCCACCTGGTAAATGAGTTTTGCTTTCTTCGCATTTTTCGGATTGGTATCCACCTGGAAAGAAGTCGTTCCGTTGAAATAGCCATATTCCTTCAACAGGTTTTGCGCTACCTTGATGCGGACTTCGGGATTTACGGTGGAGACGAACACCGGTTTAGCAGCCAGCTTGTCGAAAATCCATTTCCCAATCTTCCCCTTTTTATTGACAAATGCATTATAGACCCAGAGGCCGAAAGGCAACGGCACACGGATGGACGAACTTCCCAGCAATGCATTGTTGGGCGGATAGGCAAGGGCGCCTTCCACTTCGGCGAGGGCATCTTCGCCGGCGGTGGTTTTATCTTCATCGGTGACTTCTATTTTCTTGATACCGGTGTATAAAACTTCGCCTTCAGGCAGGTTCTTCGTTGTCGAACAGGAAGAGGATAGCAGGATCAGGGTAGTGAATATCGAGGCGATAACACACCCTCTGCCGTTTAACAGTCTGTATAATATGTCCTTATTTTCCATCATTCTTCTTCATTTACCGGTTTGGGTCGATTCTTTTTAAAATTGAACAGTTCGCGTAGATGGAGCATCTTGCGGCGCAGGACGATACCGGCGCCTGTTTCGGTGATCTCACCTTCCAGCAGACTTTCGTAGTTCTTATCATGGAACAGCTTCACGTAGCGGGTTCCGCTGGCATCCAGCCGGTATTCGATCGAGACGTTGTCGATAAAGGCCTGTGTCTGGCTGCTGTTGCTGGCATTTTCGCCGGTCGAGATGCGTCCGCCCAGCACGACACGGATGCGGTCGTTCCAGAAACGTTTGGCGAAACTGAAATTATAATCGGTACGCTGGCCGCCTGAGCCGTCGCCGTTCTCGTCGTAGGTATCCATGCCGAAGGAGATGTCGACCGTCTTCAGGGCACTTCCGGCAATGTTGCTGATCTCACTGTTGAGGAAGCTGTTCAGGGCGGCACCCATGTTCAGATTCTGTTTGCCGCTTCCGGAGTTGCCCAGATACATGCCGGTCATGATCATGCCGACTGCCAGTTTCGTGCGTTCATCTTCACCCAAGCTGCTCAGTTGGGTCTGCATCGCCTGGTCTTCGGGAGCCGTCAGGACGAATTGCAGGCCCAGGTTCTCCAACTGCTGTTTGAGGGCGATGCCCACGTCGAAATTCACCATGCGCGGATTCTGTCCGCTGAGCGTCACGTTCGTGCGGATACGTTCGGTGGCAGTCAGGTTCAGGTACGGGTCCATCGGATCGCCGCTCCACTGCACATAACTACCGTTTTCGATATTAAATTCTTTCAGCGGGATGACCGGCAGGGCATATTTTACAATACCACCGGAAAGGGTATATCGTCCGTTCAGGATCATCTCGCCCTGCGGGGTATATTGGAAAGAAAGGTCGCCACCCCCTTCGAGTTCGACTTTGCTGGAGCGGTCGGGGGTAATGTCGGCGTTCAGCCGTACGGACTGGTCGATGCGGATGGTCAGCAGCATATCCAGGCCGCCCAAAGGCAGCGGGGCTTCTTGCCGGCGTCGGTTCACCAGCGTGTCTTCGAATGAAGTGAAAGTCACCAGGTCGGATAGACGGTCCTGTACCGTCAGCGGCGAGTCTTTCATGACATAAGTCACATTGGTTCCTCCCAACAGTTGCAGGTTGCCGCGCATCATTAAGGCATCCAGCGGACCTTTGACCGTCGACGCCAGGTTGACGAGCAGTTTGCCGTACACCATGCTTTCCTTGTTACGCTTCACGTCGAGCAACTGCATGTTGTCGGCATTTAGTTTCAGGTCGGCCATCATCCGCGAAGGATTATTGAAGTCGATCGTGCCGTCTATCACGAACGGGTTCTTTCCGGCTGCGTGGATATGGTATTTGTCGAACAGGATCTTATTCTCTTTCACCACGATTTTCTTGTCGTCCACCCGGAAACTGGTACCCACGGCAGTGACGAACATTGAAGTCGAATCCATTTCGATATATCCGTTCATTTCGGGAGCTTTGCTGCTGCCCTTTATCGTCATGTTCCCTTCGAGCACGCCGCTGAGCGCCGCCATATTATCCGGGATAAACGGGTTCACCATATCCAGCGGCAGATGTGTTACGTCGAGCGTCCCGTCCAGGTGGTCGTTTTTCCCCATCTTGTAAAGGGCGGTTGCCGACATGACTTCGTTTTGGTCACGGAAGAAGTGCATGTCGACCTGGTGCGTATTGTCGGCCAGCGGGAGATAAACGGTGCTGAACATCAGTTCGCCTACCCGTCCGCCTTCATAGATCAGATTGTCGATATTTGCATCGACAACGACCAGGAACGAACTGTCCGACGGAGCATATTGCATGTCGGCGCTCAGGATACCCTTCATCGAAGGTATCTCCGCAAAAGCCTTTGAGATCACATCGAGGTTGATCTGGCTCAATTCCAGATGCAGTTCCTCCATCTTATCCTTTTCGGGCAACGAATGTATCCACAGGGAGGCGTTTTCTTCGCCCGACAGGCGGAGGTCGGCGGCAATATCTTTTTCGTTCTTATAAAGGATATAATTGTCCGGGTTCAGCTTGAAAGGGCGGAATGCCAGGATCGGATTGTCCGGGAACAGATGGAGGTTGAAACCTTCTTCCACCTTGTCGGCACGCAGTCCGAGCAGGATACCGGTTTTCCCCAGGCCGTCCGTGTACAGGAGTTCGGCATCGGCAAACGTATTCCTGACCTTCCCCTTGACTCCGGCTGTGAATGGAGCCTGCTGGCGGAATTTCGTCTTGATGACATCGGTCTGATACAACAGTCCGAGCGAGTCCTGCCGGATCGCAAAGCTGACTGTGTCTATCCGTGTCGTGTCCTGCATCAGGTTGTAAATGCCGGCATCCAACCGGAAACCTTCTTCGGGAGAGGTGAACGCCTCCAGGTTCAGGTTGTTGAACGAGACGTTCGCCTGTTGCAATATATTATAAATCGGATTATCCTTCCCTGCCGATATCGCCAGGTGCATATCCGGCAGCAACGGTTTAAAGGCGGGGATATTGATCATCGAATCTTTCTCGAGCTGTTTGTTCAGCCCTTCGGAAATCTTGTTGAACTTATCGGTCATGGTCTCCAGGTCGGAGTTGCCGGTCAGCACGATCCCGAGGTCGCCGGCATGGAAGGAGACACGGGTGGTGTCCTGGGTGCTTTGGGCGTGCAGGGTCAGTGTCTTCGGTTTATAAATACCCGTGGTGGTGGTCAGTTCCCAGTTTCCGAGGGTGACGTCGACCAGGTTGTTCTTTCCCATATCGGTTTCCGCTTCCGCGAAAAGCTGGAAGGAGGTTGCCAGTGAGTCGTTCATCAGGTGCATGCCATAGATGTCGAAGTTTTCGACATCGGCTATCAGCATGGCTTTGATCTCTTTCTTTTGCAAGGTCGCATTCAGCGTCATATCCATCTTTGCCAGCGGATATTTGCTCAGCAGGTCGAACTTTACGAAGTTCTTTTCCAGCGAACCGGCCAGGGTGACGTCCGATACGTTGTAATTGCCGTATCGTATATCTGTCAGTTTTCCGTCCAGCTTTGCCCAGGAAGAGGTTTTGAAGGGATCGAACCCTTGGCCTTCCGCCTGTATGGATGCGCTCATATAATAGAGCGAGTCGAGCGGCATAAAATGCACAGGTTCCAGGCTATCCACTTTCAGGTCGGCTTTATACGCCTCTTTGGCCGGGTTGAAACAGCCTGTCAGCAGGACTTTTCCTTTGTCTTCTTTCAACAGGAGATCGGCTTGATACTCATTGTTTTTCAGAGCCGCCTCACCGGTCAAGGTGAGGCCTGCCGGGATATTATACCGGTGCCGTTCGGCGGGGGGAAGCATTGTCAGCAGGAAATCGAGGTTGCCGGTTTTAGCTTTCAGGTCCAGTTTTCCAGAACGGCGCACACTGTCGGTCAGCGCTTTCATCGTTCCGGAAACGTCCATACGGAAAGTCCCCGGCAACTCCGCTTTCAACTGGCGGAGCAGCATGGATGACAAGTTCCCTTCCACTCCGGCAGTCAGTGAAACCGGTTTCTGCGGATAGGCTTTCTGAAAATCTTCGGGCAGTGCACCGGCGAATGTCATCACATCTTCTTTTCCCAAAGAGGCGGTTAATAACATCCGCATATCACCTTCGGGGTTTTCGTCGAACGAACTCCAGGGAACCATCGCCAGCAGGCGCGCTTCTGAAGCAGCTGTTTTCAGCAATAATTGCGGTACACTAATAGTCGTGCTGTCACTGTGAAGGCTTCCGGTCAGCGAAGTGATCGTCAGTCCGGAACGGTCGTCGGCAGAGAGTTCGCGTATCCGTGCCTTTATGTCCCTCCCTCCGTAGAACAGCGAATCCAAGGTGATATTGACATTACTCAGGGCGATATGCGATGGGTCGAAACCTTTCACCGGCTCCTGGTCGTTGCCGTCGTATCCCAGTGTCGAACCGGTCAGTGTGAACAGGTCCGCCCCATATTGTGAAGTGCCCAGGTCTACGACGCCGTCTTTCAGGTTCGCCTTATCTATATAGGTAGTCAGGCGCAACGAGTCGGCAGGCATCTGCATGGCAAACGCCACCCGGTCGAAATTGATTTTTTCCAGTTTCAATATCCAGTTGACTGGGGTGGAGGTGGTGTCGGCTTTCGTTGTCGTATCGTTCAGTAGCAGGGTGATAGCGGTATCGGACAGGTCGATTGTATTGAGCGTCACCTGTTCTTTCGAGAGATTGATGCGGTCGGCCTTGGCATATAAGCGTCCCAGCACGCCTTTTATCTCCATGCCTTCGATAAAAGTCCCGGTATTCACTTTCACCCCTTCCAGGTTGATAGCGTCTACCAGCACTTCTTTTTTCAGCAGAGGCAAGGCTTGCACATTGACGGAAAGGCTTTTCAACGTCAGAAGCGTATCGGTGGGAGCCGTCAGGACCTCCACACCCCGCACAGTCAGGTTCAGCGGGAAGGAGAGGCGTATCCGTTCGATCCCGATCTGCATCCCGGTAGCTTTTCCGGCATAGTAGGCGGCCTGTTTCACTGCAAAATTCTGTACAGGCGGTATATATAAAAGCACAGAGACAAGTAGTATCAATACCACCGGTATCAACAACACAATCCCTATCCGTTTTATCCAAATCCTCATCTTTTTATCAGCGTTTTCTTTTTTATTATCATAACGGCTAAATACCCTGTTTTGTTTGAAAATTCTTTAACAAATATAGAAATAAAATTTCGTAATAAAAACGGGGTAATGTGATAATATGCCAATTTCGAAATGGCTGATACGGATAGAGACGGGATCGAAACGGGAGGTTTCAGTCTGTCGCTCCCTTCGTCTTCCTTCTTTTGCAGTATGTTCTGCACGTTGCGTTAAATGATCTTTTGTATAATATCCTTTATATCCAGATTCAATTTAGAGAAGGCAAACCATGATTTCTCCATTATTTTTCATAGCGATACGATTTTGTTTGCGACAAAGTTAAGATTATTATTTGTCCCGTATCTGTTTTTCTGTGGAAAATATTTAGATAAATCTGAAAGCCAGTCTCGAATTTTACATTATCTTCCCTTCCCTGTTTCACCCCATCCGAGTCCGTTTTCAATTTCTCCCGGATGAAATTTGATTTTCTTCCGAAAGAAATTATTTTTTCTCCCGGAAGGGCGTTTTCCTATAAAAAAACAACAGCTTTCGCCGGAATGGGGAAATTTACAATAAGTATTTTGGCGATGGCCTATTTTTCGCCGCTTAGCGCGTTGATCCTGAAGCATACGGGCGAGGAGGTGGTGGCGGAATACCGTTTCCATCCCGGGCGGGACTGGCGGTTCGACTTCGCCATCCCTTCCCACCGCGTAGCTGTCGAGGTGGAGGGCGGCGCCTTCAACGGTGGCCGCCATATCCGCCCCGAAGGCTATCTGCGTGATATGGAGAAATATAATGAGGCGGCGGTCTCAGGCTGGTGCGTGATACGCGTGCTGCCGGGAGAACTGCTGATGCTGAAAACGTTACGGCTGGTTATCCGTGCGATACAAAATCATAATTGAAAAAGTTTATAACAATCATGGCTAGACCTATCAAAAAAGGACTGGATTATTTTCCGGTCGATACCGATATATTTGAAAATATACAAGTACGTAAACTGAAAAGCCGCTACAAGTCGCTCGGTTTTCTGGTTTATTTCACCATCCTGTGCGACATTTACAAAAAAGAGGGGTATTTCCTGCAATTGTCGGATGATTATGTGTATGACCTTGCTGATCGTTTGGGAGATACGGAAGAAAAGATTCAGGAAAGATACATTTTAGTTGTAAAACGATGCAAAAATCCCATTTCCGAAGAGTTTAATTGCATTAACATCGTGGAAAATGCTGTTAATGTATCAGAAACGGGGGTTTCTGTTACAGAAATGCGACAAAGAAAAGAAAAGGAAAGTAAAGTAAATATACAACAGCAACAACACGCGTGCGAGGAGCCGAAAGAAGAACCGCAGAATTTGGATGAAGCGCGTGAGCGATGGAAAGATGCTTTGCGAGAATTATCGGCCTTCTATCTGCCGGATAACGGAATAAGCATCTTCTATCAATGTAGCCGGATAATCATTTATTTCCAGAATGCGGATGGCGTTCCGCTGGTAGAGGTTGCCTGCCTTTAATTTATAATCGAACGAGAGAATGCCGTTGGCTATCGTTTCACAGAAATGATACAGGTCGTATTCATTTTTCAGGAATGTTCCTAATTCCGCATCGTGGGTGGAGACAATTACGATGTTGTTCGAGGTGTTCAGGTATGACAGGACCGCTTTGGCTGCCGCTATCCGCTCGGTGGTGTTGGTTCCCTTAAATATTTCGTCCAGCAGGAAAAGGTTGATATGTTCACTACAGCTGCATGATAGCATATCGCGGATCGACTCCACTTCTTTCAGATAGAAACTTTTGCCGTCGGAAAGGCTGTCGGAAAGCATCAGGGCGGCATGGATCATGACAGGCGTTTTCATCTGCATCCGCCGGGCAAAAGCTGTATGAAGTGTCTGTGTCGCTAGCATATTGACGCCCAGGGTACGGATGAAAGTAGTCTTTCCCGACATATTCGAACCGGTAAACAGGATGGAGCGGCCTTCGATCCGGATCGTATTGGCAACACAGTTCTTGAGCAGGGGATGAAACATCTCCTCCGTCTCCATCCGCACCTCGCCTTCCGGCTTTTCCGGCAGACAGTAATAAGGCAGGCTCTTCCGCAGAAAAGCGACCGACGACAGACTGTCTGCCAACCCGACAAAACGAAACACCGTCTCTATCTGCCGGTTCTTATCTTTCAGCAGGGTGATCACTTTATGATAGGCGATCGGTTCCGCCAGAAAGAAGATTTTGACGCATTCCATGATCGCCCAAAGGATGACAGCCAGGTCGCTGTCCATCTTCGATTCCATCCGCAGGTGGCCGCTCGCCTTTCTCAGTGTTTCCAATGAAGACAGCGCCTCCGGAACCTCTTTGCCGAGTTCCGTGAAAAGCGGGTTCTTCGATAGTTTGCCCGAAATATTCAGCAAACGTATCAATTGGGGAATGGATATCAGAAAATTCAGGTTGTTCGGTTTGTTCCCGTAATGAATAACGCCGTTCACAAGTATCGCTGCAATCAACAAAAGCAGCCACGCTCCCGCCTGATAAAAGTACAATAATAGAAGAAACAAGGCCGGCAGGAAACCACAAATACGGAACAGGATTTTCCTCCATACAGGAACAGCCGGAAATCCTATACCCATCAGCGACGCAATACTATATGCTTCATGGGTATTCAGGATTTGCAGGTCTTTGACAAGTTCTTCCTGTAAATCCGGATGCGACGACAGCTCGTTTATAAGTGCTTCATGCCGTTCTATCTCGCCCGCTTTGTCCGGGATGATCCGCATCAGGTTGTACAGATACTGCTGCCCGACGCGTGAGGCGGTGCGGTCGGAAAACATGAAAAGATCCTCGAAACCCAGATCGGAACAGGTCTGGTCGGACAATACGCCCAAAGCATTCCGGTGCGTATCGAAACGGAAGAAGGAAGAGATATCGAAAAAATTATAACTCTCGGCTTTCTCTTCTCCCTTGTAGCTTGGAGTCTGTTTCCATGGTTTCCGGATATTCATAGAACGTAACTGTTTTATGTCTTGTGTCAAAAGTATATCTTTTTCGTTAATATTCAGTACTACCCGTATTATTTAGTTCCAAAATGCGTATGTTTGTCACAATAAAAAGATAAAAAGAGGATATGCTTAATTTAGAAGAACTTTGTACCCAGGTACAACAGATAGCCCGCGAAGCCGGGACTTTCCTGAAAGAAGAACGGCGTAAGTTCGACCGTACACGTGTAGAAGAGAAAAGTGCTCACAATTACGTATCGTATGTCGACAAGGAATCGGAAAAATGGCTGATCGCCCAACTCTCCGCCTTGCTTCCCGAAGCAGGCTTCATCGCCGAAGAAGGCAGCGGCAGCCTGACCGACGAAAACTATTGCTGGCTGGTGGATCCGCTGGACGGGACTTCCAACTATATTCACGATGTCGCCCCTTACTGCGTCAGTATCGCCCTGCGTAATAAAGAAGAATTGCTGATCGGTGTCGTTTACGAAGTCTGTCGCGACGAATGCTTCTACGCCTGGAAAGGCAGTAAAGCCTATCTGGATGGCAGGGAGATACACGTATCGGACGTATCCGACCTGGATAAAGCCTTTATCGACCTGGGATTTCCTTATAACTCCGATGCTTACCGCCCGGTGGCCCTCCGCCTGGTCGACCGGTTATACGGTTTCGCCGGAGGAACGCGCCTGATGGGAGCGGCGGCTGCCGAAGTCTGCTATATCGCCGCCGGACGTTTCGAAGCGCGTATCGAAGCCTGGATCGGTCCCTGGGATATAGCGGCAGGCGCCCTGATCCTGATGCAGGCCGGCGGTAAAGTGACCGACTTCAGCGGTGGCGACAACTGGCAGTCGGGAGATGAAGTGCTTGCCACCAACGGAGCGATGCATGAGACACTTATGCAGTTGGTCAGGGAGTAAAGTAACTTATCCTTTGATCAGATAGATCATATAGGCAATATAGCATAGGACCATAACAATCCCTTCAAGGCGTGTTATGGTGCGCTTTCTGATAAACAGCCCGAACAGGTAAAGCAATACGCATGAACCGATCAGAACCCCGAGGTCTGCATTGGTAATACCTTTCATGTTCAGCGGACTGATGGTCGCACTGCAACCCAATACAAAGAATATATTGAACAGGTTCGAACCGATCACATTCCCGATCGCCATCTCCGGATTTTTCTTCAAGGCGGCAACGACCGAGGTAGCGAGTTCGGGCAGGGAAGTTCCTCCGGCAACCAACGTCAGACCGATAATAGACTCACTGACACCCAGGCCACGCGCAATCCCTGATGCTCCGTCTACGAAGAACTGTCCTCCGTAAATCAAACCGGCAAGACCGCCGGCAATGAATACCCCGGATTTCCATACGGGCATCAACTTGATTTTCGTCTCTTCCTCTCCGTTCCCGTTATGTGCAATGGCGAATGTGTAACCCAGAAAGATCGCAAAGAAGCAGAGCAGCAGCATCCCGTCGCTGCTGCTGATTGTATTTTCAGCCGCTCCGTTTATCAACACGTCGTTTCCGCAGATAAATAAAACGATAGATGCCAGGATACATAACGGAATCTCTTTGCTGAGCGTCCCTTTATTCATCCCGATGGGAACAATGGCTGCCGTGCAACCTACAATCATAAGGGTATTGAAAATATTACTTCCGACAACATTCCCGATGGCCATATCCGCACTTCCTTTCAGTGCCGATACAATGCTGACGGTCAGTTCGGGGGCGGATGTACCAAAGGCTACGATCGTTAATCCGATAACAAGGGAGGAGATGTTAAAACGTTTGGCTACCGAAGCAGCCCCATCGGTCAGTGCATTTGCGCCGACCAGGATGAGGAGTAGTCCGCCGATCAGGGCAACGATATCCATTAGAATGGCAGATCGTCGATCGGGTTAGCCGGGCCGAAGTCGGGAGCGGCAGATGCTGTCGGGGCAGATGCCGGTGCAAAGTTTTCCGGTGTCATGGCGCCCGGTGCTGACTGGGGAGCGCCGGCCATCGGACGGTCTACCTTCCAGGCACTGATGTTGGTGAACCAACGTCCCTGATATTCGCGGCTGTCTATATCGAATGATACTGTCAATTCTTCTCCGGGTTGAATAGCTGCTTGTTCGATGCGGTCGGCACCGAAGATCTGGAAGCAGACTTTCTTAGGGTATTGGTCGTGTGTCTCTAATACGTATTCCTGTTTTTTCCACTCGTTTCCAGCTTTGCTGGTTCCGCTCTGCGCAGGCAGTACGGCGATAATTTTTCCCGTAATTTCCATGTTTATTGTTCTATTAAATTGTCGGCGAAGGTACGCTTTTCCGGCGTAACCTGCTAATTGTTTGACTTAGATTTTCTCTTCCTGAGGTAATTCGGAAGGGTCGAGTGCGTCGAAGGCAGCTTTCATAGAGAGCAGTTCTTCCTTAATCTGCTTCAGCTTATTAACGATCTCTTCCTGCCGGATGGTTGTCTCCCTGTTATCCTTTAGTTTTTGCCGGGCACCAGCCAGGGTCATTCCCCGCTCTTTTACCAGATGGAAGATCAGGCGGACGGCGTCGATGTCTTCCTGCTTATAGAAACGGGTTCCTTTAGGCGTCTTGCGCGGACGGATAATATCGAATTCTTTCTCCCAGAAACGCAGTGTCGATTCGTTCACGTCGAACATCTGCGCCACCTCGCTGATGGAGAAATATAACTTCAGATTTTTATCTTTATTTAATGCCATTGTATTAAAGATGTTTAATCCATTACCTGGCCATGGTTTTCTGCAATCTGAATCATACGGTCGTATTCTTCCGGTGTCAGGTCCATATAGTAATATCTGGACGGATTATCATGTTTACCACGAACTATCACTTCATAATGCAGGTGCGGGCCGGTTGATTTACCGGTGTTACCTACTTCGCCAATCACTTCGCCGCGTGTCACTTTCTGTCCGACGCGTTTTCTGTATTTGCTCATATGACCGTATAATGTCTGGAATCCATAGCCGTGATCGATCATCAGGCAGTTCCCGTAACCCTGTTTCCAGGCGGCAAAAGTGACGACTCCATCGCCGGTTGCATAGATTTCCGTTCCTACTTTGGCAGAGAAGTCCATGCCGGAGTGGAAACGCGGAGTTCGGTAGATCGGGTCGATACGTACACCGTAGCCGGATGCCGTGCGACGCAGGTCCTTGTTGGAGATTGGCTGGATGGCAGGGATGCAGCGGCTGCGTTCTTCCTGGTTCTTACCCAGTTTAATCAACTCTTCCAACGAGTTGGATTGTATATAAAGTTGTTTGCTGAGCATGTCCATCTTCTGGGTGGTAGAGACAACCAGTTCCGGATTGGACAGGTTCAGCAGATGTTCGTAGCGGTTGGTTCCCCCGAAACCTGATTTACGCACCGATTCGGGAATGGATTCGGCCTGGAAGATGGCGCGGTACAGGTTCTCATCCCTTTGCTGTATATCATCCAACACTTCCAGCGCATTGGTGAGACGTAATGAAAGTACTTCATACTGAGTCTGCAACAGCTTGTTTTCCTTTTTCATCAAAGACTCTACCGGCGAATCGATCGTGTACATCATAATAAAGAATACACCGATACCGATTGCCGCACCGATGCTCAAATGACGGAGCACAATGAAGAAACGGTCTCTGGCGGAGGGGTAAACACGGTCGTAACTGAGCGTATTCGGGTTATATAAGTAATATGTTTTTCTTGTTTTAAACAGTTTCATTGAATATTTTATTGCTTGGATACGTGCAAAAATAATAATTTGCAGTACTTTTGCAAATTGTTTTTCAGAATATTAACGAGAACTATATAATAGATTATGTTGACAGCAAAAGAAATTCGTGAATCGTTTAAAGAGTTCTTCGCTTCCAAGCAGCACCAGATTGTACCGTCTGCTCCTATGGTCGTGAAGGGGGACCCGACATTGATGTTCACCAATGCGGGCATGAACCAGTTTAAGGATATAATCCTGGGAAATGTACCCATTAAATATTCACGTGTCGCGGACTCGCAGAAATGTCTTCGTGTAAGCGGTAAACATAACGACCTGGAAGAGGTAGGACACGATACCTATCACCACACGATGTTCGAAATGTTGGGAAACTGGTCGTTCGGTGATTATTTCAAGAAAGAGGCCATCGGATGGGCATGGGAATATCTGGTGGATGTCCTGAAGCTGGACCCGAAACGTTTGTATGCAACCGTATTCGAAGGAAGCCCTGCCGAAGGTTTGTCGCGCGACGACGAAGCTGCCGGTTACTGGGAACAGTTCCTGCCGAAAGATCATATTATCAATGGTAACAAACATGATAACTTCTGGGAAATGGGTGATACCGGTCCTTGCGGTCCCTGTTCGGAAATTCATATAGACCTTCGCTCTGACGAAGAACGTGCCGTTTCTAGCGGTGCGGAGATGGTAAACAAAGACCATCCGCAGGTAATCGAGATCTGGAACCTGGTGTTTATGCAGTTCAACCGCAAAGCCGACGGTTCGTTGGAACCGCTGCCTGCGAAGGTGATCGATACGGGTATGGGATTCGAACGCCTGTGTATGTCATTGCAGGGTAAGACTTCCAACTACGATACCGATGTATTCCAGCCGATCATCCAGGTGATTGCTGAAAAGACCGGAACAAAATACGGAGACAACAGACAACAGGATGTGGCTATGCGCGTTATTGCCGACCATATCCGTACAATCGCGTTCTCTATCACAGACGGACAGTTGCCGTCGAATGCCAAAGCCGGTTACGTAATCCGCCGTATCCTTCGCCGTGCCGTTCGTTACGGTTATACGTTCCTTGGACGCCGCGAAGCTTTTATGTATAGCTTGTTGCCTGTCCTGATCGAGACGATGGGCGATGCTTATCCCGAACTGGTTGCCCAGAAGACGCTGATCGAAAAGGTAATCAAGGAAGAAGAAGAATCGTTCCTGCGCACGTTGGAAACAGGTATTCGTCTGCTGGATAAGAAGATTGAAGAAACAAAGGCTGCCGGAAAAACCGTTATCAGCGGTGTGGATGCCTTTACATTATATGATACATACGGATTCCCGTTGGACCTGACTGAACTGATCCTGCGTGAAAACGGCATGGAAGTGAATATCGACGAGTTCAATGCGGAAATGCAGAAACAGAAAGAACGTGCCCGTAATGCGGCTGCTATCGAAACCGGTGACTGGGTGGTCCTGAAAGAAGGCGAATCCAAATTCGTTGGTTACGACCTGTTCGAATGTGAAGCCGAAATCCTGCGTTACCGTAAAATCAAGCAGAAGAATAAAGAGTTGTTCCAGATCGTTCTCGACCAGACTCCGTTCTATGCAGAGATGGGTGGACAGGTAGGTGATACCGGATGGCTGATTGCCGACGATGAAAAGCTGGATGTTGTAGATACGAAGCGTGAAAATAACCTGCCGGTACATTTCGTTACGCGTTTGCCGAAAGATGTAACCGTTACTTTCACGGCGAAGATCAACGAAAAGAAACGTATCCAGTGCGAATGTAACCACTCGGCAACTCACTTGCTGCATGAGGCATTGCGCGAAGTATTGGGCACACATGTCGAACAGAAAGGTTCGTATGTTTCTCCCGAAGCGCTTCGTTTCGACTTCTCTCATTTCCAGAAAGTGACCGACGAAGAAATCCGCCAGGTAGAAAAGCTGGTAAGCGAAAAGATTCGTGCCAACTATCCGTTGGAAGAGCATCGCAATATGCCGATAGCCCAGGCCCAGGCTTTGGGTGCTATGGCATTGTTCGGTGAGAAGTATGGCGAGGAAGTACGTGTCGTTAAATACGGTTCTTCTATCGAGCTGTGCGGTGGTACGCATATCCCGGCAACCGGTATGATCGGTTCGCTGCGTGTGATTGCCGAAAGTTCTATCGCAGCCGGTGTACGCCGTATCGAAGCCGTGACGGCCGAAGGGGCAGAAAACTATACCTTCATGTTGCAGGATTCCATGCGTGAGTTGCGTGCTTTATTTAATAATGTACCGAACCTGGCACAGACAATCCGTAAGTCGATTGAAGAAAATGCCGAACTGAAGAAACAGGTTAGCGACTATGTAAAGGAAAAGGTCGCTATGTTGAAGAAAGAACTGATCGCCAAGGCTGTTGAACGCCACGGAGTGAAGGTGGTTGTCTTCCGCGGTGAGGCGAATGTAGATGCCATCAAAGACCTGGCCTTCCAGATCAAGGGTGAAAGCAATAGCGATGAGAAAGTATTCTTTGTGGCCGGTATCAAGGACGGTGCAAAATGTGCTTTGATGGTGATGCTGAGCGAACCGCTTGTTGCCGAAGGACTGAATGCCGGTAAACTGGTAAAAGATGCAGCCAAACTGATTCAGGGTGGCGGTGGCGGACAGGCCCACTTTGCAACTGCCGGCGGTAAAAACTCCGACGGTTTAGCCCAGGCCGTAGAACAGATTCTTGAAACGGCTGATTTGAAGTAAAAGAACATCGCATATATATAGCGACGGAAGTAACTCTTCCCCTCTTGAGAGGGGGCAGGGGTGTGTTAAAGCAAGTCTTATGGCGGAATTATAACACACCCCTTATCCCCTCTCAAGAGGGGAAAGAGATACTTTCGTCGCTATAAGTTTGTTTCTCCGCCTGTTGTTCCCTTGTTAAATACCGATTATATACCTTTTTTATATCTAACCTTTTCCTATTTGCATAAAAAATCACTGTTTTTTAATGTATATTTGCCTATGCAAAAAATACAAATCAAATAGACTTTCATCGTATGAAAATGTGTAAACAGCAAAAAGTCTCCCGTATCCTCACGCTCTGTGGAGCAGCAGCGACTTCGTTGTTGCTTTGGGGTTGTAGCGGTGCAGGGGCGACAACCGAATCGTTCGAACGTTCGGACTACTATACGCGTGGTATAGGGCAATACCCCGGTAACCCGAAGGAGGATTTCTCTCCTGATTTGGCTCCGGATAAGTCAAATTATCGCAATATAGCTCTTCTGCGTTCGGCTTTCAACTCCTCTAGTCACGACTATAACTTGACGGCGCAGTTAGTGACGGACGGTATTGTAACCGACCAGCAACCGCAGTATTTAATACTATCGACTCCGGCGGGCGAAGCTCCCCGGCGTGAACGCGAATGGATGATCGACGAAGGTCCGTATTCCCGGAATACATTTGAAGGGGCGGATACTTATTTCCAGTTCGCACTAAAGAATTACAGCAAACAAGCCGACAAGCTGGTGCTGACAGGAACTCTCATTTATGACGACCAGTTGGCAAAAGACGGTTACGAAATTATCTGCCAGGGTTCCAATGACGGACAGAACTGGACCGAGGTCGGCAAACTGAGCGGCAAAGGATTGCCGGGCGACGCTGTACGTTACCGTATGCCGGTAACCGACCCGAACAAGCAGACCGAACAGATTTCCATGCCGGTCCGTAAACTGAATGAAACCATAACATTCGATAAAGAGGCGAATTACTCCAATTACCGTGTTCTATTGAAGATGGCCGGTGTCCATAGCTGGGTGTTTACGGCTGCTGATTTCTATAATAAAGGCGGAATGGTGGAAATGAAACCTTCCCAATTCTTCAATAGTGCCTGGATGAGTGCCACTACGGGAGAAGAATGGTTGTATGTAGACCTGGGTAGCCAGTCTGAATTCGACAAAGTCGTTTTACGCTGGATAAACAAAGCCGTAAAAGGTAAAGTACAGGTGTCCGATAATGCTGAACAGTGGACGGATGTCGCTGAACTTCCCGGTGGGGAGGAATTGGTCGATGAAATCTCGCTGAACGGTAAGAAGAATGCGCGTTATGTGCGTATCCTGATGCAACAGCCGGCCAACGACAGTCGTTATATCCTGAGCGAACTGGAAGTGATGGGTAAAGGTGGCCTGGTTCCGCAGCCTGTGGCTGCACCTGCTGCATCGAAAGACGAAATCTATTTGTCCGGTGGCAACTGGAAACTTCAGCGTGCGTCAGAAATAACGGCTACGGGAGAAGAAATTTCGACTCCCGGCTTCCAGCCTGAAAACTGGGTTGTTGCCACGGTGCCGGGAACTGTCTTGAGCAGTTACAAGAATATCGGTGCCATTGCCGATCCTAACTATGCAGATAATCAGTTGCAGATATCCGAGTCGTTCTTCAATTCCGATTTCTGGTATCGTGACGAGTTTGAGGTGCCGGCCGACTTTAAACAGGATCGTGTGTTCCTGAATTTCGACGGTATCAACTGGAAGGCGAATGTATATGTAAATGGTAAACAGGCAGGCCGCATCGAAGGTGCCTTTATGCGTGGTAAGTTCGATGTAACGGACCTGATCGTTCCGGGTAAGAATGTGGTAGCCGTGGAGATCATTAAGAACCAGCATATCGGTGCTATCAAAGAGAAGAATGCACTGAGCACGGACTTCAACGGCGGTATCCTGGGTGCTGATAACCCGACATTCCATGCAACGATCGGCTGGGACTGGATCCCGACGATGCGTGGCCGTAATATCGGTATCTGGAATGATGTCTTCCTGACAACGACCGGAAAAGTGACGGTAGCTGATCCGCTTGTTAAATCGGTGTTGCCGTTGCCCGATACGACCTCTGCTAAACTGACGGCGGAAGTGATCGTGAAGAACCATGATGCAAATGCGGTAAAAGGTATGCTGGAAGGCAAGATCGGTGATATCACCTTCCAACAGCCGGTGGAACTGGCTGCGGGCGAAGAGAAAGCTGTTGTCTTCGATGCAAAGGATTTCGCTCAGTTGAATGTTCAGAATCCGCGTCTCTGGTGGCCTAAAGGATATGGAGAGCCTAACTTGTATGATGCCAGCTTCACATTTAAAATAGATGATAAGGTATCGGATGCCAAAGACTTTAAAGTCGGTATCCGCCAGATGACCTTCAATGAGGATAATCAGATTTTGAGTCTCTTTATCAACGGCCGTCGTTTTGTTGGCCGGGGCGGTAACTGGGGATTCAGTGAGTCTAACCTGAATTACCGTGCACGTGAATATGATATCGCGGTGGCTTACCATGCCGATATGAACTTCACGATCATGCGTAACTGGGTGGGTATGATTGGTGATGAAGAACTGTATGAAGCCTGCGACCGCCACGGTATCGTGGTTTGGCAAGACTTCTGGCTGGCGAATCCGGCTGACGGTCCTGATCCTTACTATCCCGAAATGTTTATTGCCAATGCGGAAGATTATGTGAAGCGCATCCGTAACCATGCTTCCATCGGTATCTATTGCGGTCGTAACGAAGGTTTCCCTCCCGAACAGATCGACAAGGCGTTGCGCCGGATCATCAAAGAAGATCATTCGGATATACATTATATATCCAGTTCGGCAGATGATGTAGTAAGCGGTCACGGTCCCTATCGTATGCTTCCTGCAAAGGAATACTTCACATTGAAGACCGGTAACGACAAGTTCCATAGCGAACGCGGTATGCCGAATGTGCTGACCTACGAAAGTATGCTCCGTACCTTCTCTCCGGAAGGTATCTGGCCACAGGATAATCAGTGGGGTATGCACGACTATACCCGCGAAGGTGCACAGGGTGCTACTTCTTTCAACGAGATTATTGCGAAAGGATACGGCGAACCCCGTAGCGCCAAAGAGTTTGCCGAACTGGCGCAGTGGGTGAACTATGACGGTCACCGCAGCTTGTTTGAATCCCGCAGCCAGAACCGTAAAGGTTTGCTGATGTGGATGAGTCATTCCTGCTGGCCTTCTATGGTATGGCAGACCTATGATTATTACTTCGAACCGACAGCTGCCTATTTCGCTATCAAGAAGGCTTCCGAGCCATTGCATATCCAATGGAACCCGGTAACCGATGAAGTAGAAGTCGTAAACTACAGTGGTGGCAACCGTAAGGGCTTGACAGCTAAAGCGCAGGTGCTGAATATGGATGCTTCCGTAGCCTGGGAGAAAGAAGTCGCTATTGACAGTAATGAAGATACGACCAACAAATGTATCCAGCTGGAATTCCCGGATAACCTGTCGAAGGTTCACTTTATCAAGATGGTCTTGGCTGAAAACGGAAAGGTTATTTCCGAAAACTTCTATCACAGAAGCCTGGAAGAAAACAACTACCAGGATCTGCGTAATCTCCCGAAAGTAGCATTGAAGTCCGATGTCACGACCAACAAGGGAACTGATGGAAACTGGAACGGTACAGTCGTTATCGAGAATACAACTTCAACACCGGCCTTGATGATCCGTGTAAATGTTGTGGGCGACAAGGATGGTGAGCAGTTCCTTCCGATGTTCTATTCCGACAACTACTTCGCTCTGCTTCCGGGTGAAAAGAAAGAAATCAGCTTCCGCTGGAAAGACGAAGATACCAGAGGCAATGCGCCTAAAGTGGTTGTGTCAGGATATAATGTGATGTAATATAGTTGTTTACGCTGATTCTTGCGGATAATCAGTTTTATCCGGTAGTAATTAATACCTCTCTCTAGAGGAAAAAAGTTACTACCGGATATTATAAACAAACATTTAAATCTGATAAAATTTAACTATATTCCCTACCTTCTGTTACCTGAAAAAACTCTTTTATTTTGTGAGATTCAGTATTATACTCTTCCCCTTCGTTATGTAATATTTAATATTGTTAACAAACTCCCCGTCCTGTTACTTACAATTAATATATACTTTTGTGGAAGTATAGGTAAGTTATAGAAATCAAGTGATAATGAATTGTGTTGACTAAAAAAAACGGTCGTTTTTTTTAGTCTGTTTTTCTCTCCTCTTTACTGACATAAACCGACTCCAATTATTTTAAATTAACAATTGATTATCAATCAATATACAAGAACCAACAGAATCTTTCGTGAAAAGTAAACAATGACTAAAAAAAACGACCGTTTTTTTTAGTCATTCTGCCTCCTGTCATTAAGCTACTCTAAAACCACAATATATTACATTTTGATATAAAATTTAGAAGTATGGAAAACAAATTACAAGGATGGCTAGCCCCAAATACCTTGACGGAAGATCCGGACGATCAGATTTTAGTGCTGAAATCAGCAGGAACAGTTACTGAAGACGACATCGTCAAAGAGATGATCAGCGAAGACACCGGTCTTCGTAAAGAAACACTGGTTCACTCGGTTACACTTTATAACCGTATCATTGCCCGTTTCCTGGCAAATGGTAACAATGTAAACACCGGCCTGTTTTATGCAACCCCTCGTGCTACCGGAATTATTGAAGACGGTATATGGAACCCCGAAAAAAATAATATCTACGTTGATTTCACACAAAACCGTGTGCTACGCGAAGAAATCAGAAACACAAAGGTTGAAATCCTGGGCGTACGCCCCGATGTAATCTATTTCACCGGCGTGAAAGATTGTAGTAACGATATGAAAGACGGCCACATGACCCCCGGCCGCAACTTCCGCATCACCGGATCGTATATCCGCGTGGAGGGCGACAACGAGAAGGTGGGCATCTCCCTGCGCAGTTTGGCCGACGACAGTATCACGCAGGTCTCCACTGACCTGTTCGGTACTAACAAACCTTCGGAATTGATCTTTATCGTTCCCTCCGGATTGAAAGATGGTGAATACGAACTGACGCTTACCACCCAATTTTCCGGAAGCACCAAACGTCTGCTGAAAGAACCCCGTTCTGTCAGCCGCCTGGTGTATGTGGGTGAAAAGCCGGGTAGCGGCAGCGGTGGTAGTGACCGGCCCGAAATTGAATAGATCGTCTGCCCGCCGTGCTTACGAACCTTAGGCGCCTTTGCCTGCACATCGTAGGCGCTCCTACCTGTACACCATAGGCGCGCCTTGCCTACGATGCACAGGCAAAAGTGGCGGGTAATCTTAATCGACAAAGAATTTAATTATAAACACGTATTAATATGAAACTTTTCTACAAATCGTATGCTCCGGACGTATCTGCCGGAAGCACAACTATTAAAGATGTGGGGAAAAAAAGAAGTCCCCGTAAGTTGATAACCCTTTGGAGCTTCCTGATGGCATTGCTGATGATGGTGCCGGTGGGGGCGATGGCAGAAGATGGGGCAGATCCTGATAATCCTTTGACTGGAGATATTGGATATAAAACATTTAATACTCCTAATGGTTCTGTTTACTTAAATGGTGTAACAGGAGGACAACTTCATATATTGGCTGAAGGCGTTACGATTTATGTAGCTGGGAATAATAGTTTAAAAGGTTCTACAAGAAGTCATCCTGCTTTAGAACTGGGACACTCAGGCATATCCACTAATAATTCACTTACTATTAAGTATTGGAATAAAGATAATAATGTAAATTATTCTTCGTTGGAATTAAATGGAGCAGATTATAATGCACTGGGAAATGGTGATAAGCCTGGAATTGATTTGCATGAATACACGACATCTTTTACTATTGAAGGTGCGGTTATTGTTAGAGCTTCAGGAGCAAATGATGGGGTGTTATACAAAGGCGGAAGTGCTTTCTTCTCTAACCGTAACTCGACAATAACATTAAAAGATGGAGCCTACTTTGCTTATACAGATAACGGTGCTCAGTCAACAGTTCCTGATGAAGCCAATTGGACGATTTCCAACTTCGCTTCTGTAGGAGGTAAGGCAATTAATCATCTTACTAGCAAACAAAGCATTACTGTAAACGGAGGCAATTTGAATGCCGATCTAAAAACATTTACCAATTCCGTCGGAACTTTTTACCAAGCTAAAATAGGAGAACTTCCGTTTTATGCTCCACAAAACGGAAGTTCTTTTAAGTTATTGGTAGGTGATGGTTTGAAAGACTATTACGGTGAATTGGCAACAAGCACCGAAAAAGCTTATCCCTTTCCGATCCGTACGGATAACACTGGGGATGGTATTCAGGCAACTGTCAATGTCGGAGCTGTCAATGCTGGTAGCACCTACTACGGACAGCTCAGTAAAGCCAATGGTACTACTATAGACTTGAATGTAACTCAATATCCCCATGAAGGTAAACTTTCTGCTTCCGCTGGTAATATCACACTACAAGGTTCGGCCAATTATAAAGTAATGAAAACCGTATCGGATGGCCTTAAGTTGAAAGCCGAAGGAGAAAACATATTAACCTTGAAAGATCTCACAATCAATGCCGATAACAAGGTCTACATCGAAGGAAATGTACATTTGGATGAAATCAACAGATGTCGGATTGCACCAAACGTTATCAACTTCAAAAAAGATGGTACAGATGTTCCGGTCTATTTCTGTAGAATCAGTACGGTGGATACCGAATTGATGGGACTTGAAACTGAGAAGATAGAGATTGAAGGCAATACCGACAACTATCCCAGCAGAGTGGATGCTACGGCAAGTTGTATCTATATGTGGCTACCAGCCGGATCAAGTGATATTAAGTTTAAGAAAAAAACAGATGGAACAACAACTTACAGTATTAGAGGTTCTGTTGCTGCTCAACATAATCAAACTATTTCGCTGGCTTCACCGGTTATCTATATTGGTGACAAAACCTATGATACATTGTCAGAAGCCTTCGAAGCTGTTCAGAATGGAGAAACCATCGAACTAAGAGGCAACTACACGGCCAGGGATGGAGGAAATGCGATTGCCACTAAGATTGAAGAAGGACAATCTTTCATCCTTTCTTTAGGAGACAACACATTGAATATCGGTGGCCAGGTGGCTGAGGACGGTAGATACCCGCTGATCTCCACAGAAAATGGTACACTTATTATAACAGCAGGCCAGGGAAGCATCATCGGTAATTACCGCGTTGCCGGTAGGAAGATTGCAACGGACGAAGATCTTAAGGGGCGTGTCTATACGACAATGGCCAACCCCGGTAACCCACACGTTGGCGGTACGCCTGTTACCCCGAAAGTGGTGGGTACAAGGGTAACGGTAAGCACGGAGGTTCTTTCTCCTTCACAGGAAAGCCCAATGACAGATATGCCATCCGCTATCCATTACACCATTGACGATAGAACGGTTTATGCAGCGAAGGAGGTCGGAACCAACACCAAAGTCGATGAAACCAAATATTGTCTCTGGTTACCCAACGACAACAACACTTATCTGGTGAAAGGACAAAGAGAGAAAGTATTTGCTCAAATCAACAACAGTACCAATAAGGATAACGTTGCCCTCAAACCCTTGTTTAACCTCAATAGCGGTAATATCAAGGTTACCAAAGATGAAATCTTGTATGCGAACGGTTACAAATACGCCGGTTCTACTGAGGACGGCAATGAAGGTCTCGGAACAAAAAAAGATCTGCCGGTGGTAGTTACTACGTATGTGTCGGATAAACCTGGTTATATCAATGGCTATACTCTTACTGTAGAAGATGGAACCTATGTGATGGTGAAAGACATCTACCGCAATGAATTGCTGGAGACTAATGGTGAAGGTGCCAATGGCAAGGTCACAACCAAGTTGGTTGCCAAGGGTAACGCCAATGTCATCATGTCCGGTATCAATAGTTTAGGAGATATAGAGATTGCAGAAAACTCTAATCTGACGATTGACCGTCTCGATGAAAACCCACCACAGGCAAATACGCTGCGTTTCTTCACGATAACAGGAGCGAACAAAGATAACTCCATATTAACTATGAATGGTGGCGCATTGCTATCTTATATTACTGATACAGATAACAGCAGTGTTGCGATGAATACCATATCCAATGTCAAAGCTGTTTATAAAGATGGTAGCGTACGGGCGAAGTTTGATGCTAATGGTCCCCGTTTTGTAGACGAAAATAATAAGCCATTGTACCGCCTCACCTTTAGTACCCTTGACGGCTATACGCCTTATACAGTAGAATATAAGGATATGGATCCCGATGCCGAGGAAGGCGCAACCGTCCGCGTACCGCTGACCTCCGATAAGAACGGTGAAGTGCATTTGTGGCTGCCGACTAATTACGACGGAACTTCTGTCTCTTTCTTCAGCGCCAACAGTTCTAAAACCATCGCGCATCCGAAAATCGAAGAGAACGATGAGAACAAGGCCCCGATTGCCGTAAGGGTGTTCAGAGGCGACGGGACGAGTGCGGATTCAGAGGTTGGTACATTCCGTAGTTTGGCACGTGCATTTGCTGCGATAAATGCAGAGGCTTCTGATGCTGCGCAACAATATACCATCGAGTTACTTATGCCGCACACCGAGTCGAACGCAAACTGCGTAGTGCCAGGTAAAAAAGTCACACTCAAACTGAATGGCTATAACCTGGTTTGCAGCAAGGTGAATTTTGATACAAATACGAATGAGAATGCCTTCCTGATGATAACGAATGACGTAGCAACAGATAAGCATTCATCCATCGAAGGGGAAATTTCCATAACTCCGAATGTTTATATCAGCCGGACAGTTCACATGACGAACATTCATGTAACGAACCAGGATCACAAGACCGTATATCGTACACTGGTGACAGGGTTGGAACATGGCAAAACATACCGATACTTCTACAACGGTTTGCAGAGAGACTTTAAGGTAGAAAATCAGGTGACAGACGGGGATAAAACTCTTGATGTTGCTTGCCTATGGCCTTACGCTTCTCAAATACCGCAAGAATTACTTGTCTATCCATTGAATGGCAACGAAATAGATAAAAACGGAGCTCTGACCGTCCCCGGTGGTGAATTGGCTATCACCAGCCATTTCGACAACTATCTTGCACTGGTGAAGGTAGAGAATGTGGCAAAAGTAGGTAATACATATTATCGGAAGTTCTCTGATGCGATAAAGGCTGCCAACGATGGCGGGGGAGATATCCAACTTTTGACAAATATCCAGTCGCAAGCCACGTTCGAGATCACAAATAACTACGCGATCAACCTGGACAAGTATAATCTGAGCTTCACACAAGGCGGTTTCGATGTAAATAATAATAAGTTAACTATTAGCGGTGGAAAGAGCAGCACCTTGACAGGCGTAATCACTTTGAAAGGTGATGTTGCAGTCAATGAAAGTGTATTGATCGGTGGAGTGGTTCTGCAACAATCTACAGATGCCATCAAAACTGTCTACCGCTTGCTTGTTGATAAGAATGGTACTACTCAATGCGTTTGGACAGAAACTCCGGAACGGGATACGGATAAAGAACTTGGTAACGACCATGAATACACAATCCCCGCCGGTCTGGCCAATCATCAGACGAAGGTGAAAGCGTATCCGGTAGTAACGTTGAATACTGCAGATGCTACATGGAATGATGATTATGAAGATTGCAACATCGTATTGAATAGCAATGCTGTTTGGAATGTTTCTAGCGGTAAAAAGAATATCCACCGCCTGACCATCCACGAAGGTGCGAAGGTAGTAACCGACACAGGAACAAAGATTACCGCTACCGACGGTATCCGCTACATACGTACATTTAAAGATAACGCATGGTCAATGATCGCCTTGCCTTACACGGCAACTGATGTGACTACAGTGATTGACGATAAAGTCGTATCCCTCAGCCCGGCATCCAACCCGGGAACTTCGGGCCACTTTTGGTTACAAAGCATCCAGGCAGACGGTTCGACAACCGATGTGACCGATAGCGAAATGACTGCCAACAAAGTGTATGTGATGAAAGTACCGGCTAGTCTTGCGACTAAAGAGATCACCTTCGTCTCCGGTTCGAACCAGATGTTGCGTCGCGACAAGGTGCTGAACCCGAATCCGGTCAGCGGCTTTGTAGCGTATGCCAATGGTACACTGAATGATGTTACGCTCGACAAACCGTTCTATCAGTTGAACGATGCAGGCGATACATTCGAACGTGTAGACGATTTGACGACTCCGATCGCCCCGTTCAGCGGTTACCTGCTGGCCGATGCAGCGACAACAGCCAAGGTGGCCAACTTCAGCCTGCGTTCTTCCGTAGCGACAGACAACGAAGAGATCACTGTTCCGGAAGAAGGTTTGCTGGTACGTGCCGAAAAGGGACGTATCCTGCTGACTGCCGAACAACCGATGCAGGTAGTGATTTGCGATATGGCAGGCGTTGTGAAGTTCAGCGGCGAAATACCTGCCGGCAATTCTTCGTTTGAAGTGGGTGTAGGTATCCATGTCGTGAATAACCAAAAAGTAATCGTTTGGTAAATCATTTTCAGGGAAGCAGGGAAAAACTGCTTCCCAAACCAATAAGAGAGAGAAATAACTTAATATAGAAGAATATGAAAGTAAAATTGAACATACTATATATCTTACTGGCGTTTCTATGGATGCCGGTATGTGGTTGGGCACAAGATTTGGTGGACCCGGGCGAAGGTGGTGGAGTAGGTGCTCCGGTGGCAAAAGTCGGGAATACGGACTATAAAACGTTGAAAGAAGCTTTTGATGCTGCGGCAAATAAGCAGGTAGACTTGCAAATCAGCCTCACCCAAAAAGAAGAGGTAACAGCGAATGTTACGACTCTCAACTTGAACAACCTGACACTGACAGGTGAAGAGAAAGCCGGTTTTAACATGACTGGAAAACTGACTGTCAAGAATGGAACGCTGAAAGGCGCATTCACCGTAACTGACCTGGCGAATTTTGTAGCCGGTACAGATGTTACCTTGGCAGATAATGTGAAGATTATTTCCGGTGGCAAGTCTTATTACCGTGTGTTGATAGACTTGGGTGCTTACACGGATGCTACAGCTCCTACACGTAATGATAAGGAGGTTATTCATTCAAAAGTCGATGATAAAACTCTTTGCTGCTGGTTGGAAGCCGACCAGGCTGCCTATCCGATCATCCTGACAAGCGATGGTACGCAATATCAGACAGCCCTCACCTCTATCCAAAATCATGGCAACAACACTCTTTCATTAACAATGATAGAACCGGAGGAAGAACCGGAAGAAGAAAAGTACAACATTACCTGGGCTGAAGTGACTGGTGGAACGCTGAAAGTCATGATCGATGATCAAGAAGTACAAACCGGAGAATATGTAGCCAATTCACAGGTTACTATCGAAGCAACACCTGATGAAGGTTACACGAACCCTATTTTATATATCACTCGCAAATCGGAAGGTACTCCGATCGATATTACAGAACAAAAGTCATTTATCTTGAACGACAATGTAAACATCTTGGTTACTTTCAAAAAATCTCCTACAGTAGGTCCTGATCCGGAGAATCCGGATGGCAATGCTCCGGACATCAAGATTCTGAATCCGAAACAAGCGTTCGTTTATAATGGCAAGCCGCAGGCGTTTACGTTGACGACGAGTCCGGAGAATGCGTTGGAAGGTGCAACAATCTCTTATACATTAGACGGTGTAACAGTTAATGAACCTACTGATGCAGGAATATATGACGTGATCATCACACGTCCGGCCGATATGGATTTGGCAGCAGTGAATTGTACGCTGACTGGTGGTTTAACCATCGAAAAGGCGGAAGTTTTCTTCAAATTGAATGAAGGCAAAACCGGTTTCACTCTGGATGCAGATGCTAAAACAGCGACACTGAATGCGGACGATTATCACGTCTATATCTTGGTTGATGGTAAGGAAGTAAAAGTTGAAGGTTCATTCGCTTGGGGTGAAGGTCAGGGGACTGCCATCAACGGCAATGTACTGACAATTGCTGAAAGTGGTATTTACGAGGTGGTTTTCACTCCTACAAAAGTAGAGAACTACAAAGAAATAGCACCAATCACCTTGCCGATCGAATTAAAAGAAGGTGATTTGAAGGACAAAATGCGTACAGTAACGGTTTCCGTAATCAATACGTACAATCCGGCCGATGATGATGAAGTACGCATTTACAATGGAAACCTGTTAATGGCAACTGCTACCTTATCAAATAAAGCAGAGGTTGAGTTTTATGAAGGCCAAAAGCCTACGTTCCGTGCCTTCCCTGGCGAAGGTTGTGCTTTTGTAAAGTATCTGATCGGAGACGAGCAGATTAATAAACAGGATTATACGCCTGAAACGTTTGATGTAGACCTGGTAGTTGAGGGACATTTCGGAGAAAAAGGCGATTTGGAATCATTAAGTCCGACGTTTGAAGCCCCGAAGGAATTGGTTTACAACGGACAGTTGTATGCCAATTCCTTCAGAATCTTGCAAGCAAAGGTGTATAGCAATTGGATTTTCAATTATACGAAGAATAATAAGATCGTTCAACCGATCAATGTAGGTGAATATACATTAGTTGTATCTCGTCCGGCAGATAGCAAGTATCAGGCATACACATCTGAACCGATGGCATTTAAAATAACGAAAGCTACTCCGACAGTTGTAGCGGATGAGATAACAGGTGCTTATCCCGGTTTGGAATTGAAGGATTTAAAGTTGAGTGGTACGGCTACGGTTGAAGGCTTGGGTACGATCGCCGGTACGTTTGAATGGGTAGAGCCTGCAACGGTTATCAAAGAAGGAGAGAACAAGGTTAAGTTTAAATTTACTCCGAAAGATGAGGTTAATATTAACTCTGTGACTGATCTGGAATTGACAATAACAGCAAGTAAAGAGAATATACCTGATTTCGTATCGGTGTCTTACAATAAACCGTTAGGTGGTACGCTGGTTGTTGTGTATGAAGAAGAGGGAGATAATCACTTCCAGGTGATTCCTTCCGGTACAAAAGTTCCTACCGGTACAAAAGTTCGTATCTTTGCTTATCCCGCTGATTATTTTGAGTTGGCAAGCCTGACAGTTAACACGGAAGATGTATTAAAAGACCTGGTCAACAACAAGTATGTAATTGTTCGTGAATTGAAAGTTGATACAGATATTCATGCGAACTTCCGTTTCACAGGCGAAGAACCGACAGATCCAGATAATCCCGATAATCCTGACAATCCGGATCTGCCTGATAACCCGAATTTGCCTGACAACTGGCCCGACAATTGGCCCGACAACTGGCCTGATAACTGGCCTGACAATTGGCCTGATAATTGGCCTGGTAACGGTGGCGGATTAGGCGAACAAAATAAAGACTATACTATATTGGTTCGTACGACCGGCCTGGGTAGCGTAACTCCTGGTACGACTGGTGCCAACAGAGGAGAAAGCATCACATTCAAGATAGAGCCGGGCTACGGACAGCAGATTGTCGACGTCCGTGTGAATGGTAATAGTGTAGGTGCCGTTACTTCTTATCAGTTGAGGAATATTTATGCACATACAACGGTAGAGGCCGTATTCTCCAATATCAATGTTCCGGTATATACATTGACTTCCAGGGTGATCAATGAAAGGATCGGTTATGTGACTCCGACTAAGGTGCGCGTGACAGAAGGTAGCAATCATATCTTCATTGCTCATCCGAACAAAAACCGTACGATCGAGGATGTACAGGTCGGTACGGAGAAGGAGCTGAAGAGTATTGGTACGCCAACCAGCTACATTTTTACAGATGTAAAGGCCGATTCGCTTATTGTTGTCACTTTCCATAGCCCTGTTGCTAATGAATCTATTGAAGCATCCAAGTATCAGATCTATACGGAAAATGGTGCAGTGGTAGTTGATCCGGATCATGCAGCAGGAACAGTAAATATTTGTGATTTCAGTGGCCGTACTATTTACAGCAATCGGGAGGTACGTTCCATCACTCGTTTCCCATTGTCTGAAGGCTCTTATATTGTTACATTGATAATCGATGGTAAACAGTATTCGCAGAAAGTGTATCTGTTGAGCCGATGATGTCGGTAAGTTGATAAAGAAAAGGGGCAAAAGCGATTTTGCCCCTTTTGGGTTTAATAAGTATGTGGTTGTTTATCTTCCGTACAAATGTTTTGCCGAGGGAACAAATATGACATTCAGTTCCGGGTCCGGCATATCCGGATCTAACGGGAACATCGGGCGGATGATATTCTTATAAGGAAGTTTCTGGAAATCCTGGTCCACTCCTCCGCGCGTCAGTGCCATTACCCAATCTGCTTTCATATTGTACCATTGGTTGACCAGGTATCCCTGTTTTACCATGACGATATCCATTTCACGGGGATCAATTCCGGTACCCTCCAGGTTAGGTGTAGGGGAAGATGTTCCTACAACTACATAAATGCTTCCTGTCTTGATAATGGCAATATTGTTGCGTCTTCTGTAAGGGGCATTGTCGGCAGCCTGCGTCTCATCCTGTGCAGGACTGACATATACGACCGTACCCGATAGTTTTACAGGTGGTTCGTAGGAGTTGTCCGTCATTGCACCTACATATCCTTCTGCGTGGCCGCCTACACCAGCCTTACGTGCGGCTTCAACCATCTCGCTTCCTGGAATAGAACAGTAAAGCAGGCTTTTGCCGTTTGGAGATTGAAGTTCCGGACGTTTCAATACCCGGGCTAATGTCCATGTAACTTCGCCTGAACCGCCACCACCGGGATTGTCACCCATATCGCTGATAAAGAAAGGCTTCTTGTCGCTGGCCAGCGCCAGATCGAGACATTTTTCGAGCGGATGCCCCGGAGCTTCCAATGTGAACTGGCGGCGGACATCCCAGAATTTTTGCGCCAGTTTCTTTGCGCCTGCTTCTACCTGTGCTTTGTCGTCACCGTAAACCATCACTACCCCCTGGTTGCGCCGGTCGTCTCCCCAGACATAACCGATCCAAATACCTGCATCTATTACGCCCGGCATTGCTTCAACTTCAGGAACCATGGCATAAAGCGATTTGGCTGGTTCGGCACGCGTACTCGACCATTCTCCGGAAACTAATACCGGAACGGCTACCCATGCTTTATAAGCTGGACGTCCTTTACCGGAGGTTAGTCGATCCAGCAGATTGACTACGCCACGACGATGCGATTCACGTGAATCATCGTGAGGAGCTTTGCGGTAAGTTGTAATCAGGTCGGAGTTAAGGGCTACGAGCCAGGAGGCATTGCCGTGAAGGTCCATAGTGGTCGTAACAAGGACGTCGTTGCCGATAACGCTGCGGACTTTTTCCATAAACTCACCTTCCGGATCGGCTACTCCATCTACGCTGCATGCCCCGTGATTGTAAAACCAGAAAGCATCGTAAGGCATGTTCGCCTTTATTATTTCAAGTGCTTCGTTGACAAAGGCGTCGTATGATTCTTTCGTAACCGGTCCGCGGCCACCGCCACGGCCCATCAGGGAGGGAAGCCATGTTGCGGCCTGCCCCATGGCGGAATCCGGACTCAGATAATCTGGCAAAGTGAGCGGCCTTCCGACTATCGGTTGCCTGTTGGGCATAAATACACTGTTCTCGATTTGTATACCGGCAACGCCGATACGTAGTTTCTGTTGCTGCGCGGCGGCATCGTTGGTGAATGACACGACCAACAGGCAGAGACTCAGGAATAGGAAAACTTTCTTCATGGTTCGTTTAAATTTAATAGTATGACATAATAAAAATATATGGGATGTATATATGATTAAAATCAGGGTTAAACTTAGTGGAAATATATGAGAAATTATTCAAAGTCAGGACTATTTATTACCAATGTCCTGACTTTTTGCCTGGTAGGTCAGGATGCTGTGATCATCAGACCGATCCCTTTTATCGTTTTGATACTGACTTTTTCGTCTTGTGACAATAGTTTGCGGAGCTTCGTGACGAAGACATCCAGGCTGCGGGAAGCAAAGTAATCGTCTTCCGTATTCCAGAATTTGTCTAAAATGATTTCACGGCGGATAATTTCTCCCGGTTTACGAAATAATAGTTCCAGTATCCCGTTCTCGCGAGGTGTCAGTAATTGACTGCTTCCGGAGATATGGTGCAAGGTCGCCTGTGCCGGATCCAATGTGTATCCGCCTATTGTCCATGTCTGGTTTTTAACTTTTTCCGTATTCCCTTGCTTCATGCGGAGCAACGCGCGGACATGTGCATCCAGTTCTTCCGGCAGGAAAGGCTTTTTGACGTAATTGTCCACTCCCAGTTCATACCCTTTTACCACGTCTTTCGGTGAAACACGGGCGGATGAGAAAAGGATCGGGAGCTCTCTGTCCGTCTCCCGGATACGGCGCACCATCTCGTAGCCGTCCATGACCGGCATTTCGATGTCGGCAACGATAATATCCGGTTTTACCTGCCGGTATTTCTCCAGGCCTTCTTTCCCGTTGCAGGCGATGATCACCTCATAACCGCCTATCATATCTTCCAATCCTCCCTGAATGATATAACTCAGGTTGGCATCGTCTTCTACTAATAATAATTTGATCATACTGTTGTTTCTTCTGTGGTGGATACTGGTAATGAGATGGTAAATTCACTGTATTTTCCTTCCTGGCTTTCGACGCTGACATAGCCGCCGTGCGAGCGGGTGACGTTCATGACATAATTCAGTCCCAGGCCGAAACCTGTAACACCATCGGCAGCATTGCTCCGGTTGATCGAAGCCCGTTCGAACTTGTCGAATATATGGTTTTGTGCAGCAAGAGAAATACCGATCCCGTTGTCTTTTACCTTGATTTGTGTGAATTGGTTATACCGGCAGGAAGTGATCTGTATTTCGATCGCCTCCCCGGAGTATTTGATCGCATTGTCTATCAGGTTGCTGACCGCCTCCTTCAGATATTCTTCATCCGCAAATATGTCTTCCGCTTCTATGTTTAACAGGAAAGTGACGGTTTTATTCGTCTTGGCAGTGAATAACTGTGTCAGTTCCTCCAACATCGGGCGGATAGGGATCAGGCTTTTTTCAAGCAGTAATTGTCCGTGTTCCAGCTTGGAGATGGTCAGCACTTTGTTGGTCAGGGCCAGCAGATGTTGTGCTTCTTCTTCCAGGATGTCGAAGTATTTCTCTTTCTTCTCCGGTTTTCCGTCCAGCTTTCCGCTTCGGAGGATACGGGCACCCATCAGGATCGAGCTGAGAGGTGTTTTCATATCGTGGATCATCGCATAGGAGAAGTCTTCCCGTATTCGTGCGATCTCGTCCTGTTGTTTGATAATTTTGATTTGCTTCCGGATACAGATCAGCAGGATTCCCAGCGCAATAGTCGTTCCGAAGAAAAAGTAGAGTAGCTTGCCGATAGAACCTGCCCGCGGATTTTTAATGTATGCCTGTACGCCTTGTGTCTCACTGACCGGGAAAACAAAAGTGTGCCGTTCGTTGAACAGGCGGTTGTAATCTGTGAAATAGCGGATATTCTCCCGTTGTACCGCAGCAGGGCTGTCCAGGGATACCGTATCTATGCGAAACGCCAGTTTGTCGAGATGGCGTTTGTCGAGTTCTTCCCGGAAGAGGGCGGGAAGGGATTTTGTTTTGTCTGTCTCATATTGTTCGGTAGCGTGGCAGAAAGATTCGTGTAGCTGTCGTGCCAGTTGTTCTTTTGTCAGTGAATAACTTCGCCCGATCCATTGCCCGATAAGGAAAAGGACGATTAAGGAGGTGACAGCCGATGATATAATGTAGAATGATTTCGTCATAATACTTTGATTTCATTGGCAAAGATAGGTAATTTCATTTTTCCGGCACCCTTCGCTTTCCATCTTAACGTAAAGATAACGTTGGGATAACATTCCGTTTCTTTGTTCCTCTGTATCTTTGCAATGTAGAAATCAAATAAAAACAAACGATATGGAAACAAAAGAAATGAATTTGGAAGGATACGCTCATTCGGAAGGCGTAGAGGTGAAAGTGAGTGCGGCCCGGGTAAATATAACGATATTGCTCTATTTGTTCTTTTTTGTCGTAGGCGCAGTTGTATTGTTCAATTATATTTGGGGAGATGGCTCGAGTTATGGCGCCGGATATGAACTGGGAAACATTGCCAGGCTACAGGCTTTATCTGTAAAAGGTGCAATTATTATGGCTCTTTGTTGTTTAGTATATACCTTGCTTCAATATGGTTTGCTGTATTGGTTTACCGGAAAAGATCGCCGGGCGCTCCATTGGAACACGGACTGGAAGTCATTAGGATTTCTGGTGAAGAAACCGCTGCTTTTGAAATATTACCGGATAGCGTTGCTGACTCCGTTTGTTCTGATTGGTTTACTTCCTTTTATACATGGTCTTTGTACAGGAAATGATGTCTGCTTTTTTATTGGTGTCTTCTGTATTGTGGGTAGCGGCGCTGATTGCTATTATTTCTGGAAACTTCGTTCTTTCAATGGCAACGATAAGATAGTGGATGGGGATGAGTCGCTGAGCGCTACTATTATAAAGAATTCTTATTAAGACCTAAACCTATAAACACACTATTTTTATGAAAGAAGGCAGGAGAACTCTCTTGCCTTCTTCTTTGATAATCGAATAACAAATAATACCTTTGTAACCTAAGAAGCAAAATAATAAAATATATGGCCGAACAAAAAGTAGTGATAAGTAAGGATTTGAAAGCAGATTTACAAGCATTCCTTGCAACACTGAATTACGATAAACTGTTTATTCTTACCGATACAAATACACAGGAAAAGTGTTATCCGCTGATACAGGATGTGCCGGCAATCAAAGAGGCTCCGGTAATAACTGTCGATGCCGGTGATACGCATAAAGGTTTGGAGGCTTTGTCGAATATCTGGATGCGCCTTTCCAATGAAGGGGCTTCCCGTAACTCACTGTTGGTGAACCTGGGTGGTGGCATGGTGACGGATATGGGCGGTTTTGCCGGTGCTACTTTCAAGCGCGGCTTGAAGACGGTCAATATCCCTACAACACTGATGGCCTCGGTAGATGCTGCCGTGGGAGGTAAGACCGGTATTAATTTCAACGGATTAAAGAACGAAATAGGTTCTTTCTATCCGCCGGAATGCGTGTTTATCGATTGTGAATTTCTTCGTACGCTGGATAGGGATAACCTGTTATCCGGCTATGCGGAAATGATTAAACATGCGCTGATCAGTTCGATGGACACCTATGCGACAGTTATGTTGTTCGACCTCGACCAGAAGATGGATTATGCATTCCTGAATAAGATGGTGGCGCAATCGGTTGCCGTTAAGGAACGTATCGTGGCAGAGGACCCGAAAGAACACGGTATCCGCAAGGCTTTGAACTTCGGCCATACGATTGGACATGCTTACGAAAGTCTTTCTTTCAAAAAGAACCGTCCTCTATTGCACGGTCATGCGGTGGCTGCCGGTATCGTGAGCGAGTTATATCTGTCCTACAAGTTATGCGGTTTCCCTTCGAGCAATCTGAGCCAGGTTATCCAGTATATCAAAGAATATTATCCGGCTTTCATCTTTGATTGCAAAGACTACGAAACTTTATATGAACTGATGACCCATGATAAGAAGAATGAAGGTGGTATAATTAACTTTACCCTTTTATCTAAAATCGGTGAGGTTCAGATAAATCAGGCAGTGACAAAAGAGAAAATACTGGAGTCATTAGATTTTTACCGCGAAAGTTTTGGCGTATAAAGGAAAAATCTTACCTTTGCAGCCGTAAAGAAAAACGGGATGTAGCTCAGCCCGGTAGAGTACGCGTCTGGGGGGCGTGTGGTCGCAAGTTCGAATCTTGTCATCCCGACAATTACTGAGCGGAAAGGGAGTTAAGTTTTATGCTTGACTCCCTTTTTATCTTTATGCTTTACTTATCCACCAACATTAATCCGACTCCTCTTATCGTTTTTATCAATACAAGCGGGTCATCTTCCAGGAGTTTTCTAAGTTTTGCTATAAAAACATCTAATGTACGTGATGCAAAATAATCGTCTTCCGTATTCCAGAAACGGCTGAGGATTGCTTCCCGTTTTATTGTTTCGTTTTTGTTTTCTGCCAGAAGTTGCAGGATTTGTGCTTCCCGTACGGTCAGTATTTTCTTCTCGTTTGTCTCATCATTCCGGAGGGAAGCATGTTCTGCATCCAGCGTATAACGGCCGATTTTGTAAAATCTGCTTTCATTCCGTGTCTTTGTACCCTCCTTCATTTTTAGTAATCCATGAATATGGGCATCCAGTTCATCGGGAACAAAGGGTTTTTTGATGTAGTTGTTTACACCTATTTTGTAGCCTTCCCTCACATCTTTGGGGGAAGTCAGGGCGGAAGCGAATACGATTGGAGTATCGCCGTCTGTTTCACGGATGCGTTCCACCATCTGGAATCCATTCATGACAGGCATGTCGATGTCCGAAATGATAATATCCGGATGATGTTGTTGCCAGGCTTGCAAACCTTCCATGCCGTTGCCGGCGGTTATGACTTCGTATCCTCCGATGATATCCTGTAATCCGCTTTGTATGATATAGGATAAAGTCGGGTCGTCTTCTACTAAAAGTAACTTTATCATGATGCTGTTGTTTTTCGTGGAATATATAAGGTAAATTCACTGAATTCACCTTCCAGGCTGTTTACTATCACTTTTCCTTCATGGGCTTCCATCACCTGATATACATAATTCAGTCCCAGGCCGAACCCGGTTGTCCCGCCCGATTTTGTACGCAAAGATGCAGAGGCGCGTTCGAACTTGTCGAAAATCGTTTTCATATCCTTTTCGGAGATTCCGATACCGTTATCCCGTACTTTGATAAGCGTATATTTATCTGTTACCTGTGAACTGATATCTATATTGACAGATTCTCCGGAATATTTGATGGAGTTATCCAGCAGGTTGCTGATGGCTTCTTTTATAAATTCATCATCGGCGTATGCCGTGTCTGCCTGGAGATTAATTGTGATATGTACCGGTTTGGTCGCCTTTGTGGTGAACTTCTCTTTTAAGTCGGCCATCATTGGTTGCAGTTCAAAGGTGGATTTGGCCATTTCCAGTTTATGATTTTCCAGTTTGGAAAGAGTTAACACTTTATTGGTCAACATTAACAGATGGTCTGATTCGTTTTCTATGATGGTGAAGTATTTCTCTTTTATCTCCGGTTTATCGTCCAGTCGTCCGCTATGCAGGAAGTTGGCACACATGATGATGGAACTGAGCGGGGTTTTCATATCATGTATCATGGCGTAAGAGAAATCTTCTCTCATCCGGGCTATCTTATTTTGTTTGCTGATGATTTTTATCTGGTAAAGAATGCAGTAGACAACAAAGACCATGATAAGACCTGTTGCAACCAGCAACAGTCCCATCTGACGGAAAACAGCCCAGTAAGGATTGATTAAAACAGCCTGAAGTCCCTGACTATTATCTGATTTGATGAATGTTATATCTGTTTGTAATGCTTGGTAATCATGTGGAATTTGAAAATCAGGGACAGAACTGCTCAAAACAGAACCAGTGGAGTCGACCAGGTTGCAGGTTGTCTGTGTGTGGATATTGGCTTGCCCCAACTGGACCTGGTAGATAGAATCCAGTTTATCCAGTGCCACAGGCACATGAAGAAGAGTATCCATTGTTTCCTGTATAAACAGATAAACTTTATTGACTGCATAATCACTGTAGTCAATATTGTCACTTAGATCCATGTGAAAATTTTTCTCGATCGATACATCATTACCGTCTTCATCCGTGTAGTTATCCATTCTCATATGCAATTCAGTCGTGACGGCGGTCTTAAATAATTCATTACTTTTCTTGATTGTTTCATTCCTGACGGTCGAGTAGGTCGTGAACAGCCAGATACCCTGTAAAGCCAATATAGCCAGTAATCCGCACAGAGTAAGTATTTTAATCGGTCTATTATTCATGTTTCGTCATTCCTTTTTTCCCGTTAACCTAACATTAACCCGGCATTAACCCGGTCCGGGAATGCCTTGTTTTACTTTTGCTGCATCAAAGGTAAAGAATTTAAAATAGAGAGAATATGATACGTAAATGTTTTTTATTAGCAGCCGGTATATTGCTTATCAGAATGATGGCAGATGCGCAAGACGTTAAAGGAAAAGTAGTTGATGCCTCACAGGCGCCGGTCGAATCAGTAACCGTAGTGATGCAGACCATCGATTCTGCATTTGTTGATGCTGTCATAACGGATATGGACGGTAACTTTATGCTGAAACAGCATCCGGATAAGTATCGTTTGATTTTTCAGCATTTATTATACCAGACCCAAATAAAAGAATATTCAGGGGAGGATGCCGGAATCATAATGATGCAGGAACAGGATTATGCACTGAACGAGGTCGTAATAAAAGGTGAACGTCCGCAGGTAAAGGTTGAAAACGGAGCGCTGGTTTATGATGTGTCAGTATTGGCTGAAAAATCGACAGTCAGCAATGCGTATGAATCCATCCTGCATCTGCCGGGAGTTATGGAGCAGAATGAAAGTATCAGCCTGGCCGGTACTGGTAATGTAACGGTCATATTGAATGGAAAACCTTCTTCCATGACGAATGACCAGTTAGTCAATTTATTGAAAAACATGCCTGTATCTAATGTGGCGAAAGCAGAAGTGATGTATAATGCACCGGCAAAATATCGTGTTAGGGGAGCAGTGATTAACCTGGTCCTGAAAAACACGAAATCGGAAGAACCGTTTGTGCGCGGTGAGGTGGGAACGGAGTACATGCAGGCCCGTTATGCCAATGGAAGCGGACATGCGAATCTTTCCTTTGTGGGAAAGAAACTATCGGCTGATATTCTTTATTCTGCCGACTATCAGAAAAGGATTATTGATAATGATATTATATCTCATCATAAGATCGGAGATATAATATATGATATAGAACAATATAATAAAGGAGAACGTCGCGGGCTGACCCATAATATGCGTGCCGCATTGGATTATCTGTTATCGGAAAATGATCATCTGAATATGGCTTATACTTCTGCAATCACTCCAAACAGGAAAGCCGTGGAAAAGTCTTCAGGCAATTTTTCCGAATCCTCTAATAGTAAAATGGGTGATGAACAAATGCATAATGTAAATGTGGATTATACTTCTTCCCTGGGTTTGAATGTCGGTCTCGATTATACCTATTATAATTATCCGTCCACTCAGGATTATATAAATAAGACAGAAAGTTCCGAACAATTGTTTCTGGCTGATGCCAGCCAGACAATCAACCGTTGGAATGTATATGCCGGACAGACCCATACTTTACCTTCTGATTGGGAGTTGAATTATGGCATCGACTTTACATTTGCCAAAGATAAAAGCTCGCAAATCTATCGTCCGCAGGATGGTTCCGATATGTCGGGGCTGAATACCTGTACAGATCTGAAAGAAGAAACGTATAATTTCTATGGTGGTGTTGAAAAGTCTTTCAACGACAAACTTTCCTTATCTCTGTCTGTTGCCGGAGAGTATTATAAATTAATGAATTATAAAAAGTGGGCCGTTTATCCTGCGATGCAGTTAAGCTATGCCCTTTCCGACAGCCATATCTTCCAGTTGGGATTTTCTTCCGATAAGACGTATCCGGAGTATTGGACTATTCAGGAATCTGTTAGTTATATGAATGGGTATGCAATGCTTTTGGGGAATCCGGCGTTACGGCCGTCTACCGATTATACGGCAGAACTGACATATGTTTTGAAGAATAAGTATATGTTTAATGTGTATTATAGCTACATAAAAGATTTGTTTAATCAATTGGCTTACCAAAGCCCGGATAAACTAGCATTGATTTACCAGACAATTAATTATGATTATGAAGAGAATTATGGCGCAACGGCAACAATTCCTTTCTCTGTCGGCAGTTTCTGGAATTCTCAGATTACGTTGGACGGATCTATCCTCAAAGATGTTTGCGATTCGTTTCATGCTATTCGCTTTAACCGGACAAAATTCCGGGGAATCGCAATGATGAACAATACCTTCAAGCTCTTTTCGGAACCGGATATTCGTCTGGAACTGAATAGTATGTATGTTTCGTCTTTTATACAGGGTATATATGATATTTCTCCCATCTGGAAGATAGACGCCGGTTTGAAATGGACTTTTGCCGGAAAGAAAGCTGAATTGAAATTGAAAGCGAATGATCTGTTCGATTCATTCAATCCGGATACCAAAATAAATTATAAAGGCCAGCACCTGATAATGAATCAGAGACGTGATAGCCGGAACATTTCAGTTTCGTTCGTTTATAAGTTCGGTGGCTATAAAGCTAAAGAACATAAATCGGTCGATACTTCCAGGTTTGGATTTTGACGGAGGTTTGATTAGAATTCTATCGTTTTCTTTTCCCTTTCATTTTTAATGACAGCGTTTCGTTCCAGGGGTTTACTGTAACCCTGGTCGAAACGCAAACTGATTTTTACCAGGAACATGTTGTTGTATGATTTCAGGTGGCGCGAAGTATTTTCCTGATAAAGCGATGTTTCCAACATTCTCTGCTGGTTATGTCTGATACCTGCTGAAATGGGCGGAATGTAGGAGAGCGCAACAGATATCCGTTTATTCCAGAATAGCTTGTTTGCGGATATCAGCCAGTTGTCTTTATCGGTCATTTGATATCCCTGGCTGAGGATTTGCTTTTTCATATTCCGGTAATATCCGACCTGAATACCAAACGATTTGGCAGGGTGGTAATAACTTATTTCTGAGTTGGCAAGCCATCCGTCCGGTCTTGTTCTGATTTCGGCGTTCAATGCTTCTCCGAGGTAATATGTCACATTGTTTTTGAATCGGATATAATTGCCGAAAGGCTGATCATAAGTGATTTGCAAACTATATTCTCTTGTGTTTATATTACAGAAAGACCTGTATAACTTATGTCCTTTTTCGATATATAACTCACTGATTTCATCATGAACATAATTGAGTGCAGGGGTAATTGTTATCCGGTTACCTAATGAAATGCGGGCGGAAACAGTATGCCGGATGGCTGATTTCAGTTCTGGGTTTCCTATTTGTGTCAGGAACGTATCGATTACCAGGCTCATAGGGCTGAGCTGGTATAATAAAGGATAATGCTGATTAGTTGAATAACTGGCATTTATGTTTATGTTTTTATTGATGCTGATGTTGGCCTGTATGTAAGGCAGAAACCGGGTATAATTACTTTTTATATCTCTGTCATATGAGCTTATATGCTCGATGGCAGCCCCGAATTTAGTCTGTATTTTCGTTGAAGGACTAAATTTCATGTAGGCAAATACTTTATTCCGATATTCCCGGTAGTCCAAAAAGCCTTTGCCGTGACTACTTTCCGATCCATACATTCTCCAGGCATTGGAATATCCTAAGTTCATCGATATCTGGGACGATAACGAATATTTTCCTTCGACATTAAATAATGTATGGTTTTTATACTCGTTGTATGTATCCTGGATTATATAGTTCGATGCATCGTTCTGGTCGTATTGGTTTTTTATATCATTGTAATAATAATTGTATGAAAAATCGCTATATAACCGGAAACGTTCGCTAAACTGTCCCTGATAATACAGTGTGCCGACAAATGTGTAATCAGATGTGGCAGTTTCTGTTGAATTTTTGATCGTGCGTCGGTCATTGTTACTTATATCCGTACGTTCCATGGTGTATATCTGGTTTGTTTCTGTCTTGCCGGATACATAATCACCTTGGATGCCAACCGTTTGCGTCGGTGTGATTTGGTAACTGACTCCAGCCGTTATGGTATTATTCTTATGCTCATACAGGTCATTGGGTGTGTTTTCCGGCATTTCTGAAATAAGTTCCACATCTCTGTATATTAAATTTTTGGATACAGGTAAGTCTTGGTTTTCCTTGTTATGAGAATAGGTTGCATAGAAATTGATTTTGTCATAGGTATAACTCATTCTGATTACAGGTTGATTCAATATCAGCCGTTTGCTGTTGTTTATACCCGAAAGGCCGACGGCTGAAAAATTAGAGGCATAGATGTCATATCCCCGGTAATCCTTTTTCAGGATAATATTGATAATGGCTGTATAGTCATCGGATATGAAACGGCCGGACGCTCCATTGATCACTTCAACGGTATGTATTCTGTCGGGTGACATATATTTTATATGATCCTGCGATTGTTGTATTCCGTCTACTAACAGTAATATATTCTTACTGTCGCTTACTTTGAGGGTATTAGTTGCTTTGTCGAAATAGATCCCGGGTATTTTATGCAATAGTTCTTCCGTATTGTTTATTCCTCTGCGCATATCAGGAGTGATGGAGTAACTGTTGCAGTCTACTTTATGGCGAACTTCATCTGCTGTGATAATTGTTTCGGGGAGTATGAAAATTAGTGTATCTTCGGTTTTCTTGCCGGATGCGGTTCCGGTGAAAACAAATTGTCTGTGAGGTTCGGATGGCTTTGTTTCCGTATTGCTTTTCGGTACTTGCCTGTCTAACGGAATGATGATATATACATGATTTATTTTTTCGACTTTGAACGGTTTATTGTTTAGCAGATGATAAAGGGCGTCTTCCGGATTTTTAAATGTTTTCGAGACGGATATATTATAAGCGGATAACGCTTTGTCATCAAACGATATTTCCATGCCAAGCATTCCTAAAACAGTGTTTAAAGGTTTGTTGGAAACAGTAAGCTGCATTTCCTGTGAAAATGCAGCGATTGTACTTATCAACTGTATGAAAATGATGACTATTGACCTTTTCACTTATTCTATGCTGAATTTGATTTCAAAAGGTTTTCCTATAATTTCGAGTATCATATCAGGTTTTGTGGCCCTGCTAAAATTACCAGTATAGACATGTCCCGGAGGAATGTCTGCTTTGACCCTAATATCATACTGACGTTCTATTTCATTGATCACTTCAACCAGTGGGACTCCTTCAAAAACAAATTTGTCTTCTATCCATCCGATTGATTGACCGGCATTGATATTTTCTTTAATGGTCAGTTTACCGTTATGATAGGTCAGTTGCATATCCGGAGCGAGGGTGGTCGTTTCATTATGGGTTGTCACTTTTACTTTGCCGGTCAGACAGGTTACACGATAGTTCCCTGGCCGTGAAAATATATTGAAACTTGTTCCTAATACATTCACTTTATTCTGATTTGATTTTACAGAAAAACGTTTTCCCTGTTTTACTTCGAAAAAGGCTTCTCCTTCAAGTTCAACATTTCTCGATATAATCCATAGGTAAGGTTTATAGGTAAGCCGGCTATCGGCATTGAGATTTACTTTTGAGCCGTCAGGAAGGGTGACAGCAAGATGCGATCCCCGTTTCGCAATTTCGGTCACGGTATAAGATTGAGAGATTACAGACCCGGTCAGGATAATGGCAACAAGGAGCACGGCTGCATATTTCCAAAATGGGATATGCCGGTTTTTTTTTGAAGATGGGGTATCTTCAAGGCTGGCAAAAGCTTCATTCCAGATATCTTCCTTGCTTTTGCTCCATTGGGGGATTATTTTAATATTGTCCGGTTTCATTTTTAGTTTCCGTTAATAATACTTTCTTTAGAAATTGCAATGCGGAATTCATTCGTTTCTCAACTGTTTTAATACTTATATCAAGGAGTCCTGCAATTTCGTGATATTTTAATTCATCGTTCCGGCTCATCAGGAAAACGATGCGTTGTTTTTCGGGCATCTGTTCCAGAGCTCTGGCATAGGATGTGGCAAGTTCCTTGAAAAGTATCTCCTCTTCGGGAGACAAGCCTGATGCGTCATTGCGTATCATATCCTGCTCGAAATGATTCCGGCTTGTTTCTTTCCGATAAGAACTTATCACCATTTCATTCGCCATTTTATATAAAAGGGCTTTCAGGTTATTATTATGTAACTGTTCTTTTTTCTCCCATATTTTCATAAATATCTCTTGCGCTATATCAGATGCCATATCAGTATCGCCGCAACGATAAAATATGAAACTCCGGACAGCATCAAAATATGTATCAAATAAGAGTTTAAACTCCTTTTTACTCAACATTTAGCGAACAGTTTGTCGTTGATCTACTCTTTGTACTTATTCACTTTTTTCATATACCCGATAAATTTATCCCATTCATTTGCTATGGCCTGCATATTCTCATCACGTATTTTTTGTATTTCAGTCAATGAACCTAAAACTGCAATATCAGGATATCCGTCGTTTATAAAAAATTTATTTTCAATTATACTGTAATAGAATACCGGTGAGTTGAAAATTTGGGAGTTGACATCTGAAACCCGGGTCAAGGTAGAAAACAAATACTTGTCATCCAGATAAAATTTAATATTGGCATAAAGTGAAATGGAGTTTTGTTGATAGTAATTGTCTTTAAACCGGATTTCTTTTGTTGTTCCGTTGAACCATAGGATATCATCTCCTGTAAAAATGATTTCCTCAGTGGGTTCGTTTGCCGATTTTGTTTCTGCTTTTATAATGAGTTTAGAATATCCCTCTTCAGGAGAAGGATTCGAAGGATCATTTGAGCAACTACTCATAAATATAGTCAGAAACAATATTGATAAAAATAAATAAAACCTTTTCATACGATTATTATTAATGGATTAAAATTACTATATCTTTTTGAATTAATAACCGTATGAGTTAAAGGATACCCTATATAATATGTTGTCAATTAGTATCCTTTAACTATTTTGCTATTGTTGGATTTGAGAAATGAATTTCCAGTGACCGTTTTTTACCACAATGGCGGGCGGGTCAGGATACGAATCGTCATTTGTTTTTCGGAGCTAGCACCGACAAACCCTAATCCGCCGACAACGTTTTGAGGTATAATGACCGGTTCCATAAAGGTTTCGTTATAGTTTCCCGACTCAAGGCAGTTCATGGCACGCATATACCGATAGTCTGTCTGGGTGATACAGAGTAGCCGGATGACGGCATCTGTCTCTACAAACAGCTTTTCGTCCATATTTTTGTGATCATAGTAGCGTGTATATACATTAAGCGTGTATGATCCGTTTTCGAAACGACTGTCAGTGAATACATTGTTCACATTTTGGACGGTCATATCAAGGATGCCGAATTCTTCATCATCGGCAGTACTGAGATGACCATCGGTCAACACGATATCTTCCTGACTGATAATATCCGGATAGATGATTTCCGGTCCGTATGTTGTTCCCTCTTCCGGATATGTCCGGTAAGTGTTTTCCTGGATACGCAGTTGATAATAGTTCTTTTCTCCGGATCGGTCGTTGAATGTGATTCTGTACCGGATGCAGTTATCCATATAATATCCTATTTTAATTTTAGTCAGAAGGGTATCTACCTGTATAATTTTTTCGATCGGTTGGGGTATTTTTACTTCAGCCCAGGCGTGATATTGCCCGTTTTCCGCAGCTGCTTCCAGGCGTACCAGATCACCGGGGAGAAACTGGGTTTTCACGCGGCAGTATTTTGTAGAGTCATTATAACTGGTGGAGATCAATTCGGCTTCAGCAACTTCTTTCTTCTCTCCGTTGACATAGATAGTGACGGCTCCATCGCTCACTAATGTTGTTGTCTCGCCATCAATGATATGCAAGTAAACTTGATTTTCTTCTTTTTCGGCTTCCAGAAAGGCATTCATGAGTAGTTGGGGCTCTTGAATTTTACTTTGGAAGGGTATCTCGTTCTCACAAGCAGAGAAAAGAGATGTATAGAGTATGAATAATAGATAGGATAAATTCTTTCTCATGTCATTTTCTGTTTTAGAATTTAAATGTATAAGTGACGGAAGGTATACAGGGTAATAAAGTCTGTTTGATCAACCTTGTTTTTCTTTTCCAGGTTGTTTCAGGCACACCTCCTTCTCCAATATGTTCTTGTCCGATGTATTCTTCTTCCAGATAGATCAAATTGGGAGTCATGGCATTATAGGCATTGTAGACAGATATATTCCAGGTGTGTGTGCCCCGGCGTACTTTTTTATGGAAGTTAACTCCCAAGTTCAATCGATGACTGACGGGTAACCGGTAATTGTTGCGGTGTTCGATATAATCGAGCAAATTACCGTTTATTGTCCCGGTACGCTGTTCGGCTAATGTTGCTGCCCCTCCGGTGTTAAATATCCAGGTGAGTCCAATATCGAACCGTTCATTGAACTGATGGTTTACACAAAAATTTATATTGTGGCGACGGTCATATTTATAGGGGAAACGTTCTCCGTAGTTGATGCTGCCGTCTTTGAACTGGCGGTCACTTTTGGCAATTGTATAGGCCAGCCAGCCGGTTGTTTTTCCCAGCGTTTTTTGTGCAAGTATTTCCAGTCCGAAAGAACGTCCGCGACCCATTTCCACTTTTTCCTGCCATCCTCCTGAGGTTCCGAAGAAAGAGGCGCCATCCTGATATTCCAGAACATTATGCATATCTTTATAATATCCTTCCAACGAAAATTCCCATCCTTTTATCCCTGTATAGTATCCCCCGACAGCATATTGAAATGACCGCATCGGGCGGATATTTTGAGTAACAGGCACCCATAAATCAGTTGGTAGTGAGATGGCTGACGACGATAATAAATGTACGTACTGTTCCATTTGAGTAAATGAACCTTTTATTGCATAGTCTTTGTTCAGGCGGTAGCGGGCGGACAGGCGGGGTTGTGCTGAGAAATAGCCTTTCCCTTGGGTGTAAAACAAGGAAAGATGTATACCTGCATTAATACTTAACCGGGTACCTATGTTGAAGTCATCTTCTGCATATAAAGCGCATTCATGGCCATGCAGATTACTGTTAGAAGAATCTTTATAGATGGTATCTTGTGCTACTGATCCGTTTTCTGCTTCTCTCACATTTGAGGTTGTGACCTCCGGCCGGAACGTATGATTCAGATAAGAGCCGCCGAATTTGATATGATGGTTCGGGGCAGGCGTATAGTCGAAATCTGTCTGGATACTAACATCGTGTATCCCTGACCTATAATCGGAATTATATGTATAGGTTTCGTTATGCATGGGATCGGTATTGGTCTTTTTCTCGGTTCCGGTGGCTTCCTTTTTATAACTGTCAGCCATTGACATCTGATAATGGTTGTATGCTACAGTCGTGTTACTGAACAACTTATTGTTGAATACATAATTCCAGCGTCCGGCTGCAATAGTATTCCCCCAGTTGATATTGATTTTGCTGTTATAGAAATACAGGCGCGGACCATCGTCATAACCGTCGTATTCCTTATCCCGTTTGTAATCATAATGGTCTTTTCCTTTATAAAAGCTGAGGAAGAGTCGGCTTCTGTCGGAAAACTTATGGTTTACTTTAGCATTGATATCATAGAAGTAATAGTTGTATTTTTTATCTTCCGGCAGAAAAGGTCTTGCCACCAGGTCCAGATAGGTGCGGCGTCCTGTCAGACAGAAAGAAGTTTTGTTTTTTATGATCGGTCCTTCAAAATGCAGCTTACTGGTTAGCAGGCCGACACTGATCGTTCCATGATAATTTTGCATATCGCCGTCATTGGTGCGGATATCGATGATAGACGATAATCGTCCGCCATAACGGGCAGGAAAGGAGCCTTTGAAGAGAGTCACTTTTTTCATGGCCTCCGGGGTGAAGATCGAGAATACGCCCAGCAGGTGATCTGCATTGTAGATCGGAATACCATCCAGCAGGATCAGGTTCTGGTCCGGTCCGCCGCCACGCACATGCAAACCACTGAATCCTTCCATACCCGCCTGTACGCCGGGTAACAGCTGGATTGTCTTCAGTAAATCAGCTTCTCCCAAAACAACAGGTGTGTTGCGGATTTGTTTCATCGGGACATCAAGGGCACTCATCGCAGTGGCATGGATTCCGGTTTCTCTTTTATTTGACAGGACGACAACTTCCTCTAACTGATTGTCGGTCAGTAGCCGGATATTCAGCAAGGTGTCCTTTTCCAACCGGAACCGGCATATTTGAGTGGCATAACCAAGGTAGGAGAATGAAAGTGCTGCATCTCCTTCGGGAAGCGTAATACTATAAAATCCGAAAGGGTTGGTCGAAGTTCCTATCCTTCTGTTTTGTTCAAAGATATTCGTACCGATCAGTGTTTCCGATGATATCCCGTCTGTAACATAGCCGCTGATTGTATATTTGCGGTTAACGGGTGTATCCCGTTTATCTAATAAGATATATTTTCCAGAAATCTTAAAAGCGATTGCTTCGTTTTCGAAAGCCCTGTGTAGAATATCCGTGATAGGAGATTGAGTCATATCCAGGGTTACAGGCTTTTTAAGCTGTATCTTTTCTCCGTAGATGAAAGAGAAGCCGGTAGAATCCTCCAACTGCTTTGCGAATTTGTCTAAAGCAGCATTCCGGATACTGAAATTTAATAATGTGTCTTTATTTTGGGCATCAAGAGGAGTTCTCCCGAAAATAACCCACAAGAGACATATGAAGCTGATGCGGAAAAGCGGGTAATGTATAGAATAGTTCATAATTTACTAAAGCTTAGTGCTGATAATGATAGTATTGTTTGTTATTGTGTAATTAAAATTGCCGGCTCCTTTTAATAATTCGAGCATTTCTTCCAGGCTTTCGCCATTGGTGAAGTTAGCCCGTATATGGTAACTCCGGAGTTCGGGATCGGTAATTTCTATTTTTACATTGAATGCATGTGAAAGTTGCCGGGTTATTTCCTGCAATGGTAGATAATCGAATAGGAAATGGCCGTTTCGCCAGACAATATCGTTGCTGCTTTTTGGATTTATTTCATGTTGTAAACTTTTCTGTAACCGGTTATAGATAGCACTTTCATTGGGAGAAAGAACGATTCGCCGGTTTTCTTCCGGTATGCTGACGGCAACGGAACCTTCGATCAGGGTTGTTTTTATTTCGGGGTCTTCGGGATAGGCTTCCACATTGAATTGGGTTCCCAGTACCTGCACGTTTACGGACTCTGCTTTTACAATGAATGGGTGCCTGGTATCTTTTTCTACATCGAAATAGGCTTCTCCGGTTAACCGGACTTCTCTTTTGGCTCCCCTGAAACGAGAAGGAAAGCTAAGTGTTGAGTAACGGTTCAGGGTGACAACAGACTGGTCGGGTAGTGTAATGTCCCGTATTTCAGCCAGGGTAGAAATAGTCTGTATGGTGCCCGATTGGATATAATCATATGTATACCAACTGGCCAGGCAGATGAGTATGGAGGCTGCAACGCTTCCTGCGATACGGAGAAATTTTATTTTTCCACTGGCAGGAGAGATACGCCTTTCTAGTATTTTCCAACTGTTTTTAGCGGAGAAGCGTCCTCTCGGTGAACGTGTAGAGGCGACCAGTTGTTCCAGAATCTTATCAAAGTTGTCGTTTTCAGGTGTCATCTTTTCTTTATCTGTTTAATTATTGCTTTCATAAATAAAGACAGAGATGTACGCTGGAACTCACTATGTCGATTTGGTGAAAATAAGTTAAGATTATGATCCGTTTTTGTCTGGCTTCAGGTAGCGTGATAACATATCCCGTAGTCGGGTTACAGCCTTTTGTAATTGTACGTCAACTGTATTGATGCTGATTTTTAATTCTTTAGCGACCTGTGCATAGCTTTGTTTTTCTTCCCGTATGCGGATGAATATCTCCCGGCATTTTTCCGGTAGACGGTCCAGTGCTTTGACATAGTGGGAAAAAAGTTCTTCGTTGATAAGGATTTCTTCCGGTGAATTTTCCTGATTGGCTATCTTATCGGCTATTATTTCGGTAATCTGTTTTTGCCTTTCTTCTTTTGCCAGATAATTCAGTGCGGCATTTTTTACTGTGATAAAGAAGTAATCTTCCAGATTGACTATCGTTTGTAATGACTCCCGCTTTTCCCAGATTTTCATGAATACGTCGAGTACGACTTCCTGCGCCCATTCTTCCTGTTTCAGATAGTAATAAGCAATACGGAAAAAACGATCAAAGCATAGATCATAGAATTTCTGCAAGGCAGTTTGGGAGTCCTCTTCCTTCATTTGTCGTAAATATCTTCTGATCTCTTGTTCAGTCATAATTTCCTTTTCATGCTACTCTGTGGCTGCAAAGATACTTTTTAATCGATAAGTATGACAAATCGTAATAAAAAAAGGACTTATTTTGAAATAAGCCCTTTTTTTCATTTATTTTTCGTTCATCTTCTCTATTAGGAGAGAAGCACATTTGAAATGTACAATCGTTCGCGGTGTGAGTTGAATCACATCCCCGTTTCTGGGGTTTCTTGCCGGACGGCTTGTTTGCAGACGTGGTTTGAATGAACCGAAACCGGGAATGAAAACACGGTCGCCTGCCTTTGTTTTTTCTGCAACCATTTCAGTAAAAGCATCGAGAATAGTTGTTATATCCCGTTTATTGAGATTTGTTTTTGTCGCTAATTCATTGATTAATTGACTTCTGTTCATGACTTTATTTTATTAGTTATTAGATATGTAGTTTAATATTAATAATATGTTTCCATCATGCTTTTCCTGTATTCGGAAGGAGACATGCCAGTGTGTTTACGGAAGAACCGCCCAAGAGAGGACTGATTGGCGAAATTTGTTTTTACAACAATCTCCTGGATGTTAAGAGAAGAATCTCTCAGTAGCGCTTTTATTTCCAGTATGATATATTCCAGTATCCAGTCTTTCGCTGATTTTCCGCTGACAGCTTTTATTATCGTTGTCAGATATTTAGGAGTAATACATAGTTCTTTAGCATAGAATGCAACCTCCCTGTTCTCTTTGTAATGTTGCATAATCAGATAAAAGAATTTGTCTGCAAGTTCTTTTTTATGCACATCCATTGTTGGAATATAAGGAAGGGAACTGATCTTGTATGTATTGTACAGGTCCAGATAGAGAATGCGTAATACATGAATCACAGATTCCCGGGGGTATAGGTTGGATGCAGATTTAGCTTTCGAACAAACCAGATTATAGTAATTTTCAAAGTTAATGCTTTCGCTTTCCATTAATTTGTAATGGAAGTGAGTTCGCATATAGATAAAAAAATGTGGCGAAAATCTATGAATACCGCTCAACACATCATTAAACAATGATTGTGAAACAGAAAATGCATTTATCTTAAAATCCTGACTTGTCTCGTATATAGAAACCAGTTGTCCCGGTAATAGAATGACAAGTTCATTGTCCATCAACAAATGTTCATGTGTGTGAACTTTAATCTTTGCACTACCTTCAGAGCAAAGCATAACCAGTCCGTATTGTATATATGACGGATACGGAGTTATAGGAATTTGTTTGACATTCTCATAGAAAATTAAATCATTTTTTATAGAATCAATGGTGTCATTATTTCCTACATGTAATTTGTTTTCCTTTAAAGACATCACCCTATAATTATTTTGTGTATAAAATTAAAACATCGTTCTTTATGATATTCAGACAGTGGAAATATGGTGTGACAATGAAGAAATATGGAACGCTTATTGACATTTTTTTTACAGACAATGCCCTGATGATTTGTAAGAACCATTGTTTATGGTGAATTGTTCATTTGTTACTTCATAAAAAATGTTGTTGTTTCTCTTGAACGTCACCATCATTTTATCACACCCGACCAAACCATTATTTGGGATGGTGGAACGTTGAAAAAGCATGTACTTTTGAATAATTTGAAGATTCTATGAAATTAAAGGGATGAAATTGTATGAAAATAAGAAGATGTTTGTATATTTAAAGCTGTAAAGAAACAGCAAGTAGAAGTAACTTGTTTATTCTGTAGTTATTAATAAAAGCGAGTATAACTTTAAAGTCAAACATCATGGGAAAGAATCTAATTCACAGCAATGAGTTGCATCTTATTGACAAAAAAGAAATTCACAATGCAGCTAAGAAAATGGTAGAGTCATTGAATCTGGCAGCCGGATCGACGGGAGGTTTCGATATTTATAAAGTCGTTGAAACTTATTTCACTGATCTGGATAAGAGACATGCAATCAATCAGCTTATCGGTATTGGTGAAGATTGTGCTTATTATGGTGCACAAGAACAGGCAGCTGAATGCGAAAAAGCAGAAGCTGCTAATGAGTAGGTAAACGTTTATTTGAAATAAGAAGGAGATACTTGTAATAAGCATCTCCTTTTTTATTTTGTATTTTCGAAGAAATTACCATGTCAACTGCGGCAAGAAACTGGAAAGAACGCTTTTGAGCTCCTTGATGTTGATAGGTTTCGTTACAAACCCGTTGCTTCCGGCTTGGCGGGCAGCTTCCATGTCATTCTCAAAGGCATAAGCCGATTGCATGATGATAGGTATGTCCTGATCAAATTTCCGGATTTCCTTTAATGCATCAATCCCGTTCATTTCCGGCATTTTAATATCCAGAAGGATCAGATCTGCATGTTGCTCCTTATAGATCTCCAATAACTCTACTCCCGTTTTAGCATGAAGTATGTTACAATGCTTTTTCAGAATTGTTTTTAATAATAAGAAATTACTTTCTTCATCTTCTGCGATGAGGATAGTGATGCCTTTGTTTGTTATGTTTTCGTCCATGATCATAATATTCAAGTAACTTCAACAAAGTTCTGTAATTAATTTAAAATACGCAAACTTATCAGGAGTAAAAATAGATGAAAGTCAACAAATATATAGCCTTTCATTATTGAGTGAGTGAATAGGGGGAGGAAATAAAGAAAAAGGAGTTGTTTTTGAAAAAACAACTCCTTTATATCGGTTATCAGTGATACTGATTATTTACCTGAAAGTTTTTCTTTCAAAGCAGCCAGTTCTTCAATGTCACCCAGTGTAGTCTTTTCAACCGGACCAGTTACCATTGCAGAAGATTCTTCGTTCTTGTTGTTGCGTCTTGCTGACGGTTTTTTGTCACCAGCAGGAGCATCTTTCTTAGCGCCCTTCTGTTCATCTTCGAAGATGCGGCTGTGAGAAAGGATGATACGTTTTGCTTCTTTGTTGAATTCGATTACCTTGAACTGTAGTTTTTCGTCTACAGCAGCCTGAGAACCGTCTTCTTTTACCAGGTGTTTCGGAGTTGCGAAACCTTCTACACCATAAGGCAAGGATACGACAGCGCCCTTGTCAAGTACTTCGATGATTGTACCTTCGTGGATTGAACCTACTGTGAAGATAGTTTCAAATACATCCCAGGGATTTTCTTCCAGTTGTTTGTGGCCTAAGCTCAAACGACGGTTTTCCTTGTCGATTTCCAGTACCTGAACTTCGATTTCTGCACCGATCTGAGTGAATTCGCTCGGGTGTTTGATCTTCTTAGTCCAAGAAAGGTCAGAGATGTGGATTAAGCCGTCAACGCCTTCTTCGATTTCTACGAATACACCGAAGTTAGTGAAGTTACGAACTTTAGCTGTGTGGCGTGAACCAACCGGGAAGCGAGATTCGATATCTTCCCATGGGTCAGCTTTCAGCTGTTTGATACCCAGAGACATCTTACGTTCGTCACGATCCAAAGTCAGGATAACTGCTTCGATTTCGTCACCAACCTTCATGAAGTCCTGAGCACTGCGCAGGTGCTGAGTCCAGCTCATTTCTGATACGTGGATCAAACCTTCTACGCCGGCAGCGATTTCGATGAATGCGCCGTAGTCAGCCATAACAACCACTTTACCTTTCACTTTGTCACCTACTTTCAAGTCCGGATCCAAAGCATCCCAAGGATGCGGAGTCAGTTGTTTCAAGCCGAGAGCGATACGTTTCTTTTCGTCATCGAAGTCAAGGATAACAACATTGATCTTCTGATCAAGCTGAACGATTTCTTCCGGATGAGAAACACGGCCCCAGGAAAGGTCTGTGATATGGATCAAACCGTCTACGCCACCCAAGTCGATGAATACACCGTAAGAAGTGATGTTCTTAACAGTTCCTTCCAGAACCTGTCCTTTTTCCAGTTTAGAGATAATGTCTTTCTTCTGTGCTTCAAGCTCTGCTTCGATAAGAGCCTTGTGAGATACAACAACATTCTTGAATTCCTGGTTGATCTTTACGATCTTGAATTCCATTGTCTTACCTACAAATACATCGTAATCGCGGATCGGTTTAACGTCGATCTGAGAACCCGGTAAGAATGCTTCGATACCGAATACGTCAACGATCATACCGCCCTTCGTACGACATTTGATGTAACCTTTGATAATTTCGTCTTTTTCAAGAGCTTCGTTAACACGATCCCAAGAACGTGTAGCGCGAGCTTTCTTGTGAGAAAGGATCAACTGTCCTTTTTTGTCTTCCTGGTTTTCGATGTAAACTTCTACTTCGTCACCAATTTTCAGATCCGGATTGTAACGGAATTCCGCCATTGATACAACACCGTCTGATTTGAAACCGATGTTCACTACAACTTCACGTTTGTTCATTGCAGTAACGGTTCCCATAACGACTTCCTTATCCTTTACAGTGTTCAGGGTTTCGTCATACGTTTTTACAAGGTCGTCCTTGCTTACGTCACCGTAAGTTTCTCCCTTTTCATAGGAGTCCCAGTTGAAATCTTCAACCGGCTGAATGTTCTTTAAATTTTCCATTCTCTAATTGTTAATACTTAAGTTTGTTTTAATTAGTAAGTTAGACATTATGTTGTCATCTCTCAAAAATCGGGGCAAAGGTAATGCTTTTTTCTGATATACAATAGTTTTGCTCCGGAAATTATGCTTTATATCTCTTGCTTTTTCAGGGTAGGGATCACTTGTATCTGTTTTTGTCCGTTGGATTGCCTTTTTGTTTTTGTGTTATATAAGATGTGTTGAATATTAATATGTTTCGTCAAAATAATATTATCTTTGCACCTTATTCTTCTACATTATGTATAAAGGTAGTTTCCGCCAGCATCTAAAACAGGGCTCTCTCTGTCTATATTGTATTCTTTGTATATTTATATGTATAAAGGCTACTGCAACAAACCGCACAATACGCCTGGATAGCCTGAAAGCCATCTTGTCTGAGAATCCGTCGCCGGATGTCGCTATAAAAACATTAAAAGAACTATCCGACCTTTACAGGCAAAAACCGGAAGAGGCAGGTTATCTGCATCGATTACTGAATCTCGGTATTCAAGTGGATTCTGTGCAGGCCGTATATGCAGCCGCAGCAAACCTTTCCCGTTATTATTATGATGACAATAAATCGGACAGTGTTGTTTACTGGGCCAAATATATAGATTCTATCGGCAAAAGCCGGCAGGAGCTTTCGGATGGTTTGTTTGAGGCTTACAGCTATGTTTGCCTGGACCATCTGTGGATGGAAAATTATGAACTGGCAATGAATGAGGCTATCCGTCTCTATAACCTGGCGTGTAGCAGGAATCATATATACGGTCAGATTCGTTGTGGTGAGAATCTGGGGCATATTTATCAGGCGATCCGCCGTGACAGCGATGCTGTCGTGGTTTTCCAGGCGGCATTGGATAAACAGGAAGAAGTGGGTAAGAAGTTAACGTTCAGTATCCGTCTGGTTTCCTATCAACTGGAATCACTCTTGCGTATTAATAAGCTGGATAGTGCCGAGGTTTTGTTGGTTAAATATAAGAAACTGCTGGACGAACAGGAAAAAGTAAATAAAAATACCGGTACGGTCTATCCTGTAGATCGTTATCGTTGGATTATGCATTCTTTTTATGCGGAGTACTACCTGAAAAGAAAAGATTTTGCAAATGCGCGCAAGTCGCTGGACAACGCAGAAAGGTTCGTAGGAAAGGAAACCATAAGTAATGATTTTGCCGTATTTGCTTACCTTTATATACAAGCCCGCTATAATAAGGAGGTTGGCAACTATACGGCAGCGCATAAATATATCGACGAACTGCTGGAAAGCTGGAAGACTCCCGATTGCCTGCAATTAAAAGCCGATATTTTATCCGAAGCAGGAGATTTCAAGAATGCTATCCAGGCTTACAAAGACGTAATATCGGAGACTTCCAAGATCAACAACGAGGCTTTTACCCGTCAGATCAACCAGCTCCGTACACTGTATGATCTGAATGACAAGGAAATGCAAGAAAAAGAGTTGGAAATCAGCCGGATGAATGTGGATATAAAAGAACACCAGCTCGTCTTGTCCATGTCGGTTTCCGTTATCCTGTTGCTGATATTATACATCCTTTATTTTTCATTCCGCCGTACCCGCCGGTTGAAAGATGCCTTGCTGAAAGAAAGGGAAGCGTTGATTGAATCAGAGAAGAACCTCCGTGTCGCCAAAGACAAGGCTGAAGAGGCAAACCAGGCAAAAACAACCTTTATCGCCAATATCAGCCATGAGGTACGTACTCCCTTGAATGCAATTGTCGGTTTTGCCAGCCTGCTGTCCGATTCCTCTTGTACACAGGAAGAAAAAGAAGAATTCTCTTCCATTATCAGTAATAATACCGAATTGCTGCTGAACCTGGTCAACGATGTCCTGTGTCTTTCGCAGATAGAAGCCGGAAACCTGAATTTTTCCATCCGCCCGGTCAACCTTGCCGACTGTTGCCGGAATTCGATAGATACGATCCGCCACCGGGTTGTGGAGGGTGTTTCTTTGACATTTACACCGGATGATCCTTCCCTGCTATTAAACACCGACCCCTTGCGCTTGCAACAATTATTGGTAAATCTTTTGATCAATGCCGCCAAGTTCACGGAGAAGGGAGAGATAAATCTGTCCTTTCATTCTGATCAGGGGGCAAATGCCGTCGACCTGATCGTTACAGATACCGGCTGCGGAATACCTGCCGATAAGGCAGCATTAATATTCAAACATTTTGAGAAAATAGACGAATATAAGCAAGGAACGGGGATCGGACTTTCAATCTGCCAGGCTATTGCCGGAGCTTTGGGAGGTACAATCCGACTGGATTCGGGCTATACCCAGGGGGCCAGATTTATCTTCACTCATCCTTGTTGAAACAGGGAATTTTTGCAGCAGAAAGTATCGAATAGCGGGAGGAATTGAAATTCATAATGACTTATGGAAAATATATTAAATAATTCCGTCCGGTATAAATATTTATTCGTAAGTTTGCCAATCGCTGTAAGTAAAATATGCATGAAGACGAAAAGTCTGTTTAAAAGGGGTATAAAATTTGTATGTATTGTAGTTCTTTTACTTTGCTCTGTTTCAGTCTTTTCCCAAAATGAGATAGGGAGGATACGAACAGATAGTCTGCGTAATGTTCTGCAAAAAGCAAAGACACCTGAAGAGAAACTTACTGTTTTGAAAGAGTTGGTTACGATCAACCGGCAGCAAAAAGTAGAAGTCTCTTTAGGCAAGGAAATTATGGATATAGCGATGCAGCTCGATTCCTTTCCGCTCGTTTATAACACCATGGCCGAGTTGGGCCGTTATTATTACAATCTGGATATGCGTGACAGCATTTTGTATTGGTACTCTATGATCGATACGATTTCCCGTCGGCGTAAGGAATGTCCCGATGCTTTGTTCACGGCCGGAAGCCTGGTCTGCCAGAATTATTTGTGGGGCGAAGATTATGAGCAGGCGATGAACGAAGCTATCCGGCAGGTTAATCTGGCGAATAGGGAACATCAGGAATACGGACAGGCAAGAGGCAACTATAATCTGGCCTTGATCTATCAGGTTGTCGGACAAGATAGTAATGCCGTAGATATTTTTCGTAAAGGCTTGGTCTGGTTGGATAAGAATCCGGATTGGCCCGTGTTGGAGTTGCAATATCTTTCGGATATGGTGATTTCGACGCTTCGCCTCGATCTGTTTGATGAATCGGAAAAGCTGTTAATGCGTTATGGGAAACTGCTCGATATGATGGAGCAGGATTATGAAACAAAAGGCTATTTCTTTCAGGTCCGTTATCATCGTTGCCTGCTGAACTCCGAATTTTCCGAACTTTATACCCGGAACGGAAAAATGAGGAAAGCACATGACTATTTGAAAAAAGCTGCGGCTTATATGAGTGACTCATTGGGCGTCTTTGTAAAATTCACCTTTTATCAATCCGAAGCTCTCTATTATATAAAGACCGGAGATAACCGCCTGGCACTGTCTGCGATCGATAATGCGCTGGCTTTGGGCGGCAATCTGGATATGATGACGCTGAAAATGCAGGTTCTGCGCCGTAGCGGACAATTGAAAGAAGCGATCCAAGTATATAAAAAGATACTGGAAATGAATACGGCTGTTAACAATAATGCCTTCGACCGTCAGATGGCCCAACTTCGTGTCCTGAACGATTTGAACGATGGCGAGAAACGAACCCGTGAATTGGAACATCAGGATGCACAGATCGCCTCCAGGCAGCGCCTGCTGATCCATATTCTGGCAACGATCGGACTGTTGTTGATGCTGGTCTCCCTGCTATACCGGTTGTACCGTCGTACCCGGCGTTTAAAAAATGAATTATTGAATGAGAAAGATTCATTGGTTGAATCGGAAAAGCAACTGCGGGTAATCAAAGAGAAGGCAGTAGAAGCAAACCGGTTGAAAACTGTTTTTATCTCGAATATCAGCCATGAAGTGCGCACTCCTTTAAATGCTATTGTCGGTTTTTCCGAGTTGCTGGTCGACAATTCTTTCCCGGAAGAGGAGAAGATCACTTTTGCTGCAACGATCAAGCGTAGTTCAGAGTTATTGATGAGCCTGATAAACGATGTACTCGACCTGTCCCGGCTTGAATCCGGTAATTATAATTTTACGATCAAAGAATGGGATGCTGTTGCGCTTTGCCGTGAGATCGCAGCGTCTCTGGAAGATAAAGCTATGCCGGGCGTAAAGTTGAATTGTGTTTCTGCAGTGGAATCTTTTCTTTTGAACACCGACAGGTTCCGTTTACTGCAATTGTTAGGACATTTGCTTTCGAATGCACTGAAATTTACCCTTGAGGGAGAAGTAAATCTGATATTTGAAACAGACCGGGAGAATAACACAGTCCGTTTTATCGTGGCTGATACCGGCTGCGGCATTCCGCTGGAAATGGCTGATAAGATATTCGAACGTTTTGAAAAACTGGATGACTTTAAGGAAGGCACGGGATTGGGGCTGACCATTTGCCGGAATATCGCCGGACGTTTTGGCGGTTCGTTATACCTGGATACTTCTTATCCGGAGATGTCGAAAGGGGCTTGTTTTGTTTTTGTCCATCCTTGCGGTTTAGAAAATAGTAAAGATTAATCCGATTAAAAGTATGAGAGTCCGGAATATATATATGAACAAATGCTTCCTGGTTACATTCCTGCTGTGTGTAATCTCACACTATTCTTTGCCGGCACAACCTGATTCTCTGCTGATATCGCATAAGATCGATAGCCTGAAGTCGCTTGTGGTCGCATCGGTCGACCCTCATGTAACGATACCGTTGTTGACCAGCCTGGCGGATCTGACTAACCAGACACCTGCCGAGATCGGATGGCTTGAACGGTGTTACGAAGAGGCTTGCCGGATCGATTCGATCCCCGCCGTTTATTTCGCCCTGCTCAATCTGTCGCGCCATTATTATAATGAATACGGGCAACGGGATAGTATCTTGTATTGGGGAAGGAAGGTCGATTCGATCAGTAAAAGCCGGAACGAATATCCTAACGCCCTGTTCGATGTGAAAAGTTATTCCTGCCAGGACCTGCTTTGGAGCGGCGAATATGAACAGGCTTTGAATGAAGCTTTAAACGAGTATCGTCTGGCAAGTGACATTAAACATCTCTATGGTCTGGTCAGGTGTACCGAGAGTCTGGGGTTGATCTACAGGCGAATGAATCGTTGTAATGATGCGGTGGATGTTTTTCAGGAAGGTCTCGAGATGCTGGAGAATATGGATTGCACTGAAGCAAAGAGAACGGAAACCCGTATGCGAATGACAGCGTACCAGGCAGAATGTGCTTCCAGGGAGATTCCTTTTGAACGGGCCATAGGCATATTTGAACGTTATGAAGCAGCTGTCGACTCCATGGCTGCAATGACGAGCCGGATGGAAACCTTTGTCAATGTCAAGAGGGAATATTGGTTACTTTATTCTTTATTTGCAGACTTGTATATCCGTGAGAATATGCTGGCAGAAGCAAGGCGGATGCTGGCGAAAGCCGGGAAATATGCCGGAAATATCGTGGTTGAAGGCGATTATGCCGAAAATACTTATCTGGCAACTCTGGCTCATTATTACAGGAAAACGGGGAATACTACCCGGGCTCTGCAACTGATGGATGAAATATTTAAAACGGAACGTATTCCTGGCGATCTGCAGTTTAAAGCGGACATACTGGAAGAGCAGGGGCGGTTGGCTGAAGCTCTGGTTTTGTACGACGAATTGAATGACATAAGTTTACAGCAAAATAAGGAAACTTTCTTTCGCCAGGTTAACCAGCTCCGTGCCTTGCATGAACTGAGGAATAAAGAAGCGCAGGAACATGAGATGCAATTAAATAATGAACGTATGGCAGAGAAACAACATCTGATTATTTTCTTATCCGCCGTTTTTCTCGTCCTGTTATACCTCTCATATGTGTTGTTTTGCTATTATCAGCGTGCCCGCCGGCTGAAGAACGAACTGCTGTTGGAGAAACATTCACTGTTGGAGTCTGAAAACAGTCTGAAATCTGAAAAGGTGAAAGCAGAGGAAGCCAGCCGTATGAAAAGTACCTTTATTGCCAATATGAGCCATGAGATACGTACGCCCTTGAATGCAATTGTCGGTTTTTCCGATCTGTTGGTCGACGACTCGACTGATCAGGAGGAGCGTGAAGAGTATGCTGTTGTTATCCATAATAACACCGAGCAACTGTTGAACCTGGTCAACGACGTGCTCGACCTGTCCCGTATGGAGACTGGCGACCTGAACTTCAAATTCGCCGATTACTCATTGACCGAATGTTGCCAGAGCGCTCTGGATAGTGTTTGCCACAGGATCCCGGAGGGAGTGGAACTGACCTTTACCCCGGATAGTATCCCGGTTACGCTTCATACCGATAAATTGCGGCTGCAACAAATCCTGACTAATTTGCTTACAAACTCGGGCAAGTTTACACAGGAGGGAGAGATCAACCTGTCCTACAAAGTCGATGAAGATGGCAAACAGGTGCATATCGCTGTGACCGATACCGGTTGCGGCATCCCGAAAGAAAAGCAGGCGGCTGTGTTCCGCCGTTTTGAAAAGCTGGATGATTATAAGTCGGGGGCGGGCCTGGGACTATCTATCTGTACACTGATCGCGGACCGTTTAGGCGGGGCTCTCTCCATTGACCCCACCTATGAGAATGGCGCCCGCTTCATCTTTACTCATCCTTGTGAAATACCTTCCTCAGTTTATAATCAAGGAACAGGAGGATCAACGTTAGTATTCCGATATAAAAATAAAAGCTGAAGATAGGAAGATCTATTTGGGGCCATTCTATTTTGTTGGGCCAGATTATTTGCGGGAAATCCATGTAGAAGAGGAAAGCGACAGCCATTCCCAGCATTCCCAGCGAAGCTGCAATGACAGCAGCCAGCCCGAACCACTCGTTCCGTTTTTTAACCTTGACGGTTTCTTTAGCAATCTGCTGCATCACATTCAGACGGAAGGATGCAGGCAACTCTTCTTCCGGCATTTGCCTGAACAAGTTTTCCAGTATATCAGGTTGTTTTTGGTTGCTGTCCATATTTAATTTTCCTCCATTCCTTTAATTAATACAAATAACTTTTTCCGTATACGGTGTAATTTCACTTTGATGTTCGATGTTCCGAGACCGGTTATCACGGTCAGTTCCTCCACCGTTTTCTCTTTCATGTAAAAGAGCAGGATCAGCGCCCTCTCATCCGGCGGAAGCAGTTCGAGGGCTGCTTCCAGCTTATCGAGTTGTTCGGTCGCCGATGTACGTCCCAACATCTCGCTGACCTCTTCTTCCGACACATTGCTGATCTGCGATTCCTCAATGGCGACAAATTCCTGTCTTTTCCTGCGCAATTCCGAAATAGCCGTGTTATAGGCAATCCGGTAAATCCAGGTGGAGAAACTACAATCGCCCTTGAAAGACGACAACTTACGAAAGACCTTCATAAATACATCTTGCGCCAGTTCTTCCGCATCTTCCTTGCTATGTACCATTCTAAGGATTAACGAATGAACCGGACGGCTGTATCTATCGAGCAGACAGGCAAAGCATCCTGTATCTCCCGCTTGTATCCTTTCTATGTAATATGCGTCGCTATACAACTCCATCCTACCTTATGGACGCAAGTTCGGCAATTTGGTTACAACTTACAACTGAAAAATGTGAAAAAGATACGTTCAGTATAAAGTATTACAAAGAAAGGAGGGTTTATATTGGGATACAAAGTAATGCATATCACAGTTGCATTCCTTTTGTTTCACAGATGGATTCCGTTTGTTTCACAATTGAGTTTCTTTTGTATCACGGCTGTGATACGAATAGAGAATTCCATATATTTGTTTGTTGATTTTTGTTTCAGTATTTGTCAGAATTGAACTATTTGTGCCTCATTAATGGGGCTTTGCCCCATGCCGCAGGCTCTCTTTTGCCGTCAGTTTCAACTGACGGATAGATAATCTTTCCGGTTTTACCGGATTCCTCTGTGGGTTTCAACCCCTTTTCCAAGTATTATGAAAGGGGATAAATCCCACAAAGGAAGAGGCTTTGCCTCCTGTATTTAAAACCGTCAGTTGAAACTGACGGCAAAAGAAAGCCTACGGCACAAGGCGAGCCTTGTTTAAAAGACACTGTAGATAGCTCATTATTTTCTACATATGACTCAAATAATCTTTTTCTCCAGTTGGATTAAATAAAATATTGCTTACATTTGTCCCGTTACCTGTTTCAGGTGATAAACAACTAAAACTATTGACTTATGGAAAAGTATGTGAACATCATGCTCGACAAGGCTTTTAAAACCGTATTCGGTGAAAAGCAAGTAGCAATCGACTTTATCAACGCCACGCTCGAGGGCGAACGCCAGGTGAAAGACCTGACCTATCTCGATAAAGAAATCCAACCCGAAGTAATAGAGCAACGCACGGTGATTTTCGATCTCCTTTGTGAAGATGCGGACGGGAGTAAATTTGTGCTTGAAATGCAGAATTGTCCCCAACATTATTTCTTTAACCGCGGATTTTATTACATTTGTCGAATGATCTCCCGTCAGGGAGAGAGCGGAGCTGACTGGAAGTATAGCTTGCTTCCGGTATATGGCATCTACCTGTTGAACTTTAGTCTGCCTGAATTTCAGAGTTGGCGCACCGATGTGGTGCTGGCCAATGAGGCGACAGGTAAAACTTTTGGCGAGGTCAAACTGAAACAGATTTATCTGTCGTTCGATCTGTTCAATCTAAGAGAAGAGGAATGCAAAACGCCTCTTGAAAATATGGTTTATATATTGAAGAATATGAATTTATTTGATATGTCTCCGTTTAAGGAGAAAAACGATGCTTTCAAACGCCTGCTCGACGTAGCAAACCTGAATGCAATGACTCCTCACGAACGGGCAGTTTACGATGAGAACCTGAAGATTTACCGTGACTGGCGCAATACGCTGGAATATGCGGTAGAGGAAGCAGAGGTGAAAGGACTGAAAAAAGGCAAGCTTGAAGGGATAGCTGAAGGAAAAGCTGAAGGGATAGCCGAAGGACAACGTCAAATTGCTGCCAATTTTAAAAATCAGGGAGTTAATATTGAGACAATTGCTCAGTGCACCGGCCTGTCTGTTGAAGAGATAAACGGATTGTAATCTATTCACACGATATTGAATCAGCAAAGTCCCGAATCATCGGAGTGCTTTGCTGATTTGTTGTATCAGGGTTCTGTCTGGTTTGAATGTTTCATCAAATGTACTGTCATACTATCATATTTTTGTGTAATGTGCAAATAATCAGAATATTACTCTATGATAGTTGCCGTTTTCAACTATCATAATACTGTCATAAAACCATCATTTGGACTATATTTTAACTAAGCAACATTGTTTAGGACCTAAAAAAGGCTTTATAAATAGGATATAATTGCACTTATATATCGCTTTTCCTACTATATATTTTGGCAAAACATATAGACTAATCTCACAGGAATACATACTTTTTGTTCTCAAGATGCCCTTTTCAGCCTGTTTTACACCCGGATGTTGACTGTGCCCAGACCCGGGTCTCAACATTGTCGACACCCGGGTCTCGAACAACATAAGTAACTACTCCCCTGAAAATAAGTCATATACTTTAGTAAAATAAGAAGCATATATTGGGGTTCAGGATAAAACTATGATAGTTGCATGATAGGTAAATGACAGTTGAAAACAGGAACTATCATAGGATAACATATTGATTATAGGTATATTATATAAAAATATGATAGTATGATAGTTCTTTTATGTTTATGATAGTTATGAAAAATGCTTTTCATCTTTTTAATGGCTGTGTTCATAAGCATCCGAGTCGAACCGGTCCATATCCGGATCGCTTACGAGATATTGGTAGAGGTCTGAATAGCCGTTCTTATCCAGTATCCGGTGTTTCTCCAACTGGAATTTGAGTTGTTCCAGGCCGAGTATACCAAATCCATGAATGTCCAAGAGGGAATCGAGGCCGGTTGTTTCCATATAGCGCAACAGATCTTCCATTGTTTCTATATGTAGTTCTTCGAGCACTTTACGGATATAGGGAGAGAGGGTCAGGTCTGTAAGTGGTTTATTAAGGCGCCGGGCTGCATCCAAAGGGACATGGATTAATGATTTGGAGATAGTAAACTGCAAACCCGCTTTAAGGCCCTTTTTATACAACCGGTTCAACTCATACTCCAAATTCCTGTTTTCAAGTTCCAGGCGTTCTATCTCTAGTTCTTGATTGGTTATCGTCTTCTGATATTCAAGCATAAAGCGGGTGTCTGATTCCAGGTGGGATACGATGGTTTTATACCGCTGACACATACCGTCGTACGTCATTCCGCAACGCTCGGCAACGTCCTGTATTTTTGCGCCTCCCGTTATTTCGTCGAATATATAGCGTGCCTTTTTGTCTTCTATAAAGGAGGATAGTTCGGCAATTATTACTTTAAGCAAGGGAGAGATTGTGGTGGCAGTGCGGAGGCTGAAAAGATAGTCGTCGTAGCGGGCGATGATTTCGTTGGCCTCTTCCTCTTTGTCCTGGATGATCAGTTGCAGATAGAGTTTCTGTATTCCCAGATGTTCGATACAGGAAATGAAGCGATTCAAGTTTCCGACATCGACTAAGGGTTCACCGCCTTTAGGCGAATAAGAGTTTATCTTCCTGGAATCGGCCCATTTTCGAATCTCTTCTGCCGGGAAACCGGTCAGCTGGGCGGCTTGTTCAATAGTAATACGTGCAGCCATACTAGTAGGGTTATAAATAAAACATATTTGTCCTTAAAATATGCGGGTGCTGGATGGCGTTATAAGAGTAGAGTGGTCCTTTCATAAAAAAAGAAAGGGCGGCGGACTGAACTTTTAATCAGATGAAGGCTCGGCTAAGACCCAACTACCAATAAAAGTCAGCCGCACGCCCCCCTTTATCTGTATACAATAACATATCCATACTACAATAGCAGCATAGATAACACGTATATCTGGTAAAGGGTTGCGGGGGCTTTCTTTGTGCATTGATAGTTTGAGAAAAATTTAGCCGATTTTTCATCTGATCGCACAAATATCACACGCAACACAAGACTTCAATTCAAAAGCCTTTTCGAATGCAAATATACATATTAATAATATTTCAACCTATGATAATCCATCTCTTATTTTATTTATCATGTCATCAAACATACTGTCGTAGCCTATTTGATGATTATATACGTATTACATAAAAATGTGATTTCTCCATTTTCAAGCGATTTTTTATGGAAGATATAATGAAACCTGTAACCTTTTCTAAGAAGCTGCGTCAAACTTATAAACGAATTAATAATAACATTTAATATTTACTGCTATGATGGATTTTATAATGGTTCCGCTGATTGTCGGAATAGTTTGTGCCGGTATTTACGGCTTGTTTGAATTGTTTGTACGTAAAAAAGAACGTTTGGCTATTATTGAGAAGATTGGGGATAAACTGGAGCCTTCCGCTTTCGATGTGAAGATCGGTTTACCACGTCTGGCTACTAATTTCTCTTTTAGTTCATTGAAAACCGGGTGTTTGCTGGCAGGAATCGGATTGGGGTTGCTGGTCGGATTTATTATCTCTGTGTCGCTTACAGATTTTGATATTGATAATTGGGGACGGCGCGAATTGATCAGTACGGTATATGGTGCATCTGTCCTGTTATTTGGTGGGATCGGACTGATTGTCGCTTTTGTTATTGAATTGAAGTTATCGAAAGATAAAAATAAATAATCTGGGGAGTTGTGTGTTAGATAAGGGTGGGGGTATACTTCCATCCTTATTTTTTTGTTTATTGTGGCATATTACTTACTTTTGATAAATTATTAATCCTTTGATTTGACTGATTATGAAAATGAAACTATTACTTTTTCTGATGATTTGCCTCAGTGTCGCTTGTACAAAGCAAAGCCGCGTTATCGATTATCCGGTTATTGATAATAAAAATACAACAATTATGGAAGTTTATCGGGTGGAGCTGACAGATACGGCAACGATTCTCTATGCAGAAATGTACAACCGTCCGAATTATTGGGTTCGCCTTTCTTCGGGTGCCTATCTGGAAGGTATTACTTCGGGAAAGAAATACAAATTACTGAAATCGTCCGATTTTGAACTGGATAAGGAGGTTTATATGCCCGAATCCGGCAATTCTCCGGCTACGTTATTCTTTGAGCCGGTAGATGAGAATGAAGAAGCCATCAGTTTTATCGAAGGATCGGAAAAAGGTGATTTCCATATCGAAGGCATACATTTGAAAAAGCAGCCTGCTCAACCCGGTACTTTTGAATGTGTACTGGAAGGAGAAGTAATAGACCGCCCTGAAAGCTCCCGCCTGACATTGATACGTGCCGGGAAAGATATGCGTACTACCCCGTTTATTTCTATTCCTGTCAGGGATGGTAAATTCAGTTATACGTTGACTGCGGATGAAAACGAGACCTACGAACTGGTTTTCTGGGAAGAGCACTTGAACGGTGCCTGGCGTCCGACCTATTTTATCTCCGAGAAAGGGACTTTACATTTCACTCTTTACCCGATGGAACACCGTCCGCATAGTATCTTACAAACGGAATCCGCTTTGAATAAAGAAGAAATCCGTATGCAGGAGGAAATGGAGAAATTGTATCCTGTGAACCAATTGGAAAAGGACCGGGATGCCCTGGATCAGGAGGAACGCTATTATTCAAAAGAAATGTATGATTTAAAGAAACGTATATCTGCTGCGAAAACGGACGAAGAACGGAGAACGCTTTATCCGGAATATGACCGTTTGAACAAAGCCGGAAAAGAGTTCTCGGAAGAAGGCATTGCGCTGAATAAGAAGTATAAAGAATATTTTGAGGGCATTCGGCAATGGAAACTTGATTATATGCAAAAAGAACCGACATTGAACGGCTTATGTATTTTGAAACAGATGCTTGACCGCGCTATTATGATGGCCCGCTATAGTCCGGGTGAGGAAGATGTTTCCGTCTATCAGGATATATTTGAAAACAAGTATAAAGAAAAATTCTCCTCCCATCCTTATATCACGGATATGGAGCGTATCATTGCGAGTTTGAATGTAAAGGTTGGAGGTTCTTACATTGACTTTTCTGCCCCGGACCTTGAAGGGAATATGGTAAAACTTTCGGATCAGATAAAAGGGAAAGTTGCTTTAATCGACTTATGGGCTTCCTGGTGCGGACCGTGCCGCCGTTTGTCATCCAGCATGATCCCTATTTATGAAGCATTTAAAGACAAAGGATTCACCGTAGTTGGTATTGCCCGTGAAAATAATAACACGGATGCCATGAAAAAGGCAATCGAACAGGACAAATACCCCTGGTTGAACTTAGTCGAACTGAACGATAAAGGAAATATCTGGGAAATGTACGGAGCCGGCAACAGTGGCGGCTGCACCTATCTGGTAGATAAGGATGGAAAGATCCTTGCCATCCATCCTTCGGCAGAAGAGGTGACTAAGATTTTGACGGAGATGTTACCTTGATCATAATGCGGACTTCTTTTTCCGGATGGGAAATGATTGACAGATCATGCTTGTTCGGGAAAAGAAGTTCTAATTTATCATAGATGCTTTGTAATCCATATCCGGGAATGAAGCCTGGCTTGAAAGGGGCTCCGGAATCTTTTACTGAGATAATGAGCCGGTTGTTGTCTTTTTTAATGGCAATCCGTATAAGAATAGAATTCAAATCTACGTTCCAACCATGCTTGATGCTGTTTTCTACAAGTGGCTGAAGTAACATTCTGGGAATAAGTTCTTTTTCACATTCTGTATCGCATTCTATTTTATAATCTAGTTGGTTCCCGAAACGTATTTTCTCTATATCCAGATACGTGTTTATCATTTCGATCTCTTCTGAAACACAGATTAAATTTGTTTGCTCCTTATTAATGCTGTATCTGAAAAAACGAGAGAGGGCCAATGCCATTTGTCTGGTTTTTTCTCCATCGACGAGAGCGAGTCCGGCAATCGTATTGAGAGAATTGTATAAGAAATGAGGATTTATTTTAGCATGAAGAGCTTCCAGTTGAGCATGGATCAGCTCTTTCTCCAGGATAGTTTCTTTTATCTTACGTTGTTTCTTCTCTTCCGCTTTTTCCAGTAGGTAAGTATAGAAGTACCTGGAAGCAATTAATAAAATGGAAAAGATAACAGAGGTTTCTAACATATCATCGTAATATCCGGGAATAAAGCTATAACTTCCGTCAGGAAATCTTTCTGTAATGATTTTTGTGATTTGATAATTTCCGGCCAAGGCTACAATGGTTAATGTACCCATGAGTAAACCTCCGGTAAGTAAAGTTTCAAGAATTATCCTCCATTCTTTATTGAGCCGGTATAGTTGGTCTGCAATAAGATGAAAAAGAATGTAAGAGAAAAAGAGTGAAATGACTAGTTTTATGCTAATAGGGTCATTGTATTTTTCCAGGTATATCACCTGGCCACCTAATGAAATCAGTATAAAACTGAGTCTGTTAAGCCATTTGTTAGAGATGACTTTTTTGAGAATGAAAGATAGAAAGGGATACGTGATAATAGCGATTGTTATTATAAATATTACTCCTTCTATATAATAATTCATTGTATGTCCGTTATTCATTGCTTACTTGTTTTAATTGTTCAACGACTTTTTCCAGATTATCGGGGGCGGCAGCTTTTTCTATCGCTATTTTTCCATCTTTCCCGATGATTATAAATTGTGGAATGGCTAACATCCCTTTATTTCCCAGTGATGCATAGAGAGACTTGGCCAATGTGATTCCTGCCTGTAAGTGGTATCCCTCCAGTTTGTAATAATAAACCATTTTCTTCCATTTATCCCGATTTTCCGGACGGTCCAGTGAAATATATAAATAGATAATGTCCATTTTTTTAGTTGCATTTTTTAATGCCTTACTATATGCAAACATTTTCTGGCAAGGGCCGCACCAAGTTCCCCATAAATCGATATAGACGATTTTCCCTATGAAAGGATGTACGGCTTCTTCCAGATTTTTTAGTATGGTATCTGTGGGAAGAATGGTTATATTGTTGGAAGTTTCCGGTATATGATGAAATTGTCTGATTTTCTCTATTTCAGGAGATAATATGCCGATGAATTCGCTTTGTGGAAACTCGGAACAGAACTGATCGTAAAGGGAAGGTATGTCTTCACTGAAATCACGTTGAAAAATGTCATTATAGATCAAACTGGCCCAGGCATATTCCAGGTATTTCCCTGTTCTCTTCTTTTTATATTCATTCAAAAGAAATGTATTGATCTTGTCCCTGTCTATATCCTGTGGGGAATGTTTTTCAATAATGAAGTAATTAATGGTTGTGTTCATATATAGCATTCGTTCATATTCCGAATAGCAAAGGTTTGCCCCTTCTTGGAAGTCAAACGAAAGTTGTTTTTTTATCTCTTTAAGCCATTCGTCGGTTATTTTTCGATTGTTGTAGAGGTTCAATATCTTTTTATAAAACAAATGTGTAAACATGCAATTTATAATATGACTCTGATTATGAATAAAATCGGAAGATACGTTTTGACCTTTAAGGAAAGTTATTAATTCGGCCTGTTTGTTATTGACAATCTGTGTAAATTCTTTCAGTGAATCGACCGCGTGAAGTTCATGATGCTTGGAATAGGAAATGCTGTGGCAATACTCTTCTGTTTTTTGTATTTCTTGCAAGCATTGATTATAAATGGTATTGGTCCCGGAAAAGAAGGGTTGGTTATTTCGGATCCGGATTGTATCGTGGCTGTCTTTTGTCAGATAGACACGAAAAGATAAACGATCTTCTGTCAGAAGATTGAGGACTACTGGTTGTTGTACGGGTAAACTGATATGGAAGACCCCATTAGGTTCTGCCTGTTTCGTTTGAAATAATGTATAAAAAGGAAGATGTTCGCTATCTGAAAATTGATAGTTGATTCCTTTGTTTTCCTTTTCCGGAATGATGATGAGAGTTGCCTGTTGTCCTCTTAGTTGGCAGAAAAACAGAAGACAGAATAAAATGTAATAAAGTCTTTTCATTGTTTCATTCATTTAATTAATAGTAAGGCAAATCTAGCAGGTTAGAAGATGTTCTGAAAGTGAAATTCTTTGAACCTGAAAAAATGAAAGGCAAACCTGTATTATCGGACTGTAACTATAAATCGAGCTCTTCCCGGATCACTGTTATATAGCTGGTTCCGGTGGTTATATGGGTATGGGGTCTATCACTCATAACCAGAATGAGCCGATTATTGAAATATTTATGTATCTCTTCTATCTTCTCTTTATTAACGATATATGACTTTTGGACACGTAGGAACGAGCTCGGAAGACGTTCTTCCAATTGACTCAGGTTGAGGTCGGATATATACTCTTTACCTTCGTCTGTAAACAAAGAAACGTAACCGTCTGCCGATTTACAAAATGTAATATCGGAACAGCGGACCAATATGATTTTAGATTGAATATGAATAGGAATGGCGCTTGCTTTCTTTTGGCTTTTTTGAAGTTGGGTGAACAGCTGATTTAATTCTGTATAATTGATAGCTGGCGATTTCAGGTTTAATCGCTTTAGTTTATGAATACATTGTTCGAAACGTTTTTCTTCTATAGGCTTTAACAGATAGTCGATCGAATTTTCATTAAAAGCCTGAATAGCATATTGATCATAAGCGGTGGAAAAGATAACGTAGGGTTGAGAAGATAGCTGTTCCAGCACCTCGAAGCCATTCATATCCGGCATTCTGATATCCAGAAAGAGAAGTTCCGGTTTTAGTTTCTCACATAACGAAATAGCTTCTTTGCCGGAAAAGGCTTCTCCCGCAATTTGAATTGTATCTGCATGATTTTTGAGCAACTCTTTCAATGCGTAATGTGCGGCCGGTTCGTCATCAATCAATAGAGTGGTAAAAGGCATATCAGGAGGATTAGGTAATTGAACTATTCCCGGGATATACTCTCCGGGAATAGTTGATATTTTATAAATAAATCTCTCCGAAAAACTCCGGTCGGTGGAAGTCAGGGGTTGGGAGGTCTATCGGGTTCCAGCTGACAAAGTGGGGATATTCTGTATCGTCCGCACATTTGTAGAAATTGCCCAGAATCTTTTCCGGCAGGTTTTCCGGATCGAGTCCCATGAGCCTGAAGGGGATAGATACGACCAACTCCCAGGAGAATACACCTGTCTTTTCTGAAAAAGGTTTGTTCTCTATGGATGAATACCGACGGATAGAAGTGTATTCATCGGTATTTAGCGATCTTTTGATATCACGCGACTGGCGGCGGGCAGCATCACAGGTTCCGATACAATTGAACTCGAAATTCATGTAGTTGTGATCATCGACCGTTTTCATGAAAAACTCGACACAACTATCTGTATAAACCGGGGAACCGTCTGAGCTGTGAACAGCCTTTAATGAATTCCCTTTTACGAAATAACGGATATAAAGATTTTCATCCGTTCGCGCAATATCGAAAGCGACAATTGGTTTATAAGGGTATTCTTCCCAATTGATGACATCGATATACTCTCGCTGGGCTTTGTTTTCCAACAGAAAACCGACTGATGATAAATCCAGCACATCCAGCGTTACTAAATAAGGTACTTTAAGCTTCTTCATGTTAATTATAGATTTGGAGCAACGGCAAATGGAAATATGAGGTGAGGAGTACCGATAATACCCCTACAATAGCCAATATAATGATGACTGTCCCTACAATCCGATTCAATAACCATATTCCCCGTACATTAAACCACTTTTTTAATTTCGCAACTATATATGTGATGCCGAACCACCAAAGGACGGCACCTATTCCTATGCATATTATTCCTCCCACCAACATCCAGACGGAATGATCCGGCAACACAAATCCAAAACGCGCAAACAGTCCTATATATAGCAGCACGATTAATACGTTGCTAAAGGTAAGAAGAAAAGCTGTAATAAAATCCTGTGTGAACGATAACTTTTTTTCACGTTGCTTTTTTAAGTTTTTTACAGGATTGGATTGATATATGTAGTAACCGAAAAGACCGAGAACGATACTGCCCATTAGTTGGAGCGGTGCCTGGTTGGCTTCCACGAAGTTGACGACAACTCCCATTCCCAGGCAGGTCAGTGCCGCATAGATGACATCCGATAAGGCTGCTCCCAGGCCGGTAACGAAACCGTGCCAACGTCCTTTGTTCAATGTTCTTTGTATACACAACATACCTATCGGGCCCATAGGGGCTGATACAAGTACGCCTATCACAATTCCTTTACTAATAAGTCCCAGCATTATCCTTTTATTTTCTGCCAAATTGCCACAAAGATAATGCCTATTCCCTGATAAAAAAAGGTAAAAACATAAAAATGGCCCGGAACTTTCGCTTCGGACCATTGATTTATAGTCTAAACAGATAAAATCTGATTATTTAGGTTTGACTGTATTGTTACGTACACCTTTCAGAATTTCCTGTAACTGATAAACGACTTCCGGACGTTTTTCAGCGAGGTTTTCCTGTTCGCCTACCTGTGTCATATCGTACAGTTGAGGAGTTTTGGAATAACCGGTCTCGATCTTCGGTCCCCAGGGAACTATTTTCGGTCCGTTGCTGGTTTCAATATATTTCCAGTCTTTTGTGCGGACAGATAACGTATGGTCGGATGCCTGTTCGATCACCCAGGGACGGTCGGCATTGTCTGTTCCTAACAAGGTACCCAGATAATTGTAACTGTCGGGGGCTGCTCCCTTGGGAAGAACGGAACCTGTCAGTGCTGCCAGTGAAGCGAACCAGTCAACCTGCGACATTAATGCGTCCGATACTTGGCCTTTTTTTATTTCTTTCGGCCAGCTTGCAATAGCAGGGATACGGGTTCCGGCTTCAAATGCACTGTATTTACCGCCGCGTAACGGACCGCCCGGCTTATGATCGCCCAGCAGTTCTTCTGCCTGATCTGCATAACCGTCATCCACAACAGGACCGTTGTCGCTGGAAAGGATGATCAAGGTGTTTTCTCTCAGTCCCAGCCTGTCGAGTTCGTCGAGGATTTGTCCGACACTCCAGTCAAACTGCACGATAGCGTCACCTCTCAATCCCATCGGGTTCTTGCCTCTGAAGCGGTCGTGCGGGAAGCGGGGAACATGTACGTCGTTTGTCGCGAAATACATGAAGAAGGGTTTATCCTTGTTTGCTTTGATGAAATCGAGGGCATGTGTTGTGATGGAATCTGCCAGGTTTTCATCTTTCCATAAAGCCTTGCCGCCGCCTTTCATATAACCGATACGTCCGATACCGTTTACGATAGCCATATCATGACCGTGGCTGTGTTTCAGGTTATATAGAAGTTCCGGATGATCTTTTCCTAAAGGTTCGCCTTCGAAAGGTTTCTGATAACTTACTTCGATAGGAGCGGACGGGTCGTAGTTGGCCACTTTTCCGTTTTCGATGAATACACAGGGAACACGGTCGGCTGTCGCTGCCATGATATAGGAATAGTCGAATCCTAAATCACCTAATGCGGCAGGCAGAGGAGCGTTCCAGTCCTGTTCGGCAGTCTTGTCACCCAGTCCCAGATGCCATTTACCCAGGGCAGCTGTTGTATAGCCTGCATTTTTGAACATATCGGCAATGGTATAGCGTTCCGGGCGGATAATCATTCCGGCATTACCGGCAGCGATGTCCGTACCGGGTCTGCGCCAGGCATATTCTCCGGTAAGCAGGGAATAACGGGATGGGGTACTGGTGGCTGCTGTTGCATGTGTGTTGGTAAAGCGGATACCACTGTCTGCCAGTTTGTTTACATTTGGCGTTTGTACGCGGGTTGCTCCATAGCATTCCAGGTCACCATAACCGAGGTCGTCGGCATAGATAAAAATGACATTCGGGGTCTTTGCCTCTTTCGCCTTTTGGGCATGAGAGGTGGAGGGGGAGAATAAGAAAGCTCCCAGTCCGAGACCGATCAATACGTTTGATTTCATAATATTTAAAGTATATATAAGTTTATGATATTTTTGTTTAGGAACTAAAGGTCTGCATTTTTTCTATATCCGCCTTGCTGTACGCTGTATTTTTAACGGATATTGTCTACTTTTTCAAGATTGCAGATAGAATTTCCTGTTGTATCTTAGGATGCTTAATCCTTGGGTCGTTGTATTGTTCCCCATATTCTTTCAAGTCAGCAGCTAACCGGGAAACGATTTCCTTGTAGGCTGGGTCCCGATAGCAGTTGACTAGTTCATCCGGATCTTTTTTCAGATCGGTGAGCCAGGGAACATCAGATGCATATTCGGAATAGGTCAGTTTATATTCCGGAGTTACTGCTGATATCCATTTCGTTCGCATCGCTGTAGTCGATTCATCCCAATCGCTTTTTATTTTAGGAGTAATTGCCCGCATAAAGACTATGTCTTTGTATTTTTCCGGAAGTTTCTCTCCTTTCCATAGAAGCGATAAATCACGGCCATCATACTGTGTAGTAGGTCGTATATTACAGAAGCTCAGCAGGGAAGGAGTGAAATCGGTTACAGACATGACATTCTCTATCCTGATCCCTTGACGCATACCGGCCGGGTAACTGATGATAAACGGTACCCGTGAGGAATCATCAAGCGGAACGCCTTTATTGATCAGTCCGTGCTGGCGGCACATGTCTCCGTGGTCGGAGGTGAAGATAATGATTGTATTGTCCAGGATACCGGCACCTTTCAACGCATCCAGGATGCGCCCTACATTATCGTCGATACATTTAATCATTCCGAAATATTGAGCCATATCCTCGGGTTGGTCTGCTTTCAGGTTATTTCCGTGTGACCAGGCGGGGCGTCCTGTCGTATCCGTTAGTGCTGTTGCCGGTTCTTTAAATCTGATCCGGCTATACATGGTGTCATATGGTGGCCTTACCAGATTGGCGCTATGCGGGTCCGGGAAACAGAGCATGCAGCAGAACGGTCCTTCCTTATGCCGGTTGATGAACTCAATAGCCTGTGTGGTGAAATAGTCGGTAGGGAATGTCTGTTCGTCCGTGCTTTTCACATCTGCATCCGTTCTGAATGTCGGTCCTTCGGCTGTTTCCTCTATTTTTTTCCAGTGACCGCGGTTATACATATAACGGTTGTCTGAAAAACCGAAGTCCCGCCTGGGATGCCATTCGGGGCGTCCTTTGCCATTGAGATGTAATTTACCGATGTATCCGGTAGCATAACCGTTCTGTCGCAGTGATTCTCCGAATGTTACGGCTGCATCAGACAGTACCATGTCGTTTGTCCATACCCCGTTATTCTGCGGATAAAGTCCGCTCATGAAAGATGCCCGGCTGGGGGAACTGACCGGAGACGTTGCATAACATCGCGTAAATAATACCCCCTGATGTGCCAGACGATCGATATGGGGTGTTTCAACGACAGCTTCTTTTCCCCAGGGGAAAGCTTGCTCATTTTGCAGGCATTCCCGGTAACATCCCAGCGTACGGAAATTGTGCTCGTCGGTATGGATGATAACAATATTGGGTTGTTGTGTTTGGGAAAAACCTCCGGAAACGATAACAGATAATAAGGATGCAGGTAAGATTACTTTATTTATTTTATGTTTCATGATATCGTTGTTCAGGTAATGTTTAATCAAAAGCAGAAATAAAAACAGAGATACCGAAAGTATTGTAAGCAACCGGTATCTCTGTTGTGTTATTAAACCGACTATCTTAAATTTGGATTGATATTCTTTTCAGATAGTGGAATAGGCCAACGTTCTTGTCCGGTTTTGAAATTACGTTTGTCAACATACCAACGATTATACGGATCAGGCTGTCCATCTTTCTTTTTCATTAGTTCCTGATTCGAAATATAGAATGGCGATCCGTAAATATCCAGATTCAGACGTTCTTCGGCAATTCCCCAGCGGTATAAATCCCAGAGGCGAAGTCCTTCAAAAGCAAATTCGATCATACGTTCTTTTTGTATGATTTTACGTAATTTATCCGGATTGGTTTCTGTAATGCCAGGCATGCCTACGCGTCCTCGTACTGCATTTATCGTCTGATCCAAAAGAGTTTGTGTGATCGGTGTGCCTGCTTCCATCTCTGCTTCCAGATACATCATCAGTACATCTGCATAGCGGGCAAGAGGAACATTATTTCCGTATTTGGTTATATCGCCATTCCAGCTTTCGTCGAAATATTTGCGTAGAAGGAAACCAGTCTGGGTTGTCTGTCCCGGACCGATTTTATCAGCGGCAGTTGTTTCCGGATTACAATTGTAGATGGTTCCCCTGAAGGTTGCTCCGTCATAGTAGATTGTATAGTCCAGACGTGGGTCCCTGTTTTCTCCGAAATTATTTTTATTGAAACGTGGGTCATCATAACTGAATGGCGTTCCGTCTAGAAAATCATAAGCCTCGAATAACGTACTGGAAGCATTTACCAAACACCATCCTCCGTCTTTTATCGGATAGGCATGCTGAGGTAACCCATGTCCTGCCAGGTCATCTACAAACTGTGTTGCGTAAATATGTTCGGAACTGTTAATCGCCCCTGGGTAGAATAGCTTCTGATAATCAGGATCTAATTTATTGTCTCCCCAATCGATGATCTTTTTACATGCAGCCGCTGCTTCTTTGTAATTTTTGGCAATCAGGTGTGTACGGGCCAGATAAACCAGTGCGGCCTGTGCTGTTGCACGTCCGCGTTCTGATGCCGGAAGGTCCTTATGATGCGGAAGAATGTCTGCAATTTCGGTTAATTCGTCTATTGCATATTGAAGAACTTCTGCACGAGAGGATTTGGTCACTGTATTAGCTTCTTCCAGGGTTAATACTGTTTTGATCAGCGGAACATCATAATAATAGGATGCCAGATAAAAATACTGTACCGCGCGAATGAAACGGGCTTCTGCTTTCATCCGTTCCATTTCCGGATTATCGGATCCTAGCTTGTCGATTCCTTCAATAAACCGGGCACAGGCACTGATGCGCCGGTAAGGTTTCTGATACAGGTCATTAACCCATCCGTTGCTTTCATCTATTTGCCCGGATGTCAGTTTTCCCAGATTATTGTTGAATCCGCGGCGGTCGTATCCTATGTCACTGACTCCGTCTATTAATATTTTTGCGCTGTATGCCCACCAATCGGAAGCGCCGTAGTCCACTCCATAGGTGATACCGCCACGGTATAAACCGATGAGGGCAAGTTTTGTATTTTCTTCTTTGTCGAAGAATGTATCTTCGCTGAAGTTTGTCAGCGGATAACGGTCCAGTTCACAGGATGCTAAAGTCGCAAGAGCAACAAAGGCCATTATTGATTTCTTTATAATTGATTTCATGCTTTTTAGAATTTAAGATTCAAACCAAATGTGTAGTTCGTTAATACCGGATAGAAACGGTCGTCGGCATTGATTTCCGGGTCCCAGCCTTCCGGATAACTGTGGAATGTGAACGGGTTTTCCGTTGCTGCATAGAAGCGGACATTCTGGATAAAGGTATTCTTTAGAATAGACTTTGGTAAAGTATATCCTAACTGAATATTTTTTACACGCAGGTAAGAGGCGTTACGTATCCAAAAATCAGACTGTTGCGTATTAACTCCGGTAGCATTTCCCAGATTTGCTATACGTGGATATTTCGGATAACGCGTCGGGTTTTCCGGATCGAATGCTTCTTTCATTTGCCACTTTTGGATATTCCCTTCGCTCCATAAAGCCCAGCCTGAAAAACCGTTTAGCAGTCCGTTGACACCTGCTACTCCCTGTAGGAAAATATTCAGGTCGAAACCTTTGTAGGCTGCGTTCAGAGAAAGGCCGAATGTGTATTTCGGAATTTTTGATCCCAGGTAAACACGGTCGTAAGTGGCGTCTACTTTTCCGTCGGGTACGCCATCCGGTCCTGAAATATCTTGGTATCTGATATCTCCCGGTTTGGTGTTGGCTTTATTGGCTCCCATTGCTGACTGGTCAGTATGGGCAAAGTAGTCATCGATATCCTGTTGATTCAAAAATACACCGTCTGTTTTATATCCGTAGTACATATCGATCGGGTAACCGATGAAAAGATTAGAACCGTTACCTACCATTCCGTTTGCTTGTTCCACATTCCCCAATCCGAGTGTTTCTACTTTATTTTTGATGATGGAAAAGTTTCCGTTGATGCTGTAACTGAATTCACCGATGGTATTTCTGTGCCCAACTTCAAATTCCCAGCCGCGGTTAGACGCTTCTCCGGTATTTACTTCGCTCATTTGTAATCCAAAAGCGGAAGAGGCACTGGCGTTGGGTTTAAACAGGATGTCATACGTATATCTATAGAAGTAAGAGATATTGGCTGTCAGTAAACCGTTCCAAAGTACGGACTCGAAGCCTCCGTCTATAGTACGGGTTGTTTCCCATTTCAGTCGCGGATCTGTATACGTTTTCAGGGCTGCTCCCTGTTGAATGGTTCCTCCTAACGGGTAGTTAAAATCGTTACCTAATTCATAGACTGACTGGTAAGCATAATTACCGATGTTATTATTACCTAAGATACCGGCAGATGCTTTCAGTTTCAAATTGTTGATAAAGCTTAATTTGTCGTTCTCTTTAAAGAAGCTCTCTTCAGAAATTCTCCAACCGATAGCGGCGGAGGGGAAAAAAGCATAACGTGAACTGGATGGGAAACGTGATGAACCGTCGTAACGCATGGTTACTTCACCCAGATAGCGTTCTGCATAATTGTACTGTGCACGTCCGAAGAATGATTGGATGACCCAGTCGTAACCTCCGCCTGCATTTGTCTGGTTATCGGGTGAACCGACTGTCAGATAGGGATATTCATTACTTGGGAGATTGTCTCGACGGCCTTCCAGGTCGCGTGCAGATTCTTCTTCCCATGAATAACCGGCCAAAATACCTATATTATGTACATTGTTAAATGTCTTTGAGTAATCGACTGTTGCCTGGAATGATTTATAATTTGTATTGGTATTCTTTTCTTTTAAGTAAGAAGGACCTAATACTTTTGTAGCGCCGTTAATGGTAACCGGCAGGGAGGCACGGAATTTTTTATCTTGTGCATTTGTGAAATTATAGGCACCGATAGCAGAGAGGGTAAGTCCTTCGATCGGTTTGTAATCGAGACGCACATTTGAATTGATACGTAAAGTCGGTTTTTCCTGGAACGATTCGGATGCTAACCAGGCTTTGGGGGTTCCGAAATTTTTTACGCCCGGTCCCCATGTACCGTCACTTAATACTGAAGGACGGAATCCGGGGAAGCGTAGCCCCTGGCTGATCAGTGACATCATTCCATAATCGCCGTCAATAGCACCGGCGGTTCCCGGTTCTTTCGTTTTAGCATTGTCACCTCTCAAACGGATTGTCAGTTTCAATTTATCTGATAAATTGGAAGTCAGGTTGACACGTGCCGTATAGCGTGAGTAATTGTTACCCGGCACAATTCCGTTCTGATTAAGATAACCGAAAGAGGCAAAATATTGACTCCGGTCGTTACCACCGTTTAAAGACAAATCGTGTCCGGTCTGTAGTCCGTTACCTGAAAAAATATCATCGACGAACTTCTCGTTGGCCCATACATCCGGCTGACTGCCTGTGCGCATCGCCTGAATTTCTTCATCCGTGAAACGTGTAATACCATCTGCCTGATTCAATAGACGTGCATAATCCCAACTGTCTACATATTTAGGCAATGCTGTAGCCCGGTTGAATCCTACATAACCGTTGTAGGACACGGATACTTTGGACTCTTTACCCATTTTGGTTGTAACCAAAACAACCCCATTGGCAGCACGGGACCCATAGATGGCAGCAGTGGATGCATCTTTTAATATGGAGATGCTCTCGATATCATTAGGATTGATATCTGTCATATTGCCTGGTATCCCGTCGATCAATATCAGTGCATTTGCTTTGTCTGCGTTATTATCACTACTGAATGAACCTACACCGCGTACACGAATTGTTCCTGTATTTTCTCCTGGGCGTCCTCCTGGTTGCGTGATCGTAACTCCCGGCATCTGACCGGTCAGGGCTGATACTACTGATGAAGTCGCTCTGTTTTCCAATTGTTTGGAATCGACTGAGGCAATAGAACCGATAACATTTACTTTTTTTGCTGTACCATATCCTACGACAACGACTTCGTCAAGAGCTTGTGAGTCTTCGATTAATTGTATGGCATAGTTTGTTTTTTCATCTACGGGAATATCCTTGGACAAGTATCCGATATAAGAAATCTGCAAAGTACTGCCTTTAGGAACCTCCAGAGAAAATTTACCGTCCAGGTCTGTGATTGTACCATTTGTTGTTCCTTGTTCAACAACATTCGCCCCGATAACGGGTTGTCCGGTAGCATCTGTTATGATACCATTGACTTTTTTGTTTTCTTGTTGTTTTTGTTGTTGTTTCTTTTCCGGAACAATTATGATATGTTTTCCTTCAAGACGATAGGAGAATCCGCTGTCTTTGAGCAACTCTGTTATAACAGAGGACAGGATTTTATCATTAAAATCCTGATTGATAACTTTATTGATATTTAATTTCGTCTGATTATAAGCGATACTGAGGCCCGTTTGTTTTTCAATTTCTTCGAATACGCTTAACAATGTTTTATTTTTGGCTGCTATTGATATTCGCTGGCTTTGTCCCCAGGCTATGTTTATCGTGAATAAACTTAATAATGTAAATATTAATAATTTACGTAATTTTAAGAGCGAGTGTGTGCTCTTATGGTAGTTTAATTTCATACTTTTGTACATTAAATCAATGATTACTAAATTTAAGATCTCTATGTTTTTTAATGGATTATTGATTTCGGGGGTCCGGAAAAGGTGTCGCAATTTTCTCCGGTCCCTTTTTTCTTTTTATTTTACTCCTTTCTTATTAAGTGAATAAATGGTGATTGTGTTGCCGTCTATCTCATAAGCCAATCCGCTGACAGTCATTGTAAGAACTTTCATGATCGTGTTTATGTCGGCATGTTGCCGGAATTTTATAGTGTATAAATCCGAAGTAAACAGACGCGGATTTATAACAAAGTCAACAACATATTTTCGTTGAATTGTAGCCAGTATCTCTTTGAGCGGTTGGTTGATAAAGTTGAGTTCTCCCTTCGTCCAGCCAGAGTAGTTTGCTGCATTGATTTTCCGCTTTTCGAATACCCCTGTTTTATGATTGTATTCCAGTTGTTCGTTTGGGGATAGAATGAAAGAGTCTTCACCTCCTGCTATTTTATCCACTTTGACAGCCCCGTTTTCCAGTGTTGTCGTAATTTTATCACTTTCGGAATAGGCTTGCACGTTGAATTTTGTGCCCAGAGCCTGGACTTTCAGATAACTTGTGCTGACGATAAAAGGATGTTCCTTATCTTTTTTTACGGTGAAGTTGGCCTCTCCCGTCAGATAGAGTGTGCGGGTATCTCCTTTGAATTTTTTAGGATAGATCAGAATACTTCCGGAGTTGATGTTTACTGTGGAACCGTCGGGCAGGATTACTTCCTGATTTTCTCCTTCCGGAACGAAACATTGTATCAATTCGGGATTATATGTGTTCTGTTTGATATACAGATAGGAACCGGCTATTGATAGCAAAGGAATGATCAATATCGCAGCGATTCGCAATAATTTATGAACAAGGTTATATTGCTTGGACGGAGATTGATTTTCTCTGATCTTTCTCTGTGTTGTTTTCAGTGAATGATAAGTCTCTGCATTTGCTCCTGTCGGATATTCGTTCCATATGGAAAGAAGAGCCTCTTCTTTTTCTTTCTGATTGGAAGGGTGAACCAGCCATTGCCATACTTTGGTCCGGAGTGCCGGATCAAATGTATGGTTGACCAGATTATATAGTATTTTAGATGCTTTTGACATGCGTATATATTTCCTGTTTTGTATATATGATACGTGAGTCAGGAAGTACACACAGTCAAAAATGAACTTTTTTTAAAAAAATGCAAGAATAAAGAATCCGATTATTTTTCGGATGTCTGCCAGTGCCAGCGTCAGGTGATTTTCGACAGTCCGTTTACTGATAGACATGCGTGCAGCAATCTCATCATTGGATAATCCGTCCACACGGCTCATCCGGTAGATTTGTTTTCGTTGGGGCGGCATCTTTTCAACGGCGACAGAAATAAGAAATTCCAGTTCTTTGGCATATAACTCTTCTTCTATGCTGTCGTTGTCTGTGGAGCTAAATGAAGCATTGTTGGTTTGTTGTTCCTGGTAGTCACTGAATAACAGGGAACGCTCGATATGCCGGAATACCGTATTTTTGGCAATACGATACAGGTAGGCGTTCAGATTCTCGATTTCTTTCAATCTATCCCTGTTCTGCCACATGGATACGAATATATCCTGGGAAATATCTTCCGCTTCTTCCTCGTTTTGCAGGATACCGCTTATGAATCCTTTAATACGTGGAAAATAATGCAGGAACAATGACTCGAATGCCTGTTCATCGCCCCTGCTGACTGCCTCTATGTATCCCTTTTCGGTGGCGAAATCCATTAATAGGTAGATTTATTGTCTCTTTATGTGGATACAAAGATAAAGATCGTTTGCCATTAAAAAGAAAAAAAAGTATAAAACTACTATCTTTTGAGTTTAGAAAGCAAACTTCGGGTTTTCCGGTGGTGTACTGGATTCCGACATCAATTGATTAAATTTCTCAACAATATCCGGGTGTTTGTCTGCTACATCGTGTAATTCCTGAATGTCGTTTTCCAGGTCATACAGCTCCATTCTCGTATTTCCTTTGCGGATATCTGTAATGATCCCTTTCCAGTTCCCCATGCGGATCGCTTTATTCCCTATTTGTGGGTCAGGATATTCCCAGTAAAGATATGCATGCTGTTTCTGTTTGTCTTTTTCTCCGAGTAGTGCCGGCAGGAAACTGATTCCGTCGGTTGGAGGACATTCGATGGAAACGATATCTGCCAGTGTCGGCATTACATCCTGAAATGCACAGATATGGTCGGATTCTGTTCCGGCTTTGATCTTTCCAGGCCAGGAGACGATAGCCGGTACGCGTATTCCTCCTTCGTGGACGAAACATTTCCCCCATCCGTATTCCGATTTGAATAATCCGCCGCTGTTGAACCAGGGGGAGTCGCTGCCGCCGTTGAACGTCGGTCCGTTGTCGGAAGTGAAAATGATCAGGGTATTTTCATACAATCCTTCCTGTTTCAATTTGTCGACCAGTTTTCCGACCTGTTCGTCAAAATAACTGATCATTGCTGCATAGGTAGCGTGCGGATAACGGCATGGCATATACCCTTTGTTGCCGGTATAGGGCTCTTCATCTCCGAATTTATCGACATAATAGTTGACCCAGCGTTCCGGAGCCTGTAAGGATACATGCGGAAGAGGCGTTGTCCAAAGCAGGAAGAACGGTTGTTCCTTATTCTGGTCGACAAAATGAATCATTTCGTCGAAGATGAGGTCGTTGGCATATTCATTCTGGGTAAATTTCCGGTAACTGGCTTCATCGTACGGATCCGCTCCTTCATCCAGTTTGGTCAGATGGGGGTCCCGTATTTTGTTATCGAGATATACGCGTTGATCGTTTTTCCATAAGAACGGAGGGTAATAGTTATGTGCCTGCCTCTGGCAGTTATATCCGTAAAACTGGTCGAAACCCTGTTTGCCGGGGACACCTTCCGAACCGGGATAACCTAATCCCCATTTTCCGAAACAACCGGTCGTATATCCGGCATTCTGCATCATCCGGCCGATTGTCATGGTACCGGATTTTAACGGATATTGCCCTTCCAATTCCGGATGGACGTACATCGAGTCGTGGCTGTTGATCGCTCCCCGTGAGGCTATTTCATCATTCGCCCTGATCTGCGTGTGTCCGGAATGTAATCCGGTCAACAGTACACAGCGGGCCGGAGCGGAAACGGGCGATCCGGTATAATGTTGGGTCAGTTTGATTCCGTTGTTTCTCAGGCGATCGATATTCGGGGTTTCTATTTTTTGCTGGCCGTAACATTGCAGGTCGCCATAGCCCATATCGTCCATCAGTATATATATAATGTTAGGTTTGCTCTTTTCTTTCTGGCAGGAAGACAGACCTGCAATACAGAAAAGCCCTACTAACAAATTCGTTTTTTTCATCTTTTTGTACTTTAATTAGTCCCAACTGAAATCGTCGGTTACTTCGCTTTTTAATCCTGGTCCGAACATATATCCTTGTTTTTCAAACCATTCTTTTTTGTCTTTTACCTTTTGGTAAAACAGTTCGAAACTCTCCGGTTCGCTCCGGCTCCACATTTGTTCGGCGATAGCCAGAATGCGGGGAAACAGCCTCCGGTCGATCATATTTTCTGTTACCCTGTAATCGGTCCAGAGGGCACAACTCATTCCTAACAAGAGAGGCGAATCTTCTTTTCTATAAGACGGGTTGTCGGTATATACATCTTTGATATCGAATGTACGCGCCGCCTCATATCCTTTCCAGGGAGTGACAGGGAAATTCAGGTAGGTATAATAATTGGTTCCGCAGATAACGGGAAGATTTCTTTTGAGTGCTTCTTTGAATGCGGTGTCTTTATGTCCCCGCCAGTTCCACCAGTGGATCACTACGTTATCAGGTAACGCATAACCATCCTGATAAACGACATCTCCCCAAAAGATTGCTTTTCTTCCTTTATTTTTCAGATAGTTGGCCATCTGTGCTGAGAACCAGAGCTGAAGATCGTGGCTGTCTTTCAAACCGTGTTCTTTGATACATTGCCCGCAATCGGGGCATGTATCCCAGTTCCCTTTGGGGGCTTCATCTCCTCCCAGATGAATATATTCGGAGGGGAACAGTTCGCAGACTTCATCGAGTACATTCTTCAGAAAATCCAGTGTATGTGTTTTGCCGGCACAGAAGATATTTTGTGTAAAGCCGTTTTCGGGAACCTGTATGGTGTCGCCGAAACAACCTAGTTCCGGGTAAGCGACCAGAGCGGCTTCCGCATGTCCCGGCATATCGATTTCCGGGATAACCGTGATACAACGTTCGGCGGCATATCTGACAATCTCTTTGATCTCTTCCTGTGAATAGAAACCCTGTTGTTCCGGGCCTTTGCCGACAAAAGCGCCCACTTCGGTAAGGCGCGGATATTGTTTGATTTCAATGCGCCATCCGAGGCCCTCCGTCAGATGCCAGTGGAAATAGTTCATTTTTAGCAGGGCTGCCATGTCGATATATTTCTTTATGGTCGAAACTTTCTGATATTGGCGGCCGGAGTCGAGCAGGAAACTTCTGAAACCGACACGAGGCCTGTCTTCTATTTTCAGGCAGGGGATGATCCATGTCCCGTTCTGATCGGAGGTCAATTGCTTTAATGTCTGCCGGGCATAAAAGAAACCCGCATCGCCGGATGCTTCTATTTCGATACCGTTTTCTGTTACCTGTAGCCGGTATGCTTCAGAAGGTAATGCCGTATTCGTAGTCTGGCGGATATCGGCTTGTAGGTTTTTTGTGCGAAATTCTCCGTTACCTTGCACGACTGTTTCCGGTGCAGGGATTACTGTTTGTGCTGTCAGGAAAAAAGAAGAAAGCAAGAGAATAATAATACTTACATATTTCATGATATATACGAGCTAAAATAAAGAAGATGCATCAAAAGTTCGTTTTGTCATGGAGGACAAGTCTCGATTCTTGATACATCCTCTTTGTTTGTGATTAATTAAACTATTCCCAACCCGGATTCTGTTTGATATTCGGATTTAATACCATCTGATTCAATGGTATCGGGTAAAGATAATAATAATCCGGCCATAATTTATTCGGATCCGGATGGAATTCCAGATAACCTTCATCCGCACCTCCGTCGATGGTCACAGCCGTACCTGCCGGGAAGTCTGATTTTCGGACATATTGCCCGAGTTTTTTCTTCATGGCATAATGGCACTTCTTCCATCTTCTGAGATCGTCGAAACGGAAATTCTCTGAAAACAGTTCGATACGTCTTTCCCTGCGTACTTCCCATAAGAGAGGAGATACGGCATAATCGCCTGCATATCTCGAATCACCCAAATCCCGCTTCGGATCAAAACTTTCATTGATCTGCGATACAATCATCGAAGGAACATTTGCCCGTGAACGTATTTTGTTGATGGTCATGTCAGCAACGGACTGGCTGAATTCTCCCAGTTCAACCATTGCTTCGGCATAATTCAGCATCACTTCTTCTACCCTGAATATCGGCATGTCGGTCTCTTCATTCCGTTGAGAACCCATGCTCAGATAAGTATTGAAATATTTCCAGTTATTATATCCGAATGCCGATTTGTACCAGGGTTGCCCGTTCAGGAAGAAATCGTAGTGGGGATTTTCTCCTAAGATACCGCCATCGTATCCTTGTCTGAACGGCAGTGTTTTCTGACGTTCGGCCGGAACGATCAGATTGATACTGTCAATAAAACTACGGTCTTTCGGATTGTCCGTAAACTTCCATTTGTTATCCCAGGCCGTTGTCGATTCCGAACGGTCGACTACATAAGGCGGAGTAACGTGCAGCCATAAACGGTGGTCCCTGTTGCTGAATTCGTCGTACATGTCCTTGTCGCCCAGGAATATCTGACTTGTCCAGCGCGGTTTGCCGTCCGAACATAAATAGCTATCCACCATGTCGCGGGTTACATTATAGAATGACTGAGCCGTGGTTCCACCGATGCTGGTAGCATGTACAACATTGGCATCATTGGCATACGCTTTGTAAAGGATGATTCCGGTCATACCATTTAACGACAATGAATTGAACAGGTCGTCGTAGTTGCTGTGAACGTTCGGATATACCTTTAATACTTCTTCGGAAGCCCGCTTACATTCCCGCAGGAACTTTTCAGCATCCTGTAGTCCGTGATATTTTCTCCAGGTTCCTTCAAACAGACAGAAACGGGAGAGTAATGTCTGTACCACCACGCGGTTGATTGTGTTGGCTCCATCGCCATCCTGATTGATGTTCTGTTCTGCATACTGAAGGTCTTCCAGGATATGATTGGCAATGACATCTCTGGAGTCTCTTTCCCCATAAATGATATCCGTTTCATCGTCTGCCAGTACATGGTCGATCCAGGGAACACCGCCGTAAGCGGAAAGTAAGGTCAGATATCGGTAGGAACGGAAGAAGTAACCGACACTGCGCCAGTGGTTTCTTTCCGTTTCAGTCATATCCGACGTCTCGATATGGTCGAGCATGAGGTTTGTCCGGCGGATGAATGAATATTGTGCCCATGGTGTATTGTCTGTTTTTGACGGGGGAACGACAATTCCCCTGATCCAATCGGTTTCGCCTGACCCCCGCGTGGAGTTATAGGAGATATTGTCTGTGTTGGTTTCTCCGTAACCGAGTGCCGGGAATGTTTCATACAAACCCCATGCATATGTTTTAAAATTGTCGTATGATTTGAATACGGTTTCAGCAGTGGGACTGCCCAGCGGGTATCTTTCCAGGAAATCGTTATTCATGCAGCCGGAAAATCCGAAAATGACGAGTAGTCCGAATAATATTTTGAATGTCTTCATGATCGTATGTTTTAATTTAGAAAGTAACATTTATACCCAGTGAATATTTTTTCATGAAAGGATATTCCCAGGCTCCTTTTGAAAGCATATCCGATTCCATTCCTTCTGGCAGATGGTCCCAGGTATGCAGATTTTCACCACTGACAAATACCCGGATATTATCCATATAGATCTTTTGACAGATATTCTTGGGTAATGAATAAGACAGAGTAATGTTCTGTATTTTCAGGTAAGCGGCATTTGCCAGATATTTGGTTTGCACTTTCTGGTTGAATTTCGTATTCGTTTCATTCTGCGGATACACTCTCGGATAGAAGGCATCCGGATTATCTGGAGTCCAGAAGTCGAGTGTTTCCTTGAATAAACTACCCCAGCTTCCGTTCGGCCATGCCATCTGGTCGGTGCGCCAGTAGTCGCGTTTTCCTATCCCGCGTAAAAAGATAGACAGGTCGAAACCTTTGTAACTGACTCCGGCTGTGATACCGTATTGGTAACGGGGAGTATTGTTGCCTATGATGCGCTGGTCGCCCGGATTGTGAATGGTGTTGTCGCCTTCGAAAATAAATTCGGTGTCATCGTCGAAGTTCTTGTAAAGAATATCACCCGGATATACGGTTCCTGCTCCCTTGAACATCGGGATACCCGGTTTCAGGGTTCCGTCTGCATTGAAATCGTCCGTCGTATAGAAACGGTCGGTTACGTATCCCCATATTTCACCCAGCTTCATGCCTTTCCGGTAAAGGTCTTTTCCGAACAGGCCGGCTTCATTGTCGTATTTGGTGATTTCAGATTGCGAGTCATACAGGTTGAAACCTACCCGGTAGCCTACATCTCCTATCCGGTCATGCCAGTTGATCTTCAGTTCCCAGCCGTATGTTTTCAGGTCTGCGGCATTTTGTTTTGCAGCACTGGCACCGACTACTCCCGGCAATTCCATTCCCGGAGCCAGCATACCTTTGGTATCACGGCGGTACCAGTCGAATGTGGTATTCAGCTTGTTGTTGAACAGATCCAGGTCGAAACCGAAGTCTAGTGTATAGACTTTTTCCCATCCAAAGCTGCTGCTGACCATGGCCGGAGCTCCCAGTGTCGTAACCTTTTGCCCGTCCACCAACCAATTGGAGAGGTAAACGTTCATATCCGGGATATAAGGATAGTTATCGGGGGTATTGTCGGATTTCAATATGACCTGGTTCCCGATGGAACCCCAGGATGCCCTGAGCTTCAGGTTGGAGAGCCATTCGTTTGTCGCTTTCATGAAATTTTCTTCCGAAATACGCCAGCCGGCGGAGAAAGAGGGGAAGAAACCGAACCGGCTGTTTTTGGGGAAACGGGAAGTGCCGTCGTAACGTCCGTTGGCTTCCAGCAGGTATTTGCCGGCATAGCTGTAATTCACACGATAGAATAATCCGCGGATGGCAAATTCCTCGAACGCGTCATTCGTAATCGGAGTACCTGTCGATAAGGATAACGAAGGCAGTGAACTGACCACTACATCTGTACGATAAGAATATTGGGATTCGGTATGGCTCGACTCCTGGTTGTATCCTCCCATCACCGAAATATCATGTTTACCGAACGTTATATCGTAATTGGCGAATAAGTTGACGGCGTTATAATCCGTATATTTGGAAGTGACCGCATAGCTGGAGTTCTCCGTGCTGTTCAGTACCCCGGTAAAGTTCATTCCTATATACTGATATTTGTTCTTATAAAATTTATTTTGTTCGGTTGTCCGGTTGTAAGTGTATTCTCCGGTTATCTTAAGACCTTTCAGCGGGCTCAGGATGATTCGTCCCAATGCTCTTAGGTCATTTCTTTTGATTCTCCGGGGATCGCCGTAACGGATATAAGTGGCGGGAGACTCAGCCGGATAGACTGTCCCGTTTTCCTCATAATCTTCATTATTCTGATAAGATGGCAAATTCATGGCGGCTACCCATACAGTATTACGTCCTCCTGCCTCTACTTTTTTCTGTTTGGAATTACCATATTTCAAGTCGAGTTGGGTTGTCAGCCAGGAATTGACATCTACTCCCATAAATGTAGAGAGGTTGAGTCGGTCATAGCTGTCTTTATCCGTAATCAGGATACCGTCTTCTCCGGTATAACCGACGCCGATGCGATAGACTGTCTTCTCACTACCGCCGGAAACCGACATGCTGTGGTTCTGCATGAATCCGAAATTATCTGTCATATCGTCGAACATATTCCGTTCTTTCATCAGAAATAGATTGCCGTTTTCGTCAAAGATATATCCGTTCGGATATTTTCCCGGGTTGCTCTGGTAATCACGGATATATCCTTCCCACTGGGTGATATTTGTGCCATCTACATAGGTGTTGTTAGGCCACCCCATTTCTTTGTAGGCCAGGATTGATTCCAGCGGATTGGCTTTCTGAGGTAACTCCAGCGGCTTGGAGAACGATATATTATTGTTGTAATTGAATTTCGGAGCGGAATCTTTCTTTCCCTGCTTCGTGGTGATCAGGATAACACCGAAGGCGGCTCTTGCCCCGTAGATGGCTGCCGAAGCGGCATCTTTTAATATGGAGACCGATTCGATTTCCTGTGGATCGATCATATTGATATCCATCGGAACGTTGTTCACCAGTACGAGAGGCGTACCTCCATTGATAGATGTCGTACCACGGATATTATAACTCATTGCGTCACCTGGCGTACCGGTTTCCGATCCGATCTGTAATCCGGGTGTCGTCCCTTGCAAAGCCTGTGCTATGTTAGGGACCGGACGGTCTCCCAATGTTTCCGATAAATTGACGGAAGCAACGGCTCCGGTCAGGTTGACTTTCTTCTGGGTTCCGAAACCGACCACTACGACTTCGTCCAATAACTGAGTGTCTTCTTTTAAAGTGACGGTAATGTCTTTTTGTCCCTTCAGATGAATGTCTTGCGAAATGTATCCGATGAAAGATACTGTCAGGGTAGCATCCTGGGTAGCGTCCAGGATAAATTGTCCGTTCAGGTCTGTGATCGTTCCGTTGTTCGTTTTCTTGTCGATCACGTTAGCTCCGATGACAGGCATTCCTGTTTCGTCGATCACTTTACCGGTGATTTTTCCTTCCTGCGGCATTTTATCGGCCAGCAGGACGATCTTATAATTCTCTATCCGGTAACTGCCAGGCGCAAGCAACTGATTTAACACCTCTTTGATGCTGGCCTCTTTGAGATTCAGACTGACCTGTCTGTTCATGTCGATCTCTGAGTTGTTGAGGAAAAAGACAAAAGGAGTTTTCTCTTCGATCACTTTGATTGCTTCACTCAGTTTCACATGGGTTAATTCCAAGCTTATTTTCGTATTTTGTGCATAACCGTTTATTGCGTAAAGCTGAAAAAAGCAAAAGCCTATAAATAATAGTATTAGCTTCATTTTTCTGAATGAATTAATGTTAAGAAAGGAAATAGCATTCCTTTCCGTGGAAATTTTTTTCATACATTTGTACTGTTTTAAATTTAACTTATTGTTCTCATCTTCTAGCTTTTTGAGAACAGTTTGTTTCGCATTACCGGGCAAATGTTACCAGCATTTGCCTGGATTGTTTTTAGACTCTCCGGTTTCTTATCTCATAGGCATTCTGTTTTTTATGGTTCGTATTATTTAGGTTTCACATAGATTACATCATCTTTGATCGAATAACGAATAGGTGCGATCATTTCCAGCAACTTGAATATTTCGTCGGGCGATTCTTTCCGGATCGTCAGCGACAGGCGCTGGTCGACAGGAGTTCCCGGTTGGCAGACGAGTTCCATGCCGTACCATAGTTTAATCTTGTGTAAGATGACGGACAGTTTTTCGTTGTTGCATACCAGTTTTTCGTTGATCCATAATATATATTCGGAGGCATCGACCTGCCTTATTTCATGAACGCCGGTCTCTTTATCCAGGATGATTCGTTGGTTGGGTTTCAAGAGGATGCTGTTCGGATTATTCGGTAGTTGTATTTCAACCTTTCCGGTGAGCAGGGTGGTTTCGCTGTTCATTTTATCCGAGTAATCCTTTACGTCGAAGCTTGTGCCCAGTACATTGACTGTCATTTGATTAGTCTCGACGAAAAACGGTGCCTGTTCGTTCTTCCTTACTTCGAAATAACCTTCTCCTTCCAGTTTGACTTTTCTGTATTTGTCGGAAAATTTTTCCGGATAAGTCAGCTTACTGTTCGTATTCAGCCAAGCGACGCTTCCGTCGGGCAGTGTAACGTAACCTTTGCTTCCCTTGCCCATGATGGCCTGGTTCATAATGACAGCTTCTTTCTCTATGTAAACGATATCTGGAGTGTTTCTACCTATATAATATCCTCCGATCGAACAAATCAGGAGAATGGCAATGGAGGCGGCAATACGTAAAAACGGGCGTATAGAACGTTTAGACGAACGGCTGTTTTGTTCGTTACGGCGGACGCTCTCTTCAAATATCCGGAAAGCTTTTTCTGTGTAACCCGGCGCATGCACCGGAGTCTTTCCGGATGCCAGCCAGATATCCCGTAAGTCGATGAATGTCTTTTTATTCGCATCGCTTTCCCGTAACCAGGCTAGAAGACGTTCTTTTTCCTCCTTGCCGGCTGTTCTTTGTAAATATTTTAATATGATGTCGTTCATCCTTATTTTGTATCCCTTTCGGTAATTATTCGGTTACTCTTCTATACTTATCACAAAACAAAACCGTTTAACCCTACCTCAATGAGAAAAAAAAGATTATTTTTACGCAAATATTTTGTGAACCGGAGATACAGTAATGATAACCATCAGTGATAATAAGTTTAACGAAAGGGGTAGTAGATTGGGTGAATTTGTTTTATTTCAGAAGCTTTTTGAGGATTATTTTCGCTCTTTGGTCACGTACTCGTACCAGTATGTGAACGACTGGTCGGTGGGTGAAGATATTGTACAGGATGTGTTTATGGCTCTTTGGATCAACCGGGATAAAATTGATTTTGAGGAACCGATAAAACCCTACTTGTATCGGGCTACCTATAACAGATCGATAAACTACCTTAATTCCGTGTCGGTTCAGCGACGTGTAGATCATGCCGATATGCTGGATGAACTGATCGACCGGGAGATACTGTCGTATAACCAGCATGACAATCTGTTACTGAAAGAGATAGAAGAGGAGATCACCTCTTTTGTCGGTACGCTTCCCGAACAGCGTAAAAGAGTTTTTCTGTTGAGCCGTGAAGAAAATCTAAAGAACAAAGAAATCGCGCTTCGTCTGAATATCAGTGAGAAGGCGGTAGAAAAGCATATAACCAAAGCCTTATCCGATATCCGTACCCACCTGACAGAAACCGGCCTGATGTCCGGCCTGATTTGTTTCTTGCTGAACCAACACTGATTGTATCCCACCGTAGGGAAGCTTTATTATTCAGGTTAAATGCCACATTTGTGATGCAATTGTCTTGTATTTAAATAATAAAGCGTATTTTTGTTAAAACGATATATATTATGAATAAAGACTTTGATTACAATTTACTGCCGTATAAATTTGCTCATTGTATGAACGGACAATGCAAACAAGCTGATAAGTGCCTTCGTAGCAGGGCGGCTCAGCATATACCGATCGAACGTAAGACCGTTACCTTTGTTAATCCTGCGCATACAAATCCTGCCAATGAAGATTGTCCCTACTTTAAGGCTGACCAGTTGCAGCAATTTGCCTTGGGAATGACGCATTTACTGGCGTATATTCCACATAATGATGCAATTGCTATCAAACGACAGATGTTGACCTATTTCGGACGAACGCATTTTTATCGGCTTTGGCGTAAGGAGCGTCTTTTTAGTCCCGAGCAACAGGAGTATGTCCGGCAATTGTTCCTTGAAAGAGGTCTTCAGGAAGCTCCCGTATTCGATGAATATGTAGAGCAATATGAATGGTAAAAGGATATAAGCCGTATTTTGTTTCTCCCTAATGAAACAGTTGTTTCTATGTAATGGAACAAGTGTTTCATTAGGGAGAAACACTTGTTTATCAGTATGTACCGGTTACCGGAAAAGTGACACATCTCTTGCGGATATGGAACTTTATTGATATATTGTACCCGAAACTTTGAAAGTTATACTATCGTTTCTAATATTGTCTCTATATTTTGTTTCACTTAAAATCTCAATGAATATGAAAAGAATAGGCAGTCTTTTAGTAGTTCTCTTCTTGTTAATGACAGGATGTGGAGACAGTAAGCAATCGGCAGAAGATCTTATCACCGTGGATGTAACAGCTAGTTATCCCAAAAAAGAACTGATCCTTCAGGATTTTATGGATGTGGAATACATTGCATTGGAAACGAATGATGAGTTTGTTAATCAGGGATTTGTTCAGGCTATAGGTAAGAAATACATATTAGTAAAGAATCGAAGCGCTGACGGGAATATTTTTGTTTACGACAGGAGCGGGAAGGCTTTACGAAAGATAAATCATAAAGGGCAAGGTGGTGAAGAATATTCATATATCTTAGGCATTGCCTTGGATGAGGACAAAAATGAAATGTATGTCCACGACCATTATATAAGGAAAATTCAGGTGTACGATTTAGACGGGAGTTTTAAAAGAAGCCTGAATTACAGAGAACAAACTAAGGATGGATTTTATACGAATATAATCAATTATGACAAAGATCATCTGATTTGTTATGATGAATATAATAAGGAGAAAGCTTTTGTTCTGATATCCAAACAGGATGGGAGTATTGTCCGGAAAATAACAATGCCGTTTAAAGAGGCTAAGTTATTAATGCAAAAGAAACAAGATGGGGAAATGACTTATTCTGTCACTCCCGGTCCTTATTCCAATATAATTCCTCACGAAGGCAACTTTGTTCTTTTAGAACTTTCTACCGATACGGTATATTCTCTTTCGCCGGATTACAACCTGCATCCGCTTCTCGTAAGAAATCCGCCTATTCGATCTATGAATCCTGAGGTCTTTTTGATTTTAAGAATGCTTTCCGATCGTTATTATTTCATGGAAACAGTGAAGAATGTGTGGGACTTTGGTAACGATAGTGGATTCCCTCGAACGTTTTTTATGTATGACAGGCAGGATAAGAGTTTTTATGAGTATACTGTTTATAATGGTGACTATTCAACTTCCAAGGAGTTTTATATGAATGATTTAAGGCATGTAAATCAGGAAATCGAATCATGGCGTAGAATAGAAGCCTACCAGCTTGTAGAAGCTAATGAGAAAGGAGAACTGAAAGGACAGTTGAAAGAAATTGCAGCAACATTGGATGAAGAGGCTAATCCTGTGATTATGTTGATAAAACATAAGAAACAATAGAGTCTTTATAACTGTTTGGTTTGTCTTTTTTTACGGATAAGTTTGCTTGTCGATAATTATGGACGAGCAAACTCATCGGGTATAATGATGTTTACACAATAAAAGGTCTTAGATTGTATTAAGGTTATACCGAAATTCTATTTTTATATTATGTGGAAAATATATGTGATATTTTTTATTCTTTGTATTTCCTGTAATTATGAAGGTAGGAGAGATATGTCTAATTTGCCCGTTGAAGAATGTGATACAATCCAAATTAGCAATTTACACTTGTTATGTAAGGTATGGGGATTTATGAAATATTATCACCCAGATATAGCCAATGGAATGTATGATTGGGATAATGAATTATTTGAAATAATGCCTCGTGTTGTAAATATTAAGAGTAAAAAAGAAAGAAATCGAGTATTGAGTAAATGGATTAATAAATATGATATCCCTACTTCATGTAATAAATCATTATCAGATACTCAGATGCCGAATGTTAAAACTTACCCGGATATATCATGGATAGAAAATAAAGAAGAATTAGGCGAAGTATCTGATTTGTTGTTGAATATGAAATACTTAGAAAGGAATTGTGTCGGATTAAGTGTTGGAGGAGATTTGTATAAAGATTATTGTTATTTGGAGTTTTCAGAAGATGAAAAAAAAGTATTTTTTAAAAATGAGAATGATTACAAGGAATTGAAAGAAATTAAAAATAAATATTCATTGTTGGCATTATTTCGGATTTGGAATGTTATTCAGTACTATTATCCATATAAATATTTGATTGATAAAAAATGGGATGATGTACTTTTTGAGTATATACATAAGTTTGCTTCCGTAAAAAGTCTATTGGAGTATAAACTTCTGATATTAATGGTTTTGACAGAAGTTGAAGATACACATATGAATTTATGGGATGAAGATATACAGAATTGGATTGGAAATAGAAAAGCTTTAGTTAATGTTGAATTTGTTGAAAATAGCTTTGTTGTAACTGGAGTATATGATAAATATTACAAAAAAGTACCTCTTGAAATAGGAGACGTTATATTGAAAATTGATGGGAGATGTGTGCAGAATATAATAGAGGAAAAAAAGATGTATATATCCGCTTCAAATAACGCTGTTTTGATGAGGGGAATTTCTCTTCAATTGTTATTTACTGATAAAGAAAAATTGCATATAGAGTATTTAAGAAATAATCAACTGTTATCTGATAGTGTTGAAACGTACTATTATAAGTCTATAAAAAATAATGGCAATAGGAGACGTTATAAACCTTTGTTTGAATATATAGATGAGGATGTTGCTTATGTCTACCCGGGAAGTTTGTTCAGTGGTAAGATTCCGGATCAAATTAATACTAAAGGCTTGATTATTGATCTTCGTGACTATCCGAATCAAAAGAATATCAAGGAATATTTGGAGTTTTATCATTTATATAATGAATCAAAAGAGAGTGTTTTATTTACATATGGAAGTTCTACTTGGCCTGGATTGTTTACGTATTCTTATACAACCGTGGTCGGGAAGAAGAATGAGAATAGTTATAAAGGACTTGTAATCATATTGGTAGATGAAGGGACACAAAGTCATGGTGAATATATGGCAATGCGATACAGATGTGCCCCAAACTCTATCATATTAGGTAGTACAACAGCAGGAGCTGATGGAGGAGTTGTTAGGTTGGCCTTGCCTGGTGGAATTTATGTTCCGGTAGGGATTCAAGGTGTATACTATCCTGACGGAAGAGAAACTCAACGTATAGGAATAGTCCCTGATATTTGGATGGAGCCAACAATAAAAGGGATTCGGGAAGGTAGAGATGAGGTGTTAGAAAAGGCAATAGAGTTAATAAATGAAATTGAATGAAGAAATCATCCCCAACTTAACAGTAATTGATCTGGAAAATTGATCACAAAGGTGACTTTATTCCTTTGTGGGAGTTTATAAAGGTGTGATTGAGTTAATTTGTTATGAATGTGATGTTTGAGATAGTGTTGCTGTTTTTGTGCGTGTTGTGGAAGTAAAATATTATAATTTCTTGGACGCTATTTCTTGTTAAGATAAAATTAATCAGTAAATTGTACCCGAAACTTTGAAACAACACGTTTCTGTCGCTTAAATCTTGATTAATTATGAAATACGTGAAACTCTTTTTGTTGACAGTTGTGGTACTTTGTTCATTTAGTAATGAAAAAATACCCAAGATCGATTTACCTGCACACACTCCTAAACAGACTGCGCAAATGAGTAAATTGTTCCGTAAAGTAAGGTATGTTCCTCTGGAAACGACAGATGATTGTTTACTTTCTTATATCCATGTGCAGAAGATACAAGATTATATATTGGCCTGGGATTACGATAGCTGTTGTTTGTTTAGTGCTAAAGATGGAAAATTTATACGGAGAATAGGGCATAAAGGCGATGATCCGGAAGCTGTCTTTTCATTTTATGAGAATTTCTATAATCCGTATGATGGGCTCCTCTATTTTCAGGGTGTTGAAGGGATTCGGGTTAAGTACGGACTGGATGGTAAATATGTTGGTAAAATGAAAGTCCCTTTATCGACTGGTGTCTCTCCTCAATTTGTAGTACCATTGGACTTAACGACTTTTTGTGCTTTTTTTGCGAATAGAAGTGGACGGGAGAAAAAAAGAATAGTTTTATTTGATCATAACGGAAATGTAAAAAAAGAGTTTCCTAATCATCATTTCGTAGAAACAAAAAGGTATATTCTTGATACGGGTGATGGGCTTACGTATAGATATAAAGATAATCTTTATTTTAAAGAAATGTTTATAGATACGGTTTATCAAGTTAGTCAAAATCAGTTGAAGGCTGAATATGTTTTAAATATAACATCCCGTTCTGTACCTTATAAAGAACGTTATGACAGACATAAGGAAGCGATATCACCTTATTTTATATATGAAAATGATGTAAATATAGCTTTTCGTTATCATATGAATGGAGTAGGACAACTATGTGTTTATGATAAGCAAGCAGGAGAAAGTTCTTACTATTTATGTGAAAATGGCCCGATTGATGATATCAACGATTTTATGCCTGTTTGGATATCTACGATTTGTGATGATGGAACTTGTCTGGGAGTTTTGAATGCTGGAGATATTTGCGATTATATAGATAAAAGTGGAATATCTTCCAATCCGAATCTCAATTTCCTGAAATCGATTTCACCGGATGACAATCCGGTGGTGGTGTTTATGGAGAACTAAAAAAGAAATTCAGGAAGGTAGAGATGAGGTGTTAGAAAAGGTTGTAGAGTTAATAAATGAGAAGGACTTTAAATCTAAAATGTAAAGATGGATATTCTTATCTGCTACATATTTACTATCTTTGCAGTCTGTTATTGGAATATCTTAATAAATCGACGATATGATTCTATTCTTTCAATCTCCAACAAAGACGGTGCTGGCTGTTGAGGCGGCACATGCTTTCTCTCCTGAAGATGTTCAAAAGCTCGTTTGGTTGTTTAGTGAAGCCGCTCCACTCCAATCCGAAACATTGGATGGATGGTATGTTGGTCCGCGCCGGGAAATGATTACCCCGTGGAGTACCAATGCTGTGGAAATCACTCAGAACATGGGCTTGAGCGGTATCTCACGTATCGAAGAATACTTCCCAGTTTCTTCCGGTGAAGCTGATCACGACCCGATGTTGCAACGTATCTACAACGGCCTGAACCAGGATATCTTCACAATCAGTAAACAACCGGATCCGATTGTTTATATCGAGGATATTGCAGCTTACAACAAAAAAGAAGGATTGGCTTTGAGCGACGAAGAGGTTTCTTACCTCAATGAAGTAAGCCAGAAGCTGGAACGTAAGCTGACCGACAGCGAAGTGTACGGTTTTGCACAGGTAAACTCGGAACACTGCCGTCATAAAATCTTCGGCGGTACATTCGTTATCGACGGAGAAGAGAAAGAAAGTTCTCTTTTTAATCTGATTAAGAAAACTTCGGCAGAAAATCCGAACAAGCTGGTTTCTGCTTATAAAGATAATGTGGCTTTCAATGAAGGTCCGATGATCGAACAGTTTGCTCCGGCAAGCGGTGACAAACCTGACTTTTATGAGGTAAAAGAAATCAAATCGGTTATCTCGCTGAAAGCTGAAACACACAACTTCCCGACAACGGTTGAACCGTTCAACGGGGCAGCAACCGGATCCGGTGGTGAGATCCGTGACCGTCTGGGCGGAGGTAAGTCTTCTTTGCCTATTGCCGGTACAGCCGTTTACATGACTGCTTATCCGCGTACGGAAGGTGCCCGTGAATGGGAAAAGGTGCTTGATCCGCGTCCCTGGTTGTATCAGACGCCGGAACAGATTCTGATCAAGGCTTCAAACGGTGCTTCCGATTTCGGAAATAAGTTCGGTCAGCCGCTGATCTGCGGTTCGGTGCTGACTTTCGAGCATGAAGAAAACAATAAGAAATATGCTTACGATAAGGTAATCATGTTGGCAGGCGGTGTCGGTTATGCTAATATGCGTGATGCGCTAAAGGGTGATCCGCAGCCCGGCGAAAAGGTGGTGTTGCTGGGTGGTGACAACTATCGTATCGGTATGGGCGGTGGTGCTGTTTCTTCTGTAAACACGGGGCAGTACACCAGCGGTATCGAACTGAATGCCGTGCAGCGTGCTAATCCGGAAATGCAGAAACGTGTATCGAATGTGATTCGTGCCATTGCCGAATCGGATAATAACCCGGTTGTTTCTATCCATGACCATGGTGCAGGCGGTCACCTGAACTGTCTGTCGGAATTGGTGGAAGCTACAGGCGGACATATCGATATGAGCCAGTTGCCTGTCGGTGACCCGACGCTTTCTGCTAAAGAAATCGTAGGTAACGAAAGCCAGGAACGTATGGGCTTGCTGATGAAAGAAGAAGATGTGGCCCGCGTAAGACGTATCGCTGACCGTGAACGTTCTCCGATGTATGTGGTTGGTGAAACGACTAACGATATGAAATTTGTATTCGAGCAGGCTGACGGTGTGAAGCCTATCGATATCAAGTTGGAATATATGTTCGGTAAACCGCCCAGAACGATCATGAAGGATCATACGGTGGAAGAAACATATGCTCCGGTCGTTTACAAAGAATCGGAACTGCATCATTATCTGGAAAACGTACTTCAGCTGGAAGCTGTGGCATGTAAGGACTGGTTGACCAATAAGGTGGACCGTTCCGTAACAGGTAAGATCGCCCGTCAGCAGTGTCAGGGTGAATTGCAGTTGCCGTTGAGTGACCTGGGTGCCGTAGCATTGGATTACCGTGGAAAAGCTGGTATCGCTACTTCTATCGGTCATGCTCCGCAGGTGGCAATGGTTGATCCGGCTGCCGGTTCTGTTATGGCTATTGCCGAATCGTTGACGAACATCGTCTTTGCTCCGTTGGCAGATAAGCTGACAGGTGTTTCTTTGAGTGCCAACTGGATGTGGCCGTGCCGCAACGAAGGGGAAGATGCTCGTCTGTACACTGCTGTTCAGGCCGCTTCCGATTTTGCTTGCGAACTGGGTATCAATATCCCGACGGGTAAAGACTCTTTGTCGATGACACAGAAATATGGCGACGATAAGGTGATTGCTCCGGGTACGGTAATTATTTCTGCCGGTGCTGAGGTAAGCGATATCCGTAAGATTGTTTCTCCGGTATTGGCTCACGAAAAGAACTCTTACATATATTATATAGACTTCTCGTTCGATACGATGAAGCTGGGCGGTTCCGCTTTTGCACAGACTTTGAACAAGTTGGGTGATGAAGTGCCGACTGTAAAGGACAGCGAATATTTCGCTGATGCTTTCAATGCAGTTCAGGATGCTATCGAAAAGGGCCTGATCCTTGCCGGACACGATATTTCTGCCGGTGGTATGATCACAACCTTGCTTGAAATGTGTTTCGCAAACGTAGAAGGCGGTCTGGAAGTCAATCTGGATAAGCTGTCTGAAACAGACATTGTGAAGATCCTGTTTGCTGAAAATCCGGGTATCCTGGTTCAGGTGAAAGACAAGAAGGCTTTCGAGAAGTTGATGGAAGAAGCTGGTGTTGGTTGTGCGGTTATTGCCAAACCGACCGACGAACGTCATATCCTGGTGGAAAAAGAAGGTGTTCAGTATCATTTCGGTATCGACTATATGCGTGACGTATGGTACGAATCGTCTTACAAGCTGGATATCAAGCAGAGCGGTAGCGTATGCGCAGGCAACCGTTTCGAAAACTATAAGATGCAGCCGCTGGAATTTAAGTACGGCAAGAACTTCACCGGTAAGCTGGCTGATTACGGTCTGACTCCCGACCGTAAAGGTAAGAGTGGTATCCGTGCTGCTGTAATCCGTGAAAAGGGTTGCCAGTGCGAACGTGAAACATCTTACGCATTGTATCTGGCCGGTTTCGATGTGAAAGACGTTCACATGACCGACCTGGCTTCGGGACGCGAAACACTGGAAGATGTGAATATGATCGTTTTCTGCGGTGGTTTCTCCAACTCCGACGTTTTAGGTTCAGCCAAAGGATGGGCCGGTGGTTTCTTGTACAACGAAAAGGCTAAGAAAGCATTGGATAACTTCTATGCACGTCCTGACACACTGAGTCTGGGTATCTGTAACGGTTGCCAGTTGATGGCAGAGCTGGGAGTGGTTTATCCGGAACATGAAAAGAAACATAAGATGTTGCATAACGATTCTCACAAGTTGGAATCAAACTTCATCTCTGTGGAAATTCCGAAGAATCATTCAGTCATGTTCGGTCCGATGAGCGGTCAGAAGCTGGGTATCTGGATCACGCACGGAGAAGGAAAATTCTGGTTCCCGTATGAAGAGAAGGAATATCATATCGCACTTAAATATAACTATGAAGGTTATCCTGCCAACCCGAACGGTTCGCCCTGGTCGGTTGCCGGTGTTTGCTCGCATGACGGACGCCACCTGGCTATGATGCCTCACCTGGAACGTGCCTTGTTCCCGTGGCAGTGCGGTCATTATCCTGCCGATCGTAAGGGTGACGAAGTGACTCCGTGGATCGAAGGTTTCGTAAATGCACGCAAGTGGATTGAAGAAAACAAGAAGTAACAGATAAATCTAATGATATTGAAAGGTGCATCTTAAGAGTGAATAACTCTTTCGGTGCACTTTTTTATGGTTGAAGTTCTTAGAATCCAATCAGATTCAGTAAGTTTACACCTTCGTTATACAATGTTGTTTGCTACGGATTCTAATACATAATATTCGATAAGATGGAGAAAAGATCAATGTTTACTATGCTGCTTGTCCTGTTCTTATGTGCAAGTAGCGTTTATTCCCAGACAAAAGTGATTGCCCACCGTGGGTATTGGGATTGTGAAGGTTCTGCTCAGAACTCAATTACGGCTTTGAACAAGGCTCATGAGGTTGGAGCGTATGGCTCTGAATTCGATGTGTCTATAACGGCTGATGGCATTCCGGTTGTTAATCATGATGACAGTATTCAGGGTTTTTGTATAGAAACTTCTCTCTATGAACAACTGAAAGACCTGAAGTTGAAAAACGGAGAAACGTTACCGACTTTGGAAGAATACCTGATACAGGGAAAGAAAAATCAGGGAACTCAGCTTATTCTTGAAATCAAACCTCATAAACGAGTCGTGAATGAAGATAAAGCGGTTGCAACTATTCTTTATCTGGTGCAGAAATACCAGATGGAAGATCAGGTGGAATACATCTCTTTCAGTATGAATATTTGTAAGGAGTTGATCCGCCGTGCCCCGAGTGCCCAGGTTTCTTATCTTCGTGGAGAAGTTTCACCGGCAGACCTGAAGGTATTAGGTTTTTCCGGCCTGGATTATCATTATAAAGTTTTTGACAAACATCCCGAATGGATTCAGGAAGCCAAAGATGCCGGCCTGACTATCAATGTGTGGACGGTGGACGATCCGGCTGTAATGGAATCGTTCGTTGCAAAGAATGTCGATTTTATCACTACGGATAAACCGGTGCAACTGAAGGAGATAATAGGGAAATAACCCGTTATGCTGCAAGGAATAATTGCAGGAAGTAAATATTCTTTTTCAGATATTTCAACGCTTCATTGATGTGTCTTTCCACTGTCTTTGGGGTAATATCGAGTCTTTCGGCAATTTCTTTATAGCTAAGTTGTTCATGGCGGCTCAGGTAAAAGACCTCCTTTTGCCTGGGCGGCAATTCGTTTACCAGCCGTTCAATATAAATCCGCAGATCTTTTGCATGCAATTCCTCTTCTATATCATAAGCCTTGTCGTAAGCTGCAAGGATAGACATTTTATAGAAAGTTTCGTTGAAATTTTTCTTTGAATTGCTGAAAATCATATTCCGGGTGATGATGAACAGTAATCCTTCCAGATTTTCATTTTCATTTACATAACTGCGTATATCCCATAATTTGATAAATACTTCCTGTACTACTTCCTCGGTGGTAGAATCGTTTGTGTAATAGAGTCTGCAAAACTTGTAGACTTTATCGCAGTACTTGTGATACAAAGAAGTAAAGGCCTCCTCGCTACCGTTTTTTAATGCCAGTATTAGTGTTTGATTATCCAATTTAGCTTCTTTATTGATTATTGCAAAGATAGAAAAGAATTGAAGAATAGCAAAAGTCTCTTTGAGAGAGAGTCGGTTTTGTTAAAATAAAAAAAGTTTGATATTCTTTTGGGGGATAACTCTGAATTTGGAGTATTTAGTGTTAGATATGAAGGAAATGAAAGAAGAAGATATTATAAAAAAGGCCCTGGCAGGCGGACTGACTGATAAGGAAAAAGAATTTCTGGCCGGTCGGGAACCTGTTTTACGCCATTTGAAAGAACAGTGGAATGAACCGGGAGATTCGTTTCTTAGTCCTGTGGCTAAAGAGCGGGTGCTGGGCCGGGTTATGCGGAAGATACATCCTTATAATACCCGTCGGGACTATTGGATGAAATATGCGGTAGCGGCCTCTCTGGCTCTGCTTATTTCGGTTGGCTCCTGGTTGATAGGACAAAGCGGGACAAAAGAGAAAACTATTTATGTGGTAAGTGCCGGCCGGCAGTCGATGGAGTCGTTCTATCTGCCGGATGGTAGCCATGTGTCGTTGAATGCCGGCGGAAGATTAACTTATCCGGAGTCGTTTGACGGAGAAAGACGGGAAGTCTCTTTGTCCGGGCAGGCTTTTTTTGAGGTACACCATGATCCGGAACACCCTTTCATTGTGAAAACAAAAAGTATGGATATAAAGGCATTGGGGACTGCTTTCGAAGTCTTTTGTGTTGACTCCCTTTCTTATGCGGAAATGATTCTGGCAGAGGGGGCGGTCGAAGTAAGCACAAAGAAAGAGCGGGAGAAAGGTGATGTCTTACTGGTTAAGCCTGATGAAAAACTGGCTTATGTGATGGGCGGAAAAGCCGAAATCATGCAAGTAAATGCCGATCAGTATTCATCCTGGCGCAGGGAAGGGAGGCCAAATTTCAAAAATGAAAAGTTGGGAATGATCCTTCCCCGTCTGGAAAGCTGGTATGGCATAAGTATAAAATGTCCGTCTGAACTGGCCGGTAAATATAGTTTTACCTTTTCTATTCATGATGAATCGTTGGAACTTTTGCTGGATATCATATCCAAGAGTTCTCCGGTTGCTTATCGTAAAAAAGGAGACAGCTTTGTCTTGTATGAGAAAGTTAATAAATAATTATGTTAAACTTAAATCAGGGATATATGAAAAACAAACAAACCGGATAATGAGAGACAGTAGGAATACTGGCTGATAAAGAGAAAGAAAAAACGCATATTTATTTTATCTAATTATTAATATGAACAAACGAGTTATTTTGTTGAAAGATGTGTTCTGTAAACAATTCAAAAAACAGATCACACAATTGTTTCTGGTAGGTGCGATAGGCCTGGTTCCTATTTCGGCTTTTGCACAAGTCTATCAAATTACCATGAAGAAAAGTAACGCACCTCTGTCGTCTGTGATTGCAGAAATAGAGAAAGAGAGCGGCTATACTTTCTTTTATAATGATGACCAGATTAATCTGGGTAAGAAGGTTTCAATCGATGTTACCGATGCTTCTCTGGATGTAGTATTGAACCATATGTTCAAGAATACAGGATACGTTTACCGTATTGTAAATAATCAGATCGTGGTTTCAAAATCATCCGAAGGGGGGATTGCACGTACATCGTCAGTGAATACGACTCAGCAGCAGAAAAGTGTTACGATCAAAGGTGTCGTGAAAGATGCGCATGGCGAGCCTGTTATCGGGGCCAGCGTGGTGGAAGCCGGTACGACAAACGGAACTGTAACCGATTTTGATGGTAATTTTGTCCTGACACTGTCAGGAAGAGATAAGCACGTGCTTATCTCTTATATTGGCTATACAACAAAAAATATTACATTGAAAGATGGTCAGACTTCGGTTAATGTTATTTTAGAAGAAGATTCTGAATTACTGGATGAAGTAGTGGTTGTAGGTTATGGTACACAAAAGAAAGTGAACCTGACCGGCTCGGTAGCTGCGATCAGTTCTGAAGAAATCAAAGACCGTGTACAGACAAATGTGTTGGCCGCTGTCCAGGGTACGGTTCCCGGTGTAACGGTTATTTCCCGTCCGGGTTCGACACCTTCAATCAATTTCCGTGGTCGCGGTAACCTGGGTACTTCTTCTCCCTTATATGTGATCGATGGTGCGATTGCTGATGCCGACTTGTTTTCAAACCTGGATCCGAACAGTATTGAGACTATCTCTTTCCTGAAAGATGCCTCTTCTTCTGCAATTTACGGTTCACGTGCCGCTTATGGTGTAGTATTGGTTACAACTAAACGCGGTCAGAAAGAAAAGATGAATGTTTCTTACAGCGGCTATGTCGGAATGAAGATGCCGACTTATCTGCCGGACGTACTCGATTCATGGGATTATGCGACCTTGTTGAACGAAGCATTCTATAATCGTGATGCAAGCAATGGTAAAAATGCCGCTTATTCGGAAGATGAGATCAAGTGGTTCCGGGACGGTTCGAAACCGGATTATTATCCGAATACGAAATGGGCGGACCTGGTGCTCGATAATCCGGTGGTTACCACACAGCATTCGTTGAATTTTAGCGGTGGTAGCGATAAAGTACGTTTCTTCTCCGGATTGGGGTATCTGTATGATGATAAGTTCATGCCGGGACAAAGCTCACAGCGTTATAATCTGGATATCAATGTGGCTGCCGATGTAACAAAATGGCTGACATTGAAATCGGGCGTGAAGTTTATCCGTAGTACTAATAAAACGGAACATGGAGTTGCTTCGATCGGAAATTTCCTGATGGTACCTTCTACGATGGTTGCGCAGCAGTCGAACGGTGAATGGGGGTCCATTGCCGGAGGAAAGGCGGCTACCCAGTCGTTTATGAACGGTAACCCGTTGCGTGCCCTGAGCAAGAATAATTGGTCGGACGGTAAGACCGATAATACAATGATCGATCTGGGATTCGATCTTAAACCTGTTAAAGGCTTGGTGATCTCCGGACAAGGTGCATTCAAAGGATGGGAAAGTAAATCAAGAGGGTATACCGCTTTGCAGGATAATGTAAAGAATTTTGAAACAGGTGCTGAAATCCCTGGAACCGGTGTGTATACAAATGAAATGAATATGTTCTGGCAGAGTGAAAACCGGACCATGTATACATTGACAGCCCGCTACGACTGGTCGAATAAAGTACATAATATCGGTATACTGGCCGGTACCTCGTACGAACATTATAAATATGAACGTCTTTATGCAAAATGGAAAGATTTTGTAACGGATGATCTGGAAGATATGACGACCGGTGGAGAGATCAGCAAAGATCAACCGGACCAGAATTCGTATGGTACGCCGCTGAGAGAATATAAGATCCTTTCTTATTTCGGTCGTTTGAATTATAGCCTGCTGGATCGTTATCTGTTTGAAGCCAACCTGCGTGCGGATGCTTCCTCCCGTTTCCATAAAGATAACCGTTGGGGGATCTTCCCGTCTTTCTCTGCCGGATGGCGTATCAACCAGGAGGACTTCATGCAACAGATCGATTGGATCAATAACCTGAAAGTCCGTGCTTCATGGGGTACGTTGGGTAATATTAATAACGTAGGTAATTACGATTATTTCCAGCTGTATAATAATGGTGCAGATTATAACTTCGATAATGAAGCGGTAAAGGGAGTATTGGAATCGAAACCGGCAAACGAGAAATTAGGTTGGGAAACGGTTGCCTTGACCGATATAGGTGTCGACTTCGATATCTTCAACGGACTACTGAGTTTAACTGCTGATTACTATGTGAAGAATACCAGTGATATCTTACTGAGTTACAATGTACCGTTAGAAACGGGTATCTGGTCTAACCCTTCGCAAAATATAGCCAAGGTGCGTAACAGTGGTTTTGAGTTGGCTTTGACGCATCGCAAATCGTTCGGTGATTTCTCTTATATGGTAAGTGCCAATATTGCAACCAACCATAATGAGATCAAAGACATGGGTGAATCTGATGATATTATCCAGAATGGAGGTGACAAGATACGTTATATCCTGCGTGAAGGCGAGTCGATCGGTTCTTTCTTCGGATTGAAAACAGACGGGTTGTATACACAGGAGGAGATCGATGCCGGTCATTATTATACTTACGGTCGTAAACCGAAAGCCGGTGATATCAAGTATGTTCCGCAACGTGAAAATGTAGAATGGGGTAGTGCCATTAACGGAGAAGATCGTACGATTATCGGTAAAGATGTGCCTGACTTTACATATGGTATTAATTTGAATCTGCAATATAAAGACTTCGAGCTTTCTATTTTTGGACAAGGTGTATCCGGAACAATGGCTGGTTTTGAATCTGAACAGGTTTCTGCTTTTATGTTGAACTCAAACCCGCGTAAGTTCCATCTGGGACGCTGGACGGAGGAGAATCCGAATCCGCGTGCTGTTTATCCCCGTATTTATGGCGGACACAGTCTGGATGATTATAATCAGTATTTCTCAGATTACCAATTGTTTGATGCAGACTATTTCCGTATCAAGACTATTTCTCTGGGCTATCGTGTTCCGTCTAATCTCATTTCCAAATGGGGAATGTCTTCTTTGAAATTTTTCCTGACCGGTGAAAACCTGTTTACATTGCGTGCCGATCATGTGATGAAAGATTTCGATCCTGAAGCCTCTTCCGGACGTGGTATCGGTTCGTTAGGAACCAAGTCGGTTGCTTTCGGCGTGAACGTATCTTTTTAATCGATTCAATAATTTAAAATTAAGTAAGAGTAATGGTAAATCTAAATATAAAGAAATGGGCAGTGTTTGGCTTGATAACTGCCTCTTTTACAGCTTGTGATTTGGACGTGATTCCGCCATCCGATATATCGGCAGAAAGTTTCTGGACATCGGAGAAAGATGCATGGTACGGTTTGAATGCTTGTTATGCACAAGGTAACGGTTTTGATATCTGGGATGAGATGTGTACGGATAATGCCCATAGCCATAAACCCTGGGAAGGCCCGTACGAATCTATCCAGCAAAGTGAACTGAGTACGGCGGAAGACCGTGGATATAATTTCAGTACGGTTCGTATTGTAAACAACTTCCTGGAGAAGGTGGATAACTGTGAAATGGACGAAACCCTGAAAGAAAGGATGAAGGCGGAAGCTCGTTTTTTCCGTGCCCAAGCTTATCTGGATCTGACAACTAAATTCGGAAAAGTGCCGGTCGTAACAACGGTGATGGAATATGATGCTCCGAACGTTCCGCGTGACCCGGTCGATAAAGTGCAGTCTTTTATCCTGGATGAACTGGCTGCTATCGCTGCTGTCCTGCCGGACAAATACAACGGTGGTTATACAGAGGAAACCGGGCGTATCACACGTGCCGCCGCTTTGGCTTTGCGTGCACGTGCCGCACTGTATTTCGGTAATTACACGGAGGCCGAGGCTTCGGCTAACACCATTATTAAAGAGGGACACCATTCATTGTTCCGTGTGACGTCTTTGAATGAAGCACAGCGAAAAGAAGCGGAAGAATTAGGTCAGTTCATTGATTTTGAAGCAAAGGGTATCGATAAGGACAAATTTGCAAAAGGACTGTTCAGCTATGAAGCGCTTTGGCATCATGACAATGCTTCTCCTTCCAATCCTGAGTATATCCAGACCCGCGAATACATGAATGACGATAATAACAATGACTGGGCGCGTTATACGTATATCCGTCCCAGCCAGATGGGATCAGGATACTCTTCATTCGAACCGATGCAGGACCTGGTGGATGCCTATTGGGATATTGATGGCAAGACAGTCCGTTCGTTGATCCCGATGGAAACTCGTAAAACAAATTTCGAGGTGATTAATGCTGAGGTGGATGGCCTGGACCAGGCAGCCTATATAGCAAAGGTTCCGACTATGGATCTTACAAAATTTGCTTATATGCAGGAGTTCCGTAACCGTGACAGCCGTTTGTATGCTTCTATCCAGTTCCCGTTCAAGGGTTGGCACGAAACTGACTTTAAAGGCGGCACGTTCTATTACAGATGGGATCCGACTAAAGCCGGACTGGACGGAAATGAGTCATGGAGCGGATATAGCTATCGTAAAATGGTGGCATTGAGTCCATATAACGATTATAACAGTTCTGATGATTATCCTGTCATTCGTTATGCCGAAGTGTTACTCACTTTCGCTGAAGCCCGTATTGTCAATTCTGGTTGGGATGGTGAAGTGCAGGCTGCATTGAATGATCTGCGTGACCGTTGCGGAATGCCGAATGTGCCGGCTACCATGCCTTCAAAAGATGCAGCTTTGGAATTTGTACGTAATGAACGCCGTATAGAACTGGCCGGCGAAGGACATCGTTATGATGATATCCGCCGTTATGGTTCGGCCTATGGGCAGAAGTCTATGAATGGAATTACATATGCTCCGAACGGATATAAACTGATCGAAAAGAAATGGAACGACCGTATCCTTCTGATGCCTATACCTCAAAATGCAATGGACTTGAACCCGCTTCTGAAAGACGATCAGAATCCAGGGTATTAATTAACCTTAGTTCCGGGCCATCCGGTATGAAGGATGGCCCGCTTTTCTTAACTTATTCGCACTTTATATATTTAAAATACTTATGAGAAGAATTGTTTATTCATTGTTTTTACTGGCTGTATTAGCCGGTTTTACCTGTAATCAGTCGGTGGCGCAGGTTAAAATGATTCCGACACCAGCTCCAGAACGTCCTGCCGGGCAGGTAGATGTTTTGAACTTGTCTTGCGATCCTATCCCGACAGTACGTATTGCGTATATCGGTCTGGGTATGCGTGGAAGCGGAGCCGTTTATCGTTCTACTTTCCTGGAAGGGGTAGAGGTGAAAGCTCTTTCTGACCTGAATAGTGATTACGTGAAAAGTGCGCAAAAAACGTTGACGGATAAAAAACTACCCGCTGCCGATGAATATACCGGTTCGGAAGACTGGAAAAAGATCTGTGAACGGGATGACATCGACCTGGTTTATATTTGCACAGACTGGTTGAAACATACTCCTATGGCTGTTTATGCGATGGAGCATGGCAAACATGTGGCTGTAGAAGTTCCTGCTGCCATGTCGATCGATGAATGCTGGCAGTTGGTTAATACGGTAGAAAAGACTCGTAAGCACTGTATGATGCTTGAAAACTGTTGTTATGACTTCTTTGAAATGGCTACCTTGAATATGGCTCAACAGGGTGTATTCGGTGAGGTGATCCATGGGGAGGGGGCTTACATCCATGACTTGCGTTCATTGAATTTCTATCCGAGTGAAAAGGGCGGTTATCAGGGAATGTGGCGTTTGAAATATAACGAGGAACATACCGGAAATCCGTATCCGACCCATGGATTGGGGCCGATCTGTCAGATTATGAATATTCACAGAGGGGATAAAATGAATTATCTGGTATCCATGTCCACTAAACAGGTCGGGATGACTGAATATGCCAAAGAAACTTTCGGAGCCGATTCGAAAGAAGCCAAACAGACCTATAAAGTAGGTGACATGAATACCACATTGATTCAGACGGAGAAAGGAAAGACTATTCTGATTCAGCATGATGTAACCAGTCCGCGTCCGTACGACCGCCATCATGTTGTTAGCGGAACGAAAGGTTTTGCCCAGAAATATCCCGTAGAAGGTATTGCGCTGGAGCCTGAAGCACACGAATTCCTGAGTAAGGTGCAAATGGATTCTATCATGGCTTTGTATGAACATCCGATAACTAAAGAGGTCGGAGAAAAAGCCCGGAAAGTAGGAGGCCATGGCGGTATGGACTTTATTATGGATTATCGCCTTATTTACTGTCTGCGTAACGGTTTGCCGCTGGATCAGGATGTATATGATGCAGCCGAATGGTCCTGCCTGACCGAACTGACGGAAACATCCGTGAAGAATGGAGGCGCCCCGGTCGAAATCCCGGACTTTACCCGTGGTGCATGGGATAAGCTGAAAGGGTTACGGTTCGCTGAATAGTTACGGGCTTAAAATCAATATCAGAAAAAGTCTCCCAGGTTATTTCCCGGGGAGGCTTTTTTTGTTTTCAATATATTGGCTGGGGGATTCTCCAAATTGTTTTTTGAAACATTCCCTGAAATACTTCGGAGAAGTGAATCCTGTTTGATAAGCAATTTCAGTGATGTTTAAATCACTTTTCAATAAAAGTTTGGCTGCTTGGTTTAAACGGATGTCACGAATGAAATCGTTTGGAGTTTTTCCGGTAAGATTTTTTAGTTTTTTGAAAAATGGACTTCGGCTCATGCCTGCATTTTTAGATAGGTCATCTACTTTTAAATCCGGATTGGATACATTTGCTTTTATGAATTCGATGATTTCCAGTAGAAAGGTTGCATCTTTATCTTCTGTTACAAATTCTTCCGGTTCTAGAGCGGACAATGTTGCATAGCGGCGGGATATAAGCTCCCTACTTTTTAATACGTTCTTGATTTTTGTTTTTAAAATTTCCGGATTGAACGGTTTGGTGATATAATCATCAGCACCGACTGTCAGGCCTTCTATCTGGTCGGTTTCTGAACTCAAAGCTGTTATCATAATGAAAGGGATGTGGCAAGTTTGTATGTCCTGTTTGATTTGTACACAAAGTTGCTTTCCATCTATTTCTGGCATCAGAATATCGGAAATAATAATATCCGGACTGTCTTTTCGCGCTATATCCAGTGCTATGGCTCCATTTTCCGCTTCTATTACGTTATACTTATTATTCAGAATACTCTTAATAAATTCCCGGAGATCATGGTTGTCTTCTGCTATCAATATGGTTGGGAAACTTGAATTGGTTTCCTGAATATCCTGTTCGTTCAGCATTTTCGTTAGATATGCCCGGTCTTTTTCTTTATTAGGTCGATTGTTCTTCTCAACTGTCGGGATAATTATTACTTCATTTGTTGTTGCATTTTTATAAGGGATGTGAATGGTGAATATTGTACCTTTATTCACTTCGCTTTCCATATCGATACTTCCATGATGTAACTCTACCAGACTCTTCACTAATGACAGGCCGATACCGGTACCATTAGGTATATCTCCGTCTAACTGGTAGAAGCGATCGAATATAACCTTTTGCTTATTAACGGGAATTCCTTTCCCTGTGTCTTTTACCGAGAGGCTTAATAAATTACCTTTTTCCAGTGTAACACAAACTTCTACTGTCCCATTTTCAGGAGTATATTTTATGGCGTTTGAAATTAAATTGTATAGTATTTTTTCTATAATATTGGGATCGATAGAGCAGACAAAATCATCTTTGTCGGCATGAAAGATGAGTGTAATATTTTTCTCTCCGGCTAAAGGCTGGAAGTATGCAACACCGTGTTTAATGGAAGATATAATGTCTATATTAATCGGATTAAAGGTGAAGCAACCGGACTCTACTTTTGAAAAATCCAGAAGCCTGTTCACTAAGTCCAGTAGTTTATAAGCATTGTTTTTTATTGTAGTGAGATAATTCTCTCGGAGGGAAACTCTGCCTTTAGTATTACTTATGGCTTCCAAAGGGCTGATAATAAGCGTTAATGGCGTTCTGAATTCGTGGGTGATATTGGAAAAGAACTGTGATTTTAACTGGTTTAATTTTTCTAGTTGTGCCCGTTCGAACTGTTCCCTGTTAAGCTGATTTTGCATTTTCAACCGATTAGTATAAATTCTGATTGAAATAAAAATAATACCTCCGATTATTATTGTATAGATAAAATAAGCCCATGTTGTTCGCCACCAGGGAGGAAGTATCGTTATTTTCAGAGAGGCTCCTTTTTCGTTCCAGACACCGTCGTTGTTGGAGGCTTTAACCCGGAACAGGTAAGTTCCGGGGTTTAAATTCGTATAGGTTGCCATGTGTTGTGTCCCGACATAGTGCCAGTTATTGTCGTAATTTTCTAATTTATAGGCGTATTGGTTTTTAGGTGTGTTTGTATAGTTGAGTGCAACGAAGTCTATGCTGAAAATAGACTGTTTAAACGGGATTGTTATCTCTTTGTTTGAAGGGACAGGGATACGTGATATATCCCCATTTGTTTTATTTTGGGGGGAATCATCATATAACCGGTAGTGAGTAATGATAACCCCAGGGGCATAAGGATTCATTTTTATTTGATCCGGACGGAAACAGTATATTCCGTCTACACAACCAAAGAAGAAAGTTCCGTCGGCACCTTTTTCGAAACTCATATCATTGAATTCAGTTCCGACAATTCCATCTTTTAGTCCGAAGTTTATGAATTGGTAAGAAGACAGATTCAGGCAACTGAGTCCGCGATCGGTCGATATCCAGAGTTTATTATTCGGTTCGTCATACAATAAGCCTTTGATACTTTCGCTTGGCAGTCCGTCTTCCACCTGAAATATTCGATGTTTTTGTTCTTTGTGTGAATATTTGATGAGCCCTTGCCGTGTTCCAAGCCAAAGCGTATCTTGGATTGGGCAGATCGGGATAATTGTGTTTGCCAGTGAATAGGGTTGTTCTTGGTTGGCGAGAAAATTTCTTGTAAAAGAATCCTCTTCCGGATCGTATAAATATAGTCCACAGTTTGTTGCTACCCAGAGTTGGTGGTTGTCGTCTTCGATAACCGAGGTTATCAGATCGGGATAAATGTATTTTTTTAGTTCTTTCGTATTCCCGGGGAGAGTATGTAACTTCGGATCGTAGCAGAACAGTCCGCTGTTATCTGTTCCTATCCATATTCTGTGTTGAGAATCTTCATACAAAGATTTGATTGAGCTTGATGGGGATAAGCTCTTTTCTATTAGTTTGTTTATTGGTTCGGTTAAGTTTCTGGGACCGGATATGATTAGCGATTTTTTGTAAGTGCCCAGCCACAATAAACCCCGGCTATCTTTCAGAATGGTATTGATTGTTGTTTCGCTTAGTTGAGGGGCTATTTGGTTTATAGCAGTATTGTCAATTTTATAAGTTCTGCTATCCAGCGAATAGACTCCTTTTGTATTTAATCCGGCTAATATTGATTGATTATCCAATGTCTCCAATGCAAAAACACAATGGATAGTAGAAGGCGTATTATACTTGGGTGAAAGCGACAAGTGTACAAACCTGTTCCGGTTCGGATCAAATTTATTTATTCCACCATTGATCGTTCCTATCCATATTGTTTGTGTGGAATCTACATATAATGAAGTGATTCCTTCCGAATTGAGATTTACATTTTTGTGTGTATTGTTTATATATTGAAATTCGTCAGTATATATATTGTAGCAAGCAAGACCATCTTCTTCGGTTCCTAACAAGGCAAAAGTATCTTTATAAAAATGAATGTCCAGAATGGTCTGTCCGGATAGTTTGTTAAGGTTTTTCCCGTATAGATAAAAGCCGTGACTTTGTGTACCTATCCAAAAATTTCCTTTTGGATCAGTAGCAATGGTTGTGACTGTCTCAGAATTGAATGTTGAGTCGATTGCAGTTTGATAAAAGGTTTCTTCGATAGGATCGAAGTGTATGATACCCTTATTTCTTCCTCTTATCAGTAAAGAACTTTTGTCCTGCTCAATAGCCTTGATTCCCTGAGAAGCTCTATATATTTTGAGTCCTTCTGTGTTTAGGTCGAATGAAATCAGACACCCTTCTTCTGTTCCGATCCATAAAGTATTATTTCTGTCCTCAAAAAGAGAGGAGATGTTGTAGTTGGAATGTGGGCTATCCGTGGTTTCGAAGTTGAATTGTTCGAAACAGTCTTTTTCCGAAATGTATTTGCATAGGCCTGTATTTGTTCCGATCCAAAGATTGTCTTTTGAGTCCTGATATATGTAGGAGATGTAATTATTAGGAATTGATGTCGAATCATTTTGTATATGATTGTATATGGTCATTTCGTAGCCATCGTATTTATTGAGTCCGTTTTTAGTGCCGATCCAAATGAGTCTGTCCTTATCCTGCTTAATATCTGTGATATAGTTTTGGGATAATCCATCGGCTATTGTTATGTGTTCAAACCAGAAATCTGGAAAGTTTATTCCGCTTACCTGGAAAACAAAGAAAAGGATTGATAATATTATCAAATTTGTAATTCGTATCATCTTTATAATTTTGAGCCTTAGTACTAGGAGAACTATGTTAATAAAATTAAATATTAAGTCTATTTAATCAGTTTTTTAATATGGCTAGTTATCTTGAACTAAGCTAGTTTTTCCATATATCTTCTAGAGATTATATCTAAAGTACCTTAGTGCCTAAAATGTACTTAAGGTAAACTCTCTAGTACATATTAATATAAACACTTTTTGATCAAAACAACTGTTCATATTAATAAACTTATTGACTGGTCTGAAAAATGAATTTTGATAACATAGTTCTCCTAGGACTATAGTATTATTATGTATTTTGCTAATGCCTTGTTAATTATTTGTTTATGATCGGCTTAGTACAATCTTATCCCTATAAAAACCAATTTTTATCCCTTCAAGTACAATATTATCTTCTGTTAAATCTGATTTGCTCCTATTGAATTTTGTGGTAACTGTAATTTCGCCCTCAGTAATGTTAATCTAAATTAAAGAAAGGAGGGCTATTAGGAGATAGTAAAAATTATCACAGTTCAAACAGGGGTATAAGAACAGTCGTTAATCTACGAATAAATTATGACCCTTTGCTACAAACAGAAAATGAATTTAATCAACTATTAATAATAACATTATGAAGAACACAGGTTTTTATCTGTTATCTAATCAAAAAGTTTTAAAGCGTTCGCTTTTATTTGTTTCGCTGAGCAGTGCTTTGATGGGAGGAGGACCTAGTTTATGGGCTGCCGGTTCACCTGAAAACGACAATCTGGTCGTAGAAAAGTATGCCGCTAAACAGCCCGGGGTAGATCTTCTCGCTGACGATAGGGAATGGACTATCCAGGGGCAGGTTGTAGAAAATGTAGAACCACCGGTTCCATTGGCAGGTGTGAATGTTGTGATCAAAGGTACAACCATAGGTACGGTGACCGACATTAATGGATATTTTAATATTAAAGCTAAACGAGGTGACATATTGGTATTCAAATACATCGGTTTTAAAGATTATGAACATGTCGTTTCACGTGCTATCAGTAACTTGACAGTTTCTTTGAGTTCCGACTCTGAAGAAATTGATGAAATCATCGTTACTGGTTTCTCGTCGGAAAAGAGAATGAACTCAGTTTCCGCTGTGTCTACACTGGACGTTACGAAGAACATGGCGACGAAACCCATCACTTCTTTATCACAATCTTTGCAGGGAGGTATTACCGGTTTGAACGTATCGCAAAGTTCCGGTCTACCGGGTGCCGATGCTGCAACTATTAAGATTCGTGGTATATCTTCATTGATGACGAATAACGATCCTTTGGTGTTGGTAGATGGTATTCCGATGGATATGAACCAACTGGATCCGAATACGATTGAAAGTGTTACTGTTTTGAAAGACGCTGCCGCATCTGCTATTTATGGTGCTCGTGCTGCCAATGGTGTAATTGTGGTTAAGACCAAACGTGGTTTGCCGGGAAAAGTAAATGTTTCTTATAATGGATATGTAGGTATTCAACAGGCTACTTATTTGCCGAAAATGGTAGATGCCGCTACTTTTATGGAAATGTCGAATGTGGCTAACCAAAATATCGGTGGTGACCCGACGTATTCACAAGAAGCTATCGATGCTACTCGTAACCAAACGGATCCGATTAAGTATCCGAATATGGACTGGATGGATTTCTTGTTTAAAAACGGTTTGATCCATAGTCACTCTGTGGGTATTTCTGGAGGTAGTAACCTGGCGCGTTTCGCTTTGACTGTAAACTATTTGAACAACGAAGGTTTGATAGAAAAGTCTAAATTTGACCGTTTGAATATCCGTGCTAACACGACTGTCAACTTGTTGGATAACCTGTCTGTTGATATGGACTTCAATTCATACCGTACCAACAAGTATGAACCGATGTATCGAGATGAATCTTATACGAAAGATATTATTCAGTATGCTTATAGAACTCCGCCAACGATCATAGGCAGATATCCAATGAAAGAAGGTAGTGATATTGTTTACTATGGTAATCGCCCGGAACAACGAAACCCGGCTGCTATGTTAGATCGTGGCGGCGAATTCAAAGCATTGGAAGATAATATTAGTATTAATTTAGCACCGCGTTATGAAGTATTACCTAAGTTGATCTTGCGGGGTCAGTATTCCTATCGTATCAGTAGTACCGCAAATAACAGAAGAAGACGTTCTTACAATTTTTTTGATTATGAAACGGGTGCCCTTTTGCAAACATGGGGAGCTATTAATGCAGCTGGAAAAGATAGAACCAGTTATTACTATATCGGTGGAACGGCTGAATATACATTTGAAAAAGACAAACATCGTTTGTTTGCCATCGGTGGTTATAATCAGGAGTTGACGAATAAAGGTGACTGGGATCAGTGGTCAATGGTATCAATGTTTGCAAAAGCTAATTATACATTTAATGATCGTTATCTGATTGAAGGTACTGTGCGTCGTGACGGTTCTTCTCGTTTTGGTAAAGGGCACAAGTTTGGTGTATTCCCCTCTGTCGGTTTGGGATGGAACTTGCATGAAGAAAACTTCATGAAGAACAATTTGAAGTTTGTAAATAACTTCAAAGTCAGGGGGTCATTTGGATCATTAGGTAATGAGAACATTGATAAATTGTATAAGTATCAAAGCTTGATTTCTTCAGGAGATGGAACGGAAACAGTCTATGGTAACCCTAATTTGACATGGGAAACCGTTCAGATGTTGAATGTAGGTGCTGATATTCGTTTGTTTAAAGATTTGGATATCACGATCGATTATTATAACAAATTGACTAAAGACTTGATTCTCGAACCGCCTATCTCTTTTATCGGTGGTTCCGGCACTGTGTTCTTGAATTCGGGTGAGTTGAGAAATAAAGGTTGGGAAATCGATGTGAATTATGGTAAACAATTGACTAAAGATTTTGGATTTAATATCCATGGTGGTTTGAGCCACAATGAAAACAAAATTGAAAGCTTGTTTGGTGGCCCCTATTATAATGGCGGATCAATCAATAAAGAAGGATATGCATTGAATAGCCATCTTGTTTATCCGACTGCTGGTTTATTGCAGGAAAGTGACTTTACGAAAGATGCTTCCGGGAAATGGATTCCTAAAGAAGGCGTTGTTATTTGGGACGGTCAGCAGCCGGGTGATATCCATTACCTCGATACGGATAACGATGGTAAAATTACCGCCGACGACCGTGTGATCCGTGGGGATAGCCAACCTTCATTGAACTATTTTGCTAACGTTTCATTGGATTGGAAAAAATGGAACTTAGAAGTTTTATTCCAGGGGGTAACGGGAGTTGATGCTTATTATTCACAACCTTACTCATTTGGTTTGGATATTACCGGTGACGGTATGGTCCCTTTGTCAGCACAGACTGATTATTGGACACCGACCAATACGGGTGCGCGCTATCCACGTTTGGCTCCGAATGCTACGTATGGTAATAATGCACACCAGTCTGATTTTTGGTTCTTCGATGCCGGTTATTGCCGTGTGAAATATATTCAGTTGGGATATACGTTTGATCAGCTCGGATTAAAGAAATTAGGAGTATCCAGCATCCGCGTGTATGTGAATGCTCAAAATCCGTTCACATTTGCCAAAGACGATTTGGTAGATCCGGAAAGTAGAGGCCAGATGGGAGAGTATCCGTTGGTGAAGACCTATTCTTTTGGTGTTAATTTGAATTTCTAAATAAGATTGTATCATGGAATTAAAAAATATTTTCAGTAAAAAGGTTTTAACCTTACTTTCTGCGTCTATTCTTTTCTGTGGTTGTGAAGATTTCTTGACGCGAGATCATCCAACAGCGATAACGGATGAAGACTTCTGGGGAACCGTCGGCGAATGTAATGCTGCATTGTCTTCTTGTAAGTATTGGCCACGGGGTACCTATCACTACGATGCACCTTATTTCTCACTGGTTCACTTGGAAGGGGCTACCGACAATATGTATTGGTCGGGTAACTTCAAGGGGGAAATTGCCAACTTAGGAAATGGTTCGGCTACTACCACTACAGGTGGGTATATGAATGATTTGTGGACGCAATACTATATGCGTATTCGTCGTTGCAACCGTTTCTTGGATCATGTGGATGCTGCTTATTTTGTAGACGAAAAAGAACGGGAGAGAATGATTGCAGAAGCACGTGTTTGGCGTGTTTGGTATCATATCCAGTTGTTGATGTATTATGGAATGAACGATGGTATTCCAATTCAGGATAAAGTCTTGAATGGCGATGAAATCTATAAAAGCCGCAATACGATTGATGAATGTTTAAACTTTATCAATAGTGAATTGGATGCGGTGATTGCCATCCAAGATACGGAGAATAAAGTTTTTCCATTTGTGTGGGATAGAGACCGTCGCGATCGTATGTGTAAAGCATACGCATTGATGTTGAAGATGGATGTGAATTTGCAATTCAAACGCTATGATGTGGTTAAAGCAGCAGCTAAGACATTCATCGAACATCCGGATAATAGTTTTGAGTTGTATTACTCTGCTGAAACAGATGATGATCCGGGTAAGAACTATCGCGATATGTTCCGTTATAAGGGACAAGACAATAAAGAACGTATCATGTATGTTGGAAGCGGTTGTTCGGAAGCTTGGTTCCGTAATGCTCCGCAGAGTTTGGGAGGACAGGGGGCTGCCAGTGTTTTGAGATCGTTGGTAGATGAATATGAAACGGCTGATGGTGTCGCTTTGAAAGACCTGCCTGCTGCAGAGCGTGAAAAGTTGCAAAAGGATCCATTGGCGGTAGCACGCGACCCGCGTTTGTATGAAACTGTAGTTTTACCGGGTGATAATAGTTCTTTCATAGATTATGTATATGAACCGTTCAAAGACGGTGCCGACCAAGTTGGAAAAGTGGGTGCATCTCGTACTGGTTATTGGGCTAAGAAGTATTTGAACGAAGAAGACCGATCTAATAATGGTAATGGTAGCTTATATTTCCCGCTATACCGTTATGCAGAAGTCTTGTTGGATTATGTAGAATCTTTGGTTGAAACAGGCGATTGGCAGAATCCGGATGTTGAGAAATACATCAATATGATTCGTAATCGTGCCGGTATGCCGAATATGGACAAAGCGGTTTATAATACACAGGAAAAGGTGCGTGAACTGTATCGTCGCGAACGTCGTGTTGAGTTTGCTTTCGAAGGAAAACGCTACTTCGACATCCGTCGTTGGGGTATTGGTAATGAAACCATGAATGGCTCAGCTTTGGGTGCTTGGAACCCGACAACCAATGCGTATGTTCAGGTTGAAAACCGTGCTTGCACATTCCCGAAATACAATGCTTGGCCTATCCCTCAAACCGAGGAAACGGCTAATCCGAATATTGAGCAGCCGACAGGGTGGTAAATAAACTCAAAACAGTGTATCAAAATTCCGTTTATGGAGTTTTGATACACTCCTATTAATTTTAATAGTATAAATTTTAAAATATGAAAGCCATGAAAACTGTATTCTCCTTATTATCTTGTTGCCTATTCTTTATGGCACAAACTATTAATGCACAGCTAGCTGAAGAATTAAAGAAAGATTTAGAAATTGCATTTGCTCATTATGGAAGTCCTCCTTCTCATATTAGTACATTGGATTTCTGTGAACTTGAAATACGAAGTAAAAGTGGACAACATTCCGTTAAGGTTGGACGATGGTATGGAGATTTTCATGCTATGCAAGAGGGTTGTTTTACCAATAGTGTGAAAGGTCGTTTTTTAAAAACAGGAACATGTACCGTTTATGCGGATTGTGGTTCTGTGGCTATCTCACGAACATTTGAAATATCCGATCCGTATCTGACAAGTAACAGTACAATTTTGTCTTATGGAAAGGAAGCAACGGTAGAAGTAACTAATCTCCCACGGGAAAAAGTGATCATAAACTGGCTTGTTTCTGATGGCTTGGAAATCGTTTCCGGACAAGGAACGACAAAAGCGGTATTTACCACCAAAAAGAATGTTTCCTCCTATGAATATATTGTAGCCAATGTACAATCAGAAGTGTGGATAGTTTCTTTAAGAAATAACGTGAATGTGATAGAGAGACCTCAATCTGACGAAATCCAAGTAGCACGAACCTCATCCAATAGTTTTATTCTGAATGTTGATCAAGAACCGGTATCTTCTTCTCCTTTGAAATATGAATTGTATGACCAGATGAGAGGCTCTTTAATGAGAAAAGGCATGGTTGAATCTAAATCCGGAGTTCTAAACTTTGAAAATGTTCCCAAAGGAGTATATGTGTTGAAATTATATTTGGATGAGAAAAATATTCAAACTCGAAAGATCCTTATAAATTAGTTACATTAAAGAAATAACCTGACACAGCGCCGTTGTTGTGCCTTAAATTAACATATCATGAGTGCATTCACAAAATTCTGGAAAGTATGGTTGAACTTGAACCTGCTTACCAAAGACGTAGAGAACGATTACACAGCAGAAGTATCTACTGTAGGGAAAACATCACGCAACGAAGACATCGCGAAACAGATTATCGAGGAAGGTTCTGAGATAAAGTATGATACTTTATTGTCTGTCATCAACCAGCACGACCGTATTATCCGTGAATTGTTGCAAAACGGCACCAGCGTATTGACCGGGGTTGCCCAATATACACCGAGCGTATTGGGTGTGTGGAATAGTTCTACTGAGAAGTATAATCCCGAGAAGCACAAGGTTTCAGTCAGTATAAGCCCTTCAGCCGAGCTGCGGAAAGCTCTTTCGGTAGTTGGCTTGGAAGTGCTGGGCGTGAAAGACAGTACCGCGCGTATCGGTTTGGTGACTGATACGGTTACCGGCTTGACCGACGGTTCGATGACACCGGGCGACGATATCTTGATCTCCGGCGAAAAGATTCGGGTTGCCGGAGAAGCTGAAGGTGTCGGTGTATTCTTTATTGATTCGAAAGGCGTGGAAACGGCTGTGACCCGTCGCTTGACACAGAATGATCCGAAGACGGTGATTGCCCGTGTGCCAGCAGAATTGGCCGAAGGCACATATACGCTCCGTATTGTCACGCAGTATTCCAATAGTAATACCTTATTGAAGGCTCCGCGTGTGATTGAATACGAGCATGCTTTGCGCATTGGCAACGGTGGAGGCAGCGACCGTCCGGAGATCGAATAATTTGTTCGATCGACAGACGTACACCTGTTCGACTGACAGAGGCGTTTCTGTTTGATCGACAGGCGTACGTCTGTTCGGTTGATAGAGGATAGTAATCCGGTGATAAGGGTGTTGGATTATGGGAAACTTTTTAAGTGAACGAGAATTATAAAAATAGGAGGAATACAGGGATGAAGTTTTTCCAACATATAGTATTGGTTTTATTATTTGTTAATTTGGTTGCCTGTTCGGAGACAGGGCGTGTGATTGATTATCCGGTGGTGGAAAAGACGAATACAAACGCTTTGGAACTTTACCGGGTCGAAGTTTCCGATACGGCAACCATTTTACAGATGGCCTTGTATAATAGGCCAGGTGAGTTTGCGCTTCTTTCTTCTGAGGTGAGTTTGATGGGGAAAACGACTGGTAAGACGTATCGTTTGACGAATGTTTCCGGATGTGAGTTGGGAAAGAAGATAATAATGCCTGCTTCCGGATGCTGTTGGGTAACTTTGCAGTTTGAACCAGTATCGCCGAAAGATAAGTTTATCGACTTTATCTCTTTGAAGGATAATTGGGATCTCCGTTTGGAAGGGATTCATTTGAAACCGATCGAGCAACCACGTAATACGTTTGAATGTGTGCTGGAAGGCGAAGTAAAGGATTGGCCCGAATGTAGCCGTTTACTGCTGACGGAGGCCTGTAAGCAAGATGTTGCAAGGCAGTACTCCATACCGGTGGTTGATGGAAAATTCCGATATACGCTCCGTGACAGTGTAAACCGGCTTTATCAACTATGTTCCTGGCATGATTATATGAATAATGGTTTTTATCCGGTTGATTTTATCTCGGAGAAAGGGAAAACCCATTTCAAACTTTATAACGGGGATGCGGTTGAAACTTCCGGTATCCAATCGGATTCACCTTTGAACAAGGAATTACAGCATGTGAAGGAAGGTTCTATCATGGATCCGTTGTTTTCCAAACGAAGACAATTGATGCAGGATAAGCAATACTACTTGTCGGAGATTCATGCGTTGAAAGACAGGGTAGACCAGGAAAGCGACGAATCGATTCGTGAGCAATTGATGGAAGATGGAAGAGCCTATTTCGAGAAGGGAGATGGTATGACCGAACAGGCTCGGTCATTGGAGAAAGAGATTAACGAGAGCTTTCAGAAGGAGAAGGAACGAAACATAGCGTATATCCGTACGTATCCCACCCTTGTCGGGCTGTGCCTGTATAAATATTGGCTGTTTAGGGAAATAGGTATATTTAAATCTCAACCGTCCCTTTCCAATATACCGATGTTTGAAGAGATATTTGAAAATTTGTATAAAGAGCAGTATGCTTCTCATCCATATATTAAAGAGATAGGTAATAACTTGGCCGGTCTCCAATTAAAAAAGGGCGACCCTTTCGTTGACTTTGTGGCCCCCGACGTGGAGGGCAATTCTCATCGGTTGTCGGATTTGATACAGGGAAAGTATGCCTTGCTGGATCTGTGGTCTTCTTGGTGTAGTCCTTGCCGTGCTTACTCGAAACTGATTATCCCAACTTATGAAACCTATAAGGATAAAGGATTTACTGTTGTAGGAGTTGCTCGCGAAGCCAACAGTACAGGTCCCTTGGAAAAGGCGTTGCAGCAGGACCAATATCCTTGGATCAATTTGGTGGATCTGAATGGCCAGGTTGGTGTTTGGGAAATGTATGGAGAAACTGGTGCCGGTGGGCGTTTCCTGATAGATCCGGAGGGAAAGATTTTGGCATTGGATCCGTTACCGGAACAGGTGGAGAAGTTGTTGAAAGAACATATTCAGTAGTTTGTCATGAGAAAAAGTCTTGTATTAGGTTTGATGCTCTGCATACTGGGTGGTTGCAGCCATAAAAAAGAAAAGGCCGACCTGCCTGTTATAGCTCTCGATTGCAACCAGCTTTCCAGTATTCATGACTGGGGCGTATTGGATCGGTTGGAGATTGTCCGGCTGGATAGTGAGGAGGCTCTTTTCGGGGATATAGACAGGATTGTCAGATATAAAGACCGGATTTATTTGATGGATGCGAATAAGACACGCACTGTCTATATTTATGATCTTTCCGGAAAGTATATCAATAAGATTTCAAAGTATGGGCAAGGACCGGATGAGTATTTGCAATTGGCTGATTTATATATCGATCCGACAGATGCCAGTTTGAATGTGGCTACACGGATCGACCGGAAAATCATGAAGTTTGATTTGGATGGTAAACAGCTTCGGAAAGTGATCGGTACCCCTAAGGCTTTTACTCGGCTTACACAGTTCAAAGATCGTTATGTCGGGTATATGGGAAATTATATCCAGGATTGTGAAAATCCGTATAACGTGTGGGTTCTGTCTGAAAAGATGGAGACGAAGCAGAAGACTTTCATGATTCCCGCCTCATGGAATAGTTTCGACTTGGGCAGCCGATATCCGTTTTCTTCCTTTCAATCGGATTTTTATTATACGAAAGCATTGGACTATACGGTTTATCAAATGGATGAAGCGGATGGCAGTTTCTTCCCTAAATATCGGTTTGATTTGGGCGACAGGAGTTGGCCCGAAGATGCCAAAGAAGCTCAACCATACGAAGAACTGCGGAGGAGTAATCCGGTCTGTAAATATGTGGTTGGTTTCAGAGGGTTTCAGGAAACGGAACATTACTTGTTGGCTCCTTTCATCCTTGACGGGCAACAGGTCATGGGCGTTTACGACAAAAAGGAGGGTAAAAGCCGTGTCGTTTCTTTGGATACTTATACGGATGAGTATTTGATCAGTTTCGGTGAGGTGATCGGGATGGACGCTACAGCTATTTATTCGTTGGTGCCTGCCTGGTATTTGAAAGATCTTTGGGTGGGGCGGAATGAATATAATGATTTTGAGGCGAAGTATCCGGAACAGGTCAAGCGGTTACGGGAAAAGTTTGATTCGGTAGATGAAGAGGGTAATCCTTTTTTGTTGATTCATTATTTAAAATGAAGTGGAAAAATTATTAAAAGAACATTTGAATAAAACATTATAACGGATTTATATGAAGAAGAAAATTTTAAGTAGTTTGATTTCCGGGAAGTTATTGGCAGTGTTCTGTTTGCTGTCTTGTTCGGATAATAATGATCCGATTACGGAAGAACCGGATCCGGAAGAACCCGGGATAGAAGTGGTGGAGCCGGAGTTGTTCCGGGCAAATCGCATATTCATCAGGCATGGGCTGCAACTGCAATGCTGGGTGGCAACCGACAATTATGAATTAGGAGGGAAGGCCGGGCAACCTGCCTATAACCTGTCGATTCCGGATTGGAAGCTGACGGGGTTTACCGGGCCTACTTTCTATGGACCGCCCTTGATTAATACCTCTTATTTCAAGGAATTTCCTGATAGCCAGTGGGCAATAGCGAAAGCGCCTCATGCCGATCAGTTGAAGAAAGGGCCGACAGATTATGAAAAGAAGAACGGATTCCTTTCGGAAGACCAGTTAAAGTATTTGAATAACCTGACTACGATCTGTTTCGGGGACGAAGAACACTACTCGTTTGAGGTGGCGAAGTTTTTGAAAGAGTGGTATGATGTGGCACGTCGTTTGTATCCGGATGTCTTGGTTCATAATAATCAATATCCCAATCAGTGGACTCGGGAAAATCTGTTGACTTACATCAAACTTGCCAAGCCGGATTTGTTGACCTACGATTGGTATTATTTCCATACATGGGATAAGGATAATTATATAGGAGCCAAAGACATGGCCGGGCATCTGGCCGAATACCGCGATCTGGCGTTAGGCGGATGGGAAGGCAACAAGAAAGATTATATGGCGTTCGGGCAATATTCGCAAGGGTATGTCAACGAAGGAACCTATAAACTGACCGAGTCGCAATTGCGCCTGTATTATTATATGACCTGGACGTTTGGCGGGAAGTGGCTGAACTGGTTCCGCTTTTTGCAAGGGGATGGTTATGGCGGACAAACGGCACCGACCGACTGGTCACTGTTGCTGGAACAGGGAATGCCCGGGCATCCGACCAAACACATGGATTGGGTGAACCGTTGCAATCGCGAGAGCCTGCATATTGGCGATTATTTGGTGCGTTTGAAAACAACCGATGTCCGTTATGTGCCGGGTACCACCAAATATACGGAAGGCAAACCGGGGATGATTTCCGTTCTTAATCCGGAGGCTTCGTTCTTAAAAAAGGCTGAGGGCAGGATCGTGTCGGAGCCGGAGGAAGGTGCCGATTTGTATGTAGGTTTCTTTGATGTCATACCGAAGGAAGAGCAGGGCGACCCGGGCTTCTTCAAGGAAGGCGAAAAGACGTTTTTCATGGTCACCAACGGGTATGCTTCGAAGTTGGAGGAAGAGGCTGCTCCTTTGACTCAGCGTGTCCGGTTGGGTATAGACTTAGCTGAAGCCGGTGCCACAGGCTGTTGTTGGATAAATCCGGAGACAGGTAAAAAAGAACCACTGGAGGCTATAGGTAAAGAAGATGATACGACCTATTTTCAAGTGGATTTGCAGGGAGGGAGCGGAGCTTTATTTATGGTAGAATGAACAGATTGATAAAATAAATAGAAGATGAAAAAAGATTGTTTATTATTGGTTTTGATCGCATTATTTAATTTAACAGGTTGTGAACGGCCGAAAGCGCCGGAGGCATGCGGACCTGTTCCGACGGAAGCCCAACTTAAATGGCAGGAACTGGAGCGTTATGCTTTTATTCATTTCAGTATGAATACGTTTACCGATATGGAATGGGGATATGGTGATAAAGATCCCCAATTATTCAATCCGTCGGAACTGGATTGCAGGCAGTGGTGTCGGTTATTTAAGGAGGCTGGAATGAAAGGGGTTATTCTGACGGCAAAACATCATGATGGTTTTTGTTTGTGGCCTTCGGCTTATACGGATTATAGTGTGAAACAATCTCCGTGGAGGAATGGTAATGGGGATTTAGTGCGTGAACTGGCTGACGCCTGTAAAGAATATGGATTGAAGTTGGGTATTTATCTTTCTCCCTGGGATAGAAATCATAAAGAATATGGAACGGAAGCTTATATCACTTATTTCAGAAATCAACTGAATGAGCTATTGACGAATTACGGAGATATTTTTGAAGTCTGGTTTGATGGTGCAAATGGCGGTTCCGGTTATTATGGCGGGGCGGATGAAACACGTAGCGTAGATCGTAAGACCTATTATGACTGGCCCGGTACCAATCAATTGGTAAAAAAATTACAGCCGGATGCCGTAATTTTTAGTGATGCAGGTCCTGATGTCCGTTGGTGTGGAAACGAGGCCGGATGGGTAGGCGAGACAAATTGGAGCACGCTTCGAAGAGAAGAAGTTTGGCCGGGATAGCCTCATTATCAGCAGTTACAGAATGGACATGAAGATGGTTCGTATTGGGTGCCGGCAGAAGTGAATGTTTCTATTCGTCCGGGTTGGTTCTATCATGAAGAGCAAGATGATCAGGTGAAGACTGTCGATCAGTTACTCGATGTGTATTATCATTCGGTCGGTCGTAATGCTACCTGGAATTTGAATATTCCGATCGACAAACGTGGGTTGGTTCACCCGACCGATTCTGCTGTCCTAATGGAAGTTGCAAAGATCTTACAGAATAACTTCAAAGAAAACTTAGCACAACAAGCAGAGGTCAGGGCTTCGAATGTGAGGGGGAAAGATTTTGCTGCTGCTCATTTAATCGATGGAAATAAAGATTCTTATTGGGCAACGGATGACGAGGTGACTTCTGCTTCTGTGGAGTTTGATTTTAAAGTTCCTACCGCGATCAATCAATTCCTGGTGCAGGAATATATTCGCTTGGGACAGCGTGTAAAAGCGTTTACTTTGGAAGCCTTTGTCGGTGATGAATGGCAGGTTGTGGCTACGGGTTCGACAATCGGATATAAGCGAATCTTGCGTTTCCCAACAGTGGAGACACAAAAACTTCGTTTCACGATTAATGAAGCAAAGGCTTGCCCGTTATTATCGAACATCGAATGTAATTGTTGCTCTTACGATTGAATGTGCGGAATTAGATGTGGTAATTGAATAACTATTCTTATCTTCGGGCACTAATTGTAAATATGTTTGAAATAGAATGAAGAAGTCATTACATGCATTTTTAATGACGGGAATAGTCTGTATAAGTATTTCTTGTTCCCGTCAGTCTGTAAGTGAGCGTGATACGCTTGCCTTGATTCCTGTTCCGCAGGAAATGAAAGTAAACTCTGATTCTTTTACGCTTACTCGTAATGCTGCGATTACGCTCGATCAGTCGAATCAGGCATTGGTGGGAATTGCCGAATATTTGAATGAGAAAATTTCACCTGCTACAGGTTTTGAGCTTCCGGTAGAAAAGCATGGGAAAATAGAATTCAAGCTGGTGGAGGATGCGTCTTTAGGAGATGAAGGCTATCAGTTGAAAGTGAAACATTCAGATATCCTTATTACTGCCAATAAGCCTGCGGGTATCTTTTATGGTGTGCAAACACTGTTACAGATGTTTCCGGCAGAGATTAAAAGCAAGACTGTGCAGCCTGAAGATAAGAAATGGACTATTCCTTGTGCTGAAATCACTGACAAACCCCAGTTCCCCTGGCGCGGGCTGATGCTCGATGTTAGCCGCCACTGGTTTACCAAGGAAGAAGTTTTGAAGTATATTGATGAACTGGCCGAATACAAGATGAATGTCTTCCACTGGCACCTGACGGACGACCAGGGATGGCGCCTGGAAATAAAGTCCTTGCCGAAACTGACGGAAGTTGGTGCCTGGCGTGCTCCCCGTGTGGGCCAATGGTGGCAGCGTGAACGTCAGCAACCGGGAGAGGAGACTACCTACGGCGGTTTCTACACCCAGGAGGATGTGAAAGAAGTGCTGGTCTATGCAGCCAAACGTTATGTACGTGTTATTCCTGAAATAGACGTGCCCGGACATAGCGTCGCAGCGTTGGTCGCTTATCCGGAACTAGCCTGTATGAAAGCCCCGGATGCCGTGAATGTCGGAAATAAGTTCTACGGAGAAGATGAAAATACCCTTTGTATCGGAAAGGATTATACATTCGAGTTCATGGATAAGGTACTGACGGAAGTTGCCGCCCTTTTCCCGGATGAATATGTACATATCGGAGGTGACGAATGTTTTAAAGGTTTCTGGCATAAATGTCCCCGTTGCCAGGTCCGTATGAAGGCTGAGAACCTGAAGAATGAAGAAGAGCTGCAAAGTTATTTCATCCACCGGATGGGCGATTTGCTGAAGTCGAAAGGAAAGAAACTGGTCGGCTGGGATGAAATCCTGGAAGGCGGTCTGGCTCCCGATGCGAACGTAATGAGCTGGCGTGGTATGGAAGGCGGTATCAAAGCGGCTAAAGCCGGCCATCATGTGATTATGACTCCGACGGAACATTGCTATCTGGATTTATGGCAGGGGGAACCTTCTGTTGAACCGGATACCTATTCTATGTGCCGTCTGAAAGATTCATACAGTTTCAATCCCGTACCGGAAGGTGTTCCGGCCGAAATGGTGCTGGGTGGACAGGGAAACCTGTGGGCTGAATCGCTTCCAACTTTCCGTCATGTCGAATACATGACGTGGCCGCGTGGTTGGGCATTGTCGGAAGTATTATGGAGCGGGCCGTCTAAAACGGATTGGGAGAAATTCTGGCCGCGGGTCGAAAAACATTTTGTCCGTGCCGACCAGGCAGATATAAACTATGCCCGCAGTATGTACAATGCAATTGTGAGCCCGTACTTGCAGGATGGCGTTTTGCAGGTGGAACTGGGCAGTGAGATTGCCGGTACGGATATTTACTATACATTCGATAATACAGACCCGGATAGCCATACTCCGAAATATACCGAGCCGTTGAGCATACCGAAAAATGCAACCTGGTTGCGTATCGTGACCTATCGCGACGGTAAACCGGTCGGCAAGGTAATCACCCTGACAACAAAGGAACTGGCAAAACGTGCCGAGTCCGATAAAAGAACCGGTCACGGGAACCTGACTGTTGACTAACAGGATTTTAACCAGGTTGTAACATCTATGTAACAACTTGGTTTTATCTTTGTGCTCTCTACGCAACCAACAAAGTTAGGAATGAAGATAACAAAATTAATGGCGCTTGTCCTGTTGGCGCTGCTTCCCTTTTTCACGGAAGCTCAGAACACGGAACAAATAGATGCCCGCATCGATTCGCTTGCGGAAGAGACAGCAACGCTGGATAAAATAGTGCAGAAACTAAGTAAATTTAAAGTTTCTGCCTATATCCAGGGTCAATTTCAGTACGGACAGGAGGATGCAACCCTGAAAGTCGGCGATAAGAATGAACATGAGGATAAAGGTTTTAACCGTATCGGTATCCGCCGCGGACGACTGAAGTTTGAATATAACGACGGTATCGGAACCGGAGCGGTACAGATTGAGGCTAACGACAAAGGCGTCAGTTTCCGTGACCTTTATATCGGCATTAAAGACCCCTGGACGAAACGCAGCCAGTTGATGGCCGGTGTCTTCAACCGTCCATTCGGACATGAGATAGGTTACTCTACCAGTGGCCTGGAATCGCCTGAACGTGCAACGATTATCCAGTATTTCTTCCCGGACGAACGTGACCTGGGTGCTATGCTGACGCTGCGTACCAAAAAAGAAAGTCCTCTCGCTTTCCTCCGTTTGGATGCCGGTCTGTTTGCCGGAAACAGTATCAACCGCGAAACCGATAACCGCAAAGACTTTATCGGCCGTCTAGGTGCTGACAAGGAAATCGGCAACTGGGGTAAATGGGGTGCAGGTATTTCTTATTACAACGGAGGCGTCTACAACCCGACTACAACTGCCTATGAGATGGACGGCAAGCGTTTTATCGAAGTTGATAAAGGTGAAACCGGTACGTATATGAAACGTGAATATATCGGTATGGATGCCCAGTTCTGTTTCTTGAGTTCATGGGGAACAACCTCTTTACGTGCCGAAGGTCTTTTAGGCACACAGCCGGGAATTGCCTCCAGCAGCAAAAGCCCGAATACCGGAACACGTCCGGAGAATCTTCCCGAAAATGCGTTATTCAAACGCCCCTTTATCGGTTATTTCTTCTACCTGGTACAGGACATCGGGACTTCTCCATTCTCTGCCGTACTCAAATATGATGTATACGATCCGAATACGAAGCTGAAAGGAAATGAAATAGGTACGGATAACTCATTTACATCTAAAACAGATTTGGCCCAAAGTACATTAGGCATCGGCGGCTTATACCGCTTCAACAAACATATCCGTGTCCAGGCTTACTACGAATTCAACTTCAATGAAAAGAGCGACTTCGTAAAAGGATATGAGAAAGACCGTAAGGATAATGTGTTGACGGTTCGTTTGCAATACAAATTCTGACCTTTTTATTCACACAAATGTAACACCTGTTTCATGTAGTTGAAATACGTGTGTTGTTCCTTTGCATCAGGAAATTAATTCAAATAAGAGTAATGAAAAAGACGATTCTTTTGGCAGCTATGGCAGCCTGTTTGTTTGCAACGAATGTATTTGCACAGAAAATTAAAGGAAGTGATACCTGTTTGCCGGTCAGCCAGACAGAAGCTGAAAACTTTATGAATAAGAATAAAGGAACCAAAGTGACTGTAACAGGCGGTGGTTCCGGTGTCGGCATCTCCGCCCTGATGGAAGGTACGACCGATATCGCCATGTCTTCCCGTAAAATGAAATTCGACGAGAAAGTCCGTTTGCAGGAAGCAAAGAAGAATGCAAAGGAAGTGGTTATTGCCTACGACGCTCTGGCTGTAGTGGTTCACCCTTCCAATAAGGTGGATAATCTGACCCGCGAACAACTGGAAGGTATCTTCACCGGAAAAATCAAGAACTGGAAGGAAGTAGGCGGAGCCGATATGAAGATTGTAGCCTATTCGCGCGAGACTTCATCCGGTACATACGAGTTCTTCAAGGAAAGCGTATTGAAAAATAAGAACTATATGAACGGTATCCTGAGTATGCCTGCAACCGGAGCCATTATCCAGTCGGTCAGCCAGACCAAAGGGGCTATCGGTTACGTTGGCCTGGCCTATGTAAACAAAGATGTCAAGGCTCTGCATGTTTCTTATGATGCCGGCAAAAGTTTCGTTGAACCTTCATTCGCCAATGCGAAAAATAAGACTTATCCGATTGTCCGTCCTTTGTTTTACTACTATGAAGCAAAGACCGAAGGCAGGGTAAAACCTTTCATCGACTATGTACTCTCTGCCGAAGGCCAGGAGACTGTTAAAAAAGTAGGATATATCCCCGTAAAATAAGATAATAACTCCCGTTTTTCCCCACGGACCGATAATATTGCACAAAAGTATTATACCTGTGCAATATTATTGGTCCTTTTTGCACATCATTTGGTTTATTGTGCTACCTTTGCCGCGTATTTAATAACAATATTTTTCATGAAGACATTAACAATCGGAGATTTGAAACCTCGCTTCCCAATTATCCAAGGTGGGATGGGCGTAGGCATTTCTCTATCCGGCTTAGCCTCAGCCGTAGCAAATGAAGGTGGGATTGGCGTTATCTCCGCCGCCGGTCTCGGACTTTTATATAAAAAGCTATCACCCAATTACACAGAAGCAGGCAATCTGGGCCTGGCCGAAGAAATCCGTAAAGCCCGTGAAAAGGCAAAAGGTATCATCGGTGTAAACGTAATGGTGGCTCTTTCCGATTTTGCAGAACTGGTGAAGACGAGTATCGCCGAGAAGGTAGATATCATCTTCAGCGGTGCCGGACTGCCGCTCGACCTGCCGTCGTTCCTCAAGAAAGACAGCGTGACGAAGCTGGTGCCCATCGTATCAAGCGCCCGTGCCGTACGTATCATCTGCGAGAAATGGAAGAACAACTACGACTATCTTCCCGATGCCGTTGTACTGGAAGGCCCTAAGGCCGGCGGTCACCTCGGTTATAAGGAAAACCAGTTGGAAGACGAACATTTCTCACTGGAAGAGTTGCTTCCGCAGGTTGTGCAGGAAGTATCTGTTTTCGAACAGAAATACAACAAGAGAATCCCGGTAATCGCAGCAGGAGGCATTTATACGGGTGAAGATATCAAACGCGTGATGGACCTTGGAGCATCGGGCGTTCAATTAGGAACCCGTTTCGTCACTACTACCGAGTGCGACGCCAGCGATGCTTTCAAAGAAAGCTATATCAAGGCGGAAGAAAAGGACATCGAGATTATCAAGAGTCCTGTCGGAATGCCGGGGCGTGCCATCCATTGCAACTTCCTCGAGAAGGTGAAGGCCGGCATCAAGCAACCGAAAGCGTGTCCGTTCAACTGCATCAAGACGTGTGATATTTCGAAGAGTCCGTACTGCATCGTTACGGCGCTGTATAATGCTTTCAAAGGAAACTTTGAAAACGGATATGCCTTTGCCGGAAGCAATGCCTGGAAGACCAGCCGTATCATGTCGGTGAAAGAGACAATCAACGAACTCATTAATGAGTGGAAAGCAAAAGAATAAATTTTGTCTACTTATATGAATACAAAAAGCCCCGGTAAGCATGATGCCTATCGGGGCTTTCTTTGTTATCTTTGATGTTTATTGTTCATCCAGCCATTTGCTCAGTTCATCCCGGTTCTGGGCGGCAGCCTTAACGCCTGCGTTGGCAGCTTTGCCGAAATAGTCGAGTGCCTGCTGATACTCTTTCTTCTTGGCGTAAGCTACACCGAGGTTGTTCCATGCTTCCGGTGTATTGATTTTTTGCAGACGGGCGATACCTGCATCGTCGGCTCCGCGTTCTATCTCGAGGGCGGCTGTGTTCTGTTGTGCCACCGGGTCGGTCGGGTAGAGGCGTACGGCGATATCGAATACTTCCTTAAATTCGGCACTTTCTTTCGGATACGTGTTGGCTACGAGGAACATTTCGTTCAGGCTCAGATACTGCGGTTTCGTCTTGATAACCTGTTTGGCTTCGTTCACATCGAACGGACGGGCGATATACGCCAGTGTGTAGTCAATGCGGCGCAGGGCAGGATAATAGTCGTCCAGCAACATGCGATAGGTCTTACCACCGTTCAGTGCTTTCAGTTGCGCTTTACGTTTATTGATATCGGACACTTCCAATACTTTAAGGATTTCATCGCGGTTGGACAGGTTGGATGCCTTGACTGCCTGGCGCAAGCCTATCCAGTCTTCACCTTCCCAGTTGACTTTCATCAATGAAGCAGGCATATCTTCTTTATCCTTCATATAAGCGGCAAACGCTTTGGCACGGTTTTCAGACAATTTCATGTTGTATTCGTAACCGCCTTCGGGTGAAGCGTAACCGGTGATGTTGAATTCTGTAAATTTCAGGTTCTTGTCGTTACGAACCTCGCTCACGATTTTGTTAACCTCTTTCAGTTCGGCGGCATTGTTTTTAAAGTCATGCAGCAGGACAGACTTACCCACTTCGAAGTTAAGGTAGGCCGAGTGCGTTTCGCTACGTTGTTTTACCGGCTCTGCGGGAGGTGTCACATAACTCAGTTCGTAGGTCGGTGCGACAACCGGCGGCAGGATACGGGATGACAGCGGAGTGATATTGCTTGCCACGTCGCATGAAGCGCATCCGGTCGTATTGGCCTGCATGACCAGTGAGGCGTTACGCATCCAGCTTTCGTACGGTACGGTCAGCGTCATCGGGATAGATTCTGCCTCGTTCTTTTTATGGCGGAAGATGACTGTCGGAGTCTGTTCGAACGGTTCTGCGCCGAAGCCCATCTCACGGTCGAGCGCTTTCATACGTTTCTTTCCGGTAATCACGAACGGGTCGAATTTGATGCTATGCGCCTTGTCCGCCGATTGGAGTACCGGGGTTATGATGACCATGTTCTGCGATTTCAGTTGCATGTTGTTGAGGTTGGCGGTTGTAGACAGGCTCACCTGGCTTCCCTCTTTTTTTACTTGCAGGTCGCTGTATGCTATGCCGTCGGGACTGACAACCTGCGCCTGCATGCTCCCATAGGCGGAGCATAATAAAACGGTTGCTATATAGAATAACTTCTTCATTTTGTTTGTTCGTTTTTAGTGGATAAAATAGATAAATGAGATGGAGGCTTTTGTTACACCCCAATAGTTGTGGTTGCCGGTACGGAGTTTGGGCATGTCTTTGCCTTTTGCATATTCGTCGTAGTGCATACGGGCATAACCGGCACCTATCTCGCCTTCAATACCCCAGCGTTTGCTCAGAATCCATTGATGTCCGATACTGATACCGCCGCCATACATATAACCGTCGTAGCGATGGTCGCGCAGTTTCTTGAACATGTCGAACGGCAGCTTGAAACCGGCCACGTCATACTGTCCGCCCAAGGCGTGTACACCGATAAATGTACCGTTGAACTTCTCGCAGGTCCAGAAGCGTACGCCTGCATGGGCCAGCCAGTGTTTGGCTTGTTTGTCGTTGTTGAACTCGAATGGGTTATAACCCGCAGAAAGGTCCATTGTAACCTTTTTCCCTAATCCCACTTCCAGACCTAAGTTTGGAGTGGCGGTGGCATCATAGACGATATTATTCTTTAATGCTACATGCTGTGCACTTGCATAGAGGGATAATAATAGCGTTGCCCCTATTAAAAAGAATTTCTTCATGTGATATTCAATATTAGTTATACTCTTCCTTCTTAACAGAGTGGTTCCGGCGATTGTTTGGTTTGTTTGATAAAAAGGGTGAAAGGTTATGATTAATTATAAGAAAAACGATGGTTTTTGTATTTGTTATGTTAATACGGTATGAACCGGATTATTCCCGTGGCTTTTGAATATCGCTCAGCTCTACCAGCTTATTGACAATGGCATATACTGTCAATGCACTTGCACTATGTACCTGCAATTTGCGGGCGATATTTCTCCGGTGTGTAATGACTGTATGGGTGGAAAGGAAGAGACGGTCGGCTATTTCGCGGTTGGTCATTCCTTTGACGACGCAGACAACGATTTCCTTTTCGCGGGTACTCAATGTCTGTTGTTCATCGCCATCCCCTTCGCCGTCTTCGCTTTTGGCATGCAGGCGCTCCAGTTTGAGCTTCATTTCGTCTGCACTGTCGAATATGCTGATTTGGTCGTCATAATACCGGATAACGGCATGTTCGGCTACGGAATAGAGCAGGGCCAGGCATTTCATATCCGGGCAACCGGTCATCTCCTTCAGGTGAGGGATAGTGAAGTAACCCGGGATGGAAGGGTTGATGATGAGGACATCCGGCTGGTGTGTCCGGAGGTCCTCCGTAAGTGATTCGATAGTCGCTATTTCTGATACCTGGATACGCAGGCCGGGGAGACGTTTCAACATGGTCTCCAGCCCGTAGCGGACAATGGCGGAAGGCTCAGCAATAACGATTTTCAGATTGGTGCTCATAGGGCATCATTTTATTGTTTTTTCTAAAGCAAGTATAGCAGGCATGAAAAGGTAGTCTTCCACATGGTTGTGGGAGGCAAGGTCCTGTTCTGTCGCGAAGATGTCGAACAGCACGCTGTTCAACAGGTTGCTTCCGGGGCCCGGATAATATTTGATGAGGATATTCTTCAGTTCGATAATCTTCATCTCTATCTGGTCGTGCCGTTTGCGGAAAATTGAGATATTGTATTTCGGGTCTTTTTTCCCTTCCAGCAAGCCGCGGACATACGGGAAAACGACTTTTTCTTCGTATGACATGTGTTTATTGACCTCATCGGCATATTCGTCGAAGAAGCGCTGGATGACGAATGCTACGTCCTGCGGGCATTCTGCGATGGCTTCCAGAAGTTTTCTTCTCAGATGCGGCAGACGGAAATTCAGGAAATAATCGTGTGCGTTATGCAGATAGGTAATTAATGCTTCAATGGAGAGGCAATTGCTTACGTTGGTGACGGGAGCGGAAATCTCTTCCGTCAGGAAATTGACGACTGTCAGGAAAGTACAGGCGTCTACTCCATTCTGGCGGCATACTTCTCCGATATTCTTTTCTCCGAATCCCAAGGCAATACCAAAGCGGCTCATCACAAGAACCATCGGATAGTTCTCGCAGATAAGGTCGCTCATTTTGTCGGTTTCCCGGTATTTCCCATTTTTATACATAGGCTTTTCTTTCTTGTTTTGGTATTATTAATTCTCCAAAGGTACTCCTTTTTCTCTTAATGACTTTGAACGTTATTAATCTTTCACGTTTGTTGAGGACGTTTGCTTTTCATAAGGAACCGTTGGTTCGTTCAGATATTGCGGGTCCTGATTACGTAAGGTATAGGCCAGACGCTCCTGATTACGGCGGTTATCCCATAAAACGAGAATGGTAATTAGTTCATCGCTGTAATGATAAAAGAGGGAGTATTCCGGAACAGCAATAAGATATCGTAAATGAGGATATTCCGTAGCTTTTCCTGACAAAGGAAAGGATACAGCCTGCTTTATTGTTTCTCTAAACTTGTTTAATAAATAACTGCTATACCGGGTATTACCATTACGCTCGTCATAAAAGTCTGCAATTTCTTCTAATTCTTGCAAGACTTCTTCATCCCATATTATTGCTCTGGCGTTAACCATTTGGCAAATTTTTTTTTCATTTCTTCATCAGAAACTCCTTTTCCTGCTTTCATTCGTTCCAAAGCACAGTCTATCTTTCCTTTTAATTCCGAAGAAAAGTATAAGATATCGTTTTTTTGCTCCTTTTGGTCGAGTAACTGTTCGATTTCATTAATAAGATGTTCGTCGAATACAGTTTGCAAGCGTTGGATAAGGTGTTGTTTGCGTTCTATTAATGTCATATCGCTTTATTTTTAAAGTTCTGCTGCAAATGTAGCAATTATAAATCAATTATAGCGGCGGATACTCCGGTTCGTCTACGGCAACGACGGCCAGACATTCGATTTCGACCAACCAGCCGGAACGGCATACCGGGGCGCGGACAATCAGGTAAGGCATATTCGGATGATTAGCTTTCATGTATTGTTCGATGCGGACGAAATCACCTGTGTCGCGGATATAGACGATGGCCTGCATGATGTCGTTCAGATCGGCTCCGGCTTCATTCAGCAAGGCGGTGATGTTTTCAATCATACGTTCCGATTGCTTGATGACATCTCCCGGATGTACGATCTCACCATACCGGTCGATGCTGGCGGTACCCGAAACGAATACATGACGGCGGTCGCCATACGTAATGGCTGTTCCCCTTTCAAAAGTCACGCCATATTCATACGTCCGGCTCAGGTGGTCGGGGGCATAGAGATATTGAATCTGTTCCTGTCCGATACCCGATACGGCATACGTGTCCATTGTCACGAAAACATTGGTATCCTGATAGCGTCCCTCAATGCCGGTACTGGCAATAAAATGAGTGTTTTCCGTCAGGTTCTGTGTAGCAAATACATCTTTGCGGGCTTTGACGACTCCCGGATAATTCACGTCTACGTTCTGAACAAATATCCAGGTACGGATACAGTTGTTTGCCAACGTGCAGTTGGCGGCCGTCAGCTGCATGATATAATCGCGGAAGATAAGCCGTGTCTGATACTCCGAATTGGCAGCACGGTTGCACAGGTTAGCCCCGAATAGTTGGCGGTAGTTGCCATGACGTGCTTCAAACAGGTTACTGGGAAGAACCTGCGTCTGTACTCCGGTTTGAAGCCATGCCCAAAGAGCTATTTTAGTACCGTTCATCGGTGCCTGTTGTACGATGGACAAAGCGCAATACGGGTTACTGCGGTCCTGTTCCATCAGCGATGCTGTCTGGTTGGTGACATCGCTCAGGAAGTAGCGGCGGAATACGGCTGTCGGGTTTCCGGGAAGTTCTTCTACACATTGCGTATAGGCTTGCAGAAGATTCTGTAGTTGGGTAGGGTAATCTTCCAGGCAATCCGTTTGCTGGAAGAGAAGATGATATTCTGTAATACCCTTTTTAGTCTCGAATGAGGTGATTTGCACCTCTGTCTTATCGTATTGTTTGGAAATTAGATTCATGGTATCCTGATATATTTTGTTTCTTTTCCCAAAGATACAGCATATCAGTATGAACCCAAATTTTGGAGTGTGAAAAGAAAACAAAAGCTGTGAGAAAAATATATCAGGCTTTTTTTATGTCGTTCAATTCAATCAGTTTATTTACAATTGCGTATACGGTCAAACCGCTGGCACTATGTACTTGCAGTTTGCGGGCTATATTGCGGCGGTGTGTGATTACCGTATGGGTAGATAGATAGAGGCGGTCAGCTATTTCGCGATTAGTCATTCCTTTCACAACACATATAACAATCTCCTTTTCGCGCGAACTGAGTGTCTGCTGTTCCTCTTCTCCTGTATCCGGGCAGGCTTCTTCTGCGTTTAGCCGTTCCAGTTTATGCTTTAACTCATCCGGGCTGTCGTAGATGTTAATCTGGTCATCGTACGACCGGAGCTGGGTATGGTCGGCCGCTATATACGTAAGGGCCAGGCATTTCATTTCGGGACATCCGCATTCCTCCTTTAAACGTTGTATGCCGGAATAACCGGGTAATGCCGGGTTAATCATCAAGACCTCCGGGCGATGCATGCGGAGACTTTCTATGAGACATTCGGCGGTTGCTATTTCTGTGAGCTGGATGCGAAGTCCGGGCAGTCGTTTCAGTAAAGTAACCAGTCCGCAACGGATAATGGCAGACGGTTCGGCAATAGCTATTTTGATGTTAGGGTTCATAAAGCAGCAGTCATTTTATTGTTTTTTCAATTGCCAGTACAGCGGGAACGAAGAGGTAATCTTCTACCCGGTTATGAGAAGCCAAATCCTGTTCGGTGGCAAAGATATCGAACAGGACGCTGTTCAGCAGATAATTGTCGGGTCCGGGATAGTATTTGAGCAGGATATTTTTGAGCTCAACGATCTTCATCTCTATTTGGTCGTGCCGTTTGCGGAAAATACTGATATTGTATTTGGAGTCCTTCACGCCGTCCTGTAGATTGCGGACATAAGGAAAGACAATCTTTTCTTCGTACGACATGTGCTTATGTACTTCATAAACATAATCGTCGAAGAATTTGGTGATGGCGAAGGCAATATCACCCGGGCAGCCGATAATCGCTTCCGTCAGTTTGCGGCGGATATGCGGGAGGCGGAAGTTCAGGAAATAATCGTGCGCATTGTGCAGATAGGTAATCAGTGAACCGACAGAGAGGCAGTTGTCGATACCGTTTATCACGGCGGGAGTCTCTTCCGTCAGGAAATTGACAACGGTCAGGAAGGTACAGCTGTCCACTTCGTTCTGCCGGCATACGTCGCCGATATTTTTCTCTCCGAATCCCAGGTCGATGCCGAAGCGGCTCATAACGAGAACCATCGGGTAGTTCTCGCAAATCAGGTCGCTCATTTTATCTGTCTCTGTGTATTTTCCTTGTTTATACATAGTTGTTATTTTTAGGATGTTAAGTTTATAGACAGGAGTATTGCGGAAGGTCGGCCGGTATAATAGCCACGCATTCCGTTTCAATCAGCCATCCCGGACGGCATACCGGTGCCAGTACGATAAGGTGCGGCAATTCCGGATAATGGGTACTGATATATTTCTGTACATTCTCATAGTCTGCCGGGTCGCGCAGGTAAACGATGGCCTGCATGATGTCGCCGATGGAAGCCCCGGCCTCTTCCAGTAGGGCGCTGATGTTTTCCATCATTCGACCGGTCTGTTTCAATATGTCGCCGGGATAGACAATCTCGCCTTTATTGTCGATACTGGCTGTGCCGGACAGGAAGATATGTTTACGGTCGCCGTAGGAGACGGCGGTACCCCGTTCAAAAGTGACGCCATATTCATAGGTCGGATTGAGATGGGTGGGAGCATACAGGAACTGTATCTGTTCCGGTTGCAGGCCGTCGACGGTATAGGCATCCATTTGTACCAATACATCCGGATCGGCATGGCGTCCTTCTATACCGGTGCTGGATATATAATGTGTCTTTTCCGTCAGGTTCTGCGTGATGAAAACTTCCTTGCGGGCTTTTACTACGCCGGCATAATTGACGTCTACATTCTGTACGAAGAACCAGGTCCGGATACAATCGGCAGCCAGGGTACAATGTTGTTCGGTCAGTTGCAACACATAATCGTTGAGTAGCAACCGGGTCTGGTATTCGGAAGTCGCTGCCTTGTTGTGTGCACCTCCGTTCCATAGGTGGCGATACCCGTTGTGGGATGCTTCAAACATTCCTGAGTTGCAGGTTTCTGTCGCCATCCCGGTTTGCAGCCAGGTCCATAAGGCTATTTTTGTGCCGTTGAGGGGTGCCTGTTGCACGATGGATAAGGCGCAGAACGGGTTTTCACATTCCCGTTCCATCAACATATCCGCCTGGTTGGCCGCATCGCTCAGAAAGTAGCGATGGAAAACGGCTACGGCATTACCGACCTCTTTTTTAGTCACTGCGTCGTATGCTCTTTGTAAAGAATCCAACTGTTCCCCGAAAGAAAGTGAAGGGTCGGTAACGGAAAACATAATATGATATTCCGTTACCCCTCCCTTGCTTTCAAAAGAACAAATTTGAGCGTATATGGTGTTTTGTTCGTATGTTTTTGTTGTGAATGTCATTGTCTGTTTTGTTATTCCTCATTAATTATTGGGAGCTCCTTCCTGTATCCATGTTTTTATAAGCGCGAGAATTTCTTGCTTACCTGTACTGTTGAACATATCTTTATGGATAGGATTCTCTTCCAGTATCTCGAGTATAAAACTATTATGAGGATCACCGGGCGTTACATAGTTCATTCCTTCTTCCGAGACTGGTGCTTTAACGTTTACCAATGATTTATAAGCTGTATTTTCCCTCAAATCGAGGTTCCCTGCTAATCCGGAACTACTCTCTCCATGGCAGGACAGACAGTTTGTCTTGAATACCTGAGACTGGATACGTTTGAAGCTTGCCAATTCTAACTCTCCAAAATTAATTTCAATATTCTCTCCATTGTTTTCAACCGGCTGGTTACAGTATGAATAGATCACTTTTTTCCCATTGCTGATAATGGCAATATTTATGCTTTTTGTATCAGGACTCAGGTTGTTCAGTTTGACTGTCCGTTCTCTGCCGTCGATTGTCGGTTTGGAGATGCGTTTTGTCAATAAGGGGATTTGCGTGTCTGTTCCAAAGGCTGCAAGAGATAAGTAGTTCTCTTTCGGCCAGGCATCAATCCCCTTGAAGGTTACTGTTACGGAGGCGGTTCGTCCCGAGTCGATCGTTTCGTCCGGATAAATTGTTCCTTCATCGCATCCGCAAAGCATTAGAAGAAAGGAGCAAACGAACCCTGTATATTTATTCTTCATAATACATAAGTTTATTAGAACGTAAACTGTAACATTGCTGTTGCCGAATGGCGTGCGATACCGATACCGTCTTCGTCGCGGTCACCTTGGGTGGCGTGTCCGGTACGTCCCATATACTGGTACATGACCTGCAATTTCAGGTTATTGTTGAAAAAGTAATAGTTCATTCCTATTGCCGGCATATTTAACAAACCACCGTCATCTGTAGCATTGCGGTCGAATACGTCATATCTCAATGCCCCCTGCAGTTTCGGTGTAATAAAGTATCCCGCCTGTGCATAAGCTCCCCAGAAATTTTTATCCGGTTTTTGCATGATTTTAGTAAAATGCATATTCATGAAGTAACCTTCCGCAGCAAAATACCAGCGGTTTTTGATCCAGGTAAATTCCAGTCCTACACGGGTATCGCTGGCGGACAAAAATTCGGCTTCAGCGTTGTAAGAGGCAGAAACTGCGATAGACATCTTATCATCATTCAGATTTTCCGGTGAACCTTGGGAGTTCGGCATCTCTCCTTTCGGCATAAAGGCAAGACGGCCGGAGTAGAGTAGGGATGGTAACCATTCGTGATCATCGCAATTCGTCTTTGTCGCTGTATTGACATCGATGCCGGTGCCATTGAATATACCTACCTGATATTCCCATTTATTATTGACTAATCCGTGTACCATGACACCCAGGTCGAAACCAGTCGACATGCTCGGTATCACATAATTGAGGTCATAAGGAAGTAAGATGGATCGCGTGGCCGAATAAGGTAATACGGGAAACAACGTTTCTCCCAATGTGCTTAGATAAGCGTGCATAAACGGTGTTTTGAATTTACCGGCGCGGATACGGAAAGATTCTTTTATAGCAATGTCGAACCATGCCTGCTGCAATAGTGCACCACCACTTTTGGCCGGATTCAATGATAAGTTGAAAGTAACTTTGTTGAATGCCTTCCCTGTAAAACCGAGGATGGCATTAGGTATGGCAAAACCAGAGTTCGCCACATTTTTAGCATAATGGCTTTCCAGTCCTTGGTCGTCATATCGGTTATAGGTTGCACTAGCCTGTACAAGGGCATAAGGTTTGAACAGGAAATCACCAGCTTTTGTCGAAAAAGAGAACCCTTTCTTACCTGCCAAAGAGACCACATCGTTTTCTACGTATTTGTCGTCAATTTCTTTTTTAGTAGTATCTTGTGCTTGTATCTGAATTGTTGCAGATAATAATGCTGCTGTCAACGCGATATATAATTTTTTCATTTCAATTTGTTTGACTTGTTTATAAACTTTGAAGAAATTTAATAAGAGCTTCACGGTCATCTTTACTCATACGGGCGAATAATGTGCGGGATGCGGCTCCTTCGCCGCCATGCCACATGATGGCTTCCGTCAGGTTGCGTGCCCGTCCGTCGTGCAGAAAATAGCTATGACCGTTGACCACTTCCTGTAATCCCAGTCCCCATAACGGTGTAGTACGCCATTCGTTGCCGTTTGCTATTCCGCTTGGATAATCGTCACCCAGTTCCACTCCCATATCGTGAAGCAAATAGTCCGAATAGGGGTGAATGATTTGATTGCCGAGTTGAGGAAGTTCTGTATTGTTGAGCAAGACGGTTCCTCGTGGCCGTGTCTTTAGGGTGGTTACATGGCAAAGGTGGCATTTAGCCTGATAAAATAGTTGCTCTCCTTTTTTTACAGTAGCGTCATTAATGTTGCGACGTGCCGGTACACCTAAAGTTTGCAAATATAAGTCTACATCTTCCATATCTTCAGTCGATACCTGTACTCCCGACATGGCAAATCCCATCATATTACTTTGTCCTTCGCCTACTTCATGCGGGAAACGGTCGTTTGTTACACCCAGGTCTGAAGAAAAACCGAGTTCAACAGTCAGATCCTGATGGTTTGCCTTGTTTCCGGAAAGACCGATCTGTTTTTTTCCTTTTTCCGTTACATAATTGAGTCGTCCGCTAATACCATATTCCGGATAATTACTTTTTGCTGCAATTTGTTTCAGTAAATCCAGATCGAGCGCCATCATTTGTCCCATTCCAACATGGCGTAGAGGTTGGCGGACAGATATGCGTATATCCGACATCGGGATACTGTCGGCGTACCATTCTGTGACCTGATAGTGAGGCGTCATCAATTCGTATTCTTCGCCATCAGGAAATTTGTATTTTTGTACGGATGTCGTTATTTTGAGGCGTCCTTCCGGCTTTGTACCATAAATGGCCTGGTCGTGTAAGACACGCCCGTAGTCGGGGTAGTAACCCCCACTTTTGCGGGAGATGTAAATCAGCATCGAAGAAAAACCGGCTCCTGACCCGCCATCTGCTATGGCAGGACGTGTTCTACCGGTACTTTTGTGGCAGCTTCCACAGGAATATCCGGCATATAGCGGACCTAAGCCACCTCCGGATACATTTTCTACACCACGTGCGTCGTCATATAGTCCGTCACCGCTGTTAAAACGTTTTTCCAGTTCTCCTGTCACCCACTCGGATTGAGAGTCATAGGCGTCCGGCGCACTGGAAAAAATGGTAGAGATACCGGCAGAGAGTTCTTCGGGAGATGCTGTCTGCCCATTCGGTTTTTTGACTAGCCAGTTCTCGATATCTTCCGTTTCACAACTGCAAAGCAAACATCCGATAATAGAGAAATATATGAGTAATCTCTGTTTCATTTTATTGGTTATTGATATATAGCTTAAATGCAAAAGGGGGGAGGAACCTTTTTGTTATAAGGTTCCTTCCCGATACTTATATTATGTTTGTGTTATTCAGCAGAAAGCTTGGCACGGATTTTTCCTAATCCGTTTGTCAATTCCTTGCATGCATCCGTCGCAGCCTTGATTTCTGTTTCAGCTCCCAGATTGTTACGGAATGGACGTGGCATATCTTCTATCGCTTCAATTGTTTTGTCGATCTGTACAACCATCAAGCTATCCAATGTCGGGTTTATAACCTTGACCAACGCATGCAGACTATTGGTACTTGCATTCTCTTTATCCAGGTCACGGCCTCCGAAGTATGAGTTTTTGATGCTGACAATATTGTTTGCATAGTCATCGATAGAATTCCAGCTATACCATGATTCTACGGCTAATACTCCCGGGTTGTTCGGGTCAGATGCATCTTTGTTACTCTCATTCCATTTATCAACAGGATCTTGAATTTTAGCTGTTCCCACTTCATTAGAAATTCCAGCCATTCCGTTATTTCCGTTTAGTATTGTTTCAATAGCCTGGTAAATAGAACTTAACCCAGTATAAGCAGAAGTCCCGTCATGTTTTTTCATCGCTTCCCCGTAAGAAGTTGGTACGTTGATATCTCCTAAACCTTTGTCCCATCCATTATATAATGCTGTAACATCTTTCAGCATGTGTTTAGATACAATTTGAAGATATTTCTTTTCATTGTCACTGAAAGGTGATTTCGATATTTGACGGGGATCGCCGTTATCGAACAACATTCTTTCTGCTGTGTGGAAGCCACGAAGGTTTTGAGGAGCATCGGCAGGTGCGTCTTCGTCGTCATCAACATCACCATCTACATTACTAAAATCTCCGGACTCTATAATTTTATCAATCCCATTTTTATCCAATGGCCAGCTATCCAAGCTTGGATCATACAAACCTTTATCTGCGACACCGAAAAGAAAAGCTTCCGATTGTTCCCAAGGCACACGGGCAGCACGCCAGGCGGTACATGCATCGGAGAGGTCATTTTGACTATTAGATGCTACGAATTTGTCTACGGCAGCAGTATAAGCAGTCATTTTGTCTAATAAATCCTTATAAGTCGGTAATACAACATGATCTACGTATTGTGTAACAGTCGCACTCATTTGTGCTTCTGTCGGTTTTGTACCTGTGTCATTAGGCAAGAGGTCAAAAGTCCATCCCTGAGCATTGTTATCGGGATCGTCGTCACTGCAAGAAAAGAAACTCAATGAAACTCCCATTAATAAGATGGGAAATAATGTACTCTTTTTCATTTTCAAATTCTATTATAAATTTATATTTTCTCTTTTTATTTTTTTATGAACCAGCCTATATAAGCAATGCCTATAGATGCCATGTTCTGGCTGTTGTAATCGCCTCCACCTACAATTTTGTGGGTATAGTCTGCTTTTATAACCAGATTGGGGAGTGCATAATAATTTAAACCTGCCGTTATAAGGCTCTTTTCCAGACGTTTGTCTGCGACTTTGACATTGCCTCCTTTTTCCATCTTGTACATGGGACTGTAAAATTCGTAACGTACAAACGGATAAATCTTAGGTGCTTTTTTTCCACAGAAAGAACCAATGTTATAGCCTACTTCACCTCCATAGCTTATGGCATTTTTGGCTACGGTTGATTTGGGATAACCGGAAGCATTGGAAGAACCATTGTTTATACTGGTCAATGCATCACTGTCCTCCAGATTGCCATATATGATGTTGGCGCGAGCAATCAAACTGTTATTCACGCTCTTGTATTGGGCATCTGCCGAAAATATCGTAACCGGGAATTTATACTTACTGTTTCTTGTGGGTTTGGTTCCGTTTTTAGCCATTTGGTCGTAATAGAAAGAGGCTCCGACGCGTAGTCCCTGGAATGCCTTTACTCCATTATAGTTGACGCGTGCTACAAATGCCGGGCTTGTGAAATTGCTGATTTCGAAAGCGCCCTGAGTCGCTTTTCCTGCCCAGTTTTCTGTGCGGAAAGCCTGCGGGTCAAGACCGGAAACCAATTGTAATTCATAGTCGAAATTACCTAAGTCACCAAACAGGGCAACTCCTGTTTCATGCCAGGTGGAAGGCAGGATGGTCGTTTCACCCTCGGGACGATATACCCCGAAGAAATTCAAAGGTTCATGATGCGCATTCGTTAATCCGACAGGAACGATCATGTGACCGAAGCGGAAATTTAAATGTTTATTCATTAAATAAGAAATATGAAATTGTTCGAGAGCTACTTCACCGCCCTTTTCAATTTCTGTTTCATATTCCCCATTTTCTTCTTTCCATTCGATTTCCCGGGCAGCTCCGGTGCCTCCGTATTCAAATTCGATTTCGGAACTTAACACCCATTTGGAGGAAAACTTGTAGTCAAACGCTAAAATAAAACGAGGTATGGATATTTCTCCTCTGTTTCTTTTTGCTGTTCCGTTGGCTGTTGTCCAATTCCAATCGTAATCTAAGTAACTGGCAGCCATCTCCCCATAACCTCCGAAACGAAACTTTTGATAATCATCGTAGACCTCTTTTGCTTTAACGGTAGAGTTCATCTCGCTTTCTTGAGCTAAAACCGGGCAGCAAACACATATCGCTAACGTTAGGAAATTCACTAATCTTTTCATGCCTTTTTAAAATTTTTGGCAAAATTAGCTTGTGTGGGAAGCCTGCGCAATCGCATATAGTAGGTAAAAAGTGGTTGAGCTTACCTAGTTGTAGGTATTTGTTAGGTTTATTTGAGGGCGTACTATTCAATTCTTATTTCTATATTTGTTCGTTTAAAATAAAAAATCGTTCGACAATCATTCTTTATGCATTTAACAGCTATCGAATAATCATTCGACAATTGTCGAACGAATAAAGAATGATTGTCGAATGATTTTTTTTCTAGAAGCGAAATTTATTTTTAGAAGTATTTCGATTTATCAGGGAGAAACAAGTTATATTTGAACAATTAATATCAATATAACCTATGATCACACAATACGACCTGTATGAAACACCTTCACCCAAAGGGGAAGACGGTAAAAAATCGCTGCATGCCCGTGTTTGTCCGAAAAAGACTTACACCAGTCAAGAGTTTGTAGAACATGTGGCAGCCTTTGAACATCTGCCGAAGAATCAGATTGGCGGGGCACTTGCTGCCATTGTCGACGACCTTTGTTATCTGCTTGCCGATGGAAACATTGTGGAATTAGGTGATCTTGGATTTTTTTCTACTTCATTGAAGTGCCTGAAGGATACGGATGACGATGAGGATGAAATCAAACCGAAATCGATCGCTTTTCAAAATGTACATCTGAGAATCAGCAGTGAATTCCGAAAAAGAATCAAACATGAGATGAAGTTTCAACGCGTGCATTCCCTTACGCGGAGACAAAAAATTGTCAATTCTACCGTGAAAGAGCGGATGAAAAAAATGGTCTCTTTCCTCAAAATAAACATTTGTATTACCCGAAAGGAATATATAGGACTGGTCGGATTGACACCTTACGAGGCGATGAATGAACTGAACGATTTTATCAGCCAGGGTCTTCTTCGCCGTCGCGGGGCGGGCAGGTCTGTGGTATATGTTGCGGGGGAAAATCTGAAGGTAGAATAATTATATAGGTAATATTTTACCCTGTAATCCCTATTTATGGTTAGAAATGAGCTCGTTTTACATATAAATAGGTATTGCCTGTGCCTTTCCGTGGTTTTACCTTTGCCGTATCAATTAAGTTTTACTATTAGTATAAATCGTCCTGACCAAAATCCGATTTGTTGATTTTTATGTACACCTATTATTTAAGGTAAATACCCATGGAAGGGAGTTTTTTTATTGGTTGTCCCTTTCATATATAAAAGGGAGCCATCCTGTGAAGAATGGCTCTTTTTTATTTATCAAAGAAAGCAATTTTTGCAAATATTGTTTATTCCAATGATCAATTTTCCCGATTATAACACAGAATAGGTAGTAGGAAGCTCTTTTTTTACTATATAATAGGTATTGTGTACTCCCCTTGACGGCTCTATCTTTGCAACATAGAAAAAAGTAACACTATTAGTATAATCGCTATATCAAAACCTTTTGCTAATTATGTAAGCATATAAGATGATTAAACGTGTGTCGGAAATTTTTTATTGGTTGTTTCCGGCATAAAAAAGGGACTCTCCTGCGAAGGATGGTTCCTTTTTTATTTTTTTGATATTATTTATAATCCTTCCTGTTTGATACCTATATCAGGCGATACGCTGCACTATATCTACCGTTTTAGTAACTATTTGTAGGGATTTTGGCCGTTGGGAATACATGATGTTTTTGTTGATTGTTTCGCATGCCATATAAATAACGTACCTTTGCACCGAAATTAAAACCGAAGAAAACAAAATAAGGTATGAAGTTTGAAAACGAGAACTGGGCGCAGTTCAAAGGCGAAATTTGGAAAAGAGAGATTAACGTAAGGGATTTTATCCAGAACAACTACAAACCTTACGAAGGGGACGACTCTTTCTTGAAAGACTCCTCAGATAAGACGAAGAAAGTTTGGGATAAATTGACCGAAATGTTTAAGGTTGAAAGGGAGAAGGGTGTTTACGACGCTGAAACAAAATATCCTCAAGGTATAGATACTTACGGACCAGGTTATATTGACAAAGAAAACGAAGTAATTGTCGGCCTGCAAACCGATGCCCCCCTGAAACGCGGTATTTACCCGAAATGTGGTACCCGCATGGTGGAAAACAGTCTGGAAGCATATGGCTACAAACTGGACCCGATGACAAAAGAAATCTTCACGAAATACAGAAAGACGCATAACGAAGGCGTATTCTCCGCTTATACAGATGAAATGCTTGCAGCGCGCCGTTCCGCTATCATCACCGGCCTGCCGGATGCTTACGGACGCGGACGTATTATCGGTGACTACCGCCGTGTAGCACTTTACGGTACTGAAATCCTGATCGCTGAAAAGAAACATTATCTGAAAAGACTCGATATTCAGGAACTGACCGAAGAGATCATCCAGAGCCGTGAGGAAATATCCGAACAGATCAAGGCGCTGAAGGCTTTCGAAAAGATGTGTGCCGGTTATGGTTTCGACGTGACCAAGCCTGCAAAGGATGCACGCGAAGCGGTTCAGTTTGTCTATCTGGGTTATCTGGCTGCGGTGAAGGACCAGGATGGGGCTGCCATGTCGTTGGGACGTACTTCTACTTTCCTCGATATTTATATTGAAAAAGATATCCGCGAAGGCAAGCTGACGGAAGAAGAAGCTCAGGAGCTGATCGATCAGTTTATTATCAAACTGCGTATCGTCCGTTTCCTTCGTACTCCGGAATATAACGACCTGTTCTCCGGTGACCCTGTTTGGGTAACCGAGTCTTTGGGCGGACAGGGTGTCGACGGCCGTTCATTGGTGACGAAGACGTCTTACCGTTATCTGCATACATTATATAACCTCGGCCCGGCACCGGAACCCAACTTAACGGTACTGTGGTTCAACAACGCTCCTGAAAACTGGAAACGTTTCTGTGCGAAGGTTTCTATCGATACTTCCGCTATCCAGTATGAGAACGACGATCTGATGCGTCCGGATTATGGAGATGATTATGGTATTGCCTGCTGCGTGTCTCCGATGAAGATCGGTAAGCAGATGCAGTATTTCGGCGCACGTGCCAACCTGGCTAAATGTTTGCTGTATGCCATCAACGGCGGGCGCGACGAAAGATCAGGTGTACAGGTGGCTCCGAGGTTTGAACCGATCACCAGCGAATACCTGGATTACAACGAAGTGATGGAGAAATACGAACAGATGATGCGCTGGCTGGCTAAAGTTTATGTGAATGCACTGAAGATCATCCATTACATGCACGATAAATATGCGTATGAAGCATTCGAGATGGCTTTGCATGACGGTTCGGTAGAACGTATCCGCGCAACAGGTATTGCCGGCCTTTCTATCGTTGCCGACTCATTGGCTGCTATCCGCGATACGAAAGTAAAAGTGATCCGCGACGAACGTGGCCTGGCTGTCGGTTTCGAACGTGAAGGAGATTATGTTCCTTTCGGTAACAATGACGATCGTACAGATAGTATTGCTGTCGACATCACTGAAAAGTTCATGGAATATCTGCGTCAGCACCAGACATACCGCAACGCCACTCCGACACAGTCTATCCTGACTATCACATCCAATGTGGTGTATGGAAAGAAGACAGGTGCAACTCCCGACGGTCGCGAAGGTGGTACGCCGTTTGCTCCGGGTGCGAACCCGATGAACGGACGTGATACCAAAGGCGCTGTTGCTGCACTGGCTTCTGTTGCTAAACTGCCGTTCCAGCATGCACACGACGGTATCTCTTATACATTCGCTGTTTCTCCTGCAACGTTAGGAAAAGAACGTGATATTCAGATCGCCAATATGGTCGGCCTGCTGGACGGTTACTTTACTCCTGACGGCGGACAGCATCTGAATGTGAACGTATTCGACAAGGAGCTGTTGCTCGATGCTATGGAGCATCCGGAAAACTATCCGCAGTTGACAATCCGCGTATCGGGTTATGCAGTAAACTTTGTGAAACTGACACGCGAACAGCAGCTGGATGTGATTTCAAGAACAATCAATCATTCTTTGTAATTGAAAGTTGGAAATTAAAGGAAACATACATTCACTAGAGAGTTTCGGGACCGTTGATGGTCCCGGAATTCGTTTTGTTGTCTTTATGCAGGGTTGTCCGCTCCGTTGCCTGTATTGCCACAATCCGGATACCTGGGATAGCAAAGGTCTTGCCAAATATCAGATGACGCCTGAAGAATTATTGGCTGAGGTTTTACGATATAAGAACTTTATCGCCAAGGGAGGCGTGACTGTCACCGGGGGAGAACCTTTATTGCAAGCTGAATTTCTCAGGGAGTTTTTCCGTCTTTGCCGGGAAGCCGGTATTCATACGGCGCTCGATACATCCGGCTATATCTGCACACCGAAAGCCCTGGCGGTTCTGGAATATGCCGACCTGGTCTTATTGGATATAAAAACCATCGATCCCGACCTGCATCCCCGTCTAACGGCCGTGAAACTGGATAATACGTTACGTTTCCTGGACGAACTGGAAAAACGCGGTGTTCCGGTTTGGATACGCCATGTCATTGTGCCCGGACTGACGGATAATGACGAAGCCTTGGATAAACTGGCCGAATACATCAGCCACTATACGGTTGTACAGAAGGCGGAACTCTTGCCTTATCACACGATGGGCACATATAAATACGAGGCTCAAGGTCTCGACTACAAACTGAAAGAGGTAGAACCTTTATCGGCCGAACGTCTGGCAAATGCCAAAGAAATATTTAAGAAGCACGGTATAACCATCTGATAATTTACCTATAATCAGGTATATTTTTATTGCTCTAAAAAACATAGTTTTGTCCCATATTGTTACTCAAATAAAAGTAGGAATGAATATGGAACAACATCATCATGATCATCACCACCACGAAATAACCTCTTTGAACAAGGCTTTCATTATAGGTATCTCCCTGAACCTGGCTTTTGTCGTAGCCGAATTTACGGCTGGCTTCTGGTATAATTCATTAGGACTTCTGTCGGATGCAGGGCATAACCTGGGAGATGTGGCCAGCCTGGTACTGGCTATGCTGGCTTTCCGGCTGGCTAAGGTGCACCCGACTTGCAGCTATACCTATGGATATAAGAAAAGCACTGTACTCGTATCCCTCCTGAATGCGGTCATCCTCTTGGTGGCCGTCGGGATTATTATTGCTGAAAGTATAGGAAAATTGCTGCATCCGCGTCCGGTCGAGGGTGATGCGATCGCTTGGGTGGCAGGTATCGGAGTCGTTATAAATGCACTTACGGCATGGCTTTTCATGAAGGATAAGGATAAAGACTTGAATGTGAAAGGTGCTTACTTGCATATGGCTGCCGATGCACTGGTATCGGTCGGCGTGGTTGTCTCCGGAATTGTTATTGCCCATACCGGATGGTATATCATCGACCCGATTATCGGCCTGTTGATTGCGTTCGTTATCATTGTTTCTACCTGGGGACTGCTACGCGACAGTATCCGTCTCTCTCTGGACGGTGTGCCGGCGGGAACGGACATCGATAAGGTGGAAAAGACGATACATTCGGTCGAAGGCGTTGAAGGCGTCCATCATCTCCATATCTGGGCGATCAGTACGACCGAAACGGCACTTACCGCCCATGTTTCCGTTGCGGATATTTCAGAAATGGAACGTATCAAACAGGAGATAAAACACGACCTTCAGCATGTGGGAATCCAGCATGCTACGCTCGAATTTGAAACGTCGGGATTCAAGTGCGATGGGCGCTGTTGCTCAGACTGAAACAGGTATATTATAAACCTGATTTACTGATACTCAAAGATTTTGTCTATGACTGCATAAAACCTTTCGATTGGATTTTTTGTTCTTACCTCGAATCGGCAACTTATCTTTGCACCAGTAACAAAAACAAAATAGTAATAACGATTAAAATAAAAATTCTATGGAACCTATTATCAATTCACAAGCACCCGAGTTTAAAGTTCAGGCATACCATAACGGTAGTTTCAAAACTGTAAGCAGCGACGACATCAAAGGCAAATGGGCGATTTTCTTTTTCTACCCGGCTGACTTTACATTTGTTTGTCCGACCGAGTTGGTAGATATGGCTGACAAATATGACCAGTTCCAGGCAATGGGTGTAGAAGTTTACTCTGTAAGTACAGATTCACACTTCGTACACAAAGCATGGCACGATGCTTCTGAAACGATTCGTAAGATCAAATACCCGATGTTGGCAGACCCGACAGGCGTATTGAGCCGTGCATTCGGTGTAATGATCGAAGAAGACGGTATGGCTTACCGCGGTACATTCCTGGTAAATCCGGAAGGAAAGATCAAACTGGCAGAAATCAACGATAACGGTATCGGCCGTAACGCCGACGAACTGCTTCGTAAAGTAGAAGCTGCCCAGTTCATCGCCGAACATCCGAGCGAAGTTTGCCCCGCCAAATGGAAAAAAGGTGGCGAAACATTGAAACCGAGCATCGATCTGGTCGGTAAGATCTAATAGTAAAACTGGAGGCCGGCAACATATTGTCGGCCTTTTTTATCTAAACAAATATCAGTTGTTCTATTCATAATTAAAATAAAGGATTCAACTATGTTAGATTCATCAATGAGAAATCAGTTGTCCGGTATCTTTAGCGGATTGACGAACGAATATATATTTGATATACAAGTTTCTCCTGAACATGAAAGCAGGAAGGAATTATTGGAATTGCTGAACGATGTGGCTTCCTGTTCCGATAAGATCACCGTACAGGTGGCAGACGGCGAAGGCCTGGAGTTCTCTCTGCTGAAAAACGGGGAAAAAACCGGTATTAAATTCCGGGGCGTTCCCAACGGACACGAATTTACTTCGTTGCTGCTGGCTATCCTGAACAGCGACGGCAAAGGCAAAAATATTCCCGACGAAAGTATTTGTAACCGTGTGAAGGCCCTGAATGGCCCAGTCAAACTGACTACATATGTTTCTTTGACCTGTACCAACTGTCCTGACGTTGTACAGGCTTTGAATGCCATGGCTACGCTGAACCCGGAAATCTCTCACGAAATGGTGGACGGTGCGATCAACCAGGAAGAGGTTGCTGCCATGAAAGTGCAGGGAGTACCTTCCGTATTTGCCGACGGTAAACTGATCCATGTAGGTCGTGGAGACTTTGGCGAACTGCTTGGCAAGCTCGGAGCGCAGTATGGCGTGAAAGAGGAGAACCTGCCGGTGGTAGAAAAGAACTACGATGTTATCATCGTCGGCGGAGGTCCTGCCGGAAGTGCGTCAGCTATCTATACTGCCCGTAAAGGTTTGGCGGTGGCTGTTGTGGCCGACCGTATCGGCGGACAGGTGAAGGAAACTGTCGGTATCGAGAATATGATTTCTGTTTCGCAGACGACGGGGCAGCAGCTGGCTCTCGACCTGATGTCGCATATGAAAGATTATCCGATCGATATCCTTGAACACCGCCGTATCGAGAAGGTGGAAGTCGAAGGACGCGAAAAGCTGCTGACAACCTCTACCGGCGAAAAACTGATAGCCCCGGCCGTTATCGTAGCAACCGGAGCTAGCTGGCGCAGGTTGAATGTCCCCGGAGAATCCGAATATATCGGACGCGGTGTCGCTTTCTGCCCGCATTGCGACGGTCCGTTCTATAAAGGCAAGCATGTGGCTGTTGTAGGCGGCGGAAATTCAGGCGTTGAGGCGGCTATCGACCTGGCAGGTATCTGTTCAAAAGTGACGCTTCTCGAATTTGCCGATGAGTTGAAAGCGGATCAGGTCTTGCAGGATAAGGCAAGAAGCCTTCCGAACGTGGAGATCTTTATGCATTCCCAGACGATGGAGGTACTGGGTAACGGTGAAAAAGTGACCGGTATCCGTATAAAGGACCGTAAGACAGAGGAAGTCCGCAACATCGAACTGGATGGCATCTTTGTCCAGATCGGCCTGGCAGCCAACAGCGGTCCGTTCCGTGAGGTGGTAGATACGAACCGTCAGGGTGAGATCGTGATCGATAGCCATTGTCGTACAAGCGTTCCAGGTATCTATGCGGCCGGCGACGTATCGACTGTCCCTTATAAACAGATCATTATTTCGATGGGCGAAGGGGCCAAAGCAGCCCTGACAGCTTTCGAAGACCGGATGCGGGGAATGTTATAAGCCGCAGAACTTTCCGGAAGGCATAAAAAATAATACCCGGGTATAAATCGATTCAGAAGCGTTTCTATGTCGGTTTATATCCGGGTATTGCTATCTTTGCAAGATTCATTCTAATCTATACAATTATGTCGATGCATGAAATTGAAAGTCTGGTGGAAAGTTCTGTGATAACAGTTGCCACCGCTTCTCCTATCCCTCCTTTAGCCCGAAACATTTGTTTCAATCTTTACCAGCTCCAGAATCAACTGGATTGTGGATATACTGTCCTGCGGGTACGGGAAGAACTGGAAAAACTCGGTTATCTCTTCCTTCTGCCTCCGGAGCAATTACCCGAGCCGGAACGTAGTGCAGCCCTGAAACTCAACGAAGAAGGTGGCTTTTTGAGTGACGGAACTTATTTCGACCACCGTTCGGGTCGTTGCTGTGTCACCGCAGGATCGTTGCTGTGGACGAAACTGATCGATCTCGGCATCCTTCCGGAATCGGCAAAGACCGAACTTCGTGAACTCGATCCTTTGGAACTGGCCGAACTTATCATCCCACTGGCTTCAAAGGTGCTCGCCGGGGGAGATAAAGAAGATGATAATTATGCTAATGCCGCTGATACGCTGGGATTTTGGTATGCCTTTTTCCCCTTATTCTGTCAGATGGCGGGGATGGACGAGGAGGATGCGCCGGAACCGGAGCGAATCCGGGCGTTACTTGAAATGCTGGCTGTTCCCGAATCATTTGAAGTACTTGCGACTGATGAGATTGGCAAGGAGTTGGATGACTTTGAAGAAGAAGAAATGCCTTTTCTCTCCGGTTGGAGCGCTCCGTATAATGAATGGAAGAACAAGAACAATACAGGGGATTTATCCCTGGAGTTTTGCAAATCGATGGTCCACGATTCTATTTTGAAGAGAAAGTTTGTTGAGGCCGATCGCTATGCGTCTGCTATGGAAGAAGGACCGGAACTTAACCGGCTTTTCCATCGTTGTTTGGTTGGCATGTCTTACTATGAATGGGTGAAAATACAAGGAATAAAAATCCCGATTATAGAAAGTGTTCTCTCTCAGGAAGAGGCAAAAGAAGGTTTTGAACGTGTAGCAGACTTGTCGGTATCGTCTGATAATGTGCAGTGTGCCCGACTGGGTATTTTCAGAATCCTTGCTTTACAGGGTGAATATGCCGAATCGGTTGAGTATTTGAATGCCGTATATTTTAAGGCACTCGATGAGTGTGGTCAAAAATCGAAAGAACTACTGGGGCAATCGCAACGTGCTGTGTTAGTGGTAGTCTATTATCGGATGCTGGAAATGTCTATACCCGATAGTTTTCCTGGGAAAAAGGAACTGATGGCTCATAAAGCATTGAACGGTTCTGATCTTCGCAAATCCCGGGAAATACTCAGTTTATTGCTTATTGAAAAATCCGAACATGCCTATGCATGGCAACAGGCCTTCTCTTTTTGTGATGAGCTGATAAAAAAGTATGGATTCTGAAATCGTTAGTGCTGATGAAATATGTGTTATTTGCATCGGGGTTCGATGTAACGTTACATCAGCTGTCGATGTAACGTTGCACTGCATGTCGATGTAACGTTGCACTGCATGTCGATGTAACGTTGCGTCGCATCCCGACGCAATTCTTTTACAGACTTTTTGGCGGATAGAGAGCTTCCCACCATTCCGGCTGCTCTTTCAGATATTTGGCGAACCAGGCATAGATGGTTTTGTTCCATTCCGCCCGTTTCTTATAATCCAGTATCTGATGATTTTGTCCGTTTACCTGTATGAAGGCTGTTGGCTTGCCGAGTAGTTTCAGGGCAGTGAACATCTGGATACTTTCTCCTACAGGTACGTTTGTATCGACGGAGCCGTGCAGGAACAGGATCGGCGTGTTGATCTTGTCGGCATGGAACAAGGGGCTTTGTTCTACATAGATATCCCGTGCATTCCAGGGGTAACTGTTGGCGGTAGCCAGTGCACTGTAAGAATATCCCCAGTAACCTTCTCCCCAATAACTGGTAATATCGCTGATACCGGCATGTGAGATGGCGGCGGCGAAGATATCGGTTTTAGTTTGCAGGTACTGTGTCATAAAGCCGCCGTAAGAGGCGCCGATGCAGCCGATCTTTTTGGCATCCACGAAACTGTGTTCTTCACAAAACTTTTTTGTTCCTTCGATGATCTCGTCTCCCGTACGTTTTCCCCAGGCATTGACGTGGCGTGCGGAAAATTCCTGTCCGAAACCGGTGGCACCGCTGGGTTGTATGATATAAACCACATATCCCAGTGCAGCATAGGTATGCGACGGATAACGGTTTTCGAGTGAGCGTTCCGTCGGACTTGTCCCACCGTAATAATTAACGATCAGCGGATATTTCTTGCTTGGGTCGAAATGCGGCGGCAGATAGTAACGACCGTAGATTGTATCTCCGGCAGCCGCCTGGAAATTCCAGTCGTGCACTTCGCCCAGGGTAATATCTTTCAGAATGTCTTTGGACAAGTCTTTCAGGCAGACAGACTCTTTCTCTTTCTTTTTCAGATTCATGGAGTAGAGTCGTTGTGAGTTGGAGGCACTTTCGCCGAAATAAACAAGTTCGGGGGCATTTTCAGCAATTGTGAAATCCGATAATATATCTTCTTTCAGTGGAACCGGACTGATCTTTCCGTTTGCTGGGTTGAGCGTATACAGGCGGACACAGTCTTTGTCTTCTCCTTGCAGGTAGATTTGTTTATCTCCGGTATTCCATGTAAATGATTGGATAGACGGATTAAAATCCTTGCTTACGGCTGTCGCCTGCTTATTGGAGAGGTCGTAGATGAACAACTGTCCGTCAGCCAGGTTGGATGTTTGTCCCGGAGCAATATTCAAGCCAATCTTGTTAAATGCTTCTCCCGAACCGGAAACAGCCAGTTGCTTTCCGTCCGGTGAAAAACTGGCATAGTTGATGAACGGATCTTCCAGGAGTGTATCAACCTGCCTGTTCTGCAAATCCATTCGGTAAAGGATTTTTGTGCTGAACGGACGCTTCGTCAGTTCGCGCCGGCTGCTGGTGAACAACAGATAACGGCCATCTTTCGAAATGTCGTTAAGCGAAGTGGAATTGTGGCCGTAAGTGAGGCGTTCGAGAACACCCGTTGCCAGGTCATATTTGTGTAGGAAGGAACGGTTGCGCCATCCCGGCTGACGGTCGTCGGGCACGAGTATTTCTTCCATGTCTTTGTCTTTTTCCGGCCCTTTCTCGGAGATCGTGAAGATCAGAAAATCTTCTGTCGGGGCGATGCTGAACCAGCCATCGGGCAAATTCTGGGAGAGGATTGTTTCGGCTTTTGTTACCGGATCGACGGTCACCAGTTCTTTTCCCTGTAATCCTTTACGGGTATAATAAAGACGGTTGCTTTGGGGCATCCAGCTGAAATTGTTCGTACTGCTTTCCATCAGTACCTGTCCGTTGGTTTTATCGGTAATCTGCTGAAAATATACGGTCTGTCCGCCGGGATAAGTAGTCTGATAGGAGGTAAGCAGATATTTTCCGTTGGGGGAGAGGCTGACGGAGCGGAAACGTGTTCCGTCGAACACGTCGCTGATCGTATATCTTTTTTCCGGATCGGTGGTAGCCGTGATAACAGCCTCTTTTTCCGTATCGAACGAAACTTTCAGGGTTTCGGCTTTATCGCCTTCGGCTAAATATTTGATAACGATTTCGTAACGATGAGGTTCCAGTGACAGGGAAACCTTTCCGTCGGGGGCTGTTTGTTTTTCGTTATTTACATAGACCTCGTATGTTTCCGGGCCTTTAACCTGCAAAGTCCCTTTTACATACCGGTCGCTGTTCAGATAGAAAGAGGCCAGTCCGATATAAGAAGACTGGTTGCCGGCCGGAAGTGTACTTTCTCCGTCGGCATTTGCTTCCAGCAATTGTGTACTTTGACGTACATTGCTAAACGGAACGGCTGTTTTCAATAATTCTTTTTCGGTGAATTTCTTACTGTTTACGTCGAGGCTGTCTTTCAGGAACGGCTTTTTCACTTCATACGGGCCGGCATATCTGAATTGCTTGACTATGACCTCCTCAGCGAAAAGGTTATAGCAGGAACAGATAGCTGCCAGAAGCAATAGGTTTCTTTTCATGGCGAATAAAATTTGATGTTTCCTGCAAAGGTATTTATTTTTTTGACAGGGAGACCTATGCTTTTGAAATCCTGAAATGTATTGTAAGAAATGAAAGAAGAACTTTATTCAACCTTAATAGTAAACCAGAATAAAGTCCCTACCCCTTCTTTCGACTCGACACCTATCTCTCCGCCGAGCTTTTCTACGATGGTTTTGCAGATGGAGAGGCCGAGGCCGGTTCCTTGCTGGAAGTTGTTCAGTTTGACGAAACGTCCGAAGACTGAATCTATCTTATCCGCAGGGATGCCGCATCCGGTGTCTTTTACATAGAAACGCAGCTTGTCGCCTTCCTGTCGATAACCGAAGCGGATACTTCCCCGGATTGTAAACTTCATAGAGTTGGTCAGCAGGTTGTTTATGACCTGGGTCAGGCGGTTTCGTTCCGTATGGATGATGCATTGTGGCAGACGTTCTTCGAAAGAGATTTGGATTTCCGGATGCCGGTTACGGATGCGGCTGCTTTGTTCTATCTCCGTCAGTAAAGAATTCACGTCTACGTCCGAGTAGATGAACTCCAGGGTTCCTGCCTCAATTTTGGAGAGGTCCAGTATGTCGTTGATCAGTTGGAGCAATAACTCATTGTTGTTCTCGATGATCTTGATGAATTCTTGCCTTTCTTCCAGATTTTCTTCATTGGCTAACAGGGTGGAGAAGCCGACGATTGCATTCAGCGGGGTACGTATCTCATGGCTCATGTTTGCCAGGAAGGCCGATTTAAGGCGGTTGGCTTCTTCGGCTTTTTCGCGTTCGCGTATCTCCTGTTGTACTTGCCAGTAAAACCGGAGTCTCATCACCAGGATTATGACTATGGCACAAGCAAGTGCGATGATACAGATAATAGCCAGTTTGTTCTGTTCATAGAAACTCGGAGGACGCTGATAATAGACCGCATTGCGAGGATAGAGATTGCTGTCGGTATTATGTAGTTTCAAATGCCGGTAGTTCAGGTAGGTTTGTGGTTCACCTCCGTTGTGCGGCTGGATATCACGAGCCGGAGTGCCGTCTACTATTTGCTGTAAAGTATGAATAACCTCCTCGCTAAAGTCGGGTAGCGAGATATAATGACCTCCAGCAAAGTTCCCGTTTTCCGCTTGTAGGTCGGCAACGGTAAATACCGGATTATGGGCAAAGCCGTAAACGATTCGTTGTATGTTGTCATTCAGGTAATTATTTTCTTGAACCTGTTTAGAGAACCAGGAGTAATACAATATTCCGGTTTCTTTATTGTAACGTGATATTGTGTCCAGCAACTGTTCGGTTGAAAGCCGGGTTGTAGTGAGAATATCTAACTTCAGTGACGGATAATAGTCAGCCATTGCTTGTTCCACTTCTTTTTGTGCACACAGGCTGATATAGCGATTATCGGATATGAAAGCAATATTTTTTATCTCCGGTTGAATACGTTGCATGAGTTCAATCGTCTCTTTCATATAGAAAGGTTGATATAAGGTTGTTATATTATAGCCTTTCAACATCTGGCTGGCAGGGACAAGTTCTTTGTCCGATATATTCCGGGAAAGAAGATTTTCGATGCAACCTGGCATGGTTTTGCGTGAATAGCAGATTAAGACAGGGACCTCTTTCCATTCACTGTCGAATAAGGAACGGTATACTATCCATCCGGGATCGCCTATAAAGACAACTACTTTGGGGCGTATGGGATATTTTTCCAGTAAGGAGTTTCTTTTGGCTTCGGCTTCATCCGCGTTCGCGATGGTAGGAACCATCAGTTCTTCTGTGCGGATTGCATATTGCGAGCCATTAAAGGTGTTGTAGATAGATTGATAGACTCCGTTCGTCCAGACTTCGTCGTAATTAACGGAGTTCAGAACAAGAATGTATTCCTGCTTGCCTTGATTATTACCGTATACTAGTGTGAAATGGCAGAGGAAAAGGCTTAGCATGATGATTGCTTTTCGCATAAAGCCTGTATAATTTGATGTAAAAAAGCCGTCTGAAAGACTTACTGTCGGAAAGAGGTAAGTCTTTTAGACGGCTTTAATGTTGATGTTTTACCCTATTGAATAATAATTTCGTCTACGAACAGATAGGCCGGATTACCTGCGCCGCCATGCCATGCCGGCAGTTTGTCACTTTTGATGATCACTTCCACGTAACGGGCTTTTACCGGATCGAAGGTAATTTCCTGCGGATAGATGCCATCCTTATCGGTTTGTTTCAGGGACGGGATTGTTTTGGATACCACTTCCCTGAAGTTCTTACCGTCTTCGGATACCTTTACGGTAACTCCGGCAGCCCCCATGATCCAGTCGCCTTTAACCACATTGGTATTGAAAGCCACCTTGCTGATTTCAACCGGCTGTTTCAGGTCGATCGCCGCATCCAGGTCTTTTCCCTGGAAGCCCAGCCAACGGCCGGTTTTGTAGTTTGTATCACCGGTCAGGCCGTCCGTCATTTCAGGACCACCTTTGAAATCGTATCCTTTACTCGGAGCGACACGCAAAGTAACGGGTTTTGCCGTCGATTTGCTGAAATTGATTTTTTCAGAGAATACGCGGCTGTTGCCTGTCGGACGAACGACAACGGCTTTTATGGTTGCGTTTTCCTTGATCTTTACGGGAGCTTCATATTTATTGCTTGCGCTTGTCGGTTCGCTGCTGTCGAGTGTGTAGTAGATATCACCGTCACCCAGGGTAGAGAGAGTTACGACGACTTCACTGTTCTCCGTATCGGTAGTGAATTCTGCGTGAATGTCAAAGATATTCTTGGCATAGTTGTAACCCAGGCGGTCATACAGTTTTGTCATACGGACCAGGCGGGGTAGGAAACTCTGGTATTCTTTCTTGCTCGGGTCGGTCCACTGCACTTCGGCAAGGGCTGCCATACGCGGCATAACCATGTATTCAACCTGTGAGAATGTCGGGATATATTCTGTCCAAAGGTTAGCTTGTACGCCGATTACATATTTCTTATATTCGTCAGGAATACCGGCAGTCGGTTCCAGTGAATAAACCCGTTCCAGCGGCAGGTAACCACCGATAGCCAACGGCTCGTTTTCTGTGTCGGTAGATTGGTAATAGTCGAAATAAAGGTACGTGTTCGGTGTCATGATCACATTGTGATGTTGTTTGGCTGCCTCGATACCGCCGTCTACACCACGCCAGCTCATTACCGTCGCATTCGGAGCCAGTCCGCCTTCCAGGATTTCATCCCAGCCGATGATATGGCGTCCTTTGCTTTCCACAAATTTTTCCATGCGTGAGATCACGTAGCTTTGCAGATATTCTTCGGCGCTGTGTTTCTGGTCTCCCTTGATGCCTTCCGCTTTGATGCGTGCTTGGCATTTCGGACAGGTTTTCCAGCGTACTTTCGGACATTCATCGCCTCCGATATGGATATATTCGGACGGGAACAGGTCGATCACCTCTGACAACACATCTTCCAGGAACTGCATCGCCTTGTCGTTGCCGGCACAGATCACATCGTCGGAAATGCCCCATTGTGTCCATACTTCATACGGGCCGCCTGTACAACCCAGGTCCGGATAAGCCGCCAACGCAGCTTGCTGGTGTCCGGGCAGGTCGATCTCGGGGATGATTGTGACGAAACGTTCTTTGGCGTAGGCAATGACGTCGCGGATTTCGTCCTGAGTATAGAAACCGCCGTAAGGCTTGCCGTCATATTCACCGGAGTTACGTCCGATCACTGTTTCTTTGCGTTGGGAACCGATTGTCGTCAGTTCCGGATATTTCTTGATCTCGATACGCCATCCCTGGTCGTCTGTCAGATGCCAATGTAACGTGTTCATATTGTGCAATGCCAATATGTCGATGTATTTCTTGATAGAGTCGGCCGGGAAGAAGTGGCGCGACACATCCAGGTGCATTCCGCGATAAGCGAAACGGGGATAGTCGTTGATCGTTACGGCCGGGAGTTCGATGTTCATCCCTTCGGCCACTGCGGGAATCGATTTGCGTAAAGTCTGTACGCCATAGAATACGCCGGCTTCGCTCGCACCAGCAATCTCGATTCCTTCCGGAGTAACGGTCAGCCGGTAACCTTCAGGGTTGGAGATGCTTTTGTCGACCGACAAATGGATCGGCTTGGAACTTTTTGTCGTCCCCACTTTCGGGGCATAGCCGGTTGCTTCCTTAATATAAGAAGCCAGGAACTCGCCAGCCTGTTTCAGTAAGTCATTCCCTTCCGGGTAAATGATAGAAGTAGAAGGCGTTAACACAAAAGAGCTTCCATTGACCATGGAAACTTCCTGCGGAAGAGGGATGATGCCGTAATCGCCTTTCGCGACTTTACCATCGGAACATGCCATCATTCCGGCAAAAGCTGCACACAACAGCATTAGTTTGCTTAGTTTATTCATGCGTTATTAAAAGTTATAAATGATAATGTCTTTTTCATATATCTTATGATCTGTAACAGATTGTTTCCAAAGATAGTGATTTATTTTATTTCTGAAATGAATCCGGATGGTAATCGGTAAACTTACTATATTTCTATCGTTTTATCTTTCTTGAAAAAGTCGTTGACTTTCTTTACCGTACTGCATCTGGTATAAGCATCATGGCAATAGATAAGGACTTGACCTTCCCTGGCGGCTTCTTCCAGCATGCGGACTTTTTCCTGATAAGAAGTGACCGGGAAAGTATCATAAGCCGAAATCCACTCTGGCGAAACACTGGCTGCCAGGGGAATCACGTCTCCGGCAAAGACGAAAGTCTGTTCGCCGGTTTGAATATAGGGAACGATCTGCCCCGGCGTATGTCCGTCGAAGAGGCGCAGGTCGATGTCCGGACAAAGTTCCGTGTCGGTATCGATGAGGCGCAGTTGTCCGTTGTCGGCTATCGCCTTCATGTTTTCTATGAAGTAAGAATCTTTTTCCAGTGCGTTCGGATGCAGGAAATTATCCCATTGCTTGCGGCTGACCCAGTATGTCGCGTTGGGAAAGGCCGGATAGATTTCTCCCGTCTCTTCATTTTTTAAGGTTGAATAACCGCAATGGTCAAAATGCAGGTGGGTGAGGACAACGTCCGTCACTTGTTCGGGCGAGATGCCGCGTTTATGTAACTCTTCCCCCAAATCGACCAGATCGAAGAAATTATAATAGCTCAGTTGCCGGAGATGTTTCGTGCCTGCTCCGTTGTCGATAAGGATCACTTTTTCGGGAACGTTTGATACAAGCAGGCTCCTCATGGCAAGGACGCAGCCGTTGGTTTCGTTGCTGGGGTAACGCCGGCTCCAGGCAGTTTTCGGAATCGCTCCGAACATGGCACCGCCATCTGCATAAAAGTAGCCCGTATCGATTATCTGTATATCCATTTCACTTTTTTTGTGTCAAAGATAAGCATGTTTTTTCTATTCCTTATATGTTGATGCTTGATGAAAATGTGTACATTTGCGACAAATTCAAAGTGATGCGAAAAGTTCATTTAATCTCCGTAACCGAACCTCTTGTGCTTGACCTGGCTTTGGCTATTCATGAGAAGGGATATGATGTGAGTGTTTCCGGCAATGGTATAACAGAAGATGTGATAGCAAAGCTGCACGCTGCCGGTTGTACTTGCCATGGAAACGGTTGGTTTCCGGAGAGATTAACAAAGGATAATAATTTTGTCGTTCTGGGTGCCACTGTCAAACAGGATAATCCGGAACTGATAAGAGCTAAGGAATTAGGGTTATTAATTCTCTCTATACCTGAATTTATTTTTCAGCGGACCAAAGAGAAGACACGGGTAGTTGTTGCGGGAAGCCGCGGAAAGAAAACAATTATCTCGATGATCATTCGTGCCCTTCAACGTCAGAAGCTGGCTTTCGACTATGCATTGACCAGCGAGATTCCTTTGTTGCCGAATCGTGTACATATGAGTTATGAAGCACGCATCGCCCTGATCGAAGGTGATGAACATGTTACGTCTGCTTTGGAGAAACGTTTCCAGCTGGAGTTTTTCCGTCCCCATATCGCGATATTGACCAATCTGTCATGGACGCCGGATACCGACCATCCCACTCCGGATGCTTATTATGATACGTTCAGGAACTTCACGACCCTGATCGAACGTGAAGGCAAATTGATCTATTTTGAAGGCGACCCGGCTGTGAAGCAGCTGGCTGAGGAAGTGCGCGAGGATATTACAGCCATCTCTTACGGCGAACATCCTGTGATCGAGAAAGACGGGGCGACGTTCCTCCAGACCCGTTACGGGGATTTCCCGATACATGTCCCGGACAGTTATTTCCTGACAAACCTCAATGCTGCACGTCTGGCTTGCCGTCAGTTAGGTGTTAAAGATGCTGATTTCTATCGGGCGATATCCGAATATAGTGTATCTTTGCAACCATGATTGTAGCGAAGCAAAAAAGAAAAGAAAATATAGCCGAGTATCTGTTATACATGTGGCAGGTGGAAGACCTGATACGTGCCAACCAGTTTGACATCGATTCGATCCGCCGTACGGTGATCGCCCAATACGACCAGCCGGACGATGTGAAGGAAGAAATAGCCGGATGGTATGAGGAACTGATTGAGATGATGCGTAGCGAAGGTGTCAAGGAAAAAGGACATATCCAGTTGAACAAGAATGTCATCATAGCCTTGACCGACCTGCATCTGCGGCTGCTTAAATCTACGAAAGAAATGGTTTACGGGGCGGCCTACTATAAAACGCTCCCTTATATAGTGCAACTCCGCGCAAAATCCGGGGGAGAGGACTTACCTGAACTGGAGACCTGTTTTAATGCAATCTATGGCTATCTGCTTCTCCGTATGCAGGGAAAAACCGTCAGTCCGGAAACGCAGGAAGCGATCAAACAGATCAGTTCTTTTCTGGCCCTCCTTGCCGAAAAGTATCGTGAAGATATGAACGGAGAATTGAAATTAGAAGATTAATGACATGAAAACAATTCTGGTAACCGGTGCCAATGGGCAACTGGGTAATTCGATTCGTTTGTTAGCCGGCAAATATTCCGGATATAATTTCCTGTTTACGGATGTCGACACGTTGGACATTACCGATCCTGCTGCTGTGCGGGCGGTGGTAAAGGACAACGGAGTGAACTATATATTGAACTGTGCCGCCTATACGGCCGTCGATAAGGCGGAAGACGACGAGGCCCTGTGCCGCCGCATCAATACTTTTGCTGTCGGTGTACTGGGTAAAGCTGCACATGAGGCGGGAGCTAAAATGATTCACGTCTCTACCGATTATGTATTTAGTGGAACAAACTGTCGTCCTTATGTGGAGACCGATGCCACCCGGCCTGTTTCGGCTTACGGCCGGACTAAATTGGCCGGTGAGGAGATTTTACAGGAAGTTTGTCCCGATGCGGTGATTATCCGTACCGCCTGGTTATATTCGGAGTTCGGGAATAATTTCGTGAAGACGGTGCTCCGTCTGGGAAAAGAACGGGATGAGCTCGGTTTCGTATTCGATCAGATCGGGACGCCGACTTATGCGGGCGACTTGGCAGCAGCCATTCTCACGGTGGTTGACTCTGGCGAGCGGGATGCCTTTGTGCCGGGGATTTACCATTTTTCCGACGAAGGTGTTTGCAGTTGGTATGATTTTACGGTGAAAATCCTTGAGGTGGCCGGAATAGAATGCCGCGTCCGTCCGATCGAAACGAAAGATTACCCGACAAAGGCGGTCCGTCCTCCTTATAGCGTGTTGAATAAGAAGAAGATAAAAGAAACATACGGCATCGTCATCCCGCATTGGGAAGAGAGTCTCCGCGTTTGCATGGAGAAACTGTAGGTTGTTGATAACCCTGTTGATATGTTGATAAGTATGTTGATAACTCTGTTCATAACCCTGTTTGAAATAAAATAAACGATATAAAAATGAGTCAGTATTCAGAAGAGATTAAAAGAAGAAGAACGTTTGCTATTGTCAGTCACCCGGATGCCGGTAAGACCACATTGACGGAAAAACTGCTGTTGTTCGGTGGCGCGATCCATGTGGCAGGAGCTGTTAAGTCCAACAAGATCAAGAAGACGGCGACCTCCGACTGGATGGAAATAGAAAAACAACGTGGAATCTCCGTTGCAACCTCTGTGATGGCTTTCGACTATGACGACCATAAAGTAAATATCCTCGATACCCCGGGTCACCAGGACTTTGCCGAAGATACTTTCCGTACGTTAACAGCCGTAGACAGTGTAATTATTGTAATCGACATTGCCAAAGGTGTGGAAGCCCAGACCCGTAAGTTGATGGAAGTCTGCCGTATGCGTAAGACACCGGTGATCGTGTTTGTCAACAAGATGGACCGTGACGGTAAAGATCCTTTCGACCTTCTGGATGAGATAGAAGAAGAATTGCAGATAAAGGTACGCCCTCTGAGCTGGCCGATCGATATGGGACAGCGTTTCAAAGGGGTATATAATATATATGAACAGAAACTCGACCTCTATACGCCGAGCAAACAGTATGTGACGGAAAAGATCGAGTTCAACGACATCAACAGCCCGGAGCTGGAAAACCATATCGGCGATACGCTGGCAGAAAAGCTGCGTGCGGACATCGAGCTGATCGAAGGCGTTTATCCGGAGTTCGATGTGGATACGTACTTGAAAGGGGATATCGCCCCTGTCTTTTTCGGCTCTGCCCTGAACAACTTCGGTGTGAAGGAGTTGCTGGATTGCTTTATCAAGATTGCCCCGTCTCCCCGTCCTATTCAGGCGGTGGAACGTGTGGTTGAACCGGAAGAGGATAGCTTCACCGGCTTTATCTTTAAGATACATGCCAATATGGACCCGAACCATCGTAGTTGTATCGCTTTCGTAAAGATCTGTTCCGGTCGTTTCGAGCGTAACGCTCCTTATAAACATGTCCGTTTCGGCAAACAATTGCGTTTCAGTAGCCCGACTGCTTTTATGGCGCAGAAGAAGGAGACGGTGGACGAGGCTTTTGCCGGCGATATTATCGGTTTGCCGGATACCGGGAATTTCAAGATCGGCGATACGCTGACTTCGGGCGAGGAGCTTCATTTCAAGGGATTGCCCAGCTTCTCTCCGGAAATGTTCAAATACATTGAAAATGCCGACCCGATGAAAGCCAAGCAATTGAACAAAGGTATCGAGCAGTTGATGGACGAAGGTGTGGCACAGCTTTTCACCAATCAGTTCAACGGCCGCAAGATTATCGGTACGGTAGGGCAGTTGCAGTTTGAGGTTATCCAGTACCGCCTGCTGCATGAATACGGCGCACAATGTAAATGGGAACCGATCAGCCTGTACAAAGCCTGTTGGATCGAGAGTGACAATCCTGTTGCTTTAGAGAATTTCAAGAAACGTAAATCCCAGTATATGGCGCTCGACAAAGAAGGGCGCGACGTTTATCTGGCCGATTCCGGCTATGTGCTGACCATGGCACAGCAGGATTTCCCGGATATCAGGTTCCATTTTACGTCGGAATTCTGATAAGGAACGTGTCCGGTTTTGCCGCTTTCCATCATAAATTGGGGGATTGGGATTCATTCAAAATTTATCAGAATTGAACTATCTAATTATTGACTGGTTGTAACTGGCTCCCCTCTTGAGAGGGGGAAGGGGGTGTGTCATAGTTTCGCCCTATAACTAGCTTTAACACATTTACATTTGCAGTATTAAATATCCTAATAAAAATATAAGTGTATATTTGAAAAGAAGAGTTGCAGTGAACTAACTTTGACACTAGTCTTAAATGACTATGGGCTGAATCAGACTGCAACTCTCTTAATTGGAGAACCTAGCCAGTTAGAATTGTAGGCTCACGACCTAATAAATGTATTAGCTGTTTCTCCTTCATGTTTAATACTGTAAATACAAAGTTATGAATTATTCTCATTTTGTAGGTCTTGATGTAGGGAAAAAAACTTTCGATGCATCCTTAATGTCTGCGGACGAAAAAGAGTTGTCTCACAAGTCTTTTGATAACACTTCAGAAGGGATCCAATCTTTATTAGATTGGATAGCAGGTTATCATCTCTCTTTATCCAAACTCTTGTTCTGTGCTGAAAACATGGGAAGTTATGTCACAGAGTTATCTGTTTCCAGTGCCTCTATGGGTTTTTCCCTAGCTTTGGTTTGCCCGTTGACCATCAAGAAGTCCATAGGCTTGCAACGAGGCAAAAATGACCGCATTGACGCTAAAAGAATAGCGAACTATGCGGTATTACACTATCGAAAACTAGAGTTATACAAATTGCCTGACAAAGACTTGGTGAGACTGCGGGGATGGATTATTATACGTGACAATTTGGTCAAGCAAAAAGTATCAAGCATAAAGTTATTGGAAACATTCTCCCAGATGGCCAAGTTGGCTGATGTGACAGACTCCATTTCTTTTTTGGAAGAGCAGCTCAAGTCGATAAAAGAAAAGATCCTGCAGGTGGAAGAGGCTATGGAGCAACTAATAGCCGCTAGTTGTTCTCTTTGCACAAACTACTTGTTATTAAGAAGTATAAAAGGTGTAGGGATAATCAATGCCATTGTATTACTGTGTGTTACTAACAATTTTCAAAGATTTGACAACCCAAGGAAGTTTGCTTGTTATTGCGGGGTTGCTCCCTTTGAACATACTTCAGGTATTTCCATACGGGGAAAAACGCAGACTTCTCCATTGGCTAACAAAGAAGTAAAAGTGTACCTTACCCGGGCAGCTATTACTGCCATCTCTTGGGATCCGCAGATGAAAGCATATTATAAAAGGAAAATAGCGGAGGGGAAACATAAAGCATCTGTAATCAATGCTGTAAGAGCCAAAATCATAGCAAGGTCTTTTGCTGTGATACGAAGACAGACTCCATTTGTAACATTAGTCGTATAATAAAAAGGCCCTTAATTTCGAAAACATCTTAGATTTAGGAAGTAGCTATACACTTCTGAAGAGTAATTATGTCTATATACGAACTTACCCAAGGATACGTTAATGTTCGTAAACTTGGGTAAGATTTTATAGATATTGTTTGGAGAGGACTTAGAATTCACCCCTTATCCCCTCTCAAGAGGGGAATTGGTTACTCCCGGCACTATTAAGCAGATAGTTCATATTTTTCTATATTTGAACCTTTTCCAATAAGGTTTTTCAGCGAATCAACTATCATACTGTCATAAATGGATGTAATGTGTTTATTATTAATCTATTAGTGTGTGATGGTTGAAAGCCACAACTATCATATCATCTATCATACCCTCATTTTATCCAGGCATATGATACATATTTAACAAAATCATCGCTCTTTTACCTCCCGAAAAATCACTGTAAAGAAGAGTATTCTGCATCTCATATTGCTCTTCCCTGCTTAATAATTTCTCAAAAACAATAGACTAATTTTCCGGGAATACTTGCTTTTTGTTTTTAAGACGCCCGTTTCGACCTGTTTTACACCCGGATGTCGACGATGCTCAGACCCGGGTGTAAAGGTTATCGAGACCCGGGTGTCAGGCAACATAAATAACTATACTGTTGAAAATAAGCAATATACTTAGCAGAAAAAGACTGTTATGTATCAGGTTTCAAGACAAGGTTATGACGGTTTATGACAGTTAAATGATAGTTGAAAATGCTAACTGTCATGGTGTAATGTGTTGATTGCATGTGCGTTAAAAGATAATATGATAGTATGATAGTTCATTTTGATAATACAATTAGATTATCTGCTCTTCCTCCCCTTTAGGTATTCTATTTACAAAAGTGTTTTTATCTCTTCCAGGCTGCTGACCGTATAGGTCGGGGTAAACTCCTGGGGCGGCAGTCCCTGCGGGTTGAACCAGAGCTGGTCGATCCGCGATTGGCGGGCACCGAAGATGTCGGCCTCGAAGCAGTCGCCGATCATCAGTGTCTCGCTGCGGCGGGAGTTGGTATTGATCAGGGCAAAGTCGAAGATGCCCTTGTGCGGTTTCTGGATACCGGCGTCCTCCGACAGGATCATCCGCTTGAAATAAGGTGCCAGGCCGGAGTTGCGCAGTTTCTTGTCCTGTACTTCGCGGAAGCCGTTCGACAGGATATACAGGCGGTAGGAAGGACGAAGATATTCCAGCAGTTCGATCGCGCCGGGAACCAGCCGTGTCTTGGTGGTCGTGCGCCTGAGGAAATCATTGTTGACGGCCAGTACCGCCTGGGTATCTTCGATGCCCATCGGGCGCAGCATATAACGGAAGCGGTCGATGATAAGCGTCTGCCTGTCGATCTCTCCCGCACGGTATTGCTTCCAAAGCAGCTCGTTGTGCGGCCAATAGATAGCAAAGAAAGCCTCGAAGGAGGCATAATACCGGTCAAAGTGGTGATCGGTATAAAGCTCTTCGAGGCATTCTTTATTATTATGGTACGTATCCCAAAGGGTATCGTCCAGATCTATAAAGAGGTTTTTGTATTTCATCATCCTACTTCGATCACCAGGTATTTGCCCAGGCTCCAGAATGTTTTCGGGTCTGTGATGTTCAGTGTCAGGTTGCCGTCTTCGTCTTTCACGAATTCGTAAGAACCTTCCGGATGGTTGGATTTCAGTTTTGCCTTTGCAGCAAACAACGGAATTTCCTTTACTTCACGAACGTCGACAGAGATGAAGTAGTCCTTGTTGAAACCGCTCTGCAATACTTTTGATTTGGAGAAAAGACCGCCGCCGGAAAGGATTTTCTGGTCTTTCAGTTCTTTTGCCGTACCGAAGCAGTAGTAAGCCGTGTTGAGCGCCTTGTCCTGTTCGTTTAGTTTTTCAGATTGGGCGGCAGCTGTTGTAGCCAGGTTTTCCACATCTTCGTTCAACGAAGAGACCATTTCGTCCAGTTCCTGGATACGTACATTTTTCTTTGCCAGGTCTTCCTGCAAAGCGACGATCATTGTAGCTTTCTGGTCCAGTTCGGAAGAAAGGCGGCTGATTGTCTTCCGCAGGGCAGCCGATTGGATGCCGCTCTTTTTCAGCTTGTCTTCCAGCTGGCTGATCGTTTCCTTGTTCTTTTTCAGTGTTTCGCTGATCAGTTGCATGTTCTGCTTGATCTGTTCGCGGTTGCTTTTGCTGAATTCACCGCCAGTCTGCTGCTGGAGGTTCAGATAGTTTTCCGCATCGCGGATAGACTGTATGTCTGCCTCTACATCATTTAATGTAGAAAGGATCTCATTCATTTCGCTGGTCGCTTTCGTATTCTCGATCTTCAGAGAATCGTTTTCGGCTTTCAGCTTTTTGTATTCGGCTGAGTTCTGTCCGCAGGAAACCAGCAATGTCGCGCAGGTACAAGCTAATAATAACTTCTTCATGTTCTTTTTGTTTTTTGAGTTAAACATCTTTTTCTGTCTCTTTTTCCTTTTTATCTTTTAAGCCTGCTAATACAATAACAATCTCACCTCTCGGATCGTTCACGGTAAAATGTGCTATAACCTCTTCCAGGGTTCCGCGGACGGTCTCTTCGTGCAGCTTGGATATTTCGCGCGACACGGATACTTGTCGGTCGGTTCCGAAGAATTCGGCTAGTTGGGTTAGCGTCTTTACCAGTCGGAAAGGTGATTCGTAAAAAATGATCGTCCTGTATTCGACGGCCAACTCCTTCAGGCGGGTCTGACGGCCTTTCTTCTGGGGAAGGAATCCTTCGAAACAAAACTTTTCGTTCGGTAGCCCGGAGGCCACGAGGGCCGGAACAAATGCGGTGGCTCCCGGCAGACATTCCACGTCGACACCCTGCCGCACACATTCCCTGACGAGCATAAAGCCCGGGTCGGAGATGGCCGGTGTCCCGGCGTCGGATACGAGTGCGATGTTTTCACCGCCTTTGATGCGGGAAGCGATCTGCTCCACAGTCTTATGTTCGTTGAACTTGTGGTGCGACTGCATCTTGTTCTGTATCTCAAAATGTTTCAGCAGAATACCGGTCGTGCGGGTGTCTTCGGCCAGGATCAGGTCGGCTTCCTTCAGCACACGGATGGCCCGGAAGGTCATGTCTTCCAGGTTTCCTACGGGAGTCGGTACAACTGTTAACTTTGCCATAATTTTCAATTCTTCAGAGGAATCGTTTTTCCAATAGCTTGATGAAGTCGGCTACGGCTTCATCTTCTATGTTCCATTTCAGTTCGTTATTCAGGTAGGTTACCGATTCTTCATACGAATGGATATCGTTGAGGTCGGTAATCGCCTTGTTCATTTTCTCTTCATTGCCACCGAACAGTTCGCGACGGAAACGGAAGCGGTCGTTCAGGCTGAATGCCTTGCGGAAGTCGGACAGGTTCTTCTTCTCCAGAATGTCACTCAGGAAAACACTTTGCTTTTCCGAAGTGACGGATTTATGGGGAGGTTCAGACTGAACTTTATGTCCTGCCGGTTCGATAGGGCGTACCGGTTCGGGCTGTACAGCGACGGCCGGTTCCGGGATAACTGCTTCCTCTTTGACTGTTTCCGGCTGACGGACTGGCTCCGGTTGGACGGTAGCCTTTTCCTCGGTGACGATTTCCGTCTTTTCGATGATGACTTCCTGCACAGGTTCCACCTTTGGCTCCGGGACGATCACGGGTTCTGCGACCGGCTCTTCTTTTACTTCCGGTTCTTTTATTTCCGGTTTGTATTCTTCGGGAGCGGGTGCCGCCGTGGCAACCGGGTTCGGAAGTGACTGTATCAATGCCTGATGGGCTTCCATTTGTTTACGTAACATTTCAATCTGTGCCGTTTCCAGCGAATGAAGGTCATTCAGTATTTTATGCGTCAGATTGAATGTCTGGCTAAAGAAGGATACCGGATATACTTCTGCGTCGCGCATACCGGCTATCAACGTCTCCAGTTCCTTGATATCAAGTAACAGATAATCTATTTTTTCTTTATTTGCCATTCCTTTATTTTAATTTGCAAGAGGCGTTGTGTCCCAAAAGGCACTATTTGCGACCTCTCTGTCTTATATTGCAGCAAAAATAACTATTTCTATTTATGTAACGTACTTAATATGTGAAAAAGTGTGCTGTCACTCAACAAATTCATCCGGTAAATTAACCAGATACAGCCGATGGGTGGCACGGGTGAAAGCGGTATAGAGCCACCGGTAGAAATCTTCTCCCAGCATTTCTTCCGTCATATATCCGATATCGAGGAAGACGTTCATCCATTGTCCGCCCTGTGCCTTATGGCAGGTGATGGCATAGGCATATTTTACCTGTACTACATTGTAATGCGGATCGGCTTTCATCTTCTTCATTTTTCCGGCCTTGGTGGGGATATCGTCATAATCTTCCAGGATGGTGAAGAACAGCTTGTCGTTTAACTCTTTCGGCAGGGCAGGGGTATCGGTCTGTAGGGTGTCGAGCAGTATCTTTATATCCAGTTCCAGGTCGTAGTCCTGAAAGCGGACGGTTACATCGGCAAAACGGAAGCCGTAAAGCTCGGTCGTCCGTCTGACACGGAGTATCTGTACGATTTCCCCGTTGGCGATGAAGTCCATTTCCTTGCAGTCGCAGGTCCAGTAATAATTGTTTTTGGCAACCATTAAGCGGTCACCGGTCGATAATTCTTCTTCCCGGTACAGTATCCGGTTGCGGATGCCGTTATTGTAGATGGTGGCTCGTTTGTTGGAGCGCGTGATGATCATTGTTTCTTCGATCCCGTCATGGCTGTAGGCCGATGATATTTCCTCGATCAGTTCATCCCCGTTGACCTTTCTGAAGTCGGCGAAACCTTTCAACTGAAGTTTAGGATAGATTTCTACGGTGTTATTCCGCAGCGCATCCCGCAAACGGGTTGCATTGAGCAGAATGCCCGAATCGCCACTTTGCCTGACGACCTGTGTCAGGGTGATTTCCTGTACTTGCAGGTTGTATCCTCTGAGTATTTCCGGGTTGAGTGCCGGGCTTTCGGTCTGCATGACAGGCGGCAACTGGGCTACGTCGCCCATCAGGATCAGGCGGCAGTTCTCCCCCGAATAGACGTATTGTATCAGGTCGTCGAGCAGCCGTCCCGTCCCGAAAGAAATCGAGTCGATTCCGTCATTGGAAATCATGGATGCTTCATCAACAATAAATAACGTATCTTTATGTAAATTATCAGCAGGCATGAACCCGGTCGGCTCGTTGGAGAATGCCTTCTGGCGGTAAATCTTTTTATGGATCGTATAAGCTTTTTGCCCCGAATAGTTCGAAAAAACCTTAGCTGCCCTGCCGGTTGGAGCCAGCAGAAATGTTTTTTGTTGCAGTTCGTTCAGAGTTTTGACCAGGGCACCGACCAACGACGTTTTTCCGGTTCCTGCGTATCCTTTCAGCAACAGGAGTGTGTCCGATTCCACCGAAAGCAGAAAATCCGTGAGCGTTTTTAATGCAGAAAACTGGTCTTCCGTCGGATTATGTGGGAAATTTTGCGTAATTTGGCGGCTTAAATAACTATTTATCATTTTGATTGCAATAATTTTGGTGATAAAGGTAGTGTATTAAATATTCTTTTTTAAATTTGCCGAACGAAATAAATTCAAAAAAACAATACAAACCATGAAAGTTACATTAAAGATTTTATTAGCTGCTGCAGTTCTCCTGCTAGTTTACATTTGCTACAGAAGCATCATGACGCCGATCGAATTCAATGAAGAAAAAGATGCGCGTGAAAGTCTTATTAAAGCTCGTCTGATCGATATTCGTAAAGCTCAGATCGAGTACAAGAATGTGTATAAGACTCATGCTGGTAGTTTCAATGACTTGGTTAAGTTCCTGAAGGAAGATAAGCTTCCGTTCTTGATCAAGGAAGGTGTTTTGACTGACGAGCAGCTGGAAAAAGGTATGACAGAGAAAGAAGCTGTGAAGAAAGGTTTGATCCGACGTGATACTATCTGGGTCCTGGCAAAAGATACCTTGTTCGGTGCCAGCTACAATGCTGATGATCTGGCCAATGTTCCGGGAACAAGCGTTAAGTTCTCTATGGATACAGCTACACTGACTTCCGGTTCCGGTTATACTGTAAAAGTATTTGAAGCAGGCGTTAAGTATGACGATTATCTGGGTGACCTGGACAAACAGTTGGTTGTAAACCTGAAGGACAAGGCTGAAAAGCTGGAAAAATATCCGGGTTTACGTGTTGGTTCACTGACTGAAATTAATAACAACGCAGGTAACTGGGAATAATCAATTGCTTATGACTATCAGTATTCCTGATACGTTGACTGCTGATAATTCTGGAAAATACATAATGTCCATCCGGCTTAGGTCGGATGGACTTTCTTTTTCAGGATACAGCCCTTCGGAGAGCGAGACTTTCTTTTACAGAAATGTGGAGTTCGACCGGACGAAGCCTTATGTCTCTTCCCTGAAAGAGTTTTTCTTTGAGCACGAGTTTATGACTTATTCGTATAGGCGGACGAACCTGGTTTGTGTCACGCCGCAGTATACGGTGGTGCCGGAAGAAGTCTTTACGGACAAGCAGAAAACGGATCTGCTGTCGTTTACGTTTTCTGCCCCGGAGAATAAATGTCTGCATAATTTGCTGACACGTGAGGCGGCGGAGGTCGTGTTCGGCATGGATGAAGAGGTGTATGAGTTTTGTTCCCGTTCGCTGATCAATCCGTCGTTTATCCATCATATGACTCCCCAGCTGGCTTTATGGAAACAGCAGAGCCGTATGTTGATCCCCCGGCAATTGTATGTAGTGCTGCATCGGAAGATGATGGACGTGGTTTGTTTTGCACAGGGGAAACTACTTTTTGTCAATACGTTTGAGTATGATAAGCCGGATGATATCCTGTACTATATATTATATGTATGGAAACAGGTCGGCATGGATCAGGAGAGGGACCAGCTTCATATCTATGGAGGTGTCTCCCTGCGTAACAGCATAACAACTACGTTACGTAATTATATACAATATATCAGTCCGGCCGAGATACCGTCGGATGCTTATTTGTTGGGTGCCGAGGTTGTTCAGGCCCCATTGGATTTAATAGCTTTATCTGTATGCGAATTATAAGCGGAATATATGGCCGGAGGCGTTTTGACGTACCGTCATCTTTCAGTGCACGGCCGACTACTGACTTTGCGAAAGAGAATCTCTTTAATGTGATCAACAACCTGACCGACCTGGAAGGTGCCGATGCGCTGGATCTGTTTGCCGGAACGGGGAGTATCTCTTTCGAACTGCTGTCGAGAGAATGCAAAAGCGTGACGGCTGTCGAGAAGAACAATGCACATGCCTCTTTCATTGCAAAGGTAGCGAAAGAGTTAAAGACAGATTCACTTCATCTGATCCGTGGCGATGTGTTCCGTTATCTTCATTCGGCACCGAAACAGGGTTTTGATTTTATCTTTGCCGATCCCCCTTATGCGCTGAAGGAACTGCCGGAGGTCCCTGCCTTGGTTTTTGAGCGTGACTTATTGCGCGACGGCGGTATCTTCGTGATGGAGCATCCGAAAACGAATGATTTCTCCCACCTGCCGTATTTTGACCAGCAACGTGTATACGGTTCGGTGAATTTCAGTATTTTCATAAAAGAAGAAAAGGCTTAAAGGAGCGGCGAGAACAGGCGCATGAACGATTCGGCGAGGCGCTGTTTGATTGGCCGTTTTAGCCAGCGTGAAGGAATCAGCCGTTCGCAGCTGTGCATATCGTGCATGAACACCCGCTTCATCTGTATGGCGAAAGACGGTTGATAGACGAATGCATTTATCTCGAAATTGTGTTCGAAGCTCCGGAAGTCCATATTGGCCGATCCGATGCAGGCAAGCGCATCGTCGGTTATCATCAGTTTGGAATGGAGGAATCCCGGCTCATAGAAATATACTTTCACACCAGCCTTCACCATCTCGTCGATGAAAGAGTGTGTCGCCATATTGGCGCTGCGGGTATCCGAGCGTTTGGGTAACATAAGGCGTACATCGATACCTCCCAACGCTGCGATCAGCAGTGCCTGGTTCAATCCTTCGGTCGGAAGGAAATAAGGGGTTTGTATATAAATGTACTTTTTAGCATTAGCGATGGCAAAGATATAGGCCTGCAACAGCGTGCGCCATTGCCCGACCGGACCACTGGTGGCTATCTGCATAATATTGTCGTCGTGGTATATCGGAGTCAGCGGATAATATATTTTGTCATTCAGCAATTTCTTACTGATGACATACCAGTCGATCAGGAAAGCGGACTGGAGGCCGTGTACTCCTTTTCCTATTATCCTGAAATGAGTATCGCGCCAGATACCCCATTCCGTACCTTTCTCATAGCGATCGGCAATATTCATACCGCCCATATAGCCGATCTGCCCGTCTATAACGACAATCTTCCGGTGATTCCGGTAGTTCACTTTGCTGGTGAAGACCGGGAATGCTACTTTCAGGAAGGCATATACCTCAATTCCGGCTTCCTGCATTTCGTCGAAGAAACTGTTTTTTACGTTCCAGCAGCCTACGTCATCGTATAAAACCCGCACCTGGACCCCCTCTTTTGCCTTTGCAATCAGGGCGTCTTTGAACCGTGTCCCGACTTCATCGTCACAAAAGATATAATATTGAAAGTGGATATGATGTTTTGCCTTTTGTATATCGTCCAGTAGGTCCTTGAATTTGTCAGCTCCGTTCGTATATATTTTAATTTCGCTGCCATAGAGCAAAGAAGACTGATTGTTGTTACTCAGCAATGTGACTAACGGTTGGTACGGACCGGGGACAGTACAAGCGTCCTGCGGAAGTTTGCCTTCCTGCGGTCGCTTCATAATACGTTTGTAGGTTCTTCGGGAGATGATACGCTGTTTTCGGTTGTCCTGTCCGAAGAAGAAATAGAACAGCAGGCCGATACCCGGAGCCAGCAATAATACGATGACCCAGGGAATGGTTTTTAACGGATTTCTGTTTTCCGCTATAATAACCAGAACCAGTCCCAGGATGGTGACGGAGTATAATATAATGAATATTACTCCAACGACCCATTGTATGTGTATGGCTGCCAGCATTCTTTTTATATTTTGTTACAGGTTGATAAAGGTAGTAAGGTAATTTGTAAATAACAAATCTTTACTACATTTGCCGGATATATCAAATAAAAGAAGATGATTACATATATTATTATAGGTATAACCGTTTTAGTGTCTTATCTCTGTTTCAATAATGCGGAATTGTTCCGTAAGCTGGCGTTGATCCCTTACCGCACGGTAAAGAATAGTGAATGGTACCGGTTGATAACGCATGGCTTCGTTCATGCGGATATGACGCACCTGTTAGTCAATATGTTTACGTTCTGGTCGTTCGGAACCTATATAGAAAAGGTTTTTGGTTACTTGGGTTTCGGAATCTGGGGATTTCTGGGACTTTATTTCGGAGGGATGATCTTTGCTTCCATTTATGACCTGGTAAAACATTATAATGATCCTTATTATGTCTCCATTGGAGCATCGGGAGCCGTATCGGCGATTCTGTTTTCCTATATATTGTTCGACCCCTGGAGTAAAATATTACTGTTTGCGATCATTCCTGTACCGGGAATTATCTTTGGAGTAGTTTACCTGGCTTATTGTCAATATATGGCTAAACGTGCGGGAGACAATATCAACCACAATGCCCATTTTTACGGGGCGGTATATGGTTTTCTGTTCCCGGCTTTACTTAATCCTTCATTGATAAAAGCCTTCCTATCTCACTTTTAAACGGAATATTTTCTATATATATTCGTGTTCAAGTGTTTGTATTTTAAGGTATTATTTATAGATTTGTGGAAATATCTCAATTTCTCTAATACCATAATGCAGACATAATGAAAAGAAGAAACTTCATCAGGAGTGGGGCACTGGCTCTTGCCAGCTTCACTATTTTACCCCGTCACATTTTAGGTGGAACGAATTTTGTCGCTCCCAGCGATCAGATAAATCTTGGGATTATCGGCTGCGGGGCACAGGGACGCTGGACGTTAGCTCCCGAGTTTGCCCGCCGTGCGAATCTGATTGCAGCATCCGACTGTGAATCCCGCCAGTTGAATGCCATGCAGGCAATTGTCGAAAAAGAAACCGAAAAGGCAAAAGGACAGGCCTATAAAGGTTTTAAATTGTATGCCGACTATCATGAACTACTGAACCGCAGCGATATCGACGGTGTGATTATTGCCACACCGGATCACTGGCATGCGGTACAGACTATTGAAGCCTGCCGTGCCGGAAAAGATGTATATGTGGAGAAGCCCATGTCGCACAGTATCGAGGAAGGACGTGCCATGGCCGATGCCGTAGAGAAATATAACCGGGTATTGCAGGTCGGCAACATGCAACGTTCATGGCGAAACTTCCGCCATGCCTGTGAACTGGTCCGTAATGGGTATATCGGTGAGATAAAAGAAGTAAAAGTTTCCATCGGACCTCCTCCTGTTAAATATGATCTTCCTGCGCAACCGGTTCCCAAGACGCTGGACTGGGAAATGTGGATCGGGCCGGCTCCCATGAATGTATATAATGAGGAACTGGCTCCGCCTATGGAGCGGAATATGTTCCCGAACTGGCGTAATTACCGGGAATACGGTGGTGGTATGATCTGTGACTGGGGTGCCCACATGTTTGACATAGCCCAATGGGCTTTGGGCATGGACGATTCCGGTCCGATTGAGTTTACTCCTCCTGAGGAAGGAGAACTGAAACCGCTTAGCATGCGTTATGCCAACGGAACAGTAATGACACATGAGCCTTTCCGTAAGGCGGATGGAAATGCAGTCCGCTTTATCGGTTCGGACGGTGTGATCGATATCAGCCGTAGTTTCCTGGATACGATACCTGCCAAACTACAGGATGAAGTGATCGGTGATGACAAGATCAAATTGTATAAGAGCGACGATCATTACAATGATTTCCTCACAGCAATGAAGACTCGCAAACAGCCGCTTAGTACCGTTGAGATCGGACATCGTACGGCTTCGCTTTGCCATATCGTAAATCTTTGTTACGAGTTTGACCGCAAACTGGTGTGGAATCCGGAAAAAGAAGAATTTTTCTTTGACGACGAAGCTAACAGACGAAGAGGAAATCCGATACGCGAACCGTATAGCCTGAAAGTGTAGCTATATATAATAATGTATAGGAAAAACGGTAGCGGCGATAAAAGTTTATGAAGACTTTTACCGCCGCTATCTCTTTTATTCAGCCCTTGTTTAGAACCGTGGAGGAGGACCGCCCGGACCGCCATGGCCTCTGCCACCCGGTCCGCGCATATCGCTTGCAGATGCTCCCCCTTTAAAGATGCTGAACCGGTAAATGAAGTGAACCATGAAGTAACTACTCAACGTATTGTATTCCGAATATTGTGTATAGTCAGCTGTTACGCTCTGAGAGATATTACTGCGTTGTTGCAGGATATCATAAATTTTGAAACGCAATGTCGCCTGTTTTCCTTTTAGGAAAGATTTGGATGCGGATGCATTCCATAAAACTTCCTTCTGTTGGTATCCGGCTGCGTAACCGGAATTGGTAGACCAGGTTATGTCGCTTTCAATCTTGAAATCGAGTGGAAGATAAATGGTAGTAGTTCCTCCCACGCCATAATTGTAAATATTCTGGTCGTTCTGGTTTTGCAAAGAGTTCTTAGTCCCACTATAACGGAAGTTTCCGTTTACTCCCAGGTCGATATAATCCGAACGAAAATCAATACCGGCACGTTCCATGGCCGAATAATTCTTGTTCGTATTTTTCTTTTCGTTAATGAAACCGTTTGAATTGGCGAATGAAGCCATTGTCATCGAGTTAACGGAGAACTTTCTGTTCTTCAGCGGCGTGTTGAACATGACGCGGAAATTGCCGTTATAGTTCCCGTTGACATTATCATAAGTCGTCATTTTCTTTCCCGATTCCCCAACATATATAGATTTGGTAACGATGGCGTTGACAACATAGTTGGCATTCAACATCAACATGAGAGCTGTCTGCTTTTCCGGAACAAATTTTTGGTAACGAGCAGAGAAGTTATTTGAATAAGTCGGTTTCAAATCCGGATTACCGGTGATGGTGTTCAGCGGGTCGGAGATGTCGGCTACGGGTTGCAGTTGAGTCATCGACGGCTGGCTGGTACGACCGCGATAGTTGATGCGCAGGTTGGTCCGTTTATCGAACCGGTAGTTGAACCGGACCATCGGCGACAGGTTGACAACGTTGCGCGTCAGCTTTGAAAGGGTCGTATCGCCTACAAAATTCTCACTTACACTGTGCGAAGGCTCCAGGTTCATACCGATGGTATAATCATATTTTTCCCGGACAGCCTTAAAGGCCAGGCTTGCCTGCTGGTTGATGAAGTTATTGCGGTAACTTTTGCTGTATGCAGTGTCCAGTACATTATAATCTTCGCTGTCTTCTCCTCTTACATAAGAGTTTTTCAGGGATTCCTGTTTATTCTGGCTGATACTGTAGGTTGCCTGGATGAAGTTATTATGCCCGATCGGCTCGACCCATGATAAATAAACGCGGTAGTTAAACCCTTTGTTATCATATCTGAATTGCTGGTCGATCAGTTCATCCTGGTTATTTCCCATGAAATATTCTGTGTTCGAATAATTCAGTCCTTTGTTGTAGGAATCGCTGAGCCCTCCGGTTAAAGAACCACTGAAGACGCGCCCTTCGTCATTCAGCTTACGACTGAATTCCAATCGTGCATTAAGGTTGTAACCTTCACCGTCGGATACGTAATCGGATTCTCCGAGGTTGACTGTATCGCCCAGGTTTGTCAGTGTGTTGAACGAACCGAACTCCCGGTTATGACTGTTGCTATAACTGAAACTAGGCTGGAAAATGATTTGGGTTGCCGAGTCAGGCTTCCATTCCATGCGGAAATCGGCACCGACGTTATCGCTTTTCGTGTTTTTATTATTTATTTCATTGTAAATAGTAGAACTGTCGTTCGGCAAAATATTTGTCCGGTTAATTTTACTGTTCGCTTCATTGTCGGAATGTGAATAACGGACATTACCTCCCAGGGTCATTTTAGAGTTGAATTCTTTGCTGAAGTTCAGACCTACGTTTCCGGAGGTGGTGATACCGTTTCCGGCTCCTCCCGACCGTCCACCCCGTCGTCCTCCCATACCGGAGAACATGTTGGAGGCAATATCGGAGAATCCCATATTGTTCGTGTTATTGATACCTCCCATAAGTGTGAACTGGTCGTTGTTGATAAACCGGTTCACCATGAAATTACCTTCATACCGATCCTCGCTTCCATAGCCGGCAAAGGCATTACCGAACCATCCCTGCTTCATTCCCGGCTTGACGGTCAGGTTGATCACGGTTTCTTCATCCCCGTCATCGAATCCGGTCATCCGTGCCATATCGCTCAGGCGGTCCAACACTTGTACTTTTTCCACCATTTTAGAAGGCAGGTTTTTGGAAGCTACTTTCGGGTCGTCGGAGAAAAATTCTTTTCCGTCTATCAATACTTTCTTGACTTCTTTTCCATTGACGGTAATCTTTCCTTCGCTGTCAACTTCCACGCCGGGCATCTTTTTCAGAAGGTCTTCCAGGACAGCCCCTTCGGTTGTCTTGTAAGAGTCAGCGTTATATTCGACCGTGTCGTTGCGAACGACCACTTCCGGAGCCTTGCCGATCACGACGGCTTCACCCAGCTGGATAGCTCCGTCGCTTAATGCTAATTTACCTAATTTGACAGGATTTGTTTTTCCGGTGATACGGATGGGTTGGTATAAAGGATCGAATCCCACAAAGCTGACATGTAATAAATAACTGCCGGCTTTAATACCTTTCAGTGTAAAATTACCATTGCGCGAACTGGCTACACCGCCAACCATCGTGCTGTCTTTTACATTCAACAAGCGTACTGTTGCCTGTTCGATTGGCTCATTGCTTCCATCTTCTACCACCGTTCCGGTGATGTCAACTCCACCCTGCTGCGCAAATGCCGGCAAAGAAAAGAGGATAAAAAATAACCATAATAAGTACCTTCCCAATTTCATAACTAATGTATTATCTGTATCTAACAAACATTTTCCCGGACTGGTTTCCGGGTACGAGAAGATAGACACGACGAAGGTTATTAAGTTTAAAAATATATGTGATGATTTTGATTTATTAACGAAAACATTTGTCAGCTAATTGACAGATGAAAATCCCGAACTGCCGGAATATCAAAATGCTATATCAAGTGGCTGGGGAAGGAACTGTATAAGACTGATGGAGGAGATGCTGCTTTTTATACAAACCTCGAAAGGTTTGAAAATGTTATAATGTTCTTGATGGTGGAGTAATTCTGCCATAATAGGGATTTAAAAAGGATATATGAATCCTTTTTCTGAAATAAATGATGATTGTCTGATATAACGATATTTTAACTGCGCACTGTTTTTGAATCGTTCTGGAGAAAAAAACTGTTCGTAAACATACAATTCGGGGCTTGAAAAGTCCTTTTGAGATTGTTAATTAACATCTATTTGCATTGTTTTTTGCCTATAATAAATCTTCATTTCGTTTAAAATGAAAAAAATCTCGTTTTAAACGAGATGGAAATTCCTTTAAAATGAACTGGGAACTGGATGGTAAGAATGATTGTTGTTAATTATTGTAAAAATAAATCTTCAGGGAGATGAGATTTGAAGAATTCACGTGTTATGATAAAATCTATTTCTGTAACATATTGACGTAATATGGTTGTGTTTTGACTTCTTTTGTCAAATCTCTTTTCTCTTTTTCAGGAAGGAAATCCGAATAAAAAAGAAAGCAGTGGCAGATAATCCTTTAGTCTGACACGAAGTATTTTCAACGCTTGGCTGATTCTGTATTCAACGGTTTTGACGGATACGCCGAGTTTAGTAGCTATCTGAGTATTCGTGAGTTCCCCGAAACGGCTTAAAGCGAAGGTGTCGCGGTAGGTATCGGGAAGTTCTTTAATAGCTTTGTTAATGTGTTCAGTCAGTTCGTTTATAAAATAGTAATCAGGATCTTCAAACTGATCTTTAAGTTTGTCATATATATGGTTGTGTATTCGTTCATGATATAGTTTTTTATTAATGGCATTCAGGCAACGGTGTTTTGTTGAGATGAAAAGATAGGATTTCAGGGAGGTTCCTATTATAAGGCTTTTCCTTGTTTCCCAAATGAACAGCATCAGATCTTGTACTAACTCTTCAGAATCTTCGTCGGAAATATACTGGGAGGCATATTCGCATAGTGGGGAATAGTATTTTAGAAAGAGCTGTTTATAAGCGTTCTTATCGTTATTTTGTAACAAATTCAGAATCTGATCATCATTCATGGAGTTGTATTGTTTGTCTGTTGTGGTATTTCGAATCTATAAGCAAATGTAAATTGTTTCTTTATACATACAAAATATTTTATACGATTTACTAATTACTTTTTTTGAAAAAAGTAGAATATGAGTTTAGGGTACTGTACCTGTAGTTTTGTCGTATATATAGAATGGAAAAAGAAAATAGACATATTATCAGTGATGAACCGGATGAAGCTGTCCTTTTGAGATATATATCGGAAACCGCTTCGGAAGAGGAAAAAATCTGGGTTGACGGTTGGTTAAGGAATGATGAAGCCGGGGAGAACATTTTATTGCAGTTGGCTACTATAGACCATGCCCTTCGCACGAAAAAAAGAATAGCATCCCGTAATTCACTGGAGGCTTTTTGTAAAGTGGAAAGGCGTATTAAACGTTTGCAGAGAAAAAACTGGATAAATCGCACTTATCTGGCAGCAGCCTGCTTTTTGGGTGTCTTGATCTTATCCACTGCCATGTCTTATTGGATGAAAAAAGAAATAGGGGATGAGGCACAGATAGTAACAGTTCAGACGAATGCGGGTATGCGTACGCATTTTAACCTGCCGGATGGGACCGTTGCTTATTTGAATTCAGGAAGTGTACTTTCATATCCGTTGCATTATGATAAAGAGGAAAGGCGGGTAACGCTTACAGGTGAGGCTTATTTTAAGGTGGCACATAATCCGGAACAGCCGTTTATAGTGAGTGTGGCTAATGACCGGATGCGTGTTAAAGTGTTGGGGACGGAATTTAACTTGCAGTCTTATGAAGATGAAACGATAGTACAAACGACATTGGTTAGTGGGGCTGTACATATAGAAGCTGTAAAAAATGGTGATATAGTGTCTACTATTAAACTAAAGCCTTCGGAAAGGGCTGTCTATGATATTTCTTCCGGTTCTGTTTCTATAGCTACCGTAAATACGGACTACGATACGGCCTGGAAAGAGGGGCGTTTAATGTTTAAAGACATGCCGATACCACAGGTTTTGAAGAAGTTGTCTTATTTTTATAATGTAAGGTTTGATGTAAAGGATGCTGTGATCAATACGTATCGTTTTACCGGAACATTTGAAAATAAACAATTGTCGCAAATCTTGGACTACTTGAAAATTTCTTCGCAAATAGATTATACAATTAAACGAATGACATCGGATGATAGTTCGGGTATTCAAAATGAGACTGTCACTCTGAAGAAAATGAGATAGTGTTAAATCTGAATGTTTAACGACTTAAAATATATGCCTATGAAGTAATACAGGATTATTGTAAGCCTTATTGAAAACATACGGAAATATGCTGGTAACATATTCCCGTATGAAAATTCGAAAGGCCTTGGGAGACTAATCAAACATTTTTTTTAATCTTAAATCACTGCAAAAGTATGGTAAAGATTTATTATTTCCAATATAAAGGGAATATTAGTGCCTTTATATTACAATCTAAAATCACAAGAATCATGAAGTTAACCAGTCTATTACTTTTTTTGTCAATCGGATTAGCTTGGGCTTCGAACTCGTATGCACAAAAGGCTATACTTTCGATGAACATGACTAATCGGACGGTTTTTGATGTATTGGAAGAGATTGAAACGCGAACTGATTTTCATTTCTTTTATAACAGCAAGATGATCGATATCCATAGAACAGTTTCGGTAAACGTAAAAGATAAATCTGTTTTTACAATCCTGGATCAAATATTTAAAAATTCAAATGTTGCTTATAAGGTCGTAGATAAGGATATTATTCTTTCGGCAAATGAAGCTTCCGGAACTTTACAGGATAGGCGAAGGATAACAGGGGTAGTTAAAGATAAAAGTACAGGTGAACCTGTTATCGGGGTGAATGTTTTAGTAAAAGGGTCTACGAATGGAACGGTTACAGATATAGATGGCAGGTTCTCTCTGGAGGTTTCATCGTCTGATATATTGTCTGTTTCTTATATAGGCTATATGTCACAAGAAATTACAGTAAGTAATAAAGAAGTGATCGATGTTGATTTACAGGAAGATTCGACTAGTTTGGATGAAGTTGTAGTTGTGGGATTCGGTACGCAGAAAAAAGTCAATTTGACGGGATCTGTATCGGCATTAAGCACGAAAGATATAGAGAAATTGAAAGTGACACAAACCTCTCAATTGTTATCGGGAATGGTTAGTGGCATCAATGTTACACAAGGTTCCGGGCAACCGGGAGGTGATCACTCTTCTGTAACGATTCGTGGATTGGGAACTTTCAGTAGTGCGGGAAACTCTCCATTAGTATTGGTTGACGGATTGTCTTCTTCGTTGGATAATGTGAATGCGAATGATATTGAGAGTATTTCTGTTTTAAAGGATGCTGCATCAGCTTCTATATACGGAACCAGAGCTGCTAATGGGGTGATATTAATCAAGACTAAAAATGGTAAAGAGGGGAAAGCGCATATTACATATCAGGGAAGTTTTGGCTTTTCGCGAGTGGCAGATAAAGCGAAGATTGTAGATTCCTGGACGTATGCGGAGCTATATAATGAGGCGTTGATTAATAGTGGAGGAAGTCCACAGTATACAGCCGAAGAGATTGCGAAGTTTAAATCGGGAGAAGATCCGGATAACTATCCGAATAAACGACATTATGATGATCTTATTTCATCCGGTAACGGGTTCCAGACGAATCAATACGTAGGAATAACAGGTGGTACGGAAAAGAATTCATATATGTTTTCTTTGGGCTATCTTAATCAAAATGGTATTGTTGATGAAACTAATTACAAACGGTACAATGTGATGTTTAATGCAAATAGTAGAATAAGAGATAATTTTAAGATTAATGTAAAATTTGCAGGACAACGAGGAGACCGTCATGAACCTACCGCAGTAGACAGTGCTCCTAGTGATGGTGTGGAGGGGCTTATTGATTATTCTTTGAAGATTCCGAATACGGTTGCAGGAAAACGTTCGGACGGATATTATGGAAACCAAACAGGATTTACTGTTGAAGGATGGATGGATAGCGAGTCTTTTATCAAATACAGTGATGTAAATGCTGTTGCAAGTGCCAATTTTGAATGGAATATTTTGAAGGATTTGAAGTTGACAGGGATTGCAGGATATGATTATACCAGTAATGATTTTAAAAAATTTAGACCAACATTGGTGATAGATCAATATAATACTGCTTCTCCTTCCGATTTGAGAGTGCGTAATACGAGAAACTCGTTATTGACATTACAGGCTTATTTGAATTATGATTTATTATTGAAGGATCATTTGTTTCATTTTCTTTTAGGTTATTCACAGGAGAGTAATAAGGATGAATGGGTGGAAGCTTATCGTGATAATTTTCCCAACAATGCTTTATATGAAATAAATGCAGGTTCCGCATCTAACCAGCAGAATAGTGGTTCTGCATCAGAATGGGCTTTGGCTTCTTTTTTCGGAAGAATTAATTATTCTTTCAAAGATCGATATCTTCTTGAAATGAGTGCCAGATATGATGCTTCTTCCAGATTCCCTAAAAGTAACAGGTGGGGATTTTTCCCTTCTATTTCAGGTGGATGGATTGTATCACAAGAGGATTTTTTTGATGTGCCGATGATTAATAATTTAAAATTGAGAGTATCTTGGGGTACATTAGGCAATCAAAATATTGGAAATTATCCTTATCAACAAGTGCTTACGCTAGGAATGAATGTTCCTTTCGGTGTGTCGGAGGTCTTATGGCCTGGAGCTGCTGCAACAGTAGTACCGAGTACAAATATAACTTGGGAGTCGACTAAAGTTGCGAATGTGGGATTTGATTTGTCTTTATTTGATAATAAAATGACATTGACTGCAGATTATTATAATAAAGAAACTTCCGACATATTATATAATGTAACCGCTTCGAAGATATTGGGAATGACCCCTTCTGTTCAAAATGCAGGGACTGTGGTTAATAAAGGAATAGATCTTTCTATTCAACATCGTAATATAATAGGTGATTTTTCTTATAGCATAGCAGGTAATTTGTCGTATGTAAAGAACAGAGTAAAAAAGTTAGCAAATGTGGAAAGAGATATTGATGGAGGTCTTTTTGTCGGTTATTCTTTGGAATCAATTTATGGTTATGTGACGGATGGCTTCTTTAACAGTCAGGAAGAAATAGATAATTATGCAAAACAACCAAGAACTGCTAAACCTGGTGATTTGAAGTTAGTGGATATTAGTGGTCCCGACGGAGTTCCGGATGGAGTGGTAAATGCTGATTATGATCGTAAGATAATTGGTGATAAATTTCCTAATTGGAATTTTGGATTAAATATGAATGTTGGATATAAACAGGTAGATTTCTTGTTGAATATGAGTGGAGTGGCCGGTATGCATAGACTTATAGATGGGTTTCAGGCTAATGCTTTTTATTGGGGGTCGAATCCTCAGGAATGGATGGCAAAGGGACACTGGACAGAAACAAACCATGATGCAACTTATCCTAGAATGTTGATTTTAGGAGGAAATGAACAACAATTATATACATCTACTTACCGGCTTATGAATGCCTCTTTTTTGCGTATCAATGATATACAGATTGGATATACATTTCCTTCTTCACAGATACATTTTTTGGGTATGTCGAATTTGCGGTTATATGCCAGTGTAAAGAATGTTGTAACATTTCATAATTATTTAGAGGGATGGGATCCGGAAAGGAGAAGCCAATACCCGGCAGTTCGAGATTTTATGTTTGGTATTAATGTTACATTTTAATAAACAAGTAATATGAAAGTTATGAGAATATATGGTTTTATTTCGATTATCCTTGCATTCGGACTGATGGGATGTGATAGTTTATTGGATAAGAATCCATTGGATTGTTTGTCTACTGAAACATTTTGGAAAACGGAGAGTGATGCAAAATTGGCGTTGACAGGAGTTTATCAAACAGATAAATTGACTGGATCGACAACTGTAAAAACGATTTATGATTTGTGGAATCAAGATACTTATTTGAGATTTTTTGAAGCTTCTACAGATAATGGATTTGACAAAGATTATAATGTGGCTGATATTAATAGTGGTGATTTGACGGCTTCATTTGCAAGGACGGCAGAGTTATGGGCTACTTCTTATCAGAAGATTATAAAATGTAATAATTTTCTCGAAAATATAGATCGTGTGGAAATGGATATCGAGGAAATGAAAGTCATGAAAGCAGAAGTGAAATCTATTAGGGCATATAATTATTTTTGGTTGTCATTTTTGTGGGGAGATGTACCCTTGGTGACAAAAGTATTAACTGTTGATGAAGCAAATAGTGTTTTTCGTGATTCGAAAGAGACGGTTGTTAATTTTATTGTGACAGAATTGCAAGAGGCTATTCGTGATTTGCCAGTTACGCGTCCAAATGAAGATTATGGACGGATAACTAAAGGTGGTGCTTTGGGGATCTTGGGTAGGGTGTTTTTAGCGGAAAAAAGATGGGAAGAAGCGAAAGATACCTATAAGCAAATTATGAACTTAGGTGTTTATGAAATAGATCCGCGATTTAGTGACTTATTTATTGAAAAGGGCGAAAACAGTAAGGAGTTTTTATTGGTGAGCAAGCGTACTCAAGATCTTTATACTAATTCGATTCAGCTAGTTTGTCAAGGTTTTACATGGGGAGGATGGCATCATTTCAGCCCTTATAATGAATTGGTAGAAGAGTTTTGTTGTATAGATGGATTACCAATTCACGAATCTCCGTTATTTGATCCGGAGAAGCCATATGAAAATCGGGATCCGAGGTTATTGAAAACTGTATTTGTTGATAATGTGTCTGTTTTTAAAGGAATACTTTATATCGCTCATCCGGATTCTAATCCATCTATTTATATGGATCAATTGTTGCGACGTCCTTGGAGTGGTTATGCTGTGCGTAAGTTTTGTGATGAAAGTTATGAAGGTAATTTGAATTCTTATGGTTGTGATTTCCCCATGATTCGTTATGCAGAGGTTTTGTTGAGTTATCTGGAAGCTAATATAGAGTCTGGAAGTCCTATAACTCAGCATTTATTAGATGAAACCATCAATCGTGTCAGAGGGCGTGAAGAAATAAAGATGCCTTCTGTTACAGAAACAAATCCGGATAAGTTGACCACTATCTTAAGACGTGAACGGCGTGTTGAATTGGCTTGGGAAGGATTACGATTATTTGATTTGTTCCGATGGCGCACGGCTCATATTTATTTGCGGACCCGTTTTCATGGTATGAAAGTTTGTTCAGCGAAAGATGCTCCTACATATACAACTGTTCCGGTTGATGAAAATGGATATTATTTGATTGATGAAACGTTCTTCAGAGAGGATGTAGATTATTTATGGCCTATTCCTCAAACAGAAAGAGATGTCAATAAAAATTTGACTCAAAATTATGGGTATTAAAAAATAGATCTGTCGTATGCAAACAAGAAGGAATTTTTTAAATAGGTTGTTGGGTGGAGTTGGGGTCAGTGCACTCTCTTCTTTTACAGCTTGTAACGGAAGTACTCAATGGAAAGCCACTCCGATGGAGTTGCCTGTTGTTGAGGAAGTGGATATTTGTATATTGGGAGGGAGTTGTACCGGTGTGTTTGCAGGAGTGCGGGCTGCTCGATTAGGTGCAAAAGTTGCAGTCGTAGAAAAGCAAAACGCATTTGGAGGTGTGGCTACAAGTTCTTTAGTTAATATTTGGCATTCTTTATATGACACGGAAGCAAAACAACAGATTATAGCAGGGCTGACAAGCGAGATGATAGAACGTTTGTCTTTGCGTAATGCAGTTATGACGAATCCATATCATCCAAGTTCCGCTTATACATTTAATTCTCAAGAACTAAAAATAGAGTTGGATGAATTGGTATTGGAGTCTGGCATTCATCCTTATCTGCATACATTGTTTTCTGAGCCTTGTCTGGATGAGTCTGGTAAGCTTGTTGGTATTGTGATTGATAATAAATCGGGAAGAGGAGTTATTAAAGCAAAATATTTTATAGATGCTACGGGGGATGGAGACCTTTGTTATCGTTTAGGTCTAAAATCTTATGCTTTTGAATTACTGCAACCTCCCACGACTTGTGCACATTTTGAAGGTTGGAATTCTGGAGAATTCGACGAACTATTAAAAAAGCATGGAGCAGAATTTAATATTCCGGATGGATTTGTTTGGGGAGCAACGCTGCCTGAGACGAATGTTTATATGCTTGCGGGAACACGGGTATATAAAGCGGATTGCGCTGTTGCAGATGATTTAACGAGAGCGGAAATAGAAGGCAGAAGACAAATTCGTGCAATTATGGATATGTTGAGGAAATATGGGAAGAAGGAAAATCTCCCTGGTCTGGTTGCTTTACCGTCATACATTGGAATACGGGAAACAAGGCATATAAAATGTCTTTATCAGATTAGTGATGAAGACGCGATGTATGGAAAACATTTTGATGATGCGATAGCGAATGGAAGCTATCGTTTAGATATTCATCATCAGGATAAACCAGGTTTGACTTTTAGATATCTTGATGGTTCTGAGGTCTATGTAAGGCCGGGTTTTGCCGATCAGAAAGGGCGGTGGAGAAAAGAAATGGATGTAGATCCAACTTTCTATCAAATACCGCTTCGTTCGATCATACCAGAAAAACATGATAATCTGATGGTTGCCGGAAGAATGCTGGATGCTGCGATTATTGCTTATTCCGGCATAAGGGTTATGGTGAATATGAATCAGGTTGGTGAGGCTGCCGGTGTTACTTCATATCTGGCACTACAACAGCAAAAAAGAATTAGGGATGTTTCAAGTAACGAAGTTAGGAACGAGTTGAGAAAAGGGGGATCTATAATTATCTAGGTTAGAATTTATTTTTATTGGAAACCGGACTTGGGATACTATTCCTGAGTCCGGTTAATTTCATTTTTGTTGTTTTTTTAGTTTAAGTTTGTGTATTCTGTTTTTATCTTATTACTTTGTAGAGTGTTTTTTTACAATATCTTATATCTAATAAATCTAAAGTACATGAAAACAAACATTCTGACTTTTTTGTGTTTTGTCTTCCTTTGTGCCTGCCAGGCTCCACCAGTCGAAGAGTATGCAATCATCCCGCAGCCTCAGGAAATTTCCTATACACCTGGTTTTTTCAAAATGGGGAATCATCCGGTTATTTCTTATTCCGGGGATTTGAATAATGAGGCAGGGTTGTTGCAAAAGGCTCTTTCTTCTGATTTTTCACTTAGTGCTACTGTAAAGGATACAGGTAAAGGTGATATTAACCTGGTACTTGATCCGGCAGTTTTACCGGATAAGCCGGAAGGATATCAACTGGAAGTATCTTCCGGAAAAGTGGAGATAAAAGCCGGAACTCCTGCCGGTATTTTGAATGGTGTGCAGACGTTGCGGCAGATCATCAAGGAGAAAGATGGAAAATATATGATACAGAGAGCTTCTGTTTCTGACTATCCGGCTTTTTCCTGGCGTGCCTTTATGCTGGATGAAGGACGTTACTTTAAAGGAAAAGATGTTGTCCTGAAACTTTTGGATGAAATGTCACAACTGAAAATGAACATGTTCCATTGGCATCTTACCAATGACCAGGGTTGGAGGATTGAAATTAAAAAATATCCGAAACTGACTGAAATCGGTGCTTTCCGCGATTCTTCAGAAATCAACCATTTTGGTAGTGACGTGTATGACGGGAAACGGCATGGAGGATTTTATACACAGGAAGATATAAAAGAAATTGTTGATTATGCTTCTAAACGCCATATTACTATTGTTCCGGAAGTAAGTATGCCGGGACATGCCAGTGCGGCTATCGCTTCTTATCCCTGGTTGGGCACAAGCGGAAAGCAGATCAAAGTTCCCGGAAAATTCGGAGTACATTATGAAGTGCTGAATGTTTCCGATCCTAAAGTGTTGCAATTTCTGGATGATGTAACCAATGAAGTAATAGCGTTATTCCCAAGCCCGGTATTCCATATCGGAGGGGATGAAGTGAAATACGATCAGTGGAAAGCATCTCCGGCAATACGTAGTTATATGGCAAAGAAAGGTTTGAAGACTCCGGCAGAACTTCAGATCTATTTCACAAATGAAATCTCCAATATGCTGGCGGCAAAAGGTAAGCGAATGATGGGATGGAATGAGATTACCGGAGATAAACTGCATGAATATCAGTCGGAAGAGGATACAAAAGAAGCAGAACAGCAGTTGGCAAAAGGTACGATCGTTCATTTTTGGAAGGGCGATCCGGCTCTTATCAAGAAAACAATCGATAAAGGATATGATGTGGTAAATTCTTACCATGAGTATACTTATGTGGATTACAATTATGAATCGATACCTTTATCCAAGGCTTATGCTTTCAATCCGGTTCCTGAAGGGTTGTCTCCTGAAGAACAAAGCAGAGTGTTAGGACTTGGTTGTCAGATGTGGGGTGAATTTATTCCTACGGTTGAAAGCATGAACCGGTTGACTTATCCGCGTATTGCTGCTTATGCAGAAACAGGATGGAGCGGTTCGGATAAAAAAGATTACAATCGTTTCCTGAAATCTCTTGATTACTTTAAGAATAAATGGGCTGCTGAAGGAATAGTGATAGGACCGACTGAATAAAAAATATTTTTTTTGCAGAACGATTAAACTATTTCCATGTAACAAAGTCTATTATATCGAAGCGCTTCACAAACAGGAAAATATTAATTTAGTAATAAGTATTAGTTTATGAAGAAGGTAATAGGATTGTTTTTGGTTATCCTGATTAGTTCGGCAACAGTTTTTGCACAAAGTGGTAATCGTCAGGGAAAGAAGGGAGATCCCTCTCAACGTAGTGAAAAAATGATCGAGGAATTGAAACTCGACGATAAGCAAGCTGCGGAGTTTCGTAAGGTTGAGGCTGATTTCCGGGAACAAATGAATAAGGAACGTGAGGCTGTAAAAGATGACCGCGAAAAGATGCGGGAAAAAATGACAGCCATGCGTACTGAAAAAGAGGCTCAAATTAAGAAGATTCTGACGGACGAACAATATAAGCAGTATCAGGAAAAACAAAAAAAAGCTCCTCGTAAAAAAGGACATGGACGTAGATGATAGAAATAAAAAATCCCCGGCAGAGCATTCCGCCGGGGATTTTTATGTGTTATTAGTTGATTATAACGTTTTCAGTTTCAGATTACGCCATAATACTTTGATGCCACCACCGTCGTGGATCTGTAAAGCGATGCGGCCCTGGCCGGCACCGATTTTTTCATCATTGATGTTAACCATTTCTTCGCCATTCAACCAGGTCTGTACATTATCACCCTGCACTTTGATACGCATGGTGTTCCAGTCGCCTTCTTTCAGGATTGTTTCTTTTTCATCCGGGATCTGGATCAACCATCCGCGTCCGTATGATTCGTAGATACCGCCGGTATCGTGTCCTTTAGGAGCAACTTCAACCTGCCATCCGTTTACTTTTACGTCTTCTTCAATGAAAGAACGGATAAATACGCCAGAGTTACCGTCGGCTTCTTGTTTGAATTCTACTGTCAGGTCGAAATCATCATAGTAATCACGTGTTGCCAGATAACCATATTTTTTGTCCGGACCGCTTTCGCAAATCAGTAAACCGTCTTTTACATACCATAATTCTGTACCATATGCTTCCCAGCCTTTCAGGTCAACACCGTTGAAGAGGTTGACTTCTTTGGACTTACGGGGAAGTTCTTTGATCTTTATGTTACGGAAAGAAGCTGGATAACCATGATCCTGTAAACAGAGGACACCTTTTTTAGCTAAACCGTATTCAGGAGCGTTTGCCCATTTTCCGCTGTTTTTCTTTTCATGCCAATCGTCTGTCCAAGCTTCGAATTCTAGGATTTTTTGACCATTCAGCCAATGTTCTACATGGCCATTGTCGAATACAATCTTGGAGTTGTTCCATTCGCCTTGCGGATTAACCTTCATTTTGGATTTGTCAGGCAAATGCATGGCATAATCGACACCTAGTTTCTGCCATTCTTCCAGAGGTTCCGGGAAGTTAGGCTCGTCGATCAACTGATATTCCGGACCTGTTACATAGGGTACGGCAAATTGCGGACGTTCAACAACATGATAAAGCATACCGCTGTTACCGCCTTTAGATAGTTTCCAGTCCCATGACAATTCGAAGTTTTCATACTGTTTGTCGGTTACGATATAACCGCTGGCATCGCTGCCGTCACCTTTTGCCTGGATACATCCGTCTACTACGTGCCAGGGTTGTGTCAGGGTGGTTCCGTTATAGTCTTTCCACCCGTTGAGTGTTTTTCCGTCGAAAAGAAGTTGCCATCCGTCAGCGACTTCTTCGGGAGTAAGCGTGTTTTGCTCAACACCTGCACAAGAGGTAAACAAGGCCAATGATACTGCACAAGAGGCCAATAAGCTTGTGGCTGTTACTCTTTTCACTACTGATTCCATTTTAGATTAAGTTTAAATTAATGATAATGATAAATTGCAAAGATAAAAAAGTTATTTAAAAGATTCTGCAAAAATACACGAAGAGGGTAACTGTCTTTCTGAAAATAAAGTTTTATCTTGCATGCCTTAAATCATACCTATGGATAAGTGGATACTACATTTTTCCCTTCTATTGGTTCTGCTCGGCTTTGTGTTTTTTGGTAGCAAAAAGGGTGAAGTGACTGCCTTGTTGAGAGTGGCAGAAAAATCTATTGAGAAAGAACCGGACAAGGCGTTGATATTGTTGGATAGTATTCAACAGATGGAAGAATTATCAGAGCAACAACAAGCTCTTTGGTGTCTGTTGTATACGTCGGTGCTAGATAGAAAGCAGATAAAACATACTTCAGATTCTTTGATACAGATTGCAGTGAGTTATTATGAGAAGAATGATTTGCCCGAGCGTAAGATGCAGGCATATTATTATTATGGAATTGTTCTTCAAGATTTAAACGATGCAATTCAGGCGCAGGACTACTATTTGAGAGCTTATAAATTAGGAATTGAATTGGAAAGATACGTGTTCTTAGGACGTATATGTGCTAATTTGGGTACGTTGTATACCTATCAGGAATTGTGTAGCCAGGCTTCGCATTTCCAGCAAAAAGCTGTCAGCTATTTTGAGAAAAACCGGGATACGGTTCGTTTATCGCTGGTGTTCAGGGATATGGCTCGGATTCATCTGAATGAGCATCGTTTGGATAGTGCGGTCGTTAATTATACAAAAGCATTGAAGTATACTTCGGATGTACATAAATTTTGTATGTTTAATGAATTGACTGGTGCGTATGCACGGATGGGAGATTATGAAAAAGGGGTGTCTTGCGCTCATATGGCTTATGATCGGGCAGAGACTGTTGAGGATTCCTGTTTAGTCAGCCTGGCGTTGGGGAGTCTTTATTTAAGAATGGGAAAGAAAGATTCGGCATATCATTATCTGTCTTTCTGTCGTCAAAGTACAGATCCGTATACCTTAAAAGATCTCTATCTATATTTGGCGCAATTCGAAAAGTCCCGGCATAATTGGCCGACTTATGCTTTTTATCAGGAGCAATATAACGTATTTCGTGATTCGATTGATAACCTGACCAAAATGGAGACCCTTGCCAGGTTGCAACGACTGTATGACTATCGTGAGATTGAAAAGAAAAAGGAATATTATCGGCAAGAATCGGATCGTAAGACAGGCAAGTTGTATAAACTCTCTTTGGGGGGCGTTGGCTGTCTGCTGTTCGTCGTCTGTATCATTTTTTATCTGTGGAAAGAAAGGAAAAAGAAGGAGGAGCAGCTTAACCAGTCTTTGCGTCGTAAGGAACAGCAATACTTGAACAGTCAGCAATATTTAGAAGAGCGAAATGCAGTTATGGCGCAGTTGGAACAACAGTATGAAGCGGTTGTGGCCCAATTATCCGAACAATCTTCCCGGTTTACAACGTCTGTTCAGGAGAAGATAAATTCATCGCATCCGTTCTTCACCTCTGAATTATATCGGGGAGTGTACGCAGAATGGAAAAAACTGGATGAAGTACAATGGGCGGAGGTCATTAAAATGATAGATCATATATTGTATAAAGATTTTACAGGTAAGATAAGAATGTTGTATCCCCGTATATCTGAGTTGGATTTGAATGTGTGTTATTTGGTAAAATTGGAGATTCCGGTAGGGCGTATTGCTGTTTTATTGTCAGTGAATAGTCAGGCGATATCCAATAAACGTAAGCGTTTGTATGAAAAATTGACTCAAGAGAAGGGATCCGCACAGGATTTCGATAAGTTCATCAAAACCTTTTGACACTTTTATTCCCTCTATGATGTTGTTTATTAGATACTTAAAAATGTGACATTTTTGTGACATCAAATCCTTGGTGGTCTTTGGGGCGGTTTCTACTTTTACGAATCCAAATAAAATAGTCTATGTTTAATAACTAATATAACTGAAAACATGAAAAGTAGAAATCTTATGTTGGGTGCTATTCTATTCATATTAATGGGATGCGGAGTTGATAAATCAGACAGTCTTGTCACAGTAGATGTTACGGCAAATTATCCAAAGAAAGAACTGGTTTTGCAGGATTTTATGGATGTGGAATATATTCCGTTGGAGACGACGGATGAATTTGTTGTCAAAGGCAAGATCACGGATGTCGGTAAAGATATCTTGGTATTGACGAATGTTCGTCAGGGAGAAATTTTGATATTTGACCGGTCGACTGGCAAAGGATTGAAGAAGATTAATCGTAGAGGTCAAGGTCCGGAAGAGTATATATTGCCTTTTAATGTTCATTTGAATAAAGAAGAGGATGAGATGTTTGTGAATGACGGTCCTTCAAGTAAAATCCAGGTATATGATTTGGATGGCAATTATAAAAGGACAATCCCTTATAAACAGGGTGCACTTGTCACGAACTTGTACGATTATGATGAAAATCATTTTCTTTCTCAGAATGTTTATTCGCCTGAGAACGAGTCTTCTTCGTCTACGTTCTTTCTTTTGTCTACACAAGATGGAAGCTGGACGGATATTGAGCTTCCATACGGGAAGAGAATCTCTCCGGTAATCGTAAAGCGTGCAGCGGATGGGATTTACGCAAGTGTTCCCGGTAATAGTTTTATATCTTCTTATCAGGGCGATTGGATTTTGAGTGAACCTTCAGCCGATACTATCTATGCCCATCGGCCGAACGGAGATCTTCGTCCGTTTATGGTCAGGACTCCTTCTGTACAGACAATGACGCCGGAAGTTTTTCTTTTTCCGGGAGTCTTGACGGATCGTTATTATTTTATGCAGACGGTGAAAAAGGAATGCGATTTCGAAAAGAATGACAAAATGCCAACTGTTGATTTAATATATGACAGGCAGGAAAAAAAGATTTATCATTCTATAGTTCATAATGCTGACTTTGATAATCGTGAGGAGGATTTGTCGGTATGTGCTTTAAACGAAGAGGTTGCTTTCGCCGTATCTTTGGATGCTTTGTCACTTATTGAAGGGAAAGGTAAATTGAAAGGTCAGTTAAAAGAAATAGCAGCTCATTTAGGGGAAGAGGATAATCCTGTGGTTATGCTGGCTAAGATAAAAAACTTCTGATTCAAAATCTTAAAAAATAGTATCGAACTCAGCCCGGCTACAGTATAAGTGATTCGTTTGATATATATCAAACGCAAAGAAGACATATATGCTTTATTCATTTGATAATAGTGTATTATTCATTCGATATATATTGAACGAATAAAAGAAAGGGAAGTCGTGTCCTGAAATAAGTTGACAAAAACCTAAAGTAACCGTATAGTCGAATCGAAAGATGCGGGTAGTACCGGTAAGTGAGGAATATTTTTTCAGTCTTCTTTGTGCGTACATTATATTACAGTGCCTGCCGTGAAAAAATAAATGAAAAATAGTTGGTAAAAAGTTTGGATCGTATATAGTAATCTACTACTTTTGCACCCGCATTCGAGAGAGAACGGCGCACCAACATGATGAAAGAGGTAACCTGAGGAAAGGGGATGAGGTTAGAGGTTCTAAGCAAAATTCCAACCGCCACAGCGACTCAAAAAAAACCTTTCAAATTTTCTTCTAAAAAATTTGGTAGTTAAAAAAAAGTCCTTACCTTTGCAGCCGCAATCGAAAAGAAAGCGAAAGTTCTTTGAAAGATTTACATATCAACAAGTAGTACAAGTATTAAAA
>NZ_KQ033912.1:3359320-3531919 GCF_000969835.1 Parabacteroides goldsteinii DSM 19448 = WAL 12034
AGTAGCGTTGTCCAGGTCAAACATCTTAAAAGGTATTAAGGTGGTTATAGCGTTGGGGATCCACCTCTTCCCATTCCGAACAGAGAAGTTAAGCCCAACCACGTCGATGGTACTGCGTAAAAGTGGGAGAGTAGATAGCCGCCGTTTTAGATAAAAGGAGTTCATTCGATAGAGTGGACTCCTTTTTGCGTTTATAGCTTCTTTTCGTTTTTATTCTTCCTGATTTAACATCTCTCTTATAATAATGTATCTTCTTTTCCGTTCTAATATACATTGAGTATGAATTTTAGATTATGAGCAGTATATATGATTCCCGGCAACGGCTGAAATATCTTTTCATTTTAATAGCCACATTGATTGCGATCGTTTCTGTGTTTGTCTCTGATAAGCTTGTAAAGAGTTTAGCGCAGGAAGAACGCCAGAAGGTCGAGATCTGGGCGGAAGCGCAACGTATGATTGCTACCGAAACCAATGGTTCAAATATGGCTCTTATTCTGAAGATTCTGGAGAGTAACACCACGATACCCGTTTTATGGTGTAATGAGAAGGATAGTGTAATTGCAGAGAAGAATATCGACCTTCCGGAAAAGGATTCAGACCTGTTTCTGAAAAATAAAGTACGGGAATTAAAAAGCAAGAATCCTCCTATACTGATCGACATGCAGGATGGAACCTTCCAGTATTTATACTACGACGATTCTATTATCCTGAAAAGGCTGCTTATCTATCCTTATGCCCAGTTGACAGTCGTTTTCATATTTATCCTGATCGCCTTCCTGGCTCTTGCCAGTACGAAGAAGGCAGAACAGAATAAAGTATGGGTCGGATTATCGAAGGAGACAGCCCATCAGCTAGGAACTCCTATCTCTTCTTTGATCGCCTGGGTGGAATATCTTCGTACAAAAGAAATCGATCCGTCCCTCCTGGGTGAAATGGAAAAAGATGTGAAGCGTTTGGAGATGATTGCGGAACGTTTCTCGAAGATTGGATCAAATCCCGATCCGACACCGGTAAATATCAGCAATTCGATTCGTACGGCCTTAAATTATATGGAAACACGCATTTCTGCCAAGGTGAAGATATATACTCATCTTCCGGATAATCCCGTATTGGTTTTAATGAATGATTCACTGTTTGCCTGGGTTATTGAAAACCTGACAAAAAATGCTGTGGATGCTATGGAAGGCCAGGGTGAAATAACGTTCCAGGTGGAAGAACGTGACAAGACTGTGCGGATAGATATTACGGATTCAGGAAAGGGAATTCCCAAATCAAAATATAAGACCGTCTTCAATCCCGGCTATACGACTAAGAAGCGCGGATGGGGACTCGGACTATCTCTGGTCAAACGTATCATAGAGTCCTACCATGGCGGCAAGATATTCGTAAAGAACTCGGAGGTCGGAAAAGGCACGACATTCCGTATAGAGCTTCGTAAATATAGAGGCTAAATAATTCAATAATAAAAAATAACTGCATAGGTATTGCATTTGTGTTTAGTTTTTTCGTACCTTTGCAAGGTTTTTACACTAAAAGGCTTTGGGAAAATTTAAATTATATAACGTAGATTTGAAAAATCTCGCTCCAGGAGTGCACGAATTCGAGTATTTACTGGAGAACAAGTTTTTTGTGGACATTGACGGAGACGAAGTCCAGAAGGGCAAAGTCAAGGTTCACCTGACAGTGAAGCGTACGTCAGTGGCTTTTGAAATGAACTTTCAGATTGAAGGTGTAGCGATCGTTCCGTGCGACAGATGTCTGGACGATATGGAGATTCCGGTTGATACACATAATCGCTTGGTAGTGAAATTCGGTAAAGAATATGCCGAAGAGAGCGACGAGGTGGTAGTAATACCAGAAGAGGAAGGTGCGATTAATTTGGCATGGTTCCTTTATGAGTTTATTGCATTGGCAGTACCGATGAAGCATGTACATGCTCCGGGAAAATGTAATAAAGCGATGTCGACGAAGCTGAAGAAGCACACTGCTAAAAGTACAGATGACGGAGATGATGATTACGAAGAAGACGAAGTGGAAGATATATCCATGGATGATGACGTAAGCGGTAATTCTGATCCTCGCTGGGATGCCCTGAAAGGTTTAATAGAGAATGATAACAATTAAATAAATTAAAACATGGCACATCCTAAAAGAAGACAAGGTAAGACAAGAACAGCCAAGAGAAGAACTCATGACAAGGCTGTCGCTCCAACAATGGCTATTTGCCCGAACTGCGGCGCATGGCATATTTATCACACTGTATGCGGCGAATGCGGCTACTACAGAGGTAAATTAGCTATCGTAAAAGAAGCAGCTGTGTAAGTTTGTCACGATCATATTGAGTCTGATAAACGAAAGAAATAGCCCTAAAAATATTTTTAGGGCTAATTTTTTAATTGGGATATAGAGTCTCTTTATTTTTTTAATTATGGATAAATTAAATGCGGTTATAACAGGTGTAGGCGGATACGTTCCGGAAGACGTGTTGACAAATGAGGATATCTCCAAATTGGTCGATACGACTGACGAATGGATCATGACACGTGTTGGCATCAAAGAACGCAGAATTTTGAAAGGTGAAGGGGTAGGTACCTCTTACATGGGTATACGTGCTGTGAAGCAGTTGCTCGAAAAAACACAAGTAAATCCGGAAGAGATCGAAGTGATTCTGTCGGCTACTACAACGGCAGACCATCACTTTCCAACCATGTCTTCAATCATCGCCTATCATACCGGCTGTAAGAATGCAATGACTTTCGATTTGCAGGGAGCTTGTGCCGGATTCTTATATGGGTTGGAAACAGGTGCGAATTATATTCGTTCGGGACGCTATAAGAAAGTGATTGTTGTTGCCGGTGATAAGATGACCTCGATTACCGATTATCAGGATCGTTCTACCTGTCCTTTGTTCGGGGATGCCTGCGGTGCGGTTTTACTGGAACCGACTACGGAAGAAGTCGGCGTTCTCGACACGATTCTACGTACTGACGGTGTAGGCTATTCTCATCTGATTATGAAGTCAGGTGGTTCGGCTTATCCTTCCAGTCATGAGACCGTGGATAAACGGGAACATTTTGTTTTGCAGGATGGCAAATATGTCTTTAAGTATGCTGTTTCGTATATGGCCGATGTGGCTGCCGAAATAGCGGAACGAAATAAACTGACCCACGACGATATTACATGGATCGTGCCTCACCAGGCTAATCTGCGTATTATCGATGCGACGGCTAAACGTCTGGGTGTGGATATGGAGAAGGTAATGATCAATATCCAGAAATATGGTAATACCAGTGCCGGTACTATTCCTATCTGCCTTTGGGAGTGGGAAGACAAGCTGAAGAAAGGGGATAACCTGATTCTGGCAGCATTCGGTGCAGGCTTTACCTGGGGTGCAATTTATCTTAAATGGGGTTATAATGGAAAACAAGCATAAGTCCGGCTTTGTTAATATTGTCGGTAATCCTAATGTGGGGAAGTCCACGCTGATGAACCGTCTGGTGGGGGAACGTATCTCCATCATCACGTCGAAAGCGCAGACTACCCGTCATCGTATCATGGGGATTGTGAATACCGACGATATGCAGATCGTGTATTCAGACACGCCGGGAGTCCTGCATCCGAATTACAAGTTGCAGGAGTCTATGCTGAATTTTTCGGAGTCGGCTTTAGGTGATGCCGACGTGTTACTCTATGTGACCGATGTCGTTGAGACAATCGATAAAAATGAAGAATTCCTCCAACGGGTCCAATCGGTGGAATGCCCGGTCCTGCTGCTGATCAACAAGATCGATACCAGTAATCAGGCCGAACTGGAAAAGATGGTAGCCCATTGGAAAGAGGTTCTTCCGAAGGCCGAGATCATTCCGATTTCCGCGCTTTCGAACTTTAATATTGATTATGTGAAGCATAGGGTGGAGGATTTGATGCCCGAGTCTCCCCCTTATTTTGAAAAAGACGCGCTTACCGATAAGCCGGCCCGCTTCTTCGTTACGGAGATTATTCGTGAGAAGATACTCCTGTATTATCAGAAGGAGATACCGTATGCGGTGGAAGTCGTTGTTGAGCTGTTTAAGGAAGAAGAAGAAATGATTCACATCAAGGCGCTCATTATTGTGGAACGGGATTCCCAGAAAGGGATTATCATCGGGCATAGGGGACAGGCACTGAAGAAAGTCGGTGCGATGGCCCGTAAGGATATTGAACGCTTCTTTGAGAAGAAGGTATTCCTGGAAATGTTCGTCAAGGTTGAAAAAGACTGGCGTAACCGGGATAACCTGTTGAAGAATTTTGGTTATCAGCTGGATTAAAAACAGCGCACAGAAAAGAAATTTATGGGAAATATTGTAGCAATTGTTGGTAGGCCCAACGTAGGAAAGTCCACCCTGTTCAACCGTCTGACCCAATCGCGTCAGGCCATCGTGAACGAGGAAGCAGGGACTACCCGCGACCGTCAGTACGGTAAAGTGGACTGGACCGGTAAAGAGTTTTCGCTGGTCGACACCGGCGGATGGGTAATTAATTCGGATGATGTTTTCGAAGAAGAGATAAATAAGCAGGTACAGGTCGCTTTGGATGAAGCAGACGTGATCTTGTTTGTGGTGGATGTATTGAACGGTATCACGGACCTGGACATCGAAGTGGCCAAGATACTGCGCCGTAATAAAAAGCCGGTTATCGTGGTGGCAAACAAAGCGGATAACTTTGAGATGCATGCCGAGGCTGCCGAATTCTATTCGTTCGGTTTGGGCGATCCTTTCTGTGTGTCGGCTATCAACGGTTCCAATTCCGGTGATTTGCTGGATAAGATCATCGAGATCCTTCCGGAAGAAAAAAATGAAGAATTGGAAGAAGAGTTGCCCCGTATTGCCGTTATCGGTCGTCCGAATGCCGGAAAATCGTCTTTGATCAATGCGTTTATCGGTGAAGACCGTCATATCGTAACGGATATTGCCGGAACTACCCGCGATTCTATCTATACCAAATACAATAAATTCGGCCTGAATTTCTATCTGGTGGATACAGCCGGTATCCGTAAGAAGGGAAAGGTGAACGAAGACCTGGAATATTATTCGGTGATCCGTTCGATTCGTGCAATTGAGAATTCCGATGTCTGTGTACTGATGGTAGATGCTACCCGCGGTATTGAAAGCCAGGATTTGAATATTTTCTCTTTGGTGCAGAAGAATAAGAAGGGGCTGGTCGTTTGTGTGAACAAATGGGATTTGGTAGAAGATAAAGGCCAGAAAGTGATCGACAGCTATACGAATGCGATCCGCGAACGTCTGGCGCCGTTTACAGATTTCCCTATCCTGTTCATTTCGGCATTGACCAAGCAGCGTATCCTGAAAGTGCTCGAAACAGCCAAAGAAGTATACGACAACCGTAAGAAACGCATCCCGACAGCCAAGCTGAACGAGATCATGTTGCCGATCATCGAGAACTATCCGCCTCCCGCATGGAAAGGAAAGTATATCAAGATCAAATACATCACCCAGCTGCCCGCAGGCTCTGTTCCTTCCTTCGTTTTCTTTGCCAACCTGCCGCAGTGGATCAAAGATCCTTACAAACGTTTCCTGGAAAATAAGATCCGAGAAAACTGGGATTTCACAGGGACACCGATTAATGTATTTATTCGCGAGAAATAAGATAAAAAAAGAGATGCTATTACAGCATCTCTTTTTTTATGTCTGTCCCTAATAGACCTATTCTATTATCGGGCGGTCGCTACTTCCGCCTCCGCCTTCACCTGTCGGGCCGGAACCTTTCTTTCGCTGGTTGAAAGCGGTGACGGTTTCTGAGATCAACTGGTTCAGGTTGCTGACAAATGTCGTTGCCTCTTCGGACGGCTGTGCTACGCTGAACGACTGTGCCAGCATCACCAGGTCGTCGTACTGGCTGTCGAGACGCTGACGGATTGTTGCGCTGTTGTCCTTTTTATTGGCGGCGCGGCTCTGTGTTCTCGCCGAGGTGAGTACGATGTAGGCGTTGTTTTCCTTGTCGAGTTCGGCCAGGTAGGCTTCCAGTCCGAGGGTGGTGACGTAGGACGCGTTTTCGTCCTTCCGCAGGTCGATCAGCAGGCCTTGTATTTTGGCTGTTTCCTGTGCTACCGGCAGGCGGGCGATGCCGATGTACGGTTTGATCACCTTATAGAGAAACTTTCCGGCATCACGTTCGGCTTCGAGCGGCAGGGTACCGGCGCGCGAAATGCGGGTGGTGATGTAGATGACCAGGTTGTCGCGGTTGGCTTCGTGAACGGCGGCCTGTTCCGTTTCCTGTGCGATGCGGCTTTCGTCGACCGTGTCGGCCAGGAGCATGACGTCGTTTTCCATTTTTTGCACAAACTGTGCCGACAGTCCGATATCGGGCGAGCCGTTTGTCCGTACGTCGGCATCGAGTGATTCGATTTCGGGACGGTCGCCGCCGCCGGTCGGAGCGGGGACGAGGTTCAGCACGGAGTTGAGGAAGGCCAGGTATTCGGCGTTGTTGAGATCATAAAGCGTTATGTGCTTGATTTTTGTGTAACTGCCCATGATATTTAAGATTTATAGTGAATTAAACATTCGGCAATGTAGACAAATAATTCCGGTAAAAAGAGTTTTTCTGTGATTATATTAAAAAAAAGTTCCCGGAAGTCCGGAAACCTCGTTTAAATGTTGAAAAATACCTTCCGGATTTCCGGAAACGATTTTCGACTGTTGAAAGTGACTTTCCGGATTTCCGGAAATGCCTTTTGAATGGTGAAAGTTCATTCCCGGGTTTCCGGAAACCGTTTTGCACCGTTTAAAAATGCTTCCCGGATTTCCGGAAGGTCACTTTCACTTGTCGGAGCCTTCTTTTGTCTTTATCTTGACGAAACAACCCTCTTTCTTGTGATTTTGAGATTTATAGCTACCTTTGTGAAAATAGAAATTAAAGAAGAAAGGAGTATCTTATGAGACGTCCTGAAATAGTAAACCGTATACGGGAAGTTATCCGTCGTGTTGCTCCCGGCGCACAGGCGATTCTGTACGGAAGCGAAGCCCGTGGCGATGCCCGTCCTGACAGCGATATCGATCTGCTTATCTTGCTTGACAAAGATGATATTTCCCTGAAAGAGGAACAGGAGATCGCTTATCCGCTTTATGACATAGAGTTCGAGACGGGAGTGATCATCAGCCCTCGTGTATTCAGTAAAAAGATATGGGAAAAGTTGACGACGCCTTTTTCTGAAAATGTAATGAGAGAAGGAGTTGCGTTATGACGGATGAAGAACGAAAATCACTTGTTTCCATCAGATTCATGTTGATAAAATAAAGCAGAAGCGCTTTTTATTCATAAATATAGAAGAGTGATAATAGAAAAGATAGGAGAAAGTGTCATGAGATTTGAAGAGGTTATAGACAATTTGTATAGTAATGATGATAAATTAATTTGTGAAACATTAAATTCAGGATTGCATGTAAGTGATTGTATGATAGCTGATAATGTGGTTAGTACAGGCTTTTGTTGTAGAATTCATACGGATACTGTTTTTGAAGTTTTGTATTTAATTTCTCAACAAACTGTTTGTTATATGCAAGGTTTTTTATCTTATAGATTTCCAATGGGGCTATCTTTTAAATATAATCCGGATTTAAGATTAGAGAATAATTATTCCTATTATAATAGCGGCTTTTTTAGACCGGAAGAAGATTATGAAAAGTGGTATAATTCTTATGATATAGAATCTGGTAAATTTAATATAGTTATAACTAAAGATTTACTGAATAACAGTAGAAGTTTTGTTCTTGATAACAATATGGAAGTTTCTTCTTTTTCTGTATTTAAAGGACAGATAGAAGTGAAGTCTTATCCTCTCATTCTGGAAAATGTTCCTAAATTATTTAAATCTAGAATTTTTAGAACATTGATTAAATAATAAGAACGCAGAGGATTATCCGTTGATAAGTCCTTTGCGCTCTTATAATCCGTTGTCTTATCAATACGAATTCAGCACTTTATTCAACTCATTCACCATCTCGGTAGCCGACTTCTGTGTCTCAGCCAGTCCTTCCGGAGTAAACATGGCAACCGTTTTATTCAGCTTATCCAGTTTGCTGCCCTTCAGTTCTTCGCGGAGGATGCGGATTTTTTCAGCGTCCTGGAGGCCTTCTACCAGACGTTCGAAACGGATACTGCTGCGGGGACCCGGGTAGATACTGTATGTATCGCCGGCTGCCCAGGTGCGGAAACGGGAGTCGCGCAACGGATCTTTTGTCCAGCTGTTGACTGCCCAACGCAGGTAACCGTCGTAACCACCGGCAACGGCGTGGAGGATCGTCCAGGGGGCTTCTGCCGGGTTGGAGAAGGTGAAGGTGTTCGGGAATGCTTCCGAACAACAGGTATAAACCGTGCTGATCTGGCCTTTGCGGTCGCGTTCGGCTTTCACATCTTCCGGGAATTTGTGGCCGTACGGAATACTCAGGTAATACAGGTCGCCTTGTATCTCTTTATGATAGTTACCGGCCAGCGTAATCTTAAATTCCGGGTCAGCCTGCTTGATTACCTTGATAGCCTCTTGCATGGCTTCCAACGGACGTTCGTCCATAGAGATAGCAGTCTTTTCGAACCAACCTTTTTCACGCAGGTGACGGGAGAAATCTTTCAGGAAACTGCCCCAGTAGTCTGCATAAGCTGCATCGCCCGGTTTGGCTTCGATGAACTGGATGCGGTTGGTGGCCTGGTCGTAATAGTCGAAACTCAATGCCCACGGGATCATGGTGTAGCAGCTGATCAGGTCGTTGATGCCAATATCGTTCATCATGAAATCTACCCATTTGTCGAAAACAGTGTAGTCATATTCCCAACTGCCGTCGAGTTTCTTCATGCGGAACACCATGCTGTCGAAATGATCTTCGGTCTGTCCCGCCCAGGGTTTGTGCATGATGCTGGTGGTGATGGCACGCTGTCCGGCGTTAGCCAGCATCTTCATGATCGGGCGCATGGCATCGAAATGTTCTTTGCTCCAGAGAGGCACGTCGTAGTAACGGGCCACGGAATACGGGTTCTGCCACAAATCCAGATGGAATTTCCAGTCTTTCGGTTCCGGCAGGGTACGGTTCAGTACGTCTATCTCCACCTGTAACTTCATCGGTTGGAAGTTTTCGCCTGAAACGGTCAGTGTTCCTTTATATTTTCCGGGACGTGCGTCGGACGGTACCCATACATTCATCCAGATAGGTTGTGTCGTACGGGCGGCGACATCGCGCATCTTTACGATATCCAACACGTCGGCAACAACGGAAGAATCCCATTCCGCCTTGTTTTCACGTACACCGCAACCGCCTGTACGTTCTTTGTTCAATTCGTCGGTCATTACGTAACGCACGAAATTGGTGGTGACGTTGGAAGCCGGGATAACGGATGAACCGTTTTTCAATTCGCTGACGGTGATGGTTGCGTCCGACAGGTCGTTGGTTGTCCACAGTACGGCCTGGGCGTTTACGCGTTCTCCTTTCCAGGCTTTCGTCTGCCAGCGGGAGGTTTTTGTAACGGTTGGGATACTGAGTTTCGGATAACGAACGTCCGTGCTCGCCCAGCTGAGTTGGGTAGGCGTTGTTATTTTATTCCATACAGCCTCACTATCGTGTGGCTTGGTGTCGGTCAGTTCGGTGTAATCGGTGATGTTCGATTGCTGTGCGTAACAAACCGGGCCTAGCGTTAGCAGGGCACAGAGAATAAGAGAGTTTTTCATGTATAAATTCTTTTAGAAGTTTATTCGGGGGATAAAGATAGGAAAAAGATGGGATATTGTACGCAATTACTTTATCCGATTATAATGACAGAACAACAGATTGCCGTTATCGTCGTACAGATGCATGCCGTTGCCTTCGCAATAGCGGAACATTTTGCAGTCGGCGCATTGCCCTTTGCGTGTCCATTCACGGTTGCGGTACGGTTTGAATTCGTTGTTCCAGATGTCGATGAATTTATCTTTATAGATATTCCCCTGGTGGAAATTGGCACGAATGCTCGGACAACCGGAAATGGAACCGTCTGCCAGCACCGAAGCCGTACTGATTCCGGCATTGCACTGGAAAATGGAGTCGCGCACTTCGGCTTCGTAGTTTCCGAGGAACCCTTCGCAACCGTAGCTGGTGTGTATCTTTCCTTCCTGCCGGCAGTAGCGGATGAAGTTGAGCATCCAGGTGAACTGTTCGTTGGTCAGTTGCAGGTCGGCTTCTTCGGCGGCCCGTCCGACGGGGAAGATGGTGAACAGACGCCACCGTTTTACTCCCATTTCCGTCAGGAATTCCTTGAAGAGTTTCAGGTCTTTGAAATTCTTTTGGTTTACGCAAGTCACCACATCCCAGACAATCTCTTTCTCTTCCGCCAGCATGCAGATGGCGTTGACTGCATTCTCGAAACTTTTCGGATGACGGCGCAACCAGTTATGTGCTTCTTCGAAGCCGTCGAGGCTGATGGTTGCCGAATGCATGCCGGAGGCCAGCAGTGCGTCCAGCCGTTCGCGTGTCATCAGCAATCCGTTGGAAACGATTCCCCAGGGATATCCCCGGCGGTAAAGTTCCATTCCGCAGGTTTCGATGTCTTTGCGCACCAAAGCCTCTCCTCCGGTAAAAATTACCAATACTTTATTAGGATTGACATGGGGAGTAATATCGTCTATAACTTTCAGAAAATCTTCCACCGGCATATCCTTCATGCCAGCCGATACATGGCAGTCGCTGCCGCAATGACGGCAGGATGCATTGCAACGAAGCGTACATTCCCAAAAGAGTGTGCGTAGTTCGTGTAGCTTGGCCCTGTTTCTTCGGATACTGCGGAAGAGTTCCAGGGCGATGCGTTTACGAAATCCGGGGCGTTTATCCATTATTCTTCCGTGTTAATCTGTTCGTTCATAGTGATTGTAACCTCTTGTTTGGCTTTTCCCTCGTACCAACCGCTGCCATTTTCATAGACGGCGTTTTTAAAGGAAACAAAAGAGGTATCGGCTGCAAATTGACCGCCGTTTTTATCTTTGTCAATATCTGTCGTGATAAGTTTGAATGTTGCCCCGGGGAATTCTCCGGTTTCCCAAAGGAATTCTCCCTTTGCGTCGGTGTAGATGGTATCGCTGGGCATTTGACGGTCGGGAACCGAATCGCTGATGGCGATTTGTATATTGAGGATCGGGTTGTTCTGTCTGTTTACCACTTTCCCTTTGATCTCGTAATTAGCATGTGGGCAGCCGTATTCTTCTACCTGACCTCCCCCATCATCATCCGAATCGGAACAAGAGAAACCTAGTAAGGTGAGTAAACCGGCTAATACCCAGTTCATACTGTTCAAAAAATGAGGATAGAACCTTTTCATATAACTTGCGTTGTTTCGTTATTAACTGATAGATTACATATGATTAAATACAAAAGTACGAAAAATACTGCATCGGCGGTTGTATAAGTCTGGATATTTGTTTTTACTTATTCTTTGTTTTCCACAGCCTGCTTCATTTTGATAGTTACGTTCTTTTGTGCATTACCATAATTCCATTCGCCGTTTCCTCCTGTCAGGTCTTCTTTTTTGAAAGCTACTTCCGTGATTGTTTCTTCAAATGCTCCTCCGTTATCGGTGCCATCGATATCTTTTGTTGTGATTTTGAAAGTGATATCCGTGCCAAAAGTGGTGACAACCGGTCGTGCGACGAACTCTCCAGCACTGTTCGTGATCAGCGTATCCCGATGTGTATATTCTTCATTACCAAAAGGGTCGGGAATAATAACCTGTATGCCGTTGATGGCTTTCCCGTTCTCATCGACTACTTTCCCTTTGATTTCATAATCGGCATAGGGACATCCGTATTCGTCTGCACCTATTTTGTCGCATGCTGCCAGTGAAAAGCCTAACAGGCTTAATAATCCTGCCAATATTTTATTTGTAAAGGTCAGGAAGAAATGGTTTGTTCTGTTCATATTCATATGGTTTTAATTGTATTTACATCCATATCTAATTGATGCAAACATAAGTCGAAACGTTGCACCGCCTGTTTTTTATGAGTAACTTGCGCGCCAAATCCAATCGAACTAAATAAACATGAAAGATTTCATACGCATATTACGGCGTTTTGTGCCTCCTTATAAGAAGTATATGGTGTCGAACATTGTGTTCAATATTTTATCCGCCATACTGAATCTGTTCTCTTTTGCCCTGATTATTCCAATATTGAATATATTGTTCAAACTGAATGATGATGTTTATTCTTATAAAGCCTGGGTGTTTGATCCCTGGACCTGGGAAAGCTGGAAAGGTACTCCCGAACTGATAAAGAACAATTTCTTCTGGTTTGTCAGCGACCTGATTGAAAAAGAGGGAGGCTCATTTACACTGATCGTTTTAGGTGCTTTCCTTATTATCTCTACATTTCTGAAAGTGGGCACAATGTACATGGCTTTTTTCACGATGATCCCTATCCGTACAGGGGTTGTACGTGATATCCGTAACCAGATCAACAGGAAAATAACCGAACTGCCCCTGGGATTTTTCTCGGAAGAGCGCAAGGGGGACATCATTGCCCGTGTCTCCGGCGATGTGAATGAAGTGGAGACCTCCATCATGAGTTCCCTGGATATGTTGTTCAAGAATCCGATCCTGATCATTATCTATCTGATCGGTATGATCGTTATCAGTTGGCAGCTGACTGTTTTCGTCCTTGTACTGTTGCCTTTGGCGGGTTATGTGATGGGACAGGTAGGGAAGAAACTGAAACGTAAATCGCTGGAAGGCCAGCAGCAATGGGGCGGCTTGATGAGCCAGATCGAAGAGACTTTAGGCGGCTTGCGCATTATCAAAGCATTCAATGCCGAGAAGAAAATACAGGCTCGTTTCGAGAGCAGTAATGACCGGTTCCGTCGGACCACCATCCGTATCTATCGCCGTCAGCAGATGGCGCATCCGATGAGTGAGTTTCTGGGAACGGCTACTATTGCCATCGTTCTTTGGTATGGAGGTACGCTTATCCTGAGTAACCATAGCACGATCGATGCCTCCACATTTATTTATTACCTGGTTATCTTTTACAGTATTATTAATCCGGCGAAAGATTTAAGTAAGTCTGTTTATGCCATCCAGAAAGGGCTGGCTTCTATGGATCGTATCGATAAGATCTTGAAAGCTGAAAGTAATATCAATGATCCGGCTGATCCTAAGAAGATAGAATTGAATAAGGAAATACGATATAACAATATTTGGTTTAAATACCAGCATGACTGGGTGTTGAAAGGTGTAGACCTGGTAATCCCTAAGGGAAAGACCGTTGCATTGGTTGGCCAGTCCGGTTCCGGTAAAAGTACGCTGGTGGATCTGCTGCCACGTTTTTATGATGTGGATAAGGGAAGCATTACTATTGACGGAATGGATATCCGCGATGCCTCCCTCTACGATTTGCGCGGCCTGATGGGGAATGTGAATCAGGAAGCGATCCTTTTCAATGATACCTTCTTCAATAATATCTCTTTCGGAGTGGAAGGAGCGACATTGGAACAGGTGAAGGAAGCCGCGCGTATCGCAAATGCGCATGAGTTTATCATGGCGAGCGAAGACGGTTATAATACCAATATCGGTGACCGGGGCGGCAAACTTTCCGGCGGACAGCGTCAGCGTATCAGTATCGCCCGCGCTATCCTGAAAAACCCGCCGATCCTGATCCTCGACGAGGCAACCTCCGCATTGGATACGGAGTCGGAACGCCTGGTGCAGGAAGCATTGGAAAACCTGATGCGTAACCGTACTACGATTGTTATTGCCCACCGTCTTTCCACGATTCGTAATGCAGACGAGATCTGTGTGATGCATGAAGGTGAGATCGTTGAACGTGGCCGTCATGAAGAACTGCTGGATTTGAAAGGCTATTATAAGAGGCTGTGTGACATGCAAAGTTTCTGATACCGCTTGAATTATAATTTTATTAATAATACTATGAATTCGATTCGATTAAAGGAAATAGGACGGAAAATAATTCGCCCTTCTATTGTTGCTTTATTGGTATTGCTGGCTTCCTGTGATATGGCAGAAGTAAAAACAGCCAATAAGATCGCTTATCACTTTGATGAACCTGCCCGCATCTGGGAGGAAACTCTGCCATTGGGAAACGGTCGTCTGGGAATGATGCCCGACGGTGGAATCAATAAGGAAAACATCCTGTTGAATGAAATTTCCATGTGGTCCGGAAGCAAACAGGATACGGATAACCCGCAGGCCGTCTGGTCGTTGGCAAATATACGCCGTCTGCTTTTTGAAGGGAAAAACGACGAAGCACAGGACCTGATGTATCGCACCTTTGTTTGTAAAGGGGCTGGTAGCGGTCAAGGACAGGGTGCCAATGTTCCCTATGGTAGTTACCAGTTGCTGGGAAATCTGGTGCTGGATTATGTATATGTAGACGGTTCCGATTCCGTAGCCGCTTACCGTCGTGAGTTGAATCTGAACGATGCGATAGCCTCTACTTCTTTCCGCAAGGGAAAAGTGAATTACAGCCGTGAGTCGTTTACCTCTTTCTCCGGTGATCTGGGTGTGGTTCATTTGATGGCAGATGCCGATAAGGCGCTTAACTTTACGGTGGGGATGAACCGTCCCGAACATTATGCCTTGTCGGTCGACGGAAAAGACTTGCTGATGAAAGGACAATTGCCGGACGGCGTGGATACGCTGGAAATGAAAGGTATTAAATATGGCGCCCGTGTACGGGTTCTCCTGCCTAAAGGCGGTTCCCTGATTCCCGGTGACAGTTCATTGACCGTTCAGAATGCCTCCGAAGCCATCCTGCTGGTGAGCATGGCGACTAATTATAAGAACGAAGGATTTGAAGACCAACTGTTCTCTTTGCTGGCCGAGTCGGAAAGAAAAGATTATTCCACTTTGAGAAAGGAGCATGTCAATGCCTATCGTTCCCTGTTCGACCGGGTCGATCTGGACCTGGGCCGTTCCGCAAGGGATGAGATGCCGATCAATGAACGTTTGCATGCTTTCCAGGAGGATCAGAACGATCCGTCGCTGGGGGCCCTTTATTTCCAGTTCGGGCGTTATCTGTTGATTTCGTCAACCCGTACCGGTTCATTGCCTCCTAATCTTCAAGGATTATGGTGTAATACGATCAATACTCCCTGGAATGGCGATTATCATCTGAATATCAATTTCCAGATGAATCACTGGCCCGCAGAAGTAACGAACCTTTCCGAATTGCATCTCCCGATGATCGAGTGGACGAAACAGCAGGTAGAAAGTGGAGAACGTACAGCCAAAGTCTTTTATAATGCACGTGGCTGGGTGACACATATCCTGGGTAATGTATGGGAATTTACCGCTCCAGGCGAACATCCTTCCTGGGGAGCGACCAATACGTCTGCCGCCTGGTTATGTGAGCATCTGTTTACCCACTATCAATATACACTGGATAAAGAATATCTAAAAGAGGTCTATCCGGTGATGAAAGGTGCTGCTTTATTTTTTACGGATATGTTGGTTCGTGACCCGCGAAATAATTATTTGGTAACGGCTCCTACCACTTCGCCTGAAAATGGTTATCGTATAAACGGACGTGTTGTGAGTATCTGTGCCGGTTCGACTATGGATAATCAGATTGTCCGTGAGCTGTTTACCAATACGATTGCGGCAGCCAATATCCTCGGAATTGATTCTGCTTTTTGTCAGGAACTGGCGGATAAGCGTTCCCGTCTGATGCCGACTACGATCGGTAAGGATGGCCGTATCCTGGAATGGCTTGAACCCTATGAAGAAGTCGAACCGCATCATCGTCATGTTTCCCACCTGTATGGACTTTATCCGGGAAATGAAATCTCTATGGAGCATACCCCCGAACTGGCGGAAGCTGCCCGTAAGACACTCGAAGCACGCGGTGATAAGAGTACCGGTTGGTCGATGGCCTGGAAGATCAATTTCTGGGCACGTTTGCATGATGGCGACCATGCTTATAAACTGTTGGTCGACCTGCTGCGTCCCTGTGTGGAAAAAACGACGAATATGGTGAATGGAGGCGGTTCTTATCCGAATCTGTTCTGTGCGCATCCGCCGTTCCAGATCGATGGCAATTATGGAGGTTGTGCCGGTATTGCCGAAATGCTTGTACAGAGCCAGACCGGAAATATCGAGTTGCTTCCGGCTTTGCCTACAGCCTGGAAGACCGGTAGTTTCAAAGGACTCAAAGTTCAGGGTGGTGGCGAAGTGTCAGCTAAATGGGCAGAAGGAAAAATGACGGAAGCCGGACTTAAAGCCGTTGTTCCGGGAACATTCCGCATCAAACTGCCTGCCGAATCTTCTAATATGAGTATTAAAATGAATCAGAAACCAGCCTCCTTACCGGTTATCGACGGTATGTTGACAGTAGAGATGGAGGCAGGAGATTCGTTGTTGCTACAGTTTTAAAATAAAGGAATCTTATAAACAAACCCTACGGAAAGGCGTCCGGTGTTCTCTGCAAAGACATCGAACGCCTTTGCTTTTTCTGTCAGGTTGTAAGCCCGTCCGGTACCTGTCATGAAAAGATGCAGGTTGTCGTCTCCCATCGGGTAGAACTCGACTCCTCCCTGATATCCCCAGGCGGTACGGTATTTACCCGACTCGTAAGGACCGTTAGCCTTGTATACGGATGCAGTTTCGTACATCCCTTTTACAAACAGGTTCCACTTCGGATGGATCTGATAATTTAAACGGGCGACCAGCGATAGATAACTCGTATTTCCTATTGAAGCCTCGTTCTCTTCGTCTTCGGGTTCGAACTGCTCGGCCAGCAATCCCATCGGGTCCATCTTGCCCCGGGTGTACATCACATCGAAATATCCCAGGAATTTTCCGGCTTCCACCTGCTGTCCGCCCCATACCATCCACATCCAGTTCCCTTTGGCCTGTTGTCCGGCCGTAACGGAATAACGAAGAGATAACATCTCATCCAGATAGCTGCTGTTCCATCCCAGGTTATAGAAAGAAGGAGATTTGCTGCGGTTATCGTTGCCGTTCGTCACTTGTACACAGATCTCCTGTGTTCCGGTAGGTTCATAGCTGACGGCGACTCCTGTAAAATAGCATTCCATCCAGTCATTCATATCACTGTAATCGTAAATCCGATAAGGATATTCGTCGTATTCGAAACCACCCCAGGCAGCATCCTGCTTTCCGGCAGTGACGGAGAATTTTTCGGAGAGTTGGAAGTTCACCCACGCATTCTCGATATAAGAACCGAATCCGTTGGCACGCACCCATTCATTCCGGTAACAGAGCACCTGGCGGTAGGCATAGGAAAGCCAGGGGAGGACGGTGCCGGTCGCTTCCACCTTGAAATCATTCAACAGAAAACGGTCGCGTTCGGTTTCCCCGGAAAGCGCTTCGTTATAAGAACCATGAGTTTCGAGCGACAGTTTGAATACTTCCGTATTGTTAGGAATTAACGTCTTCTGCGAAGTAGCGGTAAAAGTAGTTCCCGTCAGCAAGGCCGACAGGCAAAATACAGTCAGTCGTTTCATGAATCTTTTTCTGTTTGTTGATTTGGGGTGCAAAGATATATATAAACGGGTAATATGGCAATAAGAGAGTTTTTGCTCATTTGTCTTTTATCAGTCGCCTGATCGGGATTATCGAGAGCCAGTCATACTTCACCCGTATCTTCAAGAATGAGTTCGGAATGATTCCTACTGCATTTATTCAAAAGAACAAGGCCGGAAAGTAAAATTACCCTTGGGGTCTAGCCGGCTGCCTGGGACATACAATGACTTTGTTCCGGGGTAGAGTGATTTTCCCTTGATCTTCTATTCATATCACAGCTGTGATACAAAAGAAATCCATATGTGAAACAAACGGAATCCAACTGTGATATGAAAAGAAGACAGTAGTGATATGCAATACTTGTCTGTTTTTCTGTATTTAATTTTCTGTCTTTCCGATATGCTTCATTACCTTGGCATCCAGATAGAATATCAGTTCTTCGGCGATGTTGGTACAGTGGTCGCCGAAGCGTTCCATTTTGCGGATGACTCCGGCCATGTAAAGGCCGACCAGGGCACTTCCCGGATGCTTTTCTATGTAATCGGCAATGATCCTGGTCGAGTTATGGTTGATCTCGTCGATCAGGTTGTCTTTCAGGAAGATGCGTGATGCAATTTCAGAACTTTCTTTTTCGAATGCTTCCTGGCTGAGTGTAAGCATACTCAGCAATTCCTGCAACATTTCTTCCACCCGGGTATCCTTTATCAGTTGTGGGTCGACGGGAACACCTTCCGGCAGGTTTCCGGCAAAACGGGCGATACTTTCGGCAAAGTCTCCCAAGCGTTCCAGGTTCGTGTTGATTTTGTACATGGCAAGAACGAAGCGCAGGTCGACGGCAACGGGAGCATATAGGGCAATGATATCTTCGCAGTCGCTGTCTATCTTCAGTTCGAACGCATTTACTCGGCGTTCGCGGCTGATTACTTTGTAGGCCAGTTCCTTGTCTCCGGTTAGCATGGCTTCGCCGGCATTATATAACTGTTGGTGGACCAATGCCCACATCTCGCTGATGCTGTTTTTTAAGGAGGCAATCTCCTGATCTATGACTTTCATATATAATCGTTCAATTTTTAATTCTTAATTTTCAATTACCCGAACCGTCCCGTAATATAATTCTGAGTCGATTCCTCTTCCGGATTGGTAAATATCTTACGTGTATTATCGAACTCTATCAGTTCCCCCAGATAAAAGTACCCGGTCTTGTCGCTGACACGGGCAGCCTGTTGCATATTGTGGGTAACGATTACGATAGTATATTCGCTTTTTAGTTCATGTATCAGGTCTTCTATCTTACCGGTCGATATAGGGTCCAGTGCTGAAGTCGGTTCGTCCATTAAAAGAATGGAAGGCGATATGGCTAATGCACGGGCGATACACAGACGTTGTTGCTGGCCGCCGGACAGGGCGAAAGCCGATTCTTTCAGTTTATCCTTTACTTCATCCCAAAGAACAACCTGTTTGAGGGTTTTGACAACAGTCTCTTCGATATAAGCATTGTCCTTTATCCCGTTTACCCGGAGCCCGTAGGCAACGTTTTCAAAGATTGTTTTCGGGAAAGGATTCGGTTTCTGGAATACCATGCCTACATTTTTCCGGAGCAGGTCGACCTTTTCTCCTTTACCGTAAATATCTCTTCCGTCGATCCCGATTTTTCCGTCCATGTGCGTGTCGGGTATCAGGTCGTTCATCCGGTTGAATAAGCGCAGGAAGGTGGATTTACCACAACCGGACGGTCCGATAAAGGCGACCGACGTGTTTGCTTCAATTTGCATAGATATATTCTTTAAGGCATGAAAATCGCCATAATAGAAATCTACATTCTGAGCATCAATCTTTATCATAATATTGTTGTTTTATTCTTTGTATTGGGTGTATGCGATTAGTTCATTTTTACTTTTCTGGCGAAATAGCCTCTCAGCGCATTGGCCAGTAAGTTTACGATTAATACGATTGCAATCAGTACCAGAGCCGTTCCGTAGGCCATTCCACGCGAGGCTTCGATGTCTGTTCCGCTGGTGGAAATAACATACAGATGATAGGGCAGGGCCATACACTGGTCGAAGATGCTTCCCGGCAGCTGGGGCAGGAAGTAAGCGGCAACGGTAAACAGGATAGGAGCCGTCTCGCCGGATACACGTCCGATAGACAGGATTAATCCGGTAATGATATTCGGAAAAGCCATCGGTAATACAACCCTGCGAATGGTCTGCAACTTGGTAGCTCCCAGTGCCAGACTGCCGTGGCGGAAAGAATCGTCGATGCTTTTGAGGGCTTCTTCCGTTGTACGGATAATCAGTGGTAAAGACATCAGTGCCAGGGTAAACGAACCGGCGATGATGGAGTCTCCCCACCCCAGGGTAACGACGAACAGGGACATTCCGAATAGTCCGAATACAACCGACGGTACACCGCTCAGGTTATTGGTCATAATCCGGATGAAACGGATTATTTTTCCGTTTGTCGCATATTCATTCATATAGATACCGCTCATGATTCCGATCGGGAAACTAATCAGGCTACTACCTAATACCAGATAAAGTGTTCCGACAATCGCCGGGAAAATACCTCCGGCAGTCATCCCGTCGGCCGGCGCTTCCGTCAGGAAATCCCAGCTAATTACTTTTCCTCCCTGGATAATGATAAAACCGAGAATAAGGAAAAGAATAACAACAACCAGATAACTGAGAAGTGTGAATATACCGAACGCAACTTTCTGTGAAGTCCGTTTCTTTGTGTCAACATTGCCTAACTTTTGAACAGGTGCCATAGCTTAATCACATTTTTCTTTTGGATGAAATGTATTCTACCGTAATGCTTAACAGTAGTGTAATGATAAATAATACTGCCCCTAACAGGAACAATGCCTGGTAATGAGCTCCTCCGGCGGGTGCTTCTCCCAGTTCTGCCGCGATGGTTGCCGGAATGGTCCGTACGGGTTCAAAGAAGGAGGTCGGGATAACGGCCGCATTTCCTGTTACCATCAGGACGGCCATTGTTTCTCCGATTGCCCGCCCGATACCCAGGACAATTGCCGATGTGATACCGGATATGGAATAGGGGATGATTACCTTATAGATTGTTTGCCATTGGGTTGCTCCCAGGGCCAGACTCGCTTCTTTCATGGCACGCGGCGTGGTGCGCATGGCATCTTCGGCAACCGTAATAATGGTCGGCAACGCCATGATGGCCAGAACGACACTGCCGGCAAAGGCTGTTTCTCCAACCGGAAGGTTCAGCCCTTTCTGTATGAGCGGAACGATTACGACCAATCCGAAGAAACCGTATACGACCGAAGGAATCCCTGCCAGCAATTCAATAACCGGCTTCAGTATCTCCCGGGTCCGTTTATTTGCGATTTCTGCCAGGTAGATGGCAACGGCAATACCGAAAGGGAGCGAAAGAACAATGGCGCCGATACTGACCAGTAATGTTCCGAGCAACAGGGGGATCAACCCGAAGATAGGGGCAGGCGCAGAGGTCGGGTACCATTTGGTGCCGGCGAAGAAGTCGGAAAGCGATATTTTCTCTTCGGGAAGGACGGTTCCCCTGAAGTTTTTCGCCAGATATTGCTGAGGAAAGAATGCGATGATTCCCGGCTCTTTGCTGACGAGTTCGCTGATTTTGTCGGGAACATACTGAAACTCATCTCCCAATTCTTCTTCACTGTAATATTGCGTCAGGTCGGAAAAACGAAAGACCAGGATTTCTTCATCCTTGCCGTTAACCTCTTTCCAGTTGGTTATTTTGGCATCGAAAATATCCATGATTGTTTCCGGTGACAGATGACTCACATCGTTGCTCTTATTCACGGCAAGCACGTATCCCTCTTCGACTACCGGACTGTTGAAAAGGCCGGATGCTTCTTTAAAAAGAAAAAAGACAATCAGCAGAATCGTGAAACTGGTTACACCTCCGCTGATTAATAATCCTCCTTCTACAATTTTTTCAAAAAACTTTCTCACGTCATTAACCTCTTTGTTCTGAGTGCAAAGTAAGGTAACATGTATTAAGAACGGGTTAAGACGCTTTGAAGTAAATATTACATTGATGTTTCGAAAGTATTACAAGACCTGCTTAATAAGTAGACATTCGGCTACTTACTAAGCAGTGGGGTACTCTACTTATCGAGTAGACGAAGGCTTACTTAGTAAGTAAAGAAGGCATCCGGTTAGTAAGTAGAGAGGGAACAGTTCGGTAAGTAGATGCTTTTTCGATGGATGTTGTCGTTTTTTAGAATATAAACATGTATATTTGCCACAAACTTAAAAACTTAATAACCTATTTTTATCATGAACAAATTTCTTTCGTATGGTGTGTTTGCGTTCACAGTGCTATTGTCTTCGTGTGATTCGCAACCCAAACAAGAACCCCTTGCTGATGTGATTGACCGTGGTTTGAAAGCATCGACCGAACAGGCCCTTTTGATGGCTAAAGACCTGGAAAGCCAGGAAGGCCGTCTTCCCAAAGCAATCGGAAAGGACGGAAAACTGGAAACAAGCGACTATAGTTGGTGGTGCAGCGGTTTCTTCCCCGGCGAATTATGGTATCTGTACGAAAACAATCCGACTCCGGAATTAAAGAAATATGCCGAAATGTTTACAGACCGTGTGGAAGAAGTGAAGAATATCACTTACAGCCACGATGTCGGTTTCATGCTATATTGCAGTTATGGAAACGGTTATCGCCTGACTGGCAAACCGGAATATAAAGAGGTGATGCTGACCGGTGCCAATTCGCTGGCGACCCGTTTTGACGAGCGGGTGGGAGCTATCCGTTCCTGGGACTTCAATAAAAAAATCTGGCAGTTCCCGGTTATTATTGATAATATGATGAATCTGGAGTTTTTCAGTTGGGCTTCCAAAGCATCCGGCGACGACCGTTTTTATAAAATGGCTGTTTCTCATGCCGACAAAACAATGAATAATCATTTCCGTGACGATTATAGCTGTTATCATGTGATTTCATACGATACGATAACCGGTGTTCCTCATAAGAAACAAACCCACCAGGGAGCTGCCGACGAATCAGCATGGGCCCGTGGACAGGCCTGGGCGTTGTATGGCTTCACCATGATGTATCGCGAAACCGGCAAACCTGAATATCTGAATCAGGCTAAACATATTGCGGCATTTATCATGAACAATTCGAATATGCCGGCAGACAAGGTTCCGTATTGGGATTTTGATGCTCCGGGTATCCCGAATGTGCCGAGAGATGCATCTGCCGCGGCTATTATGGCTTCTGCACTGATTGAACTGAGCCAACTGGATAAGAGCGAAGATGCAAAAAGCTACCTCGATTTTGCAGAACAGCAGGTTCGTTCTCTGACAACCCCCGAATATCTGGCTGCGAAAGGAACGAACTGTAATTTTGCTTTGATGCATTCCACCGGCCATTTCCCCGGAAACAGCGAAGTGGATGTTCCGTTGAGTTATGCTGACTATTATTATGTGGAAGCATTGATGCGTTTAAAGAAACTGACTGAAAAATAATGCTATTATGACAAATCTTCTGAAAACAACCGCTATTTTGGTTTGCTGCCTCTGCATCTCTTTCGCAGGAAAAGCGCAGCAAAACGGTACCCAGGACCGTGCCTTCTGGGTAGAAACATTGACACGTATCGCTGACCCGGTATTGACAAACCTGAGCAACAATACGTTGAAAAAGAATATGCCTTACGAGTCTTTATCGAAAGACAGAAGTGACTTCTCGCATCTGGAAGCGGTAGGCCGTCTGGTATGCGGTATTGCCCCCTGGTTGGAACTGGGACCGGACAATACGCCCGAAGGACAACTGCGTGATAAATATATCAAACTGACAGTGAAAGGCCTGAAGAATGCCGTAAACCCGGATTCTCCCGATTATCTGGTCTTTGGAAAACCGTATCAGCCGTTGGTGGATGCCGCTTTCCTGGCTCAGGGATTGTTGCGTGCCAGAACCCAGCTGTGGGATAACCTGGACCCGCAGGCTAAGGAGTGGATGATTACGGAATTTAAACGTAGTCGTGCCATCAAGCCTTGGGAAAACAACTGGCTGTTGTTTGCTTCTATGGTCGAGGCCGCTTTGCTGGAATTTACCGGCGAATGCGATATGGACCGCCTGACGTATGGTGTCAAGAAGTTCCGTGACGAATGGTATAAAGGAGATGCGCTGTATGGTGACGGTCCTGCTTTCCACATGGATTATTATAACAGTTTTGTTATCCATCCGATGCTGACAGATGTTTTGCTGACGATGAAAAAGCATAACCTGGAAGGGGCGGATTTTCTCGATGTGCAATTGCCGCGTTTAACCCGTTATGCCGAACAGTTGGAACGTTTTATCTCGCCGGAAGGAACCTTCCCGGTAGTAGGCCGTTCTATCGTGTATCGTTTTGGCGCGTTTCATGCATTGGCACAAGCCAGTTTGATGCACGTGCTTCCGGAAAGGGTGAAACCGGCCCAGGTACGCTGTGCTATGACGGCTGTTATCCGTAACCAGATGAAATCGCCGAAGAACTTTGATGCAAACGGTTGGCTGCGTGTTGGTTTCACCGGTGAACAAATCGATATGTCAGAGTCTTATATTAACACAGGGAGTGTTTATCTGTGTGCCGTAGGTTTGCTGTCTTTAGGATTGCCGGCTACCGACGAATATTGGTCGGCCCCTTACACCGAATGGACGAATTTGCGTGCCTGGAAGGGCGAAAGCGATGTAAAGGCAGATCATGCGCTTAAGTAATTGAAAATGAAGAATTGAAAATTGAGAATTAAATACAGATAAGAATATGAAAACAAATTATGAATTGCGTTATGCTGCGCATCCGGAAGATGCCAGGCAATATGATACGAAACGTATTCGTCGGGATTTCCTGATCGAAACTGTTTTCGCGCCGAATGAAGTGAACATGGTTTATTCCATGTACGACCGTATGATTGTTGGCGGCGCCATGCCTGCCGGCGAAGTGTTGCAACTGGAAGCGATTGATCCGTTGAAAGCTCCTTATTTCCTGACACGCCGTGAAATGGGTATTTTCAACGTGGGTGGTCCCGGTATTGTAAAAGCCGGCGATGCCACTTTCGAGCTCGATTTTAAGGAAGCTCTTTACCTGGGTTCGGGAGATCGTGAAGTGACTTTTGAAAGCAAGGATGCAAAGAATCCGGCTAAGTTCTATTTCAACTCGACTACGGCTCATCGTAATTATCCGGATAAGAAAGTGACGAAAGCGGATGCCGTTGTTGCAGCTATGGGTTCACTGGAAATGTCGAACGACCGTAACATCAATAAGATGATCGTGAATCAGGTATTGCCTACCTGCCAGTTGCAGATGGGTATGACCGAACTGAAACCGGGTAGCGTGTGGAATACGATGCCGGCTCATGTTCACAGCCGTCGTATGGAAGCATATTTCTATTTCGATATTCCGGAAGACCAGGCCATTTGCCATTTTATGGGTGAGGTGGATGAAACCCGCCATATCTGGATGAAGGGCGACCAGGCTGTTTTGTCTCCCGAATGGTCTATCCACAGTGCAGCAGCTACGCACAACTATACTTTTATCTGGGGTATGGGCGGCGAAAATCTGGACTATGGCGATCAGGATTTCTCTAAAATTACGGACTTAAAATAATATGCCAATGGGGAAAATGTGCCAATGTGCCAATTCCCCGTTGCTATAAATAAAAAAATCAGTGTTAACTGCTTGTGCGTTTATTGGCACATTGGCATATTGGCACATTAACACATTAATTATTATGGTAAATTTTTCATTAGAAGGTAAAGTAGCCCTTGTAACAGGTGCTTCTTACGGAATTGGTTTTGCGTTGGCTAGTGCTTTTGCTCAGGCTGGTGCAAAGATCGTTTTCAACGATATCAAACAGGAACTGGTGGATAAAGGTATAGCTGCTTATAAGGCGGAAGGAATCGAAGCAAAAGGGTATGTTTGCGACGTGACTAGCGAAGAGCAGGTAAATGCAATGGTTGCCCAGATCGAGAAAGAAGTAGGCGTTATCGACATCCTGGTAAACAATGCCGGTATCATCAAACGTATTCCGATGCACGAAATGAGTGCTGCCGAATTCCGTCAGGTAATCGATGTGGACCTGAACGCTCCGTTTATCGTTTCTAAAGCCGTTATCCCTTCTATGATAAAGAAAGGTCACGGAAAAATCATCAATATCTGTTCGATGATGAGCGAACTGGGACGTGAAACAGTTTCTGCTTATGCGGCTGCAAAAGGCGGCTTGAAGATGCTGACACGTAATATCGCATCCGAATACGGTCAATATAACATCCAGTGTAACGGTATCGGCCCGGGTTATATCGCAACCCCGCAAACGGCCCCGCTTCGTGAAACTCAGCCGGACGGCTCACGTCATCCGTTCGATTCTTTCATTATCGCGAAGACTCCGGCAGCCCGTTGGGGAACTCCGGAAGATTTAATGGGACCGGCTGTGTTCCTGGCTTCCGATGCTTCCGATTTCGTAAACGGACATGTATTATATGTAGACGGCGGTATCCTGGCTTATATCGGAAAACAACCCTGATAAATACCGGATAAAGACTCGTTTGTCTTACTGATATAAAAGATTCCTTCCGAGAGAAATTCGGTTTTCTTTCGGAAGGAATTTTATTTTCACCCGGATGGAGTAAAAAGAATTACTGATTACGTAAGTATGATTATTGTAAGATAATAATTATCTTTGCATAAAAAGGTTGTTGTATGCTTCTGATAAATAATCCATTTGTAACAAGCGGCTATATTGCCCCCGAATATTTCTGTGACCGTGAAAAGGAAACGGAAGAGTTGCTTCGCTGGCTGTTGAATGAGAATAATGTGGCTGTCATTTCTACCCGCCGTATGGGAAAGACCGGATTGATTCAGCATTGTTTTCAATTGGCAGAGGTGAAAGATCATTATTATACTTTTCTTATCGACATCTATGCAACGAAGACGCTTCGCGAGTTTGTTTTTCAATTGGGAAAAGCTATTCTTACTGCTTTAAAGCCTAAGGGACGGAAGACGTGGGAATTGTTCATTAATAGTCTGACATCGTTGAAGGCTGGATTCACCTTTGATATGTCCGGTATGCCTCAATGGAATATAGAGTTGGGAGATGTCAAATCGCCGGAGACGACGCTGGATGAGATATTTCATTATCTTTCCTTATCAGACAAACCTTGTATTGTTGCAATTGATGAGTTTCAGCAAGTCGCTCAATATCCGGAAAAAAATACGGAAGCATTGCTCCGTACCTATATTCAGCATTGTCCTAATGCCCGCTTTGTGTTTGCCGGTTCTCAGCGTCATCTGATGGGAGAGATGTTTATCAGCCCGCCCCGTCCTTTTTATCAGAGTGTGTCGATTCTTCATTTGGCAGCTATTGATAGGCAAAAATATATCGAATTTGCCCGGCATCATTTCAGAATGGCTCAAAAGGATATAGATGAGGAGGTTGTAGCTTCTTTGTATGATCGTTTTGAAGGAATTACCTGGTATCTTCAGAAAATATTGAATATCCTTTTTGCTGTAACTCCCCCCGGTGAGGTTTGTAATAAAGAGATGATTGAGCAAGCCATACATTTTATCCTGGATTCTTATTCGTTTACCTATTCGGAATTGCTCTATCAGTTACCGGAAAAGCAAAAAGAATTACTGATTGCAATCTGTAAGGAGGGAAAAGCGACCGCATTGACTTCCGGGAAATTTATCCATAAATACAGTTTACCATCGAGCAGTTCGGTTCAATCTGCTTTAAAAGGCCTGTTGGAAAAGGATTTTGTAACCAAAGAAGGGGCTTTTTATATGGTTTATGACCGTTTCTTCTCTTTGTGGCTGAGACGTATGTAATATATTGCAGTTACAATCCTTAAAAACTCGTTTAAAACGAGATTTGAGTCTCTCATCGATTTGAACAAAAAAGTCCCGAAGTGCCAAAACACTTCGGGACTTCATATGATATAAAAAGTCGCAATTACTTATTATACTTGCTCCAGTCTACATTGTGCATATCGCCGCTAGCAGCCAGTTCTTCGTGGAATGCGAAGCAACATTTCAGGTTTTGCGGGGTATGGCCTTTTACGCCCATTGCCAGATATTCTCTTAACAGAGGTTTGTAATCCGGGTGAACGCAATTGTCGATGATACAGTTGGCACGTTCGATCGGAGATTTACCGCGCAGGTCGGCTACACCGTATTCGGTGATGATGATCTTCACTGAGTGTTCGCTGTGATCCAGGTGAGATACCATCGGAACGAAAGCGCTGATCTTTCCCTCTTTCGCTGTAGAAGGAGTAGTGAAGATAGACAACATCGCTGAACGGGTAAAGTCGCCCGAACCACCAATACCGTTCATCATTCTTGTTCCTGATACATGAGTAGAATTGATATTTCCGAAGATGTCAGCTTCCAATGCTGTGTTGATAGCGATCAGGCCTAAGCGGCGGGCTACTTCCGGATTGTTGGAAATTTCCTGCGGACGAAGAAGGATCTTGTCCTTGAAGAAATCAAGATTTGCATAGATTTCGCGAATTACTTCATTACTTACAGATAATGAGCAACCGCTGGCAAATTTAACGCGGCCTTCTTTCATCAGACTGATTACCGCATCCTGGATAACTTCAGTATATACATTGAACGCAGGAATATTCTTGTTGGCTCCCATACAGCCCAAAACAGCGTTGGCAACATTACCTACACCACTCTGTAACGGAACGAATTCTTTCGGCAGACGGCCGGCTTCGATTTCACTTACCAGGAAGTCGGCAACATTTTTACCGATTGCCATTGTGACATCGTCCAGCGGAGAGAATTTACCACCTTCGTTCGGCTCTTCTGTCTTAACGATACCGACGATCTTAGCCGGATCAACCTTCACATAAGGAGTACCGATACGGTCGGAAGGAGTATAAACAGGAATTTCACGACGGTAAGGAGGATCAGCCGGTTCATAAATATCATGCATACCGCGTATTTCTTTCGGGTGGCGGCTGTTCAATTCAATGATGATGCGGTCAGCCATCCGGCAGATAGTCGGAAGGATACCGACACCGCTCGTCGGAACGATTTCACCGTCTTCGGTTACATCAGCAGCTTCAACGATGGCAACGTCGATTTTTCCCAGGAAGCCGTAACGCAGGTCTTGTGCAAGTTCAGACAGGTGCATATCGAAATATTGTGCCCCGTGAGAATTCAGTAAAGCGCGCAGATCCTTATTTGACTGGTATGGAGTACGGAATTTGATTGCATTGGCACGAGCCAGTTCACCGTCCAGCTTGTCTCCGGTAGAAGCACCGGTAAACATACCGATCTGGAAAGGATTGCCTTTTTCATGTTCCTCCATTGCTTTTTTAGCAATGGCTCCCGGAACAACTTTCGGACATCCGGCAGGGGTAAAACCACTGAATCCTACGTTATCGTCGTGATGTACGAACGAAGCAGCTTCTTCAGCTGTAATGAATTTTAAAGCCATGATATTATACTGTTTTTATATTAGATAAATACTTGTTAGTCAGCTAAACGGCTGCAAAGGTATTAAAAAAGAATGTAGATCAGTACTTGCGGTTGAGTATTTCTGAATAAATAACAGCTTTTCTTAACTCTTCGGCGTTATTGAACTCTATATCTTCCAGCATGGAATGTTCCTCTTCGGCGGGGAAGTTCATAGGTTGGGATGAACTGACTTTTGACTTTTGGATTTCCTGCTCGGTGGATAAAAATGGTTTTGAGGCAGGTGTCTTTTTTTTCTTTTTATGGATCGGTGCAGTTGGTGCTTCCGGCTTTTGAGGGGTAGTTGCCTCCTCCAGAATTTCCCAAAAACCTTTTCCCGAAGAGGTATTTTCCTCCGGGTATGAGTCGTGACCGGGCTGTCCGAGGACTTGTGTCGGGCGCTTTTTTTTGTTTTTTGAACTGAATAAACCGCTTATTGCTGCAACTATCAGAAAAACAATATAGATCCAATCGCCTACGTTATCCATAACTTTGATTATTTTTGCACTCCAAATGTACGAAGAATTATTGAATAGTGAAAGAGGTAAGAATTATAAAGGGTATAAAAGTAAATAAGGGTAACTTCACAGCCACCCTTATTCGATTTAACCAAAACCTTAACTATGAAAAAATTTACGTTTTTCGTATGCAAATATAGTGCTCGGAATTGAACTGTGCAAACCTTTGGAGGTTTATTTTTATAGAATACAAGATTTTAAATTTTATTAACGAGAACGAAATGACGAATCAGGAAAATGGCGTAGACTTAAAATCTACAGCCGCAAATGAGGAAAAAAAGTTGTTCATCGAGACCTACGGGTGCCAGATGAATGTAGCGGACAGTGAGGTGGTCGCCTCCATTATGAAAATGGACGGATACACCCTGACTGACAAGATTGAAGATGCTGATGCTGTCTTCGTAAATACCTGTTCTGTGCGTGATAATGCGGAACAGAAGGTTTACGGGCGATTACAGTATTTCCAGTCGCTGAAACGCAAAAAGAAATCGCTGATCGTCGGCGTACTGGGATGTATGGCCGAACGGGTGAAAGAAGAGTTGATCAATGTGCATCATGCAGACCTCGTGGTCGGGCCGGATTCTTATATGGATCTGCCGAATCTGGTCGGGGCTGTCGAGCATGGGGAAAAGGCGATCAATGTGGAACTATCCACACAGGAGACCTACAAAGATGTGATGCCGCTGAAGCTGGGTGGCGTGCATATCTCTGGTTTTGTGTCGATCATGCGCGGATGTAATAATTTCTGTACCTATTGCATCGTGCCCTATACCCGTGGCCGGGAACGTAGCCGGGATGTGGAAAGTATCCTGAATGAGATCCGGGATATGCGCGATAAAGGTTTTAAAGAAGCCACCCTGCTGGGGCAGAATGTCAACTCATATGCTTTTGAAAAAGATGGTGAAACTGTAACATTCCCGATGTTACTAGAGCGGGTTGCGCTGGAAGCTCCGAATATGCGTATCCGTTTTGTGACCTCCCATCCGAAAGATATGAGCGACGATACGCTTCGTGTGATTGCCGCCCATAATAATATATGTAAGTATATCCATCTTCCTGCCCAATCCGGCAGTTCGAAGATTCTGAAAGTGATGAACCGTAAATATACCCGTGAATGGTATCTGGACCGTATTGCTGCTATCCGTCGCATCGTGCCGGAAGCATCTATTGCTACCGATCTGTTCTGTGGTTTCCATTCGGAGACGGAAGAAGACTATCAGGAAACACTTTCGCTGATGCGTGAAGTGAGGTATGATGCCGCTTTCCTGTTCAAATATTCGGAACGTCCCGGAACCTATGCCGCCAAACATCTCCCGGATACCGTTTCGGAAGAAGAGAAAGTACGCCGTTTACAGGGGATGATCGATTTGCAGAATCAGTTATCCGAGGAAAGCAACCTGCGTGATATCGGTAAAGAGTTTGAAGTGCTGATCGAAGGATTTTCCAAGCGTTCGCGTGAACAGTTATTTGGCCGTACCAGCCAGAACAAGGTGGTTATTTTTGATAAGAAGAATTATAAAGTCGGTCAGTTTGTGAAAGTACGGATCAATCGTGCGTCTTCAGCAACGTTATTTGGTGAAACGATAGACTGATTGAATTATATAGTGAGTAGATAAAAAGGTACTGCTTTATGTCAGATTCTGATAAAAGCAGTACCTTTTTTGTATATATTCAGGCGACATGTTCATGGAAACTCATCTGGAAGTGAAAAAATGTTTAGATCTCTATTTGTATGTTATTACTCTGATTTACAGGGTAGAATAAGTCTTGAATTCTTAAAAGAGACAATCTGTCTAGTCTGAATGATATTCAAAGGTAGAAGAAAAAATTAACATAGTTCTCGTAGGACTACGTTCTTAGTGAATGCAAATTTATACATATATTTATTTATATGAATTAAATAATATAGGAAAAATATAGTAAAACTGTCGTATAACATATATTCTTTTTTATAAACTATATTATTGTGTGAGCCTTACTTTAAACGACTTTGTTGATTCGCTGTTTGTTTGATATATAGTTCTAGTTCAAGTTTCTGCATATTCATCATCCTAGTCCTATCTATTATAATTAAAACTTATTGAATAAAATATGCTAAATTGATTGATTAGAGATTATTTCCTTTATCTTAAATCAAAAACCATAAAATCCTATTTCATAACGCATTATATACAATTGACACATTAAATCTCCCTGACAATTTACATAAGTCCTACGAGAACTTAGTATTATAGACTTAATACTACAATCTAAATGTAAAATTATGAGAAGAAGAATGATGTTATTGCTTACCTGTTGTATAATGGGTGTAGGTTTGGTGATGGCTCAGTCGTCTAAGGTAACCGGTAAAGTTCTTTCCGACGAGGATGGAGAAGCGATTATTGGAGCGACTGTGATGGTGAAAGGGACAACTATCGGTACTGTAACTGATGCTGATGGTTTTTTCAATTTGAGTAATGTCCCGAATTCGGCTAAGGTTCTGGAAATCTCGTTCGTCGGAATGGAAACGATGACCGTTAAAATCGCTCCGAATCTGACAATCCGGATGAAAAACTCTTCAGAGATGCTGGATGAAGTGCTGGTTACAGGAACCTATGGTTCGGCAAAGAAATTAGGTTCAATGGTCGGCTCTGTTGCAGCTGTTAAATCAGAAAAGATTTCTAACCGTCCGAGTGCGAACTTTGCTGACGCTTTGCAAGGACAGGTTGCCGGTTTACAGGTATATACCTCTTCCGGCGAACCGAGCGAAAATGTTTCAATGCGTTTGCGTGGTGTCGGTTCTATCAATTCTTCTACGGAGCCTTTATTCGTTTTGGACGGTTCCCCGATTTCCAGCGGTGTTTTTACTGCTTTGAACCCGAGTGATATCGAAAATGTCACTGTTTTGAAGGATGCATCGTCAACATCCATTTACGGGTCACGTGCGGCAAACGGTGTCGTGATAATTACAACAAAGCGTGGTAAAGGTTCAAAACCTACCGTTAGTGTTAAAGGACAGTATGGCTTTTCACAGCCGGCATTGCCTACTACGGAAATGATGAATACGACACAGTATTATAATTTATGGAAAACAATTAAACCCGGAGCAAATCTTTCTACGGTTGAAAAATACATGAATATGGGGATTTCTACCGATTGGGCTGATTATTTCCTGAATGATAATGCCCCGACATGGCAATTGGATGCAAGTATCACAGGGGTAGCAAATAATACAAATTATTTTATTTCGGCCAGTCATTATGATGCAGATGGTGTGGAACCGGCTTCCGGTATGCGTCGTGAAACTTTGCGTAGTAATATCGACTCAAAAGTGTTCAGCTGGCTGCGGGTAGGGCTGAATTTAGGTTTGTCTTATGAAGATTTTGAAACAAACGGATTTGCCAGTACCGGTAATAGCTGGTATAATGTGGGTACTTTGAGCCGTTGGGCTGTCCCTTATGAAACTCCTTATGAAATTATTGAAAATGCCGACGGCAGCATTTCTTATGGTAAACGAAAAGATTTACTGGATGTGCTGGGACTTTGGAATCCCTATTATTTATTGGAAAATCAACCGACCGAAAAGAATAAAATTCGTCTTTATGGAAATATGTTCGAAGAACTGACTCCGGTTAAGGGCTTGACAATTCGTGCCGCTCAAGCTATGGATGCGTTTGATTACAGGTATCGCTATAAAAGTTTGCCGGCCAGATATAATAATTATTCGGGTAGCGCTGCCGAAACTTTCCAGCGGTATTCTTCTTTTACGTTGACTAATACGGCTGAATATAAGTTCGATATCAATAAGTTGCATAATATTACAGCTTTGGTCGGACAGGAATCGATCATATACGATGGCAGTTCTTTCGGAACCAGTGTAGACGGTATAACGGATTCTCGTTTGTCGATGGTAAGTCATGGTACCACTTACAAAGCGCCGAGTGCCAGTCTGAAAAAGAAAACGATGAACTCTTTCTTTGCACGCGCAGAATATAATTTCAATGAAAAATATTATCTGGATGCCTCTTACCGTACGGATGGTTCTTCTTTATTTGGAGTAAACAAACGTTGGGCTTCCTTCTTTTCTGTAGGGGCTATGTGGAATATGAAGGAAGAACAGTTCCTGGCGGATGTAGAATGGCTGGACGAATTGCGAGTGAAAGCCAGTTATGGTACAACCGGTAACTCTGCATTTGATGGTGACCCGTATTACCCGTCTTTAGGATTGATCGGTACAGGTCTTTACAACGGAAACCAGAGTTTCGGAGTTTCTTCCGTGCAAAATGACGATCTGACCTGGGAAAAACAAAAAACACTGAATATCGGTTTCAATTCGCGTTTCTTTAATCGCCTGAGCGTCGACTTTGACTTCTATAATAAGGTGACGACGGATATGTTGATGACGATCCCGTTCTCTTATACAACCGGACATGGCTCAGGATGGGGAAATATTGGCAGTATGTTCAACCGTGGTATCGAACTTACCGCATCTTATGATATAATCTCCAATAAGGATCTCTTCTGGAGTGTTTCGGCCAATATAAACTATAACAAGAACCAGATTACAGAATTGTTTGGCGGACGTGATGAATATGTTGTAGCCAATACCGGTGTTAAATATGAAGTGGGCAAAACGTATGGCGATTTCTATTATGTGAGATGGAAAGGCGTTGATCCGCAGGACGGACAGCAAATATGGCTGGACAAAGACGGGAATGAAACAAAAACCTACTCCGAGGATAATGCCGTGTTTACCGGTAAAAATCAGTTTGCTCCTTGGGTAGGTGGTTTCAATACTCAGTTTTCCTGGAAGGGCTTCACGCTGAATGCGGACTTTTCTTTCATGCTGGGTAAATATATGATCGACAATAACCGGTACTTCGTTGAAAATCCGAATTTCGTCGGACAGTTAAACCAGGCTGTCGTAATGGAAAATATGTGGACAACACCAGGGCAGATAACGGATATTCCGGCTGCGAATTCTGCCATTCAATTTGATACTCATCTGATTGAGAATGCGTCGTTTATGCGTTTGAAGAATTTAACGATCGGTTATAACTTGCCGGATAATTTGTTGAGAAAAACAGGTTTTATCCGTGGTGTCAGGGTATTTGCTGTAGGTCGTAACTTATTGACTGTTACAAAATATCAGGGAGCAGACCCGGAAGTGGATTCTAACTTGCAGTTGGGTAAATATCCGAATACCCGCCAGTTCTCATTTGGTGCTGAATTTACGTTCTAATAATTTGTAAAAAGAAGAAAATCATGAAGAAAAAATCTATTATATTGTCAGTTGCTACCTGTTGTTTTGCTGCTTTTACAGCTTGCGATATGGATTTGGCTTCGGAAACAAGCATACCTACCAATCAGTCTGTTCAGTCTGTCCAGGACTGTGGAAAATATAGTAATTTGTTTCATGCGGAATGGCGTGGCTATGTGCAAAATAGCTATACTATGGATGCGTTGGTACAGTCCGGACTGATAACGGCTACGGCTGATTACGGAAATACGTATGGTGCTTTTTACCGCTGGGACTATACCATTACAGACGGAGCTTTTTCCGGTTGCTGGAGCGATAATTATAATTTTATAGCAAACGCTAACGTCCTGTTGAAGGGGGCAGAAGCTTTATTAGTTGATAATTCGTTATCGGATGACGATCAGAAAGAAATCCGGCTTTATATGGGGCATGCTTATTTTACAAGAGCATATGCTTATTTTGAGTTGGCTCTCCATTTCTGTAAGAATTATGATCCGTCCACCGCTGCTAACGAATATGGTATTCCTCTTGTTGAAGAATATAATTCGACACCATCTATTGCCGGAACATATCCGGGGCGTAGCACGTTGGAGGAGACTTATAAACAGATCGACAGCGATTTGGCAAAAGCAGAAGAATATGTAACGACAGCAGGAGAGATAAACTCCGCTTATATCACGGCTGATGTGGTAAAAGCATTGAAAGCCAGAATTGCTTTGGAAAAAGAAGACTACCAAACTGCTATATCTACAGCTACCGCGCTGATAAACAGTGGAACCTATCCATTGATGACGGATGGAGATGCTTATGCCGATATGTGGTTGCATGACAACGGAACGGAAGCCATCTGGCAGTTTGCCATGGTGAAAGCCAAGGAAACAGGACCGAACGCCCTGGGTAGCGCATTCAGCGGTATTATCGATAAATTACCCCGCCCTTCTTATTTGCCGACTAACACAGTATTGAATTTGTATGATAAAGACAATGATATTCGTTATAACGCTTATTTTACGTATGATTCAATCGATGCCCAGACTGTTCCGGATTTTATGATTACTTATTGTAAGAAATGGCCGGGTAACCCTGAATTATATGAAGGAAAGAGCAATAACATAAATAAGACCAAGGCTTTCCGTATTTCTGAAATGTATCTGATTGCGGCTGAGGCTTATGCGATGTCGGGAGATGAAACGAACGCTTCCGCGATGTTGAATAAACTGAAGACTGCCCGTGTGAAAGGATGGAGCGATAAATCTTATAAAGGGGATGCTTTGATAAAAGAAATTCAGGATGAGTATGTACGCGAATTATTCGGTGAACAGCCTTATTTCTTTGACCTGAAACGTTGGAAGAAAGGGCTGAATCGTTCTTCAAGCGAAGCTCAGGATATTTCTTACCTGCCTGCTTTAGGTACGGATATGGTAAAGTCTGCCGACGATCATATGTGGGTATGGCCGATCCCTAAAGATGAGATCGATGCGAATCCGCAGATCAAAGGGCAGCAGAATGCTGGGTATTGATAACCCTGGCAATATTTTACACGAAATGAAATTTTAATATAATTCCAAACCTTACATAACACACTTAAAAAAATAGAGGGAATGGTCCAATGGGAATTGTGCCATTCCCGATTTTAAAAGAATTATTGAACCTAATTGATAGTTTACCAAAACGATCAATCTTCTCAACAGACCCGGCGGAGGTCGTTTCTGAATGCTCGGAATATATAATTTCCTAACCTTAAGAAATATAGTATGAAACAAACACAATTATATTACGCATTAATGTTGTTCTTTCTGGTGTTATGCTCTTGCGAAGACGATATTCCACTTTTCCCGGAGGAGAATGAGTTTATGTCCTTATCGACAAAATCTTCGATTACGCTAGACGAGAATATATTACAAATCCAGGCTACTGTGCAAAAAGTGGATAGTGCCATTCCTTTTTTCAATCGGTTTAAGGAGTTGTATGGTAATCCATTATGGCAGTATGCTATTCCAATGGGGGAAGAAGACGAGAGGGATATCTCTTTCTTTGTCCCGATATATAAGGATAATACGAAAAGGATCATCAATACTATCTGGTTTTTCGATTTGGTAGGAGATACTCTTCGTTACAAAACAATCACCCGCGATAATGACTCTATTTGCTATTATCGGCAAGATTTTGTATTTGATGAGTTAAGTTGTAATATATTCGGGGATGAATCTACGGCAAAGATAAAATTTGAGGCATCTCCTCAGACCCGTAGTTGGGTGAAAGAGTATTACGATTGCCATTATGGAATTATTCAATGGGGAGAAGTCGAGGTGCATAAAGAGTTGTATTGTAAGGAACGATTCGTATGGAAACAGGAAACAGTCACAGGTGTTACTGATAACAACCCGATTATCGGCGGTGAAACACCAATAGGTGGCGGTGGAGGTACACCTTCCCCTTCCCCGGATGAAGAGAAAAAACTGACATCAAATAATCTGATGACATCGGTCGCAGAAATAAAGAAGATGATGAAAGAGTTGGGATGTGATATTGATGATGTAACAATTAAATTGGGAATAGAGTGTGGTTCCAATGCGCGAGTTAGTGTGGATGAAAAAAACGGGGCAAAAACGATAGAAATATGTAACAAATTTTTCGATTATGAATATAAAGATCAGATTTCTATCCTCTACCATGAGTCTTATCATTGTACTCATGATAGACCTTGGTCTAATAAGGAACGAATGTCTTTAGATCCTCCTCTTATAATTGAAATACCAGAGGTACACATGAATTATTTGAGAGATTATGTATACGATCTTATCCTTCCTAATGAAAAGCAAGGATATATTGATTCTTGGGATAAAAAAATAGAATATTTAAATTGTCCAGAATATTATGAAAATGAAATAAATGCTTATAAATCAGAGAGAATTACTATGCCGAATGTTTCGGCTAAATATAATCAGGAAAGAGAATATATGTTTTGGAAGAATAGTATTCTTGGAAATAAATCATCAACAATGTATAATCATCAAAAATAAAGTAATATGAAAAAGAAATTTATACATACTTTACTGTTTATACTAGCAGTATTATTTATGATACATACGGCTACCCTTTATGCACAAGTGTCTGTCGTGAGAAAAGAAAAAGGTTTTGAAGTGAAAGACTCGTTAATAGTAAATCAATCCTTTGACCGAGAAAGGAAGGTTCTGACTCTCGAAATCAAAAATGGATTTGATAATAAAGTAATGCTTAGTAATCCTCATACATCTCTGCCTTTTTTATTGAATTATATTACAGAGGAAGGAAAAAAAGAATCCTTCCCACACCCTTTAGGCTTATCTGATACAGCACGTGTTATTTGGTTAAAGTCAGATAGTTCTTGGGTTGTTAATTATAAATGGGATCATTATTTGAAGTCAAATACAAAACAAATATCTCTTTGGGGAAAATTAGTTTATTCTGTATTTGACGAAAATGATCACTCACAAGGCATTTTTCTTCAATATATAGAAGAAAAGTATTTTGATTATCGGTAAATGAACGTTATTAGTTTTTTCAATTCTCATTATTCTCATATTTTATATTTACATTTTTTTGGTTTTAGTGAAATGAAAAGAAAACTTATATGTACAATATTTATTATGGTAGCAGGTTTGTTTTGGCTACATATAGTTAATGCACAAGACACTATAGTAATGGGAAATAAAGATCTAGAGATAAAAGGTTCTTTAACGGTGAATCAGTTCTTCGATAAAAAAAATAAGCTTTTGACTCTCGAAATCAAAAATGAGTTTAATTATAAGATAATGCTTAGTAATCCATATTCTTCACCTCTTTTTTTGTTGAATTATATTACAGAAGAAGGAAAAGAAGAAACCTATCCATATTCTTTAGGCTTATCTGATACAGCACGTTTTGTTTGGGTAAATCCTGACAGTAGTTTGATTATAAATTATTATTGTGAAAAATACCTAAAACCAACAACTAGGCAGATATACCTTTGGGGCAGATTTCTTTATGCCATAGAAGATAAACAAGGTAAGATATTGGTTGTTTATGCTCATGTAATCGATGAAAAAAGGTTTGATTATTAGTGTTGCATAATAAATTTACGTCATCCATTATGTACAATTTTAAAAACATATAAATATGAAGAGACTTAATCTTATATTAATTTGTTTGATCGGAATATGTAGTATGAATGCTCAGAATATTCCTGATTTGAGATATTTTGAGGTATCTAAGAAGTTTGAAAAACGTATTGTTCTACGCGTTCCGTCTTTTCCAAAACCGGAAGGTAATTCCGGAAGTTTTCGTAGCACACCTGAATCTGACATTCATGGGTTGTTTGGCAAGAAAATGCATTCAATGCTGGAATCTTATTTCACGGATCGGGATTGGAGTGATAAAAGAGATTGGTTAAAGAAATATGGACCATCTTATTCAATTTATTTCGATAAGAACATGAAGATATTTGCGTATAGCATTATGTTAAAGCCGGAGGTATTTACACAAATGTCTGAAGAGTATCTTAAAGGTTTTGGGGAGGAATTGATGAAAATGGATCTTCGCCCTTATTTTGAAATAGAGGAAAAAGATAAGGAGACTTTTACCTGGGGAGCAGTGCATGTCTGGGTTGCTATACGATACAGGGAAAGAAAGTGACATACATTTTTATAAACACACTGATAAGGGAATGGTCAGATGTGAATCTCGCCATTTCCCGTTTTTTCAAGTTTCTATATGCTTTTAATCGGTAGGTTTGCATGCCTAGAATCATTTGGAATTCTTTTGGTAATTGTCTTTAATTGGTTAAATAATTATAAACCAGAGGCTGTTCCATAAATTCTTTTTTTCTTTGCAGAAAAATTGGGAGGTATGCACCCTGTGCGTATCTCCCCAATTTATTGAATAATAATAAGGTTACGTCTGATGGCTGAAAATAATAAGGTTAACTCGGTTTCTTTCTTTAATTCTCGTCTTACTTCCATCATAAGTATCGCCCTGGTGCTTTTCCTGCTCGGGTTGATTTTGTTGATGGGGTTGCTTGGAAACCAGTTGTCGGTTTATGTCAGGGAAAATATATCATTTTCTATTGTATTGAAAGACAATCAGAAAGAAGCTGATATCAAGAGGATGCAGAAGAGCCTGGACGCGCTTCCTTTTATCAAATCTACCGAATATATATCGAAAGAACAGGCTGCGAAGGAACTGGAAGAAGAATTGGGTGAGAATCCGGAAACTTTCCTCGGCTTTAATCCGTTGCAGGCATCTATCGAAGTGAAGCTGCATTCCGAATATGCAAACCCGGACAGCCTGCAGCATATCGAAAAGAAAATCAAAACATATACCTCTGTATCCGACCTGCTTTACCGGAAGGATATGATGCAGATGGTGAACGATAATATGAAACGCCTGAGCATTATCCTGCTCACATTGGCTGTTATGCTGATGGCTATATCGTTTGTCCTGATCAGCAATACGATCCGTTTGCTGATTTATTCCAAACGTTTTTTGATCCATACAATGAAATTGGTGGGAGCTACTTCCGGGTTTATCCGGCGCCCTTTTGTGCGCTATAATGTGGTAAGCGGTATTTTTGCATCCATCCTGGCAATATTAATGCTGACCGGTTCGTTATATTATTTACAACACGAATTGGACGGTTTTATCCAGCTATTGGATGTGAAGGCTTTACTGGTTGTATATGCGGCGGTGTTCCTGCTGGGAATCCTGTTGTCGGTAACGGCTACCGTATTTGCTGTAAACAAGTACCTCCGTATGGGTGTTGATAAGTTGTATTATATATAATAAACAAAGAGAGATGGCTAAGAGAGATTTTGCTTTCGGAAAAGAAAATTTTATTCTGATCGCGGTTGCAGTGGCGGTGATCATTGTGGGTTTTATGTTGATGAGTGGCGGCGGTTCTGGTGATACGACCAGTTTTAACCCGGAAATATTCAGTACACGTCGTATCGTTGTTGCTCCGGTAGTAACTGTGATCGGGTTCGGCCTGATGATTGTAGGAATCCTGAAAAACAGCAAAGGTAAAGAAATCGCAGAATGAGTTGGTTGGAAGCCTTGGTGCTGGGGATTGTACAGGGACTGACGGAGTATCTTCCCGTAAGCAGCAGCGGACATCTGGCTATCGGATCGGCGCTGTTCGGAATTGAAGGAGAAGAGAATCTGGCATTTACAATCGTAGTCCATGTGGCTACGGTATTTAGTACATTAGTTATACTCTGGAAAGAGATCGAATGGATATTTCGCGGCTTGTTCAAATTTCAGATGAACAGTGAGACACGTTATGCGATCAATATCCTGATCTCCATGATACCGATCGGTATTGTCGGAGTGTTTTTCAAAGATACGGTCGAATCTATTTTCGGATCGGGTTTGCTGATAGTCGGTTGCATGTTGTTGGTGACAGCGGCGTTGCTGGCCTTTTCTTATTATGCAAAACCCCGGCAGAAAGAAAGTATTTCGATGAAAGATGCTTTTATTATCGGCTTGTCTCAGGCTTGTGCCGTCTTGCCCGGACTTTCACGTTCCGGAACAACGATTGCCACAGGTTTGTTACTGGGCAATAATAAGGCGAAACTGGCTCAGTTCTCCTTCCTGATGGTGATTCCTCCGATTTTGGGAGAAGCCCTGCTGGATGTATTGAAGCTGGTAAAAGGTGAAGATATCGCCGGGGATATCCCGACGCTTTCGCTGGTTGTCGGTTTTGTAGCGGCTTTCCTGTCCGGTTGTCTGGCTTGTAAGTGGATGATCAATATCGTGAAGAAAGGAAAGTTGATCTACTTTGCTATTTATTGTGCAATAGCCGGTCTGGTTACTATTGCATGCACATTGATGAAGTAAATTAGAATGGATTTTATTGCAGGAGAGGTATTATATTTTAACAAGCCGCTGACGTGGACTTCGTTCGATCTGGTGAACAAGTTCCGCTATAAATTATCGCGGAAGCTGAAAGTAAAAAAAATAAAAGTCGGACATGCCGGAACACTTGATCCGCTGGCTACCGGAGTGATGATCGTTTGTACCGGCAGGGCAACCAAAAGGATCGACGAATTCCAGTATCAGACGAAAGAATATGTCGCTACCCTGAAGCTGGGAGAAACGACCCCTTCTTTTGACCTGGAAAAGGAGATAGACGCCGTATATCCGACGGAACATATAACCCGGGAGAGGGTGGAAGAGGTACTGAATTCGTTTGTAGGAACGATACAGCAGATTCCGCCGGTCTTTTCGGCCTGCAAAGTGGATGGGAAACGTGCCTATGAACTGGCGCGTAAAGGTGAAGAAGTGGAGTTGAAGTCGAAGACACTGGTGATCGATGAGATGGAGTTGCTGGAATGCAACCTGCCGGTCATTAAGATCCGTGTGGTGTGTAGTAAAGGTACTTATATCCGTGCTTTGGCGCGCGATATCGGTGTAGCCCTGAATTCGGGTGCCCATCTGATCGGATTGGAACGTACCCGGATCGGAGATATAACATTGGATAAGTGCATGAATCCGGAAGATATCGATGCTTTTCTGGATGAAGCGGTAGAAGAGGCTTGTCCCCGCACTTGATGCGAGGCCGCAAAGGAACAAGCGATATGGTCTGTTCCAATGCGATCCCGTGTCGGGCACGGGAATTAGTCTGATAAATGATAAGAATAAAAAGAAAATAAATAAAGTAACATTATGAAGCTATCTAAATTCAAATTTAACTTGCCGCAGGAACTGATCGCTCTTCATCCCGCAAAGAACAGGGATGAGTCCCGTTTGATGGTTGTACACCGCAACACCGGGGAGATCGAACACAAAATATTTAAAGACCTGTTGGAATATTTTGGAGAAAAAGATGTATTTATCTTCAACAACACAAAAGTTTTCCCAGCCCGTTTATATGGTAACAAAGAAAAGACCGGTGCACGTATTGAAGTGTTTTTGTTGCGTGAACTGAACGAAGATCTTCGTCTTTGGGACGTGTTGGTCGATCCGGCCCGTAAGATCCGTATCGGTAATAAACTTTATTTCGGAGAAGACGATTCGATGGTTGCCGAAGTGATTGACAATACAACCTCCCGTGGCCGTACTCTGCGTTTCTTGTATGACGGTAATCATGATGAATTTAAAAAAGCATTGTATGCGTTGGGTGAAACCCCGCTACCTAAATATATCGACCGTCCGGTGGAAGCCGATGATGAAGACCGCTACCAGAACATTTTCGCTACGGAAGAAGGTGCGGTGGTTGCTCCGGCAGCCGGTCTGCATTTCAGCCGCGAATTGATGAAACGTCTGGAGATTAAGGATTGCCGTTTTGCTTTCCTGACCGTTCATTCCGGATTAGGAAACTTCCGTGAAATCGACGTGGAAGATTTGACAAAGCATAAGATGGATTCCGAACAGATGGTCGTGAACGGAGATGTTGTGAGTATTGTGAACGAGGGTAAGGACGACGGTCGCCAGATCTGTGCTGTCGGAACTTCCGTGATGCGTGCGATTGAAACGGCAGTAAGTACCGACGGACATCTGAAAGAATTCGAAGGATGGACCAATAAGTTCATTTTCCCTCCTTACGATTTCAGTGTGGCTACCAGCATGATCACCAACTTCCATATGCCGCTGTCTACTCTTCTGATGATGACTGCTTCATTCGGAGGATACGATCTGATTATGGATGCCTATGAGGTAGCCCTGAAAGAAGGATACCGTTTCGGTGCTTATGGTGATGCAATGTTGATTATCTAAGACACGGTTTATGGCTATCGCATACCTGGCTTTAGGTACGAACATAGGGAATAAAAGACGGAATATGATAACGGCCGCAGCGCTGTTAGCTGAAAGGGTGGGAGACGTTCTCGCCCTTTCCGGTTTTTATGAAACCGAACCCTGGGGGTTTCAGTCCGAAAATACGTTCCTGAATGCAGCTTTACAGCTTGATACATCCCTGTCTCCGCTTGAACTTTTAAAAGCGACCCAGGAGATCGAGATAGAGATGGGGCGTACGCAGAAAAGTAACGGTGCCTATCATGACCGTATCATCGATATCGATATTCTGCTGTATGAAGACCTGGTCCTGCAAACTCCGGAGCTGACTTTGCCGCATCCGCTGATGCATGAGCGTCTGTTCGTGATGGAACCTTTGGCCGAAATTGCCCCGAATGTAATTCATCCCGTATTTAAAAAGCCTGTTATATCTCTGTTATAAAAGGCAACATTTTGTAACTTCGCACTGTTTTCACATAAATATAAAAGATAAAGCAATGAACGATATAGAAAAAATCCTGACCGGTGGAGGAATGGTTTTCAAGAAAAAAGCCAGCGACGAAAATACCGGCGACAAGAAAATCAAATATTCTGACTTTCTGAGAGGTACCCATAAATCAGGCTCTGCCAAAATGAAAGCCGAGTATAAGTACAAGAAAGCACTTCGGAATACCAAAAAGAAAAAATAATTTTCAATTTTCAATTTTGAATTGTCAATTATTCTTATCTTTGCATCCGAATTGATGTGGATAGATTTGTATTGCTTGCAACCACAGGAAAAAATGCTAAAAACAAGATACTTTTCTTAGCCGTTCGGCATATATGGTCCTTCCGTTATCAATTCATTATTAATTAATAACCCGTTGTTAATTGAACATCGTTCTTTAGTCCCTACTAATTTTCAATTTTCAATTTTCAATTTTCAATTAAAAAGTAATGAGTTATTTATTCACCTCCGAATCGGTGTCCGAAGGGCACCCCGATAAAGTAGCCGATCAGATATCGGATGCTTTGCTGGATGAGTTTCTTGCGTATGACAAGAGCTCGAAAGTTGCTTGCGAAACCCTTGTTACAACCGGACAGGTTGTCTTGGCTGGAGAAGTTAAATCAAGTGCTTATGTAGATGTGCAGGATGTTGCACGCAGCGTGATCGAAAAAATTGGTTACACCAAGAGTGAATACCAGTTTGAAGCAAAATCATGTGGCGTATTCTCTTCTATCCATGAACAGAGTGGCGATATCAATCGTGGTGTGGAACGCGAAGACCCTTATAACCAGGGTGCCGGCGACCAGGGTATGATGTTCGGCTATGCGACCAATGAAACAGAGAATTACATGCCTCTGGCTCTCGATCTCTCACACAGCCTGTTATGGGAACTGGCTAAGATCCGCAAGAACGAAAACGACCTGATGCCTTATCTCCGTCCGGATGCAAAGAGCCAGGTCACTATTGAATATGATGACAACGGCAAGCCGTTGCGCATCGATACGATCGTTGTATCGACTCAGCATGACGAGTTTATCGGTCCGAAAGGCATTAGCCAGGAAGAAGCCGATATCGCTATGCAGAAGAAGATTGCAGCCGATGTAAAGAGTATCCTGGTACCGCGCGTAAAAGCCCAGTATCCGGCTCATGTACAGGCTTTGTTCAATGATGATATCATTTACCATGTGAATCCGACCGGCAAGTTCGTGATCGGTGGCCCTCATGGTGATACCGGATTGACCGGACGTAAGATCATTGTGGATACATACGGTGGAAAAGGTGCTCACGGTGGTGGAGCATTCTCCGGTAAAGACCCTTCGAAGGTTGACCGTTCTGCCGCTTATGCTGCCCGTCATATCGCCAAAAACCTGGTGGCTGCCGGTGTGGCTGATGAAATGCTGGTACAGGTATCTTACGCAATCGGTGTCGCCAAACCGATGAACATCTTCGTGAATACCTTCGGCCGTGCAAATGTAAAAATGACAGACGGCGAAATCGCTGAAAAGATCTGGGATCTTTTCGATATGCGCCCGAAAGCCATTGAAGAACGCCTGAAACTGCGTAACCCGATCTATCTGGAAACAGCCTCTTACGGTCATATGGGACGTAAGCCGGAAACGGTTACCAAAACGTTTATATCCCGCTATAACCCACAGCCGACAGTCTGCGAAGTAGAGTTGTTTACCTGGGAAAAGTTGGATTATGTAGATAAAGTGAAAGAAGCATTCGGAATCTGATTTCTGAAGATATAAAATGTAAAACCGGTTATGGAACAATGCCATAACCGGTTTTTTTATATAGACCTTAAGTATTTTATCACTTACAGGATTTTTTAGAGTATATTTTCCTATATTTGGCGCCATAGAATTCCTAAATCTAAATCTTATGCGTAAAATTATTTCGTTTCTTTCGCTGGCCGTGATTATATTACTGGCGGCAGCATGTAAGGAGACCTCCCCGTTTAAGTACGAGTCAGTCCCTAACGATCCTATGAAAGCACGTATCTACACGTTGGACAACGGCTTGAAAGTCTATTTGACAGTGAACAAAGAGACACCGCGTATCCAGACTTATATCGCAGTCAAAGTTGGTGGAAAAAACGACCCGGCTGAAACAACCGGGTTAGCGCATTACTTTGAACATCTGATGTTTAAGGGTACACAAAAGTTTGGTACTCAGAATTATGAAATGGAAAAGCCGCTGCTCGATCAAATCGAACAACTGTTTGAAGTTTACCGGAAGACTACCGATGAGGCCGAAAGGAAAGAAATCTATCATCAGATCGACAGTATTTCGTATGAAGCGTCCAAATATGCTATTCCCAATGAGTACGATAAGCTGATGGCTGCTATCGGAGCCAATGGCACCAATGCTTATACGGGATTTGATATGACTGTCTATACGGAAGATATTCCTTCCAATCAGATCGACAACTGGGCTAAAATCCAGGCGGACCGCTTTGAAAACAATGTAATCCGTGGTTTCCATACGGAACTGGAAACCGTTTATGAAGAAAAGAACATGTCTTTAACCAGCGATGGTCGTAAAGTATATGAGGCCGTTTTGAGCGCTCTTTTCCCGGATCATCCTTATGGAACCCAGACAGTACTGGGTACTCAGGAAAACCTCAAGAATCCTTCGATTACCAATATAAAGAACTATCATAATACCTGGTATGTGCCGAATAATATGGCAATTTGTATGTCGGGCGACTTTGACCCGGATAAAACAATTGAGGTTATCAATAAATATTTCGGTCATCTGCAACCGAACCCGAATTTACCGAAGTTGCCGGTAACCCATGAATCACCTATCAAGGCTCCGGTTGTGAAAGAGGTATTAGGCGTGGATGCGGAAAATGTGACTTTGGGATGGCGTTTCCCGGGCGCATCGTCTCCGGAAGAAGATTTGCTGAACCTCACCGGCGAAATCGTAAATAACGGCAAAGCCGGTTTGCTGGATGTGGATCTGGTTCAACAGCAGAAAGTACTGAGTTGTTATGCAGGCACTTATGGTATGGCCGATTATAATGCATTTGTAATGAGTGGCCGTCCGAAACAAGGGCAAACGCTGGATGATGTGAAAAATCTTTTCCTTGCAGAGATAGAAAAACTGAAAAAGGGAGATTTCGATGAAGGTTTGCTGGAGGCTGCGATCAATAATTATAAACTGATGCAAATGTATCGCCTGGATAATAACAGCAGCCGGGCAGATATGTTTGTTTCTGCTTTTATAAATGGTGTTGACTGGAAAGACGAGGTAGCTCAGTTGGAGCGTTTAAGTAAAGTGACCAAACAACAGATCGTCGACTTTGCCAATAAGTATTTCGGAGATAATTATGCTTTGATCTACAAAAGAGAGGGCAAGGATCCGAATGAGAAGAAAATCGACAAACCTAAAATTACTCCTATCGTAATGAACCGCGACAGCTCAAGCGTGTTCCTTAAGGAAATACAGGCAGTAGAGGTCGCTCCGATAGAACCTGTATTTCTCGATTATGACAAGGATTTGCAGAAGCTGACAGCAAAGTCGGATATTCCTGTTCTTTACAAACAGAATATGACGAACGATGTTTTCTCTCTGATGTATGTCTTTGAGATGGGAACGAACAATGATAAGGCGATGGGTACGGCTTTCGAATATATGAAATATCTCGGTACTTCAAAGAAAAGCCTGAAAGAGATCAATGAAGAATTTTATCGTTTGGCATGCTACTTCAATGTTTTCCCGGGAGCGGATCGCACGTATGTCATGCTGGAAGGCCTGAAGGAAAATATGCCGAAAGCAATGGCTCTCTTTGAGGAGATTCTGGCTGATGCCCAAGTGGACAAGGATACTTACGGTAATCTGGCTGACGATATTCTGAAAAAACGGACGGATGCCAAATTGAACCAGGGACAGAATTTCAATAAACTGATTCAATATGCTATCTGGGGACCGCAATCTCCGGCTACACATGTCCTTTCTACAGCTGAATTACAACAGATGGATCCTCAGGAATTGGTCGACCGTATCCATAAGATAAATACCTATGAACATAAGATACTGTATTACGGGCCTGAAAAACCGCAGGCTTTACTGGATATCGTTAAACAGTATCATAATGTTCCGGAAAAACTTGTTCCTGTTCCGGCCGCTACAGAGTTCAAGCAACAGGAAACACCGAAAAATAAAGTTTTGCTGGCACAATATGATGCCAAACAGATTTATTTCTCAGCCGTATCCAACCGTGGCGAGAAATTCGATCCGTCGATCGAGCCGACATTGAACATGTACAATGAATATTTCGGTGGCGGAATGAATGCGATCGTATTTCAGGAAATGCGTGAAGCCCGCGGACTGGCTTATTCTGCAGGGGCATATCTTATCACTCCTTCGAAATTGAAATATCCGTATGTATACCGTACGTTTATTGCTACACAGAATGATAAAATGATCGACGCAATGAAAGCCTTTGATGATATTATCAACAATATGCCGGAGTCGGAAAAAGCGTTCAATCTGGCAAAAGAAGCTTTGATAACCCGTATGCGTACGGAACGTATCACAAAATCCGGAGTCTTATGGTCGTATCTGAATGCACAGGATTTGGGACTGAATACCGACAGCAGGAAGGAACTGTTTGAAAAAGTACCTTCCATGACCCTTGCCGATATCAAAGCCTTCCAGGAGAAATGGGTGAAAGGACGTACCTATACCTATTGTGTACTGGGAGATGAAAAGGATCTGGATCTGAAGTCTTTGGAACAGTACGGACCGGTAACGAAACTGAGTAAAGAAGATATATTTGGATATTGAGAATTGAAAATTAGAAATTAAAAAGACGGTTGTTAAATCAAATGAGTATTTAACAACCGTCTTTCTTTTCCAATCAAGTAATTTTCAATTCTCAAATTCCATCATCCTGATGCATCTCCACCTCCTTGACTTTCCGGAACAGGTCGGATGCGAAGATGAAGTCGTTGAGGGCTTTGTTGTTGGAGGTGATGACCTGGTCTTTTGTTCCCTGCCATTCTTTAACACCTTCTTTGATGAAGATGATGTTTTCCCCGATATTCATTACGGAGTTCATGTCATGGGTGTTGATAACCGTGGTCATCTTATATTCCGTTGTAATATCGTGGATCAGGTCGTCTATCAGCAGGGACGTTTTAGGGTCCAGTCCGGAGTTGGGTTCGTCGCAAAAAAGATATTTAGGGTTCAATGCGATCGCACGGGCAATAGCGGCACGTTTCATCATACCACCGCTGATCTCTGACGGATACAGATGTTCCGCTTCCGAAAGATTCACGCGTTCCAGGCAGAACATGGCTCTTTTTTCTCTTTCTTTATAAGAATCATTAGAGAACATATTGAGCGGGAACATCACATTTTCAAGAACCGTCATGCTGTCGAACAAGGCAGACCCCTGGAACAGCATGCCCATTTCCCTGCGAAGCATGTTCAATTCCAGTTTATCCATGGAGGTAAGGTCGCGCCCGTCATACAGGATCTCACCCGAATCCGGTTTCATCAGGCCGATGATATTTTTGATCAGGACCGTTTTCCCGGAACCGCTTCGTCCGATGATCAGATTGGTCTTCCCTGTTTCAAAAACGGCGCTGATATCATTCAGCACTGTGCGGCCTTCAAATGATTTCGTTATGTTTTTTACTTCTATCATTTCTTACGTAAGCATTAAATGGGTCATTATTACGTCTGCCAGCAGGATCATGATACTGCTCATTACAACAGCATTCGTACTCGCTTTACCGACTTCGAGTGCCCCTCCTTTCACATAATAACCGAAATAAGCGGCTATCGATGAGATTATAAAGGCGTAAACGACAGATTTTATAATAGAATACCAGATATAGAATTCATTGAAATAAAACTGCAACCCGTATTCGAAAGAGGCCGGCGTCATACCTGTTCCTGTCGAATGGCTGGCGGCTATACCTCCCATAATTCCTGTAAACATACTGAAAATAACCAGTACCGGAATAAAGATCATCAGTCCGGCAATTTTCGGCATAATCAGGAAGTTTGCCGAATTGACTCCCATGATCTCCATCGCATCGATCTGCTCCGTTACACGCATGGTTCCTATTTCGGAGGCAATGTTGCTACCTACTTTACCAGCAAGGATCAGTGCCATGATGGAGGATGAAAACTCCAGCAGGATAATTTCGCGGGTCGTATACCCGATCGTAAATTTAGGGATCAGCGGTGAACTGATATTCAATGATATCTGGATGGCGATAACCGTACCGATAAATACCGAAATGATAACCACGATCCAGAGAGAGTCGACACCCAGCTTATATATCTCTTTTATCAATTGTTTGAAGAACATGCTCCATCTGTCAGGTATTGATATGGATTTCCCCATCAACATGACATATTCTCCCATTCTATGTAACGCTTTATTCATTATTTTCTTGATTACTTATCTGTTCCAGTCTGCAAATATAACTGAAATATGTCAACTACTGTTCACTGTTTATGATTTGTTTTCACGTCAGGTACCGTGTCCCTTCGTCCATACTAGCCTGGATCGGGTAGGAGAGGATGAAGCTGTTACTCTGGAAATACTTGTTCAGATAGCCGGGGATACGTGGCATTACGGGGTCGTAGGAATAGCCTTCTTTCCGGCTGAAGATCACCCACATGCTGTCGTCCGCTTTCACATCCCGGAACACGATCAGGAAATCATCCCAGTCGCTGAAGTTTACATATGATATTTCTCCCGCTCTTTTGGCGAAGAGTTTTTTGATGGCTTTCAGCGTATCCTCCGAACCGTAGAACACGACTTTTGCCCCGGTATTCTGCAACACGTTCCATACCCGGTTCATGACCGGTATGAAGCCGATTTCTTTTTCCGCCCGGTCCGGCAGGATAATCAGGTGGCGTTTGATAGTGGCCAGCGGTTGTACCGGTTTGTAGATGAAGGTCGTTACGCTGCTGTGCTGTAATACGTTTTCAACAATATTTCCCAGGAATGCTGCCGGTATGTCCTTTTCCTTATGCAATCCGAGGACCAGGTCGGTTATCTCCCGTTCCTTCACGACGCTGGTAATGGCGTTGGAGATGCTCAGGTCGTAGCGGAGCAAACCTTTCAGCCGGGTGTCGGTGGCCGCGGCGGTATCGACGGCGGTCTGTAATACCCGTTTGGAGGACTTCAGCGTCTTGTCGTCCGAATTCTGGTTGTCTATCACTTTGAGGGCATATAACCCGCTGGTATTCGTTTTTGATTTTATGGCAAGGCTGAGGTTGACCAGTTCTTCAACCGTTTCCTCATTGCTGACGGGGATCAGGATATGTTCGTCCTTCGTATCTTTGTCTTCTGTCTCCTCACCGGATTCCTTCATCGCTATATTATGCGCTCCTTTCTGGGCGGAGAAGGAGGCGATGGCGCAGGTCACCAGGATCATCAGGATCGTACCGTTCAGTACGCTTTCATTCAGGAGCCGTATGGGAGCACCGTTGGCGTCGGTTCCCAGGATCACGTTATACCCGACCATGACGGCTGCCAGTGTAGCTGCCGCCTGGGCGTTGCTCAGTCCGAAAATAACACTCCGCTGGTCGACCGACAGGCGGAAGGTCTTTTGTGTCAGCCAGGCTGCCGCATATTTTGCCGCCGTAGCCACGATGATCATAACCATACCGACCTTGATCGTTTCGAAGCTGGTAAAGAAAGCCCGGTAATCGATCAGCATCCCCACACTCAGCAAGAAGAAGGGGATAAAGATCGCGTTCCCGACAAACTCTACACGGTTCATCAGCGGCGAACTCTGCGGGATCAGCCTGTTCAGGGCCAGTCCGGCAAGGAAAGAGCCGATGATCGCTTCCATCCCCGCTAACTGGGCAAGGAATGCACCGAAGAACACCATCGACAGCACGAATATATATTGCGAAATATTATCGTGTACCCGTTTGAAGAACCATCGTCCGATAAAGGGAAACACCAGTAACACAATCAAGGCAAAAATAACGATGGAAACGCCCAGGCGTATCCAGAAAGCGTTGTCGGCATTTCCTGTCGCCATCCCGACAATAATTGTCAGCACCAGTAAAGCCAGCGTATCCGTGATCATGGTCCCGCCGACGGTAATGCTGACAGCATTGTTTTTGCTGATCCCCAGCTTGCTGATGATCGGATAAGCGATCAGTGTATGGGATGCGAACATACTGGCGAGCAGTACGGACGTCTCCATGCTGAAATCAAGCACCCATAATCCAACGACCGTCCCCAGTATCATAGGGATCAGGAACGTATACATCCCGAATACAAGACTTTTCCCGCTATTCTTCTTAAAATCCCCCATGTCTATTTCCAGCCCGGCCAGGAACATGATATAAAGTAACCCTGCCGTCCCCGAAAGAATGATACTGCTGTCGCGCAGGACAAGGTTAAAACCGTTCGGCCCGATAATGGCTCCGGCAATGATCAGTCCCAGCAGGTGCGGAACCCTGAGTTTATTCAACAGGAGCGGGGCGGCCAGGATGATCAGCAGTATCAGTAAGAACTTCAATACCGGATCAGCCAGCGGGAGGGTGAAATCTATGTTTGAGAGTAATATCATATCTATAAATATTTACATATCTTGCATTGATAATCCTTTTATATCCAGCGTATAATGTGCCAACTGTTTTTTTATTGTTGCAACCTTTTCGTATAGACGGGCTATATTTACCTTGTGAAAATTTCGTTTGACTTCTGCTATTAACGCCTTGTTCTCGAATCGGTTGAGGGCGATAAGGTCTATTTCATTCTCACCTTTGTTGTCCCAGTAATTTCCGATATCCGTGATGTCTTCACTTTCAGCTATCATATCCCTGAAATAGCGTTCCAGGATGCGCCCGCTGTATTGTTCGTAATTTTTTAAGATGAATTGTTCCAGCATATTGTTTTTTCCCAGTTCAATCATTGACAGATTCGGGAATATGAAACGGAACCAGAACATCAGGTAATTATCATTCAGGCACCAGCGACTGTTGCGGCTTTCCGGTTTTGAAAACATCGGTTTGTTTCTGTTGATCAGGGAATATTCTTTTTCGAGATTAGCCAGATAGGCGCCCGTATTTTTTCCAATGATCGAATCTATTTCACTTTGGCTGGTCTTTCCGGAAGCTATTAATTGTAAAATGGAAAAATAAGTAGCATATTCGCGTCCGAACTCTGATATCAGCAAATCACGTCCTTCCGATAAAAAAGGAGAATCCGGTCGAATGGTATAGCGGATCATTTGATTGAAAGTGACAGCTCCGGCTTCCATTAGTAAAGCTACATATTTAGCAACACCGCCTGTTATAAGATAAAAGGCCAGAAGATCTTCCGGGGTATATTTCGGGTTATAGTCTTTCAAAATTTCTTTAATTGTTGAAACGCTGAAAGGCTTTAAAATGATTTTTGAAGTAAGGCGCCCGAATAGAGGTTCTTTGTTATTTTCAAAAATTTTTTTCATCATGGAATATATCGAACCGCAAGCGATAAAATTTATTTTTGCCTGCTCCTTGTATCTATCCCAGATATTTTGAATATCACTGAAAATGGAACTGTTAATATTGTCAAACTCCTGAAATTCATCGATGATCAGTGTGAAATGTGTTTGAGTGGCATATATCATCAGTTGTTCGAATAAAATACGAAACTCAGTCACATTTCCGAAAATCTCCAGTTCCAGACTGTCTTTTATTTCCTGCTGGAATTGTTCACACAGAAGGACTTCGCTTTTACGTGAAACAAAGAGATAGAGAAACTTTTCACCTTTCATGCTCTCGAGCAATAAAGAGGTTTTACCGATGCGCCTGCGTCCCACCATCACCGTGAAACAAGCAGTGTTTCGTGATTGTTTATTGATATCCCGGAGTAAATCCAACTCTTGTGTACGATCGTAAAACTTCATGACTTTACTGTTTTAATGGTCATTAATTTAATGGCTGTTACATTAATGACTATTACAAAGGTAACTATTGTTCTTTTATAATGCAAATGAAAACCATTATTAATGGTTGATGAAATTATTCGATTTGAATAATTCGAATTAAATAATTATATTTGCTGAAAAGATCGAGTATATGGCAAAAGTTATAAATCCCTTTATCGTAACCGGTAAAATTGAACCGGAATATTTTTGTGATCGTATACAGGAATCGGCTCGCCTGATAAAGTCTGTCACGAACGGAAACAATATGGTTATTATATCTCCCCGCCGTATGGGTAAAACGGGACTGATTCAATTCTGTTATGAGAAGCCGGAGATCAGGGAGGAATATTACACTTTTTTCATTGATATTCTGCATACATCGGGGCTACGTGAATTTACTTATTTGTTAGGGCGTGAGATTTACGAAACCTTGTTGCCCCGCAGCCGGAAAATGACAAACCTTTTCATTCAAACCCTGAAATCCATCAGTGGAAAATTTGGATTTGATCCGCTTTCCGGTACACCGACATTTAATATAGAGTTAGGTGATATAGATCGTCCCGAGTATACGTTGGATGAGATTTTTCGTTATCTGGAAGCGGCTGACAAACCCTGTATCGTGGCGATCGACGAGTTTCAGCAGATCGCCAAATATCCGGAAAAGAATATTGAAGCCTTGTTGCGTACTCACATTCAGAAAATAAGGAATAGCCATTTCATTTTTGCCGGTAGCGAACGGCATATGATGCAAGAGATGTTCCTGTCTGCCGCCCGCCCTTTTTATCATAGTGCGGATATGCTTGAGTTGACCGCAATTGCTCCGGATATATATATCCCGTTCATTGTCGGACATTTCCTGAAGCGGAACCGCCAAATCGAGGTTGCAGATGTAGAACGGGTTTATACCCTGTTTAAAGGGCATACGTTCTACATTCAGAAAACTTTTAACGAAGCTTTTGCCGATACCCCGGAAGGGGAAATATGTACACTGGAAATGATACGGGCAGCTATCAACAACATGATTGCGGCGAATGATACGATTTTCCGTGAAATATTATCAAATATCCCTGAAAAACAGAAAGAATTACTCTATGCTATTGCCAAAGACGGCGAAGCAGAGCGTATTACATCCGGATCGTTTATAAAACGACATAGCCTGACATCTGCAAGTTCAGTACAGTCAGCCGTAAAAAAACTGCTGGAAAAAGATATTATTACTGAAATCAATAAAGTGTTTTCCGTGACCGATAAGCTGTTTTCCATGTGGATAAATCAAATTTACGGTAATAAATCCATTTTTTTATAGGCGAAACTTAGTATTTCAAAAAGGTGCACAAAAACAACGCGACCATACTAAAAATCAAATAGTTATAAAACATATTTTTTAGCGAGGTAGGGAAAGAAAATATGTACAAATGTACGGCACTTAGAGATAAATGCCGTATATTTGTACTGGGTCACTCTGGCACCAGAAGCAATTCTTCTATTATTCATAATGACCTTATTTTATCGTTTATGACGCAATATTGCAGAGTTATGTTGAGGTTGTTAGTTACTGTTCTTTCAGCTTTTCCCTGAAATACATCTCCAATGTCATACCCGACAGTTTGCGTTGCTTCTTTAGAAAGGATCGGTAAAATTTCATATTACCGGAATTAATCTGAAATTTCGCGGCGGCGAAAATAACCGCCGCGAAATTTCGAACAAAGATAAAAGACAGAACGCAAAATGACAAATTTCACCCCTGCTAAAATGACCGTATATACATTGTTTGTTTCCCTCTGCCGATCTGAACCAGCTTATTGCTGTCTATCAGTAACTTCAGGTCGTTCAGGGCCATAAACCGGCTGTAATGATTTATCTGCACGCAGGTACTGGTGTTGATACATCTGTTTTTATTCACCTCTTTCATAATATTCTCCAGCCGTTGTTCCTGTGTGAGTTTTTCTGTTTTCGCCTTTTTCACCTGTTCCAGTCCGGCTTCCCTGACTTGTTCTTTCAGGGAGGTTGCACAGCGGAAACTGACGGTGTCGGCTTCTGCGATGACTTTGGTTTTACCGTTTTCATCCGTTACTGTCCGGCTTTTCAGCGTGGGTGTGAAATACCCCAGTCCGTCCAGCTCGATGCTATTCCCTTCCGCCAGGTGAAACCCCATCCAGAAGTTAAGTGCTTCCAATACCCCTTTTACGTCTGCCGATGAGATCGTGCTCGACATCGAGATCATCTTGCACATATACTTCGTGTCGAGCGTACCTTGTGAAATGATCCGTGCATGCGGAATCTTTTTGTCTTCCCTGTCTCCCGGGACCGGTGTCTTGTACCATCCGAATTTTAAACTCATTACTATCTTGTTTTAAATTAATACCAGCCAAAACAAATTTTCATCCCGTACAACCATTCATTCAATAATCATTGAACGAAAGGAAATCAATCATCAAACGAAAGAAGCATATATGTGTTTTATTCGTTTGATATATATCAAACGTAAAAACGTACGAATACAAATATAATACTGAATGGAAGGAATTGTACCGGAGATAGCATATATTAATGATATTCTTTCAAATAAGTTCACATAAGCGGATGAAGGGAGCTGTTTTTTGTAATTGGGCTTTCTCTATGAATTGAGGACGGAGGTCTTTTTGTTTCCATTGGAAAAAAGATTGATATTCCTGTTCATTATTGTAACATTCTTCTATATAATCGGCTAACTCTTTAGGGGATTTAAAGTCATTTGCATGGATAAAACAATGTTCCCCAGGTGCGAACTCGTTGATGTTAGGGGCACCTAAATAGATGGGAACCGCTCCGGCGATCAACGGATCAAAGAATTTCTCCGTTACATAATCGGTTGCACAGGCATTTTCAAAAGCAATAACAAATTTGTACTGTTTATATAAATTGATTTTGGACTCCCTTCCGTTATCCTGATCCATTTTCTTATTATTGAATAGTTTTCCATAGGAATCTATAGGTATTTCCCGCATAAGTTCTTTCAGGTATTCCTGTCTCGAACTTTGGTTGATCGGGCTGGATATAAGCATACAGATATTGTTAGCTCTCTCCTTTGTGTCGACTGGTTGTTTCATCAAAGGAATAAAATTGTCATGCAAATACGATTGTATGACGTCTGCCGTTTGATGATAAGAAATCCGGTAGTCAAAAAGCTCCGTGAATTCCGGATCTTTGAAGAACGGGTAGTTTTCTTCGCATTCCAATGTCCAGGCAACCCATATTTGTCCTTCAGGTTTTTCCAGGTCGTTTTCTAATTCATTGATTAATGTCGGTAAGTGGAAAATAACTGTTTGTGCCTGAGAATAATACTGCCTGTCAGTCGTGAATCTATAGTCTTCCGGTATCTGCTCAACGGGAATGTTTAGAGGAGTATCCCACATCGTATTATATATCAATATAATATGTTTGTTTTTTATTATTTCAGGAGATAATTTTTCCGCCCAGTAAGATATCTTCCATTTTAAATAACTCTTCAAATTATTCTGGGCATTTTTGTAATAGCGGTAAATCCTCTTTTTTGAGAGTGGTGAGAGATGGTGGTATATTTTAAAAATGGTATACAATGCATGTGACGGTAAAGTGAAATTACCATTTTTGATTTTGGCCAGTGATAAGAAAGCTAAATTATATAACATATAAGCTTTTGCGTATAGTTCGCTTTTCATTTCCCGGTCCGGGCCATTGAAACGGTATCCCGATGCAAAACGAATCAAACGATTAGCTATATAGATCAGGTCTCGTACGCGTTTGGACGTGACCAATGTCCTCATGATAGAACCTTCCCGTTGCCGGTATCCGTAAAAATCAATGTTGGTGATGTAAATGCTTTTTGCAAGGCAAAGAGCTTGGGGAGTCCAGAGTTCGTCTTCATGGACAACATTCTCAAAATACAATGTTTGCTTGTTTAGCCAGTCCTTTTTGTATAGGTAATTAGAAACCATCGGAGGAAAAGCCCCGTGTTTCATTAATTCTGAAAAACACTCTTTTCCTGTCAGGCAGGTATGGCATAAATGGGATGGGATTGGATTAAATAAGGTCCCGGTTTGTCCGTCAGGATAATAGCAAACGGAATTTCCCATTATTATGTCGGGGTGAAAACCGATAGCTTCCGAGAACATTTTTTCGGTCTGTCCTTCTATTATCCAATCGTCGCTGTCGATAAACATTATATATTCCCCTTGCACTTCAGACAATCCTTTATTACGTGCTGCCGACAATCCCTGATTCGGTTGATGAAAGAGCTTAATACAGGAATGAGAAGAAGCGAACTTCTCTGCAATTTCACCGGACCGATCAGTAGAGCCATCATTGATCAAAATAATCTCCTTTGAAATTATCCGTATGTTGATCAAGGAGTTCAAACACTCTTCCAGATACGTTTCGACATTATATATCGGAACTATTATAGATAAAAAAGGACATGAAGTACTCATTGTATAATTTTTTTGTAAATGTATTGATTTTTTTGTGATCTTTTGAAAATAAAGTTCTATATTGCGTCCTATAAAACAGTTGCATATGTCAAAAGGACTTAAGCTAATACTAAATCTTTTGCTACTTTTCTGTCTGGTAGCTTGTAGTAGAAGTACCAATGTCTCTCCTTTATTGAAAAAGGCAGAGGAATATATGAATGAAAAGCCGGATAGCGCGTTATTACTTTTAGATAGTATAACAACATATCGGGAAGATATGTCAGAGGCGCAAAATGCGCTTTGGTGTTTGTTGTATACGCAAGCACAAGATAAAAAACGAATAGAACATACATCCGACTCTTTGATACAAATTGCAGTCAAATATTATGAAAAGACAAACTTCAAGGCTCGGAAGATGCAGGCTTATTATTATTGTGGAAATGTATTCTATGATTTGAATGATGCTCTTCAAGCACAGGAATATTACTTGAAAGCCTATGAAGTAGGAAAGAAATTGAATAATCCTTATTTGTTAGGAAGATTGTGTGCCAATCTAGGAACTTTATATACTTATCAGGAGCTTTATCAACCAGCGATGGCTTTTCAAAAAGAGGCTGTTGATTGTTTTTTAAGAGATGAAGACACGGTCAGCTTATCTGTGACTTTCCGGAATATTGCTCGTATTCATGTGTGCGAGAGCCGATTGGATAGTGCGATAGTCTATTATTCGAAAGCCTTGTTGTATACTTCAGGTTCACATGAATTTTATATGCTTAATGAATTGGCAGATGCGTATGGGCGAGTTGGAGATACTGAGACCGGTTTGACTTATGCCTGGAAAGCTTATTCGCAAATAGAGATAGCCGATGATTCCTGTCTGGTAAATTTAACTTTAGGTGATTTGTATTTGAAATCAGGGAAGATGGACTCTGCTTACCATTATTTGTCTTTTTGTCGGAAAAGTACTGATATTTATACATTGAAGGATACTTACTATTGGTTATCACAGTTGGAAAAAGCCAGAAGAAATCTGGACGCTTATGTCGTTTTTCAGGAACAATATGAGGCGTTTCGTGATTCGACAGACAGATTGACCTATAAGGAAACTTTAACCCGACTGCAAAGTATGTATGATTACCTGCTTGTTGAAAGAGAAAAAGAATATTACAGAAAGGAGGCAGACCGTAAAACGATTTATATGTATTCGTTTTTAGGAGGAACAATTTTATTTCTATTGGTAGCGGTTATTCTAGTTTTTAGTATAAAGGAGAAAAAGAAAGAACAAAAAAAACAATATTTACGCCTTCAGGAACAGCAGGCCCGAGAAAGCAAGCAATATCAAGCTGAACGGAATGCCACAATTTTAGAGTTGGAACAAAAAACGAGACTGGCGAATGGGTTGAAAATGGAATTGGATATAATGAAAGGTATAAAGAATGAACAGACCGTTGATCAGACTGATTTCCCGATTACAAAGGAGGAACAATATAAAATCTTTCTTACTTCCGATTTGTATAGAGGGTTGCGTTCAAAATGGGATAAGTTGGATTCTGAACAGTGGTTGGAAGTGGTTAAGTGGATTGATCACATATTGTATTTGAATTTTACCTATAAGATAAAAATGATGTATCCCCAAATTTCAGAACAGGATTTGCAGATATGCTGTTTGACTAAGTTGGAAATTCCGGTAAGTCGTATGGCTGTATTATTGGCGAAGACCAGTCAGGCAATATCTCTCGGAAGAAAACGCTTGTATAAAAAAATGACAGGCAAACAGGGGACGGCCCAGGATTTTGATACTCTCATTTTGTCATTTTGATTACTTTATTGTTGCTCATGAGGACTTTTTTGTAGGCTGTTACGTCTTTGTTACCAAAAATACTAGGTAATATCTTTGGCCACTTCTACTTTTGTGTAACATTTAAAAAAGTTATTACCATGAAAAACTATTGGATTTTAATTTTGGCTATTTTGGTAACGGGAGTCTTCCCGCAAACAGCCTTTAGCGACAATGTTCATGTAAAAGGAAAATGGGGGGATGATAGAATCCGAACAATCTTTCCCAAAGTACCGGAGGTATCCATAGACGGATCTGTTTTATCTATATATAGTGCAGATTCCTTATCTGATTTAACGATTACAGTGGTAGACGCCGAGGGGAAAGTTATCCTTGAAGAATGTATAACCATATCTTCCGGAGAAACAGTTCATTTTACGTTGGGTGAGATAACCGGGATGTATCAGGTTCGTTTGAGTCACAAATACGGTTATTTGCAGGGTGATTTTATTCTGTAGTGAACACGTAATTTATGAACGAGTCCTGTTCTGATGAGGGTGTTGCAAAAGTCTCACTATAACACACCCTCATGATTTAACAGATTTATTATCGGATATTAAAAATAACTGCCTAATCTAAAGAATACCATGATCGACATATCCGTCATAATGCCTGTTTTTAATGAAGAGAAATATCTTCATGAAGCGATAGATAGTATACTACATCAGACCTTTGACCGTTTTGAGTTTATTATTATAGATGATGCCTCTACAGATAATTCATTGGCTATTATTCAATCATATGCAGATGAACGTATTGTTCTGATTTGTAATGAATATAATGTCGGGAACTATCCTTCCCGGAATAAAGGACTGGAAATTGCTGTTGGGAAATATATTTGTGTCATGGATGCAGATGATGTCGCTTATCCTCAAAGATTGGAACTTCAATATCAATATTTGGAAGCTTGTCCGGATCTTTGGATATTAGGTACAAGACTTGATTTTTCTATTCCGGGAATGAAATGGACTTTGCCATCTTCGCATGAGCAGTTGATGATAGGCTTACTACAGGATAATGTATCTTTGCATTCGTCTCTGATGATTCGAACTGATGTGATGAGGAAGTATGGAGGATATGATGAAAAATATGTGTATTCTTCTGATTACGATTTGATGTCACGGTTTTCTTTAGCAGGAAAAGTAGAAAACTTACCAGAGGTATTAATGATGTATCGTTGGCATGCGTCTCAGATATCCCAATTACATCGAGATGAACAGAAAACATATGCGTATGATATACGCCGAAAATATCAGATTGAATTTATAAACCGTTATAGGAACGCCAATCAGCAAACGCCGGACGAATGGACTGTCGGTATTCCGGAGATTGGACGAATTATAGCATTGTATACTTATGCGAGTTATACCGGAGATGTAATTTATGAAAAACAAGCGGATGAGTTATTAGAGCAATTATTGGGAAATGATATAGAAATTGTTCCGTCTTTAGGGCAGGAATCTAGTTTTTGTAGTTTGGGATGCGGGTTTATATACATTTTGCGTAACGGATTTGCTGAAGGTGAAGAAAATGAAATACTGATGGAGTTGGATACGCGTTTGTCTGCTCTCAGTATAAATTGGAATAAAGAGCAAAAAGAGTCTTTATATGGTTGGATACATTATTTGACACTTCGGATAGATGTTCCGGAAGAGGGCACGGCTACTCTTATTAATAAACAAAACCTGATCCAATTCCTGGATCGCCTGGGAGATATTGAAATAGTCGATGACTATTTATTGAAGGATATCCGAAAAATAGATGCTTTAGGAATCTTCCCGAAGAGGACAAAGCGCTTATTGGGTGAGAAAGAGATTGTCCATATATATAATGTAGATAAACCGTTAGATGATATTGTTACGTTTGTAATCCCGGTCCGTATCGATTCGTCTGAACGACGGGAAAACCTGGATGTCGTTTTAGATCAGTTATCGAAACGTAAGCGGAGCAAAATAATAGTATTGGAAGCTGATAACGATTCCAAATATAGAGTGCCTGGAAATTGTCTGAATGTGACATACCGCTTTGTGAAAGATGATAACCCCATTTTTTATCGGACGAAATATCTGAATGAGTTGTTGTACGAAACAGATACTTCGATTGTCGGTATATGGGATACTGATGTGATAGTGCCGGACGATCAAATTGATTCTTCTATAGCCGATATTCGGAATGGGAAATCAGTAATGAGTTTTCCTTATGACGGACGTTTCAATTTTTGTTCAATGGAGGATAGTTGTGTTTTTCGTGACAACCGTTTGATTGAATTTCTGAAAGAAAAAGAACATTTAAATTGTTTTATTCATTCTGTCGGTGGTGCATTTCTTGTACATAAGGATTATTATTTGGAGGCAGGAGGAGAAAATGAACATTTTTGCGGTTGGGGAATGGAAGATATGGAGCGTGTCAAGCGAATGGAAATAGTGGGATTACCGGTTTCGCGTGCAGTCGGAGCTTTATATCACTTGTTTCATTATCGCTATGAAAATTCCCGTTTTAATAGTTTTAAGCAGGAAGAAGAGAACCGTAAAGAATTTCTCAAAATCTGTGGCATGTATAAAGAACCATTAATGCAGTATGTGCGGACTTGGAGGATGTTTGAAACTTCAGTTGGTAAACCTGTGTCATAAAGGAAATAAAAGAATTAAATTATATGGATACGATAAAAATTAAAGATAATTCATTCGTTTATTCTTATAAAGGAGGGTTAAAAACAGCCTTTTGTCGTGATTTGGTTGCGATTGAATGTGATAAACCGTTTATTTGGTTAGTTTTTAATAATGAAAAAGTATTAGTTCGTGCAAGTCTGACCGCAGTAGAAACTCAGTTGCAAAATTACTTTATAAGAGTAAGTCGACAAGTTATTGTCAATATGCATCATGTGTCTGAACTTCTTTTTAAAAATGGTTCATATTGGTTACTCTTGACAAAAGGTGCGGAATATAAAGTTAGTGAACGTCGAGAAAAGGCTGTTCGAGCTGCATTTTTTTTGTATACAGTATAAAGAATGCGTTCAGCGCCATAAATCATGCGTTCGGGAACTTGAATTGAAATTTGTTTGATGGATTGAATGGGAATGCTTAACATTGTAATGTTGGCTTGAAATGCTTTTAAGTCTTATTCAGCGGGAGGCTTTCTGAGTTGTTTAACATATAAGTTTAAGTGAAATGAAAACATTAAGTCGTTTAAAATTGAATCAGTTGAATGCTGATGAATTGGAACAAAGGCAAATGAATGCCTTGCGGGGTGGGTATAATTGCGGATGTGGATGCAATTATTGGGAAACCAATGGGATTACAGTAGAACAAAATTATAATTCTAATGTGTCACATGGTTATAGTCAATCCTATGGGGGAAATAAGGCATGTGGTGATGCTGTTCCCACAACTGCTTCAACGCATTAAGAACGGGTAACTGTAAAGTTTATTTTCCCAAGGGTTGAATTAATCCTTATTTAAAGCCAAAGCAGAGATGTATTATATTTTTGTTTTGGATTTGGGTTATAACTTGAATTGTTAATAATAGATTAAAATGAAGGAATCCGTAATAATATTATTAGTCGTTTTAATAGGCTGTACAACCAAAACAAGCTCACCTCAAGAAGAAGTAAAGGTTGACTCTTTGAACAAGAACGTTAGTTATCCTGTAAAAATTTCATTGCAAGAGGCAATGAAAAATGTAAATAATACAATTACTTTAAGTTCATTTGTTGATAGCATAGAATATATACCTTTGAAACTTCCGAATAAATATGCCATAAGTAGATTTCAAATGTATGATTATGATGAGGACATTGGTTTGTTTTTTATAGGTGATTATAACAGGGTACTTGTTGTTAATAAAAAAGGTGAATTTTTACATACTATAGGAAGAATTGGAGGAGGTCCTGGAGAACTAGCATGTATTACGGATGTATCAATAGATAAAAGAAATAAATATGTTTACCTGTATTCATCTACGATGAGATCTATGTTTCGTTTTGACTATGAAGGGAATTTTTTGAAAAAAATGTTTAGTGCTTTAGCTGATAATGAAAAATATTTTACAGCACATACTTTTTATAATAATGATAACTTTGTTTCTATATCGGAAATTTATCATTATGGATTAGAGTCTATAAAAGATCGTTTATACGGCTATGGTGTTTTAGATACGCTAGGGAAGATGCTCGATTGTACGCCTCCTCAATATACTCAACTGGATGTGGAGAAAGAGAGATATATTGGACTGATGTTTAATGGTCAGATGACTCGTTTTATAGGTGGTAATCTTTTGGTATCTAGTGGTTTGTCGGACACAATATTTACAGTGGTTGAAAATAAAGTGAAACCTAGGTATTTGTTGGATTACGGAGATGAAAAACCAGATTTATCGGAAATATGGTCATCTGATGAACAGTTGCGTCAGTCTGCTATTTATAATTCAATATTTATAATGAATCCGGCATACGAGACAGCACGATACTTTATTACAAAATTTCGTAAATCAGGGATTGAATACATTGCTATACATGATAAATATTTAAATAAATCATATTCTGTTCTTTATGATTATAGCATGTTAGGTGAAGGATATAATTCTGCTCTTTCAATAAAGAATTTAGGTTTTTATAATGATTTGGATGGTGGGGTTGATGCTTATCCGATGATAATGAGTTCGGAAGGGAACTATTGGGTAAGTTATGTTGAATCGTATCAGATGAAAGAACTTTTGAGTAAAGAGCATTTTGAGAAACGTAAAAATGTTCACAATTTGGAACAGCAGGAAGAATTGAAAAAGATGCTTCCGGAAATGAAGGAGGATGGTGATCAAGTACTGATATTGATGAAATTAAAGAAAAGTGTACTATAAAAGCAAAGTCAAAATAGTTAGAAATATGGAATTTGTTAAACTAACATCTGATACGATAAAGCAGCAGCTATTAAATTTGCGGCAAATTGTTTTTGAAGTGACAGATAGCTGTAACTTGAAATGTAAATATTGTGGTTATGGAGAGTTCTATGGCAGCTATGATAAAAGAGAAGAGCAAAATTTGCCGTTTGAAAAAGCAAAGTTGCTGATTGATTATCTTTTCTCATTGTGGAAAGATTCTAAAGTGGATTTTTATAATCGTGCCGTGCTTTGACTGTCGACAAAAGGTTCGGAATATAAAGTTAGTGTACGTCGAGAAAAGGCTGTTCGAGCTGCGTTTTTTTGTCTGCGGTATAAAGAATGCGTTCAGCACCATAAATCATGCGTTCGGGAACTTGAACTGAAATTTGTTTGATAGATTGGATGGGAATGGTTAATATTGTAATGTTGACTTGAGATGCTTTTTAGGCTTATTCAAAAGGTCTTCTTTCTGAATTGTTTAACATATAGATTTAAGTAAAATGAAAACACTGAGTCGTTTAAAATTGAATCAGCTAAATGCTGGGGAGTTGGAGCAAAGGCAAATGAATGCTTTGCGAGGTGGGTACAAATGTGGATGCGGATGTAATTACGTAGACGCACAAGGATCAAGTATAGGCGAGAATTATAATGCTAATGTGTCAAATGGTTATACTGAATCTGGTGGGGGGAATGTAGCATGTGGTGATGGTGTTCCTGCTACTAAGCCAACACATTAGTAAATTGTTTTTATAATGTATTATCCTTGTAATTTGCTTCTAAAAGTAGTAAGATTTTTCTTACTATGAACTGAATTAGTCCTTATTTGAAGCCAAAGTAAAAATATGTATATTTTTGCTTTGGCTTTAGCTTGAATTTAAATTGTTTATAATAATTCAAAATGAAGAAATCTGTAATAATCTTATTAGTTGTTTTAATAGGTTGTACTTCTAAAACAAGCTCACCTCAAGAAGAAGTAAAGGTTGACTCTTTGAACAGAAACGTTAGTTATCCTGTAAAAGTTTCATTGCAAGAGGCAATTAAAAATGTAGATAATACAATTACTTTAAGTTCATTTGTTGATAGTATAGAATATATACCTTTGAAACTTCCGAATAAATACGGTATTAAATTTTTTCAAATTTATGATTATGATGAAGAAAGTGGTTTGTTTTTTATAGGTGATTATAACAGGGTGCTTGTAATTAATAAAAAAGGCGAGTTTTTACGTACTATAGGAAGAATTGGAGGAGGTCCTGGAGAACTGGCAAATATTTCGAATGTATCAATAGATAAAAAAAATAAATATGTTTATTTGTATTCTGCTCAAATGGGAGCTATGTTCCGTTTTGATTATGAGGGAAAATTCTTAAAAAAAATGTTTAGTATTTTAACCGATACAGATAAATATAGGGCAGCATATATGTTTTATAATAATGATGATTTTGTATCTATATCAGAAACGTATACCTATAAAATGGAGCCTCTAAAAGATCGTTTATACGGCTATGGTGTTTTAGATACGCTAGGGAGGATGCTTGATCATACGCCTTCTCAACATACTCAACTGGACACGAAAAAGGATAAATATGCTGGACTGATGTTTAATTATCAGATGACTCGGTTTAAAGGTAGTAATCTTTTAGTGCCTAGTGGCTTGGCGGATACAATATTTACTGAGATTGATAATAAGGTGAAGCCTAGATATTTGTTGGATTATGGAGATGATAAACCGGATTTATCAAAACTATGGTCATATGGAGAAGAGCGTGAGTATGTAATGTATCATTCTATATTCATAATGAATCCTGCTTATGAGACATTGCGATATTTTATTATAAAATTACGTAAAAAAGGAGTTGAGTATATAGTTATACATGATAAATATTTAAATAATTCGTGTTCTGTTATTTATGATTATGTAGCAGATGAAAATAGAGATCCTAATATTCCAATAAACAATTTAGGTTTTTACAATGATCTGGATGGTGGGGTTGATGCTTATCCGATGATAATGAGTTCGGAAGGGAACTATTGGGTAAGTTATATTGAATCGTATCAGATGAAAGAACTTTTGAGTAAAGAGCATTTTGAGAAACGTAAGAATGTTCACAATTTGGAACAGCAGGAAGAATTGAAAAAGATGCTTCCGGAAATGAAGGAGGATGGTGATCAAGTACTGATATTGATGAAATTAAAGAAAAGTGTACTATAAAAGCAAAGTCAAAATAGTTAGAAATATGGAATTTGTTAAACTAACATCTGATACGATAAAGCAGCAGTTATTAAATTTGCGGCAAATCGTTTTTGAAGTGACAGATAGCTGTAACTTGAAATGTAAATATTGTGGTTATGGAGAGTTCTATGGCAGCTATGATAAAAGAGAAGAGCAAAATTTGCCGTTTGAAAAAGCAAAGTTGCTGATTGATTATCTTTTCTCATTGTGGAAAGATTCTAATGTAGATTTTTATAATCGTGTTTTGACTGTCAGTTTTTATGGTGGAGAACCTTTGTTGAATATTTCTTTTATTAAGCAGATTCAAGAATATCTGGAAACTACTTATATTGATTATTTGGATATTAAATATTCCATGACAACCAATGCGATCCTTTTGGATCGATATATGGATTATTTGGTAGAGCATAAGTTCTCTTTATTAATTAGTTTGGATGGGGATAGGGAGTCACAAGGGTATCGTGTAGATCATCATGGAACAAATTCATTTGATCGGGTATTCAAAAATGTGAAACTGTTACAAGAAAAATATCCGGACTACTTTGAAACGAATGTGAATTTTAACTCAGTACTCCACGATCGCAATAATACTACTGATATTTATCGGTTTATGAAGCATGAGTTTGGAAAAATCAGCATGTTGTCAGAATTAAATACGAGTGGAATAAGGGAGGATAAACGAAATGAATTCTCGAAAGTGTTTCAAAGTAAACAGTTTGACTTTTATCGCGCATTGTCTAATTATCCACAGCTTATTAATGAAATGTTTTATGATGTAGCTGATACAAAGATGCTTTATTTATATTTGGAACAGTTTAGTGGTAATCTTTATAAATATTACACGGATTTGTTAGTGGATAAATCGCAAATTCCTTATATACCTACCGGTACTTGTTTGCCATTTTCTAAAAAAATATTTTTGACTGTTAATGGTAAAATATTACCGTGTGAACGTATTGATCAGAAGTATGTGTTAGGAATGGTTGATGAAGAAAAAGTGGTATTAGATTTTGATAAGATTGCATTATTCTACAATACTGTCTTTGAAAAGATAGAGAAGCAATGTAATAAATGTTATAGAAATAAATTTTGTCAACAGTGTATGTTCTATATCTCTGATCTGGAAGAAGGGGGAGTTTGTCATGGATTTATGAATAAGGAAGAGTTTGATCAATTTGTATTGAGTCAAAAGAGATATTTGCGAAAAAATCCTCAATTGTATCGGCGAATTATGGAAGAATTATCAATTTATTAAGGATATGGAAATGAAAAAATATTGGCTAGTTGTTAATCCTGATGTCTTTATATGGAAAAAAGGAACTTCTGTCTTCGTTTATAATTCTGATAATTTTGAAATCAGGGAGTTTGAGACTTTTGAGCAGTTTGATAAACTATATGAATTATTGGTGAATCCGGAAAATTTGTATGTGGTTGAATTGACAGAGGAGGATATGAATAGCAATAATTTATGTAGTGTTGTAAATATTTTGCTAGAAGCCGAATGCGTTGATTTGATATCTCAAAATGAAAATTCAGAGCCTCCTGTTTCTTTTTGTCCTTTTCCTGGAGTTCAACGCTCAAAAGAAAAGTTCAGGAAAAGACCGGAAATGGTTGCTTTTGAAAATTATATGGTTTATTTACATGAACTGACTATTTATGTGAATGGAACAGGTTTATGTGATAATCTGTATGCTAAACAATTTCCTTATTTTTTGGATAAAGGTGAGGAATTAGACTATACGACATTAAGTGTTTTTTTAAAGTATATTGCTAATTCTTCCATTTCTAATATACATATATGCGGATATAATATTTTTCAATATCCCCAATGGAATAAACTGTTGGATGCATTAGATCGAATTCATGCAATGAAAAGTCTTTATGTCTCTTGCTCCCAGCTGGAAGATTTTCAGGATAGATATAGAGTTGCTTTAGCAGAACAATTTGAATATGTAATTATAGTAGATCGGGAACATCCGTTAAAGGAATCGGTTGTAACTAATGTGCTTGAAAAGCAATTACATGTTAAATGGAATTTTTATGTTGCTTCAAAAGATGAATATTATATAGTTCAGGAACAAATAGAACGGTATCATTTGGACAAATATAGTGTGAAGCCTGTTTTTACAGGAGATAATTTAGATTTCTTTTCTGAATTTGTTTTTCTGACAGAGGAAGATATTAGAAATACTAGTCTGAATAAACGTCAGATATTTGCAAATCAACTTATAAATGCAAATGATTTTGGAAAGTTTACTGTTTCTCCTCAAGGATCTGTTTTTGTGAATATAAATTTCCCTTCTTGCGGAAAAATAGCTACGGATTCTATCCATTCATTGATTCGATACGAATTGGTAAACGGTGATCTATGGTTCAGAACCCGTTCGGAACAACCTTGCTCTGATTGTAAGTATCAGTGGTTATGCCCATCTCCTTCAAATTACGAGTTGGTATTGAATAAGCAAAATTTGTGTTATAAAGAATAGTTCCCGAGATGCAGAAAGAACAGGGATTAGAAGAAATAAGAAATGTGCTGATTCTAAATACAAGCAGTTTGTCTGATGTGGGTTTATACGGAGGGAAAATGGGTGTCTCTATTTTTCTTGCGCATTATGCTCGTTATAGTAATCAAGATGTATATTTGGATTTAGTACATTCTTTGATAAAAGAGATTTTTGAAGATTTGGATAATTCTTTTTCTTCTAATTTCGAAATTGGATTAAGCGGAATTGGCTGGGGAGTGAATTATTTGTTGTGTCACCATTTTTTATCCGGTGACGTAAATGACGTATTATTCGATTTGGATCAAAACTTAATGAGATATGATGTCCGTAGGATAAATGACTTTGATTTCGATAGAGGTTTGGGCGGACTTGTGTATTATGTAAATTCACGATTAATGATACAACAAGGTGATCAGAGACCATTTGATTCTTTGTTCTTATCAGATTTATTATATGTGATAAAAAATAATTACAATGCCTGGCATAATCTTTCTGTAAAAGATGTATTCTTCCAATATATTGATTTTCTTTCGGATAAACCTATGAAAGATTGCATATGTTCATTGCCTGATTTTCTAAAAGGAAAAGAAATTAAGATAACTGATAGTATTTATCGTATGTCTTTGGGGTTAAAAAATGGGCTTGCCGGATATGGCTTAAATTTGATGAATATATGAAACACATTTATATACTTGATAATAATTTTAATGGTACGGTTTTTGGTGTTGGTACTTATTTGAAGAATCTTATTCGTATATTGAAGGATGAACCAATATTGGTGACAATGGTTACATTATTTAATCGGAAAGAGAGTGTTGAGATTGTTTCTGAAAACAATATTCGTTATATTCATATACCAGCTGTTCGCGCAAATCAGAAATCTAATTATTATTATCGGAATGTGTTTTATATACTTTATCCTTATATTGATCCCAATGATGAAAATATTCTTCATATGAATTATCGCAAAGGGACTGAATTATTTTTGATGTTAAAAGAATATTTTCATTTTAAATTTATATTGACATGGCATTATGCCAGTTGGATTGATTATTTCTCTCCGGAAGAAATAGAGAGGGTAATGGATAATATTACTAATAATATTTCCTTATCGGAAAAGGAACTTGTCTATTCCGATATATTGAAAGAAGAAATAGAAATATTGAGTAAGTATTGTGATCATTTAGTAGTGGTAGCTAATCATGCTTCAACCTTTTTATGTAAATATCTCAATTTCTCATCGGATAGGATTTCTCTAGTCTATAATGCACTACCAGATCACTGCATACGAAAACTTGACAAGTTATCCATAAAGCAAAGAATGCATATCTCCTCTGATGAAAAAATTATTCTCTTTGTTGGGAGATTAGACGATAATAAAAATTTGTCTTTACTTGTAAGAGCTTTTAATAAAGTATTTCAGAATAATGAGAAAGTCTGTTTGATGGTTGTAGGAAAAGGAAATTATGATCTGCCTCTTTATTATGCATATCCCAATAATCGAAATATTATATTTACCGGATTTATAGATCAGGAGGAACTTAATTCTTTATATGAAATTGCAGATATAGGAGTAATTCCATCTATTTATGAAGAATTCGGCTATGTGTTGGTTGAAATGATGATGCATGGTTTACCTGTCATCGCAAATAATACAACCGGGATGGCCGAAATAATAGAAAATGGTATTTCTGGTATATTATTGGATTTATATTTTGAGAATGACAGTGAAAAGTCGATAGACTTGTTGAGAGCTGCTATAACTGAGTTATTGACAGATGATGAAAAACGGAGATTTTATTCTATTAATGCTTATGAACGGTATATAAATAATTTTCAAATCGGATTATTCAAACAAAAAATGCTCGAAGTTTATAGAAAATTGTAATTGTTTATGCTAAGTCAATTTCCTCATTATATTCAGCTGGACTCTATGGATTGTGGTCCTACTTGTCTCCGTATGATTACAAAGTTTTATGGTCGTAGTTATTCTTTACAATATCTGCGTGAGCATGCATTCATAACAAGAGAAGGGGTATCGATGTTGGGGATCAGTGATGCGGCTGAACAAATAGGATTTCGTACAATGGGAGTTCGGGTTACGTTGGAACAATTGAATACGGAATTACCTTTACCTTGTATTCTTCATTGGAATCAACGTCATTTCGTTGTTTGCTACAAAATAAAGAACGGTAAATATTATATTGCTGATCCAGCCAGTAAACGGTTAGTTTATGAGAAGGAAGAATTTGAGCATTGTTGGTTTAGTACACAAGTAGAGGGAAAAGATACGGGTACGGCTCTATTACTAGAGCCTGGACCAGAATTTTACGATCGAGAGGAAGATGTAAAAGATAAGAAAAGAGAGTTATCCTTCTTTTTTCGTTATCTCACTCCCTATAAGAGGGAGCTTTTCCAATTAATATTGGGAATGCTAACAGGTAGTATCTTACAGCTTATCATGCCTTTTCTTACTCAAAGCCTGGTGGATACAGGAATACGGGATAGTAATCTAAGTTTTATTACCCTGATACTGATTGCGCAGGTAGTAATTTTTGTTGCGCAATTATCAGTTGGCTTTATCCGTAGTTGGATTTTATTGCATATGAATACCCGGATTAATATCGCTTTAATTTCTGATTTTTTGGCAAAACTCATGCGCTTACCCCTTCATTTCTTCGATACGAAGATGGTGGGGGATATTATGCAGCGTATCGGAGACCATAACAGAATAGAATCGTTTATGACGGGTTCGTCTATTAGTGCATTATTCTCTTTTGTCAATTTTATTGTATTCGGCTTTGTGCTGGCATATTATGATCTTACTATATTAGGATTGTTCTTGTTTGGGAATGGCTTGTATGTTGCTTGGGTATTAGCTTTTATGAGATATAGGCGAGAATTGGATATCAAACGTTTTGCACAAGCAGCCGGTGAGCAGAGTAATTTGTTTCAATTGGTAACCGGCATGCAGGAAATCAAGCTGAATAACTGTGAGACTGAAAAGCGCTGGGAATGGGAACGTATTCAAGTGAAATTATTTAAAATAAGTATTAAAGGGTTAGCTTTAGGGCAATATCAACAGCTCGGGTCGGTGTTTTTTAACCAAACCACCAATATCCTGATCTCCTTCACCGCAGCCCGGGCTGTTGTTTCCGGTGAGATGACTCTTGGTATGATGATGTCGCTCACCTATATTGTGGGGCAGTTGACTGCTCCGATCGAACAGTTTATTGGTTTTGCCCGTTCGTTTCAGGATGCAAAGATTAGTTTGGAACGTTTAGGAGAGATCCATCAGCGGGAAGATGAAGAACAGACCTTAGCATTGAAAGTAAATGCTTTACCGGATAACAAGGCTTTGCAGATCGAGGATGTGAGTTTTAGTTATGACGGGGCAGACCGGGATTATGTGTTGGAACATATTAATCTGACGATCCCACAGCATAAGGTGACGGCTATTGTCGGGGCCAGCGGAAGCGGAAAGACGACATTAATAAAGTTGTTGCTTGGGTTTTACGAGCCGAACAAGGGAAATATCAAAATAGGTGATCTGTCATTGAAGAATATGAATCCGCATGTATGGCGTGCCCGTACGGGATGTGTGATGCAGGATGGGTTTATTTTTTCGGATTCGATAGCGAAGAATATCGCTATAGGTGCGGAAGTGATCGATAAAGAACGGTTGTTGCATGCTGTGACTGTAGCTAATATCCGGGATTTTATTGATTCGCTACCATTGGGCTATAACACAAAAATAGGTATGGAAGGAAATGGTGTAAGCCAGGGACAGCGGCAACGTATCCTGATTGCACGTGCTGTATATAAGAATCCTGAATTTATCTTTTTGGATGAAGCAACGAATGCATTAGACGCCAATAATGAGCGTGAGATTATGGAACATCTGCATCAGTTCTATAAAGGAAGGACGGTGGTTGTTGTGGCTCACCGGCTGAGTACGGTGCGGGATGCGGATAATATAGTGGTACTGGATAAAGGACAGGTCGTGGAGGAAGGGACGCATGAGGAACTGACGGCACGACGGGGTGTATATTATAAGTTGGTAAAGAATCAATTGGAATTGGGTTCGTAAAATGTATTGATATGCCGGAGATTAGTATTATTCTGAAAGTAGATGATGGAAATAGGTATTTGCAGGAAGCTGTGAATAATGTCTTTATGCAATCGTTTTCAGATTTTGAACTTCTTGTGTTGAAGGAAGGGGCTAATTACGAGGATACTCTGGATGGTATGGATACAATCGATATGCGTTTGAGAATTTTGAATGTTGTATCATTTGAAGAACCGGGAGTATGGGGGCAGGTAATGGAAAGCATAAAGGGGAAATATGTTGTTTTAATGGATGCTGGTCATTTAATGGTTCCCAGGAAACTTCATACCCAATTTTCTTTTATGGAGGACCATAGAGATGTTGATGTTTGTGGTACCTGGGTTACGGAAAATGGAAATTCCGGAGTAAATTATTTTTATCAGGTACGGCATAATGATATTGTCATTGAGATGTTGTTTTCTAAAGCTATATATACTCAGTCGGTGATAATGCGCAAGTCTGTTTTTGGAGAGTTTCTAAAAACGTGTTTAGGGAAAATACAGAGACATGAATGTGTGGAATATTATGAGATATGGACTGATTTAATAATGAAGGGATATCTTTTTGCCAATATTCCGGAGGTGTTGTTGGATATTCGAACAGGGGAAAATGTGTCTTTATTTGCTGATCCGAGTTTACGGCGGGTAGATCTAAGATATGTCCAGTGTTGTTATCTGGATTATTTAATGAATAAGATCATTGAGCTTGATCCTGCTTATTTTGATTTTTTGAATAGTGCAGTTGAATTACAGAATAGTAATAAATTGACTTTTGAGGAGTGTAAAGGACTTGTTCGAAATGTATATAGTCATATTAGAGAAAAAGAAGAGATACATTTGAAGGATGGTAAAATCAGGATATTGTTTTGTATCGATACATTAGGAGGTGGCGGTGCTGAAAAATTATTGATCGATATATTGAAAAGATTTGATTATGAGAAATATGCCGTTGACCTTTTAGTCCTATTTGAAGAAGGAATTTATTTTGCAGATATACCGGAGGAGGTTTCGTGGTTCTTTCCGGGCAGTGAAAAAGTTAAAAACCGATTTTATGACATAGAGATTGCTTTTTTGGAAGGACTGGCGGTAAAATATATTGCAGAAAGGGGTAGCGTTGCTGTTAAGGTAGCTTGGGTTCATGCAGATTTGTGTAATTATCATTGGACAAAGCGATATTATGAAAATGATGAACATGAATATAGCATTTTTCAAAGAATGGATAAAATCGTTTTTGTGAGTGATAATGTAAAGGAGCAGTATATTAAGTTGTTTGGAGATGCTAAATCTGAATTATTAGTAATTTATAATCTTATTGATCGGTCGGAACTCTTGAGCAAATGGGATTGTGTGGGTATAACGAAAAGGAAATTTACATTATGTAGTATTGGAAGATTGACTCCGGTAAAGGGGTATTTGTTATTGATACAAGCTGTTCGACGTTTAGTTGAGGATGGATTAGATTTTGATTTATGGATTGTTGGAGAAGGTGAACAAAGGGTAAAGTTGGAAGAACTGATCAAAGAGTTTTCATTAGATGATATTGTTTTCTTGCGAGGGTATCATAAAAATCCGATACCTTTTTTGAAAGAAGCAGATGTTTTTGTTTCCTCTTCTTTGTCTGAAGGTTTTCCCCTTGTAATTTGTGAGGCTTTATGTCTGGGGTTACCGGTTGTTGCAACGAAGAATGCTGGCTCGGAAGAAATATTAGGCAAGGGAAAATATGGTTTGCTAACAGAACAAGATGAGTTTCTGTTGTATAAGGCTTTAAAAGCTGTAATAGAAAATGTGGCATTAAGGGATGATTTACGAAACAAGGCATTGGAAAGGGCTGAATTGTTTAATGAATCTACAATAATGGATCAGATTTATACTGTTCTTGGGTAATTAATAATCGAAACAATGGAAGGAAAAGAAATAGAATTACGCAGCGAAGAGGTTCAGGAGGTGATGGGGCAGATCCCGGCCTGGATTGTGCGGTGGGGGATTACGATCTTGTTTATCGTGGTGCTGGCGCTTTTGGTGGGTAGCTATTTCTTTAGATATCCGGATGTGATCACGACGGAGATGACATTGACAAGCCGGCATCCGGTGGCGGAGGTGGTGGCCCGCTCGTCGGGAAAGATAAATGAGCTTTATGTGTTTAACGGACAGGAGGTAAAGATGGGTGCTCCGTTGGCGGTGGTTGAGAACCCGGCCAGGACGGAGGATGTGTTCCGGCTGAAGAAGTTGTTGGCACGTTATCAGGAGCAGCCGGAACGTCTGAGCTATTATCTGTTGCAGGATGTGTGGCTGCTGGGGGATATTCAGCCGGCTTATATGAGTCTGGCATCGAAAGATATTTCTGCCCGCGATTACCGGGCTTCGGTCGGACAGTTACTGGCGGCGATCCGTGTCTGGGAGATGTCTTACTGCCTGGTGGCGCCGTCGGATGGAAAGGTTCAGTTGCTTGTGCAAGGGGCTCCGAACCTGTATTTGTCGGCGGGAGATATTTTTGCCCGTATGGTGCCTGAGGGCGGGGAGACCTGGATCGGGCGGGCCTTACTGCCGATTCAGCGGTCCGGAAAGGTGAAGGCCGGACAGCGAGTGATTGTGCGGTTTACGAATTTCCCGGATCAGGAATTCGGTATCGTGAACGGGCGTTTGTCGTCAGTTTCGCTGGTGCCTTCGGAAGACAATTATATGGTGGAGATTGCCTTCCCGGACGGACTGACCACCAATTATAGGAAGAATCTGCCTGTTTCTTATGAAATGAAAGCCACAGCCGAAATTGTAACTGATGATGTACGTTTGATAGAACGTTTCTTCCAGCCACTGAAAAAGATACTGAAAGAAGGGTTCTGAAGTTTTTTTGTTGTCTCTTTTGTCTCGTTTAGTGGCTTTCGAGCCGGGAAGGATGAACAATCCCCTTCCCGGATTCGTATGAAAAAGTTACTGATGGCACAGCTGGGTGCCGAGCCTACCGTCCAGCATTTTAATGAAATAGTGATAAATCTTCCGGAGAATGAAAAAGCCGGTTTTGTGAAAGGTACTTTCGGGTTGGCTTTCTCTGAGTGGGGAAACCTGAATGTTGCTTACCGTGAGTTTTTGGTCGCATTGATAAAGAGTAAACGACAGCAGTTTGTGGAGTTTGTTCGCAAGGATACGGTTCTGGGGGAATTCCTGTACGATCTGAAAGATAAAGAGTTGTTTGTGAAAATATTAAATCTGTTTGAGCGACCGTCTAAAAAGCATAAGATTTCTTATTCCAAGTTGGCTTTTTCTTTTTTGCTAGGGTTTAAGATGGACTTGGAAGTCAAGGGATTATCTGACAAAATCAGGTACGCCAAGGTGGATACGGATGATCTGGTTGAGTTGTTTGAGTTGATTGAGAAAGTAAAGTTAAGCTGAAGTTTATATTTAAAGAATATAAAATATGGGCGTTTCAGAAAAGCAGTAAGAACCGGGATTATAATCTCTTTCTTGATCGTTTAAAAGATCAACAACTTGATTCTTATGTGATTATATTGTTTTAGCTTCCTCTTCTTATTGCTTATTGCCTCTTTTTTACCGCCGTATCTTTGTGTTGTACTTAATTATTCACTAAAAACATTTTTAATTATGGCACAAGGTTACAAGTTGGTTCTGCGCCCGTCGGAACCGGGAGTCAAAGGTTCCAAGAAGTTGTATTATGCGGTATCTAAAAGTACGGGATTTACGGATATCAGACGTTTATGCAAGTTGGTTGCTGCTAGAAGTACGGTATCGAGTGCGGATGTGAAAGCGGTACTGGATAATCTGAATTATATTCTGGATCTGGAATTGCAGGATGGTCGTATTGTTCAGTTGGGGGAATTCGGTAATTTCCGTATTACGGTCGGAAGCGAGGGCGTGGAGGATAAAAAGAAGTTCTCTGCAAGTATGATTCGTGCTCCGAAGATTGTTTTCACTCCCGGGTTTGATTTGCGTGAGACTAAGAAAACGATGGGTTATTCTTTGATTACTCCGGAAGTTGAAAAAACGGAGAATCCCGGAGGTGGTGAGGATCGTCCGGAAATCGAGTAATTCGATGATGGATGAAAAGAATGAATGTTCAATTGGTAATGGCCGTGCTGCTTTGTGCAGCCGGTCTTATCCTGATCTTTTCCGGTTTTTGGGTGGCTCCGACAGGGGAAATACATAATAGCGTTTTAGTCGCTTTCGGGGAGATCAGTACGTTTGCCGGAGCCTTGTTTGGAGTGGATTATTCATATAAAATAAGAAAAGAATGAAAACGAAATTTTGTCAATATGCAATAGAGGAACCTTTGACGTCGGAACAAATGAAGTGGAGAAGAAATCATCCGGATTGGATCAGTGATCATTTTTACATGGGGGAGTTTATCTACAGTGCGGTTGCTGTGGAGAAGGGCCTGGACAATACGCCGCCACCGGAAGCGCAGCGTGCAATCAGAAATCTGGTTAGAAAATTATTGGAGCCGCTTCGGGAGTATGCGGATTGTCCTATGGGGATGCATATCTCCAGTGGGTATCGTTGTGAAGAATTGAATCATCTGGTGGGTGGTGTCGCCGATTCCCAGCATCTGAAAGGGGAGGCGGCGGATATTTATACGTTCGGCAGTTGTCGTTTGCTGGAGGCTTTACAGCAAAGCCGGTTGAATTTTGATCAGGCGATTTATTACCGTCGCCGTGGTTTTATTCATTTGTCATTGAAATTGACGGGGAAGAACCGTCGCCAGGTGATTATCAAATGAGAGGTGGTATTTGTTTTTTATTACTTATAGCAGGATTGTCCGGCTGTGCATCGCGTAATCCCGGAAGCAGGAGAGAACTTCGTTCGTTCAGGGATTCGATATCGTATACACGGTTGGACACTTCTTGCCTGCATTATAATCGTGGGATGCTGTTGCGGGGCTGGTCTCGTTTGAAGGAGGTCTCCCTTTCCGTACCCGACAGTGCCGGTAAACAGTATGTAGAACGTATTGTATATGCTACTGAAGAATGGGGAATGGCAGATTCGACAGAATTGGTGTCTGTGTCTGCCAATACGGTTAATGAGCAGGGTGTTACTTCATCCGTCTCCGTCGAGCAGGAAGTGACCAGAAGAAAAACGAGCCGGATTGTCTGGTGGATATTAATTCCTGGTTTGATCATTTTAATCTGTCTGCTACGAAAATTGCGACGGATAAAATAGATACTTTTGTTTGTATTGCACTATGAGAGTGCATTTTTAATCAGACGATGGTAAATTATGATGTTATAACTTCTTGGAATGAGTTATTAGTAATTAGCATGGGAAATGTTCTGTTTGCCTGTTACGGAAATCCTAACGGATTTAAATAACTTTAATCCTTTGGATCACGGATTGTTCGTATAAGTGTGTATCTTGCAAAAATGATAAATTGTTAACCAGAAAAGAAATGATTATGAGACACTGTATCTGGATATTTGCTTTGTTGTTGCTTTCGATGGGGAGCCTGTCAGCGGAAGATTTCGGTTATGAGTTGCAGGATGGGAAGCTGACTATTCTGATGTATGGCGGTTATGCCGATTGGAAGAAGAATGCCAGTGAAAATGATAAAAGGGCAGTGACTGAAATTTATATAGAAGAGGGTGTTCCCGTTATTCCGAGTTTGATATTTAAAGATTTGCCGCGTGTCGGGTCGGTAACGATTCCTGCTTCGGTGACGATGATAGGTGGGGCAGCCTTTGCGGGATGTAGCAATTTGTCATCTGTAGTGTTTGCTAAAGATTCGGAGTTGAGAACGCTCGGTAAGTATGCTTTTTATGAAACAGCCCTGGAGTCTGTTGTAATACCGGCGTCTGTTACCGCGATCAGAAAGGCTGCTTTCAGATATTGCTATAATCTGTCGTCGGTTATATTTGCCGGAAACCAGAAGCTAAAGGAAATTGGTGAATGGGCTTTTTGTGAGACGTCTTTGGAATCGGTTGTAATCCCGGCTTCCGTAACTACTATAGGAAAGGCTGCCTTTACGGAGTGTAAGAGACTTTCGTCTGTAACTTTTACGGGAGACATGAATTTGAGGACGATTGGTGCTGGGGCTTTTTCCGGGACGAGGCTTCATTCAGTTATGATTCCATCTTCTGTTGCAACGATTGGGGAGGGGGCTTTCAGGTATTGCAGGAGATTGACGTTGGTGACGTTTGGTGGCGATAATTTAAAAGCGATCGGTGAGTGGGCTTTTTCAGAAACAGCACTGGCTTCATTCTCAATACCTTCTTCGGTTACTACGATTGGAGCGGGTGCTTTTGCTAAAACACCTCTTGAGTCGGTAATGGTTCCGTCTTCCGTAACGGCAATCGGAGGGGCTGCCTTTACTGATTGTAGAAAATTATCGTCAGTGACATTTGCCGAAAAATCGGAATTAGAGAAGATCGGAGCAGGTGGTTTTTACGGAACGGCTTTGTCCTCCGTAGAACTTCCATTTTCCGTGAAAACGATTGGTGCAGGTTCTTTTTCCCATTCCGCTCTTAAATCTGTTGTAATTCCGGCATCTGTCACGGATATTGAACGTGCTGCTTTTTCCCAAACATATCTTACCTCAGTTATAATCCCATCTTCTGTGAAAGCGATTGGGAAAGAGGTGTTTCAATGTTGTTCCGAATTGACAGATGTTACTTTTCTCTCATCAATGGCACCTGCCCGTTTTGGAGAGAATGTATTTGAGAATTGTTTTTCATTGGAAGCTATTTATGTCCCGGAAGGAAGTTCCGGTTATTCGGGAGAAAATTGGGTTAAATATGAAGATCTGATAAAGCGTAAAATCATGTTCGTTTCTTCCGGTTCGTTAACGGCTTTATATAATCTGTTTTCTTTTGGCGAAATGGGTGGCTGGGGTGTCTTTAATCCTCTGATCTTCGGTTTGTTTGCTATAATCAGTGTGTTGAAAAAAATATTTTTAGGTTAATAAAATAGGAGAAGTGGTCATGAAAGCGGTTGGTTGGGTAGTTGGTGGTAATGGAATTGTAAGAAATGATAATAGTCTTGTGGAAAACTAATTAATTGCGTTTCTTTGTACCCGTAAATTATTAGGATATGGCAGACGAACAACAGATGGTGCTCCGGACGGAGGACCTGGTGAAAAAATATAGAACGCGAACGGTGGTGAACCATGTTTCTATTAATGTGAAACAAGGGGAGATTGTTGGATTGCTCGGTCCGAATGGGGCGGGAAAGACGACGACATTCTATATGACTGTGGGGTTGGTGACTCCTAATGAGGGAAAGATATTCCTGAATGATATGGAAATTACGAAATTCCCGGTTTACAAACGTGCCCGTAACGGGATCGGTTATCTGGCGCAGGAGGCTTCTATCTTCCGTAAAATGACGGTTGAGGATAATATCCGTTCTGTTTTGGAAATGACGGAAACTACTCCCGAATATCAGAAAGAAAAACTGGAAAGCCTGATCGCTGAGTTTGGATTGAACAAGGTTAGAAAGAACCTGGGAGACCAGTTGTCTGGTGGTGAACGCCGTCGTGCCGAGATTGCCCGCTGTCTGGCGATCGACCCTAAGTTTATTATGCTGGACGAACCGTTTGCCGGAGTCGACCCGATTGCCGTGCAGGATATTCAGACGATTGTAGCCAAGTTAAAGCATAAGAATATCGGTATCCTGATTACCGACCATAATGTGTACGAAACATTGAGCATTTGCGACCGTGCTTATTTGCTGTTCGAAGGAAAAGTGCTTTTCCAGGGAACAGCAGAGCAATTGGCAGAAAACGAGATCGTACGCGAAAAATATTTGGGGAAAGACTTCGTGCTGCGGAAAAAAGATTTATAAATTCAACTTATTTTATTGCAAAAGTCTCCTGATGTGCCGGGTGCATAAGAAGAACAGGACTAATGTCACTACTGCTAATGCAGAGTAAGGCAACAGGTTCGCGTTGGATATATCTCCGGTGATAAATTCATTCTCCCGCAGATGGATATCCGACATGCTGATAACGGCAAAAGCGTTATTGACGAAATGGGCGAAGACCGGAATCCAGATGTTTCTGCTCCAATATAACAAATAACCGAAATATGCTCCCAATAACATACGGGGAAGGAACCCGTAGAATTGCAAATGGAATGCGCTGAATAGAATAGCGGCAGACCAGATGACTATATGATGATTGGATGTCCATTGACCTATAATCCGTTGCAGGGCACCACGGAACAGAAATTCTTCTGTAATACCGGCCATTATAGCGATGACAAACAGATTCGACAGGAATGTAAGCATACCGTCGCCGGCTAAAAGCGTATTGGTAATTTGTTCGGCAAGGGCTTCCTGCGCTTTCATCCAGCTTTCGACCGGGGCCATGAACTCCGGCAGTATCATTTGCTTGTTCAGCAAAGCTGTCAGTGTGATCGCAGGGGACATCAGGAACATGCTGACCAGTGCTAGCAGCAGGATTTTGGTATCCACTTTACGCTTTATACAAAGGTAGGCGGCCGGGTCCGCACTGCACAGCCAGGCTACTGCCAGTGCCGGGAACAGGAAAGTCCCGATGGCTGACAACAACTGCATCATTCGCATCATATCGGGGTATTGCGTTATATTGACGGATACACCGTGTGACAAAACAAAGAATCCCGTTCCGATCAGGGATGACAGGACTGCTCCGAACAAAAGACTGACCAGCAGGAGCCATAACTGGAACATGGCCGGCTTACCGGCATATATACCTTTTAATACCATATCTATAATATTAATGTACGGACATAAAAAAACTTCTGCCCAAATATAGGTAGAAGTTTTTATTTCTTCAGGAAAGAATGAATTACATTTTTGGTCTGGCTTCTTTTACAACCATCTGACGACCTTCGAATTCAGCCTCGTTCAATTCTCCAATAGCTTTTTTAGCTGCTGCATCATCAGGCATTTCAACAAAAGCAAAGCCTTTTGATTTACCTGTTTCACGGTCTTTGATGATCTTTACAGAATCTACCACTCCGTATTCTTCCATTACTTGTTTCAGATCTTCTTCCCGAACACGATAGTTCAGGTTGCCAATGTAAATGTTCATAAAAATAGAAATAATTAAAAAATAAAATTGTTACTGATGAAAGTAATAAACCGGAATTTCGTAACAGTGATAGATAAATCGACAAGTAACAAGTAAATGAAGAAATAAAAAACAATGTTATTTACGTTCAAGGTAAATCCCCTTTCACATTACAAAGGAATACATTTATTTTAGAAATACAAGATTTTGGATTGAAAAAATTAATATGTGTCTAATTTTGGCTTACTTATAACAAATTAAGTAAACAATTTGCGAGATTAAAAGAATAACTCTAATTTTGCAGCCTAAAATTCGATACGACTATTAATTAAATAAATCATTCAGAATGAACGTTTCGCTTAAGAACATTGATGCCGTTAGCGGTATTGTGAAATTAGAAATAGTGAAGGCTGACTATGCTGAACAGGTTGAAAAGAGCCTGCGCAACTTCCGTCAGAAAGCAAATGTACCGGGTTTCCGTAAGGGAATGGTACCGATGGGTATGGTGAAGAAGATGTATGGAAAACATGTACTGGTTGAAGAAGTCAACAAGTTGGTTTCCGAAAATCTGTTCAAATATATCAACGAGAATAAGTTGAACGTTTTAGGCGAACCGATGCCTAACGAAACAGAACAACAGCCTATTAATTTCGATACACAGGAAGATTTTGAATTTTGTTTTGACGTAGCTTTGGCTCCGGAAATCAAAATCGAACTGGGTAAGGGCGACAAGCTTCCTTATTATCAGGTTGCTATCGACGAAGAGATGTTGAACCAGCAGGTTGACGCTTATACTGCAAACTTCGGATCTTATGACACTGCTGAAGAAGTAGAAGAAAAAGACCTGGTTAAAGGTACTATTGCAGAACTTGAAAACGGTTCTCCGAAAGAAGGTGGTATCGTTGTGGAAGATGCAGTACTGATGCCTTCTTATCTGAAGGATGAAGCTGAAAAAGCTAAATTCATCGGTGCAAAAGCTAACACTGTAATCGTGTTCAACCCGAATAAGGCTTACGAAGGCGCTGAAGCAGAGATCGCTTCTTTGCTGAAGGTTGACAAAGAAGCTGTTGCCGGTCTTACCGGAGATTTCAGCTTCGAGATTAAAGAAATCACACGTCACAAAAAGGCAGAACTGAACCAGGAATTGTTCGACAAAGTATTCGGTGAAGGCGTTGTTTCCAGCGAAGAAGAATTCAAGAATAAGATTAAGGATGCATTGGCAGAACAGTTCACTCCTCAGAGCGACTTTAAGTTCCTGTTGGATGCCCGTGAAGTGTTGGTACAGAAAGCAGGCGAACTGAAGTTTGCCGACGACCTGTTGAAACGTTGGTTGCTGGCTGCAAATGAAAAGAATACGGCTGAAAAACTGGATGAAGAGTATCCGAAGATTATCGAAGACCTGAAATATCAGTTGATCAAAGAAAACCTGGTGAAAGGCAATAACCTGAAGGTAGAAGATGCAGATATTGAAAACTTTGCAAAACGTGTGGCAAAAGCTCAGTTTGCACAGTACGGCATGCTTTCTGTTCCTGAAGATGTATTGGCCAACTATGCAAAAGATATGTTGAAAAACAAACAGACTTTACAGAATGTTATCGACCGTGCAGTAGAAGAAAAACTGGCTGCCTGGTTGAAAGAACAGGTAGAACTGGACGTAAAAGAAGTTTCAGCAGAAGAGTTCAACAAACTCTTTGAATAATATTATTCTTCAGAAATCGTAGTATTTACTAAGGTTTCAGCAAGAAAAAGGGGTTCCTCTCTAAAAAATATCTTAGCGGATAGCAAATAAGTTGTTTCTTTCAGAAATTTATTTATAACTTTGTTATTCCGATAAGTCAGAGGGAAATCCCTTTTTTTATGACTTTCGGTTATACAATAAACAGTAAACTATGGACGATTTTAGAAAGTATGCAACAAAGCATTTGCGGATGAACAGTAACGCGCTGGATAGTTATATGAATATCACCAGCAGTTATATTTCTCCGACAATTATTGAAGAGCGCCAGCTGAATGTTGCGCAGATGGACGTGTTTTCCCGTTTGATGATGGATCGTATTATCTTCCTGGGAACACAGGTCGACGATTATTCGGCCAATGTGATTCAGGCGCAATTATTATATCTGGATTCCAGCGATCCCGGCAAAGATATATCTATTTATATTAATTCGCCGGGCGGTTCGGTATATGCAGGTTATGGTATTTATGATACCATGCAGTTTATCGGATGTGATGTTTCTACTATCTGTACAGGTATGGCCGCTTCTTTTGCCGCCGTATTGCTGGTAGCCGGAACGAAGGGCAAACGTATGGCTTTGCCGCATTCTCGCGTGATGATCCACCAACCTCTGGGCGGTGTACAGGGACAAGCTTCGGATATCGAGATTACTGCTCGTGAAATCCTGAAGGTAAAGAAAGAACTGTATACTATTATTTCAACTCACTCAGGAAAACCTTATGAAGAGGTAGAACGCGATAGCGATCGCGACTACTGGATGACTGCCGAAGAAGCGAAAGCTTATGGAATGGTAGACGAGATCCTGGTCCGTAATAGTAAATAACAAACATAGAGACAAGGCCTTTGCGCCTTGTCTTTTTCGACAAATAAATAAACAAAATATCTATGGCCAAAACAGGCGACGTTTGTACGTTTTGTGGGAGAAGCAGTCGGGACGTTAATATGCTGATAAATGGGATATCCGGTGCCATCTGTGATGAATGCGCACAGCAAGCGTATGAAATTGTAAAAGAACAACAGCCTGCCAGGAAAAGTTCTCTGGGACTTGACCAGGCGGAACTGCCGAAACCGGAGGATATAAAAAACTTTCTGGATCAATATGTGATCGGACAGGATGACGCCAAGCGTTACCTTTCTGTTTCGGTGTATAACCATTACAAACGATTACTCCAGAAAGTCACTTCGGATGACGTGGAGATCGAGAAATCTAATATTATTATGGTCGGCGCAACCGGTACGGGAAAAACCCTGCTGGCTCGTACGATCGCAAAATTACTGCATGTGCCGTTTGCTATCGTGGATGCTACGGTACTGACCGAAGCCGGTTATGTGGGAGAAGATATTGAAAGTATTCTGACCCGTCTGTTGCAGGCTGCCGATTATGACGTGGATGCAGCCCAACGGGGAATTGTATTTATTGATGAGATAGATAAGATCGCGCGTAAAAGTGACAATCCGTCTATAACCCGTGATGTAAGTGGAGAAGGAGTACAGCAGGGTTTGCTGAAGCTACTGGAAGGTTCGATCGTGAACGTACCTCCCCAGGGCGGAAGAAAGCATCCGGAACAGAAAATGATAGCGGTAGATACTAAAAATATTCTTTTTGTCTGTGGCGGAGCGTTTGACGGTATCGAGAAGAAAATTGCACAACGTCTGAACACTCGTGTTGTGGGATATTCTGCCAGCAAGGATACTGCTCAGGTGGACAGGAATAACTTCCTGAAATACATTACGCCAACCGACCTGAAGTCGTTCGGGCTGATTCCGGAGATCATCGGCCGTCTGCCTATTCTGACTTATCTGAACCCGCTTGACCGGAGCACGCTTCGCAGCATTCTGACAGAGCCGAAGAATTCGATCATCAAGCAGTATGTCAAATTGTTTGAGATGGATTCCATTAAACTGACGTTTGATGAAGACGTTTACGAATATATTGTAGATAAAGCTTTGGAATTTAAGCTGGGAGCCCGTGGCCTGCGTTCGATCGTAGAGGCTATCATGATGGATGCTATGTTCAGCATGCCGTCTGAGAAGAAGAAGAAACTCCATGTAACATTGGAGTATGCGAAGGAGAAGTTTGAAAAATCAGATGTAAACCGTTTGCAGATAGCGTAATGCCTGCGGTTTGTAAAATATAATAAGTATGGCGAAGAAGGATAGTTTAACTGAGCATTTAAAGACTCATTTTGGTTTTGATACCTTTAAAGGGAATCAGAAAGCAATCATTGAAAATGTGCTGGCCGGGAATGATACCTTTGTGTTGATGCCCACCGGCGGGGGCAAGTCCCTCTGTTACCAGTTGCCTTCTATAATGATGGAAGGTACTGCGATCGTTATATCTCCCCTGATTGCTTTGATGAAGAACCAGGTGGATGCCATGCGTAATTTTAGTGAAGAAGACGGAGTCGCTCATTTTATTAACTCTTCACTGAATAAGTCGGCGATCGACCAGGTGAAGGCTGATATAATGGCTGGCCGCACGAAATTATTGTATGTTGCTCCCGAGTCGCTGACTAAAGAGGAGAATGTCGAATTTTTGCGTAATGTGAATATTTCGTTTTATGCAGTAGATGAGGCGCATTGTATTTCAGAATGGGGACATGATTTCCGTCCGGAATATCGCCGGATACGTCCTATCATCAATGAAATAGGCAAGCGTCCGCTGATTGCGCTGACGGCAACGGCCACTCCGAAAGTTCAGCACGATATCCAGAAAAACCTGGGTATGATTGATGCCTCAGTTTTCAAATCCTCCTTTAACCGTTCTAATTTATATTACGAAGTTCGTCCGAAGGATGAAAATGTAGACCGCGAGATCATTAAATATATTAAGGCCAACGAAGGTAAATCGGGTATTGTTTATTGTCTGAGCCGCAAGAAGGTGGAAGAGTTTGCCGATATTCTGAAAGCGAACGGTATCAAAGCGCTTGCGTATCATGCCGGAATGGATTCAGGGCAACGGTCGGCCAATCAGGATGCATTCCTGTTGGAAAAAGCCGACGTTATCGTGGCTACTATCGCATTCGGTATGGGTATCGATAAGCCGGACGTACGTTATGTCATTCATTATGATATCCCGAAGAGCCTCGAAGGTTATTACCAGGAAACAGGTCGTGCCGGCCGTGATGGTGGCGAAGGCCAGTGTATTGCCTTTTATGCATACAAAGATTTGCAGAAGCTGGAGAAATTCATGCAGGGAAAGCCTGTAGCGGAACAGGAAATCGGTAAGCAACTGTTGCTTGAAACAGCGGCTTATGCCGAAACTTCCGTATGCCGTCGCAAAGTCTTGTTGCATTATTTCGGTGAGGAATACCTGGAAGAAAATTGTGGAAATTGTGATAATTGTTTGAACCCCAAAAAGCAAGTGGAAGCGAAAGAATTATTGAGTGCGGTACTTGAAGTGATAAGTACTTTGAAAGAAAAATTTAAGGCAGATTATATTGTCAACATGTTGGTCGGTAACGAGACCTCCGAAATTCAATCTTACAAACACAATGAACTGGAAGTCTTCGGTTCGGGAACGGACGAAGACGACAAGACCTGGAACGCAGTGATCCGTCAGGCGCTGATTGCCGGTTATCTGACAAAGGATATCGAAAACTATGGCCTGCTGAAAATCTCTCCGAAGGGAAAAGATTTCATGAAGAAGCCGGTGTCTTTCAAAATAACAAAGGATAACGAGTTTGAGGAAGAGGAAGAATCTGAAGTGCCTGTACGTGGCGGAGCAACCTGTGCGGTTGACCCGGTCCTTTATTCTATGATGAAGGATTTGCGTAAGAAGCTGTCCAAGCGATTGGAAGTTCCTCCTTTTGTGATTTTCCAGGATCCGTCGCTTGAGGCGATGGCTACCACTTATCCGGTGACTCTGGATGAGTTGCAGAATATTCCCGGTGTCGGTGCCGGTAAGGCAAAACGTTACGGACAGGAATTCATTACACTGATCAAAAAACACGTAGAAGAAAATGAGATCGAACGTCCGGAAGACTTGCGTGTTCGTACGGTTGCAAACAAGTCGAAACTGAAAGTCTCCATTATCCAGCGTATCGACCGCAAAGTCGCCCTGGATGAGATAGCGTTGACAAACGGTCTTGAATTCAACGAACTGCTGGATGAGATCGAAGCGATCGTTTATTCGGGAACACGTATCAATATCGATTACTTTGTAAACGATGTGATGGACGAAGATCATGTGGAAGATATCTATGAATATTTCAAAGATTCCGAAACGGATGATCTGGAAGATGCGATCGAAGAGTTGGGCGGTGATTATACAGAAGAAGAGATCCGTCTGGTACGCATAAAATTCTTATCGGAAATGGCAAATTAATAATATGCCGATAGGATTAATATGCCAATATGCCAATAGAGATAATATATCGTTGTTTTTTATTGGCACATTGGCATATTGTTTTATTGGCATATTATTCGTATATTTGCGCGCAATAATTTTTAAAGCATACGTTTTATGTCATTTATTGCAGACAGGTTAGTTATGGACGGATTAACATTCGATGATGTATTGTTGATCCCCGCTTACTCAGAAGTTCTTCCCCGAAATGTCGACCTTACGACAAAGTTTTCACGAAACATTACATTGAATATCCCGATGGTATCGGCCGCTATGGATACGGTTACCGAGGCAAAGATGGCAATCGCTATTGCCCGCGAAGGTGGTATCGGTGTTATTCATAAGAACATGACGATCGCAGAACAGGCTAAGCAGGTTCAAAGCGTTAAGCGTGCTGAAAACGGAATGATCTATGATCCCGTAACAATCACGAAGGGAAAACGTGTGGCCGATGCGTTGGCTATGATGGCAGAATATAAGATCGGCGGTATACCTGTTGTGGATGAAGGCGGTTATCTGGTCGGAATCGTTACCAACCGTGACCTTCGTTTTGAAAGAGACATGAACCGTTCGATCGACGAGGTGATGACGAAGGAAAACCTGGTCGTAACAGATCAGTCTACAGACCTGGAAGCAGCAGCCCAGATCCTTCAGCAGCACAAGATTGAAAAGCTGCCGGTGGTGGACAGCCATAATAAGCTGATCGGACTTGTTACCTATAAAGATATCACTAAAGCAAAAGATAAACCTTCTGCCTGCAAAGATGCCAAAGGCCGTTTGCGTGTGGCAGCCGGTGTGGGTGTGACATTCAATACATTTGAACGTGTGGCTGCATTGGTAGAGGCTGGTGCCGATGCCTTGGTTATCGACACGGCTCACGGACATTCCAAAGGTGTGGTCGATGTGTTGAAACAAATTAAAGCACAGTATCCGGGTATCGATTGCGTGGTTGGTAATATTGCTACGGGCGATGCTGCCAGATATCTGGCAGATGCCGGAGCAGATGCCGTTAAGGTAGGAATCGGACCGGGGTCTATCTGTACGACCCGTGTTATTGCCGGAGTCGGTGTTCCCCAGTTGTCTGCAATCTATGATGTTGCAAAAGCATTGAAGGGTACAGGTATTCCTCTGATTGCCGATGGCGGATTGCGTTATTCCGGTGATATCGTGAAGGCGATTGCTGCCGGCGGATCATCCGTGATGATGGGTTCATTGCTGGCAGGTGTGGAAGAATCGCCGGGTGAAACGATCATTTTCAACGGACGTAAGTTTAAATCCTATCGTGGTATGGGATCGCTGGAAGCGATGCAGAAAGGATCGAAAGACCGTTATTTCCAGGATGTGGAAGATGATGTGAAGAAACTTGTGCCGGAAGGTATTGCCGCGCGTGTTCCTTATAAAGGTTCTTTATTCGAAGTGATCTACCAGATGGTTGGCGGGTTGCGTGCCGGTATGGGATATTGCGGAGCGCATAATATTGAAGAACTGCATCAGGCTAAATTCACCCGCATTACCAATGCCGGTGTACAGGAAAGTCATCCGCATGACGTGGCAATTACACAGGAAGCGCCCAATTATAGTCGTGGCGAATAATAAATGTGCATAAATCCCGTTATATAAAAAACACTAATTTAATCGGATAGCATACTTTTTGGGGATGCTATCCGTTAGATTAGTGTTATTTTTGTAATGTGTACGTAGTATGATAAACGGAATTTTGATGAAAAAGTTGCTTGTATTATCTTTAGTATTCGCTTGTTTAACCGGAGAAGCCGCTAATAAGGCTGATTCTGTAGTGATGACTGTGGCCGGAAAACAGGTATCTCTGGATGAATTTGTTTTTATGGCCAGAAAGAATGGTGAAGTTAATTTATCTGATCGTAAGTCATTGGAAAATTATGTGGAACTGTATAAAAACTTTAAGTTGAAAGTTGTCGATGCAGAAACCGCCGGTCTCGACAAGACAAAAGATTTTACCGATGAACTGGAAGGATACCGCGCTCAGCTGACATCAAGTTACTTATCTGACAGAGACGGGGAAGAAGCAGCTCTCCGTGTGGAATATGACCGTTTGGGCGAAGTGCTGGAATTGAGTCATATTTTATTCCGTCTGCCGGGAAAGACTCTTTCAAGGGATACGCTCGCTGTTTATGAAAAGGCGATGAAAGTCTATGAACGTATAAAAAACGGGGAAGACATGGCAACCGTTGGTCAGGAGCTGGCAAAGCAGGACTCTACCAAACAGACCGGATATGAATATGCACGTTGTCTGTTGCCTATGCAGACGATCAAAGCGTTCGAGAATTATGCTTATTCTATGAAACCGGGTGAATTATCCATGCCGGTACGTACTACGCTGGGATATCATATTATTAAACTACATAGCCGCAAACCCAATCCGGGGATGCGCCGTGTTGCCCATATTCTGATCCCTTTCCAGAAAGATTCGGTAACTCGCAGTGATAGTGAAACGTTGGCTTTGGCTGAAGAGGTTTATCAGAAAATACAAGGCGGAGCAGACTTCGGACAGTTAGCAGAAGAAAATTCTTCGGATGCCGCTTCGGCACGCAAAGGGGGAGTGCTTCCCTGGTTCGGTGTCGGAGAAATGGTGGAACCTTTTGAAAAAGGTGCATTTGCTTTAAATACTCCGGGAGAAGTGTCTAAACCTGTTAAAACACGGTTCGGTTATCATATTATTAAATTGCTCGACAAGGGAGGCATCCCATCTTTTGAAGAAAAGAAGAAATCATGGTCCCGTGTGATGGCACAGGGTGAACGTAATTTCGAATATTATAAGGCGTTCGATGAACGTCTGAAAAAAGAGTATGGGTATGTGTTCTATCCGGAGGCTTATGCCGAACTGGTCGCTTTGTGCAATGATCATTTTCCTTCCGACAAGGACTTCTACGAAAAGGCCAAGGATATGAATAAGACATTGATCCATCTGGTGGATACGGATTTCCCGCAGAGCGAATTCGCTTATTATATCCAGCGTTGTCCGTTCTCGACAAAAACGTATGCCGGTGATTTTATGCAGGAAGTGTTCGATCTGTTCATTCGTGATATTGTGACAACAACAGAGCGCAAGAATCTGGAAACTAAGCATCCTGAATTTACACATCTGATGCAGGAATATCGGGATGGTATCCTGTTGTTCAATATCAGTAATCAGAAAGTGTGGAGCAAGCCTGCTGCTGAACAGCCGGAGTTGGAAAAAGCCTGGTTGCAGGAGCTGAATAAGGAATATCCTGTTACGATTAACTGGAAATTGTTGAAAAAACTAAAGAAATAAGAAAGAGAAGGTTATGAAGTATTGCTTCATTTTTATAGCATTCGTATCTTTGCTGTGTTCTTGTAAGCGAACCCAGCAAACCGACGATGCGGATGTGCTGGTAAGAGTGAAGGACCGGACGTTGAAACGTTCGGAAGTGGTTAGTCTGATTCCGCGGGGGACGTCCTCTGCGGATAGTTTGTTGTTAGCCGAAAGCTTTGTAAAGAAATGGGTAAAGGATGCCCTGGTTTACGAAGTTGCCCAGCGAAACCTGGGGGACGAAAAGGAAGAGGTCGACAAGCTGGTAGAAGAATACCGCCACTCGCTGATTCGTTACCGTTATCAGGAGCGCCTGATCAAAGAGAAATTGTCGGCTGATATCCGCGAAAGCGATAAGCTGAACTATTATGAGGAGAATCAGAAAAAGTTTACACTCGATAAAGCCCTGATCAAGGGACTTTTCCTGAAAATACCGGTGGATGCCCCCGGTTTGTCGGAGGTAAAAGGGTGGTACAAATCGACTTCTGAAGCCTCTTTAGAAAAAATTGAGAAGTATAGTGTGCAAAATGCCACTATTTATGACTACTTTTACGACAAATGGGTGGATTTTGACGAGGTGATGGATAATATACCTGTCCATGTATTCAACTCAACAGCTTATCTGAAGGCGAATAAGTTTGTGGAAGTAGCCGATAGTAGTTATTGCTATCTGCTGAATATCAAAGAGTATCTACCGGAGGGAAGCGTGGCGCCTTATGATTATGCGAGTTCGCAAATCACGGAGATGCTGATCAATCAGCGGAAAGTAGATTTTTTGAAGACGTTTGAAGAAGAATTATATAAAGATGGAATCAGAGGAGGTGATGTAAAGTTTTTTACTGAACCGTAATTTGTAACTTATAAAGTAGAAATGATGAAAAAGATTTTAACTGTATTCTTTCTTGCCTGCTTATCTTGTGCGGCAATGGCACAGGATAATGTGATTGATGAGATTGTGTGGGTGGTAGGAGATGATGCTATTTTACGTTCGGACGTAGAAACGCAGCGTTTGTATATGCAAAACGAAGGCGAACGTCTGGATGGTGATCCTTATTGTGTGATTCCGGAACGGATAGCGATACAGAAACTGTACCTGAACCAGGCGAAGATAGACAGTATCGAGGCCAGCGAAAGCCAGGTGATACAGCAGGCTGACCAGTGGATAACCTGGGCAATCAACCAGATCGGATCAAGGGAAAAAGTAGAGGAATATTTCGGAAAGAAAATCTCACAGATCAGGGATGAACAGAAGGAAAAGTTCCGTGAACAGCAGATCGTTTCAGAAATGCAACGCAAGTTGATCGGGGAGATCAAGATGACTCCTTCTGAAATTCGTAAGTTTTATAATCAGTTGTCGAAGGACAGCCTGCCGACTATCCCGACAACAGTGGAAGTCCAGATCATTACTTTCGAACCGAAGATTCCGTTTGATGTGACGGATGCTATCAAAGCACGACTGCGTGATTTTACGGAACAGATCAACAGCGGTAAGATGGAGTTCTCTACGTTGGCCCGCCTGTATTCCGAAGATCCTGCTTCTGCAGCCCGTGGCGGTGAGATGGGATTTATGAGCAAGACTGACCTGGTGCCGGAGTTTGCCAATGTGGCATTCAACCTTTCTGATCCGAAACGTGTATCTCAGGTTGTACAGACAGAATACGGATATCATATCATCCAGCTGATCGAGAAACGCGGTAACCGTATCAACTGCCGTCATATCCTGTTAAGACCGAAAGTGTCAGAAAAGGAATTGACGGAAGCGACTGCCCGCATGGACTCATTATATGCGGACTTGCAGGCAAACAAATTCTCGTTTGAGGAAGCTGCAACATTCGTTTCATACGATAAGGATACCCGTAACAACAAAGGGTTGATGGTTAACCAGAATCATGAAGGAAACAATTTCGGTACTCCGAAGTTTGAAATGCAGGAACTTCCCCAGGAAGTCGGTAAAGTGGTATACAACATGCAGGTGGGTGAAATCTCCAAACCGTTTACTATGATTTCCAACAAACAGAAGGAAGTGGTTGCCATCGTTAAATTGAAATCCCGTACAGAACAACATAAGGCAAATCTTTCTGATGACTTCCAGGCAATGAAGAATATGGTGGAACAACAGAAAAGAGAAGAATTGTTGGATGAGTGGATCAAGAAAAAGCAAAAAACTACGTATGTCCGTATTGCCGAAGGATGGCGTAACTGCGATTTCAAATATCCGGGTTGGGTTAAAGAATGAAGATTGTAAAAAAGTTTTTTCTTACAGGACTGCTTTGTCTGCTGGCTGTTTGTGTTTTTGCACAAACGCAGGATTCCATATCCGTCAAGCAGGGAGAGACTCCTACAGCCGATACGGTCACAACTAAAAAGACACTGGTTTATCTGCTGCATGCCGATACTGTATCCTATGATAAGGAAGTGATGAAGGCTGATGCACAGTTTCTGGAGGGAAATGTCAGTTTCCGGCACGATAGTTCGTATATGTATTGCGACAGTGCATACTTTTTTGAGGCGACTAATTCGCTGGAGGCTTTCAGTAATGTCCGTATGGAACAAGGAGATACTTTGTTTGTATACGGCAATTACTTGTTTTATGACGGGGATACCCAGATTGCTTACCTGCGTGAAAATGTCCGTATGGAGAACGGGCAGGTAACGCTTTTTACCGATAGTTTGAACTATGAGCGTATTCCCGATATCGGTTATTATTTTGACGGCGGTTTGATCGTTGACTCGCTGAATCAGTTGTCCTCTTTCTACGGTCAATATTCTCCGAGCACGAAACTGGCTATATTTAATGATAGTGTGCGTCTGGAGAATCCGAATTTTACACTCTATTCGGATACGCTTCATTACGATACCGAATCGAAGATTGCAACAATACTGGGACCTTCCATCATTGTTTCAGACAGCGGGACGATCCATTCTTCCCGCGGATGGTACAATACGGAAGCTAACACTTCGCTGTTGCTAGACCGTTCCGAAGTTTATTCGGGCAACAGGGTCCTGATCGGCGATTCTATATCATATGACCAGAATGCCGGTTTCGGTGAAGCCTTCGGGAATATGTGTTTGCAGGATACGGCTCAGAAAGTAATGCTGGAGGGACAGTACGGTTTCTATAATGAGCGGACGGAATATGCGTTTGCAACCGACAGTGCCCGTTTCCTTGAATATTCGCAGGGCGACACGTTATATCTGCATGCCGATACGCTGGAAATGATGTCGATCGATTCGACGGCCCGCGAAATAAAGGCATTTTATGGTGTGCGTTTCTATCGCACCGATATGCAGGGTGTTTGTGATTCCATGCAGTTTAATACGCGTGATTCCATATTATATATGTATAGGGATCCGATTCTGTGGAATGAGCAGTACCAGATATCCGGTGATACGATAGTTATCTATATGAATGACAGTACGATCGATTATGCACATGTGATACAATATGCATTTGCAGTGCAGCATCTCGATTCGACTTATTATAATCAATTGAAAGGGAATGACCTGAAAGCATATTTTGAAGGTCAGGCTGTCCGGCAGATCGATGTCGAAGGGAATGCGGAATCCATCTTCTATCCGTTGGATAACGGTGCGATGATCGGTTTGAATGAAACCAAGAGCGGATTCCTGACAATTTGGGTGAAAGACAATGCGTTGGAACGGCTGAAGATATGGCCCAGTCCGCAGGGAAGTCTTACCCCCATACCCGATCTCAAGCCGGAACAGAAAACACTGAAAGATTTTTATTGGTTTGATTACTTGCGTCCGAAAAATAAAGATGATATTTATCAGGTAGTGAAGAGGAGAGTCGAAGACGCACCGGTTCGAAGCAATAAGTTTAAGCACGAGCAATAGCATTTATTATTAAATTTGTTGAGTTATGGCACTTTTCTCATTTTATAATGTACGTAAACCCCGGCAGTTCAATCATAAACCTATTTATTGGGATCCCCATAAAGAGGCGATGGAAGAACGTGTGCGTAAAATGAAACGCGAGATGGGCATGGAAGAATCGTTGGAAGATTACAAGCCGCAGATCAAAGGAACTTTTATTGAGGGTACTTCGCATCTGAAGAAAAGCCTTGACAGAGGCGACGATGCGCGTAGCCGTAAATATAAGAGCGCAAAACTGATCGTGGGGATTGCAGTCCTGGGTGCTTTACTCTGGTTTTTGTTTTGGTCATGAGCGATATAATTCATTTATTACCCGATAGTATAGCCAATCAGATAGCGGCCGGTGAAGTCATTCAACGGCCTGCTTCCGTTGTAAAGGAACTGGTTGAAAATGCGATCGATGCCGGAGCCGCACATATCCAGGTGAACATTAAGGATGCCGGCCGTGCATTGATCCAGGTGGTCGATGACGGGAAAGGTATGTCTGAGACAGATGCCCGTATGGCATTTGAACGGCATGCTACTTCCAAGATCTCTTCGGCTGAAGATCTGTTTTCCCTCCATACGATGGGATTTCGCGGAGAGGCGCTGGCTTCTATCGCTGCGGTAGCCCATGTGGAACTGCGTACCCGTTTGAGAGGAACTGAGTTGGGTACGAAGCTATCCATCGCCGGTTCCACATTGGAAGATATTAGCCCCGATGCTTGTACAGAGGGAAGTATTTTTTCGATCAAGAACCTATTCTTTAATGTACCCGCGCGCCGTAAATTCCTGAAATCGAATGAAACGGAGTTCCGTAATATAATCAATGAATTTGAACGTATCGCCCTGGTCAACCCGCAGGTAGCCCTGGTGTTGAACCACAATGATACCGAGATATTTAATTTACCGGAGTCAGGTCTCCGCCAGCGTATTATAAATGTATATGGCAAGAACCTGAACCAGAAGTTGCTTTCTGTGGATGCACAAAGCTCGCTGGTCACTATTTCCGGTTTTGTAGGTCGCCCCGACTCTGCCAAGAAGCGTGGTGCACTGCAATATTTCTTCGTGAACGGACGTTTCATGAAGCATCCCTATTTTCATAAGGCCGTTATGCAGGCTTATGAACAGTTGATCCCTCCCGGCGAACAACCCAATTATTTTATCTATTTCACGCTTGATCCTTCTACGATCGATGTAAATATCCACCCGACTAAGACCGAGATTAAGTTTGAGAACGAGCAGCCTATCTGGCAGATACTGATGGCGGCAACCCGTGAGGCGCTGGCAAAGTCGAGTGCTATCCCTACCATTGATTTTGATGTGGAAGATGCGATAGACATCCCGGTTTACAACCCGGTCAAAGAACCGGACGGATTTAGAGCACCGACCGTGCAGCTTGATTCGGGTTATAATCCATTCAAGGCATCTTCTACCCCGTCTTCTTATTCTCCGTCTTCGCCATCTCCTTCGTCTTCCGGGAAGTCGGAGTTCGACTGGTCACAACTCTATCAGGGGTTTGAAAGCGACCGCGATGCCGTGCGTAAAGATTTGGAAATGATGGGAGAGGTGATTGAGACGGATGCTGATGAGAAGCCGGAACCGATAGCTTCTGTTGTTGGAGGCGAAGCCTTGTTTGCCGAAACGACTACTCCATGCTATCAGTACAAAGGTCGTTATATCGTTACTTCATTGAAGTCCGGCCTGGCCCTGATCGACCAGTACAGGGCTCATGTACGTATCTTGTTCGACCAGTATCTGAATAATATGCGACAGCAGAAAGGTGCATCGCAGCAGGTTCTTTTCCCCGAAATCATTGAGTTCACGGCAGCAGAAGCAGCTGTCTTGCCTGTTCTGTTGGAAGATATGCGTTTTATCGGTTTCGACTTGTCGAATCTGGGAAATAACAGTTATGCGATCAACGGCCTGCCTGCCGGACTTGAGAATGTTGACCAGCTGGTTCTGATAAAGGATATTGTCAACCGTGCTATCGAGACAGGATGTGAAGTACATGAAGAGATCTGTGAAGCAATCGCTTTGTCTCTGGCAAAAGCTGCAGCCATCCGTCCGGGTAAAACATTGTCTGCCGACGAGATGGATCACCTGATCGCAACCTTGTTCTCCTGCCCGGATTCCAACCTGACTCCCGACGGAAAGACGATCATTTCCATGCTGACTGACGAAGAACTGGAGAAACGGTTCAGATAAGTAAATAATATAGTATATTTGCTCGTCTAATAACTAAGGAGATGAGTGAGCAGGAGTTCCGCAGCATATACAAGCAGTATCATAAAAAACTATGCTATTTTCTCAATTACTATACTCACGATGAGCAAGCTATTGAGGAAGTTGTACAAGATGTTTTTGTATACCTCTGGAAAGAATCTGACAATTTGAATATAACTTATCTCAAAACCTATCTGTATAGCAGTGCCCGGAATAGGATGTTGAATTATCTACGGAATGAACATACGCGGACGATCATATTGGAGCGATGGGCTCAAATGGAATTGGAGGAAAGACAAGCGCAGGATTGCATTGACCGGGCGGAGTTTTTTTTATTATTACAGGATACGATCGAAGCTCTACCTCCAAAATGTCGGGAAATTTTTTTGATGAGCCGCGATGAGCGAAAAACTTATAAAGAAATTGCGGAAGAGAAAGGTATTTCAGTCAAAACTGTTGAAGCCCAGATGGGAATCGCATTAAAAAGAATAAGAGAAAAGATGCTTTCATCTTATAAAGAAGGAGGGGATATCTTCGTTTTTTTGCTAACTCTGCTATAATTATTCGAAAATCAGAAAAAATATTATTTTGTTTTAAGGGTATTCTTTGATGGGATGTGTCTATTATATAGAAATATAAAAAGATGGATCAGAAAATACCTCATACATTATTGGCGAAACACTTCGTAAACCAAACTTCCGTAGAAGAATCAGAGGAAGTGAGGAGGTGGCGTGCCCAATCACCTGAGAATGAAAAATTGTACCAGGAATATCTACATGAATGGGAAATTGCACATGCTGATTTTTCCCGGTTCGTGCTACCAGATAGTGATAAGATGTGGGGAAACATATTGTCCCGGATCAATGAACCTGTTAAAACAATATTATATACTAAGAAGAAACTTTATAAAGCCATTGCTGTTGCAGCTTCAATTGCTTTATTGGTTGGACTTTCTTTCTCTGTCTGGCTTTCTGCTTATTACCGTTCGGATGGAAATTATTTGGCTGCGGAGGCTGTATTTATTGTTCCTTCCGGACAAAAATCCCAGCTTATATTGCCTGATGGAACGAAAGTTTGGATGAATTCCGATTCAAAATTGACTTACCCGGTAGACTTTTCTAAAAAACGCCGATTGGTAAAATTGGAAGGTGAAGCTTATTTTGATGTCGTACATGATGAGAATAATAAATTTATTGTGAATACCGGTACGGTCAATGTACTGGTGCACGGTACAAGTTTTTCAGTGACTGATTATCCTACCGATTCTTTTATTTCAGTGGCTCTGGAAAAGGGGAGTGTCTCGGTAGAAACCAGTCGGGAGCATGATTTACTGACCAGATTGGTGCCGGGACAGAAATTGCTGATCGCTAAATCGGATATTAGCTGGAATGTTTCCGCTTTTGATGCAGAGGCTTATAATATCTGGATGTTGAATAAATTACAGTTTAAAGGAGAATCCCTTTACGATGTCTTTAGAAAAATAGAGCGTTGGTATGGGGTTAAGATCAGGTTGGAAAATGAAAATCCGTCTTATTCTTATTGGTTTACTTTGAAAACGGAATCATTGACTGAGATGTTGAATCTGATCAACCAGATAACTCCTATAGACTATAAAATAAACGGAGAGGAGGTGACCATAAGATATAAATAACAGATTCCCCCTTTACTTTTCTATTGGTGTAGTAAAGAAGAGGCATTATGAACCGCTATTCATAATGCCTGCGACCTTCAATATAACTCTTGTTCGAAGATTCTATTCATCGTAATGAATAGAATAGGGAGCTTATATTCAAGGGCAAAGATACGATTTTTATTATAACCTTAAATTTTAAGAAGATGTTTAAGATAAGAAAAACGTTAATTGTTACGTTATTATCAATAATTTTTACCAATGTAGGATTTGCCCAATCCGTGAAAGTGACGTTGTCGCTAAAGAATAGTACCTTGAAAGAGCTTGTCTCTTCCGTTGAAAAACAAACAAACTATACATTTGTTTTTTATAATGAGATCAATTCGGATCTACCTGTCTCTGTTACATCTAATAATGAGGCTCTGAAATCTGTATTGGATAAAGTTCTGCCTCCGCTTAAAATCTCTTTTGAAGTTTCAGGGAATCATTTGATCCTGAAAAAAGCAATGGAACGAACTCTGAAAAAGGTAAGTGGATTTGTCAAAGACGATAGTGGAGAGGGGATTATTGGTGCGAATGTAGTAGAGAAGGGAACGACCAATGGTACGGTTACGGATATGAACGGATATTTTGAATTCTCAGTTGCTGCTGATGCTGTTTTACAGGTTACATATATTGGTTATAACCCGAAAGAAGTTTCTGCAAGTTCCCGGCAGCCGGTAGCTATTCAATTAGAAGAAGATTCAAAACAAATAGAAGAGATTGTCGTTATAGGATATGGTACACAGAAAAAGATATCTGTTACCGGATCTGTTGTTTCATTGAAGGGGGACGAGGTAATGAAAAGTCCGTCGATTAATGTAGCCAATTCTTTGATCGGACGTTTACCTGGTGTTATTATAAATAACCGTTCAGGAGAGCCTGGCAGAGACGATCCGTCCATTTTTATCCGTGGTAAAAGTACGACGGGCGACTCTTCTCCTTTAGTCCTGATCGATGGTGTGGAACGTGGAGGTTTAGGCGAAATAAATCCCAATGATATCGAAAATATTTCAGTGTTGAAAGATGCCTCTGCTGCGATTTATGGAGCAAGAGCTGCCAATGGTGTTTTACTGGTGACTACGAAACGTGGGAACACCATGAAACCCTCTGTAAGTTTCTCTTATAATCAGGGATTTTCGGAATCGACGCGTACACCAAAGATGGCAGACTCTTATACTTATGCTAAAGTATATAATGAAATAGAGGAAGGAGAAGGACGTGCTCCGAGATATACTGCAGAAGAACTGGAAAAATACAGAAACGGTTCGGATCCAGATTATCCGAATACGGACTGGTATGGCTTTATCACCAAGAAGTTAACTCCGCAACATCGTGTAAATTTGTCAGTATCAGGTGGTAATGAACGTTTGAAATATTATTTATCGTTGGGTGAGTCACATCAGAGCGGACATTATAAAAATGGGACAACAGATGTCAGATTATATAATTTACGTTCCAATATTGATGTTCAGGTTACTAAATATCTTCAGGTAGGAATGAACCTGGCAGGAAAGGTCGATGATAATCATTATCCGTATTTCTCGACGAATGAGACATATAGTCATATCTTTTTATATTTGCCCAGTTGGCAGCCTTATTGGCCCGGGACGGACAAGTTAATGCCAAACCGGGGAAGTGAAAATATCATGAATATGGTAAGCGACGCTGGTGGAACACGGGATATAAAGACTACAGCTCTTCAGAGTACGGTTTCTTTTAAACTGGATATCCCTTGGGTGAAAGGTTTGTGGCTGGACGGTAGTGCCAGTTATGATGCAGGTTATGTCTTTACCAAAGATTTTCAGACACCTGATTATGTTTATTATAAGGATGAAAAGACAGGTGAACTGTATAAAGGACGTTCCGGTATGGGAAGCGATAAGGCCAATCTTTCTGAGAAGTATGAGAATCCGACTAATTTGTACATGACTGCAAAGTTGAACTATGATCATACCTTTGGTGTTCATCATGTTGGTGCCATGGTCGGTTATGAACAAAGTGAAACAAAAGGAAATTATCTTCAGGCCTATAGAGGGGATTATGTTTCCATTTCAATACCGGAGATCTTTGCCGGAAGCAGTGATAAAAACAAACAAAGTAATGATGGGAGTTCGTCACAAACGGCGAGGCAAAATATTTTCGGACGTTTGTCTTATGATTACGCTGGGAAATATTTGGCCCAGTTCACTTTCCGTCGGGATGGATCTCCTAATTTTCCGGAAAACAAACGATATGGATTCTTCCCTGGCTTTTCTTTAGGGTGGAGAATCTCGGAAGAACCGTTTATGAAGAATTTGCTTTTCCTGGATAACCTGAAGATACGCGGCTCTTATGGCAAAATGGGGAACGATCAGGTTGGGGCTTATCAGTATCTGACGACTTATAGTTATGGTAGCAACTATGTAATAGGGAAGAATGATGTAACCGGGTTAGTTCAAAACGGTGTACCCAATCCTAATATCACCTGGGAAGTTGCCAAGACAACCAATATTGGTTTTGATTCTCGTTTATGGAATGGTCTGTTAGGAATTGAGTTTGATTATTTTAAAACCAGACGTTCCAATATATTGACGAAGCGTTCTGCTATTATTCCGGATTATACAGGATTGAAGTTGCCGGATGAGAATATCGGTATAGTAGATAATAAAGGTTTTGAAATGATCGTTTCCCATGAGAACTATTCAAATCCTCTGAAATATCGGTTGTCTGCTAATGTGTCTTTTGCTCGTAATAAAGTTGTTTTCAGTGATGAGCAACCTGCGGCTGAGCCCTATCAGTATGCAACCGGTCGCCCGATCGGATCGGGATTGTACTATAATGCAATTGGTATTTTTGAGTCGGAAGAGCAGATAGAGTCATTGCCTCATTTATTGAATACACAACCGGGAGATATCATTTATGAAGATGTCAACAAAGATGGTCAGATTGATTCAAGGGACCGTATCCGTGTGAACCAGACTAATACTCCTGAAATAGTTTATTCTTTTAATGCGAATTTCGAATATAAGGGATTCGACCTCTCGTTGCTGTTCCAGGGACAGGAGAATGCAAAACAATATTTCGGAAGTTATTTTCCGGTAATGAGTTATTCATTGGGAAACTTTATGGAATGGCGTGCCAAGGATAGGTGGGCACCAGAAAATACAAAGGCTTCTATGCCGAGAGGTAGTTCGAGTATGTGGAATAATAATACGGAAGCTTCGACCCAATGGCTGTTGAATGCCGGTTTTCTTCGTTTGAAAAATCTGGAATTCGGTTATACGCTACCTGCTTCTATCTGTGAGAAGTTATGGGTAAAGAATCTGCGCGTTTCTTTTAGTGCCAATAATCTCTTTATTATTTACGATCATATGAAGGAATTGGGATTTGATCCGGAAACAACAGACTTTTGGTATTACCCGCAACAGCGTACCTATAACTTTGGCGTAAATGTAACATTCTAAATACTATTTGATATGAAAAAGATAATTTATATATTAGTGGCTATTTTAGCTTTGAACTCATGTGATGTGCTGGACATGAAACCTCTGGATAAAGTTTCGGATGCTGATGTATGGGAAGACAGTGCATTGATAGAACTTTATGTGAATGCTTCTTATAATTCTATCAATCATGAATTTAGTCAGCATATGTTAAGTGATGCGAGTGACGAAACTTATTGTATTCATAATTGGGCTAATTTCTGGGTGATTCAAAAAGGAGAAATGACTTCTGATAACGTAACGGGTATTTCAGAGAAGATTAATTATTGGAAGTCTGCATATAGTAACATCCGTACGATCAATGTTTTCTTTGACCGGATTGATGATGCTCCGGTTGAGACAGATCTAAAAAACAGAATGAAAGGCGAGATGAAATTTATCCGTGCCTGGATCTATGCGAATCTGATTTGGCGTTATGGCGATGTTCCCCTGATCACAGACTTGTTCGAGTTGAATCAGGATTATAAGGTGAAACGTGATTCTTATAGCGATTGTGTGGATTTCATTACAAAAGAACTGGATGAAGCGATGACTTGGTTACCTGCAAAATCGAGTAGTGAAACGTTGGGACGTGCTACAGGGGATGCTTGTAAGGCTTTAAAAGCGAGAGTTCTATTATATGCTGCCAGCGAGCAGAATAATCCTTCCCATTCAAAAGAAAAATGGGAAGCAGCGGCAGAAGCGACAAAGGCCGTATTGGATGCTGGATATAGTTTGGGTAATGATTATCAGTCTGTCTTCCTGGAAGATAATGATGAAATAATCTTTGCGCGTTACTTTACGCAGGCCAATTCTACCGACTTTATGCTGTTTAACGGTCGGAATGGTTCAAATGGATGGACCGGAGAGAACCCGACGCAGAATCTGGTGAATGCTTATGAGATGACAAATGGTGAATTACCATATCTGAATGAGGAATTGCCGTTGAAGATAAATCCGGCTTCCGGCTATGATGAGTCGAATCCATATGCCGGACGTGATCCGCGTCTGGATGCTTCGATCCTGCATGATGGTTCTATGTGGGCCGGACGGGAGACAGAAACCTGGCACGGCGGACTTGATTCACCGGAGAGTAGCATCGGTTCATGGAATGCCTCGAAGACGGCTTATGCGTTTAAAAAGTTCATGGTCGAATCCATTCCGCCCTCAGGGTCATCCGTAAAACCTGAAAATCCCTGGATATTCTTCCGGTTAGCAGAATTTTATCTGAATTATGCAGAGATCATGTATGAGTTGGGCAATGAGGAACAAGCCCGTGAATATGTTAATAAGGTACGTGCCCGTCAAAGTGTGAATATGCCGCCTGTTACCGCTTCCGGCGAAAAGCTGAGAGATAAGATACGGAATGAACGTCGTGTGGAGCTTGCTTTTGAAGGGCATCGTTTTTTTGATGTAAGAAGATGGTGTATCGCTGATGAAACAGAGAATAGGGACCTATTGGCAATGAATATTCAAAAGCAGGCAGATGGTACTAAAACATATGAAGTTACAATGTTATTGAAGCGGTCGTTTTTAGAGCAACATAAACTGGTTCCTATTCCTCGTACGGAGATAGATAAGAGTGAAGGTTCGCTGGTGCAAAATCCAGGTTATTAATAATAAATTGATTCTCAATGAAAAAACTGATTAGTGTTCTTATTTCTGTTTTGTTTGCAAGTGTAGGCATAAGCGGTCAGGCGAAGATCGACCGCAAAGCTGTTGTTGACAGGCATCGTATCGTGACAACGAAGACCAATCCCCGGAGTCCGGCTCAGGTAGGTAACGGAGAGTTTGCCTTTTCTGTGGATATTACCGGGTTACAGACTTTTGTTTCTTTCAATACGATGTCACAGTGGAGTTGGCATAGTTTTCCTTTGCCGGAGGGTTGTAAGGTGGAGGATTTTAAAAGACTTACGATGGATACGCATGGAAGGGATGTTCCTTATGAGCTTCCAAATCCCGAACAACCGGAACTTTCGGCGTGGCTGGCAGGAAATCCGCACCGTTTTAACCTGGGACGTATCGGATTTAAGTTGACGAAGCCGGATGGTACTCCGGTGACTGAAACCGATTTGTCGGATACCCGACAGGAGGTTGATTTGTGGACAGGCATTATTTACAGTCAGTTTAAACTGGATGGTATCCCCGTATCGGTGAAAACAGCTTGTCACCCTACATCAGATGCAGTTGCAGTTTCCGTGGAAAGTCCTTTGATTCGTAAAGGGCAATTATCGGTATTTCTGGATTTTCCTTATCCTAAAGATGATCAGTTTCAGGACTGTCTGGGAACCTATGACCAACCAGGTGCCCATCAGTCCGTTCTTAAAAAGCAAGAGAAAGACCGGGTACTGATCGCCAGAAACATGGACGATATACATTACTATACAGCATTGAGATGGACATCTCCGGCACGCCTTGAACAGGCAGCCGGGGATAGTCCCCATCATTTTGAACTCTGTCCTGAAAATACCGATCGGCTTGAATTCTCCTGCCTTTATTCCCGTGAGGAAACCAATGGAGGGTTGGTAGCGGACCAGATATTCAGGGAAAGTTCCGCTGGTTGGAAATCTTTCTGGGAATCGGGAGCGGCAATCGACCTGTCTGCCAGTAAAGATCTTCGCTGGAAAGAATTGGAGAGAAGGATCGTATTGTCCCAGTTCGTAATGAAGATAAATGAGGCAGGTTCGCTTCCTCCTCAGGAAAGCGGACTGGTCAATAATGGCTGGTACGGACGTTTTCATTTTGAAATGATCTGGTGGCATGGTGTTCATTATGCGTTATGGAACCGTTGGAACTTGCTGGATAAATCGCTTTCCGTTTACCGTGATTATTTGCCGACTTCCATAGAGAGGGCTAAAAGACAGGGGTACCAGGGTGCCCGTTGGCCGAAATGTACGGCTGATTTTGATCGTGAATGGCCTAACCTGATACATGCGACACTGATCTGGCAACAACCCCATCCGATTTATTTTGCAGAGTTGGATTATAGATTGCATCCTACCCGGGAAACCCTGGAGAAATGGAAACAGGTTATTTTCGGTACGGCTGATTTTATGACCGATTATGCTTTCTATGTGAAAGATAGGGATCAGTATGTCTTAGGTCCTCCTGTATTTATCGTTTCTGAAAATACAAAGCCGGAAGAAACGATGAATCCGGCCTTTGAACTGAGTTATTGGAAATTCGGTTTACGGGTAGCCAACGAATGGCGTAAACGTCTTTCACTTCCGGTAGAGGAAAACTGGAAGCTTGTTGAAGAAAAATTGTCTCCGCTGCCGGTTGAAGACGGTGTATATGTGACTCATGAAGGTATTCGGGATATGTGGACCAAGTATGCTTTTGAACATCCGGCTTTGATCGGAACCTATGGCATGTTACCGGGAGACGGAGTCGATATTTCTGTTATGGATAAAACATTATCCAAAGTTCATAATACCTGGAAGTTGAATGATACATGGGGATGGGATTTTCCTATGCTTGCCATGTGTGCGGCCCGTTTATCCCATCCGGATAAGGCTGTCGACTATTTGTTAAATTATCCGGCCTTCGACTTCGACGAACATGGTCTTGTTGGAGGAGGAAGGGCTCCTTTCCCTTATTTTCCCGGTAACGGTGGATTACTCACGGCTGTTGCCATGATGGCAGGGGGATGGGACGGTTGTCCGGCTATTAACGCTCCGGGTTTTCCCAAAGATGGTTCGTGGACTGTAAAATATGAAGGTTTTAATAAATCACTGTAAGTAGATACGGTGTTTATCCTTTCAGCTTTCAGCCACCTTTCAGCCTTGTAAAACAACATGTAGGGATGAAGGGTGGCTGATTTGTCTTATTTTTTGTAGTTCCCGGGCACAGGTACATAAATCGGGAATCTATCTAATCCTTCTTTCTTTAATTTCCCGGCTTTTACCATTTCTGTCAGACGACGATTGGCTGTCCCTTTCGTAAATCTGCAAACTTGCTGGAACTCCTGGCGGGTGATATATTCATGGGTTGAGAAATAGATGGTTAATAAGTTGTCAATTTCTGTTTCCGAGCGACTTTTCGAATGATTTTTATGTGCTGCCCTGACAAACCGGGTGGTACTCAATTCCTTTTTTAACGCTATTTCCGGACGAAACGCCACCGACTTGAACTGGATGGATTCGGCCCGTATCTCTTTCGGGTCTTTTATAGGAGGACATTGCAGTGTCATTTCCAAATAACCCAATCCTTTGATATGTATTCTTTTTCCTTGTTTCAGATTACGGATGATCGCTTTGCTTAGCATGGTTATAGTTGCTTCTACATCACCGGTTGTCAGGCTGCTGGCATCGTGTATCTCTTCTGAGAGCATTTCGGTGGTGATAACTCCTCGCGGCACAATTCGAGCATGCAGGCGTGGTTTGCGGTTACTCCCTTTCGGTATAGGGTTTTTATAGAAGTCGTATTCTGCTGACATATTCTTGCTTGTTTAATGAATAACTCCTGTTTAAATGCTTGTCTATTCATCGCTTGACAATTGTAGGGCGTAAGACTCACAAGTGTAAGGCTATTGTTTAACAGCGGTGGTTCTTACGCCCTACAACTGTGGAGTGATTATTGAATGACTACAAAGGTAATAGATGTATATGACTTAAGCAATACCTTTTGCCTACTTTTCCGGTAGATGCGATTGTTGGAAAATAGTAGTCTGTTAATTTGTAAAACCTTGATATACGGTATTATATTCGCTGAAAATAACTAAAAAAAACGAATATGAATGCGATTAAAAATCTTATTGAAAAGCTGTGTGACCTGGTGATGCACGGACGGTTTTCGGATGAAACGGAAGTGATAACAAATGCAGTATCGGAGGTGATGCCGGTAGTGGCAACAGAAGAGCTACCGGAAAAACACCCGACAATGATGCAGGAAGTGTCGGGTGTGAATAATGCAGGTAATGTTGTGCCCCTTGCAGCAACGGATACCCCTTTGCAAAAAGCGACCCGGGCGATGATGGCAATGGAGCAGTTTCTGGGTGAACAGTACGATCTCCGTTTCAACAAGCTGACATCGGAGACGGAATTCAGGAAGCGGAATCTTTCCGGAGCCTGCTTCCAGCCTGTGGGGCAGCGCGAGTTGAACAGTTTTTGTATAGAAGCGCGAAAGCAAGGGATAGATTGTTGGGACAGGGATGTGTCGCGTTATGTGTTTTCCGATAGCATTCCTGAATATCATCCGTTCCGCCTTTATATGGATGAGTTACCGGACTGGGATGGGATCGACCGGATCGATAGCCTGGCACGCAGGGTTTCTTCTGTTCCGTTGTGGGTAAAATGTTTTCATCGCTGGTTGTTGGGGATGGCGGCACAATGGTTGGAGACAGACCGGCTGCATGCAAACAGTGTATCACCGGTATTAGTCAGTCGTACACAGGGAAAACAGAAGTCTACGTTTTGTAAATTATTGCTTCCCCGTGAGTTGCAGCGGTATTATACGGACAGCTACGATCTGTCCGCCCAATCGGCGGCAGAATGTAAGCTGACGGAATTCGGCTTGATCAATATGGATGAATTTGATAAATTTACTCCTCGCAAGATGGCATTGTTGAAGAACCTGATGCAGGTTGTCAATCCATGTGTTCGCAAAGCACACCAGAAAAATTATCGTCCGTTACCCCGTGTCGCTTCTTTCATCGCAACGTCTAATCAGAAGGAGTTGCTGACCGATCCAACTGGAAGTCGTCGGTTCCTGTGTGTTGAAATAGAAAATAAAATAGATTGTTCTCCGCTTGATTATCGTCAGCTTTATGCTCAGCTGAAAGCCGAATTACTGGCCGGCGAACGGTATTGGTTCACTTCTGAAGAGGAAGCGGAGATCATGGCGGCCAACGAATCGTATTACAAGCATCCTGTTGAAGAAGATGTGTTCAGGAGTTGTTTTCGTCCGGCCGAATATGGAGAGAAGGCATTGATGCTTTCTGCTGCGGAGATTTTCCAGCGGTTGAAAAAGCATAATCCGGCAGCTATGCGCTCGGTATCGGCAGGTAATTTCGGAAAGTTCCTTTCTTCCCTGGGGATTGAACGGAAACATACCGAATCCGGTAATTATTATAGGGTGGTAGCACTGGTGTAAAATGGTCTTTTAAGGTGTAAAAAGGGCCAATTAACATTTGACTCTGAAAAATGGGGAAAATGAGGTTGGATAAGAGAAAGATTCTTGATAAATCATCTTTCATTGTTTTGGCTTGATAATCAGTGTGATATATCGGCTGAAACCTGAAAGGTGATTTGTTGTATTATATATGTACACGTACATTAATATATTATTAAATGCTGAATTAACATTTGGCTATATTATAAATATATACAATGTAAATATTTGATATATAGTAATATAGTGCACTCTAATGCCTCGAAATGAATGACTAATTTAAACGTTCCTTTTTTCTAGTCAACAAAATTAATTATAACTTTTGAAAGCGCAATCCTTTTTTGCTATTTTTTTTATTTCCTATATCCTTTCTTATCAACCGAATAGCAAAGTTTGTACGAAATGCCTTTTATTTCTCACAAACCATAAAAAGATGACTAGAAAAAAGGAACGTTTTAGCTAGTCATTAACATTTGAAGACGTTCTCGAGTTAGACTTTTAAGAACATTAGTATTAATATTAAATTTAGGATTATGAACAAAAAGTTTTCTACGTTAGTAGTTGGCGCAATGTTGTGTTCAGCAGTTGGTGCTTCTGCTCAGATTCAAAATTCAGTTTCAGCCAATGTGCCGGACAATTTTGGTTATGATTGGAAGACCCTTTCACATTTTGTGATGGCAGATACTTTGCACAAAGCTCCAACTTACCCTTTTGATGTTACCGAGATTAAAGATTATACGGCCGGTAACATTTTGTATCAATTATCAAATGCTGCAGGTGACAGTGTATTGGTGCAATTGCGCGATAAAGAAACAGGTGCTCTTTACCTGAAAATGGATTCTATCAGCAAAGCTCCTCTGAACTACTCTTTATGGAGAGTAAAAGTAGACGCAGCCGATGGCGTTAGCGGTGCTAAATTTACTTTTACAAATGCTGAAACAGGTGTTGACCTGATTTTTGATGATCAGACAACTAACAGTAATGTATTAGCTTCTGCAACAGCTAATCTGAGTGTGGCAAATGCAGACTCAACTATTTTGAATGGTTGCCAGAACAAATGGCAGTGGTATAACAGTGCAACTAATAATGGTGCTGCTATTTCTACTCCGACAGCAGTGTTTGCTTATTTTGGTGCAAGCAATGACTCTGTTATGGTAATGCAGCTGAATGACAAAGATCAGGTAGTAGCTGTTAAATATCCGAGAACAGTAGTTGGTGCAACTGGTGTAAGTGCTATTACTGATGCCTTGAAATTACGTCCGAGACTGGCTTCTCCGCTTGTATTGGATCCTTTGGCTTTAAACACGTTGGTTGATTTTAATGCAGAGGGTACATTTAAATTGAAATCTTCTGCAGATCCTACAATTGCCTCTGAATTTATCAGTGGTGAATTTAAGGCTGTTTCAGCAGATGCATTCTTGAAAGCTCCTGTTAATTTTTCTGCTGGAGTATCAGCTGTTTCTGATCAGTTTGCTCAGGATACATTAGGTTTGAACAGTGCTGACAGTTTGAATCTGTATGTAGCGCTTCAGAGCAAAGCTGATGCAACTAAGTATATGATGGTTGACTCTGTTCCTGCAGCAGGATACAACGATTATGTACCGTTCAAGTTTAGTGCTTATGATAAAGCTGCATCTTCTTTGAGTGATACAATTCTTGCTACACGTTTCTTGTATAAGTTTACTTATTATGCATCAACTGATAGCTTGGTTATCGAACCGTTGAATGCTCTGCCTATGGCTTCTGTAAGTGGTAATTATGAATGGAGAAATAAAGGCATTGCCTACAACTCTTATTATAATAACAGAAGAGCATTCTTGGCAGCAGATAATCAGCCTACTACGGCTTTACGTGATGCCGCTCAGGATAGTGTTGTTGTAACTTTAGTAGAGTTAGGTAATACGACAGCTTTAACTGCTTATAACAATGATGGTACATCTGTAACAACTCCGAAATTTAACTTTGATGGCAGAGACTTGTCTTCTAAATGGTTACAGCGTGTAACTTTGACCGAAGGTTTGAATTATATCATGACTAACGGTAAGTATGTTGTTGCTAACTTCGTTGATTGGACTCAGTATGATGTTCCGACAGAAGCTCAGAAATTTACTTATCTGCCTGCTACTATGTGGGATGTTGAGAAGATCGGTTGCGAAGGTGATGCTACTTCTCCTGTAAAGATCGCTAACCGTGAGTTTACAAATGAAGTATTTGCCGGTCAGCTTTATAAAGATGCTAATGGTAAGATATTTATCATTGACAACAAATATAATGTTTCTATCGATAATGCATCGACTAAACCACTGTACAACAAAGATGCCTTTGATATCACAACTGTTGTAGCAAAAGATGGTGCTGCTGCTGCTGATATTATCGCCAATCCGTATCATGGTTATAAATATGTAACGGCAGACGATCAGAAATTTAGCGAGTTCAAACTGAAATACAATGCTTCAAACAATATTACCGGAGGTAAGGATGTTTTTGTAGCTGTAAATAGTGATTTGAACTTTATTGCTACAGCTGATGGTTCTTCTACTTACTTCCAGGTAGAACAGGTTGGTGCGAGTCCGGTGACTTTTGGTACTAATGGTGATTTGAAGAAATATGTTTATAAGTTGAAAGTTAGAGATGCAAACTTGATCGATAATGATAGTTGCTATGTGTATTTAGCAGAAATCACTCAGGCTGATGGTACAAAACGCACATATTACAAAGCTTATACAAAAGAACAGGCAGCTGCAAACAATGCAAAAGATGCTATCTTCTATTTGAAGAGCGATCAGAAAGATGCTGATAATGAATATTACACATTGATAGATACGGTTGGCAGCACATTTACGACTGGAACATTGGTATTGAACAATGCTACTCGTGTTGCTTTGGGTGATGGTGTTCAGCACATGACTTCTATCAATTTGAGAAACTATGTAACTGATGATATCGATGCTTTCGCATTGGTTGATGCTTCTCGTGATTTGTATCAAAATGTTGATGATTTGAGCGGTAAAACTGTTAAGATTTATCGTGAAAGACAAGGTAATTCTACCGAATGTTTGTATGAAAATTCAACGAATGGTTTCAACTTCTTAGGAATAGGTACTGGAACAGACTTTAAACCGGGTGAAAATTACACAACAGCTCTGTATTTGCATGCAATAGGTGGTGAACATATGCCGCAATATATGTTAGGTGTTGCTGTTGATACTGTAAAGAATGGTAAATGGTGTGATAAACACGGATACAATCCTACTTGTTCAGGTGAACATTTTGAACCGGTTGATTATAAGGGATATTTGTATGGACGTTTCTTGGTTAATCTGAATGATTCAACTGACAATGCTTATATGTATAATAATGTATATACTCGTTTGGCCTTTATGGAAGGTGTTATCAAAGATGGCGTATTCTATCAGGTAAATGCCGGAAAGGGTTATACATTAGCTTCTTTAAGCAAGGAATATGGCGTAATAGCTCCAGCTGATTTCAGTGATAATACAAAACTTGTACCGACAACTCTGACTAAAGATGTTCATGCAAATTGCTTGTTCTCTTTGCGTAAGATTACAGATGATGGTGAAGACTTCTTACTTGAAACTAATTTGGCAGGTGTATCTGGTATCGGTTCATTCAAGGGTGCTTGGGTGAAGATTGAAAATGGTGTTCCTGTATTGGCGAAATCTACACAAGAAGTTGGCGGTAGCCATGATGGTGATGAAGCTAAGGTAGAGGAACTTGTTAAGCAGGCTCAGGTATTTAGTCTGAAAGATGCTGAAGGTGAAATAGCAACAGATAACGAATCTATTTCTTCAACATCTGAAATTAGCATAATTGCAGCTAAAGGTTCTGTTAGGGTATTGAATGCAGCTGGTAAGTCTGTTAAGATTACCAACTTGTTGGGACAGGCAATCGCTGAAACAATCGCTACATCTAATGATGTTGAGGTAAATGCTCCTGCTGGTATTGTTGTAGTAGCTATTGAAGGTGAAACAGCAGTAAAAGCAATCGTAAAATAAGAATTAGAGAAGGATTCTTCCTTCTTTAAACAATCAAATAATTAGAACTACGTAGTTTGGTTATATGAGTTATAATACACAGCTGGACTAAGTAGCCTGTGAGAGGTGAACAAGTAGTTTTTAATACTAAAGTAATAAAATAAAGTTCTTCTGTCAGTACCTTTGTGAAGAGAGAAAACAGACACAAGACAAGCCCCGTTGGTTTTAAGCCGGCGGGGCTTCGTGTTAAATAATAATAAATAGTTTGAATTCACATGTTGTAGAACAGAAACAAACGGGAACTATTATGTAACTTTGCACCGTTTTTAGCGCAGATTATGCAGAAAAACAGATGTAACTCGTTGGTTATACGGAAATAATGCGTATCTTTGCAGCCTGAAATAGAAAAAAGAGATAAATAAAATTATAACACATTCAAAGTTTAAAAAAGAAAAGAAATGCCTACAATTCAGCAATTAGTTAGAAAAGGAAGGGAAACTTTGGTGGTAAAAGGTAAATCACCTGCATTGGATGCTTGTCCTCAGAGACGTGGCGTTTGTGTACGTGTTTATACTACAACCCCGAAAAAGCCTAACTCTGCAATGCGTAAAGTAGCGAGAGTTCGTTTGACAAATGGTAAAGAAGTAAACTCTTACATTCCGGGAGAAGGACACAACTTGCAGGAACACTCAATCGTATTAGTACGTGGTGGTCGTGTAAAGGATCTTCCTGGTGTACGTTATCACATTGTACGTGGTACCTTGGATACAGCTGGCGTTAATGGTCGTACTCAGCGTCGTTCTAAATACGGTGCAAAACGTCCAAAAGCGGGTGCTGCTCCAGCAAAAGGAAAGAAGTAAAAATCACCCTTTCAAACTGAGAATTTAAATTTAAGTATTAAAGCTGGTTTGAGTTATTTGGATAGGCTACAAGGTTGAGTAAATGGTTCAGCGGAACCGTTGAAGACAAAATTAAAAGGCAACCAAAGACAAAAACGAAATTTTTGAAAACAAAATGAGAAAAGCAAAACCAAAGAAAAGACAGATCCTCCCGGATCCTGTTTTCGGTGATGTAAAGGTTACGAGATTCGTAAACCATTTAATGTATGATGGCAAGAAAAATACTGCCTTCGAAATTTTCTATTCCGCTCTGGAAAACGTTAAGGCTAAATTGCCTAACGAGGAAAAGTCTGCTCTCGAAATTTGGAAAGCTGCACTCGACAATATTACCCCCCAAGTCGAAGTGAAGTCACGCCGTGTTGGTGGTGCTACTTTCCAGGTACCTACTGAAATTCGCCCCGATCGTAAAGAATCAATTTCTATGAAGAACCTTATTATCTTCTCACGCAAGAGAGGTGGTAAGACTATGTCTGATAAGTTGTCTGCAGAGATTGTAGATGCTTACAACAACCAGGGTGGCGCATTCAAAAGAAAAGAAGATATGCACCGTATGGCTGAAGCTAACCGTGCATTCGCACACTTCAGATTTTAATTTAGCAAATTTAGGAGAATAAAAGAAAGATGGCAACAAAAGCTGACGAACAATTAAAATATACCAGAAACATCGGTATCATGGCGCACATTGATGCAGGAAAGACTACGACTTCTGAGCGTATCCTTTTCTACACAGGTCTGACTCACAAAATTGGTGAGGTTCACGACGGTGCTGCAACAATGGACTGGATGGAGCAGGAGCAGGAACGTGGTATCACTATCACTTCTGCTGCGACTACTACTTTCTGGAATTACGCTAATGACAAATATAAAATCAACTTGATTGACACCCCGGGACACGTGGACTTTACTGTTGAAGTAGAACGTTCACTGCGTATTCTGGATGGTGCAGTTGCTGCATTCTGTGCGGTTGGAGGTGTAGAACCTCAGTCTGAAACAGTATGGCGTCAGGCTGATAAATATAATGTACCCAGAATTGGTTATGTAAATAAAATGGACCGTTCCGGCGCAAACTTCTTTGAAGTAGTTCGTCAGGTGAAGGATGTATTGGGTGCTAATCCTTGTCCTATTCAGATACCTATCGGTGCAGAAGAAACTTTCAAAGGTGTAGTCGACCTGGTAACAATGAAGGCTATCCTTTGGCATGACGAAACTATGGGTGCTGAATATTCTGTTGAAGAAATTCCGGCAGACCTGAAGGATGAAGCTGAAGAATGGAGAGATAAGATGTTGGAAGTTCTGGCTGAATGCGACGATGCTTTGATGGAAAAATACTTTGATGATCCTGCAACTATTACAGAAGATGAAATCAGAGTTGCTATCCGTAAAGGTACTATCGCTATGCAGATCAATCCGATGATCTGTGGTTCTTCTTTCAAGAACAAAGGTGTTCAAACTTTATTGAATGCTGTTTGTGCTTACCTGCCTAGCCCTGCTGATGCAGAAGCTATCGAAGGTACAGACCCACGTGATCCTGATACTGTAGTCGTGCGTAAACCGTTGTTCGAAGAGCCGTTGACTGCATTGGCATTTAAGATTGCAACCGACCCGTATGTAGGCCGCTTGTGTTTCTTCCGTGTATATTCAGGTTCTTTATTGGCTGGTTCTTATGTATACAACACTCGTTCAGGCAAGAAAGAACGTATTTCTCGTCTGTTCCAGATGCATTCAAACAAGCAGAACCCGATGGAAGCTATCGGTTGTGGTGATATCGGTGCTGGTGTTGGTTTCAAAGATATCCGTACTGGTGATACTCTTTGTGACGAAGCACATCCGATTACACTGGAATCTATGGAATTCCCGGACCCGGTTATCGGTATCGCAGTAGAGCCTAAGACTCAGAAAGACCTGGATAAACTGGGTATGGGATTGGCTAAGCTGGCTGAAGAAGATCCTACTTTCCGTGTTCAGACTAACGAAGAAACAGGTCAGACTGTAATTAGCGGTATGGGTGAGCTTCACTTGGATATCATCGTTGATCGTCTGCGTCGTGAATTCAAGGTTGAATGTAATCAGGGTAAACCTCAGGTTACTTATAAAGAAGCTATCACTAAATCTGTTGAACTTCGCGAAGTTTATAAGAAACAGTCTGGTGGTCGTGGTAAGTTTGCTGATATCATCGTTCGTATCGAACCGGCTGCTGCCGACTTCGAAGGAACACTTCAGTTTATTGATGAAGTAAAGGGTGGTAACATTCCTAAGGAATTTATTCCTTCAGTACAGAAAGGTTTCGAAAAAGCAATGAAGAACGGTATTCTTGCCGGTTATCCGTTGGATAAGCTGAAAGTTACATTGATCGATGGTTCATTCCACCCGGTTGACTCTGACCAGTTGTCATTCGAAATCTGTGCTATCCAGGCATTCAAGAGCGCATCAGAAAAGGCAGGTCCTGCTTTGATGGAGCCGATCATGCAGATGGAAGTTGTTACTCCGGAAGAAAGCATGGGTGATGTTATCGGTGACTTGAACAAACGTCGTGGACAGGTAGAAGGTATGGAAACAAGCCGTACTGGTGCACGTGTTGTAAAAGCGAAAGTGCCTTTGGCTGAAACATTCGGTTATGTTACTGCACTGCGTACTATCACTTCAGGTCGTGCAACATCTTCAATGCAGTTCTCTCACTATGCTCAGGTATCCTCTTCTATTGCTAAGCAGGTACTGACAGAAGTACAGGGTCGTGCTGATTTGATCAAATAATTTAGAAACATATATAACAATATGAGCCAAAAGATCAGAATTAAATTAAAGTCTTACGATTATTCTCTGGTAGACAAGTCTGCCGAGAAGATCGTGAAGACGGTAAAGGCTACAGGTGCTGTTGTTAGCGGACCGATTCCTCTGCCTACACACAAACGTATCTTTACTGTGAACCGCTCTACTTTCGTTAATAAGAAATCTCGTGAGCAGTTCGAACTGTCATCTTACAAAAGATTGATAGACATTTACAGCTCAACTGCAAAAACAGTTGACGCCTTGATGAAGCTGGAATTACCCAGCGGTGTTGAAGTAGAAATTAAAGTGTGAGTTATTTAAAAATTAAGTGAAATGCCAGGATTATTAGGAAAAAAAATCGGAATGACATCCGTTTTCAGTGCCGAGGGAAAAAATCTTCCATGCACTGTTATCGAAGTGGGTCCTTGTGTTGTTACACAGATTAAGACTTTGGAAAAAGATGGCTATGAAGCTGTACAGTTGGGTTTCGAAGACAAAAAAGAGAAACATACAACTCAGCCGGAAATGGGCCACTTCAAGAAAGCCGGTGTAACTCCCAAGAGATACTTGGCCGAGTTCAAGAATTTTGAAACTGCATACAATCTGGGTGATGTGATCACTGTGGATTATCTGGAAAATGCAGGTTTCGTTGATGTAGTTGGTACATCAAAAGGTAAAGGTTTCCAGGGTGTAGTAAAACGTCATGGTTTCGGTGGTGTAGGTCAGACTACTCACGGTCAGCATAACCGTTTGCGTGCTCCCGGTGGTATCGGTGCTTGTTCATACCCTGCAAAGGTATTCAAGGGCATGCGTATGGCCGGACAGATGGGTAATGAACGTGTAACAGTTCAGAACCTGGAAGTGATCAAGGTAATGCCGGAACATAATCTTTTATTGGTTAAAGGATCTGTTCCAGGAGCAAAAGGTTCAATCGTATTAATTGAAAAGTAATGGAACTGAGCGTATTTAATATTAAAGGTGAAGATACCGGAAGAAAGGTAACTTTAAACGATGCTATCTTCGGCATTGAACCCAATGATCATGCCATTTACCTGGATGTAAAGCAGTATTTGGCAAACCAGCGTCAGGGTACTCACAAATCGAAAGAAAGAAGTGAGATCTCTGGTAGTACACGCAAACTGATCCGTCAGAAAGGTGGTGGTGGAGCCCGTCGTGGTGATATCAACTCTCCTGTATTGGTTGGTGGTGCTCGCGTTTTCGGTCCGAAACCGAGAGATTATGAGTTCAAATTGAACAAGAAGGTAAAGGGTCTGGCTCGTAAGTCTGCTTTGGCTTATAAAGCTAAAAATAATGCAATTGTAGTTGTAGAAGATTTCGCTCTGGAAGCTCCGAAGACTAAAGAATTTGTAACAATTGCTAAAAACCTGAAAGTGGCTGATAAAAAGTTACTTATGGTTTTACCGGAGAAAAATAATTTTGTATATTTGTCGGCTCGTAATTTAGAAAAGACAAATGTTATAACAGCCTCTGAATTAAACACATACAAAGTGCTTGATGCAGCTAATTTGGTTTTGACTGAAAGTTCTGTTGCTGTTATAGAAAAACTTTTTAATGCATAAGGAGTAAGGAAATGGGAATTATTATTAAACCTATAGTAACAGAGAAGCAAACAGCGATTACTGAAAAAATGGCTAATCGCTATGGTTTTCGTGTTTCTCCTGATGCCAACAAGTTGGAGATCAAAAAAGCTGTACAGGATATGTATAATGTAACTGTAGTTGATGTTAACACCATCAACTACTCCGGCAAGCAGAAAAGCCGTTATACAAAATCAGGTATTATCAATGGTAAACAGGCAGCTTTTAAGAAGGCAATCGTAACGTTGAAAGAAGGAGAAACAATTGATTTCTTTAGTAATATCTAAAAAAAGAAATGGGAATACGTAAATTAAAGCCCACAACACCGGGGCAGAGACACAAAGTTATTGGTGCATTTGATAAAATCACTGCAAGTACACCAGAGAAGTCTCTTGTGGTAGGTAAGAGCAGTACTGGTGGTCGTAACAACACAGGTAAGATGACAATGCGTTATCTTGGTGGCGGTCACAAACAAAAGTACAGAATTATCGACTTCAAGAGAAATAAAGATGGCATTCCTGCAACAGTAAAGTCTATCGAGTACGATCCAAACCGTACTTCTCGTATCGCTTTATTGTATTATGCTGACGGAGCAAAGAGCTATATTATCGCTCCGAACGGCTTGGAAGTTGGCCAGACAGTGGTTTCAGGTAGCGATGCCGCTCCTGAGGTAGGTAATACTTTGCCTATGGCAAATATTCCCGTTGGTACTATTATTCATAATATTGAGCTTCGTCCCGGACAGGGTGCCAAAATGGTACGTTCTGCTGGTGCTTTTGCTCAGTTGACTTCTAAAGAAGGTGCTTATGCAATTATTAAGATGCCTTCTGGCGAAACCAGAAAGATTCTTGCTGCATGTAAGGCTACAATTGGTAGTGTAGGTAATTCAGACCATGGTCTTGAAAAATCAGGTAAAGCCGGTCGCTCTAGATGGTTAGGTCGTCGTCCTCACAACCGTGGTGTTGTTATGAACCCGGTTGATCACCCAATGGGTGGTGGTGAAGGTCGTGCTTCCGGAGGTCATCCAAGATCTCGTACAGGCTTGTATGCTAAGGGCTTGAAGACAAGAGCTCCGAAGAAGCATTCTTCAAAGTATATTATTGAAAGAAGAAAGAAATAATCTGATTAATTAAGTAAACTATGAGTCGTTCACTAAAAAAAGGCCCGTATATTAACGTAAAGCTGGAAAAGAAAGTCTTGGCTATGAATGAGTCAGGAAAGAAAGCCGTAGTTAAGACATGGGCAAGAGCTTCAATGATTTCGCCTGACTTTGTAGGCCATACTATTGCAGTTCATAATGGAAATAAATTTATTCCTGTTTTTGTAACCGAAAATATGGTAGGTCACAAGTTGGGAGAATTTTCACCAACTCGTACATTCCGTGGTCACGCCGGTAACAAGAAAAAATAATTATCGGTAGTAACAGGAATTCAGGAATCTGAAAATAAAAAGAATCAATAAAAATGGGTGCTAGAAAAAGAATATCAGCTGAAGCAAGAAAAGAAGCCCAAAAGACCATGTACTTCGCAAAGTTGCGTAACGTACCTACTTCTCCGCGTAAGATGCGTCTCGTTGTAGACATGATCCGTGGTATGGAAGTATTCCGTGCACTTGGTGTTTTGAAGTTTTCTAACAAGGAAGCTGCAGCAAGAGTAGAAAAATTGCTCCGTTCAGCAATTGCCAATTGGGAGCAGAAAAATGAACGTAAAGCAGAAACTGGTGAGTTGTTTGTTTCTTCAATCAGCGTAGATTGCGCTACAACATTGAAGAGAATGCGTCCGGCTCCCCAGGGTAGAGGATACAGAGTTCGTAAACGTTCGAACCATGTAACCTTGTTTGTTGATACACTTAGTAAAAACGATAGTCAAAATTAATTGTAGATGGGACAAAAAGTTAATCCGGTTAGTAATCGTTTAGGAATCATCCGTGGTTGGGATTCCAATTGGTATGGCGGCAAAAATTACGGAGATACTTTGCTGGAAGATAGCAAAATCCGTAAATACTTGAATGCTCGTCTTGCTAAAGCTAGTGTATCTCGTATCGTTATTGAACGTACGCTTAAGTTGATCACAATAACAGTTTGCACATCACGTCCGGGCATCATCATCGGTAAAGGTGGTCAGGAAGTTGATAAATTGAAAGAAGAGTTGAAAAAAATTACCGACAAAGAAGTTCAGATCAACATCTTTGAGGTAAAAAGACCCGAATTAGACGCAGTCATTGTTGCAAACAATATTGCTCGTCAACTTGAAGGAAAAATTGCTTACCGTCGTGCTATTAAGATGGCTATCGCCTCTACCATGAGAATGGGTGCAGAAGGTATTAAAGTGCAAGTATCTGGTCGTTTGAACGGTGCTGAAATGGCTCGTTCTGAAATGTACAAAGAAGGAAGAACTCCGTTACACACTCTGAGAGCAGATATCGATTACGCTTTGGCTGAAGCGTTGACGAAAGTTGGCTTGCTGGGTATCAAGGTATGGATCTGCCGTGGTGAAGTTTATGGTAAGAGAGATCTTGCTCCTTCATTCACAGCCTCTAAAGATTCAGGCCGCAGAAATGACAATGCCGGTGGCAACAGAGGAGATAAGAACTTCAAGAGAAAAAAAGCTAATCGTTAAACGTTAGAATTAAGAAGAGATGTTACAACCAAAGAAAACCAAGTTCAGAAGACAGCAGAAAGGTCGCATGAAGGGTGAAGCTCAACGTGGCAACCAGCTGGCATTCGGTTCGTTCGGTATAAAAGCGTTAGAGAATAAATGGATTACCGGTCGCCAGATTGAAGCTGCCCGTATCGCGGTAACTCGTTATATGCAACGTCAGGGTCAGGTTTGGGTTCGGATTTTCCCGGATAAACCTATTACAAAGAAACCGGCCGAAGTACGTATGGGTAAAGGTAAAGGTAACCCGGAAGGCTTTGTTGCGCCTGTTACTCCAGGTCGTCTGATTTTCGAAATTGAAGGTGTTCCCTTTGATATTGCGAAAGAAGCTTTGCGCTTAGCTGCACAGAAGCTTCCGGTAACAACGAAATTTGTTGTGAGACGTGATTATGATATGGCTAATCAAAATGCGTAATTGTTATGAAGATTGCAGAAATTAGAGAATTAAGCACAAAAGAATTGCTTGAAAGAGTAGATGCTGAGGTTGCTGCCTACGATCAGAAGGTTATTAACCACACTATCTCTCCGACAGACAACCCTGCACAGATTAAACAACAACGCAGGATGATTGCGCGCATGAGAACAGAATTGCGCCAGAGAGAACTTAACAACAAATAATTGAGCCTGATGGAAACTAGAAATTTAAGAAAAGAAAGAACGGGCGTGGTTACTAGCAACAAGATGGATAAAAGCATCACTGTTGCTATTAAATGGAAGGAAAAACACCCCATTTATGGTAAGTTCGTTAACAAAACGAAGAAATATCATGCTCACGACGAAAAGAATGAGTGCAATATCGGTGATACCGTAAAAATTATGGAAACTCGTCCTTTGAGCAAAACAAAGAGATGGAGATTAGTTCAAATAATCGAAAGAGCTAAGTAACATGATACAACAAGAATCAAGACTAGTAGTAGCAGATAACAGTGGTGCAAAAGAAGCATTATGTATTCGCGTTTTAGGTGGTACAAGAAAACGCTATGCCACTGTTGGGGATGTAATTGTAGTTGCAATTAAGAGTGTAATCCCGTCAAGTGATGTGAAGAAGGGTGCTGTTTCTAAGGCTATCATTGTTCGCACTAAAAAGGAAATCCGTCGCCAGGATGGTTCATACATCCGTTTCGATGATAACGCTTGCGTGTTGTTGAATGCCGGTGGTGATATTCGTGGAAGCCGTATCTTCGGTCCGGTTGCCAGAGAACTTCGTGCAACAAATATGAAAATTGTTTCACTTGCACCTGAAGTACTTTAATTCGTAAAATTTAAGGTAATGAGTAAATTACATATCAAAAAAGGCGATATAGTTTTTGTTAATGCCGGCGAAGACAAAGGTAAAACAGGTCGTGTTTTACAGGTGCTCGTAGACGAGAACCGTGCTATTGTTGAAGGCGTTAATATGGTATCAAAGCATACCAAGCCTAATGCAAAGAATCCGCAAGGAGGAATTGAAAAGAAGGAAGCTCCTATTCATATTTCAAACCTGAACGTGGTTGACCCGAAATCAGGTAAACCGACACGTATCGGACGTAAAGAAAATGCTGAAGGTGCTTTAGTTCGTTATTCTAAAAAATCAGGGGAGGAAATTAAGTAATGAGCAATACTGCCAGTCTTAAAAAAGAATATCAGGACAGAATTGTTCCTGCTTTGACAAAAGAGTTCGGATATAAATCAGTAATGCAGGTACCCGTATTGAAGAAGATTGTAATCAATCAAGGTTTGGGTATGGCTGCTGCCGACAAGAAGATCATCGATATCGCAATCAGCGAATTGTCTACAATTACTGGTCAAAAGGCCGTTGCGACAGTATCTAAAAAGGATATCTCAAACTTTAAGTTGCGTAAAAAAATGCCTATCGGCGTGATGGTAACATTGCGTCGTGAGCAGATGTACGAATTTTTGGAAAGATTAGTTCGTATCGCTCTTCCGCGTATTCGTGACTTTAAAGGTATTGAAAGTAAGTTAGATGGTAGAGGTAATTATACCCTGGGTATTCAGGAACAAATTATTTTTCCTGAAATAAATATCGATAATATTACTAAAATATTAGGAATGAATATTACCTTTGTGACCTCTGCGAAAACAGATGAAGAAGGGTATGCTCTGTTGAGAGAATTTGGGTTGCCTTTTAAAAATGCAAAAAAAGACTAAGTTATGGCTAAGGAATCAATGAAAGCTCGCGAGGTTAAAAGAGCAAAACTAGTAGCTAAATACGCCGCTAAAAGAGCTGAACTGAAAGCTGCTGGTGACTACGAAGCTTTGCAGGCTTTACCTAAAAATGCTTCTCCTGTACGTTTGCACAACCGTTGCAAAATTACAGGTCGTCCGAAAGGGTATGTACGCCAGTTCGGCATTTCACGTATTCAATTCCGTGAAATGGCATCCAATGGTTTAATCCCGGGTGTAAAGAAAGCAAGTTGGTAAGTTTTTTTATTTAAATATTGTCCGGGTGGCCGGATCAATTTAATTCATTTATATATGACAGATCCTATTGCAGATTATTTGACAAGATTGCGTAATGCAATTAAAGCGAAGCACAGAGTTGTTGAAGTGCCGGCGTCAAATTTAAAGAAAGAGATCACTAAGATCCTTTTCGAAAAGGGCTACATTCTTAATTTTAAGTTTGTAGAAGAAGGTCCTCAGGGAACAATTAAGATTGCCTTGAAGTATGACCTGGTAAACAAAGTGAATGCAATCAAGAAACTTGAGAGAGTTTCTACTCCAGGTTTGCGTAAGTACACTGGTTACAAAGAAATGCCGAGAGTATTGAATGGTTTAGGTATTGCCGTTCTTTCGACTTCTAAGGGTGTGATGACAGACAAAGAAGCCCGCGATCTGAAGATCGGTGGTGAAGTATTATGTTATGTTTATTAATTAGGAGGAAAGAAGAATGTCAAGAATAGGAAAATTACCAATTCATGTGCCGGCCGGTGTAACGGTTACGATTAAGGATAGCGTGGTGACTGTAAAAGGTCCTAAGGGCGAAATGACTCAGGCTGTTAATCCTGATATTAATGTAACTCTGGAAGATGGAGTTATTCATTTAGCAAGACCGACAGATGATAAGAACCATCGTGCATTACATGGTTTGTATCGTTCTCTGATCAACAATATGGTGATCGGTGTATCTGAAGGATACAAAAAAGAACTGGAACTGGTCGGTGTTGGTTACCGTGTTACTAACACAGGACAGCTGTTGGATCTTTCTTTAGGTTATACTCACAACATCTATTTGCAGTTACCTAAAGAGGTGAAGGTTGAAACGAAGACTGAGAGAAATAAGAATCCTCTTATTATCCTTGAATCAGCTGATAAACAATTACTGGGTCAGATTTGTGCTAAGATTCGTTCATTCAGAATGCCGGAACCGTATAAAGGTAAGGGTATTAAGTTTGTGGGTGAGGAAATTCGCAGAAAGTCTGGTAAATCAGCAGGTAAGTAATCTACGTAAACTGAAATTATCATGACAACGAAGGAAGAAAGAAGATTAAAAATAAAACGAGGAATACGTGGGAAAGTTGCAGGAACACCTGAACGTCCACGCCTTACTGTGTTTAGAAGCAACAAGCAGATCTATGCACAGGTTATAGATGATACTACAGGTAAAACTTTGGCTGCTGCTTCATCTTTGAAATTAGATGTTAAGGCTCCCAAAAAAGAAATCGCTGCCAAGGTTGGTGAATTGATCGCTAAAGGCGCTCAGGAAGCTGGTATTCAGGCTGTTGTTTTCGATCGTAATGGTTATCTGTATCACGGTAGAATTAAAGAATTAGCAGATGCTGCACGTAACGGCGGCCTTAAATTTTAATGAAGATGGCAGGAGTTAATAATAGAGTTAAATCGACCAACGACTTAGAGTTGAAGGACAGATTAGTTGCAATCAACCGCGTAACTAAAGTAACGAAAGGTGGACGTACTTTTAGTTTTGCTGCTATTGTCGTAGTAGGAAACGAAGACGGTATCATCGGTTGGGGCTTAGGTAAAGCTGGTGAAGTAACGACAGCTATCGCTAAAGGTGTAGAAGCTGCTAAAAAGAATTTGATCAAGGTTCCTGTTCATAAAGGTACTATTCCTCACGAACAGCTTGCTAAATTCGGTGGTGCACAGGTGCTGATCAGACCGGCATCTCATGGTACTGGTGTAAAAGCCGGTGGTGCTATGCGTGCTGTATTGGAGAGTGTTGGTATTACTGACGTTTTGGCTAAATCAAAAGGATCATCAAACCCTCACAACTTGGTAAAAGCTACTATTGCTGCGCTGGGTGAATTGAGAAGTCCGTTTATTGTAGCTCAGAACAGAGGTGTATCTGTAGAAAAAGTGTTTAGAGGTTAATTAGGGAGGAAAAATTATGGCGACTATTAAAATTAAACAAATTAAGAGTAGAATTAAGTGCCCGAAAGACCAAAAAAGAACACTTGATGCACTGGGCCTGACAAAGTTGAACCGTGTAGTAGAGCATGAAGCTACTCCGGCTATCTTAGGCATGGTTGAGAAAGTGAAACATTTGGTTTCAGTAGAAAAGTAATAATTGGTTGAAAAAATAAATTATAAGATATGAACTTATCAAATTTAAAACCTGCTGAAGGATCTACTAAGACCAGAAAAAGAATCGGCCGTGGTCCGGGTTCAGGATTAGGAGGAACTTCAACAAGAGGTCATAAAGGAGCAAAGTCAAGATCTGGTTATTCAAAAAAGATCGGATTTGAAGGCGGTCAGATGCCTATTCAGAGACGTTTGCCTAAATTTGGTTTCAAGAATATTAATCGTGTTGAATATAAAGCTATCAATATCGCTACATTACAGTTAATGGCTGAATCTCAGAACTTAACTAAAATAGGTGTTAACGAATTGATCGAAGCTGGTTTTATTTCATCATCTCAAATGGTTAAGATTCTTGGTAATGGTAGCCTGACTGTTAAATTAGATGTTGAAGCTCATGCTTTCTCTAAAAGTGCAGAAGCAGCTATCCAGGCCGTAGGTGGAACTGTTGTTAAACTCTAAGTCATGAGAGCAGTTGAAACAATAAAAAATATCTGGAAGATTGAGGATCTGAGAAATCGGATCCTCACCACTCTTTTATTGGTGGCTATATATCGCTTCGGAACGTATGTAGTACTTCCTGGTATTGATCCTCAAGCGTTAACCGCTTTACAGGCGCAGACAAGAGGCGGATTGCTTGCACTGTTGGATATGTTTTCAGGTGGTGCATTCTCTAATGCTTCTATTTTTGCATTGGGTATTATGCCTTATATTTCCGCTTCAATTGTTATGCAGTTGTTAGCCATTGCAGTTCCTTCTTTCCAGAAATTACAGAGAGAAGGGGAGAGTGGTCGTAGAAAGATCAATCAATGGACTCGCTACCTCACAGTAGCTATCCTGTTATTCCAGGGGCCGACGTATCTGGTGAACTTAAGTGTTCAGTTGAAGGCCGCTGGTGCAGCTTTACCTCCGGGTATTCTGTTTACTATATCTTCTACTATTATTCTGGCTGCAGGAAGTATGTTTATCTTATGGCTAGGTGAAAGAATTACAGATAAAGGTGTTGGAAATGGTATTTCATTTATCATTTTGATTGGTATCATAGCCCGTCTGCCGCATTCATTGTTCCAGGAATTTATTTCAAGAACAAGTGAAAAAACTGGTGGTCTGGTTATGTTCTTGTTTGAAATGCTGTTTCTTTTACTTGTTATTGCCGGTGCAATTTTATTGGTTCAGGGAACTCGTAAAGTGCCCGTACAGTACGCTAAGAGAATTATAGGTAACAAACAATATGGTGGCGCTCGTCAGTATATTCCTTTAAAGGTAAATGCTGCAAACGTTATGCCTATCATCTTTGCTCAGGCAATTATGTTTATTCCTATTTCTATTGTAGGATTCTCCAGTACAGGTGATCAAAGTGGTTTTTGGGCTGCATTTATGGATAATACCGGTTTCTGGTATAATTTTGTATTTGCGGTATTGATTATCCTCTTTACTTATTTCTATACAGCTATCACGATCAATCCGACCCAGATGGCTGATGATTTGAAGAGAAACAATGGATTTATTCCGGGTGTTAAACCTGGAAAAAGTACCAAAGACTATCTGGATACAATCATGGATCGTATTACTCTTCCGGGTGCATTCTTCTTGGCATTGGTAGCTATTATGCCTGCTTTTGCAAGAATCGCTGGTGTGAGTATGGAGTTCTCTCAGTTCTTTGGAGGAACATCTTTGTTGATTTTGGTTGGTGTAGTGTTGGATACATTGCAGCAAGTAGAAAGTCATTTGTTGATGCGTCATTATGACGGTTTGTTGAAGTCAGGAAGAATTAAAGGTCGTACAGGCTCAGTTGCCGCTTATTAATAGGATGATCTATTTAAAAACAGATGAAGAAATCGAGTTGATGCGTTCGGCCAATCAATTGGTAGGCCGGACACTGGGAGAATTGGCAAAGCATATTGCTCCCGGGGTTACAACTCTTCAACTCGATAAGATTGCTGAAGAATTCATTAGGGATAATGGAGCAGTCCCAGCTTTTTTAGGGTATGGTGGTTTTCCAAATTCAATATGTGCTTCTGTAAATGAGCAGGTAGTGCATGGTATTCCTTCCTCAAAAGCAGTTTTAAAAGAAGGTGATGTCATATCAGTTGACTGTGGTACCATATTGAATGGCTTTGTTGGCGATTCAGCTTATACTTTTTGTGTAGGTGAAGTGGCACCGGAAGTGAAGAATTTGTTGAAGACGACAAAAGAATCTCTTTATCAAGGTATTCAACAAGCTGTAGAAGGAAAACGAGTAGGAGATGTTAGTCATGCGGTGCAGACATACTGTGAATCGAAAGGTTACTCTGTTGTAAGGGAACTGGTGGGACATGGTATCGGACGCAAGATGCATGAAGAACCTGAAGTACCCAATTATGGAAGATATGGTTGCGGAGCTTTATTGCGTAGTGGTATGTGCATCTGCATTGAACCTATGATCAATATGGGAAGCAAAAATGTCGTTTTTGAAAAGGACGGTTGGACGGTGCGTACAAAAGACAGAAAATGTTCTGCTCATTTTGAGCATTGTATAGCGATAAGACCCGATGGTCCTCAGATTTTATCTTCATTTGAATTTGTAGAAGAAGTTCTAGGAAATAACGCAATTTAATTTGATTTATATGGCTAAACAAGCAGCTATTGAACAAGATGGAGTTATAGTAGAAGCATTGTCAAATGCAATGTTTCGTGTGGAATTAGAGAACGGACATGAAATTACTGCCCACATATCAGGAAAGATGCGTATGCATTATATTAAAATTCTTCCTGGTGATAAGGTTAGAGTAGAAATGTCTCCGTATGATTTATCAAAAGGTAGAATTGCTTTTAGATATAAATAAAAATAACTAGATATGAAAGTAAGAGCATCTTTAAAGAAGCGTACACCTGAATGTAAGATTGTAAGAAGAAAGGGTCGCTTATACGTAATTAACAAGAAAAACCCTAAGTATAAACAACGTCAGGGATAATTTATTATTTTTGCAAAATAATTAAGTAAGTAATATGGCTATAAGAATAGTTGGTGTAGACTTGCCACAAAATAAAAGAGGAGAAATCGCTTTGACTTATATCTACGGTATCGGTCGGAGTGCTTCAAAATCTATTTTAGAGAAAGCAGGCGTTGATCGTGATATCAAAGTAAAAGACTGGACAGATGATCAAGCTGCAAAAGTACGTGAAGTCATTGGCGCTGAGTACAAGGTAGAAGGTGATCTTCGTTCTGAAGTTCAACTAAACATCAAGCGTCTGATGGATATCGGATGTTACAGAGGTGTTCGTCACCGTATTGGTTTGCCTTTGAGAGGCCAGAGCACAAAGAACAATGCTCGTACTCGTAAGGGTAAGAAGAAAACTGTTGCAAATAAGAAAAAAGCTACTAAATAATAAGAGTTGATATGGCAAAAAAAACAGTCGCAGCAAAGAAGAGAAACGTAAAAGTTGACGCTTACGGTCAAGCTCATATTCATTCTTCTTTCAATAACATTATTGTGTCTCTTGCCAACAGTGAAGGTCAGGTAATCAGTTGGTCTTCTGCAGGTAAGATGGGATTCAGAAGTTCTAAAAAGAACACTCCGTATGCCGCTCAGATGGCAGCACAAGATTGTGCTAAGGTAGCTTATGATCTTGGTTTGAGAAAAGTAAAAGTATTCGTAAAAGGACCGGGTAACGGACGTGAGTCTGCTATCAGAACTATCCACGGTGCCGGAATCGAAGTAACTGAAATCGTAGACGTTACTCCGCTGCCTCACAATGGTTGTCGTCCTCCGAAAAAGAGAAGAGTATAATTAACTATAGTTTCTTGAACATTGAATCCGGAATTGTGAATAGATTGCATAAAGACCTTATCCTCTCTGTAATCGCGGCTGCACGGTTCCAGATTCAGACAGAAAAATTAAAACAATAAAAAAATGGCAAGATATACTGGACCAAAAACAAGAATTGCCCGTAAGTTTGGTGAGGCTATATTCGGACCGGATAAAGTTCTTTCTAAAAAGAATTATCCTCCCGGACAACATGGTAACGCCAGAAAAAGAAAAACTTCTGAATACGGAATTCAGCTTCGCGAGAAGCAAAAAGCTAAATACACTTATGGTGTATTGGAAAAACAATTTAGAAACCTGTTCGACAAAGCGCAGCGTTCAAAAGGTATTACCGGTGAAGTTCTGCTTCAGTTACTGGAAGGTCGTTTGGACAATGTAGTTTATCGTTTGGGTATTGCTCCTACGAGAGCTGCTGCACGTCAGTTGGTTTCTCACCGTCACATTACAGTTGATGGTAAGGTTGTAAACATTCCTTCTTACTCTTTGAAAGCCGGTCAGATCGTTGGTGTTAGAGAGAAATCCAAGTCTTTGGAAGTGATTGCTGATGCATTATCAGGATTCAACCACAGTAAATATCCTTGGATTGAGTGGGATCAGTCTTCTTTAAGCGGAAAATTACTGCATCTGCCGGAAAGAACTGACATTCCTGAAAACATTAAAGAGCAGTTGATCGTAGAATTGTATTCTAAATAATAATTGATTTCCATGGCGATATTAGCATTTCAAAAACCCGATAAAGTATTAATGTTGGAAGCGGACAATTTCTTCGGAAAGTTTGAATTTCGTCCGTTGGAACCCGGCTATGGTATTACTATAGGTAATGCTCTGCGCCGTATTCTCCTGTCGTCGCTTGAAGGTTTTGCTATTACATCCATTAAGATCGAAGGTGTTGACCATGAATTTGGTACAATTCCCGGTGTTATTGAAGATGTAACAAACATTATCTTGAACCTGAAACAGGTACGGTTCAAGCATATTGTAGACGACATAGAGAATGAGAAAGTAAGTATTACTGTTTCGGGTTCGGAAGTGTTCAAAGCCGGTGATATAGGTAAACAGCTGACCGGATTCGAAGTATTGAATCCAGACTTGGTTATTTGCCGTTTGGATCCGAACGCTGGTTTCCAGATTGAATTAACAATAAATAAAGGACGCGGATATGTTCCCGCTGATGAAAATAGAGACCCGAATGCAGACGTTCACGTTATTGCCATCGACTCTATTTATACTCCTATACGTAATGTTAAGTATTCAATCGAGAACTTCCGTGTTGAGCAAAAGACGGACTACGAAAAGTTGGTTCTTGAAATAGCCACAGATGGTTCTATTCATCCGAAGGAAGCGTTGAAAGAAGCTGCTAAGATTCTGATACATCATTTCATGTTGTTCTCAGATGAAAAGATTGCGATCGAGACAGTAGATACTGACGGCAATGAAGAATTCGATGAAGAAGTACTTCACATGCGCCAGTTGCTTAAGAGCAAGCTAGCAGATATGGACCTTTCCGTTCGTGCTTTGAATTGCTTGAAAGCTGCAGATGTTGAAACATTGGGTGAACTGGTTAAATTCAACAAGAATGATTTGTTGAAATTCCGTAACTTCGGTAAGAAGTCGCTCACTGAACTTGATGAACTGCTTGAAAGCCTGAACCTTTCATTCGGTATGGATATCACGAAATATAAATTAGATAAAGAGTAAGTAAAGCGATGAGACATAATAAGAAATTCAATCATTTAGGTCGTACAAATACTCACCGTGAAGCAATGCTGTCTAATATGGCTTCTTCTTTGATCAAGCATAAGAGAATCTTTACGACAACAGCAAAAGCTAAAGCGCTTCGTAAGTTTGTTGAACCTCTGATCACAAAGTGCAAAGAGGATACAACTCACTCAAGACGTGTGGTATTTAGTACTTTACAGGATAAGAACGCTGTAACAGAACTTTTTAAGGAAGTAGCTCAGAAGATCGGTGATCGTCCGGGTGGTTATACCAGAATTATTAAGACTGGTAACCGTTTAGGTGACAACGCTGCTATGTGCTTCATTGAATTAGTTGATTACAACGAAAACATGTTGAAGGATACTACAGCTAAGAAAACTACGAAAACAAGACGTTCTCGTAAGAAATCTACAGCTGCTGAAACAGCTGCTCCGGTTGCTGAAGCTCCTGCAGCAGAAGCAACAGAAGAAAAAGCTGCAGAATAATTTCTGTAACTTATATACGATACAAAAACAGCCGACATTCTTATGCCGGCTGTTTTTGTATATAAACAAATTAATTTATTTGTTTACTTACTTGATATTTTTTAAAGCTTCCTGCGCTGTAGCATTAGATGGATCGATTGATAAAATCTTGTTCCAGTAAATTTTGGAGTTATCCATATCTTGTTTCAAATAATAATAGTAGCCCAGGTAACGGTAACATTCGGTTAATTCATTGCTATATTTCTCTTTGTTTTTTTCAAGAATGGGAATGCAAGACTCGTAATAGGGTTTGGCTAAACCCTGTTCTGTCTCGGGGTCCAGTTGAGATTGTGTACGTGCCTGCCATAGGCTACCAAGGTGGCTATCCGGTACACGTTCTTTTACAATAGCAAATAAGCTATCAGCTTTGAACAAGTACTTTTGTGCTGCAATATTATCTTTTGCAGCTGCTGTATAGTAATATTTACCTAATTGATAGTAATCAGCAGCTTCCGATTCTTCTCCCAGTGCCTCTATATACTGTGTATAAGCCTTGATGGCCTCAGCATTATTTTCGCTGTTACTATAAACTTCAGCAAGGTCCTTATAGATTTCTGTATGCGAAGAACTTTCTTTTATAGCTTTCTGTAATGCATCTGCTGCCTGATCATATTGTTTTGCTTTATTCAACAGGCGACCGTAATATAAATAGTCCTGCCAGATATATTTAGCATCCGGATTATTGAAGAAAGTCTCTATTTCTTCCAGTCCTTTTTCGTAGGCTTTGCTTTCGTAATCATTATAGATGGCCAGACGTTTCAATAAAAAGTTATCAGGGTCAATAGCTTGTCCTTCACTGATTATTTTACCGGATTCAGCGTATTGTTTATTGAAGAACAAAGCAGAGGCATAATGAACCAGATTGTCTGTTGAGTAAAGACCTCCTGCCATGTAGGTTTTATAAGCTGCTACAGCTTTAGGATAATTCCCTTGTAATGAATAGATGTTTCCCAAATGGCAGTACGCCGGCAAGTAATCCGGATAGTTTGAAATTACTTTCTGAAGCATTTCTATTGATAATGTTGGAGTGACTCCCTGATATACGTTTGCATATTTGATATAAGCTTCCTTGCAGGCCGGATCGAAGTGGATAGCCTGTTCATATCTTCCGGCAGCATCTCCTGGTTTATCTTTGCTGATAAGTAAATCGCCTTCATACAAATAAATGGCGGGGTCGTTAGCATTATATTTCTTTGCATTATCGAGAGCCGCCTGGGCTTCTGCCTCCATTCCGTTCATTGAGTAGGCTTTAGCAATAGCGACATAAACAGAAGCATCTTTTTTATTGATTTTGATTGCTGCATCAAATGCTTTTTGCGCAGTAGATTTATCTGTTTTGAGTAGCACTTTACCTTCACCTACTTTATTATAGGCATAATCAGGAAATGTCGTCCATCCTTTCTGGTAATTAGCCAGAGCTTCGAAAGTTTTATTTTCATCAAAAGCAATTTCTCCCAGATAGTATAAAGCTTCAGCCTGTTCGGCAGGAGAACTGCTCAGCTGTTTCTCAAAAATCCGGCTTGCTATAGTTGGTTCGCCGGCTTTGTAAAAGTCAATGCCTTGCCGGTTATCTGCGTAAACGGCAATAGCGATAAAACTTAAAAGGATTATATATAAATTCTTTTTCATGACTGTAAATATTTATAGGGTTTATAACTGGTCTCTGACATTTACCAACCTTACAGGTTGTGTAGCCGGAAGAATACCTGATTTAAGAATGATCCGCTGTCCCCGGTCGCTAGCTATGAAAGTTGTAAAACCGGAAGCCAGGCCCATGCGGGGTTCTGATAATATCAGATAAACAGGCCTGCTCATCGGATACTTTTTCAATGCAATATAGGCCTGATACGGTTTAAAACTATTTGTTGCAGTGGCATGCCTGTAAGGACTGACTGCCATTACTTTTATATTCTCAGAAAAACTCATGTTGCTTGTATCGGACGGATTACTGATCCAGTTTACTCCGATGATACCTAACGCTCCACGGTTTTGGGATACATAGTTTATTACTTGCCGGTTTTCTTTCATTGCATGTAAATCCCCGGAAAATGATTTTCCGTTACAGATTGAATCAATAGCATAGCGTACAGTTCCGGAATTAGGGTTATCGAATACAACTTCGATCCTTCCCGATTGGTTATCGGAACTGAGTTCTTTCCATTCTTTTATTTTTCCCGTCAGTATGTCTCTCAATGCAGGGATACCAATCAGAGAATCTGTATTTTGTTTATTTACAATCAATGCAATGGCATCTGTTGCTATTTGAATGTTTCTGGGGAATAATTTTTTAGTGTTCATAAATTCCGTCTCTTCTTTGGTTAGCGGGCGTGAAGTAATGGCCAGACGGATACTATCGCGCAGCAACCTGTTGATAGTTTCTGTTTCACCGGAAAAGTAAGGAACAATCCCGGCTTCCTTATAAATACTTTCGAAAACGGCGATTTCTTCTTCTACGACAGGGGCAAAGCAGCCATCGGAAGCTATAGCGATAACGCCACTGGTCGGAGTATCGTCCGGAGTTTCTGTTTTCTTGTTTCCGCAAGAAACCAACAGAACTATACATACTGTTATATAGAATAAACTTTTCATCGTTTGCCGTCTTTTATAAGCCTGTAACCTCTGAATAAAGTGTAGCAGAAGAACAGAATACCAACTGTTATTCGCATAGGGAATGACATATTCTCATTAAACAAGTTAGTGAAAACCAGCAGGAAAGTCATTCCGAGGTATATCATGACCATGAATATACCCCAGACAAACTTCATATTTATACACTTTACCTCCATCTTATTGTAATTTAAATCGTACCGGAACTGTAAAGTAGACTGGTACCGGTTTACCATTCTGTTTCCCCGGAACCCATTGTGGCAGAGACTTGATAACGCGTAATGCTTCTTTGTCGCAAGCCGGATCCAATTGCCTTAGAACTTCCACTTTCGTGATCTCTCCCGTTGGGCTTACAACGAAGCGGAGGGTAACTGTTCCCTGAATACCATTTTCGGCAGCGATTACCGGGTATCTCAAATGTGTACTAATGAACTTCAGTAAAGCCTCGTTTCCACCGGGGAATTGCGGCATTTGTTCAACGGCAACATAAGGTTCGGTTTCTTCTTCAATCACTTCCTTGTTGTCTTTCAGGTCTGCAATGTCGATGGCATCTTCACTTTCGGAACCTTTTACGTCTGCCACTGAGATAGCCAGTTTTGAGGTTGTCAGTTCTTCCTGTGTCTTGATTTCCTCTTCCTCCCTTACATCTTTATCCGCCTTAATAACAGGAGGGGTAAATTTGATTGTACTTTTCAGTACGGGAGGAGGTGGAGCCTCTAAATTACGGATTTGATTTTCTTCCGGTACCTTCGTTTCCATTTGCAGGTTGGAAAGTGTCGTTACTTCCAGTACCTGCTCTTTGGCGTGCTGGGGAATAACCGATTTGATCAAAACCGGGATTGTCATGACCAGAATAGCTCCGATAGCTACAATGATCAATGCGCGGATATGTCTGCCGGAAGAATTTTTACGCAACTCGTATGCTCCGTAGTCTTTATTCTTCCCGTTGAAGATCAATTCGCACCACTCCGGTGAATTCAGATTTATATTGTTCATATTAATCATGATCGTTCTTTTTTATTGGTGATACGAATTATTTTCTTTTAGGGCCGGCATTAGCCTCTGCTATTTGTTTAGCGAGTTCTCCGCCGCTTTTCAGGTTGTCGACCAGAAATTTATCTCCGTCGGTTATATCGACGATTGCATATTTACCAATATTGCATATCTGCATTTCGTCGAGCGCATCTACCAGGTCTTTATAAGAAGCATCGTCGGTCGCCTTGATCAGTACGACCGGGGCATCTTTGCCTCCTTTTATCTCTGTAGCCTGCTTTTTAAACTCATCTTCGGATATATCTTTGTTTAGCTTTTTCACTTTCAACTCCGATATTTGTTGTACAGCGTCGGAATTGCGTTCCAGTAGGATGTTACGTAATCCGGTAGGAGAAAAATCGGTTGTTTTCAGTGATTCTACATGTTCATAATCCGGTTCACCGAAATAGTAGTACACCTTGCTGTCTTCACCCAATATAAGGGTGATGGCTTTAGAGGCTTTCACTTTTGTCTGTTCGGCTTCCGTGACATGGTCTTTCGACGGCATACTGATCTCCATGGTCTGCGGCTTACTCAGCGAAGTACAAAGCATGAAGAACGTGATCAGCAACATATTCATATCCACCATCGGCGTAAAGTCGACACGGATATTGACTTTCTTTTGTTTGCCTTTCTTGCCGTCGCCTTTTCCTTTATCTGTATTTACTTCTGCCATACTGCTTGTTGTTTAAACATTGTCGGGCACATTCTTGAGAGTTGTTATGAGATTATATCTGTTTTCTCTCAGGTCCTGCAATGTGTTCATTATATTTTTGATTTTAGGATACGGCGTCTGTTGGTCGGCTTTGATGGCGATCACCAGGTCGCGGTTCACTTCGCGGGCATGTTGTACCCAGGCTTTGAATTGGTTGTTCGTGCTATCGGCAGGGATTCCGTAATTCTGCGTCAGACGGTCCTGTTCGGAAGACGGAAGATTCAGAAATTCCTGCATATTCTGGATAGGAACACCGAAGGAAGGAAGAAGGCTGAATTCGTATATTTCTTTGTCGCTGAAGTTAATACCGTAGTCTTGGCCCAGCTTCTTTAATACGTTTGCCTTATCCTCTTGTTTGTCCATGCTCATAAATACTTTCCCTTCCGGATCTACCAGGATGGAAAGAATATTCGTTTCCGGTATTTTTATTTCGGAAACGGAAGCTGGAGTAGTAACCACGACCGGTTCTTTCTGGATGAAGGTAGATGTCAGCATAAAGAAAGTAAGCAGTAACACCGTTACATCACTCATCGCCGTCATGTCGATGAATGTGCTTTTTCGTTTTACTATAATCTTAGGCATATGTTTCAGTGTTTAGCCGCAAATGTTTGTACGATAGAGAAACCTATTTCATCGATGGCATAGGTGATATTATCTATTTTACTGGTGAAATAGTTGTACGAGATAATAGCCATGGCACCGGTGGCGATACCTAAGGTCGTATTGACCAGAGCTTCGGAAATACCGGTCGACAATGCTACCGAGTCGGGAGCTCCGGCATTGGCCAGGGCGGCAAACGAACGGATCATACCCAGTACGGTTCCAAGCAACCCGAACAGAGTTCCCAATGTCGAGATTGTAGCAATAACCGGCAGGTTCTGTTCCATAGACGGTAATTCCAGTGCCGTGCTCTCTTCGATCTCTTTCTGTATGATGACCATCTTTTGTTCTTTGGTCTGATCCGCCCTGTTTTCTACATCAGTGTAACGGGTCAATGCGGCGTTAACCACATTGGCCACAGAACCCTGCTGTTCTTTACAAGCCTTTTGAGCTGCGTCCAGATTCCCGTCTTCAAGGTCTTTTTTTATAGTACGTACAAATCCTAGCAGGGCTTTTTTCCCTTTAGACCGGTTGATGGCAATAAAACGTTCTACACTCAAGGTGATTACAGTAAGTAAAAGAGTGATAACAACGGGGACAATGAAACCTCCCTTATAAATCGTACCAGCATAGTTGCCGGGAAGCGGATGATTATCCGGATTATTATCCATGAAGTTGGAAGGATTGCCCAGTACGAAATGAAAGAAGCATACTGCCAGGATAAAGCAAATGATAATGACGATGCCGGCTGAAACGCCATTAGATGTTTTCGATATAACAGATTGATTTGTTTTCATAATTTTGATATTATTAAAGAGATAAAAAACAGAAAATAATAGTCTTAGTGTACAAAAAAGGAAATGCACACCCGAATCATGCCGTATTCGAAGGCATAATCAACAATTATAAATGTCTTATAATAATATCAAATAATGAGTTTTCGCAAAACGTAGATCCATTGATTTCCGCATTTGCGAAGCGAGAGGTAGTTTATTGTATGGATAATAGATAATGTCTCCGATATTTTATATTGTGAGGCCTGCTCTTTCAACTTCAAGAGAAGAAGACTCTTATTGCTGTTCGATAATTTGAATAGCCGTTCGTAGTTATCGAAAGCCGGTTTGGTACGTGCAGTTATATCAAGAGACTCAAGAGGGATTTTCCCTAATTCAAACTGTTTTAATTTATTATCGTAGGAGAGGCTCTTTTCTTCGCCATTAAGGTTACATGGTTGAATCATCTCTTCGTTGTCGATATTAAACGCAATCTCCTGCCCTGTAAAGATCAGGATAAGGAGTGTTAATATGGACAGAACTTTCTTCATGATTCGACAATAAACTTTTTATGTTAAAACATTTTGTTAATGCAAAAGGTTGTAACTTTTTAAGAAAAAATGCCTGTTGATTCGGGGGATAAATATAGATAAAGTATAGTATTCAAAAAGGCAGTCCTCTATTTATTCATCGAAAATCTTTATAAGGGTTTGGCAACAATCTTAGTGAACCGTTTGTTATATTTGTACTGAGTGAAAAAAATACAGAATACTAAATATTTAGGTTATGAAAATTGAAAAAGTAATAGGTAGAGAGATTCTTGATTCCCGTGGTAACCCGACAGTAGAGGTAGATGTGCTTCTTGAATGCGGCGCTTTTGGTCGTGCTGCCGTTCCATCCGGTGCTTCTACTGGTGAAAATGAAGCAATAGAACTGCGTGACGGTGATAAAAAACGCTACGGAGGCAAAGGTGTACTGAAAGCTGTGGATAATGTTAACAATGTAATTGCACCGGTTATCATCGGAATGAGTGCATTGAACCAACGTGCAATCGACCATAAACTGCTTCAGTTGGACGGAACAAAGACAAAGTCGAAACTCGGTGCCAATGCCATGTTAGGCGTTTCGCTGGCCGTAGCTAAAGCAGCTGCCAGTTATCTCGATTTACCGTTATATCGTTATATAGGCGGAACAAATACGTATGTATTGCCTGTTCCGATGATGAATATTATCAATGGCGGTTCGCACAGTGATGCTCCGATAGCATTTCAGGAATTTATGATTCGCCCGGTAGGTGCAAAGAGTTTCCGTGAAGGCTTGCGTATGGGAGCAGAAGTATTCCATGCCTTGAAGAAGGTGTTGCACGACCGCGGACTGAGTACGGCAGTTGGTGACGAAGGTGGTTTTGCTCCGGCTCTCAACGGTACGGAAGATGCTTTGGGTTCTATTATGGCCGCTATTAAAGCTGCCGGATACGAACCGGGTAAAGATGTGACAATCGCTATGGACTGTGCTGCTTCCGAGTTTTACGATAAGAAGGGTATCTACGATTATTCGAAGTTTGAAGGTGCCCACGGTGCCAAACGGACTGCTGCCGAACAGGTGGCTTACCTGTTGGATTTGGTTAACAAATATCCGATCGACTCTATCGAAGACGGTATGGACGAAAACGACTGGGAAGGATGGAAGCATCTTACCAAAGCTTTAGGTGACCGTGTTCAGTTGGTTGGTGACGACTTGTTCGTAACTAATGTTGAATTCCTGAAGAAAGGTATCGAAGAAGGCTGTGCCAACTCTATCCTGATTAAAGTAAATCAAATCGGAACATTAAGTGAAACACTGGATGCTATTGAAATGGCTCACCGTAACGGCTATACTTCAGTAACGTCGCACCGTTCCGGTGAAACGGAAGATGCAACAATTGCCGATATCGCCGTAGCTACTAATTCAGGACAGATCAAAACCGGTTCATTGAGCCGTTCGGATCGTATGGCTAAGTACAATCAGTTGCTTCGTATCGAGGAAGAATTGGGCGATCTGGCTGTTTATGGCTATAAGACGTACAAAAAATAATTCTGACACTTACAGAATCAGATGTAATAGACTGAAGGGCTGCCTCCCAAAGAGGCGGCCTTTTTGTGTTTATGTCCCTTACCTTTATCAGAAAGGCTAGTTGCAACTACCCCGGAGGTTATTTATTTCTAATCGAAAGCATATTATATCTTGTCTTTTTCACGACCGTCGCAAAGCTTACCGACAGACGTCAGCAAGCTTATCCACGTCCGTCGGTAAGCTTTGCGACGGCGATGGAAAAGAGAATGAGTCATATCTTTTATAGTAAAAGACAGTATGCTATGCAGGAATAGTCAGTAGGGGGAGCGATAGATGACAGGCAGATAAAAGGTGAATGGTTTTTATTCGAATTAATGCATGTGAGAGATGAAATAGCCGGAGCAAAAACAATCTCTTTACTCCGGCTATTCTATTTTATACTATTATAATTGAGCGAACCATTCACGGATAGCATCAATCAATATCTGATTTTCAGCACTTGTTTGGGTGGACAGGCGGATGTATGTTTCATCCAGTCCGCGGAAGTTGGAGGCATCACGAATCAGGATTCCATTCTTCTCCCACAAGTATTTCTTTAGTTCTGCCGCTGTGCCTTTCTTTAGGCGGACAAGGAAGAAGGTTGTTGAAGTAGGAATGACTTCCAGGTTATCGAATTTGCTTAACTGATAAATCAATTCGGCTGTTTCACGCTGCCACTTACGGATAGGCAAAGTAAACTGGGCCGGATGAATCAGGATATATTTACTGGCTTCAAGCGCAATAGCGTTTACCGACCAGGGGATGATATACTTATTTACTTCGGCTGTTATTTCTGGAGAAGCCACCAAGTAACCGATACGTAATCCCGGAATGTTGTAGGCCTTAGAGATAGACTGGATAAGAATCAGGTTTGGGTGATTCTTAACGTCTGAAGGCTTTAGCATATCTTCGGTGGTAAAGGCAACATAAGCCTGGTCGATGATGAATTTTGTATTGCGGTTGGCTGCAATCAACCGGAGCAATTCCGTACGATGAATCAATTTACCATCCGGATTGTTAGGATTGCATATCCAGCAGAAATCCTGTCCTTCCAGAGAAAGTTCCGAAAGGTCGTCGGAGGTTGGGAAGAAATTTATCTCGTGTTCGTGTAGGCGGCAGGCATCTTCATACTCAGAGAAGGAAGGAACGGCAATCGTTGATTTAGCCCCTCTCCAAGCCTGTGCCAACAGATAGAAAGCGGTAATCGAACCATTGGTTACAACTACATTTTCTTCTTTTATCTCATACCGGCGGGCAAGCAACCTTTTAAGTGAAGCAGCATCCGGTTCCGGATAACGTGTCAGTTTACTGAAATGCTCATTGAGATGTTCCTTGAGTTTATCGAGGTTAGCACCGTGCCATACGTTAGAACTGAAGTTAATCTTTACTTCGTTCTGCGAATTGTAAAAGTCATCACCGTGTCCGAATAGCATACTTTATTTGTTTTATGTAATTAATGTTGTTCTAAAAGGTGGTGCAAAAATACTAATCTTTTTGGCTTTTCCTATCAATTGCCTTATAGATTGCATCCTGTATTCGTTTGCGGATATCCAACTGGCTGAGTTTATTATTGGCACGCGACGGATTGACCCTGTTACAAAGGAAGATATAAAGTAACTGGTTGTCCGGATCCACCCAGAAACAAGTCCCGGTGAAGCCGGTGTGTCCATAGACGGAAGGTGGCGTCAGGCTGCTGCAAGGAGAACCTTTATGTGTTCCCGGGGCAGGCTTGTCGAAACCCAGTCCGCGGCGGCTTGTCGGGCTTTTACTTTGGGTGAAAAGACGACAGGTTTCTGTTGATAAGTATTGTTCGTTGCCATAAGTGCCCTGATTAAGGAAAAGCTGTAATACTTTCGCCAGGTCATTGGCATTCGAAAACAGGCCGGCATTGCCGGAGACGCCCCCCTGGAAAGCGGCAGCTTCGTCGTGCACATAGCCACGAAGTAACTGGCGGCGTACGAACTGGTCGTTCTCGGTCGGGACAATCTGAAGGCTGTCTATTCTTTTCAGCGGGTTATAAGTGGTGTGCCAGGCTCCCAGCCGGCTATAAAAGTCGTTATGCAACAGCTGGTCCATCGGTTGCTTCATCTGGTTTTCCACCATCATTTTCAGCATGATGAAGTTGACGCAGCTATACACATATTTGCCGCGTGTTCCGAGGCGGGAGTCTTTTATTTCCTGCATGATACTGTCTTTGAAGGAATCGTGCAGGTAGAAGTTGCGGGCTACCTCGGTGGTGAATCCCGGTTTCTTCTCAGTAGAAACCAGGTCGGGCAGATAGTTGAAATCATTGCGTACGTATGTTTTGGCATCGAAGCGTACCGGATGGGTAGCGTTCTTTACACTGCTGTAAAGGCTGCCTTTGTAACTATCCTTATCGATGGCATTCAGATAGAAATTGATTGTGGAGACAACTCCTGACTGATGGTAAAGCAATTCTTTTATATTCAGGTCTTTCTTGTTGGAACCTTTCAGTTCGGGGAGAAAGTCTGCTATTTTATTATTGAGGGTGAATTTCTTTTCATCGTACGCTTTCATTACGGCAAGTAAGGTCCCGGCCGCTTTGGAGGCAGACGCCAGGTCGTAGACGGAATTTTCCTGTACCTTCCGGCTTTGGCCGTAGTCAAAGTAACCAAAGGCCTTGTCGTAAATAATCATACCGTCTTTGGCAACCAGCACCTGGCAACCCGGATAGGCCTTTTCTTCAAGTCCTTCTTCTGCGATGGATCCGATTACATCGAGGCGTATGGGATTGGCTCCGACTTCCTCCGGTTCGTGATAACCTAACCGTGTTTTTTCCGTGAAGATACCGGCTCCGGCATGGAATACGCCTGGGATGGTAACCGGTAGTTTGCCTTTAGCTGGAATCCCCCCGAAGATAACCTGGGCGGCATATTCCTGAGCAAGAGGCGTTCCTTCGTATCCCATCACTACCGCCTTCGCTTTCATAATGGAACTTTTATATTCCTTACAGAAATAGGGTAGGGTAAAGAAGGCATAAACGAGCTCTTTCTTAGTCGCCAGCTGGCGAAGTTGCAGGCTTTCAGGGATGCGGACTGTGTGTACGCCGCAGATGATTACATCGTATTTCTCCAACTGTCTGTAAACATGTTGGATTTGTGCAGCTGTTGAACTACGGCTGATGCTGAAGCAGGCAATACTGTCGTAACGTCCCAGCATTTCCTGAAATTCATTTCCGGCAGGCGAACCGATTGACAAGGCGGCAATCTTCTTTTTATCCAGCTGTCTGAGCGGGACCATGTCGGATTCGTTCTTTAATAATGTAATTGCTTCTGCATTGAGTTTGGCGGCCAGCCAGGCAGCATGCGGTGAGTTCAGCCGTTTGCTTAATCCTTTCGTTTCAATCGGTCGGTATTTATCCAGTCCGGTAATGTATTTGTATTGGAGTATCTTGATACATTTGGCTTCGATATCCTCTATGGATAAAATACCTTCGTCGATCGCTTCTTTCACTGCTGTGAAATCGTTAATCGGGGCAGCCGGGGCCAGCAATATATCATTCCCAGCCAGTAATGCTTTTACTGACGGATTATCCGATTTTTTAGTCGTAGCACCTTTCATGGCCAGCGCGTCTGTGAAGCAAAGGCCTCTGAAACCAAGTTCTTCCTGCAACAGTCCTGTTACAATCGGACGGGAAAAGGAGGAAGGGAGATTACGGGTTTTATCCAGTGCCGGAACATAAAGATGTCCGGTCATAACTCCGGCATAACCATCATAGATGTAACGTTTGAAAGGATACAATTCAACGCTGTCCAGGCGTGCCCGGTCATGATGGACGGCAGGCAATGTATTATGCGAATCATCCGAAGTATCGCCATGCCCCGGGAAATGTTTAGCTACAGAGATGATACCGGCAGTTTCCAATCCGCGAGCATAGGCTATTCCTTTATCGGCAACGGCACGGGGATTCTCTCCGAACGAACGGAGGCCGATTACCGGGTTATCGGTATTACTATTTACATCTATATCGGGGGCAAAGTTGATTTGAATGCCCATCTCTTTGCATTGGCGGGCTACTTCCTTTCCGTATTCGGTAATCAGTTTATCATCTTCGATAGCTCCCAGCATCATGTTTTTAGGGAAACGGGTCGTTCCGCTAAGGCGCATAGACAAGCCCCATTCTCCGTCCAGCGAAACGAACATCGGGACACGTGACGCTTTTTGCAACCGGTTGGTTACTTCAGCCTGGGTAACAGGATTCCCTTTATGAAAGAGGATTCCTCCGAGCTTTATTTCATTGACGTATCGCATAAGCCGTTGCATGGTACGGTTATCCGATTTCGGTTCGGAAATCACCATAAAGAGTTGCCCGATCCGTTCATCGTAACTCATCTTATCAAACACAGAATCAACCCAATGATTCATTTTTGCCTGATCGACGTTACGGTACATATTAGGAATAGTCTGTGCTTTGGCCGTTAGTAAACACACAGAACATAACAGCATTGTAAGTATCTTCCTCATCTTCACGTTATCATTATTATCCACCAAAAATAAGAAAATAAGCTGAAGTTTTGTATGAGTGGAGTAATGTTTTACCTATCTTTGTATTCGATTGATCAAAGAAATAATATTATTAACTATGAAATAATAGGTCTAAATGGGAAATAAAGAACGTTTATTCAAATCTTCCACTCTTTTGACAGATGTCAAACAATTAATCGAACAAAGCCGTCTTCGTGTTGCTTCCGTTGTAAATTCAGAAATAAGTATGCTTTATTGGTTTGTTGGTAAACGGATCAGTGAAGATGTACTGAAGAATGAACGTGCAGAATATGGCAAACAGATCGTTGTTACTTTGTCGCAAGAACTTACATTAGTATATGGCAAAGGCTGGGGCGAAAAGCAATTGCGTCATTGTATGCGCTTCTATCAGATATTTCCTGAAGAGCGAATTGTATACACATTGTGTAGACAATTGACTTGGTCACATCTTCGTATGATAATGTTTATCGAAGATGATTTAAGGCGGGAGTTCTATATTGAAATGTGTAAAATAGAACGTTGGAGCGTGCGTACCCTCCGTGAACGCATTGATTCCATGTTGTATGAACGTACTGCTATCAGTCAGAAACCGGAACAAACAATCAGCAATGAACTTCAAGCACTAAAAGAAGAAGAAAAATTATCTCCCGATCTAGTGTTTAGGGATCCTTACTTTCTAGACTTTCTAGGATTAAAAGATTCTTATTCTGAAAATGATTTGGAATCTGCCATCATTGTAGAATTACAAAGTTTTATCGTTGAGATGGGTAGTGATTTTGCATTTCTAGCCAGGCAGAAACGTATCACCGTTGACAATGAAGATTATTATATAGATATTTTGTTTTTCCACCGAAGGTTACGTTGTCTTGTTGCAGTAGAGTTGAAGTTAGGGCAGTTCAAAGCATCTTATAAAGGGCAAATGGAACTTTATCTGAGATGGTTGGAGCGTTACGAAATGGTTGAAGGGGAAAATCTGCCCATCGGTTTGATTCTTTGTGCAGGAAAAAGTGAAGAGCATATAGAATTGATGCAACTGGATAAATGTAATATAAGAGTAGCTGATTATTTAACAAAGTTACCGGATAGAAAACTACTGGAAGAGAAATTTAGACTTTCAATAGAGCGGGCGAAAGCGAAATTAAATAATCATTTGGATGAAAAGAATTAAGTGATACCAAATGAATTATTCCGTAAACAATTTGCGTATCAAATAAATCTTTCGTTACTTTGCATCCGCTTTGCGCAATCTCTGTCGGGAGAAGTAGCCCGTTAAATTGCGTTTCATTTAAAATTACAATTAAAAAGCTATAAAACAATGGATTTAATTAAGATTGCAGAAGAAGCGTTTGCTACAAAGAAGGAATATCCTTCATTCAAGAGTGGTGACACTATTACAGTAGCTTACCGTATTAAAGAAGGTAACAAAGAACGTATCCAGCAGTACAGAGGCGTTGTTATCCGTATCTCAGGACATGGTGACAAAAAACGTTTTACTGTTCGTAAGATGTCTGAGAACATTGGTGTAGAAAGAATTTTCCCGATCGAATCACCGTTCATCGAAAGTATCACTGTAAACAAACTGGGTAAAGTACGCCGTGCTAAATTGTATTACCTGCGTGCTCTTACAGGTAAGAAAGCAAGAATCAAAGAAAGAAGATTCTAATCCTTCGGGATTTAATTGCCATACAAAAAAGCCATCCGATTCGTTTCGGGTGGCTTTTTTGTTGGATAGGGATAAATGCTTTATAAGCAGGGACAGGCGATTCGCCGATGTTTTTAGCCGTTTCGTCGGTTTGTGTTTTTCCGGCAGGGGAATAGGGTTATCTTTGTCACCTATAAATAAAACACTTATGCAACATTCCGTAAAAAACAATCTGCTGATTGGTTTTATTGTGTCAGTGCTGTTAAGCCTATTCGTCAACTTTACCATGTTGATGCATACTTATAAAATGCAGTCGCTGGGAGTCCCTTTCCCGGGGAACTATTCGTCCGGAGATGAATTTCTTTATTATTCCTTATTTTGGTTTTTCGTATATGCCTTTCTGCTGTTTATACTGGATTCTCAAATGTATAAGTTGGGCGACCGTCTGTTTTGTAATAAAGAATATAAAACAATCCTGTTGTCTGTCGGTGTGACAATCGTCTGTGGCATTGCGTTCTTTTTCATGTATCCGGTCATACACCGTTTTGTGATGATCGACCTTTTGGAAGTTGATCAAATGTTCCGTTCTGATAGTTTTGTTATAATGGAAGATGCGGCAAGAAAGAAAGCGACACCCCCTGCTTCCCCTGATCCGCATATGTCTATGGTTCTCAGCCGGGCGACAGATTTCCCGAAACCCTTTCTGACGGAACATCTATTTATACTGCTAACCGTTTTGCTGAGTGTCCTTTTGATACGCCTGCTGAATGGTAAACAACAGATGATGCTTGAATATGAACAATTGAAGACTGAAAAACTCCAGACTTCATACAATGCTTTGATGGGACAGATCAACCCTCATTTCTTTTTCAATTCCCTGAATGGGCTGAACTCCCTGATCAGGAGCGGGGAGAAGGAGCAGACATTGACTTATCTGGATGAGTTGTCGAATGTTTTCCGTTATATCTTGCAGAGCAACAAGAAAGAAATGGTTACGCTGGCAGAAGAATTGCAGTTTGTGAAAGCATATACTTATCTCCTTGGCGTCCGTTATGAAGGGAAGCTATTCTTCTCTATTCAAGCGGCTCCGGCACTTTTATTATGGCATTTGCCCATCCTGAGTATTCTGCCGCTGATCGAAAATGCGGTTAAACATAATGTGATCAGCAAGCAGTATCCGCTGCAAATCGACGTTTATACTACTAAAGAGAGCCAACTGGTCGTATCCAACAGGGTACAGCCGAAGGTGGAAGAGAGCACGGGAAGCGGCATTGGGTTGAAGAACCTCTGGGGACGTTACCGGATGCTTACCGGAAAGGATATCCATATCTCCAACCGGAAAGATTATTTTAAGGTAACCCTTCCTTTGCTGAACGGTACCGGACGGGTATAACAATTAAAAGATTAAACTGTATGAACGCTGTAATTATCGAGGATGAAACGGCTGCTGTTGGTAGCCTGAAAGCAATTCTTTCGCAAAACACCATGATGCCTGTCGAGGTAGTGGCCGAACTGGAGAGTATAGAGGAAAGCGTTACTTATTTCCATAACTATCCCCAGCCGGATATTATCTTTATGGATATCCACCTGGCTGACGGCTCAGCCTTCAAAATATTCGAACAGGTGGAAATCGCTGCACCGGTCATTTTTACAACGGCCTATGACGAGTATGCCCTGCAAGCCTTCCAGGTCAGCAGTATCGATTATCTGCTGAAACCGATCACACTGACTTCCCTTGAACGGGCATTAGGAAAATTGCGCCTCTTCAGCCCCGAAGAGCGGTTGGCCCATATCCGGCGCACGAACGATACCATACAGGGACGGCACGTCATAAAGAGCCTTCTGATCATGCTCACCGACAAATTTTACCCGTTGCAGGTAGAAGATATCCAGTATTTTTATACAATGAATGAAAAGGTTACTGCTTATACTTCCGACGGCAAGCTGCATCCGGTAGACCGCACTCTGGATGCCTTGGGCGACCAACTGGATGAAAAGCATTTTTTTCGTGCCAACCGCCAGTTCATTATCTCCCGGAAAGCCATTAAGGATATTGACCTTTGGTTCGGCAGCCGCCTGTCTGTCAACCTCACTTTGCCTATTCCGGAACGTATCATTATCAGTAAAACGAAAACCCCGGTATTCAAGAAATGGATATTGATGGAAGAATGATCCGGTGAAATACTGCATCATCGAGGTGATTTTTTTCACCCTCTTCCTCCGGGCGATTCACCGACCCAATTCTACCATTTATCGGTTCTTAACCTTTGTTCACCGAATATTCTTATTTATTTGTAGTGTAAACTTAAAAGAAAAGCGACTATGTTGAAATGTATTACTTTCGATGGAGATGCTTCTACGTTGAATGCTCTGATGGGCTATTTTGAGAAGTTGGATAAAGCATTGGCTGATGTGCATGAAGTGTTGCACAAAGAACAGACTGAACAACCTGTTTTTGTTCGGGAAGGAAGTAAGATCATTCGCCTTCGTAAAGAAGAGATTCTTTTTCTGGAAGGCTATGGCGATTATGTGAAGATTCATCGCACGAACGGCAAACCGCTGCTTTCGCAGGTCAGCCTGAAGCGGTTTGAAGAAAACCTCACCGACAGTTTGTTTTGCCGTGTGCACCGTTCTTATATCGTATCTCTTTCCCACATCAGTTATATCGAACGGAAACGTATCCGCATCGGTGACGAGTTGATCCCGATCAGCGACTCCTACCTTCCGGCACTTATGGGGCGGTTGGCCTTGCAGGAATAGGTCTCCCTGTCCCTGATAACTAAAAAGATTCTATAAAAATGTAATTTGAGGAACAATGCCGTAATCCTGTCTGTTTGGAGGAAAATTAAAAACAAATAGACTATGAATTACGGCATTAGTGTTCTTTTTAGGGCTATACCTTTGTTGATGGCCCTGTTCTGTTTCGGTTACGGCTGGTTCGTGTATGAATATGGAACCGACCCGAGCCGTTTTGTGGCTGGTCCGGTCGTATTTTCTTTGGGGATGATTTGTATAGCCTTGTTCTCAACGGCGGCAACCATTATCAGGCAGATCATTAATACTTTCGGAGAGATCAGCCGGTATGCGCTTCCGGCATTGGGATATTTGTCGGCTATCCTGACGGTCGTTGCAGGGATATGGATTATGCGGTCGCCTGATACGGCATCGTTTGTAGCCGGTCATGTAATCTGCGGAGTGGGACTGATTACCGCTTGTGTAGCCACAACTGCCACCTCTTCCACCCGGTTCACCATGATTACCGTCAATTCGAAAAAGACAGGCCATGATATTCCGCCCGAGGCTTTTACCCGTGCCCAGGGACTGACCCTGATTGCTATTGCCGGACTGATCGCCTTGACCGCCTGGATATGGGCATTCTGCCTGTTAGCCTATAGCGACGAGGACTCGAAATATTTTGTGGCCGGACATGTGATGATCGGCCTGGCCTGTATCTGTACGAGTCTGATTGCCCTGGTTGCGACTATTGCCCGGCAGATCAGGAATATATTTTCTCCTACCGAACGTGAATTCTGGCCTATTATGGTATTGGTCATGGGAAGTATTTGTGCTGTATGGGGAATTATCCTGATTCTGGCTACCATCAATCCGGCAAACGGTACAACAGGCTATATAATGATCGGACTGGGATTGGTATGCTATAGCATTTCCAGCAAAGTGATCCTGCTATCCAAAATATGGCGGCACGAATTCAAATTATCAAACCGTATTCCGTTAATACCTATATTTACGGCATTGACTTGTTTGTTCCTGTCCGCCTTCCTGTTCGAACTGGGTTCCGCACATGCTTACTATTTTGTTCCGGCCAGAGTTTTAGCCGGCTTGGGTGGCATCTGCTTTACTTTATTCTCCATTGTCAGCATTCTGGAGAGCGGGACATCTTCGAAATAGAAGGCTCCCGATTACAATTTCAACTTATAAAACAACTCACTCAGCGTATATGTAACCGTCATCCCGAAAGTGCTCTGTCCGTATACATCATTATTTAGTTGGGTCTTGTCGTAATAAAGGGCTACGTTGATCCGTCCGTTCGTTACCGGAAGTCCCATTCCGGCACTGAAGCGGTAAGCGTAACCTTTTTGCCCGTTGATCTGCAAGTAAGGAGTCGACAGGTTTACCCCGGCCTTATACGAACTGCGTTTCCAGAAACTCGAAGACGAATAACCGTTGGGCGAATAATCGAACCCCAGCCGCAACTTATGCGAATCCCTGAATTTTACCCGGCTGTCACCCGATGAAAGGCTGCTGTACTGGTGGAAATCATAGTCGAGCGCATAAGTACATTTCTTGTAAGTCAGCGAGCCGCCTATGCCGGCAAATTGAGGCAGATATTGGGTTGTATTCCTTTTGCTTTCCTCTGTTTCGCTGCTGCTATAAACGATCGCGATCGAATTTTCAATGCTCAGACGCTGTTTATATCCGTAAACGGCCCCGATTGTAAAAACCGTCTCTTTTCCGATCTGGCGGTGATATTGCAATCCGAAATCAGCATAGAACGCATGCGTGTACATTCTGTTTTCTACGGAAATGCTGCTCTGGCTTTCCGTAAGTTTAGTGTTTCCGAAGATGTAACTGACGTTGACGCCAGCCGATAGATTCTTGCCCAACATAAATGCATTAGTCAGGTAAACCTTTGACAGTCCGCCATATCCTTCGAACATACTTGTATAGTATGAACCGGGTGAGCCTTCCAGCGGTTCCGTACTCTGGAAATAATAGCCGACCGATGAATAAGGGGTCAATCCCGCTGCCATATACCAGTGCGGCATGATACGTCCTGCCAGCGTGAAAGCCGACATATTTCCGGTGAAAGCATTGCTGTTGCCGTTTTTCGACTGGTACGACTCGCTTTTCATAAAGGCGGATGTCTCGGCAAACAACCGGAGCGTGTCGAGCCCCGTCAGGCCAGCCGGATTTTCCGTATTGAGCAACCAGGTGCCGCGCATACCTGTCGATACACCCCCCATCGCCGAATTGGAACCATACAATCCCGTTACGATCTCGCCGATCCCGAACATCGAGTAAGGCGACGAGGTCATTATATTTTGTGCGTTGACGGTAACTGTCAGTAAAAGGAATAGAGTCAGATGCTTAATAACTTTCATATACTTTGTAGATTAGCTGTAAAACAATGGGCGAACGGCCTTGCTGGTCGCTGAAGGTCAGGTTGCGGAATGTCTTTGTATAAGTATCTTCGTTGAATACCAGTTGCAGGTTATGCTTATACATACCGAAAGCTCCCAGTTCCTGTTGCATAAAACTGGTAATGTCGAAGTAATAATAGGTATTTTCATCATACGTATCATCTTTTACCAATGTTCCGCTTTGCACCTCTTCACCGAGATAGTCGGTCACGGCATCGGTAACCACGTTGTTCTCGTCGGCGATATAAAGATAAAGGCTGTCAGGCAGGGCATTCTCTGCCGAAAACGTGCCCGGTTCAGGATAAATTTTTAGCAGTGCGCTTTCAATCGCCACCTGCTCTCCCTGCATAAGGATATTATTGATATAAGGAAATTCCAGGCGGGCATACCATCCCAGTCCGCCAAACAAAACACCCCTGTTATCCAGTTGGGAGGAAGGGATTTCCTTCTGCCCGGGAGGAAACGGTTCCAGCGCCGTACCGCTCCGGTCATGCTCGTAATGATTGAACTGGGTGCTGGTATTGGGCGTAAAGGTCAGTTCCTGTTCGTTTTCCTTTTCATCTATTATATGGTAATGGAGAACGAGCACGGCAGAACTGTCGGCCACCAGGAAGGAGAGGAGCGACTGGTTGTCGGCCCCTTCGGGAATAACGACCAGCCCTTTGAAATAATCTTCGAAATAATCGGAATTAACCTGTACGTCGCGGCTGTGGAAACGGGTCAGGAAATCCTGTCCCATTTCGTCCGGGAGGCGCACTTCCACTTCTTCCCCGCTGTTTGGCCGCGGGATAAAGCTATGGCTTGCCAATGGTTCGGCTTCATAGGTGAACGACGAGGTGTTGTAAAGATAACCGTTGTCTCCCAGCCTGAGTTTCTGGGTCAGCCTGTGTACGTTGAAGCGTAGGGCCTTCAGCGTGTCGCCGATATAATAACCTCCGTACCTGAAGGTGAGCATAAGCGAATCGAGTACGACGCGCTCGTCTATATCGGTATTATAGGAAGGACGGTTATAGGATACATAACCGGAGGCGGACATTTTGCCCCATACCGGATGCGTATATTCACCCAGCAGGACGAGCTCCTTGCCGGAGGTTTCCAGCGAGTCGATCAACATGGCTGCGACTGTCACCGTACTGGTGTCGGTACTGATATTGCGGAATGCCGAAGATACTAATCCGTTACCATACTTATTACTCTCGTCATAGCAGGATTGGAAGAGGCAACCGGCTGTTGCCAGGCATATCCATAGCAGAAAAAGGCTTCTTTTCATATATATAATACTATTCTATTGACCGCACAAAGAACCGGATTCGGTATTTCCTGTGCAAGAATAACCTGCCAATGCCCCGGATTTCTCTGTTAATCGCCTGATTCCGGAGATTAGTCGGCGCTAAGCCGGAAACAACGTCCGAAAAAGCCTTTTACCTCCCATAAATACCCATTCGTCGGACAGGAACCGCCATTTGTCGATTTAATTTGCCGGTGTTTCGGATACTTTATTCTTTTGCAACCGTAAACAGTAACACGTTATATGATGACACGAAAAAGATTATTTCTATTCCTGCTGGCGTTGCTGCCTCTGGTAATGGTATCCTGTGGGGATGACGATGATGATGATTTGATAGGTAAGTGGTATCGCGTATCCGACTTCGACGGCCTGGCACGCAGTGATGCCTCTTCGTTCTCTATCGGAAATAAAGGCTATCTGGTTTGCGGGTATGATGGTAAAAACTGTCTGTCAGACTTGTGGGAGTATGATATGGACCGCGATTCCTGGACACAAAAGGCTAACTTCCCGGGGACAGCCCGAAACTCAGCGGTGGCCATGACTGTCGATAGTAAAGGTTATTTCGGAACCGGCTATGACAGAGTGAACCGTCTGAATGATTTCTGGGAATATGACCCTGCTACCAATACCTGGACACAGAAAGCCGACTTCCCCGGAACGGCGCGTTACGGTGCGGTAGCTTTCGGTGTCAGCGGAAAGGCCTATATCGGTTGTGGTGACGACGGAAATTATCTGAAAGATTTCTATGCGTTCAATCCTTCTTCCAACAGCTGGCAGCAGATCGTTAGTATCGGGGGGACTAAACGCTGGGGTGCCACCAGTTTTGTTTTGGACAACAAGGCATATGTCTGCTGCGGAGTGAACAACGGAGAATATGTGGACGATTTCTGGATGTTTGACCCGTCGACGGAATCATGGACGCAATTACGCGACATTGCCGATACATCGGATGATGATTATGACGATGATTATAATATAGCACGTATGAATGGTGTGGCTTTCGTGATCGACGGAGCTGTCTACCTGACCTGCGGTGAAAGCGGGAGCTTACGTTCTGACACCTGGAAATATTATCCTGCAACTGATTTGTGGGAGAATGTAGCCAAATTTAAAGGTACGCCCCGTACGGTTGCGGTCGGCTTCTCCAATGGTGAGAGGGGATTTGTGGCAACGGGGAAAAGTAGCACTTACCGTTTTGATGACGTTTGGGAACTTCACCCTTATGAATACGATGATGATGACTATTAAAGGTAGAAAAGTTCTTTGGGGCTTGGTGCTGCTACCGGTACTTATTTCACTTATTTATTTCCGTCCCGGGGAAAAGGGGTCTCCGGACGGCCGGCAACCGGAGTTGCAAACGTTTCAATTGGAGGATGGCTGGGGCTATCGGATCGTGATGAATGAGAAGGTGTTGATATATCAGCCCACCATTCCTGCAATTGACACGCTAAGGTCTTTCCCGGATGAGGCCAGTGCCCGTAAGATCGGCGCGCTGGTCCTGGAAAGGCTCAACAACAATGAAAATTTTTCAATAACAATGGATGATATTAAACATTCACTCTCTGATTTAGAAACAAACGATAATTCAACGTGAACGTCGGAAGGGGCTGCCAGTGATGGTCGCCCTTTCTCTTTTTAGCAAGATAGGACAAGTAGGTTTTCAGGCCGGAGGTTATCTTTGTAGCGAAATACAAAAGAATATGGAACAACGACCTGCAACAACGGAAGAGTATCAGCGTAAAGTAAATATCCTCGTGGAGTATATCAACAATCATTTGAGCGAAACAATTGATCTGGATATACTGGCAGAAATGTCCGGTTTTTCGCCCTGGCATTTCCATCGGATAGTAAAGGCATTCCTTGGTGAAAATATAGGTGCCTTTATCGTCAGGATGCGAGTCGAGACGGCCGCTCGGTTACTGCGTCACTCTGATATGCCGGTACAGGAAATATCCTGGCGCGTTGGATACGATGTCCCCTCTTCTCTGTCGAAGGTGTTCAAACAGTTCTATGGTATTTCGCCGAACGGATATCGTAAAAACAAAGATTACATTATCATGAGACCATTAGAAATAAGACACGATTTGAAAATAGAAGCGGAAGTGAAAGAACTTCCGGCCTGCCAGATCGCTTACCTGCGTCTGTCGGGAGCGTATATGAACCTCGATTATTGCGGAGCCTGGCAAAAGTTATGGGGATTCGTGAAAGAACAGAACCTCTTCTCGGAGGGCATCGAGCATATCTGTATTTATCATAACGATCCCAAAGTGACCGAGCCGGATAAGTTGCGGACAGACGTTTGCCTTATCCTCCCCAAACCGGCGGAACCGCGGGGTGAAATAGGAGTAAAACAGTTGCCGGGCGGCAAATATGCTGTTTACCGCTATCAGGGTTCTTATGAACATCTGAAATCCGTATACGATACGGTCTATTCGCACCTGTTACCGGAAGGCGGCTATAAACCGGCCGACTCCCCGGGGTATGAAAAGTATCTGAACAATCCGGCCAATACGGCACCGGAAGAGTTGATGACCGAGATTTATGTCCCGGTCGAATAGACGGCTTTGCCGGACATCGGCATGGTCGCCTATACGACTAAAGCAGGAATCATCCCGGATGATTGTAGTAATCATGTGGGATGATTGTGGCAATCATGTAGGATGATTCCTGCCTTAGTCCGCGGAAAAAGGGTGGCAGATTGCCGGAATGATGTCGGTAGCTCTCCGACAGTTTTGTACTTCGATAGTTATATCCCGGCCGGATAAATTTGTATATTTGCCGCCATGGAATCATTTCAGATCGTATTACCATCGCCGGCACTTGCTCCTTATATCAGGCATTACTGGTTGCTGGAAACGGATAGCATTGCCCGGAGCACCGAGCGTATTATTCCGTGTGGTAATATCCAGATGCTTTTCTACCGCGGAAATCCGGTCTCGCTTTCTACCCGGCAGGATACCCGCCGGTTGGATAGCCAGTCCGTCCTGTGCGGGCAGTTCGTCGGCTTCTCCGATCTGAGCTATACCGGAAATATAAAGATATTGGCTGTCGTTTTCCATACCTATGCCGCCAATGCGTTTTTCCGTATACCGGTCAGCGAATTTTGTGACCGGAAGGTTACTGCCGGTGAGGCAGGCGACCGCGACCTGCTGGAACTGGAAGACCGCCTCCTATACGAAGCAGAAGACCGGAATTGTATCCGTCTGGTCGAGCAATTCCTCCTTCGCCGGTTAAATCCCCTGAAATCGTATAACCTGGAGCGCATGCGTTCTGTGATCTCGACGATCGACCGTGAAAAAGGGGAGATACGTGTATCCGACCTGGCATCTTCCGTCTTTTTAAGTACCAAGCAGTTTCAGCGTGTGTTTACCGGGCATATAGGGATCAGTCCCAAAGATTTCCTGCGTATAGTCCGTTTCCAGCATGCTTTGTATATGTTGCAGTCTGTTCCGGGCATGACCTTTTCGCGGCTGGCCTGCGAATGCGGTTTCTACGACCAGCCTCATCTTATCAGCGAGTTTAAAATATTCTCCGGCTATACGCCGAAGGAATACCTGTCCCTCTGTGCACCCTATTCCGATTATTTTTCTACCGAAAACGACTAATGTCCTTTTTTTCCAAGTTTGCCCCTTCGGCGTGTCCTACCTTTGCATTGTCAATTGGCAGAAATAGTTTAACGACAAAAAAAGTGAACATGAAAAAGTTAGTTTCTTTCTTCGAGATCCCTACGGCAGATTTTGGCAGAGCCGTGAAGTTTTATGAAACAGTGTTGAACCTGGATTTGAGCGTGATGGAATGCGAATCCGAAAAGATGGCTTTCTTCCCCGACGAGGACGGCTTGGCTCCGGGTGCTATCTCATGGGCGGCCGACTTCCTTCCGGCAAAGAACGGCGTGCTTGTCCATCTGAATGTGGACGACATGGATGCAACGCTTGCTCTGATCAAAGCCAACGGTGGCAGCATCGTCCGCGAAAAGACAAAGATCGAATCCGAAGACCGCGGCTATTTCGCAATGTTTTCCGATAGCGAAGGAAATACGCTGGGATTGTATTCTGATAAGTAAACATGCTTGAAGGAGGTGCTGTAAAAGCCTGTTTTGTCATGGCGGACTAGATCCGCCAACTTATACTATGTTGATTACAATGTTTAGTATGCGATCCCGGGTCAAGCCCGGGATGACAGGATAGAGACTTTGGGCACCTCCTTGTTATTTCCTGAAAAAACTCCTATATTTGTTCCCGAATCAAATAATCCGATTATTCAACTTATGAAGTGGCAACTCTGTATATAGCGTCGTTCTCCCGGACATAAGGCAAAAACTGTTTTGCCTGACTTTCGCTATCCTATTTTATACAGGGTACAATCTATCTATTTTTTAGTATTCATGGTCGCGGTATGTTCTCTGGCGGGAACGTATGCCGACGCTATATATTAAGTTGAATTATGAATTTCACATACAAACAGATCTGGCTCATCAACTATCCCGTGATGATGAGCATTTTAATGGAACAACTGATCAATATTACCGACGCTATATTTCTGGGGCATTACGGGGAGGTTGAGCTGGGTGCTTCCGCCTTGGCCGGCATGTATTACCTGATTCTTTATATGCTGGGTTTTGGTTTTAGCCTCGGATTGCAGGTCATGGTGGCACGCCGTAACGGCGAACAGAAATACGATGAAACAGGAAAGGTGTTTTTTCAGGGATTGTTTTTCCTGGTAGTGCTGGCGGTTTTCCTGTTCCTGTTATCCAAATGGATTGCACCGGTTATTTTATCCGGATTGGTCACTTCGGATGAGGTCTATGGTGCCGTAATGGATTATCTCGACTGGCGGACATTCGGGCTTCTGTTTACTTTCCCGGCACTGGCTTTCCGTTCTTTCTTTGTCGGGATTATCAAAACCAAGGTGTTGACTGTTGGGGCCGTGGTTATGGTGACGACCAATATCCTACTGAATTACCTGTTGATATTCGGTCATGCAGGGTTTCCACGGTTGGGTATTTCCGGCGCCGCTCTGGCTTCGACCTTGTCTGAATTGTCTTTTTTAATCGTCTTTCTTGTCTATATCTTCCGGGAGGTAGACAAACGTCAGTATGGCTTGCGGCCTGTGTATGACGGGCGGTTGTTGCTCCGTTTGCTTCATCTCTCCGTGTGGAGTATGATGCATGCTTTTATCAGTGTGGCTCCCTGGTTCTTTTTTTTCGTGATGATTGAACATCTGGGAGAAAACATACTGGCTGTAGCCAATATCATCCGGAGCATATCGACGGTCTTTTTTGTGATCGTCTGCTCATTCTCGACAACAACGGGATCGTTGGTCAGCAATCTGATAGGGGCAGGCGAATACGCAAAGGTGATGCCTTTGTGCCGTAAAATGGTTTGCCTGGGTTATTTTGTAGGACTTCCTTTGATTGTGCTGACCTTCTTTTTCTCCGATGCGGTGTTGGGCGTTTATACGAAGAATGAGGAGTTGATCCGGATTGCCTTCTGGCCTTTTACGGTCATGCTGGCTAATTACCTCTTTTCGGTTGCGGCTCATATTTATTGCAATGCCGTTACCGGAACCGGAAGGACCCGTACGGCTTTCCTTTTTGAAGTGGTTACGACGGTTTTCTATGTGATATACCTGTATGTATTGTCCGCAACCCCGAATCTCCCTCTCGCTGTGTATTGGACGACGGAACATATTTATGTCCTGTCTCTCTTCGTCTTATCTTATTGGTACATGAAGTGTGTATATAAAAAGACATACCGGTTGTAATCGTAAACAATTCATAATCTGAATGGTTTTATAAGAAAAACGAATAAGAAGAAGTTATGGAATGTCGAATAGAAAAAGATACCATGGGAATCGTCAGGGTTCCCGTGGATGCTTATTACGGAGCGCAGACGCAACGTAGTATCGAAAACTTTGAGATTGCACAAGATATAAACCGTATGCCCAAAGAGATTATTTATGCCTTTGCCTACCTCAAAAAAGGAGCTGCGCTGGCCAATAAGGATGCAGGTGTGCTGTCGGCGGAAAAGTGCGATCTGATAGTACGTGTCTGCGATGAGATACTGGCGGGCCGCCTGGATGAGGCGTTTCCCCTGGTGGTCTGGCAGACTGGTAGCGGTACGCAGACCAATATGAATGTGAATGAAGTGATTGCCAACCGTGCACATGTCCTGAATGGCGGAAAACTGACCGATGAGGTAAAGGTCCTGATGGCTAACGACGATGTGAATAAATCGCAGTCGTCTAATGATACGTTCCCGTCGGCTATGCACATCGCCGCTTATAAGATGCTTCGGGAGAACACGATTCCGTCTCTGGAGTTGTTGCACCGTACCCTCGTCATGAAAAGCCGGGAGTTCATGCCGATCGTCAAGATCGGGCGTACTCATTTTATGGATGCGACTCCTTTGACTTTGGGGCAGGAGTTCAGCGGGTATGCCGCCCAACTGGAATACGGCATCCAGTCGATAAAGAATACATTGCCGCATCTGGCGGAACTGGCGCTGGGAGGTACGGCTGTCGGTACCGGTATCAACACTCTGGAAAACTACGGGGAGAAGGTGGCAAAGAAAATATCGGAACTGACCGGTCTGCCGTTTGTCACGGCACCCAATAAATTCGAGGCGCTGGCAACCCATGATGCGATCGTTGAAACGCACGGTGCGTTAAAAGGCGTCGCAGTCAGCCTGATGAAGATAGCTAACGATATCCGTATGCTGGGTTCCGGTCCGCGTGCGGGGATCGGTGAAATCCGTTTGCCGGAAAATGAGCCGGGCTCGTCTATCATGCCGGGGAAAGTGAACCCGACCCAGTGCGAAGCTCTCACCATGATTGCAGCGCAGGTCATGGGGAACGATGTGGCGATCTCCGTAGGCGGTGCGTCGGGGCAGTTTGAGTTGAATGTGTACAAGCCGATGATTATTTATAATTTTCTGCACAGCGCGCGGCTGATCGGTGATGGTTGCCGGAGTTTCAACGACCATTGTGCTGTCGGTATCCAGCCGGTAAAAGAGACTATAAAGAAACATCTGGACGACTCCTTGATGTTGGTGACGGCACTCAATCCGAAGATCGGTTATTATAAAGCAGCTTCGATTGCCCAGAAAGCATTTCGTGAAAACAAATCGTTGAAGCAGGCAGCCGTTGATTCCGGGTTGCTTACGGCCGAAGAGTTCGATGAATGGGTGGATCCTTCCGGAATGGTAGGCAGGATTGAGTAACTTAATTTTCTGATAAGTAATTGATAAAGTGCTGTTTTTGTAGTATATGCAGGAACTGCACTTTTTTATTTTCGGAAAGCGCCGGACAATAATAGCCTCGCCGTATTTCCGTAGCAGATATGTAAACATTAACGATGGATATGTGAGTTGTTTAACCGGAAAAAGTTATACATTTGTTTCAAATTGTGAAATGAGCCTTTTGTATAGTGAGTGAATAACCGACTGAATGCGATACCGTTGTAAAGGTAAATATGAGGAAACACTAATGTCGGAATTAAAAATGGGGGATGTAATGAAAAAGTTACTTTATTTGGAAGAGCATATATCTTGTAAAGATTATTCTCCGGATATTTTAGTTGGATTTAAACATCGTATAGTAAGAGAGGAGAGTGAACTGAAAGAGCAGGACAAGGATTGCCATCATCTGATCTTTTTCCTGGAAGGTGAAGCTGTTATTTGTTGTAATGAGCAAAGAAACAGAATCATCCGGTCGGATGAGTTTATATTGATCCCGAAGTCCTCTGATTTTTTCTGTAAGATATTATCTGATTCCAACCTTGTTATATTTACGTTTGACCGTTTCCCCGGTGCTTGCAATAAACTGGAACTTCAATCGCTGGCTCCCCTTAGTCGTGAGATCGAGTATGATTATCAGCCGACTGTTATATATCCGCCTTTACGTTTATTCCTGGAGACTATCATAGAATACCTGGAGTCGAAGATGAACTGCAAGCATTTGCATGAGATAAAGTCGATGGAGCTGTTTTTGCTGTTTCGGGGATTTTATCGAAAAGAAGAGTTGGCTTATTTATTTCATCCTGTCGTTGGAAAATCGCTGGATTTCCGTTCCCTCATACTTGAAAATTATCTGAAGGTGGACCAGGTGGACGGGTTGGCAAAAATAGCCGGTATGGGACGTACGAATTTTAATAATAAGTTCAAGGAAGAGTTCGGAATCTCTCCCCATCAATGGTTATTGAAACAAAAAGCAAAACATGTGCGTTTCAAACTGGCCGAACCGGGAAATACGCTGAGTGATGTTATGCGGTTGTATAAGTTTAACTCGGCGACTCATTTTACACGTTTCTGCAAGCAGCAGTTTGGCTGCACTCCTTCCGAATTATTACGTCAGCTGAAAGCCGATAGATGATCATTTGAACAAAACCACTATCTTTATGCTTATAAAGTAAAAATGATATATGGAAGGAAGTAAAGTGCAATCACCCGGACTGTGGAGACGTTTGTCATCGTTGGTAAACTGGCTTTGGAAAAAGGAGGCGGAGGATATTACTGTCTATTTTATTTCCGGGATGTGCTATAACTGTAAGGTCTTTGACAAACTGCGGCTTCCGAAGGGGTATAAAAAAGCCTATATTGAATGGTTTATTCCCAGCCCCGACGAATCATTGTCGGAGTATGCCCATAAGATGGCAAAGACGATCGACACCTCGCGCCCGTTTATCCTGATCGGTTATTCTTTTGGTGCCGTTATCATGCAGGAGATGACACTTTTTCTGAAACCGGAGAAGTGCGTTATCATTTCTTCCTTTAAAAGCAAAAGGGAAATCCCTATTCTTTTCCAGGCAGTCAGGAAAGTCAACCTGATGGAGTTTATGCCTAAACGGCTTTTCTCGTCGACCGACTTTATTACCAATGCCTTTAACCGCCTGGTATATAATGCCTCCAATTCCGACCTGGCAGAGTATATGACTGTTACCGATCCCATATATATCAAATGGGCGGTAGAACAGATCACTGACTGGGTACCGGACAATAAGAGCGAACACCTTTATCATATTCATGGCACGGCCGATCAGATCTTTCCTTATGACCGGCTTGAAAATGTTTTTCCCGTTGAGGGAGGCGATCATCTGATGGTGGTCAAAAAAGCGGATACAGTCAGTTCCATTCTGGATATCATCTTGCTGAAGAAAGAGGATTGATTCCCTGTTTTAATAGAATAATTGCTAAATCAGGCAATAGAAATGAGCTTTTTGGTTGTTGAGTGGGTTATAATGAACAATCGAAAATAAATGATTATGGTAAACAGGTTTAGTGACAAGTTGACGACAGAAGAACGCAAGGAACTTCCTTCCTCTGATTTTGGCCTTCCGGAAACCCGTGAGTTTCCTATGCCCGATGCGGCCCATGTAAGGGCAGCCGAATCTTATTTCAGATATGCACCCGAGGATAAGAAGCCGTTGCTGGCTTACCGTATCCTGCAAAAAGCGGCGGAGTTCGGTGTGGATGTGCAGAGTCCGGTTATATTTGAATGGGCTGAAAAACATGAGAGCTAAAAACAACAAAACGTCCGGACTTCCCTGGGGACATCCGGACGTTTGTCTTAACCGACATAACTGTTGTTATTAAATTTTATTTTACTTCTTCGCCTTTGTCATTGAAGGTAACTGTGCTTTCCGTACCTTCGGCTGTAGCGATAACAAGTTTATAAGTCTTGGCTCCGTCTTTTTCTGCTACAGAGGCTTCTTTGATGGTCTGGCCTGCATAGGCTTTTTCAACTGCTGTTTTCACTACTTCGGGAACATCTGCCACTTCAACCTTTGTGTACTCATCCTGAGTAGACTGACAGCAAGCTACTGAATCAACACTTGTTTCTGCTGCGATAGCACTCATACAACCAACACCCATAACCATTGCCATTACTACTAATACCTTTTTCATGATCTTAATTTTTTTAATTCAACAATCTTTTATTACTAATACGCTTAATGTAATTCAATTCGTGTGCCAAACGGATGGTATGATTGCTTGTGTGTTGATAATCAAACAGTATTGCGTATTCGTGATTGTGCCAGACTGTAGAATGGGGATGTGGAATTGGGGAAATGTGATGAAATTTTCCTCAATGGCAGGTTCGTTTTAGGGGGTAAAACAACAAAGGCTGTCAATCTTTCGACTAACAGCCTTTGGAGCGGAAGCGGGGGGATTCGAACCCCCGGTACCCTTACGAGTACGTCAGTTTAGCAAACTGGTGGTTTCAGCCACTCACCCACACTTCCATGTGTTCTGTGCTTCTTCCTTAGAATTGCGCTGCAAAGATAGGCGGATGTTTTTAAATAAACAAAGGATTTTGCATCTATTTTTTCGGAAAAAGGTATTACTTTTGTGACCTGTTCTGATAATCAGTATTTTATTGGAGGAAAAAATGAATAAGAAAAAACAGGGGAAGCGTAATATACTAATTGGGATTGTCGTATTTTTAGTCTTTTTGCTGGCGGGCACAGGTTTCTGGGGATACCGTCTGGCATGGGCGCCTAACTTTACTCCCAAAGAAACGGTTTATCTGTATATAGGAAAAGACAAGGATTTCGGCGAACTTTGCCGTCAGTTGATTGATTCGGCCGGCTGCAATCGTATCGGAAGTTTTAAACAGTTGGCCGGATTCCTGCAATACCAGGGAAATATGAAGACCGGCCGATATGCGGTATCGCCGGGAATGAGCAACCTGGAACTGTTGAACGATCTGCGGCGCGGTCATCAGGTGGCAACCCGTCTTACCTTTAATAATATCCGCTTTAAAGATGATCTGGTGGAGCGGTTGGACGAACAGTTGATGCTGGATAAAGAGGACTTACTGGTCTTGCTGAACGATTCGGCTTATTGCGATTCGCTGGGATTTACAACCGAAACAATTCTTTCCATGTTTATTCCGAATACCTATGAGGTCTATTGGAATATTCCCGCTGAAAAACTGATGCAACGTATGAATCGTGAATATAAAGTCTTCTGGACGGAAGCACGTCTGGAGAAGGCAAAAGCGATTGATCTGACGCCTGCGGAAGTCGCCATCCTGGCCTCCATCGTAGAGGAAGAAACGGCTGCGGCAGATGAATATCCGATTGTGGCCGGTTTGTATCTGAACCGTTTGCATCGTGGCATACCGTTACAAGCCGATCCTACCGTCAAATTTGCAGTGGGTGATTTTACCTTGCAACGCATCCTGTTCGAACATCTGGAAATAGATTCTCCATATAATACATATAAATATGCCGGGTTGCCGCCCGGACCGCTGCGTGTCCCGACTATCAAGGGGATGGACAGCGTTTTGAATTATATGAAGCATAATTATCTTTATATGTGCGCCAAAGAAGATTTTTCGGGCCGGCATAATTTTGCGGCAACGCTGGCAGAGCATAATCGCAATGCAAACCGTTACCGGGCTGAACTGAACAGGAGAAAGATTCGGTAGGCTTTTTGCTTTTTGTTTATGGTAAAAGCTGTATCTTTGGCTGTTGGTATAACATAAAAATCAATTTAAGAAAACAAATATACATGGAAAAACAACTATTCTTGGGGGATGAGGCTATCGCACAGGCTGCGATCGATGCCGGTATTTCCGGTGTTTATGCCTATCCGGGTACCCCTTCAACTGAAATTACCGAGTATATACAAGGCTCGGCAGTAGCGAAAGAACGGGGGATACACAGCCGTTGGAGTACGAATGAAAAAACAGCAATGGAGGCAGCTTTAGGTATGAGTTATGCCGGAAAGCGTTCGCTTTGCTGTATGAAACATGTCGGACTGAATGTGGCGGCAGACTGCTTTATGAATGCCGGAATGAGCGGTATCAACGGTGGTATGATTATTATTACGGCCGACGACCCTTCCATGCACTCATCACAGAACGAGCAGGATAACCGTGTATATGGAAATTTTGCTATGATCCCGATGTTGGAACCATCCAGCCAGCAGGAAGCATACGATATGGTGTATGAAGGTTTCGAGCTTTCAGAAAAACTGGGTTATCCGATCTTGATGCGTATTACTACCCGTATGGCGCACTCTCGTGCCGGTGTGGTAACGCGTCCGATCAAGGAAGAAAATACGATGAGTTGTCCGCCTGACGGCCGTCAGCGTTTTATCTTGCTTCCGGCTTTGGCACGCAAACGTTTCAAAGTATTGCTGGAAGCGCAGAAAGGGTTTACCGAAGCGGCTGAAAGTTCAAAATATAACCAGTATTTCGATGCTCCCAACAAAGAGATGGGTATCATTACAACCGGTATTGCATTCAACTATCTGTCGGAGAATTATCCTGACGGGTTCGAATATCCGGTATTGAAGATTACTCAATATCCGTTGCCACGTAAGTTGGTGGAAAAGATTACCGGTGAATGTAAGGAAATTCTGGTGCTTGAAGAAGGCTATCCGGTTGTGGAAGAACAATTGAAAGGGTTCCTGGGTAAAGGGATAACTGTTCACGGCCGTTTGGACGGGACTTTACAGCGTGACGGCGAGTTGACTCCGGATGCCGTAGGCAAGGCTTTAGGCAAAGATATTACCAGTTACTATGCTATCCCCGAAGTGGTGGAACAGCGTCCGCCTGCATTATGCCAGGGTTGCGGTCACCGCGATGTGTATGAAGCATTGAATGAGGTGCTGGCTGAATATAAAGACCCGAAAGTATTCGGCGATATCGGTTGTTACACATTGGGAGCTTTGCCTCCGTTCCGTGCAATCGACTCTTGTATCGATATGGGGGCTTCCATTACAATGGCGAAAGGGGCTTCTGATGCCGGTGTATTCCCGGCCGTATCGGTAATTGGTGATTCTACTTTCACGCATTCCGGTATGACCGGTTTGCTGGATTGTGTCAATGAGGATACAAACATCACAATCGTGATTTCCGATAATGAAACAACGGCTATGACCGGCGGACAGGATTCAGCCGGAACAGGACGCCTGGAAGCTATCTGTGCAGGTATCGGTGTCGATCCCGCTCATATCCGTGTTATGATCCCGTTGAAGAAGAATTACGAAGAAATGAAACAGATCATCCGCGAAGAGATCGAATACAAAGGCGTATCTGTCCTGATCCCGCGTCGTGAATGTATCCAGACATTAACAAGAAAGAAAAAAGCAAGCAAGAAATGAGAGCAGATATTATATTGTCAGGTGTAGGAGGACAAGGTATCCTCTCTATTGCCGCCGTTATTGGAGAAGCCGCTTTGAAAGAAGGTTTGTATATGAAGCAGGCGGAAGTTCACGGAATGAGCCAGCGTGGTGGCGACGTACAGTCGAACCTGCGTTTGTCTGACCAGCCGATCGCGTCCGACCTGATTCCGAAGGGACATGCCGACCTGATCATTTCCCTGGAACCGATGGAAAGTCTCCGTTATCTTCCTTATCTGAAAGAAGATGGTTGGTTGGTGACTAATTCACAGCCGTTTGTCAATATCCCTAATTATCCGGATATGGAGAAAGTAAACGAAGAGCTGGATAAATTGCCGCATAAGGTTATCCTGGATGTGGAAGCTATAGCTAAGGAAGTCGCTACGGCCCGTGCCGCCAATATCGTGATGTTGGGTGCTGCTGCTCCTTTTATTGGAATTGAGTATAATAAAATAGAAGACGGTATCCGTCGTATCTTCGGTCGTAAAGGGGAAGAAGTGGTTGAGATGAACCTGAAAGCCCTGAAAGCCGGTTACGATGTTGCCCAAAGAATAAAATAAAGCCTATGAAGAAGTACCTCTTAACCGTCCTGCTTGCAATTTTCGCGTTTGTAGCCCGTGCTCAGAACGATGGTGATATTATAAAAGTGGGCGACCAGATGCCTGCATTCACGATCGTTTCCGACGATGGTAAACAAATCTCGTCTGCTTCCCTGAAAGGGAAAGTAGTGCTGATAAATTTCTTTGCAACCTGGTGTCCTCCCTGTCAGAAAGAACTGGCGGAAGTACAGCAGAAGTTGTGGCCGAAGTTTAAGGATAATAAAAACTTTCAGATGTTGGTGATTGGACGTGAACATACAGATGCCGAGTTGGCAAAGTATAATGAGAAAAAAGGTTTCACCTTCCCGTTGTATCCGGATAAGAACCGTGCCATCTTTGGAGCATTTGCAAAGAACCTGATTCCCCGTACTTATCTGATAGGTAAAGACGGAAAAGTGATGTATGCCGGCAAGGGATATACCGAAGAGGAGTTTGCCGGATTGATGGATAAGATTGGTGCATCTTTAAAGTAAACGATATGCAATATCAGAATATACATTTGATTTATTTCTCTCCGACGCATACTTCTGCAAAAATAGCTTATGCAATTGCCGAAGCGTTGGAAGCGGATACTTTGTCCGAATCGGATATTACCCATGAAGGATTGAAGGAACTGCTTTCGATGGGAGGGAATGAACTGGTAATCGTTGCGGTTCCTGTATATGGAGGCCGCGTTGCGGAGACGGCTATGGATCGCATCCGTATGTTTAAAGGAAACGCAACTCCGGTTATTCCTGTCGTAGTCTACGGAAACCGCGATTACGAAGACGCTTTAAAGGAGTTAAGCGATGCGCTTTCCGCTCAGGGATTCGTGCCGGTGAGTGCCGGTGCCTTTATCGGTGAGCATTCATACAGTCGGAAAGATATGCCTATTGCCGCCGGTCGGCCGGATAAGGACGATTTGTTGAAAGCATCCGAATTCGGTAGCGAAATTCTGAAGAAGCTGGATAACGTATCGACGTTGACGGATTTACAGCCGTTGGAGGTAAAAGGAAATTTCCCGTACAAAGTAAAAGGTCCTTCCACTCCACAGGCTCCTGTGACGGATGAGGATTTGTGTACACAATGTGAGTATTGCATCGATGTATGCCCTGTTGCGGCGATATCGATTGTCGATGATCGTATGTTCAGTGATCCGTCGCTTTGTATTAAATGCTGTGCCTGCGTAAAAGAATGTCCGGAAGGGGCCCGTACTTTCGATACTCCCTATACGGCTATGCTTCATAAAAACTTCAGCGCACGTCGCGAACCTGAATTGTTTATTTGATTTTACTATATGATCAGTTTATAGCCGATCCCCCGGATGTTCACAATCTGAACCGAGGGATCGGCTTTTAATTTTTTACGTAGCTTGGTGATAAAAACATCCATGCTGCGGGCATTGAAAAAGGAATCGTCTCCCCATAACTCCAGTAAAACCGGTTTACGGTGCAATACATCATTCGTATGTTGGCAGAGCATGCGTAGAATCTCGGCTTCCCGATGCGATAATGTTTCTGTTTGGTCGCTTATCTGTAACGTCTGACGGGGGTAATCGAACGTATATTGACCGATGCTGAAAACTTCCGGTCGTTTTTCTTCTTCTATGATTATCGGACGGTTCAATAGGGCGAGGATGCGAACGATCAATTCTTCCATGTCGAACGGCTTTTTCAGATAATCATTTCCTCCCAGGTGAAAACCGGTTACCAGGTCATCGACCGATGAGCGTGCGGTAAGGAATAAGATCGGTGTCTGTGTGTCGGTTTGACGGATCATTTTGGCAAGCGTGAATCCATCCATTTGAGGCATCATCACATCCAATACCAGGATATCCGGTTTTGAGCGGTGATATAAAGACATTGCTTCATTGCCGTTTGCCGCAATTGTAATTTGGAATTTCCGGCGGCTTTCCAAGCTGTCTTTGATTATTTTAGCTAATGCTATTTCATCTTCGGCCAATAATACATGTATCATTTCTTTTCCGGTATTATAATAGTAAATGTACTTCCTTCTTTTTCTTTGCTTTCAACGGTAATAGTCCCGTTGTGCCGCTCTATGATGTCTTTGACATAGCTGAGTCCGAGTCCGAAACCTTTCACGTCATGTATATTCCCCTTGGGGACACGATAGAAACGTTCGAATATGCGGTTTAGTTGAACGGTAGGGATGCCTATACCGTTATCTGTCAGGTCGATTTGAGTCCCTTTCTCTATTCGGTTTATCCGAATGGAGATTAGTACGCTTTTTCCGGAGTACTTGATTGAATTATCGAGCATATTGCTGATTACATTGGTGAAATGCAGTTTATCGGCATATATCGTCAGTTCCTCAGGTTCACAGACGATCTGAAAAGAAACAGGTTTATCTGTTTTTAGCGTAAGCTGTTGTGCCAGATTATCTATGACCGGTTTTATCCGGAAAGTCTCTTTTTGCAGCCGGAAGTTTTTGCGCTCGTCGACAGCCATGCTAAGTATCTTTTCAACCAGACCGGAAAGATGCTTTAATTGTTGGCGGCAAAGTGTGAAATATTCCTCCCGTGTCTCTTTTTGTTCGACGAAATTGAATGTTTGCAAAGCGTCGATAGCTGAGTAAGTAATGGTGATCGGAGTCTTCAGTTCATGGGTCATGTTGTTGACAAAATCATTTTTTATCTGGGCGATCGTTTTCTGGTGTAAAATGGTTCGTATCAGGTAGATATAACAAGTTGTCGTAATGATAATCAGAAAGAATGAGGCGAGAAACAATGGCCCCATCCGCTTGAGTACTGTCTCTCCGGGTGCAATGATAAATCCTTGCATGCCGATACTATCGTCACTGTTAACGCCTATTTTTTGGGTGGCAAGCAAATTGGTTGGATTCTGGTTGTCCGGTAAAGAAGAAGCCAGAAGAGTGTCTGTGCCTAGTGTAAAGTCGATAAAATGACGGTTGTATATACCTTCTGCACTGAGAAAGGTTGACCATAGGCTGTCGGTTTTTTCAATGTTTACAGGAGAAATCCCGTTAATAGCTTGCCAGATTCCTTTGAATGCCATTCTCATCATGGGGGTGTTTTCCGGTTTATAAGCCTGAAAAACGGTGCTGTCGGTTTCATTGGATAATTGGAGCCGGGTACGGGAATAATATTTCCGGGGTGTCTGTTGGGAGGCTGTATGGGAAGTACTGTCCATAGAAAAACTGAACTCCACTTGGCCGTGAGGTGCACCGGGTGTCGTGTCGTTTTTCATTTTTTCCATCCGCTCTGTCAGATCTTCATTAATTGCTTGCTGAAGTGTTTCGTTGATAATTCTTCTGATTTGTTGTTTTTCTATGTTATAACTATTCCATAACCAATATCCCTGGAAAAAGAATATTCCCAGGACCGATAAGGAAACGAAGATCAGTATAAGACGCATTTGTAATTTCATATTACAAATATAACTTGATTTGTCTTCGTTCATTCCGGTGGTAACACTAAATAACAGTAGATGGCAATGTGGTAACGGTTTGATTAGGGGGCTCTTTCTATATTTGTATTGTCTTAAACGAAAGAATAATATGAAGAAGATACTGGTTTTATTATTGCTATTGCCTGTTGTCGTATCTTATGCTCAGGAAGGACAGAAGATTAATGCCGGTTTCAAATATTTATTCGGTTGGCATTACACATTGAGCCAAATAGGTAATCCTGGAGTTATTGCCGCTGATATCGGATATGAATTTGATTTTGTCCCTTTCTTTGGGGTTAATGCTGGTTTTGGTGGAGGTGGTTTTACACAGCGAGTTGGGTTGGGAGGATTAAGAGGGGATAATTTAGTCTATAAAGGTTCTTTTTTTTCTCTTCATATCTCTCCGAAGTTTTATTTGCCAATTAAATACGAAGAAAAAATTGATCGTTCCCATTATATCTTTATTGAAAATAAATTTGCTTACAACCGACTGAATTGGAATTTCGATCGTTTGTCAAATAAGGGGCAATCTATTCATCACGAATTCGAATATGTAATAAAGGCTGGTTATCAGTATCCGGTAGGTCGTTCTTTTTCTATAGCCGCTTGGTTGGGATATAGCACGTTGGATTATTATAAATCAGGAATTGTTGAATTTGATAAGAAACTGAAAACATCGACTCCTATAGAAATAGGGATTGGTTTTAGTTATATTTTTAAATATGGGAAGAAAAATATTTAGTAATCCTGAGTTTTTTAAGGTTATGTATAGATACCTTTTTCCTTCCTTCGTTTTCTGTATATACTTGTATATAACTCAGCCCGGCTACAGTATAAGTGATTCGTTTGATATATATCAAACGCAAAGAAGACATATATGCTTTATTCATTTGATAATAGTGTATTATTCATTCGATATATATTGAACGAATAAAAGAAAGGGAAGTCGTGTCCTGAAATAAGTTGACAAAAACCTAAAGTAACCGTATAGTCGAATCGAAAGATGCGGGTAGTACCGGTAAGTGAGGAATATTTTTTCAGTCTTCTTTGTGCGTACATTATATTACAGTGCCTGCCGTGAAAAAATAAATGAAAAATAGTTGGTAAAAAGTTTGGATCGTATATAGTAATCTACTACTTTTGCACCCGCATTCGAGAGAGAACGGCGCACCAACATGATGAAAGAGGTAACCTGAGGAAAGGGGATGAGGTTAGAGGTTCTAAGCAAAATTCCAACCGCCACAGCGACTCAAAAAAAACCTTTCAAATTTTCTTCTAAAAAATTTGGTAGTTAAAAAAAAGTCCTTACCTTTGCAGCCGCAATCGAAAAGAAAGCGAAAGTTCTTTGAAAGATTTACATATCAACAAGTAGTACAAGTATTAAAAATTAATACCGTCAAAAACTTGAAATAAATACGAATTCTGAGCATAGATATAAAAACAATTTAAACAACGAAGAGTTTGATCCTGGCTCAGGATGAACGCTAGCGACAGGCTTAACACATGCAAGTCGAGGGGCAGCACGATGTAGCAATACATTGGTGGCGACCGGCGCACGGGTGAGTAACGCGTATGCAACCTACCTATCAGAGGGGAATAACCCGGCGAAAGTCGGACTAATACCGCATAAAACAGGGGTTCCACATGGAAATATTTGTTAAAGAATTATCGCTGATAGATGGGCATGCGTTCCATTAGATAGTTGGTGAGGTAACGGCTCACCAAGTCCACGATGGATAGGGGTTCTGAGAGGAAGGTCCCCCACACTGGTACTGAGACACGGACCAGACTCCTACGGGAGGCAGCAGTGAGGAATATTGGTCAATGGGCGAGAGCCTGAACCAGCCAAGTCGCGTGAAGGATGAAGGATCTATGGTTTGTAAACTTCTTTTATATGGGAATAAAGTGAGGAACGTGTTCCTTTTTGTATGTACCATATGAATAAGCATCGGCTAACTCCGTGCCAGCAGCCGCGGTAATACGGAGGATGCGAGCGTTATCCGGATTTATTGGGTTTAAAGGGTGCGTAGGTGGTTAATTAAGTCAGCGGTGAAAGTTTGTGGCTCAACCATAAAATTGCCGTTGAAACTGGTTGACTTGAGTATATTTGAGGTAGGCGGAATGCGTGGTGTAGCGGTGAAATGCATAGATATCACGCAGAACTCCGATTGCGAAGGCAGCTTACTAAACTATAACTGACACTGAAGCACGAAAGCGTGGGGATCAAACAGGATTAGATACCCTGGTAGTCCACGCAGTAAACGATGATTACTAGCTGTTTGCGATACACAGTAAGCGGCACAGCGAAAGCGTTAAGTAATCCACCTGGGGAGTACGCCGGCAACGGTGAAACTCAAAGGAATTGACGGGGGCCCGCACAAGCGGAGGAACATGTGGTTTAATTCGATGATACGCGAGGAACCTTACCCGGGTTTGAACGCATATTGACAGCTCTGGAAACAGAGTCTCTAGTAATAGCAATTTGCGAGGTGCTGCATGGTTGTCGTCAGCTCGTGCCGTGAGGTGTCGGCTTAAGTGCCATAACGAGCGCAACCCTTATCACTAGTTACTAACAGGTCATGCTGAGGACTCTAGTGAGACTGCCAGCGTAAGCTGTGAGGAAGGTGGGGATGACGTCAAATCAGCACGGCCCTTACATCCGGGGCGACACACGTGTTACAATGGTGGGGACAAAGGGCAGCTACCGTGTGAGCGGATGCTAATCTCCAAACCTCATCTCAGTTCGGATCGAAGTCTGCAACCCGACTTCGTGAAGCTGGATTCGCTAGTAATCGCGCATCAGCCATGGCGCGGTGAATACGTTCCCGGGCCTTGTACACACCGCCCGTCAAGCCATGGGAGTTGGGGGTACCTAAAGTCCGTAACCGCAAGGATCGGCCTAGGGTAAAACCGATGACTGGGGCTAAGTCGTAACAAGGTAGCCGTACCGGAAGGTGCGGCTGG
>NZ_KQ033913.1:0-249713 GCF_000969835.1 Parabacteroides goldsteinii DSM 19448 = WAL 12034
CATCTCAGTTCGGATCGAAGTCTGCAACCCGACTTCGTGAAGCTGGATTCGCTAGTAATCGCGCATCAGCCATGGCGCGGTGAATACGTTCCCGGGCCTTGTACACACCGCCCGTCAAGCCATGGGAGTTGGGGGTACCTAAAGTCCGTAACCGCAAGGATCGGCCTAGGGTAAAACCGATGACTGGGGCTAAGTCGTAACAAGGTAGCCGTACCGGAAGGTGCGGCTGGAACACCTCCTTTCTGGAGCGCAGAGTTCGTTATCAAGTTGACTCAGAGGTATTAGTTAACTTGTACTACGGTTGAATATGTATAAAATATAGATCTACCGGCAATAAAGTGTCGGCAAGAGAGAAAAATGATGCTGAGGGAAACCAAGGCAAAGTTGACAGTCCTATAGCTCAGTTGGTTAGAGCGCTACACTGATAATGTAGAGGTCGGCAGTTCAACTCTGCCTGGGACTACAGAATCTCTGAGAGAGAATTTTGGGGGATTAGCTCAGCTGGCTAGAGCATCTGCCTTGCACGCAGAGGGTCAACGGTTCGAATCCGTTATTCTCCACAAAAAGTTACCGAGACATCAGAAACATAAAGTAACGACAAGATCTTTGACATGATGGACAACGTAAAATAAAGTAACAAGAGCAAGCTGAAGATATATCAATCCAGGTTCACAGCGATGTGACCGGAAATAAGAAAGTAAGCAAGGGCAGACGGTGGATGCCTTGGCTCTCGGAGGCGACGAAGGACGTGATAAGCTGCGATAAGCTGGGGGGAGATGCAAATAATCCTTGATCCTCAGATTTCCGAATGGGGCAACCCGGCAGGTTGAAGGCCTGTCATCCCGTAAGGGAGGCGAACGTGGGGAACTGAAACATCTAAGTACCCATAGGAGGAGAAAATAAAAATGATTCCGCAAGTAGTGGCGAGCGAACGCGGAAGAGCCCAAACCGGTATTGTTTAGGCAATACCGGGGTTGTAGGACCACGCTGTGGCAAGAACTTAGGAAAGTGGAACACTTTGGAAAAAGTGATCATAGAGGGTGAAAATCCCGTACACGACTTTCTAACGAAGCCTAGTGGTATCCTGAGTAGCGCGGAGCACGAGAAATTCTGTGTGAATTAGCGGGGCCCATCCCGTAAGGCTAAATACTCCCGAGAGACCGATAGCGAACCAGTACCGTGAGGGAAAGGTGAAAAGAACCTCGAACAGAGGAGTGAAATAGACCCTGAACCCGTCTGCCTACAAGCGGTCGGAGCAACGTAAGTTGTGACGGCGTGCCTTTTGCATAATGAACCTACGAGTTACTTTCTCCGGCAAGGTTAAGTATTTCAGATACGGAGCCGAAGCGAAAGCGAGTCTGAACAGGGCGGTATAGTCGGAGGGAGTAGACGCGAAACCAAGTGATCTACCCATGGTCAGGTTGAAGGTTAGGTAACACTAACTGGAGGACCGAACCGGTAAGCGTTGAAAAGCTTTCGGATGAACTGTGGGTAGGGGTGAAAGGCTAATCAAACTTGGAGATAGCTCGTACTCCCCGAAATGCATTTAGGTGCAGCCTTTATTTAGTATAGCATGAGGTAGAGCGACTGATTGGATGCGAGGGCTTCACCGCCTATCAAGTCCAGATAAACTCCGAATGCGTGTTATATATTGATAAGGAGTGAGGGCGCGGGTGCTAAGGTCCGCGTCCGAGAGGAGAAGAATCCAGACCATCAGCTAAGGTCCCCAAATAACAGTTAAGTTGAACTAACGAAGTCAGACTGCAGAGACAGCTAGGATGTTGGCTTGGAAGCAGCCATTCATTTAAAGAGTGCGTAACAGCTCACTAGTCGAGGAGTTTGGCGTGGATAATACTCGGGCATAAACTGTTTACCGAAGCTATGGATCCAGAGTAATGGATGGTAGGGGAGCATTCCAGTGGCGTTGAAGGTGAGGGATAACCCTTGCTGGAGTAGCTGGAAAAGCAAATGTAGGTATAAGTAACGATAAAGGAAGTGAGAAACTTCCTCGCCGAAAGACTAAGGTTTCCTGATCAACGTTAATCGGATCAGGGTAAGTCGGGACCTAAGGATAAGCCGAACGGCGATTCCGATGGAAGAATGGTTTAATATTCCCATACTACTTTATAGAGCGATGTGGAGACGGAGAAGTGACAGTCCTGCCAACTGACGGAATAGTTGGTTAAAGGGTGTAGACGTTGATCGCGGTAGGCAAATCCGCCGTGAGAGTCGAACCTGAGAGTATGCCGAGTACTTGTACAAGGCAATATGGATGTAAACAGGCTCCCTAGAAAATCCGCTAAGCATATCTATAGAGTACCCGTACCGTAAACGGACACACGTAGTTGGGTTGAGAATACTGAGGCGCTCGAGTGATTCACGGTTAAGGAACTAGGCAAATTGACCCTGTAACTTCGGGATAAAGGGTCCCTGTCAGCGATGGCGGGGCGCAGAGAATAGGTCCAGGCAACTGTTTAACAAAAACACATGGCTGTGCGAAATAGAAATATGAAGTATACAGCCTGACACCTGCCCGGTGCTGGAAGGTTAAGAGGAGAGCTCATCGCAAGAGAAGGTTTGAATTGAAGCCCCAGTAAACGGCGGCCGTAACTATAACGGTCCTAAGGTAGCGAAATTCCTTGTCGGGTAAGTTCCGACCTGCACGAATGGTGTAATGATCTGGACACTGTCTCAACCGTGAGCTCGGTGAAATTGTAGTATCGGTGAAGATGCCGATTACCCGCGATGGGACGAAAAGACCCCGTGAACCTTTACTATAGCTTTACATTGAATTTGGGCAACTAATGTGTAGGATAGGCCGGAGACTGCGAAGCAGGCACGCCAGTGTCGGTGGAGTCGCCGTTGAAATACGGCCCTTTGGTTGTTTGAGTTCTAACTCGTGGAAACGAGGACACTGTATGGTGGGTAGTTTGACTGGGGTGGTCGCCTCCAAAAGAGTAACGGAGGCTTCTAAAGGTACCCTCAGACCGATTGGTAACCGGTCGTAGAGTGTAATGGCATAAGGGTGCTTGACTGGGAGAGAGACAACTCGATCAGGTAGGAAACTAGAGCATAGTGATCCGGTGGTTCCGCATGGAAGGGCCATCGCTCAAAGGATAAAAGGTACTCCGGGGATAACAGGCTGATCGCTCCCAAGAGCTCATATCGACGGAGCGGTTTGGCACCTCGATGTCGGCTCGTCACATCCTGGGGCTGGAGAAGGTCCCAAGGGTTGGGCTGTTCGCCCATTAAAGTGGCACGCGAGCTGGGTTCAGAACGTCGTGAGACAGTTCGGTCTCTATCTATCGTGGGCGTAGGAGATTTGAGTGGCTCTGACACTAGTACGAGAGGACCGTGTTGGACAGACCTCTGGTTTACCGGTTGTACCGCCAGGTGCACCGCCGGGTATCTAAGTCTGGATTGGATAAGTGCTGAAAGCATCTAAGTACGAAGCCAGCCTCAAGATAAGATCTCCCTGAGGGTCGTTGTAGACTACGACGTTGATAGGCTACAGGTGTAAGGGCAGTAATGTCGAAGCCGAGTAGTACTAATAGCCCGAGACTTTCTATTTCCGAGAGGAAGGATTGATATATCAGCAGGGTTAGTAGAGATACTAACAAAGCGAAAGTTACTGATAGAGTAGCGTTGTCCAGGTCAAACATCTTAAAAGGTATTAAGGTGGTTATAGCGTTGGGGATCCACCTCTTCCCATTCCGAACAGAGAAGTTAAGCCCAACCACGTCGATGGTACTGCGTAAAAGTGGGAGAGTAGATAGCCGCCGTTTTAGAGTCAAGAACTCCAAACAAATGAAAGGAATCAATCGAAAGGTTGGTTCCTTTTTGTGTTTATAGCTGATGACTCTGACTATCCATAAATACATTATTTGTATTTGGTTTATATTTGTTTTGTGGATTATGTAGCATTTGTCTGTGGAATAATTCTACGAACCCCGTTTTTAATAAAGAAGTTGTTCTATTTGGTTGTTTATTTATATGGTTAGTATTTAGGGATATAGCGTTTTTTAACAGATTGTATTGAACAATGGTACGATTATTTCATTCTTACAATATAGAGATAGAACAATAGAAAATTTAAATGTCATTTATAGATATTAGTAATGGTAGGAGAAAGATTAGTAAAAGGAGGTATCGTATTAGTCGCCCTTTTAATGTTGGCAACAGGATGTCGAAAAAAAGAAGAGCCGTTGCGTCCTCTTGTCATAGTTGACAAGCCTCAGAAAGAAGATGTGCAAATTTTTGGTGAATATGTAGGCCGTATTCGTGCCGCAAGTTATGTAGAGATACATGCACGCGTAGAAGGTTATCTGGAAAGGATGCTGTTTGTAGAAGGTAAACAGGTGAAACAAAATGAACCTTTGTTTATAATAAATTCAGCACTTTATAAGGCACGCGTAGAGAAAGCGAAAGCACAGTTAAAGAAGAACGAAGCTCAGGCGGCAAAAGCCAAAAGAGATGTAGAGCGTTTACAGCCGTTGTACGAACAGCATGCGGCCAGCCAGTTGGATCTTGATAACGCATTAGCTTCCCTGGATGATTCGGAGGCAAATATCGCAATGAGCAGAGCTGACCTTGATCAGGCACAACTGGAGCTGGGTTATACAACAGTCACTTCACCGATTGCCGGATATATCAGTGAGCGTTTTGTCGATGTCGGCGCCCTGGTTGGTCCCGGTGTTAACTCCAAATTAGCGGCCGTGGTAAAAAGTGACACAGTATTGGTCGACTTCAAAATGACTGCATTGGATTATCTGCGTGCCGAACGCCGTAACATTAAGTTCGGTGAGCAGGATACGACCCGTTCCTGGCAGCCGACTGTAACCGTGACGCTGGCCGATAATTCCGAATATCCGGTCAAAGGCGTAGTCGACTTTGCCGATCCGATTGTAGATCCCCAAACAGGAACTTTCGGTGTACGTGCAGAATTGGCTAATCCGAATCAGAAATTACTTCCCGGACAGTTCACCCGCGTGAAACTATTATTAGATGTACGTGAACGGTCAATCGTTGTTCCCCGAAAGGCTATTTCCATAGAACAAGGCGGTGTCTTCATCTATATTATCCGGCGTGATAATGTAGCGGAAAAGCGTTTCGTGCAAACAGGACCTGAAATCGGAAATAACATCGTTATTGAACGTGGTCTGGGAGAAAATGAAGCAGTAGTTATCGAAGGCTATCATAAATTAGTTCCTGGTATGCTGGTGCGTCCGGTTCAGGCGGGGGATGACAAAGCCATCGAAGCATATAGAGAGGAGGCAGGAGAATGAAGCCGGGATTCTTTATAGACCGTCCCGTATTCTCGACCGTACTATCTTTATTGATCGTTATTGTCGGGGTTATAGGATTGATGATGTTACCGGTGGACCAGTATCCTCAGATCACACCTCCGGTTGTGAAGATCAGTGCTTCTTATCCGGGAGCCAGTGCCTTGACGGTGTCGCAGGCTGTTGCAACACCGATCGAACAGGAACTGAATGGTACTCCGGGTATGATCTATATGCAGAGCAGCAGTACGAACTCCGGAGGTTTGACTATAACAGTCACATTCGATGTTTCTGCTGATGCTGACCTTGCTGCTGTGGAAATACAAAACCGTGTGAAGCTGGCTGAATCGCGCCTGCCTTCCGATGTTGTTCAGAATGGTATCACCGTGGAAAAGCAATCGGCCAGCCAGTTGATGACGTTAAGCCTGAGTTCGGATGACCCGCGTTTTGATGAAATCTATCTGAGTAACTTCGCAACGATCAATGTGCTCGACGTACTTCGCCGTATTCCGGGTGTGGGACGTGTCTCCAATATCGGTAGCCGTTACTATGGTATGCAGATATGGGTATATCCGGACCGTTTGGCTAATATGGGACTGACGGTAAAAGATATCCAGGCTGCCCTAAAAGAACAGAACAGTGAATCCGCTGCCGGAGAATTAGGTAAACAGCCGGTTATCGACGTGGATATCACTTTGCCGATCACTGCCCGCGGACGTCTGTCTACGGTAAAAGAATTTGAAGATATCGTTGTCCGTGCCAATCCTGACGGATCGATTGTCCGTTTGCGCGATGTCGCGAGAATATCTTTGGAAGCCTCTTCTTATTCTACGGAAAGTGGAATAAACGGAAAGAATGCGGCTATCCTGGGTATTTATATGCTACCGGGTGCCAATGCTCTGGAAGTGGCAACGAATGTAAAAGAAGCGATGAAAGAGATCAGCCAGAACTTTCCGGAAGGGCTGGAATATAAGTTCCCTTTTGATATGACCGAATATATATCACAGTCTATCCATGAAGTTTATAAAACCTTGTTTGAGGCTTTGTTCCTGGTTATACTGGTTGTATTCCTGTCATTACAGAATTGGCGTGCCGCTTTAATCCCGACTATCGCTGTTCCCATATCATTGATCGGGACATTCGGATTTATGCTTATCATGGGATTCTCCCTGAATATGCTGACCTTGCTCGGACTGATCCTGGCGATCGGTATTGTGGTCGACGATGCGATTGTCGTAGTGGAGAATGTGGAACGTATCATGCATGAAGAACGGCTTACAGCCCGCGAAGCCACCCATAAAGCGATGCGTGAATTATCGGGAGCTTTGATTGCTACATCGATGGTGTTGGCAGCAGTGTTCGTTCCGGTGAGTTTCCTGAGCGGGATTACGGGACAACTGTATCGCCAGTTCTCTATTACGATCGTGGTTTCCGTATTGTTGTCGACTGTCGTTGCTTTGACATTAAGCCCGGCGATGTGTGCTTTGATATTACGTCCGACTGTAGGGAAGAAAAACTTCGTCTTCCGGAAGATCAATATATGGCTGCATAAAGGGAATAATAAATATATCCATTTGCTGACCCGTGCGATTACTAATCCCAAAAGAATTCTGGCCGGATTCGGTATGGTACTTGTTTTTATCTTTGTGCTGAACCGGATTATTCCTACCAGTTTTATCCCGGAGGAAGACCAGGGATTTTTTACGGTGGAATTAGTTATGCCCGAAGGTGCGACATTGGAGCGTACCCGTAAAGTAACTGACAGGGCGATAGAATTTCTGGAAAAACAACCGGCTGTCGCCTATGTCCAGAACGTGACGGGAAGCAGTACCCGTGTGGGAACTTCGCAAAGCCGCTCCACGCTTACCGTTATTCTGAAACCCTGGGAAGAACGTAAGTCTTCCGGTATGGGGGTTGAAGATGTGATGGCTGTGGCCCGTAAAGAATTTGAATACTATCCGGAGATACTCGCTTATCTGAATCGTCCGCCGGTAATACCCGGTCTGGGAGAAAGCGGAGGTTTGGAAATGCAGTTGGAAGCCCGCGGTGAAGCCAGTTGGGAAAATTTGGTAAGCGCCACCGATACATTTATGCTATATGCGTCGAAAGCTCCCGAACTGACCGGCGTATCTTCCGCCCTGCAACCGGAGATTCCGCAACTATACTTTGACGTAGACCGTGACCGGGCAAAGTTCCTGGGTATCCCTCTGACGGATATCTTCTCGACGATGAAAGCCTATTTGGGCTCCGTCTACGTGAATGACTTCAATATGTTCAACCGTATATATAAGGTATATATCCAGGCAGAAGCTCCTTATCGCGCCACCCGTGATAATATTGGACTGTTCTTTGTCCGTGCACAAAACGGTTCGATGGTTCCGCTAACCGCTTTGGGTACGACGAGCTATACGACCGGACCGGGTACGATCAAGAAGTTCAATATGTTCTCGACAGCTGCCATCAGTGCAGTGGCTGCCCCCGGCTATAGTTCCGGTGAAGCGATGGCTGCCATGCAACGGATTGCCCGCGAACATTTACCCGATAACATAGGTTTGGAATGGAGTGGTCTGTCCTATCAGGAAAAGAAGGCTGGCGGCCAGACGGGCATGGTCCTTGCACTCGTATTTCTCTTTGTGTTCCTGTTCCTGGCCGCACAGTATGAAAGCTGGATCGTTCCGATCGCTGTTATCTTATCTTTGCCGGTTGCCGCTTTGGGTGCTTATCTGGGAATTTGGGCTACCGGGTTACATAACGATGTCTATTTCCAGATTGGGCTTGTCACGCTGATCGGGCTGGCGGCGAAGAATGCGATCCTGATCGTTGAATTTGCCAAAGTACAGGTCGATGCCGGAGTAGATGTTGTTCAGGCTGCTATCCATGCGGCGCGGATGCGTTTCCGTCCGATCCTGATGACTTCCCTGGCATTCGTATTAGGTATGCTTCCGATGGTGTTGGCTAGTGGACCGGGATCAGCTTCACGCCATAGCATCGGTACAGGGGTGTTCTTTGGTATGTTGGTTGCCATTACGGTAGGTATTGTATTGGTGCCGTTCTTCTTTGTTCTGATTTATAAGATTAAACGAACGCTGCGGATGGATCGTGTTGCGCGGATAATACCTAAAAAGAAGATGCTCTTTTTTATGGTTGCTGCGTCGGCTGTTACCTTCTCTTTTTCATCTTGTAAACTAGGAGAGAAATATGCCCGTCCGGAGTTGAACCTTCCGACTGAATTGGAGGCCGGTGCCGACAGTCTTTCCGTGGATAATATTCCCTGGGAAAGCCTGTATGCCGATACCACTTTGCAACGGCTTATTACGACTGCCCTGGAGAATAATAAAGATATGAAGATAGCAGCCGCCAAGATCAAAGAAATGATTGCAGCCAAACGTATCACTTTTGCCGACCAGTTCCCGGAGATCGGTGCACGTATCTACGGTCAGAAAGAACGGCTGAATTATGGTGGTGATAACCCTAAACCTGATCCTGAATACGGTGCTAAACTCACCCTATCGTGGGAGTTGGATTTATGGGGTAATCTTCGTTGGGCAAATGAAGCGGGTATTGCTGCCTATATGCAATCAGTAGAGGCACAGCGTAGTTTACAATTGACACTGGTCGCCGAAGTTGCCGCTGCTTATTACGAACTGTGTGCCCTCGACCGTCGTCTAAATATTGTTCAGCAAACCCTCGATGCCCGTAGGGAAGGTGTTCGCCTGGCCAAACTTCGTTATGACGGCGGTTTGACCTCCGAGACTTCTTATAACCAGGCTCTGGTAGAATTGGCACGTACGGAAACTCTCGTCCCGTCATTGGAACGTCAGATACGGATAAAGGAAAGCGACCTGTCTCTCCTGTTGGGCGAGTATCCGGGATATATCCCCCGTGGCTTGTCTCTTAGTGAACAGCATTTGCCGGACGCCCTACCTGTAGGACTGCCTTCGGCGTTACTTGAACGTCGTCCCGATATGCGCCAGGCGGAGTTGAAGTTACGTGAAGCGAATGCTAAAGTAGGAGTTGCCTATACCGACCTGTTCCCTAAGATCAGTCTAACCGGTAACTTAGGAGCGGAAAGTGAAGAACTGGGCGACCTGCTGAAAAGTCCGGCCTGGTTTTTGGCCGGCGATCTGCTGCAACCACTTTTTGCTATGGGTAAGAACAAAGCAAAACTGAAGGCTGCAAAAGCTCGTTACGAACAGGAAGTGTACAGCTATCAGAAAAGTGTGATCGGCGCTTTCAAAGAAGTGAACGATGCAATCGTAACTATCCATATGGCAAAAGACATCCGTCGCTCGCAGGAAAAACTGGAAGCTGCTTCAAGAAAGTACGTGCAACTGGCAGAACTGCAATATATAAACGGAGTAACCAATTATATTGATGTGTTGGATGCCCAGCGTGGTTATTTGGATGCCCAGATCAGCCTGAATAATGCGGTGTTGGATGAACTGCTGTCGGTAGTTTATTTATACAAAGCATTGGGGGGAGGTTATCAGGTACAATAGAAGCTATCTTAAAAAGAATTCGCCCCGCGATCACCTATATGAAGGTTGGGCGGGGCGAAAAATATAAGTTAAAAAGTCACCTTCCTTTCAATCTTAATCAGCTGTGATATTATCACTTTCAGTATCACCTTCACCCCAGTCGGAAACAGTGACATCACCCAGGATTACTCCTTCACCATTCAAACGAAGCTTGAGCGTGGTGTTTTTGCCTTGCAGTAAATTGATGGCTTCTGTCGGCTGATAGGTGAATATATTATCTCCGACGGCAATAGCGATTGTGATACCATTTGTTTTCTGGATAATCTGTGCCGGCAGGACAGCACTGAAGATACTACCGTTTTCCAGCGGTTTGATATTCGTTTTAGAGGTCCCGCTAACAGCTGTCGTTGCCGGGGTTGTTTCAGTACTATTGTATGTAACCGTATAATCAGCTACGGCATCTTTGATCGTAACCAAATTGATAACGGCATCCTCTATCGCTTTTGCATTCACTTCGATGGTCAGCTTGGCTAACGCATGCTTTAAGTCGAGAGACAGCGCGGTGTATTTGGTGGCATCTTCGGCTTTTGTTATCGACTTGTAGGCAACCAGCAGGTCCGATTTTTTATAATTGTCGGCTGTGCTTTGGTCTGCTTCCACTTTGGTTGTGGTGGGGGCAGCAACAGGAGCGGTAGCATAAAAAGGGAGAGTACTACCGGCAGCGGCAGTATGCAAAGTAGTCCATTTCATCTTATCCGTACCCAGATCCCAGATGGCACCGTCGTAGCGGAAATCGGCATACTGGCCGGTAGTTGAACTTCCGGCAGTGTTGTAATACAGATACAGCTTGTCACCTGTCTCTCCGTAGACACTGCCTGCCTTTGTGATCACTTCGCCTGTTACGGTGGGGGCAATCGTTACATACTCGCTGCCGATGGCAGGCGTCGGGTCATTCTCGTTATTACATGCGGTGAATAACAGTGCGCTAAGCGCTAAAGCGGCTGTGCCGCTTACGATACATTTTGTGTTCATAATTTTGATATTTAATTAGTGAATAAAAAGTGTTATAGTTGTATGCTAATCAGGATTGCGGGGTATCGATTGTGATATCGCCGTCTGCCGTGGCCGTTTCCCAGTCGGTTACCTGTATGTTGTCCAGTTCGACACTTGTACCCTGTACTGTCAGCGTCAGGATGGTGTGTGTGCCGTTTTTCAGAGCGACAGGGGATGAAGGGGCATAGGTATATGTATTGTTTTCACTTCCGACCGTAGTGGTCGTTTTTACTTTTGCACCACTGCTGCTGATCTGTTGTGCCGGGAGGATGACGGAATAGACCTTTATCGTTTTTGAACTACTGCTTGTCTCATAGGTTTCGTCTGCTTCGGCATGCGGCGTGAGCTCTACCACACTGGCTTCAGACTTGACTGCTACTGTAGCCGGAACGGTTGCGGTAGGTGCCGTAGAGGTATAATTGACTGTATACTTCTTTTGGGCATTCTGAATAACAACTTCAGAAGACGTAAGATTGCTTATGGCACCAACCTTCACCTTTACTGTCAGCTTGGCCAGCATGTGTTTGAAAACAAGAGGAACATTCGCCTTTTTCGTGGTGACCTCTGTGAATGCCATCAGCAGGTCGGAGTTGGCGAAGTTATCGTTGCTGCTTTGGTCTTGTTCGACAGAGCCTGTTGTTGCGTTGGCCAGATCTTTGGGGGAGACGGCGAAGAAAGGATATTTCCCGCTAACAGCTTCGAGATCATCCCAAAAGATGCCGGTTCCTGCGTATTCTTTTGCCCAGCCGGCGTTATAGACATAAACTCCTTTTTCGTATGCCGTTGTATTACTACCATCTTTATAATACAGATAGATTTTCTTGTCTCCCTCTGCCGGTTGGTAGTTTTGGTCCGCTTTAGTCACTACCTCTCCGCTTATGGAAGCGGAGATAGCTACCGGAGCATTCTCATTTGGATTGACCTCAGTTTCATTCCCTACACAGGCGGTTAGCATTGCCAGGCTGCAACTAAAGGTCAGGGCTGCATAAGTGAATTTCATTGTTTTCATATTATCTGTTTTTTAATTGTCTATTTGTTCATGTTTTATCTTCAATTACTCCCGTCCGGTAAAATGGTAATATCGTAAATGATATTCTCCCAATCGCTCAGGGTGACCTTAATACGGAGGATATCCGAGTCGGGAGCCGGGTCTGGATCCGGATCGGGATCCGGTGTTGGCTCTGGGTCAGGTGTCGGATCCGGATCCGGATCAGGTGTGGGATCCGGGTCGGGTACAGGCTCCTCCGGTATCTCTATCTGTATATCGATGGAAATACCTGCTTGCAATACTCCTTCCGGTAGGTATTTGTTCAGGGGGACTTCCAGCGGATCGCGTCCCAGTGTCTGTATGCTTAGCGACAGTTCCGGCTTTTGCCCATCCGGCTGTCCGGGCCATCCCGGCAGTGCATACAGGTATCCGCCCGTTCCGTCGGATTGTACGATAAAAGGCTGGGAGACAGGCTCGCCATATTCCACGAATGCCTCGTCGGGCAGGCTCCAGATACCCTGTGCCGGGTTACCATGGAATGTGATGGTCGTTTCGTCTGCTTTCGTAGCGGAGACACTGCTTCTTTGGAGATTAGCTTTGCTCGCTTTATTCAGACTTACATACAACCGTGTGAGCCGGTGTACCAGCATAATGCTTGCTTCGGGCTGTCCGGCATGGATTCCAGCGGTACGTGCCGCCGTCATCAGGGGGCGTCCCAGGGCTGTCAGTTCGCGGCTGTCTACCGGTAGCCGGAGCCTGTCGGATTGCAGGGCGGCCGAAGCCGGACGGTAGGCCATCAGGTCTACCTCACTGCTATCGGACGGCAGGAATGCACTGTCGGCTACGGATACGGGTAGGAAGCGTCCCGGATGATCCGCACCCTCCCCGAAAGCATAACGATATAAAGCGGTATCGCCCAAAGCCGTGCGGCCATTGGGCTCCGCCAGCACCAGATGCAGTGTATCGGCTACCGACCACGGTTCGGGATTATCTCCGGCTGGAAGGGCCAGCAGGCGGAGAGCCACCGCACGCGGAGCATCCGGCACAACGGGTGTTGGCGGTGTGGGAGGTACAGGATCCGGCGGCACAGGCCCCGGTTCCGGATCATCTTTGCCGCAAGCGACAAACAACAACCCAATTCCTGACAGTGCGAATACTGTCAGGAGTTTTCTCCAGTTTGTAAATAGGGGATATTTCAATGTATGCATGTTCTCTTTCAATATTATGTTACATCAATCGTTTGCAAATCGGCTTTAATATGATCAGGACCTACTCATAATAATATTTCATGTGTATAGTCGGACCTGTTTCAGACGGGGTGGGTGAGGCTTTGTAGTGACAGGCAAAAAGACCTTGAGTTTCTATTTCACGATTTAGTTCACCAATAAGATTTTCCTCGCTGAGTTCTTCGAGCGATGATAGCATATAGTTATCTCTCCCCGTTATCCCAAAGACATTATAGTAATAGCATTTTTCCATTCTGTTGGTAACTGCTCCGACATAACTATCACCAGGATTATCATTGACCTGGCAATTGTACATCAGACAACAATAAATCAAACCGTTATTTTGCCCTGCAATCGCTGCCAGCGCGTCTTCCTCCTTTTTGGACAAAGTGATATCATGCGCAATACAACCTATAACATATGAATTTACGATTACCCTACCGACTATACAACCGGCATAGCGACCTCCTACTATGGAAGAACCCTCTTCCGCTTGTGCTGTACATGCAGCAAGAATTTTCCTGTCCGCCATATAATTCCCAGCATACTCTCCCACTATTCCTCCGGCATATCCCTCGGCGGTAAGTTGAATACGACCTTTTACATGGCAATCGGTAATGGAGCCTTCTGATAGTCCGACAATAGCTCCAATAACTGGCACTGAACGATTTTCAGTCATAGTAACTCCGTCTATCGTGAGTCCTTTTATTTCACTGTTTGAATTAGCTGCGCAGAAGAATCCTAAGTAATTATAAGGTCCTTTCATGTCTAAATTCAGATTAGATATCGTATGCCCATTGCCATTGAAAGTGCCATCAAAGCTTTCGATCGGTATCCATTCTTCATTCTTCAGATCGATATCCATATATAAGTTGATAACATCTTCACCAGCCTCTCTACTAGTCCATCTGGCGAGATCACCACGATTATTCACCGCATCCCTGAATGCTTTCAAATCTTCCAACGTATAAATACCCAACCTGGCTTTTTGGACATCAATAGCCGCTACATCTACCCTGCTATTCATGGTTATTGTTTCGATCCCTTCGATCTGTAATTCGGCATCACGGCTAATGTTCACGTCGAACAGATAGCAGTTGCCCGGCTCGAAGGGGACTGGAAAGCCTCTGCTACCGGAAGGAATGCTCAGTGTTGTTCCGTCCGGAAGGGTAACGGTAAACAGGTTTTGGAAATTCGCCGACACTTTCTGTGGAACTATCCGCATAAAATATTCGGAGGGGAGATCGGTTGCCAAGTCACCCCTGGAGGGTGATATATCGGTGTTTAGGATCGTTGACGATCCCGAAACACCGATTAACTGCGGTTTCGCTTGTTCTGTATTCCAGTTCTTGTTTGTCGAGCATGTCCCTATCCTCAGCAAAGCGCTCCCGATCGTATATTTTCCGGCTGTTTCCCTCTTCTGGTCGTCTTTCAGTATGCGTACGCCGATGCAGGCATAGGCGGGTGAGAGCTGGACGTTTGTTATGTTTCCGTTGCTGACGGATATGTTGTCGTTGGTGTAGCAGACCGGTGTGTTTTCGTCCAGCCATCCGTATATGGTAAGCGGTGTGGAGGCGGCGCTGCCTGCTATCGTCAAGGCTTCTCCCTGAGTCTCTGGTGTGAAGGTGATAGGGGAGGTGGAGGTTACCTGATACGTTTTACCGTAGGTGCTATATTCCTCCGGAGTGGTATTCAACGCTATCGTGACCGTCGGATTACCTGCACCACGGGAACTGACCTCGCCGGTATAGGCCTGAAAGGATGCGGAGATACTGAGGGGTACTTTGGATCCGTCCTCTGTTTCTTCGTGTGTGCAACCGGACAAGGCACCTGTCAGTGCCAATATCCCTGCTATGTATTTACTGAGTATGCGATATGATTTCATTGCTGATCTGTATTATTGTATGGATATTAATCGGGGGTGAAAGTTGAACCGACAGGCTGATAGTAAAAGTCTGCGATTGTGATACCGGTCACGGTTATCGTAACATCGAGTGAGATATCCAGTGAGGCAGTGAGCGTAAGGCGTTTGCCTTCCAGGTCTGCTTCGTTGTTTGTATTGTTGTAAGTAATGGTAGCCGTTTGCCCTTTCAGGGAGGCAGGCGTTCCGCTGCCTGAGCCCAGGGTGAGGGTTGCCAGTGACACGCCCGTGCCTTTCGGCAGATTGGCGGGGGGAATGATGGCACGGAAAGTAGCCGCATTATGACAGGCGGATACCCGGCCGGCCGGGTTCGACACGTTTACCGTTAACTCGGAAGCGTCTGCCATTGTCGATGCAAACTGTCCTTCGGTCCAGCCGTTGCCTTCGGTTATTTCGATCACCAGGTCGGTGTATCGATGGGAGAGGGTACCGTCGATCGTCAGGAAATCGAGCGATCCGTTACCTGTCATATAGTCGGCCAGACGGTAGCTCTCCGGGGATGTCTGGTCGGTGATGAGCGCCTGTGTGCCGAACGTGAGGGCGATGTCGTTGGCGGCCACTGTGCCGAGCGCTTCCTTGGTGAAACCTGTATTGCCGCATGTCCATCCTCCGGAGCCAGTACGGGTGTAGACGGCTGTCAGGCCGTTGACGGTTGCGGTCAACTGATCGTTTTGCAGCCACACCCACGTGGGCGTTCCGTCGGCGCGTGTGCTGATCTCTCCGATACCGATGGGAGTTCCTCCGGCATGCGGTTTCTCTGCCAGTTCGTTCGAACAACTTACTGTCAGCAGGATGATGATAGACAGGTAGTAAAACTTCATGATTCAGGCGTGAATGGAATTATTAATTGAACCGGGGTGATGATACCGGAATTGAATTCTATATAAGTACTCTCGTCATATGCGTTGAACAACGGGATATCTATATCGTCGTGTGTACCTGACTCCATCGGGGTCAGATAGACACCGTAGGCTGTAAAGGAACCTTTGTAAAATACATTGATGGTTTCATCGGTAATCGGAAACACGGGTGTCGTTTCTCCTCCTCCCGTCCAGTCTGGGGTAGTGTAGAATTTAGCATTTGTGAAATATAAAGTTCTGTCGCCCGCCTGAATGGGAGGATTAAGGATCAGGATTTTTATATATAAACAGGTATAATCTGCCGGACGTTTGAACTGGCCGAAATTGCAATTATAATAGTGTGAATCGTAAGTCGTAACTGCATCGGCAATCAGGTATTCCTCAGTGCTATAACCGGGATTGTCCGGTATCGGGGTACCGTATTCCGCTTTTATCTTCACCGGGGCGCTGTTGTCTGCGGTTGCAGGGAGAAAGAATGTAGTGCCGTCTTTTTTTTCCCACTTTCCCTCGGCGTTTAATACAAAGGGTTCGGTTACAGGGGTGCCGTCCAGTGTATAAGTCAGCTTGATCTCATCGCCTGTATTAAACTTTGTTTTAACGATGGGAGGTAGCTCGGTATCCCAGGCTTTCGTCCCCATCGGGCTGACCTCTATCTGCTCGATGCCGCCTATGTTGACCTCTACCGGAATCCATTCTCCGGTTGCCGGTTGCTCTTCGACGGAACATCCCGCCATGACCGACAGGTATAGCAGGCAGATGATGGCACGGAGGGTCGGGTTCAGCTTTTCAAGCATTCTTTTTCCGGGTTTGAATTTCACGCTGGTACGTGCCGGTATCGCATGGTTCGTTCCGTTTTTCGGGTTCCGGCCCGGACGTGCCGCCTGATGCCAGGGTGAAAATGTTCCGAAATTCTGTATCGTGAGATATTCGTTCCCAGCCAGAATCGCTTCCACTTCTTCTATCAGTGTGTTTAGATAGCGTAGACTATCGCTATGGCTGATGTGCAGGCGTTTCGCCACATGGTTGGCTAAGTCTGATTTATTCATATTTATAGGATGAGAAAATTGTTTGCTTTTTGCGGTGTATTCGGATGTTTTTTTGACGGAGGGCATCAACCCGTGTTGACGGTTGTCGTCGGTTCTCTTTGACGGTCGCCGTCAACGATCGTTGACGGTCGCCGTCAACGATCGTTGACGATGACCGTCAAAGAGGGTAGAGCGTATTATTCTATTTCGGGGCGATCGCTTCCGCCGTTGCCGACAGTGAGGACATAGAGAAAACGGTTGCGCCGCACTTCTTTTACCAGTGTCTTGCTGTTGGTTCCCGCCTGGGTAGCTACTTCCAGATAATAGGTCCCATCGGCTAGTTGGGGAATGATAAATGAGAAGTAGGAAGGATCGTTGCGCGAAAGGGCTGTCATAGGAACGGCCGTTTCGGTCTCGTCGCTTGTCTTGATAAAGAAGAAACCGATGGGTTTGCCTTCTTCACCGACAATACGTACGCGCTTTCCTTCGCCATTGAGACTGCCGCCCGGGGTGATCCGGCCATTTACTTCGCCTGTGACTACATCGGTTACTTTGGTAATGGTTGGCAATCCTTCCGATACCTGGCCGACTATGACACTGATACTTTCCAGCTCTTCTTTTAATATGGCACGTGGGGAACAGCGCAGTGTGACGCTGTTGCGGTTAGGATCGAACTTAGCTCCCGGTCCGATAAATGAACCGTCAACGCCTAATGAATTGTTGGCAAGACCAAACTCGACAGTAGCGGCATTGAATAATTCTATCTTTGCCTGTTCCTCAAGATCGTTGTAGGCATTTTCTAGTTCGGAGGCTGTGAATTTACTTTTACCTTTGGCGGCCAATTTGCAAAGGTCTTTGATTGTTCGATTGGCTGTGTAGGTGACATTGAAAGTATAATCATCTTCACGCTCTGTCAGCATATTTGCTACTAGATTGCCGGTAATGCTGTGTTTTTTAGGATCGTTTGTTGCCATAATGAATGTATTTTATCATAGTTCTTAATGAACTATGGTAAATTATGAATATCCAAAGTCTTATAAATCAATACTTAGAATCTGAAAAATAGTTAATTCGGTATGCTTTTGAGTGATTTTATTTATAATGAAATAAATTGTTATACTCTTTGTATATCAATATTTCTTCCTATATTTGTGGCGGTTAATAAAAGATTAGTTCATTAAGAACTATTATATAAAAAGTCTGTTGTTTGTTCTTCGAATTTATTTTTCCCCTTCAGAAAGAGTAAAGTCGTAATAAAAAAATCTTGTCTGGGATACGCTACCGAATCGTATATTTTGTTTAAGTTTGTACTTCTGAAAAATAAATAGAGAGGAATTGCAATGCCATTAAATTTACAAAAGAATTTACCCGCTATCGAGCTTCTGAAGAAGGAACACATCTTTGTGATGGATTCCTTGCGTGCATCATCCCAGGATATTCGTCCGCTACGTGTCGTAGTGCTGAACCTGATGCCGTTGAAGATCACGACAGAGACAGACTTGATCCGTCTGTTGAGTAATACCCCTTTGCAGGTGGAGCTGGACTTTATGAAGATAAAGGGCCATACCCCAAAGAATACTCCGATCGAACATATGCAGGAGTTTTATAAGGACTTCGACGATATAGAGAACGATTATTATGATGGTATGATCATTACCGGTGCACCTGTGGAGCAGATGCCTTTTGAGGAAGTGAGCTACTGGGATGAAGTGACGATGATCTTTGACTGGGCGCGTACGCATGTAACCTCTACATTATATATCTGTTGGGCGGCGCAGGCGGGATTGTATCATTTCTATGGTGTGCCTAAATATGATTTGCCGGCAAAGATGTTCGGTGTGTTCCGGCATACGTTGCGTGAGCCTTATCTGCCGATATTCCGAGGGTTCGATGATGAGTTTTATGTGCCTCACAGCCGTCATACCGAAATACGTCGCGAAGATATCCGGAAGGTGCCGGAGTTGACGCTTCTTTCGGAGAGCGAGGAGTCGGGCGTTTATATGGCGATGTCGCGCGGCGGACGTGAGTTTTATATTACGGGCCATTCCGAATATTCGCCTTATACGTTGAGCGATGAATATATCCGCGACCTGAATAAAGGCCTTCCTATTTCCGTTCCCCACAACTATTACCGCAACAACGACCCGGCCCAGGGCCCTGTAGTCCGTTGGCGCGGCCATGCGAACCTGTTGTTCACAAACTGGCTGAACTATTACGTTTACCAGGCAACTCCGTTCAATATTGAGGATATAAAGAATTTGGGGAGTTTGTAAATATTGCTACCGAAAGGGGCTGACGAAACGATTAAATAGAGAGTATATATGGCAAAGAAAATACCTTACGGATTAACGGATTATTTTCGTATTGTAACAGAAGATTTTTACTATGTGGATAAGACGAAATATATTGAAGATCTGGAAAAGACAGCAGCTTTCCTGTTTCTGATCCGTCCGCGCCGTTTCGGGAAATCGTTGTTCCTGAATATGCTTAACTGCTATTACGATGTGAAATATGCCGACCGTTTTGAGGAACTGTTCGGCAATCAATACATCGGCAATCATCCGACTGCTGAACAGGGTAAATACCTGGTTTTACGTTTTAATTTCAGCATGGTAAGGGCTACGGACGATAAACTGGAAGCTGCCTTCAACCGGCATATCAGTCTGGAAACAGCGTATTTTGCCAGCGTATATGCTTCTTATTTTAAACCTGATTTCCAGGAACAGCTAAAATTGATTCCGGAGGCTGCCGGACGTTTGGAATATATTTGCCTGTGTGCCAAAGAACAAGGGTTGTCTATCTACTTGCTGATCGACGAATACGATAATTTTACCAATACGATATTATCCTCTAAAGGAAATGATGTGTATCATTCTTTGACGCACGATTCAGGTTTCTATCGCTCATTTTTTTATGTGGTAAAAGGTGTTACCACCGGAGCGGAAGCCCCTGTGAAACGAATGTTCATTACCGGTGTGTCGCCTGTTACGTTGGATGACGTGACGAGTGGTTTCAATATCGGGACGAATATAACGACAGATGAACGGTTTAATTCGATGGTCGGTTTCAGCGAATCGGAACTGCATGAGATGTTATCTTATTACCAATCGGAAGGTATGCTGGTCGATTCTATCGATGATATTGTCCGGATGATGAAACCCTGGTACGATAATTACTGTTTTGCCAAAGAATGTATCGGGAAGACGATGTATAATTCGGATATGGTGCTCTATTTCCTGAATAATTATTTGCAGAGGAAACGTCCGCCTTCCGAAATGGTCGACCGTAATATCCGGACGGATTACAGCAAATTGCGCCATTTTATCCGTATCGACAGGATGCAGGAAGAAGGTTGTTCGGTCATTACAAAGTTGATCGATACCGGCGAAGTGAACGGAAACGTGATAAAAGACAGTTTTCCAGCAGAGAACCTGGCCGATCCGGGTAACTTTACCTCACTGTTATATTATTTCGGTTTGTTGACTTATGACCGGATGGAATATGGCGAAACGATCATGAAAGTACCCAACCTGGCCGTCCGCGAACAGATTTACAGTTATCTGGTGGAAGCGATGAAAGAACGCGAGTCGGTCGTTTTTCCTTTTATGGACTTGTCCGACCGGATGCGGCGTATGGCTTATTTCGGGGAGTGGGAAGCTGCTTTGGACTTTTTTGCCCGTCAGGTTGATAAGAAAGCGGTTCTTCGTGATGTGATCTATCAGGAGTCGACCATTAAAACACTGATGGTTGCTTATATGGGGTTGACGGATTACTTTATTATCTGGCCTGAGTTTGAGGCAGGCCGTGGTTTCTCCGATCTTTACCTGATGCCCAACCTGGCAAACTATCCGGATATGCAATATTCCTATTTGGTAGAGTTGAAATTCCTGAAACGGGATGATACGACAACCGATGTGGAAGCCTTATTGCAGGAAGCCGAAAAACAATTGCGCCGTTACGCTACTGACGAGAAGATACTCAGTAGCACCGGTAACACCCGCTTACGCCTGCTAGCCGCTGTTTACCGTGGCTGGCAACCGGAGGCAATGCGCGAATTTGTTTTGTGAGTTGTACTTTTTTGATAAATCTGAAATAACAATATGCCAATAAAACCCCGCTGCATAGAATTATTATCGCCGGCTAAAGATCTGAACTGTGGTATTGAAGCCATTAATCATGGGGCTGATGCCGTGTATATCGGTGCGCCGAAGTTTGGAGCCCGTGCCGCTGCCGGAAATACGTTGGAGGATATTCGTGCTCTTTGTGAATATGCTCATTTATATAATGCCCGTATCTATGTGGCTTTAAATACCATTCTGCGGGAAGAAGAATTGCCGGAAGCGGAGCAACTGATCCGGCAACTCTATCTGGCAGGAGCTGATGCTCTGATCGTACAGGACATGGGGATCACTCGCTTGAATCTGCCGCCTATCCCGCTGCATGCCAGCACACAAACGGATAACCGTACGCCTGAAAAGGTGAAGTTCCTGGAGGCGGCCGGTTTTACACAGGTGGTTCTGGCGCGTGAATTGTCGTTGAATGAGATTCGTTGCATATCGGAACAGGTCTCTGTCCCGCTGGAGGTTTTTGTGCATGGCGCATTATGTGTGAGTTACAGCGGGCAGTGCTATCTGAGCGCGGCTTTGAGCGGGCGAAGCGCAAACCGGGGAGAGTGTGCGCAATATTGCCGGTTGCCTTATTCGATGGTGGATGCGAACGGGACGGAGATCGTTCATAACAAACATTTGTTATCACTCAAGGATATGAACCGTTCCGACCAACTGGAAGCCCTGCTGGATGCGGGTGCTTCTTCTTTTAAAATAGAAGGGCGCTTGAAAGATGTCACTTATGTAAAGAATATAACGGCTTATTACCGGAAGAAACTGGATGCTATCCTAGCACGTCGTCCGGAATATTGCCGTGCATCGGCGGGTAAGAGTACCTATGAGTTTGAGCCGGTAGCCGAGAAAAGTTTCAACCGGGGATTTACTCCTTTCTTCCTGCATGAACGTACAAAAGATATAGCAGCTTTCAATACTCCGAAATCGTTAGGTGAACCTGTCGGAACCGTCAAGGAACTGAAAGGCAATTCGTTTACCATCGCCGGAGTGAAGCAACTGAATAATGGGGATGGCTTGGTATTCTTCAATAGTCGCGGTGAGTTGGAAGGGTTTCGTGTCAACAGGGTAGAGGCGAATCGTGTCTTTCCGTTGGATATGCCGGATATAAAGCCCAAGACGCCTTTGTATCGTAACTTTGACCAGGTTTTTGAAAAGCAGTTGGCGAAACCTTCTGCCGAACGTAAGCTGGTTGTAAAGATCGAATTCCTGAATAATCCTTTCGGTTTTACGTTGGTGATGGAAGATGAAACGGGAGCACGTGTGATGCTGACCGAGCCGTTCGATAAAGAGCTGGCACGTCGTGACCAGGCCGACAATATCCGGACGCAACTTGCCAAATTGGGGAACACGCCGTTTGAAGCATCGGAAGTACATATAGGAATGGGGGAAAACTGGTTCGTCCCGTCGTCTCTTCTGGCGGATATGCGTCGCAAGGCCGTAGAGAAGTTGCAGTCAGATCGTATGATCCGTTATCAGCGTGAACTCTCGCGTAAGGTTGAACCTGCGAAAGAGGTTCCTTTTCCGGAACGCCAGTTGACTTATCTGGGGAATGTATCAAATAGCCGGGCGGAAGCTTTTTATAAGGCGCATGGAGTAGAGACGGTTGCAGATGCTTTCGAATTAAAGCCGGAGAAAGATGTTCCGTTGATGTTTAGCAAGCATTGCTTGCGGTATAGCATGGGATGGTGTCCGACGTATCAGAAAGAGAAGTCACCTTATAAGGAACCCTATTACCTTTTATATAAGGATACCCGGCTGAGGTTGCAGTTTGATTGTAAGCGGTGTCAGATGCTGGTGTATGAAGCACCTAGTCAAAAGTAACAATCAATTCTGATAATGACTGCATTAATAATAAAAACGACTCGTTATGAAACAACAACTATTCGCCTTTTTACTCGTCTTGTTTACTTTGATCTCTTGTGGCGATAAACCGCTGGACCCTTCGAAACCCGTTTACGTGACAGTGAAAACGACTATGGGAGATGTTACTGTCCTGTTGTATGATGACACTCCCTTGCATCGTGATAACTTCATCCGGTTGTGCCAGTCGGGTGAATATGAGGGGATGCTATTTCACCGTATCATTAAAGACTTTGTTGTGCAAGGCGGTGATCCGACCAGCAAAGCCCATGAACCAGGTGTTTTGTATGGAGACGGTGATGGTGGTTATACCGTTCCTGCCGAGATACTTCCCAACCATTTCAATAAACGAGGTGCTCTGATCGATGCCAAGGAAAGCGATGATGTAAATCCCGAACGTGCATCGGCCGGAACTCAGTTTTGTTTTGTGCAGGGGAAGAAACATTCTGATGCTGAACTGGATGAGAAAGAGGTACGGATCAACCAGATTCGCCGTAACTGGTTATATTATAAATTTCTGGACCGGTTGAAGAAAGAAGACCCGGCACTGGCTGCCGACTCTTTGGAAACGGAACTGACAAACCGTGCTTTGGTTATGGTGGAGGATACATTGGCTGACCTGGGCCCGTATGTTATTCCCGCCGAACACCGCGAAGTATATAAGACGGTTGGCGGAGTGCCCCACCTGGATAGTTCCGTGACGATCTTCGGAGAAGTGGTGGACGGTTTCGATATCGTAGAGAAAATGTCGCTGGTGAAAACAGATAAGAATGATCGGCCTATCCGGGATGTTATGATCAAATCGACGAAAGTATTTCAAAAGTAACTAGTCCCCGTACTTGACACGGGACCGCATAAGGGCTGTCTGTATCAATTGATAATAGGATATATGGGCGGTGCCTTTGCGATCCCGTGTCAGGCACGGGAACAGTTTGCCATCGTATGTTGTTCTATAGAAAGTAATCAAACAACATACAGTCATGAAGAAAATAGTTATCATAGGCGCGACCGGCTATGTCGGATCCGCTATTCTGAAAGAAGCATTAGGCAGAGGGCATCAAGTAAAAGCCATCGTCAGAGATCCGTCGAAACTGACTTTAATCCATCCGCATCTGAAAGTCGTGGGAGGGAGTGTGACCGATACGGACTTTTTATCTCGCGAACTGGCTAAGTCGGATGCGGTGATCAGTGCTTTTAATCCGGGCTGGTCGAATCCCAATATTTATGAAGAGACACTGGAAGGCTATGGCTCTATCCTTTGTGCCGTTCGCAACTCCGGTGTGCATCGTTTCCTGATGGTTGGCGGAGCAGGCAGTTTGTTGGTGGCTCCCGGTCGTCAGCTGATGGATGAACCGGACGTTCCCAAGAAACTTTTACCGGGAATACGAGGGATGGCAAAGGTTTATACCGATTTGTTGTTGCCGGAAAAGTCGGTGGATTGGGTTTTCCTGAGTCCTGCGGCTAATATGGCACCGGGAGAGCGTACCGGAAAGTTCCGTCTGGGAAAAGATGAACTGATTGTCGATGAAAGTGGGGATAGCAATATCTCCGTAGAAGATTTCGCTGTAGCCATGATTGATGAACTGGAACAGGAAAAGCATCATCAGGAGCGATTTACACTCGGGTACTAAGTGTCTTTGGCAAAAACAGTTGCAGTCATTTGAATAGTTGTTGCTTTACACTTATTATGCTTATCTTTGTCAGGAAGTAGAGATAAAGATAGATGTAAAAAGAGATAATTATGGCAAAGATTAAAAACATTGTATTTGATTTAGGAGGAGTTTTTATAGACCTGGACCATGATCAGGCAGTTCGTCGTTTCAAAGAGATCGGGGTGGAGGATGCGGAACAGTTGCTGGATCCTTATGAGCAGAAAGGTATCTTTCTGGAAGTAGAAAACGGTACGATCAGTGCTGACGAGTTTTGCCAAAAGCTTCAGGAGCATACGGGGAAGGACCTGACGTATGAAGATATAAAATCCGGTTGGCTGGGATTTATCGCCGATACGCCTCAATATAAGCTCGATTATGTGTTGAAACTTCGCGAGCACTACAATGTTTATCTGTTGAGCAATACCAATCCCATCATCCAGGAAGGGTGGGCAAGGACAAACGAGTTTACTCCGGCAGGTCGTCCGATCGGTGCCTATTTTGACAAAATGTACACCTCGTATGAAGTCGGCGTAACGAAACCCGACCGGCGTATCTTTGACTATATGATCAAAGACAGCGGACTGATTCCGGCAGAGACGCTCTTTGTGGATGATGGTAAAAGCAATATCGAAGTAGGACGTACATTGGGCTTCATCACCTACCAACCCCAAAACGGGGAAGATTGGCGTGAAGCTATCGATGCGCTGTTGAAATAAACCGATTGGGGGTATTCAACGGAACCACTTTCCCATAACACTGTAAAGCCTGTCTATTTCTATGGGTTTGGCGATATGTTCGTTCATTCCGGCTTCCAGGCTTAGCCGCACGTCTTCGGCAAAAGCGTTGGCCGACATGGCTACGATCGGTAAGTCCTTGGTGTCTTGCCGGTCGAGAAGACGGATTTGCCGGGTGGCTTCAAGACCGTCCATGACAGGCATTTGTATATCCATAATTATGAAATCGTAATATCCTTCAGGGGAAGCGGAAACCTTGTTTACGGCTTCCAGCCCGTCGCTGGCTGTTTCAATTTCAGCACCGGTTTCCTGTAGCAATTCATAAGCGATCTCACGGTTCAGGTCGTTGTCTTCCACAACGAGTATCCGTTTGCCTGGGAAAGAGGCGACGATAGATGGTACGATAGTGACCTCTTCTTCCTCTTTTTTGTTTGTGGCAAACTTTTTCATCAGGAGGAACAGTTTGGACTTCATGATAGGCTTACAGATGAAACCGTTAACCCCAACTTTCAAGGCTTCGATTTCGTAGTCGGAATAGTCGTAAGCCGAAATGATGATGATAGGAACATCCGGTCCTACGCATTCCCGTATTTTGTAGGTTGTTTCAATGCCATTCATGTTGGGCATCATCAGGTCTATGATGATTGCAAAATACTTGTTCCCGTCGCTTACTTTCTGTACGGCGTCCTGACCGGAAAGAACCCATTCCGGCTTCATCCCTAATTCTTGCAGGTTTTCACAGGCTATTTCGCAGGATATATCATCATCATCCACAACCAATACCGGCAGGTCTATTAATAGATTGTTGTCGTATTCATCCATGCCTCCCAGTTTGACATGGAATCTCATGGTGAATTTGGAACCTTTTCCATATTCGCTTTCTACCAGGATATCCCCGTTCATCATCTGGGCGATATGACGACTGATCGCCATACCGAGTCCGGTACCCTGGATATTGCGGATGGCTTTATCGTCCGACCGTTCGAACGGCTCGAATACTTTGCTTAAGAATTCAGGTTTCATTCCTATGCCATTGTCCGTGACGGCTATTTCAAATTGCCCGTAACCGTTATAAACGGAAGGTTTCTCCTCGACTGAAATTTGTATTAGTCCTTTGTTCGGGGTATATTTGATTGCATTTGTCAGCATATTCAACAGTGCTTGTTGTATGCGTTGTACGTCACCGATCAGGCATTCGTGCTTTACTTTGCTGTGTATTACTAACTTTTGCTTTTTGGCTTCAAAGGCCGACTGCACCATGATAAATAAACTTTCCAGCAGTTCATCGAGTTTGAATGTCTCTTCCGTCAGCATGATCTTACCGCTTTCGAGCTTCGACATATCCAGTACTTCGTTTATCAGGTTGAGCAGGAGCTTGGAAGATATGGTTATCTTCTTCAGACAATCGGCTATGCGGTTCTGGTCGTTCATATGAAGACCGGCTATTGCCGTCATACCCACGATTGCATTTATGGGAGTACGTACGTCATGGCTCATCCGCGACAGGAAGTCTGACTTGGCACGGTTGGCGGCAGTTGCGCTCTGTAGGGCTTCCTGCAACAATAGCTTCTGTTTTCTCTCTTCCTTGATTTCAGTTATATCGGTCCTGGTCATCAACCAGATGTTTTGTTCCCTGTCGAAGTAGCTGAATCGCATTTTCTTTTCACGTTTTTCACCGTTTTCTATCATGGTACCATATAAAATATACTCTCCATGCTGTCGCAGTATCGGATCGACGTGGGCGATACTCATTTTCTCGGTCATTGCATCACAAAATTCCGGTTCCATATACTGTCGGTTGTACTCTGCAACTACCGCTTCATAGTTACTGCTGGCTACCGGGGGAGGAGTTTCGCTTTCCGTACCGGAAGTGTACATGACATAACTGTTTTTAGAAGCTTCGATATAAATCACATAGTCGTATTCTGCTTTTACGGCTGTTTCAATGATTTGTGATTTCCTGAAATCATTAACATTGTGGCTGGAGAGGACAACCCTGTCGGGTATGCCTTCTTTGTTAGTCAAGATATCTATAAAGGCTTCGTGCCATTCAAAACCGAAATGTTTGTTACAGAAACGCATGTCGAATTTTTTGTGGAAACATCCTTCGGCTATCATTGTATGGAAGGCTTCAAGCGAAACTGTTTCGTCCCATAAAATATGGTCAGGCGGATAGACATCATTCTTTATCGTGTTATTGAGAATGACGTAATCATGTTTCGTATTTTCCAACTCCGGAATCATGGAGTCTTTCTGTATTTCGACACTTCCGTCCTCCAGGTAGATAGTCCAGATAGTATCCATGAGGTATTGGTAGTTAGCCAATGATTTATTTGATGTAAGCCTCTTATCCATGCAGTTTGTTTTATTATCTTGCTTTGTGTTCGGTAATCAGGTCGCAGATTAGTTTGTATTGTACTTTCAACTGATCAAACAGGTCTTGTATACCTTCACTCTCTCCGGCTCTGAGTTTTTCCGTCATCGGGATCAATATGTCCGATATATTTGTCAGGTCAAGCGTTGCCGCCAGTCCTTTTAATGTATGGGCATGTCTGAAAGCCTGGGAAATATTATTCTCATTGAGGCTTCTTTCCATCAGGATGAAGTTTTCATCCATAGGGAATTTGGAGAGTATTCTTTCATAAAACTGTTCATTATCCATGAAACGGTTTAATGCACTGTCCAGGTTAACTCCGTATGCTTGTAACTTCTCTTTATATTCGCTTGTCATGTTTTTATTGCCATTTATATAACAAATCATCTGTCTGTTACGAAAGGAATCCCCAAAAGTAGATAAAAAATATATATGGAGATGGAAAAAACGTTATAATTCAATAGGAATGTATGCTTTTTTCTGCTATTTGACGAATCCGGTCCTCCGACGAGCCTGTTTTGATGTCTGATGTTGGTTTTGAAGCTCAGTTGACGTTTCATTGATAAGTTCCGGTTGCAATGTGGGGGATCAAGAAAAATGCCGGAAGAAATTTCTGGAGAATCTTCCGGCATGCTTATTTAAAAAAGACTTTTCTTTTATTGGATACCGCGTTCGCGCAGTTTTTCCTGCCATTTCCAGGCAGAAGCCAATGTATCGGACAATGTTTCTTTAGCAGTCCATCCCAATACCTTATTGGCACGTTCCGGATTAGCCCAAACTTTTTCGATATCACCTTCGCGACGACCTACGATTTTGTGAGGAACTTTTACACCGGTAGCTTTTTCGAATGTATTGATCAGTTCCAACACCGTTACACCGTTACCGGTTCCCAGGTTGAAATATTCAACATTTTCTTCAGTTTTACCACCCAGCATACGGTCCATAGCGATTACGTGTGCTTTTGCCAGGTCGACTACATTGATATAGTCGCGGATACAAGAGCCGTCAGGTGTATCATAGTCATCACCGAATACGCTCAGTTCCTTGCGGATACCGATTGCAGTCTGTGTCAGATACGGGATCAGGTTCTGGGGAACACCGTTAGGCAATTCGCCGATTTCTGCACTCGGGTGAGCACCGATCGGGTTGAAGTAACGCAGGATAATGCTCTTGAACGGAGCGTTTGCGTGAATAGTATCGCGGATGATCTCTTCGTTGATCTGTTTGGTGTTGCCATAAGGAGAAGTAGCCGGTTTGATCGGGGCATCTTCTGTTACAGGCAGGTTTTCAGGATCAGGCTGTCCGTAAACGGTACAGGAAGAAGAGAATACAATACCTTCGATATTAAATTCCGGCATCAGTTCCAGTAGGTTTACCAGCGTAACAACATTGTTACGGTAGTACTTCAGCGGCTGCTGAACCGATTCGCCAACAGCTTTGCTTGCAGCGAAAAGGATGATACCGTTGATACCCGGATGAGCCTTCAATGCTTCGCGGGTTCCTTCTTTATCTTTTAAATCCAGTTTGATGAATTCAGGACGGATACCTGTGATCTTTTCAATGCCATCCAACACTTCGATATTGGAGTTTGACAGGTCGTCGATGATAACAACATCATAACCTGCATTCTGCAACTCAACTGTAGTGTGTGAGCCAATATATCCGGTTCCACCTGCTACTAAGATTTTCTTTTTCATGCTAGTCTCTATTTAGATTAAATTATACGATTCCGGAGAATCCCATAAACGCCATTGCCAGTAAACCGGCTGTTATCAGCGCAATAGGGGTACCTTTCATACCTTCGGGAACACGTGTCAAAGCCAACTGTTCTCTTATCCCTGCAAAGATAACTAAAGCTAGCGCAAATCCAATAGCTGTTGATATTGCATATACAACAGATTCCAATAAATTATATTCTTTTTGTATTACGAGGATGGCGACACCTAGGATACAGCAGTTGGTGGTGATCAGCGGAAGAAATACACCAAGTGCCTGGTAAAGAGCCGGAGAAACCTTTTTCAGGATGATCTCGACCATCTGAACCAGCGCGGCGATGATCAGGATAAAGCTGATGGTCTGCATAAAGCCCAGTCCGAACTTATCCAGGATATATTTCTGCACCAGGAAAGTAACGATGGTTGCGATCGTCAACACGAATGTTACTGCTGCACCCATACCGGCTGCCGTTTCCACCTTTTTCGATACGCCCAGGAACGGACAGATACCCAGGAACTGCGCCAACACTACGTTGTTGACGAATACGGCTGCGATAAATATTAGTATATATTCCATATCTTTCGTTTTTTAATATCAGGCTTTACGCAATTTATTAACAATAGCAATCAGGTAACCCAGCGCGATAAAGGCACCCGGAGCCAATACAAAGATCAGCGAACCATATTGTTCGGGCATCAGTGTCAGGCCGAACAGTTTACCTGTTCCCAGCAATTCGCGGGTAGCTCCGAGCAAGGTAAGTGCCAGCGTAAAGCCGAGTCCCATACCTAATCCGTCGAATGCGGAAGGGATCACTCCGTTTTTAGCGGCAAATGCTTCCGCACGTCCCAACACGATACAGTTTACAACGATCAGCGGGATGAACAATCCCAGGCTGGCGTAAAGAGCCGGAACGAATGCTTCCATGCACATCTGCACGACGGTTACGAATGTAGCGATTACGACAATAAAGGCCGGAATACGTACCATGTCGGGGATCAGGTTCTTCAAGGCTGAAATAACCATATTGGAACAGATCAGAACGAACATGGTTGCCAGTCCCATACTCATACCGTTCAATGCTGAAGAAGTTGTTCCCAGAGTTGGACACATACCCAGCAACAAGACAAATGTCGGGTTCTCTTTGATGATACCGTTCATCAATACTTTCATATTACTCATTGTCGTTTCCTCCCTCGTTAGTGTTAGCGGTTGTTGCACCGGTTACTCCGTCAGTTCCGGCGAATGCGCTGTAAGCACGGTTCACCGCATCCAGAAATGCACGGCTGGTGATGGTTGCTGCTGTGATAGCATCCACGTTGCCACCGTCTTTAGTTACTTTTAATGGTCCGGCGGACAGGCTGCGTCCCAAAACGCTTTGTTTATTCTTGTCCGTACTGAACCATTCCTGCATTTTAGCTCCCAGACCGGGAGTTTCCGCATGCTGTAATACGGAATAGTTCAATAACTTGCCTTCCTTATCGAATCCGACGATCACTTTGATCTCTCCGCTGAATCCTTTTTTTGTATTACTTTCGACAGCTGCACCTACGAACTCTCCGCCTTTGGTAGCCGGATAGATTTTCAGGGAATCGCCGTCGCCTGTAACTGCCATATAAGCGTCCTCTGACGGTTTGTTGTTGAATTCAGGTGTAACAGCTTTGATAGCAGCTTCCAGCGCAGCAGCTTTGGAGGCTGCTATCGGGCCGGTAGTGTACATATTTACTCCGGCTAATATCGCTCCCGCAACCAAACAGATGATGGTAAGCGACAAGAGCATATTGGGTAATGTTGATTTTAGTTTTGCCATGCTTATTTCCCTCCAAAATGTTTAGGTTTGATATAACTGTTGATCAGCGGGGTAAATGCATTCATAATAAGAATAGCAAACGACATACCTTCCGGATAAGAACCAAACAGACGGATAACGGTGGTCAGAATACCGATACCGACACCGTAAACCAGCATACCGTTCTTACTCATGGGCGAAGTCACATAGTCGGTTGCCATAAAGATGGCTCCCAGCATCAGACCTCCCGACAGCAGGTGAACGAACGGACTTGCGTATTGTACCGGATTAACCAGATGCATAATACCTGTGAATACAAATACGGTCAGCAGGATAGAAACCGGAATCTGCCAGGTAATAATCTTTTTCCATAACATAAAGACGAGTCCCAGCAGCAATGCCAGTGCACTTACTTCACCAAGGCTGCCGCCCATTTTACCAAACAACATATCTACCAGGGTAGGCAACTTGTCGAGTGCCCCTTCGTTCATCAGTGATAAAACAGTTGCACCGGTGGTTGCGTCGGTGTAGGCTGTCAGCTGTCCGACTTCCGGCCACATCGTCATCTGTGCCGGGAAAGAGATCAGCAGGAATACACGTCCGACTAATGCCGGGTTAAAAATATTGTTACCCAGTCCGCCAAATGACATCTTACCGATACCGATTGCTGCCAGTGCACCGATCAGGATGATCCATACAGGCAGGTTCGACGGCAGGTTGAATGCCAGCAGTACACCGGTCAGGATAGCCGAACCGTCACATACGGTCGGTTCCTTTTTCATCAGGAACTTCTGGATCAGATATTCAAAGAGGACGCAGGCTACGACCGATGTTGCAGTAACGATCAGCGCACCCAGCCCGAAGTAGTAGAGGGATACCAGGAAAGCCGGAACAAGGGCAATCAGTACACCATACATATTTTTGCTTATGCTATCGCCGCCGTGGATATGGGGCGAAGGAGATACTATTAAATTATTTTCCATATTGCTCTGTTTTTATGACTTTCGTGCCCGTATGATACCCATTACCTTTCCTTTACCCGAACGGATATAATCCAGCAACGGACGGTTGGCCGGGCAGGTATAACTACAAGAACCGCACTCGATACAGTCGGTGATATAATTCTTCTCGGCCAAATCCCATTCTGCAAATTCTGTTGCATTCATCAGCAGGGTAGGGTTGAGGCCCATCGGACAAACGCTGACACATTTGGCACAGCGGATACAGTCGCGCATCGGTTTGCGGACAGACTCTTCTTTTGTCAGGAGCAATACGCCTGAACTACCTTTCGTTACCGGTACTTCCGGAGCAATCAGGGCTTTTCCCATCATCGGGCCGCCACCGATTATCTTTCCTGTATTTTCAGGAACACCACCGGCAGCTTCAATCAGTGCACTGATAGGCGTACCCATACGGACCAGGAAGTTGGAAGGATTGGTAACTGCTTTACCTGTCACGGTAACGACGCGTTCAAACAAAGGTTTGTTTTTCATTACCGCTTCATACACTGCAAAAGCAGTTCCTACATTTTGTACTACAGCTCCGGCGGAAATAGGCAGTGCACCGCTCTTCACCTGACGACGAATCACAGCATCGATTAATTGCTTTTCACCTCCTTGCGGATACTGTACTTTCAGCGGCATAATCTCGATACCTTTATAGGCTGTAGCCAGTTTACTCAGATGAGCGATGGCGTCAGGCTTGTTGTTTTCGATACCGATCACTGCTTTTGTTACATTTACAGCTTTCATCAACAGCGTAACGCCGACCAGAATCTGCTCTGCCTTCTCCATCATCAATGAATGGTCGGAAGTCAGATACGGCTCACATTCTACGGCATTGATAATGATGATCTCGGCTTTGCTTCCGGGAGGCGGCATCAGTTTGACCTGTGTGGGGAATGTCGCACCACCCAGACCCACGATACCGGCTGCGGCGATCTTGTCTACGATCTCTTTGGAAGGAAGCGGGCACTCTTTCACGAGCGTTTCGCTGCGGTCGATCGACTCTTCCCATTCGTCACCTTCCACATCAATATAGATAGCGGGACGTTTGTATCCGCTTGCGTCGAGAGCGTTATCTATCTTGTTTACTTTACCGGATACCGACGAGTGGATATTCGCCGATACAAAACCTCCGGCTTTGGCGAGAAGCGTACCTACTTTAACCGTATCACCCTTCTTTACCACAGCCTGGGCAGGAGCCCCGATATGCTGGCTTAGCGGTATAATAACCTGCTTGGGTATAGCCAGTCCGGTTATTTTCTTCCCGGCAGACAATTTATTTTCGGGTGGATGTATACCTCCGATTCGAAATGTCCTTAGCATACTATTAGATTTTTATTTTTGAGTTGTTTCTTCTTTTGTTATTGTTTCAGGCGCTGTTGCCGGTGCAGCTTCGACTTTTGTCGGTGCTTCGGCTTTAGGGGCCGGTGCAGCTTTAGGCGTTACTGGCTTTACTTTGTCGGCGTCCACAGCAGGGGCGGCTTCTTTACGGGGCGGGAAGTTCAATTCGTGAATTGCTCCGGTCGGACATACTGCTACGCATTTACGGCACAGACGGCATTTGCGGTAGTCGATATAAGCCACGTTGTTTTCGAGCGTGATTGCTTCGAACGGACATTCTTTCACACATTTACCACAACCGATACAAGCGTTCGCACATGCTTTACGGGCAGCAGCTCCTTTGTCTTTGTTTACACAGCTGACGAAGATACGGCGTGATTTCGGTCCCTTTTTGCGCAGTTCGATAATGTTTTTCGGACAAGCTTTGACGCAGGCTCCGCATGAAGTACATTTTTCCTCGTCCACTTCCGGTAGTCCGGTCGTTAGATTGATGTGGATGGCGTCGAAGGTACAGGCACTTTCGCAGTCGCCGTAACCCAGGCAACCGAACGTACAGTTCGTTTCGCCTCCGTACAAAGAGGATGCTATGGCACAGCTTTTTACGCCATCATACTGGTTGGTGCGCGGACGGGCCTGGCAGGTTCCGTTACAACGGACAACTGCTACCATTGGTTCGGCTGTAGCAGCTTCCATACCGAGGATGGATGCGACCTTACCCATTGTTTCGGCGCCACCGACCGGACAAAGCAGTCCTTCCAGTGAATCGGCCTTTACACAGGCTGCCGCAAAACCACCGCAACCGGGGTAACCGCAACCTCCGCAGTTGGCTCCGGGCAATGCCTCCTGGACCTCTGCGATACGAGGATCTTCGTATACTTCAAACTTCTTGGAGGCGGCGTAGAGGAATACTGCGCCGATGGCTCCAATGGCTCCTAATGAAATAACGGCAATTAAAATCATGATATTTGATCAATTAAGTTTTTTCAAGGTAAATATAAATTTTCTTTTCAGTTTCTCGCGTAAAAAGTATAATATACTGTAGTAGGGAACTAGTAGTAATAGACCGGTTAACCCGCTGGTTGTTTCGTCCCATTGCAAACAGCTTCCTGCTACAATCGCCGCAACTACAACAATCAGAGGAAGCACAAAGGCCAAAAAAACCGCTTGCAGACCGAGCGAACTCTGGCTACATAGGGTTACTTCTTCGTTCACATGGAATCTGCCAGGGTTATTGTCGTTCACTTCAATGATCTTTTCCTTCTTTTCAGATGCGCTGCACATGCTTTGTGCGTGGCAACCGGAGCAGGCCGATTGTTGAATGATTCTGACAAAGACCGCATTGCCATCGATCTTCTCTATTATTCCGTTGTGATTGATACTTTCACTCATGTTTGTAATCTCGACATTGCAAAATCAGGGGCAAAAGTAAGGATTATTTGGATATTATGTCACGATTAACAAAGTTTATTACAGAAATAATCGTGTTCAGCTTACCATTTGTAATTAAAGCCAAAGCTCAACAACTCGTTAATCTGTAAGTAGCTGTCGAAGTCTTCATGCTTGGAGATACCATCATCATAACGTAAGTTCAGCGAGATGATAGTCGAGAAGAATCGACTTATTGCCATATTCAGACGGTTTTCGAACTCACCTTGGATACGCTTATAATCTGTCATGTAATAGAAACGCGAATACCAGATGATATTCCGGCTGAACTGGAATGTCATAGTTGCGTTGACGGTAGAACCGAACAGGCTTTGTTTGTAAGGAAACTCTTCTTCTCCGTCTCTCTTTTGGAAATGCCGGCCCAGGTCGATGTCTTTATCTAATGTACGAACGTACGTATAAGATAACGGTGCAAGGTTGGCACTTAACGTTACTTTTTTGTGTTTGGACGACGCGAACGTTTTATCCAGGTCGTATTTCATACCAAGACCGAAATTAATACTGAAAGGTGAGAGCAGTCCGGCCAGTTTAACGTTCTGGTTTTCGGCATAACTGCTGAAAAGCTGGGTTTTGAAGTCAAGATCCAGTGTGTAGTACCATTTGTTGAATGCCTTATAACCAAAGTTACTGTAGATACGGAACACGTCATCTCCGACTTTGTAATCGCGCAAAGTATCTTTGGGAGCGGTATACAGGTTGTTCTTTATTTCCAGTGAATTGTCGAACTTTATCTTTTCCTTATTATAATTATATGTAAACAGTTCGCGGTTGGTCAGGTTCAGCGTACTTACACCCCCTTTATGCCAGTTCGGAGAGATGTAATTCTGAGCAAACTGTAAAGAACTTTCGAAATGTGACGTCCAGTAACGTCTTTCGGGAATGAATTTTACCGGTGCATCCACGTCACTGAAGTCTGCTTCGCTTTCTACCTTGATCAGGTCCGGTTGGTAGGTCGGCTTTCTGATCACTTTGGCAACTACTTTGTCCTGAGGTAGATCCCTCATTGAATAACGGAAATATTCAGGATGGTTGGCTTCTATATTTCTTTGTGCTTTCTCGCGGAACTGCTGTCTGAACACCTCTTCTTTAAATATGGTGTCCTGAATAAAAGGTTGCGGGATATCGATTTTATTTTTCCATGCATCTTCATCGTAGAAGGAAAGATCTTTCGGAAGGAGTTTCCCTTTGAATATGAGCGGTAAAAACAGCGGGTCTGCTATGACTGTATCCTGAAATGTCATATTCGCGTCGAAGATAGTGGAAGCATCGCGCACCAGACGTGCCCAGTACATGGCTTCGTCCGACAGTTCCACTTCGTCTTTTTTCAGGAAGCGAAGCAGATTTTCATTCGGTGTGACCGGTGCAGAATATGACTGGTTTTGTTTCTCGAATTGTGCCCGCAGGCTTATGATATTATCCAGGTCCAGATCTTCGATTTCAATCATTGGGATAGTATCAGCCGCATTACTCTGTACTGTATCTTTAAGATTGGTTCCGGTAATAGTTGTCACTTCCTGTGCATTTGCCAGGTTTGTCAATAATGAAAGTATAGAAAATAGAATGAAGTATCTCTTGATAACCATAATTCCTTTTTATTTACAATCTATAAGTATCTACGGTGCGAAATTAGATAAAAAGTATGAAATCTACTAATCTTTCACATCATATAACAATCTGAACTAATAGGGAAACCGGAATGCGGATGAATGTGCTTTGAAAAAATATCCGAGACACTTGCTGTCTGAATGAAAATGACTAACTTTGCAGTTTTGAAATGCGAGTGAGCAATTAAAGACAATTAAAATATTACTATCGTGGCAGATACAAAGTACATCTTCGTTACGGGCGGCGTAGTCTCTTCTTTAGGTAAGGGAATTATTGCTGCATCATTGGGTAAACTCCTTCAGGCGAGAGGTTACAAGGTTACTATCCAAAAGTTTGACCCCTACATTAATATCGATCCGGGTACATTGAACCCTTATGAGCACGGTGAATGTTATGTAACCGTAGACGGACATGAAGCGGACCTGGACCTGGGACATTATGAACGTTTCCTGAATGTTCCGACTACACGCTCGAACAATATTACGACAGGTCGTATTTATCAGAGTGTGATAAATAAGGAACGCAAGGGCGATTATCTGGGCAAGACTGTGCAGGTTGTTCCTCATATCACCGACGAGATCAAGAGAAATGTGAAGCTGCTGGGATCGAAGTACAAGTTTGATTTTGTGATCACGGAAATCGGTGGAACAGTAGGCGATATCGAATCGCTGCCTTTCATCGAAAGCGTTCGCCAGCTGAAATGGGAACTGGGTAAGAACTGTATGTGCGTACATCTTACTTATGTACCTTATATCGCAGCTGCGAAAGAATTTAAAACGAAACCTACACAGCATTCTGTAAAACAGTTGCAGGAACTGGGTATCCAGCCGGATGTACTGGTCTTGAGAACCGAACATTTGCTGAGTAATGATATTACCCGCAAGGTTGCTTTGTTCTGTAACGTAGACGCCGACGCTGTAGTGCAGTCGGTCGACGTTCCTACTATTTACGAAGTTCCGCTGGTATTGCAGCGTCAGAACATGGATGTAACTATCCTGAAAAAGATGGGACTGGAAGTAGGGCCGACTCCGGAAATGAAACCCTGGAAAGAGTTCCTGAAGAAAAAGACGGATGCTACCGAAACAGTTAAGATCGGTCTGGTTGGTAAATATGTGGAATTACAGGATGCTTATAAGTCAATCGACGAATCATTGTTGCAGGCTGCTATCTACAACGACCGCAAACTGGATCTTCATTTGTTCCATTCGGAAAAACTGACTGAAGCCAATGCGGCTGAACAGTTGAAGGACATGGATGGTATCCTGATTGCTCCGGGATTCGGACAGCGCGGTATCGAAGGAAAGTTCGCTGCCTTGAAATATGCCCGCGAAAATGATGTGCCTTGCCTGGGTATCTGCCTGGGTATGCAATGTATGGTGATTGAATTTGCCCGCGACGTTTTGGGTATGACGGATGCCAATTCGACCGAGATGGAGCCGAATACGCCGTTTAAGGTGATCGACCTGATGGAAGAACAGAAGAACATTACCAATATGGGAGGTTCTATGCGTCTGGGAGCTTACGACTGTATCCTGAAGAAAGGTTCCAAAGCCTATGAGGCTTATGGAAAAGAACATATCCAGGAACGTCACCGCCACCGTTTCGAATTCAACAGCCAGTATCGCGAACAGTTTGAAGAAGCCGGCATGAAATGTGCAGGCGAGAATCCGGAAACCGGTCTGGTGGAAGTGGTAGAAATTCCTGCGTTGAAATGGTTCGTTGGTGTTCAGTTCCATCCGGAATACAACAGTACGGTAGTTAATCCGAACCCACTTTTCGTGAGCTTTGTGAAAGCCGCTATTGATAATAAATAACAACGTTATAGATGGATAAAAACACATTAATTGGTTTTCTGCTTATTGGTATTGTTTTATTTGCATTCAGCTGGTTTAACAAACCGACGCCTGAGCAGTTGGAAGCCCAGCGCCGTTATCAGGACTCGATCGCTCAGATCGAACTGGCTAAACAGGCGGAGTTGCAACGCGAAGACAGCAAAAGCACTGCCGATAATTCTTTTGATAGCTTGCCGGATTCTGCGAGAGATGCCCGGCTGAAGAGCAGTTTCGGTGTATTCGCTGAAGCAATGACAGGTACAGATGATGTAACTGTTTTGGAAAATGATCTGATCGAACTGCATATCAGTAATAAGGGAGGACGTATTTCATATGCCCGCCTGAAGGATTATACAACGTATGATGATAAGCCGGTCATCCTGTTTGAAGGAAAAGAGGCTTCGCTTGACTTTACCCTGGTAACAGCAACCAACCGCGTATTGAACACAGCCGACCTGTATTTCACTCCGGTGAAAACACAGGACCCGAACCGGTTGGTGATGCGACTGAATACAGGTGAAGGCAGTTCACTGGACTTTATCTATACAGTCAAGCCGGACGATTATATGGTTCAGTTCGATATTAAGGGAACGAGCCTGAACGGTGTCCTGGCTCCGAGTACGACTGCTTTGGATATGGTATGGCGTCAGAAAATCCGCCAGCAGGAACAGGGTATCAAATATGAAAACAGATATACTGCCTTGTATTATAAATTCCTGTCCGATGATGTGGAGCAGCTGAGCGAAAGCAAGAGCGAAGACAAGAAGGTGTCGGGCCGTCTGAAATGGATTGCTTATAAAGATAAATTCTTCTCGACGGTGATGATTGCCGATGAAGGTTTTGAAAGCGCCACTTTCGATTCAAAGATGGTTGAGGCAGACGGTATCGTTAAAGAGTTTAAGACTACAACAGCCGTTCCTTTTGACCTGAGAGGCAATGAGGCAACGACTTTCCGTTATTTCTTCGGACCGAACAGCTATCCGTTGCTGAAATCGTATGACAAAGGGGTTGCTTCGGACCAGCAGTTGGATCTGGAACGCTTGGTTCCGCTGGGTGCCAGTGTCTTCCGTTGGGTGAACCAGTATTTCGTCATTCCGATGTTTGACTTCCTGGGTAAATATATCAAGAGTTACGGTCTGATCATCCTGTTGATGACGATTATCGTGAAACTGATTTTATTCCCGTTGACATATAAATCATATATGTCGTCAGCGAAGATGCGTGTGCTTCGTCCACAGGTGGAAGAGCTTAATGCCAAATATCCGGGACAGGATAAAGCGGTGGAACGCCAGCGTGCAACTATGGAATTGTATAGCCGAGCCGGGGCAAGCCCGATGGCAGGTTGTATCCCGATGCTGTTGCAGATGCCGATTTTGATCGCCTTGTTCATGTTCTTCCCGTCGGCAATCGAACTGCGTCACCAGAGTTTCCTTTGGGCGCACGATTTGTCAACATACGATGCTATTTTCAGTTGGAACAAATACATTCCTATTATCACTCCGTATTTTGGTAACCACATCAGTTTGTTCTGTCTGCTGATGACAATCACCAACGTTATCTATACCAAGTATAATATGGAAATGACCAATACCGGACAGCAACAGATGCCGGGTATGAAGGCGATGATGTATATGATGCCGCTGATGTTCCTGGTATTCTTCAACCAGTATGCATCGGGTCTGACTTACTATTACTTCATTTCTACGCTGATCACGATTGTTCAGACATTGGTGTTCCGTTATACGATTAATGAAGATAAGCTGCTGGCTAAGCTGGAAGCCAACAAGAAGAAGCCTCAGAAGAAATCTGGTTTCATGAAACGTCTGGAAGAAGCGCAGCGTATGCAGCAGGAGCAGTTGAAGAAACAACAGGATCAGAAAAAGAAAAGATAACAGCTTTTTCTGCAAGATAAATAAAAGAGAGGCGTGCCGGTCCGGAAAAGACTCAGGCACGCCTTTTTTTGTGTCCGGATTATGCAATAAGTTGTATATTTTGTACAATCGCTTGAATTTGAAGAAATGTGGTGTGCGTTGTATTAAAATATTTATATATTTCCTCTATAAATAAACAAACGTGAGTTCGAAATAAGTACCATAACCTTCCTCAGAATAACAGTCAAGCCATGTTTAATAACATGTATGTGTAAAAATATAACAAAAAGTTTGTATTAAAGAAAAATAAACCTGTCCTTTGACGAAAAGATTTTAACTATGAAAAACACAAAGAGATAACATTGCCACAGTCTTGACTATGAAATGTATGATCTTTGGGAGGGAGTCTGTATAAGGGTCCCTTTTTTCTTATTATTTTCTGTGTAATAAAAGTTACACTAACCTTATTTCGAACTCCCGTTAAAATAAGATCACTTTGTAGCTGTCCCTACATTTTGTCTATGTAGAGAGTGATAAATAATTTCCTCTTCGAGCTTGTTTGTCTCAGACGCAATTCCTTGCCAGAGCGTGCCTGTATACCAGTTTGCAAAAACGGGGTTTACTCCACCACAAATATAAGGGTCTTGGAACGCTCATTAAGAAGCAACCATTAATTCACCAATGGCATATAAGGTTGCTTTTTAGCTAATAAATTCCAAATAACAACGAGTAGCTTTCGAGCATTTGCCATTAAAGCCTTGTTGTGATTCATTCTCTTTTTCAAGGTATGATATCTGCTATAAAATTTAGATGTTTGAGTCCTGCAGGCTCCCCATGCACATTGTGTAAGCATAACACGTAAATACTTGTTTCCATGTAAAGTCTTTCTTCCTTTGATCTTTCCTGCACTTTGATCATTTCGCGGTCTTAATCCAGCCCAGCCAACTAAAGCTGATGCTGTTAGAAAGGCTTTCATGTCAACACCGATTTCTGCTATGATTCTCATAGCGCTTTCCTCTTTTATCCCAGGAGCTGTTTGAAGGATTTCCAGTTCCTCGGCATAATGTCCCTCGCAAATTATTCGCATTTTCTCTTTACACTCAAGAAGCTGACGATCATAAAGTTCCACTTCTTCCAAACTCATTTTAAGCATGTCTCTGTCTGATGAAGATACAATACCAGTCAAAGACGACTTAATAACCTCATGACAATGTTTATTACGAATACGCTTGTGAACCAACAGAGCTAATACTTCAGAATCAGTTTCACCACAGATTAATGCATTGACCACCTTACGCATGGATTTACAACCAATATCAGAAACATAATTACTCAAACGAATATTGCAACGTTGCAACGTTAGATCGATAGCAGATTCAGCTTGCTGTTTGCGACGAGTCAAATGGAAGATACGACGACTGTACTGACGTAATTCCTGTATTTTTGAATCAGGAATATAACTTCCCTTTATTAGCTCTTTCTGAAGAACAGTCGCAATCCATTGGGCATCTTTAATATCAGTTTTACGACCAGGGAGTTGACGGATGAAATAAGGGTTAACCAATTTAACATCAAAATCGCATTCCAAAATGCGCCAAATAGGAACCCAATAAATACTGGTGCTTTCCATTGCAACTTTACCAACACCATGAGAGACTAAAGTGTCACGAAGGCGATCCAGTTCCGGTGTTAAAGTTCCAAACACATCTTCAATTTTCTCACCGTTTGCTGTGAGAATACACATAAAGACACTATCTTTATGCACATCAAGACCACAAACTCTGTCCATAAGATATAGTTTTTTTGTATTACAACTTTAAAATAACGAAAGTCGGTGGAATAACAGCAGGGAGTGGTCTTTATTTTTATTAGACGCGCTTATAAATCTCAATTTTTATGTAAGTTTGCACTATTGATATATAAGTCAACTATTGATGATTATGCTTACGTTGACGACTTATCCGGTAGGAATAGCAAGTACCGGCTTTACGTTTTGAGTTTAATAGGTATAAAAATAGTTCACTGATGGATAAGAAAGAAAAGCTTTTGCAAAAGAGGGTAGCTGGACTCTTTGCATTGCTATGCGTTATCTTTTTCCAGTTTTTTGATTCGGATCATTTGTTCCTGAAGGAAGAGGTGGTAAGTGTTGCGAGTTTGCCGGAAGTGTTGGTCGGCTATTGGGGGAAACCTGCATGGCTGGCTTGTTCAATGGCGAAAGTACTTACGTCTTTGTTTGTTCCTGTCGGTGGCGGGGCTGTTTTGATTACGGCCGTGTTGATGCTGGAATGGTGGGCTTCTTTATTTATTCTGCGGAAATTCAATGTAGGGGATATGGCTCCTTTGTATGCTCTGTTTCCGGTTGTTATGGAGTGGGGAACCTATTGTAGTCCTTATTATCATTTGAATTCTATTCTTTCTTTGGTTATTGTTTTGTATATATTTTGTGGTTATATACAGATAAAGGTAAAATGGCTCTCCTGGGTGACGGGGTTTATTTTGTTGTTTGCGGTTTATTGTATGGTGGGGAGCCGGTTGTTTATTTTTGTAATCCTTGTACTGTTGTACGAGGCGGAAATAGGAGAGAAGCATTGGGTGTATTGGGCTTTGCTGTTGATAACGGGTACTGTGCTGCCTGAATTCCTGAAAGAACTGTACTCACTTTCAGAAGAACAGGCATATCAATATCCACAGGCATGGCTTCCGGCATTTTTCCCGGCTATCATGCTGGCTTGTGTGTTGGTGGCTACGCAGTTTAAGAAAGTCCGGTATATGCAGATCAGTGTATGGTCTGTATCTGTCACTTCCGGACTTTTACTGGTATTGCTGGCGCTTACTGCGTTCAGCCATGCTGTTGGCTGAGAAAAGCAAGTGCTTTCTCCATGTCTTCAGGCGTGTCGATACCGATTGTCTCCTGCTGGGTGATGCCGACTTTTATCTTGTAGCCGTTTTCGAGCCATCTGAGTTGTTCCAGGCTTTCGGCAAGCTCCAGTGGTGATTGGGGCAGGTGGGTGATTTCTTTCAGCGTATCGGCCCGGTAAGCATACAAACCGATATGTTTGTAATACGTATGGTTGGGTAACCATTCCTGGTAATTTTTGCCGCGCATATAAGGAATGATGGAACGGCTGAAATACATTGCTTCGTTATTCTTGTTGAGAACGACTTTCGGTGAGTTTGCATTGAATAATGTCGTTTCGAAGTCATCGTCCGGACGGAATGGTTTTACCAGTGTGGCAATCTGCGTGCCGACATCAGTAAAACATGCTTTTAACGTCTCGATCTGTTCCGGATGGATGAAAGGTTCGTCTCCCTGGATATTGACAACGACATCGTATCCTTGTCCAACTTTAGTGTAGGCTTCGTAAACACGGTCGGTGCCACTCCGGTGCTGGTCGGAAGTCATAACGACATTTCCGCCGAATGCTTTCACGGCAGCTTCGATACGGCTATCGTCGGTGGCTACACAAACGGCATCCAGTACATCCTTCACTTGTTCATACACACGCTGTATCATGGGCCTGCCGGCCATGTCGGCCAAAGGTTTCCCCGGGAAGCGGGTGGAGGCATATCTTGCCGGTATTATTCCTATAAACTTCATACTCCGGTTGTTTTTATTCGTTAGTTAATTATTTTACTGTTTTACCCTCACTGAGACGAAGCACTTTCTCATGTTCGCCGACGATCCATACAATATCTCCCTGCTCGAATACGGTTGTTGGAGGCGGGTTTTTGATTGAACGGGCATCTCGTTCGATACCGATCACCAGGCAGCCGGAGTTATCGCGTATTCCGGATTCAAGGATAGTCCGGCCGATAAGTCCGGAGCCTTCACTGATAAAGAATTGTTCCATATTCACCTCTTTAGTCTCCTGGAGGTTATTTAGCGATTCTTTATAACGCTCCTCTATGTATTGACGGAAATGGGCCAGGTCGTCATCCGCACCGACTACGACCAGCTTATCAAACGGATAAAGCCGTTCGTTTCCTCCCGGTATGTTGATACGCTTGCTTCCCCGGATAATAGTAACGATGTTCACATTACATTTCTGCCTGAAATTAAGTTCTTTGAGTGTCTTGCCCATACTGGGGGAGTTTTGCTTCACTTCAAAATCAGCCAGGTGAAGGTCGCGTTCCAGCAGATGGCTGGCGAACCGTTGGTTGATGGGAGCGTTTCGTTCGTTCTCCAGTTCACGTGCCGTCAGGTTTGTGAAGAAATGGCGTTCCATCAGGATCGACTGCTTCTTCAACCGCTTAGAGAAGATAACCAGGGCTATGACGGTGGCTGCGATGGCGAGCCCTATTCCGACAGCAGTGTTCAGCAGGCGTGCGATCGGCAGCATGACGAGCCCTATACATAATATAATACGGAGCACAATCAGGGAAACCAACGGACCACGGTTATATTTGCTGTCGTGCCACAATTGCTGGTATTCTACGGAATGGTTCTTTTTCATCATGATGGCACGCAGCATCGGTGAGATCAGGAGAAGGATCAGAACCAGGGAAATGATTTGTCCTTGCAGTCCCGGTAGCTGATTGATAATGAACGGAGCGACGAATTGCAACCAGATAAAGATCAGTACCAGCGTGACAGCCGTATAGGTGCCGACGATACGCACCAATGCTTTCAGCAGTTTGTCCCAGGCACTTTTCTGCCGGATCGTGTTGGAGCCAGAAGAATAACGTTCCAGAAAACTCATCCAGCTTGCCGGGATGACTCGTTCAGCTATTTTATAAGCCGGTTCGGCCATACGTATCATATAGGGCGTAAAAAAGGTCGTTATGACAGATACGGCCACAACGATCGGGTAAAGGAAATTATCCGTTACTTTGAGCGTCAGTCCCAAAGAGGCGATAATAAAAGCGAACTCACCGATCTGTGCCAGCGAGAAACCGGACTGGATGGCGACTTTGACAGTCTGTCCCGATAATAGTACGCCGAAGGTGGCAAAAAGTATCTGTCCGACCATGACGACCAGTGTCAGTATCAGGATCGGTATTTTGTATTCCCAAAGTAATACCGGGTCGATCAGCATGCCGACGGAAACGAAGAAAATGGCTCCGAACAAGTCTTTTACCGGTTTTACGATATGTTCTATATGTTCTGCATCGATTGTCTCAGCAAGGATAGACCCCATCACGAAAGCGCCAAGTGCAGAAGAAAATCCGGCTTTAGTCGCGATCATGACCATCCCCAGGCATAGGCCGATACTGACGATCAGCAGGGTTTCGTCATTGAGGAAAGTCCGTGCTCTTTTCAGGAAAGAAGGAATAAGGTAAATACCGACTACAAAACAGAAGAGCAGGAATACCCCCAGTTTTATCACGCTGTCGAGCAACTCCATCCCTTCGACATGTTTACTGACGGCAAGTGTGGAAAGCAAAACCATCAGCAGGACAGCAAATAAGTCTTCCACCACTAATATCCCGAACACCACTCCGGCAAACCGTTGGTTGCGCAGCCCCATATCGTCGAAAGCCTTGAATATGATTGTCGTGGACGACATGGAAAGCATTCCGCCCAGGAAAAGACTATTCATGTGCCCCCAGCCGAGCGACAATCCGGTGATATAGCCGAACGTCATCATCCCGATAACGACGGTGACTGCTCCGATAACGGCGGTGCCTCCGACTTTCATCAGTTTCTTAAAACTGAAGTCCAGTCCCAGGGCAAAAAGCAGGAATACGACACCGATGTCGGCCCAGATACGGATACTTTCTACGTCTGTAACGGTAGGGATTTCTTTAATGGCTGGTCCTGCCAGAATTCCGGCAACAATATAGCCAAGTACGACCGGTTGCTTTAATTTCTTGAAAAGCAAAGTAACAAGCCCCGCAGAAATCAGTATTACTGCCAGGTCTGAAATTAATGAAGGGATCTGTGACATGCTTTCACTCTTTTTCGGTTGGCAAAGTTAGACATTTATTTTAATTTTGCAGGTCAAATAATGAGCCAAAATGAAGAAGAAACATCCGATAGAAGCATTGATTGAACAGGGCGAGCATCAACAACTCGATTTTAAGTTCGAAGTGAGCGACAGTAAGAAGATTGCCCGCACCTTGTCTGCTTTTGCCAATACCGATGGCGGTCGGTTGCTGATTGGGGTGAAAGACAATGGGAATATCTCCGGTGTCCACAGTGAGGAAGAATATTATATGATTGAGGCTGCATCTAAAATGTACACTCAGCCGGAAGTCCCTTTCGAGGCTACCCGCTGGGAAATAAACGGGAAAACCGTTTTGGAAATCTATATAGCGCCCAGTGCGGACAAACCTCATCTGGCGCCTGATAAAGAGGATAAGTATAAAGCCTATATCCGTGTAGCCGACGAGAATATCCTGGCAAATGAGATTTTGGTTCTTTCGTGGGAGAAGAAGCGCCGGAAAGACGGGACACTGGTGAAGATCAGCAAGCCGGTAGAGCGCCTGTTCTCTTACCTGGAGCAATATCCTTATATCAATGCAGGTCAGCTTTGCCGTATTGGCCATGTAAATTATTACACGGCCAAAAATATTCTGAGCGATTTGCTGGCGATCGATGCCCTGCAATATGTGGTCGTTGATAAACGTATTTTTTATCAACGGGTGCCCGGCAACGATAAGATGGCGTTATAGATCGGAGGTTTCCACATATACCTGTGCATTCTCAAAACGGACCACTTTCACTTTTGTCCCTTTTTCAATGAAGCCGGAATCCGATACACCATCGTAGAGTTCGTTGTCGATCATTACTTTACCCGAAGGACGAAGTACGGTGAAGGCTGTTCCTTCCTTCCCGATCAGCGGAGTCAATGAAGGGGAGGAGTGGGCGTCTTCAAGGTCTTTGTGGAGCGCTACTTTCCGGAACATACCTTTTGTCCCGATTTTGTTGGATAACCAGATCATCAGCACGAAGCCCAGCCCCAATCCGATCAGGACGGTCAATGCCGCTTCTCCGATTTCTTTGGAAGAAACTGCTTCGAAGTTGAAATCCGTATTATTCAGCAGGCTGAGTGTCAATCCGGCAACCAGAAAGATGATGCCGCTGATGCCCGCTATACCGAATCCCGGGATGATAAATATCTCCGCTGCAATTAACAGTAGTCCGATGATAAAGACCAGTATTTCCCAGTTCTGTGCCAGTCCGTCCATATATAAAGGAGCGAAATAAAGAATCGCGGCGACGATGGCGGCTGCCGACGGGAAGCCGAGTCCCGGCGTCTGCATTTCGAAATAGATACCTCCTATAATAATAATGATAAGAAGCGATTGCAACATCGGATTCATCAGGAAACCTTTCAGGTCGTCATACCAGGACGGTTCGTATGTCTTCAGTTCATAATCGTTGTATCCCAGATACTTTGTGATCACTTCACCGGGTGTTTCCGCAATGCCGTCGCAATAGCCCCATTCCAGTGCCTCGTCGGCAGTGAAGGTAAGCACTTTGCCCGAGTCGATCAGATTCGGAACAATGACACGTTCGTCCACCATGGCTTCGGCTATCAGCGGATCCCTTTTCCATCTGTATGTAGTATCCGTCCCCTGGATGATCGTATCTTTTCCGTGTGCTTCGGCTGTCGATCGAATCATCGAACGCATGTATGATTGATATTTATCAGGCAAAGCGGCTCCGGTTTGGTTAACGACAGTCGCGGCACCGATGTTGGCGCCTTTCCTCATAAAGATTTTTTTACACGCAATCGATATCAGCGCTCCGGCCGAAGCGGCATTATTATCGATAAAAACGTAGACGGGAACAGGGTTGTACAAGATTGCGGTACGCATTGAATCCGCTGCTTCGAGCAATCCTCCATAGGTGTTCATATGAAGAAGAACGGCATCGGCCCCCAATGATTTCGCTTCTTCCAATCCGTTACGAAGGTATAAGCGGGTAGTATTATCAATCTCTTTCTTTATGTCGATTTGATAGACTAGTTTTTGTTCTTTAGCTGTTGATTTAAAGGTTGTTATCGCTATAAATAACAGTAATAATAAGAATCCTGAATTTTTCATCATTTTATCTAATTAGCTATACTTTTTATACTTAATTGAAAATTGTAACATACAACTTGTAAATTTTGAAATTCTTCAAGTTGTAAACTTGTAAAAGCTGTTCATTTTCAGCTGAATTTGTTATAAATATATTAAGTTACGATTTTTAATATTAATATTCCTCAAAGCGTCATCCAGTATCAATAATATTTCCTACATTTCCTCTATAAATAAACAAACGTGAGTTCGAAATAAGTACCATAACCTTCCTCAGAATAACAGTCAAGCCATGTTTAATAACATGTATGTGTAAAAATATAACAAAAAGTTTGTATTAAAGAAAAATAAACCTGTCCTTTGACGAAAAGATTTTAACTATGAAAAACACAAAGAGATAACATTGCCACAGTCTTGACTATGAAATGTATGATCTTTGGGAGGGAGTCTGTATAAGGGTCCCTTTTTTCTTATTATTTTCTGTGTAATAAAAGTTACACTAACCTTATTTCGAACTCCCGTTAAAATAAGATCACTTTGTAGCTGTCCCTACATTTTGTCTATGTAGAGAGTGATAAATAATTTCCTCTTCGAGCTTGTTTGTCTCAGACGCAATTCCTTGCCAGAGCGTGCCTGTATACCAGTTTGCAAAAACGGGGTTTACTCCACCACAAATATAAGGGTCTTGGAACGCTCATTAAGAAGCAACCATTAATTCACCAATGGCATATAAGGTTGCTTTTTAGCTAATAAATTCCAAATAACAACGAGTAGCTTTCGAGCATTTGCCATTAAAGCCTTGTTGTGATTCATTCTCTTTTTCAAGGTATGATATCTGCTATAAAATTTAGATGTTTGAGTCCTGCAGGCTCCCCATGCACATTGTGTAAGCATAACACGTAAATACTTGTTTCCATGTAAAGTCTTTCTTCCTTTGATCTTTCCTGCACTTTGATCATTTCGCGGTCTTAATCCAGCCCAGCCAACTAAAGCTGATGCTGTTAGAAAGGCTTTCATGTCAACACCGATTTCTGCTATGATTCTCATAGCGCTTTCCTCTTTTATCCCAGGAGCTGTTTGAAGGATTTCCAGTTCCTCGGCATAATGTCCCTCGCAAATTATTCGCATTTTCTCTTTACACTCAAGAAGCTGACGATCATAAAGTTCCACTTCTTCCAAACTCATTTTAAGCATGTCTCTGTCTGATGAAGATACAATACCAGTCAAAGACGACTTAATAACCTCATGACAATGTTTATTACGAATACGCTTGTGAACCAACAGAGCTAATACTTCAGAATCAGTTTCACCACAGATTAATGCATTGACCACCTTACGCATGGATTTACAACCAATATCAGAAACATAATTACTCAAACGAATATTGCAACGTTGCAACGTTAGATCGATAGCAGATTCAGCTTGCTGTTTGCGACGAGTCAAATGGAAGATACGACGACTGTACTGACGTAATTCCTGTATTTTTGAATCAGGAATATAACTTCCCTTAATTAGCTCTTTCTGAAGAACAGTCGCAATCCATTGGGCATCTTTAATATCAGTTTTACGACCAGGGAGTTGACGGATGAAATAAGGGTTAACCAATTTAACATCAAAATCGCATTCCAAAATGCGCCAAATAGGAACCCAATAAATACTGGTGCTTTCCATTGCAACTTTACCAACACCATGAGAGACTAAAGTGTCACGAAGGCGATCCAGTTCCGGTGTTAAAGTTCCAAACACATCTTCAATTTTCTCACCGTTTGCTGTGAGAATACACATAAAGACACTATCTTTATGCACATCAAGACCACAAACTCTGTCCATAAGATATAGTTTTTTTGTATTACAACTTTAAAATAACGAAAGTCGGTGGAATAACAGCAGGGAGTGGTCTTTATTTTTATTAGACGCGCTTATAAATCTCAATTTTTATGTAAGTTTGTATTGTCTCTCAATAGTGAGGGGCTATACTTAACCGGTATTAACCTTTTATAAATAGTAAGTAATATGAATGCGTTGCAATTTCAGAAAAAATTATTGAGCATGCAAGAAAACATGATGAATTTTGCATTGATGCTCACCGCAAATCGGGATGACGCCCAGGATTTGATGCAAGACACAACGCTGAAGGTTTTAGACAATCAGGAAAAGTTTGTTGACAATATTAATTTTAAAGGCTGGGTCTTGACCGTAATGCGTAATATCTTTATAAACAATTATCATAAGATTGTTCGTACGCAAACCGTTGTTGATCAGGGTGTTGATTTGTATAATTTGGACGTCGTGAATGATTCGGGATTTGATTCTCCGGACGGAGCTTATCAGATTCAGGAAATCACAAAAGCCATTAATGGATTGAATGATGAATTGAAAGTTCCTTTTTCCATGTTTTTAAGTGGCTATAAATATAATGAGATCGCTGACAAATTGAATGTACCACTGGGAACGGTAAAGAGCCGTATCTTCTTTGCCCGCCAGGAGTTGCAGAAAGTTTTGAAGGATTTTCGCCTGAGTTAGTGGTTAATATTCTAATAAACAAGTTAATAAAAAGAAGAGGCTTCCGGTTGGAGGCCTCTTCTTTTTTAATATATAGATGATAAAAATGACATATTAATGAATAAATCCGTACTTTTGCCGCAAAATACTAAAACACAATGAGAAGTTTTGCAAGCGATAACAATTCGGGCGTCCATCCATTCGTAATGGAGGCTGTGATAAAAGCAAATGAGGATCACGCAATCGGATATGGCGACGACCCCTGGACAAGTGCCGCAGTGGCAAAGATTAAAAGCATATTTGGTGAAGAAGCCTCTCCGTTCTTTGTTTTTAACGGTACCGGTGCTAATTCGGTGGCTTTACAGGCTGTGACGCGTCCTTTCAACAGTATTTTGTGTGCTGAGACGGCACATATTAATGTAGATGAATGCGGAGCTCCGGCCCGGATGACCGGCTGTGCGGTTGTTACTATTCCGACAACCGACGGCAAACTTACTCCCGAATTGATAAAACCGCGTTTGCATAACTTCGGCGTTTGCCATCATTCCCAACCGAAAGCTGTTTATATCTCCCAGGTTTCTGAGCTGGGAACGGTCTATACGGTAGAAGAAGTAAAAGCCATTGCCGATTTGCTGCATGCCCACAATATGTATCTGCACATGGACGGTGCCCGTCTGGCAAATGCCTGTGCATATCTGAATTGTTCCATGAAACAGGTAACGGTAGATGCTGGTGTGGATATCCTGAGTTTTGGGGGGACCAAAAACGGAATGATGATGGGGGAGGCTGTCGTTTCCTTCCGTCCTGAGATCACGGAGAATTTGCAGTATTACCGGAAACAATCGGCTCAGTTGGCCTCCAAGTTGCGTTATCTGTCTGCACAGTTTATTCCTTATCTTGAAAACAACCTTTGGCTTGAAAATGCGATGAAAGCCAATATCAGTGCAGCTAAACTGGCTGAGGCACTCAAACAATATCCCCAGATACAGTTTACCCAGAAGGTTGAAACCAATCAGATATTCTTCACCATCCCGGCAGAACCGCTGAAGAAATTGCAGGACCGTTATTTCTTCTATATGTGGAACGAAGAAAATAACGAGGCCCGCCTGGTTACTTCGTGGGATACGACCGGTGAAGATATTGCACAGTTCGAACAGGATTTGAAAGAAATAATGGGAGAATAATTTCGGGATATTTAGAACATTCTCGTTTTTTCTACCATACCTTTTGAGAAAAGAGGTAGGTGTAAATGAATTTAGAGGTACGTCTAAATCGATTTACACCTACCTCTAAATGAAATTAGACCTACCTCTAAAGGGAAAATCATTCCTTTTTCTTACTTTTGTCCTCTGTTAATCACTAAATAATAAACAGATGAGACACGGGAGTAGGTTCATGGCGATACTTTTTATGTTATTGCCGTTATGTAATATTTATTCACAGGAGAAAGGGGCAAGGGAGGATAACTCCTTGCGTATCATGAGTTATAATATCCGTAACGGGAGAGGATTGGATAATGTCTCCAATATTCAACGTACGGCTGATGTAATCAATAAGGTGCGTCCGAATGTTGTCGCTGTTCAGGAAGTGGACAGTGTAACGGGCAGAAGCGGCCAGACCGACATCTTGCGTGTATTGGCTGATAAGACGCTTATGTTTCCCGTTTATGCTCCCGCAATAAATTATGACGGCGGCAAATATGGTATCGGTATGCTGAGTAAGGAGAAACCGCTTCGCCATTACCATCTGGCTCTTCCGGGAAGAGAGGAAGAACGTGCTTTGCTGATCGTTGAATTTGAGAAATATATTTATTGCTGCACCCACCTGTCGCTGACAGGGGAAGATCGTCTGGCCTCCTTGGATATCATCCGTAAGGAAGTGGCAAAAGCCAATAAACCTTTATTCATAGCCGGCGATTTCAATGCCCATCCTGATTCGGAAGTCATACAGGAGGTTCAAAAGGATTTCGTTATCCTGACAAACACCAAGCAACCGACTTTCCCGGCCGACGAACCTACGGAAACAATCGATTATATCGCTGCTTATGCCAAGGACACAACGGCATTTACCCGCCTTTCTGCTTATGTCGTGAATGAGCCGGCTGCCTCCGATCATCGTCCGATTGTGGCGGAGATTGCTTTTATGCAGCCTGCCGCACAGATATTCCGTACGGAACCTTATTTGCAGAACCCGGTAGGAAACGGTATCACGGTTATGTGGCAGACAACGGTGCCTGCTTATAGCTGGGTGGAATACGGAACCGATAAGAACCAGTTGAAAAAAGCACGTACGATCGTGGACGGACAGGTTATTTGCAATGACTTGCAAAATAAAGTAAGACTGAACGATCTGGAACCGGGCAAGACGTATTATTATCGTGTTTGCTCACAGGAAATAATGCTTTATCAGGCCTATAAGAAAGTATTCGGCGAAACGGCTGTTTCCGATTTCCATTCATTCACCTTACCGGCTTCTTCCGATGCTGATTTTACAACTATTATCTTCAACGACCTGCACAAACATTCTGAGACATTACAAGCCCTATACAAACAAGTGAAGGATGTAGACTATGATTTCGTGATCTTTAATGGTGACTGCATCGATGACCCGAAAGATCATGACGAAGCGACTCATTTCCTTTCGGAGCTGAACGAGACGGTCGGTGCAGCTGATGTCCCTGTTTTTTATCTGCGTGGCAACCATGAGATTAGAAATGCTTATTCAATCGGGCTGCGCAGTTTGTTCGATTATGTAGGTGATAAAACGTATGGAGCATTCAACTGGGGCGATACCCGTATCGTTATGCTCGACTGTGGCGAAGACAAACCGGATGACCACTGGGTATATTATGGCTTGAATGATTTTTCGGCTTTGCGCGAAGCACAGGTCGGTTTTCTGAAAGAAGAACTGGCCTCGAAACCATTCAAACAGGCTGCAAAACGTGTCTTAATCCATCATATACCTATTTATGGTAAGGAGGTGGATCGTTATAATCCGTGTTTGGAGTTATGGGGAGGGCTGCTGGCAAAAGCACCGTTCAATATTTGTATCAATGCACATACGCACCGCCATGCCTATTATCCGAAAGGTACTGCCAACGGTAACAACTTCCCTATTATGGTGGGAGGAGGATACCGGATGGACGGTGCCACAGTGATGGTCCTTCAGAAGAAAGGAAAGGAAATGACGTTGCGTGTATTGAATGCCAAAGGCGAGACCTTGCAGGATTTGAAACTGTAATAGAATACAATATATAAAGTAAAGATGAAGATTAACACAGAGGAGTTAGAAGAGACTATTATCCCGGTAAAAGAAACAGATTTGATTTATGGCATCGATGACCGTCCGCCTTTAAAGGAGACGTTGTTTGCCGCTTTGCAGCATTTATTAGCCATTTTTGTCGCAATTATTACTCCGCCTTTGATTATTGCGGGGGCATTGAAGCTGGATCTCGAAACAACCGGTTTTTTGGTGTCGATGGCTCTTTTTGCTTCCGGTGTGTCGACCTTCATACAATGTAAGCGGATTGGTCCGGTAGGGGCAGGGTTGCTCTGTATACAGGGTACGAGTTTTTCTTTTATCGGACCGATCATCTCTGCCGGCCTGGCTGGCGGGTTGCCGCTTATCTTTGGTGTTTGTATGGCTGCCGCTCCGGTCGAGATGATTATCAGCCGTACATTTAAGTATATGCGTTCTATCATTACACCGTTGGTTTCCGGTATCGTTGTCTTGTTGATTGGTTTGAGCTTGATTAAAGTGGGGGTTGTCTCCTGCGGAGGTGGCTTTGCAGCGATGGATAACGGAACGTTCGGTAGTTTGGAGAATCTGGGAGTGGCGGCGACGGTGTTGTTGAGCGTCCTGTTCTTCAACCGTTGTAAAAATAAATACCTGCGAATGAGCTCGATTGTTCTTGGGCTGTGTATCGGTTACGGACTCTCCTTTGCTTTGGGCATGGTGGATATGAGCGCTGCCGCTTCACAAAATCTGAGCGGATTCAATATTCCGGTACCCTTTAAGTATGGGTTGGATTTTAATATATCTTCCTTTATTGCGATTGGGCTAGTCTACCTGATTACTGCGATCGAGGCGACCGGCGATGTTACTGCCAACTCCATGATTTCCGGTAAATCGATTGAAGGAGAGGGGTATCTGAAGCGTGTATCCGGCGGTGTGTTGGCGGATGGCGTGAATTCTTTCGTCGCAGGTGTCTTTAATTCGTTTCCAAACTCTATCTTTGCACAAAATAACGGGATTATCCAGTTGACAGGTGTTGCCAGCCGATATGTCGGTTATTATATTGCCGGAATGTTGATCCTGTTGGGGTTATTTCCGGTTGTCGGGGTTATTTTCTCTTTGATGCCCGATCCGGTCCTTGGGGGAGCGACTTTATTGATGTTCGGTACGGTGGCAGCGGCCGGTATCCGTATTATTGCCGCACAGGAAATCAACCGGAAAGCTACGCTGGTGCTGGCGGTCAGTTTGTCGTTGGGACTCGGTGTCGAGTTGATGCCCGATATTCTGAAAACGGCTCCCGAAGCGATTAAAGGTATCTTTTCTTCAGGTATAACAACTGGCGGATTAACAGCTATCATAGCCAATGTTTTGATAAGAGTAAAGGAAGATCAAGTAGATAAAACAGAATAAAACACATGGAATTACTTAAACAGCGTATTCTGCAAGATGGCAGATGTTATCCGGGAGGTATCCTGAAAGTCGATAGTTTCATTAACCATCAGATGGACCCGATGCTTCTGTACAAGGTTGCCGAAGAGTTCATCAATCGTTTTAAAGGCGAACATATTAATAAGATTGTAACGATCGAAGCCAGCGGTATTGCTCCGGCTATTATGGTGGGATATATTTTGCAGTTGCCGGTCGTATTTGTAAAGAAGAAGCAACCGAAGACGATGGAGAACATGCTGAGTACGGTAGTCCATTCTTTTACGAAAGACCGTGATTATACGGTTTGTATCAGTAATAACTTCCTGACGGCAGACGATCATATTCTTTTTATAGACGATTTCCTGGCTTTCGGTAATGCTGCCCTGGGAATGATTGATCTGGCAGAGCAGGCGGGTGCAACCATTTCCGGTATGGGCTTTATTATAGAAAAAGCCTTTCAGGATGGAGGAAAAGCCTTGCGTGAGTCGGGTATCCATGTGGAAAGCCTGGCTATTATCGACAATCTGGATGATTGTAAGATTACTATCCGCTAGAAAGAAACCAACTAATTGAGTAAAAATAATGAATGCAGAAGTAAAAGAAAGATTACTCGACAGGGTGAAGACAAACCCTTATGTGAATCATTTGGGGGTACAGTTCACTACTGTTGAAGATGGGATCGTTGAGGCGCGTATGCCTTTGCATGATGAACAACGCCAATATAGCGGCGTTATTCATGGTGGTGTATTGGCGGCTTTGGCAGATACGATAGCCGGTTTTGCAGCCTATACGATGACGCCGCTCGATAAAGACGTATTGACAGCCGAATTGAAAGTATCCTTTTTAAGGGCTGCCTGGGGAAAGGAACTGATCGCGAGAGGAACGGTTATCAAACCGGGACGGCACGTCCATTTCAGTGAATGTGAGATTTATTGCGACGATAAACTGGTCAGCAAAGCATCCGGTACATTCAGTGTCGTGCAGCCCCAGGTGTAAAGTAAATATCATTTAGAGTGAAAAGCGCAGGCAAGCTGTGTTTTTCATGATTGGCAGCTTCAGGATTTCCTCTTGCTGCCTTTTTTCTATACGGACGATAATGGCACGGTTGAAACCTCCGTGCCCGATAGCCAGGATACGTTTTCCCGAGAAGTTCGTTTGCAGGAATTGCAGAAACTCTCCGGCTCTTTTATATAAAGCCTCCACGCTTTCCACGCTTTCCGGCAGATTCTTGAAATCCATTTCATTGGCCACTTTTCCGGTATAGATACCCCAATCCATTTCCCTGAGCAGCGGTGTCCGGACAGGCTCCAATCCTTTGCGGCGGGCAACAGCCATAGCGGTGTCGTAGCTCCGGGCCAGGTCGCTGCTGACAATAACGTCGATTTCTTCCTCTTCCAGCAGGTCGGCCAACTGTTCCGCCTGCTGTTTGCCCAACTCAGACAGATGCCCGGGCATCTGTCCCTGCATAATACGCAATTTATTCTCTTCCGTCTCTCCATGACGGCTTAATATAAGTGAGATTGTTGAGTCCATCTTATTTATATTTAATCCATTTCACCATTTCCTTGATACTCGGTTTCTTACCGTACATCAGGATACCTACCCGGTATATTTTGGCGGATAGCCAGACTATGCCGATGGCAGAGGCATATAATAAAGAGACTGATAGTAATTTTTCCCATAAAGGAATTTCAAAAGGAATACGTACCATCATGACGATCGGTGAAGTGAACGGAACCATCGAACACCAGAATGCCAGCGGTCCGTCCGGATTCTCCATGCTGTAAATTCCGGCATATAATGCAAAGATCATAAAGATCGTGACCGGAGCCATAAACTGCTGGGTATCTTCCTGGCTGTCTACCGCCGAGCCGATAGCCGCGAATATGGATGCATACAACATATAACCTCCAATGAAATAGATAATAAAAGAGATACCGATTTCTGCAATATTGATTGAATTGATGATTCCCATGATTTCATTCCCGGAAGAAGAGGCTAAAGCGTTTGCATCCATCATCCCCATTTGAGGCCCAGCTTGCAGGGATGCCACATCGACTCCACCGGAGAACATAAAACCTCCTACACTGACCAGTATGGTCGTGATAATACCCCATAGGAATACTTGTGTAAGACCAACAAAACCGATACCGATAATTTTCCCCATCATCAGGTCGAACGGACGAACGGACGAGATCATCACCTCAATGATACGGTTGGTCTTTTCTTCCATAACCCCCTGCATCACCATTGCACCATACATCATAATAAACATATAGATAATGAACGTGAACACCATCCCGATGATCGAAGCGACGGTTGCCGATGAAGCACTTTCTTTTCCGTCTTCACTCCATTTTATGGTCTGTACGTTGAAATTGATTTTGCTTTCCCTGATGATCTCTTTCAGGTTAGGGATATTGAAAGAGGCGAGTTTTTCGCTTTCCAACTGCTTGCTGAGTGTCTGGTTGACCAAACGGCTCAGTTCGGCCGGAACCTGTTTTTCTGAGTAAAGGGTTGCTGCTTTAGGATTGTTCAGCAAATCGTCTGTGATACTCAGGAAGGCGAATACCTCCTTATCTTCACCCTGGCGATATTCGTCTAACGTTTTATCGCTGTGGATGAAATGAAAACTCTCGTTATTCTCGAACAGCGAGGCATATTTCCCGGTCGTATCGATGATGGCAACGTTACGTACTTCATCCCCTTTGATTGTCGATAGCCATAACGGTACGAATACCAGTGCGGCAAACAAAAACGGAGTCAGAAGTGTAAGCAGGATAAACGACTTTTTGCTTACCCGGCGCAGATATTCTCTTTTGATAATAAGTCCTATTTTATTCATGCCTGTGTGGTGTTTGTGCCCGATACGGTGTTAATAAATATATCATTCATGGAAGGAAGTTCCTCTGCAAACGACAGGATTTCGACCTGTTCGGACAGAGTAGACAGTAAAGTGGAATTACTGATCCCGTCGGCTTTATGGATTTGCAGTTCGCGTATTCCGCTTTGTTCTTTTTCGCAAAGCAGCGTGAAGATATCCGACGGAACGTTTGAAAGGACACTATCGGATGAGATACGTAATGTAAATGTATTGTTCCGGAAACGGTTTCTGACTTCTGCCACATTTCCTGATAATACCACTTGCGATTTGTTGATCAGAGCTATGTTATCGCATATCTCTTCCACCGAAGCCATATTGTGGGTAGAGAAAATAATCGTATGTCCTTTCTCTTTCAGTTCCAGGATTTCCTGTTTCAACCTTTCCGCATTCACCGGATCGAAACCGCTGAACGGTTCGTCGAAGATTAGCAATGACGGTTCGTGAATAACGGTAATGATAAACTGCACTTTCTGTTGCATCCCTTTCGATAACTCTTCCAGCTTTTTATTCCACCAGGGCATGATGTCGAACTTTTCAAACCAACGGGTCAGACGGGTCCGGGCTTCGGAATAAGACAGTCCTTTAAGTTGGGCGAGATAGATGGCCTGTTCGCCTACTTTCATCTTTTTATACAATCCCCGTTCTTCCGGGAGATAACCGATCTGGTAAATATCCTCCGGTCTCGATTCGCGTCCGTTGAAACGGACGGTGCCGCTGTCGGGGGCGGTGATGCGGTTGATGATACGAATCAGCGTGGTTTTTCCGGCACCGTTCGGTCCGAGTAACCCGAATATTTTCCCTTCGGGCACCTGTATGCTGACTTTGTTCAGGGCTAGATGATTGGCATATTGTTTAACCACATCTTCCGTTTCCAAAAAGTTCATAGGCTATAAGTTGTTACATTTTTAATACGATACGTTCTCCCAATTCCTTACTCAATACGTTTTTTATTTCATTCAGGCGTGTGAGTTGTTTCATCAGCTCGAACACCTTTTCTTCATTTCCTTGTGCGTGCGCCTCCTTGATGCCCAGTTGTGTCTCCTTTATCTGCCGGAGGATATAGGCATCTTTCATCGCATATATTTCGCGGGTGACTAACTGGTCCAGTTTATCCTGTTCCTGTTCCAACTCGCGGTATTTGCTGTGATACTTGCTCAGTTGATACTTTTCGCTGATCAGGTTGGCGGCCAGTCGGCTTACGTTCGGGTCCGGATGGGCCAGGAAATAACGGCTGGCAATAAATCCCTCGGTCTTGCATTTGTCTGCCGCTTCGTCGAGCATGCTTTTAATGATCGGGGTATAGAAAGTCAGGTCGTCACGCTCCAGGTCGTAACGGATATATTCGGCCACACGCATCACAATATGTTCGTTTGTCTCCTCATCCACATAATCGAAAAGGATTTGTTCGCCATACCGCACGATATATTTCAGCAACGTCAGTTCGTACACCTCGTAAGGCGAACGTTTCGGCTGGCCTGTTTGTACCGGTTGTACTGGTTGAACCGTCTGTGGCGGTTGTGCCGGCGGATAATCGGGAGGCGGAACATCCATAGGCCCGGTTTCTTCCATCGGATATTCTTCCGGTGGGGGTGGTGGAGGCATATAATCGTCCGGCAATGGCACGGTATCATCCGGTGGCAGAAAACTGTCTCCGGCAACCGGCTGGTAACCGGGCAGGTCCGGATATTCCGGTATCATACTCATCGTATTGGATACCGGGGGAGTTACCTGTCCCTGCATGTTCTGCCTTTCTTCCTTGCTTAACCGGATCTTATTGACTTCGTTCAGCAAGACCTGTTCGTCTATCTCCATCATGGCGCTGCATTCGCGGATATAGATGGAACGGGCTATATTATCGGGGATGATGGCAACCGTACGGATAATATCCGTAATCAGCGCCGAGCGCTTGATCGGGTCGGTTCCCGCATCATCCAGTAATAAACGGGTTTTGAAACGGATAAAGTCCGTTTCGCTTTGTTTGATAAATTCGGAAAACTGGCTGGCATTATGTTTGCGGGCAAACGAGTCGGGGTCTTCGCCGTCCGGCAAGAGAACCACTTTCACATTCATCCCGTCTTCCAGCAGCAGGTCGATACCGCGCAGGGCTGCTTTGATACCGGCGGCATCACCGTCATATAATACGGTTATATTACTGGTGAAACGATGTATAAGCCGTATCTGTCCCTGTGTAAGAGCCGTACCGGAGGAGGCAACCACGTTCTCTATTCCTGCCTGATGCATGGAGATTACATCGGTATAACCTTCCACCAGGAAACAACGGTCTTCCTTGACAATCGCCTGTTTGGCGAAATAGATACCGTAAAGCTCATTACTCTTATGGTAAATCTCGCTTTCCGGCGAGTTGACATATTTGGCTGTTTTCTCGTCTTTCTTGAGCACACGGCCGCCAAAGGCTACGACTTTTCCGCTTAACGTATGTACCGGAAATATCACACGGCCGCGAAAACGGTCATTGACTCCTCCATTGTCGTAGGCAATAACCAAACCGGTCTTTTCCAGAAACTCTTTCTTATAACCGTTTTTGGTTGCTTCCTTGTATAATGCATCGCGCTTGTCGAGACTGTAGCCCAACTGGAATTTACGGATGGTGTCTTCACGGAACCCACGTTCGGCAAAGTAACGGAGTCCGACCGTTTTCCCTTCTACATGTTCGTATAGTTGGGTGGTAAAGTATTGCTGTGCCCAGCTATTGACGATCAGCATACTTTCGCGGTCGCTTTTCCTTTGCTTCTCCTTGTCGGTCAGTTCCCGTTCCTGTATCTCGATGTTATATTTCTTGGCCAGATAACGCAAGGCATCGAAATAGTTCAGCTGTTCATGCTTCATAATGAAGTGAACGGCCGTACCACCTTCGCCACAGGCAAAGCACTTACATATATTTTTAGCCGGAGAGACGTAGAACGAGGGCGTTTTATCAGTATGAAAAGGACATAATCCTACATAGTTTATCCCTCGTTTGCGTAGGGTAACGAATTCGGAAACAACATCCACAATGTTTGCAGCGTCAAGTATCCGGTCTATGGTAGGTTGATCGATCATTTATTTCCTTCCTTTATAATGGGTCACAAATGTAATGAATTTATTTGAAAAGCAGGGTAACCGCCCCCAAAACAGTTTTCGACCGAAAGAAAACAGATTGGGGGCTGTTCTTTTTCTGACAAAGGTAGTTTAAAGCCATGAGAAAGTCCGCGACGGAAACAATCTCCCCCCTCCATGATTTTCACACCTCATCCTTCACATATGTAACAGATTGTATTATAGTTTCTTGTGGTGAACCCAGCCTTTACACTATTGTTTTTGGAACCGTAACAGGAAACCTTCCGGTGAGTAGGCATCGGTGTGGGAACGGATAGTTATCCGCAGGGTAACCGATGCTTGTCCGTTTGGGAGTCGCCCGCCTTCACATAGTAATGTGAGTGGTATTGATACTGCGATGCCGGCCGGATGAGATAGTAGGACCGGCATGATGGCATACCCGCCCTATAACGTACATACCGATAGGGTATAGGGGATCGGACGCTACTTTATAGGGTGTGATCTGCCGGGATATAGGGGGGAAACGCACACTTTTGTTCGAAACAACATTTTATCACCTATCTCTCTTTCTTCACTGCAAATCATTGTATTACAGTATGGTATAGCCGGTGAAGGGTGAAAGCAAAAGTATAAAACCCCTGTTTACAATCTGTATGAAAGATTAAAGGGAGGCAACTTCTTCTTCAAACTTCTCTTTGTCGAGCGCTTTGCTTCTCACTTTGCTGCGATACGAATAAACGGTAGCCAGCGAATAACCCAGAAAATGGGCGATATTGCTGCTGTCGTTGATCCCCAGGCGGATCAGGGCGAAGATACGGAGTTCCGTAGATAATATCTCTCCTGATTTTGGGCTTAGTTTTCCTTCCTCACTCATCAGGTCGTTAAACGATTTGATGAAATGGGGGAATAGCTTCAGGAACGATTTATCGAACTCATTGTAGAAATTCTTCCGTTCATCGCGTATGAATTGTTCGGACTTGATTGTTTTGAATAAGTCATCCAGTTTGGAGGCCATAGCCAGTTTCGCTAAAGAACGGCGGTACGTATCCAGTTTATCCAGATAGATGACACATTGGTTCAGGTAAAGGGCAATGTACTCTTCCTTTATTTTGCTGGCCTGGCTCAATTCTTTATTGATCTCCTGTAATTGCTCATTGGAGGCACTGACTGCTTTTCGCATGAGGGAAAGTTTCTTCATCTGCCGGTACAGGTAGATGATTGTTACCAATAATAAGAAGGATAAAAAGCTCACACTGATCAGTAACGTGCGCGATATCTGTTTCTCTTTCTCTATTTTCAGTTTATACACTTTATCCACGATCGGGAAAAACTCGGTTACTTCTACCGAACGGAGGCGGGCATTACAGGCAACGGCATCTTCCATCGAGCAACTCAGGTATTTGTAGGCTCGTTCGATATCTCCCTTTTCAAACATCAGCAATGCCAGTTTTTGCAGGGAGATATATTCACGTTTAGCTGTTTTCAGGTCGGCTATGGCGGTTTGTGCCAGGTAATAGATTTGTTTTTCGGTGTCGCCTTTCTGGGCATAGGCCTGCGACAGGTTGTATAACAGATAGACAAGTGACTCCTGATTGTCCAACCCTGCCAATTCTTTATCGATCAGTTCGATTGCTTTATCCGCTTGTCCCTCTACGATCATTTTGTCGGCCAGTACCACACTGTGGTCAAGCTGGTTGGTTGTGAGGGATAAGATGGAGTCGCGGTAGGCATTCGTTTTTTCGATATACTTATGTCGCTCGTCGGTACGGGTGTAGTCTGCTATCCAACCGTAGTAAGTACGACAGGTATAATAATAGTAAAGCAGGGTCTGGTTGTCCAGTTGATCCCGGCGTACCTGTTCCAGTTGGGCGGCCACCTCATTGTAAAGTCCCATGATTCCCAGAACTTCGGCTCTTGCGATCCATAAATCGTTCTCGTACTGTGGATTTTGGAGAGACGGAAGGAGCGCTTTCCTTTTTTCCAGATAATGCAGTGCCGAGTCGGCCTGGTAATGTAGGTAGATTCCGTACAGGGAGCTGTACAGGTGGTATTTTTCCTCCGGCGAAGGAGTGGCATGTGCCAGTTTCCGGATACTGTCTATCTCGTGTTCCCGCTGTTTGTGAAAGTCGGCTTTCATTGCGATAGTACGATCCAGCTCTTTGAGCAGGGATTTGATCGTCGGCTTATCGCCGGATGCATATGCCGGCAATATCGACAAAAGGAGTAGAAAAAGAGAATATAGCGTGTTTTTCATGTTGTTGATTTGATTCATCTAGCGCAAAGGTAGTGAAATACATTTGAAATACCTTCTAATGCGTTTTGATTTTTTGCCTGATTGAAATGTGTTATTGTGTTGTATTACAGGTAAAAAGGAGTTTTTAAGGTTTTGATTTTTTTTCTAATGCGTTTTCCCGGTAATCTATCCCGCTACATTTGCATCGTTCACCAACAAATCATTCCATGAAAAAGATAATTGTAACCTTTGTATTATGTCTGGGCTTTTGCCTGCCTGTTTTGTCAGGCGTAAAAATACAGAAAGTGGAACCTGCTTTCTGGTGGTCGGGTATGAAGAATCCCGAACTGCAAATCCTATTATACGGTACGGATATCGCGACCGATAGCGTATTGATAACTTCTTCCGATATTCGCGTGAAAGAGATCGTGAAGCTACAAAATCCGAATTACTTACTGCTTTATCTGGATCTGTCGGAAACAGCTCCCCAAGAATTTAACATTCAACTGACAAAGAACGGGGAACAAACGATCATCCCTTATCAGATAAAAGAACGCGAGAAGGATTCGTCTGTCCGGAAAGGTTTCCATGCTTCAGACGTTTTATACCTGATCATGCCCGACCGTTTCGCCAACGGTGATCCGAAGAATGATGTCGTTCCCGGAATGCGCGAGTCGAAAGTGGATCGTACGGATATGTATGCCCGCCATGGAGGTGACCTGAAAGGGATAGCCGATCATCTGGATTATTTCTCCGACCTGGGCGTTACCGCCATCTGGCTGAATCCTATCCTGAAGAACGATATGACCGAAGGTTCCTATCACGGGTATGCCATTACTGATTATTATGAAGTCGATCCTCGCTTCGGTGATAATGAAGAGTTTCGCCAACTGGTTAGTGCTGCCCACGATAAAGGATTGAAGATCGTAATGGATATGATCTTTAACCATTGCGGAAGCGAACATTTCTTCTTTACCGATAAGCCGTCCGACAACTGGTTCAACTTCCAGGATAATTTCGTACAGACCGGTTACCAGACGATGCCGCAGGCCGACACTTACCGTTCTGATTATGACAAAGTGAAAAATATAGACGGCTGGTTCACCCAGTCGATGCCCGACCTGAACCAACGTAACCGGCACGTGGCTTCTTACCTGATCCAGAACAGTATCTGGTGGATTGAATATGCCGGGATCAACGGTATCCGACAAGATACGCATCCGTATGCCGATTTCGATATGATGGCACGCTGGTGTAGGGCTGTTAATGCTGAATACCCCGATTTCAATATCGTAGGAGAGACGTGGATCGGAAATAATGTAGGTGTCTCTTTCTGGCAGAAGGACAGCAAAGTGGCTTATCCCCGGAACTCTTACCTGCCTACGGTCATGGATTTCCCTTTGATGAATATCATGTCGTCGGCATTCGATGAAGAGACGAACAGCTGGGATAGGGGACTGGCACGTATTTATGATTACCTGACACAGGATATCGTGTATGCCGACCCGATGAATCTGTTGGTATTCCTCGATAACCACGATACCTCCCGTTTTTATAAAGTACCGCCTACAGGCGACCTGAACCGTTACAAACAGGCTTTGGCTTTCCTGCTGACCGTTCGTGGTATCCCGCAGATTTATTATGGCACCGAAATACTGATGGCTGCCGATAAAGCCGAAGGCGATGGTGTTCTGCGTCGTGACTTCCCTGGCGGATGGGCTGGTGACAAGCAAAACGCATTTACTCCGGCCGGTCGTACCCCTCAGCAGAACGAAGCCTATACATATATAAGTAAGTTGCTCAACTGGCGAAAAGGCAATGATGCGATAGCCAAAGGCTCGTTCAAACATTTTATTACGCAGAACGAAGTATACGTTTACGAACGTAAGTATGGAAATCATTCCGTTGTCGTTTTCCTGAACGGTTCTGATGCCGACCGCACGGTCGATCTGGCTCCTTATCAGGAAGTGCTTCCCGCCCGTCGGGCTTACGACCTGTTGAATGATCGGCAGATCGATTTGCAGACCTCTTTACCGCTGAAAGGTAAAGGCGTATTGATCCTTGAATTCGGAAAAGTTAATTAAATCATATAATAACACCATGAGAAGTAAAGTATTAATATGGATCGCCCTGCTCGGATGCAGCACGATCAGTTATGCACAGCAATTGTTGTCGCCTGACGGAAACCTGGAAATGAACTTCCGGTTGGATGAAAAGGGTGCACCGGTTTATGACCTGAGTTATAAACAGAAAGAAGTGATCAAACCCAGCCATCTGGGATTGGAATTGAAGAAAGAAGATGCGGATGCCGCCGTCGACTTTGAGTTCAAGCAACGCAAGGACGTGGATGCACTGGATAAGAAAACGAATCTGTATGACGGTTTTCGGATTAAAGACACTCGTACTTCCAGTTTCAATGAAACCTGGCAACCGGTTTGGGGCGAGGAAAAAGAAATCCGTAATAATTACAACGAACTGGCTGTAACGCTGGAACAACCTTCCAACGACCGATCTATCGTGGTTCGCTTCCGCCTGTTCAACGACGGATTGGGTTTCCGTTATGAATTCCCTCAGCAAAAAGAGTTGAATTACTTCGTGATCAAGGAAGAAAAGTCGCAGTTCGCTATGGCAGGCGACCATAAGACATTCTGGTTGCCGGGTGATTACGATACACAGGAATATAGTACCATGACCTCTCGCCTGAGCGAGATCCGCGGTTTGATGAAAGAAGCTGTTACTCCCAACTCATCACAAACACCTTTCTCGCAGACCGGTGTACAGACTCCGTTAATGATGAAATCGGATAACGGATTATATATCAACCTGCATGAGGCCGCTTTAGTTGATTATTCCTGTATGCATCTGAATCTGGATGACAAAACGATGACGTTCGAATCATGGTTGACACCGGATGCAAAAGGCGATAAAGGATATATGCAGACACCTTGCCAGTCACCGTGGAGAACGGTTATCGTAAGCGATGATGCCCGTAATATCCTGGCATCCCGCATCACATTGAACCTGAACGAACCGTGTAAGCTGGACGATGTATCCTGGATCAAGCCGACTAAATATATCGGTGTATGGTGGGATATGATTACCAACAAAGGAACATGGGCTTATACCGACGAATTGAGCAGTGTCAAATTAGGCGAAACCGATTATACAAAAACAAAACCCAATGGCCGTCACTCCGCCAATACAACGAACGTAAAACGTTATATAGACTTTGCGGCAGCCAATGGTTTCGATGCCGTCCTGGTGGAAGGTTGGAACGAAGGTTGGGAAGACTGGTTCGGCAAGAGTAAAGATTATGTATTCGACTTTGTTACTCCCTATCCGGACTTCGATGTACAAGAAATCCATCGTTATGCAGCCAGCGAAGGAATAAAGATGATGATGCACCACGAAACATCCGCTTCTGTCCGCAATTATGAACGTCATATGGATCAAGCCTATCAGTTTATGGTAGACAATGGCTATACCAGTGTGAAGAGTGGTTACGTAGGTGATATCATTCCCCGCGGAGAACATCATTACGGACAGTGGATGTGTAACCATTATCTGTATGCCGTGAAGAAAGCAGCCGACTACAAGATCATGGTAAACGCTCACGAAGCAACACGCCCGACCGGCCTGTGCCGCACCTATCCGAACCTGATCGGTAATGAATCGGCCCGCGGAACAGAATATGAATCATTTGGAGGTAATAACGTGGATCATACAACGATTCTTCCTTTTACCCGTCTGATCGGTGGCCCGATGGATTATACGCCGGGTATCTTCGAAACACATTGCAGCGCGATGAATCCGTCGAACACCTCTCAGGTTCGTTCGACACTGGCACGCCAGCTGGCACTTTACGTAACGATGTACAGTCCGCTCCAGATGGCAGCCGATGTCCCCGAACATTACGAACAGTATGCCGATGCCTTCCAGTTTATTAAAGATGTCGCTCTCGATTGGGACAAATCGCTTTACCTGGAAGCAGAGCCGGGCGATTATATCACGATTGCCCGCAAAGCAAAAGGAACAGGTAACTGGTTCGTTGGCTGTACGGCCGATGAGAACGGACACGAATCCCGCCTGTCTTTCGACTTCCTCGATCCGGGAAAGAAATATGTGGCCGTAGTTTATGCTGATGCTAAAGATGCCGACTGGAAAAATAATCCGCAGGCATATACTATAAAGAAAGGTGTGTTGACAAGCAAAAGCAAATTGAATTTGAAGGCAGCCAGTGGCGGTGGCTTTGCTATCAGCATTCAGGAAGTGAGCGACCCGAAAGAATTAAAAGGGTTAAAAAATCTATAAGGTAAAAGGATTGTTAAGGTTATTAAGTAAACTTGTAAAGAACTTAAATTTAAGCACATGAAACGTTTAAGGTTTAAAGCACTGTTGATGCTGATCGCAGGCTTGTGTATGTCCGTTTCTGTTTTTGCCCAGCAAATGACAGTGACCGGAGTTGTGAAAGATCCTACAGGAGAACCGGTTATCGGGGCGAATGTTATTATAAAGGGAACGACGAACGGGACCGTTACCGATATAGACGGTAAGTTTCTGTTGTCTGCCTCTAAAGGCGATATTATCTCTGTTTCATTTATCGGATATAAGATGCAGGAATTGCCTGTTGCTTCTGATATGAATATTATTCTGGCAGAAGATTCCCAGATGTTGGAGAATGTTGTCGTGATCGGATATGGTACGGTTAAGAAGAATGATGCTACCGGTTCCGTTATTGCCATTAAACCGGATGAAAAGAACCGTGGCTTGCAGGTCAGTCCCCAGGATATGTTGATGGGTAAGGTGGCCGGTGTATCCGTTGCCTCTTCTACCGGACAACCGGGTTCCTCTTCTTCGATCCGTATCCGTGGCGGTTCTTCCCTGTCTGCTAAAAACGATCCGTTGGTGGTTATCGACGGTGTGATTATGGGTAACAGTGCCCCGGACGGGTTGAGCAATCCGCTGAGTACGATAAACCCATCTGATATCGAGTCTTTTACAGTCCTGAAAGATGCATCGGCCACTGCAATCTACGGTTCCCGTGCCTCGAATGGTGTTATCATCATTACAACGAAAAAAGGAAAGAGCGGTAGTGTCAAGATCAATTACAGCGGTAATGTGTCTGTCAGCACGAAACGTAATAAAGTGGATGTAATGAACGGGGATGAATACCGGGATTATATCACAAATGCTCCGAACACGACGGAGGGTATGTTGAATGCGTTGAATCTCTTCCCGAATGTCAGCACAGACTGGCAGGATGAAGTGTTGCGTACGGCAATTTCGACCGACCATAATATCAGTGCCTACGGTTCCGTCAAAGAATTTATGCCTTACCGTGTCTCTTTCGGTTATACTGATCAGAATGGTATTCTGAAAACATCTAATTTCCAGCGATATACCGGAAGTGTTTCATTGACTCCTTCTTTCTTTCAGGATCACCTGAATGTAAACCTGAATGGTAAAGGCGTTTATATCAAAAACCGTTTTGCCGATACGGGTGCTTTGGGAAGCGCAGTTAGCTTCGACCCGACCAAGCCGGTAACAAACGGCAGTAAATACGGAGGTTATTTTACCTGGACCGGCGATTACACACCGGACGGCACCAGAGCGACCTCGGCCGGAGTCAACCCTGTTTCTATGCTGGAAATGGTCGATGACCGTTCGACAGCCAAGTCGTTTATCGGAAATGCGCAGTTCGATTACAAACTGCACTTCTTGCCGGATTTACGCTTTAATATGAATATGGGTATCGATTATACATCTGTGGAAGGAAAGAAATATATAGACCCGAATGCTCCCGGTTCTTATCAGCCGGACGATGACGCCACCGGAAGTAACCGTATCTATAATAGTACACATAAAAACAAACTGTTTGATTTCTATGCACAGTATTCCAAAGAACTGCCGTCGGTAGCCAGCCGCTTCGACGTCATGGCAGGTTATTCTTATCAGAGTTACCAGACGCAGACGGATAATGTGACTTATTATTTGTCGCGTAAGCCGGAAACGTTCGGACAGAATACGACTGTAAGCAACGAATATAAGGAAACAGATACCAAATATGTACTGGCCTCTTTCTACGGACGTATGAATTACTCGTTGATGGATAAATATCTGTTGACTTTCACCTTGCGTGATGATGCCTCTTCCCGTTTTGCCAAAGATAAACGCTGGGGACTCTTTCCTTCGCTGGCTTTGGGATGGAAGATGAATGAAGAAGGTTTTATGAAAGATTTCAGTAGCCTGGATGAATTGAAGTTGCGTTTAGGCTGGGGTGTTACCGGGCAGCAGGATATTAACCAGGGCGATTATCCGTATCTTTCATTTTACCGGGAAGGAAAAGGGGGAGCCATGTATCCTGTTTATGATGCTGCCGGAAATGTGACCTGGATAAATGTATTGGCACTGACTGCCGCCAACCCGAATCTGAAATGGGAGACAACGACGACCTATAATGTCGGTATCGATTACGGATTCCTGAACGGCCGTATTACCGGTTCTTTGGATGGTTATATCCGTAAGACAAAAGACCTTATCAATGCGGAAGTGAATGTGCCGGCCGGAACTGACTTTGCCGAATATGTTGTTTCGAATATCGGTTCGCTCGAAAACAAAGGGGTTGAATTTTCTATCAATACCCGTCCGATAGTAAGTCGTGACTTTAGTTGGGACCTGGGATTCAATATCGCTTACAACAAGACAAAAATTACGGAACTGACTTATAACGATAATTCCGACTCACCGGGTAAACGCTTTGAATCGACTGGTGGTGACGGTGGTTTGCGTCTGAAGATCCATAGCGTTGGTTATGCTCCGGGTACATTCTATGTTTTCCAGCAAGTGTATGATGCCGACGGAAACCCGATCGAAGGTGAGTATGTGGATCGTAACGGCGACGGTGTAATTACCGATAACGACCTCTATCGTTATAAGAAACCGACCGCAGACGTGTTGATGGGCTTCAACTCCAAATTCACGTATAAGCAGTGGGATTTAGGCTTCAACGGACGTGTCAGCCTGGGCAATTACAATTTCAACTCGACGGCCGCCAATGCAGCATTGGGCGTCAACGAATTGTTTGGGAACAATGCGTTGAGCAATAAACCTATATCAGCTTTGAAAACCGGATTCCAGTCACGCCAGCGTTTGTCGGATTACTATATCCAGAATGCTTCGTTCCTGAAGATCGACAATATTACATTGGGATATAATGTCGACAAGTTTATCAAAAGTAGCTGGAATGCCCGCTTTTATGCAACCGTGCAGAACCCGATCATCATAACCAAGTATGACGGTCTCGATCCTGAAGTGAACGACGGTATGGATAACAACGTATATCCGCGTCCGATAACAGTATTATTCGGAGTTAACATCAATTTCTAAAATGCATCTATCATGAAACTGAAAAAATATATATCATTGGGCCTTGCCTCTTTATGTTGTGTATGGGCTACTTCCTGTCTGGGCGACCTCGATCAGGAGCCGATACTGGATAAATCCAGCAGTTCTATCCATAATGAAGCCGACTGCCAGTCCTTTCTGGCTAAAATCTATTCCGGTTTCGGCTTGTCGGGAAACTCTTCCGATACGAATGTCGAACCGGACTTGCAGGGGGGCGACCAGGGTTCGCTGGTTTTTCTCCGCGGATTGCTCTCCTTGCAATTGTTCCCTTCCGATGAAGCGATCTGGAACTGGGCAGACGAAGGTATTGTGGAGTTATGTCAGCTGAATTGGGATTATACATTGCCTTATGCTTATTCATTCTACCAGCGTGCCATGCTGAATGTTCGTTACTGCAAGGAATTCCTGGACGTTTATGCGGCAGATAGCGACATTCCGGATATTCAGAAATATCGTGACCAGGTGCGCGGACTCCGGGCAATGAATTATTATTACCTGATCGACCTTTATCGCAATCCGGGTGTTGTCTGGGATGACAGCCCGACAGACGATAAGTCGTGGAAACCGTCACAGATAGGGGCGGAGGCATTGTTTGACAAGATCGTAGCCGAATTGATCGATCTTTCCGAAAATGGTAATCTGGACGAAACGCCTTCTATGGCAACGTACGGTCGTGTAACCAGACCGGTTATTAACACGCTTCTTGCCAAAATGTATCTGAATGCAGAAGTTTATACCGGCAAACCGATGTATGACAAGGCTGCTGTATATGCCCAGAAAGTAATTGACGCCGGGTTCGGTCTGGAAGATAATTATGCCAACCTTTTCTGTGGTGAAAACCATCTGACGGGTATGCATAAGAATGAAATCATCTACGCGATTCCTTTCGATAATGTCAATGCAAAAAGCTATGGTAGTACAATTATGCTGACAGCCGCTGCCTATGGCGGCGATATGGACCAGACCTGGTTCGGAATGTCTTCTTCGTGGACTTGCCTGAAGCCGACACAACAGATGATCGGATTCTTCAACGAAAGTCCGGACGCGGGAACCGACAGCCACGGCAGCCTGGTGAAGAAAGATAAACGTTATGCTTTCTATGATGGTGCCGGAACGCGTACTCCTGAATCGAAAATGCAGGACTGGAACACCGGCTACCTGTGCCATAAATTTACGAACCTGGGCTGGGACGGCGCAGCAGTAACTCCGACACCTGATCCGAACACCGACTTTCCGTTGTTCCGTCTGGCAGACATCTACTTGATTTATGCGGAATGTGCCGTACGCAATGCTGCCGGAACCAATAAGGAACAGGCCGTTGAGTATGTAAACCAACTGCGTGAACGTGCTAACGGTGATAAGAGTGCCAATATTACAGCCTCTGACCTGTCTCTTGATTTTATTCTCGATGAACGTGCCCGCGAATTATATTGGGAAGGACAGCGTCGTTCCGACCTCGTACGTTTCGGAAAATTCACTAAGGATTATGCCTGGGCATATAAAGGGGGTACACTGGAAGGCGTTGCAAATATCGACAGTCGCTTCAATATCTATCCGATCAGCGACCGCGACCTGACAGCCAATCCGAACCTGGTGCAAAACCCGGGATATGAATCATTAAAATAATAACTTCCAAATCTGTAAACAAATGAAGAAACTGAATATATATGTGCTCCTTTTAGCCGGTTCATTATGCTGGACCGGTTGCGGAGAAGACAGAGACGATAATCCGGTTTTTCAGGAACCAACTGAGTTCAACCTGAATACACCGGCACAGGCAAATGAAGTATATGATCTGAAGAATCTTTCTTCCATTGAACTGACCTGTACGCAACCTAATTACGGATACGTGGCTTCTACCACCTATAAAGTACAGCTCTCTCTGGAAGAAACTTTTAAGGAGGCCGATGAGGCAGCCGGTACAAAAGCAAATTATGCCACCTTATCCCCGGCTTACCCACTGCCAGAGTTGAATATAGACGCCGTTGACTTTGCCATGGCTTTGTTGGATTTGTGGAAGGCTTCGAACGATAATACCGAATTGCCGGAGACACCCATGCCGGTTTATATTCGTTTGAACGCTTCCCTTACGAATAATGGAGCGGGACAAATCACGTCCAATGTCATCGAACTACCGAAAGTGTTGGGTTATAATGTGGAACCTCCTGTCACTTTGCCGGAACAGATGTATCTGGTCGGCGATTTTGCCTCCGGAAGCAGTTGGGGTAAATGGGTTGAAATGATCCCGGTAACGGATACTCCGGGTAAATTCTGGTCCATGCAGTATTTTGGTGGTAATAACGTAATGAAGTTCAATGCGCAACCTTTGTGGGACGGCAATCAGGTCGCTTATTCCGAAGGTCTTGTTCCGGCTGCATCGGCCTCTTTAGCCGGAGTGTCCGGTGTAGATGACGGCAGTGGCGGACAGAATATCGGTGTTAAAAATGCCGGCTGGTATATTTTGGTAGTGACAACTGTTGTAGATGGAAAGAATCTGGTTTATACGCTTGAATTCCTTACTCCCGATGTTTATGTGACCGGTGATCCATCCGGCGGTTGGGATACGTTTGATGAAGCCCGTAAATTTACAGTACCTTCCGGGGAAGGTGAATTTGTTTCACCTGCTTTTGTTGCCGGTGGCACATTACGTATGTGTGTTAAGTTGCCGTCTACGGACTGGTGGCGCAGTGAGTTTATTGTCCTGAACAATAAAATAGAATACCGGAAGAACGGAGGTGATCCTGAAGCCATAAGCGTATCGGCAGGCCAGAAGGCTTACCTGAACTTTCTGGATGGCACGGGACGTATTAAATAAAAAACTTAATAGAACCTGATGTAATTTGTTTAGCATAGATACTAGACAAAATTATATTCCCAATAAATCGATTGTCGATAGTTTTCAGTCATGATACTGATAACTGTCGACAATTTTGTTTATAATTAACAAAAGCAAATAGATATTAAATTGCTGAATTTCTACCTTTTTTAAGTTCAATACATCTTTATAAAGACATCTATATATTATCTTTGTCTACATTAAGACAGTAGTCTTAAATTATTATAGCAAACAAGGATAAATAAAAAACTTTTTTATAAGGTACGTTTTAATCTGTCTTTTTATCTAAGTTTGTCTGATACTCAACAAAGCAAAGTAAGGAATTGTTATTTGATTGAGAGTAAAAAATGAGTGTTTAATGGATGCGACATGGAGTGGAGACCACATTAATGAATATTGTTTTTAATCCACTAATAGAAATTTAGAAAAGTCGAAAAAGTATCGAGGTGCTTTAGTAGAGGCATAAATGCCTGATTTTAGTTTTATAACTATCAGTACGAACACCAGGAGAAATCCTCCCATGTCTGCAAGAAATGATTATTTATAACCTGGAACGGTTAGATAGAGTAAAAACTATATGATAGCTTGCGTAATTAAGAGGATTCTTATAAAAATTAGATATATCAAAAAAATAGTTTTGACTATTTTGATGGCTGGAGCAATCTTTACTTCCTGCTCTAATGAAATAAACGATCAGGGTAAAACAGACGATAATGACGGCCCGGTTGGTTATATCTCCCTTGTACTGAGCAATAGCAGTGTTCGCGGTACGGAGACAAAAACTCTGGACTCTCTGCATTATGGAACTGCGGATGAGAATAAAGTGAAGTCAATCCTGATTGTCATGTATAATGGTGATGATCCGGTTACTAGTGAGGTGAAGTATCAGTTTGTGCTGACTGATATAGGTACTCCGACTTCGCCGGGTAATGACATCCACAGTATATTACAGGGGACGAATACTACTACATACAGAATAAAAGCGAAGGAAGTTATAAAAGATAATTATAAACTTGCGGTATTTATTAATCCTCCTGCCATACTGAAGGGCTTAACGGGCAAAGGTGAAAAATTAGGTATTATGACTGCTGCGGCTGAAGTCACTGTTGACCAGCTTACTATGGGAGAACAGATAAGGGACAACTTTTTGATGAGCAACTTTGCTGGCTTAGTTGAGGTGGATAAGAGTGATATTTATGATACCGATGCCAAGGCTGAAGCTGCACCTGTAAAATTAGACGTTGAACGTGCGGTGGCTAAAGTGACTTTGAGCGTAGCTGATAATCTTAATGCCGCTTCGGCGACACTGGGTGCGAATATCGGTGAGATTAAATGGGATGTCGATGTTATTAACAGGAAAACATTCTGGATGAGAAATGCGGCTCCTATGCTTGACAAAAACTCTATTTCATCCGGTGTTGTTACACAAACAATTCCTGAAGTCGCTATTGCGACGAATCGAATATATATGTATGCCACAGATCCTAACTGGAATGGATTCAGCCATAGTCGTAATCCAAATCTTATAGCTTCGCTTACAAATGAATTTATTTATAAATCCGGAACTATAGCTCTTCCCTTTAAACCTTCAACATCTGATGAACCTACTGAAGTATATGTCACAGAAAACACAATGGTCGCATCGGAGCAATGGGAGGATGTAACTACCTGTGTTCTGATATCTGCGGTTATAACTCCTAAAACAACGTATTTTGGCACATCCTTACTACCGGGTGCTCCATATTTCTTATTTCGTAATATGGCTTTCACTTTTACGGATATACAGCAGATTCATGCTGCTTATAGTAATCCGGAGACAATTATTACCTGTGTTGGTAAAACATGGAAGATACTTACTGAGGAGGCTACAAATGCCAGTATTATTGTTTTACCCGCTATTTTGGATAGTATGAAAGGTTCTGAGGACTTTAATGGATATACAGACGTTCCCGATACGTCGAAAGATGTTGTTAAATCGAATGGAACAGTAAGTTTTTTTGCGGCAGGTGCACCTAATTATTACTATGTGCCTATCCGTCATTTCAGAGACGAACTTCAAAGTGAGTCTATGGCATATGGTCGCTATGGAGTTGTCCGCAATAGTTGGTATAATCTGTTACTGACCAGTATAAAGAATTATGGTACGGGTGAAATACCGAAAGACAGACCCGAACCGGATGACAAAGATAAATCTTGGTTATCTGTTGAATTTACTATTCTTCCTTGGGTGGAAAGGGGGCAGGGAATAGAACTTTGACAGCATATAGATAAAGTTTGAAGTTGTGAGTGCGGAAACCTGGTTTACTTAAATTCTACCGGGCGTGTTAAGCGATTAATTTTAGTGAAAGAAGAATGAAGCAGTATGTATATCGTATTTTTTTGATGTTGGGATTAGCCTTATGGCTTGTCTCTTGTACGGGCACAGAAACCCCTATCGATGATCTTGGAAATATCCCAGAAGAAAGTATTCCCAGCGGTACAGGGAATATGTTTTCGCTGGCAATGAGAATACCTTTGCCAAATGATTATATGGGTACGAAAACCTATGAAGGAGTAGACAGGGGGAGTATTTCAGAAATACTGATAGATGGAGTAAGAATGGTTCTCTATGAAGGTGGTGTTGTTAAATATTGTCTGGATCTGGATATACAGGTGCAGCCCGATAACAATGATTTTAAAGTTACTGGAAGTGATCTCTATAATTGGACCACTGATGGGAACAGAATCTTCATTCAGACAATAGCACGCACATTTGAACGGAGCAATTATGATATGCTAATCGTGATCAATCCCAATGATTCGATTAAGGCAAAAACGGAAAAAGGAGAACATGTCACCGCATTGGATGTTGCATTCAATACTACTATCGGTATGTTCCGTTCCCGTACCGTGATCGGAGAAGAGGGAACATACGAAGAACCGGCTTATTTCCTGATGATGAATTCCCAAAAACTTGTCGAACTAATACCCGGAAACTTCTATGCTACTAAAGAAAAAGCAGAGAACAATCCGGCTTTCATCAATCTGGAACGTGTGGCAGCAAAAGTCACTTGTGATTATGCTGGTACCGCAAATACCAAATCTACTGCAGTAGCTCCCTACGGACGATTTGTTATGTTGCTGGATTATAATAACCAATCAGAAGCTCCCTGGGGTGATGAAGGATACGATATACCGGAAGATTGTATTAAATGTCCGGTGCAAGGTTGTACCGGTACATTTAACCGGAAAACGAAACAGTGTAGTGCCAAACCTTATCTTCATACATATGATGGCCTGGGACTTGTTTCCGATCGGGTGCGTTATATGGTTGCAACTGACCTTACCTGGGAAATCGATGTAGTCAATAAAAAAAGCTATTGGCTCAGACATCTTACATATAAAGCCGGAGGAACCGTAATCGAAGAACAGGGAGATATCGACCGGGAATATTTTTACGCTGAAGACCCTAACTTCTCTGGCTTTTCAGGAACAGATGCGAAAAAACAAAATTTCAGCTATGTATTGGATGGCACAGAATTAAATCCGGGTACCAATAGTACGGCTAAAAAGCTGTATCCTCAACTCTCCGATTATAAATATTATAATTACTGGTCATGGAAAAAGGGAGACACTCAACCGGTGTACATACCCGAAAATACCATGGTTCAAAATGAACAAAAGAAAGATGTCGTGACTAGGGTTATCTTTAAAGCGGTTCTTAAAAGAGAGCAGTTTGGTGAGAAGAGTACAGAGGTGAATCCGGAGCTTCCGTTAAAACCGATCGAGGGGTTCTTTGTATTTAAAGGAGGAAATACGGATATCGAAAATTATAAATACAATAATTATAATAAAGACAATACCACTTTTTTTATTCTCCGTCCGGAGGATGTGGAGATCTACGCCTCGGCCTCTACAACAGAACATATTCATATATATCTTCGGAAGGGTATTCTCGAAGCGATCAGACAATTTAAAGAGGACCATCCTGATTTTAACTTTTCTAATTGGAGAAACGAAAAACCGGCAGAATCTGCCAATCTTTCATTTTATAAAAACGGTGAAATGTATTATGAGGTACCAATAGAACATTTTTCCGTTGCAGAGGCACAAGGTATCGGAAAATACGGACGTTTCGGTGTGGTACGGAATAACTGGTACAAACTGAATATAGAAAAAATGATCTCTATCGGATCGCCTGTTCTGCCGGAGTCCAAACCAGAGTTTATAGAGACTGTTACCCGGTCTGCTGTACCGGAGGTAAAAAGTAACTCGAATATTCTGATCAGAAATCAGTCAATCATATTCTAAATAAGCATAAGGGTTATGACAAATATTTCAAAAAAGACAATCTGTATTAAGCAGATGCAACTCATCGTATTTCTGGGACTATTATTGGTCGGTGGACAGGTGAAAGCACAACAGGCAACAAAAGTAAACGTTATCAATGAAGATTTTGAGAGACCCGAATTTAGCGGTAACTACATAGATCCTAATCCGGGAATATGGAGTTACTATGATTTCACGTATGCTGCCACTGTACCTATGGCCGATGATGCCGGAAAATGTATCATTACTAAAAATTCAAACCTTGTTGGTCACGGTGAACCTCCACAATGGCCACATCCCGATCATACCACAGGAACCGGATATTATCTTTTTGCCGTGAAGGAAGCAGGTACCGATCCTAAAAAAATCTATGCTGCTACAATCTCTTATGTAAAGAAAGGAGAGATTGTTAAGTTTGGCGTTTATTATGACGATGTGGATGGCGGATATAATTTTGAAATACAAGCTACGGGAACCGGACTTGGCGGTCAGACTAAAACTTCGGCCAACTATGCAAATTCGAATGGCGGATGGATTTATTGGTCTCATTCTGTTACAGCTACCCAGGATGGAGCGATAACTTTCAGTCTTGTTGATAAATATGGATATGAAAATAAGAAGCACAAATTTGGGGTGGATGATATAACGGTGAACATGAAGGCGATACAGATGGCATCTCCTGCTTCTTTATACACCTATACGAAAGTCAACACACAGGTTGCTGCTCCTTTTCTGGCAAAATATAACAATCCTTTAGGAAGTGAAGCTTATTCCTATGTATGGCAGAAATATGACGGTAGTTCTTGGGTTCAGGCCACTGGTACGGGAGCGACAGGAGGAGCTAATGGAACATCTTTTACAACAGAATTCACTCCTGCGGCGGAAAGTATGGAAGGTCTTGTCTATTACCGGCTTGTAGTCACGGCAGGTAGTAAAACTTTGTATTCGGATATAGTTACTGTAGAGTACACAGCGGTCGAATATCTGTTGAAGGAGGACTTTGGTGGAAACTGGCCCTCTACCGATTCGACAAACCAGGCAGGAGCTTCGGGCGACTGGTGGCTTGCTGCTGGTCCGCATCCAACAATAACAACGGATTTTACTTACGGACTCCCCGATGACAGAGCCTACAACAGGGACAAAGCCGAACAAGCTTACGGGGAAAGACCGATTAAACTGGATCAGGGAGGCGCTGCCACTTATGCAATCACAAAACTGGCCGGATGGAAGTTGTCTATCCCCGGTTTTCCGGGTGTAGAGTGGAATTGGGGAGACGGAGACGGTGGCGGTAAAGGTGGCTTTGAGGATCACAGTATCCCTGGAGACAATTCAAAAGGTTATTTTATGTACGCTGTGAACCGTACAAATACAGAGAAGACTGTTTATGAAGCCAGTATTCCGGTAACAACGGACATGTTGGGACAAACCTTTTCTCTCAGTACATGGCAGGTTGCCTTGTGGGGGAGGGTCGATACTCTTCCCTATCAGTTTAAGTTGGAAGTTGAAGATGCTGGAGGTATTGTGATGGACTCTGCAAAGTTTAAGGTAAGCGACGAATGGGAAGAAAGAAAATTATTGTTTTACATTCCTCTTAGTTATAAGGACGATGAGATTAAAATACGTATATCATCTGTAGGTGATAATTTGTGGCTTGGATTAGATGATATCTCCCTTACCGGATATGAATCATTTATAACTATCAAATCTCCAGTATCGGGAAGTACTGTCGGTTTCAATGTGGATTTTATGGTGGATTATAAATATATCAGTCCTTCTATTAATTACAGGTGGCAAAGAAGTGCTGATGGTAATGGATGGACAGATATTGCTGGATCGGACGGTACGGCGACAGGTAACAGCGGAACTTTTACCGGGACTATACCAGCGGTGGTAGACGGTTACTATTATAGAGTTTTGGTAATCAAGGGGAATGGTGGTGATACGGATTTTACGGAAGCTCTGGTCTCAGAACCTGTGCGACTGTTTCGGGATGGCAATTACCTGATCAGAGAAGACTTTGGAGGGTGTGGTTCTACACAGGATTTTATTTATAAAGCCGACAATCAATATGTTATTCCCGGATATGAATATACCCAGGTGTCGGAGGGAATCGTAAGACCCAACCCCGGGAGCGGTAACTATATAATAACGAATCAAGTATACCTGAATTACTGGACAAATGAGGATAATTCTGAAAGTACGACAAACTGGAATACGGATGTAACAGATCATTCCAGTTGTAAAGACGGTTACTTTCTGCTGGTTCACGCCAGGGGTACGTCGGATGGTGAAAGTATGCCATTTTATAAAACGACGCTTTCCAATCTTTGTGGTGGTTCGAAACTATCGTTTAAAGCCTGGATTGCCAATCTGGAGAAAAACACCAATACCAAGCAGAATTTCAAATTTCTTGTCGGTTTCGATAACGGAGATACCCAAGAATATACGACAGGAGATATTCGCGGAGGAAGTAATAGTCTCTGGAAACAATATGGATTTGACTTTTTTGTACCGCAAGGTGCTACTATCGCTACACTTTCCCTATTTACGGAAGGAGCCTGGGACTGGGGTAAGGGGGTTGCATTGGATGATATTGAAATAAAATTATTGAGCCCGGCACAGATATTTACACCAACAAAGACGGAGATGATTGTGTTATCCGGTAAGAAAGAAACCCTGACAGGGGGGTATGCCTGCGGCAGTTTGACAGGCTTGCTCACCTATCAATGGCAGCAACGTCTTGAGACCGGAGGGTGGATCAATAGTAGTGGAACGGGAGCTACCGGTACTGTCGGAAATGGAAATTTTGCGACCGATTATACAACAAATGCCATTCATGAGACTATTTATTATCGTTTTGTGGTAACAGGAGATAATGTATCTGTCTATTCTGATTCGGTTAAATTTATACCGGAAGATGCATCTAAATCGAAAACCTATTTCGTATGTCCGGATAACATGACGAAAGAGCAAGCTACAGTTTATAGGGGAAGTGGTGAATATCTTCCAGGAATGGTGAGTTTGGGTGAACCAGGTTATTTGCCTTCGCTTATTCATATGGAGGCCCCAGAAATAACTGGAGTTACGTATAAATGGTACACTAGTAAAGACGGAGGTACGGAAGATCTACTGCCTGATCAGGATGAGTATGATTATGATCAGAAATATTCTTCTACGCAAGCCATAGAGGATCCTGTAATACTGTCTGACGGAAAGACACATACCCTGTCTGTCCAGAACGAAAGAAATACAGACGGACAGTTTAAAGCAAGAACTTATTGGGTAGAGATATGTGATATGAACGGAGTTCCCCTTTTGGATGAGAGAGCCGCATATTATTTACTGCCTGGTTATTTGTGTGGTAGCGTAGATGCTGCTATTTCTCCGGCAAATGCCCGTCGTATACACAGGGAGAACTTTGGGGGAACAGTTCCCGGAGATCTGAATATAAAACAAGAGCCAATCGATTATATTACGATTGATTACGAACAGTATAAATCCGGTGATGGCAATTTGCCGGAAGGCGGTTATATGATTACGAAGAAAAGTCCCGCAGGGAGTTCTAATGGCTGGATGGCTATGACAGACCATATTTATGAAGACCAGCCTAATGAAACTCATGGTTATTTGGTCGCTGTAAACGCTACAGAGACTCCCGGACGTTTCTATACTCATCAATTAACGAACCTGGGCGCATGCCGTAATATCGAATTAGTTATTACAGGATGGTTTACCAGCTTTGTAAAATGGAACGGACTGGAGAAAGTGAATCTTAAATTTATATTGACAAACACAGAAACAGGAGATATATTAGCAGAATATCTTTCCGGAAATATGCTTGATGGGGAAGGTAATAATTGGAGACAATTCGGATTCAGGTTCCTTGTTCCGGAGAATGTAACCAGTATAACTCTGGAAGTTGTCAATAACAACTTTGGTACCGGAGGGGGAAATGATGTGTTGATGGATGATATTGAAATTTATCTGGTTATCCCTCCCGTGACCCTCGTGCCATCTGTAAACGGTTATGTTTGTGCAGAAGATGAGGGAGTGCTTATCCTGAAAGGAACTTATACGGATGACGGTACCTTAGGAAACTATTTGGACTATCGATGGGAGTTTAGTCCTACCGGAAAAGATGGTCCGTGGCAACCACTTGCCAGTGTTATCGGAGAGGTGACTTCAGGAGTGATCACGACTGATAAATCAAAATTCGAAATCTACCCTTTTACAGCAGCCAACAATGGATATTATCGTTTAGTAGTAGCTCAGTCGGGAGGTTTTGCCGGTATTCCGAATTATGCCTGTATGGCTGTGTCAGAGCCTCGTGAATTACTTTTTGCAGCCTCTATAGATAAGATTCCTACACCTTCGCTGGCCGGTAACCGAACAGCTTTCTGCTATTCCGATGTAGATAGAGACGGGTATATCACTATAACCAACCAGGATACGCAAGTGAGTGATAATAATCCTTATGCAAGTTATACCTGGATGGTCGGTGGGACGGTCGTTTCCGATACTACAGCAAGAGCTTTGAAAATAAAGTTGGACGATTATGCTCCGGGATTTTATACGGTTTCGTTGACTGCCAATAATTCCGTGGGATGTACTGAGGCTTCTATGCATGAGTTTGTACTATTCCCCAAAGTAACCACCTGGACCGGTAATGGTGAAGCAAACAACTGGAATGATTTCAGAAACTGGGACAACGGTGTACCCGGATACTGTACTAATGTGATCATCCCCAATGAATCAATCAAAGTGGATCAAACCAATCTGTTAGGTCATTATCCTCTGTTGATAAAGCCGACAGTAGACTCGTTGAATGTGGTAAATGATTATACCAATAGTCAGTTATATCTGAATCAACAGAAAGAAAAGCAGAATGACGGATTCTTTTCTCTCCGCCCAGCTTGCGATACGATAACCTTCAAGATGGGGGGCGGAGTGGCTCGTACGAATTATTTGAACTACAGATTTGCAGAAGTGGATCTTGATGTGAAACCAGGTCGTTGGTATACTGTCTCGGCTCCTTTACGTGCAATGTATTCCGGTGATTATTTTGTCGAAGGAAATATAAAGCGTCAGAATCCAACAGTTTATATGATGAAATATAATACCACCAATCCACAGACACAAGATACACCGGCAAAGGTGACAGGCGACTTCTCGAATCCTTTCAATACGCTGACCGAAGATTTGTCTCCGGGGCTCGGATACGCTATCGGAGTCTATGATGGAGAAGACATCGAAGCAGAACTGCAGTCTTTCCGTTTCCCCAAAGATAGCGTTACCTATTCAATGTGGAATTATCATGGTGTTTATCTGGGCGAAACAAAGACAATGGATCGTACCGGTATAGGGCGGTTTACTTATGAGCAGTGTATAGAAGAGATGGAAGGTAACCGACCATTAGATAATGAAAATAAGAACTTTAATGTGACTGTGAAAAACGATCAAACAGGCTATACGACAGCTTTGTTAGGCAATCCTTTTATGTCACATCTGAATTTCAATCAATTTAAAGCAGCCAATCAGGCTATAACTGGCGGTTATTATATATGGACGGATAATGAAACGTTTGAAGCTTATAACCCAGGGGTTTTTTCAAATGATCCGTATCTTATTGCACCTATGCAATCCTTTATTGTAGAAAAGACAGGACAGATATCTGAGCTTCAATTCAATTTCACGATGTCGACAACAACGTCTGACATCACCCTGCGTTCCTCCCGCAGAATGGAAGAGGCAACGCTGAAGATGGACGTGTTGAGGAATCAGGTAGCCCAGAGTCATATTCGTCTGAAATATGTTCCGCTTGAAGAAAACCGGTATAATGCACGCAAAGATATGTGGACTCTCTTTTCGGAAGAGAATACAGAACCGGCTGTTTTATATACGTTACTGGATGGAAAGGCGGCTTCTATCCGTACATTGGGCGATTTATCGAAACCCATTGAACTGGGTATCCGTACCGATGTCAAAGGTGAGTTGACCCTTCGCTTATCCGGAATGGAAACTTTTGATACGGCTCAGAATATTTATCTGCAGGATACTTTTACGGGAACATTGCAGAATATGAGGGAGAATCCTGAATATACATTTGATAATCAGACAGGTTTTGTAGAAGGACGGTTGTTCCTGCGGATAGGTGAAATAGAGGAGAATGACATTCCGGATTCGGATATACGTATTGCTGTCAGCAACGGCCGGGTCGTAGTAAGCAGTTCTGTTGATGATCCGATTGAATCTGTAAAAATACATGCTTTAAACGGTAGACTGATATATAATAAGCAAGCTATTCGTCAAAGTACTGTTTCTCTCGATGTGTTTATTCCTGAACAAGTTACTCTGGTTACTGTAACCACCCGCAACCGGCAAAAAACCGAAAAGGTGATTATACGTTAAAATTGAATGTTAACCGCTCCCTCCCTCCTGACTTTTTGATTTATAAAGTAGAGTCAGGAGGGATTCTCTATAAAATAATTGGCTAAAGTGATATCTGAAACTGTAGTAACTATTATATTTGCATGTAAAAACATAAAGATATGATAGTCAGAATACTTTGCTTGCTGGCATTTGCGTTGATTTTTAACTCATGTCACGGCCAGCAGACAGCAAAAACAGAGAAAGAGGATACAACGCCGAGAACCTTTGAAATGGTTGCCGTTCCCAGTATGATTACCGATCCGGGCGAACGAGCCAAATATCTGGTCCAGCATTATTGGGATAAATTTGATTTTACCGATACGGCGTATATCCATCTGCCGGATATTACGGAACAGGCACTTACCAACTATATCGACCTGATGAAATATGTGACTCCGGAAGTTGCGACCTCTTCCATCAAAGGTATGATGCACAAGGCTGCGGCTGACAGCAGCTTCTTTGCTCATATGGCCGGTCTGTATGAAAAGTATCTTTACGATCCTAACTCTCCGATGCGCGATGAATCTTTGTATATCCCTGTACTCGAATCCGTCCTGGCCGCACCGGTCCTCGATGAAGTAAATAAAATCCGTCCTGCCCATTTACTGGAACTGGCATTAAAGAACAGGGTAGGTGAGCCGGCAATCGACTTTACTTATACCTTGGCTGATGGGAAAACCGGTACATTATATAATGTAAAGGCTGATTATCTTTTGTTATTCTTCTACAATCCGGATTGTCATGCCTGTAAAGAAATTACGGAACAGTTGTCGGGTGATCCGTTGATCGGCCGGATGATGTCTGATAAGAAACTAAAGATTCTGGCTGTCTATCCCGATGAGGATCTGGAAGCCTGGCGGAAACATATCCCTGATGTACCGGCAGCCTGGATAAACTCCTATGATAATACGGTAAGCCTTAAAAATGATGAGATATATGATCTGAAAGCAATTCCAACCCTTTACCTGTTGGATAAGACGAAAAAAGTTATACTAAAAGATGTCACATTTAACCAGTTGATGGAATTTATGCAAATGCAAACAAACTAATGTATGTAAATAACAAATTGAGTATGAGAACAACGTTATTATCAGTAATCTTGCTGGCTGGTGTCAGCCTGACTGCTTCTGCGCAGTTTAAAATCGGAGGGAAAACAATTAACACCAAGAAAGTGGTTAGCGCCGCTACCGATGTTGCTAAGGCTATCACACTTAGTGATGCCGATATAGTGACCATGAGTCGTGAATATATCGAATGGATGGATACCCATAATGAAGTGGCCGGCCCCGATACGGAGATGGGACAGCGTCTGGAACGTCTGACAAAGGATATCAAAGTTGACGGACTGGATCTGAATTTTAAGGTATACAATGTTATCGACGTAAATGCTTTTGCCTGTGGCGACGGTAGTGTCCGTGTTTGCGGCGGATTGATGAAAGTGATGGACGACAATGAAGTAATGGCTGTTATCGGACATGAAATCGGTCATGTGCTCCATTCCGATTCGAAAGATGCCATGAAGAACGCTTATCTGACTTCGGCTGCAAAAAATGCCGCAGGAGCAACCAGTGATGTCGTAGCTAAATTATCGGATTCCCAGTTAGGCGACCTGGCAACAGCATTGGCCGGTGCACAATATTCTCAAAAACAGGAAAATGAAGCAGACGATTACGGCTTTGAGTTTAGTGTAGCCAATGGCCTTGATCCGTACAGCATGCATAATTCATTGAATAAACTGATGAGTTTGAGTGAAGATGCACCGAAATCATCCAAATTTCGCCAGATGTTTTCAAGCCATCCTGAAACAGCTAAACGTGTTGAACGGATGAAGGAGAAAGCGGATGAATATATGAAAGATAAGAATTGATTGTTAATATACCTTGTCAAATAAGGTGTTCTACTAAATTATTGCTAAAATAAGTATGAATTGTGCTATAAAACTATGCTGAATAACATAAAGTGCTTATATTTGCACTGTGTTTTTCATGGTATTAGATTTAAGGTTAGCAATGAAGATTGGTTGTCGGGATGACAACCTTTTCTTTTTTATAGACTTTACCGATCATCATTTGTCCACTTTCCCTCTTTTAATTCCGAAATAATATTACTTTTGTATCAGTACTATAAAATTTATGTGGTGTGGATACAAAAATAAAATTACGGGTTCAAGGGCTGACTAATAGCCAGATTCAGTCGGGAGCATATGCCCTGATACTGGCGGAAGAAAACGGAGCTCGTCGCGTACCTATTATAGTAGGGACATCGGAAGCACAATCCATTGCTATTGCATTAGAACATATTACGCCTCCCAGGCCTCTTACTCATGATTTATTTATGACTTTTGCCCAGGCTTTCGGCATTCAGCTACGGGAGGTTTTCATTTATAAGTTCGAAGACGGTGTTTTCTATTCCGAGCTGTTGTTTGATGATGGCATAACTCAGGTACGCCTCGATTCACGGACATCGGATGCCATTGCAATTGCTCTTCGGGTGAAATGCGACATCTATACGACAGAACATATCGTTTCAGAATGCGGAGTCGTGCTGGAAGAATCCTCGATGCCGGATGAAATGGATGACAACGATTATGCTTTGCTGGACAAAGAACCGGAAGATATAGAAGATGAGGCGGAATTGAAGAAATGGCTTTCTCTTCTGGATGAAGAAGAATTGAGCGAACGGATGGAAGAAGCTGTAGCTGATGAGAACTATGAGTATGCAAAGATGTACAAAGACGAGATTCGCCGTCGTGAAGAAGAGGAGGGAAGTGCCAAATGATAGATCAACAGAGCGGGATTAGTCTGGAATCCCTTTTACGTGGAATACTGGGGATCGTGACAGTTCTGGCTGTGGCATATGCCTTGAGTTATGACCGGAAACGTATCGACTGGAAGTTGATAGGAGGTGGATTGATTATGCAGGTCATATTTGCCCTGGCAGTTCTTTATATACCGTTCGTGGGAACAGCTTTGGAATGGATGGGGAAGGCGTTCATTAAACTGATGGACTTTACCCAGGCGGGAGTTGGCTTTTTATTAGGACCGTACGCAACCAAAAGTAATGGGTTTATATTCCTGATCCATTCATTACCGGTTGTCATTTTCTTTTCAGCATTGGTTTCCCTCTTTTATTACTGGGGAATTATCCAGCGTGTTGTGGGAGCTTTTTCCTGGTTGCTACGAAAGTTTATGAATATATCGGGTGCGGAAGGATTAGTTACCTCCGGAAATATATTTATGGGTATGACTGAATCTCCCGTGCTTATTAAGAATTACTTGCCGGCGATGAATAAGTCGGAGATCTTTCTGGTTATGGTGTCCGGAATGGGGACTATCGCCGGAACGGTTATGGCAACTTATATTGGTATGTTATCGGGGGGTGACCTTGTAGCCAGGGTGTTGTTTGCCAAGCATCTGATTTCGGCGTCGTTGATGGCTGCACCCGGCTCGATCGTTTTGGCAAAGATGCTTTGTCCGCAGACGGAAGTTGCCGTTGATCAGGCTGCCACGCTGGAAAAAGGAAGTTCCCATCCGACGGCTTTGGATGCCTTGGCTGCCGGAACATCTACCGGTATCCGCCTGATGGTCAATATAGCTGCAATGCTTTTGGTATTCATTGCGCTGGTCGCTTTGGCGAATTATCTTCTGGAAGGATTGCTGGGGCGTTATACCGGTTTGAATGAATGGATCGTTTCGGTGACTGACGGTAAAGCGCAGGGATTGACGTTCCAGTTTATTCTCGGAGTTATTCTGGCTCCTTTTATGTGGCTGATCGGTATTCCGTCACCGGATATTATGCTTGTCGGTTCTTTGCTGGGACAGAAAACGATCCTGAATGAATTTGTGGCTTATTTCCAGTTGCAGGAGTGGAAAGATGCCGGGATGTTCATGTATCAAAAGTCGATTTTAATGTCTACCTATATATTATGTGGTTTTGCTAATATTTCGTCTATCGGGATTCTGTTAGGCGGAATGGGAGTGCTGGCTCCGGAGAAGAAGGAAATGATAACCCGTTTCGGTTTTCCGGCCATGATTGCCGGTGCTTTGGTTTCTGTGTTGTCAGCCACGATTATAGGGATGATACTCGGGTAATTGAAAATTATAAATTGAAAATTAAAGAGACGTGCAGATATTTTATACGCCGGATATTGCAGTGAATCCGGAACTGCCGGAAGAGGAGGCAGGTCACTGTATTCGTGTACTTCGTCTGACCGAAGGCGATGAAATTTTACTGACTGATGGTAAAGGAACTTTTTATAAGGCGGCTATCAGTCGTGCCCATCATAAACATTGCGAAGTGTCCATTCTGGAGAGTTGGCAGCAACCGGCTTTATGGAACTTCCACCTTCATATCGCAGTTGCTCCGACAAAAAATATGGATCGGATGGAATGGTTTGCAGAGAAAGCGACCGAGATCGGTATTGATGCCATTACCTGCCTGAATTGTCGTTTCTCAGAACGCCGGGAGATAAAACCAGCCCGTCTGGAAAAGATCCTGGTCAGTGCCATGAAGCAGTCGCAAAAGGCGACACTACCCCAGCTGGAAGGAATGACTGATTTCAAATCATTTGTCAGCCAACCTTTTGACGGTCGTAAGTTTATCGCTCATTGTGAGGATGGAGATAAAACATTATTAAAACAAACGTATCGTCCGGGTGAAAACGCTTTAGTACTGATCGGCCCCGAAGGAGACTTCAGCCCGGAAGAGATAGAACTGGCTTTACAGCAGGGTTTTGAACCTATTTCATTAGGAGATAGCCGTCTTCGTACGGAGACAGCTGCGTTGGTGGCTTGTCATACGATACATGTACTGAATTAGTGACCGACAGGAAATAAGGATTCGGTTATAACAAATAAAATAAACAAGATGACAGAGAAAGAAAAATGCCGTCAGGGTTTGTTGTATGATGCCAACTACGATGCTGAATTGTTGTCGGATCGTGAGAAAGCGAAAGAACAGCTTTACGATTATAACCGTCTGCGCCCTTCTCAGCAGGAAGAAAAGACGCAATTACTGAAATCTTTTTTGGGTAAAACAGGAAACAACCTGATCATCGAACCGCCTTTTGCTTGTGATTACGGATATAATATTGAAGTAGGAGAGAACTTCTATGCCAATGTAAACCTGGTTATTCTGGATGGGGCTAAGGTCTGTATCGGTGACAATGCTTTTATCGCCCCGAACGTTGGTATCTATACTGCCGGTCATCCGTTGGATGCAGAGCAGCGAAACCGTGGTCTTGAATATGCCCGTCCCGTAACTATCGGACATAATGTATGGATCGGTGCCGGTGTAAATATCCTGCCGGGAGTAACCATCGGTGATAATACCGTGATCGGTGCCGGCAGTGTGGTAACAAAAGATATTCCATCGAATGTACTGGCGGTAGGGAATCCTTGCCGGGTGGTCAAAGAGATAAAGTGATTTCAAAAAAACATCGTTCCGGTGATACTTGATGATCAGCGGAACGATGTTTTTTCAGATGGAGATATAAAAACTTACAGTTAGCGTACCAGCGGTTGCCATTTCATATAGGTTCCCGTTCTCCACAGCCATTCCATTGGGCCATATCGGAAACCTTTCAGCCAATAATGACTAATTGCGATTTGTATGCCTGTATAAGCAAGGCAAACCAATACGCTCAGGAAAACTCCCAAATGACTCCAATCCAATCCGAAACCGGAAAAGATGAAGACACCGGCCACAGACTGTACGATATAGTTTGTCAACCCCATACGGCCGTAACTGACCAACGGTTCTACGGCCCGTTGTACTTTTTGTGAACGATAAACTTCTATTACAATGATTACCCACAGATAAGCGGTCAGCAGATTGATCAGATTGGTGGTAGTCGATCCCATCCATGAATAGAAAGAAACTTCTCCCCAGGCAACCGCCGGAATATAAGGTCTCACTACGTAAGTGACTTAATCAAGAAAGAAACCGGAACGTCCGTCCAGGAATATATTTTGGTAAAAACGATGGCTGTTGCCAAAGAACTATTAGCCGATCCGTCCAAGTCGATCAGTGACGTTGCTTATGCGTTGGGTTATCAATATCCCCAATATTTCAGCAAAGCCTTCAAACGGGTTATCGGATGTTCACCGAATGAGTATAGGACATCGGCTAAGGTATTGTCTTGAGTTATTGCTTTTGTCATCCTGAAACGTATTTTTCTATTCTTCTATTCCAAGGATTTCTTTCATTTGAGGTCGAAAATTATCTCCCCACTTTTCTATTTGCTCAATAATAGGGATGAGGGTTTATCAGTACTTGTGTGATCTGTATATACACAGTAACTTTGCATTAAAAATGAAACACAAGTTCTTATTATTTGTTGTGCTTAGCCTTATTATAGGCACAACCTATGCAAAATCGAATGAGATGAAAACAAATTCTAAAACACTTCGCTTAATCTATCCTCAATGGCAGGGAGGAGTGGTTGCAAGCTGGATGCCCGACATTCCCGCCAATGATGTTTCACGTGGTTATTTTCTTGGGGCGCAGTTACTGCAAGTGCTTGCACCCGAAAGTAAGCAACAAACTGTTGAAGTCCCCATTTCTCTCGATATGGAAAGTCACAAAGAGGAAAAGGGTATTAGCGGTTATCGTGCTATTATTAAACAAAGTAAAGATGCTTTGGATTTGATTAGAAGAGAAAATCCCGACCGTATTGTGACACTTGGAGGAGAGTGCTCGGTTAGTGTGGTGCCGTTTACCTACCTGGCAGAAAAATATCCTGAAGATGTTGCGGTTGTGTGGATAGACGCTCACCCCGACTTAAATTTACCTGGTGATAGTTATACAGGTTATCATGCAATGGCATTGACCGCTTGTTTTGGTATGGGTGACAAGGAGATTGTAGATCTGTTTCCCGCTAAACTCAATCCGTCAAAATCGATTATTGTTGGTTTGCGTGCCTGGAATGATACAAACGCTTCAAAAGAGCGTCAGGAGGAAATCGGTGTAGAGAGCCTTTCGCCTGCCCATGTTGCTCAAAATAGTACGGCTGTTCTTGATTGGCTTAAAACTACCGGTGCTTCGAAAGTGGTTATTCATTTTGATCTGGATGCTTTAGATCCGGCTGAGATTATTGCAGCCGTTGGCACTGATCCTGACGGACTAAAGATTGAAACCGTCGTAAGGGTGATAAACGATATAGCAAAAGAATATGACGTAGTTGGTTTAACAATTGCTGAACCAATGCCCCGTGTGGCAATAAAAATAAAAAATATGCTTAATCAAATGCCACTTTTAAAAGAATAAGCATGTCTGGTATTCAATAGATCATACCCTTTTGCCCTTAACCTCAAAAGCTATAGTATCTAACCCTAAAAGCTTAATACTTTAACGGCAAAGCCTATTACTTTTGCAAACTGTCACCTCGGTGACGTTCCGACATCATCCCGATGATATTTCATTGTCACCGGAATGACAATCCGGATAACAGCCTTTTCCCATAACTAATTGCCGGGAACCGCCTTTTTCTCGATTATATATCCTATCTTTGGAAAAGTAACCTTAAGCAATACAAAACAATGGCTGTAAAATATAGACTACGAAAACGCCCGACCAATCTCTCCAAAGATATCGAAGACGGCTTCTATCCGCAGGTGATCCGTTCGGACAATGTCGATTCAAAAGGACTGGCTTCTTATGTGACCGGCGATCATGGATTCCGCAGCGCCGCTATGCTCGGAGCAATCGAACAAATCAAAGAAGGGATCATCAGCCTGCTGGAAGACGGCAACAGCGTGTCGATCAGTGGGCTGGGAACATTTACTTTGACGGCACAGTCGAGGCTGGTGAAAGATCCCAAAGAGATACGTGCCGGATCTATCTCCGTGAAAGATGTCGTGTTTAAAGTTTCACCCGAACTCATGCAACGCCTGAGGTCCGTACAATTTGAAAGGGAATAATGTGATGATACGTACCGTTAAACTGGATATCCGGAAAGGGGAGTATCTGTCGGATGCCCTTCGCCGCCACGGAAAAGAAAATATACCGACACGGGTGATACTGAACAAGGTATTGCCCGGATTGGGAGCAACCTATTGCGAGATCATGTCTCCCCGTTCTTCTATTATCATCGAACCGAACGTGCCGGTGATCGTCGGGAAGATGGAGAAACATAAGAACCTGCTGGGTATTTACCGCGGTGTCAAGACTGATGAGGTGGCGCGCCATATCCGCAAATATCCCGGCTGCTGCAAGATCATGGTGACACCCGAAAGTTTCTGGAAGGTAAAGCAGGCGATGGAGGATGAAGGTGTCGATATGTATAAGGACTTTTTCATGTTGTTCGACGAATGCGAGAAGATTATCCAGGATAACGATTTCCGCGAGACGATAGAGGCGCCGCTCGACGACTTTTTTCTTTTCCGGCAGATGGCATTTGTCAGTGCCACGCCGATCCTGCCCCGCGATCCGAGGTTTGAGGAACATGGTTTCACCGAACTACGTATCGAGCCGGCTTATCCGTATCGCAAGCCGCTCCGTCTGATTACGACCAATAATGTGGTGGAAGCGTTGGCGGAAGTGCTGCCCGAATGTAAAAGTAAAGTTTGTATTTTCGTCAATTCCATCGATACGATCGAATCGCTTTATAAGGATATGGCGGAGTTGCAAAACTCTGCTACTTTTTGCAGTACCCAGGGCATTGCGAAGCTGAGGCATGTAAAAGACCGGAGCATGCACGACCGGATCGAAGAGTTGAAACGGTATAACTTCTTCACCAGCCGTTTCTTTTCGGCAGTCGATATCGATGTGCGATGTAAGCCGGATATCATCCTGCTTTCCGACCTTTACGGAGCGGAGCAGTCGGTGATCGATCCGCGGACGGAAGCGATACAGATAGCCGGCCGTTTCCGTAACGGTTTTCGCAGCCTGACGCATATAACCAGTATCAAGCCGTCGCTGGAGGCAATGAATGCGTCGGAGGTAGACGAGTGGCTGGAGAGTGCCCGGCTGGCCATGACGGAGATCAGGGAAAAGAGTAAAAAGGATAAGCGGCGCGGATACCGGGAGACGTATATGGAGGCAGCCGTCAATCTTACCTATCAGCAGTATGTCTATCAGAATGGAAAGGATAATTATTTCCGGCAGGATAATTTCCGTGAGCAGGAACGGGTAAAGAGCTTGTACCGCTCGGCGGACAGTTTGTTCAATGCCTACCGGGATGTCCCGTTTTTTGAGGTGACGCATGAAGACAAACAGTATCCGTTGACCGACAACGACCGTTTGGCACGTCATCGGCAGACCAGCCGTAAACAGCGTCGTATATTTCTCCTCGAGCAGTTCGAACGGATCGCTTACCTGCGTTTTTCTCCCGACGAGAAAGACCAGGACCGTTACAGCCGTTACCTGGCGCGTATCCTTTCTTCCGAATACGATTGCATGTTCCATGAATGTTACCTCCGCAAAGGTGCCGATTATATCCGGAGTGTCGACTTCAAAGACAGCGAAATCAAACGGGCAGTAGAGGAAGCCGGCACCACTGTCTTCCGTAAAAAGCAGCAACTGAAGGAGATCGTGGAGAAGCAGTTCCGGGTAGGAGAGACCTATTCGCGTTCAGATTTGTCTGTAATCCTGACGGCTGCTTACCGCAAAGTCGGTCTGCCTGTTAATAAACGGGTGAGTGCTACGCAGTTAAAAGATTATTTCGAAATAAAAGAAGTGAATATTACTTCCGGACGTTTTCTGAAGATTGTTGGGAAAAAGTAGGGGGGAGAAGCTGGGTTAAAAATTGTCAGACGTGTGAATAATAAAGGAATATCTCTATCTTTGTAAAGAAATAAATAGATTATAGCATGAAGAAAGCTAAACCATATTCACAGCCAGATCCAACAGTGGAAAATGTATCAGAGCCTGTTGCCGTTTATGTAAATGCTCGTGAGGCTATACTAAAAATGGAAGCAGTGGAAGCAATTATGGGCCTTCAGGGTGAGGAACTATTGGACAAAGCCTTGCGTTATTTGCGTGCTCTTAGTAATTCGGTTTCAGTGTGTGTTGAATTGGAAGAAGAGGAGACTTATATGGTACATGAATCTGTTATTGACGGTTTGAGAGAATTAGGAGAACGAAAAGCCGGGCATATCCAGGGCAAACAGAAAACTCTTCAGGATTTAATCGATGAACTTTAAAATCATACCGACGGCGGTTTTTGCCGAAAAAGCAAAACTTCTTGCTAAACGATATTCTTCGATGAAGGATGATTTATCAGTTTTGCAGAATGAGTTGCTGGAAAATCCTGAATTAGGTATTTCTTTGGGTAATAATATCCGGAAGATACGTATGCGCATTTGTTCTAAGAATAAGGGAAAAAGTGGAGGTGCCAGGGTTATTACTTATTTAATAAAAACATCTTTAGATGAAGGTGTAATCAATTTGGTTACTATTTATGATAAAAGTGACCGGGAGTCTATATCCATAAAGGAGATAAACTCATTATTAGTGAAATGCAACCTGCTTTGATCTTTATTGGAGTGATATAAAAATGATAAATGTTAATTATGACAAACTCGAGAGCGAAAGTAGGTACTTTTTACCCCTGGTTGTAAGCTGCTTTCTTTGTAATCTACTGAAAATGAGCTATGACAAACTTTTTGCTGCCCCCTATAAAACAAAGAAAATATATTTGTCATTCCTGGGTTATGAATGATTGTCTATATCGGATAATATTTGTTCGATTGTTTTTTTTGTAAAGGAGGAAGGTTGCTATAGATAATATAAAAAAGGAGTTGCATCCTTCGACACAACTCCTTTTCATATTATTAAATCCTATATCTTATTCCCACTCAATAGTCGCATTGGGTTTCGGGGACATATCGTAGCAAACGCGGTTTACGTTTTTTACTTCTTTCAGGATACGGTCTGTGATTTTCATCAGGATAGGCCAGTCTACCGGTTCGATGGTGGCTGTCATGGCGTCTACTGTGTTTACGGCGCGGATGATAACAGGCCAGTCGAAAGAACGGGCATTATCCCGTACGCCAACTGATTTGAAATCAGGAACAACAGTGAAATACTGCCATACCTTCTTGTCTAATCCGGCAAGCTGGAACTCTTCGCGTAAGATGGCGTCAGCTTCACGAACGGCTTCCAGTCTGTCACGGGTGATAGCACCCAGACAACGTACACCCAGTCCGGGACCAGGGAACGGCTGACGGTAAACCATTTCATAAGGCAAGCCTAGTTCCAGACCGCAGGCACGAACCTCGTCTTTGAATAACTGACGCAGCGGTTCAACCAGTTCGAACTTCAGGTCTTCGGGCAGACCACCTACGTTGTGATGAGATTTTACCATCTTGGCAGTCTTTGTACCGCTTTCCACGATATCCGGATAGATCGTACCTTGTGCTAAGAAATCGATGCCATCCAGCTGACGAGCTTCCTCTTCGAATACACGGATAAATTCGCCACCGATAATCTTGCGTTTTTCTTCCGGATCGGCAACTCCTGCCAGTTTATCCAGGAAACGGTCGGTAACATCTTTATATATCAGGTTCGCATTCAACTGATTTTTGAATACTTCCACTACATCTTCCGATTCACCTTTACGCATCAGACCATGGTTTACATGTACGCAAACCAGTTTATCGCCGATCGCTTTCAGAAGCAAGGCAGCCACAACAGAACTGTCAACTCCGCCTGACAGGGCCAACAGGACTTTTCTATCGCCTACCTGACGTCTGACAAGTTCGATCTGGTCGTTGACAAAGTTTGTCATATTCCAGTTCGCTTCCGCTTTGCAGCTATCGAAAACGAAAGACTTCACAGCTTCTTTGATAGCTTCTATATCGTCGGTGAATTCACCCAGTTTTACTTCACATAATGCTTTGTCGTGGCCGGCAGCCATTACGGGGATACCCAGCGAGTAAATACCCGGATTTACATCTATGGCAACACCGTCGATCACATTGTTAGGACCACCGTTGATGATAATACCTTTTACGTTCGGCAGTGCTTTCAGTTCCTCTACTGTAATGTCGTGAGGATAAATTTCACTGTAAACACCCAATGCACGGATTGCTCTTGCCAATACCGTATTTTCATGACTTCCCAGGTCTAAAATAACGATCATATCTTGTTTCATCGTATTCCTCCTAAAATTATTAAGTTAATTAGATTATCCTTCTTGTGATTTTTTATTCCCACTCTATAGTTGCTGGTGGTTTGGAACTGATGTCGTACACAACGCGGTTCACACCTTTTACCTTATTGATGATCTCGTTGGATACTTTTGCCAGAAACTCGTAAGGCAGTTGTGCCCAGTCGGCTGTCATGGCATCGGTAGAAGTTACGGCACGCAAGGCAACGGTATTTTCATAGGTACGTTCGTCACCCATAACACCGACCGACTGGATAGGAAGCAGGATGACTCCGGCTTGCCAGATCTTATCGTATAAACCCCATTCGCGCATCAGCGACATATAAATATCATCGGCATCCTGAAGGATACGTACTTTCTCCGGCGTGATATCGCCTAAGATACGGATACCCAGACCAGGGCCGGGGAACGGATGACGTTTGATCAGATGCGGCTGCATGCCCAGTTCGATACCGACACGGCGAACCTCATCCTTGAAAAGAAGGCGAAGCGGCTCAACCAGTTGCAACTTCATCGTATCAGGCAGTCCGCCTACATTATGATGACTCTTGATGACTGTTCCGGTGATGGATAAAGACTCGATAACGTCCGGATAGATCGTACCTTGTCCCAGCCATTTGATATCTTTCAGCTTATGAGCTTCTTCGTCGAATACGTCGATGAAACCTTTGCCGATGATCTTACGTTTTTGTTCCGGCTCGGTAACTCCCGCTAATGCTTTATAGAATTTATCTTTTGCGTTTACTCCGATCACGTTCAACCCCAGGTGTTCGTAATCTTTCATTACGTTTTCGAACTCATTCTTACGAAGCAAACCGTGGTCTACGAAGATACAGGTCAGGTTTTTGCCGATCGCCTTGTTCAGCAATACAGCTGTAACGGAAGAGTCTACGCCGCCCGATAAGGCCAGGATCACTTTGTCGTCACCTAGTTGCTCTTTCAGTTCGGCAACCGTCGATTCGATGAAAGAAGCCGGTGTCCAGTCTTTGGCGCATCCGCAGATATTCAGGAAATTGTCTAATAACTTTGTACCGTCTGTAGAGTGGAATACTTCCGGATGGAACTGTACGCCCCAGGTCTGTTCGCCTTCTACATGATAAGCTGCCGCTTTTACATCGTCGGTACTGGCGATCACTTTGAAGTTATCCGGCAATACGGTGATTGTATCTCCATGAGACATCCAGATCTGAGAACCGGTGTCGATGCCTTTCAATAGAGGATCTTCATTATTAATGTAGGATAGATTGGCACGTCCGTATTCACGTGAGTTGGCCGGTTCTACATTGCCTCCGGATGTATAAGCCAGAAACTGAGCCCCGTAACAAATACCTAAAACCGGATACTTTCCACGAATCTCGCTCAGGTCTGCCTTGAAAGCATTTTCGTCGTAAACGGAGTAAGGACTTCCTGAAAGGATAACCCCTTTCACATCGGTTGCATCATGCGGAAATTTGTTGTAGGGAAGGATCTCGCAATACATGTTTAACTCTCTGACCCTGCGGCCAATCAATTGAGTTGTTTGCGAGCCGAAATCAAGAATAATAAGTTTCTCGTGCATGCAGTGTTATTATTTAATTGAGTGGCGCAAAGGTAGTAATTTTATTTAGAAAATCTGTAAAGCTCATCCTATATATAAAGGTATTGATGAGGAGATTTCAATATATTTTTTATGATTTCACAAAAGTTTCATTCGAAAGAAACTGTGTTTTCTCCCGAAAGAAACTGTATTTTCATCCGAATGAAACTAAAAAGATGTCGGTATATGTTGAAAGGATGGTTAAGTTCTTAAAAAATGTATAAACAGACAGGATATGTTTTAATACATCTGATTAAACATTACCTTTGTACGTTCATTTTTAGAAGGAACCGTATGGATACAGAAAAGAAAGAAACGAAGGAAATAAATAAACTCTCATTATTAATCATGGCGGTAGTCGTGTTGATACTGATTATCGCTGGTGCAGGTTATTATATTTATCAGCAGAAACAGCAGATGAATGATTTGGTTGAGGCTTATGACCTGGATAAGCAAACGCTTGAAGATGAGTTTAATGAACTCTCTATGCAATATGAGGGATACCAGTTCAAGGTAGGCAATGATTCCCTGATGAATTTGTTATCCACAGAGCAGGCAAAGGTTCAGCGCCTGATGGAAGAACTCCGTACGGTGAAGGCGACAAATACCAAAGAAATTGCCCGTCTGAAGAAAGAACTGGAAACGCTTCGTAAGATCATGCGTAATTATGTTGTTCAGATCGACTCTTTGAACCGAGCGAACGAACAGTTGCAGGTAGAAAAGAAAGAAGCTGTTCAGAAATACCAGCGTGCCACATCACAAGCTGCTACCCTGAAGAAAGAAAAAGAAAAGTTGGCAGAACGCGTTACTATTGCAAGCCGCCTGGATGCTACCGGCATCACGGTTACTCCGGTCAATTCGCGTGGAAAGCTGGCAAAGAAGATCAAACGTATGGAACGTTTCGTAGTCGATTTCCGTATCGCCAAGAATATTACCGCTCCTGTTGGTGAGAAGACTGTATATGTGCGTATTATGAAACCGGACGATGATGTGCTGGTAAAGAGCCGTGCTGATGTTTTCCCCTTCGAAGGAAAGGATATCAATTACTCAATGAAGAAACTGATCGAATATGACGGGGAAGAATATCCCGTTACCATGTATTGGGATATCGAAGAATTCCTTTCTCCGGGAACTTACCGTGTAGATATTTTTATTGACGGAAACTTGATTGGAAAGAGAAACTTCACGTTGGAAGATTAACGATGGAAACAGACGGCTACTTAGCGAAGCTTTTAGCGGATCTACCGGAATCTCTGGCCCGCGACGAAGTCTTTGTGAGTGAACTGAAGAATATCACTACAGTGGTTGCTGTCGATAAAGGGGATTACCTGCTTCGTACCGGTGAGATTTGTCAGGATGCCTACTTCATTAATAAAGGACTGTTCATTAATTTATATGTAAGCGAAAAAGGCGATGAATGCGTAACCGGTTTTTCATCCGACTATCAATATCCTTTCCTTTCCGCTATCGGTTATTTTACCCAGGCGCCTTCCGAGTTCGAGATTAAGGCGCTCGAAGCCGGTGAACTGCTAAGGCTATCACGTACCCATATTGAGGACCTTTCCCTGCGTTATCCGCTATTTGCATCGTATTACCAGAATGCGATGCTGACTATCATATCAAAACTTTATTCTATGTTTGCCATCCGTCAGTCGTGTACGGCAGAAGAATTTATCAAATACCTTTATAATCATTACATGTGGATCATGCAGCGTGTTCCCGACAAATATATTGCTCAGTATATGGGAATCAGCAATGCCTGGTACTGCAAGCTGAAAAAGCGCATCTTTAATTGAATTAATTCAATTTTATATTTAAACTAAACCAGTACTTTTGCACCGATAAATCGTACTTTTGTTTGTGTACGAAGAATATAGGTTTATCGAATATAAACAATAGGAGATAACCGGTTGTTTTTTATTTAGATAAAGGTGATAAGTTGTTTTAGTGGTAAAATAAAGTCTCCGGATGAAAAAACAATAAAAAGATGAAACGGATTATTGTATTAGTAGGATTGTTGGTCTGTTCTGGTTATGCAAGTTCCCAACAGACTTTGACATTGGAAGAATGTCGAAACTTAGCTATTCAGAATAATAAGGAATTACAGATGTCCGGCGAAAAGGTAAAGGCGGCCAATGAAGAACGAAAAGCGGCTTTTACTAAATATTTTCCGCAGCTTTCCGCTATGGGAGGATATATGTGGAATCAGAAAGATATCAATCTGCTGGATATGGACGCTTTGAGTGCCAAACTCGGTTCCGCCCTGGGACCGCTTGCCCAACTTCCTGTTTTCGGACAATTAATGGGAGGAATTGACGATGTGCAACATCTGGATGTGCAGAATATTTGGGTGGGAGGCGTTTCGTTGGTTCAACCGGTCTTTATGGGAGGAAAGATTGTTTCCTATAATCAGATTACCAAATATGCCCGTGAATTGGCCGAGTCGATGAACGACCTCCAGTTACAGGAAGTCATTTATAAAACCGATGAAACTTATTGGCAGGTGATTTCGTTGGTCAATAAGAAAAAGCTGGCCGATGCGTATGTCGGGTTACTCCGGAAGATGGACAGTGACGTGACAGCCATGATCGCCGAAGGAGTTGCCACCCAGGCAGACGGACTGTCGGTGAAGGTAAAACTGAATGAGGCGGAAATGGCGCAGACGAAAGTGGATAACGGTCTGGCTTTGTCGCGTATGCTGCTCTCCCAGATTTGCGGTTTGCCATTGGATGAACCTTTGGCGCTGGCAGATGAAAATATAGAGAACTTCCCCGTCCATTCCAGTGATGCTACCGCAAATGTGAATGAAGCGTTTGCTAACCGCGATGAGTTGAAAAGTCTGGAACTGGCAGCTAAGATTTATCAGAAGAAAGAACGGATAGTCTTGGCAGACATGTTGCCCAATGTGGCTTTGTCAGCCAACTATCTGGTAACGAACCCGAATGCTTTCAACGGTTTTAAGAATGAATTTGCCGGAATGTTTAATGTCGGTGTGATGATGAAAGTGCCTTTGTCCGGTTGGTGGGAGGGTACTTATAAAAGGAACTCCGCCCGTGCTGAAACACGTATCCAGATGTTGCAACTGATGGAAGCCCGCGAAAAGGTCGAGTTGCAGGTCAACCAGTCCGTTTATAAGGTGAATGAAGCCAATAAGAAACTGACCGCTTCTTCGCGGAATATGGAGAATGCGGAGGAGAACCTTCGCCATGCCAATCTGGGTTTTGAGGAAGGTGTTATTCCGGCCTTAAACCTGATGGAAGCTCAGACGGCTTGGGTATCGGCACGTTCCAGCCTGATTGATGCTCAGATAGAAGTGAAATTAACGGAAGTTTACCTGTCGAAGGCAATGGGTAAACTGTCGGTAGATAAACAGAAGTAATAACAATAAAAATATACAAAGATGAACGAGAATAAAAAGTTTTCGATCAGCAACATGATGTTGGCATTTATCACGGTATTGGTCGTGATTGGATTAGTCGCATTGACCGGTTTCTTTTTGCTTACTCCTCCCGACGATATTATTATGGGGCAGGCTGAAGCCAATCAGGTTCGTATTTCCGGAAAAGTACCCGGACGAATCGAAATGTATCGTTTTGATGAAGGAGATAAGGTAAAAGCAGGTGATACATTGGTGTATCTGAATACTCCGGAAGTCCTGGCAAAACTGCAACAGGCGGAAGCTGTTCAGAAAGCTGCCGAAGCACAGAATGCCAAAGCTCTTAAAGGAGCCCGTGCACAGGAAATAGCCGGTGCTTACGAGATGTGGCAGAAAGCGCAAGCCGGTTTGGAGATTGCCAAAAAATCATATACCCGTGTTCAGAACTTATATGATAAGGGAGTCATGTCTGCTCAGAAAAGAGATGAGGCTGAGGCAAACTATAAAGCGATGGTCGCTACCGAAAAAGCGGCTAAGTCACAGTACGATATGGCTCGGGACGGTGCCCGTTCGGAAGATAAGGCTGCTGCGGCTGCCCTGGTTCAACAGGCCGGCGGCGCTGTTGCCGAAGTGGAATCTTATTTGAAAGAGTCGGCTTTGGTTTCACCTATCGACGGAGAGGTATCCGAACGTTTCCCACAAGTGGGAGAGTTGGTCGGTACCGGTGCGCCAATTATGAATATTACGGATTTGAACGATATGTGGGTATCATTCAGTGTTCGTGAAGACCTGTTGAAGGATATCAAGATCGGTTCCGAACTGAATGCTTTTATTCCGGCACTCGACAATAAGCCGGTAAAGCTGAAAGTATATTATATGAAGGACATGGGCTCGTATGCTGCCTGGAAAGCTACAAAGACAACCGGACAATTCGATTCGAAGACCTTTGAAGTCCGTGCCCGTCCGCAGGAAAAAATAGCAGACTTACGTCCCGGAATGTCTGTCGTAATGAAGAAAAAAGGAAACGAAATATTATGACATTGAAGCAGAGTTTACATAGTATCTGGAATGTGGCGAAGCGGGAGATACAGCGGCTTACATCGAAGCCGATCTATTTCTTCTGTATGCTGATCGCTCCGGCTCTCTGTGTCGTCTTCTTCCTGTCACTGATGCAAGATGGCTTGCCAACCAATCTGCCGATTGCCGTGGTCGATATGGATGGTTCAGCCACTTCCCGTAACCTGATCCGGCAGTTGGATGCTTTTGAACAGACGGAGGTTGTTTATAAGACCGCTACGTTCGATGATGCTCGCCGGGAGATGCAAAAAGGAAACATATACGGTATTTTCTATATACCGAAGAACTTTGCAGTGGAGGCAACAACGGGAAAACAACCTACATTGTCTTTCTATACGAACGGTACTTATCTAATCGCAGCTTCCCTGCTTTTCAGGGATATGAAGACCATGTCTGTCCTGGCTGGTGCTTCGGTCGGCTTGCAGACCGGACTGGCGAAAGGATATACGACCGACCAGATTATGGGACAGCTTCAGCCGGTAGTAGTGGATACTCATGCGATCGGTAATCCCTGGCTGAACTATTCCGTCTATCTGAATAACACGATTTTGCCGGGCGTGCTTCAGTTGATGATCTTCCTGGTGACGGTGTTCAGTATCGGTACAGAAATAAAATATTCGACCGCCCGCCAGTGGCTGCAGACGGGAGGGAACTCCTTGACGACTAGTCTGTTGGGGAAGTTACTCCCGCAAACTGTTATTTTTACTCTTGTGGCGTTGATGTGTTGTGCCGCTTTGTACGGTTTCAATGCTTTCCCGCTGAATAGTGGTTGGATGCCGATGATATCGGCAATAATCCTGTTGGTGCTGGCTTCGCAGGCTGTCGGTGTGTTTATGATCGGTGTGTTGCCAACTTTGCGTCTGGGATTGAGTTTTGCCAGTTTGTTCGGTATGATTGCTTTCTCTATTGTCGGATTTTCTTTTCCCGTGTTAGGGATGGATCCGACTTTGCAGGCATTGAGCGACCTGTTCCCGCTTCGTCACTATTTTTTGATTTATGTGGATCAGGCGTTGAACGGTAGGGATTTGTTCTATTCATGGAGTGAATATGTCTGGTTGGCTGGCTTCCTTATCTTACCGTTCTTGATAGGAAAGAACCTGAAGAATGCGTTGCTGTACTTTAAGTATATTCCGTAAAACTGAAAGTAATGAAAAGAGAACATCGTTTACGATATATAATCAAAGAAGGTATACTGGATACCTTTTTTATCTGGAAGGATGAATTGAAGAACGTCTTCAAGGATTCGGGAGTCATGATCTTTTTCTTCCTGGTCCCGTTCATCTATCCGCTTTTGTATGCGTTTATCTATAATAATGAGGTGGTTCACAATGCCAAGATGGTGGTGGTGGACCAGTCGGATTCTTATCTGAGTCGCGAATATATTCGGAAGGTCGATGCAACGGCAGATGTAAAGGTTGTTGCCGTCTGTTCGGATATGGAAGAGGCAAAACGGATGATGGATGCGAAAGAAGCATACGGAATACTGTATTTCCCCAGTGAGTTCAGCAAAAATATACATAAAGGAAAGCAGGCGACGGTTTCGCTTTATTGTGATATGAGTGCTTTGTTGTTTTATAAAGCCTTCCTGTTGGCAACGACTGAAGTTTCGCTCGAGATAGGAAAAGAACTACGGGCGCAGAATAATCCGTCGTCGACGATAGAACAGGAAAAGATAACGATCAATCCTATTCCGTATGAATCGGTAGCCCTGTTCAATTCGCAGAACGGGTTTGCCAGCTTCCTTGTGCCGGCTATCCTTATTCTGGTTATCCAGCAGACGCTGATTCTGGGTATCGGTATGTTGGGAGGAACGGCACGCGAAAAGAACCGTTTCCACAGTTTGGTTCCGGTAAGCCGTCATTTTAACGGGACGTTGCGTATTGTGTTCGGCAAGTCGCTTACTTATATATTGTTATATATAGTCGTTTGTATCTGGGCATTAGGGGTGGTTCCGAAATTATTTTCATTGCCGCAGGTGGGAGAGCCGTGGACTGTTATGTTGTTTGTTCTGCCTTATCTGTTCGCGTCCATCTTTTTGTCGATGACCTTGTCCGGTTTTATGACAAGCCGTGAGTCGCCGATGCTGGTCTTTGTCTTTACTTCGGTCATTCTGTTGTTTATCTCCGGCGTGTCCTGGCCTAAGGAGGCAATACCTCCGTTCTGGAAAGCAATCGGTTATTTGTTTCCTTCCACACCTGGAATACAGGGATTTATCCGTATCAATACGGCAGGAGCCTCCTTGAATGAAGTAGCTCACGAATACCGTACGCTTTGGATACAGGCCGGTATCTATTTTATTACAGCTTGCATTATTTACAGGTATCAGATTATGCGTAGCCGAAAATTGATCATAAAACAATATCGATACATGAAGATGCAACGAATGTTAAGGCAAAAGTAATTTATCTTTTTATTGATTTTAACGAAATAATCTTAGAATCCATCGAATATAGTCTTACTTTTGTACAAATTCTCAATCAAACTTAATTTTTAGTACTATGCAGAACAGACGTGACTTTTTAAAGCAAGCTTCCATGTTGCTTGCGGGAGGTTTAGTTGCACCTCAGTTGTTATCTTCTTGTGCCGAAAAGAAACATATCGGTTTACAGTTATATTCTTTGAGAGACCTTGTAAAAGACGAAGGCATTCAAAAGGTGTTGGAAACAGCGTCTAAAATAGGATATACCAATCTGGAAACAGCCGGTTATGACAATGGTAAAATTTATGGTTTAGCTCCTGCTGAATTTAAGAAAATGTGTAATGACCTGGGTATGAAATGTACCAGCGCCCACCTGGGACAGGAGTTTACTAAAGAAAAGGAAGCGGAAGTAATGAGTTGGTGGGATAAGGCGATTGCCGCTCACAACGAATTAGGGGTTAAATATATGGTTCAGCCCTGGATGCCGGTAAACGATCAGACTACTTTGGATGACTTGAAGATGTATTGCGATTATTTCAATACGGTTGGTTATAAGACTGCTGCTGCCAGTATCGCATTCGGTTATCATAACCATGCTTTCGAATTCCGTAAAATCGACGATAAGTTGATTTACGACTTCCTGTTGGATAACGTAAGTCCGAATCACGTATTCTTCCAGATGGACGTTTATTGGGTGAAAGAAGGTGGTGCAGATCCTGTAGCCTATCTGAAATCCCGTCCGAGCCAGTTCAAGACGATCCATATTAAGGATGACATGGAAATCGGTGCCAGCGGTAAGATCGACTTTAAACCGATCTTCGACCAGATGTATGCAAATAATGTAAGAGACTGGTACGTTGAAGTGGAACAATATACAAACAATGATCCTGTAGCCAGCTGTAAAGAAAGTTTCGACTTCCTGAACAAGGCGAATTATGTAAAGTAAACGATTATAAGATAATTATTCATGGCAAAAGCGATACTTACGGTTTTCTGTAGGTATCGCTTTGTTTTTTTATATGGAAATAGAATCTATCCTATACACCTCATTATATTATCCCAGTCTTTTGCCAGGCCTGCCATATCCGGATATAGTAAATCGGCGCCTGCATCCAATAACACTTTGTCGGGGAGGGGACCGGTATTGACTGCAATCGTGAAGATGCCTGCTGCAACACCGGCTTCGACACCCATCGGGGCGTTTTCTACGACAAATGCTTCGTTGGCATGGACTCCGGCCTTTTGCAATCCCATCAGATAAGGTTCGGGATGAGGTTTGCCATATTTTACGTCAAAAGCCGTAACCATCTTTTCGCGGGTAAAACAGCCGGGATAGGTATGTTCCAGTTTGTTAATCAAGCTGTGCTGGCCGGAACCGGTCACGACTAATGTTTGTAGTCCGGTCGCTTTAACGGCAGCCAGTACTTCTGCGGCGCCTGTCATTGCTTTACCATCATTATATTTATTGAAAAGTGTTGCTTTCTCTTCATATAGTTCCCGTTTTTCCTCATCGGTCGCATCACGCTGAAAGGTACGTTGGTACAATTCATTGATCGTACTGTCACCGGTACGGCCTTCAAACATGTAAAAGTCTTCCTCTTTAGCCTGGAGCTGATGATGTATCGCTGTTTCGTTCCAGGCACGGGCATGAAAACGCATGGAGTCGTATAAGACACCATCCATATCGAAAAGTACAGCTTTAGGAGAAAGAGAATTCTGCTTAGTCCTAAGCAGATAACGGTTGATAGCTTCTTGTATCATTTTATTTATATCCTTAATAATCTTTGCAAAGATATGAATCTCCTTTAGTATAGATATCTTCTTAAAAATAAAAAGGTGAAAGCAAGAACATCCACTTTCACCTTTTTATTTATGTCATGTAACAGGTTATTACAATCGTGCGCGGATTGCTTCGCTTTCTTTTTCATATCCGGGCTTGTTCAGCAGCGCGAACATGTTCTTTTTGTATGCTTCGACACCCGGTTGGTCGAACGGATTAACGCCCAGCATATAACCACTGATTCCACAGGCTTTCTCGAAGAAGTAGAACAACTGGCCGATGTAATAAGCATTTACTTCCGGCATCGTGATTTTGATGTTTGGAACACCACCGTCTACGTGTGCCAGCTGAGTACCCAGTTCTGCCATCTTATTTACTTCGTCTACACGTTTCCCGGCAAGGAAGTTCAGGCCGTCCAGATTGGCTTCGTCTGTCGGGACTTCTACTTTGTGTGAAGGAGTTTCAACAGAGATGACTGTTTCGAAGATGATGCGTTCGCCTTCCTGAATCCATTGGCCCATTGAGTGAAGGTCGGTTGTCAGGTCGACAGAAGCCGGGAAAATACCTTTTCCGTCTTTACCTTCGCTTTCGCCGTACAGCTGTTTCCACCATTCACCAATGTAATGAAGTTTCGGATGGAAGTTGGCAAGGATTTCAATCTTCTTGCCGCTTTTATATAATTCGTTGCGGGTTGCAGCATAGATAGCCGACAGGTTTTCATTGAAAGGAACTTCAATGCCTGTAGCCTTCTCCATAGATACGGCACCAGCAACCAGGTCGCGGATACTGATACCTGCCACTGCGATAGGCAGTAAACCGACCGGAGTCAGTACGGAGAAACGTCCGCCTACATTATCAGGAATGATAAATGTCTTGTAACCTTCCTGGTCTGCCAATGTGCGAAGGGCACCTCTTTTGGCATCAGTAATGGCAACAATACGATGTTTTGCTTCTTCCTTGCCGACTGCGTCTTCCAGTTGCTTCTTCAGCATACGGAATGCCAGGGCAGGCTCTGTTGTTGTTCCCGATTTGGATATGTTAATCAGACCGAATTGTTTACCTTTCAGTATTTCACACAGCTCATACAGATAATCTTCACCGATATTCTGTCCGGCATAGAGAACAACCGGGTTCTTACGGTCAGACTGCAACCAGTCGAAACTGTTGTTCAATGCTTCGACAACGGCTTTTGTGCCGAGATAGCTTCCGCCGATACCGATGGCAACGACAACTTCACATTTAGAACGAAGCACGTTGGCCGTGTTCTCGATGTCTGTTAATTCAGCATCCGTGATAGAAGAGGGGAGATGTAACCAACCCAGAAAATCGTTACCAGCTCCGTTTCCGTTATGTAAAGTGGCAATACATTCGTTTGCCTTGGCTTCCTGTGCGTAAACCTGTTCTTTTGTAACAACGCCCAGTGCTTTGTCAATGTTAATACTGATGTTTTTCATACCTACTTAAATGTTTCTGTCAACTGCCGTATAACGGTAGTCGGCGATTTTCTTTCATATAATATATCGTATAAGGCGTCCAGAATCGGCATGTTTACCTTATACTTTTCATTTATCTCGTGGATACATTTGGTCCCGTAGTATCCTTCGGCAATCATTTCCATTTCCAGCTGGGCAATCTTGACGGAATATCCTTTTCCAATCATCGTCCCGAACGTACGGTTACGGCTGAAACGGGAATAAGCTGTCACCAACAAGTCTCCCAGATAAACCGAGTCGGTTACGTCGCGTTCCAGGCTGTGTACGGAATTGAGGAAATTACGCATTTCTTCGATTGCGTTACAGATGAATACTGCCAGGAAGTTGTCTCCATATTTCATCCCGTGACAGATACCGGCAACAATCGCATATACATTCTTTAAAACAGAAGCATATTCTATTCCTCTAACATCTTTACAACAATAGTTGTTCAGATATTGATTCTGGAATACATGGGCGACGGCACGTGCATTGTCGATATTGGAACAGGCTAATGTAATATAGGAAAGACGTTCGAGCGCAATCTCTTCCGCATGACACGGACCGCCGATTACTGCGATGTTTTCCATAGGTACATTATAATATTCCGTGAAATAGTCGGCAATCAGCATGTTCTCGTCCGGTACAATCCCCTTGATGGCCGAGATGATGAATTTATCATTCAGCGGGGTTGTCACCTTCATTAAATGTTGTTTCAGGAACGGAGATGGAGTCGCGAAGATTAGCGTATCGGAATCGTTAATCGCATCGTTAATATCCGTGTAGAATTTTATTTTGTCCGTGTCGAACTTTACGGCAGACAGATAACTGGGGTTATGTCCTGTCTTTAAAAAGTCGTCAACCTGGTCCTGCCGGCGCATATACCAGTTAATACTATCCTGTGTAGAAAGTACAATCTTGGCTAAGGCGGTAGCCCAGCTACCACCTCCCATTATTGCAATTTTACCGGGTAATTTCATAGCATTCCCTTTTATTTGGCTGCGTTGGCAATCCATGCTTCCACTTCTTCGGCCACAGGATTTTGCAGTTCCAGCTTATACTTCTTGTTCATCTCACAAAGTTCCTGGCGCAGCTTGTTAGGGTTCACCTCTTTCAGCGTGTCGACAGTCAGATAACCGGCTTTCTGTAATGCCGGCACCCAGGCTTCATCGATACCTAATGCTACGTATTTGTCGACAGCATCTTTCTTTACTGTTTTTTCCGGACGCATTTGCGGGAAGAACAATACTTCCTGAATAGTAGTCTGGCCGGTCATCAACATGACCAAACGGTCGATACCGATACCGATACCGGATGTAGGAGGCATACCGAATTGCAGTGCGCGCAAGAAGTCCTGGTCGATGAACATCGCTTCGTCGTCCCCTTTTTCGCTCAACTTCAACTGATCCTTGAAACGTTCTTCCTGGTCGATCGGGTCGTTCAGCTCGCTGTAAGCGTTTGCCAACTCTTTTCCGTTCACCATCAATTCGAAACGTTCGGTCAGTCCCGGTTTGCTGCGGTGCATTTTGGTCAGCGGACTCATTTCAACCGGATAGTCGATAATGAATGTCGGTTGGATAAATGTACCTTCACAGAATTCTCCGAAGATTTCATCGATCAACTTGCCTTTACCCATTGTTTCGTCGATCTCCATCTTCAATTCTTTACAAATTGAACGGATTTCATCTTCGTTCTTGCCTTCCAGGTCGTAGCCGGTCTTTTCCTTAATGGCTTCCAGGATAGGTAAGCGACGGAAAGGAGCCTTGAAACTGATAGTCTTGCCGTCGACTACGGTTTCGCATGTACCGTTGACAGCCATACATATTTTTTCCAGCAGCTGCTCCGTGAAGCTCATCATCCAGTTGTAATCCTTATATTGGACATACAATTCCATGCAGGTAAATTCCGGGTTGTGCGTCCGGTCCATACCTTCGTTACGGAAGTTTTTCCCGATTTCGTAAACCCCTTCGAAACCGCCGACGATCAGTCTTTTCAGATACAGTTCGGTAGCGATACGCAGATAAAGGTCAATATCTAATGAGTTATGATGCGTGATAAACGGACGTGCACTTGCACCACCGGCGATAGACTGAAGGATCGGAGTTTCTACTTCCGTATATCCGGCTTCGTCGAGTACGGCGCGCATTGTTTTGATCACTTTTGCACGTTTCATGAAAATATCCTTTACGCCATCGTTTACGATCAGGTCGATATAACGCTGACGGTAACGTAGTTCGGGATCGTTAAATCCGTCATAAGCTACACCGTCTTTGTATTTAACGATAGGCAGCGGTCTGAGTGATTTGGATAATACCGTCAATTCCTGTGCATGGACGGAGATTTCACCCATTTGCGTACGGAATACAAAACCTTTGATTCCTACAATGTCTCCGATATCGAGCAACTTCTTGAAAACGACGTTATATAAATCTTTGTCTTCACCCGGGCAGATATCATCACGGGAAATATATACCTGTATTCTGCCTTCCGAATCCTGCAACTCCATGAATGAAGCCTTACCCATAATACGGCGGCTCATGATACGGCCTGCAATAGTTACAGGACGGGGTTCTGCATCGTCTTTAAAAGATGCCTTTATTTCTTTGGAATATGCGTTTGTTACGTACTCAGCAGCGGGATACGGTTCTATCCCCATTTGGCGCAATTGCTCCATGCTATTGCGTCTTATGATTTCCTGTTCACTCAGTTCTAATAGATTCATTACGCTATTATTTTGTATAATACGGCGCAAAAGTACAAAATTTTTCTCACTTATAGGATAAAAGTGAGTAGTAGTTTACTTAATTATATATTAGAAAAGCACTTATGGTTACGTATTGCTTCCGGTAAGAAGAAACGTATATCTTTGCCGGCTGCCAGTGATTCGCGTATAAAAGTGGAGGATATTTCCATCAGCGGAGCATCGACTTTACGGATGTCGGGAAGGTTGTCGGGGATGTTGATTTCGTATCCTTTACGCGGATAAATCAGGATAGGGTAGCTGGTAATTAACGTTTCCGATTCTTTCCAGCGATTGATTGACGACCAGTTGTCGGCTCCCATTATAAAATGAAATTCGCGGTCGGGATATGTACGGTCGAGGGTACGTAAGGTGTCTATCGTGTAAGTCGGTTGGGGAAGCGTAAACTCGATATCGCTGGTACGGAATTTAGCATATCCGGCAACGGCAGCTTCGACCAGTTCGAGCCGGAGCCGGTCATCCATCAGGTCGTCGCGTTTCTTTAGCGGGTTATGAGGCGTGATAACAAACCACAGTTCGTCCAACCCCGCAAACTCACACAGCCAGTTGGCCAGGGCCAAATGACCGATGTGAACCGGGTTGAAAGAACCGGAAAAGATTCCGGTTTTCAGTTTGTTGTTTTCCTTTACCGTTGTTTCTTCCACATTATAAAGTTGAATGCCTGTACGCCGAATACGAGTCCGGTTGCAAATGCAATGAGATATTCTTTATAAATGAGGCCTGCAATGCAGGTTCCCAATGCCGCGATTCCGGTCAGTGCGAAAATATATCCCCATTTACGTGATAATTGTCTGTTGTTATTCATTCTTTAGACAGAAAATCTTTTATAACTTCCACTGCTTCGGCCTGTGCTGTCGCAAGGTCGTCGTTTACGATGCAGACATCGAAATGAGGAATAAATCCCAGTTCGAATTCCGCTTTTGCGATACGGCTGTCGATCACTTCGGGAGCATCCGTGCCACGACCTTCCAGACGTTCACGCAGATGGGCGATGCTGGGCGGCTGGATAAATACTGAAAGAGCACGGTCACCATAAAACTTTTTGATGTTGCATCCGCCGACAACGTCCACATCGAATATAACGTTGTTGCCTTCGTTCAGTTGGCGTTCCACTTCACTTTTCAATGTGCCGTAGTATTTATCGGTATATACTTCCTCATATTCCAAAAAATCACCGGCAGCGATACGGGCCCGGAATTCGTCGGGAGTCAGGAAATAATATTCCACACCGTTCTGTTCTGTTCCGCGCGGTGCACGGCTTGTTGCCGAGATAGAGAAATGCAGGTTCAGGTTCTGTTTTAGCAGATGGTTGATGATGGTTGATTTACCTGAGCCTGACGGGGCGGAGAATATAATTAATTTACCAGCCATATTATAATACGTTTAGTACCTGTTCCTTGATTTGTTCCAGTTCGTCTTTCATCTGAACGACAATTTTCTGCATTTCCGCATGGTTGCTTTTCGAACCGAGCGTGTTGATTTCGCGGCCCATTTCCTGAGCGATGAAACCGAGCTTTTTGCCTTGTCCGTGTCCGTCTTTCATCGTGCTGATGAAATATTTCAGATGGTTGTCGAGGCGGTTCTTTTCTTCGTTCACATCCAGTTTTTCGATGTAATAGATCATTTCCTGCTCGAAGCGGTTCTTGTCGTAATCCTGGTTGGCTACCTTTTCGAGGTTATCCATGATACGGGCTTTGATCTTTTCGATGCGTTCGCCTTCATATTCTTCCACTTCGGTCAGCAGGCGGGCGATATTACCGATTTTGTCTTCAAATAACTTTTGCAGCATGGCGCCTTCCTGGATGCGGAAGTCACAAAGATGTTTGATGGCTCCCTTTACCGCATTGAAAACAACTTCCCATTCGCTTTCGTCTACTTCTACAATTTCAGATTTGATAACGTCCGGCATTTTTAGTAATGTCTGGAACCAGTCAGCCGGAAGTGCAATATTCAGTTTTTCTGCAATATCCTTAACCTGGCTGTAATAACTTTCAAAAGCGGTAAGGTTGATCTGGGTAGGAGTATCTTTTCCTATATATTCGATATAAATGCTGAAATCGACCTTACCCCGTTCAAGCGACTGAAGCAGCTGGCTACGGATTTGCATTTCCTTATCTTTGTAGATAGAAGGGATGCGGGTTGATAAATCCAGTTGTTTGCTGTTGAGTGCTTTTATTTCTACGGTTACCTTTTTTGAAGGAAGTTCGGCTGTAACCTTACCGAATCCAGTCATTGATTGTATCATTGTTCTAAAAATTTGTGCAAAGATAGCTTATTCAGTTGATAGTTGACAGTTGACAGTTGATAATTCTTCGTCCTGATAGAGAAAAAGTTCGTTATTTTCTCATTCGTATAAAGACGTTTTTGTACTTTTGCGACCAATTAATCCGGTTGATGAACAGCGGAGTTCTATTGAAAAATATCTGTCACTTGTCAACCGTCAACTGTCAACTATTATGTCTTGTATTTTAAATATTGAAACATCGACCTCGGTGTGTTCCGTCGCTTTATCGGCTGATGGTGAGGTGCTTTTTGAAAAGAGTTCGTTTGAAGGTCCGTCGCATGCTGCTTTGTTGGGTGTTTATGTGGAAGAGGCTATTGCGGTGACCAAAGAAAAAGGATTGAAGCTGGATGCAGTAGCTGTCAGCAGCGGTCCGGGATCTTATACCGGATTGCGTATCGGCGTATCGGTCGCCAAAGGTTTGTGTTTCGGTTACGGCATACCTCTGATCAGTATCCCTACGCTGGAAGTGTTGGCTGTTGCCGCATTGGAACAGCAAAATAATGCGTCCGACTGTTTGTATTGCGCCATGCTCGATGCCCGTCGGATGGAGGTGTATGCAGCTATCTATGATGTTAATTTGAAGACGGTTCGCGAAACGTCTGCTGATATTGTAGATGCAGAAACTTATGCTTCCTGGCTGGAAAAAGGGAAAGTTTGTTTCTTTGGGAACGGTGCAGCCAAATGTCGGGAGGTGATTACTTCTCCGAATGCGCTCTTTATTGATAATATCCACCCGCTGGCTGTTAATATGATAACCTTGTCTGAAAAAGCATTTGCCGGAAGTCGGTTTGAGGATGTCGCTTATTTCGAGCCGTTCTACCTGAAAGAATTTCAGGCAACAATCGCTAAGAATAAGGTGTTGGGATGATAGCGTTTTGAAAGCTATCATCCGGTGAAGATTGTTAGCAGGAAGCTATTTCTTCACACTTAACCAAATCCCAACCCCGGAATTGAAGCAGTATCAAATGAAGTGTTGTGTCTTGGGCCAACTGTAAAGCGATTTTGTCTTTACTGTATTGTAATAGTTGGCGGCGTCCTTCTTCTGCTTGTGTTTCGAGTTCCGTATCAGTGGTGGTACGTCCAGCGTACTTTAACTCCAATATGTAGCTGTGTCCGATATCAGGATACCGCTTTTTGTCAGGTAATAAAAAGAAATCGCAGTAACCGTAATTCATTTCCAGTTCCGGTTCTACCAGATAATAAGAAGCGAGTGCCAGATATGCCTTCAGAAAACCTTGCAGATTTCTTTCTCCTTCCATAGCATCACGTACGGAAGAGTTTTCACGATAGGCAAGGGCGATGGATTCGAAAAACGGTTTCCATTGGCCGTCGTAAGCGAAGTCGTCTATTAAATCTTTCAGATGAGAAAGGTTTATTGTATGAAACTGTTGATAATAATCGCGCAGGAAACCAAAGTATTGTTCACGTACGCAATTATTGGGGATACACATTTTTAATAGTTTTCCGTGTGTACCGCACATAGTAAGCAGTCCGTAGTAATAAAGTAGACTTCGGAAATTATCGATATCCATTACTTTTTCAGCCGGGAAAGAGGTGTGCAGGTCGACTAGCACTTCTCCTTTTGCGACAATATCTTTGATAGTATTCATACAGCTATCTTCGTGTAAACTTTTATGGTTGATACCGGTTAGCTTTTTTAGTTTGCTGTAATTTATGCAAATATTTTTGTCTACCATCTCTTCCGGGGCACGGTGGAAATTTACCTGATTGTGTAAATAATACAAAATCAGGTCACAATTGAACACCCGGTCACTATCCAATGCCATTCGTGCGAAACAATAATTATTATACCACGGTTTCATTTCTGCGATCATTGTATCTATGTCTCCTGTCAGCATATCGTTTTGCCGGTAATAATGAAACATTTCACGAACATCTGTTTCATCGAATCCCATCATTGCGTTAAAAGTTTCGTCAGTCGAGATATTCCAGTTGATGTTATAACCGCTCGATAAATCATCCAAAGTGATAGGACTGACCCCCATCAGGAAAATCCGGTCGAACATCCCTTTGAACTGTTTAAAGTATTCCCTGTAGAAACCGCTGGCATGTGTTAGGTCGTGAAACATTTTCTGTCCGTGTTCACTCAGTATGACGTTTGTGAAGTTGTCATATTCGTCTACGATAAGATAAAGCGGATACCCTTTTTCTTTTGCTTTTATCTCGATGTACGACAGTTTTGCTTTGGCACTTGCTATATTTTCGATCGTAGCTTTATAATCGGCATCGTAATAGGATGCATATTCATGTGCGAACTGATTGATGATCAGACCGCAATAGTCGTTGAAGCTGGTCATCATATCGGTTCCCGGTTGCGAACAACCGGCTTTTGAGAAATCGAAGTAAAGCACCTGAAAGCGGTTACGCTGGTCAGTCGGGTGGCTGCCAATCCATAAATCACCGAAATACTTTTCGAAGTTATCCTTTTGCAATATATCATAATAGGTACGCATCAAGCTAAGGAACAGACTTTTTCCGAATCGTCTGGGACGGATAAGAAACAAGTAGCTGGGCATCTTTTCGATCAGCGGCAGATACATCGTCTTGTCTACGTAATAAAAGTTTTCGTTTCTCAACCGTTTGAAATCAGATATTCCGTATGGTATTCCTTTTACTTGGCTCATGTTGGATGCTTTTTAAGATATAGAGACAAAGTTAGTTTATTCCGGCAAATAAAACAATGTTTGAGAAAGTATTCCAGCTTTGTGTTTTACAGTCTATTATTATATGAATTGCGTATGAGAGTATGGTGCTAAATCATTTGTAATCGGATGAATATTTGTCAACTATGATAGTATGGCAGTAGGTTTCGTATTTTACTCATAGATCTTTTTAAACCAAAGACTTGTTTCTGTTGTTTTATGCTCATATAAAACAAAATCAGAATTACGAAGGTATGAAAAAGAAAAATCTATGGTTGATCATCGGGGTTATTATTGCGATTGTCCTTTTGATGGTATGGTTGTTTGTGGGGACGACATTGGAAGAAGTAACTAATCCGGAAACAAATCCGATGGAGGTCGAACAAAATGTATAAAAAGTTGACAGTTGATAAGTGACAGTTGACAGATTTAGAAAAGATTCTATTTATTTGTCACTTGCCATCTATCAACTGTCACTTGTTTTATTATCCTAAGAATCCTAACAGGATACCGGCTGCTACAGCAGAACCGATTACACCTGCTACGTTCGGACCCATGGCGTGCATCAACAGATAGTTGGTCGGGTCATATTCCAGACCTACAACCTGAGAGATACGTGCTGAGTCGGGAACGGCAGATACACCGGCATTACCGATAAGCGGATTGATCTTGTTGCCTTGTTTCAGGAACAGGTTGAAGAACTTAACGAACAATACACCGGCACAGGTTGCAATCACGAATGACAACGCACCTAAACCGAAGATCTTGATAGAGTTCAGTGTCAGGAACTGAGTTGCCTGTGTAGAAGCACCTACTGTGATACCTAACAGGATGGTGATTGTATCGATCAGCGGACCGCGGGCTGTTTCAGCCAGACGACGGGTTACACCACTTTCTTTCAATAGGTTTCCGAAGAACAACATACCCAGCAAGGGCAGACCTGAAGGTACAAGGAAGCAAGTCAGCAACAGACCTACGATCGGGAAGATGATCTTTTCTGTAGAAGAAACGGCTCTCGGCGGTTTCATACGGATCAGACGTTCTTTCTTTGTTGTAAGCAGTCTCATGAACGGCGGCTGGATAATAGGTACCAACGCCATATATGAGTAGGCCGACACCGCAATAGCACCCATCAGGTTAGGGGCCAGCTTGGAAGACAGGAAGATAGCCGTAGGACCGTCAGCACCACCGATAATACCGATAGCACCGGCCTGGTTCGGTTCGAATCCCATCTGAAGAGCGATAATATAAGCACCGAAGATACCGAACTGGGCGGCAGCACCGATCAACATCAGCTTTGGATTGGAAATCAAAGCGGAGAAGTCGGTCATCGCCCCGATACCGAGGAAGATCAACGGCGGATACCATCCGGAGGTTACCCCTTGATAGAGGATGTTAAGTACAGACCCTTGTTCGTAGATACCTACCTGAAGCCCTGCATCTTTAAAAGGAATGTTACCGATCAGGATACCGAATCCGATAGGGATCAGCAACATGGGTTCAAATTCATATTTAATCGCAAGGAATATAAAGAGCAAACCAACCAATATCATAATGATATGGCCCGGAGTTGCATTATATACTCCTGTATAGGTGAGGAACAACTGTAGGTTGTCACCCAGGAATGATAAAAAACTCTCTTGCATACTCTTATCCGATTACGACGAGATCAGCACCTTCCAGTACGGAGTCTCCCTTATGTACTTTAATTTCAATAATCTTACCGTCGCGGTCAGCGTTGATGTTGTTTTCCATCTTCATAGCCTCGAGGATAAGTAAAGTTTGTCCTCTCTTCACAGTGTCGCCTACATTGCATTTGATTTGCAGGATAACACCTGGAAGCGGAGTCTTAACGGCGCCCTGGGTTGTAGATGCTGCCGGACGAGTAACAACCGGTTCGCCGCTGGCTGTAGTAGGAGCCTGTGCCGGACGTTTGAGTGTAACCATTTGTTTCTTCGCCGGTTTCTCCATTTTTACATTATAAGGAGTACCGTTTACTTCTACTTCAGCGATATCGTCGACCACTGAATTGATGTGTACTTTATATACGTTACCGTTGATGGTATATTTAAAACTTTTCATTCTTGTTTGTTTTTAGAGATAATCACTTTCTGGGAGTTTCACGTAAACTATAGATCTTAGAACTCCATGGAGAATATGCACGACGAACTTTGCGGATTGTAAGCACTGTATGTTCGATATCGTGATTGTCATCACTCATTTCATACAAAGCTGTAGCGATTGCTGCAAAAACTTCGCCCGAAACTTCGTCCGGTGTATTTACATTAACAGGTGCCCCTGCTTTCTGAGCATTACGTTTGCTGGCTGCGATAGCTGCTTTTCCGACTTGTTTGAAGATCAGGAAAAGAAGGAGCAAGCCTAGAAAAACAACAGCCATAGCTGTAATAGTCATACCGATACCCAGAGAGTCATTTGTCTTAAAGTTTTCGATCTTTTCGTTAGAATCTAACGTCAGGTTGTTTGTGCTGGGAGTCACTTTTGTGAGTTGTGCCCATTCTTCTTTTCCGTCAATAATTCTACCATAGCTAACATCCGGTTTTTGTGCAGCCGGAATTGTTATTTCGTCGATCAAGGATTTACCATCGGCGTCATAAAGTGCTATATAATTTTCTTTTGACGGGTCTAACGTGAAATTGACATGAAAAGTACCACGGTTAGGTTCACCATCCGCCCAGAACAGAGTGTGTTGATGGGGGGGGATCTGAGTTAGTACGTCACCCTTGGGGATCGGATATTTTTTAGGATTGTTCTTGTCGTCTGTCAAGAAACAACCTGCAATATTAACCGTTCCGGCAGAAGTATTGAATAATTCTATCCAGCCGTGACGTTTGCCATAGTCGTCAACGAAATTATCTTCGTTGATGACCAGCACTTCATTTATTCGCATGGAGGTTGCACGCTGTGCCTGTGCCCCGAATGATACGAGCAGGATGAACAGCAGCAATACTCCAAATCTTTTGTTAGTCATATTCATTTTCCTGTTTTAAGAATTATAGAGGCAGATTGTCATGTTTCTTAGCAGGATTGCTTAACTTTTTAGTCTGCAATTGTTGTAAAGCACGAATGATACGGAAACGGGTATTACGCGGTTCGATCACATCGTCGATATAACCGTATTGAGCTGCGTTGTACGGGTTTGCGAATGCCTTCTTGTATTCTGCTTCTTTTTCGGCTGTTGCTTTTGCAGGATCTTCGGATGCGGCAACTTCTTTTGCGAAGATAACTTCTACAGCACCGCTCGGGCCCATAACTGCGATTTCTGCTGTCGGCCATGCGTAGTTCATATCGCCACGCAGGTGTTTAGAACTCATCACGCAGTAAGCACCACCGTAAGATTTACGCAATGTAACAGTGATTTTAGGCACAGTTGCTTCGCCGTAAGCGTAAAGCAATTTGGCTCCGTGAAGGATTACACCATTGTATTCCTGGCCTGTTCCCGGAAGGAATCCCGGTACGTCTACCAATGTTACCAAAGGAATGTTGAAAGCGTCGCAGAAGCGGACGAAGCGGCCTGCCTTACGGGATGCGTTGCTGTCCAGACAGCCTGCCATTACTTTCGGCTGGTTAGCTACGATACCAACAGACTGGCCGTTGAAACGTGCGAAACCAACAATAATATTTTTAGCATAATCAGCATGTACTTCCAGGAATTCGTTGTTGTCAACGATTGTGCCGATTACTTCATACATGTCATATGACTGGTTAGCGTTGTCAGGAATGATGTCGTTCAATACATCGTCCAGACGGTCGATCGGGTCTTTACATTCGATCAGCGGAGTTTCTTCCAGGTTGTTCTGCGGAAGGAAGCTGAGCAATTTGCGGATCAGTTGCAGACCTTCTTCTTCTGTGTCGACAGCGAAATGGGCAACACCCGATTTGGTTGTGTGTACGCTTGCGCCACCCAGTTGTTCCTGAGTTACGTCTTCACCGGTAACGGTTTTTACTACTTTCGGACCTGTCAGGAACATGTAGCTGGTACCACGTGTCATGATGTTAAAGTCAGTCAGCGCCGGAGAATAAACTGCGCCACCTGCACACGGACCGAAGATACCTGAAATCTGAGGTACAACACCGGATGCAAGGATATTACGCTGGAAGATTTCAGCATATCCTGCCAGGGCGTTAACGCCTTCCTGGATACGTGCTCCACCTGAGTCGTTCAAGCCGATGACAGGGGCACCCATCTTCATGGCCTGATCCATTACCTTACAAATCTTCATGGCCAGTGATTCTGACAAAGCTCCTCCGAATACGGTGAAGTCCTGTGCGAAGATGTAGACCAGACGGCCGTCGATCGTACCATATCCGGTTACGATACCATCACCCAGGAATTTTGTTTTTTCAATACCGAAGTTAGTACAACGGTGCTGAACGAACATATCAAACTCCTCGAAACTACCTTCGTCAAGCAACATGGCGATACGTTCGCGTGCTGTGTACTTGCCTTTCTTGTGCTGAGATTCGATTCTTTTTTCTCCACCACCTAAACGGGCTTGTTCGCGAAGAGCGATAAGCTCTTTTACTTTTTCAAGTTGGTTACTCATTGTATTTCTGATTTGTTGTTAGAAATGAACTGATTAATTATTTTTTACCCGGCATGCAAAGTTCAGTCAATACGCTGCAAGTTGATTTCGGGTGAAGGAATGCAATGTTCAGACCTTCTGCACCACCGCGGGGAGCTTTGTCGATCAGTTTGACACCTTTTGATTCAGCTTCGTCCAATGCAGCCTGTACATCAGGTACAGCAAATGCGATATGGTGAATACCTTCGCCTTTCTTTTCGATGAATTTGGCGATAGTGCTGTCTTCGCTGGTCGGTTCAAGTAATTCGATTTTTGTTTGGCCTACTTTAAAGAACGCAGTCTTTACTTTTTGGTCAGCAACTTCTTCGATGTTGTAGCATTTCATGCCTAAAATTTCTTCATAATACGGCAGACAAGCTTCGATGCTTTTTACTGCAATTCCCAGATGTTCAATATGTGTAATTTCCATGTCAATAAGAATTTAATAATTGATAAATGCTTTTTGTTTTGATGGCAAAGGTACATTCTTTTTGAAGAATCAAGAAATATTTCATTAATAATAATTTGCCAATTTGCCAATATGCAAAATTGCCAATGAAAGCCTTGACTTCTCATTGGCAAATCCTGTTTTTTATCGGCATATTGGCAAATTATCTTATTGGCATATTTTTAGAAATCGACAATCAGTCGTGCATTGAGTTGTCGGCCTGTCAGGTAATTCGGTACAGCATATTGCTGGTTGTCGATGTTGGTGATCCAGTAATAGGAACTGACATTTTTTATATCGAACAGGTTAAATACGTCCACTCCGATCCAGATATTTTTCAGGTGACGAAAGACTCCGCGGTCCATGATCGCATCGGTTCCTCCGGCCAGCTGGTAAGAGAAGCCGAGATCGACACGTTTGTAGGCCGGCGTGCGGAAAGTACTCTTCACATCTTCGTATTTCGTGCGTGGTGCAATAAAAGGAAGTCCGCCGGAGAGGACGCCTTTCAGATTCAGTTTTACACGTTTGTATCCGGGAAAATAATCCTGAAAGAATAACGATACGTTATATCCCTGGCTGTTGGGCATGGGAACGGTTACCATGTCACGGATTGTTTGCTCTGCTTTCATAAGCGAGAAACTGATCCATGAATCGGTTCCGGGTACAAATTCACCGAAGAATTTAACATCGATACCCATTGCATGGCCTTTGGCACAGTTCTCTCCGTAGTACCGGATCTTTACGTTGTCGACGGTGTAAGGAATCAGGTCGTCCAGTTTCTTGTAATAGAGGTCGGCACTGACTTTAAAGTTACGGTCGGCTGCCCGGAACGTATAATCGCCACCGAGAATGAAATGGATGGAACGTTGCGATTTGATATCCTTGTTCAGTTCGATAATATCATTGCCTGCGGCATCCTGCACGGTGGTTCGTAATTCTTTATAGAACGATGACTGGTAGTAGATACCTGTCGCTGCACGAAAGGTCAGATTCTGATCGAAATTAGGGATAAAACCTAAAGAAACGCGTGGGCTGAAAATGAATTCTTTGTTATAGCTCCAGTAGCTTCCGCGGATACCGCCGATGAGTGTGAACATACCTTGCTTGGTACGGAACTTGAAAACGTCCTGCAAATATCCCGATATCCGGGTAGTCGACAAATCATTGTCCGAATAAAGATTGGAGATCACGTTTACCCCGTTCCCTGTTTGAGGAAGTGAGTAACCTGCCGAGTCGCGTTTTTCCCATTCGCTGATGCGGTCGTTTATCTTTTCCATCTGTACGGTGGCTCCCCATTTCAGCGTGTTGTTTTTGATCTTGCTGCTGCCGTAATGTCCTACATTCATGATGGTTGAACTTAAACGGTTGCGGGCATGCTCATGGTAGCGGGCTATTTCAAGGGCATTCTGGTTATTGTCGTTTTCTGTTGTAGCATCACCCAGCCAGTATTCGCCGGTGATGTCGTAGGTTTCTATTTCCTTGCTGGAGAAAGCGGATGCCTGAAGGCCCAGTTCTGTTTTCTCGTTCGGATTGTGTTTCAAGGTCAGTGCGCCGAAGATTGTCTGGAACTTATCCCGCTCGCGGCTGTTGGGGAAATACACTTCAAATCGTTGGGCGTTTTCTACCGTACCGAAGTTTGTCTCCCGTTTATGCGGGGTGAATTTGAACGTGTTGGACGCCAGGTTCCCCAGAAAGTTTACTTCCCATTTCGGAGCTAACTGATAAGTCATGTATGATTGCAGATCGACGAAATCCGGCTGGTATTCGGCGTCCGTATCCATTGTTTTTAGTAGCGAACGTCCTGTCTTATAACGAACACCGGTTATTTGTGTGAACTTGCCGATGGAACTTCCCACATAGGCGTTTGCTCCCAGTAAACTGGCGGAGGCCGATCCTTCAAATAACTTGGGTTTTTTATAGGTGATGTCAAGAACAGAGCTCATTTTATCTCCGTACCGTGCTTCAAATCCTCCGGCTGCGAAGTTGACAGCTTCGGTGAGGTCGGGATTGATAAAACTCAGACCTTCCTGCTGGCCGGAACGGATCAGTAACGGGCGGAATACTTCCAGGCCGTTTACATATACTATGTTCTCATCGTAACTACCGCCGCGAACTGAATACTGGGAACTTAATTCGTTGCTGGATGAAACTCCGGCAAAAGTGACCACGAGACTTTCGATGCTTCCTCCGGCAGGATCGGGGAGGAGCTTGACACGGTCTGCATTCATGGTTTGAAGAGTACTGGTTTGGTAACGGGTACCTACAGCAACAACTTCCCCCAGGTCGATACTCGTGTAGTTCATCTGTACATTCAGCTGCATGTCCTGTTGCAAACTGGGTAGAATACGTTCTGCCTTATTATATCCCAGGCAAGAGAAAATAACCGCAACGGAATCGCCCGGCGACGTGGTGATCGAATAGTAACCCTTTTCATTGGTCATTGCCCCGTTCAGCGTATTCTTTATCTGAACAAGCACAAGTTCAAGCGGACTACCGTCGGCATCCCGAACATATCCCGTGATTTTAACATGCTTTTGTCCAAAAGCGCTGATTGAAACTAATATAAATAGCAGTGCAGCTATCGCACGAATCTTCATAATTAATAATGTTATAGCTTTACTAACGCGAAAAATGAAGGAAGCGTATATTCAGCGTGTAAAAAATATTTATCTTTGTCCTGTTCAGAAATATCTTCCTTACAGAATGAAGATGATTAATTAACAGCTACAAAATAAGATAAAAATGGAGAGTTTTGCAACACTGATAAAGAATAGAAGAAGCACGCGTAAGTTTACCGACCAGTTGCTTTCACCTGAACAAGTCGAAATGATTTTAAAGGCAGCTTTGATGGCACCCGCTTCCAAGCGTAAAAATCCCTGGCAATTCGTTGTGGTGGAAGATAAGGAAATGTTGAAAAAACTGGCTGGTTGTAAGCCGGCCGGAGCTTCGTTTCTTGAAGGTTGTGCACTGGCTGTTGTGGTAATGGCGAATGTAATGGATAGCGATGTCTGGGTGGAAGACGCCTCGATCGCTTCTATCTATATGCAACTCCAGGCGGAAGATCTGGGTCTGGGCAGCTGTTGGTGCCAGATACGTAACCGGCAGACGGAAGATGATGCGGATGCCAATGTGTATGTCCGTAGCCTGCTGGATATTCCTTATCAGCTGGAGGTGCTCTCAATTATCGGTTTCGGTTATAAGGACCAGGAACGCAAACCGTTTGATGAAGCGCATTTGCAATGGGAAAAGATTCACCTGGGCACTTATAAAATGCCGGAAGAAAACAAGGAAGCATGAAAATAGTTTTTATCGGAGCCGGAAATCTGGCGACACGTTTGTCGCTCGCTATGCAACGGGTTGGTATGCAGATTGGTCAGGTGTACAGCCATACAGAGGCGAGTGCCCGTCAGTTGGCAACACGACTAGGGTGTCCGTGGACGAATGATTTATCCGCTTTGCAGGAAGATGGCGATCTGTATGTCTTTTCACTGAAGGATACTGTCTTGTCGGATGTAATATCGAAGGTCAAACCGAATAACGGTATGTGGGTCCATACGGCAGGAAGTATGCCGATGAGCGTATTTGAAGGATATGCCCAACGTTTCGGAGTTCTTTATCCTTTGCAGACATTCAGTAAGGGAAGGAATGTGAATTTTGATGTGATTCCTATTTTTCTGGAAGCAAACACGGATAAGAATGCGGATTATCTGAAGAATATAGCCAGCGCTCTTTCTGAGAATGTTCGTTTTATGTCTTCGGAAAAACGCCGGAGTTTGCATCTGGCGGCTGTCTTTGCCTGTAATTTTACCAATCATATTTATACATTATCTTATAAGTTACTGGAAAACGAATCCATTCCGGCAGATGTCCTTTTGCCGCTTATCGATGAGACAGTATCGAAAATACATTCCATGTCGCCTGCTGCGGCTCAGACCGGGCCGGCAATCCGGTATGATGAAAATGTGATCAATAAACACCTGGCTATGCTGGACGATCCGGATATGCAAGCGATCTACCGGCTTCTTAGTCAAAGTATACATAAGGAGGCCCAAAATGAGTAGTATCAATTATGACCTGACAAAGATAAAAGCATTTGTGTTTGACGTAGACGGCGTGCTGTCGTGCGATGTGGTATCACTTCATCCCAACGGCGATCCGATGCGTACAGTCAACATCAAAGACGGTTATGCCCTGCAACTGGCTGTAAAGAAAGGTTACCAGGTCGGGATTATTACCGGTGGCTATACGGAGGCAGTGCAAATCCGTTTTTCCCGCTTGGGTATTGAACATATATATATGCGGAGTGCCGTAAAGATACACGATTTCAATGATTTCCTGCAAAAGACGGGATTGACGCCTGAAGAAGTCATGTATGCCGGAGACGATATCCCCGACTATGATGTGATGAAGCGGGTAGGCTTGCCGGTTGCTCCGGCGGATGCAGCCCCGGAAATCAAGCAAATAGCGAAATATATCTCCTTATGCAAAGGGGGTGAGGGTGTTGCCCGCGATGTGATAGAACAAACAATGAAAGCACAAGGCCATTGGATGAGCGCAGAAGCGTTCGGATGGTAATAACAATGAAAAATAATTATGCTGACTAACCTACAACATTACCGAATCGTGCTGGGATCTAACTCACCCCGGCGAAAAGAATTATTGGCCGGACTTGACCTCAAATTCGAGGTCGAAGTAATTCCCGGCATTGACGAATCATATCCTGATGACTTGACGGCAGACGAGATACCTGCTTATATCGCCCGTAAAAAGGCAGAAGCGTATCTGGAAAAAATGACTGATAACGAATTGCTCATTACGGCTGACACAATCGTTGTCACTTATGGGCAACCGGATCGTATCCTGGGCAAACCGGCCGACCGTGAGGAAGCAATCGAGATGCTTTGCCACCTGTCGGACCATGTACATGAAGTCATCACCGGCGTTTGCCTGACGACTAAACAGAAAACGGTTTTTTTTTCCGTCTCTTCGGCAGTCGCCTTTTCCAAACTTGAAAAGGATGACATTATCTATTATGTAGATAAATACCGTCCGTACGATAAAGCCGGCAGTTACGGGATACAGGAATGGATCGGTTATGTCGGGGTAGAAGCTATCAACGGCTCATTCTATAATGTAATGGGGTTGCCAGTGCAACGGTTGTATCAGGAATTGAAAAAGTTTTGAGTTGTAGTTATTCTTCAATTTCAATAACTTTACCTGTATAATTATAGAATACACGGTTGCCGAATTGTTGGTAAAAGAGTGCATATTTGTCGACTCCAGTACAGTGGCAGATACCAATCCTTTTGGGTTGAACCTTTTTTAGGTAAGAGGTAATCACATTGAATTTCTCCGTTTCTGCATTATGGATATGAAAACCACCCAAAACTAAATCAGGTGATAATTTCAGAAAACTATGCTGTACAGTATGATAGATATTGGTGATTCCCCGATGTGAACAGGCACTGATAATTGAAAATGAACTGTTCGTTGTTAGGGTGATGGCTAGTTCATCGTCAAAACAATCGGGAATTTTTTTCTTTTCTCTTTGTGTATAGAAGTGGTCAAAATGTATATCTAGTGAGTCTATAATTTTTATTTGTGGGAAAATAAAGATACCCGGGACAAGTTCAATTATACTATTAATGTATAAGAAACGTGATTGGTCAAGCAGATTGGTATCTTTAATTCCGTTCTCTCTGTTATCTTTGAATTTGGGGTCGAATATTTCTTTTTTACAGACAATTCTAGCCGTTTGATTCAGTTCCATAAAATCACGTAATCCTCCGGTATGATCGTTATGTCCATGTGAAAGTATCAAGTAGTTTACCTGTTTGAGGTCTATATTCAATGCATGGGCGTTGTGAATGAATAGATCGGATGCTCCGGTGTCAAAAAGTATCTTGTGTTTTGGTGTCTCAATATATAGTGACAATCCGTGTTCTCCTCGCAAACTGCGCTTGTAGGAGCAATTTTCAACCAGTGTTGTTATTTTGTATTTCATAAACCTGAATTATTTTGTCTATAGAGTTTGTTTCAATTGTAAAGATAGATAAAAATGTATGAAGTGCGGCTTTTATCAAAGTCGCATTATTATAGGATGGTAAATTATCCTATCTTATGAAATGATTTGGCATATCTTAATTGTTTCTTTGCATTAATATAGCAGTCTGTGATAAGTCGAATGATTGTATACTGTATTCAAAATTTTTGGTTACTTTTGTAGGTAAACAAAGAAAATAAAGAAACAGGAATAGATATTTAATGACATATTGCATAACTTGCTGACAATTATTTGATTCGGTTAAATCTGGTAAATTAAACATGAGATCTGAAATAATTAGTCTAAGCATGTTTGTACCCTCACAAGGGCACAGACTGCTTTTACTTATTTGGATCTCAGGCTTACCAGAGCCGAACCGAACAGATAAGGGGAAAGACAGTACTGTGTCCTTCCTTTTTTATAACTGGGGATGCTGAAAACCGCATAGAGTAGGCATAACATTAAATCTTTACATTATGGCTAATTATTATTGTGAGTATTGTGGCGCAAAGTATTCAAATCTCTCTAGTTTGACAACATGCTCTTGTCCAAGGCATCCGAATGGTCTGAATAGAGGAAAACACAAACTGTATGAGGGGAGTGAAAAGAGTAAATACACCTGTAAATATTGCGGGTTACAATATTCTTCTCTTGCCACGTTGACTACATGTAGTTGCCCGAGGCATCCGAACGGTTCGAATAGAGGAAAGCATGCTCCTGCGTTATGAGAATAGTATGTGTGAATATGAAATAAAAAGCAGATTATTAGTTATGAAAGAAAAGTTAATCAGTTCTTTAGGGGAGTATCTTGCTGACCATAAAGATATAGTGATTCCTTATTATCAGAGAGGTTATATTTGGGGAAAGTCGCGTGGTTCGGAAAAGGATTCAGTGCAGTTTCTTTTGGAGAGTATAAACGGGCATTTTAACGATAAAAAAGATTTATTCCTACAAGGAATGACTATTTGTGAGTCTGATGATAATATTGAACTTATTGACGGACAACAAAGAACGACCTTTTTTTACTTGTTACTTTGTTATTTGAAATACGATAAGCTCTTTGATCTGAAATATCCGATTCGTATTGAATCACAACATTTTTTAGATCGTTTAAAGTCAATGAGCAGAAATGAAATTGTGGAGTTTTGTCATGAGGATGAAACAGAAGGGTTTCAAGATATATACTACTTTAAAAAAACGATTCGCTCTATACATGAAATGCTGGAAGATTTCAACGAAGAACAGATTATGCACTTGCGTGAATATTTGTTGGAGCATATTAAATTCCTGTTTATTTCTATTCCTAAAGAGAAAGCTACGATTGTATTTTCAATGATGAATGGAAGTAAAGCAGAAATGCATACCGAGGAAATTATTAAAGCAGAAATACTTCGACTGGTTTCTTTAGAAGACAATTCGCTTAATAATGATGATGTAGATGCGGTTCGTTGGGAACAAAATTTATTGCGTAGCAAGTATGCACGAGAATGGGATAAATGGCAATATTGGTGGAATCGTGAAGAGGTTTCCTGTTTTTATCATACGAAAAATGTAATGGGATTGCTTATACGAACTTATTATGATTCATTAAAGAAAAATGATTCATTAAAGAATGTGTATAGCTTTGAAAATTTCAGAGACTTGTGCTTGAAAGGTGACAGGAAGAATGCAAAGGATACTTTTTATAAACTTCGTCATTTGCAAAAAAGATTTGAAGATGTCTATAATAATTATGAATTACATAATAAAGTAGGAGCAATATTGTATTTGCTTTCCGAAAATGATAGGAGTAAGTTTATTAGGTCTTATTTCTCAGAAGAAAAAATAGACAAAATAGATGATTACTATAAATATGTTTTTCTGAGTGCATCGCATACCGAAATTGAAAAGAACGATACAGATGAAATTCTTCAATTGAAGAAAGAAGAAGTAGTAAAAGCATTGGAAAGTGATAATTTGTATAATGAAGCTTATGATTATGCTTTTCGGCAGTTACTACGTCTTAACATAGATGCAGATACACAATTGAACAGATGTTTTGATTTTAGTATTGTGCAGAAGAAATCGTTGGAGCATATTCACCCTCAGTCTAAAGTATATCATAAAAAAGATGGTTATTGTTATAGCGATAAGGATGGGAATGTAATAGAAGTAATAGAACCTGGTATGATTGACAAGGCTGATTTTGAAAACTGTTCACAGCATTGTATAGGAAACCTGGTATTATTATATAAAAATGAAAACTCGGCTTTTAGTAATAAGGATTTTCAAGATAAGAAAAAGATATATTTTGATTTGAAAAGAGAGGAAGCATTTAAAAGCCGACATTTATTACATAGCCTTTCCGTTTTTGCAAAAAGTGAATGGGGTAAAGATCAAATCAAAGAAAACAAAGAATGTATCATAAAAGAAATAAGAAATTACTATGGAATACAATAAATTGGAAATTGGAAAATCGTATACATTGTCAGATTTATTGGCTAAAGATAATAAAATAGTAATACCTGATTTACAGCGTGATTATTGCTGGGGTACAACCCAAAACAAAGAAGGTTATTATTTGGCAGAGGCTTTTGTTAAAAGTCTTATTAATAAGATGAATAGTGAAACTATGAACTTAGGGATTTTATATGGCTATGAAGTACCTAAGGGGCATATTCAGTTATGTGACGGGCAACAACGAATTACTACATTGTTTTTGTTGCTTGGTATGTTAAATAGAAAAGCGAATAATGCGTTTAGGGGAAGGCTCATGTCGGAATTAGAAATAAATGACGGTAGGGAACCTTATTTGCAGTATGCTATTCGGGAAAGTTCTCTCTATTTTTTGAGTGATTTGGTCTGGTACTTTTTTATAAACGATAATGGTTTGAGGGTTGATGATATAAAAAAACAGTCCTGGTATTTTAAAGAGTATGATTATGATCCCAGCATTGTTAGCATGTTGGCGGCAATGTCGCAGATAGAGAAGTTGATACAAGATGAAGCTGTTGAGTGTAAGACTTTTGGTGAATTTGTATCTACAGGTTTATCTTTTATATATTATGATATGGGGAGCAGAGCGAACGGAGAAGAGACATTTGTCATTATCAATACGACAGGTGAACCTTTGTCTGCAACGGAAAATTTGAAACCTTTGTTGATCACAAAGCAACCTGAAGAGCAACAAGCCGAGTGTAGCAATAAATGGGAAAATTGGGAAACTTATTTCTGGCATAACAGAAAAGGGGGCGGCAATAAAAAGAATGATACCTCGGATAACGGGTTGAATGAATTTTTTAGATGGGTGATGCTGTTGGAAGCGGATCTCAAAAGTGAGCGTTTTAAATCTATCCAAGCCGGCAAAAGTGTAAAGTTTGATACAGACATAGCATTTGACAAGATTGATTCGTTTTTTGATATAGTTAAGTTTTTATTTGATAAGGAGAAAGGAGTATTCAAGAATAATCAGGATTGGCTCTCTCCGGATGAAAGTAGTAACTATCGGAACTCGCAGATAGCTCTGTTCCGTTTACTTCCTGTCATGGAATATGTCAAGCGTTTTGGAAAGGAAAATGAAAGAAATATTCTCCGGGTAAAAATGTTTTTTCGTAATTTGGCCAAGAACGATCGTATTTCAAAAAACATAGAGGGGTTGGTTGCCGAGTCGGTAAGAATAATCAGAGAATTGCCTGATGCGGATATTGCTTCGTTATTGAGTGTGGAAAATGTTTCCAAACTGATATTGAGTGAAGAGAATATATTGAAATTAACTCTATATCGAAATAAGATAGGAAATGAAAGAAATGAGTTGGAAGAAAGATTCTGGCATTCGGAAGAACATCCGATTTGGAAGGGAGAGATACTTCCTCTTTTGAAATGGAGTATTTCAAATGAAAGCATTGATGTCAATTTATTTGATCAATATAATCGAGTGTTTACAGGACTATTTCATGACACATTGGAATATCCTGAGTTGGATATAACTCGTCGGGCTCTTTTAACCAGAGGTCTGAAGGAATATCCTAAAATATTTAATGGATATACTAATACTTCATTCTGTTGGGAATATTCTGATTGGCAAACTTTAATAAATGAGAATGTAGCCGTGATGGGTGCCTTTTTCAAGGAATTGATTAAGGAGGATGATATCTATGTGAAGCAACAAGAAATGATCGAGAAGTATCCTGATGAAAAAGATTATGCCGAGTTTGTAAAAATACCGGAACTGTTGAAGTATTGTGAACAAAAGAATATTCAATGGCGGGGAAATAGTTTGGGCTGGATATTGATACAAAGAAAGAAAGCTACGAAATTTGCTAATCTGAAATCTTATCGGTTGTATTTGGAGTTGAAGCAGCGATTTGTTTCTAACACAGATTGGAAAATTGACTTTTGGAGTAGTGACTCGAGTTGTGCTTTTATGGAGAAAGCTGGTGGAACTGCTATTGACGTATGGCATACGGGGGATAACAAATATGCATTAAATTTATTTAACCGGGTTGCTAATAAAAGTTTTTCCATGTATTCGGAAGTGGCAAACAAGAGCGGATTATTATGGAACGGATTTCGTTACGAATTAAAGAATGAAGAGAAAGATCGGATAATAGAATTAGTAGATCAATTGCTTCATCTGTTGTAAAAGCATAATAGAAATAATACCATGACAAAAGATCTGTTTGATCGATATATCTGGTTGGTAGATACGATTTACCGCACCGAAAAGATTACATTTGAAGAAATAAATGAAAGATGGCTTCGCTCAAAATTAAGTGGAGGTGTGGATATTCCACTTAGGAGTTTTCATAATTGGCGTACAGCCATAGAGCAGATTTTTAATATAAATATTGAATGTAATCGCAAAGGTGGTTATTATTACTATATTCAAAATGTGGACGATTTGGAAAAGGATGGCTTTCGCAACTGGTTATTGAATACTTTCACTGTGAATAATCTTATTAACGAAAGTCATTCTTTGAAAGATCGGATCTTGTTTGAAGAGATTCCTTCAGGCAGGCAATATTTGACTCCTGTTATCGAAGCTATGCACGAAGGACTGGAAATAAAATTATATCATCAAAGCTATTGGTACGATGAGCCGAAAATCTATACCGTACAACCCTATTGTGTAAAGGTGTTCAGGCAAAGATGGTATATTATAGGTTTTTGTAAAGAACGTAATGCTATCCGTATATTTTCCTTGGACAGAATCCACTCATTGACAGTTTTAGAGTCGCACTTTATTTATCCTAAAGAGTTTGATCCGGCAGGCTATTTCATTAATAATTTCGGTATTATAGTAGGAGAAGGGAAAGTCGAGCGTATCCGTATTAAAGTTTATGGGTTACATTATTATTATATCCGTGCTCTTCCTTTGCATCCTTCTCAAAAAGAGATAGAGGCAACAGAAGAATATGTTATTTTTGAATATCTGATGGAACCAACTTTCGACTTCAAGCAGGAACTGCTTTCCAGAGGTGCTGAAGTAGAGGTATTATCTCCAAAGTTTTTTAGAAATGAAATGTTCGAGGCTGTGAATGAAATGCTTGATAGATACAAGTATAATTATTTGTAAATTACTGTTTTTTGAATTTAAGATGCCAGAGATTTCTTTTCTTTTGCAAAAAAAAGTACTATTTCTTGCATAATATATTCGGAAACAGTACTTTTGCAGTCTGAAATTCCGCAGAGGGTAAACAAGTGATATGGAATATGTATCCACCCCCGGGACATAACCTGTTTAAATATAAAAAGACAGATGTACGTAATCGTAGAAATTAACGGACAACAGTTCAAAGCTGAAGAAGGTAAGAAGTTGTTCGTTCATCACATTCAGAACGCAGAAAGCGGTGCTGTTGTTGAGTTTGACAAAGTGTTGTTGGTTGACAACAACGGAGAAGTTAAAGTAGGTGTTCCTACAGTAGAAGGCGCAAAGGTAGTATGTGAAGTACTGTCTCCGCTGGTAAAAGGTGATAAAGTGCTGATCTTCCACAAGAAGAGAAGAAAAGGTTATCGTAAACTGAACGGTCACCGTCAGCAGTTCACTGAAGTGAGTATTAAAGAAATTGTTGCTTAACGTTTAAAGGAGAAAAGAAGAAATGGCACATAAGAAAGGTGTGGGTAGTTCTAAGAACGGCCGTGAATCACAAAGTAAAAGATTAGGTGTTAAGCTTTTTGGTGGTGAAGTTGCTAAAGCTGGTAACATTTTGGTTCGCCAGAGAGGTACAGTTCATCATCCGGGCGTAAACGTTGGTATCGGTAAAGATCATACGTTGTATGCATTGAAAGATGGTGTTGTAACTTTCCACAAAGGAAAAGAAAACCGTTCTTTCGTTTCTATTAAAGAGGTTGTAGCAGAAGCATAATCGTTTTTGTTCAATAAAGAATAGGAAAAGCGGAATGTCTGAAAAGATGTTCCGCTTTTTGTATTTTGGAGATTTTGTTTTGAATGCAGTAGTGAAATGGGAAAGGAAATCAATTATTTGGTAATGGCTATTTTGTTGATAGGCATGGCATTACTGTTGGGAGGAGGATACGGATTATACTCTATCCGGCAGGCTGAAAAGGCGTATGAATCGACGGTCGGTATAGTTAAGCGTGTGGATTATAAAAGGGTGCGCAGGCACCGGAAAGTACTGACCAAATGTGAGATATTGTTGAGATATGATACCCATCGGTATGGTGAGTTGAGTGTTTTGAAAGAACCTATTCTTTCTTTGTGGGGGAAGGGTGATGAAATCCGGATCCTTTATCATCCGGAACGACCCCGGGAGGTCCGGTTTCCGGTTTGTGAGAAATGGCTGTGGAGTATTCTGCTTGTGGGCGGGGTCGTTTGTGTAGGTGGCGGATTGGCTTTGAGAAGTAAAAATGTGTAAGAACTATTTTAAATATAGCAATATGTACGACGATAAATATAACTTTTGTGAAAACGCACCCGGTGATTTCAGTTTTTGTCTGAACGCAGACTGTGCTTCGGCTGGCGAATGCCTTAGAGGATTGGCTGCCCGCGACCTGACAGAGAAGATGGTTGTTGTGTCTGTTATAAATCCGCTGTTGGTTGATTCCATGGGCGTTTCGTCTTGCCGTTTCTTTCGCAAGGCGGAGAAGGTACGTGTGGCTTACGGATTCAAACGAGCATTGGCGAAGGTGGAGTCAGGGAAAGTTCGCATGGTACGTTCCTTTATGTGCGGCATAGTGTGTCAGCGCGACTATTATTATCTGTTGCGTGGGGATAAGCCTCTCTATCCGCATATGCAGAAGAAAGTCGTTGAGATCTTGATACGATGTGGACTGGAAGAGCCTATCGAGTTCGACCGTTACGAATGGCATTATGAATGGAATAAGCTGTAATCTGTTTTGCATCCAACTGCTTATACAATTGCATTCGGTAGTGCAAAGGTTTGCATTGACTAATGCAAATTCTTGCATTCTATTGTGCAAAGACGTCAGGATAGTATGGAAAAACTGAAAAGAAGCCGGAAAGGGAAGTGGATGGTTCCGGTTTTATGATGGTTGTTTTCAAAATTTACGGTCAAAAAGCAAAATAAATTGGTGGAAAATGCAGAAAGGTCTATATTTCCGTCTATGCAGGCTGTCTCTAATCCATAAAAAGTTGTTTGAATTATGATTTTGTCGTTTAATTTGTTATATTTGCGAAAGAATTGCAAATTAGGAGGATAAAATGATACTTGAAATTCGTTTGAGCAACTTCTTCTCAATTAAAGATGAGGTAGTACTGGATATGCAGGCAGCAAGCATACAGACTAAAAAGGCAAAGGAACTTGAAGAAAATACATTTGTATGCGGTGATGAACGGTTGCTTAAAACTGTTGCCATTTATGGTGCAAATGCCTCAGGAAAGAGCAGTGTTATCAAGGCTATTCGCGCTTGTGTGGGAATGATATTCTCATCTCACAATTACAACGAGAATACGATATTTGCCTTTACTCCGTTCAAATTCGGGGGCATTGGCAGGCCAAGCACATTCTTAATTCGCTTCCTTCTTGAAGGTATCGAATATGAATATTCTTTTGAACTCAATAAAGTTGAGATATTGAAAGAGGCACTGTATTATTATCCGAATGGTCGTCGTTCACTGGTATTTTCTCGTGATGAGACAAAGGGACCCGACAAAAAGGATATCTATGAATTCCGCTCGGTGATTCGCCGCCCTATGGATGTTGCTGCTAACACCTCCAAGAAAACGCTTTTCGTATCGCGTGCCAGCCAGATGGACCGAGATGTCGCAAAAGATGTTTTTAGATATTTCAATGAGCGTTTTATTCTGAATTATTTCGGATATAATTCGTTCTCTGTCGAGCGCTTGTTGAATGAGAACAAAGAGCAGTTCCTTAATGTGCTGCGAATTGCCGACAGCGACATTGTCAAAATCGACAGCCGGCACGAGAATAAAGTCCTGTCTACTGCGGTGATTGATCCGGCTGAAAACCAGATATTGTCGGTAGAGGATATTCAGAAATCGCAGTTGGTTATTACTACCTACCACAAGAATAATCCGGATATACCCTTCAATTTTTTTACTGAAGAGTCTGATGGGACACAGCGTTTATTCAATATGATGCTGACGATTCTGGATATCGTCAAGAATAATAAAATCTTGTTGATAGATGAAATCGAGACGCAGCTGCATATAAAACTGGTAGAGTATATTATCGGTTTGTTCAATAAAAGTGAATCGGCGCAGTTGATATATACTACGCATAATACATATCTGCTTAATACCAATAAGTTGCGTAAGGATCAGATATATTTTGTCAACAAACGGGATGACGGGTCCTCGGATTTGTATTCGCTGTTTGATTACAAAGATTTTCGCGACGGACTAGATGCAGAAAAGGCATATCTGCAAGGTCGTTTTGATGCCATCCCGTATATTGACGAACAGGCGGATAGTTTTATAAAATAGAAATCGATATGGGACGACAAATAAGAAAATCTAAAGGTAAAACAATGAAACCAAACTTCTTTGTTTTCTGTGAGGGGGAGTCTGAGGTTGCCTATATCAGTCACCTTCGTTCGCAATACCGTGCGCCTATTCAGATTATCCCTAGAAAGAGCGATTCGAACATATCCGTTCGGTATATAGAGAATTGTAAACGGGAATATGTTGCAACCAAAAATGATAAAACATTTCTAATGTTTGACCTAGATGTGGACGGAATGCTGGAACACCTGCAAAGTATTCCGGATGCGGTATTGCTGGTGTCGAATCCATGTATTGAGTTGTGGTATTTACTGCACTTTGAGGAGTGTCATGCCGAACTAACTCAAAACACTTGCATAAAAAAATTGAAAAGACATCTTGAACACTACACAAAGGGAACTTTGGCATTGAATGAGAAACAGCTACTGTCTGACAAGACATCAGAAGCAACGGCAAGAGCCAAGGTGTTGGAGATATATAATAATCCATCAACTACCGTCTATAAAATGACAGACTTGCTGGAAAGTTTGTAATTTCTTACTGAATAGGATAGTGAAGGCACTTCCTTCTTTCTCCTGGCTTTGCACGTGCAGCTTTCCGTTATGCAGTTTGACGATTTCCCGGGAAATGCTCAGGCCGATGCCGTTACCGTTTTTCTTGGTACTGAAAAATGGAATGAAAATCTTGTCGCGGATTGAGTCTGGGATGCCCCTGCCATTATCGGCAACGGTGATGTAAGGATGTCCTTCTGAGTCATACCCTGAGAAAAGATGTATTTGCGGATTCTTTTTTTCACTTGTGGCATAGGTGGCATTGGTTATGAAGTTGATGATAACCTGTTCTATCAAATCCCTGTCCATAAAGGCGGTGACTTCCGGAGCGTTTGTTTTTAGCGTGAAAGCGATCCCTTTTTGTTGAAGGGAAGGATTCATCAGGGAATGAACAGAACTCAGCAAATCATAGAGATTATATGATTTCATATCAGGTACTATCTTTTGGCTTAGATTGCGATAGGTTTCGGCAAAGCGCAGTAGGCCTTCACTTCGCCGGTGAATTGTGTCCATCGCCAGTTCCATATCTTCCAGATTCGTAGTAGACGGTTCGGATACATTTTCTTTCAATGTATGTATTTTTCTTCTGAGCGTATCCGAGAGGGATGAGACAGGGACGATAGAATTCATAATCTCATGAGTCATTACATTGAGTAATCCTTTCCAGGCACCCGATTCGACTTCTTCCATCGTTGCACTTACATTATGGAATGCAATCAGTTTGTAGGTTTTTCCTCCAGTTTGAAAGACGGAAGCGTTTGTCATTGTTTTGATGGTTTGCTTCCGGGCATGGATCGTTATCAGGGTACTTTTGTTTACCGGGATATCGAGCAGTTCATTGAAAAGGTTTTCGTTTAGCTTTTTCAGCCAGTTGATATTCTTGATATGAGGAATGTTGAGCATGGTCGTAAAAGAGTCATTCATCCATAGTGATTCATGAGTTTCCACATCATAGGCGAGGATGCCTGTATCAACCAGTTCCAGCATCTCTTTCAGGTAATGCTGCTGCGCTTCTTTCTCGGCCGCCAGATTCAGGAAGGCATCCGTGATAGATTGGAACCGGGGGGATTTCCTTGAAAAATCTCTGTTAATGATGGACTCGGTAAATTCGTCGATATCCTGTTTTGTTTTCCTGCGTACATATATTATATATAGCAGAAGTATAACGATTAGGATGGATAGGGCGATCGTCATAGTCCGTGTTTTTCTAGCCGGCGGTATAAGGCTCCCCGGGTTAATCCCAGTTCTTTTGCCGCTTGCGATATGTTTCCGTTATGTTTTTGAATGACCTGTTCGATGGCTGTCTTTTCCAGATCATCCAGATTATGTGTCGGTATCGGTTGGGCATTTTCTTCCTGTTGCTCCAAGGGAGAGAAGGTGATGTCTTCCGCTTTCAGTACATCGCTGTCGGCCATGATAACGCCTCTTTCTATGGTGTATTGCAGCTCGCGTACGTTGCCGGGGTAATGATACAGCATCAGTTTCTTTTTGGCTGAGTCGGCTAAACGGAACTTTTGTTTGAAATACTTTTTCTCATACATTTTCAGGAAATGTTCTGCCAGCAGGATAATATCTTCGCCTCGTTCACGTAGAGGCGGTACGGTTATCTCTACTGTATTGATTCGGTAAATCAAGTCTTTACGAAACTTTGCTTCGTTGGCTAACTCCCGTAATGGCAGGTTGGTTGCTGACAGCAGACGGATATCTACCGGCATCGGGGTATTGGCTCCGAGGCGAGTCACTTCACGGTTTTGCAGTACGGTCAACAGTTTGGCCTGCTGTTGCAAAGTTATATTTCCGATTTCATCCAGGAAAAGTGTCCCTTTATCTGCTGCCTCGATTAAACCGGTACGATCTTCACGCGCATCTGTAAATGCTCCCTTTTTATGTCCGAAAAGTTCGCTCTCGAAAAGGGTTTCCGTCAGGGAACCTACGTCTACTTTTACAAATGGCTGATTCCGGCGAAGGGATGACTGATAGATGTAGCGGGCAACAAGATCTTTTCCTGTTCCGTTTTCTCCCAGGATCAATATATTAGCATCGGTAGGTGCTATCTTTTGTAATTTATGGAACAAAAGCTGCATGCTTTCCGAGTTTCCGATAATCTCTATATCAGTATTTCTTTTATTTGTTTTCTCTTTACTGTCCGGAGTTGCCTGTTTCCGAAGTGTCTCCGACAGGATATTCAGCAGATGCTCGTTATGCCAGGGTTTGACGATAAAGTCGGCCGCCCCTTCTTTTAGGCTTTTGATGGCTAGGTCTATATCTGCATAGGCTGTAATCATAATGACTGACAGGGAAGGTTTCCGTTTCTTTATTTCCTTCAGCCAGAACAGACCTTCGTTACCGGTGTTGATGGAGCTTCTGAAGTTCATATCCAACAAAATAATGTCTATGTCATTCTCTGTGACCAGCTTATGAATGTTGTCCGGGTTTGTTTCTGTCAGTATTGTTTTCACTTCCATCTTCAGCAAAAAACGTACGGCGGTCAGAACGTCTTTATCATCATCAACAATCAGTATATTTGCCTGGTGTAAGTTCATAATTACTCTTGTTAGTAGGTTGCAAATATATCAAGAATGGAGTGAATGCCCAAGCTGTTCCTGTTTTTTGTCTGTAGGCAGACATAAGGTGTCCGTTTATGGACACTATTCAAGGGCGGTCGTTTTGTTAATGGGTTAATATATTGGGGATTGCTGTTTTGGCATATCAATTGTTCCGGATTTATATGTAACATGCTAAATTATTCATAAGACTATGATTAGAATAAATGATTTGAGGAAAGTCTACAGGACGGAAGAGGTGGAGACAATTGCTTTGGATAATATGTCGCTTCATGTAAAGGAACATGAGTTTGTTGCCATTATGGGACCGTCGGGATGTGGAAAGTCTACTTTACTGAATATACTGGGATTGCTTGACGATCCTGATTCGGGTTCCTATCTTTTTAATGGGGTTGAGGTTACCGGATTAAATGAAGACAAACGTTGCGATTTGCGAAGGGAGAATATCGGTTTTGTTTTCCAGAATTTCAATCTGATAGAAGAGTTAACTGTATTTGAGAATATCGAATTGCCGTTGGAAAATTGTGGAATGAAAGCCTCCCTCCGCAAAATGAAAGTAGAGAAAGCCTTGAAAAGCGTCCTTCTCAATCATCGCCGTAACTATTTCCCGTCGCAGCTTTCGGGCGGACAACAGCAGCGTGTGGCGATTGCCCGGGCAATTGTCAATGATCCGAAACTGATCCTTGCAGATGAACCAACCGGAAACCTGGATAGTCGCAATGGCCTGGAAATAATGGATCTGCTGACTATGCTCAATGATGCCGGAACCACGATCGTTATGGTAACACACAGTGAACACGATGCCCGTTACAGCCACCGGATTATTCATATGCTGGATGGGAAACCTGTTTCGGAAAATTTCCTGAAAGAATTAGCTTATACCGCAAACTAAAAAACTTACACAATGAATATAAGAAGATCTCTCCGGATTATTTTCCGGAATAAAATATATAGTTTTCTGAATATCCTGGGGCTGGCAATCGGAATTACTTCGGCTGCACTTATCTTTCTCTGGGTGGAAAGTAAAGTGAATTTCAACAAGGCAATCCCTAATTCCCGAAATATATATGTCAGTGCATCTCATTATTTTCCTGTCTCGAATGAATGTATAACAAGCTTCGAATCAAATTCTATGCTGTCAAAAGTTTTGGAAGACGAATTTCCGGAAGTGAAGAGTTGTAGCAGATATAGTGCTCAGCCAGTCGTTTTTGTCCCTGAAAATACAACAGACTCTTTTGAAGAAAAGGGAGCTTATGCCGATTCCACTCTCTTTAATCTGATCGGTATGAAGTTCATAAGTGGTGATGCCTCTTCTGTTTTCGAACCGCAATATTCCATTGTCCTCAGCCGGTCGATGGCTCGAAAGATATATAACGAAGAAGATCCGATAGGAAAGGGGTTGATTCATGAAGGAGTTATATATCAAGTAACGGGTGTGTTTGAGGATATGCCCGGTAATACTTCGTTCCAATTTGAATGGCTGATACCTTTTCGTGTCTTCGTAGAGGAAATGAAAAAAGTATTTAATGTAAACGAATGGGGGGCTTCCTGGCTGCAAACTTATGTCGAGTTGGAACCGGGAGTGGATCTGGAGCAGTTGAATGAGAAGCTGAAAGGACTCGCTTTTCGTAAAGCCGGGCCGGCTTGTGAGAGTATTCAGATATTCCTTTATCCTCTTAATAAAATGCTTTTGTATGGTCAGTTTAAAGATGGGATAGAAACTGGTGGCGGCTACATAAAGACTGTCTCCCTTTTCTTTCTGATCGGAGTGTTGATACTCCTGATTGCCTGTATCAATTTTATGAATCTATCGACTGCACGTTCCCAAAAACGGGCGTTGGAAGTCGGTGTGCGGAAAACCTTCGGAACCAAACGAAAACACCTGATCCGGCAATTTCTGGTAGAATCGGGACTGATAACATCGATAGCTCTTTTGCTGTCGGTCGGATTGATCTGGCTGAGTCTTCCCTGGTTTAATGAATTTATAGGCGTTCAATTATCCTTTAGTCTGCTCGATCCGACGATTGTGACCGGACTGGTGGCGATCGGATTGTTTTGTACTTTTCTGGCCGGTAGTTATCCGGCGTTGTATCTGTCCTCTTTCAATCCGTTGACTACGCTGAAAATGCAGAAAGTGAGTAAAGGGGGAAGTGCCGCATGGATACGTCAGGGGTTGGTTATCTTTCAATTTACGATGGCATTTATCCTGATTTGTAGTACTTTCGTTATTTATCTTCAGATACAGCTGGTACAAAAACGGGATATCGGAATAAAAAAAGAAAATCTGGTAAGTTTTCCGGCCACTGAAGAATTGTGTAATGCGTCTTCGGCTGTGCGGAATGAGCTGATCAATACCGGTGTAGTAGAAAATTGTGGGTTTTCAGCCAGTCCGATTCTGAAATCGAGTATGCGTACCAATCCTTGGTATTGGAATGGAAAAGATCCGGAAGATGATGCCTATATTTCTTTTAATTTTGTGTCGGAAGGTTTGATAGATGCTGCCGGGATAAAACTGCTTGACGGAACGGATATCGATCCGGCTAAGAAAAATAATAAGGGAGGGGCAGGAATCCTTATCAATGAGACTCTGGCAAAAAGAATGGGAAGGGAAGGCCGTGTAGGAGGACAAATCGGTCAGTCGCCTGATCACAAATGGGAGATAGTTGGTATTATGAAAGATTTCGTGTTCGATGATTTTTATACACTTGAGCCGGCGTCTGCTTTGTTTTTCTATGATCCTCAAAGAACGTATATATTGTTTGTTCGTCTGAAACCGGATATCGATACGTATGAAGCGATAGGGCGGGTACAGACGGTATTGCGTTCTTTTACACCGTATCATGCGTTTGAGCCGATCTTTATGACCGACCGTTTCGATGATTTGTTTGAGGATGAACATCTGGTAGAAAAGTTGTCTGCCTTATTTGCTATGCTGGCAATTTTTATCTCCTGTTTGGGGTTACTGGGATTAAGTGCCTTTTCTGCCGAACAGCGAACAAAGGAAATCGGTGTCCGCAAAGTATTGGGGGCTAAAATAATAGATATACTATTTTTGTTGGGAAAAGCGTATATGGTACTTTTACTTATTTCTTTTGTAATAGGTATTCCTGTCTCTTTATATGCCGCTAACCACTACCTGAAGGATTATGCCTACCGGATTACACTCGGTTGGGATATTTTTGCAGGAGTGGCCTTGCTGATAACCCTGATTGCTTTGCTGACGGTTAGTTTCCAATCGTTAAGAGCGGCTCTCAACAATCCGGTGAAGTCTATAAAGACGGAGTAATTCGTATCCAAGAGAAAGTATGTACAGACTTTGGATATAGTCTTTATTGTTCACTTGCCTATGTTTTTGAAGTAAAGTCCTGTCATAACGCCCATTTACGTTCGCTCCAGTCTTTTATGGATTTATCATCAGGTGATATTTCCATAAGAGTCAGGAGTGGATCGTATTCTATCGATCAGGTTTCTACTGTTAAATCTTTTCATTCTTTTGTATCATTGTTATCGTTTTGGCAATGCGGTTGGCTTTGGTTTGTTCTGTTTTTGCAGAATTAATCCAATCTATAAATGCTTTTTTTTGACCATGCTTATATTTTTCAAATTTATCTAAGAGGCCTTCCTCATTTTCCATGCATAACAATAATTCTTCGGGTATTATTAATGGCGTATTATCTTCATACAGTGTTATATGTACGATATCAGGAGCTTGCTTTTTTATTTTTTTTCTTATTTCCGATTTTACAGCCAGACCTATATGTCCGTTTCCGATAGGCATCAGGTGTACATTGGAAAATTCATAGTTATCTATCTTTCCTTTTACTTTTAGCATTCCAAAAGGAGTCTTAGGCATTGGGATTTCCGGTATTTCGACAAATGTCCAACTTTCAATTTTATCTAATACGTAATCTTTGTCTACTAATGGCTTTTCTGTTTTCATTTTGCAATATTGATAGTAAGGTTACAAATATAGACCATCGCGGTGACAACAGTATGTCAGTAGGTGAAATAATCTTCTTTCAACTCTAAGAAAACAAATATTCAAAATGTTCTCTATTTCATAGACTTAAGTATTTGAATACAAATACAATTGTATTTAGAAACAAAAACAGTTGTATTTGCAATTAAAAACAATTGTATTTTGAGAAGGAATAAGTCAGTTGATAGATACGTTTAAACGATTGGTTGACTGTCTGGATAGCGACCGGGTTATCTGGCGCTTTGACCCGATGGTGCTGACTGACCGGATTTTTAAAGATGATTTACTGGAAAAGGTTGAGCGTATCGGAAATCAGTTAAAAGGGTATACGAAGAAGCTGGTATTCAGTTTTGCTGATATTCTGGAATATAAGAAGGTAAAAGCGAATATGGAAAAGAATCATATTAATTACCGGCTTTTTGAGAAGGATGATATGGAGTATCTGGCGAGAGGGTTGATGGGGTTGAACAAATATACCTGTCCGCATAAATGTGAGTATTGTTATGCAAACTCTTCAAAAATGATAGCGGAAGCTAATTATAACCAGCACAAACTGAATCCTTACTTTGAATCGATCGTTGGAATGTGATGGTGTTTTCTAAAAACTTTTCGAATGGTGTTGAAAAATATGTATATTTGCATTATAAGAATCAATCCTAATAAGTATGAGATGGGGTAGATGTTGTAAAGCAAATAAAAGAAACGGTTCATCGTATTGCTCCAACTACAGAAAGAGAATAAATAAATCATGATATATAAAAATCCTATATTCAGCCTTTGGCTGTTTTTGTTTGTACTGGTCCTGACATCCTGCGGCAGTAAGAAACGTGTGGCACTTCCGGCTGATTTTAAAGGGCCGAAGGAATTGTCACGTTTATATGGTGTGCGTATTACGCCGGATGATAATATCTTTCTTTATAATGAAGGGGCGAAATGGCTGGGGACACCTCACCGGATGGGAGGAAGTACCAAGCGGGGCGTGGATTGTTCCGGGTTTGTGGCGATTGTGTTTCGCGAGGTTTATGGAAAACAGTTGGCACGTTCGTCGGCGGATATGCTGAAATATAATTGTAAGAAGGTCAGCCGCGGCAAATTGCAGGAAGGCGATTTGGTGTTTTTTAAAACAGGAGGAGGCAAGAAAAAGACACCTAACCATGTAGGAATTTATCTGAAGAACGGGAAGTTTATCCATACCAGTACTTCCAGGGGAGTAATGGTCAGTAGCCTGAGCGAACCCTATTATACCCGGAGCTGGATAACGGGAGGACGGGTGAAGTGAGATATTTTTGTAAACATCTGAGCGGAAGTTGCTTTTTTATGTATCTTTGCATTTCAAAATAAATAAACATAGAGCAAGTATGTTGACGCTTAAAATGATTACGGAAGAAACAGACCGCGTGATTCGTGGTCTGGAGAAGAAACACTTTAAGGGTGCAAAAGAAAGCATCGCTAAGGTGATTGAACTGAACGATAAAAGACGTAGTACACAGAATCAATTAGATACAAACCTGGCAGAGGTTAACTCGCTGTCGAAAACAATCGGTGGCCTGATGAAAGAAGGCAAAAAAGAAGAAGCCGAAGCTGCTAAAAAGCGTGTTGCCGAAATCAAGGAACTGAGCAAGGGCATTCAGGCTGAAATGGACCAGGCTGCGGAAGAGATGCAGAACCTGCTTTATACAATTCCGAATGTGCCTTACGATGAAGTGCCCGAAGGCGTTGCTGCTGAGGACAATGTGGTAGAAAAAATGGGTGGTATGGAAACAGAACTGCCGAAGGACGCACTGCCTCATTGGGAATTGGCTAAAAAATATGACTTGATTGACTTCGACCTGGGTGTGAAGATTACAGGTGCCGGTTTTCCGGTTTATAAAGGACAGGGCGCTCAGTTGCAGCGTGCTTTGATAAACTTCTTCCTGGATGAGGCACGCAAATCCGGTTATATGGAAATCATGCCGCCGACCGTGGTAAATGCCGCTTCCGGCTTCGGTACCGGTCAGCTTCCGGATAAGGAAGGACAGATGTACCATTGCGAAGTGGACGACCTTTATCTGATACCGACTGCCGAAGTGCCGGTCACCAATATCTACCGTGATGTAATTATCGATGAGAAACAGTTGCCTATCAAGAACTGTGCCTATACACAATGTTTCCGTCGCGAAGCCGGTTCTTATGGTAAAGATGTACGCGGTTTGAACCGTCTGCACGAATTCTCTAAAGTGGAACTGGTTCGTATCGACAAGCCGGAGCATTCTAAGCAGTCTCATCAGGAAATGCTGGACCATGTGGAAGGCCTGCTCCAGAAGCTGGAACTTCCGTACCGTATCCTGCGTCTGTGTGGTGGCGACATGAGTTTCACTGCCGCTCTTTGCTTCGACTTCGAAGTATATTCGGAAGCTCAGAAACGTTGGTTGGAAGTAAGTTCTGTTTCCAATTTCGATAATTATCAGGCTAACCGTCTGAAATGCCGTTATCGTGATGAGAACAAAAAGACACAACTGTGCCATACACTGAATGGCAGTGCTTTGGCTTTGCCGCGTATCGTTGCTGCATTGCTTGAAAACAATCAGACACCTGAAGGTATCCGCATTCCGAAAGCGTTGATTCCTTATACAGGTTTCGATATGATTAAATAATTACCTTAGTTTATCTACGGACAATAAATAGAAAAACGGGACAGAAAGTAGCGAGGTTTACTTCTGTCCCGTTTTTGTTTTAAATCTAAAATAAGAATGAATAAGATTAAACAAATTATCCTGTTCGGCATAGCTGTCCTGATGTGCAGCTGCCAGAGTAAGCAGATGGAACCTTCGGCTGAGGCGGTATCGGTTCCGTTAGGCGGAAACACTTATGTGACTGCCGGAAAAGAGAGTGCGAAGGTTTCTACCGATGGTATCAAATCGTGGACGGGGACGGATGCCGTCCTGTCGGCGTGGTTTAAAACCAGCCAGCCCGGTGATTTGAATCTTTTCCTGAAAGGGAAAGCGGCAGACGGACCGTCGACTGTAAAGGTAACTTTCGGAGGTAAAAGTTTTACCGTAAAAGTGACGGAAGCAGAGGAAACGGTTATTCCGGTAGGGAAGGTATCCGTTACGGAACCGGGGTATATCCGTGTAGATTTGCAGGGAGAAGAGAAAGAAGGCGCTCAGTTTGCCAATATCTCCGAACTGCTGATAGACGGGCCGGCTGCGCAGGAGCCTCTTTATTTTGTGCGTAACTTTGAACCTTACTGGGGAATGCGTGGACCTTCCGTACATATGAAATATACATTGCCGGAAGAATCGGTCGAATATTTCTACAATGAAATAACGGTTCCGGAGGGAGAAGATAAGATTGGCAGTTACTTTATGACGAATGGTTTCGGTGAAGGTTATTGCGGTATCCAGGCGAATAGCGATACGGAACGCCGTGTCTTGTTTTCCGTATGGAGCCCGTTTGAAACGGACGACCCGAAAGCGATACCGGAAGACCACCGCATCAAGCTGCTGGCGCAGGGAAAAGATGTACATATCGGAGAGTTCGGTAACGAAGGGTCGGGGGGACAGAGTTATCTGAAATATCCCTGGAAAGCCGGACAAACTTATCGTGTCATTACCCGTGTTCATCCGGACGGTAAAGGGAATACGGCCTATTATGCCTGGTTCTTTGCTCCTGAAGAAGGCGAGTGGCGATTGATAGCCGGTTTTCTGCGGCCGCAGACAAACGCATGGTACACCGGAGCACATTCTTTCCTTGAAAACTTTATGCCCGGGCAAGGTTATCTGGAACGTAGTGTCCATTTTGGAAACCAATGGGCCCGTACGGCTAAAGGAGAGTGGAAAGAACTTACCGAAGGCATGTTCACTTATGATGCCACCGCCCGTGCCGGTGTCCGTCAGGATTATGCCGGTGGGGTGGAAGATAATATGTTCTTCCTCCGTAACGGCGGTTTCTTCAATGATAATACAGAGTTCAAATCCGTTTTTACACGTCAGCCGAACGGAACTGCTCCGGATGTCGACGTAACGACATTGCCCCTGAAATAGAGGCCTATTATTTGTCAAGAAAAAAACATAGGACTTTTGAAATCAAAATAAGGGACTTTTGTAAGCAAAGCATATATGTTTTAAACGCAAAACATATATGCTTTTTTTATGGGGTATATATCCTTTGGAAAATAACCGGAGTGTTTAGATGAACAGGTTTACGTTTGCATCTTCCGCCCGTTCAAGATAAGTGGCTACTCCGCCAAGCGTGACATTGTCCATCAGTTCCTCTTTTTTGACACCCATCACATCCATACTCATGGTGCAGGCTATCATTTCGACACCGTTCTCAGCGGCTTGAGCGATGAGGCTTTCCAGGCTGTCGATATGCTTTTTCTTCATAATGAGGCGCATCATCCAACTTCCGGCACCACCCATATTCATTTTTGATAGTTTCAGTTTACCGCTGTGGGCGGGAAGCATCCAGCCGAACATTTTGCCGAATATATCTTTTGAAACAGACGGTTTCTGCCGTTTCTTGATGACATTCAGTCCCCAGAAAGTGAAGAACATGGTTACTTTCTTGCCGGTCGAGGCGGCTCCGTTGGCAATAACGAAGGAGGCAAGGGCCTTATCCAGGTCGTCACTGAATACAATCAACGTCTTGTTGTCCGCACCGTTCACCATTTTACAGGAACTTTTAGGTTCACCTTTTTCGATTGTAGCATGGATGACTCCCGATTTATTCTCAACTCCGACCAGCTGTGCTCCGGTCATATTGCACCAGGCGGCTACATCTTTCCCGAATCCCTGGTCGGTGGCGGTTATCAGAAGACGGTCACCTGTATTTATCTCAGCATAATGTTTTTTCAGCTGCATGACTGGACCGGGGCATTGAAGACCGCAGGCATCAATCCGGATAGTCTGTTGTGAGGGAGAAGAAGATGCGGCGGCGGTAGACGTTTTTGGTGTCATTGCTGTTTGGGAATTGCCTTCTGTTTGTTTGGAAGCTATTCCGGCTGTCGCTGCACTCCATGTTTTGAATCCTCCCGACAGGTTCTTTACATTTTTATAACCATGCTGAACCAAAATGCGGTAAGCCAGATATCCGCGTAATCCGATGGCACAAGTCACTACGATTGGTCTGTCGGTTGGCAGTTCCGGCAGGCGGTTGCGCAGTTCGTCGACCGGGATATTGATAGCTCCCGGTATGGAACCCAGGTTATATTCGTCGGCAGTGCGTACATCGACCAACAGGGAATTGCTGCCCAGCTGTGCTATGTCGCGCCAGTTAATGGTTTCGACCTTTTTGGTAAGGATATTCTCTGCAACATAACCAGCCATGTTGACGGGGTCTTTGGCTGACGAATAAGGAGGTGCGTAGGCCTGTTCCAGTTCGGTCAGGTCGTAGACTGTTCCTTTGCGTTGTATTACCTGGGCAAGCATTTCGATTCGTTTGTCTACTCCGTCGAATCCAACAATCTGGGCACCGTATAACTGTCCGTTGTCCGGTGAGAATACTATTTTTATAGACATCGGAACGGCTCCCGGATAATAACCGGCGTGCGAAGCCGAGTGGGTGTATGATGACTGATAGGGGATGCCTTCCCGTTTCAGTAACTTGGCATTGGCACCGGTGGCAGCGACCGTAATATCAAACACTTTGGCAATAGAAGTGCCTGTCGTACCTTTATAAGTTTCGCGATTGCCGAATACGATATTATCGGCTACGATACGTCCCTGTTTGTTCGCCGGACCAGCCAGCGGGATTAAAGCCGGTTTGCCTGTTACCGGATTGAGCACTTCGACAGCATCTCCCAGGGCATAAATGTCCGGGTCGGAGGTCTGCATATAATCGTTTACGGCAATCCCTCCCAGGGCTCCGATGGCCAGTCCGGCTTCTTTGGCCAGCTTTGTTTCAGGGCGTACACCGATACTGAGGATAACCAGGTCTGTCGGAATCTGTTTGCCGCTCTTCAGGTGGACGATGATACCTCCGTCTGTCTCTTCAAAACGTAATACGCCGTCTTCCAGACGCAGGTCTACCTTTTTTTCAATCAGTTGCTGATGTACGATAGCGGCCATTGAATAATCGAGCGGAGCCATTACCTGGTTAGCCATCTCGACAACGGCGATATCAAGACCCTGATCGTGCAGGTTTTCGGCCATTTCGAGTCCGATGAATCCACCGCCTACAACTACTGCATGGCGGGGATGCTCCTGATCTATATACTTTTTGATCGTATCGGTATCGGGTACGTTGCGTAGGGTGAATATCTTTTTGCTGTCGATACCTTCGATGCCGGGACGCAAAGGTTCGGCTCCCGGAGAGAGTACCAGTTTGTCATAGCTTTCGGTATAAGACTGTCCGGTGCGGAGATTCTTCACTTCTACGTTTTTTTCTTTGGGATGGATAACGGTAACTTCCTGCTCGGTCCGTATATCAATATTGAAACGGGCGGTAAAACCTTCGGCGGTTTGTACGAACAATTTATCACGTTCTGCAATGACGCCACCGATATAATAAGGTAGTCCGCAATTGGCATATGATACATATTTGCCCCGTTCAAACAGGATAATGTCTGCATTTTCGTCCATTCTTCTCAGACGTGCGGCGGCTGTTGCTCCGCCGGCTACTCCTCCGATTACTAAATATTTCATCTTACTTTCTTTGTTATTGTTATTATACATATTTTCTAATGGAAAATAAATAAGTAAAAAAAGGGATTATCCCTTTTCCATACATTGTTGCAGTTTTCCGAACAGGCCGTCGAAACGTAATTCGGCATTCATCATTTTCTGTACTTTTTCTTTTCCTTTCGGGGTAAGAGAAAAGAACATCTGCCGTTTATCTTCCTTACTCATCGTACGGTCGATAAAGCCTTTGTTCTCAACGGAAGTGATTACTTTGGATACACGTGAGTTCGATAATCCGATATATTCACAGATGGTGCCTGCTGATTTGGGCTGGTTGTCTTTCAGGCAGCAAAGCAGCATTGCTTCGTTGATTGTAATTTCATGAACGTCTGAAAAAGCCTTTTCAAACTGATATAATGTTTTGTATATGTCTTTGATTACGCAGATTGCTTCCATGTCGTATTCTTTATTAATGATGCAAAGATAGATAATATTTTTAATATTGATATTGTTTAGTGGAAAATATTTTATCCGGCTTGTTGAAGGGTAGTTGAGAACAAATGTTTTTCATCTGTTGTTTTAAGAAAAACAGAATTGATTATTATAAACCAGTAAATAGAAAAGATATGGAAAAATTATTTCAAAAAGGAGTTGTAGTCGATTTAAGCAATTTGGTTGATTATTCAGCGGGTGGGGTTGTCAGCAAACAAATCGTGAAAAGTGCAGCAGGTAACATTACTCTGTTTTCTTTTGATAAAGGGGAAGGACTGAGTGAACATACCGCACCTTTTGATGCTCTGGTACAAATACTGGAAGGTGAAATGGAAATCGTTGTCGATGGAAATCATTCCCGGATGAAAGCAGGGGAGTCGTTGGTGCTTCCTGCCAATGTACCGCATGCTTTAACAGCGGTGCAACGTTTTAAAATGCTTCTGACAATGATTAAGGAATAAATAAAAAAGAGACAAGGCTGGAACCCTGTCTCTTTTCTGTTTTATCAGATTTGTTTCTTAGTCTCTGTTTGAGAAGTATTTCATGAACTGTGAACGTTCATACATGGCCGGATCGGGGATATTGGCATAATTCAGTTTACCCTGGAATTGTGCCAGATTCTGATAATGTGTCTGGTGCATCCATTCTTCAATACAAGTAAGTACCTGTGATATGATTTCGCCGCCATGAGTATATAATGCGCTGCACATCTGTACGGCAGAAGCTCCTGCCAACAGGCATTTGATAACGTCTTCCCAATCGTGGATACCGGTTGACGAAGCGATGCTTATTCCGGGAACCTTACCTGAAATGATTGCCGTCCAGCGGATTGTGTCGCTCAGGTCGGAGTGGTTGCTGAATACGTTGCCCGATACTATCTGCATATTGTTGATGTCGATGTCCGGCTGGTAAAAGCGGTTGAACATCACTACGCCATCTGCCCCATTAACCTTTAATGTATTAACCAGTGCCGGAATGTTTCCGACGTTCTTCCCGATTTTCATGATAACGGGTATTGAAACCGTTTCCTTTACTTTCCGGATGATGTTGACGTAAAGGTCACGAATCTCGTCGGGATTGTATTCCAGACTCGTTTTAAGAAAATAGACATTCAGTTCAAGTGCGTCGGCTCCTGCCAGCTCTATCTGACGGGCAAAGTCAATCCACACATCAGACTTGTAACAGTTGATGCTGGCAATGATAGGAATGGTACACTGTTCTTTTGTCTTTTTTATCAGTTCCAGATAGTTGTTTACCTGGTTTGCTTTTACATAACCACGGATATAATCGGCAGCTTCCGGATAGTCTGAATCCTGCATAAGCGAATCGCTTTGCATTTCAATTTGTTCTTCAAAAAGAGATTTGAGAACAATCGCTCCGGCACCTGCCTTTTCGAATTCCTTGTTTCGCTCAGGGTTGTTTGTCAGACCTGAACTTCCTACAATTAACGGATTACGAAGTGTTAGTCCCGCATATTGGGTTTTAATGTCAATCATGTCAGATTCAATTTAATGTGTTAGTACTCGCGTTCGCCGAAAATACTGGTTCCAACCCGTATCATGGTGCTACCCTGGCGAATGGCAACCGGATAATCGTGACTCATTCCCATAGATAGTACTGCAAAATTATCATTTCCTATGAAATATATAGCTTTTAATTCGCTGAAAAGTTCATGTAAGATGTGAAATTCCTGTTCGATGAGCGCAATGTCATCGGTATAGGTCGCCATTCCCATCAATCCGCATATCTGAATATTGCCTAGTTCGGCAAGTTGTTCGTTTTGCAGAAGCTCACGGCACTCGTCAGGACTTAGTCCGTGTTTGGTCTCTTCCTGAGCAACATGTATCTCCAGTAATACACGGATTATACGGTTGTTTTTTGCGGCTTGTTTATTTACTTCCTGTAATAATTTCAGTGAGTCGATGCTATGGATTGTATGGATAAATGGCGCAATATCTTTCACTTTATTGCTTTGCAGCGGACCGATAAAATGCCATTCGATATCACCCGGTAGTACTTTTTGTTTAGCCGTCAGCTCCTGTGCCCTGCTTTCGCCAAAGACACGCTGGCCAGCATTGTAGGCCTCCATCAATGCTTCTGCCGGATGAAACTTGGACACGGCTACCAATGTGACGTTTGCCGGTAGCGATGCCTTTAACTGTACTATGTTCTGGGAGATACTCATGCTTCCTGTGCTTTGTCCTCAGCCTGTTTTTTCTGTTCGGCAATCAGTTCTTCTCCTGATTTGGGCGTTTTGTCATCATTGACGGAGAAAGGGAATACGTCCATCAGCATGGTTTCTGTAACCGAAGCGATTGTGTAATCGGCCATGGTGCCTTTCATGCCTTCTTCCAGTACGGCGATGGCTTCTTTCAGTGTGCAAGCCTGTGCAAGCATCTGTGCAGCCGTTTTCTTTTCAGCGCCGCTTTTTTCATCGAGTGTGATGAAATATACTTTAATTTTGTAGAAACGGTCGCCGTTTTCGTTGAAGAACAATTCTGAAAGACGGGCACGTTTGATGTCAGTAACAGTAAATTCGCCGGATATGAACGGGCGTATTTCTTCAATGATACGGGCTTCCGCTTCTGTGAAAGAGAGGGCGTCGACCAGATAAGGTTCTGTTACTTTCTTTTGCATTCCGTTCTCCAGTACTTTTTCAAAGGAGACTTTACATTCAAACCAACTGTGCATATTGTTTTCTTTTAATTTTTTGTCTGTACTCGTGTTTAAAATACAGTACAAATATAGGTCCAATTCGGGAATAATACAACTGCAAGTAATTTCTTTATTTTTTCGGAACATTTCATAGAATGGGCTTGTTTATATAATGTAGTGTGTTTTTCATGGTATTAGATTTTTAGATTAGTAATGAGGTTGTTCATCCGGTTCGGGAGGATAGGATGATATCGTAGAAATAAAAAAGCCGGAAAAGAGTCTATGATTTCTCTTTTCCGGCTTTTTGTTTACTTTATCTCTCAGAATTCATCGTTTGCATAAAGACTGAGCAGGTTTTTTGTCTCATAACTAAATAATTCATCCTCATTGAAAAATCTTTTCAATTCGATTGCGGCTGTTTCCGGTGAATCGGAGGCATGTACGATATTTTCCTGTACACTCATGCTGTAGTCTCCGCGGATGGTTCCCGGGGCGGCATTTCTTCCATTGGTTGATCCGGCCAGCGTACGCACTACATTTACCGCATCGACTCCTTTCCAGCAACAAACAATCACAGGGCATACAGCCATTGCGTCTTTAACCCTTTGAAAAAAAGACCTTTCTTTCAGGTGAGCGTAATGTTCGCTTAAAATCTCATCCGTCAACCAGGTCATTTTCATGCCTTCCAATATCAATCCCTTTTTTTCAAAACGGGCAATTATTTCACCAATCAGACCTCGCTGGATGGTGCATGGTTTTAATATAACAAGTGTTCTTTCCATACTTTTTTCTTTTTATAAGGTTCAACGAATATTTCTACTAGCGCAATTTATCCCAAAGATAGTATATTTATTCACAATTAGTTAATTTATAGTATAATAATGTGTAAAAGTGAGATGAAAAAATGAAGTTTTCTCAATACACAAGTAATTATTTACTAAAGTAGAATCCCAGAGTTCTTGTTCTTTCTATTCCTTGCTGCGCCTAATAGAATAACTTCTTAGCTTTTAACTTAAATACTTATATCCATATCACTTTATTCCTTGAATTTTTTCTCTTGGTGTAATTTTTACAATCTCTTTTTTATTCTCAAAAAAATGTCTGTCTTGTCCGAAGACGGCCTGTTATTTGCTTCTGATATGTGAATCATTAAAAATTAATTTTTTGTTGATCGATAATTGTATCTAATGTTTTCATAATGAGAGTGTAATGGTGGATAAAATATTCCTTCAGAACACAAACAGTATTAATATTAGATGTTTCAATACACATTTTTCTTATGTATTTAGAACAAACAACTATAAATAAACAATTTAGCTTAGATTTTATTCACCTGGATTGCATTGTTTAACAATTGGGACACATGTTCTTCGGGCGACAAAAAACTTAATATTTCTATAATCAGTCTAACTCCGGGTTCATCCTCATGAAATCTCTTAAAGTTTGTCTGTTTACTCCTAACTTTTTACTGATGTACAATCTGGTTTTCTTTTCTTCCAGAAGTTTACGAATGAGATTTTCTTTACCGGACAGTTTGTACTGTTCCGACTTTCCCCCCTTGGGACGACCTAGTTTTGTCCCTTCTTTTTTCTTTCGTGCCAACGCTTCTTTTGTACGTTGAGAAATCAGGTTACGTTCTATCTCGGCACTCAGGCTGAAAGCAAAGGCCAGGATTTTGCTGTTGATGTTGTTTCCCAACTCATAGCGTTCTTTTACTGTTATCACGAAAATGTCTCTCTCCATGCATTGATGGAGGAAGCTCATAACCTGCATCAGGTTACGACCTAAACGGGATAACTCAGTTGTAATCAAGATGTCTCCTTTACGGATTTGCTTGATTAACCGTCCTAGTTGCCGTTCTGCAACATCTGTTGTTCCACTGATTGTTTCTTCTACCCAGCGATCAATACGCATGCTTTTGGCTTTTGCGAACTTTTCAATTTCAAATCGCTGATTTTCAGTACTCTGCTTATCCGTACTGACTCTTACATAACCGTATATCATACAATTGAATATTAAATGAATAACTAAAGATACGTTAGAAAACTAAATGATAGGGGGTGATTAGTAAAAACCAACGTTTTTTATCGTCAACTGGATATGTAAGTTGCTTTTCACTACAAATATGAATATAATAATTTAAACCAATGGCATATTGAATGGTAAAATTAAATTAAAATTTAACTTACGTGTGATCATAATGGAAGGAAAAACTACTTTTGTGATAAAGATAGAATAACTAGGCAGGAATGATTTCATCGTTTCCTGATACATATATAAATATGAAGAAATTATTATCGTTACCGCCCAATTTGGTGAATAGTTTCCACAAGATAGCGAAAGTAAATGTGGATGAATGGTTTTGTACTTCCGACCCGGTAGGGGCACGGCTTGGTTCCGGTGGTGGTACAACCTGGTTGATCGAAGCATGCCGGCAAAATGAAGCACCTCAAATATCTGTAAAGGAATGGCTGGCAAAAGAAAAAAGAATTTTGTTGCATGCCGGAGGTCAAAGCCGGCGGTTACCCGGATATGCCCCGTCGGGAAAGATTTTGACTCCGATACCTGTTTTCAGATGGGCGAGAGGGCAAAAGTTATCACAAAATCTGCTATCCCTGCAACTTCCTTTATATGAGGAGATCATGCATAAAGCGCCGGATTCACTCCATACCCTGATTGCCAGTGGTGATGTGTATATAAGAAACAGTGAGCCGTTACAGGATATTCCGGAGGTGGATGTTGTTTGTTACGGATTGTGGGTCGATCCTGCCTTGGCGACCAACCATGGTGTGTTTGTGTCGGACCGGCAGACGCCCGATAAACTGGACTTTATGCTTCAGAAGCCTTCTTTGGATGATTTGGGGAAGTTGGCACAGACACATCTTTTCCTGATGGATATAGGGGTTTGGTTACTTAGCGACCGGGCAATGGAGTTGCTGATGAAACATTCTTATACAGCCGACGGGAAGACTATGAAATCTTACGATCTGTATTCTGAATTTGGACTGGCATTGGGAGAACATCCCCGTATTGCCGATACTGAACTGAATCAGTTAAGTGTGGCTATTTTACCTTTGGAAGGAGGAGAGTTTTACCATTATGGCACAAGTCGTGAACTGATCTCTTCCACACTAGCCGTTCAGAATCTGGTACGTGACCAGCGGGCAATTATGCACCGAAAGGTTAAACCTCACCCGGCCATGTTCGTGCAGAATGCAGCTATCGATTTGACGCTGACAGCCGAGAACTCTGAGCTATGGATTGAAAACAGTTATATAGGAAAGAATTGGAAACTGGATAACCGCCATATACTAACCGGTGTCCCGGCAAATAACTGGGAATTGGATCTGCCCTCCGGTGTTTGTATCGATGTCGTTCCGGTCGGTGAGCAAGACTGGGCTGCACGTCCTTATGGTTTTAATGATCCGTTTAAAGGAGCATCTGACGATGAGAAAACGCTTTTCATGGGATGTCCTGTCATTCAATGGGGAAAGGATAGGGGAGTAACATTCGAACCTTTTGATGATTTACAGAATGCCCCGTTGTTCCCCGTTTGTAAAAATGTGGACGAATTAGGACTGGTAATACGCTGGATGGTTTCCGAACCCGGACTGGAAAATGGCCGTAAGATATGGGAAACTTCCCAGAAAATGTCGGCGAATGAATTATCTGATTATGCGAATCTGGATCGGTTGTTTGCCCAACGTGAAAAGTTCCGTTATGCCAACTGGCCGATGCTGGCCGCTAATCACGAGAAAAGTGTCTTCTATCAGTTGGACCTTGCTGATGCTGCACGTGAATTTGCCGGTGGAAATCTGGCTTTACCTGAGGTGCTTTCCTCTGAAGTTCCTTTAATGAAACGGATACATAACCGGATGTTCCGGGCTCGTGTATTGCAACTGGAAGGGAAACCTTATGAAGAGGAACAACAGGATGCTTTTTCATTGTTGAGAGAAGGACTGATCGGGTCTGTTTCCCGTGAAAAACAATCTCCTTTCCTGAATGTCTATCGCGATCAGATTGTCTGGGGACGTAGTCCGGTACGTATCGACCTGGCTGGCGGATGGACTGACACACCTCCTTACTGTATGTATGCCGGTGGAAACGTGGTTAATGTAGCTATCGAACTGAATGGCCAGCCGCCGTTGCAAGTATATGTCAAGCCATCGAAAGAATATAAAATTATTTTGCGTTCCATAGACCTGGGGGCTATGGAGGTTGTTTCAACCTGGGATGAATTGCATGATTATAAAAAGATCGGTTCTCCTTTCTCTATACCGAAAGCAGCGTTAGCACTTGCCGGCTTTGTCCCGGAATTTTCAGCAGAGCATTACCCTTCGCTGGAAGATCAGTTGAAGAGTTTCGGTTGCGGGTTGGAGGTAACTTTACTGGCGGCTATTCCTGCCGGTTCCGGACTTGGTACCAGTTCTATCCTGGCAGCAACGGTTCTGGGTGCAATCTCTGATTTTTGCGGTCTGGCCTGGGATAAAAGTAAGATAGGGTACCGTACATTGATCTTGGAACAATTGCTGACAACCGGCGGAGGCTGGCAGGATCAGTATGGCGGAGTATTGCACGGTCTGAAACTTTTACAAACAGGAGAGGGATTCAACCAGAATCCTTCCGTGCGCTGGTTGCCGGAATATTTGTTTACAGACCCGCAATATCAGGGCTGTCATTTACTTTATTATACCGGTATAACCCGTACGGCAAAAAATATCCTGGCTGAGATCGTGCAAGGGATGTTCCTGAACAGTGGGACCCATCTCCACCTGCTCTCAGAAATGAAAACACATGCCCTGGATATGTTTGAAGCCATCCAGTGCGGTAATTTTGAAACCTACGGCAAACTTATCGCAAAGACCTGGGAACAAAAGAAAGCACTCGATTCCGGAACAAATCCTCCGGCAGTAGAGGCACTTATCACCCAGATTAAAGAGTATGCCTTGGGATATAAATTACCCGGAGCAGGTGGAGGCGGTTATCTGTATATCGTCGCTAAAGATCCGGATGCGGCCTTACAAATACGCAGACAGCTGACTGCTTCGCCGCATAATCCGAATGCCCGTTTCGTTGAGATGAGCCTTTCCGATAAGGGGTTGCAGATCAGCCGGTCGTAATTCCGACTACAAGAATATGTACTGATCAGAATATTTGCCTGTCTCTGATCAGTACATATCCGCTTATTGCTATCAGGTCAAGAAAAATACAACCGATGAGGATCAGTACTTTTTTTGGTGCTGAAGCTTTCAGGGGGACGGAAGCCGGTTCTATAATGGTATAGACCGGTGTTTGTTCCTGTACCCGTAATTTATCCTGTACCTGTTTTTGTGCTAATGTATTATAGACATTGAATGTCAGTGTCATCTCATTTTTCAACCGTTCTAACTCTGTCCGGTAACCATAATTTTCAGTTCTTCTCCGAAATGTGTTTTTCTGTAAATCGCAAGATAACAGCCGATTGGTAAAAAATATTAAATAAGTAATGAATAGAGAATAATTTGTTTTAGCTAATCAGGTCTGCCTTCTTGAATGGTTAAATGAATTGTTTTATGACATGGCATGTTTTTATTGGGGCTGATTTAATATTTGATTTATATACCGTATGTCTCTGTAAGTCTGTATACTATGATATATGCGGGTTCTGGACTTTTTGTGTGAATATTGGAAAAAGTAGCTAATAATGATTCTCTTTATCACCTTTACAAAGTAGTTTTTTTTGTTAATTTTAAGTGTTAGGTTTTTCATTATACCTTGTTAGGCAAGGGTTAATGATTTTTTTGTATTTTGTTTGTTCGAAAATTAATGCATACTTTTGCGGCGGTTAAAAAGGATCATTTTTTTATCAGGGTCGTCGTTGCAGCTATGTGACTGACGAACTTTTTTGTGTAAAAAATAAACTAGTATTAATGTCCTATCTTTTGATAATCACCTTTCTGGTGATCTATTCCTTGTTCTCTGATCTTGTTAATCCGCAGGTTCTGGTAATGGCTGATCGAAAGCTGTTATTAGCTATACCTATGTCTTTCGGAAAATTCCAAAACTAATTTTATTTATACTCTTCCAATGGAAATGAATAATCATTACGTGGGCTTACAGCGCCTTTTCTCTCGTTTTACCAAAATGAGATATATCAATGGATGGATCATTTTCAGCTTTGACCTGATCATATCTTTAAGTGTTTCATTAATAGGTGTATTAGGACTATTGTCCTTTCTAGGGGTTTCCTATACTCAGGAAGATATTTTAAAAGGAGGTTTTGCCTCTTTGGTCGGAAGTTTGATTGCTTTCTTTACTTTTAAGGTCTATCACGGTGTGATCCGTCATTCTACTTTACGTGGTTTATGGAGAATTTGGGGAGTGGCTATATTGAAATCGGTGGTTTTATGTATATTACTCCTAGTTCTGAAAGCCTCGTTTACTCCGAAAGTCTATCTGGTCGGATTATTTATCGATTGTGTCCTTACAATGCTAATGTTGGTAACATTCCGTATTTTTATTATAAACATATATAATATGGCTTTGTTGCAGCTTGGGAAAAAGCGGAAACAAGTATTGGTTTATGGAACGGGAGATGAGAGTGTTATGATTGCTTCAACAGCAACAAGGCATATTTTTATGCAAGATTACAGTATTACCGGTTTTCTCACTTTCAATAAACAGAAAAGGAATTTCCGTATAGCAGAATTGCCAGTGTATCAGATAGCTTCCCGCGAAGATCTTTTGCGGCTAGTAAACAGAAATTCTTTAGACGGTATACTTTTTCCCAATCTCAAAACTATACAACAAGAAAAAGATCGGTTGATCCGTTTTTGTGAGCAGATATCTTTGCATACTTTGGTGGTTCCTGAGATGGAAGAGGTCCATAACGGTGCGATAAAACGATCTATCCGTGATATAAAGATTGAAGACTTGTTAGGACGTGAAGAAATTCAGATCAACATGCAGGAGATCGCTTGCTTACTTGAAAATAAGGTGATACTGGTTACAGGTGCTGCAGGAAGTATTGGCAGTGAGATTTGTCGTCAGTTAGCACATTTCCCTATTTGTAAGTTGATTTGTTTTGATTCGGCTGAAACACCGATGCATAATTTGCGTTTAGAGTTGGAAGATAAATTTCCTAACTTGAATTTTGTACCTGTGATAGGAGATGTTCGAAATGGAGACCGGTTGGATTATGTTTTTCGCAATTGGCATCCTCATATTGTATTCCATGCAGCTGCTTATAAGCATGTACCATTGATGGAGGAGAATCCTTGTGAAGCTGTACGGGTGAATGTTTACGGGACTCGGTTGGTTGCAGACGCAGCCGTAAAGTACGGTGTTGAAAAGTTTGTAATGATTAGTACGGATAAAGCAGTGAATCCAACTAATATTATGGGGTGCAGCAAGCGTTTGGCTGAAATTTATGTACAGAGCTTGAGTTTGGCTATTATAAAAGGTGAAGTACAAGGTAGCACAAAATTTATAACGACCCGTTTTGGCAATGTTTTGGGAAGTAATGGTTCTGTCATACCTCGTTTCCGTGAACAGATTAATAACGGAGGACCAGTAACAGTAACCCATCCAGAAATAATTCGTTATTTCATGACTATTCCCGAGGCATGTCGATTGGTTTTGGAAGCTGGTACGATGGGGAATGGAGGAGAGATCTTTGTATTTGATATGGGACAACCTGTGAAGATTGCTGATTTAGCTCAGCGAATGATAGAACTTTCAGGCATGAAAGTAGGGAAGGATATTGAGATAGAGTATACAGGATTACGTCCAGGTGAGAAATTGTATGAGGAACTTTTGAGTCATAAGGAAAATACGAAGGAGACACCACATCGGAAGATTCGTGTGGCGACTGTCCGTGAATACGAATATAACATAGTCAAGCAATATTTGGATAGTATAGAAAATAAATCCAGAAGTGTAGATATAATAGAAATGGTGAAAGAAATGAAAGCTTTCGTCCCGGAGTTTAAGAGCCGTAATTCACAGTTTGAGAGTTTGGATTAAGTGGATTGTTTTGAATAAATAGGTTTGTTGATAATTCATATAACTTTAATATGTCGCATTCAAGCTGTATTATGGCTTGGTTTGAGACTTATTTTTAATAGAAAAATAGAATGAAAGCATGTTTTATGGGGTTAGGCTATATTGGTCTTCCCACAGCAATTATTGCTGCCAAATACGGTATTCAAATTTTGGGAGTAGATATTAATTCTGAGATTGTAAAGAAAACTAATCAAGGAAAGTTACATATCATTGAGCCGGGCATGGAGGAGATGCTCCAAGAAGTTGTGGCCTCCGGTCAGTTGAAGGCTTCTACTACTCCGGAAGTGAGTGATGCCTATTTCATGGTTGTGCCTACTCCTTTCAAGGGAAATCATGAACCCGATGTTTCTTATGTGGAGGCTGCTACACGTGCCGTGATTCCTTTGTTGAAAGAGGGGGATTTATATGTTATAGAATCTACATCACCAGTGGGAACTACAGATAAGATGGCGGAGCTGATTTTTGAGTTGCGTCCGGAGTTAAGAGATAGAATCTATATAGCTTATTGTCCGGAACGTGTATTACCGGGAAATGTCATTTATGAATTGGTTCATAACGATCGTGTCATCGGTGGGATCAACCCTGAGTCGACGGAGAAAGCGATCGGGTTTTATAGCCAGTTTGTCAAAGGAACCCTGCACAAGACAAATGCTAAAACGGCGGAAATGTGTAAGCTGACTGAGAATTCTTCTCGTGATGTGCAGATAGCCTTTGCTAATGAGCTTTCTCTGATTTGTGATAAGGCGGGAATCAATGTCTGGGAGTTGATAAGTTTGGCGAACAAACATCCTCGTGTGAATATCCTTCAACCTGGATGCGGTGTGGGAGGCCATTGTATTGCAGTAGATCCTTATTTCATCACGGCAGAATTCCCTATGGAATCCAAGATAATATCCACTGCTCGAGAAATCAATAATTATAAAGCATTCTGGTGTGCTGAAAAAGTACAAAATGCTATGCTTAAATTTGAGTTGGAACATCATCGCAAACCCTCTGTTGCCATGATGGGATTGGCTTTCAAACCTGACATTGATGATTTGCGTGAAGCGCCTGCTAAATATATCACAACGAAAGTGATGCAAGGTTGTAACAATGCGGACATATTGGTTGTAGAGCCTAATGTGCAAACACATAATGTATTTAAACTTACAGATTATAAAGAGGCTTATGAGAAAGCGGACATAGTCGTTTTTCTGGTTGCTCATTCGGTATTTAAAACTTTGCCTTATAATGACCGGAAGGTAATTCTTGACTTTTGCGGAATCTATAAAAATGATTAATCGTTGTAGCATGAAGAAAGTAATGTTGGTTTTCGGGACTCGTCCCGAAGCTATAAAAATGGCTCCTTTAGTAAAGGAATTTCAGAAACATCCCCAAGAGTTCAAAACAATCGTATGTGTCACTGGGCAGCATCGTGAGATGCTTGATCAGGTATTGCGTATATTTGAAATCACTCCGGATTATGATTTGAACATAATGAAACAGGGGCAGGATTTATACGACGTGACAGCCCGTGTTTTGACGGGTATGCGTGATGTGTTGAAGGATGCGCAACCGGATGTTGTTTTGGTTCATGGTGATACAACTACATCAACCGCTTCGGCTTTGGCTGCTTTCTATCAACAGATTCCTGTAGGCCATGTAGAAGCAGGGCTTCGTACTCATGATATTTATAGTCCTTGGCCAGAAGAGATGAATAGGTTGATAACAGGTCGTATTGCCACTTACCATTTTTCTCCAACGCCGTTAAGCAAGCAGAATCTGTTGAATGAAGGAGTAAAAGCCACTTCTATTATCGTAACTGGTAATACGGTGATAGATGCGCTCTACATGGTTATAGATAAGATAAAGAAAGATGAGAAACTTGATGAAGAGTTGGAAGGAATTTTGCGTACTTCCGGTTATGATGTTAATCGTTTGCAGGGGGGAAAGAAATTGGTTTTGATAACAGGACATCGGCGTGAGAATTTCGGTGACGGATTTATTTCTATGTGTAAGGCTATTCAGACTCTTACAAAGCGATATCCGGATGTTGACTTTGTTTATCCGATGCATCTAAATCCCAATGTTCGTAAACCTATTCATGAAGTGTTTGGCGAAGATTTGTCCAATTTGGGGAATATGTTTTTCATTGAGCCTTTGGAATATCTTTCTTTTGTTTATTTAATGGAGAAATCGACTATTGTCTTGACTGATAGTGGTGGCATTCAAGAAGAGGCTCCAGGACTTGGTAAGCCTGTACTTGTGATGCGTGATACAACAGAACGTCCGGAAGCTTTAGAAGCTGGTACGGTGAAATTGGTAGGAACAGATTATGATAAGATTGTAAATGAAGTTTCTATTTTGTTGGATGATAAAGTGCGTTATGAGGAAATGAGTAAGGCGGTGAATCCTTATGGGGATGGGAAAGCTTGTACTCGTATTATAAATATGTTTATATCAAAATGATATATATTGCCGCTTTTACCCTGATTTTCTATGGTTGGATACTGGTTGATTTACAACATTATAGAAAGCTTTTTGCTGTTTGTGTGTATGCAATAATTGTATTTCTGATTTTGATTGCAGGATTAAGGTACAGGGTTGGCGGTGATTCTTTGTACTATATAGATACATATACTTCAATGCCTACATGGGAAAATTGGGAATTTTTTAGTTTTGATGAAGGATACGGTCCATTATGGTATTTATTTTGTGCAATATCTAAAACATTAGGTGAGGATTTTGTATATCTTCAATTGTTACATGCTATAATAGTAAATCTCACATTCTTCTATGTGTTTAGGAAAAAAAGTGTAAATATAATATCTTGTTTCTTAGTATATTTCTTGATATATTATATTTATTATAATATGGAGATATTGCGTGAAGCATTAGCTGTTTGTGTATTTTGTTTTAATATATCCAATCTTATAGAGAGAAAATATTTTAGATACTATCTGGGATGCGTGTTTTCTATAGGTTTTCATTATTCAGCATTAGTGTTATTGATTTTTCCTTTGTTGAATTACTTATTAAAGATAAAACATGCTAATTTGATATTGGGAATAGGAGGAGGATTAATTATCTTTATATTCTTTTATATTCTTCCCAATAACTATGTGATTTTTATGGATTTTGTGCCTGTTATAGGTTTGAAATTGAAATCTTATTCTACATTAGAAATGAATAATGTGTTGGGCATTTTGTATTATGCAATTTCTTTTATAGCATTTCTTGGTTTTTATTTAATTGCGATTAAAAATAAACTTATGGATAAACAGGATAATAATATCATGAAGATGTTACTTTTGTTTTTGTTTTTAGGGGCAATGAATCAAGGATTGATGAGGATTTCAAATTATCTAATTCCATTTGCAATCCCATATATAGTAAATGTTGGTTATTCTCTGATTTCAATGAAAAAATCGGTTAATAGCAAGATTGTATTTATAGGATGTTTCAGCTTATTGATATTTCAAAAGAGTTATTATTATATGACTGATACTTCTCATTTAGTAGCTCATACAAGGCAATATGAGTTATGGTATCCTTATGAGTCTGTATTTAGTCCAGTTAAGCATTCTGATAGAGAGTTGATATTCTATAACGCCATGTATAATCAATCTATTATAAGGTCAAATAGAGAATAATGGGGGTAAAAAAAAATATTATTTATAGTGCTATTTTAACGACGAGTAATTATGCAATACAATTAGTAACTTTTCCATATTTATCTCGTGTATTAGGTGTTGAAAATATTGGGATAGTGAATTTTATTGATGGAATTGTTAATTATTTTATAATGATTTCAATGTTAGGTTTGAATATCTTGGGGATTCGTGAAATAGCAAAGGTTTCTAATGATGTTAGTAAAAGGAATAAAATATTCTCGGTATTGTTTTCTATAAATTTGTGTTTCACGATTATTGTGTCATTAATGTATATTGGATTGATATTTCTTATACCACAATTTTATGAAAAACGTGATTTCTTTTTTTTAGGTATATTTAAGTTGTTGTTCAATTTGTTTTTGATTGAATGGTTCTACAAAGGGATTGAAAATTTTAAATATATAACTATACGTGCTTTGGTTTTAAGGCTTTTTTACATTGTTTTGTTGTTTGTTTTTGTGAAAAATGCTGCTGATGTATATATTTATTATAGTATAACTGTTTTACTAGTTATTTCTAATTCCATTGTAAATTGGATATATTCTAGGAAAGTTGTATCATATGTTTTAGTGCGTATTGAAGATTTTAAACTGTATATAAAACCTTATGTTTATCTCGGATTTTATTTGATATTGTCTTCTGCTTATACTACTTTTAATGTAATATATTTGGGGTTTATTTCTTCAGAAAAAGAGGTGGGATATTATGTGACAGCATTAAAAATATATACGATTATATTGGGATTGTTTACTTCTTTAACAAATGTTATGATGCCTCGTATGTCAGCTTTGCTATCTAAGGGCAATGTGATTGAGTTTAGAAAGAAGATAAATGTTGTATTTGGGATGTTTTTTTCGATCAGTATTCCTCTTGTTTTTGCAATTATACCATTGTCAGGTGAAATTATAACTGTTGTAGCAGGAAATGGATATGAAGGAGCTATATTGCCTATGCAATTGATCACTCCTTTGATATTGATAGTTGGAATCGCTCAAATGTTAGTAACTCAAATTCTTATACCTCTAAAAAAAGATAAAATTGTTTTAAAGACAGCTGTGGTAGGTGCGGTTTTTGGATTGTCTCTTAATTTGATTTTAGTTAGTCATTTATCTTCTATAGGTACAGCTATTACATTATTATGTTCTGAATTTTTAGTTACTTTTTTTCTCCTTTTTTATGTGATTAGGAATAAATTATTATTTCTTCTTTTTGATAGTGTTAAATTGAATATATTTTATTCAATTCCATATTTGGTTATTGTCTTTTTTGTGAAGAGAATATTAAGTGATAATTTGCAAATATTGCTATCTTCCTTTTTTTGTTGTAGTGTATATTTCTTTTTATCACAATTATTTTTAGTGAAAAATCCGATAATTGTGTATTATGTTCAAAATTTTTTTAAACATAAAAACTATAAGTAATGATAAATAAAACTCATGTTATTGCATTTTATTTACCACAATTTCATCCTACGAGGGATAACGATAAATGGTGGGGAAAAGGATTTACAGAATGGACTAATGTCGGAAAGGCTCGTCCTTTATATCCAGGGCATTATCAACCTAAGGTACCTGCAGATTTGGGATATTATGATTTGAGATTACCTGAAGTTAGGAAAGAACAAGCAAATCTTGCGCATAAGGCTGGAATTGAAGCTTTTTGTTATTATCATTATTGGTTTGGAGAAGGAAAACAGGAACTTGATTATCCTATTAAAGAGGTGTTAAGACTTAATGAGCCCGATTTTCCTTTTTGTTTGTGTTGGGCTAATGAATCATGGCATGCAAAATTTTGGAATCGGGATGGAACTTGCAAAAAGAATTTGTTGATAGAACAACGGTATATAGGTGTGGAGGATTATATATTTCATTTTAATTCTTTATTAAAGGCCTTTAAGGATAAACGTTATTATAAGATAGATGGTAAACCAGTGTTCATGATATATAGGCCTTTAGAGTTTCTTGATGTAACAACTTTTATATCGGTTTGGAGAGATCTTGCTAAAAAGAATAATATAGGTGACATTTATTTTATTGCTCAAGCCACAATACGATCAGATATAGATAAAATGCTTTCATTTGGTTTTGACGCAGTTAATTATGTAGGATTGTGGGAATGGAAAACTGAAAATTTATTATTGAATAAGCTTAAAAGGCGTTTTTATTCTGATGTGTTAAATATTCCGTATATTCATAAATACTCAGATATGGTGAAAAGAATGTCTTTAATGAATCGTGAATATGAGGATGTGAAGGTATTTCCAACAATAATACCTAATTGGGATCATACTCCAAGAAGTGGTACTGGGGGATATATTTTGCATGGATCAACTCCTGATTTGTTTCGAAGACATGTTAGCTCAATTTTATATAATATAAGAAATAAGCCTCAAGAACGGAAATATGTTTTTTTAAAGTCTTGGAATGAATGGGGAGAGGGGAATTATATGGAACCTGATTTGAAGTATGGTTTAGGATATATAAATGTTTTATCACAGGAATTAGAAAATGAAAAATAGAGTAATATTAACGATGATATATGATATCAAGTTGTTTCCACCAGTGATATCTATATGTAATATATTGTCAGAATTGAATTATGAAATCGTGTACATTGGTGGTTGTTCAGATATCAATACAGAAGAAGTATTAATGGAAAAAAATCGTGTACGATTTTATAAGACATCATTGTATGGTGGAAATGGAATACAACGAATAATTCAACAGTATAAATATCGTAAGTATGTATTGGAAGTACTGAAAAGTGAATATGTGAAGGAAACGACATATTTATGGCTTTTGCATTCAGAAACAGTTAGTTTGTTTTCTGCTTATTTAGATAAGTATGATGTGATATCTCATTTGTTTGAATTTAAAAATCCAACTCAAAGAATTGCATACAGATTATTAAGTCCTTGTTATCCGTTTGAAAAAAATTTAAAAAAATCAAAAAAGGTTGTTTGCTGTGAATATAATAGAGCGCATATAACAAAATCTATTTATAATTTAAATGAAGTTCCTTATATTCTGCCAAATAAACCATATAATAAAAATACTCAAGTTACTCAATCTTTGCCATCCTTTATTCAAGAAATAATATCCAAATACAGAAATAAAAGAATAATATTGTATCAAGGAGTTTTTATTCCCGAGAGAAGAGTTGATTATTTTATTAGAGCTGTTAATTCTTTACCTGATGATTATGTGCTATTTTTAATGGGAGGAGAAAATTCTTTTTATGATGAACTTAGAAATAAATATCAAAGTGATAGAATTGTTTTTCTTCCTTTCTTACCACCTCCTTTACATTTGGAAATTACTAAATTAGCGTATATTGGTATATTGGTATATGTTGTAAATGGTGAACCGATAAATCGAGCAATTAATGTTTTATATTGTGCGCCTAATAAATTGTATGAATATTCGATGTTTGGTATTCCTATGATTTCGAATAATTTACCTGCCTTGAATTTTATTTTTTCAAAATTTGAAGCAGGTATTTGTACTGATATTTTGTTTGAGGAAAATGTATGCGAATCAATTCTTGAAATTAGCAGAAATTATGAATCGTATTCAAAGGCTTCAGTACAGTTATATAATAGTGTTGATATGTTAGATATTGTAGAAGGAATATTGAGGGAGTGAAAAAAAATGTGATTTGAACTATTTAAGACGTAATTATGAAAATATGTTTTTTTTGTAAAATATCAGATAGGAGCAAATTGTTTCTTGTTGAATTTTATAATCAGGATATTAATATCCTAAAAAGAATAGATTCTAATTTGACGATAGCAACTAAATATAGTGAAATAGATTGGAGTGCAGATATTATTTTTGTTTGGTGGTGGACATATGCTTTTTTTCCTGTGTTTGTTTCAAAATTGTTGAGGAAGAAACTTATAATAACAGGTACTTTTAATTATAAGTGTCCAATGGCTGCTTCTGATTATTATAGGAGACCGTTATTAGAAAGGCTATTGATTAAGTACTCTATAAAATATGCAAATAAAAATATTCTGGTCTCAAAAAATGAGTATGAGCAAATTTCTAAAGATTGGAAGCTTAGAAATATGATATATTCTCCACATTGTATAGACACTATAAAGTATTCAAGAGAGACATATTGCAATAGAAGAAATGAATTGTTTACTATTTGTTGGACAGGAAAAGAAAATGTAAAACGAAAATGCTTGTATGAAATTATAGACTCGATTGAATTATTGAAAGATAAGTTGGATGTACATCTTAATATTGCAGGACATGAGGGGGATGCTTTTGATGAGGTGAAAAAATATATATCAGGAAAAGGATTAAATGCTTATATTAATATTTTAGGTTCAATTTCCGAGGATGAAAAATTGAGTTATCTGAAAAAATGCCGTTTTTATTTACAGCCATCTCGCTATGAAGGTTTTGGGCTGGCTATTGCGGAGGCTATGAGTTGTGGGGCTGTGGTTATAACAACAGATGTTGGAGAAGTACTGAATGTTGTTGGAGATGCAGGGGTAATAATAAAGGATACATTACCGAGAACTATTGCTAATGCTGTAGAGGATTACTGGGAGAATGATTTAGAGAGTATTAGTATTGCAGCTCATAATAGGATTGAATCATTATTTTCAATGACAAGAAGAGAAAAAGATATAATGAATGTTGTAACAAAATATAAAGGATAACTATGAAACAAATCATTCAAGATATGAAATCAGGGAGAACTGTACTTGAAGAAGTACCGGTTCCTCAAGTTAGATCAGGCTATGTTTTAGTTAAAACATCCTGTTCTTTAGTGTCTTTAGGTACAGAACGTATGCTTGTTGAGTTCGGAAAGGCAAATTTAATAGATAAAGCTCGTCAACAACCAGATAAAGTAAAGCAAGTACTTGATAAGATAAAAACAGACGGGTTACAACCAACATTAGAGGCTGTTTTTAATAAATTGGGTCAACCATTGCCTTTGGGGTATTGCAACTCTGGTGTAGTGGTTGCTGTGGGAAGTGGAGTTACTGAATTTAAAGTAGGTGATCGTGTAGCATCTAATGGGCAGCATGCCGAGTATGTTTGTGTCCCTAAAAACTTGGTAGCTAAAATACCAGATAATGTTTCAAATGAAGAAGCAGCTTTTACTGTAATCGGTTCTATTGGTTTACAAGGTATTCGTTTGCTGAATCCGCAGTTGGGAGAGACTGTTGTGGTGGTTGGATTGGGTTTGATTGGATTAATAGCGGCTCAGTTGTTGAAAGCAAATGGATGCAAGGTGATAGGTATTGATTTTGATGAAGAAAAAGTAGAATTGGCTCGCACTAAGGGAGTGATAGGTATAAATCCTGCAAAAGGCACTGATCCTGTAAAGTATGTACTTGAAGAAACGGCTTCACATGGAGCTGATGCTGTACTGATAACAGCTTCGACTAAAACAGATGAAGTGATTCATCAAGCTGCTGAGATGTCAAGAAAAAGAGGACGTATCGTTCTTGTTGGTGTGATAGGGTTGGATATTCGGAGAGATGATTTTTATAAAAAAGAATTGTCATTTCAAGTTTCTTGTTCATATGGTCCGGGACGTTATGATGAAGATTATGAAAACAAAGGAATAGATTATCCGTTGCCTTTTGTGCGTTGGACTGAAAAAAGAAACTTTGAAACAATTTTACAGGCAATATCCATGGGGAATATTGATGTGAAATCATTGATCACTGAAGAAGTTGACTTGAACGATTATGAAAAGATATACGGAGACATGCGTAAACATGGTTCCATAGCTTCCATCTTGAAATATCCTGTTGATGCAAAGCAAAATACGGTAGTTGATGTTACTTCTGCTAAATTCTCTGCAACAAAGGGACAGATAGGTATTATTGGTGCTGGAAATTTCACATCGGCAACCATGCTTCCTGCTTTGATGAAAACTGGAGCACATATCCGATATATTGCAAGTGCGCAAGGACTGTCAGCTAAAGTTTTAGCTCGAAAGGCAGGTGCGATGAAGGCTACTTCTGATTACAAGGAAATATTGAAGGATGAGGCGGTAGATTTAGTAATGATTACAACCAGGCATAATCTTCATGCTCCAATGGTATTGGATGTGTTACAAGCAGGAAAGCATGTGTTTGTGGAAAAACCTTTGTGCTTAAATCAGTTGGAATTAAATGAGATAACTGAAGCTTATAAAGAAGTACAAAAGAAAGGGATAACGTTGACTGTAGGATATAACCGGCGTTTTTCACCTTTTGCAGTAAAGATGAAACAACTTGCGGGGGATGGAGTGAAGAATATAGTTGCAACGATGAACGCTGGATTTATCCCACCTGAAGTATGGGTGCATGATTTGAAAGTTGGAGGAGGACGTATCATTGGTGAGGCTTGTCATTTCATTGATTTATGTTCGTTTTTTACAGGTAGCAAAGTCGTTTCGGTATGTATGAATGCAATGGGAGAAAATCCGGAAGAGAATACGGATAATGTGAGTATTCTGTTAAGATATGAGGATGGTTCGAATGCCGTGATAAACTATTTTGCTAATGGAAGTAAATCCTATTCGAAAGAAAGGGTGGAAATCTATACGCAAGAAAAAACATTGGTTCTTGATAATTGGAGGGTTTTGAAAGGATATGGTTGTAAAGGATTTTCCAAAATGAAGAAAGGCATGGATAAAGGACATACGGCTCAATTCGCTTTATTGAATGATAGAATAATAAAAGGGGGAGAGGCTCTGATTCCATTTGATTCCATTGTAAATACGACCAAAGCATCGTTTGCTTGTATCAATAGCTTGAAACAGAACAAGTGGATTGATATAGAATAATTCAGTGTTTTTTTATGAATAAATATCTTCTTTATTTTCAGTTACTGCGTAACATGGGGATGAAGTACTTTACGTTTCGTATTCAGTATGAAATACGTCGTAAGGGGGGAATGTTGAAGAAAGTGTATCCGGTTTCTTTGGAGAATAAGAAGTACTTGTCATTGGTTGAGTGGAGAAGTCATGCAATGCCTTTTTTCTTTTCAAATAGAGATAGTGTAAGATCCACTAACACTGATATCACTTTGCTTTCAGAAAAGGTGAATCGTATGTTATGTGGTGAATTTTGCTTTTTTTCATCCCATTGGTACAATCTTGGTATGGATTATGATTGGATGACAAATCCTGATACGAATTATAAATATGATTCTAAAGTGCATTGGACAGAAATAGAGGATATTGTAGCTGAAGCAGGAGATATAAAATATGTATGGGAAAAATCTCGTTTTTCTTTTCTTTATGATATAATCCGTTATGACCAAGAATCCGGGGAAAATCATGCGGCTTTTGTGTTTTCTCAAATTAAGGACTGGATTTATAAAAACCCATTGAATTGTGGACCGAATTATAAATGTAGTCAGGAAATCTCTTTGCGTGTTTTGAATTGGGTATTTGCCCTTTACTATTATAAAGATTCAGCCGAATTGACAGAAGATATTTTCAAGTTAATCATTCAATCTGTCTATGGGCAGATGAAGCATGTACGTACAAATATAAACTTCTCTCGGATTGCTGTTCGTAATAATCATGCGATAACGGAAACATTGGCGTTGTATTTGGTCGGTATGCTGTTTCCTCAATTTCCGGAAGCTAAAAATTGGAAAAAGAATGGAAAGAGATGGTTTGAAGAGGAAATAAAATATCAGGTGGCAGAAGATGGCACTTATTTGCAGTTCAGTATGAACTATCATCGGGTGGTGGTTCAGCTTTTGACATGGGCCATTACGCTGGCAGATAGAAATGGGGAATTATTTTGTAAGGAAGTGTATGAACGTGCTTATCGGTCTGTGAATTTTTTGTATCAATGTCAAGATGATTCAACCGGTTGGTTGCCCAATTACGGTTCAAATGATGGAGCTTTGTTTTTTAAACTGAACGATTGCAATTATCGTGACTATCGTCCTCAACTGGATGCTTTGCATTATTTACTTACTTCTGAACATTTGTATGATTGCCAATATGAAGATAGGGAATGGTATTTGTGTGAGTGGAAAGCAAACCGATACATGTATCCGCCGGTGAAAAAGCAGTGGGGATGCATCTCTTTTGAGACGGGGGGATATTATTGTATTCGTGAAAAAGATACTTTTTCTTTTATCAGATGCGGAAAATATAAAGATCGGCCTGCGCATGCGGATAATTTGCATTTGGATATTTGGTATCAGGGAGAAAACTTGTTATTTGATGGAGGCAGTTACAAATATAATACAACAGAGAAGTTGCTTCGGTATTTTATGGGTACTGAATCTCATAATACAATAATGCTTGATGGATATGATCAGATGTTGAAGGGCTCCCGATTTATTTGGTATAATTGGTCGCAGGCAGAAGTAGGCTCATTGAAAGAGACAGAGGATGCTTACATATTTGAAGGGGCGGTTTCCTGTTTTACTTATCTGAATAAAAAAATGAAACATTATAGAAGAATTGTAAAATGGAAAAATGTATGTAGGTGGGAGATAGAGGATTATATGGATGGTAAGCCGAAAGGTATGAATATGCGCCAATTATGGCATACAAATAAGGACAACATTCGTTTGGAATCAAATGGTGAGACTGTTGATACAAAACAGTTGTGTTCTGATTATTATGGACAAATATCTGAGTGTAGACAGGTTGAATTTCAAACTAAAAATAATTCGATAACAACAACTCTTCAAATTATATAAAATGAAAGTACTTTATTTCCATCAACATTTTACTATCCCCACTCAAGCAGGAGGAACTCGTTCTTATGAATTGGCAAAGCATCTGATTGCCAAGGGGCATTCTGTTTGTATGGTTTGTGGTGAAACAGCAAAGCTGGATTTGCCGGAAACGAAGATGAAAAATGTTCATCGGGGAATGGTCGATGGTATAGATGTGATCCAGATAGCTCTGCCATATTCTAATAAAGATGGTATAGCGAAAAGAGCATGGACTTTTGTGAAATTTGGATGGAAGGGTATTCAAATAGCATTGAAAGAAGATTATGATTTGTTGTTTGCCACTTCCACTCCTTTGACTGCCGGTGTGCCGGGCATAGTGATGAAGCTGTTCCGGAAAAAGAAATTTATCTTTGAAGTTCGTGATTTGTGGCCTGAATTGCCTAAGGCTTTGGGGATGAAGAATCCTTTCTTGCTGTGGGGAATGAGTGTTTTAGAGTGGCTAAGTTATCATTGTGCGGATGCATGCGTGGGTCTTTCTCCCGGAATTTGTGAAGGAATTAAAAGAAGAAGCCAATCAGGTAAGCGTATTGCTATGATTCCTAACGGTTGTGACTTGGAAATATTCAAGCCGTCTTCACGTGTGAATCTTTCGTTAGATGGAATTTCTGTTACGGATAAAGTGGCTGTGTTTACAGGTGCGCATGGTATTGCCAATGGTTTGGATGCTGTGTTGGATGCTGCTTCTGTATTGAAGAAAAAGGGGAGAAAGGATATTGTTTTGGCTTTTATTGGTGATGGTAAAATGAAACCACATTTGATGAAACGGGCTCAAATGGAGCAATTGGATAATTGCCGCTTTTATGATCCGATGCCTAAGAAAGAATTAAATAAAATAGTAGCATCAGCAGATTTGGGTCTGATGGTATTATCTGATGTTCCGGCATTTTATTATGGAACTTCACCAAATAAATTTTTTGATTATATTTCCTCTGGATTGGCTGTACTCAATAATTATCCGGGGTGGCTTTCTGATATGATTCAAGAAAACAAGTTGGGTTTGGTTGTTGCTCCTAATAATGCAAATGCTTTTGCCGAAGGCTTGATGAAACTAATGGACAATGATACATACAGAGCTGAATGTGGGCAAAGGGCCAGGGTATTTGCTGAAACTAATTTTTCAAGAAAGTCATTAGCGAATAGGTTTGTTACATTTTTGGAAGAAGTGTCTTCATTGAAATAAAATATGTATTCTTGCTTTTTTAAAAGGATAATAGATTTCGTTTTTGTATTTTGCATATTGGCTGTTATTTGGCCTGCATTACTTCTGATTACCTTTTGGCTACATTTTGCAAATAAAGGAGCTGGTGCTTTCTTTTTACAAGACCGTCCAGGTAAAAAAGGCAAAATATTCAAGGTAATCAAATTCAAAACTATGACAGACGAACGTGATGCTGAAGGAAACCTTTTACCAGACGAGAAACGTTTGACGAAGGTCGGGAAATTTGTTCGTTCTACTTCGATTGACGAATTGCCACAATTGATTAATGTTCTTAAAGGTGATATGGCATTAATTGGTCCACGTCCATTGTTGGTACAGTATCTCCCTCTATATTCAAAAGAGCAGACACGTCGACATGAAGTTCGTCCTGGGATTACAGGTTGGGCGCAGGTTAATGGGCGTAATGCAATTTCGTGGACAAAGAAGTTTGAACTGGACGTTTGGTATGTGGATCATTGCTCTTTTTTACTTGATTTGAAAATCCTGTTTTTGACAATAAAAAAGGTGTTTGTCAGGGAGGGGATTAGTTCTGAAACTTCTGTCACAATGGAGCCTTTTACTGGAAATAATTAATAAATAGATAATGTATTTATACGGAGCAAGTGGTCATGCTAAAGTGATCGTTGATATTTTGCGGGCTATTAATGAGCCTATTGAAGCTTTATTTGATGATAATGAAACAATTCACCAGCTTCTTGACTATCCTGTATTACGTTCTGTAGAGGTTAAGGGACCTCTGATTATCAGTATTGGTAATAATAATATTCGTAAGAAAATAGCGGAACAATTTAATGTAAGATTTGGAAAGGCTTTTCATCCGTCTGCTATAATTTCTGCAACGACTACAATTGATGAGGGGACGGTTGTAATGCAAGGTGCTATTATACAAACAGGTGTCTATGTTGGGAAACATTGTATTATAAATACAGGTGCTTCTGTTGATCATGAATGTGTAATAGAAGATTATGTACATATATCTCCTCATTGTACACTTTGTGGCAATGTTAAGGTAGGTGAGGGAACGTGGATCGGAGCCGGTAGCACTGTTATTCCAGGGGTAAAAATAGGAAAATGGAGTATAATTGGTGCAGGATCTGTTGTTACCAAAGATATCCCTGACGGTCTGTTGGCAGTCGGCAATAGATGTAAAATAATAAAACCAATCTGATTATTTATCAAAACTATATGGATAAGAAAATATGGCTTTCACTTGCTCACATGAGTGGCCGTGAGCAAGACTTCATAAAAGAAGCTTTCGATACCAACTGGGTTGTCCCTTTAGGCCCCAATGTAAATGCATTTGAAAAAGAGTTAGCGAACTATCTTAAAGAAGACCGACACGTGGTCGTATTGTCTGCCGGTACAGCCGCTCTTCACCTGGGTCTTATCGAATTAGGAGTGCAAACAGGCGATGAAGTCATCTGCCAATCCTTTACCTTTGCTGCTTCTGCCAATCCGATAGCATATCAGTCAGCTACTCCGGTCTATGTAGATAGTGAACAGGATACCTGGAATATGAGTCCCTTATTTTTGGAAGAAGCGATCAAAGACCGTTTGCGTAAAACAGGAAAACTTCCGAAAGCAATTATCCCGGTTCATCTATATGGCATGCCTGCAAAGATGGATGAAATTATGGCTATTGCTTCTCATTACGGAATACCCGTTTTGGAAGATGCTGCTGAAGCTTTGGGTTCTGAATATAAAGGACGGAAATGTGGTACTTTCGGAGAATTTGCTGCATTATCGTTCAATGGGAATAAAATGATTACGACTTCCGGCGGTGGCGCTTTAGTTTGTTCAACGGAAGAACAAGCCAAACGAACGATGTTTTATGCTACCCAGGCCAGAGAGAATGCTCCACATTACCAGCATGAATGTATCGGATATAACTATCGTATGAGTAATATTTGTGCCGGGATTGGTAGAGGACAGATGTTTGTACTGGATGAACATATAGCACGGCGTAGGGCAATACATCAGTTGTATACGGATTTATTGAAAGATGTTCCGTGTATTACGGTTCAGCAAAATCCGTCGGAGGATTTCGATTCGAACTTCTGGCTGACCTGTATTTTAGTAGATCCGGAAAAGGCAGGCTTTAGCCGTGAAGATGTCCGGTTACATCTGGCAGATGAAAATATAGAAACACGCCCTTTGTGGAAACCGATGCATCTGCAACCGGTGTTTAAACAATCACCTTTTTATGGAGATGGAACATCGGAGAGATTGTTTGATAAAGGACTTTGTCTACCTTCTGGTCCGACACTGACGGATGATGATATTTGCAGGGTGGTGGATGAGATAAAGAGTTTAGCAAAATAAACTATCCATATTTTTGTATAAACAGAAAGTCTGCTATTTCCACCCTTTTGTGAAAATAACAGACTTTTTTGCTCATCCGATCAACAATTTATAAAGACTCCCGATCACTCCGAAAGCCATCAGGCTGTAGCCGGCAATCTCTATGGGTTCGACATGGTGTTTGTCTCCCCAGTCTCCCTGGGTGAGAGCGAGAGTATCGCTCCGATACAAGTCAGGGTCACTTCCGTCTCCCGCATCAGAAGGGAGAGAAGGCTCAGGAGGAGCAGGCATAGGATCAGGACAGGGGCAGTCACCGGCTGCCGGTTTTTGTTTGCGGGGAAAGATGATCCGGGCAAGCTGGGTGAGGAAGGCGAGGATCGTTTCAAGGTACTTCATGTTAATTGAAAATTATAAATTGAAAATTGAAAATTAAAGGGAGGAACCGATTAACTTTTCGATTGTCCGACTGATCGAGACCAGCATTCGCCGGTAGGCTTCGCGGTTGTCGCCGTTTACTTCGCTGATGTATTTGCTGTAACCGATTTTGAGGGCAAAGGCAGCTGGTTGGTAGCTGACATCGGCGGCATCGGTGTAGGCGTGGCGGATCAGGCGGGCATAGTCCATGAAAGAGTGTAACGGGTCGGGATAGGTACGGAAGGAGAGGGAATTGGTGCTTAGTTGCACGGAGGTCCCGGTCCACCAGACGTTCTTTTTCCCGTAAGCGGTGATACCGAAAAAGTTATGATGTTGCAGGCAAAGATCACTTTGTCCCCAACCGGTTTCGATAGCCGCTTGTGCCAGGATAACAACCGGATTGATCCGGAAAGCTTCCCCGGCCTTTTGGGCCAGGGGAAGATACTTGGTGATAAAATCTTTTTTGGTCATGGCAGTAGGGGATTATTCGATTTCCGGTCTGTCGCTGCCACCTTCTCCGTTCTTTTCTTCCGGGTCGGAGAATGGGTCGAGACGGTCGTAACTGGCTTCGGAGATCAGCTGGCGTAACATGGCACCGGGAGTGAAAACGATGCGAGGTTTCTTGAACATCATAGGGTCGAAATCTTTCAGGGTTTTGGATCCTTTGCTGCCGGCTACCATACGGAAATTGCCGAATTCACCCATCTGGATCACATTACCACTCTCGAGCAGCATGCAGAGAACATAAATCAGACCGTCGATAACCAGCTCTACTTCACCGGCTTTGGCGGTGCAGTAACCGGATACCAGTTTACACAATTTTTTGAAAGAGGTCTTTTCCATCGAGCGGATCTGACCGTAATACAATTGAGCGCCTTGGGCGGCCCCTTTGCTCATGTCCTTTTTGAGGACGATTCGATACTTTAATGGCATAGCTTTTTAATTGAAAATTGATAATTGAAAATTGAAAATTATTGGTGGATTCAGGAGGGGATTAACCGGTGTTTTCCCTTGAATTCATTACAAAGATACGGTGGGGACATAGGCTGAATGATCCGAATGGGACCGAACGGGCATTTAGATGCATTTTTTGTTGAATTTATTTGATTATATAGTTGTTATATCCGAATTTATGTGTATATTTATAGGGTAATAAAACAACTTAAAATCATCTTATTATGGAAGAACTATTTCAACAAAAAACTTTTGGATGGCAGGAATTGGCTATCCTTTATGCTCCAGGATTAACACCCCATTCAGCCTCGAGAAGACTTACACGTTGGGTAATAATAAACAAAGAATTGTACGATCGTCTGATTCGTTCAGGATGGATTAAAGGAACTCGTATCTTGTCTCCTTTACAGGTCGCAATTATTGTGGATTTTCTGGGCGAGCCATGATATTTGCATATGTAAAAAAAACAATTGTTTTTGATTTTGAAAACAACTGTATTTAATTGCAAATACAATTGTTTTTGTAACTGAATACAATTGTATTTTGTTTAACCAATCAATTTTAATAATCGAAACGCATAAAAAGAAAGACTCTCTTTTCTTTTATTCTTATATATAATGTAGGGATTTGACAACCATCCGGCAGGAGGTAGTGTATAGGGCTGATTTACTGTGTTTTATGCGTGACAAACAAACGGCATTATGGAAATGGCTGAAAATGAGAATATTTACACGGATGTTAAGGCCTTGATGTATTTTGGAAAATCCTATTTGAAAGTACCTCGTGTAATAATAGAACGGATGTTTGCATCCGATAATAGTGAACGTATGATCGGAATAGTGCATTGGTTGTTATTTTGTTTGTGCAATTATGCCGACGGCTATGTGTCGATCAAAGGAAAACAGGAAGTTTGCCATAGAGGAGAATGCATCATCTCTTACGAAAAGTTGGCCCGGTTAATGATGGTAGATAGCCGTTCGGTCAGAAGGTATGTCCACTCGCTGGAAAAGGAATCTTTGATAGAAGTGAAACGGGTAGCAAACTGTATCTGCTTCCGTGTTTGTGGTTATGACTCTTTTACGGCTTCGGATGTCCCTGCGGAAATACCGCAAGAGAGTAAGAGAACCAGAGTGACTAAAAAAACGGTTGAGCCGGATGCGATAGCTTTACGGAGAGCGGAGGCCGAGTTGAAGATAAGTCATGGGAACGTACCCCGTACCGACCTGTTAAAAAGTTGCTATGAGTATGGAAAAGAATGTAATTGAAAGAGCTTTGCTCTGTTCGCTGTTTCTGGATCAGGTGGCGATTCTTGAGGTGGTCGGATTGTTGCGTCCGGAAATGTTTTCCGATCCGGATCATGGGTTTATTTACGAAGCGTTTACCGATCTGTTTAACCGTAATAAACGGCCCGATCTGATCCTGGTGGAAGAGGAAATGAAAAAGAAAGATCCGGAGCGTTACGTGAAGATGGGAGGCATGGCGTACTTGTCGGATGGAATGGAGACGGTTCGCCTGGAACATAACGCTGTAGAGTATGCCCGCGAAATCCTTCATCATTATCTGCTGGGGTGTATGCATAAGCTGTTTGTGCAAAAAGCATCGGAATGCCTGCAATACGGTATGGACTACCTGAAGGTGATAGAAGATTGCGAGCGCGATTTGCTACGCTTGCGTATGGATAATTCGGAATCGGATTCGCTTCTGCCGCTTAGTGAAGTGATGAAGTTGTCTATAGACGATCATCTCGACCGGATGAGCCGTAAGGATGATTCGGTGCGTATGCTGAGTGGAATCAACGGGTTGGACGGACTGACGGGAGGACTTTACCGGAAGGAAGTGCTGGTGCTGGGCGGTCTTCCGAGTGACGGTAAGACGGCGCTGGCGATGTTTATGGCAATGAATATGGCTCGCCAGGGTAAACATGTGCTTCATTTCAGTTTTGAAATGACGGGCGAACAGACTGCCGCCCGTTTTTTTGCCGGTTATGCCGGTGTGGAGGCTGCCCGCCTGCGTATAGGGGGACTTCGTGAGGGGGATATCGATCGGATGAGACGGTATGCTGCCGGTATGGAAAAAACGCCTTATTATTTTACGAATGTATCTTCTATGAGCCTGGATGCGTTGCGGGCGGAGATTATGCTCCGGAGCCGTAAAGGTGAATGCGATGTTGTAGTGATCGATTACCTGCATACACTTGCTCCACCGACGAAAAAGGGTGAGACACAAGAGTCTGTGATCCGTCATACGATTACGGTATTGAAACGTATTGCCGTAGAGGCTAATTGTGCCATGCTGGTGGTTTCGCAGTTGAATCGTGAGGTGTTGAAGCGTTCCGAGAATGGGTTTGTCCCGATAATGAGCGATTTGCGTGATTCGGGTGCCATTGAATTTGTAGCGGACTGTGTGGTGATTATCGGTTGTCCGGAACGTTTCGGGAAGAATACGGCCCAATGCGGGTCGAATGCCTCCCGCCTGATCAAGTTGTATGTCCTGAAAAATCGTAACGGATCGACAGGTATTGCCGAGGTATACAGGAATGATACTTATACGTCTTTTGTGAATCCGGGTGGTAATTTACATTTTGAGGACTGATGAACAGGTTGGAAATCACATCATTCAAGGAACGGGTCGATCTGGTAAAGGTGGTCGGCCATTACTCGACGCTCGAAAGGAAAGGGGCGGCTTATCTGGGTTTGTGCCCTTTCCATGACGATCATCATCCTTCGCTGCGGGTGGATCCGGCAAAAAGGGTATACCACTGTTTTAGTTGCGGGGCCGGAGGAGATGTCTTCCGCTTCGTACAGGAGAAAGAGGGATGTGGCTTCGGTGAGGCGGTCCGTCTTTGTGCGGATATCTGCCACTTGCCCGTTCCTGCACTCGATGCGGGAACGCAAAAACACAGGCCGGATAAGCAACCGGTTGAAAAGGATAGTTCCCTTGCAGTCCCACATCAAGTGCGGGAACAGGTACCTGCTCCGACGGTTGAAATGAATGAACGTTACGGGCAGACGTTGCTTCCGTATGATCCGGGGATGGAAGAATTGCGGGAGACCTATGCTGCTTTTGAGGTTGGGATTGCTCCGGCTATCGTGCCTGAAGCCTGGAAATTTACCCGTGGCCGGATTGTTTTTCCGATCCGTAATGCGGCGGGCGAGTTGGTTGCATTTGCAGCACGTTATCAAGGGGATTTGCCTGCTAAGAAAATCCCCAAATACATAAATAGTTTGACCAGTGCGATTTATAAGAAAGATGAACTGCTTTACGGCTGGCACCGGGCTGTGTCGAAGGTTCGTGAGACGGGAATCGTTTTTTTAACCGAAGGATACAAAGATACGCTGGCGATGCATGCGGCTGGTTTTAGCAATACGGTTGCCCTTTGTGGCACGAATTTGTCGGAACATCATATCGCTATGATCCGGAAAGAGGCCGTTACGGTTTGTCTTTTTCTGGATGCCGATGAGGTGGGGCGGGAAACGGTTGCGGGGGTAATGCCCAAACTGCGTAGTGCCGGTCTCCGGGTGGTGGATATATTACCGGAAGGCGGTAAGGATGCGGATGAGATGTTCCGTTCGTTGGGGCGCGAAGCGTTTATTCATTGGGTAGAAAAGGCGATGATCCCTCCGGCGAGACGGAAAGTGGAGTCGCTCTTGGTTGCTGCCTGCCACCGTTGGCCGGATACTTTATGCCTGACGGAAGAAGGGGAAGAGGCCCTTTATGTGGATAATATCCGGAAAATATTATCTTCTGACGATTTGTTGCCAGCTGACAGCCTTGTTCCCGCGCTCGACGCAGGACCGCAAAAGGACCGACCGGAAACGAAAGAACTGGATAACCTTTATGCTTTGCATACCGATTCATCGCATAGTGACCGGGTACGTCGAAGTGAGTTGGTCCGTTATCTTTTTCTGGGTTATCTGGAGGTACGCCTGGTCGACCGTGTCCGGCAAAATCTCCACCGTTTATCCCGAACTTTTGCCGATGAAGAGTCGCGTGTCCTTTTGTTATCTGATTTACAGTATCAACGAAATTATTTAAGCAGCGTCTCCCGCGAACTGGGCAGGAGATGATCTGCTTTTTATTTTATATCTGAAATAAATGAAAATTGTATCTAACTTAATCCTTTTGGGAAGCATGTGTATGCTTCCTTTAACCTCTTATGCTCAGTTTACGAAAGGGCTGAGTTATCGGGCGGAGACTGGTGTCAGCTTCAGCGGAGGCGAACATACCCCTTTCTGGCTGACGGCAAACAAGCAGGGGCTTTCGTCTATTGAAAAGAATAACGGGTATCTGCGTGCCGGTGTTTTTCGGGAGTTGGAAAAGGATAAACCTTTCTCGTATGCTTTCGGGGCGGATCTGGCTGTCGCTTATAATTTTACTTCGACTTTCGTGGTGCAACAATTGTATGCGGATTTGAAATACCGTTGCCTGGGGTTGAGCATCGGAAGTAAGGAGCGGCATAGTGAGTTCAATAATCCGTTACTGAGTAGCGGTGGACTGACATTTTCCGGAAATGTGCGTCCGATTCCGCAGGTTCGTATCGGTATTCCCGAATATACGCTCGTTTCGGGAACAAAAGGGTGGTTGGCTTTTAAAGGGCATATTGCCTATGGTATGTTTACGGATGACGGCTGGCAGAAGGACTTTGTGGTTCCGGGCGGTAAACATACAGAGCATGTGCTGTATCATTCCAAGGATTTGTATGTGAAGATCGGTAACAAAGAGAAGTTTCCTTTGATCTTTGAAGGAGGGTTGGAGATGGCTGCTCAATTCGGGGGAAATGCGTTTATAGGAGGAGGGAAGATCGATATGCCGAATGGGATAAAGGATTTTTTCAAAGTGTTTATTCCTAGCGGGGGAGATAGTAGTACACCAACAGGAGAGCAAACGAATATTTATGGTAATCATTTAGGGAGTTGGAATTTCTCACTGACCTGGTATGCTCCGAAAGATTGGACAATCCGTCCTTACTATGAACATTATTTTGAAGACCATTCGCAGATGTTCGGAGAATATGGCTGGAAAGACTGTCTGGCTGGAATGGAAATTACTTTTCCGAAGAATCCGGTGATCAGTGGTTTTGTTTATGAGTATATTTCTACAAAAGACCAGACGGGGCCTGTTTATTGGGATCATACTCCGGAAATACCGGAACAGGTGAGTGGTGCGGATAATTATTATAATCATGGTATTTATACCGGTTGGCAGCATTGGGGGATGGGAATCGGCAATCCGCTGGTTATGTCTCCTATCTATAATGCAGATGGTGATATAAGTTTTAAGAGTTCGCGTATACAGGGACATCATTTCGGGATCATGGGAAATCCTTGTGCCGATTTGCAATATCGTGTCCTTTTATCCGTTACCCGTAATTGGGGAACTTATAGTTTGCCTTTTTATGAGATCAAAAAGAACGGAAATGCTTTAGCTGAATTGAAATATACTCCCCACCAATTGAAAGGCTGGGATTTTACAGCATCGTTGGGTATAGATCGGGGAGCGATGTTGGGTAAAAGTGCCGGTGGCATGTTAACAATCAGAAAAACAGGATGGATACGATGAAAAGATATATAATAGGTGCGTTGCTACTGTTGATGGCTGGCGCTTGTGGAAAAATGCCGATTAATGGCGACCTGGATGGTCGCTGGCAGATCATGAAGATAGCATATGCATCAGGAGAGGAAGAGAACCCTGAACGGGCATATTACAGCGTGGCTTTGCATACGATCAATTTGATGAAGGTTGATGTCACCAGTCAGACCGGCAATATGGAATATACCGGGGATTCACTTTTTGTGGTTATGCCAATCAGTAAAGTTGAAGACTTATTGCCATTTGGCATGAACGGAACGGAGCAACGTTTTGGCGTCAAAGAATTAACATCGAAGCATCTGGTTCTGCAATCGGATTATGCCCGGTTGGAGTTCAGGAAGTTTTGAAAACAACAAAAACAAATAACAATATGAATATCGTAATCAGAAATGTATTATTGGGGGGATTACTGTGGTTGGCGGTTCCATTGTCGGCACAGGTGTCCCAGGATTTGATTGATAAGGCGAAAGCTGCGGGTATGACGGATGACCAGATTCGCCAGGAGATAAATAAACGGATGGGACAGTCCGGAGCGGAACAGACTACGCGTACGGCATCGGATGCAGTGGTTACAGATCGTACGGTTGCTATTCCGGATGGAAAGGTGATACCTCCTCTGGATGCTCAGCGGGAAGCCAATCGTTCGGCGGGAGATCTGAGTGGAACCGTGTTTGGTCGCGAAATATTCTCGAACAAGAACCTGTCTTTTGAGCCGGATCTGAATGTGCCGACTCCCAAAGGATATGTTTTATCAGCTGGAGACGAATTACTGATCAATGTCTGGGGAGATTCTGAACTGAATCTGAAACTGAAGGTTTCTCCCGAAGGAACAATTCTTATCCCTAATCTAGGTCCGGTATCTGTCAGCGGACTGACTATCGAAACTGCCGAGAACCGTATCCGACAGGAATTGGGACGGATCATGTCTACCTTGTCGGGAGATACGGACGGGGCTAATACGTTTGTTTCCGTTAGCCTGAGTCAGATACGTAGTATCAAAGTGAATATAGTAGGAGAGGTCGTTGCTCCGGGGACCTATACGCTTCCTTCGTTTGCTACTTTGTTTAATGCGTTGTATGCAGCAGGTGGTGTGAATGAGATCGGTTCGCTTCGTGGAATCAAAGTTTACCGGAATAGCAAGGAGGTAGCCAGCCTGGATGTGTACGATTATTTGTTGAACGGTAAATACAATACGAATATCCGTCTGGAAGAAAATGATATGGTGATTGTTTCTCCTTATGACCAGCTGGCTGTGGTACAGGGAAAAGTAAAACGTAACCGTATTTTTGAGTTGAAAAAGGGGGAAACGCTCTCGCAACTATTGAACATGGCTGGCGGTTTTACCGGAGATGCCTATAAAAAAGATGTCCGTGTCAAGCGAAAAGCCGGTAGTCGTTATCAGATAGCTACTGTTACGGAAGATAAATATCCTACTTTTGCAATGATGGATGGCGATTCCTTGTTGGTGGATTCAGTGATTCCCTTCTATGAAAACCGTCTGACAGTGACAGGGGCCGTTTGGCGTCCGGGAGAATATGAATTGAATGGTATGGTTCATACGGTCCGTCAACTGGTTGATCAGGCAGCCGGTTTGAAAGGGGATGAGTTTGCCGGTCGTGCCCAGATCACCCGTTTGAATCCGGACTTTACAACGACTGTCATAGCCGTAGATATCCGTGGTATCCTGAACGGTACTGCTCCCGATATGGAACTAAAGCCGGAAGATCAACTCTATATCCCTTCTTTCTTTGATTTGAGAGAACCTTATACGATCAAAGTAAGTGGGGCGGTAAATTACATTGATACGGTTCTTCCTTACCGGAATAACCTGACAGTGGAAGATGCTATTATGATGGCTGGCGGTTTGAAGGAATCGGCTGCTACAGTCAATGTGGAAGTTGCCCGTCGTATTAAGGATACAAAAACGTACGAAAATACTAACCGTACTGCCGAAGTATTCAATTTTGAATTGAATGACAATTTAGGACTGATACCGGTGAATGGAAAAAATAGCGATACGGTTTTTACGCTGGAACCGTTTGATGAAGTGTATGTGCGTTTCTCACCGGGTTATCAGGAACAACAGGTGGTGAAGGTAAATGGTGAGATTACCTTTTCCGGCGATTATGTATTGGCCGAAAAGAACTCCCGTTTGAGTGATATTATCGCCAAAGCCGGAGGGATAACTCCCGATGCCTATGTAAAAGGGGCAAGCCTGAAACGCCAGTTGACAGAAGATGAGATGCGCCGCCTGGAAACTCTGTTGCAACTGAGTGCAAATAAGCAAAGCCGTGATTCGGTTGCCTTGTCTTTGGAAAACATCAAAGACTATTCTGTGGGTATTGACCTGGAAAAAGCCTTGGCGAATCCGGGTAGTGCACATGATGTGGTGCTACGTGATGGGGATGAACTTTATATTCCGCAATTCCAGAGCACAGTGAAGATAAATGGAGCCGTAACTTATCCGAACAGTGTGACTTATACCAATGGTATGTCTGTGGGAGATTGCCTGTCGCAAGCCGGTGGTTATAATGATATTGCCCGTAAATATCCGATCGTAATCTATATGAATGGAAAAGTGGCAACGACAAAGAAAAGCTTTATCTTCTTCAAACGTTATCCGAAGGTAGAACCCGGATGTGAAATTGTCGTTCCGACCAAGACACAGCGTGATCGTAAGACCAGCCTGGCAGAAGTTCTGAGCATAGCTAGTTCAACCACTTCGATGGCAGCCATGGTGACCTCTATCATCAACACACTGAAATAATTATCAATTTTCAATCTTTAATTATCAATTAACAAGGTGGATATGATTCAAATGAACGCTCCTGATATGGATACAAACGAGCAGGAGATAGATTTAATAGAGTTGGCTAAACGGCTATGGGGGGAGCGTAAGTTCTTGTTCAAATGCTGTGGAGTCGCGATAGTTGTGGGATTGGTGGTTGCTTTCAGCATACCGAAAGAATACAGTACGACAGTAAAGCTGGCGCCTGAAACGTCTGATCCGTCCAAGAAGATGGGAAATCTGGGTGGTCTGGCTGCTATGGCTGGTATAAACCTGGGTTCTTCGGCTGGTTCGGATGCCATCTCCCCGGACTTGTATCCGGATGTGGTACAAAGTATTCCGTTTCTGTTGGAGTTGTTTCCTGTGCAGGTAGAGAGTGAAAAAGGTGATTATTCGTCGACATTGTACGAATATATGGATGATCATCAGAAAAGTGCGTGGTGGAGTTATGTGATAAAGGCTCCTTTCAAATTACTTGGCTGGGTGAGGGGATTATTCTCAGAAGAAGAACTTTCCGGTGAGGGAGAATTAACATCTTTCCGATTAACCAGAGAACAGGATGGCGTAATACAAGGATTGCAGAAACGTATCTCTGCCTCCGTGGATAAAAAGACATTGGTAATAACAGTCTCTGTCCAGATGCAGGATCCTTTGATCTCTGCAAGCCTTACTCAGATAGTCGTGGAAAAGCTTCAGGGGTACATCACCAATTACCGTACACAGAAGGCCAAGCAGGATCTTGAGTTTACAGAGAAGGTGTTTAGCGAAGCTCGTGAATCTTATTACAAGGCCCAACGTGCGTATGCCGCCTTTGAGGATGCGAATAAGAACATCATCTCTGCTAGTTACCGCACCGAGCAGGAGCGTCTGAAAAATGAAATGACACTGACCTTCAATGTTTACAATACGTTGGCTCAGAAACTGGAGCAGGACAAACTTCGTGTCCAGGAACAAACTCCGGTCTATACGGTGATCAGCCCGGCAACGGTGCCATTAAAGCCTGCTTCACCTAAAAAGTCACTGATACTTATCGGCTTTGTTTTTCTAGCTCTGTTCGGTGGTATCGGATATTTGTTTGTGAAGGATATGTTTGCGAAGAACAAACAGGTAGAGGAAGATTGTTTCTCTGTGGAATGAAATAGAATATTTCTTATAATTCAAATTGTATAAAATATAAGCCGGTAAGGGTAATCCTTGCTGGCTTTTTTTGTGTTCATTTTTACGTTCATGCCGTTTATTTTGTAGTTAGCTGTGCAATTTAGGTTGTCTGCGGATAAAATTTGTTGTTTTCTGTTTTTTGGGGTATTTTTCTACTCTGTAATAAAATATTATAATATTTAAAATGTTTGTTCTATGAATGCTGAAAAACAATATAAGAGAGTATTTTCTAATGTGGTTCTCCCTGTTCGAAATGTGGAAAGAGTGAGTTTTGTGGATAACAGATCAGATTCTGTTACTCAGGCAAAGTTGATAACATTTATTCAGAAAAAGGGTAGTAATATAAAGCAAAGAAAAATAGACTATGGCAATGAAGTGAGTAATTTAAATTCAGAAATGAGTATTCCTGGTGGATGTAAATTGTATCATGCAACAAAAGATTCTAATAATGTTTATTCAATTCTAGATAATGGTGTTGATGTTAGACGTTCTCTTTCAACACAACTAGGAAAAGGTTTTTATACAACATGGTTTCAATATGCTGATAATAAATATGGCTCTTTTGTTTTACGGTATACAGTTACGCAAAAAATGAATGGACAACAAGTTTATTCCCATAGTATAAAAGATGCAAATGCGAAAGAAATGAGAGATAATCAAAATTATAAAGAAGTGTGGGATGTTCAGAATGATTTTTTATACACACCAGAACTTGATATTACCATAGATGGACAGGATATTCCACATCAAGTAAAAATAACAGAAAGCGGTGTATCTAAAATACAACTTGAATCAATTCTTGTTGATAAAGATGTTTATACAATAGAACAGTTTCGGGAAAAATATAAACCGAGACCAAAGATCGATTTATCGGCAATAAAAAGACGAAAATAATCATTATATTCTCTTTTTGTGTAGAAAGCATAAATAAAAAAGTGATGCACACTAATGTACGTCACTTTTTTATTAGTTGCGGAGACAGGACTCGAACCTATGACCTTTGGGTTATGAGCCCAACGAGCTACCACTGCTCCACTCCGCGATATAGTTGCTATCATTCCTGATTGCGAGTGCAAAGGTATGAATTATTTCTTACAATCCAAATTATTTTACAAAAAGTTTTTGTCTTTCTGTTGAAAGCCGGGGAGTAAGGCTTCTTTTAGTAACAAAATGACACATCTACCGGATTGAATGTAAGGCAGATGTGTCATTTGGGTTTTATAATTCATTTTCTTCAAAATCTTTTGCTTCATATACCCGCAACCTCTTTTTCAGATGTCCGATTTGCTGTTGCATGGATTTGACACGATTCAGCAGATGGTGGATGGCATCGATTCCTTCGAAATTGATTGAGAGGTCGTAATACATACGTGTATATCTTTCGATATCGTGTAATTGCTCCGCCTGTAAATACTTTTCGCCTTCGATGATACGGATTTCAATGAGTCCGCCTTCTTCCAGCCTGAAGATGAAAGAAGGTTCTATATGACATATCCGGCAATATTCGTTGACTATAATTAAATCTGTTTGCATAGTACTCGTGTTTTATTGATTAAGACTCTGTATTTCGCGGAACAACTCTTTTTGTTTATCCGTCAGATTAGTCGGTATCTCGATGGAGTAGGTGACGATGAGGTCACCGAACTGCCCGTCTTTTTTATAGACAGGGAAACCTTTGCCTTTCAGGCGGACTTTGCTGTTGTTCTGCGTTCCGGCAGCCACTTTCAGTTTTACCTTGCCGTCCATTGTTTCTACGATTTGTTCGCCACCCAGTATGGCGGTGTAGAGGTTCAACGGGGCGGTTATATATAAATCGTCGCCAACCCGTTTGAAACGGCTGTCTTCTGCTATGCTGAATGTGATGTACAGATCGCCGGCAGGTCCGCCGTTTACGCCCGGACCGCCCTGGCCTTTCAGCTTGATGGTCTGTCCGTCTGCGATACCGGCTGGTACGGTTATACGCAGATTCTTGCCGTTGACGGTAATAACCTGTTTGTGCGTTTTGGCTGCATCTGCCAAAGAGACATGCAATTCTGCATTATAGTCCTGGCCGCGAAAAGCGTGGTTGCCTCTGCCGCGACCTCCGCCTCCGAACATGGATTCGAAGAAGTCGGAGAAGCCGCTGCCGTCGTCTGAGGCACTCCATTGGGCACCCCCGCCGTTGCTGCCTCCAAAGCCGCTAAAACCACCGAAGCCGCCCTGATACTGTCCGTATTGGTTCTGCTGAGCTTCGAACTGGTCGGCATGTTTCCAGTTTTCACCGTATTGGTCGTATTTCTTCCGTTTTTCCGGGTCGCTCAGTACTTCATTGGCTTCGTTGATTTCCTGGAATTTCCGGTGAGCATCCGGGTCGTTCGGATTCAGGTCCGGATGATATTTACGGGCCAGCTTCTTGTACGCTTTTTTAATGTCGTCCTGTGAAGCGCCTTTGTTCACCCCTAGAATGTTGTAATAGTCTATATAAGCCATATTATTATATTGTTAAGTCTTTTTGTCGGTTGATATCCATACATCTACATTACAATAAACATGCCGGGGCGGAAATTGACGGCTTAAATTTGGCTAATAAAGCTTAGGAAAGATAAAAACGAAAAAGGCCTCCAGTGAATACTGAAAGCCTTTAGATAGTTGCGGAGGCAAGACTCGAACTTACGACCTTTGGGTTATGAGCCCAACGAGCTACCACTGCTCCACTCCGCGATATAGTTTACAATCATTTCGTGATTGCGAGTGCAAAGGTAGGGATTTTCTCTTATAAAACAAATTTATTGCAAGTTTTTTTTAATATACTTGGTAGAACCAATCTTTTTTAGGTACTTTGCGCACAGTTTTAATCAAAATGTGCAATACAATGCCGATGACAGTTTCTAAAACACGCGAAATGTTGGTGGATGTGGCCAGGCAATTGTTTGCCCGCATGGGGGTTGATAATACGACAATGAACGATATTGCACAGGCTTCCCGGAAAGGCAGACGTACGTTATATACGTATTTCAAGAGCAAAAATGAGATTTATCTGGCTGTGGTGGAATCGGAGCTGGACCAGTTATACAAGATGCTGCTTGATGTTGCCGGAAAGGATTTGCCAGCTGATGAGAAGTTGATGACATTCATCTATGCCAGATTGGATGCTATCAAAGCGCTCGTATTTCGTAATGGTACGCTGAAAGCTAACTTTTTCCGTGATATATGGCGCGTAGAGAAGGTTCGTAAGAACTTTGACATACGTGAGACAGAATTATTGAAGGGAATATTGGATGCCGGAGTGAAGGAAGGAATCTTTGCAATGCCTGATACAGAAATAACAGCAGTGGTGCTACATCATGCCTTAAAGGGATTGGAAGTTCCTTATATAAGGGGTATTATGGGAGATAATATCAGCCAGCGGATTAAGCGGAGAGATAATGTAATGAATTTAATATTCAACGGAATAAAGATAAAGTAAACCAGAGATGTTTATTAATGCAACAGGGTTTTATGTGCCTGAAGAGCGGGTGCACAACCAACATTTTTTGGAATTAAACGGGTTGACAAGTGAATGGATTGAACAACGTACGGGTATTAAAACCCGGTCCAAAGCCAAACCGGAAGAGACAATTTGTACCATGGGAATGGACGCCGTACGTAACGCACTGCCAAAATTGCCGTATGACATTACGGAAGTTGATTTGATTATCTCAGCATCCTATTCTCCGTACGATACAGTTGCTACCGCAGCCCATTATACGCAGCGTGAGTTTAATATTACAAATGCGAAAGCGTTGTATTTATCATCTGCCTGTTCCTCTTTTTTAAATGCGCTGGAAGTTGTGGAAGGTTATTTTGCTATGGGAAAGGCTACAAAGGCTTTAATCCTTTCAGCAGATAAAAATTCCGCTTATTATAATGAAACAGATCCGAAAGCCGGTCACCTCTGGGGTGATGCCGCTGCGGCGTTCTTTATTTCAAAGGAACGTGTGACAGAGAAAGATCCGCATATCATTGAAATATTTACACAGGGGCTGGGCCATCTGGGGAAAGGTCCTGAAGGTGTGCAGTTGCGTCCTCGTGACGGTGGTATCCAGATGCCGGAAGGCCGCGACGTGTTTATCCAGGCTTGTACCTACATGCCTAAAAATGCGGTCTATCTGTTGGAGAAGAACGGATTTGCGTTGGATGACCTGACTTATTTCATCGGTCACCAGGCGAATATGCGTATCATGTCGAACATTGCCAAGCAACTGAATTTGCCGGAAGAAAAGTTCTTGCATAATATCGAAGAACTGGGTAATACCGGTTCGGTTAGTTCGGCTTTGGTGTATGCACAGAATGACCATACATTCAAGAAAGGCGACCTGGTTTGTCTGACCGTCTTCGGCGGCGGATATTCGGCGGGTGCTTGTCTGATACAGTGTTAATATAAACGTAAATAGAAATATTATGAAATTATTAGAAGGAAAAGTTGCCATTGTAACCGGTGCTGCACGCGGTATCGGTAAGGCTATCGCTTTAAAGTTTGCCGCTGAAGGTGCAAATATCGCATTTACAGACCTGGTTATCGACGAGAACGGTGAAGCTACACAGAAAGAAATCGAAGCTTTAGGCGTTAAAGCAAAAGGATATGCTTCTAATGCAGCCAACTTTGAAGAGACTCATAATGTAGTGGCGGAAATCGTGAAAGACTTCGGTCGTATCGATATTCTGGTTAACAATGCCGGTATCACGAAAGACGGTCTGATGATGCGTATGAGTGAAGGCCAGTGGGATGCTGTCCTGACTGTGAACCTGAAATCGGCTTTCAACTTCATCCATGCTTGTACTCCGGTCATGATGAAACAGCGTGCAGGTAACATTATCAATATGTCTTCTGTCGTAGGTGTTCACGGGAATGCCGGTCAGAGCAACTATTCGGCTTCAAAAGCCGGTATGATCGGTTTGGCTAAATCAGTGGCTCAGGAACTGGGTTCACGCGGTATCCGTGCCAATGCAATCGCTCCTGGTTTTATCATTACCGATATGACTGCGAAATTGCCGGAAGAAGTAAGAGAAGAATGGAACAAGAAGATTCCTTTGCGCCGCGGCGGTACTACTGAAGATGTGGCAAATGTAGCTACATTCCTGGCATCAGATTTGTCTGCTTATGTATCCGGACAGGTGATTCAGGTAGACGGCGGTATGAATATGTAATATGGAAGTTATCTACGAAGACAATCATATCATCGCGGTAAATAAAACATGCCGTGAGATTGTACAAGGAGATAAAACCGGTGATACTCCTCTTTCGGAAATGCTCAAGGCGTGGCTGAAAGAGAAGTATTGCAAGCCGGGAAATGTGTATGTCGGTGTTACCCACCGGCTGGACCGTCCGGTGAGTGGTGTAGTCCTGTTTGCCAAGACCAGTAAAGCTTTGCCCCGCCTGAACGAGATGTTCCGGGTAGGAGAGGTGAAGAAAACCTATTGGGCCATTGTCAAGAACTGTCCGCCGGCTGAAGAAGGCGAACTGGTGAACTGGCTGGTCCGTAACGAGAAACAAAACAAGAGTTACGCTTACGATACCGAACGTCCGGATTCAAAGAAAGCGATTCTTCATTATAAGGTGATTGCGCATTCGGATAATTATTTCTTATTGGAAATAGACCTGAAAACCGGCCGGCATCATCAGATACGCTGCCAGTTGGCAAAGATGGGGTGTCCGATTAAAGGAGACCTGAAATATGGTGCCGAGCGTTCGAATAAAGATGGTGGTATCAGTCTCCATTCCCGGAGTGCCGAGTTTATCCATCCGGTATCCAAAGAATTGATAAAGATTGTAGCCCCTGTCCCTGACGATAATTTATGGAAAGGTATTTCAGAGGGCCTCTAACTGGGCCCTCGATTTACTTTGTGTTACGATATAAACGCCGGTAAATACCAATGCTACGGCAATCCCTTTCATCACTCCAAAAGTATCCATCCCCCAAAGTACGGCAATCAGTGACGCAACGATTGGTTGTACGTAATTATCATACATGTTTATGCAATCGTGATCTCCGGATCCAGGTAAACGTCCTGGATGGTGTGAAGCAGTTCGACACCATCTTTCATGGAACGCTGGAATGCTTTACGTCCGCTGATCAGGCCCATGCCGCCGGCACGTTTGTTGATGACAGCAGTGATGACGGCTTCTTTCAGGTCGGAGGCACCGTGTGATTCTCCTCCGGAATTTATTAGGCCGACACGGCCCATATAACCGTTTGCTACCTGGTAACGACAAAGGTCGATCGGATGTTCGGTCGTCAGTTCGGTGTACATCTTTTTATCTACTTTGCCGAAGTTGATGGCTGTGAAGCCACCGTTGTTGGACGGCAGTTTTTGTTTAACGATATCTGCTTTGATTGTTACACCCAAATGGTTGGCCTGACCGGTCAGGTCAGCTGCTGCATGATAGTCTACGCCATCTTTCTTGAAATCATTGTTCCTCAGATAGCACCAGAGGACGGTTGCCATACCTAGTTCGTGTGCATACTCGAATGCATCCGCAATCTCGACCAGTTGCTCACGGCTTTCCGCAGAACCGAAATAGATGGTGGCACCGACTGCTGCGGCTCCCATGTTCCAGGCTTCCTTGACTGTGCCAAACATCACCTGATTGTAGCTGTTCGGATAAGTAAGCAATTCATTGTGATTGAGTTTTACGAGGAACGGTATTTTATGTGCATATTTACGTGCCACAGCTCCCAGGTTTCCGAATGTGGAAGCGACAGCGTTGCAACCGCCTTCGATTGCCAGCTTCACGATATTTTCCGGATCGAAATAAATGGGATTCGGGGCGAATGATGCTCCGGCCGTATGTTCTATGTCCTGGTCGACCGGGAGGATAGACAGATAACCGGTGTTAGCCAGACGTCCGCTTCCCAACATCCGTTGTAAATTATTTAATGTCTGAATGTTTCTGTCCGTATTGATCCAGATATCATCGACTGTTGAAGGAGATGGTATGTGAATCAGTGATTTGTCGATCGTTTTACAGGTGTGACCCAGTAAATATTCTGCTTTGTCGCCTAAGAGGCTTGTAATCTTTAATGTATCCATACTATATGTAAGTTTTATAATCTAACATTTGCCGCTTTGAATAAGTTCCATAGTTTTTATCAATTAACAGATAGAATATTTCTATTGGCTTATCTCTTGCTGTTTAGATTTGTTTGGTTAATTTTGTCACAGCGAATAACAAAAGATTATACTAATAGTTATACAACCAATAAAATTTTACGAAGATGAAAAAGAAATGGATCTGCACAGTATGTGGTTATGTTCATGAAGGTGACGAAGCTCCTGAATTCTGTCCGCAATGTAAACAACCGAAAAGCAAGTTCAAAGAACTGGTAGAAACAACAGGCGCTCTGCAGTTTGTAGACGAACACGTATTAGGTGTTGCAAAAGGTGTTGACCCTGTTATTCTTGAGGGGTTGAACGCTCACTTTATGGGTGAATGTACTGAGGTAGGTATGTATCTGGCAATGAGTCGCCAGGCAGACCGCGAAGGTTATCCTGAAGTAGCAGAAGCATTCAAACGTTATGCATGGGAAGAAGCTGAACATGCTGCCAAGTTTGCAGAGCTGTTAGGTGATGTTGTTTGGGATACAAAGACTAACCTGAAAAAACGTATGGAAGCAGAAGCCGGTGCCTGCGAAGATAAAAAACGTATCGCTACATTGGCAAAACAGCAGAATCTGGATGCTATCCACGATACAGTACACGAAATGTGTAAAGACGAAGCCCGCCATGGTAAAGGTTTCGAAGGATTATATAACCGTTATTTCAAATAATAACGTTCAATTCGTTAACACGATAGGATTGGGAGTGCCGAGAGGTTACTCCCTTTTTTTAGCACTATAGTGCTGTGTTGTATGATACTATAGTGCTATGGGTATTAGCATAATAGTGTTGTTGGGACTGACATAGTAGTGCTGTGTGCAGAAAAAAAGGACCTTTGGAGGATAACGGTATCAAATTTTTTATACATTTGTCGCGTCAACGATCAGGAAAGCTGCCAGAGTGGTCGAATGGGCCGCACTCGAAATGCGGTGAACGGGTAACTGTTCCGGGGGTTCGAATCCCTCGCTTTCCGCTGAAAAGAGAAACAGTTGTCGGTTATAAACTGGTAACTGTTTTTTTTTCAGATGTATAAAGATTATCGGATCGATATTAGTTTCATGATATCCATGTTTTTCCAGTTTGTCTGGCCCCCTTTAAAATTAGTGGCTTTCTATCCGGTCTGCTTTTCCAATCTTTTAAATCTTCAATGATGCTACGATATAATTCCATGATAAAATCAATTTTATGTTCCTGAAAATGGCAAAAACGCACAAAAGACGTTCCTGTTTTTGGCAAATGTACTAGATAGTAGGGAATAATATTGTTGTAAGTAGCTGTTTTTTCGAGTATATTTTGTTAATCTAAAAACAGACAGGCATCCATAGATAAAGCGATGCCTGTCCGTTGTTGTTTCGATGCCTACCCATTTCAGGCAGGTTGCCGTCCTATTTTTTCAAACCTTCCAGTAATGCATCTACAGCTCCGGGGATTGTAGTTTCGCTTTTCAGCAATTGGATAAATTTGCTGCCGATGATGGCGCCTGAGGAATTAGAGGAGGCGGCATCGAAGGTGGCTTTGTTGGAGATTCCGAAACCTACCAGGCGGGGATTTTGCAGGTTCATTCCGTTGATACGGCGGAAATAGGCCTGTTTCTGGTCGTCGAAACTCTGCTGTGCACCTGTTATTGCTGCACTCGATACCATATAGATGAAGCCGGAAGTGTGTTCGTCAATCAGGCGGATACGGTCTTCGGAGGTTTCAGGGGTGATGAGCATAATCATTTTCAGGTCGTAGCGGTCGGCTATCTCTTTGTAGTCGGACATGTAGTCGGCGAAAGGGAGGTCGGGGATAATCATGCCGTCGATACCTACTTCCACACATTTTTTACAGAAGTCTTCGAAGCCGAATTGCATAATCGGATTGAGGTAGCCCATCAGAACTAAAGGCATTTGTACCTCTTTCCGTATGTCTTTCAACTGTTCGAACAGGAGGTGGAGCGACATGCCGTTTCGCAATGCCTGTGTAGCGGCTTCCTGGATGACGGGACCGTCTGCCATCGGGTCGGAAAAAGGGATGCCTACTTCGACCATGTGAATACCTTTTGCTTCCAGTTCTTTCAGAACGGTTACCGTATCATTTAGCTGTGGATAACCTGCTGTAAAGTAAACGGATAGGATGCCGTTCTTTTTTGTTTCGAATAAGTTTGTAATACGATTCATATGTCAGTCTTTTTATTTTTAATCTTGTCAATAAATGTTTTCAGTTTCTCTACGTCTTTCATGCCCGGACTGGTTTCGAAACCACTATTGAGGTCGATACCGGCCAGTTTCGGGTGGCTGAAGTTCCGGAGGGCTTCTGCGCTGTCGGGGTTGATGCCGCCGCTGAGCAGGAAAGGCGTTTGCCCTTTATAGGCGGAGAGTACCGACCAGTCGAACTGTTTGCCTGAACCGCCATAGCTGCTGCATTTGGTGTCGAAAAGAAAATAGTCGGCACGGTCTTCGTAATCGGCGACCGGTTTTAAATCTTCTTCGGTGGCGATAGAGAATGCCTTGATGATTGCATATCCCCGTTTATGGAGGGTATAGCAGATGTCCGGCGATTCGTTTCCATGTAATTGCAGGTAATCGAGCCGGTAACGGGCGGCTGTTTCCATCATTTCATCCGGCGTGGCGTTGACGAAGACGCCGACCCTCTTCAATTGAAAATTGAAAATTGAGAATTGAGAATTATTAAGAGAGGAACTCTTTCTTTCATTTTCAATTGTCCATTTTCCATTGTCAATTGAGCGAGCGGAGCGAGTGTAAAAGATGAATCCCATCCAGTCGATTCCCGTCTCTGCTACCTGCCGGATATTTTCCGGTTCCCGCATGCCGCAAACCTTGATTAGCATGGCAAACCTCCTATGAAAGCGGACAAAGTATCGCTCGGTTCTTCTGTTTTCATAAATGTCTCACCAATCAGGAAACCGCGGAAGCCAGCCTCACGAAGGCGGCTTACTGTGGCTGTGTCTGATATTCCGCTTTCCGAAACCAGGAGGGGAGCGAGGTCCTTTTCTTTGCTGACTTCCTGCATGATTTCTGCCAGACGGAACGAATTTTCCACATCGGTATGGAATGTCCCGAGGTTGCGGTTGTTAACACCGAGCATGTCGATATGCGGGTTGAGATGCCCCAATTCCGATTCGCTGTGGATTTCCAGCAATGTTTCCAGTTGGAGGGTATGCGCCAGCTCTGCCAGTGACAAGCATTGGTCGGGGGTGAGGCAGGCGGCGATTAACAGAATTGCGTCGGCTCCCATGACCCGGGCCTGGTACACCTGGTATTCGTCGATGATAAAATCTTTCCGCAACAGAGGAATCTCAGCCAGCTTGCGTGCCTGGCAGAGGTCACCCAATGAACCACCGAAAAACTGCGGGTCGGTCAGGATCGAGCAGGCAGAAGCTCCGGCTTGCTGATAGGCCGGGATGATGTCCGGGATGGCGGCATCCGGATGCAACCAGCCTTTCGAAGGACTTTTGCGTTTAAACTCGGCGATGATACCCGAAGAAGATGCTGCCAGCGAGGCACGCATCGAATAGGTGGTACGTTCCAGCCGTTCACCACCCAATGCCAGTAGCGTACGGAGCTGTACGGCTTGTTTTTGCCGGTCTACTTCGATGCGTTTGTTGGCTATAATGTCTTGCAATATATCTTTCATAAATCAATTATTCAGTGAAATAAACTTCTTTAGCGTAGCCAGTGCACTGCCGCTTTCCAGCGATTCGCGGGCTTCGGCGATACAGGTTTCTATCTTCTTTTCCGGGCAGATGACCTGGATGGCAAAGGCAGAGTTGGCAATTACGCAGTTCTTTTGTGCCGGGGTTGCCGTATTGGTCATTACGTTATTGAAGATGCGGGCGGCATCTTCGACAGTCTGTCCGCCGTCGAGGTCATCCTCTGTGCAACGGGCAAAACCAAGCATTTCCGGGGTATATAGTTTCTCTTTCTCCGGCATTGCTACTTTAAAGTCGGAGGTCAGTGATATTTCATCGTACCCGTCCAGGCTGTGGACAACGGCAAAACGCGTCCCGCTTTCCTGGTATGTGTAACTGTATAACCGCAGCAAAGGTAAATTATATACACCCAATAACTGGTAAGCCGGCATAACGGGATTCACCAGCGGACCGAGCATATTGAAGAAACTTCGTACTCCCAGGCTTTTACGTACCGGGGCTACCGCTTTTAGGGCCGGATTGAATAAAGGGGCATGCAGGTATGCGATATGGCAGGTGTCCATGCTTTGGCGTAGTTTGTCGATATCGTTGGTAAATTTGACGCCATGTTGTTCCATCACATTACTGGCACCGCTGACGGAGGTTGCGCCGTAGTTACCATGTTTCACCACATTGTAACCGGCTCCGGCAACGACAAAACAGGAAGCGGTACTGATATTGAATGTGTTTTTGCCGTCTCCCCCTGTACCGACGATGTCGATTGGCTTGTAATCCGATAGGTCGACCGGTACGCGCATTTCGAGCAGGGCTTCGCGGAAACCGGATAGCTCTTCTACGGAAATGTTACGCATCAGATAGACGGTGATGAGGCAGGCTATCTGGGAGTCATTGTATTGGCCGGCAGCCATATTCTGAAGTATCTGGCGGGCTTCATCCCGGCCGAGGTACTGGTGTTCGAATAATCTGTATAATATATCTTTCATAACTCTTCTTTCTTATGTTTATTAGTCCTCGTTATCCTTTCAGCCAGTTTTCAATAATAATCTTGCCTTTCGGGGTCAGGACCGATTCCGGATGGAATTGGATACCCCTCACGTCGTACGTACGGTGACGCAATGCCATGATTTGTTTTTCTTCCATATCTTCGGCTGTTATTTCCAGGCAATCGGGGAAGTTTTCGCGGGAGACTGCCCAGGAGTGGTAACGCCCGGCGCGGAATCCGGCTTCGAGTCCGGCAAATAACGGTTCTTTAGCTGTTACCCGGATATCGGAACAAACGCCGTGATGAACGTCCGTCAGGTTAATCAGGGTTGCTCCGAAGGCTTCTCCAATCGCTTGTTCTCCGAGGCATACTCCCAGAATACTTTTTGTCGGGGCATATTGGCGGATTAAAGGAAGCAGGATGCCCGCTTCTTCCGGAATGCCGGGACCCGGCGAAAGAAGGATTTTATCGAAGCGGTCTACTTCTTCCAAGGATATTTTGTCATTGCGGTGAACTTCTACCTCTGCACCCAGTTCCTTCAGGATGTGTAATAAGTTATAGGTGAAGGAATCATAATTGTCGAATAATAATATCTTGCTCATAATTTTCAATTTTTAATTCTTCAACTTCTCTGCCAGGTCGATTGCCTTTTTCAAGGCTCCCAGCTTGTTGTTTACTTCCTGTAGTTCGCGTTCGTCGTTGCTTTTCGCTACGATACCGGCACCGGCCTGGTAATACAGTACGTTGCCGCGACTGACGAAGGTGCGGATAGTGATAGCCTGGTTCAGGTCACCGTCCAGGCCGATAAATCCGATGCAGCCACCATAGGCTCCGCGGTTATGTTTTTCGAGGTCGGTGATAAGCTGCATGGCACGTACTTTCGGGGCGCCGCTGAGGGTTCCTGCCGGGAAGGTGTCGATATATGTTTTTACCGGGTTGCTGTCGCTGTTCACTTCGCCGCTTACACGGGAAACCAGGTGGATGACGTGACTGTAATATTGTACCTCCTTGTAGAAATCGACCTGTACGTTGTGTGCGTTGCGACTCAGGTCGTTGCGGGCAAGGTCTACCAGCATGACATGTTCGGCATTCTCTTTCGGGTCGGCGAGGAGGGCTTCTGTACGCTGTTTGTCGAGAGCCACGTTGCCTGTGCGGAAAGCGGTTCCGGCAATCGGGTCGATGCTTGCATGGCCTTCCGTCACTTTGCAGTGCGTTTCGGGAGAAGAACCGAAGATGCGGAAGCCGCCGAAGTCAAAATAGAAAAGGTAGGGGGAAGGATTGACACTTCTCAGGGCACGGTAGACTTTAAAGTCGTCGCCTTTGAACGGTTGTTCGAAACGGCGGCTTAAAACGATTTGGAAAACATCACCGCGCAGGCAGTGTTTGATACCTTCGCGAACCATAGCCTTGTATTCTTCGCCGGTGATAGGAGAAGTCTCCGGCCCGGTGGTCTGAAAGTTATAGGAAGCATAGTTGCGGTTTTCAATCAGTGTTTCGATTTCCTGCAAGTTGCTCTTTTCGCTGTCCTGCAATAATTCGACTAATGTCAGTTCATTTTTGAAATGGTTGAAGACGAGGATATACTTATATAATATGTATAGCATGTCGGGAGCATCGTTCTCTTCGTGATGGGCTTCTATGACCGGAATGTTTTCGAAGTAACGGACAGCATCGAAGGCCGTGTATCCGAACAGGCCGCAGACTTTCTTGTCTGCCCCTTCGATGCAGTAACGGTCCAGAAACGCGTTCATGGCATCTGCTACGTTATAGCTTTCACTGAGGGGAGTCACTTCGCGGTTGCCGTCGGGAAAGGTTGCCGTACATTCGCCGTTGTTGATGCCGATACTTGCCAGCGGGCAGAGGGCGATGAAGGAAAGGCTGTTTTCGTTTCCGTGGAAGTCCGAACTTTCCAGCAGGGCTGATTCCGGATAGATATCCCGTACTTTCAGGTAGATGCTGACGGGAGTGTGAAGGTCGCCCAGGACCTGTTTGCTTATCGTTTTGAAATGATAGTTTTTCATCGGTTACTTTCTGTTTTTGTATTCAATATACGTATCCATATCTTTATCGCCACGACCGGAGACTGTTAACACGACTACGTCTTCCGGCTTGAAATTCACTTTGCTGAGTGCTCCCAGCGCATGGGCGCTTTCCAGTGCCGGGATGATTCCTTCCAGGCGGGTCAGTTCGAAAGCGGCTTCCAGTGCTTCGTCGTCATCGACTGCCAGAATAGAGGCACGGTGGCTGACGGACAGATTGGCGTGAATCGGGCCGATTCCCGGATAGTCCAGTCCGGCAGAGATAGAGTAGGGCTCTTCGATTTGTCCGTCTTCGCTCTGCATGACCAGGGTACGGGCTCCGTGTATGATTCCTTTCTTTCCCAGCTGGATGGTGGCGGCGCTCATACCTGAACAGATTCCTTTTCCTCCGGCTTCTGCCAGTACGAGTTTCACCCGTTGGTCGTCGATAAAGTGATAGATTGTACCGGCTGCATTGCTTCCGCCTCCGACGCAGGCAATCAGGTAATCCGGATGGTCGCGCCCTTCTTTTTCCTGTAACTGTTTCTTTATCTCTTCACTGATAACGGATTGCAGGCGTGCTACCATGTCGGGATAAGGGTGAGGACCGACTGTGGAACCGATGATGTAATACGTATCGGAAGGGTGACAACACCAGTCACGGATTGCTTCGTTTGTTGCATCTTTCAGGGTCATGTTGCCGGAAGTAACAGGGACGACGGTTGCACCGAGCATCTCCATCTTCTGCACGTTGGCATGCTGGCGTTCCACGTCCGTCTTGCCCATGTAAACGATGCATTCCATGTTCATCAGGGCGCAAACGGTAGCTGTGGCAACACCGTGCTGTCCCGCACCTGTTTCGGCGATGATGCGGGTTTTGCCCATGCGGCGTGCCAGCAGAATCTGTCCGATTGTGTTGTTGATTTTGTGGGCTCCCGTATGGTTGAGGTCTTCCCGTTTGAGATAAATCTTGCAACCATACTTTTCGCTTAATCGTTTTGCCAGGTAAAGGGGGGAGGGGCGGCCTACGTAGTCGCGCAGCAATTGGTTGAATTCCTGCTTGAAACTTTCACTTTCCAGTACTTCCAGATAGATGTTCTGTAAGTTTTCCACACACTGGTGAAGGATTTCGGGGATATAAGCGCCGCCGAACTCACCATAATAACCGTTTTTGTCAACTTGATACGTTTTCATCTTTTGCTATGTTGTTTTAATTGTATTCGTAAATGGATTAAAAAGAAAAAAGGCCCGTCGCAAGTGCGACAGGCCTTTCTATGATATCTTGACTAGTATATACACAGGACTGCGTTCCTTACGACCGTTGTAGGAGTAAAGAGCGCCACCACCAAAATGTATTTACTATAAATGTTCTCATGACTGTTTTTGTTATTACGGCAGCAAATATAGATATTCTCTGACAAACTGCAAATGATTTGCGGATTTTTTTTGAAAAATATTCGTTGTATCACTAATCATAAAAACCTTATCTTTGCCGCATGAAACAGACAGATGAATTCCGGAGATTTGTAAAAGAACATGCAGGCGATGATTTGACTCGTCTTCTGCTGAGTGCATCCCGTTATCCTTCAATCGATGTTCCTTTTGCAGTAGACCAGATTGCATCCCGGCGGCAGATTAAGGAAAAGCTGCCTCTATGGTATGCAAACGACGATTTGTTATTTCCTTCAAAGATATCGGCAGAGCAATGTTCATCTGAACAGACGGCTTCCTATAAACAGCGTTTGGTGAAGGAAGATGAAACCCTGTGCGACCTGACTGGTGGTCTGGGAATTGACAGTTATTACTTCTCCCGGAAAGTCCGCCAAGTAACTTATATAGAACGTTTCCCTGCTTATTGCGAGGCTGCCCGTAATAATTTTTCAGCATTGGGTGTCGACAATATAACGGTTATGGAAGGGGATAGCACAATGTTAATATCCCAACTGCCCCGAACCGATGTTTTTTATATTGACCCGGCCCGTCGCGGCGAAGGAAATAAACGGGTTTTTGCTTTGCAGGATTGTGAACCCGACCTGCCGGCCTTGTTGCCGGAACTCTTCCGCCATGCGCCGAAAGTGATTGCAAAGTTATCTCCTATGGCCGATATACGGTTGGCATTGGAGCTTTTACCCGGAACTGTGGAAGTCCATGTGTTGTCGGTAAAGAACGAATGTAAGGAACTGCTTTTTGTTGTGGAAAGAGATGCGTCCGTAACTTCTCCGGTTATTCATTGCATTAATTATACAGGCAATGGGGAGGAAGAATCTTTTATTTTTACTTTGCAGGATGAGAGTCGGGAAGAGTTACATCTGTCCGGTCAGGTAAAAAACTATCTCTATGAACCCAATTCCTCATTGCTGAAAGCCGGTGCCTTTAAAAGTACCGCTACCCGTTTCGGATTGGAAAAGTTGCATACGAGCAGCCATCTGTATACTTCTGATACAGGAGTAGCTGTTTTTCCGGGCAGGAGTTTTGTCGTAGAGGAGGTATTCCCTTTTACCGGGAAACTCTGCAAAGGAATATCCGGACAAATACCCCGTGCAAATATCACTGTCCGTAATTTCCCTCTGTCCGTAGAAGAATTGCGTAAACGCACAAAGATCATGGATGGTGGAGATGTATATCTTTTTGCTACAATCCAGGCTGACAATAGTAAAATTTTGGTAAAATGTAGAAAGTTTTAGTATCATCAGTATTTCAAATCCTTTGTTCTCCGGATTTTATCCCTATATTTGCGGCGATAAATCAAATACATGAAATGATACAAAAAGATTCTTACACTTCTGCGCAGTTGACCGCGATGGTTGTACTGCGATTATTCATTGGCTGGCATTTTGCCTACGAAGGACTGGTGAAGATCCTGAATCCCAAATGGACATCGCTTCCTTACCTCCTCGATTCCAAAGGTTTTATGTCTGACTTTTTCGCCGGATTGGCTAGTGATCCGGCCATGATGAACATGGTTAATGCGCTGAACGAATGGGCGCTGTTGTTAATCGGTCTCGGACTGATTACCGGTGCTTTCAGCAAACTCTCTTCTATCGGGGCGATGATATTGCTTGCATTTTATTACCTTTCCCATCCTTCGTTTATCGGGGCACAATATATGATGCCGTTCGAAGGGTCTTATCTGTGGATAGACAAGAATCTGGTAGAGATGGCGGCGCTGGCTGTATTGCTGGTTTTTCCCACCTCTCATATTATCGGGCTGGACCGCTATCTGAAAAAAGCGATTCCCTTATTGTCTAAACTCAAATTAATGTAATATCATGGCAACAGAAAACAATAATAATACTCCGAAAGAAAATCAGGGGCCTCAGTCTGAAGGACGTCGTAATGCCCTGAAGGCGTTGGCTACCATTCCGGTATTGGGGGCACTGGGTTATGGTGTCTACAAGAAACAGACGTACGACAAAAAGTCGAAAAGTCTGGGTAGTGCCTTTAAGTTTGATAAAGAACATTATATGATTCCTGCCCAGCCGGACGGGAAAAAGATTCGTATCGGAATGATCGGTTTCGGTATCCGCGGCAAGCAGCTGATGCGTGCAGCCGGTTTTGCCGAACCTTCCTGGATCGACGGCCTGATTGAAGGGGCGAAGAACGATAGCAAGGACAAGCGTTACGAGCAGTTCCAGGAGCAGGATGATTTGAATATCGAAGTAACCGGCGTATGCGATATCTTCGATGTGTATGGTGAAGCGGCTGTTTTGGCGGCATCCAATATTCATCGCGAAGGTTCGAACGGAAAGTTCGGTAAACGCCCGAAACGTTACAGAACATATAAAGAATTGCTGGCGGCCGATGACATCGACGCAGTTATTATCGCTACTCCCGACCATTGGCACAGTACGATGGCGATGGAAGCAGCTAAAGCCGGAAAGCATGTCTATGTGGAAAAACCGTTGTCGTGGACAGTTCCTGAGACTTATCAGGTGCGCCAGGTGGTAAAAGAAACCGGCATCGTTTTCCAGCTGGGGCATCAGGGACGTCAGACCGACAGTTATATCCGTGCCAAGGAGATCATCGACAAAGGCCTGATCGGCAAAGTATCGCTGATCGAAGTATGTACCAACCGTAACGACCCGAACGGGGCGTGGGTATATCCGCTGATAGACGGCGCTTCTCCCGACACAATCGACTGGAAACAGTTCGAAGGACCGGAAGAACGCATCAAGGAATATACCGATTATATGACAGCGAACAACCTGCAACGGTATATCGGTCCTGATCCCCGTGATAAATTCAGCCTGGAACGTTTCTTCCGCTGGCGTTGCTGGTGGGATTACAGTACCGGTTTGAGCGGTGACTTGCTGACACACGAGTACGATGCGATCAATCAGATATTCGGAGTGGGTATTCCTCATTCGGCTACTTCGTCGGGTGGTGTCTATTACTTCAAGGACGGACGTACGGTACCTGACGTCTTGCAGACTACTTTCGAGTTCCCCGACCGGGATATGACGATGTTGTACAGTGCGACATTGGCTAGCAACCGTCCGCGTGGAAAGGTCATTATGGGACATGATGCCCAGATGGAATTGTCCAATACGATTACGCTGAAGGCGGATCCGGCGTCCGAAATTTACAAGGAGAAGATGGACAAGGGGATCATCAAACCGAACGAACCGTTCTACACCTATGTGCCGGGACAGAATTCGGTGGATGCTATTACGTCGCCAACTGAATTATATTTTGCCCAGCGCGGTTTGCTTTACACCTATGTAAGCGGTAAACGTTACGACACGACCCACCTGCATATTCGTGAATGGCTGGAATGTATCCGTCAGAATAAACAGCCGAGCTGTAATATTGATGCCGCATTCCAGGAAGCGATGACTGCCCATATGGGAACACATGCTTATCTGGAAGGACGTACGATGTACTGGGATAAAGAGAAAGAAGAAATTGTGAAAGGATAATCGATACGGATTATATTATGGGGAGGGGGAATGAAAGTTCCCCCTTTTTTATGTAAATAACATAATGATTAACTGTGCCGATATCACCCTGATAAACATGGATAAAGGATAGACCGTGGCATAGGCAACCGATGGTTCGTCGCCTTCGACCGTTGTATTGGCATAGGTCAGGGCCATGGGGTTTGCCATACTGCCGCAGAGCATCCCGACGTTGTGCGCATAGTCGAGTTTGAAGAACTGGGAAGCGATGAAACCGACAATCAGGACAGGGACAATCGTCAGCAGAAAACCTAGTCCGACCCATAAAGCCCCTTCCGCCCGGAATACGGTCTCGAAGAAATGGGCTCCTGAATCAATCCCAAGCCCGGCCAGATAGATGACGATACCTAATTGGCGTAGCATCAGGTTGGCACTCATGGTCGTATAAGTAGTCAGATGGAAACGTGGACCGAAAGCACCCATCAGGATACCGACAATAATGGGGCCGCCGGCAATACCCAATTTGATTGGTGTAGTCATCCCCGGCAACATGATCGGCAGGGACCCCAGCAGAACCCCCAGTGAGATACCGATAAATACCGCCAGCAGATTCGGGTTATCCAGGCGTTTGATCTCGTCGCCTAGTATTTTACCAACATTGTTGACTGCATTCTTTTCACCGACGATCGTCAGGCGGTCGCCAATCTGCAGATGGAGGGCCGAGTCGGCAACCAGGTCGATACCGGCACGGTTCACACGGGTGATATTGATGCCGTACAGGTTACGTAGTCGGAGCGAACCGAGCTTTACGCCGTTTACCCGGTTGCGGGTAACGACGATGCGGCGGGATATCAGTTGCGAGTCGATTGCATTCCAGTCGATATCTTCTTTGTTCCAGTCGACGTTTTCCTGTTCTCCGAAAAGCACTTTGATGGTTTCGACATCTGATTTATGGGAAATAATCAGCAGATGGTCGTCTTCATGCAGTACGGTGTCGGAGGTAGGGATACTTACTTTTCCGTTACGCCACACGCGGGAAATCACAAAATGTTTCTCCGTCAGCTTCATAATATCTTTGATGCTTTTATCGTAGATAGCTGGGTTGCTGATATGGAATTCGGTGATGTTGGGTTTGGTATTATGTTTTTCTTTATCGTCCGCCAGGTTCTTGTCTCCGAACACTTTTTTCAGTAGGATAATAGCCAGGATAACCCCTACGACTCCCAAAGGATAGGCAACGGCACAAGCCAGTGCCATATCGGTCACTTCCTTGTAATCGGCCGGTTCTACCTGTAATAAAGCCTGTTGCGCAGCACCCAGAGCCGGTGTGTTGGTAACGGCTCCGCAAAGCAGGCCGACCATATTCGGCAACGAAACACCGGTCGTCCAATGGAAAGCAAGAGCCATGAGCAATCCCAGCAGGATGACACCCAATCCCATCATGTTCATGGCTACTCCGCCTTTCTTTAAAGAGGAGAAGAAACCCGGACCGACCTGTAACCCTAAAGAGTAGACAAACAGAATCAGACCGAAGCTCTGTGCGAAGTTCAGCATGTCTTTATTGACAACTATCCCGAAATGTCCGGCCAGAATCCCGGCAAAGAACACGAAGGTGATACCCAGTGATATACCGAATATCTTCTGTCTTCCCAAGAATAATCCCACGGCCGAAACCAGCGAGATAACTATAACAGCCTGCAACATCGTCGGCTCTAAAAAAGCTTCCTGCAACCAATTCATAAGAGAGTTTTTTGTTGAGACTGCAAAGATAGGGGTTAATTTTGAATTACCGACTGTCAAGAACATGGAAGGCGCAGATTCATGTATTTTGTCAACATGAGTCTGCGCTTGTTTTTTTGTAACAACTTTATTTGATACGGATTTTTTGTATGCTGATGTTTTGATTGTGAATGATTCTGGCAATGTACACTCCCGGGTGAAGTGAGTAGGTTTGTATTGTGTGCAAGTTGTGTCGATCAAAAAAGATCATTTGTCCGGTAATACTATATAGAGATATACTGCTCTCTTCTGTCGATCCGGAAATATAGATATCTTCTCCCTGCCGAACGATCGTTGGATACAGTTGGACTGTTTCTTTCTGAGTCTTCCCAGTGGAAACGGGGGGCGTTATTATGACTGGTATGGCTCTGATTATGTCTCCTTCCCGATTACATACTTTGACAGTGATATCACCGGGACTGGTTCCAGTCAAAACACCTTGCTGGTCGATGGTTGCACAACCTTGTCCGTTCTGTACGCCGAAGACAACTGATGGGCTGGCATGGGTTGGTGTGACGAATTCTCCAATCCTGAACTGATGTTTTGTTCCTAAAAGGAGTTCGGATATTGGGTTGAGTATCTCACAATCCAGAAGCCGTAAGTTTTGTTCTTTTACTGTTATATGTTTTATGAGAGCATTGAAATCTCCAGCATCAGATTTAATGTTGGAAAGTAAGATATTCCAGCAGCCAATTCTTTCGATCCGGGGAGAGACAACTTGGTTCGGAGGTGTTCTCTGGTGGAATAGGCAGGTCATTATACGGTTTTCCGGCTCATTATCAAAATTTATTGTGTGATAGTTTCCATAGATGGGGATCATAGGTGTATGTAGTTCCGTTTTTCGGTTACTTTGTAAAGTAAATGTGAGATCATAAGCTGTTTCTTCATTCGGACAATAGGGAATCACAAGATTACTGGAAGTACCTTTGATTGGAAAGGAAGTTCTTCCGGATTCATCAGCGGGGAAAAGATTTCCATCCCAGTCCCCGTCGTCAGCACGACATATTTTTACATCGTCTATCCAGTATAGGGTATATGGGGCAGCTGTTGCAAACTGGAATGCCAGCTTGTATTTCCAGTCAGCCTTGTCAAGAGGTCCGGTGATAAAAGTATATTCCCGGACTTCCGGAGTAACGGAAATACTCCCTTTTAACCGATCGTCATCATATTCACTTTTGAAAGATTCTGGTCTTATTTCAATTACAGGAGGTATATAGTCGCCATGATCCGAACAGAATTCCAGTTTGAGTTGCTCTTTTCTGGAGCACATGGCTTTGAAACAGATCTTATATTTTGCATTTTTTTCCACAGGGAATAATACGTACAGCATGGCATCATGCGAATGGCTACCTGGTTGATCGACAGAGATTAGTGCAGAAGCAGAACCGGAAATCGGCGTATCTTTATCAATATAGTAATTAACGTTGATATTGGGTTCACAGGTTGTGTACCAATGTTTTAAACCTTCCTCAAAACAACTGTTGGCAATCAGGTTCCTCTTTATTTGCTGAGCACTACCAAAAGTAGAAATCAGTATTGTGAAACAGGTAAGCAGGATGGATATTCTCATAATGATATGGTTTAAAATGATTATCGTTGTTACGTTGCTTTTAGGTCAAATCAAAAGCAACGTAACAAAATTCAGATTGATCCTTTAGATTATTCCCCGAAATAATCCGAAATCTCCTTATTTACTTCAGTAAACTCTTTTTCATTGAATTTACGAGACTTACGGTCGAAAGTGACAAGTCCGTTACTTTCGCGGAACACATCTGTTGTCTGGCAATAAACAGCGGCTGAGGCACCTTTTCCGATCTCTGTTTTCAGCAGGTTCATAGCATTGATATATTTATTGGTCTGATCAATATATTCTTGTCTCAGTTTGGCCGGATCGTGAACTCCGGTCGGAGCATACCAATCATGTCCGATGATCTGAAATCCGCATGGACCGTATTCACCGATCACGTTTACTTTATTAGGGTTGAACAGGCGGAGTTCCGGTCCCGGATAATAATGTGTGTCGAGAACTTCTCCGGCATCAGCATAAAGGTTACCTCCCGAAGCGGCGTTGACGGTGCGGGAAGGATCGTACTTTTTAGTCCAGTCTGCAATTGCTTTCGTACAAAACTGTCCCCAGGCTTCATTGAAAGGAACCCACATAACAATGGAAGGGTAGGAGTAAAGAAAGTCCATTATTTCTTTCCATTCTTTGCAGTAAGTCGCCATGTCCTCAGCCGGGAGGTTGACATCCCGTCCGTTGAAGTAATTCCAGGGAACCCATTCCGGAGATTTTTCCCCTTTGTCGTAGTCGCAACTCGGCATGTCTTGCCAGACCAGGATACCAATCCGGTCGCAGTGGGTGTACCAACGCGCAGGTTCGACTTTTACATGTTTGCGTATCATGTTGAAACCTAATTCTTTGGTCTTTTTTATATCATAAACCAATGCTTCGTCACTTGGTGCAGTATAGAGACCGTCAGGCCACCAGCCCTGATCCAACGGACCGTTGTGGAAGATCATTTTGTTGTTCAGTTGCAGGCGCAGTAAACCTTGGGCATCCCGTCCGATGGATACCTTACGCATTGCGCAGTAGCTTTTTATCTGATCCACCTTTTTCCCGTTGTGATACAGTTCTATCTCCACGTCATACAAAAAGGGAGAATCGGGTGACCAGAGTTTGGGCGATGGAATGTTGATTTGGATAGATTGCCGGAAAGTAGCTTGGCTGGAGATGATATCAGTTGTGCTGAACGGTAACATTACTGCTTCATATTCTATTTGACCAGCGGTAACTGTTTGTTCGCAGACCAGGCTCTTTCCGTCTGATATCTTAAACGTTATGCGATCGGCTTCTGTTGTATTTTTACTTTCGATGTTGACATGTAATGTTTGGGTATCAATATCCGGTACCATTTTCAGGTTCGTAATATGTTGATCGTTTACAGGTTCCAGCCATACTGTTTGCCATATTCCGGTTACAGGAGGATACCACCACATGCCTATTTCTACTTTTCCGTCATTACGTTGTTTTCCTTTGGGGATAAAAGCGCTGGATGTTGGGTCCCATACTCGTACGACCAGTTTCTGTTCACCAGACTTTTTCAGATAGGGAGTAATATCAAAAGAGAACGGAGTACTTCCGCCGGTGTGTCTTCCTATTTTTATATCGTTAAGGTAGACATCGGCTTGCCAGTCTACTGCTCCGAAATTGAGAAGTAGCTTTTTCCCTTTCCAGTCGGTTGGAACACTGAAAGTCCGATGGTACCAGAGGGATTTATCCGGACCGATCTCTTTCCCAACACCAGACAAACTAGACTCGATAGCGAAAGGAACCAGTATTTTCCCATCGAAAGTGGCAGGGATGTTGTTCTCCTCTTTAGTGGATAAGGTATAATCCCATAATCCGTTCAGATTTAGCCAGTTTTCCCGTTCCATGATAGGACGAGGATATTCGGGTAATACATGTTGAGGATCGAGATTTTCTCCCCAGGGGGTGATAATGTTATTGGTTGCCGGTTTCCATTGGGCTGATGCGATTAGGCTGCCACAGACCAGCAAGGCAGATAAATATATTTTTTTCATTTTGTATGTAGTTGAGAATTAAATTAATAATAGATAGTACAGAACAGCTTGTCGCTGTCTTTGCAGACGAGCTGTTCTGTAGGAAGTATGCAGATCAGGGTTTGAATATGGGACTGTTAATTCCTTGTTTCGTCAAGCTCCCACCCTGGTGACTGTATCAGACTTGGACGACATTTATCGATTTCGTTCTGAGGTATAGGCCACAAGTAATGCTTGTTTTCGAATATTCTCTTTTCTACAGTTATTCTTTCATAGAATGCTTCATCACGTATGCTTGTTCCTGCATTGATATTCATTCCGTGTATCCATGATCCGTCAGTCTGTGGACTGATTTTCCAGCGACGACAGTCATAATACCGTTGTGATTCGAAGGCCATCTCGATCCGTTTTTCATGACGGATTTTTTCACGCATTTCATCCTGACTCAGACCTTTCGGCAGGTCAGGCAGACCGGCACGGTTTCTGATAGTGTTTAGGTAAGGATACGCTTTTGAAGGACCTTCATATTCGTTGATCGCTTCGGCATAATTGAGGTATTGTTCACCCAGACGGAAAATGATCCAGGTATAGAGTGATTTTCCGTTTCCGGTAGGCAAGTCGTAATTTTCGTCAGATGCTTTACGAACCAGATAACCGGTTTTAGTATAATCGGGCCCTGTTGTTTTTCCATCTTTTCCTCCTGGCCAGAATTCTATCCGACGACCTTTCCACATGGCACCGTTGTAATTGACACTGGCGTAGAAACGAGGTTCACGGTCTACATACATATTATAGATATTGTCCGGATAGTACCCGTTTGGATCTGCTTTTGTACTGAACCCTTTTTCCATATATCCCGAAGCCGGGTTGATAATGGGAGTTCCGTCGCCATTGTAACCCAGTATGGGACGTTCGCCGTTTGCCATATGATAAGAATCGACCATTTCCTGTGTCAGGCAGTAACCGCTCCATCCTCCCATGCCGTTTGGATTCATATAAGACTCGTGCAACCAGTTGTCCTCCATATTCTGGGCAAACAAGACCTCGCTGTTCCAACGTTTTAGAAACAGGTTCTGGTATGATTTCATTGGATCATTTTCTCTGTAGAGTGCATATCCGGCTCCTTCGCATTGATTAATACATGCCAGTGCAGCATCGGCTGCTTGTTTCCACAGTTCTTTGTCGGTACTTGTCGGGATTAGTTGTGTCCCGTCAGTATTTTTGAAATTCGCATAATCGGTATTCCCATTGAACAAAGGACTGGCTGCATACAGTAATGTTCTTGCTTTCAGAGCCAGGGCAGCAGCTTTGGTCGCCCGCCCGTATTGATTGGATGTCGCCTGCATGGGTATCGGAGTGTTCAGGGCCCTGTCACAATCTTCTGTGATAAAGCGAACACAATCACCGACTGGCTTTCTTTCTATAGCAGAAGCGTTGTTAACATCAAAACTTTGATCAGCGAGAGGAATCGGTCCGTACATGCGGAATAAATAGAAGTGGTAGAGAGCACGCAGGAAATAAGCTTCTCCGATCCAGGTATCTTTAGCTTCCTGATCCATCGGTGTTTTATCTATATTTTCCAAAAAAATATTGGTAATACGGATACCTTCCCAATAGATTTTCCAATTTTCAAAAGTTGTTGTGCTGGGGTTCCAGCTACCTTCGTTCAGTTTGTTACAGTATGGGTAGGTCCAGGTGATCTCCAACTCGTCGGAAGCTCCTCCGGCAAAACCGGCATTATCAGCCTGGTAACATTCCCTGCTCATGTGTGTGTAAGCAGATGTTAAAAACTTTTCTGCATAATTTCTGCTTTCAAAAACCTCCTGTAGAGTCATGTCTTCGTCAGGGGTTTTTTCTAAGTAATCTGCACAGGAACAAAGCAGTATAAACAATAGTGAACTATAAATATATTTTCTCATAACATTCTTATATTGTTGATTAAAAATTAACTTGTAATCCCACATTGAAGGTCCGGGAAGTAGGGTAAGCTCCTGTTCCACTATTGGTACCGTCGTTAGATTCCGGATCAACGATCTTGATCTTATCCCAGCTATATAGGTTTAGGCCGTTGACGAAGAAACGCAGATTGTCGATGTTGATCTTTCGTGTCAGTTTCTTGTCAAGGGTATATCCTATCTCTGCATTTTTCAGTTTCAGGTATGTGCCGTCGCGCATATACAGGGTAGAGGTCTGGAAGTTGTTCTCGTTTTTGTTGTCGGTAATGGCTGGATATTTGGCAGTACCGGCAGTCTCCGGTGTCCAGCGATTCTCATAATATTCACGCAGGATATTGGATGATCCTTCTCCGTCCATGGATGGCCAGATGGTCAGCCCTGCAAGGAAGAGACTGGTACGGGTAGCTCCGGTAAAAAATATACTGGCATCGAATCCTTTATAAGAGATTGTACCTCCAAATCCATACATGATTTCCGGCATGCGCGGATAGCCGATTGCTACCCGGTCGTAACTGTCGATAACGCCGTCATTGTTGATATCTTTGTACTTAATATCACCGGGCCTGACTTTTTCCTGGAAAGTTTGTTTCGGGCTGTTGGCAATCTCTTCGTCATCTTTGAACAAGCCTAGTGCAATTAGGCCGAATGGTTGGTCGATCGGATGTCCCCGGCTGTCCAGATAATCGTATTTAGGTAGCGGAGTATCGTTTTCTATGATTTCGTTGTGTGCATAAGAAAAGTTAGCACGCAAGGAGTAGAACACTCCGGAGGTCGTTTGATTTTTGAACTCCAGTGCTCCGTCGACACCATAGTTTTTGGCTTTACCCAGATTGCCCTGTGGTATCGAATTACCCAGATATCCATAGATATCGGGGATGCGCTGGCGCTCGATCAGGATGCCTTTTCGTTTTTCCGAGAAAGCATCGACCTGCAAAGATAGTTTATTGAAAAAGGATATGTCGAATCCAACATTTGCTTTGGTAGCTGTTTCCCAGGTAACATCGGAAGTTCCGATCTGTCCTTCCTGAATTCCTTGATACCAGTTAAAGGTTTGTCCGAACGGATAGCTGGGACCATTTTTGTCGATTGTTGTCAAATATAGAAAACGGCGGGCATTGTTGGAGATGTCATTCCCGACTTTACCGATAGACCCTCTGATCTTCAGGTTATCAATGAATGATGCTTTCCAGAAAGCTTCGTTTGAGAGTACCCAGCCTGCTGATATAGACGGGAAAAAACCATAACGTTTTCCTTTGGGGAACTGTTCCGAACCGTTATACCCGAAATTGAATTCGGTCAGGTAGCGGTGGTCATAGTCATATGTGAAGCGTCCGGCAAGTCCCTGTCGACGATAAGGGAGATTCAGAATAGAACTACTGGCATTTATGTCAACATAATCGCGGCGGTTGTATAGCAACATGGCGGATACATTATGTATTTTATTAAATGCCCGGTCGTAATTCAGCGATGCTTCCGAATACAATGCGCGGTTAGAGCTATTTCCGGAACTGTAGGTCATTGGTGTTGCTTCACGTAATACCGTATATTGATCATTGCCATTTTCATCTTTTCCCAAATACTGTTTTACTTCAAACACTTTTGAACGAGTGTTCCATGCATCCGAATAATAATCGTAGGAGAAACGTCCACTGAGTGATAAACCTTTGCTCACGAGTTCCGATAGGTCCCATTTAACGCCGAATGTGCTCTGTAAGGTATTCCGGTTGTTTACCTTATATCCGGACTGTGTCATCACAGCCCACGGATTGGAACCAAGAAAAGACATGATGCCTCCCACGGAACCATCCGGATTTTGTTTCGGAAACGCTAACGGAGGAGTTGCACGCAGATTATAATAGATATCATATTGTCCCATGTTCGGATAGTTTCCTTTCTGAATGATACCACCAATACCCAGGTCGATGAGGAAGTGTTTTGTCAGGTTGATTTCTATGCGTGACCGGAAGTTATAGCGATCTACCCGTACATTGGTATTATAGTTGTTTTCGCTGTCAGTTTTATACAATCCTCCCAATGTAGTGTAGCCGGCATTGACGAAATAGCGGACAATCTCAGAACCTCCGGTGACGTTCATGTTGGTGATGTTCTGGAATGTATTCTTTTTCAGGATTTCATTAACCCAGTCTACATTCGGATGCAGATAAGGATCGCTGCCATCAGCATACAGAGCGATATCCGTATCCGTATAGCGGGCTGGCTTACCTACATTAGCACGCCCTTCGTTGATCAATCCTGCATATTCAGCGCTGTTGATGTATTCCGGTAATCTCAGGGCTTGTACAGCAGCGAACTCTGTACGGATCGAAACTTTCGGTTTGCCTATCTCTCCGCGCTTGGTTGTGATCAGGATTACACCATTGGCGCCCTTCACTCCATAAACGGCTGTGGCGGAAGCATCTTTCAGGATGGAAATACTTTCGATTTCTTCCGTATTGATATTGTTCATATCACGTTCGATACCATCGACAAGGATTAGCGGATTGCGGTTTACCCAAGAAGCTATACCCCGGATATAAACGCTTGCCTGATCGTAACCAGGTTCACCGGTTGCCTGGCGAGTAATGATTCCTGGCAACTGGCCACCCAATGTATTTGACAGTGAAGGAGTGGCTGCTTTCTTAATCTCTCCTACGGAGATGTTGGATACGGAACCTACTACACTTACTTTTTTTTGTGTTCCGTATCCGACAACGACAACTTCTTCCAATTGTCCGACATCTTCCGACATCACGACATTGACGATTTCCCGGCTACCTATTGTTTCTTCCTTAGCTACAAAACCGATATAGGAAAATACCAATATGGCATATTTGTCAGGAACGGAGATCGAATAGCTGCCGTCGATATCAGAAATTGTTCCGTTGGTTGTTCCTTTCTGTTGGATTGAGACACCGGCAAGCGGCTGGCCGTTAAAGTCAGTCACGTTACCTTTTACTTTGATTCCCCGGTTTTCCTGTTCAATCTGGGATGTGGTTGTTTTCATCTTTACATAAACTTGCTTCCCCGAAACGGAAAAAGTAATGTTCGTACCCCTGAAAAGTTCCGTTAGGACCTGATTTATTGTTCCTTTCTGGATATCGATTGTTACTTTCCGGTTGAGGTCGATATGCGTGGGGTAGAAGAATACATATTCGCTGTTGTTTTCGATGACTGAGAATATGTTTTTGATACTCTCTTCATTGACATTCACTGTCAGAAGCTGGCTTTGTACATTGATCTGTAAAATACTGGCCGAAAGACTATTCCCGAAGAGAAGGAATAAAACGAGGACGATTGTCCAGTGTATTTGCTTTACTTTAACTATTTTATGATACGATTTTTCTCTATTTTCCATACATTTGTATCGATTTATCAGTTATACATTATTTATTTAATGTGTGCTTAAATGAAGTCGGGGGATATTGGTCGTATAGCCCGACTTTTTTTATGTGTTTTTTATCCCATGATATTTCCTCCTTTCTTTATTTACAATTAATACTATATTTATTATTCTCGTCTTTTGTGTATTCTATGTTAGTGAGTCCTTTCATGCCGTCCAGTAATTCATCGAAACTTTGTTTCAGGTCAAGCTTACCTGAGTAGCGGGTACTGCTTTTACCGTTAAATTCGATCTGTATGCCGTAGTATCTGGAAAGACCATCCAATACTTCATCTAGTGATTTGTCGTTATAAATATAAAGACCATGTATCCAGGATATGAAATTATAAGTATCTACCTGGCTAACACGTGCTTTGTGATTATTTACTTCATACATCTGGTTAGGGGAAAGGGCGACTTCTTCATTTTCCGGATTACGATTATCGACTGCAACTGAACCGGAAACCAAGACGATTCTTTCGAGTGTTTCATCCGAATAAGACATAACATTAAATTTAGTCCCCAATACACGCACATCCAGATTTCTGGTTTTTACAAAGAAAGGTCGTTCCTTATCAGGGGTAACTTCGATATAAATTTCTCCATTGACAAAAATCTCTCTCTTATCTTTCTGGAATTCTTTGGGATAGATAACCTGGGTACCTGCATTTAGCCATATTTTCGACCCATCGGCGAGGATCAGGGTTGATCGTTTTCCCTTTGGAGTTACTAATTGGTTGTAAACAAATGTTTCTTCTTGTGAGATAACTTCTTCCTTATCATCTTTTTGTACTGTAATGACTTTGTTTTGATTACTATAAGAGATAGTTGCTTCATCTTCTTTCATGCGGACTTGCTTCTTATCGGAAAGAATCAGAACTGATTCATCTTCGGTTACGGGAACTGTATGGGTGGTCTGCAAGGCGAATGAAAGAATACTGTCGTCTTTGGCTTTATCTTGATCATAAATCCAGTAGGCGAAAAAGAGGATAACAGCCACAGAGGCTGCGATCTGAATGAATTTCCAAGGGCTGTGGAGAGTTTTTCTGATGGGAACATGTGAGAATGTATCATCGGATATCTGTTTCCATAATAAGGATATTTCCTCTTTTGTCAATGCTTTTTCTGCAATTTCTTCATTCAGTTTGTCTATATATTTGCATGCATCTTCAAATTCTTTCGGATTTTTGAATGTCTGTTTTGCTTTTTCCCAGAAAGCTATAGATTCATCCGAAGGTGTTTTCATGGATTCCAGGAAATATGGATCCTGAAGAAAATCTTCATATTTGAATTTGATATATTTGTTCTGTTCCATGGCATTATTTTGCTTTATTTTAGAACAGGACGGATGAAGTATTTTTATATACTCATTTATTTCGGGAAAAAATAAAATAATTTTTATTTCTCAGATCAGCAGATAGAGAAGGCTGGAATTCCGGATTTTAGTGAGGGCGCGTTGGATCAGGTTGACCACGGATTGATAGTTCATATCCATTAGTTCGCAAATGTCTTTGATATCCATGCCCTCTATAAAGCGATAAAATATGGCTTTGCGCTGTCTCAGTGTCAGTACAGACATCAAATCTTTTACTTTTTGTTGTGCAAGGAAAGCCTCTTCGCGATCTAAAAACTCATCTTCAGCGCTGGCCGTTTTATTCTCTAATGGTTGAAGATTGTCTGTTGTAGCTATTTTTGAATTCTTTCTGAATTCGTCGATCAAGATATTTTTCAGGAGGACGAACAGGTAAATTTTTACGTTTTTTATCTCACTAATGTTATTCCGCCCGTTGTATAGTTTAACAAAAAGGTCATGAATGGAATCTTTTACCAGCTCCCGGTCGGAAGTAAATTGTAGACCGTATAAAAAGAGACTTTGGACATATTTTTGATAGACTTCGGAAAAAGCCTCATTGTCTCCCGCCAGAAAGCGGTTCCATATAAGTTTGTCATTTTCAACTATCTCCATTTTTACAGGTCATAATTATGAGTTATTAACAGGGATTGCAAAGATAAGGGTTTAATTTTGATAATATCAAATAAGGGGCAATTGGAAAATGTGGTAAATGTTTTTATTAACTGATAATCGGTAAAGGGGAGAAAATTAATCCCCCGGCATCTGTAAAATGACGGGGGAAATCATAGTTTCAGTGTTTTTTATATACACTTTGTTTTTTGGGTTAAGGTAAAAACTCTGTTTAGAACAGCCGGACCTCTAATCTCTTTTCCGGACTGATAATCATATTCTCGACCAGGTAAGACACCGATTGGTTGCTGTTTGCTTTAGGTTGTATGACAAGTATCGTTTCTCCAGCGGGTATCTCGATTGTTTCCGGATAACCGTTTGCATTTTTATCTGTTTTCCGGAGGAGGAAGGGGACATCCGTATGGTTCACAATACTCCGGTATGAACGTTCGGGGGTGGAGTGGTGGACCGGTTTCATTTCGACGGAAGCCTCGAAGAACTTTTGCAGTAAATCTTCTTTTCCCATCAGAGTGTCATAGAACCATATCAGGGTACGGCGGTCGAAAAGAGCTTCGCGGATTCCTTCTTCCGTGCGGTCTTTCGACAGGACAAGCGTCATCGGACGGTGGCTGGTGGTGCGGAAATCATATAAGCGTTCGATGACGTCGTGTACATCGGTGTTGCAAAGTAAGGTCAGGTTCTTTTCGTTTACCCAGTTCAGGGCGACCGGATACCATTCAAATTCGTTGAATACTTCGATGCCGTTCAGCCAGCCTTTCTGGTAGAGCGTTTCGTGTACGTCGTGCCATAGGATAGAGTCGACACCCCATCCCGGATGATTCCATTGGATGAAGGCACCCTGGTTGTGGGCTTCTTCGATTGCTTTCATGTAATCTTTCTGGTCGAGCGCATTTACATCTTTGACAAACAGGGCGTTCAGATGTCCGGGAGGCATCGAGCGAGTGATTTCGCCCCCTTTTATCAGGATGATTTCCCGGCGGTCCGCTTCCTCTTTTGCCAGGTCGAAGGAATAATTATGATTTCCTTTTTCTACACCGGGACGCGCCGGCTGCCCTTCGATATGGTCGGTGATGGCGATGGCGTCGAGACCTTCTTCCCAGGCTTCCTGTATCCGCAATGTCGGCCATACGATGCCGTCGGAGAAGATTGTATGGATATGGAAATCACATTTCAACAGGTTATATCCGTCTATTTCGGGTAACCGGATTTCCTTGCGTGCCTTCACTCGCTCTTTTCCTACTTTTATTTGTTTGGGTAGCGCATCCTGTGCATGGCTACATACGCTTACCGCCATGAATGATAAGGCGATTAATACATTTGTCGTTTTCATATATTTTTGTTTTTAGTATTATTATCTTATGTCTATGTATCACTTGTTTTATTCCCACCCGAACAACTGCGGAGCCAATGCCGGATTCAGGTCGACCTCGTGTTTCGGGACGGGGCGGTAATAGAATTTGGGTTCCTGGAAGGTACCCATGTCTTTAATCGTCAGGATATTTCCTTTTGTCCCTTCGGCCAGGTAAACAGTCGCATTCGTGTCATCGATTGTGCCGGTTTTGTAATATACCAGCTTTTTACCCAGCGAATTGGTTTCCTTATCCGCTTCGGCGGGGATATCCTGTGAGGAAGGAATCAGGTAAATATCTTCTACACCGTCGCCTGTCAGGTCGAATTTGCCTAAGGAAGGGAAGTAGAGGCCTTCGGGTTCTTTTTCCAGTAATTTGCCGGATTTCCAGCGCATCAGGTCATCGTAGCGGAAACCTTCGAGGGCCAGTTCGACACGACGTTCGCGGCGTATCTCCTGTAAGGTGGAAGAGATGCCAGGGAAGGCTTTCTGCATGACCGGATCGGCTGCCGGATTCAATTTCAGGGCAGGGATGCCGGCACGCGAACGGAGGCGGTTGATTGTTTTATCCAAATCGTCCTGGGTTAATTCACCCAGTTCGGCACGGGCTTCGGCATAGGTCAGTAGTACTTCGGCGTAACGCAGTACAGGGTAATCGATGCCCAGGTAATAATCCTCGTCCTTATTATTGATGAAACCTTTGATTTGGTGGTAGCCGGAGAAGTTCTTGTTCAGATTCTGCACATAGATGCCGGCTCCCGGGGCATAGGTCATCGTGTTGATCAGTTCCCATCCCGGCCAGGCGAGTGTCTGCCACATACGCGGGTCGCGGTTCTGAAATTCTTCCACGAACTGTTTGGTTTCATAACCCGGCTGGGCGGAGTAGTAGGTACCATCTTTCATCAGGTAAGATTGTACCAGATCTTTGGTCGGGCAAGGGATATAATTACCGAACATGAAAGCCCAGAAGCCATTCCCTTTTATCTTTCTGTCGAAATAAGTGGCCAGAATGATTTCCGGATTGCTGCTCAGGTCGGGGCTTTCAAACAAGGTGTGGTAATCGTTATCCGTATCGCCGGTCGTATAGATACTGAAGCCTCCTTCGTTCATGATTTGGAGAGCGGCATCAGCGGCTATTTTCAGATAGGTGTTGGCTGAACCCTGCAAATTCAGTTCGTCGTGATATTTGCGATAGGTACCTTCGTACAGCGCATGGCGTGCCATATAGGTGAGGACTACCCATTTATCCACGGCGCCTGTCTCCTGGCCGGTCTTCACGTGCTCGGCGGCAAACCGGTAGTCTTCAAATATCTTCTGGATGACAACGTCGCGGGAGTCACGAGGTTTGTACAAGTCTTCGTCTGAGGTAGTCAGCGTTTTGTCGTACCAGGGCACGTCGGAGAAACGTTTTACCTTGTCCATATAGAAACGGGCCCGGAAGAAGCGGGCTACTCCCTGGTAATGGGCAAGCACGTCTTCGGCTACGGTAGCCTTTTCGCAGTTATCGAGGAAAAGATTGATTGTGCGTAATTTCTCCCAGTCCCATCCGGAACTCACCGTTGTCGAATTGGCGTTGGTCGAAATCATGATGTTCTTTACTTCCACAACGTCTGTCGTTGCCTGGTTGTCGGTTCCGGCATCGGCTGTGTAATTGTTGAAGTTTGGGAAGTCGTACAGGTTGTAACAATACATTTTCAAGTCCTGCTCCGTATTGAAGTAACTGTCTACGCCAATCTCCGTCTGCGGATGGCGTTCCATAAAATTGTCGTTGCAGGAGGCAGATGCGAGGCACGTAAGAAGCGTTGCCAGGTAATATAACTCTTTTTTCATTGTTGCTTTTTTTGATGATTAGAATGTGACATTGACGCCGAATGAGTATTGGCGGTTGAACGGATAGACATAACCGTAGTTGGATGCGTCGGTAACGGCTTCGGGGTCGAAATATTTCTTCAGAGCACTCCATTCGAAGATGTTATCGCCGCTGACGAATACGCGTACCCGGCTCAGATGCGCCTTCCGGGTCCATTCGGACGGCAGGGTATATCCCAGCGTGATATTCTTGATACGCAGGTAAGCGCCGTTCAGCAGATAGTTGGTCTGCGGGATAGCCAATCCCATTGACTGGTCGATATCGGTACCCAGGTTCTTGTCGGCGAGCCATGACTGGAGCACCGGATAACGGGCATTCAGATTCTGGTTTGCCAGCCCGGCATTGATATAGGACTGTGAGTGTTTGGCCATATCCACATCGCTGTCGGTTGTCGGGCGGTAGAAGTCGAACAGGTGTTCGGGGCCGCCGGCATACGGCTGCTGGTAGAATCCCCAATAGAGGTAACTCATCGGATAATAATCGCGTTTGGCAATCCCCTGGAAGAAGGCCGACAGGTCGAATCCGTTCCATTCGGCATTCAGGTTGAACCCGAAGCGGAAGCGGGGAGAAGAGTTTCCAATGACACTCAGGTCGCCCGGGTCACCTACGGTGACGCTTCCCTTGGTGATTTTCTTGTCACCGTTCAGGTCCTTATATTTCGGCCATCCGTTGACGATTTCCAGAGCGCCCCAGGGGATGATGGACGACTGGTCGAGGTTCTTGATTTCATCTTCACTCCGGAAGAAACCGTCGCTTTGCAATCCCCATATTTCGCCCAGTTCCTGTCCTTGGTAATATTGGGTAAGGCTCCCGTTCGGGTTGTCGAATCGGGTAATCCACGAACGGTTATCCGAGAGCATGAATTTGACACCCCAGTTGAACGGTTTGCCGTCCAGCTGGAACTGGTCGCGGTAGCCGACTGTCAGCTCCCAACCGGTTGTTTTCATGTCGGCGGCATTCTCTTTCGGTTCGCTGGCGCCGAGTACGCCCGGAAGTTCTTTACCCAGCGTAAGCATTCCTTTGGTGTCGCGGCGGTACACATCGACAGTGGCTGTCAGTTTATTATCCAGGAAAGCCAGGTCGAGACCTCCGTTCAGGGTACGCACTTCCTCCCAGGTGTAATCCGGAGAGACCAGCGAAGGAGGGGTTACCACCTGCTGTAATTTGCCATTGATGATGTAATTACCCAGTTGCGAACTCATGGCCGGGATATAACCGTATTCCCCGACAAGCTGGTTACCCAGCGAACCGTATGAAGCGCGCACCTTCAACTGGCTGACGGTCGAAAGGAAAGATTCGAAGAACGGTTCGGCATCCACGCGCCAGGCAGCGGAAGCAGAAGGAAAGAACCCGAAACGTTTTTCCTTTGGGAAACGGGATGTTCCGTCGTAACGCCCGTTCACTTCGAAGATATAACGGTTGTCATACGTATAGTTGGCACGGAAGAAAAGCCCGCGGATGGCCCAGTCGGCATATTGCTCGCTGACGAATTGGTCGCCCGACGACAGTCCGATGGACGGGAGTGAGGTCGAGATGATTCCTTCGCGTTCGGCTTTGTACCAGTTCCAGCGGTTGTATTCCTGGTTGAAACCGAGGATACCGGTCACATAATGTTTGTCGAAAGCCTTGTTGAAGGTCGCAAACAGTTCCAGTACGCTGTAATAATCGTTGGTCGTGCTTTTGTAGGCTTTGCTGTCTCCCAGCTCGCGGATATCGTTCGGCCCGTATCCGATTACATATTTGTTTTTGAACCAGTCGTAATCTTCGTTTCCTTTCATGAAAGTGAAGTTGGCGTTTACCGTCAGCATCTTTTCCCAGAAAGACATCTCGGCGGAGAACGTACTTTGCAGGCGGTTGTATTGGGTCGTTTCTTCGCCGCCGTCTACCAGCTGGGCCATGGCGATACCGGCGGCATTGTTTGCCCAGGTTCCGTCCGGGTTCTTGTCCCAGTCGGTGGGAGCCAGGTCGTAGAAGATGCTCATGTTCGAGTCGCCGTTCCCTTTCTGGCGGATGCCGTTACTGTCGATATAGGGTTCGCCGCGGCTGGAAAGATAACTCGGTTTGATGCGGTTGGTGGCGACAAACGAAGTATTGTTCGAGAGCGTCAGCCAGTCCCATATTTTATAACTGACCTTGGCCCGCATACTGTAACGGCGGTAGTTGTCATTCTTTACGATACCGGCCAGGATACCGTTCTCATCGTCCACACCGCCGGAAAGGTAGAACTTTGTTTTCTCGGTGGCGCCGGAGACTGATAGCTGGTGTGTATTGCTGAATGTATTCTTATCCAGGAAATAACGTGTCCAGTCGCGGTTTCCCATATATTCCCACTGTGTTTCGTCGAGCGGGTTGAGGCGCACCGGGTCGGTCCCGTCAGGATTGTCGGAGCGCTGGCGTGCCCATTCCAGGCGTTCGTCGCTGGCGACGTGGCCGGAACTCCAGGGAGTGTTGAGTACGGCGATGTTTTTCAGTTTCAGGTAGATATAAGGGTCGGAAGTTTTGTTAGGGAGGATAGAGGGGCGTTTCCAGGCAAAGTTGTTATTGTAGCTTACCTGGATGCGGTCGCTGCTACCCTGTTTCGTGGTTATCAGGATGACACCGAAGGCGGCACGCGCCCCGTAGATGGCTGCGGAGGAGGCATCTTTCAGCACCGAAAGGGTTTCGATGTCTTCCGGGAGCAACCGGTTCAGTTCTTCGGCATCCGAGGCGACACCGTCTATCAGGATCAGCGGGCTGCCACCGTTGATGGAGGCTTCTCCACGGATATTGATTTTAGCGGCCTGTCCCGGTTCACCGCTGGTGAAGTCGATGTTCAGGTTGGGGACCATCCCCTGCAAACCTTTTGAAATGTTCGTGATTGGGCGGGCTTCCAGTTGCTTGGCATTAATCTGGTCTACGGAACCGGAGAGGTTCACCTTGCGTTGCACGCCGTAGCCGACAACGACCACTTCTTCCAGTTTCTCGGAGTCGTCTTCCAGCACGACATTGAAAGTCGTTTTGCCGTTGACTACGATGTTCTGTGGTTTGTAACCGATGTAACTAACCGATAATACGGCGTCGGAGGGAACTGCCAGGCTGAAATTTCCGTCGACGTCGGTAATCGTTCCGTTACCGCTGGCTTTTTCGAGAACGGTCGCTCCGATCAGTGGTTCGCCGGTCGCATCGGTAACGGTACCGTTCACCTGTATCTTCGTTCGAACCTGCTGGGAGATTGTTACCGGAATGTCATTCTTTGCAGTTACGGTAAAAGGGGTAAATAAGCTGCAAGCCAATAATCCGGCCGGGAGTAGGAGTACACGCCCTACACGCGAGTCAGAAGTAAAATTTGTCATAAATTTGTTCCTTTTTGTTGCTGCAAAAGTAGGGTACCCGGATTACGAACCGGTTACTGCTATTTTTCATTACCAAGACAATTCCATAACTTCTCGGTTACAGAACTAAATGCCTGTGAGATAGCTGGATTTGTCTGCCGGGATGCAACCGTTTACCCGGCAGACAGAACTGATTACCTCCCGAGCCACTGGCGTTTTCATCCGATCTTCTTTGTGTTTCACAGCTGTGATACAAAAGAAATCCATCTGTGAAACAAACGGAATCCAACTGTGATATGAAAGGAATCCAGTTGTGATATGCAATACCGGCAGTTATTTTTGTGTTTATATAAAGTCACCGCCAGGCTGTATATGTCTGAATTATCCTTTATCTTTGAATCTTCATTTTAACGGAAACAAGATATACAAACTATGTCTTTAAAGATTATACATACTGCCGACTGGCATCTCGGCCAGACTTTCTTCGGTTACGACCGGGAGGAAGAACACGATGCCTTTCTGAACTGGCTGGTGGATACCCTGGCGGAACAGCAGACGGATGTCCTGTTGATTGCCGGTGATGTGTTCGATGTAGCCAACCCGTCCGCCTCGGCGCAACGCCGTTTCTTTCATTTCCTGAAAGAGGCGAACCGGCGCAATCCGCATTTGCAGGTTATTGTCGTTGCCGGTAATCATGATTCGGCTGCGCGGCTGGAATCTCCGATTCCTTTGCTGGAAGAGTTGAATACCTCCATTGTCGGGATTATCCGGCGGACGGAAAGTGGAGAGATTGACTTCGATTCCCTGGTGATACCTTTATATAATAAGGAGAAAAAGCGGGAAGGCTGGTGTCTTGCCGTTCCTTATCTGCGTCAGGGAGATTATCCGGCTCCGGAGGAGGGGCATGATACATATATAGCCGGTATAAACCGCATGTACCGCCAGCTCTATGATTTCGCCGATGCCCGGCGGCAGCCCGGTGAGGCATTGGTCGCCATGGGCCATCTGCACGCTACCGGGGCCGAACTGTCGGACGACGACCGTAGCGAGCGCATCATTATGGGCGGTCTGGAATCCGTCTCTTCCGATACGTTCGATGAAGGGCTGGCTTATACAGCGCTCGGGCATATCCATAAAGCGCAGCGGATAGGGGGCAGGGAGAACCTGCGCTATTCCGGCAGTCCGTTGCCGATGTCTTTTTCGGAAACGAACTACCGCCACCAGGTCGTTGCCGTTACGGTGGAAAACGGATGCCTGTCGGATGTCGAACCGCTGCCTGTCCCTTTGTTTGCCGCCTTGCACCGGATTCCGGAGCAGCCTGCATCGCCGGAGGAGGTGGTTGAACAGCTTGCCGGACTGCGTGTGGCTAATCAGGAGGAGGGCGACGAACCGGCTCGTTGGCCGTATGTGGAGGTGCGTGTGTTGCTGACGGAGCCCGACCCGGGATTCCGCCACCGCGTAGAAGAGGCGCTGGTCGATAAAGCGGTCCGCCTGACTTCTATTGTCCCCTCTTATCCGAAACGGGAGGAGGCGGATACGGTCTGTCCGTTGTCTTACAACGACCTGCAACGTATCGCCCCGCTGGATATGCTGAAACATGCCTTTACCAGTAAGTATGGCGGCGAGTTGCCGGAAGATATCGAATCATTGTTCAACGATGTAATGCGGGAGGTTTCTTTATGAAGATATTAGCGATACGGGGCCGTAACCTGGCTTCGCTGGAAGGAGATTTTGACGTTGATTTTACGGCCGAACCCTTGTTGTCTGCCGGAATCTTTGCCATTTCGGGACCGACGGGAGCCGGGAAGTCTACGATATTGGATGCCATGTGCCTGGCTTTGTTTGCCCGTACGCCGCGTACGGACCAGGCAAAAGAGAATAATGTGAGACTGCGGGATGTGAATGAGGAGGTGCTTCCCCAGAGCGATCCCCGTTTCCTGTTACGAAGAGGGACGGCTTCGGGATATGCGGAAGTCGACTTTCTGGCGTTGAACGGTCACCGCTATCGTTCGCGCTGGTCGGTAGGACGTGCCCGCGACAAGGAGAACGGACGTTTGCAGAGTCCCCGCGTTACCTTATATAATATAGATAAGGAAGAAGAAGAGCAGGGAACCCGTTCGGAATTGCAGGCGCGTACGGTAGAACTGATTGGCCTGACCTTCGAACAGTTTACCCGTTCCGTCCTGCTGGCGCAAAACGATTTCTCCACTTTCCTGAAAGCGGAACAGGGAGAAAAAGCGTCGCTGCTTGAAAAGCTGACAGGCACCGAACTTTATTCTTCCATCTCCCGCCTGATTTTTGAAAAGAATGCCGTTGCCAAAGAGGCTTACGATAAGGTACAGGCCCGTATCCAGGGAATCGAGTTATTGACGGAAGAAGCGGAACAGGAACTGCAAACCCGGCTGAAAGAGTCGGAAGCCGCTTTGTCCGCCCTGGAAAAGGCGAAAGCAGAACAACAGGCTTTGCAGGAGGCTGTTAAATCTACCGGACAGCAGATAGAATCCCGGCAGGTTCAGCAGAAAGAGGCTGCCGCCAAACTGCTCCGGGCTACGGAACTATTGAATACCGCCCGTAAAGAGTACGAACAGGGTATTCAGGATGAACAACGTTCCGAAGCAGACTTCAAAGCCTTGCAACAGGACTTGCAGCAAGCCCGTAAACTGGACGTGCGCCTCGATGAGGTAACCCGTTCGGTGAAAGAAACGGAAACCCGCCTGCGGGATGTGCTCCGGCGGCAGAAGGAGGGAGAGGATAAACTGAAAGCCGCCCGGACCCGACAACAACAAAGCTTGGTCGAGATTACGCGGTTAAGCGACTGGCGCGAACGGTATCGTAGCAAGGAGAGTATAGCTGAACAGTTGGCTGCTTTGCTGTTGCATCTTGATGCAGCTTCCGCAAGTCGCCACACAATGGAAAAGGCCGTGAAAACAATCACTTCCGTTAAACGGGAGGCGGAACGTCAGACTGCACAACTTGTCACTGTTCAGCGCACAATAGAAAGCAAACAACTGGCTTTGCGAAAGACAGAAGATGCTAAAGTTAAATTGGAACAAACCCAAAAAGAAACCGATATAACTGAACTAGATAAACAGATGGATGCTGTTCGTGTGGAACGTGAGAATCTGTTGGTGGAACAGGCCCGGCAGGCTGTTAGCGGGGATGTTTTGGAGTTGCGGGAGAAATTGCAGGAAGGGAAACCTTGTCCGGTTTGCGGGAGTACGCATCATCCGGTAATGGAGGGTAACACACCCCCTGCCCCCTCTCAAGAGGGGAGCCGGATACCCCTTGTTGCAACTGATGGTAACCTTTTCCCTCTTGAGAGGGGGCAGGGGGTGTGTGAAAATCCCATCACACAGGCCATCGCTGCAATGACTTTACAAATCCAGCAATTGAATGCCCGTAAAGCAGCCTATACCGCCAATGAAAAGCAACTAAGCCTGCTTCAACAGCAACTCCTGCAATTGCATAAGGAGCTTACCGAGGCCGACCATATCCGTACAGATTTGCAGGGACGTCAGAAACTGGCTGAGACGCAGATAACCCGTGAAGAAGCGATTCGTGTGGAAAGCCGGGAGACGCTGGAGAAGTCACTCTCCGCTGCCAACCGCCTTTTCGGGAATGACGAATGGCAAAAAGCCTGGCAACAGGACCCGGACTCTTTCCGGGATACCTTAACCACTTTTGCCCGTCAGTGGCATGAAAATACGGAAAAACTGCAACAACTGCAACGGGAGCAGAGTGCCCAAAAAGCCGAATGCGAATCGTACGCCTCTTTCCTCCCTTCGCTGACTAAAGAAGTAGAAGAGGCTACCCTGCGTCACGACAAGAACCGTTCTGAACTTACCGCGCTCCGGGCCGAACGTTCTAAACTGCTTTCCGGTAAGCCGGCCGACCAGGTTGAACAGGATTACAACCGTCGTAAAGAGGAACTGAAAGAGCGCCTGAAACGCCTGCAAGCCGTTCAGACGGAGCAGTCGGGTGTTGCCGATCAGTTGCGGGGTATCTCCGACCAGATTGCCCGCGACCTGGAAAAAGCGTCGGAAGATTTATTGGTCCGCCAAAAGGCTTTGTCCGACTGGTCAGAATCCTGGAATCGGACTCATGAAGGGGAGGTGCTGGAACTTCTTCTTCCCCGTATCACCCAGGAAAAGAATGAATATGCTTTCCGGCTCCGTACCCAATCCGAGAACAAACGGAAGATAGCCAGTCAGCAGGAAGAACTCGAAGCCTGCCGTAAGCAGAGTGAACGTTGGGCGAAACTGAATGACCTGGCAGGTTCGGCCGATGGTGCCAAGTTCCGTCGTATCGCCCAGGGATATACATTGGATGTATTGCTAAGTTATGCAAATGTGCAGTTGCGTGACCTGAGCCGCCGTTACCGGTTGGAACGGGTGCCTGAAACGCTGGCTTTACAGGTTATCGACCGTGATATGTGCGATGAGGTCCGTACGGTACACAGTTTGTCGGGAGGCGAATCTTTCCTGGTTTCGCTGGCATTGGCGCTCGGACTGTCTTCCCTGTCTTCCAACAGGATGAAAGTAGAAAGCCTTTTCATCGACGAAGGGTTCGGCTCATTGGATGCCGATACCCTCCGGATTGCCATGGATGCTCTGGAAAGCCTCCGTACACAAGGCCGCAAGATCGGAGTAATCTCACATGTACAGGAGATGACGGAACGTATCCCGGTACAGATTCGTGTGAACCGTGCCGGGAATGGAAGAAGCTATTTGGAGGTAATATGATTGACTCTACTCTTCAACAATAACCCTGAACCCTACATTGAACGGGCGTTGCCACGGATAATAAGCCTTGCGGATGGCCGAGGTTGAGTATTTCGGGCGTTCACGCCAGGAGCCTCCGCGTACAATCTTCTGTTCCGGTTTGACCTTTTCCGTTTTCTCTTTGAGAGGATAGGGGAGGTAATCGGAACGGGTCCATTCCGCAACGTTTCCGTTCATGTCGTATAGTCCCCAGGGATTCGGTTTCATGGAAGCGACATCGGCCGATATCAGATGGTGGTCGTTGACTCCCAACTCTTTCGGCAGGAAGTCCCAGAACTGGCGTATCGGATCGTTGGAACGCATCGGTTTGGGATTTACACCGGTGACGGCCAGGTCGACAGTCGTACTGTCTGCCAGGTTTTCGTAGATGCCGAAGTCTGCTTTACGGTCACCGAACCAGAAGTCACCGGCCGATCCTGCACGGGCGGCCCATTCCCATTGTGTCTCTGTCGGAAGGGCGATACGGCATTGATTTTTCTCTCCCAGCTTTTTACAGAAGTCGTTCGCTTCCTCCCAACTCACACGGATTACCGGCTGTTTCGGTAAATTGGCGGCATAACCGGGAGTCGTATGATCTTTCCAGGTCTGACCGATATATCGGCTGTCATGTTCGGGGAACAGGGCACCGAATTGTTCGTTCGTGATTTCGGTGGTACTCATCCAGAAACCTTCCTTAACCTGTGTTTTGAAGGCAGGTGAGGCAGACGGATCGTTATTGTCACCCATCGCAAAAGTACCGGCAGGAATCCAGACCATATCCAGTGTGATACCCGGAGCAACAGTCAGCTGACGTGGGGACTTGGAGGCTTCGGCCTGTTTCTTTACGGCCTCTTCCTGGCTGAACGGGAAACCTTTGACTTTAATTGTTTTCGTTTTCTTTTTGTCCTTGGTTGTACCTGCGTTGGCTTCGGTTGACGAAGTCGCTCCGGTAGTACCGTCTGTTTCGTTGTTTTCCTTATTTTTCAGCCATGCTGCATAATCCTTAATCTCCTGTTGCCAGTCGACACGTACGCCACTGTACTTCTCTGACAGTTCCATGCGGCGTTCTACCTGGTTCTGGGGAGCTTCCTTTTTCAGGTCCAGTTGGGTGAATGCTCCGAAATAGGGGGCATTCAGGTCGATCCAGGTGTATAAGGTCTGCATGTCTTTTGCCGGTATTTTTACTCCGTGGTGACCTGCTTGCAGGATACGGATCAGTTCGCTGTTATTCGCATAATATTCGTAAGGGCGAAGCACATAGATATCCGATTCCGGTCCCTGGCGGTATACGTAGGGGTGGAGGTTCAGATAACTCTGGTCGTAATGGCGTTCCAGCTTTGTCAGGATGCCACGTTTATAGGTGACCATCTGGTCTTTCCGGAAATCCGGCTGGACGATGGTTCCATTGTGGCAGGATACGCAGTTGCGGTCCAGTACCGGTTGCACTTCCAGGCGGAAGGTGAACGGGCGGACGCCTCCTTCGGGCATTTCCAGTTTATGCGGGAGGATAGTGGAGGCGATTGTGCGTTTAGGCATGGCAATCGTGTTCTGATCTTCATGGCAACCCGTGCAGGAGACAATCTCGCCGGGCATACCGGTCAGCCAGCTTCGCATCCATTGGATAGCGGCCCCGTTTTTATCCAGTGGCTGGATAGAGACAGGCGTGTTGGCCGGTATCTTGAACATGACGGAACCGTCTTCTTCAACAGGGACGGTACCGAGAATACGTTTAATATCCCATCCGCTCTGAATACCCTGTGCATCATGGTCGGAAGGAGCGAGGATATAGGCATATTCGTAGGCGAAGATGCGGAGCGATTTGATTGTTCCCCGCGGGACGCCTTGTGTGCCTTCACCTTCATAGATGTCCTGTATAAATACGGTAGCCTCTTTCTCTCCCGGTTTGATTTTCGACGGGATGATAGGCGGTGTTTCCGTTTTTTTCAATGGGATGGGGGCGGTGAGGCCTTCGCCTTCCTGCTCGGTGATCAGGGTAAGGTTGTCGAATATATCCACCAGATAGATTCCCCAAAGTGCGTCGGGACCGGGTTTGCAGGCCACCAGGAAATATTTTTCATTCAAAGGATAAGGCTTCATGAATTGCGGCCATACACCTTCCACCAGTTCGTCTTTGATGATCGGGACGATCGGGCGTTTGCTGAAAGGTAATTCCTGGACCATTCCTTTTTCCTCTTTACGGCTTTTGGCCGGATCGAAGATAATCAGCCGGCCGGAACGAGCTGTTCCGTGATGGCCGGAGATGATACCGACAAAACGGCTGTTGTATTTGGAGAGCGGTTTCATGTCGAATGTACTGTTCGGGAAATAGGAACCGCTTCCGTAGAGTGCTTTGTTTTCTGTCCCGTCCGGATTCATGTGCATAACAATGCGGGAGAAATAATGTGTCAGGTCAGTATATTCCCAGCGGGTGTACATCAGGCGGCCGTTCGGAATGACGATCGGCGCCCAGTTCCCGTCCTGGTCGAATGTCAGGCGATGGATATTTTTTGTTTCCGGATCGTAGGAAACGAGATTGGCAACGACATCGTCCCCATGTACGCAAGGGACGCCGTTATAACCGATATTACAGGTGGCCACCACTTTTCCGTCCGGTAGGTAGTTGGCATCGCAAAATTCGAGGTCCGGTTCATCGACAACTACTTTTTGATGCAGGCCCGTTCCGTCTGTGTTTATTTCATAGATTTGCCACTGGCGGTTCTCATTAAGAGAGGAGAACAACAGCCGGTCTGCATCCCAGTGCAGTTGTATATCTGAGATGGGTACATCCGCTTCCGGCTTATAGATCGTTTTACTTTGAATGTCTCCGCGAAGATTTGAAAGCTGGCTGATTTCTGCATCATATCCTTTCCGGCGGCTGGAGAATAGAGAATTATAGTTGGCAACGGAGGTCCCGAGCGACGGTCCCATCGCTTTGCGTGCCTTATTTCCCAGTCGATAACGGGCTATCAGGATTTTGTCTACGTCGAGCAGCGGATTAGCCAGTATGATTTCCCGTTTGAGGGCGAGCAGTTTTTCTGCTTCGGCAATCGTCTGCCGGGTGGTGTCTTCAGATAAATGCCGGTTTACCTGGGGAAGTAACGTTTCCAGTTCTTCCAGCTTTTGATAGAGCACCGGAGCTTTATCTCCCAAGGATGATTTTGTATCGTCCAAATAAGCGCGTATAGCTTCCGGGTTTACCCAGTTGACTTGCTCTTGCAGCCGGCTTATTTGTACCTGACGCAACGAATCAGCTTCGGCTGAAGCCTTACCCAGAATTGGGAAGGTTAACAGGAAAGAGCATAAATATGCTTTATATTTCATGTTCATGATATGTTAAAGTTATTCTATTTCAATTGTACAAAACAAATGTATGCCTAAATTGTGTACGGGAACATATAAAATTGTATCAAATGCGATCACTATTATCTCGGATGGTGGAAATGAAGTGGGGATATGAAAAGAAGAATTAGTTATTTTCTTTTTTGATCCAAATAGCAGATCTGAGAAATAACTAATTCTTTATTTGGGTAGATTAATATTGTTTGTTATTAATTACTTAGTGAAACTTTGATATATCGATCATACATATGTCCATCATACTTATTGCGTGCAACCGTATGGATGATTAAAATACCTTGGTTGTCATCTATATTTTGAAGTTGAAGACCAATACGTGTTGACATTGTAAAATACACACGACATGTAATCCCTAATTTCTGAGCTTTGTCGTTACCTTCTCTCATATCCTCATTCCATGCATAGTATCCATGAATTTCAGGTTCTATGTCGGCTAGTGTTTCAAAATCTTTACATATTACTTCTGCTTTATAAAAAGAACCTAAATCAACTAATGGCTCAGCTATATAATCAGGAATACCATCATTCATGAAATTTGAATTATAAGCACCTTCAATACTACTTTTTGTTATAATTTCTGTTTTATTCGGAGTTTTCTCAATGATGTCATTGTTGCAGGATGTGAATGACGCAGCAAACATTGTTGCAGCTAAAACTAATAAACTTTTTGTTTTCATGTTTGTAATGTTTAAAGTAAATAATGTCTTTCAAAGAAAAGAGACCATCAAGTAACTCGGATGACCTCTTTTCAATATAAGCAGGTATCTGAATTATTTGTCTTCCCAACCTTTGTTTTGAACTAAGTTCGGGTTCATAACTAACTCTTCTTTCGGGATAGGCCAGTAGTAACGGTAATCTTCCCAGGGTAATGTACCTTTGACGGTGTTTTGGTACGGACTTTTGGGGTAACAGATTACGAAGCCATCTTCATCAGCGAAAACTGTTTTGCCTAGTTCAACCTTTACTGCAGTTTCGGGGTTGGCTGTATGAGATCCATCATACAGGTCTTGTACAGCTAAAAAGTTCATACCTCGGAAAGGAACCGTTAGTAAATTACCGGCTTTCCAACGCATTAAGTCTTCGTAACGATGATTTTCGATTGCTAATTCGACACGACGTTCACGACGAATTTCACGCAATAAAGGGCTAACTGCATAATCGAGCTTTTCTGCATATATCTTATCCAGACGAGGATCGGCTGGTTCTTGACCAACGGTTAATTTAGCTGTCGGATATTTAGAAAAATCAAATCCTGCACGTTCGCGTAAAGCATTAATTGTCAAATCTACATCAGCTTGTGAAAGAGTTCCGTTGAGTTCATATTTAGCTTCTGCGTAATTTAAAAGTAATTCTGCATAACGGAATTCAATAGCTGCTTGTATGCCGTTTAAGGTACGGTTTTCCTCCACCATATCTCCCATCCAGTGTTTGATGACACGATAACCAGTAACGGTAGAACCTCTGTCACTGTAGCTGAGTCCGGGATAGGTAATACCGTTTTTCTCAATATCAAGTACACCTCCTTTATAGATTGTAACATATTCGCCAGGACGACAGATTGTTTGAGTCAATCGTGGATCTCGATTTTCCAATTCAGTCCATTTCCCGTAACCAACGAAATTTGGATTTTTCTCGTAACTGTTTTCACTTCCTCCAATGTAGATTGGACGACCATCAATACAAAGGTATTCATCTACTAGCCCTCGTGTCGCTCCCATTGATTGGCGATTATCATGATTTTGGTTAAAATAACGTTGAGCTGCATGTCCAACCTTATTTTCCAAATAATTACGTGCAAGAATAACTTCTGGATTTCCTGATACATCCGTTGCTGTAAACATTTTCCAGTAAGTTTTTTCTCCATTTTTATAAAGTGAGTATTTACCGAGTAGCGCTTCACAAGCTTTAACTGCTTCTTCTAACCATTTGTTGGCACTTTCTTGCAGACCTAGTTCAGTATGGTATTTGCGGAATGTACCTTCAAATAGACAAATACGTGCTTTTAGGAAATTTGCTTGGTCTTTATTTAAACGCTCTGATTCCTGATTTTCTTTTGTCGGCAACCATTCGATAGCCTTATTGATACACATCAATACGGAATCCATCACTTCTACTCGTGGTGTACGCGCAGCATAGAGTTCTTCAGAATCAACATTCAGGTCTCGTGTTATCCAGGGCACATCTCCGAATAGAACAACTTTCTGGTAATAGTCCCATGCCTTGAAAAAATAAGCTTCGGCAGCATACGCATTTTTCTTTTCCTGACTAATATCTGCTCTGTCATATCGATTCAGGAAGAAGTTTACTTTACGTAAATTCCACCAATACCATCCACTTGCTGCTGTGGCATCGGTTGGAACGATTAGTTCACCAGCCATACTTCTGAATTCATTCCCTGTTTTAACGCAGTTGTCAGAGTAGACGTCACCATACATAAGAGGACTACCTGTGACATTTAATGCAGGGCTCTTGTCTTGTGCCCATCCGCTTTGATGACCGATAATGTAAAGAGGATAGAGACTGTTTAGCATTAACTTAATATCTGTCTCTGTTTTCCAAAAACTTTCATCTGTAAGCTGGTCTTGTGGATAACGTTCCATGAAATCGTCGTTACAGCTAGGTAGTAATACCGATGCTATACCAAGGACCAGTATATATTTTTTTAAATTAAATTTCATAACTGATTATCTTTAATTATTATACTTGAAAACTTAATTAGAATCCAACTTGTAAACCGAATGCAACAGAACGCATCATCGGATAAGAGGAAGAAATCTGATCAGGGTCAAAAAGATTTGGAATTTGAGTAATTTCAAATAAGTTATAGCCAGACAGACTTAAACGTACTGTTGATAATTTAGCTTTATTAGTCCATTCTCTAGGTAATGTGTATCCTAAAGCTAACGTTTTTAAACGAAGATAAGCTCCATTGAAGAGGTAAGCCGTTTGAGCGTGTTGGTTTTGTCCTCGTCCTGCATACATGGGGTATTTAGCATTAGTGCGTTCAGGAGTCCACGAATTTTTATACATTTCCCAATTACCGGCAGTACCGGAACCACCCCAGAATACATTTTCACTAATCCAAACATCTTTTTTCCCGATTCCTTGGAAGAAAATATTCAGATCAAAGTTTTTCCATGAGATGTTTCCTGTAATACCATATTGGAAACGCGGTGTCGAATTACCTATGATCTTCTTATCTCCATGATTTTCTAAAGTATTGTCTCCTTTCGAGATTTTATCATCACCATCAAGATCTGCATATCGAACATCTCCAGGATACCAAGTTCCTGCGAGTTCCGACTGATTAGGGCCGTTTAATATATATTTACCATTTTCATCAATAGTGAAATCTTCTTCTTGTAAAATACCAACTGTTTCATACCCCCAGATTTCACCCATTTTCATGCCATCGTATAAAGTATCCAATAAACCGTTGGGATTTCCTGTAAATTTGACGACTTCTGTTTGATAGTCAGATAGGACTAAACCAACATCATAGCGGATACCGTTAGCCAATTTGTCTTTCCATTTCAGACTTAGTTCCCACCCATTGGTTCTTAACTCTCCAGAATTACGTTTGGGGACAGATGCTCCTAATACGGCAGGAAGTTTAGTTCCACTCATTAAAATGTCTGTTGTACGGCGAGAATACCAGTCGAATGTGGCATCTAAACGATTATTTAAGATAGAAAAGTCAATACCGAAGTCTAATGTGCTTGCTGTTTCCCAAGTCAAGTCACTTGCCACAATAGCTGTTGGATTCATTCCCTTCAGTTGTTCGTTATTCATTACCCATGAAATATAATTGGCTGCACCGTAACTTGCTATATAGGCGTAGTTGGCAACATTCTGATTACCTAAAGATCCCCAAGAACCTCTAATTTTCAAATTGTCCAGCCAATTGCGTGTATTATCCATAAATTTTTCTTCTGAAATTCTCCAACCGGCAGAGAAAGATGGGAAGAATTGGAATCTGGAATTTTTACCAAAACGTGAAGTTCCATCATAACGTCCGCTAAATTCCAAGAGGTAACGACCTGCATAATCGTAATTAGCACGTACAAAAGCACCACGAATAGCCCAATGTTCAAAATTATCTCCTGTGTATTGCGCTCCATTAGTCATGCCTAGGGTCGGTAAGTTATTTGAAATAACATCTTCCGCTTCTCCCCAAGTTTTTCGATATTGATACCATTCTTGATTGAAACCAGCTAGTGCCGAAACGTTATGAAGACCAAATGCTTTATTAAAATTAGCATAAGCATTGATAGTATAAAAATCAGAATGTCTAGTCTCTTCTCTCACACTTGACGGATAAGTATGTGTATTACTTGTACTAGTCCAAGTATCTACAACATAATTACGAACAGGTATGAAACGTTTCTGGAAATATTCTGTGGGACGATAAGATAATTCTGCTTTTAAATTAAATTCAGGACAAATAGTAATAGTAGGCAAAACACTGAATACAGTATTCGTCTTTTTTGTTTGTTGTGTTGCTCCATAATCTAACCATCCCAAAATATTATCTGTATATGTATCGGGGATTGGATCATTCGGTCCTGTTTTAATAGGCATATTTATGTTACGTCCAGGTTCATTTTTTATAGCATTCCATAAATTCGTTTTTTGGCTGTTCATGTAAGGCTCATTATAATTACTGGTGTTGAATGATATCTTGGATGCTATATCAAACCATTCGGTAATTTGGGTATTTAAGTTCATATTAACGTTATACCGTTTTTGGCTATCCGTTTTAATCTTATACATACCTTCTTGATTCTGATACCCTAACGAAATATAATAACGAGTTTTGGCAGAACCGCCACTAATAGATATATTATGACGTTGTAGAGGTGTCCAATTTCTAACACCTAATTCATAGGGATCTATATTGGCAACCCAAGTCATATCAGTTGTACTACCTTCGTTATAAATCCAAGCATTTTCTGGTCTTGGATCTTCTATATATTTTTTCTTGGCAGCTAGTAAAGTCTCCATCCACGGAGTAATTGTGCCACCGGTCATTGCTGTTTGCTGGTTAGATGCTAATTGATGTGTATATGCATCCAAAATATCGGGAATACGGGAAGGCGTATTCCATTGTAAATTTAAATTGTAAGTAACGGTTGCCTTGGAATCGTTCTTTCCCGATTTTGTTGTAATCAACATTACACCATAAGTTGCACGTGCACCGTAGATGGCGGAAGCAGAAGCATCTTTCAGGACAGAAATGTTTTCTATGTCGCTCGGGTTCATCATGTTCAAATAGTCTGTGTCCACCTGTATACCGTCAACGATGATCAGCGGGCTACCGTTCTTGATTTCCCATTTTTTTCCATCGCTATCCAAGCCGATGGAAGTACCCCCACGTACGTTGAATGAAGGCGATGCATTTGGCGATGCATTTGTTGCCGATACGTTCAGGTTGGGTACAACTCCTTGCAATGCCTGGCCGACATTGGCAACCGGTTTGTTTTCCAATACTTCAGCACCGACTGAAGCGACAGCGCCAGTTAAATTAACTTTCTTTTGTGTACCGAAACCGACTACGACCACTTCATCGAGGGCCTGTGAGTCTTCTTTCAATACTACATTAATAACTGATTTTCCTTTTACCGGAATAGTCTGGGTTTCGTAACCCATGTAAGAGAATACCAACTCGCCGTTTGCGGGCACAGACGAAAGCGTAAAGTTACCGTCTATATCGGTGATGTTACCAGTGGGGGTTCCTTTTATTTGGATGGAAACCCCAATCAAAGCTTCTCCTTTTTCATCTTTTACGTTACCGGACACACTTACGTCCTGGGCGAACAATTGATGGGCAAAAAGGAAAAAGCCCATCAGCATGATTAAAACTTTGTTCTTCATATAGAATAATATTAATGAATGGTTAACTCTTATTAATTAACTCGAGGGCAAAATTGTCCGTATTATCCTACATGAAAGGTTAATTTCATATCAATGATGGTAAGATTTGTGTCAACTCATTGATTTTCCTGTCGAATTAACTTTTCGGTATTCCTTTGGAGGCATTCCGTAGACTTGTTTAAAGCAGGAGGCAAAATATCCGCTACTGCTGAATGCTACTTTTTCCAAAATTTCACTGACACTTAAATCTGTTTCACGCAACATCTGGGCTGCCGCTTCTAGACGCAGATTTTTGATCATCTCAGCCGGAGAGAGGGAAGTAAGTGTTTTCGCTTTTCGGTAGAAGTTTGCGCGGCTCATACCGATTTCTTTGCAGATCATATCAATATCGAGTTTCGGGTTGGAGAAATTTGCTTTCACAATATTTGTATATTGTTTCAGGAACTCTTCGTCAAGCGGAGATGTTTTGACTCCGAGTTCATTCAGATCGATCTTTTTCTCATATTTTTTCCGTATCTGTATTCGTGAAGTCAGCAAATTCCGCACACGTGCCTGCAATAGGCCTATATCGAATGGCTTTATGATATAATCGTCAGCTCCGGCATTATATCCTTCGGTGATTTGCGAAGGCATTGTTTTGGCTGTTAATAGAATGACCGGTATATGGGCTGTTTGCGGATTTTGCTTGATCCGACGGCACAGTTCAAGTCCGTCCATTTCGGGCATCATGACATCACTGACAATCAGTTCGGGTATTTTTATGGCTATTTGTGTAAGTGCCTCTTTTCCGTTTTCTGCTTTCAGCACCTTATATTCATTTTCAAATTGTTTTTCCAGATAATCCAGCACATCTTTATTATCTTCTACTAAAAGCAATGTTTGTGAGATAACCGGTGTTTCTTTTTTTTCGGAAGGAATAAACTCCTGCACATTCATCAGGGGGGAGGATTCTGTCTGTTTGACCGGATTACTTACTGGCTTTTCGGGGAGAGGAAGTAAAACATGCATGCATGTTCCGGTTGGTACTATGTTTTCCGCCCAGATTATTCCACTATGTTGTTCTACTATGAAACGTGCTAAACTAAGTCCGATACCCGAACCTGCAATCTGATGATGTAAATCTTGTGAAGAGCGGTAGAATGGCTGGAAGATTTTTTCAATATCTTCAGATGTGATACCTTCCCCATTATCAGATACTTGTATGTGTAAATAGTAGTCTTCTGATAGATGCCGATTTTGACATAGTTTCACACGAACTACGCACTCCTTTAACACTTATCATCAATCCGCTCGAGGATATGTTGCGCCATAGTTCCTTCTCTACGGAAGTCAAAAACACGTTGCAACTCATGCGTAAAAACACACAACGTCTGCTCTTACTCGTTAATAATCTGATGGATGTGCAAAAATATGACTCACAGAAAATGGTACTTCAAAAAGAGAAATTCGATCTATCCGTGTTCGTTCAGGAGTTATATGAGTTATTCGTCCCGGTAGCAAAAAACAGGAATATCACTTTTACCCGGAAAAATGAATTGCCGGTAGATTATTGTGTTTATTATGATCGTCAAGAAATTGAAAAAGTGCTGTTTAACTTACTTTCAAACGCCTTTAAGTTCACCCCGGAAAAGGGAACAATTGAAATTATATTGTCTGTACTTTCAAGCGAAAATGACATAGTTCGTGTGAGAAGTTGGTAAATAATCTCATACGTTCCTCGTGTAATTCCTTCATTTTTTCCTGTTCCAGCTGTTTGAAGCGGATACTGCTTTCCAGTTCGTGACGTACTTTCTGATGGTATATAAACTTCCATATAATAGTACCTATTGTGATGATATACAAGATGTAAGCCCACCATGTTTTGTAAAGGGGAGGGGTGACTGTGATGCTTAGGGAAGCTTCCTGTGGATTCCACAAATTTACACTGTTTGAGACCTTTACTTTGAAATTGTAAGTACCAGGGGAGAGATTACTATAATAAGCGACCCTTCTGCCCCTTACATAGTTCCACTCCTTTTCTACCCCTTCCATTTGATAGGCATATTGATTTTGTTTAGGTGAGATAAAGTCTGGAGCCGTATATCCGATTGCTATATTGGTTTCATCCGCTTTTAACCGGAGGGATTGAGTGTCCCCTAATTCTACCGGATTATTATTTATGGATAGGCTTGTCAGATATACGGGAGGGATATAAGTGTTTTTCTCCATCCGGGACGGATTAAAACATAATATGCCTTTATTTCCGGGAAAATAAAGAGTACCTTTTGTGTCGGTCGTTCCTGCATGTAACGTAAATTCCAATGCCCGGTGGCTTTCGTTACGGATGGGAGCAAAGCAATCTTTTTCTGCATTATAACAATATAAATCATTTTCGGATAATGCCCATAAAGATTGGTTCCGGTCGCTTACCATTGAATAGATATAGCCATCTGTTACACCGTCTTCAACTGTATAATGTTTGATCAGGTTGAGGTCACGGTCAAAACGAAAGATGCCATAACCAAAAAATGAAACCCATATATTTTGTAATGAATCGGTCAGGATCGTACTGACAGTTCCCGGCTTCACGTTTTCGGGTAGGTTCAGTTCTGCCGAAGAGATCGTTTTAAGTGTCTCTTTCTTCATATCATATTTATGGAGTCCCTGGCTGAGTGTACCCATAATAAAAACATCCGGCTCTATTTCTTTTATTGCTGTAACAAAAAAGAATTTTCTGCTTTTTCCGTCTACCTTGAACTGATTGATCTGTTCGCCTTTATCGATAAGCACTAATCCTGTTTTGGAATTTGTCGGGATCCATAGTCTGCCTTTACTGTCATTCAGTAGAGTATAAATATCTCCATACTGGTAATCATAGAGCAGGCGATAATCTTTCCGTTTACGTGAAAACAGATAAACGGATCCCAGATTCGTAGCACAGATAATGCTGTCGCCTTTTATAAGTAGTGATTTAAAGATGTTTGAATTGTAATTGTTTTTGTAAGGAGACTTTTTAGGATAAAATTGCTGGCTTTGCGTGTTTGGATTATAGCAAAAAAGTCCGGCTCCTTCAGTTGCGAACCAGATATTTCCGTCACTGTCCTCTTTGCCCATTCCTAATAATCCGGTAAATTCACGGGGCGTGATCCGGTAAAACTGTGTTCTGACCGGGCTGTAATAATTCAGTCCCTTCCAGGTTCCTACCCATAATGCACCTGTATTATCTTTCAGGAGACTGTGTATGGAATAATAGCTTAATGTACCGGGTTCATCCGGATTGAATTTATAGGGAGTGACTTTTAATGTCTGCATATCTACCCTGTTCAGTCCGGAAAAGGTTCCGAGCAATAAGGTATTGGAATCGGTTTCGGCTATTGCACGGACAACATTGCTGCTTAAAGCTGAGTTATCCGTATTCAGATGGACGAACCGTTCGTTTTCTTTATCAAGATAGCAGATTCCGGCTGTTTCGGAAAGTATCCATAACCTTTTCCGGCTGTCGGTAAATAATCTGCGGATCGCTCCTTTTATCAGCGAAGACGGATTTTCCGGTTCATGTTGGTAAAAACGTATGACTTCCCTCTGTTTGTTCAGGACTGCAAGTCCGGTTGATGAACTTGCTATATAAAGATTCCCTTCTTCATCTTCCTGAAGTCCTTTTATATTCGAAGCGATAGGAGTGGATGACAGCCAGTCTTTAAAAACAAGCGAATCGCCTTGCTCATCGTATTGATAGATGAATTTTTCTCCGGCAAGGAAAAAGTCTCCGCTTTGACTGAGCATGCAGCAATGCATGAATCGGGTCTCTTTTACATAATATCTTTTGATTTTTCCTGTTTGATGTGTGATTTTATGCACGCCGTTATCTGTAATCACCCAGATATTCTTATTCTTATCTTCTCCGATATCGAGTACGTTGTTATCTGTTAATGAGCAGGAGTCAGTCGGATTATTTTTGAACACCTTGAACTCGTATCCATCATATCGGTGTAATCCTCCCTGGGTTCCTAACCACAAATATCCGTCCGTATCCTGATAGATATTGGTAACGGTACCCTGTGTTAATCCATCTTCTACCCCAATCTGTGTAAAAAAATAAGGGGAAGTATTTTTACTGTTGGCAGATTGGAATAGATATGGAAATAAAAATAAAAGAAATAATACTAGTGTGTTCTTCGTCATATTTCATCGGCTTTTTTTAGGAATAAATCCACGAAACCATTGATTTGTCGGAAGCAAAGATATGTATTTTTTTGTTTATTCTTCGTCTACTCCATTGTATTTCCTGTTAAAATCGCGTAACCGCATGAACCGGGCTTTTGTTTTCAGTTTATTTTTCAACCGGGTAGACGGGAGGAACGTAACTGTCTTAATGCGGACCTTCTGAGGTTTCAAATCTTCTTTATTCTCAACAATATCGCTGGTGATTGAGGCGCTGAACGTCCCGATATCTCCGAACCTGATATTTTTGCCGCTCAGTAGCTCCAGTTCGAATTGGGTCAGGAGGGCTTCGATCACTCCTTTGACATCGGCAGAGGTGATCGTGCAGTTACTGGAGATGCGATAACATAAATTGTTCAGGTCGATTGTGGAAGAGACCGCTTTTGCAGCAAAGTAACCTGTTTTTTCTTTGCCGGGGATGGTGCATACCATCTTTCTTGGTTTGTAAATGATGCTCATGTTTGTTTACTATTAATACGATTTTTGTTTAAACTGAATGTGATGTTTCTCTGATATTCTCTCAATCATTTTTTAATCAGAGGTACGTCTAATTAAATTTAGAGGTAGGTGTAAATTGATTTAGACGTACCTCTAAATTGATTTACACCTAGGTCTTTATGAAAAGAGGTTGTAACAAATATACAAAATCAATGAGGCGTTGTCAAGAGATAGTTACGGTAAAATGGATGAAAGGTGAGATATTCAGTATAAACGGCTGGATATAAAAATCCCCTGTCTGCACGAAGAGACAGGGGATTACTTGGAATTTATTTATCTGGTAGCGTATAAAGTAAGGATAATCGGTCGTTTTTTAATGAAACCTGTATCCGGAAGTTGTCGAAGGTATAGAGAGTATTCAATGTTTCTCCGTCTACGTCGATTTCTTCTCCGGAGGCATCGGCTTCCTGCAAGGAGGCCTCTTCCAGCAACGTTGTTGCCCAATAACGATGGATCGGCAGCAGACGTTCGTAGGATATGCATACATTTTTTTCTAAATTGAAGCGATAGGATACTTCGAATAAGCGGCCCAGCTCATCTTCTTCCTGGCAAGTCAGGGTGAAAAGCGTATCCGTTTGTTTGCTGTCTTCTATACGTTCTTTATTTTCTGAGATGTAAAGAAGAATATCCTTATCCGTTTTATTCAGCCACGTTTGGGAGAAAAGAGCCTGGCTGCCCAAGAGCAGCAACAGGCTTATAAGTAATCTATTCCACATAAAATTCTGCGTTTAAAGGGGTTGACTTGTATGAGTTTCCGGCAAACAGGAAGAATTTTCCAGGCTCTACCACAAACTCATTCTTATCATTATACATACCGTAAGCACGGCGGTTCACTTTGAATGTAACCGTTTTTTCTTCACCCGGTTCCAGTGCGACACGTTCGAAGCCGCATAACTCTTTTTCAAAACGGGAGATGGAAGATGTCTCGTCATTCAGATAAAGCTGCACGACTTCATCCCCTTTTACCGAACCTGTATTTTTCACTTTGCATGTAACGGTCAGGGTGTCTCCGTCCGTGATTTTTGTGGCAGACGGTTGCAGGTTGCTGATTTCGAAAGTGGTATAACTCAGTCCGTAACCGAACGGATAGAGTTCGCCGTCTACGCGGGCAAAGCCTTTGCCGGTGGCATTCGGTTTGAAAGGAAAAGCCCAGGGGATTTGTCCGACCGACTTCGGGAAAGTCGTGGATAGTTTACCGCCGGGGTTATAATCACCGAATAATACTTCGGCTACGGCCTGACCGGAAAATTCCCCCGGATACCAGGCTTCGACGATAGCCGACAGGTTGGCATCTTCCCAGTTCAGTGTAACCGGACGTCCGTTGAAGAGTACCAGTACGACCGGAGTTCCGGTGGCTTGTACGGCGCGGACCAGTTCTTTTTGTCTGCCTGATAAATCCAGGTTCACGCGGCTTCTGGATTCACCGATCGTGCGGAAATCGTCTCCTACATATATAATAGCAACTTCGGCCTTTTTAGCAATTTCTACGGCTTCGTCGATTTCTTCCTTTTCCTTATCGCTCAGTTCGAAGTACATCACATCACTTTGTGGAAAATTTTTATCCCTGACGTTACATCCTTTGGCATACATCAGGTTTACATTTTCTCCCAGCAGGTTCTTCAGACCTTGCAGGCCGGTTATCACATTCGGATTATGAGAGCCGTAGCGGGAAGTCAGCGATTTGACTTCGTCAGCTTGCGGACCGATTACTGCAATGTTTTTGAGGGTTTTCGACAGCGGGAGGGTATTGTTCTCATTTTTCAAAAGAACGATCGATTCGCGGGCGGCACGCAGAGACACTTCCCGGTTCTTGTTGCTGTTTACGATCTTATCGGCAAGTTTGGTGTCTTTTACATACGGATCGTCGAAAAGTCCTAACCAGAATTTTACATAGAGTACTTCACGGACGCGCTGATCCAGGGTACTTTCTTCTACCAGTCCTTTTTGTAAAGCCCTTCTCAACGCTTCGATGAATACTTCTGATTGCTCAAAGAAGGTGCGGACGTTCAATCCGGCGTTCAGCTCACTGGCAACCGCTTCTTCTTCGGTATCTACGATATGGTAGAATTTTACGTTTTTGTCGATTGCCCAACTATCGGAAACGACATAACCTTTGAATCCCCATTGGTTACGCAGCAGTTCAGTCATCAGGTAGTGGCTGGCGCTGACCGGAGTCCCGTTATAATCGTTATGTGAACACATCGTTCCCAAAGCGCCTGCCTCCTGAAAAGCGATGCGGAACGGTTCCAGATGCAGTTCGTGAACTTCCTGCGGAGAGGCATGGGGATCGGTTCGTGAGTAGCAGTCGCGGCCACCGCCCGGTATGCCGTAGATAGCAAAGTGTTTCGGTGTTGAAACAACCCGGTTGCTTTGGATACCCAATACTTGCTGGCGTCCTAATTCTCCTGCCAGGTAAGAGTCTTCGCCGTAACTCTCTACGGTACGTCCCCAGCGGGGATCGCGGGACAGGTCGAGGATAGGGGAATAGATGTTGGTATATCCCAATGCTTTGGCTTCTTCACCGGTAATGCGTCCGATTTCGTAGATAAGTTCTTTATCCCAGGTACAACCCTGTCCGATCTGGGCGGGGAAGAAGGTGGACTTTTCATGTTTCAGTCCGCGTATACCTTCGTTTGTCAGGTCGGCGGGAATACCCAGGCGTGTCTCTTCTACGAAAAAGGCCTGTACTTTGTTCATTGCTTCAGCGTGATTGGAGTAAGGAAAGTCAAGGGAGGTACGTTTCCATTCTCCGTTGAGGTGCTCGTCGATATTACCGATACCGTCTTTCCAGATACGGGTTTTCCATTCATCGGTCGGCAGTGTATCTTTAAGGACGGCTCCGTATCCATAGATCGTTCCCAGTTGACAGGTCTTTTCCTCGACTGTCATTTGTTTAAGGAGATCTTCCACCCGTTTGTCGATAGGTTGCGAAGGATCTTCATATATATCCTTCTTTCCGTTTTTGTTGAAATCGATCCAACCTTTCTGATATATTTTCTTCTGATTTTTGGGGGCATCAGGCTTTGATGCCTGTAGACTGCTTGTGTTTGCATTCAGCAAAGGGAGCAGTCCGAAAGACAGGCAAAAAAGCAGTTGCCTGGTTAATGTGTTGTTTCTATTCATGATTATTTTATTATATATGCAAATTATATGCAAAACCTATTCAATAACATACCAATTGTATCCTTTTGCTGGTATTGTGATGGGGATTGTAACGGAATAGTCACGTTCCAATACATATACCTGCACATTCTGATCCTGTTCCTTTACAGTCACTTTGTCGGTCAGTCCGGTGTAATAAAGAGGTATTTTGATCTCTTTGCGGATGGGAACATCCAGCGGGTTATACACCGAGATGAATCCTTTCTGTTTCAATGAAGGATTTACGTGCATGATACCGTCCCAGTCCTGTCCGTCGGGACGGCGCAGGTGGATGATATCGGAATCGAGTATCTGACGGTATTTTTTATAGAAAGCAACCCATTGGTTGACCAGTTCTTTGGTCGCTTCCGTATCGTAGAGGCGCGGACCACGGTAACAGGCTTGCACACCGGCCCCGAAGAGGTTCCGTAGACGCGTTTCGTAATGGTCGAGGTGCTCGTTCAACGGTTCGATTGTGGCCGCTTCGCCTCCTCCGTGATATTGGGTGAGGGGAACGAACATGAAACCCATGCTGGGCGTTTTCTGCCAGGTTCCGTCATAGATATTCTGTCGTTCGATAATTTCCTGATAGGCGCGAGGCAGCGACCAGTTGGTCTCTACATATCCCATCGGTGTTTTATTGGAGCCGCTCAGGAAATACCAGTCGGGGACGTTCAGGTAAACACCGTTTGCCCGGCACCAGCGATAGAATCGGTTGATTTTCTTCCACTGTTTCCACTGGGAGTCGAGATAGCCTTTGTGGCCGCTGTGTGAAGTGGAGGCGCAAGGGTCGCCGGGATATGAACCGTCGTTTTCGAAGACATTCATTCCGGTGGTGGTGAAGAAGTTCTGTAATTTACGGAAGTAGGTGTCTCCCCAATCGGATGAGATACAGGGAGATACGCCAAAGCGGCTGCCTTCTTCGCGTGTTTTGGCCGGTTTTCCGGTTTTATGACTGATTGCGGCGTCTTGTTCTTTAGCTCCGCGGCTTGCCAGGAGGGAATAACCGCCGATGGCAATACCTTTCCCGGCAGCGTAGTCGCTAAGTTCTTTCATTCGTTGCAGATAGGCGGCTGAGTCATTTTCGATTTTGAATCCGCTACCGAAGGTCATAATGACCATTTCGAAACCAACAGCGGCACATTGGTCGATGGCTTGCTTCACCGCTTCGCTGTCCGATTGGCGGACGTGCATGAAGATAGGGTTTTCCTGTGTCCAGGGAGCCATCATACGCCAGAATTTACATTCTGCCAGTCCGCGCCGTTCCCGGTCGCTGGCATCACGCAGCATTTCGAAAGCCGTGCAGGATTCAAAGGTGTCGCCGGGTTTGATTTCCAAACCGGGACCGAGTAGGGGAGTGACTTCCAGGCGTGCCGGTTTATATTGACCATAATAGCGGATACCGGTAAATTCGTATTCCGGATGATCGAATACCCAACGGACAGCCGGATTGTCTTTCATCGCTTCCATATCGCCGCCCATGGCATAGTCGGTTACGACGAACAGTTGGGTGAAGCGGTCGATATAATCGCGCGGCGCATCGGTTTGCACGGGTTGTTTACGGAAATCTTTTGTGTAAGCACCTGCTTCCTGTGCCATCATGCGGACTTCATGCGGTTCGCCGTAATGTACTTTCGGAGCCGTTTCGACCAAAGCGAGTATTTCTGACTTGAAAGAATCGAGTGTAACGGGCATTGTTCCTTTATTGTCGATCTCGATCCATTTGGCCAGGATAGGGGCACCGTTGTACAGTTCGTAAATGACACGTATTTTCAGGTCTTTGCAGTCCTGAGGGGCAGTTGCCGGAGCCTGGTAATTGAAGGTGATCCGTTTTCCCGGGGCAGGCCAGGGGTATAAGTTGGATATCCATTGGCTGTTGGGTTTCCAGGGAAAGCGTTCTTTGCTTTCGCTTATCTGATAGTCTACCAACATGAATGCTGAATCGCAAGCCTGCATATTGTTGATAAATTCTTCTGTCAGGAAGTTATTGACCGGCTGTCCGGTCAGGCCTCCGACAGGATATTCTTTTCCGTTGATGACAAGTAAGGCTTCGGGACGGACGGCACGCAGCTCGTTTTGCCCGGTCATCAGGTTGTCAAAGGCGATGGTCGCTGCATTGGGAGCAAGCAGGAATGTACGGCGAAGGAGGCCGTTCGTTAATTCGAGACGTTTCCCTTCATGGGTTGTTTGTGCTGTCGATTTGTAAGAGGAACCGTCGATCAGCCAATCCTGGGCGGATAAACTGAATGTGGAGAGGAGAGATAAAAATACTAGAAAATGTTTCATATGTAAATAAATTGCGCTCCCTATCTCAAGAGAGCCGTTTAAACCATTAATAAATTGATTTTTTTAGAGTTCAGACAAAACAAAAGA
>NZ_KQ033913.1:250858-935563 GCF_000969835.1 Parabacteroides goldsteinii DSM 19448 = WAL 12034
AATCTTATAAACCGGCTTCCAGTAAACACCGGTACTTTCCATGGCTACATGCGTAATGCCACTGGATAATAACCATTCTTTTAATTCTGTCAAAGAACTACTGAAGGTCTTGTAACTGCGGGTTTCAGTTTTGAGACCTTCGCCACTTATCGTAGCAACTACCATGTCCTTGTGGACATCTATTCCACAACCCCGGAGGATGACTTGTTCAAAAGGTACTGTTTTCATTGCATTCGTTTTTTCGAGTGAATGACACTAAAGTAAACAATACCCCCCTATTTACATTCTCTTGGACGAAATTTATTTCATGGATGTTTCATGATACATAAATTTTAATAAATAATAAGGGACAAGTACATTGTCTGTAAATGTCCCTTATCGGTTATAGATTAATAACCAGTGTTCTGTGGGAAATCAGCTCCTGTATTGGAGTCGATGATTGTCTGCGGAATCGGCCATAAAGCATGGTGTTCGTCTATTTTGTTGCTGTAAGAGTTGTACTTTCTGGTACGTTCTACCAGTTTACCGGTACGAACCAATGTCAGACGGCGCAGTTCTTCGCCAACCAATTCGCGGATACGTTCATCCAGCAGGAAGTCCATTGTTGCTTGTGATGCTGTGATGTCCGGTGCTCCGGCACGTTTGCGGACTACGTTGATCGCTTCGGCGGCACCACTGGCATTGTTCTGACGGATACGGGCTTCAGCCAACAGCAGATAGGTCTCTGCCAGACGGAATTTCATACGGTCTTTGTTGTTTCCTTCATAACTCGGGCTGTCATCGGTCTTTCCATAGAAGAACTTCGTGATAACCGGATAAATGGTACATTTTGACCATGTACTTTCCGTAACAGGCGCTTCCTTACCCAGCAATTCCGGGGTTTCAGGGTTGTTATAATACCAGGTTCTCTTAATGTTGTATTTTGAATTACGCACATCATTGGCTGTATAGAAACCATCTTCATCGATCCACCATTTGAACGGAACGATCTGAGCCAGACCACGTCCACCCAATGAGTCACATAATGTAAAACCAGTTTCGTTCCAGTATTTGGGAACCCATGCACGTTTTGTCCAGTCTTCGTATTTGCCGCCACCGCCGTTGGTGTCGTATTCAAGCTGCATAACCCAGATGGATTCCATATTACCGGATGTACGGTTCTGATTGTATTCGAGGAACATGTCTGAGAATACATCGCCCGGCTGGTCTTTCTGTGCACCGAAACGTTCATTCATCAAATGGAAATAACCTGAATTGATAACCTGCAGGGCTGCTTCTTCTGCTTTAGCATATTCTCCGGCCATCAGATAAACTTCCGATAACAGGTGGATGGCTGCCCATTTCGTCAATTTGCCGACGTCGGATATATTATCCGGGTTTTCCGGCAGATTCTCTGAAGCAAACTTCAAATCGTCTATCATATGTCCGAGCACTTCCGCTTTCGGTGTCCGTGTAAAGTCAGTGCGGAATTGTCCTTCGATTTTATCTACATAAGGAACGTCACCATACAGATAAGTCAGGTAGCGGTAAGCATAAGCGCGGAAGAAGCGGGCTTCTGCCTGAAAACCGGCTTTATCGGTCGGAGCAGTCCAGTTCTCATTTTTATCGGCATAAGTAAGCAATTCGTTTACGTTGGCAATCAGGCCGTACGACCATTTCCAGTAGTTTTCGACGAATGTCGTGGAAGATGTATAAGACAGGTTCTCGAATGGAAGCAGGGAACCGTCTTTATGACCGGTATAAACGATATCGGTCGCCACTTGGAATGCTTCGTACGGACAAGCCTGGCTTAGCGAAGCCGTACCGCCTCCCCATGTGTTGAACTCGGAACGGGCCCAGCCATACAGACCGTTTACACCCACCTGGAAACCATAAGTACTGGTGTAGGTATTATCCGGTGCCAATTCTTTTTTCAGGTCTTCATCCAGGAAGTCGGAACACGCAGTTCCTGAAAGTAGTAAAAATGTTGCTGCGGCAACTTTCAATATATTTTTCATATCTGTATTCATTTATTGATTAGAAAGTAAGATTTAAACCTAACATATATGAACGGGCGGTCGGATAGGTGTAAATGATATTCGCATTTGTATCCGTACCATCATAGTTCAATGCATTTTTCACGTTGCTGAATGTACATACATTATTGATACTTGCATTTATATTCAGAGCGGCAATACCGATTTTGCTTAAAGCTGTCTGCGGGATATTATAGCCCAGTGTGATATTTTTCAACTGAACATAATTCATCTTTTTATAGAATGTATGTTTGTCGTAAGGTACATAACCCGGAGAGGTCATTTCGTTGGTCGGGTTTTCCGGTGTCCAGTAATCCATACCGTCGATGTAATTGTATCCGAGTCCCCAACGTTCAAAGTTGTAGTCTTGCATTTCCTTAGTCACGCCGAATACGCCGTTGAACAGGAATGAGAAGGTGAAGTCCTTATAATTGATCGTGTTACCCAGAGACATGGTGAAACTCGGAAGTTTGGAGCCGATGATCTTTTTATCTTTTGCGGTAATCACACCGTCGCCGTCACGGTCCGCCAGTTTGGCTGAACCCGGTGCTGCACCTTTCTGATATTCAACGCCATCTTCGTTCAGGTATTTTTTCTGAGTTGCATCCCAGGAGATTGTATGACCGTTTATAACAAACTGGTCGTTTTCCTGCCAGGTACCGATTACATCGTAATCGTAATGTACTCTTACCGGTTCGCCGATAAACCATTTGTTGGTCAAGTCGTCGTTGCCATCACCACGCAGTTCGATGATCTTATCGCGGTTCAGGGCGAAGTTGAAAGTAGATCCCCAACGGAAGTCTTTTGTTTCAACATTTACGGAGTTTAATACGATTTCTACACCGGTGTTGCGGGTTTTACCCACGTTGTCCATGATTGAGTTGTATCCGTTCATGATAGGAACAGTACGTTTCATCAACAGGTCGGACGTATTGGCAACATAGAAGTCGATATTACCGGACAGGCGGTTGTTCAGGAAGCTGAAGTCGATACCGGCATTGATCGTACGGGTTGTTTCCCATTTCAGGTTCGGGTTGCCGACACCGTCGTAAGGCAGAAATGCGCCGTTGACTGTCGTACCTTTGTCACCCCAGATATAAGTCGTCAGCGACAGACGGTCCAGTGTCTGGTAAGCCTTGATGGCCTGGTTTCCGTTCGAACCCCATGACAGGCGTACTTTCAACATGCTTAACCAGTCGGCAGTCGATTCCATGAAATCTTCTTGTGAAATGTTCCATGCTCCGGCTACAGACGGGAAGAATGCATATTTATTGTTTTCACCGAAAGCGGAATAGCCATCGGAACGTCCGGTAAGAGTCAACAGATATTTGTTGGCATAGTTGTAGTTAACACGTAACATGTATGACAACATTGCTGTTTCGGTCAGTTCGGACTTGAGTGTCTTGTTGTTTTCTGCTCCCGCCATGTTATGGTATTCGGAATCGTCGTTTACGAAGCTCGTACCGGATTGTTCCGATTGCTGCGTATTGGTTTGCTGCATACTGAACAAGGCTGTAGCATCGATCTTATGTTTCCCGAATTCACGGTTGTACTTCAACAGGTTTTCCCAGGTATAATCCCAGTAATGCTGGTTCAAAATTTTGGCAGAACCGTTCTGTGCACGTCCGGTCAGGGTATTACGTCCGTAATATTCACCTTCGAATTTAGAGCGGTAGTTGTAACCGAAATTTGTACGGAAAGACAAACCTTTTACCGGCAACATTGCTTCTGCAAAAGTAGAGATGAAAATGTTGCGGGTCACCTTATCGCTGGTTGCTTTTTCGTTGGCGAATGGGTTCGGGTGTAATGTTTCATCCATCGGATAGTCGCGCATAGAACCGTCAGAGTTGTACATCTTACCGTAAGGAGACTGAAGCATAGCATCGGAGATACCGGCCTGTATGCCACCGTAATCTTTCTGGATTGCTTGGGTTCCCATACCCACTGTCAGCCAGCTACCCAGTTTCTGGGTGATATTCAAAGAGATATTCGTACGTTTTACGCCGGTATCTTTAACAACTCCTTCCTGATTCAGGCGGGAGATAGATGCCATATAAGTCGTTGCATCCGTACCTCCGGAAATGCTGATCTGGTGGCTGTTAGTCAGGGCTGTACGGAAGATCATATCCTGCCAGTCCGTTTCGATGCCATTCTGGTAGTTTTCTTTTTCAATCGCTCTTAATACGTCATCGACGGTCGGGTTTTCAATGCCTTTCCATACTGCATACTGCGCTTGCAGATACTTGATGTAATCCGTACCGTTCATCATATTGATATGACGTTCCGGCTGTGAGAAACCGATCTGACCTTTGTAGGAAACAGAGGCGGCACCTTTCTTTCCTTTTTTAGTCTGGATCAGGATAACACCGTTAGAACCACGTGAACCGTAGATCGCTGCCGAAGAGGCATCTTTCAGTACAGACATGTTTTCAATGATGTTCGGATCGATGTCACCCAGCGAACCGCTGTAAGGGATACCATCCAATACAACCAACGGAGCGTTGTCGGCAGTCAGTGAGTTTTCACCACGAACACGCAGTGTCTGGTCTTCGGTCGGACTGGCTTTACTTGTCGTGATGTTCAGACCTGCTACCTGTCCGGCAAGTTTGTCCAACAGGTTGTTGGTCGTTACCATCTGGAGTTTTTCTTCTCCTACGGCAACAATCCCACCGGTAAGGTCAGACTTTTTCTGTGAACCGTAACCGATAACAACAACATCTTCCAATCCAATTGCATCGTCTTTCATAGCAATGTTCAATGTTTTAGCTCCTGTCACTTTAATCTCTTGCGTCTGGCAACCGATGTAAGAGACTACCAGGGTTGCGTTTTGAGGAACATCAAGAGAAAATTTACCATCTACATCGGTAATGGTACCGATAGTAGTACCTTTTACCAATACGTTTGCTCCGATAATCGGAAATTTGTCGGCCTCTCCAATAACAGTACCAGTTATTCTGACATCTTGTGCAAATACCTGCACGGATAAAGATGTAAGAAGAATGATTAATAAAGAAAGAAATCTGTTCTTTCTCCCTGCTGCCTTCCTCTTTTGAGGAGGGAGGGCGTTGTAAGATTTGTTCATACTTGTAATAATTTAAGTTGTAAAAATAAAGTTATGTCACTAATTTTTTGTCAAAAGAATAAAAAGCGGGTTTGGTGTGTGGGCAAAAACGTCTCAAAATGGTGTATTTTTGTCTCGATAAGCTAAAAAACATGTATTTTATATGGTTTTATTTGTTAAATTTATACATCTCGCAGGCGGCCATCAGGAAAGCTCCGGTTCCGTATAGTTCCGTCATCTCGCGGGTCACTTTTCGCGGGTCGGCTCCGACCGGTTGTACCCAACCCAGTTTGCCGTCCGGTTCAACCGCAGAAACGAGTGCATTCCATCCTTTTTGAATAACCGGAAGGTATTTGTCTGCCGGAAGGTATCCCTGGTTGACACCGTAAGCCAGTCCGTAAACGATAAATCCGGTGGCGCTTGTTTCGGGTGAAGGATAGCTGTCCGGGTCCAGGAGGCTGGCGTGCCAGAAGCCGTCTTTGTTTTGCAGATTGGCGAGGCTTTCGCTTAACTCCTTGAATAATTGGAGATAGAAAGGACGGTATTCGGTATCTTCGGCTGGAAGTGTTTTTAATATCTCAGCCAGTCCGCCGATAACCCAACCGTTACCGCGTCCCCAGAATACCTTTTTCCCATTGGCCTCCTGCTGGCCGAAATAACGGCTGTCGCGGAAGAATAGTTTGTCGTCTTTATCATACAGATGGTTGTAGGTCGCTTTGAATTCAGCGTCGGCAAATATCATGTATTTTTTGTTTCCGGTAAGTGTGTACAGCCGGGTATAGACAGCCGGAGCCATAAATAGGGCATCGCACCATGACCATCTTTCGTAGGAAAGCGGTTTGCTATAGTCGATATCCAGACCGCCATTGGACGGGTTGTTGATAACCCAGTCGATACGTGCCGTAGTGGGGAGGAGCATTTTGTCTTCCTTATACTTAGTATACATATCGATATAGGTTTGCGAAACACAAACATCATCGGCATGGTACATACGGTCGGCTACCTGCCAGTGCTGGCGGTTGAATACTTTTTTCAGCCAGTCGAAATACTGATTGTCACCGCTGAGTTCCGCCCAGTCGAACATTCCCATATAAAGGGCGCCTGCTATCCAGCCTTTCGGCTCTTTGACGGCATATTTGTTATTGGAAAACTCCTTGATCTGCCAGTCGGCCACCTTCCGGGCAATGGAAAGGATTTCCTGCTTGTCCGGCGTAGCCGTGTTTTGTTCAGTAAAAGGAACGGGTGCCGGTTGTGCGTTCAGATTTCCGGGCAACAAAGTGGCGGCGCTGAGACTAGCCAGGGCAGCCATGTGTTTTAATGACATTGAATACATAGGTTCTTCTATTAAAATTAACAACGTCAAAAGAATAAAAGAACCTGTTTCCGGATAAGTACAATTATCCCAAAAGAGAGTATAAATGTCTCAGGCTGCTGATAAGCAGAATTACTATGTCGTTTTATTTACTTTCCTGGTATTCGGTAGGCGACATTCCGTATACCGCTTTGAAGCTCCGGGCGAAATAAGAACGGCTGCTGAAGCCGATATGCTGGGCTACTTCAGAAACATTCATGTTCGATTCTTTAAGTAGTTTGGCTCCGGCTTCCAGGCGTATGTTCTTGATAAGTTCAATAGGAGATAAGCCTGTAACGGCTTTTACCTTCCGGTAAAAGTTTGCCCGGCTCATACCCAGCGCCTGGTAGATGACGGAGACGTCCAGTTCCTGATTGGATATATTGGCTTTTACAATTTCTATATACCGGTTGAGGAAGTCGTTGTCTTCTTCCGGCTTTTCCACACCGAGCTGTTTCAAAGTCAAAGATTCTCCGTATAGGTTCTTCATTTTCTCCCGGAGTGAGAGGATGTTCTTTATACGGGCTTTCAGCAAGGAGACATGGAACGGTTTGACGATATAGTCGTCCGCACCGGCCTCCAGTCCTTCTTCGATTTGAGAAACCATCGACTTGGCTGTTAATAAGATTACCGGGATATGGCAGAAGTTCTGATCTTCTTTGATCCTCCGGCATAGCTCCAGTCCGTTCATTTCCGGCATCATGACATCGCTGATGACGATATGAGGATAAGTCTTGTCTATCTGTTCAAGGGCATCCTTGCCGTTGATAGCTTTCATGACAATATAATCGTGCTGGAGTTGTTGTTCCAGGTATTCCAAAACTTCCTGGTTGTCGTCTACCAACAAGATGATTTGCTTATTGCGGGTTTCCGTTTCTTCAACCAGCAAAGCTACCTTTTTACTGATTTCCGATGGGCGTGATGCAGGGACTTCGTCAGTCTGCACTTTCTGTTTTTCCGTATCCGGCAAGAGTATCATGAAATGAGTTCCTTCTCCTTCGATGCTTTCCGCCCAGATACATCCCTGGTGTTGTTGGACGATGGAACGGGTCAGACTGAGTCCGATACCGGTGCCGGAGACTTGCTTATGAATATCTCCTTTCGCCCGGTAAAACGGTTCGAATATTTTTTCTGCATCTTTTTGATTGAATCCTTTTCCGGTATCTGTTATTTCGATAAAGAGATAACTGTTTTCAATCAGTATCGATGCTTCGTCTTCAGGAAAAACCGGTAAGCCTTCGCAGTCATTTTGTGCTATCTGTCGGATCGTGATGGTGATCTGCCCTCCGGAAGGAGTGAATTTGAAAGCGTTGGATAGCAGATTGAAAAAGACTTTTTCGATCTCAGCTTCGTCATAGCAAGTGAAGAATGATTCCGGTAACTTGTTTTCTAATCTGAAAGTGATCTCCCGGTTGGTTGCCACACTCTCGAATGAACGATACATTTCATTCATAAAGGTCGAGAAGTTGAACCGGGTCTTTTGAAGGATCGTCTTGCCGGCCTCATATTTCTGGATATCCATCAGGTTATTTACCAGCAGCAGCATCCGGCCCGTATTTTTTTTAATCAGTTGCAGAGCGTCTTTTACTTCGGGTGAGAAAGTTACCCGTTGGAGAAGATCGTTCAGCGGATTGATGATTAATGTGAGGGGAGTTCTTAACTCATGGGAAAAGTTGGTGAACATCCGCATGCGTTCTTCATGCAGTTCGTTCATTCGTTCCTGTTCCAGTTGTCTGTATTTTTCCTCCCGTTCCCGTTCGTGTTTACGATGTTGCCAACGGATAATTAGCGTAATAATTAACGATAAGATACATAGGTAAAGCGAATAAGCCCACCATGTTTTGTAAAAAGGAGGGTTTACGGTAATCTGTAGTATCGCTTCTTCCGGGTTCCAGATGCCGTCGTTGTTTGCCGCTTTTACTCGAAAGGTATATTTGCCGGGTGACAGATTACTATAGTAAGCCTCCCGACGGTTGCCGATATTATGCCAGTTATGGTCGGCCCCTTCCATCATATAGGCATATGAGTTGTCTTCGGAGTGGATAAAGTTGAGGGCTGAATAGCGGATGGTGATATTACCCTGGCTGGCTTTTAACGTGATGGTGTTATTATATTGCAAAGGCAATAACTCCTGGTAAGTCGGCAGGCCTTCCGGGTCTTCCTGACTGTTTATCAGTAGTGAGGTGACATAGACAGGAGGTCTGTTTGGATTTGTTATTACTTTTTGCGGGTTGATGGCCAGGATACCCTGGTTCCCCGGGAAATAGAGGGTCCCGTCGTTTGATACACAATTGTTTGCATATAATGAGTATTCCTGTGTCGGACTGTCGACCGGTTTTACCAGCTCGAATTTGTTTTCAGGACGGTTTAACTTATATAATTCTTTACCGGTAACGACCCATATATCTCCGTTTTTATCGATCGAAAGTGAATTGATATAACTTTCTGATAACCCGTTTTCTTTCTGGTAGTTTTGTATCAGATTCAGGTTGCTGTCGAGGCGGAACAGACCTCCTTTCGTAGTGGCTATCCAAATGAATTGGTTGTCATCTTTCAAGGCACCCGATATACTTCCCAACCGTTTTCTCTTATCGCCGTTCTGGAGCAGGGAAGTAAGGTCGGTAGCCGTTTCCTTGTTCATGTCGTACACAAAAACACTGTCGGATATTGCTCCGAATAAGAAGACATCCGGTTCCAGCTCTTTAATCAGACAGATTCCCCTGAATTGTTTTTTATGACCGTTTACATTAAAATAACTCGTTGTTTTTTCTTTATCGGCCATGACGGTTTGGTCGGGCGTATTGGTTGGTATCCACAGCCGCTGTTTGTTGTCTATATATAATGTATTGATGTCATTATATTTATAATCATGTATTTTTTTGTACTGCTTGTTCCGGATGGAAAAGAGATAGACTGAGCCGAAGTGGGTGGAACATAGAATGGAATCTCCTTGTATCAAGATGGATTTAAGGATATTTATTTCATAATTCCCGGCCTGTAAAGGCTTGATGGGGTAGAGTTTTTGTTCTTCGGTGCGTGGATTATAGTAAAGTAATCCGGCCCCTTCCGTTGCGAACCACATATTCCCGTTGCTGTCTTCCCGTCCTTGTCCAATAATACCGGCAAAAGAGTTGGTGGTGATAAAGGAAGCTGGCCTGTAAAAAGGACTGTGATAATTGACTCCGGCCGAGTAGGTCCCTACCCATAATGTTTGGTCACGGTCGATCAGCATGCTATGGATGGAATAATGGCTGAGTGCTCCTTTTGCCTTCATATCCATGTTGATCGGAGTGATAATCATGTTTTGGGTGTTTAGTATATTCAGTCCTCTGAAAGTCCCTATCAAGACAGAGTCCTTGCTCAATACGGTGAGGTGGCGGACTGAATTATTGTTTAACCCCGAATTATCCGTGTTCAAACGGGTGAAAGTCTGCTCCTTTTTATTGTAGAGGCACAATCCGTTTTCATTGGTACCAATGAAAACAGTATTACCGGGTCCCGGTAATAAGGCCGATATTGTACTGATGGGTAATGTTTGCTGATTATTAGAACTGTCCGGTAAATAATGTTTCTTCAGCTTCCAGCCGGAAGTGAAAATGTACAGTCCTTTATCTTCTGTTCCGATGAAAATATCTCCGTCACTATCCTGGGCAACAGAATGGATCGGTGATTTCATTTCTGTCAGATAGGGCATTTCCTCTACAGTTTTGTCAGAATTGCATTTTAATATGCTCCGTGTGGTGAAAGCATATAACTCACCGTCTGCATGGCGGAGAAAGTTATTGACAGCATTCGTTGTTATCTGCGGATTGATGGCCTGCGGATAGAAGCGGGAAATCTGCTGTGTCCTGTAATCGATGCAATTGACTCCGTTGGAAGTCCCTATCCATATATTTTTGTCTTTGTCTTCACTTATCTTACGGATATAATTGTCACTGATCGATGCCGGGTTATTTACTTCGTTCTGGTATACATTAAATTCATAACCGTCGTAACGGTTTGCTCCGTTACGTGTCCCGAACCATATGTATCCTTCCGAATCCTGAAATATACTGAGAATAGATACCTGCGAAAGCCCGTCTTCAACACCGAGATGGGAAAAAAAGAAAGGGTTTTCGTTTTCTGCATATATAGTGATGAGGTGCAGGGACAGGATCAGGGTAAGCATCAGTCTGTAGATAACTCCCATATTTATTCCTCCCTGGTTTTTAGGCCATATTGTGCATTGGCGCGATACCCCAAACGGACAATCTTTTGCTCATCCAACAATGTCCGGAGATCTTTCAAGGCGATATACTTCGAGCAACCATTGATGGAACGGCATTCGAGGGTAGAGATCGTGTTGTTTTGCTGTATGTAATTCAATATATTCGTTTTCCGCTTCTCTTCCGTGTATCCTTTCAGACGGCTTGGTTCGTCGGCCCGTTCCACTTTCATATAACGCAACTCCTTCTTCAGTTCGTTGGAGCAGCGGAACACTACTTTGTTGAACCTCACCAGATGAGGTGTGATCTGTTTTTCTGTGGGCAGAGACGGACATTTCAGGGAGGCATTGAACGTACCCAACCCTTCCAGTTCGACGATATCCCCATATTTCAGGTGAAAGGCAATCCGGCTTTTCAGTGCTTCCAGCACTCCTTTTACATCCGAAGAAGAGAAAGAACTGATCTGGGAAATCTCTTCGCAAAGCGCATCGATGCGCACGGTGTACTGGTTTACCTGACGAGCATGAAGATTATCTCCCTTCCCCGGATTCTTAAATAGGTTATAAGTGGCTGACATAGGCAGTGTTGTTTAAGTGTGATATCCCGGTTGTAATCAACCTTGTTCCGGACATAATCTCAATTATAACCGATATAATCTTACTTATATCGGTACAAAAGGTTTGTCCGACCCCTGTAAAACAGCTGTTCGACGGAGGTGGAACAGCTGTCTGACAAGAGTCGGCTAACTGTTCGACATCCGTCGGACAATCTTTTCTTCAGCACCAAAGATACTTAATATAGGGACAACCTGTATCTTTGAAGGGGATATTTTTTATTGTCTCCTACTTGCCGTCCAGCAGCTTCCCGAAGAGATTGAATATCTGTAGTACGCTTTCTTTGTTTTTGACCGGTATCAATAGGATACTCTTTTCTGTTTTCGTCGTCTGCTTTGGGGACTTAAAGGAAAAGATGGCAGGACGATTATCAATAACTGGTGGTGGCAATGGGGGAATAAGATTATTTTATTAGATTTGCAATTCAGTTGCAAGCGAATTCAACTATTGGGGATTCTTCGGTAACTGTATCTGAAAGAACGAATCAGGAGATTGAAAAAGGAACGGTTATGGACAATATAGAGAAACTTTATGGCGAATGGTTATCTTTGCAGCCATTGAAAGAAGAAGACAGTATTCGTTTGAATCAGAAATTCATGTTGGAATTCAACTATAATTCCAATCATATGGAAGGAAATACGCTGACTTATGGCCAGACAGAACTTTTATTGCTATTTGGGAAAGTGATCGGCGAAGCCAACATGAAAGACTTGGAAGAAATGAAAGCACATAATGTCGGCCTGAAAATGATGCAAGTAGAAGCTGCAGAAAAGATTCATCCTTTGACGGAAACCTTTATCCGCCAACTTCATCATACTCTTTTACGCGAAGATTATACTGTTTATCGCAGATTGCCTGATGGGACAACGACTTCGTACGTCATTCATGCCGGATGTTATAAAACTCGTCCTAATTCCGTAATAACCGTTACCGGAGAGTCTTTTGAATATGCTTCCCCGGAAGAAACACCGGCTTTAATGAATGATTTGGTACAATGGTATAATAAAGCGGAAGTGGCCGGAGAGATGTCTCCGATAGAGTTGGCAGCCGTGTTCCATTATCGGTATATTCGTATCCACCCTTTTGAGGACGGAAACGGTCGTATAGCCAGATTGATGGTGAACTACATTCTTTCCCGTCATAATTACCCAATGATTGTAATTAAAACAAAGGATAAAGCGAACTATTTACGTGCTCTAAGTGCAGCGGATGCGGCTGTCGGCTCCATCCCAGCCGAAGGTGCTAAGGCTTCGTTTGGACAAATAAAGCCGTTTATTAATTATATGAAGCATGTTTTGGAGGAGGAACTTGATATCGGACTTAAAATTATTCACCGGCATTCCGGTAAATTGTGGTATATGAATGGTGAAGTCATTTTGTTCAGAAGACCTGTTACTGAAAAAATAATAGAGCAGATATCTTCTAACCCTAAGATTACGGTGCGTGAATTATCTGACGCACTTACTATAAACAAATCGGCTGTTCAGAAAGAAATAAAGGAGTTACAGAATAAAGAGTACATTAAGCGTGAGGGTGGAACACGTGGACGTTGGCACGTCTTAATCAATTGTACCACTTAAAATGGTGGTACAATCGAAAATGGTGGTACAATCTAACGAATTAAGATCAATTAATTAAAAACATCATACCCCTATGCCTGCATTTCATTCTATAGAAGAACTCCTCAAAACGCTTAGTCGCGAACAACGGTTGTTGAAAGAGCTGTTTGCGAAGCGGAAGATACTTTCGTTTCGTTATGAGGATGCGCTGGCTTTGGTGGACTATAAGGAAGAACGCATCCGGAAACTGGTCGATTCGGAGGTCGTCAGGGAGAACGGTTCGTTTCTCGAACTGGAAGATTCCTATCTGCAATTCTTCGAACAGATACTGGAGGTGAACGAGGAGATCAATATTTCGTTCGTCCATGAACATATCACTTATCTGAAAGATACGATATCCTATTTCCTTCAGGAAAACAACGAGACACAGCGATACAGCTATCTGCGGAATATCAAACGGACACTGCGTAACATCGCCGTCACCACTCTTCGCAATGTGATCGACCTGAAACGGAATGTTGATAATACCTTTAAAAGCGAACCCAATTATAAGATAAAGAAACAGAAGCTGGTGCGCCTCGATGAAAAGCGCGAAGGTATTGAAGCGTTGATCCGGACGACAGAGGAACTTATCAACGGAAATGAGGAAGCCTTTTTCTGTATTGCTACGGATGAGGAACTGGGGCATATTACTGATATGCTGAGACTTCAGTTTTACGAATGCAGCCACAACCTGATCGAGATCCAGAAACAGATTATCAGTTATTTGAACCAAATCGAGTATCAGAGCCGGATATTGGTAAAAGTTCGCCAGTTGAAATACCTGAAAGACCAGTTTGAGCTGGAAAGCAAGACGAATATCCGCGAAGTTCTGGCAGCCAAAGATCCCGTTTGCTTCGAGCCGTCGCCCACTTATCCGCTTCGTTTGTCGGTCGATTATCTGCGCAGCGGCGACGATGTGGTGGAAAGTATCCGTAAAGTATTTGTCCGTGTGAAGAAAAATGGCCGCCAGGCGAAGAAGATTGCTGGTAACATTGCCGGTGATTATCTTGTGACGCAGACGACGGAAGAAATATTTATCAATCTGGAAGAGGTGAAGAACGCGTTTCTGGCTTCGGGTAGCGACCTGTTCACTTTCGTGATGACTTACCACTTTCCGAAAGAGGTAGATATTGACGAGCGTATCACCTTCTACTGCCAGATTATCTCTCAGTATTACGACGATTGTTCGGTCACTGACCGGTATGCTTCGGCCTATGGGGTCGAATATACTTTGGTGTATCCTAAATAAATATGAACTATGATTAAACAGACTGCTGAAATATTCGAGTTATTGAGCAAGGGCGGATTTATCTCGTCGGATAGTACCGATCCGCATATCCGCCAGCTTTACAACCAGATAGACGGGAACCTTACGGAACTCTATGAACATTACGCTTCGATCAACTTTTTCCTCGAAAGCGGCAACGAGTACTATTATTTTGCCCGCCGCGAAACCCGTGCCGAACTGGAACGTAAGCTGGAAATCGCCATGCGGTGGATCGATGTGCTCGACTTTGTCAAAACGTATGATAATGCGTTTGCCCCCGGTTTCCGTTTCCAGCCGTCCGATATTCTGGTGCGTCTCAAACTGGATGCGGAGCTGAAGGAGAAGCTCGGCGGACTAAAGAAATATACGGGAAAGGAGAAGCAGGACGAGATACTCGAAAAGGTACTGAACGATCTGAAACGTGACGGGTTCATCGAGTTGGAGAACGAGATCACATCGACCTATAAGGTTGTTGCCGCTTTTAATTATCTGGAAGAATTAGTAACCTGTATCAATATACCAGAAGAAACGCAAAATGAGATACCTGAATAGAATTGTTTTTATCAACAGCGCCCGGGTGAATTATGCCGATATCCCAGTCGACGGCAATGTACATTTCATCGGAACCCAGGGAGTGGGGAAGAGTACCGTGCTGCGTGCCTTGCTCTTTTTCTATAATGCGGATAAGATGAAACTGGGAATTTCGAAAGAGAAGAAAAGTTTCGACGAATACTATTTCCCGTATGCCAATTCATATGTGATTTACGAAGTAAAGCGCGATGAGGGTTGTTATCTGGTGATGGCGTTCCGTTCGCAGGGACGTGCCTGTTTTCGTTTCCTCGATATTGCCTACGACAAGGATTTCTTTATTTCCCCGGAGGGGCGTGCCTTCGACGGTTGGGATCAGATACGCGAAGCATTGGGTCGTAAGGTGTATTATAGCCGAAAGATCGAGAAATACGAAGAATACCGGAATATCATCTTCGGGAATAACAAGGGACTGCCGCCCGAATTTCGCAAGTTTGCCATCACCGAAAGCTGCCAGTATCAGAATATTCCTCGTACGATACAGAATGTTTTCCTTAATTCAAAACTGGAAGCCTCATTTATTAAAGATACGATCATCATGTCACTGAGCGAAGAAAATGCGACGATTGATCTGAGTCAATATGCTGATCATCTCAAAGGATTCGAGGAAGAATATAAGGACATCAGCCTGTGGCATGCAAAGGACAGGAACGGAAATGTACTGGTACGTAAACAGGCGGAGAAAGTCATCGATGTGCATCGTACGTTGCTTTACCATGAACAGGAGCGGAAGGAACTGTCACACGAACTGAACTTTGCTTATCGTCTTGCCGGCGAAGAACTTCCCGTTCGTGAACGACATCTTTCCGAGCAACAGGAAAAGTTGAGAAAGACGGAAATGCAATTGAGCGAACTGGCGAATAAATACCAAGAGAAGAAAATACAGATCGTATCCGATATCAAACAGTTGAACGAAAAGTTGCAGCAGGCCCGTGAACAGAAGAAACGATATGAACAACTGAATATCACGGAGATTGAACAACGGGTAAACGCTCGTGAAAGTGTCGCGGGTAAAAAGGCTGGGTTGGAAGAACAGTTGCGTGTCCTGACAGACCGTTTTACACATATCCGCCAGAAGTTTGCTTTGCTGGAAGAGCAGGAGAAGGCTCAATTCACGACATTCAAAAATACCAAAGAGACGGAGGTGATCGGTCTGCAACAACGGCTCTTTGAGAAGAAAGAGCAACTTCTCAAACAACAGGAACAACTGATCCGCGAAATAAAGGAGCAGGAGGAAGAAAAGGTGAACAGCGCCCGCGGAAAGATTGACCGGAAGAAGGAGGAACTTTCTGCGTTGGCGATCCGGAAAGTGGAGATTGGCCATCAGGTGTTCTATGAAAAAGAAATTCGCAGCTGTAAAGAAGAGCAAGCAGCGTTGCAAGGAGAGATCAAGGAAGATATGCTGAAGAAAGAAACTTGCAACCGCCGTATAAAAAGCACCACCCGCGAATGGGAGCTGGAAGGACAAGCATTGGAACGCGAAACGGCTTCCGCTCAAAAAGAACTGTCACGCCGAATAGAGGAGGCTGATCGCCATATCGCTGAGATTGCAACTCTTCTGAAGAGCCGGCAGGGGTCACTCTATGAGTGGCTGAACCGTGAATATCCCAGATGGGAAGACACGATCGGGAAGGTGATCGACGAGAAGCAGGTCTTATTCCATACCGGACTCAGTCCGCAGTTGATGGAAAAGATATCCGCTACACTCTACGGTGTCAAACTTGATTTGTCGGGGATCGGCAAAGTGGTGAAGACCATTGGCGAATATGAAGAGGAACAGCAGGAGTTACGGACACAGTTACAGGAACTGAAAAAGCAGTTCAACGACCTGTCTGTCCGCAAAGAAGAAGAGGCTGTCCGTCTCAAAAAGAAATACCAGCCTTTGATAAAAGCGGACAAGGAAGAAGTGATTCGCCTGGATTACCGCAACGAACAACACCAGAAGAAGTTGCAGCAACTGGCGGCAACGCTGATCACCTGGCAGCAAAAGGCGGCAGACGAGAAGGCAACTCTGTTGCAGCAGTTGGAAGAGAAAGTGCGCCATGTCACCGCCCAACGGATGGAGGCGGAAGAGGAATGGCAGAAGTCGGTTGCCATACTGGATAAACGGATCAAAGCCAAAGAGAAAGAGTTTCGCCAGCGGATCAAAGAAGAAACGGAACAGGTGGAAACGGCTACTGCTTTGTTGCATGTCGGAATAGCTGCCGCAGGAACAAAGCTAAAAGAAGCATTGCTCGCCTTGCAACAAGAGTATGCCAAAGAATTGACCGGTGAAGGCGCAGATACTTCCCGGATAACGATGGTGACGGATCAGATCGGGAAACTGGAAAACGAACTGCGTTTCATAGAAGATAACCGGACGCTGGTGATCGAATATCGCAAAGATAAACGAGAACTGATCGACCGGATGGATGAGTTTCGTAACGACAAGCAACTGAAAGAAAAGGAATTGGCCGGCGAACAAGAGAAATACGAACAGAAACGTTTGTCACTGGTTCGTGAAGCGGGCGAACAGCGGACTGTCCTGGACGACCTAAACCGTTCGTTGGAGGAACTGAGGGAGGATATCCGCCGGACAAAAGAATTCTGCCAGCAGGAGGACTGCCCGGTCGAACTGCTGTCCGGTGCGGAAAAGGAAACGGGGAAGCGTTGTAAGATACTGGTAGAGGACTTGATCCGTAACCATTACCGTATCATAGAATGGGAAAAAGACTTGCGGGAGGCTGTGAACCGCTTCACCGGCAATTTCTCCGAACAGAACACCTTCCATTTCCGTACCCGCCTGACGACTCAGGATGATTTTATGGATTTCGCTTCTGAACTGACTGACTTTATCGACAACGACAAGATCGCCGAGTTCGAGCAACGTTCCAATAAGGCTTACACCGATATTATTCGGCAGATCGGAAAGGAAGTTTCGGATATGATGTCGCGGGAAGGAGCTATACAGAAGGTGATCAACGATATCAACGACGATTTTGTGGAACGCAACTTTGCCGGAGTAATCAAAAGCATCGCCCTTCGTGCCATGCCGAGTGAGAATAAGATCATGCAGTTGATGCAGACCATACGCGATTTCAATGAGGAGCATCTTTTTAGCCTGGGAAGTTTCGACCTTTTCTCCGGCTCTGCTGAGAAACAGGAGGAGAACAACCGGAAGGCAGTCGGTTATCTGCAATCGCTGGTGAAGGAATTATCACTGACGAGCGAGAAGGAGCTAACCCTGTCCGACACCTTCGACCTGCAATTCCGCATCGTGGAGAACGATAACGACAGCGGATGGGTGGAAAAACTGGCCAATGTGGGTTCCGACGGGACGGATGTGCTAGTCAAGGCGATGATTAATATCATGCTGCTCAATGTGTTCAAAGAAAAGGCCTCCCGCCGTTTCAGCGACTTCCGCCTGCATTGCATGATGGATGAGATCGGCAAGTTGCATCCGAATAACATACAAGGTATCCTCAACTTTGCCAACAGCCGCAATATCCTGCTGGTCAATTGTTCGCCTACTTCCTACCGGGCAACGGATTATCGCTATACCTATATATTAAATAAGGACAGCCAGAATATCACAGTCGTTAAACGCTTGATCCGGAAGGAGGCCGAATCATGAAGCTCTCGTTGGCGGATGCCCGTAAATTGCAGCGGCTGGGGAGGGGAGAAAAGCTTCCTTCCAGCCAGTTTAATAATGCACTGTCTGCTTTGTTGCTGGAAGAAGAGGTGTTGCAAATCCTTCCGAAAGGGAGTCGGAAAACTTATTATGTCAGGAATCAAGCTACGCTCGATGACTTTCTTTACAACCGTTTCAATGTAAGTAACCTATCGCTCTATGTCGAAACACTGGAAAAGGAAGACTTGCTCCGTGCTGATTTAGCACGTCAGGTAGGCGATACAAAGATTCGTCCGGTAAGAAGTTTTAAGGGTTTCTGTGTGAACTGTTACCAGCCACTGCAATCTATGCTTAACGAGAAACCGTTTGTTGTCTCACCTGTTGAGGGTAGTTATTTGTTTATTTCCGATTTTGAAACGTTTGTGCCTGATCCGGGAGTGACAGTTGTAGGTATGGAGAATCCGGAGAACTTTCGTTATATCCGTCAGCAAGCCTATCTGTTCAATAACATAACGCCTCTGTTTGTTTGCCGTTATCCTCAGACACAAAGCAAAGACCTGATTCGTTGGCTGGCTGCTATACCGAATCCGTATCTTCATTTCGGCGATTTTGATCCGGCAGGTTTGAATGTTTTCAGTAATGAATACTTACCTTATCTGGCGGGGAAGGCTCATTATTTTGTACCGGATGATATAGAAGAGTGGTTGGATAGAGGAAGCCGGGAGAGATATGATAAGCAGTCGTTCAACTTATCACCCGAATGTCTGGAGTTGCCGGAAGTTCAAAAGTTGGTAGGACTGATCCATAAGCATAAAAGAGGACTCGACCAGGAGGTTTTTATCCGTTTTGAGTGATTTTATAGGTAAATAGAGACAATCTTAATCGGTAATGAGATGATTTTATTACTGAAAAAAAGAATGCCGGAGTATATTTGCAACTCATTCAATTAACAAATCATGAATAAACGAGTATTAAGTTTAACCTTATTATTAGCCTGTCTGGGATTAATGACCATGCAGGCGGAAGGCCGAAAAGTCGAATCATTTAATTCCGGCTGGTCATTTAAAAAAGCTCCGGCGGAAAAGGAACTGGCCATCAATGCCCCGAAATGGGATAAGGGATGGTCGGAAGTTGAAATCCCTCATACCTGGAATGCAAAAGATATGCAGGTACAGGCCAATAGTTTTTATGAAGGGGCGGCTTATTATAAAAAACAATATTTCTTCCCGGCTGAACTGAAAGATAAGCGTGTCTTTTTACGGTTTGAGGGAGTCGGCTCCTGTGCAGAAGTTTTTGTGAACGGCATGCTGGCAACTTCCCATAAAGGCGGATATTCTGCTTTTGCCTGTGAGATCAGTCCGCTGTTGAAGGCTGGAGAGGAGAATGAGATTATCGTGAAAGCGGATAATAAATCACGCCCCGATGTGATCCCGGTTAATCATAATTTGTTTGGCGTATATGGCGGTATTTATCGTCCGGTGTGGCTGGTTGTTACTGAACCGTGTAATATAAGTGTGACCGATTGTGCATCTCCCGGTGTTTATGTCACCCAGAAGAATGTATCGAAGAAACAGGCAGATGTAAAAGTGAAGGTAAAGCTCGACAACGGAACTCTGCAACCCGTTCCTGTTACTTTGCAGAATACGATTTACGATCAGGAAGGAAAGCAGGTGGCTACTCACAGCCAGTCTTTCGAACTGTCGGCACAAGGTGAGCAGGCTTATGAATCTTCTTTTACGATAAAGAAACCGACTTTGTGGCAGGGACGTGAAAATCCTTATCTGTATAAGGTTGTCAGCCGTTTGATTAAAGACGGACAGGTGATTGATGAAATGGTACAGCCGTTGGGGTTGCGTAAATATGAAATTGTTGCCGGCAAAGGTTTCTATCTGAATGGTGAGAAATATCCGATGTATGGTGTTACCCGTCATCAGGACTGGTGGGGGCTGGGAAGTGCCTTGAAGAACGAAAACCATGATTTCGATTTGGCTACGATCATGGATGTCGGTGCGACAACCGTTCGTTTTGCCCACTATCAGCAATCCGATTATCTGTATTCTCGTTGTGACAGCCTGGGGTTGATTATTTGGGCGGAGATACCGTTTGTAAACCGTGTGACCGGACAGGAAGCGGAGAACTGCCGTAACCAGTTGCGTGAAATGATCCGCCAGAGCTTCAATCATCCTTCTATCTATGTGTGGGGATTGCATAATGAGGTATATCAGCCGCACCAATATACAAAAGAACTGACCCAGTCTTTGCATGACCTGGCTAAAACGGAAGACCCAGACCGTTATACGGTTTCGGTGAACGGATACGGACATATGGAGCATCCGGTTAACCTGGTTGCCGATATTCAGGGTATGAACCGTTATTTCGGTTGGTATGAAAAGAAAATACAGGATATCAAACCCTGGGTGGAGAATCTGGAGAAAGAATATCCGCATCAGAAACTGATGCTGACCGAATATGGTGCAGATGCCAACCTGAACCATCAGACGGAATATTTGGGAGATGCGCTGAACTGGACGAAAGAGTTCTATCCCGAAACATTCGCTACCAAAACGCACGAGTATCAGTGGAGTGTGATCGCTGCCCATCCGTATATCATTGCTTCTTATCTTTGGAATACGTTTGATTTCTGTGCCCCGATGTGGGTGCGCGGCGGTGTTCCGGCACGTAATATGAAAGGTCTGGTAACATTCGACCGTAAAATAAAGAAAGATTCTTATTTCTGGTACAAGGCAAACTGGAGCAAAGAACCTGTACTGTATCTGACGCAACGTCGTAACTGGGACCGTGAGAAAAAGGAAACGTCCGTGACTGTTTATTCAAATATCGGTACGCCGAAAGTGTATCTGAACGGAAAGGAACTGACCGGTATCCGTGAAGGTTATACGCCCGTACATTATATTATAGATAACATTACGCTCGATATGGGTAAAAATATCGTAAAGACGGTTGTTGTGAAAGATGGCAAGACGTACGAAGATGAAATCGAATGGGTATATAATGGCGAGAAGAAACGTGATTCGGACCAGTCGGTGAACAAGGAAGAACATGCCGGATTCTGATCTCTCTCTGAACTAAACAATAAATGAAACTCCCGGTGTTTCCTGTCAGACGGCAGGATAGCACCGGGAGTCTTTTTTACCATCCGTTATAGTGTATTTGTTTCTTATTGAATTTGTCTTTGGGCTTTTCAATGCCTGTCGGATAGCCTACCGGAATGACAGTCAACGGAACGATATGTTCCGGTAAGTGTAAAGCCTCCCGAACTACTTTCATGCGTTCAGGATACGGATAAGCGGCTGTCCAGACGGCTCCCAGTCCCAATGATTCGGCTGCCAGTAATACGTTTTGTGCGGCAGCGGAACAGTCCAGTTGCCAGGCATTATTGGACTTCGCTGTATCTCCGCAAACGATAATAGCTTGCTTGGTCTCTTTTAACATACGGGCCAGAGGGAGTCCGTTTCCCATTGTATCCAGAATGTCCCGGTCTGTTACGATGATAAATTCCCACGGACGGCGGTCTCTGGAGGAAGGGGCGGCCATTCCTGCACGGACCAGTGTCTCCAGTTTCTCTTTTTCAACCGGACGTTCAGTGTATTTGCGTACGCTTTTACGGTTGAAGATTGTCTCCAATGTTTCATTAACCTCTTTACTGTCTTTAGATTCCGTATTGTTATTACAGGCAATCAAAGCAGATAATAATACGATAAAAGAATATTTCCAATTCATATTGCAAACATACGAATTGGTTTGGAAAAAAATCCGGAATCGAATCATATTATTACTACTTTTGTGAATCACGTTAATAGTTCATATTATGTCAATCAATTCAATAAACAGACGTCGGGAAGACCTGATAAAACAGATCAGCCAGATAGAAGATGAGGAGTTGCTGATTTCTTTGGAAGATCAGATTTTTACTTATCAGCAAGGAGCGCGTGAGCCATTATCCTGTCCTGAAAGTATGCAAATTCATTCGGTAGCCCATTTTCGTAGTTTGATAGATCAGGTGTTGGAAGATGACCGGAACGGAAAGATGCTGGATGCCGATGAGGTTTTTGCTGAATTGGAAAAAGAATGGGGCATTGAAGAGAAGGCTAGAAATAGATGAAAAAGTTGAAACGTATCATCTCTCCGTTGGCTAAAAAGCAATTAAAGGAACTGAAAGATTTTAATCAGATTTTGTATGGAACATCAAGAGCCAATCAAATTTACTTTTCGATAAAAGATTGTCTTCAAGTTTTAACTGATTTTCCGGGTTTAGGATATATAGAACCAACATTGCAGGATTATCCTCAATGTTTCCGTACTTTTTTCAGCATTCGAATTTAAAAATCGTTTACTGGATAGAAGATGGTGCTATAAAAATAGCCATGTTTTTTGGAACTCATCAGAAACCGGAAAAGTTACGTTATACAATAGAACATACTTCCGATTGGGTTTGTGAAGATATAGAACCTTACGGTTGAATTATTTCTGGCATTCGAAGCAGTAATAGATACTTCCTCCTAAAAAATTCTCTTTCCGTATATCTTCTCCGCAGACCGGACATGGTTTTCCGACGGTATCTTTAGATAAAATGGGAATATAACCTCCTTTCTTACCGAACAGGTCGGTTTCAGAATTGCGACCGCCGGCTAGATAAATATCCTGAAGCGTATCTTTAACGCAATGAAACAAAGTGTCTTTCTGTTTATCCGATAATGTGCTGATGCGTGTTTTAGGATGGATACGAGCCTTGAAGAGAATATCCTGTAAAACACCGTTTCCCAGACCTGGGATTGTTTGTTCGGTGGCCAGAAATGCTTTGGCTGTTTTCTTTTGTTTTTCTTCGCTGTTTATCAGGCTCAGGAAATAGGTTTTGTTGAAAGCATCGGAAAGTACCTGCGGTTTGCTTCGTGCCCCATCACGATAGGAGGAAAAATTGCATTCAAAAGAATCTGCGGGGAAACACCAGATTCCGCCGTACATTCGGGCAGAACCCATGATACAACTTTCATCCTCGAAGGCAATCAGTAACTGATGTTTTTCCGGCAGTTTTTTTCCGGGAGCATAATAACAAATATTCATCCCGTCTCCGAAAAGTAACTTTACGTCCTCGATTTCCACTTCAACCAACCCTCCGTAAGCATGTGCTTCTCCGACAGTTTTATGGAGTAACTTTTCACTGTAACCGGCAGGGTCTCCATAATACCAGACAAATTTATGCGGGGTATATCCGGCACTGACAAAAGAGATTCTCTTTCCTTTAATCGTTTGATTTAATTGTTCCGACAGGATCAGGGCTTCCGGTGCTTCTATCATTTTTAATAGGTTAATTTGTTATATATGATTTTTATAGTGTAAATATACGAATATATCTATAACTATTGCCCCATCTGCCTGTACGTTTCTATTTGGGATTTACAGATTTCTTCGGTAATATCGCGCAACCTTTCCACTTTAGGAAATAATGCTTCTATCTCCTCCTTGGTGACAACGAATTTAGAATTATACCTTGCTTCTACATAGGCCAGGCGGAGTAGTTCAAATAATCGTTTTTCTTCCTTCGGCTTTCGGGGAAAGATTTTCTGTAATTCGGGCGAATATTTATGGGTTGCACCTAACAGTTTTGACAGGTTGTGTTGCTTGCTGTTTTTCAGGGTATGAACTAAACGCAATGCATAGAAATAATTCTCACAGGCTTGATGTAAATCGAAAGAAGCTAAATTGTATCTTCCTTTTTCATAATCAAAAGAAGCATGATCTAGGAAATAACCAGCCTTTTCAAACTTCTCGTCAAAATACTCTTGGAACTGTTGCGTGATCTCTTGAAAGTTCAGCTTTCGGGGACGTTCCAGTTTGTAATTTCCACTGTCGTATAACATAATCCCTTGTTTTTGGATGCTGGTATAGAAATATCTTCCTTCCGACAGGTCGGAGTTCAATTTCTCTATATCATCATTTATAAACTGAATGGGAACTTGGTTATCGGGGCGTTTATAATATTTGTCATCCACAGTGTCCAGTAGATGTCCTACCTCACGAACGTCTTCATTACTGGTAACTACCAATAGATCGTAGTCGCTCATAAAAGAAGTGAGGATGCCGAATTCATCCCGTTCGTCATATTCCACAAATGTTCCCCTGGCGTAACTTCCATACAGGATAATCATTTCGCAATGAGGCACTCTTTCCAGTATTAAGGTGACGATCTGTTGCAAATCGTTTTTTGCATAATCAGGTAAGTGGGAATAAGACGTTTTCATTTAGCATTCCAAGTTTTATGTTATACATCGGTAAAGATACATGATTTTTCCGTTTCTTATTCCTACTACCTATATTTATGTATTTTGTGATGAGGGATTGTTGTGGAACAGTTTTCTCCACCAGAGGAGAAAGCCTCCAGTGAATTTCCACCACCATACAGTGATAAGGTGCGGATTACCGTAACCGAGTGCATTGTAAATGTACCAGTACTGGCAATCGTTGAAAAAATAGAACACGTGTCCGGTTCTCAATACAACACATATCTTTTGACCATTATTATTAATGTAGACAATATCGGAAAACCGGATACTTTTCTCATACAGTTTCTCACAACAGGCACAAACATAAATGGCACGTTGTTGATAGCACAGAGGTTGAGGAAAACAAATTTTGTTTTCCGTAAGAGTTAATCCGAATTGTGTGACAAGAGGCTGTAGTTTGCTACATACTTCAAATTTGGTTGGGCTAGGTTGGCTTTGTAAGCGGTTCCATACCCATTTTCTTTCCAATGCATTCATACCAAACGTTTTTATAGATTAATCAAAGTGCTTCAAGCACCAGCAGCCTGAGTGTCTTGAGTAACCCTGTCAACGTTGGCATAATTGCATGTAATCAAATAGATTTAAAGGCTACAGCATTATTGGTACAAAAGTACAAACTTGTCGGAATTATCCAACTTTTTTGGTGTAAATCCATTTTAAACTCGTTTTTTCCGAAAAGAAGAAAAACAAACGTACCTTTGTTGTGTTATTACTAACGATAACAGCAAAGATTTATGAGAAAAAGAAACAATTGGCAACTTATCAAAGGTCAGCCACTTACCGAATTGGATAAAAAGATTCTCTACCTCCAGAATAAAGGTCATTTGGTACCTTCCCGGAAATTGATTAAAACAGAAGAACAGATTGAAGGTATCCGCAGAAGCGGGGTTGTAAATTCTGGTATTCTCGATTTAGTGGGAAAGGAAATAAAAGCCGGAATGTCGACAGCCGCAATAGACAAACTGGTCTATGACTATACGGTTGACCACGGTGCTATCCCGGCCCCGTTGAATTTTGAAGGATTCCCGAAGAGCGTGTGCACTTCCATCAATGAAGTGGTCTGCCACGGTATTCCCAGCGAAAAAGAGATATTAAAGGAAGGAGATATTATCAATGTGGATGTTTCGACAATTCTGGACGGTTATTATTCGGATGCTTCGCGGATGTTTATGATTGGCAGGGTTTCTCCTGAAAAAGAGAAACTGGTGCGAGTGGCAAAAGAGTGCCTGGAGATAGGAATGAAGGCAGCTAAGCCATTCGGTTTTGTAGGTGATATAGGTCATGCCATCCAGAAACATGCGGAAAAGAACGGTTTTTCTGTTGTCCGTGATTTGTGCGGGCATGGGGTAGGACTGGAATTTCATGAAGAACCCGAAGTAACTCATTTCGGACGTAAGGGTACCGGCATGTTACTGGTCTCGGGAATGGTCTTTACGATTGAACCGATGATTAATATGGGTACATATCGTGTTTATATTGCCGAAGAAGATGGCTGGACGGTAATAACCGACGACGAACTTCCTTCCGCCCAATGGGAACACACATTCGTGATGCGTGAAAACGGACTGGAAATATTATCGGACTAAACACCGGTTCAAAGATAAGGGACTTTTGAAATCAAAATAAGGGACTTTTGTACGCAAAGCATATATGTTTCGTAATCAAAGCATATATGTTTTGTAAGTACTATTTATCCGAACGTTTTTCGATGCATCTGTCGGGTTGCAAATAATCCCATTCCTGAAGTTTTCCATCCAGTAATTTGAAACGGTATAGCCCATCCTGAAGGTCCTCATATCCGAGTGTTTCCTTATAGCCTTCTGCTGTTTGTTTGACTTCAAGCCTTTTATAAGTCTTTCCCATAATGGCAATAACTTCTATTTTAGACATTCCCAGTTCTAATTTTTGTATATTGTTATCTGCGTTCTTGGCATTATTAAAGGTTGCTCCGCAAGAAGTAAACAAGCACATTGAAAAACAGGAGAATAATATGTATTTAATTAGATTCATAATACATTTGTTTTAGATGGTGATAAATTGGATGCAATATACGATAATTACATAATAATTAAGGGAAGGATATAAAAAAAGCGATACAATTTGTATCGCTTCTGCACGGAAGGAGAGGCTCGAACTCCCGACACCTGGTTTTGGAGACCAGTGCTCTACCAACTGAGCTACTTCCGTATTGCGGGTGCAAAGGTAGGTTTTTATTTTTAATATGCAAGGCTTTTTTAGAAAAAGTGCAATTCTATTTTTACTTACCTGATAAAATCCAACGAAAAGCGAAACAACCGTCATATCTTTTTTTATCTTTGAAACCTTATAGAAAATATAATTAAATCTATATTGTATAAATACAATCAACAAAACATGGAAAACGAATTAGAAATGAATTCGAATCTTTTAGTCGAATTTTTGCAGAAACCTTCATCTGAGTTTACAAAGGCGGATATTATTTCTTTTATCCGCGAAAAAGGAATCAAGATGGTCAATTTTATGTATCCGGCAGGAGACGGCCGTCTGAAAACATTGAATTTTGTTATTAATAATGCAGCCTATCTGAATGCAATCCTTACCTGTGGTGAGCGTGTGGACGGTTCCAGCCTGTTCTCTTTTATTGAAGCCGGCAGTAGCGACCTGTATGTAATTCCCCGCTTCCGGACAGCTTTCGTCGACCCTTTTGCCGAGTTGCCGACAATCACTATGCTTTGTTCCTTCTTCAATAAAGATGGCGAACCGTTGGAAAGTTCTCCCGAATATACCTTGTATAAAGCAAGCAAAGCCTTTACGGAAGTAACAGGCATGGAGTTTCAGGCAATGGGCGAATTGGAGTATTATGTGATAGCGGAAGAGGAAGAATTATTCCCGGCAACCGACCAGCGCGGATATCATGAATCCGGCCCGTTCGCTAAATTCAATGAATTCCGTACCCAGTGCATGCAATATATTGCCCAGGCCGGCGGACAGATTAAATATGGCCATTCCGAAGTCGGTAACTTTACATTGAACGGAAAGATATATGAGCAAAACGAAATCGAGTTTCTACCAACCAAAGTGGAAGAAGCTGCCGACCAGTTAATGATTGCCAAATGGGTAATTCGTAATCTGGCTTATAGCTATGGTCTGGATATCACATTCGCTCCTAAGATTACAGTCGGAAAAGCCGGTTCGGGTTTGCATGTTCATATGCGAATTATGAAAGACGGTAAAAACCAGATGTTGGCCGACGGTGCTTTGTCTGAAACAGCCCGTAAAGCGATTGCCGGAATGATGCAACTGGCTCCTTCGATTACTGCGTTCGGAAATACGAATCCAACCTCTTACTTCCGTTTGGTTCCTCATCAGGAAGCTCCGACAAACGTTTGCTGGGGCGACCGGAACCGTTCGGTATTGGTACGTGTCCCCTTAGGCTGGGCTGCAAAAAAAGACATGTGTGTATTAGCTAACCCCCTGGAATCGGAAAGCCATTATGATACGACACAGAAACAGACGGTTGAGATGCGTTCGCCGGATGGTTCTGCCGATTTGTATCAGTTGTTGGCTGGATTGGCTGTCGCTTGTCGTCATGGTTTTGAGATAGAAAATGCGTTGGAGATAGCAGAAAAGACGTACGTGAATGTGAATATCCACCAGGAAGAAAACAAGGCCCGTCTGGAAACATTGGACCAATTACCCGACAGTTGTGCAGCTTCTGCAGAACGTTTGCAAAAGCAACGGGCTGTCTTTGAGAAATATAATGTGTTTAGCCCGAGCATGATAGACGGTATAATCAAAAAACTGAAGTCTTATAACGACTTTACTCTGAGAGATGATTTGAAAAATGACCCCGAAGGAATGCTTCGGTTGGTAAATACTTATTTCCATTGCGGGTAAATTTTATCCTATGTGGATGGATATTATAAAAGAAAACCATTGCATTTTTTGCAATGGTTTTCTTTTATAATATTCCGAGCTCTTCAAACATCCCTCTGTAAACCGCCGCCTTTTCCTCTAATGGTTTCGGATAGGCTCGTGATGAGGAAGGCATACGATATAACCTGAATACCCGGTCCAGTAAGGTGAATGTTGAATAAGTTCCGACTTTCGGCTCTTCTGTCGGAGGCAATACCGATAAAATCGTATCCATCGCTTTCTGCCCTGTAACGACAATCGCTTTACATTCGGGTATTTGCGACAGGACTTCTTCCGGATTTATCGGTTTTATCACTTGCAGGAAATTATCGGAAGCATTATTCTTTAACCGGATTATTTCGACAGCCGTATCGCCGATACCGATACCTTTCTCCCGGCAAAAGGCTTTGGCTTTCTCTTCACTGAACGCCTTCTTTGTTTCAAGGAAATATTCTTTATTGCTATAAAACAATAGTCCGAGGATACGCCACATATCGTTCTGTATATTCGGGTAATAAAAGTTCATCGACCAACGTTGCATCGGAGGAGGAAAGCTTCCCAACATCAGCAATTTAGTCTGCTCCGGTAAAAAGAAACCTAACGGATGTAATTCTGAGACCATCGGGATATATGTTATCGTTTTATTGTCTGTTGTTTTTTTGCGTGCATTTCCCTGGCAAAAGCATCATAGCCGATTGCCTGTATCCTTCTGATACATGCCGGACGGTCGGAACGGAAGAGGATAGAAAATACTTTTCCGATGAAGTTATTGAACTTCTTGCATTCATCGATAGAACTGATTGTGCAGTCGGCACAACTTTTATAGTTATGCTCGATGTTACATGCCCGTATTTTACACCAGTCCGCTTTTTTATTCTCCCAGCATCCGGGGCATTGTCCTTTTACGAATTTACGACAAGCACCGCAATACAGGCCACAAGCTGCAACATATGCAGCGTCTGGTTGATATGTAAGGTTTTCCATTCCTTTCATATACTCTTTATTTTACAGATTCTTCCCATTCAGCCGCTTTGAAGCCGACCAATACCTGATTCTCGCTTACCAACAAAGGACGTTTGATTAGTTTGCCATCGGAAGCAAGTAGTTCTATCTGTTCCTTTTCACTCATGGAGGGCAATTTGTCTTTCAACTGCATGGCTTTATATACAAGGCCACTGGTGTTGAAGAAGTTCTTCAGCGGTAATTTGCTGCGTCCTATCCATTCCGTCAACTCTTCAGCCGAAGGATGCTGGTCGATTATATGGCGGTCCTCATAAGCAACTTTATGTTCGTCCAGCCATTTTTTTGCGTTCCGGCAGGTACTGCATTTCGGATATTCTAAAAATAGATATTTCATACCTGTCTGATTTTATTTGTCTTTTTTACGTTGGTTTTTGGCATCTTCCTTGGCAAGAAGGACAATGTTGTAAACGAAATCGGTCATCCATTCTTCCGAATAGCCTAATGTCTCTTTGTATTTGCGGATGCTCCAGGCTGTTTTCTGGACACTGACCTCTTTCCATTCCGAACGGGTTACAATCTCATGGATTGTTTTTGCTGTCTGGTTATATAATAATTTTTTTACCAGCATGGAGAAACGGAACTTCCATTGCATCAGGTTATCCAGCAGGGAGAACAGGTCATTACAGAATCCCTGGAAAAGGAAAAAGTATGATTTGATGTCGTTTTGCGACTTACAGTTCTTTTTTACTGAGGCTTCTATTTCCTTGAAGAAACTTTCTTTCATGGCATAGTCCTGCATTAATATCTTGCGGACACGTGCCTTTTCTGCGATACCTGGCTTGTTATTTTGGGTAGGAATTTTTAGCATCCGTTTGAAAAGGGCCATATCCGACAACATATTAATATTGGTAATACCCAACTGTACGGCCATTACCGCCTGATAATATACGCGGATTAATGTTACAAATTCTTCAACGGAGCCTTTTGATGTAGCTTCTGTTTCCTCTTTTTCTTTCTTGAATAGTTTAGAAATTATGTTCATGTGTATCTGTTATAAAATGATTACGGGGACAAAGATACTAAAACTTGTCCCCGTTTTAAGAATTTCTATTCAATTCTCTCAACTGTTACCTCCGGAAATTCTTCCATGAAAAGTAGCAGCTGGTTGTCGTCCGTACTTTTCCTGGCCTTTATAACCAGGGTGACAATGAAAGTATCGACGTTTGAATGACTGACTTTTTCCATTTGGTAGGAGACGAGCAGGTAGCCTTTGTCGTTCAGAACCCGGGTTACCTTTTTTATGATATCTTTCTCATTGGTGGAAAAAATAATCATCGAACTTTTCATTCCCAGGCTTTTAAAGATATAACTTAGCAGTTCAAGTCCCATCAGGGTCAGTACGGTTGCCGCAACACCGATGCCGTACATTCCGGCACCGATTGCCAGGCCGATTCCGGCTGTTGCCCATATTCCTGCGGCAGTCGTCAGTCCGCGAACAAATTGTTTTTGTATGATAATGGTTCCCGCTCCGATAAAGCCGATACCACTAACAACCTGTGCCGCAACACGGCTGGGGTCGAGCGAAACACTACTTTCTTGTATAATCTGCTGAAAACCGTATTGGGATACAATCATGATAAGGGCACTTCCCAGTGAGACAAGGAAATGTGTACGATAGCCGGCTTCTTTCGCCCTGTATTCCCGGTCAAGACCGATTACGGCACCAAGAATACCGGCAATAAATAATCTCAGAATAAAATCCCATAACATAATTGTATGCCTCCCTTGTTTATAATCCCAATACTACATTTTGAAGAATATATACTCCTGCACCGGCCAGATATCCGATCAAGGCCAGTAAGGATATGTTTTTCAGATACCAGATGAAATTGATGCGTTCCAATCCCATCACGACAACCCCGGCTGCAGAACCTATGATCAGCATGCTGCCTCCAACTCCGGCACAATAAGCCAGGAATTGCCAGAATATTCCGTCCTGAACAAAGTTTGCCATATAAGTCGGATCTGTTGCTGTTGCGATGATAGCGTCTGTTGCAACCGGATACATGCCGATAGCTCCGGCTACCAGCGGAACATTATCAACTACGGCCGATAAAGTACCGATGATCAGGTTTACAGCATATACATTTCCGACAGTTTCATCCAGCCAGAAAGCGAAATCTGTCAATACACCACTACACCGCAATGCGTCAACAGCCAAAAGGATTCCGAGGAAGAATAATAGGGTTGCTCCGTCTATACGACGCACTATTTTTGACAGACGAAGTTTAAGGTCTTCATTGACAATATTTCGTTTATACATTAATTCTGTATAGATCCATAAAATACCGACTCCCATCAGGATACCCATAAACGGAGGCAAATGAGTGATCGTTTTAAATATAGGGACGAATATAAGACATAATACGCCGAGTATCAGTATCGAGAGTTTTTCTTTGGTTCTTAATTCTTTGAGTAGTTTGTCATTTTCATTATAGGTAAATGCATCGGGCGGAGTCACTTTCCCATGAAGGAAACGCATCATGATGAGAACGGGTACTATCATTGATACCAGACTGGGCAAAATCAGGTGTGGAATAGTTGAGGATGAGGAAATGTTTCCTCTGACCCAAAGCATGATGGTTGTCACGTCTCCAATTGGTGACCAGGCCCCGCCACTGTTTGCAGCAATGATAATCACGCTGCCGAATACCCACCGTTCTTTGTAGTTCCCCAGTAGTTTCCGCATTAGCATAACCATAACGATGGAAGTTGTCAGGTTATCGAGTATGGCAGACATGAAAAAAGTAATAAATGCGACCAGTAGTAATAATTTTTTTTTCTGGTTGGTTTTGATACGGTTTGTGATAAACATGAAACCGCCGTGAGCGTCAATCAACTCCACGGTAATCATCGCGCCAATCAAAAAAAATCAATGTTTCTGCAATTTCTCCGATACTGTCCAGTACCTGGTGTTCAACGACGAAGCGGGTACATTGTTCTACAAAAGGAAGATCTGCTATAGCCGGATAGGCATCCAGAAATTCTTTAAATTCTTCGGCTGATGCGGTCGGGATCAGATCAGGTGCAGCAAATGTGTATAAAACCCAAAGTATTGTTCCGGTCAGTAGGGCTGTTCCGGCTTTGTTCACCTTTAGCGGATGCTCTAAAGCTATACATAAGTATCCAATCAGAAAAACAAAAATCATTACTGTCAACATAGCAAATCTTCTTTTTCTTTTTAAATTCAGTTAATAGTCGCAAATGTAGGAATTATATGGAATTAACACTCCTTTTGGATGAAATGTTTTGAATTATATCTCATCCTGCTTTTTGTTTTCCTTATTCAATCGTAATCCGTTTTTTGCATTCAGAGGTGAAATGACTTGTTTTCCGGTTTTTGCCTCTAATTCAAGTCGGGCATTACGGGCAACTTCTCCTCCTTGCATTGCTACATCTATGTGTTCATTGAACGTATCCGGTTCGGTAGCCTCGGAAATTTGTTTGGTAGATAGTTCTGCCAGCATGTTGAGTACAAGTTCTGTGTTTGTCATATTATCCCGCAGATTTTCCTTTTTAAGACCTTTCAGTTGCTTGTATTCTTTAGTCGTGTTTCCTGACCATGTTTTGGTAATTATATCAGTGAGGGTTGCAAATTGTACTCCCTCCTGTAGACCGTGACGTTTCCATTCATCAGTCAGGTCTTTTCGTATTTCAATACTTTTGAGGCGCTGGTTGATCCAATTATCCGAATAGCCGAGACGTTTATAGTCAGTCATAGCCTGATCAATGGATAATTCCGGGTCCTGTAGTTGGTCAAGCCGCTCTTTTGCTACTTGAGCTATCCAAAGTTTGAACGGCTCTGCTTTAGGTGATGGGATGGACTGGATAAGACGAAAAAGTTGTTCAGTTGTGGCGACATCTGTCATGCGCATCTTTCCGTCAGAAGCAGGCATCTTCAACTGGTGACAATTTGTCACCAGTTCACTACCTTCTTCTTTTAGCCTCTGTTTTAGCTTGTTCCAGTATTTTCGACCATCTATGCTTTCGGTCAGAATAGATATTACATCCACTATAGAAAAATACCACTCTTCAGTTTCATCGTCCCAAAGAGTACGAACTTTTTTTTCTTCAAAAATTTTGATTGCTTCTTTCTTTGTCATGTTTCGATGGGTATATAGAGATTATTATTAAGGTCTTGTTTTTAGGGAGCGGTAAATGGGACTCGAACCCACGACCCTTAGCTTGGGAAGCTAATGCTCTACCAACTGAGCTACTACCGCGTTGACAGGTGCAAAAGTATATAAATCTTTTGTTTTTTTGTACCTTTGACGCAAAAATATTTTATCAGATATGAATAAAGAAAAGCTTACGCTGATTAAGGTCGGCGGAAAGATCGTTGAGGAAGAGGAAACATTGAAAAGTTTGCTTCGGGATTTTTCTCATATAGAAGGTTTTAAAGCATTGGTACATGGCGGAGGACGTTCTGCAACTAAACTGGCGAGCCAGTTAGGCATCGAAAGTAAAATGGTGAATGGCCGCAGGGTGACCGACGTTGAAACACTGAAAGTGGTAACAATGGTATATGGCGGCCTGGTCAATAAAAATATTGTGGCCGGTTTGCAGGCGTTAGATGTGAATGCACTAGGCCTCACTGGAGCAGATATGAATCTAATGCGTTCGGATAAACGTCCGGTAGCTGAAGTCGATTATGGTTTTGTGGGAGATGTGAAAGAAGTGAATGCAGATTTGCTGGCTTCTCTGATCCATCAGGGCATTGTTCCGGTATTGGCTCCGCTGACCCATGACAAACAGGGGCATATGCTGAATACCAATGCTGATACGATTGCCGGTGAAGCAGCAAAAGCACTGGCTAAGCATTTTGATGTAACATTAGTTTTCTGTTTTGAGAAAAAAGGTGTATTGCGGGATGAGAATGATGATGAAAGCGTTATTCCGGAAATAGACCGTACGGTATTTAAACAATTGGTAGAAGAGGGGATTATCCAGGGAGGTATGATCCCTAAACTGGAAAATTCATTTCAGGCAATCGATGCAGGGGTGAAAGAGGTTATTATAACCCAGGCTTCTGAAATCCATCAGGGAAAAGGAACGAAAGTTTATTGATAAAATGAAAAGAGGAAAGTTCGAATATAACTTTCCTCTTTTCATTTATTATTTGATGCTTCTTATTTTTACGTTACGGAACCAGATCAGGGAATCACCATGTTTACCCTGTAATCCGATATATCCTTTTGTTGGAAGTTCTGCAAATGGCTTAGGTAACCAACTGGGGATTTCACTGCCGTCCGGGTTGACTGTTCCCGAAGTCCATTTGCTCATGTCCATTTCCGTTACTTTTTTACCATTCAGGATAACATTAATGCGTTGTCCGACACATCTGATGCGCATATGGTTCCATTCGCCGGGCTTTTTTACTATTTTGTCTTGTTTTGCACCCAGGTGGCCGTAAATGGCTCCGCACTTTTCATAAGGTTTGCCGTTTCCCCATTTTTCACAATGATCGTCAGCAATCTGTATTTCTACAGAATTGGGAATCCAATCTTTAGTATCGGTGCAATATACTACAACGCCACTATTGGTTCCTACGTCGGTTTTGAAGTCCAAATCCAGTTCAAAGTTTTCATATTCGGTCTTTGTCCAAATGGATTCATCCTCCACTGCTGCAAGTACACCGCCTGTCATACTCCAAACTTCAGGATTGTAGCTGGCATCGGAAAGGTTTTCTCCGAACAGAGGTTTCCATTTGTTGTCGGAAGCTGAAACACTAAGGGTGCTGATGATGCCTAGAAAGAGAATTGAGAAATAAAAAAATCGTTTCATGTTATTGGATTTTAAGATAAAATAATTAGAAATCCAAAGATAGATAATCCATTTTAATAAGCGAGTAAAAACTGGTTAATTTTATACCTGTCTTTTGAATGATAGCAAAAAAGGTTGATTTATGCGAAATATGTTGTTTTCTGTTGCTGTTTTCTTTTATTTTATTATTTTTGTTTCGAAAAGGCTGGTGTCTGATTTCTGGATTAAATGTAATAAAATGTAAATACGATAAAAATAGTAAATAGATACGTTAAGTTGAGTAGGAAAATTACAGGCATTAAAATAACTAATTTGTAAGAATTTCATAGACATACCAGGCCTGTATATATAATAAGGGATTGCTCGGGATGAGTGATCCCTTTCTTTTAATAGTTCCTTTTATTCCGGTATGTTTAATTTTATAAATAAACTCTTTACCTTTGGGGGACAAATTAACAACAATGGAAAAGAGTAAAACAATCGTTAATATAAATAATGTAGTAACCCGTTTACCGGAACTGCGTTTTGCAGAGCCATTCAGCTGGAATATCAATGAAGGGGAACAATGGGCAATAGTCGGACCCAACGGAGCTGGTAAAACATTGATTGCCGACCTGATGCAGCGTAAGTTTGCATTGAAAGAGGGAGAGGTGACGTTCGGTTATGATGACAAAATCAGTAACCTGATAAAAAGTATAGCATTCAAAGACATTTACTCATTAGCTGATTGCCGGAATTCTTATTACCAACAACGCTGGCACTCAACGGAAACCGATGAAGTGCCGACTGTAGAAGATATTTTGAAAGAATATTCCGGTACAACGGATTTACATCAGATACTCTCATTTTTCGGTATTGAGGACTTGCTGCCTAAAAAACTCATTTTTCTTTCCAGCGGGGAACTACGTAAATTTCTTATCGTCCGTTCTTTATTGAACCATCCGCGTATTTTGATACTGGATAATCCTTTTATCGGTCTGGATGCGGCTTCGCGTGATGTGTTGGTTCATTTACTGCAACAAATGGCGAAGCTGGATAATGTACAGGTTATTCTATTGTTGTCGAATCCGGATGATATACCGGAGATGATAACTCACGTCCTGCCAGTCTATAACCGTACACCTTATCCTCCTCAGACACGTGCTGATTTCATGGGCCGGACAGACTTGTTGGCACATTTGTTTCCCGGTTATTCCGGGGATATTTCATTACCCGCATCGGATAAAGAACCCTCTACCCATGAAGTGACGTTCCGTATGGAGCATGTCTCCATTAAATATGGTAGGCGCACTATTTTAAAAGAACTGGACTGGGAGGTGAAAAATGGAGAGAAATGGGCGTTATTCGGTCCCAATGGTGCCGGAAAATCAACTTTATTAAGTTTGATTTATGCAGATAACCCTCAATCTTACGCAAATACCTTATATTTGTTTGACCGGAAACGGGGATCGGGTGAGAGTATCTGGGATATAAAAAAGAGGATAGGATATGTTTCTCCGGAGATGCATCTCTTTTATATGGAGAATGTGCCCACTTTAAATATCGTCGGTTCCGGATTTTTTGATTCTATCGGATTGTATCGTAAATGTACGGAAGAACAACAGTCTATAGCTTTGGCTTGGATGCGTGTATTTGGGATTGAAGAATTGAAGGACCGTTCGTTCCTGACATTGTCTTCCGGAGAACAACGATTGGCTTTACTGGCCCGGGCTTTTGTGAAAGATCCGGATTTAATTATTCTGGACGAGCCGTTGCACGGACTCGATATCAGTAATAAACGGAAGGCTGCCCGTATTATTGAGCAGTTTTGTGAACGGCCGGGAAAGACATTGATTTACGTCACTCATTATCCGCATGAATTACCTTCGTGTGTTGATAAACGTTTTGAATTGATTAAACATGCTTAAAATATAATACCATGAAATTGAAAGTCACAGCTTTCTGGTTGGTTGTATTGGCTGCTTTGTTCATTTTTCTTCAGGAATATAGCAAGTTCCATTTCTTTTTTATCGAACAAAGTCAGTTATTTCAATTTACCGGTGAGTATATTTCAGAGAAACTGGCTATGCCTGGTGGGTTTGCATTAACCTTTTCTGAGTTTTTGGTGCAGTTTTTTATCTATCCCTATGCCGGTGCCGGAATTACTGCGGGACTGTTGCTGTTAACCGGATTAGGAATGAGAGGGATTGTTCGCCGGATCGCTCCGGACACGAATTGTTTCCTGCTTTATCTGATCCCGATTGTTTTGATTATGTTCCTCCATTTTGATTTTAATTATCTGGTTTTTGGAACGATAGCATTCAACATGATGCTTTGTGCTTTGTATTTCTGCCTTTGTATATCGACAGACAAATGGCGGATGATAGCAGAGATCATTATAACACCTTTGCTTTATGGACTGGCCGGGTCTGTAGCATGTTTGTTTGCTTTGTCGGTGGTAGTATATGAGTTCTTTAATAAAACTCCCCGGTTTTACTGGTCGTTATTTTCTGTTGTTCTCGCTCTTCTTTGCGGGGTCTGCAGTGTCTATTTCTCGATGCTGGGGGAATATCGTTTTGCTTTCTTGCCGGATGCTTACTATCATACTGCATTGGAACCGAAAACTGTCATCTATTATTCATGGATTTCGTTGCCTCTGATCCTGATTGTCGCTTTTCTGTTGAGGAAAAGGAAGAAAGATATTGGTAAAAAACTCCTGATTGCCGGCGGAATCTTTCAGGTAATCCTTTTATTTGTATTATGCTGGTGGGGAATACCTGAATATGGAGATAAGAAATCAGCCAAAGTGAAAGAACTCGACTATTATGCAAGGACGGAACAATGGGATAAAATAGTGGAAAGCAGTCAAGGCACGTTGACTAATTATCTGAATATGTGTTTTTTGAATCTGGCATTATCTCAAAAAGGAGAGTTGGCAGATCGTTTATTCAGTTTTGACCAGAGAGGACCGCAGGGAATAATGGTCGGATGGAATAAAACAGAGCAGATATCCTCTTTATTGAGTGATATTGCTTTTGCCATGGGAAATCCGGCGATGGCTCAGGAAATGGCTTTTGAAGCATATGCAACAGCCATAGGAGAGGGGAATCCCCGTATGTTAAAGAGACTTGTTCAGACAAATATTATTTATGGGGAATATCCGGTGGCGGAGAAGTATCTGAATATATTGGAGAATACATTTTATTATAAAAAATGGGCCGGTGAACATCGTAAATTTTTATATAATGATGCTGCTGTAGAGCAGGATCCGGTGCTGGGACCAAGGCGCAAATGTTTACCGAAAGAGAACTATCTTTCAGAGATAAACTATATCGAAAAAGACATGCGTATGATCGCTGAAGCCAATCCGGAAAATAAAGCGGCCATCGAATATCTGGGAGCCTTTCTTTTATTGGCAAAGAATATGGATGGTTTCAAAGGACTGGTCGAAACTTATTATGGAACGGAGGTGCTCCCTGTGTTGCCGAAGTCTTTCCAGGAAGCAGTGATCACGTTGTCGGAAGCGGAACCGGATTATTGGAAACGTTTTGATATCTCTCCCTCCGTCATGCAACGTTTTGCAGAATACAAGAAACAGGTTCTGGCGAACCGGAATAATAAGAGTGCCCTTCCCGGACTGTTGCGCAGGGCTTACGGAGATACTTACTGGTTTTATTTTATGTTTAAATAAAGGAATGGGATATGAATGGAAATTATAAATATATAGCATTGCTGGCCTTGTTTTTTTCTTGTTCGGATTCGGTTCAGGTGAGTGATACGTTAAGCGAAAGACCTGCTATCTTCCCGGATTACACCGATATAACGATACCGGCAAATATCGCTCCGCTGAATTTCTCTTTGGAGACTCCTGTTGAAGATGCACGTGCTGTTCTGTCATTCTCGGATCAGCAGATAAGAGTGAAGGCGAAGGATAACCAGTTCGTTTTTCCTGTTTCTAAATGGAAAAAACTATTATCGTCTGCGGCAGGAAATGAGGTAAAGGTTGTTGTTCAGGTGAAAGATAAAGGGAAATGGGTGGAATATGCTCCTGTTAAATGGAATGTGGCGGCAGAACCGGTCGATCCTTATATAGCTTACCGTCTGATTGCACCGGGATACACTTTATGGAATAAAATGGGACTTTATCAGCGTAACCTGGAGAATTATACCGAGATGCCTATTATCGAGAATAAGATGAGTGGCAGGAACTGTGTGAATTGTCATTCATTTTGCATGCAGAATCCGGATAAGATGCTTTTCCATATGCGTGAAACATATCCGGGAACTCTTCTGATAGATGGCGATAAGATAGAAAAACTGAACACGAAAACCGAGCAGACAATATCCTCTTTGGTCTATCCTTCCTGGCATCCTTCCGGAAAATATGTGGCATTTTCTGTAAACAACACCAAACAGGGTTTCCATGCCAACGACAGGAACCGTATAGAAGTGTTTGATGAGGCGTCGGACGTTGTTGTCTATGATGTGAAAAAACATGAGATTGTAACTACGGCTAAGTTGTTTTCCAAAGATGCTTTTGAAACTTTTCCGACATTCTCTCCGGATGGAAAAACTCTTTATTTCTGTACGGCTCCGGCACGTCCTATTCCGGAAGAGTTTTCAGAGATTAAATATAATTTATGTGCTATCGGATTCGATCCTGACAGCCGGAGTTTCGGTTCAAAGGTAGATACTTTATATAATGCAGCAGTTTCAGGTCAGAGTGCTTCTTTCCCCCGGGTATCTCCGGACGGGAAATATTTAATGTATACAGTCTCGGGTTATGGAAACTTCTCAATCTGGCATAAAGATGCGGATTTGCAGATGGCGGATTTGTCAACAGGAGAAAGCATACCGTTAGATATATTGAATAGCAATGATGTGGAAAGTTATCATTCCTGGAGTAGCAATAGCCGTTGGGTTATATTTAGCAGTCGCCGGATGGATGGATTATATACACGTCCTTATATCGCTTATATAGATGAAAAAGGAAATGCATGCAAGCCTTTTTTATTGCCTCAGAAAGATACCGGCTTTTATGACCGTTTTATGATGTCATATAATATTCCGGAGTTTATTACCGGAAAGGTGAAAGTCGGTGGCAGGGTGTTAGGACTGAAAGCGAAAGAGGATAAAGGGATAGATGTGAAGTTCGCTAAATAAAAAAAGCCGCTTTTAAGCGGCTTTTTTTATTAGTAATATTAGTTGATTTTCTGTTATTTGGAAGAAAAAAGTTTATTCTTATTTATCCGAATGACTTTTCCGTATTTCGATAACTCATCCAGATTAATTCGTTTGGGGTCGCCTATTATACCGATAGCTACCGGGCGGCCTTTTACGTTTTGTTGATAGAATTTTACAACATCCTCAAATGATAAATTCTGGATTTTAGGTAATTGTGTTTTGGCAGGATCTTCGGTATAACCCAAACGCTTCCATGCTTCATACACTTGGCTTCTTGAACGGAAATCCGGTTTAGCCGTTTGAAGACCTTCCCTCAAATAATCTTTTATGCCACTGATGCGGTCTGCATATTCAGGCATTTCTGTCAATAGATTCATAAAGACATCAATTGCGTCTATCGTTTTATCTGCCTGGGTACCGATATATCCTTCGAAGTAGGCATTTTTATTAGCCAGAGGTGGCGTGATTTCTCCACCATCTGCGGTATAAGCCATAGAACGGTATTCACGAACTTCCTGCATAACCAATCCGCCGAATCCGCTTCCAAAATATTTGTTGAAAGCTTTGTAATAAACGTCATCTTCAACCTTAAAAGGATTACCTTCGACATAAAAATAAATCTTGCTTTGCAATGCATCGTTATCGGATACGAAATAGATCGTATTTTCTTTATATTGAACACGATCCTTTACAACAGGTGAGTTACTTGTCTTTTCTGTAGCTTTCAAAGGAAGGTTCTTGCTTAAAACATCGTAAACATCATTGAAAGGCATTGAACCCACATAATGAATTTCTGCTTCATAATCTGTGGCCCGATTGAATTCTCCTGTAAGACTGCTGATTGTTAGATTGATAATATCTTCCAATGGCATACGATCCAGATATTCGGATTTGTTTTGATACAGTAAATAGTCATGTAAGGCTCCTTCCAACAAATTTTCATTTTTTTCTTCGATAGCGCGCATCTGATAAGCAGAACCAATCATATTATTTAATTGTTTCTCATCAAGTTTGGGCATAAGGATCTGACGAGTCAGCAAATTACAGGAAGCTTCAAGATTTTCTTCGTAACCAGACATAGAGACATAAAGGTAATTGTCATCTACACCAAAATTACAAACTGCGCCTAGGGCATTGAACTCCTGCTTTAACGCTTGCGGTTCATAAGCTCCCATAATACCGGCATTGTTCATCAAATCGACGGCATATTGCAACTGTGGCATTTCATGAGTTCCGACTCCATATTTCAAAGTCAGTGTAAAAATAGCATTTTCTTTATTTTGTGTATAGAATAGCCGAGAGCGTTCATTGACTTTCTTGACCTGGACAGCATCGAACTTTTCATAAACCGGATCAACTTTACGAACCGGTAGCTTACGGAATTTTTCAGCATATTGTGATATCACTCCGCGTTCCGGATTGATCGGGTCATATTTGGGCTTGGATAACTTTTCAGCTTTAGGTGCTTTTCCCGGTTGATAGTTCAAGGCAATATAATTTTTATTGAAATATTTATTCGCAATCGCCTTTACCTGATCTATACTGATTGTTTTTACTTTTTCCTTATAATTCAATACATTACTAATGTCTTCATTGCAAATGAATGTAGATAATATTTTTTGCGCTTTATTATAGGAAGATTCGAAAGAAAGATCAAAATCACGAATGAGAGTAGCTTTGACAGAGTTAAATAATTCTTCATCAAATTCTCCTTTCTGTATTTTAGAGATTTCTGCAAGCAACATTTTCTCGAGTGATTTTATTGATTCAAAACGACGCTGGTTCACATCGTAATAAGGGATTCCGAGTATTAATATACGACCTTGTTCTTTAAAATTGATCAGGCCTGCATCTGCTCCCAGAACATCTCCGGACAAAGATAATTTATCCAGTAGCCCGGTACGATTGCGGTTGGATAACATATTTACGCAAATAGTAAGAGCCAGTTCGTCTGTATGTCCTGTCGGAACACCTTTAAAAGCTAATCTTAAAGTTGGAAAATCTCCCATTTTAGCACTATATTCAGTGCGACCTTTGATCTCCATCTCCGGATAGCTTTTTCGTTCCGGACTTTTTTGAGCTTCTAAACGGCCGAAACGGTCATTGATTAATCCCATTGCTTCTTTAAGTTTGACATTTCCGACCAGAATTAAAACCATATTTTCCGGGACATACCAATTATTATAGAAGTCTACCAAACCTCCTAAACGAGGATTCTTTAAGTGTTCCTGTAAACCTAATACTGACCTGGAATAGGGATGACCGGGAAAAATATGTTTCAACATAAAATCCTGCTGTAATGATCCTTGCATATCCTGACTTCTGTTAAATTCTTCATAAACGGTTTCCAATTCTGGCTGGAATGCACGGAAAACCGGATTGATAAAACGTTCTGAATTCAGATCGAGCCACTTATATAGTTGTGAGGGAGGAAACGAACTAAAATACATTGTCTCATCATATCCGGTCATTGCATTCAGCATTTTACCTCCCATATTTTCAGTCAGTTCTGCAAATTCATTTGGGGCCGTATATTGGGCAGCTTCTACTGTCAGTTTATTAATCTCAAGTGAGATAGCTTCTTTTTTTACAGGATCTGGCTCATTGGCCATTTCATCATATTTGGTAATGATTTGCTCATATAGAGGTTTTTCTTTTTCCCAATTCAAAGAACTGATCGATTGGGTACCTTTAAACATCATGTGTTCCAGGTAATGTGCCAGTCCTGTTAAGTCTTCCGGATCATTTACCGCACCAACTTTTACTCCGACTAAACCAAACACATCATTTTTCGTACTATCTTCCCATATATATACAGAAAGTCCGTTTTTAAGTTTAAAACCTTTCAAACCTTGTGCTGAAACCGTGAGAGAAGAGGCTACAGCGATTATCAGTAAAACTAATGAATAGAATTTTCTCATTTGTATCAAGTTTATAAATGTTGTTGATTCAATAGAAAACAAAAAAGATACTGTCTTACTTAAGTAGAATAAAACAGTATCTTTTTCATATTAATGTATGTTATATGTTATTCCGGAAATTCCAGTATTTCAACAGCTTCATTGGTATATTGAGCTAACTTTCCATTTAAGTAGACAACAAAGAATGCCGAAATATTATATTTATTTCCAACTTTTTCTGTACCGGTACAATACAAAGAAGTCATACCGTAAGTATCATCTTTATATCCTGTTTCTTGTATTGCAATATTATCTATTTCTCCATTTGCATCTGTTGAGAAGATGATGGGATAACCTTCCACATAACAATCCGGTAACCGATATACATCTGCTTCAACAGCTTTCTCAATAACCTGTGGCCAGGATTCTCCGAAAATATTGGATGTGAACGTTCCTGTACCTATTGAATTAAAGGTTAACTTGCGTTGAGCTTTTACCGTGATAGAATTAACGTTAGTAGGAGAGGCTTTAGCTTCATCAAATCCTAAAGTTAAAACATATTGGTCTGTTACTCCCAATAAATTGATATCTTTATAAGTAATAACTGCTTCTGCAACAGATTTTCCATCTTCGAACGTCAGAGTTGGATTTTCCAATGTAAACAACTCTTCAGTTCCTTCGGCAGGAGTAAAGGTCAGTTCAAGAGTAGAAGTTCCCTGTGTTGTTCCGCGATAGACAGGAACAACGATCTTGTTTCCATCCGTTGCTAACATTTCGACTTTCTGTGTAGCTCCGGCAAAAGCATAAACTGCACTGTCTCCACTGTAAACGACACCATCATGCTCTGAACAACCAACGAATGCCATTGCCATTAGAATCAGCAAGGATAACGATTTGAATATATTTGATTTCATATTTCTATTGCTTAATTATTAAACATGTCATTAGAATGGATTCTGATCGGATGCGCTGATATTGGCATTACCGTCTATTTCCGATTGGGGCAATGTCATTATGAACGCATTGGAACCGGCATTTGTATCTACATTCTTAACCAATTCGGTATGATTAGAGCCGCTATAATCACGATCGAAGCCCAGTTTTAAACGTTGCAAATCGAATATACGTCCTACTTCGCCCCATAATTCCACACGCCGCTGGAATAAGATTTCATCCATAAGAGTCTGCAGCGGAGCTACTGTATTCTGATTATAAGAATTAGAATCGGAGAATTTTGCCAAACGAACCGCATAATTGCTGTCGCGTACGCTTCCTAATTGTGAAATTAACTTCCGTGCTTCAGCATAATGTCCTAAGTGACATTCTGCTTCTGCGGCGATAAGCACCATTTCTTCTCCGCGCATATAAATATAATCACCGGTACGGCTGGTTACATTTGCAAACTTGAATTTTACCTGACAATAAGGCAACATAGATGTACCACTCACTATTTCGTCTTCACTCAGGTCACCTCTCCACCAAGATTTCCGTTCATCTGTCTCGGGCATATTGTTGTATAACCAACTGGAAACACATTTTTCTGCACCTGAAGCATACATTCCTTCAGCATCAGCATCCATGTGACTGAACAAGGAGGCGAAATGTTGACTTTGATCTGCTATAACTTCTACACCCCACAATACATCGGCATTTTTTACACTATTAAATCCGGTTAATGAACTAACAGGAAGAACAGCTTGCAATCCCGGCTTTTTCAAAGCCTCTTTGGCAGCAGCTAGTGCGCCTTCATAATTTTGTTGAACGAGGCAAACACGTGCCTTGATTCCGTTCGCTGCATAATAGTCGATATGAGATGGATGTTTTTGTTCAACACCACAATCTTTCAATAGCGAGATGGCTGTTTCCAAATCTGAATTGATCTGTTTATAGACATCTTCCACAGTACCACGCGGTTTACCTTCAGATGAGCTTGTAGTCGGTTCCGTATATAAAGGTACTCCGGGAGCCGATTCATTTCCTTTATAAGTCTGTTGATACAACTGGATCAATTGGAAATAAGAGAGTGCTCTCATGGCATAGGCTTGTCCTACAACGCTGTTTAAAAGATTCTGATCACCTCCGGCATCCGGTGCTTGGGCGATAATGTAATTGGCATTTGAGATCAGCGTATAATGAAGATTCCAGAACTGATATGGACGTCCTTGCTTATGTGTATAATCCTGACGAACATTAAAACGGTAATCTTCATAAAACCAGCCTTGTCCTTGTCCAAGCATCAGGTGGTCTTCTCCCATCAAATCGCCAGCTAAATAGACACCGACAAATCCGGGATTTTCGTCAGCCCAACCTGTACCCCAACCAGCTACATAAGTAGCACGATAAATACCATTCATCGCCGTTTCAGCACCATTGGCATCGCTAAATATAATTGTTCCGCTGACTTTATCGGTCGGATTTGTTTCCAATTGGTCGTTACATGCTCCCAAAGTAAGTAATCCGACAGCAGATAATATATATATTACTTTTTTCATTTTTTTTCGTATTTATATTTTACTGGTTCTGCTTAAAATTTAACATCTACACCGAAAGAAATAGTTCTTGAAGGTGTATAAACAAATGTAGTACCACCGCTGAAGTTATATTGCGGGTCCATACCTTTCAAATGAGAGAATAACACCAGATTATCGGCTGTAGCCGTGAAGCGTATCTCTTTCATGAACATTCCCTTTGTCAATCTGGTCGGCAAAGAATAACCTAATGTGATATTTTTAATCGCCAAATAAGAAGCATTGATCAAATCGGCGTCTGTGATAGGATACGCTTTACCAATTTCAATTTTAGGTACGTCGGTAATATCTCCCGGCTGTTTCCATGCCCTTTCCAGGTTTTTATGTTTGGCTTGTCCGACATAGTTTCCATACATAAAGGTATTATATACGCTATCCAACACTTTACCACCGATCGAATAAGTACACATGATGCTTAAATCGAAACCTTTATATTTGAAATCGTTTGTGAATGATCCGTACAAATTCGGAATACGGCTACCCATAATCTGTTTAGAAGCTGTAGCTTTGTTTATATTGGAAGAGATGTAAGGTTCTCCCGGATTGCCATTTTCATCCGTATCCCAAACCCAATACAATTGGCTACCTGTCGCGGGATCTACTCCGGCAGATTTTGCTGTATAGAATGAGTTAATCGTTTCACCTTCCTTTATAATATAGTTTCCGCTAATGATTTCTGGTTTATCAGCCAAATGCAATACTTTATTCTTGATAGTCGATCCCATCAAGGTCAGGTCCCAGGTAAAATCATTCGTGTTGACCAAACGACCGTTTAACGTAATATCCCAACCGGTGTTGCGCATGCTACCGATATTTTTCAAATAACTGTCGAATCCTAAAGAAGAAGCCATCGGGTAATCGAGCAACATATCCGTTGTTTTACGGTTGTACCATTCGATAGATGCTGAGAAACGATCGAATACTTTAGCTTCGACACCCACGTTCAGATTACCGTTTTGTTCCCACTTCAAATTCGTGTTTTCAAGAGAAGATACTAATGCACCACTCATGGAGGCATTAGGCCAACCTAAATCATAGAAAGATTGCCAAGCATATAATGTACCGACGTTGTCATTACCCTGAACACCATAGCTAGCCTTCACTGACAGATTATTCAACCAGTCCACATCGCTTAGGAATGCTTCGTTATTCATACGCCAGTTTGCACCGACCGACCAGAATTTACCCCAACGATAATCTTTGTTGAAACGAGAAGAACCATCTGTACGGAAGCTGGCCGACAAATAATATTTGTCCATATAATCATAGTTTGCTCTGAACAAATAAGATTCGATCGTATAAGAATCCTTTAGAGAACTAGCGTCTGTGATAGTAGTAGCACCAGCTAATTCATAGATACCTCCGAATGGGAAACCAGACTTGGTTGCACTCAAAGAACTCACTTCGTAATCATAATATTCGTGACCGGCTAAAAAGTCAATGTGATGTTTGTCATTGAACTTTCTATCATAAGTCAGTAATTGGTTGAATGTATAACTGAAATAACGATAGTTAGACTTGGCCAGCATACCTTTTACACTGGCTGCATTTCCGAAATAAGGATTATAATAAGTAAAGTTATTTCGGTTCACATAATCAAAACCGAAGTTCGCTGTCAATTTCAATCCTTGAAGGGGACCGTCTTTCAAATCACCCAAACTGATATAAGTACGTCCACTTACGTTATCGTCGTTTGTTCCGTATTTGTCATCAAACAAAGTTGCAATGCTATTAAAATTGGCATTTGCTCCTGCGGGACGAGTTGAACCATAATCAAACATAGGTGCACCATCGGCGCCATACATAATTTGTCCATTTTCATCCAATTGATGTACAGGGAAAATAGGAGCCATCAATTGAGCCGAGTAGAAAATATTTGATGAAGCAGAAGTAGATGTTTGAGAAGTGTTACTCTTCGTATGGGCAAAGTTTGTACTCAAACCAGCGGTCAGCCAATTTTTATATTCTGTATCCACATTGATACGACCCGTGTAACGTTGAAAGTTAGTAGTTTTCAACAAACCGTCTTCATTCAGGTAGCCTAAAGAAAACATGTATTTTGTTTTATTCTGAGAACCGGACATGTTCAATACATATTCCTGACGTAACGGATTGTTTGCTGTAGCTTCATCCATCCAATCTTCATGATAACGTAATGTTGCATCAGAACGGATCTTACCTGTAACCGGATCAATTAGTTCTGCAATAGGAAAGTTAAACGGATTATACATCTGGTTAGTACCAAAGATCGCTTTAGCTCCGCTTCCCATAGCTGTTAATGCAGCAACACCTGCTGCTTCAGGAGATAATCCGTTACTTGCAATCTGATCATTTTTATATGATTGGAAAATCGTTTCCAGATAACCTCTTTCATCCATTGTCTCATATCTGGGGATAGCACGTGAAGCAATACCCCAATTTGCTTTCAAATTGACAAGTAAAGCACCATCCTTACCTTTTTTAGTTGTAATCATCACAACTCCGTTTGCACCACGAGATCCATACAACGCACCGGCAGATGCATCCTTCAATACAGTCATCGACTCGATATCGTTTGGATTGATTGCATTGATATTACCGTCATAAGGAATACCATCTACCACATACAACGGGTTTTGAGATGCTTTGATAGAACCGAAACCACGAATTACGACAGAAGAACCAGACCCCGGCTGTCCGGAACCCGATGTTGTCTGTACACCGGCCACTAGTCCATCTAATGCTTTACTAACATTAGCAACGGTTCTCTTTTCGATCTTTTCATTTTTGATGATTTCGGCAGAACCAGTAAATGATTCTTTCTTCGCAGTACCATATGCAACTACAACAACCTCATCAAGAGATTGATTATCAGTCTGCATTAGGATTCTTAAATTAGATTTTACTTCGATCTCCTGAGTCTTCATACCCACGTAAGAAACTACCAGAGTCTTTGCAGAACTTAGTCAGTTGTAACACGCTGATTAATAGCTATTTACAAACAGCGGACAATTCGGTTATTTTTGCTATAATAAGCTTATTCAATCTCTTTTTATCAAACAAACATATTATAAAATATCTGATTACCAGTTGTTTAATATTTTTATATACAAAAATAGATAGAATTTGATATTATAAAACTAATACTCAAATTCTACCTAAAAAAGATAGGAATATCTAATTCCTGTATATAAATCGATAGAAAAAATTACTTGAATTCTCGTAAAAACTTCCGTATTGGAATTTGTTTTATTCCTTCATAAGAACTACCCTCCAGTTCATCCATTGTAATAACCATTTTGGGATAATTGTCTTTAATAGCCAATAGATTTCCGAATTCTCTTTCATGAGTTTTTGGGTCCATAACAGAGTAGGCTACCTGAACGTATATTTTTTCACCATCTTTCTCACCGACAAAATCAATTTCTCTATCTCCATCTCTTCCGACCGAAAGATTATAACCATTGACAAGAAGGTGATGGCAAACGATATTCTCCAATACTTGTCCTATATCGTTAGGTCTGAAAGGACGTATTGCGTGTCGTATGCCCAAATCTTCAAAATAATACTTTTCTCCGATTTGGAACTGGCGTTTTCCTTGAATATCAGCAGGTCGTAATCTTTTTACAAAATAAGCATTGTTTAAATAGGTTAGATATTCTAATATCGTCTTTGGAGGTAAATCAACACGTTGGGATTTAAGATATTCACTTATTTTATTTGCAGAAAACAGATTTCCTATCGTATCAGCCAGATATATGGTTAAGTCTTGCAATTGTCTGACATTTCTGATGTTGTACCTATTTACTACATCTTTAAGAATAATCGTATCATAAATACTTCTGAGATAATCTGATACTAATAACTCATTGAAAGGGAGATTGATCAGATAGGGTAATCCTCCAAATTTGTAGAACTTCGTAAAAGAGTCAGAACTATCTTCCAGTTTGTGGAACTGTAAAAACTCGTTATAAGTAAGGCTGTATACTTTAAATTCAATATAACGGCCACTTAAATAAGTAGCCAACTCACCGGAAAGCATGTTCGCATTACTACCGGTACAATATACATCATAACTACCTTCCGCAAAAAAATGCCGTAGTGCTTTCTCAAAGTTTGTGATATCCTGCACTTCATCAATAAATAGGAAACATTTATCATTCAGATTATTACGTTTTTGAGTTACATAATTTACCAGATCAGAATAATCTTTTAAACCATCAAACTCGAATAATTCCTTATTGATATAAATAAAGTCTGAAAAAGGATATGACAAACGTATATAGTCCATTAACTGGAATATAAGAAAACTCTTCCCGACACGACGTTGTCCGGTCAGCACCTTTATCATCTGCGTATTTACAAATGGCTTGATACGATCAAGATATAACTCTCTTTTATAAAACTCCGGGATTTTCATGACCTATTACTTATAAGTAAAACTTTTTGCAAAAATAGTGATTTTATTTCGTATAAGGAATAAAAAGATTTCTTTTGAACAGAAAATAAAAAAGCGAGAATGTCATATAGTCATCCTCGCTTTTTATTAAATTATAATATAGATTATTTATCAAACCACATCGCATCCCATATTTTAGGTGAATCTTTTGGAGCATTCGGATTTGTGCTTAATTCGTCTGGAGAATATTCCCAACGACGAATCAAATCTTTAGATGATGCTTCTGCTGGTACAGTCAGAGCAGGAACTTCATTGCCTTGTGTACCGGAACGACGCCATTGAACAAATGCTTCAAGAGGTCTGTCCATCAAATCAATCCACTGTTGCATATGAATTTCGTAAAGAGCTTCACTTTCTGATAATTTAGACAAATCTGGTAATTTAGATAAAAATGTTTTTGTTGCTTCTGTATCTGCTTTATAATAGTTACATGCCGCCTGCACACCAGCCTGGAATAATTCATTCGCTTTAGCCAAATCTTTAGTTACACCGATACCACGGGCATACACTTCTGATTCCAAAAGTAATTGTTCCTGATAGGAATAAAGAACATCCGGACAATCTTTTCTATATAGATAGGAACTGATAGCTGATGAGTAAATATTTCCGTCTTCGTCATCTTCTGCATCCTGACGGGTGTCAAGAGCTCTGAATACACCATCATGTCCCGGATCGAAATAGCGTGGAATACGTGAGTCTGCGTATTTTTCCATTGGTTTAAATACATTGTTATGTGCAAAAAACATAGTATTGATACCTCCGGTATACTTTGCCAGAATTCCATATTTAGGATTTTCATTTCCTGCTGTTTCGGAATATTGGAATTCCATATTTCCTGCTGCAGAAGTGATCATTTTCTTTTCATCCATCATCTTTTTGATATCATCGGCTTTGCTGGGATCTGCATCCACCATAACCATTAATGTACGGAATTTAAAAGAATTAGCAATCGCTATCCATTTGGACATATCTCCCTTAAAATAAGGGTCATATTCGTCAATGCAGTTTTTATCATTGATATCAATCATTGCCAGTGCCTGGTCCAGCATATCAATAACCCCATTTAAGACATCTTTCTGATCATCGAATTTCGGATATTTAATTTCTTTTTTCCATGCTTCAGAGAAAGGTACATCTCCATATATCATAGTTGTTTCATAAACCTGCATAGCTAACAGTATTAAACACTGTGCTTCTGCATTTTTATTTTCCGGAACACTATTTTGTGCTTGTTGTATGGCCAATTGAAGGTTGTTACCACATACGGAATAGTAACTAACCCATGTGTTTCCTAAGCTATACGTGCTGATAACATAATAAGCTTCGCCCCAACCACCATAATTGTCACCTCCGTCAGCTTGCGACTGAATGGATTGTGAGAAAGGAATGTAAGAGTCACCTCCAATACGATTACCGGACCAGTTAACAGCAGCATAGTTGAACAAATACCCTGCTTCCACTTTCTCTGCTGTATTCGGATTATTGTTTACATCTAACCAATCACTGCAACTGCTGAGTGTACTGCAAACAACCAGCAATAGAAGTATATATATATTTATTAGATTTTTCATTTTATTTACTGTTTAATTTTAGTTGAAATAATAAATTAATTACAACGTCAGTTTCAAATTAAATCCGAAGCTACGTGTTGCAGGAATACTGTTGAATTCTACACCTTCACCAATTTCAGCCGTACCAAAGAAGTTAGCTTCCGGATCAATATGGGGAACATGAGATTTGATCAACCACAAATTACGACCTTCAAATCCTAGATCCAAAGATTTGATAAAGAAATCCTTAAACCATTTTCTGGGTAATGAATAGGAGAATGTTAACTCTCTAAGTTTTACATAAGAAGCATCAAAAACACAGCCTTCTGTATTAGATGTTTTTGCCATATGACTCCAATAGTCCTGCATATTTTTAACAGGGACATCATTTGGACGGCTAGTTCCATCCGCATTCATAATAACTCCTGATTCAATGTATTGGTCTTCACGTCCTACAGCTGTTTCAGCAGAGAGACCGAGTGATCTTAAAGAAGAAACTGTTCCTGAATAAAGACTTCCACCCTGGCGAATATCAATTAGGAAGCTAAGGTTGAATCCTTTATAAGAAAGACTATTATTGATACCCATTGTAAAATCAGGATAGATATCACCTAAACGAACATTGTTTTCTGTTTCACGTAAACCTGTTTTTTCGTTGATAATAAAGTTTCCCTGGTCATCACGTTTCCATCCTGTTCCATACAACCCGAATGACTCGCCAACCTGTGCCTTTACCTGTAAACCACTCCATCCGGAAGTCAATGTATAGTTTGTCATTCCTTCTGCCAACTCATTTACAGTTTGTTTATTAGATGCAAAGTTTATGTCCAAATCCCATTTCCAGTCACGTGTACGGACAGGGGTTAATCCAAGACTGATTTCAATACCATTGTTCGTTAATTTACCGGCATTGATATTATTTGTAAAATAACCGGTAGAACGAGGTACATCTATAGAAACAATCTGATCTGTTGTTACATTACGGTAATAAGTAGCATCTAAACGTACACGATTGTCAAAAAATCGTAGATCGGCACCAATTTCAAATGCAGATTGATTTTGAGGCTTCAGATCTTCCAGAGGGAAAATACGCGGTCCGGTAAAACCAACTAAACCATTATGTGGCAAAGTGTTTACAATACTATACTGCAAAAAATATGTGTTTACAGCTTTATATTGGAATGCCAACTGATAAGGTTTTTCATCGCTACCAACGTTTGCATAGTTTATACGGAATTTACCAAAGTTCAGGATGTCTTTATTTTCCATTAACTCTGTAAAAACAAAAGCGGCACTTACTGAAGGATAGAAATAAGAACGATTGTTGACAGGTAAAGTAGACGACCAGTCGTTACGTCCTGTTACATTTAGGAATGCCATACTTTTGTAACTGAAGCCCAAATCGAAATAAATACCCATAAGGCGTTTGATTTCGTAGTAGTTTACGGGACTTGTTGCTTTTGCATTTGTATAAGTATAAAGACCATCGACGATCAAACCATTTGCCAATGTATTGTTATTAGTCCATTCGCGCTGATTGATATTATGTCCGAAAATACCTTTGATTCCGAAATCATCAAATGTCTTTTCGTATGTAACCATCAAGTCGTTATTAACAATTCTATTAGCCAAGTCCCATGTTTGGAATTTACCTTCCATTTCGCCAACAGTTCCTTTTGCATATATCTTACGTCTGGTTTCGTTATAGAAGTCAGTTCCGGCATTGTTTGAGATAGTCAATCCTTCGAAAGGCTTATATGTCAAAATGATATTGCCGATGACACGATCCATTCTTGTCGTATATTTATTTTTGTTGATAATCCAATAAGGGTTATTACTTTTTCCGTCAGGATCCAGAGTAATTTGTTTTCCGTATTCGTCCACCCAATTGTTTTTAATATCGCGTGTATCAACAGTTCTTGGCAATCCATTTACCAGAGGCACTAACAAGTTCGGGTCGTTTGAACCTTGTGCGGCACGTCCTTTGGAATCATTACGTACGTATTGTGCAGAGACACGGGCTGAAAATTTTGAGTTGAAATCCATTCCGGCATTTACAGAAAAACTATATTTATTATAATCAGACTCCGGTATAATACCTTTCTGGTTAACAGAAGAGAAGCTGGTTCTAAAATCTGCTTTTTCACCACCACCGGCAACAGATACGTTATTGATATAACTCATACCTGTTTGGTAAAAGTCTTTTACATTATCCGGATATGCTTGTAAAGTTACTTTTTCTCCTTTATAGTTATTATATTGCATACCGTCGGCAGCAGCTTTAGCAATGTTCGGTCCCCAACCGTTCAAACTCTTAACGTTGTATTCTCCGTAGTTACCTTGAGCATATTCATTTTGGAATTCAGGTAATTTAGCTACGTTCTCAAATCGCGTAGAAGAATTTACGGTAATGAATGTCTTCATGTTCTTGCTACCTTTTTTAGTTGTGATAACAATTGCACCATCTTTTGCACGTGCTCCATACAACGCTGTTGCAGCTGCCCCTTTCAGGACATTGATAGACTCAACATCATCTGAACTGATGTCGCTGGCACGGTTACCGGCATCGACGTTTCCTGTGATATCATCAGGATTATAAGCGCCATTATCAATAGGTAAACCATCAACAACAAACAAAGGTGAAGAGTTCGTACCAATAGAGGAAGCTCCGCGAATTTGAATTTTTGCAGCTCCGCCCGCAGTACCAGAGGACTGTCCGATACGTACACCTGCAACTTTTCCGGATAAAGCATTTACTACATTACTTTCACGCGCTTTGGTAATCTCTTCTCCTCCTACGCTCGACACAGCATAACCCAATGATTTTTCAGAACGTTTAATACCGATAGCTGTTACAACAACTTCGTCTATATTTTGAGTATCAGAATTTAATCTGATATTCAAAACAGCCTGAACAGCGACTTCCTGAGTTTTCATACCTACGTAAGAAATTACCAGAGTCTTTGCAGAACTCAGTTGTTTGTAACTATATGATTATCAATATATTAGTTTTAAATGAAATATTTATTTTTCTGACAGTAAACTCCGATTTCAACAATGAAATAAATTGCACAACCAATACATATGTCTATAATACAGATTCTTACAGCTCCTGTATATTCAAAAGGTAGAATTTGATATTATAAAATATAATACTCAAATTCTACCTTCTAAATAATGAATTTAACTAAACTAACTAATGTTTTACAAGTCGTTCTTTATCCTTTAAATAGGTATTTTATTATCGTGAGGTTGTATAAATATTTTTCAACCAATACTCAAAAACAGGGTCCTGTATTTCTATTACGTTACCCGGAAGAATATCGATTAAATCTTTTTCCAAGGTGGCTTTTTTTAAGTTTTTGATATTTGCTGAAGTACCTAATTTATATTTTGCTAATACATCTTTGGATGAAAAGTTGACAACACTGTCTGCCACAGCTAATAAAAAGTTTATCTGTTTAGAACTCAACGTGTCTATTATATTTGCAAATAGCAGACTTAATTGACCTGTCAAACTTGAAAAAGATTCACTGATGATAGCTTCAGTACATATTTGGGGAGTTCTGAGCCAAACCTGCTGGCTTAGCTGCTGGACATAATAGGGGTGGTCTTTTACCTTGGCTGCTATGCTGTTACATAAATCTTCAGATATGCTTTTACCCGTATCTGTAAAGCGTGTAGAAATAAACGAAACCCAATCGGCTCTACCTATTTTGTGCAAAAACAGAATATCTCCGAATTTGTAAAAAGGCATGCTGTAATCATTAAAAATATCCAGCAACATATGCCGTTTGCTTCCATAGAGGCAATAGCAGACAGATGTCTGTTTTTGCCAATGAGCGCGTAACTTGCGCTGAAAAGCCAAAGGATCTTCATATTCGTTGATATTCTGGAATTCATCAATACATACGATTATTTTTTTTCCAGAGTCATTAGCTATGGCTTGCGGCAAATCCAGTATTTCATCATAAGTTAATTTATTATCCTTGAAAGTTATGCCAAATGAAAGTTCATAAGTCTGACTGGTATCTGATAATGAAATGATTGGAGCCAACTTTCCCAGATATCTTTTGACACCGGATACAAATTCTTCCCAAGCGGAAGTCGATACCTTTAACAGCGCATTTGCATAAGCAAGATAAAATTCTTCCTCCGTCCGACAATTGAAAATATCGACATGACAGATATAATAATCCTTACTTGAATTCAGTAACAACTGTGCTGTTTTATTGACTAAAGAAGTTTTTCCCCAACGACGGGGAGATATAATGACAGTATTAACCAGGCTGTTAAAATTCTGAGTAAGCAGTTTGACTTCTTGTTCCCTGTCTGTAAAATTTTCTTTGTCTGCTATGCGACCGTAAACAAATGGAGTATTCATATTGCTTCTGTTTTTGTGAACAGAACAAAAGTAATAGAAAAACATCTAATTAACTAATTTGAAATCGATCTATTTCAAATCAATTGATTAGATGCGGACTTTCTTCTCAAAAGTATCCTGTCTATTGGTCAATTTATCTCTATGTCTTTTTGATTACTATGCATACTAATTTAAATTACATCGGCAGGTAATCAATGGTTGATAACCATCAACCGATTGGTTCATAATTATCGGCCGATTGGCTCACAATTATCAACCATACGGCCGATAATTATCAGCCGCTGATTTCGTCAGCTTCCAATATAAGAAATAAAGCAATAAGTTGTTCATAAGCAAAGGAATAAATAATAATGTGTTACAATAAAAAAACAGGGCGTATCGTAATCGCCGATACACCCTATTCCTGTCTTTATTACTTTCTATTCTCAACGGCTTCCGCCTGCCCACCAAACGGGTTCAGTGTAAACATATTGTCCGTCACCAAAAGCTGTTTTTATAGCCGGGTTGGCAAGAACATCGTCTGCACCGTATCCGAAACGATACGGGAATCTGTTGGTATTTAATGGGTTCTTCAGTTCAACGAATTCTTCACCGGCGCCTTTCATACGGCGGTAATCGCAATATGCTTCGGTAGACTCGCCTGACGCTCCGAAGAATGACAGGTATTTCTGAATCATTGTTTCTTTCAGAGGATTGACTGCGAACAGAGGTTTTACGCTTTTCTCGAAATAATCTTCTGCAACATCTGCGCCCAGGTTTACTTCGCCGCCTACCCAATTCTCAGTAGCATCTATCAGCATGTTTTCTGTATTTGCAAATCCGGCAATTACTGCTTCTTTCAATGCTGCTTCCGCTTCGTTTTTTCTTCCTAAGCGGCAAAGAGCCTCTGCTTCAAGGAATTTCACTTCGTGGTAACTGATTAACTGCGTAGGAGTAGTGATTGCCCATAAGGCCATAGACATACCATAAATATTCTGTACTTCATCCGGAGTCCCGTTGGGTGCGAAATTGATACTTTCAATATCAGTAGCCTGGTCTCCACCGTATCCGTAAACAATATATCCTGTCGGGTCCGGTTCGATAAATGCCTGAGGTGCTCTCGGGTCATTTCTTTCTACGAACTTGTCTATCAGGCTTTCGCTAGCTGCAAAACTGTTACGGCTATAGCTGAAACCCCATAATGGGTTTACCTGAGAATCTCCATCGTAAATAGTTAATTTACATTCTTCGGCAGCAGACTTGAATGAGTTGTTTACATAAGTAAGAATATCTTCCAAATCTTTTGTTTTATTACTGCTCTTGTTAAGCAGACGCATTGTATAACGTGCTTTCAACGCATTTGCGGCCTTGTACCATGCACTGGCTTTACCGGAATAAATATAGTCTTTTGAACCGACTGCACCTGACAGACCTTCATCTTTGGCATTACCGCCGTCCAAAAGAATGATGGCTTCGTCCAGATTCTTATGAATTTCAGTATAAATAAATTCCTGTGTATCTATTTTTGGCTGCATATAAGCCGGAGTTCCGTCAGGATTCAAGATACCGGTTTCGGTGAAAGGTGTATCACCGAAGAAGTCCGTAACAATGGCAGCATTGTAGGCCAGATAAATTTTAGCAATAGCTTCAGTCACCACATTTCCTTGTTCGGAAGGGTCTTCCTGGCATTTCTGAATGGCTATTTTAGCATTTTTGATATTGGAATAAACTGTTCCCCAGACATTGTTATAGGTCGTTGCGATAGTCGGTTCTCCTGTGCGTACTTCCGCTCTGTACATCTGATTGCTGATGCCTGTTTCATGTTCCATGTAAACAGACGAGTAAAGAGAGAAGTCTCCGCCAACTACACCAAATCCGGTACTGACTCCTAGGTCTGTAATCAGAAACTTAGCAGGAGCATCTGTCGGGTTATTCGGGTTGTTATTAACCTTGTCCATCGCATCTTCCGTACAGGAAGTAATGCTGAATGCAGTCAGGAATGAAAAAGCTAACAGCTTTCCTATTTTATTTATTTTCATTTTGCGTACGAATTAAAATTTAACATTGACTCCAAAACCGTAACTGGCTGTTTGAGGCATTGAATAGTCTTCAAATGCACCAGACATGTTGTTGTTACCCTGACTGGCCTCCGGGTCCAAATCAGGAACCTGTGCCCAGATAAGGACATTTCTTGCAAAAACATTCAGAGTAACCTGCATCCAATTGCTTTTGAATACCGGATAACTTACTGCTACTTCGCGAAGTTTAATGAATGAATTATCATAAATTGAAGATTCATCAATATTATTCAGGATACTATAATATTCTTGCTGTGCATTTGCACCTGTAATGCCAATATCATTTTTTGTACCGTCTTCTTTATAACCATCAAAAATGATAGTTCCTTCACGATTTTCAGTTCTCTTGCTTACACCGTAGTAGTCTGCCAGACCGGATGTTCTGCTATACATTTGTCCGCCTTGCTTCCAGTCAAGTACTGCACTGATTGTACAATCCCACAGACGTAATGTCGTGTTGAAACCCATAATGAAGTCAGGCGATACTTTACCGATAACCTGTGCTTCACCGGCAATAGGAAGACCGTCTTCGTCGACCAGACGATTACCGTTGGCATCTCTCTTATAACCGACACCATATATTACCGGATATTTTTCGCCGGCAGCTGCACGTACCTGCGGAGTTACATAACCTCCCAGACTGATATTTTCCACACCCGGAGCAAGTTCGTCAACGTAATTGTCTATTTTTGTCCAGTTGAAACCGAAGTCCCAGTTTATGTCTCTCGTTCTGATCGGATTAAAAGACAAAGTGATTTCATGTACGTTCGTATGAAGTTTACCACCATTTGTCACTAGCTTGCCGGCTCCGGTCGATGAAGCCAGAGGCACATCGAATATCTGGTCTTTTACATTCTGACGAGAGAATGTATAATTTAATGTTACCAGGTTGTCGAAGAAACTCAGGTCTGTCCCCAGTTCATAAGAACGTGTATTCTGAGGCTTCAGATTCGGGTCGTAAATTTTGTAATAAGGCGTATAACCGTTACTGCCGTTAATCGGATACAAGATTGGAGTTAAAGAATAGAAACCTCCTCCGTATGTCGGTACAGAATAAAAGTTTTCACGGAAATCGCCGGCCTGTCCCACTTCTGCATAAGAAGCTCTAATCTTTGCGTGGTTAACGACATCGTTTTTCAGCGCATCCAGTTCTGTCAGGATAAAACCCGCAGAAACAGAAGGGTAGAAGAATGCACGGTTTCCGCGCGGCATGCTTGAAACATAGTCCTGACGCCCTGTCACGGTTAAATAAAGCATGTTTTTATAAGAAGCGGATACGTTTCCGAAGAATCCGACAGTTCTTTTCTTCCAGTGTTCGGATGAAGTGGACTGAGTCGTTGCATTGTCGATATGATTCCATCCCGGGAAGTTGTAACCTGTTCCGTATTCATAATATTTACCTCTGTTGCTCTGGATTACTTCGTTACCGGCAACTACATTCAATCCCCAATCATCGTTGATATTCCAGTCATAATTAATTGTCAGCAACGAGTTGTAGGTCGCATTGGTCCAACCGTAATTTTCGATTTGGCCTTTACCGCCTCCGGTGTTACTTCCGTAACCGTAGCTATCGACATAGTCTGTTGTATATGAATCGACACCGAACATATATCTTACATTCAATGTATGGTCTGTCGTACCAAACTTCGTTTTGTAGTTTGCATACGCATTACCAAAGAAACGGTTTGTATTTTCAGTAAATTTGTTATTATCCATCGCCCAGTATGCCTGGTCGAATGCACCACGGAATGAGTTTTGTGTATAAGGGTCGCCTGCGATATGGCTAGGGATTCCTGCCAGGTCGTAGCTTGGAGGTGCGGAATAAACAGTTCTCAGCAAACCGTTACCCGAAGTAACTGCCTTATCGATTGCCGTAGTAATGTAATTACCGATGAATCCGGTAGTCCAATTGTCATGCAGTTTTGTTTCTGCACTTACTTTTACATTATATCTGTCCATTCCTGTACTAGGAATGATACCATCCTGGTGAGTATTACCCAAAGAAACGGAATAAGAGCTCTTATCCAAAGCCTGAGCGACATTTATAGAATTACTCCAGGTTACGCCGGTATCGAAGAAATCTTTGGCGTTGTCGTATGCCTGCGGTGTAGTCCAAGGGTCTAAACCTGCTGCGGCACGTTGAGGTTGATAATACATACCTTCATGATTTCCATATTCTTTAGTATATGCATTACTTGTATTTCCGCCATAAGTCGGATCATTAGGAAGGTCTGTAATTTTAGGTCCCCATGACAAACTGTTAGTAGGACTGTATTTTCCTGAAGCTCCCTGCGCATACGTTTTCTGGAATTCAGGGAGGCGTCCGATTACATCGAAACTCAGGTTAGAAGAAAAGCTAATCTGAGGTTTGCCTTTAGCCAGACCTTTACCACTTTTAGTCGTAATAACGATTACACCATTAGAAGCACGGATACCATACAAAGCAGAAGCTGCCTGACCTTTCAGGATATTGATGCTTTCAATATCGTTTGGGTCGATATCCACCGCACGATTTGCGAAGTCGGCACCGCTCACACTACCATTGTTCTGCAAATCCGTATCAACGTCAGGTGTACTTGTTACAGGCATACCATCAATTACATACAGCGGAGTATTGTCACCGGAGAAAGAACGTGCACCACGGATCGTGATTTGAGAAGACGCACCAGGCATACCGGAAGACGGTTTGATATCCAAACCTGAAACTTTACCCTGCAATGCGCCGGCTAAGTTTGAATTGGCGGCCTGAGTCAATTTTTCTCCCTTTACATCCTGGACAGCATAACCCAATGCTTTCTTTTCTTTAGAGATACCCATCGCTGTAACAACAACTTCATCCAGATTCTGAGTATCTGATTTTAAAACTACTCTTACATTCGGGGAAACGGGTACTTCTTGTGTAAGCATACCGACGTAAGAAACTATCAGTACTTTACCGTTAGAAGGAACTTCCAACGTGAAGTTACCATCATAGTCTGTCACTGTACCGACCATTGTACCTTTCACAACAATCGACGCCCCAATAACCGGCAGCCCATCATCAGCGGAAATAACAGAACCTGCTACTTTCGTGTTCTGAGCAACCACAGTGCTTATACCTATTACGAGGCACAGCAGAATAAAAGTGAACTTTTTCATCATAAACACACATTATTTATTAAACTAATAGAATTTACCATATATATACAAGTGCAATATAATTAGATAGTTAAGTGACAAAATAAGACTTGTTAAGATTTTATTTAGTCTTTGCAGAACTTGGTATAAAATGCGTAAACGAATCTAAAATCAAGGGCGAAAGATTTAAAAGAAGTAACAGGATATACATGTGGGTATCTTTTCAATGTATTTTCTATCTAGCTAGAACAGAAATAGAAATGACTTTATTTACTACTCATTTTCAAAAAAAGAGGGATTTGACTGACTATATTTTTTCACAGAAAATTAGTAGCCGATATTTTTTGACTTGCTTTGCGTTTCAATCCATCATCTTTATTTGGGGGCAAATGAAACGAAAAAATCGCGAGGCTTTTCTACCGGGGTGGTCCCCAGCGGTTTTTAGGTCAAATAAATCTTAGCCTGAAGTGTAAAAGGCAAGGGGTTAAAAATAGATAATTTTAAATCGTCTGTTTGTCGGAAATCTTAAAATAACAGCAGCTGTTTCACTTCCGGAATACCCGATTTACTTGCTATTTTGTTAATTAACAGTCCTTTTTTTGTAAAAAGTTATTAGAATTTAGTTGTTATAATAAATTTATTATTACATTTGCGGTCTCTCAGGTATGTTTTATAATAGGTTTTTGGCAAAGTATTCACAAATATAGTGCAAATTAGTTATTTATAAGTTAAATAAAAAAGTGTGTCTATGAAAAAGTTGACTTATCTTTTGTTTTGCCTAATTTTAGGTATTGGGATGGCGACTGCTCAGACGACGAAGGTAACAGGTACTGTTATCTCGGCGGATGATAATGAGCCAATTATTGGTGCATCGATTGTCGTAAAGGGTACGATGGTCGGTACAGTGACTGATTTTGATGGTGCGTTCTCTTTGGATGTACCAAGTTCTGCAAAGACTCTGGTGATTTCGTACGTTGGTATGAAGACTCAGGAGATCTCTGTTCAAACGAATCTGAAAATCTTTATGGAGTCTGATAATCAGATGATTGACGAAGTAATGATTGTGGCTTACGGTACGGCAAAGAAGAGTGCCTTTACGGGATCTGCTGCAACTATCAAGACAGAGAAGATTGCTGCTCGTCAGGCTTCTAATTTGACAAATGCTTTGGCTGGTCAGGTTGCCGGTGTACAAACAACGAGTAATACTGGTCAACCGGGTAAAGATGCGGAAGTTCGTATTCGTGGTATCGGTTCTATTTCAGCTAGCAACAAACCGTTGTATGTAGTGGACGGTGTTCCTTATGATGGCGAAATCTCTGCAATCAGTACGTCCGATATCGAATCGATGACCGTATTGAAGGATGCTGCTTCAAATGCTTTGTATGGCGCTCGGGGTGCGAATGGTGTAATCTTGATTACAACTAAACGTGGTAAGTCAGGGGATTCTCGTGTGACATTCGATGCTAAGTGGGGTGTTAACAAACGTGCTGTTCCTTCTTATGAAACAGTAACGGATCCGGGTAAATTCTATGAAATGGCTTATACTTCTATTTACAACGGAGATTTAAGTAAGGAAAAATATCTGGCAAATGGAGATTTGGTGAATGCCAATTTGTATGCTAATAAACTCATGCTTTCCAACTCTTATTTAGGATATCAGGTGTTTACTGTTCCTAACGGAGAACAGTTGATCGGTATGGATGGAAAATTGAACCCGAATGCAACTTTCGGTTATAGTGACGGTACATATTATTATAGACCAGATAACTGGAGTGATGAATTATTTGAAAATAATGTTCGTCAGGAGTATAATTTGAGTGTTAGTGGTGCATCGGATAAAATGAACTATTACATGTCTGCTGGTTATTTGGATGATCAGGGGATCGTGCCGAATTCCGGTTTCCAACGTTATACTGCTCGTTTGAAAGCGGACTATCAGGTGAAACCCTGGTTAAAGATGGGTGGTAATGTATCGTTTACTCATTATGATAGCCGCGAGCAGGATACAGAAGGCGGTTCTTCCAATGCTAATGCTTTCTATGCAGCTAATATTATGGGTGCTATTTATCCGATGTATGTCCGTGATTCCGAGGGTAATATTATGGTTGATAATCGTGGCTTCAAGCGTTATGATTATGGTTCGGATACAAATTTCGGTCGTGAAAATGTGGTTCCGAATGCTAATCCGTTGGCTAGCTATATGCTGGATAAAAGAAACTATTCAGGTGACGTGATTAGTGGTAAATGGTTTGCAGATATCGATATTTGGGGTGGAATCAAAGCTAAAATCAATATCGGAGTCGATGCCAATAATGAACGTATGAAAAATTTGGTCAATCCATTTTACGGACAGTATTCAGAAACAAGTGGTGTTGGTGGTATTATCAGTACTGAAGCTATTCGTTCGTTCAGTACGAATCAGCAATATTTGTTGACTTATAATAAGATATTCAATGATGTTCATAGCCTGGATGTATTGGCTGGTCACGAAAATTATAATTATAAGTATTCTTATTTATATGGCTCCCGTGAGAAATTGTATAATCCGAATGTTCCGGAATTAAATAATGGTATCTTGAATCAGAATAATTCATCTTACACGCATAATTATGCAACAGAAGGTTGGTTATTCCGTGTACAGTATGATTACGATGGAAAATACTTCGGTTCTGCTTCTTTCCGTCGTGATGCTTCTTCTGCTTTCCATCCGGATAACCGTTGGGGTAACTTCTGGTCGGTCGGCGCTGGCTGGTTGATTAACAAGGAGACTTTTATGGCTGACCAAAATTGGATCGATATGTTGAAGTTTAAAATCAGTTATGGTTTGCAGGGTAACGATAATCTGATGTATCAGGGTGGTTTGAACCGAAATTACTATCCGTATATGGATCAACTTACTTTATCTAATAGCAACGGCGATTTTGCAACCTCTTTGTATTATAAAGGAAATCCGGATATCACTTGGGAAACATCACACAGTTTTAACACTGGATTTGACTTTAGCTTCTGGAATGGAAAGTTGAGTGGTACTGCAGAATATTTCTCTCGTAAGACAACAGATATGCTTTATTTCAAACCGGTATCTCCGTCTATGGGATATTCTCGTTATCCGGAAAATGTGGGTTCTATGGTGAACCGTGGCGTTGAATTGGATTTGAACTCCACTATTATTAATACGAAAAATTTTAGTTGGAATGTCAATTTGAACTTGACGCATTTTAAGAACAAAGTATTGGAATTAGCTCCGGAATTGAACGGACAGCTGATCGATGGTTCTCGTATTTATCGTGAAGATGAATCCATGTATCAACTTTATTTGCCTAAATATGTAGGGGTTAACCCGGAAACTGGTGAAAGCCAGTGGGCTTTGCTGGAGCCGGATAAAGATGGTAATACAGTTACTGCAGAGTATTCTGTTGCATCTGATAATCGTTTTGTAACAGGTGATATTCTGCCGAAAGTATATGGTGGTTTCGGAACTGGTTTTACAGCTTACGGATTCGATTTCTCTATTGCGCTTGCTTATCAGTTAGGCGGACGTGTTCTGGATTATACATATCGGGCTTTGATGAGTGTAGATGCTCAGGGTTCTGCATGGCATAAAGATATGTTGAAAGCTTGGACAACGGAAAATAAAAATACAGATGTTCCACGTATGAATGTACAAGACCAGTATGCTAACAGATTGACGGATCGTTTTCTGACAAGTTCCGATTATTTGAGCTTGCAGAATATCACATTCGGTTATACATTACCGAAATCGTTGACACGGAAGTTCCAGATAGAAGGAATTCGTTTGTATTTTGTTGCAGATAATGTGGCATTGCTCACAGCACGTAAAGGCTTGGATCCACGTCAGGGTTATGTGGCTTCTGATAATGTTTATTCACCGATCCGTACTATTTCGGGCGGTATCTCATTGAATTTCTAATCCGTAAATGTATTTAGAGAATATGAATATGACAAATAAATATTTAATGTTCGCAAGTGTTGCTTGTATGCTGGTTTCTTGTGATTTGGATAAATTGCCGGAAGGTCAATATATAGGGGGCGAACAAAACGAAGATGTTATCGAACAGCGTCCGAATATGGTTATAGCTGGTGTGAACGCAATGTCTGCTCAGTTGAATGTGTTCGGAACTATTTCTGATGATGCAAATACATATCATAATGATTATGGTGTAGCAGCTGTTTACCAATTTTATGAACAGAGTAGCCAGGATATGCCTTGTACGACTTCCGGCTATAACTGGTTTAACTCAGCTCAAAATTATTCAGATCGTCTTTATGACAGTTCTGCAGATGAATTGATTTGGAAGACATATTATAACCACCTGAAAGCAGCAAACGATGTTATTGCATTGACGGAGGGGACTGAAGATCCGACCATGTTGGTTTATCGTGGACAGGCCTTGGCTGCCCGTGCTTTCGATTATCTGAATTTGGCACAGACTTATCAGTTTACGTATGCCGGACATGAAAATGAACTTTGTGTTCCGATCATTACAGAAGGAATGACAGAGGAAGAAATGCAGACGAATCCGCGTGCCACAGTTGCTCAGGTTTATGAATTGATCATGTCTGATTTGAATCAAGCTGTTGAATTATTGGCTGGTAATGATAACGGTACGAATAAAGACAAGATAGACGAGGCTGTTGCTTATGGTTTGCGGGCTCGTGCAAACTTATTAATGCAGAAATGGGCCGATGCTGCTAAAGATGCAGAAAAGGCCTTGTCTGGTGGAACACCGTACTCTTTGGCGGATGTTTCAAAGCCTGCATTTAATTCGGCAGCTGCTGATTCCTGGTTATGGGGGGTTATGATTACTCCGGATAATGATGTGGTAACAACCGGTATCATCAACTGGCCGTCACACTTATGTTCATTGACCGGTAACGGATACACAACTTTGACCGGTGCATGGCGTTACGTAAGTTCTGCTTTATACGATCAGATTCCTGACACTGACATCCGTAAACAGTGGTTTATTTCTCCGGATACAACTTCTACATTGGTAGACAATGCTTCTGTCGGAGGAGAACCGGTTATCGATTATTTCGGCCTGACGCCTTATACGAATGTAAAATTCGGGGCCTATCAAGATGTAATGGGTAATACGACCAACTCTCAGGACTGGCCATTGATGCGTGTGGAAGAAATGTATTATATCAAAGCGGAAGGTGAAGCGATGTCCGGAAACGTATTTGCTGCAAAACGTACATTAGAAGATTTCGTAAAAACATATCGTAATCCGTCATATAGTTGCACGGCTTCTTCTGCCCAGGAGTTGCAGGATGAAATTTGGTTGCAACGTCGTATGGAACTTTGGGGTGAAGGTTTTTCATTGTTCGATATTTTACGTCTGAAGAAACCTGTCGTACGTAAGAATACGAATTATGCAGCTATTGTTCAATATAATATAGAACCGGAATCTCAGATTTTGATTTATCGTATTCCACAGTGCGAAATGGAAACCAATAAGGGCATTACGGATAAAGATAATAACCCTGCAGCATCTCAACCTACTGTATAAGGTAGTTTTGGTATAATTAATAGAAGATGTTGTAAAAGCTTTGAATGGCTATGCCGATAGAGCTTTTACAACATCTTTTTTATGGTAGATAAACCTGCTCTTTCTTTAATTTATACATTAGCAGGTATAATATTCTAATACTATTTATCTTATGAATAATCTATAAAAGTCACATCTCAACAATTTTTCTTTCAGACAATAAAAAATAAACAGCCTCTTGTTTTGTTTTTAGCACCAAGTTAGTAAAAAAGTCTTTTTTGTATCCATTTCGGAAAGCTTCTTCTTGTTTTTTGTTTTTTATGATTAGTAAGTCTCTTTTATCTTTGCAGACTCATAGTAGAAATGAGTTATTCGGATCAATTGTTTTTTAAGGCAAGTCTAGGTGGGGATTTTGTCTCTTTGGAACTCCGGTAAATAAGTAATAACAAATTTTTAATTTGTCTTAGACATAAGAAAGAACTAATTATTGTTCCTTCGTGTTTCATTCAGAAAATAAATATATATCATGGAAAAAGTAATTTATAACTTGGTATTTAACCGCAAAAAGCAGTTAAACTCAGAAGGTAAAGCTTTGGTTCAGGTAGAAGCGTACTTGAATAAGCAGAAAAAGTATTTTTCGACAAAGGTCTATGTCAAGCCTTTTCAGTGGGATGCAAAGAGAAAAGCAGTGAAGAACCATCCTAATATGGACTCTTTAAATCAGTATCTGGCTAATTTTATTGCAGAATTAGAACAGCTGGAACTGGAAATTGTACATACCGGTAAGGAATTTTCGTTGAATGATCTGAAAGAGAAACCTGAAGCAGGTCAGACTTCTTTTTCTCTGTTTATGAAAAATGAGATTACTCAAAGTAATCTGAAACCGTCAACGTTGAAGAATCATTTTTCGACATTGCAGGTTCTTTCCTCATTTAAAACAGATGTGAGTTTTAATGATCTGAGTTTTAATTTCCTTTGCGATCTTGAGCATTATATGTTGGTGAATAAATATCACCGGAATACGATTGCCAAACATATGAAGCATTTGAAGCGTTACATCAATCTGGCGATCAATAAAGATCTGTTTGATTTGCACCGCTATCCTTTCCGTAAGTACAAGATCAAGTATATGGAAAGCAAAAGAACTCATCTTACACCGGAAGAATTGGAACAGCTGGAAAGCCTTAACCTGAGAGGACGCCGTACGCTGCAACGAACATTAGATATGTTCTTGTTCAGTTGCTATACCGGACTTCGTTTTTCGGATATAGTCAGTATTACGAGAGAGAACTTCCTCATTATTGATGATAAGGTTTGGTTGATCTATTCATCCATCAAAACGGATGTTAATGTTCGTTTGCCCTTATTCTTATTGTTTGACGGAAAATCTCTTCCGATTTATGAACGTTATAAGAATAATCCATGGACCTTGTTCGATATGCCGGCTTCTTCAAATTCGAATGTGAACAAGCAGCTCCGTCGAATTTGTAAGATGGCGAATATAGACAAAAAAGTTTCTTTCCATACTGCCCGTCATACGAATGCTACATTATTATTATATAATGGCGCGAATATAACAACAGTGCAGAAACTTTTAGGGCATAAAAGTGTACGTACGACGGAGATATACAGTAATATTATGGATATGACAGTAGTACGTGATCTTTCGAGTTTGTCAAGTATTAAATGATATAGGATAATGGCATTAGGGAACGTGGGGATATTATGGGGAATTTTCTGGGTTCTCTAATGTTTTATTGACAAAATGTTAGCCTGCATGGGGCGTCGCTCTGGTTTTGACTCCCTGTGGCTTTCCTTTTGTTGTAAAATTCTGTTCTCAAACATTTATTTGTAAGTGAATTTTTCAGCTGGTTATACTTTGAAAAGTAAATAAAATATCCGACTTTTGTCTGCATGATGAATCAACCTTTAGCAGAGAGATTACGTCCGAAAACGTTGGATGATTATATCGGACAAAAACACCTTGTAGGGCAAGGAGCCGTGTTAAGGAAAATGATAGATGCAGGTCGTGTCCCTTCTTTTATTCTGTGGGGACCGCCGGGTGTGGGTAAGACTACACTGGCACAGATCATTTCCAATAAACTGGAGGCACCTTTTTATACATTGAGCGCTATCAGTTCGGGAGTGAAGGATGTGCGTGATGTGATTGAAAAGGCAAAAAGTAATCGCTTTTTCAATACGGTATCTCCTATTTTGTTTATTGATGAAATACATCGTTTCAGCAAATCCCAGCAAGATTCCTTGCTGAATGCAGTGGAAACGGGTGTGGTGACGTTGATTGGAGCTACAACGGAAAACCCTTCTTTCGAAGTGATCCGTCCGCTCTTGTCCAGGTGTCAGGTATATGTACTGAAATCATTGGATAAAAATGATTTGCTTACATTATTAAATAAGGCGATCAAAGAGGACGTCGTACTGAAGGATAAAGATATTGTCCTGAAAGAGACAGATGCCATGCTGCGTTATTCCGGCGGAGATGCCCGGAAGCTACTCAACATATTGGAACTGGTTATTTCGGCAGAAGAAACGGATAAGATCGAGATAACGGATCAAAAAGTCGTTGACCGGTTGCAGGAAAATCCGGCAGCTTATGATAAAGGCGGAGAGATGCATTATGATATTATTTCAGCTTTTATCAAATCGATCAGGGGAAGCGATCCCGATGGAGCTATTTACTGGCTGGCCCGTATGGTGGCAGGAGGGGAGGACCCTGAGTTTATTGCCCGCCGGTTGGTTATCTCTGCTTCGGAAGATGTAGGATTGGCTAATCCGAATGCGTTATTGCTGGCGAATGCCTGTTTTGATGCCCTGAAGAAGATCGGTTGGCCGGAAGGACGGATTATATTGGCGGAAACTACGGTTTATCTGGCTTGCAGCCCTAAAAGTAATTCGGCTTATATGGCCATAAATGATGCATTGGCATTGGTTGAACGTACGGGAAACCTCCCGGTTCCGCTTCATTTGCGGAATGCTCCGACGACTTTGATGAAGGAGTTGGACTATGGGAAAGAATATAAGTACGCACATGATTATAAAAACAACTTTGTTGAACAGGTCTATTTGCCTAAGGAAGTACAGGATCAGCACTTTTGGAAAGGGCAAAATAATCCGGCTGAGCAAAAACTGGTCGAACATATGAGGAAATTATGGGGAGACCGGTTTTGATTATTGACAATTAATAATTGAAAATTGATGATTAACTGGAATAAAGTTGTCGGATGGGTGGAAAAAGTGGCTTTTTGCTAATAATTTTCACTATTCAGTTTTCAAATTTCAATTAAATTCGTACATTAGCCGCCTGTTTTCGAAAAACACGTTACTTAAATAATATATAACATTAAAAAGAAATTGATATGAAGAAGCACAATTTTTCTGCAGGACCTTCTATTCTGAGCGAATACACGATTAAGAATGCAGCAGCAGCTGTTGAAAATTTCGCAGGTACAGGGTTATCAATTCTTGAAGTATCTCATAGAGGTAAAGAATTTGTTGCAGTAAACGACGAGGCCAGAGCTTTGATCAAAGAGTTACTGGATGTGCCGGCTGGTTACGAGGTTGTATTTCTGGGTGGTGGTGCCAGCATGCAGTTTTGTATGGTTCCTTTCAACTTGTTGAACAAAAAAGCTTCTTATCTGGATACGGGGACATGGGCCTCTAATGCGATCAAAGAAGCTAAATTATTCGGAGAAGTTGATGTTGTAGCATCTTCAAAAGAGGCTAATTATACTTATATTCCGAAAGGTTATGCAGTCGCAGAAGATTCAGACTATTTCCATTTTACATCTAATAATACGATCTATGGTACGGAAATGCGTTATGATCCCGATCTGAATGTACGTTTGGTATCCGATATGTCTTCTGATATTTTCTCCCGTCCGATCGATATCTCTAAATATGATGTAATTTATGCCGGTGCACAGAAAAATCTGGCTCCTGCTGGTGTAACATTGGCTATTGTCCGTACAGATGCTTTAGGACATGTAGACCGTGCTATTCCTACAATGTTGAATTACAATACACATATCAAGAAGGACTCTATGTTCAACACGCCTCCTGTGTTCCCGATCTTTGCCGCTTTGCAGACATTGAAATGGTATAAGGAGTTAGGTGGTGTTGCTGTTATTGAAAAGATGAATCTTGAAAAAGCAGCTATCCTGTATGATGAAATCGACCGTAACAAATTGTTCAAAGGTACTGCCGCCGTAGAAGACCGTTCTATCATGAACGTTTGCTTTGTAATGAACGATGAATATAAGGAGTTGGAAGACGAATTCAATAAATTTGCTTCTGCTGCCGGTATGGTAGGTATCAAAGGTCACCGTTCAGTAGGCGGATTCCGTGCATCTCTTTATAATGCAATGCCGAAGAGCAGTGTGGAAGCGTTGGTTGCTACAATGAAAGAATTTGAAAAACAGCATTGATTATGACAAAAGTATTAGTTGCTACCGATAAACCTTTCGCTGCGATAGCAGTGAAAGGTATCCGTGAAGTTGTTGAAGGTGCAGGTTACGAACTGGCTCTTCTGGAAAAATATACGGACAAAGCTCAATTGCTGGATGCTGTGAAAGATGCCAATGCGGTGATTATCCGTAGTGATATCATTGATGCTCCGGTGTTGGATGCTGCCAAGGAATTAAAGATTGTGGTTCGTGCCGGTGCCGGTTATGACAATGTGGATCTGGCTGCTGCCACTGCCCACAATGTGTGTGTAATGAATACGCCGGGACAGAATTCCAATGCGGTTGCCGAACTTGTTTTCGGTATGTTGGTATATGCTGTCAGAAACTTCTATAACGGAACTTCCGGAACAGAATTGATGGGCAAGAAGCTGGGTATCCTGGCTTATGGTAATGTGGGACGTAATGTAGCCCGTATTGCAAAAGGTTTCGGTATGGATGTATATGCTTATGATGCATTCTGTCCGGCAGAAGTGATTGAAAAGGATGGTGTAAAAGCGGTTGCTTCCACTGCCGACCTGTTCAAGGCTTGCCAGATCGTATCTCTTCATATTCCGGCTACAGCCGAAACAAAAGGTTCTATCAATTTTGAATTGATGAACTCTATGCCTAAAGGCGCTATCGTAGTAAACACGGCCCGTAAGGAGGTGATCGACGAAGCCGGTCTGGCAAAGATGCTGGAAGAACGTCCTGACTTTAAATATATCACGGATATCAAGCCGGCTATCGATGCAGATCTGGCTGCCAAATATCCGGACCGCTATTTCGGTACACCGAAAAAGATGGGTGCCCAGACTGCTGAAGCGAATATCAATGCAGGTATCGCAGCTGCCAAACAGATTGTTGACTTCCTGCAGAACGGTAACGAGAAGTTTAGAGTTAATAAATAAGTTTCTTATAAGATAGGAGTATAACACACCCCCTGCCCCCTCTCGAGAGGGGAATGGTTACCACCAGATTGTATAAACAAAGAGTAACTAATTCCCCTCTTGAGAGGGGGTAGGGGGTGTGTCATTCACTACTATATGAATGTATAATAACCAAATAGATTTACTACCATGGCAAAAATAAAACCATTCAAAGGTATACGTCCCCCTAAAGATTTAATAAAAGATGTCGCATCACGTCCTTATGATGTGTTGAACTCTGAAGAAGCACGTGAAGAAGCGAAAGGCAACGAAAAGTCTTTATACCATATCATCAAGCCGGAAATAGATTTCCCGGTGGGAACAGACGAACATGATCCGGCCGTTTACGAAAAGGCTGCCGAGAACTTTCAGATGTTCCAGGATAAAGGTTGGTTGGTTCAGGATCAGAAAGAACAATATTATGTGTATGCACAAACTATGAATGGACATACACAATACGGCCTGGTCGTATGCGCTTATGTGGATGATTATCTGAAAGGCAACATCAAGAAGCACGAGTTGACACGCCGTGATAAGGAAGAGGATCGTATGAAGCATGTTCGTGTGAACAATGCCAATATCGAACCGGTATTTTTTGCTTATCCTGACAATGCCGAACTGGATGCTATCGTAAAGAAATATACGGCTAATGCACCGGAATATGACTTCGTGGCTGAATTGGACGGTTTCGGTCATACTTTCTGGATTATCGATGAAGAGAAAGATATTGCCCGCATCACCGAACTATTCGAAGAAATGCCTTCATTATATATAGCAGACGGTCACCACCGTTCGGCAGCGGCAGCTTTGGTAGGAGCGGAGAAGGCTAAACAAAACCCGAACCATCGCGGGGATGAAGAATATAACTTTTTTATGGCTGTCTGCTTCCCGGCTAATCAGTTGACGATTATCGACTATAACCGTGTTGTAAAAGACCTGAACGGACTGACGGAGGAAGAGTTCCTCTCCAAAGTGGCAACGAACTTTACTGTAGAAGAAAAAGGTACGGATATATATAAACCAACGGGACTGCATAACTTTTCCCTCTACCTGAATGGTAAGTGGTATTCATTGACAGCTAAACCTGGTACGTACAACGATAATGACCCTATCGGTGTACTAGATGTGACGATCTCTTCCAACCTGATCTTGGACGAAGTTTTGGGTATTAAAGACCTGCGTTCAGACAAACGTATAGACTTCGTCGGAGGTATCCGTGGATTGGGAGAATTGAAACGCCGTGTAGACAGTGGCGAAATGAAAGTGGCATTAGCTCTATATCCTGTAACAATGAAACAGTTGATGGATATAGCCGATACCGGAAATATCATGCCTCCTAAGACAACCTGGTTTGAACCTAAATTGCGGTCAGGACTGGTTATCCATAAATTGGTATGAGAACGATCTATTTATTAATAGAAAAGCCCCGGAACTTTTGCACTGGGGCTTTTTTATAGATTTTTCTTTTATTATAAAACAACTTTCACACACTGATTCGTTACCCGTATCAGGTAAATACCCTTCGGTAATGCTATCTGTTCTTCATTGCCGGAAGTCCGGAAAGCTTTCAGCAGGCGTCCGTTGGGGGCAAAGATGTGAACCTGTTCCGGCTGAGGAGCCTGTATGTGTAGATAGCCGTTGGCGGCATAAATTTTGATACCGCCGGTATCGACTGTCTCGTTGGCAACCGGATCGGGATTTTTCACTATACCGTCGATGAAGATTTCGACATCGTTACGGATATACTTCACGATATAGGCTCCGTCACTGCTCCGTGGTGTAATTGTTTCTCCCCGATCGGTCGTGACGATTGGTTCGGATTGGTTATAATCTTCATCCAATGTCAGGTAGAAACGGAAATTATCCCATGATTCAACCTCATAGTCACCCGGAGCCGGATCGGTCGTGGCTCCCTCTACGGACGGAAGAGTAACTGTATAATAAACAGGGGGAGGTGGAGCCGGTATTCCTTCAAACTCAGCCATGACGGTCACGTCGTAGGCCGGCATACGAAAAGAATTACCGGACAAGGCAACAGTTGTATTTGCATCCCCTGTTTTATATACTTGCAAAGAACCGCTTTTCAGGCGATAACCATCGGCAGGAGAGACGGTCAGAGCCACCTCGACACCTTCTGCAACCTCCGTCCCCGGAGAAGCCGTAATGTTTCCATTCTCCATAGAAGAAATTGTTATCTGATAAGGGATCTGCTCAAACTCTGCTGTAACCGTTACGCCATAAGCTGGCATATTGAATGAGGTTCCGGACAAGGCTACAGTTGTATTTTCATCACCGGTCTTATAAACTTTCAGTGAACCGCTTTTCAGGCGGTAACCATCGGCAGGAGAGACGGTCAGAGCCACCTCGACTCCTTCGGTTATATCCACACTCGGAGAAGCTGTAATGTTTCCATTCTCCATAGAAGAAATTGTTATCTGATAAGGGATCTGCTCAAACTCTGCTGTAACCGTTACGCCATAAGTCGGCATATTGAATGAGGTTCCGGACAGAGCGATAGTTGTACCTTCGTCTCCTGTCTTATAGACTTTCAATGAACCACTTTTCAGGCGGTAACCATCGGCAGGAGAGACGGTCAAAGCCACCTCGACACCTTCTGCAACATCCGTACCTGGAGAAGCCGTAATGCTTCCATTATCAACAGGCAAAATAGTTATTTGGTGAGAAATCTTTGCGAACTCTGCCGTAACCGTTACATCATAGTCCGGTAAAATAAACTTATTATCGTTTACTGCCACTAACGTGCTTTCGTCACCGGTCTTATAGACTTTCAGCGTTCCCTCCTTCAGAAGATAGCCTTCTGAAGACTCGACTTCAATGGTTAATTCGCTATCGATCGACGTATTGTTCGTATCACGGAACGGTACTTTATCGCCGCTAAACAACTTCGTATCCTTCCAACTGACAGATAAGGAACCGCCGGAAATAGCAGGATCAACAGTAACACTACGTAAGAAATCATTTCCGGCAACGCCCGACATCACCCGATATGTATCACCTACCCGAAAGAAACCGTAACTACTCAGAGAACTGGGATCGACTTCGAACACCTCCCCGTCGGGTAACTCAGCCGCATCCTTTATTACAAACAGTGTCGTCATGTCTTCTAGTGTCGTGATAGCCTTATCAGAGAAAGGGGCTATTTTAACCGGCTGGCTCCAACCGTCACTTAACAAAGTATTCGGTTTGTTTATATCCAGACAGATAGCGGTATTGTGTTTGGGACTTGTATTAATTTGGCTTTTCACATACGAGTTGTTAAGTTCGATAGTAGTAAAGCCTTGCAAGTCATAGGGCATTACGAACGGATTATCCGCGGTTCCGCAATCCTTGAAAACGAAAGTGGCATCTTTTAATACACCTGTTTTGGGATTTCCTGAACTGATCTCCGACAAATTAGTGGCATCAATACTGGGCGATACCGTTATGCATGCTTTACCTCCTATCGTGTTTTCTGCCATAAGATTATTTACAACCAAACCTGCCATACAGATTTCTCCTCCGTTCAGCTTGATGTTTACATCTCCGCCTGCTTGCAAAGCATAATTTGAGTCAGAGTAAAGCCCATACACACTGATGTTATTGCCACTATTAACGGTAATGTTAATATTATTGGTGACGCTTGAGCAGAAACCATTACCATATACAACTTTATCCGTATTGCCATTAATTGTCACATTAGCACTGCCTACACGACCTTTGTCAGGACTATATCCGTCATTCAAATCCTCATCACCCCAGCCTCCGCCGAAAATATTGCCGGATGTTATAGTTCCGCCGTCAAATACGACATTCGTGCTGCCAAATACTTGCCCTTGCGAGCCTCCGCCTAAAACATTATATGAAATTACCCCATTTGTCACAGAAACATGGGTATCTTCCTGCACATCACATCCCCAGCCTCCGCCGAAGATATTATTTTGAAATGTACCGCCAGATATTTCAACACGAGTACTGCCTACGGTTGTTCCCGGTTGGTTGCTTCCTCCGAAAACATTTCCGGATATAGTAGGCGTTCCGGATATTGCAAGATAACATTCTCCGGTTACATCGCCTTCATAGCCTCCACCATTGATATAATTAAAAGTACCACCACTTATTTCGACACGGGTACTTCCTACGGTTGTTCCCGAATTTCGACTTCCTCCAAAAACATCTCCGGATATAGTGGGTGTTCCGGAGATTGTAAGATGAGATTCTTCGATAACATCGCCACTTTCACCTCCGCCAAAAACACTGCCTGAGACTTCTCCTCCTGAAAGTGTCACTTCTGTTTTGTTACAGGACGCCGATGCACCTCCTCCATAAATATTTTTTGTTATACTTCCGCTTGTTACTGTAAGTTTGGCTGTACCATTGACAGATCCTGTTTCACCACCAGCGAATAACCAACCACCAATATTCGAACTTACCTGTACATCCGTATTTTGGCAGGAAGCTGTAGACCGTGCACCTCCCCCGCACAAAGTAGCTAGACTTGGAGTTCCGCTCACCTTCACCGTAGCTGTTCTCAACACCGGCGATTCCCAACCGCCACCATACGTCCACTTGTTAAATGTTCCGCCGGTTATGTTCAGTTCCGTACTACCGCAGGTGGCAGTGGTTTCGTTATCAAAACCGCCTCCACCGGTTACAAAGCAATTGAACGTTCCGCCACTTATCGTAACTGTAGCTTTTTCTTCTACGGGAGCTGAATAACCTCCGCCCATCACGTTATACCTATATTCATCATTTTTTCCGAAGGTTCCGCCTATTATCTCAAGATTCGTGTTTTTACATATTGCGGATGTATTATGACCACCACCTATTATATAATTTACATTACCGTTTTCGACTTTTATATTAGCAGTTCCTTTTACCGGAGCATTATTGCCTCCCCCGTAAATGGTAGAAATAAAAGTTGTATTATTGATTGTTATATTCGCGTTGCCCTCGACTATGGCTTCGGTATTATATCCCCCTCCTAAAATAGCAGTTACAGTTCCTCCTTCAACAACGATATTCGTATTGCCTGTCACTTTTCCAGCGTAGCCACCTCCATATACCCAATCTAAGGTTGCTCCGTCTTTGATGGTTATGGAGGTAGTTTCAACATCGACTCCAAGTCCTCCGCCTCCATATACATCGCAATCATCTTTCACGGTTACGCCGCTATCGAACACAACCTTTTTCCCGTTGGCAGTGATGTCCCCGGCCTCCAAGTGTATATTCTTAAATGTAACATCTTCCTGTAAACTACAGCTACCTGCAAAATTGTCTGTATTAAACTCCAAAGTCTTACCATCTCCATTTATTGTACAAGATTTATCCGGCATCTTATCTCCGGAGGCTTCATAGAGTGTTACTTTTGACAATAACGTTATTTCGTCTCCACTTTTCAATGCCTTCATAGCCTTCTGCCAATCGGCATATTCTGTATTGACTCCTTTTGAAGTTATTTTCAGGATATTACCCCCTTCGCTACGGGTCAGAATCTTTTGCCCGGAAGATTCAAGCGGGACTTTAGTTCGCTTTTTTACCGGTAATACTGGTTTAGATACTGTCAAATCGACTCTGCTTTCGGCAGACGAACCACCCGACGAATTGTTTTTCTGTGCCATTCCTTGCACAGTGACCATCATAAAAAAAGCAACCAAGAGACTTTGTAATCTGGATGCCATGCCTTTTTGTAAAAATTCTTTTATATTCATATTAATGATTAGTGTTGTTATTGTTATCCGATCGCCAGGCCATTCCGCCCGTGATCGACACCTTATCCTGGTCGCGATCGACACTCCATCCCGATCGGAATAGGGTATCGATCCTTTGGCTGTTCTTGTTATTCTATCTCAGGACGATCGCCACCACCGTCCGATTTACCGCCTATCCAAAGGGGAATGGTGGTACTGCGGGGAGCTTTTAAAGTGGTGCCTGTAGAATATTGTGTAGTTACTGTTAGCGTATATTCGCCATCGGCAAGTCCGGGTGGGATCAGAAGCATCAGTTCCGACGGTTTGTTGGAAGCAATCATGTCGTCATCGAGCTTTGTAACGACTCCTTCGCTGTTGGTCAGCGATACGCCTACTGCTGCATCGCTACCAACTACCTTTAGCATGGCACCGCGCACGATCAGGTTACGTCCGGATGTAGCCGTACCGTCTTTGAGTCCGGTCTTGCGGTCCTCCGTTTCAAGAATGTACATCACGTTTGATTTCGTACCCAAGATGCTGACTGACGTTTGAGCAATTTCTTCGCGCAGTCCTTTGTCTTGTGTGACAGAGACATAAATAGAGTTTTTCTCCTTATTCCATACCCCGCCTTCCACGATGCCGAGGAATTTTGCTACGGCACGGAAGAGTCCGGTGTTCACGCTGTATCCGCTTAGGATAAGGCGGGCGACAACGCGGTTGTAGAGTGAAACAGAGTGTCGAAGTGTTTCGATACGCAGTCCGGTGTCTTCCTTCAACATCTCGTCGATGATGTCGTCAAAGTCTGCTTTACCTGCCGATTCAAGTTGTAAGATCTTGTCATTCAGATCATCTGTGGTCACCGTATTGTCGATGAGCCAGCCTTTTAATACGTTTTGCATAGGCTTGAATTGATATTAGTTCTTGTAGAACTATGGCAATTCTAGGCTTTGAAAATTAAGTAAAAAGTAATATAGGACTGATTATAGTATTGTTTTAGGTTTTTTATTAAATTACATTTTACCCCATGTAAATTCGGTTATTATCATTATCTTTGTCAACATTATTAACCTAGTTCTACAAGAACTGATCTATCGTAGTCATACTCCCCCTTAAATAATGTGAATATTCTTTTTATCTTATTTCTTCACTCTCTCCGTCACCTTTGCCCCTGTCTCGATTGCCGTTAACTGCCGGATCGACTGTTTCCACCAGCCATTTCTCGATATTACGGGTCTTAGAGCTGAAGTTGATGCCTATTTTATAGAGCGTACGTGTCGTATCGGCTTCAAAGGGGCGTGCGTAATGTTTCTCATTGATCTGTCGAAGAGCTTCTTCGGCCGTGCTGTCGAACTTAAACTCCATCACATAGGTGTATTTATCCGTTTGCAACACCAGGTCTACGCGGCCTTCACTGGTATGATATTCCGCTTTGACGTAGAAGCCCACCAGCTTAAAGACGATAAAGAGTATGTTCTGATAATGAAGCTCCAGATCGCGCACCAACTCATAAGGCGTATCGGCCATCAGAGAGGAAAGACGGCGGAAGAAGGCGTCGACTTGGCCTGTTTCCACTTCGTTTACAAACTTTTGTATCTGGAAGGGCGAGTCTACTTTATCAGCATTTGCATAGAAGGGCATCAAATACTTGAGAAATCCCTCTTCCACTTCCCGGTTGGGAAAGCCCAGGCGATACATTCCAAAACGAGGGTCGTACCCCTTGATGGTAAGGTATCCGCTCTGATAGATCACGGGGATAGGGTTGGTCGACTCCGAGTCGATGCTGTTCAGTATGTCTGCATTTGTTTCCTCGTGTGCCATACGGTATAGATCGTAATTATGGCGTTTGAGTAGTTCTACCAGGTAGGAGGGGGTTCCCGTCTCGAACCAGTAGCTGCCGAACTTCATCTTCAGGAAGGTATTTAACAGACTGAAAGGGTTGTAGATACCGATTGAGTTTTCCACGAAGTGGTAGCCGTCATAGCATGCTTTCAACTCGCGGCAGACATCCTCGTAAGACATCTTCTGCGCATCGGCCAGTTCGTGAAGCTCATCCTCAAAGTTGGTATGTATTTCCTTTTCGGTGATGCCACAGAGCTCGACATAAAGGTCGTCCATCGAGATATCATTCAGGTTGTTCAAGTCGCTGAATACGCTTACTTTACCAAATTTGGTAACTCCTGTCAGCAATGCGAATTTGATGTAGCCGTCCATGGATTTGAGTACGCCGTAGAAAGGCTTCAGCGTAGTACGAAAAGCCTTTTGCAGTTCTACGTCGCCGATAGCCTGAAGCATCGGCTTGTCGTACTCGTCGACAAGGATGGCAACACGTTCACCGCTTTTTTCGCAGGCACGGCGGATAATTCCGGCAAACCGTAGGGAGAAAGAGGTTTCCGAAGGGCGGGTTCCATAAAGTTCCTCCCACTGTACCAATGTGTCGTTGAGAATTTTATCTAGACTCTCCGGTGTGTTATACTTCTCTATATTCAGATCGAGATGTAGCACGGGCCGTTTCACCCAATCTTTTTCAAGCTGTTCGATGGCCAGACCTTCAAACAGTTCTTTCTTCCCTTCAAAGTAAGCTTGAAGGGTGGAGATCATCAGACTCTTACCGAAGCGGCGCGGGCGACTGAGGAAGTAGTAACTGCCTGTTTTTACCAGCCGGTATAGCAGCGCTGTCTTATCTACGTAGAAGTAACCGTCTTTGCGAAGCTTCTCAAAATTCTGAATACCAATAGGATATAATTTACTCATGATACTTGTCTTTTATTAAAACGGAACCATCCGAACGCAAATATACCTTTTTATCGGCTGATGCCAAACATACAGCGAAGGTTTTCTGTGTCCGGATGTTTCATTTCTTCGTCGCGTTCGTCATGTTGTTTTGAATATTCTTATTTACTGACTCTCTCCGTCACCTTTGCCCCTGTCTCGATTGCCGTTCCCTGCAATTCCACGTATTCAACGCCTAACGGATTATTGGGCTTGCCTTTTACGTAGAGCGATTCGAGTATGGCCGGTTGGTTGTCGATCGTTGTCATGCAGACATATCTGGAATCTCTTTTGCAGATTGTCAGCTTCTTGCCGGAGTAGGCGGTCAGGGTCACTTCGCTGGTGTCGTTGCCTTCCGAAACCAGTTTATAGCCGTAAGCCATCTTACGCTGAAAATAGCTTAGTTCGTTGGTTTCTCCCACTCGTTCTTCCCGGTTTACCCAGTAGATGTTTAGGGGGACTTTCGTATTCAGTTTGCCGTTCTCCAGATTCACATCGTAACATACCAGATTTTTGTTAAGGCTTCGGGCGATATGGAAAAGCCGTTCGGCAGTCGGGTAGGTACTGTCATCCGGATTGGAGGCATGCATCACTGTAATGAGTGAAAGGAACAGGGTTAAATAAATCGTTTTCATCGCTTATAAGTTGGAAGTAAGATAAGTTAAATATTCGTCGATTCCTTTTTCATCATCCGGTTCCGGACTCCACGGAGCCATATTCTCCGGATGTAAAGGCGCGAAAGGCCCCGGTTTTACTTCATAAATAACTGTTCCCGATTCCAATACGAGCAGGCTATGCCAGATGCCGGGTTTGATTTCTGCGCCATACGATCCGGCGAGCGGGTCGAGCAGAAGTTTCTCTGTGATATTTCCGTCATTATCAAAAATAAATAGCATGGCTTTCCCACGGAGCAGCAGGAAAATTTCGTCTTTATCCGGATTCAGATGGCGGTGAGGGCGGATATAAGTATCCGGCTCCATGGCATTCAGCAGGCGGTTTACAGGATCGTCCAGTTGTTCGTGGAAGTTGTAATTCATACGTAAGCGAGGTGACTGTTTGGCACGCTCGCTGGTCTCGTCGAGTAGTTGTTTATTTATTATTTTCATGTTATGCAACAATTATTTGAGGGACGAATGTACAAAATAAATTTTGTCTGTTATGCCGATAATCCGTACTTTTGTACGAAACCCTGAAAATCGGCTGCTTCATGAAACTCATTATATACCGCTTTTGTCTGTTGATATGTATCTTGTCTCTAACAATTTCCTGTAAACGGGAAGGAGAAAAGAAATTTGTTGTGGGCGTTTCCCATAGTTCTATCAATGATAGCTGGCGGAAAGCGATGGTGCTGGATATGCAGGTAAAAGCTTCTGAGTATCCCGGACTGACTCTGCAAATAAAAGATGCCGGTGAAGACAATGACACTCAGATCAAACAGATACGTGAGTTTATCAAACAACGGGTAGACCTGGTCATTATATCTGCCAACGAATCGGAACCTGTCACAACCGCAGCCGTAGAGGCTTTCCGGGCGGGGATTCCTACTATTATAATAGATCGGAAGATTTATTCGGAAGAATATACGACTTTTATCGGTGCGGACAATTATGAGATTGGCCGTGCAGCCGGATTGTTTATCAATTCATTGCTGAAGAAAAAGAAGACAACGATTGTCGAAGTGTGGGGGCGCGAAGGTTCTTCTTCTGCCCGCGACAGGCATAACGGTTTTAGTGATGCTCTTATCCATAATGATAATGTGATTCTGAAAACTGTGTACGGGCGTTGGCATGCGAAAGAAACAAAAGAAAATATAGCAACACTTGGTCTCTTTGATGATATTGATATCGTGTATGCTCATAATGATGTGATGGCATTGGCTGCGCGGGAGGCTATTATGGAGATAGATTCGCTGGCGGTAAAAAGGATAAAGTTTATCGGCATAGATGCTTTGCCGGGTAAGGGTAAAGGGATCGAAGCGGTAAGTAACGGCTATCTGACAGCTTCTTTCGTATATCCAACCGGAGGAACTACCGCGATAAAGGTTGCCTGGCAGATACTGAACGGGCAGCCTGTCTCCAAACAATATGCACTGACATCAGCCCTGATCGACAAAGAGAATGCCAGTACATTATATTTGCAGACTGAACAGTTGGCTGATTATCAGGAACAGATCGAGAAACAACGGAATAATCTGGAAGAGATACTTTCGGAATATCGTTTTTTACAAAATTCAGTCGGTTTGATCCTGTTGTTGCTGGGAGTAGTGGGCCTACTGGCTCTTTATGTAATACATATTTTCCGCAAGGTACAGCGTAAGAACTATGAACTGAAGCGGACCAATATACAGGTGGAACAGCAACGAGAAGAACTGGCTGTTGCCAACCGGAAGATCGAACAGGCTACTACCCGCAAATTACAGTTTTTTACAAATGTATCCCATGAGATCAAAACACCGCTGACACTGATACTCGGACCGTTGAATAGGCTATCGAAAGAATTGCCTCCCGATTCTCCACTTGCCGACGACATACATATCATAAAGAAGAATGCCGACCGCCTGAAACGTGTCGTCAGCCAGCTGCTCGACTTCCGTAAGGTGGAAAGTAACAAGATGGATATGCGGGTGACGGAAATAGATCTGGTTACGTTTATCGAAGATATCAGTTCCTATTTCGATAATATGGCGCAAAGTAAACAGATACAATACTCGTTTCAACATGATGTCTCTTCCGTAATGTTGTGGGTGGATACGGATAAGATGGAAAAGATACTGGCCAATCTGCTGTCGAATGCCTTCAAGTTTACACCTGATGGAGGAACCGTCACAATTCGTTTGCAGGATCATGCGGGATATGTAATCCTTTCGGTAGAAGATAATGGGAAAGGAATCCAGCCGCAGAACCTGTCTTCCGTTTTCGATCAGTTTTTTACCGCTGACCATCTTACCGGAACGGGGATTGGTCTGCATCTGACTCATGAGTTTGTCGGTATGCATAAAGGAAGTATCCGTGTGGAAAGTGAACCGGGGAAACGTACCGTCTTTTTGGTCGAGTTGCCCAAAGGAAAATCTCACTTTGATGAATCCTGTGTGTTTGCCCCTTCCGTAACAGAATTGTCGAGCGGCGTGGCTAATCTAGATACCCGTGAAATGGATGAGATTGTGAACCGTACCTACGATTATACGATCCTGATTGTTGAAGACGATCCGGATATTAATGCGTATCTGCAAAAAGAACTGAAACCGAATTTCCGTATCCTGACAGCAGAGAATGGCTTGCTAGCAGTGGATATACTGGCAAAAGAAAATGTGTCGCTGGTAATCAGTGACGTGATGATGCCCGAAATGAATGGCTATGAATTGTGTAAGCGGATTAAATCGGATATTGTTTTCAGCCATATACCGGTTATATTGCTTACCGCCCTTTCCGATGATAAACAGCGGATGTATGGTATTGCCAGCGGAGCCGATGAGTTTATCCAGAAACCGTTTAATATTGAAGAAGTAAAACTCCGTATCGTCCGTCTGCTGGAGGAACGTGCCCGGCTGAGGAATGCATTTGCCCAGGAACTTCAATCGCCTGCCGCTTCCGGATTGAAAACGGATAAGGCGGAAAGTATGGACGAATTGTTTATGCGTAAGTTCATGGCATTGATCGAGGAATCTTATCCTGATTCAAACTTCAGTATCGAAAAAGCGAGCGAAATGCTTGGCCTGTCGCGTGTGCATCTCTACCGGAAAGTAAAAGAACTGACAGGTGTGACGCCTACCGATTTCCTCCGTAACTACCGTTTGAAGCAAGCCGCTGCCTTGTTGCGTCAGAAAGACTGTAATGTCAATGAGGCTGCTTATGCAACCGGTTTCAGTTCCCCTCCTTATTTCTCCAAATGCTTTAAAGCGGTGTATAATATTACACCAACCGAATATCAGGAGAAAGGATAACACTCGTTACATTTATGTAACGATACTATAAGCCTATTGAAAATAAACCTTTTATGTAACGAATGTTATCCTTTTTGTAGCATCCGTTATCGTCTGCTTCTGTTCCGTTCCTTAGTTTTGCATCATCAAACATAAGGAACAAAAATTTCGTATCACAAAGAATTACTATATCATGGAACAGATGAAGCAACAAAATAAAAAACCGGTAGTGGTCGGTATTGGCGAACTTCTTTGGGATTTGCTTCCCACAGGTAAGACGGCAGGCGGCGCACCGATTAATTTTGTTTACCATGCTTCCCGTTTGGGAGCCGAAGGGTATGCTATCAGTGCCATTGGTGATGATGATAACGGAAGGGATATATTGAGCGAACTGGATAAGTACAAAATTCAGTATTTAATAGAAAAGTTACCGTATCCTACAGGAACGGTACATGTGGATATAGAGGATGACGGTATTCCCCATTACACAATAACGGAACGTGTAGCCTGGGATCATATGTCGCCTACCTCTGATGCGGTAGACCTGGCAGAACGTGCGGATGCTATCTGCTTCGGTGCTTTGGGACAGCGTTGTCAACAATCCCGTGAAACGATTCAGGCTATTCTTTCGTTTGCTCCCGATTCGGCGTACCGGTTGTTTGATATTAACCTGCGGCAACATTATTATAATAAGGTATTGATTGAAGAATCTTTGTACCTGGCGAACGTGCTGAAAATGAATGATGATGAAATGTCGGAGCTGAAAAACCTGTTCGGTTTGAAAGGAACCGAAGAAGAGGTGGCTAACTGGTTTATGGAGAACTATAACCTGCGAATGGTTGTTCTGACGGCGGGTGCTGATTACAGTACGGTTTACACCCCCGACGAAGTATCTACCTTAGCTACTCCAAAAGTGGATGTAGTGGATACGGTAGGAGCAGGAGATGCTTTTTCGGCAGCCTTGGTGATGTCGTTATTGAAAGGGCAGACATTGAGAGAAGCCCACGAATGTGCTGTAAAAATATCGGCTTTTGTTTGTTCCCATAAAGGAGCATGGCCGGTTTACGAATAAGAAATAGAAGATACTTATATATGTATAGGTTAATTGTTTAAGGCAAAAAGATGGTTAGTTTTAGGTTTTTAATTTAGGTTGGTTAAAAGGTCCGGTATTACCGGGCCTTTTATGTTTTTAAAAACGTTTGTACTGAAGGGATAACTCCAAACGCACGAAAAGGGATTATCCCGAAGGATATCCCTTTCCATGTATCGATAATAATGTTTGCCTGTTTTACTTGCAGACGCCTTATTAGTATTGTCTTTCCAGCAACCAAGCATCCTGGAAATCAGGTGCATATTTAGCTTTGATAGCATCGCGGCTGTCGGCTGCATCAGCTTTATCATCGAAGCTGGCAACGATTACACGCAGCATACCTTGTTCGTTTTCACCTAATACCGCATTGTAGCCTGCATTCTGCATACGCTCTTTCAAAGAGTAAGCATTTGTCTTGTTCTTGAAGCTACCGATAACTACACTGTAACGTTTCAGACGGCTGGCGTCTTCACCCTGTGCAGCGCTGATTCTTTCCGAGCGAGTCGTTGCTGTAGATGTTCTGGGTTTGGAAACCGGGGCAACCTCTTCAACAATCTCTTCTTCTTGTTCTACTACCTCAACAGGAGCTGTAGACTCTTTTTCTTTGGCTTGTTCGTAAGCAGCCTTATAAGCACTCTGTTTAGGTTTACATGAGCCGAATGCTAATACCATACTTATAGCGGCTCCAAATAACCAAATCTTATTCATACTGTTCAGTTCTTAAATTACTTGTGCAAAGATATAAATTATATTTACTAATTTCGCACACAGAATATAATATATTATAATGTACATGAATAAATCTATTGCAACAATGGTTATGGCAACATCCGTATTACTAGGTGCTTGTAATCAGGAAGCTAAAAAAGCAGAAGACACAAAGCCAGTTATCGGACGTTCGGAAATCAAGATTGCCGACGGTCGGATGACGCCCGAGGCGCTTTGGGCCATGGGACGTATCGGCGGCATGAATGTTTCGCCCGACGGACAGAAAGTAGTTTACACGGTAGCTTACTACAGTGTTCCTCTCAACAGCAGCAACCGTGAAGTGTTCGTCATGAACGCCGATGGTTCTGATAACAAACAGATTACCCACACTTCCTTTTCTGAAAATGAAGCAACCTGGATTAAAGGGGGCACAAAGATTGCTTTCCTTTCCGGCGAAAGCGGAAGCAGCCAGCTTTGGGAAATGAATCCGGACGGAACCGGACGGAAACAGTTATCCAATTATGACGGCGATATCGAAGGCTTCGCTTTCTCTCCGGATGAAAAGAAGGTCCTGTTTATTTCGCAGGTAAAGACGGTTCCGAGCACAAAAGACAAGTATCCGGATTTGGATAAAGCCAGTGGTATCATTGTGACGGATTTGATGTATAAGCATTGGGATGAATGGGTAATGACAGCTCCCCATCCGTTTATTGCTGATTTTGACGGAAATAAGGTCGGCAGTCCGATGGATGTGCTGGAAGGCGAACCGTACGAATCACCGATGAAACCTTTCGGTGGTATCGAGCAGCTGGCCTGGAATACAACCTCCGATAAGATTGCATACACTTCCCGTAAGAAGACCGGTAAGGAATATGCTCTTTCCACTAATTCGGATATTTATGTATATGACCTGAATACCAAGCAGACTGTAAATATCAGCGAAGGTATTATGGGATACGATACCAATCCGCAGTATTCGCCTGACGGTAAATATATTGCCTGGCAGAGTATGGAACGCGACGGGTATGAATCGGATCAGAACCGCCTGATGGTTATGAACCTGGAGACGGGTGAAAAGACATTTGTCAGCAAGGACTTCGATTCAAATGTAGACGGTTTCTGTTGGAGTGCCGATGCCCGTACGCTTTACTTTACGGGAGTATGGCATGGTGAATCGCAGGTATATAAGATTGAACTGGACAACGGTAATAAACTGACTCAGCTTACTTCCGGTACCTATGATTACGATTCCGTGCACTTGCTGGGAGAAAACAAGTTGATTGTTAAGCGCCACTCTATGAGCATGGGCGATGAAATCTATTCTATCGACCTGGCTGATAATAATAAGGTAGCTCAGCTGACTACCGAAAACAAGCAGATTTACGACCAGCTGACCATGGGTAAGGTAGAAGGACGCTGGATGAAGACAACCGATGGTAAGCAGATGTTGACTTGGGTAATCTATCCGCCTGATTTCGATCCGAACAAGAAATATCCGACTTTGCTGTTCTGCGAAGGTGGTCCGCAAAGTCCGGTCAGCCAGTTCTGGTCTTATCGTTGGAACTTCCAGATTATGGCGGCTAACGATTATATCATTGTCGCTCCGAACCGTCGCGGTCTTCCGGGCTTCGGCATGGAGTGGAACGAACAGATCAGCGGTGATTACGGTGGTCAGTGTATGAAAGACTATTTCACGGCTATTGATGAAATGGCGAAAGAACCGTATGTGGATAACGATCGTTTGGGTTGTGTCGGAGCCAGCTTCGGCGGTTTCTCCGTTTACTGGTTAGCCGGTCATCATGACAAACGTTTCAAAGCATTTATTGCCCATGACGGTATCTTCAATATGGAAATGCAATATCTGGAAACGGAAGAAATGTGGTTTGCCAACTGGGATATGGGCGGCGCTTACTGGGAAAAGAACAATCCGGTGGCACAACGCACATTTGCCAACTCTCCGCATTTATTCGTAGACAAATGGGATACGCCAATCTTGTGTATTCACGGAGAAAAAGACTATCGTATCCTTGCCGGTCAGGGAATGGCAGCCTTCAATGCAGCCGTGCTACGCGGTGTTCCTGCTGAATTGTTAATCTATCCGGATGAAAACCATTGGGTATTGAAACCGCAGAACGGCGTGCTCTGGCAGCGCACATTCTTTGAATGGCTCGATCGGTGGGTGAAGAAATAAGAATTGCTTTTATATAGCAAAAGGGGAGTTCCGGTAGTCGGGCTCCCCTTTTTTGTAATATCTGAATAATAAATCTTATCCGGCTATCTTATCGTCAGTTTATCGAACCGCCTCCAAAGCAATATGCCTAACGTTGTCAGGCTTATCGGGAATCCGCACCAAATCCCGATGGCTCCCCAATCGAAGATAAATCCGCAGACATAACCGATTGGCAGTGCCAGTCCGAAATGGCAGGCAAATGCGCAGTAAGCCATATACTTCACATCGGCTATCCCTCGTAGTGCATTGGCAAATAAGATTTGTAATCCGTCGCCGAACTGATACAACACGACTGACCAGGATAGGAGGGCTACCATAGCCACGACCTCATGTTCGGGGGTAAATAAGTATCCCATATTCTTATGGAACAGTATAATAAAGAATACGAATAATACGGCCACTCCCATAATCAGATGTAGTCCGGCAAAAGAAGCCTGACGGATATTCAGCCAGTCACTGTATCCTTTGAATACACTTACGCGAATTGTAACGGCGGCAGCTATCCCGTAATAGACCATGAATCCGAGTGTCGTGATTACGCCTAACACCTGATGGGCGGCCAGTGCGGTGCTCCCGATCCATCCCATCATAATAACACTCAGACTGAATGAACCCGTTTCAACCCCCATTAACAATCCCACCGGAAAGCCTAAACGTATCAGGTTGGAGAGGTTCAGGCGGTTAACGACTCCGTTTTTGAATCCGGTCAGGAACTCTTTATATTTTTCCCTTCGGGCAAATAAAACGCAGAAAACGATAAATGTAAGGATACGACTGACAAGTGTGGAGATACCTGCCCCAGTCAGTCCCATCTCCGGAACGCCGCATTTTCCATAGATAAGAAAATAGTTCCCTATAATATTCAACACGTTCGCCCCGAGCATGATCCACATCGGAGTAACCGTATCGGTCGTACCGTCGCTGAACTGCTTAAACGAATTGAACAGCATGGCGAATAACACCGAGAAAAGCTGTAAGATATAGTAGGGAACGATATATGGCATCAACTCTTCCGGCTGTTTTAAAATATCGATGTTCAACAGGAGCAGGAGCATCAAAGTACTTAACAATACCCCGACGATGAAGTTGATAAAAAGACTGTTCTTCAATGTCTCTCCGGCTTTGTGATATTCTTTGTTGGCATGCAAACCGCCGATAATAGGAGTGAGGCCGTATGAGAAACCCATTCCGAAGATAAAAGCCAGGTTAAAGAAGTTATTGACAAAAGAAGCGGCGGCCAGTTCAGCTGTGCTGTGATGTCCCACCATGATGTTGTCGGCAAAACCGACAATAATAATGCCCAGCTGCCCCAACATGATCGGGACACCCAGACGGATTGTTTCTTTATAATGTTCTTTGTAAGCAGAGAGTTGTATCATTGCATTCTTTTAGTCGGTTCATCAGCATAAAAGAGTGGTAAGTATCTGATGAGTTTTCAGAAAGAGGTAGGTCTAATTTAATTTAGAGGTAGGTCTAAATTGAATTACACGTACCTCTAAATTGATTTAGACCTACCTCTAAATATAAAAACATTGGATATTCTCCGGAAAGATGTTGTGTATTTTCCGGAAAAGGATCGTATTAAATTATTTCCACTGATTCGATAACCACATTTTCCAACGGGCGGTCCTGGCGGTTGGTCTTTACGTTCTGGATGGCGTCCACTACGTCCAGTCCTTCTACCACTTCGCCGTATACTGTATATTCGTTATCCAGAAAAGGAACACCGCCGATTGTTTTGTATGCTTCGCGCTGTTCCGGAGTCAGCTTGGCTTCCTCTTTGCGCTTTTCAGCTTCCAGTTCTGTTTTTCCGACCAGGGTATCGCGGATGATGGCCAGTTCGGCTTTGTCACCACTTTGGTAAGCTGCTTTGATCTTCGCAGCATTCTCTTTTTGCAGACGGGCGAAAATAGACTGTTTCAGGCGGCCTTCTTTCTGCTTTTCCATCTGGGCCAGTTCGCTGTCGGAATAAACTTTTCCGGTTACGATATAGAACTGGGAAGCGGAAGATTCTCTTTCCGGATTCACTTCATCGCTAGTACGGGCTGCTGAGAGTGCTCCTTTTTTGTGGAAATATTTCGGATAAACGAACTCGGCAGGGACCGTATATCCCAGGTCGCCGGCACCCAGTTGTTTGCTCATCGGAGCATCTTTAGAGGTGACATCGCCACCCTGGATCATGAAATCCTTGATGACACGGTGGAAAAGCAGGCCGTTGTAAGTGCCTTCCTTTACCAGTTTGATAAAGTTGTCGCGGTGTTGCGGTGTTTCGTTGTATAATTTTAGTTTGATGTTACCCAGGCTGGTCTTCATCAGAACCTGTGTTTCGTTTGTTTCCATTTTTCGTTTCGTTTAATGATTATTTATCGACAATCGTCATTGTCTTGATCTTTATATTCTTTAACGGCCTGTCGTCCTCATTTGTTTCGACAAACTGGATTTTATCGACAACTTTCATGCCTTTTATTACTTCGCCGAAGACGGTGTAGGTCCCGTCCAGGTGGGGAGCTCCCCCTTCAAGCATATAGGCTTCCCGTTGTTCGGGAGTAAAGGTTTTATTATCTTTTTCCTCCATCTTGTCCAGTTCCATTTCCGTATAGAATTTTCCGGTAACGATGTAGAACTGTGTACCCGATGAGGCGCGTTCCGGATTCTCGTCGTCGCTGGTACGGGCGGCACAGAGCATACCGCGTTTGTGGAAATATTTCGGATAGACGATCTCTGCCGGGATGGTGTAACCCGGGTCGCCGTCCCCCAGATGCTGTTCGATAGGTGCATCTTTCGAGTTGATGTCTCCGCCTTGTACCATGAATTGTTTGATGACACGGTGGAACAGGAGGCCGTCGTAGCGCTTCTCTTTCACATTTTTGATAAAATTATCCCTGTGCTGGGGCGTGTCGTTAAATAACTTCACTTTGATCTTTCCCATGTCGGTATCGATCTGGACAAGGGTCTCAACTTCCTGCGCTTGCAAATGAAGGGATGACAATAATCCGATTAGGAGTAAACCTATAGCAAACAGCTTTTTCATCTTCGTTTTATTTTGTTATTAAGGCAACAAAAATAGTTACTTTTAGTCGTTAACGCAACCTTTTAACACAACCTTTTCATGCAATGCTTGTTCCTTACTGGTAAAACGTCTAAACAAAACACATTTATGAAAGCATTTGTTAAAGGAGCAGCTTTGTTGCTCGGGGTCGGACTGTTATCCACCCATGCTCAGGCTCAGAAAGTGATCATTAAGGATGAGGAGCCGAATTCAATCCTGTTTATTTCCCGTGATAAGGCGGGTGATGAAATTATCCGGATACTGAACGAAACCCAGAATCAGCGTTTCCATGAACCGGGCGTTCCCCGTTTTCTGCTGACCGACCGTAAGGGGCGTTTCGCTCTCGGTATCGGAGGATATGTGAAGGCAACAGCCGAATATGATTTTGGCGGTATCTCCAAAGATATTGATTTCTATCCCGCACTGATCCCCAACAAAGGTGCGTCGCATGTCAGAAACCAGTTCCAGATGGATGCAACAACCAGCACGGTCTTCCTTAAACTGGTGGGACACACCAAACATTTGGGCGACTTCGTTGTCTATACGGCCGGTAATTTCCGTGGAAACGGTAAGGGCTTTGAACTGAGAAATGCGTATGCTTCCTTGTTGGGATTCACACTCGGATATGACTATGGTTCGTTTATGGACCTGGCGGCTATTCCTCCGACGATCGACTTTGCCGGTCCGAACGGGATGGCGATTTATCATGCTACCCAGTTCCGTTACGAACGTTCGTTCGGGAAAGGATGGAAAGCCGGTGTCGGTGTGGAAATGCCGGTGGTGGACGGACTGACCAATGATAACCTGAGTATCGGTTCGCAACGTATGCCGAACTTCCCCGCTTATCTGCAATATGGCTGGAACTCTAAATGCCATCTGCGTGCCGCCGCTATCGTCAGAAGTATGACCTATGATAACCTGGTTGCCAATAAAGCCGAATCGGAAACAGGCTGGGGCGTGTTGCTCTCCACCACATTCAACCTTTGCAGCAAAGTACAGGTGTACGGACAAGGTGTTTACGGTCGGGGTATCAGCCAGTACATGAACGACCTGAGTAATCTGAATGTGGATATTGTTCCCGATCCCGACAAAGCCGGACGTATGCAGGTTCTTCCGATGATGGGATGGTATGCCGGCCTGCAATACAATATTACTCCGAATGTGTTTGTTTCGAGTACTTACAGCCAGTCACGTTTGTATAGTGAAAACGATTACCCGTCGACTCCTTCCGAACAATACCGCTATGGACAATATCTGGTAGTCAACCTGTTCTGGAATATCACTTCCGACTTGCAGGTCGGAGCCGAATATCTGAGAGGATGGCGCACTGACTTTAACGACCAGACTCGCCATGCCAATCGTCTGAATCTGGCAGTACAGTATAGTTTCTAGTCGAACGGGCAAAACCGTTAAAAGTCAAAGCTCCTCTTTGTTGTGTTGCTTTTTTGTATACCTTTGTGGCTATTGAGGGATAATTAAAGAGGCAATATGAATTTTCAGATGAGGCAGCTTGCGATTCTATCGCTGCTATTGTTATTATCAATATATGCGAAAGGAGAGAATACTCCGGTTGCATCTACTTGGGATGCGGCCGGAGCATTCCCTTTTGAAAAGAAAGTTACCGGACGGGTTGTTGATTCCGGCGGTAAGCCGTTAGCGGGAACAAATGTGGTGGAAGAAGGCACGGCAAACGGTGTCGTAGCGGATGCGGGAGGTAATTACTCGCTGTCAGTGGGAGAAGAGGCTACATTGATCTTCTCTTTTATCGGTTATAAAACCAAACATATTCCTGTCCGCGAACAGCAATATCTGGAAGTCGTGTTGGAAGAAGATGTATTGTTTCTCGATAATGTTGTCGTAACCGCCCTGGGTATAAAAAGAAAAGAAGCCTCGCTGACCTATTCCGTCGAACAGGTTGATGGCGAGGAACTGAACCGGGTGAAAGACCCGAATATGATTAATACGCTTGCCGGAAAAGTAGCGGGAGTACAAATAAACAAGGCTGCTTCCGGCCTGGGCAGTTCTTCTAAAGTCCTGATGCGTGGCATCCGCTCGGTGGTGGGTAACAACCAGCCTTTGTATGTCATAGACGGTGTCCCTATTCTTAATTCAGCCAATGAACAGGCTTTTTCCGCTATTGGCGGTACTGCCGATGCCGGAAACCGTGATGGCGGTGACGGTATCTCTAATCTGAATCCCGAAGACGTTGAAAGTATCAGTATCCTGAAAGGCTCGCCGGCAGCCGCCTTGTATGGTAGCCAGGCGGCTAATGGCGTTATCCTGATTACAACGAAGAAAGGCAATCCGGATATCCGTAAGATATCCTTTTCAACCAGCTTGATGTTTGATAAAGCCTTTTGCCTGCCGGAGTTCCAGAACGAATACGGGGTGTCCGACAACGTGGAAAGCTGGGGAAAGAAAGCCGACTTGCCGGTATATGATAATGCGGGCGGATTCTTCAAGACTGGTCTGACCTCTATCTCTTCTTTTTCCGTAAGTGCAGGTAACAAGAAATACCAGACTTATTTCTCCTATGCCAATACAACGGGAAAAGGTATCATCGAACATAACAGCCTGTCAAAACATAATATATCTCTCAGAGAGACGGCTTTCCTGTTTGACGACCGTCTGAAGCTGGACGGAAGTGCTTCATTCCTGCGGCAAACAACGAAGAACCGCAATCCCAGCGGTGGCTTCTATATGAATTCGCTGGTGGGACTTTATCGTTTCCCGCGAGGTGTGGATATTTCCGAATACAAGGAGAACTTTGAAGTATGGAACCCGTCCCGGAACCTTAACGAGCAGAACTGGCATTCCGATACTCAGGATTTTGAACAGAACCCGTATTGGGTTACAAACCGTATCCGGAGCAAAGATTCCCGTACCCGTACGATCCTGTCGCTGAATGCCGAACTCAAAGTGACGGACTGGTTTAAGATACAGGCACGCGGCAGCCTCGACTATCTGTCGGATAAGGTGCGTCAGATGTTTTATGCCTCCACAGCCCCGGCTTTGTCCGGTCAGAACGGCAGGTATATCGAGGCGGATTATCAGGAAACGCTTTTGTACGGGGATATTATCGGTTCCTTTGAAAAGAAATTCGGACAGTTTTCCCTGAACGGTGTGATAGGAGGGAGCATCAACGACAAGCTGGTGAACTCCCTGCGTTATGATTCGAAAACCGCATCATTGAAATATGCCAATGTGTTTAATGTGGCGAATATCATTATGGACGGTTCAGCTTATATCGACCAGCAGATCGATGCCCACCGTCAGTTGCAGTCGCTGTTTGCTACTGTGCAGGTCGGTTACAAGGATATTTTTTTCCTCGACCTGACAGCCCGGAACGACTGGTCGAGTACGCTGGCCTTTACTCCGAATGAAAAGAAAGGCTTTTTCTATCCGTCGGTAGGCGGGGCCTGGGTGATGAGCAAGATGTTCCGGTTGCCGGAATTTATTTCTTTTGGCAAGCTGAGAGCCGTATGGAGCAAGGTCGGTAACGACATACCTTTATATATAACAAACCCTGTTTCGCATGTGGGAGCCGGTGGCGAAATAGAATATGCCGATTCCGCCCCGTTTGAAAATATGAAACCCGAAATGACAACTTCGGTGGAGCTGGGTACGGAATGGCGTTTCCTGAACGACCGTATCAGTTTTAGCGGGACGTATTATAAGACGAATACCCGTAACCAGTTCTTCAAACTCCCCGCCAAGTCGGGAGACAAATATGCTTATCGTTATGTCAATGCAGGAGATATCCAAAATATCGGTTGGGAGGTCAGTGCCTCCGCATTGCCGGTTGTCGGTAAAGATTTCGAATGGAAATCGTCGCTGAACTATTCGACCAATAAAAATAAAGTAGTCCGGCTGCATGAAGAATTGCCTGTCTTTATTTATGGTCCGAGAGGATTCTCTTCCAGTTATGCAATGAAGCTGGTGGAAGGCGGTTCTTTCGGGGATATCTATGGGAAAGCATTTCGCCGTGATGAGAACGGGCATATCCTTTATGAAACGGAAGGTGGCAAAAAAAGTCTGCCCCAGGTGGAAGGTGAAGGAAACCTGATTAAAGTAGGAAATGCAAATCCCAAATTCACAATGGGCTGGAATAATACGTTTACTTACAGGAACCTGTCTCTTTCATTTCTGATAGACAGCCGTTTTGGTGGTGAAGTCTTGTCGCAGACGCAGGCCGATATGGATATGTTCGGCGTGACTCAGATTACGGCTGATGCCCGTAATGCCGGCTTTGTCATGCTGGAAGGAAACAGGATAGAAGATGTAAAAAGCTTTTATAAAAATGTAGTGGGAGGACGTGCGGGAGTAACCGAATATTATATGTACGATGCGACCAATATCCGTCTGCGTGAATGTTCGCTCGGCTATGCCTTGCCCGGGAAATGGTTGGAGGCGACGAAAGCTATCAGGCAGGTTCACCTGGCTGTCACTGCCCGTAATCTCTTTTTCCTTTATAAGAAAGCCCCTTTCGACCCTGATTTGATTCTTTCAACGGGAAATGATAATCAGGGAATAGAGGTCTACGGTATGCCGACCACCAGAAGTTTTGGTTTCAGTATAAAATGTGATTTTTAATTCAGGAGTATGCAGATGATAAACAGAAAGATAGCAACCTTCCTTTTTATTCTTTTCCTGGTTTTCCCATCCTGTACGGGACATTTCCAGGAGATGAATACAGACCAGTCCGGAATCACCGATGAGGATATGACTGTCGATTTCAATAATCTGGGTATTCCGTTGGGAATCATTCAGCAGGGAATCTATTTTAATTATGATTTCGGAAAGGGAAAGAACTGGCCTTACCAGATTATGCAGAATTTGAATGCAGATATGTTCAGCGGGTATATGCACGATTATAAACCCCATAACGGTGGAAGCAGCAATTCCGATTATAACTTGCAGGACGGTTGGAACGGAACGAACTGGGGATATACCTACGCTTATATCCTTCCGCAGATAGATAAACTGGAAGACTCTACCCGTGTCAATTACCCGGAAGTCTACGCAATAACGAAGATTCTGAAAGTGGAGGTCATGCACAGAATATCCGATATGTATGGTCCTGTCATATATTCTACATTCGGAAACGACAACGGTGTTTATTCTGCCGATACACAAAAAGAGGCATATGATGCTTTCTTCCGGGACCTGGATATAGCGGTCGGGTTGATAACCGAACATCTCCGGAGTAAAACGGCTGTTCCCGACCTTTCGGATTTTGATATTCTGCTGGACGGAAACTACACTTCCTGGCTGAAGTTTGCCAATTCATTACGGATGCGCCTGGCGATACGGATAGCAATGGCCGATCCTGAAAAGGCCCGCAATGAATTTCTGAAAGCGTTCCATAATCCTTACGGAGTTTTCGAAACGGTAAAAGACCGGTTGGTTGTTTCAATCCGGAACGGTTATCAGAATCCGTTGGGAGAAATAAACCGGATATGGAATGAAGTCTATATGAACGCATCCATGGAATCTGTTTTGAATGGTTACGAAGACCCTCGCCGTGAATTCTTTTTTGAGCCCTGTGCGGAAGACACCGGAGAAACGGTTCTGCATGGAAAATACAAAGGAATACGACAAGGTACCTGTTTCTCTCATTTATTATATGCTTCTCATTCGAAGATATATGTGAATAAATCGACCGAACCCATATTGATGACTGCCGCCGAAGTTTGGTTTTTACGTGCTGAAGCTGCATTGAGAGGCTGGACGACGGAGAATGCAGGGGATAACTATCGCCAGGGAATATCGACTTCATTTATCCAGTGGGGAGCAGGCGGTCTGGAGGATTATCTTCAGTCTGAATGCACCGGTGCAGATTATATAGATGCTTTTGACACTTCCAACAATATAGAAGCCCGTTGCAAAGTCTCTCCCAAATGGATTGAAACGGCCCCCAATGAAATCAAACTGGAGAAAATTATCACCCAGAAATGGCTGGCAGTCTTCCCGGAGGGTTGTGAAGCTTGGGCGGAACAGAGGCGTACCGGCTATCCCTGTCTTTTCCCTGTGAAAATAAATAACAGTAAAGACGGTTGTATCGATACGGAAATTATGATCCGGCGTTTAAACTTTCCTGCCGATCTGATCGATACGGATATCCCGCTTTACAACTCGCTTGTGAAGGCTTTGGATGGTCCCGATCATGCCGGGACAAGAGTATGGTGGGATAAGGGGAGAAACTTCTAAAATATTAATATGTGTTAAATAAGAGCGAGGCACCCCTAGATAGGAAAGTGTTGTGTGTATCCTTTATAAACGAACCTGAAAAAGGTACTATTATTAAGGAAACATATGCAAGACACAGTAATCATATCTCTTCTTCAGAAGTACATAAAAGATCAATGTACGGAGCAGGAGTTGCGTACTTTACTTCAATGGTTGAAGTCTCCGGATAACCATATTGATCTCGATTTGGTTGTACAACCGCTTTGGGATGCAATAGATAAGGATATGTCTCATCCGAATGAAGAAAGAGAAAATGAACTGCGCCGGGAAGTTTCTTCTTTGTTATCTGAAATAAAACAAAAGAATAAGTTTACTTCTAACTCCAGAGTTAGAAGTAAAAACCGTTTAAACGGTTTTTACAGGGTTGCAGCTATTTTAATTCTAGCTTTCAGTGTGACGTTAGGTTTACTGAAAGTCCTTGATCGTCCGCAGCCGGTTGTTACTTATGCGGAAAAAATGTCTGCGAAAGGTGAAAAGAAAAGTTTACTTCTGGCAGATGGTACTAAAGTAATCCTTAACTCTGATACAAAACTAATAATTCCCAGCAATTTTAATAAAGAGGAACGTATTATAGAGATGGAAGGAGAGGGGTTCTTCGATGTGACTCCTAATCCGGATAAACCTTTCATTATAAGAAGTGGAGAAGCCCGGGTAAAAGTATTGGGTACCTCTTTCGATTTTAAATCTTATAAAGAAGATGAATTCATTAAACTGACGGTGTCGACAGGAAAAGTCAGAGTAAATGTTGCCGACCAAGATCTCCAACTGGCCGTTTCACCGAATGAACATCTTTCAATCAATAAAATAGATGGAAATGTCCGTAAGGAAAGCATAGAGGAAAATAACTATATAAAATGGATACATGGTTCTTTATATTTTAACAAAGAACCGATCCGTGAAGTAATCAAAACAATCAATCGTACATATAACCGGAAAGTGATTCTGCAATGTAAAAATTGTGATTATCGCATAACTGGTACTCATGATAACAAGAGCATTGAGGCTGTTATTGAAGCTATCTGTTTTACAACAGGACTTCGAAGTAAACGTGAAGGAGGTAATATTATATTATATGAGAAACATTAAAGTCTAACACTAAAAAAAATAGAATGCCTATGATAAACATTTGATAGTAACGTATATGAAAAAAGCAGTAGTGCTGCTACACTACTGCCTTCACTAAATTTCAGCAGAAACCTTTAAAACAGTATTGAGCCACTGGGTTGTAAGGTGTTTCTGCCTGTCTTAACAAACATCATTTATTAAAACATTACAAATGTATGAATTATAATCTAATCTATAACAAGACTCTTATGCGAACTTCGTTAACCGTTTGTGCTATCGCTCTGTCGTCTCAGTTACTCTGTGCGGAAGGAGCTTTAGGGCAAAGTCTTAAAGAAAACGATATCACGTATGTGGTGAAACAAACGTCTGTCAGTGACGCTTTTGAACAGTTAAGTAAAATCACCGGTTTTAATTTCTTTTATGACGAATCTGTCTTAAAAGGATTAAAAAATGTAAGCGTACAAATTAAAGAAGGTACGATAGATACTATTTTACACGAATTATCCCGTCAGACGGGATTGTCTTTTAAAAAGATCAATAAAACCATATCGGTCAGCAGGGGACAAGCTAACACTTCTTTTCCGGCTGTTGAACAGAAAGTGAAGAAAGTAACGGGTACTATTCGCGATAATCATGGTGAACCCATTATCGGTGCGAATGTGTTTGTAAAAGGTACAACGAGTGGTACAGTGACGGATATGGATGGTAATTTCTCTCTGGAAGTTCCGGAGCAGGGTACTTTAGTTGTCTCATATATTGGTTATCTGACAAAAGAAATGCCGATAGGAAAAGGACAACAAAATGTGGAAGTTGCATTGATTGAAGACACTCAGGCTTTAGATGAAGTCGTAGTTGTCGGTTTTGCGAAACAGAAGAAGGCTAATCTGACCGGTTCTGTAAGTAGTGTTAAAATGGATGAGGTGATGGGAGACCGTCCGGTTCCGACTACAGGTGCTTTATTACAGGGAGCGGTTCCTGGTTTACAGGTTACTTCCGGTAGCGGTGAACCTGGTGGCGGTTTGGATTTTAATATTCGTGGTACAACGAGTATCAATGGCGGAGAACCACTTATTCTGGTGGATAATGTTCCGTTCCAAGGAACTTTAAACTTGATAAACCCGAATGATATCGAGTCTGTTACAGTATTGAAAGATGCGGCTTCCGCTTCTATTTATGGTGCTCGTTCTGCGTTTGGTGTTGTCTTGATTACAACGAAGGGTGCTCAGAAAGAGCAGAAAGTACAAATGACTTACAGTAATAATTTCTCATTTTCCAGACCGTCGAATTTGCCGGTAAAAGCGACTCCGCTTCAGACGGTTCAAGCTTATTCCGATATGGGATATATTACGTATTATTCAGGTCAGTCGGTAGATACATGGTTGGATTTATTGCATAATTATCAGGCTAATCCTTCTGCTTATCCGGAAGGATATGCAGAAGATGGCGGCATGCGTTATCAATTGGCACAGACTGATATTATGAACGATTTCTTGTCGGAAACCGGTTTCCAGCAAAAACACGATTTCTCGATTAGCGGTGGTAGTGAGCGTTCTTCTTATCGCGTTTCTTTGGGATATACCGGTTCTGACGGTGTAATGACTACCGATATGGATAGCTATAAGCGTTACAATGCGAAAGGATTTATCAGTTCGAAGATTACGAATTGGTTGACTGGACAGCTGGATCTTAGTTATTATAAATCGGATAAAGGATTGCCTAGTGGCGCTAATTATTCAAAAGCCGTATGGGCTCCATCGTATAATCCGGAAGGTTTGATTAATATTAATGGTGAAGACCTGTATTCCGGTACGGCAGGTAATTTGACGCGTTTAGGTGGACAGAACACGATCGGTATTTCGGATACACGTGTGTTTGCCAAATTGATTGCAACGCCTATCAAAGATATGATTTTGAATGCAGAATTTACGTATGACAATTTGTATAATACGGAAACAAATTATTCAAAACGTATTCGTTTTGCCAATGCTGATAAATTTTCAGAAGAGTATACTTCCGATTATTCGACTTATAAACGTCAGCGTGCCGTAAAGAATTATACGGCTTTGAATATTTACGGTTCTTATGCAAAGAGTTTGGCAAAGAATAATTTCACATTATTGTTGGGATATAACCAGGAGTCTTATCACTATGATTATTTGAAAGCGGAAACTTCAAATATGATTAATGATGATATGCCTTCTATCTCGCAGTCGACCGGAGTACAGAAAGCATATGATGGCTTTTCTGAATATGCCGTGATGGGTTTTTTCGGACGTCTGAATTATGATTTTGATAATCGTTATTTGGTTGAGTTGAATGGACGTTATGATGCTTCTTCCAAATTTCCGTCGGGTAGTCGTTGGGGATTCTTCCCTTCTTTATCTGTTGGATGGAGAGTAATGGAGGAGAGTTTCATGGAACCGTTGCGCGATTATATTCCGGAATTTAAAATCAGGGGATCAATTGGTACGGTAGGTAATCAGAATATTGATCCTTATCAGTTTGTTCCGAGTATGGAATCGGTAAAATCTACATGGTTGGATAATAATAATCAGCCTATTACATTAAAACAACCAGGGTTAGTCAGTGGAAATTTTACTTGGGAAACGGTTCGTACGTTAAATATTGGTTTCGACTTGAGTGCCTTGAAGAATCGTCTTTCTGCCAATTTCGACCTTTTCCGTCGCGATACGAAGGATATGTTGACCAGTGGGTCACAGTTACCTGCCACTTTGGGAGCTAACGCTCCGTTGCAGAATGTGGCCGATTTGAAATCTACCGGTTTCGAATTGGAGTTGGCATGGCGTGACCAGATTGGTAAAGTACATTATAATATCGGTTTCAACCTGTATGATTATAAAGCATATATTACTAAGTTTAAAAATAATGTAGCCGGTGTAATTCGTACTTCTGATAACAAAACGTATGTAGAGGGACAGCGTCTCGGTGAAATATGGGGATATGTAACAGATCGTCTTTATACAGTAGATGATTTCGTAGAAGGTTCTTTAGATGCAAATTTGAAGAATGGTACTTTAAAAGACGGTATTCCTCACGTGGAAGGTGTGAAACCGAATCCGGGAGATATGATGTATAAGGATTTGGACGGCAATGGTATCATTAATGCGGGAAATGAAACGATTTATGATCCGGGGGATCGTAAGATTATTGGCAATAACTCATTACGTTTCCAATATGGTATTAATGGCGGCTTGTCATGGAATAATTTCAGTTTCTCCTTCCTTTTGCAAGGAGTCGGAAAGTGTGATAAATGGTTGACCAACGATTTGATCTTCCCGTATTATTATGAATTCGGTACGATTTATAAACATCAATTGGATTACTGGACTTCCGAAAATACAGGAGCTTTCTTCCCGCGTTTGTATGAAACGGGTATGAGAAATACCAATTATGCAGCGAATGTGCGCGCCCAGACAAAATATCTGACTAACGGTGCTTATCTGCGGGTAAAGAACCTGACATTGGGATATACCATTCCTCAAAACATTATTTCTAAAATTGGTATCAATAACCTGAGAGTGTATGTTTCTGCAGAAAATCCGTTTACGTTCGATCATATGCCAAAGGGACTGGATCCGGCTGTTGACAGTAAAGCGAACGGATTGGGATATCCGTTTATGAGTTCGTATGCTTTTGGCTTCAGTATAAGCTTGTAATTCTGTATTATTATGAAACTATTAAAAAGAGAGAATATGAATTTGAAAAAATATATAGTATTACCGGTCATTGCTTTAACCGGTTGGGGGTTGTCGGGATGTTCGAGCGATTTTCTGGATAAATATCCTTTGGATGAACAAACAGAAGCAACAGCCTTTAAAACCAGCGACAACTTCAAAACGTATGCCTGGGGATTATATGAATATTTCGACGGATTTCCAACAGATGGCGGTTACACTCCGGCTAATATCTCGAGCGAATATAATACGGATAATATAATTTATGCCAATTCCGGCGGAGAATCCGATTATGCTTATCAGTTAAAGAAGTTACCGGCAACCAGTAGTTCTTGGAGTTTTACGTATATCCGTCGTGTCAATATAATGTTGCAGAATATTGATGGTTCTTCCATGAGTGATGTCGATAAAGACCACTGGAGAAGTGTCGGTTACTTTTTCAGAGCGTTACGTTATTTTGATATGATGGTAGCTTATGGCGATGTGCCTTGGATCGACAAAGTGCTGAGTGATACGGATACGGAGGATCTTTATTGTGAACGTACTCCGCGAGACGAAGTCGCTAAGCATATCCTGGAAGACCTGCAATGGGCGGAAGAACACATCAAAGAAGGTGGTACAGGAACAAATACAATTAATGTTCATGTGGTCAGAGCTCTAATTTCACGTTTCGGATTATTTGAAGGTACCTGGCGTAAATATCATGGATTGAATGATAGCGAAACGTATTTGAGAGCTTGTGCTAATGCTTCAGAAAAGTTGATGAGTGCTTATCCTTCTATCATGCCTAATTATGATGACCTTTACAACTCGGAAGAATTGGTCGGAAAAGCAGGTGTGATCCTGGCAAAACAATATGAAACGGATATGGTAACACATAGTATTACACGTGTTATCCGTTCTTCTGCCTGGTATGTCGATCTGACAAAAGATGCAGTTGACAGCTATTTGTGTTCAGACGGACGTCCGGTTTCTACCAGTAAGGTATATGAAGGTGATAAGGATTTGAATGCTCAGTTCCGTCATCGTGACCGTCGTTTATATTGGACGGTAGTTCCTCCGTATAAAGTAAAATTGACTGGTGCTGCCGGTACATCATTCGGTTGGGAGCATACCGGAGTGGCCAGCGATCGTGAATATATTGACTTTATGGAAGAAATAGGTGGTTCGGCAACGGGTAAGAGTTTGCCGGTTTCTAACTTCGTCGGCTATCAGGTTTCCGGTTTTCCGCACTTCCGTAACTATCCGAACGGGCAGGGATTCCTGGTTACTCACTTAGGTTTCTATTTCTGGAAATATTATAACCGTCACGTCGATAATATGGCGTTGCGTTCCTCTACCGTCGATTATTTGCTTTTCGGTATAGAAGAAGTAATGTTGAATTATGCAGAAGCTAAATTTGAATTGGGCGAATTCTCTCAATCTGTAGCTGATGCCACTATTAATAAACTTCGTGTTCGTGCGGTTATTCCTGCTATGAATGTATCGGAAATAGATGCTTCTTTCGATTTGAATAGAGACCAGAGCGTAGATCCTGTTTTGTGGGAAATTCGTCGTGAACGTCGTATCGAATTGATGGGCGACGGTTTCCGTTTCCGTGATTTAAAACGTTGGAAAAAAGGAGAATATGTGAATAAACAACCATTAGGTGCATGGGTAAAAAGCAGTGACTATGGTAGTAAACTCAATATTCTCGGAGGTGCCGATGAAGGCTATTCCATCTTGTTTGCCAAACCATCGGGTTGGTTGGAAAAATATTATCTGGAACCGATTCCGACACAGGAAATTGCCTTGAATCCTAAACTGAAACAAAACCCCGGTTGGGAAACCGCTGAATAATTAACATCAATTACTTTTAAAGGTTGTTTCTGCGGACAATGTTCTCATAGGGACAACCTTTATTTTTTAATATAATAAATATGAACACTAGAAAATATTTATATATCGTTGCTTTTGTTTTTCTATTTGCCAATGTTTCATTTGCTGCTAAATGGAAAGCTAAACATGTAGTATTGATCGGTCTCGATGGTTGGGGGGCTTATAGTGTGGAAAAAGCTGAAATGCCCACCGTGAAGAAATTAATGGCTGAAGGTTCCTATACTTTGAAAAAAAGAAGCGTGCTGCCTTCTTCCAGCGCTGTGAACTGGGCTTCTATGTTTATGGGGGCTGGTCCTGAGCTACACGGATATACGGAGTGGGGTTCACGGACTCCTGAACTGCCGTCGCGTGTATTGAGTAAAGATGGCATATTTCCAACAGTATTCGGCCTTTTACGTGAATCGGACGCCAAAGCGGAGATCGGTTGCGTTTGCGAATGGAAAGGTATTCGTTATGTGATAGATACACTGGCATTGAGCTATGACAAACATGTAGCGGAAGCATCGAAAGAACCGGATGCAACAGCTCGTTATGCAGTCGATTATATCAAATCGGCCAAACCGAACTTGTGTGCGGTTATCTTTGATAATCCGGATCATGTGGGGCATGCAGACGGACATGATACTCCTGAATACTATAATATGTTGAAAGTTCTGGATGGCTATATCGCCCAGATAGTAGAAGCTGTTAAAGAAGCCGGAATATTGGATGATACGATCTTTATTGTTACATCCGACCACGGAGGAATCAAAAAAGGACATGGTGGTAAGACTATGCAGGAAATGGAAACAGCTTTCATTATTTCCGGAAAAGGAATCAAGAAAGGGTATGAATTTACAGAAAGTATGATGCAGTTTGATACGGCTGCTACTATCGCTCATATTTTTAACCTGAAACAACCGCAGGTATGGATTGGCCGCCCGATGGTACAGGTTTTCAAATAACATGAGAAGCTAGCGTCTAAAAATAAAAGTACGAATGAATAATCATATAAAAATAAGTTTGGCTTTGCTGTCGGTACCTTTGTGTCAGGCAGCAGCTAAAGAAAATAAGAATGACCGTCCGAATATCGTTATTATCTATTGTGACGATATGGGGTATGGTGATATAGGAGTGACCGGACATCCGGATATAAAAACACCCAATCTGGACCGAATGGCTCTGGACGGTATGCGTTTCACGAATTATTACAGTGCATCACCGGCTTCAACGGCAAGCCGTTATTCTTTGTTGACGGGACGTTATCCGGTTCGTGCCGGTTTCCGGTGGGTCTTGAGTCCGGATGCGGAGAGAGGTATTCATCCCCGGGAATTGACAATAGCCGAACTTCTGAAGGAACAAGGTTATGCTACGGCTATTTATGGTAAATGGCATTTAGGTAGTACGAAGAAAGAATATCTGCCTTTGCAGAATGGTTTTGATGAATATGTCGGCCTTCCGTATAGCAATGATATGATTCCCCCGAAATATCCGGATATTGCTTTGATGTGTGGGAATGATACGCTTAGAATGAATCCGGACCAGTCGGAACTGACGGCCCTTTACACGGAAAAAGCTATATCGTTCATTAAGAAACATAAGAAAGAAAACTTTTTTGTATATGTTCCTTATGCAATGCCTCATGTCCCGTTATATCCCGGAAAAGCTTTTATAGGCAAATCTAAGAGAGGTACTTACGGCGATGCTGTGGAAGAAATCGACTGGGGAGTGGGAGAAATTTTGTCTGCTCTTAAAAAAGAAGGAATAGACAAGAATACGATTGTTTGGTTTATGAGTGATAACGGTCCCTGGTTGCCCCGGAACGAGGAAGGCGGTTCGGCCGGTATCTTCCGTGACGGTAAAGGCAGTACCTGGGAAGGAGGGGTCCGCGTACCTTGTTTTGTTAGCTGGCCCGACCATTTGAACGGGCAGGTGAATGAAGAAGTCATTACTTCCATGGATGTTTTCGCTACTTCCGTATGGATGGGAGGGGCAGCGATTCCAACCGACCGTGTTATTGACGGAAAGAATATAGCCTCTTATCTCGGATACGAAAATGTGGCTCCGAAACCGGAAACTCCATACTTCTATTTTGGTATCGACCATCAGCTGATGGCGGTACGTAAAGGACAATGGAAGCTGCATGTAAAAACATACAGCCAATTGGGACTGGATTATTTTAAAGGAGAATTACCGTTACTGTTTAACATTAATACCGATCCTTCTGAGAAATATAATCTGGCAACCAAATATCCGGAGGTCGTGAAGGAATTGACTTCCCTGATAGAAGAAAAGCTGGAGGAAGTGAAAACGACCGGTGATTTTTTCAGTAAAAACTGAGTATTATTTGTATAGGATAAAAGCTGCCAGCAACAGGCTTATAGAAATGTCTGCGTGCTTGCTGAAATAGACTTTTATGAATTTGAGCGCCTCAGAAATATGTTCCTGTACGGTGTTGACTGAAATACCTAATTCGGCAGCAATTTCTTTATGAGACATACTTTCGATACGGCTCATATTAAAAATCTTTTGACGTTGCGGGGGGAGTTGACTGATTGCATTCTGGAGAATCATCTGATATTCAGTATAGATGATTTTGGAGTCAATCGCTTCTTCTTCCGTAATTTTTTGTGCAGACAGTATTTGTTTCACTTTCTCATCAATATCGATATCCCGGAAATAATTGAGTATGCGGTTCCGGGCCATCGTATAAAGGAAAGAAGAAAAGGACAACTCAGGATTGATAAAGGAGCGCGATTCCCACAAGCGGATAAATATTTCCTGTACAATGTCGTTCGCTTCTTCTTTCGATTTGAGCAGATGGAGGCAAAAATAGTATAACTTATCTTTATAGCGCACATATAACTCACTGAAAGCCGCTTCATTGTCCCGAATGAGTAGTGTGGCTAATTCTGTGTCTGTCTTTTCTTTGAAGTTCATGTACACAAATTCCTAATTTGAGACAATATTACGTTTTTTTCTAGAATAAAAGAAATTCCCGGCAGAATAACTGAGAAATAGTAGTTCCACCGGGAATTTTATGTAGTGTTTCTGTTTTATCAGAACAACTTTTCAGGATATTCACCAGCATCAACCAGTGCCTGAATCTTGTCGACTACTTCCTGGCGGTCTTCCGGATATGTGACACCGAACCATTTACTGTTTGTATCCAAAACTTTTACAGTGGCAGTCTTGTCACTAATCAGTTTATCAACCATCAGCGGGATGAAGAATTCGCTCTTCAGGTTTTCCATGTTTTTCGGATCACTCAGGAATGTTTTGAAGAATTCATTGCTGTAAGCGAAATAATCAGGAGTAAAGCCCCAGAAATTCATGCTGACCGGAGTGGTGTCGGGAGTTGCCGTCCATTCGCCGTTGTCGTCGATATATTTTACTTCGCCATCTATACGCTGGATTTTGGTACGCTCAACGACTGATGTCAGCAGTTGGTTTTCGTCCGTACCGCAAATACCGCGTGAAACGGTTCCGCTTTCGCTCAATGTATTTCCTACACGGAAACCTACCATTGCATAGGTGTTTTTGGAACCGTCAGGCAATGCAGCCAGATACTTACCCATTACCTGGAAAGAGTCGCGGCCGTAGAAGTCGTCGCAGTTGATTACAGCGAACGGTTCGTTGATCACACCGTCACCCATCATTACGGCATGGTTTGTTCCCCACGGTTTTGTACGTTCCGGCGGGCAGGTAAATCCTTCGGGGAGGTTATCCAATGCTTGGAATACTAATTCACAAGGAATATGACCTTCATATTTTGAGATGATCTTATCACGAAAATCCTGTTCAAAATCTTTACGGATAACAAAGACAAGCTTTCCGAAACCAGCCTGAATAGCATCATAGATTGAATAATCCATAATTGTTTCTCCGTTAGGACCTAGTCCGTCCAATTGTTTTAATCCTCCATAGCGGCTGCCCATACCGGCTGCCAATAGAAATAATGTAGGTTTCATAATTCTTTTATTTTAATTAGATAGTGTATTTTTCATTTTGCTGACAAAGGTAGAAAACTATTTACGAACGGCAAGATAATATTCTTCTGATTTGAGATGTCGGCCGAAATAAAATATCCTTACCCTGAAAAATTCACTTCACTTCCAGTACAACGATGGATTTGGCCGGAATATTGATTTTCAGCTGCCCTTTCTCCACTTTGGCATCGTTGAAAGCCACCGGTTTTACTGCGTCCGGTTTTTCGAACGTATTATGGTCGTTGATGGAGGCGGAGGTCAGGATGCGGCCATTTACGCCCGATATTTTCTGGCCTTGCAGGTCAAGCGTGATGTTTTGCGTATTGTCGATGTCTACGTTTGCCAGCGTGATGTGGATCAGACCGTTTTTATCTTTGGAAGCGGATGCGCTCAGCATCGGGACTTCGCGGTTGTCGCGTACCCGGGCTTTGTCACAGATCAGGTCCATCGGCAGGAATGTAGCATCCTGATGCACTTTGTACATTTCAAATACATGATAAGTAGGCGTCAGTAACATCTTCGGGCCGTTGGTCAGAATCATGGATTGGAGAACGTTGACAATCTGGGCGATGTTGGTCATTTTCAGACGGTCGGTGTATTTATGGAATACGTTCAGGGACAAGGCGGCAACGAAAGCGTCGCGCATGGTATTCTGCTGGTAAAGATGACCGTTGATGGTTCCGGGTTCTTCGTCCCACCAGGTACCCCATTCGTCAAGCATCAGGGCTACGTTCTTTTTAGGGTCGTACTTATCCATGATCGTGATATGCTTTTTTATCACATCTTCTATTTCCAGGCATTTCCCCATTGTCCAGTAATAATCGTCTTTGTTGAAATTTGTTGCCGAGCCTTTGCTGCCGTTCCAACCGGAAACGGTGTAGTAATGCAGGGAAAGCCCGTCCATGCGGCCGCCAACGTTTTTCATTAGTACTTCCGTCCAGTTATAATCGTAGTCGCTGGCACCGCTGGCAATTTTGAATAAACGGTTTCCGTCGTAGTTGCGGCAGTAGGTAGAGTAGCGGCGGTACAGGTCGGCATAATATTCCGGGCGCATGCTGCCTCCGCAGCCCCAGCTTTCGTTACCGACCCCGATGAATTTTACGTTCCAGGCTTTGTCGCGGCCATTCTGACGGCGCAGGCGTGCCATCGGGCTGTCACCTTCCGAAGTCATATATTCAATCCATTTGGCCATTTCTTCCACCGTACCGCTTCCGACATTGGCACTGATATAAGGTTCGCATCCCAGCAGCTCGCAGAGGTTGAGGAACTCATGGGTTCCGAAACTGTTATCTTCGATCGTTCCGCCCCAGTTGTTGTTGACCATTTTCGGACGGTTCTCTTTCGGGCCTATACCGTCCATCCAGTGATACTCATCGGCAAAGCAGCCGCCCGGCCAGCGGAGGTTGGGGATTTGCAACTTTTTCAGGGCGTTGAGCACATCATTACGATACCCTTGTGTATTAGGTATGTCAGAGTCGGGACCCACCCAAAGGCCGCCATAAATACAAGTTCCGAGATGCTCGGCAAACTGTCCGTAGATGTGTTTGCTGATTTGTTGTGTTCCTTGCTGGGGATACACACGGATGCTTGCCTCTTTTTGAGCAAACAAAGGAAGTGCCAGAAAAGCAAGGGCACTGATGAATAACTTTCTCATGATATTATTTTTAAATGTTCACATACAACTTTTTACTGTATTTGTGGTGCATCGATGGCATCCAGCTTCCTCAAAGTTTCCAGCCTGAAAGCACCGGGCCAGGCCACCAGCCATGAATTGATCCGGTCGAAATGAGATGCGGCATCCCAGTTCCAGTGACTTTGCAGATAAGCTTCATTCTGGGAACCGACAGGGCGGACACGTCCGTTTATCACCAGTGTACCGTCGGATATCAGTTGGCAACCGTTATTCCAGATGGCAATCGCTTTTTCTTTCCACTGGCTGTCTCCCGTCAGTTTCGTCAGCTCGAACCATTCCGGCACCCAGAACAAAGCGTACGGGTCCAGGTGATGATGCTGCACGGAAACAGAAGTCGCACCGAAAGTCTTATAGTTGTATTGGGTGAAGTTGTCGTTTTCCGGATAAACGCCGTTATAATGCCACAACCAGGTGGACAGATAGTAGGAGACGGCAACGGCATTATCGAGGTATTCTTTGTTGTTTGTCAGGTTATACAGCTTCAAAGCCGAGCGCAGGAGGGAAATGGATGACTCCTTGTCGATACACCAAGTATCCAAAGCCCCAGCCGTAGAATATCCTTTTGTTTTCAGTTCGCTCACATAATGATCGTAAGCCCGGGTTGCGGAAGATAAATAGGTGGAGTCTTTCGAACGTGAGAATGCTTCGAGCATGGGGGGAACCATGAAACAACCGATAGTCCCTTCCCGGTAGAAACATTCTCCGTTCGGATACCAGCCGCGACCATATACTCCGTTGTTCTGCTGGTCGTTTCTGACGAAATCGCAGATACCGAAAGCCAGGCTTTCATAATCCGGTCTTTCCAGTCCGCAGGCTTTCACCAGTTCAGTCGCTTCGAAATAATTCAGGGCGGCCGTTCCCAGGTTGCAGGCATCTATGACGACATTGTCGATCTGGCTTCTCTGGCCGGAGATACGGTCATAGTTCGTGATAAAAAGTCCGTTGGGCAGCCGGCAGAGTTTGGCCCATGCATCGAGGGTGGCTACCCCTTTGTCCAGAGATTCTTTGTTATTATGTTTGATATAATCGAAAAGCAGTGAATTGGCAAAAGACGCATTTTGTCCGCACCAACCTATTTCGTATCCTTTCCGTTTACTCCATTCCCCGCTTTTATCCGGCGAGAAACCGATTGTAAATCCACTGAAAGCACCCTCTTTCGTCCAAAGATATTCTTTAGCATACCGGAGGCCCAGTTCCCATATTTTGGCGGGTGGATAAATGGCTGTCTCTTGTTTGTCGGCACGCTCCCAGGCTTCGTGCAAGAAGTTATGCATGGCATAATGATGAGGCTGCACGTCGCAGACGGAGAGATAAGCGGTCAATGTGACCGTTTCCCCTTTGGATAATTTTTCCTGTTTCTGATATCCCGGTTTGTAGCGGTCCCTGGCTGCATACATGACCGGCATTTCTTCTTCCGGCCAGATAAGCCGGTGGGTAGTGGTCTCCCTGTCCGGCATCAGGGAACAGGAGATACTCTCTTTTTCATTCTGGGGGACGTCGCTCCACATGGCAACGGCAAACCGTGTTCCTTCCGAGTAGGTTGCTCCGGGAATGGGTGTGCTGCGGTAGGAATAAGTTCGCCATTTCCCGTTTTGCTGTGCACCTTTGGGCTCTTTTCCCCGTCCCCAGTTGTTTCCGTTGTAAGAGACGGAAGGTATCATCCAGTAATCGGAGGCGGATTTGTGTACGAAATCCAGGTTAATCCTGGCTGTTTCCATGTCTTCCAATGCTGTGTATTGGCAGGTGATCTTAAACGTACAGGAATCGAGCATTTCAATCTGATCTGTACGATTCATTCCTTTTGTTACGGAAGGGTTCAACTCTCCGACAACCGTTTTTCCGGACATGAGAACCATTCTGTCATCCTGGTTTTTCCAGTGATATTTATCAGACTGGCAGGACAAAAGGATAAAGCATAGAACGAAATAGAATAAGTGTAGTTTCATAAATATGTGATTTTGTCTAAAGTCTTCATTCTAATAAGGTTACTGCCAACAAATGTATGTAAATATCAGGACAAAGCCAAAGGAAATGATTCTTATTTTGCAGAGGAATTTATAATATATATGGAAGGGATAAAAGAAGGGAGTGCCTCAAAACGTAGAAGCACTCCCTTTTACATTACAGCAACTTGAAATCAGATCGTCTATTCAATTTCCGGTCTGTCGCCGCCACCGTTGCCACCGCCGTCATTTTGGGTAACAATCTCTTCCTTTCTCTCGAAATTGGCATCCTTACGGGCTTTACGCAAGGTCGCTCCCGGACTGAAAATGATTCGTGGAATTTTTATCATATTGGTTTGAAATTCCTCTTTTTCAGCAGCTCCGGTAGAACCAACTCCGTAACGGAAGTTTCCGAATTCACCGAACTGTACCCGTCGTCCGGCTGCCAAATGTTTTTTGATCAGGTAGTTCATACGGTCCATAACCCCTTTTACCTGGTTGGAAGGAATACCGGCTTCACTGATCTCACCCAATAATTCTTCAAATCCTACCAAATCCGAATAAACCGGTTGTGCATATAACTTTTTCGGGGTTTCTTCTTTGTCTTTCCCCATGTTGTTACGTTCGACTAAACGATACTTTACTGACATAATTTTAATTTTTTAAGTGTTAATAGAAATTACTTCATCTGTTTTCGAAAACATTACAAAAGTAACTTCCAGCCGAAACACAAAAACGGTTTAGATGGAGATAGATAGGTTTAAAAGGGAATAAGAGGGTATAGAAGTTATTTTTTATATTTTACCAGCATAATTACAGGATTTGAATCTTCTTCCAACTCCGCAGCAATTTCTTTCAACTTCCCTTTTAATTGCCCTTTTTCGTAAGCCTCAATAAGTTCGTGAGGTTCTAATTTTTGACAAAAGGCGATTTCACTATTTGTAGTTTCCTGCATAGTTAAGTTCACGGGGACTTTTTCAGAAAAATCATCATTGAATACAGTATATTCGAATAATGTATTATCTATTCTGTCATACATTAAATGTGTCTTTGGGAATTTCTCATTCCTTAAAATGTCGGCATCCATCGTTACTGTTTCCATAAAATAGTAGCGGTCGGTAAATATACATGGTAAAAGGAATACGGCTGGTTTCATCGATTGTATAGATGGTGTTCTGGCTATGAAAGGAGTCAGACTGTAATCCGGTGAGAGTTTGAATATTGTATCGGACGAGGGTTCCGTTAACAACCAACTATCATCGTAAGGAACGATAGGATAAAGACGAGGAGCACCCCCTGTATTTTCTGCGCGGTTGGTTATTCCCCATTCAACTTTCTTTTTAAAATAGATTCGAAAATCTTTAGCAATGTTCCCGTCTTGTTTGGAAATGATAACAAAACGTTGGTAATCCGTTTTATTTTGTATCTGGATGGAAGGTGATTCCCTGGCAATCAAATAATCCTGGTTGTAATTCGTAGCATTAATCCATTTGTTATCGCCTCTGGGGATACTTTTTAAAAAAATTCCCTGAAAATCATATACCAGAACGTTTCTTATTATTTCATCAATGTATATTTCACCGCTGTTATCATCTACGAAGGCACTTAGGTTGAATATATATTCCTCAGAACCTTGCCCTTTCCGGTTAAACTTTCTCAAACCTTTGCCATTTCGGTCGAAGATAAAGATATCGCCATCGTTGATGACATTTTTCACTAATATGATTTCTTTACCTATGGCTTGTACGATGCCTTGACAAAGAAATTCGTCCGTGGATTCTAATGCAATATATTCCACATCCATAATATCCTGAAGAATTAACTCTTTTAGAGGATATTTTTTACTAACGTCAATCGTAATAAAAGTATCCGGTATAGCAATAGTATCAGAGTCTTCCTTTTGACAGTCAGATTTTTTGTTACCACCGCATCCTGCCATTATTGTCAGAAGCATAACTAAGATTGTATAAATGCTTTTCATCCTATTCTATTTTAGTAGTCAGGCTTCTAATTCAAATCTTCTAAATCTAAATAATACACTTCGTCATTATTCAGATTTATAGTATATAGCCGTTTCCTAACCGGATCTGACCATACACGAAAAAAAGATTGATCGGTTACAAGTTGATAAAGAGGTTTTCCGTTCCAGTCGAATACATGGATAGTATTAAAGGTTGGTAATTCAACACCAAGATGATCATTCCAAGGTTTTTTTCCCCAGTAAGTCGCATAAATATAATTATCATCCGCATGTACGCAATTATAATATACATTCATTGACTTCATATCTGTTTCTAAAAGAGAAAAATCGGGACCGTCTTTCATTCTGTAACCAACAATATTACCAGTATGAATGTCTAAAATGTTTATTTGTGGAAGATGTTTCATGACCTGGACAATTTTAGAGCCATCTGGTTTCATTGCGTCCCATGTGTAAAAAAAGAAATCTACTGAACTCGCGATATCGCTATTACTGTTATGTACTGATTTTGTTTTGTAAATCGGATATTCCTGTATTAACTCATTAGTATAAATCGTACGTTTTTCATAAAACGGCGTAGTTGCTTCATTGTTATTTAAATATTCAGCAGGTTTGTAGGCAAACAATATATCATCGGACTGATAAAAGTTAAAGAAGATACGATTATTATTATACGGAACAATTGTATCATATACCGTTGTCCCTTTTTCTATAGATTGACTTACATTCCATAAAAACAACTTTCCTTCATTAGAAGCGTAAAGTACTGTCATTATATCATCTCCTTTTTTGAATAATTGCATTATACAATTAACGGATATTGCCTCTTCGCTACCTTGCCCTTTTTCACAGAAAGAACCGATTTCTTCACCCGTGTCCACATTGAATATATTAAAAAAATGATTAGGGTAGTTAGGACTCCAACAAATTAGCAGTGACTCATATACTGCTATCATTCCGGTATTGTCCCCATTTAATGGAACGGATTTACTTTCGATGTTTATTGTAGTCATACTACTGTTATCGAGGTATCGTATATCTCCATTAAAATACTGATTGTTATCTTTATTGCTGCAACAGATAAATACACCAAGGATAGCAATAGACATTACGATGTTTATTACTTTCTTGTCTGGACTTTGACTGAAATTCCATATTGTAGTAACTATTACAGAAGCCTTCACTTTTTGTTTTGGTAGCAATGCCCGTCTTTGTCTCCTGAAATCAGCATACCTAGAGGAAGTGATTTTCTGATTCTTGAAACACGCAATAGGGGTACTAATACTTGTTAATATGTAAGAGAGATGTTTCATTTGTCCATGTTTTTCGGTTTGTTCGTAAATATAGTCAATATTTTTATGATTCCTTTTTGTGAGTTTCAAAATATCTATCAACAAGAAAGGGTACATGAAAAAAGAATGTAATATTAGGATAGATATATTTTACTAAATGAGCTATCCGGAGAGCTTCTTTACGAAAGTTTTCATTATCAGTTGTTGTTCCAGTTTCTGATATTCTATGACTTATAACGTTTCCTGTACTATCGCTTTCAAGGATGATAAGTACATATCCCTCTATATTTTGTTTTAATTCTTCTTGGGGATAAATCATGTTCTCTCTGACAAAAGAATTTATTTTGTCAGTAGTCATTATTGAATCTTTTTTGGAATGCTTTGATGAAGGAAGTATTGTTTTCTTTATTTTTTCTTCCTTTATGATTTGTTCTGATTTTTGTGTAGTATCTAATTGAGTGTAATTCTTAGTTATTTTGTTGATATTGTCTGTTGTTAAATTGATATAGCTAAAAGAATCTTCCTGTAAACCTATCATGGTGAAAAAGATTAATCCATTAGCTGATATATTATATATTGGATAAGTATTTTCAGGTAATTTTATTTCGTCTGTTTTTTCGAAATTTGAATTTATGATTGTTAGAAATGTCTCTTTGTCATTAAATGCCGACGGATTGTTGTTTTTATTAGTATGTATACGATAATAGCAATCTCTATATGGGTCATATTGTATATTGTGAAAGAATAAAGAATGTAAATAGTGATCAAATATTTTTTTTGTATTTACATTTTTGTCTAAGTCTTCAGATAAATTATCCGTGAAATTACTTTTTATATCATATTCATAGGTTTCTTTATTCCTACGATTATAAATGTATATTTTTGATGAATTTCCAAAATTGTATATAATGCTGTCTCCTTTGCTAAGTATTTGTGCTGTAGATAATTTTCCATAATACTTATCTGTGACGGTGGGAGGGAAGTATATAGGGAGTAAGTTTACAATTTCTTTTTTTATATCTATTGTTGCAATACAATTTTTACCTTTTAAATTTGACGGTGGTACTGTATTAATTGGTATTATTAATTCATCGTGTTTATTGTCAAAGATGAGATTTTCAAAATTAGATAATGTGATGTTTGTTGGGAAAATAGAATATTCGTTGTTGTCAATGAGGTTGTTTAGTTTTTCCCTGGATATTTTTTTGATAATCTTACCTTGATGATTTATTATTGTATAGCTGGTTTCATTTTGAATGAAAATAGAATCTCCATAAACACAAAAAGCATCTATATTGGTTATGCCATTTGCTCCTTCGTGTTCTATTTTTATCTGGTTAGATAGTTTTTGAGTAGATAGATTAAATATATCAATACTGTGTTGTATTTTATTGAAGCAATATAATTTGTCTTCGCAAACTCTATTTCTTAGCGAGGTGTATGTTTGAAGACAACTGTCGCCTATTGAAATGTTGATTGTGTCAATCATCAGATTCTGATTTAAAGATATTTTCTGATGATTTTCGCATGAACAGAGAAAAAGTGTACCAAGCAGTAGTTTTGTCCAATTACAGAAAATGTGATATGATGTTTTTGGTATTCGTATCATATGGTAAGAGAATTTATCTGTTTGTGTGTAAAGATATGAAAATCTTCTTATCCATTGAAAAATACTCTGAATAAAATTTATTTTCTGTTTTGAATTAATATCTTGACCTCTTCCCGCATTTCCCGGATAGCCGTGCTCTCTACTTTCGGTTCTTTTTTTAGTACGGCGTCAGCCGCTTTGATAAACTTATCTTCCTGGAAGAAAGTAGGTTCCGAGTAAAGTTTGGTAAGCAGGTAATACGGATAGATCCGTTCCGGTAACATATCGATCGCATGCAGCAATAAATTTTCCGCTTTTTGATAGTTTCCCATCGACTGCTCATTTTTTGCCGCCATATAATGTATCATCGGATCACCGCTCAACTTCATTGCCCGTTCCAACAACCGGTTCGCCTTTTCAAACCGTTCCGATTTGCTCAGGCACTGTGCTGCCTCGAACAGCAACTCCGGTTTATGTCCCATCAACGACACCAGTTCCTCATATCCTTCACCCGCCGCCTCATAAGCCTTACTATTATACAACATCTTCAACGTATTCCATTTTTTATATCCTTCATAATACCCTTTCTGCTGCCGGAAAATCCACCCGCAACATATAGCCAGCACCCCTATCATAGCGACAGAAAGTATCTTCCTCCCCTCTCGAGAGGGGGTAGGGGGTGTGTCAGCGGCAACCGAAATATCAGCGTCAACCGGAGTATTGCTATTAGCCACCCCCATCAACACCACCAACACCACCCAGAACTCCGGCAACTGCAACGGATACGATGCCAGGCTGAACACCATCAGCGCCAATATCCCTCCGGCCGCTCCCGCCTGTCTGTTTTTTACCCCCCGGAACAAGGAATAGCTTAACAACAATACAAAAACCATTAAACCCACCAGCCCCTGTTCCAAACCAATTTGTAAGAATTCATTAAATCCATATTCCGGGCATCCGGCAACCATCATCTCTGTCTCCGAAGCCTTTCCCGAAGTAAAATACTCCGCCTGTGCTTCTGCATAAGCAGCCGGAAAACCACCCGTCCCGGTTCCTGTCCAGGGTTGTTCCCTGATAGCTTGCCCCGTCACTTTCCATAAAAGTAGCCGGCCATTGGCAGAATCTTTCTTTAGCAGATAAATACCTGCCAATGCACCGGCTATAGAGATCAGGATCAAAATAGAAGATACGATAGTCAAGGTCCGGTTTCCATTCATGTATCTTTTAGTCTTTTCCCATCCGATCCGTTGCACCCAATACACCCATCCGCATGAAACGGCAGCCGCTATCCATGCCGTCCGGCTCATCCCGGCAGGAAGCACGACGATGATCGCCAGCAAACAGATCCATCCCAAATACCGTAGAGACGCGTGGCTGTGCACTCTCTTCTCTTTCCCCCATTCCAAAATCATCCACAGACAAACCGGCAAAACAATTGCAAGGTACCCCGAATAAGGCCCTGGATTATAAAAATCCCCGGTCAGCTTGAACAAGGAATGGTTAGATCCCTCGAATCCATGTAACTGTCGCATCCCCGACACGGCTTCAATCCCTCCGGTCGCAACAACCACCGCCAGGAAAAATAGCTGTAACTGCGGCCATCCGGTCAATATGAACCGCAGCAGAAACCACAATACGACTAATTGCCCGCCAAACAACATTTTCTCCGGTTCGGGATCCAGCTGCCGGTTATAAGTAAGTGCAACAATAGCCGCCAAAATCAGCACCAATCCGTCTGCGACCGAAAAGACAAATGGTTTTACCGATTTCGTCAGAACAGCCGCCACCAGACTGCATGCAGCCAGTAGCAACATCGCCAGATGAAACCAAAGAACTTTTCCTGTGACCAGCCCGTTAGCCAGTCCTGTGTCTGTAGCAAAAACGGTGCACAGCAGAAAGATTCCGCTGATAGCGAGCAGTGAGTAACTTATATATTGTCTGTATTTCATAAATCAACTGTAAAATACTGTTTCCCCTCTTTGTAAATAAACACCTGCTCCTCCCGTCCTTTGGTCCGGTCGCGCAGCCATAACAACGCATTGTCCGGAACACGGTATTCCAGTTCCCAGCCGGTAGCCGTTTGAACCCCGAGCGATTTCCACCCGTTTACTCCGTCCTGATAGAAGAGCTCGTATTCATCTCCTGGCCAGACATAATTGTCATCGTTTCGTGGTGAGAAAACGACTTTTCCAATCGTTGTCATTTTTCCCAGATCATATGTGATAAAACAAGAAGTATCTCTTGCCTGAAAATAGCTGAGTATGTCTCCGTCTGTTATATGATCCAATGCCCGTACAGGTTCTATATCGTTCATTCGTTTTAATGGAATCTGTTCTTTGCATAAGGAATCCTTGAAAACAGAAAGCTCACTGAGTTCCATTTGTTTTCCTGATGGAGCGATATATTTTATGTATCTGTATTTCTTGTTAATATCCGGTGGAGTCAGTTCGTAATAATTGTAATCCAATGTATCATTGAACTGATATACCAGATCCGGTCGGGTAAAAGAAAGATCTGCACTCACTTCTATTTTTGATCCGATAATGGCCCGATAAAGAAATTCGGCAATAGTTGGCATAAGCGACATTTTTCTTTTCAGTATAACTTTTTTCATGGAGGTCGTATCCGGCTTTAGCAAATGAACTGTTTCATCCTTATAAATAAACGGAAAACCTGCTGCCCGGTGGTTTTGCCCGTCCGAGATCAAAGGCTGGTAAATAACATCAGGTTCCAGATTCCGGAAAGTCACATTCCCCTTGTTGTTGTGTGCGATATCGACCGGAATCCATCCGCCCGGACTGAAAACGCCCAGATAGATATAATCTTCGTATGCAGACTGCACGGAGGCGGATACTTCATTCTCACCGAAATAATTGGCTGTTACATCTTTGATAAAGCGATCCCTGAATAAAGCCGGCACTTTATTGTCTTTTGTAATTCCGGAAAACAGTTCATCCTGTGCTCCGAAGCAGTAGCGGTAGACTTTCCCTTTTTTTCTGCCGTCGGTACCCGGATTTATGCGGGATGCTTCAAACTCATTGAAACCGAACTGGATGAACTTTCTGGTAGTGTCGCGTAGCACAGTCCAGAAGTGAGGATGTTGGTATTCAGGAGAATAAACGAAATATTCACTGGCGACAGGAATGCCGCAGGCACGCATGGCATAAAGTGTGACATCGCAAGCCTCCCTACAGAAACCGACGCGATGATAGAACAGGAAGTCCGCACTTTGATGAGGTATGCTAAAATCCGTGTTCCAACGGTAATAAACTCTTTTCAGATCTTTATCGACGGCTTTGCAAGCCTCAATCACATCATTCCCCTGATAAGCCGAGTCGAGTATGGCCGTATAATAATCATGGTACAGCTTCCGCCAGGATGACAACGGTTCGTCTCCGATCCGGTAAGGAAGGATCAGTTCGCAAAAATCATCGAATCCCAGATTCCGGTTCCACGGATACCTTTTCCACACATCGAAGGCAAGGTCGATATTCTCGATCAGGTAATCAGCCGTGATCACTTTGGCGTCATATACTTTCGGCAGTGAATAGAAAGAAACCCGTTGCCATTTTGCTATCACCTCTTTAGGAACGGCTTCTCCTTTATCTTTTTGTATCAATACCGGTTTGATAGAATCCAGTTGCCATCCTTCATATCCGTACCATCGGGGCATATTACGGATCAGGAAACGGGCGGCTTCCAGTTTTTCCGGATTATTCTCATAATGGCTTAATACCTTTTCCAGTTCGCCCCGGTTATCTCCGGCAAACAAAAGTGCTTGCTCCAGACGTTTGCTATCCGATGAAGCGCAAGCGATGAGAAAAACGGCTAATAGTATGTTTATTCCTGTTATAAATACTTTTTTCATTGTTTTAGATTTAATGAATGACTTTTAAAAAACGATCCCACCGGAATTTATCTGTATACGGATCAATTGATTTCCAGATAATCGGAAATTTTTCAGTTGCAGCTATCTCTTTTTGCGAATCCATGTCGCCGAGAGGCGTTTGTACGCTTTCCACATGAAAGAATTCGTTTCGCATAGTACTATTTGTATTTTATTTCAAGTCATATTTAATAATATCCTGGCCATTATCATTGGATGCAATAGCCAGAACGAATTTGTCTTCTTTGTCTACAGCTATTGTTTGCAGGATGCGATCAGTTTGCCATGTAGCTATATGTTTTCCATTCCATTGGAAAACTACTATTTTTGAGGGAGTGGTGAAATCAGACGAACCATCATATAAACAGTATACATATTGTGGTGTTCCGCATATATAAGTGAAACATTTGGTTGTATTTCTAATATCTATGCCAATTTGATTGGGAGAAATAACAGGTACGATAGGTGTGTTTCCAAATTTGACAGTTGTCTTTAATGTTCCATTCAATTCGTAGAAAGATACAAAGTTTGTAAATCTGCAAGCAGAAACGACAGCATTTTGACTTTCGTTCAAGCAAATCGTATTAATATATGATAAAACATCCTTAGGCATCACTTTCTCAACAGAGGGAGATGGATCTACCCAATAAAATCCGGAGTCAGGATTGAAAAAAAAGAATGGACTTTTACTGTCTCTATTTACAGGAATAGCGTATACCTCTTTGGTTGTGATGTTAAAATCACGACCTGATACATTTCTAAGATTTAATAGTTTAGATGTGTTTATTTTTATATCACTATTTTGATTGTTTAGGGTTATGTCTTTATAATACTGATTTTCATCGACCAAAAAGGTAATATCTTTATCATTAGAATTAGTCTGTATTTCTTTTGTAAACAAAGGCTTCCAGAGTTTATCTTTTCCCGAACTTCTGCATGAGCTATTATGAAGGGTAAATAGATTATCTTGTTTATATACTCTAAGTATTGTATCAGATTTTTGATCAAGAAATAAATAGAAATTGTCTGTTATTTTTAAATCATAAAAATAGCAGTGATCATCTTTTGAGAGTAGAATTTCACCAGCCAGTTGTTTGTCTACTTTTGTAGATATGTTATAATTTTTGATCTTTGTTCCTTTATGACATGAAAAAGCCATAAATAGAAGTGGAAATAATAATATATATTTCATATGCAATTTTTATTTAATTGTATAATTCTAATTGAACTTTAATAGACAAATGACTGGATTATCATCTTCTTTTATATCTTTGATAATAGGTTGTAATTCCGGTAGAGAACTTTTATATGTTTTTAGTGTACAAGCTAACATGGAGAATAAGAAATAATTATTATATGTGTCTTTGACTTGGCTAAGTCCATATAAATTAGTGTGTTTTGCGAAATCAGATCCTTTTAGTTTAATAGATTCCCCATTTTTCTTATTGTAAAAACCGATATATGCATTTAGACCTTGTGCATAATATACGACACAAATATAGTCATCTGTTTCTTTTACTGTTTGTGTAGATATATATTCTGTTTTGGATATTGTTCCATAATAATTTTTTTCAGCCTCCCTTTTTAACCATTCCATTGATGCGAATTTTTGTTTGCCAAAATCTAATTCATAAACTGGTGTTATTTTTTGAGAAGTGACTTTATATATTGTTGGAATGAAAGGTAAATTAAGATAGCAGTTTTGGTTAAATGTATAAAAGAATGATCCGGCAACCATTAAGTACTCAGGTTTAAAATCCGTAGGATATAATAAATTGACAGTGTTTAAATTAGAATCTGTTATTTTCACATAATGTGGATCCCTTTTACCTGAATCATAACCATTTTCTATTGCCCAAGCTATATTTCCATCTGGCAACCAGCTGCAATTACAAAAATAGAATGCCTTTTGACTATTTATGTATTGATAATTATTTAAGTCGTAATATAAGAGTTTACTTTGGCCTACATCTGCAATTGTGATAGTTTGTTTTTCTTTATCAATATTAAAGTTTGAAGGTGCTAGATATTCTCCAGGTCCATTACCTAAATTACCGATTTGGGTAATGAATTTACCGGAAATATCAAAAACAAGTAACTTACTTCTTTTATTGTCAATAATATATATTTTGTTATCAACAATTTGGATTTCTTTGATATCATTAAACAAACAACTGTCATTTGTTTCCAATGGAATGAACTTGCATGTGAGAGTATTGAAAAAGTCCGGATTAGCTTCTTCATTAAAAATAATTTTTTTAGTATCAGTTACTTGTTCCTGTTTAGAACATGAGTATAATAAGAATATTGATAATGAGAGTATAAAGTATTTCATTTGCCAGTGTTTTTTCAGTCTGTCCGTAAAGATATTCATTCTTTGTAAGCTTTGAAAATATTGTGTTGAATAATTATGACTTATTTTTACCACCAAACCTGTTTCCCCTTCTCATACGTAAATATCCGTTCTTCTTTTCCTCTGGTATAATTGCGTAGCCAGTATAAAGTACCTTGGGGGATCTGTTTATATATTAATAATTCATCCTGCTCTGCCGTTTGTTTTCCGGCAGAGGCCCATGCACCCGATTCATCTATATAGAAAAGTTCATAGAGATTACCTTTTCGTATTCCGTTGTCATCATTCCGGATGATATAGCGTATTTTGTTAATATGTGCCGGCTTGGGTAATGCCAGACCTGCCCAACTCATGCTGTCGCGTGTGTGGAAGAAGGTGAGAGGGTCTCCGTCGAATACATTATATTTGGTCGCATGCGGGTTGTAGATGCTGGTGTTGTCTGTTCCGATAATTTCCCCTTTTAGTATTTGCTGACTATTTGTATCGTAAAATTCCAGTTCAGCCATATTTCCCCGTAGATTGGGAGAAGACTGGTATCTGTAATATTTGTAACTCTTTTTAGGATTCACCTCGATAGTGGTATACTTGAAACTTGGAGCTTCTGTGAACGTATATAAATCTTCCGCTATCCGGAAATCCGCATAATCCGATCCCTGGAATCTGCCACCAACGAATGCCGGAGGTATGGCTTCGAGATGTTTGGGTTCGCGGTATTTGCGTTCGAGGTACAGGTCTTCTTTTTCTCTCCTGCATTCGAAAAGAGTAACCTTTCCGGTAGAATCGACGACAAAGGGAGAACTTAACGGTTGTAAAGAGTTATTCTCATAACTGTTGACCTGATAGATAATATTCGGACCGATATGGTTGAATGTCACTTTTTTATCGGATATCTTTCCCCAATCAACCGGGAACCACCCTTGCGGATCAAATACGCATAGATAGGCATATTTATTGTGGCAGGTTCTATTCAATGGAATGGATACGGTCTGCGGATGAATAGCAGGAAAATGGTCCGTAATATCTTTCATGAAAGGATTTTTGAAGAATGCAGGAATTTCTTCTTTAGATGTATTTGTCATCACTAAAGAAGTCTGTTGTATGGAAAATGTTTTCTGATAGACTTTCGGTATGCCATCAAAACGTTTGAGATGATCCCCCGGATGGTGCTCACCTCCAGCAAAATCATAATAGTTTCCGTCTTCGCCATATAGAAGATTGAACGCGTGGCTATTATTGCTATGTCCCCAATGCGGAATACTTCCTGTTGTAACAGGTATCCCTACAGATCGCATGGCATATATTGCCAGGTTGGTATAGTCCCCGCATAAACCGAATTTTATATGGATAAGGCTACTGGGTTTTATGTCCGCCGGTTTTGGGAAATCGTTAAAGACATGGATCGGTAATTTAATCAGTTCATTGTTGATAGCAATACAGGCATCGCGGGTGGTCAATATGCTATCTGTTAATAATCCGGAAAAGGCATTATAGTATTCTTCCCTCCATATCTCCGGCAATTCGTTTCCAATCCGGTAGGGGAGTATCCATTCGCAAAACTCATCAAAAGAAAGATGTTTGTTCCAGGGTTTTTGCCATACTAGAAAAGCTGCATCTATCTGTGTAATCAGGAAATTTGCATTTAGTTGTTGCAAGTCAGCTTGTTGCTTAGCGTCGTCTTGTTGGTGTTTGTTGTTTGTTTTATAAGTGTTATTTATAGTCTGCTGGTCGTATTCTTCTTGTTTTATCTGGTATGCAGAGTCGATAAACTGGTGGAATTTATCAATTCGATCTCCTTCCTGATAGTATTTTCCCAACATATTCCGTATCAGAAACCTTGCAGCATCTTCTTTCTGTTTATCTCTTTGATAATGTTGTATAACTTTTTCAAGTTGCTGCCGGTTATTTCCTGCGGTTTGTAAGGCTAATTCCAATTGTCTATTGTTGGTGTTGCTGCATCCCGATAAAAGAAACAGATACAGCCCAAGTACAATTGTGGCAAACAGATTTAATTTCATATTACTGTAATTTTGATACATATATGAAGGGATTACTTTATAATCAATTCTATTAGTGAATAATTTTCAAAAATCTGTCCCATCTGAATTTATCCGTGTATGGGTCTACCGATTTCCAGATAATCCATGCTTTCCCGACGATATATTCTTCAGGTAGTAATCCCCAATAACGTGAATCCTGTGAGTTTATGCCTTTGTCGCCTGCCATGAAATAATAGTTTTCTTGGAAACGATATCCGTAGATCGGCTTTCCATTAAGAAAAGTCGTAGAATCCTTGTATTGAAGACTTTCCTGTTGTTCCCATTCGATCAGTTTTTTATATAACCGGAAGTTTGTACGATCTAAAGTAATGGAATCGCCTTTTGCCGGTATATAGAGCGGTCCGAAATCTTTGATGTTCCAACCGATGATGCTGTCGAATGGGAAACTTTGAAATATACCATCTTGAAATTTCTCAGTCGCAGCTATTCCTTTTTGTGACTCCATGTTGCCGAGAGGCGTTTGTACGCCTTCCACATGAAAGAATCCGTTTCGGATGGATAAGGTATCTCCCGGTATTCCGACACACCGTTTGATATAATATTTGAGTATATGCATTTCAATTTTATCCCAACTGTTTGGATGCGGAAAATTGAAAACCAGAATATCATTGCGTTTTATCTTTTTGAAACCGGGAATGCGATAAATCTCTGTTTGTTCGTTTCTCATGGAGGCAAACAGGTTGAATATGCGAGGTCCAATGGTTGGTTTCCAGACAAGTATATTGTCTCCTGTAATTAATCCCGGTTCCATCGAATCGCTGGGGATTTTGAAAGAAGCAAAGATAAATACCTGTAAAACAAACCATAGAGTAACTGTCATACATAGCCAGAAGACTATATTGATGGCTTTGTTGATCAGGGTATGTATTTTTCTATTCTCTTTCATCGAATTAATAGCTTTTTATACTGTCGTTTTCAATAAAAAATATCCGTTGGTTAACGATCCTTTCCGGAATAGTGAACCTTAATAATGCACTAGCGGGTATTTGATCGTATGTTTGTGTTGTATCTATGTTTATTATTCTAGATTATATTTTATAATGTCTTGTCCATTATTATTGGATGCTATGGCAAGAATGTATTTGTCTTTTTTATCAACAGCTATTGCTCGTATATTTCGGTTTAATTTCCAGGTTTTTACGTGTTTTCCATTCCATTGGAAAACGACAATTTTAGAAGGATTTGTAAAATCACTAGAACCATCGTATAAACAATATACATATTGTGGTGTTCCGCAAATGTAAGTAAAACATTTAGGAGTATTTCTAATATCTATTTTATCTTGTTCATGAGATAATACAGGGCTGATAGACTCTTTTCCAAATTTAACAGTTGTTTTTAATGCTCCGTCCAATGTGTAAAAAGAGATATAATTTGTAAATCTATAGGCGGAAACAATCATGTTTTGATTTTCGTTTAGACAAATTGTATTTGTATATGACAAAACATCTTTTGGCATCATTTTTTCTATTGACGGGGATGGGTCCACCCAATAATATCCAGAATCCGGATTGAAAAAATAGAATGGATTTTTATTATCTCTACTTATTGGTATAGCGTATGTTTCTTTAGTGGTGATGTTGAAGTCACGACTGAACATATTTTGTTGTTTTAATAACTTTAATATGTTTATATCTATGTTGTTATTGTTTGTATGTAATTCTAAGTCTTTGTAATAAATATTGTTGTCCACCAAAAAGGTCTTGTCTGTTTTTTCAGATTCCTCGTGTGTCTCTTTAGTGAATAAAGGCATCCATAATTTACCCTTTTCGGAACTTCTACATAGGCTATGTGTTTGTAATAGATTGTTTTTTTTATAAACTCTAAGTACCGTATCGCTTTTCTCATCAAGGAATAAGTAAAAGTTATCTGTTATTTTTAAGTCATATAAATAACAATTATCTTCTTTTGAGAAAATAATTTTGCTGTCAGATAGTATGTCTGATTGAGTTGAAATGGTATATTCTTTGATTGTAGTACCATTATGACACGAATATGTTGTGAATAAAAAAAATAAAGATAATAATATATGTTTCATTTTTATTATTGTTTGAATTTTAATAGACAAAGAATTGGGTTATCATCCTCTTTTATATCACCAATGATGGATTTTAGCTCTGGTATAGTTGTATTTTTTTGTTTTAGTTCGCTTGGTAATATTGTGAAAATAAAATTGTTTTCATGTGTTCCTTTGACTTGGAACAGTCCATTCAATCCGGTGACTTCTATAAAATCAGAAACTTTATATTTAAATGATTCTCCGTTTTTCTTATTATAAAATCCAATATGTGGATTCATTCCTTTTGTATAGTATTCAACACAAATATAATCGTCTGTCTCTATTACATATTGACCAGAAATATAATCTGTATTGGATATTGTTCTGTAAAAATTTTTTTCAGCATTAGCCTTTAGCCATTCCAGTGAAGCGAATTTATGTTTACCCAGTTCTAATTGATATGTTGGTATTAATTTTTCAGATGTTACCTCATATATTGTTGGTATAAAAGGTATGTTAAGAAAACATTTTTTATTTAGCGTGTAAAAAAAACTTCCTGGAACCATTAGATATTCAGGAGAAAAATTCATTGGGTATAATAATTTAATGTCATTTAATTTTGAATCTGTTATTTTTACATAATGTTTATCTCTTTTGCCACTGTTGTATCCTTTATGAAATGCCCAGGCAATATTTCCATCAGGTAACCAGCAACAGTCGGAAAAGTAAAATGTTTTTTGATCGTTTATATACTTGTAATCATTTAAATTGTAATTAAATAATTTATCTTGATGTGGATCAGCTAATGTGATGATCTGTTTTTCCTTATCAACATGGAAATTAGTTAATAACAAATACTCTCCTGGTCCATCTCCTCTTTTTCCTATTTGTGTAATAAATTTTCCGGATAAATCAAAAACAAATAGATGATCACCTTTTCTATCGATGATATATATATTATCTTCAACAATATCGATTGCTCGTATATCTTCAAAAAGACATTCATCTGTAGTTTGAAGTGGAATGAATTTGCATATAATTTCATCCTTTATGTCGTTTTTGATTTTTTCATCAAAAATGATTGTTTCTACATTAATTGTTTGTTCATTATTTGAACACGAATTGAATGTCATTATTATTAATAGTACTATTAAGAGTTTTATCATGAGAAAAATGAATATAAGTATATTAATATGATATATCTTGGATGATTATTTATCAAATTCATCCAAGATATATTGAAAATTTCTTTATTTTTGAGTAAATATTCTATTTTATTCAAAAATAAAGATTTTTATCTAGAATTTAGAAACAAAAACTGCTACCACCATCTATGCAATCTCTAGTTGGTTTAAGATCAGTTCCTGGTCGTACAACTATCGTATAATGACAAGCATCTGGTAGTAATTCACTTTGTGCTAAGGCTTCTACATTTACCAATGATAAGTCGGACAGTTCCACTTTGTCTTGGTTCTGACAGAAATTCCAACTAGCTGTAGCTGCTATCGCAACTAGAGCTATGATACCGAATAACTTTTTCATATCCGTATATGTTTAATTATTTATTAAAATCATTATTTAATCAGGCTATTTTCTATCTTTGCCTACTATTATTCGGATTAGATAGTCGAATGACACCTGTATCATTCTATTTTGTCGGTTATATTACCTTGATACACCTCCTTTTCGGGGTCTCCGGGAGTTTGCTTGTACTATTTGCTGTCGTGCAGCAAACTCCCATTCGTTCGATCACCGAACATTCCCCTTTATCTTTACTTTGACAGGTTGATTGTTAATACTATTGTACTTGATCGTAACGACTTCATCGAAGAAACCTGTGTCTTTCGGTGTCATCTTAATTCCTACCCGAAGAGATTCTCCGGGTTTCGCAGGTCGTTTGTCATAGGTGGCTGCTGTGCAGCCACAGGTGGTACTTACGTCCACTATCACAAGGGGATTGTCCCCGGTGTTTTTTATTTCTATGGTTGTCTCTTTTACTTCCGATTTGTCGAAAGTACCGAAGTCGATTTCTGCCTTTGTTGTTTCGGCGGCTGTTTTAGGAATATTCTTGTTCGGACTGTCTTTGCCTGTGATCTGTTTCAGATACAGGTCTTTCACAGCCGTGTTATGTACCGGATTTCCTAATACAGTGACTTTATTGTCCTTATCCAACAAGAATGTCTGGAAAGTTATGTCTGCCGGGAATTTGTTCAGTTTGTTTAGTCGATCGTCTATATCAATACAGATAGGGCGATCGAATGCGTCTCGTCTTAGGAGGTAACGTATTTCCTTCGCATCTTTCGGATGCATGAAGAAGAGGAAAGGAACTTTTCCTTGTGTTACTGAATCTGTATATTCGATCAGTTCCTTCCATTTATGAAGTTGCAGTTTGCAACTGGTGCAGCCGATAGAGTCTACATATATTAATACCTTATATTCGGATTGCGGAATCTGAAAATCCGTAGTATCTGTCAGATAGCGTGTGAAGGTCAGGTTTTCAGGGAACTGTATTTGTTTCCCTTGCCATTCGCTGACCAGATGCGCAATCTTATTTTCCTTCTCTTTCTGCTTGTTGTGGCAGGAGAAGAAGGTGGTTGCTATTAATAATATGTAAAGATAAAAGGCTTTCATATCGTTTGCTAAATCTTAAATTCTATAATCGGATCGTCACTTTTCGCCTCGGTGGCGACGATCGTATTTGTTTCTTCGTTAATGTCCATACTGTTAATGCGGTGATCAAGTTCATATCTGCGTACCGGATTTCCTTTCAGGTCGAATACATAGATATACTTTGCTCCGTTTTCAGGTTCTTTCCCTTGTTTGATAGCGGCAATTTTATCGTCGAACTTAATACCCTGAAAAACAGCGTAGATGTATTTGCTTGTCACCTTTATATCGCTAAACCCCATAATTCCGGTGGGAACGCCTGTGCCGTCTTTTGCCGTTTTGTATTGCGGTTCACCTGCGGGACCATAAAGGACTTTATGAGTGTTATCTTTCAGATTAAAGATTTCGAGGACTTCTCCCAGTTGGGTAGCTATTGCCAGAGTGCCGTTGTCGGGATTGTAATCCATAAAACTTCTCCATGCCTGAGCAAGTGCCGGGCGGACGGTGTTTTCGTCGATCGTTTCGCCTGGGATTTCTCCGATGCTTTTGACCGGCTTACCGTTGCTGTCGACTTCCCAATACCTGAACTCTCCCATGTAATCCGGAATGAAAAACCCTGATTCCATCGTATGAAAGTCCAGTGAACGTACTAATTTCTTATCCAGCTTGATCTCTTCGACGCGCTCCGCTGAGCGGGTAGAAGGAGATATTTTCCAACGTGTAATCTCCATCTTATTGGCGTCGATCGCCCATAAAGAGTCTAAGGAGTTGAATTGGATATTTTCAGCAGAAAGCATTTCTTCCGGTCCTTCCCCGCGTTTGCCGAAGGAGGCGAGATGCTTCCATCCGGGATAGGTAAAAGCATGCAGGAAATGATCCATATTATGCAGGTCCATCACCACTGCAATACTATCCCTGACCGCTACCCGGAATGGGTAACGGAGCAGGACAGTATCCAGGTCTGCGACCTGTGCCTTGATCGCCTTTGTTTCAGGAAAGTCAGCGTACCGGGGGAAAGTGGTTTGCTGATTTCCGAAACAGGCGGCAAGGGTACTAATACCTATTAATAATATGGAGGGGAGAGATTTCATTCGGATTCAGGAGTTAGGCTGAAACCGCTGTATTTTACTTCAACTTTAATACCATAACAATCAACTTCCCCCCATCCGTAACATTTGAAATTTTCTGTAGGAGGATTTTCTGCATCCCATGCTAATGCATTTATATTCTCAAATGCCAGATCATTTATTAAATTTTTCTGTGAAGTGGTGTGGCTAAAATACCAGGCACCAAATAGTGACGAAAGGACGAGTCCTGTTTTAATAATGTTTTTCATGTTTTTTTTATTTTAGACTGTTTTTATTATATTTGCTGCTAACGAAGGTTTTATCTATATCTTTCATTTGACAACAAAAGTAATTATAATATATTGATTGAAAAATAGGCTGTTAGGAGTTTGGTCATGATATGGTTGCTAACTTCTTGATATATAGTAAAGATGTCGGTAAAATGTCAATAATGTCGGTAATTTGTAAGAAAAAATGAAAAGAAAAGTAATTAATATACTAGTGTTTATATTTGTTGGAGCAGGAGTCATTTCTTTATTTGTATTCTGGTTTATGTATACTTATGAGAAGCAAAATAGAAAATTGCATGCTGATGCTTCTATTCTATTTACAGAGGCAATACAGAAAGATATAAAACGAATCTCTGGAAGACAGACTGAGTTCTACGATCCTCAATATTCTCCGAACGATATTCCAGGAGATGAGAAAATGGCCTGGTGTGATCAGGATTATATAACGACTCGTGATTCGAATCGTCATGTACTGGATAGTCTTTTTCATAGTTTATTGAGAGAACAGGGTATACCAGCGAAAGTCGCGATCCGTTGTATATGGAAAGGAAAAGTAATTGATACTTCTGCTGATAGTGCCTTATATAAAGATGCTATATTTTTAAAATCTATTGTTTACAGGCTGAACGAGGAGAAAGATAAAAACATAACACTTCAGGCTTATGCTGATTTTCCTGTTGGTATGATATTAGGACGGATGGGATGGTTTTGGTGTATTTCTTTTTTGATTCTGGTCGGTTTGGTTGGCGGCGGTTGGTATTTTAATAGGCAGAATTTGATCAAACGGCAACAATCTAAATCAATTGAACGGTTACAGGCAGAATTGGTTGAATTGAAGGTTCGAAAACAAGAAATAGAAAAGATTAATAAGCAACAAGTTGAATCAATTGAACAAAAACAAGCAGAATTGATCAAGTTGGAAACCAAGCAGAGAAATACAGAGAAAGTTAATAAACAGCAGTCCGAATCGATTGAACAGTTGCAAGCAGAATTGGTCGAATTGAATGATCAAAAACAGGAAACAGATGCGATTAATAAACAACAAGCGGAATTGATCGGACAAAAACAATTTGAATTAGAGAAGTTATTAAAGTGGATAGTCCCTTTATCGTCAAATGAAAAAATAATCTGGATCGAATTGCCTTGTGGTTTCTATTTTTCGAAGAAGTATGGAGTTTTACGTAATGCGAATGGGATAGCTATTCAGTTAAAAAACAATTCTTTAAGTCTGTTCCGGCACTTTGTTGAAGCGGAAGATCATATGTTGACATATAAATATATTTGTACAGATGTTTTGGAACGGTTTGTTAAAGATGAGATAGGAGATTCAGACAGGGATTGTGTATCTGCCGCTATCAAGCGTTTGAGGGAAGATGTAGAACCGTTCTCCTGCATTGAATTTAAGTCAATAAGGAAAGTCGGTTATCAGATGACTTTCTCCAACTATCAAAATGACACTACTCTACCGGGTAAATCGGATTAATATACCGAGTAAAATAAAATACCCTACCGGGTAATATTTTTTAACGTATCAAAGCGATTTTCAAAATCGCTATTCACTATCAAAATGGCAATTTGGGATTTTGTATGTATTGCTATAAAAATCCCGGCGAGAAGAGCCTCCCCGGGAATATGTTTTATGCCGTGTCAGGTCTTTAGAGCTGTTCTATTTCTTCTATCGACAAGCCGGTAGATCGTGCAATAATGAGAGGGTCGACTCCGTTCTGCTTCAGGTTTATAGCTATAAGTCGTTGTTGCTCTGCTTTCCCTTCAGCTTTCCCTTCAGCTCTCCCTTCAACTATTCCTTCCGCTTTCCCTTCCGCTACTCCTTCGGCCCGGCCTTCAATCCATCCGGTTTTGATCACACTGCGTTGATAACGTATAGCTTCCATATCTGCATAATATTGTCGTCTGTCTTTCTCGTCTAACTGGTCTATCCGCAATCGTTCGCGTGCTTCTTGTAAACCGTGAACCGTACTGTTTTTATCGATCTCGCCGGTTTTCAGGAAAGCAATCCATTCGTCCAAAGGCGTTTTCGCCTGTTGGTTAAAACCGTCTACTCGTAATACGTAATATTCAGGGAAAATATCTCCGGCTTCGTGTCGTACAAACTGTTCACGTTGGCGTACGGACAACTGAAGAATGTCATTGTAATGGATTCCTTTAAAGCTGGTACGACCATGATAGACATAGTCTTTGCCTTGCCCTAATTCAAAATAAACGATGTTGATTGAATATACTTTACGAATAACACCATATTCCTGGCCTTCATTGATATAATCGGTAATGGCTTTGGATGCTCCGTATAACATACGATGGAAATAATCCAGTTCACGGTTGTTCTGTACCTCAATGATGATGAGTTCCCCTTTACTGTCTTCTGCCAGCATATCTACCCGGTTGAACTTATCATCGACACTATCCTTGTTGCTTTCGCTTTCCAGCATTTTGACAATACGTATTTCTTGCCCAAGTAAAGTGGACAAAAAGCCTTCCAACACAACAAAGTTTGATTTATTACGTAAAAGGCGCTTTACGGCCCAATCGAAACGGACCAAAGCAGAATCATTTTTCATAGTTGTTCATATTTAAATTGTTACGATACAAAGATATGCTTTTTTTTCATCTAAAAGCATATTATCCTGATTTTTACCGGAAAAATAGGTTTTAAAAATATATTTGTCTATGTTTACCGCATAAAGAGTCTAAGGGTTGAATTTTAAACGGGAGTTTGGAGTTCAACTTTTACTGTTTTTGTACACGCCAAAGACTTTTATTGTAAATCACGCCCTTTCTTTCGCACCGGATTTGTTAACCGTTGGTGCTTCAGGTAATCAACATTTAAAAAATTAAAATTATGGCTAGACCATTAAAAAAAGGACTGGGCTATTTTCCGCTGGATACGGACCTGTATTCGGACAGGAAAATACAACGCCTGCTCCGAAAGTACGGGTGTAAGGGCATCTGTATTTATTTAGCGATCCTTTGTGAAATTTACCGGGAGAAGGGGTATTATATTTCTTATGACAGTGATTTCTGTTTCGATATCTCTGTTATCCTGGGGTTGGACGAGGCTACGGTCAGTGAGGCGGTCCTTTATTGTATAGATCTTCAGTTGTTCGACAGGGAACTGTTGGAATACCGGCAGGTACTTTCTTCGCTGGCGATACAGAGACGCTTCCGGGAGATCAGTAAAAGACTCGGAATAAAGATCGATCCGGATCTCGAAATACCGGATAATTGGGCGAATGAAGGGGTTATTGTTGCAGAAACCCCGGTTATTGCAACAGAAGCTCCGGTTTCTGTAACGAAAACCCCGGAAAATGGAAATGGAAATCAAAATGTAAATGTAAATCAATCTACACAATATGGAAAATCAAATGAAACTCGATTTTCAGACGATAACGGAGAAGCTGCCCGACGGGAAGAACTCCTCCGCATGGCTGAAGAAGCAACAAGAAGTTGCTGATATGACGGCACGTTACGGGAATGCGGAGAAATTCCTGAATACGTTTAAACCGGATATGCAGGTAATGGCCGCCCGTTATACCGAGCGTGCTTATTTCGGTACGGCTCCCATGCTGGAAACGGTTTGCCTGGGGTATGGCGAGTTGGTGGTCATGGTGTTTATATGCGCTCTGCTGGAAGATATTAACTTGTTCGTCGGGGTGAAAGAGAAAATGCCGGTCAACCGCCAGCGCGAGTTGTCGCGTCTGGTGTTGGCGGAATATCCTTATCTGAAGGTGACGGAATTGCTGTTGTTTTTCCATCGGCTGAAATGCGGACGTTACGGCCGTTTTTACGGGATGGTGGATGCGTTGACTGTCACCAGTGCGCTGATACAGTTTATGGGCGAACGCCTGACGGAGACAAACCGTTATAAGGCGGCACGAAAGAAGGAGGAGAAACCGGAGAATGTGTCGTCCGGCGGTATCACTTACGAGGAATATTTGCAACTGAAAGAAAAACAACAAAAACAAAACAATCATGGATAAGAGCAAGGTATGGGGACATACGGAACTGGCCCGGTTGTATTTCCCGGGTATTTTACTGAAATCGGCTTCTGCACAGTTGTCGTTGTGGATCAGACGGGATGAAGAGTTGCTGGAGGATCTGAAGAAAGCAGGTTACCGCAAGGGGCAGCGTATGTTTACGCCGCGCCAGGTGGAGATCCTGGTGGATCATCTGGGCGATCCTGAGACCTGGAATATTTGATAATAAATAAACGAAGCGGGACGGTGAACGTGTTCGGGTTCAATCCTTGTCTCTTTGCCTGAATACTCCGGTTCCCGGTAAAATCTGTTTTATTCCCTCTTATTCCCTGCTATTCCCATTTAAACCGATTCCATACTTTTCCCTTCCTGTACATTTGCTTTCACATTAACGATAAACAGAATTGAATCATGAGAAAAATTAATCTGATTGTTTTGCATTGTTCGGCTACCCGAGAGACGATGGAGTATACGCCGGAGCAGCTGGAACGTGACCATAAGGCGCGTGGTTTCTTTTCGGCCGGTTATAATTATTATATCCGCCGTTCGGGTGAGGTCGTACCGATGCGTCCGCCGGAGCTGATTCCGGCACATGTGAAAGGGTATAACGCGTTCAGTCTGGGGATTTGTTACGAAGGCGGGCTGGATGCCGGCGGGCATCCGAAAGATACGCGTACGGAGAGGCAGAAATTGTCTATCAGGGGATTGTTGTTGTTACTGCTGGTGCAGTATCCGGGATGCCGGATCTGCGGGCACCGTGATTTGTCGCCCGACCGGAATGGCGACGGGAAGATCACGCGGGATGAATGGTTGAAAGAGTGTCCTTGTTTTGATGCGGAGGAGGAGTATGGGATATTGTAAAAGAAGGGGGTGGCCGCTCGGTTGCCAGTTATGGGTGGCGGTTTTGTTGTCGCTGGCAGGTGTTGTATTGTTGTTTATGGGGTTTTGGTGTAGTCCGGCAGGGGAGATACATAACTCGGTGTTGGTGGGATTCGGTGAGGTGTCGACGTTTTCAGGGGCGTTGTTCGGGGTGGATTATAGTTATAAATATAAGATCAGAAGAGATGAGAATGGAGAGTAAAGGATTGATCGGGAGCTGTTTGTGTATGCTGGTGGCCGGCAGTGGCTGTGTTGCGGGGAGGAAAACTGTGGCGGAGCGGACGTTCGGGGAGAGGGATTCGTTGATTGTGGAACGGTACGACAGCTTGTGGGCGGAACGTGTATGGAAGTCTGATATACAAACGACACTCCGGTGGGAGGAAGTCTCGTTTTCGGCTCCTGACAGCAATGGCAGGCAGTATGTAGGGCAAATAAGACGTGCTGTGGCGGACTGCCGGCAGGTATCTGTCAGTCAGGATACCCTGCTCTCACTTTCGCGGCAGGAAGGCCGCTGGTTGCGGGAAACAGTGGCTACGGAGCAGAAAGAAAGCGGCTGGTCGCTGGGGCGCTTGCCGGTTTGGTGGGTGCTGGGTGGGGGAGGTGTGTTGTTTTTGGGAGTTAGGTGGTGTAATAGAAGAAAAAGATGGCATTTGAATGGATAGGAAACGGAATAATGATTATCTTTGACAAAAAAGATGATGTATGGAAACAACACAGATAAAATTAAATAAAAATGTTGTTGATAAAGCTGTTGCTTATGCACGGCAAAGAGGACTGGATTTGTCTTCTATCATAGAAAATTATTTGGATCGTCTTGTGCAGCAACCAAAAGTTAGCGAAGAACCTATACCTGATATTGTATTGAGTTTATTAGGGGCTGGAAAGATTGATGACGATGATGATTTAAATGGCAGAAAAGCTTATCATAAATATTTGGAGGAAAAATATCAGTTTTAACTCCAGGTGAATATTTATCTCAGTTATAATTGGCATGTTTGTAAATAAAAAAGGAGGTAAACTATTACTGTTTACCTCCTTTTTTATAATATATTGCTCATTATTGCATACCTTCCGTAGTCATTTCTTTATTGATTTTCTTGACTAATCCTTGCAGTACTGCACCCGGGCCTAATTCGATGAAGTGGTCGGCACCGTCGGCGATCATGTTCTGAACGCTCTGAGTCCAACGAACCGGAGCTGTCAGCTGGGCGATCAGGTTGGCCTTGATTGTTTCAGGGTCGGTTTCGCCTTTTGTGCTTACGTTCTGGTAAACAGGGCAAGAAGGTTTGTGGATCGGAGTTGCTTCGATAGCGGCAGCTAGTTCGGCACGGGCCGGCTCCATCAGCGGAGAGTGGAATGCACCCCCAACTTTCAACTTCAATGCACGTTTTGCACCGGCAGCCAGCATCTTTTCGCAGGCAGCGTCGATACCGGGGATTGAACCGGAGATAACCAGCTGACCCGGACAGTTGTAGTTTGCACAAACAACTACTTCGTCTGTAATACTTGCGCAGATTTCTTCAACTGTTGCATCCGGCAAAGCCAGTACGGCAGCCATCGTGGAAGGAGTGGCTTCGCAAGCTTTCTGCATAGCCATGGCACGTTTGGAAACCAATACCAGACCATCTTCAAAAGACAGTGCTCCGGCTGCAACAAGTGCAGAGAACTCACCTAGGGAGTGGCCGGCTGTCATATCCGGTTGGAACTGGTCGCCTAAAGTTTTAGCGAGGATAACCGAGTGTAAGAATATGGCAGGCTGTGTAACCTTGGTTTGTCTCAGATCTTCGTCTGTTCCTGCGAACATCAGATCTGTAATGCGGAAACCGAGAATTTCGTTTGCTTTCTCAAACATCTCTTTTGCAAGGGGATTGTTATCGTAAAGGTCTTTTCCCATTCCGACAAACTGTGCACCCTGACCGGGAAATACATAAGCTTTCATCTTTCTAATCTTTTTCTAATTTCAGTTTTTTAAGACGGTGCAAAGGTAATAAATTTAGAATAATGGAGTGACTATTCGTTACAAATAGTATCTTTGCCCCTATTAAAAGGAGAATATTAACGACTAATATTTATAATATCATGAACGAATTACTATTTTTAGGAAATTTAGGTACAGGCGAAATCGTTATCATCGCCATTGTTGTGTTGTTACTTTTCGGTGGAAAGAAAATCCCTGAACTGATGAAAGGTATCGGTAAAGGTGTGAAGAACTTTAAAGACGGTGTAAAAGGATTAGAAGACGACATTAAGCTGGACGACAACGATAAGAAGTAGACGAAATGGAAGAATTGGAACAAGATGAAATGTCCTTCTGGGACCACCTGGAAGAACTTCGTTGGACTTTATTCCGTTCTATTCTGGCGCTCTTTGTTTTTGCTATCGGTAGTTTTGCTTTTATGCGTGATCTTTTCGATCACGTTATTATGGCTCCCTGTTATGCTGATTTTATTCTTTATCGTTGGTTGTGTGAACTGAACAAGTGGCTTATTGATATTAGTCCGTGGTTTGATGTTTTACCTGATTTCTGCAATGATACTTTTCATGTGGATATAGTAAATATTAAGCTGGCATCTCAGTTCTTTACTCATATGACTACCTCATTCTGGCTGGCCCTTGTATTGACTTTCCCTTATTTAATGTATGAGTTATGGAGGTTCATCAGTCCGGCTTTGTATGAGAACGAAAAGAAAAATATCAGATGGGTATTCTTTTTTGGAACAATAATGTTTTTCCTGGGATGTGCCGTAGGTTATTTTATGGTATTCCCGATGACACTCCGTTTCCTGGCAACGTATCAGTTGAGTGCTAATATTACCGAACAGGTCTCTTTAGATTCGTATATGGATAACTTCCTGATGCTGATCTTTGTGATGGGGATTGTTTTCGAAATGCCGTTGGTATCGTGGTTGTTGTCGAAGCTGGGATTGCTGCACAGAGGATTTTTCCATAAGTACAGGCGCCATGCCATTGTGGGATTGCTTGTTGCCGCAGCATTTATAACACCAAGTAGCGATCCGTTTACACTGAGTGTCGTGTTCTTCCCGCTTTACGGTTTGTACGAATTAAGTGCATTCTTTGTAAGAAAACCGCCGGTAGAAGAACCGGATGAAGAGGACGAAGAAGAAAATGAAGGTTAATAAACCATAGACATTGGAATTTAGTTATAGAAAGAGACGTACATTGTTTAAATGTTACGTCTCTTTTTGTATATTTGTCAAGACTTAAACAATTTATAAACAAATGAGGCACATCACTTTATTGGCGGTCTCCTTGCTGGCTTTGATGGCCTGCACGCCGGAGAAACAACAGGAGGCGGATTATGCGCAGTATGTTAATCCTATGATCGGTACTGATTTTACCGGGAATACTTACCCGGGAGCACAGGCTCCTTTCGGTATGGTGCAGTTAAGTCCTGATAACGGGTTGCCCGGATGGGACCGTATCTCAGGTTATTTTTATCCGGATACGACGATTGCTGGTTTCAGCCATACGCATCTTTCCGGTACCGGGGCAGGGGATTTATATGATATCTCCTTTATGCCGGTGACCCGCCCGTATAAAGAGGCTGAAGCACCGCTGGGTATTTATTCCACTTTTTCACATAATGACGAGGCTGCTTCGGCCGGTTATTACCGGGTGTTGCTGAAAGACTATAATATTAATGTCGAGTTGACGGCTACCGAACGTTGCGGTATCCAGCGTTATACGTTCCCGAAGGCAGAAGCTTCCGTTTTCCTGAATCTGAAGAAGGCGATGAACTGGGATTTTACGCTTGATTCTTATATCGAGGTGGTCGATTCCGTTACTATCCGCGGTTACCGTTTTTCACAGGGATGGTCGCCCGACCAACATGTCTATTTCCAGACCCGTTTCTCCAAACCGTTTGTAGCTTACCATATGGATACGACAGCAATTGTGACGAAGGATAAAGGCCGTATCGGTACTGCCTATGTAGCTCGTTTCGATTTCAATACGGAAAAGGACGAAGAGATTCTGGTGAATACGGCTATTTCGGGTGTGAGCATGGAAGGTGCGGCAAAGAACCTTCAGGCAGAAGTGCCGGTCAACGATTTCGACCGTTATCATACGGAGGCTGTCGCCCGCTGGAACAAAGAATTGTCGAAGATTGAAGTGAACGGCAATAATACGGATGACCTGGTTAAGTTCTATACCGCCATGTATCATACGATGATCGCTCCGACTATTTTCAGTGACGTGGACGGCTCGTACTATGGTCCGGACAATCAGATACATAAGGCTGACGGTTGGAATAATTATTCGACCTTCTCTTTGTGGGATACTTACCGGGCAGCCCATCCGTTGTATACGTATACGGACCCGAAACGTGTGAACGATATGATTCAGGGGTTCCTGAAATTCTACGAACAGAATGGCGCCCTTCCTTTGTGGAATCTGTATGGGCATGAAACGAATATGATGATCGGTTATCACGCTGTTCCTGTGATTGTGGATGCTTACCTGAAAGGAATCAGTACTTTTAATCCGGAACTGGCTTTACAGGCATGTGTTGCTACGGCGAACCGGGATGATTACCGGGGTATCGGGGAGTATAAGAAGTTGGGATATGTACCGGCTAACAGTGATCCGGAAAAATGGGAGAACTGGTCGTTATCCAAAACAATGGAATATGCTTACGATGACTATTGCATTGCCCGTATGGCGGAAAAGATGGGAAAGAAAGCGATTGCGGATGAATTCTATAAACGTTCACAGAACTATCGCAATGTCTATAATCCTGAAACGACCTTTATGCAGCCGCGTGATGAAAAGGGGAATTTCGTAACTCCGTTCAATGCGAAAGATTATACGGAAGATATCTGCGAAAGTAATGCATGGCAGTATTTCTGGTATGTTCCGCAGGATCTGGACGGCCTGATCGGTTTGCTGGGCAGCAAGGAGCGTTTCACGGAAAAGCTGGATAGCATGTTTACGTATGCTCCGGATGCGAAAGAAGACCTGCCAATTTTCAGTACAGGTATGATCGGACAATATGCGCATGGCAACGAACCGAGCCATCATGTTATTTATCTGTATAATAAGGTGGGACAACCCTGGAAGACGCAGAAGTATGTGGCTCAGGTTTTGCATGATTTGTATCTGAATGCTCCGGATGGTATCTGTGGCAATGAGGATTGCGGACAGATGTCGGCCTGGTTCGTTTTCAGTGCGATGGGATTTTATCCTGTCGATCCGGTAGGCGGACAGTATGAGATTGGAACTCCTTTGTTCCCGGAAGTAAAAATGCATTTGGCGGATGGTAAAGTATTCAAGATTTTAGCTCCGGGAGTAAATGCGGAGAATATCTATATCCAGTCAGTCAAACTGAATGGCCAGCCTTACGACAAGAGCTATATCACCCACGACCAGATCATGAGCGGCGCAACGCTTGAGTTTGAAATGGGAAATCAGCCAGGTCCGGTTTGGTATAAGGATTAATGAGTTGACAGTTGACAAGTGACACTTGTCAACTGTTCAAATGGTGTAATTGTTGTGCATAGTGGGGCGCACCGGTATGTTTCGGAGGATCTTGGTACTGATTACTATTGATTTCTCCGGAATGCTCCGCTGACAAATTCCAGGACGTTGGGCAATGCCGTGCGCCAGTATAACCAGGTATGTCCGCCGCCTCTGACACGAAATTCATGTTTCATCCCTTTCTCCCGCATGATCTTATGGGCCTGGAAATTACCATCCAGCAGACCGTCCTGGTCTCCGCAGTCGATGTAATAACGGATGCGGGGCAGATTCTCTTTATCCAGTTCGGAAAGCATTTTTAAGACGCTGTTTTTGTGCCAGTAATCCAGTCCGGGACCGAACAGGCGGCCGAAGAGGTCTTTGTGTGATTCAGCCTGGCGACGTTCCATCACGCTGTCGTCGAAAATAGCGGCACTAAGCGGGGCACAGGCGGAAAACATATCCGGATGATGCAGGGTGTAAAGGAACGAACCGTAACCTCCCATCGACAGTCCGGCGATGGCACGGAACTCTTTGTTACTGCGGGCGCGGTAGGTCTTTTCGATATGGGGGATCAACTCTTCAAAAAACATGTCTTCGTAGGGTACCTTTCCGTCGTATTGGTTGATATACCAGGTATCCCAGGCATCCGGCATGACAACGATCATAGGCACGGCCTGGTCGCTACAGATGGCACGGTCGGTAATTTCCTGCATCTGCCCGGTTTGTATCCACATGGTTTCATTATCGGTATAACCGTGCAGCAGGTAAAGCACCGGATAATAACGTTCGGAGCTGTTGTATCCGTCCGGGAGATAGATCGAGTAGGAGACTTCTTTTCCTAACTTTTTACTTTGGAACTTGACCGATTCATGAACGGTACTTTGTGCGAATCCTGCTAAATTAAAACAGAAACACAGAACAAGAAAGAGAATAATCTTGTTTTTCATATACTAACAGATTTAAGTAAATAGATAGATGTTTTTATTTATTTCTAGCAAAGTTATAAAAAAGCATCGGCTGTACTTGATAAAATACGGAAAAATGTTATTTTTGTTAGCTAACAGATTAATCAATAATATATTGTATGTCGCATTTACCAGATTTGATTTCCGATCTTGCATTGATTCTTATATCCGCAGGGATAATAACTTTATTATTTAAATGGCTGAAACAACCCCTGGTGCTGGGGTATATCGTCGCCGGTTTACTGGCCGGGCCTTATGTACAGATTTTTCCTACGGTAGTAGACGTTGAAAATATTAATTTGTGGGCGGAAATGGGAGTCGTCTTCCTGCTGTTTGCCCTGGGACTTGAGTTTAGTTTCAAAAAGTTGATGAATGTCGGTTCTACCGCTTTTATTACGGCGATGACCGAGGTGATAACGATGCTGATCGTCGGTTATCTGGTCGGGCATCTGCTGGGATGGTCTACGATGAATTCCATATTTCTGGGCGGGATGCTGTCGATGTCGTCGACAACGATCATTATAAAGGCTTTTGATGATCTGGGGTTGCGGAGCCAGCGGTTTACGGGGATTGTGTTCGGGACGTTGGTCGTCGAGGACCTGGTTGCCATTATTATGATGGTCTTGCTTTCAACGATGGCGGTGAGCCAGGAGTTTGCCGGGGAGGAAATGATCGGCAGTATCCTGAAGGTCGCCTTTTTCCTGATTCTCTGGTTTCTGGTAGGTATATTTATTATTCCGGCTTTCCTGAAAAAGGTGAAGAAGCTGATGAATGATGAAACGTTGCTGGTTATTGCACTGGGCTTGTGTCTGGGAATGGTGGTGGTAGCGACGAAAACGGGTTTCTCGGCTGCTTTGGGGGCCTTTATCATGGGGTCTATCCTCGCCGAAACGATAGAGGCAGAGCGCATCGAACATATTATCAAGCCTGTCAAGGATTTGTTTGGCGCCATCTTTTTTGTGTCGGTAGGTATGCTGGTCGATCCGGCTGTCCTGGTGCAATATGCATGGCCTGTCATTCTGATCACTTTGGTGACGATCGTGGGGAAGGCTTTCTTTTCGTCTTTCGGAGTACTTCTGTCCGGACAACCGCTGAAAACATCTATTCAGTCGGGTTTCAGTCTGGCTCAGATCGGTGAATTTGCCTTTATCATTGCGGCTTTAGGGGTGTCGTTGAAGGTACTCGACGAGTATGTTTATCCGATTATCGTTGCTGTGTCGGTGATAACGACTTTTACGACTCCTTATTTTATCCGTTTGTCGGGACCGTTTGCGGAGTGGCTGTACAAGGTGTTGCCGGATAAGACGCGCGATTTTCTGGACCGCTATTCTTCGGGTACAAAAACGATTAACCATGAAAGCGACTGGCGTAAGCTATTAAAGATTTATGTAGGAAAAGTATTGATTCATTCGGTGTTACTGACGGCTATTCTGTTGCTGTCTACCCAGGTTATTCATCCGTTGCTGGTAGAAAAGTTTCCGGCGATGGATATGTGGGGGAGTATCGTTATGAGTGTGCTGACGCTGATACTGATGGTTCCTTTCCTGTCCGGACTGGTGGCGAACAAGAATAATTCGCCGGAGTTGTTTATGAGCCTGTGGAAGGATAATAAATATAATCATGGGAAACTGGTGGCGTTAGTGTTGTTCAGGGTGTTTGTCGCCATTTTGTTTGTTTCGATCGTACTGATTAAATATTATCATGTGCAATATGGCGTGGGGGCGATTATAGCAGTAGGAGTCTTGATCCTTATCATTCTGTTCCGCCGTGACCTGAACCAGTATTCCAGGCTGGAAGCCCATTTTCTTACTAACCTGAACCGTAGGGAAGAGGTCGACCGGAAACGTAATCCGTTGAAGACCAGTTTTAATAATCAGTTAAGTGATAAAGATATACACCTGGCCGTAGTACCGGTTTCCCCTTGTTCTCCTTATGCAGGGAAAGCGCTGTCGGACATACCGCTCAGAAAAGATTTTGGAGTAAGTATCGTAGAGATCATCCGTGGCGATCATAAAATCTATATCCCCGGTGGTTCCGATCATATTTATCCGCAGGATAAGGTGGTCGTAGTAGGGACCGACGAACAGTTGAAAGCCTTCCAGGCTAAGCTGGAAGATCAGGAGAACGGTTCCGATTGTTCGGCCGGGCAGCCGAAAGAGATTACGGTCAATTCGTTTGTAGTCGATGACAGTTTCCCGTTCCTCGGACAGAGTATCATGCAGTCGAACGTAGGACGGCGGTACAACTGCCTGATCGTTGCGATCGAACGTAACGGGGATTCGCTGATGACGCCGGATAACGATACGGTGTTCGAACCGGACGACCTGGTCTGGGTAGTGGGCGATAAAAATAAAATACAGCAGCTGATAAAAGGGGAGTGAATCCATGTTATTAAAATGTAGAGATTACTTAAAATTGGTTACTTCCGCCTTTATTTTGCCAAATGTTTTACTTTTGTGATGTTGAATTATAAAAGTAGAACTTATGAAAAAGTGTGTATGCTTGATGTTGATTTTAGTGATTGGTTTGATCTCTTGCGGAGATGATGATAAACCTTCTCTTCCGAAGTTGAATAAGTTAACAAAGATTACCTGTAAAAAGAATGGGGCCGATTTCCCTGAATATTCTTTGGATATAATTTACAATCAGGATGGTAATGTTAGTAAGATAACGACTTCCAAAGGTACTTTTAACTTGATTTATACTGGAAATAAGATCTCTGTGATCGATGCTTCAAATGTGCATACGGAAGATTTTCAGATGAGTGGAAATGTGGTCGTAAATAAGCAGGAATGGGCTATCAATGAATATGTCCCGAATGCGGAATATGTGAAGAATGAATATCGATATAAATATGATCGTAGCAATCTGACTGAAGCTGATTGGATTTTTCAACGTCCGTTGGAAGAAGGAGGATATAAGAAAAATGATCCGGTATCTTTGGATAAATATACGTGGACTAACGGGAATGTAACTGTTTATCAGTATCTTCCGCGTGATGAGGTGAGTTATACCTATGGTAGCCAGTTGTGCCCAGCCAATTTCCCGTTCCGTGTGCTAAATACATTGAGACCGATAACACCGGATTTAGTAAATCCTTTGAATTCGTTATACGGGACCTCTAACCGCAATTTACCGGAATCGGCCAGCCGTTATTCGTTGGGCGAGAGTAAAAATGGTGCTGAATATACTTTTCGTTATCAGACAGTCGGTGACTATATCACTGGCATGGTTATTACAGAAGATATAAAATCAGTAGAAGGTCTGGATGCCGGACAGAATACGTATGAATATTCTTTTGTTTATAATTATGAAACAAACTAAATAAGATCGGATAGTATTATCTGTCGGTATTGTATAATTATCTCATCAAATGTCATTTTTGTAACAAATCTGCAAGCTTTTGCGATAATATTAAAAACCGGAAAGAGATGCTTGGCGTAATTTTGGACAGAAAATAATCTGTCTATGCCATGAATCTAAAATTGTTATTATTAATTTCTGCAACAATACTTGTATGCTGTCGTTGTTCTGACGGAACGCGATTGCAAAAGCGGGTATCAGATTTGTTGCATACGGAAATTATAACCCGGGGAGACCTGGCTTTAACGCAAGAACCTGTCACCATTACTTCTTTTGTCGCTGAAAGAAGTGCCGGAGGGGTACACGATTTTTATTCGGAAGGTGATTATTGGTGGCCTGATCCGGTTAATCCTGACAGTGCCTATATCCGGCGTGACGGGGAAACGAATCCGGATAATTTTGTTGCTCATCGCCATGCAATGATCCGTTTCAGTTCGATTGTAGGAGACTTGACTTCTGCCTGGATCGTGACGAAAGATGAGAAATATATTGTACAGGCATTAAAACATATCCGTGCCTGGTTCATTGATCCGGAGACACGGATGAATCCCGATCTTCAATACGCCCAGGCAATAAAAGGAATTGTTACGGGCCGTGGAATAGGAATAATCGATACTATTCATCTGTTGGAAGTCGTGCAGTCACTGATCGTAATGGAACAGGCCGGTTTGCTTTCCTGTGAAGATGCCGTTGCTACCAAAGATTGGTTTTCCAACTATTTATACTGGCTGGCGAACCATCCTTACGGAAAGGATGAGATGAATGCCAAAAACAACCATGGTACCTGCTGGGTGATGCAGGCGGCCCAGTTTGCAAAGTATACCGGGAATAGAGAGGTGCTGGACTTCTGCCGCGAACGTTATCAAACAGTTCTGTTACCGGGACAGATGGATACGGATGGCAGTTTTCCGTTGGAATTGGCGAGAACCAAACCGTACGGATATTCTCTCTTCAATCTGGATGCTATGGCAACAGTGTGCCATATCCTTTCCGATGATACAAATAATCTCTGGCAATATACAACGAAAGACGGACGGAATATGCAGAAAGGGGTGGCCTGGCTGTGCCCCTATATAAAGGATAAGTCTGCGTGGCCGTTTGAAAAAGATGTGATGTATTGGGATGAATGGCCGGTGGCGCATACTGCTTTGCTGTTCAGCGTCTGCGATACGCCTGATGAAGATTATTTCTCCCTTTGGTCGGAGCTGGAACATTTTCCGGAGAATGATGAGGTGATACGGAATTTTCCTCTTCGTCATCCGCTGTTGTGGTTGTGATTATTTTGTTTTAGTTATTATTGATTTATCTTATTTAGTTGAAGAAATATGAAATTCAAAACTCCTATTTTTCTGTTACTGGCTGCTATGGCTTCCTGTGGAATCGAGAAACCCGATCTGGTTCAGGATAACTTTGCTTTTGCCGGAACACAATTCAAACAGGCTTTTGTCGAGATGGATGCTGCCCGTTGTGCGGAACCGAGACAAAAGCAGGAATTACGTGATAAACAAAACCTGGGCCCGTTGGCCAGTCCGCGTAATGTCGAACCGGACGGTACGTTGCATATGGTTATTTCCCGCGATTGGACGAGTGGATTTTTCCCAGGTGAACTTTGGTACATGTATGAATATACCAGGGATGATTTCTGGAAAGAAAAGGCGCAGCAGCAAACGGCCTTGATCGAACGTGAAAAGATGAACGGCGGAACGCACGATATGGGCTTTAAGGTCTATTGTAGTTTCGGAAACGGTTACCGGTTGACGGGGGATGTGGCTTATAAGGATGTTCTGTTGCAGGCTGCTTATACCTTGACTACCCGTTATAAAGAGGGTGCGGGGATAATCCGCTCATGGGACCATAGCCGGGATAAATGGGATTGTCCGGTTATTATCGATAATATGATGAACCTGGAACTTCTTTTCTGGGCGTTCAGGACAAGCGGTGATTCTCTGTTTTATAATGTAGCCGTAAATCATGCCCGTACGACAATGAAGAATCATTTCCGCGATGATTACAGTTCTTACCATGTGGTTGACTATGATACGATTACCGGAGCAGTGCTGCATAAACATACGCATCAGGGATATGCACATGAATCGGCCTGGTCGCGCGGACAGGCCTGGGGACTTTACGGATATACCGTGTGTTACCGTGAAACGGGTTTGCCTGAGTTTCTGGAACAGGCGAAGCATATAGAGAATTATATCTTTTCCAGTCCGACATTGCCCGAAGACCTTGTTCCTTATTGGGATTTCAATGCTCCGGGAATACCCAATGAGCCTCGCGATGCTTCTGCTGCAACTGTTACAGCTTCTGCTTTATATGAGTTAAGCATGTATGACCCGGCTAAACGTCAGGATTATATTACAAAAGCAAATACAATCTTAGAGAACCTGTCAGCAAATTACCGTGCGGCAGCCGGCAAAGACAGAGGCTTCCTGCTGTTGCATAGCACAGGTTCTAAAATGCACAATGTGGAGGTGGATGTCCCGATTGTATATGCTGATTATTATTATCTGGAAGCCCTCCTCCGGAAACAGAAACTGGAAAAAGAAGGAACGGCAATATTGTAAATTAACTAATATAAAACGAATAAATAATGAGAAACATTCTTTTTTCCTGTCTTTTCCTGTTTTGTTGCTTTTCGATGGCAGGGAAAGTACCATCTAAACAAAAAATACGATTAACGGATAACTGGGAATACCTGAAAGGTGATCTGGGCGGAATCTGGGAAGTTGTGCGTCCTGCTTCACCGGGAAGTCCGGAGACAGTTCCTATCTGGCAAAAGGTCACTCTTCCCCACTGTTTTAATGCCGAAGATGCCGTAGATCCCGATGTGAATTATTATCAGGGACCGGGTTGGTATAAAACACTGCTGACAATTGATAATCCGTATGCGGATGGCCGTGTCGTATTGGATTTTGAAGGAGCCGGACAGAAGACAAAAGTATATGTTTACACCACATTAGTCGGAGAACATACAGGTGGTTACGACGGTTGGAGTGTCGATATTACGGAAGCCGTGAAGTCATTTATGGCGGATGATAAGCTGGTGAAGCGTTTCAAAGGAAAAATACCTCTGTCTATCCGTTGCGATAACTCGCGCGATCTGGAAATGATCCCGTCCGATTTGTCTGATTTTAATCTCTACGGAGGTCTGTATCGTTACCTGAACCTGGTTTATCTACCGAAAGCCTCTTTTGAACAGATTCGCCTGGAACCGGAACTTTCGGCAAACCGGAAAGAAGGTTCTGTAAAAGTCAAAGCCTCTTTCTATAATCCGATGGATATACGGAAGGCGGATGTAACTGTTTCTGTGTATGATGCAAATCGCAAACAGATATTTACTCAAACGATAGAAAATGTTCTGCCTCTTGGCAATCAATTCCTGACGGAAGTAAAAGTGAAGAACCCCGTCTTGTGGGACGTGGATTCTCCCAACCTTTATACTTGCGAATTGACTATAAATGCTGACGGACAGACATTGACAGCGGAAGAAAGCTTCGGTTTCCGCCAATTCGAATTTCAGGAAAAAGGCCCGTTCTTCCTGAATGGCCGGCGTATTTTGCTTCAGGGAACGCACCGCCATGAAGATCATGCCGGAGTAGCTCAGGCAATGACTGAAGATATGATGCGTACGGAAATGCAGCTGATGAAGGATATGGGTGTGAACTTTATCCGTCTCGGACATTACCAGCAATCGGATATAATCCTCCAACTTTGTGATTCTCTGGGTATCCTTGTCTGGGAAGAAATCCCCTGGTGCCGCGGAGGCCTGGGAGGTCCGGTATATAAGGAACAGGCCCGCCGTATGCTGACTAATATGATCGATCAGCATCATAATCACCCGGCCGTTATTATCTGGGGACTGGGCAACGAAAACGATTGGCCCAACGATTTCAGTGAGTTCGATAAAGGGGCTATCCGTACTTTTATGAAGGAATTGCATGACTTGGCTCATAGTTTGGATGATACACGCATGACGGCTATCCGTCGTTGTGAGTTTTGTTGTGATATAGTGGATGTTTATTCTCCTTCTATCTGGGCCGGATGGTATCGTGGGGTATTTACCGATTATAAATCCGTTTCGGAACAGGAGATGCAGAAGGTAAAACGTTTCCTGCATGTGGAGTGGGGAGGAGACAGCCATGCCCGCCGTCATTCAGAGAATGTATTTGCCAATCTGAAAGGTATTGAGTCTGGTAATGGTGCCGACGAACGTGCCGGGGATGCTTCTTTATACGGTGGTGCCGCCCGTGCATCGAAGGATGGCGACTGGTCGGAAAGTTATATTGTCCGCCTGATCGACTGGCATCTGAAAGAGCAGGAAACAATGCCGTGGCTGACTGGGGCTGCTTACTGGCCGTTCAAGGATTTCTCAACTCCTGTACGTCCCGAAAATCCGGTCCCGTATGTGAATCAGAAAGGGGTAATAGAGCGTGATTTCACTCCGAAAGAAAGTTATTATGTCTTTCAGTCATACTGGACGACTGAGCCTATGGTACATATTTACGGGCATAGCTGGCCGGTGCGCTGGGGTAACCAGGGAGACCGCAAAGAAATATTGGTCTATTCAAACTGCGACGAGGTGGAGTTGTTCATGAACGGTGTCAGCCAGGGTGTGAAGAAACGCAACAGTCAGGATTATCCCGCGGCCGGACTGCGTTGGAATTGTGTATATGAAGAAGGAAAGAACGAGATCCGTGCTGTGGCCGTAAAAGGAAAGACAAAGATTACGGATGAGATCAGCCAGGAATATCAGACGGCAAAATGGGGAGAAGAAGCCTCTGTTACAGTACATATCGTATCACGTGAAGGCGATATGGCGTTGTTGGAAGCTCAGCTTTACGATAAGGAAGGCGTTCGCTGCCTCGATTCAAAAAAGTATATTGAATTTGAACTGGTAGGTGATGGAACATTGATTCAGAATCAGGGAACATCTACCGGCAGCCGTAAGGTTCAGGCCTATAACGGCAGGGCCCGCATCAAAGTAAATCTGAATAAAGGAAAGAGCATAGTAGCCGTTAAGTCAGAGGGGATACCGACTGTATTTATGGAAATACAGTAAATCTGATTTGAATGTTACTTTTCTCTTGATCATTAACCAAAACTTTTACTATTTTTGTTCTACATAAATCAGATACAACAAGTATGATCAGGAAATCTTTATCTATACTATTTCTAATCCTTTCCGTACTAACACTGTATGCAGAAAAGACAAACTATCTGTATTCTTTTAATTCAGATCTGAATGAAGGGATTTCCCAACTCTCTGTGATGACTATTTATCAGGATTCGAGAGGATATTTGTGGTTTGCCACCAAGAACGGACTGAACCGTTTTAATGGAAAAGAATATAAAATCTATCATCGGGAAGACGGAAATGAGCAGAGCCTGTCGAATAACTCCGTCACCTCCATTACCGAAGATCAGGAAGGTTTTCTCTGGGTGGGAACCAGCAATGGACTGAACCGGATAGATCTGAACACAAATGAGATTAAACGCTATAACCTGGAGACTAACGGATTGGTTGCCAATAGTATTTCTACGGTATACACCGACCGTTCGGGTTGTCTGTGGGTTGGAACCTGGGAGGGGTTGAATCGCTATAACAGGGAGGGAGACCATTTTGAATATATCCCTATAGAAGATGATACTGAAAGAGCAATGATAGTGACTTTGCTGGAAGATAGCTCAGGCAGATTTTGGATCGGTACAAGAAACAAAGGATTGCTCCTATGTGACCATCAGATGAATCTGATCAGTCAGTTTACGAGTGAATCTAAAAATATGCCATTGAATAACAATAATATTACTTCCATTTATGAAGATGATAAGAAGCAGATATGGGTTGGTTGTAAGAATAGCGGATTGAATAAAATCAATCTGCGTGATAACGAGGTGACCTCATATACTAATTTAAACAGCGGATTGAGCAATAACTCGGTGCGTTGTATAATCGAATGGCAGGGGAAGTTGCTGATCGGTACGTTTGATGGCATTTTTGATTTGGATAAAGCGACCGAACGGATTGTAAAGGTGGCCAGTTACGATGATATAAACAAGTCGTTGAGCCATTATTCGGTTTATTGTTTTTGTGTAGACCGGGATAAAACGCTGTGGGTCGGGACATTTGCCGGAGGGGTTAATTATCTGAATAAATTCACAAACCGCTTTGTCCTTCATAAACCGCAGGAAGAATTGAATATCAGGACCGGTATTTACGGAGCGATTACGTATGAATCTCCTGAAGATTTATGGATAGCGACAGAAGGGTACGGGTTATTGAATTATAACAAGCGGACGAATGAGTCACATTATTACCTGATCGATCCTTCCGTCCGGTTCGCATTTAATACGAATATCATTAAATCCGTTTTTTACGAAGACGGCTATGTCTGGTGCGGAACGACTAAAGGAGAAATCTACAAGTTTAATATCAAAACCAAAAAGTTTTCCTTGTATCATCAGTATCCGATTGAATATTCCATCTATTCTATCATTCGCGATCATAATGGTGTTTTGTGGGTGGGTGGCGCATCGACCGAATTTGGACTGACCTGTTTTGTGAATGATTCCCTGGTTACTACCTTTTATAATAATGTAGATGAACCGATCTATTTTTCAAATGTACGTTGTATTCTGGAAGAAGAAGACGGTGTCTTTTTGCTGGGAAGTACGGCCGAAGGATTGCTCCGCTTCGATACGCATAAAAAACAGCTGACAAAATATTCCAATGAGGCTTCTGTTGAGAAATACAGGATTCCCAATAACTATATATCGGCGATTGTCCGGACTCAATCCGGTGAGATATGGGGATCAACCTACGGAGGTGGTATTTTTCAACTGGATGAATCGAAAGCGATCCGGCGGATAATGACTGTCAGGGAAGGTTTGCTGGACAATAATATCTGTACGTTGGTGGAAAGCAGCGATCAGCGGTTATGGATGAGTACGGTAAACGGCCTGATCATGTTTGATCCGGCGAAAGATGAAGTCAGGAATTATCATCGTCATAACGGAATAGATATTCGTGAATTTACATTGCATAGCGGCATCGCCTTGCCGGATGGAAGTCTTTGTTTTGCCGGAAGCAACGGTTTTGTGACATTCCATGTGGAGGCGATGGATAAAAATAATAATATTCCGCCTGTAGTGTTGGAGCAATTATCTGTTAACAACCATCCGGTGAAAGTCGGCGATGAGTCTGCTATCCTGGATAAAGTATTGGACGGCATGGAAACGATCCGCCTGGCTTATAATGAAAATAACTTTTCAATCACTTACCAGGCCTTGAATTATATTTATGCGACACAAAATCAGTATGCTTATAAACTGGAAGGATATGATACCGATTGGAACTATGTGGGAGAACGTAATTCCGCATTTTATACCAACCTGAGTCCCGGCAAATATGTATTTCATGTAAAAGCCTCTAATAATGACGGTGTCTGGAATGAGGAAGGACGTTCATTGATTATTATCGTGCAGCCGCCTCTGTGGAGGACCTGGTATGCTTATCTGTTTTATGTTATTGCTTTAGCGGCTATTATTTACGGAATTCTTTATTATGTAAATATCAAACGTAACCTGGAAGCCGGGCTGAAGATGAAACAACTGGAGAAACAAAAACAGGAAGAATTTCATCAGGCAAAGATACGCCTGTTCACAAACTTCTCTCATGAGTTGCGTACCCCTTTAATGCTGATTATCACTCCGTTTGAAGAACTGGTCAAACGGGTGGATATTCCGGCAGAGTTGCATGACAAGCTATCCATTATTTATAAGAACGCTCAAAAACTTTTGCTTCTTGTCAATCAGCTGATGGACCTGCATAAGAACCAGGCGGGTAGCATGGACCTGAAGGTAAATGAAGGAGATATCTGCGAATATATCAAAGAAATCTATTATGCGTTCAATCAGATTGCTTTGACCAATGAAGTCAAATTCACCCTGAATTGTACTCCTAAAACGATCAATGGCTGGTTTGATAAATCCCTCTTGGAAAAAGTTGTCTTTAACCTCTTGTCGAATGCCTTCAAATATACGGCTTCCGGTGAATCTGTTCTTATGGAGGTGTCGGAAGTAACCTTGAAAGAACTGGACCCGAAACGGACCGACGGATTGTATAAAGATGAAAATAGTCAGTACGTAATCCTGAAAGTCAAAGATTCCGGTAAAGGGATTGAAGAAGGAGAGGCGGATAAGATATTCACTCCTTTCTATCAGATTCCTGAAACGTCCGGTATTAATTTGTCGGGGACAGGTATCGGCCTGAGTCTTGTTTATACGATTGTACAACTCCATCGTGGGGTAATTTATGTGGATCATACGGAAACAAAAGGTGCTTGCTTTGTCGTTATCCTTCCGGTATCCCGTTCGGCATTCTCCGAAGAACAGATAGAGAGCAGGGAAATAGATAAAATTGCGGAAATAACGAATACGGAGGATATATCGGTCTCGTTGCCGGTGACGGAGAATAAAGATCAACCTAAATATAAGATTTTGCTGGTCGAGGATGATAAGGATGTGCGTGATTATCTGAAGAAAAGCCTGGAAGCCGAATATATTGTCATTGAAGCAGCCGATGGGGTGAGGGCTTACGAAAAAGTAGTGCAGGATTTTCCAGACCTGGTACTTAGCGATATCATGATGCCGAAGCGCGACGGACTGGAACTGTGTACGATGATCAAGAATGACATCCGCATCGGACATATCCCGGTTATTCTGATGACTGCCCGTTCGATGGTAGTCCATATCAAGGAAGGATTCCAGGCGGGAGCGGACGATTATATTGTGAAACCATTCAATATGGACGTGTTGCAGACACGTATCCGCAGCCTGCTGGCCTCGAGGGAGCAATTGAAAAAACTCTATGGAAAACGTTTCTCCCCGGATGTGATGGGGATCGAGGTGAAGTCGGCCGACGAACGTTTCTCCCAGAAACTGTTTGATGTGATCGAGAAAAACATATCCAATGAAAAGCTGGATGTCGAATTATTATGCACGGAAATCGGTATCAGTCGTGCAAATCTCTATCGTAAACTCAAATCCATCACCGAACTTTCACCGATGGAACTGATCCGTAACAAACGCCTCGAGATGGCGGCTAAATTGTTGAAAGAATCCGAAATGAATGTCTCTGAAATTGCGTCACATCTTGGATTTAACAGTCACTCTTACTTCTCCAATTCCTTTAAGGCTTTTTATGGATGCACTCCCACTGAATTTGTGCAGATGAAAAACAATCAGGAACAGGGCGGCTGATAAAATCGTATCACTTTTCTGTCACTTTTGTATCAATCTATTCATATAGAATAATTTAATACTAAATTGGAAGCATGTTTTCTTTTGTAAAAAAGAGAATATGTTTCTTTGTGTTATTGAATTTGTTGAAATTTTAAGTCTAATTAAATCCATGATTAAATGAAAAAAGAAATCAAAAGGGCCACTCAATCGTTTTGGCGATTATTATTATTAATGGTGGCGTTTAACTCAAGTCTAAGTTTGTTCGCGCAAACACAGACTATCTCCGGAATCGTTCTGGATGAATTCGGAGAGCCGATGATCGGGGTATCTGTACTAGTGAAAGGAACAACCACAGGTATTATTACAGATGTAGAAGGGAACTTCACTGTCCCGGCTAAAACCGGCGATGTTTTATTAGTAAAGTATCTTGGTTACAAAGACCAGGAAATAAAAGTAACAAGTGATGCCCGCCTGAAAATTACTCTCCATGAAGATACCCAGAATTTGGATGAAGTAGTCGTAGTAGGTTACGGTACGCAGAAAAAGGTGAACCTGACCGGTGCCGTTTCTGCCGTGACGGGAGAAGAAATTGCCAAACGTCCGGTAGCCAATACATCTACTATGTTGCAAGGCCAGATGCCGGGTTTGCGTATCACTTCCGACAAGGGACAACCGGGTAATGAATCAGTTCAGATCCGTGTACGTGGTCAGGGTACTTATTCCGGTACCGGTTCCGATCCGTTAATCCTGATTAACGGTGTCGAGGGAGACCTCGCCTCCCTCGACCCGAACATTATTGAAAGTGTTTCTGTGTTGAAGGATGCAGCTTCGGCTTCTATTTATGGTTCACGTGCTGCAAACGGTGTGATTTTGATTACAACCAAGAATGGTTCGGAAACAAAAGACCGTATTTCTGTTCGTTATAATGGAAACTTTGCAGTCCACAATCCGACAAATCTGTTGGATGTGATTTGGGATTCTCCTACCTATATGAAATATTTCAATATGGCAAAGGATAACTCCGGTGCTCCGGCAACTGACCGTTATTCGGATGAGATGATTGCGAATTATACCAATCCGTCCGACCCGACTAAATATCCTAGCTTCAACTGGCTGGATTATATGTTTGATCCTGCTTTTGTTCAGCAGCACAACCTGAGTGTAGCCGGTACTACCGGTAAAACTTCTTACAACGCTTCTTTAAGCATGATCAATCAGCCTGGTACCATGAAAGGGCAGGAATTCAAGCGTTACAATGCAACGTTGGATCTGACTTCACAGGTAAATGATTGGATACGTTTCGGAATGTATTTTACCGGCAGCCGCAGCAATCGTCAGGAAACACGCCAGGGTGATACGGATGCTTATTTGTCAACTATTTCGCAGGCTCCGACTTATATGCCCTGGTTGCCGGATGATGGTACAGGTATTAAGCGTTACACGATGAAGGCATTTACCTTTGAAAGTAATAATAAAAACATGGTCGCTATTACTGAAACGGAAAACTTCAAGAATTATGTAAATACTGATGTAAACGCACAGGCTTGGCTGGAAGTGAGTCCGATCAAGGGTTTGAGTTGGTATACCAAAGGTGCTATGCGTTACAAACAACAACATATAAAGAATTGGGGAGCATTGCCAACACCGGTTTATTATTACCATGACGGCACACAGAACGGTACATTGAATACAAACGGAACCGGTTTGACCAGTACAATGGAAAACAGCTCTTATTATAACTTATATACTTATTTGAAATATGACTGGGCTACTCCGAATAAAGAACATGACTTCTCTTTTATGGCAGGTTACAATCTGGAATATTATAAAATGGATAATCTGGAAGGTTACCGTCAGAATTATGACTTCCCCTTGCATGAACTGAATACAGGTATTTCTTCTGTACAGACTAACAAAGGTAAATCAGAAGAATGGGGCATTATGTCTGCTTTCTTCCGTGCCAACTATGCTTTCAAACAACGCTATTTGTTGGAAGTGAATGCCCGTTACGACGGTTCTTCACGTATTTCATCCGAATCTCGCTGGGGTATATTCCCTTCCTTCTCTTTGGGATGGCGTATGACTGAAGAAGAATGGATGAAGGATCTTAACTGGGAATGGCTGAATAGTTTGAAGTTGCGTGGTTCATGGGGTATCCTGGGTAACCAGAATGTCGATCTTTATTCTTATTATGCATTGGTTACAACAGGTAAGGATTATAGTTTCGACAACACAAATTTAGGCGCCGGTGTTGCACAGACAGCTCTTACCAACCGTGATTTGAAATGGGAATCTACGGCTATTGGCGACTTCGGTATCGATATCACAGCTTTCAACGGTTTCAATATTACTTTTGACTGGTATAAGAAAAGAACATACGATATTCTTCGTGAGGCACAGAGCAATTCATTACTGGGGTTGAAAGCTCCGTTTGTCAATGCTGGTGAAATGGTAAATAAAGGTATTGAAATATCACTGGCTTATAATGGGTATATCCGGGAAGGCATATTCAAAGGATTGAGTTATAATGCTGGTGTATTCTTTGATCGCACTAGAAATGAATTGACGAAATACGGCGCCGATTATGTGGATTCTTCTAAGGGATTGATTTATAAAGAAGGTCTGCCTTACGGATCGTTCTATGGTTATGAAGCAATCGGCATTTTCAGGGATGAAGCAGATGTGACCAATTCTCCCAAACAATTTAATGATAAGACATTGCCGGGTGATATTAAATATGCCGATATCAGTGGTCCGAATGGAGTACCTGACGGTATTGTCGATGAAAACGACCGTAAAGTACTTGATGGCCGCTTCCCTGATTTTGAGTATTCCGTGAACCTGGGTGCTAGCTGGAAAGGTTTCGACCTCTCTTTGATGGGACAAGGTGTACAGGGAGCAAAACATTATGCCAGTGGCTGGGGATTGCGTCCGTTTTATCAGGGAACACCGATCTCACAAGACTATATTGACAATATGTGGACGGAAGATCATAGAGATGCCAAATATCCGCGTTTGTATTTCGCAGATTTAGGTGGTGCAAAGAACCAGCGTGAAAGTACCTACTGGTTGTACAATGCTTCTTATTTCCGTTTGAAAAATCTGACATTCGGTTACACATTGCCGAAAGCACTGACAAGCAAAGCGAAGATCGAACGTCTGCGTTTTTACTTCTCTGGTGATAATTTGTTGACAATAACTAAATTCCCGCAGGGTGGTGACCCGGAGCGTAATTATAATTCCACAAAGGGTACACGTTTGGTTTATTATCCACAGAACCGTATCATTTCATTCGGTGTAAATCTTGAATTCTAATTTAATTGTAAAATAGTTATGAAAATGAATAAACTATCATATATTTCACTATTGGTTGCCGGCATGATGACTGTATCATCCTGTTCTGATATTTTAGATACGCCACCGACAACTTCTCCGTCAGAAAGTATTTTCTGGCAATCAAAATCAGATTTTGATTCCGCATTGACCGGTTGTTATCAGGGTATGCAGGCTAAAACGTTATCGTATGGGATGGTTGTTTATGACTGTCTGACAGATAATGGGTACGGTAGTTCCGGTTCCAGCTATGTGTATAAAACAGACCTGATCCAGGCGGATAATATAGATCCGTCTATGACGGGTTTCGTTCCGGAACTTTATAAGGAAGCCTACGAAGCTATCACCCGTCTGAATATCTTCTTATATCAGTTGAAGAATTATCAGGGCGGAGATATGAATAGTGTCCGTAACCAGTATGAAGGGGAGGCGCTTTTCTTACGTTCTTACTGCTATTATCTGCTTTATCTGTGTTATGGTGAGGTTCCGTATCCGACAGAACCGCTGGATCTTACAATTCAGAATATGCCGAAAGAATCTTTGGAAACAGTTTACAATAATCTGATCACTGATTTGCAGGCTGCTATCGATAAAATGGACGACAAGACATTCAAGGGTGCCGGCGGACATGCAACCAAAGGGGCTGCCCAGGGGTTAAAGGCACGTCTTCTGATGTTCCATGCCTTTGGCGAAGACGGTAAGGTCGCTAATCGTAACGAAGTGCAGGAAGCATACAATTTGTTGAATGAAATCAAAGGATACTCATTAGCCGATCGTTATGCCGACAATTTTACTTATGATGCACAGGAAGCCAGTCCGGAGATTGTTTTCTCTATCAAGTTTCTGGCTCCGAACAATTATAATAATTTCGATCATATATACGGCAATTACTCCGGAGTACGTCCGGTTGCAAACCTGACCAATGATTATGAGGAAGGTGATAACCGGTTGGGACAGATCGTTGCTTTCGATGATAAATATCAGTGGCCGGGAGGCGAAATTGTATCTTTAAACAGAAGCGATTTGAAGAAGGCTATGGTAAAATGGTTGACTCCGTTGATGAAAGATGGTGATATGTGGCAGGCTAGTACACGTAGTGAACAGGACTGGGTCTTCCTTCGTTGGGGTGAATTATTACTCTTGAAAGCTGAAGCTGCCAATGAACTGGGTATAGCCGGTGCAACGGAAATGGTGAACCAGATACGCAACCGTGCCGGACTGGAAGATCTGGCCGCCAATCTGACACAGGATCAGTTGCGTGAAAAGATCCGCCATGAACGCCGCGTAGAAACTCCGTTTGAGTTGATCCGTTACTATGATATGAAACGTTGGAAAATCATGGATAAACTGAATGGCCTTGAACTCGATCCACTGTTGGCGGGACACGTAACAGCTTGGTCTAAGGCGCATGAATACTTCCCGTTGCCACAGGATCAGATCGACTTCTCTAACGGCGTATTGATCCAGAATCCGAACTATTAATCGTTCGATAATAATTTAAGTATGGGTGAGAAGCTCCGCTGTTAAAGGCGGGGCTTTCTTTCCGATTTTAGTGGCACATCTCTGCTAACGTTAGTGGGATACCCCCACTAACAAAAGGGACCGGATTTCATAAACCGGTAGTGCAGATCATCGTAAAATATAAGAGACAGATATCATGAAAAAGAGTTTAATTGTTTTATCAGCCTGCCTGGCCTTTTCGCTTTCCGCTTTTCCTCAAAAGCAGAAAAAGCAGGGCAACACGCCTGCTTCCTGGTCTGAGAAAATTGCCGTTGCCAAACAGAATGCTTACGAACAGATGAAAAAGAACAGCCTTCCGGTTTCTTCAAAGGTTATCAAGGCGAAACAAGCTGCCGAGAAGTTTACCGCCGATGTGACCGGACTGGATGAAATGGTACTTTATACCTGGGGTACGGTCGACGGAACTGCCGACGACCAGGCTGTATGGGCAAATGCCCGATTGATCGCGACCGACGGCTCTTCCGTCTGGCTGAACGATCTGAAAGATACTTTTAAGGATACCGGTACAGGCCGCCTGGTCTTTAACGCCAATGCCAAAGGTGTTCCGGTCATTATGAAAGGAAAAACATACGAACGGACGATTATGGCGAATGCCAACTCACAGATCGTCGTTCCGCTGGATAAAAAATATGTCCGTTTTGAAGCGGAAATCGGACTGGAAAACCGTTCCTCCGCAGGGACCGTCATTTTTCGCTTGCAGGGGATAACGGGCAAAGAGTTATCCGAAGATATTATTGCCGGCTATCCGGCTGAATCGGCACAATTCCTTCCGTTTGCCGGAAGCGACATGAAAGCCCTGGTTACAACCTATGATGCTACCATAGAAAAACATATCGCCGAATCGGTCGTAGACCTGTTGGCGGATAAAAAATATTTTACAGCCCGTATCGCCGCTGCCGGTCAGGAAAAGGAGCTGGATAAACAAGTGGTGACATACCTGAATATTGCGCAGGATGCCATGAAGGTATACGAATTGCAGGAATCGCTGAGCTGGCTTAATATGCGGGCCATCGAAGAGGCTTTCAATGATATGAAACGCAGTAAGTCGTTTGACCAGGCCGCTAACCAATCCAGACTGTCAGCCTTAAAAGAACTGGTAGGTAAAGGTTTTGCCGGTATCTATTCAAACGATGAAAATGCAATAAAAGATGCCCGGCAGGCTTTACAGTTAAAACGGGAAATACTGCTGGCCAATCCGGAACTGGATATGGATAAACTGATCGTGGGCCGTTACCATATCGGTACCTCTGCCCGCCAGGTCAATCCCCGTTCGCTGGGAACACAGAATAATAACTGGTCGAACCAGACTTCCGCCCCGCGTGGCGGATTCGATGCGGAGATCGTCGAACTATCGAATCTTCGCGGCGACATTCAGTCACGTACCATCTTCAAGCCGGATAACGGTTCGTCCGTTCCCGACCTGAAACTGCATTGGGATGCCGACCGTGTGATGTTTTCCATGATCGACACCGATAAGCGCTGGCAGGTTTTCGAAGTGGGACTGGACGGGAAAGGTTTGAAAAAACTGATTGAATCACCCGAAAAAGACCTCGAGTTCTTTGATGCGACCTGGTTGCCTTCGGGAAAGATCATTGCCGTATCCAATATCGGTTACAACGGTGTTCCTTGCGTAAACGGGAATGATGAGGTCGGTAATATGGTGCTTTATAATCCGGAAGACCGTTCCCTGCGTCGTCTGACGTTCGACCAGGATGCCAACTGGTCGCCGGTTATCATGCACAATGGCAAGGTGATGTACACCCGTTGGGAGTACACCGACCTGACACATTATTTCTCCCGCTTCGTGATGCATATGAATCCCGACGGAACCGAGCAGAAAGCACTTTACGGCAGCGGCTCTTATTTTCCGAACAGCACATTCGACGCGAAACCGATACCCGGCCAGGCATCCGGTTTTGTCGGAATCATCTCCGGACACCATGGCGTTGCCCGTTCCGGCCGTCTGATCCTGTTCGATCCCTCCAAAGGCCGCAAGTCGGAACTGGGAATGGTGCAGGAACTGCCATTCCGCGACCGCAAGATCGAACCGATCGTGAAAGACCGGCTGGTGGATGGTGTCTGGCCTCAGTTTATCAAGCCTTATCCGTTGAACGATAAATATTATCTGGTTGCCGCCAAATTGAATCCGAATGCTTTATGGGGCATTTATCTGGTAGACGTGTATGATAACCTGACGCTGATTGCCGAGTATGAAGGTGAAGGATTGATCCACCCGATACCGATAAAGAAAACTCCGGTTCCCCCCATTATTCCCGACCGTACGAAACCGGGCACGAAGGAGGCGACTGTCTTTATCCAGGATATTTACGAAGGTGAAGGTTTGAAGGGCGTACCCCGCGGTACGGTGAAAGCATTCCGTGTGTTGTCTTACGAATATGCTTATAATAAAACTCCGTCCGACCATTGGGTACAGGGTGTTCAGAGCGGATGGGATATCAAACGCCTGTTGGGTACGGTGCCGGTCGAAGAGGATGGTTCTGCATTGTTCACTATCCCCGCCAATACGCCGATCTCACTTCAACCGTTGGATTCGTGCGGACGTGCCGTGCAGTGGATGCGTAGCTGGCTGACCGGAATGCCGGGAGAAACCGTCTCCTGTATCGGTTGCCACGAAGACCAGAATCAGATACCTATCCCGAAACGTGTGGTCGCTTCGACTATCAAACCGCATGCGATCGCATTGCCGGAAGGCGGACAGCGTCCGTTCACGTTCGAACTAGAAGTACAGCCGGTGCTGGACCGTGCCTGCATCGCCTGCCATGACGGTTCCAATAAACTGGCCGATTTTACCGGTGGCCGTATCGATGATTTTACCGGATTTGGCAAAAGTTATCTGAATCTTCATCCGTATATCCACCGTCAGGGACCGGAAGCGGAGATCGAAGTCTTGAATCCGTACGAATATCATGCCTCGACCAGCCAGCTGATCAAAATGTTGAAAACCGGACATCATGGTGTTGAACTGACCGATAAGGAATGGAAAACGCTTTATAACTGGATTGACTTTAATGCTCCTTATCATAGTAAATTTAAAGCAAATATCTTTAAGGGAGTGGAACAGATCAGCCGTCGTACGGAGTTGACGGAGAAATATGCCGGTTCCGGTGTAGACTGGCAGTCGGAGATCCGTGCCTATGCCGATTATCTGGGCAAACAACCGAAGCCGTCTCCCGTAAAACCGGAACGCAGGGAATATAAAGATAAAGAAGTGAATGTGAAAGGCTGGCCGTTTGATGCAACAATCGCTAAGAGCATGCTGGCAAAGGAACAGGAGACAAAGAAGAGCATCGAGCTGGCTCCGGGCATCGTGATGAACTTTGTACGCATCCCGGCCGGAAAGTTTGTGATGGGAAGTAACAAGGGACATTCCGATTACTCTCCGGCCAGCAAACAGGAGGTGAAAAAGGCATTCTGGATGGCGGAGATAGAGGTGAGTAACGAACAATTCCGTACGATTTTCCCCGATCATAACAGCCGTTTCGTGAACCAACTTTGGAAGGATCATGTGCACCAGGGGTATCCGGCCAACAATCCGGAACAACCCGCCATCCGTGTCAGTTGGGAAGAGGCGATGGCCTTCTGTGAGAAGCTGAGTGAGAAAACCGGTTTGAAAGTGACTTTGCCGACCGAAATGCAGTGGGAGTGGGCCTGTCGTGCCGGTAGTGAATCCGATTTCTGGTACGGGGCGCTGAATACCGATTTTGCCGCCTATGAAAATATGGGTGACAAACAACTGAACAAGCTGGCGGTAAGAGGTGTGAACCCGCAACCGATGAGCCCGGGTGATCCCTGGTACAAATACTACACATACCAGCCGAAAGACAATAATGTCGACGACGGCAATATGCTGATGGTGAAAGGTGGTGGTTATCAGGCTAACCCCTGGGGATTGTATGATATGCAGGGTAATATCGCCGAATGGACACGTTCCGACTATCTGCCTTATCCTTATAACGAGAAGGCACAAGGTAACGGAACCGAAAAAGTGATACGCGGCGGTTCCTGGACCGATCATCCGAAAACTTCGACAGCCTATTACCGTAAATCTTATCTGCCTTGGCAGAAAGTGCATAATGTAGGCTTCCGTGTAATCATTGAAGATTAAGTATCGAATGAGCGCATTTAAACAAATCATAATCGGACTAGTGGCTGGAGCAGCTTTCGTTTGTAGCCATGCACAGACGAAGCTGCCGCCGGCCTGGCAGTCTTCGCTGGTCAGGATCAGTGGGGAAGGTATTCTGACTTATATTCCCGATAAAGACGGCAATACCATACCTGATTTCAGCCGGGTAGGCTATCATCATGGCGATAAAAGTATTCCTCGATATCCGGTCGTTAAAGTCGTTTCTCCGGTAAAAGAAGGGGATAGCGGAGCCTTGATACAAGAGGCTATTGATGAAATATCCCGCAGGCAGCCGGATGAAAACGGCCATCGGGGGACGATCCTTTTAAAACGGGGCGTTTACAGGATTGCAGGTTCTGTCGTGATAAACACCGGTGGTATAGTGTTGATGGGAGAAGGCGATAATATCAATGAAACCCGTCTGATCGCTACCGGTAAAGAGCGTCGTACTTTGATCCGGGTGGAAGGTGCCGGTTCGATGAAGGAAATACCGAATACACGGGTGAAGATAACAGACGATTTCGTGCCGGTCGGTACCCATTCATTCCGGGTTTCGTCGACAAAAGGTTTTAAGGTGGGCGACCGGGTGATCGTTTATCGTCCCGGTACCCGGGAATGGATCCATGCCATTAAAATGGACCAGATCGTGGAACGGAAAGGTACACGCCAATGGACGCCGCAGGAATATAACCTGGCTTTCGAACGTCAGATCACGAAGATCGAAGGGAACCGTCTTTTTATCGACAACCCTGTCGTGATGCAGATGGATAAGAAGTTTGGAGGTGGCGAAGTCTATAAATATACATTCGACGGACGTATCAGTGAGGTCGGTATATCGGATATCTGCTTTGAATCCGAGTTTGAAGATTATGAAGACCTGGAACACGGTTGGATTGCCGTCGGACTGGATAAGGCGGAAAACTGTTGGGTGCGGAACATCACGGCCCGTTATTTCGGCTACTCGGCTGTCAGTTGCGAACGTTTTGCCAAAAATGTTTCTGTTGTGGATTGTCGTTGCCTGGAAGCAAAATCACTTATTACCGGAGGCTATCGTTATTCCTTCAATAACTGGGGGCAGCAGAATCTCTTTATGAACTGCCAGGCGACGGAAGGCCGTCATGATTATGTAACCGGTGCACAGGTATGCGGTCCGAATGTCTTTTATAATTGCACGGCTTCGCAGACGTTTGCCGATATAGGTCCGCACCACCGTTGGTCTGTCGGCACGTTGTATGATAATATCGTCACCGATGGCGAAATAAACGTACAGGACCGCGGCCAGATGGGAAGCGGACATGGTTGGGCAGGCGTGACGCAGGTATTGTGGAATTGCCGGGTGAACCGTGCTGCCGTACAGAACCCGTGGACTTCGGGGCATAATTATTGTATAGGATTGAAAGGAGAGAAGTATCCCGGCCATTTTACCGATCGCCCGAATGGCATCTGGGAAGGACAGAATGAGATCAATCTATTTCCCCGTTCCTTATATATAGCGCAATTGATGGCGCGACAAAAGAATAATGATTTGAGTATTTTGCTAAAATAGGCAACTATCAAAATGTAACTACTCTACCGGCTAAATCGGATTAATATACCGGGTAAATGAAAATACCCTACCAGGTAATATTTTTTAACATATCAATATGCTTATAAAATACCTGGTAGGGTGTTATTTTGTCAAAAAAGTTGTTTCGATTTATTCCCCTTTCAGCAAATCCGGTCGTAGCCGTGCCGTCCGTTCCTGTGCCTGCTGCAACCGCCATTCGTCGATCTTGCGCTGGTGGCCGGAGAGAAGCACATCCGGAACTTTCCAACCGTTATAATCTGCCGGGCGTGTATAAACCGGCGGAGCCAGCAGGTTATCCTGGAAAGAATCGGAGAGGGCGCTCTGTTCGTCACCGATGGCTCCGGGTATCAGGCGGACAACCGCATCGGTAATAATAGCGGCAGCCAGTTCACCACCTGTCAGGACATAGTCGCCTACGGATATTTCCCGGGTGATCAGATGTTCACGGATACGGTAGTCGATCCCCTTATAATGACCGCACAGAATGATCATGTTATTGAGCAGGGACATGCTGTTTGCTATCGGTTGGTTGAATGTTTCCCCGTCGGGAGAGGTGTAAATAACCTCGTCATACTCCCGTTCGCTTTTCAAAGCGGAGATAGCCCGGTCGATCGGTTCGATCTGCATCACCATCCCGGCCTCACCACCGAAAGGGTAATCGTCTACACGGCGCCATTTGTTAGTCGTGTAGTCACGCAGGTTATGTAGATGGATTTCAGCCAGTCCCTTGTCCTGTGCTCTTTTGACGATGGAGCAATTAATCATTCCATCGATCATTTCCGGAAGTACGGTCAGTATGTCGATACGCATAGAGGTTCATTTATTTATGCTGCAAAAATACAGCTTTATTTTATAGTTATCAAAATTCTCTTGGTCCATAATATCTTTTTACTACATTTGTAACCTAAATCAAACAGCTCAAAAATCAAAGCTTATTAAAGTTATTTACATATGGATTTTATATAAGCAAATTATATCTGATGAAAAAAACACTAGGTGTAGGGTATTTAAAAGTGTTGCTGCTCGCAATTGTTATAGCCATTTTAATCGTGACTACAAGATATTCTTATGTAAATAGGGGAGAAATCATATTTATCGACGAGGTGGAAAACGGGGGAACCGAAGACCCCCTTCAAGCCAATGAACTGAATCTTTCGAATTCCTATGAATATAAGAGCTGGAAAAATACGGCGGATACGACTTTCAAAAGTTTGTATAACGGCAATCAGGCCGAAGACATTCTGGCTATGCGGCCCGAAATGGTAATCTTGTGGGCGGGTTATGGTTTTTCAAAAAGTTATTTGTCTCCGAGAGGACATATGTATGCTATTGAAGATCTTTATCATAGTTTGCGTACCGGAGCTCCGCGAAAAGCGAATGAGGGTCCTCAGCCCGCTTCCTGTTGGGCCTGTAAAAGCCTGGATGTTCCACGGCTGATAGACGAAGTGGGTTCGGATGGGTTCTATAAAAAGAAATGGTACGACTGGGGATCGGAAGTGGTCAATCCTGTCGGTTGCGGCGATTGTCATGATCCGGAGAGTATGGATTTGCGTGTTCCGCGTCAGTTCCTGATCGACGCTCTGAAACGGGAAGGCGATCCCATTGAAGATGCTTCTGACCGGAGGATGCGTTCGCTTGTTTGTGCTCAGTGCCATGCGGAGTATTATTTAAAAGGGGAGAATAAAGAGGTTGTTCTTCCCTGGGATTCCGGGTATACTGTCGAAGCTATTGAGAACTACTACGATAAAATAGGTTTTTCCGATTATGTCAATAAACTGAGTAGAACTCCCATGTTGAAAGCCCAGCATCCGGATTTTGAACTGGCTCAGATGGGGATCCATGCCCGCCGGGGCGTTTCCTGCGGTGAGTGCCATATGCCGTATGTCGAGGAAGAGCTCCGGTCATATAATAATCATCATATCCAAAGCCCGTTGGCGATGATCGAAAAAACATGCCAGACCTGTCATCATGAAAGTGCGGAAGTGCTTCGTCAGGACGTATATACCCGGCAGAACAAAGCCATGGAATTACGTAATAAATTGGAAAAGGAATTGGCGAAAGCACATATCGAAGCGCAGTTTGCCTGGGACAGGGGAGCGGCGGATAACCAGATGGAGCCTGTGCTCAAACTGCTGCGTCAGGCCCAGTGGCGTTGGGATTTTGCTATCGCTTCCCATGGCGCTGCCTTCCATGCTCCCCAGGAAGTACAACGTATTTTAGGCGACGGCCTGTATAAAACGATGCAGGCACGCCTGGTCATAAAAGATGTACTGAACAAACACGGTTATAATCAAGAAGTACCCATGCCCGATATCTCAACCAAGAAGAAGGCGCAGAAATATATAGGTCTGGATATGAAATCAGAACTGGCTGCCAAAGATGAATTTCTGAAAACCGTTATACCGGAATGGACTAAAGAGGCAAAAGCCAATAAGCGTTTTATTGAGGAGTATAGGGTAGCGAGATAGTAAACTTGCTGCCTTTCCCTTCTTCCGAATCCAACAGGATGGTTCCTTTAAACGTTTTTATAATGCTCAGGCTGATTGCCAGTCCGAGACCGGTTCCTTTGGCAAACTCATCCAGTTTCTGGAAACGTTCGAATACCTGCTTTATCTTATCTTTGGGAATACCTTTTCCCGTATCTTCGACCGACAGCAGGATATGTTCGGTGTCGTATTCGTATTTGACTTTGATATATCCGTGAGTAGTAAATTTTGTCGCATTGTTAATGAAATTAGTAACTACCTGGGTCAGTCTGAAACGGTCTGTGTTGATAATGGCCGGAATCTCCGGAACTTCTTTGAGCAATTCTACTCCCTGAGGCATCAGTACGCGATGTGTATTGAAGATATCTTCCACCAATTGATTCAGATCGCAGTCTGCATAGGTAAAGGATATTTGTCCGGACTCGATGCGCGACAGGTCCAGAATGTCGCTGATCAGTTTGAGAAGCAAGTCGTTATTCATGTTTATCAGGCCGATAAACTCATTTTTTTCATCCTGCTCCAGTTCCATATCCGAACTCAGCAGTTGGGAGAAGCCGACGATGGCGTTGAGCGGTGTACGTATCTCATGGCTCATATTGGCCAGGAAGGCCGATTTCATCTTATCGGATTCTTCCGCCTTTTTCAGGGCCTTGGTCAGATTAATCTCTGTTTCCTTGATTTGCTGGATATTAAGGCAGAGGCCGTTTACTTCGACGGAATAATCATTGCCGGCAGTCTTTATGTTGGTGTTCTGGGCATACCGGAATTCCCACCACTGATGACCTTGTCCGTTAAAATCATATCTTCTTCTGGTTATCTGACGGGAGGGGAAACCATGATCCAGCTTATACCTGTTTAATTGGAAATCAGCCTGTTCGTCCTGGTGGATAGCCTTGCTGAAACGTTCCGCACTGATGGGCTCTTCTGGCATATTCAGATAATGATAAAACTCTTTGTCGAAATAGAAGGTTCCGTTTTTATACCGGAATGTGAAAATGTTACCGCTCTCCAAAGCGAAAGAGAGAAATTCCTTCTCATGTTTCAGATTTTCCTGCACCTCTTTTTTATGGGCAGCCTCTCTCTTATACAACATTCGCTGGTAAATGATAATAATTATCAGTATAATTCCCAGCAAAACTGCTATACATATAATATAGAACTGGTAACGGATATAAAAGGGGATATTTACGATCTCGCTGTCTATCGGGAGTTTGTTGAGACTGATTCCCCATTGGTCGAGTATTTTATAATCGAATATGTACTTTTTGCCTGCCTCCGTAATTTGTGGAAAGTTGCTTACCGGAGCCCCGTTCAGTATATCGGCAATACGGTTGGCGGCCAGGGTTGTTTGTTCTTGCTGTGTGGTGACATATCCTCCGATTACACCATAATTATAACCGACCATTTCGTTGAGGACCGAAAAACCGGGGAAAGAACTGAAACGTCCCAAAGAGAGAGTCAGATAATCTCTTTTGATTGCCAGATAGGCCTTGTTATAATAGTTCTCGCCTAACCCTTTGATCAACGAACGGGTCGATTTTCCGTTGATCGTGCTTATGTACATGGCGTCCGGTATTATTTTTTTATTTTTGGAGATGGAGGTACCGCGTTTTCCGGATAAGCGTATTTTGTCCGGGGAGAAGATATTGTTTGTTTTGCAGATATCTTTGATCTGTTCATCCATGTCTGCCAGGATGATTTTGTCTGCATAGATATCGTCGGTAACCCGCACAACAATACATTTTCCTATGAGTTGTTCTATCAGTTCTATATTGGTTCTGTAATCCGGTTTGTCACGGAAGCCTGTTATGTTGGACTGTTTTTGAATGAATGGCACGTTCGGGTAGTTCGCTCCGGTAAAGACGATCGGAGTCGTTTTAACGGAAGGATGGCCGCAGGTCAGTAAGGCATTCAGGGCCGGATCGTCACAGGTTAGGATGATATCCGGATTCCAGGATGATAACCTGTTCAGTTCCTCATATATAGTCAGTTTTTGTTTTTTCTCCGTTTTCTTGGTTCCGTCCAGATAAAGGGTATGGACCTCTGCATGTATGTCTCTTTTCCGTAATTGTTCGGCAAAGATATTTTTCATTTTCTTATATGCCGGGAGACCGGCTTCGTAAGACTGGATGATTAATATGTGTTTATGAGGCGTTGTCTGGTTGCATGAGCTATTTAGAATAAAAAATAGGACAAGTATGAGTATATATTGCACTGATAGAATCCTGTTAGACATTACATTATGAATGATTAAGTAAATATTTTATCCCTAGTGTGTTTGTATTTTTTGATATTCAGTAAGAATTACGCCTCTAAATTAGGCTGAATTTTTATATTGGACAAAGATTTGGAAATGAAATAACCGTTGATTAATAAGATTTTTTGGCTTGTGGTAAGAATAAAGTCCGTACACTCGTTGAATAATTATTCTATTATTTGTACTTTTGCCAGTCAAATTGCCGCAAGCGGGGAATCTCGCAGACGCATAGAAACTTGATTGAATAAATTTTAGAACAATGAATATATCTTACAACTGGCTGAAAGAGTATCTTGATTTCGACTTGCAGCCCGAAGAAGTATCAGCAGCACTAACCTCTATCGGTTTGGAAACCGGGGGAGTAGAAGAAGTTCAAACGATCAAAGGTGGACTGGAAGGACTGGTTATCGGCGAAGTTTTGACTTGTGTGGAACACCCGAATTCTGACCACTTGCATATCACGACGGTGAATGTCGGTGGGGAAGAACCTTTGCAAATCGTTTGCGGTGCGCCCAATGTCGCAGCAGGCCAGAAAGTGGTTGTCGCTGTGAACGGTACGAAACTCTATGACGGTGACGAAGTCTTTACCATTAAAAGATCAAAAATCCGTGGCGTTGAGTCGAACGGTATGATCTGTGCGGAAGATGAGATCGGTATCGGAACAGACCATGCCGGCATTATCGTGCTTCCGGCTGATGCGGTTGTAGGAACTCCTGCCAAGGAATATTATAATGTAAAGAGCGACTATGTGCTGGAAGTGGATATCACTCCGAACCGTGTGGACGGAACTTCCCATTTCGGTGTTGCCCGCGACCTGGCTGCTTACCTGAAACAGAACGGTAAGCCGACAGAACTGAAACGTCCGTCTGTCGACGCTTTCAAGATCGACGATGAAACTCCGGCTATCGAAGTGATCGTTGAAAATACGGAGGCATGTCCCCGTTACTCCGGTGTTACTATCAAGGGCGTAACAGTGAAAGAAAGTCCGGAATGGTTGAAAAACCGTCTGAATATAATCGGTTTGCGTCCTATCAATAACGTAGTGGACGTAACCAACTATGTATTGCATGAAATGGGACAGCCTCTGCATTCATTCGATGCAGGCAAGGTTACTGGCGATAAAGTGATCGTGAAGACGATGCCGGAAGGTACCAAGTTCGTCACCCTGGATGGTGTTGAACGTACGTTGACCGATCGTGACCTGATGATCTGCAATACGGAAGAAGCCATGTGTATCGGTGGTGTGTTCGGCGGCCTGGATTCAGGTGTGACGGAGCAGACTACGGATGTATTCCTTGAATCGGCTTGTTTCCATCCGACATGGATTCGTAAGACAGCCCGTCGTTTCGGTTTGAATACCGATGCTTCTTTCCGCTTCGAACGCGGTCTGGATGCGAACAATACAATCTATGTATTGAAACGTGCCGCTCTGTTGATCCAGGAAGTAGCCGGTGGTAAGATTACCGGATCTATTCAGGATGTTTATCCGAATCCGGTACAGCCTTATACCGTGGAACTGACTTACAACAAGATCAACAGTCTGATCGGTAAGGACATTCCGGTAGAGACGGTTAAGAGTATTTTGGCTAGCCTGGAGATGGAAATCGTTTCGGAAACAACCGAAGGTCTGACCATCCATGTGCCGGTTTACCGTATCGACGTACAGCGTGATGTCGATGTAATTGAAGATATCCTCCGTATCTACGGATATAATAATATAGAGTTCAGCGACAGCGTAAAATCAAACCTGAGCTACAAGACAGCTACCGACCGTAGTTATGATCTGCAGAACCTAATCTCTGAACAGCTTTGCGGTTCAGGTTTCAATGAGATCATGAACAATTCGCTGACACGTTCCGCTTATTACGATGAACTGACTACTTATCCGGTTTCTCATTGCGTTATGCTGATGAACCCGCTGAGTGCAGACCTGAACGGTATGCGTCAGACATTGTTGTTCGGCGGTCTGGAAAGTATCGAACATAATGTGAAACGTAAAAACGGCAATATCCGTTTCTTTGAATTTGGCAACTGCTACGATTATAATGTAGAGAAGAAGCGTGAAGACGCTACACTGGCCGAATTCTCGGAAGACTATCGCCTGGGATTATGGGTTTGCGGCGACCGTGTGGAAAACAGTTGGGCGCATGCAGATGAAAAGGCTACCGTGTATGAACTGAAAGCCTATGTGGAAAATATCCTTATCCGTCTGGGCGTGAATCTGAAGAAGGTTGTCTTCGGAAACCTGAGCAATGATATTTATTCAACAGGCGTAAGTATTACAACAACTTCGGGCCGCGAACTGGGTACGTTCGGTATCGTAAACCGTAAGATCTGCAAGGCTATGGATATTGATTTCGAGGTATATTATGCTGAGTTGTCCTGGACATTGCTGATGAAGGAGACAAAGAAGAATAAGGTGACATTCTCCGAGATCTCTAAATTCCCGGCAGTAAAACGTGACCTGGCTTTGTTGCTGGACAAGTCCGTTCAGTTTGCTGAGATCGAAAAGATTGCCGAAGAAAGCGAACGCAAACTGTTGAAGGAGGTTTCCCTGTTCGACGTTTACGAAGGCAAGAACCTGCCGGCCGGAAAGAAATCGTATGCCGTAAGTTTCTACCTGCAGGATGAGACAAAGACATTGACCGACAAACAGATCGACGCGATCATGCAGAAGATTCGCAAGAATCTGGAAAGCAAACTGGGTGCATCATTGAGATAAGACAAAAGTTTATAATAATATAATACAGATATAATATGGGAAGAGCGTTTGAGTTCCGTAAAGCAAGAAAATTTAAACGTTGGGGTAATATGGCCCGCGTATTCACAAAACTGGGTAAGGAAATCACTATTGCTGCGAAAGCAGGTGGTCCTGATCCGGAGAATAACCCCCATTTGCGTGCTTTGATGCAGAATGCAAAGAAGGAGAATATGCCGAAAGAAAATGTGGAACGTGCCATTAAGCGTGCTGTAGAAAAAGATTTCTCCGGTTATAAGGAGATGACTTATGAAGGTTACGGCCCGTTCGGTATTGCTATCTTCGTGGAAACAGCGACCGATAATACAACCCGTACGGTTGCCAATGTGCGCAGTTATTTCAATAAACATGGCGGCTCACTGGGTACAAGCGGCAGCCTTGAATTCCTGTTCGATCATAAATGTGTATTCCATATCAACAAGAAAGATGGTATTTCGTTGGAAGACCTGGAACTGGAACTGATCGATTATGGAGTGGATGAAGTAGACGAAGACGAAGAAGAAGTCGTTATTTACGGCGAATTTGCTCAGAACTCCGCTATCCAGAAATATTTGGAAGAGAACGGTTACGAAATCACAAGCAGCGAGTTTGTTCGTATCCCGAACGATCTGAAAGAAGTGACAGCCGAACAGCGTGAAACATTGGATAAGCTGATTGAAAAGCTGGAAGAAGATGACGACGTACAGAATGTATTCCATAATATGAAGGAAGACGAAAGCGGAGAAGAATAACATTCGCTTTGACCTTATAAGAAAAAAGAAGTGGTATCGGATTAATTTCGGTACCACTTCTTTTTTTATGTAAGTTATATTTATTTCATTACTTTTGCAGCCGCTAGTATTAATAATAACTCTATTGGATTATGAAAAGGGTAATTTTTATGTGTGCACTCATAGCTATGAGTGTAATTTCTTCTTATGTCTCCGCTCAGAAAGAGCTGGGGATTTTTAATTCTCTCTCAGTTGGTGTAAGTGCCGGAACAACAGGTATTGGCGTTGATGTAGCGACTCCGGTCACTCCCCATTTTGCCATCCGTGGAGGTGTTTCGTTTATGCCGGGTATTAAAATCAGCACAGATGTGGATGTGGAACTGAATGATCCCGATCTGGGAAGCTATCCGAGTACGCTTGACCTTAAAGGTAGTATGAGCCGTGCTTCCGGAGAATTATTGGTGAACTACTATCCGTTCCTGAGTTCTTCTTTCTTTGTGACGGCCGGTGCTTATTTCGGCGGTTCCAAGTTAGTGAAGATCACTGGCCACAGCGATGAGTTGAAGGAATATGTGAACGAAGGTGGAAAGGCCGGTATTGTTATCGGTGATCAGACAATCCCGGTAGACAAGGATGGTAATATCGCCGGCGGTCTTAAAGCAGCCGGATTCCGTCCTTATCTGGGAGTAGGTTTCGGACGTGCAGTTCCTAAAAAGCGTATCGGCGTACAGTTTGAATTAGGTGTTCAGTTCCACGGAACTCCCAAAGTGTATACGGATGCCGGAATCCTGGGTAGTACTTCAACCGACGGAGACGACAGTTTCACAAAAATCATAGATAAACTGACTGTTTATCCGGTTATGAAACTGCGCTTTTGCGGCAGATTGTTCTGATAAAGAGGGGGGTAATTGTAGTAGAATAATTTCATTCTTAGGAAATAATGAGCCAATGTGGTAATATGCCAATGTGCCAATTTAGGAAAAATTGAACTATCTGTTTATAGTGACGGGAGTAACTAATTCCCCTCTTGAGAGGGGATAAGGGGTGTGTTAAAGCTAGTTATAGGGCTAAACAATAACACACCCCCTTCCCCCTCTCAAGAGAGGAGCCAGGTACAACCGATCAATAATCGGATAGCTCAAACTTGACAATATTTGAAATATCTATTTTGCTATAATTACCTTATCCTTCATTATGCCTTCATCCTAACAATGAACAGCACCGGATTATCTTCTTCCGTGCGATCCGGGAATGCTTTCTTTACTTCTTCTCCTGAACGGCAATAACAGAAAGAATTGTTATAAATATCCAGTGATTTCAGGTCGGGAACCCTTCCCGTATGGTAGAAATTATCTTCGAAGCCTCCTGTTACATTATAGGCATAGTCTTCCCGGCGATCGTAACAGAACGTATAATTCTTATCCGTATCAGTTGCGTCCGAGTAAGTGGAAACCAAATAACGTCCGGCTATGCAGAGGGGTAAGATTGAAGAATATTCCTCATGTATATTCAGTTTGTTCCGTCTGATCAGGTAAAGCGTATCCGCCAGTAACTCGTCCGGCTGGGTGGAAGGCGAATAGGCGTAGACATTCCCGTTGGTAACGGACAGTTCGGTAGAGAAGCAGGCGCCCAGATAGAACCGTCCCAGGTCGGCAGCCGTCAGTTTGCGGGCATCCTGCAGGTTGAATGTCGTATCGAACTTATAAAGCCACTCGTTGACACATTGTTTGCCGGTCCCCTCTTCGGAGGGCGACAACGATTGTGCCGTCATCCATATATGGCGGTTATGGTACATCAGGCGGGTAGGGGTTTTCAATGGATTGATTCCGGCAAGGCTTTTCCTTTCCAGCAATGTCCCGTCGTAATCATAATAATAAACGTTTTCCCGGTCGTCCATGACGATCAGTTGCTTTTCGAGCGGATCGATGACGTAATCGGTAACCAGGAAATGCTTATTACTGGTGATCCGGCTAAGGAATTTGCCGGAGCAGTCGAAATGAAAAAGCTGGCCGTTGCTTACCAGGAACAATTCATTCCTGTCGCGCTTGATCTGTGTGGCATGTTTCAGCCGGCAGTCGGATGTTGTTTCCAGCGGAATGGCGATCACTTCGTCGGCAACGTCTGAGAGGGAGCCTTCGGTGGTGCTTTTCACCGGCATATCTTCGCTTATAATCTTGTAACCTTCGTTTATGTAGATTATTCCAACGAGCAAAAGTAATAGCAAACAGGTCTTTTTCATTTCATCATTCATTTAAAAAGGAACATACATATAACGTTTTTATCTCCGGATTATTGAACAAAGCGGCAATTTCTTTTCATTTAGCTTTGCAGGAAAACCCAGTTATCCCCGTTCGACAGACTCTCGTCGTAGGTAAATCCTTCCCAGGAGAAATTTTTGAGAGCTTCCGGATCAGTGATCCTGTTTTTCAGTATATACCGTGTCATCTGTCCGCGGGCCATCTTCATGTAGATCACGATAGTCTGCGCTTTTCCGTCTTTCCATACCTTGAACTCCGGTGTGATGATGCGGACGGTGCTCCCGACTTTCTTCCAGTCGTATGCCCCCTGTATTTCCTGGCTGGCAAGGTTTATCAGGATGTTATCGCTCTTTTTTACTTCGTCGATCAGCAGTTCTGTCTGACGCGGACGCCAATAGTTATACATATTTCCTTCTCCCAACTCCGGCAGCTTCACCTCATATTCCATCCGGTAAGGCTTGATCAGGTCGAGCGGACGCAGCAGCCCGTAGCAGATGGAGGCAATCCTCAGATGGTCGTTTGCATACAGGAAATCATCTTCCGTGAAATCTTTGGGGTTGATATTCTTGAAAACCACTCCGGTATAAGCCAGTAATGCCTGTAAGGAGTGTACCTCTGCGGTATGGAATTCCTGAAACCGGTTGTAATTCTCCAATGCCAGTTTGGGATTCAGTTTCAGAATCTTTTTCAGGTCGTCGGTAGAGAACTGTGCCATATTCAGGGCTATCTCATTCGCTTCCTGTGCGAAACGGGGCATCGTCCCGGCAGGAGCTTTTATTTTGGATGTACCGGTCATTGTTTTGGCCGAGGTCAATATAATCAGCATACTAATTTAGTTATCTGTTTCAACAGGTAAAAGTAACAATAACAAATACAACTTGGTGCTGTTGTTAAATCTTTATGCGTTTAATTTTTTTATTTATTCAGAAATCCGTTAAATCAAGTTATATTATATATTTGCCTGCATAAAATGAATGTGGGTATGAGGATACATGTTTTGTTCGTTTGCTTGTTTTTCCTTTTGAATATTTCATGTGCGGAAAAAGAGGAAGGCGATGATTGGGTTGGAGTCTCCCAGGAGCTGTTATTTCAGGCTTTGCAAAATGATTTGTCCATTCGGGAAATTAAGCAAACGTCCGGTTCCTTCGAGATTTTGTTCAGCGATAATAGTGTCATCTCTTTTCCCGGCGGAAAGAAAGTCTTTTATACAACCATCGGAAACAATAATAATTGGTTGATCAATGGAGTCAATACCGATATAAAGGCCCTATCGAACATACCAAATTCCGAATCAAACCTTCAGTCTATAGATGTCGATGGCAGAGGAAATTGGTCGATAAACGAAAAAAGTACGACTATACAGGCCGGTATGCCTTTGGATATGCCTGACATCCCTGTCCTTAAAAATATAATAGAGTCAAGGCATTTCTTCTATTTTTATTATTCTGACAGAACGATCCTCCGGTTTATGAGGCAGAATAGTAATAATCATTTGTCTGATAAGAAGCAACATCTTCCTGCCCATCCTGCCTCGTTGAAAATATTATGTATTGGCAATAGTTTTACGGAAGATGCGACAAGTGGGCTACCCAGGATTATTAAATCAGTCGGTTTGAGTCATATTTGTATCGGTCACCTCATTGCGGGAGGAGCTTCTCTAAGAAAGTTTTATGAAGGTTATATGGAGAATTCTCCCATCGGTATATATCAAGTTACAAATGATCAAATGGAGTGGACGACTATATCGGATAATTTTACATTGAAGCAAGCATTACAATATGCTGACTGGAATATCATAACCTTTCAACAAGTTTCTTATGATGCGGGAAGGTATCAGACTTATCAGCCTGTTTTTTCCAGTTTGATCGATATTGCAAAAAATGAATGCCGTAAATCCAAACCTGTTATTGCCTGGCAAATGCCCTGGGCATATGGAACCGGATGTCAGGAAGAGTATTTTGGTAAGTACGGATATAATCAACAGAAGATGTACAAAGCCATCACCAATGCGACGAAAGTAATGATGAGCCAATCTGAGGTGGATATACTGGTGCCGGTCGGTACCGCAATCCAGAACTTAAGAAATACGAGCCTGAATAATTCTCCGTTGGATATAACGAGAGATTATCGTCATCTTGATTGCGGTATAGGCCGGTACACTGCCTCTTGCACGCTGTTTCAAGCATTAATAGCCTCTGTTTACAAAGTCGAACTTTCTGATACTCCTTTCTTTAATGCATATGGAGATACCCCCGTTACGGAAAAGAATTTTAGAATATGCCAGCAGGCAGCTATAAATGCTTGTAATGCTCCTTTTACTGTAACGCCACCAACCGATTAATTCGGCCAATATCAGAGAAGTTACTATTTATGCTACAGTACATCAAAAACGAACAACATTATACCTTCTTTATCGAAGCTATCCGGCAAGCCAGGCGGACGATCTGGATCGGGACGGCTGATATTAAGGACCTTTATATCAAGGAAGGAAAAAATGCTGTCCCTCTGTTGAAACTACTGGAACAAAAGGTGAAGGAAGGTGTGGAGGTCCGTCTGATCCATGCCAAAGAACCGGGACAAAACTTTCGGGACGACTTCGATAAATATCCCTTGCTTTGGAGCCGGATGGAACGTGTATTGTGTCCGCGTGTCCATTTCAAACTGTTGATATTCGATTTGAAGCAGGCCTATATTGGGTCGGCAAACTTAACGGGAGCCGCTTTGGGCATGAAAGGAAAAGATAACCGCAACTTTGAAGCAGGAATATTTACTTCGGTGGAAGAACTGGTGAAAGAGGCTGTCGACCAATTTGACTGTTTGTGGATGGGGATTCCCTGTAAGACCTGTAAACGGAAAAAGTTTTGTTTGGATAGGATTGTTAGTGAATAATAAATTGAAACTTTGTAAAAGTATAGAATTATGACAGGTGCAATAGCTGGAGACATCATTGGCTCCGTTTATGAGTTTGATAATATAAAGACAACGGACTTCCCGCTGTTTACGGACGAAAGCGATTATACCGACGATACAATCATGACAGTGGCCGTTGCGGACTGGTTGCTGAATGGGGGAGACCTGGTGAAGGTTATGCAGCGGTATTCAGCTGAATATCCTTGTCCGATGGGCGGTTATGGTGGCCGTTTTAGTTACTGGCTTATGGAAGAGAATCCGTTACCTTATAATAGTTGGGGAAATGGTTCGGCGATGCGGGTAAGTGCTGTCGGATGGAAATTCGATTCATTGGAAAAGACATTGGAAGTGGCTAAGGAAACGGCTATTGTCTCTCATAATCACCCCGAAGGGATAAAAGGAGCACAAGCCACTGCTGCCGCTATTTACCTGGCACGAAGCGGAAAGAGCAAACAGGAGATCAAGCAATATATAGAAACCGCCTTTTCTTACGACCTGGACCGTACCTGCGATGACATTCGTCCGGATTATTCTTTTGATGTTAGTTGCCAGGGAACCGTTCCCGAAGCGATCATTGCCTTTCTGGATAGTTCGGATTTCGAGCATGCCATTCGCCTGGCAGTTTCGCTGGGTGGCGATAGCGATACGCTGGCTTGCATAACAGGAGGGATTGCAGAGGCTTATTATGGGATGCCGGAAGATATAAAACAACAGGTTTACAATAAATTACCGAATGAATTCCTAAAAGTGGTAAGTGAATTTAGAAATAAATAATCATTAGATATTAAAGAAAGGTAGAAACTTTACTCCATTTTTCATCATAATAGCATAATAGATAATGCGTTCAAACTGGATATATCTGAGCGCAAAGGTATTAAAAAAATGACTCAAAGACAGAAAGCCTCTTGTAAATCTAAAAAAACAAACTATCTTTGCGGCACGAACAGAGTAAATAAAACAATATAATAACCTTTTTATGTTTAGTGCATCGGTATAAATCCGTATTTCGAGTTCACATCTCCGGTCTTTGAGATGTCATTATACTAACGGTCAGCTTCGCATATTTGCGAGAGGCGGATCAATCGTTTTGTTGGTATTCTGTCGGAATATGGATAATCTCATTTTCTAAATAAACTATTTTATAAACAGATATTGGTCTATAAATTTGATGGACGGCCAATGCTATATAGTAATGAGAACATGATTTACCCGAATAATTTTGAACAAAGAATAGGTATAGATACAATTCGTCAGTTTGTTACAGAAAAATGTTTAAGTACTCTGGGAGAAGAAAAGGTCGCAGCGATGGACTTTTCGACAGACTATGCCACCATTGCCAGATGGTTGGAGCAAACAGGGGAGTTTTTACAAATCTTGCGTAATAAAGAAGATTTCCCGGTCGATTTCTTTTTGGATGTCCGCGATACCCTGCAACGGATAGGAGAGGATATAACAGCATGGCTTTCGGAAGAAGAAATAGCCGGGCTGATGAATTCTCTTCAGACTATCAGCAATATAGTAGCCTTTCTGCATAATGCCAGGACGGATACCGGAAGAATGAAGTATCCCTCATTGACATTTATGGCCGGTCAGATAACCGTTTTCCCCTTGTTGATTGATAAAGCCAATTCCATATTGGATAAATCCTGCCAGGTGAAAGATAATGCTTCGCGCCGGCTTGCGGATATACGCAGGGACAAGGTCGAAGCGTCAAAAGCCATTACCCGTAATATGCAGATAGCGATACGGGAGGCACAGGCGGCAGGACTTATCGGCAGGGATGCACAACCCAGTCTGCGTGAAGGTCATATGTTGATTCCGGTCAATGCAGCCAATAAACGAAAGATCAAAGGCGTGGTACATGCCGATTCAGGCAGTGGTAAAACGGTATTTATCGAACCGGAAGCAGTGGCAGCAGCCAGTAGCCGTCTTCGTGAATTGGAGAACGATGAACGCCGTGAGGTTGCAAGGATACTGATCGAATTTACAAATCTGGTACGTCCGCATCTTGCTAATCTGATGCGCTCTTACAATTTTATGGGCGAAATGGACTTTATCCGTGCCAAGGCTTCATTTGCCCTGCGTATCAATGGCATTAAGCCGGTCTTTGAAAATGAACAACAGGTGGAATGGATACAGGCTGTGCATCCGTTGCTGAATATACAGTTGCGTCAACAGAATAAGGAAGCGTTCCCTTTGGAGATCAGGTTGAACAGGAAGGACAGGTTACTGATCGTTTCCGGAGCAAACGCAGGTGGTAAGTCCCTCTGTCTGAAAACGGTTGCCTTACTGCAATATATGTTGCAGTGCGGACTTCTTGTCCCTGTGGATGAAAGTTCCCGGACAGGTATATTCGATCATATCTTTGTCGATATAGGAGACGGGCAGAGTATAGAAAACAGTCTTAGTACCTATACTTCACATCTGACTAATATGAAGTTTTTTGTAGAAAACTGTGATAATAAAACGCTTATCCTGATAGATGAGTTCGGTAGTGGGACGGAACCGCAAATCGGAGGTGCTATCGCTGAAACCATACTCGACCGTTTTAACCGGAAGCATAGCTTCGGGGTGATAACAACCCATTTCCAGAACCTGAAGCATTTTGCTTATGAGACCGACGGGGTTGTAAACGGAGCCATGCTTTACGATGCTGAACGCATGCAGCCGTTATACAGGCTTTCCATCGGCAGTCCGGGAAGTTCGTTTGCTGTTGAAGTAGCTCGCAGGATCGGTCTTCCGGAAGATATTATTGTTGATTCGTCTGCTAAAATGGGTGAGGATTTTATCAATATGGATAACTTCCTGCAATCTATCGCACGGGATAAATTGTATTGGGAAGATAAGCGGAAAGAGATAACAGCCATTGAACATAAAGTGATTGAAGCTAGGGCGATAGAAGCTGCCGGGTCTCTTGAGTCATCAAAAGATAAAGCGGTGAATCCTGTAAAGAAGCAATCTTTGGAAAATGCCGTTATCGAAAAAGGAGATAGCGTGAAACTGGACGGTCAACTGACAGTCGGCGTTATCCTGGAGTTACAGGGTAAACAGGCCACTGTTGCATTCGGCATGATGAGAAGCACTGTTGTCTTGAAACGGTTAACGCTGGTAAGTAAAAAGAGAAAATAGAAGTTGGGAGAAGAGGGGATTTTATCCCTCTTCTTCCAACTTCCGTATTTCCTCCATCTCTTTATTCAGCCGTTTGAACTGTGCAGGTAAAATATATCTCAGATTTACAAAGATAGAGATTGCCATGATCGTCATAATAAGAAGTAACATGATGGCCCCTTCGGTTGTTGTAAATAGAGGCATGTTGATCATCAGGAAGATACCGGCTATGCCTACCGGGCTGCTGCAATAATTCCTTTTTGTCATTTCCAACTTGAATAATTCGAGTTCTCTGACTTTTTTCTTATTCTCGAGATATGATTCCGTCAGGTCTAGTTTCCGGAGCTTCAGGTAATAACCGATCAGTCCCCATAAGGTAAAGCAGGCAAACCCCAGGAATAAACCCAGTCCAACATAAAAATTGAATATATTCTGGATCTGTATATTCGTAAAAAGCAGAATGAGGATTATCACTGGAAAAGGAATTCTGAACAGGAGGACCAGGAGATTCTTTTTCTTCATCCAGCTTGTTTCCTTATTGATCTTCTCCATTAAAGCACTTTTATTCAATTGCACGTTTGCTGCAATTTGCAGGTTTTCCTGCTTCCAGCTGTTTTTTATAGCGTCGAGTTCCATACTAATTCATTTTTGCGGATTCATTTGTTTTCTTAATTGCTCTTTTATCCGGTTCAGACGGGTACTTACGTTTGTCCGGGATATACCGAGGATTTGAGAGATCTCTTCGTACGATTTATCATCCAGGTAAAGCAGAATAATTGCTTTGTTCTGTTCTGATAAAAGTTCTATGCACTGATAGAGTAGTCCTATTTCCGAGGAGTTGTCGTTGGGGATATCGAGGATATCGCTGCCGTCCAATACTTTCAACTCATCGAAAAACAATACTTTGCTGTTGTCCCGCTTTCGTTTGACATTCAGTGCCACGTTCAGCGAGACACGATATATCCAGGTCGATATTTTGGAGTCGCCTTTGAATTTGGGGTACGACTTCCACAATTCGAGGATGATATCGTTGACCAGGTCTTTTCGGTCCTGTGTGGTATAAGCATACACCCGGGCGATTTTGATGAGGATGCTTATATTCGATTCCAGGGCGGAAAGGAAGTCTGTTTCACGTTTTATCATATTCTTTTCTCTTTTAGTTTGTATTGGATTAGTAACCCGACAGATGAAAAAGTCACAATATGCAGTTTTTTTATCTTGGAACGAATATAACACTATCCGGCAAACCTTTTTTGCTTTCTTGTTGTTTTCTCTTCGAAAGTACGTAATGTGTCGTTACTTCCGACTGAACGACATGGTATCTTTCTCTGATTTTGTATAAATATGACAAAATGTCTTATTTTTATTCTGGTATTTCTTTTGTAGATATATCAGTGAAATTTGAAAATAATAAAGATAACAAGAAAATAATATAGCATATGAATTTAAACAATTTTACAATCAAATCACAGGAAGCTGTTCAGCAGGCCGTTCAGTTGGTTCAGAAGAACAACCAGCAAGTGATTGAGCCTGTTCATTTGCTTAAGGCTGTCATTATGACGGGCGAGAGCGTAACGAACTTCCTTTTCCAGAAACTGGGTGTGAATATCCAGAATCTGAACATGGTGCTGGATCGTCAGATAGAATCCTATCCGAAAGTATCCGGCGGTGAACCTTATCTGTCAAGCGAATCGAATGCCGTTTTGCAGAAAGCAATCGACTATTCCGGTAAGATGGGCGACCAGTATGTTTCCCTGGAACATATCATCCTCGCTTTATTCACCGTAAAGAGTACTGCTTCACAGATCTTGAAAGATGCAGGTGTGACGGAAAATGAACTGAAAAAAGCGATCGAAGAATTGCGTAAAGGTAATAAGGTAACCAGTCAGTCTGCAGAAGATACATACGACTCATTGAGCAAATACGCTATCAACCTGAACGAACGTGCCCGTAGCGGCAAGCTCGACCCGGTGATTGGCCGTGACGATGAAATCCGTCGTGTATTGCAGATTCTGAGCCGTCGTACAAAGAACAACCCGATCCTGATCGGTGAGCCAGGGGTGGGTAAGACCGCTATCGCCGAAGGTTTGGCACATCGTATTATACGTGGCGACGTTCCGGAGAATTTGAAATCGAAACAGATTTTTTCTTTGGATATGGGAGCTTTGATTGCTGGTGCCAAATATAAAGGTGAATTTGAGGAACGTCTGAAGTCGGTTGTTAATGAAGTAACCAAATCGGAAGGTGAGATTATCCTCTTTATTGATGAAATACATACATTGGTAGGGGCCGGAAAGGGCGACGGTGCTATGGATGCTGCCAATATCCTGAAGCCGGCACTGGCACGTGGCGAATTGCGTTCCATTGGTGCGACTACCCTGGATGAGTATCAGAAATATTTTGAAAAGGATAAAGCCCTGGAGCGTCGTTTTCAGGTTGTCATGGTCGAAGAGCCTGATGAACTGGATACTATTTCTATTCTGCGTGGTTTGAAGGAGAAATATGAAAACCACCATAAGGTTCGTATCAAAGACGATGCGATCATTTCGGCCGTCCAGCTTTCAAGCCGTTATATCACCGACCGTTTCTTGCCGGATAAGGCAATCGACTTGATGGATGAGGCTGCCGCCCGTCTGCGTTTGCAAGTAGATTCCGTACCGGAATCATTGGACGAAGTAACCCGTCGTATCAAACAGTTGGAAATCGAACGCGAAGCGATCAAACGTGAGAACGACAAAGGCAAGCTGGAGCAGTTGAACAAGGAAATCGCCAATCTCAAAGAAGAAGAGAGAAAACAGAAAGCTCAATGGGAAAGCGAAAAAGAATTGATCAACAAGATTCAGCAGAACAAGATAGACATCGAGAACCTGAAATTCGAAGCCGACAAAGCTGAACGCGAAGGCGACTACGGTAAAGTGGCCGAAATCCGTTACGGCAAAGTAAAAGCCAAAGAAGAAGAGATCAAGGAAGTACAGGCCAAATTGCATACGATGCAGGGTGCTGCTGCCATGATCAAGGAGGAAGTCGACAGCGAAGATATTGCCGATGTAGTATCCCGTTGGACAGGTATCCCTGTTAATAAGATGTTGCAGAGCGAAAGGGAGAAACTGCTTCGTTTGGAAGACGAACTGCATACCCGTGTGATCGGTCAGGATGAGGCAATCAGTGCGATAGCCGATGCCGTACGTCGTAGCCGTGCCGGATTGCAGGACCCGAAACGTCCGATTGGTTCCTTTATCTTCCTCGGTACGACAGGTGTCGGTAAGACAGAGCTGGCCAAAGCGTTGGCTGAATATCTGTTTGACGATGAAAATATGATGACGCGTATCGATATGAGCGAATATCAGGAAAAATTCAGTGCGACTCGTTTGATCGGTGCACCTCCGGGATATGTCGGTTACGATGAAGGTGGTCAGTTGACGGAAGCTATCCGTCGTAAGCCATACTCCGTTGTCCTCTTCGACGAGATCGAAAAGGCGCATCCGGATGTATTCAATATTCTCTTGCAGGTATTGGATGACGGGCGTCTGACGGACAACAAGGGCCGTGTCGTAAACTTCAAGAACACCATCATCATCATGACCAGCAATATGGGTTCATCGCTGATTCGTGAAAGTTTCGAGAAAATTACGCCCGACAACCGTGAAAAGGTGATCGATGAAACCCGTATCCAGGTGCTGGAACTGTTGAAGAAGAACATCCGTCCGGAATTCCTGAACCGTATCGACGAGATCATCATGTTCACTCCGTTGAACGAGGAAGAGATCCGTAAGATTGTCACTTTACAGTTGAACGGTGTGAAAAAAATGCTGGCAAACAACGGTATCGCTTTGAACTTTACCGATGCCGCTCTCGACTTTATCTCGGATGCCGGTTACGATTCCCAGTTCGGTGCCCGTCCTGTGAAACGTGCCATCCAGAAGTATGTCCTCAACGAACTGTCGAAGGAAATTCTGGGCATGAAGATTGACAAGAACCGTCCGATCACGATCGATCGCGAAGGGGATGGGCTGGTGTTTAAGAATTGAAAATTAAAAATTGAAAATTGATTAAGACTCGGGTTTGTTGTAAATCCGGGTCTTTTTTTGTTTACATTTGCAACATTAATCTAAAAAGGAAAAGAATATGAAAAGGTTTTTAATGATGATGGTTGCTGTGATGGCTCTCTTTACATTAAGCGGTTGCGGGGAATCTAAAGAATCGTATGTAAAGGACTTCACGAAGTTCGTAGAAAAAGTACAGGCTGGTGCCGATAAGTATTCTAAGGCAGATTGGGAAGAAGTGGAAAAGAAATATATCGAATTTGCCGAAACAAAATATGATAAGTATAGTTCCGAACTTTCTACAGATGAAATGATCGGTATCACAAAGTTGAAAGCCACTTATCTGACAATCCAGACAAAGCATGGCATCATTGATAACATATTGAAGGAAGGAAATAATGCTTTGGACGATTTGATCAAATAGCATATAATTCTTTTTAAATCTCAATTAAAGCAATATCTTTGCATAAGTATGTAACCAATTAAACTGAAAAAGTTATGAGCGACAAAGACGATTTGATTTACGATGAAGACGAATCTGTAAAATTTATTCAGAACTATCTTCCCCAGGAATTGAAAGGCAAATTCAGCAATGACGATATCAATTATATTGTAGACCTGATCTACGATTTCTACGAATCACGTGGTTATCTGAACGATGATGCTGACGATGATGCCGATATTGAAATAGATGAGGATGAATTGATTGAATATGTAGTAAAGAATGCGCAGAAGGATGGTGTTGGCAAATTCGATCCCGAGGCAATAGGCTTTATTGTGCAGGGCGAACTTGAATATTGCGATTCTATCAACATGTTCGATTGATAAACTGTTATATTCATATAAAGTTTATAAAAGAGCAAAAAGATGAAACATTTAAAACTATTATCAGTACTGCTATGTATGGCAGTAGTATTTACGAGTTGCGGAACATGGACAAATACCGGTAAAGGAACAGCCATTGGAGTAGGTGGTGGTGCAGCCGCCGGTGCAGGTATTGGTGCATTGGCCGGTAATACAGCATTAGGAGCAGTTATCGGTGCTGCTGTCGGTGGTACGGCCGGTGCTTTGATTGGTAAAAAGATGGATAAACAGAAGAAGGAGCTGGAAGCAACTCTTCCTCCCGAAACAACCGTTGAGACCATTAATAATGGTGAAGCTTTGAAAGTTACTTTCGATTCTGGTATCCTGTTTGCGACTAATTCAAGTACATTGAGCGATGCTTCGCGCAGTGCATTGCGTAAACTGGCTGTCAGCCTGAACGAAAATCCGGATACCGACATCAAGATCGTTGGTTATACCGATAACACCGGTAAGGTGGACTACAACCAGACTTTGTCGGAAAAACGAGCTAAAAGCGTATACGACTATATGATGGTCGACCAGGGTGTAAGCGGTCGCCGCATGGAATATGAAGGCAAAGGCGTTCACGATCCTGTTGCCAGCAACGACACTCCGGAAGGACGTGCATTGAACCGCCGTGTGGAAATCCTGATCCTTGCCAACGAAAAGATGATACAGGATGCTCAACAGGGGACATTGAAATAAATATTTATTTTAAAAGATAATCGAAAGGCCTGGAATAGCGTAAGTTATTCCGGGCCTTTTCTCGTTTTAACTATCGTTTACGAGCGTTTTGAAGTCTTACAACAAGTTAATTAACACAGTCAAAATAACATCGAAGAGAACCTTTTTTAATTTCTTGTTGTTTCATGAGTAACTTATATATAAGCACAAATAATAGTATAAACTGTTTTAAACGTTAAAATGAGATGAAAAAGATTATTCCTTTTTTCTTGTTGATCCTTTTACTGGCATCTTGTCAGAAAGATCCGGATATGTCAAAGCTGGATAATGATTTCGTGGTGTACACAAATCATGATAGTAAGACCGATTTCAAGTCTTTCACCACATTCTACATTCCTGATAGTGTACTGGTAATTGGCAACAGCGAGAAGCCTCAGTACTGGACAGCAACTGAAGCAGACGATATCACTTCCACAATTATCAGTAACATGGAAAGCCGTGGTTACACTCGCACAATGGACAAAGAAACAGCGGATCTGGGTTTGCAGGTTTCTTTTGTTGAAAATGTAAATTATTTTACAAACTGGTATGACAACAATTATTGGTGGTGGGGTTACCCAGGTTATTGGGCACCTAATTACTGGAGACCGGGATGGGGACCGACATGGGGTTATGACTGGCACGACTGGTATTATCCGTACCCTGTTGTTTACAGCTACAGCGTAGGTTCACTGCTTGCTGAAATGGTCGACCTGAAATCTCCGACACCAAAGACTGCTGATGCAAAGTTACCGGTTATCTGGACTTCATATATGGCAGGTTTATTGTCCGGTTCAAATAAGATCGATACTCAGCTATCCATCCGTGCAATTGATCAGGCATTTGTTCAATCACCATATATCAGGAAATAATTAAACGCGAATCAGTAAAATTTGAGTCTTATGAAAAAGATAAATAAATCAATAAAATTAGTCGCTTTACTTATCGCCTGTTTAGCGATTCCTTCACTGGCTGGCGCCCAGGTTGTAAACAATATGTATTTCAATATCGACTGGGATATCAACTCTCCGTTCGGTAATGACTTTGCCGACAAGACAAGCGGTTGGGGTGCTCATGGTGAAGCCGGTTATTATGTGGTTCCTAATTTTGCAGTAGGTGCATTTATTTCTTATCACACGAACAATAAATATATTGACCGTCAGACACTCAACGTAAGCGAAACATCTGCTATCACTTCTGATCAGCAACATTCTTTATTCCAGTTGCCTTTTGGTGCTGCATTCCGTTATAGCTTTACCCGCGAAGGACAGTTTGAACCTTATGTTTCAGCTAAATTAGGTGCAGAATACAGTGAAATGTCGACTTATATGAATGTAATGAAAGTGTACGACCGTCAATGGGGATTCTATGTAGCTCCTGAAGTTGGTATGAATATTTTCTTTACTCCTGAAAAGAAATTCGGTTTGCACGTAGCTGCTTACTATAATTATGCAACAAACAAAAGTAAAGTCCTGACTTATTCCATGGACGGAATAAACAACTGGGGAGTACGCTTCGGTGTTGCGTTCTAAAATAGAAGTTTGTTCTTTTAAGTGTTTTATGTAGTTTATTAGAAAGCGGGAGGCTGCAGCGGCAGTTTCCCGTTTTTTATTTTAAATTCCAGGGGAATGCGATCTTATCCAGAAGATTTTTACGGGTAGGAGGGAGTTCACCTTTTTTTAAGGCTCTGCGCTGTACGAAACACCAACTGCCCAGCTTGTTCTCACGGGCGGTTGGCCAGCGGTTGTTTTCTGAGAAGAACTGTTGTAGTTTTTCATAGTTTTCCATCCAGACATCATCGATAGTCCAGATAAAACCTTCGGCTTCCATCCGGGCGATGCGTTCAGCCGAAAGTAAACCTTGTTTCCGGTTCTTACGCTGGGTGTTACACCAGCTGCCGGCTTTACCTTCATTGCTTTTGGGCCAACGTTTGTGTTTTTTGTAGTAGGCAAGTACCTGCTGCCAGTTCTCCGTCCAAAGCGAATCCAGATCCTGTTCCCACCAGAAGCCGATCGAATCGAGCAACCGGATTCTTTCATTGGAAAGGAGACCTTTCTTTCGTGCTTGGCGTTGGGTATTGCACCAGGTATTCAGTTTGTTTTCGCCGCGTTTGGGACAACGGTGTTCTACAGCCATAAATGCTTTCAGTTCTTCAAAGCAGTTCATCCAGCGGCTGTCCTGTACCTCCCATTCGAAACCGATTCGGTCTAACTGCGAGATATAATCTTCCGACAACGTCCCTTTCTTCCGGGCAATCCGCTGGGTATTGCACCAATTTCCCAGCTTCCCTTCGGCTGCCTGTGGCCAACGTCCTTCACGTTCCTTATATTCAATCAAACGTTCATACATCACAGGCCACGCATCCAACTCCGCCAGCATATCATCCACACGGACACGGATATCGGACAGGAATCCCGTGACTTCAAACTCCATAAAGCCTTTAAAGCTCTTCGGGGCACGGATCGCCGGATGATAAGCCAACTCCCTTGACATAGCTTCATAAACAGAACGGCCCGAAAGGTTATTGACGAAGTCTAGTACCACCGGATGACGGTCCGAACCGGCTTTCAGGCAACGGCCCAACTGTTGCAAGGCAACCACATACGATTCTGTACGTCGCAGGAACATGGCTGCATCTACTCCTTCCACATGCAATCCTTCGATCAGCATATTTATAGAGAAAAGTACATGTAGTTTTCCCGTTTCCCTACGGAAACGACGCAACGTCTTTTCATTCTCCCGGTTACTCAGCCCGTTATGGATCTCGAATGTTTCCGTCTCAAAGCCTGCCTGCCCGAGCCAGTTCGATACTTCGGGAATCATATGCTGAAGATCTTCCTTGTCTTTACAGAAAACAAGCATTTTCTTTACTTCTTTCGGCAAATAACGCCGGATCAGTTCCGATGCACTCAACGAACCGCGAAAGTCCAGTCGGGCAAAGTTTATCTTATCCTGAATACGCTTACGCCTTTCAGATGTACAGTCGCTCCTGTTCAGCATACGCTGTACCTTATCCAGCTGGTTATTCAGATCGAATACGCTCTGCACCAGAACAGGAACAGGCAGTATCTTATAATACCAGGCCATAGACAAAGACAATTCATGGAACAGGTTTCCCTTGAAATAGACCTCTACCGTATCGAGCATCTCTTCTGGACGTATCGGAGTGGCCGACATTCCCAGTACACGCGCCTCCGGATTGTTATCTATTACTTCCTGTACAGCCTGTCCCCATACCTCCGCTCCGAAATGATGGAACTCATCAATAATGATATGATCCGCTTTGAGTTCACCGACTGTACCGCGATTCAGGACTAATGCCTGGAAAGTCCGGTAGGCGACATGTGGCATTGTCCTGCCGATTGCTTTTTTGATCTCGGCAATGATCGTAACGTTGGGAGCGATAACCACTATATCATCTTCCGAATGATTGACAATATAGCGGGCAATCAGGTAGGATTTCCCTGTACCGGTAGCCTGTACAACGGCTCCGATCCTGTTTGTTTTGAATCCTTCCTCGATGGCCCGGTAAGCCGCTTCATTATGTGAAAACAGTTCAATATGCTTTCCCGTTTCCAAGCTTTTCAGATAGCTTTCATCCGAAACAGTCAGTCCATGCAGTTCAAAGGAAAGTGCCTCCGGCAGATAACCGCCATGAGCCAGAATACGGAACTGGTTGCAGCCGGACATTTCCCCGATACGCTGCATTTCAGTATACAACCTGTCTACTTCCGGCAAGCCGACAGGTTCCTTATTCCATACCTCTTTCACAATGAAAGTAACGGAGTCCTCCCTGAAGCCTACCAGCAGACAGCCGGATTCTTCAGTGACAAAATAATGATAAGAATGATAAAGATCGCAGAGTGACATTCAGAAAATATGTCAATACTAGAAATCATTCAATATCTAAAACCTCAGTTTCCTCTTTGGGTTTGAAAAGGTCTTTGATAAACAGATAACCGATTCCTCCGAATATGGCAAGGAATACAAACCCAATCAGGATCAGCGGCTTCTTGGGAGAGGATGCTTTTAAAGGAACTGTGGCAGGTTGTATTATTGTATACACCGGTGTCTGTTCCTGTACCCGGAGTTTATCCTGTTCCAATTTCTGGGCCAGCGTATTGTAAACATTGAAGGTCAATGTCATTTCATTCTTTAAACGTTCCTGTTCCGTACGGTAGCTGGCAGAGATAATATTCTTGTTGGCATCCTCAAAAGCCGCATAGGCACGTTGTGCCTTATAATAGGATTCCCTGGCTTCACTAAATACTTTCTCTGTGAATTCCAGGTCCTGTTTTACCTTCTGGGTACGGTAATTTGTGATGTATCCCTGAAGTTTTTCCAAAACAATTTGAGTGATATTCGCCGAGATCAACGGGTCTTGCATCTGAACGGATACGGTGATTACCGATGTCTTTTTATCCACAGAAGCGGAGATGCGTTGTTGTAACGCATTGATAACGCCGGCTTGTTTATTGGTTAGTCTAAAAGAAGTCAATTCTCCATTACTTACCGGTTCTTCTTTTGAGAACAAATCTTTCACAACACCCAACAACTTGAACGGAGTCTGTACCACATAACTCCACCACGCACTTTTCTGATGATCATTCATATAATCATATAAGGATGCAGAATAATCACCTTTCTCATTTGTTACTTGTACGGGGAATAACTCCAGTAAAAAAGGAATACTGCTGACTACATCCGGATACAGGTCCGGAGAGATGGCATCCGCTCCTGAAGTACTGTTCAGGTTAATCCCTGCCATAGCAGCCAATCCTCCCAGATTTCCCATCTTTTTGGATGGGTCGGAAGTTTCGGGTGCCAGTTTTACGGTTGTACTATATTCTTTCGGTATGCTGAAAGCTACGACAAGACCGACAACAACTGCAATTCCGCAACATTTAAAAATAAATTTACGTTCCCCCCACAACCGCTTAGCCAATTCTATTAAATCGATCTCCTGTGCATTATCTATGTCAGGAGTGTTCATTTGAATCATATCCACCTTGTTAATTGAAAATTAAAGATTGAAAATTGAAAATTATTTCATTGTATTAATAATAGAGGTGACCATGGCTGCCATCGAAGTGGTTGAACTGGCTATGCTCAGAACTTCTGCCAGACTGGTTTTACGATCGCGCTGCGTCTTAGTCGGAACGACGATTTCGCATCCCGGTTCTACCTTTGGATATCGTTTGAAGAAGATAAAGCATTTTTTCGTTGTAGCAACCTTGCCGTTCATATAGATTACGATCGGATATTTGCGGGCAATATCATTGTATCCACCGGCTTGTGAAAGACAATTTCCGACAGACATTCCTTCAGTATAGGTCACACTGTTCGGATAGGTTACGGCTCCATTTATCTTAACTGTACTTTGTAATTGAGGAATATAAAGTTCATCCCCGTCACGCAATACCACGTCGTGGGCACTTCCCGGATTAGCCAATGCTTTTTCCAAATCAATACCGACTGAATAATTTTTGATATTTTTCAGTGACAAAGCCACCGAGTCACGGCTTTGCTTATTGGAACTTAGTTGCAGCAGAGTTTCCAGGCGGCGCATCTCATCTTCTGTCAACTGGCGTTTCAGACTTGCTCCTTTTACATAGGCATCAGGGGTTATCCCTCCGGCTTTGGCTATGATATTACTCAAACGGGAATTCTTTTCTGCCAATACGTAATCACCGGAGAAAGTAATTTCACCATCAACCTTTACTACTTGCTGTTCCTGATATCCTGGTGAGAAACGCACATACACCTCATCGAAAGGTTCAAGGGTAAAGACTGAATTGCTGTTTTTTCCATCAACGGATATCAGTCCCAAATTGTCATTCAACTCAAAGTTGAACACTTCGGCTGTACGATTACTGTTTTCGTAAGTTTTTGTATCCTTAATTCTTCGGGCTACTTCCACATTGACCGTTGCTGCCGATTCCTTCAAACCTCCGGCCATCATAATGGCATCTTCAACCGTCAGATTGTTTCGGTAGGGCAGGACTGTATCTACATAATTCACTGCTCCACTTATTTTGATCGTATAAGGCTCGCGGAGATCAAACAGGGATGGAATGTTTAGTATGTCTTCCGGTTTGAGTTCTATATCCGGAGATGTACCATTCAGGATTCCACGGATATCTAGGGCTATAACTGTTGTTGTGAAATCCGGATTCAAACGGGTAATCTGGGCACGGCCGGTAAATTCATCACCTTTCAGGCCGGCTGCCTGGTTGATCAATCCTTTTACGGTATGTACTGCACCATTCAACTCATATTCTCCCGGACGCCAGACTGCTCCTGTCACTGTCAGACGGTTTTCGTAAAAAGGGATCACTGAGTCTACCAACAAAGAATCGCCATCCATCATCGCAAAGGTCGGATATTTATCTTCCGTAACAGTCGCTATTTGATAACGGCTATCGGCTTTTCGCTTAATACGGACATCTTTTTTGTAGGCATCCCCGGTAAAACCTCCGGCCATGTTCAACAGTTGTTGTAAAGTTTCCCCTTTTTTCATTTCGAAAATGCGGTTACGTTTTACTTTTCCACGAACCACAGCCAACTGATCGTAAGGTGAAACGATCACCATATCATTCTCTTCCAAACGGATATTCGTATTGTATTTGCCATTCAGGAGATAATCATATACATCTAATTTTGCAACTTCCTTACTGTTGCGGTATACTTTGATTCCGCGAAGCGAACCGATCTCATTCACTCCACCTGCCGCATACAAAGCATTAAACAGAGTGGCAAAAGAGGGTAGGGTATAGGTTCCCGGAGCAACGACTTCACCTACAATATTGACTTTGATGCTGCGTATCTGACTTAGACTGACAGATACAAATGTATTGGCTCCATCGGTATTTTCCGATAGGGTAGACATGATCCGTCCCAATTCCTGTCGGATACGGTTTTCGGCAGTTTCGATAGTCAGTCCGCTGACAGATACCGGACCTAGATTAGGGATAAGAATTGTTCCTTCGGGAGAAACTTTCAGTTTCAGATTCAGTTCTGAATCTCCCCAGACATTGATCAGCAATTCATCTCCGGCTGACAGGATATAGTTTTTAGGAGTCGGAATATTCAGATCCGGTTCAAAAGATAGATTCTTATTAGAAAATATCTCTCGTCCGAAAACAGTTTCTTTCAAATCGTTTTCCGGCAGATTCCTTTTGCGTTGTTCTTCCGGAGAGATACTATCCTCGCCCGGAGTAGTAGCAATAACCCGGTCAGAAATTACTGCATCGGAGGCCCTGGAAGTTGTTTGGCTTGCGCCTGATTGTCCCATTCTCTTAGCAATTTCCTGCTGTATCTGATCATCTGTCATTCCCGCAGCTTTTGCCTTATCAATCAAATCCTGGGGAACCTGTGCCGCCAATGGTACTGCCAGCCATAGCAATCCCCCCAATAATACATTTCTGATTATGATATTCATATTGTTATTTGTTTTTATTATTTCGATTTAGGAGAGAGTAGTATCAAAACTTTCTGAATTCCAACCGCGCATAATCTGATTGTAAAACCAGATGTTTCGATGTTAATTCTTTGACACCGAAACGTTGTTCCGTCCCGTTCATGCCAAATGGTAATAAGTTTTCAACTGTACTGATCGGCATGACTACAAATAGTGAATCTCCGGTATATTCCATATTTCCAGTTTGACTGGTTCCTCCGACTTGCATCAGGTTGATTGTATGCAAAGCCACACTGTAGTAAGCTCGCTCCGGTGTTTCTTCTTCTCCGGAAGTATATTCTATTTTCATTATTTGCCAACGCCCATCCAGGTCTCCGTTGATAGGTGTTTTTCCACAAGCACTAACTATCAGTACCAGCAGCGTAGCTATTATATATCTTTTCATCGTATCCATCCTGTTTTTCTGATTGTTAACATACCACCGGCACTTTTACCCAACATAGCTCCCCTGTCTATCCCTAGTGAAGCTGTAAAATCCCAACCTTTCAATTGATGAGGCGTATATTTTAACTCGGCTAGAGCATTGCCGTTTTTTTTGATCTCATAAAAAGGTAACGCATAGGTCCCCCAATTGCGGGTAACAGATAAAAGGATACGGTATTGCAGATCGGCACAAGGGTTACCCATTATTCCAAAATGATGTCCCTGCATCCGATTGCTTTTAAAAACAATATCTCCGTCGTTATTATAGATGGGAGACATGACAAGAGGGTTTCCGATTCCCATTCCCCAATGTTGCCATCCGCTATAGATATAGTGGTTATAATAATTATCTGCTCCGCTTATCTGTTCCGGTATTTCCGGTGTATGATCCCAATAAACGGGACTAGTCTGATCTTTTGTTGAAATATATTCGTAAACGAAACTGCTAACGACAGGATTTTTGGGAAATGTTATTTCTATTCCCGCCAGGCAATCTTTCCATCCATATTCCCCGAACATCTGTGAATGATCTTCAAAATAATGTTCGTAATAAGGGCGAATTGTCCAATTTTGTGGAGCATACCAGGTTAACGAAAAATTCCAGCTACCTAAATGGTTTCCGTAAACATTTGTTTGTTCCCCTGTTGGAGTTTCACTGCCACCTCCGCTCGGAATAAACACTTTAAAGAAATCCTTTATCCCATTCGGCATATCAATCTTTTGGTCTCCAATAAATGCATTTCCTCCGAATTGGGCTGCCATTTCCAAACCTCCTTCCAAAATCAGTGGAAATTTCTCTTGATTACCGATTTTCACATACAAATCTTTGGAATGATAGAGTACATGTTCCGTATATTTATTCCCCGGAACCACGAAATCTTTCTGCCAGCTATCGTCTGTAAACATGCCATAAGCGATATGTCCTTTGAAAGCCATCCATCCTTTTGTTCCCGGTACAACGGTATATTCCGGAATGCCGATACGAACCTGCGGGATTGGACGAGCATTACCCGAAAATGTCAATCCCCCGCTACTTAAAAGCGGATTATTGAATTCACTGTGTCTTTCTTTACTACCTATACTAACTCCCAGGCAACGATATTTCAGATCCGCATACAATTGTTGCACCACAAAAGTCGATGTAAAATTATAGGCTACAGCCAAATCCGCCCCGAAAGCATATGAGAAGCGTTTATCGTTTTCCAACTCCCGGAAGATTCCGGCACGCAGATATCCGTTATTCTTCTCAATGGACGAAAGTCCTTGTTTATTTGCTGTCAGCCAGAAAGGAGTATGTTCCCCTCCGCTAAAACTGATTCCAGTCTCTGCCTGATAACTCAGTCCTTTCGTGATCTGAGCGTAAGAGTTCAAGGGGAGCAATAAAATACTTCCCCAAATGATTAATTTAGATATAAGTTTCATTTCTGAAAAATTTGAATCAATGATAGTGATGAGATTTGCCTGTAATTGGTTCAGGATGATCCTAAGAACATTCAGGAATGCACTTCCAAAAATATCGGACGTATTCTTCTCATTTTCAGCACAATAATCTTTCATGCCCTATACAAATTAAGTTTGAAATTGATATCAAGATGAAAATGAATTTGCTTCGTGTCTATACATCTCTGATATTGAGCCTATTAATAGAAGACTTTTCAAGTCGCCCGGGAATGTCCTGAAATTCCTCTTTTAATATAGAATATAAATATTTATAACTAAATAAGGGCCTACGGCCATTTTTTTCAGATTTCAAAGATTAACAACATCCGGTATCATTCACTTTCACCCTGCAAAGGTAGAGGGTATGCACCAGACGGCAATTACTAAAATCGCAGCAAAAACAAGCACAGAAAAACCTGTTATACAGCGTATTAATCAATTATTATTTCTTATTTTTGTTATTAATCCTATTTATTTCATTCAAAAAATGTTTGATACAATCCGAATAATCGGAGTCATGTACTTTCATTTCGGTACAAAAAGAACCGACCGTTCCCTCCAGACGAAAACAGAGATAAAAGTGCTCAGCCAGGAAGTCGAAAGACACATCATTGAAATAATATACCTTCATTTGCCCCAGCAGGTCACTCAAAAATTTCCGGTCGTTCACCGGTACTCTCTCCTTCCACGGGTCTACCAGGTCAAAACCACACCAAGTCAATATTTCCGGTCGGAATTTGTCAAAAAACTTATTTGCCAAATCAGTCCAACCCTTTTTTGGGTGACACTCATCACTCCCCAACAGCCAGGCCAGTTTCATTATTTCGGTCCGTCGGTCCGGGCACTCTCCAATATAGGCTTCCAATTTATCCAAAGCCAAATTTTTTCCTACAATTCCACCAATTTTTTTTTATAGCGTTTTAATTCTTCTGTCAGCATAACTTTTAAGTTGATGCTGTACAACAGATGTTTCCTGTCAACAGTAAGAATCTCCTTTCCCTCTAAAAAACATATATCTTTTGCATTCAAAAGTCCCTTATTTTATCTTCAAAACATATATCTTTTATCTCCAAAATAAGGGACCTTCAAATTTTCAATTAAAATTATGACCTTAAGTTTCTACTTGGTAAAACATCTCGACATGCATAAAGACGCAGCAGCTTATTATACACAGATTTGATTCGGATTAACTAGAAGGGAATAAAAGTTAGTATTTATACATCAACTCATAGTATTTTTGGTAATCACCTGACGTAACATTGTCCATCCATTCCTGATTATCCAAATACCAACGAACTGTTTTTTCTATCCCTTCTTCAAATTGAAGGCTGGGTTCCCAACCCAATTCATGTTTCAACTTTGTTGAATCAATGGCGTATCGTAAATCATGTCCGGCCCGATCGGTCACATAAGTTATCAATTGTTCGCTGGTCCCTTCCGGGTTACCAAGCAACTTATCTACGGTTTTTATAATCACTTTGATCAGGTCTATATTCTTCCATTCATTGAAACCTCCGATATTATATGTTTCGGCTATTTTCCCTTTATGGAATATGATATCTATAGCTCTTGCATGGTCTACCACATAAAGCCAATCTCTAACATTTCCCCCTTTTCCATACACCGGAAGAGGTTTGCCATGACAGATATTATTAATAAACAACGGTATCAATTTTTCAGGAAACTGATAAGGACCATAATTATTACTGCAATTCGTTATAACGATGGGTAATCCGTAAGTATCATGAAATGCCCGTACAAAATGATCCGAAGATGCTTTGGAAGCAGAATAGGGAGAATGAGGATCATATTTGGTTGTTTCCGTAAAGAAAGTACCGTCAAACGGCAAAGCACCGTACACTTCGTCCGTCGAAATATGATAGAAACGTTTGTCTTCATAATTCCCGTCCCAGCATACCTTCGCCGCCTGCAGCAAAGAAAGAGTTCCCATAACATTCGTATTCGCAAATGTGAAAGGATCCCTGATTGAACGATCCACATGGCTTTCCGCAGCCAAATGAATAACACCATCAATTCGATATTGCTTAAAAATCTCCACAATCTTCTCAAAATCACAAATATCAGCCTTCACAAACGTATAGTTAGGCATATTTTCAATATCTGTCAAGTTGGCAAGATTCCCCGCATAAGTCAGTTTATCCAAATTAATAATACGATATTCAGGATACTTGTTCACAAACAGCCGCACGACGTGAGAGCCAATGAACCCGGCACCTCCGGTGATTAAAATATTTTTTTTAAACTCCATAACCTATTAATTTAATTCATTAATACATTTCACCAAAGAATCTTTCCAATAAGGAATCACATAATCAAAATCATTTTTCACCTTTGTTTTATCCAGCACAGAAAAAGCAGGACGTTTTACCTTACTCGGAAATTCGTCCGAATGACAGGGCCGGATATCGCATACATTCCCAGACAACACAGCAATCTCTTTGGCAAAATCATACCAGGAGCATACCCCTTCATTGGAAAAATGATAAATACCTTGCTGCTGTTTATATTTTCCTTCCTTAATAATATACCCAATCAAAGCTGCCAGGTCACCTGCATAGGTAGGAGTACCTACCTGATCAAATACAACAGACAACTGTTGGCGTTCTGAAGTTAAGCGTCTCATGGTTTTCACAAAATTATTTCCAAAAGAAGAATATAACCAAGCTGTCCTAAAAATCAAATATCTGCAACCGATTTTCTCGATCGACTGCTCACCGGCCAATTTCGTTTTTCCATAAACGCCCAGCGGATTTGTCTGCTCATCTTCCCGGCAGGGCAAATTACCACTTCCCTGAAATACATAATCCGTAGACACATGAATCAAGGTAGCCCCAGCCTCTTTACAGGCAACGGCCAGATTCTCCACAGCTTTATGATTAATCAGGTCGGCCGTTTCAAAATCATCCTCCGCTTTATCGACATTCGTATAAGCCGCACAATTCACCACTATCGTTATCCGATTCTCTGTCATACATTGCCGCAATGCCTGCAAATCGGTAATATCCAACTCTGCAACGTCAGTAAAAACATAATGATCCGGAGTAGCCCTCCCGGCCAGACGGCGCATCTCACTCCCCAACTGCCCGTTCGCTCCTGTAACTAATATATTATTCATAAAGATTCTCTTTATAATCAAATAGCCACTCGGAATCTTTCAAACAAGGATGATGCTTATCTTTTTCAGAAAGCATAACCTTTTCTACAGATATTTGCCAATCTATTCCCAGATCAGGATCATTCCAGGCCAAAGCCCCCTCGCAATCCGGCGCGTAAAAATTATCACACTTATATTGAAATATAGCCTCCTGGCTTAATACCACAAACCCATGAGCAAACCCACGCGGAATAAAAAATTGCCGCTTATTCTCTTCACTCAATTCAATAGCGACATACTTTCCAAACGTCGGTGAACCTTTTCGTATATCTACTGCAATATCCAAAACCTTACCTTTTACCACCCGCACTAACTTAGATTGTGCATAAGGTGGTTTCTGGAAATGCAATCCTCTCAATACGCCATAACATGATTTCGATTCATTGTCCTGTACAAAAATGGTTTTACAGACCTGATTTTCAAAGTCCCGTTGTGAAAACGACTCAAAAAAATAACCACGTTCATCTCCAAAAACGCGAGGTTGTAATATGAAGACGCCTTCTATATCAGTTCGAATTACTTCCATTATTTTCCCTCCAGTTCTTGAATTACTTTCAACAGATATTGCCCATATTGATTTTTAATCATAGGTTGTGCCAACTCTCTCATTTTACCGGAAGTAATCCACCCTTGTCGCAAAGCAATTCCTTCCAGGCAAGCAACCTTCAACCCCTGTCGCTTTTCAATAACTTCTACAAAAGTAGAAGCTTCGCTCAATGAATCATGTGTTCCTGTATCCAGCCACGCGAAACCCCGCCCCAATAACTGCACTTTCAACTCCTGATCCTGCAAGAATTGTTGATTTACGGTAGTAATCTCCAATTCCCCCCTATCCGAAGGCTTTATATTTTTTGCCACTTCAACGACTTTATTAGGATAAAAATAAAGCCCTACCACAGCATAATTGGATTTAGGCTGCGCAGGCTTCTCTTCGATACTCAGTACATTTCCCTCCCGGTCAAACTCAGCCACCCCATACCGTTCCGGATCACTTACCCAATACCCGAAAACCGTAGCCTTGTTTTCCAGTACAGCAGTCTGTACAGCCTCTTTCAACATCCGGGTAAAACTCTGCCCATAGAAAATATTATCCCCTAATACCAAACAAACAGAATCATCTCCGATAAATTGCTCCCCGATAATAAAAGCCTGTGCCAAGCCGTCAGGGCTGGGCTGTTCCGCATACTCAAATTTCACACCATAATCAGAACCGTCTCCCAGTAACCGCCGGAATCCCGGCAAATCCTGTGGCGTTGAAATAATGAGTATCTCCCGAATCCCTGCCAACATCAACACCGAAACCGGATAATAAATCATCGGCTTATCAAAAATCGGAAGCAACTGTTTAGAAACTCCCTTAGTGATAGGATATAAACGTGTGCCTGAACCTCCGGCAAGAACAATTCCTTTCATTATGACTATATTTCTATTTTAATTCTAATAAATACTTTAATCTTCTAAATACAAAGCTTCATATTTTTGTGCTATATATTTCCAAAGATATCGGCGATAAGCAATCTTAGCCATAACCCGACCACTATCCATAAAATCAGTATATGGCATATTAATCAGATTGATTAAACTCTGTGCATCATTATAGTAATATGCTTTATTTTCTGTAGTTTCCCTGTTATACTCAACATCATAGGTCAAAACGGGTTTCCCAAAAAACATCGCTTCAACAAGAGAAGGATTGGTACCTCCGGCACTATGACCATGCAAATAAAATTTACAATTTTGACGTAATACATTTAAAACCTTAATATCGTATATTGGATCGAGTAACATTATGTTTTTATACTGAGAATATTCTTTCCTCAGCATTTGCCCATAATTACTATTTTGCCAATTACCCACAAACACTATATTTTCATTTATTCTGGAAAAAGCATCAAGGGTTATTTTAATATTATTTTCAGGCTCAATACGGCACACAGAAAAACTATAATTCATTTTTTCAAGCCCATATTGTTCCAATACTGTAGATTCTATTGCAGATACATCACATAACACATGATCCCCACCATATTCTATTAATTCAGAATCCTTATTATATTGGGCCTTTACATAATCCTGAATGGCTTTATTATCTGAAATTATAACATCTGCATAATTTACAGCAAGTTTTTCCGACCATTTTAGAAAACGCCTTACTAAAGGTTTCCATTTGTCGCGCTTATGCTCCAGTCCATCAATATTAACAATAATTTTCTTCGCAGAAAACAACTTAATGACAGGTAAAATAATACATCCGGAAACACCTAAAATAAGCAATACATCTACTTTTAGGATAGTTCTGAAAATTGATATTATATCATAAAAAATACTTTGAACACCATTAGCTTTTAAAGGTATATACTTCAATTTAGCTCCTTTATAGACATCTTTTTTTTGAGAATAGCTCAATGAACTACAACAAATTGTATATTCTATAAATTGTGATGAATTTTCTCCAATAATATTCTCAACTAAGGATTCAAATCCTCCATAAGAAGCAGGAACTCCGACAATTCCAATAATTGCAACTCTCTTATATGATTGCTTCATAACCTTTTAGTGTTTCACGCGCAGTATCTTCCCATTTATACTCCATTTTTATTTTTTGTTCTAACGACTCAACAAAAGGAGTATCATAAGCCCGATTAATGGCCTCTCGAATAGAATCAATATTATCAGGGTCACAATAAAATGCCCTATCCCCAAAATAATCTTCAGTATCGCCCTTCTTGGTCACAACAATATTGCTCCGCATAACAGCCGCTTCCAAAGACGAAAGTCCAGGAGTTTCCATCCATGAAGCTAAAACATGAACTTTACAAAGCTTATAAAATTGAGGTAATTGTTCATGGTCTACAGGTCCTATAAACTCACAATTTGTTCCTCCTTCTTCTTCACATTGCTTCCTATACTTCATAAAATTAGCCCCGGCCTTACCAATAAAAACAAATTTGTAAGGTAATTGCTTTGCCGCTCGCACTACGTTAAGTTGATTTTTACGCCCTTCTATTCTAGACACACATAAAACACAATCCCGGTATTTTTCATTTTCAGATGCAATTTCCACTGTATCATAATCAAATTTATTAACATCCACAGCATTAGGGATTGCAACATATTTTAAATTAGTCAAGTGGAAATCATTTTCAACACGTCTCATTTCTGAATGAGAATTTGGCAGGAAGACATCCACCATTTTTATGATTTTCCGTTGTAATCTTTTATGTCCATTCAATAAATAAATACATGTTCCTTTGCTAAACTCACGGTTCAAAATCGCCCGGGCAATTACTTTAAGATATTCGATCTGAGTGATACTCAACACTTGATTCATGACTTGCAGCATACCACCCCGTGCTTTTTTTTCATATTCTGTATAAGGACCATAAATTGTCGACAATGCAATTTTCTTACCCTGACGTTTAGCGTTACGAACCTGTAGAAACAAGTCTTGGGGTCTCATTAGGTTAAAGACATGTATAATATCATATTCTCTTAAATCCGGTTCAAGTTCAAGTGAGATATCCACTTCTATCCCTAATTTCTCAAGATACTCTTTCGTTTTTAACAATTGCGTTGTATCTCCGCCAGGAGCAGAAAAAAGAGTCTTTCTAGACTGAAATAAAACTTTCATTTTGAATTTTCCTTTTATGGATAATCAGAAATAACACACAAACAATATCATTTTCTGATATATATAATAGAGTAAAAACCTACATCATAAAACATCCTGAGAAACACAGGAATATACACTGACATAAAAAGTTTAATAAAGCCAACAGAGCTAAGTTTCCCTATCATTACTTTATTATGAAAAAATATTTAGAAAGGAATTATAATCATCAAGAACACAATTGACCTTGAACTTTCTCCGACCCGATGTATTTCAATAATATCATCAAACACACCATTACCATTACAGACATTCCATTTTGTATAACATGTCCGGCAAAAGCAGAATGGAAAAAAAGCATTATCCAGGCAATTTTTAATATATAAGATAATGTTGCATGCTTACTTATACACAAACCATAGATAAATAGCCTACCATATACAAGTAATCCAACAATCCCAAACATATAGAAGACATCCCATAGATCCGCCTCCAGTATTGGAGAGTATTCAGAAGCCATACTAAACGGGTTCCGGTAAGAAAGAAAATATCCTCCACCGACAACAAGCCTATACCACAATCCATTCTCTATTGTAAAGTTTTTCGTCGCCCGATCAAATAATTCCTGCCGTCCTCCTATGACTAAACCTTGAAATGATATATCTGCATCCTGTAAACGGTAAACGATCATTTCTGTTGATGAACGAACCACCTTAGAGACAGGCTCTATAAATATCCCAATTAAAATAAAACCAACTCCTAAACTCATGAGCTTATATTTCCAAGGCATATTGATAAACCATAATGTCACTCCCACAAGCAAAATACCAATTGCAGCACGAGTCATTAATCCCAGTAATACATAAGCCATCAATAAATAAAAGAATAAATATATTTTTTGAGGTGATTTATAATACTTATAAATTACCAATAAAGAACATACCCCTACATATATACCAAGCCCGTTAGCAGAAGCAAAAATTCCCCGGGAACCTAAATTTACTCCACTATATGAAGGATAGCTTATTCCTAACAAATCGGCAAACAAAACCAATCCACAATAGATAACTCCAGAATAAATTGTATAATCCAGCAATCTATTAAATTCTAACCATCCTTTCTGGATATATTTATCTATTACGAAATACATCAGTATCCCAAAGGCTAACTTATAAGAATAAGTTATTCCTATTGTCAACCCCATCAAGTCTGTGTGGAAAATAAAATTAAATAACTCCAGAACAACAAGATAAAAGACAAACAACAAAATAAAAATCAAATGACGGGAATTATGAATTTGCACCAACATAAGACCTGACAATAGCAACCGAAACATTTGAGAAGGAGATCCGATACCTCCGACTTCGCTACTGTCAGACATAACAATATATCCTGTTATTGCATCGACAAAAGGGTTAATAAAAAAAATCAACCATACTGTCAATAGCCATAACGCCCATCGACGCACAATAGTAATTTTCAACTTTTAATATTTTAGTTTTTCAACTATTCTATTTGCGGCATTTCCATCACCATAAGGGTTAGCTATACGACTCATGGTTTCATATCGTAAAGTATTATTCAATAGATCAAGAGCTTCACTCACAATTTTATCCCGATTCGTTCCAACCAATACCACAGTACCAGCCTCGACAGCTTCAGGACGTTCAGTTGTATCGCGCATAACAAGAACCGGTTTTCCAAGCGAAGGAGCCTCTTCCTGTACCCCTCCACTATCGGTTATTACAAGTTTCGTTTTATCCATCGCCCATACAAAACTCGGATAACTCAGTGGTAAGATTAAATGAATATTGGGAACATCCATTAAAATACTATTGACTACATCTTTTACATTCGGATTAAGATGTACCGGATAAACGATCTGTGTAGCAGGACGTTTTTCAACTATATCTTTCAGTGCATTACATATATTGATAAATCCTTGCCCAAAATTTTCCCGGCGGTGTCCTGTAACTAAAACAAAATCTTTCTGGGGATCGAGAATTTTTTTCAAATTATCAATTTCAGAATTGGTATAGTTCAATGAATTGACTTTATCAACACTCTGATGTAAAGCATCTATTACCGTATTTCCAGTAACCACAATGTTATTTTCATCTATAGCCTCTCTAAGCAAGTTACATTTAGATTGTAAAGTTGGAGCAAAATGTATATCTGCCAACCTTCCTGTCAATTGGCGATTCATTTCTTCAGGGAAAGGAGACCATTTATCAAACGTTCTTAACCCCGCCTCAACATGTCCAACCTTGCAACCACTAAAATAAGCGGCCAATGCCCCCGCAGTCGAAGTAGCTGTATCACCATGAACAAGCACCCAATCAGGTCGCCAAGTATCCAAAATAGGCTTCATATGAAGTAAAATATCAGCCCAAATACCATTTAATGTCTGATTAGGCTTCATCAAATTTAAATCATAATCAGGATGTATATCAAAAAATTCCAACACTTGATCTAACATTTCCCGATGCTGAGCTGTAACGCAAACCCTACAGTCAAATAAGTCAGTATCTGCTTTAAAAGCTTTAACTAACGGAGCCATTTTTATTGCTTCCGGACGTGTACCAAAAACAAGTAATATTTTTTTCATCGTTTGCGAATTATATTATAACATTTCCAGACAATACGGTATAGTTTCACATGGAACGTGATATCTATAGCTTTCTCTATTTCAACTGCTTTTTTAGAAAAAATCATAACAATGTTTCCATATTCTTTTTGCCAGCGCTCCATTATAGGTTCTATACTATCAATACTTCGGTAAATTTTTACCGAAAAATTAAAAGTTAAACAATAGAACCGGCAAAAGCTGGTTCGAAAACACTAAAGAGGTCATTGAAATGTTGTCAAAAACGAATGGTTAAGCATGAAGAAATGTGCTGAAAAAAGAGTGCTAACCTGCTGATAATAAAGGTGAAAAGTATTGCATAATTCATTGGTTTTTAGTAAATTAGAAATCTTGCACTCATCTGATTATGACTAAAGAAACACTCCTTATGCAATACCAATTTGAGTGCCTCTCGGCTCTCAAATCAGTCGTGAATATACAAAAACCTTTTGAAAAAACGTTCATGGATGCAATGAAATTATTCATGGCTATCCCTGATCGTATAAACTTCCTCCAATTGGGCAGGTATGGACGTTTTTCGGAACAGACATACCGTAGCCTTTTTGAGAATGAAACTTTCGACTGGTTTGCGTTCAATGATTCTATCATCAGCAAGCATCTCACAGGTAAAAGAAAAGCCATCGCCATCGATCCTTCCTATATCCCCAAATCAGGCAAGAAGACACCTTGGATAGGTTACTTCTGGTCTGGTTGTGCAGGAGATTATAAGCGAGGATTGGAAATCTTGGGCATCGGGGTCATTGACATCGACAACCATGATTGCATGACTTTAGGTTCCATTCAGACGCCGGATTGTAAGACCTTGGATAATATGGGCAAAAACCTCGTTGACTGGTACAGCAGCTATCTTATCAGCAAAAAAGACAAGATACAGAGCATATCCAGAACGGTGGTTGCAGACGCATTCTTTTCCAAGGAAACTTTCATAACGCCTATGTGTGAGAACGATTTCCATGTCATCAGCCGCTTTAGGAATGATGTAATCCTGTACTATCCGACATTGGAAAAGAAAACAGGGAAACGTGGTCATCCCAAGTGGTTTGACGGCAGGATTGACTTTGCCAATCTGGATCTGACCCGGTGCAAGGAATACGAGGTGAACAAGGGAAAACTATACGGATTGAGGGTATATGCAAAAGCTCTCAAAAGGTATGTTTCCTTATCCGTCTGGTATCCGATGGACGGAAGGACAGACAAGTGGCAACTTTACTTCTCTACAGACGATTCGATGGATGGACGTGAGGTTCTGGATTATTACAGAACCAGGTTCCAGCTGGAATTTTGCTTTAGAGATGGCAAGCAGCATGCGGGAATCACCAACTGTCAGTCAACCGACTTCAGAAAGTTGGATTTTCACTTCAATGCGTCGCTTGCAGCTGTCAACTTGGCCAAAGCCGCATGTAAGAGGCTCGGAATAACCTATTCCATATCCTCCTGCAAGTCTTTCATACACAATGCTTATATGCTTGAACGATTTATTTGCGTGTTCGGGATTAACCCAGACATGCAAGTTATTGACAAACTTTTCAAAGAACTCATTTTATTTACTGCCAGAGCCGCTTAGGCGTGGCGAATTTTTAACGAACTATTGATACTATAATAAGCATTATAAATTCTATGGGCATTACGACCAGCCTCAATTGCCCTCGACGGACATTTCACCAATAATTCTTCAATAATGTCGCAATATTTACTTCGGGGATTATTTTGTTTTTCTGTTGTCGCTAAAACTTCTACATCGCTCTCACGTTCTCCCCATACCCCCCATGCATAAGGCATAGACTTTATGGTATATCCCGGTATCAATGCAGGCTTTCCACAGGATGCAGCCAAAAGCAATGAAGTACCTGTCCCTACATATAGGCTCGCTCCACGATACTCCTGCCATAACTTTTCCCCTACTAAAGTTCCTAACATCGTAATAACTTCAGCACCTACATTCTCATTCACCCTTTGAACCAGTTTTTTTACAGTATCAAGTAATTTCCCTTCTCCCACAAGATGGAGTTTACAAGTTATAGGTAAACGTCGAGTTTGTAATAATACCCCAAATTCCTGTATAAGATATTTAACATACATTTTATCAGCCTCCATCCGACATACAGACAAAATATACATTTCTTTCTGTTCTTTCCCTTCCATTTGTTCCATGAGCGGAACCCCCTCTACGGGAATCGGTATTATATTAGCCTTTATCTTTCTTTTCAACTGAGATTCAATAAAAACGACCATTTGTTTCGTGAGAGTATATAATACTCCTGTCATTGCAAGTCGTTTTGTCAATATCTTAAGAAAAGGGTTATACAAATAAGTCCGCTCATTGAGGATATTAATTAAAAATGGAATTTTATGATATTTATAAGCCTGAGCGACATGAATTGCAGGAGAAGTATTATGCGCTTCAATAACCTCGATCTTCCGAGCGATCAATATATTTGCCAGTTTTTTTAAATAATCCTCATATTCATTACAACTAAAAGCACCGGGAGAAATTTCTGTAATAAATTCAACATGTTCAACCTGTGATGGTAAATTACTCACATTACATCCCCCAGCAGATACGACAGTTACCTGATGACCATGAGCAATCAGCCAACGACTTTTAATAATAATATAAGTTTCAGCTCCACCGACGATCATCTGTGGAGTCACAATAGCAATATGCATTAATAACTACGTCTAATCAATTTTTTAATTATGTTTTTTGCCCATATAGGCAACAAGACTTTGAAGGGATTATGATGAATATTCCCCTGAGGAAATCGTCCATAATTGAAGTAATGTTTGACAAAATTACAATAAGTTCTAAACGAAGGTTGAGCATTATAAAGCATCCATGAATCATCAAATTCAAAATACCGTTTTACTTTAGGGGTAATTCGGTCTGGAAATTGCCTCATAATTTCAGCAACGACAAGACGCTTACTTTCCAAATGTTTTTGATATTTTGTACCGACAGAAACACCAATATTAGCCCGGTAAATATATCCGATCTCATCCATAAAATAACTATTATCGCTATTTACGGCCTTTTTTAAATGCCATAGTAAATCCGCCTGATATCCCAAATCTGTACGAATACCTTCCTGCATCCTACGCATAAGCCCTGCACTCATTCCTGTATCCCAACTCCACATACCTTGTTCCACTCCGGCCTCAAACATATCTTCTTTAAAATTGATTCTATTATTTTTAAAAATCATTTCTCCATCAGGTTTAAGAACAAGGCTATTCGTATAAATTACAAATGAATCATTACAATTCAAATGATGTTTTTCTATAAAATAATTATATTTTTCAAGAATACCCTGAGGTAAAAGATCATCCCCAGCCACAATATTTACAAAATCTCCAGAAACACATTTTATCAATTCATTAAAATTCCCGAAAACACCAAGATTCTGAGGATGTCTAATAGCTTTTATTATAGTCGGAAATTTAGAGGCATAGTGTTGAATGATATCCCATGTATTGTCAGGAGAACAATCATCAGCAATCACAACCTCGTAAGGAGCAACGGATTGTGAAAAAATAGAATCCAAACATGCTTCGATGGTAGAAGCTTGACGGTAAGTAATTAGTAATATAGTATGCCGGGGATTCATCATGAAAATTTATAATAACGTCTAAACAACGTTTTGCGCAATATAAAAACAATAGTTACGAAGTAAAGTGTTTGTGTTAATAACTCCCCCTGTATTATTCCAACTACATCGTTTTGAATTCTCAATAAAATATAACCTACAGATAAATACAATGCAGAAAAAACAAGGGTTGTGACAGTATATATAAATACTTTAGCTTTAGCTATAAGTAAATAAGCAACAACAAAACTGACAGCCTTTACCATATCGAGAAGCAATTGCCACCCAAACAACCTTTCCATCGATACAAAATCAGGAGTATATAAAATCCAGATAATAATATGACGCAAGAAATAGACTAAAATAAAACCAACCAAAAGAAGAGGAACAAGAAATTTATAAGCTTTTATAATTTCTTCTCTGATTTCTTCCTTTGTTTGTAATTCCGACAATCGGGGGATGTAATACACCGTTAGAGACATGCTTATAACCATCATATACATCATTGAAATTCGGTTCATCCCTTCCCATATCCCAGCTTGAGATTCTGATATATCTGCAATAACATAACCTCTAAGTAACATCTGAGAAATAGGTGCCGAAACAATAAATACAATAGAAGCCAACGAAAACTTTAAAAACTGCCAAAATATTTTTTTGTTTAATTTATCTGTAAAACGGCTAATTTTAAACCATAATTCTTTACGCAATAAAACAAAGGTAACCCCCAATACAATACTTTGATACGTAACAGTTGCAATCATCGCCCCACTAAGCCCCATCGTTAAAACAAAAATCACAGAAAAAATCACCCCTAATATGCTTCCTGCAATATTTAGAATGGTATATAAACGAAAACATTTAAAACCATTTACTGCAGAAATCAACATATTATTTATTGCATAAAAGATTACAGTCAAGCCAAAAACAACAAATACAAAACCATATTCTTCAGAAAACAGGATCCACCGACTTATACGTTCGTTAAACAACACCATAATAACTGCTGTTACAACAGAACAAACAGCGATGATACGAAATGCCGTAGATAATAATGCTGTAATCTTCGAATCGGATTCTTTATATTCTGCTATATATTTAGTAATAGCATTATTAATACCGCCTGAAGCAAGATTCAATATTATGGTTACAAAATTGGTAAGCTGACCTAACAAAGCCACTCCGGAAGGACCAACAATAATAGCTACAACTTTGGTTGTAATCAAAGCCGTTACCATTTTTACTGAAGTCGATAACGCTGTGAGTGAAAATACTTTTATCAAATCATTTTTTAAAGCTGAAAAAAATATTTTTTTTATCTTTTCTCTCATAGCTTATTTACTGATAAAAGCACGTACTCTCATTGAGAACTTCAATAATTTAAAACCATGAGTAAACAGCAGACGCCTGAATTTATCATTTTTATACAATTCTTTTTTATCCCGGATGTTCCGATAGGCGTTTTTCACTTTCAAGGCAGCTTCGCGACGTTCATATCCAGAAAGGCTATCTCCATAGATAAATAAAAGCTTTTGCCTGATTGCAACATCATTAAGAGCTAATTCTCTCAATTTTATGATTGCCTCCATAGGAACCTTTTGTTCAAGGGCTAATTCCTCTAATTTTTGATTTGTATAAAAAACATCAAATAGTTTAAATGACATTTTTTTAGTAATCGCATTGGGATTATTTATTCTATAATAAAAAATTGCATCGCTAAATACAATCTTAGAACAATTAAGTAATAATTTACGTGTAGTATATTCGTCACTATTATAATTAAATGTTTCGATCCCTACACGCTTAACTATTTCCGTACGATATAAACCAAATCCATGAATTCTCCAATCAAGACTTAAAACAAACGCATCATGTGGGGTCACATGTTCAAAATCGGGGACTGTTTCCCGCCAAAAAGTCCTTATTGAAATATCATCTTTATTGCCAGAATAACATACTAAATTAGGGATCACCACATCTGCTTTCATTTTATCTGCAAGCTCAATCCCCTTTTTTAACAAATCTACATCATAAAGATCGTCTTGCGAGGAATACATATAATATTGACCTCTCGCACGTTCTAATCCGTAAGCTACAGAAAAAGAAGCTAATCCTTGATTCGGTTTTGTATAAACTTTAATACGTAAATCAAGTTGGGCATACCGTTCAAGAATTTGAAGGGAACGATCTGTCGATGAATCATTCACACACACAACCTCATAATCCTGAAAACTTTGAGCTAACAAGGAATCGAGAGTCTCTTCAAGATAGGATTCTCCGTTATAGACTGGCATAACCACAGAAATCCTCGGCATACGGGTCAAAATTTATTAATAATCTCCACGACGGCTTTAACCTCATCCTCTGTCAGTACTGCACTCATTGGCAGCGATAATACTTCCCTATGTATTTTTTCAGTAATAGGATAAGATCGATTATTCCAATCTTTATAACAAATCTGTTTATGTGGAGGCAATGGATAATGGATTAATGTTTGAATTCCATTCTCTGCAAGATAACTCTGTAGCGCATCACGATCTGCCGTACGCACAGCAAAAATATGATACACATTTTCCATGGGATCGACTGGTTGTTCGGGTAAAATAATCTTAGAATTCTTTATGTGACTACAATAATAATTTGCAATCTCCCGACGACAAGCATTCTCTTGTAAAACATGTTTTATTTTAACATTAAGAAATGCAGCCTGAATTTCATCCATTCGACTATTTAAACCCATATATGTATTGACATATTTCTTTTCAGATCCATAATTTGCAACAGCACGAACAATTCTGGCAACTTCCGGATCTTTCGTAGTCACCGCACCACTATCTCCTAATGCTCCCAAATTTTTACCAGGATAAAAACTAAAACCTGCAGCATCCCCGAGGTGTCCTGTCCTCACTCCTTCATATTCTGCCCCTATAGCCTGTGCATTATCCTCAATTACTTTCAAATTATATTTTTGAGCTATCGATTCCAGCTTTTTACTCCAAACCACCCGCCCATATAAATGCACAACCATTATCGCCCGCGTACGGGAGGTTATGGCACTTTCTATTTTATTGATATCGATATTATAGGTTTCAATTAAAGGCTCTACTAAAACAGGTTTCAATTTATTATCTGTGATCGCCAAAATAGTCGCAATATATGTATTCGCAGGAACAATAACTTCATCCCCTTCTTTCATTACACCCTTTTCTATATAGGCACGTAAAACCAACCTTAAAGCATCAAGCCCGTTGGCAACTGCAACAGCATACGGAGAACCCGTTAAATGACAGATATTTTTTTCAAATTCTTCATTCTGTTTTCCCTGTAAATACCAACCGGAATCTATCACGTCAGCAGCAGCAGACTTTAATTCTTCCGCATATTGAGCATTTATCTTTTGTAGGTCTAAAAATTTTATCATCATTTCATCAAATCATTAAATACCTTATAACATTTATCATTTAACGAAGCCTGCATTTGTTGAAGCGTATGTTCACGCAGCTTCAATTTTGTTATTCCAAAAGCTACCGGGGCATATTCACAGAGTTTCAAACAAGCCTTCCGGGCTTCCGTTTCAAGAACGCTTCCCTCTATAATGTCATCTACAATATCCATTTCTTTTGCCTGTTGTATCGTTATATAGTCTCCACTATATAACAGTTTCTGCAATAGCCTCGGCCTCCTTAAATTATAATTTAAAAGACTTATCATTAATTTATCAACAGTAAGACCGAGCTTCAGTTCCGGAAGACCTATTTTTGTCATTTTACTATCTGATGCAACAACGTAATCCGCACAGCATTGCAGTAATAGCCCACCTCCTATCGAATGACCGTCAATGGCAACCACAACCGGTTTCGGAAAAGAGAATAGTTCGATTAAAAAGCCATCGAAATTAGAAAAATGCAAATCTGTATTTCCAGTACCACCCACATTAAAACCTGTACAAAAACAATGCCTTTCTCCGGAAATGACCAATCCTGAAATGTCTTTATTCTGAGCACTTTCACGCAAAATTTCACGTAAAACTTCAACGTCGGAAGAAGTGAGCAAATTACCCTTTCCAGATGATAATTTTATATACTTAATATGATCTATAAGGTTAGAATGTATCATTCCTATAAATAAGATCCCCCATTGATATGGATGGTCTGTCCATTAATATATTTAGCTTTATCACTAACTAAAAATTCCGCTAAATCAGCAACTTCCTCCGGTTCGCCAAATCTTCCGGCAGGAATATTTCCAATAATTCCCTCTCTGTATTTTTCCGGAATACGCATGAGCATTTCAGTCTTAATCGCACCGGGAGCTATTGCATTCACCGTCACTCCTTTTTTACCCAACTCCATTGCCAAAGATTTTGTAAACCCGACCACTCCAGCTTTTGCTGCTGCATAATTCGATTTTCCAAATGCGCCGGTAAACCCCGCAATAGACGTAAGATTAATAATCCTTCCCCACTTACACTCAGACATAATGCGGCTAAAAGACTGTGTAAAATAATATATAGAGCGTAAATTTATATCAATAACAGTATCCCATTGATCTTTCTCCATTTTTAGAAAAGTGGAATCATTATCATATCCGGCATTATTAATTAGAATATCTACTTTCCCATAAGTCCGGATTATATCTTTAGCAAGATTTTCACACTGACCGGCATTAGCAAGATCACATTGATAAAAAAATACATTAGAAAAAGCCTCGCCAACTTCCTTCGCCCCCTCTACATTTTTATTATATGTAAAAATAACCGTTTTATAAAGTTCAGCAAAACGGCATACGATTGCCTTACCGATGCCCTTATCGCCACCTGTTATAAAAACTATTTTATTTTCCATCATTCCCATTTAATTATTGCAGCTCCATATGTCCAACCACTACCAACAGCTGCAAACAATATAATGTTTCCTGATTTTATTTTACCGGACTTTCTAACTTCATCCAATAATATAGGAATGGTTCCACCGGAAGTATTGGCATACTTATCCATATTTGTCATCACCTTCTCAAAAGGCAAACCTATTATTTCCGCAGTTTTTCGAAGAATTTTTATACTGGGCTGGTGAGGAATCATCAAGTCAATATCCTCAATCGATAATCCAGTATCGGCAAGAACCTGTGAAATAGCTTTAGGCAATACAGAAACGGCCGAATCAAAAACAGCTCTACCATCCATTTGAAAATACTGTAACCTTTTAGCAAGCGCCTCTTCATTTATAGGCATCTCGGAACCTCCTGCCGGAACTGTAAAACCAAATTTTTTATTGCTGCTATCCGTATATAACCGATATGCCAGAAAACCTTCCGTCACATTAGCAGCAGACAGAACAGCAGCACCCGCCCCATCACCAAAGAACACAGCATCACGTCTTTCCCAATCAATAATTCGAGAAAACGTATCGGCACCGATCACCAATACATGATTATACACACCGCTTGCTATATATTGCGAACCAACCGACATAGCAAATAAAAAACCGCTGCACACAGCAGAAATATCAAATGCAGCGGCATTATATGCCTTTATTTTATCCTGAACAATTGCCGCAGTTGAAGGAGCTTTTCTGTCAGGAGTCGCAGTAGCGACGATTATCAAATCGATATCGTCAACAGTCAATCTGGCATCCTGAACAGCACGTATTGCAGCTTGTGCAGCCAGGTCACTCGTTGTTTCATTATCAGCAACAATATGCCGTTCTTTAATTCCAAGATTCTCACGAATCCAGGCATCGTTAGTCGGGATTATTGTTTCAAGATATTGATTCGTGTAGATTGTTTCAGGAATGTATGATCCCGTCCCTATTATTTTTACATTTTTTACAACCTGTCTCATTATAACGAATGGTATTTAATAATTTCTTGATATATTTTCTCTGGATTTTCAATGGAAGGATTTATTCCTTTATGATACAACAAATCAACAATTTGTCCATTTTCAAGTATTCTATGTCCTACAATTTGCCATCCTACTTTTTTATTTATATGACATATTGCCCCATTAGACTGCAACTGTGATCCAGCTAATGGTCTATTGGCTTTCTCTATGTAATCATTAATAATTTCTTGACCATACCCCGCTCCCCATTCTTCTTTTTGAATTGCAATGATCGGCGTATCGAAATTGCCCCTATCGGTCAAAACCAAGAAGGCTACGAATTTTCCCGGCCGATCAAGAGGTTCATACAAATACCCACATAATTTATCTTTATTTTCATTCCACCATTTTTGCTGGGTATAATAATCATTCGCTTGAAGCGGTCTGGTTGATAACATATCCAAATTATCATTATAAATATGCCGCATTATTTCAACCTGCCAGGGCTCACTTATCTCTATTGATCTTAATTTCTTTTCTTTCATTTCTTATACGCTATAAATTCTTCATAATTACGTATGTAATCCGCTTCGTCATATTCCATTGAAGCAAGCACCAGACATACCGAACCACTACTGAAATTATTCAGTTCCCGCCATAATCCCGGAGAAATAAGCAACCCCTGGTAAGGACGATTTAAAGTAAATGTACGTTTAACATTACCGTCATCTATCATAACATCGAAACTACCGCTCGCAGCAATAATCAATTGTTTTAATTCATAATGAGCGTGTCCTCCCCGGCTCTCTCCTCCCGGAACATCATACAAATAATAAACCCGTTTAACTTCAAAAGGAATATCTTTCATATTCTGGGCTACGCTTATATTTCCTTTTTCACTATGATGCTTATCAAAATAGACTAACGTGCAATCATAAGCCGTTGAAGATTTAGACATGACGAACCTCCTTTTTAAACTGATCGAAATCACGTATATAATCATTTATGGAATAATCTTTTGAAGACAAAACAAGCGCCAATGAATTAGTTGAAAAATTTTCCATAGATCGCCATATCATTTTGGGTACGTAAATTCCATTGTAAGAGCGATTTAAATGATAATGCTGTTCATGTGTCCCATCATTTAATACAACATCAAAGCTACCGCTTAAGGCAACAATGAATTCTTCATTTTCTCGGTAAGCATGTCCTCCACGTGTTTCTCCACCAGGTACATCGTAAATCCAGTAAGTTCTTTTTATTACAAATGGAATATGATTATTAACCTCAATAAAAGAAAGATTACCTCGTCTGTCGAATATTTTAGGCAAATTGATAATTTTACTTTGCATTTTATTCATTTAATCTAATTATAGATTAATATTTTTATTTCTTTTAGTTGTTTGCGTCTTATTTGGACGTTCGTAATTTGGAAAACACTTCTTTTTTTACGTTTGCATGTGTGAGATAAATTGAAATATATTTGTTTAATCCATTAATAATAACTTAATACAATATTCAATCATTCTTCTCCTTCATTTAGAGCTCTTTTACAGCTGACTTTCGAGGATAGAGACAATTTCATTCCAATTAGCCTCTGTCAATAGTACTCTTTGCGTATATTTTTTTCTTTTTACGATCACGAATTTTATCAAACCATAAATTCAGTCCAATCCAAATAGTTATATCAGCCAAAAGCAATATATTGTTATTTATGACAGATGCTAATATAATATTGACAATACTAAAAGACAACGCCATTGCCAATATACAGATCATAGTTTTACGAGAACTGAAACCCATATCCAAAAATTTGTGATGTATATGATTTCTGTCTGCGTCAAATAACCCTTTGTGATTTCGGGCACGCACCAATATAACCCGGATCACATCAAACATAGGAACTATTAAAGTAGAAAAGGCAATAACGATAGCCCCCTCTGAATATGGAGCTCTTTCTGGATTATTATTGGTGTAGGAAATGGCCAAAAAAGCTAATATATATCCTAGTGTCAAACTCCCAGTATCCCCCATAAATATCTTTTTACAGCGATCTACATTACCAAAAACATTATAATAGAAGAAGGGAAGTAGTACTCCCAGTGTAGAAAAAGCGAGCATGGCATAAATCCACTGGCCATAATAGATATATAAGCTGCCGAGAGTTAACAGTGATATACTACTTAACCCGGATGCTAATCCGTCAATGCCATCTATCAGATTGATCGCATTGACAATGAATACTGTTAATAGGATTGTAAAAGGAATTCCTAGCCAGGGAGTCAGTTCTTCAATACCGAAAAGACCATATAAATTGTTGATCCATAGGCCGGACAGGGGGATAAGGGAGGCTGCTATGATCTGTATAACGAATTTGCTTCGGTAACGCAGTCCGACCAAGTCATCTTTTATGCCTGATAAATACAATAACGTTAAGCCACAGACTAAGAAATAAAATTCAGGAACTATGAAATGAAGGCTGTCAATGGCGATTTCATAACCGATAAGATACCTTAATCCGGTGGTGAAAGCCAATGAAAATAGGATGGTGGGGACAAATGATATGCCGCCCAGACGGGGAATTATTCCGCTATGGACTTTTCGTTCGTCGGGGATGTCGAATAACTTTTTTCGGAAAGCTACGACGAGAATCCTTGGAATAATAAGCGCTGATAGAACTATTGATATAAATAGAGAAATAGCAATGAATATATAAATCATAACAAACTATAAGGTATTGACACAACAAAGTTCGTCAGTCACAGAAGTGAGCTCACGAAAAACAATGACTAGCTAAAACGATCGTTTTAAGTAGTCATTATTTTGTCTATTTTAACAATTGAAGCAATTTCTATATAAGTTTTGAAAATTAAAATCTAAATATTTTTTCTTTGTTGTAGATATGAATAAAATGCATACCTTTGCGGTGACTAAAAAAAACGATCGTTTTTTTTAGTCATTACTTTTTATGGTATGTCTGTGGGTTATAGCTTGTTATTATGTGTTGTGAAAGGTGGTTCAGCCTCTTGTCTTGCAGTTTTTTCGAAGATTGTTTTTATGTGTTAAACTGTACAATAAGCAGTGTGCGGTTGCTGGTTAAAAATAATAAATATAGTCTGTGGCATATACAAATATTTGTATTTATTATAATGTAGTGATGAGTAATCTCTTATGGAAGTATAATATTTCTTATCACAATATCTGAAACTTCAGGCCAAATGACAGGCTGAGATAGTCTTTCGGCTTCAGATATTTGTTTCCAAATTTGTTAAGGATATACAGATCGCATGAGCTGAGTTCGTAAAACAGCGTGACTGATTTATGCCATCTTCCCGGATTATTGAATTTAAAGGTGACACGTTCACCAAGAAAAATATGGGTTCGTATTCTTGTTGAAAAGAAGTAATAACCTTTAGGGTATTTATCAGGGCTTTGTACCCAAAAATCTCTGTCAAGCAGGGTGTTAATGTATAACCCTGTTGTTAACGGTTCAAAATCAATGTTTTTATGCAAAGGGACTCTCCAGGGGATATAATTTTGCTTTATCGTGAATGTTGCCATGGTGTGACGTTTTTTTGAACTTTCAGCTTTCAGGTTACGGGTGGTTTTGGGAACAAATCCGAAGAGAAGGTCTGTTTCCCAGTGATGGCGGTAGTAGTCCCATCCGATGCCGAAAGAGAACATGCCCATGGAACCGGCAAATTGTATTTTACTGTACCGGGGGATAAGATTTTCCCATAGTGAGGTATATCTTTCTATATGTCTGTCATACAAAGTCGGGGCAGGGATACTGTCCTGAGCATTTGTATAAAACGGAAAAAGCAAGGTTAAGAGCAGTAGTAATTTAAAATTTAACGATTTCATATGAGTAGTCATCAGGTGTTACGGTAAAGAGTAAATAAGTACGTTTGCCGATATTGTCGCAGCAATAATAAATGATCCCGTCATCGAACAGGTCGCGGGCGGCAATGTTATGATCGTGGGCATGCAAGCAGAAAAGAGGATTGGGAAATTCCCGTATCTTTTCTTGGAAGATATCTGCCACATTGTTATTGAATTGCTCGCTTCCGGGCGGCACATGCATAACAAAGATCGTGCATTTATCATCTTCTGTTGTACTGTTCAGTATGCCCTTTATAAAGGAGAAATCGGGTACAGGAATAGAGTAATCGTATTCAAGCGCATTCGTATTCAGGCAGATGAAACGGATTGCACCACCTCCACCATAATACTGTGAGGGGCCGACGCTGAATGAGAAGTTTTTAGGACCGTACATATCCTCGTATACCAATTCCCCGTTGCCGATAATGTCATGATTGCCGATCAGGGCAACATAAGGTATTTTTAGCTTGGATAAAATTGAATGTTGCCAGATATATTCTTTTTTGATACCAAAATCGGTCAGGTCACCTCCGTGAATGACAAAATCGATAGAGTCCTGTTGGTTGACATGCTTCACGAAGTCATTCGTTTCATCCAGCCAGCGCTGAGTGTCGCCTGTAAAGATAAAACGGATGGTGTCTTTATCCTGGCAGGCGTTCCGGATTTTAAAAATATTCATTTCATTGATATCTTTGTCTTCCTTGTACGTGATTCTGCCGTCGTATGGATGGTAGTCTATCAGGTCACATGATGTGAGTAGTACGAATAGTACTAGTGCATATTTTTTTATCATAAAAGTAGTCCTGTCTTTTTGGTAACAAAGATAGGACTACTTTTATGATTGGAAAGGTTTCTATTGAATTATTGATGGTCAGAAAGTCTATAGGCTGAATGCCTGTTCCAGTTCTGTGAAATCGGTAATAACCAGGTCGGCCGATTCATCCCCCCGGTAATCGCTCCAGCCGATACTTTTCAGCCAGATTGTTTTGCAGCCGATAGACGTAGCGGGGATAATGTCTTTATCGTGAGAATCTCCGATTACGACGATCGTTTCTGCCGGTAATGATAATTCTTTTACACCTAACCCGAATATAGCCGGATCGGGTTTGCGGATACCGACAACTGCTGATTCGACAATCGATTTAAAATAAGTATCCAGATGAAAATCTTTTAGTACGGATTCGATGTTCCCATAGAAATTGGAGACCAGTACCAGCGGGTATTTTTGAGACAATGCCTCCAGTATGGGACGGGCTGTGTCGATCGACTTCCGTGCATAAGCATAGCACCAGTCGGCCAGCCGCTGTTTTAATCCGGGAGTGGCATACGCTTCGGGGATAAAATCGCCGGCTTTGAGCCATTCGATCTGTATGTCTGTCTTCAGGCGCAGCATGTCGAGGAAAGTGTGATGGGGCTTTACGATCGGATTTTTACCTAACGTCCGTTCGCCGTGCACATAGGCATTCCGGAAGATCTCTTTGCTCACCGGTACTTCTTCGGCCTGATAAGCCATCCAAATCACTTCGGCCCAGTGCATGCCATTGCTGTCGATGGTACCGCCATAATCGAATATGATTCCTTTTATCTTGTCTGATTCGAACATATATTTATGATTTTGATTCGAGTTCTTTAGTGAATTGAGCACAGAAACGTTCGTGTGTTACGATCATATATGCCAGCATGATATTCAATACTGTCATTTCAAATACGAAATACAACCAGGGCATATCGATGAAAAGACTGACGAATAAAGCAATGACACGTGTGTTGAATGACAGCATATTCGTGTATTTCATCATCGGAAGGCTCTTTTCACGGAAGGCTTTCCGGAACCATTCCGGAGCTTCATCGTGATACTTGGTCCGGATGATGTTCATCATTTTCTGAAACTTCGGCGACAATGCTTCCTGCCCGACGGTATAGTTGATATAAAATGTTTCAAAAAGTTTGTAGATAAAATCTTTTTTCCAACTCATCGTCTTATATTTCTCTTTCAGGGCGGGAGAGTGGGAGAGTTCGCTTCCGGCTTTTCCTTTCAGGAATAACAGGTGGATATTCCGGTAATAATCAGCCATGGCGGCTTGTTTGCTGTGGAAAAATCCGGTGATAGCGGCAAATATCCAGATCCAGATACCCCATTCCGGTGTCAACCGGAGGCAGATGGCGGCATAGATAGCAATAAACCAGCAGTCGCCGGCTGTTCCGTCCAGAATACGGCCCAATGGCGTTTTCTTACCGGTCATGCGGGCCAGCTGTCCGTCGGCACTGTCGTATGAGTTTGCCCAGATAAGCAATAACATACCGATGATATTTATTGTCAGGCTCTGGTAATAGAAACAAATACCGGCTGCAATACCTATAAATATACTGGCTACGGTAATTGCATTGGGGGATACTCCCAGCTTATTGAAGAATAAAGCCCAACGATAACCGATCGGGCGATAGAAGTGGATATCGATGAACTCTTCGGTATCCAGGGATTTGAGTGTAGACTCTATATCGGGTTTCTTTTTTGTTTCTTCCATTACTTGCTGATTAAATTATAGATGCGGCGGGCAATTTGGGGAGCAGCTTCGTTCCGGCAGGGAGCAAAACTGGGCCAGTCATTGAAATCGATCAGCCGGATCGATCCGTCATCTGAAATAATACAGTCACCACCGTAAATATGAATGTTCAGTACTTCTGCCGCCTGGCTGCAAAGTTGCTGCAACTTTGAATCGTCAAACGGAATGCCTTTGGCCGTTCCGTTTATCTGTTCTAACCCGAATTTACTGTGATGTTGGTTGGAGGGGTAGAACCAATAAAAGAAATCAGTTCCGGTCACGCCATAGAACTTAACCAGGTCGCCAACCAGATGTTCGTTGACTACGGCAGTCTTGATTCCGCGGATGGCGTATTCTTTCAGGATTGTTTTGGCTTCTTCCGGATTCCTGACGTAGGTGACATCTTCCCGGTGGATGGCGTGAAAGTCGCCTCGTTTGATCCAGCAGTTATAAAATCCGGCTTTTTCCAGTGCGGCTGTCGGGTCTTCATCGGTGGGAAGGATCAAGCTGGCCGGATGGGAGATGTTGTTCGACATTAACAGGCGGGTCATTTTCTCGCGTGTACAGTTTTCTATTCCATAGCCGGAGTTGATAACGGTATAACCCTGATCTTCCATCTGCTGTAGTTTATGGATAGAAGTCCAGTTTCTGACCATATTGAAGATGGCTGTCTCTTCAAAGTGATGGATTATCAGATCTGACTCTATGTATTCGTTTACTTCACATCCCAGATCGCGCAGATGTTGGACGGTCAGAGAGAAGATGGCGGCATCGTTACCAATATGGTTGGGGGAAAATTGATTTTCCCGGCGGATGCCTGCTATTGTTAGTTTACTCATTACTTTTTTATTTAGTTGTCACTTGTCAACTATCAACTGTTTAAAAAATCTTCGGCCTTTTTGATATCTTCGGCATGATCGACGTCTACGATTTTGCTGAATGGATAAGCTTTCAGCTTTAATCCTTCAGCAATAAGCTGACGTTGGTAGTTGCGCATACGTGACATGCCTTGTCCGATTGCATTATTCAGAACTTTCAGTCCGGAACGTCGCAGGCAGTAAATACCGCCAGAGATATAAGAACATGGCGGTTCTCCTTGTTTATCCAGAAAGCCCCGGATTACTAAATCGTTGTCTGTATCTACGTATAAAGGTTTTTCGTCATCTATAAAATCGGTTACTGCCATTAACCCGTCCAATTGACTATCTTTCAGGAACGCCTGGATGTATCCGCCGAACTCTTCTTCTTTGAAAATCGTGTCGACGGTTGTCAGGCAGATATGATCGCTGTCCAGATGATGGCTGAGCTCATAAAAGCTATGCATGGAACTGGGCGTGGATTTAACCAGCAGATAAAAAGGAACAGGTAGTTCCAGTTTTCGCAAGTGCTCCTGCACTTCCGTCATTTCTTCATTTACAATAATATTGATAGATGACGCATCGTTTTTCAGAAAAACATTGATCAAACGATCAATTAACGCCGTACCGTTTAGTTGTACCAGTGGTTTGGGCCATTTTACTCCTTCTTGCACCAAGCGGGAACCCTCGCCAGCTGCAATGATTGCATAATCCATATTTGTCAGAAACTAATTGAATTAAGATGATTGATATATGAAAAAGAAATTCTTCTATCCGAGGAAAAAATCGTTTTTGGACGGATAGAAGAAGTCTTTTTATATGTGTGTATTAATCCAGATAGCTAGGTGCTTTTTCTCCGATCATATCACGCAAAGTCTGTTTAACCATTCTCCACTGCTGGAACAGGTCGTGAACAGGCTGGTGTTCGAAATCGTGCATCGGGCTCTTGCAGAAGAATGACAACCAAGTCTGGATACCGGACATACCGGCACGCATAGCCAAGTCGCTGAACAATACCAGGTCGAGAGCGATAGGAGCGGCGAGGATAGAGTCACGGCAAAGGAAGTTTACCTTGATTTCCATCGGATAGCCCATCCATCCGAAGATGTCGATGTTGTCCCATGCTTCCTTGTTATCCTTGCGGGGAGGATAATAGTTGATACGTACCTTATGATATACGTCACCATAAAGGTCCGGATATTTTTCAGGTTCGAAGATATTGTCGATCACAGACAGTTTACTAACTTCTTTTGTCTTGAAGTTTGCAGGATCATCCAATACTTCGCCGTCGCGGTTTCCTAAGATGTTGGTGGAGAACCAGCCGCTTACACCCAGCATGCGTGTTTTGAACATCGGAGCCAATACAGTCTTCATTAATGTCTGTCCGCTCTTGAAGTCCTTTCCGGAGATAGGAACATTCATCTGTTTGGAGAATTCCCACATAGCCGGCGTGTCTACACACAGGTTAGGAGCACCCATAATGAACGGAGCGCCTTCTGCGATAGCAGCGTAAGCATAACACATACTCGGGGAAACAGCTTCCGTATTGTTTTCCTTCATCGCTTTTTCCAATGCGGCAAGCGACATGTGTTCATCTGACAGAGGAATGTAGATTTCAGTACTTGCAGCCCATAAAACAGCGATACGTTCGCAATTATTGGCAGCCTTGAAATCGCGGATGTCCTGGCGCAGTTGTTCTACCATTTCCCAACGGGTGGCAGCCTGTTTGATGTGCGTTCCGTTTAAGCGTTTAGCCCAGTTGTGATCGAATGCAGCCGGCATCGGTTTGATGGCCTGCAATTCTTCTTTCACATTGTTCAGGTCTTTTTCCTTTAATACTTCAGCATACATGGCAGCTTCGTATGCATTATCGGGGAATATATCCCAACCGCCGAATACAATATCGTTCAGATCAGCCAAAGGCACAATGTCTTTGATTGCTTTCTCTTCTCCGCTTTCCAATCGCATAGTCGCCATCTGGGCGATTGAGCCGATTGGTTTCGCTACTCCTTTACGAGCAGCCAGAGTACCTGTAATCATGGTGGTTGATACTGCTCCACCTACACCCACAACGAGAATGCCAAGTTTCCCTTTAGCTTCTTTTACTTCGATTTTTTCCATGTCAATTTAAGTTCAAAAATAATTGTGCAAATTTAGGCCTTCTTAATTGAATTAAAAAGGATAAATATGCGATATAATTGGTCAAAAATACTATAATTTCCAATAACTTGCCAGTCTTTCTGTACAAAAGTACTATTCTCTTCGTACTAAAGGCTTGTTTTTTGAGTTGTACGTAAGATAAAAAATATCTATCTCTTGAACTATTTTGTTACAAAACTATAAAAATAGATTGGTTTCACAAATAATTTTGACGAATATAGTTGTTTATCGAATAAAAATACTTTCCTTTGTGGCATGTGAACAACATAGTTTTCAGAAATTGCTCTTTTATCTCCGATGTAATATTCAACAAGTGAATTTATTTTGTAGTAATGGACCTTTCCAAGATTATTTGTTACAGTTTTTTTATTAATTATTTTATATCATTTTTGTATGAATATTTACATTGGTAACCTGAACTATCGGGTTAGAGAATCTGACTTACAGCAGGTTTTAGAAGAGTATGGAGTTGTAGAATCAGTAAAGTTAATCATTGATCGCGACACTAACAGATCAAAAGGTTTTGCATTCGCAGAATTTACAAATGAAAGCGAAGCAAGAAATGCAATCAATGAATTGAACGGTGCTGAATACGAAGGCCGTCAGATGGTTGTTAAAGAAGCTACTCCAAGACGTTGAGTTAGTTTTAACAAATAGTATAAGAGAAGGGGTACGGAAGCTAAACATCCGTATCCCTTTTTTTATTGCTGATAATTTCTTACGTTTGCTGCAAATTTTGAAATAAATGAAAACTCTTCCCTTGAAATCTACCCGTCTGCTTCTGCCGGGTATTTGCTTTCTGATTGCAAATCTATTTGTTGTATGTTCGGCCCAGGCACAAATTTCCGACCGGGTGTTTAAGTCGGACCACCGGATCGATCCGGAAAAGAAAGGGCAATTATCTGTCGAGTTGGATAATATAAGTTTCTTTAAAGATAATGAATATACCGGTTCGATTATGAAAGGATATTCTTTGCCGGGATTCTGGATACAACCGAAGGCTGTTTTTTATCCGCTGGGTAATATAAAACTTGAGTTGGGAGTACATATGCTCCGTTATTGGGGGGCAAAGAAATATCCGAGCCTGGCTTATCAGGATATTGCCGAATGGAAAGGCGACCAGTATCAGCATGGTTTCCATGTCCTTCCTTTTTTTCGGGCGCAGATGGCTTTGTCCGATCATGTGAATATTGTTCTTGGTGATATCTATGGCGGTGCTAATCATAACCTGATCGAACCTTTATATAATCCGGAGTTGAACCTGACGGCTGATCCTGAAGCCGGACTTCAGTTGTTGTATGACTCCCGCAGGTTTGATCTGGATGTCTGGGTGAACTGGGAAAGTTTTATTTTCCGTGAAGATACGCATCAGGAGGCTTTTACTGTCGGGTTGTCGGGGCGTTATAAATTGAATGATCCGGATGCGCGTTTTCATTTTTATGCACCGGTGCAGGGATTGGCCCAACATCGGGGAGGGGAGATCGATACGATATTTACTAACTCTGTACAGACATTGATGAATGGTGCTGTGGGAGTCGGTACGGTTTGGAACACAGGTAATCCGATATTCCGGAATGTAAATCTTGAATTTGATGTCGCTGGTTATTATCAGCAGGCCGGTAATTTATGGCCATATGGCAGCGGCTCCGGTTTTTATGTCCGGGCATCTGCGGATATTTACGATTTTCGGGTGAAAACATCTTATTGGAACAGTAATAAATTCATCTCCATGTTCGGCAGTCCGTTTTATGGGGCGGTATCGACATCGGATGAAAATGTTTCTTTTGGCGGGCAAAATATGGTTTATCTGGGGTTGGAATACTCAAAGAGTTTTGGGAAAGGTTTTTCCCTGGGGGTAGATGTGGATGTATATCAGCATCTGTCTGTCGATAAGTTTGGACCGGGGGCTGGTGAAGTCGGTAAATCCGGCAGTGCTACCAGTTTTTCGGCAGGGATTTATTTCCGGATCAATCCATCGTTCCTGATCAAGCAGTTTTAAAAGGAGAAAATAATGAAAGTAAATAAAGGTCTAATTTATATTAGACCTTTTTTCTTTCTGATAGGATTCAAGCAAAAATAGTGTTTTTGCTAATGACGGGAAAGTTGGTAGAACGACCGGACGTTCCGGATTCCACTCCGGATCTTCCGTGATCATTGTGGATAAAGTTCCCGCATGCATGAGTACTGTCTGTGCATCTGTGATAGCCGTTATGATATGACGTTTTTCCGTAGGCAATAAAACGAAATACCCTTCATCGACTTCTACTACCGGGGTTGCCGTTTTCGAACAGATGAGAAGTTTGCCTGTAGTGACAAAAAGTAATATGTTTCCCATTTGTTCTGTGTCATATACTACTTCACCGGCTTTTACTTCTTTGCATTCAAATTGATTAATAAAATTCTTCATAAAAAATTGCTACTCGTTCAGCATTGCTTCAATCGGCCTGTTTGGCAGATATTGAAGCATACCGGTAGAGTATTCTATCTGATGTTTACCGTTTTCATCGGAGTAGATTACATAATATTCAATACCGGGAATATTTTTTGCCGCTTCACGTGCTTTTTCCAGCCCCATTGCCATGAAGGCTGTCGCATAAGCATCGGCGGTGATACAATCTTCAGCTACAATTGTTGCGCTTAATATGCTTTGTTCGGATGGGTATCCGGTACGCGGGTCAATCGTATGGGCGTACTTTTTTCCATCTTTGACGTAGTAGTTACGGTAGTTGCCGGATGTGGCAACGCCTCCTTTTTTGCATAACTGGACTACTTCTTCTATATCGTTTTTTACTCCGGTTGAATCGTCTTCCGGTTTATTGATTCCTATACGCCAGCATTTTCCGTTCTGGTTGACGCCTTTCATCGTTACTTCGCCACCAATTTCGACCATATAATTTTCAATGCCTTCACGTTCGAGCAGACGTGCTATGATATCGCTTGCATATCCTTTGGCAATCGCGGAGCAATTCAACAGGATACGGGAATCATCTTTTACTACTTTCCGTCCGTCCAGTCTGACTTTCTGATAACCGACGAATTGTTTGATACTGTCGATCATTTGGGGAGTCACACTGTCCATTTTACTGAATCCGAATCCCCAAAGATTGACCAGAGGAGCACAGGTGATATCGAAAATGCCTTCCGAATGGTCGGATACCTCTTTTGCTTTGTTGAACACCTCGATAAACCAGTCATCTGCTTCGACCGCCTCATTCCGGTTCACTTTTGATATGATAGAGTTCGGATTGAACGGATTTAACGAAAGATTGAACTTTTGAAATTCGGCATCAATCTTTTCTGTCAGTATTTCAGAACCTTCATATTTAATATGATAGATAGTATGAAAAACGGAACCGCTTTCTTCAAAATATTGTTTCTGTTTTGTACAGGCAGTGAACATAAGTATCCATAAACCGGCCGCCAGAATGATCTTCTTGTACATCTCTTTAAATTTTAGCGCAGCAAAGATACTAAAATTTATTGTAATTCAATCAATGTCAGTTGTCAAGCCTTTTTGTTTTCCATATAAGCCCCTTTCATGGGAGATGCGCAGTTGCGTGTAAAAATATCCAGGATACCGCGGCTATGGCGGGATACAGGCTGTGTCCATTGTTTATGACGCTCCGACAGAATCCGGTCTATTTCCTCCGGTGATTGTTGGAAGCCGTTGGTTCCGATGATCTCGAGCTTACGGGCAGGAATGTCGATACGGATCAGGTCATTGTCTTCAACCAGGGCGATAGGACCGCCGTCGTATGCTTCCGGGGAGACGTGTCCGACGGCCGGGCCGCGGGTGGCTCCGGAAAAACGTCCGTCGGTAATGAGGGCAATGCTTTCTGCCAGTTCCGGGTCGGAGGCGATGGCTTCGGTCGTGTAAAACATTTCCGGCATTCCGCTGCCTTTCGGGCCTTCGTAACGGATAAAGACGGCTTCTCCCGGATGGATATTTTTCTGCAATACAGCTTGCAATGCTTCTTCTTCGCTATCGAATACACGGGCCGTTAATGTTGCCTGCATCAGGTTGGGGGAGATGGCGGCATGTTTGACAACGGCTCCTTCCGGGGCGAGATTCCCTTTTAATATGGCAATCGCTCCTTGTTTCCGGATCGGACTTTTAAAAGGTTTGATAATGTCGCTGACTTTTACTCCAAGCGGGGACAAGTATTTGCGGCATCCTTCATAAAATCCGTTTGTGCGGAGTGTTTCAAGATTTTCTCCCAGGCTTTTGCCTGTTACTGTCCGGACGTCCAGGTTAAGTACGTCTTTCAGTTCTTCCAGAATGGCGGGAACGCCGCCGGCATACCAGAAATATTCGCCCGGCCAGAATCCGCTTGGACGGATATTCAGTAAAAAAGGAATTTGGCGATGGATTTCATCAAATAATTCAGGCGGCAGGTCGATGCCTAGTTCATGCGCAATGGCCGGCAGATGTAGCAGGCTGTTGCTGGAGCCGGCTATCGCGGCGTGCACCATGATAGCATTTCTGAAAGCGTCGATTGTCAGGATATCGGAAGGCAGTAACTCTTCTTTCCCTAATTCAACGGAACGCTGGCCGGCATACCGGGATATCTCTTTTATATAATGTACGTGCGTAGGGATTAAGGCCGAACCCGGCAGTGCGATACCCAGCGCTTCGGCCATTACCTGCATTGTGGAGGCTGTTCCCATAAATGAACAGGCTCCGCAAGTCGGGCAGGCATCTTTTTTATAAGCGAGGAATTGCTCTTCGCTTATTTCTTTCCGTTCGTATTGTGCACTGTATGTTCCGATTTGTTCTAAAGTCAGCAGGTTGGGGCCGGCTTTCATAATACCTCCCGGCAGGAGCAGGGCCGGCATATTCAGCCGGGCGATCGCCATCAGGTGGGCGGGTACCGATTTGTCGCAACTGGTAATGAATATTCCCGCATCGAAAGGCGTTGCTTTTACGTGTATCTCCATCATGGCTGCCATGATATCGCGGGATACGAGCGAATAGTTCATTCCGTCGTGGCCCTGTGCTTCGCCGTCGCAAATGTCAGTGACGTAGTAATTGGCAGCCCGTCCTCCGGCATCGCTGATACCTTTGCCGGCTTCTTCCACCAGCTTGTTCAGATGGGCACTTCCGGGGTGGCTGTGTCCGTAACTGCTCTCAACGATGATTTGCGGTTTGCTGAGATCTTCAATGCTCCAACCACTACCGAGGCGGAGTGAATCGAGTTCCGGTGCCAATTTACGTAATTCCTGACTTTTCATATACATTTATTTTATTAGCAGAAGAACAGGTGTTCTATCAATATTTTTGCTCCGATACCGATTAGTATCAGTCCGCCGATCAGGTCGAGTTTCAAATCCACCTTACGTCCGAAACGACTTCCGAAATAAACGCCTGAAACAGACATAAGGAATGTGATGATTCCGATCAGGGAAGCCTGGATGATGATATCCGATTTCAGGATAGCCAGCGAGATACCGATAGCCAGTGCGTCGATGCTTGTTGCTATGGACAGTCCGAACAATGTTTTGTTGCAGAGCGGATTTGTTTTGCAGTCTTCATCTTCTTCCTGCGTACTGTCGTATATCATTTTACCTCCCAGGTAAAGCAACAGGACGAAAGCGATCCAGTGGTCGAAGGCTGTAATGTATTTCTGGAATCCGACACCGGCCAGATAGCCCAGAACTGTCATTGTGGCCTGTGTGATACCCATAAAAGAGCCGATCTTAACCATATTGCACACAGTGCAATTCCGGATTACTGCTCCACCGGTTACGGACACGGCCAAACTATCCATCGATAATCCGATGGCTAGTAACACTATTTCTATAATTGACATAAATTAAAAAGTTTCCACCCCGGGTGTACTCATATTTCTGATTCTATCTTATAGTTGTTTCTATTGGATGAATTCCTGGAAATCAACTCGCCGATGAATCCGGCTAAGAACATTTGCGTTCCGAGGATCATCGCAGTAAGCGATATATAGAAATATGGAGAGTTTGTTACCAACGGACGTAAATCGCCGGAGAACATGGAGATCAGTTTCATGCTTAATACGAATACCAATGCGATGAAACCGATAAAGAACATCACGCTTCCCCACAGACCGAAGAAATGCATCGGCTTTTTTCCGAATTTGGAAGTAAACCATAACGTGATCAAATCCAGATAGCCGTTGACAAAACGGTTCAGTCCGAATTTGGTTGTTCCGTATTTGCGTGCCTGATGCTGTACGACTTTTTCACCGATCTTATGGAAACCGGCAATCTTTGCCAGGTACGGAATATACCGGTGCATATCGTTGTACACTTCGATATTTTTGATAACGACATTTTTGTAAGCCTTCAGGCCGCAATTGAAATCGTGCAGGTTGTTTATGCCGGAGAATTTGCGGGCCGTGGCATTGAATAGTTTCGTAGGGATCGTCTTGGATAACGGGTCGTACCGTTTCTTTTTCCATCCTGAAACGAGGTCGTATCCGTCTTCCGTGATCATACGGTAGAGTTCCGGGATTTCGTCCGGACTGTCCTGGAGGTCGGCATCCATGGTGATGACGACATCTCCCTGGGCACGCTCGAAACCGCAATGCAGTCCGGGTGATTTGCCGTAATTGCGACGGAACTTGATGGCTCTGATACAAGAATTCTTTTGCTGTAAACCCTCGATCACTTCCCATGAATTGTCCGTACTGCCGTCGTTTACAAATATAATTTCGTAAGTAAAGTTATGTTCTTTCATCACCCGCTCTATCCATGCTTCCAGTTCCGGTAGAGACTCGGCTTCGTTGTACAACGGAATAACTACTGATATATCCATTATTTGTATTGTTTCTCCTTATTGTTCTTGTCTGATCGCACCGGTTTCATTGTTCCTGCACAGGATGGCTGCTACCGGTATCGAAAGTATAATACCATAAAATATATTATTGAAAACACCCTGAATAGCCATATGGATAGGAGTGAAATTGGTTTTTCCGATTGCTTCCATGACTTCGGTGCTTACCTGTGAATCTTTCAGTACTTCGATCATCTGGTTTACGGAGTTTGCCAGAAAATCGGCCGGAGCGATAAACTGGAAGAACACGAAATGTTCGAGGGCGACGATCAATGCGGCAAAAAAGTAAAGCATTGTGCCGAAGCGCCAGGCATGAAAGAAACTGATCTTTCCGCCGATGTCCTGTTTGTATCGTTTTGTCAGATAATAGGCGATGAACGGTACTGTCAGTGTAAGCACTATATATATAATGTTTAGGGCAGGAACCGTATTGCTGAAAATAAAGAACAGGTACTTGATCACCCAGAAAATTCCCATGGCTAAACCATAAGTCATCGCGCTTTTTAATAGTAGACCTTTATTTTCTTCCATTTGTGCTGCTGTTTTAAAGTTTCTATCAGCAAAATTAATCCTTTTGTTATAATATGCAATGTATAACAATAAAAAAAGAGGAAGTTTATTGTCATAAACCTCCTCTTCCAAATTTTTGAATTTTCAATTGTTAATTATCAATTTTCAATTCTTCTGAGCCTCTTGTCGGATTCGAACCAACGACCCCGAGATTACAAATCACGTGCTCTGGCCAACTGAGCTAAAGAGGCAGGTGGGTAAGCTTACTACATCGCGCCGCTACAACCAAGTACCCTTGCTGCGGTCAAGCCCTGGGGGATTCCGAGGGAGCATGCCGTGTAGGACTTACCCGGGTGCAAAAGTAGATATTATTTTTTACAATGCAAGCGTTTTTATGCATTACAGGTGATATTTGTTTCTAAGTGGCTGTAAACCTTTTATTTTAGTTGTGGTTAAAAAGTGTTTATTCTTTATTGCCGGCTTGATTTATCTTACCGGTAAACTCTATATCGAGTCAACCTCTATTATAGATGAGGCTGAAAGTAGTCAACTAAAAACATTAACACAGTATAGATAGTGTTTCATTGTAATGAAACAAGTGTTTCTACCTAATGAAACAAATGTTTCAATAGGATGAAACAGATTTTCGGAAGGAGGTATTTTATCAATTGTTTCGGCAGTTATCTTTTTTTCTATAGATTCAACTTTACATTTGGTATATGTATAAATATTCTTGTACATTTGTACCCTAATTCAAAAATCAAAAACACTAAGAACAATGGGTGGTTTTTTCGGAACTATTTCTAATTCGTCTTGTGCAACTGACTTATTTTACGGCACAGACTACAATTCTCACCTGGGAACCCGCAGAGGCGGTATGGCAACCCTACACGAAGGCGTCTTCAAACGCTCTATCCATAATCTGGAAAATTCTTATTTCCGTACTCGTTTTGAAAGTGAACTGGAGAAATTCCAGGGAAATTCAGGTATAGGTATCATCAGCGATACAGATCCTCAACCAATCTTCATTAATTCTCACTTAGGTAAATATGCCGTTGTGACCGTAGCCAAGGTGAACAATCTGGAGGAACTACAGAATGAATTGCTGGATAAGGGATGTCACTTTTCAGAAATGAGTTCCGGGCAGATCAATCAGACTGAATTGATTTCATTACTGATCTCTCAGGGTAAGACGTTTGTTGAAGGTGTGGAAATTGTTTTCGAAAAGATTAAAGGTTCCTGCTCGATGCTTATTCTGACAGAGGAAGGCATTATTGCCGCACGCGACAAATGGGGGCGTACTCCGATCCTGATCGGTAAGAAAGAAGGTGCCTATGCGGCATCAAGCGAACCTTGCAGCTTCCCGAATCTGGGATATGAAATAGATTATAATGTAGGCCCAGGCGAAGTGGTTATGCTTACGGCAGACAAGATGACGCAGTTGCGTAAGCCGAATAAGAAAATGCAGGTTTGCTCTTTCTTATGGGTGTACTATGGTTATCCGGTCTCTGAATATGAAGGGGTGAACGTAGATGCTTCCCGTTATGCCAGCGGTCTGGCTATGGCGAAGAAGGATGAGGTGGATGCTGATTTTGTATCGGGTATCCCTGACTCCGGTATTGGTATGGCGCTGGGATATGCTGAAGGTAAAGGGATTCCTTACCGTCGTGCTATCGTTAAATATACACCGACATGGCCCCGTAGCTTTACCCCGGCCAACCAGTCCGTACGTGACCTGGTTGCTAAAATGAAACTGATCCCGAACCGTGCCCTTCTGAAAGGGAAACGGGTGATTTTCTGTGACGATTCGATTGTTCGCGGAACACAGCTTCGCGATAATGTAAATATATTATATGGATATGGAGCGAAAGAGGTGCATATGAGAATCGGATGTCCTCCGATCCTGCATGCTTGTCCGTTTGTCGGTTTTTCTGCTTCCAAGTCCCACCTGGAACTGATTGCCCGCCGGATTGTCAAGGAACTGGAAGGGGATGATGCAAAAGATCTGGATAAATATGCAACAACAGGTACCGAGCAATATAATATGTTGGTGGAACGTATCCGTGAGCAGCTGAATATCACTACACTTAAATTCAATACAGTAGAAGACCTGATCGCTTCGATCGGCCTGCCGAAGGAATGTGTTTGTACACATTGTTATAATGGCAATGGCTGTTTTTAAGAGGGGTTAATTATAGAAAGAATTGAACTATCCCGTTCCCGTGCTTGACACGGGATCGCAACGGCACAGACCATATCCTATAATATCTTTTGATACCGCCAGTTCTCTTGCGGCCCCGTGTCAAGCACGGGGACAAGATAGTTCAAACCAGATAAAAAGAGAAATAATTACAAAACAATCGTTGGGTAATTATTTCTCTTTATTATTTTGTTATTCGTCGCTCTTTACCTACTTTTATGCTTTAAATATAAAAGTATACCTTATGACAGTATTAGATAGATTTTTAAAGTATGTAACGTTTGAAACACAATCGAGTGAAGAGACCGGGACAACACCAAGTACTCCGGGACAGTGGGTGTTTGCAGAAGAATTGGTAAAGGAACTGGAAGAAATAGGTCTGGAAGACATCACGCTGGATGAAAACAGCTATCTGATGGCAACACTTCCGGCAAATACCGATAAGAAGATTCCGGCTATCGGCTTTATCGCCCATCTGGATACCAGTCCGGATATGTCGGGAAAAGATGTGACTCCACGGATTGTAAATTATAAAGGAGGAGATATCGTCCTGTGCGCCGAAGAGAATGTAGTTCTTTCTCCCCAGATGTTTCCTGAACTGAATGATTATAAAGACCAGGATATTATTGTAACCAACGGTAAGACTTTGCTGGGAGCCGACGATAAAGGCGGTGTGGCAGCCATCATCGCTGCTATGAAATATCTGAAAGATCACCCGGAAATCGAACATGGCAAGATACGTATCGGTTTTACTCCGGACGAGGAGATCGGGGAAGGGGCCAACCATTTTGACGTGGAGAAATTCGGTTGTGAATGGGCTTATACGATCGACGGCGGACAGATCGGCGAACTGGAATATGAAAACTTCAATGCGGCAGCTGCCAAAATAACTTTTAAAGGCCTGAACGTTCATCCGGGTTATGCGAAGAACAAGATGCTGAATGCTTCGTTGCTGGCTATCGAGTTCGCTTCGTGGCTGCCGGCTTCACAACGTCCGGAACATACGCAGGGGTACGAAGGTTTCTATCATCTGACCAATATGTCGGGTACGGTAGAGGAAGCCTCCTTGTCCTATATCATCCGCGACCATGTGCGCACTTTGTTTGAAGAAAAGAAAGCACAGTTGAAGATGTGGGTAAAACGTATGAACGAAATCCATCCGGGCAGTACAACGCTGGAACTTCGTGACCAATATTATAATATGCGTGAAGTGGTTGAACCGAAGAAATATATCGTAGACCTGGCCTTTGAAGCCATGGAGTCTGTCGGTGTTAAACCGTTGGTTAAACCGATTCGCGGCGGAACGGACGGTGCCCGTTTGTCATTTATGGGATTGCCCTGCCCGAATATATTTGCCGGCGGGTTGAATTTCCATGGACGTTATGAGTTCCTTCCGGTCAACTCATTGGAAAAGAGTATGCAAACAATTATAAAAATAACCGAGCTTCTGGCTCAAAAATCTTAAACGTAATAATAACATGAAAACGACTCCGTTTACCGATGTACATATCGCATTGGGAGCAAAAATGCATGAATTTGCAGGTTATAATATGCCGATCGAATATACCGGCATAATCGATGAACACATGACCGTTGTGAATGGTGTAGGTGTATTCGATGTATCTCATATGGGAGAGTTTTGGGTAAAAGGCCCGAATGCGCTGGCTTTTATCCAGAGTATCACTTCCAATGATGCATCTGTTTTGCCTTTGGGCAAGGCGCAATATACCTGCTTCCCGAATGATAAAGGTGGTATTGTGGATGACCTGCTGGTTTATCACTATGAACCGGAAAAATATCTGTTGGTCGTAAATGCAGGAAATATTGCAAAAGACTGGGATTGGTGTGTCAGTCACAACACAGTGGGAGCAGAGCTTGAAAACTCTTCCGACCGTACTGCCCAGCTGGCTATCCAGGGACCGAAAGCAACTGAAGTGTTGCAACGCCTGACTCCGGTCGATCTTTCGTCTATCCCTTATTATTCTTTTGTGACCGGAGAGTTTGCCGGTTGTAAGAATGTAATCATTTCCAATACGGGTTATACCGGTGCGGGTGGTTTTGAATTGTATTTCTATCCGGATGATGCAATGACTATCTGGAATGCAATCTTTGAAGCCGGCAAGCCGGAAGGTATCAAGCCGATTGGTTTAGGTGCCCGCGACACACTTCGTCTGGAAATGGGATTCTGTCTGTATGGCAATGATCTGGATGATACGACTTCTCCGATCGAAGCTGGATTGGGTTGGATCACTAAGTTTGCGGACGGGAAAGAATTTACAAACCGGGCAGAACTGGAACGCCAGAAGAAAGAAGGCGTTACCCGTAAGTTGTGTGCGTTTGAATTGATAGACAAAGGTATTCCCCGTCATGGTTATGAAATTGTGGATGCAGGGGATCAGGTTATCGGTGTTGTAACATCCGGAACGATGTCGCCGGTGTTGAAGAAAGGTATCGGTATGGGATATGTGAAGCCCGAATATGCAAAAGCCGGTTCAGAATTCTTTGTGAAAGTACGTAACCGTAATCTGAAAGCACAGGTGGTCAAAGCGCCGTTCAGAAAATAATGAAAAACAGGCATATGTAAATAAGAAGCCTCATTCGTTACCGGATGGGGCTTTTTTATATATCTTTGCGCCGAAAATATAAAGATAGGTCTCATGTTGAACTTTCTGAAGAACTGGACATTGCCTGTTGCAATGCTGACCGGTGTATTGGGTTATTTGATGTTTGCCAACTTCACCTTTCTGGAGCCGACAAAACCGTTTATGAACACGCTTATTGCGTATCTTACTCCTTTATTGATTTTTGGTCAGTTATTACTTACTTTTTGTAAAGTGGATTGGCGGGAGTTGATGCCGTCTCCGTGGCATGGATGGCTGTTACTGTTTCAGATTGTTTCTTCATGTGCCCTGGCTGCCCTGTTGATTTTTGTTCCTATGGGAGGTTCCTATCGGGAGGTTTTTGAAGCAGCGATGGTTTGCCTGATCTGTCCGACGGCGACAGCGGCGGCTGTTATTACGGGTAAGTTGGGCGGGAGTGCCTCCAGTCTGACGACTTATACCCTGTTATCGAATATTCTGGCGGCGGTAGCTGTGCCGTTGATCTTTCCTTTGGTCGAGCCTCATACGGACGTTACTTTCTTCACCGCTTTTCTGAAGATTTTGAGTAAAGTATTTCCGTTGTTGCTTTTCCCGTTTTTTCTGGCATTGTTTTTCCGGTATTGTCTTCCGAAGATACATCATTTTTTGTTAGGTTTCCATGACCTGGCTTTTTATATGTGGGGGATGGCGCTGGCCATCGTAACGGCTCAGACCGTGAAATCGCTTGCCCACAGTACGATTCCGGTAGAGGTCGAGATATTGATCGCATTGGCCGGTTTTGTCACTTGCGCCCTTCAATTCTTTCTCGGAAAACGGATCGGAACTATTTATAAAGACCGCATCAGTGCCGGTCAGGCCCTGGGACAAAAGAACACGGTGCTCGCCATCTGGATGTCTTATACTTATCTCGACCCGGTTTCTTCGGTCGGTCCGGGTTCTTATGTGTTGTGGCAGAATATATTTAATAGCTGGCAGCTGTGGAAGAAACGGAAAAATGATTCTAAAATGTAAATAACAAAGAATAAAATATATGAGATTAAGTAATGAATGGTTCACAGCCTTGTCGGAAGACGAAGACGGGCATTTGGTAACAGTAAGCGGACGCGATGAACTGACGGAATTTATCCAGTCCGGTAAATTCAAGGAACGTGTTGAAATAACCTGGAAATATGAAGGGGATGAGAAAGGAATGCCCATAGACGTACTTGCCGAACAGATGGAGAATGTACAGGAAACTTTACGCAAAGCCATGGAAAAAGATAAACTCTCCATCCTTACCGCTGTCTATACCGGGGCAGGAGAGAAGATATGGGTTTTCTACACCCGTACAGTCCGCGTTTTCGGCGAACGTCTGAATGAGGCACTCGCTCCGTTCGATCTGTTACCTATTTCTATTTATACGGAAGTCGATCCCGAATGGGAAGAGTATCTGGATATGTATGAGATGAAGCAGTGGGCACTCGATTAAGGCGTGTTTAGCTCTTTTCTGACTAACCAGCTGCCGATGCGCGATTCGGAAATTCCTTCTTTCAACCGATAGCTACAAATGAAACGGTCGTCTTTTATTTCAGATTCCATGTAGTTGAACTGACATGTTTTTTCTGTATAAAAGGCTTCCGCAAGTTCTATGATATGGGTGGAGAGAAGGAATTTGCTTTGCGGATATTTTTTCAGCATATTGAGAACGATGACCGAAGCCTCATAAGCATCGCGGGCATTTGTTCCCCGGAAGAGTTCGTCGAACACGATGAAATAAGCATCTCCTTCCTTGACTTTTTCCAGTATGCTTTTGATACGTAATACTTCCGCATAGAAATGGCTTTCTCCTCTTTTTAAAGAATCCGGTAAATTGATGGAAGTGAAAATACCCTTGTATACCGGGCAACGCATATAAGTTGCCGGTACCGGTAATCCGGCGTGAGCCAACCAAATAACCGACGATAACGCTTTCAGGGTTGTCGATTTGCCAGCCATATTGGACCCTGTGAAAATATTGATATGTTTTTCCTCCAAATGCCAGTCATTACGTACGGCTTGCGGCAAAGCCGGATGGAAAAAGTTGTGTATGACCAACTCAGTGTCGCCGGAATGTAATTCCGGGTAACAAAATCCTTTCTCTTTAGCTATTTGATGCGCGGAACGAAAGGCGTCCAATTCGTATACAATATCAAGTATCCCCTGTACAGCGATTTTTCCCCTATTGCGGAAAATGTAGTCGAACTGGTCGATTTCGTAACATGTTAATCTGGTTTCCCTGTTTGGGATTGAAGCAAAAACATTACTGTCCACATAGGAACGTATCATCCGGAGCGTTTGTTTGATAATGTCCGGTTGTGCGGACTCTTCTATGGGAGATGAGATCTGGCGTAATTCCCGGATCAATTCACATAAATATAAGCATCCACGGCTTTTAATATAGTTCCACGGATTTTTCTGCAATTTGTTTTTTAACCATTGGTAGTAGGAGAGGACGCCTAATACGGTTGTGGGGGACGGCTCATTATAATTCAGGTAATATTCGATGAAGTCCAGGGTGTTCCCGTCTATTTCGAAGCTGGGTATTCCACCGGCGCGAATGGATTCGATGCGGTAGTGGAGTGTTTGGATATTGTTAACAGGATGGGTAACCCAGTTTTGGAGTACGTTACGGCCGCCTTTAGACTGAGTCTCGGTATAAATACCGGTCAGATCAAATTCTCCGTAGGGATTTTGCGTAACGCATAAGTCATTACGGGTCTGTATATCTGTTTCGAGTTTCTTTGTTCCTGTCTGTCCCATTGGACAAAGATAGTTTTGTTTATGAAACTAAAGATACTCCGGGGTAAAAAAATACAAAAGGAGTTGTCTTTGAAAACAACTCCTCCGTGTAAATATATAAACTCTAAAAAATAACTGGCAGATCACCAGGTAATGTTATTGCAATCTGACTAATCTGTAAAGTAATTGCTGGATTGCTTCCTGATAGTCGTCGATGATGGATTGTGAGAATGCTTCAGGGAACAGGTCTCTGTGTTTTTCTACGTAGTTGTAGAAATCTGATGCATGTTTTACGATGTCTTTCGGAGTTTTGGTTTCCGGGATGGCAATCTGGAGGTCGCCTACCATGGCGAATGTTGTTTCGGTGATTCTGTCGATCACGTCCAGCAAGGAGGCGATGGCTTCATCGAGTGCCATATGTTTAGCATAACTGCCGGTTCCGGTTACGCTCCAGTGAAAAAGTTTGAGACTGCTGTTGAATGAGAAAAGTTCTCCGATAAATGCTGCGATCTCTTTATTGGAAGTGCGGGTCGCTTTTTCTTTTTGTTCTGATTTTACTGTTGTACTCATAATTTTGTTTATTTATGTTTTGTACTTAATAAACATCATAGGCAACAGGAAAGTTTACGGGAATATTAGAAAATATTTGAAGATGATTTATGGTAACAATAAGGTTGTAAAAGCTGTTTATAAATGGAATATGGATAAATAATTATGACACAGATAAAATTGAAACGGATATATGAAGATCCGGAGCCAACGGATGGTTACAGGGTCTTTGTGGATCGGCTATGGCCCAGAGGTATGAAAAAGGAAGCGGCACATTTCGATTTGTGGGAAAAAGATGTAACTCCCTCTCCAGAACTTCGAAAGTGGTTTCATCAGGCACCCGATGAAAGGTGGAATGAGTTTGCCGCATTGTATAGCAAAGAGCTGAACGGTTCGGAGGCAGCAAGGGTATTTGTGGAGAAGATCAGGCAATATCCGGTCGTCACGTTGCTATATGCTTCTAAGAGTCCGGACCATAATCATGCACTTATTTTGAAAAAGTACCTGGGGGAACTGATGGTTGGCGATAGGTAATGTGTCATCTGTACTGTACGGAGGGTAGGAAGCGTGCTACATCGGGATGCTCCCTACCAGTAGGTACACTCTGTACCTACTGGTAGGGACAGATCATACCTAGCGGTAAGTACAGGTTGTCCCTAGGGATAGGGATACAACGTACCTACCGCTAGGGACAATCTCTATATCGGGCGGTACAGGCTATGACTACTGCGTGATCAGGTAAGCCTTGAACGCTTTGAAGTCTTTGCTGAGTTCGACACTTTGTTTCGTCCCTTTCATAAAGGATTGTAACTTGGCCGGAATTTCAATGTCTGCATCGAGGATACGGTTGACGGTTCCTTTGAACTTCGCCGGATGGGCAGTTTCAAGGAAGAGGCCGGTTTCGTCAGATTCGAGTGCATATTGTATCAAAGCCTGATAGCCGCAGGCACCGTGCGGGTCAAGTAGATAGCCATCGTTTTCATATACATATCTGATGGTGTATTCGATTTCTTCGTCGGTGAAACGGTAGCCGGTGATGTGCTGGCATATTTCATGATGTTTGTCGCCGTAGATATCGAATAAATCCATGATGCGGGCAAAGTTGCTCGGGTCGCCGACATCCATCGCGTTAGCTATCGTGGCTACGGAAGGACGTGGGGTGTAAACGCCTGTTCTTAGATATTCAAGGAATACGTCGTTGCGGTTGTTGGCGGCGATGAAGCGTTTAACGGGCAGTCCCATCCAATTGGCAAAAAGACCGGCGGTGATATTTCCGAAGTTCCCGCTGGGGACGGAGATGACCAGGTTATCGGCTTTACCGAGCTTATCCAGCTGTGCGTAGGCATTGAAATAATAGAATGATTGCGGGAGGAAGCGGGCCACGTTGATGGAATTGGCTGATGTTAGTTTCATGTGGCGGTTCAGTTCGTCATCCATGAAAGCCGATTTTACCAACGCCTGGCAATCGTCGAAAGTCCCGTCTATCTCAAGGGCGGTGATATTCTGCCCCAGTGTTGTGAACTGGCATTCCTGGATAGGACTGACTTTTCCTTTCGGATAAAGGACATACACGTGGATACCCGGTACACCCAGAAAACCGTTGGCAACGGCACTTCCCGTATCTCCCGAAGTGGCAACCAGTACGTTAACCTGTTTCAGTCCTTCTTTTTGGATGAAATATCCCAGCAGACGGGCCATGAAGCGTCCGCCGACATCCTTAAAGGCCAGTGTCGGACCGTGGAAAAGTTCAAGGCTGTAAATATTTTCAGAGACGTTTACCACAGGGGTATCGAACGATAAAGTATCTTTTACGATTTCATTCAACGTTTCCGTTTCGATGTCTTCACCGAAAAAAGCCTGTGCAACCGTACAAGCTATTTCGTGGAAAGACTGATTTTTCATATTGTTGATTGTGCCCTCATCCAAACGGACGATACGTTCGGGCATATACAATCCCTTGTCACCGGCAAGGCCTTTTACTACGGCTTCTTCCAGGGTGGCGAGGGGAGCTTGTTTGTTTGTGCTGTAATATTTCATAATAATTCTTTTATAAATTCATCTTTTTCCAAAACTCCATATTTACCGTTCAGGACACTGAACTCGTCGAAGCAGGTCACTGCATCAGGCTCTTGTCCGGGTTTGTAGATCAGGAAGGGGACGGGGGTATTGGTGTGTGTACGAATCGAACAGGGAGTCGGGTGGTCGGGAAGTACGGCAATGGCAACCGGTTCGTCCCATGTCTGCAACTCTTCATAGATAATGCGAATGGCCCGTTTATCCAGATATTCGATTGTTTTTATTTTGAGGTCTACGTCTCCTTCGTGTCCGGCTTCATCACTGGCTTCGACGTGGAGGTAGACGAAATCATTTGTTTTCAGTGCTTCGAGGGCGGCATGCGCTTTGCCTTCGTAGTTGGTATCATATAATCCGGTGGCGCCTTCCACGCTGATAACTTCAAGACCGGCATAAACGCCGATGCCGCGAATCAGGTCGACGGCTGAAATAACGGCCCCTTTATTGAAACCGTACATCTCCTGCATGGTCTGCATGGCAGGACGATAACCGGGCGACCAGGGCCAGATACTGTTTGCCGGGTCTTTTCCGGCTGCCATACGTTTCCGGTTGACGGGATGGTCTTTCAATATTTCCTGGGATTTCAGAATCAAGTCATTCAACAGGTCGGCAGTCTCTTGTGCTTCCGGCACTTCCGGTTTGACCATCAACGGGCGGAAGGGGTGGAGGGGAACGTCGTGGGGCGGCGTGCAATCCAGCCGTTTGTCGCCTCCTTTGATAACCAAAAGGTGACGGTAGGAGACACCAGTGTAGAATTTTACTTTGTCGGAGCCTAATTTCTCGTTGAGGAATTGTATTAACTCGTCGGCCTCATCGGTGGATATATGGCCGGCCGAATGGTTTTTCAGGATATCTCCTTCAACACAAATAAGGTTGCAGCGCATCGCCATTTCACCCGGTTGAAGGGTGACACCGATGCTTGCAGCTTCCAGTACGCCACGTCCTTCGTATACTTTCGGCAGGTCGTATCCTAATACGGCCATGTTGGCAACTTCGCTGCCCGGATGGAATCCGTCGGCAACCGTTTTCATTTGTCCGGTAACACCCAATGCAGCCAGCTTATCCATATAAGGGGTATCTGCATATTGCATGGGAGTCTTACCTCCAAGTGCCTCAATGGGTTCATCGGCCATGCCGTCGCCCAGGATTATTATACTTTTCATTTCGTATTAACTTAATTCATTCCTTTTCTTACCGAATATTGGCTATAGAGATTATATCGGCGAATACACCAGCAGCCGTTACATCGGCTCCGGCTCCGTAGCCTTTTATTATCATGGGATACTCGTGGTATCTTTCGGTGGAAATCATGATGATGTTGTTGCTGCCTTCCAGTTCGTAGAACGGATGATGGCTGTCGACTGTTTGCAGGCCGATTTCGCAAACACCTTTATCCATTTTGGCAACGAAGCGGAAACGTTTGCCTTCGGCTTCCAGTTGCTGGCGTTTGTTTTCGAATTCGGCATCCAGTTCTTTCACTTTGCACCAGAAATCGTCGAGCGAACCTTCGAAATATTTATCCGGCACGAACAAGTTGCGTTTTACATCTTCCTGCTCCACTTTGTAACCGGCTTCACGCGCCAGGATGACGAGTTTACGCAATACGTCTTTTCCACTCAGGTCGATGCGGGGGTCGGGTTCCGAGTAACCTTCCTCTTTTGCCATCAGGATTGCCTTGCTGAAAGGTATATCGGCACTCAGCGTATTGAATATATAATTTAATGTACCGGAAAGAACAGCTTCCAGTTTCAGGATATGGTCGCCACTGTTTCTCAGGTCGTTCATCGTATTGATGATAGGCAGTCCGGCTCCGACGTTCGTTTCGAACAGGAACTTGACGCCACGGTGGCGGGCCGTTTCTTTCAGTTTGATATAATTGCTGTAAGAGGACGAGGCGGCTACTTTATTGGCGGCTACCACTGAAACGTTGTTGTTGAGCAGCGTTTCATACAGGTCGGAGACAGCCGGGGTTGCCGTACAATCCACAAATACGGAGTTGAAGATATTCATTTTCAGAATCTCTTCTTTCAGATGTTCGGGAGAACTCTCTTCGCCGTTCTTTTTCAGTTCGTCGATACAGTTTTCCAGGTTCAGTCCTTCACGAAGGAAAAGGGCACGTTTACTGTTGGCGATACCGACAACATTTAGTTTCAGGCCGTTTTGTTCCATCAGTTTAGGTTGCTGGATACGGATTTGTTCCAGTAAGTTACCGCCTACCGTTCCGACACCTGCAATGAACAGGTTCAACACCTTATATTGTGACAGAAAAAATGAATCATGGATAGAGTTCAGTGCCTTGCGCAGATATTTGTGCTTGATAACAAATGATATGTTTGTTTCGGAAGCACCCTGTGCACAGGCAATCACGCTGATACCGGCACTGCCCAGCGTACCGAACAGCTTACCGGCAATACCCGGCGTACGTTTCATATTTTCACCGACGATGGCGACTGTTGCCAGGTCTTTTTCGGCCACCGTATCGTTCATATCACCCTGGGCGCGTTCCAATGCGAACTCTTCATCCAGCACCTGCACGGCCAGGTCGGCATCGGCATTGCGGACAGCGAAAGTCGTATTGTTTTCGGAACTGGCCTGTGATACCATAAATACGCTGATACCGCTTTTTGCCAATGTCTTAAAGATACGGTAGTTTACACCGATCACACCAACCATGCCCAGTCCCTGAACGGTAATCAGGCAGGTGTCGTTGATAGAGGAAATACCTTTGATGATGGCTTTCCCTTCTTCTTTTACCTTTTCCTTGGAAATATAAGTACCCGGCGCTTCCGGATTGAATGTGTTCAGGATACGGATCGGAATATTCTTATGATATACCGGATAAATCGTCGGCGGATAGATGACCTTGGCTCCGAAGTTACATAACTCCATCGCTTCGGTAAACGTCAGCCGGTCGATTACATAGGCTGAACTGATGACGCGCGGGTCGGCAGTCATGAAACCGTCTACGTCCGTCCATATTTCCAAAACGTTGGCATCGAGCGCAGTAGCCAGGATAGAGGCAGTATAGTCGGAACCGCCACGTCCCAGGTTCGTTACTTCTCCGTTTTCCGTACTGGAAGAGATAAAGCCGGGAACCAGCGATACTTTAGGTAGCGGGTTGAAAGTCTCTTTAATGAGCTGGTTTGTCTGTTCGAAATCAACGATATGTTTGTTGAACTGCTTGAGCGTTTTGATAAACTTACGGGAATCGAACAGCTTGGCATCTTCGATGACATTCGACACGATGAGTGAAGAAATGCGTTCGCCGTAACTGACGATTGTGTCGGAAGTCTTGGCAGACAGGTCGTTGATAAGGTACACACCTTTGAAAATATTACCCAGTTCGTCCAGCAGGCTCATGACCTTTTTCTGCACTTCGATGCGCTGCATCTTGTCGGGGATAACACCCTGAATCACATCCAGGTGACGTGTTATGATTTCGGAGAACTCCCTTTCGTATCCGACATCCCCTTTGGCAGCCATGGATGAGGTTGCCAGCAACTTATCCGTGATGCCGCCCAATGCAGATACGACAACGATTACAGGCTCTTCAATAGCCTCTACTATCTTCTTAACACTCAAAATACTATTCACGGAACCTACGGATGTTCCGCCGAATTTCAATACTTTCATCGGTATGTATTATTTTAATTGACAGCTGACGGTTGACAACTGACAATATATTTGTAACTAAATTAATTGATAAAAAGAACCGGAAAGAACCGGCATAAAGGATGCAATACAAATGATTGCAACAATGCAGGACGTGGCCGCTGCTCTTGTTTATTTGTAAATTCTAACCCCCCAAGGGGTCATCAATGCCCATGTATAATATGCTATACCTGCAATCATTCTTTTACTTTTCTAGTTTTCATATCTTATTGCAGGGGCAATATTACACATTATTTTTCAAATGCAAGCATTTTTTCAGTAGAAAGTGATAAAATAGTGGAAAGTTGATAGGAAAAGAGGGTATGATGATTACTATTGTTTATTTATTTTGCCCTTTTTCACCTGCCGTAACCAGAACACCGGGAGCAGACAAAGCAAGGTGACGATGAATGCGATATAGAAATCATCGTTGATGCCGCCTATGTATGCTTCTAGTTCGAGACGTTTGATTATTAGCTGTTCGGCGAGTGATTTGGCTGTCTCTTCGGTGGTGCCGGTTGTCTGTAAGGCGAAGAAACTCAGTTTATCTATTGTCTGGTGATATATCTCACCAGTATAATTTAATGCTTCGCTGTAGCGTTGGGTATGGTAACTGGTGCGTTGGGTAAGCATATGGCTGAAGATGGCAACACCGAAACTGCCGCCCATTTGGCGGACGATATTGGTGATACTCGATGCTTGTGCCATTTGTACGACACTGATACGGGCTAATGATAAAGTTAATAATGGGGTGAAAAGTATTCCCATGCCGATGCCGCGAAGATAGAGGCTCATCATGATATACCATTTTTCGGTCAGGAAGGAGAGGAAGATGTTGAGATAGAAACTGAGTGCCATCAGGATCAGTCCGCCTGCAATCAGTATTTTAGGGTTTATCTTCTGCCCCAATGCTCCGGCAGTGGGAGAACAAAATCCCTGGATGATTCCTACGGGAATAAAGAACATGCCGGCCTGGAGGGCTGAATATCCCAGATTGTTCTGCAAATAAAGGGGAATCAGGAAAGTGCTTCCGAACATGCCGACCCCGAAGATGAACATCATCACGTTTGCCAGGGTGAAATTGCGGTCTTTGAATATACGCAGGTTGATTAACGGATGCTTCACCGTCAGTTCGATATAAATAAAGAGTATGAACATAAGTGCGGAAATCCACATCGAGCCTAATACGACAGGACTGTTCCAGCCTTGTGTGTTGGTAGACGAATTGACTTCCGATAACCCGTACATGAACAGAGGCAGGAAGATGCCGGAAGTGATGAATCCCGGAATATCGAAAGGCTGTACTGTCTCCGCCTTATATTCTTTTTGCAGGATGGCTGTTACAAAGAGAGCGAGAGCCCCGACCGGTACATTTACATAAAATATATAGTTCCAGTTCAGATTGTCGACCAGATAACCGCCGATGGAAGGACCGAACGAGACGGATGCTGCCGAAGCGATGGCCCAGAAACCGAGTGCCGTTCCCCGCTGCTCCGGAGGAAAAACATTGCTGACAATCGCCATTCCGACAGGCATGATTGCTCCGCATCCAAGGCCTTCGATTACACGCCAGAAAATAAGTTCTTCGATCGAGGTGGAGTTTCCGCACATGAACGAACCGAAAGTAAATACCAATAAAGAAAGGAAATAAATCCGTTTGTATCCGAACCGGTCGGACAGCCAGGCGGCTGCGGGAAGGATGCTCGCAATAGCCAGCATATATCCTGTCAGAACCCATTCGGCAGTGTTGATACTGGCACCGAGCGTCCCCATGATAGCCGGAAGTCCGGTGTTCACGACGGTGGAGTCGAGCACGGCCATAAATGTCCCGATCATGATGTTGCCCAACACCAGCCATTTGTAGGCATTATCATTTGTATTTCCGTTCTTACCCATTATTGCTCCTTGATAATCTTAACGGTTGCAGACATGCCTGATACCAGTTTCGGCATCCGGGTATTTTCTTTTCCTTTTTTTACCTGGTCGACGGAGACTTTTATCGGGATGCGCTGGGCAACTTTGGTATAATTGCCGGAAGCATTATTAGGAGGGATCAATGAAAACTCCGAAGCTGTGTTTGTACCTATATAGAATATCTTTCCGGAAAAGGTGAGTCCGGGGTAGGCGTCCAGCGTGAAATCGGCTTTCTGTCCGAGGCGGAGCGTCCGGAACTTGGTCTCCTCCAGATAAACGGCTACCCAAAGGTCTTTCCCTTCATTGATTGTAAAGAGTGTCTGTCCGGGTTGAACCATGTCACCCGGAAGCGACCACCGTTTGGCAATCACGCCGTCGACCGGAGCTGTGATGCGATAATATCCCAATGAAACACGGGTGGATTCTATCGCTGCATCAGCTGAGGCGATTGCCGCTTCACCGGATGTGATCTGTGCCCGTGAGACCTTGATCTGATCTTTGGCTACTTCTACTTTTATGCCTGTACTTTTCCAGGAGTCTTCCGCATCCTGGAATGTTTCCTGCGAAACGGCATTGGTGCTGTATAGTTTTTGGTCACGTAGATAGTTCACTTCTGCCTGATGGTAAGCGATTTCTGCCAGTTGGAGGTTCTTGATGGCAGTGTTGAGATTCTCTTTTTCCAGTTTCAGGTTGGCTATCGTCTGTTCACGGCGGGCAATGGTTTCCTGTAACTCTGCAACGATACCGCTGCTGTCAAGTTCGGCAAGGAGCATGCCGGCTTTGACCGTATCGCCTTCCCAGGCATATTGCCTGACCATCGGTCCCATGACCTGTGATGCGACGCTTACCCGGTAACTGTCAAGGTTGGCGTCATTAGTCGAAATATATTTGCGATAGTTCCACCACCATAGAAAGGCAATAATGACGGCGATAACCAATATGGCAATAAGCCATATCATACTTTTGTTGGGTGTTTTGTTAGAAGTACTTACACTATCCATAGTTGTGACGTATATTTTTCTGCTTAAAACAAATAAAATATATAAAGGTTCTGGCTATAAAGGTGATTAACAAGTTTGTACAAAAGCTTTTTCAATGGCTTTCCTTTTCCAAATCTGCCCGGCTCTTACTTTGTGTAACCAGATAAACCCCGGTAAAAACAAGGACTGCCGATAATACTTTTTGTAAAGAGAATGTGTCTTGCCCTATCATGACCGCAATCAGTGAAGCAATAATCGGTTGTATATAATTATACATGCTCACTGTTGTCGGACGGATGCGTTTCAGCGACATAGGTATTAATAAATAAGGAATGAATGTCGCACCGATCAGTACGAAACTGATGGCTCCAAGCTCTTGCATATTGAGTGTTTCCCGCTGGAAAGCAGGGGTATCGAGAACATGTCGATAAGTAAAAGGCAATAATACCAACGTGGAAAAAAGAAACATCCATTTCATCATCGTTACCGCTGAATAACGTAAACTCAAAGGTTTGGATAAAACGAGGTAGATGGAATATACGAAAGCACTGACGATGATCATCAGATTACCTTCCAGACTGCTGGCTTGCCCCGTAGCATGTGTGGATGCCAGGATCAAAGATATCCCCCCGATGCATCCCATCAATACGCCCAAGGCTTTCATCTTGGTGATCGGCTCTTTCAGGATAACGGCTGCCAGTAGCATGACGAAGATAGGGACGCCTGTTGCGATGATGGAAGCATCCACCGGCGAGGTTCGGTTCAGCCCTACAATAAACAGTCCCTGATTGATGCCTACCCCGCACATGGCGCAGATAAAAAGTAGTCCCAGGTCTTTTATCGTCACCTTTTCCCGTTTGATAAATAACGAAGTTAACCAAAACAACAGGCAGGCAGACCCCATCCGCATGATGGTAAGCGCCTCGGGTTGCACATGGGAAGGTAACAGATATTTGGATATGGGCATATTGATAGCAAACAATATATTTGTTATCAAAATCAATATATGCCCTTTCAGCTTCTCTCCGTTAAGCATTCTTTTATTTTCAATTTGTTTCTGGAAGCAAAGATAGGACTTATTCGGTAGTTTTCTGTTCACGAGGGCCTCAAAAACAAAATACTAACTATCCATCTGCCGATACGCTTCGATTTGAGACTGGCAGATTTGTTTGGTTATGTCGCGTAGTCTCTCTATTTTGGGAAATAAAGCATCTATATCTTCTTTAGTCACAACGAATTTAGAATTATATCTTGCTTCTACATAGGCAAGCCGGAGTAGCTCAAATAATCGCTTTTCTTCCTTTGTGTTTCGAGGAAAGATTTTTTGCAGTTCCGGTGAATATTTGTGAGTAGAGCCCAATAATTTAGATAAATTGTGTTGTTTGCTATTTTTCAGGGTATGAACTAAGCGCAGCGTATAAAAATAATTTTCGCAGGTTTGATGCAGATGGAAAGATGCCATTTTATACTTCTCTAATCCATAATAATATTTTGCACCAGACAGAAAATCATTTGCATAATTGAACTTCTCATCAAAATACTCCTGTGCTTGTTCCCTGATCTCCTCAAAGTTTAGCTTCCGAGCACGTTCCAGTTTATAGTTTCCGCTATCGTATAACATAATTCCTTGTTTTTTAATTCCGGTATAGAAATATCTCCTTTCCGACAGGTCTGAGTTCAATTTTTCTATATCGTCGTTGATGAACTGAATAGGAACTTGGTAGTCAGGACGTTTGTAATATTTGTCGTCCACAGTATTCAGCAAATGTCCCACTTCCTGTACATCCATGTTGCTGGTAACTACCAACAGATCGTAGTCACTCATAAATGAAGTAAGTATACCAAATTCATCCCGTTCATCATATTCCACAAATGTACCCCTGGCATAACTTCCGTACAGGATAATCATTTCGCAATGAGGTACTTTCTCCAGTACTAGGTTGACGATCTGTTTCAAATCGTTTTTAGCGTATTCGGGTAAGTGGGAGTAAGACGTTTTCATGAAGCACTTCAAATTTTATGTTATACACCGGTAAAGATACATGATTTTTTCTATCCTTATTCCCACTATTGATATTTATGTTCTTTGTGGTGAGTCATTGTTGTGAAACAGTTTTCTCCACCAACCGGCGAGCCATCCGGTGAACATCCACCACCATCCGGTGATAATGGCTGGCTTATTATAGCTTAGTGGATTACGGATACACCAATACTGGTATTTGTCTGAAAAATAGAATATATGTCCGGTTCTTAATGTGAAATATGTACCGTCATTTTTCTTTTTTATGTTGATAATATCGGTAAACCGGATACTTTTTGCATACAGTTCCTCACAATAAGCAGAGGCATTTATTCGGTGTTGTATATAACAGATAGGTTGGGGAAAACAGATTTCGTTTTCCGTAAAAGTTAACCCAAGCTGCACGACAAAGGGGTGTAGATTGTCGCAGACTTCAATTTTAGTCAGGGAGGGAAGGCTTTGTAAGCGCTGTAGCTCCCGTTTTCTTTTTAAGAAATTCATACCAGACGTTTTATTAGATTAATCAAAGTGCTTCAAGCACCAGCAGCCTGAGTGTCTTGAATAATCATTTTAACGTTGGCATAATTAATATGTAATGACACCAGTCTGGAAACACCGGTATCATGGGTGCAAAAATACAATTTTTTAATAAATGTCGTAATCCGATAGGATAAATAATGACACCTACAAAACCAATCGTCTTATGAATTTATCGTACCTTTGTATCATTATAATTAATGTATGGAAGAAAACAAACATAAAGACAAACCTATGAAACCAACCCGTATAATCGAGATATGTGCCAACTCGGCACAAAGTTGTGTAGAGGCCGAAGCCGGAGGGGCCAAACGTGTGGAACTTTGTGCCGGTATCCCTGAAGGGGGAACGACTCCCAGTTATGGTGAGATTAAAACAGCGCAGGCATTGACTTCTACCATTGATATAAATGTCATTATCCGTCCGCGTGGCGGCGATTTTCTGTATACTCCGGCGGAGATAGATGCTATGCTGCTGGATATTGAATTATGTAAACAACTGAAAGTACACGGCGTCGTTTTCGGATGCCTCACTAAAGAGGGAGATATAGATGTTCCGTTGATGCGCAGACTGATGGAGGCTGCCAAACCGTTGTCGGTAACCTGCCACCGGGCATTTGATGTCTGCCGTGACCCGTTTGCGGCACTGGAACAACTGATTGAACTCGGATGCGACCGTATCCTGACTTCCGGCCAGCAATCGGATGCCGTTAAAGGTATTCCTCTGATTGCCGAATTGGTGAAGCGTGCTGACGGACGCATCATTATCATGCCGGGATGCGGTGTCCGTGAAAGCAATATCGCGAAACTCGAAGCGGAAACAGGAGCGAAGGAGTTTCATACTTCCGCCCGTAGCATCGTTTACAGTAAAATGGAGTACCGGAATGAAAATGTGCCGATGGGAAGCAGTATTGTCTCTTCGGAGTTTGAAACGGTAGAAACCGACCGGAATAAAGTGGCTGCTTATTTGTAACTGATGAGATGAAATACCGATTGTCCTTTGTTACCTTGTTGTTGTCTTGTGCCCTGGGTAAGGCGCAACAAGATTCTATTGTCCCTTTTGAAGCGGCATACAAACGTGTTTATAATATAACGAAAGTGACAGGGGCGAAGCCGGTTATGGATGGGCGCCTGGATGAAGATTTCTGGACGAAGCAGGGCGAGTGGTCCGACCGTTTTGTTCAGATTATTCCTTATGAACGGCAAATGCCGGATGCGCCTACCCGTGTGAAACTATTCTATGACAATAAGTATATCTATGTCGGTGTCTATTGTAAGGAAAGCCATCCGGAAAAGATGAACCGCTTTATCGGCAACCGCGACGATAACAGCATGGGCGACCTTATCAGTGTTGCCTTTGATACGTATCATGATTACCGGGCCGCTCCGGAGTTTAATATCAATCTGGGGGGAAACAAGACTGACCTGGTCGTGACCGATAAGCTGAATGTCAATTTAAGCTGGAATGCCGTATGGGAAGGAAAGACTCATATTGACATGGCTGATTCCAGTTGGACGGCGGAATTGCGTATCCCGTTCAGCCAATTACGATATAACCAGCATTCCGATGATGGCATCTGGGGACTTCATGTCCGCCGTATCAGACGTCAGAATAATGAGGTTCAGAACTGGAGCATGATTCCTCTGAAGAATAACGGACATGTCTTTTCTTTCGGAGAGATGCACGGGATGGACGATTTGCCGAAACCTCGTGGCATTGAATTTCTTCCGTATGTGATGGGAAAATACCGGAATGAACCGAAGGTTGCCGGAAGTCCTTATCAGAAAGGACATAGCTGGGGTGGAAATGTCGGCCTGGATGCGAAGTTCGCCCTTTCGGATTTTACGCTGGACCTGACGGTCAATCCGGATTACGGCCAAGTGGAACTGGACCCTTCGGTGATGAACCTGACGGCTTACGAAACATTTTATGACGAGAAACGTCCTTTCTTCCTGGAGGGAAAACATATCCTTGATTTTGCCAATGGCAGTGACATGATGTTTTATACCCGTCGTATCGGTGCCGCTCCCTCATATACTCCGCAGGGAATCGACAATATCAACAGTTTTGCGGACAGCAAAGACAATGTTCCTATCATCGGTGCCCTGAAGCTGACCGGGACGAACAGACGCGGAGTGACAGTAGGCGTGGTGCAGAGCGTAACGGCCCGTTCTTCCGCTAACGTGACCCGTAACGGGATTGAAGATGTTGAAGTAGTGGAGCCGCTGACAAACTATACAGTAGCCCGCGTACAGAAAAACTGGAAAGGAAATAGCCTGCTTGGAGGAATGGTCACATCCGTCAATCGGGCATTGGACCAGCCTTATCTGGAAGACTTTATGGTTCGTAACGCTTTTACGGCAGGAATAGATTTTACCCAGTATTTCAAGAACCGTCTTTATTATATAGATGTAAAGGGAATGTTCAGTTCCCTGAACGGAAGCAAAGAGGCGATAGCTGTCCGGCAAACCAGCCCGGTTCATTATTATCAGCGTGCATCGGCATCCGGTTATCTGGGAGTGGACCCTGACCGCCGTTCTCTGAACGGAACCGGCGGTTATGTGAAAGTCGGACGGAAGGGAAATGCCAAGTGGGCTTTCTCGGAAACCTTTAGCTGGTCGTCTCCCGGTTTCGACCTGAATGACATGGGGTATATGAAAGAAGCGGATAACCGGACGAATGAAACGGAAGTGGTGTACCGGCAAACGGATATCTGGAAGTTATTCCGTTATAATGCCTTTACGTTTACCCAGAAAAACCAGTGGAATTATGGGGGAACTCCTTTCAGCAACGATGTCGCCCTTCGCTGGCAGAGTATGACAATGAGCCGTTATGAAATGGATATGAAGGAAACTTTCGTCTGGAACCGGTTGGATAGCCGTTTGCTTCGCGGAGGCTGGGATATGCGGTTGAATCCTTATTTCCAGACTTCGGTTAAAGTGAATACGGATAAGGCAAAGCGGATGATGTTCATGTTGAAATATGAAGGAAATCATAATCTGGACGGGTATAACCGTTTTAATACGTTGTCGCCCAGCCTGACTTTCCGCTTAGGAAACCATGTGTATTTGTCGGGGCAGGTGGATTATGCCTGGAATACGGACAATATGCAGTATGTCGGAACATTAACGGCATCGGCATCTCCCGCCCGGACAGACCCTTCGCTGATCTATCTGATGGGGCATATGGACCAGAAAACGTATGGCTTGACAATGCGTTTGCAGGTCAATCTCACTCCGGATATCTCCATACAGTTCTATGGTTCCCCGTTTACCTCGACCGCGAAGTTCTCTGATTTTAAAGAGGCAGCGGATACGGAATCCCGTACGTATGACAAACGTTTCCATCTCTTTTCCGGAGATGAAATCGGTTATTCGGACGGAAGCTATCATCTAAAAAGTGGGGGACGAGAAGCATCCTTCAGGAATCCGGACTTTAGTTTTAATGAGTTCCGTTCCAACCTGGTGGCCCGTTGGGAATATTTGCCGGGTTCTACGATCTATTTTGTCTGGGAGCATCGCATGTCTAACCAGGACAACCACCGGGTGACAGGCTGGGGGAATAACCTGGACCGTATGTTCGGCCTTCCGGCAACGAATACTTTTATGCTGAAGATGAATTACTGGTTCAATTTGTAACCGGATTACTTCTGCCATATAGATATATATACTATCTTTACGAAACAAAAAATAAGACATCATGGAAGAAGAAGCACCAAGAAGACTTTATCGTTCGAATAATGGAATGATTGCCGGAGTATGCGGCGGTATTGCAGATTACTTTGGTTGGGACCCGACGCTGGTACGTGTCGGCTATATACTGTTGAGTATATTTACTGTGTTTTCCGGGGTTATAGCTTATTTGATACTCTGGATAGTTATACCTAAAAAAGGACTATACGAATAATGAATTTTGAGTTATCATCACCATTCAGCCCGACGGGAGATCAGCCGGAAGCAATAGCGGCTCTTTCGGAGGGCATTCAGAGTGGTGTGCCTTTCCAGACGCTCCTCGGAGTAACAGGTTCGGGAAAGACGTTTACTATTGCCAATGTGATTAAGGAGGTACAACGTCCTACTTTAATATTAAGTCATAACAAAACGCTGGCTGCGCAGTTGTATAGCGAGTTCAAAGCCTTTTTTCCGAATAATGCCGTAGAATATTTTGTTTCCTATTACGATTATTATCAGCCGGAGGCTTATCTGCCTATTACGGATACCTATATCGAGAAGGATTTGCAGATTAATGAAGAGATAGATAAACTCCGTCTTCGTACGACAGCTTCTTTGTTGTCGGGGAGAAGGGATGTGATTGTTGTTTCTTCCGTATCCTGCCTGTATGGTATGGCCGATCCGACGGCGTTTGCCGAAAAGGTGACCCATCTGGAAAAAGGAATGCAGATTGACCGCGACAAGTTGTTACGCCGTTTTGTCGATGCTTTATATGTAAACAATAAGTTGGAGTTTAACAGTGGATGTTTCCGGGTAAACGGAGATACGGTCGATATATTTCCGGCAATCGAATCGTTTGACGGAGTGGCTTACCGTATCGAGTTCTGGGGCGATGAAATAGACCGTCTGTCTTCTTTCGACCCGAAGACCGGACAGGAGATTGATGAGCAGGATGAACTGAATATTTATCCGACCAATTTATTTGTCACCACCCAGGAACGTATAAATATGGCTATCGGCCAGATCGATGTCGACCTCGGTACGCAGGTGAATTTCCTGAAAGAGATTGGCAAGCATTATGAGGCGAAGCGTTTGTATGAACGTGTAACCTTCGACCTGGAGATGATTCGCGAGTTGGGACATTGCTCGGGTATAGAAAACTATTCCCGTTATTTTGACGGCCGGATGGCCGGTGAACGTCCTTACTGCCTGCTCGATTATTTCCCGAAAGATTTTATGTTGGTAGTCGATGAAAGCCATGTCACGATCCCACAGATACGGGCCATGTACGGGGGAGATTATTCCCGTAAAAAGAACCTGGTAGAATATGGTTTCCGTCTGCCGGCGGCGATGGATAACCGTCCGCTAATGTTTGATGAATTTGAATCGATGACCCCGTTGGCTATTTATGTCAGTGCGACTCCGGCTGATTACGAACTGGAGAAGAGTGAGGGGATTGTTGTCGACCAGGTGATTCGTCCGACCGGATTGCTCGATCCGGTTATCGAGGTTCGTCCGACATTGAATCAGATCGATGACCTGATGGAAGAGATAACGCAGCGTTCGGCTAAAGATGAACGTGTCCTGGTCACGACGCTGACTAAACGTATGGCGGAAGAGTTGACCGCTTATCTGACCCGGATGGGAATACGTTGTAATTATATCCATAGTGATGTGGATACTCTGGAACGTATCCAGATTATGGATGATTTGCGGAAAGGTTTGTTTGATGTGCTGATTGGGGTAAACTTGCTTCGTGAGGGACTGGATTTACCGGAAGTCTCTCTGGTGGCTATTCTGGATGCAGACAAAGAAGGGTTCCTTCGTTCTCACCGTTCCCTGACGCAGACTGCCGGACGTGCTGCCCGTAATGTGAATGGAAAGGTTATTTTTTATGCAGATAAGATAACCGCCAGTATGCAACTGACAATGGACGAAACGACCCGTCGCAGAGAAAAGCAGCTTGCCTATAACGAAAAGCATGGCATTACTCCCCGGCAGGTTGTCAAGACCAGCGTCTCTCTTCTGGGTGAGAAACAGCCGGCTACAGCCGAACCGTATGCTTATGTCGAACCGGAACCAAGTCTGGTTGCCGATCCTGTTGTTAAGTATATGACTCGTCCGCAGCTGGAAAAAGCAATCGAACGTACCAAAAAGCAAATGACGGAAGCTGCCAAGAAGTTAGACTTTATTGAGGCCGCTCAGTTCAGGGACGAGTTGATTAAGTTGGAGGAATTGTTGAAAACGAAAGTGCAGCCTTGATCTTTTGGTTACTTTTCTATCAAGAGAAAAGTAACATTCAAACCTGATAAATATTGAATTTATGAAAACGATTTTCTTGACATTCTTAGCCTGTTTAATTTGTTTCTGTGGGCAAGCGGCGGATAAGGTTTCTTATACAGAGGCTGACCGGGTTGTCTTTGACCGGTATGTTTCAGAGATGAAAGCAAATAAATCTTTGTCCACCGGTGAATTGATGGTTAAAACGGCACGTTTCTTTTTAGGCACTCCTTATGTGGCTGCAACATTAGAGATGGAGCCGGAAAGGTTGGTTGTCAACCTGCGTGAGATGGATTGCATGACATTGGTGGAGAATGTAGTTGCCCTGACACGGACAATTCAAAGTGAGAACCCTTCGTTTGAAACCTTTTGTAAGAATTTACAGGCACTTCGTTACCGGAATGGAGAGATTCATGACTATACCGATCGCTTGCATTATACCACCGACTGGATTTTCGAGAACCAGCGCAAAGGAATAGTGAAAGATGTTACTTCAGCAGCCGGAGGCGTCTCCCTGCCGGTGAATGTCTCTTTTATGTCGACGCATCCCGATAGTTATAAGCCATTGAAAGAAAATCCGGAATTGACAGCCCGGATTGCCGCGAAAGAGAAAGAGATCAACGCCCGTCCTTATTATTATATACCGGAAACCGAGATAAACCGGAACGCAACAGGCATAAAAGACGGAGATATCGTTTGTTTTGTCACAACAATCAAAGGTCTGGATATATCTCATGTCGGTGTCGTTTGCCGGGTAGGGGATAAACTGACCTTTATCCATGCCTCTACTACGCAAAAGAAAGTGATAGTCAACGACGCTCCTTTACAGGAATACGTGGAAAGTATCAAGCGTAACAGCGGTATAATGATCGTTCGCCCAAATGTCCTATTAAAATAATTCGAAGGCAAACTTGAGGCCGATATTCTGGTATTTCCATCTATCGAATCCGGCAAAGGCGGCAACATTGAAAATATGGTTACCGAAACCATATCCTACCTCTGTGTAACTCGGCAAAACGGGTGTCCACAGTTGACTGAAATAAAAGCGTTCAGACAGAATGTACTTAGATGTTTTCTTCTTGAAAAGTTGTGACAGGATGAAGGGACTTTCGTACATAATATGTCCTTGCACATATTTGTCGGATGCATTGAACCAGAAACTCCTTAGTTGGTTGAAGACTCCTCCGAATTCATCTCCCCACGATTCAGGGAACTGGCGGCGTGAGAAATAACGGAAATCGGCAAAGTAAATAGATTTGGGATTCAGGTAAATGCCTCCGCTGATGTGATAATTGAGTTTTCTGGACAAACCGAGTGCGATGCTTTGGTGAATATCCGCTTCGATCCGTCCGTAATCACCGGAACTTTTACCTACTCCGGGGATTGCACGGGCAAATTCGACTGAAATGGTCGGATAGTAGGAATACAGATATTCTTTGCGATATCCGTCCATCCAGTAATACTGGCGTGGCGTATAGGAAAAGCCGACGACGGGAGTAAAGTCATGATAGTTATCATTGATGATTTCTTCTATCCCTTCTCCGGGATTTGAAATATCACTTTTCTTTTTTACCGGTATCCGGCGGTGGTAGGAAACGCCGGTCCATAGTTGGAATCCGTTGAACAGTTCGATGTTGTTGCGTATTTCAGCATAGTAGTGTTTGAAATATTCCAGATTTAGGTCATCGAAATTAAATGTAGAGTCTTTCAACTGCTCGTTTATCTCTTTCATAATGGCTGAAGAATAACTCTGGTTACCATTACCGATCGAGAGGCTCAATATGCCTTTTTTCTCCGGCAGATATTCCCAGTCTCCGGACACGGTGAAAAAGATTTCTTTCCGCTTAAATACAAAACCGACGTCCGGACGGAAACGGAGCTGGCGATCTTTGTCGAAAGTTTTGCTGATGCGCAGACGTTGCCTGTACGTTATTCCGTTATGCCCTGAATATCCCAGTTGGAACGGGTTGAATATTCCCGAATATTTGAGGCGGGTCGTTTTATAGTCCATGCTGATGGTATTCGTGAACTTTTCTGTCAGTTTCAGGTATTTGGTGATATTCGCAGAATCTATTTTCTGTTCATTCGTATTGTTGGCGACATGATATAATTTCTCTTCTTCTTTTGTCAAAGGAATATCGCGTTTTTTGTTCCAGAATGTCGTGTCTGAAATGATGGGAACCGTATCTGAGGATAATTTATAATATCCGGTCAGGTCCAGTGATCTTTTTCTTTGCGTTTCGTTATCTTCTTCTACCCATTCCACCGCTTTGTATTTGAAAGAAGAATGGTAGCTGGTGGCAATGGCATTTCCCAGGACATGGTAGCGCAGATACAGGCTGGCTTTATCCGGAAGGATAAAGCGGCGGTAATCGCGTCCGAAAGTCATGATCAGGTTGAATTCGGCAAAATCGAAACGTCCGTTCACATCTATCTTGTCGATGATCCAGGATTGGTCGCGGATATACAGGTCGCCGCAGATTAGCTTCTGGCTCCATAATTTGGGCATGAACCGTATCTTATAGATCCTGAGCCCGCTGGTGTCACTGACACTTTCCAGGTCGAATGTATAGAATTTGGAAGCCTGGTTGGTCATAGGAGTGATGATACCTTCATTATATATGGTAGAAGAATAGACATTGAGGTTCAGAAAACTCAATGCTTCCTGCTGTTTCTTGTTGTTGGGGATACTATTTCCGTTTACGGCCTGGAAGTTGTGCAGGAAATTGTTGGGAGCATTGAATTTCGACTCACTTACCATTTCGAAGATCATATCCTTGTTTTTCCTGTCGACCGGGAAGAGATGATGTGCGAAACGTATCAGAAAGTTCTGTTTCAGTATTTCCGTACGCCCTTTTATATATATTTCCGCTTCGTACTTTGAAAGGACATGCTGGTATTTTTCAGCGTTTTTAATTACCTCTTTCATAATGGAATCGGCCTTTACGGACGATTCTGTTTTTTCTTTTAAATCAGGCAACACTTTACTTCTATAAGTGCTTTCCTGTTTGGCGGCAGCATTTATAGTCAATAAAATCAGAGCAAATATCAAAACGTACCTTTTCAACAAAATATCACCCCTTTTGCTACAAACGTAACGAATAAAATTCAAATTAGTAGTAAAAGAAAGTAAAATGTAATTATAAATACAATTTATCGTATTAAACATTTTATTATTTCAAAAGAAAAGTTGTACATTTGTGCTTCATAAGTATGTTATAAAACAGTCGTGGTTAAGCAACAAAAAGAAGAGGTCGATCTATCGGCCAGTTTAGCAGAAGTATGGAGAGTACTGACCGACAAAGAGCGGGAAGTTCTCCGTAATAATTCGACGATCCAGCATTTCAAACGTAACGAGTTGATCTATTGCGAGGGCGACGAACCAAGGGACATGATGTGTTTGCTGAGAGGTAAGGTAAAGATTTTTAAGGAAGGTGTCGGCGGTCGCAGCCAAATCATCCGCATGATCAAACCCGTGCAGTATTTTGGTTACCGTGCTAATTTCGCTCAGGAAAATTACCTGACAAATGCCTCGGCGTTTGAAGCATCTGTTGTTTGTCTGATACCGATGACAATAGTGACGGACTTGCTGATGGGTAATCCTAATCTGGCAATGTTCTTTATTCGTCAGTTGTCGTTTGATTTGGGAGTGGCGGATGAACGTACCGTTAATCTTACCCAGAAACATATCCGGGGTCGTCTGGCGGAATCTTTATTATTCCTGAAAGATAGTTACGGTCTGGAAGAAGACGGGGCTACATTGAGTATTTACCTGTCTCGTGAAGATTTGGCAAACTTGTCGAATATGACTACTTCCAATGCTATCCGTACCTTATCGACATTTGTAACTGAGCGTATCATTGCTATCGACGGTAGAAAGATCAAGTTGATAGATGAGGATAAGCTGAGAAAGATAAGTAAGATGGGATAACGAAGATATGACTTTTGAAAACAAAAGAAGGGACCTTCGCAAATGAAAGTCCCTTCTTTTGTTTTCAAAAGTCATGACATTTATTTGATTGCTTCACGGATGCGGACTAAACGTGTCAATAAGCCTTCGAGCAAATCTAATTGTAGCATATTGGCTCCGTCGGATTTCGCTTTGGAAGGTTCCGGATGGGTTTCGATGAAGAGACCGTCGGTGCCGACAGCAATAGCGGCTTTGGCTATTGTTTCTATCAATGCCGGCAGACCGCCTGTTACGCCGGATGTCTGGTTGGGCTGTTGTAATGAGTGGGTTACATCCATGATGACCGGATAGCCGAAATCCTGCATTTGCGGGATGCCCCGGTAATCGACAACCAGGTCTGTATAACCGAATGTAGTTCCCCGCTCGGTGATCATGACGTTGTCATTTCCAGCATCGGCAACCTTTTGTACGGCGAATTGCATGGCTCCGGGAGAAAGGAACTGTCCTTTCTTGATGTTGACGATCTTTCCGGTTTGTGCGGCGGCGACAAGCAGGTCCGTTTGACGGCAAAGGAAAGCCGGGATTTGCAGAACATCTACATATTCGGCAGCCATGGCGGCTTCATGGGTTTCGTGTATATCCGTAACGGTCGGGACGTTGAATGTTTCGCTTACTTTGCGTAAAATCTTTAAGGCTTTCTCATCGCCGATCCCGGTAAATGAATCGAGACGGGAGCGGTTTGCCTTGCGGTATGAGCCTTTGAAGATATATGGAATATTCAGCTTCTCGGTGATGCCGATAACCTTTTCGGCGATACGTAGCGCCATGTCTTCCCCTTCGATCACACAAGGACCCGCCATCAGGAAGAAATTATCTTTATTCTTAAAATCGTTAACTGTTATCATAATTGTTATATATTGTTTTGTTCCAACAACTCCAATGTTTGCCTGATCTTTTCCTCTGTCGGTAACGTGGCATCTATCCAATGGATCGTGCAACCCCGGCGTTCCATTCCGCGGAACCAGGTCATCTGACGTTTGGCAAACTGGTGGATGGCTATCTCTAATTGGGAAATCATTTCTTCGTAAGAAAGTTCACCAATGATGTATAGTGTGAGATATTTATACTCCAATCCGTAATAAATGAGGTCTTCCGGTTTGACGCCGGAGGCAATGATGCCTTTTACCTCGTCTACCATGCCTTCCTCCAGACGGGCACGCAGACGTCTGGATATTTTTTCGCGCCTTAGTTCCCGGTCGATGTTTATGCCAATGATCAGGCTGTTGATCGGATCATATTCGTTTGCATCGGGGGCCTCGGTTTTATAATATTCTTCAATCTCGATAGCCCGTATCGCCCTTTGTGCGGAATCTACGTCTGTCTTGTTATGCAATACTTTGTAACCGGCCAGTATTTTTTCCAGTTCTTCCAGCGACTTGCCTTGCAAAGATTCCCTTAACTCCGGATTTTGGGGAACATCCAACAGCTTGTATCCTTTCAATACCGCTTCGATATACATGCCGGTTCCACCGCAAAGGATAGGGAGCTTGCCTTTTTCCTGTACGGCCTGGTAAGCACGGAAGAAGTCGTGCTGATATTCGAATACATTATATTTATATCCCGGATCGCAGATATCGATCAGATGATAGGGGATTGCTTTACCGTTCACTGTATAATCGGCGAGGTCTTTCCCGGTACCGATATCCATGCCACGGTAAATCTGGCGTGAATCGGCACTGATGATCTCCGTATCCAGCCGGTCGGCCAATGCTGCGGCAAAAGGCGTTTTGCCGGAAGCGGTCGGGCCTAGTATCGTTATAAGTTGATATGTTCTCATTATGGAGCAAAGATAGTGCAAACTGAGTGCAGAATAAAATGAACTCGTTCATTTTTTATGCCGAGATGCAGCCTGTCTTCGCATTAGTGCAAAGATAATAAAAAAAGCCGTCCCCTTTGCGGAGGACGGCTTCCATATACTGATTTGTATTTGATTACTTACCAGCGATAACGCGAGCCATTTCACAAACTTTGTTTGAATAACCCCATTCGTTGTCATACCAAGAAACGATCTTAGCGAAGTTGTCATCCAAAGAGATGCCAGCTTTAGCGTCGAAGATAGAAGTGTTAGAGCAACCACGGAAGTCAGTTGAAACAACAGCATCTTCTGTGTAACCCAGTACACCTTTCAATTCGCCTTCAGAAGCTTCTTTCATAGCAGCTTTGATGTCGTCCATTGTAGCAGCCTTTTCCAGAACTACTGTCAGGTCAACAACAGAAACGTCAGAAGTCGGAACGCGGAAAGCCATACCAGTCAGTTTACCGTTCAATACCGGCAGAACTTTACCTACAGCCTTAGCAGCACCTGTAGAAGAAGGGATGATATTTTCAAGGATACCACGGCCACCTCTCCAGTCTTTCTTAGAAGGACCGTCTACTGTTTTCTGAGTTGCAGTAGCAGCGTGAACTGTAGTCATCAAACCTTTAACGATACCGAACTTGTCGTTCAATACTTTAGCGATAGGAGCCAAGCAGTTAGTAGTACAAGAAGCGTTAGAGATGATGTCCTGTCCTGCGTAAGTTGTGTGGTTAACACCATAAACGAACATAGGAGTAGCGTCCTTAGAAGGAGCAGACATGATAACTTTCTTAGCACCAGCCTGGATATGTTTGCGAGCAGTTTCGTCTGTCAGGAAGAAACCTGTAGATTCAACTACAACTTCAGCACCAACTTCGTCCCATTTCAGGTTAGCAGGATCCATTTCTGCAGTCAAACGGATTTTGTTACCGTTTACAACCAGGTTGTTACCTTCTACAGCAACTGTACCATCGAAACGACCGTGTACTGAGTCATATTTCAGCATGTATGCCAAGTAATCAGCATCCAACAAGTCGTTGATACCTACAATCTGAATATCATTGCCGAAGTTTTTAACTGCAGCGCGGAACACCATACGTCCGATACGGCCGAAACCGTTAATACCTACTTTAATCATTGTAATAAAACTTTTATGGGTTTATTAAAAATATTACATAAAATCCATTTAACAGCCACAAGGAGTTGCGCATGAAGCCAATATCGTCAGCATTGCGGTGAATGCCATAAAGAGAATCAAATTACGTTTCATTTTATCCTTGTTTTTAACGACTGCAAATTTAGTCATGTTTTTTTATTCTGCCTTTATTAATGTGAGAAAAATATGCCCTCTAACATAAATTAAATGTTAGGAGTTATTTCTTTTTCTTAAACAGAAGGTTTGTAAACCAGCTTTGAGCCTTTCTGATTCCCCATGTCAGCAAGAATGGGCGGACTACATCCCAGGCTACCGGCAGCAGGCCTTGTGCGATACTCAGATAATCCGAGAAGCCGATCGGGGTTACCGGCTGGCTGGCTGTTGTTGCTGTTTCTGTAGATTCTGTTTTTTTTGATTTAGTGTTGGGAAATAGTAAGGTGGTGAAACCGGATATCAAAAGGCTGCCTGCATTTTCCTGGATATAAGAAAAGTCGTCATTCAGCTTTTGTTCCTGTATAACACATTGCTTCCGGATTCTTTCCTTGTCAGAAATCAGTTTCTCCAGTGGCGTCAGTGGCTTGTTTTGTATCTGTTGCATCATCTTTTTCGTCATTACCGTTTAATGCTGCAATCACTACGTTCAATACCGTGTTGCAGATTCTGCCTTTATTCATTATAATGAGCCCGATCAATAGGAGATATAACACTGCCACGAAAGCAAAGCCGGTTCCCATCGAACCGAAGATATCCCCCATAAAGAACCCTAATGCCAGGAATATGAACAGGATGGCAAAGAAAGCCAGAAACAATAAAATTAAGCCATACGAAAGAGTTGCGATCAGTTGGCCGCTTCTTTCGTATGTGCTTAACTTTAAAAGTTCAAGCTTTAATTCTACGTAAGTTGAAACATCATCTTTCAGCTCACGAAAGATTTTTCCTGAATCTTTTTCCATAAATAATTATTCAGCTACGATTTCTTCGGTAGCTTTTACAACTTCAGTTTTACCTTCTTTGTACTTGGCGAGAGCGGAATTAAAGCCTTCTTTTACTTTTCCAACTACACCGTTCAATTCTTCCAGTAACTGTTCTCTCTTATCGGTAGCTGCCAGATATCCGACTGCTGCACCAACTGCTGCTCCAACTACCAAACCTAGCAATAATTTAGAATCTACATTTTTCATAACTCTTATATTTAAATGTGTTTACTAAAATAACGCTTTTATTCGAATGATAGTTTACTTCTGTGTTAACTTTTACTGTTAAATAAAGTTATGGCTTCTGTGTCTTAACGGCAACCCAATTGTTTTTCTCTGCGTGGGAAATGAATTTCAATCCGTTGCGTTCGCACTCTGCCTGGATGGCGGGAATGTCTTCAGTGTAGAATCCGCTCATGAAAAGGGTGGCTCCCGGTTTCATGCAGCCGACGTATTGGTTGATATCGTTCAGCAGGATGTTGCGGTTGATATTGGCGAATACAATATCGAATGTGCCGAATGCGGGGATTTGTTCGGCACCGCCCAAGGCAATCTGTATATCTTCCGTATGGTTCAACCGGGTATTTTCCAGCGCGTTGTTGTAAGCCCATTCGTCGATGTCGATTCCGACTACTTTATTGGCGTGTTTCATTTTTGCCAGGATGGCCAGTACGGCTGTTCCGCATCCCATATCCAGCAGGTCTTTGCCTTCCAGGTCGAGTTTCAGCATTTCGCTGATCATCAGGTAAGTCGTTTCGTGATTGCCTGTACCGAAAGCCATTTTCGGGTCTATTATAATATTATATGTATAACCCGGTTCCGGTTCGTGGAAAGAAGCGCGGATGATGCAGTCGTTACCGATACGGATGGGCTTGAAATAGTTTTTTTCCCATTCTTCGTTCCAGTCCTTGCTTTCCACCAGTTGTTCGGTGTATCGGATGGTTACGTTTTCCAGCGGAAATTCATTCAGTTTATCCTGTAATGCTTTTACATTATATAATTGGTCGGATACATAGGCCAGCAAGCCGTCTTCGTCTTCGGTAAAACTCTCGAAACCGATTTCGCCCAGTTCGGACGCCAGTACATCACTGATGATTGTTGCCTCGATAGGCGATTCATAGGTGAATTTCAGTTCGTAATAATTCATATTCTTTACTTTTTATTCGTTTGGGGACAAAGGTATCGAATATATTTAAGAAAATATAATCAGGATAAGAAAGTAGGTATGCATAGACAGGTCGTTATGGTCGATATTCTATCATATTGTTCTTAATGACAAGCGGACATTTATATTTCTTTCTTAAATCTTCCTGCAATTTTTCGGTTGTCCGGTCTTTTTGAGGAAAACGCGAACTGACAATAAACGCCTTTTGCAAAGAAATATTCTTGAGCAACCCTTCTTGCATAAAGCATTGAATCGTTGAAATGATCTGGCTCATCGCCTTACCGATATTCTTACCTTTCAGCTCCACAAAATAAGCATGACGATCATTTTTCGTTTTTCCCGAAGGATAATAAAAGAAAATATAATCGCATTTCTCTTTTTCCTGATTGCAGATAAGGGCACCATCGACTTTAATCTTTTCGACATTCTTCCAGTCTGAAACAATCAAAACAAACTTGCGCCCATTCTCTTCAACCATCAAACGTGCTTTTGATGTGCATTGGCATGTACTTGCCGGGAGGCGTTCTATTAAACTTCTTCCAGTTACTTCTTGGTTAAAACATTTACAGCTACTCATTGTATTTTATATCTAAAAGCGAATCGTAAATTTCGGATAATTCGGCAGAAACATCATCCATCTGATTAATACCTATTGTGTGGTATTCATCATCTAGAATATTGTGGCTTGTACCGTCGCTGGAAAAGAACTGACAAGTCAGGTCCTTGTAATCGATCCATTTATCAGGACTGACGAGTTTAGCAACCTGTTCTGCTTTTTCCGGACTTTCTGCGGCAACGTTGCCGGCTTGCAAAAGATTTTGGACAGTACTTAATATATAAGGACTATGGGTGGTAATGAATAACTTCGCCTTCATCTCTTTTGTTCGTTTGACAAGATATTCTGTCAGGTCCTTCTGTACCTGGGTGTACAGATTGAGTTCGGGTTCTTCGATGATAGTGCAGGTATCTGTATCTAAACCAAGATCAAAAACAGACAATAATGGGATAATTGATTGCAAACCGCTCGATGCCTGGGTCAATTCAATCTCTTCTCCATTTTCCAGTCTGATTTTATCATTGGTAGTACTATCAAAATGCACTTCCAAATTAAGAAAATTTATTTTGTACTGTTCCTGATTGTCTTTAGCCAAGCTATACTTATTTGCAAATATTTTTAAGCAATCCGGGATATTTATTCCCTTTTCATAAAAACTGAATATTGCTTTGGAAAGAACTGACATTAATATTCGTTCTGCAGGAATATAAACAGATGGGATTTCGTTATAAACATAAGTATGCATTAATCGGGAATAGAATTGAATGTATTGATTATCCCGTATTTTTTCATCAGGAAATTGTTCGATATGTTCAAAATTCTGCAACTCCGGTAAACGGATATCCTCATTTAAGAGATTCAGCAGTTTGATTATTCGTGCTCTAAAAGGTCTATGGCTTTTTGTAAATAGGACATTCCCATGATACCATTCATTGGCAATATCTGTAAAAGGATAATCCGTTTCTATCCCTTTTTTTGATATAGTCCATGTATATTCACCTTTTTTATACACAATACATGTATGCTCTTTAAAATCAAAGTCGATATCGTATTTTTTCAGCAAAGAAATAAAAGGAACGAGATTGTCTTTCGGCTCAATGAAATAAAATTCCTGACTATTAAATAAATCCAGCAGCTTCGCCACCGTGCTTTTCCCACTTGAAGTATGCCCAATCAAAATGCAGAACGGTTTTATCTCTATCTCCGCATGTTGAATAGGCCCAAAATCAGTAACTGAAATTCTTTCCATATCATCTTTCTTTGTTATGACAAATATACGTCTTTTCTTAATAGGTTAAATGATCTTTTGTATAATATCCTTTATATCCGGATTCAATTGTCTTTACCGTCATCCTTGACTCTGTTTATCAAAATGTCATTTTACCTCTGTTGTCAGCAGGTTGTATGTGTCAGGGCTTGGGTATATTGTTTTTTATTCGATTCTAAAGAGGATTGAAAGTGTCTTTATTTTGATTTTTATGATTTTGGTGTGCCTTTTTGCTTTGTTTTATCGATATAAAATAGATAAAGTGAGTGAATAAAGTTGTATACATGTAAATATGTTGTTTGAATTGTATGTGTGTTTTTATCTCTTCCAGAAAATAATTCTGCTAAAAAACATGCATTTCAAGTGATAAAACCATCCAAAAACGGCTAAATTCAACTGCAATTAACAAAAAATTCCTTTTAAACGAACCTCTATTTTGTTTAAAAGGAAAATATTTTCGTTTTAAACGAAGTTCAAATTTATTTAAAACGAGATCTTGGAATTGATATTAATGGTAAATGTGTTAAATATTGTAATTATTCTTTTTCTGATTCAATCAATCTGTCAAATACATCAGATACTAAAATGGCTATATGATAAACTTTGTGATAGATTATTGTGACTTAATAGATCAAATTGATATTTCGGGGAGATGTGAGCTAAAGAAGAGTTGCATGAAATACACGTTTTGATAGTCCAAATCTTTCAACAATGAAATCTGACAATAAATTCAAAACAGATTCTGAATATTTTTTATGCAACCTTTATTTTTATTTATTTTGATATTACCTTTGTCAGGCGTACTAAAAACGTAGAAGTGTTATATATTATCCAGTATGCTTCACGCTACTGCAAACTTAGAGCTTTCTTTATAAATTGAATATATTTATGTTTGATGTTTCTTTATTAAGTCAGTTAAGAGAAGGGAACCGTGAGGCTTTCAACAGCTTGTTTCGTCATTACTATCCCCGTGTTATGGCGTATGTCGCAGCTATGGTGGAACAGGAAGTGGCGGAAGATGTCGTTCAGGATGTTTTCTTGCATGTTTGGGAAAATCGAAAAAAGCTATACGCCGGAGAAGGGTTTCATTCTTATCTGTTTCAGGCGGCTTATACCCGCTGTATTGATTATTATAGAAAAACACAGTCAGCCGACAAGTATAATCTTCATATGGAGGGCGCATATCTGGAAGAGTATAATGCCTTATTACGTTCAGATGCGTCTGTCCTGGAAGAAATTTATTCAAAAGATTTTTACGAGCAACTACATAATTTACTGGAAAAATTGCCAACCCAGCGGCGTGAGGTATTTATTCTTACTTATATTGAAGGCTTAAAGGCAAAGGAAGTATCCGAGCGTCTCCAAATCCCACAGCGCACGGTAGAGAGTCATATTTACCTGGCGATTAAGTATCTTAGGGCACATTTATCTAAAAATGATTTCTACATATTATCTCTTCTTTATTTTTTTCGTCAGTGAAATTAAAAAAAATGAATGATTGCTCCGTAGTTTTTACCTCTCATACGTTTAGCTTGTATAAAAGATGAAAAATGGAATTTGATTACGGACTTTTGGCAAAATACCTGGCAGGAAATATCTCTTCCGATGAAATGCAGAAGATGGAGGAGTGGAGTAACTTGTCACAGGATAATAAAAAGATATTATCTGAAGTGGTGCGTCTTCGTGTTTCCTATAATATGATGTATTATAAAAGTTCGGACCATATTGAAAAGGCTTTGGAAAAACTGAATGTGAAGATCAATCGTTCCAACCGTTTTAAGTTAATGCGTAACGTGTTGCAGTATGCTGCCGTCTTTTTGATATTGTTTTCCTGTTTTTATGGGGGCTATGAATATTTAAAGCCTGAAAAATATATAAGTATTGTGGTCAAACCCGGGCAAGACGTGAAAAAGGTCGTGCTTGCTGACGGAACTTCCGTTTGGTTGAAGGGTGGATCGACATTGAAATACCCGGAATCTTTCTCTGACGAGAATCGTCAGGTCTCCTTGCAAGGAGAAGCTTTCTTTGAAGTCTCAAAGAAAGCAGAAACAATTTTCTCTATTTAATGTCTTTACCGGATATGTGAATATCCAGGTAAAAGGTACTTCTTTTGATGTAAAGACCGATGTAGAAAATAAAAGAGTAGAGGCTGTTTTAGTCAGCGGAGAAATAGAATTGCTGGATGCGAACCGTAATAAACTGCTGGATGTATCCCCCGGAGAAAAAGTAACTTATAACCAAAACAAGAATGAATATACTACAGAAACTGTCGATGTGAATATTCTGACAGCCTGGCGACTGAGACAGTTTGTCTTTGAAAACGCGACCCTGCGTGAAATAGTCAATAAACTATCCGTAAAATTTAATGTAAACATAAATATCGAGTCTTCAGCTCTTGCACAACGTAAATTCCGGTGTGTGATTAATGATGATGAAGAGTTGGTCGATATCCTGAAATTATTGGAATACCTGGCTCCAATACATTATAAGATAGAAGAAAACGAAGTTTTCATATACGAACAATTTAAAAAGTAATGCCTATGAGAAAATGATTGAAAAAACTGACACACACAGAAATGTAACTAAAAAATAGTACTAACATTATTAAATCACATGTATGATTAAAAAAGTTTCTATTGCTACATTAGCAATGTTTTTGACTTCTGCATCGCCCGCCATGGCAATAAGCGATGCGCATTCTTTGTATGTGAATCTGGAACTGACGTTGAATAGCACAACGGTCGGTGCAGTTATACAGAGTATCAGTGAACAAACCGGATATGAATTTTCTTATGACGAAGCCTTGTTGAATAAGAAAATCTCCAACGTATTTGTTAATTTTAAAAATGAACACATCGAAAAAGTGCTCAAAGAGGTTTTTAAGAATACCGGTATTTCTTATAAGATCGTAAATAACCGTGTGTTTTTAAAAGATAATAATGTAAAGAAGAATGTTCGGACGGTAGAACAGCTGATCGTAAATGAAATTCAGCAGAATAAAAAGAAGATATCAGGAGTTATTGTCGATGAGGAAGGGACACCGGTTATCGGTGCAAACATTACTCTTGAAGGAAACAAAGGAGTCGGAACGGTGACGGATGCCGAAGGTAAATTCATCTTGAGCGAGATTCCGGCCGGGGCGACTTTGCTTGTTTCTTATATCGGTTATTTGGAACGGAAAGTACAGGTGGAGGATGGTAAGAGTTCTTATCAGATTACATTGCATGAAGATACCCAAAAACTGGATGAGGTAATCGTTATCGGATATGGGGTAGAGAAAAAGATAAATATGACCGGTGCTATTACAAATGTAAAAACAGAGGAGTTATCTAGCATTTCGACTACCAACTTATCTAATACTTTGGCGGGGCGTGCACCGGGATTGACAATTGTCGGTAGTTCCGGTTTCATGGGAGCAAGTTCGGAAATCCGTATGCGTGGCGGATTCGGTGACCCGTTATTTGTTATCGATGGAATCATTCGGGACAAGGCGGCATTCGATGCGCTTGAATCGAACGAAATCGATCAGTTGAGCTTCTTGAAGGACGCTGCGACAGCTTCTGTTTATGGTTCTAAAGCCGGTAATGGCGTTGTCCTGGTAACGACTAAGTCGGGCGCGGATAGCATGGGGAAACCTAAATTTGAATATCAGGGATCATATACGTTCAACAGACCTACCCGCAAGCTGTTCACGGATGATATGAGCGCTTACAAAGAGTTGGTGTATCAAAATTTAGTGGCTGAGGCTAACGGACTTGCCCGGCCTAACAACGATGAAGAGATGGAGTATGCCAAGACACATGATTATAATGTGAATGATCTGATCTGGCAAAATCCATGGAATACAAAGCATTCTATTAGTGCGACAGGTGGTACGGAAAAAGTCAAATACTATGTTTTAGGTAGTTTTATCAGGGAAGAAGGATCTTATAAGAATCTGGAAAATAATAAATATTCATTTCGATCCAATCTGACAGTGAATCTGAGTAAATATATATCCTTGAATGCGAATGTTTCCGGTTATCAGAAAGATGACAGACGCTTTAATTGGTCTGGTAGTGGTGATGACAGTGAGGATATATTCGACTTTTACAGAACTACGTTTAATTGTTTGAGGACGGTTCCGTCTTATGCGTATCTGGATGGTACTCCGGCAAACGAAAAGACTGATTATCCTGTTTATCCGGATGTCAGTAATTTTAAAGGTTGGAATGTCGCAGATGTGATATTGGGTGATCGTTATATCAAAACCCGCAGACGTAATGTAAATGGTATTTTATCATTAAACATCGATTTGAGCAAGCTTTTACCCGGATTATCAACCAAAGTAACCGGAAATTACATAATCAATGACTATGCCCGCAAGAAATATCTTACTCATCAGAAGGCCTACAATTTTCAATCGGCTGATCCTAATAACCGTTTTGTTCCGGGACCGCTGGATTTGAATAAATATAATATCTTCACGTTTGGTTCCAATTATGAGAATCTGACTTATGGTTCCCGCCAATTCTGGAATGAACAGTTTGACTGGACGGTGAATTATAAAAATAAGTTCGGTAAGCATGAAGTAGGCGGAATGATCACTTTTGAGCAGGCTCAAAGTCAGGGTGAAGCCATCTATGCAACAGCGAATGATCCGCTGACGGCTTATGACCAATGGTTCGTGTTTTCAACCGATCCGGAAAGACGGACAGTTTCAGTAAATGAATCGGAGAACTTAGGTTCGCATTTGTCGTGGATCGGACGTGCTACATATAATTATGATTCCAAGTATATAGCAGAGTTCTCATTCCGTTATGATGGAAATAATAAGTTTCCTAAAGAAAGCAGATGGGGCTTTTTCCCCTCGGCCTCACTTGGATGGCGTATCAGTAAAGAAGCCTTTATGGAGAGCGCTTCTAATTGGCTTGACGACTTAAAAATACGTGCTTCTTATGGTACAACCGGTAACGATTTGAATACATCGAATGCGTCGATTGGATATTTCCAGTATATAGAAAGATATACTTCCGGTAGCAGTTATATGTTTGGAAATGGATTGGCAAACGGTATACAGACAGGCAGTATGCCAACTTATAATTTGACCTGGGCTACTTCATCGACTATCAATGGTGGTTTGGATTTTACCTTTTTGAATAATCGATTGAGTGGAACAGTTGATGGGTTCTACAGAAAGGAAACCGATATTTTAGGTTCAAGAACATCTACTTTGCCAAGTACTTATGGGGCATCGTTGGCTCCTGAAAATTATGCTGAACGTTCATGGAGAGGTGGTGAAGTGACGCTGGGTTGGAGAGATAAGGCTAAACATGGAATAAATTATTCTCTTTATATGAATATCGGTTACTCGAAAGATCGTTGGGACGTATTGGATGAATCGGTGATTTATATGACTGGTAACCTGAAAGATTTGTCTTTGGTCGGAATGTCGGCCGGGCGTATCACGGGGTTGAAAGTCGATCATTTGTTGACCGATCAGGCGGAAGTAGATGAATTGATTGCCAAAGGATTCAAACAGTATGGACGCGATCCGTATCTTGGCGGTCTTTTGTTCCAGGATACCCGTGGTGATGGTTATGCTCCGGGGCCGGACGGAAAGATTGATGGAAATGACGCGTATAACTTGTTGTCCACAAACGGGACTCCCCGTATTAACTATGGTTTCGGTGGTAGCTTCAGTTGGAAAGGTATTACTGTTGATATGCATTTTCAGGGTGTTGGCAACTATGACCGGTTGGTCGGATGTGAGGCAACCAAGGGAATGCCGCAGTATGGTGGTAACACACGTCCGTATTATCCTATCTGGACAAGTGAAAAATGCTGGAGTCCGGAGAATCCTGATGGTATTTATCCCCGTGTAATCGGTAAGAACCAGTATGAATCAGGTTATGGCGATACTGATTTCTGGATGCGGAATGGAGCCTATGTTCGTTTAAAAAACCTGAATGTAGGATATGATTTGCCTATGGCTGTTCTTCGTCCATTAGGATTGACTCGTGCCCAGGTATTTATGAATGCAACTAACTTATTTTCTATCTCGGCGATGAATGAGTTCATGGACCCTGAACAGAAATACTATGATTCATTCCCTTTGATGAGATCATTTACATTCGGACTTAACTTCTCATTCTAAAATTAAAAAAATATGAAACTGAATAAAATAAAACAATTATCGATTGGTTTGGCAACTATATTGCTGGTCAATGGATGCAATAGTTTGGATATCTCGAACTTGTGGAACTATGATGCAGACCTGGTTTGGAATGATGACAACTTAGCAACTGCTTATGTGACTGATCTCTATGGCGATATCTTTAGCGGTTGGTCTACAAGTGCGGATAATACAGCTGAGCAGCAAACGGGTATTCCTTTTATGTTGAGTACTATTACAACGTCGGGCAGTGGTTATAAGCGATGGAATTATACCAATATCCGTAATATAAATTTAGGACTTGAGTATCTGGCAGAAGGAGGATGTACCGAATCTGTTAAGAATAGCCTGACGGGACAAATGCTGTTTATGAGAGCATATCAGTATGGTGAAATGGTTGTTTATCATGGAGGTATGCCGTATATTACAAAAGCCCAGGATAAGGATGAAGATGATTTGTATGTGACTCGTACTTCCACGGCAGAGTGTTTTGATTTAATAATTAAGGACCTGGATGATGCTATTGCGTTGCTTCCGGCCAAAGCAACCGGTAACGATTATGGGCGTATAGACCAGTGTTTTGCTAAGGCTTATAAGGCAAAGATGTTGCTCTATAAGGCTTCTCCGCAGTTTAACCCAAGTAATATGTATGATAATAAATATTGGAACGAAGCTTATACGGCGGCGAAGGAGGCATACGATTTCTGTATAGCTCAGGGGATTAAACTGACTGCGAATTATGCAGATAACTGGTTGGTGGACGGCAACTCCGAGGTCGTTTTTCCTATTATCTATAGTAATCCGGATAAAACGGCCAATTGGGAAAACACGATTCGTCCCTCTTCTTTGAGTCGTAGTAATGCCGGTAATACTCCGACCTGGGATATGGTAAAAGCGTTTCCGATGTTGGATGGAAAGCGGTTTGATGATCCGGCCGGTAAATATTATGCAGGTGCTGAATCTGACTTTTTACAGAAATTCTGGCAAAATCGGGATCCCCGATTTGAGGATTGTATCCTGTATAATGCGGATTTATATCCGGTGTCGGGAACGGCTTCAGGATATCGCCAATATACTTCGGTCGGTATAGCTGTCAGAGAAGATTCATATGGAATCAATCCCAATGTGGGCAGCACTGCTACACAGAATGATGCTATTAGCGGCATGTATGTGCGTAAAGGATCTGATTTGTCTTTGAGTCAGGATTTGGTATCTACGTATGATCATGATTATCCGTTTATGAGATTGGCTGAAGTCATGTTTATCTATGCGGAGGCGGCCAATGAAACGGACCATCAGGATGTGGCTGTAGATATGCTGAAGCAAATTCGTAAACGTGCAGGTATCGAAGCCGGCGAAAATGGGTTGTATGGATTGAAAGTTGCTAATCGTGAAGAGATCCGGCAGGCTATTCTTGATGAACGCAATGTAGAATTATGTTTTGAAGGGCATCGTTTTATGGATCTTCGTAGAACCCGTAATATGATGCAGTTAAACGGACTGCAAAAATATGGAGTCGAGGCCATTGCTATCAATGAAGACGGTTCAGAAATGGATATTGCCGAAGCTACCCGGAAAGCCAAGACATATTCGTTGACTCCCGATAATTTTAAATATATTCTTAGAATGGTGCCGATCAGTGCCATAGCCGAGAATAAATTTTTGATTCAGGAATCGTATTATTTTTTCCCGATCCAGGAAAGTAAAATATTGGAAAATCCTAATCTCGAACAAAATAACAATTGGGGAGGAAAGTTCAACCCGACTATGGAATGAACAGTCTTGAACGATTATGTCATAAAAACTCGTAAATATTTGCGAAAATTATGGGATAAATAATATCTTTGTGAGACGTTAGGAGGCAATTAATCTTTCTAACGTCTTTTTTAAGCGGAAAAAATCAATAAAATTGCTAATCAATATTATATTAATTTGTACTATGAGAACAAACAGAAGGGACTTCCTTAAAACCCTTGGAGGAATTGCGGCCTTTACGATTGTGCCGCGCCACGTGCTTGGGAAAGGCTTTATCGCTCCAAGCGATCAGTTGACTAAAGGTATTATCGGTACAGGCGGGATGGGACGCGGTCACGTGAACTATGCCGGAACACGCTTGGTGGCCGTTTGTGATGTTGACAAGAAACATCTTGAATTAGGAAAACAATTGGTAAAGGAAAAAATTGCCGCTTATCATGACTTTCGCGATTTGATTCTGGACCCGAACGTAGATATCGTACACATCGCTACACCTCCTCATTGGCATGGAATCATGTCGGTAGAGGCTGCCAAGGCGGGAAAAGATATCTGGTGTGAAAAGCCGATGACACGTACGATCGGTGAAGGTAAACGGGTGATGGAAGCGGTGAAGCAGAACGGACGTATGTTCCGTCTGAATACCTGGTTCCGTTTTGCTGACCCTTTCTATGGATTGGGTACTCCCGTTAAACCGTTGAAAAAACTGGTTCAGAGCGGTATGCTCGGTTGGCCGTTGAAGGTGACGATCAGTAAACATACCGGTTTCGACTGGAAATTCTACTGGGTAGGTAAAGAATATCTCGAACCGCAAACAGTTCCTTCCGAACTGGATTATGACATGTGGTTAGGCCCGGCTCCTTATAAACCTTATAATGCACACCGTGTGCACCAGACATTCCGCGGATACTGGGATTATGATGGTGGCGGACTGGGTGATATGGGACAGCATTATATCGACCCGGTACAGTATTTCCTCGGAAAAGACAACACAAGCCCTGTGAAAGTGGAAGTGGATGCTCCGCAACAGCATCCGGATGCCGTAGGAACATGGCGCTCTATTACCTATACCTATGATGACGGTTGCCAGATCGTCCTTTGGGGTGGCGACTTCGGAGATCCTAATACTCCGTATATCTCCGGTCCGAACGGTAATGTCTATAAGAATTTTGTATGTGATATCCCTGATTGGGAAAAGAAACTGGCCGATTATCCGGAACCTGAACCTCAGGTGACAGACTTTATCGAATGTGTGAAAACACGCCAGCCTTTTGCCCTGAATGAACGGAATGGTTTCCGCTCGGCTACGATCGTGAATATGGGTGCTACGGCACTTCGTCTGAATCGTACATTAGAGTTCGATCCTGTGAAACTGGAATTTATCAATGACGAGGCCGCTAACCGTCTGCTGGATCAGCCGATGCGTTCACCCTGGAACATTTGATAATTAATAATTGAAAATTGAAAATTGAGAATTGAAAATTAGGGGAGAATTATAAAATTATAGACAATGAGAAAAGCATATATATCGATTGCCAGCTTGCTATTATTCGGCAGCGTACTGATGGCCCAATCTCCGGCGAACCGTACAGCTAAAACAATTGCGGCTGACGTATTGGCACAGATGCCTGCTGAGAAACAGGCTGAATACAATAAAATGATCAATGACCTGAAAGGTACCGGCGAAGAAGGGGTACTGATGTTGGTCAACATGATAAATGCTCCCGGAAAGGGAAGCAATGCACAAGTGGATTACGCGTTGAGCGGCCTGACCCATTATGTGATGGCGAAAGGGGAAGAAAGCGCCCGTTTGGCTACGGCTAACGCTTATCTGAAAGCGCTTGACCTGGTGACTGAACGCGAAACGAAAGCGTTTATCATCCGCCAGTTACAGATATTGGGACAGGATGAATGTATCGATGCGTTGTCGGCTTACCTGGGTGATGAAAGTCTGAGTGGCCCGGCTTCACGTGCACTGGCTGCTATCGGTTCTGAAAATGCCGGCAAAGCGTTGAAGGCTGGTCTGATGCGCCGTATGGGTACTCCGAAGACACAAAAAGATATCATCGTAGCAATCGGCGAAGCGCAGGTGGCTGATTCGGAAGAATTGCTGAAGGCGCTGCTGGGTTCGGGCGATGAAAATATGCAAAAGGCTGTCCTGCACTCATTAAGCCGTGTGGGAAGCAAGGCTTCCATCAAAGATATGGCTGAAGCTGCCGCCGCATCGGGTTACACAATGACCAAAACGAATGCGAACGAAGCCTATATCGCTTTATTGAAACGTGTTGCCGCACAGGGCGATGTGAAAGAAGTGGAAAAAGCGGCCAACGACCTGCTGAAGAAGGCTACCAAGGCTAATCAGACGCAGACCCGCGACGCTGCTTTGCAAATTCTTTTGTCACTGAAGAAAGAAAACAGTACCAAATTGTTGCTTTCCGCTTTGAAGGATGGCAATAAGGAATATCGGAATGCAGCATTGAACTTTGCTTCCGACTTTGCCAATAAGGAAGTTTATATCGAAGTCATGAAAGCGATGCAGAAGGCCAAACCGGAAGTGAAAGTCGATATTATCAACTGGATCGGCCGCGAAGCCAAATGCCCGTCAAAACATGATGTGATCAAGAGTTTGGAACTCCGTTTTGACCTGACTGCCATGCAGGTGCTGCTGGCTCAGTTGAAAGACAGCAACTTCGACGTAAAACAGGCAACCGTATGGACATTGGTGAAGATCGGTGACAAACAGGTGATACCTGTGCTTGCTGAACTGCTGACCAGCGACAATAAAGATGTAATCCTGCTGGGACAGGATGCTTTGGCTGCATTCAATGGTGATATCGACCAGGCTGTTGCCCGTGCCATTCCGTCTGCTACGGATGCCGGTAAGATTGCCGGTGCTGAGTTGTTGGCGATGCGTAAAGCGACTGCTAACCTGACTACAGTGCTCGAACTGATCAAGTCCGGTTCACCGGAAGTGAAAAAAGCTGCTTATACAGCGTTGAAAGATGTTGTGTCGGAAGGCGATCTGGTTAATCTGTGCGGTATGCTGGAAACAGCGGATGCATCGGCCGTTGCTCCGATCCAACAGGCTGTTATCTCTGCTATTTCTTCCATGTCTCCTGCGAAACAAAAAGAAACGATCACCCGCCGTATGCTTCAGGCTGGCGAGAGCAAGAAATATTTGTATTATATCGTTCTGGCGACAACCGGTGAGAAAGATGCATTGGCTACTATCGTAGACGGTTTCCATAAGGGATCGGGCGCTGCTCGCGATGCTGCTTTCGAAGCGTTGTTGAACTGGAAAGGTATTGAGGCTGCCGACGAATTGTATGCTATCTGTAAAGATGCTTCTTCTTCCGCTTATTTGGATCGTGCATTGAAAGCATACGTTAAGCTGGTTTCAAATCCTGCATTTACAGGTGAGAATCGTCTGCTGAGTTTGCGCAAAGCGATGGAAGTGGCAAAGACAGACGAACAGAAAAATATAATTCTGAAACAGGTTGAACGGACAGGCACCTTCCTGGGTATGCTCTATGCCGGCGAATTCCTGAATCAGAAACCTGTTCAGCAGGCTGCCGCCAATGCTGTTATGAATATAGCTTTGGGTAATAAGGAATATTATGGAGCCAATGTGCGTGAATTGCTGAACAAGGTAATGCAGGTACTCGACAATCCGGATGCCGGTTATCAGAAGGAAGCGATCAAGAAGCATCTGGCTGAAATGCCGCAGGGAGAAGGTTTCATTTCTATCTTTAACGGCAAAGATTTGTCGGGCTGGAAAGGATTGGTACAGAACCCGATTGCCCGTGCGAAAATGAAACCGGCCCAATTGGAGAAAGCTCAGGAAAAGGCTGACGAGATTATGCGTAGCGGCTGGAGTGTGAATGATGGTATGCTTGTCTTCAACGGTAAAGGTGATAACCTGTGTACGGATAAACAATATGGTGATTTTGAAATGTACGTAGACTGGATGCTTGACCCCGCAGGTCCTGAAGCCGATGCCGGTATCTATTTGCGCGGAACGCCTCAGGTGCAGATCTGGGATACTTCACGTGTGAATGTGGGTGCCCAGGTAGGTTCAGGTGGTCTGTATAATAACTCGGTAAATGAAAGCAAGCCGTCTAAAGTGGCTGATAACAAGCTGGGCGAATGGAACAGCTTCTATATCAAGATGGTTGGTGACCGCGTAACAGTTATTCTGAACGGAGAGAAGGTGGTGGATGATGTGATCCTTGAAAACTATTGGGATCGCAAGCAGCCGATCTTCCCGGTTGAACAGATTGAATTGCAGGCTCATGGTAGCAAGGTTTACTACCGTAATATATATGTAAAGGAACTGGAACGTAAAGAACCTTACAAATTATCTGCCGAAGAACAGAAAGAAGGTTTCAAACTATTGTTTGACGGAACAAATATGCATCAGTGGACTGGTAACACGGTAGATTATACGATGGAAGATGGTTGTATTTCCATGATACCGAGCAAGAGCTATGGTGGGAACCTGTATACAAAGGACGAATTCGGGAACTTTATTTATCGTTTCGAGTTCCAGCTGACACCGGGAGCCAATAACGGAGTCGGTATCCGTACTCCGATGGAAGGTGATGCCGCTTATGTAGGTATGGAAATCCAGATTCTGGATTGTGAACATCCGATCTATAAGAATATTACCAAATATCAGCATCATGGTTCTGTTTATGGCATCATCCCGACGAATGCCGATCACCACAAAGCGTTTAAGCCTGTCGGTGAATGGAATGAGGAAGAGATTGTTGCAAACGGAGATAATATCAAGGTAACAGTTAATGGTGTAGTGATATTGGAAGGTAACATTCGCGACGCTGTAAAGAACGGTACTCCTGACGGTAAGGAACATCCGGGCTTGTTCAATAAGAAAGGACATATCGGGTTCCTGGGACATGGTTCTCCTGTGAAATTCCGTAATATCCGTATAAAAGAATTGAAATAACAGACTATATAGTCTGAAAGGAAGCGGGGATCGGTTTTTACTGGTCTCCGCTTTTTTTGTGTGAATCTTTGAAAACCGTTGAATATAAACAGAAATAAAATTTGCTGGTCTGATTTATTATAACGAATTTTGTTGCTTACTAGTATTAAAAAAATGGATACAGCTCAATATAAGTTATTGCTGGATACGGCGCAAGTCGGTTGGTGGGAAATTGACTTTGATAAGAGAGTCTATATATGTTCGGATTATCTGGTCAGTTTGTTGGAACTGAAAGATAAAATTATTCCGACCAGAGATTTCCTCCAGTTGATACGTGAAGATTATAGAGCCCGGATTGCCAATGAATTTGCTTATTTCAGGGAGGTCGGTATTTACGAACAGATATTTCCGATCAAGACTTGTTATGGCTTTAAGTTTGTTCGTTCTAAAATTTGCAAGCGGGAGATCGAACCTTCCGGACGTGTTTATGTGTTAGGCATTCTTCAGTTGGTGCCATATAGCGAGGAAGAAACGAATAAACCGGCAACGGAAGGCAGCCAGGTAGATGGTTTGTTAAGGCATTTGGGGAGTATTTCGCGTGCCTTACATTCTTTTATCCAGACAAACGATTTGGTTGAATCTATCCAGTTGGTGCTGACTGAAATTCTCTTTTCGATCGATACAAAGGGGCGTGCCTGTATCATGGAATACAGTGATGACAAGCAGAGGCTTAGTTGTACGTATGAAGTTTGCAGCAAAGGTGTTGCCGCTGTCCGTTCCTCATTGCAGAATATACCGGTCTCCACGCTGGTTTGGTCGACACGGAAAATACGGAATCTTTATCCGGTGATGATAAACAATCTGAACGAGTTGCCGGAAGATGCGGAATCTGAAAAAATGTATTTGCAGAAGAGAGGAGTGCTTTCGTTTGTTCTGATTCCTTTGATCATAAAGAAAAAAGCTTTGGGATATATCGGGATCGATATTGTAGATAAATATCGCATATGGACGCTGGAAGACTATCAATGGCTTTCGTCCATCGCCAATATTATCAGTATTATTACAAAAATGGCGAGAATCAACGAAGCGCTCGACCATAGTGGAAAGTTGTTGCGTAATATTTATACGAATATACCGGTCGGCATAGAGTTGTATGATAAGGACGGATATCTTGTCGATATGAATAATAAGGATGTAGATATTTTTGGACTCGGTTCGAAAAAAGAGGCCCTAGGTGTTAACATCTTTGATAATCCTCAGATTCCCCCTGACGTGCTGGAAAAGATGAGAAAGAGGAAACCTGTCTCTTTCCGCCTGACTTATTCTTTTAGCGATATTATATCCAATGGGTATTATCCGACGAAGAAAAACGGAGTTATAGACTTGATAACCAAGGTTAGTATGCTTTATGACAGTAAAGGTGAACTGATCAATTACCTATTCATTAATCTGGATAATACGGATAAGATGGTCGCTTATAACCGTATTGAGGAGTTTGAATATTTCTTCACCCTGGTTAGTCATTATGCGAAAGTAGGATATGCCAAATTCGATTTGCTGACACGCGAAGGATATGCCATCAGCCAGTGGTATCAAAATCTGGGGGAACAAGATGGCACGCCGTTGGAGCAGATTATTGGTGTATATAGCGCCGTGCATCCGGAAGACCGTAAAGTGATGATGGACTTCTTTGACCGGGTTAAGAGAGGGGAGGCAACCAGTATCCGCAAGGAATTGCGTATCAAGACGGATTCCGGTTGGAAGTGGATACGTGTAAATGTGATGCGTAACCCTCAGTCGAATGATCCGGATAAACTGGAAATGATCTGTGTGAATTATGATATCACGGAATTGAAAGAAACTGAACAACAGCGTGAAAAGGCAGAAGAACTGGATCGCTTGAAGTCTGCTTTCCTGGCAAATATGAGCCATGAGATCCGAACTCCGCTGAATGCGATTGTCGGCTTTTCTACTTTACTGGTCGATACGGATGATAAAGAGGAACAGTCGCAGTTTGTAGAGATTATTCAGAAGAATAATGAACTTTTGTTGCAGTTGATCTCTGATGTGCTGGATCTGGCTAAGATAGAAGCGAATACAATTGAGTTCAAACCGAGTCGTATTGAGCTCAAAGAATTTTTGGATGATCTGGTGAAGTCGCTGAGTATCAAACTTCATGAGGGGGTTGTGCTTGGCAGTCAGCCGGATTTGTCGCCTTGTACTTTTGATTTCGATCCTGTGCGCCTGAACCAGTTGTTTTCCAACTTCATAAACAATGCGATCAAGCACACGGATAAAGGTTCTATCATGTTGGGTTATGAAATAAAGCCTGATGAAGTTGTCTTTACGGTGACGGATACGGGAGAGGGGATGAGTGAAGAAGTGCAGGCCCATGTCTTCGACCGCTTTTATAAGGGAAATGACTTTAAGCAAGGTACAGGGTTAGGACTTTCTATCTGCAAAAGTATTGTCGAACAGCAGAAAGGAAAAATCGGAGTAAGCTCTGAGCTTGGAAAAGGTTCCTGCTTTTGGTTCTCCTTACCCCGATAAAATATTCTTTTATTCTTTTTCTCCGTAAGCAAGATCTCCGGCATCTCCCAGGCCGGGGATGATGTAGGAATGATCGTCCAGTTCGTCATCCAGTGCGGCGATCCAAATCGTTGTTTTGTCATCCGGCATTTTTCTTTGCAGATATTCTATTGCCTGTTTGCTGGCGATGATGGAGGCCACATGGATATGCGAAGGATGTCCTTTGGTCAACAATGCTTCATAGGCCAGTTCCATGGAACTTCCGGTGGCTAGCATCGGGTCGGTGATGATCAATGTTTTCTCTGTCAGTCTCGGGGATGCGATATATTCGATGTGAATGTCAAAGTTCAGACGGTCTTTATATTTGCGATAGGCAGAGACAAAGGCATTTTCGGCATAATCGAGATAGCTTAAAAATCCTTGGTGATAAGGAAGTCCTGCACGTAATATAGTACTGATTACTATCCGGTCGTCGGGTGTATTCATCGGTGCGACTCCTAAAGGGGTTTGAATATCTTTTTGGCTGTAGGCAAAATCTTTGCTGATTTCATAAGCCATGATTTCGCCGATGCGTTCAATGTTTCTACGAAAACGAAGGCTGTCCTTCTGGATATTTACATCTCTAAGTTCGGATACGAACCTGTTCAGTATGGAGTTTGACTCTCCGAGATTAACTATTTTCATGTGTATTATATTGTATATGCAGACTAAAATTTCCGGTGTCGAAATTAGATATAATTAGAGCATCATACAAATGTTTCTCTGTAAAATTCCAGGTATAGGGCAAAAGTTTCACATTCCGAAACAAGAGGTGCTGTTCGGATTCTAAAATTGCGATAATTGAATTGGGGACATGCTTGCGGTTGTTTAATTAGAACCTTACGGTTTCGATATTCATTAAAAACACCCCTTTTTAGTGGATTTCTGTATGTATTTTTGCAGATATGATAAAGTAAACAGAAAAAGGAGGTGTAAAAAACTTCCTTCCTGCCGAAGCAAGAAGGAAGTTAAAGAAATAAATCATATTATTTTTTTCGCCAGTGCCGTTCATAGCCTCCAGCAAGAATTTACCGGGTTTGAACTTTACCGTTGTTCTAGCTGGAATCTGTACCGGAGTACCCGTTTTAGGATTACGAGCCAGGCGACTAGTTTGCGGTCTAGGTATTAAAGTACCAAAACCGATAAGAGTAATTTCCTCTTTTTGCGACATTTTTTCGGTTACAATCTCGATGTAAGCATCTAATACTTTTTTTGCTTTTTGCTTTTGTAACCCTGCCTTATCTGCTAAGGCTTCGATAAGTTCTGCTTTGTTCATGAGTGTTTCTTTTTAATGATTATATACATTGCAAATGTAAGCATTGATTTTTTTATATGGTGTCTTTTTTCAGACAACAAAATTTGCTTGCATTTCTTATTAAACAATAGCTGTAGCCTTTTGTTACGATTTTAGAAACAAAAAACGTTAATTCACATTGGTTTGCGATAATCGAAACGAAGAAAGGCGTTAATGCTATTTGACCACACTTTATTTTTATTGTATTGTGAGAAGAATATATGAGTAGAAATAGTAAATAACACACTAATAATTATGAAAGATGCATTGAATAACGGGCTGATAAAAGCCATGAGGGAACATCTCCCGGAGGAGACAAATTTGGCTAACTATATTATGGATATTATATCTATAGGTAAGGAAGCCGTTTATCGCCGGTTGCGTGGGGAGGTTCCGTTTACATTTTATGAAGTATCATTATTGTCTCAGAGTCTGGGGATTTCCCTGGACCAGATCGTTGGAACCAACCGGGCGGAAGGAGCCGTTTTTAATCTGAATGTCTCTAATAATATGAGTCAGATGGAAAGTTACCATGATATACTCAAACGTTATCATAAATTATTTACATTTGCCAAGGAAGATCCCAAATCGGTACTCAGTGCCGCTTGTAATATCGTTCCGTTTACATTTTATTCTCCGTATGAGCGTCTGACCAAATTCCGTCTTTGCCGGTGGATGCATCAGAATAACGGGATGAAGATCACTGCAAGTATGTCGGATATCGTTGTGACGGAGAAAATACTGGAGTCCCAGCGTAAACTGATGCAGGAGTGCCGCCAGGTTCCGTCTACCTATACGATTCTTGATAATAATATTTTCCAGTCGTTGGTTAGGGAGATCAAGTATTTTGCAGGGCTGAACATGCTGAGCGATGATGATATCGAAGTGATGAAACAGGAGCTGAATCGTTTATTGGATGAAATGGAACAGATTGCTGCCCGGGGGGAATATCCGAACGGTAACAAAGTTTATTTGTATCTTTCCAATATTAATTTTGAGGCTACATATACATTCCTGGAAAAAGGGAGCTTCCAGTTGTGCATGTTCCGTCTTTATGCTATCAACTATATGGATTCGCAACATCCGGAAATCTGCCGTGCCCAGAAAGAATGGATCCAGTCGTTGAAACGCTATTCTACTTTAATCTCGCAGAGCGGAGAGATACAGCGGATGATCTTTTTCACGAAACAGCGTGAAATCGTAGATACCTTATAATAATATGCCAATGTGCCAATTATAAAGATATTTCTCAATTGGCATGTTGGCACATTGGCATATTAGCACATTATTACTACTTTTGTCCCGCAATAAATAAACAGATATTATGAGGATAGAAGAGAATTACTCCCTGGAGAAGCATAATACATTTCACCTGCCGGTTAAGACGCGGTGGTTCATGGAATATACGAATGAAGAAGAATTAGGACGGGTTCTACGGGACGAGTATTTTCAGGAGTGTTTGTCGCTGCATATCGGCAGCGGAAGCAATCTGCTGTTTATAAATGACTTCAACGGTATCATCCTGCACTCGGCCATCAAAGGTATCCGTGTGGAGAAGGAAACCGACGAACATATTTGGCTGCGTGTCGGTGCCGCCGAAAGGTGGGACGATGTTGTTGCGCATGCCGTTGCCAACGGGTGGGGAGGAATAGAAAATCTTTCCCTGATCCCGGGTGAAGCTGGCGCTGCCGCTATCCAGAACATCGGAGCCTACGGGGCGGAGATAAAAGATGTGATAGAAAGTGTGGAAACATACAACCAGTTGACTTTTGAAAAGCGGATATTTACGAACGAAGAATGCCAGTATGGCTATCGCAGCAGTTATTTCAAAAACGAACATAACGACCCGCACATTGTTACATATATAATAATACGGTTGGATAAACGCCCATCCTTTTCCATTAACTATGGAAACCTGAAGGAAGAGCTGGCTAAATGTCCGGAAGTAACATTGGAAGCAATCCGCCGGGCCGTGATCGCGATCCGTCAGGAGAAGCTGCCCGATCCGGACAAGCTGGGAAATGCCGGCAGTTTCTTTATGAATCCGGTTATTCCTGTTGCACAGTTTGAGAAACTGAAGGAGCAATATTCCGGTATGCCTTCTTATCCGGCTGGTGAGGGGAAAGTGAAAGTTCCTGCCGGCTGGTTGATCGAACAATGCGGCTTTAAAGGTAAATCGCATGGTCCGGTCGGTGTATATGAAAAACAGGCGCTGGTCCTGGTCAACCTGGGAGAAGCCCGGGGACACGAGATTGCTCTGGTGGCGGAAAGTATCCGTACTGCCGTAAAAGATCGTTTTGGCATCGAGATAATGCCTGAGGTTAAATATGTAGGATAATGAAAATTACATTTCTGGGAACGGGAACTTCAACCGGGGTTCCCGAAATAGGCTGTCAGTGTGAAGTTTGTACAAGCAAAGATCCCCGCGACTGGCGCCTGCGTACATCAGTATTAGTAGAAACAGAGGGGAAGCGTATCTTGCTGGACTGTGGACCGGATTTCCGCTGGCAAATGATACAAAGTAAAACATACCACCTGGACGCCGTCCTGATCTCACACGAACATTATGACCATGTCGGAGGATTGGATGACCTGCGTCCGTTCGGACGGGAAGGAGACATACATATATATACTGAAGAAAATGTGGCTGAAGCCATAGAGACGCGTATCCCGTATGTTTTCCGCGAAAATAGATATCCGGGTGTTCCCAATCTAAAAATCCACCGTGTGACGACAGAACCTTTTATGGCTGCCGGGATAGAGATAATTCCTATCCGGGTAATGCACGGAAGACTGCCTATCCTGGGGTTCCGGATAGGGAATATGGCCTACCTGACCGACCTGAAATCTCTTCCGGAAGAAGAATATGCCAAACTGGAAGGATTGGATGTTTTGATTATTACTGCTTTGCGCTGGGAAGAGCATCCGACGCATGAAAGTGTGGGAGAAGCATTAGAGCAGATCGGACGCATCCGTCCCAAAGAATCCTATCTGATTCATATGAGCCATCGGATCGGCTTGCAAAGCCAGGTAGAAAAAAAGTTGCCTCCGCATGTTCATCTGGCATATGATCAATTGGAAATTCCCAAACTGCAACCGGTATAATATACTTTCCCGTTTTCTTCATAAATCTGGCTGGAAATATGAAGTTGCGGGAAATGTTGTTCTAATCTGACCGACAGTGTATCGCCAATCGTCTTGAAAAGTGTGTCGGCTGGTTCATGATACGGCAGACTGCTAAAGTAACAAATATTCCCTTCGCTTTCAAAAAGGTCGGCTCCCAGCCATCTGTCGCTGATTCTCCATAGGGTAGAATCGTTCGCTTTCACATATAAGTCTAACAGTTTCGATTGTATCATCAGGTTAAGCGGAGCATTGCTGTCGAGTGTTTTACGGAGTAACATTTGTTCCTTCGGCTGGTTGTTTTTCTGCTTTCTTTGTATGGCCGCTACTTCCTCCAGCAATTTCCTGCTGTAACTGGCGACCCATACGCCATTATGTTGGTAGTAGCCGAAAAAGCGGTTTCCGGCATCCGGGCAATAGGTAAAAGTGATGCCTCCTTTGGTTTGCTGTTGAGGAGCGAATGATTTGAAAGCTGTTTTTAAAACATTTTCTTCTATATGTCGGGACATGCTTTTATCCGCTTTTGCATACATTACAATACCTTGCGGATGGAATGAGAGATGTAATGAGGCAATTTCCGGATTCTTTCGGATGATAGTAAGATATATTTCAGGGATTTTAGAGGCGAATGCCTGGTAAACAGGTTCCTTGGTTAGTATTATCCGGGCAAAAACGGAAGGACGGTTTACGGCAAGTATCGCTTCCGGTTCCGGTGCAGTCAGGGTATATAAATCTGTTTGCACCAGTTCTTTACTCTCTTTCATGTCACCGAAAAAGTAGTAGACTGCCGACAGCGTAGCGAGAGCAGTTAAGATGATAATCACTATTTCCCGCCTGTAAATTCTCATTCTCTAAATTTTTGCCTTCAGGAAATATTTGCACCAAGGCTTGAGTCCGCATTCCTCACATTTGGGCTTTCTGGCTACGCAGACGTATCGTCCGTGCAGGATCAGCCAGTGGTGAGCGATAGGTATCTGTTTCTCCGGGATGTTTTTCACCAGTTCTTTTTCTGTTTCGAGCGGTGTTTTGCTGTTGTTTGTCAATCCGATGCGGTTGGCGACACGGAATACGTGGGTGTCTACGGCCATTGCCGGCTTGTTGTAGACAACGGAGGCGATCACATTGGCTGTCTTGCGTCCTACGCCGGGCAGCTTTTGCAACTCGTCTATGTCCGAAGGGACTACGCCGCCGAAATCAGCCATCAGCATTTTGGCCATCCCGACCAGATGCTTCGATTTATTGTTCGGGTAGGAGACACTACGGATATATTCAAATACGACCTCCGGTGTGGAAGCTGCCAGCACTTCTGCTGTCGGGAAATCCCTAAACAGAGCCGGCGTAATCATATTCACCCGTTTGTCGGTGCACTGAGCCGATAGAATCACGGCAATAAGCAGTTGGTACGGATCGTCGTAATGAAGTTCCGTTTCTGCAACCGGTACGTTTGCTTCGAACCAGTCTAATACACCTTTATATCGTTCCTCTTTTTTCATCCTGTTATTTCATTAAAGATAATACATTTTTTCCGAGTAACAAACCCAGGAAAACGGCAATAAGTCCTAAAACGTTACTAGCCAGTATGTTTAAGAGAGCTAATTTATAATCACCGATTTTTATCAGTGACATAGTATCCAGTGCAAACGAAGAAAAAGTTGTAAATCCGCCAAACAGGCCGGTAAAAAGAAATGCCCTTGTATTGGTTGAGAAGTTATAATTTTCGGCAAGACTCCAGCAGAAGCCGATCAGAAAAGAGCCGATTATATTAACGGATAGTATCCCAAAGGGAAAGGAGTACTGCAATGAACGCTGCACCCACATGGAAACTCCATAACGCAGTGCCGATCCGATTGCTCCTCCTGTAATTAAAATTAAAACCTTTATCATATTTCATCCTCCTTGTGTGTTTCCCCCGGGCTGGTTAAAGGCCCGGGGAAGATGGTAAATGATTTAGGTTTTCAATTTAATTGGCTGATTCGAATTGTTTCAGGAAACGAACATCGTTTTCTGAGAACATTCGTAGGTCTTTAACTTGGTATTTCAGGTTTGTAATACGTTCGATACCCATTCCCAGTGCATATCCGGTATAAACTTTGCTGTCGATACCGCAATTTTCGAGTACATTCGGGTCTACCATACCGCAACCGAGTATTTCTACCCAACCGGTATGTTTACAGAATGCACATCCTTTACCGCCACACAGGTTACAGGAAATATCCATCTCAGCAGATGGCTCTGTGAACGGGAAGTAGGAGGGGCGTAAACGTATTTTCGTTTCCGGACCGAACATTTCTTTTGCAAAGAAAAGCAATGCCTGTTTCAGGTCGGCGAATGAGACATTCTTGTCAACATACAGGGCTTCTACCTGGTGGAAGAAACAGTGTGCGCGATAAGAAATAGCTTCATTACGATATACACGTCCGGGGCAGATGATGCGGATAGGAGGTTCCTGAGTCTCCATCACACGAGTCTGTACCGATGATGTATGTGTTCGCAATAACACATCCGGATTATGTTGTATGAAGAACGTATCCTGCATATCACGTGCAGGATGGTCTTCAGCAAAATTCAAAGAAGAGAAAACATGCCAGTCGTCTTCGATTTCAGGACCTTCAGCAATGCTGAATCCCAGACGTCCGAAGATGTCGCAGATTTCCTTTTTAACGATTGAAAGCGGGTGGCGTGTGCCGAGTTCGATAGGATAAGATGTACGCGTCAGGTCGATGTCATCGTTTCCGGTCTGTACATTGTCGAAACCTTCTTTCAGTTCATTGATTTTATTTTGAGTAGCTTCTTTCAGCTCGTTGAGGAATTTACCCACTTCACGCTTCTGGTCAGCCGCAACGTTGCGGAAATCATTCATCAGCGCAGAAATTTCTCCTTTCTTGCTGAGGTATTTGATGCGTAAAGCTTCCAGCTCTTCGGCATTTGCAGCCTTCATATTCTCTACTTCCTGAAGCAGAGCCTTAATTTTATCGATCATTTCTAATCATATTTGTTTTCGACGTGCAAATTTACTCCTTTCTTTTGGATACTGCAACCGATTGCGGAAGGTTTTTTCTTAAAAACACAGGCAGTCTCCTTTCTATTCCTAAAAATTATAGGCAAGACCTACGCCGAGTATCTCTTTGAACTGTACTTTTGCCCCATGTTTCGTACCGTTGTCATCGAAGGTTTTCACGTCGTTGTCGTATTTCAGTGTCGTGTTGAGCGTAGCCGACAGGAATTTGTTGATCTTCATACTAATGAGCATGTCCCAGTTGACATCGATGTTTCCGAACTGATTACTATACGGAGTGAAAAAATCGGCTGTAGTGATCAGGCTTACGTTTTCCATCACCGGCATTTCTGCACGGGCTTTGAGGTAAGCGCCACATTCGATCTTGAAACGGTCACCGGGATCGACACCGAATGCGCCCAGATCGGACAGGTAATCGTCCTCAACAAAAGTCATTTTTGCTGAAACGGGAGAGAGGTAGATCGAATAATTGCTTTTCGGGCGGTATTCCATACCCAGCGAGACGTTGGAATAGGCCGGCGCGAAAAAGTTGGAGATATAATGTTCCTTGTCCGGATAATTGTATCCTTTGGCAAACTGTGTGTTCAGGTCGCCCATTAGTGTGTAGAACCAGACATTGTTCGTTGAATAGCCCAGCTGGGTGGAAAGTCCGATCTTATCGGTGCTCTTGCGCATCCCCTGCGACTTGGTTTTTGTCAGTCCGTAATCGAGAACCAGGTTGGTCACCCAGAGCCAGTTTCCGTTTTTATGTGTCAGCGAACCGTTCAGATAGGCATTTCCGGCTACTGAGTTTTCACCTCCGGCTGACCAGTTGGTCATCGCTGTTTGCGACAGGTTGAGGCCTGATACGCCTTTCAATACATATTTTCCTTCTTCGTAACCTTTATCGTCGGTTTGACTATATGCGATAGTTGCCAGTGCGGCAAATGCTATCATTAAAAATGTACGTTTCATATACTGTTATATTTTAAGTTGTTTTTTATAAAGAGGCCACTTTATTATTTAAACATGATTCATTTATTTTTGTTTAAGGATGGATTAAGATTGTCCTGTCATATTCTCCGTTTTTCCGATTATCAAAATGACACTACCCAACCGGGTAAATCGGATTAATATACCGGGTAAAATAAAATACCCCAGCGGGTAATATTTTTTAACGTATCGTTTTGTTTAAAATGAGAAGCTATTTGCGTTAAAATGTAAATGATAGCTTTGTGGACAAAATGTCGATATTGCTATGTTGTCAATGTAAGAGAGCTAGAAAAAGCGGCATGTATTCTTTCAGTTCCGTGCGTAGTATTTTCAAAGACTGTGATATGCGGTAAGCGATGGTTTTGGGTGATACACCGGTACGCTCGGCTATTTCGTTGTAGGTTAGATGTCCGAAACGATTCATTTCGAATGCTTTCCGGTATTCTTCAGGGAGCTCCCTGATCGCCTTGGTTGCCAAGGCGATCAATTCTCCTTCTATGTAAAAATCCGGATCTTCGAATTGATTTTCAAATTTGGCATACAACTTTTCGTGTACCCGTTGTTTGATTTGATTGTGGGTTATATTATTCAGGCATTTATTTTTGACAATAGTAAACAGCAATGATTTGAGGGACATTTGAGGAACCAGCATCGCACGGTTTTCCCAAAGCCACATCATCACTTCCTGTACGATTTCTTCCGTTTCCGTCTCGGCTACATATTGGGAGGCGAAGGCGCATAACCCTTTATAATATTGTTTGTAGACCGCATCGAATACACTCTCGTCACCGGCTTTAAGTCTATTTAAGGTCTCTTCATTGCTTGTTATCACTGATATGAATGTTTTGATATAGTGCAAACTTAAACAAATATTTTAAGAATTAACAATTAACGCCCGGGTTTTTGTGAAATATTTCCGGGCGTCAGCTATGATAAATAATTATTTCTTTGTTTTTTTCCCCTGGTTGGCAACTGCTTCCATCAGTTTTTTGATCTCTTCCGGATCCCCCAGGAAATAATCTTTTACAAGATTCAGGTCGTCATCGAATTCGAGTACGTAAGGGACGGCTGTCGGAAGATTCAGGTGTACGATCTCTTCATCCGGTATGTTACGTACATATTTAATAATACCTCTCAGGCTGTTGCCGTGGGCTGTCACTAAAATCTGGTCGGCAGTTTCGAGCGAAGGAAAAATGACGTCTTTCCAATAAGGGAGGATGCGTTCGACAGTATCTTTCAGTGATTCCGTACGTGGCAATTCGGCATCGGGTACATCTTTATAACGTATTTCGAATCGGGGGTTACGCGGATCGTCCTCTTTCAATGCATGCGGAGCCACATCGTAACTTCTGCGCCAGATCAGGACCTGTTCATCACCATATTTTTCGGCTGTCTCGCTTTTGTTGAGACCTTGTAAGGCTCCGTAATGTTTTTCATTCAAACGCCAGCTTTTCTCTACCGGAATCCAATCCTGGTCCATGCGGTCGAGTACGCAATTTAATGTTTTGACGGCACGTTTCAGGTAGGAGGTGTATGCTTTATCGAACACATATCCTTCTTTTCTTAGTAATTCACCTGCTTTATATGCTTCTTCAATCCCTTTTTCTGTCAGATCAACATCCGTCCAACCCGTAAACCGGTTTTCTTTGTTCCATGCGCTTTCGCCGTGGCGAAGTAAAACAATCTTTTTCATATGCTTTTTATTTATTATAACTATCTGTTTATTAGATAACAATCGAGAAGCAGGAAAAGATATTGAACTTTTTCTAAAAAAAATCACATTTTCGTTTAGTATATCTTTTTTCTGAATTGTATTAATTATAGAAACAGGAAAAAAGATGATAGTAGACGAAAACATACTGATAAAATATCTCGACGGAACATTGACTGACGAGGAACGTACCCGGGTTGACGACTGGGTTGCCGAGTCGACCGAGAACGAGAAACTACTGGAACAGGTCTATTTCACCTTGCAGGTGACTGACCGTTTGCGGGTAATGGAATCGGTCGATCCCGAAATGGCTTTGGTCCGTTTCAAATCGAGAGTACGTAAACAAAATAAAAAGGTTAGTTTCCGCCGCTCCCTACAGTTTATGCAAAGAGTTGCAGCGATACTGTTCATTCCGGTATTAGTTTTATCTGCCTATTTCTTTATGCAGACGGGTAAAGAGAAGGTGCGCATGGTAGAAGTGCGCACCAATCCCGGAGTGGTTTCGACTTTCGAATTGCCTGACGGATCGAAAGTTTGGTTGAATGCCGGAAGTTCTTTGAAGTATCCTGAAAATTTCTGGCCTGAGTGCCGGCTGGTTGAATTGACCGGGCAAGGTTATTTTGAAGTGACGAAGAATCCGGAAAAGCCTTTTATCGTGAAAGTCGATCCGGTCTATTCTGTGGAAGTGCTCGGAACGCGTTTCGATGTATCTGCCTATAATGATGACGATGTTGTTTCCACAACTTTGGTGGAAGGCTCTGTGAAATTGAATATAGCACAGGCAGGAGGTAAAATCGTTCATCAGATTCTGAAACCCGACGAGAAAGCGGATTTTACGAGGGTAGGTGGAAAATTATCTATCACTTCGGTCAACGCAGATAATAAGGTAGCCTGGCGTAATGGTGAGATCATTTTCAAGAATACTCCGATGGGGCAGGTCCTGAAGACGTTGCGACGCCATTATAATGTACAGTTTAACGTGAAAGACCGGGACGTGCTGAATGCCATCATTACCGCAAGGTTTAAAAATGAGCAATTGCCGCAGGTCATGGAATATATCAAGCTCGCCTCGGATATCAAGTTTAAGATCGATAAGCCGGTCATAACGAATGATAATCGTTTGGAAATGTCTGTTATAGAAATATCGAAAGAATAAAATAATAGTGTAGAACCTTTTTAAATCAGAATGCCTATGTGGAAGTAAAAAAGAGTCCAAAAAACATGCAGAAAGATGTTGACGCATCTTCCCGCATGTAAAAGTCCAAGCTGTTGACGCAGCTATAGTTAACTTTATATTAAATAATAAGCATCACAAAATTATGAATAAAATTGTAACCTTAGAAATTATCGGTAAGAAAAGTTATTCTCTCTTCCGAAAAATACCATTAGTTATGAGATTGAGCGTTGTATTCTTTTTCCTTAGTCTTGGTATCGCAGTAGCGGGTAATACGTATGCACAAAATGCTACGCTTTCGCTGGATATGTCGAACAGTACGATCGCCAGTGTGCTCGAAGCTGTTGAAAATGAAACGGACTTCTCGTTTATCTATGATGCCAACATTGTAAACACCAGCCGTAAAGTATCTGTAAAAGTAGACGAAAAGAACATTTTCGATGTGCTAAACAAACTGTTCGGTGATTCCGATATCGCTTATACGGTAGTAAACACAAAAATTATCCTTAATAAAAAGGAAGCGATCATGCAACAGGCCGGAAAGACGGTAACAGGTGTTGTTACTGATAAAACGGGCGAACCGATCATCGGTGCCAACGTGTTGCAAAAAGGTACAACCAACGGTACGATTACCGATATCGATGGTAAATTTACATTGACCGTTCCTCAAAATTCCGTTATCGTTATATCTTATATCGGATATAACCCGCAGGAAGTTAAATATGCCGGCCAGTCTTCTCTGAATGTACAATTGGCAGAAGATACCCAGAATATCGAAGAAGTGGTAGTCACGGCTTTGGGTATCAAAAAGAAAGAAGCCTCCCTTACTTATTCGACCCAGCAGGTGGGGGGCGATGAGCTGACACGTGCGAAAGACCCGAATATGATCAATGCCCTGGCTGGTAAGACAGCAGGGGTTCAGATCAACAAAAGTTCTTCCGGATTGGGTGGTTCAGCCAAAGTATCTATTCGTGGTAACCGTTCGGTAAGCGGAAACAACCAACCTTTATATGTAATCGATGGTGTACCGATGTTGAATAGCAGTAACGAACAGGCTGTCAGCGCAATCGGTGGTACGGCAGATGCCGGTAACCGTGATGGTGGCGATGGTATTTCCAACCTCAACCCGGACGATATCGAAAGCATGAGTATCCTGAAAGGTGCTTCCGCTGCCGCTCTTTACGGTTCGCAAGCAGCCAACGGTGTTATCCTGATCACAACGAAGAAAGGGAAAGCTGGCGTGCAGAAGATCACTTTCTCTTCCAACCTGACGGTCGATCATGCCATGAGTTTACCGGAATTTCAGAATGAATACGGGATGGATAAGGAAACAAAGACCAGTTGGGGGCCGAAGGGGAGTCTGACCCCTTATGATAATGTCGGTGACTTCTTCCAGAATGGAGTGACCGCTATCAACTCCCTGTCTCTTACGACCGGTAACGAAAAGATGCAGACTTATTTCTCATATGCCAACACAACCGCAAAAGGTATCGTGGAGCATAATAAGATGCAGAAGCATAACCTGAATTTCCGCGAAACCGCCAGTTTCTTTGATGATTACCTGAAACTGGATGCGAACGTGAATTTACTGTCGCAGAGTATCAAGAACCGTCCGGCCTCCGGTGGTTATTACATGAACCCGTTGGTAGGTCTTTACCGTTTCCCGCGTGGCGAGAATATCGGTGAGTATCGCACGAACTTTGAAACTTTCAACGACACCCGCAATTTGATGGAACAAAACTGGTATACAGATGCCGAACGTGATATGGAACAGAATCCGTATTGGATCACTAACCGTATTAAAAGTAACGACAAACGTACCCGTGCCATCACTTCTTTGACGGCCAGCCTGAAGATTACAGATTGGTTGAGCCTGCAAGCTCGTGGAACAGTCGATTATACACACGATACATATAACCAGAAAATGTATGCATCGACCGCACCGGCTATTGCCGGATCGAACGGCCGTTATATAGACCTGAATCATACGGAAACGTTGTATTATGGAGACTTTATGGCTATGTTTAATAAGAAATGGGACGACTTTGCTTTGACAGGCGCTATCGGTGGTAGTATTAATAGTACGACAGTCAACTCCCTGAGGCTGGATTCAAAGACTGCTTCCCTGTATTATCCGAACCAGTTCTCGGTAGCTAACATCATCATGTCTACGGCTTCTTATATCGACCAGCAGATCGATCAGAAACGTGTGATGCAGTCTGTCTTTGCAACCGCCCAGCTGGGATGGAAAGAAAGTTTATACCTGGACCTGACCGCCCGTAACGACTGGTCGTCGACGCTGGCTTATACAAAACACAGCAGTTTCTTCTATCCGTCGGTTGGCTTGTCATGGATCATCAATAACTCGCTGACGATGCCGGAATGGATCAACTTCGGTAAGGTAAGAGGTTCATGGAGTAAAGTAGGTAATGACCTGCCTCTTTTCATCAGTAATCCGGTTGCCGGAAGCAACGACCTGATCGTGGCTGGCGGAGCTATCCAGACGAATTCAAAAGCTCCGTTCGATGAACTGAAACCTGAAATGAGTACTTCATGGGAAGTAGGTACGGAATGGAAATTCTTCGATTACCGTTTGGACTTCGATTTCACTTACTATAAGACAAACACGAAGAACCAGTTGTTTACTTTGCCTTCTTCTGCTGGTGCAGCTTATAAATATTACTATGTGAATGCCGGTAACATCCAGAATCAGGGTGTTGAAATCAGCTTGGGTATCACACCGGTAATGACAGAAGATTTCCGTTGGAAGACTTCATTCAACTTCTCAACGAATAAGAACAAAGTGATCGAACTTCATCCTGACCTGAAGACATTTGTCTATGGCGACGAAGGTTTCTCTTCCTCTTACTCCATGCGTCTTGTAGAAGGTGGTGCACTGGGTGATATTTATGGCAAGGCGTTCGAACGCGACGAAGCGACAGGCCAAATTGTTTTCTCGAAGGATGAGGATGGTGATTTGGTTCCTAACGTAGTCGGTTCGGGTAATACGGTCAAAGTAGGTAATAGCAATCCTGACTTTATGTTGGGCTGGGGAAATACCTTGACTTATAAAGGATTTAGCCTTTACTTCCTGATCGATGGCCGCTTTGGTGGCGATGTTTTGTCGCAGACACAGGCCGATATGGACCAGAAGGGTGTGAGCGTCGAATCAGCTGCAGCACGTAATGCCGGATTTGTAGACCTGGAAGGTACGCAAGTGAAACCGGATAAATTCTATACGGCTGTCAGCGGTCGTAACGGATGTACCGAATATTATATGTATAGTGCAACCAATATCCGCCTGCGTGAACTATCTTTAGGCTATACGTTCCCGAAGAGATTGCTGGAGAAAACGAAGGTTTTCCAGGATGTACAGTTGTCATTTGTCGGTCGTAACTTATTCTTCTTCCACAAATCGGCTCCTTTCGATCCGGATGCAGTCCTTTCAACGGGCAACGACAACCAGGGTATCGATGTATTCGGTATGCCGACTACCAGAAGCTTAGGTTTCAATGTTAAATTTACATTCTAATAAAGACAGTATATTATGAAAAAGAATTATAAATATATAGCCGCAATTTTTCTGGGCGGATTGATCGGTTTTTCAGCTTGTACGGATGATTTTGAATCTTATAATACGAACCAGGCCGGTTTCCCGGATAAATCGAAAGAGCAGGAGTTCAATAAATACGGTATTCCTTTGGGAGTAGTTCAGCAGGGTATTTATTTTAATTACGACTGGGGTGGTGGTAAGAACTGGCCGTTCCAGGTAATGCAGAACCTGGGTGCCGATATGTTTTCCGGTTATGTGCACGACTTCAATCCGTTTAATGAAGGGCGTGGGAACACAACCTATAATATGCAGGACGGATGGAACGGTTCGTTTTGGGAAAACACCTACGGATATATCATGACGGAGATTCAGAAATCCGAAGATCTGACGGAGAAAGATTATCCTTCTTTCTATGGTATTACCCAGATATTGAAGGTTGAACTGATGCACCGTGTATCTGATTTGTATGGTCCTATCGTCTATACACAGTTTGGTTCGAAGACTGGTTCCATGCCGGATACACAGGCTGAGGCTTATAAGGCATTCTTTGAAGACTTGGATGCCGGAATCGGCTTGATACGTGCCTATATGGAAGCAAATCCGGATGTGGAAAACTTTGCCAAATTTGATATCCTGATGCCGCAGGGCAAACGTACGTATGCCGAATGGATACGGTTTGCTAATTCGTTGCGCCTCCGTCTCGCTATCCGTATTGCCATGGCCGACCCCGTACTGGCAGCCTCAGAAGCCAAGAAAGCTTTGACGGATGCAGGAGGTTTGTTGGAAGAAGATAACGATATCGTAGCTGTTTCTACCGACGGAACCGGTTATAATAACCCGTTCGGTGAAATCAATAAAGGCTGGGGTGAAGTATTTCTGAATGCGAACATGGAATCTTATTTGGGTGGTTATGATGACCCTCGCTTGCCGAAGTATTTTGATAGAGCGGCTGGTGGCGAAGGCACTGAAATTGTTCCGGTGAAGGGAACTTATAAAGGAATCCGCCAGGGAACAGGGTTCAACCATAAAAATTACAGCAAGCATTCGAAAAGTACTATTTCACAGACGTCTAATGCTATCTTGATGACAGCTGCCGAGGTATGGTTTCTGCGTGCAGAGGCCGCTTTGAGAGGTTGGTCTTCCGAAAATCCGGGTTCTTGTTATGAAAACGGCGTTAAAGCCTCTTTTGCACAGTGGGGAGCTAAAGATGTTGCCGTATATCTGGAAAGTACGAAAACGCCGAAAGGCTATCAGGATGCTTTCAATGCTGCTTTCAATGTAGAAGCTATGAGCCAGGTAACTCCTGCATGGGACAACGCTGCTTCAAACGAAGAAAAACTTGAAAAGATTATTACCCAGAAATGGATTGCCTGCTATCCCGAAGGCTGTGAGGCTTGGGCTGAACAAAGACGTACCGGCTATCCTAAGCTGTTCCCGGTTTTGGTGAACGACAGCCAGGGAACAATCGATACAAATCTGGGACCGCGCAGACTAAACTTCTTTGTCGGCATCCAAACAGCCAATCCCGAGCAGTATGCTGCTTTGACAAAGGCATTGGGTGGCGCCGACAATTGTGGAACCCGTCTATGGTGGGATACCGGAAGAAACTTTTAGATGATATACAGTTATTAGATTAAGGTAAGAGTATAAGATGATGGAAACGGAAGTCGTGGTATGAGCGGCTTCCGTTTTTTTAATGCTAATTCTTTATTACTTTCAGCCTCTACACGTATTTCGTAGAGGCCTTTTGTAAAAGCACATGTTATTATGGATAAATCTTTATCTAAACGAAAACAATAGGTTTTACCTAATAATTGTTCAGTAGCCACCTCCGCCCACGAAGTGGAACCAGATGTCGCCCTCGGGCGGAACCTGTCCGGGAAACTGTCCCGGGGTGGCTGTTTACACAAACGCACACAAAAAGCTGCGCAATCCCTTGCTGGGGGCTGCGTAACGATTGGTGCATCTGTCGTTAGGTTACAGATGCGATTGACAGGGAAAAGAAATAAGAAGGGAGTTTCTGTTTTATAAATGATTTAGTAATTCTTTTATATCTAATTGTATTTTAGAGAAAGCGAACCATTTCTTTCCTAAATCTTTCAAGGAAGCACCGATATGGTAAAGTTCTTTTTCATCTATGATCAGGAAACGGTCGTGCGACTGTCTAAACAATTGGATGTCGATTGGATCATATTGAGCGTTGTGACGCTGCAAATCCAACGATAACTGTTTCGGTATCTGGTTTGTGTAAATAGTCACTTCTATTTTGTTTATGCGTTGATTAATAACATATCCTTTAAACATATATTCTTTAAGTACTTTGTTCGCCCATATCCTGAATTGAGTACCTCTTTGTGACTTTACTCGATAGCCAACAGAGATAATAACGTCGAGGCTATAGACCTTCACCGGTTTATCTGAATTTGCAATATGCAAAAAATGCATATTGCTTTTTTCATCCAACTCTTTTTCTTTGAAAATGTTTCCGATGTGTCTGGCTATAACTGATTGATCTCTTTGAAATAATTCTATCATTTGTGCCTGGGTCAGCCAAACGGTTTCATCTTCCATTCTAACCTCTAATTGTAAGGTGTTTTCAGATTGATAAACAATAATTTCTCCTTTGTCTTTCATAATTAATATGTTTTGATTGTTGAATTATGTAGGCAAAGGTATTGTTTTCAATTGATATAGAATACAAGTTGATTAAAATATTTTCAAAATAGAATCAGTTTAGTCTCATTGTTTTTACAACACTTGATTAGAAACAGATTTATCTTTTTCCTATCAATCCCATCATGTCAAAGATCGCTCAGGCGGAGCCTGCTTGCCGTTTTTGTTATTTGTTTTCTATTTATCAGTGATACAACGAACGTGTCCAATTGTATTCTGATTATTTTCAGTAGCTACATTCGCACCTCCTGAAAAAAATCTCATCGTTTCAGAATCAGAACTGAAATAACTGGTCATAGAAAGATATGCTCCCGAGGTCAATACAAACAGATTCTTATTATACCAATCTTGCCATAGAGCAGATGATGATGATAATACATCTGTTCCGCTGGTTCCCAATATTGTTCTCCACTCGCTCGATGTCGGAATGCGCCAAGTTGCACCAGTCTGTTTGGAACAGATTGTTTTATCGACATCTTTTAGGGCTACACTATTTGCTGCATCTTCAGGAGCAATCAGATAATTGCCATATATATATGCAGTTTTTCCATTGTAGTTCTTTGATGCTTTTACTGTTAATGTATAAGTAGACGTTAGATCTGTACTGGATGCATTGGCGATGGTAATAACTGTACTACCTTTATCCTTTAATGTAATGGTATACTTGTTGTTACTTTTTGAAATTGATGCCACACTTTCATTTGTCATCTTGACGTAATTAGAACCTCCGGGTGAGGAGACAGTAAATGTTGTAGTCGTCGAGTACGATTTACTAAAATTATCGAATGTCTTGGAACTTTCTGATAATGTAGGCGCTACAAATCCATTCGGAGTCACTGTAATATCTTTAGATGCTCCTCCTGCTATTTTATTGGTCAGTCGGATGGTAACAGATTTCATTATCGCGTTTATATTATTGCGTTGGGTGATTACAATATTTTTAGCACCGCTTCCAGTAGTTTGGTCTGTTGAGATGTCAAACCATTGATCGCCTTTGTTCCAATTCAATACAGTTGCCTTAACTCCTTCAGGAGAAGTGACGGATATGTTTGTATTTCCAGAGTTAGCCGCTTTTACATAGAGGTTTGATGCCTCAATTGTCGTAGCCGGTGCATTTACCGTATACGTAGTAGTAGCCTTTGTCTCGTCCGATTTGTTAGCAATCTGGAAAGTGGCAGAGTTACCGCTCTTCCAGGTGACTACATAGGTCTTTTCTACAGCATAATCATCGGCCGCCTCAACGGTAATGTCGCCTTCGATATTTTTGACGCAGGTACCACCCAGTGCATTTGCTTTGATGCTAACTTGCGATCCTTTCACCTGATACAATTTGATGTCAGTGCCCGTCATCGTGTTTTGGGTGGGCGAGTTGCTTCCGCTGACAAAAGTGACGGTGGGGACGGGGAATACCGGTGATACGGTGAAGACGGTGTTTTCGCCGCCAATCTTGTTTTTGAGTGTGACGGTCGCCTTTTTCGCTCCTCTCAGCTTTGCATTGTCTAACGAGAAGGTCAACAGGGTATTTTCATTGAGAGTTTTTGTGACGGGAGCGCCTTTTACTTTTAGCCATTCGGAACCTCCGTCGAAGTCCAAGCCGATCTCGATGCCCAGCATGGATTTACACCCGATAGAGAATTCGTTATTGTCCGAAATCTGCATATTGATGTTTCCCGGCGTGTCGCCTGCAGGTGCTTCGTAACTGTTTTTTCCATCATTCAGACTCGGATAGGTGAAGTCCGGTTTGAGAGTGGCATCGAGCAGTTGTACGACAATATCCGTTTTTAGATCGTTCGCTTTTTTATTATAGAAAACGACAGTGCCTTTATCGTCAGTAACGCCGGTAACATCGCGGTCGTTGAGTGTAAAGGAATAGGTAGTTTCTGCTCCGCTTTGTTTGTAGACGGCGACATCGAGCCAGTCGGGTTTACTATCCACCTCTGACCCGTCCGGGCAGGTAATACGCACATGTGCATTACTGCCGGTAATGCGGTAGAGGTTTACTAGCTTGTTTTCAGCATCGAAAGAGTTAGGGTTGTTATCGCCTACCTGCGGTGTTACGTCTGCCTGCGGTACAGAAACAGCTTCCACGAAGAAGGTTGTTTCCGAGCCGTTCATGGTGTTGGTGAAACGTAATACGGCGCGCGGGTAACGTCCCAGTGTATAATCTTCTTTGAGCGAGAAGGTATAATTATAATTCATTGAAGCCGCTTTAGTGGAAACGGCTGGTTCTGATATTTCCAGCCAGTCGTATTGCTGTGCGTCAATTCCGCCTACATATTTTTTATAAACGGTGAGATTAGCCGTGGCGGTAGTAGTCACGGTGAACTGGCTTTTGGGCTTAAGCGACATGCTGACCGAGCGCGTGTCGGGGTCGTATTTAGTGTCGTCCGTGAATTCGGCGGGAATTGTCACGTCGATTTCTCCCGAATCCTGGTCGGGTTTGAAATCGTCGATGCTACCGTCGTCTGTCCAGTCTGCCACGTAGAGTGTACAGTCGAGATGGTATTCGTCTGCTGCCGTGATGGCGATGGTGTAGCGGTGGTTGTTGGCAATCTCGAGGAAAGTCTGGTTGCCGTCCGCCGCTTGCTGTGTGAAGGGTATCTGGTAGGAAACCTCTTTGCTTTCTGATTCGTTGATCTTATACATACCTTTCAGAATTAAGAAACCTTTGTCTTTAAGTGGTGAAGGATAGGAGTAGAAGGCTCCTGCCTGTATCCCCTTGTTTGCATTCTCTCCGTAGAATCGTCGCTCCGGAGTTGTAATGAGTTCGTCTGGTTTCGCTTCGGGCATATCGCCGTAAGGTCGTATTGGGAATAAGTCCGAGCCGCGTCGTGCGTTGCCCATCGAGACTGTCTCGATGGTGAAGCGGGAACTTCCCGCTTCATTGATAATATCATAGCGTGCGACGAGTCGTGTGAGGCGTATTCCTGCCTGAACGCGTGCCGCGCTGCCGAAATCGGTCAGGTCGAGCGGAGTTGTGAGTGCGCCTGTCATGGCCAGGGGTGTAGCCAGCGTATCGGCCTGAACCGTGCTTGTCAGCAGATGTGTATGCCAGGTGGCGAAGGTTGTTTCCAGCGGAGCACCGGGCGTCTTTACTGTTGTTTTATTATCGTCGGTAGTAGAGAGTTCGAGCGGGACGAATGCCGCATCGTCTACCGGCTGGCCTTCGTGTGCAGGGTCGACCAGTGTCGTGTTGTTGGCAATGCAATATAGTTTGACGAACAGTCCTTTCTTCACTTTCAGTAGGCCGGTTGTTTCTTTGGCGTCGGCATCGGTCGGCGTCAGTTGCAATTCCGAAGCTCCGGCAGGCAGGACAGCGTCTGGAGTGTTGCGGTAGGCGAACCGTTCCATGAAAGAGTAATCGCCGTTTTCCGTTTCGGAAGCGAACACATATACATCGAGGGCCGAGATGGCATTCTCTTCGGCGGTAGCGATTGTTTCTCCTTTGGTTTTCTCCCGGTCGAGTACCAGTTTGTTTTTTAAATTGAGCATTACTTCCTGCCGTGTAATGGCATCGCTTCCGCCCTCCGGTGCAGGTTGTTCGCCTTTTTGTTGTACCTCTTCCGTACAGCTCCCCAGCAGTACGAATAAACAGGATAACATCATGTAATTAATCTTTTTCATTTCACTATATTTTTAATATTACGGTAACTTTCAATTATCCAATCGCTCCCCCTTCATCCCAGTCGGATGCCGTGGCCTGTGTTACAACGATCTTATTCTCATACACCGTGACCAGCAGATCGAACTCCTGTTCCATGTTTGTATCCATATCCATAGGCAGTTTGTTGAAAAACAGGTTCAGGTCGATATCCTTGACGATCTGCTCTCCGTCGCGCCAGAGGCTCCATAACTGATGGGTGGAGGAGGTGTAGCGGAAGGTGACGAATTCGCCGATCACTTCGCCCTCGTAGTTCATGGCGGCACGGGTTTCATGATAGGTGATCTTGTTGCCTATATAAGGTAAGGAATAAGTGCCGTCGCCCGAAGGCACGGGATTTGCTTCGCTGCCGTTGAAGCTGTAGAGGGCCGGAATACCTTTCAGCCGCATCCGGAAAATACCGTCTGCCGGTTCGTCGGTCATCCAGCGGACAGTAACGGTCATGGCGGCATGGGCGTGCGACAGGTATATCCGCCGGCGTTGGGCGGCTCCGTTCTTTACTTCGACGGTTGCGGTGCCGTAGTAAAGCCGGTCGGTGTTGCCGCGGTAACCCGGCGGGATACCTTGCTGCTCGGCGCTTAGTGTCATTTCGTTTATATTCATATTGCTTTTTGTGGTTATGATTTGTTCGTTTGTTCCTCCCAGATTTCCCCAAAGGACGAAGGTATAGGTGCCGTCTTTCAGTTCTCCCTGCCATCCGCTTATGCTGTCGCCCCTGAGGGTGATTTCGGAGAGCAGCTGCCCGTCGGCATCGAACAGGTATTGGCGGAGGTTGTCTACATAGGTAGGCAGCATATTTTGTGTACCGCTTCCGGCATACCAGTATTCGAGGCGCGTGTTGTACGGGCAGATGGCAGGCTCGTCGCCAAACGAACAGGCTGTCAGTACAATCGACAGTAATCCCCGGATAATATGTATGAACCGTTGCATGCTCATTTATACATTCCCTCCGCGATTTGTAAATTTCTTCTTGCTTTCCGCGGTTCTATGCCTACCGCTTTGCGGAACCAAAGGGCTGCACCTTCGGGATTACCTTCCATCAGGGTGAGCACGCCCATATTGTTCCAGGCACGGGGATCGGCTTCCACTTTTCGCAGGTAATTCCAGGCCGAGATCAGGTCGCCTGTCAGCATCACGGCAGAGGCGGCGTTGACATTGGCCGTTACATCGTCAGGGAAATGGAAGGCGGCTATCTCGTAAACCTCGCGGTACTGGTCGGTGCCGGGACGGTAGTAGCGTGCCGTTTCGTACATCTCTTCCAGGCTCAACAGGTCGGGATGGGTATAGATCAGTTCGGAGGCATCCTGGTGGTCTATCTCATTAATATTGTATTCTACCACAACTTCGATACGGCGCAGTTTCGGGAAGAAACGGCGCAGCATATCTTTGTAAGGCATTCCTCCCTGCAGGTCCATCAGTTGTTTTTCGCGACCGTTGAAGATGCCGTATTTCCTGATGATGCGGAGTACCGCATCGGCATAGGGCGGTTGGGTCTGCTGCAACAGCTCTTTCAGACCTTCCCAGTCTTCGGCTACCGACGATACTTCAATGCGGTGGCGCGGCAGGTCGTAAGCGTCGCGGATATAGCCGGCAAACAACCGTGAGCGTACCTGTGCCAGACGTTCGTTTTCCCCATAAGGACCGTCGGGCGAGGAGTAGCCCCGTACCTGTATCCGCTCGAAAGTGGAGAAGCGATTGTTGGAAAGCGGCGAGAGGATACGGTCTATTTTATCGATTTCTTTCCTGTTGTCTTTGTAGTCCGGATATATGTCGTCTTTTCCCAGTGGGTAGTCGATATAGAGTATGGCACTTTCCGTATGGTGCTTGTCAGACCCTGTGAGATCGGGAGTGAGGAAAGAAACCATCGGAATGTAGAGGTCGAGATCGGAATTGCTCCATACTATTTTTTCAATATGTTGAGGAGCGGGAAGAACGGGCGTAGCGTGATTACCGGTTTTTGCAGGACGGACTGTATGGGGAAGTACGCGTTTCGTTATTGCTTTATTTTCATTCTGCTCCTTTGTGACGGTGGCTGTTTCTGTGTGAAGCGCCGATGCGAAAGGCAACCGGTATCTTAGTGTGTCGATGCCTAATGTTTGTGTATCGCAGCAATCTTTTAAATCCTGACGTAATAATAAAGACGACTGTTGCATCCAGGCAGCATAGGGAACCGTGATCAGATAATCTACTTTTTTACTACCGGCAGTGTGCCGGTTTTCAATGATTGTCAGGAAAGGAACGGCCTGTCGGCTTTTGTTTGTCTGCAAGGCCTGTTCGCGTCTGTCGAACCGGTGACGGCTTCCGCCTGTCAGTATGACGGCCGGAAGTTCAAGCGTACTTTGTTTGTTTTTTAATACCGGTGTGAAAGTAACGGCTGTATACGTATTCACCTGTACATCTTCCAGGTCCATTAGGATAGAAAGATGCAGGCTGTCGTTTTTCACCCAGGCGGAGCGCGGCACGATACGGATACCTTTTGTTGCCGCGGTTCCGGACAGGGGAAATAAAAGCATAACACCCAGTATTAATATTAATGTATATATCTGTCGTCTCATAAGCCGAAAATATTAACGTAGGAAATAGATGAATGAAATACCGATGCGGGTGGGACCAAAGTAGGTGCGGGTGTAACTGCCTTCGCGTTCGCCGCATTCGGCACAGCGCAGTTTGTCATATTTCATGTAAGCATAACCTGCCCCGATCATTGCTTCAATCCCCCAGCGTTCGTCGAATGCCCAGTGATAGCCATAGCTTACGCCTCCTCCATAGAGATCGCCACGTAATGTATATTCTTTTAGCCCTGAGATGAAGGGGATCTGCCCGATATTGAAATGACCGTAATGACCATGCATACCGATGAAGTGTCCTTCGAATTTACGGCAGAACCAATAACGGGCTTCCGGCTGCAAAAGGTATAAATTCAGCTTCATGTCATCCGGATATTTCCAGGCGTTGTATGCTCCCCATAATTCAATGGTTATGTTGTGGGAAATACCCACTTCAACTCCGATATTGGGAGTTGTTGTTGCCCAAAAGAGAGCATTGGTTTTTAATGCAGTCTGTTGTCCGGCAACAAAAACTGGTAAACCAATGAGCAAAAACAATAGGAAGTGGAATTTTCTTCGCATATACCCTATATTATAATATCGTATTTTCCGGTTCTGTCTCTTGGTAAGAGACAGATTTCCCGTTATAGAATTATTTTCAGATACCCTTGATTTTTCTGCTTTTTCCCGTAATCAATTTCTTATTGATCAGATCAAGCATGTTACATTTGGTAAAGTCGATATAAATATGTGTCGTTTTTACTGAGGTATGTCCCATCCCTTCTGAAATGAGATTGTCGGGAACTCCCAGATTTTTTACATGTGTAGTCCATGAATGACGTGCAACATATGAAGAAAGATGTGCATTGACCAGTAACCCCAGTTTTTTCAGTTCACCATTGTAAAGACGAAGTTTCTTTTCGTATTCTCTGTATGAAGCATCTGGTCCGGATAATATGGGAAATAAAAGTCCTTCTTTGTTCTGCCGGACATACCGGATGATCTTTTTCATGACAGGCAGTAGTTTGATACGTATTTTTTCCCCTGTTTTATGCCGTGTATAGATCAGGTAGTCGCCTTGAATATTTTTGTCGGTCAGGTGTGCCAGGTCGATAAATGCCATACCTTGTGCGTAGTAGCAAAAAAGAAAGTAGAGACGGGCAAGGATTACCTTTTCAGATAGTTTTTTGCTGTCCAGCTTTTCTATGCTGAGTATTACATTCTTGTCTACTGCTCTTTTGGTGCTTTTCCCTGTACCGGTATTAATATGCCTGAATGGTGAGGGACGTGCTTCGATAATTCTGTCATTAACGGCACGGTTCTAAAGCGCTTTCAGGTTGCGCATGTAAAAAGAGACCGTATTGGGATGCAATTTTCTTTCGATCAGCCATGATTCATATTTTTTTATCAGCTCTTCGTCGATATCGTTCAGTAGGATATTCTCTGTCGGTAGGTATTTAAGAAAACTGTTATGCAGGCTTCGGTAATGCCTTACACTGGCATTTCTGTCTTCTGCCGCAAATTGTTTAATGATTTGTTCGATATAAGCGATAAAGGTATTCCCCCTGAGAAGTGCCTTATAACTTTCTATGATCATATCGGCTGTTATTTCCTTATTTTTCGGAAGCCGGGTAATAACTGTTTGCATACGCTGTTTTTCTTCGCTGGTTTTTTGGTTTATCTCCATCAGATAAAGATACCGCTCAGGAAGGCATCCTGGGGGGACTATTGCCAGTTGTCTGTTTTCATCCCATTCATCTTCATGCAGTTTGTATGGGAGACTTATTTGTCTGACTTTACGGCGGTAAATCACTTGCAGGTACAAAGCGGTTTCCCGGTTGTTGTCTGTTCCCTGTCGTCGTTTCAGGTTGACAGAGATGGTCGTTTTGTTTTTTTCTTTGTTCAGTTCCATAATTTTTTTAATGAATAATGTTTGTAAACGTGCATGTATTGGCGGTTAATAAATCTGTAATATAGGTACAAATTACCGTAATTTGTATAATGTTATATCTTTATTATCGTACTACTTTTGTACCGGTAAGAAAATATATATCTTTACCGCTTGAAATAAATAAACACTATATGGCTATAAAACGTTTTGGTGTCTCTCTGGAAGAGAATCTGTTGGAATCGTTGGATAAGTATGTGGACGAAAATGGCTTCGCCAATCGTTCGCAAGCGATCCGGTTCCTGATAGAAAAGAACGTGGCCGAAAGGAAATGGCAGTGTAACCATATCGTTGCCGGTACTATTATTATAATGTACGACCAGGAGAAGAAAGCGATAGCTTCCAAGATTGTCGGTATCGAGCAAGACTATCAGGACGTGATACTCTCGTCTTCCCAGTATTATATCAATCAGCATTTTTGTCTGCACATCGAAACTGTGATGGGCACGGCTCACCGTTTGACGGAATTGGCCGATAAACTGACTGCTATAAAGGGAATTAAACATGGTAAATTGGTGATGAGTCGGGCGGATTAAGCCTATTTTTTTGCCGGTTTGGTAACACGATTATTTAAATAGGTGTTACCTTGGATGGGGAAACAGATGACAAATGTTATACAAGAATAAATGATGAAGAAAGGATTTTTACTTATTTCAGGACTGCTGGCGGGTTCGGCAGTCTTTGCCTCCGGGCCGGTTGATCCGGTCGAACCGATTGAGCCGTTGGGAATAGATAGTCTGATCAATTTGCAGGGTGTAGTGATTTCTGCAAATAAGATACAGGTAAACCGGAATAGTGTTCCCCTTACTATTTCAGTGATAGACCGGGATCAGATAGAGGCTAGCAGTGAGTCGGCTTTGTTACCGGTGTTATCGGAGCGTGTTCCCGGATTGTTTGTAACGGAAAAGGGGATTACCGGATTTGGTGTTTCAAACGGGTCGGCCGGTACGGTAAATATTCGTGGAGTAGGTCAAGGGAATAAAGTGTTGATGTTGTTTGACGGACAGCCGCAATGGGCTGGTGTTTTTGGACATTCGTTGCCTGATACATATGTGGCTTCTGATATTGAACGGGTTGAGGTGATCCGTGGACCGGGTTCGTTATTATACGGTTCAAATGCGATGGGAGGAGTAGTCAACATTATCACCCGCCAGCATAAACAGGAAGGCCGTCGTACGCAGGCACGTGTTATGTTTGGTTCGTACAATACGCAGAAGTACATGATTAATAATGGCTATAATATCGGAAATTTCAGTAGTTTCGTTTCTGTGAATCACGACCGTTCAGATGGTCACCGGCCTGATTCCAAATTTGATATTACAAATGGTTTTGCTAATATGGGATATCGGATCAATAACCAATATAAAGTAACCGGAAATTTGAGCTTAGCTAAATATAATACGGAAGATCCGGGTGCGATTACCAGTCCGTTGCTGGATCATATCATGCATATTCTTCGTGGAACAACATCTTTCGCTTTGGAGAACCATCATGAGAAGTCTAGCGGAGCATTACGTGTTTTCTATAACTGGGGACACCATAAGATAAATGACGGCCATGCCGTTAATGCCGACCCGCGCTCATTCCTGTTTTATTCGGATGATCATAATACCGGTGTTCAATTATACCAGTCTTTCCGTTTAGTGGAGGGAAATACATTTACCGCTGGTGTCGATTATAAGAATTGGGGAGGGCATGCCTGGAATGATACGATTAACGGCCCGGTCGGAGAAATTGTTAAGAAATCGGTCAATGAAGTAGCCGGTTATGCAATCATGCAGCAGGATCTTTTCGATATTTTGAGTCTGAATGCCGGCGTACGTTACGAACATAGTAGCGCTTATGGAGGCGAATGGGTTCCACAGGCTGGTTTTGCGATTCGTCCGTTTCAGGGTAATACGATCAAGGGTTCTTTTTCGAAAGGATATAGAAGTCCGACACTGCGTGAGTTGTATATATCCTATCTCCCTTATTCAAAGGCGAATCCGGATTTGAAACCGGAAAGTATGCTGAGTTATGAACTGTCTGTGGGGCAGTACTTTTGTGACAATCGTTTGCATGCTGAACTGACGGCTTTTTATATTGAAGGGAAAGATATGATCTCTGTAGTGGATCGTCAGATGTCGAATATCGGGCGCTTTTATAATAAAGGGATTGAGTTTGAGACTGGATATCAGATCTTAAACAACTTGAATCTGGATATGAATTATAGTTATCTGTATACGAATAAAGCTATAGTGGCTGCTCCGGCTCATAAATTTTATGCCAGTGCCACTTATATGCCCGGCCGCTTTACTTTTAACCTGAGTGTGCAGTCTATTTTCGATTTGTATACGACTGTTGGAAATACACCGGATAAAAATAAGAAAGAAGATTATACCGTATTGAATGCCCGTGCTTCTTACCGTTTCGGTTCGCAGGCTAAAGGATTGAAACTGTTTGTGAAAGGAGAGAATCTGACAGCTACACGATATTCTATTAACGAAGGTTATCCGATGCCGAAAGCGGTATTTATGGGAGGGATAGATGTGACGTTTTAAGTCTATAATAAATACATTGTTGGAAGAGACTGTTTCGAAAGGGGCAGTCTCTTTTGTTTTTATAAGCGACATTTTATGTAGATGTGTTAAATATGTTGAATTTGCGAGCCTGTTATCATGGCTGCTTCGTTCTTTTTGTAAACATAAATGGTGGATATGTAAAGCATGCTGCCATTGTATTTCAAAGCCGCGTTAATGTATTAAAATTAATGCTCAATTCAGTTCTTAATTTATAAATTTGCCTCGATTTGATAATGGTTTTTAACTGTCGGTAGAGAGTGGAAATGATTCCCTTTTGATTTTGGGATGAAGATATTTTGAACTTTATTTTATTAGAATTATGAGTAAATGTATTATGAAAAAGATCGTACATGTTCTATTTCAGTTGGTATTATGGGCGACGTTGCCTGCAATAGCCCAAACGTCGGTTGATGTGAATACGGTAGCAGAGTTAAAAACGAAAGTCAGTACTGCTACTGAGAATAGTGTGTTTGTGCTGACTGCGGATTTTGTGGAGGACTTTGACACGCAGGCTTCTTCTATTGATCTGACAATCAATTCGTCTGCAAAGATCACTATTGACGGGGCAAATCAAACCCTGAAAGCTGCTTTAAACAAACAGCATTTTACAGCCAACGGATCAGGAGAGGGAACATTGACTATTCAAAACCTGACTCTTACCGGATTAGTAAAAGACTCGGAATTAGTAGGTGGAGAATTCCCAAAAGACTGGAATCCGGATGCTTCGAATATTGGAGGAGGAGTAACTGGTAGTTTCCCTGGAGAATTAAAGATAATTAATTGTCTTTTTTCTAAAATGAGACCACCGGGAGCCGGCGTAAATGTTTCTTCCAAGAAAGTAACAATCAAGGAATCATCGTTTATCTCTTTAGGTATAACAAATTCGTATAATGGTGGATCTGTTATTTATACGAGGGGAAGTACTTCTTATGAAGTGGAAAACTGTACATTCGCTTATAATTATGCCAAAGGTGCCTGGGCGAATGCCTCAGCGATTATTTATATAACAGTGAATGTGGCCGATCTTATTTCCTTTAAGAATAGCCGTTTCTACAAGAATACGAATAATACAGCTGTAAAAGATGGCGCTGCTGGTGGTGGTGTTATCTCATTGAAAGATGCTTATCCTGAGAAGTTTATAGTTGATAATTGTGAGTTTGTTGGAAATGAGATAGACTCTTATGGCGAACTGGGGAACACTGCCGATGGAGGTGCTCTCTATTTTTATGTGCATAATGGAGGAGGAAGTTATCCGAACAGACCGGCAGTCGAAATAACAAATAGTACGTTTATAGAGAATACCGCTTTCGATGAGGGCGGTGCGATTGCTCTTGTCGGCCAATACCTGCTGAATGCGCAGGTGAAGAATAATACGTTTTATGGAAATGTGGCAAGGGGGGAACAGCGAAAAGGTTCGATTTTAGCCGATGGCATGGACGGAGGTGGTGCAGTAGAAGTCGATACCAAAGCGACGGCTGTTTTCGAAAATAACACAGTTATCAAGAATAATGCTTTGAAAGGAACTGCCTCTTCCGGAAATGCAGGAGGAGGTATTTCTGTATATGGCAGTGGTAAAGCTGCATTAAAGAATAATATTATCAGTGGGAATGTGAGTTCTTATAGCTATTCGGGAGGGTATCCTGATATTTATCCGGCAATCACTTCTTCTTCATGGTCATCAAAAACCGGTAATAATGTTATCGGAGAATCATTGGAAGATATCTTTGGCGTAGCCGATCCTAAACCTATCGCCTACGGCGACAAAAAGGCTGGCGATCCGAGATGGGATACTGCGAACGATGCTTTTTACGGTGTTATTAAAACGATACCGATCCTGCCGAATGACAAGAGCCTGGCCGACATACAGCCAAGTGGTCTTGCCGATGATACTGTCGATAACTCTACTTTGAGTGAACTGATGGGCAAAGACCAGAACGGCAATCCTCGTATTACGACCAGTGATGGCTTTTCGGATTCGGGCGCTGTCGAAATTCTCTGGGTACGTTTTAATGCCAATGGCGGAAACTGGACAGGTCTGGAGGCCAATACCTACGCCGGTGCTGATTATTACAACCAGAAAGATGGCAAGACCTCCTATTATTACAAGGTTATCAATAATGGAGGTAAAGTATCCAGCCCCACAACAGCCCCGGATAAATTGGTGCATCCCGAAGGTAAGACGTTCGTTAAATGGGTAACGGATGATGCGGAAGAAAAAGATTGGGTCAGCTCGGCCGCCGTGACGAAGAATGCGATGTATAAAGCCATATGGAAAGAAAATGCCTTGGAAGTAACCTATCATTCAAACTTCGAGCCCGACAAAACCTATAAGCATTCATATGATGAGGGAAAAGTAACTGTCGCCACCTATCCGGCAACCGCCTTGCCCATCCGTCCGAACCATATTTTCCTGAGATGGACGACGAATGCCGACGGCACAGGTACGGCATACCAGCCCGGGGCGACTTTCACGATTACAGAAAATACCGACCTGTACGCCCAGTGGGAACCCAACTCTATCCTGAAGCTGCAATGGTCAGTCTCTAAAACAACTCCGGAGATATTCGAATTCAACGATGTGGAGAACAACTCTACCACTTCTGTGATGGTTGGAACTCCCGTTTACGTCCAGATCAGACCGATAGAGCTTGACTACATAGATTACGACCGCTGGTCCATCGAATACACCGCAACGCCGGTTGATTACCACTACCCGATGGAAGAATCTATCGCAAAAAACCTTCGCTACGATTTCAACAAAGGGGAAGCTCATACGCTGGAAGGAACTTATTATTATAATGTAAGCAAACTGATCCTTTACAAGGATGGGGTAGAGGTTGCCACTTATATCTATCGTAACGCCACCTGTACCCACACCGTGATCATCCAGGCGAAGCCGATAGCTAAAATACCGGCTTTGCAATGGTCGGTATCGACCACCACTCACGAGCAATCTAACTTCCGTGACGTGGACGACCAGACAACAACGTCCGTGAATTATGGAACTCCTGTCTTTGTACAAATCCGCCCGATCGGACATGAAGACATCACTTTTGAACGTTGGGATGTTGAATACTCCGTGACTCCGGCGGAACATTATTATGGCATGAATCCAACCGTCAAGACCGAACGTCATAATTTCAATAACCGCGAAGCACATACGGAAATCGGCACATATGTCTACACTGTCACCAAACTGACATTGTATGACCTGTATGGAAACAAAATCGTCGAGACATACGATTATAACGACTCGCCCTACCGGCACACCATCGTCATCACAGACTGCGAAGACCCCGGTCCCGGCCCCGGCCCGCACGGCGCCCTGCAATGGTCGGTCTCCACGGCGTCGAACCAGCTTCAGGACTTCCGCGATGTGGACAATCTGACTACGACAAGCGTGGTGAAAGGCACACCGGTCTACGTCCAGATCCGTCCGGTCGGTTTCAACAATATCACTTATGACCGCTGGGAGATCGAATACACCGCCACCCCCGCCGGTTACCACTATCCGTTGGAGGAAGCCGTTCCGAGAACCGAGCGTTATACCTTCAACCGGGGCGAAGCCCATACGCTGGTCGGTACCTACGTGTATACGGTGACCAAGCTGACACTCTACAACGGTGAAAGCGTGGCCCTGACAGCCTATTACACCGAGCCTCCTTACGTCCACACCATCATCATCCGCGACGGCGGTATGATCGAACTGGGCGACATCGCCTCCCACTGCGGTTCGGAAAGCGAATTCAGAATACCATTCCGCCTGCTCGATCCGGACAATATCCTGGAATATTCCGTCCGCTTCTCCGACGAAGCGCTTAAAGCCGGCTTTACGGATTCCGACTATAAAGATGTGACTCCCGACTATCTCGCAGTGCCCGTTTATCAGATAATCGGCAAGGGCGTTTACACCGGAAACGTGTATGTGCGCAAGAAAAGCGACCCGGGCCTGGTGGAACTGCATCCGTTCGAAATCGAGATGCTGGAAACCACGATGATCACCAAACAACCGCAGTCCGTATACGTTTGTGACGGCGACGCCTTCACCCTGAACGTAGAAGCCCGTGGCCTGAACCTGACCTATCAGTGGTTCTTCAACAAAGAGGCGATCGAAGGAGCGACCTCGGCCACCTACCAGGCTGCCCTGACGTCCGACAAGGAAGGCTCTTACTACGTAGATGTATATGGCGACTGTGGAATGGAGAGCAGTGTGACGGTGACGGTGCGCAAGAACGGCCTGAGAGTCCTGGTGAAATGGAACGAATTCCTGTACATCACCAATCCGGACAACGAGTTTGTTCGTTTCCAGTGGTATCATGACGGGCAGAAAATCGAGAAGAACGGCACTTCGATCTACTACTCCGTGCCCGAGGGCCTGTTGGGCAGTTACTTCATCCAGGCCTACCGTGCAGACGACAGCCATGTGGTGAGTTGCCCGATCACGTTCGATACGCTGACACAGTTCCCCGTAACCACCGTTTACCCGACGATGGTGCAGAAGAACAGTCCGATAACCGTCAAGCTGGGCATGCCTGGCGAAGCCTCGGAGACGGCAGTCATCGAGATCTATAACCTGAACGGTCAGCTGGTCGAAAAGCAGTCGACCACGACAGTCGAAACCACCATCCCCGCGAATATGGCTTCAGGCAGCTACATCGTGAAGGTGACCACCGATTCAGGAAGAACAACAACCCATAAAATCATCGTAAAATAAGCTAACAGATATGTCAACAATAATTTCAAACATAAAGAAAACAATCTTTTTATTCGCAGCAGGCTGCCTTGCCACCACCGTTTCGGCCCAGCAAGGAACGGGTGGCAGAGAGCATAGCCAGTATAACAACAGCCAGCAGCAACAGCGCCAGCGTCAGGAATACCGCGAGGACTACCGGGAGGAAAAGAAAGATACAACGAAGACCTCTTACCTGACGGTATCGGGCGGCGTCGGCTCCTCTTCCTTCCGTTACAAGCTGAACTACCAGATCGAAGGTTTTGAAGAGAAAGGCAAGCGCAACGCTAAACCGGGGTATGAAATAGATCTCCGTTACAGCTACTTCTTCAACCGTCATTGGGGTTTCTCGACGGGGGTAGGTATCTCCCGTTATGCAACGACAGGCAAACTGACAGGTGATATGTCCGACGATAAATACATGAAACTGGGCAATATGACCGACGACGATGACTTCTCCGGCCACCCGCGTGAGTTCGAACTGCGTGCCCGATTGAAGAACCTGGAAGAGAAGCAGACCGCCTTCCTGCTGGATATCCCGCTGTTGGCAATGTACCAGACCCACTTCGGCGAAGAGGAAAAATGGGGCATGTACGCCGGTCTGGGAGTGAAGTTGCAGATTCCTGTCAAAGCCAAATACAAGGTCGAAGGCAATACAGCCAGCGAACTGAATGTTTCGGGTTACTACCCCCATATCCCTTCCGACGTGGGTTCTCCGTCGGAGGCGCCTGTTCCTCACCACGGCTTCGGCACGATCAACGATCCCGGCCGCGAGTTGGACTGGAGCGGAAAGAACAAACTGAAACTGGGCGTAGCCGGAACTGCCGAACTCGGTTTCCTGTTCACCCTGGGCGAAGACACCGACCTGTTGCTGGGCGGCTACATCGACTACGGTTTCACCAACATGAAGAAAAAGAAAGATCAGGGGCTATTATCCACTCCTGCATCTTATCATCCGGACGGGAACATGACGGTAGGAAAGGGTATTCCTTATAATGGCATGATGAATTCAAACGTAACAGATAAAGTGAAGGTTATGTCTTTCGGGGTAAAATTAGGGGTTAGGTTTAAATTGAATTAACGTCGCAATAAAAAAGGATGCATCCTCTTCGTCAAAAGGGTGCATCCTTTTTGAAAATAGGGTGTGTCCTCTTGTTTGGGGGAACGCATCTTCCGAAATATCTTCTTTATTTCTCTTTATGATTCATAATCAGCGTCGACGGCATCTTCTGCAACGCTTCGCGGCGGTGTTCAGAGACGTCGTTCCAGGTATCGTAGCTTATCAACATGAAATTATAGTTGCTGAATATCGCCGCTGTCATATCCTTGTCTGCCAGCAGCGACGCCTGCTTGGTCGTATCGACGAACTGGCGGATGGCATGTTTTATCTTTTCGCTGCCCGGAGTCGTCGAACTGCTGCGGTCGAGGATGCTGACCGATCCGTGGGTTGTCTTTAGCAACGTCGAAGCATATTCCAACAGGAAGAGATCCTTCTCCGAGTCGACCACCACGATCACATTGCTCGCTTTCACGAAGCCGCGGTTCACGAATACCCCCACGTCGCAATTACTTTTTCCGATAAACATTTTCGTCTTGTCTTTCAATAGCGCACCGGGGTAAAACCACGATTCGGGCGCCTTGAAACGGCGGAAGAAACGGTTGTAGAAAGAGGTGCGGTAGCGGTTCGCCTCGATGTCGTCCGGCTGGTTACTCATCGAAATGCCCGAACCCACGAGCAGGAAGTCGAAACCCTCCGTGTTTACGATGTCCGTGATATCCTGTCCGGCGTTGTTCGACACCTCGTAGCGCGTTTCTATATTGATTCCCAGCTTTTTCGCCCCATAGAGAATAGGCCCGAAGCTGACTTCCTCGAAGTTATCCGTGTGCAGCGGGTTCACATCCGAACCGACGGTGAGATGAAGCGCCGTAAGGTCCACCTGATGCCGGATATGGGCGAACATCTGGTAGGCTACGTCGAGCATGATCTGCCCGTTGCCCGCACGTCCGAACGAGAGCAACACCTTGAACGTGCCGTCGGCTACCTCCACCGCTTTGTATTCTTTGATCTTCTCGCGTGTCTGGAAGCAGAACTTGATGAACGAAACGAGCGGGATAGTCATAAATGTAGTCACTAGCGTCATCAATACCAGCATCACGAAGATGGATGGGGGCAGGATATGCATTTCGTAACCGATCGTAAGCACGACCAGCTCCATCAATCCCCTCGTATTCATCAGTGCGCCGATATAGAGGCTGTCTTTCCAGCTCTCGCCCACGAAACGAGCCGAAAACATGGCACCGCCGAATTTACCGATGATGGCCACCAGTATAAAGACGCCGCACATCCACCACAGGTCGGGACTATTCAGCAGCCCGATCTCTGTGCGTAACCCCGTCGAAACGAAGAACAAAGGGAGAAACAGGGCCAGCGATACATCTTCCACCTTTTCGGTCATGATCTTGCGGAATTTCACGTTACTTGGCATCACCACCCCCGCGATGAACGCGCCGAACAACGCATGCAACCCTAACATCTCGGTCAAATAAGCCGAAATGATGAGCAGGAGGAACATAAAAGCGACCAGGCCCTTGTCGATCACTTCCTTATTATGGTAAATATGTCCGATCATTTTCAGGAACGGACGGACGGCAAAGAACATGAAAGCGATATAAATGGCGGAGAAAAGAATATTATAGACCGCACTCAGCATTGACCCCGCCTGTGCGATGGCTATCACGACGGCCAGCAGGCACCAGGCCGTGATGTCACCGTTGGCTGCGCTGGCGAGCGAGATCGTCCCCAGATGCGTCCGCGTCAATCCGCGTTCCTGTATGATACGTGCCAGCACCGGGAAGGCAGTGATACTCATGGCGATACCTATAAACAGGGCGAACGATAGGAAGGGAGTGCCTTTGTCGGCATACGTGTCGTAAACGAAGTAGGCAGTAAGCATCCCGCAAAAGAAGGGCACAATCGTGCTTGTATGGCTGATTAGGATCGTTTCCTTTAATTTCTTCCGAACCTCGGTGATATCCAGCTCCATACCGATGGCAAACATAAACAGGATCAGCCCGAACTGGCTCAGGATAGTGATGTTGGCCAGCGACTCGACCGGGAAAAGGAATCCCGAAGCCTCCGGTAGCAAATGCCCCAGCACTGATGGCCCCAGTACGATACCGGCCACAATCTCGCCGATGACCGTAGGCTGGCCAATCTTCTGAAACAACCAGCCGAACAGGCGGCAGGTAATCAATATCGTAATGATCTGCAACAGCAGGATGCCGATAGGCGACTGGATATGATGCATCATCAGTTCCCAAAATAAGGAAAAACCTTCACTGAGGTTTTTAGGGGCGTCGTAGGCCGATGTCATGGCGCTTTCAATCTGTTGGCTCTCTCCTTCTTTGGCGATAAAATACATCAATGAACCGAATACAAGGATCATCACTAAATAAAAGGCTATACTCTTTGTTCCTCTACTCATATATTGCATGGGGTTTGATGCAAAAGTAAGAAATATCCCGGGAATATCAATACGGTATCTTTTTTTCTTTTATCTTTGCGCTAAACCAATCTCAAATAAATCATGGAGTCGCTGAATCTAATAAAGAATGACCCTTGGCTTGCCCCTTATAAAGAGGCGATAGAAGGACGGTATCAATACGTGATTGACAAGGAAAAGAGCCTGACCAACAACGGGAAACAGACGTTGGCCGAGATGGCTTCCGGCTATCTGTACTTCGGTTTGCATAAAACCAACAAGGGGTGGGTGTTCCGCGAATGGGCCCCGAATGCCACAGCTATCTATCTTATCGGTACATTTAATGACTGGAAGAAAGACGAACGATATAAAATGAGACGCCTCGGATACGGTGTCTGGGAGATTGCGCTCGAAGAAGAGCTGCTCCGTCACGAAGACCTTTTCAAACTGCTGGTTGAGTGGGACGGAGGAAGCGGTGAACGCATCCCGGCCTGGATACGCCGTGTCGTGCAAGACGAACAAACTAAAATATTTAGTGCACAGGTGTGGAACCCAGTCAAGCCATATGCGTTTAAAAACAAACGCTTTAAGCCTGACACCGCCCCGCTGCTGATCTACGAATGCCATATCGGTATGTCGACGAACGAGGAAAAAGTCGGCTCATACGATGAATTTCGCCGCAACGTGCTACCCCGCATTGCCCGCGAAGGATACAACGCGATACAGATCATGGCGATACAGGAGCATCCTTACTACGGCTCGTTCGGTTATCACGTCAGCAGCTTCTTCGCCGCCTCGTCCCGTTTCGGTACGCCCGAAGAGCTGAAACAGCTGATAGACGACGCCCACGGCATGGGAATCGCTGTCATCATGGATATTGTACACAGCCATGCTGTTAAGAATGAAGTGGAGGGCCTCGGACGTTTCGACGGTTCCTATAATCAATATTTCCTGAGCGGTACACGCCGCGAGCATCCCGCCTGGGACTCGCTTTGCTTCGATTATGGCAAGAACGAGGTGTTGCATTTCCTGCTCTCGAACTGCAAATTCTGGCTTGAAGAGTATAAGTTCGACGGTTTCCGTTTCGACGGTGTCACTTCCATGCTCTATTACAGTCACGGATTGGGCGAGGCTTTCTGCAATTACGGCGACTACTTCAACGGACATCAGGACGGCGACGCGATTGCTTATCTCACCTTGGCCAACAAACTGATCCACGAGGTAAATAAGAACGCCATCACCATCGCCGAGGAAGTGAGCGGCATGCCCGGACTGGCTGCCAACTATGAAGACGGCGGCTATGGTTTCGACTATCGCATGGCAATGAACATTCCCGACTACTGGATCAAGACGATCAAGGAAAAGAAAGATGAAGACTGGCATCCCTCGTCCATCTGGTGGGAAACGACCAACCGCCGTGCCGACGAAAAGACAATCAGTTACGCCGAAAGCCACGATCAGGCACTGGTGGGAGATAAGACCATCATCTTCCGGTTGATAGATGCGGACATGTACTGGCACATGCAGAAGGACGACCACAACGCTGTTGTTGAACGCGGTGTGGCGCTCCATAAGATGATCCGTCTGGTGACCGCCTCGACCATCAACGGCGGATACCTCAACTTTATGGGCAACGAGTTCGGACATCCCGAATGGATCGACTTCCCGCGCGAAGGCAACGGATGGTCGCACAAATATGCACGCCGCCAGTGGGAACTGGTAGATAATATGGATTTGAAATATCACTATCTGGGCGACTTCGACCGCGAAATGATCGAACTGCTCCGTAGCGTGAAAAACTTCCAGTCTACCCCAATACAGAAGGTGTGGGATAGCGATGGCGACCAGATTCTGGCCTACATGCGCAAAGACCTGGTATTTGTGTTCAACTTCAGTCCGACGAAATCGTACACCGACTACGGCTTCCTGGTTCCTAAAGGCGAGTATGAAGTGATTCTCAACACAGATGCCCCCCGTTTCGGTGGTTTCGGCCTGGCGGACGATTCGGTGCGTCATTTCACACAATTCGATCCATTATTTAAAAAAGACAAAAAAGAATGGCTTAAACTGTACATTCCGGCACGCAGTGCTGTTGTACTGAGAAAAGTAAAGATAAAGAAGTAATCAAACAACAAAACACACAGTATGTTATATCCAATGACTTTTAAGCCTATCCTCAAGAAGATTATTTGGGGAGGCTCAGACATCTGCCCATTTAAGGGCATCACACCGGTTGAAGAAGGTATCGGTGAAAGTTGGGAACTTTCGCATGTAGAGGGTAACTATTCCATCGTCGATAATGGTGACTTGGAAGGCAAGTCGCTCGATGAACTGATTCGCACTTACGGCAAGCAGTTGCTCGGTGAGAAGGTAATGGACCGGTTCGGCTCTACTTTCCCGCTGCTGATTAAGTTTATCGACGCCCGTGATGACCTGTCTATCCAGGTGCATCCCAACGACGAGCTGGCTATGAAACGCCACAATTCTTTTGGCAAGACCGAAATGTGGTACGTAATCAACGCCGCGGAGGGAGCTGGCCTCTATTCCGGTTTCTCCCAACAAATTGACGCAGAGGAGTATGTGAAACGGGTAGGCGATAACACTATCATGGACGTTCTCCAGCGTTATGAAGTGTCGCCGGGCGATGTGTTCTTCCTGCCTGCGGGGCGTGTTCACGCCATCGGTGCCGGATGCTTTATCGCAGAGATACAGCAGACCAGCAACATCACTTACCGCATCTACGACTACGATCGTAAGGATGCCAACGGTAACGGGCGTGAACTGCATACCGAGCTGGCCAAAGATGCCATCGACTATACCATGTCTCCCGACTACCGCACGCATTATAAGGCACATACCAACGCGACAGTCGAACTGGCCAACTGCAAGTATTTCACGACAAACCTGCTCGACCTCGATACGATGATGGTGCGCGACTTCTCCGAACTCGATTCGTTTGTCGTATATATATGTATGGAGGGTAAGGCTTCTATCCGCGACAATAAAGGAAACGAAATATTCGTTCATCAGGGTCAGACGGTGCTTATCCCGGCAGATACCGAGGTGGTGACGATTTCTCCGGCTCCGAATGCCAAATTCATGGAGACTTATATCGGATAATTTTCCGGGAAAAAGATAACAGTTTTTCCTGAAAAAAGGAATTAGGAAACAGAAACGACGCAGAAAACGCAGAGTTTCGCAGAATATTTTATTAATAATCAATATAATATCTGTGTTTCTCTGAGTTTTCTGCGTCGTATGCGTTCCCTGTTATTTTGTTAGGCTATGCTGATTTCCTCATGACCTTATTGGGGATAGGGGAATTGTGTCAGCCCGTTGTACATGAACCGGTAGGTGGGGACATCCAGCCCCAGGGCTTCCGCCTCGCGGATTACGTAGCCGGTCAGTGTCTCGATTTCCGTCTGGCCTCCGCGCTTGAAGTCACTGTGCATTGAAGTGGTCGCACCGTTCGGCATCATCTTTTGGGCCTGGATAGACGAGAAAACAATATCTTCCGGCAGTTTGATTCCTTTGGCTTCGGCAACGTCTTTTAACTCGTATCCCAGCGTGATGAACAGGTCGATATGATTTTCTATCACACTGTTAATCGGTTCGTTGAAGTAAGAAGTGATGGTTGCTGCCGTGGAGATCATAAAGAATTTCTTCCATATCTCGAGGTCGATGTCCTCCGGGTTGGTCGATAACACGCGGGCGGAGCTCAATATATTCCTTAACTCCAGTTGTTGTTCCTTATCCTTGCCGTTGAGTCCGAAAAACAAACGGTCCTTGAGGGTGAATTTCTCGATATATCCGGGCGAAACGAGCCGCGCACCTATGTAAACACAGCCTTTCCATATTCTGCTTCCGGGCAGTATTTTTTCTATCCGTTCGGCGATGTCGGCCCCGTTGAGCAGGGGTAGGATGACAGTCTCCGGACTGATGACCGGCTTCAGGTGACGGATATTTTCTTCCAGATCGTAGCTTTTCGTGCAGCAGAGCAGGTAATCCACCGGACCTATCTCTGCCGGATTGTCGGTTGCGAGGGTTGGTATGGCTATTGTTTTCTTGAAAGATTTTTTTATTTCCAAGCCAAATTCTTTGATAGCCTTCAGGTTCTCGCCGCGGGAGATGAAGAAGATGTCCACATCCTCCGAATCCTGGTAGTGGGCAGCGAGCAACCCCCCGTAGTAACCCCCTACAGCCCCTATTCCGGAAATAGCAATTTTTATTTTACTCATATCAATTGTATAGGAGTTTTGAAGTTTATATTCTTATATATATGATGCCGCAAAGATGAAAAATAAAATCGAAACCCTTTATACGAGTTTGAGTTCTTTTAGAAAGTCGGGAAAACTTTGTTCAAAATTAACACCGAAGCGATAGTCGGTCTTTGCCTTGTAAGTCCGCCGGATGCTGTCGGTCGTAAAATGAACGGCAATGGCCGCCGCGTCGATCAGGCTGAAGTCGTTGAGCAAGGCCGACAGCAGGGCGCTGGCAAACACATCGCCTGTCCCGTGGTAATAACCGGGTATTTTCTGGGTGAAGACGTAGTCTATCGTGTCGGTCGTCCGGTCGTAGGTGGCGGCCCCCAGTTCGTCTTCCTTGAAATAAACGCCGGTCAGTACTACTTTCTGCGGACCCAGTGCGCCAAGCTTCCTCAGCAGGCTTTCGATATATGCGTGGGTGTAAGGCCCCGGATGGTACGGTTCGTCGAGCAGCAAGGCCGCTTCGGTGAGGTTGGGCACGATGATGTCGGCTTTTTGGCAAAGCATCCTCATGCCGGCTGCGAACTCGCGAGTGAAGACGGTGTACAGTTCGCCGTTGTCGCCCATAACCGGGTCAACCAGTATCAGGTTGTCTTCCTGCCTGAATGCGTCGAAAAACTCCTTAACGATGTCGAGCTGTTCGAACGAACCGAGGAAGCCGGTGTAGATGGCATCGAACTTTATGTCGAGCGACTTCCAGTGTTTCATGACCGGGCGCATATCTTCCGTCAGGTCGCGGTAGGTGTATCCGCTGATACCTCCGGTATGAGTGGACAGGATGGCTGTGGGGAGAGCTGATGTTTCAATGCCTGCGGCAGATAAAATAGGTAATGCGACGGTGAGTGAGCATTTTCCGAATCCGGACAGGTCGTGTATGGCTGCGACCCTTTTCTGATGTGTTTTATTTTTCATTCTGTTCATTTTTATATCAATACAACAATGGGTGTGCGGGAAATGTTGGAAGCCTGTATAGGGCCTTTTCCGCCAGCCGTTGCAAAATAAGCTGATTTTATCATAAAATGGGCCGGATTGTTATGAAATGAGTAAATTTCTTCTTTTTCGGTCTGTTTCCTCCTTTTCGGAGGGTTTGCTTCCGTATTGGGTCTACATTTATAAATATCGTAAATAAAATAGCCGGAGATTGTCGCAAAACATTGCGTCGGGCGGGATACCTTTACATCAAAGTTTTTAAGAGATGTTGTTTTGTGAGTTTGATTAGATGTATATAAATATTTTAGGTTAATGACTTTGGCTGAAACTAGTATCCTCCCCTTGGCGTGGGGAAGGACTGAAAAAAAACAGAGATCGATGTATGCCGTTCGCGCAGGCGAGCGTGGAACTTCACTTGTATGGGGTTGCGACGATTCATCGAATGGAGATAAAAAAGACCGTGAGGTGAGTTACAAATCTGATTATACAGGTGCTTTTATAACGGACTGGGAAGTCCCTATTGAGCCGAAGAGTCCTGGTGAGGACCCGCGAGCTGATTTTATTGTTGATTGGATTAACTAGTATATCAATAAATTCAATGTAATTGGTGAAATCATACTTTTTACTCTATAACGTTAATCCTCATATCTAATAACGTTGTATCCCAAGCCCTTCAGTGGGCAAACAACCGCTCTGTTCGTGAGAATAGGGCGGCTTTTGTATTTTAAAAGGCTCGGGTAAAAATAATTTGTATCGATTTAATGACTGCAAACCTTGCTGACATCTACCGTAAAACCATCATTCATAGGCATGAATTTCCCTTTTTCTTTCAAGAATTCGATTAATTCATCCACATTCATGTTATCGGCCGAGCAGGCATAAAAACGTTGTTCCGAACCGAATTTATTAATGATAGCTGCTCTCAGGCTGCTCTCTGAGTAACTGTTTCCTTCCATCATGAAAAGAACTTCATGTGCATGTAACTGTTCCATAAACTGATTATTAAATGATTTGAGACAAAAGTACACCATCTGTCCTTTTTAAATTGTAACATATGTGACAGAAAAGAATAAATTAAAATGATTAACAATTTATTAGAATCGGGATATCTGGAGGATAGATAATACAAAACAGCCTGTCATAGAACTTTCTATAACAGGCTTTTTGTGACCCGGGAGGGGCTCGAACCCTCGACCCAATGATTAAGAGTCATTTGCTCTACCAGCTGAGCTACCGAGTCAATCGGTTTTTTCTTTGAGTGACCTGGGAGGGGCTCGAACCCTCGACCCAATGATTAAGAGTCATTTGCTCTACCAACTGAGCTACCAAGTCAATCTGTTGCAATCCTTGTTTCCTGCTTGTGGACTTTGTTTCTCGATTGCGGGTGCAAAGATAGAGGTTTAATTTTTCTTTGCAAACTTTTCGGTCGCTTTTTTCTAACTATTTTTTACTCGAATTCAAAGATATCAGACGGAGTCGTGCGCTTAAGTGCTATCAGAGAGACATCTTTGCCGACACGGACCCCTTCTTGAAACAATCGGATGTCGACTGTCTTATAGGCAAGTTCCGGGTGGTTGTTGTCGCGGCTGAGGTGGCACAACCAAATGTCCTTCAGCTTCGGGTCATAGTTGGCTGCCAGGAATTCGGCAGCTTCACGGTTACTCAGGTGGCCTGTCGGACTCGCTACACGTTCTTTCAGGAAAGCGGGGTAGGTGCCGAACTTCAACATTTCCTCGTCGTAGTTGGCCTCGATGATCAGATGGTTAGCCATTCGCATATAACGACTCACTGTATCCGTAATATGGCCCACGTCGGTCGCAAAAGTAAACTTATGCTCTCCGTATTCGATATAGTAGCCTACGTTGTCCGTGCTGTCGTGAGGCACTTCGAAAGCGATGATATTGAAGTTGCGGATGGTAAAAGGTACTTCTTTTTCGATGACCCGGCGTGAACCGATCAACGTCTCTTCCACATAACGGCTTTTTTCTATTCCTCGGTGGACGGCAGCGGTAGTGTATACCGGGATATTCATTTTCTCTCCCAGGCAACCCACCGTCTTGATATGGTCGGCATGGTCGTGCGTTATCAGGACTGCCACGATTTTGGAAAAGTCGATCGCTTTATCTTTCAACACCTTCTTTATGGTACGTATTCCGATACCAGCATCAATCAGTATCCCGAATTCGGGAGTACCCAGATAATAGCAGTTGCCACTGCTTCCACTTGCTAAGCTAAGAAATGATAGTTTCATATTTTTCTATTCCGCCTCGCGGCCTATTCTGTTTTACATAGTATAATCAGGAACGGAACGTATCAGGGATCGTCACTTCCCCGATAAGCGAACAGTTCATGTGGTCCTTCACTTCCTCGGGCGATAACCCGTGGCCGAAAAGGAACATCAACTTGGCGACAGCGCTTTCCGTCGTGCTGTCGAACCCGCTTATAACGCCGGCTTCCAATAATTTATGGCCCGTCTCATACCGGTGCATCTCAACGCTTCCGGCGCTACACTGGGTTACATTGACGATTACGATACCCCGGTCTACTGCATCTTTGAGCATGGTCAGAAACCAGTCGTAACTCGGGGCATTCCCGCTACCGAAAGTTTCCATCACGACCCCTTTCAGGTCGGGAATGTTGAGGATGCTTTCCACCACCTGCGGCGAGATGCCCGGAAACAACTTCAGGATAGCGATGTTCCGGTCCAGTAGATAATGCGGTTTCAGCGGCTTACGCGAAACTGGGTGATAAATTTGTCCCGTATCGTATTTAATGTATATCCCGGCATGTGCCAGGGCCGGATAATTGTATGAACGAAATGCATTGAAGTTGTCGGCATTGATCTTGCTCGTACGGTTGCCTCGCAGCAAATCGTTTTCAAAGAAGATGCAGACTTCGGGTACAATAGGTATTCCGTTTTCTTTGGCAGCAGCAATCTCGATCGCCGTGATCAGGTTTTCCTTCCCGTCCGTGCGTAACATGCCGATGGGCAATTGTGAACCGGTGAAAATGACCGGCTTGCTGAGGTTTTCGAGCATGAAACTCAGGGCAGAGGCGGTGAACGACATGGTATCGGTGCCATGCAGCACCACGAAACCATCGTATTTCGCATAATTATCTGCGATGATTTTCACAATCTTCATCCATGAGTCAGGCCCCATTTCGGACGAGTCCATTACCGGATCGAACTGATAAGTCGATACTGAGTAACCGAGCTTTTTCAGTTCCGGCATATTGTCTCTAAGATGTTGGAAATTAAAAGATTCCAATACTCCGGTTTCAGGATTTTCAATCATTCCGATTGTTCCGCCTGTATAGATAAGCAGGATAGAAGCCTTATCGCGCTGATCGTTCATGTTTACTGTCATAATGCAAAGGTAATAAATTTATTCTTCTCCCTTCAAAACGGGAACGCTTATGTGATATTTTACGGCTATGATACGTGCCAGGAATATCCCCAACGCTGCAGCGAACTGGGTGATGGAGGGTGTTAACCCGGCGAGCATACATAAATAATATACACCGCCACCGAACACGCATGCCAGGGCATAGATGTCTTTTCGGAAGATTAGCGGCTCCTCATTGATTAATATATCGCGCATCATTCCCCCGAATGATCCGGTGATCGTTCCCATTACGATAGCTACCCACATAGGGAAGCCGAATTCGAGTGTTTTAGCGATTCCGACCACGCCGAACAGACCCAGTCCGATGGCGTCGAATATAAAGAACGTGTTATTCAGCCGGATCACATATTTACGGAAGATGATAACAAACAATAAAGCTAGTGCGGAAACAGTTAAATAAGATGTTTGTTCCATCCAGAAAGGGGTTGCATTCAGCAGGATATCGCGTATTGTCCCTCCGCCCACGGCAGTAACCAGTCCGACCACATAGGCGCCAAACCAGTCAAATTGTTTTGCAGAGGCTAATCTGATCCCACTAATTGCGAATGCAAACGTCCCTGTATAGTCGCAAAAGGTGATAAAATCTATCATTTTGTTTTTTTCTGCAAAAGTAAGTATTTCCTTTGAATTGTGTTTGTTTCTAGCGACACAACCTAAGAATAATTTAAACCAAACGAATCCTTTACTGTTAATTATATATAAGTTTGCATGAGTAATAGGTATAAGGCTCAGGCCAAAAGAATGTTACATGATGAAGAGATTTATATGGATAGGATTGCTGGCTTTGCTTTCAGCACAGTGGATGCAGGGGCAACACTTCCCTAAAATGGATACAAGAAATTACGTGAGCGACTCGACTGTTTTCATGCCTAAAAAGCCCTGGCTGGCAGCCGGCGAGGTGTTCGGCTTGAATGTCGGGATATGGGCTTTCGACCGTTTTCTGATGAACGAGGACTTTGCTCATATTAATGGTCATACGATTAAGAACAATTTCAAAACCGGCCCTGTCTGGGATACCGACAAGTTTTCGACCAATCTGGTGGCGCATCCCTACCACGGCTCGCTTTACTTCAATGCCGCACGCAGCAACGGGATGAATTTCTGGCAGTCTATCCCTTTCGCCGCCGGTGGGAGTTTGATGTGGGAATTCTTCATGGAGAATGAACCGCCCTCTATCAACGACCTGATGGCTACCACGTTCGGAGGGGTGGAGTTAGGTGAAATCACTTACCGTCTGTCCGACCTTTTTATCGATGACCGGTCGAGTGGGGCGGAGCGTGTAGGGCGTGAGATACTTTCTGGACTGATATCGCCCGTGCGTGGCATAAACCGTCTGATAACCGGTGAGGCATGGCGTCACAGGCCGCATAAAGGTAGGGCATACTCGTTTGTGCCCGTGAACTTTATCGTGAGTGCCGGTCCTCGTTTCCTGGCGGAGCAGGAGCATTCGAAACATGGGACGACTAGTATGCATCTTTCGCTGCGTCTGGATTATGGCGACCCTTTTGAAGACGAGTTTTATTCGCCCTACGAATGGTTTCAGCTGCGTGCCGGATTCGATTTCTTTTCCAGTCAGCCGGTCATCACGCAGGTGAATGCTATCGGCGCCTTGTGGGGTAAACGGGTTTGGGAGAAAGGGCCGCGCACGCTGACGGCCGGTGTCTTCCAGCACTTCGACTATTACGATTCGCAGTTGCGCTCCAGTGATGGTGGCAAGGTGTCGCCCTACCGCATTTCGGAGGCGGCGGCTGTGGGAGGCGGTTTGATCTATTACAAACGTTCGGAGCCGAGCGACAAGGTCGATGCCTACGGCGAATTTTATGTGAACGGTGTTGCCCTGGGAGGTGGCTCGTCAGACTATTTTCGTCTCGATGAACGCGATTACAACATGGGAAGCGGTTATAGTGTAAAAGCCTTTACAGGTTTGACTTACAACAAGCACTGGACATTTTTGCTAAATATGGAAAACTATCATATTTTTACCTGGAAAGGCTACAATCCGGACATAGACCTGAGCACGGTCGACCCGAATACTTTCAACGTACAAGGTGACAAAGGTCATTCCCGCTTGACAGTGATGGGCATCAAACTGGTTTATCTTTCCAGCAAAAAATGGAATATATCGCTCTCGAACCGCTACTTTTCCCGCCGCACGCATTACAGCTACCACGACGACGTGAACCGAGCTACCTACGATTTGATGCTTTCTTTGGGAGTGAAGATTTAATGCTTTGCTATTGATTATTACTTCATTACAGTTTCCTGAAAGTGGGACTACGAGGAAACTGTAATTGACTGATTGTTATCTTGTTTTGTTTCTTTCGAGTTCGTTGAGATTCTCCATTTTCTTCCGTTGGAGGAATTCGTAAATGCCTTCAAGATGTTCAGTGACCCGCTGGTTGCCGAATTCGTAGACTTTCGTCACCAGTCCGTCCAGGAAATCACGGTCGTGAGACACCACAATCAGCGTACCGTCGAAGTCGAGCAACGCCTGTTTCAGGATATCTTTCGTTTTCATGTCCAAATGGTTGGTCGGCTCGTCGAGAATCAGCAGGTTGACTGGTTCGAGCAGCAGCTTGATCATCGCCAGGCGCGTGCGCTCTCCACCCGACAAAACCTTCACTTTCTTGGCTGAATTTTCTCCGCCGAACATGAACGCGCCGAGCAAATCCTTAATTTTATTACGGATATCACCTTGGGCGACATCGTCTATCGTTTGAAAGACGGTCAGGTTCTCATCCAACAGCGAAGCCTGATTCTGAGCGAAATAACCGATCATCACGTTATGTCCGATGGTCAGCGTGCCGTCGTGTTCGATCTCTTTCATGATACATTTCACCAGCGTGGACTTTCCTTCGCCATTCTTTCCTACGAAAGCGATTTTGTCGCCCCGTTCAATCATCAGGTTGGCATTGCGGAACACCGTATGGTCGCCGTATGTTTTTGCCACGTTTTCGATAATCACCGGATATGTACCGGAGCGGGGAGAGGGCGGGAACTTCAGGCGGAGTGCCGATGTGTCTTCCTCATCCACTTCAAGTATCTCAAGTTTTTCAAGCATCTTGACACGGCTTTGTACCTGTAGCGTTTTGGAGTATGTCCCTTTGAAACGTTCGATAAACTCCCGGGTTTCGGCAATCATCTTCTGTTGTTCGTCGAACGCCTTTTGTTGTTGTACGCGGCGTTCCTGGCGGAGTTGCAGATAACTACTGTAATTCACCTTGTAGTCGTAGATGCGGCCCATGGTGACTTCGATTGTGCGGGTGGTGATATGGTCGACGAATGCCCGGTCGTGGCTGATGACAACCACCGCCTGCCCGTTATCGATCAGGAAATCTTCCAGCCACTGGATTGATTCGATGTCCAGATGGTTCGTAGGCTCGTCGAGCAGTAACACGTCCGGTTTCTTCAAGAGTAACTTCGCCAACTCGATACGCATGCGCCAGCCACCGCTGAACTCGCTGGTCTGCCGGTTGAAATCTTCGCGCTTGAAGCCCAGTCCGAGCAATGTCTTCTCGATATCGGCGTCATAATTGATCTCCTCGATGGAATAAAATTTCTCGCTGAGTGTGGAGACGCGCTCGATCAGCTCCATATAACTGTCCGAATCGTAGTCAGTACGTGTCTCCAACTCTTTGTTGATCGTTTCGATCTCGGCCTCCATCTCATGCAGGTGGGCGAAAGCCTGTGCCGTTTCTTCAAATACGGTGCGCCCGTCTTCCGTCATCAGATGTTGCGGCAGATAGGCTATGACCGTATCTTTGGGTACCGAAACCTTTCCGCGTGTCGGTTCGCGTACCCCGGCTAGTATTTTGAGCAAAGTTGATTTGCCCGCACCGTTTTTCCCCATCAGGGCAATTCGGTCTTTCTCGTTTATAACGAAAGATATATCAGAAAAGAGGGCACTTCCGCCAAACTCCACTGTCAGTCCATCAATAGAAATCATACGTACATTATATATATATGTAAAAAGAAGGCGCAAAGGTAGGAAAAATGTTTGGAATATTTGTTTTATGTTTTGAAACAACTTATCTTTGCACCCGCTAATACAAACAGCTTAAATTAATTATTCAAACATGGCAACAAAAATTAGATTGCAAAGACACGGTCGCAAAAGCTACGCTTTTTATCAGATCGTAGTTGCAGACAGCAGGGCTCCACGTGATGGAAAGTTTATTGAAAGGATAGGTTCTTATAATCCGAACACTAATCCTGCTACAGTAGATTTGAACTTCGAAAGAGCTTTGTATTGGTTACAGGTAGGTGCACAGCCTACAGACACAACTCGCAACATTCTGTCACGCGAAGGTGTATGCATGAAAAAGCATTTACTGGAAGGTGTTAAGAAAGGTGCATTCGACGAAGCTACAGCGGAATCTAAATTCCAGGCTTGGTTGAAAAACAAACAAGCTTCTGTTGAAGCAGTAAAATCGAAAGACAGCGAAGCGGCTAAGGCTGCAGAAAAAGCTCGTCTGGAAGCTGAAAAAGAAGCTAACAAGGCAAAAGCAGAAGAAGTAGCTAAAAAGAAAGCTGAATTAGCAGCCGCCGCTGCAGCAAAGGCAGCTGAAGAAGCAGCAGCAAACGCTCCTGCTGAAGAAGCTCCTGCAGCAGAAAGCGCTGAGTAATTCGCTTAATGCCAAATAAAAAGAGGACATTTCCTATGTGGAGTGTCCTCTTTTTTATTGTGTGTCCCCTTATTTCTTTCCCAGCAGGAAACCATTGATTTGTTCAACGAACTGTTCCTTTGAAAGTGCTCCCTGTGCCAGTTGCGGTTTTCCTTTAGCAGGAATAAACAGTAGGGTAGGGATGCTCTGTATGCCGAAAGCGGCAGCCAGTTCCTTTTCGTTATCGACATTGATCTTATAAATGATGATGTCGTTTTTGTATTCTCCGGCCAATTCCTTTAATATAGGAGAAACCTTCTTGCAAGGTCCGCACCAGTCAGCATAGAAGTCGACGATGCAAGGCTTGGTGCCTTCATAGACCCATTCTGTTTGGTTTTTCTCGTAATTATATACTTTGGTCAGAAAGTCAGCTTTGTTAAGTACTACAACTTCGCCCTGGGCAGCTACGTTTCCTGTTTCGTTTTTATCCGATTTGGCAGACATGGAGCAACTAACCAGCAGCAACACCACCGAAATCAGGAATAAATCTTTCAACTTTCTCATATAAAACTTATTACTTCATTGATAATTATAGAATACAAAAATAGTAATAAAACGGATACGACTTCCCATTCTGAGTGGTTAAAAGAAAAATAATAGCTTAAAAAGAAAAAAATGCTTCGTAAAATTAGGAGATATAAAAAATATCACTACCTTTGCACCGCAATCGAGAGAAAACGATAGCAAAACATACTGGAGAGATGGCAGAGTGGTCGATTGCGGCGGTCTTGAAAACCGTTGAACTGAAAGGTTCCTGGGGTTCGAATCCCTATCTCTCCGCTGAAAAACGGAAGTCCTTGCAAGTTGCTTGCAGGGATTTTTTGCGTTTAAGACATTGTGTCCCCGGATTGTTTCGGGCAATCCGGGAATACAGGAGGGGAAGTGTTTATCTCCTCCGTCTTATATCTTTACTGCCTTTTCAAACCGTTTCTCAAGACATACGCTGAGGTCGGTGGTGACAAACTGCCCGTTGTGGAAAAGCGTGAATATGGTGGCCGGGGTGGGGGCAGCCTGTGCCTGCTCCAGTGTCTCCAGTTTGATTATTTTCAGCGGGATTCCTTTGCTTTGGGCTACATCTGCCAGCGAACCGAGGACGTGGTATTCTGTGTACGGGCAGCGGTTGGTGAAGTAAACGACCAGCCCGTTTTTCTCCTCGCATTCCCCACTTTTCGTGCAGGCCTTGAAAGAGGGCTCGGGCGCATCGGACATCAGTTTCAGAACCAGCAGGCTGAAACCGTTGGGGAGTTTTTCCACCGTCTGGAAACCCTGGCGCAGAAGCCATTTGGTGTCGCTCATGAAATGGAATTTGGATGTACCCGCTACGGTGACCAGTCCTGCTTTTCCCTGCGACCGGGCATCGTCGATGGCGGATTGCAATAGCGCCTTGCCGTGTCCGCATCCCTTGTATTGTCCGGATACCCAGAAACAGTTGATCATCAGATAGCCGGGGGCGTTGACGGGAACCCAGGCCTTTTCGGCGGGGACGTATTCGATGAATACCTTGGCACGTTCGTCGAGGCGGCGGAATAAGTATCCGTTGTCGAATTCTTTTCTGAGCCATTCTTTTTTCAGCTCGTAGCCTTCCTTGCATTTTTTGTCGGAGAAGGCGCAACAAATATGTTCCGTTCCGATGTTTTCTTTTGTCAGGGTGATGTATTTTGTTTTCATCATACTATTATTTTATATGTATATAAATTTAGCTTGTTGTTGTGTCATTGTTTTTTAGGTGTAATGGATGTACTCTTAGCCATCCCGTGTGTCCTCTTTGTTTTTCATAATTTATTCCATGTTTGTGGGATAGGTAATCTGTTCTTTTGCCCGGTTTGTTATCTCCCGGATGAAATCGGTTTTTGCATCGGTGTAGCCGTCGCGATCGTGTTCGTATAGCTTTTGTAGTTTGACCTTTAACTCACCGTAGACCTTGGCCGTATCGGGATGGGCGAGGAGATAGTCGCGGAAATAAGGTTCGTCCCAATCACCGGAGTATCTTATGTGGAGATGGAAGGCTTGAGTTTTAAATCCTTCGGGCGTATATCCTTTCATAAACATCATGTGGGGAGGCGGGTTGTCGGGTTTGTGGCAATAGATGTAACCTGCTGACTCGATAGTCGGGATGAGGCGGACGGGATCGGTTTTCTGCTGTATCTCCAGCAAAATGTCGATCGTCGGTTTGGCTGTCAGACCGGGGACGGCAGTGCTTCCGATATGATTGATACGGACGATGTTTTCCGCTCCGATGGTTTTTATGAGCAGCTCTTTTTCTGTTTTGTAACGTCCGGGCCACTCCGGGTTATGGGGCGACAGTATAATAGGGAACAGTTGCCAAAGTTCCTCATTGCTCATTTCGTTCAAGTCCTTTTTTTTCATGATGTTCGTTTTTGACAGGTTACTCCGGTTCGTCCGTATCCAGGCAAAAAGGATGGCCGGCGGGGTCGATCAATGTGCGGGAAGTTCTGAAATATTGCTCACCGGCAAGGCGTGCTCCCAGACTGAGGGCGTGGCGGACGGCTTCTTCGAGGTTGTCCACATAGAAATCGAGGTGTAGCATTTGCCCCTGTTTCCCTGCCTGCCAGGGCCAGACGGGCGGTTCGTATTCTTCAATCTCCTGGAAGGCGATGACCATACCGGCGGGCGAAGTGATGGCTGACCAACCGTTTGCCTGCGGGTGTGTCCACTCCCAATTCAGAAGCTGACTGTAAAAACGTGCCATGATGCCTGCATCTTTGCAATCGATGACGACGTTGATTTTGCTGATTGTAGCTTTCTTTGTTTCCATGTTCCCAAAGATAGAATAAGTTTTTGATTTGTAAGAATGGAGAGGGATAATTCCGCTTTGTGGGAAGAAAGGGCTATCTTTGTGCGATAAAAATAAGCAGAAATTCCGATGTTTAAGAAACTTGTGGCGATAGAGCCTGTAAGCCTGATTCCATCAGCAGAAAAGAAATTGCAAGATTTTGCGAAAGAAGTTATTATGTACGACGATATACCATCCGGCGATGAGGAGGTGGCAAGCCGTATCGGGGATGCGGACGCTGTTTTGTTGAGTTACACCTCGCGGATTGGGAGGGCGGCACTGGAAAAGTGTCCGAACGTCCGGTATATCGGGATGTGTTGCTCGCTTTACTCGCCGGAAAGCGCGAATGTCGATATTCGCTATGCGAACGAACGGGGTATCGTTGTCACCGGTATCCGCGATTATGGCGATGAAGGGGTGGTGGAGTATGTCATCAGCGAACTGGTGCGTTGCCTGCATGGTTTTGAGCAGGAGGCGTGGGACGACATCCCCCGTGAGATTACCGGGATGAAAGTCGGTATCGTAGGACTGGGTAAGTCCGGTGGCATGATAGCGGATGCCTTGAAGTTTTTCGGGGCTGATGTTGCCTATTTCGCCCGGAGCGAGAAAGAGGCGGCACGCGGGAAGGGCTATCGTTTCCTGCCGCTTGGCGAACTGTTGTCGCAGAGTGAAGCCGTTTTCTGTTGCCTGAATAAGAACACTGTCCTGTTGCATGAAGCCGAATTCGGGCAGTTGGGCAATAAAAAGATACTGTTTAACACCGGTTTGTCTCCGGCCTGGGACGAGGCTCCCTTCATGAAATGGCTCGAAGGCGACAATCTCTGCTTCTGCGATACCGCCGGAGCATTGGGAGACAGCCACCTGCTGAACCATCCGCATGTACGTTGCATGCAAGTCTCGACAGGACGTACGCGCCAGGCTTTTGATCGTCTGAGCGAGAAAGTGTTGGCAAACCTTTCGGCCAATTGCAAATAAACAGAGTTGGAATAGGTAGCACGCGAATAATCACTGAAAAGTATTAATTATCAGTGTTTTATCCGCGTGCTCTATATTTTTATATAGTTTTGACAACCTGGCAGGGATTCCCGACCACCAGACTGTTGGAGGGTATTGACCGGGTGACAACGCTTCCGGCACCGATTACGCAGTTATCGCCGATAGTAACGCCGGGCAGTACGATTACTCCGCCACCAATCCAGACATCGTTTCCTATCGTAATAGGCAGCGCTCTTGTACGAAAGAACAGTTCTCCCGAGTTTTCATCCCAGTCTTCCACAAATCTCTCGGACGCACTTACCGGGTGGGTTGCAGTGTAGAGTTGCACGTTGGGAGCTATCAGGACGTTATTTCCTATCGTTATATAATTGTTATCGAGGAAGGTACAGTTCATGTTGATAATCACTTTATCCCCGATAAAGATATGTTTGCCGCATTCGCAGTGGAAGTTTATATCGACTTTCGAATGTTTTCCGACGCGACCGAATAGCTCATGCAGCAAAGTTGTCCTTGCTTCGCTGTCCGAAATGTCGGTCGAATTGAATTCCGCAAGCAACCGTTTGTTACGGACGATCATATCAAACACTTCTTTATCCAGGCGGTTGCAATATTCTCCCGACAGGAATTTCTGATAGTTGGTTTCCATAATGACTGTTTTTTCGGTAAGGATTGTTTATGAACCTTTTAAAAGACGATGGGTGAGGTGATGTTCAGCAGCGTATTCACTACCGACCAACCGGCTATCTCGGCTGTCGCGCTGTAGACGTCGATTACGGCGTGTACCTGGTCGTTCCAGATCTCTACCTGTTGTGTATCGCCCGTAAATCCGGGGGTGGACTGCATTGTGACCTGCATGTTCCCGGGGCCTACTGAAGCCCGTGAGGCGGCAACGGTGACATTGACCTTGGTTGGGAAGAGCTTGATGGCTTCTGTTGCGCTTCCGGAGAAGACGGTACGTTGTTCCGTTTGCAGCGACTCGTCGTAAACGGGCGTGCCTTTCAGGGCGTTGGGGCCTTTCTCATTGAAAAACTTCGCGGTGGCATTTCCCATCAGGGAAGCCGTCCGTAACACATCGAAACCGCCGGTTGCTCCGGAGGCCAGGTAGACACGCGTGCTGTGTGCCTTAGCTGTTTCTGAGACTTCGCGGTAGAAGTCGTCGTCGGCAAGCGCTCCGATAGAAAGGGTTACGATTGAAGTACCGTTTTTCAGGGTGGGGATAGCCAATTCCCTCATGGCGGCAGGTGAGGCAGCTTCCACCAGGTAATCGGGTTTCAGCGCCAGCAAATCCGCTATGGTTGTACACGCTAGGCAAGGTTTTCCCTGTTCCTGCATCCGGGCGGCCATGCTTTCGGCCTTCGATACCGTACGGGAATAGACACCTACTAAATCATATTCAGGCAAAATGCCTTTGATAACGGCTTCGGCGACGATACCGCCCAGCCGTCCGCATCCGACAATTACTAATTTCTTCATGATGGACAAAGGTACATTTTTTATAGTATCATCCGATATCTGACACCGGTTATAGTTTCTTGATAGAGAAAAACCTTAACTCGGTTACATTTACTCCATTTATAACGATTTTGTTTTTATCCGACAGATTAGATGTTGCTATTTCTTGTGTGAATTTTTCGTTTTCTTGTGCAGATAACTTCTTGCGAGCGATTAAGTCAATGACTCTTATGTGGAGAAATGAGTCACCTATGAGAAAGTTGCTGTCGTATAAAGTTTCTCCTATAACTCGTGCTACATTTCGGAATTCGTTAGTACAATTGGAGAGAATAGATTCGTCAAAATAATCTTCTTCCACTTCCTGGATTGCATTCTCTTTATTGATAATTCTTATTGGAGCATCCGATTGCGACCATTTTTCCCAAAGTAAAGCGTACTCTTTTTTTTGATCATCTGATATGTGCTTAATCTTATCATATAAAACAGCTATATTATCGATAGAACAACATGCTAGCGGCAATATAAACGGATTTTGTTCAAGATGAGGAAATAAAACCTTTATTTCAGTGGTGTCAGCTTCATATAACTGACCTTTGATTAGTGAGCAAGCCATGTAAAAAAAGAGTCGTCCATCAACATCATTTCCATGCCAAACAACGATATTATCGTATTTATCGAAATCATATTTTATGAAGTCCTGTAAAGTTATCAGATGACTATCAGGAAAATGATGTTTCCCAATCAGTTTTTCAAGAGATTGTGATCGTTTTTTCAGTCCTTCATTATTTAAATCTTTAATGGGGGAAAGGGAAGCATGTTTAAGTGTATTTTCAAAAACTAAGACTTTGTCATTGATGCCTGATCTTTAAAAAAATAACTTTATTGTACCTATTCCTGATGGTTCTGAAGCTATATGTAATGTTTTGTCCATGAAATCAGATAAGTTATATATTAATATTTACATATTGTAGTTGTCCGGTAGGCATGCTTTGCTGGTCATTCTCTTGTTTGTCAAGCAGTAAAACTAATATCGAGGAACATCTTTTATCTCCTCGTAATAGTTTTCGATGCCGATTTTCCGTATTTTTTCGTTGATGGAGATGAAACGTTTTTGCAAATGTTCGTCGAACCCGGTTTGTTCGCAGGGGAAAGAGGTACATTGAAAACAAAAATCGACACCCTTCTCACGGAAACAATCCCTGACATGGCAACTTTTGAACAGGGCACATGCCTGTTCGCGGCAACCGTTGCATTTGGCTTCCGAGAAATAATGCAGCATCATTTTGAAACTCTGGTAGTTTTCGAAGACTGGTTCGTCGAGCATGGTGACGAAGCGTTGGGCATAAACATCGAAGTTACCCAGGCTTTTGATGAGTTCGGTGCTGTGTTTCTGTATGTTGCCACCGTTGAAGGCAAAGCAACCCCCGCAGTGAAGTCCGCAAGGGGCGATGTGTTTCTTTATGATCTCGTTAGGTTGCATATGCGTTTATTTTAATCCTTTCTTGAAAAGTATCATCGACAAGGCATCCTTCACCTGTTCTTTTTCGGTGATGACAACGCTCATAGGGATGAGTTTACCACTGGGTTTCGCCCGGTAGAATTCCTCTTTGATGCTTTCCGTAATTTCCATGTCGGCGATACGGTCCAGATGCTTTTCGGTAAAGTAGGAGGTGGTCCTGAAGTAGTTCTGGTAGACAACCAGCCACGCGAGGTTTTTCTTCTTCGACAGGACTTTGCACAACCAAGCTTTCCCGTCGTTGTAATAGTTCCATTCGAGTGTCAGGCCGGCGGCTTCAGCCGATGCGCTGAACGCTTCGAATGCAGGGAAACTAGCCTCCAGAACGTCAGCAAGGACTTCATTTGTGGGGAAGATGTTTTTGTCTTTTAAAATAGGAAGTTCCATAATGTTGTGTATTTCGGTGTGAAAAATAAAGTTTATTTTGTAGGTATATCTTACAAATCAAAGAGTCAATACCTTTTCTCCGTTTTTGAGATATTCGGTTAGCGGAGCTCCCATATATCTGACGGTAACTCCCAGTTTCTCGATTACAGGTTTCACTCCGAACCTTTCGCAGCAGTCCTGGCAGGCTTCGACGGTGACACCTGTTTGAAGCATTTCCAGAATTTCCGTTTGAACCTGTGTGTCCTGGGCGGCTAACTTTACGGAAGCTCCCCAAAGAATCACATTCACTTCCTGCCACCAGCCTCTCTTTTTGGAGTTGAGGGTGTACATGGCTAACATATTGAATATGGTGTCTTTATTGTCGGTTGTCCAGAGAATGTTTAATTTGTCGTTCATGGTAAGATGATTTATTATAGGCTTATCCCTGTTCGCAAATGTATATAAAAGAAATAGAACTAAATATTACTTGATGGATAATCTCTGTTTTTTATTAGAGTTATTTCTGAATATTGGAAAAATGTTTTGATATTTGGAAAATAGTGGGTAGCTTTGTCGCAAAGAAGTAATCATGAGAATAATCACATTTGCTACTCTGAGGGAATATTCTAAGAAGCATGCTGACGCAGATGTTCCTTTGAGAGATTGGTACAAAAAGACGGAAAAGAGTGACTGGTCATGCCTGGCAGATATAAAGCAAACGTTCAATAGTGTTGATTATGTGGGTAATGACAGGTTTGTTTTCAATATTAAGGGCAATGAGTATAGATTGGTTGCGATAATCTTGTTTGCCGCCAGGAAGGTTTTCATCCGCTTTATCGGCACACATAAAGAATACGATAAAATAGATTGTTCCAAAATTTAGGATTTTGTATTCGTGAGACACACGTATAAACTGTAAGTAAATTATGGCAAAGATAAAAGATAAAAAACAGTACGATGCGGCCTGTGCAAGAATTGAAGAATTGCTGAAAGTTGTAAGTAATAACACTCCTACGGATGACAAGAATTACCTTGAGTTGGATTTGCTGTCTGATTTAGTTGCTGATTATGAAGAAGAACATTTTCCTGTGGAAACTCCGTTGCTGGTGGACGTTCTTAAACTTCGTATGTATGAAATGAATCTTACTCAAACTAAGCTCTCGGAACTGTTGAGCGTGAGTCCTTCCCGGGTTAGTGAGTATCTTTCCGGTAAATGCGAACCTACGTTGAAAGTTGCCAGAGACATAAGCCGGAAGCTGAATATTGATGCTAATATTGTTTTGGGGGTATAGCTTTTATTATAAGTGTGGAAATAAAATCAGTATTGTAGTTAATTATTCTCCCCCTCCTGACATACTGTTGTCACCTCCGCCCCATACCTTTGCCCCATAGTTCGAGTATAAACATTAAAAAGCTACGAAGATGGAATTAAAATTGTATTATTTAGGAGAGGTTTCCGGGATGACGAAAGAGCAGGTGGAAGAAGCCGAAAAGTTTATCAAGGGATTTGAATACGGCATCGTCGCCACCTGCAATGCCGAGACAGGCCCGCGTCTTTCGGCCTTGAACAACCTGGCTGGACAAACATTGCAGCAACTCCATTTCGCGACAGAAGCCACCACGCAGAAATTAGCGAACCTCCGTCAGGATCCGCGCTGCGAAGTGATGTACGCCACGCTGGAAGGTGGCCAGATGCAGATTGCGGGTAAGGCCGAGATTGTCACCGACGTGGAACTGAAGCGCGAACTTTGGCAAGACTGGATGAACGAATACTCCCCCGAAGGCCCTACCGGCGACGGCATTTGCATCATCCGCCTGATCCCCCAATCAATCCGGGTGATGATTTGCTAATCGTTCGACAGATACCCGGAAAGTTGATATCTTTGTAAAAAAATCAACTGAAGAAACACGTACAATGAACCGTCTGGAACGAATATCCGCTATCCTGGTCAAGCTGCAATCCCGCCCTGTTGTCACGGCAAGCGAGATTGCAGAGCAGTTCGGAGTAAGTCTCCGGACGGTCTATCGCGACATACGTGCGCTTGAAGAGTCCGGCATCCCTGTCGGTGGCGAGGCCGGGGTAGGGTATTCGCTGGTGGACGGTTTCAAGTTGCCGCCCCTGATGTTCAATACCGAGGAGGCTCTCTCTTTCCTGGTGGCGGAGAAACTTGTCAGCCATCAGACCGACGGCGATACCTACGGACTGTTCCGCAGTGGCATGGATAAGATACGTGCAGTACTGAAAACAGCCGAAAAAGATATCCTTCACCATTTCGACCAGTACATCCGGATTTCGGGGAGTTACAGCGCACCGCCTGCCATCCCCGGAAATGTCCTTCAGCCGCTTCTGAAAGGCTTGTTGAATAAGAAGCAATTACTGATGACCTACCGTGCCGGCTATAACCACCAGGTCACCGAACGGACGGTCGAGCCTCAGGGCATGTTTTTCTCGAGAGGCATCTGGTATGTCCTCGCCTGGTGCAAGTTGAGGAGGGATTACCGTACTTTCCACCTGGGAAGGATTGTCCATCTATCTTTGACCGAAAACGATTTTGAGGAAGCACATCCTCCGCTGAACGAACTGATAGAACAAGTCTATTATTCCGAAGTCGATATCGAGGTGAAACTTCGTGTCCACCGCGATGTCGCACGCGATACGGAAGTCTCCAAGTACACTTACGGACTTTACGACGAGCAACCCGACGGAGAGTATTACCTCCAGAAATACCAGACCTATTCGCTCGCTGGTATCTCTCCATTGCCGACCGCTCCGAGATTATCGGGCCGCCCGAACTCAAAACGGTCGTCAGGGAGTTGATTGCGAAAATCAAGCTGTAACGCCGTCCTTCCGGCGATTTACTGCCCGGCAGTCTGCCGGTTCGTCAGTATCTCGTCCATGTTTCCGACCGCCCAGTTTACAAGGGCCTCGATATGTGGCATCAGAGTTGTGCCCAGTTCCGTGAGGCAGTATTCCACGCGGGGCGGCACTTCGGGGTATACTTTGCGGTGCACCAGGCCGTCGGCCTCCAAAGTCCGGAGCGTGACGGTCAGCATCCGCTGTGAAATATCGTCGATGGTCTTGTGAATGTCGCTGAAACGCATCGTGCCGTTCACGCTCAAAGTAGTCAGGACAAGCATCGACCATTTGTCGCCCAGCCGGCTGAGCACGTCCCTTACCGGACAATTTCCTGTGGGGTGAAAATTTTTCATTTTTTTCCTTTTTCTATCAAGCTGAAATTCAATAATAGTTACCTCTGTGTAAGTAGCTTATCCCGGAGTGCGTTCTTGTTTGTTTCGCACGGAACGTCTACATTTGCTGCACAAAGGTAATAAACTTACGAAAGGTAACTATTGTTTCACTTAATAATTACAATTATGTCAAAAAGAGTAGCAGTTTTAGCAGTAAATCCGGTAAACGGATCAGGTTTGTTCCAGTATCTGGAAGCATTTTTTGAAAATGGAATTTCTTATAAGGTATTTGCTGTTGCCGAAACGACAGAGATTAAGACTAATTCGGGTATTAAGCTGACGGTGGACGATGTGGTAGCCAACCTGAAAGGGCATGAGGACGAGTTCGACGCTTTAGTGTTCGGTTGCGGGGATGCCGTTCCTGTGTTCAGCGAAAACGCCGGAAAGCAGTACAACCAGGATATGCTGGCTGTCATCAAAGCCTTTGGTGATAAAGGAAAGATGATGATAGGCCATTGTGCAGCTGCGTTGATGTTTGAAATTGCAGGTGTTGCGAAAGGCAAGAAAGTAGCCGTACATCCGCTGGCAAAACCTGCCATCCAATCCGGACTGGCCACCGACGAAAAATCTGAAATAGACGGAAACTTCTACACCGCCCAGTGCGAAAATGCCATCTGGACGATGCTGCCGAAGGTGGTTGAGGCACTGAAATAAGAATAGTTTTTATATTGTCCCTCAATTTGGGGGACAATTCTGTTTCTTTCCGAACCGAAACCCTCTTTCCGCAATATACACCCCGCTCAGGATAAACACTGAACCGATCAGGGCAACGACCGTGATAATTTCATCAATCACGATGGCCGAAGTGATCAGCGTCACCAACGGAACGATATAGATATAATTTGCCGTACGGAACGGCCCCAGCTCTTTTACCGCCGTGTTCCACATGATGTAGCAAAGCATCGATGCTATCACTCCCAGAAACAGCAGGTTAGCTGCCACTACCGGGTTGAGGAGAATAGTGGTATTTGTATTCAACGGATGAATCAGAAACATCGGCGTTAGCGTGACAAGCCCGTAGAAAAACACTTTCCGCGTAATCAGCAATGTCGGATAACGGTTCCCCATCTGTTTCAGTATCAGGCAGTAAAACGCCCACATCAATGCGGCAATTAGCGTAAGCATATCTCCCAGCGGATTGATTTTCAGCAGGAAACTACCATTGAACACCACAAACGCTACGCCGATCAAGGCCATGACCGAGCCATATATCAGGTTTGGCTTTATCTTTTCCTGCCGATAGAAAAGCAACGAAAGAAATGCCGTCAGGATAGGAGCTGTACAGATAATCAGCGACACATTCGAGGCCAGCGTGATGCCTAAAGCCGTGTTTTCAGTAATAAAATAGATTGATCCCCCACAAAGTCCGGCGGCAACGAACATAAGCTCGTCTTTCTTACTCCGGGCAAACAACACCTTCGGCGAGATAAACCAGATACATATATAAGCCAGCGCGAAACGGTAAAAGAGGATGTCGACCGGCGAAAGCCCGTGGTGGATCAGTACTTTTGTCGATACAAATGTAGTACCCCAGATAATAACCGTTATGATCGCGATCAGGTGATACCAGTAAGTCAGATTTGTTTTTGCCATGTTGTCGGTAAATTTCTATTAATAATTCAGGAAAATCGTACTGCAAATATATGTATTTAGTAAATCAGTTCTGATGATTTGTTGAAAATAAGGAATTATTCCTATATTTGGAGTGAATACAGGACGTTGTATGTTTTAGGAATAACTTTGATAACGAAAATAGGAAAAAATACTATGGCTTTACTGGATCAGATTGATATTAAGATTTTACAAGCGTTGCAGAATAATGCAAAAGTGAACATGAAAGAGTTGTCGGCGGAACTGAATATCTCGAAAACTCCTGTTTACGAACGGGTGAAGCGGCTGGAGGAAGAGGGGTATATCAGGAATTATGTTGCGCTGGTGGATAATAAGAAGGTAGGACTTCCGCTGGTGGTCTTCTGCAACGTTTCGCTGGCGGTGCACAACGATGAGCATATCCAACGTTTCAAAGCAGAGATACAAGAGATTGATGAGGTGATGGAATGTTATTCGATCGGCGGCATCTACGATTTTTTTCTAAAGGTAGTTGTTAAAGACCTGGCCGCATACGACCAGTTTGTCTTTAACAAACTAACCAAAGTAAATGGCATCGTAAAGATGCAGAGTTCCTTCGTGTTGAACGAGATTAAGCATACGACCGCCCTGAAGGTTGTGCCGGGGGAGTGACATTGATAATTTGCTGTTTTTACCAAGAAAAGAGTTTGAATAGAATCCATGATAGCATAACTATGGCTATGATAGCAGCTAAAGCAAATAGTTTTATTCGTGAAATGTAGATTTGTTCGTTTCTTTCACGTTCTTTCAATTGTTGGTTGATCTTTTCATATTCTTCGACACTGATGTCTGGGATATGGGAAGAATATTTGGTACGCATATCTTTTCCCTTCCCGCGAAGCTGGCTGAGCTTTTCGCGATCTTCCTTATTTCTTCGTATCATATCGAAAACATGGCCGGCAAAACTCATAAGCTTATAATTAGGGATGAATATTCAACTGTATAACAAAGAACGGAAAAAAATAGCTCAAGACCATAAATGTTATGCAAATTATTGTGTATTTATTCGTAATTGACAAAATGTAATAGAATATACTACTTGTTAAGCATAAAGACTTTATTATTCGATTATTTGTGACGAGTGCGCTGGTTTAAATCTATCTTACAGAATGCTTGTGGATACAAAAATTAACAGCTGCTTCCCGATAAATGCTTTTTCATTTCGTTTTAAAGGAATTTGAACTTCGTTTAAAACGAACAAAAAACTTGTTTAAAACGAAATGGAGGTTTGTTTTAAATAGGATAATGGTTAATAAGTGTTTAATTGAGTCTTTCTGGAAGTCATTTTATACTAAAATCGTATGTTGAATAACATTTTTATTTTCTGTAGCATAGTAAATAAGCATTGCAAATAGATTGACAAATTTGCTTCGTATGGGAGATCTTATTGCTTGAGTGATTCGTTCTATTCTTTTTTAGTCTTATAATGTCACTTTATTGGGCTTTATCTGAATGAAGTGTTATTTGTTAAGTCGCGGACAGTTGCATGAAAAAAGACAGGTATTGATTAGTCTACGTACAGCCCCTTTAAGAATGGGGTGAATTGACAGTTTGCTAAATACGGGAAGGCTGTTAAGAGATGGCAAAGATACTGGCACAGGTCGCCGGGCAGTATGAATAAAACAAGTTAAACGCCTGATGTGTTACTTATATATACAGGTCTTTATCTGTAGGATGTAATTACTGTTTAATTATCTGATGATGATGAAAATGCGGCTTAGTCCTGCTTCTTATATAGTCTTTCTTGTTATGCTGTTTGTCTTTTCTGCGGATATGACGGCCTCTGTCTTACCACGGGTGGGCGAAGGTGATTCTCTTGTCCGAAAATCCATTTACCCTCCTTCTGCCACGCGCAAAAGCGATTTGTATAATAAGCTGTGGGGCGAGCATTACCGCACACTTTATTCTCTCCCTATTACCGTTCCCGCCGTTACCTTGCAATCGCTGTGGGGAGGGGTGAAGGTGGTTGAACAGGCTGCCGATTTTCAAGGATTATTGCTTGAAAACAACCAGCAACAACTCTGTCTTTTGAAACCGTTAGGCGGATATACCACATTTATCGAGTCGAAATTCTTCCAGGAAGTCTATAACAAGAAGGTATTTAAAAATACTTACCTGGATCAGTTTATCGGGGATGCCTATACGATAATCAATCCCTATACCTTTATTTCCGCCGATTATCTGGCACGCTCGTCGGGGTTGAGTTCAAACAATTCGCGGATATTTTACCTGCCGGAACATTCGACCCGCGATACGGTTGCCAACGGGACGTCTATCGAAAATAAGCTGGTTAGCGTTATTGATGTACCGGATTTCAATACCCGTCCGAATATTCTCCTGACGGAAGAATTGTTGGATACCATACAGGCCAACAAGAATTTTCAGGTAGATCAGGTGCTTTATATCCGTGAACGCCTGCTGGATATGCTGATAGGCGACTGGAATAAAATACCCGAAAACTGGAACTGGCTGGGCCGCTCCGAGGGAGACAGCATCCTCTATGCTCCGATAGTCATAGACCGTAACCACGCTTTTACGAAGGTAGACGGTGTTTTGTTCAAACAAATGCTCCGTGTGCTGGGATTGGGTTTCATCGTCAATTACGACGCTTCCCCGAAAAGTGTCTGGAAAGAGAATACGTTGGGCTTTGCTTTGGATATGGCGTTGACTTCCCAAAGCGACGTTTCCGTATGGACCGGACAGGCGCGATTTATCCGGCAGACGCTTACCGACTCTATCATCGACGAGGCTTTTTCAAGGCTTCCCAAAGGAATAGAAGACAAAGAAATTAAACGGATTACCCGGATAATAAAGGAAAGGCGGGAGAAGCTGGAGGTGATAGCAAAAAATTATTTTGCTTCGTTGCAACAAACTCCGGTGCTGACGGGAACCAACCGTTCAGACCGTTTCGTGATCGACCGCCATAACCCGGACAGTCTGTTCATACAGATGTACGACCAGCAGACCGGGCAACGGGTGTTCGACCGGAAATACAGCCGGAAAAAGACAAAAGAGATCTGGCTCTACGGCCTGGAGGGTGACGACCGTTTCGAAGTAAGTGGCAGGGCAAACAAGGAGGTGCCTGTTTTCCTGATTGCCGGGAAAGGAAAGAATACCTACCGGATGGAACCGGGTCACCACATACGTGTTTATGAATATGAGTCGGGGAAGGCAGCCCTCGATACCGTGCCCCATGTCAAAAAGGTATTTTCGGATATCCCTGAGATTCATCAGTACGATTATAATAAGATAAAGCATCATAAGATGTCTTTCACTCCCTGGGGAATTTACGACTCGGACAAGGGATTCAGTCTCGGAACCTTCTTTACCTATACGATGTATGGTTTCAAGCGTTCACCCTTTACCTACCAGCACCGTATCGGGTACAACTATATACAAGGCTTTGTCTATCAGGGAATTTTTCCGTCTTATGACGGGAAGAAATCGTTTAATATAGATGCAACGATCAGCTCGCGGAGGAACTTTTACAATTTCTTCGGCTTCGGAAACAATACGGACGGCTATAAGGATGCGAAGAAGAATTACAACCGCGTGCATATCCGCCAGTTCAAATTATCCCCTTCCTTCCATCTGGATTTCAGCGAAAAGGAGAGGTTGGTCGTGCAAGCCTCCTGGGAAATGTTTAAAGCCAAGGAGACCAACGACCGTTTCATTAACCAGTTTTATCCCGAGGATCATCGTATCTTCAAAACCAACCTGTTTATCGACCTCGGACTTTCCTTCCATACGGAAAAAGAGATCTGTTCCTTCATCCCAAAACTGGGAGGGACGCTTACCGGAGGTTGGAAGATGAACCTGAAAGATGCAAGCCGTAATTTCCCTTACGCCGAAGCATCGGTGGAACTGGATGTAAAAATAACCGACCGCCTTACCTGGGCTACGATGGTGAAAACCCAGCAGCTTTTCAATAATAAGTATGAGTTTTACCAAGCAGCATCCACCGAATTGCGCGGTTACAGGGACAACCGTTTCATCGGAAAGCAATCTTTTTACCAGTATTCGGACATCCGGCTGGATATGGGGAAGTTGAAGAATCCGTTTACCCCCCTGAAGTATGGTGTCTTTGCCGGGTTCGATTACGGGCGTGTCTGGTTTCCCGGCGAGCAATCCAAAAGATGGCATACGTCCTATGGTGGAGGTATCTGGCTGACGTTGATTAATAAGATTACGACGAAATATTCCTGCTTCGGTTCGACCGATAGTTTCCGTTTTATGTTTGAGTTGGGGTTGGGTTTCTGATCTTCCCGGATTGTTTTTCCGGAGATATGCCTAAACAAACCCATTTGCCGGTTGTTTATTAAATAGTACATAAAATTAAAACAACTTAGGTAATGGATGCTAATAGTGAAAAGAAAATCAAGGTTCTTCCCAACGGGCCTTATGAAGTGATCGGGGATATTCCCCTGAACCAATTGCGTTATGTAAACGACCGTAAAGGTGCTTCCACCGGTTATAAGGAAATACAGAAGTATGCTCCGGAAGGCGTATATCATCTGTGCCGTTGCGGCGGTTCGCATAACAAACCGTTCTGCGACGGGACGCATAAGAAAAACGGCTTTAAAGGAGATACGACCGCCAGCCATGACACATACGATGAAATGTCTGTCCTCTACGAAGGGAAGGTGATCGATATGCTGGACGCCGAAAGCCTTTGCGCCGTGGCCCGTTTCTGTGATACCCACGGTACGTCCTGGGAACAAGTGGAAGAGGGCGACTCGGCCGAAACGATTGAAATCGTGAAACAGCAATGCGCCAACTGTCCCAGCGGACGTCTCACTGCCGTCACGAAAGACGGAAAACGTATCGAACCGGAACTGCCCGAAGGCATCAGTATCCTTGAAGACGTGGCTCTCAGCGTTCACGGCCCTATCTGGGTGAAAGGCGGCATCCCGATAGAAGATGAACACGGACGGGTTTATCCTGTCCGCAATCGTGTCACTTTGTGCCGTTGCGGTTTGTCGCAGAATAAACCGTTCTGCGACGGAAAACACATGCGTAACCAGGGAGAACTGGACGATTAAAAAAATAGCTGCCGACGTTTTTCCGAAAAGGATACATGCTTTTTACCAAGAGGGTGCATGCTTTTCGGAAAAACGTTGGCAGCAATCTTTCGACCGATACCTACCGGTTAAATTTTTCCTTTGATAAACTGATTGCCGATCCAGTACGTTGCCTGTTCAGCCGTGAATTTCAGAATGCAATACTCCGGATCGTCCACCCCTTTGGGAAAGTGTTCATAGAACCAATCCACCCAGAGGGCTTTCTTTTCTTCCACATCGTTTACCACTTCGATTGTGCCGGTCAGCGTAACACTGTCGTGTCCTTCGTAAAAAGCGACTCCGGCTTTCGGGTTTTTGATAAAATCTTTTGTCTTCTCCGAGCTTGTTCCCGTTGAGAACCAGATCGTATCGATCCCTTCCGTTTTAATCTTCGACAGGACGACCGGACGCGGACAGCCCCGTTCGTCGATGGAGGCAAGGGTTAAGACTTCGCATTTATTTAGCAAATCGATTGCTTGTTGTTTGATTTTTTCCATGTTCTGATGTATTAATTTCGTTCGGCAAACATAAAGGAAACTTCCCGCTTCCTGTTGTAAAAAATCGACTTTCTTTATTCTATGTAAGTAAGCGGATCGTCTTCCGGTATCGGCAAAGCCATGAAAGCGGAGGGGTTACTCCCCGATAACTTCCTGAATTCCTTGATGAAATGGGACGGATCGTAATAGCCGCAGTCGATAGCCAATTGCTGCATATCTTCCCCCTTCATCTGTCTTAATACGCGGGTTGCATACCGGAACTTGGTGATTCTGCTGAACTCTTTGGGAGTATAGCCGGTGATGTGTTTGAACTTGCGCTCGAAATGCCGTTGGCCGATGTACAATTTGTCCGTCAATTGCTGTATGGGCAGCATCCCGTTTGCCCGGACGATCAGATCGGTAGCCCGGATGATCTGCGGGTCTACCGGCTGGAGTCCCGGCAGGTGGGCGATAAGATGTCTATCTATTATATGTATGCGTTCCTGTAAAGACTCCTTTTCGCACAACATTTCTGCAAAATGATCGTCGAACAGGACATTCAACTCGGATGCATTGACCCTCGTGTCGGTAAATTCGCCTAAAGGCATCCGGGCAAAAGCCGCCAGTCCGCAGGGGGAGAAGCGGACACCCATCATATGAAGGCGGGTAGAGCGGGTCACCAGCTCCGAGTAAACCCGCATCGGGCCGACAAAATAGAAACGGTAGGGTTGCATCAGCATCTCTCCGTTCAGGGGTTGCGACGGTTCCCCGATAGAAAAGATAAAGTCTGTGCAGCCGTCGGGTAGTATCTTATAGTGCATATCGTATTCGGTTTCACCCTTGAACTCCCAGTATTTGTCAATATAGGGGGCAAGCAGTTGGCATGGAGGATATTCCTGATACATAACGGTCTACACGGTTTTATAGGTTTCGCCGGATACTCAATCCTTTTTCCAGCGTTTTTTTCGGCATACCGCAACTTTGGCAATAAATAGGGTTCATACTCTTAAATTTATTTATAAGGTTCTTAAATTAGGACAAATATAGAATTATTTTTCAGATTTAAAATAATACCTTTGGAGACTTTAAATTTTATAGACCATGGTAAATAGAAGAAATTTCCTGAAAAGTGCTTCTTTTCTAACTCTTGGAGGGTTAGTAGCCGGAAAGGCAGAAGCGTTACAGGCAGCCACTCCCGTTCGTACGGAAACGACAGCCAAAAAAAGTATCGGTTTGCAGATTTATTCTTTAGGAGGCGAGTTAACTAAAGATGTTCCTGCCGGAATGAAACAACTTAAACAGATGGGTTATTCTACCCTTGAACTGGCAGGTTACAATAATGGCAAGATCAATGGTGTCGATATGATGGAATTCAAGAAGATGGCAGAAGATGCCGGATTGAAGATCACCAGTTCCCATGTGAATCCTCCGACAGGCGAGTACACGCCGGATACCCGCAATACAATTATGGAATATTGGAAAAAGACGGCAGACGATCATGCCAAGTTAGGTGTGAAATATCTGGTTCAGCCCGGACAACCACGCACCCGTAGTGTGGAAGAGGTTGCTTATGTTTGCGATGTATTCAATGAAGCTGGAAAGATTGTCAAAGCAGCTGGTATTCCGTTCGGTTATCATAATCATGATTTTGAGTTTGCCAAAGTAGTTCCGGGAGGTACGGGAGCTGTCTTTGGTCGCCATAATAAAGGCGAAAAAATCTATGATCTTTTTTTGAAAGATACGGATCCTGATCTGGTATTTTTCGAAATGGATGTGTACTGGACGGTGATCGGGCAGAATGATCCGGTGGAATATATGAAGAAATATCCGGATCGTATTAAACTGTTGCATATTAAAGATCGCGCCATTCTGGGACAATCCGGCTTCATGAACTTTGAAATGATTTTCAAACAGGCGTATCAGATTGGAGTGAAAGAATATTACGTGGAACTGGAAGGTATGCCGGATGGTCGTACCCAGTTTGCTGGGGTGAAAGGCTGTGCTGATTATCTGTTGAAAGCAAAGTTTGTAAAGTAAGTAAAGTCTTAATTATATATAAGGTACGCATGAAAGCCAGTCTGTTACAGGACTGGCTTTTTTGTCGGGATATAACTTCGGTCATCTGCCCGTTTGTTAAGGACTACCCGGCAGTCAGTGTCGTAAACCCTTTAGATGCTTCTCTTTTTATCATATTCCTTATTCGTATCACAGCTGTGAAACAGAAGAAATCCAATTGTGATACAAACGGAATCCATCTGTGAAACAAAAGGAACACAGTTGTGATATGCAATAGGTGTGTGGTGTGGAAAAATTCCCCATTTCCCCATTGATTCCCCACCACACTTCTGCGGTAGAGTAAAATTGGAAATGTCGTAAAATGATCTTTTATTATCTGACAACTAGTTTGTTAGTGATTGTTTTTCTATTCCTCGCTGTTTTTGGCACGTCATTTGCAGTGTAAGTAGGTGTTAGGGAAACAAACAAGTTTCCCTCTATGAATATGATGATGAAGTTTAGAATTTAGAATAAGTGTAAGTATCTATCTCCCGATATTGTTTTCTAATATGTATTAGATTAGCAAAAACTTATCGATTGATAAAAGCCGTTCCGCCTGAGAAGGTAGAACGGCTTCTTTTATTTTATAGTTGCAGGGAGTTGGATAACTTTTCAAGCCATGCAGGCAGCATGTTCAGATGGTTGATGCGCTCTTCTATATAAGAAGGGGCGAACAGGTTTATTTGTAAATCCTTGCATTTCTCCCGCAGGTTGTCTTCTACCGGGTAATAACTGGCTAAAACGGCTAAAGAAATATCTCCGCCATATGTTTCGCGCACCGCATCAATCTTATAAATATCATTTTGGGTGACTTGTCCTGATTTACATTCGATAAAGATTAGTTTCTGTTGGTTGTTCAGCAGTACATCTACTTCATTCTTTGTCCTTGGATTGTTTCCCTCTGTCTGAAACAGGACGCTTTGCCATACCTCAGGGCTGTTGGGACGTTTTTGGCTCCATGATCTGACTTTGTGTGCTACCAGTGTTTCCCACCAGCGTCCTTTGAAAAACAGCATGCAGGCGTTCGGTGTCGTTAGCCTGAGCAACACACGGTTCTGTTGGGCAACAAGAAAAGTACCTTGCCTCTGTTTGAAACGTAGTCCGTTTTTAAAAACACGTGATGCCGGAAGGCGTGACAGCTCCCTGTTACAGAAGATGTTGAAGAACTTCTGTATCATGGTGTGCTCTTTCGGATATTGTTCGATGAACTGTTTGATCAGGCCGGAAGCCTGCACGTCGGTATCACTCAGGTGTTTGGCGTCCTGATATTCTGTCAGGATATTTCCGCTCAGTCCCAGTATCTCCTTGTTATCCAGTTGGCTTTTCATCGGGTATTTCTCAAAGCTGTCCAGTCGAATCAGTTCGCCTAATTGTGACAGGTAAAAAGCTGGGACGCTGTATTCTTTTGCGATGGTGAAAGCTGCGAATGCCATTACTTTGGTACCTTCCGACAGGTTGTAGGCAAATTCGGCGGAAGGATACGTTTGGTGTATTTTGCGGCAAACGTTACGGACATGTTCTCCGTCGTATGGTTCGGTCCGGTATAATGTCCGGCGAATACCGTCGGGAAGGAGCGGAAATAGGGGAGCTGCCACCTCTTTTGTCTCATTCGTGCAAAGCAAATGCACATGGTCGGGGCCGAATTCTTTGATTCCGTGATAAACGGAGGTTATATCTTTGCCAAGTAATATGATCTGATGTTTCATGTTTTAAATCATGTATTAATTAAGGTTCTAAATGTAGTATTAATTTCGATATAATTCATATCTTCGTTGCCTAATCAATCGCTGTATATATAGCAAATGGAAATTTTTATTATTATCGGCCTTATCTTGTTGAACGGAATTTTGTCTATGTCTGAAATTGCTCTGGTGTCTGCCCGCAAGGCCCGGCTGGAACTGGATGCAAAAAGAGGTAATAAATCAGCGCAAACAGCCTTGAAGCTGGCTGGAGAACCCGACCGGTTTTTATCAACTATCCAGATCGGAATTACGCTAATCGGTATCCTGACCGGTTTGTATTCAGGAGAGGCGTTTGCCTATAACCTGGCAGAAGTGGTGCGTCATGTGCCTGTGCTGGAGCCTTATGCACTCGGAGTATCTAAAACAATAATCGTTATAATTGTGACTTACCTGACTTTGATTATGGGTGAACTTGTTCCGAAGCGTATCGGTATGGGGTATGCCGAACGGGTTTCGATGTTGGTCGCTAAACCGATGTACTTTTTATCGAAGCTGGCTTTGCCTTTTGTCTGGTTGTTGTCGAAAAGCACTTCCCTTGTTATAAAAATTACCGGAATTAAAGCAAACGAAGAAAATAAAGTAACGGAAGAGGAGATCAAGGCAATCGTCAAAGAAGGCTTTGACGGAGGTGAAGTGCAGGAAGTGGAACAGGATATCGTAGAACGTGTGTTCAACCTGGGAGACCGAAATGTCGGTTCGATCATGACACACCGGAGCGATCTGGTATGGCTGGATGTCACCGACAGTATCGAGAAGATCCGTGAAAAGGTACAGGAAAATCTGTTTAATATATATCCGGTAGCTTCCGAGAAGTTTGATAATATCAAAGGTGTTGTTTATCTGAAAGACCTGTTCGGCCGGATTGACGAACCAGATTTTTCGTTGGAAGAGGTGATACGCCCCGCCCAATACCTTCCCGAGAACCAGAGTGTGTATAATGCTTTGGAGCAGTTTAAGGAAGCACGTGTTAAATATGGTATTGTTACGGATGAATTTGGAGGAATCCAGGGTATTGTAACATTGAAAGATATTATGGAAGGGTTGATCGGACAGGTTCCGGAAGTGGGAGAGGAGGCCGAGATCGTGCAGCGTGCCGATGGTTCCTGGTTGGTCGACGGACAGTATAACTTCTATGACTTTCTGGAATATTTCGATATGGAAGATCTGTATGCCGAACATGATTATAATACATTGAGTGGTCTGATCCTGGAAATTCTTGAACGCGTTCCGAAGACCGGTGAGACGCTGACCTGGCTGACCTTTGAATTTGAAATCGTAGATATGGACGGTGCACGTATCGACAAGGTGCTGGTGAAGAAGATCGATTGATAATCTTTGTGCGAAGATTAAATAGTGGAAGGATTCAATACCTATATAGATCTGCTGGATTGTTCCGGACTAACAGACTTCTTCTATAAGAAGGGAGAAAAACGTATTCTCAAAAGAAAAGAGTTTTTTCTTCGTCAGAATGATAGTTCACTTTATGCAGGCTATGTTGAAAAAGGGGCCTTCCGCCTCACTCGTATTGGCGACAATGGTAAAGAGGCGGTGGTTGGATATTCGTTTGAGAAAGAATTTATTTGCGACTATTCCTCTTTTCTTAAAAGAACAACCTCTGTCGTTAATATTCAGGCTACAACAGAGAGTGTTGTATATGTCGTTTCGTTATCTGATTATTTGGAATATTTAAATACAGGACCAGAGGAACAACGTTTTAGGCATAAAGCAGCTGAGGCTTTGTTTGAAATGGTATATATGAGGTTGTTAGAAAGTTATTGCGACACTCCCGAGCAACGTTATGTCAAGTTAATGCAGCGTTGTCCCAACCTGAAAGAGAAGGTTCCGCTAAAAGAAATTGCTTCTTTTCTGGGTGTAACCCCTGAAACCGTAAGCCATATACGAAAAAAACTGTCATACCCGGAAAAGTCTTGAAGCAATTCAAGGCTTTTCTTGTTTATAATACCTAATATTGCATCTTCGAGGATGAGGAAATCAAATGATCTGTGGAGATGAAGACTTTAAATTACCTGTTGATACTTATAGCGATAGCTGCTATTGCTGTTAGTTTTATCGTTATTGAAACTGATAACAAACTGATAGCTTTATCGACAGCATCCGTTTGTATAGCTGCTTTATTCGATAGAGGAATATATCGTATTCCCTTCTTGATAGTGGCCTTAATGTTATTAGCTGCGAGTTCTATGCATGCAGGTTATGCAATTTGATGAATATGGTTAATGGGTTGACTGTAATATTGTTAGTGCTGCTCTTGGATATAGCTGTGATCTGGAGTGTAATTCATTCTGTCCGGCAGCAGAAGTATAAATTGTTGTATATCCTGATTATCCTTCTTATTCCTATATTGGGAGTTGCAATTTATTATTTAATTAAAAAGTAGTATTAATATGAAAGCATCTAAACTTATTATGTTGCTCTTTGCATTGCATTGTATATTATATTGTAACGCACAAACGATAGAAAGAGAAAATGGCTGGTATTATATAATGGAAGGGAGGAAAGACAGTATCTCAAAAGAATCAATTATAACAGTCAAAGATTTTGCCTTTCTAAGATTGGATTCTTTCTCATACTCGGATAATAGAATGATGTATATGATTGTTGGGACTATAAACCAATCCCTAGTGAGTCGATGGGCAGACGCTACGGAAAGATCTATCGGCAAACGAATTTGTTTTGTTTTTGACAATAAAGTGATCACAGACCCGCAGGTAAATGCACGGATAGAAAGTGGTGCTTTCTCCATCTCTACTTATAAAGGGTATGATCTGAAAACTATGTTTCGGCGAATCAGGGAAGAAATGGATGTAGAAGAGGAAAGAATTCACTGTTTGGAAAAAGGCGACTTAACCGATAGCCTTGGATATAAGAAACTGGAAAGAGCTTTATTTGAGGAATTACAAAAGCCTAACTTTAGTAGTTGTGCCGAAGATTATATGAAATCTGAAGCATATCTGAATTATAAGACTTTCATTGGTAAAAATCCGGACTATATTGAGAGGCTGTTTCAAAGTTTTCTGTTCAAAAGTAGTCCTCAAGGATTGTATGGTTATTTGATAGACGACATAATAAAAGAGAAATATCCCGATGCTCCAAGTATCAGAGGGAATTTTAGAGAAGGGACAGGCAGCAAGGATTATGATATACTGACCTTAGAAGATTATCAAAAAACAATCCGGAAATTAATGGATATTGAGAGAAGCAAGAACAAAAGCGAGCTAGCCCGTTAGGGTTTCAGCCGGACCGGCAGAACTCTTATGCGAAGCTGGTTTGAAAAGCTCCCTTCTTTTGTAATCAAAATAAGGGACTTTTGTATTCAAAACATATATGTTTTAATGACGAAACATATATGCTTTGAAAAAGCCTTCAGTATAGTTTTTTTCCCCTTACAATTCTTTGATCTTATGGAGCACCTCCATTTTTCCGAAGAGGATCAGCTTGTCATTGGCTTCCAGCACCAGATCATCGGTCAGTGGGTCGACCACATAGTATTCTGTTTGTTTCAATCCGATCAGGTTTCGTACTTCTTTGGCTCGTTCTACTCCGACCAGGCGGATACCGAAGTTCGTTTGGAAGTCGATCGTCTTTAGCGTCTGTCCGACTAAAGCTCCCGGTGTCTTTATTTTATACAAATGATGTGTTTCCGTTACCTGATACCAACGCTGGAACAGGTCGCCCAGCAAACTCTGGGAGGCATAGGTTGCTGCATAATCCTGTTCCGGACGAATGATTTCCGATACACCGATCGAGCGGATCACCGTTTCATGAATGGGAGAGATCGAACGGACGATCAACCTGCTTGCATCCAGGCTCTTCAATAAGGCGACAGTCTGTACCGACGTTCCGAAATTCTTGCCATAAGTAACGAAGATGGCATCCATTTCGCTCAACGGCAGTGTATTTAGTGCATCCCTGTCAGTCGTATCGAGGCTGACGGAGCCGGAGATCGTTTGTTTTACGGCCTCCACTTTATGCAGGTTCAGGTCGACTCCTATCACTTCATCGCCGATACGGGTGAGATTTTCCGCGATGGCGCGTCCCAGATTTCCTAATCCTATAACCAGAAATTTCATAAGGCATTACATATTACATTAATATATTTTCCTGGGGATATGTGTAATCCCTCTTTTTGTACTCTCTCATAAAGCTGACCATGAATGTCAGTACCCCGATACGTCCGATTAACATCGTACAAATGATAATCAACTTTCCGGCCATGGAAAGCATAGGGGTGAAGTTCAGACTCGATCCCACCGTACTCAAAGCCGAAACAACTTCGAATGTAAGTGTAAACACCGGTGTCCCTTCTTCCGTATAAGACAATATCCAGACAGCCAGCGAGGCAAAGATAAAATAGAAGACAATCGTTGCGAAAGCCCGGCGGATAGTGGCGGGAGATATCTCGCGTTTACGAACTTCAACCTTTTCCTTTTCACGGGAAACATTCAATGCTGTGGCAATAGCTACAAAAACGGTCGTTACTTTTAAACCGCCACCGGTCGACATCGGAGCCGCCCCGATAACCATCAGGATAAGGGTCAGCATCAGCGTTACCGGACGAAGCGCATCCATATTTGCCACGGTGAAACCGGCCGTTCGGGGTGTCACGGCACCGAGCAGCGAATCAGCCAGCTTCCCTTTCAGAGGCAGGTCGGCCAATGTATTATTCATTTCAAAGAGGAAATAAAAGAACATGCCTCCGACGATCAGGACCAGCGTACTTATTACTACTATATATGTATGGATATTGATGATACGGGGTGTATGGATATAATGTTTCTGTTGTCCGATAGCTATCATAAAAGTGTTAACGATGAAATGCCTTAGCAGTTTCAGATAATTGAAAACGATCGGGAATCCCAGGCCACCGAAGATAATTAACAGGGAAATCCATACATGTAGATTGTAGTTATGGGCCACTATCGGATCACACATATTACCGCTCAGTGTGGAAATACCGGCATTACAGAAGGCGGAAACCGCATGGAAGATAGCAAAGAAGATGTTATCCTGCGTAGTGGCTCCCGGCAACACGCCTCTGATATCCATATATATAAAGTAGGCCCCGATTCCTTCGATAAAGAAAGTAACGAACAGAATATTCAGGATAACGCGGAACAACCCACCGATACGGTCTTCGTTCAGCATATCTTTTAGAACCAGTTTGCTGGTGAAAGAAGAATGCCCCATGAAAGAAAGGGCAAAGAAACTGGTAAAAGTCATTACTCCGATTCCGCCGATTTGTATCAGGATCATAATGATAACGTGCCCGATATGTGTAAAAGTAGTCGCTACGTCAACCGTAGTCAGTCCCGTTACACAGACAGAAGTCGTTGCCGTGAACAGCGCATCGACAAAATGGATCGGGCGGGTTGTCGCGTTCGGCAGCATCAGCAATCCGGCTCCGATCAGGATCACAAAAATGAAACTCAGTAGGAACAGCAGTGACGGCTTGATACGTGTTTGCATAAGCGTGAAAGTCTGCCGTGACAGATGGATCATACTGAGCAATAGCATCAGCGTATAGACAAACAACGGCTTCGACAGGAAATCGAGGTATGGCAGTGACTGCTGAATCACCTCTCTGAAAAATACCTTTGCCGACAAAACGGCAAACAGCAGGAAGTAAATGCCGATATCCAGATATAAGAGCTTTTCCTGTATGATCTCACCGAACCGGACGATATAGCGGAGCGTGATACCGATAAAAAATGCCAGTAAAATATAAATCCGGCTCAGATATAAATGGTGTATGGTTTCGCTTGTCTGCTGGAACCCGAACTGGTAGATCAGTACGAATAAGGAAGCGATAGATGCCAGAAGAATGAGGCCTTCCGCGAATATATTCAGGATGCCTTTCATGTTCGCCCAGTACATCCGGCATGTGAACTGTATATGTTTTATGTCCATTTTCAAGTATAATCTGTGGCAAAAGTATTAATAAAAGTAGTTGGAGGACAGAATAGTTCAGAAAGTTTAGATAAAGCATGTTAAAAAGAGAAAGATCAACGGTTTATCGCAATATTGTTTTGTTTACATTATGGGGGATAAATGTTATTGTATGAGGTAAGATAGTAAATTATCAGATAAATAAGCTGTTATAAATATTGAAAAAATGATTCTGTGTGTTTTGTATATTGGATAAATGTTTATATTTGCAACTGTTTAACGTAATATTATGGAAACACATATGGAAAATAACAAGATGCTTTACTCGCATGTGTCTGTTGATTGCGTGCTGCTGGGCGTAAACGAAGATAAACTATGCGTGCTGCTTATAGAACGGCAAATGGACAATAGCGATGAGAAACGTTACAAGCTTCCCGGAAGTCTGATTTTTGAAAATGAAGATCTGGATACGGCAGCTCATCGTGTATTTAATGAGGCTACAGGTTTGAAACGCGTTCCTTTAAAACAATTCCGCAGTTTTGGCTCTCCCTCGCGTACAAAAAACAAAGATGATATGCAGTGGCTGGAAAACGCCATGAAGCTGAAGATCGAACGGATCGTAACCGTAGCTTATCTGGCATTGAGTAAGATCGGACGGAAGTCGAACCCGACCAATAAATATAATTCACTGGCCTGGTTTCCTGTCGACGCACTGCCTTCTTTGCCGTTCGACCATAAAGAAATCATCGAGGCCGCTGTGGAGGAAATACGTGAGTGGGTTGAAAAGGAGCCATCCATCATTTTCGATTACCTGCCTTTGAAATTTACAGCCTATCAGTTGCGTCGTACGTACGAGATCATATATAATAAGGAAATGGATGTCCGTAACTTTCATAAGAAAATGGGGTCGCTGGAATATATCGTACAGACCGACGAGATCGAAACAGGAGTTGCCCACCGTGCCGCCCGCTATTATCGTTTCGACAAAGTGAAGTATAATAAGTTGCATTCGAAATTTAATAAGAATTAATCAGTAAAGATATGTATTTGTTAGGTTGTGACATAGGTAGTTCTTCTGTGAAGGCCTCGATTGTAGATGCCAGTTCGGGATTAACTATCGGGGCGGATTTCTATCCGAAAGAGGAAGCGCCTATTAAAGCTATAAAACCCGGTTGGGCGGAACAGGAACCGGATGATTGGTGGAAGTATCTGAAAGTAGCCATTAAAGGAGCGATTGCGAAAGCCGGTATTCAGGGAACCGATATCAAAGCGATCGGTATCTCTTACCAGATGCACGGACTTGTGCTGGTCGATAAGAAGATGGAGGTGCTGCGTCCTTCTATCATCTGGTGTGACAGCCGTGCCGTACCTTATGGAGACCGTGCGTTTAAAAATATAGGGGAGAAGCAATGCTTGTCCCACCTGTTGAATTCGCCGGGTAACTTTACCGCATCCAAACTTGCCTGGGTAAAAGAGTTTGAACCGGAGTTATTCCGTTCCGTTCATAAGTTCATGCTGCCGGGGGATTTTATCGCCATGCGGATGACAGGGGATATCGTAACAACCGTATCCGGTTTGTCGGAAGGTATCTTCTGGGACTTTAAGAACGAACAGGTTTCTGAAGACCTGATGAACTATTTCGGATTCAGCAACGACCTGATACCTGAGATACGTCCGACATTCGGTTTGCAGGGGGAACTGCTCGGTTCCGTTGCTACAGAACTGGGGTTGAAGAAAGGTACACCTGTGACTTACCGTGCCGGCGACCAGCCAAACAATGCGTTGTCGCTGAACGTATTGAATCCGGGTGAGATTGCTGCAACTGGTGGTACTTCCGGTGTGGTGTATGGTGTAAACGGAAAAGTGAATTTCGATACCTTGTCGCGGGTAAATACCTTTGCCCATGTAAACCATTCTGCGGATCAGACAAGGTTGGGCGTATTACTTTGTATCAACGGGGTAGGCATTCTGAATTCCTGGGTGAAGAAGAATGTGGCGCCCGAAGGAATCAGTTATCCGGAGTTGAACGAACTGGCCGCCGGTATCCCTGTCGGATCGGAAGGACTGTCCATTCTGCCGTTTGGTAATGGTGCCGAACGTATGTTGCAGAATAAGCAGATCGATTGTTCGATACACGGCCTGAATTTTAATATTCATAGCAAAGCCCATATTGCCCGTGCCGCACAGGAGGGCATCGTGTTCTCTTTCAAATACGGAATGGATATTATGAACGAGATGGGTATCGATATAGATGTAATCCGTGCCGGTAGTGCCAATATGTTCCTGAGCCCGGTCTTCCGTGATACTTTGTCGGGTGTGACCGGAACGGTGATCGAGCTGTTCGATACAAACGGTGCCGTAGGTGCTGCCAAGGGAGCCGGTATCGGTGCCGGTATTTATCAGTCGGCCGAGGAAGCATTTGCCTCCTTGAAGAAGATAGATGTGATTGAACCCGACGGCCTGAAGGCGGATAAATATTGTGCAGCTTACAGCATATGGAAAGAACGGCTGGATAAGCTGATGTGTGAGAATAACATACCAATGTAATATAAATCATTAAAACAATTAATTTCATGGACTTTTATAAAGGTGAAAAAGAATTCTTCCCGGGAATAGGAAAGATTCAGTTTGAAGGACGCGATTCAAAGAATCCGATGGCATTTCATTATTATGATGAAAACAAGGTGGTAATGGGTAAAACATTGAAAGACCATCTTCGTTTTGCGATGGCTTACTGGCATACATTATGTGCCGAAGGCGGTGACCAGTTTGGCGGAGGAACAAAATCATTCCCCTGGAATGCTGCTTCCGACCCGATCAGCCGTGCCAAATATAAGATGGATGCAGCTTTCGAATTCATGACTAAATGTAGCATTCCTTATTACTGTTTCCACGATGTGGATGTGGTGGACGAAGCTCCTACACTGGTTCAGTTTGAGAAAGACTTGCAGACAATGGTGGAACATGCCAAAGGCTTGCAACAGGCAACCGGAAAGAAACTGTTATGGTCTACCGCCAACGTATTCAGTAACAAACGTTATATGAACGGTGCTGCAACCAATCCTTACTTCCCTGCACTGGCTTGTGCCGGAACACAGATTAAGAATGCTATCGACGCTTGTATCGCTTTAGGTGGCGAGAACTATGTATTCTGGGGTGGTCGTGAAGGTTATATGACCTTGCTGAATACAGATATGAAACGTGAAAAAGACCATTTGGCTATGATGCTTACCATGGCACGTGACTATGGCCGCAAGAATGGTTTCAAAGGCACGTTCCTGATCGAACCGAAACCGATGGAACCGACAAAACATCAGTACGACGTAGACTCGGAAACAGTGATCGGCTTCCTGCGCCACTATGGCCTGGATAAAGATTTCGCTTTGAATATCGAGGTGAACCACGCTACGCTGGCCGGACATACATTCGAACACGAATTGCAGGCTGCTGTGGATGCCGGCATGTTGTGCAGTATCGATGCAAACCGCGGCGACTATCAGAATGGCTGGGATACCGACCAGTTCCCGATGGATATTTACGAACTGACTCAGGCATGGCTGGTCATCCTTCAGGGTGGCGGTCTGACAACCGGAGGAACAAACTTCGACGCAAAGACCCGTCGTAACTCGACAGACCTGGATGATATCTTCCTGGCTCATATCGGTGGTATGGATGCGTTTGCCCGTGCTCTGATGTGTGCAGCCGCTATTATAGAACAGTCTGATTACACCAAGATGCGTGCCGAACGTTATGCCAGCTTCGATGGTGGCGACGGTAAAGCCTTTGAAGACGGTAAACTTACCCTGGAAGACCTGCGTACGATCGCTCTCCGCGACGGAGAACCGAAACAGATCAGCGGTAAGCAGGAGTTATATGAGATGATTCTCAATTTATACATATAATTAGTTACAAGGAGTAACTCTTTCCCCTTTGGAGAGGGGATTAAGGGGTATTTAAATTTAGTCCTATAACTGGCATTAACACACCCCCTGCCCCCTCTCGAGAGGGGAAAAGTTACTCTTAATCTGGTAAACATGAAAAACAACAACAGTTATATTTTTGGTATCACCCTCGTTGCTACCCTCGGAGGGTTATTATTCGGATATGACACGGCAGTTATCTCCGGAACAGTAGAATCACTACGGAAATTTTTTATTGAACCTTACGGGTTACCGCTCGACCAGGCCAATTCGCTGGAAGGGTTTGTTGTCAGCAGTGCGCTGATCGGTTGTATCCTGGGTGCCTCTTTTGCCGGGTGGGTCAGCCAGCGTTACGGACGTAAGCCGACGTTGATCGTGGCGTCTATTCTTTTCTTGCTTTCGGCTATCGGTTCGGCCTGGCCCGAATTCGGTCTGGGATTACCTGGAAGCGGAGATCATACTTACATGTATTTATTTGTGGCTTACCGTATTCTTGGCGGTATTGGGGTCGGTCTGGCTTCGATGGTTTCGCCGATGTACATTGCCGAGGTTGCTCCGGCAGACCGTCGTGGTAACCTGGTTTCGTGGAACCAGTTTGCAATCATCTTCGGTATGCTGGTCGTTTATTTTGTGAATTATACGATTGCGTTGCAGGGTGATGCTTCTTGGTTGCACACGGTTGGATGGAGATGGATGTTTGCTTCTGAAATTATTCCTGCCGTATTTTTCTTTACCCTGCTGATGTTTGTTCCTGAAACGCCCCGTTACCTGGTGATGCGCGGAAAGACGGAAAAAGCATTGACCATCCTCGATCGCCTGATGGGAAAAGACGAAGCGGCGAAAGAACTGGTCGACATAAAAGAAAGTTTCAAGGAAAAGGCACCCTCCATGCGTCCTTACTTCCGTTTTATGGGAGCATGGCTCGTTTTGTTCCTGTTGGCCTATGGAGCCTTGGAGCTGGCAGGAAATACAAGTGCCCTGGAGATTGCCCTGATCGGCAGTTTCTTCGTTTCGCTGGCGTTCCCGATTCGTTCCTACGGTGTACTTATTATTATGGTAGGTATCCTGTTGTCCGGATTCCAGCAGTTTGTCGGTATCAACGTAGTGCTTTATTATGCACCGGAGATATTTAAGACGATGGGAGCTGCTACCGATGCCGCTTTGTTGCAGCAGATTGTGGTAGGGGCCGTGAACCTGTCGTTCACTGTGCTGGCAATCTTTACGGTCGATAAGTTCGGCCGCCGTCCGTTGATGATTATCGGTGCGTTAGTGATGGCTGTTTCCATGATTATCTTGGGAACAACATTCTATACACATTCTGTCGGCATAGGCTCGTTGGTTTGTATGCTGGTGTATACAGCCGGTTTCGCTATGTCATGGGGACCTGTCTGCTGGGTGTTGCTGGCTGAGATCTTCCCGAACTCTATCCGTTCGACGGTGATGAGTATTGCCGTTGCCGGACAGTGGATTGCCAACTTCCTCGTATCGTGGACTTTCCCGATGCTTGACAAGAACCAGTACCTGACGGAAACGTTTAATCACGGTGTCGCTTACTGGATTTACGGCCTGATGGGTATCCTTGCCGCTGCCTTTATCTGGAAATTCGTTCCCGAAACGAAAGGTAAGACATTGGAACAGATGGAACAATACTGGAAAAGATAATAATAGAATGATTGATTTTCCAGCCTTCCATGTTTGTGCCTAACTAAAAAACCTTATATTTGCATTTCCAGTTAATCTTAAAAGAGAACGGAATGCATACAAGTAAAGCAATACATATACTAATTGGTATCGGCCTTTTACTTTCTGTTGCCCTCGGAGCAGTAGAGAGTAAGGCCGATACTCTTTTTCAGGATCATTTCGCTTCCGATCTGCGTTATATCCCTGAAATGCAGTCCCGTGCAGCCGACAGCATCTATCTTCCGGAAAACAACGAAACGAAAATCCCCGATCGCGATAGCCTCCTGGCTCTTTGTGCAAAAGTCGGCTACGAAGCGATAGCGGATCAGATGCAACGCTATTACGAAGAAGCCATCGACGGCATCCCCGAAGATGCCGACCGCCATGCTGAATTTCTTCGGATGCGCGAAACAGTCGAACGGATCGGAGGGAGCATTCTCCGGCGCGAACTGGAATACGGCGAAGCCATTGCCCTTCCTGACAACACACCTGAGAAGCGTAATAAGAAAGTAGCCACTTTCTACGCCCTTGTCGATAAATGTGTTGCCCGCAACGATCCCTCTATGGAAATGAGAGCGCTTATCTATATTTTCCGTAAACTGTATTTACATGAACAATATTACGCCGCTTTCCTCTGTGCCGAACGTATCGCCAAACGCCTGGAAGTGGTCGGCGGTGATATCGATCCCGCGGAAGAGAAAAACATCTGGTACGACCTGGGTCGTCTTTATTTCGACTTTCGCGATTACGAGAACGCTATCCCTTACTTGAAAGCGGCTTTGCAGGATACCCCTGTTCCCCGTTATTACAATCTCTATAATCTTCAGGCACGCAACGCACTGGGGCTTTATTACCGTAGTATCGGCGAACCGGATACTTCCGACTACTATTTTCGCTCCATGCTCGAATGTAAAGACCGTGTCAAGCTGCGTCCCATGTTCGACTGCATCGCCTTGAGCAACCTGGCCTCCAACTATCGCAAACGTGGTTTGTACCGCGAAGCGTTGGAACTGCACAAAGGCGCCTTACCCTTTTCGCAGGCGGAGGGCGATCATAGCTTTACCTCGGGTATCTATGTCGGGCTGGCAGACTGTTATCTGGAAACAGGCAAGCCGGATAGTTGCAAGGCAATGATCGACAGTACCCTTTACCATATCGAACAATGGCCCTGGGTGATGTCGTACCGTTCGTGCGACCTCTATCCGGTGATGGCTCGCTATTATGCCCGCATCGGCGACCGGGAGCGTTCGATTGCTTATATGGACTCGACGACGGTGGCAAATCGTCGGCAGGACGAAAAGTACAGTGGCCTGCTGGTTCTCCGCGCCAAACAGGAGTTATTCGAGTCGGAGCGTGCCCGTAAGGAGGCGCAGCTCGTTACCTTCCGGCACGTTTCGGTCAGTATGGGTGTGACGGCGGGGGTAATCTTTGTCGCCTTGCTTATCATCTCCGTTCTTTACCGGAAAAAGCATCAGGCTTACCGCAGGCTGGTTGCCCGTAGCCGTGAATGGGCGGAGCAGGTCCCGGCTGTCGTGCCTCCGGCAGAGGCAGATGCTACCGACAGGACCCTGATGGAAAATCTCGGCCGCCTGACCGACGAAGAGCATATCTACCTCGACCCGGATCTCGATCTCGAAACCCTGTCGCAACGCATGGGTGTTCACCGTAACATGATCTCGAAAGCTGTAAATACCGTCCACGGCAAACCATTCTCCGCATATATCAACGAATGCCGTGTTCGTCAGGCCATCCTGCTGCTTTCCGATCCGGCCAACGACAACCTTTCACTCGAAACCATCGCCTTCGACTCCGGCTTCTCCACCCGCCAAACCTTCTACCGCGCCTTCAAGGCACAAACAGGGCTTAGCCCGGCTTCTTTCAGGAAGAATAGGGGGTAGGGATGAAACATGGGAGTTATTGAATAACCCTGTCTTTAAAGGTGTCGAATTCGGCACCTTTTAGGAGGAAGAAGGTCAATTACCTTTGCTTATCCTGCAATTCGCGCATCACTTCATCTACGATATAGAGGTCGCCGTACAGATAAAGTCCGGTATCGGGATCATGGAAACGCTGGCAGGTATCGCTTTCGTAAAAGATGTCGAAAGCCTTTTCCGGAGAAACATTCAGCCGCTCCGAAAGACGGACGGTTATGCAACCGATACGTTGCCATAGGATAATGTCTTTTATGATATTATTGTCACTCATGATTTACTCTCCTTTCTGAATATCAGTGGTTGTCAATAATTCGGTAGCGATATAGCGCAAACAATCGTTTACCAGCGGTTGACTCAACAAACACATCTGATTATTCGGCAAATGCTGTGCCAGGCGTTCAAGAGCCACATCGGCCGTCATCAGGCCTAACAGGTAGAGATTTACCGTATCGACAACTCTGTCGTTGGCAACTCCTCCTTCAACGAAATCATATCCTTTCCAAGGTTCCAGGCCTTTACGGCTATTAGCTATAAAGTTGAGCCATGCTTCGTCATAAGCATCAAAATGAAGGCACCGATAGGTTGCACGAACGCGTTCTATATCCAACTCATAGACATTCAGTAACGGTTTTACATTACGTCCTGCGCTTTGACGTTGTGCCCAGCCGACAGCTTGTTCCCGTAAATCGGTTACGTAAAAACCCTGACCGAAATCCAGATTCGGACGTCCTGCATTACAAAGAGGTTCGGGGACTGCACAAGTTGCACCATGATAAACTTTCAGCATTTGCCATCTCCTTTCTCCTGTTGCTTCAACAGATAAAGATTAGTCCCTTTGGGGGCGGTGATACCTTGGCTGGCTTCCCAGTTGTCCAGGCTTTCAAGAATGTTTGCGGTGATATTTTCCCGGCTTTCGGTATGGATTGTATCGTAGTGCCGGAGGATATACTTGTCTATCAAGCCTACGCGTTTCATCCGTCTATACATCTCCTTGTATGTACAGCCTACCTGTTTTGCCGCCGTCTCCACACACGATGCAGCGAATCCCATGCGTATTTCTATGTCAGTCAGTTCCAGTAATCGTTCCATTAGATTTCCTTTCTTTATTTTTTGCACATACAGGTTACAATGATTTACGGTAGAATCGGTCTTGCCCAATCTGGAATCAGATCGGCATATTGTTTTACTAATTTCCCTTCTGCCAATCTGAATAGCAGCTGGGCTTCACTATAATCAATTGAGTTATCATAAACATAGGTGCGATCTACAAATTTAGATGCGATACTACAATTAGAAATAGACTTCTGATACCTGGATATAATTTTGGTAATAGGCACGTCATGCCCTCCTGCCATAATTCTATCTGCAATACGGGAAGCGTTTATTGAGGGAGAGTTTGTACATACAAAGAATAAACGAATAAAGAAACCGGCCTCCTTTGCACGCTGTATAAAATCTACTTTATCATAAACAGACAACACCGTTTCAAAAATAAGACTTTTCCGTTCTTTCAAACACTGCTCTCTCAGTTCCTCCGAATATTTAGCAGCTTTCATCACGGCTTCAACAGAATTCCAGTCACCAAACTTATCCTGAGCAATATTATCGGGATTAATGTAAATGCTGTCCTCCATCCAGTCATGTTTAATAATTCGGGATGTAATGGAAGTCTTACCAGAACCGTTAGGCCCTGCTATTATTATCAACACAGGCTTATGCATTATCCAACTTGATATTAATGGTAGAATATTTCTCTTTCTGCTCGCGGATATATTCATACATGTTCTGGAAGAAAGCCGATTTGGCTTTTTCCGATTTCTGTTTTGCTTCTTCTGCAACTTCTTTCATAAGTTGGGATAACTGTTCATCAGACGGCTCTGTTGTTATATCGGTTAAGCTGTATTTCATATCAACCGGCTGTTTTTGTGATGTCGATGCCATAGTTTGTATAATTAACGTTTACACAAAGATATAAATCCATCCGTAAAGTTTGATACGTTTATTCCTAATTATTTACTCATAGTGGAGTCTTCACTCTGAAAATTTGTTTTTCTTCCTTCAAATCCCCACTATTTTGTCGCATTTTGCAAAATGTTACAACATTCTCCCCCTTTTTCTTCACCTTGCAGCATAAAAATAAAGCAGATGATAGGAATGCAACACATCGATGAGAGGAATACCGCCGTGCCCGACTGGTTCGTCGGTTATTACGATTCAGGGTATTTTTGGGTAGGTGTGGCGGTGCTGAGCCTGCTGACGGTCGTGCTGATCGTGCTGGCGTGCCGGCTCTATTACGAGATGAAAGAAGCGCAACGCATCCTCGACGAACACGAAAAGGAATAAACAAACAGAATGATCGCTAGTAATAATATTTAAAACAAATTACCATGGCAACAAAAAAGTACGTGTGGAAATTCGACCTCGAAGAGTACCTGATGACAAAAGACGTGAAGGAAGACTTCGCCGCTAAGGTGAAACCGATCCAAACCTTCTACATGGCCGACGTGGCGCGATTGATCGCTGAAGAACGCACCGAATACCGCGTCGATACGATCGTGAACATCACCAAACTGGTGGAAGCGAAAATCCGCCAACTTGTCTGTGGCAACAACAATGTAGTAACCGACAACGTGCAGTATTCACCCGGCATCCTCGGCCTCTTCCTCGGAAAGACAGGCGTGGTAGACCCGGCGAAGAATAAGGCAGTTATCAACATGATCGCCACTGCCGCCCTGCGTGCCGAAACGGATCAGGTGGCGCTCGAATTTTCGGGTGTCGTGCGCGACATGGGCGGCGCCAACATCAGCCTGGTGAAAGACGTGACCACGGGCAAGACCGACGGAACCGTCACCCCCGGCGGCATCCTCGACGTCACAGGCTCGAAGATACGCAGTGTCAATGCCGACGGCACGGGGCTGGGCTTGCTCACGCTGGTCAACACCGCCGACCAGAGCGTGGCCGCCACCATCACGCTGCTGGCTATCAACGATCCCAAACGACTGATGTTCAACATTCCTGCCGACCTGGCCAAGGGCAGCTACCAGCTTACGCTCGAAACCTGGTTCAGCACCAACAGCACCCAGCTCAAGCAATCGCGTACCCTCACGTATGCCATTCCGCTGGTGGTGGGCGGCACGAGCGGCGGCGGTGGTGACGACCGTCCGGAGATCGAGTAAACCTCTTTCGCAGGGCAAGGATCTGTTCGATGCTGTCGAACCGCCTGATTCGATGGCGTCGAAGCGTCCCTTTCGATGGCGTCGAACCGACCGCTTCGATGGCATCGAACAAGCCGCTTCGATTTCACCCGACAGGCAAACGGCTCTTCCGACATTCACAAACAATCTAAAATAATATCACTTATGAAACATGTTACATCTTATTTATTTCTGATTATAGCCTTCCTGCTTCTCGGAGTAAACGGGGCGGCGGCACAAGAAAAAGACTGTCCTTTTGAGGTTACCGTTGTAGGGGATAATACTGATATTTCCTACGATAATAAAGTACTTTCCATTAGAAGTAGTGATAACGTAACCATTACGGGAAACGGAAAATCTACCGACTGGGGAATTGAAATAGAACCTTTAGGCTCTCTGGGGGTGACAATAAAAGACCTGAATATTGAAAGAAAAGGGGTACCTCTGAAAATAAAGGGGGGGGACTGTTCTATCGCAATAGAAGGAACGAACCGGTTTGTTTCGACAGGCTCGTCGGGAACTGCCGGGATAGAGATCGAAGGCTTTCTCGACTTATATGGAAGCGGCTCCCTGACTGCCATAGGGGCAAATGGAGATGGCAATACTCCCGGAGGAGCAGGGATCGGTGGTGATAGAGGATCTCTGACCATAAAAGGTGGCATCATCCATGCCGAAGGCGGGGCAGGTGCGCCCGGTATCGGTGTAAGCGATCCTAAAAAGGGTATGACGATTCAGATCGTCGGAGGCACGGTAACCGCCATCGGCGGTGGCGGCCTATATTCGGTTCCCGGCATAGATGGCGGTACCTCCTCCAGTTATCCTTCCATTGAAGGAAACGCCTTTGTCATAGCCATCGACGGGATGAATGCTGCTGGTAACATTGCGACTACCCAGATAAAGGATCATAAGAACGGCCTGTTTATCCTGGGCTGGCAACAGTCCGCCGGCTCCATTGTACAGACCTCTTCCGTCCTGAAAGGCAACGTCACATTGGAGAGCAACGCCGAAATCCCTGCTTGGGCAACGGTCACTATTGCCGCCGGCCAGACCTTTACTATCCCCGCCGGCATCACCCTGACCAACAACGGCACTCTCGAAAACAAGGGAACCTTCACCAACAACGGCACCTTCACCAACACCGGCACCGTTGAAAGCAACACATCCCTTAATATAGGGGGGAAAGATGGGTTCGATGTTACCAAAACCGATGGTGGTGCAACTTTTAGCTATAATGGCACGGAGGAATTGCTTACCATTAGCGGAAGTGGCAAAGTCTTAATCAAAGGCAGAAATAAGGATAACGCTGTCGGATGCGGGATTGTAATTGCGGAGGGTGCACAAACTACACTAACAATTGAAGACTTGAATATTGTGGCGGATGAAGCTTTGGTGTATAGGGATAGAAGTGACGGGCAGCAGATGAATTATTCTCTTACCTTGCAAGGAATAAATAGACTAACGTCTACCCGTGGGGTTGGGATGAACTTAAACTATAATTATATAACCTTTATGGGCTCCGGCTCCCTGACAGTTACAGGAGGAAACGATTGTGCCGGTATAAAGGTTAGCTCTTTCTGGCTTTATAAAAATAGCAATGTCTTCGTTGTCGCCATCGGTGGCAAAGGTGCAAAAAGCGGCATAAGCGGCAATCTCAACCACCCTGCCGGCCTCCTTATCTACGGCACGCAAGACGATGCCGGCAGCTTCTTGGAGGAATACTCCAAACTGGTAGGCAACGACTTTACCCTGGGCGGCGACGCCGAAATCCCCGATGGGGCGGAGGTCACTATTGCCAAAGACCAAACCTTTACCATCGACGCGGGTGTAACTCTTACGAATAGCGGTACTATCTACAACAAAGGAACCCTTACAGGTAATCCCGTCAAGGGGCATTTTCCGTACCATTACATCACTTTCGATGCCAACTATCCGGCATCCCCTGCTGTTGATGAAAGATATATCCTTCAAGGCGACGCACTCCCGACTGATATCTTCACCCATTCGGGCTACACCTTCTAGGGTTGGTACGACGCTCCCTCTGGCGAAACAAAAGTAGAAACCAGCGCCGAGCCGCAAACGCTTTATGCCCATTGGAAAGCAGTGCCTGTGCCCGAACCTGAACCCGAGCCCGAGCCAACGGTCTACTACACAGTTACCTTACCCTTTGTAGAGGGCGCCGTGACCGACCCCGTGGCCGGCGATTACGACGTAGAATCGTGGAGCACCTTCCGCTTCTACCTCACGCTCGACACGGCCTACAGCCAGTCGCAACCCGTAGTCACCACCAGCCGCGGCGAAACGCTTCAGCCCCGCACCTCCGACGGCGCCTACCTGCTGAAGTACGTGCGCACCGACGTGGAAGTCTACATCGACGGCATCCTGCTGAACCCGCCGCCCGTCGCCAACGAGCCGATCCGTGCCGCCGCCCCCGAGCCGGAGATATGGAGCGAAGACGCCTGCCTCTGCATCCGCCTGCCCGAAGGCCTGCTGACGTCGTCCGTCCGCATCTTTACGGCGGAAGGCCGCCTGCTCGACAGCTTCCGTTCAACCCCGGGGTTGAACCGTCGGCAATTGCCGACGGGGATCTATATCGTACAGGTTGGTAAAACCGTGCGAAAGGTGGCGGTAAAATAGTCCGTTATGACATAAACAACTAAAAACAACATATCATGGAAGAGAAAACATTTATCAGCAATAACCCTACCGGCAGCCAGCCGGTGGCCACCGATTTCACCATTGAAAGCAATAAAGCGCAATATATCCTGCTGGGCGACACTACGCTTGAAAAAGTGGATACTCCCGATTATACGGGTGACGAGAATTGTGTTGTATACAAATACAATGATAACGAAGACAAGGATGAAAAAGTAGTAGTCTGGAGCCAGGCTGAATACGACTTCCTGGAAAAACAATACGACGGGAACTACACTGTCCATCCCAGCCTTTGGAACAACGGCCGCAACAACCATTTGAACGGCGTATTCCGGGTACACGACGAAATGTCCATCTTCCAGGTGCGCGGTTACGATATGGCAAACATCTCCTTTGTATATACCGGCAAGTCGTGGCTGATCTTCGACACCCTGATGAGCGGCGAATGCACACAGGCGGCAGTTGATCTCTTCAATGACTATCTGGATAAGAAGTATAAAAATAATTATGTAAAGGTAGGTAAGGGAACGATAGAAGCCGTCATCGTCAGCCACAGCCATATCGACCATTACGGCGGACTGCAAACCCTGAAGGATATCAATGGTGGCGAGCTAATTATCTACGCTCCCAAAGGTTTCGAGCAGCATGCTGTAAGCGAAAACCTGTATGCCGGTGTGGCTATGGGGCGCCGCGCTTCCTACCAGTACGGCACCCGACTGGCCGCCGGCCCTGAGGGACGCATCAGCATCGGTATCGGACAGGGACAATCGCTCGGCACGGTGGGCTACCTGCGCCCTTCCTTTGAGGTGGACGAAGAGTTTATGTATAAAGACAGTAATAAGTTTAGCGGCGAGAAGGAGATAGGCCGCCGTTACCTTACTTTCGGCAACGTGCGCCTCTACTTTCAGCTAACCCCCGGCACCGAAGCTCCGGCTGAGATGAACAACTACTTGGAGTTTTACAAGGATGGTGAACTGCTGCACTGTGCCCTCTGGATGGCCGAAAACTGCAATGGCACGCTCCACAACCTCTATACCCTGCGCGGAGCACAGGTGCGCGATGCCAAAGCCTGGTCGGATTTCCTGATACAAACGCTCAGCCTCTGGCCCGATGCCGAAGTGGTGTTTCAGGCACACAACTGGCCCCGTGTCAATGCCGTAAATAAGGAGAACGCCGTAAACGAATACCTTTTCCGCACCGCCGCCGCCTACAAATATCTCAACGATCAGTGCCTGCTCTATATGAACCAGGGCTTCAAACCCGATGAGATAGCTGAAAAGGTGCGTTTGCCCAAACCGCTGGAGTGCACTCCCTACCTGCGTCCTTACTACGGCACGCTCAAACATAATGCCCGTGCCGTCTACCAGCGCTACCTGGGCTGGTATGATGCCAATCCGGTGCACCTCGATCCGTTGCCCGAAAAGGAACGGGCAGAGAAGTATGTCCGTTTCATGCAAAAGGCGGGCGGTAATATAAAAGGAGAGATAGATACAGAGTACAACCGTGGCAACTACCGTTTCGTGGCCGATATATGCCATCAGCTACTGTTGGGAAAGGCAGAGGAAAAGGACGTTAATACTTACCGCTCTTACCTGGCCGGCTCGCTTCGCCAACTGGGCTACATGGCCGAGTCGGGTATCTGGCGCAACAGCTACCTGTCGGGTGCTTACGAACTGGAGAACGGTGTGCCGATACCCGCAGAAGCAAAGCCCTCCGGCCAACCTCTCGAGCTGCCGGACAGCTCGATGATGCGCAATATGTCTTACGAGATGCTGCTCGACTACCTGGGCATCGTGCTCGACACCGATAAGGCTTCGGCTTTAGGGGCAGAAGCTTTATGGAGCCAAAAGTCCAAACCGGCAATGACCGGCTTCTATCTCGGAATTACCTCTGAATCTTCTGATACGCAATGGTTCCATGTTTCGGTTAAGTATGGCGTGTTGCTCTATCACAAAGTATCGGATAAAGATATTTCAAGTTCTGTGAAAGTTACCCTGACCAGTGAAAACCTTTATTCGCTGATTGCCAATATAGGTAATAACGCCAATATAAAGAAAATAGTCGGTGGCTTGACGGGCGACAACCTTGCTATCTCTTTATTGCAGCAAATCTTCTGCTATATGGTAAACATCAACCGATACGCTACCTTCGACATTATGCAGCCATGCAACGATCGGTATTATCAGTGGGTGGAAGAATGTGCCAAGATGCTCGAAGAGTCTTATGATAAGATAAAGGCCATCTCATTTGATACACCGCTTTCTCTGTCGGAGAATGATAAGATACGCTGGAATAATACTGGCCGTAAACTGGTAGACGCTGGCATTATAGACGACCTTTACTTCTTCTCGGAAACTCCCGCAAAAGAGTATGATAAGATCGGATACGATAAGACCTTCTACAAATACCAGTATTGCGAAACCCTGTATGAATGCTATAAATACCTGGCAGGCAACTACGTGCCGGACAGCAGAACCCAATTCGTAAAGTTCTGTATCGACATGACGGAGCCTTATGTGAACCGTTTCAGAAGAAAGCCGGACGAAAAGCCTGACGGAACCGCCCCTAAAGGCGAAGGTAAGGGTGCCGAGTATTATCCTTTCGATAAAGATGATCTGAATGCCTGGAAGAAGTATTGTTTAGTGGTATTCGGAGATATGCATACAGATGAAGATATACGGTATATTTACAATGAGAACATTCGATTTTGCGGAAATGGCAATACGAGTAATAAGAACCTGGGAATCGGTGAAGACGGAGAGTTCTACGGTTCCGAACTCCTGCATTTCCTCTATCTGTGCTACCGTTTCCTTTACGATTATAAACATAAAACAATAGGATAGACTATGAAACCGATAACAACTTACCGACAAACAGCCTGCCGCCTTCTGGCGGCTCTGTTCTTCCTCTGCCTTTTTGCCCCGATGGCGGCAGGGCAGGATAACTGGAAAGACTATTGTGCGACTCAGATAGCAAACAAAGACGGTGACGACGGCTCATCCTGGGACAACGCCATCGTGATAGCCACCGCCGAAGAGCTTGCCTACTTTGCGCAGCAGGTGAATAGCAAGGCGTCTATCAGTTGTGGTAACGGCAATTCGATCGATCCGGACGATAACGGTCAAGCAGGAGGCTTTAAAGACTACTATTTCGCCCTCGCCGCCGACATCGACCTGTCGGATTATGATTGGACGCCGATAGGGAACGCTACTTATCCTTTCAAAGGTAATTTCGACGGCCGGGGGCATTGTGTGAACGGGCTGAAGGTGATGAAGGTCGAAACTGTTAGTGGGGCTGCCTATGCCGGCTTGTTCGGTTATGCGTCTGTCGGAATCCTCCGTAACCTCGGTGTCCGTCTGGCGGATGCGGGGATACAGGCAAATTCGACGGGTGGTTCTGCTTATGCCGGTGGAATAGCCGGGTACGCTCATAACATCTTTAACTGCTATGTAGTGGGAGAGGGCACTATTGGGGCAAGCTTTTCAGGAATGGGTAATAATATCTATGCCGGTGGGATCGTAGGATATCTTGATGATAATGGTTTGCTTACTAATTGTTATGCTACTGTAAATGTAAAGGTAGAACCTAAAGGTATAGTTAATGTTGGTGGTATTGTTGGGTATGGTAGTTCTAATTCAACGATCTCCTGCACCTATGCCACGGGAGATGTTGAAACGGGAACAGGAGCGAAATTCTATTACGCCGGCGGTATCTGCGGATATTTGCGGAACGAGGGCACTCTCACAAACAGTTTGGCCGTCAATGGACGGATAACAGGAGGTAACTCATTCACTAACCGGATAGTTGGTAATAAGGAGAGTAATTCCACTCTCACCGGCAACTACGCCTCCCCCGAGATACAGGTGAACGGTTCGTTTGTAAGCAACGGTGCAAAGGATAACGAAAACGGCGATCCGGATGTCGATCTTGATAACTTTGGTTCTGTATTGACTTGGGGCGATGGTTGGGATACAAGCGATGGCATGCACCTGCCGCAGTTGGAGATGCAGACAGGCGATGCCCCCCCTTACTCTTACACCACCTGGCCTACCGGCCCGGGCTACACCCCGCAACCTTCGCTCGATGCCGCCACCTATTTCCTTCCGAAGCATATCCTTCACATCGTTTCTCCCACCGGAGGAACCCTGAAGGTAACAGACAAAGACGGAAACGAACTATCTGACGGCAGCAAGATAGTTTCCGGCACCCTTTTGACGCTTTCGTATACGGAAAGCCCTAATTACCGTTTCTCGGAGTACCTTTCCGGCAGCAGTGCCGACAATCTGCGTACCTTGGCCGGCAATACGATCCCGATGCCCGCCACCGACCTCTACCTGAGTGCCCGTTTCAATTACGAGGATCCCACGCCGCCGCCTGCTCCGATTTACTACTCCGTCTTCCTTCCCAGCGTGGAAGGTGCCGTAACTGATCCCGTAGCCGGCACTTACGACGTAGAATCGTGGAGCACTTTCCGCTTCTACCTCACGCTCGACACGGCCTACAGCCAGTCGCAACCCGTAGTCACCACCAGCCGCGGCGAAACGCTTCAGCCCCGCACCTCCGACGGAGCCTACCTGCTGAAGTACGTGCGCACCGACGTGGAAGTCTACATCGACGGCATCCTGCTGAACCCGCCGCCCGTCGCCAACGAGCCGATCCGCACCGCCGCCCCCGAGCCGGAGATATGGAGCGAAGACGCCTGTCTCTGCATCCGCCTTCCCGAAGGCCTGCCGACGTCGCCCGTCCGCATCTTTACGGCGGAAGGCCGCCTGCTCGACAGCTTCGGTTCAACCCCGGGGTTGATGCGTCGGCAATTGCCGACGGGGATCTATATCGTACAGGTTGGGGTGACGGTACGAAAGGTGGCGGTAAAAGTTAAATGATTGTGTCGTACCTGCGGGTATCTATGGGAGCAACAAACGTGGCACGTTTTTTGTTCCTATAGGTATATGATTATAAGCGCAAGTAGACGAACCGATATTCCCGCTTTCTATTCGGAATGGTTCTTCAATAGGATTAAAGAGAAATATGTATTGGTACCCAATCCGTACAATCCCAAAATGATCAGCAGGATTGATTTGAGCCCTGCGGTGGTGGATTGTTTTGTGTTCTGGACGAAGAATCCGAACCGGATGATCGACAAGCTGGAGGGGATAAAGGATTACAACTATTATTTTCAGTTTACCCTCAATCCTTATGGCGAAGATGTGGAAAATCATTTACCGGCGGTGAAGGAACGTATCGAAATATTCAAACGGCTTTCCGATAAGATAGGCCGGGAAAAGGTCGTTTGGCGATACGATCCCTTATTGACTAATAAGAAATACGACACCTCTTTTCATAAAGAAGCATTTGCCGGGATAGCATATGGCCTCCAAGATCATACGGAGCGGTGTATGCTCGGCTTTATCGACCATTATCAGCATATTCGCGGCGAAGTGAGCAAATTCGACATACAGCCTCTGAAGCAGGAAGAGATCGAAGAAATGGCCGTTTCTTTCAAACAAACTATGAATCAGTATCCGTCTATCGAGTTCGATACCTGCACGAGGAAAGTGGACTTGACCCATCTGGGAATACCCAGTGGCCTGTGTGTGGATAAAAAACTGATCGAAAAGATCATTGGCTATCCTATCTCCGCCAGGAAGGACAAGAACCAGCGGGATATCTGCAACTGTATTGAAAGCATCGATATAGGCACTTACGAAAGTTGTCTGAACGGCTGCATTTATTGCTATGCTATCAAGGGTAACTACAATACCGCCGGGTTCAACAATCGGAAGCACGATAAAAACTCTCCCATGCTGATCGGTAATGTCGTAGCGGGGGATGTGATAAAAGACAAGCTGATGAAGAGCCTGAGGGATGATCAGCTTTCGCTGTTTTAGAGTTTATATCTTATCAGACACGTTTATAAATCCGGATTTTTATGTAAGTTTGTCCGGATTAAAAAGATTTCGGATATGCCTATTATAAAACGGATATTGATCTGGTGCAGGAACATACTTATCTTTCTGTTCATATCCAGCATTCTGGCGGTGGTGGCGTATAAGTTCATCCCCGTTTACTATACGCCTTTGATGCTGACACGTCTGTATGACCAGCATAAGGCCGGCAAACCCTTCAAGCTCGATCATACATGGGTGCCATTGTCGGAGATCGCTCAGCCGCTGGTGCAGGCGGTGGTCGCTTCGGAGGACAACCTGTTCCTCGACCATAACGGCTTCGATATCGAGCAGATACAGAAGGCCCGCGACGAAGCCGAGAAAGGGAAACGTGTCCGTGGTGCCAGCACGATCTCACAGCAGACAGCCAAGAACGTCTTCCTTCTCCCCACGAAAAGTTATATCCGGAAAGGGATCGAAGCCTATTTCACCCTGCTGATTGAATGGATATGGGGAAAGGAACGCATCATGGAGGTCTATCTCAACTCCATAGAGATGGGGGATGGTATCTATGGGGCCGAGGCGGTGGCACAGGCTCATTTCAAGAAGCCGGCAGCCAGGTTGAGTGCGGGCGAGGCGGCGTTGATAGCTGCTTCACTACCCAATCCGCGGAAATTCAATTCCGGCAAACCCTCTCCCTACATGCTGAAACGGCAGGGGCAGATCCTTTCCCTGATGGGTAAGCTGATAAAGATACAGATGGGCCACGGTGCCGGAGAGATAGAAAATAAAGATGGTAAAATAAAAAAGAGAAAGAAATGGAGAGCTTCACTTTTCACGACCTCGGACGTATCGCTTATGCCGACGCTTTAAAGGTTCAGACGGAAGCGTTTGAGACATTGCTGCATGCCAAGGTTTGGGGCGAACAAGGAGAGAATAAACTGTTTTTCTGCGAACATGAACCCGTGCTGACGATCGGCAAAAGCGGGAAAGACGCTAACCTGTTGATCCCTGCTGAGCTGCTGAAACTGCGGGGCATTTCTTTCTTCCATACGAACCGGGGAGGGGATATTACCTATCACGGCCCCGGACAGATCACCGGCTATCCGGTATTCGACCTGGAGCATTGGCAACTGGGACTGAAACAGTATATCCATACCCTGGAAGAAGTCATTATCCGCTTCCTGTCTCTCTACGGGATAAAAGGGGAGCGGCTGGAAGGAGCGACCGGTGTTTGGATCGAGCCTATGGTGAAAGGCCGTGCCCGTAAGATATGTGCCATCGGGGTGAAGAGTAGCCGGTACGTCACCATGCACGGTTTTGCGCTGAACATCAATACCGACCTGAGTTATTTTTCCCTGATCAATCCTTGTGGCTTCACTGATAAAGGCGTCACTTCGCTGGAAAAGGAATTAGGTGGAAAGCAGGATTTCGAACTGGCTAAAACACAACTTCATTCATTATTCTCAGAACTGTTTCCCTGATGGATTATAAAATACATTTCGCTCCCTTGCAAGGATATACCGATGCCGTGTACCGGGAAGTCCACCACCGTATATTCGGTGGGGTGGAGAATTATTACACCCCTTTTGTGCGTGTGGAGAAAGACGGTTTCCGTAACAAAGATATCCGTGATATCGCTCCGGACAGAAATTCGGAAACACCTGTGATTCCCCAACTGATTGCTGCTACTCCCGATGAGTTCCGCCGTCTGGCAGCATTGTTTCGGGAAAAGGGATACCGGCAGGCGGATATCAATATGGGTTGTCCTTACCCTATGCAGGCGCGTTTGCACCGGGGGGCGGGGATTCTTCCTTTTGTTGAAGAGGCGGAGGCTTTGTTACAGACGATCCGGGAGTTCCCGGAGATGAACTTTTCGGTTAAACTCCGGTTGGGTTGGAATGCTCCGGATGAGGTCTTTGCCTTGCTTCCGGTAATGAACTCCTTGCGGCTGGCTCATGTTACTTTGCATCCCCGGATAGGTACGCAACAATACAAAGGGAATGTGGATACAGACAGTTTTGCGCGTTTTTATGAAGCATGCAGGCATCCGCTTTTCTATAACGGAGATTTGAACAGCCTGGAAGATATCGACCGGATTCTCTGCCGGTTTCCCCGTCTGGCGGGTGTGATGTTGGGGCGTGGCTTGTTATCCTCTCCCTGGCTGGCTGCGGAATATGCAGTAGCAGGCAATGGTTTTACGGATGAAGAAAAGAAAGCGAAACTGCTACATTTCCACACGTTGTTGTTTGAAAAATATAGCAGTGCGCTTGAAGGAGGCGACCATCAGATACTGGCCAAAATGAAAACCCTTTGGGATTACTTGTTGCCAGAGGCGGAGAAACGTCTGCGGAAGAAGATACTGAAAAGCAACCAACTGCCTACTTATCTTCAGGCCGTGAAGGAACTGTTACAATAGTTGAATCAGCCTTTGCCGGTGCGATTGTATCGGCTGGGGCAAGCGGGATAATCGGTACTAATTTCCTTCTCCGGCGGAAAAACTCGGAGAGATGGGAGAAGTCTTTCTTGAACATGACACCTACGCCCTGAGTTGTTAACGCCCCGTTGAGGTATTTGTACATATCATTTGCATGATTGTATGCTTTTAGCCGGATTTCTCCGCTGGGGGTTAGCTTGTATTCCAGGTCGAACTCACCGACAAAGTCATTCTTTTGCTGATACGTATTGTTCCTGTATCCGAAACTGCCGTTGAACAGCAGGCGGTTGTCGAGCAATTGGCTGGAAAGCAACATTTCCACTTCCGTATCCTGTATACCGTCTTCGCTGGTACGGATATTCGTTCCGATCTGTACCTTGTCGGTCAGGCTGTTCAGAATGCTTGAAATCTGGGAAGAGATGGCAGAAGAAGCTACTGCGCTGAATTCGCTCGAACGATACGCATTCTGAGAATAGTCGGGTGTGTAGAACTTATTCAATACCAGCAGATAGATGATCTGGCGCGTCATCATATCTTCGGTATCGACCAATGCCTTCATCTGTCGTTCTATCTCTTCGTTGGTGCCGGGCAGCTCCAGGTCGAATGAGATTGCCGGACTGCGCAACATACCATCCAGGTTAAGCACGCAGTTGACGGGGACGTTGGTTCGTGGACTTTCCCTGGCAAGTCCGTCATCCAGATCGCGCAAGTTGGCGGTCAGGTTATAAATAGCATTTATATGCATCGTCGCATCGAAGGGATCGCCACGGAAGTCGATTGCACTGCCTTCGCGTATCTTAAAGTCTTTATGGATAATCTGCTGTAAGCTGAAATTATAGTTACCGCTGACGATTCCCATGTTGCCATACATGCGTAAGTCTGTTTTCGTCCCGTATTCTATCTGCATGCTTCCGCTGCAATTACCGGTTATTTTGTCGCCGGCAATCGGGTCCATAATCAGTTCGATTTTGGCATCGGGGGTGATATCGAGCAGGAAGTTCATGCGCATTTCGGCCCCTTCCTCTTCTTCATTGTTTACAATCTTCAGGGAATCCCGCGATAATGTACCGTTGGCCAGATCTTTCAATTGTTTTTTATCCACAAAAGTGATAAAGTCATAGTCGGCAGCAGTAGTATTATTGATGAAGTCGAGGGTAATGGACGTCTTGGGATCGCTCCGCATATTGATATCGAAGTTGATCAGCTTGTCATTTCCTTTGATGGAGGCCGAACCACTACCGAAAACGGTACCGTAGATCAGTGGATTCAGTTTGCGGGTAGCGTTGAATACCAGCATATTCTTTGTCTTAACATTCACGTCGAAGCTGACATCTTTGAAGTGGTTATGGTAGACGCTCATGTTGACGGTACCCGGATTGCCGAACTCGTCGTGAACCGTCAGGTCGCGCATATTTATGGAACCGGCATCCATGTAGATGGAGTCGGAGAATGTATAATACGTATTGGTATATTCGATACCCAGGCCGCCGTCCAGCACGTATGCGTCGCCCTCTACGGTCAGCGCTTTGAACGGGCCGTGCAGGTGGACGTTTCCGAATCCCCGTCCTTTCATGTTTTTGGCCACCTTTTCCACAAAAGGATGGAGGAATCCCAGGTTGATATCGTTGGCATCGAAGAACAGGGAGAGTCCGGCATTTTGTCCGACCGGGAAGATATAGCCGCTTACGTCGGTCCATGTCGTATCGTTTTTATAGATGCTGCCCAGCATCAGGATACCTTTTTGGGCATCGTCCCACTCGCTGAACAGATTTAGCCGGCCGAGGGGAGTCTGGTTGAATGAAAAGTCATTTATTTCAAGGTCGGTGTTCAGCATGCGGCTTCCGTAAAGGTCGCAGATGTTGAATGTACCCGTTGCTTTCCCGGCAAACTGTAATACCGGAATGTTCAGTATATCGAATATATAACTGAGTTCAACCTGTTTCAGATCCATTAAAAGGGTATCTGCCGGATTTTTGGAGATGCTTCCGTCCAGCAACAACGATTGTTTTTCGTTGCCTACCCTGAATTTATGGATATCTATTTTGCCGTCGGCTATTCTGATATCCGACGGGTGGATGATCCATAGAGAATCGTTCAGCACCAGCTGGCTCTCTTTCACGGCAATATCGGTTCGTAGCACGGCAGGCTTTTTCTCCTGTTCCTCTTCCGTAAAGAGGGCGGAAGCCGAAAGTTCGGCACGAAATTCTTTTTCCTTGTTGTTTGCCCATCCGATCAGCGTATTGATCCGGTTATCCTTGGCATCCACTTTCAGATCGAGGTAGTTGCGAAGTCCTTTCTGGTTGTAGTTGATCGCTTTTAATAGCAGGTTGATGTTTTCCTGCGGGTTGTCGCATGTCAGATAACCGGATTCGAACATGGATTTGCCCAGTCTGAACTTGGGGAGGAAGGCTTCGATGCGGAATTTGTTATACAGGTTGTTGTAATGTCCCGTGATACGTGCCTGGTTCACTACTGTTACCGGCAATTTGAGTGTTTCGGATATCTTCTCCGTGTTTTCCACAGTCAGCAACAGCGAGAAATTGTTTTCTTCTACTTTCTGCTTTTTCTGCGTGGCATTGATAAGCGCCGGAATATATCCTTTGAAGGTATTCATGAAACTCGGGATGATTGTTTTGAACGAGTAAGCACCTGTCACTTCCCCGTTCAGAATGTCGGACGAGATCGTCAGATGGCGATCCAGCGAATGACCGGAGGCCGTTACCTGAAACTTTTTCAGGAAAAAGCTGCTGGGTGCTGTGATGAAGGACAGACTGTCTATCGTGATGTTCCCCTCCAGGTTATCTATATTGTTGCCGGTGAAGTCGGCGTTCAGGGATAACGAGATATCCGGCGATTCGTATTTATCGATCAGGTGGAGGCTGTCCGGGCGGAAATGCTCCAGATTGGCGGTGAAGTTGAACATGGAGTTCTTTCCTTCATGCCGGAACATACCCTCTGCATACAACTTTCCGTTCGGATCGTTCACCTGTACCATCCCGTCAAAGCTGTTTTTCTTGAAATTTCCGGATAACTGAATATCTTCGTATTTGTATTTCTTGTATTCGAATTCGTCGATATTTGCTTTGATATTACCAAAGAAACTGCTGTTTTTATGCCGTTTGGCATCGACCGATATGTTCAGCTTGGCGTTACCGTAAGGGTTGCCTTCGTCGAAAAGTTCGTTCAGAAGCAGGCCGGAGGTGGAAACATGTCCTTTCAGGTAGGCTGCGATATTATTTTCTTTATCACTACCGAATATCATATCGGTTTGTACGGAACCGATAGCCGAAGAGAACTTGCCGAAAGCTACCAGGTTATCGAAGAAGCCGGATATCTCCCCGGTAAAGTTGATCGTACCCAACCGGATAACCGGATCGGGCAGGACGACCGGTTTTTTGTTGAAATTGTTTATCAGTCCGCTCAGTCCGTCGGTGGTAATATACATTTTGTTCACCTGTCCGAAGATATAGGCATCTTCCGGGTGGCTGATTCCTTTCAGGTCCATTTTCCCGATAAACAGCATCTTGTCGCTGTATCGTAATGTCAACTGTTTCAGGTTGATATTGTTGATGGCTCCGGAGGCTTCGGCCGAAAGTTCGATGGTTTCGGTGAAATTACTAAAGGCCGGAACGAAGGACGAAAGGTCTTTCAGGCAGATTTGCGACGGAGAGATGTTCAGTGCCAGCGGCGCATGGTTCAGCAGCTCGGAAGCATTGTTGATTTCGCGCATGTCTATCCTGGCCTTGCTGATTTTCAAATCGGTTTCCGGCAACTTGATTTCGAAGTTATTGATAAATGTGCTGTCGCGGTTGCCGATGATATTCATCGAGAGTTTATTCAACGTAAAGCCGGAAGCCTCGTCGAAACTCATCTTTTTGATATTCGCGTTGAGACTGTCCTTATTGAACGCTTTCATGGAAATCTTGGCACTCAGGTTCTTGATGTCCACATGTTTGGCGTTGAACTTACCGGGCGTTTGCGCCTCGCTCTCCACGTCAAACCGGAAATTACCGCGGCGTATCAGGATGGAGTTGAAGCGCAGGTCGATATTCGGATTCTTCTTCAGCGTATCTTTGCTGGCGAAAGCGTCGATAACGAACTGGAGGTTTAGCGGACTGTCGGGAGTCTTTTTATTAAGATTGACCGAAAAGCCAAATAACCGGACCGTAGAGAATACGAATTTGCCTTTGAGCAATGGGAGGACTTCGAAACCGGCAGCCACATGATTTGCTTCGAATAAGGTTTTACCAGCCTCGTCTTCCAGGTATAAGTTGTCGAGTACCACGCGGTTGAACCACTCGATATTTACATTTCCTATCTTTACGGGCACACCGAGATGGCTGGATAATTCTGTCGATGCAATGCCGGAAACCTGAGATTGGATATAAGGTATCTTCAATAAAATGAAAGGCATTGCATAGAATATCCAGAACAAAACGAGTAGGGTAATGATTATGTATTTTAGTCCTCTGATATCTTTACTATATTTTAAACGCAAATCTACAACAATATCGCGATAGATTTCATTAAATTTGCACAAAAAAACGAGAGAAGAGTATGAGTGTAACAATATTGGGGATAGAATCATCCTGTGATGATACTTCCTCTTCCGTAATACGCGACGGCGTGATGCTGTCGAACGTGATAGCCAGCCAGGCCGTTCACGAGGCTTATGGCGGTGTCGTTCCTGAACTGGCTTCGCGGGCACACCAGCAGAATATTATCCCGGTGGTTGCCGAAGCCATCAAGCGGGCCGGTATCGATAAATCAGTATTGAGCGCCGTTGCTTTCACACGAGGGCCGGGACTGATGGGTTCCCTGCTGATCGGGACCTCTTTTGCCAAAGGATTTGCCGCCTCTCTGGATATCCCGATGATCGAGATTAACCATTTGCAGGCCCATGTGCTTGCCCATTTCATCAAGGAAACGCCGGAGGACGATCATGCGCCTTCTTTCCCTTTCCTTTGTTTGCTGGTGTCGGGTGGCAATTCGCAAATCATTAAGGTGAACGCATATAACGACATGGAGGTGATAGGCCAGACAATAGACGACGCGGCCGGCGAAGCCTTCGACAAATGTGCCAAGGTGATGGGATTGGGTTATCCCGGTGGTCCGGTGGTGAACCGTCTGGCCAACGAAGGAAATCCGAAAGCCTTCGCTTTCAGTAAACCGCATATTCCAGGGTACGATTACAGTTTCAGCGGGTTGAAAACCTCTTTCCTTTATACGTTGAGGGATCGGTTGCAGGAAGATCCCGATTTTATCGAAAAGAACAAACAAGACCTCTGTGCTTCCTTACAGTCTACAGTGGTTGATATCCTGATGAATAAGTTGCGTAAAGCAGCGAAAGACCTGAATATAAAAGAGGTAGCAGTGGCCGGAGGTGTATCGGCTAACTCCGGTTTGCGTGATGCTTTCCTGGATCATGCCAAGCGGTATGGTTGGAAGGTACATATCCCGAAGTTTGCGTTTACAACAGACAACGCAGCGATGGTCGCCATTACAGGTTATTATAAATACCTCGATAAGGATTTCTGCCCGATGGATGCAGTTCCTTTCTCTAGGGTTGTTATTTAAAGAAGAATACAAAGGTTGAAATATACTATCATACTATCATATTTTGATATAAGTAGTTGTATACATGTTTGTTATAGTATGATAGTAGCTGTTTTCAACGATCATTTATCTATCATACTACTATCATTTCCTGCTTAAAAAATGGGATAGACAGTATGTCGTTTTTACTAAGTATATGGCTAAAAGACAGGCGGATAGTGATAAAAGTTGCTCGACACCCGGGTCTCGAAACCTTTGACACCCGGGTGTAGGCATCGTCGAGATGGGGGTGTAAAAAGGGGTGAAATGGGCATCCCGGCAACAAAAAGTCTGTGTTCGAGTGAAATTAAGTCATAGTTTTGGGATAAAAAGGAAGTAATCTGACGAATTATAAGATGCCGTAGGCGGTTGTAACAAACGCTTTTATCGGATTAAAAAGACTGTCCGTTGGTTAAAATAGAGTTAAAATGATGGTTGCATGATAGGTAAATGATAGTATAAAAACGTACTGTCATAGTTTAAATGGTTGCTATATAGTTATTTACATGTTGTAATGACAGTATGATAGTATATTCCGTGAAAACCTCTTATATTGAGGGGGCTATTCACAATTAGTCCTTTCAGGACAAGCTAAGACAATTAATTAGTTTAAATCTGATAATTATTAAAACATTTAAACCTGATAATAAAACGATATGAATAATAATAATTCGCTCAGCGAACAACTTGGCGGACTTCTCCGTTCGAAAGGATTGTTAATGGGTACGGCGGAAAGCTGTACGGGCGGACGTATTGCCAATATGGTTACCCTGGTGGCTGGTAGTTCCGATTATTTTGTCGGGGGCGTTGTTTCTTATAGCAACGAGGTGAAACATAATGTGCTCGGAGTTTCGGAAGACAGTTTGCGTCTTCATGGTGCCGTGAGCCGTGAAGTGGTGGAACAGATGGCGCAGGGAGCTATCCGTACGTTGGGATGCGATTGCTCGGTGGCGACGTCGGGAGTTGCCGGACCGGGCGGGGGAAGTCCCGAAAAACCGGTAGGAACGGTCTGGATCGCTGCCGCTTTGAAGGAACAGGTCGTTTCACATTGTTATCATTTCGGTACGGTGCGGGCCGAAAACATACAGTCGGCAGCCGATACCGCTTTGACAATGTTACTGGAACTTTTACAGAAGTCCGATGGATAAATTTATAGAACAACAGCGATTGATCTATCCGATGTCGGACGAAGCCATCCGGCTTCTGATCGATGAGATGGACGAGGTTTCTTTCCCGAAGGGCGATCTTCTTATCAGGGAGGGTGACCGTGATCCGTTCGTGTGGTTCGTCAGGAAGGGATTGATCCGTTCTTATGTCGAAAGGGAAACGAAAGACATCACATTATGGTTCGCTTCGGATGGCGAAATGATAAATTTCGTCTACCGGGATATTGCCGCTTATAATATCGAGATGGTGGAAGATTCGGACTTGCTCCGTATCCCTGCCCGCAGACTGGAAGAGCTTTTCGAGCAGTCGCACGACATAGCTGTCTGGGGACTCAAACTGCTTGATTATTACCTCCGGGAGTATGAAAATTATTTTATTAATGATAGTTGGAGTGATGCCCGCGAGCAATACGAAGCCTTGTTGCGCAGCAATCCCGAACTTTTCCAGCGAGTGCCTCTCAAGCATATCGCTTCTTATCTCCAGATCACTCCTCAATCGTTGAGCCGTATTCGTTCTTCTTCTAAATAAAAAGAGCAGACCGAAATTATCCTATGGTAATTTTTCTCTGAAAAGACCTCCCTACCTTTGCAGCCGGAAACCAAAAGTGAGTTGATTTATGAATAAAGACAAAGCTCTCTTCCGCCTGGAAAGGGAGAAATTATTGTTGACAGGTGAGATTCCCCGCTTATTTATGAAGTATGCACTTCCCGGCGTTGCGGGATTGTTGTTCCTGGGTATACAATCCGTGATCGACGGGATTGTGTTGGGACGTTTCGTAGGAGCCAATGCGCTTGCCAGTGTGAATCTGGTTTTGCCGTGTTACAGTTTGATTTCGGCATTTGCAATCGTGATGGGTATCGGGGGGCAAACCCTTGTCAGTATCAGCCTCGGAAGAGGGGATAAGCAGGAGGCTAATGATGCTTTGCGCTCGGTATTCGTGTTTTTGCTGGGGATGTCCGTGGTGGTGAGCCTGGTTATTTTTCTGTCAGCAGGAAAGATTGCTTCTTTTTTGGGGGCGAACGAAGTGTTGTTACCCGATGCGGTACATTATATACGGGCGCTCGTTCCTTTCTTCCCGCTGCTGTGTGCGATGTTTTTCAGCGACTATATAATCAAGGCGATGGGGCATCCGTTGTATGCGACCTCTGTTATGGGGATGACTGTGGTTCTGAATATTGTTCTGGACCTCGTGTTTGTTGCCGTTCTGGGGTGGGGCGTTATGGGAGCCGGACTGGCTACCGGTATTGCTTTTACGATGGGAGCCTGTTTTAACGTGCCCCGTTTATTCTCACGTCATGAAGTGGTTGCTGTGCAGCGTGGACGCTATGACCGGCGGCTGGTGTGGAATGCTTTCTATAACGGTTCGTCCGAAGGTATGTCGGAGTTGTCGGTGGCGATTACGGTATTTCTTTTCAATATTACCATGATGAGGTATCTAGGAGAGAGTGGGGTGGCTGCATTTACGGCAATCAATTATATATTGTTTATCGGAACGACCGTATTCCTTGGCATATCGGATGGGATCATTCCTATTATCGGGTATAATTACGGGGCCAGACAACAGGAACGTATCAAATCGATCCTGAAATTGGCGGCGCGGACGAATTCGCTGATCGGGATCGGTTTGTTTTTGCTGTTGTTGCTGTTTGGCGAGCAGGTGATCGGACTCTTTTTCAAGGATCATGGGAGCGAGGCTTTTGAGATTGCTTCGAGGGGTGTTTCGATTTATTGTTTCGCCTTCTTGTTGTGTGGACTGAATATATTGGCTTCCAGCTATTTTACGGCGATAGGGAATGCTAAGATATCTATTATTATCTCAGCTTTGAGAGGACTCGTATTTGTGGGAATCGGCATACTTGTCCTCCCTGCCGTGTTCGGTATCGATGCCATCTGGTATGATGTACCGATCGCTGAGATATGTACCTTGTCCGTTTCTTTCTGGCTGGTACGTAGGTCGTTATTTAATAATCGGAGCAATTAGCCGGTATCCTTTTTCATTCGGATGCAATCCGTCGGAGAAGAGAGATTCGTCTATCTTTCCGTTGGGTAGGAGCAAGGCTGGCCCTGCATCGCCGAACAGGCAGTTTTCCTCCTCGGCCATCGTCCGGATATTCCGGTTGATGTTTTTCACCCAGTCCTCATGTTCGCGACGGGGAAGGATACCCATTACCTGGATCGTTGCTTTCGGTTGGCGGTTACGAACGGCTGTGATAAGGAATCGTAGACCTTCTACAATGTCTTCGTCCGTACTGGAACCCATGTTGTTTGTTCCGATCATCAGGACGACCTTCTCTGCTTCGTAACCGTCCAGTTCATCGTGGTAGATACGCCAGAGTGCGTTTTCGATGCGGTCGTAACCATATCCCAGGTTCTGAAAACCGGCGGCTGCCATGTATTTCTTCCAGCTTTCCGGACCTCTGTTTAATGGGCCGGCAGGTTCGCCTCCCCAGAAATGCGTAATTGAATTGCCTATGATAACGGCTTTGGGAGGGTGCTGCTTGATATGGCTTATTATTTCGCGATGGCGTTTTTGCCATTCGTAATTGTTCGGTTCGCGGCGTTGGGTTACCGGCTGGCAGGTAGGGCGGTTACCTTCCGGGATACGGAGTATTTCACGTACTTTCTTTTCTACGGCTGTCGCCTGAGCCTGTGCGCCCAGGTCGGAGGGGTGTACGTAATCTACCCAGGCATCCGGCGAGTAATTGAGCTCGTCGTGTGTCAGGTAGTAGAGGTCTTTCACACCTTCCGATTGTAGTATTTCGAAACCTTTTTGCGAGCCTTTGTTGGCTTGTGTATATGCTTGGTATTGTCCCTTGTCGGTCGGCGCATTGCTGTATCCGGCATGTTCGACCAGCAGGATGGGGGCGTTGCGGGTTGCCCTGATCTGTTTTACGGCAGCAATGATCAGGTCTGTGATTTCCTGTTCTGTCTTTTGTGTGAGGTTAGGCAGGCAATCCAGGATATATATACGTGCATCCTGCTCTATGATGTAGTTCAGCACTTCCTTTTCCAGTTTCCCGTTTCCGGAAAATCCCAGGTTGATAAGCGGATAGCCCAGCGAACGTTGCAGGATATTGGCCCAGGCCATAGCCGGACGGGAAGAACAGGCTCCTTGTGCGATGGAGGTACCATAGAGTACGACCGGCTTTTCCGGCGATTGCGGGATAAAGGTCAGTTCGCTGCCTTCGGGAGTGCCGATCTCCATCCATTCTACCGTATTATATAAAGGTAAGTAAAGACGGTATTCAAACCCACGGTTATGATAGCTGTCCTGACCTAAATTCCTGTAACTGTATGTTATGGTATCTCCGAAAGAATAGTTTCCGAAGCAAAAGCCCCATTTCCCGTTGCTGTCGATACTGTACAGGTCGACGCCGGATACACCGGTACTTTGCATGTGCGGCATATTCAATCCGCCACTCACTTTGTAGCGGACGGTGATCTGTGGGGCATTACTATAAAAGTGGATCGCTAACCCGGCCGAGTTGCGGGAGAGGTTCCATACGTCGGATCTTATTTCCTTCTCTGCCCGGTCAGGCAGGCGGACATATTTGTAACCTATTTCATCAGGCCAGCCCTGGTTTTGTACTACAGGAAAACCTGCATTCATCGGATTCTGCCATTTCCATTGTGCCCCGGCAGAAAGGCATGCCATACAGAAAAATAGTAGGCAAAAGAGTCTTTTCATGGTCGTTATTATGTGTTTATGTTACTTTTTGATACGATATTGACAAAGATAAAACAATTTCAGGAATTCTATTTTTATTTATTCATGTATATTTGCCATAGTTAAACAAAAAGTAAAAATACCATGAAAGTACAAGCACTGCTCGTATTCCTTCTGGCCGGAAGCATGTCGTTGATGGCTCAGAAGAGTTATCAGTTACAATCGCCGGACAGAAAACTGCAAACGGTAGTTACCGTAGGTGATAATGTAGAATTTTCCCTGACTCATGACGGAACAGAGGTCCTGGCTCCATCCGCAATCTCCATGACTTTACAGAATGGAGAAGTTTTGGGAGCAAAACCAAAAGTATCGAAAGTAACCAAAGGGTCGGTAGACAAAGTGATCCCTTCTCCTTTCTATAAGAAGACGGAAGTAAGCGATATCTATAATGAAATGACGATTTCTTTCCGTGGAGATTACAGTATAGCCTTCCGCTTATATAACGATGGACTGGCTTATCGTTTCATTACCCGTAAGAAAGGGGAGATTGTCGTTGCAGACGAAGCGGCAACCTATAACTTCTCGACAGACCATAAGACATTTTCTGCTTATGTGAATAGTACGAAGCCGACATTCGAAGAACAGTTCTCCAACTCGTTTGAGCAACCTTATGTGAATGAAGCTATCACCAAACTGAACGACAAGCGTTTGATGATCCTCCCTTATCTGGTAGATCTGGGTAACGGAAAGAAACTATGTATCACCGAAGCCGATTTGGAAGACTATCCGGGTATGTTCCTGAACAATGCAACAGATAAGCCCTCTCTGAAATCTGTGCATGCCCCTTATCCGAAGGTAAAACAACAGGGCGGACATAACCGCCTTCAGATGCTGGTCAAGGAACGTGAAGATTTTATAGCTAAAACCAAAGGAAACCGTTCGTTCCCGTGGCGCGTATTTGTCGTTTCTGAAAATGACAAGCAGCTGGTCGATTGCGATATGGTGTATCGCCTGGCTTCTCCTTCCCGTGTAAGTGATGTTTCCTGGATCAAACCGGGTAAGGTTGCCTGGGACTGGTGGAACGACTGGAACATTTATGGAGTGGACTTCCGTGCCGGTATCAATAACGATACTTATAAATATTATATTGACTTCGCTTCCGAACATGGCATCGAATATGTAATTCTGGATGAGGGCTGGGCTGTTAACCTGGAAGCTGACTTGCTGAAAGTCATCCCGGAAATCAATATGGAGGAAATCGTATCGTATGCCAAATCGAAGAATGTGGATATTATCCTCTGGGCAGGCTTTTATGCTTTCGACCGTGACATGGAGAATGTGGTAAAGCATTATGCGGATATGGGTGTCAAAGGTTTCAAGGTTGACTTTATGGACCGTGACGATCAGGAACTTATCAATTTCTTGTACCGCTCGGCAGAAACTTGTGCCAGATATAAGATGTTGGTCGATTTTCACGGCATATGTAAACCGACTGGTTTGCAGCGTACTTATCCGAACGTGATCAATTATGAAGGGGTGAATGGTTTGGAACAGTTGAAATGGTCGCCTGCCTCTTACGATATGGTTACTTACGACGTGACATTCCCGTTCATCCGTATGGTTGCCGGTCCGGTAGATTATACACAGGGTGCCATGCGGAATGCAACCCGTGCCAACTATCGTCCGGTTAACTCCGAACCGATGAGCCAGGGTACCCGTTGCCGCCAGCTGGCTACTTATGTGATTTTCGAATCGCCTCTGAATATGCTTTGCGATAATCCGACCAATTATATGCGTGAAAAAGAATGTACCGAGTTTATCGCAAACATCCCGACCGTTTGGAACGAAACACAGGTGCTCGATGCAAAAGTATCCGAATATATCGCGATGGCCCGCCAGCACGATGATATCTGGTATCTGGGTGCCCTGACCAATTGGGAGCCGCGCGAGATGGAACTGGATCTTTCTTTCCTGGGTGACGGCGATTACAAACTGGAACTTTTCAAAGACGGTATCAATGCCGACCGTGCCGCCTGCGATTATAAAAAAGAAATCATCCCGGTTCCCGCCGACCGTAAGCTGAAGATCAAAATGGCTCCGGGCGGCGGATATGCTGCAAAGATCTATAAATAACCGACTTCCAGGTGCATGGAATAAGCGTTCGAACCGTCCGCATAATAATTGTTTATTGTGCGGACCGGTTCGAATTTGTTTTTTTGGTAAAGACGGAGCGCTGCCGGGTTTGATACGTTTACTTCGAGCGTAATCTTTGGATGATTATGCTGTCTGGCAAATTCGATCGTTTTGTCTATCAGGTGTTGCCCTAACTTCTGCTTTCTGAAACCGGGATGTACGGCTAAAGAATAGATGCGCAGATTAGGGGTATGATCGTTTTGCAAGAGAGAAACGTAAGCGACTATTCTCTCTTGGTATTCAACGACATAAAACATTCCTTTGGCTTTTGTGATCAGATAGACGAATTGTTTTTTGGAAAAGCTGTCCGGACCGAAACAGGATGTCTCTATTCTCATAATCCCGTCCAGGTCTGCCCGGGTTGCCTGCCTGGTTATAATCTCCTGTTCCATCTTTTAGAAGTGTTTCATATCCAACATACGCCCGAAATGATTCAGTATCCTGTAATACAGGTCATCGCCCAGTACAGCGTCTTCGATACCGTGGTCGATACTCGGATTATCGTTGATCTCGATAATCATGGCGCGGTCGTTGACCATTTTCATATCGACTCCGTATAATCCTTTTCCGATAAATGAAGTCGCTTTGACTGCCGTGTCAAGCACTTTGCGGGGAACCTGATAAATAGGAATGGTATCGACCAGTCCGCACCGGCTTCTTCCCGAATCATAATGACAGTAGATTTGCCAGTGTCCTTTGGCCATATAATACTTGCAGGCAAACAACGGCTCACCGTTCAGGATACCGATCCGCCAGTCGAACTCAGTCGGAGTAAATTCCTGGGCGAGGAGGATGGACGATTTTTCAAACAGCAGGTCGAGTGCTGCTTCCAGCTCCGTTTCGTTGGTCACCTTCTTCATCCCGAAAGAGAAAGAACCATCCGGAATCTTCAGGATGAACGGTGATCCCAACTGGTTGCTGATCTGTTCGAATGTATTTTCGTTAGACTTGAATATCAGCATCGAGAGGGGAGCCGGTATCTTTTCCTTTTCAAATAATTCATTCAGGAATACTTTATTTGTGCACCGGATGATGGATAACGGATCGTCTATCACGACCATTCCGTTCTGCCTTGCCAATTGCGAAAGCCGGAAGGTGTAATGGTTCAGTGAAGTCGTCGTACGTATAAATAAAGCATCGAACTCCATCAGACGGGTGGCATCTTCTTCCGTGATCAGTTCGGCATGTATATCCATCTTTTTGGCTACTTCCAACAGCTTGTTTATGGCCTGTTTGTTGCTGGGCGGAAACTTTTCTTCCGGGTCGTATAATACAGCCAGACTATACCGGGCTGATTTAACGGTTTGGGGTGCACGCCATACCTTTTTGTTGAAACGGTCGAGCGCTTCAGCGAAGAAACTTTGTTCTTCATCGTTCAGTTGTTCCAATGACAAGAGTTGAATGGATTCGATCTGGTTCTTAGCCCGGGTATTAAAACTGATCCTAAGGAGGGGAGCAGGATAGTTTTCGAAGATGAATCGGGCAATTTTCTCCAGCCCTTTTTCCTGGCAAGTCCCGAAATAGAGGTTCAGATACCAGATATCGTCGGTAATATTGTTTTTCTGTATCCATTGATAACAGAGCTTCTGTAAGTTCCGGTCCATGCGGACACCCGCCCCGGCTTCCAGCTTATTGATGATATCTACTCCGGGAATCACCTTGTGCCCTCGGGTTTGAGCCAGTAATGAACAGTAATATCCTTCGGAATTATAACTGTAGTCATTACTGAGGTTGATGACAAACTTACTCCCCTTTTCTTTTTGGAGAGATTTGTTTTTTAAATAATCGGAAACAGTTAAGATACTGCTTGTCTTATAATACGGTTTCCAATCATTCAGACTGTCTAAAAGAATCAGCACATTATTCATATTGAATATTAAAATGAGTGCGCAAAAATAGACAAATAAATCAATCTGTAATGCGAATAATCATTAATTATTAAAAGTACTCTTTGCTGATTGAGTCTCAGGGTGTTGTTTCCTGTCACATATTATCTCCAATCTCGTTGTTTGTGTTGTTAAACATCTTGATTTTTACGGTTTGGGTGTAGAAATGTTTACTTTTGTTGAAACATAAAATATTATAATAATGGAAATAGATGAATTGAACGCGGAAATAGAGAAGATGGAGAAGTCTATCGCTAATGCAAAGAGGAAAATAGAATCATGTGAAAAGAAGAGAAAAAAGCTTTTGCAAGAGGTCTATAATAACAAGTATTTGCGGCTTTCAGAATTACAAATTTGTTATGTAAGAGAAATATACCGTTTGGATCTTGATGGGTATGATGTTATTGATTTTAAAGGCGTTTATGCTGGATTTAGATATGGTATATTTGAATATGAAAATTCTGATGAATATACAAACAGAAGAGAAAATTATTGTGAAATAATAATAGAGGATGAACCAGAAATAATTACTGAAGAAGAATTTTGTGATATACTTAAAATTATTCATACTAAGTTGGATGAAAAATTGTTTTCTAAATTTGCAAAGTCTAAGTAGATGAAGTATTATCACTCTAAAGTCAAAATGTCATTTTGTTATTTTACCTTCTGTATCTTTGCTTTGTAAGTATCCGGTTCCGGTTTGCCTGTAAAATATGGAACTGTACGGAAGTTAAGGATTATCTTTTTGGATGGTAGTTTTCTAATAATATGGAAAAATGATTTTCGGACTGCATTTATCTGTACGGATAGGTGTAGTCCGGTTTGTTTTTATATTGTTTTGTATAACATTTAGTAAAGTGAAAGTTAGACTGTCTGGTAGATACTTTTAGAAGAAAAATAGCTGCTATTTAAAAAAAATATTCACTTTGTATACCTCAGATCAGGTCATGTCCTTTCTTTTCTGATTCCCTTTTTATCTATCTGTGCAGGTAGTGAATGCTATCCGGAAGGAAAGGAATACATACTTTTCTGTTTATACGGATTTCTTTGATTCGCTTGTTAGTAGAAAGCCTGTTTATGTGTTATTTTGTTTACTAAATTCCTTTAATATTTATCAATTAGTAAATAATTAAGTATATGAGAACAGACAAAAGCCGGGCTACAGGCAGGCGGCAGAAAGTGGAAATGTTGCAGTTTATGCAGCAGAAAATAGACCGCTTGGAAGATAGTGGTAAAAAGAGTACGGCACATAATTACAGGAGTACAATTCGTTCCGGCGTTTTTTAGGATCGAAGAGAGTGTATGCGGAAAAGATGGACGGGGAGTTGATGGTGGCGTATGAACATTGGTTGATGGAAGATAAGCCGGAAGGAAAAGGTTGTGACGCGATTACCCGAAAAGCTGGAATTTGCCCTTTTGATATTTCTTTTTTCTTATTATACGCGGGGAATGTCGTTTGTGGATTTGGCACATTTAAAGAAAAAGGATATCCAAGGGGGAGTCTTGACTTATGTGAGGCGCAAAACTGGAAAGGTGTTACATATTGAATTACTCCCGGAAATGATCATGATTATCCGGCGGTATGCATCTGAAGTAAAAGACAGCCCTTATCTGTTCCCACTCCTGACAAAAGATGGAGCAGGCTATGAAAGTGCGCTTAGGTTACAAAATAAACGATTGAAACGGGTTGCAAAGATTCTCGGCTTGAATGTAAAATTGACGACTCATGTGGCAAGGCATTCCTGGGCGACAATAGCTCGTGATAAAGGAGTGGATTATTCGTATAAATTTAAAATCAACAATCATGAGTAACAAAAAGCATAAAGCCATGTTGAGTGAACATTTCAGTCTGGAAGAGTTGACTTATAGCCGTATAGCGGTAGAGAACGGATTGGATAATGAACCGCCTCCTGCTGTCCGTCAGTCACTTTGTTATCTGGCCGTTCATCTGTTGGAACCATTGGGAGGGCTCTATAATAGTCCGATTGCCGTACTGAGTGGTTATCGTAGTGACTCTGTTAACCGTCTAGCTGGTGGTGTCGTTAACAGCCAGCACCGGAAAGGGGAGGCTGCCGATTGCTATATCCCGGAAGGACCGTGCCGTTTACTGGATATCCTGAAGAAATCAGGATTGCTTTTCGACCAGGCCATTCTGTACAAGAAACGGAATTTTCTTCATCTCTCCCTGAAAGAGAAAGGTACCAATAGAATGCAGATATTATTTTATATTTTATGTCTGGTATTTCTGTTGCCGTCTTGCCAGATACGACGGGGCAGCACGAGAGAAGAACATGCTTTCTATATTGACTCATTAGTTGCCTCCGGCAAAGACTCTTCCCTTTTTAACCGTAAAACATTCACTATAGATTCTATTAACTGGAATATAACCCGGGTGGTCTTTTCGCCACCTGATAGTACCGGCCGACAATATCCGGCAGAGATAGCTTTATTGCAAGGGAAAAAACATCACAGCATAACCGACATAAGTAGTAAGACCGCTAATTCGTCAGTAGAATTGACCCGCCATCAAACCGCTGTTTCTTCTTTTTTTTCCGAAAATCAGTACAAACACTCATCGTCTGTGAGTATTTGGATAGTAGTTTTTGTCCTGTTAGCCGGGGTATGCCTGGGGTTCGGAAACTCATCGCAAACATGAGGTTATTAGTCACTTCATTAGGGGTGGAGTGGCTTTGATATTAATTCAATGAGTATATTATATCTTTTTATTTACACTGCATCATTCTTACATATCCCTTACACAACGGACGTAAACAGAAGACGTATTCCAATCCATGGCACTACCGCTGATTGCATTGTCCCATCTATTGGTTACATTGAAATATACAGCACGATTATCATTCGGATATTTTCGGTTTACCCAATAATAACGTCCGTTAGTTTGCTCTCCTCCGAGATGGTCGAAACCGAGATCAGTAAAATCATTAAAAGTCATCCCTCCTTTTTGTAATTCCGGAATCTGCGCGGGACTACCCGATTTAGAGCCGACACCACCTCCCAGCAAAAGAATCTGCCTCATCTCCAATTCCGACGGAAGACGCCATCCTGATTCACTGCCCTCTTCACTGTAAGCAGCACAACCAGTAAGAGGTGTTGCAAGATCAACCGCATTCGAATTACTCCATCCTGAAGCTTCCACCCAAGTGCCGTTTGACAAAGAATTAACTATAACAGCATCCTTTTTCGCTACACGGAATCGGGGGGAAAGGTAACTCCAGTTTGGGTCTGCTGGACCTTCTCCCGACACGTCAGATACCTGATCTTTTTCAGTGAAACGCAAGGGCGATCCCAATCTGTAATAACTATACGTTCCTGTGGTCATGGGATTAACATCGACATATCCTTTTTCTACACCATTCACTTTTTCGTATGATACGATTACCGGATTACCGCTTATATTCGTGAGGTATGGATACGTCTTTTCCACATTTTTATTATCCCGCACACAGCGCACAATACTGCTTGAGCTATAATTGGCACTCACATCCACGGTAGTTCCGGCAAAGTATGCCGAATTCTGTACTGACGAGGGAGTAGTCTTCGGCACCGTGCTCGTCCAGTAATGTCCACGACTATTAAGCGCAATGCCTTTCACTCCTAACATAACGGCAGTAGCCCCCATCAATCCGTGGTAACGTGCAGGCAGATACCATTCCAAACGGGGATCATCCGCACTGTTTATATCCCACCATTCTTCATTCATCATCATACAAAAACCTGCCGGTGAAAAGACCGGTGGAGCCGTCATTCCCTGAGCGGCATAATTAATCTGTTCAGCCACATATCCTTCCAATGCTTTGAAAATCTTTAACGTGTTCTCTTTTCCGTCACTCGTACTCGTAGCCCCGTACTTGGATTCATCTTTGTCGTAGTCAGTACCTTCATCAACAAGATTTATCCCCATCGGCAAACTACCCTCAAAGGCAAACATTGTTTCATACAAAGGATCGGTAGTATAATCATAAACATATCTTCCGGACGCTAATGCTTTAGTTTTTATAAGATTCTCTGCAGAGGCCATTTGATTTATGTATACCGTTTTATCAGCATATCCGGGTTGAATTTCACCATTGGGATTTCCATCAAATGTTCTCACTACGATTCTCTTGCGTTTATTAGCAACACCGTCAAATCTTGTTACTTTAAAGAGAATTGTACCATGTCCGCTGACATAACCATCCCCTACAGTGTTTTGAACTTTGTCCCCACCAAGATCCATCACCCCCTCAAATACAGGTCCCGCATCCGTTATTTCCTGAAGTCTCCAATAGGATCCTTCTTTAGCCCGAACCATCACACCATACGTACCGGCTTCAGAAGGGAAAAAGTTATTGTCGAGAATCGTAATCTTATCGGTAGCATACTGGGTAACCCGCCAAGCTCGGCTCATATCCGGTTCATTATCATTAAAATACCGTAATTCTACAGTACGCGGCACAGGCATAACGTTTACTCCGACATTTATTCTGATACGTGCTCCCGAAGGCAATCCATTCTTCTTCATACCTACATTTATCCAGTTTGCTTCATCATCTTCTACCCACTTGGAACGAATCTCTCCAATTCCCATATTTGCATTTGTTCCGGGATCCGATGCACCATCTTTAAGAGGAAGATACGAAAGCGATAGCCCCTGCCAGTTGGTGATAGCATTGCCATAAATATCGACCAGTTCAAATCCCCAGGTATCTTCGCCTGCATCCATATACAGATAAGAATTAGTGTTTGCGACAGGAACAGGTCTTACCTGATTACCCCAATTCGTATCATTCGGATCCAGATAAGAGGTTTCGGGCGAACGGTTGGAAGCATACCGACCATTCAGATAACGCAATTCACGCACATGCAGATTTTCTTTATCTACACGGATATCGGAAGTTACGATACCGGCTCCGTCAATTTTCACGGTAACGGTATAATGAGTGTTGCGTTTGATATTGAAATTGTCTATATTGTTTTCACCCAAATATATTTTCCAGGTCACCTTTCCCACATTACGTCCATCATTCATTACTCCCTCGACCAGCAGATATGTAGCCAGATTGTCGATTTCATTATCGGCTGCCGCATTGTTTTTAAACTGTTCCTTTCCCCTTTCAGATGTATTATTCGGATATAGAGCCTCATCATCACCATGCATTCTGTTCTCCAGTATATAATATGACTCGGAAGTGCTGTAATTTTTAACCAGATCTCCTCCATTATCTGTCAAATCAGCTTTAATAGATGACAGATTCTCCGGAACAGTAATTTTGTCTCCATCAGTAGCAAAAGCGGCGTGCTTGGGAACATTCACTATTTGAAGTCCGGTTATAGAAAGGGTTGCACCAATGAAAGGATGAGAGGGAGAACTGATCGACTGGGAAGCTTCTATCATCACATCCAGTTTTGCTGTAAGTTTATCCACATAAACCAGTATACTTGATATAGGTGTTTCCTCCAGGCTAACCTCCATATTTATAGAACCAACCATCACCAGTTTATCCCCGGATGAGATACTTGCATTATCCGTACTGTCCGGCGTATAAACGAGTGTTTTAAATTCGTCCAGATTTACAGCAAAAGTACCTGTGGCTGGATTAATAAAAGGATTATTCCCTGACATTCCCATATCACCATTGGTTTTACCGTAATTGGTAATGAAATAAATAAGGTTATTTGTACCATCACTATTGGCTAGAATGACATTAAAATTACCGCTTTCATCGGGAACGTATTGTTTAACGGACGCATCAATCAGTTCATTATTCGCATCGAACTGTCCGACAACAACATGTGTCCAATTATGCTCCTGCTGACTGGTTAATGACTTAGTTTGTACAGTTTCAAAGCCGGATGCTATCATATTGACATGTGCCCGTACGAATCCTTCGGGTACACCGGTCTGGTCGACCGGCTTACGTTTGTTTGGCTCGAATGCATCATCCGTACATCCGGTCAGCATAACTGCTCCGAATATTACAGATAAGATTAATTGCAAAATTATATTCCCGTTCTCTATTCTCTTTCTTTTCATAATTATCCTTATTTATCGGGGTATGGTAACTGTCCATTGGGCATTGCGCCATCCTCTTACAAAAATACCTCCGGCATTCACCGTCACTTCATACGTGTATTCGCTTCCACGTTCAAATCGTTGATTCCTTAATACGGATTCGTAAGATTTGTAGTTATCTCCGTTTATCAGCAAGTGGAACGTCAGTTTGACATCCCTGCTTCTGAGGGTCACTGTTTCGGTATTGGTATCGGGATTAGGGATAACCTCGGAAATCAACTCCCAAGTATCAGTTTTCTCATGTATTCCATCTTCATAGCCTTTCGGTTGTTGATAAACATTACGCGCATTCCGGATAGAAACAGTTCCGAAGACAGCACCTTCTTCAGTCAGGATCGTTTCTCTCAGTTTTTGCTCGCCAATAAAGAAGTTAGTACTAAAAGCATTGTAAGTCATATTACTCATCTCGACACCTCTATTTTCTATCCGCATACTCTCAACATCACTTCCCCGAATAACAATAAATCTGATCCGTGAGGAAAGCAAAGTGAACGGCTCGAGCTGAATATTGTAGACACCCGGTGTTCCTTCGGTTACTTGTCCGGCATCCTGACTGATTTGTATTCCTTTAAGAGGACTAGAGGTATATAAAGTGACCGGTATATCCCCTTCCTGAGCAACGACACCGCCATGCCGGAATCGGTATCCCGGTACGTCATACCCATCTATCGCCGATGTATTCAGTTGAACAGCCGGCGAAATTGCAAAAAAATCATAGAGAGCCCCGGGAAGATGCAGGTCGGTATGGGTTATTTCTCCATCCTCCAAGGCCTCTCCGGTTACAGGATCGACACGCCACGGAACGAGTGCTCGTTTATCGGAGGAATTATTTCTTTCTTCCTGACTTCGCACCTTGAATGTCATTTCCTTTTCCTGCAACCTATTATTTGAATACGGATTATTTTCTCCTTCGCTGGTATTGGCATCATAGACATACAACCGTATGGTCGATCCGGCAGGCATCGCTTCCGTAACCATGGAACGCGTAAGCTGATCATCAGTTGTTGCAATGCGAGGTGGCAGGATATTGATCAGTACCTCCCCGTCACCGCCACCGTTTATGTCCGGTTCCGGAATCTGTTCACTACATGCTGTAAACAAGCAGACTATTAAAATCGGTATGTAAAATTTTCTTTTCATATATACTTCTGTTAAGTGCCACCAACTCCAATTGTAATATCTTCTTTATCTTCCGTTTTCCACCGTTCGCGCTGAATCTCGTCCAGTTCAATGTAAATATCCGCCTCATTCACCTTTATAGTATAGGTATAACGTTCTCCAGGTTTCCATCCCTCCCAATCGAGATCAGTACAGGTAGGCAGCATAAACGAATACCGCCTTTCATTAAGCCAGATATCGAAGAAATAACGTTCCAATTCGTCGAGCTCGGTAGAAGCAGTGGAGGCTACGGGAAACAAAAATATTTCCCGAATCAGTGCCGGTTCATCTTTCGCCGCCGGCACAAGAAACGTGCTGTCCCTGTTATAACCGGGAATAAGGATAGAAGCGCCCGAAGTTGCATCCGTCAGACTGGGATCCGTACCTGTTTTCACAGGAGGTTCGAACTTTTCCTTGATTATATCATAGGTACCCCGTGTCACACCCGAAACGGTCATACGATTGATAAAGATATCCTGTTCCGGTACATCCGGTGCTTCATCTGTTTTAATTATTTTCAGGACAACACTGGTTAACAGATGCTCGAATTGGGTTTCTAGTGGCTGATCGGTTTTCTGTTTGTCTGTCAGCGTAGCCTTCAGCAGATCCGGGCGGCGATATAAATTCACACGCAAACCGAGCGGACGTTCAGAAGTGGGCGGAAGAATGGTTACTCCCGACGAATCACCTCCCGCGGAAGATGCCAATGGGGCCGGGAAAAACAGTTTAAAATCGTATTGTTCATCATCTTCCGGATAATAGTATTTCAGTGGTGAATAATCAATTTTGTAGCCGTCAACTACTTTCTTTACCGAACCGGTCAACCCATTCATAAACGGATTTAACCAATCAGCGCTTCCATTATTATAACGGGTACCATAGATCAGAACTTCTCTACCGCTGGTCACCAAAGAATCCATATTCTCCATACCCGGATTCGACTCTTCGATTCCGGCACGCGTAACATCTCCGTTCTCTACTATCACTGTTCCTACCGCTGCATTAAACAAGACAGGAACAGGTGAGGAAGAAGAGTCGTCCTTGATTTCCGTTTCATTACTACAACTGCCCAAAAAGAACAGACCGGCAAGTAATAAAAAACCAATGTTACGACTATATTTATATATTAATTCGATCATAGATATTCTCCTTTATTATAAAGATTCACCGGGTTTACCCAGCCCAACCTCGTTACCGTTATCCGGTTCGGTTGCATCCTCCCAGGGTTCAAGACTAATAACATCGAAAAGTACGGTATGTCCCTTTACTGTAGCTATAACAACTGTTTTATGTCCTGCTTGCAGCGTCACACCACTGAACGGGTATGATTTGGTTTTTCTGTTTTCAAACTCCAAGGTGATTTCAGTCAGGCCGGCGGCATCTGGGTAAACCAACACCCCTTGCGAAGTAACCGTATCTGTTCGCAGCTCCATCTCTCCAAAATCAAATTCACCCATATGACTATCGTCCGGTTGGGTTATTTTATTCAGAGCAGTCTCCCCGATATTGGATATGGTCAGTTCGAACTGAGTGGGGACATTTATTTTTGCTGAAAGCAGATCGCCGTATAACTCAGCTACATGATCATCTTCAGCAACCAGTTTTAATACGACCTGTGCCAGACTGTGCTCAAATTCAAACGCAATTTCACGTCCATCTTGATAAACCGCGGTAACCGGCTTAGTCACCATAATATCTTGTGTTCCGTCGATTGTCCACGACGCCTTTCCAGCTTCATAGTTATTATGTTCCGGATAAAATGCCATGAAGTGAGCATTATTGTTAGCCTCATCGAAATATTGACGTATATCCAGATCTATCGTTCCGCTGCCTGCTGCAATGGAAGCGGAAGAAGCTATATTGGAAGTAAGAAAGCCTTGTTGCGTATCTCCATCAGTACCTCGTATCACCTGTATGCCAATCATTTCCTGTTGAGGGGTATGATTTTCATCGGATTCTATAACCCCACGGGTTAAAACGACACCCGTATTGAATTTGATTTCATTCTTAACAGGCACCTCAGCTATCGGGTCTTCATTACATGCTGTTAACAGAAAGAGTACGATTGTGATAATATATACAGGCCAATATTTCATTCTAATTCTTTTTCATTTGGTGACCGGAAAAGAAACTAATCCTGTCCGGTCTGTGTAAGTTGTTGCTATTATTGTATGGTACCTGATCCTGTACCGCCATCTTCCCACGGTTTTACTTTAATAGAAGGTAAAATCTCACCGGATTTAAATGTCAAAGTAATCTCATGATCCATACCAGGTTTAGCACCACCATCAGAAATCACTATCCCATTAAGTTCCGCATCATCACCACCAGAAGTCTTCACTACTAAATTATAGTTCGCTTCGGGATAAACCATTGCTTTACCAAAAGTAAGAGTATCTGTTGTTAACGTAAGGTTGTCAGCCTGTGTATCGAGAACCTGATCGCCACTCGCATTTAATACAGGGATCTCTTTTGTTGATGCAGTACTGGTTGATTGATACTGATTAGCTTCATTACCATCAAACGTGTGAGTTACCGTAGATTTCGTACCTGTGATTATCACCTCGGTAACATCGCCCCAACTTCTTGCTGCAGCATCGCTATCGGCAATGACCTTGATTGTTATTTTCGAAAGCAAATGTTGGAATGTTACAGGATTCGAGGAACCCGATACTTCTTTATTGTCATGAAAATAATTGGTTACCATCACGTCAGTCTTACCGTCTATCATCCATGTGGCACTAACATGGGTATCCTTTACTAAGTTAACTTTCGGGTAAAAACCTTTCAAGTGAGAGTATATAGTACCATCGATATTATAATACTGCGAATTAGTAAATTCAAGCACATTTTCATCGCTTACATTTTTCAATGTAGCATCAACAACTCCAGGTCCTGTCCCCTCTACTGTCTGAACCGTAGCTATTGCATCAGCCCATACCGTAGATGTAGCAGTAGAAGATGAATGATCCGGAGCTCTAAGAAAAGCAACATTCAGTGAGGTTGGTGTTGTGATAATACCACTGCTGTTAGATTCCACCGACGTACGGGTCATAACTGTCGTTCTCAGTAAAATTTCACTTTTATCTTCTCCAGCCTGCCCTCCATTGACCGGGTCGTCCCCATTGGAGCAGGCTGTTGCCAACAATGCCAGCATAAAGATCGATGTAATTTTTGTTTTCGTTTTCATTTTCATTCACTTAATGGTTTATTTACTCTTTTATCTATTTAAACTCTCATTTCCTTATTCTATGACAGCACCTCCGCTACCTCCCCAACTCCAGGGACGAACCACCATCGTGAGGTTAAACTCGCCTCCATCGGGGAATTTCAATGGCACAATTACCATCCCGCCTTCTTCGGGTAGAGCAGCCAGATCATCGGTTATATCAGACGGCAGAGTTGTCACCGTTTCTCCACCGGAGAAGGTCACATCCGCAGTAACTTCGTTTTTATCTATAAAACCGAAAACGGAAACAGTGGTACTGAAATCCTTCTCTCCGTCCTTCCGGGAAGCTTCGGCCCGTACAACGGCTGTTCCCATGCTAGCGGCTTCGCCGCTAAAAGCTTTTACCGAATAGATAATCCCATCCACATCCACCGACAATGCCGAAACATTATTCAGCGCATCCGATTGTAATATAAAGGTAATATAACGTGTGTAGCTCTGAGGATAAGCATCTACCACGACAGGTATCTCCGAACGGGGAACTTCTATTTCTTCCAGTCCGGTGCCAAACACTCTTTCTACACTACCGATATATCCGGGACCTGCCCGATGGAATACCTCCCCGGCCAGTATAATATCATTTTCGTGACTACCATTCACTTGATAAGACGCACCGCTCATTTCCTTGTTCGAGATTATCACATGATAAGTTTCGGCCGGCAGCCAACCTTCGAAGCCAGAGGATGTTCCTTCAGCAACAATGGGTTCACCACCGCGACTGTTATAGAAATAATAGGTAGTAACTCCCGGCACAGAAGACTGTTTCCAATGCAGGTTTATCTTCAGATATCCATTATCAGGCCTCATCTCCAGATCACGGCGTGTGCATCCGAACATTAGCATAGCTATCAGAACGATGCTCAATATGATATATATATTTACCTTATTTTTCATTTTATAAATCGGTACACAATCGAGATATTAATCCCTGTTATTCCAAACTTATTACGCTTCTTATCGTAATCAAAATAATAATGCTCATTCTCCGGCGTATAATAATCGATTGTGCGACGGCTATATCCGGCACGCAACCCTAATTCGACTCCCAGACGGTCGGTTATAGGAATATGCCCTCCTACGGATAAACCAAGACCGGCAAACTTTCCTGTCCGATTGTCGTCAATATGCATTCGTTGATTATCGAAATCGCCGGCTTCACCATAAAACCCGGCAAACAGCCAGCGGTAAGTACCGTCGGCATTCAACCAGATACGGGGTTCAAGGCTCCAGGCCGAAACTCCGAAATACTGATCTCCACCGACCTTCCTTTTGGCGTATGCTCCAGTAGCGTTAATCGACCATCGGTCGGCAAAAAAATATTCAAGACTTAAATTCGGCATCCAACTATAATGTTTAAAATCAGGCATAATACCAACCCAATATATGAGATTAGTCTTTACTGCCAGCAAAGGAGAAAAACTCTTCTGCGGTGTTTGGATATCCTCTAATTGTTTGGTAGTATTAGAAAATACAGTAGTTACAATACAAACCGATAACCCGACAATAAACAGAAGCTTTATTACTATTGTATGTACAATGCTATTATTATGTTTCATTATGATCTTCCTCGTGAAAAACACTCTATTTATCCAATTGTAAAATTACTGAGTGTACGTGAACCGGATGATAGGATTTCATACAATTATCAATTAATTATCCGGTTATTCGAAACTGCAATAAACAATAAACCTACAAATTGTCATTTTATCATAATCGATATGCAACAGTGTCATTTATTAAAAACAAACAACTGTTTCGTGTCAATATTTGACACAAACCCTTCACTCCAGACATTCTTCACACAGGATTTTATATCTAATTTAGCCATGTTAAATAATTGGTTTACTTATGAATAATAATTTAAACAAATCTGTTTTAGATAAAATACTGAACTGTATACCAGAAAATATCAAACCTGTTAATTACTTGATGGATATTTTAGATCTGGGAAAAGAGTCGGCTTACCGGAGATTGAGAGGAGAGAAAGCATTATCATTGGAAGAGATACATAAACTATCTGTTGAATTAAGTTTTTCACTTGATGAAATATTAGGAAACAAGAATACAAACACCTTTACTTTTAATTACATAGGCTCTTCCGATAAGAATCCGGATAACAACTTTCTGGAATTTCTTCTCTTTTATGAGAACTATCTGAAGAATATTCTAAACGCTGAAAATACAGAGGTTATAAACACGATAAATAACATGTTGAGTACTATGTTTGTCGGTTTTGACGAGTTATTCAAATTCGTCTACTACCATTGGATGCATCAAATGAAAGAGGTACCTTTGAATTATCATTATTCAAACTTGGTTATCCCTCCCCAGATAAAAGATATATGCAAAAATATCAACAACTTACATAAAAACTTAAAGAAAGTGACCATGATCATAGATAAAAATATACATCTGAACCTGATAAAAGAAATACAATATTTCTACATACGGGGACTTATAGATGAATCGGAACTCATCAGGCTTAAAGAACAGTATCTACGCTATATGGATTTTACGGAAAAGATCATAACAAAAGGAACTGATCCTAATGGAAGCAGTTATGATATTTATCTATCCATGCTCGGTATCAGCAGCAGTACATCTTATATATCTTGGGAAGATAATGAAGAATCGGCTTTCTGGCATAACGTCTGTTATCCTATGCACACAAGAAACCGAAATATAATTGACAGGTATAAACACTGGATAGATTCACTAAAGAAATATTCGACGCTCATAACTCAATCCAACGAATTACAGCAAGCTGATTTCTTTAACGAGCAAAAAAACTACGTAAACAATATGGCCGATAAGATATTGTTGTAAGGGTAATACCGACTTATGCAATTCACCTCTCAAATAATGAAATGCAAGGAGTTATGGAGTATTAAGTTTTCAGTTCTTTCATGACAGATAGCGTAAGTGCTTAAAAAAAGAAGAAGGAACAGAAATTTTCATTCTGTTCCTTCACTAATTTCGGAGGTACCTGGCAGATTCGAACTGCCGTACATGGTTTTGCAGACCACTGACTAAGCCACTCATCCAAGGTACCAATGTGGCTAAAAATCAATTGATTAATAAAATTGTAATTGTTAATTATCAATTGTTATTTTCTCTTCGAGGTTCCTGGCGGATTCGAACCGCCGTACACGGTTTTGCAGACCGCTGACTAAGCCACTCATCCAAGGAACCATCTATTTCAAATAACGTCTTATCGTTTTGCGAGTGCAAAGAAAGGCATTATGTTTGATATATGCAAATCTTTTTCATTCTTTTTGCAGGCTTTGATTGTTGCAGAACTAAGGAAAAAGAAGTTACTTTGTCCCCTGTTAGTATAAATATAAAGGAATGAATTATATAGAAACGGAAATATCCGGTGTCTGGATCATTGAACCTAAGGTGTTTAATGACGCGCGGGGATATTTTATGGAAGCATTTAAACAATCTGAGTTTGAACAACACATCGGTAAAGTGAATTTTATTCAGGATAATGAGTCCTGTTCTTCCAAGGGAGTACTTAGAGGATTACATTATCAATTGGCTCCTTATTCGCAGTCGAAGTTGGTGCGGGTGATCACAGGACGTGTTCTGGATGTTGCCGTCGATTTGCGTGCCGGATCTCCGACATTCGGAAAATATGTATCGGTTGAACTTTCGGCAGAGAATAAACGACAGTTCTTTATTCCGCAGGGATTTGCCCATGGATTCCACGTGTTGAGCGACGAAGCGATTTTTACTTATAAAGTGGATAACCCTTATATGCCCAGCCATGAAAAAGGACTTCGTTTTGATGATCCGGCGATAGGTGTGGATTGGGGAATTACAGATATCGATGCTGTAAATTTATCAGAGAAAGATACAAAAGCGCCTCTGTTCAGTGAGGCGGAATATAATTTTACATTTAAATAATACGGACGATGAAGACTTATCTGGTTACCGGTGCTGCCGGTTTTATTGGTGCTAACTTTATCAAATATATGCTGGCAGAGCATCAGGATATAAAGATTGTAGTTCTCGACTTGCTGACTTATGCAGGAAATCTGGGTACGATAGCAGGAGATATCGATGGCGAACGTTGTGAGTTTGTGAAAGGCGATATCTGCGACCGTACGTTGGCTGATGAACTTTTTGCTAAGTATAATTTTGATTATGTAGTTAATTTTGCTGCAGAAAGTCATGTGGATCGTAGTATTGAGAATCCGCAGTTATTCCTTGTAACTAATATTCTGGGAACACAAAATTTACTGGATGCAGCCCGCAGAGCCTGGGTGACAGGGAAAGACGAGGCCGGTTATCCTCTGTGGCGTGAAGGCGTACGTTTCCATCAGGTTTCTACAGATGAAGTTTACGGAAGCCTGGGTGCGGAAGGTTATTTCCATGAAACGACTCCGCTGGATCCGAGAAGTCCGTACAGCGCCTCCAAAACAAGTGCCGATTTATTTGTAAAAGCGTATTTCGATACTTATAAAATGCCGGTAAGCATTACCCGTTGTTCCAATAATTATGGTCCTTATCATTTTCCGGAAAAACTGATTCCTCTTATTATAAAGAATATCCTGGAAGGAAAATCCCTGCCGGTGTATGGTGACGGAAAGAATGTAAGAGACTGGTTGTATGTGGAAGATCATTGCAAGGCTATCGATGCTGTTATTCATCGTGGACGGGTAGGAGAAGTCTATAATGTAGGTGGCCATAACGAAAAGCAAAACATTGAGATTGTAAAACTGACGATCAGTACAATCCATCGCTTAATGACCGAACAGCCTGAATATCGCCAGGTGCTGAAAAAGAAAGAGATTGGTCCGGACGGGGAAATTGCTGTCGACTGGATTAATGAAAGCCTGATTACTTTTGTGAAGGACCGCCTCGGACATGACATGCGTTATGCTATTGACCCGACGAAAATCTCTGAAGAGCTTGGCTGGACTCCTGAAACGACATTTGAAGTCGGCATCGTAAAAACAATCCGCTGGTATCTGGAAAACCAACAGTGGGTAGAAGACATCACGGGTGGCGATTATATGAAATATTACGACCGGATGTACTCCGGCCGTGAATTATAAAGCATTGGTTTCTCCTTCCGGAGGAGTTACCGTATGATTAGGAGAGAGGCTGCTCACCAGTTCGGGAGCAGTCTCTTTTATTTGGTTACGTATCGACTCCCGTATTTCTTTCCGGACATTTGTCCGAGTACTGTCCAGCTCCGCTTCTTTAGCCGGTTTAAAAAGGTCTTTGTAGCGGCACTTTACAATTTTATATTTGAAATCATCCAAATTACTGGTGATGTCGATTCCGAGTTTAAACGGAACCGGCGATTTGAGTACAGACAGATGATAGTTGAAAGTCATATCCAGGTTATGAGTTCCTCCGACGGCTACTTTATATCTGTCCATTTCCACCAGGAAGGGGAATACTTTTATTTTATTGTCTTTGATAGCCAGATCGACCGATATACTGTCTATTACATTCCGCTTCTTGTTTTTGAACATAAGCGTCTTGGATATTTCAGTAAAAGTTTCACCGTCCAGCAGCACCATGTTTTCCCCATGCAGATAGCAGGCTGAGTGCAGGGAAGGAAGTTCCAGCGACATGGTGGAATCCATCTTGCAGGTTGCCGTCACCTGGCAGTCGACTACTCCTTCGAAAGAACGTAACATCGGGACGAGTGTGTCGATGGCCGGATACAATCCGATCAGTTTCTCAACCATTACATCTTCCATATCGAGATCGAAACCGACGGATGCCCCGCTATAGTCTTTAGCCGTGTAGAACATGGTCATGTTTCCGCGGCCGATATTTGAATCCATCTTAAGGTTACTAAGATTGATGCTTTGATCGCGGATAATCACTTCACCGAGTACATTGGTAAGTTCGGCATCCTTGAAGTCGATCTTTTGAGCGTTTGTGTGAAGCGTTATGTCCAGATAAGCCGGGATGACAAATACCCGGTCTGTTGTATCCAGTGTCGCTGTTGCAATGGAATCCTGCAGAGTATGGGTATCCATGGTAACAAAACTTTCCTCGTCCATTACTGATTGACCGGTTGTAGCGAGGTGTTGTTCCGAATATTGCATGCCGGAGTTCATCGCTTTCATTAGCTGGTTACAATCGATATAATCGGATGTCAGTGAGAAGTTACCCCGTAGTTTCCCTCCCCGAAGCATGGCCTGGCGGATACGGTTTATTTCTCCGTTCAGCATAAAATCACTTTTTCCCAGATGCAGGTGGGCATTGGTCAATGTGATATCGTTAGTATTGAATTTCATGGTGGTCTGGTCTATTCGCATAGGGATGGGTAGCAGGCGGCTGAACCCCCTCATTTTGTTAAAGGAGAGGCTGCCTCGGATTTCCCAGCGACGTAATAATTGTGTTGTCACGTCGGTGGTATCCGTTTGGATTTGACCGGGTGTCCTTGGGCGGCGTGTACGTGCCTGCCTGGTTGTATTGGCCTGTGATGTTGTATCGGTCCGGGCAAGTCTTCGCTGGCGCACGGCATCCCGATAGGGGAGTGCTTCTAGATTGAATGTGTTTCCGGCAAGTATCATTCCGGTATGCATCGGCAGGATGAAGTATCGCAGGGTATCGACAGAAATGGTGGCACCTGTGGTGGGTATCCGTTTATTGGAGGCTGACGATTTGATGCCACCTTTCATGACGGTTTGTCCGGCTACCAGCCATACGGAATCGGGCAGGCGGGTACGCAGATAGTCAAACTTCAGTTGTGCAGTCATGGGGATAACGGCTGTCGTATCTATGACAGGCGATGTTTTTGCCTGTATGGCCAGTCGGCTGATATTTGTATTGATGTCATCCTGGTATTTGATGTTCAGGCTGTCTACCGACAAAGACATGCTTAACAGGTCTTTATTTTCCAGATAAGAACTGCCCTGTTGGGTGGAGTCGACCGAGAAACCGGCATTTGTTATAAAGACGTCCATACCCAACGGTTTGCTATAAGCCTTCAGCGTATCTATTTTTAACTGGCCTGAAGCGTGAACTTTGCCGTATTGGCTGTCCAGTAAGTCATCCACATTAAATGAAGCGGAAAGATCGGCATCCATTACTCCCTGGAGGAAGAGGGTGTCCGGATTCAGAAATTCCTGTGCAAGCCGTGTGAAGTCGATCTTACCTTTTATATTGGCGTCGACATTCGGTGAAGTCAGCAGGTTGGTTACTTTTCCACGCATATCCAAAGAGGTTGTCAGTCCTTTTAATCTCAGTTGTTCCAATGAGACAAAAGAAGAATCCGGATACATGCCGTTCAGATGGAGGTCCATATCCATCTGTATGGTGTCGATTCCTTGTTTGAGGCCTTTGACGTGGTAGGAGCCGTTCTCTATTTTACAACACAGGTTGACAGACGGAACAATACTGTCTCCCAGGTAACCGTGCATGTTCCCTTCCATGATGATAGCTCCTTTTGCCAGTGTTTTATCTCTGTTTTGGAAATAGGCATCGGGAATGAATTTCAATAAATCGTTCATGTCGGATATTTTGAGGCCGACTTCCATGTCTATTTTAGTCTGTTTCAGCGGCGGAAAACTGCTGACAGAGCCGTTGGCTGTAAAAGGAAGATTGTTAACGAGTAGTTCGGCATCATTCAACGTGATCGTGTTGAAGTTGTCAGAAAGTAAAAGCTGGCTTTTCAGTTTCAGGGCCAGTTTGTTTTCCAGTGTATAAGTCGGACTGCTGAACAGGATGGAAGTTGAGCCTGTTTCAATATCCAGTTTATTCTTTCCGTCGGTCAGTGAACCGTCCAGGTTGAGGAAGAAGCCGTTTATTTCAGCAAACAGATCGGCTTCGCGGTCATCATAAGTGAAACGGCCGTTTGTGATGCGCACTTTTTGCAGGTCGATGGGAGGCAACGGCTTTTTGCCGGTGTCGGCAGAGTCGGTCTCTGTGGAATAGATATCCCAGTTGGCAGCACCTTTCTTATTCACATAGCCATAGAAACGAGGTTCTTCGATACTGATTTCGCCTATTGTTATTTTGCCGTTAAAAAGATAATCGGTTGGCCGGAAAGAGATAACGGCGGATTTGAAAGCGATCAGGGAATCGGACGGAATGGCCAGTTCTACCTTGTGTGCCGTTGAATCTTCGGCTGTATGTGAGATTAGATGGCCGTTCGTGAGCCGGATGCCCAGATGCGGGTATGTTTCAAAATAAGTCAGTTCGATCCGCTCGCAATCCAGATGGGCGTCAAGAAACTTATTCGTTTGTTCGATGACGAGCGGGGTCAGTTTCTCCGGAGGAAGAACGCCCCAGTTCAGAATACTGAACCCTATGCCCGGAAGGATAAAGAACAGGGTAACAGTGATAACGACGATTGTCGTAATTAATTTTTTATTGATCTTCATATTGCCTTCATGTATTGGTTATACAAAAGTATGTAAATAAACCCATATCTTTGTACCTGATAAGTTTATTTAAAAGATTATAGGCATATGGATTTTCGTCTGAAGGTATTTTATAGCGTAGCGACTAACCTGAGTTTTACAAAGGCTTCGAAGGAATTGTATATCAGTCAACCGGCTATAAGCAAGCATATTCATGAATTGGAGATGCAGTATAAGACGCCGTTGTTCGACCGTACCGGTAGCCGTATTGTGCTGACCCGGGCCGGCGAATTGTTGTTGTCGCATACCAATACGCTGCTGGCTGCTTACCGGCAACTGGACTTCGAGATGAATCTGCTGACCGATAATATCTGTGGCGACCTGCGCCTGGGGGCCAGTACGACGATTGCCCAGTATGTATTGCCTCCCATCTTGTCTTCCTTTATCCGGAAATTTCCCGATATCCGGGCTTCCCTGCTGAACGGAAATAGTCATGATATTGAAAAAGCCTTGTGTGAAGGTAAGATCACTTTGGGACTGGTGGAGGGGAATGCCCGGCAGAGTTCTCTTCATTATACGCCTTTTATGAAAGATGAACTGGTCGTTATTACACATACCGGGAGTAAACTGGCCCGGTATGAAGAACTGACGTTGGACCAACTTTGCACACTTCCGCTGGTGCTGCGTGAAAATGGTTCAGGGACGTTGGCCGTCTTGGAATCTACATTGGCCGAACATCAGGTCAAGCTATCCCAACTGAAAGTACTGATGCAGTTGGGAAGTACTGAAAGTATTAAATTGTTTCTGGAAAATTCGGATGCACTGGCAATCGTGTCGGTACGTGCCGTTACCCGTGAACTGATGTCGGGAGTGCTGAAAGTGATCGATATCACAGATTTCTCTGCCGAACGTATGTTTTCCTTTGTGCAGCTACAGGGACAGAGCGGGGGACTGGAAGAGAGTTTCATCCGGTATATGCAAGCCTATAAGTAAATCAGATGTGGATGCCGTAATCGTGTTTCACTTCATCCATCACAAAAGTACTTTCCAGTGAACCGAGGCTGTCTATTGTTCCCAGAACATTGAGGATAAACTCCTGGTAGTATTTCATGTTTGGGGCATGGATCTTTAATAGATAGTCGTAACTGCCTGATATGTTATAACATTCAGTTACTTCGGGGATATCTTGTATGATCCGTGTGAACTCGGTCGCAATCTCCCTGTTCAGTTTGCTGAGTTTGACGCGGCAGAAGACGACAAAACCCAGATTCAGTTTTTCTGCATCCAATACGGCTATATACTTCTTTATATATCCTCCGTTTTCCAAACGTCTGAGGCGTTCGAAGACCGGGGTTGATGAAAGATTCACCCGGGCGGCAAGTTCTTTTGTTGTCAGCCGGGCATTTTCCTGTAGCGTGCGGAGGATCTGCAAATCCTTTTTGTCTAAAGTCTCCATAGAATAAAATTCTTTTATCTGATTCTTTTTAACTGTTGTATAGTTGACTCTGTCTGTATGACGGTGTAAAAATAGTATTATTTTCTATATTTATATGATTTCTTGTTTGATATTTCTTTGTATGATACTTTTGCTGGAAAATAATACAGTAATAAGTCAAATAAAAAAAGAATAAGATCATGGCAAAAAGAGAATTACATTTCGAGACTTTACAGCTTCATGTAGGACAGGAACAGGCGGATCCGGCAACAGATGCTCGTGCAGTACCCATTTATCAGACGACTTCCTATGTGTTTCATAACTCGGCGCATGCGGCAGCCCGTTTCGGTTTGCAGGATCCGGGAAATATTTACGGTCGTTTGACTAATTCAACGCAAGGTGTTTTTGAACAGCGTGTGGCGGCTCTTGAAGGAGGCGTTGCCGGGTTGGCTGTCGCTTCGGGCGCAGCTGCCATTACCTATGCATTCGAGAATATTACACGTGCCGGCGACCATATTGTAGCGGCAAAGACAATTTATGGAGGTAGCTATAATCTGCTGGCACATACCTTGTCGGTTTATGGGGTAACTGCCACTTTTGTTGATCCGGCTGACTTGTCTAATTTTGAAAAGGCTATCCGGGAAAATACGAAAGCGATCTTTATCGAAACTCTGGGTAATCCGAATTCAAATATTATATCTATAGAAGAGGTGGCAGCCATTGCCCATCGTCATAAGATTCCCCTGATTGTGGATAATACTTTCGGAACACCTTATTTGATACGTCCGATCGAATATGGTGCGGATATTGTAGTGCATTCGGCAACAAAATTCATCGGTGGACATGGCTCGTCGTTAGGAGGTGTCATTGTCGATTCCGGCAAATTCGACTGGGGGGCTTCCGGTAAGTTCCCGCAACTGACAGAACCTGATCCGAGTTATCATGGGGTACGTTTTGTGGATGCTGCCGGACCTGCAGCTTATGTGACCCGTGTTCGTGCTGTCTTGTTACGCGATACGGGGGCTTGTATCAGTCCGTTCAATGCATTTATCTTGTTACAGGGATTGGAAACTCTCTCATTGCGTGTGGAACGTCATGTTGAAAATGCTCTGAAAGTGGTTGACTTCCTGCAAAATCATCCGAAGGTGAAAAAGGTGAACCATCCATCTTTGTCGGAGCATCCCGATCATGCGCTGTATGAACGTTACTTCCCGAAAGGTGCCGGTTCAATCTTTACTTTCGAGATACAAGGAGGGCAGGAAGAAGCACATCGTTTTATCGACAGCCTGGAGATCTTTTCCCTGCTGGCAAATGTAGCCGATGTAAAATCTTTGGTTATTCATCCGGCCAGTACTACACATTCGCAGTTGAATGCAGAAGAACTGGCGGAACAGGAGATTTATCCGGGAACAGTGCGCCTTTCGATAGGAACGGAGCACATAGAAGATTTGCTTGTAGATCTGGAGCAGGCACTGGCTAAAATCTGAACAATCGGAATGAAAAGGGTGTTATAACTTCAAGTTATCAGCTATTCCATAATGTGATTGGTTCGATATCTTTTTAAAGCCTATCTTTGCGCCGTCAAAAACAAAGGATAACTAAATGATATTATAAGAAATGAACACAATTGAACAAGTGCTGACGAAGTACAACAAACCCCTTTTCATTCTCCTATTCGTTCTTTGTCTGATGCCTTTTATTTCTCCGGCTATAGCTCTGTTTCTAGGTCTTGCGCTGGGAATGACAGCCGGACAACCTTTCCCGAAATTCAGTAAGAAAACGTCTAAATATTTATTGCAGTTCTCTGTAGTGGGCTTGGGATTCGGTATGAATCTGCATGAATCGCTGAGAACCGGAAAAGAAGGGATGCTCTTTACGGTCGTATCGGTTGTTGCCGTGTTGGCTTTAGGTATGTATCTGGGGAAGAGATTGATGATGGACCGGAAAACGGCTTATCTGATCTCCGCCGGAACTGCGATTTGCGGAGGAAGTGCTATAGCTGCCGTTGCTCCGGTGGTAAAAGCCAACGACAATGAGATGTCGATGTCGCTTGGAACAATCTTTATTCTGAATGCGATCGCATTGTTTATTTTTCCGCCTATCGGACATTTGCTGGGAATGAGCCAGGAGCAGTTCGGTATGTGGGCGGCTATTGCCATACATGATACCAGTTCTGTCGTGGGAGCCGGTGCCGCTTACGGTGAGCAAGCGCTTGAAATAGCTACAATGGTCAAGTTGACACGTGCTTTATGGATTATCCCGGTAACGATTGCTACCATGTTTATTTTCAAACAGAAAGGTGCAAAGATCAGCATACCCTGGTTTATTTTCTTCTTTATTCTGGCTATGGTTGCAAATACTTTCCTGACAATTCCTGAAACGATAACAGGTTCACTGGTTTGGTTGGCAAAGAAAGGTTTAACGGTTACCCTGTTTTTGATCGGTGCCGGATTATCCCGGAAAGTAATCAAACAGGTAGGCGTACGCCCGATGGTGCAAGGTGTTGTCCTTTGGATATTTATCGGGTTGATCAGTTTAGGAGTAATAATGTTGGTTTAAAATGAGCAAAATCTTGTTTAAAACGGGGGTAAAGTTCGTTTAAAACGAGATTTTGCCCGTTTTAAACAAGAATAACTGTACTTCTCCTTTTTATGGAATGTAATCAATCCTGAAAAATATGAAACCCATATCTCTTACTTCCCTCTTATTGAATTAATTTCCTATCTTTGCGGTTTCTAAGTGAATAATAAAGATGGCATCTAAGATTACAAAAGGCATTATAATTTCATTTTGGGTACTGTTCGTTGCGGCAGTGGGAACTGTGTTTCTGATATTTACAGCTATTGCAAATGGTTCAATCGGGTATGTTCCCCCCGTAGAACAGCTAGAAAATCCGATCGATAAATATGCATCCCAGGTTATTTCGGCAGATGGAAAGACGCTGGGTAGTTATGCGCATAGTAAAGATAACCGTATTTTTGTGAATTATCGGGACCTTTCGCCCGATTTGGTGAAGGCTTTGATTGCAACTGAAGATGTTCGTTTCACCGAACATAGTGGTATTGATGCTCAGGGACTTTTCCGTGCTGTTGTAAAACGTGGTATCCTGATGCAGAAAAGTGGTGGTGGCGGTAGTACTATCACTCAACAGCTGGCAAAACAGCTTTTCTCACCGAATGCAGATAATTTGATGGAACGTCTTTTCCAGAAGCCGATCGAATGGGTGATTGCTGTTCAGTTGGAACGTTATTATACAAAGGAAGAGATCATTAATATGTATCTGAATAAGTTTGACTTCCTGTATAATGCGGTAGGAATCCAGTCGGCTGCCCGGGTTTATTTCGGGACTACTCCGAAGAATCTGAAGATAGAGGAGGCTGCGACTTTGGTCGGTATGTGTAAGAACCCTTCTTATTTTAATCCGAAGCGTCAGAATGAACGTACACGCGGACGCCGTAATACGGTACTGGAACAAATGCAGAAAGCTGGTTACATTACCCGTGCCGAATGCGATTCGTTGAAGGCTTTGCCGCTGGTTCTTCATTTCACCCGTATGGACCATAAGGATGGTCCGGCTCCTTACTTCCGTGAATATCTGCGTATCCTGATGACCCGTCCCAAACCGGATCGTAGCACGTACAGAGGTTGGCAGAAACAGCAGTTTTATGAAGATTCCCTGGCTTGGGAAACCAATCCTCTTTATGGCTGGTGCAACAAGAACAAGAAAGCTGATGGCGAGTATTATAATCTTTATACTGATGGTCTGAAAATATATACGACGATCGACTCCCGTATGCAGCAGTATGCGGAAGAGGCTGTCCGTGAGCATTTCAGTAAAGATCTGCAACCGGCTTTTTTTAAAGCCAACCAAAAGAAAAAACAGGCTCCTTTCTCAATCGATCTTCGTCCGGGTGAAGTGGATACAATTATGATGCGTGCCATGCATCAGACCGACCGTTACCGGGCTATGAAAAAGGCAGGGGAGAAGGAAGATGAGATACGCAAAGTGTTCAATACACCTGTCGATATGCGTGTATTCTCCTGGAACGGGGCTGTCGATACGATCATGTCGCCGATGGATTCTATCCGTTACCATAAAAGCTTCCTGCGTACCGGCTTTATGTCGATGGATCCGCGTAATGGTTATGTGAAGGCTTATGTGGGTGGTATCGATTATAATGACTTCCAGTATGATATGGTGAATGGCGGACGCCGTCAGATCGGTTCTACTATCAAGCCGTTCCTCTATTCTCTGGCGATGATTGAAGGTTTTAGTCCATGCGACGAAATGATGCATGTACAAAATACATATTTTGACGAGAACGGTATCCCCTGGACTCCGCGTAATGCCAGCGCCAAACTGGTTGGTCAGCGTGTTTCTATCCAATGGGGATTGCAAAATTCGGATAACTGGGTGACGGCATGGCTGATGAGCCAGATGTCTCCGTATACTTTCGTACGTCTGCTTCATTCTTTTGGTTTGAAGAATCAGATGGATCCTGTAATTTCGATATGTCTCGGTACTCCTGACGTTTCGGTAGGCGAGATGGTAAGCGGTTATACTGTTTTTGCAAATAAAGGTATCCGTGCTGAACCGATCTATGTGACCCATATCGAGGATCCGTATGGAAATACGATTGCCTCCTTTAATTCACAGATGAGTGAAGTGCTGACGGAAGATGCTTCTTATAAGATGCTTCATATGTTGAAGAATGTGATCGATGGCGGAACAGGTAGCCGTGTCCGTTTCCGTTATGGAATCAAGGCTCCGATGGGCGGTAAGACCGGTACGACGCAAAATAACTCCGACGGTTGGTTCATGGCCTTTACACCTAGTCTGGTGTCGGGTTGCTGGGTTGGAGGCGAAGAACGTTCCATCCATTTCGACCGTTTGTCTGAAGGTCAGGGGGCCAGTATGGCGTTGCCGATCTATGGTTTATTCATGCAGAAAGTATATGCTGATAAGACGCTTGGCTATTCGGAAGAGGAAGATTTCGATATTCCGGAGCAATATGCAAATCCTTGTAAAACCATCACGGAGGAAGAACGCAAGCATATCCCGGCAGATACCGGAGGCATTGATAAAATGTTTGAATAGTAAACAAGATTGATTATATGAGACTCCCGCAAATCTGAATAATTTATTAGATTTGCGGGAGTTTATTTTTTAAGAAGATCTGAACTTATTCCAAAGGAAAGTGGTTTACAGATTATAAAGTGATATAACATGAATTTCAGACATAAATATGTATTGGCTATTGATCAGGGAACAACTACTTCCCGGGCCATCCTGTTTAATCGTCAGGGACAGGTCATCACACTCTCTCAGAAAACGTTCCAGCAATATTTTCCTAAGCCGGGTTGGGTAGAGCATGACCCGAACGAGATATGGTATACACAGTCGCTTGCGATCAAGGAAGCGATGGCGAAAGCCGATGTGACGGATGACCATATTGCCTGTATCGGCATTGCCAATCAGCGTGAGACGACGATTGTGTGGGACCGTGATACGGGTTTTCCAGTTTACAATGCGATTGTGTGGCAGGACCGCCGCACAGCAGATTATTGTGAGGAGTTGAAAGCGGAAGGTTATTCCGATTTTATTCAGCAAAAGACCGGACTGGTCATCGATGCCTACTTCTCGGCAACTAAAGTAAAATGGATACTGGATCATGTAAAAGGTATCCGTGAACGGGCGGAACGGGGTGAACTTTGCTTTGGAACAGTCGATTCCTGGCTGATCTGGAAGCTGACACGGGGTACACAATTCATTACGGATATTACAAATGCCTCCCGGACCATGTTGTTCAATATAAATACCATGCAATGGGATCAGGAGTTGCTCGATCTGTTTACAATCCCGGCTTCCATGTTGCCGGAGGTGAAGAGTAGCAGCGAGGTTTATTGTGAGACTTCTACCCCGATATTTAAAGCTGGTATTCCTGTTTCGGGAATGGCAGGCGACCAGCAGGCGGCTCTGTTCGGACAGCTGTGTCTGGAAGAAGGTATGATGAAGACGACCTATGGTACGGGCTGTTTTATGATCGTAAATACCGGGGACAAACCGGTGCTTTCACAAAACAACCTGCTGACGACTATTGCCTGGAAGCTGGGTGATAAAGTAACTTATGCATTGGAAGGCAGTGTGTTTGTCGGTGGTGCGGCTATCCAGTGGCTCCGTGACGGTATCGGGTTGATACCGAATGCTCCGGTCACGGAACAGATGGCGAAGTCGGTTCCGGACAATGGCGGTGTCTATTTCGTACCTGCGTTGACCGGTTTGGGAGCTCCTTATTGGGACCAGTATGCACGGGGAGCTATTATTGGCATTACCCGCGGTACGACAGCTGCGCATCTGACACGTGCTGCGTTGGAAGGTATTTGTTACCAGGTATATGATGTACTGATTGCGATGGAGAATGATATTCACGCCAAGCCGAAGGAGATTCGGGTGGATGGCGGTGCGATTGCTAATAATTTCCTGATGCAGTTTCAGGCGGATATCAGCCGCTGTCCGGTAGTCCGTCCCAGTATAATTGAGACAACAGCTTTAGGAGCTGCTTATCTGGCTGGGTTGGCTGTGAACTACTGGAAAGATATGGATGAGTTGAAAGAGCAGTGGTCGCTGGATACCATCTTCACTGCCAAGATGAAACCGGAAACAGCTTTGGCTTTACTTTCCGATTGGCATAAGGCGGTCGGACGGACAATGAACTGGGCGATGGATAGCGAAATATAAAGAGTATGCCTGGATACCCGGAATTGCACCGCTTGCAGGCTTTGCGCTGGCAGCGATGCTTTATTATATTCTGAAATAGAGCATTTAAACGTTTTTTATCTAATCTAAAAAGTGGTATATTCGTGGTATTATTCTGGAGAGAAAGAATAGCCAGAATCAATTTAAGCCTATTGAAATGAGTAGAATAACCACTTTACTTTTAGTATTTTGTTTGATATTGTCCGGATGCGGAAACCATAAATCTCGAAATAATCAGGTTACATTGGAACCGGATTCATTATCCGGACCTTACAGCCATGCGCAAGAGTTGTTTGACAAAGCCCGTGAACTGCAAAAAGGGGAGGATTATCCCGCTGCCATATCGGTTTATCAGCAATTAATATCCCTGGAACCAACGGATGATGACATAAAATCTGTCGCCACCCTAATGGATGAAGGATTCCTGCAATTGGTCTATTGCTATATCTTTGGCGGGCAACGGAAAGACGGGGCAGACTATTTCAGCCATATATATAAAGAAAACAAACTATGGTTTGTACGGAATTATCCCCGTAGTGTGGAAATCAGTACAGCTTATTCCCTCTATGAAGCTACGCGCCTGGAAGAAGCCGTTGCTCTGATAGACCGTGCCTTGTCGCGGCAAGAGGAAGGCAGGGAGAATGAGCAACTTTACGTGGACAATGGCATTGCATCCGTCATTTATAACCAGGCTGGCGAAATACGCAAGGCGATTGCCTGTGGCGAACGGAGCCTTGAGATTATAAAAACACTGGAAGACCAGTCGAAGATCGTGTTTGTGCTGGGTAACTTGATTTTTCAGTATCAGCAGGTGGGAGAATTTGAACAGGCCCTTGCAGCTTATGATGCTCTGCTGGCTTCCGGTGAAGGGGAAAAGAACCCGTATGGATTGTGTGCTGCCGAGACAAATGTTGTCCAGCTCTACGATGAATGGGGTTTGGAAGAGGAAGTAATGCTCCATCTTAATAAAGCCCGTGAAGCTGCCGACCGGAGCGGTGTTCCTGATGCCTTTCTCCGGGTAGATAATTTATCCGTTTATTATGCTCTTCAATGTAAAGAATATGAAAAGGCTGCCGTTTTGCTGGACAGTATGCAGGTTCGTATGCCGGACCGTTCACAAAATTCGTTCTATCATGAATTTTATGATAATTACACCTGTATCCTGGCTGTAAGCGAGACGAAAGGGCAGGGCGGAATGGCTATTGCTTCGGCTCGCCAATTAATCGGGCAGTTGAAAGATAGGCCGTTGAATAACTTGTCGGTCCTGACATACCGCCTGTTGGGGGATGTGTTGGCAGAGGTAGGGGAGACGGCCTTATCCATAGAAGCGTATCAGGCCTGTTGTGACTATATAGAGAAGAACCAATTGGTGAATCAGCAGCGTCTGGTCTATTATGCGTTGGGAAAACTGTATGCAGAAACAATGCGCCCAGCCGAATCGTCCCGCTATCTGCTGATGGCTCATCAGGCTAACCAACAGTTTACCGAACGCCGGAATGCCGGATTAATTTCGCAATTCCGGGTTAAATATGAAACAAGGGAAAAGGAGCAGGATAACCGGTTGTTGCGTTCCGAGTTGCAGTTGCAGAAACGTACCCTGCAATATTATATCCTGATTGGCATCTTATCCTTTTTATTGGGCGTTGCTTTTTTGCTTTGGCTGAGTATGCGTCATAAGAAATCTCTCCGGCTGATTGAGGAAAAGGAAGGTCAGCTCCGGCAGATGCTGACCGAGCGGCAGAACCTGAACCGTAAAAACGAAGAACTACGTATGCAGATTGAAACGGCAGATGCCCAGCATACAATGCAGGAGGTGATAAACAGTCTTTCTCCCCGTTTGCTGACTGCGGAAGAGGAGCAGGAGTTCCGTCGCCAGTTCTGCCTTCTCTACCCGTCGTTCCTGTCGGGGTTGCGGAAGGCTTGTTCGGCTGTGACTCGTAATGATGAGTTGCTGGCTATGCTGATTCGTCTGAATCTTTCGTCGGAAGAAATAGCTTTTGCCCTCGGAAATAACCGGGCAAGTGTGAATACCTCCCGCTTCCGTTTGCGGAAAAAGTTGGAGCTGGACAAAGACGTATCGTTGGAAGATTACATGAGTCGATTTTAAATGGTTTGTAAATCAATGGATAGAAGTCTGTTGTAGTAATTGTCTATTGAATTGTCTATTGCCGTTTTTAGGAAATGGCACCGGTATTGCATAGTTTCGCTTTCGTTGTAAGGCTTTTGATTGAAGTTATCATATAATATGAATTAAAATTAGCTAACATGAAAACGATTACATTATCAAGATTGAACAGACCATTTTTATTAAGGAGATTATTAACTATTACCTGTACTATCCTTTCTGTACTAATCCTGTTTGCGGCTTGCAGCGATGATGACGAGTCGTGTCCGTCACAACATCCGCAGGTGGCAGTTTGTTTGAAAAGCCAGACAAACAGTTGGCGTACAGCCCTGAGTTATTATGCCACAAATCAGTTGGAATCGAAAGGGCTGAGTTATACGACTTATGTAGCCAAAGACAAAGCACAGCAGGCGAACCAGATTCGTATGGCAGTGGAATCAGGCTGTCAGATACTGGTGGTCGCTCCCGAAGGTATTGCCAAGGATGCACTTGATGTCGCTTTCTCGGCAGGGATTCCGGTCATTATGTTTGAAGACGGAGTGACTGATGGCTATACCGCGTTGGTACAGGGGGACAATGCGGCTGCCGGTAAAAATGCCGCAGAGTATGTCGCTTCGAAAGGAGCTGGTCATGCAGTGGCTTTTAAGATTACACAAGACCCAGCGTCGAGTGATGCCCGTGTAGATGCTTTTACAGAGGAACTGAAATCCAAGTCACCTTCAACGCAGGTGACTACACAGACTCTTTCATTATATACAAGCGCTGACGGCAAGGAAGCCGCAGCCCGTATCCTGGCCGATGATCCGTCGGTGGATGCTTTTTATGCCCAGGATGACGAGGTGGCATCGGGTGTAATCGAGGCCATCAATGAATCCGGCCGCAATGATATCAAGGTCGTTGTCGGTTGTGGCGGGTCGCAGGCTTTCTTCTCATTGATACTTTCGACAACGGTCACGGATGTTGCGACTACGCTTTATTCGCCGTCCATGATTACCAAATGCATAGACTTGGCTGATGATGTGCTGAAAGGCAAAACGATTGAGGAAAAACAGATTGTAATGCCGGCGACAGTCGTAAACAAGGATAATGTCCGGGAATATCAGGATAGCAACTCTCCTTATTGAGTTGCTTGGGTTTCCGGTTCGGGCGCAGGATTAGCAGATTCTTTCTGTTAATTCTGCGCTTGAGTAACAGGGTTTCTCTATAAATCCTTATATTTGCCCATCACCAATAAAAAGACAATCGATATGACGACAAAGCCTTATAGCACAGACGAAACTCCACAGTCTCAGCCCGTCTCCGAACCTGCTGTTTCTTATGGTCTGCCACAGGATACCGCCAGCTTGAAGCTGGCAGCAATCAATGAATTGATGAATATCTTCGACCCGGAGCGCCTTTCGCAGGCAGTTGATTATTTGCGGTCGCTGGGAAGGGAAGAGGTTGGAGAATATCCTTATTACCCATCTTCCTCCAAAGAATTAAGACAGGAGTTGGCAGAAGCAGAAGATGATTTTGCCAACGGGCGGGTGTATTCAACTGATGAGCTACGTAAAGAAATGCGTATATGGTAACACATTTAGACTGGTCAGCCAAAGCCCGACGAAATCTGAATCAGATATTTGTATATTATAAAAAGAAAAGTGGTCAGGCAGCAGTGCGCTTATTCAATAAGATTTTAGATGAAGCAGAAACATTACTGATCTTCCCCGAGGCTGGAAAAATAGAACCTTTGGGGGAAGATATGCAGATATGTTACCGTTCTTTAGTTATAGAAAAACATTTTAAGCTTATCTATTATAGTAAGAATGATGCAATAAGAATCGTTGCTATTTGGGATTGCAGACGAAATCCGTCTAGCTTCAAGCAATTTGTAGGAAAATAGATTAATCAAATCAATCCCCATATAACCTTTATCACCTCCGGAATAGAAGCCTCTACTTCCGGAGTCAGTTCCATATTGACCTCGTTCAGGTTGGCGGCGGAGACGACAATCAGATGTACTTCCGGCAGGTCGCCGGTCAGAATCATTGTTTCAATCATGTCACGGAGACCTATTTCGTGGGCACTCATCAACGGAGGATAATCGTTGGCGTATTTCGGACAGATGAGGCGGACGGTGCCCGGAGGATTGCTGTCGAGGGTGGCGTCTACCATGATGATATGGTCGTAACCTGTGAGCCAGCTGATAAGATGCAAACCTCCCGTCCCGCCATCCATCAGGGTGACGTGGGCGGGAAGCGTTTCTTTCTCCAGGGCGCGGATGACGTGTATACCGACCCCTTCATCTTTCAGCAACAAGTTGCCGACACCTAATATAAGAGTTTTCTTTTCCATCATTTGCTTTTCTTTGCCGCCTTCGTGATTGTTTCGGCTGTCTCTGTTATTTCTTCCTTGTCGGCTATCTCTTCTTCGATGAACTTCCAGCCACCGATGATGGAGGATGTTTCACCGCGCTGTTCGATGTAGTCGTGGTAGAATACCAGATATACATGGACGATGGCGAACAGGATGAAGAACCACATCAGGAAATGATGTATCTGCCGCGCCATCAGGTCGCCGCCCATCAACGGGACGGTCCAGGCAAACAGCTGGGGGAAGGCAGACTGGCTCATTTTGGCATACAACCCGAAACCCGTAATGCTTTGCAGCAGGAAGGCCCAGAACGTGCCGAAATAGATTAAGCTCGCCAGCGCATTATGCCCGATACTGTCGACCGGCTTGTTCTTTATCATCAGTATATCGACTTTGATTACCTCCAATACTTCCTGCCATTGCGATTTCTTCAACGGGATGAAGTTGTTCCAGCGGGCAAAGCGGTTTCCCACGAATCCCCAATACAGGCGGAACACGAAGTTGAAGAAAAACACGAATGCCGTTACAAAGTGGATGAAACGGACCATGCCGAACCAATAGCTGAAATAGGCTTCCGAAGCATTCAGCATGGCCGGAGGGTCGGCAATGATAAACCCGGTAATGCAAAGTATGACGATGCACAATGCATTCACCCAGTGGTAAATACGTACGGGCAACTCCCATACGTATACTTCTCTCAGACGTTTCTTACGACTTTTCATAGCAATACTTTTTAAAACGTATCCATTTGGTGCACATACTTCCCTTCCTCGTCATACAGGTGTACGGCACAAGCCAGGCACGGGTCGAAGGAATGGATGGTCCGGAGGATTTCAAGCGGTTGATTGGCATCGTGTATCGGTGTGCTTATCAAGGCTGATTCGTAGGGTGACAGGTTGCCGTTTTCGTCTCTCGGCGAAGCGTTCCAAGTGGTCGGGACTACCATCTGATAGTTCTTCATCCGGTTGTTCTCGATGACGGCGAAATGAGCCAGTGCGCCGCGCGGAGCTTCGCAGAGGCCGACCCCTTGCGCCTGTTTCGGCCAGTTCTCGTTTTCCCACATGACCGGGTTAGCCATGCGCGAGTCGCCATTTTCCAGGTTCTTCATCAACTGGTCGAAAAACTCGAGCGACCAATGAGCGACCAACTGGGTTTCGATGCCGCGGGCGGCGGTGCGGCCGAGGGTCGAGAAGAGGGCGGAGGCGGGGAGGTCGAGTGCCTTCAGCACATTGTCGACAGCCGTTTTCTGCGGTTCCTTTCCGGCGGCATAGGCTACGACGAGACGGGCCAGCGGACCGACTTCCATAGCGTGTCCTTTCCAACGGGGCGTTTTAATCCAGCTATATTTATCGTCTACGTTCAGATGCTTGTAGGGCGGTTTCGGACCGGTATATTCGAGGTTCGTTTCTCCTTCGTACGGATGGAGACCGGCTTTATCGCCTTCGGTGTATTTGTACCAGGAGTGGTAGATATATTCTTTGATTTCCTCCGGCGAGTTGGCGTCTACCGGATGAACCTTGCTCAGGTCGCGGTCGAGGACGATGCCGCGCGGACTCATGTAATCTTCTACACCGGCGTATCCATGCAGGGGGAAATCGCCGTAGGAAAGGTAATTGCTTACACCGCCGCCTATCTTGCTCCATTCGTCTTTATATACGCCGGCAATCATCAGGAGGTCGGGGATATACACCTGGTCGATGAAATCCTTGCCTTCCTGCAACTTCTGTTTCACCAGTGCGAGACGTTCGGCATTGATGGCGTTCGCCTCGTTCAGGTCGATGCTGCACGGCATACCGCCGACCAGGAAGTTGGGATGCGGGTTCTTTCCGCCGAAGACGGCATGTACCTTGACAATCTCTTTCTGCCATTCCAGTGCTTCGAGGTAATGGATGGTGGCAATCAGGTTCTGCTCCGGTGTCAGTTTGTAGGCCGGGTGCCCCCAATATCCGTTGGCGAAGATGCCCAGTTGACCGCTGGCGACGAACTTCTTGAGTTTGTTCTGCATTTCGGTGAAATAGCCTTCCGTGTTTTTGGGCCATGGCGACAGCTGCTGGGCGAGGAGGGCAGCCGCTTTCGGGTCTGCCTTGAGGCCGGAAACAATGTCGACCCAGTCGAGGGCATGCAACTGGTAGAAATGCACCGTATGGTCGTGCATGTAGAGCACCGCTTCCATGATGTTGCGCACCATTTCGGCATTGGGCGGAACACTGATGCCGAGCGCATTCTCGACGGCGCGAATCGAGCAAAGCGAGTGGATGGAGGTACACACGCCGCAAACACGGCCTACGAATACCCAGGCATCGCGTGGGTCGCGGTCGCGTACTATGTTTTCGATTCCGCGTACCATCGTACCGGAACTGTATGCATCTTTTATTTTGCCATTTTCGATGGCTGCCTCTACCCGGAGATGACCTTCGATACGGGTAATAGGGTCTATAACGATTCTTTCAGACATGGTGTTGCTAATTTAGTTAGATGGTAGATTTGCTTTCCGGTTCTTCGTTGTCGATCAGTTTCTTCTTCCGGATGTTCGTGGCTACGGCATGGACGGCGATGCCGGCTGCTGTCGCGGCTCCCAAGGCAAGGCCAATCTGGTCGGCTGTCGCTTCGATGCCGAACCCGTGTACGTCGGGCATCCGTTTATAGAACGGGCTGTTGTCCCAGAAGTTTTCTTCGCTGCAACCGAGGCAGGGGTGCCCGCTCTGGATGGGGTAGCTCGTCCCTTCGTTCCATTTGATGATACCGCAGGAGTTGTAGGTGCTCGGTCCTTTGCATCCCACTTTGTAGAGGCAATACCCATGCTTGGCGTTCTCGTCGTCGAAGCTCTCCACGAAGAGGCCGGCATCGAAGTTGGCACGGCGGTAGCAGGTGTCGTGCACGCGGCGTGAATAGAACATCTGCGGACGTCCCAATCCGTCGAGTTGCGGCATACGCTCGAATGTCAACATATAGATGATTACACCTGCCATGACGTCGGCAATTGGCGGGCAGCCTTGTACGTTGATGATTGGTTTCCCTTTGATGACCTTATGGATCGCTTTTGCCCCAGTCGGGTTGGGGTTGGCCGCCTGCACGCAACCGGCACATGCGCAGTTTCCCCAGGCGATGATGGCTTTGGCGCCTTCGGCAGCCTCGCGGGTGATTTGCAGGGCGCTTTTGCCGCCGACACAGCAATAACCTTCGTCTTTCGTCGGAATCGAACCTTCAATCATAAGCAGGTATTCACCTTTATATTTCTTCATGGTCTCTTCCTTGGCAGCTTCGGCCTGTTCGCCGGCGGCAGCCATCAGGGTTTCCGTATAATCAAGTGAGATTTTGTCGAGAAGCAGGGTCGCCACGATAGGGTGGGCGGCACGGATGAACGATTCCGTACAGCAGGTGCATTCTTGCAGGTGAAGCCAGATGACCGGCAGGCGCGGCTTGGTTTCGAGTGCGTTGACAACCTGGGCGACACCGGAGGCTTCCAATCCCATAAAGGCGGCCATGGTGGTACAGAATTTCAGGAAATCCCTTCGGGAGATGCCTTTCTGCCGGCATTCCTCGTAGACGGTTGGTCTTTTGTTATCCATATTTTCGTAATTTATTGGTTTCTTTGTTTTATTACGGCAGTCGTAAGTGTTCGTTTACGGGTGTCGTAACTGCTCATTTACGGGTGTCGTAACTGCCCGTTTACGGATGCCGTAACAAATCGGCCTCCGTTTTCAGGTGCGAACTTATCCGGGTGTCGGATACGGTAATATCCGGGTACCGGATACGAGAACATCCGAGTGTCGGATACGGGTACATCCGGGTACCGGATAAATCCGCCTCTTTTCAGCAGATACGCGGCAGCTGTTCGCCGCTCAGCATATCGACTATCCGGTAGTTGCCGTAAAGTGTCCTCATCTTCACCACTGCGTTGCCTTTCTTTTCCACCCGTCCGATGACGGTAGCCTTTTCTCCCTCCGGGAAACTGCGCATGACGGCCAGTGCTTCTTCCGCCAGTGCTTCGGGGAGGATGACCAGCACCAACCCTTCGTTGGCGACATACAGCGGGTCGAGTCCCAGTATCTCAGAAGCGCCTCTTACGGCATCGGGGATGGGGAGGGCCGCTTCATCCAGTATGATTTCAACGTTGGCCGCTTTCGCAATTTCGTTCAGTGTTCCGCTCACCCCGCCACGTGTCGGGTCGCGGAGCACATGGACTTCCTCTATATTTTTTAACAACCGGGAGAGCATATTGTTTAACGAAACGGTATCACTTTTCAGATTTGTTTCGAATCCGAGGCTTTCGCGGGCGGAAAGGATGGTGATGCCATGCGTTCCGATAGGACCGCTGCAAATCACTGCGTCTCCGGGTTGCACGCGGTCGGGGGCGATACGGATGCCTTCGGCGACGACTCCGATGCCGCTGGTATTGATAAAGAGTTTGTCGCATTTGCCACGTTCCACCACCTTGGTATCACCGGCGACAATCTGCACGCCGGCTTTGTCGGCCGCCTTCCTCATGGACTGCACGATGCGTTGCAGGTCGGCAAGCGGCAGGCCCTCTTCGAGTATGAACCCGGCAGTGAGGTAAAGCGGACGGGCACCGCAGCAGGCAAGGTCGTTCACCGTCCCGTTCACCGCCAGGTCGCCGATATCCCCTCCGGGAAAGAAAATCGGGTCGACCACGAAAGAGTCGGTCGAGCATGCCATGCGCCCTTCCTGAACGGGAAATACGCAGCCGTCGTGGTCCTGTTCCAGCAACGGGTTGCGGAAGGCGGGATAGAAGATGTTACTTATCAGTTGATGCGTCATCCTCCCGCCACCGCCATGCGCCATCAGCACACAGTCGGCATCGTTCAACGGTATCGGGCAGTTAAAATCTTCGTTCTTCATAATCATTATTATCATATTTGAACTATTTTGTCCCCGTGCTTGACACGGGGCCGCAAAGGAGCAGGCTGTATCAAAAGATACATATAGGAAACGGTCTATGCCTCTGCGATCCCGTGTCAAGCACGGGAACGGGATAGTTCATATTTTTCTATATTTATAGTAAGCCGCACAAACTCCTTCCGATGAAACCATCGGTGCACCTTTCGGGCGTTCCGGCGAACAACCCTTTCCGAAGAAAGGACAGTCGGCGGGTTGTTTCACGCCCCGCATGATGTCTCCGGCAATACATTCGGATGGGATTTCTGTTCCATTCGGATGGAATGGGAATTTCTCCCGGGAGGAATAGGCTGCATATGTTTTCTTTAATCGTAAACCGCTGTGGGGAATGATGCCGATGCCCCGCCACTCCTGGTCGCATGCCTCGAGCGTTTCGTCCATCAATGCGCGGGCGGCCGGGTTACCCGTTTCGGGGACGGCACGCCGGTAGGCATTCTCGACAATGTGGCTTCCGCCTTCCAACTGGAGCAGGCAACGATAAATGCCGTATAGCAGGTCGACCGGCTCGAAGCCTGTGACGACCATCGGCGTTTTATATTGTTCGGCCAGCTTGTGGTAAGCAGAGTTTCCGGTGATGGCACAGACGTGTCCGGCGGTCAGAAATCCGTCTACCTTACTTCCCGGGTCCGAAAGAATCGCGTCTATGGCCGGAGGAACTGTGAACAGTGACGTGAGTAACGAGAAATTGCTTAACTTTCGCCGTTGTGCCTCTTTTAACGCCATCATATGAACAGGGGCGGTTGTTTCAAAGCCAATGGCGAAAAAGACAACTTCTTTCTTTGGATTTGTTTCCGCCAGTTCGACCGCATCGAGCGGGGAATAAAGCATTCGAACATCTGCACCGTGTGCTTTTGCCTGTAATAAATCTTCTTTTGTGCCCGGCACACGCATCATGTCACCAAACGAAGCCAGAATAATATCGGATTGTCCCGCCAGTTCAAGTGCCTGGTCAATCAGACTAACCGGAGTCACACAAACCGGGCATCCCGGCCCGTGAAGTAGCCGGATTTCCTGTGGCAGCATCTCTTCCAGGCGGTAACGGGCAATGGCATGGGTTTGCCCGCCGCATATCTCCATGATGTGCCACGGCCGGGTCGTTACCTTTCGGATAGCCCGCAGGAGTGCCTGTACCTGTTCGTTATTTCTATATTCATCGACGTACTTCATAAGCGTTGGAGTTTCTTTAAATCTTCCAGTGTTTCTTCTGCCTCTCGTGCATTCACTACGGAGATCGCCATTCCGGCATGCGCCAGGATATAATCGCCTTCCGTCACATCGACCCATTGGATGCAAATGTTTTTGGTGATGCCGCTAAAGTCAACTCTGGCCATGGCCAGCTCAGGCTCGGAACGGTCTATGCTTATAATTTTACCAGGTATTGCCAGACACATAAGCTGATTTGTTTTTTATTAACAACTCCAAAAGTAGGCAATATGTTTGGGAAAAGGTGTGTTAAATGATACATATTATCTATTAATTTATAGATAAAAGTTATCTCTATTGTTGCCGGGTTCGGTTGTTTGTTAAACTTAAACCCTCTATATTTGTGAGCATAGTAAAACAAACAGTGTGAGAATATCGATATTGACAATCCGTGGGTTAGTGCAAGGCGTTGGCTTTCGTCCTTTTATCTATCGTATAGCAAATGAGATGAAGATAAAAGGAGAGGTCGGTAACCGGAATAACGGAGTGTCGATCCGTGCGATCCTGACTCCGGAGCAGCGGGAACTTTTTATTTCCCGGATCAGAAATGAGCATCCGGCAGTTGCTTCGATCCATAGTGTTCAATGGGAAGAAGCCGATGTTGCAGATACGGATTATCCGGATTTTATGATTACACCCAGCCGTTCCGATTCGGAGGAGGTGACGCAGGTGGCGCCCGATATCGCTGTTTGTCCCGAATGCCTTTCCGACCGGATGAGGCAGCCGCATCGCCTGCGTTATCCTTTTATCAACTGTACGCATTGCGGCCCCCGTTTCTCTATCATCCGCGATTTGCCTTACGACCGGAAGCAGACCACGATGGCCGCCTTTGCCATGTGTCCCGACTGCCGGAGGGAATACACGACGGTAAGCGACCGCCGTTTCCATGCACAGCCTGTGGCCTGCAATCATTGCGGGCCTTTCTATTATGCCATATATAATAATGTAAAGATAAAGGAGTACGATAAGTTGCTGGACCTCTCCGTCCGCCTGCTTCGTGAAGGCGAAGTGATAGCGGCGAAAGGCATTGGCGGTTATCATCTGATATGCGATGCCCTGAACGGGGAGGCGGTGGCACGTTTGCGGGCGATAAAGCAACGTGACAGCAAGCCTTTTGCCGTTATGTTCCGCGATATGGAACATTTGCGGCACTATGCGGAGGCGGGCCCGGTCGAAGAAGACTGTCTGTCCTCCTGGCGCCGCCCGATTGTCTTGCTGAAACAAAAGAAAGCACTGGCGGACGATATAAACCGCGGCATGCGGACCTTGGGTTGTATGTTGCCTTATATGCCGTTGCATGAGGATTGGTTTGCCGCCCTCGACACACCGGCCCTGGTGATGACAAGCGGCAACCTGAGCGATTACCCTATCGCCATAACTCCGGACGAAGCCGCGGAGCAGTTGTCCGGAAAGGTCGCTCTCCTGCTTCACCATAACAGGGATATTCATAACCGGGTGGACGATTCAGTCCTTCAGGTTTGCGGCGGGCAACCTTGCCTGGTGCGCCGTTCGCGCGGCTATGTACCGGAGCCATTCTTTGCCGACATTCCCGTGGAAGGTATCCTGGCTTTCGGTGCGGAGAAAGTAAATACGTTTGCCCTGGGAAAAGGGGATACCATTCTGCAAAGCCAGTATATCGGTGACCTGAAGAACTGGGAGACATTCTGCTTCTACACGGAATCGCTGGACCGCTTCCGGCATCTTTTTCGTTTTACCCCTTCTGTACTGGCTTGCGATATGCATCCTGATTATCTCTCATTGCAGGAAGCGGAGCGCGTTGCCGCACGTACCGGATTGCCTTTGCTGAAAATACAACATCATCATGCCCATGCGGCAGCCTGCATGCTGGAATATGGCTTGCATGAGAAAGTGGTTGCCATCGTCCTGGACGGGACGGGGCTGGGTGAAGACGGAAAGGTCTGGGGAGGTGAGTTCTTCCTCTGCGACCGCAAAGAGTACCGCCGCCTCTCGCATTTTGAATATGTCCCGCTGCCCGGCGGCGATAAGGCGGCTGTGGAACCCTGGCGGATGGTCGTCGCTTATCTGTGGCATTATTGGGGAGATTCCGCCTGTTTCCCGGAAGGCTTTCCCGAACGGGTAGGTGCGGATAAAATCCGCCTGCTGATGACGATGATGGAGAGAGGCGTCAATACGCCCTATACCTCGGGTGCCGGCCGGCTGTTTGATGCCGTCGCCTCCCTCTTGGGGTTGTGCGATGTGTCGACCCATCAGGCCGAGGCTCCTGTAAAACTGGAGCAGGCAGCCGGCAGTGAACAGTCGGCGCGTTATCCGGTTATAATAAAGGAAGGTGTTATATCCTTCCGTCCCTTGTTTGAGGGACTGTTGAACGATTGTGCTTCCGGAGTCTCCGTCGGTGACCTGGCTGCCCGGTTCCATAATACGATGGCTTTCCTGCTGCTCGACGAGGCCGCACGCCATCTGCAACAGACCGGAGCGACCCGCGTGGTTATCTCCGGCGGCTGTTTTCAAAATAAAAGGTTGACGGAACAGTTGCAACGTTTATTTGCCGCAAAAGGCATCCCGTTGTACGTCCCGGGCCGTATACCATGTAATGACGGGGGAGTTGCCGTCGGCCAGCTGGCCATTGCCGCTTCCCGGAATAAAAAAGACTGATTATGCACGAAATGTCTATTGCACAGAGTATCGTAGAACTGGCCGAAGAACAGGCGCGCAGCCGTCATTCGGAAGCCGTCGAGGAACTGGAACTGGAAATCGGCCGCTTGGCGGGTGTGGAATTGCATACGCTTGATTTCGCACTGGAAAGCGCAGTGAAAGGTTCCCTGCTCGAACATGCTTCGATTGTCCGCCATATCATTGACGGTGAGGGCATGTGTACCGGTTGCGGGCAGACTTTCCCGATGGAGACTCTGTTCACGCCTTGCCCGGCATGCGGTTCCTATTGTGTTAAAATCATTAAAGGAAAAGAACTTCGTGTAAAATCTATTGTTATTAAATAATAAATACAAAACGCTTATGTGTGGAACTTGCGGGTGTGGAGAACACCACCATCATCACGAACACGACCATCCTCATGAACATGGCCATGAACATCATCATCACCATCACGATGAGGATAAGGTAATAACTCTTGAACAGGATATACTCCGGCGGAACAATCTGCTGGCGGAGCGCAACCGCGGTTATTTTGAGGCAAAGGAAATCTTCTGCCTGAACCTGATGAGTTCGCCCGGTTCCGGAAAGACTACGTTGCTGGAGGAAACCGTGCGCCGCCTGAAAGGCAAACTCCCTTTGTATGTCGTCGAGGGAGACCAACAGACTTCTAATGATGCCGACCGCATTGCCGCACTGGATATCCCCGTTTTCCAGGTCAACACCGGGACTGGCTGCCATCTGGAAGCCGATATGGTGAACCACGCAGTCAAACATCTGGCACCGGCCGATCACTCGATACTTTTTATAGAGAACGTCGGCAACCTTGTTTGTCCTGCCATGTTCGACCTGGGCGAAGCAAAGAAAGTCGTTATCGTTAGCACGACCGAAGGTGACGATAAGCCGTTGAAATATCCGCACATCTTTGCAGAAGCCGATGTTTGCGTAATCAATAAGACAGACCTGGCACCTTATCTGAATACCGATATAGAGACCTTGAAGAGTAATGCTTTAAAGGTGAACCATCATTTGCAGGTGTTTGAAGTGTCGGCAACGAAAGGGGACGGCATGGAGGCCTGGTGCGACTGGTTGTGCTCAGAATGTGCAAAATGTAAATAAATAACCCCTGTTTCGATGGATAAATGGATAAAAAAGCTATATTTGTTCCAGTTCATTGAATCAAAATAATCAAAGTGTTATGATTAACCGAGAATTAATCGACCCGAAGAGCATAGTCGTAGTAGGCGGCTCGAATAATGTACACAAGCCGGGTGGGCGTTTGGTACGAAATCTCCTTGATGGCAAATATAAAGGAGAACTGTATGTCGTGAATGCCAGGGAAGACGACGTGCAAGGTCTGAAATCGTATCATTCCGTGCAGGATATTCCGGATACGGAAATGGCTATCATATCGATTCCCGGTCCTTCATGTCCCGAAGCTGTTGATATCCTGGCTAAACAGAAAAATGTAAAAGCATTTATCGTGGTTTCCGCCGGTTTTGGCGAAGAGACCCACGAGGGGGCTATCCTCGAAAATCAGATGCTGGATAGTGTGAACGAAGCAGGAGCCTCCATGATTGGCCCGAACTGTATCGGACTGATGAATATGAATTTTCATGGAGTGTTTACACAGCCTATCCCCGAATTTCATCCCGACGGAGTCGACTTCGTCTCCAGTTCCGGCGGTACGGCGCTTTTCATCATTGAATCGGCATTGACAAAAGGCTTGCGTTTTTCTTCTGTATGGTCGGTTGGCAACTCCAAGCAGATTGGGGTAGAGGAGGTGATTGAGTATATGGACCGTAACTTTGATCCTGTGCTCGATTCCAAAATCAAGATGCTTTATATCGAACAGATTAAGAATCCCGATAAATTATTGTATCATGCCGCTTCGCTGATTCGCAAAGGTTGTCATATCGCAGCCATCAAAGCTGGAAGCACCGAATCGGGCAAGCGTGCTGCTTCCTCGCATACCGGTGCGATTGCGAGTTCGGATTCGGCTGTGGAGGCTCTGTTCCGTAAAGCCGGTATCGTACGTTGTTTCAGCCGTGAAGAGCTAACGACGGTTGCTTGTATTTTCACCTTGAAAGAGGTAAAAGGAAAAAACTGTGCAATCATTACACACGCCGGAGGCCCTGCCGTCATGTTGGCGGATGCTCTTTCCAAAGGCCGTCTGAACGTTCCCAACCTGGAAGGTCCGATAGCGACCGAGTTGAAATCCAAGTTATATCCCGGGGCAGCCGTTAGCAATCCGATTGATATTATCGGAACGGGAACACCGGAGCATCTGGCTACGGCAATAGACTTCTGTGAAAATAAGTTTGAGGAAGTCGATTTGATGATGGTTATTTTCGGAAGTCCCGGCCTGGTGAAACTATATGATACATACGAAGTACTTCATAAAAAGATGGAAGAGTGTAAGAAACCAATCTTCCCGGTATTGCCTTCTATCGTAACTGCCGGCCCGGAAGTGCGCAGCTTTGTGAAAAAGGGACATGTGAATTTCTCGGACGAGGTGACTTTGGGTACGGCTCTTTCCCGTGTGATCAATACGCCGAAGCCGATGAGTACCGATATACAATTATATGGTGTCAATGTGCCCGAAGTGCGTCGTATCATCGACCAGTTGCCATCCAACGGTTATCTGGCTCCCGAACAGGTTCGCACGCTGTTGGGTGCTGCCAATATCCCATTGGTGGAAGAGTTTACATCGACCGACAAAGACGAGTTGATTGCTTTTGCCAAACGTGTAAAATTCCCTGTTGTGGCAAAGGTGGTCGGTCCTGTACATAAAAGTGATATTGGCGGTGTAGCCCTGAATATCCGCAGTGAGGAGCACTTGTTGTTTGAGTTTGAACGTATGATGCGCCTGCCGGATGTGACGGCAATTATGGTACAGCCTATGCTGAAAGGGCAGGAGTTGTTCCTCGGGGCGAAGTATGAGGAAGGTTTCGGGCATGTAATCCTTTGCGGTCTGGGAGGTATTTTTGTCGAAGTACTGAAAGATGTTTCTTACGGTCTGGCTCCGTTATCCTATGACGAGACCTTTTCAATGATTCGTTCTTTACGCGGTTATCCGATTATTAAAGGTACACGCGGGCAGAAAGGTATCGACGAGCAACAATATGCAGATATTATAGTCCGTCTTTCTACTTTGCTCCGTTTTGCTTCTGAAATAAAAGAAATGGATATTAACCCGCTGGTTGCAACCGACCGGGGATTATTTGCGGTAGACGCCCGTATCCGGATAGAAAAATAATATCTCTGACAGATATTAATAAAAAGGGGAATTGAAACGTAAGCCTGTCGATTTGTTTCAATTCCCCTTCGTTTATTTGTACTATTCAGCCTGTTTTCTTCCTCTTCTTTTTCGTCCGGGAAGTGACGGCGGAATATTATCTCTGACAAATTTTTTAAAGCTACTGAGCGATACCTGGTAATACTCGGCCAGTTCGGCGTACGTAGCATTTTCTTCGTTGAGTTCCTTTTCTATCTGTTCTTTCTGCGCAAGTAGGTGGTCCATTTTGGGAGTACCTTTCGGGCGTCCGAGGGTTGTGCCCCGACTTCTGGTAATTTCCAGCGATTCTTTTGTCCGTGTCGAGATTAGTTTGCTTTCAATTTCCGAGACGAGCCCAAAAGTAAATGCTAACGTTTTGCTGTCGACATTGTTTTCAAAAGTATACCCTTCTTTGAGACAGTAAAGAGTGATCTTTTTTTCAATACATAATAATATCAAATGCATAATTTCCATCAACCTCCGGCTCAGGCGTGTGACATCGGCTACAATTAATGTATCGCCGGCCTCCATATTTTTTATAATATCTTCAAGCCTGTTCTTATGTCGTGAGGATGTTGTTCGTGTATCTTTATGCCATTTGTCTATAGTCATGTTATTGTTCGCGGCAAACTGCTCAATCGCGTTTTTTTGATTGTCACTTTGTTGCTTGTTTGAATATGTTCGTGTATAGGCAATTATCATACTATTTTTAATGTTGATACGTTTATATTATAACATATTGGCTAGCAATATGTTCATGTCTGCTTGTCCTTCTTTCTGCTGTTTCACCTCCTTTCCTTTAAATCTTGTAATTAAACAGATGCGAAAATAAACAATTAAAAAAGAACACGAAATATTTGGTGGATAAAAATAAATGCTTACCTTTGCACCGCAATCGACAATAAAGGGATTGCAAAACGGGGTGTAGCGCAGTCCGGTTAGCGCACCTGCTTTGGGAGCAGGGGGTCCCAGGTTCGAATCCTGGTACCCCGACAAGAAAGAGAATCAACGAATTGGTTGGTTCTCTTTCTGTTTTTTTAATCTATATGATATATTATCCAAACTTTTCTTTCCTGGTTAGTTTTTTACAAATAAACTGTCATACTCTCATTTTTCTTTTGTATTGATTGAATATCAATGTGTATTTCTATGATAGTTGTTTGAAATAACTATCATGGCAACTGTCATAATCCTCATTTAACTATCATATCTTCCTGTTTATCGAAAATATAAGGTGCCTGAATGTATTGTCGGTGAGCTATTTTACATTATATATGCTTCTTTTTTTAGTGATATTATGGCTTTTTTTGCGGAGAATAAGCGGATTATTTCTCTGAGACCCCTATTTGAGTACCTTTTACACCCGGGTTTGAACTGTGCTGAGACCTGGGTGTAAAGGGTAAACAGACCCGGGTCTCAGCGTAAATGGGTCGTTATGTTGTTGAAAATAAACAATATACTGCGTGATAAAATGTAGGTGTGTTTATGATAGTATGATGGTTGTGTCGATCCGTATCATCTAAACTATCATACGATGCATGGCTTTGAATATCAATTGATGAGGTTTGTGTTATGATAGTATGACAGTTGTTTTATGTTGAGTAATTACAAGTATCTTTAGTTTGGTTATCCTGTTTTTCTTTTAATTTCAATGAAAATATTACAGTTAATGAATATAGTATTATCTTTGCAGACCGGCTGCGCGTAGAGTACAATAGTATTTTACAGATACATTGTATGTATACTTTTGATTCATGGAATTAAAACAAATAAATCTTTAAAAAGATGTATAGAACAAGAACATGTGGAAACTTGCGCCTGGCAGACGAAGGTCTGGTGGTTACTTTAGCCGGATGGGTGCAGAGAACTCGTAAGATGGGCGGTATGACGTTTGTCGATCTTCGTGACCGTTATGGTATAACCCAGCTGGTATTCAATCAGGAAGTAGATGCTGATCTTTGTGAAAAAGCAAACAAACTGGGCCGTGAGTATGTGATTCAGGTAACAGGAACTGTCAGAGAACGTTCCAGCAAGAACAAAAATATTCCGACAGGGGATATCGAACTGATTGTTTCGGAACTGAATGTACTGAATGCAGCAGTAACTCCTCCTTTCACGATCGAAGATGAAACGGATGGCGGCGACGACCTGCGTATGAAATACCGTTATCTGGACTTGCGTCGTAATGCCGTTCGTAAGAATCTGGAACTGCGCCACCGCATGGCTTTCGAAGTTCGTAACTATCTGGATAAACAGGGATTCCTGGAAGTGGAAACTCCGGTGTTGGTAAATTCAACTCCCGAAGGTGCCCGCGACTTCGTTGTTCCTTCACGTATGAATCCGGGACAGTTCTATGCATTACCGCAGTCACCGCAGACCTTGAAGCAGTTGCTGATGGTTTCCGGTTTCGACCGTTATTTCCAGATCGTGAAATGTTTCCGCGACGAAGACCTGCGTGCCGACCGTCAACCGGAATTTACACAGATTGACTGCGAAATGAGTTTCGTTGAGCAGGAAGATGTGTTGAATATCTTTGAAGGTATGGCAAAACATCTGTTCAAGGTAATCCGTGGCATCGAAATTAAAGAGCCGTTCCAGCGCATGACTTGGCACGATGCTATGAAATATTATGGTAGCGACAAACCCGACCTGCGTTTCGGCATGAAGTTTGTCGAATTGATGGATATCATGAAAGGTCATGGTTTCTCTGTATTCGATGATGCTGCTTATGTTGGCGGTATCTGTGCAGAAGGGGCAGCAACTTATACACGTAAACAACTGGATGCGTTGACTGAATTCGTTAAACGTCCGCAGGTAGGAGCGAAGGGTATGGTATATGCCCGCGTAGAAGCCGATGGCAGCGTGAAGTCGAGCGTAGACAAATTCTATACACAGGAAACATTGCAACAGATGAAGGAAGCCTTCGGGGCAAAACCGGGCGACCTGATCCTGATCCTTTCAGGCGATAATGCGATGAAGACCCGCAAACAGCTTTGCGAATTGCGTCTTGAAGTGGCGAGCCAGTTGGGATTGCGCGATAAGAACAAGTTTGCTTGTCTGTGGGTGGTTGACTTCCCTCTGTTCGAGTGGAGCGAAGAAGATCAGCGTTTCTATGCTATGCACCATCCGTTCACCTCTCCGAAGCCGGAAGATATTCCGTTGCTGGATAGCGATACGGGTGCCGTACGTGCTAATGCTTACGATATGGTTATCAATGGTGTTGAAGTGGGTGGAGGTTCTATCCGTATCCATGACAGCAAATTGCAGGATAAGATGTTTCAGTTGTTGGGATTCACCGAAGAAAGAGCACAGTCTCAGTTCGGCTTCCTGATGAATGCTTTCAAGTATGGTGCGCCGCCTCATGGAGGTCTGGCTTATGGTCTGGACCGTTGGGTGTCTTTATTTGCCGGTCTCGATTCAATCCGCGACTGTATCGCTTTCCCAAAAAACAATTCCGGTCGCGATGTCATGCTCGATGCTCCGTCTGTTATCGACGACGTGCAGCTGGATGAATTGTGTCTGAAAGTAGACGTAAAAGAATAAATTATGATACGGATAAAGGATGTTCTGAAAGAATTGGAGCAATACGCTCCGTTGCCATTGCAGGAAAGCTTTGACAATGCAGGTGTGCAGGTAGGTGATGTGAACCAGCTTGCCACCGGTGCGCTTCTTTGCCTGGACGTTACCGAAGAGGTGGTCGACGAGGCGATAGAAATGGGGTGTAACCTGATTATTTCACATCATCCTTTAGCCTTTAAAGCATTCAAGTCGTTGACCGGTTCCACTTATATCGAGCGATGTATGATAAAGGCATGCAAGTATGACCTGGTGATCTATGCCGCCCATACCAACCTCGATAATGCTGCCGGAGGTGTTAACTTCCGTTTGGCGGAACTGATCGGACTGGAAAATGTACGTGTGCTGAGTCCTCAGAAAGGAGCCTTGCTGAAACTGGTTACTTTCGTGCCCGAGGTGTATGCGGAGTTGGTACGGACTACCTTGTTCAATGCCGGTGCCGGCACTGTCGGTGCTTATGATTCATGCAGCTTCAATCTGGCAGGCAAGGGGACTTTCCGTGCCGGAGAGGGTACAAATCCGTTTTGTGGTGAAGTGGGAGAGTTGCATGTGGAGCGCGAAATCCGCATCGAAACGATATTACCTGCTTTTCGTAAATCGACGATTACACGCGCCCTGCTTTCGGTCCATCCGTACGAAGAACCTGTGTTCGATTTCTATCCTTTGAATAATACCTGGGACCAGGTCGGTTCGGGGATAGTGGGAGAGTTGCCCGAAGAAGAGGACGAGTTGGTTTTTCTGCAACGGATAAAAGACCTCTTTCAGGTCGGTTGCGTGAAGCATTCGGCCTTTACAGGCAAGCCGATACGTGAAGTGGCCTTGTGTGGCGGCAGTGGTGCATTCCTGATAAAAGATGCGATAGCCTACGGTGCGGACGTGTTCATTACAGGTGAGGCCAAATACAATGACTTTTATGATGTAGAGGATCGTATTCTGCTGGCTGTAATAGGCCATTATGAATCCGAAGTATGTACAAAAGACATCTTTTATAACATAATATCGAAAAAATTCCCTACCTTTGCCGTACATTTTTCGAATGTTAATTCAAACCCGGTAAAATATTTATAGAATGGCTACAGATAAACAATCAGCTGAAAAAGAGTATACAGTTGAAGAAAAGCTTTCTACGCTTTATCAACTTCAGACGATGATGACTGAAATTGATAAGATCAAAACGCTTCGTGGAGAGCTTCCCCTGGAAGTTCAGGACCTGGAAGATGAGATTGCAGGATTGGAAACCCGTCTTCAGAACTATCAGTCGGAGATCCAGGATTATGAGAGTGCTGTTGTTGAACAGAAACACAGAATTACAGAATCTACCGGACTGATCGAGAGATATAAATCGCAACTGGATAACGTGCGCAACAACCGCGAATTTGATAACCTGTCAAAGGAAATCGAATTCCAGGGACTTGAAATCGAATTTTCTGAAAAGAAGATCCGCGAATTCGGCGAAGCGATTAACCATAAGAAAGAAGAGATTGCCCAGCTTACCGAAAGACTGGACGGCCGTAAGGCTGACCTGGTTCAGAAAAAAAGTGAACTGGAAGAAATCATTTCTGAAACAAAGCAGGAAGAAGAAAGACTGCGCGAAAAGGCTAAAAAACTGGAAACAACAATCGAACCCCGTTTGCTGACTGCATTCAAGCGTATCCGTAAAGGTGCCCGCAACGGTTTGGCTGTCGTTTATATCCAGCGTGATGCCTGCGGCGGTTGCTTCAACAAGATTCCGCCTCAGAAACAGATGGATATCAAGTTGCGTAAGAAAGTGATCGTTTGCGAATATTGCGGACGTATCATGATCGACCCGGAACTGGCAGGTATAGAAGATTAAAATTACATCTATAATTTTTAAGGCACGGATTACACGGATTAACACGGTTCTTATTTGATTAGACTGTGGAATCTGCGTAATCCGTGCCTGATTTTTTTGTACCAATGAGGAATATTGTCCGTACATACATAGAGAAACAACAGTTGTTGTCCGGTGACGGGCCTGTGCTGGTTGGTTTGAGTGGGGGAGCCGATTCGGTTGCCTTGCTTGCTTTGCTTGTGCAGCTCGATTATCCTTGTGTCGCCCTGCATTGTAATTTTCATCTGCGCGGCGACGAGTCTGTCCGCGATGAACAGTTTGCCCGGGAGATGGCACGTACACTGGATGTTCCTTTCTATAAAATAGACTTTGATACTACGGCTTATGGAGTCGAACATCATCTTTCTATCGAGATGGCGGCCCGCGAACTGCGTTATAACTGGTTTGAAGAGATGAGGCTGCGTTTGGGTGCACAAGCGATTGCCGTGGCCCATCATCGCGACGACAGTGTGGAAACCGTATTGATGAACCTGGTCCGTGGCACAGGAATCCGTGGGGTGGGAGGGATCCGGCCTAAAAACGGTTATGTGGTGCGCCCTTTGCTGGCTGTCAGCCGTAGCGAGATACTGGATTGGCTTGCTGAACAGCAGCTATCTTATGTAACCGACAGCACGAACTTGTCGGATGCCTATACACGTAACTTTATCCGTCTGCGTGTACTTCCTTTGCTGGAAGAGTTGAATCCTTCTGTAAAAGCGGCTATTGCGCGTACAGCCGATCATCTGGCCGAAACAGAGGCTATCTATCTGCATGTGGTGGAAAAGGCGCGCCGGGAATTGGTGAAAGAAGATCTCCGTATCCCGATTGCCCGCCTGATGGAGTATCCTTCTCCGGCAACGATCCTGTATGAATTGCTGAAACCTTACGGTTTTATCCGGCAGGTGGCCGACGATGTGTTCCGTTCGCTGACGGGAGAATCGGGCAAAATGTTCTACTCGACCGACTATCGCTTGCTGAAAGACCGTGAATATTTGCTGCTTTCGCCTGTAAAGAAAGAAGAAGAGCAGGAATATACTTTTACCGCAGATGATATCGTAGAAGAGGTCTGGCGGGGTCCGGTTGAACTTTCTTTCTTTAAATCTGTTATTACTACTGACTTCTGTTTCCGGAAGGATAAACGTATCGCCTATTTTGATTACGACAAACTCTCGTTTCCCCTGACACTTCGTAAATGGAAAGAAGGTGATTGGTTTATTCCCTTTGGAATGAAAGGCCGTAAGAAACTGAGCGATTATTTCTCAGATCATAAATTCAGCCGCATGGACAAAGAGCAGACATGGCTCCTTTGTAGCGGTGAAAACATCCTCTGGATTGTGGGAGAGCGCTCTGACAATCGTTTTTGTATCGACAAAACGACTAAGAGTGTGCTGGTTGTGAATTTTTTTTCGACAAAAATAATAGAATAATTAAAAATGTTCTTACATTTGCAAAGATTTGCTCCGCAGATGTGTTACTAATGATTCAAATTAGCTAAACAATCCGGTTTTTTACATTGAAATTTTTATTATCAAAAACTATTAAGATACAATGATAGCGGTAATGCACGTATTGTATAATCTTTTATCGTGTACCGTTTTATTTACTCACTTCTCAATATGCAGAAATATAACATTCTAGAACTAAATGAAAAACTCCTTCCTGAATTGCAGAGTATAGCGGAAGAGTTGGGAATTAAGAAAATAAGTTCTTTGAAAAAAGAAGAACTTGTTTATCGCATTCTTGATGAACAGGCTATCTCATACGCAGGTCAACAGGCAGAAAAGGAGAAAGAAAAAGAAGCTAAGAAGGCTGAAAAGCAGACAAAAGCAAAGAAACCTTCTAAAACGGCTGCTGCAAAAGCGCCGAAGGCTGAAAGCAAACCGAAAGCTGTAAAAGCTGAAGCTGCTGAGGTTGCCGCCCCTAAAGCCACGCAACCCGTTGAAGAAAAGCAGGCAGCTGTAGTTGCAGAAAAAAAGGAACAACCCGAACGTAAGAAAAGAGTACGTATTGAAAAGAAGGAAAAAGTAGCTGGTGCAGTTGCTCCGGCTAATCAGACGGACGAAGTGAAAGTTTCGAAAACTCCTCAGACTGTCACAACGGAAGTGGTTGTAGAAAAGCCTTTATTACCTCCGGTTGTAGTTGAAGGCGCTCCCGAAGAGTTGCCGGTAGTCGAAACGGCTCCCGTAGCTCCGGCGTCCCCCGCAGAACCGGTCGTTGAAAAGGCTTCGGAAGTACCGGCAGCAGAGGCTCCGGCAGCGAACGAACCTAAAAGGGTTGTATTCAGACACCCGGACACCAAGTCGGTTCTCGACCAACTCTTCCCGTTCTCTCCTTCACCTGCCAAACAGGAAAAAGCTGCACCGCAGCAGCCTGAACCGCAGGCCGCTCCGCAACCGCAGCAACAGAACACGCCCCGTCAGAATAACAACAACAGACAGAACAACCAGAATAACAACCACAATAATCAGCGCAACAATAACAATAATAATGCATCGCAGGAAAAGCAATACGAGTTTGACGGTATCCTGATCGGTACAGGCGTATTGGAAATGATGCAGGATGGTTATGGTTTTCTGCGTTCTTCCGATTATAACTATCTGACTTCACCGGACGATATTTATGTATCGCAGTCGCAGATCAAACTGTTCGGACTGAAGACTGGTGACGTGGTGGAAGGTGCTATCCGTCCGCCGAAGGAAGGTGAAAAATATTTCCCGCTGGTAAAAGTGGACAAGATCAACGGCCGTTCGCCGGAAGAAGTGCGCGACCGCGTTCCTTTCGATCATCTGACACCGCTTTTCCCGGATGAAAAATTCATGCTTACAGCACGCAAGGCTCCGAAAGTATACGACAATATCGCCGTTCGCGTAGTCGACCTGTTCTCGCCGATCGGTAAAGGACAGCGTGGTCTGATCGTAGCACAGCCTAAGACCGGTAAAACCATGTTGCTGAAAGATATCGCCAATGCGATTGCAGCAAACCATCCGGAAGTATATATGATCATCCTGTTGATTGACGAACGTCCGGAGGAAGTAACCGATATGGCTCGTAGCGTCGATGCGGAAGTGATCGCTTCTACTTTCGACGAACCGGCAGAACGCCACGTAAAGATTGCCGAAATCGTTTTGAACAAGGCAAAACGTATGGTTGAATGCGGTCACGATGTAGTGATCCTGTTAGATTCCATTACTCGTCTGGCACGTGCTTATAACACAGTTCAGCCGGCTTCCGGTAAGGTTCTTTCCGGTGGTGTGGATGCGAACGCATTACAGAAGCCGAAACGTTTCTTTGGTGCAGCCCGTAATATCGAAAACGGCGGTAGCCTGACGATTCTGGCAACAGCATTGACCGAGACTGGTTCTAAGATGGACGATGTGATCTTTGAAGAGTTCAAGGGTACAGGTAATATGGAATTGCAGTTGGATCGCAAGCTGTCCAACAAACGTATTTATCCGGCTGTCGACATTACTGCTTCAAGTACTCGTCGCGACGACCTGTTGCAGGATGAAAGTACATTGAACCGTATGTGGATCCTTCGTAAATATCTGTCGGATATGAACTCGATCGAAGCGATGGAGTTTGTAAAGAAACGTATGGAACAGACTTATGACAATATGGAGTTCCTGGCTTCCATGAACGGATAATTCATTCGGAATCAAAGAAAATATATCGAAAGTCCCATAGGATTTTTTAATTAGCCCGGAGTTTTCTTGACTCCGGGTTTTTTATGCTGAAGGGGAATATGCGGATAAATAAAAACCCCAAGCATGGCTCGGGGCTATTTTCAGAAGTCTCTATGAGGCTATTCTATTTGTCTGTATTGTATTTCGATAGATTATTAAGATTCTTTCCGGGGCCTTCCGCGGCGGTTGCCGCTTTTGGGGTTGCCTCCCGGACGTTTGTTTCCGGGGTTTCTTCCTCCGTTATTACCATCTTTCCGGGGACGTCCGCGTCCGCGGCGCATGTTTCCGTACTTTTCAGGTTCGTATAGCGGGGTTTCGCCGAACTTCGGGTCGATAGGAATCTTATAAACTTCTTTTTCCAGGAAGTCTTCAATACGTTTGAATTGTGCCTGCTCTTCAATGCTGATGAATGTGATGGCTAATCCTTCGCCTCCGGTACCACGGGCGGTACGGCCGATGCGGTGTACGTAATCTTCCGGGTCGTGGGGGATATCGTAGTTAATCACCAGTTTGATGTCGTTGATGTCGATACCGCGCGAAACAACATCGGTTGCCACCAGTATATCGATATGTCCGTTCTTGAATTCTTTCATTACTTCCTCGCGCTGCGACTGCTCCAGGTCGGAGTGCATGGCAGCTACATTGAACTTCATCCGTTTCAGGGTGGAGGCAAGTTCTTTCACTTTCATTTTGGAGGAAGAGAAAATAATGACACGCTGCGGGCGGCTTTGCAGGAACAGGTCTTCGAGTATCTTTAGCTTCTGAGGATCATAGCAGATATAGGCCGTCTGCATAATTGTTTCGGGAGGACGTGAGATGGCTATTTTGACTTCTTCGGGATTCTTCAGGATTGTTTTTGCTAACGTCCGGATTTTGGGAGGCATGGTAGCCGAGAACATGATAGTCTGACAAGTAGGAGGCAGTTGTTTGTATACCTGCATGATGTCGTCGTAAAATCCCATATCCAGCATACGGTCTGCTTCATCCAGTACAAAATAGGAAACCTGTGAAAGGTCTACCGTTCCCAGTTTCAGGTGGGACAACAAACGTCCCGGAGTGGCGATAACAATATCGGCCCCCATTTCCATACCACGCTTCTGTTGCTCCCAGGCAACTCCGTCGGTACCACCGTATACGGCCACAGCCGATACCGGAACAAAATATGTAAAACCTTCGATCTGCTGGTCTATCTGCTGGGCCAACTCGCGGGTTGGAGCCATGATAACTGCATTGACCGCATTGTCAGGATGATTGCCTTTACTTAATTGATTAATTAATGGCAGCACGTAGGCTGCTGTTTTCCCTGTACCGGTTTGTGCGCAGGCAATAATATCCTTCCCTTCTAAAATAACAGGAATCGTTAATTCCTGTACAGGAGTTGTATCCTGAAAATTCATAGCATCGAGTCCGTCCAATACGGCCTCTTCTAAATCCAATTCGTCAAATCTCATCTTCTATCATTAAATTCTCCGTAAAGGTAAATAATATTTGTCAAATTCTACAATAGTAACACCGGCTCTTGTAACAATTGTCCTGTAAATTTCTGTAAGCGTTGAAAATTGATATATCTATATAGTGGGGTAACATAAAAAATTAATATCTTTGCCCACATTGGAAAAATAGCGAGTTATATTATGGGAACAGATGATAGCTGTAACAGCTCTCAAAAGAAAGTAACCTTAAATGAGCCGGATACTGTTCATGAGTTACTGAATACGATATTAGATCATTTGCCACTGGGTGTATTTGTAAAAGATCCGGAAGATCATTTCAATTATCTTTACTGGAATAAATTTATGGAAGAGATAACGGGGATCGATACTTCCCAGATCGAGGGACATGATGACTCTGAAGTGTATTATAATGCCTTGATGTCGGTAGAGGAACGACTGGAGGTAGATAAGAAGGTCATCAGTTCGGGAAAGGTGGCCGAATTTCACGGCTGGCTCAAGGATGCTTCCGGCGCGATGAAATATCTTGAAGTAGAAAAGTATCCGATTTCTTTAAGCAATGGAAAACCTTTGTTGTTGGCTTTGTGGCGTGATGCCACTGTTAAGCGGGCAATAGAAAAACGTCTCGAAGATGAGCGTGATAAGGCGGAAATGGCTGATAAGTTGAAATCAAAATATCTGGCAGACATGAGTCATGAGATCCGTACGCCGTTGAATGCAATAACCGGTTTTTCAGAAATGATGGCGTTTGCGGATACGGACGAGGAGCGTATGTCTTATTACGAGATCATCAAGGCGAATAATCAATTGCTTATGCAGCTTATCAACGATATTCTGGACTTGTCGAAGATTGAGGCGGATGCGATAAAGATTAGTTATGCTCCGATCGACCTGAACGAGATGATGGATACGACCTATGCTTCCGTAAAGCCCCGTATGCCGAAAGATGTGAAGTTGATTCTGGAAAAAGGATTGGACAGCTGTACCTTTGGAACCGATTATATCCGCTTACTCCAATTAGTCAATAACCTGGTCAATAATGCGATCAAGAATACTAAAAAGGGAAGTATTACGATGGGGTATAAGGCGCTGGAAGATGACCGGCTGAATTTCTATGTGAAGGATACCGGACAGGGGATAGCCGAGGAGCAGCTACAAAACCTCTTTAACCGCTTTGTTAAAGTCAATGACTATGTGGAAGGTATTGGCCTGGGACTTGCTATATGCAAAGGACTTGTTACTAAAATGGGAGGCTCGATCCGTGTAGAATCGCAACTAGGGGAAGGTTCCACTTTTTCGTTTATCCTGCCTTCACGGGAAGAATGAGGATATACTTTTATTTATAGTAGCGTTTGTAAATCTGATCGTATAACCCGCTTTCTTTGATTTGTGACAGCCAGCTGTTCAGGCTGTCGAGCAGGATAGGGGAGTCTTTGCGTACCGCCCACGACTGGAGTTGGGTGAAACTGATATCCGTGTCGATATCTATTTCCGGTAAATTCCCTTTAGATACGCGGGCTATTTGCTGGTCGCATACGGCATAGTCGATGTCGCCTTTGGCAACCATAATAGCCAGCTGTTCGCTGGAATAAAGTTCATCTTCTTTCACATAGATTGTATCTCCTATTTCGTGTGCCAGATTTTGCAGGCGCAGTAAGGCGGGGGAGTTTTTCGGAATATACAAGGTCTTTTGCGCCAGGTCGAGTTGATTACGGATCGGTTTGATGCCGTTATTGGCTTCTTCCGTGCGTTGCACCAGTACTTGTTTATTGAAGACGATCGGATCGGTGAACAGATAGTCCTCTTTGATGTCGCTGGTGATAGGAATATTGCGGGCGATTACGTCGCATTGGTTATCGGATAATTGTTTGAAACTTTCGGCCAGGCTCATCTCCAGCTGAGTCTGTACTTCCAGTCCGGATAAAGCGGCGATGGCCTGGCTCAGTTCGTATTGGAAACCTTCGATCGTATCGCCGGCTACATAATAGCCGGACTGGTTATATTCGGTAACCAGTCGCAGAATACCTTCTGACTTAATTTCCGGATAATCCTTGGGTGGGACAGGTTCCTGCTTGTACGGCCATAAACGGAACATGGCTATCAGTACGCATGCCAAGAGGACAATATAGACTACCAGTAACTTCCGGGATTTCATACGGCTTAGTTATTGAATGTAACGGCAATACCCATTTTCAACACCATCGGATTCAACGGATAGTGTGCCAGGGAGAAATAGTTCGGATCAGCAAACTTACTGCTCAGGTTGTAAGCCATCACAAAGAACCGGGCCTGTTTCAGGTGGAAGTTTACGTAGGCGTTAACCAGTGGATAATTACCGACTTTTACTTCATCCTGAACCTGGAACTGCTGTGTTGCCGGTTCGTAGTAAGGTGCATAATAAGCTGTATTATAATATACATTGGCACCTAGCTGTACGGTCAGTACTTTCGCCACCTTGACGGCCAGATACATATTTGAATAGGCACTTAATGACGGAAGCGGGAGTACGCTTTCATCGCTGCTTAACTGCCAGCATGCTTCATTTTCCCAGCCGAAAGCACGGAAGCGGAAGTCTTGTTTGATGCGTGCACTGACTACCTGTAAGTTGCTGCCATGCTGTACCGGGAATCCCTGTTTATTGAAATAGATATAATTCTGAATACTTTCCACTCCGGCTTTCAAAGTAGTCTTTGAAGATTCCAGATACACTTCACCGCCCGCATAGATTTGCTGCGTCATGTTAAAGTTGGGGTTATCCCACCAGTAATAACGGGAATGGTTATGGCGCATGTAAAAGGCCGGCGTTACATTCTTTATATAGGCGTCTGCTTTGATCACAGCATCTTTATTGAACAACTTGAAACGGGTTTGCAAATCCCCGGTAACACGGAACTCACCGACGTCGCTACCTACCATACAAAGTTCTCCGCGTGCATTATAGGTCAGGATGCTACCCTGGCGTTTGGAAAGTTCGGCTCCAACGTAAGTAGAAAACTCGTCGTAAAGCTTTGCCGTAGGCAGGTTCTTCAGGTCGATATTATCAACAGAGAAGTATGGACCCCGGCCATATTCGCCATAATCGAGCCCTTCTATTCTGGGTTCCAGTTTGAACCGGCGTTTTTCGAGTCTGACGAAAGCTGTCAAACCAAACTTAACCCAGTCCTGGAAACCTTCACGCAGGGAAAGTCCGATCGTATTTTTCAGATTCCATGAAGATGTCTGGTCGTTGAGTGTAGCTCCTAGTCCATAAATACGTGGGAAACGCAGGCCGTTGTCGTCGACTATATAGGACGAATCCATCAGCGCCGTATTGTCGGCGATGAACCGGCGACGGTTATCTTCATAATCGATCGTATGGATAATGCTGGATACCGGGACGAACATTTCTTTGGGATTCCCTTCTTCATCCTCTTCCTCCAACTCACGTGTGAAACCGAGGTTATAACGCTGGGTCAGGAAATACCGTTTCCCGCGAACACGGTTCCAGGCATTGGTCAGATAACGTATGTCGTACGATTTTGTATCGGAGGGACGTCCTTCCGGGAAATACTCGTCGGGATGACTGATGGTTGAGTCGTTTGCCATTCCTCCGTTTTCGTAGTTTACGAAGTTGAAGTTGCTCAGGTAGGCATGCATTTCGTACCGGTCGGTCTGGTAGCTGCCGAAGAAACGGTAGCTTAACAGTTTATTACCGTTGTTTTTATAATGTCCGCGGCCATAAATATAGTCGATATCGGCACCCACATTGATCTTTTTACCGAAATTCATGGTCATGGTTCCTTTCAACTGTTCTTCTTTGTTCGTACTACCGCCGGCGGTGGTGTACAGAACGTTGGTATAAGGAATCTTTGTGTTGTAGAAATAAGCGTTTTCCGGCGTTGTGATATAGTAATCGTAGGCATCGGCGAAGATAAAATCGCGTGCTTCCTGCCGTTCGGAGAATATTTTAGTCTGTGCCGGTGCTCCCAGGTTAGCCAGGTAACCGATGGCGAGCGATTTACTTTCCACCAGTGTCGAGTTGCTGAAATTCAGCTTGTTCGTATCCAGTGGCGCCACATATGCCTCACCCAGGGAAGGGGTAAGCCGATAGGCGGTTATACGCTTTGAATTTAAGGCGGCACTATCCGCTACCAGCAGACTGTCCGGTATATCTTTCTGAGAAGAAGTCAGGTTTGACAAGGAGAAGCCGCCACGTTTTCCTCCACCTTTCTGATCTGCCCTGCTGGCTCCACGTTGGGCCTGAACGGTTGTGGCAGATACTATCAGCAATAATAATATGTATAAGCAATGCTTCATGGGTTGCAAAGATAAAACAAAAGGGCATTTCTACGAAAGAAACGCCCTTCTTTATATTCTTTTTGCAAGATTACATTTTCTGTATAATTTCCATCCCCTTCTTGATGGCGGCTTCGTTCATCGGGATTAACTTGTGGTGACGTTCGGGCAGGGACTTCTTCAGACCCAGCAATACGTTTTCAAGTTTCACCATCGGAACGATCTTCAGCAGACCACCCAGGATAAGCATATTGAATGCTTTTTCATTCTTCATTTCGGTAGCTGCGTCCATAGCATCCACACGATAAACGCTGATATCCGTACGTTTCACCGGAGTATGGATTCCATATCCGTCATAGATCAGGATACCACCCGGTTTTACTTTGCTTTCGAACTTGTCCATGGAAGGCTGGTTCAGGATGATCGCGATATCGTATTCGTTCAGGATCGGAGAACTGATCGGGTCGTCGCTCAGGATAACGGTCACGTTAGCCGTACCGCCACGCTGTTCAGGCCCGTATGAAGGCATCCAGCTAACCTCTTTGCCTTCCATCAGTCCGGAATAAGCAAGTATCTTACCCATCGACAGAACACCTTGTCCACCAAAGCCTGCTATAATTATTTCTTGTTTCATGTCGTTTTTGTATTTACTTATTCTTTATTTTTTAGATCACCCAGCGGATAGAACGGGAACATGTTTTCCTCCATCCATTTGTTTGCTTTTTCAGGTGTCATCTTCCAACCGGATGAACAGGTGGAAACGAATTCGACAACTGACGTGCCTTTGCCTGCCATAGAGTTTTCGAAGGCTTTGCGAAGCATTTTCTTGGCTTTACGAACGGCTGCGGCTGTCTGTACGCTCTGGCGGGTAACCAGACAGGTTCCTTCCAGCTGAGCCAGCAGATCACCGATCTTCAATGGGTAACCGTTCAGGGCGATGTTACGGCCGTATGGGCAAGTGGCTGTCGGCATACCTTCCAGTGTGGTAGGAGCCATCTGTCCGCCGGTCATACCATAGATGGCATTGTTCACGAATACGATCACAATGTTCTCACCGCGGTTGGCAGCATGGATGGTTTCGGCTGTACCGATAGCGGCCAGGTCGCCGTCACCCTGATAGGTGAAGACCATCTTTTCCGGATTCAGACGTTTGATGGCAGTAGCAATCGCCGGAGCACGTCCGTGAGCTGCTTCTTCCCAGTCTATATCCAGATAGTTATATGCGAAAACGGCGCAACCCACCGGGGAGACACCGATTGTTTTTTCTTCCATTCCCATTTCGGCGATCACTTCGGCGATCAGCTTATGTATCACACCGTGGCTGCAACCGGGACAGTAGTGCATGGGATTGTCGTTCATCAATTCCGGTTTTGTATAGACCAGATTCTCCGGTTTAATTATTTCGTTGAGTTCCATAATTGTTACTAAATTAACTAATAAATCTCAGTAGATATTGAACAAGTCTGAAGCATATAGCTGCTCCGCCGCAATAGAGAAATACGTGACGGTCGTCGACGGCAAAGTAGCAGATAATCGCTGCTGCCGCCAATACCATGAACAGGATTGTCAATATGCTGTCTGTTTTACTTCCGCGTGTCATCGATAATTCTTAATTTTCAATTCTCAATTATCAATTCCTTAAGCGCGTTCAGTACTTCATCCGGAGTGAACACGATACCACCCAGGCGGCCGAAGTGTTCAACCTTTACTTTTCCGTTTACAGCCAGGCGGATATCTTCCACCATCTGGCCGGCATTCAGTTCGACGGAAAGCATGCCTTTTACCTTTTCGGCATAATCGGCAATGGCTTTTTTCGGGAACGGCCACAGCGTGATCGGGCGCAACAGGCCGAGTTTGATACCTTCGGCACGTGCGATCTCCACAACTTTCTGACAAATACGTGCGGAAGAACCGAAGGCAACCAGCAGATATTCCGCATCGTCGCAATGGAACTCTTCGTAGCGTACTTCGTTTTCTTCAATCTTACGGTATTTAGCCTGGAAGCGGAGGTTGTTCTCTTCCATTTTGGCCGGGTCGAGCTCCAGTGAAGTGATCACGTTCGCTTTGCGGCTTTTCAGTTTGCCCTGTGCGGCCCACGGACATTCGGCGATGATTTCAGCTTCTGTCTTACGCGGACGGAAAGGAGGCATCACCACTTTTTCCATCATCTGGCCGATGATACCGTCGGCAAGGATAATAGCCGGATTGCAATATTTGAAGGCAAGGTCGAAACCCAGTCCGACAAAGTCTGCCATCTCCTGTACGGAAGAAGGGGCCAGGGTAATCAGGCGATAGTCACCGTGTCCGCCACCTTTCACAGTCTGGAAGTAGTCTGCCTGGCTTGGCTGGATTGTTCCCAGGCCGGGACCGCCACGCATGACGTTTACAATCAGACAAGGAAGTTCCGCCCCTGCAATATAGGAAACACCTTCCTGTTTCAGGCTGACGCCGGGGCTGGAAGATGAAGTCAATACACGTTTACCTGTTCCGGCACCGCCATACACCATATTGATCGCTGCCACTTCGCTTTCAGCTTGCAGTACTACCATACCGGTAGTTTCCCAGGGCATTTCAGCCATCAGGGTTTCCAGAATCTCCGATTGCGGAGTGATAGGGTATCCGAAGTATCCGTCGGCACCGTAGCGGATAGCTGCGTGGGCGATGGCTTCGTTCCCCTTCATTAATTTTATCTCTTCTGCCATATCTGTTTTATATTTTTACTTTGTAGATGGTTAAACAGCCGTCGGGACAAACCAATCCGCAACTGGCGCAACCGATGCAAGCATCCGGGTTTTTCATGTACACATAATGGTACCCTTTGTTGTTCACTTCACGCGGGTGTAATTCCAGAACATCGCTGGGGCAGGCAACTACACATAAGTTGCACCCTTTGCAGCGTTCCTGGTTTACAACGACCGCTCCTTTTATCTTTGCCATAGTATAACTAATTATGTTTTATGTCGTGTAGGTCGGCAAAGTTAAGAACTAATGTTGTAAAAACAAGGATTGTTTAGTTTTTTAATAGTCGTTAGCCTCTAATGATGACAGATAGCCAATGAATAGTAATGGCTGTCTGTCAAATTTCATCTGTAGACAGTCCGTAACGCTTCATTTTGTTAAACAACGTTTTCCGGCTGATAGCAAGAGCCTCGGCTGTCAGTGTCCGGTTGAAGTTGTGCTTCTTTAGGGCTTCCAGAATCAGTTCCTTTTCCATTTGCGCATTGATTTCGCGGATGCTTCCTCCGTTTCCGGCGATGGTTGCTTCTTCCGTCGAATCATATCCTTTTACCCGGTCGGGCAAATGTTCGGGGCGGATCGTGCCGTCCGTGCATAAGATCATGGCACTTTGCAGGGCGTTCTCCAGGTCACGCACATTGCCGGGCCAGTCGTAAGAGGAGAGTAGCTTTACCGCTTCGGGAGTGATAGACTGCACATCGAGGCTCAACGCCTGGTTGTATTTACGGATAAAGAAATTAGCCAGCAGGGGAATATCTTCTTTCCTTTCCCTGAGCGGGGGAAGGATCAGGGTAAATACATTCAGACGATACAACAGGTCGAGACGGAAATGTCCGCCTTTTACTTCATCGTCCAGATTACGGTTGGTGGCGGCTACGATACGCACATCTACCGGTATTGCTTTCTTTCCGCCGATTCGGGTGATCTTCCGCTCTTCCAGCACACGGAGCAATTTAACCTGTGCATCCAGGGGAAGTTCTCCCACTTCGTCGAGAAACAATGTCCCGCCGTTTGCCCGCTCGAAAGTGCCCGCCTTTGCTTCTTTAGCATCGGTAAAGGCACCGCGTTCATGGCCGAATAGTTCGCTTTCCATCAATGTCAGGGGAATGGCGCCGCAGTTGATCGCAACGAAAGGACCGTTTGCCCGCAGGCTGTTGTGGTGGACGGCACGGGCGATCAGTTCTTTTCCTGTACCGCTCTCGCCGTGGATCAGGACGGTCGCATTGGTTTCCGCTACCCGCAGGACCTGTGCCATCACTTGTTTCAGTCCTGTGTTCTCGCCGATCACGTTGCTTCGTTTTTCCCCCAGTGTCTTTTTCAGGGTGGAGATTTCACCTTTCATGCGGCTGTGTTCGACGGCACGTTTGACGGTGAGTAATAATTTATCGTTGTCGAAAGGCTTTTCTATAAAGTCGTAAGCCCCTTTCTTCACAGCGTCGACGGCGAGGGAGATGGAACCGAAGGCTGTCACAAAAAGGACAACCTGGGTCGGGGAGATACGCCTGATCTCCTCCAATGCTTCCACACCGGTCAGTACCGGCATCTGCTGGTCCAGCAGAATAACGTCGGGCTGGAAGGAGAGGAGAGCCTCTACCGCCTCCCGTCCGTTTTCGACGGGCATTACATCATATCCTTCATCGGTCAGCAAACGGGCGATCATCTTGCGGATGCGCGGCTCGTCGTCGGCAACTACTATTTTTGCTTTCATATGCGTTGCGGTAATTTTATATTTATACAAGTGCCTTTGTCCGGCACGCTTTTTACTTCGATCTCGCCTTCATGGCGGTTGATGATACCGTAGCAGATGGCGAGCCCGAGTCCGGTCCCTTCTTCCTTGGTCGTGAAGAAGGGGTTGAATACATTCTCGATGTTCTTCTGTTCGATCCCCTTGCCGCTATCCTCGAACGAGATGATCAGGTAACGGGAATGGGTATTGATGGGAGTTCCCTTTTCTATACTTATTATTAATGTACGCGAGCGTTCCGGCGGATTCTTCCCCATCGCTTCGACGGCATTCAGGATGATATTCAGGAAAACCTGTTTCAGCTGTTCCGCATCCCCCTGGATGGTCGTGTTGTCGGTGAAATATTCGAATTCCACCTCTACGTTTTGTTTGCGTAATGTATTGGTCACCAGCAGGAGCGTCTGGTTGATCAGCTGTTCAATATTTATATCGGACGTGTTCAGGTCGGACGGGCGGGCGAAAGACAACAGACCTTGTACGATCTTGTTGATACGTTCCACTTCCGAGATCAGCTCCGTCACCATTTCGCTTTTTACTGGGTCGGCGCTGAAGTCTTTGCTCAGATATTGTATCGTGCTCCGGATGGCTGTCAGCGGGTTACGTATCTCATGGGCCGCCCCGGCTGCCAGTTCGCCGAGCGTTGCCAGGCGGTCGGTACGGTACATCTTTTTCAGACGTTCGGTCTGCTGCTCGTAAAGCGAAGCATGTTCGATGGCGAATGTAGCCTGGTTGATCAGGATGGAAAGCAGGTTCAGTTCCTGTTCGGTGAATGGGGCGCCATCGGTTTTCTTCCCTAAAAAGATCGTACCGTTGATCTGGTTCATGATCTTGAGGGGGAAGATCAGTTCGGCACCCAGTTGCCTGATTATTTCCTGTTCTTCGGGAGGAAAATAGGAGACGATATCCGGATGCCTGGAGATGATCAGGTGCTTTTCGTTGACAGACAGCCAGCTGATCAGCCGGCTGCGGTTGGTCAGCGTCACAGGCTTGTTCTTCGCTTCGTTCTGCAGTTTGAATTTGCCTGTGTTTTCATCCAGCAGGAAGATATAAACACTTTCTACCGGGCATATTTGCTTTACCTTGGCAACGATATTGCCGATCAGCAGTGACTTGTCGACGATCAGAGTGAGCGACCGGTTAAACTCCGAGAGCAGCTGCTCCAGGTTCGGTTGCCTGGGTTGTTCGTCCTTCTTGAATAGTGGCATACTTTTTCTTGATCTTTGTGCAAAAGTACGCAAAATCGTATTAATTGAAACAATCGAACTTCGGTTTATCTCCCATCTCGAGCAACAACGTCCCTCCGGATACGATGGCAGCGAATGGTATTCGGGGTTGTTTCAGTTCTTTTCCGTTCAGATAAGCCTTTTGGATATAGATGTTTTCTTTTGAGTTGTTGCGGGCTTCGATCGTGAAAGTCTTCCCTTTATAATAACCGGGGTCCAGACGGATCGTTATTTTGTTGAATAGCGGGCTGCTCAGTTCCAGTTCCGGCTTCAGGGAAACTCCTCCGTTCATTTCGAACAGACCCAGTGCGCTCATCACGTACCAACCGCCCATCTGACCTTCATCCTCGTCGCCTTCCCAACCATGATAAGGGGTTGAGCCGTAGAAACTGTCCAGGATGGCACGCGACCATTTCTGGGCCAGCCAGGGTTTACCGGAATAGTTGAACAGGAACGGGGTACACATATTTACTTCGTTTCCCTGATTGATGTAAAACTCAGCCGACTGTCCTGTGGTACGGTCGAATACATGGGCGGCAAACTTATGCTTTTCCGATTTGATAAATCCCTCTTCCAGCCGGCTGTTGAAGAGGTCTTTCCCCAGGAAGTCTACCAGTCCGGGAATATCGTGCGGCACGTACCAGGAGTATTGCCAGCTGTTGCCTTCAATGAATCCCTTATTGGAGAACACATCGAAATCCGGGTCCCAGTTACCCAGGCTGTCACGCCGCATGACGAACTTTTTCTCCGGGTGGAATACGTTCTTATAATTCATCGAACGTGCCAGCAGCGCTTTTCCTTCTTTTTTCTTTCCGAGTGCCAGGGCCAGTTGGGAGACGCACCAGTCGTCGTACGCATAATCGAGCGTTTTGGAAACCACTCCCTTTTCCATCGGCATATAACCTTGTTTGATATAAACGTCCAGCAGAGGGTTGCCGCAGCTGCCTCCGCAGGGATGGTCGATACCTGTTTCCGTGACGTTTTTCAGCACGGCTTCATAGATTGCTTCACCGTCTTTGCGTATGCCTTTTTGATAGGCGGCAACCATCAGGGCTGTTTCGTGCGAACCTTCCATGATGCCGGAGTATTCCAGTCCGGCCGGCCCTTTGCTTGTCCATCCGGTATGTTTGAACATCTCCAGCTGGGTGGTTACCCAATCGTCCACGATGCGGGGGGAGATGATCGACCAGAGGCCGTTTAGATTCCAGAAACTGTTCCAGAAGGCATCGCCGCCATACATATTCCCGTGATCCAGTTGCTGTATGTTTTCACAAGCGTCTCTATATTGGCCGTTCACATCGTTCCATGTTTGTTTGCCGGCATAGGCACGATACAAGTTGGTGTAGAATTTTGTTTTGTCCACCTCGTTCGTTCCTTCTACTTCTATCCTGCCGAGCAGTTCGTTCCATTTGTTGCGGGTCTGGGCGACTACCCGGTCGAAGTCATACTGCAAGGGGGCGAGTTCCGTGTCCATATTCAGCTGTGCCTGTTCGATACTTACCAGCGATAAACCGGTTGAGACGGTTATGCTTTCTCCTTCGGTTGTGGAATAGATTGCGTAGGCTCCGATATCGTTCTTGCCGGCAATGGATTGTATGTCGTCTTTTTCTACTCCTTCGTTCCATCCGTTCAGTTGCGAGAAAGGTTTGCTGAAGCGGATGACGAAATGCAGTTTGTAGTTGTTCCAGTTACTCCACGGACCGGACTGGCAGTCGGCATATCCTTCGAGTTCGGTATTGCTGATTTTGGTGATGCAGGCATCTTTCACATTGAAGCCATAGTCCCATTCGGTCGGGAATAGGAGGTCTATCAGTATCCTGGATTCTTTTCTTTCGGGAAAAGTGTACCGGTGAATGCCGCAACGGGTGGTGGCCGATAGTTCCGCTTTTACCTCATGATCGTATAAATAGACGGAATAGTAACCGGGTGAGGCCTTTTCCGTTTCTTTCAGTATGCGTGAATGATAGCCGGCGTTTGCTCCTTTATAGGGAGAATCGGCCGAAGGGTTTGTCAGGGCCAGGTCGGCTGTGGTCGGCATGATCATCAGGCCACCCATCGTCCAGGCATGCAGATGGCTGAAACCGGAAACGCTGTTGATGGCGTATTCGTATCCTCCCATCCAGACATTCCCCTGGTTATCCGGTCCGAGTTGCACCATGCCGAACGGTTCTTGTGCATAAGGCCCCAGCATCCACCGGGAGTTGGAAGTACCGATAAACATATCCACATAATCGACGGGTTCTTTCGGCTTTGCCGAAATGAGGGTGAAAGGGAGAGTCAGGAGAATTAAGATGTAACTGCTTATTTGTCTGCTATTCATGGTGTTGATCTATTAATTATTGTAAGGCAAAGGTATGTGTTTTCTTGTGTACAGGTATATAACTTTCTGCTGATTCGGTTGCATTATCTTATGATGGCGTGCAATTGGGTAAAATATTACCCACTTTGGGTAACGGCTTTCCCTTTTACCCAAGAGGGAAATAATTACCCATCCGGGTAACCGGTGGAAATACAACCGGTTGCAGTTTTGGCACGCCATTTGCCTTATTATAGGCAGGTAAAACAATAAATAATGACAATTGGGTAACCTGTTACTCGAAAGAACTTAATTCGATATAGTATGAAAAGAAATTTACTGGTATCACTGTTGATGGGATTCGCTTTGGCAGGGCATGCGGAGACGGAGAATCTCCGGCAGATCACCTATGATGAAGCGATTCACATTGCTTTGGGAGAGAGCTATACGGTGAAATATTACAAGGAAGATATGGACGCAACCCGTTACTCTTACCTTTACACAAAAGCACAATTCAAGCCGTTGCTGAACTTTGACTTCTTTACTCCTTCATGGACGGAAAGCCTGACGGAGATTTCGCAGGCCGACGGTCTGCCGGTCTACAACTCTACCGGTTCGTTGCAAGTGGGCGGTAACCTGAACTTTACATATGTCTTGCCTACCGGCGGTAATTTCGCCCTGAGTTCCAAGATGTACTGGGAGAATTACCGGACTACACTTTCGCAGCGGGATTATGAAGAGCTGGAACGCGACCAGGTGTACAGTCGTTTCGCCCTCTCTTTCAACCAACCCATCTTTACCGCCAATAAACTGAAGGAAAACATGAAAGTGGCCGAACTCGATTATAAGAAGAGTACCTGCTATTTCACCCGTATCCAGATGGATATCGTCTATAATGTAACGGAGAGTTTCTATACTGTATATAAACTGGCCTACGAACATAAAATCAATCAGGACCGCCTGGTCAACTCCCGTGAAGCCTACCGTATCACCAAATTGAAACAGGAGACGGGCAACCTTCCCGAAGGTGAAATGCTGATCGCCGAGATTACCGTCGCACAAGACGAAGCCCGTGTGATGGAAAGCGAAGGCAAGCTCGCCGCCGCCAAAGACCAGTTCAAGCTACTTATTGGCCTTGACCTCAAAGAAGAGATCGACCTGAAAGCGGATATGGAGTTCGAGGCCTTCATCGTCGACATGCAACTGGCCATCGACGAGGCTTTGCGTAACCGTATGGAAATAAAGGAAGACAACCTCGATATCGAACTTCAGGCCATCGAAGTGAAGCGTGCCAAACGGGAACGGGAATTTAAAGGAAACATTTCCGCCTATTATGATTTCACCGGATTGAGTACACGCGGAGATGGAACTGTCGGTCAACTGGTCGGCTCATCCTTTGATAACATGCGCGACCGTCCGGCTAACCGGGGAATCGCCCTGACCGTCTCTTATCCGCTTCTGGACTGGGGACGTGCCAAAAACCAGGTACGCCGCGAGCAAGTCCGCCTGAAACAGCGCGAATTAAATCTCGACAATACCAAGCGGACTATCGAACAGGAGATTCGCGAGATCGTCCGTAGCGTGTATGAAGCGGAGAAGCGTTACCGCATCAACCGCCGGAACCAGGAAGTGGCGATACAGAGTTACCGTATCAGCCAGATGCGTTTTGAGAACGGCGATATGACGAGCCAGGAACTTTCTATCGAACAGGAGCGCCTTTCGCAGGTGCAGCTTGCCTATATCGACAGTTATATCACCTATCGTCTCTCGGTGGCCGACCTGAATCGGAAGACCATGTATGACTTCGAACATAACCGCAGTTTTCTGCCGGAGAAAGGATAGAAACCAGATTCGCTTAGTATTCTGGTTCATAGCAGATTGCAGTTTCATTGCTGTTCCTGCTTGTGAAACAAAAGTTTCTCCTGCATGAAACTTTAGTTTCTTCGGCACAAAACTTTAGTTTCCTCCTGACAAAACTAAAGTTTTCATAGCGGGAAACTGAAACGCCTTCGGGAGCAAATTAGAATGATAACATAATAAATAAGAACAGATGAACAAACACATGAAAAGTTTTATTGCGGTATTGCTGGCCATCCTTCTGATGCCCTTTACCGTCCGGGCACAGGAAGACAGCGAGGCTGCCTTGTTGCTCGACCTGAAAAAGACCCGTGCCGATTACGAAGTGGCCAAACAGAAGTATGAGAACGACACGAAGCTGTATAATGAAAAAGCCATCTCAGCCAACGATTTCAATCGTTCGAAGAATGAGCTGCTGAGTAAGGAAGTCGATTATCAGAAACTGATCCTGAAGCTGATCTCCCAGCAGAGTTACATAACGGTGGAACGTGCGGTGAAGTATCAGGACCAGCGGGGCGAACGCAAGGTGAAGATCACCCTGAAAAGTGCCCTCGAAGGGAACGAAGAGTATCTGAGCCAGTTCAAGGAACACTTCGATGTGTTCACGCCTGAGATGCGTTCCGGTAAGATATATAATATATATGTATCTTTGGTGGATAATGAGTCGAAAACGATCATCGGTTCGCCGTATGAGTTTCGTGTCCCTTCCATCGAGTTGGGGAAGGTGGCGACGGCCGATTTCGAATTGCTGAAAGATGCGGAGAACCTGACTGTCTCGCTAAACTACAACAACCGGAAGGATGAAAAGAATATCTATCTGAAAAAAGATGCCAGTGTGAACGTGATCGACATATCCTCCATGCAGTTCAGCCAGGAAGCTGACCTGAGTAGCAAAGCGACTTACGATCTGACACTTGAGCGCTTCTCCACTTCGGATGATGTCTACCGCCTGGAAGTGCTTGACCTGCCGCGCCAGATCAGTTACGACTTTACCGATGGAGAAAGTAAGGTGACACAGATCAAATTTGCACAGGGCGTAAACATAAAGAAGTTATCTTTGCAGGTCTATTTGCCGGATCGCGACGACCAGCAGGTAGTGATCGATAAGCCGATAAAGTTCCAGGTGCAGACCGTAACGGCGTCGAACGGCGAGAAGGCCGGAAGCGAGAACCTGGAGATTATCCCTCGCGGAAAAGGAAAGATCGAAGTGCGTGCAAACAACCTCTACCATGAAACGACTGTCGGCAAAGAAGTGGCTATGGACGTAACAGTCCGCAACGGTGGAACCCGCCGTCTGGATAACATCAAGCTGACAACAGAGAAGCCTCTCGGATGGGATACCCGTATCGAACCGGATGTAATCAGCAGCCTGGAACCGGAAAAGGAATTAACGGTAAAAGTAACCATCATCCCGCCATCAGACGGTGGAGTAGGTGCCCAGGAAGTGAAGATCAAAACGGAAGCAATGGCCGACAACCGCAAGGTAGATACGGAAGACAAGACAGTCCGCATCCAGGTAAATGCTTCGACTTCTGTCTTCGGTACCATCTTCCTGATCCTGTTGCTGGTCGGCTTTATCGGGGGAATCGTTTGGTTCGGAATGAAGCTTAGCAAAAGATAGATGAGATGCGAATATAGAAAGATATGAACTATCTGCTTATAGTGACGGGAGTAACCAATTCCCCTCTTGAGAGGGGATAAGGGGTGTGTTAAAGCTAGTTATAGGACGAAACTATGACACACCCCCTTCCCCCTCTCGAGAGGGGAGCCAGGTACAACCAGTCACTATAAATAGTTCACTTCTAACAACATTTGAAATATAACAACAATAAAAATAAAACACCATGTTACAAGCAATCGATTTGACAAAGAGATATGAAGACGGCAATCTGGCCCTTGATGCCTTGAACCTAGAGATCAAGCCGGGCGAAATATTTTTCCTGCTGGGAGCAAACGGGGCAGGGAAGACCACTTCTATCAATATCTTCCTCAACTTCATCGAACCCACTTCGGGCCATGCCCTGATCGACGGTATCGACGTTATGGAAAAACCGTTGGAAACCAAGAAGCATGTCGCTTTCGTTTCCGAGAATGTAATGCTCTACGGCAACTTCACCGCCCGTCAGAACCTCGACTTCTTTGCCCGCCTGGGCGGTAAGACGAACCTGACGAAAGACGATTACTATAACGTCATGCGCCGTGTCGGCCTGCAGGAAGAAGCCTTCGAACGCAAGCTGAAAACCTTCTCCAAAGGTATGCGTCAGAAGGTCGGACTGGCCATCGCCATCATCAAAGATGCCGACAACATCGTCATGGACGAGCCGACCACCGGACTCGACCCTAAGAGTGCCGCCGAACTGATGCAGATACTGATTAACCTCCGTAACGCCGGCAAGAGTATCCTGATGTGTACCCATGATCTGTTCCGTGCTAAGGCAGTGGCCGACCGTGTCGGTATCATGAAGGAAGGACGCCTGGTGATGCTCCGTAGTCGTGAAGAGTTCCTCCAGGACGACCTCGAGCGTATCTATCTGGATTATATGCAGGAAGCTATTTTGGAATAAGAGTATAAACCATTAATAATAAGTAATATGATTTGGTTAATAGCAAAGAAAGATTTCCTGCTGAACTTGTTGTCGGTCAGGTTTATTATAGGGTTTGTACTGTGCCTGCTAGTGATACCGTTCACGGTGATCGTCAGTGTGGAGAATTATCAGAACCAGGTGCGTGTCTTTAAGATCGAACAGGCAAAGGCGGATAAAGAAATGAAAGAGAGCCGCGTATGGTCACATGTTCGTCCTACTGTTATACAGGTGCCGGAGCCGCTGAGTATCTTTAGTACGGGTATTATTGGTGATGTCGGCAATAAGGTGAAGGTTTCTTTCTGGGAATATCCGCTGTTTCCCGAAGGGCATACTCTTACCCGCGACAACCCTTCGTTGAATGCCTTCTTCTCGATAGACTTTTCGAAAGTGGTCGCTATTCTTATCTCGTTGCTGGCACTCGTCTTTTCGTATGATGCCATTACCCGTGAACGGGAAGACGGGACGATGAAGCTGACCTTTACCGGACAGGTGAGCCGTATCTCTTTCCTGATGGGTAAGTTATTGGGGTTGTTGCTGACGTTACTGCCTATTTTGCTGTTCTGTTATCTGCTGGCCTGCCTGATCATTGTGGTTAATCCGGCGATTTCCCTTTCAGTATCCGACTGGGGCGGCTTGTCGCTGCTTTTCCTGACTTCCGTCATTTATATGATGGTATTCCTGTTGTTGGGAATGTTTATTTCCAGCCGGGTGACGCATTCGTCTTCGTCCATTATTATCAGCTTGCTGTGCTGGATATGGTTCCTTTTCCTGATGCCTAATATTGCGACTTATCTGGCACAAAGTATTTCGAAAGCGCCTTTATATGATAATGTACAGGCAACCATGAGAAATTATGACGAGGCTTTTCATAAAGAATATATGGAGGAATGGCCGCGTGCGTCCCAAAGGGTCAATATGAAATATTTGAGTTATAATAATTGTACCGGTGACGGACCTGAATATCTTGAATTGGCCGGAGGCCCGAAAGAGACACCTTTATTCCACCAGCAGATGCAGATTTGGGCAACTCCTGTCATGCTGAATAATGCGGATAAGAAATGGGCCTTGCAGCGGAACTATCTGGACGGACTGGTGCGTCAGCAACGGTTGCAACAAGCCATCGCCTGGTTGTCGCCCTCCGAATTGTTCGATCAGACGACGGATGCTTTATGCCGTACCGATGCGGGCAGCTTCCTTAAATATATGGAAAGTTTGCGTAAATACCGAGAGAACGTCATTACCTATTTCAAGGATCATAAGCTGTTTGAGTCTACTGCTTATTTTACCGCCCAGCCTTTGGACGAATTTCCTACACAGGCAGAAGTTGACTTGGGAGGAGAAGAAGTATGGAAGAAATATGGCAGAAGTAATTCTGAATTTCCGTATCTGGATACCAGCGGTGTTCCCCGCTATGTTCCTCAACCGATCACACTTTCGGCTACGTTGGGTGCTGCACTGGGACGCTTATGTGCTCTGTTGGGATTGGTGATCGTATTGTTGGTCGGGACAATCGTGTCGTTTATGAAATATGATGTCAGATAATAAATAATTACAGTTATGTTTACAACTTTATATATACGTGAATTGCAGAACTATCTGTATAGCCTGCGCTTTCAGGTTTCTTTTGTAATTGTTGTGCTGGTGTTTACGTTGGGTAGTGTTTCATTCGCTTCTTCTTTTAAGGATATGCATGATAACTACACCAAATATAGCGTAGCACAGCAGGAAGCAATAGGCAAACAAGCCGAAAATATCTCAAAAGTAGCGACAGCAAGGAATAGCTTTATCATCTCTCCGCGTGAAAACAGTGTGATTGCGGATTGCAAGGAAAGCTATTTGCCTAACCGTATTACCTACAGTGCTTATAATATGTTTGATTATTCGGTACGCCATGATAGCAATAATCCTCTTCTGATCCGTACGGATAGTTTGAGTTGGTCGTTTATCGTTTCCATGTTCCTTAGTTTTATTACGCTGCTTTTTGCTTTTGATGCCATTTCAGGGGAAAAGGAGGAGAGGACGCTGGCTTTGGTCTTTTCAAATGCCGTGCCCCGGAGCACCTTCTTGTGCAGTAAGCTTTTGAGTATTATAACAGTGATAGGAGTCATGGAGCTGGTCGGTATCATAATCAGTCTGATTATCCTGGCTGTTTCCGGTCAGGTGCAGTTGAACAGTAGCTTTCTGATAGAGACTGCCGGGTTTATACTGATCAGCCTTTTGTTCATCACTACGTTTGCCGTATTCGGTTTGCTGTCGTCGGTGGTGACGCGCTACTCCAATATCAGTTTGCTTATCTCGCTTTGTTTCTGGTTGTTTGCTGCGGTGGTCATTCCTAATACGTCTGTATTCTGGGCAAAGACGCTGTTCAGCATACCGACATCGGACGAAGTGGCTCAGAAGCGCCAGGAGGCATCCAATGATATTAACCGGAATGCACCGGAAGGAAGCTGGTCGTCCAATGGTATGGATGCATTTTATCCCCGGCATGAGTTGCGTGCACGAAACCAGAGCAATCTGATGAATAGCGATAAGAAGTATAATGATGCCTATTACCTGCAACAGTTCCGTCAGTTTGAGCAGACCCGTAATTTCACGCTGTTGTCACCGATCGCGCAGTTCGATTATATGAATGAAGCGTTTCTGGGAGGTGGTTACCTGCGTTTTCAGAAGAACTGGAATGACCTGCATGCTTTCCAGGAACAGTTCTTACAGTGGTTCAAAGACGTCGATGCCAAGGATGACGGTAGCCCTCACTGGTATAATCCTTATGAAGATTATTCCACCAGTAAGAAACCTGTAGCCGTCGATCAGATTCCGCAATACCAGGAACAGATCGCCTCTTTCGGGCAACGCATCGAATTCATCGGCGGTTATATGATTGCTATGATAGTTATGATTGCTGTTTTGTTTATGGCTTGCTTTTATTTCTTTACAAGATACGATGTACGGTAATAACTGTCTAAATTTTGTACATCACTGTCTAATTATTGGACAGAATGGGATTTTAGTGATAAATATATATGTTTGATAAATAGATGTTTGTGTGTTTTGGCACGCTGTTTGCACTATAAACGGCGTTGCCGGACATACTGTAAAGTAAAACCGGGCAGCTGTCCGTTATTGGACAGGTTATTATTTATAAAATAGGTAGTTATCAGATAGATACACTTATGGCATGCTATTTGCTATGAATTAGGTAAAAAGATAAACAATACTAATAAGATGTGTGTTTTCAACATGAAGGGAGCAACTCTGGCGAACTGCTCCCTTTTATAACCTAAAAAGGTTAACATAATTGATGAGGTTCTCTTTGGCGAGAGAACAAGCTCTTCCTTGTGCGTGAGCATAGGGGAGAGATTTTTTTATGCTTTAGCTCCTTTCATGGATAACTTTTCAAGGAAATATACGATAGCGAAGCCAAATATCATTAATCCTACGGCTTCCCACAACAACTGGTCCGGCAAAATATTTGCTTCGACCAACGGCTTGATCACTCCATGGCTGTCGGTATATGTCTCGATCGTTTCTTTCCAGGGCCATACTTTGTTGAGCGAACCCAGCATAAAACCGGCCAATACTGCGATTGTCGTATCATGGAACCGGCGCAGGGCATAAGAGAGTACTCGTGAAAATGAAGTGATACCCAATGCCGCGCCACAGATAAATACGAGCATGACCGGGATATTGAGTGTTTTTACCGCTTCCATGATATAGAAATATTTTCCGAGCAATACCAGAATGAAACTACCTGAAATACCCGGCAAGATCATCGCGCAGATCGCAATGGCTCCGCAAAGGAAGATAAAGAACAGATTTGTCGGTGTCTCCGCCGGTGTGGCAACGGTAATGTAATAAGCAATGATAGCCCCGATGATAAAACTCAGTATCGATTTCCAGTTCCATTGTTTGATATCTTTCGATACGAACCAGGTGGAAGCCAGTACCAACCCGAAAAAGAAGGCCCACACCAGGATCGGATGGGTAACCAACAGCCAGGTAATGAGCTTTGCCAGCGAGAAAATGCTGATCCCGATGCCGGCAACGATAGCCAGCAGGAAGTTGGCATTTATCGCTTTCCAGAAAGCGGCGATCTTACCGGTGAAGAGTAGCTTCAGGCTTGCTCCGTTAATACTCTTGATCGAATCGATCAGTTCTTCATAAATACCAACAATAAAGGCAATTGTGCCGCCCGATACGCCGGGAACAACATCGGCTGCGCCCATACCCATGCCTTTCAAAAGTAGGAGACCGTAGTCTTTTAGATTTCTGTCCATTATTAGTTATTATTGTCCTTATTATTGAGGAATTCCTTTGTCAGATCTTCCGGCGGGATATGTTTGCCCAGCAACTGCTGCTCCACATCGCTGAAGTCGATACCCGAGTTTTCCAGGTACTCGATCAGTTCTTTCGGGGTAGTCTTGCTGAAATGTTCGCCGAAATGCTTCATATCTCCTTTAGCCAGATAAGCCATAGCCATATGGAGATGGATAAAAGGCAGATCCGGATTAACGGCATATACCTTATTATAATATTTGATCGCCTTGTCGATATCGCCTTTCATGTAGAGATACTGTCCGGCATGGAAAAGGCTTTCAAAATCCTCCGGTTGATAGTAGTCTCCTTTATCCAATACTTCGAACAGACGTTCGGTAGTCTCGACTGCCTGCTTGTCTTCTCCGTTTTCTACGTAGGTCAAAGCCAGCAGAGAGAGTATCCTGACATTGTTGGGGAATAGTTCGACCGCCTTTGTCAATGTATTGGAAGCCTCCCGGTGACGTTCCGTTTCCGCACAGCAACGGATGAAGTTGATGTATGCTGCCGGTTCGTTGTCAGTCACCTTTTTGCCGATAATATCTTTCAGCAGATTATAGGCTCCTTCAAAATTCTCAAGTTTGATATAGCATTCAGCCATGAGCGGTTTGATGCGCTCCGCCATCTCAAAGTCGCCATTGATATCCTGATATACTTCCAGTGCCTTTTCATAATTTTCGTTCATGTAGAGGCAATAGGCTTTCAGTATCTTCAACTCCGGGTCCGAATCATCGCAGGTCAGTGCAAAGTCGAATGCTTCGATTGCCTTTTCGAACTCCAGTTTAATCGAATACAACCGTCCGAGTGTGAACCAGTATTCGTGGGAGTAAGGGTTTTTGTCGATCAGTTCGTTGCAGATGCTGATCGCCCCGTCGATGTCTCCTTCTATTTCCCGGTTGTAGCATAACTCATCTTTCAATACCAGATTCTGAGGGAATAAATCAATGCCGCGGTTTATGAAATCGCGGGCTTCATTGTTCATTTCCATATCACTTAAAAGGGGAGCGGTACATTCGAATACCGTTTCCAGATAATCGCAATCCTCTTCGATCAATTTTTCTGTGTACTCGATCAGTTTATCATACCGGTCGAGCATGCAATAACATTCTAACCGTAATAAGTCGAGGTCCTGGTTGTCTGTTTCAGCGATTGAATCGATCAGGGCCAGTGCACTGTTATAATCTTCATTATAAACGAAGAGTTTGCATTGTCTGATCTGTAAGTCTGTATTACCCGGATGAAGTTTTAGTCCTAAAGCTAAAACTTCATCAAAGTAGTCATAATTATCCGATTCTTCAAAGCTGCCCAACAGTTCATCTACTTCATCTGCATCGAAATAGGGTTCTTTTCCCATTTCGCGGGCAGACAGATAACGTTGTAGCAGGCGTGAAATATCATCTTTTTTCATAGGGAATAATTTTAATGTGCCAATATGCCAATTTGTTAATATGCCAATAACCGGAATGATTAGTATATCCTGTCTGGTACATTATTAAAATCGGCGCATTGGCATATTGTTTAATTGGCAAATTATCAAGCCTTGTCCTTCACCTTGCTCCACGTATCTTTCAGGGATACGGTGCGGTTGAATACGAGCTTTTCGGGCGTAGAGTCTTTGTCTACGTTAAAATAACCGATACGCTGGAATTGTAAATAATCTAATGGCTTGGCGTTTGCCAGATATTTTTCCACGTAACAGTTCGTCAATATGTTCAGAGAATCCGGATTGATGATCTCTTTCATCGCATCCAGCACGGAGCAATTCTTGGCTTCACGGATAGCGGCCAGTTCATCACGCGGATTTTCTACTTTCCAGAGGCGGTCGTACAAGCGGACTTCTGCCGGCAGACTATGCGCACAACTCAGCCAATGTAGCGTTCCTTTTACTTTGCGGTTGCTGTCCGGCATGCCGCTCTTGGTATTCGGATCGTACTCGCAATAGACTTCCACCACTTCGCCTGCATCGTTTTTCTTGCAACCGGTACATTTTACGATGTAAGCATTCTTCAGACGTACTTCCTGTCCGGGAGTCATACGGAAGAACTTCTTCGGTGCATCTTCCATAAAGTCGTCTCTTTCCATCCACAGTTCGCGGCTGAATTCGATCAGGTGGCTGCCTGCTTCCGGGTCTTCCGGGTTGTTGATAGCTTCCATCTCTTCCACCTGTCCTTCCGGATAATTGGTGATGATCAGTTTGACCGGATCGAGAACGGCCGATACACGGGTAGCACGGGCATTCAAGTCTTCACGAACGGCACTTTCCAACAAGGCGAATTCGTTCAGGGCGTCGTAAGTGGTATATCCGATCTTATCGACGAATTTACGGATAGACTCGGGAGAATAACCACGGCGGCGGAATGCACAGATAGTCGGCATACGGGGATCGTCCCAACCGTCGACCAGCTTTTCTTTTACCAGTGTAAGCAGGTTACGTTTGCTCATCAGCGTATAACTCAGGTTCAGTTTGTTGAACTCAGTCTGGCGCGGACGGTTGTCGTCGAGGTCTTTACCCTCTTTCAACCAGTCGATGAACAGGTCGTATAACGGACGGTGTACCACAAACTCGAGTGTACAAAGCGAGTGTGTAACGCCTTCAAAGAAGTCGCTCTGTCCGTGGGCAAAGTCGTACATCGGATACACTTTCCAAGTGTTGCCTGTACGGTGGTGATGTGCTGAGGCAAGTACACGGTAGATGATCGGGTCGCGAAAGTGCATGTTTGGGTTTGCCATATCTATTTTGGCACGCAGCACCATTGCTCCGTCTTCCACTTCGCCGTCGCTCATCTTTTGGAACAACGCCAGATTTTCTTCGATGGGACGGTCGCGATACGGACTATTGATACCCGGTTGGGTAGGGGTTCCTTTCTGCTGGGCGATAACTTCCGAACTTTGTTCGTCGATATAGGCTTTTCCTTCTTTGATCAGACGGATGGCAAAATCCCACAATTGCTGGAAATAGTCGGATGCGTAATAGATGTTACCCCAATGGAATCCGAGCCATTCTATATCTTCCTTGATTGCATCGACGTACTCTACATCTTCTTTTACAGGGTTCGTGTCGTCGAAACGAAGGTTACAAACTCCGTTGTAACGTTCTGCAATACCGAAATCCAGACAGATTGCTTTGGCGTGTCCTATATGCAGATAGCCGTTTGGTTCGGGCGGGAAACGGGTTTGTATACGTCCGCCATTTTTACCTTCTGCCAGGTCTTTTTCAACATTTGCTTCAATAAAATTCAGGCTTTTTTTGCCTTCTTCTTCGTTCGTTCTGATATCGCTCATATCTGTTATAAATATGTTATTTCTTTATTAACGGAACAAAGGTAGCGATTTCTTTATTTGCTGCATAGCAATACAAGTTTTTTCCTGTATTTGTGGCTTAATTTTATCGAACAGAGTATAATACATGGATAAGGAAAAAGTTGTTTTACCGGCTTTTCTTAATTGGGTTACTATAGTCTCACTATAGCACACAGGTGACGCAGAACTGGCGGATTTATACAGAGAAGATGTTTATTTTATTAAATAAGAATCTGTGCCCATCCGTTCAATCTGTGTCACCTGTGTGCTATGGTGAAACGTAGAATGTAATGCGTCAGAACAAGCTGATTAGCAGAGCTATGTTCAATACCGTAACCATGGTTCCCAATAATACGAGAAGGATGGTGGTTGAACGGGAGTTGACATATTGTCCCATTACTTTCTTGCTGGAGGTTAGATATACCTGGGTAAAGACCGTGATAGGAAGCTGCACGCTCAGCAGCATCTGCGAGAGGATCAGTCCTTTGAACGGGTCGCCGATCAGGAAGATGATGAGCAAGGCCGGAACGAATGAAAGAATGACTCCCAGCTTGGAGTGTAAGTCTTTATGATTGTAGGCTTCCCCGTAGAAGCCGGCAAAGATGGAGGCTCCCGCAATACCCGATGTAATTGTTGATGAAATACCGGCCAGCAGCAGTGCGGCCGCAAAGATCACGCCGGCGTTGTTTCCAACCAGGGGAACCAGTAATTGTTGCGCCTGGTCCAGTTCGTCTACGGCAATCTTTTCTTTGAAGAATGTTGCTGCTGCCAGGATAATCATGGCCGAGTTGATCGCCCAGCCGATAACCATCGACAGGAGCGTATCATAGAATTCGTATTTCAGCTGCTTCTTGATGACGGATTCATCTTCCAGGTTCCATTCGCGGCTCTGTATCACTTCCGAGTGGAGAAAGAGGTTGTGGGGCATCACTACGGCACCGAGCACACTCATGATGATCAGCATGGAGTTGGGAGGAAAAGACGGTTTTACCCATCCGGTGACGGCCTGTCCCCAATTGACATCGACCAAAGCCAGTTCATACAGGAAAGAGAGGCCGATAATGGAAACGAACATGATGATCCAGCGTTCTATCTTGCTGTAGGTATTGCTGAGAAGCATGATCAGGCAGGCAATCGTAACGATTACGGCACCAATCTTTATCGGTATGCTGAACAGCATCCGCAGCGCAATGGCACCACCTAATATCTCGGCAAGCGAAGTCGAAATGCTGGCAAGCATGGCCGAACCCAGAATAGGACGGCTAAGCATCCGGGGCATATATTTATTGGTCGCTTCCGATAAGCACAAACCGGTTACGATGCCTAGGTGGGCAACGTTGTGCTGGATAATGATCAACATGATGGAAGAGAAAGTGACCACCCATAGCAGTGCATATCCGAATTCGGAACCGGCTGCCAGGTTGGTTGCCCAGTTTCCGGGGTCGATGAATCCAACGGTGACTAATAATCCAGGGCCTATGTATTTTAAAAGGTCTAATCCTCCGGAACGAGGTTTGTGATTGATCTTGAGTTTGTCTAGCAGTTTCATGTTTTTATTACTTGTTATATCCAAATGTTAGTTACTTTCTTTTTGTTCTTTCCTGTAGTCTTTTGAAACAGACCTACCTCTAAATTCATTTAGACGTACGTGTAAATCGATTTAGACCTAGGTGTAAATAAAATTAGACGTACCTCTAATAGAAATAACAAAGGGAACGTTTTATTGTTTTCTACGGGAACGTCAGAATAAACGACGTTTTGTTTATCGCCGGATTGCTCTTTAAGGCAATGCTACCCCCCGAGAGCCGCATGATCTGCCGCGAAATGGATAATCCGATGCCGCTTCCGCCTTCTTTGGTCGTGAAGAACGGTACAAAAATATGTACCGCTTCTTCCGGTGGGATGGTAGGACCGTTGTTGCTCACCTCGATAATCACGGACTCGTCCGGATTACAATAGGCTTTCAGCTCGATTAGCCCGTCCGGTTGTCCGCTGCCGATGGCCTGCATGGCGTTTTTCAGCAAGTTCAGTACAACCTGGGTGATCAGTTTTTCATCCGCATAAACGATCAGGTCGGCCGGTTCTATATTTATATTAATCGTTATATTGGGGAAATTGTTGTGGTGACGGGCCAGGTTTGTCATCCGCTCCGCAAATTTTTGCACATAGAATAACGAAGGTTCCGGTGTCGGGATATGGGTGAACTTGCGGTATGACTCGACAAATGAGATCAGGCTCTTTCCCGTTGTACTGATCACTTCCAGGCCATTACGTATTTCGCTGTTGGCGTCTTCGTGGATGGAAAGCAACGTATCGCTCAGTGAGGTGATCGGGGTGACGGAATTCATAATCTCATGTGTCAGCACACGAGTCAGACGTATCCAGGAGTCGATTTCCTTATCGTCCAGTTCGCTGTTGATATCGTTGATAGCCAGGATACGCACATGTTTTTCCTGCAAGGTCATTTCGGATACGCGGATGGAAAGGTTTACCGTTCCGCGTTCGTTTACGAATGATATCTGATGTTTGTCGCCCGGGAGGATATTGGCAATCGTAGTCTGTAGTTTTTCATCGATGCGCGCCAGCTGTTTGACATGGGTGAAAACGGAAAGGCCCAACAGACGAAGGGCTTCGTTGTTGGTCTGGTAGATGTTGCCTATGTCATCCAATACGATTATGCCGGTATTGACCGAGTTCATGATCAGCTCGTAATATTTTTCTTTCTGCACGGCTTCCGCTTTCGCCTGGAAAAGTATCTGGGTGATGCGGTTTAATGATTCGCTTACCAGTTTGTCGTTGGATGAACGTCCTCGGGTGGCATATTGGAATGCATAGTCGCTGTTGTCGATGGCATCGAACATGAAGGCTACCTTCTGGGCGTTGCGTTTGAATAACTGGCTCATCATCCGTATGGAATACAGCCAGCCTATGAAAACGAGGATAAACCATTCCCATTGCCGCGTCATGGCGAAATAGGTTCCTGCGACGATTAATATTCCGAATAACCCCAGCCGGAAAGTCAGACTATGATAGATACCTTTTAACATAAGATAATAATGTGTCAATGTGCTAATATGCCAATGTGCCAATTACGGATACAACCTACGTTGTGCTGTGGCCTTTCATTGGCATATCAGCGCATTGGCATATTGGCACATTATAATTCATAACGTTTGATTTTATTGTACAGCGTCTGACGTGAAATACCCAATTGGCTGGCGACGAGCGAGAGATTGCCGTTGTACTTGTCCATGGCATTCTTAATCATGTTGTACTCCATCTCTTCCAGCGTGGTTGCCTCTTTCAGCGGCGATTCTTTCTTGCGGGGGAAGTCGAAGTCGGAGCTGTCGAGGGTTTCGCCTTCAGAAATAATCACGGCCTTTTCGATGGTATGTTCCAGTTCGCGGATATTACCGAACCAGGGTTGCTGCTTCAATTTATCCTTTGCATCTGCGCTGAGGCGCATGGAGGATTTACCGTAGATATTGCAATATTTTGCCAGGAATATTTCAGTTAGCGGAACAATGTCTTCCGGACGTTCGCGGAGGGACGGTATTTCCACGTGTATTGTGTTGATACGGTATAAAAGGTCCTCACGGAATTGCTCTTTCTGTACCATCTCCTGCAAATCGCGGTTGGTGGCACAGACCAGGCGGATATTTACCGGGATAGGGGTGTTGCTTCCTACCCGGACGATGCTGCGGCGCTGGATAGCCGTCAGTAGCTTTGCCTGTAAATGATAGGAGAGGTTCCCGATTTCATCGAGGAACAGGGTTCCGTTGTTGGCTGCCTCGAACTTACCGGGGCGGTCGGCGCGTGCATCGGTAAAGGCACCTTTCATATGGCCGAACAGTTCGCTTTCAAACAATGTTTCGGTGATGGCACCCATATCTACGGGGACCATAGCCTCTTTTTTGCGGTTCGACAACATATGTATTTCTCTTGCCAGCATTTCCTTACCAGTTCCGTTCTCTCCGGTGATCAGGATATTGGCATCGGTTTTGGCAACCTTTTCGATCAGGTTGCGGAGTTGCTGCATGGCGTTGCTTTCGCCCCAGAACATGCCGCTTTCCTTAGAGATAACCTGCTTGCTGCTCTCATGCGGAACTCCTTTCCTGTTTGCTATCCGGATATCGTAAGCCGTTTTCAGTGTTTCCAGCAGCTTCGCATTGTTCCAGGGTTTGACAACGAAGTCGGTGGCGCCTTCCTTGATGCCCCTTACTGCCAGGTCTATGTCTGCATAAGCGGTGAAGAGTACGACCTGTACGGCCGGGTCTTCCTTCTTTATTTCGGACAGCCAGAAAAGTCCCTCGTTACCGGTGTTGATTCCGGCACTGAAATTCATATCCAGCAGGACTACGTCCACATTCTCGTTATGCAGTGTCGTCTTTATTTTGTTTGGGGTAGAGATGGTTATCACTTTCTCGAAGCAGGTACCTAACAGCATCTGTACTGCGGTGAGAATCCCCTTGTTATCGTCTACGACCAGTATGGTGCCTTGTTTAGCCATTGTGATATTTAATGTATTTATAATGCAAAGATAGGGCTTCGGTTTTATACTACCTAACCTGTGTCTAAAATTTAGACAGATAAAATATGCGTATAAAACGGATAAATGCAGGTTGTCTAATAATTATACACCACTGTCTAATTTCTTTACACTTCTGAAAAAGAACGGTTTTTACAATTTATTGATAAATAGTGTTTTATCAGGTTTGGCACGCTCTTTGCCCTTTTGTTGGCAGAAAATAACACAAAAATGAAACAGATAATAGTTACATCGATCCTTTCGCTTAGCCTGGCAACAGTTGCCATGGCCCAGGAAAAACGCTGGACAATGGACGAATGCATGCATTATGCCGTTGAAAACAGTCCGAAAGTCAAGAAACAAACCCATACGAGCGATTCTTATAAAGCAGAGTTGAATTCAGCAGTAGCTTCTTTCTTCCCTTCCATGAGTGCAAGTGTAGGAGCACAGTATAGTTTCGGACGTTCCATTGACCCGGAAACCAACGTCTATAACAATACATCTACATTTAATAACGGATATGGCCTGAGTGTTTCCATACCTATATTTAATGGGGGACAACTGATCAACCAATGGCGTATGGCAAAAGCGAACCGTCAATTGGGTATGAATGATATCCAGAAGGAAAAGGATGATCTGGCAATCAATACGATGCAGGCTTTTATGGATGTCGTATATTATCAGGGAACAGTAAAACTGGCTGCCGAGCAACTGGAAGAGAACAGCCGTATCCTGTATAGAACCCGTCGCCAGGAAGAACTGGGACTGAAAGGAAAAGCCGATGTCGCCCAGATCGAAGCGCAGGTCGCTGCCAACGACTATAACCTGACGCATCAGCAGAATCTGCTGAATACAGCCATATTGACTTTGAAACAAAATATGAACTTCCCGTCGGATATGGAGTTGGACGTAGATACCATGCTCCTGGATAAATCGTATGCAACCATGTTGGAATCGGTGGAGGAAATTTACGATTATGCATCCGATAATAACCCGACAGCTTTGCAGGCACAACTTCAACTGAAGTCTTCTAAAATGCAATATCTGATGGCTAAAGGACGCATGTTACCCTCCATCTCTTTCTCAGCCGGTGTTTCTACCAATTATTATGAGAACCTGAAAGGAGAACAGGCTCCTGCTGCATTCGGAAGCCAGTTTAAGAACAACCGGGGGGAATACATTTCCTTTAACCTGAGTTTCCCGCTTTTTAACGGTCTGGACCGTCTGACAAATCTGCGCAAGGCACGCAACAATATGCGTATCGCCCAGGAACAGCAGACCGAGGTGCTCCGCCAGTTGCAGACGGCTATCGAACAGGCTATCCTCGATCGTGAAGGGTATGCCAAGGAAACGATCCAGATGGAAAAGAAAGCTCAGGCGGACGAAATAGCCTACCAGGTGACTCTTCGCAAGTTTGAAGAAGGCTTGATGAGTCCGATCGACTTACAGACCAGTGCCAATACTTTACTGCTGTCGAAAGCTGATTTGCTGCAACGGAAGCTGATGTATCTGCTGAAATGCAAGTTGGTTGATTACTATAAAGGTAAACCGTTGATTGAAGGTATAAACTGAGAATAAACAGAAACTGATAATAAAGAAATAAAAACATACAACAATGGATATACAATTAGAAAAGAAAAGAGGCATTCAGAAGAAACATTTACCTTATGTAGGTGGCGGTGTTTTATTCCTGGCATTGGTCGGATGGATCATTTTCGGCGATCATGCATCGACATTGAAAGTGGACGCCCGCGGTATCAGTATCGGTGAGGTTACGAAGGAGCAGTTCAATGATTTCGTTCGTGTAAACGGACAGGTGCAGCCGATTACTGTGGTACAGTTGAGCCCGGAAGAAGGCGGTATCGTTCAGGAGAAAGTGGTGGAAGAAGGTGCCCAGGTAAAGAAGGGCGACGTTATTATCCGCCTTTCCAATTCAAGCCTCGATTTGCAGATATTGGATGCCGAAGCTCAGCTGGCGGAAAAACAAAACTTCCTGCGTAACACACAGGTGGCCATGGAACAGGACAAACTGAACAATCAGTTGGAAAAAGCGCAGCTCGATGTCGACATTGCCCGTTCACGCCGTGCTTATTCACAACAGAAGAAATTGTATGATGAAAACCTGATTGCCAAGGAAGATTATCTGAAAGCTAAAGAAGATTATGAACTGGCAACAAAGAAATATGACCTTGTTGTCGAGCGCCTGCGTCAGGATTCAATTTCCCGTACGATCCAGATGGACGAAATGGAAACCAGTCTGGCCAACATGCGCCGTAACATCCAATTGGTTCATGAACGTAAGGAACATCTGAATGTCCGTTCACAGATTGACGGCGAACTGGGTTTGCTGGATGTCGTGCTGGGACAGAATGTTTCTGCCGGTTTAAAGATCGGCCAGATCAACGACCTTTCCGACTATAAGGTGGAAGCGATGATCGACGAACATTATATCGACCGTGTTAAGCCGGGACTGGATGCCGACTTCGACCGTCAGGGAACAAGTTTCGCACTGGCCGTACGCAAGGTGTATCCGGAAGTTCGCGACGGTAAATTCCGTACGGACCTGGTGTTTACAGGCGAACGCCCTGACAATATCCGTAGCGGTCAGACCTATTATATCAATCTGGAACTGGGACAGCCGACAGAGAGTATCATCATACCACGCGGAACATTCTTCCAGAGTACCGGCGGCAGCTGGATCTTCGTACTCGACAAAGATGGCAAGAAAGCCTATCGCCGTAAGATCAAGATCGGCCGTCAGAACCCGCAGTATTATGAAGTAACAGAAGGCCTGGAAGCAGGAGAAAAGGTAATCGTTTCCAGCTATGAAAGCTACAAGGATAACGAAGTCCTGGTGTTGGAGTAATATGCAAAGGTAGGGGGGCAGACCCCCTACCTCCAAGGCCGGTCATATTGGTTTTCTGTCAGCAATAACAAAACGAATCTGTTACAATGAAGAATTTTTACATATCTTTCCGCACCCTGTTCAAGAAGGGCAGACATAATGATATTAAGATACTGTCGTTGGGCGTAGGCCTGGCAATGGGATTGGTACTCATTGCTAAAGTCTGCTTCGAGTTGTCGTACGATAATTTCTATCCCGAATCCGACCGGATTTTTGCTATCCAGGAGAACTTTAGCATCGGAGATAAGAGCAATGACGGCTTCCCCTGCGTAAGTGGCGGCGTAGCCCCCGGCATGAAAGCCGAGATCCCCGGTGTAGTGGCTGCTACCCGTTGTGAAAGAACAGGCGAGATGGTCATGAAAACACCCGACAATAAGAAGTACACCGCCATCTTCATGTTGGCCGACTCCTGTTTCTACGACGTCCTGCCCCGCGAAATGCTGGTCGGTAATGCCCGTGAGACACTGTCGCGCCCCCTCTATGCCCTTGTTTCGGAAGAAATGGCCGGCAAAATCAACCCCGACGGAGCAGACGTGATCGGCAAAACCTTCGAGGTACAGACATTCCCGGGCGTTCAGATCACCGTCGGCGGTGTGTTTAAGGATGTTCCGAAGAATACCCATCTTTATTACGACGTACTTGTCTCCCTTTCCACCTTCAAAGCTATTACCGGATGGTCGAAGGACGACCAATGGCTGGGCGGCGACAGCTTCAACGCTTACGTCCTCCTGCAACCCGGCCTGTCGGCAGACGATATGCTGCAACCTATGGCCGAAATGCTCGACCGTCATGTCGATTCGAAGAAACTGAAGGAGCAAGGCATGACGTACAGCATCTTCCTGCGTCCGCTCGGCGAGCTTTATGCCAGTTCTCCGGCCACCAAGCGTATGGCCGTGATGCTGACTGCCATTGCTTTCGCCATCCTTTTTGCCGCCCTGATGAACTATGTGCTGCTGGTCATCTCCTCGATGGTGACCCGCTCGAAGGATGTGGCGATCCATAAATGCTACGGCGCGACGGGCTGGAACATCACCGACATGATCTTCTCAGAGGCATTTCTCAACCTGTTGATATCCGTCGTCTTCTCCACACTCCTTGTATTCGGTTTCCGCCGGATCGTGGAAGAGCTGCTGGGCACCTCGCTGTCGTCGCTTTTCACGCCCGACACGCTGATGATCCTGTTGGGTGTCTGTGTGCTGGTGTTTCTGGTTGCCGGCCTGCTGCCTTCGCAACTGTTCGCCCGGATACCCGTGGCGTTGGTATTCCGTTCGTACACCAACTCCCGGCGGTCGTGGAAGAAAGCCTTGCTGTTTATCCAGTTCGTGGCGGTAGGTTTCCTCGTTTGCCTGCTCATCGTTATTGGTTGGCAATATAGTTTCATGGTGAATGATAATCCCGGCTACTCCTACGAGCGGCTGGCCTTCTGTAATCTGGAAGGCGTTCCTCAATCCTCCCGCAAAGCGCTGATGGATGAAATCCTCAAGCAGGGGGAAGTGGAAGACGTTACGACCTGCTACGAATTGCCGGCCTTTTCCGGTTCGGGCGATATCGTTTATCGTCCCGGTTCGGAGGATGCCGTAGCCCATTTCCGGGATCTTTACGGTACCAATGCCAACTTCGTCTCCTTGCTGGAGATGAAGGTGATAGAGGGACAAGCCTTCGACGAATCCTATTCCGACTCCATGCAACTCGTCATGGTGAGCCGCCAGATGGCTACCGAACTGGCCAATGCCTTTCAGTGGAAAGACGGTGTGGTAGGCAAGAAGCTCGATATCGGTGGGCATGGCACGGACGATCCCTTTACCGTTGTCGGCGTTTACGACGACGTACGGATGGGCCGGATCGACCAGGAAGGCATGGTCAACTCCGCCATCTTTTTCAGTAAACGGGCCGAGCAGACCCTTGTCGTCAAATTCCGTGAAAGGAATGCGGAGAATCTCGCCCATATAAATAATGTAATAAAAGAGTTCCTGCCCGACCGCGAGATCAATCTCATAGATTACCGTTTCAGCCTCACGAAGCTCTACGATACCTCGCGTATTTTCCGCGACTCGGTGATGGCGGGTGGCATCATTACCCTGATCATCGCCCTGATAGGCCTGATCGGTTACATCAACGACGAGACGAACCGCCGCGGGAAAGAAATTGCCGTACGCAAAATCAATGGGGCAACCGAACGGGATATCCTCCGTCTGATCTCCTCCGACATTGTATGGATGGCACTGCCGGCCATTCTGATCGGTGCGGGTGCTTCGTGGTTTGCCAGCGAAAAGTGGTTGCAGCAGTTTTCGGAGAAGATCCCGATGAATGCCGGCCTGTTCCTGACTGGCTCTGTGGTCGTGCTGGCGGTTATCCTCCTGACGGTGGTCTACCGTACCTGGATGGTGGCGAATGCCAATCCGGTGCTGAGCCTGAAATCGGAATAGAAAAAACATATATATCCGGAATAAAATAAAAAGACAATAATAGATATGAAGAATTTTAACATGGCACTCCGTTCCCTCTTCAAGAAGGGGAGGAGTAACGGGATTAAGATCCTTGCGCTGGCCGTCGGACTGGCGATGGGACTGGTATTGGTAGCGAAAGTCTGCTTCGAGCGCTCGTACGATAACTTCTATCCGGATAACGAACGGATTTATCTGGTTAAATCCGACCTGAACCGGGACGGCAAAAAAGATTCCTGGGGACAGGTGAGCGGTGCCATCGCCCCCGGTATGAAAGCCGAGGTGCCCGGAGTAGAGTTTGCCACCCGCTACACCCGTATCGGCGAGAACAACGAACTGATCATGACTCCCGAAGAGCAATACCTCACCGCCACGCTCCTGTTGGCCGACACCAGCTTTTTCGACATCTTCCCCCGTCCCCTGTTGGTGGGCGACCCGAAAGATGTCCTGGCACGTCCCGGCTACGTGATGATCTCCCGTTCGTTGGCCGAGAAGATGGGCGGCGTGGGGAATGCGGTAGGCAAGACCTTCGTGCGCGATGCTAACCACGGCTCTCCCTTCACCATCGGTGGCGTGTTTGAGGATATCCCCGAAAACAGCCACCTGCGCTATGATGCCGTGGCTTCGCTGGCCACCATGCCCGAATGGAGCACGACCAACTGGCTGGGCAACGATCGTTATATCGCTTACGTGAAGCTGCTCCCCGGCACCGATCCCAACGGGCTCGCCCCCGCCATCCGCCGGATGCAGGAGCGCAACCAGGATATGGAAGGCCTGAAGAAAGCCGGGGTAGACTTGTCGTACTCCATCTCTCCGTTGCAGGACATCCACAATAATAATAAGGAGGTGAAGGACATGAACTACATGCTCATTTTCATGGCGATCATCCTGATCTCCATCGCCGTCCTCAATTATATACTGGTCGTGATTTCTACGCTGATCGGCCGCGCCAAGGAGGTGGCCGTACATAAATGCTACGGTGCGTCGGGAAAGAATATCTTCGGGATGATTCTTTCCGAGTCGTTCCTGCACCTGCTGTTGTCGTTGTTGCTGGCGGCTTTCCTGATCGTCATTTTCAAAGGGAAGATAGAAGATTTGTTGTCCGCCTCGCTGTCGGCGCTCTTCACGTTGCCTACGATGTCGATCCTGCTGGCCATCTGCGTGGTGGTATTTGCGGTGACGGGCTTCGTACCGACCTGGCTTTTCATGCGTATTCCGGTGGCTACGGCTTTCCGCAGTGTGAAAGAGTCGAAACGCTACTGGAAGCTCTGCCTGCTGTTCGTTCAATTCGTTGCCACGGCCTATCTGGTGGCGCTGTTGATTACCATCAGCCGGCAGTATGACACGATGATTTCGAGTCATCCCGGTTACGCTTACGAGAATCTGGTTTATTGTAATACACGCGGTGTCGATCCGCAGGTGCGCGACCGTGCGATGGCCGAATTGCGCCGCCTGCCACAGGTGAAGATGGTATCGTGCAGCACCGAACTGCCTTTCAGTTATCCGTCCGGCAATAACATAAATATTCCGGGAGACGATCGCGATCTTTTCAATATAGCCGACATGTATTTCGTGGGCGACAATTATTTCGACCTGATGGAGATACCCGTCGTTGAAGGCCATGCCTTCCGTCCCGATGAGGCCAACGGCGATAAAATCATGGTCAGCCGTAAATTCGTCGACCTGATGGAAAAGACGGCAGGCTGGACGGGCAGTATCATCGGTAAAGGCGTCATGGTGTCCGAGCATAGCAAGGGAACAAAAGTGTTCACTGTCTGCGGTGTGTTCGACGATTTCCGTATCGGCTCCCTGAAAGGCCCGGATACGCGTGCGTCGATTTTCTTCTACGCCACACCTGATTGTTATAATCCTCCCGTGAATATCCTGATCAAGATGAATACGATGTCGTCGGACAACCTGGCGGAAGTGAACCGCGTCCTTACCGAAACGATCACCGGCAAGGTGGTCGAAGCCTCCGTATATAAAATGGATATCGTCCGCCAGTATCAGGACGACCGCGATTTCCGCGACGCGATCATGATCAGCGGTATCGTCACCCTGATCATTGCCCTGATCGGCTTATTGGGATACACGGCCGACGAGACGAACCGCCGCGGCCGCGAAATAGCCATCCGTAAGGTAAACGGGGCTACGGCCGTGAATATCCTCCGTATGCTTTCGCGTGATATTTCCTACATCGCCCTTCCGGCTCTTGCGATCGGGGTGGCTGTCGCTTATATCAATGCTTCGGGCTGGCTGGAGAAATTCGCCGAACGCATCCATCTCAGTTTCTTTATATTCATCGGGGCGGCCTTGTTTGTCTATGCCGTTATCATCTCCTGCGTGCTGATACGAGCATGGAATGTGGCGAATGAAAATCCGGTGGAGAGTATAAAGGCGGATTAGGGAAGAGGGTGAAAATGCCGGAAACAATGTTTCCGGGGACTTACCCCACCGACGAAATGGAATTTACAATGTTTCCGGCAGCTTGTCCCACCGACGAAATGAAATTTACAATGTTTCTGAGAGGTCGACAGTGGGTTATCCTCCCGGAAACATTGTAAATTTCATTTTTACCCTCCGACAAGTCCTTAGAAACATTGTTTCCGGAGAAAAACTGTGTTTTTCAAATTCTTTTGAAAGAAAATGCAGAATTTCCTTGTCCCATGAAAATAAAAACCTACTTTTACGACCGAAGAAAACACTTGTATAATATTAAATAAAGAATACCATGGAAACACTTGCAAGAATTATAGATTTAAGTCTGGAACGCTTGAACAATGCCGAATATGCCAACCATATGACCCGCTTTTTAGCCCTCATTCCAGTGAAACAGGAAGATCGTCCGGAAATAGAAAGTGTCGATCTGACCGGCCCTGCTGCCCTGGGTTTTACCGACGAGCAGATAAATACGTTCAAAAACGAATTGAATATCCTTACCGATGTGGTGAATAAATCGCTTATCAGTGATGAAACAGCTTTACTGGCCGAAACGGATAAGCAGCGCGATGAGTTGGTCGTTTATTTTACCTCGACAGTCCGGCAAATGACTAAAAGTCCGGTTTCGGCTCAAAGAAATGCCGCGATCAGCCTTTACAATCAGGTGAAAATCTATGTCGGTATCCAGAAGTTGGCCGACCAGCAGGAAACCCAACAAATTTTAGGTTTGCTGCTGGATATGGAAAAGGAAGCGAATAAATCGAATGTAACGACCCTTGGCCTGACTTCCGTCCTGGAGGAACTGAAAACTTGCAATGATACATTTATAGCACTGACGGAACAACGTTCGGCTAATAAAATCTCAGCCTCTATCGACAGCGGGAAGGTCGTTCGCGGTCGCATGGATCAGATTTACGGAGATATGACATTGTTGGCGCAGTCGTACAACGTCGTTCAACCGACCGGCGAAACGACCGCTTTCGTTACGGCCCTCAATGCCTTGATCGGTGAAACCAAAGCACGCTACAACCAGCGTGTCGGTATCGCCAAGGCAAACAAAAACAAGAAAAAACCGGACGACCGTCCGGAAATAGAATAATATTTTGGGGTGACAAAGACTCTTTATAGTCACCGATATTAGTTTAAGTTTTAATTAAACATGTGCATCCGGCCTGTGAAGGTCGGATGTTTTTTCTGCCGCAAAGTGTCTAATAAATAGACATGACTGTCTAAATATTAGACACTGCCGTAAAAAAGACAAAACAGTATAATGTTGAAAACTAGCTTTTTATTAAGTTTGGCACGTAATTTGAATTATATAGAGAAAAGAGAGTGGATTTTAAAGAGGAATATAAAGTATAAATGTAGAATTAAATAAATAACATTATGATTAAGATTGAAGGATTAAGTAAGCACTTCCGTACAGAAGAAGTAGAAACAATCGCATTGAACAATATTTCGATGGAAGTGAAGGATGGTGAATTTGTAGCTATCATGGGACCTTCCGGTTGCGGTAAATCAACCTTGTTGAATATCCTGGGTTTGCTTGATAATCCGACTGGCGGTAATTACTATCTGGTTGATAAAGAAGTGGGCCATCTGAAAGAAAAAGAACGTACACAGGTTCGTAAAGGGAATATCGGTTTCGTATTCCAGAGCTTCAACCTGATCGACGAACTCAATGTATACGAAAATGTGGAACTGCCGCTGACTTACCTGAAGGTAAAGGCTTCCGAACGTAAACAGATGGTAAACGATATTCTGAAACGTATGAACATCAGCCATCGTGCCGCTCACTTCCCACAGCAGTTATCCGGAGGTCAGCAACAGCGTGTTGCCATTGCCCGTGCCGTTGTCTCCAACCCGAAGATCATCCTTGCCGATGAGCCGACTGGTAACCTGGATTCAAAGAACGGTGCCGAAGTAATGCAGCTGCTTACCGAACTGAACAAAGAAGGGACAACCATCGTCATGGTAACCCACTCCAAGCATGACGCAAGTTTTGCACACCGCATCATCAACCTGTTCGACGGTAGCATCGTGTCATCAGTGAGCGAATTTATTTGATGAATTAGATTTTACACATGGACATATAGCTAAATTAAGAATGTAAGCAAACACGAACATATCCTACCTGTGAAGGCGGGATATGTTTTTATTCTCGCCAACTGTAGAACAATTAAACCATTAAAAAGATGAACAACCTATTAAATATAAAGTCTTTCCTGAAATTCCTGGGTAAGAATAAAGCATATACGGTGATCGATGTGTTCGGACTGTCTGTTTCACTGATGTTCGTCATTCTGATCTCTATTTATACGGTACAGGAGTTGTCGGTCGATAAATTTCAGGAACATGGAGACCGCATTTATGCGGTAGCTTATGAAGAAGGAGTAGTGACAGGCGTTCCGGTGGCTTACCGGTTGCAGGAACGTTACCCGGAGATAGAAAGGGTTTGTCCGGTCATCAGCAACAATTTCAATTCGATGATCGTTTGGGCAAATGATAAAAAGATGAATGCCAATTTATGTTTTGCCGATTCTTCCTTCTTCAATTTCTTTTCGTTTAAACTTTTGAGTGGCGACAAGAATCGGGTGTTGCAGGCCCGTAACAATGCTGTCATTTCCCGGACATTTGCCAACAAATTGTTTGGCACGGACGACCCGGTAGGGCAAAGCATCCGTATCAGTGACTCAACATCAGTGATGGTGACAGGTGTGATGGAAGATATCAAAAATTCGGCAATCCCTTATACCGACCTGCTGCTGCGGATCGAAGGCGTCACCGAGTTTAACGGCTCGTTGGGCATGGACCGCTATAATAATGCCGGTGCTACGACCGCTTTTCTGATGATGAAACCGGGGGCCGACCTGCGTCCTAAGACAGATGATATTGCTACCTATATGAAGGAGTTCTTCTGGCCGTATAAGATGGAACTGTGGAAAAAGGTAATACTCATCCCCATGAATGAATTGTATTTTTCACCGATAAAGGGAAACGGAAATTCGGGGGATAGACGTTTTGTCATTGTTCTGATGTCGGTGGGTATACTGATCCTGATATTTGCCGTGTTCAATTATATCAACCTGACGGTGGCACAGGCGGGCCAACGGGCAAAAGAGATGGCTACACGCCGTTTGCTGGGTTCGTCGCGCGGTGAATTGTTCATGCGACTGATGGTGGAATCGACGTCGCTGACGGTTATTTCATTCATACTCGGCTTGCTGTTTGCCATGGCTGTTACCTCTTATGCCAACAACCTGCTGCAATCCGATATAAGTCTGGCCGATGCCTGTACGCCTCTCTGGATCGGTACGGCGATTGTGGTCGTTTTATTGATAGGTGGTTTGTCGGGACTGTTACCGGCCATTATGATTTCTTCGGCCAAGCCGATCGATGTGGTGCGCGGAACTTTCCGCCGACAGACGAAGATGGTGTTCAGTAAGGTTTTTATCACGTTCCAGAATACGATCACGATTGCCATGATCGCAGCTTCTATTGTGATGATTCTCCAGATCAACCATCTGATCAATGCTCCTTTGGGATATAATACAACGAATATATTGGAAACCTCCAATAATTTTGAGAATGTAACGGATCGTACAGCTGCTTTAGACCGGGTGCGTCAGATGCCGTTTGTCAAACGGATAGGGCTGGCGAGCGGGATGCCTTTCAGCGGTAGTAACAATATGACCGGTACGTATGAAGACAAAACACTCAGTTTCCAGCAATTTATTATGGATAGCGTCACATTTAATATCCTGGGACTGGAGATTATCCGCGATAACCACCTGGCCGAAAATAGTTGGTACCTGACCGAAAAAGCAATGATGGATATGGAGTTGCCTATGGATGCGCCGGCTTTTAAATGGGGAGAAAACAGTACCCCGATTGCCGGTGTGATCCGCAACTTCCAGCCCCGCGGCAATATAACCCGTGAGAACCAGCCGTCTATGCTTCGCATCAATAAACCGGAAGAAATGTATCCCTGGTCTATTATCATCGAAATAGATGGAAACCCGTACACGGCTTATGAACAGATCCGTAAGGCCTACGAACAGACATCCGGCCTGAATTTCGAAGGCAAATTCATCGACCAACAGATTCAGGAATCGTTTGAAGCGCAGCAGCGCATGGCAAAGATTGTCTCTATCTTTGCCGGTATCGCCATCCTGATCTCTTTGCTCGGGTTATTGGCTATGTCGACCTACTTTATCCAGCAGCGTTCGCAGGAAGTGGCAGTCCGTAAAGTATTCGGTTCGGACAATAAAAGCATCCTGTTACGCCTGGTCAGTGCCTTCCTGATCTATGTTGTCGTAGCTTTTGTGATCGCAACGCCCATCATTTGGTATGCGATGAACCAGTGGTTGTCTGACTATTCATACAGGATCGACCTGAATCCGCTTATCTTTATTGTTTCCGGCCTGTTCTGCCTGGTTATTTCATTTGCTGCCGTATTTGTCCAGAGCTTCAGGGCAGCCAATGCCAATCCGGTGAATAGTATTGCTAATAAATAACGATACGAGTATTATAAATTTAAAGGCGGAAGTTATTCATAAGAATGACTCTCCGTCTTTAGTTGTTTAAGAATAGCATGGATCTCTTAATTATACAGGTTTATATGCTACCTTTGTGCGGTAGTTAAACGGGTGCTTATCTATTTTCAAAACATATATGTTTCGTTGACAAAGCATATATGTTTTGCAATCAAAACTCCTTAGTTTTGTTTTCAAAAGATACTACCTTTCAGTTTATGTTATTGAAAGGTAGGAGATTCTTGCGGCTGGTGTCTGAAACGTCTAATGTGAATACTTTTTGGGGGGGGCGGATAGGATGTAAAAAAACTGGACAGGACTGTCTAATTATTAGACATATCTTGAAGTTTTGTTGTTTTGTATTTTGTTGATATCTAATGTTTTATTGTTTTGGCACGTATTTTGGTTGTTGGAATGTGTAAATAACTGAAATAACAAAAAATAGTATATCAATGAGAACGATATTGCGAAACTTTCTGAATGTGCTGCGCCGCTTCAAGATGGCGTCTTTCCTGAATATAGTAGGGTTGTCGGTGGCTTTTACCGCTTTTCTGGTGATTATGATGCAGGTTGAATATGAGCGGACTTTCGACCGGTGTTATCCGACCGCTTCACGTATTTGCCGGGTGGATATGAATCGGGGGGAAGGGGATATTTATGCGTCAGTGATTCCCCAGGCATTGGCGAATGCCGCATTTACTTCGTCTCCGCATATCGAAAGTTATACTTTGCTGAATTCATTTACTGGCAAGCGTTATGTCATAGTAGGTAAAGGGGAGGAAGAGAAGGGATTTAAAGAACAGTTAATCCCCTGTTATCCGGATTTAGCCAAGGTGTTCGAGCCGACTATCGTGGAAGGTGTTGCCGCTTGCCTGGAAGATCCGGAAAAGATGATGATTCCTCAAAGCATGGCTCGGCGGATGTTCGGTAACGAATCCGCCATTGGAAAGAGTGTACGTGTAAAAGACAAAATACCCTATTGGGACGAGACGAACTTTATCGTCGGAGCTGTCTATGAAGATTTTCCGGAAAACTCGCAGTTGGAAAACGGAATTTATGCCCGGATGAATAAACGTTACGAAGACGATTGGTTTTCTCAGCAGTTTATGGGATATTTATTGCTCGATTCACCTGAATCTCGTCAGGTGGTGGAGGATAACTTCAATAGTACATTCGATTTTGCTAAATATAACGTTAATAAAGAAACCCGCTTGCAACTGATACCTATCATTGATATTTATTATATGCCAGGTCAGTTAGATGATTTTATTAAGACCGGAAATGTAGATACGATACGGTTGTTGGTATTGATTGCCTTACTGGTTATTGTTATTGCGGGGATCAATTTTACGAATTTCAGTACTTCGCTGGCTCCGATGCGGATAAAAAGTATCAATACCCAAAAGGTATTGGGTAGTTCGACAACAAGTCTGCGGGCGAGTTTGGTAGCCGAAGCGGTATCTATTTGTGTATTTGCCTGCCTGTTGGCCTTTTTATTGACCTGGATATTGAACAGGGCGGAAGTTTTATCGTTCGTTGAAGCGGATACGAATCTGTTGCATTATATACCGTTGTTGTTTATGATGTTAGGTATTTCTGTTTTATTGGGATTGGTAGCCGGTCTGTATCCGGCATGGTATATGACCTCTTTCCAACCGGCACTGGTATTGAAAGGTAGTTTCGGCTTGTCTGCTTCAGGACGGAAGTTGCGTACGGCTTTGATCGGTTTCCAGTATGTCGTTTCCATCGGTTTGATCATCGGCTCTTCTTTTATACAGATCCAGAATAACTATATGCGTTCTTATAAGTTGGGATTCGATAAAGACCAGATAGCGATGGTGACGTTGGGAATGGAAACGGTCAAGAAGTCCGGCGACTTGTTGGTAAATCGTCTCAAGGAATATGCCGGTATTGAAGATGTTGGTTTTGCCAGTACCCTGGTCGGGGCATCGGATGTCTATTCTTCTAATTATTTCAGTTATAATAATAACGGTTTTGGCAGTGAAATTATCGATGTGTCATGGAACTTCCTGGATGTGATGGGCATTCCTGTCATCAGTGGACGCAACTTCAACCGTTCGGATGCACAAAGTGATTCTACCTATGCTTGTGTTTTTACCAAGCGGGTACTGGATTTCGTTCCCGATATGGAACCGGGGTGTTCGTTAGCAAAGAATTGGATGGGTACAGGTAATATAGTCGGCTTCATCGACAACATAAAAGTGTCTTCCCTGCGTTCGGAGGATAAGCCGCTACTTCTTAAAGTAAAAGCAAATAACATATTACCGGTTTCTTATATACGTATGAAATCCGGAACAAACGTGGAAGAAGCCGTCGCCCATATCCACCGGGTAATAGCCGATATCGATCCGGCATATCCGTTCGAGGTGGAGTTTTATGATACGGTATTCAATAATCTGTATCATAAGGAACAGTATCTGAAAAAGATGGTCACTTTGTTCAGCTTGCTGGCTATCGTGCTGTCGATCGTGGGTGTCTTTGGACTGGTTGTTTTTGAAACGCAATACAGACGTAAAGAGATCGGAGTGCGTAAAGTGTTCGGTGCTACAGTAGGGGAGGTTTTGAATATGTTCAACAGGTCTTATCTGCGTATTGTCTCGATCTGTTTTGTGATCGCTGTCCCGTTTGCTTATTACGGTGTACATAAATGGCTGGAAAACTTTTCCGATAGGACCCCGATCTATTGGTGGGTGTTTGTGTTGGCTTTCGGCATTGTGGCCGGTATAACCATGCTGACGGTTACATTCCAGAACTGGAAAGCGGCAAATGAGAATCCGGTGAACAGTGTAAAAAGTGAATAATTAATCTAATTTGTCTAATTATTTTACACCAGTGTCTAAAATTTAGACACATCTGATAACACCTTGATTCGTCAAGGTGTTATTTATTAGATGATTACATGTTTGGCATGCGTTTTGAACCTATTCGGGTAAAAATAAATATATAATGAAAACAATTCTTCGAAATTTCATCAGTGTATTACGTCGTTTTAAGATGGCGACGCTTCTTAATATTTTAGGGCTTTCAGTGGCTTTTTCTGCATTTATGATTATTATGATGCAGGTCGATTATGATCAGAATTTTGACACTTTTCATAATGAAGCCGATAATATCTACCGGGTGGAGCTACAGTGGGGTAAGGAAACGCCTCAGGCTATTGTAAGCCGGCCCCTGATGGATGTGTTTTTCAACTTTTCACCGCATATCGTTGCCGGAGCCATTAGCTATCCTATCTATAGTGAGACGGTTTTTATTGTAGATAAGGACGGGAAACAGGATAGTTATATGGAACCGAATATGACTATTTATCCTTCCTTTACCGATGTGTTTACTTTTGATATGTTGGAAGGAACGAAGGATGCCCTGAAGGACCCGGAAAAGATCTTGATTTCGGAAAGTCAGGCTAAAAAGATATTCGGTACGGAATCGGCTGTCGGCCGGAGAATGAAAGCGAAAGATACCAGAGGGCGGTTGGCCGGCCTTTTTACCATACCTGAGATGGATTATACGGTGGGAGGTGTCTATAAGGATTTTCCGGTAAACGGTATCCTCCAGAATGCTGTCTATGTGAAACTGGATGATAAGGAGGGTTTGAATGATTGGGGAAGTTCTAATTATTATGCTTATATCCGTCTGGATAGCCCCGAAGCCGCAAAGGATTTGACAAACGACTTTCTGGATTATTATAAAAAGCACGAGATAGGGAAAAATATGCCGTGGTCTACCGATGACCTGAATTTACGGCTGACTCCTTTGACGGAGCTTCATTATGTAACGGATGTTCTTTATGACATGGTTCCTAAGACTAGCCGTCAGACGATATTGGTTCTGATTGCCATCGCATTTGTTATTATGCTTATTGCCGGTATCAATTTTACCAATTTCAGTACGGCTTTGACTCCGATGCGTATGAAAAGTATCAATACGCAAAAGGTGCTGGGTAGTTCTAATGCAACATTACAGTTCTCTTTATTGATGGAAGCGGTCTGTATCAGTGTCGTGGCTTTCTTGTTGGCATTATGGATCGTCCGTATGACGGCAAGCAGTCCCATAGCAGGCCTGATCAATGCGGATATCTCTTTTTCCGCTCATCCGGTGTTGATTTCGTTGACGGCTCTGCTATCTGTGCTGGTCGGAGTGCTGGCCGGGATTTATCCGTCTTATTATATGACATCTTTCTCGCCGGCGCTGGTGCTGAAAGGTAATTTCGGACTTTCTCCCAAAGGAAGGGTATTGAGGAACGTACTGATCAGTGTGCAGTTCATTTCTTCATTTGTTTTGATTATGGGCGCTATGTTCATGTATTTGCAAAATAACTTTATGCGAACCAGTTCGTTGGGATACGACAAAGATCAAATCATCGTGACAGACCTGACGGCTACAGTCTTAAACAGTAAAGACGCTTTCACGAATCGTATGAAATCGTTCTCCGGTATTGAGGATGTGACCTGTGCGGAGTTTCTGCTGGCCAGCCAGGATCAGTATATGACCTGGGGACGTGAACTGAATGGTAAAAATATTCAGTATCAGGTGATGCCGGTCGATCCTTCTTTCCTGAAGGTACTGAATATTGCAGTAAGTGACGGACGGGATTTCCGGGAAGAAGATACTTTGACGGAGCATGGTGCCTATATATTTAATGAACGTGCGCGAAAGACTTACGACATTCAGCTGGGGGATAAGATCGGTGATATGGAGGTGATTGGTTTTGTTCCGGATATCAAGTTCGCTTCTTTCCGTACGGAGGTGGTTCCGATGGCATTCTTAGTGCGTGGTAAAAGTTATTCGGGAGGTGCGGCGTTTGCATATATCAAGGTAAAAGCCGGTTCGGATATGGGAGCAGCCATGGCGCATGTCAAGAATGTAATGAGTGAGATTCATCCGGATTATCCTTTCGACATTACTTTCTTTGATAAAGTGCTGAATAATTTATATGAAAAAGAAACGAGTCTGGGAGCATTGATCACATTATTCAGTCTGATAGCCGTCTTTATCTCGATGGTGGGTGTCTTTGGTCTGGTAGTATTCGACAGCCAGTATCGCAGAAAGGAAATAGGTGTCCGCAAGGTGATGGGGTCTTCCGTGTCGCAGATTCTGATTATGTTTAACAAAACGTATGTCCGTATCCTGTTGATATGCTTTGTGTTGGCCGCTCCGTTGACCTGGTATGCCATTCATGCCTGGTTGGAGAACTTTGCTTACCGTACTCCGATCTATTGGTGGGTATTCATACTGGCTTTCCTGCTGGTGTCGGCTGTGACGATCGTCACTGTTACCTTCCAGAACTGGCGGGCGGCAAGCGAAAATCCGGTAATAAGCATAAAAACAGAATAGCGGATGGATCATTAGATTTATAAATTTAGTACAGATACTATCATGAAAACAATTATCAGGAATTTATTAGGAGTTGTCCGTCGTTTTAAAATGGCGACTCTATTGAATGTGATGGGTTTAAGTATAGCCTTTGCTGCCTTTATAATTTTAATGATCCAGTTACAATATGACTGGGGGTTCGACAGGTTCCAAAAGAATGCAGAACGGATTTACCGGGTAGGACTTTATACTCCGGATTGGGGGAACCAGGTGGTTGTTTCTCCCCCTTTTGCAGAGGCTTTCGTTCAATCGTCTCCCCATATAGAGACGGGTGCATTACTTTCTTCCTGGGGTAGCCAGCTTGCATTAAAAAGGGGAAATGATACGAATGAAACGAGTTTCTGGTGTCCGGTAAATGCAATAACTCCTGAATATGCTTCTGTATTTGACTTTCAGATGTTGGAGGGGAAGATAGAAAGCCTGGATAATCCGGGGTATGTTTTGATAGCACAGAGCCAGGCAGAAAAGTTTTTCGGAGATGAACCGGCTGTCGGCAAACAGTTGACAGCCGATAAGTTATCTTTTGTTGTGGGTGGCGTATATAAAGATTTTCCTCAAAATTCAGTGATACAAAATGCCGTATACAGGAGAATCGGTGAAAAGGAGAATCAGGATAATTGGAATGCCAACGGCTACCAGTTATATGTGTTACTGGATGATCCCGGTAAAAAAGACCAGATAATTGCTGACTTCAAGAATCATTTCAACCATGAATATTATGATTGGAAAACGAAAGATGTGAGACTGACCCAACTGACCGATATTTATTATGAGGCAGATGCCCGTTTTGATTCACAGAAAGACAAAGGTAATAAAACGATGGTGTTCGTGTTATTTACCATCGCTGTATTGATTGTTGTCATTGCCGGGATTAATTTTACGAATTTCAGCAATGCACTTGTTCCCATGCGTATCCGGAGTATCAATACGCAGAAGGTGCTGGGAGGATCGGATAATACGTTGCGCTGTGCCATGTTGGTTGAAGCGGTAGCGATCTGTCTGTTTTCTTTCATCCTTTCCTTGTTTATTGTGAAAGGGATGGCTAATACCTGGCTGGCCGATATGGTCAGTGGAGAACTTTCATTGAAAGCCAACATTCCTTTATTGATAGGGGCGGGAGTACTGGCTGCTCTTACCGGCCTGCTGGCCGGAGCATATCCTGCCTGGCATATAACATCGTTTTCTCCTGCCTTGGTTCTAAAAGGATCGTTTGGATTGTCTCCTTCCGGTAAAAGGATGAGAAGTTTGCTGGTCTCTTTCCAGTATGTCATCTCTTTTGCTCTGATTATTGCCGCTTTGTTTATTTATTTGCAGAATCATTACATGCTGGCCTCTTCTTTAGGTTTCGATAAGGAGCATGTGGCTATTGTGGAATTGAACGGCCAGTTGATAAAGAATATAGAGGCCGTGGAAAATCGATTAGAGCAGGAAGTCTCTGTGCAGGAAGTTTCTTTTGCGGAAGATTTACTTTCGGCAAGTGATGAATATACCGACTTTGGCCGTGGTTACAGGGAGAATAACGTACAGTTCAAAGTGTTTGTCGTTTCACCGGATTTTCTTAGGCTGATGAACATTCCTGTTATTTCGGGACGGGATTTCCTTCAGGAAGACAGTAAATCGGTAGGGGGCGTTTACCTGTTTAACGAAGCGGCCAGATTGCAATATGATCTGGTTGCCGGTGAATATATCACGGGAAATGAATGGTATGAGGCTCCTCCCGCTTTGATTGCCGGGTTTATAGATGATATTAAGTATGCTTCGTTCCGCACGGAAGTGGCTCCGATGGCTTTTTATGTTTCGCCTGCGGCAGGGTATCGGCCGAGATATGCCTATATCAAAATAAAAGCGGGGGCGGATATCCGGGATGCAGTGGCTTCGATCAGGAAAGCCTTGACTTCGATAGATAAGAATTTCCCGGCCGAGATCAGGTTTTATGATACGATATTGAATAATCTCTATAAGCGGGAGCTGAGCATCGGTTGGCTGATCTCTTTATTCAGCCTGATAGCCGTTTTTATATCGGTTGTCGGTGTGTTGGGGCTGGTTATTTTTGAGAGCGAATACAGAAAGAAAGAGATAGGTCTACGGAAAGTTCATGGTGCTACCACTTCGCAGATATTGCTTATGTTCAATAAAGTCTATGTCCGTATCCTGATTGTCTGTTTCGTCCTGGCAATACCGGTTGCCTATTACGGGGTGAACCGTTGGATGGTTTATTTTGCCTATAAGATTCCGATGTATTGGTGGGTATATGCGGTCGCTTTTGTGGTCGTTTCCGTTATAACATTCCTGACGGTTACTTTCCAGAACTGGAAGACTGCCAATGAAAATCCGGTAGAAAGTATAAAAACAGAATAGCAATCATGCAACATTTCTGAATTTATTACGTATTTATTAAAAAGTTGTTTGGTGAACAACCTTAAATCGAAGTAATAATTCAATTGATATGAAAACTATTTTAAGAAACTTTGTCAGCGTGCTTCGCCGTTTCAAAATGGCGATGTTGCTGAATGTATTTGGATTAAGTATCGCTTTTGCAGCTTTTATGGTGATTATGATGCAGGTGAATTACGACTACACGTTCGATTCCTGCCAGCCGGAAGCTGATGCAATCTACCGCATGGACATGGACTTTCAGGGAAAAGCGAGTGCCGTCTTCAGCCGTCCTTTTGCAAGAGGCTTTACAGAGTCATCGCCCCATATTAAGGCCGGCATGATTATGGCGTCGTGGAATTCCGAACTTTTTTATAGTGTCGAACGGCAAGGGGAGAGGCTGAATTTCCAGGACCCGGTCGTGAATGCTTCGCCCGGGATTACCCGTGTCTTTCATTTCGATATGGTGGAAGGAGATGAAACGGCATTGGATCAGCCGGAAACTGCCATCATTCCCGAAAGTATGGCGCGTCGCTTGTTCGGAGATGAGTCGGCTATAGGAAAACGGCTGATGAATGTAGAGACGGGAAGTACGGTAGCAACAATAAGCGGCGTCTTTAAAGATTTCCCCCTTAATTCTTCCATCCGGAATATTATCTACCGGCAGATGCACCCGAAAGAAAACTACGATACTTGGAATAATCAGAATTATTTCTTCTTTTTCCGAATGGATGATCCTGCTAATACGAAGGATGTGAAAGAAAACTTTATGAAGAATTTTGATGCATCCCAACAGTTCGGTAAGGATTTTGACTGGGAGAAAGATGGTATTGACCTGCGTATCACACCGCTTCCCGAGCTACATTTCCTGGAAAATGTTTCTTTCGACTCGATGCCGAAGGCCAGCCGTCAGACGGTGCGTGTTTTGTTTGCTATAGCTTTTGTTATCTTACTGATTGCGGGTATCAACTTTACCAATTTCAGTACGGCACTGACACCGATGCGTATCAAAAGTATCAATACGCAAAAAGTGTTGGGAAGTCCGGATAGTGTGCTTCGTTTGAGTTTGCTGGCGGAGGCGATTATCGTCAGTGCAGTGGCTTATCTGATTTCGCTGGGGATATTGTTTATAGCCGGTAAGACTTTTATAGCCTCTTTGGTGGATGCCGACATGGCTTTTTCGGCACAGTCGGGAGTTATTACTACTACGGCGGTTATTGCTGTGGCTGTCGGTGTGTTGGCTGGCCTTTATCCGGCCTGTTATATTACCTCTTTCCCGCCGGCACTGGTACTGAAAGGCAGTTTCGGACTGTCTCCAAAAGGGAGGTTGCTCAGAAGTACATTGGTCAGTATCCAGTTTATTGCTTCATTTATTCTGATTATCAGTTCCCTGTTCATGTTTTTGCAGAACCGGTTTATGCAGAATACACCGCTTGGATATGACAAGGACGAATTGATCGTGATGGAGCTGAACGGTAAGGTGAATAAGAGCCAGGATGTATTGGCGAGTGAGGTAAAAACATTCTCCGGGATTGAAGATATCACTTTTGCCGAACAAGTTTTATCGAGCCGGGACTTCTATATGGGATGGGGACGCGAGTATAAAGATAAGGATATTAACTTTCAATGTATCCCGGTGTCTCCTTCTTTCCTTCGTGTGATGGGGATTAAAGTGACCGACGGACGCGATTTTCGCCCGGAAGATGACTTGAAAGATACGGGATGCTATATATTTAATGAGAAAGCCCGTGAGATGTACGATCTGGAACTGGGGGATAAGATTGACGGTGGCGAGATTATTGGTTTTATGCCTAATATCAAGTTTGCTTCTTTCCGCAACGAAGTTTCACCAATGACTTTCTATGTCTGGGGAAAATACTATTGGGGAGGGGAAGTCGACAGTAAATATTATGCAGCAGCCTATGTCAGGGTAAAGGCCGGCAGTGATTTGCGTGCGGCAATGAAACATATTCAGGCTTCATTAAAGAAGATCGATCCGGTTTATCCTTTTAAAGTCTCTTTTTATGACGAGATATTACAACGTACCTATGTAAAGGAACTGAAGATCAGTAACCTGATCACCCTGTTCAGTGTCATTGCGATCTTAATCTCCATAGTGGGAGTCTTCGGACTGGTGGTGTTTGAGAGTGAATACAGACGTAAAGAGGTGGCTGTCCGCAAAGTATTAGGATCGTCCACTCCGCAAATATTGGTACTGTTCAACAGGAGTTATCTGATTATTCTGGTTATTTGTTTTATCTTGTCGGCTCCTGTGGCTTTCTATGGCGTATATCGCTGGTTGGAGAACTTTGCTTACCGTACTCCGATGTACTGGTGGGTATTTCTGGCAGCCTTTATTATTGTTTCGGTTATCACCTTTATAACCGTAACTTTCCAGAACTGGCATGTCGCTAATTCAAATCCGGTGGAGAGTATAAAGTCGGAGTGACCGGAAAGTTATTTTCCTTTATGAATGTCTAATAATTTGACAGCATTGTCTAATTATTAGACATTCATTTTTAAGGCGTGAGCCAAATGTTTTTGATTGACAAAGAGTTATCGTTTTGGCATGTTATTTGAACGAATTGGATAAAAAGAGGTCAATATGAAAACGATATTACGAAACTTTATCAGTGTACTCCGCCGTTTCAGGATGGCGACTTTGTTGAATATTCTGGGATTAAGTATTGCTTTCGCTGCATTTATGGTGATCATGATGCAGGTAAGTTATGATTATACGTTCGATTCCTGCCAGCCGGAATCAGAAGCGATCTATCGGATGGATATGCAATATCAGGGAGAACAGGTAGCCATTATGAGCCGTCCTTTGGCGAGGGCTTTTACAGAATCGTCGCCGCATATCAAAGCAGGAACCCTTATGACATCGTGGACTTCCGACGGGTTTTACAGTGTCGAACGGAGCGGTGAGATACAAAACTTTCAGGATCCGATAGCGACAGTTACCCCCGACTTTACCCGTGTTTTCCATTTCGATATGGTGGAAGGCGATGAAACGGCGCTGGAGCAACCGAAGTCGGCCATGATTCCCGAAAGCATCGCTAATCGCCTGTTCGGTAATGAATCGGCTATCGGTAAACAGTTGATGGGCGGGACATCGGGAAAAGTAGTTGCGATCGTCAACGGTGTTTTTAAAGATTTTCCCCGTAATTCATCTGTCCGCAATATCATTTACCTCCAGATGGATCCGAAGGAAAATTATGATGAGTGGGGTAACAGTAATTATTATTTCTTTTTCCGTATGGATGATCCGGCAAATGCGGAAGATGTGAAGGAAAACTTCAAAAAGAATTTCGATAAGACAAAAATGGCCGGTTCCGATCTGGATTGGGAAAGGGATAAGATCGACCTGCATATCACTCCGCTTACCCAATTACATTTCCTGACCAACGCTTCTTACGATTCGATGCCGAAAGCCAGTCGTCAGACAGTACAGGTACTGTTTGCCATCGCTTTCATAATCCTGCTGATTGCCGGTATCAATTTTACGAACTTCAGCACGGCATTGACGCCGATGCGCATTAAGAGCATCAATACGCAGAAGGTGCTCGGTAGTCCGGATAGCCTGCTACGGCTGAGTTTATTGGGAGAGGCTGTCATTATCAGTTTCGTGGCATTCCTGATTTCGCTGGTCGTATTGCATCTGGCTGAAAACTCGTTTATTGCTTCTCTGGTGGATGCCGATATGTCTTTGGGGGTACAATGGAAAATTATCGGTGTCACAGGGATCATTGCCTTGTTGGTCGGTGCGCTGGCAGGGGGTTATCCGGCTTGTTACATCACCTCTTTTCCACCGGCCCTGGTGCTAAAAGGGAGTTTTGGATTGTCGCCTAAAGGACGTGTGCTGCGGAGTACGCTGGTCAGTATTCAGTTTATTGCATCCTTTATCCTGATCATCGGTTCTCTGTTCATGTTCCTGCAAAACCATTATATGCAAAGTGCGCCGCTTGGATATGATAAGGACGAACTGATTGTTGTCGAGCTGAACAGTAAGATTAATAAAAACCTGAGTGTGCTGGAAAGTGAGATAAAAACATTTTCAGGAATAGAAGCTATCACGTGTGCCGACCAGATATTGTCGAGCCGGGACTATTATATGGGCTGGGGACGGAATTATAACGATAAACCGTTTTGTGCTGTCGGCTCCGGTTGCATTCTATGGCGTATATCGCTGGTTGGAGAACTTTGCTTACCGTACTCCGATCTATTGGTGGGTATTTCCGGTAGCCTTTGTTATTGTTTCGGCCATTACTTTTATAACCGTTACTTACCAGAACTGGCAAGTAGCAAATTCGAATCCGGTGGAAAGTATAAAGTCGGAGTAATCCGGCTTTAGAATGGATGCCATAAAAACAAACTGATATGAAGACAATATTACGAAACTTTTTCAGCGTGCTGCGCCGTTTCAGTCTGGCCGCTTTCCTGAATGTTGCGGGGTTGGCTGTTGCTTTTGCAACCTTTATCATTATTATGATACAGATCAGCTTCGAACGTAATTTCGATCGTTGTCATCCGACGGCCGACCGTATTTACCGGGTGGAATTAAGTGGCGAGGTGGTAGAGGCAGAGGCCGGGACATTTTCCCGTATCCTTCCGCGAGGATTGATCGAGGCTGTTATAGGATCATCTCCCCATATCGAGGCTGGTAGCCTGATTTTCCCTTATAGTCCGGCCATCTATTTTACGGTGACGTCGAACGGCGAACGGGAAGGCTATCATGAATTGATTCAGACTTGCCATCCGGCGCTGACCCATGTATTCGATTTTCCGATCATCGAAGGAGATATCGATTGCCTGAACGATCCTGAAAAACTGATTTTACCGGAAAGCATGGCTCGTAAGATATTTGGAAAACAGTCGGCTGTAGGTAAAGCATTACATGCCGAAGAGCAAATAATGAGCAAGAATGTAAGGGATTTTACTGTCGGAGCCGTTTATAAAGACTTCCCGGAAAATACGCAGATTCGTAACCTTATTTATACGGGTATCGATAATACTATGCGTGAGAATTTCGGATCCAGTAGTTTTATATGTTTCCTTTTACTGGATAATCCGGAATCGGCCCGGCTTGTTACGGACAACTTCAATGCGAACTTCGACTTTTCCAAGTTGGGGAGTGGGAAGGTACAGATAAAGTTGACGCTTCTTACGGACATTTATTATATGAATGAAAGCCAGGATGGTACGATTTTCCGCAGCGGTAATAAAGAAGTGACCTGGTTGCTTTTTTTTATTGCCTTACTGATCATTATAGTGGCTGCCATCAATTTTACGAATTTCAATACTTCGTTGACACCGATGCGTATCAGGAGTATCAATACCCAGAAAGTGTTAGGCAGTCCGGATTGCGTATTACGTCGGGCTTTATTGGCCGAAGCTGCTATTACCAGTCTGGTGGCCTGGCTGGCGAGCCTGTTCATTGTGCATGTGCTGGCTTCGACCGGTACCATGCCGTTTATAGAGGCTGATTTGAGTATAATAGATAACCTGCCGATTGTCTTGTTGACCGGTGTTATTGCATTGGTTACCGGCATACTGGCCGGGTTATATCCTTCCTGGTACGTGACCTCCTTTCCTCCGGCCCTGGTGCTGAAAGGAAGTTTTGGGCTTTCACCGTCGGGACGCAAATTACGTACGGTGTTGATCGGTATCCAATATGTGGTATCTATTTTATTAATTATCAGTGCTTGTTTTGTTCATTTGCAGAATAAATATATGCGTGGTTATTCGCTGGGATTTGACAAAGATCAGATCGCGATCGTTCCTTTGAGCAGTGACCTGTATATTAAATCTCATGAGACCTATGTTAATCGCCTGAAGGAATTTTCCGGTATCGAAGATGTGGCTTTTTCTCTGGAGAAGGTCGGTTCGCAGGATGGTTACAGTACGAACAGCGGTTCTGTCAAGGAAAATGATTTCCACTTCTTTATGATCTTTGTTTCCGCAAATTTCCTGCGTGTGATGGGAATCCCGGTAGAAGAGGGGCGTGACTTTTATCCGGCCGATGAAATGGCTGAAACTCCTTCTTACATTTTTAATTGTACGGCAAAACAGGAAGTAGGCATGGAAGTGGGGGATAAAATGGATTCGTGGGCTTCGGGTGATATTGTCGGGTTGACAGGCAATGTCAAGTTTACTTCGCTTCGAGAGGGAGAAAGTAATATCGGTTTTGTGACAGGGAAACTGCCTTATCCGCTAACTACTTCTTATATACGCCTGAAAGCCGGGGCAGATGTCGATGCAACCGTTTCACATATTTATAAAACACTGGCTGATATAGATCCGGCTTATCCGGTCGAGATCGAGTTTTATGATGCTGTGTTCAACGAATTATATCATAAGGAAGAGAATTTGCGTAGCCTGATCACGGTATTCAGCCTTTTGGCGATCATTATTTCGCTTGTGGGTGTCTTTAATCTGGTGGTATTCGATACACAATATCGCCGGAAAGAGATCGGTCTCCGAAAAGTGCATGGTGCGACTATCGGTGAAGTTTTGAAGATGCTGAACAGTTCCTATATTTATATTGTCCTGATTTGCTTTGTGCTGGCAGTACCGGTTGGTTATTATGGGATCAACAAGTGGCTGGAGAGTTTTGCCTATAAGACACCGATGTTTTGGTGGGTCTATCCGCTGGCTTTGCTTATTGTACTGACTATTACTGTCGGTACGGTGACTTACCAAAGCTGGCAGGCTGCTAATGCTAATCCGGTGGATAGTTTGAAGTCGGAATAACAGCGTTTTACATAGAATCTGTTTCAATGTCTAATAATTTGACAGCATTGTCTAATTATTAGACATTGTTCTTTTCTGACGGTTGGGCTAATATTCTGTTATTCTGTGCGTTGTTGCTTTGGCATGCAATTTGAATTACCAAAGTAAACATAAATAGTAATGAAGACAATACTAAGAAACTTTTTAAGCGTACTGCGTAGGTTCAAGATGGCAACCTTTTTGAATGTGGCGGGATTGGCAGTTGCATTTGCAGCCTTTATCGTTATTCTGATACAGGTAAATTATGAACGTAGTTTTGATCGTTGTCATCCGACGGCGGAAAGAGTTTTCAGAGTGGAGTTGGAAACTCCCGGTACATTCGGTCTTATTTTACCCCGTGGATTTGTAGAAACTGTTATTCAGTCATCTCCGCATATTGAGGCTGGATCGTTGATCTATCCTTATAATTCGGCTATTTATTTTTCCGTTATGGAGAATGGAGAGAAGATTGGTTACCGCGAACCGGTATATACTTGTAACCCTGAGATTACCCGTGTCTTTGATTTCCCGATATTGGAAGGGGATATCGATTGTTTGAAAGATCCCGATAAACTTATTTTACCTGAAAGCATAGCTCGGAAAATTTTTGGAGACCAACCGGCTGTAGGTAAAATGTTGCATGCCGAAGAGAATGTTGAGACCAAAGATAACCGTGAATATACCGTTGGTGCCGTTTATAAAGATTTCCCCGGGAACACCCAGATGAGGAATCTGATCTATACGGCTATCGGACCGACTTTTCAGCGGGATAATTTTGGGGCGAGTAATTTTGCCTGTTATGTGTTGCTGGATAAAGCGGAATCTGCACAGGATGTGGTTGATAACTTCAATGCAAATTTTGATTTTACTAAAATAGGAAAGAAAGATCAACAGCTTAAACTTACCCCTCTCACTGCTATTTATTATCTGAATGAAAGCCAGGACGGAATGATTTTCCGCAGTGGAAATAACGAAGTGACCTTGTTGTTATTTTTTATCGCCTTATTGATCATTATCGTAGCTGCTATCAATTTTACCAACTTCAGTACGGCCCTGACACCTCTTCGTATTAAGAGTATCAATACCCAAAAGGTATTGGGCAGTTCTGATAGATTATTACGAAACGCTTTGCTGGCGGAGGCTGCTATTGTCAGTCTTATAGCCTGGTTGATCAGTCTGGTTTTGGTCTGGATGCTCGGCAGGGCAACCGCTTTACCTTTTGTGGAAGCTGATTTGAGTATCCTGAAGAATTTACCGATTGTTTTGATCACGGGTGGAGTGGCATTGATAACCGGAGTGGTCGCCGGATTATATCCTTCCTGGTATGTGACCTCTTTTCCACCGGCACTGGTACTGAAAGGTAGTTTCGGACTTTCTCCGTCCGGTCGTAAACTGCGTACCATTCTGGTCAGTGTACAATTTATAGTTTCCATCCTGTTGATTATCGGGGCTAGCTTTGTACAGTTACAAAATGATTATATGCGTAGTTTTTCGCTTGGCTTCGATAAGGATCAGATTGCTATTGTGGAATTAAGCGGAGAACTTTATAACAAACATCATGAGACATATGTAAACCGGTTGAAGGAATTTCCGGATATCGAGGATGTTGCTTTTGCCATGGAAAAAGTGGCTTCAAAGGATGGTTACAGTACCAATGGAGCCGTTTTGAAGCAAAAGGAGTTTCACTTTTTCATGATCATGACTTCTCCCAATTTCCTTCGGGTGATGGGTATTCCGGTTGAAGAGGGGCGCGATTTCTCTTTGTCCGATGAGTTATCGGAAGAACCTGTTTATATATTTAATGAGACAGCTAAACTGGCGGTAAATATGGAACAGGGAGATATTCTTCAGTCATGGATTCCCGGCCGTATTATCGGATTTACCGGAAATGTGAAGTTTACCTCTCTTCGCAACGGTGAGAACAATATTGCTTTTGTGGTGTCAAAGATGCCTTATCCGATGTCTGTATCTTATATTCGTCTGAAAGCGGGATCCGATGTGCATGCTGCTGTTAATCATATCCGTAAGACATTGGCGGATCTTGATCCGGCCTATCCGTTTGATGTGCAGTTTTATGATACGATCTTTAATCATTTGTATCATAAGGAAGAGAATTTGCGTAGCCTGATTACTGTTTTCAGCATATTGGCAATAATCATATCGCTTGTGGGAGTATTCGGATTAGTCGTATTCGATACACAGTATCGCCGGAAAGAAATCGGTGTGCGTAAGGTACATGGGGCGACTAACAGTGAAATTCTGAAAATGCTTAACCGTTCATATATTTATATTGTACTGGTATGTTTTGCCCTGGCTACGCCGATCGGTTACTATGGCATTAAGAAATGGCTGGAAAGTTTTGCCTATAAGACACCGATGTACTGGTGGGTATATCTGGCCGCATTGACAATTGTACTGGTCATTACCATAGGTACAGTCACATTCCAGAGTTGGCGGGCGGCAAATGCCAATCCGGTAGATAGTTTGAAGGCACAATAAGTATTTCAACTAAACAGATTTACTACCATGTTTTTTGAAATGAACTGTCATACTATCATTTATTTGTGTAATATGTTGTATATATGCGTGTTGTCTTCTGATAGTTACCGTTTTTAACTGTCACTTATCTATCATGCAACTATCATAGCCTATTTGAAAAGACGGATAGATAAGTACTTCTTTTTAGTAAGTATACTGTTTAAAATCAGATGGATAGTAATATAAGTTGCTTGACACCCGGGTCTTGATATGCTCGACACCCGGGTGTAAGCATCGTTGAGATGGGGGTGTGAAACAGGTCGAAATGGGCATGCCGGCAACAAAAAATAGGTATTCGGATGAAAATAAGTCATAGGTTTGAGATAAAAAGGTAGTAGGGCGACGAATTATAAGAGGTGGTATCGAACGGTTACAGGTACTTTTTATGAATTGAAATGACTGTTCTTTGGTTAAAATCTCGTTAAAATGATGGTTGTATGTTAGATTAGTGATAGTTAAAAGCGGTAACTGTCATAGGTTAATGTGCATGTATATAGAGATTTACACGAGTAAATGATAGTATGATAGTTGATTCGTAGAAAACCTGACACTGTAAACGCAAAAAAAGGATATCCCATATGGAATATCCTTTCTTCTACTGATATATAATAAATATAATGTCAGTCAATTAGTTTCTGGGAAGTGCTTCTTTCACTACCATTGCCCGGCCTTCGTATTCTGCACCGTTCAATTCGTTGATAGCTTTGAAGGCTTCTGCATTTTCCGGCATTTCAACAAAAGCAAAACCTTTTGATCTTCTGGTGTCGCGGTCTACAATAAGTTTTACAGAATCAACTGTTCCGAACTCTTCCATTACATCTCTCAAATCTGATTCCTTAACATTGTAGCTAAGGTTACCAATATACATGTTCATAAATATAAAAATAAAAAATTAATAATATAACAATAAAACTTTAGGAAGGTCTTTATCAGAGATGGAAATACTCAATGTTTATAACTGAGGAGATACATGTGAAAGTAAGATCGAAATAAATCTCTTATTGTTTCTGATGCAAAGTAACGGAAACAATTTGGATAATGAACTATATATCTTGTTTATTATTCAATAATATATTATTATTATGAAATAAGGTCATTAATTAGTAATATGCCGTTATTCCGTTTTGTATAAGTTTATCCGACATTAGTTCCATCCTCTCGTTTTTTCTATCGGAAAAATATACGGGTAAAGCGGGCATATATTCGTAATATTGCAGTAGAAATATTAAATATGATATAGCATGAATAACCTTGAACGATCCAGGCACAGGAGGCCTGTTCTAAGTATCTTGATCTTGTTACTTTCGATTGTAACAATGAGCGCACAAACAACGACCTTGCATCCGGTTGCTTCCAACGACTGTGGTGTGGACGGCAAACAGCCGTTTCTGGTAAAAGGCGATAATTATACCATGCCCGATGAAACGGGAGGAAGTATGACGGCAAGAACCTGCAATTTCGGAGGGTCTGTTATCTATGCTTTCGACCGTTTGGATATACAGGCGGATTACCAGTTGGAGGTAGTCTATCTGGCGGATAGCGAGCGGCGGCAACGGATCGTAGCCGATGGAAACGAGGTGCAGGCTCCTGTCGTTCTTGAAAAAGGGAAGGAACAGCGTTATCGTATCGACCTGCCGAAAAAGGCATTTGCGTATGGACAGCTGGTACTGGTTTTCGAAGTATTGAAAGGACCGAATGCCATTGTTTCGGAATTGAATCTTTATTCATCCAATCCAAAGAAACCGATTCCTTTTGAAGGGGATAAAAAGCTGGCGCTGGCGCAGACGCAAAGTTATCGGGTGGATACGACCGTGAATGTGGAAGAACATCTTCCGGTTTATACAACTGTTCCGTACAGTGTGCCGGGCGTGTATAATCCGGTTCTGTCATTGAACGGAACCTGGCAGTTTAATCCGTCTCCGAAAGCTGATTTTTATACCCGTAAGGCCGATACGGACGGATGGAGTCCGATTGTCGTGCCCGGACAATGGTCGATGCAGGGATTCAAAGTCGATTCTGCCGGTTTTGGAGGTTATCAGACTCTTTTTACGTTGCCGGCGGACTGGAAAGGCAAGCAGGTGAAGTTGCGTTTCGACGGTGTATCCAGCGAATGTATTGTCTGGCTGAACGGAAAAGAGATAGGGACCCATATGGGGGGTATGACTGCGTTTGAGTTGGATGCTACCACAGCTTTGCAACCGGGAGAAAACAGATTAGCACTGAAGGTCCGTAGCGAATCGCTGGCAGATATGCTGGGAAGCCTGACGCAGTATGCCGCTCATCAACTGGGAGGTATTACGCGCAAAGTCACGCTTTTTGCCGTACCCGATGTGCATATTTTCGATCTCCGTATCGTGACGGAGTTGGATGAACAATATAAGGATGCTGAACTCAAAGTGTATCTGGCTGTGACAAATGCCGGAAAGGAGACGGAGAAGAATATAGCAGCGCGTCTTTCTATCGGCGGCCTTCCCGTTGTTCTCGATCAGGTAATTCCGGAACTGTCTCCGGGCCAAAACTGGACCGGATGGTTAACCGGAAAAGTGGCCGATCCCCGGAAATGGGATAATGAGCATCCTTATTTATATACGATGAAAATAGAATTGGGAAATGCGGACGTAACCACTGAACAGATAGAGAAACGTTTCGGTTTCCGTGAAGTAGAAGTGCAGGGCAACCGTCTGTTGGTAAACGGCAAGCCGGTAAAGTTGAGAGGCGTCTGCCGTCATGAAGCGCATCCGCTTACCGGTCGTGTCATGACTCTGGATCTGGAACGAAAAGATGTGGAATTATATCGTGCCGCCAACTGTAACTTTATCCGTACGTCACATTATCCTCCTTGCGAAGAATTACTTGAAATCTGTGATGAACTGGGAATGTTCGTCGAAGTGGAAGCACCTGTTTGCTGGATTGGTCATCATGCGAATGAGAACTGGAAAGTACTCGATTACCAGGATAGTACATATTATCCGTATGTCTTACAGGCAAATATGGAGACAATCCATTTCTACCGGAATCATCCGTCTGTTATCTTTTGGTCGATTGCCAACGAATCGTATTGGAACAAAGAGTTTGCCCAGGTTGAGGTATATGTGAAGAAAGCCGATCCGACTCGTCCGCATACTTTCCATGATCAAGCATACGGCGGTTTCAATAACCAGGGAAGTACGGCTCCCATTTCCAATATTCATTATCCCGGACCGGATGGATATAAGGTTGCCGCCAAGAGTGACCGTCCGATGGTGTATGGGGAATATTGCCACCTGAATGTTTACAACCGCAGCGAGTTGGTGACCGATCCCGGTGTGCGTAGCGACTGGGCGCTGGCACTGTCTCCGACCTGGGAAAATATGTATAAGACGGATGGTGTGCTGGGTGGTTCTATCTGGTCGGGTATCGACGATATTTTCCAATTGCCGAATGGGGATGCTGTGGGTTACGGTCCGTGGGGACCGATAGACGGATGGCGTCGTCCGAAACCGGAATATTGGGATATGAAAAAGATATATAGTCCGATTCGTGTGCAAACAGACCGGTTATCGCCAGCTAAAGAGTTGGTTATTCATTTGGAAAACAGATATACCTATACTAATTTCAATGAATTGCAGCTCAACTGGAAATATGGGGATGAACAGGGAGTTTCCTTCGCCTCGATTAGGCCGGGAGAGAGCGGTCAGATACGTATTCCGATTATGAATCCGGATCAGGCAAACGAACTGTATCTTTCTTTTACTGATCCGCGCGGTTTCATTGCCGACGAGTATATCATCCCGGTAGGTAAACAGGTTCAGAATGAATTACCGGAGTTGCAGCCGCTTACGACACAACTGAAGAAGGCAAGTGACCGTTATCGCATTACCGGCAAAAACTTTATTTGTGAAGTGAGTCGCACGACCGGACAAATCCTGTCGTTGAAACAGGGAAAGCAGGAGATACTGAACGGCGGTCCGTGGCTGATGGCGCTTCCTCTGAATGGCGGCGGTTGTTATCCGAACCATAATGCAAATACTCCTTTATTTAATGATATTTGCACGGAATGGAAACCGACGGAAATCGATGCGGCAAAAGTTGGTGACGATGTCATTGTCACGGTAAAAGGAAGCTATAAAGAATTTGAAGGAAGCTATAAACTGACTGTCAACGCGGCCGGAAAACTTTCTGTCAGCTATTCATTTAATGCGCTGGCTGACGTAAATCCCCGCCAATGGGGATTGGTTTTTGAGGCTCCGGCAACCTTCAATAAAACATTTTGGCGTCGTGATGGTCTGTGGAGTGTTTATCCGGAAGACCATATCAGTCGTCCGGTAGGAGAGGCAGACCTGTTTTATTCCGGTTTACCCTCGCATCTCAATCCGCGGGTGGAACCTACCTGGTCGTGGAGCCTCGATTACAATGAATTGGGAAGCAACGATTTCCGCTCTACCCGTCGTAATATCTGGTACGCCGGCCTAACCAATGCCGCAGGCAATAAGGTAACCGCCGTTTCAGATGGCAAACAGCACTGGCGTTCATGGCTGGAAAAAGACCGTATCCGTTTCCTGGTGGCAGATTTCGTCACTGCCGGCAACGAAATGTTCTTGAGTAGCTATTATGCTCCGTTCAGAAAACCGTTAAAGGCAGGGGATAATATTAGTGGTGCGATTGTATTGCATACGAACTGATTTGAAATATTCAGGGAGAGGAGGTAAAATAGTAAGACTTCCGTAAACTATATTGACTTGGATTGCTTATATTTGCATAGAAATGTTTAATCATATTGCCTTATGAAAGATAGTTATATCCGCTTTGACTGGGCCATCAAACGTCTTTTGCGTCAGAAAGCTAATTTCGGAGTGCTGGAAGGCTTCCTTTCCGTGTTGTTGGACGAAAAGGTTGAAATCATCGAGTTGTTGGAAAGTGAAAGTAACCAGCAAACCATTGACGATAAATTCAACAGAGTAGATATCAAGGCTAAAAACAGCAAGGGTGATATCATCATTGTGGAAGTACAGAATACACGTGAACTCTATTATCTTGAACGCATCCTTTATGGTGTGGCTAAGGCGATTACAGAACATATCTCTTTGGGAGAACGTTATTGCGAAGTGAAAAAAATATACTCCATAAGTATTCTATATTTTGATATAGGAAAAGGGGACGATTACCTGTATCATGGGCAGAATATTTTCACGGGGGTACATACGGGTGACCGTTTGGAAGTGATTACCAAAGAGAAAAATGCAATTGTGCATAAGCTTCCGGCAGAAATTTTTCCGGAATACTACCTGATTCGTGTGAACGAGTTTAATCAAGTAGCTGTGACCCCGTTGGAAGAATGGATAGAGTATCTGAAAACAGGGTGTATCCGCTCTGATACAACGGCTCCCGGTCTGGAAGAGGCGCGTGAGAAACTACGTTATTATAATATGACTCCCGAAGAACGTCATGCTTACGATGAACACCTGAATGCCATTATGATACAAAATGATGTTCTGGATGGTGCAAAGCTGGAAGGTCGTATGGAAGGTCGTATGGAAGGTCGTGTAGAAGGACGTATGGAAGGATTAGCCGAAGGTCGCGTAGAAGGTGAAATCCGAAAGCAAAATGAGATTGCTGCAAATATGAAAAAGTTAGGTCTAGATATTCAACTTATTTTGGAGGCTACTGGTCTAACGCTTGAAGAAATAGAGAAACTGTAATAATCTTGTAAGATTATTTTTTACCCCAATATCCATGCATATAAAGATATTGGGGTTTTTTATGTGTTTACGTGAATAGTATAGCATTTATCGAATGATTGTCCATCTTTTATCTTGTATAGTCTATTTGTTCTTTTAAAGAAAAACTCTTATTTTGCGGAGTAAATACGTATATAACAATACCATGAGAAGACTTACCTTATTACTAGCGTCTATCGGCTTAGTCATGACAGCCTATAGTCAACCGAACGTAACCCCAAAAGAATGGGACAATAATGAATATGCCGGAATATGGAAACTGTCAGTAGGCACACCCGAAAAGATCAACCTGCTGAGCGAACTCGATATAACTCCGAAGAAAGAAGCCTTGCAGCAGATGGCGGAAGGTCGGTTACCTATATCACCGGCTGATGTAAAAACAGAAGTAAGGGATGGCAAAACGTATATCAGTTTCCCGTTGGAAAAAGGGGAGAAGATATTCGGTCTGGGGCTTAACTTCAAAACTGTCGAACAACGGGGCCGTATCATGCGGCTGCACATGGATCATTACACCGGAAGCGATAACGGCCGTACCCATGCACCGGTTCCTTTCTTTGTCTCTTCCCGCGGCTATGGTGTATTAATCAATTCCGCCCGCTATATAGATTTATGGGTAGGAACGGCCGTTCGCAAGGGACCGAATGCCCCGGAGGAACAAGACCGTAATACAGATCCGACCTGGCCTGCACAACCTTATTCCGACAATATTGAAGTCCTGGTTCCTGCACAAGGTGTGGAATTGGTTTTCTTTGCCGGGCCAACCATGCAGGATGTTGTTCGCCGTTACAATCTGTATAATGGTGGTGGCGCTTTGCCTCCGCGTTGGGGGCTGGGGTTCTGGCACCGTACACCGACTTTGTTTACCGATAACGATGTAAAGAAAGAGGTGGATGAATTTGAGAAACGCGGATTTCCTCTTTCCGTGATCGGCCTTGAACCGGGATGGCATAGCAAAGCCTATCCTTGTACCTATGAATGGGATAAAACCCGTTTCCCGGATGCTCCCGGCTTTGCCAAAGAGATGCTCGACCGGAATATACGATTGAACCTCTGGATGAATCCGTATGTATCCAAACATAGTGAAGTATACAATAAAATAAAACCCTATACCGGTTCTCATACGGTCTGGCTGGGTGAGGTTCCTGACTACTCCATGCCTGAAGCCTGTAAAATCATGACCGATCACTTCCGTAAACATCAGGTCGACCTGGGAATAAGCGGATATAAGATGGATGAGAATGACGGATATGATTCCTGGTTGTGGCCTGACGTAGCTACGTTTCCTTCCGGTATCCCGGCGGAACAGTTGCGTAACCTGTATGGTTCGCTGATGCAACAGGCAACGGTAAAGATGTATCGTGAAAAGAATCTGCGTACTTATGGGCAGGTGCGTGCCGGTAATGCGGGAACGAATGCTTATCCTTATGTCCTGTATAATGACTATTACGACCATCGCGGTTTTATCACCGCTTTGATAAACAGTTCTTTTATCGGCGTGTTATGGACACCGGAAGTTCGTTCCTCCAAAACATCGGAAGAATGGCTTCGACGGATGCAGACCGTTTGTTTTTCGCCTATTGCACAGTTGAATGCCTGGGCGGACGGGACGAAACCATGGACTTTTGCAGATGTAGAAGATGATATTCGTGAAATCGCTTTGTTGCGTATTCAGTTGATACCTTATTTATATACCGCTTTTGCCGATTATGCTTTTTATGGAACACCTCCGGTACGTGCCATGAATCTGGAAGAAGGTTATTCTGTTGAAGCACAGACGGAAGAAGGTAAGCTGGATGCAACTGAGAATCCGTATGCGATGGCTGTACGCCGGGAAGTGAAAGACCAGTTTATGGTCGGCGAGAATATTCTGGTCGCCCCTTTGTTTGCCGGAGAGAAAGAACGTAAAGTCGTTCTCCCGCAAGGTAAATGGTATGATTTTTATACCGGAAAGTTTGCCGGTGAGGGAGAGGTCATAACTGTTATCCCGGCTGACCGCCATATTCCTGTATATGTAAAAGACGGCGGTATTATCCCACTCTGGCCTGCCATGTCGAAATTCGGAGATCGGAAATATCCGCTGGAAGTACGGCATTATGGAAACAAACCGGGCACATATTCTCTCTATGATGATGACGGAAGTTCCTATAACTACGAAAAGGGAGAGTTTACCCGCATCGACCTGACCGTTACGGTTGATAAGAAAGGAAAGAAAAAAGGGAAAGCCGTTCAACCGAAAGGAAAAAAGATTTGGTCATTCAGTGAATATAATTTCAAGTTTATGACGGAATAAGCAAATACTCTTTCCATATCACAGATGTATTTCTTTTGTTTCACAGTTGGATTCCGTTTGTATCACAGTTGAGTTTCTTTTGTTTCACAGCTGTGATATGAATAAAGAATTGGAGTTTATCCACACATGCTGGCGGGTAAATCATACTGTGACCGGGCTAATTGACTGTATCAGAAACATAATTTTATATGAAGCTAAGCAAAACTATTTCACTAACACTACTTTCTTTAACTCTGGGATGTTATCTGCATGCGCAGGATATTCAATCGTTGGCAGGAACCTGGCAGTTCAGTCTCGACCCTGCCGATCAGGGGATGAAAGAAAACTGGCAAGACCGTTCGTTTGATAAAACGATTGCCTTGCCGGGAACAACCGATGAAGCGCAATATGGCGAGAAGACGTCCGGTTCCGATTTCGGTATCTTGACCCGTGCTTATAAATACTACGGTCCGGCCTGGTATTCGAGAGAAATTGAAATTCCATCCGAATGGAACAGAAAACGCATTCGGATGGAACTGGAACGCGTCTTATGGGAGTCACGTGTTTTTGTGGATGGAAAGGAGGTGTCCGTGCAGGATGCTTTGTCTACTCCCCATTACCATGATCTCGGTTATCTATCCCCTGGTAAGCATCGTTTGACTATTCGTATCAATAATGATCTGATCTATAATATTGGCGATAAAGGTCATGTCTATACGGAATATACGCAAAGTATCTGGAATGGAGCTGTCGGACGCCTGCAACTGAAGGCGATCGAACCGGTTCATTTCTCTAATCCACAGGTATTTACCAAGGTTTCTCCCTGTTCCCTGCAACTGATGGATACCTTGATGAATACTTCCCCTAAAAAGATCGATGCACATATAACCTGGCAACTGACCGAGCGTGGGAGTGGAATGGTTGTTTTTACGGAAACAACCGAACAGCCGCTGCAGAAGGGAGCGAACGTACTGAATTTTAAAGCATCTATGCCGGAGGGTATCAAGCTATGGAATGATGTCACTCCCCATTTGTATCAGTTGAAAGTTACCATACGGGATAAAAAGAAAATATATGATACCCGTGAAATCGAGTTCGGTTTCCGGGAAGTGACGACATCCAAATCGAAAGTTCTTATCAACGGAAAACCTGTTTTTCTGCGTGGTAATCTCGATTGCGTGCATTTTCCGCTGACGGGTTATCCGTCTTGTAAGGTAGAAGATTGGGAAAAGATTTTCCGTATTCATAAAGACTACGGTCTGAACCATGTCCGTTTTCATTCCTGGTGTCCTCCGGAAGCAGCTTTTATCGCAGCTGACCGGATCGGTATTTATATCCAGGCAGAAACGATTTGGATCGACTGGTGGATGTCTGTCGAGCAGAAAGAACGGAAAGAGATGGATACCAAAGGCCATCCGCAGGGATTGGGTAAGAATCCTTCGGCCGACCGGTATGTGCAGCAGGAATTAACCCGTATGATCGATGCTTACGGCAACCATCCGTCTTTCATTATGCAATGTATCGGTAACGAGTTGGGGAACTCTGATTTCGACGTGATGGAGTCGTGGATGAAACCCTTGAAAGAAAAAGATTCGCGCCGCCTGTATGCAACTTCAACGGCTCGTAAGATCATGCCGCTCGATCAATATATGGTCACCCATTATATGGACGGACTGGGCGGAACCCGCGGGCTTCGGGGCGGTGCTTCTACCGCCTGGGATTTTGAAGATGTGTATTCACGTTCGGACATCCCCATTCTTTCGCATGAGATCGGGCAATGGCCGGTTTATCCGAAATGGGAGGAGATAAAGAAATATACAGGTGTACTGAAAGCCCGTAACTTCGAAGAGTTCCGCGAACAGGCACGCAAAAACAGGATCGAGGAACAGAATGAGGAATTTGTCGCAGCTTCCGGTGCCCTGAACCAGATCATGTACAAATATGAAATAGAGTCCTTCCTTCGTACGCCTTCCTGTGCCGGCATCCAGTTGCTTAGCATGCAGGATTATCAGGGGCAGGGCGAAGCGTTGATCGGTTGGCTGGATGTTTTTTATGACAGCAAAGGCATTACAACGCCTGAACAGTTCCGTGCGCACCATGATACGACAGTTCCTTTGTTACGTATGCCTAAATATGTATGGGAAAACAACGAGCCTTTTACGGCTGAAATGCAGTTGGCACATTACGGAACCGAAGATTTGCAGGAGGGGCTTTACTGGAAGATTAAAGATGAAAACAGTAATCTGGTCGCTTCCGGAAAGACTGCATCCCGCCGTTGGCCCGTAGGTACTTCCGAACTGGGAGGTAAAATAAATTGTGATCTTTCTTCTATCTCTGCCGCTCAAAAACTGACGGTTGAAGTCGGTTTGCAGGGACGGTCCATCGTTAACCGTTGGAATATCTGGGTTTATCCGTCTGCAAAATCTTCGGGCAAACCTGTTGTGGCCGAAGATGTGTATGTCACCGACCGGATGGATGCGGAATGCCTGAAACGTTTGGAAAAAGGAGAGAAGGTTCTTTTGCAGGCGTCTGCTTTAGGGACGGAAGAAACCTGCGATAAGATTAGTTTTTATCCTTTATATTGGTCGCTGACTTTCTTCCCCGGGCAGGGTAAGAATACGATCGGTATGATTGTTCGCGATAAACATCCGTTGTTTGCCCAGTTCCCGACCGATTCACATAGCGACTGGCAGTGGCAATCCGTTTATAAAGATGCCCGTGCCTTCTATATAAACGACTATCCGGAAAGTTATAAGCCGATTGCGCAGCCGGTCGATGATTTCCACCGGAATAATAAGCTGGCCTCTATCTTTGAGTTGAAAGTAGGAAAAGGAAAATTGCTTGTCTGCGGCTTTGACCTGAAAGATGAAAAGAATCCGGCTGCACGCCAGTTGAAGAACAGCATCCTGCATTATATGAGTTCGGACGATTTTGATCCTTCGTATGAAAAAGATATTGCCTCCTTGCAGAAAATGCTGACTTATGTGGAACCATTGAAGAGTACTGTTACCGGCGAGTTCAGCAATGCTTTGCTGTATATAGACTGTGCAGCTCCGGATAAAACCTTTGCCAATAAGAAGACAACATACGAGATAACTCCCGACTGGCAGGCAAAGGAGATGGAGTTGACGATCCAATGTCCTCCGGGAATCATCGGTTCCTTATATGTTTGTTTTGCCGACAAGGATAAGAAAGGACGCACGGGGCATCTAGTCTTCGAAGGTCGTGACTACGAATTGGTAAAACAAGAGAATGAAGAGTCATGGGTTAAACTCCATATTATGCGTGAAGATTCAAATGACGGAATACTTCGTTTGAAAGCAAAGCTGAAGAATGGTCCTGATTTGGTTATTTCGAAAGTGGCTATCGTGGAGGAATGATCGTTCAATAAAGACTGTCGGTTTTTTGTAAAATTAGGGAATCTTTTTGCAGAATCCGATATGGATATAAAGAAAAGAGGAAGTATGTTGCTTTTATATATTTCCTCTTTTTATCTTTGTATATAAGTGAAAAAAACAGATATTATGAAGAAAAACTTATTATTAGCATTAAGTGTGTGGTTACTGACATCCTGCAATGCCGGAATTGATCTTCCGGTTAGACCGTCGGATAGCGATTTACAATTCTCCGATCTGGCAAAGACCTGGGATGAGGGAATGCCATTAGGAAATGCGACTGTTGGTGCCCTGGTTTGGCAGCGGGATTCGGCTTTACGCTTATCCCTGGACAGGATTGACCTTTGGGATTTGCGTCCGATGGATAGTATCTCCGGTCCGAATAACCGGTTTGCCTGGGTTCGTGAACAAGTGAAGAAAAAGGATTATCTTCCGGTTCAGCAGAAATACGACCATCCGTATGACCGTCAACCGGCTCCGTCCAAAATACCGGGGGCGGCGCTGGAATTTTCTTTGGAAGAACTGGGCTCTCCTTCTGATGTCCGTCTTTATCTGAATGACGCGCTTTGTGAAGCGACGTGGGATAACGGAACCACGTTGAAAACTTTTGTTCATGCCACCGAACCGGTCGGTTGGTTTGTTTTCGAGAATTTACCCTCGTCAATAACTCCTACCTTAATTTCTCCCAAATACAGTACAGGAGGAGATAAAGCCGGTAATTCTGTAGAAGGGCAGGATTTGCGTCGTCTAGGTTATAAACAAGGTACTATTGATGAAGATGCGAATCAGATAGCCTATCATCAGGAAGGCTGGAATGGTTTTTCGTATGATGTGAATGTTCGTTGGGAGCAGAAAGGAAAGACGCTGTATGGTGTCTGGAGTGTGACTTCTTCATTGGAATCCGATAAGGCAACTGAAAAGACACAGGAAGCCATGACACGCGGAGTGAATCAGGATTATCAGTCTCATCTGAATTTCTGGAAGAACTATTGGGCACAGTCATCCGTCACACTTCCGGATCCTGTTTTACAGAAACAATATGATAATGAAATGTATAAATATGGTTCTGCCACTCGCGAAAACTCTTATCCTATCTCTTTACAGGCCGTATGGACTGCCGATAACGGTAAACTCCCGCCCTGGAAAGGTGATTATCATCATGACCTGAATACTCAACTCAGCTACTGGCCGACTTATACCGGCAACCATCTGACGGAAGGTCTGGGTTATCTGAATACGCTTTGGAATCAGCGGGATGTCTATAAGGAATATACCCGCCAGTATTTTGAAACGGATGGAATGAATGTCCCCGGTGTATGTACGTTGTTAGGTGTTCCGATGGGTGGATGGATTCAATATTCCATGTCGCAGACGGCCGGAGCCTGGCTGGCACAGCATTTTTATCTTCACTGGAAATATTCGATGGACCGTGATTTCCTGAAAGACCGTGCTTATCCTTTCCTGAAAGATGTGGCTACATACCTGGAACAAATATCCGTGGTGGATGCTCAGAGTGTTCGTAAACTGACCATGAGTTCCAGTCCTGAGATATACGATAACTCGATCAACGCCTGGTTTAAGGATATGACAAACTATGATCTGGCTTTGATGAAGTTCGCTTTCAGTGCCGCATCTGAACTTGCCGGGGAATTAGAGATTCCGGAAGAGGCTGCTCATTGGAAAAAACTGAATGAACAACTACCGGAACTGGATGTGGATAAGGATGGTGCCTTGACGTTTGCCAAAGGTTTCTCATACGATCAATCCCACCGCCATTTCTCTCATGCGATGGCTATCCATCCATTGGGTTTGCTGGATTGGAACCAGGGTGAAAAGTCACAACAGATCATTAAAGCTACGATAAAGAAGTTGCAGGATTATGGTCCCGACTACTGGACCGGTTATTCATACAGTTGGTTTGGTAATATGAAAGCCCGTGCATTTGACGGTGATGGTGCCGCCCGGGAATTGCGTACATTTGCTGAATGTTTCTGCTTGCGTAATACATTCCATGCCAACGGCGACCAGACAAAAACAGGAAAATCCAAATTCACATACCGTCCGTTTACCCTGGAAGGTAACTTTGCCTTCGCTGCCGGTATCCAGGAAATGCTTTTGCAAAGCCATACCGGAATCATCCGTGTATTCCCGGCAATCCCTTCCGACTGGTCGAATGTATCTTTTGATAACCTTCGTGCCATGGGTGCTTTCCTTATCTCTGCCGAAAAACAAAACGGAAAGATCACCAAACTGCGCATTTATCCGGAACAGGGCGGAACATTACGTCTCGCTTCTCCGTTCGGAACAGATGAAGCAGTAGTAACGGGTAATGCCGGAGATGTTACGAACGAGGATGGTATATTATCGTTTGAAACCCGTAAAGGTGAATGGGTGGATATAAAGCCGGCAGATCATCGTATTGAATAGTTCTTTGGAATAAATAGAACAGAAAGTGTATGGACCGGGCTGAGATTGAATGTCGTCTGACAAATCAATCACTCGCCCCGGTCCATACATTTTTTTGTTACATATTGTCTGGATTACATTTTGACATTTGGGATATTTTCTATAACTTGCCGTGATTTTTAATACTAAATCTGATTTGACTTAAACGAAAAATTAAGAATGTACAATAATTAAAACAATCATTTTATGAAATTCCAGAAAACACTATTCGGATGTTTAGTTGGCGTAGCTTTGTCTATGAATGTAAACGCCCAAGAAGTACAAGGATTTGTTCATGAACGTTCTACCGATTATGAATGGCCTACAGATCAACAGGTCTTGGATAAACTTGATAAATGGCAGGACCAGAAATTCGGTGTATTATTCCATTGGGGACTTTATTCGGTTCCGGGTATTGTAGAGTCATGGTCTATTTGTTCAGAGGATGTAGACTGGATTTCCCGTAAAAAGGATATGACGTACGATGAATACAAGAAGTGGTATTGGGGATTGAAGGAATCACTGAACCCGACACAGTTCAATCCGGACAAATGGGCTGATATTATGAAGGATGCCGGAATGAAATATATGATTTTTACAACCAAACACCATGATGGTTTCTGTATGTTTGATTCAAAATATACAGATTTTTCTATTGCAAACGGTCCTTTTGCCAATAACCCCAAAAAAGATGTAGCCCGTTATGTCTTTGACGCATTCCGTCAGAAGGATTTCATGATCGGGTGTTATTTCTCCAAACCGGACTGGCATTGCGAATGGTTTTGGAATCCTTATTTTGCAACTCCCAACCGCCGCCAGAATTATAAGATAGACCGTCATCCGGACTGGTGGAAAAATTACCAGGAATTTACCTATAACCAGATGGATGAACTGATGACTAATTATGGCAACTTCGATATCCTTTGGCTGGATGGCGGCTGGGTGACCGGTGGAGATGTCCATCTGGATAAATTATTGAACAAGGTACGTACTTCTACTCAACCGGGGTTGATTTCTGTGGATCGTACTATCCGTGGAAAAAATGAAAATTATCAAACTCCGGAACGTAGTATTCCTGAGACTCAGTTGAATAATCCCTGGGAAAGTTGCATTACTTTGAGCAACGACTGGGGATGGGTTCCTAATGCTCCTTATAAATCACCGACGAAAGTTATCGGTCTGCTGGCTGAAATCACGGCTAAAGGCGGATGTCTGCTGCTGGGTGTCGGTCCTACGCCGCAGGGTACTATTGAAGATGCTGTTGCAGAACGTCTGCATGTGATCGGCGACTGGCTGAGAGCCAATGGAAAGGCTATTTACAACACTCGTATCACTCCGGTTTATAATGATGGAAATGTTTGGTTTACAGCAGACAAGGACGGCAAAACATTATATGCTGTTTATGCTTTGCCGGAAGGAGAGAATTTGCCTGAAACAATTGAATGGACAGGAAACATTCCGACAGGAAAAATGAAAATGCTGAAAGGTAACAAAACAGTGAAATATACCAGCAAGGACGGTAAGGTAAAAGTTATTCTTCCGAAAGGGTTGAAAAACGAACCGGTTGCTTTGCAGTTCACTTTGAAGAGATAATAAATGAAATAAAATAACACATGTTATATGAGTAGAACAACTTCTTTAATTATCGGGCTTATCGCCTTTGCAGGACATGCAATGGCACAACAACCGTTATACAAACAGGCTACGGCTCCTGTTGAAGACAGAGTAAAAGATCTTATAGGGCGTATGACGGTTGAAGAAAAAGTCGGCCAGTTATGTTGTCCGCTGGGTTGGGAAATGTATACCAAAACGGCAAACGACGTTGTTGCTTCCGACCTTTATAAAGAACGGATGAAGACGATGCCTATCGGTTCATTCTGGGCAGTCCTTCGAGCCGATCCCTGGACACAAAAAACGTTGGAGACAGGATTGAATCCGGAACTGTCAGCTAAAGCATTAAATGCCTTACAAAAATATGCCGTAGAAGAAACCCGCCTGGGAATCCCTGTCCTATTCGCAGAAGAATGTCCGCACGGACATATGGCAATTGGTACCACTGTCTTCCCGACATCTTTGTCGCAGGCAAGTACCTGGAATGCAGAGTTAATGCATCGGATGGGAGAGGCTATTGCCCTGGAAGCACGTTCACAGGGGGCAAACATCGGTTATGGTCCGGTACTGGATATTGCCCGTGAACCCCGTTGGTCACGTATGGAAGAAACGTTCGGTGAAGATCCTGTGCTGACAACTCATCTGGGAGTTGCCTTTATGAAAGGTATGCAGGGTAAATCGCAGAATGACGGAAAGCATTTGTATTCTACCTTGAAACATTTTGCCGCTTATGGCATTCCTGAAGCCGGACATAACGGTGCACGTGCCAATGTCGGTATGCGTCAGTTATTTTCCGATTATCTGCCTCCTTTCAAGAAAGCAGTGGAAGAAGGAGTCGCAACAATTATGACTTCCTATAATACTATCGATGGCGTTCCCTGTACTTCTAATAAATATTTATTGACGGATGTTCTCCGTGATCAATGGGGTTTTAAAGGGTTCGTTTATTCTGATTTGACAAGTATCGAAGGTATTGTAGGGGCAAGAGTGGCGAAAGATAATAAGGAAGCCGCCGTCCTGGCTTTAAAAGCTGGTCTTGATATGGACCTGGGAGGAAATGCTTATGGAAAGAATCTTCAGAAAGCCTTGGAAGAAGGTGCCATCACCATGGATGACCTCAACAGAGCGGTTGCTAATGTCCTCCGTCTGAAATTCCGCATGGGGTTGTTTGAGAATCCGTATGTTTCACCGGAACAGGCCAAACAGGTGGTACGTTCAAAAGCTCACAAGGAACTGGCTCGCGAAGTTGCCCGTGAAGGGATTGTTTTATTAAAAAATGAAGGTGTATTGCCTCTGAAGAAAAATATCGGAAGCATTGCCGTGATCGGTCCGAATGCGGATATGATGTATAACCAGTTGGGTGACTATACGGCTCCTCAGGAACGTGAAGAGATTGTTACGGTACTGGATGGCATACGAAAAGCCGTTTCTCCTTCAACGAAAGTGAATTACGTAAAAGGCTGTGCAATCCGTGATGTAACTACCAGTAATATCCCGGCAGCGGTAGAAGCTGCCCGTGCTGCAGATGCAGTTGTTTTGGTTGTCGGTGGTTCGAGTGCTCGCGATTTCAAGACAAAATATATAGGTACAGGTGCTGCGGATGTTTCTAACGACGGAAACCAACTCCTGTCGGATATGGATTGTGGCGAAGGATATGACCGTAGCACATTGCGTTTGCTGGGTGATCAGGAAAAACTCCTGAAGGCGGTAGCTGCCACAGGCAAACCATTGGTTGTTATTTATATCCAGGGACGTACATTAAATATGAACCTGGCTTCGGAAAAGGCACAGGCGTTGCTTACTGCCTGGTATCCGGGTGAACAGGGTGGGGCAGCTATAGCAGATGTTTTGTTTGGCGATTATAATCCTGCCGGGCGTTTGCCTGTATCCGTACCCCGTAGCGAAGGTCAGTTACCCTTATTCTATTCACAGGGAAAACAGCGTGCCTATGTCGAAGAAGAAGGAACGCCTCTTTATGCATTTGGCTATGGATTGAGCTACACTAAGTTTGATTACAGTCAATTGGAGCTGCAGAAAGGTAATGGAAAAGATGTCTTGCAAACAGTCAGTTGTACGGTTACCAATACCGGAGACTGTGACGGGGAGGAAGTTGTCCAGCTTTACATCTGTGATAAAGTAGCCTCTGTTTCCCAGTCCCCAATCCTGTTAAAGGCTTTCGAACGTATCTCCCTGAAGAAAGGTGAAAGCAAGAAAGTTACTTTCACATTGGGTGAAGAAGAACTGTCTCTTTATAATATGGAAATGAAACAGGTGGTAGAACCGGGAGACTTCAAAGTCATGGTTGGAGCAGCTTCGGATGATATCCGGCTGGAAGGAGAGTTTACATTGTAATAGAGATTTCTATATAACACAAAATAGGCTGGATTCGTAGCGAGTTCAGCCTATTTTGTGTTATATACTAAGTCTATATTCAATATCTTTGATTACATTTTTTCCTATAGTTCCTAAATTGGAACATTTTTGGAGAATCCGTTCCGTATTTAAAAGTTCTTACCACAAGCATTATACTTACTGAGAATGAGATCATAACTTACTTTGTAATCGTAAATCTTTTATGAATTAAAGCATTGTATAAAGTAGTTTTCACTAAACATTATTATTATGGAAAACAAGAAAATGTGTGTTTGGAAACGAGGGGGATACTTTTTTATTGCGACTTTATTAGGAGCGGGTCCTTTCTCAAGTCATGTTTATGCCGGAACTGATCATGATCAGTTCAACTCGGTAGTGACCGAGTTGAACAATGGTTTAAATCAGAAAAAAGGAAAAAAAGTTACAGGAACGATTATCGATGAAACTGGCGAACCTGTTATTGGAGCTAATGTAGTACAAAAAGGTACTACTAATGGAAGTATAACAGATATAGACGGGCGATTCTCTTTGGAAATTCCGGAAGATGCTATTCTGGAAATATCTTATATCGGCTATCTGACCCAGTCTATTCCGGTGAAGAATAAATCTTCTTTACAAATCACTCTCCGGGAAGATACTCAAAAATTGGATGAGGTGATTGTTGTTGGATATGGTTCTACTAGTGTCCGGAAGAATACGGCCGCCTTGGCTACAGTAGATAACACGAAGGTGCTCGAAGTTCCTTTTTCGGACATGGGATCGAGTTTGCAAGGACGTGTACCTGGTGTAATTGTACAGCAGGGATCGGCTGAGCCGGGGCAGAATGGAGCCAGTGTTTCTATACGTGGTAATGGAGATCCATTATATGTGATTGACGGATTTGTTTCTTCGAGCGGCCGTTTTATGGCACTGAATAAATCGGATATCGAATCGATGACCGTATTGAAAGATGCAGCCTCTACTGCTGTTTATGGTATGAATGCCGGTAATGGTGTAGTTGTAGTCACTACTAAACAGGGGAAAGCCGGAAAGTTGAGTGTAAATTATCAGGCTAATTTCGCATTCAATACACCGTCTTATCCGGCAGAGCGTTTGAATGCATATGAATATGCAACGGCCATTAATAAATTGAACCAATCTTTAGGTAATGGCCTCAATTCATTCAGAACACAAGAAGAAATGGCAGAGCTTGAAGCGAATCTAGGTTCATACACAAACTGGGAAAATGCATTATTACGTAATTATACACCTCAGAATGAACATACGGTATCTATTAGTGGAGGTAATGATAAGCTGAAATATTTTGGTAGTCTGAATTATCTGGGACAGAAAGGTATTTATAAATCGGATAAGTTGAACTATGATCGTTATAATTACCGGACCAATGTAAGCAGTAATTTCGATGAAATAGGTTTAACAGTCGGTTTGAATGTCAATGGAACGGTAAAAGACGAACTATATCCCAGCGCCAGTGCATATACTCTCTATTCCCGCCTGAAGGACAGGACACCTTTTGAGAAACCATATAATGAAGACGGCACAGTTTCCAATCAATTTGATAACCCAGCGTTACAACTGGATGGTCCGGGTGAAATCAAATATCGTACTGTTTATAATCAATTAGCTGTCAATCTGGAGTGGGCAGTACCTTGGGTAAAAGGCTTGAAGTTTGGTTTTGACGGAAATTATAATATCGAGAGTCAGGACAGGGCTGACTGGTATGAAAATGCCACCTATTATGATGCGGATGGGAATGCCACCTTTGAAGATCCTTCCAATATCAGTATGACTCGTTCTTCTTATCAGCACAACCGATATGATTTCAATGTGCGTGCCGATTATAAGAACACCTTTAATGAAAAACATAATGTACTGGTAACTTTAGTGCACAACCGTCAGTATTATCATGGGACATCTCTTTCTGCCAGTTCGAATACCTTCTATCTGTCGACGATACATCAGATACAAAACGGAGATGCTGCCAGTATTACGGCAAGCAACAAAGAAAGTAAACAGACCTCGATGGGATATGTAGGCCGTCTTCGTTATGACTATGACAACCGGTATATGGCAGAGTTCTCCGGACGTTACGATGGCTCGGACTGTTTTCCGAAAGGGAACCGGTTCGGTTTCTTCCCTTCCGGTTCTTTGGGATGGGCTATTTCGGAAGAAGAGTTCTTTTCGCCGGTAAAGGATTTAGGCATATTCGATTACTTCAAAGTACGCGGCTCATACGGTGAAATCGGTTTGAACGGAGCAAAACATGATGATTATGCTTATTTGACAACTTTCAATTATAATTCTAATGCATATGTAATCGGTGGAAGCATGGTCAATTCGATTACGCCGGGGGCTACTCCCAGTATAAATATGACCTGGTACACCCGTGATAAAACAGACGTTGGTATTGATTTTTCTACGTTGGGTAACAAACTGGAAGGTTCGTTCGACTGGTTTTATGAACGGACAAAGGGATATCTGGTGGCACCGAAATATGAATATACGGATCCGATTGGTTATGACCTGCCTTTGATTGTTTCCAAGGCAGAAGACCGTTCTGAAGGATTGGATGGTTTTGTAAAATATACGGATAAGATTGGGCAAGTTAATTTCTCTGCCGGTTTCAACTTTACCTGGTATCGCTCGATTAAGGCAATAACCAATGAAGATAAAGTGACTTTGTCAAATCCTTATACTCGTGAACAAGGATATAAGCAAGGTTATCTGGGAACAGGCTTCGTCGGGACACAGTTTTATATGACTCCGGAAGATGTATTGAATAATCCGAAACGTATTAATTCGAAAGACCTGCGCCCCGGTGATTTATGGTATGCCGATGTGAATGGTGATGGTCAGATTACAGGGCAGGATCAGCGTAAATACGGAAACAATGCAAGTCCGCGTTTTGTATTTGGTATCGACTTGTCGGCAAACTGGAAAGGTTTAAATGTTTTGGCAAATATCCAGGGAACCGGTCGTAGACAGACTTATATGAGTGCTGTAGCTATGGGAAAAGAAGGTGAACGAAGGCTGGACTTTACTTATCAGCTCGATACCTGGTCACCGACTAACACCGATGCTACATTCCCTCGTCCGGGTAATACGTCGTTGAATGAAAATAATAACTATGTCGATTCTGATTTTTGGGCTCGCAATTCAAATTATGTGCGTTTGAAATCGTTGACAGTCTCATATGATTTGAAATATGCAGCTTTGAGAAGCTTGTCGTGGTTACAGAATCTGACGGTCTTTGCTTCCGGTGTGAACTTATTCGCTATCGGTCCTTCTGTAAAATATGCTGACCCTGAAGCTTCGAACTTCGACGGATATGCTTATCCGATGATGCGTACTTATTCCCTTGGATTCCAATTAGGATTTTAATAACAGATAAAAGAGTAAATTATGAAAAGAATATATATAGGCCTTGTTGTTTTAGGCCTTGCATTGACAAATACTTCATGTTCGGATTTTCTTGATACGAGACCGTATGATAAGATTATTGGGGATGATACATGGACGAGTGAAACGTTGGCAGAATCATTTGTGTATTCCATCTACTCGAGTGTACTACAAAAAAGTTTGTGGCTAGGAGCATACGGACATCGTTATTCCTGCCATGCTGAAAGTTCAACAAAGAATGCTATGACAGGTACGCTGAACAGTTCTTACTGGTCGAGGGACCGTGCAGAAGGGGTGACCGCAGATGATAATTATGAATGGTTGGATTACAGTGTTCTTTGGCGTATTCACACAGCAATGGAAGAGATTACCGCAAGTGAAATATTCTCAGAAGAATTTAAAACCCGTACTATCGGGGAATTGAAATTTTTACGTGCAGCTCATTATTTCTTGTTTGCCCGTCAATATGGAGGATTACAGATTATTAACCGTGTGTTGTCTGTAGAGGATGATTTGCAAATACCACGTTCTTCAGTTAAGGAGACATATGATTTTATCATAAAGGATTTGGAAGAAGCGGCCCAGGCATTACCGGCAACCGGAAAAGTAGCCAGAGGACGTGTCAGCAGTATGGCTGCCCATGCTTTATTGATGCGTGTAGCAAATCAAGCGGCGGCTTATGCCGATGGTGGTTCTGCCCAAAGCCAATATTATGATAAAGTGATTGCAGCAGGTACGGCCTTAGGATTAGATGCCGATGGCAGCCAACTGAGTCCTTATTATGATATGTTCCGTTCGTACGAAACGGCAGTTACAGCACAGGAACAAATTCTGGTAGTGGAACGTCTTAAATTAAATTCATCCCTACATGATACTCCTATGCAATATCAAGGTTTATGGCATGCCGGTAATATATCGGAATATGCTAAAAAGAATTTTCCGATCCATGCAACGATGAATTATTGGGGAATGGATGGTGGTTCATGGCCTACGCAGGATTTAGTAGACGATTATCTGGTAGAAGAAACAGACGGATCGATCAAGTATTGGGAAGATGCATCATATGTACAGACAGGGACAAACGTCGATGAAAAGATGTATTTTAGTAAGGATAAGAAAAGAGATTTACGCTTCTATACAACGATTTTATATGATAGCTGTCTGTATTTCAATGGTCAGGAACGTATTTTCTTCCGTCGTGACGGAAACTGTTCCAACTCTAACAGTCCGATCAATGCAGGAGCGGAAGATGAATACGGACGTAGGGCAGGAGATTTGGATAACTATAATTCTTCAACCGGTTATGCCATGTTGAAATATCATTATGACCCTGTTGTTTCTTTACCTGACCCAGGTTCACAAAAACTGGATTATTGTTATTCCGTATTACGTTATGGCGAGGCTTATTTAAATATGGCAGAGGCTTATCTGATGAAAGGCGATTTTGCGAATGCCCGTAAATATATGATCCCGACGATGGTAAAACATGGAGGGTTCAGCCCGGAAAAAGCTGCGGCATATCTCAATACGAAAAGCGGAAACGGCTGGAACGATCCTTTATTCGAAGCCTATAAACGTGAACGTAATGTTGAAATGGTGTATGAATGCAATGACCGCTATTGGTCTCTTTTGCGATGGGGAATGCGTCAGAGTGGCGGTGTCGGTAACGGGGCCTATGCAACGAGTGGTTTCGTTATCCCTGAATTGGTTGGACCATTACGTGGTATACGTATCTCTCGTGACGGACAGAAGTATGAATTTTTTGAAGTAAATAATGCGATAGGAGAAGCCCGGTTCTCCCCGAAACGCTATTTAGTACCGTTGAACCGTAGCTTCTGCTTGAAATCCGGTGTTGTACAGAATGCGGGATGGGAATGATCTTATTAATAGTAAATAAAAAGACAAATACAATGAAAAGATATTTTAATATATTGGTCGGATGCTTATTGATATTCTCTATGAATAGTTGTTTATATCACAATCTGGAGGATTTAGAGAACTCATCGGATAAAAAAATGACGAATGTCGATTATTCATATCGTTTTTTATATAACGATACGATTCAGAAAGGAACTGCCAATCAGGAAATTCTTGAAGGACGCGTTTGTGAAGTGATTTTTAGTAAATCGATAGAGAATGTGGAAGAAAACGGAATAACTGGTTTTAAAACGACTCTGACTCATACCCTGAATAGTATTCAGAAAGCGGGACCATCCGGTTCCGTTACGAAGGAAATGCTGTATAAGATGTTCGAAGAACAGATTGCACGGGATGGTTTATCAAAGCTCTGGGTGTATGTCTCCATTTCGGATGCTGCTATCATTTCTCCATTGGATGGAGCACCAACGTTAGGAGCCCCCGGTGATTTTACAAAAGATCGTTATTACCGGGTGACTGCAGCAGATGGTTCCACACAGGATTATATATTGAAAACTGTAAAAGCTTTCTGATTAGCTGTTTTTCATAAAGAGTAAAAAAAATAAGGGCTGTCTAACAAGTTTAGTCAGCCCTTTTTGTGTCAAAAATATAGGGATCTTTTATTCTTACATAGTCTTAGTAGAACTACAGCCTTTTTTATAATAATCGTGACAATTATTAGTAAATATTATCTGTAAGCTTATATTAAAACCAGTTGATTATGATTCAAAATTTAAGAATACATCATACTATTTCACTTCCGCGTAATCAGATGAATATCAATTCTAAATTTGTCTTTACAAAATTCTTGATTATTTGATAAAAACTTATCCTGTTTTCCATAAAGTATATGGAGAATACGGATTTTATTTCCTAAAAAAAGTATACAAAACGGAATCGCTGTTGAATCGGATAAAATAAATTATGCTCTGTATATATCAGATATACAGAGCATAATTGTTTGTGGTGAACAAATACATGTGCTCTTCTTAACCATAGTTCTACTAAGACTATGGTTGACTGGTTTTATACAATTTTTGAAACAATATTATAAACCTGAAAGGCAAGTGCCATTCATAAATTTAACTATTATGCAAAACAAACTAAAGAAATGGGTCGTTCCCGACGGGATGGAATTAGTAGTAGGGAAGAGACGGAATGTATTTAAATTGATCAGAAAATCAAATGACATTTTTTATTTATCGTAAAATTATACATTATGAAAACAAAGACACTGTTAGGTCTTTTTGTTCCTCTGTCATTGGTTTGCACACCATCGTTGCTTGCAGCAGATGAGGCGCTAGGCATTGAAAGAGAGAATACTGAAATTAACCTTCATTCTGGTGTAAAAAGTGAAACAAGGCCATTCGTTGGAGGTGTTTTGCAGAGTTCAAAATTTAAAGGTAAGATCTCAGATACCGGAGGTGACCCTTTGCCCGGTGCTACGGTTCAGATTAAGGGGAGTACAAAAGGAGTGATTGCCGATGTAGATGGAAATTTTGAATTTGATGGTCTCAAGGTGAACGATATACTGATCGTTTCCTTTATTGGTATGGAACCCCAGGAAATTACGTATAAGGGGGAAAAGTTTTTAAACATCGTCTTGGAACCGAAAGCAGATGTTTTAGATGAAGTAACGGTTGTCGCTTTTGCAAAACAGAAAAAAGAGAGTGTGGTTTCTGCCATCACAACAGTAAAACCGGCAGAACTCAAAATTCCGAGTAGCAACCTGACCACAGCCTTTGCAGGTCGTGTAGCCGGTTTGATTTCTTACCAGACAAGCGGTGAACCGGGAAAGGATAATGCAAACTTTTTCATTCGAGGTATTACGACATTCGGAGCGGAAGCTAAAAAAGACCCGCTGATTTTGATTGATGGTATCGAATTGGGAACAGAAGACTTGTCTCGTCTGAATACCGACGATATTGCCAGCTTTACGATCATGAAGGATGCCACAGCTACGGCATTATATGGAGCACGTGGTGCCAATGGTGTAATCTCTGTAACAACTAAAGAAGGACGTGAGGGGAAGGTCTCTGTTAATGTTCGTGTGGAAAATTCGTTTTCAACTCCTACCGAGAAGATAAAATTGGCAGATCCGGTCACTTATATGCGTATGCATAATGAAGCGATCAAAACACGTGATCCGATGGGTTTGGCATTGTATACCCAAGAAAAAATAACCATGACCGAACGTGGCCTTTATCCGAATCTGTTCCCAGCCACAGATTGGTATGATACCATGTTCCGTGATTTGACGATGAACCAACGTGCAAATATTAGTGTAAGCGGTGGTGGTAAGGTAGCCCGTTATTATGTAGCGGCCAATATGACACGCGACAACGGTAATATGAAGGTTGACAAGCGTAACAACTTTAACTCAAATATCAATTTGATGAAATATACGATCCGTTCGAACGTGAATGTGAACTTGACAAAGACTACCGAGTTGGTTTTACGTATGAGTGCGGCATTCGATGATTATTCCGGACCAATAGGTGGCGGTAGTACCATGTATAATCATGTGATGCAGGCCAATCCGGTATTATTCAAACCCTATTATGAACCGGACGAGCAGTATTCTTATGCGAACCATATTTTGTTTGGTAACTACGGAGATTCCAATTATATCAATCCCTATGCCCAGTCATTAAGAGGATATAACGAATACAGTAAAAATACCATGCTGACTCAGTTTGTTGTGAATCAGGACCTGGATATGATAACCGAAGGTTTAACGGCCAGCGTACTTGTCAATATGGATCGTTATTCGGAATATACCGTGGATCGTGCATATACTCCTTTCTATTATAGCATCAGCTCTTTCGATATGCAGGATCAGTCTTACAAGTTGAGCCGTTTGAACCCGACAACCGGAACAGAATGGATCAATTATCAACCGGGGCAACGCAAAATCAACAGCAGTGTTTATTTGGAAGCGAAAGCAGAATATACCCGCTTGTTTAATGATAAACATACTGTGAATGCTTTGTTTGTTTACACGATGCGTAATCAGAAATCTGGTATTGCGGATAATCTTCAATTGTCATTACCTTATAGAAATATTGGTTTAGCCGGTCGTATGGCTTACAACTTCGACTCTCGTTATTTCGGGGAATTTACTTTCGGTTACAACGGATCGGAACGTTTTTCGAAGAATAACCGTTGGGGGTTCTTCCCTTCCGGTGCATTGGGGTGGATGGTTTCCAATGAAGAGTTTTTCGAACCATTAACCGATGTGTTTTCACAATTTAAACTGAAAGGATCTTACGGTATGGCCGGTCAGGACCAGATCGGTAGTGGAAATGATCGTTTCTACTATCTTTCGGATGTGAACATGGGTGCAGGTTCTTCCGTTCATTGGGGTACTTTGATGGATTATAATCCTGGCGGAGTAAAGTTTAATCGTTATGCCAATGATGAAATCGGTTGGGAAACATCTTATAAGATGAATGTCGGCTTTGAAGCAACAACCATTTTCGGGCTATCTGCTAATGTGGAATATTTTACCGAACGAAGAAAAAACATCCTTTTGAACCGTATCATTCCGGGAACAATGGGTATTGTACCGGATGTAAAAGCCAATTTGGGTAAAGCGAAAGGGCATGGTGTCGATATGGAATTCAATTATGAAAAGAGTTTCAATAAAGATTTATGGATGACCGGACGTGCAACCTTTACATATGCGACCAGCGAAGCTGTAGAATGGGAAGAGCCGGACTACAGTGCTACTCCCTGGTTATCGAAAGTTGGCAAATCATTAGGACAGGAATGGGGATATATAGCCGAACGTTTGTTTATTGACGATGAAGAGGTAAAAAATTCACCGACACAATTCGGAGAATATAAGGCCGGCGATATTAAATACCGGGATGTGAACGGGGATGGAAAAATATCAGAATTAGATAAAGTACCTATCGGTTTCCCGACAACTCCGGAAATCAACTATGGTTTCGGTCTTTCTGCCGGCTATAAAGGAATTGACGCCTCTTTCTTTTTCCAGGGTTCCGGACGCCAGTCGTTCTGGTTGGATCAAAAGAAGGTATCTCCTTTTATCGATGGAAATTCGGGGACAGACCATGACGATGGTATGACCGGGCAAAATCAGGTATTACAAGTTATCGCTGATAATTATTGGTCTGAGAGCAACCGTAATCCGTATGCTTTCTGGCCCAGATTGTCCAGTCAAACCATATCTAACAATAATCAAACCAGTACCTGGTTCATGCAGGACGCGACATTCCTTCGGTTGAAGTCGGTTGAAGTCGGTTATACGCTTCCCAGAGACTTGCTCAAGAAGATCAAAGTACAGAACTTCCGCGTGTATGTCAGTGGAACGAACCTCTTGTGCTGGAGTAAATTCAAGCTATGGGATCCGGAAATGGCTGGTAACGGCTTTGGATATCCGATTCAGCGTGTTTTTAATGTCGGCATTAACTTAGGATTCTAAAACAATAAAAACGAAAGAAAATGAAATCAATATTTAAATATATTTTATGCACCTGTGTGGCTGTCGCTGCAACATCCTGCGACTTTTTGGATGTCGTTCCGGACAACATTGCAACGGAAGAGCATGCTTTTGCAGATCGTTATACGGTCGAAAAATATTTGGCAACCTGTTATTCAAAGTTTCCGTCTACAATGAACAGAAATGCAAACCCTGCTATTTTCGGCGCTTTGGAAATGATTTTGAATACGGAATATAATACGGAAAAAGGAATGCAATTCGGATTAGGCCTTGATAGTTCGACGAGTGCTCTTATCAATTATTGGGGTACTGGAGGATTATATGCAGGGATTCGTGAGTGCAACACTTTTATGAAAGGAATTGTCAACGTTGAAGATCTGGACGAATACGAAAAACAACGTATGATTGCCGAGGTTAAACTGATAAAAGCCTATCTGCACTTCTATTTGTTGTCGTATTACGGTCCTATTTGCCCGCTGCGTGAAAGTCCTCCTGTGACAGAATCGACTCAGGGAGTTCGTGTTTATCGTGAGAAAGTAGACGACTGCTTTCAATACGTTATGGATTTGATCAACGAAGTGATAGATAGTGAAAGTTTACCGTTAGTACTTACCAACCCGTCATCGGAACTAGGTCGTTTTACACAACCGGCAGCTCACATGCTAAAAGCTAAAGTGCTATTGTATTGGGCCAGCCCTTTGTTTAATGGAAACACAGACTATAATAGTTTTCTGGATCATAATGGTGAACCGTTCTTTAATCAGGTTTATGACCCTACCCGTTGGACGGCTGCGGCAGAAGCATGTAAAAAAGCAGTAGAAGTGAGTGAAGCGGCTGGTATCCGTTTGTATCAAACATCAGACTATGTGGCAACAAAACCTTTGTCCGATCAAACGTTGTTGGTACAAACATTAAGAGGTGTGATTAGTCACAGATGGAATCCCGAAGTTATTTGGAGTAATACGGCTTCGATTGTCGACGGTGGTTTCCAAATGGAATGTTTTACTTATTTTGAAACTTCTACTTCATTAAATAATGTATGGCAAAAAATGAGTGTGCCTTTATCGACAGTAGAACGATTTTATTCAAAAAACGGTGTTCCTATTGAAGAAGATAATACGTATGATTATGCCAGTCGTTATAGTTTACGTGTCAGTGATGCGGAACATCGCTATTATATTCAGCGAGGAGAACAAACAGCAGCTTTGAATTTTGACCGTGAACCGCGCTTTTATTCTACTTTAGGATTTGACAGAGGTAAGTGGTATGGAAATTCTTATAAAAACATGCCGGATGATGATGCAGAATGCTTGTATCCTAAAAATCGTTTCGGAGAAGTTTCTTCCGTTGGAAATCCGGGGCACTATAACGCAACCGGTTATTGGCCTAAAAAACTGGTTTCCATCAATAGTTCTTTCCGGGATGCCAACAGTATCACTTGGGAATCTTATCCTTTCCCCGACATGCGTTATGCCGATTTGTTATTAATGTGCGCGGAGGCTTTGAATGAATCGAAAGATGCACCGGATGCCGAAGTGTACAAATATATCGATATGGTACGCGAACGTGCCGGCCTTAAAGGTGTTGTTGAGTCTTGGAGTAAATATTCCAAACAACCGAACAAACCGACCACCAAAGAAGGAATGCGTGATATAATCCGACAGGAACGTAAAATAGAATTAACATGTGAGGGTTCTTATTACTGGGATAGCCATCGTTGGAAAACTGCTTTGGCTGAGCAAAATCGTATCATTGAAGGTTGGAATATCAATGCTTCAGATGTTAAAAACTATTATACGCCAACAGCCATTTACGAGCAATCTTTTGAATTTAAAAACTATTTTGCTCCTATACCTGAGTCAGAAATAGTAAAAAACCCACTGTTACGTCAGAATATGGGATGGTAATTATTAATCTATATTATTTATGACATACATATGAATACCAGATATTTAAAGTTTACATTATTACTTCCGTTTCTTTTTTCTTGTTCAGAAAAAGAGCAGTTACCGATCAGTGAAAGCTTAGGTAAACCGGGAGTTGTTACCAATGTTGTAGTTGAACCCACAGCCGGTGGGGCTGTTGTCTCTTATAAAATTCCCAATACGGAAGATTTATTGGCGGTAAAATGTTTATATACTACGACTAATGGTAAGGAGTATGAAGTGACAGCTTCATATTACGAAGATAAATTGGCAATCCAGGGTTATAATGACACTTCGGAGCATACAGCAACTATTTATGCAGTGAATCGTGCCCAAGAGTTGTCAGATCCGATAGAAGTGAAGTTTACCCCATTGGAATCAGCTTTGGCTAAAGCTATCAAATCAGTAGCAATTGAGCAAGACTTTGGTGGTGCCCGCTTCAGCTGGAGGAATCCGGAAAAGGCGCCTCTTAACATTGAATTTCTAGCTCCGGATTCCACCGGGGAAATGTCAACCATGAATATTATGATGAGTGATATTGACGAAAATGTTTACAACATCAGAGGCTATGCTCCGGAACCTAAAAATTTCTCCATGATAATAAACGATAATTTTGATAATTATTCCGACACCCTCACTGCAGAAGTCATTCCTTTGTTCGAAGAAAAATTGAACAAAAAGAATATGCGTGTAATGAATTTGGCAAACGATAAAAGTTTGACGAATTGGGAAGGAAAAGACGCTTATATATTAGACGATGACCATAATACTTTTGGATGTTTTATTACAAATGCTTTACCGGGTGCTCCGGCTACTTTCGATTTAGGAACTGTTGCTAAACTGAGTCGATTGGTTGTACACCAACGTATTTATAACTTTGGTGCAAACATTGCTTACGGTCATGGTAATCCAAAAACATTTGAGGTATATGTATGTGACCATGAACCCAGCCAAAGTGGAGATTGGAGCGAATGGACAAAAGTGATGGACTGTGAAATTGTGAAACCTTCCGGATCTCCTGGTTCTACCGTGACGGATTTGGACATGGATGTTGCTAATAACGGACATGAGTTTTCATTTGACGTATCCCTGACTTCGGTACGATATGTCCGTATAGTCTTTATGTCTGCTTTCGGAGGAGCGACCTTCTCGAATATTGCAGATGTTGACTTTTATGGCCAAATCGAAAAATAATGTATAGTATCAACAAATTAACAAGAAAATTATGAAAAGAATATATAGTTTAGCGATACTGGCTGCTTCCATTTTATCTTTCACTTCTTGTGAAGATTTCATGGATATACATGAAGAGTATATAGAAGGTGGTGAGATTATTTATGCTCCTAAACCGGATTCCGTAAGTTTTATTGCAGGTAAAGGACGAGTTTTATTTAATTGTCGTACCTATAATGCCCCAAATGTCCGTTCTATAGATGTATATTGGAATGACGGACTTGACTCTTTGATTATTCCTGTTGAACTGAAGACCGGTTACGATAGTATTTCTGTCATATTGGATAATTTGGAAGAAAAATCTTATACATTCAATATACAGACAACTGATAATTTCGGACATAAATCATTGTTTATGACAGATTTTGGAACTTCTTACGGGGATACTTACCAAGCAACATTGAATGATCGTCTGATAGAAAGTTTGTCACTGTCGGATCAGGAAGGAACAATCAAGTGGTATTATGCACCTCAATATTTGGTTCGTAGTGAAATACGTTATGTGAAAAAGGATGGTTCACAAGCAATAGCAAAAGTCCCTTCTACAGATGATTTAGTTCTATTACCGGATGTAAAGTCGGGTTCAACCTTTGAATACAGGTCTTTGTATATTCCGGAAGCAGCAGCGATCGATACATTTGCCACTGCATGGAAAGAATATGAAACACCTTTCCCGACAGAATATAAATATGACTGTAGTTCGTGGAAGGTTTTGTCCGTTTCCGATGTATCGACCTCCGAAGGTGGTGGAATGGATGCATTGATAGACGATGATTTGAGTACCTATTGGCAGTCGGCCTACGAAGGCGGGGATGCACCTCTGCCTCATTGGGCCGTAATAGATATGCAGACACCGAAAATGATTTCCAGGGTTGAATTGTATCGCCGGTCAGGTAACACTGATTCCAAAAGTGTTGAGTTATATGTATCTGATCAACCGGATGCCAATACAGGTAACTGGACAAAAATAGGAACTGCCGTGTTTGACGAAGGAGACAGTTCATCAATTACATTACCGGAGACTAGCGGGGCAGGCAAGGGACGCTACCTGAAATTATTACTTCCGGATAGTAACCGTGAACCCTATACAAATGTTGCTGAAGTATATGTTTATGGTAAATAGGAAAACGGAATACTAAGTACTATCGTCCGTTTGAAGAGCCATTTTTCAACTTAATAAATAAGTGAAGAATGGCTCTTTTTGCTTTTTATGCCTGTAGTTCCGTATTTGAAGCATTTCTTATAAATTAGTTCCGAATTAAAGTCTTTTGTTTTATTTATTGTATGGGCCGAAAAGAATAAATGTCGTTAATTTGCCTGTGGAAATTGTATTAATATCATTAAAACACAAAATACGTATATGAATGTAAGGAAACTATTCTACTTGCTGGTTTCGGTTTTATGCCTGCAATCGGTCAGTGCAACAGATTTTACGGTTCCGCGTCTTTCCCCTTTGCCCGTAAAGGTGGAGAAGCAAAAGATCCCTTTGGGAGGGAACTGGCAGTTCAATCCTTCTCCGGAAAAAGAATTCTGGAAGCAAGGAAGTGTTACCAACTGGAAAAGTATCGAAGTGCCCGGCGAATGGGTAATGCAAGGCTTTGAAGTGGAAAAAGGAAAGGCGGCCGGTTATTTCCGTACGTTTTCCGTCCCTTCTTCCTGGAACGGCCAACGGATCAAACTACGCTGCAACGGTATATATAGCGATAGCCATATTTATATAAATGGTAAGGAAGCCGGAGCCCATCTGGGCGGCTTTACCGCCTTTGAACTGGATGTAACGGAGCTGGTACAGACAGGAAAAGAGAACAGAATTGCTGTGTCGGTGAGATCGGAAAGCCTTGCCGATTCGACTTCCAGCGGTTCCCAGTACGCTGTTCATCCGTTGGGAGGGATAACAAGGGATATGTATCTGTTTACCTTACCGGATGTAAATATGTCGATGTTTCATGTAAATACTTCTTTTGACAGTACTTATATGGATGCCGTACTGAAAACGGATATTGAAATTAGCAATGAGTCATCGGTTCCCGCTTCAAACCTTTCCCTTCATTTCTCTTTGGAAGATGCAAACGGAAAAGAGATCGCGTTAAAACAAAATACTAACCCGGTTCAAAAGATAGCAGCAGGTGCGACAGAGAAAGCCTGCCTCTCTTTCAGTATCGCAAAACCGGAGAAATGGGATTCCGAGCATCCTTATTTATATACGTTGACCTGCTGTTTGAAAGACGGAAAGAAGGTGTTGCATGAAACGGTACGTCGGGTAGGTTTCCGCCAGGTGGAAGTTCGCGGTAACCAAATGTATATAAATAATATGCCGGTAAAGCTGCGGGGTGTTTGCCGTCATGAGGTCATGCCGTTGCGCGGACGTTCTGTGAATGACGGCATGTGGCGGAAAGATGTCGAGTTGTTCCGTCGTGGTAATGTGAATTATATCCGTACGTCCCACTATCCGCCCGATGAAGCCTTACTGGAAGCCTGCGATGAACTGGGAATGCTGGTAGAAGTGGAAGCTCCTTTCTGCTGGGCACATAACACGAATGTACCGGAAGAGATGTATGATGCCGTACTGGTGAACCAGCATGTCGAGATGGTAAACCTGAACCGCAGCCATCCTTCCGTTATTATGTGGTCGCTGGGAAATGAATCATTGAAATATGCCGAATATTTCAAAAAGGCGGGAGAAGTCGTGAAGCAGATGGACCCGACACGTCCGCGCATCTTCAGCCAGTGGGGACCGGATGCCGATAACGGCGAACTGGAAGTAACCAATCATCATTATCCCGGGCCTACCGGACCGAATAAATACCGCAATAGCAAACGCCCCGTCACATTCGACGAGTTCTGCCACCTGAATGCTTACAACCGCTTGGAGCTGGCTGCCGATCCGGGACTTCGTTCGATGTGGGGACCTCTGCTGGACCAGATGTGGAATGATATGTATCATAGCCAGGGTGTTCTGGGCGGTGCGATATGGGCCGGTATCGACGATACCTTCTTCCTGCCGGGTGAAAAGGCGGTCGGTTACGGAACCTGGGGACCGATAGACGGATGGCGACGTGAGAAACCGGAATATTGGGGAATGAAGAAAGCATTCAGTCCGGTTAAGATCGTACAGAAAGGAAATATGTCGGCCGACGGTATTGTCCGTTTCCATGTGGAGAACCGTCATAATTTCAGTAATCTGTCGGAATGTTCCATCGTGTGGAAAGCCGGGGGAAAGAGCGGCAGGGTAACAACCGATATGGCTCCCCGCTCGGAAGGAGAGTTCGAAATTCAGTTGCCGGAATCTTTACGGAATGCGGAAAAGCTGGAACTGACGGTTACCGGTGTCCGTGGTTTTGTGATCGATGAATACAGTTTCCGTATTTTACCGGAACAGACCAAGCCACAGGGACAAGGGCAGTCAGGACAACTCTCTTGTCAGGAAAAAGCCGATGTTATCGAGATTCAGTCGGTAGGAGGAGTGTTTACTGTGGATAAACGCAACGGATTGTTGTCCGCCGGTCAGGGAGGTAATGCCGTATTGCTGCAATCACCTGTTTTTATGGTACTGCCGTTGAATGGAGATGGCGAAGGTGTCCAGATGGTCGGAAAAGACCAGAAGTTCAAGCCATATAACTCAGTCTGCGAAAATTGGATAGCTCAGTCTGTTACTTGTCTGCCGGGTGATGAACTTATTAGTATAAAAGTAAAAGGAATTTATAAAGAAGCCGAAGGCATATTTGAATATCGTTTTCATAAGAACGGAGAAGTCACTTTTGTCTACGACTTCACTATGCTTCAGGATATTTCCCCGAGACAAACAGGGTTGGTATTTACTTTACCTTCTTCTTTTACCCATCTGGACTGGAAGCGGAAAGGCTATTGGAATGTATATCCGGAAGACCATATAGGAGCGTTGACGGGACAAGCTGAAGCATTCGATGCCTCTTTGCCTGTATCCGGACTGGCAGGTCCTTCCAAACAACCTGTAAAATCCTGGTCGTATGACCAGACGGCAGCCGGTTCAAACATGTTCCGTTCTACGAAGGAGAATATTTACTCAGCCCGGCTGAAAGACGGATCAGGACAATCTGTCACAGTGAAATCCGACGGAACGCAGTATGTCCGTACCTGGATAGAAGGCGATGCAATCCGCTTATTAGTTGCCGATTATAACAATCCGGGGAAGGAAAACTTCCTGATCCCTCATGCCGAGAAAGAATACAAGCCGTTGCGAAAAGGCGATAAAGTACAGGGGAAAGTAACGGTTTCTTTTCATCCGTAAAGACAGATCTAAAATAGCAGAAAAAAAGGTCCGGTGTTTTGAAATGTTAAGACAGGACTTTTGATTACAAAATAAGGGACTTTTGAATGCAAAAGTCCCTTATTTTTTTTCAGAGATATTTATCTTGTTAAAATTGAACATTAGAACGGCTTAGAAGAAAATCAGTGGGGATAGACATATAAGTTAGGCTTCTCCAATTTTCTAGTGACAATTTTTATATAAAAACCTCCTCTCTCAGTGTGTTTTTATTTCTCATCTTTCAGTTTTCAGGTATCTTCTGTCCTTTGATGTTCATGGTTTGTATGCTGAAAAATGTTTTAAGAATGAGAGAAGACTTATCTTACAGGTAAAAAATACCAATAGTTTTCTAAATGGGTAAATATCTGTCTGTCCTCCGATGCCTCCCCGTTTTTTATCGGACAGGTACCCCTCTTTTATCGTATAAGCCTTCGCATTTTTTCTCCTTTCAGCCGGATCCTTTGAATATTAAAGCTGCAAACAGGGATGAAACCTGAAAGATGAGAATAAAGGATGAATAGGTAGCACTATAGTGTTAACCACCTTTACACAGTAGAGCTAATGGTACTGATACTACTATGCTAGCAAGATGACATAGTAGTACTGGCATGATGGCATTACTAAGTCGCCCATATCGGGTGAACACCTATTAATAGATCTATCCCCATGGATTTGTCTGCTATACCCTATAATGTACATACCAATACAATATAGAGTATCGGTATGTACATTATAGGGTATGACCTGCCGGGATATAGGAAAAAAACGTACGCTTTTCTTCCAACGGATAGGCAGGGAATGGCGAACGGATGCCTATCCGTTCTTTTTAACGAACTATTGTAGGATATCAGGGATAGATATGTAGAACGTGTAAAGTAAGTTTATTTGCGTATCCTTATAGGGTAAACGGGCTTTTCTACGTCTAGTAATATAAATAATTATAAAGATTTATACCATGAGAATTGTAAGTAAAGTATTTTTGCTTTTTTGTATTTTATCTCTGATGTCTTGTCAGAAAGATCCGCAGATACAGGCTGCTTATGACTTGATCGAACGTATTACTCCGGGTTATAGTCAGCAGTTTAGTCTGGAACTGATAGAGCCGGAGAACGGGAACGATGTCTATGAAGTGGCTGGGGAGAACGGCAAGGTTGTGTTGCGGGGGAACAATACGGTATCGTTGGCAACAGCTTATAACCAGTATTTGAAATATCATTGTAATGCCCATGTTTCCTGGTTTGGCGATCAGTTGAATTTACCGGCGACATTGCCTGTTCCGGCAGAGACGACACACCGGATAATTAACGGTAAGTATCGTGTCTATTTTAATTATTGTACCTTGAGCTATACCGGTGCCTGGTGGGATTGGGAACGTTGGCAGCGTGAGATCGACTATATGGCTATGAATTCGATCAATACACCTTTGTCGGTTGTCGGTTTGGAAGGTGTTTGGTATAATACACTGCTTCGTTTCGGTTTTACAGATGAGGAAGCACGTTCTTATCTGGTCGATCCGGCCCATTTTGCCTGGCAGTGGATGCCTAATATCGAAAGCTTTGGCGGACCGCTGCCGAAATCATGGATTGATTCGCATATCGCTTTGGGTAAACAAGTGGTAAACCGTCAGCTGGAATTAGGGATGACACCGATACAACAAGGTTTTTCCGGTGCTGTACCTCGTAAGATGATGGAAAAGTTTCCGGAGGCAAAGATACAGAAACAACCGGATTGGTATGGATTTGAAGGTATCTGCCAGTTAGATCCGCTGGATCCGTTATTTACGGAACTGGGAAAAGCTTTTCTGGAAGAGGAACAGAAATTATATGGAACCTACGGACTATATGCTGCCGATCCTTTCCATGAAAGCAAGCCGCCTGTGGATACACCTGAATATCTGAATGCAGTAGGGGCTTCTATCCATAAATTGATGAAGACGTTCGATCCGGAGGCGTTGTGGGTGATGCAAGCCTGGAGTTTCCGGAAAGATATTGCATCCGTTGTACCGAAACATGATTTACTCGTATTGAGCCTGAACGGTGCGTTAGGGGGAGAAGATCATTTTTGCAACCATGATTTTGTTGTAGGTAATCTGCATAATTTTGGTGGGCGTGTCAATCTTCACGGAGATTTGCCGCTGGTATCATCCAATCAGTTTATGAAAGCTAAACAGGAAACGCCGAATGTGGTAGGTTCCGGTTTATTCATGGAGTCGATCGGACAAAATCCTGTATTTTATGAGTTGGCATTTGAGATGCCGGTTCATCAGGATTCGGTGAAGCTGGAAGAATGGTTGAATAAATATGCAGAACGTCGTTATGGCGCATTTTCGGATGCAGCCAATAAGGCCTGGGAGTTATTGTTGGCGGGTCCTTATCGGGCCGGAACGAATGGGGTCGAGTCCAGTTCGATCATCTGTGCCCGTCCTGCTGTGGATGTAAAGAAGTCGGGACCGAATGCCGGTTTTAATATTCCTTATGATCCGCAATCATTGATAGAAGCTGAAGTATGTTTATTACAGGATGCGGAACAATTGAAAGGTTCCGGACCTTATCGTTTCGATATTGTAGATGTACAGCGTCAGATTATGTCCAACCTGGGACAGGAAATACATAAAAAAGCTGCCGAGGCATTTAAGAAAAAGGATAAAGAGGCATTTGCTCTGCACTCCGGACGTTTCCTCGAGTTATTAAAAGATGTAGATATCTTGCTTCGTACCCGTACAGAGTTTAACTTTGACCAGTGGTTGACTGATGCACGTGCCTGGGGAACGACCGATGAAGAACGCAATTTGTTTGAAAAGAATGCCTCTTCACTGGTGACTATCTGGGGCGGACAGGTCGATGTTCGTCAATTCGATTACTCATGGCGTGAATGGACCGGTTTGATCGAGGGATATTATCTGCAACGTTGGAAACAGTTCTATGATATGTTGCAGGGACATCTCGATAACGGAACGATTTACAGGGAGGAAGATGCAAAGATGGATTTAGGCCGTCAGGCTTTCCGTGCGAATGAGTTTTATGATTCGTTGGCTGACTGGGAGTTGGCTTTCGTTGATCGTCCGGGTAAGGCCCGTACTCCGGTAACGGAAGGAGACGAAGTGGCTGTTGCCCGCCGGATGTTGGACAAATACAAACAATTATCAAAAGAATACTACAATGTTGAGAAAACAAATTAAGTACCTGATGGTATATTCGCTTCTGGCCCTGCCTTGTGTTATGCAGGCGCAGGATGATGTAACGAATGCCTTCGATGACTTGAAAAGACAGGGTACGGTGAATGAGCAGGACTCGGAAATGCGCCGTGTGGCTTCGTCGGATGCGGTGAAGAGGTTGATACAAGAAAACCCGGAAGCCGGTTACTTCTGTTTTACGGAAGACCGGGAACACGATATCCGTATGACGGATGCAATCCCTGTGCGTTGGGTGGAACGGTCGGTTGATTCGCGGACAAAGTTCCGGGGCGATTGTCTTCCGGGTGAGTTCTATACCTGGCAGGTAGGAATCTTCGCTCCCTATGAAACCTTGTCGGACGTATCTGTTATCTTCTCTGACTGGAAGAATGAAAAGGGAAATAAGATTCCGGCTTCTGCTTTCCGTTGTTTTAACCTGGGAGGGACTGATACGAATGGCAAATCTTTTAAAAAGACGGTGAATGTCTCCAAAGGAAATGTGCAGGCATTATGGATCGGTTCCGATGTGCCTGTAACGGCAAGCGGCGTTTATAAAGGAAAAGTTACGATCAAAGCTGCTGATGCCAAACCGGTAGAGATCGCATGTGAACTGACCGTACAAGGTTCTCTCATCGCCAACCACGGAGATAACGAAGGATGGAGGAAAACCCGCCTGCGCTGGTTGGATTCTTCCATCGGTAATGCCGATGAACCGACGGCTCCGTATGTTCCGGTTCAATTACAGAAACAAACGATTTCCTGGTTAGGAGGAACGATGGAACTGTCGAAAGAAGGTCTTCCTCAATCCCTTTCTACCCGTTATGATCAGAGTAACCAGCTGAACGATCAGAGCAATACTCCCGTTCTGGCAGGAGAAATGCGGTTCGTGATAGAAACGGAGAATGGCGAAGAAGTGCTGAAACCCGGTTCCCTGCGGATCACCGGACGGAATAATGCGTCGGTAAATTGGATAGCTACCCGGAAGAACCGTAATTTTGAAGTACAGTGTTCCGGTAAATTCGGTTTCGATGGTCTGGTCGATTATCAGATACAGGTGAAATCCCAGGGAGACGTGAAAGTAAAGGATATCCGCCTGGAAGTACCTTATACTTCGTATGCTGCCAAATATATGATGGGATTGGGACATAAAGGCGGTTTCCGTCCGGATTCTGTAATTAACTGGCAATGGAATGTCGACAAACATCAGGATAAGATCTGGATGGGAAATATAAATGCCGGTCTGAACTTCTGCTTCAAAGATGAAAACTATGTCCGCCCGCTGGTGAATATCTATTATGGTTTAGGTAAACTGAACCTGCCTGCTTCGTGGGGAAATGCCAATAAGGGCGGTATCGATATTCTGCCCGATAAAGACGGTACAGTCCTGATGACGGCCTATAGTGGTGAACGGACTATGCAGAAAGGTGATGTTCTTCATTATAATTTCAATATGCTGGTTACTCCGGTGAAACCGCTTAACCTGAAAGAACTGGCGGAAAAACGTTTCTACCATTCCAACAGCGATGTGAGTGCCGGTTATATCCCTGCTGCATTGGAAGCAGGTGCCAATATGATTAATATCCATCATAAGAAAGATGTATATCCGTTCATTAACTATCCTTATTATGATGAAGCAGTTCCGGATTTGAAACGTTTTATCTCGGATGCACACAGCAAGGACCTGGATGTCCGGCTTTATTATACGACCCGTGAGTTGACGGTGAAGATACCTGAACTCTGGGCGTTGCGTAGCCTGGGTAGTGAAGTGATCCATGACGGTCCCGGAAAGGATGCCCGTACGCTGATCCATCGGAACGGTCCTCACGAATGGTTGAACAAGAACCTGACGACTCATTTCATTCCGGCCTGGTATAATGCTTTTAATGAAGGTAAATATGCCGGCGATATGGATATCTCGGTTATTACTACCCCTGATTCCCGCTGGAACAATTACTATCTGGAAGGTTTGGATTGGATGATAAAGAATCTGGGGCTGGATGGTGTTTATATTGATGACAGTGCTCTGGACCATCAAACATTGCAACGTGCCCGCCGTATTATGGATGCCGACGGAAAGCGCCGGCTGATAGATATCCATTCCTGGAACCATATGAACCAGTGGGCCGGTTATGCCAATTCACTGCATTTGTATCTGGAACTGTTACCTTATGTGGACCGCACCTGGATCGGTGAAGGTTTCAGAGCAAATAATACGCTGGATTTCTGGCTGGTGGAAATGTCCGGTATTCCTTTCGGCTTGATGAGTGAAACGCTGGATGCCCGGAACCTATTCAGAGGGATGGTTTACGGAATGCTTCCCCGTTTGCCGTGGAGCGGAAATCCTGTTCCGCTTTGGAAACTTTGGGATGATTTTGGCATGAAGAATGCACAGATGAGAGGTTATTGGGACGAACGTTGTCCGGTGAAAACGGATAATAAGGACATCCCGGCTACCGTTTATGTGAATGGTGATAAAGCGCTGGTGGTACTGGCAAACTGGACGGATATGCCTCAGACGGCTGAAATCACACTGGATGAGGAATTGCTCGGATTCAAACCATCTTCTTATATCTTACCTGAGATTAGAAATACACAATGGGAAGGAAAACTGTCTTCCTTGAAGCAATGTGAGATTATGGGGAGAGGCGGAATGATTATTTTACTGGAAAAATAAAGGAATATATAGGTTAGTTCCGATTTGTATAAGTTAAAGGACCGAAAGATACCATTTCGGTCCTTCTTTTTTCTTCGAAGTGTAAAATCCGGTACTGTCTTTTCTCTATCTTTGCTTCAGAACAAGGGAAAGGAATATCATGGATAACAAGACAACAGAACAGTCTCTTTGGGGACTTTTAGAGGGGATAACGGAGAATCTAAAATATAAACGTTTGGCAGATGTCTTTCGTTTCGTCTCTTTCCAGCCGTTTGAAACATTCGGTCCTCACCAGCATCTACGCATCGAGATCAACTATGTAAAGAAAGGCAACTGCATCCTTCATCTGGAAAACGAAAGTATCAGTTTCAATGAGAACGAGATGATGATTATCTGTTCGAATGTGGAACATACCTTTGAAGCAGGCTCGGAAGGAACGACACTGATGCAGCTGGAATTTCTACCGGAAATATTTTCCCGTTTCAATCCGCATGCACAGGATGAGACAGGCGAGCTGACTCCCGTAACGATCTTTTCGGAAGAGAACCGCCTGATTAAAATCGTGAATAATGTCCGTATCATGCGGGCTGTCCAACGCATTGTAAACGAGATGAACCTAAAAAATAAATACTATCAATACCTGGTGGTGATGTACTATGCGGAACTGCTGATTCTTATCTATCGTTACATGGATGAATCTTACTTGCCGATTTGTACAAATGAGTCGCTGAAAAAGGCAATTTCCTATATTCGTATGAATTATCAGACCGATATATCCATCAGTGATGTGGCCGGGCAGACCGGAGTAGGCGAACGGTACCTCCGCAAACTGTTTGCACAACACCTGAATCTTTCCCCGCTGGATTATCTGAATCAGATCCGTATTAACAAAGCGATTGAATTGTTGCGCAATACGGAGATGTCGATCAAGGAAATCTGTTTTATCTGCGGGTTCAAATCACCGCAATACTTTTCAAGGGTCTTTAAACAGCAGATGGGGATCACTCCGCGGGAAGTTACCAAGTAGTTTCCGTTTTGTACACATTTTTTTCGTAAAAGGTCCTTCCTGCATACGTTGAGATATGAATTTCGGGCTGACTTTTTGTATACTCCGGCTAACTTTGTGATCAGTAATCATTGAATAATTTATACTGATAAACTATATGGATATGAAAGAATGGAATGATGATAAAGCTCTGTTCTCTTTGATAAAGGAGGAGCTTTATACCGCAGTAATCGGTGACATAATGGATAAGATGGGATATACCCGTCAGTTCCTTCCACCGCAGATTTGTCCGCTTCGTGATGATATGCTGGTGGTGGGACGTGCTATGACCGTGCTGGAGGCTGATGTGCTGGAACATGGCAAAAAGTGCGGAGAAAATCCGTTGCTGAAACGCTCTTTCGGGTTGATGCTCGAAGCGTTGGATGACCTGAAAGAAGATGAAGTGTATGTTTGCTCCGGTTCGTCTCCTTGTTATGCTTTGTGGGGAGAGTTGATGAGTGCCCGTGCTATCCAGTGTAAAGCGGCCGGCGCAGTGGTCAATGGGTATTCTCGGGATACAAAAGGTATTTTGGCACTCGACTTTCCCTGTTTTTCTTACGGACCTTATGCACAAGACCAGGCGCCGAGAGGAAAAGTAATTGATTATCGGGTACCTATCGAAATGGATGGCGTGCGAATTAATGATGGCGATATACTGATAGGAGATATCGACGGTGTATGTGTCGTACCCCGCAGCATTGAAGAAGAAGTCTTTACCCGCGCCCTTGAAAAAGCCCGCGGCGAGCGTATGGTATTAAAGAAAATTCAGGAAGGAATGAAAGCCCGCGACGCTTTCGATCAGTTTGGAATCATGTAATTAAATCGGAATAGACAATGAAAATCACAGATGTTAAAGTATGGTTGGTACAAGGTATCAAATATAACTGGACGCTACTTAAAATATATACAGACGAAGGCTACACCGGTGTCGGCGAAGCAACCAACTGGCCCGGGAGCCCGATCGTTTTCGAAGCTGCCAAACATGTGGGACAGCGTATTATCGGCCTCGACCCGATGAAAACGGATTTTATCTGGACAAAACTTTATCGTGACCTGAACTGGATCGGCCCGTATGGAGCCAGCCTGTGCGCTATCAGCGGTATCGACATGGCCTTGCTGGACCTGAAGGCGAAAGTGTTGGGTGTTCCCTGTTATGAATTACTGGGAGGTGCTTATCGCAAAGATATTCTGTTGTATGCAAACTATTGGTTTACCGGTGGTGGCCATAATGCAAAAGATTATACGGAGCAGGCCCTGAAAGTAAAAGAGGCAGGATTTACCGGATTGAAATTCGACCCGTTTGCACATACCAATTATTTCTATGGCGAAGACCTGGCCTCGAATCTGACTTTGACAGCCGAGCAACAGGACCTGGCTTTCGATGTATCGAAAGCTGTCCGCGACGCGGTTGGACCGGAGTTCGATATTATGATCGAGACGCATGCCATGTTGAACTACCGCGTAGCAGTGAAGATGGCCGAACGGTTGGCAAAGCTGGATATCACCTGGTATGAGGAACCTGCCGGCCCTGAAAGTTCCCAGACTTTGCGGGCTATGCGTGAACGTATCCCTTCGGATGTGGCCATCTGTGTGGGAGAACGCCATTATACCCGTTTCGGTATTCGTTCTTTGTTGGAAAAACATGTCTGTGACGTGATTATGCCGGATATTACCCGTTGCGGAGGCCCTTCGGAAATGAAACGGATGGCTACGATGGCGGAAGCCTATAATGTGCTGATTGCACCTCACAATCCGAACGGGCCGTTATCGACACTGGCTTCTTCGCATGTGTGTGCCGCGATACCGAATTTCTTCCGTCAGGAGTTTATGTTTAACGATGTTCCCTGGAGAGATACGGTGATCGACCATCCGATTGCCGAAATGGTTTACGACGGTCATCTGCATTTGTCCAATCGTCCCGGCTTAGGCGTCGACCTGGTGGAAGAGGAGATGGAGAAACATCCGGGTATTACTACGAACGCTCCCGATAACTTCTATATTTAAGCGTATGAGTTTTACGATAGACTATAAAGATAAAGTGGTGCTTGTTACCGGTGTATCATCCGGCATAGGATTGGGTACGGCTATCGAGTTTGCAAAGGCCGGAGCCCATGTTGCCGGGTGTTCCCGGAAAGCGGCAGGCGATACATGTGCGGTTGCCTTCCGGAAAGCCGTAGAGGCAGAGGGGGTACGGGCCTTATACAGGCAGGCAGATGTGACCTGTCCGGAAGACCTGGAAGCGCTGGTTCGGGAAACGGTCGGCACGTTCGGGCGGATAGATATCCTGGTCTCCAGTGCCGGAGTAAATGTGTTTGAGGGAGCCGAAGGATGTACCGAAGAACGTTGGCAGTATAACCTGGATTTGAATCTGGCTTCCCATTGGCGGTTGTCAAAGTTGTGTAAGCCTTATCTCGAAAAGAGTGGGGAAGGTGTCATCCTGTTGATGACTTCCAACCATGCGTTCGGTACGATACCCGGATGTTTTCCGTATAGCGTTACCAAAACGGCGATAACAGGACTGGTGCGTAACCTGGCAATTGAATGGGGACCAGCCATCCGTACGGTCGGTGTAGCACCCGGTTTTATTGATACGGCGGGCAACGATACCTGGTTTGACTCCTTTCCGGATGCGGAGCAGGAACGCCGGAGAACGATCAACCTGCATCCGGTTAAACGGATCGGCACGGTGGACGAAGTGGGCGCACTTTGTGTCTATCTGGCATCTCCCAAAGCCCGGTTTATCAGTGGAACGACGATTCTGATGGATGGAGGACGTTCGGCCTTGATGCAGGATGAATTTTGACCATATTTTCAGAAAAAGATATAGAACATTAAATATTGATACCATGAATACTATAGACCTGGTCATTTTTATCGCCTACTGTGCCCTGATCCTGTTTGTCGGCCTGTTTGTCTCCCGGAAGAAAAAAGGAGAAGAACGGGATGCCGGCGATTATTTCCTGGCGGGGCGCGGATTGGCCTGGTGGGCAATCGGTGCTTCGATTATTGCTTCTAATATTTCGGCGGAGCAGTTTGTCGGTATGTCCGGTTCCGGTTATGCAATCGGGCTGGCAATGGCTACTTACGAATGGATTGCGGCGCTGGGATTGATTATCGTCGCCAAGTACTTTATTCCGATATTCCTCGAAAAGAAGATATTTACCATGCCCCAGTTTCTGGAGGAACGCTTCGATAAACGGGTCAAGACTGTCATGGCTGTTTTCTGGCTGGCTGTTTTCATCTTTATCAACCTGACTTCCATCCTTTACCTCGGTGCACTGACGATCGAAAAGGTGATGGGTGTCCCTATGATTTGGGGCATTGTCGGACTGGCGGCTTTTGCCGGAATCTATTCCATTTATGGCGGACTGAAGGCGGTGGCGCTGACCGATGTTATCCAGGTGGTATTCCTTATAGGCGGAGGATTGATAACCACTTATATCGCATTGAATATGCTGGGCGGCGGAGAAGGTGTATGGCAGGGAGTCACGAACCTTTATACACAGGCGGAAGATAAATTTCATCTGATTCTCGACAAGTCGCATCCGAGTTATAAGGATTTGCCGGGTATCTCCGTTATTGTCGGCGGACTGTGGGTTGCCAACCTCTATTACTGGGGATGCAACCAGTATATCATCCAGCGTGCTTTGGCGGCCAAATCGGTAGGAGAGGCACAGAACGGTATGTTGTTTGCCGGGTTTATCAAACTGCTGGTTCCTCTGTTGGTGGTGATTCCGGGGATTGCGGCCTTTGCTCTGAATGCCCCGTTGGAGAAGTCGGACGAGGCTTATCCGTGGTTGCTCAGCAATCTGCTGCCGGTAGGAGTGAAAGGGATCGCTTTTGCAGCGCTGACAGCGGCCATTGTCAGTTCGCTGGCCTCGATGATGAATAGTATTTCAACTATTTTCACGATGGATATTTACCGCTCTTATTTCAGGAAGGATGCCGGACAGCAGGAGTTGGTGCTGACTGGGAGATGGGCCAGCTTCGGGTCGTTGCTGATTGCGGTATCGATTGCTCCGATGTTGTCGGGGCTGGACCAGGCGTTTCAATATATCCAGGAGTTCACCGGCTTTATCAGTCCGGGGGCATTGGCTATTTTCCTGGCGGGGTTCTTCTATAAGCGGGCGACGGCAAACGGAGCATTGGCTGCGGCTCTCGGTTCGTTTGTGTTTTCTACGCTGATGAAATTCCTTTGTCCCGAATTACCCTGGCTGGACCGTATGGGGATTGTCTTTCTGCTTTGTTGGGGTTTGATCATCCTGTTGGGCAGCGGCAAACAGATGAATGAGGAATATACCACCCATCGTCCCGGTTTGTTCCGTACCAGCCGGCTGTTCAACGTGATGTCATTGATTGTCATTGCCATATTGGTGACGTTTTATTGCCTTTGGTGGTGAATATAGAAATAATTGTAATAACATATAAGTATGAAAAAGATCTTATTACTTATGGCTTCCTGTTGCTTTATCGGGCAGGGGAGTATGGCTGCCGGTTTGCAGGCTTTGCCGATAGAAGCATCCTATATCATACCTGCTGAAGTAGAGGGAATGAGTGCGTCCTCCCTGCTGTTAAATGGTGACTGGCAATTCCGTTTCGCCCCGCAGGGTAAATGGAATACCGTTCAGGTTCCGGGAGAACTGGCTATGCAGGGATATGCTATCGAACATGATACGCCTTATCTTTATCGTAAATCATTTACCCTTCCGGCCGATTATAAAGGGAAACGGGTCATTCTTCGTTTCGACGGGGTATATAGCCATGCGGTCCTTTCGGTGAACGGAAAACAGGTGCGTGAACATCATGGCGGTTTTACCCGTTGGGAGACAGATGTGACGGAATTTGTACGGCCGGGAAAAAAGAATGAGATACAGCTTGAAATAACCGATCGCATCGATGATATCTCCTATGCTTCGGGGTATGCCCATCATCCGATTGGCGGTATTCTTCGGGATGTAACGGTTTTCGCCTTGCCGGAAACCTGTTTCTACGATTTTGCGGCGGAGACTCATCTCGATTCGTTATACCGGGATGCCGTGTTGAAAGTATCCTATACCGGCAGGACGGCGGGAAATGCCGAAGTGGTCTACAGCCTGACCGACCCCGCAGGTCGCCAGGTCCCTTTGTCACAAAGTATTTTTGTATTGAAAGAAGACGGAAACAGTAATGAACTCCCCGTCCGCAATCCGTTGAAATGGGATGCCGAACATCCGAACCTCTATACATTAACGGTTGCGCTTCGTGAGGAAGGCGAGGAAATCAGCCGCTTCAGCCAGCAGATCGGTTTCCGTGACGTGAAGATTGTAAAAGACCGTATGCTGGTGAACGGCCTTCCCGTTAAGCTGCGCGGAGCCTGCCGCCACGATATCCATCCGACGCTGGGGCGTACCACAACTGCCGAACTGGATAGCCTGGACGCCCTTCGTTTCAAGCAATCGAATATGAACTTCGTGCGTACTTCGCACTATCCACCTTCCGAACGTTTCCTTCATTTCTGCGACCGTTTCGGTATCTATGTGGAGAGCGAAACGGCCGTCTGCTTTGTCGATACATACCGCCAGAAGAACTATGCTCCCGGCAGGACGCAGGACAGTGCGGAGTTTGCTCCCCGTTATTTGTCACAATGCCGTGAGATGGTGAAGGCATTCCGTTCGCATCCGTCCGTCCTGTTCTGGTCGATTGGAAACGAGAGTGTGTACGGAAAGAATTTCCAGGATTGCTGGGATTGGGTGAAAGCAACGGATACGACACGTCCGGTCATTTTCAGTTATCCCGGTTCGGTGGGCGAGAAGAAGCCGATATATGATATTCTCAGCATGCATTATCAGGATGTGGATGGCAACCTGAATCAATGGGGACGTGCGACGCGTAATTACCAGGGGCATGGCATCCCGGCTTTGTTCGATGAATGGGCGCACCCGGCTTGCTATACCTATAAGACTTTGCAGGATGATCCGAACATCCGTGAGTTCTGGGGAATCTCTATCGATAAGATGTGGAGCGGCCTGTTTGATGCTCCCGGAGGTTTGGGCGGTGCGATTTGGGGATATATCGACGAGACGTTCATGCTGCCCGAACCGAAGATGGGTACTTCTTTCTGGAAAGAATTTGCCCGTACAGCCAAGCCGGAAGATTTCCAGGGCAACTGTGTCGGTTACGGTGAATGGGGAATAGTCGATGTCTGGCGCCGTGAGAAACCGGAGTTCTGGGCAACCAAGAAAGCCTATTCGCCTGTCCGCCTGCTGACGGAACAAGTGGGTGACTATACGACGGGTGAGCGCCTGTTGCTTCCCGTTTACAACCGCTTCGACCATACTGACCTGAATGAAATAAAAGTGCGCTATATATATAAAGGAATAGAGAAAGAGACGCAGACAGCATCCATCGCGCCGCATCAGAAAGGAGTCCTGATTATCCCGGCTGAAAACTGGGAAGAGGGAAGCGAACTTCTTATCCGTTTCTTTACTGCCGGTGGGGATTTAATAGATGCTTCACTTGTGACGCTGGGACAGCCGGCGATTACCTTGCCACAGTCGCACCGTAATGGTCCGCTTCTGGTTGAGGAAAATACTGACCGTATTGTCGTGAAAGGCGAAGGCTTCGAAATACCTTTCTGCAAAGAAACGGGATTAATCTGTAACGCAACGGTCGACGGACGAGTATTTATTGAAAAGGGCCCTTTCCTGAATCTGGATATCAACCTGAATCATCTGACCGGAGCTGAAGTCCGTAAAAGCGCCACCAAGTTCCTGACAGCCGATGCGGATTGGAGAAAACAGAGTGTTACGTATATGAAGCAGGGTAAAAATGTACAGGTCATATTGAAGGGCCGTTATAACGATGTCGATACCGATATCCGCCTGTTGATTTCCCCGGAAGGCCGTATGGAAATCAATTACCTGACAAACGGGCAGCCTAACGGTTTCCTGCGTGAAACGGGACTTTCGTTCTATCTTCCCGAAACGATGGAGCAACTCAAATGGAAACGCCGCGGACATTGGAGTTATTATCCGGCCGGAGAGTTTGCCGGTAATGAGGGAGAAACTTCTCTTTATAACCCGAATCAGGTGGCATACGGCGAACGTCCGCAGCAACCCTGGCAAATGGATACGCATAATTATTATTACTGGGCCGATGCCGGAGCGAATTGCGATCGTCCGCTTACCCAAATGGCAAAGGGTATGAAGGAGAACATCTATTATTATACGTTGAACGCCGGTAATCCGTCCACCGGCCTGTCGGTTATTTCACCGGATGCCTCCGTTGCTTGCCGCTCCAATAAGCGAGCCGACGGACAACTGATTCTGTATGTCAATAACCGTTGGGATTACCCGGAAATTGCCTGGGGAAACTATTGTAAGACACTCGAAGCTAACCCTTGTTTTGGTAAAATAGAGATCATCTTTTAAACTCGTTTGTAAGAGGTGGTTTTAACCACCTCTTATTTTTTATATCAAAGCAATCCGCATATCCTTTCCAGATAGTTTGCATCGACTTCATCGAAACTATCCAGCTTATCGCTGTCTATATCGAGAACCGCTATGACTTTCCTCTCGCGGATCACCGGAACCACAATCTCTGACCTGGAAGCTGCGTTGCAGGCTATATGCCCGGGAAACAGTTCTACATCCGGAACAATCAGGGTCTTTGCTTCTTTCCATGCCGTACCGCAAACACCTTTGCCGTGCCGGATGCGGGTACAGGCAATCGGTCCCTGAAAAGGGGCGAGCACCAACATATCTTCTTTTACCACGTAAAAACCTACCCAAAAGAAATCGAATGTCTGTTTCAATGCTGCGGCAACATTCGCCATATTGGCTGTCATATCTGTTTCACCGGCCAGCAACGCTTCTATCTGGAGGAACAACGTCTGGTATTGTTGTTCTTTGTCTCCCTCCGTTATGATTAAATTCTCTGCCATATTTAAATTATTATAGGAAAACAAAGGTAAAAATTAATCGTAAATATCCGTACCTTTGCGCATCAATTGATTTTTATGACAGAACAAAACTCACCTTTGGTACTGGGTACCGAACGTATCGGAAAACTACTTACGCAGTATGCTATTCCGGCAATTATAGCCATGACCGCTTCTTCGCTTTATAACATGGCTGATAGTATTTTTATAGGACATGGGGTAGGACCGCTGGCAATTTCCGGTCTGGCTCTGACATTTCCGTTGATGAACCTGGCGGCAGCTTTCGGTTCGCTGGTTGGTGTCGGTGCTTCTACATTAGTTTCGGTAAAGCTGGGACAGAAGGATTATGAAGGGGCCAACCAGGTATTGGGGAATGTACTTGTTCTGAATGTACTGCTCGGGGTGGCTTTTACCATTGTCTTTTTGCTCTTGCTCGACCCTATTCTTTATTTCTTCGGGGCCAGTGAAAATACGATAGGGTATGCCCGCGATTACATGCAGATTATTTTATATGGGAATGTGATAACCCATATGTATCTGGGATTGAATGCGGTGTTGCGCTCGTCGGGCTTTCCCAAACAGGCTATGTATGCCACCCTGGCTTCTGTGGTGATAAACTGTATCTTGAATCCGATTTTTATCTTTGGCTTTGAGTGGGGAATCAAGGGTTCTGCATGGGCGACAGTCATTTCGCAGGTAATCTCTTTGACGGGACAGATGATTCATTTTTCAAGTCCGAAACAGTTGCTCCATTTTAAGAAAGGGATTTATAAACTGAGGAAAGAGGTGGTGAAGGGTATTCTGTATATCGGGATGTCGCCTTTTTTGATGAATCTTTGTTCCTGTCTGATTGTTATCCTGATCAACCGCGGTTTGAAAGAACATGGGGGAGACATGGCGATTGGTGCTTATGGTATCGTAAACCGCATTATCTTCCTGTTTGTAATGATTATTATGGGCTTCAATCAGGGGATGCAACCTATTGCCGGATATAATTTCGGTGCCCGCTTATATCCCCGTGTAACGGAAGTAACCAAGTTGACGATGAAGTGGGCAATCGGAGTGGCAACGACCGGTTTCTTGCTCTGCCAGTTATTCCCGACCCTGATCGTGAATATGTTTACAACGGATGACGAACTGGTGAAAGCGGCCGTGTTTGGTCTTCATATCGTATTTGCCGTTTTCCCGATAGTCGGCTTTCAGATGGTGGCAACGAACTTCTTCCTTTCGATTGGTATGTCGAAGAAGGCTATCTTCCTGTCACTTACCCGGCAAATGCTGTTTCTGATTCCTTGTTTGATTGTCCTTCCTCGCTTCTTCGGTACGCTGGGAGTCTGGATCAGTATGCCGGTTGCCGATACGATCGCAACAGTTGTTACGGCAATCGTACTGGTGAATCAATTCAAGAAGTTTAAACATGAATCTCCTAACTAAAAAAAATATTGTATATTTATCGCAAGATAATAAAATCGGTTAGTATATGGATAACAAAATCATATTGACCATTGGCCGGCAGTTTGGCAGTGGTGGTCGTGAAATAGGGAAAAAACTGGCTCAGGCATTGGGCATCGGTTATTATGATAAGGAGTTGATGGCGGTGGCCGCCAAGGAAAGCGGATTGAGCGAAGAGTTCTTCGAAAAGGCGGACGAACGTGCTTCGAGCGGACTGGCGTATGCTTTTACTATGGGATATTCCTATATGGGAATGTTCACTCCTTATAATGACATTCTTTCCAACGACGGACTGTTTAAATTCCAGAGTGACGCAATCCGTAAGTTGGCATCGGAGCAGTCGTGCGTGCTGGTGGGACGTTGTGCCGATTATATCCTGCGGGATGATCCGGATTGTCTTAGTTTTTTTATCCATAATAATATGGAAAACCGTATCCAGCGCATCCTCGAAAGTCAGAATATCACTGTCGAACAAGCAAAGGAACTGATGGGGAAGACCGATAAATCGCGTGCAGCCTACTATAATTATTATACGAATAAAGAATGGGGTGTAGCCTCATCCTATAATTTTTCTATCGACGTATCCGTATTGGGTGTAGACGAGACTGTCGAGTTCATGAAAGCATTTGTTGAACGGAAAATGAATAAGCGTCCGCCACATTTCGGATAATTTACTATCTTTGTCGTCGACTTATCATAGGGGTGCCTTAATACACAGGCTGAGATTATACCCATAGAACCTGCCCGGGTAATGCCGTGAAGGGAGAATCGGTAGAATTGCTAAATAAAGGAGAGCTTTAACCTCTATGTGCTCTCCGATGTTTAAACTCTAATTATTATTGTAATGGAACAGATCGTTTCAACGGGGATTATTGACTCTTATTTTGCAAAACTGAAGAGCAACTTATCAATTGATGTGGCTATTGTTGGTGGTGGCCCTTCCGGTATCGTAGCAGCTTATTATCTGGCTAAAGCCGGAAAGAAAGTGGCTCTTTTCGACCGTAAACTGGCTCCGGGAGGAGGCATGTGGGGCGGTGCCATGATGTTTAATGATATTGTCGTACAGGAAGAAGCCATGCCGATCGTGAAGGAACTGGGCGTTTCTTATCATGATGCCGGCAATGGTACTTATATTATGGATTCGGTTCATACTACTTCAGCATTGATCTATCAGGCAACAAAAGCCGGTGCTACTATTTTTAACTGCTATTCTGTGGAAGATGTGGTATTCCACAACGATGCAGTAGCCGGTGTGGTAGTTAACTGGGCTCCGGTAATCCGCGAAGGTATGCATGTAGACCCGCTGACTATTATGGCAAAAGCCGTATTGGAAGGAACAGGACACGACTGCGAAGTGGCACGTACTGTTGCCCGCAAAAACGATATCAAACTGAATACCCCGACCGGCGGTGTAATCGGCGAACGTTCATTAAACGTTGAGTTGGGTGAACAGACAACGGTAGAAAATACAAAAGAAATCTATCCGGGACTGTTTGTTTCAGGTATGGCAGCCAATGGTGTAAGTGGTAGCTTCCGTATGGGACCGATTTTCGGTGGTATGCTGATGAGCGGTAAGAAAGCGGCAGAACTGATCTGTGCAAAACTGGATAAATAAGATTATCTGATATACATGAAAAGAAAGGACGGTTATCTTTTTACAGATTTCCGTCCTTTCTTCATATAGTAACATAAAAACTCATGCTTCCTATTACATCTTCTCTACAAGTTCCCGTTGTTTTTTGAAAAACTGTATACGCTGCATTTCTCCGCTTTCGGAGATCATAGTAGAAAACTTACGTAAGGATTGAATCCATTCTTTCAGGTTCTTACACATCTCTTTGTCTCTCGATGTGATCGAGTTGATCGAAAAGATCCGGATCAGGCTTAATTGCAAACTGGATGTTTCCACAAAACTGTATGTGGCTTCGAAGTTTATGTTGGATATATATATATGTATATCCTTGCCTGAGTCAAATTTACCTCTGGAAGCGATTGTCTCCAGGTCGTCCAATAGCCGGAGGAGTTCTTCCTGTAGTTTGGTTACTTCCTCTTCCGTGATTAAATGAATGCTGGCGAAATATTTAATATCGTTCACCAGGTAGTTAAACATCATGCTGTCCCATATATAGTTTGTTGTTTGTATATATGTACTGGCTTCTACGAATGCCTTTTGGGCATGTTTGAGTTCTTCGGATAAATTTAATTCTGAAAAATATTTTACACAATTTACTTTTTCATTCTGGTACATCCATTTAAATAACCGAAACTTAGACAAGCTATCGTATTTCAGATAATAAGTCTGTGGTATCATATTTGAGGCTGTACTTAACTCCGAAGTCGGATCGTCGCGCAGAGACTCAAACAATTCAAGATAGTGGTCAAGGATTTTGTAATACGTTTTGATAGGATCTGAATAATGTAAAAGATTCAGGTCGAACATTGCGTTATTAGTATAGCTTATACCCACGATCTGGTCAAGTGAAACTCCCAGTTTCTTTGAAATGATGGAAGCCTCATTGAGGGTGAAGGGAACCTCGCCGCGTAATCTTCTGTATACGGCCTCTTTTCCTATGTAGAGAATATCCATCAGGGTATTCGCTAAATTAACCCCATCCGGTATCTTCTCTTTCATTACCTCGATCAGATTTGTATTTAATACATCTGTATTCATTTCCAATTCTCCCTTTTAAATAATATATATGTTCAATTATTAAACAATAAACAAAGCGTATTGTTTCGAAAAACGCAACAAATGTAATAAGCACACTCACGGGTTGCGTATTTTCGAAAATGCGGAGGGGGTAAATAGACGAATGAGAAATAGATATGACTGAAAATACCTTATATGCGAAATAAAACTCCCGTATTTGCTTAGTAAATTCGCATATCTCAAAAGAGAGACGGCAATGATGGTTTGAACGGATAGTTATTGCAGTTTACTATTAATACTAAGTGATGTTAATTGAAATAGCATTAGAATGGATGAACTTTATTTTATTTTAGTCTTAGATTTTTTGTTTATAAATTATTGACCTAACCAAACATTTGCTTGTATAATCAGAATGAGTAGACCACTAATGCTAATACCATGAACAACTGTCCGGCTGGGAGGTGACTCTCGGCCGGAATTTTTTTTGCTATATATCTGATATTTGCCATTGTGTTGCAAAATAAACTTTCTATTTTTGCAGAATAAATATGAAAGCAAAGAAAAACATAATCCGTTACGTAATGTTGATAGCCGGCATCATCATGCTGCTTTCGGTCATTATACCGCATCATCATCATAGTAACGGTCTGCCTTGTTTTAAACCGCTGACTGAACACAGTCACAAGAGTGCTTCTTCTCACGATTGCGGTTGTAACGGGCATAATGTTGCTCTTTTCACCTCTCTGCTGTCACATGCGACGGATGTGGATGCTAGTCATCTGCTTTTCCCTTTGCAAGTTTTATTTGATTATATTAACCCTCCCGAACCGGCTTTTTGCGGACAACCTTTTGAACGCAGTCGAGCCTTTTATATTGAGTCTCTGCACGATAGCTGGATAACGTGTGCAAGTGGACTGCGAGCCCCTCCTGTGTTATAATTGTTACTGATGGTGGCGAACCTTATTCGCTTTTCGGTGTTTTTATCTAAACGCCGAGCTATTTATTATGCATTAATAACACATTATAATACAATGAAAAAGATATATTTATTGTGGGTTTTATGTGCCTACATATTTGCAGGTTGTGGTGGCGGAGCTACTAAATCTGAAGAGCATAATCATGATCATGAAGCACATGAACATGAAGAGGGGCACGATCATGAGCATGAAGGACATGACCATGAACACGAAGGAGACGAGCATGAAGGACACGAACATGGGAATGAAGCTGCCGCCGGCGTACATTCCAATGAAATCATTTTCAAAGAAGAATTAGCGAAAGCAGTCGGTTTACAGACGAAAGTGATGGAACCGGCTCCTTTTACCGATGTGATAAAGACCAGCGGAAGCGTGATGGCTGCACAAGGCGATGAAACGACTGTGGTTGCTACTGTCCCCGGTATCGTTACATTCGGCAGTTTATCTTTTGTGGACGGTACTCCGGTCCGGAAAGGACAGGCTATCCTGAGCCTGGCTTCCAGTAATTTGTCTGAGGGGAATGTGGCAGCCCGTGCCAAATATGCATACGAAAATGCCAAGAAGGAATATGAACGTATGCAACAGCTGGTGGGAGATAAGATCGTTTCTGCCAAGGACTTTGAACAGGCACGTCTGAACTATGAAAATGCAAAGGCCGCTTACGATGCCATTGCCGGTAAACAAACAGAGAACGGTGTCTCGGTTGTTTCTCCGATGAACGGATACTTGAAGAACCTTCAGGTGAAAGAAGGCGATTATGTCGCTGTGGGACAACCGTTGGCTACGATTTCTCAGAATAGCCGCCTAGTGCTTCGTGCTGAAGTGTCGGAAAAGTATTATCAATATCTTCCGGCTGTACAGTCTGCTAATTTCCGAACTCCTTATGATGACCAGGTGTATGAGCTTTCCGAACTTCACGGACGTTTACTTTCTTACGGAAAGGCTTCGGATGCCAATTCTTTTTATATTCCTGTGACTTTTGAATTTGATAATAAAGGGGCTGTAATTCCCGGTTCGTTTGTTGAAATCTATTTGCTTACCTCTCCGATGCAGGATGTGTTGAGTGTTCCGGTTTCTGCGTTGATAGAAGAGCAAGGTGTTTATTCCGTATTTATCCGTCTGGATGAGGAAGGTTACAAAAAGCAGGAAGTGAAACTGGGTGCCAACAATGGTGCTGAAGTCCAGATTCTGTCTGGTCTAAAACCGGGAGATACGGTTGTTACACAAGGTGCTTACCAGGTCAAACTGGCTTCTGCCTCCAATGCTATTCCGGCTCATACTCATAATCATTAATAATGAGCAAATATGCAAATATGCCAATGTGCCAATGGAAATCTCATGGTACTATCTTGATTGGCACATTGGCATATCGGCTAATTAAATAATTATTCTTATGTTGAATAAAATAATATATTACTCGCTGCATAACAGATTGGTTGTCCTGATCTGTGCATTGCTGCTGATGATAGCGGGAACCTATACAGCTTTTCATACAGATGTAGATGTGTTTCCCGACCTGAATGCTCCGACCGTGGTTATCATGACGGAAGCAAATGGTATGGCTCCTGAAGAAGTGGAACGCCTGGTGACTTTCCCGGTAGAAACAGCAGTGAACGGGGCTATGGATGTGCGCCGTGTACGTTCTTCCTCTACCACCGGTTTCTCTGTTGTATGGGTTGAATTTGACTGGGGAACGGATATCTACCGTGCCCGCCAGATTGTTTCGGAAAAGCTGGCAGTCGTTAGTGAAAGCCTTCCCGAGAATGTTGGCAAGCCGACGCTGGGACCGCAATCTTCTATCCTGGGAGAAATGATGATTATCGGTCTGACTGCCGATTCTACTTCTTTGCTTGATTTGCGTACGATTGCCGACTGGACAATCCGTCCGCGTTTGTTGTCGACAGGTGGTGTGGCACAGGTCGCTGTGATTGGTGGCGATATCAAAGAATATCAGATATTGCTTGACCCCGCCCGTATGAAACATTATGGAGTAGGGTTGGATGAAGTCCTGACGGTCTGCCGTAATATGAACCGCAATGCAAATGGCGGCGTCTTGTATGAATATGACAATGAATATATCATCCGTGGCGTTCTTTCCACTCCGAAAGTGGAGGAACTGGCAAAAGGGGTTATCAAGACTGTAGACGGTTTTCCGGTTATGCTGGAAAATGTGGCGACGGTGAAGATAGGAAGCAAAAGTCCTAAACTGGGTACAGCTTCTGAACGCGGCAAACATGCTGTGTTGATAACGGTGACCAAGCAACCGAATACCAGTACAATCGACCTGACAAACAAGCTGGACGGTATCGTTGCCGACCTGCAAAAGAACCTTCCGTCGGATGTGAATGTCTCTACCGATATTTTCCGTCAGAGCCGTTTCATCGACAGTTCTATTAATAATGTAAAGAACAGTTTGTTTGAAGGAAGTTTCTTCGTTGTCATCGTTTTGTTCCTCTTCCTGATGAATATCCGTACGACGGTGATTTCGCTGGTGGCATTGCCTTTGTCATTGCTCGTTTCTATACTGGTTTTGCATTATATGGGGATGACCATTAATACAATGTCTCTGGGCGGTATGGCGATTGCTATCGGTTCGCTGGTGGATGATGCGATTGTCGATGTGGAGAATGTGTATAAACGAATACGGGAGAACCGGATGCTTCCTCCGGAAGAGCGACGCTCGGTATTGGAGGTGGTTTATGACGCTTCCCGTGAAGTGCGTATGCCTATTCTGAATTCCACGTTGATTATTGTGGTAAGTTTCGTTCCCCTGTTTTTCCTTCATGGCATGGAAGGACGCATGTTGGTGCCGCTGGGTATTGCGTTTATCGTTGCTTTGTTTGCATCTACCGTTGTTGCACTTACTTTGACGCCGGTATTGTGTAGTTATTTGCTGGGTAATAAGTCGACCGATAAGAAGATAGAAAAAGAGGCATGGGTAGCCCGTAAATTGAAGGAGGTATATGCTTCCGCATTGAAAGTTGCCTTGGCGCATAAGAAGATTGTACTGGGTTCTACGGTAGGTCTGTTCCTTGTGGCGTTGGGTATTTTCTTTATGCTGGGACGCAGTTTCCTTCCTCCTTTCAACGAAGGTTCTTTTACTATTAATGTAAGTTCGCTGCCGGGTATTTCGTTGGATGAATCAGACAGGATGGGACATCGGGCGGAAGAGTTACTGATGCAGGTGCCCGAAATCCAGACGGTGGCCCGTAAGACCGGACGTGCCGAACTGGATGAACATGCATTGGGTGTGAACGTTTCGGAGATAGAGGCCCCGTTCGTATTGAAAGACCGTAGCCGGGAAACTGTGATGAATGATGTCCGTAAGAAGCTGTCGACTATCAGTGGTGCGAATATCGAAATCGGCCAGCCTATCTCTCACCGTATCGATGCGATGCTTTCGGGAACGGAAGCCAATATCGCCATCAAACTGTTCGGTACCGATTTGAACCGTCTCTTTACGATTGGCAACGATATTAAAAACTCTATCCAGAGTATTCCGGGCCTGGTTGACCTGAAAGTAGAACAGCAGATTGAACGTCCGCAGCTGACCATCACGCCGAAACGTGAACTGATGGCTAAATATGGCGTATCTCTTCCTGAGTTTGAAGAATATATTAATGTCATGCTGGGTGGCGAAGTTGTCAGCCAGGTGTATGATGACGGTAAAACATTCGACCTGACAGTAAAGACTTCCGACGAGAGCCGTGCAACGATGGAAGATATCCGTAATCTGATGATAGATGCCGGAGGGAAGAAAATCCCGCTGAGTTATATTGCCGAGGTTCGTTCGGTAACCGGTCCGAATACGATTAACCGTGAAAACGTTCAGCGTAAGTTAGTAATCAGTGCGAACGTATCCGAACGGGATTTGCGCAGTGTTGTAAATGATATTCAGAATAAGATTGGAACATCAATCAAGTTGCCCGAAGGGTATCATATCGAATATGGCGGACAGTTTGAAAGTGAACAGGCTGCCAGCCGCACGCTGTTGCTCACTTCTTTGATGTCTCTGCTGGTAATCTTCCTGTTGCTTTATAATGAGTTCAAGAATGCAAAGGAGAGTGGTGTTATTCTGCTGAACCTGCCGTTGGCTTTGATTGGTGGCGTGTTTATTTTGTGGCTGACTTCCGGCGAAATCAGTATACCGGCTATTATCGGTTTCATTTCGCTGTTTGGTATCGCTACCCGAAACGGTATGTTGCTGATTAGTCATTATGCACAGCTGCGCAGTGAAGGGTTCTCTGTTTACGATACGGTGATACACGGTTCGCTGGACCGTCTGAACCCGATTCTTATGACTGCTTTAAGTTCGGCTTTGGCATTGATACCGTTGGCATTGAACGGAGATTTGCCGGGTAATGAGATACAGAGTCCGATGGCGACTGTCATCCTGGGAGGGTTGCTGACATCTACTTTCCTGAACGGATTTATTATCCCTATTGTTTATCTTTTAATGAATAAGGAAAAATGAAACAATTCATAGTAATTACCTTGTTGGCTTCCGCTGCGCTTTCAGTGAACGGGCAGAATTCTATCGATGCCGTCCTGCGCAGTATCGAAGCCAATAATAAAGAATTGCAGGCGAACAACCAGCTTACCGTTTCTAAGAAATTGGAAGCGAAGCTGGATAATAACCTGCCAGACCCTTCAGTTTCCTATGTACATCAGTACGGCAACCGGGAAGGGATGGGGATACAGGGAGAGTTGGTTGCATCCCAGTCGTTCGACTTCCCTTCGGTATATGTGCAGAAGAATAAACTGGCGAAATCGAAAGCCGCCAGTTTCGACCGCCAGGGGGCAGAGTTTCGTCAGCAAATACTTTTGCAGGCAAAAGAGATTTGCCTTGACCTGGTCCTGCTGAACCAGCAACGGGCATTACTCGACCAACGCAGGCAGAATGCGGAACAACTGGCGGAACTGTATGCCATGCGTTTGGAAACCGGCGATGCGAATATTCTGGAAACAAATAAGATTGACCTGGAACTGCTGAATGCGAAAACGGAAGCCCGTATGAACGAGTCTGCCCGTATTGCCAAACTTCAGGAACTGGCAACATTGAATGGTGGTATTGCTATCGACTTCACGGACACGACCTATATGTCGGACGGTGATATCCTGTCATTCGAAGAATTATGTGCGGAGGCTGTGACTTCCAATCCTCAGTTGCTTACGTTGAAAAGCGAGCAGGTGGCTGCCCGCCGCCAGTTGAGCGTCAATAAGTCGAAGAGTTTACCCAGTTTTGAGTTGGGGTATCGTATGAATACGGCTACCGGCGGAGAACGTTTTAACGGTTTCCTGGTTGGTATCAGCATTCCTTTGTTCTCAAACAGGAATAATGTAAAGCAGGCTAAAGCGCAGGCTCTTTATACCGACCTTCAACTGGAAAGTACGACAACGACCGTGGAAAGTGAATTGCACCAATTGTATAACCAGTCGGTCGCTCTGAAGACTTCTATGGACGAATACAATACGGTTCTGAAAAGCCAAAATAGCCTGGCATTGTTGAATAAGGCTATCCAGACCGGCCAAATCAGTATGATTGAATATTTCGTTGATGTAACGACTTTCTATCAGAGCATGCAGAATTATATGCAGTTGCAGAACGAGTATCAGAAGGTGATGGCGCAATTGTATAAATATAAGTTATAAACTTTCTTATAAAATAAGGAAGGTTCATGTCTTTTTCGGGCATGGACCTTTTTTTATTATAGCTTCCCATTGAGCCGTATATTGGTTACTAAACTTATAAAAAGTTATCGTACTGTTTTTTTTCATCATTGTATTTTTTATTATGCAAATAAGTTTTTACTTTTACAAAGTACTTTTTACCAGGAGATTATACAATGTAGCATTGTTTAGGAGACCGATAATCAGACATATCTGTGGATAACAGGTATCAGAATGCCTTAATTCGTATAAAGAATACATATTAGTATTAATTATCAATTTAAAGAGACCATGAAAGATTTAGAAATGTACATCGATGGACAGTTCATCGAGAATCGATCCGGAAAGTGGATCAATGTGTTGAATCCTTCTACGGAAGAAGTTATATCCCGTATGCCTGACGGAACAGTGGATGATGTTCGGGCTGCCATCGATGCGGCGGAGAAGGCGCAAGGAGCATGGGAACGACTGACTTCCATTGAACGTGCACAGTATCTGACCAAAATAGCACAGGGAATTCGAAAAAGGGAAAAAGAACTGACGGATATTATTGTACGTGAAGGAGGCAAGACGCAGGGACTGGCCAATGTGGAAGTTAACTTTACAGCCGATTATATCGATTATATGGCCGGTTGGGCACGCCGTTATGAAGGAGAGATCATACCCAGCGACCGTCCTCATGAGACTATCTTTGTATTTAAGAAACCTATCGGAGTGACAACCGGTATATTGCCGTGGAACTTCCCGTTCTTCCTGGTTGCCCGTAAGGCAGCCCCGGCTATGTTGACAGGAAATACGATTGTGTTGAAACCAAGTCAGTTGACACCGGAGAATGCGTATCTCTTTGCCCGGATCGTGGATGAAGCGGGAGTGCCTAAAGGTGTATTCAATATCGTAAATGGTCGCGGATCGGTTGTCGGGCATGAGATGGCCGCTAATCCGAAAGTCGGAATGGTCAGCCTGACAGGAAGTGTTTCTGCCGGTGTGCAGACGATGGAAGCCGCTTCGGCCAATGTGACGAAGGTATCGCTGGAGTTAGGAGGAAAGGCTCCGGCTATCGTTATGCCGGATGCGGATCTGGATCTGACCGTGAAGTCGATCATTGCTTCCCGCGTGATCAATACCGGACAAGTGTGCAACTGTTGTGAACGTGTTTATGTGCATTCCAGCATTAAAGATGCTTTTATTGAAAAGTTGCTGGATGGCTTTGGTAAGGTTAAAGTAGGCAACCCCAACGAGGTCGCAGATTTGGATATGGGACCGCTGATTGATGCCGGTGCCTTGAAATCAGTGGAAGAAAAAGTCGGAAAAGCCGTTAAGCAGGGGGCGACCCTGGCTTATGGAGGCAAACGTATCGGAGCTAAAGGCTACTTCTTTGAACCGACCCTTTTGACTAATTGTACACAGAAGATGGATATTATCCAGGAAGAAACATTCGGGCCCGTTCTCCCGGTTGTAGAGTTTACAGATGTGGAAGATGCTATTACCTGGGCAAATGACTGCGAATACGGGTTGACCTCTTCCGTCTATACACAGAATCTGGATATGGCGTTTAAGCTGATGCGTTCCTTGAAGTTCGGTGAAACTTATATCAATCGTGAAAACTTTGAAGCCATGCAGGGTTTCCATGCCGGCTGGCGTAAATCGGGTATTGGTGGTGCTGACGGTAAGCATGGCCTGGAAGAATACCTTCAGACTCATGTCGTTTATCTGGAGACGCAGGGTTAATTAAGCTATTACTGAATGCGGATGACGCAGAATACACAGAGTAACGCAGATGTTTTATAAGAAAAGAAATTATAAATCTGCGAGTATCTGTGTTTTCTGCGTCATCTGCGTTCGGTAATATTGAATAGTTTTCCGGATAATATATGTATCTTTATTCCGGAATATGGAAAAACGAATCAAAATGAGAAACGCTGCTATCTTATGTTATTGCCTTTTTGTATTAGGCGCCTTTACTACGAATGCCCAGGAAACGAATAGCCTGGGAATGCAATTTGCCCGGATTCCGGCCGGCTCTTTCCACATGGGAAGCCACGGATGGGGAGAAGATTATGATGAAGCACCGATTCATCCGGTAACGATCACAAACCCTTTTTTGATGGGAACGACCGAAGTGACAAATGCTCAGTACGAGCGTTTTGACCCTTCCCATAAGAACTTACGGGGAAAGTACGGCCTTTCGAAAGAAGATGACGAAGCTGTTATTTATGTGAACTATCACGAGGCGAAAGCATTCTGTGACTGGCTTTCGGAAAAGGAAGGGAAGACGTATCGTCTGCCAACCGAAGCCGAATGGGAATATGCTTGCCGTGCCGGGTCCTACTGGAATTTCTGGATGGACGACGGACTTCATGGCGTGTATCATAAGAACCAGCAAAATGTCTGGGGAACGGATTCTACGATCAGCCTTCAGGTAGGCAAAACTCCTGCCAATCCTTTCGGACTGCACGATATGCACGGAAATGTAGAAGAATGGTGCAGCGACTGGTATGGACCTTACGAAGCATTACCGCAAACAGATCCGGTGGGCCGTTCTGACGGATTATATAAAGTGACACGTGGCGGAAGCCATAGCACTCCGGAAAGATTCCTGCGTTCCGCCAACCGTATGGCGATGATACCTGAAGATAAACACTGGCTCACCGGCTTCCGGGTGGTGCAGGCCGATATGCCTAAAACCCAGCCGCTTCCTGTGGCCGGACCGACCCTGCAAGAGCATATATCACAGCAGAAACATAGCTGGGACGCTCCTTTGAAAACACCTTTCTTCGGTGAACCTCTCGTCTATGTGAAAACGCCCGAATGTTCTTCCGGCGTCCCGTTCTACAAGCATAACCATTGCCCTGCCATAACCTGGTGTGATAACGGGGATTTGTTGGCTATCTGGTTTACATGCGACGAAGAATCGGGTAGGGAGATGGTGATTCTGGAAAGCCGCCTGAAGAAAGGCAGTACCGAATGGAGCGAGCCGCACGAGTTCTTCAAGGTGCCTGACCGGAATATGACCGGTTCTTCCCTGCTGAATAATAAGGGTACACTCGTCCATATAAATGGGGTGGAAGCTGCCGGTACCTGGGAAACCCTCGCTATGGTCATGCGGACAAGCACGGATAACGGTGCAACCTGGAGTCGTCCGCGTATCATCGCCCCTGAGCATGCCAGGCGGCATCAGGTGATAGCCGGTTCTTTCCGCACTAAGGAAGGTTGGCTGGTACAAGCCGCCGACGCAACTCCCAGGAGCAATGGCGGCACGGCATTGCATATCAGCAAGGATAACGGTCTGACCTGGGAAGATATGGGCAAAACCAATCCGGGTAAGTTTGAAGCAGGTGCTTCGGGCGGTACTATTGCCGGAATCCATGCCGGAGTAGTGCAACTGTCCGACGGCCGTTTTATGGCATTCGGACGTGGTGACGGCATTGTCGATAAAGACGGTCTGGAACGGATGCCCATGAGCCTGTCGGAAGATAACGGACGCACCTGGACATACAGCGCTTCTGAATTTCCCCCGATTGATGGTGGTCAGCGTCTGGTATTGATGCGTTTACAGGAAGGACCTGTTTTGCTAGTCTCTTTCACGAACCATCCTTTCCGTCTGAAAAATGGATTGAATGGTATGACCTTTAAAGATAAGGACGGCAAGGAATATACCGGTTACGGAATGTATGCCGCCCTTTCCTTCGACGATGGAAAGACATGGCCTGTTAAGAAATTGCTGACCGATGGCAAAGAACGTTTTATGGATGGAGGCGCCTGGACCGGTTTCTTTGAAATGGACGGGAACCATGCGGAACCCCGCGGTTATCTGGCCGGTACGCAATCGCCGGATGGAATGATACATCTGGTAAGCAGTCGTAACCATTACCGTTTCAACCTGCCATGGCTGGTAAAAGATACAGGGTATTCATTTTAAGTGATAACTCTGATTGTGAATTGATTACGGTTGTATGGCTCGATATATCCGTCGAAGTATTCGTCCAGAACCACTCCCAACTCTTTGGCGAGAGTAACGACCTTTTTTTGTTCGGAAAGTGATAAAGGTAATTTAGATTTGGGTTATTATCTATTTATAAACTCCTTATATTTGCAAAATAAAGAACTAAAGTATGGAAAATATTATTTGGATACAAAACTATCAGTCTCCTTGCGGAGAATTGATACTGGGTTCGCTGGACGGCAAACTTTGTTTGTGCGACTGGATGGATGAGAACCGTAGGGCACTGATTGACCGGCGGCTGCAAAAGGTATTGCATGCCCGCTATGAAACAGGTGAATCCGAAGTGATTGTCCGGGCAGTTGCCCAGCTGGATGAATATTTTGCCGGAAAAAGAACGGAGTTCGACGTCCCGTTGCTATTTGCCGGTACTGATTTTCAGAAAACAGTCTGGAATGCGTTATTGAATATCCCTTATGGGAAAACGGTCTCTTATGCTACTTTGTCGCAGGATTTGGGTAAACTGAAAGCTATTCGTGCTGTGGCTGCTGCTAATGGTGCAAATTCCATTTCGATACTTGTTCCTTGCCATCGTGTTATCGGGAGTAACCAAAAGCTGGTTGGATATGCCGGTGGCCTGCCTGCCAAACAGTGGTTGCTCGATTTGGAATCCTCTGGCAGACTCTTCTGATATTTACCAATCTCTCATCTGTAATTTAGGTATATTTATCTGTAATCCGTCTACAATCGAAACGGTCCGGTTTCTTTAGCTTTGCAACATCAGTAAAACAGAAAGATATGAAACGTAAATTGTTAACATTGGTATTCATCGTATCAGGCTTAATGCCTGCTATTGCCCAGAATGTTTCGGACCTTAAAACAGAAAAAGATATGGATAGGATTGAATTATGTAAAAAGAATTATACCACTTTATTCGGTGGCGAAGCCCTGACCGGGCTGGGAACTGACCCGGAAATGATGGATATTCTTCAGAAGTTTATTTTCGGAGAAGTATTCCGCACGGGAGAACTGGATATAAAGACCCGTGAAATGATAACCTGTGTTACATTAGCAACTATGCAGACTTTGCCCCAGCTGAAGGCACACGCAGGGGCGGCATTGAATGTGGGAGTTACTCCTGTTGAACTTCGTGAAGCTATTTATTCATGCGCTCCGTTTATCGGTTTTCCCAAAACCTTGAACGCGCTGACCGTCATTAACGAAGTATTTAAAGAACGGGACATTTCCTTGCCATTGGAAAAACAAGGCACGGTTACGGAAGAAAACCGTCATGAAAAAGGGGCGGCTGTGCAAGACCGGCTTTATCCCGGCGGTATCAGCCAGGTGATGGAAGATATTCCGGGGGAGATGGGTGACGATGTGGAACGTTTCCTGACAGAATATTGTTTCGGTGATATGTATACCCGTGGCGGACTTGACCTCAAGACACGTGAGTTACTGGGATATTGTGTCCTGACGACATTGGGAGCCGACAGCCAGCTTCGTTCTCATTTTCAGGGAAATCTGAATGCAGGTAACAGTAAGGAGACGGTTGTGGCGGCAGTCATACAATGTCTTCCGTATATCGGTTTCCCGCCGGCAATAAAGGCCTTGAAAATAATAAAGGAAGCATCTGCCGTAAGTCCGGCAAATAACCTGGTCCGCCTCTCCAAAATTACTGTAGACCCGGCACAATTGGATGCATATAATGCTTACCTGAAAGAAGAGATTGAAGCCTCCATGCGCCTGGAACCGGGCGTACTTACTTTATATGCCACGGCCGATAAAAAGCAACCGAATAAAATAACAATCCTTGAAATCTATGCAGACCGGGAGGCTTATGAAAAGCATATCCAAACGCCTCATTTCCAGAAATACAAACAGGGAACTTTATCTATGGTTGAGGAACTGGAACTGACGGATACAACTCCCTTGCTTCCCGGGCTGAAAATAAAATAGGCTTTTATCGCTATACAAAACTGACGTTACATTAACATCTTACTATATTTTATATGACAATAAAATGGGGATTTAAGTAATTTATTCGTAAACTTGTAACCTTAAATAAAAACGTTAAATTTAAAATTAAATCTTCTGTTTTATGTCAGTAAAATCGTATATCGAATCCAATAAAGAACGCTTTCTGGAAGAGTTGTTCAGTTTAATCCGTATTTCTTCTATCAGTGCCAAACAAGAGCATAAACCTGATATGCAGGCTTGTGCCCAGCGCTGGACGGAACTGTTACTATCGTCCGGAGCGGATAAAGCCGTGGTGATACCGACGGAAGGCAATCCGGTCGTATATGGCGAAAAGATGATTTCGCCCGATGCCAGGACCGTGCTTGTTTATGCCCATTATGATGTAATGCCGGCTGAGCCGTTGAACTTATGGAAAAGCCAACCGTTTGAACCCGAAATACGTGATGGCCGTATCTGGGCTCGTGGTGCGGACGATGATAAAGGACAGTCTATGATGCAGGTAAAAGGCTTTGAAACAGCCTTGAAGCTCGACCTGCTGAAGTGCAATGTGAAGTTTATCTTCGAAGGAGAGGAGGAGATCGGTTCTCCCAGCCTTGAAACCTTCTGCTGTGAACATAAAGACTTATTGAAGGCCGATGTGATTCTGGTATCCGACACCAGCATGGTAAATGCCGAAACACCGTCGTTGACGACCGGCCTGCGTGGTTTGGCTTACTGGGAAATTGAAGTGACCGGCCCAAACCGTGATTTGCATTCCGGTCATTTCGGTGGGGCAGTGGCTAATCCTATTAATGTATTATGTAAACTGATGGCCGATATTATCGATGCCGACGGACGTATCACGATTCCCGGTTTCTATGATGATGTAGAAGAAGTGTCTCCTGCCGAACGAGAAATGATTGCACAAATCCCGTTTGATGAAGCGAAATATAAGGCTGCTATCGGTGTGGATGCCTTGTCCGGTGAAAAAGGTTATTCGACGCTGGAAAGAAACAGTTGCCGTCCGTCGTTCGATATTTGTGGAATCTGGGGCGGTTATACGGAAGAGGGCAGTAAAACGGTGCTTCCGTCCAAAGCCTATGCAAAAGTGTCCTGTCGCCTGGTTCCGCATCAGGAACATTCCAAAATATCAAAAATGTTTGAAGATTACATAAACCAGGTGGCTCCTGCGTCTGTTAAGGTAAAAGTCACGCCGAAACACGGTGGACAGGGGTATGTTTGTCCGATTGACCTTCCGGCTTATCAGGCAGCGGAAAAGGCTTGCACGGTTGCTTTTGGCAAGAAACCGTTGGCAGTACGTCGCGGAGGAAGTATTCCTATCATCTCCACCTTTGAGCAGGTATTAGGTATAAAAACCGTCTTGATGGGTTTCGGACTTGAACAGAACGCTATTCATTCTCCTAATGAAAGTTGCACGCTCGACTTCTTCTATAAAGGGATTGAATCGGTTGCTGAATTTTATAAAGAATATAAATGATACAAAACGAAGTGATAGCCCGTGCCCTGTCGAATACAGGTATCGAGGCATTGAATGAAATGCAGCAGGCCGTGCTTGATGCCGGAACGACAAAGGATATGGTGTTGCTCAGTCCCACGGGGTCGGGTAAAACCCTGGCTTTCCTGCTGCCCTTACTTACTACACTGACGAATGAGGATAAGAAGATACAAGCGCTTATCATCGCCCCGTCTCGTGAATTGGCTTTACAGATAGAGACGGTATTCCGTTCGCTCGGAGCCGGATATAAGGTGAACTGCTGTTACGGCGGCCATCCTATCCGGACAGAAAAGAAAAGTCTGGAGCATCCGCCAACGGTGCTTATCGGTACGCCCGGACGAATCCTCGACCATCTGGAACGGGGGAATATTAATCTGGATACCGTCCGTACATTGATTCTGGACGAATTCGACAAGTCTCTGGAACTGGGCTTTCAGGATGAGATGAAAGAGATTCTCTCACATCTTCCCGGAGTGCGTCGCAGAGTGTTGACTTCAGCAACCGAAGCGGTGGAAATTCCTTCCTTTACCGGTATTACATCGCCTGTCCGCCTGTCGTTCCTGACCGGCGTGAAAGAGGCGAAAGGTCTGACTCTGCGTATCGTGAAATCGCCGGTTAAGGATAAGCTGGAGACATTGTATAAATTGCTTGGAGAGTTGAAAGGCGAGTCTGCCCTGGTGTTTTGTAACCAGCGTGAATCAGTGGAACGTGTCAGCAATTATCTGACAGAAATGGGAGTGGATAATGAATACTTTCACGGAGGTATGGAACAGCCGGAACGCGAACGGGCGTTGTCGCTTTTCCGTAATGGCAGTGCATCCGTTTTTATCTCTACCGACCTGGCATCCCGTGGACTGGACATTCCGGAAGTAAAGAATGTGATTCATTACCATCTTCCCATCAATGAAGAAGCCTTTATCCACAGAAACGGACGTACGGCCCGTATGAATGCGGAAGGAAATGCCTTTATGATACTGAATGAGATAGAGACTGTTCCCGAATATATTACCCGTGAACCGGATGAATTCTTCCTGCCGGAGAAGGCCAAAAAACCGCTCCGTTCGGAATGGGTTACATTGACCATTAACCGCGGTAAACGGGATAAGTTGAGTAAGAAGGACGTAGTCGGTTTCCTGTTCCAGAAAGGCGGATTAGACAAAGATGATTTAGGCGTTGTAGAAGTCAAGGAAAGTTGCGCCTACGCCGCAGTAAAACGTGATAAGAAAGAGGGTTTGCTGGCGCGTATCCGTGATGAGAAAATAAAAAATATGAAAGCTAAGTTTATATGAAGCTGCTGATTAAAGGGGTAGAACTGAATGGCGTTGCTACCGATATTTATATAGAAAACAAATACATCAAACAGATAGGTCCCGGCCTGTCTGTTGCCGCCGATAAAGTAATTGACGGTAGTCGTAAGGCTGCTATTCCAGGATTTGTCAATACGCATACACATGCGGCTATGACTTTGTTCCGCGGCTTTGGAGACGATATGCCTTTAATGCCCTGGCTGGAAGAAAAGATATGGCCCAATGAAGCGAAACTGACGAAAGAAGATGTTTTCTGGGGAGCTAAACTGGCTTGTCTGGAAATGATAAAAAGCGGAACGACTACTTTCTTCGACATGTATCATAAGTTTCATGCTACGGCAGAGGCTGTTGAAGAGATGGGAATCCGGGCAGTCATTTCCAGTGCCTGTTTCGACCATTTCCAACCAGAGTTGGCGGAGAAAAGCAAACAGACCATTCAGAAGTTGTATAAAGAGATGGACAGATACGATAAACGGATACATTTCTCCGTAGGTCCGCACGCCATCTATACGGTTTCCGGTGAGTTGCTGCAATGGGCGGATACTTTTGCAAAAGAACATAACGTGCCAATCCAACTGCATCTGGCAGAAACGGAAGGGGAAGTGGAGAACTCTGTAAAGCAGTTCGGGGCGACTCCTGTCCGGTATTTATATAAGTTGGGTGTATTGTCTCCCCGGCTGTTGATTTCCCACGGTATCTATGTAGATGCGGATGAAATCCGTATGCTGGCAGACCATGGAGTGAAGGTCGCTCATAATCCGGCCTCCAATATGAAACTGGCTTCCGGCATGCACTTCAAATTTAAGGAAATGCGTGAAGTCGGCATCACTGTCGGTCTGGGTACTGACGGTTGTTCGTCGTCCAATAATCTCGATATGGTGGAAGCGATGAAGCTGGCCTCCCTGTTGGGAAAAGTCTGGCGGAAAGACCCGGAAGCCGTTACAGCCGATGAAATATTCCATTCCGCCACGGAAGCCGGAGCCTCTTTTGCTGGCTTAAAAGCCGGACGGATAGCAGAAGGTTACCTGGCAGACCTTTCTTTGGTAGATTTGAATATGCCGGCATTTACTCCGAATTTCAATTTCATATCCAACCTTGTCTATGCTGCAAACGGTAACTGCATCGATACCGTTATTTGTGACGGAAAAATCCTGATGCAGGATAAGAAAGTACCGGGTGAAGAGGAGATAATGGAACGCGCGGCACAAATAGCCTACAATTTAATGAAAAGATAACTTTTAAGTTGCCGGTGATTGTTTTATATCATCAGTAGCTTTTCAGGAAAAGTTCATAATGTCTTTTGTAAAAGACGTACGTCTAAAATAATTTACACCTACCTCTAAATCTATTTACACCTAGGTCTAAATGAATTTAGAGGTAGGTATGACAGAAAAGTCTTTATAAAGATACGTTTCTGTCGTAATGGCATTTCAAGGAGATTATTATATTGAAATAAATTTATGATGCTATGAATACAAGTTATACAAACGAACAATATCAGGAGGCAGCGGCATTTATAGCTGCACGCATCACCGGAAATCCGGAAACGGCTATTATTCTCGGCAGCGGATTAGGTTCACTGGCAGACCGGATACAGGATGCCATTGTAATTCCGTATGCAGAGATTCCTCATTTTATGCATTCTACGGCTGCCGGTCATAAAGGTAATTTTATTTGCGGCAAACTGGGAGGTAAGCAAGTTCTGGCTATGCAGGGTCGTTTTCATTATTATGAAGGGTATTCCATGCAACAGGTGACATTTCCCGTTCGTGTGATGAAACTGTTGGGTATAAAGAATCTTTTGGTGTCGAATGCTGCCGGTGGAATAAATAACACTTTCAAAGTTGGTGACCTGATGATTATCCGTGATCATATAAATATGATGCCTAATCCGTTGATAGGTCCGAATAATGAATTGTTCGGTACTCGTTTCCCGGATATGACCCGTGCTTATGACCGTGAGTTTGTCCGTTTGGTGGAAGAGATTGCAGCTTCTCATAATATTCCTTTGAAAAAAGGTGTGTATGTTGGTCTGACCGGTCCTTCTTTTGAAACACCCTCCGAATATGCTTTTTATGGCCGGGTAGGAGGTGATGCGATTGGAATGAGTACGGTTCCGGAAGTAATCGTAGCTCGCCATGCAGGATTAAGGGTGTTCGGAATGTCGGTGATTACGAATGAAGGTTATCATTTTGCCGACGATTTTGTGAATGACGGAGCGGATGTAATCGTAGCTGCCAACAAGGCTGCGGTAGTAATGACAACTTTATTCAGTGAACTCGTTTCCTGTATCTGATTTTTTCGGGATGAAAGTTGCTGTGTTAAAATAAGATAGAAATTTGAACGGGTGAGTAAGGAAAAAATAGTATAAAAAAAGTATCTTCCGGTTTTGGAAAATAAAAAAATACCTCTATCTTTGCACCCGTTATCGCGGAAGTAGCTCAGTTGGTAGAGCATAACCTTGCCAAGGTTAGGGTCGCGGGTTCGAGTCCCGTCTTCCGCTCATAAATAATAAGCGCGGTAAGAGGCCGCCTTTTTTATGTAATGGAAAATGCCCAGGTGGCGGAATTGGTAGACGCGCACGTTTCAGGTGCGTGTGTCGCAAGGCGTGCAGGTTCGAGTCCTGTTCTGGGCACCATTCGCGCAGATGGTGAAATTGGTAGACACGCTACTTTGAGGGGGTAGTGCCGGTTCCGGTGTGTGAGTTCGAGTCTCATTCTGCGCACATTTCGTAAAGAATAGAAATAATAATTGTCCATGTAATTAGTTAAGAGCATATTGCTTGAAGCTGTTATATGGACAATTTTTATTTAGTATAAACCACATTTACTGCATAATACGTCTTCTGTAGATGAATCCGTAATGATTTATATAAGAACTGTCATTTTTTAGAGATATAAAGTCAAATTTGTAAAAATAAGACTGATTCGGATTCGATATATTTGCATATCATGAAATATGGATAACAACCTTTTTAATTTGATCGAAAATGAAAAAAGACCGGGCGACAGATATACCTTCGCTACATTTACCCATTATACCGAAGATTCTCCTTTATTGGAATCCGGTTTGTTAGGTCCTGTACGGATTGTTATGAAAGAATGATGGTGTGCCTTGCTTTATTTCAAACCCTTGATCTTTTGAATTAGTTCTTTTGCTGAAATATCCAAAGACTCAACAGCCATCCAGACGACTTCGTTATCCGGATTGATAATATATATCCGGGGAATCGTATTGTTGGCGAAGAGGGAGAAAACCTCACCGCGGGTATCCAGGTAGAATGGCATTGTGAATTGATTCTCTTTCCAGTAATTGGAAACAACTTCGGCTGTTTCTTTCCGGGAAATCGTTACCAGCAGGAATCTGGGGTCGTCTTTCAGTTCTTTCCAGACCTCTTCTATAACCGGCAGAACCTGTTTGCAATCCGGACAGTAAGTTCCGAAGAATACCAGTAAGGATTGTTTTCCGATGAACTGTTTGGAGCTGAATGTGTTTCCGGCTGTATCTTCGACTGCAAATGTAGGGATCTGGCTGTTGACATTGATATAATTAATAGTTTCGCTCTCGTCATCCTTTATACAGGAAAAGAGAAGGAAGGTCATAGTGACTATAAATGAAAGAATTTTTGTGATATGCATATATTTAATTGTTTTAGTTTACGAAGATAATGAATGTATTTGAATCCCTGAAAGAAAAGGAGCTGCCGTTTTGTAGATTTCACAACCTGTCGTCAGAACGGACAACCCCTTTTAGCAGCATCCCCTTTTACCGCTGCAATTTTCATTTTATTACCGAGAATGTTTTGGTTATTTGTAACTGATTCGGATTCACATTCCTATGTACATTATATGAGGATGCTGTAATCCTGTCTGAGTTCACATCTTGGGACGGTTTAAAGTACAAGTTTTGCCATATTTACAAAAGTAAATGTATGTTTTTTAATTTACTTGTATTTGCCTGATAACAAGTATTATGTTGTAAGCCTGATGTAAAATGGAGAACTGGGTATTTCTCTTTATTTATAAAAGGTGTTATTGGCGTACGACGGAAAGGAACCGACTGTTTTTGTCTTGCCAGATCGCTTATTTCTCTTTTTTTGCCGGTTTATGCTTTTCTGAATGGCAATTGCCGTAAATCGGTACTTGTTTATTTTATTATTTGATTATGTGCGGATTGGATGGATATGTAATGCCTGAAAACATCATAAAAAATGCCGGCTTTATTTCATATCGTCTGGTTTTAGGGAGAATAGATCTTTATATTTGTAATAATAAGCATGAAAGCAGGTAATAACCAGGCTGGCATGGAAAGGATAAAACTATGAAAAGAGATTTATTGTATGATAATATACTGGATGCTATCAGGGGAAAAATACCCAACCGGGGAATACTGACGAATACGCTTGCGGATCTGTTAAATCTGGAGAAAGAAGCAGTATATCGACGGCTGCGCGGTGAAGTGGCATTTTCTTTCTCTGAGATAGCTGTTATTGCGAGTACGCTTGGAATCTCTCTTGATAACCAGGTGGGAGCCCGGTATGTTCATAGCAGGCCTTTCCAGTTGAGGCTGATTGAATATGTTGACTCCGGTGAGATCGATTATGAGATGCTGGAACATTATATTTATATCCATAACCAGGGAAAAGAGGATAAAAAATCGAAAGTCATGGATTGCTCCGGCGTTTTGCCCCAGTCTCTTTATCTGGCATATAAAAATATATCGCGCTTTTTCCTTTTTAAATGGATCTATCAGAATAAGGACCTTGACAGGAAACTTTGTTTTAAAGACGTTTATCCGACTCAAAGTCTGGAAAAGATACAGGAGAGGAGCGTTGCGGCCGCAAAACTTATCAGCCAGACGTTTTATATATGGGATCCGTTGATCTTTTGTTATCTGGCCAATGATATCAATTATTTTATGAGTGTCAATTTGCTGGGAAAAGAGGATTTGCAGTTGCTGAAAAAAGAGCTGTTGCAATTTTTGGATGATATGGAACTGTTGGCAATAAAAGGAAAGTTTGATGATACCGGAAACAGTGTCTATTTTTATATATCGAGTACGAATTTCGATACCAGCTACCGGTGTGTGGAGGTGAAACATTTACGTGTCAGCCTGATAAGAGCCTTTACTCTGAATGCTGTCGTTTCTTTGGACCGTCAGATGTATGAACGGATATCGGGATGGCTCCAGGCTGTGATCCGATCGTCGACAATGATCTCCGTGAGTGGTGCCAGGCAGCGTATCCGCTTTTTTGAGAAACAACGTTCCATTATTAAAGCCTTATAGGTTTTGTGAAAAAGGATATTATAGATTATTAACTGAGAATACGACTTTTATCAGCAACCAAGATTCAATGTTTGTTTGTTTTGTTAGCCTTTTTTGGGTTTTAAAAGATGCTTTACCGGATTGTCCGACAGTTAATTTATGGGTTCCTTATTTATCTTTGCATGAAAACTATAGATCCACTAATATCAAGACTTATAATTCTGTAACATGAAAAAAGAACTTTTGTATGATAATTTGCTAAATGCCATCAAAGAGGAATTTCCTCAAAAAACGAATTTAGTAAATGCGCTTGTTGATTTGTTATGTATTGAGAAGGAAGCTGTTTACCGACGTTTACGGGGAGAGGTCGCTTTTACATTTGCAGAGATCGTCACTATCGCGAATGCATTTGGAATATCATTGGATAACCTAGTCGGTACAGTTACTGCAAAAAGCAGGCCGTTCCAATTGAAATTGGTGGATTTTGTGAATCCGATGGAGACTGATTATGATATGCTGGATCAGTATATCGATATATTAGGTCTGGCACGCGAAGACGATAGGGCCGAACTGATCGATTGTACGAATATCTTGCCTCAGCAGCTTTATATGAAATATAAATATATTTCACGTTTTTATCTTTTCAAGTGGTTGTACCAATGCGGAACTCCAGGAAAAACAAAGCGTTTTGAAGAGATAGAGGTCACCGACCGCTTTCTGGGAATACAGTTGGCCGGGGTAGAAGAAGCACGGCATATCCATCATTCATATTACATACTCGATCCGTTGATATTTCATTATCTGGTAAATGATATTAATTATTTTATGAGTATTCATCTGATCGGGAAAGAGGATGTAAAATATCTGAAGAATGAACTGATGGATTTGTTGGATGAAATGGAGAAACTTGCAACACGCGGCTATTTTGAAGAGACCGGGAATAAAGTCTTTATCTATATATCGAGTGTGAATTTTGATACGAGTTATTGGTGCGTCCAGATAAAAAACTACCATATCAGCCTGATAAAAACATTCATCCTCAGTTCGGTCGCCTCCCTGGATGAGGGGACTTACGAGAAGTTGCGGAAATGGTTAAGAGCCCTGATCCGTTCTTCTATCATGATTTCAGTCAGTGGTGAGAGGCAGAGGATCGCATTTTTTAAAGCACAGCGTGAACTGATTCAAAATTTGTGATCTTTTCTATCTATAAAGAGTATCAGAAACTTACCTGTAAAAAGGTGGTTTTATGTTGGATATCGTAAAAAAAGATATAAAAATAAGCATCCAAAATTTGGAGCGTATAAATCTTTTACCTACTTTTGCACCCGTAAACAAGAAACGTCAACTGCTTTGAAAAGCAACCTCTAAAGAGGTGTTGATAATTTTGATTTATTGGAGAGATGGCAGAGTGGTCGATTGCGGCGGTCTTGAAAACCGTTGAACTGAAAGGTTCCTGGGGTTCGAATCCCTATCTCTCCGCAGAAGCAGCATAAAAGCTGCTTTTTTATTATATATGGAGGGCTATATGTTCTCCGTTCTTCACAAAAGGAGAGATGCTCGAGTGGTTGAAGAGGCACGCCTGGAAAGCGTGTAAACCCCTAAAGGGTTTCGCGGGTTCGAATCCCGCTCTCTCCGCAGTCCGTACTGCGAGTTTTATCTTTTTACCTTTTTTATTTTCTTATATACATAGATGAAGGCTGGAATCAGAAATAAATCCGCAGCCATCCAGGCAGTCGCATCGCCGAAGCAAACGGCCATAAATCCAAAAGCAGGTACCGCATAAATACTGACCAGCGTACGGGCAATCATCTCGGATACGCCAGACAGCATGGCTAGATTCGTAAATCCGGCTCCCTGGATTGTATAACGCAGGATACACAGAATCCCCAGAATCGGAAAGAATGAGCAGGAGATATGCAGGAACTGAACGGCATCATTTATGATTTCCGTCTCGGAAGGATCGACAAAGATCAGCGTCAGTTCGCGTGATGCCAGCATCAGTATAAGGAAAGAAAATGCGGCATAGACAATCATCATCAATCCGCTTGCCTTAATACCCAGCCAGATACGTTCCGGCTTTCCGGCTCCGTAATTCTGTCCGGTATAAGTGGCCATGGCAATCCCCAGGCTTTCGAACGGGCAGATAAAGAACGATTTGATGCGCACAGCCGAAGCAAACGCAGCAATGCAGGCCGATCCCAGTGCGTTATTAGCACTCTGCAACATAATGCTGCCGATTGCCGTGATGGAAAACTGAAGTCCCATCGGCACACCAATCCACATCAGATTCCCTGCCAGGTTGGACCGAAACTTCCGTTCTTCCCGCGTGCTCCTTAATATTTCAAAGCGGCGATACATATAAATGTAGCAGAGAACGGCCGATATACCTTGTGAAAGAAGCGTTGCAATGGCTGCCCCGGCAACTCCCCATTTAAATACCAGGATGCAAACCAAGTCGAGAATCACATTGAGTATCGTTGAAAAAAGCAGGAACCAGAATGGAGTCTTGCTATCGCCCAGTGCACGGATGACGCTGGAAAGCAGATTATAGAAAAATGTACACGGAACGCCGATAAAAGTAACCAGCAAATAGAAATAAGCATCCCTGAATATATTCTCCGGCGTCTGCATGATCCTTAAAATATCCCGGCAATAGAGACTTGTAACGACTGCAATAATAACCGACATGACAGCCGCCAGTTGCAGGCTGATAGAAACATACCGCCTCATCGTGCTGTAATCCCTGGCTCCGAACTTCTGCGCTACCGGTATGCCGAATCCCGCACAACACCCGTTGCAAAACCCGATGATAAGAAAAATGACGGAAGTACTGGCACCGACAGCCGAGAAAGCATCGATCCCTAAAAACTTGCCAACAATAGCCGCATCGATCAAAGAGTAGGTCTGTTGGAGTAAATTGGCTAAAAGTACCGGCATCGCAAAGTTGAAGATCAACGGTAATGCAGCGCCGGAGGTCATTTCTTTTGAAGTTCCCATAACTATTTCCCTAAACAATCGCCGCAAAGGTAACGATTTTATATCAAAAAGGACTGGGATACACTTATAAAATCTGTCGATGTTTATTATGCCCTGTTTTCAAAACATTTTGCATTCTACCATAGTTCTTTTATAAACAAAACATAAAAGAAAAAGTACATATAATTATGGCAAAGAATGTAGCGGAACAATTAGTCGACACGCTTGAAAAGGCAGGCGTAAAACGTATCTATGCTGTCACGGGAGACAGCTTGAATGAGGTAAACGAAGCAGTGCGTAAAAGCGGAAAGATCAAATGGATCCACGTCCGCCACGAAGAAACAGGCGCTTTTGCCGCCGCCGCCGAAGCGCAATTGAACGGCGAACTGGCCTGCTGTGCGGGAAGCAGCGGCCCCGGGCATGTCCACCTGATCAACGGGTTATATGACGCCCAACGTTCGGGAGCACCGGTGCTGGCCATCGCATCCACATTGCCGACCCACGAGTTCGGAACGGAATATTTTCAGGAAACCAATACAATCAAATTATTTGAAGATTGCAGTTATTACAACCAGGTCGCGACAACGCCCGAACAGTTCCCTCGCATGTTGCAGGGAGCCATACAGGCTGCCCTTTCTTTCCGCGGAGTAGGAGTGATCGGTCTGCCCGGCGACCTGACTTCGAAGACTGCAACGTCGGGCGAATCATCCCAGCAGCCTTTCCCGACCAAACAGCGCGTCTGCCCCTCGGCAGAAGAGATCGACGCATTGGCCGACCTGCTGAACAAAGCGGAAAAAGTAACCATTTTCTGTGGGATAGGAGCGAAAGACGCCCATAAGGAACTGGTCGAATTATCCCTGCGCCTGAATGCCCCGGTGGCATATTCTTTCAAAAGTAAAATGGAAATCCAGTACGATAACCCGAACGAAGTGGGTATGACCGGCCTGCTGGGAATGCCTTCCGGCTATTACAGCATGCACGAAGCGGAAGTCTTATTGTTGTTGGGTACGGATTTCCCTTACGAAGCCTTTATGCCGCAAAACAATACAATCGTGCAGGTCGATATCCAAGCAAACCGTCTGGGGCGTCGTGCCAAAATAAAGATGGGGCTCTGCGGCGATGTGAAAGATACCTTACAGGAACTGCTCCCTCTGGTCCGTCAGAAAACGAATGACAGCTTCCTGCGTGAACAACTGGCCCATTACGACAAGGTAAAGCGAAACCTGCGCTCGGCCGCCGAAGTAAAAGGCAAAGATGAAAAGATCCATCCGGAATATGTCATTTCCCTGATCGACGAACTGGCTTCAAAAGATGCCGTCTTTACGGTCGATACGGGCATGACCTGCGTATGGGGCGCCCGTTACCTGCAGGCAACCGGAAAACGGAAGATGCTGGGATCGTTCAACCACGGTTCGATGGCGAATGCCATGCCGCAGGCCATAGGGGCGGCACTGGCTTATCCCGGTCGTCAGGCGGTTGCTCTCTGTGGCGATGGCGGTCTTTCGATGATGTTGGGCGACCTGGCGACGATCGTGCAATATAAACTGCCGGTCAAGCTGATCGTCTTCAACAACCGTTCGTTGGGAATGGTCAAACTGGAAATGGAAGTCGCCGGACTACCGGACTGGCAGACAACGATGCTAAATCCCGACTTTGCCCGCGTTGCCCTCTCGATGGGAATGGCGGGATACAATGTCAGCAATCCGGATGATGTGCTGCCGACGCTGACAAAGGCCTTTGCCTCCGACGGTCCCGTCCTGGTCAATATCATGACCGATCCGAATGCCCTGGCGATGCCTCCGAAGATCGAGTTCACCCAAATGCTCGGATTTGCGCAGACCATGTATAAACTGCTGATGGAAGGCCGCTCAAAAGAAGTAATGGATACGATCGATACAAATCTGAAGCACTGGAAAGAAGTCTTCTAACCAAAAAATAAATATCTTTGCTTTCAACTAATAAATTCTATACAAGATTATGAAAGCAAAGATATTTTTTTTGTCTCTGGTCGCTTTTTTCGCCTTGTCCGTTCAGGCGGCGGTTGTCGATACGATTCATGTACGCAGTGACGCGATGAATAAAGAGATTCAGACCGTTATCGTCCTGCCGGGAAGTGGAAGGACAACGGCTCCGGTCATTTATTTACTGCACGGGCATGGAGGAAATGCCAAAACCTGGATCGGTCTGAAACCAAATTTACCCGAAATCGCTGACCAATATGGAATCATATTTGTGTGTCCGGATGGCAAGAACAGCTGGTATTGGGACAGTCCGGTCAATCCTTCTTACCGCTATGAAACTTTTGTCGCTAAGGAGCTGGTCAATTATATCGACGCCAACTACCCGACAATAAAAGACCGCACGGCACGCGCCATCACCGGTCTGAGCATGGGAGGCCATGGTGCCATGTGGCTCTCGTTCCGTCATAAGGATATTTTCGGTGCAGCCGGAAGCACAAGCGGCGGTGTCGATATCCGTCCTTTCCCCAATAACTGGAATATGAGTGAATGGCTGGGCAAAGAAAGTGAAAATCAAGAAGTATGGGAGAAACATACGGTCATCAACCTGGTTGAACATCTAAAGAACGGTGATTTAGCTTTGATCTTTGATTGCGGTTACAGTGATTTCTTCTTTGAAGTAAATAACAATTTCCATGAAAAGCTGCTGAAATACAAGATCGACCACGACTTCATTGTCCGCCCGGGTGCGCATAATGGCGACTATTGGCGCAATTCCATTGACTATCAGATAGTATTCTTCAATAAATTTTTCAACAGAAATAAATGATCGACGCGTTGAATCATGATTGATCAGATATGAATATTTATTTATAGTATCCGGTTGTAACCAATTCCCCTCTTGAGAGGGGATAAGGGGTGTGTTAACGCCAGTTATAAGGCAGAACTATAACACACCCCCTGCCCCCTCTCAAGAGGGGAAAGGTTACCCCTGTTACTATAAACAAATCCTTCTTATCTAATTTTCAATTTTCAATTAACTAAGTCCTTCGATCAGCCCGTTCACTATGTCGATCCGTTTTGCCTGCGGGTCTTTCGGGAGTCCCGGCATACGCATGATCTCACCCATGATGACAACGATCATTTCGGCGCCGTTGTTGATGATGATATCGCGCACTTTCAGTTCGAAGTCTTTGGCAACGCCGTAAGCCTTCGGGTCGGAAGAGAATGAGTATTGAGTCTTGGCGATACAGATCGGGTAGTGGGAGATACCCAGGCTTTCGATCTGTTTGATCTTTTTGTCCGCCAATGTCGTATAAGTGACCGAGGCCGCACCGTAGATTTCTTCGGATACCTTTTTGATCTTGTCGCGTACATTGTCTGTATCTTCGTAGATCAGCTTCAACTCGCCTGACGGCTTGTTTTCGATCGTATCTACTACCAGCTTGGCCAGTTCCACGCCACCTTCACCGCCTTCGGCGAATACGCTGTTCATGGCGAAGCCTACACCCAGCTCTTTGCAATGTTCGGCAACCAGAGCGATTTCTTCGTCCGTATCGGTAGCATACCGGTTGAAGGTAACGATCACTTCCTGACCGAAACGTTTCATATTGGCCACATGCTTGTCGAGGTTGGCAAAGCCGTTGCGCAGACCTTCGATGTTCTGTTCCTTGATCTGTGATTCAGGAACGCCGCCGTGCAGCTTCAAGCTCTGTGCGGTAGCAACGATAACCGTCAGTTTCGGTTTCAGGCCGGCTTTGCGGCATTTGATGTCGAAGAACTTTTCAGCACCCAGGTCGGCACCGAAACCAGCTTCCGTGATCACATAATCGCCGTAGGTAAGCGCCATCTTTGTCGCGATGATCGAGTTACAGCCGTGGGCGATGTTGGCGAACGGGCCGCCGTGCACGAAAGCAGGCGTATTTTCTGTTGTCTGCACCAGGTTAGGCAGAAGGGCGTCTTTCAGCAGTACGGTGATCGCTCCGGCAACACCCAGGTCGTTGACTGTAAACGGCTGATCGTCGTTTGTATATCCCAGCAGGATATTACCGATGCGGCGTTTCAAGTCTTCCAGATCGGTAGCCAGACAAAGGATAGCCATCATTTCGGAAGCCGGCGTGATGTCGAATCCTGTCTCTGTTGGAACACCGTTTGCCGAGCCTCCCAGGCCGGATACGATATTGCGCAGGCTACGGTCGTTTACGTCGAGCACGCGTTTCCATTTGATCTCTTTCAGCCCTTCGCAGGTGTTGCGTGTCTGATAGATATAATTATCCAGCAACGCCGTGATCATGTTGTGGGCAGATGTAACCGCGTGGAAATCGCCGGTGAAATGCAAGTTGATGTTTTCCATCGGCAGTACCTGTGCGTATCCGCCTCCGGCTGCTCCGCCCTTCATACCGAAACACGGACCCAGCGAGGGTTCACGCAGGGCGGCGACTGCTTTTTTGCCTATCTTGTTCAGGCCCAGGGCCAGACCGATAGATACGGTTGTCTTACCGATACCTGCTTTGGTAGGCGTGATGGCCGTTACCAGGATCAGGTTATGTTCTTTGATTTTCTCTTCATCGATCAGGTGAAGGGGCACTTTGGCGATATACCGACCATAGTTTTGTACTTCTTCGCGCGGAATACCCAAACCCGTGGCAACTTCCTTTATTTTGCGAAGGGAGACTTCTCTTGCAATTTCTATATCCGATTTCATGTGCTTATGTAAGTTTAAAGAGGCAACAAAAGTATATTATTTTTAATTAAATAACAAAATGATAGAATGAAAGGTTGTAATACCTGATAACTGTGTAAAATTAGTGTTATATTGATAAAAGTTACCAAAAGGAGGCTGGCAATGATTCTTTGTTAAGTGAAGTGCGCGTTTTTCAACATATTTGTAATCTTCAGTTGACAAAAACAGTGCATTTCGACAGTTCTTGTATTAAAGAACTTTAAAATATAGATAAAGGGTTGTGGTGTATGATAATTTGTCTAATTTTGTGACATCACAATAACAAAATGAAACTAACAGCAAGTTTATAGTGATAAAAAGAAAGTAAATAACAATTTTAAAAACTTCGGTTTATGTAATTAAGGAGATTTGATTATGGCAACAATGAGATTTAGTTTGACAGGCGTCGTTTCAAGAGAAACAGAGACAGGATCATGGGTTAAAACAATTGCAGATTGTTTGGGTATTCGAATGTTTTCGAAGATGGGTTCTTCGGAGAGTATGAATAATGTCGATTGGGATACCACCAAGCAGAAGGAAATCCAGGATCTTCATCATTATGCCATCAGCAACTTGATCCCCAGGGCCGGAGTCTATCAGATGAAGTTACTTGAATCGTTGGCACAATCTGCTTCTATCTATTCACCGGAAGAGACTGAAACTCTTTATAATGAAACGAATAAAAAGATTGAAGAGATCAGCAGTCACATTTCAGGAGTATTAGTGAGTGCACGTGAGTTGTGCAAGTCGGGGCATCAGAACTGGGAATCTGTCCAGTCGCTCCGCTACCATATGAACCGTCTGAACGGTATCATAGAATCCGTATAGTTTTTGCGATACAATAATTGGGATAGTAATTTTTTTTATTGTATGATCATCAGTGAGAAATAGGGGAAAGATTTCTCTGCGATGATTTGCCGGTCGGAGGTGTAGTATTCTTTATCCGTCCCTACATTTTCAAAATAATGGAATTGTGTCTGCGGATGCTTGCGAATACATGCATGTACGGCTTCCACACATTGCGACAGTTTCATAATGACGATCACGTATCCGGCATTTATCTTTTCTGACAATTCTTCTGCGGAAGGAGTGCCGGGGATAACAATGATCTGTTCTTCCTGTTTGACAATGTGCAAGCCGGCCAGTGCTCCGGCAGCGATGAAGGCGGGGATTCCGGCAATACGCTGAACGTCGATTCCCGTCTCTATAAACTTGTCATATATATACTGGATGGAAGAATAGAAGCCGGCATCGCCTTCGGCTACGATAACGATCTGTCTGCCTTCCGCATAGTTTGCAGCGGCTTCGTTGTAAAGGGCGTCGTAGGCTTTCCAGGCTTCCGTGCGGTCTTTGCTCATGGGGAGCATGAAGCAGCGGATGGCAGTTTCGTTTATTTCCAGTGCACGTATGATATCGGCGGCACGTGAGAGGATTTCACCTTGCCTGTTACGGGTGGCGGGGCAGTAGATAATATCTGCTTTCTGAAGTTGTCGGAGACCTTTCACTGTGATAAGTTCCGGTTCGCCGGGACCTAATGATACGAAACTGATCGGGTAAGTCATTTTATTCTTGTTTTTATTTGGGGTGCAAATGTGCTGAAAATAGTGCAAAGTTGCAAACTTCTTATTACTTTTGCGATCGAAATAGGTTCTGTAAAACTCCTGTTCATGGAGACAGATTAAAAGGGAACCGGGTGGAAATCCCGGACAGTCCACGCTGCTGTAAAACTTCAGTAACATCCCGATAACACCTTTTGCCACTGGCGGAGAGACAGCCTCGCCGGGAAGGCTTTCGGGATGGAAGTAAGTCAGAAGACCTGCCATTTTTCACATAGCGATTGTCCTCGTGGGTTCGGACGGTTTGTGTCGGATAAAAATAATATGAATATGAACAAGTATTTAGCAGGTTGTTGCCTGGTTGCACTATTGGCTACGTCGTGTGCATCGAAAGGAAATCAACAGGAGAAAAAGAATGTTTCTTCACAACAAACGACTATAACGGATAGCCGGGTTCAGGTGACACCAAAGCATGCCGAAGGTTTTCAACTGACCTATAAAGATGATTATACGCTGGTGGATATACATGATCCGCAGAATGAAGAAAGTACGCATTTCCTGTATGCTTTGGTTCCCCGGGGGACGAAGCCGGAAGGGATTCATGCGGATTATACGGTTATCGAAACACCTGTACGTAGTGCTATCTGTATGACTTCCCTGCAATTATCCAATTTCATTAAGTTGGGAGCGGAGGATAAGGTTGTCGGCATTACGAGTACGCGCCATCTGTTTAATAAGACTATCAATAATCAGCTGAAGGAAGGAAAGACGGCAAAGATCGGGATCGAAGGCAACTTCGATAATGAGGTGATCATGAGTATCAATCCCGACCTGATCCTGATCTCACCTTTTAAGCGTGGCGGCTATGAAACAATGAAAGATATCGGTATCCCTCTGATTCCTCATCTGGGATATAAAGAAATGACACCGCTGGGGCAGGCTGAATGGATCAAGTTCGTCGGTTTGTTACTCGGGATAGAGCAGGAAGCCAATGAAAAATTCTTGGCTATAGAGAACCGCTACAACGAGCTGAAAGAGCTGACAGCCGAAGGTAAAGTGCAGAAACGTCCTGTCGTGTTCAGTGGCGAAATACATGGTGGTAACTGGTATGCAGTAGGAGGAAAGAGCTTCCTTGCACAACTTTTCAAAGATGCCGGCGCTGATTACTTTTTGAAAGACGACGATCGCTCCGGCGGTGTGACGCTCGACTTCGAGACCGTCTATAACCAGGCCGACGAAGCCGACTACTGGCGTATCGTAAACAGCTATCCGGGAATATATACTTATAAATCACTGAAAGATCAGGATCCCCGTTATGCAGACTTCCGTGCCTTCAAGGAAAAAGGAGTGATCTATTGCAACATGAGGGAAAAACCTTTTTACGAAAGCATGCCGACCGAGCCGGAAGTGGTGCTGGGCGATTTATTGCATATCTTCCATCCGAATCTACTGCCGGATCATACGCCTGTCTATTATGATTTACTTAAATAAATGGGTACGATGAAGTATTCTAACACTTTCCTGATGTTTGTGATCTTTGTCTCGATCGTCGTGTTGTTGTTTCTGAATCTGGTGTTGGGCTCTGTTTCTATACCCTTCCATTCGGTTTGGAATATCATCTGCGGCAATGGCGACGAACCGGTCACCTGGCAGAATATTATCTGGAAATCACGCTTTCCGCAAGCCTTAACGGCATTAGTCGCCGGAGCCGGATTAGCGATCAGCGGGCTTCAGATGCAAACCGTATTCCGCAATCCGTTGGCCGGCCCCTCTGTATTGGGTATCAGTTCTGGTGCAAGTATGGGAGTTGCCTTCGTTGTTTTACTGAGCGGAAGTCTGGGAGGCGTGGCGTTGAGTAAGCTGGGCTTTATGGGGGAGATTGCCTTATCCATTGCGGCCATAGTCGGTTCCTTGTCTGTCATGGCACTGATCGTTTATGTTTCGCAGAAGGTAAAAGGGAATGTGACGCTATTGATTATCGGTGTGATGATCGGCTATGTGGCGAATGCGGTAATCGGAGTCCTGAAGTTTTTTAGTGTGGAAGAAGATATCCGTGCTTATGTGATCTGGGGGCTGGGAAGTTTCTCGCGTGTCTCCGGTAATCAGATGATGCTTTTCGTAGCGATTATGGCTATCCTGATCCCTCTTTCGTTCCTATTGATAAAGACATTGAATCTGATGCTTCTCGGCGATGGGTATGCTCGTAATCTGGGACTGAATATCAAACGGGCACGCCTGCTCGTTATCACCTCTGCCGGTGTATTGACAGCCATCGTGACCGCTTACTGTGGTCCGATCGTCTTCCTGGGACTGGCTGTTCCTCATCTTTGCCGTGCCATTTTCCAGACATCCGACCATCGCATACTGATGCCCGGTGTACTGTTTGTCGGTGCAGCCCTGGCATTGGCCTGTAACCTGATTGCACGTATGCCGGGATTCGAGGGAGCTTTGCCGGTCAACTCGGTAACCGCATTGGTCGGTGCTCCGGTCGTCGCTTCCGTATTATTCCGCCGGCGTAAAAACGAACTAAACGAATGAGCATGAAAGAGGCAACTATTCAGATAAACGATCTCTCTATCGGTTATCATTCTAAAAGTGATACTAAGCTGGTAGCAAGCCATATAACGACAACGATCTATAGTGGCGAATTAACCTGCCTGCTGGGTGCCAACGGTGTCGGAAAGTCTACTTTATTACGTACATTATCCGCTTTCCAGCCTCGCCTGTCGGGTGAAATAGCACTACTGTCCCGCGATATACAGGACTATAGTGATAAGGAGCTTAGCACTATAGTGGGAGTGGTGCTGACAGATAAGTGTGACATCCGCAATATGTCTGTCCGCGAACTGATCGGCATGGGACGCAGTCCGTACACCGGTTTTTGGGGCCGCCTGGGTAAAGAAGACAAGCAGATCGTAGAAGAGGCGATCGCCATGGTCCGGATCGAGAACCTCGCCTCGCGCATGGTACACACCCTTTCCGACGGTGAGCGGCAAAAGGTCATGATCGCCAAAGCGCTGGCACAGGAAACGCCTGTAATCTTCCTGGATGAGCCGACCGCCTTTCTCGATTTCCCCAGCAAGGTGGAGATCATGCAGCTTTTGCATCATCTTACCCGTACGACCAATAAAACGATCTTCCTCTCTACTCACGACCTTGAACTGGCTCTTCAGATCGCCGATAAGATATGGTTGATGGACAAGGTGAAAGGGATCAGTACCGGTACGCCCGAGGACCTCGCTTTAAGCGGTTACCTGAGCGGTTTCTTTGCCCGCAAAGGGATTGTCTTCGATATGGAAACCGGCCTGTTCCGCATCGACAACCGTTATGACAGGGAAATCCATCTTATCGGCAGTGGCCAGAAATATGCGATGGTGCGTAAGGCGCTTCTGCGGAACGGGATTCATGCCGGCTGCGAAATAGAATCGGAAAGCCGGATTGATGCGGGAGAGACGGTGGAATCTCCGATCACCCTTTATCTTTCGGGTAATCCGCCGCGGCAGGTCGCTTCTGTTGAAGAACTGCTGATGTGTCTTGAGAGCTGACAGAGAATGTTAACGGGATAAACTTTTTTCATTTCGTTTGTTATATAAAGGTAATTCAAAATATTAAACGTCATGAAAAAGTATTTCTTGTTTGCCTCCCTTTTATTCGCATGGACACTCACCTCCTGCGACAGTGATGATTCTTCCGATATTGAACCGGATGTCCCTTTCTATCAGAATCTCGGTGTTTCCTACGATGTGACTAATAATAAGACAAATGTCGGGGCGAATTTCAATAAGCAGGATAGTGCGGGGATTAACATCAAACTGAATGGCCCGGCTTCCATCCTGTTCAACGGCAAGGACCCCAACTTTGCCAATGTGGGTATTTATTTCTATACGTATTCTTTTAAAGGACTGGAAGATATGACTTTCACCTTTACCCGTGCAAAAGATGAGGTCTATACCAACGTCGCTTCCATAAAAGACGTAAAACCGATCGCTATTCCCGAATCGTTTACATCGGCCAAAGTGAAAGGTACGACTACGTTGACCTGGGAAGGTGATCCGGTTGGTCCGAACGAAGTGGTGGAAGTTACTATCAGTTATGATGGCGGAGTGAACAGCATTTTTAACCGCGACGAGGGCAGCCGTTCCATCAATATCACGTTCAGTAATTCATCACTGCCCGGTAAGGCAACCCTGTCGCTGAGCCGTGCAAAAGTGAGTCCTTTGCAGGAAAGCAACGGGAGTGCCGGCGGGCAGTTGGATGTTTCCTATGTACAGAGTAAGGAGATCAGGCTCGAGTAAGCCGTGTTATTTCCTGTTCTGATCCGGTAAATCTTATTTATTCCCGAATCTGACCTTCTTCCGTAATCAATACGATCTGTAATTTATCCGCGGGAAGGAGCGGGATACAATGTGCATAGCATTTTTTTAAAAGGAGAGAAAAGAAGGATGATTGTTCTCCGGAAGGGAATAACTGCCAGAGTTCGCGGGCGAGGGTAATCGTCTCGATCTGCCGGACTGCTGCTTCGGGGCAGCCGGCTTCGCGGGCGGTTTCCTTCAGGAAGTCTTTGTTCATGACTACTTTCTTGCTGTGGGTATCCAGAAATCCCTCCGCCAGTTTGACTGCTTTTCCGATCATGATCCCCATGACAACTTGCTCGAAGGAGAGTGCCGAGGCTATTTTCAATGTCTCGCCGATAAAGTTTCCGTAGTGTACGAAAGCCTGTGGCGGTAATTCCGGGTAACGGGCTTTCAGATACCGTTCACTTTTGGCTCCTGAATTGATGACCAGTGTCCGGCAGCCGATGGCTTTGGCTACTTCGGCTTCTTTGCGGATAGAGGCGATGAAGGCGTCGGCGGAGAAAGGGCGTACGATGCCGGATGTCCCGATGATGGAGATGCCGCCAACGATGCCCAGCTTCGGGTTGAATGTCCTGGTGGCGAGTTCTTCTCCGCCGGGAACGGAGATCGTGACTGTTAGTCCGGGACTCGGCGGCAGGTTTTTAGCTGCTGGGTTGTTCTGACGGAACGCTTGTAAAACAGCAGCCAATTCATCCGTGATCATTTTGCGGGGTGTCGTGTTGATGGCGGGACCTCCGACTTCCAGCCCTAATCCGGGCAGAGTGACTGTGCCTACTCCCGGACCAGCGACGAAACGGACAAGTGCATCGTTGGAGGCTGTCGAAAAAGCCACGTTGGCAACGATCATAGAACCGTTGGTGACATCCGGGTCATCGCCGGCATCTTTGATGACCGAACAGGTTGCACTGTCACTGTCCCATTCGGTTGCGGTAACCGGCAAGGTGATTATTTCGCCCGAAGGCAGGGTGATGGATGCGGCTGTTTGTTCCTCTTTACTTAACAGGGCGGTCAGGGCCGCTTTGGCCGCTGCCGTGGCACAGGCTCCGGTCGTATAGCCGTGATGCAGGGGGAAGAACTCCGGCAGCAGGCGTTCGATCTGTTTGCGCAATCCGTCCTCTCCGTAAACAATGTAGAATGTTTCGGGCAATGCCGGCCGTTTGACAACGAATACAGGGATGGAGCGTTTGCGGGCAGCCGCCACTTTCTCGTTGAAATAGCCAGACCGGCCACTTTCCTTGGTGATAACGGCATCCGGTTGCAACCGGTCCATCAGTGCTCCGGCATCGTCTTCATCCTGATAGAAGCACAGATAGTCCGCAGGAAATCCCTGACGGGTGGCGGTTGTGAGCGACTCTTCGCGTTCAAGAATGCGGAACCATGCCGGATGCTTTTTCCACCAAGGGCGTAGCGGGGCGATGGTGTTTACCCCAGTGAGGGCAAGCAGGTGCCGGATACCGTGTTCTTCCAGTTTACGAATGGCGTCATCGTAATTATCGCACCAGACCAGATCGGGGTCGCGGGGCGGATAACGCCGTTCGTAACGGATCACCGGCAACCCGAGGGAGGAGGATACTTCTGCAACCGTGCGGTGCAGGGCCGAGGCGAAGGGATGGGCGGCATCGACCAGCAACCGGATGTTTTTCTCCCGGCAGCATGTTTCCATCGCTGCCGTATCCATGCCGCCGGTCAGGCGGATGCCATGCGCACACTCTATTTCCTGGAGCGCGCCTTTGGTCGAATAATAATAAGGCGCACTTCCTTCGTCTGCGATGCGGACGCTGGCCCGTCCCTCCGTTGTTCCTCCCAATATCAGTATCATAGCCTTTTCTGAAACAGGTTATTTACGGAACAGGTGTTTGAATTCGTCGGCATAAAGACGTGAGAGGCCTTCGCGGTTGTCAATCGCGTCGCCTACCACCAGCAGGGTGGTCAACGTCAGATGGTTCTCTTTGACGATCTTCGCCAGGTCTTTCAACTCTCCGCGGTAGATGCGTTCGTCCTTCCAGGTTAGTTTATAGCAGGCGGCTACTGGTGTGGTAGGGGCGTAATGTTCAAGAAGTTCTTCCTGCACCTTGTCCGCTATGCCTGCACTGAGGTAGATGCACATCGTGCTTTGGCTGGCGGCCAATTTGTGCAGCTGTTCTTTTTCGGGCATCGGCGTACGGCCTTCACCACGGGTGAGAATGATGGTCTGTACCTTTTCCGGGATGGTGAACTGTGAGCGCAAAGCGGCAGCGGCAGCCTGAAAAGAGGATATCCCCGGGGTGATATGATAACTCATATGGAACTGGTCAAAGAAAGCCATCTGCTCCTGTATCGCCCCGTAGATGCAAGGGTCGCCGGTATGCAGGCGCACAACGAACTTGCCCCTGTCGTAGAACTCTTTCATCAGGATGAACTGCTCTTCCAGGTTCATATCTGCCGAACTGCGTACGGTGGCTCCCGGTTTCGCACAATAGGTCAGTTCTTTTGGGACGAGGCTGCCGGCGTACAGGATCAGGTCTGCCTTTTCGAGCATCCTCCTGCCACGTATCGAGATCAGCTCCGGATCGCCCGGACCGGCACCGACTATTTCGATATGGCCTTGCCGCTGTACGGATTTATCCATTGCCACGGCAAATGTATAATCGTTGCTTTCTCCCAGCTGCCCCTTTTGTTTCTCCAGCAACAGGAATCCGCCTCCGGCACTTTGTATCGCCGCGGCTTCCGCCACGCTCGATGACTGGGTGACTTCCTTTACCTTGGCGGAAGGGTTGGGGACAGCGAGTTTGTTCAGAACGTCTGCCGGGTAGGTCTTGAATGGACAGTCCATAATGCCGTAGGCCAGCAGGGCCAGGAGCGCTTCGTCCTTTTTCAGGTCGATGGAGGATATGTCGGCAATGGACTCGGGACAGAGGTTGTTGTCGATCAGGGTGGCGATGATATGCTGGTGCATCTCGACAGGATCGCCTTTAAGGTCTTTTCGGCAGCCGATACCCAGGTGCAGCACTTTCGGGAAGTAGGAGACCATCTTGATATCCGCTTCGTAGATAAACGGCCCAACGGTGATCACCAACTCGAACTGGTCGAGGGGAATGTCTGAGAATTTATTGAATATACGGACATGGTCCGGACAGGTGTGTTCGAGGTATTCCGTACCCTTCTCGCGTACATTTAATATAAGGGCTGTCGGTTTTTTATTGACGAAGGCGGCAATGCAAGCATTCATTGCATTTTCATTGTCCGTCAGATCGTCGGCTACGACAGACCAACCGAATTTTTCACCCAGCGTATCGAGCGCCCACAATCCGGTATTATCGCTTTGGGTGGTGACAATGGCATTACCTCCGAGTACCTGTGACAGTTCGATGCTCAACTCGTTTGCCCCTCCGATATGGCCGGAGAGGACCGGGATGATATATTTACCGGTACTGTCGATGCAGACGACCGCCGGGTCGGTATGCTTGTCCATTATATAAGGAGCGATGCAGCGTACGCAGATACCCATTGCCCCGATAAAGATGATCGCGTCCGACTGGAGGAACAGGTCTCCGACAATGGTGTCGATCGATTCCATTACTATCGTCTCTTCCTGCGATTCCTTGCTGTAGATCACAGCGTCAGGATATTGTTTCTTTATTTGCCGTGCCAGCGGTAGACTGCTGACCGATACCACGACGATTGCTACTGATCGTTTATTCATCGTTCTTCTATTTTGCTTCTTTAAATGCCTTTAGTATGGTGATCGGGTTATAATCGCCGACACTTACATGCAAAGGTTTGTCTAATTTTAATCCGGCTTCGTGAACCGATTCTATAAATAACTTTTCACTCTCTTCGGATACGGAGTTGAATACCAGCAGGCTGTCGGGAGCGAGATAACGGGCTACTTTGCCTACGATCTCTTTCAGCTTGCCTCCGTGCCCGCCGATAAATACGGCATCGGGTGCGGGCAGGTCAGAAACGTCTTCCTCCATGAAGTCACATATATGTACGTCGATACCCGGTGCTCCCAGTTTCGAACTGTTTTCTTCCATCAGTTTCCAGCATTCCTTGCGGATCTCGAATGCGTGGATGTGGAGATGGGGATATTGCCTTTTCGCTTCGATGGAAACCGATCCCGTACAGAAACCGATATCCCAGAAATGGTTGCACATCGGAAGCATCAGCATGCTCATATCCAGTATCCGGACAGGCGCTTTCGTGATCATGCGTTCCCTGCCATCGAGCAGTTCGAACAGTTTGTCGGGAATGCCCAGCGGACGGTAGGTGATATCGTTATACATCCGTTGCAGTATTACGCAATTCGGGCTGTCGATGGGATATTCTTCTACTTCCGACAGGGCAAGCGAGCGTGAGATACGCTGCTTTTCTGGGTTGCCCAGATGTTCTCCTATATACATTTTATATTGTGTGAAACCGTATTTCAGCAGGCGCATAGCGATGGAGGCCGGGGTACGCACATGGTCGGTCAATACTCCGATTTTCCCCCGGTTTTCTATCAGTGCGCGGTCGAGTTCATGCCACGGACGTCCGGTGAGGGATACCATGGTCATGTCTTCATACGATACTTTTAGTTCGTGTGAAAGCATCTGTAGTGAATTGAACGAGGGCAGGAGCGTTATTTCCGCTTCCGGCATCCGTTTAAGTATCGTTGAAGCAAATCCGTAGAACAAAGGGTCGCCCGAAGCGAATACAACGATCTTCTGATGGTATTCGTATTCGTCGAAAACGTTGTCGAGCGGTACTTTAATATCGATCCATACAGCATCCGGCGGGAGGAAAGGCATGACGATCTCATGATGGCGCTTGCCTCCTGAAAAGTATGTGTTGTTGTTGATTATGTCTACTATTGTCTTGTTGTTGCTGATGTAGTTGGGGTCATCGGGAATGCCGATGACGGTGAATTGTGTTCTCATACGTCTCTTCCTGGTTTTAAATTAATAGCGTCGTTGTAACAAAGTATAGCGTTAGTCAGTGTAGCCGCAAGGTTACTTCCGCCTTTCCGTCCTTCAACGATGAGTTTGGGGATGGAGGTGAACGGTTTGACCATATGTTTCGATTCCTGTACGTGCACAAAACCGACGGGGGCGGCGATGATTCCGGCAGGGGTCGCTTTTCCTTTGCGGATCAGGTCGCATAGTTCCATCAGTGCCGTCGGGGCATTACCGAATACGAATAGAGCGTCCGGATGTTCGCTAACCGCGATCCGTATGCCGGCCTGTGTGCGGGTGATCCCTTTTTCGGCAGCGAGGGCAACGGTTTTCTCGTCTTGCAGGTAACATTTCACTTCGAGTCCCATGCGTTGTAAAGCACCTTTGCGGATGCCGGATGCTGCCATAGTGACATCGGTGATGATGGTACGGACTGCGCCGCTGCTTAGTTTTTCGTAGAGCATGGAAACGGCATTATCGTCTACCCGCAGTACGTTTTCCATATCGAAATCAGCTGTTGTATGGATGGCATGCAGCAAGGCCCATTTCTTGTCTAACGGAATATCCTGGTTTTTCAGTTCTTTCTCAATGGTGCGGAAGCTACGGATCATGATGTCCTGTCCGATTCCGGTTTCCTTGGCGGCCATCTTGATCTCGCCGTAATAACCGCGCGGGGTGATCATTTTATTTTCGAACTGATAGGTCTGTGAGTTGCCGATAAGGATGACGGTGAACATATCCACCTGTTCCGGGTCGAAGTCTGCCAGTGTAGTGATCGTCACTTCCTGTTCTTCGCGTCCTGCCTGGCGGACAAAGCCGACCGGTGTTTGCGGATCGCGTTCCTGTAGGAAAATTTCAATCAGGCGGTAGAACTGCCAGTAGCGGCCTTCGCTTTTGGGATTATAGATGGCGGTGATAAAGTCTGCCGAAGCGGCAGCTTTAATGCGTTTTTCTATCAGTTCCCACGGTGTCATCAGGTCGGAGAGGGAGATCACGCAAAAGTCATGTCCTACCGGGGCACCCAACAGGGAGGCTGCCTTCTGGAAGGCACTGATCCCGGGCAGCACTTCGATGCTGATATTACTTCCTTTTTCGCGTTTCATCTCGTAGATAAGCGGGGCCATCCCGTAGATGCCGGCATCGCCGGAGCTGATAACGGTTACTACTTTGCCTTCGGCCGCATAATTATATGCTTCTTCGGCACGTGCCTTCTCCCGTTTCATCCCTGAGTCGATACATATGGCTCCGGGACGGATTATCTTTTCAATGAACCGGAAGTAATATTTGTATCCCACGATAACGTCCGATTGCCGGATGGCAGATAACACTGCGGGAGTAATGTCTGATTCACTGCCGGGTCCGATACCGGCTACGATTATTTTACCTGTGCTCATTTATTCAACTATTATTCAATTTCAGGTCTATCATCTTCTTTCTTTTTGAAACTATAACGTGAACGCATTATTGTATTCATTGGATTTACAAGTGCATTCATATTATCAATCAAATCATCATAATTAGTATCTACATTATAGATAACCATTGAATTGGTATAATTAATTATTTCTGCATATTTTTTCAAACATTTTACTTTTGAAGGATAAGAATTGATAACGCGTGTCTCAATTGTATATCCTCTTTTCTTATAAAGTGCAATAAATGCATTTTGTTCTTCAGTTAATTTTTGTATTAGGGTCGTGATTTTTAAATTAGTACAATGTTGATTCATATCATCTAATTTTAACTCTTTCAATAGATTAGAGATATGTCCTGTGACTTCAATAAAGCTTTTTTTATTTAGATTTTTTATAGCAGATAAATAATTCCAGAGAATTTTTGATGATTCAGACGGATTACTTTTATTTTGCATCATAACAATTCGTTTAATATCTCCGACATATCTGATACGTGTTTTATTAATTATAGATAATTCATCTGTTTCAAGTAATTTTATAGGAACATCTAGTGTAGAATAAAATTCATTATAATAACTTTTTAATTCATTCAGATAATTTGATAAATTTTCATCCTGTATACTTAACATTTCAATCTCAGGACGATCTTCCCCTCCTCCCTGATTTAAATATGATTCAAAAATATCAATTGATGAATTAATAAATACATTTGCTTCTTCGATTCTTAATGAATTGGCATAAACTAATTTGTTGATAGTCTTCATGATATATTATATTATAAGGTTAATAAATTAAATTTGACAAATTGATAGAAAAATATTTATTTTAGTCCTGAAAGTCTTATCTATTATAATAAAATATCTTATCACGATACGTGATGCATTATTTCTCATAGAGAAATGCTTTATCATGATATATAATATACTATTTATTATAGAGAAATATCTTATCACGATGTGTGATATGCTATTTGTTATAGAGAAATGCTTTATCGCGATGCATGATATGTCATTTATCATAGAGTAATATTTTATCAAGATGCATTATATATCATATGATCTACAAATATATATATAATATTGATTAGTTAAATATAAATAGGAGAATATAATGCGAATAATGTGAATTAAAATATAAATCTATATTTTCTTATCCACGATACTCGCATCATTTTTGTTAAAAACATTAATTATTCATAATTGTTTCTTCTTTTCTGTAATATTAATCATTTTATGTTTAGCCGCAAACTTTGCATGTTCGATAAATATATTCTGAATATCTATGTTTTGTCCTAATCCTTGCATAAATATGGAAACTTCATAGCCTTTATCTTCCAGTTCTTTTTTCATGTCGATTACAATGTCATTATTAGCATGATCACCGGCAACGAACATGAAAGGCATCAGCATGACTTTCTTTACTTTGGCAGCTTCAAGCTTAGCAAGTATATCGTCGAAAGTGGGATAACCTTCTATCGTTGTAACATAATAATCAGTATAGCCTTTTGCTTTCAGCATATAATCGGTCATGGCATACTGTGCAGTCGAAGGAGTGTAGGTGCCGTGTCCCACCAGGACGGTAGCTCCTTCCTTGGCTCCTTTCCGGACAATAGCTGCAATGACGTTTTCATAATCTTTGGGAGTGTACAGCAGCGGGTTTCCGATACGGATATCCTTGAACTCTTTTTCCAGTGAGGCGATATCTTTGCGGAGAGATTCCATTTCTACGCCTTCAATAATGTTCGTAGACTGGATCAAGATATGGGTGAAACCATCCGCTTTTAGTTGTTTCAGTGCTTCAGTGGGGTTGAGTTTTTCGATACCCCGTGTTTTCAGGCGGCGAATAATGATGCGTGAGGTATAGGCTTCGCGTACTTCGATACCTTTGAATGCTTCTTTCGCTTTGTTGTTGATGGCGTCGATCGTCAGTTGGCGTGTTTCGTCGTAGGTGGTTCCAAAATGGACCATCAGCAGAGCGGCCTTATCGCTTGTCTGCATAGAAGCAAACAGGTCGGAGGGTTTAAAATTTCCTTCGCCATCATCGTGGGGAACGGCCCTGGCAGGGATGTCGGTCACTGCCTCCTGCAACATACCGTGTGCAAAAGACATACTCATTGAACAACCTACAAGAAAGGCTGTCAGCAGACATTTCTTTTTCATTGAAAGAGATTTGTTTTATGTTCATAATAGCCCTCCTGGCCCCGGGAGAACGGATTTATCTGTCTGGCAGGTTTCCTGACTTGCCCGGAAAACGACCTTCCCATCCTTGTCACGGACAGTGGTGTAAGCATGTTTTCCTTTTATAGCGGGCTTCACAGTAGCGGGCACTGTTCCGGATTCTCACCGGATTCCCTTTTATACGGCAACCGGAGGCTGACGTATCACCAAAGCGGGACAAAGATAGAAATTTATTTAAAATAAGGGAGCTTTTATAATCTCTTAATTGAATCTCCCGCAACAACTTTCCCATGGATTGTGTTCCATTTACCACAATAAAACCGGACATGGAATATGTCTTATTATTAACGTCAAACAATTGTATATATGGAGTGGTTTGCTGATTTGCTCAAACACTATCCGGAACTGGCTATCTTTCTGACACTGGCTTTCGGTTTCTGGATAGGTAAATTTAAGATAGGTAAATTTTCTTTGGGAACAGTTACCAGCGTATTGCTGGTCGGTGTATTAATCGGACAATTGCATATCGATATCGGGGCACCTATTAAATCCGTATTCTTTCTTCTGTTCCTTTTTGCCGTGGGATATAGTGTCGGTCCGCAGTTCTTCCGTGGGCTGAAAAAGGAGGGACTTCCGCAGATGCTTTTTGCCGTACTGATGTGTTTGTTCTCTCTGTTTGTTCCATTTTTGCTTGCCAAGCTGATGGGCTATAATGCAGGAGAAGCGGCTGGATTGTTGGCTGGTTCGCAGACAATCTCTGCGGTGCTGGGGGTAGCGGAAGATACGATCAATCAGAGCGGGCTGAGTGCGGCGGACAAAACATCCATGATCAATGTGATGCCTGTGGCTTATGCCGTCTGTTATATTTTCGGTACGGCCGGTTCTGCGTGGCTGATGAGCGATGTGGCTCCCCGTTTGCTGGGCGGACTGCCTTCGGTAAAGAAGGCTTGTAAAGAACTGGAAGCAAAGATGGGTACTGACGACGAAAGCGAGCAACCCGGTTTTATGCCGGCAGCACGTCCCATCACTTTTCGGGCTTATAAGATCAGTAATGACTGGTTCGGGGCGGGCAAGACCGTACAGGAGCTGGAAGATTATCTGGAAGGGCAGGGGCGTCGTCTGTTTGTGGAACGCATACGTATCAGTAATGTAGTGTATGATGTGAAACCGGACCTGATGCTTCAGAAAGGGAACGAGGTGGTGTTGAGCGGTCGCCGTGAATTTGTGATCGGAGAAGAAGACTGGATCGGCGACGAAGTGAACGACCTTGAATTGTTGGACTTCCCGGCAGAGACATTGCCCGTGCTGATCTCCCGTAAGAAGTTTTCGGGAATGACTGTAGCCGGTCTCCGCAGTGAAAAGGTGATGCACGGCGTCAGCATTAAAAGTATCAAACGTGCGGGTGTCAATATACCTGTGCTGGCTGCGACAAAAATTAATCCGGGCGATATGCTCGAACTGGTAGGTACCAAGATGGAGGTGAATGCCGCGGCTGCAACTTTGGGTTATGCCGACCGGCCGACCAACCAGACGGATATGATCTTTGTCGGCCTGGGGATCTTTATCGGTGGCGTGATCGGCTCGTTGGTCGTACATTTCGGAAATATACCGATCAGCCTGAGTACGAGTGGCGGGGCATTGATTGCAGGACTGGTATTCGGATGGCTTCGCTCCAAACACCCGACATTCGGACGTATTCCTGAACCTTCCTTGTGGGTATTAAATAATGTAGGGCTGAATATGTTCATTGCCGTAGTCGGTATTACGGCCGGACCGAGTTTTGTGACCGGCTTCAAAGAAGTAGGCGTGAGTCTGTTCATTATCGGAGCGCTGGCTACGACCATTCCGCTGATAGCCGGTGTCCTGATGGGCCGCTATCTCTTTAAATTCCATCCAGCCATTACACTGGGTTGTACTTCAGGAGCACGAACGACAACAGCCGCCCTCGGTGCGATAGAAGATGCGGTGGAAAGCCAAACGCCGGCGTTAGGATATACAGTTACTTATGCTGTCGGTAACACCTTGCTGATTATCTGGGGAGTGGTGATTATCTTGCTAATGTAAATATAGAAAGATTTGAGCTATCTGTTTATTGACAGGTACAACCAGTTGCTATAAACAAACACTCATATCTGATAAAAATAGAAATTAATAATTATACATTATATATAATATGGAAGAAAACAATAAAATCGTAGTCACCCGTGAATATGAAAAGAAAATGTCGGAGATCAGTCCGTTCGAATTAAAAGACATACTGATCCGGTTAGCCGACGAGAGTGCCCGCAAGAGTACCCACATCATGTTGAATGCCGGTCGTGGCAACCCGAACTGGATTGCTACCACGCCACGCGAAGCCTTTTTCCTGCTCGGCCAGTTCGCCTTGGAAGAATGCCGTCGCGGGGTTAAACTGGAAGACGGCATGGTTGGTCTTGCCGGCATTCCCCAGAAACCAAGTATCGCCTATCGGTTCAGAGAGTTTCTTGACAAATATGAGGGGGCACCGGGTTCCGAACTTTTACGTGATACCTATAATTATATGGTACGTATAAAGGATGTTGATGAAAACGACCTGGTACATGAGTGGGCAGAAGGTGTGATCGGTGACCAGTATCCTGTTCCCGACCGTATTTTGAAATATACGGAAGTGTTGGTGCGTGATTATCTGGATCAGGCATTATGTAACAACCGGCCGCCCAAAGGTAAATTCGATTTGTTTGCCACCGAGGGTGGTACAGCTGCCATGTGTTACATCTTTGACTCCCTTCAACAGAACTTCCTGTTGAATAAAGGAGACAAGATCGTCCTGTTTGCTCCGGTCTTTACCCCTTATATAGAAATACCCGAACAGGCCCGTTATCTGTTTGATGTAACGGAAATACATGCGCTGAAAATGACGGGCGACGGATATCATACCTGGCAATATCAGGAAAAAGATCTGGATGTATTGAAGGATCCGTCTGTCAAGGCTGCCTTTATTGTCAATCCGAGTAATCCGCCTTCTTATGCTTTGACACCCGGATTGACGGAGCGTATTGTTGATATCGTTACCAATTATAATCCCAACCTGATGATTATTACCGACGATGTATATGCCACTTATGTGCATGGTTTCCGTTCCCTGATGGCTGAGCTTCCTGATAATACATTGTGCGTTTATTCTTTCTCCAAGTATTTCGGTGCGACAGGCTGGCGTCTGGCAGTCGTCTCTTTGCATGAAGATAATATCTATGACCGTATGATTGCCGCGTTGCCTGATGATAAGAAAGCGGCATTGGTAAAACGCTACAGCAGTATCATGCTCGATCCGTCGAAGATGAAGTTTATCGACCGCATGGTTGCTGACAGCCGCCAGGTCGCACTTAATCATACATCCGGACTTTCCCTGCCACAGCAGACACAGATGTCTTTGTTTGCTTCTTTCTCCTTACTGGATTCCGAGAACCTGTATCAGTCCCGCATGATCGACATCATTCACGAACGCCTGCACACCCTTTGGAAAAGTTCAGGATTTACCCTCCTCGATGATCCTCTTCGTGCCGGTTATTACAGTGAAATAGATATGGAAGTATGGGCAAAGAAATTCTATGGAGACGACTTCTTCGAATATCTGAAAGCCAACTACGAACCGGTCGATGTCGTGTTCCGCCTGGCACAGGAAACATCGCTTGTCCTGTTGAACGGCGGAGGCTTCGATGCTCCCGAATGGTCTATCCGTGCTTCGCTGGCTAATCTGAAAACGGAAGACTATGTCCGGATCGGCGAGGGGATCGCTTCCATTCTTCATAGTTATGCCGCGAAATGGCAAGAATCGATAAAAGATAAATAAGTTAAGAATAGTTTATATATCGTTGAACAAAATAAGTTCGCCGCGCGTTTTATAAATGAACGTGAGGCGAACTTTCTTATTTGTATAGACAACCTCTATCGGGTCATAGACATTATTGAATAAAAGGTGTTTTATTTATATATACATTTGTTAATGACAAATGGAACTCTTTTTTATTTGCATATACAAGCTTTCTGATAAACAAACAACTAATAAGATTATAATATGGTGTACGACATTGAAATGCTGAGAAGCTTTTATTCCAATTTCCCGAAAAGGGTAGATGTGGCCCGCGAAAAGATCGGTCGTCCGATGACTCTGGCCGAGAAAATCTTATATGCTCATTTATATGACGAAAAGGCATTACGCCTGTTCAGGCGTGGAGACGATTATGTGAACTTCCGTCCCGATCGTGTGGCGATGCAGGATGCAACGGCCCAGATGGCATTGTTGCAGTTCATGAATGCTGGAAAAAAGAAATCCGCTGTCCCGGCAACTGTTCATTGCGATCACCTGATCCAGGCGAATATCGGTGCGAAAGCAGATATTGAAACAGCAACAAAAGGGAACAGCGAAGTGTATGATTTTCTGAAATCCGTATCCGATAAGTTCGGTATCGGTTTCTGGAAACCCGGTGCAGGAATTATCCACCAGGTGGTGTTGGAAAACTATGCCTTCCCCGGCGGAATGATGGTCGGAACAGACTCGCACACGCCGAATGCCGGCGGATTGGGAATGGTAGCCATCGGTGTCGGTGGTGCCGATGCCGTCGATGTAATGACGGGGATGGAATGGGAACTGAAGATGCCGAAACTGATCGGTGTCAAGCTGACCGGACGTCTGAGCGGCTGGGCTTCACCGAAAGACGTTATCCTGAAACTAGCCGGTATCCTGACCGTAAAGGGCGGGACGAATGCCATTATCGAATATTTCGGAGAAGGTGCTTCCTCTATTTCCGCTACAGGAAAAGCGACAATCTGTAACATGGGTGCCGAAGTGGGTGCCACTACTTCATTATTCCCGTACGATCTGAATATGGCAACTTATCTGCGTGCCACTGGCCGCGATACCGTTGCAGCCTGGGCCGATGCTATCCAGGATTATCTGGAAGCCGATATGGAAGTAAGGGCACAGCCGGATGAATATTATGACCGCGTGATCGTCATCAACCTGTCCGAACTGGAACCGCATATCAATGGCCCGTTCACTCCGGATGCAGCAACGCCTATCTCTGAGTTTGCCGCGAAGGTAAAAGCAAACGGCTATCCCCGCCAGATGGAAGTCGGCCTGATCGGTTCATGTACGAACTCCTCTTATCAGGATTTAAGTCGTGCCGCCTCTATCGCCCGGCAGGCTTTTGAAGATAAAATACCTGTCGCTTCCCCGCTGATCATCAATCCGGGATCGGAACAGATCCGTTATACAGCCGAACGTGACGGCATCATCGGTGACTTTGAAAAGCTCGGTGCCACCATCATGGCAAACGCCTGCGGTCCGTGTATCGGCCAGTGGAAACGTCATACCGACGATAACACCCGTAAAAATTCAATCGTAACCTCCTTTAACCGTAATTTCGCCAAACGTGCAGACGGCAATCCGAATACACATGCTTTTGTCGCTTCCCCGGAACTGACGCTAGCATTGACCATTGCCGGTGACCTTTGTTTCAATCCGTTGACGGATACATTGAAGACCGAAGACGGTCGCGAAGTAAAACTCCGTGAGCCGCAGGGAACTGATTTCCCGCCCAAAGGTTTTGATGTAAAAGATAACGGTTATCTGGCTCCGACCGGAAAAGATGTGGAAGTAAAGATCAGTCCCGATTCAAACCGTTTGCAGGTGTTGCATCCTTTTGCTCCGTGGGATGGAAACGATTTGCTGGAAATGCCTCTTTTGATCAAGGCTTCGGGTAAATGTACGACAGACCATATTTCGATGGCCGGTCCGTGGCTCCGTTTCCGTGGTCATCTGGAAAATATATCCGACAATATGCTGATGGGGGCGGTGAACGCTTTCAACGGTCAGACGAATGCCGTATTGAACCAGTTGAATAATACGTATGAAGCTGTCTCCGCCGTTGCCAAACAGTATAAGGCGAAAGGCATTTCATCCATCGTGGTTGCCGAAGAGAACTACGGTGAAGGCTCCTCCCGTGAACACGCCGCTATGGAACCCCGTTTCCTGAATGTGAAAGTGATCCTTGCCAAAAGTTTTGCCCGCATCCATGAAACGAACCTGAAAAAGCAGGGAATGCTTGCCCTGACCTTTGCCGACAAAGACGATTACGATAAGATTCGTGAAAACGATCACATCTCCATCATCGGTTTGAAAGAGTTCACACCGGGCAAGCCATTAACTGCTATCGTATTGCATGCAGATGGCACACAGGAATCATTCCCTGTAAATCACACGTACAATGATTTGCAAATCCGATGGTTCAAGTCCGGATCAGCATTGAATATGGCACATGTATAGCTCAATTCTGATAAATACTGAACAAAATTAATAAACTATCATGATGAATAAAATAACAAAACAAAACGACCGTCTGATCGTCCCGGACAAAGTAACCATTCCTTTTATCGAAGGTGACGGAGTGGGAGCGGAGATCACTCCGGTCAGCCAGAAGATTGTAAACGCCGCCATCGAAAAAGCATATGGCGGCCGGCGCTCTATCGAATGGAAAGAAGTATTGGCTGGCGAAAAGGCGTTCAATCAAACAGGCAGTTGGCTGCCCGACGAAACAATGGATGCTTTCCGCGAATATATGGTCGGTATCAAAGGTCCGCTGACTACTCCCATCGGCGGCGGTATCCGTTCCCTGAACGTGGCTTTACGGCAGACACTCGACCTGTACGTTTGCCTGCGTCCCGTCCGTTGGTTTAAAGGTGTCGTCTCTCCGGTGCGTGAACCGCAGAAGGTCGATATGTATATCTTCCGTGAGAATACGGAAGATATCTATGCCGGTATCGAATGGCAGCAAGGAACGCCTGAAGCAGCAAAATTCCTTCAGTTCCTGACGGAAGAAATGGGAGTGACGAAAGTACGTTTCCCGGAAACTTCTTCATTCGGTGTGAAACCTGTATCGGTAGAAGGAACCGAACGGCTGGTGCGTGCCGCCATCGAATTTGCCCTGACCAATCAGTTGCCGAGTGTAACGCTGGTGCACAAAGGAAATATCATGAAGTTCACTGAGGGCGGTTTCAAACTCTGGGGATATGCTCTGGCGGAACGCGAGTTTGGCGACAAGACATTCACCTGGCCGCAATACGAAAAGATCAAAAAGGAAAAGGGTGAAGCCGAAGCCGCCAAAGCGCTGGCAGAAGCATCGGCTGCCGGAAAGGTCATTATCAAAGATGTGATTGCCGATGCTTTCCTGCAAAATACCTTATTGATCCCGGAAGAATACTCCGTTATTGCGACGCTCAACCTGAACGGCGATTATATCTCCGACCAATTGGCCGCCATGGTAGGTGGTATCGGAATCGCACCGGGTGCCAATATCAACTACAACAGCGATTATGCTATTTTCGAAGCGACGCATGGCACGGCGCCTAATATTGCCGGAAAGAATATCGTGAACCCGTCTTCCCTTTTACTCTCCTCCGTGATGATGCTTGAATATATGGGCTGGAACCAAGCCGCCAACCTGATCACGGCTGCTATGGAAAAGGCTTTCTCGAAGGGAGAAGCAACGAATGACCTGGCACGTTTTATGCCGGAAGGAAAATCTCTTGGCACCAAAGAATTTGGTGATTGTATCATATCTTTATTGTAACCTCGTAAAAATAACTCGTGATGAAAAAAGAATATCTTATTTACAAACTGTCGGATGCGTCAAAAGATGCCTGCAAGATTGATAACGAACTGTTTCCGATGTACAACGTGAAACGTGGTCTGCGTAACGAGGACGGCAGCGGGGTGTTGGTCGGCCTGACTAAGATCGGTAATGTAGTTGGTTACGAACGCCTGCCGGATAACGGTGGCCTGAAAGCTATTCCCGGTAAACTGTTTTATAGAGGTTACGATGTGGAGGACCTGGCGCATGCCCTGATCAAAGAAAAACGTTTCGGTTTTGAGGAAGTGGCTTATCTGTTGCTTTCCGGAAAGTTGCCCGATAAAGAAGAGTTAGCCTCTTTCAAAGGCTTGATCTGCGATAATATGCCGTTGGAACAGAAAACCAAGATGAATATCCTCGACCTGGAAGGACAGAATATCATGAATATCCTTGCCCGTAGTGTTTTGGAAATGTATACGTTCGATCCGAATCCGGACGATACTTCCCGTGACAACCTGATGCGCCAGTCCATCGAACTGATCTCGCGTTTCCCGACCATTATAGCGTATGCTTATAATATTTATCGTCATAGTACACACGGTCGTTCCCTGCATATCCGCCATCCGCACGAAAACCTTTCGCTTGCAGAAAACTTCCTGCATATGCTGAAAAAAGACTTTACGGAACTGGATGCCCGTACACTTGACCTGTTGCTTGTTTTGCAAGCCGAGCACGGTGGCGGTAATAACTCGACCTTTACAGTCCGTGTAACCAGTTCGACCGGAACGGATACCTATTCTTCTATTGCAGCCGGTATCGGTTCGTTGAAAGGTCCGTTGCACGGTGGTGCCAATATCCAGGTTGTCGATATGTTCCATCATCTGAAAGAGAACATTGGCGACTGGAAGAATGTGGATGAAATCGATACTTATTTCATGCGCATGCTGAACAAAGAGGCTTATAACAAGACCGGCCTGATTTACGGTATCGGTCATGCCGTCTATACAATTTCCGATCCGCGTGCCGTTGTTTTGAAAGAACTGGCTCGTGACCTGGCTAAAGAAAAAGGACGTGAAGAAGAATTTGCCTTCCTCGAACTGCTGGAAGAACGTGCCATCGAATGTTTCGCCAAACATAAAGGAACGAAGAAACGTGTTTCTTCAAACGTGGACTTCTATTCAGGCTTTGTGTATGAAATGATCGGTTTGCCGCAGGAAATCTATACACCGCTGTTTGCTATGGCCCGTATCGTAGGTTGGACTGCCCATCGCATTGAAGAATTACATTTCGATGGTAAACGTATTATCCGTCCGGCTTATAAGAATGTGTTGGATGAACAGGTATATGTTCCGATCAAGGAACGTTGATCTTCGTAGTTCCCTGCCCTGGAAACTGCAATTTCCTAGGCAGGGAACTACTGTTTCATTAGGGTGAAACTCGCGTTTCCTGCTTAGGAAACCAGACGGTCTCCGGCAGCGGAAGTTAGTAGCTCAAGGATAACCCGTAAGCTACACTATTAAAAGTATTCCCTGTACGTATCTTATCTTTTCCGAAGATGCGGTAAAGTATCTCCCTTACCGGAATGACAAGGCTGCTACCTCCTGTGATAAAGACGGAGTCGATATCTGCTGCGTTATATTGCGCTGTGTCCAGTATTTTCAGGATATATCGTTCGATCTCGGTAGTATGCCGTTCGATGATCGTAGCAAACTCACCGGGCGTGAAAGGCTCATGTATATGGATTGTCTCTTTTTCAAAGTCGATTGTTGTATCTTCTCCGGTCGAGAGGTTTATTTTGGATTGCTCGATTCCTTTGAACAGGGAGAAGACATAGTTATTATCGATCAAAACTCTTACATTATCTATCTTAGGATTGTTGCCTGAGAGATGGTAGTAGTTATCCATCGAACGGCGCAGTTTGCTCTCCTTCAACATAAATGTCCTTTCCCAGTTTTTCAGTTCGCGGTAGAGAATGGAAGGTATTTCAATCTCTTTATCGTACGATTGGTATTTTACGCCCCGGCCCAGATGGGGAGTCACTTTGTACCACATGATTTCCGAATCGAACAAGTCACCGCCGATATAGACACCACCGTGAGCGATGATATCGTCTTTGCGGTCTTCCTTACGGATTTTATCGGGAGAAAGGTTCATGATGGTAAAGTCGGAAGTACCGCCACCGAGGTCGGCAACCAGTACGTTTTCGCTATGATCGAGCCGTTGCTCATAGGAGAGGGCGGCGGCAATCGGTTCCAATTGTAATTTGATGTTTCTGAAACCGGCGTTACGGGCGGCAAGCGTCAGGCGGTTGACTGCCAAAGTCTCTTGCTTGGGGTCTTCCGAAAAAACGGCAGGTCTTCCAAGTATCACATCCGTGATTTCCGCTCCGGCGAAGGCTTCCGCTTTCTCTTTCAAATGGCGGATGATGCAGGTAACGAGTTGATCGGGCGTCATTCTTTTACCGAATATCCAGGTAGAAAGAAACTTGTCCTGGCGGAGCAGCGTCTTGACGGATTTCAGCAGACGCCCGGTCATCTCTTCTTCAATATATTTATCCTGGGCCTCTTTACCCACATAGTATTTCATCTCGTTTGTGTCCGGAAAATACAGAATGGAACTTTCGCTATACGAAAATACTTCTTTCCGTGTTGCTTTGTCTGTCAGCGATATAATGGAATTAGATGTTCCGAAGTCCAGACCGCATGTCAACTCGTTTATATTCATCTTTGCCTTGTTTTTTATAGGAAAATAGGGCGCGAAGATATAAAATACGACACATTTTTATACTATATATACCTGTAATTTATGTTTATAATTTTTTCTTCAGGGTAAAGAAGAAGGTCACTCCTTTGCCCGGACTACTCTTAGCCGAAATCTGTCCTTTATGGAAATTAACCCCATTCTTGACGATAGACAATCCCAGTCCTGTTCCGCCGACTTTGCGGCTACGTCCTTTATCCACCCGGTAGAACCGTTCGAAGATGCGGTTGATATGTTCTTCCGAAATACCCACACCGTTATCAGCGAAACTGAAATAATAAAATTTCGGATCTTCTTTATAACAGTTCACGGTTATTTGGCTTCCTTCTCCGGCATATGCGATCGCATTGTCGTAGAGGTTACGGAAAATGGAATACAATAGGGAGTAGTTGCCATGTATCGTAGGATCGCCCGGCAGAGTAACTTCAGATGTGATCTGTTTTTCTTCCATCTCTTTCGAACATTCCTTCTGGATCTCGACGATCAGTTTCGGGATATTTATGTCGGACAAGTCGAACATTTCGGACGCCTCGTCCAAACGGTTCAGTACAGAGATGTCACGTAATAACCCGGTCAGACGCGTACTCTGCGAGTAGCAACGTTCCAGGAAGAACTGGCGTTTGTCGGGAGTAAGTTCCGGATTGCTGATAATCGTTTCCAGATATCCCTGAATGCTGCTGACGGGTGTTTTCAGTTCGTGGGCGACATTCTGGGTAAGCTGGCGTTTCATCCGGCTCTCTTCTTCCTGGCGTGAAATATCATTGATGGATATTTCGTAGCTGTTATCCAGGAACAGGATACATTCGATCAGAAATATTTTCCCGTTTTTATCGATCGTTACAGATTCGCGTAACACTTTCCGTTTCCGGTTCATGTTAGGGATATTTTTATTCAGGAAAGCCTTAATGGGTTCAAGTTCCCGGATATCCTGGGCATCTTCAGCCTGACGGATCTGATTGTCGGAAATAACATTTAAGAACTGGATGAACAGGATATTCGACAATATCTCTTTCCCTTCGGCCGTAAACATGGCGAATCCTTCTTTGGCGTACTGGAAATGCTTTATCAGCTTTTCACGTTCCATGGAAAGCTCGTCTTTGGCCTTCTGTTGCCGGTGATACAGTGTGACAATGTTCTTTGAGATATCTCCCAGTTCATCGTTGGGGAAGATATAATCGTTTTCCGGTATCCGGTCTTTTTCTATATTCAAGGCAAAGTCCCGTAGTTTGGATATGGTCCGTCCGATACTGAATGTAAAGCGGGAGAGGACAAAGAAAAAGATCAATGTCATCAGTATCATAAAATAGATGAAGTCCTTATCCGTGGATAAGGCACTTTGCACATAAGGATCATAAGGGAGCGCCGAACGGTAGATATAACTGCCTATATTGCTGGCCGAATAAAAATATCGTCTGCCCGTCGATCCCGAGGTGCGGATGGCAAAGCCTTCATTATACAAACGGGCTTTGCGCACTTCGCTACGATCGTTATGGTTGTTGAATTCTTCTGTCCCGCTATTATCGAACAAGACTTTTCCGTTGGGATCGATAATGGTGACACGCAATTCTTTTTGCGGAATATCTTCGATAAATTGCCTTACCGTCTTATTAATGTCGGTATCCTGTTGGGTACGGCTAAATAATTGGTAATTGTAGTTACTCAATACATTATTCAACTTCTCCTGCGAAAATTCCCGTTCCCGTTGGTATTGAAACAACAGGAAGCAAACTGTAAATCCAAGGAACATCACAAAAATCGACCAGAATAACCGCTGGCTGAAAGGTATCCGGTTTTTCATCTTTTCTACTCTTACCATGATTAAATAACAGGATTAGTACTCAAAACAATAACCGAAGCCGAGTCGGGTAACGATGTTTTTTCCGTAAGGGCCTATCTTTTTACGCAGACGGGTAATGTTTACGTCGATTGTTCGATCCAGCACATATACTTCATCTTTCCAGATACGGGACAGGATCTCTTCACGTGAGAAAACATTTCCTTTATTCTCCAGCAGTAATTTCAAAATCTCGAATTCTTTTTTGGTCAGCGGGACTTCCTTGCCGTCTACCGATGCTTTAATGCGTTTGGGATCGAGTGCTAATGTTTCATATTCGAGAAGTTCGTTCGTCTCGTTTTTCTCTTTATCGGTTGTTCTCCGTAATACAGCCTTAACACGTGCGACAACCTGGCGGATCGAAAAAGGTTTTGAAATATAATCGTCCGCTCCCAGGTTAAAGCCTGTCAGCATATCGTTTTCAGTATCTTTGGCTGTCAGAAATATGATCGGTATATCAGCCGTGCTTTCTTCTTTCCTTAATATACTCGCCATCTTGAATCCGGAGATTTCTCCCATCATAACATCGAGCAAAAGCAATTGATAGACAGACAGGTCCTTTTTTAATGCTTCTTCCGCACTAAAAGCCGTATCCACTTCATAACCTTCTATTTCAAGATTGAATTTGAGGATTTCGCACAAGTCCTCTTCGTCATCCACAACAAGAATTCGGGGCATATCCATAGTCTTTTTTATTTAATTTGAAATGAATAATTCATTCCTTTGTTTACAAAATTAATTATTTTCTGCAAAGGAAGGCATTTGGTATTTCGGTTGAATGAAATATATGTTACGATTCTGTTACATCAGCCGTTTTTGTCTAGGGGGGAGAAAAGAACAACGTCCGTGCTATTGGTATAGTCCGGACGTTCATTTTACATATGGAGTGGTTTGGTTTTATTTGCTACCGTTCATAGCCTCCAGCAGGAATTTACCTGGTTTGAACTTTACTGTTGTTCTTGCCGGGATCTGTACCGGAGTACCTGTTTTAGGATTACGAGCCAAACGGCTGTTTTGCGGTCTAGGTAATAATGTGCCAAAACCAACGATAGATATTTCTTCGTTCTGGGACATTTTTTCTGTTACGATCTCCATGTAAGCTTCCAAGACCTTTTTAGCCTTTTGTTTTTTTAAACCGGCTTTTTCAGCCAACTCTACAATAAGTTCTGCTTTGTTCATAGGTATTATTGTTTTAATGATTAATACTGTTGCAAAATTAGTGAAAAAAATTACTATAGAAAAGTTTTTTGCAAATTCTGCTTACTTTATGTTTCAAAGTGAGAGGTTGGTTAAGACAAGATGACGATAAGTTGTTGTAAATATAATAGTCATGTTTTATTTAATGAGTTTGTAATAAGACTTTTTAGAAGGATATAATAAACCTGTTTGTAATATACATCTATGAAAGAATGTGAAAAATAAAAAAGTCTACTTTCACAAGTAGACTTTTTTAATACTTATAATGACCAATACCTTTACCTAAAATGTGAGGCTTGAACCTCTAAAATTACTTTTCACAAAGATATAAATAGTTTTTGAAGATTGCAAGTGAAAACATATATTTTTCAAGCTTTCTATGAAGTGTAAAATACCTGGTTTCTTGTGGAATGCTAAAAATGAAATCAAAATGTAGTAAAATAGCCACATAAATATCATTTTGCTTTAAATATTTCTCTTATTAGAATGTTTTAAAAGTGGATATTCATCGTTTTCCGATTAAAAATATTATATTTGTGGACAAGTGTAAGTGTATATCCCCGGATATAATCTCTCCCTATGTGAGTGGCATGATTGTAATATTACTCTAATCAATATAAAAAGCAGCGATGTTTATGATTAAAAGAAAAGAACTAACGTACGACAATTCTTATTTACTAAAAGTGTTTAACAGGGACTTTCCTCATTTGGTGACAATGGCGGAAGAGAGCCAGAACATAAAATTGTTCAGGGAGGCTCTGCGCTCATTCGTTTCTTCCCGGATTGAAATCAACGGAGGTGGCAGTAATATGAGAAATGCCGTGGCGAAGCGTATTTTACTTTTAATCGAATATGACGGGTCTCCTATTGATGAACTTTCAACAGGTGAGGAGTTGTCTGTGCAAACAATCACTTATTTCTGGCAATTACTGACGGGAAAGCTGGCAGACGAAGTTTCTCCCGACCTGTTTATTGACCTTTATCATCAGTTCAAGTTATTGGAGCATCCCGAGAGCATCGAACCGGACCGTTCCCTGGTTAAGCGTCAGATGCATCGTTGGCCGACCGGTTTGGATGAAGAAGTGGTGGCAATCCGTGAAGCAAATAAAGACCGTATTATAAAACGGCTTATACGGAAGATAGAGCGCAGGAGTGCACCGTCGTCCCGTTATCAGTTTTTACCGGAGATGACTTACGAAGAAAAATATAATCAGGTACAGGAATGGTGGAACACTGCCCGTTTCCATCTGGCATTGGCTATCAAGAGTCCGACGGAACTGAATTATTTTCTGGGTGAATCCCTCTCGGAAGAGATGATGCAGCTGTTGGCCCGTGCCAGAAAGAAAGGTATGCCGTTTTTTGTTACGCCTTATTATTTATCCTTGCTGAATCCGGGAACGGAAGGCTATGATGACAACACGATTCGTTCGTACGTCCTTTATTCAGATGAACTGGTTGACACATACGGTCATATAAAAGCCTGGGAAAAAGAGGATATCGTGGAAGCCGGTAAGCCGAATGCCGCCGGATGGCTTTTGCCTGAAGGTCATAATATCCACCGCCGTTATCCGGAAGTGGCCATTCTTATTCCTGATTCGATGGGAAGAGCCTGCGGAGGCTTATGTGCTTCTTGTCAGCGCATGTATGATTTCCAGAGCGAACGTCTTAATTTCGATTTTGAAGCATTGAAACCCAAAGAAACCTGGGATAAGAAACTCCGTCGTTTGATGCATTACTTTGAAGAAGATGCCCAGTTGCGGGATATTCTGATTACCGGAGGTGACGCCCTGATGAGCCAGAATGCTACTTTGCGTAAGATATTGGAAGCTGTCTATAAAATGGCTGTCCGTAAACGTAAAGCGAATGAAGAACGGCCCGAGGGTAAAAAATATGCCGAGTTGCAGCGGGTTCGCTTAGGTTCGCGTTTGCTGGCTTATCTGCCGTTGCGCATTACAGATGAACTTGTGGGAATTTTGAAAGAATTTAAAGAGAAGGCTTCTGCTATCGGAGTCTCCCAGTTTATTATTCAAACCCACTTCCAATCTCCTTTGGAAGTAACTCCCGAAGCCAAACGTGCTATAAAAGCGATATTGGATGCCGGATGGGTGATAACGAACCAATTGGTTTATACGGTTGCAGCTTCCCGGCGCGGACATACTGCCAAACTGCGGCAGACGCTTAATTCCGTCGGTGTGATTTGTTATTATACGTTCTCGGTAAAAGGGTTTAATGAAAACTATGCCGTGTTTACCCCGAACAGCCGTTCGCTTCAGGAACAATATGAAGAAAAGATTTTTGGCCTGGTTCCCGAAGATAAACTCGCCGAATTGGATGATATTGTCACCAATAGACGCCCGTTAGGAAGAAAATTGTATAATTTCTTGAGAGAGAATCATTTGTTGTTTGCTGCAACAGACCGTAGTGTCTTGAATCTGCCGGCTATTGGTAAAAGTATGACTTTTAAAACAGTAGGTCTCACCGCTGAAGGAAAACGAATCCTGAAGTTTGACCATGATACCGGACGCCGGCATAGCCCTATCATCAATAAGATGGGGGAAGTATATATCGTAGAGAACAAGTCGGTAGCCGCTTATTTGCGTCAATTGGAAGAAATGGGAGAGGACGTTAAAGAATATCGCAGCATCTGGAATTATTGCGAAGGAGTGACCGAACCGCGTTTCAGTCTGTACGAATATCCGGATTATCCGTTCGCCATCACAGAAAAGATGACTAATCTTGAACTCGAAAACGAGTAAAAGTGTATCTTTGTTCCTGCTAAACCAATAAAGAAATGATACAAAACGAAAGAGAAATACGGCACGAACATGTGTTAGAGGCTGTCCGTCAGATGATGACGGCTGCTCGTACGGCTCCCAAAGGTAAGGGGATTGACATTATAGAGATTGCAATGGTTACCGGTGAAGATATACAACGTTTGTCTGACGAGATGCTGAAACTGGCAGCAGAAACCGGATTTAAGTTTATTTTGCGTGATGCGGATAATATTTTGAGTGCGGAGGCTATCGTGATATTGGGTACACGCCAGCAGGTGCAGGGACTGAACTGTGCTCATTGCGGTTTTGAAACGTGTGTGGAGAAGCCGGCAGAAGTACCTTGTGCGATCAACTCGGTCGATTTGGGAATCGCTATCGGTTCTGCCTGTGCGACGGCTTCCGATTTGCGCCTGGATACCCGTGTGATGTTTAGTGCCGGGATGGCTGCCCAACGTCTGGGATGGCTGGGCGAGAGCAAGAGCGTAATGGCTATCCCTGTCAGTGCCTCTTCGAAGAACCCGTTCTTTGACCGCAAACCCAAAGAACAACCTGTGAAATAATTAGCTGGAATTTGGACAAATAATTCGATGACTCTATGATAAAGTTTGACAACAAACTTGAGATACGTTATTCATTTAACGATAAATCCGCTTATATGGATGCCTGGATTAAGCACCGATGTGAAAAAGAGATACTCTCCATGCTGCGTGTCCTGGCCGATTTGCTGGATGTGAAGATGACTGCTCATTGCGAACCCTTTTCACAAGAAGGTGGATACCGCGTCGTATGGCCGATAGCAGGCGAAAGTTCGCGCTCTATCTCTGTCGTATTAAATATTCTGATGCAGGTACTGACCCGGCCTACTTTGTCTGTCGGAGGGCAGCCTTTGGTTGACCGGACCAATTCGGATGAAGAGAATATGCAGAAGGAAATCTCGCTTTTGAAGCGTTCGCTTAAACTGAAACAGGCCGGTGCCCTGATACCCCGTGAGTTGGTGGAACTGCTGGCATCCTGGCCGAAGTTCTGTAAATATAAATCCAATTTCTATGAAGCGTTGCGTGGGTATCCGAAAGTGACAAAGATTAATGTACGCGAACTGAATGAAAATAACCGTAGCCGTTCCGGTTCTCTGGAGGTGAAACGTGAACAGTTCGATTATTTCATCCTTCGTTCGGACGACCTGCCGACTATCAAAGACAATAAAGCGACCATCGAAATTATCTCGCCGGTATTGAAAGATAGCCGTTACCGTTGGAAAGGTATCTATAATAAAGGCGGGGAGACAATCGACTTCTACATGTGCGATGAAGATTTCAAGAAGCAGATGTTCGACGAGAAGATTTCTTTCACCAGCGGCATGTGTATCGACTGTGTGCTGGAAATCGCTCGTAAGCTAAGTGAATTGGGCGAGACGATTAACATCAGCTATACGGTAACGACTGTAATCCGTACCCGTTTCGACAAACTGGAAATTGTTACTCCGCAAGGCAAGCGCCATCTGCGTAAGCTGGAGGCGGAGAAGAAACAACTTACACTCGACTTATTTGGCTAACTTTTCCTATCTTTACGCCAAATCTTAAAGATGTATGGCTAAGACAAAAACAGTATATGTCTGCTCCAATTGCGGAGCAGACTCTCCTAAGTGGGTCGGTAAATGTCCGAGTTGCGGCGAATGGAACACCTATGTGGAAGAAATCGTTGCAACCAAAGAATCTTCTGCAAAACGTATTATTCCCGGTATAACAGAAACGGGTAAAGTACGTCCCGTCCTGTTACGTGATATTACCTCCGAAGAAGAATCCCGGATTGATTTGAAAGATGAAGAACTGAACCGTGTCCTGGGAGGCGGTTTGGTGAAAGGCTCGTTGGTGCTGATTGGCGGTGAACCGGGTATCGGTAAGTCGACTTTAGTCCTGCAAACAGTTCTGGGATTGAACAATCTCAAGACATTATATGTATCGGGTGAGGAAAGCAGTCGCCAACTGAAACTGCGTGCCGACCGTATCGCCCACGAAAATCCGGAATGCTTCATTCTGAGTGAAACGAATCTGGAACAGATATTTGTCCAGGCCCGTAACGTCCAGCCTGATTTACTGATTATAGACTCTATCCAGACAATCTATACAGAACTCGTTGAATCTTCTCCCGGCAGCGTCTCACAGGTTCGTGAGTGTAGTGCAGCAATCCTTAAATATGCCAAAGAGAGCGGTGTCCCTGTTCTGCTGATAGGCCATATTAATAAAGAAGGAAGTATTGCCGGGCCGAAAGTACTGGAACATATTGTCGATACCGTTCTTCAGTTTGAAGGCGATCAACATTATATGTACCGTATTCTCCGGAGTATCAAAAACCGTTTCGGCAGCACGGCTGAATTGGGTATTTATGAGATGCGTCAGGATGGCTTGCGTGAAGTCAGCAACCCGTCCGAGTTGTTGCTGACACAGAACCATGAAGGATTGAGCGGTGTGGCAATTGCTGCCGCCATCGAAGGCATACGTCCTTTCCTGATAGAAACACAGGCGCTGGTAAGTTCGGCTGTCTATGGAACTCCGCAACGCAGTGCGACGGGTTTTGATTTGCGAAGAATGAATATGCTGCTGGCTGTGTTGGAGAAACGCGCCGGATTCAAGTTGATACAGAAAGACGTGTTCCTGAACATTGCCGGGGGACTGAAGGTCAACGACCCGGCTATCGACCTGGCTGTTATCAGCGCTATCCTTTCGTCGAGTCTCGATATCAGTATCGAACAAGGCGTTTGTATGTGTGGCGAGGTCGGCTTGTCGGGCGAAATCCGTCCGGTCAACCGCATCGAACAACGGATTCTGGAAGCAGAGAAGCTGGGCTTTTCACGCATCATCATCCCTCACAATAACCTGAAAGGGTTTGATACGAATAAATGTAAGATACAAATCGTACAGGTCAGAAAGGTGGAAGAAGCTTTCCGGCATTTGTTCGGTTAAATCCTTTTTATTATGGATAGTAAATTAATTTGTTATTTGTGTTGTATCTGTTTGCTTTGGAGTTGTGAATATAAGATACATGAAAATTTTGTTGATATCGAGAAACCTCAGGATTCGGTAAATGCCAGTATTGATTTGAATGCTGTTACCGACGGGCAGACTATTTTAATCAATAAAGAGACGGAATTAAATTATTCGTTGACAGCATTCGGTAAAGATATCAAAGGACTAAAGTTTAAAATGGGTGATATCGTTTGGAGTGATTCGGATTTGCAACCTAATGGTTCTCTGATGATTTCCTCATCGACTTTCCCTTCCGGGAATTATACGTTAACCTGTGAGTGTTATTCCCCGACAGGTAGCGGTAGTATTGCCGACCAAATGGAAATAGAAGGATATTCTTTCAAGATGAGTTGGCCGGTAATTATCGACTATAGTATGGAATTGCCCTCTATTATATCACAGGGAGTTAGTGTTGACGGGTATTTGACCTTGAACTGGGCGGAACCGGTTCTTTCCCATCTTGAGTTACAGTCGTACACCATCACCGGCGGTTCTGAAGGATACACGGTCGATGTGACTGTTCCTGCCGGAAATACTTCGTGGACGGATAAGAATAATCTGGGGGCGGAATCGGTTTATAATATCCGGATGAACCTGCGTGACGGAAATACGACATTGGTCTGGCCAATGGGAGAGGTTAAAATGCCGGATGCCATTCGGTATTATATTGTTAAAGCTGATATAGAAGAGACAGTGGTGGCTTGGGAAACCCCTTATCCGGCCGATATTTCTGTTCGGTTGGATGACGGAACTGTTTTCAGGCCGGATGACGGGAAGGCGACAGTGTCATTGCCGCCCGGCGAGTTCGGTTCGATGACAACGACTTATAACGCCCGCTTGGTTCTTGTTTCTACAGAAGATCCGGGTAAGACTACATTCAGGGAATTGCAGGTCGGATCGCCCGGAATTTTTCAGTATGAATCACGGGGTGCGAGATGGGTATATAACCGGATGACGGGTTGTCTGTATGCCCAAGAGCCGGGTTCTTTGCGATGTTATTCTACCGATGGCGAACTGTTATCGTCCGATAACCGAAGTTCCGGGTGGGGAGTGTTCAGCTCTCCGGTATCCGGCAGGGTTGTTACCGATGGTAATCCGGCGAATGTTTTTGATGGTCGGACATTGGCATTGTTGAATAGTGTAGATTGTGAAGGCTATTCTTCTCTTTTAGGTATAAATGCAGCAGATGAATTGATTTATTGTACCTACAAGGGTGATGGAAGCGGGGCTATTCTGCATTTCTCAACATTGGAGGGCGAACATTTGGCTGCTATACCTTCGAATGCTTTGACTCCTCAAATGTCGGTCGACGGTAAATATCTGATGTATGAGGATGGGTTCGATCAGAAACTGATCATATTGAATAATCATCAGATTGTTGCAGACACCAAAATGCCGTATTCTTATGGAACTTATTGGAAAAGCATGCTTCATCCGGTACATCCCGATCAATTGCTGATCGCCTACGACGATTATGTGGAGGTGATTCATTTGCCGGATTTCAAGAGAATCAAGATTATACGGAAAGACATGTACGCGCAACTGGTTAATGTCGATCCGTTAACCGGCAATTTGTTGATTTACAATAGTAATAATCTCAAAGTCCTTTCTCCCGAAGGAGAAGTGTTGTTCACATTAAAAACAGCGTCGTGGATTTATCCCCTTTTGTTAGGTAATACTTTATTGTCGTTCGACGGATATATATTGAACATTGAAAAATACTTGCAGAAATGATACGGATTTATATAATAACTATAATATGTCTGTTGGCAACATTGTCATTGCAGGCTCAGGAGTTGACCCTGGAATATAATGTCGGTTTTGCAACTTATAAAATGGGAGATATGAAGTCGTTGCTCGACGAAGCAAAACCTTCTTTGAACCATGTTAAAACAACCGATAACTTTTCTGGTTATATAACTCATCAGGCTAAATTGGGGCTTGAATGGAGGAAATTGCATCAGGCCGGATTATTACTTGATTTTATGAATACTGTAGGCAATAAAGGAGTCTCTGACTATTCAGCGTCTTACAACTTTACTATTCGTACGAAAGGAGTTCGTTTAGGAGGATTTTATCGTTTTGCTTTACCGGATTTTTCGGAATGTATCGTGAGGCCTTATTTGCAGTTTTCAACCGGCGTTGTTTTTAATAACGGTACTGTCGAGGAGGAAGTTACTTTAGCGGAAAGACCAAAAGAAATAATAGACTCCGAATCTCTTGACGGAACAAACTTTTTTATTGAACCTGCTGTTGGTGCAAAGATACGGATACATAAGAAACTCGCATTGAATATAAATGTCGGTTATGAATTTGATCTGACAAAACGATTCAGGAACAAAGGCCAGTCGCTTACGATAGCTCCCGATTGGAGTGGTTTGCGCCTTCAGGGAGGTATTATCTATTATATCCCATTAACAAGCAAATAAACAGATATGATACAAGAATTACAACTCCGCATCCTGCCGGAGGAGGCTGTGAATGAGCAATCATTGAAACAGGTGGTGGCGCATGAAACCGGTGCTCAGCCAAAAGATATTCAGGCCGTGCGTGTATTGAAACGTTCTATCGATGCCCGTCAGCGTACGATTTATGTGAATGTCAAGCTACGTGTATTTATTAATGAACAACCGGAAGAGCCGGAATATCAGTCGGTAGAATATAAAGATGTATCCGGAGGGAAACAGGTCGTTGTTGTCGGTGCCGGGCCGGGTGGTTTGTTTGCTGCCCTTCGCCTGATTGAATTGGGACTGCGTCCGGTGATTATCGAGCGGGGGAAAAACGTTCGTGAACGGAAGAAAGACATTGCCCTGATCAGTCGCGAACATACGGTTAACAGTGAATCGAATTACAGTTTCGGTGAAGGTGGTGCCGGAGCCTATTCCGATGGTAAATTATATACCCGCAGCAAGAAACGCGGTTCGGTAGATAAGATATTAAATGTTTTTTGCCAGCACGGAGCGAGTACCTCTATTCTGGCCGATGCCCATCCGCATATCGGTACGGACAAGCTCCCCCGGGTGATAGAAAATATCCGTGAGCAGATTATCCGTTGTGGCGGTGAAGTGCATTTTGAAACCCGTATGGATGCCTTGATCCTGAAAGAGGACGAAGTGATCGGTGTGGAGACGAATACCGGAAAGACTTTTTACGGTCCGGTAATCCTGGCAACCGGACATTCGGCACGTGACGTTTACAGATACCTTTATCAGCAGCAGATTCCGATAGAGGCGAAAGGTATTGCGGTAGGCGTCCGCCTGGAGCATCCGCAGGAACTGATCGACCAGATACAGTATCATCGCAGGGAGGGAAGGGGCAAGTATCTTCCGGCTGCCGAGTACAGTTTCGTTACCCAGTCGAACGGGAGGGGCGTTTATTCATTCTGTATGTGTCCCGGCGGGTTTGTCGTTCCGGCGGCGAGCGGTCCGAAGCAGGTCGTCGTGAATGGGATGTCTCCCTCTAATCGTGGTTCCCGTTGGTCTAACTCCGGAATGGTGGTCGAAATTCGTCCGGAAGATTATACCGAACTGATGAAACATGAAGAAGTGACGGTCCCGGCTGATTCGCCACTGGCTTTGATGGCCTTTCAGGAACGGCTGGAAGAAGTCTGCTGGTTGAACGGAGGCATGAAACAGACGGCACCGGCACAGCGTATGAACGATTTTGTAAACAAGAAAAACTCCTTCGATCTGCCTGTTTCCTCTTATACTCCCGGTTTGCTGGCTTCTCCGCTTCATTTCTGGATGCCGGAATTTGTAACCCGCCGTTTGCGTGAAGGTTTTCGTTATTTCGGAAAGGTATCGAAAGGCTTTCTTACCAATGAAGCACTGATGATCGGTGTCGAAACACGAACTTCTTCTCCCGTCCGTATTCTTCGGGACCGTGACACCTATCAGCATGTTACGATAAAAGGACTTTTCCCTTGCGGGGAAGGAGCCGGTTATGCAGGTGGTATTGTGTCGGCTGCGATCGATGGGGAACGTTGCGCGGAAGGAGTGGCGGCATTGGAAAAGTAACAGTTGCCAACTGAATAAAGAAATACTATTTGATAAATTTTAGAAAGAACAATTATGAGGTTTAGTAATGTAAGATTATTAGTCAAAGACTACAAAAAATGTTTTAATTTTTATGCCGGGCAGCTTGGTTTAGAGCCTGCTTGGGGAGATGAAAACAGTGGTTATGCAAGTTTTAAAGTAGCAGATGGAATAGAAGGATTTGCTCTTTTTGTATCCGACTGGATGGCTCCGTCAGTGGGCAATGCAGATAAAGAATTACCTGTGGGATTTCGAGAGAAATCACTTGTATCATTCAGTGTGGATAATGTCGATAACACTTATATGACTCTGAAAGATAAGGGTGTGATATTCGTTAATGAACCAACCGATATGGCTGATTGGGGAGCGCGCACAGTACATCTGCGTGATCCCGAAGATAATTTAATAGAACTTTTTTCACCCTTAGCTCCAGAACAATATAGCGAAGAATTAATAGAAGAAAATAAGAAATTCCAGTAAATAGAATTATTCTTTCAGCCGTTCCTCGATCTCGTTCAGCAAATTGACCCTTTCCAGCGAGAACGTACTGTCATGTGCTTGCAGGTATTCCAGCAATTCTTTAGCCCGCAGGAGTATTTGCGGTTGGTTTTCCGGTTGGAGGTAACTGTCCTCGATCAGGGTCTTGATTGCTATTTCAAGGCGTAACACACCGCCGTTATCTTCATTGTCCAGAGAACGGAGAATCTCTTCGGGAGATGTGGTCATCAGGAAATCCTGATCCAGTTTGAGTGAACTGTAGACCGTTTGTATTAACTCCGGATTTTTACGGGCAGCGTTAGCATTCCGGTTGAAGATGATCTGGGCGATCACTTTGCCCAGTTCTTCTATCTGGACCATGATAAAGTCTCTTTTTAACATATAAATGATGTTTTATTCAATAATAACACTAATGATTCTGATATCTTTTTTAGGACGGTCATATTGATCTTTCGGCTGATTGGCAATGATATCCAGCACATCGAAACCTTCGGTCAGTTCGCCGAAGATGGTATAAATACCATCCAGGTGGTGGCATCCGCCGTCTGTGGTGTATGCCTTCCGTTGCTCGTCTGTAAAGATCAGGTGTCCCGGCGTTGCCAGGATCATGGAATCTATCTGGGCGTTGACGGCTGTTACCCGTTTGTTGTATTCCCGCTTGTTGCTTTGTTTCAGCATTTTTAAGTCGACGGCAATAGGACGGTAGAACTTATCCAGCGCTTTTTTTCGTATGTCCTGGTTGGCAATCAATTCCAACGTATCCAGTTCCCCGTTGCGATAGACTTTCCCCTGTACGATAAAGAACTGCGACATATCCGATTTCTTTTCCGGATTGACATCATCGTTTTGACGCGGGGCGGCCAGCGCACCTCTCTTGTGGAAATATTTATCGTTCAACTCCGGCATGATCTCCGCCGACGAATCACCAAAACCGCAACGGGCTCCGGCCGGTGCATTCTTTGAGTCGGGCGCTCCTCCCTGGATCATAAACTCTTTGATCACACGGGTAAAAAGTGTCCCGTTGAACTCGCCTTGTCTGGCCCGGGCGATAAATGTACGGACATGATTCGGGACATCGTCATACAGCCGGGCTTTCATGGTCCCTACGTTCGTGTTGATAATTACTGTCTTTTCAGAGCTTTGAGCATTAAGCCCTGTCGCGGCAAAGAACAAAGCAAGTGCTATACGATATATTTTCTTCATGATCTTTTTATTTTTCCCGGGTAAAGATACTGTTTATGTTGTTAAACACAAACTAAATGTATACCTTTGCGAACTTTATTTAATGGCAAAAAGATTTTTTAATATAATAGTATGAATTGGATCAATGATTTATTATGGGGCGAAGGCATTGGCCACTCCATCCTGTTGCTCTCTTTCGTTATTGCGGCAGGTATTCAATTGGGAAAAATTAAAGTATTTGGTGTATCGTTAGGGATCACACTGGTACTGTTTGTGGGGATCATTTTAGGGCATTTCGGCTTTACGATCAATCACAATGTTATCCACTTTTTTAAAGAATTTGGTCTTATATTGTTCGTCTACTCGGTAGGTATGCAGGTGGGACCTGGATTTTTCTCCTCTTTTAAGAAAGGTGGTATTACGTTGAATATGCTGGCTTGCGGGATTGTATTCCTGGGGGTGGTAACAGCTATTATCCTGCATTATGCAACCGGCATTCCGATGCCGACGATGGTCGGTATCCTGTCAGGAGCTGTAACGAATACCCCGGGTCTGGGTGCAGCACAACAGGCATTCTCCGATATGTACGGATCAACGGACAATACGATAGCGTTAGGATATGCAGTTGCTTATCCGTTGGGTGTTATCGGTATTATCCTGTCGATTATATTTATCCGTTATGTGTTCCGGGTTAACTTTGACAAGGAAAACGAACAGTTGAACAATGAAGATGCTTCCCATACGAATGAGGCAAAACCTGTTTCATTAATCGTGAAGAACCCGGCTGTTTTCGGTAAGAGTGTCGGTGAGTTATCAAACCTTCTGGAACATCGTGATTTCGTTATTTCACGTATCTGGCACGATAGCGACAAGCAGATTGAAATCGTATCTGCCAATACCGTATTGATGGAGAATGACAAGGTTTTTGTCATTACTACGGAGCAGGATGCCCAAACGATTAAAACTTTCATTGGTGAAGAGATCGATATGGAGCGTAAACAATGGATTCGTATGGAAAGCCAGTTTATCAACCGCCGTATCCTGATTACAAAACCGGAACTGAACGGTAAGCGTCTGGGTCAGTTGAAACTGCGTAAACTGTATGGTATCAATATAACCCGTATCAACCGTGCCGGTGTCGACCTGGTTGCAACGCCGCATCTGACCCTTCAGGTGGGTGACCGTGTAAATGTAGTAGGTACTGAAACTGCCGTAACGAACGTAGAGAAGGTATTGGGTAACTCGATGAAACGTTTGAACGAGCCGAACCTTATCACTATCTTTATCGGTATTGCTTTAGGTATTGTATTGGGAAGTATTCCTATTACTTTCCCGGGTATTCCCCAGCCGGTAAAATTGGGATTGGCTGGTGGTCCGCTTATCGTGGCTATCCTGATCAGCCGTTTCGGTTATAAATATAAGTTGGTGACTTATACGACTCAGAGTGCCAACCTGATGTTGCGTGAGATCGGTATAACGTTGTTCCTGGCCTGTGTCGGTATCAGTGCGGGTGACGGTTTTGTCGACACGATCGTGAACAATGGAGGTTTTGCCTGGATCGGTTACGGCTTTATCATCACTACCGTACCTTTGCTGATTATCGGTTGTATCGGTCGCTATTTCTGCAAAGTGAATTATTTCACGCTGATGGGTCTGATTGCCGGTAGTACGACCGACCCGCCTGCACTGGCCTATTCAAACGCAACGGCAGGTAACGATGCACCGTCTGTGGGATACGCAACAGTTTATCCGTTGACGATGTTCCTGCGAGTGTTGACAGCACAATTGTTGATATTGTTCTTTGCGTAAACAAACAATTCATAGATAGGAAAGGTGTTTGAGTTTTTATCAGACACCTTTTTTATTGGGGCTAATAGATATTTGCCATACTAACCAGCGGCTCGTACAGCTTCTCGATGTCCTGGGCATCGATTTCAAGGGTAAGCTGGTCGCCGGGCAGGATCGTTTGTCCGGCAGAAGGGAAGTCTTTGCGGTCGCGGTGGATATTGATAATGATGCAGTTATTGGGCAGGTGAAGCGTATCGACCAGCTTCCCGTCGAAATAAGAACCTGCCATGACTTCGACATCTAGTATCAGCCGTTTTTCTTCCTGAAAGATCGGCTTCTTGATCATCTCTTCATAAAACATGACGTTGAAAGGCTTTATTTCCAGTAACTCGGTAAAATAATACGTCAGTCCTCCGACAACGATCGAAGGATAGAACACTTCGAAATGGCCGGTGATCTCTGTTATCAGGAGAATGGCGGTGATGGGAGTACGTACCACGGCAACCAGGAATGCAGCCATCCCGATCAACATGACGTAACTTATATTTTCCGGTGCGATGATGCCCTGCTGCACCAGCAATAAGGCACAGATCTTTCCTAATAATCCCCCTGTTACCAGTGTCGGAATAAAACTGCCACCCGGCAGTCCGGATGAAAAGGAATAGACGGTGAACACCATATGCAGCAACATCATCCCGGTTATCCACAGGATGCTCTCTTTTCCGCCTAAAGCCTGTTCCATCAGGAACTGTTCGCCGCCTCCGGTCAGGTCCGTTAACGTCAGTGAAATGGTATAGGCCATGATCAGTAATCCCAGCAACTTGATGTATTCCGGTTGTTTTATGGCCGGATATAACCTTTTCACGTAAAGCATCAACAGCGAATAGAACTTTCCGAAAACGGAGACGATGACGGCGAACAAGAGGAATAGTTTGATCTGTAACGAGAATGACAAATCCGGTGCCACGGCATTTATCTCATGATAGGGATTTATGGGAAAGATCATATTGGCAATGGTTCCGGCAACCACTCCGGCCAGTATGGTTGTGATAGCCGTTTTGGGCGCATCAAACCGTTCGATCGATTCGATAACCAGCGTAGCAGCTGCCAAAGGAGCAGCAAAGGCAGCCGCCAGTCCGGCTCCGGCACCGGCTGCCAGCAATTGTTTCCGTTCACCGCTCAGGATATGTCCCCATTTACCGACCAGGTCACCGATATACGATCCCATCTGGACGGACGGCCCTTCGCGCCCCATGGAAAGGCCGCTGCTTAATGTCAGTACTCCGCCGGCAAATTTAGCCAGCAGTTGCCGTAAGGAATGCTTATATACGATCCTTCCGTTGATCGCCCCGCGTGTTTGCGAAATACCACCGCCCGATATATAAGGCCAGCGTTTCACCATCCAGGATACAAACAGGAGGATTCCCCAGAAGGCCAGAAAAGCAATGATATGCAGGTACCAGGGTGGCGACGATTCAAAGAAATCCTTCCGGTAATTGTAGAATAACTGTAATAAATAGTGATAGGGAACTGCCACCAACCCGGTCAGCAACCCTACAATGAGGCTCACGAAATAGAGCCTGGCATCCACTAGTTTCAGTTTTAATATCCTCCAGTTTACCTTCATAAGCTCGATAAAAACAAGACTGAATCAGGTTTGGTTTTAGCAGAAGTTCATTATCAAATTATCTTTTACATTTGTTCTATATAATCTAATTAAAAAAACAACTTTATGGAAACATCGTATGTAAAAGAAGTAAAAAGAAATTTTCGGGGAAATTTATTGAATTATATCAGTTTTCTTGAAAAAGAGAAAAGTGGATCAGCCCAAAGTACAGCTTCCCTCTATAAGGTAACCCTGGGACATTTGGAGCGGTTCGTAGGTACGGATATTTTAAAAATGAAGCAAGTGACCCCCCTGTTGGTGAAAGATTTTGTATCTTATCTGCAATCCCTCAATTTGAGTCCTAATTCGGTAACCAACTACACCAGTATATTCCGTACCGTATTCAACAGTGCTGTATCTGAAAATCTGGTTACACCTGAAACAAATCCTTTTCAAAAAATACATCTTCGCCCCGTATCCACTTATAAACGTTCAGTGGGGATACAGGTCATTAAAGATATGACGGAATTGGATTTAAAAGGGAAGAAGCGTCTTGATTTTGCCCGCGATCTGTTCTTGTTCAGTTTTATGGCATGCGGAATGGCGTTTGTTGACTTGGCGCATCTGACACAAAATAATGTACGTGGCAATGTACTTGTCTATTACCGTGTGAAGACAAAAACAGAAATTCGCGTGACGATTACTTCGGGTATGCGTCGTTTATTGGAAAAATATGCCAGGGAGAATTCCAATCTGCTATTTCCTGTATTACAATCGGAAGAGGTTTCTTATGAGAGATATAAAGTCGCTTTAAGAACATACAACCGACGGTTGGCTACGATAGGGGATATGATAGATTGTCCGGTAAAACTGACCTCCTATGTGGCCCGTCATTCCTGGGCTATGCAGGCAAAAGAAAATTCTGTTTCGGTTGCAGTCATCAGTCAGGCCTTGGGGCATACTTCCGAAAAAACAACACTCTTTTATTTAAAAGAATTGGATCAAAATATCATTGACAGGGTTAATTTGAAAATCATTGACTTTGTGGAAAAATGGGTAAGCAAGAGTAATTGCAAGAATTGACGCTTATTTACGGAATAAGGGTCATTGTTTATAAACTGGTAGAATTATAATTACGAAATCTATACCCCATACTACCAGATTGCTTGAAAATCTTTGACAGTGCAAAAGTAAAAAATTACTATTGATAAAATTGTAGTAAGAAGAAAATTTGTGTCTTAAAAAAGATTAATATTAAGATAATCTCATTGAAATTCGTGAAAAAACGATGCGGAAAGACCTAAAAATGAAACCATTATGAAATTCAAGATTAACTGCGATAAAATCATTAACAGATCTTAGCAGGACACTCCAACTATCAGAAATAAATAGATTGACATTTATTTAAGGAATCCTGAGTTTAGTAATATTATTTTACTAAATAAACACTATCATTTTCCATTTCCAGTTTCTTGTCCTTTCCTTTTTCAGACAACTGATTATTTCCAGGTTATATATAGATTGTAAATAGACATCGTTATTGATTTTTTACTTACTCTATATATAAAACATGCTAGTATATAGTTGATATATAGTGGTTTAAACTCAATGACCCTTATTCCGTAAATAAGGGTCAAAATAAAAAGCACTAGTATGTCACCCTCAGAAATGGGACTGACGACCTTTGTTATATCAACCCTCAAATAATAAATGCATGTTAACTAATTCATTTTTAGTTGTTTTGGATGTTGTTGCCGGAGAGCCATTGAAAAGTAAGATATCTTTATTTCTTTGTTTGATTTTGTCATTTTTCTTTTCTCTAATGTTTCTTCCTCAAATTTTGAATATATCGCGACGTAAACAATTATATGATACGCCGAATAGGCGGAAGTGTCATCATGAAAGAATTCCCCGTTTAGGTGGCTTGGCATTTTTTCCTTCCATTGTTTTGTCTATGTCATTAGTAGTCGGTTATCGTTATTTGATTGGTTTCCCGATGAATCACCAATTAAATGGCAATATATTGTTGGAGTTTTTGTTTTTGTCGGCAGGATGTTTGTTCCTGTATATGACTGGAGTAGAGGATGATTTAATAGGGGTTCGTTATCGTAAGAAATTTTTTATACAATTTGCCGTGGCTTCTTTACTTCCGGTATCCGGTTTCTATCTGGATAATTTATACGGATTGTTTGGGGTGTACATATTGCCGGAATATATCGCGATTCCGTTTACAGTCTTGTTGATTGTTTTCATAACAAATGCTGTCAATCTGATCGATGGCATCGACGGATTGGCAGCGGGAGGGAGTGCTTTCTCTTTCCTGGTGATTGGGCTGATGTTTTCTCTCAAAGGGTTATGGCTATATTCGATGTTGGCTTTTTCGGCGTTGGGTTGCCTGATTCCCTTTCTATATTTTAATGTATGGGGCCGTACTGCCAAAGGAACCAAGATGTTTATGGGAGATGCCGGAGCGTTGTCGTTGGGATATCTGTTGTCTTTTCTGGTCATTAAATATGCTGTGTATGTATCGGAAACGGAACCGGATGTAAAGAATCTGGTAATTCCGTTTACCTTATTATTCATTCCGATGTTCGACGTCCTTCGTGTCATGCTGGTACGTGCTATGCACCACCGTCCCTTATTTATTGCCGATAAGAATCATTTGCATCATAAATGTTTGGCTGCGGGCATGACTCATTTACAGGCAACGGAACTTATTCTGGTATTTACAATCGTATTATTGGTCCTGAATAATTGGTTGACAGGCTTCTGTAATATAACTATTATATTGATAGTCGATTTGCTGCTCGGTATCTTGTTGAGTAAATCATTGAAAATATGGAAAAGAAAATGATTTCGGTCATTGTACCGGTTTATAATGTGGAGAAATATCTGCCGGCTTGCCTGGACAGTATTTGCCATCAAACATTGAAAGAACTGGAAATTATACTGGTAGATGACGGCTCGACCGATAACAGCGGGCGTATTGCAGAACAGTATGCCTTGCAGGACAAACGTATCAGGGTGGTACATCAAAGAAACGGAAATCCGGGAGCGACACGTAATGTCGGGTTAGAATTGGCGACAGGAGAATATATCGGATTTGTCGATTCGGATGATTGGATCGAACCGGAGATGTTTGCTTCTCTTTATGCGAAAGCGGAAACGGATAACCTGGATATTGTCGTTACAGGGGTAACAACAGAATGGCTGCGTGATAACCGGAAAAAGGAAAACCGATTTGTAGAATCGATTACAGAATGGCCGGCAGTAACATCACTGGATGCTTTTCTATTGTTGAAAGAGAAAAAAATGTTTGCGGTAGCCTATAATAAATTATACCGCTCCGAGTTACTGAAAAAACAAAAAGTCCGGTTTATGGAAATGTTACCCCATGAAGATTTGGTATTCAACCTGCGTGCATTTTCGTTTGCCGAAAGAATCGGTTTTATTCCGGATAGCAGTCCTTATCATTATTTATGCCGGGATGAGATGAGTGCTGCCGGTTCTTTTTCATCAGACCATTTGCAGGCCTGTCAACTGACGGAAGATGCGTTTCGTCACTTTTTCAGAATACATGACTGGAATAGCAATGATATGGAATCCTATCTGAGGTCTGGAAGAATTACCGATTATTCTGCGTATGCGGCAAGTTTTTATAAAAAGAATTGTCCTCTTACGCGCAGGGAACGTATCGAATGTCTGGAAAAGGAATTTAAGCAAAACGGCTTATTAAGACGGGATCTCATATTGTCACGTCCTGCCGGTTTCCAGCAAAGAATGTTTTATTTCTTTCTGTTTAAAACAACTTCCGGAATGACAGATAGTTATTATCGGATTTTATTCTATATGCGGTATCATTTTGATGGTGTTTACCGTATTTTCAGACGACTTATATCTAAATAACATATGATTACCATTGTAATTTTGTATACAGAGCTAATGCCTTATAATGTAATAGTTATAAAGGCGTTGGTCGATAGGGAATGCCATGTACATGTCGTATTGTCGGATTCAAACAAGAAGACACCTTATTTGCCTCCCCAGTTGGAAGGCGTCACGTATTACAACCGTTCTTCGTTTTGGGATCCCGACCATTTATTCCGCTTGGTAAAAAGGTTGGAACCTGATTTGATTTGGACTGCCGGTTGGATAGATCCCTTATATAACGAAGTGGCAGGCAAAGTTCGTAAGCAACTGCATATACCCGTAATAGCCAGCAGCGATACCCAATGGAGAGGGGGAATGCAATGGTTCAATGTCCTGGTATCCCGTTTTCGTCATCGCAGGTGGTTCAGCCATTTGTTTGTATCGGGCGAGCCGCAGGTTGCTTATGCACGTAAATTGGGATTTCGCCAGGAACAGATTCTGATGCATAATTTATCGGCCGATGTGGAGTTATTCCATAACGTCGATTTGAAAATGCGGGAAAAAGAATATCCGCGTCGTTTAGTATTTATAGGTAGATTTTCGAAAGAAAAAGGCTTGGCGTATCTTTTGGAGGCCTGGAATACGATACCGGATCGTAAAAACTGGAAATTGGTATTGATAGGGAACGGACCGGATTATCCTAAACTGAAAGGATATCCGGATGTCGAAATAAAAGATTTTATGCCGCAGGAAGAATTGGCGGAAGAGCTGGAAAAGGCGGGTGCATTTATTTTACCTTCTGTTACCGAACCCTGGGCACTGGTGATACATGAAGCCGCTTGTGCCGGTTTACCGATACTGGCATCCGCTTGTTGCGGTGCCGTGAGTTGTTTTGTGAAAGACGGGGAAAACGGATTTTTGTTTAAGCCGGCGAATAAACGTTCTATTCGTAAAGCTATCGAACGTTTTATCCGTTTGCCGGAGTGGCAGTGGGTACAAATGGGGCGGAGAAGCAGGAAACTGTCAGAGAGGATTACACCGTCGAAAGTTGCCGATTGTATTTTAGCCGTATTGAAATGATGGTTGCCACGACGGATATTCTTTCCCGCATTGCATTGCCGGGTGTCCTTTTGTTGACACTGACAAAGGTCATACCTTATTTTTATCCTATTCCGGATAATGTATACTATGCTGTATTTTTAGTCCTTTTTATCTGGTTTGTTTTACGGGGAGGTTTGAAAATATCATACACTTACATACCTTTTCTGGTTGCCTTGTTTATCTCTATCTGGGTGAATGAGATTCCTGCTTATTTTAAAGTATGGTTTCGGGTTCTGGCTTTTTTATCTGTAGTCTTTGCTGTCGGCCCTTTCTTTATAAATCCGTATATGGTTACGTGGAGGCGTTTGCTTTTTGTATATGTGTTAGCGGTTATCCGGTGGATTGTGATAATCTCATTCTTTGCATGGGCATTCAGGTTACCTTTTGTACATGGGTACAGTGGTTTCCGTGGATTGACAAATCAATCCATGCTGCTCGGTCCGTTAGCAGGTATTTCAATGGTATATAGTTTGTACCGTTTTTATTTGTCTTCCGGAATTTGTGAACGATATAAACAAATTGGAATTACGGTTATTTCATTCGCCGTACTATTACTGGCCGGTTCCCGTGCCGCATTGGCAAGTTCTGTTATGGCTGTTGCTTTTTTTTATAGCCGGATTTATCGTCATCGTGTGGAACGGTTGGCACGGCTCGTATTTATGCTGGCTATATTAGCTGTATTGACAGCCGGTATTTGGTGGCCTTATACGGAAAGAATACGTTCTAAAATGGAAGGTGGTAAAATAGCAGGTAGTTTGACCCGTTCACGAGATGATTTATGGGATGCCCGTATGACCGAATTTAAGGGATTTCCCATCTTTGGAGTCGGATTTGCTACCGTAAAGCCTGACTACGCAAAGACAAACAAAGTAAATCTGGAGACCGGGACTATTGAACCGGGGAGCAGTTGGTTATTTCTGCTGTCTTCAATGGGGATAACGGGTTTCCTGGCTTTTTTTATTCCGTATCTGTCTTTTATGTACCGGATGTTCCAAAGGGAATCGGTCGGTATAAATGGCTATTTTTTGGGTTCTCTGTTGTTTTTGTTCTTTTTTCACCTGTTTTTTGAAGGGTATGTAGTGTCTTCGGGGGCCTACTTATGTTTTTTTCTGTGGCTGTTGTTGTCGGAGTGTAATAAAGTAATTAATGTAAAATAATTGTTCGATATGATACAAATCATACCTTCGGAGTTGAAACGTTTGTATAAAGTATTGCCTCGTTTATACAGGTTACGGTTGTTGAAGGTCGGTATTTCTGTTTTTATTATGGCGGTTTTGGATTTGGTGGGGACCGGCGTTTTATTACCTGTTTTATTGCTGGTGCTTAATGAGAATATCATCCTGGAAAATCGCCATATGGCCTTATTTTACAGTTGGATGGGATTTGACAGTATCCGGTCGTTTGTATTTTTTATCTGTATAGTAGTATTGCTTTTTTCAATTATACGTGTTTGTCTGTCTGCCTGGTTGCAGTATAAACAGAACAAACGGTTATTTTATATATCCAGTTATTTGTCCCTTCAGCTTTATCAGAATTATTATTCACGGGGGTATTTATTCATCAAGCAAAACAACAGCCATAAGTTGATTAATCAGGTCAACAGTGTAGCCGGTAATTTAATACAAGGTTATTTTGTACCTTATGCCCAATTACTTTGTGAGTTTTTTGTTACAACCTCTATTCTGGTCGGATTGATTACATTCAATATCTATGTATTTTTACTGGTCGTTTTCACATTTGTCCCTATTACATGGACCTATTATCGTTTTTCCCGTTCCCGGATAAAAGAATACGGGAAACAGTTGAATCTGTTGAATCCCCAGAGGGGCAAATTATTACAACAGACATTTATCGGGTTTACGGATATGGAAATGAATAATACTTTTTCCAACAGCTTTTCGCGATTCACGGCCCTGTTGAAAAAACAAAACAGTTTGACTGTCCGTAATTTTATTTTGACTAATTCTTTACAAAAAGTATTGGAGGTGGCTATTGTGTCTTCGGTGGTGGTGTTGATTATTGCAACACAGTTATTTAAACTTCCATCCATAGGGCTGATAGTCGGTATATTTGCCATCGCCGTTTACCGGGTGTTACCGGGTATTATAAAAGGTACGGGATATATTTTTCAGATGCGGGGTAATTCGTTTGCGTTGAACCTGTTATCCGATCTTGAGTCCGGGCAGGTTACACAGGTCATAACGGAACAGGTTCCGATCGAGTTCGGGCATTCGATAACAATCCGGGATATTTGTTTTTCTTATGATGGAAAAGCTCCCATATTCGATCATTATAATCTGGAGATACATAAAGGCGATTTTATTGGTTTCCGGGGAGAGTCCGGTTCGGGTAAATCGACTTTGTTTCATTTGATACTGGGGTTTTTGCAACCGGATTCGGGAGGAGTTTATGTGGATGATGCTCTTTTGTCTGCCGATAAACTGACCTCCTGGCGGAGCCGCATCGGCTATGTGTCGCAACAATTGTTTATGGTGGAAGGTACGTTACTCGATAATATCGTAATGGGGTATAATAGTGAACATCCGGATATGGACCGGATCGACCGGGTTCTCCGTCTGGCTTCGCTGAATCATTTTGTCGGTTCTCTGCCCAAAGGTGTTTATACACCGGTGGGGGAAGGCGGAAGCCTGTTGTCGGGAGGTCAGCGCCAACGGTTGGGGATTGCCCGGGCTTTATACAAGGAAGCAGAGATTCTGATGTTCGACGAAGCGACTTCTTCTCTGGACGAGACAACGGAGCATGCGATCAACGACTCTATTATCCGGCTTTCTGAGGAATGTCCGGGATTGACGTTACTGGTTATTTCCCATCGTCCGGAATCGTTATCTGTTTGTCGCCGGATCGTGGATATATGTAATATACAATAACAATGTATATTAACTTGGTATGTGATCCCGGGACAAGCCCGGGATGACAGGATAGTGACTTCTGACACCTTCCCGCTAAAGGAAAAGGATTATGCCAGCAATTTCAGCAAATACCCTCCCGTTGCACAGAGAATTAGTGCCGTACCCATTATTTTTTCGGGTGCAGGGAAGGTTTCCCTGATATTGAGAGTATCGCCCCGACCGCTGCCAGCGCCACTTCCGTATTCTGATGGCGGACAGCCAGGATGGCCAGTATCGTCAACCACAGGTTGACCGGGTTTGTGTTTCCCTTTGGCCCGAAAAATCAAACGGGCGATCGTAGTCAGGAAACCGAGGATAGCTTCAAGATATTTCATAGGAATAATTTTAATGTGTCAATATGCCAATATGCAAATGTGCCAATTGAGCGGTTATTTATTTCATATAGTTGCAAATCGTAATCAGCAGTTTTCGGTAGGCTTCGCGGTTGTCGCCGTTTTGTTCGCTGATGTAGCGGCTGTAGGCGATTTCCTTGGCATAAGCCTCGGGATAAATGCTGATGGCAGCAGCCGTCGGATAGACTGTACGGATCAACCGGGCAAAATCAAAGAAACTTTGTTGATCCGATTCGTATATACGAAATTGCAGATGAGAGATTCCTCCGTCCTCTATTTTGAGCGTTTTCGCTCCTTTCCAGTAGAGGGTAGATTGTCCGTATCCGGTAAGTCCGAAATAGTTGTGGTATGTCCGGCAAAGAACACTTTCACCCCAACCGCTTTCGATGGCCGCTTGTGCCAGTATGATATCCGGATTCAGCTTGAAATGTTCCCCGGCCGCCTGTGCAGCCGGAAGGAACTGTTTGAAGAATGCTTGCTTATCCATGCCTATTCGATTTCAGGACGATCTTCGGAACCGCTGCCGCCATTGTTGTTGGCATCGGGATCGATGATCGGTTTCAGCTCTTCAAATTTGGCATTTTTCTTGATATCGGCAAGCATAGTGCCCGATACGTATACGATGCGTGCATCGTTAAAGAGAGAGGTATTGAAATCATCTTTTGTGGCAGCCCCTTTGCTTCCTGCAACCATGCGGAAGTTTCCGAGGCGGCCCATACTGATGATATCGCCTTCTTCGAGGCGTTCCTGCATGACCGAAAGCAAGCCTTCGATCACCAGCATGACATCACCGATAAATGCGGTGCTTCGCATGGCGATCATGCTGCATAACTTTTCGAAACTGACTTTCTTCAATGCCCGGACCTGTGCATAATACAGTTCGGAACCTGCGGCAGCGTCTTTACGCATGTCGGGACGTTTTACGAGGTGATAATTTAAAGCCATGGGAAATAATTTTTTAATTTGACAATGTGCCAATATGCCAATGGAAATGCTCCGAAAGCTATTGACGGTTAACTGGTTGGTTATCGATAACAGTTCAAAGGTACGACGGTGGGAGAGTGTCGTTTCCGGTTAACTCCGGTTGTGTACGGTTATGTATGGATAAAGGCTGATATGTCTGGCTATAAAATGATTTTAGTTGGAATATATAGAGGTAAATGCTTGTTTTTCTGTTGTTTATTTTGTAAATTTAAAGCATAAACCAATTAGAAACAGCAGGATATGAATAAGGAAACGGAACAACCGGAAGCACATGTAAAAGTACGTAGTTACGGACTAACAGAGTTGGGTTTGTTATATAACCCGTCCTTGCAGCCCGATTCGGCAGCGAAAGCTATCAAGCGTTGGATTGCCTTCAACAAGGACCTGACAACCGCCTTGCAGCAATCCGGCTGGCGCAAAGGCCAGCGCAAGTTTACACCTTTGCAGACGCAACAGATATTCAGGTTTCTGGGAGAGCCTTGAGAATTGAAAATTAGGAATTGAAAATTGAAAATTAGACAGTACGTACGGTATAATTATTTATCTTTGTGTGATAGTTGCCGATAATGACAAGTAATAATTAGGAAATAGTTTCGATATGAATACGAAAACCAGAAAACTTCCGGTCGGGATACAGAGCTTCGAAAAGGTTCGTGAAGGAGATTTTGTATATGTAGACAAAACCGATTTGTTATATCGATTGGTTCAGTCCGGTAATCCCTATTTTTTAAGCCGTCCGCGGCGTTTTGGTAAAAGTTTGTTTCTTTCGACATTAGAAGCCTATTTTCAAGGTAAAAAGCATCTGTTTAAAGGTTTAGCGGTTGAAAAACTGGAACAGGACTGGAAAATATATCCGGTATTGCATCTGGATCTGAATGCTGAAAAATATGATTCTCCTAAAGCTCTTGAAGCTATTCTGAGTTCTCATCTTACACGGTGGGAAGATTTATACGGGAAAGGAAAAGATGAACAAACCCTTTCCACCCGCTTTGCCGGTATTATTCGCCGTGCAGAAGAAAAAACAGGTATGCAGGTTGTCATATTGGTAGATGAATACGATAAACCATTATTACAAGCATTAGGTAATGAGACTTTGACGATAGAATATCGTAATACATTGAAAGCTTTTTATGGCGTTCTTAAAAGTCTGGATGGCCACCTGAAATTTGTCTTTCTTACAGGAGTAACCAAGTTTGCGCATGTAAGCGTATTCAGTGATTTGAATCAATTGGTAGATATCAGTATGAATTCGGATTATGCGGCTATCTGCGGAATAACATCCGAGGAATTGCGTTCGAATTTTATACCGGAACTAGAGGTCCTTAGTCTTGAAATGAATTTTGCATTGGATGAGACTATCCATCAGATGAAGCTTAAATATGACGGTTATCATTTCCGGGAAGAAACTCCAGGCATATTTAATCCGTTCAGTGTCTTAAATTGTTTACATACGCGTCGTTTTGATAATTACTGGTTTCAAACAGGAACTCCTACTTTTCTGGTTGAATTATTGAAAAAGAGTGATTATGATTTGCGGTTGCTTTTGGAAGGTGTGGAAATGCGTGCTTCTGCTTTTTCGGAATATCGTATGGAGGCGAATAATCCAATACCGCTACTCTATCAAAGCGGTTATCTGACAATCAAAGGATATGATAAAGAGTTTGCTTTATATACATTGGCTTTCCCGAACGAAGAAGTAAAATATGGCTTCGTCGATTTTATTACCCCTTTTTATACTGCAGTCACTGAAGATGAAAACGGTTTTTACATCGGTAAGTTCGTTCGCGAACTGCGTGCAGGAAATGTAGATGCGTTTATGAACAGGTTGAAAGCCTTTTTTGCAGATTTTCCTTATGAGTTGAATGAAAAAACAGAACGTCATTACCAAGTTGTTTTTTATCTTGTATTCAAACTGATGGGGCAGTTTTGCGATGCTGAAGTTCATAGTGCCCGTGGCCGTGCCGATGCTGTTGTAAAAACCAGTGATTACATCTATGTATTTGAGTTTAAACTGAACGGGACTACAGAAGAAGCTCTGCAGCAGATTGATGATAAAGGTTACCTGATTCCTTATCAGGCAGATGGGCGCCGGTTAGTAAAAGTCGGTGCTTCTTTTAGTGCGGATGAACGGAATATTGCAGGCTGGGAAGTGATTTTTAATTAACGATGAATTTTTTAAACAGAAGAAAGATATGGCAAAGAAAATACCTTACGGATTGACAGAGTATGTGTTACTCATGACAGACATAAATATGCATCCGATGAAAAGGTAAAGAGCAGTACAGGTAACACCCGTCTGCGTCTCCTTGCCGCAGTTTACAGAGGCTGGCAACCGGTAGCAATGCAGGATTTGAGTGATGTTGATACATTCCTTATTCTAGTCCAAAGGTCAGAGAATTACAATCGTATTTAGAATGCATGATGTTTTTGTCGAAAATTACAACCAGTTGCTATAAACAAACACTCATATCTGATAAATCTTGAACCAAACCTTACCTCTGATTATATCAACGGAACAATCAATATGAAATCGTTCAAAAAACCGTATAAGGACTACCGCTGTTTTATGGCTGGTATTCTATCGGCTTTTAGTGCCTGGATGTAATCTTTGAATCTAATAATAGAATTAATAATCAATGGAAGAAATATTTAAATGTACCTATTCTCTTTGCCCTCCCGGCAAAGAGAATAGGTTAACGTATCCGGCTTGTTGCGTGTAAAAAATGATGCCGGGTTCTTGTCGGATTGTATTGAATCCTGTATCGAGCTGTTGAAAGAAACGGTTCGTAATATATCGAAAAGAGATAATTAGTATTAAAATTTTACATAAATCATGCGAAAAAGAATTTTAGAAGGGATTGCCGGTATTGGTTTACTGGCTGTTCTTCCGGCTTGTAGTACTCAAAAACAAGCAATAATGCCGGAAGATGTGTATGCTGTGGCACGTACCGTACAAACCGGAACGGAGCAGGAAGCAGGGAGCGATAAACAACAGGGGCAAATATCCCGGAATGTGGAAATCCCCCAGTTGCAGGTCGATGCCCAGTCTGTTTATAACCGGATGATTAATTATATCGTTCCGGAAGAAGAGTTGGCTCCGGTGTTATTGAAGGAGCAATTGGCTGTTTACATTGATTTTCCGGCCGGTGGTGTTCAGGTGAACCCTAAATACGGAAATAATTCTGCCGAACTGGCAAAGCTGGAAGGACATTTGAAAACCTTGCTACAATCTGCTGACGGCTTTGTAAAAAACATCCGTATCATCGGTTACGCCTCTCCCGATGGGAACACGAAGGATAATGAACGCCTGGCAGGCAACCGTGCCGTCCAGTTTAAAAACTATCTGCAGAAACAATTCAAACTGCCTGTAACCTGTCAGGTCTCTGTCGATTGGGTAGGAGAAGACTGGGACGGTTTGCAAGGTTTGATCTCCGCGTCGGATAAAAAATACGGCAGCCGTGTACAGACTATCTTCCAACTGACCGACGATCCGGATAGCCGTCGTAAACAGATAAAAGCCATAGATAACGGTGCCGTTTATAAAGATATCGAAAAGAGTTTTTTCAGCCGTTTACGCCGGATGGAACTGACTGTCGAGACAGAAGCGCAACAACCCACCCTGACTGATCCTCAATTGATCGAAACGATATATACCCACCCGGAAAAAATCTCATTACCTGATTTTATCCGTTTGGCCTCTTTCTATCGTCCGGGCACCGAACAATACCGTGAAGTATATGAGGTAGCCGCCTATACCTATCCCTCCTGTGCTGTCGCCCTGCTGAATGCCGCTGCCGCATCGTTGGCATTAGGTGATAAAGAAGCGGCCCGCCACTTTTTCCAACAGGTAGGCGATGATCCGCGCGCTTACAATAACCAGGGAGTTTTATTGCTGATGGAAGGAGATAAAGAAGGAGCTGCCTCTTATTTTCATAAGTATCTTCCCCTGAATCCGAGAGTAGCCCGTGAGAATCTGAGAATGATAAGTGAATAGCCTCCGGACATACTAAATAATTTGAAAGATGAAAAAGAAAATATACTGCAACTTTGTTGATTTTTGGCTTGGTTTTAATTATAAAACTTATTTCTGGTATTTGTCGGATGAATACGATTTGCAGATAGATAAAGAGCATCCGGATTATTTATTCTATTCCTGTTTTGGAAATGAACATTTGTTTTATGAAGACTGTATCCGGATTTTTTGGAGTGACGAAAACATTATGCCCGATCTTAATATATGTGATTATGCCTTAAGTTTGAGTAATCTTCAATGTGATGACAGAACTTTTCGGAAATATAGTGGATTTCTGTACAGAAAGGATTTTCACTTGGTTTTACCGCTTTTAAAAGAAGAAGCGTTGCTTAACCGTAAATTCTGCAATTTTGTTTATTCCAATAATATTTGTGCCGTCCCTTATCGGGAGTTGTTCTTTAAAACTTTATCCGGTTATAAACGGATTGATTCCGGTGGTGCTTTTTTGAATAATATGGGTAAAAAGGTAGGTGATAAGCAACAGTTCCTACACGAATATAAATTCACTTTAGCGATTGAAAACTCAAGCATGCCGGGGTATGTGACTGAAAAAATCCTGGCACCGTTCATGGCACAGTCGTTACCGCTATATTGGGGCAGCCCCACTGTCAGTTCGGATTATAATCCGAACTCGTTTGTTAATCTGATGAATTATTCTTCCATGGAAGAAGCTGTTGAGGAGGTTATCCGCCTGGACAAAGACGATGCCGCTTATCTGGATAAAATGATGACACCCTTTTGGCCTTATGGCACTAATTTTCAAGAATTTCGTGATAGTGAGATAAAAAAAATAAAAGATTTTTTCAGTCATATTTTTGAGCAACCATTGGATAAAGCCGGTCGTCGGGTATGTTATGGCCGTAATAAAATTACTATTCAGAAACAAAGGAGATATTATGCTCCGACATTTCTTGAATTGTCAAAATCTATGACCAAAAAACTATTGAAAAAGAAATAAGGGTGTTTTGAAATGTTAAGACCAGTCTTTTAACTTCAAAATAAGGGACTTTTACAATCAAAGGTCATGACCTTTTTTTAGGAAATAAGCAACTCATTCCCGGCCTAACACATAAAACAATGGATAAAAAAAATTATGCAGGCTTGCGGGAGGAGATCCGTTATCTTTTCCGACTTTTAAAGTGAATATTCAACAACAACCGGATCCGGTACGGACGGTTATGGAGATAGCTGTTTTTTTACGTGAATCGGGTGATATAGATAATGAACAATGGCATAAATTCTCACGACGTTTTTTTGCGGAATATCGTGATACGATCATGCAATATTACGGTTATGAAAGCCAGGTGTATTATACGCTACCCAGGGAACTGGTTTACCCGCGCTTCTTTATTGCAGTCATGTCGGTTTTACTGGAACTGGGTGTTATCAGATGTAAAAGGGGGAAATTGGCTAAAACGCTTTTCGGTATGTTTGGTTTTGACCAGGAGCTTTCCACCATCCGCAGATGGTTTTACGATATGCCTCCCGAATACGAAGATATTTTAACAACGTTTAAGGATTTGTTTCGCACACTAGAAATCAAGAAATAAATTATTAATTAGCTGGGAATGAGTTTGCTTTGTTCTTGTTTTCCCGGTTTTTAGTGTACTCCGCCCAGCGGTATACCGGATGTATATTTGCGCCGTAGGGTAAGCGGGCAGGAGTGTCCTGAATGATTTTTTGATCGCATGTCTCTTTGTATTAGTTATAATAATATTCATTCTATATTAAAGAGGCCGTACGAACCGTTGTCAAAGTAATGTCTTATAACCATCTTCTACCGTTTGATAATCAAAATTCGTAATCTGTCACAAAAGCGCGCTTTTACCTGTCACGTTTGAATTAGTAACTAAAAAGGTTGTAAAAATGAAAAAACGTAAGGAAAACATGACACCGGATTACCGGAAGTCGGGCTACCTGAAAGTGGGTAGAAGTGTGTTGCGCGCATTTTTTATGGGAGAACGCGATCTCCGTGAGTTGGCTAGTGTTTTACTCTGTGTCGAAACCTTTGCCTATTTCAGCGAAGGACAGGTTTGGCTGAACGATCAGGTTTATTTCTGTCATCCGGGAGAGTGGATCACTTCGTACACGGAGATCGAGGAACTAACGGGTATCGATCGCCGCCAGGTCAAGAAGTATCTGGTGAAGCTCGAAAAACAACATTTCGTGTTTGTGTCGAATGTCGGTTTTTACAAGCGGATTGCGTTGGTCAATTATGAACAATCCGTACAGGTGCAACATGGGGAACCGGTGGCACATAATCCGAACGGAACCGACCGGAATGATTCCGGCGGTAGCATCTGGGATGAAGCGATGAATTTTTATAATCCGGGTAATGATCAGAAAGGAGCGGTGAACTGATGAACACACAAAAGAACATGCAGTCTCAGCCGAACACGAACCTTCGACTGGAACAAGCCGTGATAGCCGGCTTGTTGGTGAGTCCGGAAGCGATATTCGATGTGGCGGACCGGTTACAGCCGGATATGTTCAGCGACAACCGGACCGGTTTTGTCTACCGGGCGGTACTTTCGCTGATGGCCTCCGGAACAGCTGTCGATATGCTGACCGTAGAGAATGAGATGCGACGGCTGGATAACGGCTTGTATATACAGTTGAACGGATTATCGTTTCTGTCGGATATGTTGCTGGACGTACGTAGCGATGCCCATATCCGCATTCATGCCGACGAGCTGGTCCGTTGTTATACCTTGCGTCAGCTGGTGAATGAGTTGAAGAAAAAAGAGACGGAGGCGCAATTGCCCTCCGCCGATGTTACAGCGTTGTTGACGGGGATAGAGGATCTGGCAGGCTCTTTACGTGATGGCATGGCACATGTCTCGTCGATGGAGAATGCCGGTGCGGTAGCAGCCCGTGTGTTGGATAAATCGTATCGTGAACAGGCTTTGCTTGAATCCGGGGAAATCAGCCGTCTCTTTTTCGGTTTGCACGACCTGGATACGATGACGGGAGGACTTTACAAAGAGGAATTGACGGTTGTTGCCGGACGTCCCTCCATGGGGAAATCGGCGGTAGCTCTATGGATGGCACTCCATCAGGCGCGGCAAGGTACGGCAGTCGCCTATTTTAGTGTGGAGATGAGCAAAGAGCAAAATGTGATGCGACTGCTTTCGATGATCAGCGGAGTCAATGCGGATAGCCTGCGTTTTAAAGGTACTACAGCCTCTGACCGTGCCCGGTTGGAAGAAGCAAAGAAGGAACTCGAGCGGTTGCCGCTCACCTTGGAGTATTGCGGATCGGATACGATCGAAGATATGCGTGCCAAAGCCCAGTCTTTGCATAAGAAAGGCTGGTTGGGAGTTTTATATATCGATTATCTGAATCTGATCAATATTATTCTATCAAAAAATGATTTGCAGGAGACAACTGATCTGGCCTTGGGCAACATCGCCCGTAAGGCGAAACTGATGGCGGAAGAGATGAAAATCCCGGTGGTTTTGCTGGCCCAGTTAAACCGTGATGTCGATCGCCGCCAGGGGAGTCATTTCCCGATGCTGAGCGATTTGCGCAATTCCGGTGCGATAGAACAGGTGGCGGATGGGGTCATATTCGTTTATCGTGCCGAGAAGTACAATATTTTTTATGATCCGAAGACAAAGGAAGATTTGCGGGGAGTGGGCATGTTGCTGGTTGCTAAAAACCGTAACGGGGCAACAGGAATAGCCAAATTCCGCTACAATCCGGCAATGACCTGCCTGACGGATTATGATCCGAGAGTGATATGATATCATAGAAGAAAGAACTAAATAAATCTTTAAAGCAATGATAAATGTTAATAAAAGTAAACGGGGGGGGGGGGGGTAACTCTCTAAACCAAAAGAAGTTATCAAAAAAAATCCAAAGAATTTATAGACAGGCTTTTGTCTATTTCTTATGGATCAGAAAATGGGGAAGAGCGCCCAGAAAGTTTATTATCGATACAGACCGGAAGCTGGTGTATTTGAATAATCCGAAAGTGGCTTGCTCTTCGATAAAAAAATCAATGTTCGGAGACCAACCGGATATCCATGATTTTGTGAACCCGTACACAGAATGGGAGTTGAACCGGGAAACCGGTCGGTATTATAAATTCACCTTTGTACGAAATCCTTACAAACGTCTGATTTCTTGTTTTGAAGATAAATGCATACAGCATCCGGATGATATTTGCTGGGACAGTTATTTGTTTTGCGGTTTGTTGCGTATACGTGATTTCAACCAATTTGTATACAGGATATTTTTACTTCCCGGTTGTTTGGCCGAGCCTCATTTTGCCGGACAGTACTTGTTGGTATACGACAGGCGCGGCAAGTGTCAGGTTGATTATATCGGTAAGGTTGAACATATAAAAGAAGAATATGAGCCGATCCGTGAACGTTTTAATCTTCTTCCGTTACCTCACATGAACCGGGCTGCTTCACTGACCGGAAGATGCTGGATGGATTATTACACTCCGTTTACGGCATGGCTCGTCTACCGGAAATACAAGAAAGACTTCATCGCTTTCGGATATGAAGATGAATACAGGAAGCTAAAGGAATATTTGAAAGGAAAGAAATGAAGTTATAGAAAATAATCGGATAGCTCACATCTGATAAATTATGAACCGGAAAGATCGAATAAAACAAGTGGCTCGTTTGGAGGAGGTCGTTGAACGCTACCTGCCTCTGAAGCGGGGTAGCAGTTCGGGGAAGACATTAACCGGGCTTTGCCCCTTCCATGCCGACCGTCATCCGTCGCTCTGTGTAAATATCCGTGAGCAGTATTATAAATGTTTTGCCTGCGGAGCGGGTGGAGACGTTTTCCGGTTTGTTCAGGAAATGGAAGGATGCGATTTCAGAAAAGCATTGGATATTCTTGCCGGATGGTACGGATTACCGGATACGGACGACATACCTTTGGCATATACTCCGGCAAAAAAAATGTCTCCCATAAAGCCGGAGGCACATACGATTGTCAGTCAGTTGCATATCGACCATTTATTGCGTAGCCACCGAATGATATCCGACCTGTTGGAAACCTATATTCCGGAAGCGGATATTCTCCGCGAAACATATAAAGCGTTTGAAATAGGAGTGGCTCCGGTTGCTTTGCCGGCTTCCTACGTTGATATGTGCGACCGTCTTATTTTCCCGATACGGAATGAACGGGGAGAGCTGGTGGCTTTTGCCGGACGGTACCGGGGAGAAACGAAAGGGACGGATATTCATAAATATGTTAATTCGCCGGACAGTCCGGTTTACCACAAAAGAGAGATTTTGTATGGCTTATATCAGGCCCGGGAAGCGATCCGCGAACATCATTTTGTTTTTGTCACCGAAGGGTATAAAGATGTGCTGGCCATGCATGCCGCGGGCTTCCGGAATACGGTAGCCTTGTGCGGAACGGCATTGACGGACCAACAGATTACCTTACTCAGCCGGTACACCCGTTACGCGATTATTATGCTCGATGGCGATGAAGCCGGGCAAACGAACGGGATACGATCGGCACGCTTATTGGTTGAAAAAGGCTTTTCGGTCGGCCGGATCGTTCTTGAGTCGGGACATGATCCGGATTCCCTGCTTTGTATGATGGGACGCGAAGATTTTACCGGATATATAAAAAGATGGACCCGTATCAGCCGGTTGGAAGTTTACGAAACCGACCTGCTCCGGCAGATAAAACAATTGTTGGCAGACTTACACCTGGCTTTGACAGTAGCGGAACGGACAGACTTATTTGCCCGCATGCTCCCTTTGCATAAACGTTTGGAAAAAGTTACACGGCTACTGGCACATTCTCCGGTAATGAAAGCGGAATGGCTATTGGACTAGTTATTGAAAATTAATGAAATAGGATATATGATTGTTGACCAGGAACGCAAAGTAATATACTTGCATAACCCGAAGTGCGGCGGAACATTTTTGAGGGATATTTATATCGAGAAGTATGGAAAAACAGATGCTACGAAATGGTGGAAGTTATTTTCCCATCAATACGGAGTTGATTTGGGGCATATAACGTATGATGATTTACCTCGTTTTATACCGGAATGGAAGGATTACAGGATTGTTACGATGATACGAAATCCTTATAATCGTTTTTATTCCGGAATAAAGGAACTGAAAAGCCAACTGGTTCCATTTGAGCTTTTTAGCATCAAATGCTCCGGGCATTTGATAGATGAAGAATGGTTGAGTTTGAACAAATTCCAAAAAACATATGAATTTTTGCGAAGTATCTGTCCCGGGACAGATACCCGTCTTCTGGTGAAGCGAGATTCAGCTTCACCAGAAGACACTTGTAAATATATTTCTTCATTGAAGCGTAGTAAACAGGATGTTCTTTTGCGAAACAAAAGAATTCCCTGGATAACTCCCCAAAGTTATTATATGGCAGAGAAAATAGAACTATTATGGTATGAGTCGGAAGACGATTGGGAAAAATTGCTGGACATTTTCGGATTGTCTGCGTATAAAGAGCGTTTGAAAATAGCAAAAGACTATGCGATACCGGACGCTATTTGCAGGATGATTGAAAAGCTTTATCCGGAAGACCGGGAGTTGTTTTCGATGTATGGTGATAAATAATAATAGAAATACTTTATATAAATGAAAATACTACATGTAATTCCTTTCCTGAGTGCTGAAAGCGGAGGACCGGCTGTCAGTACGCTGTTACCGGTCAGGTATTTGAATGGAATGGGGAAGGATATTGAAATTCTGACATTCCGCCCGTCTTCGAGGGAGACTGTGATATCTGATGAATCATTTATCCGTTATCTGCCGGAGTTGAAAGGCTGGCGGGGACGTGCAGGCTATTCTTCCCGTTTAAAGGAGGCGTTGGAGAAAAATGCCGGTACAGATGTTTATCATATACAGGGACTTTGGTTGTATTCGGTTTATCTGACTGCACACATGGCCTCTGAAAAGCGGAAACCCTATATAATCACTTTGCGCGGGATGCTTTATCCTGAAGCACTGAAACAATCAGCCGTTACAAAAAAACTGGCATTATCTTTTTTCCAGCGCCGGCAGTTACAGGAGGCTGCATGTGTGCAGGCCACTTGTGAGGAAGAGATGTACTATTACCGTGAGATGGGGTTTACAAATCCGGTCGCTATTATTCCAAACCCGGTCGAATTAGAACCGGTAGCAGACGCTGTTTCGAAACCGGATGACATCAAACGTTTCGGATACCTCGGCCGTATTCATCCGCGAAAACATATAGAGCGTTTGATCGATTGCTGGCAACGGTTGGACGAACCGGGCGAATTAGTGATAATGGGAAACGGAGAACCTGGCTATGTGGCTTATTTAAAGGAGAAAGTTGAAAAAGCACTGTTGAAACAGGTCCGTTTTACCGGGTTAGTGACGGGGGATGAAAAAAAACGGCTGCTTGCTTCTCTTTCCTGCCTGGTCGTTCCCAGCGACTTTGAAAATTTCGGACGTATTATACCTGAGGCTTTGATGCAGGGAATTCCGGTTATTGCATCGACAGGTACCCCGTGGCGGGAACTTGAAACTTGCCGGTGTGGCTGGTGGGTGAAGAATGATTCGGAGACTTTGACTGATACAATGCGTAAAGTGTTGGCGTGTGATAAAGCCTTGCTGGATGAAATGGGCGAGCGGGGACGGCAACTGGTGTTAAAGAAATATACTGTAGAAAAAGTATCCGGACAACTGGAAGTAATGTACGACTGGGTAACCGGGAAAATAGATAAACCGGATTTTATATATTATTGATGATGAAAATGCAATACACTTTAATCCCTTTTTCAAAGTATGTGTATGCTTTGGTGAGCAGGCAAAAAAACAAAAAAATAGATTTTTTTATTATCGGAGCACAGAAATGCGGAACGACTTCCCTGCATGATTATATGAATCAGCATCCTTTTTGTACGGGCGCTTTGAGAAAAGAAACATTGTTTTTTACGAAGAAATATCGGGGGACGGTGACTCTTGAAAGGTTAGTTGGCCATTTCTCTTTTAAGAAACTGATGAGGAACAGAGGTAAATGCCTGTTTTTCGAGTCTACTCCCGACAATGTTTATGAAGAGGCTGCTCCCGGCCGTATTTATAAATATAACCCGAAAGCAAAATTGATATTTCTGGTTCGCGAACCGGTGAGCCGCGCTATTTCCGAATATAATATGGCTTGTAAATACGCAATAGTTAAAAACTTGTGTGTCCGTGAAGACCCTGAACGCGAATATTTTGATTACCTGAGGCAACCGGATAAGTATCCTTTCGAATGGTTCGTCAAGGAAGAATTTCGAAGAATGGAAGAAACCGGTTCCCGCCTGCCTTCGGCATTCCATTATCCTGATTTTATTCGTCATGGCCTGTATAGCGAGCAGCTGGAAAGGTATCTTCAGTATTTCAGTCCGGAGCAAATATTGATTCTGGAAAGTAAAAGTTTGAAAACGGATAAGAGAAATACGTTGTCGGCTATAGAAGATTTTTTGGAACTACCCCATCATGAATGGTCTGAAAAAGACTTGGTAAACTCCAATATTGGAGTTTACACTCGTCAGGTACCTGACGAGTGTAAACTATTCCTAAAAAAATATTTTGAACCGTGGAATGAAAAGTTTTTTGAGTTGATCGGGCGAAGAATGGATTGGTAAAAAGTAGATATAAAATGGATATAAAAATTTCAGTAATAATTCCCATATACAACAGGACTTATTGTTTGGCCCGTTGCCTGGACTCTGTTTTGTTCCAGACATTTACAGATTGGGAATGTATTTTGATAGATGATGGTTCTACCGACGGGAGCTTATCGGTGTGCCGCCATTATGCAGAGACAGACTCCCGTTTCAGGGTATATAGTCAATCGAACAGTGGCGTTTCCGTTGCCCGCAACCGGGGGGTGGAATTGGCCCGGGGACAATACATTGCATTTATCGACAGCGATGATTGGGTGGAAAGGACTTATTTGCAACTATTATATGATGCAGTCGGCGAAGATACAATGTCGTTTTGCGGACAGGATGAATTTGACAGCCAGGGAGTACGAAGCAAGGAGATGCCGGTAAAAAGTGACGAATCGTTTTTGTTGGATAATAGTGGAGCGGACTTGATTGCTTATTATTTTTTTGATTCGAAGCTCTTGTTTGGACCTGTGAATAAATTGTATGCACGAAAGATCATCGAAGACTATCACATTCGTTTCCCTGTCGGTATCGATTGGGGAGAGGATACGATTTTTAATTATACGTATTATAGTCATGTCAGTAAGCTGAAAGGTGTGCCTTTTACTTTATATCATGTTATGAAACAAAAGGTTTCATTGACGACAGAGGCGAAATATGATTATTTCCTTTCTGATTCGAGACAAAAAAGATGGGATGGTTTCTCTGATTTTCTACAAAAGAAAGGTCTTAATCATCCCAGGCTGATGCTGGTTGCGGATAATTATTATATCTACCTCTTTTGTGAATCGACCGCCGGTTCGATTTTTGTACACGACCGATTGTCATGGATAGAACGTTATAAACGGATGAGAGGGTTAGTCATGAGTGCCGACCGGAGTAAATTCAAGAAGTATATCATTCGGCCGGGATCATTGGCCTATAAGTCTGTTGCTGTGTATTTCAGACTACCGGTTCTCCTCTTCTTGTTTTATGAAATCAAATATCTCTTTTTGAAAATCAAATAATCTATTAATAAATATTGAAGGATATGAATAAGAATGATTTGGCTAGAGAAATAGCGAGCCGCATGTCGGTAACGGTTACTATGGCTTCTCAATTAGTGGATACCCTGTGTGCCGTAGTTGGAGAATCGATCCGGAAGGATGAGTCTGTGTTGTTACAAAATTTCGGGCACTTTCAACCCTGGCAACAAAAAGAACGTTTCGGACGCAATCCGCGTACGGGTGTGGAATGTCCGATTCGTAAGCGAGTGAGCGTGAAATTTAAACCGGGAAAAGGGTTACTGGAACTATTGAATGAGAAACATGAAGATACAGACATATGTGATTAATTTGAAGCGATCCGCAGATCGCCGGGAGTATATCTTGAAAGAGACCGCCCGGTATGCCTGTATGGATGTCGAGCTGGTGGAAGCGGTAGACGGATACCGGCTTTTACCGGAAGAAACGGAGCGACTGTTTGATGTCAAACGCTTTACTTATCGTTATAAGCGGCATCCGTATCCGGGCGAGGTCGGATGTACCCTGAGCCATCAGGAATGTTATCGCCGGTTATTAAATTCGGACGAAGAGGTCGCATTGATATTGGAAGATGATATTGTTTTTCTTAAACCCGAGCTTGTGGATGCTGTCATGACTGAATGTTGCGAGATGCTGAAAAAAGAGAAAGGCGGTGTATTTATCTATTCTCTTTTGTCGGTGAGTTCTACCAGAGGGAGGGATATGGGAAACGGATATAGTATGTACCGGGTATGGTTCGGACTGGGAACTTATGTCTATCTGATACACCGGAATGTGGCGAAAAAACTGCTGACGGATTTCCCGTCGGTATTGGCTGACGATTATCAGTATATGAATTTGAAAGGAATAAAGGTGTATGGATTATTCCCGCTTTTTTCTACAGGTGACAGTATGGGGACGAATATTCAACAGGGCAAGCAAGATATAGAATACGTGACGGATATCCCCGTGCGCTATAGATTGCAGAATTTCTTCAGAGGCGGTTGCCGGCGATTATTGCTCTTATTACATATACTGTCTGTGAGATAACCGATTAATAAAATTAGATATATGAAAATAATCAATTATTTATTTGCTGTATTGTTTTGTTCTCTTTTATTCTCTTCTTGCGGAAAAGTAAAAGATATCGCTTACTTGCAAGGAGATGACCTGTTTAAGCGGATGGATGTCTCCGATTCCGTTGAAATAAAAATCAGGAAAAATGATATTTTGGATATTTCCGTCAGTTGTGCCGAACCTGAGTTATTACAGCCGTTTAACAACCTGTCATGGGGAAATAATTATTCCGGAAATTACGGAGCAGGATATAATAACCGTGGTTATCTGGTAGAACAGGACGGGACCATTAATTTCCCTCTGTTGGGAAGGCTCAAAATACAGGGATTGACCCGGCGTCAACTGATAGAGTTGATTCAGGACAAGCTGAAGAAAGGGGATTATATAAAAGATCCGGTAGTAACAGTTCGTTTTCAGAATTTTAGGATACAAGTGTTGGGCGAAGTGAATCGTCCCGGTTCATATAACATCACTTCTGATCAGGTCACTCTGTTTGAGGCTTTGGCGCTTGCCGGTGATTTGACAATCCATGGACGTCGTAACCGGGTTGCCGTGGTCAGGGAAACGGATGGCGTACGGACGATTCTGTATCATGACCTGCGTTCGAGGGATGTTTTCAATTCTCCTGATTTTTATTTGCAGCAGAACGACCTGGTCTATGTGGAACCTAACCGGGTACGGGCGGAAGCAAGTACCCAGAATCAGTTCACCAACGTCGGCACCTGGTTGTCTTTGATTTCGTTCCTGATGTCAACCTGCGTACTTATCTTTAAATAAAATACTTATGAATGATGATAAGCCTTATATAGAAGAATGGCATTTGAAAAGCGAGTTGAATATTCGTAAAGTTTGGGATGTATTGTTGGCCAAATGGCATTGGTTTGCGTTGTCGGTGTTCATCTGTCTGATGCTGGCTTTTGTTTACATACGTACTGTCCCGGTTGTTTATAAGCGGGAAGCTGTCGTCCAGTTAAAAAATACAGCGAAATCGGAGGAAGCCTTCAATGAAAAACAGTTGTTCGAGGATGGCAATAATATCGACGGGGAGATTCTGATTTTTAAATCCCGTTTGTTGATGGGCGAAGTTATACGGCGGTTAGGATTGGATATCAACTATTCTGTGGATGACGGGTTGAAAAGCAGGGATTTATATACCGACTCTCCGGTGGAAATCAGTTTTCCGGATTCTTCTTTTTCCCAACCGGCTGTTTTTTCCGTTATCCCTTTGCCGGAAGGCGGCTTCCGGATAAAAGGACTGGAGGATGATCCGGATGGTGTGATGAAATATACTTTTGGCACGCCGCAGAATAGCCCGCTGGGCAGGATGATTGTCAGGCGTACTTCTTTTTTCAATGACGAATGGCTGGATGTTCCGATACAGGTAACATGTAGCGATCGTAAATCGCTTATCAGTTTATATCTGGACGGGCTCGAAGTCGAGCGGTCGGCTAAAGATGTCAATCTATTGACGCTCACTTACCAGGATACGGATGCAAAGCGGGGAGAGGATATCCTGAATACGTTGATACAAGCGTATGTGGATGAGTCGATGCAGGATAAAAACATGATTATTCGTAGTACGGCACTTTTTATTGACGAACGTTTGCAGTTGATCAATGAAGAATTGGGTGATGTGGAGAATAATATCGAAAACTACCGGAAACAGAATCAATCGGCGGATTTGGCTGAAGAAGCTAAAATCTATCTGGGAAACCGGAACAGGCATGATATGGAGGTCACCGAATTGACCAACCAGAGAGAATTGGTTGAATTGGTGCAGATGTATCTGCATGACCCGTTGAAAAACGAACATTTGCTTCCGGCTAATACCGGTATAACGAGTGTCGGTGTAGAGGGAATGATCGATAAATATAACGCGACATTACTGGAACGGAATAAGTTGACGGTAAATGCAGGTGACAATAGTCCTGCCGTGAAAGAACGAAGCAGCCAATTGGCCTCCTTACGGAATGCTATCGCCCAAAGCCTGAGAAATACGAAAGAGGCGATCGATATGAAGCTGGATTATACCCGTAGAATGCAGATGCTTGAAATCGGGAAGATCAGTAGTATTCCGACTCAGCAGAAATATGTTTTGTCGGTGGAGCGTCAACAGAAAATTAAAGAGGAACTGTTTCTCTATCTGTTGAATAAACGGGAAGAAAACGCCTTGTCGCTGGCTACGGCCGACAGTAATCTGCGTATTGTGGACGGGGCCTATGCGGCCGGAATGGCGGGAGCTAATGCCCTGATCGTTTTGTTGGCTGCCTTTCTGGTTGGTTTATTGGTTCCCGGTTTATGCTTCTATATCCGTCAGTTACTCGATGTAAAAGTACGTGGACGTAGAGATATTGAGGAGAATCTGACCATTCCTTTTCTGGGGGAAATACCTCGTAAATCGAAAAAATCAGGTTTGGTAGTGGTACACGAACAAGGGCGCGACGCTGTTTCGGAGGCGTTCCGTGTCATTCGTTCCAATCTGGACTTTATGCTGAGCAAGAAAGGAGAAGTACAGACGATCATGTTTACTTCATTTAATCCGGGTTCGGGGAAAACTTTTATTTCAGCCAATTTGTCTGTGGCATTAGCATTGGCCGGTAAGCGGGTTATTTTGTTGGAAATGGATATTCGTAAAGGTTCGGCAAAGAGTGGAGATGGAACTGTGCCGGCAGGGATAACTAATTATTTATCCGGCAAGGTGTCGGATGTGAGGGATATTATCCGAAAAAGTGAATGGCATGAAACATTGGATGTTATTACTTCCGGGCCTGTCCCCCCCAATCCGGCAGAATTATTGCTCGGCAATCGTCTGGATATGCTGATGGCGGAATTAAGAAGGGAATATGACTTTATTCTGATAGATACTGTCCCTTACGGAGTAGTGGCGGATGCACAGGTAATTAACCGGGTTGCCGATTTATGTATTTATGTGATTCGTGAAGGACGTTTCGACCGGCGGTTATTGCCGGATGTCGAGAAACTTTATACGGATGGTAGATTGTCACATATGGCTGTTGTTCTGAATGAAGTCTGTTATGAACAGGCTGGGTATTACGGTTATTATGGTTATTATGGCTATGGATACGGAAATAAAAAGGAATAGTGATGAAAATAAAGACTTATATAATAAATATGAAAGAATCTGTCGAACGAAGAGAACGGGTTCTGAAGGAGGTCTCCCGCTATTCTTTCCTGGATATCGAATGGGTGGAGGCTGTGAACGGGAAGCAACTCATGGAGGTACAGATAGGACAGTTATTTGACCGAAAAAGATTTTATTCAAGATATGACCGCGAACCGCTACCTGGAGAAATTGGCTGTACGCTAAGCCATAGGGAGTGCTATCGCAGATTACTTTGGTCGGATTGCAAATATGCGTTGATCTTGGAAGATGATGTTTTTTTTCAGCATCCCGATGATGTTAATTGGATATTTGGAAATATGGATAAAGTAATGATTTCTAATAAAAGTTGTATTATCACACTGGCTTCCCATCAGCTTTATTTCACGAAAGATATTTCTAAGTTAGGAAGTTATTCTTTTTACCGGTTCATAAAAGCCGTGGGAACTTGTGCCTATTTGGTGAACCGGCATGCTGCTGAAAAATTATTAGCGGTCAACAAACCATTTATTGTTGCCGATGATTTTGAATATATGTTCAGGCATGGGATTTATCTGTTAGGGATATATCCGTATCTGGCATTTGGAGCTTCTTCCGAACAGCTGGTTGAGTCGGAAATAATCCAGGATCGCAAATCATCAGGAATACGAAAGACTTCCTTTAAGTATAGAATGACCAGATTTTTTGATTACAAATTATATGGTTTATTATGGCGGTTGAAAATCGTGAAATTCAGAGTGTAAATGGGCTATCACATTAATTGAAAATGATCGGATGATACGTTTGTTTGCATTATATCTACTTTATTTATTTCAGAAAATCAGATATCTGGGCCGGGTTAATCTGGTCGGGTTCAGCATAATCCTTGCATTCAGGAACTCGTCTATTTCGATCGGTAAAGGGTCCGGACTCTGTAGTACGCCGGTATATAATTTGTTAGGTATGTATCAAAGGACGATACTGGTGGCAAGGCACGGAGGAACTATACATATCGGGGAAAATGTCGGTATATCCGGCTCCACGATTTACGCTATGAAAGAGATACGGATAGGAAATAATACGTTCATAGGGGCCAACTGTAAAATCGTAGATAATGATTTCCATGCATTTGAGCCGGGATTGAATTTTACGACCGATCCTCTTCATCTGAAAATGAAACCGGTTTCGATCGGTGAGAACTGCTTTGTCGGGATGAATTCGATCATTCTGAAAGGAACCGTTATCGGAAAAAACTCGATTATAGGAGCCGGTAGTGTGGTGTGTGGCAAATTTCCGGAAAACGTTGTGATTGCCGGAAATCCAGCCAGGATAATAAAGTATAGGAGTATTGACAGTAAAGAATAATCAGATGAAAATTTCATTTATAGTGGTAGATATCACCGCCAAAGCCGGAACGGAAAGAACGACAACCTTATTAGCGAATACATTGCTGAAAAAGGGCCATGAGGTGCGGATCATTTCTCTATTCCGGCAGAATATATCACCGGCTTTCTTTCTTGAAAAAGAGGTGGATATTGTTTATGTAACCTGTGAATCGTATTCTAATCACAGTCCTTTAATTAAGCGTTTATTACGGATAATCCGGTCTTTCTTTTCTTTTCGCGAAATGATGCGTAAAAATGATTCCGGCCTGTTTATAGGGCAGAATTTCTTAGCCAATCTGTATTTGTATTTTTCAGGTTTTTCGAAAAAGTCGATTGCCTGCGAACATAACTTGTATGATATCTATCCTTCGCCCATTCTTTTTTTTCGGGAATATGTCTATCAGTCGTTTTATAAAATGGTGTCTCTCACCGAGAAGGATGCCGATAAATTCAGACGGAGGCTGAAAAATGTCGAAGTCATACCTAATATGTTGACTTTTACACCAAAAGGGAAAGCTGATCTGACATCAAAAAGAATCCTCTCGATAGGCCGTCTTTCTAACCAGAAAGGATATGACTTATTACTGGAAGCTGTCAAATATATCTGGAAAGATTATCCTGACTGGCATCTGGATATTTTCGGGGAAGGAGAGATGCATGCTTTTTTAGCGGAAAAGATAAAGAGGTATAATATGGAACAATATGTATTCCTGAAAGGGTATACGCAAGATGTAATTTCTGAATATTTGTCTTCTTCCATTTATGTCATGTCTTCCCGTTTTGAAGGTTTTCCAATGAGTCTTTTAGAGGCGACTTCCTGCGGACTACCGGTTGTTTCTTTCGATTGTCCGGAAGGGCCTGCCGATATAATAGGAGAGGATAGAGGAATCCTGGTTCCACCGGAGGATATATCCGGATTAAAGACGGCTCTTATAAAGTTGATGGATAGTCTCGATAGGAGAAATGAGTATGGGGAGAACGGTAGATCGTTCGTACTTCAAAACTATAATTCTGAAGCAGTTTATAAGAAATGGGATATGCTATTCCAATCTTTTGTTAATTCTCAGAGTAAATAGAATATAGGTTCATTATTAATTTAATTCACAATTAACATGAAAACAGCGTTAGTTTGTGGCGCCGGTGGTTTCATCGGTAGCCATATGGTTAAACGCCTCAAAAATGAGGGGTATTGGGTAAAAGGTGTCGATTTGAAGTATCCGGAATTTTCACCGACGGAAGCCGATGATTTTATGATCGGTGACTTACGCGACACGGATGTATGTAACCGTGCCGTCGACCGCAAGTTCGACGAAATCTATCAGTTTGCTGCCGATATGGGGGGCGCCGGTTTTGTTTTTACCGGTGAGAATGATGCCGATATTATGCATAATTCGGTGATGTGTAACATCCATATGATGGATGTGGCTTATAAACGGAATGCGGGAAGAATTTTCTATTCGTCTTCTGCCTGTATCTATCCGGAACGTAACCAGATGGATGCTTTGCATCCGACTACTTCAGAGGATTCGGCTTATCCGGCAGGACCAGACAGCGACTACGGTTGGGAGAAACTATTCAGTGAACGTATGTATATGGCTTACCATCGTAATAAGGGGTTGGATGTACGTATTGCCCGTTTCCATAATATTTTCGGTCCGGAAGGAACCTGGGAGGGCGGACGTGAGAAGTCGCCGGCCGCTTTTTGCCGTAAGGTGGCTGAAACGCCTGATGGCGGAACGATCGAGATGTGGGGGGACGGCAATCAGACCCGTTCGTTTCTTTATATCGATGAATGCCTGGAAGGTGTGCGCCGCCTGATGAGTCAGGATGCGTTTATGGGACCGGTAAATATCGGTTCGGACGAGATGATCAGCATCAACGGCCTGGCGGAAATGGTGATGGAGATTGCGGGGAAGAATTTGAATATAAAACATATTCCCGGTCCGCTGGGAGTTATGGGACGTAACTCGGATAACCGTCTGATTAAGGAGAAACTGGGCTGGGCACCTAACTGGCCGTTGTCTAAAGGGATGGCATTGACCTACCGATGGATAAATGAACAAGTACAGAAAAAGAATAAATGAAAATAGTCTGTATCTCACAGGTCTACTGGCCGGACACTGCTTCCGTGGCACAACATTTGGTTGATTTGCTGCAAGCTCTGTCCGACCACGGACATGATGTTACTGTCATCACCAGCCGTCATAATTATGAGCATCCGGAAATAATGTATCCGGCTATGGAACATCATAACGGAGTCCGCATTCACCGTCTGTCTAATACCGGGTTCGGTAAAAAGACGAAGCTGGGACGTTTGGCGGATTTCCTGAGTTTCAATGTTCTGATAAGTTGTAAATTATTATTATTAAAACGGTCTGAATGCGATGCGATGATAGGGTTAACGAGTCCGCCTTTGTTATCGTATCTTGGGATAAGAGCAGCGAAAATGAAAAATATACGTTTTGTATATTGGACAATGGATCTGCAGCCGGAGTTATCGTTGGTAGCCGGTTATATGAAAGCCGGTTCTATTCCTGCGAAAAGCATGCAGAAATGCGGGGATTATGTCTTTCATCAGTCTGATAAAATTATTGTATTGGATGATTATATGAAGCAGCATATCAACCGGCGTTTACACACAGAAAAGTCCGGAATAGATGTGATTCCCGTGTGGCCGGTTATGACGGCTGTTTTTGAAGGTGGACGAATGGAGAATCCGTTCCGGATAGAAAACGGTTTTGGGGACAGGATCGTGATTATGTATTCCGGTAATCATTCTGTCATGCATCCGTTGACTACGTTACTGGATGCTGCGGTCAGGCTGAAAGAGGATGGGCGTTTTTTGTTTGTTCATATTGGAGGCGGAGTCCGTCTGCAGGAAGTACGTGAATACAAAGAAAAATACCGGTTGGATAATATCCTGATTTTACCTTATCAACCGCGTGAAAAGATTCATTTGTCATTAGGTTCGGCAGATATCCAGGTGGTTTCTTTAGGGGAAGGTTGTGTCGGTTTTACGCATCCGAATAAGATCTATGGAGCGATGTTCATTAGTAAGCCTGTATTGTATATCGGCCCTGAGCAATCCCATATAACGGATATTTTGTGTCGTTGTCCCGGAAATATTTCCGTCTCCCATGGTGAGTCGGATTTGTTGGTGCAGAAAATAGTGGCTTTTGCCGAAATGGATAACTCCGAACGTAGCCGGGTTGGAATACGGAACCGGAGATATGCGGAAACTTATTTGCGTCCGGATATTTTATTGGAGAAAATGATAGGTTCGATAGAGTCTGAGTTTTTATAATATTAATGGAAAGAATATATGATTTATTCTGTTTTATCGGATAGATTGGGTAATATTTTATTTGAGATTGCAGCGGGTATTTCGTTGGCAAGGCGGTTGAATGTCCCTTTTAAAGCTTTTGTCGGGCAGGAGGACTATCGGTATGTTGAGTATGTTCTTCAGTATAAAAAATCAATCTTACGTAAGATTGATTTTGCGGAAAGTCTTCCGCAAAATCAAAAAGTATATAATGAACCGTTTTTTCATTATCGGGCATTACCGGATGAGAAGGATTTGACAGTTTATGGATATTTTCAGTCAGAGAAATATATTGATAAAGATTTTATCCGGGATTTATTTGCTATAGATGAGGAAACGAAATTGTATATAAGACATAAATATCAGGATATACTGAATAAAAAACCGGTTTCTGTGCATGTCCGGAGAGGAGATTATATGCAATCGAAATTGTATTATGCTGTTTGTCCGGTCAGATATTATAAAAAAGCAATGCGATTATTTTCACCAACGACTGATTATTTGATTTTTAGCGATGACATAGACTGGTGTAAAAAACATTTTAAGGGGAAGCATTTTTATTTTTCTGAAAATGAATCACCATCAGTCGATTTGTATCTGCAAAGTTTTTGCAGGCATCATATCATCAGTAATTCCACGTTTGCCTGGTGGGGAGCCTGGTTGGATTCGTCTCCGGATAAACGGGTTATCTGTCCTGAATCATGGTTTGAAATACTTTATAGGACTAATGATATAAAAGATTTATATCCGGAGGAATGGAGCAAATTGCGGATTCGCAAGACTATTTTCGAATGGATAGATTTATATATGTATGCTATAAGTCATTATCGTTATGTGTATTATAAAAAAATAAAAAAACTTATAGCCAAGTTATTCATATGAGAATCGGGATATTATATATCTGTACGGGACGTTACTCTATCTTTTGGAAGAAATTTTATCAGAGTACTGAAAAGTCTTTTATGCAGGGGCTCCCCTGCATCCGTGAATACTACGTGTTCACGGACAATCCATGCTTATATGGAGAAAAAAAGAATAAGCGTATCCATCGTATTTATCAGGAAAATCTAGGATGGCCGGATAATACGTTGATGCGTTTCAGTATGTTTTTAAAAATAAAGGAACGGCTGGAAAAGGAAACGGATTATCTTTATTTTTTCAATGCCAATATGGTTATACGGGAGAAGATCGGTAAAGAGTTTTTACCGGAGGAAAGTTCCAACGGATTGGTCGGGCTAATACATTCTGGGGGTTATGATCGTGAGGTGAACGAATTCACCTATGACCGGAATGAAAAATCGACAGCTTATATTCCTTACGGAGAAGGCCGTTATTATTATGCCGGTGGGTTAAACGGCGGTAGGACTCCTGCCTTTTTGAAGATGGCGGAGACTCTCAGGGATAATACGGAAGAAGACAAAAGAAACGGAGTGATGGCTCTTTGGCATGATGAATCGCATATCAACCGTTATTTTTTAGATCATCCGCCTTATTCATTAACTCCGGCTTACTGTTATCCGGAGGGCTGGAACATGCCTTTCCCGCAGATTATACTTTTATTGGATAAAAGCTTTATCTGTGGCGGTCATAAATATTTACGCGGAGGTAAAAGGAATTTCCATGATTACACGAGTTATTTGAAGCGCAGTTTGGTGAGGTTTGCCAGAAAGGTTATAGGGGTATTGCGTGGTTTTGGTCTTTAGTCGGATACTTTAATAAATGAATACTTATTTGTATAACCTTGGATTTAGTGCATTTGTACTTTTAATCATCTATAAATCCGATGGATATTTGTGAAAAGTTAAGTTTGTACTATAACGTACCGGTGAAACCTGGAGAAACTTTGCTTTTTTTGATGAAGTACAAATGTGTATACCAGCTATTTCTTCTTTGCATTAGGAAATAAAATAATGTCGATGACGATCTGAACATTTTTCATAAAATAAACGCAGGTTGTGCAACTAGGATATCCAATTTGATTATTCTATCTTTGTACAACCTGTTTTATTTATAGATGGGTTGTGTCTTATTGTTGAATTAAAATTTAATAGATAATTATGGATACCCCGAGATACAAAACGATTATCAGCGTATTGAACTCTTCTAATGAAGGATTCGACGAATATATAGAAATGAGTAAAAGAATCAGCCTGTTTGTGGAGACAGACGGGGCGAGTGAGGCTAATGGCATGATGGAGGAAAGCTATGTTGCCCAGTATACCGTACTTCAGGACATACTTTATAAACAGGCGTTGGAAAAGAAAAAGAACGAATCGTGTTGATGCGGTTCGTCAGGATCGACTTGCAGAAAGGGGATATCTTTGAAATAGTTATTGATTAGAAAAAAACATTCACTAAATTAGTGAATAATACTTTTGTTGTATTATCTTTGTAGAAACAAACAGAACTATGACTATAGAATACGAAAAAGATTATTTGAAAGAACTATATGAAAGTGGTAAATGTAAAAACAAGAAATATCGTTTTGATGCTGCTGTCATTAAAAAATATCAAAAACGTATTGATACATTAATGGCTGCTACACGAATTGAGGATTTGTTTGTTTTGAACTCTTTAAATATTGAAGCTCTTCAAGGATTAAAGGATCATTTTTCTATACGAATAGATTACCATTATCGGTTAGAATTTAAAATTCGTACAGATGCAGCAGAAGTCATATTAACTGTTTGTATAGTAACAGATATAACTAATCATTATCAATAATAGGTATGGATACAATAAAAAGATTACCGACTCATCCGGGGGATGTGTTAAAAGAAGAATTGGAATTCCGTAAGATTTCTCAAAAGAAGTTCTCGGACTTGTTAGGAGTACCTTATACAATGTTGAATGAAATATTGAATGGTAAACGTTCTGTTACCAGTGATTTTGCATTAATGGTAGAAGCTGCTTTAGGTATTAATCCTGAATTACTTATTAATATGCAAACACGTTATAATATGGCTTTAGCCCGTGAAAAGAGCAATCTTTCTGAACGGTTGAAAGAAATACGGACAATTTGTGCATCGTTATTATAGTATAAGCTAAAGTCTGATGCCGGATTAATCCAGCATCAGACTCATATATGATTCCCGGTTCGGGTATCCCATAACGATCCGGGTGAGTGTCTGGATGTCCATATCCTTCAGATTCTGTTCTGTAAACGGACTGTCTTTATGGGTGGACAGCCAATGATGTATCAGGCGCTCGGTGTCGATTACGCGGGCCATTCCGACCGGACGGGTTGCCGGTACGACCGGAGGTGTTTTATAGATAGCTTTATTCACGTTGTTTTGCAAAGTGGCCTCTTGCAGTAAGAGGTTGGCTACCCGGTCGTCATCATAAACAAACTCTTTTACGTAGACCTGTTTCTTATCTTCGGAAAGTCCGGGTGTATGATCCGGCGGAAGAGTGAAGGCCATCCCTATCGGTTGGTCTTTTTCGTTTAATGCTGTCAGCATTTGTCCGCCATCCAGTTGCAGGTCGCGAAGAATGGTGACAAAGTCATCTTTGGTGTGGAGGACACAACATTGTCTTTCGCGGATTTTACGGTTGAAATAGTCGTACAGTTGATCCAGGGAAGGAACTTCCGGTGGTACAACGGTTATCTGAGGAGCGTAGACCGGTATTTCCGGACGTATATACGTATCCTCGGAGTAGTCGAACGTTTCCGTGTATCCCAGTTCCCGGTAGTAATCGAATAACCAGGGATCGGCAGGAATCAGTGCCGCTACGGCAACCGAACGGTATTTCATTTCATCGAAAGCCTTTTGCATCAGTTGTTTCATCAGGCCTTTTCCACGCATGGAAGGCAGGGTACAAGCTCCGGAAATATAGGCTACGGATATTTCCGTACCATAATAAGTCATGGTATAAGGCAGCATCTGCAAGGCAGATACTACCTGTCCGTCCTTTTCGATGACCAGTGTATTTTCTTCTTTGTATACCCGGTCGAAATAAAGGCGTATGAACTCTTCCGTATCATTGAAGGAGAGACGCCACAGATCGATTATTTGCTGCTTGTTCATCTTGTTTGTTGTTTTGCGTTTTCTTAATCGCGGCATTCTTTTCCAATAGTATGACCGGGTTATAAGAAAGTTTTGCTTGACGCAATCCCGGGATGCCGAGGTCTTCTTCGCGGTTGACGTAGACGAACTCTTCCGGTAGGCGTGAAGCGAATTCCTGATTGATAACAGTGTAAGCGCCTTCATAGTTCACATCCGCCTTTTCCACATGCACGCCGAAGGTGTCGTGATTGATCTGTGCACCGAAGGTGAAAGCTATTACTTTGCCGTCCACCAGCAATGCTCCTCCGAGCAGGCCCAGTTCGTCGTAATGGTTGAGCGCGTAAGTCATCGAAATACGTTCGAAGTTCAGGTCTTCCGCATCATCTTCCGTCTCATTGGCTTTGTACCATTTACATTCCAGCTTTAAGCATTGCGGAATCAGTTCCGGAGTGATGGGGGCGTATTCGTATTCATATCTTTTCTTGAAATTATTGATATGGTTACGCTTGGATTGGAACTTCTTGCCTTTCAGCAATGCCAGGTCTTCACGCAGATAGATATAATCGAAATAATCGCGTTCGGGGATATAGAAAAATCCGCCGGGCAGCGCTTCCTCCAGGATGTCTTTGGCATCCGGTGTGACGCCTAGCATACAGAGTGGGTGTCCGTGTTCCAGTGAATCGGCTTCGAGTAACTCCAACGCGTGTTTCAGGTCTCCTTTTCCGGCAGGTGTCATATAGACCAACCGGCTTTTATCTTCTATCCAGAAACGGATCAACAGGAAACCGTCGACAACGGCAAACTCCGTGTCGTACAGGAAACGCCAGCTACAGATATTGGCAAACGAGTAATCGCAATTGCGATAATTGTGAGGATAGATAAATGACGTAATAAGTTCTTTATCCTCTATTGTAATTGGTTTAAAAGGAATCTTCATACTTTTCTTTTTGTCGTACAAATATAAAACTAATAAATGTCCGTTAATGTTTAAAACGGAAATAATAAAGGCAGCACAAATATCATAATAATTCCCATAATAATTTGCAGCGGGAGCCCGACTTTTACGTAATCCATGAAAGTATATTTACCGGCCGACATCACAAGTGCATTGGGCGGTGTAGAGAACGGCGAGGCAAAACACATGCTGGCACCTACCGTAACGGCAAGCAGGAACGGGTAGGGGCTTACACCGATGGATATGGCAGACTGTAATGCGATGGGGGCTACGAGTACGGCAGTTGCCGTATTACTGATAAACATCGTCAGCAACGAAGTCGTGAAATAGATCCCTGCCATCAGGACCAACGGACCGTAATTACCCAGTCTTCCGACAAGTCCTTCGGAAATAAGCGACGATGCTCCTGTTTTCTCCAATGCCAGCGACATCGGTAGCATGGCGGCTATCAGGACGATACTTTCCCAGTTGATTGTCTTGTAGGCATCTTCCACATTCCGGAAGCATCCGGTCAGTACCATCAGTATGGCGGCTATCAATACGGCAGCGACCGGAGGGATAGGGATAAAGTCGAATACCATGGCGGCGATCATCAGGACCATGATACCGGCTGCAACGGGGGCTTTATAATCGAGTGTCACTTTGGAGGCCTCTTCGACAGGCTGGCCGAGTACTACCCATTGTGACTGCTTCTTGCTCATACGGGCAATATCGTCCCAGGTCCCTTGTATCAGCAGGATATCGCCGGCATGCATCTTTATATCTTTCACATCGGAAAGGATATATTCGTTTCCGCGTTCTATTCCCAGAATGTTTACGGAGTATTTATCACGGAAGCCGGAGTCTTTAACGGCTCTGTTGATCAGTTTGGAGTCGGGCATCAAGAGGACTTCGGCAATACCGATTTCGCGAACGCTCAGTTTCTCGTTATCTCCGGTAAATTCCGAAACTTTCGATTCCGTCAGGTCCAGCCGGTTCTCTTTTACGAATTTGTCTATATTATGGTAGTCTCCGAATACATATAATATATCTTCTTCCTGAATTTCCGTTTCGGGGCCTGCCAGTTTCTGGTCGACTGTCTTCATGAAGCGGCTTTGTGAGGAAGACTTGCGCCGTATTTCCAGAATGGTGAGGTTGTAGAGGCTGGTGATATTTAATTCATGCAGTTTCTTATTCTTTACCAATGAGTCTTTGTGAACACGTACACGGTACAGGTTATCGGAAAGGCTGTATTTTTTTGACAGTTCCTGGGGTGAACGTCCGGTAGATGTATCATTCTTTTTGGTATCTTCTTTCTTTGACAGAAACCATTTGCTGAGTGGGATCAGAACAATGAGGCCTACCGTTATACAGACTATACCGATCGGGGTGAACGAGAAAAAAGAGAGATCATTGTATCCGGCATTGGAAAGAGCTTCCTGCACCACAAGGTTAGGAGGCGTACCGATCAGGGTGGCCATGCCTCCCATACTACTTGCAAATGCAAGCGGCATAAGGAAACGGCTCGGACTGATGTTGGCATTGACTGCCATACTGACAACAATAGGGAGCATCAGCGCGACTGTCCCGGTGTTGCTGACGAATGCGCCGATAAAAGCTGTCACCAGCATGATTAATATGAATAGCTTGATTTCGCTTGTACCTGCCAGATGAAGTATTTTACTGCCGATCATTTTTGCCAGTCCGGTTTTGAAGATAGCTCCGCCTACGACAAACAAACCGACCATCATGATGACAACGGAATTGGAGAAACCGGAAAGCGCTTCCTCCGGTGTGAGGATATTAAACACCATTAACAAGACCAGTGCACAAAGTGCAACAAGGTCTGAACGTATTTTTCCATTGACAAAAAAGACTGCCGACAGGGCCAGAATAATAAGAGTTGTTATCATAAAATGTACTTAAAATGGTTTTTACTGAAACGAATTCCTCCAGTATAGTTAACTGAAAAAGACACCCATATGTTTACCCGATACTTCAATTTTTATGCAAAAATAGTAGAAAACGGAATACAACCTACATAAATAATTGCATGGCAGTAATGAATATACTATCTTCGCGAAATTGTTAACAACGACTGATGTAAAGAAATGAAGAAGTGTTTTTGTCTCATTGTGGCCTTATTGTGTTTTAGTCTGTCTGTAACTGCCGCTCCGTTAACCCGTATCAAAGGGAAAATTGTGGATGCCGGAACAAATAAGCCTTTGGATTTTGCAGACGTTCTCCTTTTTAAAAAGGGAGATGATAATCCTGTGTTTCATGCTTTGCCAGATATGGACGGAAGTTTTGGAATTGCAGATGTGAAGAACGGGGAATACAGCCTGATGATCCGGTTGGTCGGCTACGATTTGTTTACCCGGCAGAATATTGTGCTCGCATCATCGTCGGAAATAGTCGACTTGGGTACGATTCCTATGAAACCGCTTGAAGTCGGGCTTGCCGAGGTGGAAGTCGTGGCGCAAAAGAAACAGGTCATCTATAAACTGGACAAGAAGGTGATCGAGGCCTCTTCGAATATGCTGGCAAGCGGAGGAACGGCTGTCGACATTCTGGAGAATACGCCGTCTATCCGCGTGGATGCCGAGGGCGAAGTATCTTTCCGTGGAAGTACGGGGTTTATGGTATATGTAGACGGTAAGCCGAGCGTGTTCAGTGGGACACAGGCTCTGGAACAGATCCCTTCCGGCCATATTGAAAATATCGAGATCATAACGACTCCTTCCGCCCGTCATGATACAGGGGGCGATGTCGGAATCATCAATATCATTACAAAGAAGCACGCACAGCATGGATTCAGCGGAATGGTCAACCTGACTGGTAGCACATTTTTGTCGAGAGGGGTTGATTTCCTGCTGACGCAACAGAACAAATCATCCCGCTGGTATTTTGGCGGAGGCTGGACCGACCGTTTGCGGAAAAGTGATTTTGACCAGGAAAAGACTACGATCGTTGCCGATACCGCAACGACATCCCATTCGAACGGTCCTCGTGAAAGTAATAATTTCAACTATTCCCTGAAAGCCGGCTGGATGTATACATTACCCCATACGACGTTCAATGCCGATCTGGAAGGTGGTTATGGCGGTCGTACCCGTACCGGTGACCTGGATTATACGGAGGAACGGGTGGTCGGCAGCCAACCTTTTGCCAATGGCGATTATTATAGTCGCGACGATTATGACCTGCATGAAACTTATTATCAGGGGAGTGTCGGTTTCGACCATAAGTTCAATGATAAGGGACATCAGCTGACCGGTAGTTTTTATCTGAAATATGGGGGGAATGCCATGGAGTATTTCCAGAGCGACTTGTTTAATAAAAAGAATGAGCGCGAACAAGGGCACCGTGCCTGGGAGGACGAACATCGCTGGACGGTTCGTGGTAATATGGATTATATCTATCCGTATAGCAAGACCGGCCATATTGAAGCGGGTTACCAGTATTTCTCTTACCTGGAGGATGGCGATTACAGCATGCAGTTCTGGAGTCCTGAAAAGCAGGAGTTTTATTGGCGGGATGATATCTACAATACTTTCTATTTCCAGCACGGGATCAATTCGATCTATGCGATTGTCGGCGACAGCTATAAATCGTTCGATTTCCAGGCTGGTGTAAGAGGGGAGCATACGCATCGTGTGCTTCGCAGTTCCATTCCCGGTAAAGACCGTGAATATAATAAGTTTGAGTTTTTCCCTTCGGTACATCTGGGATATACGTTCCCGAAAGATCATAAGCTGATGGCTTCCTATTCACGACGTATCACACGGCCGGAACTTTTTTTTATGGAACCTTATATTACCTATCGCGATTATTATTCGGCAGAAATCGGTAATCCGGATATCCGTTCGGAATATATCAACTCTTTCGAACTTAATTATAAGAAGAATATCGGTGAGCATACGGTTTCCGCTACGGTTTTCCATCGTAGCCGGAAAGATAAGATCGAGCGTTTGCGCGTTCCTTATGAAGCGGGTGTGACGTTGGACTCGATGGCGAATGTCGGTCACGATTATTCGACCGGACTGGAGTTGAGTGGCCAGGTTCAGCTTACCCGTTGGTGGAATGTGAACCTGAATGGTAGCCTGTATCATTACAAAGTAAAGAACCAGTACAAACTGAACGGAACGAACGAGAAGAGCACGAATTACGATATTATCTGGAATAATGCCTTCGACCTGGGCAAATCGACCCGTATCCAGTTGGACGGTAATTTTGTCGGCCCTTCCGTGACTACGCAGGGGCGGACCGATGCTTTCTGGTATGTGAACCTGGCTCTCCGGCAGCAATTGATGAACCGCAAATTGTATGCTACGCTGGCTTTCCGCGATGTCTTCAATTCGGCCCGTTATGTCAGCAAGATCACCACATCCGACCTGCAATCCATCACCCGGATCCGTCCGAACTATCCGCTTATCACGTTGACGTTAAGCTATACCTTTAATAATTTCAAGACAAAAACAACTCAGCGAAAGGAGGATCACGACTTGTTCGAAGGAACGAATCATTAATTGATATATTGGAATAAAAGGTAAGCATTCCCATCAAAGATCGTAACCTGCTTTCCGAAATTGTCCGCAAATTTGGCTGGGCATGTAGTGATCCCAGGTCAAGCCCGGGATCATTGGATAGTGACTTTTTACGCTATATCAATCAGCTTATGTGTCTGTAAACTGAGTTGCCATTCCGGGTGTTGGAGGATATAATTGACTATCTCCATCGTGTTCCGGCAGGAGCAGGGTTGGAGGAAGTGGTATTTGGCTGGCAGTTTGATGTAGGATGACAGGTCCTGTCCCAGATAAACAACCTTGACTTCATCCATATGGTCAATTTTGAGCGGTGTCCCTTCTTTGGGCGAACAAGTCACCCAGTCGATGCTTTTGGGCAACGGGCGTGTGCCGTTTGTTTCTATACATATATATTTACCCGCTTTGTGAAGCATGTCGATAAATGCTTCGTCGATCCATAAAGCAGGTTCCCCACCGGTCAGTATGACCATGTCTGACGGATAAGCGGAGATTGCCTCCAATATCTCTTCGTCCGACATCAATGTACCTTCTTCGTGTTCGGTATCGCAAAACGAACATTTCAGGTTGCATCCGGAAAAACGGATGAAAACAGCGGCTCTGCCGGTATAAAAGCCTTCCCCTTGCAGGCTGTAGAAAATTTGATTAATCTTTCTCATAGATCGCAGTGTTTGATTCTGACTCTTTAACTTCAACTTTATAACAATTAGGTAACTGGTCGCATATCCAGCGGGCCATATTCTCGGCCGTCGGATTGAAAGGCAGGACCTCGTTCAGATTCTGATGGTCCAACTTGTTTTTTATTGATTCTTTGATGTGACTGAAGTCGATGACCATGCCATCGGCATTCAATTCTTTCGAGCGACAGTAAACAGTGATGATCCAGTTGTGACCGTGCAAGTTCTCACATTTGCTGGAATAGGAGAGACGCAGGCTATGTGCTGCGGAGATCTCCATCCTTTTAATTACAGTGTACATGCTTAATTATGCAATTTAAGACGTTTATATATCGTATCTAATGTCACCTCGATACGGGTGCAAAAATACATAAAATCCCCGTGCCGTTAACTATACCGTATTATAGGATTTATTAAAAAAAGATTTATATTTTTGCATGTGTTAGAAAGTTGAATTTTTTCGTTTAGGAATGCTAAAAACGATATACAGGGGCAATAAGCAGTTGGAGGATTTTATTACTGCTTATGAATCAAGAAGAACCGTGTCTGTCTTCGTGACAAACCGATAATTAAACGGTGAAGTCCAATTGTTAAAAAATAGAAGAAGCTGCAAATAAGTTTCGATAATTTTAAAAATGTGTTTTATAATATCTTTTTTTATTTGTTCAGTAACATAAAATCCCGCATCTTTGCATGCAGATAACCTAAACAATCTTTTTGCCTTAAAGACTAATACCTATTAAAAACCTATAAAGAGGGCCTTTGAGAAAAGGCCCTCTTTATGATTTTTAACCACTTAGTAACCTGTTTCTTCTATTTTTGACGATATTTTACCAATCGCTTCATTCAGTTTTTCTTCCGGAGGAATCACATTGAAGTTACCCCAGAAGCCTTCATCATAATTAAATTTTGTTTCAGAGAACACTGTCCGGGTCGATAATGTTTCTTTCCGCCCAAAACGGCTGACATTGAAAGTATCCGTTTTGCATGTCACCATCTCGAACCATACATGAAGGGGAGAACTGCCGAACAGTTGTTTTTTCTTTTTTACTTTGAAATGAAGGTCTCCTCTTACATGACTGATGTGATAAGTACCGTTCCAGGGTTTATAGGAAACGGTGTAGATAACCTTTTGCGGGATTATTTTCAGGTTACGGCTTTTCTTTTCAACCAGCATGCCGGCTGCATTTTTTACATATTTAGGGTGTATTTCGAATTCGGCCCGCAGCAGCGCACTGTTTTCCGAATCGATATACAGGTTTCCTTTCAAGAGAGGACTGTTGATGAAATCACGTTGTTCGAAAGAGATCACGTTTGCCATCCGGTCGTCTATTACCGTGATGTCGGAATGGGCATAGACATAGGGATAATTCACATCGCTTTCCGGCAGCAGGAAGTCGGGTGCATCCTTCATGATATCCAGCTGTATGCTGGTATTGATTCCGGACTTCATTTTTGCGATGATCGTATCTTTTTCTTGATTGTTGGTGATACGGCGCATCTTCAACAGCTTAACCTGGTCGGTGACTGGACGGTTGGTGTACGCACTTTTGTATATTTTAAAAACTGCTTCCGTCAGGCTGACGAATTTGTTTTTCCGTTCGATACCTTCCCGGTAGAAAGTAGTCTGGTAGACGGGTTCCTGGGAATAGTTCAGGCTTTTGTGTTCCTGCATTTCCCGTAACAGGCGCAAAGGATTCACGATACGGATAACCACTTCCTGTATGGGAATCACTTTCGGTTCCAGTGTCAGCATACTGTAACGTTCTGCCAACAGTGAACTTTCTATTGCATAAGGCAGGTAGCCGATATGCGAGAAGTTGATCTGCGACTGGCGCAGGCTGTCAGGCAAACGCAGCCTGAACTCGCCACCCTGGTTGGTGACATTGCCGATGGAGCCATCATCGCTGACGCTGACTGTGGCAAACGGTATCGGTTCGTTGGTATATTTGTCCCGCAGAATGCCTTCGAGGGTAAAATACGGAACTGTATCCGGAAGGACTGGTTGCAGTGCCTCCTTTACGGGTAGCGGTTTTACCGGGCGGGAGATCAGGATATGATTGCCGATCACGCGGAGACCCAGGTCACGGTTACCGATAATATGGTAGATGGCCTCTTTTATAGTGTATTTGCCTCCCGGTATTTTTACTACCTGTTCGTTGTCAATGATTTTACTGTCGTAAATGAACAGGTAGCCGGAACGTTCGGAAACCTTTCCAAGTAACTGGTAAACAGTCTCCTTGCTTCGCGGAATTTGAATAAGGCGTTCGAGCACATCTTTATCACCCTTATCATCTGGGGAGCTGTCATCAGCAGCATCCCGATGAGGATCAATAATAGACGATATGTAGCGCTCAGTTTCACCTTGTATCCTTTTTATCCCGTTAGTTCTCATGCAAAGTAATCACATTTTTGTCACGTGTACATTTCAGGTTCAGGGCAAAGCAGATTAACTCTGCCATTGATTCCGGCGAATTGTCGGAGAAGGTAACGGTGAGTTGCCTGTCCTCGAGTTCCGGTGTTGTCTGAAAACGGATATCTTCCGTATTGAGGTTGATAATGCGGAGGATATCGGCCAGCCTTTCATCCTTGAAACGTATTTGCCGGACATAGGTTGCAAATTGTCCGTGGTCTTTTGTTTCGCTTACTTCCAGCTTTCGTGAAGAGAGGGTGACGGTTTCACCTGTCTTTACGTAAACATCTTGTCCGCTCTGCTTCAGCGTCACCTTCACCATTCCCCTTTGTACGGACAGTTCAAACGGTTGGGTATTATCGCTCTTTACATTGAACGCCGTACCCAACACCTTGATACGTGTATCTTCGGTTTCGATAAGGAAAGGACGCTGGCGGTTGCCTGCAATGTCGAAAAGAGCATTTCCCTGTAAGGTGATCTCTCTCTTGTCCGCCTGAAAATGTTCCGGGTAATGGATGGCGGCGTTGCCTGCCAGATAGACGATAGATCCGTCTTCAAGCGTGGTGGCAAGTGTCGTTGTTTCCATGTTCTGCCGGGTAAGCAGATTACGGTCGGTTTCCTTATTTGTTTGATTAAAATAAATTGTAGACAGATAAATGCAGAATACTAGCATTGCTGCTGTTGCCGAAATAATTTTCCAGAGTGGAGGACGGCGCATGTCTCCATAAGGAATGATACTGTTTTTCTCCTTATGGTCCAGTAAGCCATCCTTTTCCAGGCGTTGGTAGACATTCTCCCATGCCCGGTCCGTTTTTCTGTTGTCCCTTTCTTTACGAGTCATACTGTTTGTGTATAATTCTCAATTTCTTTCCTGAGTGTTTGAAGTGCCTTGGTCATTTCAGCTTCCACTGTTTTGACGGATAGAGAGAGGGCGGAGGCTATCTCCGCGTATTTCTTACCTTCGAAACGCTGCATCCGGAAGATGCGTAAGCGGCGTTCGGGCAGCTTGCTGAGAGTCCTGTTTATCAGAGCTTCCAGTTCTTTGTATTCGAGTTGGTCCTGCGGATCGGCCGGCTTGCTTTCCTGATTACCTGACAATACGTTTTCCCGGTAACGGTTGCGCACTTCCTGATGTTCGCAGTATTGGAGAGATTGGTTGCGCACGGCCCCGTACAGATAACTTTTCAGGGAACGGAACACTTGCAGTTTCTCCTTTTCTTTCCAGAATACGTAGAACAACTCTTGCACGATCTCTTCGGCGACGTCCATGCTACCGGTGATACTGGCGGCGTAGAGGCAAAGAGGGGAGTAGTAGAGCCGGAAGATACCTTCGAAAGCTTTGACGTCCCCCTCTTTAATCTTTGTTAGTACGAATAAATCGTTCAGCATGCCGTGGATCTTAATGATTAGAGTCCTTCAAATGTACGAAAAGATATTGAAATTTATTTCTGTTGCTTTTTTAATTTGTTGACAGCACTTTCCAGTGATTCCGTAGGTTCGATGATATTGTAGGCTCCCCAGAAATCTTCATCCATAAAGTTTTCTACCTTGTCGGACAACGATTGTGTTTCCTTAAATGCCATCTTGTACGGAATGTTGGTTACGTTTTCTTCCTTTCCGTCTGTTACGACCATTTCCGAGATGATCGTGTAGTTGGTAGAGAATAATTTGCGTTTCCAGTCACATTTAAAACGTACCCCGTTGCGAATGTAATTCAGATAAGTTACGCCGTTGCGGTCCTTGTAGTTTACCAGATAGGCTACTTCAAGCGGGCGGAAACGTAATCCGAACGGTTTCTTCTTGAGGATGGCCTGGGTCGCTTTGTTGCGGTCGTCCATACTCAGGTTGAATTCGGCACGGGTGAATGAGAGTCGTTCCTTGTCTATGTAAAGTTTTCCGTAATACAGGGCATACGGCATGATGACCTGCGGCTTGAAACTGATTACATATTGCGGACGGTTGTCGATATTCGTTGATTCTTCCATTTTGAACAGATAGTAGGGCAGACATTCCCTGTCGAGCAACACATCGGGGTTCTTCACGATGTCGCAAAGGATTGACAGGTTGGGGCCGCCGAGCAGTTTGACGGCAAGCGTATCGGTACTTCGCTGGCTCAATAGCTTGCGGCCTTTGTAAATCTGTACACGGTCGCGGTCTATGGCTTCGTGATAAGGCGTTTTGTAAACATCGATCACGGCTTCCGATATATTAATGTAGCGTCGGCCTTTCTGTGCCGTCTCACGATAGAAGCCGGTCAGCATATTCGTTTTCTTGCTGTAATTCTCCGGGATTTTCTTGATAGCCTCTTCCACGAGGTAACGCGGTTCTTTGGCATGGATGATGATCTCGTCGAGCATATTCTCGTAAGGCGTCATCCAGACGGTCAGGTCGGAAAGGTTCTTGCCGCTTACTTCTACCTTATTATTATAGTATCCGATATGGGATATTTCGACAGCTTTCACATGGGAAGCGTCTTTTATCTTGAAAGAGAATTCCCCGTCTTCGTTGGTGATAGTACCTGAAGTACTGCCGGGGATGGAAATGTTCACATACTCCAGCCGTTTCTTATTATTTTTGTCTTTGACAACTCCGCTGATGGTGATAAATTCCGGATCGGCATCGTCACGTACCAATTGGTCCTGTGCCTGCAACGGACTACTACCTGCCACCAATAATAAGATCAGCAAAAAACCGATGGATTGTCTACATAGTGTTTTCATCTTTGTATTGTTTTAATGGTGAATAATCGTGTTTGTACTTATAAGATCGTTCAGGAAACGAATACCCTATGGAAAAAGTGAATTATTTTGATAAATCTTTCTATATTTGTAAGGCTCAGTCGGACAATTACATATACTAATATATTATCTTATGAAAACCAAACATGTAAATCGAAGAGATTTTTTTCGGCTTTCAGCCACTGCCGGCGTAAGCGCGATGTTAATTCCGGGAGCCAGGGCTGCCGGTCTTCCCCAGGTGACTGCTAATGAAAATGAGATTCCTGTCCGTACGCTTGGCAGGACAGGTGTAAAACTGCCGATACTGAGTATGGGTGTGATGCGTGCCGACAATCCGAACGTGGTAAGAGCTGCCTATAATTCCGGTATATTCCATTTTGATACGGCCCACGGCTATCAGGGCGGGAAGAATGAAGAAATGCTGGGTAAGTTCTTTGCCGGGAAGCCGCGTGAGAGCTTCTTTATTGCTACCAAAGGAAAGTTCGATTATCCTTTGAGGGATGATTTCGAAGATTCGTATGAAAGATTGATCGACCAGAGTCTGCAACGCCTGAATATGGAACAGGTCGATCTCTTCTACGCTCATGCTCTGGATAAAGTGGAAGAGATAAAAGATGAGCGCGTGGTTGCCGTCATGAAGAAGTTTAAGGAGGATGGCAAAACCCGTTTCCTGGGCATTTCCATTCATGCCGGCAAACCTGAATTGCTGGATGCTGCCGTTGAAGCCGGTATTTACGATGTTGTCCTGCTGAGTTATAATTTCAAACTGTCGAATCTGAAAGAGACGGAAGAGGCCATAGCCCGTGCCGCTAAAGCCGGTGTCGGTCTGGTTGCCATGAAGACAATGACCGGTGGTACCGAAGACGCTGGAGGAAAGAAAAAGATTAACGCACAGGCTTGCCTGAAATGGGCATGGAAGAACGAACATATCACGACTGCCATCCCCGGTTTCTCCAATTATGATGAACTGGATGAATGCCTGGTTGCTGCCCGCTCCCCGGAACTGACCGCCGGCGACCAGGAATATCTGGCTACCCTTTGCGGACAGGAAATGTTGTATTGCCAGCAATGCGGAAAATGCCGGGCGCAATGTCCTGAACATCTTCCTATTCCTGATATTATGCGGGCCTACATGTATGCTTACGGTTATAAATATTCGCGAATGTCGAAAGAAACACTTGGAGAACTGAATCTTTCGGCGGATATTTGTTCCAATTGTGAAACCTGCCAGGTAAAATGTCCTTCCGGCTTCGATGTTTCGACAAAGATTGCTGCGATAACGCCGGTGATGCAGGTGCCTGACGAATTTCTGACTTAATAAAACGAACGTATGAAACAGAGCAATTATTTGTTACTCTTTTTCCTGTTGTCCCTCTGTCCTTTAAAGGCGCAGACACCGGACGAGTTGAAATCGTGGCTGCCGGCAGTAGACGGCTGGGAGATATCCGGCGAGGTGGAGGTGTTTAATCCGGATAATCTCTTTGACCGCATCAACGGGGCGGCTCCGCTTTTCATTGAGAATAACTTCAGGGAAATGACTTCCATGGAGTATAAAAAAGGAAGCGAGTACATTACGATACAGGCTTATCGCCATGCAACGCCGGAAGATGCTTTCGGAATGTATGCTGCCGAGCGTTCATCCGACCTGGCATATTTACCTGTCGGGGGAGAGGCGCAGGGAGATAAGACGAATCTGTATTTCTTTGCCGGAAATATGTATTTGAAGATGTGGAGTAATGCATCCGGCGATGTGTCCGAAGAATTGCAGGCGATAGGCAAGGCGCTTGCCGGAAGGTTGGATGCCGATGCCGGCTATCCTTCTGTTATCCGTTTATTCCCAGCGGAGGGGCAAGTACCTTATTCGGCTGCTTATATTACTTCAAATTTTATCGGCCATGAGTTTCTGCGTGCCGTATATACGGTGAAGTATGAAAAAGAAGGGCAGACTTTCCAGTTGTTTGTATTGGACGGCGGTTCTTCTGCCGGGGTTAAAAATATATTGACCCGGTATATGGCTTTCACCAAACAGGCGGATGAATTAAAAGAGGGCGTGTTGTTGGTCAAAGACCGTTATAACGGGGACATTCCGGTACTTTGGAAAGGACGTTACCTGATTGGCGTTTATAATGAGAATGGAGATACGGTTGCCTGTGGCGATGATTTATTGAAGGAACTGGCAGGAAAATTATAATATTATATGTCTGATTTTGATAAAGAGGATTTTGTGGGGGCTGTCTACCAGATGGTGAAAACGGTTCCGTACGGACGTGCCACCAGTTATGGTGCGATAGCCCGTGCTATCGGTTATCCGAATATGTCGCGGATGGTCGGCAGAGTGTTGGGAGGTTGTTCGGAAGTGGGAGTTCCTGCTTACCGGATAGTGAACAGTCAAGGAATATTATCCGGCAAAGATGCTTTCGGCACGCCGACCGAAATGCAGGAAAAACTGGAAGAGGAAGGTATCCGGGTTGAAAATAACCGTATAAAAGATTGGAAAAAGGTCTTTTGGAATCCTTTGGATGAGATATCATTTGTCCCGTGACAGGCAACGGGTGAATTTTCGGGAGTGAACGCAGAGACTCTATCTATTATGATGCTTATATCATATATTATAACACTACATTCTCATATATTGTGATACTGGAGTCGCATAATATATGAGAATGCAGTATCATAATATATGAGAATTTTCATATGTAAATAAATTGCGCTCCCTATCTCAAGAGAGCCGTTTAAACCATTAATAAATTGATTTTTTTAGA
>NZ_KQ033913.1:936193-1097010 GCF_000969835.1 Parabacteroides goldsteinii DSM 19448 = WAL 12034
ACCGGCCCACGAAGCCAGGTGCTTTTCGGTTGGAAAGGCTTCCATATCCACACCTATCTCTGCTATCAGATCTTCAACCGTTTTCCGGCTAAGTCCGGGGATCTTCTGCAAGAGTTCCATCACATTCTCATAAGGAGATAAAACCTCTTTTATACGGCAGGTAAGGTCAGCTATGATGGCTTTCGTCTGTTCCATATCTTTACGGATGGTCTGCAACATATAGATGTGATGCGGTTCTATAAAGCCTTCACAAGCCTGATAAAGAAGTTCCGGACTGGCTTCAAGTTTTTTATGATAGATGCAAGTTATGTCATCCATTGTTACATGACCCTTATCGATCAACATATCTATCAGCTTGTTCGCCACGACTCCGTCCAGGCTGCACACCACGCTGGAAAGTTTGATGTTACAATCTTCCAGGATACGAACAATACGGTTTTTCTCAGAAGATACATGCTGGATCAACTTGTTACGGTAACGGGTTAAATCACGAAGCTCACGTTGTTCACGCTCCGGGATATAACTCGGTTTCAACAAACCTGCTAAAAGCAGTTTGCAAATCCAGCCACTATCCTTTTTATCCGTTTTGTGCCCGGGAACATACTTGATGTGCCGTGCGTTCACGATCCAGACTTTCATATCAGGACATTCAAGAATCTTATAAACCGGCTTCCGGTAAACACCGGTACTTTCCATGGCTACATGCGTAATGCCACTGGATAATAACCATTCTTTTAATTCTGTCAAAGAACTACTGAAGGTCTTGTAACTGCGGGTTTCAGTTTTGAGACCTTCGCCACTTATCGTAGCAACTACCATGTCCTTGTGGACATCTATTCCACAACCCCGGAGGATGACTTGTTCAAAAGGTACTGTTTTCATTGCATTCGTTTTTTCGAGTGAATGACACTAAAGTAAACAATACCCCCCTATTTACATTCTCTTGGACGAAATTTATTTCATGGATGTTTCATGATATTTCTTTTTTTACTTTACAGTAACCTGTAACGGTTGTTTTACCTTCTGGGCAAAGTCCTGGATATATTTGAACCATTCGGCAGAGTTCTTGAAACCCCATTTGCTCCATCCGGCTCCGGTATAATACGTATATTCGTTGCCCGGTGCATAAGTCGCATAAGCCAGTACATGACCGTCTGCTCCTCGTTGTTTTTTCTCAGCGTCGGAGAAGTTTACAGCTTTCGCATCACTCAGTTTTTCAGGGAAGACGGCTCCGATATAGATTTGTCCGTTTGTCGGGTCTTCCGGGTCGGCGTATGCAATGTAGCCGTTTGCGGCATCAGCCTGATAGTCTGTGCTCGGCTCGTGCAGTACGATACCGGTTACAAGTGGTGTAGCTTCATTCAGATTGGCAAACGTAAGCGTAATTTTGTTCAACTGCGAACCGGCATCCAGTGAAAGTATACGTGTTTCGATGATATTGTCATTCTCTTTTACTTTCAGCGGATTGTAAACCAATTTAACAGTGAAACGCAACGGACCGTTATCCAGAATCTCGTAGTCTTTGTAGCAATACGGATAAACGATGGAATCGTTAGAAAGAAGGGCGGAAGTACCGGCACCCAGTGTCGGGCCTACTTTATAATAATCCAGTCCGTTACCATGGTCGATATGGTAGGAAATCGAATTGGCCAGTTCCTGTGCTGCTTTCTTGTCTGTTTTGCGCAGTTCGGCTATTTGGGCTCTCGATTCCGGGTTCAGTTCAGTCTTATAACGCATGTCTACAACCGGTTCGGAAACACATTTAGTCCAGATATCATATCCGAAAGCTTGTTCGCCGGTAGCTTGCAAAGCCGGACCATAGGTACGGAAAGCGATACGGTCGTTTTCCCAGGCAATATCGTCCACACGTTCCGGATAGAACTTACCGCAGGCAACTGTGGCGAAAGCCTCGGGAGTGCCCGGTTTAATCTTATAAGTAACGCTGCTGTTTGCGTTCACATCAACAGGGAAAATAATTTTCTTGTCGTATGTGATCTGATAAGGAACCTGCGTCCCGTTATTGTCGGAAATGATGAAAGATTCGCCATTCAGTTTGGCAATGGCATCCATTGAAATTTCTGTGACCTCCTTTGAACGGTCGATGGCAGACGGGTTCGTAACCGTTACATCTACGCTTTGCTCCTGTGTACAGGCAAATGCGGTAGCTGCTAAAAATAAGCTGATAATCTTTTTCATAAATAATATATTGTAGTTTATAAATATTTCGCCCTTGTGACAAACAGTTCTAAAACCGGCAGTAAAAGTATGAATATTCGCGAAGTTTACAAAGTTCATCGCCGGTAAACAACTATTTTTCTACTTAATGGTTGTTCTTGTCATGCAGTAAAATTGTCTTTTCATCGTTTCTATAGTATGAAGTTGAAGCAGTGTTTACTTATTCTGATGTTGACAGGTATTTTGCCGGTTCAGCTCTATGCACAGCATTGGAGTGAAGAAGATTCGGTGTGGTTGTCGCGTGTTTTATCCGGAAAGGATACGATACGTATTAATCCGGAGTTTCAGAAAGCTATCCGCGAAGGTAAATTGATCCATGTGGAAGATGAACCCGGACAGCAGATACTGGAGGCCCCCTCTGAATTGCCTCTCCTGAAAGATTTCTCCGAATATTTGCATGCAGATACGGATAGCATACATAATAACGTGGATTATAAGTTGATGCCCCCAAGTGTTTACCGTCTCTATAAGATGGAACTGGATACAATTCCGAAAATAAACAAAGAGGCCTATACGCCTCCTCCCACACGGCTTATCGACAAAAAAGAGATACAGATAGGCAAGCTGCCGGTAACGGCTGCGGCAGGAGGGAGGAACCTGTATTCTTCAGATGTGGTAAAAGACGGACAGAAGCGGGGAACCGTGGGCGGGTCCGTCAAACTCTATTTTTCTCTGGACGATATCTTGAAATGGATATTTTCGAAAGAGGAAAGGAATAAGCGGAGGAACCGTAAACGTGATGATACCTGGCGTTACTATAATGCCATGCCCTGACAGGTTTACTTTTTCTTCCGGAATGATTTGTGCATCCAATTTAAAATGCTAATTTTGAGACTGCTATTTCTCTGTTCCTGAATTTATTCCGTGCAGATACAGTAGTCTAAATGATAGTCTGATGAAAAAGTTATGTTACTTCATATCATTTTTGTTCTTATTGCTGACGTTTGCCGGCTGTGAGAATGACGGTACGCTGAATGAAAACTCTGAAATAGTTGTGGTCGGTTTAGGTCATAAGGTTTATAACCTGCCTTTAGGAAATGAAATCCTTTTTACAGGAAACGATATAAAATGGTTTAACAGAGATACCAGAGAAATCAGGTTCTACGACCATTCGGTATTTAAGGAAAAGCTGGAGCAGTATGAAAAGATACTTGTTATATTGGCCGATACGGAGTTGTTTACGGCGACCAATGTCTCCGATGTGATGGCGAGTGTGAGTACGGTTTATAACGACCTGGTGTTGTATTATGATACTGCTGAGGATAAATACTATCTGAATGACAGTTATCCGGCAAATATCGATGTGGAACAAGTCCGGTTGAACACAGAAATACGTGAAGAAAACTGGGGATTATTCCTTTACCAGTTAGGGATAGAAGGCCGCCTCAAATAAAAAACTTCCGCCGGCCTGTGAACGAGCCCGACGGAAGTCAGTAATTAAGTTATAGCATTTATTTATTTACCTATTCTTCTTCTTTTTTATTAAGCCTGTAACTAAGTGCTCCCGACGGGCATTTGTTGATCTGTGCGATCAATTCATCGGTGGTTGCATTTTCTATTTTCACCCAGGGTCTTTCCTTGGGGTTATATACCTGTGGCAATGTTTTTACACAAATACCCGAATGCTGACAAAGGTCAGGCTGCCATATAATTGTCAGTTCGCCGTTTGAATATTCAATTTTCTTTCCCATATCTATATCGCTTTATCCTATGTTAATACCTCTCATTACTATGCGTCGCCAGTCCGGATGCTTTTGGATGTATCCGGCAACGAAGGGACACAACGGAACCAGGCGCAATTCTTGTTTTTCTATATCCTTCAGCACTTTTTCAGCCAGTTGGCTGCCGACACCTTTCCCTTCGAGGGCTACGGGCACTTCGGTGTGTGTAAGGTATATCTCGCCGTTCTTGGTTTTTATATACTCAATTTTCGGAACGTATTTGCCAATGTGAAATTCGTATTGGTGTCTCTCTTCGTTATCAATTAATTCATAATCGTCCATATCGCCTAATTGTTTTATTTGATTCTATATAATTCAAACAGTTTAGGGAAAGGCTTTGTTTACGGTTCCCTACAATTCTTTTTATCAGAAAAACGAATGACGGAAGTTGCTGATTGTAAGCCTAAAGCTTGTTTGTCTTTCAATTTATATTGAATAAGTGTGGTTTTTGTGAAACATTTTTAGCGTCAAGGTTGTTTCATTTATAAAGCAAAGTCATTTGTTTTGTGCGAAAGTTGAGTAATAATGGTATAAGTAACTAATATAGGAGTCAAATGGAACATGTCCGTTTGATCCATTATTATTAGTTTTAGGTCACATATCAAAAAATGGAGTGTTATGAATAAGAATGACGTTGGTTCAAGTGCTGGTCAGATCTGGCGCTTGCTCGCAGAGAGAGGTAACATGTCTATCAGAAAGATTGGAGAGATGACTCATTGTAAGGAGTCTGTTATTTTTCTCGCATTGGGTTGGTTGGCCCGGGAAAACAAAGTACGTTTTTGTAGTGATGGCAGTGGGATGCTATCTGTCGAAGTAAATATTCCGCTAACAGAGACGTATTATTGATAGGAAGAGGATAATTTTTGAAGCGCAAACGGGAAAGGGATACAAAATGAATTGTAGCCCTTTTTGTTTGCGCTTCACTCTTCTATTGACGGTACTTGCAGCAAGCCGGGAGCTTGTTGTAAACACTGTCGTCTGCTTTATACTTATCGTTGTCGTGCCCGGCTTTGGCTATCGCTTTGGCAATGGCATCAGCAGAGGTCTGTTCCGGGTTGAATTGCAGATGGACCATTTGCGCTTCTTTATCCCATGAGGCGGAAGTGACTCCTTTTACGCTTTTGGCAGCATCTTCAATTCGTTGCTTGCACATGTCGCAGGCTCCTTTTACTCCGAACATAGCATGTTCACTTTGAGTTGGGTGAGCCGTGTTTCCGTCATTATTCATCATGGATGTTTTTCCTTCCAACTGTGCACTGGCGTCGATAGAGAAAACGCCATTGGTTACAATTTCTTCTCCATCCGAAAGTCCTTTCAGTATCACATAGGCATTGCCTAACGACGGTCCCAGTTCCACTTCACGCATTTGGAATGTCGGGGTAGACATGTCCGGTCGTTTGACGTAAACGATAGACCGCTTGCCTGTCCAGAGTACGGCTGTCTGGGGAACGATAATCTGATCTTTATATCCTTTCAGGGGAGCGTCGACGATGGCTGTCGCATACATCTCCGGTTTCAGTTCCATACTCGGATTTGCTACTTCGACACGAACACGGGAAGTACGGCTGGTCGGGTTGACAATCGGATCGATAAAGGCAATACGCCCTTTAAATACTTTGCCGGGGAAAGCCTGCATGGTGAATGAGACCGGATCTCCCTTGCTCAGGAAGGGCAGGTCTGTTTCATAGGCATCGAACATGGCCCATACCTTTGAAAGGTTGACAACATCGAATAGTACGGCTCCCTGCGAAACATAATCCCCCTGGCTGACCCGTTTCGACATAACGATACCGCTTGTATTCGATTTAATCTCTACGGTAGGAGAGGTGGTGCCGGATTGTTCGATAGCCGTTATCTGAGCATCCGTCATCTTCCAGAGTTGCAGTTTCTCGCGGGCAGCTTTGATTAAGGCGGGTTGCTGCATTTTGATCGCTTCCAGTAATTCCTGTTGTGCCGTAAATAATTCCGGCGAGTATAGGGTGGCCAGCGTTTGTCCGGCACGGACCGTTTCGCCGGTAAAATCGACAGCCAGACTTTCTATGCGGCCTCCCACATGGGCGGTTTGCGATTGCAGGCTCCGTTCGTCCGGTGCTATTTTACCGTACAGGCGCACTTCTTTAACCGGGTTTTCTTTGCTGACACGTGAGGTTTGCACATTAGCCAGTGCTATTGCTTCTTCCGATAACTGGATGGCGGAAGGGTCTACATTCTCGTGGCTATTACTGCTTTTGCGTAAAGGAATCAGGTCCATACCGCATATCGGGCATTTTCCCGGTTTATCCTGTTTGATTTGGGGATGCATGGAGCAGGTCCATACGCCGTTTTCATCCTGTTGCAGGTCATGACTGTGGGTGTGTTCCGCAATGCTGTCATGGCTATGGTATTCGTCGTTTACCTGGGGTGTTGTGGAGGATGGACTGAAGAATAACCAGCCCAGAAATAAACCGGCCATTACAAACAGGATATATTGTACTTGTTTGGCTTTAAACCATTCTTTTATCTTTTTCATGTCTTTATTCGTTTATTGAGGTTGCTACTAATTTTTCCATGCCGGCTATCCTTGTATTGTATTCGGCAATAGCTTCGCTTTTCTTGAGGCGGTAATCCAAAAGCTGGCGTTCTACCTGTATGACATCTGTCAGACTGGTTGTTCCGGCGGAAAATTCCCGGACAATCAGTTGCCAGGTGGATAATGAGAGTTCCTGCTGCTTTTGGTAAAGAGCTATTTTCCGGGATGCATCCGCCAACTGTTGTTTAACCGTCTGGTATTCGGATTGCAGCTGATTCAGCGTATTTTCGTATTTCAGTTCGCTTGCCTGGCGGTAGTGCCGGCTTTCCTTTTGTTGTGCCTGATACTTTTTACGGAAGATAGGAATACTGATTTTAAACATAGGCATGACCATATCCATACCGTTCATGTTATCCATAACCATACTGTTATTCGATTTCCCGACCAGTGAATATTGCAGGCCGATTCCAAACATCGGATAACTCATCTTTTTATCCATCTCTGCTTTTGCCCGGTAGGCATTCGCTTCGGCTTCGAGCATCGACAACATTGGGTTGGCTATAATGATACTGTCGGTCATGGCCTGGTCGTCAATCAGGAAATGCAGTTGTCGCAAAGAATCGGGAACAGCAACCCTCATATCCTGTCTGCGGTTTAACAAGGCATTGAAACGTGCTTCGGCAGCCGTTCTGTTGGAGGCTATGAGCTCCAGATTATTCTGAAGTTCCGCTTTTTCTATCTGTATGCGCAGTACGTCCGACATGGTGCCTGAAGAACTGCCGGTACCCATGGAACTACCCATAGGACCGGAAGCCATTCCCTGCATAGAGGCATTCCCGGCCGGACTTCCTTGTGGCGTTGCCTGGGAGCTGCTTCCCATTCCTCCCATGTTATCCATACTGTTTCCATTGGAAGCGGGGGGAGTAACGACATTGCCTGTTATGGGGGGAACTGTGGAGGCTGGTGCATTGGCCGACGGTGCGGAATAACGGTTGAGTGCCAATTTCTCCAATTGTTCCAATAAAGCAAGATTAGCTTGCGTGTTCTTATATTGTTCGTTGAGGTTACATAACTGGTACCACTGGCTCTTTACTTCATAAAACAGATTGTTCCTGGCTTCACGGAATTGCTCGTAGGCCATGCGTGACATTTCGGTCGCCTCATTGCGGGCCGCTTTACGCGTTCCGAACCAGGGGAACATCTGCATCAGGGTAAAGTCGGCAATCTGTTTACCGCTCAGTGTCTCCATCGGTTTGACAAAAACACCGATATCCAGTTCCGGGTCTTCGTAAGCTCCTGCCTGTGGAATCTTTTCCAGTGAAGCCTTATAGAGGGCAAAGTTGGAGTTTACCAACGGGTTGTTGCGTGCGGCTATCTCCAGATACCACGCCAGGCTGTCCGTCTGCTGTGAAAATGCCGGAAGGAGACCGAGCAGCAAGGCTATTCCTGTTATATATGCTTGTATTTTTATCTTATTTCTCATCGCTTGTATTCATTTGAATGTTCTGTTTCTTTTGCTCTTTCTTAATCACACTTTCGCGCCACCAGCATTGCAACACGGGGACTACGAACATAGTCATGGATTGTATCAGCATACCTCCGAAAGTGGGTATTGCCATCGGTACCATGATATCGGCTCCCTTTCCGGTAGAAGTCAGTACCGGTAGTAAAGCAATTAATGTCGTTGCTGTCGTCATGGCGGCAGGACGTACACGTTTGAGTCCGGCTGTAACGACTGCTTCCCGTATCGCTTCTTTAGTAGTCGGATTCTGTTGCAGGAAAGTCTGGTGGATGTATGTCCCCATCAGCACGCCATCATCGGTTGCGACTCCGAACAGGGCGATAAAGCCGACCCAGACAGCGACGCTCAGGTTGATTGTATGCATCTGAAAAAGGTCCCTCATGTTTTCTCCCCCTACGGAAAAGTTCATGAACCAATCCTGCCCGTACAACCAAAGCAGGATAAATCCTCCTGCAAAAGCGACAAATACGCCGGAGAAGTGGATGAGGGAAGCGGTCACCGTCTTAAACTGGAAATAGAGTACCAGTAAAACGATTAGCAATGCCAATGGCACAACAATCGCCAACCGCTGGGTGGCTCGTTCCTGTTGTTCGTAATTGCCGGCGAATTTATAGGAGACGCCTTTTGCCAACCTCAACTCTCCATCTTTTATCTTTTGGTCCAGTACGCGTGTCGCTTCTTTTACTACATCTACTTCGGCTTTGCCGGATGTTTTGTCGAATATGACATAACCGACCAGAAACGTATTCTCACTTTGAATCATCTGTGCTCCCCGGGTATAGTCGATATCCGCCAGTTCTTTCAATGGAATCTGTGCGCCGGTAGCGGTAGGAACCAGTAACATGGATAAAGCCTCCGGATTATCCCGCAGTTCGCGTGCATAACGGAGACGGACCGGGAAACGTTCCCTACCTTCGACCGTAGTGGTCAATACCATTCCACCGACAGCAGCACTCAATATCTCCTGTAAGTCTTCTACGTTTACTCCGTAGCGGGCCATATTATCCCTGTTCAACTTTATTTCCAGATAAGGGGCACCGACTGCCCTGTCGTAGAAGACGGAAGAGGGGATAACCGAAGGAACTTCTTTCAATGCCTGTTCTATCGCTTTTCCGCTTTGCTCGATTGTCTCCAGGTCCGGACCATATATCTTTAGTCCCATCGGTGCACGCATCCCGGTGGAAAGCATGACCAGGCGTGCCTCTATCGGCTGTAATTTAGGAGCGGAGGTCAAACCCGGTAAATGAGTGACATTCACAATCTGCTGCCAGATATCGTCTGTGTTTTTAATTTCCGGACGCCATTGACGGAAATAATCTCCTTTCCGGTCAGGTATCAGGCTATCGCGGGGGATAAGCCGGAAACCGTCGGTAGGATTATAAGTACCGCCGTCTTTTAAAAGATATTCTCCTTTCCCGTTTACCTTGAACCGTTCACGCTGTCCGTCTTCATTCAATATATATTCCGGACGATAATTGATGGTGTTTTCAAACATCTGTGCCGGAGCCGGGTCGAGAGCCGAGTTGACACGTCCCCATTTCCCGATGGCTGTCTCTACTTCGGGAATAGCCGCCAAGCGTTTATCCAGTGCTTCGATATAATCCAGGTTCTGTGCAATCCCGGTATGGGGCATACTGGTCGGCATCAGCAGGAAGGAGCCTTCGTTCAGGCTGGGCATAAACTCTTCGCCGATTTTTCTCCAGATCATGAAACCGAATACGATGGTGGCTGCCGGAATAATCATAAATAGCCAGCGGTGGTTAAGGCACCATCTCAGTATCTTTTCATAGTAAATAACCAATATCCACAGAAGAGATAAGATAATAAGGATACAGGCAGCAACAAATAATATATTGGCCGATAATCCGGCTTGCGGTCCCATCGGCAACCATTCTTCCGACAGGTAATAAATAGCAACCAGCAGCGTAATGCCTATATTGATATAGGTACTCATTTTAGGGTTTTTCCAATAAGAAGCGAACAGGTTATTCACACCGATAGCCGTAAGTCCCAGTGCCGGTATGCTTCCATAGATAACCAGTAATACGATACCTGCTACAACTAACAAATAATTAGCTACCTTCCGTATCATTTTTGAATTTATCCTGACGGAGAACAGCAGATAAGAGAGCGTAGGTAATAGTATTAACCCCAGGATAAAAGCGGAAGCCAGCGCATAAGTTTTTGTATAGGCGAGGGGAGAGAACATCTTCCCTTCCTGTGCCTCCATCGCAAAGACCGGCAGGAAACTGACAATGGTTGTTATCATCGCCGTCGCGATGGCACCGGACACTTCGCTTACTGCTTTGTAAATAAGGCTTACGAAGGCTTTACCTCTTTTAATGTCTTTGTTCTCCGGCATCTCCATATACCGGATAATACTTTCCACAAAAACAACCCCCACATCGACCATGACTCCGATTGCTATCGCAATACCCGATAATGCAACAATATTTGCCTCTATCCCGGTATATTTCATGAGGATGAAAGTCGCCAGTACGGCTATCGGCAGCATGCTGGCAATGATGACCGAGGCACGCAGGTTCAGCACCAGTACGATAATTACAATGATACAAATCAATATTTCATGCGAAAGTGAAGTTTCCAGTGTCCCGATTGTCTCTTTTATCAGGTTGGTACGGTCGTAAAACGGAATAACGGTTACTTTCGAAACTGTCCCGTCCTCCAATGTCTTTTGGGGAAGTCCGGCTTCAATTTCTTTTATCTTCGTCTTAACATTGTCAATCACCTCCAGCGGATTCGCTCCGTAACGGGCGACAACCACTCCGCCGACTGCTTCGATACCTTCCTTATCCAGTCCGCCCCGGCGTGTTCCCGGACCGATATTTACGAAAGCAACATCAGAAATACGGACCGGAACACCGTCGCGCACAGTGACGACCGCCTTTTCCAGGTCGGATACATCTTTAATATATCCCAACCCCCGGATCAGATATTCTACTTTGTTTATCTCCATCGTTTCCGCACCGATATCGAGATTACTTTTCTTGACGGCGTTCATAATATCCATAACCGATATATTGAAAGCCCGCATGGCGTCCGGATTCAGTTCGATCTGATATTCCTTTACAAAACCTCCGGCAGAAGCCACTTCCGAGACTCCTTCGGCAGCCGAAAGGCTATATTTGACGTAGAAGTCCTGTATCGTGCGTAACTCTTCGGCATTCCAGCCTCCGGAGGGTTTACCCGTTTCCGGATTTCTACCTTCCAGCGTATACCAGTATATTTGTCCTAAAGCCGTTGCATCAGGCCCGAGAGCTGGCTGTACACCTTCCGGCAATGTGCCGGGAGGCAGCGAATTTAATTTTTCCAGGATACGTGAACGGCTCCAGTAAAATTCTATATTATCATCAAAAATGATATAAATGAATGACATTCCGAACATGGAACTGCTCCGGATACTTTTAACCCCAGGTATTCCCAGTAGGGAAGTTGTCAGCGGATAAGTGATTTGGTCTTGTATGTCTTTGGGAGACCGTCCCATCCATTCGGTAGCGACAATCTGTTGGTTGTCGCCTATATCGGGAATGGCATCCACCGGGATTGGATTACGGGGTATGATACCACCGTGCCAGTTGAAAGGAGAGGTGGATATCCCCCAGACAACGACCAATAGTAATAATAGCATGGTTATCACCCTGTTCTCAAGGAAATAACGGATGAGTTTGTTCAGCATAAGTTGTATGGTATAATGAATAACTATACCTATAACAACCGGGCCTGTCTTTTGTTGAACGCAGCAGTTGAATAGAGGAGGCTGCCGGTCGGCATAACGTGTTTGTCGGCATGCTCGGCTTCTCTTTCGTGAGTGCACCTCAAAGCTATGAGGTGTCTTGTGTCATAATTATGATGTTTTATGCCTCATAGTTTTGAGGTGCTATGCCTCAGATGTTTGAGGTTCGTCAGCGACAGTGAAGGCGAGTGTGCCGTAACGCAGTTGTTTATAGAGGTGGTAAGTCGGTGTGAACTGGGTCGCGATGAGAGCTTCCCATTCACCTGTGGTAAAGGGTATTTTCGGTGTGAAACAGAGGCGCGACCGGCTGTTTACAATCAATTCGTCGGGACTGACGGAGTAGCTTTCGCCCGTTTCGAGGCAGCTGATGGTAATGCCTACACCGGGCAGGTCGCCCATCAGCTTGAGATTGTAGCCGTAGATCGATACATGGGGAGGCTGGCCAGGGGCGAGTTTGTCTATCTTGCCGTCTGTCTGCGGATTGTATGGGCGGATAAGTCGGGAGATGTAATCCGGACGCGGCACTTTGAAGTCTTTAATCGGGCCTAAGTTTTCGACCGGGAGGCGTTTGACGCATTGCTTCAGGCGGGGAGAGGGGCGAAGGCAGGGGACGAGAGTATGGCATTCAGGGTCGAATTTGGCATGTGCATTATCGAATGTTCCATTTACGGTCAATTCCGTACGGGCCAACCCGAAATCGACGTTGAAGCCGGCTTCCGTGGCCTTATAAATTTCATTTATCATTGTCCGGAAACAACCTGTCAGTGATTCTTTCGAGTAGGGGGTACCGTCTTTTTTCGCCCGGTCGGCAAGTTCGTCCAAGTCGATTGTGTCGCGAAACATCACGCTGGCTTTTTGGACGTTTATTCCCGGAAGGAAACTCTCGTTGGTCCCGATATGTACATTGGCAATCATGTTGTGTAATTCGGATTTAGGTAGTTCTTTGTCCATTCGATTCTTGATTTAAAGGAGTTAAAGCTTTCAAAGATACGCTTTTGTAATAACATTTGCTTTCATTAAAATGGAAAGTTTAGCTTTTATTTTATGACGGCGTATACAGCTTTGTTGTATCTTCACGGCAAAAAAGCGAAAACGCTGATTATACAGTTTAATATTAGTTAGTTATAAAGATATGGTAATAGCTTATTTGAGAGTAACTATTGACAGGCAACATCTTGAAAGACAGAAAGATGAAATTACTCGTTATGCATCGGCAAATGGTTGGGAAATCAGTAAATGGATCACTGATATAGTAGACGGAAAAAGAATGGAGAGTGAGCCGACTCTGTTCCGTGTGTTGGACAGAATGAAAAAAGGCGATAAAGTTATTATAACGGATATTGCCCGGTTTGGTCGTACCCTGTCCGAAGTAATGACCCTTTTGAGCAAATGTATGACCCTGGGGGTTCATGTATATAGTATAAATGACCGTTATCTTCTGGATGACAACCTGAATACGGAAGCTATATCGACTACCTGTAATCTGGTTTCGGAGATAGAACACCACCTGATGTCTGTCCGTACGAAAGAGGCGTTGAACCATAAGAAAGAGAAGGAGGGCTTGCAGTTGGGACGTCCGAAAGGAACGGATGCCAAACAATCTTTACTGGATGCCAACAAAGATGAAGTGATGAACATGCTTGAAAGAGGGGACACCATTGTCATGATCTGCAAGCATTTCAACGTGTCCAGAAATACTTATTACCAATTCAAAAGGAATTACGGGATTTAGAACCAGTCTTTTTTCCGCATATAAATCCAGGTTAGTATGCCTGTGAGGAACATGATTCCCCAGGCAATACCATAGCCATACCTCCAGTCCAGTTCGGGCATCAGCTTGAAGTTCATACCCCATACGCCGACCAGGAATGTCAGCGGGATGAACAGGGTCGATACGACCGTCAGCCGTTTCATGATCGCATTCATTCGCAGGTCATTGTTGGAAATATAAAGGTCCACCAATGAAGAAATGATTTCCCGGCAACTTTCTGTTGTCTGGATAACGAATTGTAACTGGTCGGCAAGGTCGTTGTAGATCGGGAGCATATCGGGACTGATTATTCCGTTCTCCGTACGCAGCAGTTTGGGGAACTGTTCCTTCAATGGCTGGCTGTTTTTGCGGATAAGCATATATTCATGCCGGCGTTGCTGGATCATCGAACCCATGTTTCCCTGGTCGCTTTTGATGTCGAGCAGTGTCTCTTCGATATCTTCCAGCATTTCTTCTACTTTGGAGGCTGTTTCCACCAGATTGGCAATGATCGTATTCAGCAGGAAAGCAAGCAGCAGTCCGCTTCCTTTTTTTCGCAGGTTCAGCATATCGGATTCCAGCGCTTTCATTGTGTTGGCGAATACCGGATTATTGCTTTCTGTGAAAGTGATGACTACATTTCCGGTCACCAACAGGCTGATATGCTCGGAATGTATCTCCATATTGGCATCATAATAGCTGGAGTTCAGGATGATGAGCACATGGTTCGCATATTCCTCGATCTTTACGACATGCTGAGGTGTCAGTATATCCTTGGCATCCAGATTGTGCAGGCCGAACTCTTTTACGATACGCGTAATGGCATCGGAGTCGGTCAGCCCGCTCACCTGAAACCAGTTTATTTTGTTCGGATCGACCAGCTTGCCGAAAGAAGAAGTACCCTTTTTTATTTCGGTCGTGTGGAGTGCTTCGGCATTGTATTGGGTGAGACGAATGTCGGTTACAGTCTCATGTTCACCGGCATAATAATACTTATCCGACAGATGCCGGTTAGAAATATGTCTTCTTCTGTGCACATGTGTAGCTTCTTTTCGTCTCATAGATACCTTTGTTTAATCCAGTTCCACAACAGTGATGCCGGCACCTCCCAGTTGAACATGCTCATCGTGGTAATGGCGGACACCGGGGACTGAATGCAGATAGTCGCGTATCAGTTGCCGCAGGATACCTGTACCTGTACCATGCAGGATACGTACCCTCGATGCTCCGACCTGGATGGCATCGTCAATGAAATAGGTGACAGTTTGCAGTGCTTCATCGCCCCTCATACCTCTAACATCTATTTCCTGCTTAAAGTTCAATTTCTTTTCGTGCATATGGTCGGTCGTATCCGAGCTGACAAACGTACTTTTCTGGATTTCCTTCTTGATCTGTCCTTTGCTGACTTTCTCCAGTTGTTCCAGTTTAACCGTACTTTTAATCATACCGAATGCTACGACTGCCTGTTTGCCCTGAAGTTCCATAACTGTTCCGGCAGAAACCTGTCCCTTCAGGCGGACATTGTCGCCCACCTCGATCACATCGCGGTTGAATGTCTGTTTGGCGGCAGGTGTATTCTGTTTTTGCTTTTTGCGCTCTTTCCGTTCCTGCAGCTTCGCCATCTTGCGGGCGATCTTGTCATCTTCTTCTCCGGCCGATTCGACAGAGGCCTTAAACTCCTCCAACGCTTTGCGGGCAAGTTTGGTCTGTTCCTTTTCGGCTTGTGCTTCTTTGATTTCACGAACCGTATTCTCGATTCTTGCATTAGCTTCGGCCAGTATTCGTTGCGCTTCGGCTTTCGCTTCGCGCATGATCTCCTTTCGTTGCCTGTTTACCTCTTCCAGATCTTTTTCGTAACGGGAGGTGATATCTTCCAGTTTCTTTTCCTGCTGGCGGATATTCTGCCGTTTGCTTTCCCAGTAACGTTTATCGCGGACGATATCTTGCAGGTATTTGTCCATATCGATATAATCGGAGCCGACTTTGGCAGAGGCGTCTGCTATCACATCTTCCGGTAAACCGATCTTTCGTGCGATCTCGACGGCAAACGAACTACCCGGATTCCCGATAGACAATTTGAATAACGGCTGCATCAGATGGCGGTCATACAACATGGCGCCGTTTACGATGCCTTCCGTATCTTCGGCAAAATGTTTCAGGTTCTGATAGTGCGTCGTAATTACACCGAAACTGCGGTTCCGGTTGAAACGGTCCAGCAAAGCCTCGGCAATGGCACCACCTATCTGGGGTTCTGTACCGCTACCGAACTCATCGATCAGTATGATTGTCTTTTCGTTACAGTTTCTGACGAAATACTTCATGTTGGTCAGATGAGAACTATAAGTACTCAAGTCGTTCTCAATACTTTGCTCGTCACCGATATCAATAAAAATACTGGAGAATATACCGGTGCGTGAACTTTCGTGCAATGGAATCAATAATCCGCATTGCATCATATATTGCAGCAGTCCGACCGTTTTCAGACAGACTGATTTACCTCCGGCGTTCGGTCCTGAAATAATCAGGATACGCTTCTTTTCATTGAGTGTGATATCAAGTGGTATGACTTGCTTGTTTTGTTTCTGCAACGACAGGTAAAGCAGCGGATGAACGGCACGCGCCCAATCCACCTGTTGTACATTCTCCACAACCGGCTTGATCCCTTTTACCTGTTCGGCAAAGAGCGCTTTGGCACGGATAAAATCAATATCTGCCATAAACTCATATGATTGCAGGATATCCGGCACCATCGGGCGTACGATATTGGTAAACTCCGTCAGGATCTTCATGATCTCGCGGCGTTCGTCACCTTCCAGTTCACGTACGCGGTTGTTGGCTTCCACAACAACTTCCGGTTCGATGAAAACTGTCTTTCCACTGGCCGATTCGTCGTGTACGATGCCTTTTATCTTTCTTTTAAAAGCCGGAGCGACGGGAATCATCAGACGACCGTCGCGCATGGTCGGGGTGACATCTTTATCTACTACGCCTTCCGACTGTGCATTCCGCAGGATGGATTGCAGGCTGCGGGAAATACCGCTCATCGTGGAAGAAATTTCTTTCCTAATCTGTGCCAGGGTAGGAGACGCGTTGTCTTTTACTTTCCCGAACTTGTCGAGGATGGAATCGATTTTCCCGATCAACTGGGGAAATACAAGAATGTCACCAGCCAGCGCTGTCAAAGCCGGATAAGCTATTTCTTCATCCTCTTCCGTCCGGAAGAAACGGACAATATCGTTGATTGTCTGTAGCGAACGTTTCAGGTCGAACAACTCCTTTTCGTCCAGCCAGGTTCCTTCCGGGCGTATCCGTTTCAACGAATAACGGACATCGAAAAAGAAACTGGCAGGAAACTCTACCTCTCCATGCAGGATACGGACAAACTCATCTGTCTGTTCCAGACGTTCAATAACAGTTGTATAGTCGGCAGAGAATTCCATCTCTGCAACCCGCTCTTGTCCCAGCGGGCTTAAACATTTATCGGAAATTAAACGGCGTACTTTATCGAACCCCGTTTTCTGTTCAAAGTTTTGTGGGTATATCACGTTTATTTATATGCTTTATTTTATCTCCACCGTAATCTCTCTGCGGATAGTCGGGCGGACGATCATTTCCATTTTGTTTTTGCCCCGTTTAATTTCAAACGTACAGGCATTGTTGCCGGTCGGATTGACATAAGGAGCATAATAATATAGGTAGGAGAAACCTCCTACATTGCCTGACTTTTGTAAAGCGTCGGCAACCTGAGGGTATTGGAATGTATCCCAGAACATACAGCGTTTGAAGCCGTTTGCGTCCGTGAATTGTGTTTTAGGATCGCGGAATTTCATTGTTTTGGAAATGAAGTTCTTATAGCCTGCTGTAAATTCTTCGGCGGAATAATTCATTTTGTTGTCATTGATCTTTTCGATCACGTCACGCGGACGAAGTCCTGATGCATAAGCCGGCGAATTGCGGTCTACATCTATGATGAGTTCCAGGCGGTCGATGTCATAACTGATCCCGGTGTAATTATAAGTCTTCTGGTTTACCTTATATTGTACATTGCGACCATATTTTACATACGGATACTGCATCAGCATCAACGGCACATGGATACGGGCATATTCTTCCAGCTTGTAGGAGTCTTCCAGCAATTCGTTCGCCTCGCATTCCCAAAGGATGCGACCCGGAACAAATGCCTGGTCAATCATTCGGAAACCGAATTGTAACAGGTATTCTGCTTCAGCCTCTGCCGCCGAATTACCCAGGAACGGGAAAGAATCCATCTTACTCTGAGTAAAATTATAACGGAAAGTAGGCTCTTTCTCTATCTGTATCTTATTGGCTCCTTTGAAATTCGGATTCTTATCGAAGAAGTAGAATGTCTGTATCAGAATATCCGGTTGTGCGATATCCAGCACCAGTCCTTTTTTAGTCATTTCTTTCTCGATGCAATCGTTGATGGCACTTTCCAGTTTACGGTTGTTCTCATCTATCGCAGCGAAAGCAAATGTCTTGAATTTGCCGAAGCTTATAGAATCGGGTGTCACCACAGTCTTGAACGGACAGGTAAAAGTGCGTTCGCTGGTAGTTTCCAGACTGTACATGGAGAAAGCCGAAGCCAACTGGTCTTCAGTGATTGAGTTGACCTTCTTGCAATCCTTCTTAACCATTACTTGTTTGGTAGGAATGGATAGATTGGAGATGGTTAGTATCACTTCATTTTTACCGGCAGGATTCAGTAACTGGGCTATCTCCTGAGGAGAAACTTCTGCCGACTGCACCCCGTCTATCGCTTCTACAATATCACCTTGCTTAATTCCTGCAAGTTCTGCCGAAGAATAAGGGATAACTCCTGTAATGACAGGTTTGAACTTTCCCCAGTTGTTACTTTGGCTGATATCATATGTGAATCCTAATCTACAGATTGACGCGCTACGGTTCTGTGCATAACCGGTTAAGAATGCAAATAACAATAATATGGATAAAACAACTCTTTTCATAATGCCAGTAATTCTATTATAGTATTAATAATACCTGTTTATACCTAAATCTATAGGCAAAGGTAAAGATATTTTTGTTGAGTATGAATAGTTGGCAGCATATTTGATGTTATTCTGGTGTATGATCGTAAGGATAACTTTTTCTGCATCCAAAGTGTTAGTAGATGAAAGTTGTCGTATTATGCTGACAATTAGGTAATAATAAAAATATTAAGATAGTTATGAGCAAGATGAATTTTAACGGAAAGAAGGAAACGGCTGAAAAGAATGAATGTCAGAACAACGAAGAAGCGACAAATTTGCAGCAGGAACAGGAAAATGCGGCAGAAGAATGTGCGCAAACTGACAATGTGACCGAAGAGTTGGATGAGTTGAAAAAGAAGTATAACGAATTGAACGACTCTCATCTTCGCCTGATGGCAGAATTTGATAATTACCGCAAACGTACCCTGCGTGAAAAAGCAGACTTGATTAAGAACGGCGGTGAGGCAGCCCTGAAAAACTTACTTCCTGTAGTCGATGATTTCGAACGTGCATTACAGAATATCCGTAACTCGGATGATGTAGAAGCCGTGAAAGAAGGGGTAGAACTTATCTATTCCAAATTTATGGCTTATCTGGCCCAGCAGGGAGTGAAAGCTATTGAAGCGGTAGGCCAACCTTTCGACACCGAAATGTTTGAAGCTGTAGCTACTATTCCTGCTCCGGAACCTGGCATGAAGGGTAAAATCCTGGATTGTGTACAGACCGGATATACTTTAAATGACAGAGTGCTTCGTCACGCTAAAGTAGTAGTAGGAGAATAAGCAACATGCTAGAGGGCAAATAACAACAATACAAAGATGGCTAAAAGAGATTATTACGAAGTGCTGGAGGTGTCAAAAACCGCCACAGTAGAAGAAATTAAGAAAGCATATCGAAAGAAAGCAATCCAATTCCACCCGGACAAGAACCCCGGTGACAAACAGGCAGAAGAAAACTTCAAGGAAGCTGCCGAAGCGTACGACGTATTGAGTGATCCTCAGAAACGCCAGCGCTATGACCAGTTCGGGCATGCTGGAGTAGGAGGTGCATCCCAGGGAGGTGGCTTTGGTGGAGCCGGAATGTCAATGGAAGATATCTTCTCTCAGTTCGGAGACATCTTTGGAGGACACTTTGGTGGCTTTGGCGGTTTCGGAGGTTTTGGCGGAGGCTCACGTGGCGGCCGTCGTGTGAACCGCGGATCAGATTTGCGTGTGAAGGTAAAACTGAATCTGAAAGAGATCGCTAACGGAGTAGAGAAGAAGATAAAAGTTAAGAAATATGTACCTTGTAGCAAATGTCACGGTAGCGGAGCAGAAGACGATCACAGCTCCAAGACTTGTGAGACTTGCCATGGCAGTGGTGTCGTTACCCGTATTGCCAATACAATCCTGGGGCAGATGCAGACACAGTCTACCTGTCCGACTTGTGGCGGTGAAGGAAAGATCATCACTAAAAAATGTGCTCAATGTGACGGTGAAGGTGTTATGCGTGATGAAGAGATCATTACGATCAACATACCTGCCGGCGTAGCTGAAGGAATGCAGTTATCCATGAGCGGAAAGGGAAATGCAGCCCGCCACGGAGGTATAAACGGTGACCTGCTGATTTTGGTTGAAGAAGAACCGCATGCAGAACTGATCCGTGACGAGAATGACTTGCTGTATAATTTGTTGTTGAGTGTTCCCCAGGCTGCTTTGGGAGGAACCGTAGAAGTTCCGACTATCGACGGCAAAGCGAAGGTGAAGATCGAGCCGGGTACGCAACCGGGTAAAGTCCTTCGCCTGAGAAATAAGGGACTTCCTTCCGTGAACAGTTATGGAACAGGTGATTTGCTGGTAAATGTCAGCGTATATATTCCTGAAACATTATCAGCGTCAGAAAAAGAAACGCTGACCGGTTTGGATAATTCACCGAACTTCCAGCCGAATCGTACAATGAAAGAGAAGATCTTCAGCAAATTCAGACATATGTTTGATTAGAAGTATTCAACTATTCTCAGATAAATAAGAAAAGAGTAAAGTCGACTAACAGGAAGTTGGCTTTACTCTTTTTTATTATCGGTCTTGTCCCGGAAGGACAGGGCGGTGACTTTTCACATACCTCTTTTTTATAAAGCAATATATTACTGCCCTCATTTATTAGTTTCTTATTCCAAAGGATTTGCTTGTTTATCAATAAGCATTTTACGGAGTCGATGAACCTTAAAATGCTTGCCGATTTGTGTTGTCTATCATATCGCTTTATTACGGATGAATGCCTCTCTACAACTATTAATCAATGATAAATATACCATAAAGGAAATAGCTTATGAGCTGGGATTTACAGACGACGCCTACTTTTGCCGGGTATTCAAAAAGCACTACGGAATCATTCCCGGCGATTATAAGAAAAGGAGGGGAGAGGTTTTATTCTAAAAGCAAAACGTTATAAAAATCTGCTTCCCGTAGAAAAAACTCTATTGGTTGATTGTGAATTGATTACAGTTTCCTCGTAGTTCCGTGTTTAGGAAACTCCAGTTCCCTGCCTAGGAAACTACAATTTCCTGCGGAGGGAACTACAGTTTCCCAGGCAGGAAACGCGTGTTTCCTCCTAAGGAAACAGGAACGACTCTATAGGCGGGAATCAGAAAGTCCCGGACTCGTCCTTTAACCGGCCGAGAGACTGCCGGTAGCCGGTAATGATTTCTTCCATCACTTCGGCAACCGTTTCTTCTTTTCTGAACAGGGCGGCGACTTGTCCGATTTCCAGTTCTCCTTCTTCCAGATTGCCTTCGAACATACCCTTCTTGGCTCTGCCTTTACCTAATAAGGTACGCATTTCTTCGACCGATGCGCCCCGCGCTTCGGCTTCTTCTACGGCAGTTGTGAAACCGCCTTTCACCAGGCGGGTGGGAGCGAGCTTTTTCAGCAACAGCTTCGTGTCGCCTTCGTTGAGGCTGAGGCAGAGCTGCTTGAAGTTTTCATGGGCGGAACTTTCGGTGGTCAGTGCGAAACGTGTTCCTATCTGTACACCTTCGGCCCCAAGCGCAAAAGTGGCCAGCATGGCATCACCGGTTCCTATTCCTCCGGCCGCCATGAGCGGGAGGGAAGTGGCACGGCGTACGGCGGGAATCAGGCAAAGTGTGGTTGTTTCTTCCCGTCCGTTATGTCCTCCGGCTTCGAAACCTTCGGCAACAATCGCATCCACACCGGCTTCCTCACATTTGACGGCAAACAGGGAACTGCTCACCACATGGACGACCGTTATGCCGTGTTCTTTCAGGAACGGAGTCCATTTTTTGGGACTTCCCGCAGAGGTGAAAACGATTTTTACTCCCTCTTCGACCATCAGGTTCATCAGACTTTCGATTTCCGGATACATCAAAGGTACATTAACCCCGAAAGGTTTGTCGGTGGCAGTCCGGCATTTCCGGATATGTTCGCGTAATACTTCGGGGTGCATGGAGCCGGCTCCCAACAATCCGAGTCCTCCGGCATTGCTCACTGCCGAAGCAAGCCGCCAGCCGCTGCACCAAACCATTCCACCTTGTATAATAGGATATTTAATACCAAACAATTTACATATTCTGTTCATGGCTAATCTATTTATAATGTTAGGGGAACAAAGTAAAATAAAACTTACCTATCTTTGCGTGTCTGATTCTATAAATAATGTGGATATAAATTAATTCTTACAATATAACAGTTATGAATAAAGCGCTTATGGCTGCCGGTCTGGCAGTAGTTTTAGGAGCTTGCAACTCCTCGAAGAAAAGCGATGTGGCCGATGCCGCACCCAATCCGTTCTTTACGGAATATACGACTCCGTTCGGTGTTCCTCCTTTCGACAAGATAGAAGTGGCTCATTACAAGCCGGCATTTGAGAAAGGGATGGAAGAACAGAAAAAGGAAATCGATGCTATTGTCAATAATCCGGAAGAACCGACGTTCGAGAATACGATTGTCGCTTTAGATCGCTCAGGTGAATTGTTGACGAAAGTGATGTATGCTTTCAGCGGTCAGTCGAGTGTGAATACGACCGACGAAATACAAGCTCTGGAGCAGGAACTGTATCCGGTTCTTTCCGCCCATTCGGATGATATCAGCCTGAATCCGGCTCTCTTTACCCGTGTAAAAGTTGTGTATGACAAGCAGGCTTCAATGAACCTGAATAAGGAACAGAAGAAATTGCTGGAGGAAACCTACAAAGGTTTCGTACGTGGCGGAGCCAATCTCGACGCTGACAAGCAAGCCCGGTTGCGTGAACTGAATGAAAAGATATCTGTCCTGGAGCTGACTTTCGGGCAGAACGTACTGAAAGAAACGAATGCCTTCAAACTGGTTGTAGATAACAAAGAGGATTTGGCCGGACTTCCCGAATCGTTGATTGCCGCTGCTGCCGAAACTGCCGCTGCCGACTCAATGGAAGGCAAATGGATTTTCACACTCCACAATCCGAGTGTGATGCCTTTTCTGCAATATGCCGATAACCGTGCGTTACGGGAAAAGATATTCAAGGCGTATATCAACCGTGGAAACAATAGCAACGGGAATGACAATAAGAACGTTGTCAAAGAACTTGTAGCTGCCCGCCTGGATAAGGCCAAACTGTTGGGTTATGAAGACTTTGCCGCTTTTGTGCTGGATGAGAACATGGCAAAGAACGAGAAGAATGTGTATAACCTGCTTGACCAGATTTGGACTCCGGCGCTGAAAAAAGCGAAGGAAGAACTGGCCGATATCAATGCCGAAATAAAGAAGGAAGGCGGCGACTTCGAAGCCGAAGGTTGGGACTGGCGTTATTATGCGGATAAAGCCCGTCAGGCAAAATTCAATATGGATGAAAACGAAGTCCGCCCTTATCTGGAACTGAACCATGTGCGTGAAGGTGCTTTTTATGTAGCGAATAAGTTGTATGGAATAACTTTTACGGAAATCAAGGACATACCGAAGCCGGACCCGGATGCTTTTGCTTTTGAATGTAAGGATAAGGATGGTTCTTCACTGGGTGTCCTTTATATGGATTTCTATACTCGTCCGGGTAAAGGTGGCGGTGCCTGGTGTGGCGGATACCGTGATCAGAGTTATAAAGATGGAAAGAAAGTGCTGCCGGTCGTTACCACCGTATTTAATTTCAGTAAACCGGCTGCCGGGCAACCTGCATTGCTGAGTGCGGATGAGGCGGAAACCGTCTTCCATGAGTTCGGCCATGCGTTGCATGGGTTGTTTGCTGATGTTCATTATACCGGAGTAGCCGGTGTTCCCCGCGACTTTGTGGAATTGCCTTCGCAGGTAATGGAACATTGGGTGTTCGAACCGGAAGTGTTGAAAGTATATGCCAAACATTATCAGACAGGAGAAGTGATTCCGCAGGAGCTGGTTGACAAGATTGTGAAAAGCAGCAAATACGGACAGGGCTTTGCTACGGTCGAATATCTGGCCGCTTCCTTGTTGGATATGGATTATCATACCTTGAAAGAACAGCTGTCCGGCATGGATATCGAAGCCTTTGAAGCTGAAGCGATGAACAAACGCGGATTAATCCGCCAGATACCTCCGCGCTACCGTACTACTTATTTCGGTCATACGATGGAAGGTGGTTATACAGCCGGATATTACAGTTACATCTGGGCAGAAGTGCTGGATGCCGATGCTTTCGAGGCTTACAAAGAAACCGGCGATATCTTCAACCCCGAGGTCGCTTCCAAGTTCCGTAAAAATGTCCTTACCCCGGGTGGTATCGATGATGCAATGGATATGTATAAAAACTTCCGTGGCAAGGAGCCAGGCATTGAACCGTTGCTAAAGAACAGAGGGTTAAAATAAGATTTTTTTATTATCTTTGCGCATGTAACATGCTTAAACAGAACAATATGAAGAAAATGATTATGACAGCCGGCATAGCTGTTGCACTTAGTGCTTGCAGTTCGTCGGAGAAAAAGTCTGAAATCTTAGCTCCAGGAGATATTTTACTAACGGAGTTCACGACTCCGTTCGGAGTTCCTCCTTTCGATAAAATCGAACTGGAGGATTATATGCCTGCTTTTAAGGAGGCGATTGCGCAACAACAAAAGGAAGTAGATGATATTGTCGGTCAGACGGCTGCTCCCGATTTTGAGAATACGATTGTTGCTCTTGACCAGAGCGGTAGCCTGCTGCGTAAGGTCAATGCCGTTTTCAGCGGACTGAACAGTGCCAACACAAATGATGAGATGCAGGCGTTAAGCCGTGAGTTGTCTCCGTTATTATCAAAGAACAGTGATGATATCCGCTTGAACAAAGATTTGTTTGCCCGTGTAAAGACCGTGTATGATAATCGGGAATCTCTGAACCTGAATAAGGAACAGAAGAAGTTGCTGGAAGAAACCTATAAGAGTTTTGTCCGCGGCGGTGCGAACCTGGATGCAGAGCAACAAGCCCGTTTACGTGAACTGAACAGTGAGATATCCATGCTTCAGTTGACATTCGGACAGAATATGTTGAAGGAAACAAACGCTTTCCAATTGGTTATTGAGAATAAAGACGACCTTGCCGGCCTGCCCGAAAGCCTGATACTGAACGCGGAGGTTGCTGCCCGTGCAGCAGGGTTGGAAGGCAAATGGCTTTTCACTTTGCATAATCCGAGCGTGATGCCTTTCTTGCAATATGCCGATAACCGTGCGTTGCGTGAAAAGATTTTCAAAGGTTATATCAACCGTGGAAATAATGGCAATGATGCCGATAACAAAGATGTCGTGCTTAAACTGGTTACGCTTCGCCTGGAAAAAGCGAAGTTGATGGGATATGACGATTATGCCTCTTTCGTCCTGGAAGACCGTATGGCAAAAACGTCGGATAAAGTATATGCTCTGTTGGACGAAATATGGAAACCTGCCCTGGGGAAAGCGAAAGAAGAACTGGCTGATATCAATGCCGAAATAAAAAAGGAAGGCGGTAACTTCGAAGCGGAAGGTTGGGACTGGCGTTATTATTTCGAGAAAGCGAAGAAGGCTAAGTTCGATTTGGATGAAAACCAGGTTCGCCCGTATCTGAAACTGGAGAATGTGCGTGACGGTGCTTTCTTGTTAGCCAATAAATTATATGGTATTACCTTTACACCCATCAAGGAAATACCGTTGCCTCATCCGGATGCACAGGCTTTCGAATGTAAGGATAAAGATGGTACGCATCTGGGTGTTCTTTATATGGACTTCTTCCCGAGAGCCAGCAAACGCGGCGGTGCATGGTGCGGAACCTATCGTTCGCAGACTTATAAAGATGGCAAACGTCAGGGACCGGTCGTAACGATTGTATGTAATTTCTCCCAGCCGGCTCCGGGGCAACCAGCTTTGTTGAGTGCGGATGAAGCGGAAACATTATTCCATGAGTTCGGACACGGTTTGCATAACTTGTTTAAGGACGTACATTATTATGGTGTATCGGGTGTTCCCCGCGATTTCGTCGAACTGCCTTCACAGGTGATGGAGCATTGGGTGTTCGAACCTGAGTTACTGAAAGAATATGCGAAACATTATGAGACAAACGAAGTGATTCCGGCCGAACTGATTGAAAAGTTGGATAAGAGCGGAAAGTACGGACAGGGTTTTGCTACGACTGAATATCTGGCCGCTTCTTTACTCGATATGGATTTCCATGTATTGAAGGAAGTACATGAAGGTGCAGACGTCATGAAGTTTGAAGAAACTGTTTTGGGTGAACGCGGACTATTGAAACAGATACCTTCCCGTTATCGCACTACTTATTTCAATCACACGATGGGTGGCGGATATACAGCCGGTTATTATAGTTACATCTGGGCCGAAGTCCTGGATGCAGATGCTTACCAGGCTTATAAGGAAACCGGAGATATCTTCAATCAGGAAGTAGCTGCCAAATTCCGTGAATACGTTCTTACCCCTGGCGGCATCGACGACGCAATGGATATGTATAAAAATTTCCGTGGTAAAGAACCGAACACGGAACCGTTGTTGAAGAACAGGGGATTGAAATAAAGGTAAATGTAGTGTCGTTGGTAGGGGCGGTTCGCGAACCGCCCCTACAGGCACCATCATAATGAAACAGGCCGGTTCAATATTTTCTATCCATGTATCTCTATAATATAGGACGTATCAAACGTCTCTCCCGGCTGTAAATGTTGCATCCAGTCTCTGTCTTTATATTCCCCGGTGTAGTTAACACGGTCGCAACGGCCATACCAGGGTTCGATACATACGAAGGGTGCGTCCTTTGAGGGAGGCGACCAAAGGCCGACAACAGGCGCTGTGAAATATACCGTCAAATAAGAGCCGCCATCCTGTTTCAGTAAATCCACCCGCTTTACCTGGCTGTTTTCAAGAACTAATGCATCCTTATCGAAAGTATGTATATCCAATGGTAATAATCCTTCTTTGTCAAGTGAAAGCGGATATTCCTTGTCTCCGATACAACCTTTTTCCTGAATGAGTTTGTAGGAAAGTCCCTCATGCCGGTCGAAGGCAAAGAAGCCTCTTGAACTGCTGTCTTTATCATAATCAGGATAATAAAAAGCCGGATGCGCTCCAATCTGGAAATGCAGTTCCTCGTTTCCGGTATTTTTCACTGTCCATAAGACTTCTATCTGGTTTCCGGCCAGTTTGTATCCTATCTCCAGACAAAAGGGGAAAGGATATAATTGTAATGTATCCTCATTTTCCTGTAGTTGAAACCGCAATTCCGTATCAGTCTCTTTTATCAGTTTAAATTCCTGATCCCGTGCAAAACCGTGTTGTGATAACTTGTAAGTCTTTCCGTTATGGCGATATTCGTTGTTCCATAAACTACCTACGATAGGGAAAAGTACCGGCGAATGGCGTTTCCAGAAGGTAGGATCGGCCTGCCATAAATATTCTTTACCGGTTGCGTTGGCAACAATGCTGCTTAGTTCGGCTCCATGTGGCGACACCTGAATGGTGAGCGAATTATTCGATACTGTTTTCTTCATCAGATTTATTTGTTTATGTTATTTTCCGTTTCAGCAAAGTTAATGAACTTATTTTTTGATTCTCCCGCTCTTTTATAATAAAACAAAACAGAAAGCGTTAAAAGATCATTGAATAGTTGAAAATATGGAACTACACGAAACAAGATCATTTCTGATAAGTGGTATCGCGACTTTGCTTTGCCTCTGTTTTTCGCTCTCGGTAAAGGCCGGTGAACGGTATACGGATAACTCGGTATTGAGCAAAGGAAACTGGGTGAAAATACAGATAGAGCAGGATGGAATCTACAAACTTACTTCTTCTGAATTGAAGAAGATGGGATTTGACGATCCTTCGAAAGTTGCTGTCTATGGATATGGCGGCTGGCCTTTGGAAGAAGATTTCACAAAACCTTATGTGGATGATTTGCCTGCTGTCCCGGTGCTGAGAAAGGATGATTATATCCTTTTTTATGGGCGGGGAACGACGAAATGGGAAGCTCAGATAAGAAATGAAAATTTTACGCATACCAATAATCCTTACTCTGTGTATGGATATTATTTTCTGACAGACGGGGCGGAGGTTAAAGTCCCGGAGCAGATTAAATATGATAGAACTACCAGTGAGAGAATAGAAACTTTTGATGACTATTTGCTGCATGAAAAAGAGTTGGTTTCTATTAATTTATCGGGAAGGAGATTGTTTGAGAAGTTATCGCAGTCTACCCAGACTTTCAATGACTTTGGAAATCCGGAGACATTAGGGATAGTCGAAGGTGAAATTTATGTAGATTGCAAATTTGTACCACTCACTACAACATCAGAGGCACAAGGTGAAATTACGTTATCTTTTGCAGGAAATAAGCTGTATAATGGAAACACTTCCCTTCAAAGTGGGACATACACAAAAGGCAAGGATATGGAATTAGCCCAAAAATATGAATATAAGGCAGGGGATCATTTAAGTGTTAAGCTGGAGTATAAGAAATCACAGCAACCCAGTACCGATGGCTATGTCGATTATATCCGTTTGAATGTCAAACGTCAATTGAAGACTTACAATGAACCATATACATTTTTCCGTTCATTTAAATCCCGGAATCATATATCCCGGTTTGTAATAGAAGGCGCTAATTCAGCCTGTATGGTTATGGATATAACAGACCCTGCAAACTGTAAAATTATAGAAACAGAACTGACTGGCTCTACCATGTCTTTTACTATTCCGGAAAGTAATTCATTAAGAGAATTTGTTTTGATAAGGACTGATCGTACGGATTTTCCTGTCCCTGTCAGTAAAGGAGCGGTTGAGTGCAGGAACCTTCATGGCTGGTCGAATAAAGATATGATTATTATCTCTCCGTCTACTTTACGAAAAGAAGCGGAGAGATTGAAAGAAGCACATGAAACACAAGATGGTTTACGTGTGGAAGTGGTAACACCGGAAGAAATATATAATGAATTTTCAAGTGGAACTCCCGACGCAACAGCCTATAGAAGGTTTATGAAGATGTTGTATGATAAAGCGGCATCAAAAGAGGATCGTCCGAAATACTTGTTGCTTTTCGGAGATGGTGCTTACGATAACCGCTTTGTTACGGAATCATGGAGTAAGATGAGTGATAAGGAGAGAGAGAATTTCCTGCTTACCTTTCAGTCAGAAAATTCATTGGATGAAAAATCTTATGTGACAGATGATTATTTTGGTTTTCTGGATGATGCTTCTAATGGGAAAAGTGTAGAATCGTGTCCGGTGGATATAGGGATAGGCCGTTTCCCTATCCGTTCGGTTTCGGATGCCCGGAAGATGGTCAATAAGGTTATTCGTTATATGAATAATGAAGAACTGGGCATTTGGAAAAATGAAACTTGTTTTGTGGCAGATGATGGAAGTAATGCGGATAAAGTAAAAAAACAAGCGAATGATCATATGAAATATGCAAATGGAGCAGCTCAAACGGTTGAAGAGAAAGCACCGGATGTTCTGGCAAGTCGATTGTTTTTTGATAATTATGCCAAAGACTATTCTAGTTCAAATTCATATTCGGTCGTAACAGACGAAATGAATAAGAAGTTAAGAGAGGGATTGATGCTGATTAATTATACAGGGCATGGAAACACGACTTCGTGGTCTGATGAGAATGTTCTTACACTACCGATGATAGATAAATTCTCCTATCCCAAATTACCATTATGGATTACGGCTACCTGTGATTTTTGTCGTTTTGATGCACTGGCAACGTCGGCAGGAGAGAGCATTTTTCTAAATGAAAAAAGTGGGGGGATAGCATTGTATACAACTGTTCGAGTGGCTTACGGTTCTGAGAATGATAGAATAAATAATAGTTTCCTAGAGAAGTTATTCGATCAAAGTATGTATCCGGCTTTGGGCGATGTGGTCAGAAGTGTTAAGGCTGATAATAAATCATTAAGATCGAAAAACCTGAATTTTACCTTTATTGGTGATCCTGCTTTAAAGTTGGCTTTGCCTTCCCATAAAATACGTATTAATACGATTAATGGAAAAGATGCGGTTCAGAATTCAACTAATTTCAGAGCTTATGATGAAGTGACTGTAGAGGGAGAGATATTAGCTCCGGATAATTCGATAATTGATAATTTCAACGGAAAGCTGGAAGTGAAAGTGATGGATAGTAAAATCGAAATTACGACACGGAATAACTTCAGGAATGATACTGCTTTTAAATATATGGATTATAAAAACCTTGTTTATAAGGGCTCAACCCAGGTTCAGAATGGCAAATTCAGTTTCTCTTTTTATGTCCCGGGCAATATTTCTTATTCCGGTAAGGCCGGAAAGATGATTCTGTATGCTTCGGATAGCGAGCAGAAAATAGAAGCAAAAGGTAACTTTACGAATTATAAGGTACAAGGTACTTCTGATGATCCTTTGGACGATCACGAAGGTCCTGAAATAGTAAAACTTTATTTGAACGATTCGACATTTGTGAGTGGTGACAAAGTAAATACAACTCCGTTTTTCTATGCCCGGTTGTGGGATCAGACGGGAGTGGATATAACAGAAGGCGGTGTCGGGCATGATGTGATGCTTATGATAGACAATAAACCTTTTACCAGCTATAATCTGAATTCTTACTATGACAATATATTTGGCCGGAAAGGAGAAGGTGAAGTGAGATTCGGTATTCCGCAATTAAGTGCGGGAATGCATGAGGCTGTCTTTAAAGTTTGGGATGTCATGGGAAATCCAACAACTTACACGTTCCGGTTCGAAGTAGATGAGAGCTTGAAACCTTTCATCACCAATATTGTCGCAACTCCGACACCGGCAAAAGGTAATGTTGAATTCCATCTTACACACAACCGTCCCGAATCTCAGATGAAAGTCGGTATCATGGTCTACGACATTGCAGGCCGGCTGCATTGGAAACATGAGGAGACTGGTTCGTCCGAATTATTCAAAGATTATGTGATAGATTGGGATTTGAGAAATAATTCAGGAAGCCATGTCCGTCCCGGAGTTTATATTTACAGGGCTGCGATAAGCACTAATAATTCAAAGGAGGCAACGGAAGCAAAGAAGATGATTATTTTATGGTGATTTTACTTACATTTGTAGGAAATAAAAATAAACCATGGAAAGTATATATACAGCAGATGAAAACAGATATGCCGGCATGACGTATCGCCGTTGCGGACGTAGCGGTATTTTGTTACCGGCCATTTCTTTAGGGTTATGGCATAACTTCGGAAGTGTGGATGTCTTCAATAATTTTATAAAGATAGCTTATACGGCTTTCGATAATGGCATTACTCATTTTGACCTGGCAAATAATTACGGCCCGGTCTATGGTTCGGCAGAAGAGAATTTCGGCCGGATTCTGAAAAAAGGCTTGGGAGCTTACCGTGACGAACTTCTTATTTCGACAAAGGCCGGTTATGATATGTGGCCGGGGCCGTACGGAAACTGGGGAAGCCGTAAGTATCTGATGGCAAGTCTTGACCAAAGTCTGAAACGGATGGGATTGGAGTATGTGGACATCTTCTATTCCCATCGTCCTGATCCGGAAACACCGATAGAAGAGACGATGGGGGCTTTGGCAGATATCGTTCGCCAGGGGAAAGCGCTGTATGTAGGTATCTCAAATTATAACGCGGAACAGACGGAAAAGGCGTTGGCTGTATTGAAAGAACATCGCGTTCCTTGCTTGATCCATCAGGCGCGTTATTCTATGTTCGATCGGTGGACGGAGCCGGATTTGCTGCCTTTGCTTGAAGAAAAAGGTGTCGGCATGATTGCTTTTTCTCCTTTGGCACAGGGAATGCTTACCAATAAATATCTGCATGGAATACCTGAAAATTCAAGAGCCGCTAAGTCGACCGGCCATTTGAAACGGGAACAGGTGACGGATGATAAGATAAATAAGATTCGCCTTCTGAACGATTTGGCTACCGAACGTGGACAGACCCTTGCTGAAATGGCACTGGCCTGGCTATTGAAAGACGATCGCGTAACCAGTGTGTTGATAGGTGCCAGTTCGGTAGAGCAACTGCTCGACAACCTGAAAGCGCTGCGCAATACGAATTTCACGGCAGACGAACAGGAAAGGATCGAGAGTATTTTGAGAGTAAACCTCGGTTAAACGGTGAAAGTAGGCTTCTTCTACAAAAGTTGAAGGCATTACATCGATAACATAACAACAACAACGAAGCAAATGACACCATTTTTACAACAGATAGCCTCTTTATTTTATCAGCAATACGGAGCGGAGGTCAGCAGGCTGGCCTTTGTTTTCCCTAACCGCCGAACGGGATTGTTCTTTCAGAAATATCTTTCGGAAGTAGCTGACAAACCGCTTTTCTCCCCGACAATCTTGACCATCAACGACTTGTTTGTGCAGTTGAGCGGTAAGCAGACGGCCGACAGAATCAATATGCTGTTTATGCTGTATGATATTTATGTCCGGCATAGCGGTTCGACAGAAACTTTCGACGAGTTTCTGTACTGGGGAGAAATGTTATTGAACGATTTCGATGATGTCGATAAATACATGGCCGATGCCCGCATGCTGTTTACCAATGTAACGGACTTGCGGGAGATAGAAAATGATTTCAGCTTTCTGGATGCAGAGCAGATTGCCGCTATCCGTACTTTCTGGTCATCGTTTTATCCGAAAGGAGATTCTCCGAATCAGGAAGAGTTTCTTGCCGTGTGGAAAATCCTGTATACATTATATAATGACTTGCGTGACGCATTAGCCGCAGAAGGAAGAGGCTATGAAGGAATGATATTTCGAGAAGTAGTCGAACAGATGGAGCAGAACAACTGTTGTGACCTGCCTTATACGAAGGTTGTCTTTGTCGGACTAAATGCTTTGTCTGTGGCTGAGGAACGTTTTCTGATTCAGTTGCAGAAACGGGGCATTGCCGATTTCTATTGGGATTATGCTTCTGACAAGGTGACCGACCTGAACAACAAAGCCTCTTATTTTGTTGAGCGCAATCTCAAAAACTTCCCTTCTCAATATCCGCTTCCTGCCGAAGAGAAAGTAGATACGGAAATTGAAGTCATCGGTATTCCGTCCGGTATCGGCCAGGCGAAACAGGTTTATACTTTATTAAATGAACTATGCAAGGAGGATGAGATGTCACCCGAGGAAGCATTGCGTACAGCTATCATTCTGCCCGATGAACATTTGCTTATTCCGGTGCTGAACGCAATTCCTGAACAGATTCGCCGGATTAATGTGACGATGGGATACCCGTTGGCGGGTACGCCTGTCGCTTCGTTGATGGAATATATTCTTGCGTTACAGAAAAACGTGCGTTATGTAGACCGGCAACCGGTCTTTTATTTCCGGGATGTATTACCAATATTGAATCACCGGTATATCAGTTCGACCTGCCCGGAAATAGTGAATGCCCTGGTGAAAGATATTGCGGAAAATAACCGGATATATATTTCTGCCGCCGATTTGGGAAAGACTGATTTGTTGTCGGTCCTCTTTCTTCCGGTGACTGATGTGAATACATTTTCCGATTACCTCATTAATGTCTTGCAGGAGCTGAACAAGGTGATGCACGCTTTGTCATCCGGCGAAGAAGAAGAGGATGCCACGCAACGTACCAATGACCTCGAGCAGGAATTTATCTTCCATTATTTTACAACTGTCAACCGGATGAAAGAAATTATGCAGGATGCCGGAATAGAAATGAAGATAGATACCTATTTCCGTCTGCTTAAGCGGGTAACCGATACGATTACCATTCCTTTCCGGGGAGAACCGTTGTCCGGTTTGCAAATTATGGGAGTACTTGAAACCCGTGCACTGGATTTCGACCGACTGATTATCCTTTCCATGAATGAAGGGATTTTCCCGTTGCGTAAGGCGGCAAACTCATTTATCCCGTATAATCTGCGAAGAGGATTCGGTTTACCGACCTATGAACATCAGGACAGTGTCTGGGCCTACCATTTTTACCGTTTAATATATAGGGCGAGCCATGTCAGTTTACTCTATGATACCCGCAGTAACGGTTTACAGACTGGCGAAGTCAGCCGTTTTGTCCATCAATTGCATTATCACTACGAAGTGCCGTTGCAAAACAAACTGGTCGTATATAATGTATCGTCTGCCAAGACTCCGGCTTTGCAGGTAAAGAAGACGGACGAAGTGATGCAGCGCTTGAATGCTTTCCACAAAGGGGGAAGCCGGGCTATTTCCGCCAGTGCCGTCAATACGTATCTGGACTGTCCGTTGAAATTCTATTTTTCGGTAGTCGAAGGTATACAGGAGGAAGAAGAGGTTAGCGAAACGATTGAAAGTAACGTGTTCGGTAGCATCCTGCATAAGGTAATGGAAGAACTCTATATGCCTCTCTGTGGAAAAATAGTGACAGCCGACCTGCTGAAAGCAATTAAGAAAGATACGCCTGTCCTGACGGGTGCCATTGCCCGGGCATTTGCAGAAATTTTCTTTATGTCGGACGTCGTACGTCCTCTGACGGGGCAGAATTTTCTGATAGGTGAGATGATTCGGAAATATGTGGAGAAGATACTGGAACGTGACAGTAAACTGACGCCTTTCCGATATATTGAATCGGAACGGAAGATTAACCGTCTGTTTACGTTGGGTGACAACCGGACAGAGATTCAGCTGAAAGGTTTTATCGACCGTATTGACGAGGTGCGTGATGCGATTCGTATTATCGACTATAAGAGTGGGAGCGGAACATCTGTTTTCACTTCGGTCGAAAGTTTGTTCGATAAGGAAGATAAAGACCGTGCCAAAGCCGTAATGCAGGTTTTCATGTATTCGTGGATGCTTGGAGCCGCTCCCGCAGGAAAGACGATTCAGCCGGGAATCTATTATATGCGTACGCTTTTCTCCGACTCGTTCGACGCCTCAGTCAGCAGACGCATTGAACGGACGAAAACGGAACCGGTAACAGATTTTTCGGCATATTCCGAAGCGTTTGAAGGAGAATTGCGCCGTTGTCTGGATGAGATATTCGGACGTGAAACACCGTTTACACAGACAACAACGGAAAAAGCCTGTGCCTGGTGTCCTTTCAAAGATATCTGTGGAAAATAGTATAGGTCAGAACAGGAAACCGAGTGAGAAACTCATCATATTAGTCCGTTTGTCGATCGAGATGTTTCTTTCAATCGGGTTTTGTGAGGATTTGTCTTTGAAATCGGATTCGACTTTGTTGAGTCCGAATTCATAGGTGAATTCGAAAAAGAGCCTCCAGATGCTGACACCCAACCCTGTGGCAATACCCAACTCAAACGGAGTGCTGTCGTTGATGTATTCATTCGTGACCTCAGAGAAATGTGTCGTATAGCGTACCTTATAATTATACTTCACTTTAGGGCCTACCATCATACTGAGGGCATAAGGTCCTTCCTTGACAAGGTAATAGCCAATCATAACTGGCATTTCGAGTGAGGTGGTTTTTAATTGAAGCAGGTCTGTTTCCGGTGTATTGCTATCGGCTAAGTTGGACTCGGTATTTTGTGGCATGGAGAAAAGAATGTCTCCTTTCGTGTGATACCACGACAGGTCCGGCTGGATAAAGAAACGGTCGATATTGATTCTGCAAAAGACAGAAGCCTGATAGCCTACCTTATATTGCAGGCGGATATTTTCCGCTTTGACATCATCTATTGTAAGCGAATTAACGATTGGAAACGTAGAGTTGACACCTACCTTTGCTCCGAAGTTAAACGCTTTGTCCTCAATCTGTATAAATTTCTGCGCGTTGGCTGATATACAGAGAAAAAACACAGGCAATAGAAGAAGTATCTTTTTCATACGTTTATTTTTTCTTTTTTACCGACCAGCCGAATTTACCTACAAATTCACCTAATCCATAATATTTCCCATGTGAATAAGCCAGCAGGTCGGCCCGTTGCATATCGAATGCTCCCGTTTGCGGGTCCAGGTATTTATCATCTGCCTGAACATTCAGGACATCGGCTATGAACATATCGTGGCTGCCTAAAGCAATCACTTCCTTGACCCGGCATTCAATGCAAAGAGGTGCTTCTTCGATAGTGGGACAGTTTACTAACGTGGCTTTACCCGGTGTCAGTCCCATTTCTTCAAACTTATGGTGCCCTTTACCTGAATTGACACCGCACCAGTCGGTTGCATAGGCCAGTTCGCGTGTTGTCAGGTTGATGACGAACTCCATATTCTTTTTCAGTATGGGATAGGAGTGACGTTCGGGACGTACGGATATATAACACATGGGTGGATTGGTACAGATTGTACCGACCCACGCCACCGTTATAATATTGTATTCTGAAGGTTCGCTGCCACAACTAACCATTACGGCGGGTAAAGGATAAATCATGGTACCGGGCTTCCAGTCTTGCTTCATAAAAACTTATTTAATAATAATATCTTCCTTATTGATTTTACGTTCACAATAACGACATTTGATTGTTCCCTTTTCTTTGTCTATTACTTCGAAACGGCTCGGCATCGGTTCGTTATTGGTGATACATTTCGGATTGTTGCATTTAACCAATCCAACCAGTTCGTCCGGCAATGTAACTGTTTTCTTTTCCACAACTTCATAATCACGGATAATGTTCAGGATTACTTTGGGAGCAATCAGGGCGATACGGTTGATTTCGTCTTCTTCAAAAAACTTGTTGGATATTTTAATCACGCCTTTGCATCCCATTTTTTTACTTTGGAAATTGTTTCCGATCGTGATTGTGTTATCCATATTTTCAAGTCCCAACAATTTGGCCACTTTAAATAATTGGCTGGGGGGGATATGGTCGATAGCAGTTCCGTTCTCCAGAGCGGCAACCTGCAATTCTCTTTTCTTTTCTACTGACATGACTGATTAATCTTCAATTGATAAATTAAGAACTTCACAAATAATTGCCTGACGGGCGAACAATCCGTTGCGTGCCTGCTGGATGTAGTAGGCTTTCGGATTATCATCCACATCGTAAGCAATTTCGTTTACGCGGGGCAGGGGATGAAGGATACGAAGGTTTTCACGGCTTCCTTCGAGCATCTTATTACGCAGGATATACACATTCTTTACCCGTTCATATTCTTCCAGGTCGGTAAAGCGTTCGCGCTGTACGCGGGTCATGTAAAGAATATCGGACTGGTTGATAACATCTTCATCGAATGTCGTATGTTCGTAATATTTGATGCCGTGCTCGTCGCAGAAATTCTTGTATTCGTCCGGCATGCGAAGTTCGTCCGGAGCCACGAAATGAAAAGTTGGATTAAAATGTGACATGCCGACAATCAGCGAATGCACTGTCCGTCCGTATTTCAGGTCGCCCACCATGGTAATGTTCAGGTCGGTCAGTTTTCCCTGTGTCTTCTGAATGGAGTATAAATCGAGCATAGTCTGCGAGGGATGCTGATTGGCACCGTCGCCCGCATTGATGATAGGTATGTCCGTTACTTCGGATGCATAACGGGCAGCGCCTTCCAGATGATGTCTCATAATGATCAGGTCGACATAATTGCTGACCATCAGGATGGTATCTTTCAGCGTTTCCCCTTTGGAAGAACTGGTGGTAGAAGCATCCTGGAATCCGATCACTCGTCCGCCCAGGCGGTTGACAGCTGTTTCGAAGCTTAATCGCGTGCGTGTAGAGGGTTCAAAAAACAGGGTGGCAGCCACTTTGCCTTCCAGTAGCTTTCGGTTCGGATTTTCCTCAAACTTCCTGGCGTTATCCAGAATACGAAGAATGTCCTCTTTGGAACATTGATCGATAGAAACTAAACTTTTACTTTTCATTTTGTGTATAATCTGTCTTTCTTGCAAAAGTATAAAAAAAGCGGAGACTGAATAGCCTCCGCTTGTATTTATTTCAGATATTCTGCCAGCTTCGTCGGAAGGTAGAATGTATTGTTCTTATCTACATAAACTACAACCGAGTTGAGCCGGACTTCTTCCTGTCCTTTTTTACCGATTGTGACGATATTGCTGAACGGGGTGATGTTGATTTGTTTCTTTTTATTTTTCACGACCAGAGAGGGAGAGCCTTTCTCGTCTTTTGCCGGAATAATCTCACATTTATAGTCTTCAAAGACCTCTGTGTGAGGAGCGAAGTTCTCTTCTGTCAGTTCGTCCAGTTTGTCACGGTCCATGCCGAACAAGGCGCACAGATATGCGTTCAGTTCGATGTTGGTGTGCATACCGATGGGAAGGCTGGCTTTGTCCGGGTGGTAAGCTGCCAGGAAAACGTCTTCACCGGTGTGTCCGCCGGTTGTAAATCCGAAACAGGTTTTTGATGTAAGCAGCTTAGACATGAAAGAGGTCAGCGAACCGCTGTAGAGGGAGCCTTTCCCTTCGGTGGTACGTTCGCTTTCAGGAATCGGGCTGTTCTTGTAGTCTTTGCAATGGTTCAATGCGTCCAGTTCTTCCGGGCTCAGTTCGAAACCGGCATATTCGCGGAAGATGTTCTGTACTTCGGAGTTGGGTTCACTGTTTACTTTCTTGGCGAAACCTTCTGCCGTCAGTTTATAAAGAGAGAATTGGTGGAACAGTTGATCTTTTGTAAGTTTATCATAACCTCCGCAAGAATAACGGCCGATGCTGATACCGCTGTTTCCGTGGTCGGGAACCATGATAACGGCTGTTTCTCCGTTCTGACGGGCAAATTCAAGTGCAGCACCACAGGCACGGTCGTAAGCCAGCATATCTGTTGCCATACCGACAGGGTCGTTTGCATGGGCGGCCCAGTCTACTTTACTGCCTTCTACCATCAGGAAGAAACCTTCCGGGTTTTTAGACAGTTTCTTGATGGCGATACGTGTCATTTCTTCCAGGTCCGGTTGCTGGGCCGGGTCGCGGTCGATGTCGTAAGCCATTTCGCGGTCACCGAATAAAGCCCACATATTGTTACCGCTGTAGTTACGCATACCGCTGATGTCGTTTTTAAACACACCATATCCGTTACCTTTCAGATAAGCTTCGCTTTCTTCCGGAAGAAGAGATGCGCCACCACCGATTACAACATTCAGGTCGTTGTGAGCCATCTGCGGAGCAATCCATTCATATTTACCGCGGTTGTAGCTGTGGGCAGAGCAGTCTGCCGGTGTTGCATGCGGAAATTCGCAGGTGAAAACAAGACCGGTCGATTTGCCCTGTGTCATCTTAGCAGCTTCCAAAACGGTGGTAAGCGGCTGGAAAGCGCGTTCGGGGTCGGTCGGGTAGATATCATTGTCTCCGTCGTGTTCCGGATAAGTGGAAACATAACCGGTACGGCTCGGATAGCCGGTCATATAGCAGGAAGTTGTCGGAGCGGAATCTCCGATAGGGGCATTTGAAGAGTGGGTACGCACGGTTCCGCACAGATACGGGTCCAGGTTCAGGTTGGGTTTGTCGGGGTTTGTGTACCATTGCAACCAGCGTGCCATAGAAACGGTAGCCAGTGAAGTTCCGTCCGGTATCAGAAGAATAACATTCTTGACCGGTTTTACGTTTTCTACATCCGCAGCTTTTGCCGGCATGATGATGATTGCCAGTAGAAGCAGAAAAGTAATCGTCTTTTTCATGTGCTTGTATGTTTATAAATTAATGTAATTGAATGATCTCTTCTTCGAAAAGTGTCAGTTTTTCCAATCCTGTTTCTGTCACCAGGAAACTGTTTTCAATGCCGACGGCTCCCACGCCCGGAATAACGAATTTGGGTTCGAGGGCAAATACCATATTCGGTTGCAGTTCTTCTTTGGAGCGGGGCGTCAGTACCGGAAGTTCGTTGATTTGGATACCTATGCCGTGTCCTACGAATTTGGCCTGTTGCTTGGTTCCCATGAAGTTGGCTGCCAGCCCCTCTTTTTCGGCAATGCCGGCAGCAATAGTATACAGTTCCGAACAAACGACACCCGGACGGGCTGTGTTTTCGATTTCATGTTGTATTGTCAGGGCTACCTGGTGGGCACGGTAGGCTTCTTCGGTCAGTTTGCCGACAGAGAATACGCGGGTCATGTCTGTCATATAAGATGTATAGTTCCCGGCCATATCGACCATGATAGCCGTACCTTCTTTCAGGACCGTGCCGTTGGCTCCGAGCGGACAGGAGGCATCCATGCCACCGCCACCCAGGGCGAAGTCGAAAGGAGAGGGAGCTTCGGCATTTTCTCCGGCCAGGATGCTTCCCATAAAGATATCCATATTGGCACCGAAAGCACGGAATAGTCCGATGGAACCGTTCTGGCGCATACGTCTTTCTATTTCGTACTGGAATTCGAGGTCGGTCATTCCCGGACGGAAACATTCCGGAACCTCGGAATATGTCTTGGCATGTTTTGCCGCCGAGATACGAAACTGGGCAATTTCCCATGGTGTTTTGATTTCACGCAAGGTCCGCATCAATGTAGTTGCATTGCCGGTTTCTTTGGGATTGAAAATCGATTGCAGACGGATATAATCGTTGTATGTCAGCTCATCGGCTTCAAGAAGCAGCTTCTCCGGCATTTTTATTCCGCGGGCAGCGAATATCTCGGCTATTTGCTCCGGTTTGCGGATATATTCGATTTGGTCGTTGCTTAATCCGTTAGGGCGTTTGACGAAGAACCAAGGCGTGCCTTCTACGGGCAGATAAAAATATCCGCTATACACACGTCCGGTTGTATAATACAGGTTTACATCTACACTTAGCAGGCATGCATCCGCATTTATCTTTCGCATTGCCTGTTGCATACGACCCCATTTCAATTGCAGGTCGCCGGTCAATTCTTTTTGTATCATCTCCAACTTTTATTTTTATGTGGCATCAAAGATATTAAATTATTGCCGGGAAAAAGCAGGATGGGATATTAAATGTTGATTAAGAAATAGAAATCCACTTCTCCAGATTGCGTTCTTTTGCGCTGAAATTGGCACCGACCTTGACCAATTGTCTACCGTCGGTAGTGTAGGGGATCAGGTAGCCTTGAACACACTGACTTGTCCAAACTTGGTAACACTTGTCAGGGGATAGAACTTCAGATACTGGTCGACACTTTTCAGCACACCGTAGAAGGCTTTCAGGGTCTCCTTGTAGGCTTGGTGCAACTCCTTATCTTGCAAAGATTGGAGCAGCGGCTTGTCATATTCATCGACGAGTACGACGACGGGATGACCTGTTAGCTCGGCTGCACGTTGTATCTGTTATAGGTTACAGATGCGATTGCTTAAAAAACAATCCCATCATGTTAAAGACCGTTTGTTCTTTGACATGATGGGATAAAATCGAAAAGGATAATGGGGTATTGTCAGCAGAAAATGGCTTTCCATTCTCCGATATTGCGTTTTTCTTTGTCGAAGGAGGCACCGACTTTGACCAGTTGGCGACTGTCGACGGTGTAAGGAATCAGATAGCCTTTTTCGTCGATCTGCCGGAGAGCCTCGTCTACCGAACCGTCCAGTTTGAATTCGAATACATAGATATAATCGGTTGTCTTTACCACTGCATCCGCACGGCCGCGGGCACTACGTACTTCGGCATCTACATATTGTCCCAACAGTTTGAAGACAATGTAGAAGATTACCTGATAATGCCGTTCGGTTTTGCTGTTCAGTTCATAGGGAATACCTTCGAAGAAGGCGTGCAACCGTTCCATAAACGCATCGACGTCGCTGGCACGCAACTCATCCCAGAACTTCCCGATGTAAAACGGAGCGGTCGATTCCGACAAAGGAGTATAATATGGAGTGATGAAATTCAGCCATCCGTATTTTACTTCAGCATTTGGGAAGTTGAGTGTATAGAAATCCTTTGCAGGGTCATAGCCTTTGATCGTCAGATACCCGCTCTGGTAGATGATCGGCACCGGATTATGAAAATCGGCCCGGTAATCGATCAGTGCAGCTGCCGGAACTTCTATACCGTCGAGTTGGCGCAGGTCGTAGTCGGTCTTTTTCAGCATATTTACCAGCATCGTCGGTGTTCCGGTAGCGAACCAGTAGCTGCTGAACCGTTTTTGAACCAATGCATTCAGTACGCTGAACGGGTTATAGATTCCATCCGAAAGGAATTCCGAGAAATGATATCCGTCGTAACGTTTCGTCATTTCGTTTACCGTTTGTTCGTACGTCAGTTTGTTCATGGTAGCAAGAGCGGCCAGTTCGGGTTGGAAATCGCGTTCGATCTCCGCCTTTGTCATACCGCAAATCGTTGCATAATCGGGAGCCATACTGATATCCATCAATTGGTTCAGGTTACTGAAAATCCCTAACTGCGAAAACTTGGTTACTCCGGTGATGAATACAAAACGCAGGTAACGGTCGGCATCTTTCAGGACGGTGTAAAAACCTGTCAGCATTTCGCGGTAAACGTCGTGCAGATCGTCGTTAAACAAGGTGCGCAGCAGGGGCTTATCGTATTCGTCGATCAGGACGACTACTTTCTCTCCTGTTTTCTCGCAGGCTTGTTGGATGATTTGCATGAAACGTGCGGAATACCCAACTTCTTTATCCGTTTCACCATACTTCTTTTCCCATTGAATAAAATGAGCATCAAGCACTTGCTCCAGGCTTCGTTTATTTTCATAGAATTGAGCATTCAGACTCAAATGAAGTACCGGATAAACTTTCCAATCCTTTTCGAGTTGTTCGATAGCCAGTCCCTTGAACAGGTCTTTCCGTCCGAGGAAATAGGCTTCGAGTGTCGAAAGGAGCAGGCTTTTACCGAAACGGCGCGGGCGGCTTAGGAAATAAGGTTTACCGGTAGTTACCATCCGGTAAACCAAATCTGTTTTATCCACATACAAAAAACCATCTTCTATTAAAGAGGTAAAATCCTGTATCCCTACCGGGAGTTTTCTGATCGGCATTGTTTCCATGTTTCCGTTGTTTTAAGCACGAACACAAAGATAAGATTATTACTTTTCTCTTGAAAGGAAAATAATAATGAATATAGTAATACCTATTTGTTTCAATTTTATTCCATCATGTCAAAGAACGCTTTTTATTGGCGCCACCTCCGCCCACGAAGCGGAACCGAGCCGGGAAACTGTCCCGGGGTGGCTGGTTCGATTGTTTGGTATTGTAACATCTGAATTCTTCTTTAGGGGTATTTGATATCGCAGAAATAAAGGCAAGGGTTTTTGTATCGAGTTGGCGGAACTGTTTGGCCAGTTTCGCTATTTCGGTGACAGATAACCTGCTACGGAGAAGTTGCCAGTCCGAAAATAAACCGTATTCCAGAACACGTTCTACAATATAAGAACGGTGTTTTGTCCAATCCAGTTTACTCCGATCAGTATCTCAAAATAAATGGGGGGAAAACTTCTCAATGAAGTTGCTTACCATATCATCTCTCCAATCCCATCATGTCAAAGATCGTTCAGGCCGAAGCCTGCTTATTGTTTGTCGCCCGCTGGCGGCAGATACGGAATAGCGATATGGGCTATTCCAGAAAACCGGTGGCTTTAAGAAGCCGGAGTTTGAGTTTGGGGGGCATATTCTTTGAAGTTATAGTTTATTTTTTGATACAGCGGACCGGTAAGGCCATTGATTTGGGATCTGCGATATAATCCAGGCGGCCTTCGTTGTTTGTATAAAAGCGATAGGCAAAGCTGTAATTTTGTTGACTTGAAGTCCAAGTCATTGCAACTACATTGTATCTCTGAGGACTGCTATTACCCGTAAAATAACCGCATGCCGGCAAATAGAGGTCAATTCCGTTGCTTCCAGTTATCTTTCTACCCGTATTAGTAACCCATGTCCCATTATTCTGCCATATCTTTGCCTCGTCAACAGTAGAAACTCGATAGCCTGCAGGGCATGGGTCGTAGAGTCCATTTTGCCACAATGTCTCTGCGTCGACATGAGTTGTCCAATTGTTATTTTGACCGGTGAGATACTGTGGCTTGTTCCAATACAATAGATTTACAAATCCACTAAAAGTTTCACATCCAGGGTTTGTCGGATAACTACGTCCCCATTGATGATAATTCCCTCTATTAGTCTCAGAAACATTGCTTGAGGCAACCTGTGTTGCACCTTCATTGACCGGTGCCCACCATTTTCCTCCCACCGATACGCAAGAATAATAAGGGCTGCCAGTTCCTGCCGGATACGGATAGATCGAGGCTCCGCGTATGATCTTATATTGCTTGATAGAGGTACCGTTGTATCTGATCTGCGGGTTTGCCTCATGCCATTGGTAAGCGGCATCGGTTCCGCTTGTGGCGTTAACAACGACGTTGAAAGTGTATTTGCGGCGGTTATTGACTTTCTTATCGGTTCTTGCCAGTTTGGAGTTATTCAGCCAAGTGTTTCCTCCGTTTGTACCATTACAATACGTACCGTTATAATTGGCATAAAAAGTCGGCGTAACAAACATGCCGTATACTTCAACAGTCATTGTTTTACCTCCTGTTCCTACACGTTGTTCACCTGCATTATCATAGGAGGAAAGATCTTTCGCTATCCATGGATTAGACTCTGTGATATTCACAGTCACTGTAGTCTTCAAGTTGGTGTTTTGCTTGTTAATGATAGTGAATGTTTTATTGCCGGACACGCTTGTGGGGAAGTTGTCCTTATCCGGAACCAGACTTAATGTAAATGAGTATGTGGCATCGTCCGTATTAGTAGAACTATACGTAATCCAATTCTCACCGGATATCGAAGCCCCTCCCGGACAAGTACCGGAAATGGTGACGGATGGAACATTATAGTCTTGTCCGGCATTCAGGCTCAACGAGCTGGAAACACTTAATTCCGGTGCCTTAAAATTAGGTGTCACGGTAAATGTCCTGTCGGGACATCCGCTGATTTTGTTCTTCAATGTTACGATGGACGCTTTCTGTGTAGCGACTTGGTTTACAGCAGTCAGTGTCACGGTCGGTTCGCCGGCTGCGGGAGTACCCGGCAGTGAGAACCATCCGCTTCTACCGCCACTGCCCCAGTTCGACACGCTCCATGATGAAATACCTGTAGCAGATTTTACTTTGACGGTGCTGGTTTGTCCTCCTTTAGGATATAAAGAGATGCTTGCATTGTTGTTTGCCGCTCCGTTGATCCTGATCTCTCCGTCTGCCATGGTGATAGGCAGGGCAACCGTCTTGGTGTTGTCGGAGTTGTAGATGGTGAGCGTCCCGGTACCGGAGTTGGCTGTAGAGGTAACGGTATAGTTCTGTGTCGTGTTTGTAGTCAGCGTATTGTTGGGGCTGACCGACAGGCCTGTTCCGCTGATGACAGCCTTCGATCCTCCGTAGCAAGTGGCCGAAATGGTCATGGTGGAGTTGGCTGCGTCGGTTTTGTAGAGAGTCAGGCGTGTGTTGTTAGCCAGTGCTATATTGCTTCCCGTGGGCAGGCTTCCGCTGATGCTTGCCGCCGTCTTTTTGAGAGTAGGTGTTCCCATGGTAGGCTGCACGGTGAATGTGGTGCTTGCTCCTCCGCGAATTTTGTTGGTGAGTGTCACGGTCGCCTTTTTGATGCTAACGTTGCCCAGGCTCGATTTTACTTTCACACCGACGGCCTTCACCGTCTTGGCGAAGTTGAGGTTGGCATCGCCGCCTGTGAGGTCGAACCATGCGTTGCCTCCTCCCCAGTTGATACTGGCCTGGAAGCCCTCGGGCGAGTTGACGGTGCTGTTTTGCGAGGTACCGAGCGTGACGGGCAGACCCGTAAGGTTGGTGGCCGTCATGGTGGCGACGGGTGCCTGCACGGTTACGGTCTGTATTTTGCTAGCGTCCGATTTGTTGACGATCTTGAAAGAACCGCCGGTGGCATTGTTATTTAATGTGACGACATAGGTGTTCTCGTTGTTGTAGGTGTTTCCTCCCGTAACGGTCACTCCCGTAGCGTCGGTAATCATGCTTCCTCCGATAGCGGTTGCTTTGATCGTTATTTTCGAGCTCGATACCCGGTATAGCTTAATGGTGGAAGCGGCTGCCCCTGCCGTGAGTGTATTCTGTGTGGGGTCTGCTGCGCCAACTGTAACAAGCGCCGGTATGGTGTAGGCGGGTGTTACGACTACTTTGAGGTCGCCTCCGTTCACTATCTTGTTTTTGAGCGTAATGGTAGCCGGGCGTATCTGTGCCGTGGCGGTAGCAGTGGTTGCCGTCGCTTTGACCGTAACAGTTTTGTCTTTGCCCGCCTCGAATTCGGTGGCGGTAATGTCGAACCACTGGCTTCCGCCGGTTTGTCCTTCGGGCTGCCATGCGGTAGCTGTCTTATCGATGGTGAAGCCTTCGTGCGAAGAGGCTTTGAATGTGGCCATCTGGTCTTTTGTTGCTGTCAGTGTGGCGGCCGTGGCTCCTGTCAGGTCGGAGCGCAATACGGTTACCGTGTAGTCTGTCATCTTTTCCTTGTCCGTATAGTTTTTGGCATGGAGGGTGACGGTGGCTTCATTCGTTCCGTCCGGTAAAAGCGGTTTGAGAATATAATTTGCTTCGTTAGCCGTATTCTCTGCCGGTGTCACGCTGGCTCCGTCGCCTTCGATAACGAGCGCGCTACCTCCCTGTGAGGTGACTGCGATCTGCATTTTCGAGTTGTCTTTGTTCTCGCCGGGCAGTTGGTAGAGGGTGGCTGTCTTTTTATCCGCTGCCAGTGCGTCCTGTAGGGGTACGGATACTTCTTTCCCTTTGACAGCCGTTGCCGGTAGCATTTCGGGTGTTATGGTGAAAACATAGTCTTTTCCCCCGATGGTATTCCTGAGTGTGACGGTCGCTTTTTGTGCACCTGCCAGTTTGCTTTCGATGGGTTTGAAAGTGATGTCCTGCGGTTTGCTCATGACGGCTGCACGGGTAGCGACGGAAGTAGCGGCTGCCGCTTTGGTAGCTGTAGTACCGTTATGTGTGAGCCATTCGGGAGTGTTTTCAGGATAGTCGATCTTTACGGTCACTCCGTCCATCGAGGTTGTCTTCACGGTGGCCGAGTTGTCTTTTTTGATGACGATCTGTACGTCGTCGGGAGCTATACCCGGGTTTGCCGGCGTATGGGTTTTGTCGGTTCCGATCGCCTCGTACGAGGGGGTAACGGGTGCATCGAGCAGGGTAACGGTCACATTGGTTTTCAATCCTGCCTTCTTTTTGTTATGGAACACGATGGAACTCTGGTTGCCGTCTACCACCACGTCTCTGTTGTTGAGCACCAGGTCGAATACGGTTTCCGCCCCGCTCTGTGAAGCCTGTGTAACATCGAGCCAGGTGGGTTTGCTCTCCACTTCCACACCGTCGGGGCAGGTGATCTTTACTTGCGTGCGACTGTCGGTAATACGGTATACGCTTGTTTCGAGGGTTTCGGGATCGAAGTCGTTGGGATTGGATGAGGTTCCGTTCGGAGCCTTCGGAGGTTGTTGCGTTTCGATGGGTTTAGGCACGGATAACGCTTCAATAAAGAGGATGCTTTCAGAGCCGTCTGTGAGGCTTCGGAAGCGCAATGTCGTACGTGGATAGCGGCCTGTTTTGTAATCGTCTTTCAATGAGACTGTGTATGTATATCCGATCAGCCCGTTGGGGTAGGTTGTAGTGACGGGATCTGATATTTCCATCCAGTCGTATTTCTCCCCTGCAATGCCCCCGGCGTATATTCTGGTCAGTCCGAGTGGCGAGTTCGACGTGGTAGATAGCGTAATACTGCTTCCCTTGAGCAACGACATGCTGACTGTTTTTGCTTCTTCGTCGTATTCGCTATCGTCCTTGAATGCTTCGGGTATGGTCACGACAATTTCCCCCGGCTTGTTGTCGGGGGTGTATTCGATGCTTCCGTCGTCTGCCCAGTCTGCCACGAGTATATTGGCGTCGAGGTGGTAGGCGTCTGCCTGCGTGATGGCGATGGTATAGCGGTGGTTGTTCGCTATATCGAACCAGGTGGCATTGCCGTTGGCCCCTTGTTGCATGAATGGGATTTGATAGGATACGTCTTTCATTTCCGTTTCGTTTACTTTGTATTTGCCTTTCAGTATCATGTATGCTTTGTCGTCTTTAGGGTTGGGGTAGGCGTAGAAAGCTCCGGTTTGCAATCCGTTATTTGCATTCTCTCCAAAGAAAGCGTGCACCGGGTAGGTGATAAGCTGGTCGGGTTTGGCTTTGGGCAGGTCGCCGTATACGCGTATGGGGAAGAAACCCGAACCGCGCCGTCCATTGCCCATCGATATCGAAACGTGCGGCGAGGCGTGTCAGCTTGAAGCCCAGTTGCACACGGGCGGAGTTATCGAAACTTGTCAGGTCGATCGGTGTTGTGTAGGCGCCAGCCATAGCAAGGGGAGTAGCCAGCGTGTCGCCCTTGGCTGTTGCGGTGAACAGGCGGGTATGCCAGGTGGTGAAGACCGACTCCTGGGGAACTCCTTCAGTAGCAAGCTTCGGATTACCGTCTTCGCCCTCGGCGAATGTGATAGGAGTGAAGTCGGCAGGTTTCACGGTCTTGCCGTCAGCCGGGTCGACCAGTGTGGTATCGTTTGCGATACAATAGAGTTTGACGAAGAGGCCTTTTTTGAGTTTCAGAAGACCGGTCGTTTCCTTTCCGTCGGCACCGGTAGTGTTCAGTTGCAGTTCGGTGGCTCCTTTGGGCAGTTTGTCTTTGGGGTCGGCACGGTAGGCGAAGCGTTCCTGGAAGGTGTAGTCGCCGTTCTCGGTCTTTGCCCCGAAGACGTACACGTCGAGCGTCGAAATGGCGTTTTCGGCGGCGGTGGCGATGGGTGTTTCCGCTTTCGTCCCGGCAGTAGCGCTTGCGGCTTTCGACGTTACGGGTTTAACCGACAACTTATTTTTCAAAGTCATCAAAACTTCCCGGCGGGAATTGTCCGCGTCGGGAGTGACAGGGTCTGCGCCCTTTTGTTCTGTCTCTTTCGTGCAGCCACCCAGTAATAAAGTGGTGGCCAGACATCCGGTAATAAACTTTACGTACAACATATTCAGTCTTTTTAAATAATTATTCAGTAGCCATCTCCGCCCACGAAGCGAAACAATGCCCGCCCTGAGGCGGAACAAAGCCGGGAAACCGTCCCGGGGTGGCTGTTTACACAAACGCACACAAAAAGCTGCGCAACCCCCGCCGGGGGCTGCGTAACGATCGGTGCATCTGTTATTGGTTACAGATGCGATTGATAAGAAAAGAAATTATGCGGTTTGTATCCAGACCTGTTTGCCGTCGAAGGTGATGGCCATTTTCAGGATATCGGTGAAGCCTGCATCACGAAGAGTGGCGGCATATTGCTTGTCTTCGATCTGTTTGAGAGCCGAGGCAAGTGCCTGTTCGACCGTTTCTTTCGGGCGGAGCCGTTTCAGTTCCATGATAATGGCCTGTCCCTGTCCGTTTTTGGGGCGGAGCAGGATATCGTAGCGTCCGAAACCCGCCTCGCGGTTGCTGCTGATTTCGAAGTCGGACATGCCGGCAAGCAGACCGAGCAGAAACGCCTGATAAACCTTTTCCGGATCGCGTCCGGAAGTGTCGTAGTAGGAAAGCGTATTTACCAGAAAATCGTTGAGCAACTCTTCGAAATATTCGATATCTCCCAGGCGCAAGGCTTGTAGCATCCGTTCGAGACGGTCGTTCTTTACGGGGCCGCCATCTATCCAGTTTTGGATAATGGTTTCAAACACAGTCGATATTTCCAGGTTCGGAACCTCTAACTTATATTCGTACAGTTTATTTGAAAGCATTACCGGATCGGAGGCTTTCAGATATCCGCTGAACAGCAGGAACGACCATATATTTGTCGCCTTGTCCAGTAAATCCGGAAAAGCCAGCTTGTCATTGATCACGCTGCGAACAGGATCGCCCTGTATCAAAGCTTCCACTCCATCCCGTATCTGCGAGGGACCGTCGGCCAGCAAATGTCGGAGCAGCACGTCGGAACCGGTGTTTACCCAGTAAGGGGCCAGCACGCCGTCATACATTATATAATTAAGCACCGACCACGGATTATAGATCGTTATACCTGCAAAAAGATAGCCGTTGTACCATTGCTTAACTTCCTCTTTATGATCTCCCAAGGCATAATCGTCGAGTACCGAATCGGTTTCATCTTGTGTAAATCCGAAAGAGGCACACATCGGGCGATCCAGTAATGAGAATACGGAGATATTATTCAATCCGCTGAATATCGACTCTTTGCTCACCCTGAGAATCCCGGTAATGACTCCGCGAAAAATATTCGTATTGTCTTTAAACACAAGACTCATAAAGTTACGCATGAACCCGATCATCCGGTCGTAATAGCCTTTGTCGTAGGCTACATGGATCGGGCTGTCGTATTCGTCGAGCAGGACGAGCGGGGGCATTCCCCAGTAATCGGTCAGCAAATCGGCCAACAACCTCATCGAACCGGCCAGTTCGTCGGGGGTCGCCTTGCGGTTTTGCAGGCGGATAAACTGATCCAAATTGTCTTCCTGCCGGATATGTTCCTGCAGATAATCGTGCCGGATATATTCCGACTTTATTTCGCCGGCAAGCATTAGCAGCACCTCTTCGAAGGTTTCGCCTTTGCAATCTTTGAGTGTGATGAATATCACGGGATATTGTCCCTGGTACTTATCGAAATCTTTCCACTGTTCGATGCTTTTTCCTTTGAAGAGCGGACGATATACGTTACCTTCTGTTTTCTCGAAGAAATAGCGTAGTGTGGAAAGATTGAGCGTCTTACCGAAACGGCGCGGACGGGGGAGCAGGGTAATGAGGCTACCCTCTTCTACGACTTGGCGGATAAAATCTGTCTTGTCTACATAATAATAGTCTTCGCTGACCAACAGCTTGTAATCGCTGATACCTATCGGTAACTTTTTCCTGTCCATAACTGTCCTGTTTTAAAAGGTTCTACAAAGATAAAATAATTAAACAATATGCCAATATGGCAATATACTGATTTGCCACATTAGCATATTAGCTTATTATTTTCCTATCAATCCCATCATGTCAAAGATCGTTCAGGCCGGAGCCTGTTGAATGTGGCCGCCCGCTGGCGGCCTGGAGTCAAAGACTTCTTTGACTTCTATATTCTATGGTGTGGCACAGCATCGGACATAGACGTTCGCTTCCGTTTTTCCAAAGAAACTACCCAAAACCATTGAGTCTTTATGACGCAGATAAAATATATAAGCTTTACTACCATTTTCCGAGTTTCCCCAATACTGCGTGTTTGCCTACCTTGCCTTCAGGGAATGCATTATTATAGGTAGTATAATTATTCGTTGACTTCACACGATCCCATTCTGTACTGGTCGGTATATGCCATCCACTGGGGCAGGCAGTATCTAAAACACTTTTATTCCAAGGCGTTAAAGCCTGACTATTATTGGCAAGTGCCGGAGCAATAATCAAATCACCGAAATACCATACCTGCTGTCCGTTATATAAGTTTGCAGCACTGACTGTTACATTGAATGTCGCTTTTTTTTCTGTATCGCTTGCGTTCAGAACAGAAATAGTTGAACTTCCTATTGTTTTAGGCGTTATCGTCAGGGTTGTTCCGTCTACAGATACCGTGGCAACAGAAGGGTTCGATGATGTTATATTACCTACACCACCAGCGAGCTTCGTGATGGTAATTGCTGTTGCTGAAGATCTCTTCGGTATGTAGACATTATTTTTTGCCCATAGATAATTTCCGCTTGTGGCACTCAATACCGGAGCAGTAAAATTACCGGGGGTCACTGTTATATCTTTCGCTGCTCCCCCTTCTATATTGTTGGTCAGTCGCAGGGTAACAGCTTTCATTATTGTATTTGTATTATCAGGCTGTTTGATTACGATGTTTTGATTACCTTTTGCCAAATCGGTGTTGCTAATCGTAAACCATTCCCCTCCTCCGTTCCAATTGTTGTCTAATACAGCAACCTTTATTCCTTCAGGTGATTGGATAGATATATTGCTATTGCTGTTATTACCTGCTGTAATCAGTGTATTGGAGGCTGTTATTTCCGGACTAAGCAGATTGACGGTCATTGTCGTTTTTTTGTTCTCCGGGTCTGATTTGTTTACTATATCAAAAGAAGCAGCGTTTGTATTCGTACCATCCCATGTTACGGTATATATATTATCGGCAGTATAATTATTGCCTCCTGTTACCGTAATTCCGGTTGTTTTATTCTGTATTTCGGAACCGCCTAAAGCATATGCTTTTATCTCGATTGTAGAACCGGGAACCTTATAAATAGTAAGACTTGTATTGCTTAAACTATTTTGGATAGGTTTTCCTGGCGTGTTGCTTTTTTCCACGACCGGCTCTTTGAATGTCGGTATGACTGCAAATGAATAATCTTTACCACCGCTTTTGTTTTTTAGAGTGACTGTTGCTGTCCGGGCTTGTCCTTGGGCAATCTTACTTTCCACCAGCGAGAATAGAATTGTGTTCGGGTGAGTTCCGGCTTTCGTCATTGTCACGCCGTTGTGTGAAAGCCACTCGGGCCCGCCATTAAAGTCTACACCTATCTGTACCCCATCGAGAGAGAGTCTTTATCGTAAAGTTATTTTTGCTGCAGATCGTCATGTTGACTTTTCCCGGGGTATCGTCTGACGGGGGAGTATAGGTATTGTCGGTACCTCCCAATGCACTAAAATCCGGAGCAATAGTTGCGTCTGACAACTTAACGGTGATAGTTGTTTTTAGCTTCATATGTTTGGAGTTGCAGAAAGATACTGTACCCTCTTGTTCGGCTGTATCCCGGTAATCATTTTTTAGCGTGAACTGATAGACTGTTTCGGTAGCATTGGTTGAAACGGGTTTTACATCGAGCCACTCAGGAGTTTCGGTCATGGTTATGCCATCAAAACAGAGCATCTTTATTTTCAGCTTGCTTCCGTTAACCCTATACATCGAGGCTTTCAGCAAATCAGTATCGATAGTGTTCCTGTTTCCTGCTTCCTGTTGAATACTAATTGCTTGCGGTGCGGCAATCGCTTCGACGAATAGTACCGTTTCAGCACCAGTCATTGTGTTGCTGAAGCGTACGATGGCACGTGGGTATTGTGATTTGTTATAGTCTTTCTGCAACTCGAATGTATAAGTATAGTTTGTTTGGATTGCTTTACTTGACAGTCCGGTTGTTGTTTCGGAGATTTTTAGCCAGTCGTATTGTTGTGCATTCAGACCGCCTGTATAGGTTTTCTTAAAACTCAGCGCCGAAGTTGTGTTGATGCTCATGTCAAAGGTACTACCGGTTTCGAGAGCCATGCTGACTGTCTGTGTATTTTTATCATATTTGTTGAGGCCTTCGAATGCCGGAGGGGTGGAAATCAGTAATTCGTTATTACTGTCTTCGGGTGTATACTCGAAGGTGCCGTCGTCTGCCCAGTCTGCCACGCTTATATTGGCGTCGAGGTGGTAGGGGGCTGCTTTGGTGATGCTGATGGTGTAGCGATGGTTGTTTGCTATATCGAACCAGGTGGCATTGCCGTCAGACATCTGCTGTGTGAATGGAATTTGATAGGATACGTCTTTCATCTCCGTCTCGTTTACTTTGTATTTCCCTTTCAGTATCATGTATGCTTTGTCGTCTTTAGGGCTGGGGTAGGCGTAGAAGGCTCCGGTTTGCAGTCCGTTGTTCGCATCTTCACCGTAAAAGGCGTGTATGGGGTAGGTGATAAGCTGGTCGGGTTGTGCTTCAGGCAGGTCGCCGTAAACACGGATGGGGAAGTAACCCGAACCGCGTCGGCCATTGCCCATCGAGACTGTCTCGATGGTAAAGCGGGAGATTCCCGCTTTATTGTCGATATCGAAACGTGCGGCGAGGCGTGTCAGCTTGAAACCGATTTGCAGGCGTGCGGAGTTATCAAAACCGGTCAGGTCGACCGGTGTGGTGTAAGCTCCCGCCATAGCGAGTGGTGTAGCGAGCGTGTCGGCTTTGGCGGTAGCTGTCAGCAGACGTGTGTGCCAGGTTAGGAAGGTACTTTCCAGCGGAGTGCCTTCGGTTGTGGGTTACGGGTTGCCGTTTTCGCCCTCGGTAAAGGTGATAGGAGTGAAGTCGGCAGGCACGATTGTTTTGCCTGTGGCGGGGGTGGTCAGGGTGGTATCGTTGGCTATACAGTATAGTTTGACGAAAAGCCCTTTTTTGAGTTTGAGCAGCCCGCTCGTTTCGTTGCCGTGGGCATCGGTGGTGTTGAGTTGCAGTTCGGTGGCTCCTTGCGGCAGTTTGTCGTTGGCATCAGCGCGGTAGGCGAAGCGTTCCTGGAAGGTGTAGTCGCCGCTTTCTTGCGTTGCACCGAATACGTACACGTCGAGCGTCGAAATGGCGTTTTCGGCGGCGGTGGCGATGGGTGTCCCTGCTTTCGACGTTACGGGTTTAACCGACAACTTATTTTTCAAAGTCATCAAAACTTCCCGGCGGGAATTATCCGCGTCCGGCGTGACAGGGGCTGTGCCCTTTTGTTCTGTCTCTTTCGTACAACTACCCAGTAATAAAGCAGTTGCTAAACATCCGGTAATAAACTTTACGTACAACATATTTAGTCTTTTTAATTAATTATTCAGTAGCCATCTCCGCCCACGAGGCGGAACAAAGCTTTATTTTACGACCACCAGTGCCGTGTTGCTTTTGATTCCCGAGCAACCTCCTTTATTGTCGCTGATCCAAATTTCAAAAGTAGCATTCGTATCAGGCAACCAGAATGCACCCCGGCCGGTTCCGAATACATTCGTCATATAGGTTTGTATCGGATAAGAAAAAGTGTACCAATTTGCATCTGTAACGGTTGCCGGCTTGTCGGTGAAGCCAACCAATGCCTTGTATTCGGCAAGAGTCGGTATATGCCAACCTGATCCGATGGCGTCGGCTTTGTTTTTGGCCGTAGTCTGGTTGGTTTCCTTGCCTAAGTTGCACCACCATTTAGTGGTCGTGGTATTGGCATTTACGATCGGGTAAGGAACTTTGCCCAGGCAAACCGGGAAATAGATGTATTCATCCAATTCAAAACGCTGAAACTTGGGGTCATTGTGCTCGAAGTACAGATACCAGATGTTCTTCGTCGGGTTGAAAGTAGCTGTCGATTTGAACGAAACAACGTATACGTCTGTCGGGCTCTCTTGGGTCCATGTTTTTGTTTGTTTCACATCCTGATAGGTAGAGGCGCTGTTGGACGGATCCTTCTGATCGCCAAAAGAAAACTTAAGCCCGGAAGGCGAAGAAACCGTCAGCGTGTAAGAACCGTTGGTTCCGTAGAATACGGCATTATTATTTAATGAAACGTCATGTTGATACTTATTACCCTGAAGCACAAACTTAATAGCACTTCCCTTGTCGGTTGTAAAGACCGGCATGGAGGATTTGAAGTAGAGCGTAATTGGCACAGACTGGGTGTTGTCGCTCTTATTTTTAACGGTGATCGTATAAGGGCCGGCGTTTTCAGGAGTTTTTGCTGTATTTCCTGCCAGTTTGATCGTGTAAGAGTCTGTCACCTGGTCGGAAGAGGTTTTCGACACGGTTACACCGCCGGGCACCTCGATGGCGGTTCCACCCAATGCCGACAGGGTGATTGTTGCATCCGAGGTTGTTCCACTTTTGGTATAATACAGATTCAGCGTTGTGCCTTGCAGGTTGTTGGCTGCCGGATCCATAGTGCCTGCCTTGATCTGAGGCTTTTGGTAAGCCGGTTTCACCTTGAAGGTATAGGGAGCACCTCCGGCATCATTCACCAGTACCAGGTCTGCCTCTGCAAAACTGGTTGCATTGTTCTTTACCTTGAAAGTAAACGTAGCATCTCCTTTGGCGGGAGTTGTGCGCAGAGAGGCAGGAGTCTCTACGGTGAGCCAGTCCGGCTTTTTACTGATCGAAACCTTACCGCCCACTGCTTTCATGTTTAAGCTGAAAGTATTATCGGCTATCAGCTTTGTAGTGATGTTCGTACCGTTTAAAGAGACCGAGTTGTCGGGCGAAACGACTTTGACATTTGTTATTTCCGGAAGCACAGGTTGCAGGATGATCTCCTTATACTTGGTATTGTCCGATTTATTCATCACTTTCAGGGTCAGTGGGTTCGTGTTGGGTGTTGACTGGTCTTTGCCTGCCAGGCGCAGTTCATATTCCTGTTCCTTTTCGTTGGAAGAGGTAAGGGTTGCTTCTATTCCTGTCGGCAGTTCCAGCTGACTGCCGCCCAGGGCTTTTACCTTGATGGAGCCTACCGATGTCTTACCGGCAGGTTGCAGGCACAGGTAAAGTTTGTTTTCGCCGGCATCGTAGTTGTTGATATCCGGACTCATGACTGTACCGGTAGTTACAACGGGATCTTTAAATATCGGTGTGACTGTGAATAGGAAGTCTTTCCCGCCACTCTGGTTTTGCAAGGTAACGGTAGCCTTTTGGGCAGTGCCCTTAGCTATTTCGCTTTCTACGAGTGAGAAGCTGACCTCATTGGCTTTGCTGCCTGCTTTCGTTGTCGGCAGACCGTTATGCTTGAGCCATGCCGGATGGCCGTCGAAATCTATGCCGACCTTTACGCCATCGAGCGACAGAGAAGACACTGTAAAGGTATTGTCGTCGTTTACTGTCATGTTCACATTGCCCGGCACATCTCCGGCGGGTTCCACGTAGTTATTGTCTGTGCCGCCCAGGGCTTTAAAATTCGGACTGATAGAGGCATCCAGCAACTTAATGGTCACCGGCGTTTCCATACTGTTCTCTTTCTTGTTCAGGAAAATAACGAAACCTTCGTCTGCTGCCACATCCCGTTGTCCGTCTTTGATGAAGAACTGGAAAGTCGTTTTGGCGGTATTAGTCGAAACAATTTTCATATCGAGCCAGTCGGACATTGAGCCAACGATTGTTCCGTCGGGACAGGAGATGTTTATATTAACCTTACTTCCGGTAACTCTGTACATGGAGGCTTCCAGCAGATCGGCATCGAATGAGTTTCTGTTTCCCGCCTCCTGAGGTGTGGCGTTGGCCTGCGGGACGGAAACGGCCTCTACGGTGAGCGTAGTTTCTCCACCGGTCATTGTATTTATGAAATGCAGTATGGCACGCGGATAGCGGCTGCCTGCATAAGCGTCTTTTACGGAGAAGGTATAGGTATAGTCCATCGGTGCTGTTTTGGTGACGACCTTTGGCTTCGAAACTTCAAGCCAGTCGTATTGTTGTGCCGATGGTCCTCCTGCATATTTCTTATCGACAAAAAGAGCTGCCGGGGTGTTGATTGTGGCGTCGAACGTGCTTCCGGCTTTTATTGACATGCTGACGGAGCGCGTATCCGGATCGTATTTTGTGTTGACCTTAAACGGATCGGGTATGTCGATTTCCATATCTCCGAAGTTTGTTTCCGGCTTAAACTCGTCGATGCTTCCGTCGTTCGCCCAGTCTGCCACGCTTATATTGGCGTCGAGGTGGTAGGGGGCTGCCTGCGTGATGGCGATGGTATAGCGATGGTTGTTCGCTATATCGAGCCAGGCAGCATTGCCGTCGGGCGCTTGCTGTGTGAATGGAATTTGATAGGATACGTTTTTCATTTCTGTTTCGTTTACTTTGTATTTGCCTTTGAGAATCAGAAACGCTTTATCGTCTTTGGGGCTTGGATAGGCGTAGAAAGCGCCTGTGCAAAGTCCGTTGTTTGCGTTGTCGCCATAGAAGGCACGTTCGGGATAGGTGATGAGTTCGTCGGGTTTGGCTTTGGGCAGGTCGCCGTATACGCGTATGGGGAAGAAGCCCGAACCGCGTCGTCCATTGCCTATCGAGACTGTCTCGATGATAAAGCGGGAGTCTCCCGCTTTATTGTCTATATCGAAACGTGCGGCGAGGCGTGTCAGCTTGAAGCCGATCTGTACGCGTGCTGAGTTATCAAAGCTTGTCAGGTCGATAGGGGTGGTGTAAACGCCTGCCATAGCGAGCGGTGTCGCCAGGGTATCTGCCTCTACAGTAGCTGTCAGCAGGCGGGTGTGCCAGGAGATGAAGGTACTTTCGTGGGGCGAGCCTTCGGCGGCTAGCTTCGGGTTGCCGTCTTCGCCCTCGGCGAATGTGATGGGGGTGAAGTCTGCCGGCTTGATTTCCTTATTGTTTGCCGGGTCGATGAATGCGGTATTGTTGGCGATACAGTACAGTTTGACGAAGAGTCCTTTTTTGAGTTTGAGCAGCCCGTTCGTTTCGTTGCCGTCGGCATCGGTGGTGTTGAGTTGCAGCTCAGTGGCGTCTTGGGGCAGTTTGTCGTTGGCATCGGCGCGGTAGGCGAAGCGCTCGAGGAAGGTGTAGTTGCCGTTTTCCTGCGTAGCTCCGAAGACGTACACGTCGAGCGTCGAAATGGCGTTTTCGGCGGCGGTGGCGATGGGTGTTTCTGCTTTCGTCCCGGCAGTAGCGCTTGCGGCTTTCGACGTTACGGGTTTAACCGACAACTTATTTTTCAAAGTCATCAAAACTTTCCGGCGGGAATTGTCCGCGTCGGGAGTGACAGGGTCTGCGCCCTTTTGTTCTGTCTCTTTCGTGCAGCCACCCAGTAATAAGGCGGTGGCCAGACATCCGGTAATAAACTTTACGTACAACATATTCAGTCTTTTTAATTAATTATCAGTAGCCATCTCCGCCCACGAAGCGGAACTGAGCCCGCCCTGAGGCGGAACAAAGCCGGGAAACCGTCCCGGGGTGGCTGTTTACACAAACGCACACGAAAAGCTGCGCAACCCCCGCCGTGGGGGCTGCGTAACGATCGGTGCATCTGCTATAGGTTACAGATGCGATTGACAGGGAAAAGGGAGGGTTATTTCAGAAGTTGCTTGTTGCTTGTTACTTCCAGAATTTTCATTTGTGAGATGGCTATCTGGTTGAGTTTTAAAAGACGTTCTTGTTGGCTCAGTCCTTCGTCAATGAATACAGCGTTCAGGTTCTCCATATTGGATAAACAGATCAGTTCGTTTATGGAGGCGTAATCGCGGATATTTCCTTTCAGATCGGGATGCTGTTCACGCCATTCTTTGGCGGTAAGACCAAACATGGCCACGTTGAGTACATCAGCTTCGCTGGCATATATAACAGACGCCTGTGCCAAAGTAAGTTCCGGCGGAATCAGGTTTTGCTTGATGGCATCCGTGTGTATATGATAGTTGATCTTAGAAAGTTCACGTTTGGCACTCCATCCGAGTTGGGCTTGTTCCTGGGTTTTGAGGCGTTGGAACTCTTTGATTATGTATAGTTCAAATTCAATAGATATCCAATTGGCGAACTTAAAAGCAATGTCTTTATGAGCATACGTTCCGCCATATCGTCCTGATTTGGTAATTAAACCGATCGCGTTGGTTGATTCAATCCATTTTTTAGGAGAGAGTGTGAAAGCATTTAATCCTGCTTCTTTTTTAAACCTATCGAATTCGATAGGTTTAAATCCGGGATTATTTAAACTTTCCCAAATGCCGAGATACTCGATCGTATTACGATTTCTCATCCAGTTACAGATAACAATATAAGTTTCGATTGTTTTAAAACGTGCTATATCCGTAATACAGATATAATCCTCGTCATTCACCTTGATAACTGCTACCTCGGTGTCTTTTACCGTAATTTTTGCCATAGCTTGTATATTTTGTATTAAACGTTCGTAAAGGAACAAAATATAATAAGTAACAGACAAAAAAAAGATGGCAAGAATATTTTCTTTTTCCTATCAATCTCATCATGTCAAAGATCGTTCAGGCCGGAGCCTGTTGAATGTGGTCGCCCGCTGGCAGCCTATGTTTAGTAGCCACCTCCGCTCGCGAAGCGGAACAATGCCCGCCCTGAGGCGGAACAAAGCCGGGAAACTGTCCCGGGGTGGCTGTTTACACAAACGCACACGAAAAGCTGCGTAACCCCCGACAGGGGGCTGCGTAACGATCGGTGCATCTGTTATTGGTTTAACAGATGCGATTGGAGTTTAAAAGAAAATGGGATTATAATGAAGATGTTTTACCTTCTATCAATTGTTTTAATGCTTCTTTACTCGGTAATACTGTTTTATATCTGCTTGCAAAGATCTGGCTGTTATCTTTAGGAAGAGTTATTTCAACCAGTGTATCTTTTTTATCACGACATAAAATAATTCCTATTGTTTTATTTTCATCATCGAGTTTTACATAACGATCATAATAATTCACATACATCTGCATCTGCCCGAGATCCTGATGCTTAAGTTTACCGATCTTCAAATCTATCAAAATAAAACATCTTAATAAACGATTATAGAAAACAAGATCTACCCGGAAATGTTCGTCATCAAAAGTAAACCGGACTTGTCTTCCGACAAATGTAAAACCTTTACCTAATTCCAGTAAAAAAGTTTGAAGTTTGTTAATCAATTGGAAAATTCACTCGTAGCTGCCCCCCTCCGTTCACTTTAAAGTGATCCCCTAAATTCACTCGAAAGTGCCCCCTTAAATTCACTCGAAAGTGATCTCCTAGAAATTGCGCATCATTCTTGTTTATCCGGCCTATAATTCTATTTTGTTTGTTAAAAACAAATAAAAGTCAGTTATGCCCAATAAACAATTAGGAATGGAAAAGATTCGTCAAATGTTACGTTGTTACTCCCAGGGTCATGGGACTAAAAGTATCAGCAGTATGTTAACCGTCTCCCGCAACACGGTAAAGAAATACTTACAGGTATTTCAACGCAGTGGTTTGGATTATGAAGGGATACTGTCCCTTTCAGATCAGGAACTCTCTGAGTTATTCCACGAAAAGACCAAAGTGAAGACCGAAAGTGAGCGGATGGAAGAACTAAAGTCGTTGCTGCCTGAGTATTGCAAGCGGCTTCAGAAGAAAGGGGTTACGCGTGAGGCTTTACACCGCGAGTATCTCTCTTCCCATCCGGATGGTTATGGACGCACCCGCTTCTATATTCTGATTCAGCAGCATATAGCTTGCAGCCGTCCTATCATGCATCTTGAGCATAAAGCCGGTGATAAAGTGTTCATAGACTTTGCCGGGGACAAACTCTCCATCATCGATCTTGATACGGGAGAAATCATCCCTGTCGAGGTTTTTGTCTCGATTCTGCCCTGCAGCCAGTTAACCTATGTGGAAGCGGTCATGAGCCAGAAAAAGGAGGATTTGATCCGTGCTTCGGAAAACGCTTTGTTATACTACCAGGGAGTTCCATCTGCCATCATCCCGGATAACCTCAAGTCCGCTGTTACCAAGAGCAGTAAATACGAGGCGATCCTGAATGAGGATTTTGCAACCTTCGCCGAACATTACGGTTGCACCGTAATCCCCGCCAGGGCTTACAAGCCACGTGACAAGGCACTGGTCGAAGGCGCGGTCAAGCTAATCTACCGCAGTATCTATCCCAAGATACAGGAACGTGAGTTTTATGACCTGGATTCACTGAACGCGGCTATCCGTGTTGCACTGGAACTCCACAACAACGCTCCCCTGACAGGTCGTAAATGCAGCCGGCGGGAACAGTTCGAGGAGGTAGAACGGGATTCCTTGCGCAAACTTAACCCTATCCGCTTTGAGCTAAAACAGCGTTATAGGGCTACCGTCATGAAAAACGGCCATGTCCGCCTGGGGGAAGACGCCTATTACTACAGCGTGCCTTGCCGTTATATAGGCAAGAAGGTCATCTTGCTGTATAGCTCACGCGAGGTATGCATCTATTGCGGTTACGAGCTGATCGCTTCCCATATTCGTAATAGAGCCCGTTGCCGGTACACGACCCTGGAAGAGCACCTGGCCTCACATCATCGCTATATCACGGAATGGAATCCGGACAAATTTATACGTGAGGCGGCGGCTATCCATCCGGATGTGGAGGCATATATCCGTCAGGTGATGGAAGAGAAAAAGCATCCGGAGCAAGCCTATAAATCATGCCAGGACATTCTTAGCTTCGCACGCAGGGTCGGCAATACCCGACTGACCAATGCCTGCCGTTGGGCCACAAGCTACGGGCTGTACAATTATCCCATCATCGAACGCATACTTAACAACCGGCAAGATGAGTTTCCGCTGGAAGACAGTGCCGGGCAAGAAAAGGAAATGCCTTCCCACGGGAATATCAGAGGAAAAGAATATTATCAATAAACTAATCAGACGCAATATGGAAATGAATCAAGACACATTGGAAAAGATGTTCGGCATGAACCTCAAAGGCATGTATTATGCCTTTAAAACAAGTTTGGAGACACATCGGACGGAGAGCATGACCACTGACCAGTTCGTCTCGTGGCTGATCTCGAGTGAATGGGATGACCGCAGAAACCGTGCGGTGGAGAGGGCTATCCGGCAGGCCTCATTCAGATACAAGGCCACCATTGAAGAAATAGACTTCTCGGTGGAAAGAGGGCTGGACAAGAATCTTACCGGGCGTTTGGCTGACCTGACTTTTGTCAAAGAACGCAAAGACCTGTTCATTACCGGAAGTGCCGGAACAGGAAAGAGTTATCTGGCAACCGCTTTTGGCTTCCAGGCTTGCCAAAAAGGATATAAAGTTTTATATGCCAACACATCCAGACTTATGGGGATACTTAAGGTCGCCAAGGCGAAAGGTACGATCCTGCAAGAACTTAAGAAAATCGAGAGGTTGGACATGCTCATATTGGATGATTTTGGCATACAACCCTTCGATTCCCAGGGACGGATGAACCTGATGGACATCATAGAGGACAGGCATGGTAAAAAATCTACCGTCATAACATCACAGGTTCCGGTAAGGGATTGGTATGATGTTATCGGAGAAAAGACGATTGCCGATGCCGTCCTGGACAGAATTGTACACCAGGCTATACGCATAGAACTCTTCGGAGAGTCGCTACGGAAATGCAAAAGTAAAAAAGAATCATTATATTTATAAACGAAATTTAATGTATAACCTGGTATAACTGACAAGAAGAATAAGAAGAAAACAAGAATGATTAGGATGGAAGAATGGAAAAATTTAACAGGGGTCAAATTGCTGTGAATTAAGGGGGATAGTTTGAGTGGATTTTCCACGTTTGTTTTAAATTAAACATATTGTTAGTTGAAAAATTGATATTTATCTGTTTTCGGGAAGTCGCTCCATCCTGTACCGGTAAGAGTGACTTACTAACGCTGGTAGGGGACAATTACCAATTTACCGGATTATTCGATTTCCGGGCGGTCGCTATTGCCGCCGTCACCCACATGTACGTCAACCGAAACTTCGCGGGGTTCTTTCAGTTGATGCTTACCGGCGCCGAACTGGGTGCGTACGGTGAGCAGGTAGTCGCCGTCGGCGAGGTCGGCGGGGATCAGGAGCGTGAGTTCCGAAGGGTTGTTTTTCGTAATCATGTCTTCATCGAGTTTCACTACGGCTTTTGTCGTGGTGTTGGTCAGGGTGACGCCTACCGACTCGTCCTCGCCGAGCACTTTGAGGTTGGCTCCGCGCACGAAGAAGTTGCGTCCCGGTGTCATGGTGCCGTCCTTCAGGCCGGTCTTGCGGTCTTCCGTTCCGGTGATGTACATCACGTCGGCTTTCGTGCCCAGGATGCTGATCGTTGTCAGGGCGATCTCTTCGCGCATCACTTTGTCTTGCGAGAAAGCCACATAGATACTGTTGCTTTCGGGGTTCCATTTGCCGTCTTCAGCCAGTCCCAGCAGGCGGGGCACGGCGTAGAACAGTCCGGTGTTGAGCTGCCAGCCGTTCATCAGCAAACGGGCACAAACGCGTTGGAAGAGGGTAACCGAGTGCACGATCGTTTCGAGACGCAGTCCGGTGTCTTCGGCACGCATTTCTTCATAGATCTTGTGGATGTCGGCTTTGCCGGTGGTTTCGAGTACAAAGATCTTGTCTTTCGGATCGGGTGTCACCGAGTTGGGTGCCATCCAGACTTTTAATGTATTCGCCATATTAATTAATTTTGTGGCTTGCCGCCCGTTGGGGCGGGGCCGGGTTGATAATGCTTGTAATTTTGTCTATAAATCAAATAATCGAATCAATCGAATGATGAAGGCAATTCGCCTTCATCTAACGGGAAACGCACCGCACCTGACGGCTGTTAGACTTGCCGATGTTGAGCACGGACGCGTAGGAACTGAAGAAGTCCATGAAGTACGCGTTGGAACTATTGCGCTCCGTCGACGACCAGTAGCGCGTACCCAAAGCAAACACGCCCTTGCCTTTGTATTCTTGAAATACTGCGTCGGCTGCCTTATTACTTCCCGAAGTTCCGCCCAGAATAGTATGCCATTCATCGGCGCTGGGCACATACCAACCACTCGGACACATAGAAGATAAATTGTTATTCCAAGAACTTGATCCGGCATCTACAGGAGCTATTAAAAATCCATAGTATCCCCATGCCTGCTGACCGTTATACATAGCATCAGCCACTGTTATCTTACAAGTAGAAGCTGTACCACCTGTACCGTTAGGTACGGATATGTTAGCAGTACCCTTACCTTTTGCAGTAACAGTGACAGTAGTTCCACTTACAGATACAGTGGCTACGCCGGGATTGCTGGATGAAATTGTACCAATACTCCCGGCAGGTTTGGTGAAAGTAAAGGTTGTTGTAAAGGCTACTGTAGCGTTTTTAGCAACAGCATTAAGTGTTCCGCTTGTCGCCGACAGCGTCGGTGCCACAAACCCCGTCGGTGTCACTGTAATATCCTTAGTGGCTCCGCCGGAAGCTTTGCTTGTCAGGCGAATAGTCACAGGCTTCATGATCGTGTTGTTGTTGGTGCTCAACTGCTTGATCTGTATCGTCTTGTTATTACCATAATTTACGTCGGCTGTATTAAATTGAAACCATTCTCCGCCACCGGAACCCCAGTTATTGTTGAGGACGCTGGCCGTGCAACCGAAACTACTGTTGACAGAGATATTGGTTGTACCGCTGAGAGCCGCTGTTACCGATAGATTGTTTGCGGTGATAGCATCGGCTTTCTTCTTGACGGTAAAGGTCAGTTTGTCCAGATTGGGGGCTACTTTGTTTGCTATGACAAAGCTGCCCTGGTTTCCGTTGGTGGAAGTGATGGTGAAAGTATTCTGTTGATTGGTCGTATTGCCTCCGGTTACTTTGACATTGCTGGGAGTGCCGGACACGCAACTTCCTCCGATGGCGTCGATCGTCACCTGGATGGAAGAGTTGTCGATGGCCCAAAGCTCAATGGTTGTTCCGCTGCCGGTGTTTGCCGAAACGGCGGTGGCGGTGGTGATGGAGGGGTTGCTGTAGCTCGTCACTTTAGGTGCCGTTGCCCCGACCTTTACTTTGAAGGTGGCGTTGGCTACGCCGTCTACGGCATTGGTCAGGGTGACGGTGGCCTCCTTGGGGTTGGTGTTGGCGGTGTTGGCTGTCACGTTGAGATCCACGTTCGTGCCGCCGGCAACTGTCGCGGGCAGGCTGAACCATTGCGTACCGCCGCCCCAGGCAACGCTATACGATTTGTATCCGGCGCCGGAGGTCAGCTTCAGCGTCTGCACGGTTCCGTTCGAAGGGGTCAGGGTGACCTCCGTCTTGTCGAGCTTCAGCGTGGGGTCGGGCGCACTGACGGTGACGGTGTGTATCTTTGCCGGGTCAGACTTGTTGACGATGTTGAACGATCCGGAGGTGGCGCCGGCGGCGAGTGTGACGGTGTAGGTGTTTTCCGTCTGGTAGGTGTCGCCTCCGCTGACGGTTACGCCTGCCGGGTCGGTTGCCCGGCTGCTGCCGATGGCGGTGGCTTTCAGTTGTATGGTGGAGCCGCTGACGCGGTAGAGCGTCAGGGTGGAGGCATCGTCGCCGGCCACGAAGGTGTTTTGTGCCGGTTTGGCGCTTGTGCTGATAACGGACAGCACCGGCGTGGCGTAGACAGGGGTGACGGTGAAGCTGTAATTCTTGCCGCCGATGATATTGACCAGGGTGACGGTGGCTTTTTGGGCACCTCCCATCGATCTTTCAATGGGCTTGAACGTGATATCCTGTGTCCGGAGGGAGGCAGTAGCCTTGGTTGCGACTGCGGTTGCGGCTGCGGCTGTCGCTCCGGTGAAGCTCAGCCATTCCGGCGTTCCTTCGGGGTAGTCGATCTTCACCTCTACGCCGTCGATCGAGGAGGCTTTTACGGTGGCGGAACTGTTTTCTTTTATCCGGATGGCCAGGTCGTCGGGAGTCGTGCCGTCGGACGTGCCGGGTGTATAGGTGTTGTCGGAGCCAACAGCGGTGTAGTCGGTCTTCACGGGGGCATCCATGATGTTGACGGTGATACCGGTTTGCAGTTCGTTCTTCTTTTTGTTACAGAACACGACGGTGCCCTGGTTGCCGTCGACGGGCAGGTCGCGGTTATTGAGAGTCAATAGGAAGAGTGTGGAGGCGCCGTCTACCGATGCGGGGGTGACGTCGAGCCAGTCGGGGTGTTCGGCAGGTTCCACGCCGTCGGGACAATTGATGTATACCCGGGTGGTGCTGCCGGTGATGCGGTAGAGGCTGGCTTCGAGCTTATCCACGTCGAAGTTGTTGGGGTTGTCCGATCTGTTGTTCGGCGTTTTCGGGGGCTGTTGGGTCGCGATGGGCTGCGGCACGGAGAGGGCCTCGACATAGAGGATGCTTTCCGAGGCGTCGGTCAGGCTGATACAGCGGATGGCGGCTTTCGGGTAGCGTCCGGCCAGGTAGGGCTTTGTCAGTGTCGCGGTATATTTATAGGTAGAGATGCCGTTGGCACCGAGGGTGATGTCGGGGTCGGAGATGCTTATCCAGTCGTATCCTTTCACGATACCGCCTCCGGCATACGCTTTGCTGATGATGAGCGCGGAGTTGCTGGTGGTGGTGATCTCGAAGCTGCTGCCTTCCTTGAGCGACATGCTGACGGTTTTCGTATCGGCGTCATATTCGCTGTCGTCCTTGAATGCTTCGGGTATGGTCACGACAATTCCCCCCGGCTTGTTGTCGGGGGTGTATTCGATGCTTCCGTCGTCCGCCCAGTCGGTCACCAGGATATTGGCGTCGAGGTGGTAGGCGTCGGCCTTGGTGACGGCGATGGTGTAGCGGTGGTTGCCTGCAATGTCGAGCCAGGCGGCGTTGCCGTCGGCCGTCGGTTGCGTGAAGGGTATTTGATAGGATACGTTCTTCATTTCCGTTTCGTTTACTTTGTATTTACCGTTAAGAATGAGGAATGCCTTGTCTTGCCTGGGGCTGGGATAAGCGTAGAAAGCGCCTGTGCAAAGTCCGTTGTTGGCATTGTCGCCGTAGAAGGCATGCACCGGGTAGGTGATGAGCTGATCCGGTTCTGCCTCAGGCAGGTTGCCGTATACGCGGATGGGGAAAAGGCCCGATCCGCGGCGTCCGTTGCCCATCGAGACAGTCTCGATGGTGAAGCGGGAATCTCCCGCTTTGTTGTTGATATCGAAGCGTGCGACGAGGCGTGTCAGGCGGAATCCGACCTGTACGCGTGCCGAATTGTCGAACGAGGTGAGGTCGATGGGCGTGGTGCAGGCGCCTGCCATAGCAAGGGGCGTGACCAGGGTATCGGCTTTCGCCGTAGCTGTCAGCAGGCGGGTATGCCAGCCGACGAAGGTGCTTTCCTGCGGCTTGCCTTCGGCAGCGAACCGGGGTGTGCCGTCTTCGCTTTCCGTAAAGGTGATCGGGGTGAAGTCGGCGGCCTTCACCACTTTATCGGTAGCGGGGTCGACCAGGGTCGTGTCGTTGGCGATGCAGTAGAGCTTGACGAAGAGGCCTTTCTTGAGCTTTATGAGGGCGGTCGTTTCCTTGCCGTCGGCTCCGGTGGTATTCGGTTGCAGTTCTTTGGCATCTTTAGGCAGTTTGTCATTGCTGTCTGCTCGATAGGCAAAGCGTTCAAGGAAGGTGTAGTCACCGTTCTCGGACTCCGCTCCGAAGATGTATACGTCGAGTGTGGAGATGGCGTTTTCGGCGGCTGTGGCGATAGATGTCTCTGCTTTGGTCGTCGTGGCGGCTGTGGCGTTTGCTTTGGTGGCGCCTTTTTGCAAAACCAGTTGGCTTTTGAGCGTCATCATCACTTCGCGAACTTCGGCAATGGAATCATCTCCGGGTCGGGGATCACCGCCGTCAGTCTGTGTCTCTTTGGTGCAGCCTCCCAAAAGGAAAGCGCTGCAGAGCAGCATGGAACAGAGTTTGTAAAAAGTTTTCATCTCTCTATGTTTTTTATTCTTTATCCGATAGAACCGCCTTCCGCCCAGTCGGAGGCAGTCGATTGTGTCACTATAATTTCATTTTCATATACGGTGATCAGGAGGTCGAACTCCTGTTCCATATTCAGGTCCATGTTCATCGGTAGCTTGGAGAAAAAGAGGTGGAGGTCGAGATCGCCGATGACTTGCTCGCCGTCGCACCAAAGGCTCCACAGCTCGTGGGTGCCGGCCGTATAACGATAGGTGACGAATTCGCCGGTCACTTCGTAGTCGTAGTTCATGGCGGCCCGTGTTTCGTGATAGGTTATTGTTTTTCCGCTCCGGGGAATCGTATAACTGCCATTGCCCGAGGGGACGGTCTGTTCTGTTCCTCCGGTAAAGTCGTAGAGGGCGGGGATGCCTTTCAGGCGCATCCGCCAGGTACCGTCGAGCGGAGGTTTTTCTGCGGTACGCCACCGTACGGTGATGTTGAGGGCGGCGTGTGCATGCGACAGGTAGACACGCTGGCGTTCCGTAATCCCGTCTTTCAGGGTGAAGGTAGACGTGCCGTAATAGAGCCGGGCTGTGTTGCCGCGGTATCCGGGAGGTACTCCGGAGGTGATGGCGCTCAGTGTCATTTCGTTCATATTATAATCGCTTTTTGTTGTTACCGTGGTTGCTTCTTTCCCTTCTTCGCCCAGATTGCCCCAGACAACGAGGGTGTAGGTGCCGTCTTTCAGGTCGGCATTCCAGCCGGTGATGCTGTCGCCGCGCAGGGTGGTACCGGCCAGCAGGTTGCCTTCTTCATCGAATAGATATTGACGGATATTGTCTACGTAGGTGGGTAGTGCGTTTTCGGCGCTGCTGCCGGCGTACCAGTATTCCATCCTGACGTTGTAGGGGCAGGGGGACGGTTCGTCGCCGAAAGAGCAGGCGGTCAGCATTAATGCTAACATACCATATATTACGCAGGCTATCCGTTGTTTATCCATTGTTGTATCTATCTTAATCCGATCTTTTGATCTGTTATTTTATCATTCTTTCCACCAGTTGCAGGTTTGCCCGTGCTTTTCGGGGTTCTACGCCGACGGCTTTACGGAACCAGATGGCGGCGCCTTCGGGGTTGCCTTCCATCAGATTGAGTACGCCTATATTGTTCCAGGCACGCGGGTCGGCTTCCACCTTGCTCAGATAGTTCCAGGCCGAGATCAGGTCACCCGTCAGCATGACGGCGGAGGCGGCGTTGACGTTGGCCACCACGTCGTTCGGGAAATGGTAGGCGGCTACTTCGTACACTTCGCGGTACTGGTCGCTTCCGGGACGGTAGTAGCGCGCCACGGCATACATTTCATCCAGGCTGAGCAGGTCGGGATGCGTGTAGATCAGTTCGGAGGCTTCTGCTCCGTTCACTTCCCTGACATCGTATTGCACCACCACTTCGATACGGCGCAGTTTCGGGAAGAAACGGCGCAGCATATCCTTGTAGGGAGCTCCTCCCTGCAAATCCATCAAATGCTTTTCGCGTCCGTTGAAGATACCGTAGCGGCGGATAATATCGAGGGCGGCATCGGTATAGGCCGGACGATAGGTCTGCAACAGGTCGACAAGGCCTTCCCAGTCTTCTGCCTCCGAAGAAACTTCGATGCTGCTGCGCGGAATGTTGTAGGCATCGCGCAGGTAGCGGGCAAAAAGCCCCGAACGGGCTTTGGCCAGCCGCTCGTTGTCGCCGTAAGGCCCGTCGGGTGAGGAGTATCCGCGGATGCGCAGCCGGGCAAGCGTTGAGAAGCGGTTGTCGGTGAGCGGCCCCAGTATTTTCTCCACTTTGTTGATCTCTTCCCGGTTGTTTTTGTAATCGGGGTATATATCGTCTTTTCCCAGCGGGTAATCGAAATAGAGGACGGCGCCTTCGGTGCGGTGCTTGTTGCCCATGCCGCCTTCCGACGGCAGGAAAGAAACCATCACTGCGTACTGGTCTACATCGGCGATGCTTAAAACGACGGGGGCAGCGGGTTTTCCTGTCGCAGGTATGTTCTTATATGTATAGACGGTCGTATTTCCGCCCGATGTGTTTTGAATAGATTCCTCCTGAACCGGCCGGGATTGAGGCTTGGCTTGGAATTCGTTTTCCCGGGCAGCCGGGGGAACCGAAGATATTGACAGACTTCGTTTCAGCGTATCGAGTGCCAGCAACTCCTTTCCGCAACATTCCTTATATTCCTGCTGGAGCAGGAGGGCAGCTTGTTGCATCCAGGAGGCATAGGGCACTGCTATCTGGTAATTGATTGGAGCGTTCGGATAATTTCTTCCTGCTATTATCTGCCGGAAAGGTTGTGGCTCATTTCTGTCCGGCGAAAGAGGAGAAAGGAATGCTTCGCGACGGTCATTGCGAGCCCGGCGTTTGCCACTGATAATAACGGCGGGCAGGGAAAGGCTTTGTTTCTTTTTCCCCGACATGACAGGGGTAAAGAAAAAGGCTGTTCCGCTGCCGACGGAAATTCCGTCCAGATACATTGTCAGGTTCACATGTAGGCTGTCCTTTTTTACGTACAGTTTGCCGGGAACGATGCGTATGCCTTGCGCCGTAACCTTTCCATTAAAATGGAAACAAAACAGAACCACTAACAGTATTAATATTAAATTATGTGATAACAGGATGTGTTTCATATATAATAGGCTTCAAAAGACTTATTTCAGAAAATAGATGATAGAAAATCCGATTCGTGTCGGTCCGATATAGCTCCTTGTGAAGGAGCCGACTTTCTCGCCGCAGTCGGCACACCGGTACTTGTCGTATTTCATATAGGCGTATCCGCCTCCTATCATCGCTTCCAGGCCCCAGCGGTCGCCTATCGCCCAGTGATACCCGTAGGTGAGGCCGCCTCCGTAGAGGTCGCCCCGCAATACATACTCTTTCAGACCGGATATAAAAGGGATTTGCCCGATATTGAAATGTCCGTAGTGTCCGTGTACTCCTACGAAATGTCCTTCAAATTTGCGGCAGAACCAGTAGCGTGCTTCAGGTTGGATAAGGTATAGATTCAGTTTCATGTCGTTGGAAAACTTCCATGCGTTGTAGGCACCCCATACTTCTACCGTGAACTGTCTGGCTATACCTACTTCCACACCAGCATTCGGCGTAGTAGTTCCCCAGAACAATACGTTCGTCTTTAATGCCGTTTGTTGCCCACGGAGGTTAACAGATAGGCAAATAAATAGAAGAAGTAGGAGGTGGCGCTCTCTGATCTTACCCTTATACATATTAATACATTTAGTGTTTTGTATCTATTCCGTCTCTTACTAAGAGACAGAATGTGGAATACAGGGTAATTGAGTTGGTCTGATTTTTAAAGGAAGATGAATATGACAAATACCTCTGTAAAGAGAAATGTAAAACAAATTGTCAAACAAATTTTCCGTAGTTGTAAGAAATAGGCGGATAAATACTCAGAAATGAGATTTGTGCTGAAGTACATTGAAAATATTATTTTTCAACAGGATTACTAATGAATACGTGCTGAAAGTAGAAGCATTTGCAAAACTGTCTGAATTGGATTGCATTGTCAAACAATTGTTAAACATCTGATAAACAGGATATAAAAGGCGGAAATATTAATAAATAATTGACATAATAGACCAGTAGGAAGGGGTATTTGCTAGATAGCTCTTTCCTTAAAATATGTATCAATATTCAGAAAAGGCCTGAATATTAAACTCTTTATATTTTATTTTTATCTCAAAATATTTGTTTTATCAAATAAATGTTATTACGTTTGCAACGTTTTAACAGACAATAAAGTGCCTTTTCTGTCTCTTAGTAAGAGACGGAATTTATGGTTCTAAGACTTCCCTTGTTTTTCTTTCCCGAAATTACATATTTATTGATTTGATCGAGTTGGGGATTATCAAATGTCGCTATGTAAATGCGGGTTGTTTTTACAGAAGTGTGTCCCATGCTTTCCGAAATCATCTCTTCGGATACACCTTTGCTTTTTGCTGTAGTAGCCCAGGTATGGCGGGGCACATAGGTCGATAGTTCAGTATCTACCAGATTGCCTATATTTTTCAACCGCAGGTTTTGTAGCCGGAGTGCACTTTCATAATCCTTATATGAAGGATCAGGCGTTCGTAGTACGGGAAATAGAAAAGGGGAATTGGAGTGATAGCGGTCGATCAGTTCCTGTATTTCCGGGAGTATCCTGATCTGTAGTTCTTGTCCTGTCTTACGTCGTTTATAAACCAGGTAGTTCACTTTTATATTGTCGCATGTGAGATGGGCAATATCGACGAAAGCCATGCCGCTGGTATAATAGGCGAACATCAGCAGGTCGCGGGAGAAGATCAGGCCCGTTTTTTTCAATGTCGCATCGCTTAAATTCTTTATCTTTCTGATCACTTTTTCTTCTATGGTCCGCTTGGGTGTTTTTTCAATCCGGGTATTTACGTTTTTGAAGAAGTGTGTGCACTCTTTTATCAATCCGCTGGCCGCTGCTTTGTTCATGATTGCCCGGAAATTGCGCATATAAAACGAAATGGTGTTATCCATCAGCTTTTTGGCCATTAAATATTCTTCATATAGCCGGATCAGCTTTTCGTTGATTTCGTCTATCCGGATGTTCTTTCCGAAAAACGAGAGGAAACTGTTCCCCAGGCTTTGGTAAAGGCGGGATGTGGCCTCTTTTCCCTGCGCCAGGAGAATGTCCGCCAGTTTTTGTATATAGGCGGACAGGTACATGCTTGCGGACCTTTCTTCATACAGTTTCACGATGTCATCGACGGAAAAGTCTTTGTTTACCGGCTGTTCTTCGATTATTTGCCGGATCATGCGACAGGTTTCGCAGGCTGTTTCCGATACTTGCAACAGGTATTCGGTTCGTTGCCTGTCTGTTCCGGGTGGTATCTGTACTATTTCCGTGAGCGGGTCCCACTCTTCTTCGTATACCTTTATATCCAACGGTATACGTTTCATTTTTCGCCGGCAGATCAGCTGGATGTATAGCGGGGTTTGTTTGCCCGTAACCTTCGATTTCCGGCGTTTCACTTTTACTGATACGTTATTCGTAACTCGATCTGTTTATTGATGTTGGTAAACAACAAATATAAGCAGGATTGAGTTTAAACGGGGGAGCCTGCCATCGGTGTTTTTATTTTCGATCGTATCATAAATATCAGAGGAATAATTATCCCGACAAAATTCTTTTTATATCTTTGAGCGGAATGAGCGGTTTGTTTGCGACACATCCGCCGATTGGAAAGCGTATTCAGATTCTGGAACAATTTTAATGGAAACAGATGGATATATTATTGATCATACTAGGAGCGATTTGTCTATTGGTGGGGTTTGCCGGTTGTTTTTTGCTGGTCCTTCCCGGTCCGCCGTTGTCGTATCTGGGGTTGATACTGCTTCATTTTACAGATAGGGTACAGTTTACTGTAACCCAACTGGTGATATGGGGTGTGTTGGTTATTGTCGTACAGTTGCTGGATTATCTGACACCGGTGTTGGGTACTAAATACGGTGGAGGCAGTAAATGGGGAAATTGGGGATGTGTCATCGGAACCGTAGCCGGAATATTCCTGTTCCCGCCCTGGGGAATTTTATTCGGTCCGTTTGCCGGAGCGGTGATCGGCGAATTGCTGGGTGGAAAGAAATCAATGGAAGCTTTTAAAGCCGGGATAGGAGCTTTTGTCGGATTCTTGCTAAGTGTTGTCGTAAAGATGGCTCTTTGCGGGTATTTTGTTTATTGTTTTATCAGTGCTTTGATATAAAAAGAGGACGTTGCCACAGTGATACTTTTGCAACGCCCTCGTTAATTCTTTCTTTGTTTTCTTTTTATTCAGCAGGAGTGCCGCCCGAAGAGATCACTTTACTGCGTTCGATAGATTGCAATGCCAGATAATTGTCTCCGAACTTTTCCAGATTCTCGATTTCTGTTTCGAACTGGTCCAGATGACCTTCTTCTTCTACCACCAAACCTTCGAATACTTTCTTTGTGGCTGAGTCTGCGTGTTGTGCACATTCGTTGGCCCATGCGTTGTAGTCGTCTACGCTACCGGTTTCCATTTCTGCGGCTTTTTCAAGCATAGCTTTAACATCGTGGATCTTTTCTACCGGACCGGAACATTTCATTTCCACTTCACCTTTCAGGAACAGGATACGTTCGGCGAGGCGTTCTACATGCATCATTTCTGTTATAGCCGTACGTTTGAAAAGGCTGGACAGAAGGTCGTATCCCATATCGTCCAAACGGAAATGGAAATACATGTACTGGTTAACAGCTGTCATTTCGTCGGCTACTGCTTTGTTTAGCAGTTCAATACTTTTTTCTCTTTTAATCATAATCGTTGAGTTTTAAATCTTGTTTTATAAGACATCTTTATTCTAATGCTGTAAAGTTAACAGTTTCCATGATACAATGGGGTCGGCTTGTGATAATATTTTTTATCTTTGTCATAGATTCTATTAATTAAAACGAAATCTTATGACAAAAATACAGGAATATCTGGCTGCTCTGCCGGAAGATAAGAAAGCATTGTTTATCCCCGTGTTCGGAAGTGTAGATAAATTTTACACGGTGGTATATCTGATAATTCGCAATGAGCATGTGACGGACCAGGAAAAGCCGGAACGCTACGAAGACCGTTTGCAGGTGATTCGGCAAGTGAAAAATAAAGTGGAAGAACTGGTTTCTTCTTATGGTTTGGACGGAAAAGAGATTGTGGCGGATATCGCCAGTGATTATTTTGAAGATTTTGTCAATTATAAAGAACCGGAACTGGATATAACGAATGAGGAATTTATTGCGATTATCCGGAATTTATAACAAACGGGAATAGTTCGTTTGTCGATACTTATACTTACACGATAATTCTAAACTTGAAATATATGAGAAACCTAAATCTATGTGCCTTATTCCTGTTATTGGGAATGAATTGTTTGAATGCACAGATTACTGTGGTGAAGGACAGCAAGCCTGTTTCCCGTATCCTGGTGGAAAAGGGAGAAGCGGTGGATAATCAGGCGGCCCTTTTATTACAGGATTTTGTGAAACGGATAAGCGGTGCCTCCCTGCCCGTAGTGAATGATAAATCGCCCCGGAAAGGAGATATCGTCATAGGTGGGAACGATGTATCCGGACTGACCGAAGATGGTTTTCGTCTGAAGACAGAGAATGGCATTGTTTTTATCAGCAGTGGTGGTGATAAAGGGAATATCTATGGTGTAGTAACTTTGTTGGAAGATTATCTGGGAGTTGCTTATTATGGAGCAAACGCCTATACGTTAACAGAACGTTCTACTGTCGTTATTCCGGAATTGGACAGGGCGGAGAATCCGGCTTTCCGTTACCGCCAAAGCCAGTGTTACGCTTTGCGTGAAGACCCGGTTTATAAATTATGGTTCCGCTTCGAAGAGCCTTCGGAAGTATTTGCCGGTGGCATGTGGGTACATACATTCGACCGTATCATGCCCTCCGATATATACGGAAAGTCTCATCCGGAATATTATTCCTTTATCAATGGTGAACGCCGTCCCGGAAAAGCCAGCCAATGGTGTCTGACTAATCCGGAAGTATTTGAACTGGCCTCGCAGAAGATTGATTCCATATTTAAGGCGAACCCAGGGAAGAATATGATTTCCGTCAGCCAGAACGACGGTAATTTTACTAACTGCGGTTGTCCGGACTGTAAAGCATTGGATGAACAGGAGGGAGGCCCTTCCGGCAGTCTGATTCATTTTCTGAATAAGTTGGCTGCCCGCTTCCCGGACAAAGAGTTTTCCACGCTGGCTTATCTGTATACGATGCATCCGCCTAAGCATGTGAAGCCATTGCCGAATGTGAATATCATGCTGTGCGATATCGATTGCGACCGTGAAGTTCCTTTGACCGACAATGCTTCCGGACAGGATTTCATGAAAGCAATGAAAGGCTGGGCTGCCATCAGTAATAATATATTCGTGTGGGATTACGGGATTAATTTTGATAATTTTGTATCTCCGTTCCCCAATTTCCCGATTCTGCAAAAGAATATCCAATTGTTTAAAGAACATCATGCAACCATGCATTTCTCCCAGATAGGAGGTTCCAAAGGAGGTGATTTCCCGGAGATGCGTGCTTATATGGTTAGTAAGTTGATGTGGAATCCTTACCAGAATGCCGATTCGCTGATGCGTGCTTTTATGGATGGCTATTATGGGGCTGCCTCTCCTTATATTTATCAGTATGAGAAGCTGTTGGAGGGTGGTTTGCTTGCCAGCAAACAGCGTCTTTGGATATACGACTCACCGGTTACGCATAAAGACGGTATGCTGAATGCGAATTGCCGCAAGCGCTATAATGAGTTGTTCGATCAGGCGGAACAGGCAGTAGCCAGCGATCCCATCCTGTTGAAACGTGTACGGCTATCCCGTTTGCCGTTACAATATGCCGGACTTGAAATAGCACGCGCCGAAGGAAATCACGATTTGGAAGAAGTCAAAGCCAACCTGGCTTTATTTGAAGAACGTACGCGCGAATTTAATATACCGACCCTGAACGAACGAAGTAATCCTCCGGCTGAATATTGCAAATTATATACCGAACGTTATCTGCCTGGTAAAGCAAAGAACTTGGCAAAAGGTGCGAAAGTGATCTGGCTTCAAGAGCCGTCCGGTAAATATAAAACGTTGGGAGAAACTGCCCTGACTGATGAACTGTTCGGCGGAACTACTTTTGTGGAAAGTTGGATCGGATGGGAGGGCATTGACGGTTCGTTTGTTCTTGATCTGGGTAAAGAGACGCCGGTCAGCTCGATAGAAAGTGATTTCCTTCACCAGTTGGGTGCCTGGATATTGCTTCCGAAGAAAGTGACCTATTCCACGTCGTCGGATAATAAAACCTATCAACCGTTTGGTGAAAAGAGTTTGGCGGAAGACCGTTCCGTACAGGTGAAGTTTGTGGGAGTCAAGTGTGAAGCCCCTTCTCCCGTGACAACCCGTTATATAAAGGTCGAGATTGAAGGAATCAAGACCTGTCCTTCCTGGCATTATGGGGTAGGTTATCCGGCTTGGTTTTTCTTGGATGAAGTAACTGTTCAATAGGAAAAGACGGTCGGAATTGTGTGAAATAACTTTTTTTGTATGTGGTTTGTATAAGTATATGCTGAATAACAACTACTTTTGCAGTTCGCCCGGAAATGAAAGCCGGAAGAAGATAAAAGAGTAGTTGTTTTTCAGGAATATACGGTATATCGATGAGTTATTTTATAAAGTTGAGGAATTGGTTCACTTCCCAGGAACATTTGTTGTTCTTGTTTGCGTTGTTGTTTATCGTTCCTAATTGTGTGTTGTTCTTTACGGAGCCCTTACCTGTCACAGTGGGAATCGCATCTTTGATATTGCCTTATGCCTTTTGGGTCGGTCTGCTTTTGTTGGCACGCAAACCGGGTATTGTCGTCTGGTGCCTGCTACCGAAAGTTATATTGGACGGGGGACAGCTTGTGTTGCTTTATCTTTTTGGCGAATCGGTGATTGCGGTAGATATGTTTCTGAACCTGACCAGTTCGACTGCATCTGAAGCCAGCGAATTACTTGGAAATATATTTCTTGTCATTATAGGTGTCTTCTTCTTTTATACATTGCCAACTCTGCTGCTGGCTGTCTGGTCTGTCCGGATGAAAAAGAAGCTGACAAACTCTTTCCGAAAAAGATGGGCGGTAAGAAGTCTGGGTGTGTTTATACTGGGGATCATTCTTTGCATGCTGGCTCCGATACAAGGCCATATGGTTTCACTGAAAAATGATTTTTATCCGGGAAATGCGCTTTACAACCTTTATTTTGCAATCAATAAAGCGGAAAAAAACAGTAATTATCATATTACATCATCCGATTTTACCTTCCATGCGACAAAGAACGTGCAGACGGAAGGAAAACGTGAAATTTATGTATTGGTGGTGGGAGAGACGTCTCGTGCGATGGAATGGAGTTTGTATGGCTATGAACGTAAAACGACTCCCCGGATGGAGAAACTGGATGGGTTGGTTCATTTTACCGATGTGGTTACCCAATCCAATAATACTCATAAGAGTGTGCCTATCATTCTGTCTGCCGCCAGTGCTGAAGATTATGGGGTGATTTATGATGAGAAAAGTATTGTGACTGCTTTTAAGGAAGCCGGTTTTCATACGGTTGTAATTGCGAACCAGAATCTGAGCACGTCGATGATCGGTTCGTTTTACCGGGAAGCGGATACATTTATAGATATGAGCCAGTTTAAACCGAAGTCTGCTTATCTGACATCTTTGCATGACGGTGAATTGCTCCCTTATTTGCAGAAAGAAGTGGATAAGACGGATGGTAATTTGTTTTTTGTGATTCATACTTATGGTTCGCATTTTAACTATCATGAACGTTATCCGAAAGATTTTGCATTTTATACACCGGATAAAGCGGAAGGAATCCGTGCCTCTTATAAGAAGCAACTGCGTAATTCTTATGATAATTCGATACATTATACCGATTATGTGCTAGGTGAGATTGCGGATATGATGAAAAAAACGGACGCTTGCGTGTCGATGCTTTATCTGAGCGATCACGGGGAAGATATTTTTGACGATGCCCGTGCCCGTTATTTGCATGCGTCTCCAATTCCGACCTATTATCAGTTACATATACCTTACATTATTTGGTTCTCGGATGCTTACCGGGCTACTTATCCGGAGAAATACCAGACGACAATGGCTCATCAGGCTCTCCCGGTCAGCACGAATAGTGTGTTCCATACCGTATTGGACCTGGCAGGAATACATACGGCAGTTTCCGATTCTACCCTGGCTGTTTCCAATCCGGCTTTTACGGTGCGCGACCGCATGTACCTCGGAGATCATGACGAACCGGTTCCTTTCTGGAAAGTCGGATTGAAGAATGCCGACTTCGAGATGTTGGACAAATGGGGAATTGTTTACGACAAAGATTGATATTTTGATAGAAACTTCTACCTTTGTTTTATGGCAGAACAAAGTGGACACATCACTCTTAAGGTTATTTTAGGTTATCTGTTGTTGGTTGCAATAGCAGTATGTTCTGTCGTATATATTTATCAAATCATCGAACAGGTTGCCGGTGAGGAAGAACCGGACAGTAAAGCCCGTCAGAAAGTTTATCTCGTAACCAATACATTGTCTTTGCTTTATGAAAGCGAGGCGTTGGGGCAATTGGTCGGTATGCCACAGAATAATGTGAATCATTTTAACCGGACGCTGAATAAGGCTCACAGCAATATGGACTCCCTGCGTGTCCTGATAACCGACTCCGTTCAGTTGCTAAAGATCGATACGATAGATATGCTTTTGAGGCAGAAACGACTGAATACCCGCCGTCTGCTTGAAACCTGGAAAGAAACGAATACGGAGCATCTTTATACGATTAATATCGAAAAGGTGATTGCCGAACAAGATACGTTTATCGAACAGAAGGAAATAAAAGAACATGTTGTAGTCAAGCAGGATACGATTCTTTCTCAAAAGAAACCCCGCGGCTTTTTCCGTCGTTTGGCAGATGCTTTCTCACCCAGCCGTGAAGACACGAGCATCATTGTCAATACGACCCGCCAGATAGTGACAGACACTTTGGTGAATGTATTCAATCCGGCGGATACCATCGCCAGTGTGTTGAAAAACTTGCAGGACAGTGTTGCAGGGCAGCGTAAATTGCTGGCTGACCAGTTGCTGGAACGTGCTGCCAATCTGCGTTATAATAATAGTATAGTTACCCGTAAGATTAACCAGATTTTGCGTGATATCGAGGAGGAGGAAGTGAATGCTTCGCTGGAACGTATGCAGAACAAACAGAAGATTCTGCGTGAGACTTCCTTGCTGATTGCCGGCATTGCTATTGTTTCTGTTGTTATCGTGATTATTTTTATCTTCATGATCACCCGTGATATTTCGAAAAGTAAATATTACAGAATGCAGTTGGAAAAGGCGAAACAATATGCCGAAGACCTGTTGCATAGCCGTGAGAAGATGATGCTGACAATCAGTCATGACATCAGGGCTCCGCTTTCGTCGATCATCGGGTATATAGACCTTTTGCTGCGGAGGCATCCGGATGAAAGGCAACAATATTACCTGGATAATATGTCTGGTTCGGCCAGCCATATCTTGTCTTTGGTCAATGACTTGTTGGATTTTCACCGTCTTGAATCCGGAAAAATGGAGATACAGCGGGTGGCTTTCAGTGTATCGGCTCTATTCAATGAGATATTTACCAGTTTCAGACCGATAGCCGAATCGAAAGATCTGACTTTTGTCTTGAATCTGAAAGAAGAAGGAACGGAAAAGTTATATATCGGTGATCCGATTCGTATTCGTCAGATAGTGGGGAATTTATTGTCGAATGCCCTTAAATTTACCCGTGAAGGACGGGTTGTCATGGTGGTGTCTATCAATGCTCTGGCAGACAACAGTGCACTGCTGAATGTGTTGGTGAGCGATTCCGGTCCGGGTATTCCGCCGGAAGAACAGGAACGTATATTCGGTGAATTTACCCGTCTTTCCGCAACTGAAAAGGCGGAAGGGTTTGGGCTGGGCCTATCCATAACCCGGAAGATGACGGTTTTGATGGGAGGAAACCTCTCTTTAAAGAGTGTCGTGGGGCAAGGTTGTGATTTCACAATAGAACTGCCGCTTACAGTAGCCGATGTGCAGGTGCTTCCCGCGGCGGAAGAGGAAGCCGTGTCTGAACCGGAGTTACCATCTTTTGTTGGTCGCGATGTATACTGTCTCTTGGTCGATGACGATCCGCTGCAACTCGCTCTTACGGAAGAATATTTGCGACAGAACCATGTGGAGGTGAGTAGCTGTACTGATCCCTTCTCTGTTGTTGCTTTGTTGCAGAAGACCTCTTTCGATGCTGTCATTACGGATATACAGATGCCGGGAATGGATGGTTATCAATTACTGGAAAGCATACGTAATTCCGGTATTTCGGGAACAGAGAATCTTCCGGTTATAGCCCTTTCTGCTAGCGTGGAGAACGAGCATGACCATTATCTGGAATCCGGCTTCACAGGATTTTTGAATAAACCTTTTACGGCCCGGCAGTTGATTACCCTATTAAATAAACTTTTATCAACAGAACTGCTTGTTACCTCTGATTTCAACTTTGATTCATTGACAGCCTTTGCCGGCGAGGACAAGGAAGCCTCCGCATCCATCCTGAAAACATTTGTGGAAGAGACAACCAAAAGCAATGTCTTACTCGAAGGTACATTGCAGGATGACGACCGGGAACAATCTGCAAAGATATCTCATAAAATGGTGCCGTTGTTTACCATGCTCGGCGCTACCTCATTGGTGGAGAAACTGAGAGTTATCGAAAAGAATGCCACCACTTTACCTGTGGAGGAATGGAAATCGCTGCTTTCGGAAGTAATCGCAGAAGTGAAAAAAATCATTGAACAGGCAATGACCGTTTCGAAGTAAACGGTTGTGGGATAATTCTGTGGAATATCTTTGTGGAATTTTTCCCCAGTTGGGTATCTGTTTTCCCCGTTTTTTGTCTTTATCTCTCCGTTGTCTAAAACATTTTATCTTTCTTTTCTGTTAAGTAGTAAGAGTTTATGATACATACGAAGACCTTTTGCAGATTCTGGCACGGTATTCGCTTTCATATTTACAGAATCGTAAGTGGACGTTTCTACATTTAAACCGTTTAAAACAAAGAAAGATTATTTCTGAGTATTCTATTTAAGTCTGCGAAACAAAAAAGGCATCTGTTGGGGATGCTTTTTTTGTTTCGTTTCGTTTGTTTGCCTACCTTTGCGTCCATTATTAAAAAAGACCAATAGTTATACCATGAAGCACGAAATGCCACTCAAGTCGGCACGCATTGAAGTTGTCGACGCCCTAAGAGGTTTTGCCGTTATGGCGATTATGTTTTTGCATAATATCGAACATTTTAATTTCTATGAGTTTCCCGAAGCGACTACCGAGTTTATGAAGTCGTTGAACGGAGGTGTTTGGGATACGTTGTTTTTTCTCTTTGGTGGGAAAGCGTATGCTATCTTCTCCCTGCTGTTCGGATTTAGTTTCTTCATACAATATAATAACCAGGCTAAAAAAGGGAAAGACTTCCGTCTGCGTTTCCTGTGGCGGTTATTCCTGCTGTTCCTGATCGGATGTTTTAATGGTGCATTCTTCCCCGGTGATATCCTGGTGTTGTATGCGATAGTAGGTGTCATCCTGCCCCTGGTTTGCAAATGGAGCGATAAAGCTGTGTTGATAACGGCTGTTATCCTGATGCTTCAGCCTGTAGAATGGGCAAAGTTCCTTTATGCGATGAACAATCCCGACTATGTGGCTGCTCCGGAACAATGGCTGGTGCATCATAGAAATATGTATCCCTTCCTGGGACAGATGGACTTTTGGGCGATGGTGAAGTCGAACCTGTGGGACGGACAGCTTTTCAGCCTGTTATGGGGTTGGGGACATGGCCGTTTCTTCCAGACCGCTTCCCTGTTCCTGATCGGTATGTTGATAGGACGCCGGCAATTCTTTGTCGATCTGTCTGGTCACCGGAAGTTCTGGCTTCGTACGCTCCTGATCAGTGCTGTTTGCTTTATTCCTCTGTATTATTTTACGGAGGCTTTGCCCGATCTGTTTACAAATAAGAGTATGTTATCTCCGCTCAATACGATTTTCTCCTCTTTCCGTAATTTCGCATTCATGTGTGTACTGGTGGCTGTCTTTGTTTTTCTTTGGCAACAGGTTTCGGGACACAAAGTGTTGCATGGACTGGTACCCTATGGAAAAATGAGTCTGACTAACTATCTGAGCCAGTCTATTATAGGTTCATTTATCTATTTCGGTTATGGTTTGTCGCTGTATAGCGAATTGGGCGTTGCCGCCAGTTTCGGGGTGGGTATCGTGCTGTTTATCCTTCAGCTGGGCTTCTGCCATTGGTGGTTAAAGAATCATAAACAGGGACCGTTCGAAGGAGCCTGGCGTAAAGCGACCTGGATTTGTTCCTGATTTATTCCTAAAATATATATCTTTGCGTAAGGATTTAATATAATTAAGTATGCTATCAGTTCTTATTGTTGAAGATGATATAACTTTTTCTTTAATGCTCACAACCTGGTTAGGAAAGAAAGGTTTTGAGGTAAAAGCACTTAGCTCGGTTTCGGATGCAAAACGCCAGATTGAGAGTGTCAGCTACGACCTGATCTTGTCGGATTTACGTTTACCGGACGGTGACGGGATCGACTTGTTGAAGTGGGTAAAGGAAAAATATGCCTCTTTGCCTTTGATCATGATGACTAGTTATGCGGAGATACAGACCGCCGTGCAGGCTATCAAGCTGGGAGCATCCGATTATATTGCCAAACCCCTGAATCCGGAAGAGTTGCTGAGTAAGATCCGTGAGGTGGTGAAAACGCCTGCGGTAGAACATACGTCGGCAAAGAAATCGCCGGAAGGGAATACTTATATTGAAGGACAGAGTCCTGCCGCCCGTCAGTTGTTCGACCACGTCCGCTTGGTTGCCCCGACGGATATGTCGGTACTGATCACCGGGGCGAGCGGGACGGGGAAGGAATACATAGCCCGCCGTATCCATGAGCAGAGTAACCGCAGTAAGGCTCCGTTTATTGCAGTCGACTGTGGGGCGATCCCCAAAGATCTGGCGGCATCCGAGTTTTTCGGCCATGTGAAAGGTTCGTTTACTGGGGCGATAGACAATAAGACCGGTGCTTTTGTGGCTGCTCACGGAGGAACGATTTTTCTGGATGAGATCGGTAACCTGACCTACGAAGTGCAGGTACAACTTCTTCGTGCCTTGCAGGAACGTAAAGTGAAGCCGATCGGTACAAATGAAGAGATCGCCATCAATGTCCGGTTGATCTCTGCCACAAACGAGAACTTGCGGACTGCCATCGATAAAGGTGATTTCCGTGAAGATCTTTATCACCGTATCAATGAGTTTACTGTCCGTATCCCGGATTTGAAAGAGCGGAAGGAAGACTTGTTGCTTTTCGCCAATAATTTCCTCGACCAGGCGAATGCCGAGCTCCAGAAAGATATTATCGGTTTTGATAGCGAGACGATCCGTCTTTTCCAGTCTTATTCATGGCCGGGTAACCTGCGTCAGATGAAGAATGTCATCAAATATGCCACCCTGTTGGCTACCGGCCGATACATCACCCGTCGTGAACTCCCTGAAGAGCTGACGGAAGCCCCGGAAAAAGACACCCGCATCCTCCTGAAAGACGAAACCCATGAATGCGAACTTATCAAACGCGCTCTCCAGGAATCCAATAACAACAAGACGCGTGCCGCCCAACTATTGGGAATCGACCGGAAAACGCTTTATAATAAACTGAAGCTTTATAATTTGGATTAGTTATACATTAATATATACCCATTCAAATAGGTTGCAAACAACAACCATATTACGTAAGGTATGAAAAGTATTGAGCTGGTTTTGTTTACCTGATAACTCTTCAATGTGTAATTGATAACGAAGATGTCGAGCAACAGGATATTGATAAATCCGATAAGCGGGTTCTGGATATAAAAGAAGCTGATGCTCCAGGTGAAATTGAAAAACAACTGGAAGACGAATGCTTTGATGAAAAACCGTCTTCGCTCTATGGTGGAGTTGATTAGTAGTCCGATGGATAAACCCATACATACATAAATAATACTCCACGCAATCGGGAAAACAATATTGGGCGGAGTTACCACTGGTTTGATAAGGGTTGGATACCAGTTCTTTATTGCGTCAGCTTGAAAGTAGCTGGCGGAAAGCCCTACAAGGAAACAAACCAGGATAGGGATAATAATATTCAATGCTTTTCTCATGATTTTTCGTTTTTCTTATTGAATAACAATAGGAACTTCGCTCTTGTTGTCTGAAAGTAGAAAGTTTTTGTGATGTGTGATATGGGCGGGATATTGTATTGTGTTTTCTGCTGCTCCTGAAAATTAAAGGGTGAACTCTTTATTTTAAGTTAAAATATTCGCTGTTAATACTCTTTGGTATAGTATTTTGTTTATTTTTGTGTTTCGAAGGATTTGTATAATCTTAGTCTCTTTGGAATATGAATATAGAAGTGTTATCCGGAATCGCCCCGAGGCTATATGAATTAGTTGCTCCACTAGTTATGAGTTGCAGCGTTTTGCGGCAGAATAATAATTATCCTTTCAAAACATCAAAACATTATTTATGGTTTGTCGCTATGGAAAGAGACATGGTGATAGGGTTTATACCCGTTGAAATCAAAAGTACCTGTGTCGTTATTAATAACTATTATGTGAAAGGAGAGGACAACGCGGTATTGGCATCCCTGATCGATGCTGTTTTGGAACATTTCAAAAATATTTCGGTTGTCCGGGCCGTTGCCCATACCCGGCATAAAGAGCTCTTTGCTTCAGCTCATTTTTTCGTAACTCAAGAATGGAAACTATATAATAAAATGGAATATAGATGTGATGATGAGAGAGAAGCTCAATGTGTACGAAGCAGTACAAGTTCGGTTGGATAAGATATTTTCTGACTTCGATAACGTATACGTCTCTTTTTCCGGAGGTAAGGACAGTGGTGTTTTGCTGAATTTATGTATTGACTATATACGCGAACACCGCTTGAAACGGAAACTGGGAGTCTTTCACATGGACTATGAGGTGCAGTACCGGGAAACTACTTCCTATGTAGACCGCGTATTGTCTTCCAATTCCGATATCTTGGAGGTCTACCGGGTGTGCGTCCCTTTTAAGGTTCCTACATGTACTTCGATGTTCCAGAATTACTGGCGTCCGTGGGACAGGGAGTTGCAGGATTTATGGGTGAATAAGATGCCCGAAAACTCGCTTTGTATAGAGGACTTCCCATTTTATGATGAGAATATGTGGGATTACCAGTTTCAGTTAAAGTTTGCGGAATGGTTGCATGAAAAAAAGGATGCCGGACGCACCTGTTGCCTGATAGGGATACGGACACAGGAAAGTTTCAACAGATGGCGGGCTATCCATATAAAGAATAAAGTGCAGACTTACCGCCGGCTGAAATGGGTTCACCAGCTGGCACCACGTATATATAATGCTTATCCTATATTCGATTGGAAAACAAAAGATATATGGATTGCCAACGGCAGGTTCGGTTGGGATTACAATCACCTGTATGATTTGTTTTATCAGGCAGGAGTCCCGTTGGAAATGCAGAGAGTGGCAAGCCCTTTTATCTCCCAGGCCATAGCCAGCCTGAAACTATATCGAGCGATAGACCCGGATATGTGGGGGAAGATGATCGGGCGTGTCAACGGAGTCAGTTTTGCCGGGTTGTATGGCGGCACTTCCGCGCTGGGATGGCAGTCGGTCAAATTACCGCAGGGAATGACCTGGAAGTCTTATATGGAATTTCTATTGGGAACTTTGCCGGAGAAGACACGGGAAGGGTATTTGCAGAAACTCTCCGTCAGCATAAAATTCTGGCGTGAGAAAGGCGGTTGCCTGGCAGAAGGCACTATCGAAAAACTAAAGCAGGCAGGAATCCCGATACGGGTTGAAGGCCGTACAAATTACAAGACGATAAAGAAGCCGGTTCGGATGGAATATCTGGATGATATTGATATACCGGAATTCCGCGAACTTCCAACCTATAAGCGTGTCTGTATCTGTATATTGAAGAATGACTACTATTGTAAATATATGGGCTTCTCACTGAATATTCACGAGAGGAAACAAAAGGAAGACATATTAAAACTTTATAACTCTGAATTATATGGAGGAATATACTAGTCCTGTGTACAAGGTAAGGGCTGTCCCTGTGGAAAAGGTGGTAGCCAACAGCTATAACCCTAATGTCGTAGCGCCCCCGGAAATGAAATTGCTGGAAGTTTCTATCTGGGAAGACGGATTTACTTCCCCGTGTGTATGCTACTATGTTCCGGAGGAAGACATCTATGAACTGGTCGACGGCTACCACCGCTATATGGTGATGAAGACATCAAAACGTATCTATGAGCGTGAACGCGGCTTGCTTCCCGTCACTGTCATCGAAAAAGATCTCTCCAACAGAATGGCTTCGACCATCCGTCATAACAGGGCACGTGGTACCCACAATATTGAATTAATGAGCCATATCGTCTCCGAGCTCTCCAAATGCGGCATGTCGGATGCCTGGATACAACGTAATATCGGTATGGACAGAGATGAAATATTGCGTTTGAAGCAAATATCAGGTTTGGCGGAATTATTCTCTAATAAGGAGTTTAGCTTGTCGGAAGAATAATAGTTATATGAGTTTAAGGCTTTTAGGATGATGGAATGGCGTTTATAGTAGAGTTTTTGCATATTTGATAATTACTATGTATCTTTGTCGCATGTTAAACAAACTATTTAAATCGGATTTGGTGTAGTAAACAATCTGTATTCCTTGTACAGGTTGTCCTTTCGTTTATTCTCGGGTAATTCTATCCGGGCATAATTCCTATTGTATTAATTCAATTTTAATCAGTGTACAATGATGATGGCATTGTTATGCTTTCACGGGTATACTATATACATAAAGAAATGAGTAACGAAAATAAAACAATTCACGAATTCGATTTTAATTTAATCTGCGAATACTTTTTAAATACAGAACGCCAGGGGCCCGGAAGTCCAGAAGTGACTCTTAAAGCATTGGGCTTTATAGACAACCTTACCGATCAATCCCTTATCGCCGATTTGGGTTGTGGCACAGGTGGACAGACAATGGTATTGGCACAGCATGCACCGGGGCATATTACCGGTCTTGACTTTTTTCCGGGATTCATCGACAGGTTCAACAGTAATGCCAGAGGGCTGAATCTTCAGGATAGAGTGAAGGGAATCGTCGGTTTGATGGACAACCTTCCTTTCGGAGAGGAAGAGTTAGACCTGATCTGGTCGGAAGGAGCCATTTATAATATAGGCTTTGAACGCGGACTGAACGAATGGCGCAAATATCTGAAAACAGGAGGATATATCGCTGTTTCTGAAAGCGCCTGGTTTACTGAAGAACGTCCGGCAGAGATTCATGATTTCTGGATGGAAGCTTATCCGCAAATAGATACGATACCCAATCAGGTTGCCCTGATACAAAAGGCGGGGTATCTTCCTGTCGCTTCTTTTATTTTACCTGAAACTTGCTGGACAGACCATTATTTTGCACCGTTGGTTAAAGCCCGGGAAAAGTTTCTGGCCAAATATCCGGGAAATAAAACTGCCAAAGAACTTGTCGCGATGTCACATCACGAAGAGGAGTTATACCGCAAGTATAAAGGGTTTTACGGCTATGTATTTTATATCGCTAAAAAGATAACGCTATGATTCGTTTAAATATGTATGGTTGGAACGACCGGTTGAACCAACTAAAACAAGAATCGGCTTATAATACATTGTCTCACGGACGGATAGCCATCGTGCATCGTACCTGTTACGAGGTTATATCCGATAGCGGACTGTACCAATGCGAGTTGACGGGAAATATGATGTATGGGAAATCTGACTTTGAACTGCCCTGTACAGGTGATTGGGTACTGTTTCAGCCATTCGACGATAGCAAAGGCATTATCGTCGGTATGTTGCCCCGTGAACGGACTTTATACCGCAAGAGAAATGGAACGGTAGCTGGAAAACAGGCAATTGCTTCGTATGTTGATAAGGCGTTTATCGTGCAGAGTCTCGATGATAATTTCAATATACGCAGGGTGGAACGTTTCATGGTTCAGATATTGGAAGAAAACATCCATCCCGTATTGATACTCAATAAGGCTGATTTACCTTTTGATAAACATGAGACAGAGGAAGCAATCAAGCATCTTACCCGTAGGATGCCGGTGTTTTTCACAAGTATCCATCACCCTGAAACGGTCTCCCGGTTACGGGATTCCATATCGGAAGGCGAAACGGTTGTCTTTGTTGGTTCTTCGGGGGTAGGGAAGAGTTCTCTTGTTAATGCACTTTGTGAAAGGTCGGTGCTGCTGACGTCGGATATAAGCCAGTCCACCGGAAAAGGACGGCATACTTCCACCCGGCGGGAAATGGTCTTGATGGACGGTTCAGGTGTTTTAATCGACACTCCGGGTATCCGTGAGTTTGGATTGACTGTAGATAATCCCGATTCATTAGCCGAAATGCTGGAAATCTCCAACTATGCAGAATCGTGCCGTTTCAAGGATTGCACACATACCAACGAACCCAGCTGTGCTGTTCTGGGAGCAGTCGCTGAAGGTTTGCTGGACATCAAAGTGTATGAAAGCTATCTGAAACTAAAGCGTGAAGCCTGGCATTTCTCCGCTTCCGAGCATGAAAAACGTAAAAAGGAAAAATCCTTTACAAAGCTCGTGGAAGAAGTGAAGAGGCGCAAGGCTGATTCTTGATTTTATATTTATGGTGCAGGTGTCTTCGGATTCCTGCACTGTATTTATTTGAATCGTCCATTTTGATAACAGTAGACACGATATTCATCACATTTCGTTTGGTCGCCATTAGTCCCAAGAAGTTCTTCCTGATTTATATCTAATGGATTCCGCAACTTTGGCAATATCTCTATTCTACTTCCAACTCCATAATTAACTATTCGAATTATATCATGCAAATATAGAGAAGATATATCCGGAAAGGTTGTCCAGTGTTGCTATCTTACATAAGACGTACAGTGTATAACCAATTAACCTATTCTTTTTTTTGTAAATGCCGATCTTTATTGCGTACTTTGCGTAAAAGGTATTACTTCAATCAGATGAATTATGGCAAAGCTTTATCCTATCGGTATACAGAATTTTGAGAGTCTTTGTCAGGACGGATATATCTATATTGACAAAACAGAACTGATTTATCAATTAGTGAAAACGGGTCGCTATTATTTATTGAGTCGTCCACGCCGTTTTGGGAAAAGCTTGCTTATTTCTACCCTGGAAGCTTATTTTCTGGGGAAAAAGGAGTTATTTGAAGGGTTGGCTATCGAAAAGCTGGAAAAAGATTGGTTGGAATACCCTGTACTTCACTTAGATTTGAATGCTGAAAAATTCGATAGTCCTGAATGTCTCGATGCTTTGTTAAGCAATCAGTTGACACAGTGGGAAGAACTTTATGGTCGTGGAAAAGATGAAACAACACTTTCGCTTCGCTTTAAAGGAGTAATCCGAAGGGCAGCCAAACAGACCAGGCAACGTGTTGTAATTTTGATTGACGAATACGATAAGCCGATGTTACAGGCATTGGATAATGATGAACTGCAAGAGATATATCGTGATACTTTGAAAGCTTTTTATGGTGTGATGAAGAGTATGGACGGGGATATCAAGTTTGCTTTCTTAACAGGGGTAACCAAGTTTGGGAAAGTGAGTGTGTTCAGCGATCTGAATAATTTGGACGATATTTCGATGAAAGGACCTTTTGCTTCTATTTGCGGCATTACAGAAGAGGAATTGCACGAATATTTTGATGAAGATATTAAAGCGCTTGCTTCATCTCTTTCCTTAACAAATGAAGAAGCTTGTACTGAATTAAAAGGATGTTATGACGGTTATCATTTTGTGCCGAATGGTTCCGGTATGTATAATCCTTTCAGTTTACTTAATACCTTTAAGTATTTGCAGTTTGGTAGTTACTGGTTTGAAACAGGTACACCAACCTATCTGGTAAAATTGTTAAAACACTCTCATTATAACTTGTATAACATGGCGCATACGGAAACGGATGCCGATGTTTTGAATAGCATTGACTCCACATCTGTTAACCCAATACCCGTGATTTATCAGAGTGGATATCTGACAATTAAAGGATATGATCGTGAATTTGGTATTTATCGTCTGGGATTTCCTAATCGTGAAGTGGAGGAGGGCTTTATGAAATATTTGCTTCCTTTCTATGCCAATACGGATAAAGTCGATTCTTCTTTCCATGTTCAGAAGTTTGTTCGTGAGATACGTTCCGGCGATTATGATTCCTTCTTCCGCCGTCTGCAAAGTTTTTTTGCCGATACTCCTTATGAGTTGGTTCGTGATTTGGAGTTACATTATCAGAATGTTCTGTTTATTGTGTTCAAATTGATTGGTTTCTATGTAAAAGTAGAATACCATACTTCAGAAGGCCGTATCGACCTGGTATTGCAAACGGATCGTTTCATTTACTTGATGGAATTCAAACTGAACGGAACAGTAGACGAGGCTTTACGCCAGATCAATGAAAAAGGCTATGCACTTCCTTTTGCATCCGATCCCCGCCAATTATTTAAGATAGGAGTGAATTTCAGTGCAAAGACTCGCAATATAGAGGAGTGGAAAATAGAATTATGAGCATAATGAATTTTTTGTACTCGAAATTCTCTTTTATAACAATAATTACTAACTACTTATAGAAGCAAATTCATACTGTTGTGGCAGAGTTTGGACTGTTTTTTTTTGATTTTACATCAAAAAACAAGAATAATGATGTATTTTTGTGTAAATTACTAAAAAGATAAGACATGATACATAAATATGGTGTAACCCCTCTTGCTGTATCTTATACAGATGAAGAGTTAAAGAACAAGATTTCTAAGTACATTGATTTATCAGACAATGGAATTACCTATAAACGACTGTGTAATTATATTCTTAATGAAGCGAAAAAGGAGGGTAAATTGGAAAAAGAGGCAAATACTGAATATAGTGAAATAGAAATGTTGCCTAGTGATGCTACCAAAATTAGCAAAATACTATGGCAGAAAATCTGGAACAAAGAAATATTTATAGACTTCAATAAAAATCCATACAGCAGTAATTACCCTAATGATACAATTTTTGTGAAATACTGATTAGTATAGGCTCTATAAGAAGTTACTGTATATAGATGTGAATAATTATTATCGAATGTTTAAACATAATTGGGAATAAACAAAATAATCTAATTCTACATATACCATAAAAGCAATATTATGTCAAAACTGCTAATATGTAGAATATAGTTTCCTGTACTCTACAATTGAAAGGTCATCTCAAAGTGAGTATTAAATATATCTTATAGAAAAACTTGCAATTGGAATTCTTTTATCCATTTTAATTTTATATTTTTGCATAGTAAACTGAAACGATAATTAACAACAAGCAGTTATGTATATAGATTATTCAATTTGGGAAACATACGAGTACAAAGTAAGTACTTTGCAACTTGATTTAAATAATCCTAGAATTAGGTATATGGAGGATAGTTTAAACCAAACTCAAGTATTGAAAATCTTATTAGAAAAAGAAAAAGTTTATGAATTAGCAAAAAAAATATCAGAAGAAGGCTATTTTGTAGGCGAAGAACCTATTATCTGTATAGAAAATGGAAAGAAAGTTGTACTTGAAGGAAACCGTCGGGTAGCATCTTTAAAGCTGTTGCAAAATCCTAAAAAGTATTTATCTGCTGCAAAAGCTAAAATTTTATTGCAAAATATCATCAAAAACAACATACCAATAGATGATTATAAGATTCGTTGCTTTATTGCACCAAATAGATTGTTGGCCAATCCAATAATTTATGAACGTCATAAAGGGGATGCTGTACAGAAATGGAAAACTGGAAATCAATATTCTTTTATAGCTGAAATGTATGGGAAAGATGGATTGTCAATTGAAGATATCTGTACTGTTTTAAATGAGACAAGGGCAAAAATTTTAAAACCATTAAAAGCATACAATCTATTTTTGGAAGGTAAAGAGATTTTAGAAAAAGAAGAAGGCCTTTTTATAGATGTTACAAACTTTGACATAACTAATTTGGAGCGTTTTTATGCACTAGATGAAGTGAAATTGTTTTTAGGTATTGATTTTGATAATAATAATGGTGAATTAATTATCAAACTTCCACAAGAAGAATTTGAAAAGAGAATTATTGTAACTTTCAAATCTTTGTTAGATGCAGAACGTTTTTCTCGTGAATATAATACAACAGAAGATCTGAAAAGTCTATTGGAAAAATTAAAAAAAGAACCTAATATTGATTTGAGTGTTGTTCCAGAAAATGAAAAAAATAAAAGTCGATCATCTGAAAATAGAAAAGATCTGGAAGATGAGAAAAATAAAACAAATACAAGGAAGAAAAAAACAAATAAAAATGGGTATTTAAATTTTATTATTCCTAGAGATAGAGAGATTATTTTTGATAATGAAAAATTGGATGCTCTTTTTGGAGAGTTAAAAGCATTGCCTATTGATAAAAAATATTCGTTTGCAGTTCTTTTGCGTGCATATTTGGAGCAATCACTCTACTTTTTTTTAAAAGAGAATAAATTATTAGGTGAACTTTCTGTTAAAATAGGAGAGGAAAGTAAGAAAGCTAGCCAGAAGAAAGTTTCAAATTTAATCAAATATATAAAAGATATTCATCATATAAAGGATGATATTGATATGGATATATGTATGAATATTTTAAAATTCTCTATGGATAAAGAATTTGTAGATACATCACTAAAAGGTATGTTGGATTTTGTTCTAAAAAATAAAATAGTTAATGAAATTGATCCAAATACATATAAAAATTTGAAAGATTATATTGAACGGATAAAAATGGGATTAGATTTAGCTATCCACAATTTAGAAACAATAGTAGATCCAGAGCACAATAAAAGAGCATGGAAACATCTTGAACCTCTATTTATGTACCTCAGTGAAAACATTAATAATAAAGACTAATGCATTATTCACCACTTAGATATCCAGGAGGAAAGAATAAATTATCTGCTTTTATTGCAAATATTTGTGTTGAGAATAGAATTACAGGGCATTATGTTGAACCGTATTCTGGTGGAGCATCTGTTGCGCTATTTTTACTTTTAGAAGGATTCGTTGATGAAATAACAATCAATGATAAAGATAGATCAATTTATGCATTTTGGTATTCTGTTTTAAGAAAAACTGACGAATTATGTGAGAAAATATTAAATACAGAGATAACAATTGAGGAATGGAAAAGACAGAAAGAAATACAATCATTAAAAAAAACAGCGGGTTTGTTAGAACTTGGATTTTCTACGTTTTTCCTTAATAGAACAAATCGTTCGGGCATTATAAATGCAGGGGTTATTGGAGGCATAAATCAAGAAGGTGATTACCCTCTTGATTGTAGATTCAACAAAGAAGAACTTATAATGCGAATAAAAAGAATAGCAGCAAGAAAAAGAAATATTCATTTATATAAAAAAGATGCATTAAAATTAGTGGATAAGATACAACAAGAGGCTACAAATAATAATGTTATATTTTATTTTGATCCACCTTACTTTTATAAAGCAAGCTCACTATACTTGAATCATTATAAATACTCAGATCACAAAATTGTTAGTGACAAAATAAAAAGTATAAGAGATTTGCATTGGATAGTTTCATATGATAATGTCTCGGAAATAAAAGATTTATATCAAGAATGTAGAACAAAAGAATATTCTTTTAATCATAGTGCGCATACAGCAAGAGAAGGTAAGGAAATACTATTTTTTAGTCCTAATTTAGAAAATGTAAATCTTAAAAATAATCCTATACATTATAAGGTACAGCGAAATGAAACTGAAACTATAATTACGTATAGAGAATAGTTTATTCAACTAAAATAGCTCTCTTTTTAAAGCAACTATCTTTACTCTTAGTCTTTTTCATGTACAAATAACCACAAAAGTACATAGAAAATCAATGGACTAAATTATGGGATATATTTTAAATGAAAGAATGTAAAATTTAAAATATCAATCTAGAAACTCTATAGGAAAATCTCTGGTTGATCGCATAAGAACAAAATGAAACAAAGTTTATATCTAAGTTTTGCCTAGAAAGCTCCAATTATCACTTGTTTTATTTTGACATTCTGCCAATCTAACCATTGTCTCCCCACTCTGTACATAAGCAAGGAATAGATAAAGCGCATTTACCCCCTCAATCCGAACTTCAGCAATAACGGATTGAGGGGATTTTCTTTTTTGTGGAGACATTTGGTCGAGTGAAAATACATTCATCGCAATGCTTTCAGCGTAAGTGACACTGATCAAGCAAAACCTGCAACAATCTGTCAATCGAAAATGATCTGTCAAAAACAAGCTTATAGCTTTAAGGAAGCAATATGAACCCTGTTTCAGGAGTAATACTGAAGAAAATTTCATCCTTTTTCGATTTGTTAAAAAAATCATTGTAATGACTTGTCCGGGTCATTGTGATGAGTGTATGGAGTCATTGTGATGACTTGGTTGGGGCATTACGATGACTGGGACAAATCATCACAATGAATTTCTCAGATAGCCAATGTGAAGTATAAAAAACAGTATGATGAGTCACTTTTTTTCTCTAAAACAGCTTTTTTCTTTAAAATGATTGTTATTTACAGTCGTGAAAATCCAACATTTAGTAAGCCCTGAATGTTTATCTTTATCTTTTTGATTAATAACGATAAAGAAGGAAAAAGTTATGAGAAATAAAGATTTTTGCAGGCTGATGCTCGAGCAGGAAAAGCAGAAGCGCAGTAATGGGGATGAAAGCACGGCCGATCTGTATCGTGCTACCCGAAATCATTTTGCAGCATTCATTCGTGAGAGAGGAAAGAGCAGATTGTTGGGAGATGTGACGCAGGATGTTGTGCAGGAGTTTATTCGGTATCTGAAAGGAAAGAAACTGCGTGTAAATTCGGTGAATAGTTATATTAGTAATCTACGGGCGATGTACAACCGTGCTTGCCGGGGTTGGAAAGGGCGGCTTGAGGAACGGCCGTTCGAGGGGATGCAGTTGCAACGGGAGGAGACCGTTAAACGGGCTGTTCCGGTGGAAGTGATTAAGCAGATGGCTGCACTCGATCTGGAAGAAGAACCGGAGAAAAAGCTGGCGGTGGATATGGCCCTGTTTTCTTTTTTGGCTTGCGGTATGCCTTTTGCGGATATCGTTCGTTTAGGAGGGGAGAACCTGGTTGAAGAAGGAAAAGTATTGTCGTATCGCCGGCAAAAAACAGGTGCACTGATCGAGATGGAAGTTTCGGAGCCTATGCAGTTACTGATTAATCGTTACAGGCGGGCGGATTCCAAATATCTTTTTCCAGTGTTACAGGAGGGGGCTACGCATGAACAGTATAAACAATGTCTGGCACAGGAAAATCAATATCTGGCAGATGTGCAGGTCTTATTGGGTTTATCTGCAAAGTTGACGACCTATGTTTTTCGCCATAGCTGGGCATCTGCGGCTTATCATCTGGGGATACCGATTGCTATCATCAGCCAAGCCCTGGGGCATTCTTCCGAGAAAATGACTCGCATTTACTTGTCTGCATTTGATGCAGGTAAGGTAGGAGAAGCAAATAAAAGGGTTTCTGAAGGTGTGAAGGAACTGATGGCTGCATAAATTATCCTTATTTATATAATAAGGTAATTCCCTCTCTTTTTGTTTCATATCCAAGCCTTTACAACTTGTGGATTTCGCAAAAGAGTTTGAATGCTCTGCAAACATAGGAAGAATCTTATGGAAAAACAAAGCTTTTGGGTAAAATCCTAAAAAAAACATATAGAATTTGTATTAATTAACCTAGTTTCCTGCTTGTGACCTTTAAATCATAATTTTCAAAGAATAAGACATAAGGCGGGTGAAGACTGCTGTCTTATTAATATCCGTTTGAAAAAAACTGTTATCATTTTTACATGTTTTTATTCCACAAAATATTGAAATAAGACATCAATCCAAAATATCCCAGAGACAAAACTCATTAAATTCCTCTCAAAATCGAGGTGCTTTTTATCTTTTCCCCTTATTATATAAATAAGGGGGCATCTTAGAAGTAAATCGGAAAATCAAGGACTGGTATTGATATAATATTATGTATAGGATAAAAGGATCACAAAGAAAAGCGTTCTGCCTGTTGTTATTTTTCAGCCTGGTTTGGCGGGAAGTGACTGCGCAGACAACGACCTATCATAAGGCGGAATCTTTTTTATTCTCTTTCAAAGAAAACAGCGACCTGTTCCTGGCTGATTACGGCGATAACGCTTACCAATTAGAGCGTATGGGGCAACTTCTGGATGCCTCCCGGAACCGTCTGCTGAAAGGAGACAACCACCTCTTGATCGTTTCACATGTGGATGCTTATGGCTATAAAGAGGATGCAGTGGTGAACGAAGCTTCGCTGCGTGCCAGTCGTATCCGTGCCTATCTGAAAACCCGTTTCGATATCCCTCATGACTGTGTCGCTTTTTACATCGACCGTAGTGGCAGCTATCGCGATCAGATACATATATATAATGTATACCGTCCGCTTCCGTGGTTTGCCAACACTTCGATCCATTACAGTGAGAGCCGTTATCCGATAGCTGTAAAGGCAGCTATCGGTGAGTACGGAGCAATCCCTTATGTGGATTTGTACCGTCGTGGAGAGGCTGGTGGTTACGACCGCGAAGTCTATCGTATCGACGATCCTCTTTTCGACCGGACGGAACTGGAAGATTACCGGCTGGCATCGGTGACGGATACGATTCGTCGTCACGAGAGAGTAGAGCTCCCGGCTGTCAATCTGGCAACGACCGTTACAACAAAGGAAGTGGTACGGGTGGTCACAAAGCATAAAGAGAGAACGGATGAAACTGCAAACCCTGAGGGGATAACTCCTGTTGCTCCCGCTGTCAAAAAGAATGCAACACCGATCGAACACAATCCTGTATATCTGGCCGTAAAAACAAACCTTCTTCCCTGGTTTGGCGTAGTTCCTTCAATCCGTCTGGGAACGGGTGAGACGAAAATAGAAACAGGTGCATTCATGCCTAATCTGGAAGTGGAGTGCAGCTTTGCCGGTCGCTGGTCACTGGCTTTGTCGGGCATGTATTCCGACTTTGCCTATAAAGACAAGACGCGTGATAGCTGGTCTGTCTCTGAAATATCCCTTGAATCAAGAGTCTGGCTGTCCCCTTCGGGAAGGTTTACCGGCCTGCATACCGGGGTGTTTGCCGAGTATGGTGACTTCGATGTACGTGGCAACGCGATCGATAGGTCTGAGGATATACTTTACGGCCGGACGGGCTGTTTCTGGTCGGCGGGCCTGTCGATGGGGTATCGTTTCTCCCTGGCCGGAGGTTTGGGGATGGGGCTGAGTGTACGTGCCGGTTACCGTTCGGTCTTCGATGGGAAGAAATACCGTTATGACGCGCCGGATGACCGGAATTATTTGGAAACCCGTTTTGCCTCGACGGGATTTATGTTGGGACTTCGGATCAGTTTGTCGTACCGTTTTCAAATCAGATAGGAAGATGGAAAGGAATAAAAGAAATAAGAAATATCGTATAAAGCAACTGGTGGGTTGGATGATATATGCCGTATGGATTGTGGCGGTCTTGTCTTGCGCATACCGTATGACGGACGAGGATTGGGAGAAGAACGGAAAAGTACGTTTACTGCTTCGTCGCCCTGACAGTGGTTGCCCGGAGAATATGACGTGGTATTTCTATCCGGAAGGTTCGGATAGTCCGATTATCCGTACGGGGGACGTTTCGGGGTATGAAGGTACGTTGCCTTCGGGTTGTTACCGGGTAGCTGTCTGTAACAGGGGTTGTACGGGTGTCACGCTTGAAATGGAGAAGGGTTATAAGGAAGCCTGCGGAAGAGCGCAGCGGCTTTCTTCCTTAAAATCTTCATCGGTGCAGATAGCCTGTCCGGGTAATCTGTACGGGGCAGGTTTAGACCTGATCGAGGTGGGCGGCAGAGAAGTTGTGGCAAAGGAATTGTCTGTGGTGAATCTTGTCCGTACATTAGAAATGAATATAAAAGTCACAGGAGGGGAAAAGGGAGATGTCGTTCCGGCGGTCTTGTCGGGAAGGTTGACCGGTGTTTCGTCACGGGTTCATATACCTTCCGGCAAGCCGCTATTCGATACGCGGGCCTTTATGACGTTCGAGCCGGAAGAGACCGGACCTGGCATTTATACATCTACCTTGAACCTGTTTGGATTGTCTTCGGGTGAGGAAAGCGGTGAAATGGTCGACCTGATCCTAACGATGACACTGGCAGACGGAAAGGAAATCACTTCATCCACGGATATAACGAATGAGGTGAAAGAGGCATTCACCGTCGGAGTTACGACACATGTGATACTGGACTTGGTTGTCCGCTATGATGAAATGTCCGGTTTGACGATCATGCTGAAGGAGTGGAAACCGGGCAGCGGCGGTTCGGGTGTGGTTACTCCCTGAAACGAAATGAAAACGATAGTAATAATAACGATAAAACACTGGTATAATATGGAAAGAGGAAAATTATTGATCATGAGTCTGTTGGCGACAGCTTTCTTCGGCAGTTGCACCAACACGGAAGAGCCGGTGACGGATGGAACGGCTGAAGCAATAGAGGTGAATGCCGGAATAGCGGAGGCTACCCGTGCGGTGATCGGCGGCGGCTATACGAATGACCTGGAAGTATCGTTTGCCCGTTTGGATAATCCCGGTACAGCTGGCGCTGCGTGGACCTCTATCGACGCAGTCCGTACAGGTGGTGCGGGTAATACGGCGCTGACTTTTGAGCCGGAACAAACCTATTTGGCAGAAGAGGGAGAGTCTGTCCTGATCGGCTATTATCCCCGCAAGGAACCGAGCGGAACCACCAACCCTGCCAGCGTCACTTACACTATAACAGGCGACGAGGACATCATGGTGACAGGTGTGCAGACCGGTTCGCTGGTCGATAAGTTCGAGACTTTTACTTTCAGCCACCTGCTAACCCAGTTGCAGTTCAAGTGTGTTGGTTCAGCTGGTGCGATCAGCAGATGGACGGCGGTCGCTTCCATTAAAGTAAAAAATGTAGCCACGGGATTGAAGCTATCGCTGGATAAAACAAGCGGAGCTAAACTAACGGTCACGGGTACGGCCGACCAGACACTGACAGTTAAGAACTGTCCTTCTATGATCTCTGCTTTAGATGCCGAAACTCCGCCAACCGGTTATCTGCTGCTTTACCCGACAGCCAATATGGGAACGGAGAGTCTGCCTGTCTCTCTGGAAGTGAAAGGAACATATGATGGGAATGCGAAAACCCTGAATGTCACAGTCTCGAATATCGGTGAAGGGGTGAAAGCTGGCTATTCGCATCTGATCACACTCACCTTTACGGAGGACGGTAAAATAGCGGTAGAATCCGGTATCGCCCCGTGGCAGCCGGGTAACGGCGGCAGTACAATAGTAACCCCCGGAGAGTAATTTTCAGAGATGAATAACCTTAAAGTCATAGTATTAGCATCAGTCGTCATCCTTTCGGGCCTCGCCGCCTGTTCGGACAGCAATCCTGCTCCGGAGCCGGTCCCAGAAACAGCGGTTTGCCTGGAAGGTGCGATCGGAGCGTCGACGCGCGGGATAATCGGCTCGGGCTATGAACAGGATCTGAAGGTTAGCTTTGCCCGTCAGGATGAATCGGCGGTTTCAATGGGTGCATACAGTGGGTGGGCTGTACACGAGGCTGTGCGTCAGGGTGGAAGGGGGAACCGTCCGATTGTATTTGCCCAGTCGCAGTCGTACCCGGCGGATGGCCGTCATATCCGCCTGCACGGTTATTATCCGGCGGAGGGGGAGCCGACAACCGATGCAGGAACGGGCAAAGTAACCTTCCGCATAGACGGAACGACGGATATCATGGCAACGGGAATCCTCGAGGGAAACGGCTATGTTCCGGTGACGACCTGTACGTTCCGTCATTTGCTGACTCAGGTCCGCTTGGTCTGTTACAGTGACCGAGCCGATGCATGGGGAACGATACAAACGATCGAAGCAGCAGATGTACATACCCGTCAGGAACTGGATTTGTCAGCGGAACCGCCCCGTCTGGCGGATATATCTGTGGCGGAAGATATAAAGAATCTCCCGGTGCAGGATATTGCCGGTCTGCTAATCCCGCAGGTAGCGTCCGACGGATCGCCTCCCGAGGCACAAGGCTATCTCCTTCTTCCGGCATTCCCGGAGGACGGGACGGCGGATCATCCGCTTCATCTTCGGATCACGACAACGAAAGACGGCAATGGCAACCTGAAAGAAACCCTCTCGAACGTCTTTGTCCGTATAGAGGGCGGTTTTGAAATCGGCAAAAGCCATATCGTCTCGCTCTTTTTTACCGGAGCAAGCAACATACAAACCACGCATGTCAGTGTGGAAGCGTGGATGGAGGATGAACAAGGGGAGATGCCGATATGATAAAATACGAATAAATAAACAGGAAATAAAACTTTTAAAACGAATGAAAATGAAAACGATCACGACAAAGTGGGCCATGTTGATAGCCCTTGTGACAGCGGTGAGCTGTTCGGAAACAGAGACAGGAATAGAGCCAGAACCGGGTGGCGGTGACGGCCAGGTGGCATTGGGTATCAACCCGAACCTGAAGGTGGATGCCGGACTGAAATCGACAACCAAAGCGGTGGTAAGCGGCAGTGCGATTACCTATACGGATTATAGTACGGCTCCTGGTCTGGGAGTAGTGGTGACCAACTCGGATGCAACTGACTGGTATTCTCCCGATGCATCGAGTTCCGGCTATACCGGCCCTCATGTATGGTATATGGGAGATGCAAAAGGTGAGAACTGGATTTCGATTACCGAGAAAGGTCTTAGTTATGACCCCAAGAATGAAAAGCCTTATTATCTGAAAGAAACGATAGGTAAGGTATATGCTTATTATCCGTATGATGTAAATGCACTGAGTAGCCTGCTAAGTATAAACAGTGAATCCGATCTTAAAATCCCGATCACAGTTATTGCCAGCGGAGAGATGGATGCTTCGGCAAATAATGCGAATAAAATCTGGAATGCCACTTCATGGTCAGCTAACAAAAACAAGGGGATAAGCCTGTCTTTAACAACTGAAAAAGACTACCTGTATTTTGATGGGACGGAGGGTGGCCGGAATGTAAACAACGGCCGTGCCAAAGGGCAGATACCTTTCGATCCGGAGAGTGGCCCGAATAATACCGATGCGAATAACCCCGGCTACCTGATCAACCTGGCCATGAAGCATGCCATGGCGATGGTATCTTTCCGTGTGTACGATGGTGGTAACTTGAGTGATAATGATGTGAATTTTACGAAGTTTGAAATCAAGAACCATCAAAACAGCTCCAATCTTTTTAAAACCGGAACCGGCAAGATGGCGTTGGCAGATGGCGCAATAAGCGATAATTCAACCACCGGAGCACTTAGCCGTACAATTACGAATTACGTCCTGATGAAGCAGATCAAGGAGGGAGAGCAAAGCGACAAAGCATTTATCGAAGATAAAACTACGACCGGACAGGCCGTATCTAAAAAAGTCAGTGCAATCGTCTATCCGATAGCTGGTTTTGGCGATAATGAAATCGATGTAGTGATAACTCTCCAGGAGGGTGGTAATACGCCTGTCGAATATACGGTTACTCTGCCGGCTCATGAATGGACGGCGGGTTCCAACTGCATCTATACGTTCTCTGCCGGCCGTAATAAGTTGACAGTGATGGATGTAACTGTGGAAGACTGGGTGGAAGACGAACAACCGGATATTTCATTGTAATACATTAATAATAAAAAAGACAAATCCCATGAAACCATTCTTATACCGATTAGTGACTGTGTTTTTGTTACTGTGTGCTGCGTGTACAGAGGCAGAGATCGTTTTGCCGGGGTCTGGTGGCGACGAGCCGGAAGAGGGTGTTCCTTTTCGAGTGAAGAATCTGGGCATGTGGATGGAGGTAGAGTCGAGAAGTGTCGTAACGGGCGGCCCCGGGGAAACGAATAGGAACCCGAACCCGCTGACCGGGATAGGCATTTGCGTGACGAAACAGAATAGTAGTGGTACGGAGATTTTATACAACAACGCTGTCGGTAGCCAGCAGTTCGTATACAATCCGGCAGGGAGTCCTCTTCTCTGGGAACTGGCAGAAGGAGAGGAAACGCTTCTTTTGTATTCGGAGAAAGGGACAGTTTATGGCTATGCTCCGGCAGAAAAGAGTGTTTCGCTCGCAGGCATTCCGAAAGCTCTTTTAATGAATGGTGTAAAGGTGTTGGACGAGCAGAAGTTCTACTTTTCTGACGGTAGCGCAACGGTAAATGCAGCAACGGATGTGCAATGGGAAACTGACCAGGAGGATTACCTCTATTGCACGGCTGCGGATCAGGTAGACCGCTGGCATCCGGAGGTTTCTTTGACGATGAATCATGCATTGGCAAAAGTGAGTTTCCGTGTACTGGAAGTTAATGCAGGTTCTTCTTTTGCCGGTTGTCGGGTGGCTAAAATCGTATTGAAAAGTAACGGAGGATTCAAAAAGTCTGCTGCCGCCCAATTGAATCTGGTAACGGGTGAAACAACCGGAACAATAATGCCTGTCGATCTGCTGCAATTTACGGCCGGAGGTGATAAGCGTGTGGTAGGAACCGGAACAGAAGAAACGTCGGAAGTTCCGGTACAGGCTTTTGGTCTGGTTATTCCTGTCAGAGATGTAGGTATCTCCCTGGAGCTGACACTCGATGACGGTCGTACGTTTTATATGGTTCCGGGAGCCGACAGTGACGTTCCCGGAACATTTACCGCCAGTTGGGAAAAAGGATACAACTACATCTATAATATCCGTATGTCGCCGCAAGGGATCGAGATAGCAGATGTGAAAGTGGCCGGTTGGAACGATGGCGGTTCAGTGGATATTCCTGTCGAATAATAAATGAGAAAATGAAACGGATGTTGACACGATTATTTTTGCCAGAACTCTTGTTGGCCGGACTGCTTACAGGATGTGCCTGCGGTATGGTAGAAGATATTGTATCGGAGGAAGCCCGGTTGGTAGAGGTCGGATTCGTTAAACCCGACCTGGGGATACCCGCTGTGCTGACGCGTGCAGAAGACACAGAAGTGCCGGCTCCGACTCCGTTGCCGGAAGGTTCAACTATACGGATTGTTGCTTATTACAGGAGTAGCATAGGGGTAGAGGCTTCTCCCGTTCCGTTTTCTACGACGACTCCCACCGTTGAAGCTACCTATAAGGTCATGGCCGACGGTTCGTTGGCACTTTGCTCGGTAGACGATACGGGAAAACCGGTCGATGGCAAAGCCGAAGGCATGGTTGTCAGGGGAGGAGTGTATGATTTTTATGCTGTTTCTCCGGCAAGGAAACTGGCAAAAAGTGTTGATGGAACGTATAAGATAACAGATATTCCTCATAAAGAGGATGTAATGACATCTTTTGTCCGTGGCGTAACTATATCAGCAAGTTCGCGTCTGGTAACTTTGGCGACTTTCAGTCGTAAATGTGCATTAGTGGTATTTAATGTAGCTCCGTCCAAAGAGAATGTGATCCCTTTCACCCGACTGTATGCAACTGGGTTGACCATAAGTAAAATATCCTCGTCCGGTGCAGCTCTTATAGTAGGTGAAGATACCGGTATTCCATGCACCGGTGGCGAAGCCGGAGATAAAACAGAAGTGGTATTTGCTTCGGAAGAATTTGAACCGGTGGAGTCTGATACCGATAATCTGGGTTTGAACAAGACAAAAGGAATACTTCTTCCTAAAAATACGGAACCTTTTGATGTGGAGATCGAAGTACAAAGGGATGATAAAACGGCGACGTTGAAAGCAACGATCGATAAAAATATATCTTTCGATGAAGGCAAACGATATGTTTTCACCCTGGAGGTGAAGAACAACGAAAGCTCCCTGCTCATGACAGTACTGGATTGGAAGGAGACAATCTTCTTTACAGATGCGAATGTAGGAGCTCCGGACGAACCCTATCCCGACCCGGATATCAATGAAGGAATAGGAACTTCGTTTGTTGTAGCAAGCTGGAAAGAAATTGTATGGACTGATGGGGAAGTTGGCGGTGGTCAATAATTGTGGATATAAAATGACAATAGAATAAAACAGGATATAATGAAACAAATGAGTGAAATAAGGAACAAACATTGGATTCGCCTGTTTGGCTGTTTGGTTTTACTTTGGATAGTCGGTTGTACACAGGCAGACGTGGATGATGATATTCTTTTGCCTACGCTGAAAGAAGTGGATGCCGGTTTTAATCTGAATGTCCTGGCAAACCATATACCGGTAACCCGCAGCATACTGTTTACTGCCGATGGCACTATGGAATCGGATTCGATCGGTACTCGTGCAGCTACTCCGCTGGAAGAGGCACAGGAAAGTAAGATTGCCAGTGTCTGGGTGGGGCAATATGTTGGCGGTAAGCTTTTGTATGCTAAATATATTTCTTCATTAACTGGCAATACACTTAATATTAAATTGAAACATGATAGAGAAGGTTCAGAATCTCATGTGTGGTTCATTGCTAATATGGGTGACCAGGGAGAGATAGCAACCGAAACTGCTTTGAAAAAGTTGCTGTTGACGTATGTTTCGACCGAAACTGGATTACCCCAAAGTAATCTGTGTGGAATGACAGGGATGTGGAGCGGGATGGTACAAGAAGGGGGAGTAAAAGATATCAGGGTGAATTTATCCCGTATGGTGGCTAAGATATCGTTTACTTATTCGATCGCCGGAGAGGGGTTTACTTTTACTCCTAATACTGTGACATTGAACTCGGTTCCGCAGAAAATGCAGGTTGATGTACCTGAAAACCAGTTGGTAGGTATGACATATACAGATTATACCGGAATAGCGGATAGAGACGGTGCTACCATGTATTGGTATCTACCGGAGAATATGGCGGGTATTGTCAGTGATGGGAACGCAATCGACTCAGAAAAGAAGAAGATCGGTATGGGGGTGACAAATGCTACTTATATCGAATTGACGGGTACGGCTGTGCAGGGGGGAGTGACATATAACAATGTTGTATTCCGTTTTTATCCGGGTGATGGAATGAATAATTACAATATCGAGCGTAACTATCATTATGTAATGAAGGTGACGTTGGTCGGTATAGATATTTCCGATGAACGTATTACGGTAAATGAGATACCGCCAATAGAGGTCGATCCAGGAAAGATGCCGGCAGAGAAGGGGGGGATGAAAGAGGTACAGATCACCGCCCGTCCGGGGCAGGCGTGGTCTTTCGATTTGGAAGAATGGTTGTCGGCAATGATAGGAGGTGTGGTTGCCGGAACTGGGGTAACAGTAAGCCATCACGGGCCTGCTATGGTTACTTTCCAGTCGGTATCTGCCAATCCGAAAGCCGAAGACAGGAGTGTGACTTTTTCTGTAAATGTGAACGGAGAGAATCAGGAGATAACCATTACGCAGGAAGGATCCGCCTTGTCTAAAGGGAGTGATGTTATCTCTTTAGGCGCGGCAGAGGGTTCGGAAGGGGCTTCTTCCTTTACTACTACAAAAGGTTTACCATGGCTGGCTGCCTTAAGCGGGGAGAATTGGTGGAATTGGGCAGACGATAATCCTGCTTTTTCAGGAGATGAAGCCACGGGGACTGAGCAGTCTTTGAAAATAAAAGCGACAGCCAGTAACCCCTTGGCTTCGGAACGGAGTGGAAAGATAACAGTGAGTGCCGGTGCATCGATAGCTGAGATAGGTTATACAGGCTTGAAAGAGGAAATAGTGGTACAGCAAGCAGGTTCCAAGGTAGAAGGTTCGAGCATGGAAGTAAATCCGGAAGCAGCTAATAATCAAACATCGTCGTTTGTCGCTACATCCGGCTTGGACTGGGTGGCAAAGGTAACGGAAGGTGACTGGATTACATTGGTTGGTGCGACCTCAGGTTCTCAAACAACGGGAAAAGCACAGAATGTGACTTTTAATATCGCTGTCAATCCCTCTTCTTCTGCGCGAAACGGCGAGATAGTTGTTCGTGCTGGGGATGAAATCGGCGGACCAACCGGAACAATAAAGGTGAATCAGAAAGCTTCTACACTGACAGTATCTGCCAGTCCCACAACGTTGGCTGCAACAAAGGACGCTGCCGGAACACTCTCTTTTAAAGGAACTTCGGGATTATCTTTTTCTATTACCAAGCCTGATTGGCTGACACTGACCGGTACTATTCCGGAAACAATGAATGGAAACGAACAGAATCTGGGATATAAAACAAGCGAGGTGAATCTCAATAGCACAGAAATATCGGGCGATATAACAGTGAAAGCAGGAAATATAGAAAATAAAGTGGTAGTTAAACAATCGGGCTCCACATTTACGGTGTCTGAAACTGAACTGTCTTTAGAAAAGGATGCGACTTTAGGTAGTGTAAAGGTAAAGGGAACCTACGGTCTACCTTGGACAGTCAGTCCAGCTGGCGGAACAAACGCTATCACTCCCTCGATCGACTCTTCTATTGCAGACGGTTCGGAGCAAGTATTAACATTTAATGCAACTGAAAATATGGGGAGTGCCCGTTCTGCAACATTTACTATTGCTGTAACCGGTGGTGATCATTCAAAAACAGTAAAGGTTAATCAAGCAGGAGATTTAACAAAGATTACTGTTACAATTAATCAGCAAGTATTGAGAAGTTATTATACTCAGATGACTAAAGATGGGGGCAATTGGAAACTATATCCTCCTTTTGATGCAGGTGGAACAGATATGGCTGAATCTCATGGCGTAACAGTTAATTTATCAGAGTCGCCTACAATGAACGGTTCTTATTCTATACAAGTACAAAAAAGCCAGAACCCTAGTGTTTTAACACAAATAAATACGAAGAGTTATTGTTCCAAATTGGATGAAGATGGCACAGGTTGGCGCTTACCTACTCAAATAGAGTTACATGCCATGTATATGAATAAAGAATATATAGAGGGTATTAAAGGTTCTGGTACATTCTTCGGCAGTTACTATTGGAGTAGCTCAATATATGGTGGAAATGGTAAATTTTGTTTATTGCGCTTAAGCGATGGCACATTCAATTATTTAACCACGAATAATCCCTATTATATTCGTTGTGTCCGGGATAACTATTGATGAAAGAATATAGTTAAACACGTAAAGAAAACATATTATGAACAAAGCAGATTTAGTAAACGAATTAGCAGAGAAAATGGGTATTTCGCAGAAACAGTCCCGTAAGTTTATCAATACTTTTCAGGCAATACTGACAGAGAGGGTAAAAGAGGATGAAATAGTACTTCAGGGTTTCGGTACTTTCAAAGCCTGGGAACAGGCTGAACGTACAGGCCGCAACCCTCGTACCGGCATTTCCTGTAAGATACCGGCCCGTAGGAGTGTGAAGTTTAAGCCTGGTAAGTTTTTGCTTAGAGATTTGAACCTATCCAAATAGAGAGCAAAAGGGAGGTACAAGTGTTGACCATATAAAAATAGACTTTGTGTCTCCCTGTTTTTATTTTAGATTTCCCTCAATTATTTATTAACGCCTATCAGATATATCATGAAGAAACAAAACAAATTAGAGGCATTATTCCCAAATGGAAAAGTGCCGGAAGTGAACGAATTTAACCGTAGCCTTGACAAAATGTCGAAGGAAGGCCGTAACCGTTTACGTGAAAAGATTTATAAAATTGCATTTACCGTATGGTCAACCTTGCCTAAAAAGCACCAGAAGTTTATTGAAGAAGTTATCGTCCATGATCGGCAGTCATACGTTGATTTCATCATTGAAAAAACAGTGATGACCTGTCTCCGTTGCCCCCTCCGGTTTCCCGTCTTGTTTATCCGGATGCTCCATTTAACGGAAGTAGTAGAGCGTACTGCGCAAACTTCAATAAATCATTTATCAATGTCTGTTCTTATCTGTTTCCAAATTTGCGGCAAGATCGGTACGCTTGCCGGACATATTAGTAAAGGAGGGTTTACTTGCGAAGAGGTACTGGTGTTGGCGGGGAAGGTGAGGGTGGGGGATTATTGTGGGGATTTGAATTAATAGTATTTTTCAATTCTACCAAATCTTGTTATTATTTTATTTTCTGATTCAATAGCTACGAGTGAACGTAATCCCCGATGAAAGAAGAGCATATCTACAAAATACTCCTTGTTGTTATATTCCAAGCGATATTGATTGCCCATAAAGGTAAACCCTCGACCTAATTCCAAAATGAATGACTTGATTTTGGCGACCAACCGTTTCTCTAACTCTAATTCTTTGATGGGCTCTGCTATTCCAAGAAACCCTAAATTATAAGAACTCCTGAATACTTCATTGGCATAATCAGCTTGCGCTTCGGGCAGTGCAATATCAAAGTTATTACTTTTGATTTGCGTTTGCCTGTTGGCATAGGTATTCATCTTTATGGCATTGAGCAACAAATCTTTTTTCCATCCTTTTTGAACTGCTTCTTGAGAATAAAAAAATATTTGCTCCAACGTGAGTTCTTTATCTATAAGTAATATATTATGCCCCCAAGGTAAAACTGCAACGTTGCGTTGCAGTTTTATATCAGCTTGATAATAAAGCTCATAATGCCGTTTCATGTACCACAAATTACGAGGCGACAACCCCATATCTGGAAACTGTTCTTTTAGGTCAATAGACAATCTATTAACTACACCACTACCATATCCACCTGCTAAATTTTTTTCAAAGAGCAACTTACCTATATTCCAATATGCAGAGTTTACAGTCGTGTTTACCTGTCGGGCAATAGTGGCGCGAGCAGTCTGAATTTCTGCAACGGCTCGTTACAGTATTTGAGCGTACTCACTATTGTTTATTATCTTTATTTCTTTTGCCATGACTCATTCATTTTTATACCAGTCTATTAGCTCTTTTACATCAACCTGCAAAATTTCAGCTATCATAAAATATAAAAAAATTTTGGATAATTATAAGTAAACAGTGAATTTACTAATGCGTAACTAACTAAAATTCCGCTTCAAACGACCTATATGTTATAGAAGCGGAGTTTTTTGTTTGAAACCAGCTACTAAACAGGTAGCGGATTCGCAACAGAAAGTCTTCGAATACCAGAGATTTGCTACATAATGTGTAGCAAATTGACATGGAGTTACAATGGGTTGATAATGAAGGTGAATGATGCTAATGCACATTGCTTCTACCTAAAAGAAGCTACCCAGCAGTCATGGAGCGTTCGCCAATTGGAGCGCGATATCAATACATTATATTATCAGCGACTCTTATCGTTAAAAGATAAAAACGGAATAGACGGAATAATTTTCATTATTGAGATATAATTATGAACTTGTAATGTGATTGTTTGCGGAGATTAATGTCTGTATTTGCCGTATAATATGCGGAGAATATAAGTGCTAATCTCCGCATACAGTATACTGGCATCACTTGTTTTCTATAAATAACTTATATTCTGTTATTCGATACCCTCTCGGGTATTTATTACGTGATTATATTAAAAAGAGTACCCGAAAGGATATCAAATTTGTTACGAGAAGTCATTAAATAACCTAAATCTATCCCTAAGAATCTCACGTAATAATCATTATTTCTCTGAAAAACGTTAAATAAGAACCTGAATCTATCAGTGTGATGGTTCGCGAAAAATGGTATTTTAAGATTTTGAATATTCCTAAAGTCTTATTATATACTGTTTTACACGATGCTCTCACACCGATCTTTGCATATATACCTACCTGTACCTTTGTTTCGTTCCCCTGGAAACAGTAGTATTAATCATTAAAATAGAAAAGCTATGACACTGAAATTTAGAAAGGTGCAGCGCAAGGTTCTTAGCGGTGACGATAAGGATAAGGTGAAGACTTATGCGATGGCGCGGTCGTCGAACTATTGCGATATGGATAAGTTGTGTGAATTGATCTCCAGCCGCTCGGCGATGTCGAGTGCTGATGTGAAGGCAATACTCGATTCGTTGAACTGGGCGATGAGCCTGGAACTTCGTTCGGGTAGTATTGTACAGGTGGGTGAGTTCGGTAGTTTTCGTCTTTCGATTCGTTCGAAAGGGGCGGAGACGGCAGATGCTTTCAATGCTTCCCTGATAAAAAAGGCACGGGTGATATTCTCGCCGGGTACCAGTCTGCGCTGGATGAGTGAGATTGTGAAGTTTGAAGAAGATGAAGATACGAAACCTAAAAAAGAAGAAGGTTCCGGTGGAGATGACAGACCGGAAATTGAATAATTGAAAATGGTAAATTGAGGATTACTTGATTGAAAGAGGAAAGGGGAACGTATGAAAAAAAGACTGACTATTCAATTGGTAATGGCAATCCTGCTCGTAATGAGCGGGATTGTTCTTCTTTTCTCCGGTTTCTGGATTGCCCCGAAAGGGGAGATTCATAATAGTGTGCTGGTGGCTTTCGGGGAAACCTGCACATTTGCCGGAGCTTTGTTTGGGGTGGATTATTCGTATAAAATTAAATCGGTACAAAATGAAAGAGAGGATAAGTAGGAATTTTACCTGGGAAGAAATGACGTATAGCCAGGTGGCGGTGGAGAACGGGTTGCTGAATGAGCCGCCGTTTGAGGTGAAGCAGGTTATGATGGAGTTGGTGAAACGGTTGTTACAGCCGTTGCGGTTGGCTTATGGGAAGCCGATTGCGATCACAAGCGGTTACCGGAGTCCGGAGGTGAACAGGTTGGTGGGTGGCGTGTCTTCGAGCCAGCATATGAAAGGGGAGGCTGCGGATTGTTATGTGCCTGATCCGAAGGAGTTACTGGATGTGTTGCTTTATTGTAAGTTACCTTTCGATCAGGCAATTCTTTATAAACGAAAGAAGTTCTTGCATTTATCGTTTCGGGTAAATGGAGAGAATCGTTATCAGGTGATCATTAATAAATGAAGGGGGATAGGTATGGATATGTGGGGTAGAAGTTTATTTGTTTCGGTTGGTTTGTTGGTTGTTTTGCTGCCCGGTTGTAGTGCCGGGCGGCGTAGTGTACAACACCGGGAGATAAGAGAGGAAGTGCATAGTATTCATAGTGATAGTATGTTGTTGAAAAATTTGTATCAGGCTTCCCGCAATAAGGTGATCGATATAGAGCATATCGTGTTCGATAGCTGCCGGTTGAATGGGGTGCAGTCTGTTACTCATGTAGCTATTAAGGAACAGGGGGAGGAGGTGGTTGAGTCGGTTGTTAGTTCTGGTTCTGTAGATGAGAACTGTTTTGCCGGTTCTGATTCTTTTCAGAAAGGAAGTACTGTGGAGTTTTCTTATCCAAAGCGGATGTTGGTGATTGGGGCGGTGTTGTTGGTTTGTTCGTTATATATAGGTATAGCATTTAGAAAACAGAAGTAAACTCCCAAATCCAGTTATTCTTTTATTTTATTGATAACAAGGAATTTGCAGACATGGGTTCTTGGTGGCAAGGCAAGAACCATAAAGATCAGGATGAAATAGATATTATCGGATTGTATGCGGAAGAGAAACTGGATTTGTTCGCATACAGTTTACATATCTTCCATACAGAAATTTCTCACTTCAATATTGTATTTCGAAAGCACTTTATTTCGAACTATTTCAACTTTTTCATTGAAATAGTCTGGGTTGAAGTTTTTGCGCTGTCGTTTTACTTCGGCGACTAATGCACGTTTATCATCTGCATAAATGCCTATTATATCTATTTCACAGGGATCTTTTTCTTTTTTGCTTTGCCACCATGAACCAATATTTCTGAACTCTTTACTTTCGATCATCATCTGCCTAAAATACATTTCAAGTGTTAACCCTGAATAGGTCGGATAGTCTTTTTTTATAATTTCTCCAAGTTGGTCCAGGTTTTCTGTTTCAATGAGATAATGATATTTGATGAAATATCGGAACCAAAATCGTAGGAATAAGTCGGAAATTTCAAAACGAACGGTTTGTGTACCTTCTTTTGCAAAAATAGGCCGTTTCTTTGCTAGCTATTGCAAATTGGCTGCAAAGCTGAGCTTCATTGCTTCGGCCTACAAAGAAATAAACAGTTGGTGTTTCTTCACAACTTTTGAGGATAAGCTTTGTTTTTCCAATGCGTCTGCGTCCGGTTAAGACCGTCATTTGTGAATGGTTATTAAAAGCGATCTTCCTTGTTTTATCCAACAGTTTCAGTTCTATTTCACGATTATAAAATTTCATGATAGTAAATTTAGTTCATACTATTTTGAAAATATACGACAGTAAACTTTACGGCTGTATATTTTGCAAATATAGTGTATTTATCTATGAGTAGAAAATATATGGCCGTAATTTATGCTGCTGTATATTTTTGAGAGATGGGTGGAGAATGGGTTGTTAGCCAACGCAGTTACGACTGCTTGCTTGTGGGCTTGCAGGCAGGACGCAAGTTAGGCATCGGTATTTTATGAGAGATTAATAGTATTTTCCGATTCCCCCAAATCCAGTTATAATTTTATTCTCTTTCGTTTTATTGATAAAGTTGTTTAGTCGTTTTTCAAATTCTTCAGGCCGTTTCCTGGCTGCTTCAATGTATGCAATTCGGATACGTTTATATGGGTCGGAGAAGTGTTGATAGTTTTTCCATGTTGTTTTATCTGCTTTCAATCTGTCAATTATATCATCTGGAAAAATAAAAGGGTCAGACAAAATAGTTCGTATTTTATCCTCAAATTTAGGGTGTATCATTTTATTTTCTAATAACCATTTAAGTCTTTCTTTGTTGGCTTGCGAGTATGTGCTTTTAGGGTTTCTTGGCGTGAAACGCTGAATTTTATGTTCTTTGTCAAGCGATTTTATTGTACTGTCAATCCATTCGAAACAAAGGGCTTCTTCAACGGCATCATTGTATATAATGCTTTTTTTACCTGATGATTTCTGAGGAAAGACAAACCAAATTTCATCTTTGATTTCAAAATTGTCTGTCAGCCACTTTCTCCAATCTTCCCGATTTTCAAAGTACTTTATTTTATTCTCTGTTGCCATAATGGTCATCTTTTGGTAAACTCAATCGGTTCGATGTCATAATTTAGGGTTTTGATGTCGCAGTCTTTGTAATCTATCCCGTAACGCATCCTGATTTCAGCAAAATGCGGGCAGATATACGAAGGCATAGTCGGGTCGACAGAACACCAACCGGCTCCTTCTATGTAGCATTCGGGCCAGGGATTGATAGTTGTGAGTGATATTTCGTAATTATCTCCGTTTTTCGAAATTTGTGTAATCCGCTGGGGATAACAGTCTATTGCTTTAATATCGGACTTCTTCACTGTAAAGGTGAAATTGACGGTATCCTGATTAGCCAGGCGGAAGTATTTGGAATATGATTGTGCAAAAACTGACTGTGCAATAAACATACACATACTCAGCATAAATAGGTCTTTACTCATGACGTTTCGTTTTATGATTTACAAACGATGACAAAGTTAGTAAATATTTAGATGTTATGATGATTATGGGGAATAAACCTTTGGATGGGGAAATTTTCAGGTAGACTTGAAAAAAGTATCTTTTTTGAGAAGATTATCAAGTCTACCTGAAAATTTTTGTTTGTAGAGTAAGTGAAAACTGAAGTGAAAAACAAATTACTTTTTCAGTAAAATTGATTCTATCTTTTCCTTTAACTGATCTTTAGGCATTGCTCCCTGAAGCATTTGGGGCTTTCCTTCCATAGGGATGTATAGAAGGGCCGGTATTCCCTGAATGCCGAATGCCTGGGCCAACTCTGTTTCTTTATCTACATCGACTTTGTAAATGTTGATCTGTCCGGCATATTCTTTGGCTAGCTGTTCCAGTGAAGGAGCGATCATCTTACAGGGACCGCACCAGTCGGCATAGAAGTCGATGATGGCAGGTTTATTGCCCAGATATTTCCATTCATTCGGACTGGCTTCGTAATTATATACTTTCTTCAGAAAGTCAGCCTTATTGAGGTGTACAGGAGCTGCTGTCTCTTTTCCTGTAGTTTCGGTGTCGCTTGCTGCTTCGTTGTTTTTAGCCTGTCCTTTGCATGAGGCCAGCGTCATAAAACCGACCATTAAAGCCAGCAATGTAAAGAATTTTCTACTTTTCATTAGATACATTTTTTGATATTGATAATTAATATGTCAGGTCCTGTTTCCAGGCGATACCACTTATATCTGTTAATATAAGTTCGTAATTTCCTTTTGGCAAATCAGCCAGTGCTTTATCCTTTAACGTTAGCTCTGCTTTACTACCTAATGGTATGACAAGGCTATGTTTACCTGGAACAACTTTTGCCACATAATTGTTTTTGATGTCTTTTGCCGGAAATTCGGATAATTCTTCTCCGTTCCTGTTAAGAATAATATTTCCGTTGGTATCTTTTAGAGTGATACCGATCAGAAAAGATCCATATACATCGGCACCTTCCACACGGTAAACGGTGAATGAAAGTTTATCCTGATCCAGACCGGCTGCTGATATCTCGATTTTCGGTTTGACAGATTTATTATGTAATTTTCCCCATACTCCGTTATGAAATACCTGATTAGTCAGGAGTGTCAGGAATAATATGGCCGTAGCACCTGTGATCGACATTTTTCCTAATACATTATGGCTGACAGGCAGTGGACCGGAGGTCAGCCATCGTGTCCATCCATATTCGTTAAACTGCGGTATCCTGGAAATAAGCTTATTATCGAGTGAAAACTTTCCTCCACCTGACAGGAAGATCGTGAAACCGGCGGCGATGCCCAGAACGCCTATTTGCCATTCATCCAAACAGGTTGTTCCCAGCCAACCTGAACCTAATAATATTCCGGTAGCAAGGCTTAACACTCCGATACTCATCAATCGGGTAAAGAAGCCGAGTATGAAAAGCAATCCGACAATTCCTTCAATGATTGTAAATATAACCATCGACCACCAGAGCTGTTCCGGATTGGATACGAGATATTCGATGAGAGGCTTTATACCGAATGAGTTGGGGAGAAAATGATTGAATTTTTCTCCAATGTAACCGGCTGTGTCGGGAATCAATTTATTTTCCAGTATCAACCTTCGCCAGAAAGCGGAAAAATAAGTCCAGCCAACAACCAGGCGCAGTGCAAATGTAAACATTCCGAATAAAGAATATGATTGCTGCATATTCTGTTTTTCTTCTATTTCCATATCTATAAGTTATTTATCTTTATTTGTTGAAACTTTATTTTCTTTTTGGAAAGAGCTGAAAAGTAATCCCCCGATGATGCTTCCCCAAATCGAACTGTTGATTGGTGAAGAAGTTATAGGGCATGTCCCTGTTGTACAACCGATAAATTTCCAATAAAGAAATCCTCCAAGTGCGCCTATTGCTATCCCCAGTAATGTGAGCCAGTGTCTTTTGATGTATTTTCTTGTCATTGTAAAATCTCCTAGTGTTGTTGAGTTATTAATATTTTTTCCCTTGCAAGGATTATAATACAAACGTAGATTGTATTTTCTAATAAAACAAGTTTCTACTGGAAAATATATATAGGCGTAACAAACTTTCACGAAAAAGTCTATCAACAGCAGTTTCAAAACCGATTTATTGTGAAGTTTTTTTTCTCCTTCGCATTTTTATACAAAATCGTATAGTGGACTTTATTCCCTGTTTGTCTACTTTATAAACATTATAAGATAGAATGGATCTTTACTATCCGGGAAGTCGATTTTCAGTAAAAAACGGCCGATCGGATTTGATATGATTGAAATTATCTATCTTTGTGGTCAAAGAAAGGTAATCAATGACTCAAAAATATCCATCCGCTTTATTGGAAAATGCAGTAAATGAGTTGGCTTCGCTTCCCGGAGTGGGGAGGAAGACGGCTTTGCGACTGGCTTTATATATGTTACGCCGGGATGAAGGTTATACGGAAAATTTTGCATCCGCTTTGCTGGCCTTGCGGAAAGAAGTGAAGTATTGCAAAGTTTGTCATAATATCTGTGACGATGAGATGTGTTCTATCTGTGCTGATCCTAAACGGGATCAGTCGACCGTTTGTGTGGTTGAAAATATCAAGGAAGTAATGGCGATCGAAAATACCGGGCAGTTTCGTGGTGTTTATCATGTTCTTGGAGGGATTATTTCGCCGATAGACGGTATTGGACCGGGCGATTTGCAGATAGACAGTCTGGTGCAACGGGTCGCTAACGAAGAAGTAAAGGAAATTGTCCTTGCACTTAGTACTACGATGGAAGGGGACACGACCAATTTCTTTATCTATCGCAAGCTATCCCCTTATAATGTGAAGATAACCGTCATTGCCCGTGGTGTTTCTATTGGTGATGAGATTGAGTATGCGGACGAAATAACATTGGGACGTTCTATTGTGAACCGTACCAGTTTTAATGACTCAATAAAAATATAATCTGATTCTTATGTACGAAACCAAGATTTCCGTTATTATCGTAAACTATAATGTAAAGTATTTCCTGGAACAATGTCTTTATTCGGTTCAGGCTGCTGTTGCCGGACTCGATGCTGAGGTTTTTGTTGTGGACAATAATTCGACGGATGGTTCTGTCGATTATCTCCGTCCCCGGTTTCCGGAAGTGACGTTTATAGAGAATAAGGATAATCCGGGATTTGCTAAGGCCAATAATCAGGCGATCCGTCCATGCAACGGAGAGTATGTTTTGTTGCTTAATCCGGATACAGTGATAGGTGAGGAGAGTCTTCGAACCCTGTGTTTCTTCATGGATGAACATCCGAATGCAGGTGGGATAGGTGTAAAGATGCTGGATGGGCATGGGGTATTCCTGCCTGAAAGTAAACGGAGTTTTCCTTCTCCCTGGGTTTCGTTCTGTAAGATCTTCGGTTTGTCGAAGTTGTTTCCGAAATCCCGTGTTTTTTCAAGATATAGCCTGGCGTATCTGGATAAGGAGAAACAACATAAAGTGGATGTGCTGGCCGGTGCATTTATGTTGCTGCGCCATGAAGCGCTGGATAAGACCGGACTCCTGGATGAAGATTTCTTTATGTATGGCGAGGACATCGACCTGTCGTACCGGATGGTGTTGGGGGGCTATAAAAACTATTATATCCCCGAGCGTATTCTCCATTATAAAGGAGAAAGTACCAAGCATGGCGATATGAAATATGTAAAGGCATTCTACGGTGCCATGTTGATCTTTTTCAATAAATATTATCCTCATTCCGGCTGGCTGATGGGATTTTTTATCCGGCTGGCTATCGGGTTGCGTGCTTCATTGGCTGCTTTATCGCGTTTGTTGGGAGTAAAGCCAAAGTCGAAAAGCAAGCATAAGCGCTTACTGGTTCTTTGCCGTGAGGACAATTTTGAAGCGATTAAGGCTGCCTGTGTAAAACAGATGCCGGAACTGGAACATGTAAATCTTTGGGATCTGGATGAGGAACGTGTAATGGATGCTATCTGCCGCCGTAATCAGATGAAGGAGTTTACGGATTATGCTTTTTGTTATCCGGATGCCCGTTTTGAACAGATGCTTCTGTTTATGGATACGCTGGTCGACAAGAAAGTTACTTATCATATTTATTGTAAAAAAAGTGGACAACTAATATCACCGGGAAAATAATATGGCACAACTGGAAAATGAAACGATCCGTCTCCGTGCCCTGGAGCCGGAAGATCTGGAACTTTTGTATCGCTGGGAGAATAATCCGGAGCTTTGGAGTCTTGGAAATACAATGTCTCCCTATTCGCGTTATATACTGAAAGAGTATATTCGTGAGTCGCATCGTGATATCTTCGACCTGAAGCAGTTACGCCTGATGATCGAGCTCCGTTCAACGGGGGCGGCTGTCGGTACTGTCGACCTGTACGATTTCGAACCGCATCATCGGCGTGCCGGTATCGGTATTTTACTGGAACCTGTTTATCAAGGAAACGGGTTGGCTACCGAAGCAATGAATGTACTGGTGGATTATACGTTCTCTTTTCTGAAACTGCATCAGTTATATGTGCATATACCCGTCGATAACGAGGCCAGCAAAGCTCTTTTTACCCGCTGCGGATTTACCGTTACAGGTATCATGACAGATTGGATCATCACAGAAAACGGATATTCTGATGTACTGATGATGCAAAAAGTAAATAAACAGATTGTGTGAAAATTTAATTCAGATAAGGATCTTTCGGATATTTAGTCCATGCCTCGTAGTTACTGCCTAACTGTTCAAGTGAGTTCTTCCAAAAACTTTCTCCATCGGCAAGTAATACATTTTCTTTAGCTGCGTGACTGACTACCCACGAGTTTTTATTGATCTCGTTTCCCAGCTGTCCTTCCGTCCATCCCGAATAACCAAGGAAAAACTTTACTTTTCCTTCAATCGAATGGCCATTCTGCATATAACGCTTCAATGCTTCGAAATCACCGTCGAAATACAGGCGGTCTTTGATCTTTACAGAGTCGGGTACGATCAGATCTCCCAATGAATGGATAAAGAACAACCGGTTGGCACTTACCGGGCCACCCAGATAGATTGGTATTTCCGGATACTCTTCCAGTTCCGGGAAAAAAGTGTTTACAATCAGATCCGTTTTCTTATTTAATACAAACCCCATCGATCCTTGCGTATTGTGTTCTACCAGTAGAACAACAGAACGCTGGAAATAAGCATCTTGCAGGAAAGGTTCTGATATGAGTATGCTTCCTTGTGCAGGAAGGAGATTATTATGCGTAATTTTGAATATGTTATTATATGTAGCCATAGTGAAGATTGCTTACTGTTGTTAGACAGGGACAATATATGGCTTTTGATGTTAAGAAGCAAACGAAAAACCCGGCATTTGGGTTAATAAGTGTAAAATAAATGCCGGGTTTGTGTTAATTATAAGGTATGATTTTCTTTGAATAGCTTTAAACGCTCTTCAAGCAGATCATATTGATGCGGTTTGATAAACGAAGTGCAGGCGCGAAGTCCTTCCTGATTACTTCCTGTCGTGCTTAATGAGATAGCACTTACGCCGTAATAGATCAGTTCTTCCATCAGCTGTCCGCCGGTCATTCCGGGATAGGCGATCGTGAAATAGAAACCGTCGGCAATAGGCTCGTCCAGGTCATGGTCGTAAACGATCGTAAAGCCATAGTCTGTAAAGATCTTCTTTAGCTTTTCAGCACGGCGTCCATATTCTTTCACTTCAGTGATAAAATCGAACTGTCCGTCGGATGCCGCTTTGAACATGGCAGCCAATGCAATCTGTGCCGAGTGGCTGGTTCCTGATGACAGGGCGTATAAAACACGGTGAATATATACTGTACCGAAAGTGCCACCGCCATAACGCTTGGTCAGTCCCGGATAGGCACGATGGTAAAGTTTATTGGAGATAGCCGTCACGCCGATACGCTGTCCGGCATAGCTGAATGCTTTGGAACCGGATATCTGTAAGATGTAATTATCTGTGTAATGGGCAACGCTTGCCTGGTAAGGTGCTTCAAACGGTTTGCCAAGTTCTTTGCGGAAGTCCATTGCGAAATAGGCGAGGTCTTCGATCACGATCGTATCGTATTTGTTTGCCATTTCGCCGATGATCTTCAATTCGTCGTCTGTCAGGCAGAACCAGGCCGGGTTGTTGGGATTGGAGTAGATCATAGCTGCGATATTACCTTTGGAAAGATGTTCTTCCAGGATTGCGCGCAGTTTTTCTCCACGGTATTCGTATACATCGAATGATTCGTATTTATAGCCCATCACAACGATTTGTTGTTTCTGGACAGGAAATCCCGGGTCGATGAACAGGATGGTGTCTTTTCCTTCCGTGCATTGTCCGCTGGTGAGGAAAGAGGCGAATGTTCCCTGCATGGAGCCGGTTACCGGAACACAACATTCCGGAGCAATATCTATATTAATGAATGCCTTGATGAATCTGGAGGCTTCTGCTTTTACTTCCGGCGTACCGTTGATGTTCGGGTAAATGGAAGCGATGCCGTTTTGTAATGCTTTTACTTCTGCGTCTACGCCCACTTGTGCCGCTTTTAATCCGGGAACACCCATTTCCATGTGTATGAACTCGGTATTTGTTTCCTGTTCCAATTGTGTGGATATGGCAACAACTTCACGAATCGTTGCTTTCCCGAAATCCGGTAATCCGTAGCCATCTATTATTCGTCTGGCAGTCTGATAATCTACTGGAGTATTCTTCATGTTTGTTATATTTATATAGAGGACAAAAGTAAAAAAATAATCAATCCAATGTGAAATATTTGTGTGAAACTGTTGTATAATTAAAAATATTATCTACCTTTGCACCGCAATCGAGAGAGATGCAATACAAAAACATTGGTTCGGTAGTTCAGTTGGTTAGAATACATGCCTGTCACGCATGGGGTCGCGGGTTCGAGTCCCGTCCGGACCGCCTCTTTTGAATAATGTTTTGTCTTTTTATTTTATTTGGTTCGGTAGTTCAGTTGGTTAGAATACATGCCTGTCACGCATGGGGTCGCGGGTTCGAGTCCCGTCCGGACCGCTTAAAATCCTGTTAGTCTATTGATTAACAGGATTTTATTTTTTTACAGTGTTGCACTTGTATTGCAAATCCGCATTTGCCCCATTCCTTTCCCACCATTGTGAAATACAGAAAAATATCCCCAACCTGAAGAAATTTCACTAAATTTGCTCCCGAAGTTAATTTATACAGGTACTTTATCGGGGGCTTACCCTTAGTGGGTGATGTGATTAATTTTCTTGCCATTTCATTTATATCGTTCCTAATATTTTATGCTCTGATAATCAGTGGCTAAGCATATTATATTTCATATATGTGCCCTTTCTGTGGGGTTCCTAAAGATTTGTTTACTATAACAGGTTTGATCCAAATCAGTTTTTCATAAATCAGCTTTTCACCAAATCGTTGATTTCTCCAATGCCCTCTACGCCAATGTGAAGACAAAATCAAACTCGAATTATCGCTTACTTGAGAACGCTTCTTGAAAGAGTTTCCTACATAGTGTATTTTAGAAAATCCTGTTTCTGCAATTTTTTTTTCAATCTTTTCTGTTTCTTTTTTGCTTTTTGAAAATACCAGCTTTTTATTTAAATTATGAGGTAAGTCATCTACATAATGGGCTTGAATGTCTTTATCCTGTTTATACATAGACAAATAAAGTAAGCAGTTCACAATAATCTTGTATGTGCCGTTAACCAATTCCTGATAATAGGTGTATAAATCTAAGTGTTCGTCTGTAATTTCTTCTTTATTTTCAGGAAACAAAGAATATTCCTCCACACTTTGCCAATCCTTTACAGCATCAGATATAGTAATTATATTTTCCTTTTCACTAAAATAAAAAGCGAAATTCCAGAAGCTTTGTCCTCCGCTCCCCGATTCATTCCAAACTTTATCGTGGTATTTTATGATAAAATCCTCAAAGTCACCAACAAAATGAAAGCTTATTGCATAATCATTCCAGAACTCGTTCCCGTTATTATCCACCATTTTTTCCATTGCCATTCTATCTACCAGGATATATACCCCTTCAATTATTTTATCCGAATCTTTTGTTATGGTTAATCCTAACGGCCGTAAAGACAGATAAAAGTTATCATATGGAAGACTAAATGATTTATAACTTACATCATCGACATCTGTAAAACTTAACATTTCCAATAACTCTTTAGAGAATGCGAAAATGTTACGTCCATTCCTATACCACCTTTCCCAGTTTATATATAAATCAGAAATTATATAATCATTTATGCTACGGTCCAGTAAAGATAAATGGTCGCGATTCCTTCTATATCCGTAATTGCCTTCATCTTTATAGAAATATTCATTTTTGCCTTCCATCTCATCAAAGAAAGCATCCCTGTTTCGTAGTTTATCTTTAAAATGATATTGTTTTTCAATTCTGTAAGGAAAAAAGTATTTTAATTCAGTCTCTTTCATTTCAATTGATTTATAACATTGTCAATTTCCTCTTTGATATTTTCCCCCTGATAAACAATAGAATGTTCCGTATTGCAGTATTTGCCTCCCCTCTGAGCACTAAACCAATTAAAAGAGCCGATGCACATCGTATCATTATCTTTTACAACTATTTTGCTGTGGATATTATTTTTAACAATTACTTCAACACCCAAATCCTTTAATTTTTTCAAGGTTAATTCAAACTCCTCTTCCTTTTTCTTATCAGGTTTATTTTGAGTACAAGTATTGAATTTTTCATCCGTATATATGGTAATTTTTGCATTCTTACCGGACAGTAATTTATCATATCCGTTTTTCTCAATCGTAGAATAAATAATCCATGGAGAAATGATAACTATCCTGTTGGTAGCTTCATTGAAGATATTTTTCAGAAACGCATCATGCTCTTTGTAGTTCATTAGAATTTTTGGAGGATTCTCTTTAGATACTAAGTCCTCTCTTAGAAATATCTTTGAGTATTGATGCTCATAGGAAAGTTCATTTTTTTCATTTTCAAACAGATATTTAGATAATAAGCCTGTCGGGGATATGGATTGCCTGTTAAATAATGACATATCTCCAAATACTAAAAAACTATCTTTTGCACGTGATACGGCAACATTCAGCATACTTTTGTCATTATCAATGAAACTTCCTTTGTTGTGTCTTGAATAGGTTGGAGAAAATAATACTACTTTTCTTTCCGCACCTTGCAGCGAATGAACTGTGCCTACAGTTATTTGAGAAAGTTCATCTTTTAAACTCTTGTCTTTGGGCTCCTTTAAATATCCCGCTATTTTTATAGATTGTTGTCTGAATGGAGTTACTACTGCCACAATATCCTTAATCTCTTCGCCATTGTATGCTTTTCTCAACTTTTTATAATTAGTAATAATCCATCCGGCTATAACTTTAGCTTCCAATTCATTTTGTTTGCTACCTAAGATATTCTGACATTTACCCTCAATGTTTAAATATCCCATAGAAGGTAGTAAAGAATCCTCTAAAGCTTCCCCACGCATCGGTTTTAGAACTCCTTTGTAGCACAATTCATTACAATATGCTATGATATTGTTGTAGCATCTCCTATGCTCATATAAATATAATCCTCTCTCTAATTTCTTTTCAGGATAATATTTCGCTCTGTTTTGCGCAATTTTCATTACACTGCCCCCATCTGAGGCAATTCCTTTATCCTGTAATTCTTTATAGTTTTCGTCTATCTTCTCAATTCCTTGATTTTTTGAAATCAAATTTGCCTTGTGAAGATTTCCGATATCGATACTTTTGGTAAGTTTGCTTATCGGAGGTATTTGTTTGGTATCTCCAATCACCAATGCTTTTTTAGCTAAAGAAAATCCTGCTCCTGCCACTTCGGGAGACACTTGTCCTGCTTCATCTACTATCAACAAATCGATAAAGTCATACAAATAATCTGACTTGTTCAAATTGTCATGGATTTTTCTCGAAAAAGAAAAGTAATTGGGCAGCATATAAGAAGTCATTACAGCACATGGAGTAATTTTCATTCTCCTGCGCCAGTTATTTTCGCATATATTTTTATACTTCCAGTGAGTATTACTTAAATGTCCCTTCTCAATCAGTTTTTCCATTTCGATTAACCATTGTCCTTCCCAATAATGGGTAGCTATCAGAAACATTTCAAACCTTATTTTAGTGTCTGCTTTTTTGTCAATTTCTATAAACGCTGAATTGGGGTCTATACCATTTTCCAATTTATCAAGTGTAGCAGTACAATTATTCAATGCCATTATGAATGCATCGTATTTTTGGATATCAGAAAGAAGAACTTCTTTTTTATATTTTATACTCGAGATAAATCTTTCAGCATCCATATCATTTATATCAATATATAGAGAGAAATTATTCTCTTTAGCAAAAACTTTTGCTTTAAGGTTACGCTTCTTTCTGATAAACGGCAGAAATGAAAGTGCTGTTAGTAACATACTTTCTGATGCTAAATACCTTTCCCATTTATCTTCGATTATTTCTACGTCTTTTTTATGTTCAGTGAGCGTTCTACCAAATTCTATTATGGCCTCTCTATTTTTATAGTCAATCTTTAAAGTTTCGCTGATTAGATTTCCTAACTCGTGATAATTACGGTAAGTTTTTTCAATATCTGCAAGTAACGATTTTTTATCAATCAGCAATTGATGCAATTCCCGAACCGACTCTTCAACTGTAATATCCTTATTTATAAAAGTTTTCCCGGATCTACTAAGAAACGATTCTTTTGCTTTGATGTAAAAATCTTCCGTTTCCATGTCTTTAACAGCGTCCTCTGTAATGTAACCCTTTTCCCGAGCTTCAGCCGACCGCATACTTGACACAAAATAACTTCCAAAGCTCTTTACATCATCAATCCACCTGCCTGCAAAATCTCCTATTCCTTTAGAAAAATCTTTGGCAAAAGCATCTATTATATTTGTAACAGCTTGATTGTTTGTAGAATTAGCTATGATTACCGGAGGTTCTACCTCTTTTACTGCGTTTTCTACCCATAAACAGGCAACCACTGAAAGCAACATTGTTGTTTTTCCTGTTCCGGGAGGACCGTTGACCGGTAATATTTCCCCCTGTTTTCCGCTTAATAAAGCAGAAACAGCAGTTCTCTGAGCATCGGCTAACGGATATACGTTGTTATTATGCCCTAATCTTTTGGAGAAAAAAAGATTTGAATCAGCAACAGGTATTTCTTTTTCTTCTTCAATTGTTGCGTAATTTTGGAAAAGACTTAAATCAGGATTTTTATCACGCGTATAGATATCTTCGTATACAGCCGTGATTTTAGAAGAAATATTTAACTCACCATTGGTAAAATAGGCGGAATTGGTCTTTTCATAGCCGCTGAAAATATCTCCGGATACAATAACTTTATCTAAGAGTTTATCTATATATTCAAAATAATCATTCCATTTTGTGATATATGATTCAATGTGTTTATAAAAAATTCCGTCATCTGTTAATTTGTCCTCGATTGTTTTACTCCAATCTTCATTATATTTACCTTGAGCACAGAGGAATTTCTTTTTAACCGTTTTATTTCTGTTTAAAGACTTGATTAATTTCTTACAATCTTCTTGTGCACGCTCATTGTCTATAATCGATTCTCTCAGCAAGTATTCAATTAACCCTTTCTGATATTGAGATTCGATATTTTCTGAATAATATTTTTCCCATTCAGAAGTTTCCGAGAATTCAAACTTAGGAATGTCATTTTGGGTTACAAACAAATCATAGTCATCCATATTACCAATGAAAAAATCCTCTTTGTCCAAAGGGAGTAATAAGTCTCTTGGAATTATTGGTTTTTCAATAGGGTAGATAAAACCGTTTTCAGAAACTTGTACTTTAAATATTATAGGAAAAAGTATTTCGGGGCGATAATCTTTCTCATGTTTATTGTGGCTGGTGATTTTCTTATGGGAGAATGGAATATAAAAAGTTTCAACAGTGCTATCTTCACCGGAGAATAAATTGCAAAGTACATTTTTATTATTTACTCTGAAGAAATTATTTTTATCATTTAGCAAAAAAGATTTTGCTAAATTCGAAAACTTATATTTTCCTTGTGAAAACTGTTTATCTACAAGAGAATCTCTCCAATATTTAGTAACTCGTTTGTAGTGTTCCATAATACTATAAATAGTGTTCATTCTACAACCAATTCATAATTCGTGCTTCTTCCTCCCTGCGCCTCTTTCTGCAAAATATCCTTGTTTATGAGGTCTTGTATATCCCGTATGGCTGTATCTTGTGAGCATTTAGCTATCTTTGCCCATTTGGAAGATGTCAGTTTTCCATCAAACCCATCTAATAATTTGTTAAGCATCAACCGCTGGCGATCATTCAGTGGAGTTTGGCTGTGTTTTTCCCAGAAACGAGCTTTTTTCAGAACGGAGTCTAACGCATCAGTACTATTGAGCAAGGTATTTTCAAGGCAAGCTAAAAACCAAACCAACCATTCTGTTATATCGCTTGTTCCATGTTGAGACTTTTCCAAAACTTCATAGTATCTCTTTCGCTCAACAAGTATCTGGTTTGACATGCTGTAGAAACGCTGTGAACTTCCATCGCTTCGAGCAAGTTGAAGGTCTGTTATAGCACGCGCAATACGACCATTCCCATCATCGAATGGGTGAATAGTAACAAACCAGAAGTGTGCGATTGCAGCTTTCAGTACAGGGTCTATATCTGATGATGTATCATTAAACCATTTCAAGAATAAATTCATTTCGGCTTCCACCTGATCCGGTTTAGGAGCTTCATAATGAACTTTCTCTTTGCCCATTGCTCCGGAAACGACTTGCATATCACCACTCCGATACTTGCCGACCTCTATTTTATACATACCACTAAAACCGGTTGGGAAAAGTGCGGCATGCCAACCCAATAGCCTTTCTGTGGTTATCGGCTTAGCATAATTTTGCGTGGCATCAAGCATCATTTCTACAACACCATCCACATTTCTGGGCGAATCGACAAGACCGGATACCTCTAAGCCTAATTTACGAGCAATAGACGAACGCACCTGGTCTTTATTCAGGATTTCTCCTTCTATTTCAGTTGATTTCAGAACATCCAAAGTCAACGTGGAAAGCACGGCTTCTTCTTTTAATTTAAACCCTAAACTTCCCATTTGTCCCAATAAACGACCTTGCAAATGTCTTACATTAGCTAACAATGTAAGCAGTTTGCCATTGTTCCATGTAAAATTCGGCCAATCCTTAGTCTGATATATATACATAAAGTACAGTTTTATTCTACGCAATTATTGCGACAAATATACTCCTTTTTCTCCGCATTACAAATTTTCTTCGCATACTTTGCAAAGAAAACCAATAAAAGAGTTGGCATTATCAATATTTTATATACCTCTGCATTAGATATCATAGTGATATCCAAACTTTTTGAAATTATTGTAAAGTACTTAAAATTAGTAAAGTTTGCACGTTGGATTAGGCGTTGGACTTGATTTTATGCTATCGTAAAGTATTGGTTAACAGTAGATTGTTGTTTTCGTTCGACACTCGTCCAGACCGCTCATCTTATATAAGCATAGATAAATCCTGCAAAACATTCGTTTTGTGGGATTTTTTTATGTGGTTATGCCCATCTTTAGGTGTTTCATATCAAGTTATATTTTATACACCCACATTCAGTAATTAAGGTTATAATATCTGTAATTTGTCTACAAGACAATGCGATATAAGCCTTTACCTTTGCCTTATGAACATAAATAATAAACCAGATGAAGGAAATATTGAAAAACAAGTGTATGGCAATGGCTGTATGTCTTTGCATCACGGCAAATCTATTTGCGGCAGACAATCATTTAAATAACGATAGTATGGAAAAGAATTTGAATTTAACAGAAGAGTGGGACAAGGTGTTCCCGCAGAGTGATAAAGTGAATCACACGAAAGTGATTTTCCACAACCGGTACGGCATTACTCTTGCTGCCGATCTGTATATTCCGAAAAATGCCGGAGGTAAGTTACCGGCTATCGCTGTGAGCGGCCCGTTCGGGGCGGTGAAAGAACAGTCATCGGGTTTATATGCGCAGACTTTAGCGGAACGTGGTTTCCTTACCATCGCTTTCGATCCGTCTTATACCGGCGAGAGTAGTGGTGAACCCCGTTACGTCGCTTCCCCGGATATCAATACGGAGGATTTTAGTGCGGCGGTTGACTATCTTTCCACCCGCGACGATGTGGATGCGGAACGTATCGGTATTCTCGGTATTTGCGGATGGGGCGGTATGGCGCTCAATGCGACTGCTATCGACACACGTATTAAAGCGACCGTCACTTCAACGATGTACGACATGAGCCGCGTAAATGCCAATGGCTATTTCGATGCGATGGATGCCGACGCACGTTATGAACTTCGCAAACAGCTTAATGCACAACGCACGGAAGATTACAGAAACGGTACGTATACTCTTGCCGGAGGAGTCGTGGACCCGTTACCTTCCGACGCTCCCCAATTTCTGAAGGATTATCACAGTTATTATAAAACTCAGCGTGGTTACCATAAGCGTTCGCTTAACTCGAATGGTGGCTGGAATAAGACTTCATCACTCTCATTTATCAATATGCCGATACTATCATACAGCGATGAAATCCGTAGTGCGGTATTGATGATTCACGGAGAGAAGGCACATTCACGTTATTTCAGCGAGGATGCGTTCAAGAAGTTGAAAGGTGATAACAAGGAACTATTGATTATCCCCGATGCAAACCATACGGATTTGTACGACCGAATGAATATCATTCCGTTCGACAAACTCGAACAGTTCTTTCGTGAATATCTCAAATAATAAAATAACTCTTACAAAATAGAAGCAAATGACACTCGATAATTTTTTGGAACATGTAAAAGAGGGCAAGCCACTTGATACACCTGAAATCTGTCGTTTCATGGATGAAATGAGTGATGAAGCGCGGCGTATCACTTTTGAACTGAACGGTTCTTATCATACTCAGGACGAGCTTCGGGTATTGTTTGCCAAACTGTTCGGCAAGCCGGTAGAGCCCTCTTTCCGTGTTTTTCCTCCGTTTTACACGGACTTCGGCAAGAACATGACCATAGGTAAGAATGTTTTTATCAACGCCTGTTGCCATTTTCAGGATCATGGAGGCATAACATTAGGAGATGGATGCCTGATCGGACATAATGTAGTATTCGCCACGCTCAATCACGATTTCAATCCGGAAAAACGAGCTTCGATGCATCCTGCCCCTATTGTATTGGGGCGGAATGTATGGGTAGGCGCCAATTCGACTATTCTTCAAGGAGTGACGGTCGGTGATAACGCCATCATAGCTGCCGGTGCGGTGGTTACGAAAGATGTGGCGGCAAATACGGTTGTGGGCGGCGTTCCTGCCAAATATATCCGTAATATAGAGTAAGGATAGAACGATTTCCACGGTAATTTACTGTGGAAATCATCTTTACTGCATTTTGCAGATCTTCCTGTAGTCTCCGTCGTTTTTTTTCTTAAAACCATTACTTAGTAATGCCTTTATTGAAATAATATTTTCTTCCGCCGGGTCTGCGGCTATTTCTTTTCCGCCGATTTTAATAATTCTATCTTCCAGTATCTGAATGATTCTTTTTCCGATACCCCGATTTAAGAACTCTTCTTCACCAATCAGATATCCGATTTCATAAGTGTGATTTTGTTCTGCCACATCTCCATACATCTCCTGAAAATCGTGTCCTTCTTCTTCCAGATACTTTAGAAAAAAGCAATCAGCATAAAGACAATATCCTATTTTCCGGTCGTTATAGTAAACAATAAAGTGTTTTAAAAAACTGTATTGCCCATTCCTCTCATTTATTTCGTTTAGCCAATCCTCTTTTTCTCCAAACCATTTTTTTATATATTCTTTATCTAGCCATTTATCAAATAATGGAATATCTTCTTCCTGGATAGATTTTATTACAATTTCGTTGTTATTTATTATCATTGACTTATTGCTTTTGAAGCGATTTACTCTGTAAGCTCCTGTTTTTATATTTGTTATCTCTTCAAAGTTAGTAAATATCAGGAAGGTACAAAACTCTCAACGCAAGCCCGTTCGCCTCATCCAACCGTCTTCTTCACCTGCTAATATTACCCATTGGCCAGTGTTTAACTTAAATAAGCTGTTCTTTTCCTTTAATTTGCAATGTATCACATAAAAAAATATTCTTATGATTGACAGAAAGCAAAATTGGAGGTCGGCAACGAGTAAACCGACCGTATTAATGTTTTTCATTGTTATGCTGGCCTGTGGTGCTACAACTCCAGTCAGGTCACAAAGCAGCGACAATAAGACGGTAACTATGGTTACGGGCACTTCGGACGAGGGCGATGAAAAAGTAGTCATTTCTCAGATGACATCCGATGCTCCGCCCCGTCCCATTCCAGGTTTCCCGGAAGGTATTAAGACTTTGGTCACATTTCTTTCCGATAACATAGCCTATCCGCCTGAAGCGATTGAAGCAAAAGTGCAGGGAGACGTCACGGTCGATTTCACGGTGACCCAAGCAAGCCGGTTGACGAATTGCAGAATAACGAAAAAACTCCATCCCGACCTGGATAAGGCGGTGATTGAGGTCGTTAAGAAACTGCCGGTGCGCAAACAGCAGGCGCAGGATGGAGACGGAATCGATACCGATTATGCAATAACTGTAAAATTTGCATTGCCCGACGGAACCTTGCCGACAGAACCTACGGTTTCAGTTGTCGGCGTGAAAACAGGAAATATGGAGCTAACTATGAAAAGCAAAGACGCGCTAAGCTGTGTCGGCACGCATACGTCAGGAACCAAGACGGGTATTGTAATGGTCAGAGGACAAGAAGTATATTAGCCATTCGGAAGTAAAACAGTTGCTCCATACCTCCAGTCAAGGGGGATGGAGCACTTTTATGACATTTAACAAACTTATCCTAGTATTTTCAGAATTTGCTCCGGTGTTGCTTGCGGCAATAATTGTGTGAGGTAATCTATTAAGCGTTGTTTTGACTCTTCCGGTGACCGGTTGCCGGAAGCCTGTACTTTTTCTTTGCCGAACAGTACTTCCGGTGTTGTATATCTGGCGATCCCCCATCCGTAAGGCTCTCCCTTCTTGTCATATCGGTATTCGAAATCAGCCACAACGAGCCATGTTCCCATTTGCAGCCGGGTTATGACTGTTTCAAATCCATCTCCTTTGGGTTTTGTCTTTTTAAGTAAGGCCTGGGTTTCGCTAGTCTCCCATGAGTCGAACGGATTGACACTTCTTTTGACCGGCTGCTTCTTGTAACCGCACAACGCTTTTATCTCTTTGGATAGGAGGGACTCATGCTCTGTGACTGTCTTATAAATAACGTTACCCATACTTTGTAAAGGTTCCGCTTTCAGATTGTACATAGCACGCCTGTAGTTTACAAGTTCCGGAAACCATTCCATGCTGACAAACCCTGCTTTCTTCTGAAAGAGTTTCCCATAAGCACAATTGAAATTTCGGATAACAGGCCCTTTCCATTCCCACGGACCCTCTTCTTCATCGGAAAACCATAATTCCTGCGGGGTAAATTCTTCAATGGAAAAATCCTCAATGCCATTCGCAAAGAAGGGTAAAAATCCCATCTTTGCAACGAGCTTCTCCAAATCTTCACAGCGATTTATCTTTATCATGTCGCAAATATATGAAATTACGCTTAAACCATATGTTATTATATGATTAAAGATAAATTATTTCAGACTCCAAGGGAATGCAATCTTATCCAGAAGCTCTTTACGGGTAGGAGGGAGTTCACCTTTTTTTAAGGCTCTGCGTTGTACGAAACACCAACTGCCGAGTTTGTTCTCACGGGCGGTTGGCCAGCGGTTGTTTTCTGAGAAGAATTGCTGTAGTTTTTCATAGTTTTCCATCCAAACATCATCGATAGTCCAGATAAAACCTTCGGCATCCATCCGGGCGATGCGTTCTGCCGAAAGTAAACCTTGTTTCCGGTTCTTGCGCTGGGTGTTACACCAGCTGCCGGCTTTGCCTTCATTGCTTTTGGGCCAGCGTTTATGTTTTTTGTAGTAGGCAAGTACCTGCTGCCAGTTCTCCGCCCAGAGCGAATCCAGATCCTGTTCCCACCAGAAGCCGATCGAATCGAGCAACCGGATTCTTTCATTGGAAAGGAGACCTTTCTTTCGTGCCTGCCGTTGGGTGTTGCACCAGGTATTCAGTTTGTTTTCACCGCGTTTGGGACAACGGTGTTCTACAGCCATAAATGCTTTCAGTTCTTCAAAGCAGTTCATCCAACGACTATCCTGTACCTCCCATTCGAAACCGATCCGGTCCAACTGCAAGATATAATCTTCCGACAACGTCCCTTTCTTCCGGGCAATCCGCTGGGTGTTGCACCAGTTTCCCAGCTTCCCTTCGGCTGCCTGCGGCCAACGTCCTTCACGCTCCTTATATTCAATCAAACGTTCATACATCACAGGCCACGCATCCAACTCCGCCAGCATATCATCCACACGGGCACGGATATCAGACAGGAATCCCGTGACTTCAAACTCCATAAAGCCTTTAAAGCTCTTTGGGGCACGGATCGCCGGATGATAAACCAATTCCCTTGACATAGCTTCATAAACAGAACGGCCCGAAAGGTTATTGACAAAATCAAGTACTACCGGATGACGGTCCGAACCGGCTTTCAAGCAACGGCCCAACTGTTGTAAAGCTACCACATACGACTCCGTCCGACGCAGGAACATGGCGGCATCTACTCCTTCCACATGCAATCCTTCAATCAACATATTTATGGAGAAAAGTACATGCAGTTTTCCCGTTTCTCTACGGAAACGACACAATGTCTTTTCATTCTCCCGGTTACTCAGCCCGTTATGGATCTCAAATGTTTCCGTTTCAAAGCCAGCCTGTCCGAGCCAGTTCGATACTTCGGGAATCATATGCTGAAGATCTTCCTTGTCTTTACAGAAAACAAGCATTTTCTTTACCTCTTTCGGAAGATAACGTCGGATCAGTTCCGAAGCACTCAACGAGCCGCGAAAGTCGAGACGGGCAAAGTCTATCTTGTCTTGAATATGCTTGCGCCTTTCTAAAGTACAGTTGCTCCTGTTCAGCATACGCTGTACCTTATCCAGCTGGTTATTCAGATCGAATACGCTCTGCACCAGAATAGGTACAGGTAGTATCTTATAATACCAAGCCATAGACAAAGACAGTTCATGGAACAGGTTCCCCTTGAAATAGACCTCTACCGTATCGAGCATCTCTTCGGGACGTATTGGGGTTGCCGACATTCCCAGTACACGGGCCTCCGGATTGTTATCAATTACTTCCTGTACGGCTTTACCCCATACCTCTGCTCCGAAATGATGGAACTCGTCAATAATGATATGATCCGCTTTGAGTTCATCCACCGTACCGCGATTCAGGACTAATGCCTGGAAAGTCCGGTAAGTGACATGCGGCATTGTCCTGCCGATAGCTTTTTTGATCTCAGCGATAATCGTAACGTTGGGAGCGATAACCACTATATCATCTTCCGAATGATTGACGATATAGCGGGCAATCAGGTAGGATTTTCCTGTTCCGGTCGCCTGTACAACGGCTCCGATCCTGTTTGTTTTGAATCCTTCTTCAATTGCCCGATAAGCCGCTTCATTATGTGAAAAGAGTTCAATATGCTTTCCCGTCTCCAGACTTCTCAGATAGCTTTCATCCGAAACTGTCAGTCCATGCAGTTCAAAGGAAAGTGCCTCCGGCAGATAACCACCATGAGCCAGAATCCGGAACTGGTTGCAGCTGCACATTTCTCCGATACGCTGCATTTCAGTATACAACTTGTCCATTTCCGGCAAGCCGACAGGTTCCTTATTCCATACCTCTTTCACAATGAAAGTAACGAAATCTTCCCTGAAGCCTACCAGCAGACAACCGGATTCTTCAGTGACAAAATAATGATAAGAATGATAAAGATCGCAGAGTGACATTTGAGAAAATATGTCAGTTATAGAAATTATTCTACCTCTAAAACCTCAGTTTCCTCTTTGGGGTTAAAAAGGTCTTTGATAAACAGATAACCGATTCCGCCAAATATAGCAAGGAATACAAAGCCAATCAGGATCAGCGATTTCTTGGGGGAGGCTGCTTTTAAAGGGACAGTGGCGGGTTGTATTATTGTATATACTGGTGTCTGTTCCTGTACACGGAGTTTATCCTGTTCCAGTTTCTGGGCCAATGTATTGTAAACATTGAAGGTCAATGTCATTTCATTCTTTAAACGTTCCTGCTCCGTACGGTAGCTGGCTGAGATGATATTCTTGTTGGCATCTTCAAAGGCAGCATAAGCACGTTGTGCTTTGTAGTAGGACTCACGGGCTTCGCTGAATACTTTCTCTGTGAATTCAAGGTCCTGTTTTACCTTCTGGGTACGGTAATTAGTTATGTATCCCTGAAGTTTTTCCAATACAATTTGAGTGATATTCGCCGAGATCAACGGGTCCTGCATCTGAACGGAGACAGTGATTACCGATGTCTTTTTATCCACAGAAGCGGAGATGCGTTCCTGTAAATCCTCTATTACATCAGACTGTTCCTCTGTTAAATGAAAAGGGGATAACCCCATTATGTTCTTTTCTTCTCCATTTGAAAACAAATCTTTCACTACACCCAACAGTTTGAACGGGGCCTTTATCACATAACTCCACCACGCACTTTTCTGATCTTCATCCATATATTTGTACAATGTCGATGAGTAATCACCTTTTTCACTCTCAACTTGTACCGGAAACAACTCCAACAGAAAAGGAATACTTTGCACCACATCCGGATACAAATCCGGAGAAATGGCGTCCGAACCTACCGAAGCCCCCAGGTTTATACCTGCCATGGCAGCCAAACCACCCAGATTTCCCATCTTTTTGGACGGGTCTGAAGTTTCTGGTGCTAGCATTACTGTTGTACTGTATTCTTTTGGTATACTGAAAGCAACCACCAATCCTACAACTATCGCAATTCCACAGCATTTGAACAAGAACTTACGCTCCCCCCATAGCCGTTTAGCCAACTCTATTAAATCTATCTCCTGCTCGTTCGTATCCATACCAGGAGCGTTCATTTGAATCATATCCACCTTGTTAATTGAAAATTGATAATTATTTCAGTGTGTTGATGATAGAGGTTATCATTGCAGCCATCGATGTGGTCGAACTGGTGATGCTCAAAATTTCTGCCAAACTTGTTTTGCGATCTTGCTGCGTTTTGGCGGGAACAACGATTTCACTGCCGGGTTCTACTTTCGGATAGTGCTTGAAGAAGATAAAACGCTTCCTGGTCGTTGCCACTTTACCATTCATATAAATTACGATCGGATATTTACGGGCAATATCGTTATAACCACCGGCTTGCGACAAACAACTTTTTACAGACATTCCATTTGTATACGTCACACTGTTCGGATAAGTTACAGCTCCACTTATCTTCACTGTGCTCTGGTATTGCGGAATATAAAGTTCATCCCCGTCGCGTAGCACCACATCGTGGGCACTTCCCGGATTCGCCAAGGCTTTTTCCAAATCGATACCCACAGAGTAGTCTTTAATGTTTTCCAGTGATAAGGCAACCGAATCACGGCTTTGCTTATTTGCACTCAGTTGCAGCAGAGTTTCTAGGCGGCGCATCTCATCCTCTGTCAGCAGGCGTTTCAGGCTTGCCCCTTTTACATAGGCATCAGGAGTTATTCCTCCGGCTTTGGCGATGATATCACTTAGACGGGAGTTCTTTTCTGCCAGTACGTAATCACCGGAGAAAGTGATTTCACCATTTACCTTTACCACCTGTTGTTCCTGATAACCCGGTGAGAAACGCACATACACTTCATCAAACGGTTCCAATGTAAAGACCCTATCGCTTTTCTTTCCATCCGTAGAGATCAAGCCTAAATTATCGTTCAATGCGAAATTGAATACTTCGGCCGTACGGTTAGTGTTCTCGTAAGTCTTTGTATCCTTAATCCTTCGAGCTACTTCCACATTCACCGTTGCTGCCGATTCCTTTAATCCGCCAGCCATCATAATGGCATCTTCAACGGTCAGGTTATTCCGGTAAGGAAGGACAGTGTCTATGTAATTCACCGCTCCGCTTACTTTGATCGTATAAGGTTCGCGAAGGTCAAACAGGGATGGAATGTTCAATTGGTCTTCCGGTTTGAGTTCTATATCCGGAGATGTGCCACTGAGGATTCCACGGATATCAACAGCTATTACTGTTGTTGTAAAATCCGGATTCAAACGGGTGATCTGGGCACGGCCGGTAAACTCATCTCCTTTCAAACCGGCTGCCTGATCAATTAACTGACGGACTGTATGTACCGCACCGTTCAACTCATATTCTCCCGGACGCCAGACTGCCCCTGTCACTGTCAGACGGTTTTCGTAAAAAGGAATTACAGAATCCACCAACAAAGAATCTCCATCCATCATCGCAAAAGTCGGATATTTATCTTCCGTAACAGTAGCTATCTGATAACGGCTACCGGCTTTTCGTTTGACACGGACATCTTTCTTGTAGGCATCCCCGGTAAAACCGCCGGCCATGTTCAACAGTTGTGAGAGTGTTTCACCCTTTTTCATTTCAAAGATACGGTTACGTTTTACCTTACCTCTTACAACTGCCAGTTGGTCGTAAGGAGCAACGATCACCATATCATTTTCTTCCAGACGGATATTCATATTGTATTTGCCGTTCAGCAGATAATCATATACATCCAATTTAGCCACTTCCTTACTGTTACGGTAAACCTTTATTCCGCGAAGTGAACCAATCTCATTTACACCTCCTGCTGCATACAACGCATTAAACAAAGTTGCAAACGATGGAAGTGTATAGGTTCCCGGAGCAACGACTTCACCTACAATATTGACTTTGATGCTGCGTATCTGGCTCAGGCTGACGGATACAAATGTATTAGCCCCGTCTGTATCTCCCGACAAAGTAGACATGATCCGCCCCAGTTCCTGTCGGATACGGCTTTCAGCTGTTTCAATAGTCAGTCCGCTGACTGATACCGGACCCAGGTTAGGAATAAGAATGGTTCCTTCGGGAGAAACTTTCAGTTTCAGATTCAATTCTGAATCTCCCCAGACATTGATCAGCAATTCGTCGCCGGCAGATAAAACATATCCTTTGGGAGTCGGTACATTCAGATCCGGCTCAAAGGACAGATTCTTATTCGAGAATATTTCACGACCAAACACGGTTCCGCTTAAATCTCCCGCCGGACGATTGGCTTCCCGCTGAGCATCCAGAGGAGGTATTCCCTTTCCATCCGGAACCGTGACCGTGCGGTCTGTTACCACAGCATCCGATGCCGTACGTGTAGTCTGTTCCGCTCCGGACTGTCCCATCCGTTTATTCATCTCCTGACGGATCTGTTCATCCGTCATACCCGCGGCTTTCGCCTTGTCAATCAAATCCTGGGGTACCTGTGCCGCAAGCGGAACCGACAGGCACAGTAATCCTCCCAATAATACATTTCTGATTACGATATTCATATTGTTATTTGTTTTGTTGTTATTTCGGTTTTAGAAAGATGAACTATCGGTTTAGTGACTGGTTGTAACTGGCTCCCCTCTTGAGAGGGGGTAGGGGGTGTGTTAAAGCCAGTCAATAAAACAAGCCTTGTTACAGGTTTATTTGCCGTCTGCTTCAGCTGACGGATTAATAAATTATCTATTTCTCCGGACTTTAGTCCCATTTCTTACAGGTTTCTATCTAAGAGACATGTGGCTGAAGCCAAAAGAGAGAAACAACTTGTAAACCGTCAGCTGAAGCAAACGGCAAATGAACCTACAATAGTTAAGTAGCTCTGATTATGGAGGTTGTATAGGTTGGAATATGACACACCCCCTGCCCCCTCTCAAGAGGGGAGGCAGTTACAACTGGTCGATAATTAGATAGCTCATATCTGATAATTTCTGAATCAAAACTTCCTGAACTCCAATCGGGCATAATCCGATTGCAGGACCAGATGTTTCGATGTTAATTCTTTGACACCGAAGCGTTGCTCCGTTCCGTTCATGCCAAATGGCAATAAATCTTCAACTTTACTGATCGGCATGACTACAAACAATGAATCTCCGGTATATTCCATATTGCCGGTCTGACTGGTTACATCAACCTTCATCAGATTGATCGTATGCAAAGCAACACTGTAGTATGCCCGTTCCGGCGTCTCTTCCTCTCCCGACGCATATGCTATTTTCATGATCTGCCAGCGACCATCCAGGTCTCCGTTAATCGGCATCTTTCCGCAGGCACTGACTATCAGAACCAGCAACACCGCTATTATGTATCTTTTCATCGTATTTATTGTATTCACCGTATCCATCCCGTTTTTCTGATTGTTAGCATTCCACCGGCACTTTTACCCAACATCCCGCCTCTGTCAACACCTAGTGATCCTGTAAAATCCCAGCCTTTTAACTGATGGGGCGTATAAGTTAATTCGACCAAAGCATTTCCATTCTTTTTGATCTCATAAAAAGGTAAGCTATAAGTTCCCCAGTTACGGGTAAACGATAAAAGGATTCGGTATTGCAGGTCGGTACAAGGAGTACCCATGATCCCGAAATGATGTCCTTGCATACGCGAACTTTTAAAACTTATATCACCATCTGCATTATAGATAGGAGACATGACCAGCGGATTTCCGATTCCCATTCCCCAATGTTGCCATCCACTATAGATATAGTGGTTATAATAATTATCTGCTCCGCTTATCTGTTCCGGTATTTCCGGTGTATGATCCCAATAAACGGGACTAGTCTGATCTTTTGTTGAAATATATTCGTAAACGAAACTGCTAACGACGGGATTTTTTGGAAATGTTATTTCTATTCCTGCCAGGCAATCTTTCCAGCCATATTCACCAAACATCTGCGAATGATCTTCAAAATAATGTTCGTAATAAGGACGGATTGTCCAATCTTTTGAAGCATACCAGGTTAGTGAAAAGTTCCAGCTGCCTAAATGGTTTCCATAGACATTTGTCTGTTCTCCTGTTGGTGTGCTACTATCTCCGCCGCTCGGAATAAACACTTTAAAGAAATCCTTTATCCCGTTCGGCATATCGATCTTCTTGTCCCCAACAAAAGCATTTCCCCCAAACTGTGCAGCCATTTCCAATCCCCCTTCAAAGATCAACGGAAACTTCTCCCGGTTACCGATCTTCACATACAAATCCTTGGAATGATAAAGCACATGTTCCGTATGTTTACCTCCCGGAGCCACAAAGTCCTTTTGCCAGCCATCATCCGTAAACATACCATAAGCGATATGTCCTTTGAAAGCTAACCAGTCTTTTGTACCCGGAACAAACGTATATTCTGGAATACCTATACGAACCTGCGGAATCGGACGGGCATTTCCGGAGAATGTCAGTCCACCGCTACTCAATAACGGATTATTAAACTCGCTATGCCGCTCCTTGCTTCCGATACTCACCCCCAGGCAACGATATTTCAGATCCGCATACAATTGTTGCACCACAAAAGTCGATGTAAAATTATAAGCGACAGCCAGGTCCGCCCCGAAAGCATACGAGAAGCGTTTATCGTTTTCCAGTTCCCGAAAGATCCCGGCACGCAGATAACCGTTATTCTTTTCAATAGAAGACAATCCCTGCTTGTTTGCCGTCAGCCAGAAAGGAGTATGTTCCCCTCCGCTAAAGCTGACACCGGTTTCCGCCTGATAACTCAGCCCTTTCGTAAACTGAGCATAAGAGTTAAGGGGAAGCAGTAGAATGCCTCCCCAAAGAAGTAAGTTTGATATTAATTTCATTTGTTATTGATTAGAACGATTTGAATCAGTCCCCATCATCCCCAAACTGCCCCCGGTCTGTCCAGATTTTCCGAAACGTGCCGCAACTGTTCCCGCCGTTTGGCTATATTGACAAGGATATCGAGACGTATTTCTTTCTTTTTAGGATCGGTTTCCAATAACCGGTGTACGCTTTTTTGTATTTCCTGTAGGATACGGTTTTCCAAATACAGAAATAATAACCGGGTCAGATAGATATTCAGGATATTGGATGCCTCCGGATAAAGCGCCCCGAATAGTTCCTTTTCATTGTAAACCAACTGATCGTATTCGGCATGCAATTCATTTGCGATGCTTTTTAACGCAGGCGTTAACCCCGGTTCCGGATTCCCTGTTTCCAAATGCTCCAGTATCATCCGGTTCTCCTTATTTTCAAAAAGCAAATCATCCGTTTGCAGGATACTTTTCACTAATTCCGTAAAAAGACAAGAAGAACCTTTAAACATATAAAGAGTCTCCGGAAACAACAGGCAAGCCGTCAGCAGCATTTCTTCCGATAAATGGGGTTTCGACAGAAACTTATCGATCAGGGAAACAAAAGCCTCTTTGCCCGACCGTCGGAATAAAGAATCCGGATCTTCCCCTTCCGGTAAAAAGATCGTCTGCACCTCCATCGAATACGGATTGAGCGATAAAGATATTTTGCGGGCTGCCTCCCGTCCCGGCTTGTCGCCATCCAGTAACAGACAGATCCGGTTCGTGTACTTTTTCAGCAATGCAATCTGTCCGGCTGTCAGGGCCGTTCCGCATAATGCTACTGTATTGGAAAATCCGGCGACATGCATCGCGATCGCATCTTTATATCCTTCCACCACAAACACAAAGCCTTTCCCGGCGATTGCCTCTTTCGCCCGGTGAAGGGCATAGAGGTTTTCACTCTTTTTATATCCGTTGGCAGTGGATGTATTGATATATTTCGGTTCTTCCGGATTATTGTCCGTTAGCCTGCGGGCGGCAAAAGCTATCAACTCACCGGCTTCGTTGCGGATCGGAAAGATCACCCGGTTGCGCATCGCATACCATTCTTTCGGAACATTCACAGGAGATTGTCCGACCTCAAAATCAAGATAAGCAGGCGTTAACTCCGTATAACCGCAAGCGTAGGGGAGAAGGGAAGAAAAGAACTGTAAGTTTTTTTTAATTGAAAATTGAAAATTGCTTCGCGTCGTTATCTCTGTCGACAGGGTTCGCGTTTTTCTTATTAATTTTCAATTCTCGATTTTCAATTTTCAATTTCCCCACCGCCTCCATGAAATTACAATGTTCCGTCTTCTCTATAAATTCGATCACATCTCCATGTTCTCCGCAGGCAAAACATTTAAAAGTCTGTTTTTGAGGATTCACCACCAGCGACGGATGATGATCCTCGTGGAACGGGCAAAGTCCTACATAGTTGGTCCCTTTTCGTTCCAGTTTTACCGTCTCTCCGATCACATTTTCGATAGGGTATGAAGCTTTCAGTTGTTCTATTTCTATCTTTGTCATGATCTTTTCCGGATATTATAGTTCGTGATGCGGGTATAACTCTCATTATAGCGGTAACGGGCAATCCCGGTCGATCCGTTACGCGTTTTTCTTATGTATAGTTTTCCGACCTGTTTCAGGCTCTCCCCGGTGACTTCATCCTGGGTAATCCCGTAACGTTCGGGGATATAAACGAAATAAACACAGTCCGCCACCTGTTCGATCACGCCCGAATCACGTAAATCGTGCAAATTCGGGATATGAGCCTTATCACCGGAGTTCATACTGTTACGGTTCATTTGCGAAAGGACAAGAACCGGGATATTGGCATCCTGTGCCATTTGCTTGAATCCCTGTATATTGTATCCGACCGTCTGATTCGCATTTTCCCACCCCTGTTTTTCCATTTTCATCACCTGTAGATAATCCACAATCGCCAGGTCGCATTGCTTTTTGCGCTTCTGTAACATCACCTGGGCACGGATATTTTCCAGCGTGTTTGCCGGAGTATAGTCAAAATATAACGGAAGGTCCTGGAACTCACCCGCCATTTTTTCCATCTTCAACAAATCCTCCGGGTTAGCACCTGTGATACGCAAACGGTTGGCATCTACTCCTCCGAATCCGGCAAACAGGCGGTTCATCGTTTGTAAACCGGTCATTTCCATGCTGAAGAAACAGACATGTTTTCCCGACAGGGCTACATTCATGGCAATCTGCATGGCTATGGCTGTCTTGCCGTCGCCGGGACGTCCGGCCCCAACGGTGAGTTCGCCGTTGTAAAGTCCTCCGGTCACATAGTCGAACTCTTCCAGTCCTGTTTTGATGCACATCGTATCCATTCCGTTTTCCAGACGTTCACGGTGCATATTCAATACTTCGTTGGCTGTTTTTCCGATCCGGCTGACTTGTTTGCCGACAATACAGGTTTCCCGCAGTTCCATCAATGACGATTCCGCCTTTTCGATAAGAGCCGTGTAGGAGGAATCGAAACGGTTTGCCTTTGCTTGCAAAGTCGTGAACAAAGCACCCAGCAGGCGAAGCATATACTGCCGTTTCACTTCTTCGGTATATTGCATCAGGTTGCCGATATGGCGTATCTGCGTCATGGCAGTGTTGACGATGGCAATCCCGTTCATTTCTTTCCAGCGTTTTTCATCCAGGCAGCGCATCTCGATATCGGTGGTTACCAGATCCGCTTTTTCGCCCCGGCTGTTCAGGGAACAGATGGCTTTGTAGACAAATGCGAAAAGCGGGTCGCTGAACATTTCCGGCTTCAGAACCGGAGCAACCTGCCATATGGCAGATTCGGAAGACAAAAGTGCACAGATCACAGCCTCTTCCACCTGGCGTACAGATTCTATAGTTTCCATAAGCGTCATTAATTAGGTTGATTTGTAGGATTCTGCATGCTTCGTCCGCCCATGTTTCTTTCGGCTTCCGCCATTTGGGCCGCGGCTGAACTTTTTGAGACATCGGTCTTTTTATTTCCTCCGGTTTCCGGTTCGGTAGGTACAAAAGTAAATTCATCGTAACCGGTCAAATATATACGGCTTCCACCGATAATACGTTGAATGGATATCAGTTTAAGATATTTCATTCTCTTCAATAGGCGGCTCAATGTGCTACCACTTACATCCATCCATTTGGCTAGGGTAGATTGTTTCCCGATAAATTCTCCTCTGCGGCAGGTATAGGCTCTTTTATTTACGATACAATACCCATCCGTATGGTAACAAATGCCAAACAACAGCAGATGTAAATGAGCCATCTGGCGGTCGATAATGTCATCACTCTGCATCCGTTTGAATATAGAGCGGGGTGTCTTGATGAATGTTTGTCCGAGGAGTTCCGTGATAGATAATTCCTTTGCAAGCGGTTCATTTTCAATCTTTTTCTTTCTCATAACAATACAATTTAAAAGTGAAAAATTACTGAAAGAGAAAATGAAATTAATTGGTTATTCTTAGTTGTCTGAAAATGAATGCTATAAGCCATGTGCTGAAATCGTTTTGTCCGAAGGTCTGCAAGACTATATAAATATAGAAAGAACTTCTTTATAAAGATATATAAGCCTCCGGCATTTTTTCAGATTACATAAAATAAAGAACTGATTTCGTTTAATCTCTCTACAAAGGTAAATATGAATATCTCCGGATTGTAGTATCAATTTAACTCGTTCTGCGTTTCTTAGAATGTTGTTTCACAGCGAGTTAATAAATTTAATTTTTATCGGTTGATTTGACTTCTTTTTTTATTTTTGTTATAAACTCTTGTATTTCAGTGTAATAATCAGAGTACTTGTCGAATAGTATCATGTTTTTGCGAACGGTACTCGATACGTACTTAAATTTGAAAAACGGATTTATAAATTCAGCAACTTTCTTGTATGAATAACCTCCCAACAGACCGTTCTGTTTCAGTCCGGCAAAGAGTGCAATCATAAAAACTACATATTCTTCAGGAACATGTTTATCATCCTTTTTTTTTATTATTGTTAATCGGTTTACGCATAATCATTTGGTATTATGCTGCAAAACAACATTCCTATGCAAACTAAACCGATCTCCTTTTCTCCAAAAAGATATATCTTTTGCATTCAAAAGTCCCTTATTTCATCTTCAAAACATATATCTTTCATCTCCGAAATAAGGGACTTTTCAATTTTCAAGGTTCTCCTAAAAAATCGACAATCACTCCGACCTGTTTCGGTGTCAGTTTTCGTTGTCGATCGCAGAACCCGGCAGTTTTTAATGTTTTGACCAGTTTTTCGTTTCTTACCACCCAGCGATGTAACAAACGTGATGCTGAGTTCGGATGCAAATCCGGGTTGTAACAGAGTGCCAATTCCGTCCATCCGTAACTACGGATTTTAAATTTTTCTTCGTCCATTTCCTTATGTATTAATTACCTCTAAGATAAGAAATTAAATCCATATAAAGAAATGAAATTCAATGTTTATATGCGCTATTTGTGTATTTGTCGGGACTTATTTAACCCTTCGACTCCGGTGATGACATTTCATGTCACAGCCATTTTTCCAGCACCTTATCTTTGTCATGTTATCGATAACCAACCAGTTAACCGTCAATAGCTTTCGGAGTATTTCCATTGGCATATTGGCACATTGTCAAATTAAAAAATTATTCCCCATGGCTTTAAGTTTTCACTTAGTAAAACGTCCCGACATGCGCAAAGACGCTGCCGAAGGTTCCAAATTATTTTATGCACAGGTCCGTTCATTGAAGAAACTCGATTTCAACAAGCTCTGTGATCTGATCGCTGTTCGAAGCACCGCTTTTATCGGTGATGTGATGCTTGTCATCGAAGGTCTCCTTTCCGTCATGGAAGAACGCCTGGAAGAAGGTGATGTGATCCAGATGGGCCGCCTGGGTAACTTCCGTATGGTTGCCGGCAGCAAGGGTATTGAGAACGAAAAGGACTTCAATGTCTCCCTCTTCAACAAGGCTCGTATCGTCTTCTCACCGGGCACCATGCTCAATGAGATCCGCAAGAATGCCAAATATGAAAAGATGGATATCGAAACGGTCACTCCGCCTACAGGAGGTGGTTCGGACCGTCCGGAAATCGAGTGAAATAATTTGCCAATGTGCCAATAAGGCAATATGCCAATTCTGATAGCAACAGTTGGTATTTCGATTGACACATTGGCACATCGGCAAATTAAACAATTATTCACTATGTTAAAACAGGAATTTATCAAACAATATCTTTTCCCCGCTCAAAAGGCGGGGGAATGTTTCGGAATCAATCCGGTCGTTATCCTTGCCCAATCCGCCATCGAAACAGGGTGGGGGGAAAGCACCCTGGCAAAGGAGTATAACAACTTCTTCGGTATCACCGCTTACGGACGTCCCAATGCTTTCTGGAAAGGCAAAAAGACTGATCTTTCTGAAAACGGTGGCCATGTTTCCCTCTGGTTCCGCACCTACGAATCGGCGGAAGACAGTTTTATGGACTTCGCCCGTCTGATCCACACTGGTTATCCGGTGGCTGCCTCGCTCAGTGCCCATCCTTCGGCCTATGCCAAAGAGATCGCATACAGTAAATACATCAGCGAAGTGAACGGTGACAACCGTGCTGCTTATCAAAGGATGTTGGTGTCGATTTGCCGGACGATCGAAAGATTAATTATCAATTTATAATTTTCAATTAACATGAAGTATCTTGAAACAATCTTTGCCTTTCTCACCAGCCTTGTCCGGATCATCTTTCCCCGCAAGCAAAAACCGGCAGCCGGTGACTGCCCTTGTCCCCATCCCTATCCTCGTCCTCTTCCTGATGGCGGTCACCCTGTTGGCTCTCCTGATGGAGCAGACGGAAGTGACGCTGACTGCTATCGGAGCGATACTCTCGCTCTCCACCAGGGCGACTGGGGAACCAAACAACGTGTCGAACCCATAGACATTGCCGGTTACAGCCTGATGGCTGTGGGACTGATCGGGGGGCTGTACAAATTATTTACTGCATGAGTTACGAAGAAAACTACCAATCATGATCCGTCTCAACAAAGTATTTCCCAAACGAGGGATGGAAGAATGAAGAAACGGAAGTTTGATCGTGTAAAGTCTGTTATCTTCTCTGATATGGGGAGGGGTAACAGGCTTTTTGTGTATAAAGTTGATTTAAATCCTCTCCTGCATTATTGGCTAGATATTCAAGAAGTATCTTGCATTGATTCTTCCGCGTATATTGCTTAATCTTTTCCCAGTCACGAGGCAATACTTCCTTGTTTTTCCATATTGAATAACAGCGAAGTATCATTTTCTTTATACCATCAATATCGGCATTGTCTACTGTAAAACCAGCTTTGGTTTCATTCAGCAACTGAGCGATCACATCCTCCGGATCACAAAGAGCCAATATAGGTTTGTTTGTAGCCAGATAATCAAACAGTTTCCCCGTATACACTCCTTTTCTCCCTGTCGGATGAATCACAACAAGCGTATCCACATCCAACGACATCCGTATCGCTTCGGAATGAATTACGGAATCCAGCTGAAAGACATTGGAAGCAATATTTTGGGGTATATCCAACTCCGAATTATTACCAATGATTTTTATCAAACAATTCGTAGGTAACTTCCCTTCGTGTATAAGTTCTGAAAAAGCTTTAAACCAATTATTGGGATTTATCCCCCAATAAAAACGCCCAATAAACGCCATGGTAAATTGAGGCTGAAAACAAACGTCATATACTTCTTCATAATCATACCCATTCTTGATTTCCAGGAAATGGCCATATTTGCATAAACGCTTAAAATTCTTCAGTAGAGGTTCGGAAACAGACACTACCAAATCCGAAGAGTTCACGATTTTATATTCATACGGTATAAGGCGTTTAGTAAGGTAACGTGATATTAAAATATTCTTTGACATTTCGTCACGCATATCAGCAATCCAATAAAATTTGTATCCGTTTCTTCGCAATCGAAGTGCGATCATGTGAGGTGCTAATGGGCCAAATGAGGTTAAAACCACATTGAAAGAATTTGTCTTATATAATGAAATGACTTTTTTATAAGCTTTGAAACGCCATATAAACCTGGAATCTGATGTTATGCGCACCAATAAAGCGATCAGTATCTGGCTCAGACTCCATCTTGAATCTTTCTTTATGTAATAATTCATAAAAGAAAGCGTAGTTAAAGGATTTGTTATATAATGGATCTCACATCCGCTCCATAATGCAGTTTCATTCACCTTACCTTCTGTAACTACCGTAACCGAATGTCCGGCCAATTGGAAATATTTAGCGAAAGCTTCGATCCTAAACGAAGCTATTTGATTGTTCGGATAAAAAAAACTACTGATAATAAGTATTTTCATTATCTTGTTTTTATAACAGTCCGTTGTTTCTTATAGTTCGTTTGTAAAGCGATGAACGCAAGCTATTAGGCAATAGTCGAACCACAAGACGAATGGATATATTCTTCATCATTGTGAAAATATTTATAAATCCAATCTGATAGAAAAGGTATTGTAAACGCATCTCTGTTACGGCATATTTTAATCCGCCTCTCCGTCTAAACATATCTGGGGTGAAGCGGAAAAAGAGCAAACTTTCTTGAATATTATAGAATCGGGCACCATTTATCAACATCCGCATCCACAGATAATAATCTTCGAACAAAGGGAAATGTTTATATCCGCCAACCTTTAATACAGCCGATTTTCGGAACATCACAACCGGATGGTTCACTGGGCATCTTCTTTTGGCGAATTGGATAATTTTTCCATGCCATTCTGGAACCTTTCGCACGGAAAGCACATTTGACGTATCACCTTCAAACTCATCAATCCAAGCTCCCACTACATCCACCTCTGGATGTTTCCGAAATATCGCCAACTGCTTCTCGAAACGATCTGGTTTGGCAATGTCATCCGTATCCATTCGGGCCACAAGATCATACGAACAATGTTTTAACCCTTCATTCAAAGCCTTGCCAAGACCTTGATTAGTTGGTAAAGGGACTACTTTTAGTTCGGGATGTTGATTTTTGATTTTTTTTACAACTTCATACAATTCATCGGTTAAAGGACCATCTTCTACCAAGACAACCTCTGTAGGTGATAGCGTTTGCGTAAAGATACTCTTCAAACTTTGGCGCAAAAATAATGGATTCTCCTTATGATATAAGGAAATTAATATTGAAAATAAACACATGTAATTTTTAGATTCTATTTATCCATATGATCTTTTATGATCTTACATATTTCAGATGTGGCGATACCTTTTTCAAAACTACCAAGTAAAGCATGATGTGCTTTTATTTTTTGTGACGATTCTTCTTCATCATATTTCAATATATTAGCGCACAGATCTTCTATGGTTAAGGCATAAGGGTAAGGCCAAAGTTCTATGGGCGTATCAAAATCTGTATCCGTTTTATAAATAGACAAGTCTGGAGTAAAAAGAAAACCGGGTTTACCTGTCAAGGAGAAATCCCAAACAGCAGAAGAATAATCCGTAATAAAGATATCTGCTAGAATCAATAATTCTTGCATATCTTGATAATCGCTAACATCAACAACGCCTTTTAATGGTAAATCATCACCTGCAATATTAATATGATGTCTATATAATAATATGGCATCTGTACCAAACTTTTTTTTTACTGTATTACATACGATAGTCGGATTTAATATAGAGGTAACTGATTGTGCTTTTCTCCAAAGTCCACGAAAAGTAGGGGCATATAAGACTACTATTTTATGTTTATCAATTCCTAATCGTTTACATATTACATCTTTCAAAATCCTTTGTCTTGAGGAAAAAAATAAATCATTTCTAGGCATTCCTATAGACAGGAATTTGTCTATAGGAACATTTAATACTTTGAAATGAGTCTCTGAAAAAGCTCGGCAACTAGATATAACATGATCAGTTTGTCCTTGCCTCATTTTTCTCAGACAATCCATGTAAATTCTTCTTGCGTTTGATATATAAGGAGAATTTTCATGCCCTTTTTTATAAGCACCTCCTCCATGCCACGTATTAATAACTAGTTGCGTCTTATGTTTTATAAAAAATGGTTCTATGACCATATTAGTTATGATAACTCTAGATGTTAGTAAATAAAACAAATGGCGAAATGACAAGTAATCGCAAAGAATGATTTTATAATTCTCTGGTATCTTATTTTCATTATTTATACACCAAACATACTCACATGAATCTCCATAATTTTCATACATAAATTCAAATATATACTTGGGGCTACATCCATAATTTTTTCCTTCAAAAGAAGAAAAGAATATTCGGTTCTTTTTTACAGGAAGAAAAGAAAATATGTGAAATAATATACGAATGATGTATATTATCACTATTTTAATATAGTAATTCATTATTACTTTTTTTGTGTTATTAGTGATAAAGTATTGTATTAGTAGGAACTATAAAATACCAATATTTTTCATTTTGCTTATTATGCATTTCGTCCTAATCTACTACGATCTATTATTTCAGTTACTAGATCAGGACCATTGTCGTAGCTATCCCAAAATGCCTTCATTAGAAAGCTGTGATCTTCTTCGGTCAAATGGCAATCTACACGATTTATTATCAAAGCTATTAGTTCTTCAAAGGTTTGAACCCTTACTCCTAAATAATATTTATTATAATCATCAAGATCAACAGTAGGAGAATTACCATACCATCTCTTTTTCTCTAAATTATTTCTATCATAATCTTTTCGGTTATAACTATATTCCAAATCGAAAGGAAAAAGAATAATTTCTTTGTTCAATAATACATAATCCGAATAAACTGATGAATAATCCGTTATCAAACAATTAGTATAAGGCAGAATCGTATTGATATCACATTGTTTTTCAAAAGGAATAATGTGTGGATAATCCTTAACAATAGATAAATCCATTTGCGTAAAAGGATGTAGCTTTAAGATGAAACAGCTATGAGTAGTTTGTAAAGCCTCTTCAAGACGTTTAAAATTGATTCCGCTTTGTTTAAAAAAATCACTGCCGTTATTACGCCAAGTAGGCATATATATATACACTTTTTTAAATCGTCTGATCTGCTCAATAAAGCGAAGGGTTTCTTTCGGTTCATACTGCTCTATGAAGCGAGTTCTTTTCTCTTCCGGGCACAATAAAATTTCATTGCGTGGATAATCTGTTAAGATACATTTCTCCATCGGAATCCTAAACATAGGCATATAAAATTTTTGAGCTTGATCAAAAGAGGTGGTTAAACAGAGGTCCGGTACACGATGCAATAGTAAATAACATTCTATTTTCGCTCTGAACTTAGTTGTAAGTTCCATATAGGTATAGCCTGTAAGCGCTAAATAATAAGATTCTGGGCGCAACCATTTCGTTTTTTTTAGTCCGATACCATGCCCTAGATATACCCAAAAGGCACCTTCTGACGCATACCTGTTAATTTCTGTTACACTATTAGTTGTCAAATACACTCCGGCAGTAAAACTGTGATACAATCCAAGAATGCTATACCACATATAGCATCTGAACCCTTTAGAACGTACATTATGAAATTCGTCCTTACTATTAGCAATCCAGATAGCTTCTATTTCAGGATACTCCTCCAGTACTTTTAAGAAAAGGTACTTGCTGTTGTCTGAAAAAGTGGCATTATGTGTTGCGAACAACCATTTATATTTTTTTCTAGGCATAATGCCACCAAAGAAATAAAGAGGATGCAACAGTAACTTGCATAAGTATTTCAAGTTCCTAGTCATTCGTTTTAACTCATTAAGTTATACTTTCAATGAAAGTAGGTATCGTCTCACTAAGAGGCATATCTTTTCTGAAAATACCTGCTGTTCCTCCAACGAAAATGGAAGCTCCTAAATCACGCATATATCGAGCTCTTTCACAACTCACACTGCCATCAACGCATATTTCTATATTTGTATGCCTATGTTGATCTAGATATTGGCGTGTTTCTCTTACCTTTTCCATGATACCATGTATCATGCTACTACCAGCAAAGCCAGGAACAATCAGCATTAATAAGATTACATCAACATAAGGTAAGTATTTCTTGACCTCTTCAATAGATGTATCCGGATTTAATGCCAAACCGAACAGGGCTTTTTTTTGTTTGATGAAAGCTGCATTCTCCATGATACTTTCTTTGCATTCACTATGAATACTGACAATATCACCCTCACGAATATCCATCGATCGGATAACGACACGTGGGTGCTCCATGAGTAAGTGAATGTCTAGTGGAAGGTTTGTAATCTTCCGGATTGAATTGACAACATCAGGACCGAATGTCAGATTTGGAACAAATATAGCATCCATTATGTCGATATGTAAATAGTCAACTTTGTTTTCTTCTAGGAGTTGAATATCACGCTCTAGGTTTACCAAATTGGCACACATGAGCGATGCAGATAATTTAGGACTCATTGAATGGATTTATAATAGTTAATCAATCGATCGAACATCTCTTCTAATTTGAAGAACGGCTTCCAGCCTAGTGCTTCCAGTTTTTCCGTGGACAGATTCAATTTCGTAACGGGAGCATATCCCATGTTATCTCTTGCCTCAATCACGACATGACAATTTTTATTAAACTTTTTTACTAATAGATGGGCCAAATCGTAAATGGAAATATACGTATTGGGAGTAGCTACGTTATACGCTTTTCCCGGTTCTCCTTTTAGCAACAGATAAAACAAAGCAATAATCGCATCAATAGTATAGCAATATGGTTTTGCGGATTCTCCGCTGGTATGCATCACAATATCTTGTCCACTTATGACGCTTTTGGCAAATTGTGCAAAAACCCTTGTGTCTTGTCTTGAAACTCCGGCACCAAAAACTTGAGTCAGACGAGCCATTACCACAGGGACATGATATTCTGAGGCATAAGCATGACACAAACATTCCACCATTCGTTTGCCCAAAGAATAGCTACTGCGTACATCAATGGGATTTATGTATCCGTTTACATCCTCGGTCACAGGAACAGAATCGTCATTGATCGTCCCATAGGATTCCAAAGAGGATAAATAAACCATTCCTCGCATAGATGGGTGCTGAGAGGCATATTCCAATAATTGTCGGGTTCCTATAAATGCCGTATTTATAGTTTCTACAGGAGAGTTTACATAAAATTGGGATGCTGTAGGACTTGCACAATGGATAATATAATGGATGTCCCAAGTTGACAAATCTAAAGGTTCTGTCATGTCTTGCCAGATCCATTGGATTTCACAATCACCAAATAAATCGTATGCCTTTTGCTTATTACGAGCCACTGCTACGACCTTTATTCCTGAATTTGTTACTTGATTTAAATGTAGCAGACATTTGATCAAAACAGAACCTATTAGTCCAGTTGCACCTGTGACTAATATTGTTTTTTCTTTTATATGCTCTGTAAAGGGGAAATGTTCTATAAAAAAATCAATGTCCTGCTGTATAATGGGATTCTCTATCATACCTTATAGCTGGTTACTGTTCACTATCTGTTCAAAACGTTCTAAATCTTCTGGGGTCGTCAGTTTGAAATTGATCTCTTCCCCTTTGGATAAAAATACTTTCATGCCACAACGGAAAGCAAACTCGGCACCTCCTGTCACAGCCGCTATTTCTTCATAGCTTCTTTCCTCATGAATTTTAAGATATTTACCTAGTTTAAATGCTTCAGGGGTCTGTCCCGCATGCAAAGTACTTCGCTTAGGCACGTCCGTAATGCAATTTCCCTCGGTTGACATGTAGATTGTATCTTTCACTGATATAGTGGCAATAGCAGCATCGTTTGCGATGCAACCACAAATACAGTCATGTATGACTTGAGAACTAACCAATGGTCGGACGGAATCATGGATAATCACCACATCATCATCCACTCCTCCATGGGAACGGATTAACTTTAATGCATTGTAAATGGTATGTTGCCTTGTTTCGCCTGGTTCGGCATAATAAACAGGAAGTTGAAGCATTACCACATAGGGTTGTATGAAATCGATCCATTGTTTGTCCAAAGCTATTACAAGAGCATCTATTTCATTACTTTGCACGAATTTATCTATACAATAGCTGATAATGGGACGTCCCGCAACCATTATGTATTGTTTAGGTATGTTACTACCCATGCGGGAACCGATACCTCCCGACAAAATAACTGCAATATTCATATATATTCTATGTTTTTTAATTATTTGGATTTTAGTGTTTGATCCGATAAATGCCACCTGTCTGTCCGCAAAATAACAGAAGATGTTTACCATGGAAATCCACGTCCTCCGGTTCATTCATCAGTTTTTCTTGCAAATTCAAAATGTGTGTCACCTGTTGTCGTTTTAAGTTTACCATGACAATAGCTCGTTCGGCATCTTTCCTATGTTCATTTCCCGTGTGCAATCCTACAGGCAAATAAAGTATGCCTTTACGTATGCTTCCACCTTGAAGTAGGTTTGGAAGATAAATATGAAACTGTTCTTCTACATCTTTTGCCGTTAGCGTAACATTACCGTCACTCAATAAGGGTAACGGAAAGCGAATAATCTGAAGTGAATCGCTTGCCTTGTTACTGTCTGGTACAAGCAAACGGGACACGCCATAAAGTTTTCGTTCCTCGCGATCAACGATCCAGTCATGTACTACCTGTGCTTCTCCTCCTACTTGATATTGCACTGTTTGTATAACCTTTGCGTTATCCAAGTTGACATTTTCCACAAAACAGCGATAAGGTCGGCGACACTCGGATATATACAAGGCAGGAAAAGTCATGTTCCCTTCTGGATATTCCACACCAAAGGAGGCGCAGTTGGCATGATTATTCTTGTGGAAACTACCGAGTCGATAACTACCAGCCAACTCTTTCCGATCTAAGCTATATATGCGACAGAGACCTTGGTCATTAAGTAATACGGCATAATTATCCCACACAGCCATACCTTGAGCTGAGTGTTTTTCATAGGTTCCTGTTATACTATAAATATTTGTAAAATGAGGCTGAACACAACTGACGCATGTTAACCATAAAAAGAGGAAAATAGACTGTTTCATTGTCTTTTATATAATGACTATATTGAGTTTTATTTATAATTAAAAATAAATAGTTCCCTATCACGATCTTTTTTCGGGTTGAGCACCGAATTATATGGATAATATCTGAGATAGCTAGCTACATTGGGATTGAGATCAAATTCAGCTTGATATCTCTTAATGGTAAAAAAAGAAGGTACCGAAAGAAAGAGAAAATATAATAAGAATCTTTTATTTAGAGAATAACAGCGAACTGATTTTATGAACATGATAATAATCAAAAGGCTGGTAAATGTTTGAAAATAGTCATATAATCTGAAAACAATCATAAAAGAGTATTTCAGACTTATCAACAGTATAGAGAAAAAAATTGCACTCTCAAATATCTTTTCATTTAATTGAACATAAGAACCATATTCTCGTCTACACTTTAGGTTCATAAATATATAGATGAACATTAGTAAAAAGATACTGAGTATTCCTTTCCAATTATATTCTGTCATAGTATATGTATCTGAAGTAGCATAAAACATAATTTCTTTAGTATAAACCGTATCTAACGAAAGTATATTTCCTATAACCATATAAATCCAATCCCTTTGGATAATAGGCATTACAATAAAAAAAGTAATAATAGGTATAACGTATATCTTCTTCAAAGAATAGACTAGATAAAATCCATAGAAAAGCCCAAAGACCACCAGCGAAAATTTGTGGAACAAAAAAGCTGTGATAACATATAGCACGACTTTCCATGTTTTACGTTCATTCAAGGCTAATATGGCAAGCAAGAAAAAAGCCAAAGCCACAGCTTCACGCATCACTTCCATATTCTGCTTGGTATATTCAAACATATAATAAAACAAGACCATAGAAAAACAAAGTGTAGGACAAACTTTCTTGACGAACTTACCCCAAATGACTATGTGGATCATGCTTACGACACACTGCACCAAAAAGAAATCATTACAAAGGGTTTTACAACAAACGTTAAGCAGTACCCAAAAAGGATCGTAACGAACATCTGAAAAATCGTTCCATTGTAAATGAAATAAATCCGGATAGTATTTGAAATCATCCATATACACCACTGTATCGCTACCTATCCTATATCGCAGCCCACTGACAAGGATCATTAAGGCTAGCGAAATAAAAAAATGTAGCTGTCTATGCCTTTGATACTGACCAACATCGTACACTAGTGCCAAGCATACATAATATGTGAATAAAAGGATATATATCATAATTTTCCAAAGGTCAAGATTCTGTATAAACGGCAGTAATAGAGACGATAAAACAGAACAAAAATATCTGTTAAAACCAATGCTAATGCAAAATTGTATATAGTAAACAAATTCATCCAATAGAGTAAAGAATAGATGAATACTAGTACAAAAGTGCTATATATAACACTATTATTGAAAGGTCTAGGATACCCGAACGCAACTAATGTCGTGGTTCCAAGACATATCGTAATACTTGTGCAAAACGTGTATAGACAGAATATGCGCATCAAAGAAATAGTTTCCGGAACCTTGGTCCCCGTGAGTAGAGATACCAATAGCGGAGATGCCACAAATATGATAGTACTCAGTCCAAAGGCCAACAGAATATTGAACCAAAGGAAGTGAACCACGAAACGTTTATCTTGTGTGCGAGTAATATGGGGGTACACGGCTTGATTGAGCATACTGGTAGGGATACGGACTGCATTGGAAACCTTTTGCGCCAATTCGAAAGCCGCCACGCTCTCCATTGTGAAAAATATGCCGCTCACGGTCTTTGCTAAGTTGGTATTGAAGATGACCGATATGCGTGAGAACCAGAAAGGTACGCTCTCAAAGAACATCTGCCGTATCATCGCACAGCCAGGCACTGCTAAACGTATACCTTCCAGTTTCAACAGACAATAAAAAGAAATTATCCCCGCCAGTACATTTCCCATGGACTGTAGAAGTGCAACCTGCGGATAATCCCCCTCGCTATGTATAAATATGAATACGGAAATCGTATAAAACAATATGGAACTGGAGCGGACAAGGGTGATGTATTTCATCTTTTCAATCCCTTGGTAATACCACACAGGAAATAATAGCTCCGACAAGCAAGTTAGAAATGCAAAAAAAATCAGAGGTTTATTCTGTTCCATAAACGGAACGATCAACATTCCGATCAGTAACACAAACGAACAGAGCAAAAACAGCAATAATTTGATAAATAGTACAGTAGAAACAAGTCTGTTCAATGCTAGCTTGTCGTTACGATGGACTGAAACATCTTTTACCGCAGAGATGTCCAAACCAAAATTGATGACCACACTAAAATATTGAATAATAGTTTGTGCTAAAGCTACCATTCCATACTTTTCCATACCAACCGTCCTTATAATGTAAGGAAGGGCTACGAAAGGCATAAAGATACGTACACATTCTATGATAGTCAAATACCCCGTGTTCTTAGCGATGATCCTGTTATTACGTAACTTATTCTTTAATGTCTCTATAAAGAAGCGTATCATTCCAATGAAAATCAGATTATATCCTTTAACTTTCCCGATAAATTATTTTTATCCCTGATCCGATCAAACCACAAATTCAACCCAACCCAAACAACAATATCCATTATAAACAAAACATTGTTATTTACATAGGATATTAATGTCATATTGATGACACTGAAAGCTAATGCCATCGCCAATATGCTGATCATTGCTTTGCGCGGACTGAAGCCCATATCCAAAAATTTATGATGTATATGGTTTCTGTCTGCATTGAATAACCCTTTATGATTTCGGGCACGTACCAATATGACCCGGAACACATCGAATATGGGAACAATCAATGTTGAAAAGGCAACAACGATGGCTCCTTCGGTATAAGGAGCTCTTTCGGAATTGTTGTTGGTATAAGCGATAGCTAAAAAGGCAAGTATGTAGCCTAATGTCAGACTACCGGTATCGCCCATGAATATTTTTTTGCAACGGTCGGCCTGTCCGAATACATTATAATAGAAGAAAGGAAGTAACACCCCCAATGTGGAAAAAGCAAACATGGCATAGACCCATTGTTCGTAATAGATGTACAGGCTACCGAGTGCGAGCAACGATATGCTACTTAGCCCTGATGCCAGACCGTCAATACCGTCTATCAGATTAATGGCATTGACAATGAATACGGTTAGGAAGATAGTGAAGGGGATGCCTAGCCAGGGTGTAAGTTCGTGGATACCGAAAAGGCCGTACAGGTTGTTGATCCACAGGCCTGACAGAGGAATGAAGCAGGCGACTATGGTCTGTATGATGAATTTGCTTCGATAGCGTAGTTCTACCAAATCGTCTTTTATACCTGATAAATACAATAACATCAGACCACAGACCATGAAGTAAAATTCGGGAATTATGAAATTAAGCTTGTCAATGGCTATTTCAAGCCCGACAATATACCTTAATCCGGTGACAAAGGCTAACGAAAACAGGATGGTGGGAACAAATGAAACACCACCCAATCGGGGAATTACTCCACTATGGACTTTTCGTTCATCAGGTATATCGAACAGTTTTTTTCGGTGTGCAACTACCAGAATACGCGGAATAATAAGCCTTGAAAGGATTATTGATATGAATAACGATAAAGTAATAAGTAGGTAAGCCATTACATTAATACTAGTTATTGGACATAACAAAGTTCGTCAGTCACATGTGTGTGCTAACGAAAAATGACTAGAAAAAACGATCGTTTTTTCTAGTCAGCGTAAAGGGATGTATTACTTCAAGTTACACAAGATATAAAACTTTTTATAAAAATTGATTTTCAAAGTTTTATATATTTTTTAAATTAAAGTAAATAAACCCATTATGATGACTAAAATAAACGATCGATTATTTTAGTCATTTGTTTTTGTTGTAATATATTGATAGCTATTTATTTATATTCTATATTTCGATTTATTTTATGGCTGATTTTGTTTAAATCTTTTATCTTATACAATGATATAAAAAAATACAATAACTATGTAAAAGTAAAGAATGTTGGAATGGGCTTTCATAAGGTTTTATATCTGATAAGTAACTGGGAAACAGGATATGTTGAAAAATTGAGGTAAATTGAAACCAATAAGGGAAAATAGTTGTATCGTTTGGCTGTGTGGGCAGATATATTATGCTTATATTTATCCCCTGTTTGTAAAATCTATTTACTTAATAAGGCAAAGATATGTCACGGGAGAAAATATTGATAAGGACTTCATGGATAAGCACGATTGGTAACGCTGTACTTTCCGTATCGAAAATTATTGTAGGTTTATTGGCTGGCAGTTTAGCCGTATTGGGGGACGGTATCGATTCGGCGACAGATGTAATTATTTCTGTTGTGATGATTTTTACGGCGCGTATTATGAGCCGGCCACCTTCTAAAAAGTATGTGTTCGGCTATGAGAAAGCGGAGAGTATTGCAACGAAGATCCTGTCGCTTGTAATATTTTATGCCGGTGTGCAGATGCTGTTGTCGTCTGTTGAAAGTATTTTTTCGGATGAGGCAAAAGAGATACCGTCTGCTATTGCTATATATGTTACTGTCTTTTCTATTGCCGGCAAACTTCTGCTGGCGTTATATCAGTATAAGCAAGGAAAGAAAATCAATAGTTCCATGCTGACGGCAAATGCTGTCAATATGCGTAATGACGTGGTTATCTCATCCGGTGTTCTGCTGGGATTGATATTCACGTTTATATTTAAATTGCCGATACTCGACTCGGTTACCGGATTGATAATAAGCCTGTTCATTATAAAATCATCTATCGGTATCTTCATGGACTCCAATGTCGAACTGATGGATGGTGTGAAAGATGTCAATGTATATAATAAGATATTTGAAGCTGTAGAGAAAGTGCCAGGTGCAGGTAATCCACACCGGGTTAGGTCGAGGATGATAGGAAACCTGTATAATATTACCCTCGACATAGAAGTGGACCCACAGATGACACTTATGCAAGCCCATGAAATTGCCGATGCCGTAGAGAAAAGTATTGAAAACTCGATAGACAATGTATATGATATTCTGGTGCATGTGGAACCTGCCGGAAAATGTCAGACGGATGAGAAGTTTGGTATCGACAAGGGGATGGTAGAATAATCTGTCGACGTGTGTTACTATCCCAATGGTAATCCGTAATTTGGGTATAAATATCTGTAATCCGTCTACAGTCTGGTTGTCACTGTTTCCTTATTTTTGCAGCATCGAAAGGAAGATGATAAAATACCATTAAATAAGGAAGCGTATGAAAAATAATTCAGTAATTATCCTGATTTGCATGGCACTCTTTGCAGTGAATGTGTGCAACAGTAAGAACAATAACGGAAATAATCAAACAGTAGAAATAATGGAAGATAAAACTCAAGTAAAAGAACCGGTATTGGGACTGGGCAATCCTATTACTGCTAACTTCAGCGGCGATGCCTGGCTGAAGATGCTTTCCACACAACCGGAATATGATTGTAACATTTATAATGTAACTTTCGCCCCCGGCACCCGCAACAACTGGCATTCCCACGCAGTAGGACAAATCCTGCTTTGTACTGAAGGAGTCGGCTATTACCAGGAAAGAGGCAAACCGGCCCAACGCTTGCAACCGGGCGATGTGGTAAATATTCCGGCCAATACTGTCCACTGGCATGGTGCTGCACCCGACAGCCGTTTTACACATATCGGAATCACTCCGAAGGTAAGCGAAAACAGTGCGGAATGGCTTGGCGAAGTGACTGATGAGGAATATACGGAAGCTGTAAAATAGTCGAAGTTTGACTGATATAACAAAAATCTATTAACTTTGTACTGAAACATTTAAAAGGAAAGACTATGGCTGAAATAGAAAAAATGGATCATATCTGCCAGTATAATGACCGGATAGGGCAGGAAACGTTGCACCCGCTGGTTAGCGTGATCGACTTCTCGAAAGTAGCGGGCATAAAACGTGCCCGGATGAGTTACGGCTTTTATGCAGTCTTCCTGAAAGAGGTAAAATGCGGCGACTTGCAATATGGACGTAATTATTATGATTACCAGGAAGGCACGATGGTTTTCACGGGTCCGGGCCAGGTGGTCGGTGTGTCGAATGACGGAGAGGTGATAAAGCCGAAAGGGTGGGCGTTGCTGTTTCATCCGGATTTGATTCGGGGGACGACACTCGGACGCAATATAAAGAATTATAATTTCTTCTCCTATGAAGTATATGAGGCTCTCCACTTGTCGGAACAGGAGCGGCAAATCGTAATCGATTGCCTGAAGAATATAGAACTGGAACTGTCCAGGGGGATCGATAAACACAGCCGGATGCTGATTGTTTCCAATATCGAACTGTTGCTCAACTACTGCTTGCGCTTCTATGACCGTCAGTTTATTACCCGCGAGAATGTAAATAAAGATACATTGTCGAAGTTTGAGAAGATATTGAACGACTATTTCCTGTCGGATAAGCCACAAGAGATTGGGTTGCCGTCTGTGCAATATTGTGCAGACCAGTTACATCTTTCCGCAAATTACCTGGGCGACTTGATTAAAAAGGAAACAGGCAAATCGGCTCAGGAACATATACAGTTGATGTTGATTGACATGGCGAAGGAAAAGGTGCTTGACACCAGCCGTTCTATCAGCGAAATAGCTTATGAAATGGGATTTAAGTATCCGCAGCATTTCACCCGTCTTTTCAAGAAGTGCGTAGGAACTTCTCCGAACGAGTACCGGGCGCAGAACTAAAGTATGAGAAATAATGAATGGCATGCAGATTGAATAAATAATTTTAATTTGCATGCCATTTGTTATTATGAAACATCCATGAAATAAATTTCGTCCAAGAGAATGTAAATAGGGGGGTATTGTTTACTTTAGTGTCATTCACTCGAAAAAACGAATGCAATGAAAACAGTACCTTTTGAACAAGTCATCCTCCGGGGTTGTGGAATAGATGTCCACAAGGACATGGTAGTTGCTACGATAAGTGGCGAAGGTCTCAAAACTGAAACCCGCAGTTACAAGACCTTCAGTAGTTCTTTGACAGAATTAAAAGAATGGTTATTATCCAGT
>NZ_KQ033913.1:1098500-1249702 GCF_000969835.1 Parabacteroides goldsteinii DSM 19448 = WAL 12034
TTTTTTTTCTTAGCTGTTGTAAAATTATAAAATGCCCAAAGATAATAGCCAACCGCATTTGTATCTATACAAGTGCTCTCTTTTGTTTTGTCTGAACTCTAAAAAAATCAATTTATTAATGGTTTAAACGGCTCTCTTGAGATAGGGAGCGCAATTTATTTACATATGAAAGATTGCTGTTTTTATTTCTTTTTGCGGGTAGCGTAGACTCTTGCGAGTGTAATCCAATCTCCTGCAGGGCTTTTGGCAATACTGCGCCAGGTGAATGAATTATCGGTGATATCGGAGAAAATCCATTTCATAGCTTTTGAGGTTATTTCAGTGAGGATGATTTCGTCACCTTCCTTGCGTGCTTCGAGACGTGCACATTCTTCGGGGCATCCATAGAATATTTCCCAAACTTGTCTTTCGATATTGAACAAGCGGATGGTGGTTCCGTAGGCGGCATCGGGCTGAATATCAGTGAGCCGCTCTGCTCTTGAAGGGACAATGAAAACGTCTTGTACGGCCATACCGTCGAGTACCCATGAGAATATCCATTCGCCTTTCATACGGCGTGGGGTGGAGGTATTGAGTCGGTCGTTCCAGTCGAGGTCCCATTCGCCAATGACTTTTCCGAAGTAATTGAATTCTTCAGGTATTCTCTCATTCTTACATTTGCAAACTAGTGCTTCTTCAAATTCTTTCATGATCTTCTATTTAATAGTGTTCAAAGGTTATTACTCAGCAAATATAGCAAAAAACAACAAACTATTCTACCCTCGCATCACGATAACGTGCGGGGGACATGCCGGTGTGAGCTTTTACAAACTTGCCGAAGAAAGATTGGTTGGGGAAGTTGAATTCTTCTGCTATCTCTTTGATGGATTTGTCGGAGTGTTTCAGGCGGTGTTTGATATGCTCGATGGCTGTTTCGTTGATTAGTTCCAAAGGTGTCCTTCCACATGTTTTCTTGACGACTTTCGACAGATATTTGGGGCTGTAAAAGAGCGCATCGGCAAAATAAGATACCGAACGGTGCATGCCATTGTCTGCCGATAACTTTTCAGCGAATTTCCGGAAAATATAATCAGCCTGTTTAATCCCCTCTTTCGCATGTCCGACCTCTCCCAGTTCGATGGCTTCTTTGTGGAGAGTTCCCAGCATCTCACAGAAAAGTGCGGAAAACAGATGTTGTATTACTTCTTTATGATAATGATGAGGATCGTCGTTTATCTTTGCAACGATTAAATCCTTGTAATAAAAAAAAGATTTCATTTTTGTTTTCACCAACGTGCTTTATCGGATTATTATGTATATAGATGGCCGTATTCCATGTCACTTTCTCCATTTTGAGGACACGTTGCAGGAAGCGGGTGGAGAAACCGGCAAGCCTGATTTTATTCCTGGGACTTAACATAATATGGCTGATGATGGTATTGGGAAGGCCAAGTAGCAGGTCGCCATCTTCCAATTGATAAGTTTTGCGGTTTATATCCAGCTGAATGCAGCCTTCCACGCAAATAGCCAGAAGAAAACAATCTAATCGTACCGTATCATTACCGGTTGGAGCTCCTTCCAGGCTGTTCACTATTGCAAAATCGTCATCTATATAATCGATGATGTGCTCGTTGGTCTTAAAGTCTTCTATACTGACAGTTTTGATTTCTTCATTTTCCATACACTCTATTTTTGTTTTTGCAAATTTGGCGAATAACCGGACAACTAAGATGTTCTATTTCACTACTTTGATGTTCTGTATTCCGCATGGGTGTATAAAATTAGCGTAAAAAAGCGATGGTGGGGGAAAATAAGACATCCTTGGAGAGAAATGGGGCACTATGGCTATGTTCCTTTCGTCTACATTTGTCCCAGTTTTTAATAGCAATAGTATGAATAAAACAAGTAAAAAATGGATACGGCTGATAGGGATTGTCGGTTGTATGATGTGGATGGCATCCTGTAAACAAGCTCCGGATGCACAGATGAAATCTTCTTATTCAATTATGAAAGTGGCTCCGGCGGACAAAGAGCTTACTTCTTCTTATTCGGCGACGATACGTGGGCGGCAGGATATCGACATTTATCCTCAGGTATCAGGAACTATCGAGAAACTTTACGTAACTGAAGGGCAAAAAGTACGTCGTGGGCAAGTGCTGTTCGTTATTGACCAGGTGCCTTACAGGGCAGCTCTCAAAACGGCTACTGCTAACGTGGAAGCGGCACGTGCCGCACTGGCAACAGCAGAATTGACCTATAACAGTAATAAGGAACTGAATGCTCAGAAGGTCGTTTCGGACTTTAGTCTGCAAACAGCTGAGAACACTTTCCTCTCTGCCAAAGCACAATTGGCACAGGCCGAAGCGCAGGAACTGAATGCACGCAATAACCTCTCTTATACGGAAGTGAAAAGTCCGTGCGATGGTGTTGTGGGCGCATTGCCTTACCGTGCAGGTGCATTGGTGAGCGCGAGTATACCGCAGCCGTTGACGACAGTAAGCGACAATTCCGATATGTATGTTTATTTTTCCATGACTGAAAACCAGTTGCTGGCCCTGACCCGCGAGCACGGAAGCATGGATGATGCATTGAAGAACATGCCGGAAGTGGAACTGAAGCTGAACGATAATTCGGTTTACGACAAAAAAGGAATCATAGAATCCATCAGCGGAGTCATCGACCGGCAGACAGGTACGGTGGTGGCACGTGTGGTATTCCCCAACGAATCGCGATTGCTTCATAGCGGAGCATCGGGCACGGTAGTGATACCGAGCGTTTATAAAGACTGTATCGTTGTCCCGCAGGGGGCGACTGTCCGGTTGCAGGATAAGACTGTTGTCTATAAGGTTGTGGACGGCAAGGCTGTCTCCACCCTGATAACCGTAGCCGGTATTAACGACGGGCGCGAATATGTCGTGCTCGACGGGTTGAAAGCCGGTGATGAAATTGTATCGGAAGGTGCCGGGTTGGTACGCGAAGGTACTGTCGTAAAATAAAACAAGGAGAAAAAGAATATGAAAGGAAACATATTTATAAAACGGCCGGTGATGGCTATCTGTATCTCCGTGCTGATTTTGGTGATAGGGCTTATTTCGCTCTTTACGCTGCCGGTGGAACAGTATCCCGACATTGCGCCGCCTACGGTTTATGTAACCGCTTCTTACACGGGAGCCGATGCCGATGCTGTGATGAACAGTGTTGTCATGCCGCTGGAAGAAAGTATAAACGGGGTGGAGAACATGATGTATATTACTTCCACTGCTACTAATGCCGGTTCGGCAACTATACAGGTATATTTCAAGCAGGGGACAGACCCGGATATGGCAGCTGTCAATGTACAGAACCGTGTATCCAAGGCACAGGGACTTTTGCCGGCGGAGGTAACAAGGATTGGTGTGACTACACAGAAACGCCAGACCAGCTTCCTGCAAATCGGTGCAATGGTCTGCACCGACGGTCGTTACGACCAGACTTTCCTCGCCAATTATCTGGACATCAATGTTGTTCCCCAAATCAAACGTATTGAAGGTGTGGGTGATGTAATGGAATTGGGTGATACATACAGTATGCGTATCTGGTTGCGTCCGGAACGGATGGCGCAGTACGGCCTTGTCCCTTCGGACGTGACGGCAGTGCTGGGCGAACAGAATATCGAAGCGCCTACCGGTTCGCTGGGAGAAAATTCGGAGAATGTTTTCCAGTTCACGATGAAGTATCGCGGACGTTTGAAAAGCGTGGAAGAGTTTCAGAACACCGTTATCCGTTCGCAGAGCGACGGTTCCGTACTTCGCTTGAAAGATGTGGCTAATGTGGAACTGGGTACGTTGACGTACAGTTTCCGTAGCGAGATGGACGGTAAACCGGCTGTTCTTTTCATGATGTTCCAGACAGCAGGTTCCAATGCAACCGCTGTCAACAAACAAATAACTGCCCAGATGGAGCAGATGGAGAAGAGCTTACCGGAAGGGACGGAGTTCGTCACGATGATGAGTTCGAACGACTTCCTATTCGCTTCCATACATAATGTGGTGGAGACGCTTGTTATTGCCATCATCCTGGTTATCCTGGTGGTGTACTTCTTCCTGCAGGACTTGAAGAGTACGCTTATCCCGTCTATTTCTATTATAGTGTCGCTGGTCGGAACATTTGCCTGCCTTGTGGCGGCAGGGTTCAGTCTCAATATCTTGACGCTGTTTGCCTTGGTACTTGCCATCGGAACGGTGGTAGATGATGCCATTGTGGTGGTCGAGGCGGTGCAGTCGAAGTTCGATGCCGGATATAAGTCGTCTTATCTCGCTACGAAAGATGCGATGGGCGATGTGACGATGGCTATCGTTTCCTGTACCTGTGTATTTATGGCAGTGTTTATCCCTGTAACATTTATGGGCGGAACGTCGGGTGTGTTCTATACACAGTTCGGTATCACGATGGCTACTGCGGTAGGTATCTCCATGATTTCGGCGTTGACTCTTTGCCCGGCTCTGTGTGCCATTATGATGCGTCCGTCGGATGGAACGAAGAGTGCAACGAGTATCAACGGACGGGTACGTGCGGCTTATAATGCTTCGTTCAATGCTGTGCTGGGTAAATATAAGAAAGGTGTAATGTTCTTTATCCATCATCGCTGGATGGTGTGGACTTCGCTGGTGGCTGCCATCGTTCTGCTGGTTTATCTGATGAATACCACTAAGACGGGACTCGTGCCGCAGGAAGACCAGGGCGTTATTATGGTGAACGTAAGTACTTCGCCGGGAAGCACGCTGGAAGAAACAAACAAGGTAATGAACAAGCTGGAAGATATTTTGAATAATACTCCTGAAATAGAACACTATGCCCGTGTTGCCGGATATGGACTTATGTCCGGGCAGGGTACTTCTTACGGAACAATTATCGTTCGCCTGAAAGACTGGAGCGAGCGAAAAGGGAAGGAGCACAACTCCGATGCCGTGGCTGCACGCCTCAATGCACAGTTCTACGGTATAAAGGAAGCACAGATATTCAGTTTCCAGCCCGCCATGATTCCGGGGTACGGTATGGGTAATTCCCTTGAACTGAACCTTCAGGACAGAACGGGTGGCGATATGGCTACATTCTATAATTCGTCGATGCAGTTTCTCGGTGCGCTCAATCAGCGTCCGGAAATAACGATGGCCTATACTTCTTATGCGATGAACTTCCCGCAGATATCGGTAGATGTCGATGCGGCAAAATGTAAACGTGCAGGTATCTCACCGAGCACCGTACTCGATGCCTTGGGCAGTTATTGCGGTGGCGCTTATATCTCGAACTTCAACCAGTTCGGTAAAGTATACCGCGTAATGATGCAGGCTTCGCCCGAATACCGCCTGGACCAGCAGTCTTTGGATAATATGTTCGTGCGTAACGGAGCGGAAATGGCTCCTATCAGCCAGTTCGTGACATTGACGGAAGTGCTCGGACCGGAAACGTCCAACCGTTTCAATCTGTATAGCACCATTACAGCGAATGTGAACCCGGCCGAAGGATATTCATCCGGTGAGGTGCAGAAGGCTATCGAAGAGGTGGCAGCACAGAGTCTGCCGGCAGGATATGGATATGAATACGGCGGTATGGCCCGCGAAGAGGCCGGCAGTAGCGGTGCACAGACGGTTTTCATTTATGCTATTTGTATATTCCTTATTTATCTGATTCTGGCTTGTCTTTATGAGAGCTTCCTGGTTCCGTTTGCCGTTATCTTCTCCGTGCCGTTCGGGTTGATGGGTAGCTTCCTGTTCGCCAAGATATTCGGATTGGAAAATAACATTTACTTGCAGACAGGTGTGATTATGTTGATTGGTTTGCTGGCAAAGACGGCTATCTTGATTACGGAGTACACCATCGAACGCCGCCGCAAAGGAATGGGGATCGTCGAATCGGCTTATTCAGCCGCACAGGTTCGTCTGCGTCCTATCCTGATGACGGTGTTGACGATGATTTTCGGTATGTTGCCGTTGATGTTCTCCAGCGGTGCAGGTGCCAACGGAAACAGTTCGTTGGGTACGGGTGTCGTTGGCGGTATGGCTGTCGGAACACTGGCGTTGCTGTTTGTGGTTCCGGTATTCTATATCATCTTTGAATATCTACAGGAAAAGATACGTAAACCGATGGAAGAAGAAGCCGACGTGCAGGTGTTGCTGGAACAGGAGAGAAGTGCAGCCGAACGTGGCGGCGTTGAATAATCAATAAATAAAAGGAATATGAAAAAGATAATTCTGTTAACGACTGTATCTGCCTTGTTAAGCAGTTGCGGCATATACAGCAAATATAAACCCGCTACCACCGTCCCCGACCATCTCTATGGCGAGGAAGTGGTGGCAGAAGATACCGCCAGCTTCGGTAACATGGAATGGCGTGAACTCTTCACTGACCCGCAGCTGCAACAACTTATCGAACATGGTTTGCAGAACAACACCGATTACCAGTCGGCCCAACTCCGTGTGGAGCAGGCCGAAGCGACTTTGATGTCTGCAAAACTGGCATTCCTTCCTTCTTTCGCCTTTACGCCGCAGGGATCTGTGAGTAGTTTCGACGGTCGTAAGGCAACGCAGACTTACTCGTTGCCTATCACCGCCAGCTGGGAACTGGATATCTTCGGACGTATGCGTAATGCGAAAGAACAAGCTAAAGCACTATTTGCCCAAAGCCGTGACTATCAGCAGGCGGTCCGCACCAAGCTGATAGCCGGTATAGCCAACACCTACTATACTTTGCTGATGTTGGACGAGCAGCTTTACATCACGCGCCAGACGGAAGAAGCATGGAAAGAAACCGTTGCTTCCACCCGTGCCCTGATGAAAGCCGGCTTGTCCAACGAATCAGCCGTATCGCAGATGGAAGCGGCATATTACCAGGTACAGTCCTCCGTGCTGGACCTGAAGGAGCAGATAAACCAGGTGGAAAACAGTCTCGCCCTTTTGTTGGCTGAGACTCCGCGATATTATGAACGGGGAGAGTTGGGAGTACAACAGTTCCCCGACAATTTCTCCCTCGGTGTTCCCATGCAGATGCTGGCAAACCGTCCCGATGTCCGTTCGGCCGAAAGGACGCTGGAAGCCGCTTTCTACGGAACCAACCAGGCGCGTTCCGCTTTCTATCCCTCGATAACATTGAGCGGTAGCGCGGGATGGACGAACAATGCCGGTTCGATGATTGTAAACCCAGGCAAGTTCCTTGCTTCGGCAGTAGGTTCACTGACACAGCCACTGTTTGCCCGTGGGGAGATTATCGCCCAGTACAAGATTACCAAACTGCAACAGGAAGAGGCGGCCCTTGCCTTCCAGCAATCATTGCTGAATGCCGGAAGCGAGGTAAATGACGCTCTGACTGCTTGCCAAACCAGCCGTGAAAAGAGTTTCTTGCTGGACAAGCAAATCACGTCCCTGGAAGCAGCATTAAAAAGCACTTCTCTGTTGATGGAGCACGGCACGACCACCTATCTGGAAGTGTTGACCGCCAGGCAGAGTCTGCTCAGCGCACAACTAACCCGTACCGCCAACCGTTTTACTGAGATACAAAGCGTGATTAATCTCTACAGGGCTTTGGGGGGCGGAAGAGAATAGCCCACTGTTTTTTATTTTTCGTACAACAAAGGAGGGGTTGCCTGGAAAGTGATTTTAGGGCAGCCCGTTTTTATGCCTTTCAGTGATAAGATTATACAATAATAGTCTCTGCCTGTGGCCCTCGGCCTATACCGATTTTTCGGTGGCCTCCACTCCCTGGAAAGAGGGGAAAGGAGACCTTGTCCGTTCGGTCGGGAAGAACTCACTGCTGCTCCTGAATCTGCCTCCCGATAAACGCGGTTTGATCCACGAAAACGATATTTCTTCCCTGATTCTCCGCTTTGCTCCTGTACGTTGCAATAAGGCCCGGATTATTATAAACGAGGCAAGGGATGTTTCGCAACTATCGGAGATAGGCTTTTATAAGGCTTCAGAAGAAGAAATATAATGTATATAATGCCAGGCTGATTAGCGCGGCAATATTGAAGGTCTACGGCAGTGCCTCGCTAAATAGTATGGCATTTTTGCAGTTGGAGGAAATGCCTTTTTAAATAAGCCGGCACTATTGTAGGACTCCGAAATTGCCGCGCTAATCAGCCTGGCAATATTTTTATTTGTCCGGACTTGTTTCTCCGCTTTTTATCCCTTATCTTTACCTGCGTAACTTTAAAAGAACAACGCATGAGCCATAAATTTCCTACCATATCGGTCACCAAGCTGTTTGTAAGCATCGACCCTCGTCCGGCAACCGAAGAAGAGCGCTGGATGGGTCTTCCTGCTATTGTTCCCGGTTATTGTCCGAGCGGCAATACGTTTATCGATCATTTTATGCCGTTGCTTCATGCCGGAGGGGCGCTTCCGGTGGAGTATTATGCCAAGGAACTTGAAGTGAGCGTCTCCGATTTAAACGGTGCAATAAAGGTGCTGGCCGGTACGTCGGTCGCGAAGTTTATCGAAGACTATTCGCTGGAGATGGCCAAATACATGCTAGCGCATAGTAAATCTGAAATACGGGCGGTAGCACAACGTTGTGGTTATAGTCCCAGCGGCCTGTTCCGGGTTTTCCGGCGACGCTTTAAGATGTCGCCGGAAGATTGGCGGTGGAACTATCGTATTTCTTGACGAGGAACGATCAGCAGTTAAATTCTTCGTCGGAAGAAGGGGCACCCTTCTCAAACTCGGTTTTTAGCTGTCCGACCCATTTCCGGACTCTTTCATCGGTTTTATCGGACTGGTTCTCTATGTCCAGTATCAATCCGAGGAATTGCCCGTTTTGCAGTGCACCGGATCGGTTGAAATGGTATCCTTCCGGCGACGTCCTTCCAACCAGGGTGGCTCCCCGGTCGGTGAAGGCCTTTGCCAGAATGCCGATTCCATCGGCGAAATTGTCCGGATACTTCTTCTGGTCTCCCAATCCGAAGAGGGCGACTTTCTTGCCGGTCAGGTCGAGACCGGTAAGTTCGGGGAGCGTCTCGTCCCAGTAGGTCGGCAATTCGCCGTCGAACCAGGTGGAAGAGCCAGCGATGATATATTCATATGCATTAAACTCCTTTTCTTCAGATTGTTCGACAGGAATGATATCGACGATATCTTCTCCGAACGCTTCCTTTATCTTTTTGGCGACAGCAGCAGTCTTAGCTGTCGCGGTTCCATAAAATAATCCTATTTTTTTCATTATTCGTTTGCTTTTTTAGTAATCCAACAATTCTTTTGCCGCCTTATAAATCTTCTCTTCATTCGGCAGGATTGCCTTTTCGAGTATCGGGTTGAATCCGACGGGGGTGAAGAGGGAGCCGACGCGCTGTATCGGTGCGTCCAGGTATTGGAACAGTTCGGCGCCAATCATACTGGCAATTTCCGCCCCGAAACCGGAGAAGACCTTGTCTTCATGCACAATCAGGACTTTGCTTGTCTTTCTGACAGAGTCGAAAATAGTCTCTTTATCTAACGGTATCAGGGAGCGGAGGTCGATAACTTCGACATTCCGGTTATGTTCCCGTTGTAACCGTTCGGCAACGTTGAGGCAGAGATGCGTGGTATTACCGTAAGTGATAATGCTCATATCGTCTCCCGGACGGCGGATGCGTGCTTTGCCGAAAGGAACCTCGAAGTCATCGGGAACCACGGCCGAGGCTTCCACCGCATTATACAAAGCCTTCGGTTCGAGGAATAGGGTGAACCCTTTCGAACGCATGCTTGTCCGGAGCAATCCGGCGGCATCATCGGCAAATGAAGGGTAAACGATTCGTGCACCTGGCAAGGTCGTCAGTGCCCCTTCTATCGTTTGCGAATGATACAGGCCGCCGCCGATGTATCCGCCCGAAGCCAGACGAAGCGTGATGTTGGGCGTGAACTGTCCGTAGCTTCTCCAATATTCATGGGTACATTCCACATACTGCTCGACTGCCGGCCAGAAATAGTCGGCAAACTCGGCGCCTTCTATCACGACATGTATTTTGGGGTCGAAACGGCACATGCCGTTGGCCGTGCCGACGATATAGTCTTCGGCAATCGGAGCGTTGAAGACACGGGCGTCGCCAAACTCCTGCTGCATCCCTTTCGAGATGTTGAAGACGCCGCCTTTTTCTTTATTGGCAATATCCTGTCCCCAAATGAAGGTGTCTGGATTATACCGGAACTCCGCTTTCAGCGTCTTGTTGATGGCAGTGACCAATGTCTCTTTTTCTCCCTTTTCATCGTGTGGTATGCCATCTGTATACTTCCGGGGAATATAAGGTTCGGGCAAGACAAAATCAGTAACCGTGGCTGGGTCAGGGTCGGGAGCGGCAAGCGCTTTCCGGTTGGCTGCGGACAGGTCTTTCTTTGCTTTGTCTTCTATCTCCTTTAACTCTTCTTCGGTGAAACGTTTATAGCGGAGAAGCATGCGGCGGAACTTATACAAAGGGTCTGCCGCCTTTACATAATTCAGCTCGTTTTCATCGCGGTATAACGTATGTTTGTCTGAGTTCGAATGCGAACCGATACGTACGCAGTTGGCCTGAACGATGACCGGCGTACGGTTGAGGGCATACTCTTTGGCCTCCGTCATGGCGTTCATGGAGTCGAAGACGTCTTTGCCGTTGCAATGGATAATCTTCAGGTTCTTGAACCCCGAGAAGTTGTCGGCAACCTTGCGGTTGGCGGTCTGGTCTTCTTTCGGGACGGAAATGCCATATCCATTATCCTGGATGACGAAAATGACAGGCAAGCGTTCAGTGCTGGCACCGTTGATTGCTTCGTAGACGAAGCCTTCGGAAGTGGCCGATTCACCGTGGGAAGTGATAGCAACTCCCTTGTGCCCGTAGTAAACCATGGCACGCCCGACGCCGGCAGCATGCAAATCATGTGTGCCGGTTGCGGAGGATATATTTTCGATGTTCCATTCTGTTTTTGCAAAATGGTTGGACATGTGGCGGCCTCCGCCTGTCAGGTCGGTCGCCTTGGAGATGCCGTTGAGTATAATTTCTTCGGGAGTCATTCCTGCCGACAGGACGGTGAGCATGTCGCGGTAATAAGGGAACAGGAAATCTTCTCCCTTTTTGAAAACCTGCCCGACCGCAAGCTGAATCCCATCATGTCCGGCGTAGGGAGCATGATACGACCAGCCCAGCGATTGCAGCAGGTAGGCAGGGGCCTTTTCGTCGAGAGCCCGGCCGAGTGTCATCAGATAGAACCACTTTTGCAGCGTTTCTTTGTCTGTATTTTTTATATCGTACTTTTTCATGTTTAATTGATTTACTTATTAAAGATTCCAGTTTTCCAGATAATCGGCAATGCGGCGGAGGAAAGCACCTCCCAGGGCACCGTTGATAAGACGGTGGTCGTATGACAGGGACAGATACATTTTATGCCGGATTCCGATGGTGTCGCCTTCCGGTGTTTCGATGACCGCCGGCTTTTTCTCTATATAACCGACTCCCAGGATGGCAACCTGTGGTTGGTTGATGATTGGTGTAGCGAACAGGTTCTTGAATGTACCGAAGTTCGTGATTGTGAAGGTGCCTCCCTGAATATCGTCCGGCGCGAGTTTGTTGTCGCGTGCCTTGTTTGCCAGGGTGTCTATGGCGACAGCCAGGCCATTCAGGTTCAGCTTGTCGGCGTCGCGAACAACCGGGACAATCAGATTTCCGTCATCCAGCGAGACTGCGATTCCTACATTGATATGTTTCTTCAGAATGATTTGATAGCCATTGACGGAGGCGTTTACCTGGGGAAATTCGGACAAGGCTTTTGCCGTTGCCTCCGTAATGGCCGGCATATAAGTCAAGCTGATGCCTTCCCGTTTCCGGAATGTCTCCTTGTTGCGTGAGCGCCATTGAACCAGTTTGGTGACATCCACTTCCACGACAGTTGTCACATGGGGCGATACGTTCTTCGACATAACCATATGGTCGGCGATAATCTTGCCTACACGGTCCATTTCCATCACCTTGTCTTCGCTGCCGGCTGATACCGGGGCGGAAGATATTACTTGTGAAGCGGGAGCGGAAGATGCCGGACTTGTCTGTGCCGGTTTGGTCTGTGAAGCCGGAGCCGGTTTACTTTCAGTTACAGTCTGTGAGGCTGGTTGGGATTGCGTTTTCGTTGTCGCACCTTTCTTTCCGGAGAGATAATCTTTCATATCTTTTTTACTCAGGCGCCCCATATAGCCAGTTCCTGGAATCCGGTCCAGTTCATCCTGCGACAGATTAGCGTCGCGGGCCATCTGAAGTACGACGGGTGAATACCATCTTTCGTCTTCTTTGGCGGCCTGTGCTTTAGGGACGGGAGCGGCGGAGGGAACGTTCTTGTCATTTGCCGGTGTTTCAGCAAATTCTTTTTCGGGAATGGTCGTATGGGCGGCTGTATCATTATCCGTATCATCTTCCGAGCCTTCGAGTCCGATAATGGCAACGGTTGTGCCAACCGCAACGGTGTCGCCTTCCTGGAATAATATTTCAAGGACTTTCCCGGCAACGGGAGAGGGGATTTCCGCGCTTACTTTGGCTGTGCTTACTTCAAAGAGTACGTCGTCCTCATTGATAGAGTCGCCGGTTTTTACAGACCAGGAGATAATCGTTCCTTCTGTAATGCTTTCGCCCAGCTTGGGCATTTTTATTTCAAATGTAGCCATAATATAATTAACTTTTATCTTTTTGTTTATCGCCGGATGAATAAATCAAACGGACGTGTCCGGGTTTATTCTATTGTTTTAATGGAACAAGGAAGGGAGGGTGAAAGTTCTATATTACAGGGTGTAAGTATTGAAAATCCAGTTTACGTCTGCATATTTTTTATTCCTTAACAACCGGATTTCTTCCAGGTCGTGGCAGGTGAATTCGTATGGTTCGCTGGAGGTGTTTTCGTTGGAGAAATAATCGGATAAAGACTGTTTGAATTCGTCGATGGAAACGGAAACAGGCAGCTTGTCCGCCAGGTTGGTTACCGGGCTTTTTACTGATGGAACGTAATAAGGATGTGCCGTAACTTCCCCGCCGGTATATTCGGGAGAAGGCTGAAGGGCCCGGTCGAGTATCTCCAAATCTGTGGAGAAAAGGAGCGTGGCATGATGCAGCATTCTCTGTTTATGGATAGCTTGCGCGCTGCCCGAAATTTTCAGGCCGTCGATTGTCAGCCCCTGCCTTTCGTCGGAACGGGCATGTAGTCCGTAATGTTTCAGAAAGCAGATAATACTTTCGGTAAATACGGAAGAGCGTATCTGATTGCTGTTTTCGATGAAAGTGAGGTTCAGGTTTCCCATATCGTGATAAACGGCACCGCCACCGGAATAACGGCGTGCCAGCCTGATTCGTTTTTGCCGGGCATATTCGATATCCGTTTCTGCCCGTATATTCTGGTATTTGCCGATAACGACAGCCGGTTCATTTTGCCACAGCATGAAGATATCTTCTGAGAAATTCTTTAGGAGGTATTCTTCTGCGGCAAGATTGAACCAGGCGTCTGTATGGGTGTTATGAATGCAAAGCATTATAAATATAAGCTTTCGTGGATGACTTCCCCGACTGTCGGGTGGGGGAAGATGTTCTTTTTGAATTCTTCGGTGGTAAAGCCGTTCCCGATGGCGATGCCGGCTGCGATGATGATTTCGGAAGCCGGATTTCCCAGAAGGTGGCAACCGATAATACGGTCGTCGGTATCCGTTATTAGTTTGCACAGTCCGGCGAACGATTCGTTCTCGGCCATAAAGCGTCCGGAGTAGGTCATCGGTATCTTTACTACATTATATATAATACCGGCAGCCTGTAACTCCTCTTCTGTCTTTCCTACGCCGGCAACTTCCGGATTGGTGTAGACCACGGCCGGGACAGCCTTATAACTCATCCGGTCATCGTGTCCCAGTAAGTGGTTGATGGCGACTTCCGCTTCCCGATATGCAGTATGGGCCAGCATGGAAAAGCCGGTGATGTCCCCACAGGCATAGACGTTAGGGTGGGAGGTTTGCATGTATTCGTTTACCTTTATGCCGTTTCGGAGAAGTTCGATGCCCAGTGTTTCGATGCCCAGGTTTTTTGTGTTGGCTTTTCGTCCGACACTGACCAGTATCTTGTTGGCCTCAATTGTCTCAGTCTTTCCGTCCTTTTCCACAATCACGCTGTCGGGTGTGACTTCGATGACTTTTGTCTCAAGAAAGAATTCGACGCCCTTTTTGGTATATTCGGACCGCAGCATTGCTGATATCTCTTTATCCATCGTACCGAGTATCTCGGGCATCATCTCGATAACCTTCACTTTAACCCTCATGCTGTTGAAGAAAGAGGCGAATTCGATTCCGATTACTCCGCCACCGATAATAGCAATCGACCGGGGAAGTTCTTTCACATCCAGTGCTTCTTTCGAAGTCCAGTAAGCAATCTCCGACAATCCTTTTATCGGTGGAATGACGGTTTCCGAACCGGTACAAAGCAAGATATTCTTTACCGCAAAAACTTCCTCGCCGCACTGAATCAATATATATCCGTCTTCCTCTCCCCGGATTACAGCTTCTCCCTGTATGATTGTCACGCCGTTGCCGTTCAGCTTGGCTTTGACACCCAGTGTCAGTTTTTTGACGGTCTTATTTTTACGTGCGATAATTTTGCCCAGGTCGAAGCTCGGGGCATTGTCTACCTGGATTCCGTATTTGGCGGCGCTCTTTATGCTATCCAGTATTTTGGCTGAATATAATAATGTCTTAGTCGGAATACAGCCTTCGTTCAGGCAAACCCCGCCAATGGCATTCTTCTCAAAGAGGATTGTTTTTAATCCATTTTCGGCGGCCCGTTCACCGGCTGTATAGCCGGCCGGTCCTCCTCCGATAATGGCTATGTCATATTTCATAACCTGCAAATTAAATTATTCAAAAGTAAAGAAACGTTCCTGGATGGGATTGAATTCTTTTTCTCCCGGCTTTTGGGTCGGTGTTCCGAACGGCATTTGTGCGATAAGCTTCCAGTTCGGATTGAGTTTCCATTCATTTTGCACCTTTTCATCGATTAAAGGATTGTAATGTTGAAGGGAAGCGCCTAAACCGGCATCCTCCAGCATCGTCCAGATAGCGAACTGGTGCATGGCAGAAGTCTGTTGCGACCAGACAGGGAAATTATCCTTGTAGCTGGGAAATGCTTTCTGCAAATTTTCAACCACTTCCATATCTTCAAAGAACAAGACGATGCCATATCCGCAATCGAAGCTGGTATTTATTTTGGCAAGTGTCTTTTTAAAAGCTTCTGCCGGAACGATAGCTTTCAATGCTTCTTTGGTGATGTCCCAGAACTTCTTATGATTTTTGCCCAAAAGAAGAACGATTCGTGTCGACTGCGAGTTGAAGGCAGAAGGTACGTTTTTCACTGCGAATGCGATGAGTTCTTTAATCTCATGGTCCGAAATAGGAGAGTTGTTGGTGATGTTATAGTAGGTTCTCCTGTGTTCTACTGCTTCTTTAAAGTTTCTAGTCATAATTTTTACGTAAGTATTTATGTTTATTATTATTACTAGAACCAATAAAGTTGTATTTTTGTTGTACGGAAGCTTGTATGTATTTATAAGTGAAATTTATTGGCGTTTTGTGTGGAATAATCAAAAATAATTTTTACCTTTGCGCCCTGTAAAGAGAGAAACTCTATTAGAATCTTCGTTCTGATCATGATGCTAGTTCGGAAAGGGAAGACAGATAGCAGGAGTTGTAATTAATTTATTGCGTTAATAAAAAAAGAAGATAGCAATGTCTAAAATTTGTCAAATTACCGGAAAGAAAGCAATGGTTGGCAACAACGTTTCTCACTCTAAGAGAAGAACGAAACGTAAGTTTGATGTTAACCTGTTTACTAAAAAGTTCTACTGGGTAGAACAGGATTGTTGGGTTAGCCTGAATATTTCAGCCGCAGGCTTGCGTACTATCAATAAGCTGGGCTTAGATGCAGCAATTAAAAAAGCAGCTGAAAAAGGTTATTTAAACGCTTAATTTGGAGGAAAATAAGAAATGGCAAAGAAAGCAAAAGGTAACAGAGTTCAGGTAATCATGGAATGTACTGAACACAAAGAAAGTGGTATGCCGGGTACATCCAGATACATCACTACTAAGAATAGAAAAAATACTACTCAGAGATTGGAGTTGATGAAATACAACCCGATCCTGAAGAAGATGACTTTACACAAAGAAATTAAGTAATAGGAGATTTTAAACGATGGCAAAAAAAGCAGTTGCAACATTTAAGAAAGGTGACGGTCGTACTTACTCAAAAGTAATTAAGATGGTTAAGTCTCCGAAGACTGGTGCTTACATCTTCCAGGAAGAAATGATTCCTAATGAAGCTGTAAAAGATTATTTCGCGAAATAATCTTTCCTAATAAAGATATAGAAAAGAGGTTCTTCGATATGAAGGGCCTCTTTTTTTGTTCTTTCCTTTCTGCTGAAAAGAACATAAAAGATAGCCTCACTAATCAAATATTTTTTTACTTTTGTATGGGCGTTTGCGATATGCCCTGACTATATTGTCAAATAATAAAATTAATAATATAAACAATTAAGAACCATGAGATTTGATGTATCCAGCACTGCGCTGTTATCCCGTTTGCAGTCTATCAGCAAAGTTATTGCGTCTAAGAACTCTTTACCGATCCTCGACAGCTTCCTGTTCGACCTTGATGGTAATAAACTGACTATAACAGCTTCGGATGCTGAAACACGTCTGGTTACTTCTGTTGAGGTGATGAATTCAAAAGGTACCGGACTTTTCGCTGTTTCTGCCAAGATTCTGCTCGATCCGTTGAAGGAACTGCCGGAACAACCGCTTACTTTTGATATCAATGACGAAAACCTGGAAATCTTTATCCATTTCCAGAACGGTAAATATAATTTTATCGGACAGAAAGGGGATACTTATCCACTCCAAAAGCCGTTGAATGATAACGCAATTGCAATCATTGTGGATTCACAAATGTTGCTGAACGGCATCAGCCGCTCGCTTTTCGCAACTGCCGACGACGAACTTCGTCCGGTGATGAACGGTATCTATTTTGATATCCATACAGACGATTTGACGTTTGTCGCATCAGACGGACATAAGCTGGTTCGTTTGCGTAATCTTTCAGTGAAATCACCGGAAAGAGCTTCTTTCATTTTGCCTAAAAAGCCGGCTAACCTACTGAAGAACCTGCTGGGTAAGGAAACAGAAATGGTTAATATCAAGTTTGATGATAACAATGCTTATGTGAACTGTGCGAACTTTGAAATGGTTTGCCGTCTGATCGAAGGCCGTTATCCGAATTATAACAGCGTTATTCCACAGGAAAATCCGTTTAAGGTTACTATTGACCGCATCTCTTTCCTGAATGCATTGAAACGTGTATCTGTTTTCTCTAATCCGGCAAGCAGCCTGGTTAAATTGCAGTTGAAGGAAAGTGAAATGGTGGTTTCCGCACAGGATATCGACTTCTCCACTTCTGCTGAAGAAAAGATTGTTTGCCAGTTTGACGGAACAGAATTGAATATCGGTTTCAAGGCAACTTATCTGATTGAAATATTAAGTAACATCAATTCGGAAGAAGTAATTCTCGAATTGGCAGACCCCTCACGTGCCGGCTTAATTGTTCCTGCTGAAAACGAAGAGAACGAGGACCAGCTGATGCTGCTTATGCCAATGATGTTGAATGACTAATAAATAAGAAATGCAATTAAACCTGAAAAACCCGATAGTCTTCTTCGACCTGGAGACTACGGGTATAAATATAGTAAAAGACCGTATCGTTGAAATCTCTTTTGTGAAAGTTCACCCTAACGGCAAGGAAGAATCAAAAACGAGACGGATCAATCCGGAAATGCCCATTCCACCGGAGTCGACAGCGATTCACGGTATTACGGACGAAGATGTAAAAGATTGCCCGACCTTTAAAGAAATAGCCAAATCGCTGGCGGCACAGATTGAAGGCTGTGATCTGGCCGGATATAATTCCAACCGTTTTGATATCCCTCTGCTGGCAGAAGAATTCCTTCGTGCCGGGGTAGATATTGATTTGAACAAACGTAAATTTGTCGATGTGCAGACCATTTTTCATAAGATGGAGCAACGTACATTATCGGCTGCCTATAAGTTTTATTGTGACAAAAGCCTCGAAAATGCTCACACGGCAGAGGCTGATACAATGGCGACTTATGAGATTTTGAAAGCTCAGTTAGACCGTTATCCGGACGATTTGCAGAATGATATCGACTTCTTATCCAAATATTCCAGTTTTACTAACAATGTCGATTTTGCTGGTCGTATGATCTACAATGAAGATGGTAAAGAGGTCATTAACTTTGGTAAATACAAGGGAAAGTTGGTGGAAGAAGTTCTGAAAACAGACCCCGGATATTATTCCTGGATTATGAATGGAGACTTCCCGCTGAATACGAAGAAGATTCTTACCGAAATCAAATTGAGAGGTTTTAATTCGAAATAACGCAATGAATAACTTTGAGTTTGCTAATCCTGTAAAAGTTGTATTCGGGAAAGGTACAATTGCACGTTTATCAGCCTTGATTCCTGCCGGAAGTAGAGTGTTAATGGTCTATGGAGGCGGAAGTATTAAGAAAAACGGAATCTATGACCAGGTGACAAATGCATTGAACGGTTTTGAAGTGACTGAATTTTCAGGAATCGAAGCCAATCCGCATTATGAAACCTGCATGAAAGCCGTTGATGTCGTTAAAGAGAAAAATATTGATTTCCTGCTGGCAGTAGGAGGCGGTTCGGTTATAGATGCCACCAAGTTCATTGCCGCAGCTTATTATTATGAAGGCGAACCTTGGGATATTTTATCCAAAGGCGGTGTGATTAAGAAAGCATTGCCACTGGGTGTCGTATTGACATTATCGGCTACCGGTTCCGAAATGAATGAGCGTTCTGTTATTTCACGTGCCGAAACCCGTGAGAAACTGAATTTTGCATCTCCGTTGGTATTTCCGCAGTTTGCAATACTTGATCCGGAAGTAACTTATTCATTACCGGCGAGACAGGTAGCCAATGGTGTTGTCGATTCATTTATTCATGTCGTAGAGCAATATCTTACTTATCCGGTTAATGCCAAGGTACAGGATGCTTTTTCCGAAGGACTGATGAAAGTGATCTATGAGGAAGGTCTCAAGGTGTTGGATAATCCGCATGATTATGATATCCGTGCCAATCTGATGTGGGCCGCTACCAATGCTTTGAACGTATGGATCGGACAAGGGGTTCCTCAGGATTGGTCGTCTCACCGTATGGGATATGCACTGACTGCCCAATTCGGCCTGGACCATGCACAGACGTTGGCAATACTTTTGCCGGGCGTTATGACATATATGTTTAAGGAGAAACAAGTAAAACTGGCCCGTATAGGTGAAGTAGTTTTCGGTATAACCGGCGGAACGGAAGAAGAACGTGCCCGTCAAACAATCACGGCCTGCGAAGATTTTTTCCGCCGGATGGGGTTGAATACCCGTTTGAGTGAATGTGGCATTACAGAAAACGACTTGGATGCATTGGCTGCTCCTGTGGATAAACAAGGCTGGCATCTGGGTGAACATCACAATATTGACAGTAAGGTAACGCGCGATATCTTATTGTTGCGTTTATAAGGAAAAAGATACATCCGGGAGGAAAATTAATTCCATCCGGGAGAAAGTCAAATTTCTCTCGGATGAAACTAAAATCCCTTTCGGATGAATATTTATTTGAATGAATAAGAATGATGCTGAAAGGTAAACATATCATATTAGGAATTACAGGAAGTATAGCTGCTTATAAAGCTGCTTATATTATCCGTGCATTGGTAAAGAAAGGTGCCGAGGTACAGGTTGTAATAACACCTGCTGGGAAAGAGTTTATTACACCGATAACACTCTCTGCCTTAAGTAGTAATCCCGTTATCAGTGAGTTTTTCTCTAACCGCGACGGCTCGTGGCACAGCCATGTCGATTTGGGACTGTGGGCAGATGCCATGCTGATTGCTCCGGCAACAGCGTCGACAATCGGCAAGATGGCTAATGGAATAGCCGATAACATGCTGGTGACAACTTACCTGTCTTGCAAAGCACCCGTTTTCATCGCTCCGGCAATGGACCTGGATATGTTTGCCCATCCTTCTACACAACAGAATCTGGACCGTCTCCGTTCATTCGGAAACCATATCATCGAACCAGCTGAAGGTGAATTGGCAAGCCATCTGGTAGGTAAAGGCAGGATGGAGGAACCGGATAAGATTATAGCTGTTCTGGAAGAGTTTTTCGCTTCCCGCACCGTCCTTGAAAAAAAAAAGATTGTAATAACAGCCGGTCCGACGTACGAAAAGATTGATCCCGTACGTTTTATAGGTAACTATTCTTCCGGGAAGATGGGATTTGCACTGGCAGAGGCCTGTGCACAGCAAGGGGCCGAAGTTACATTGATAGCCGGCCCGGTATCGTTGACGACCACGCATCCGAATATACAACGGATTGATGTGGAATCTGCCGAAGAAATGTATCAGGCGGCCATGACGGCTTTTCCCGAAGCGGATGCCGGTATATTATGTGCGGCTGTAGCCGATTATCGTCCGGAGATACAAGCAGACGAAAAGATCAAACGCGAAAGTAAAGGGGAAATGATGCTTCACCTGGTTCCGAACAAAGATATTGCTGCCTCCTTAGGGGCAATTAAACGGGAAGGACAGGTTCTGGTCGGTTTTGCTTTGGAGACAAATAACGAAGCAACGAATGCCGAAAGCAAATTGAAGCGGAAAAATCTCGATTTCATCGTGTTGAACTCGCTTCGTGACGTAGGCGCTGGTTTCCGTTGCGATACCAATAAGATATCCATTATCGACCGTCAGGGAGAAACAACCGGTTATCCGTTGAAATCAAAACAAGGGGTAGCTGTTGATATCGTAAATAAGTTGGCAACATTATTGAAATGAAAATGATTAAAAGACTGTTATTCCTGTTCCTGTTGGGAACTACATCCTTTATCGGTTATGCGCAAGATAGAGCAAACGAGTTTAATGCCCAGGTCAAAATCAACAGTGATAAGATCCAGGGGACTAATAAGCAGGTATATACTACTTTGCAGGACGCTTTGACTCAGTTTATCAATACCCGGAAATGGACGGATGCAACTTTTGGTATCAACGAACGGATTGACTGTACTTTTAATATCATTATCAACGAGGCTACTGATAACAGTTATAAGGCTGAATTGCAGATTCAGGCTAGTCGTCCGGTGTACAACTCAAGTTATGTAACGACTTTGCTGAATTTCCGTGATACACAATTAGACTTTGATTACACAGAGTTCGAACAGTTGGAATATACGGAGAATACGTTAAACAGTAACCTGATCGCTACTGTTGTTTTCTATTTATATACGATTCTGGGACTCGATTTCGACAGCTTTTCACCTAGAGGCGGAACAGCTTTTTTCCAACAAGCGCAACAGGTTGTCACCCTGGCGCAGTCTCAAATGTCGTGGAACGGTTGGAAAGCCTTTGACAGTGACCGTAACCGGCACGCAATAGCAACAGCATTGAATGAAAATGCTTCGGAAGGATATCGTGACATGTGGTATAATTATCACCGGAAAGGTCTCGATGAAATGGCTGCTAATGTGGATCGTGGACGTACTACGATCTTGTCTTTATTGCCGACATTGGAGGAATTGAAGAAAACCCGTCCGACATCTGTCCTGTTACAAATGTTTGCCGATTCCAAATTGGATGAAGTTGTTGCCATATATTCCAAAGCAACTACGACCGAAAAGCAGGAAGGATACAAAATGCTTTCTAACCTGTATCCGGCAATGACAACCCGTTTGGAGCCACTTAAAAAGTAAAAGAGAATTATGCTGAGATCTTTATTCATACAGAATTTTGTCTTAATAGATAGTCTGGATATTCAGTTTGATAACGGCTTTTCGGTGATAACCGGTGAAACGGGAGCCGGGAAGTCTATTATTTTAGGGGCTTTGTCGCTGGTATTGGGCCAACGGGCCGACGGGAAAAGTATCAAGAGTGGTTCGGATAAATGTGTGATCGAAGCAACATTTGATGTTTCCAAATATCAACTGGAAGAATTTTTTCATGTGAATGATCTGGAGTATGATCCGGAAATATGTATTCTTCGCAGGGAACTGTTTGCATCCGGCAAGTCGCGTGCTTTCGTTAACGATTCACCTGTGCCGCTTACCGTCATGAAGGAACTGGGAAGCCGACTGATCGATATACATTCGCAACATCAGAACCTGTTGCTCGGAGATAATCGCTTCCAGATGAAGGTAATCGATGTAATGGCGGAAAACGAAATCCTTCTGATCCTGTATCGTAAAGAATACCAGCGTTATCTCTCTTTGAAACGGGAGTTGAAAGATTTGACGGAGAAGGCTGATCAGAACCGCCAGGAAGAGGATTATATCCGTTTCCAACTGGAACAACTGACGGATGCTCATCTGGTTGCCGGTGAACAGGAAGAACTGGAGCAGGAGTTGGAGACATTGTCGCATGCCGAAGATATTAAAGGATCCTTATATAAAATAACAGAATTGTTGAATGGCGAAGAGCAGGGAAGCGTACAGCTTATCAAAGAGGCCCTTTCGACCGCCGATTCGTTGGAAAGGTTTTATCCAAAAGCCAGGGAGATTGCCGAACGTCTGCGTTCTGCCTATATTGATCTGAACGACCTGGCCTCAGAAACCGATGTTCTTAAAGAAGATGTCGAGTTCAATCCTGAACGTCTCGAATGGGTGAACGAACGCCTGAACACTTTGTACACATTGGAACAGAAACACCGGGTTCCGACAGTGGAAGAGTTGATTGCCATTCAGGATAAATATACGGAACAGCTACATGATATAGACTCTTTCGACGAGCAGATCGAGGGTATAAAAGCCCAGTTGGAAATATCATATCAGGAATTACTTCAGCAGGCCGCTGTTTTGAGTGAGCAACGTAAGATCGCCTCCAAAGCTATTGCCTCTCAACTGGTAAAAATGGTTATTCCGCTGGGGATGCCGAACGTGAGGTTTGCCATCGGTTTTGTTACCCGTCCGGAGCCGGAAAGCGATGGAATGGACGATATTCGTTTCCTTTTCTCTGCCAATAAGAGTGGCGAACTGCAACCGGTTGCCCAAACTGCTTCCGGTGGTGAAATATCCCGTCTTATGTTATGCATCAAGGCAATGATTGCCGGCTTCACAGCTCTTCCCGCTATTATTTTTGATGAAGTGGATACAGGAGTTTCCGGTGATATCGCCGATAAAATGGGGGATATTATGCAGGATCTGGGTACAAAGATGCAAGTGATAACCATTACCCATTTGCCACAGATTGCTGCGAAAGGTAAAGATCATTTCTTTGTCTATAAGGAAGATACAACGGAACGTACGATAACCCGCATTAAAAAATTGAATAAAGAAGAACGTGTTAAAGAGGTTGCCCGCATGTTGAGCGGTGCGTCACTAACCGGCGCTTCGATAGCCAATGCAAAAGAGTTATTGAAAACTAAACGCTGATATGTCTATTAAACCTTTTATATCTAGAACGGTCATAGATGTAATTACTAACTAAAAATGAACAGTCATGAAACGGATTAGCTTTATATGTTTGTTGATTTTATTGTGCAGTTTGCCGGGACAAGCTCAGTTTTGGATCAGTTTTGGTTGGAATGAGCCACATTGCCAGAGTTGTCTCTGGATGGAACAGGCCATGCGCCTGAACGGAAGACAGGCCGCCGATTATCATAATATCGTACATAAGTACGGTCAGAGAATAGAAAAGGAAGCCCGTAAGCATTACCGCTATTGGGACCAGTCTGCCAAGAAGATATTTAATCTGCGTATGGAACGTGACCGTAAGTTGCAACGAGTTCTTTCTCCTTCGCAGTTCCGTCTGTATGTTCGTTTTGTTCGCGAACGTCCGCAGCGTATCCATGATTATCAGGGATGGTATAATAACCCCCACTATCCGAATTATCGTCCCTCTGATATTTGCTGGCGTTATGAAGACCATTACTGGCATAATCAATGGGAATATTCAAACGGACGATGGCATGGGCGTTTTGATGACGGTAAGTGGTATCGGGGTAAATACGATCGTCCCAATCATCATGATAACGGACAGTGGCGTCCGGACAACCATAATCGTCCCAATAATAACCAGCATTTCAATAAACCGTCCAGACCGGGAAATGATCGGTACGATAAGGATAAAAGACCGGACAACCGGAGAGACCGCGACCGTGATAGAGACAGGAAAGACAAAGACAGAAAAGAAAAGGATAAAAAGGAAAAAGACAATAAACGGCAGGAAAGTAAACGCTCTGAAGTTTACCGCAGAAGCTGAAAATACTGATTGAACTTTCCGGAACATGAGTTTGTTCCTAGTATAAAGAATAAACTCATGTTCACGCATTTTCTAAATATTCTGGCTACGGTTATCAGTGTGGTAAGCCTGCTGATCGTTACTTATGGGGCACTGGTCGCTTTTATCTCTTTTCTGGGAAACGAACTCAAGCGATTTACCGGACAATATTCAACAGTCAATATCCGTCGGCTGCGAGCGGAATTAGGTACTTATTTATTATTGGGATTGGAGTTGCTGATCGCTTCAGATATTCTTAAAACCGTCTTGGAACCCAGTTTGGACGAACTGGCTATCCTTGGCGGTATTGTTGTTTTAAGGACCATCCTTTCCGTTTTTCTGAATAAGGAGATTAAAGAGTTGGATAGTGAAAAGGAGGCCTCATGAACTTTCAGGATTAGGATATGTCGTTAAAAATCGTACTTTTGCATTTCAGTAAAAGTAGACGGATGTTCAGAGTTAATAAGCGGATATTATTATTTATAGCAGGTTGCGTATGGATTATAGCCGGAGTCAATATTCTCCGGATCGGAATTCTTACGTGGATGCATGATGCCCATTACTCGGTGTTAAAGGTAGGAGAAGCAGTTATTGTGTTTCTGTTATTCCTCAATTTTGTGTTTTTACGTTTGTTCAGAAAGCATAGCCGTCGTATTGCCCAAAAAGGAGAAAAGAATTGTCCTTTCTCTTTCTTTGATGCCAAAGGTTGGATTGTGATGATTTTTATGATCACTTTAGGAGTGGGAATTCGTCATTCCCGTTTATTGCCGGACTCTTTTATTTCCGTTTTTTATACAGGTTTGTCATCTGCACTGATCATTACCGGAATATTGTTTCTCATTCGAGGAATAAAGAGTTAAAAGTTTATATGACGTAATTTATTGAATATTAGAATTGTTGGAATGATAATTTTTTTTGTTCTATTTTATATGAATTATAATATTTATTAGTATATTTGTTAACAAGTTTAATGTGCTTATTGAAATAATTTTTCTCAAATAGAATTGTTAATTAAATTAGAGTTATTTCCTTTTTTATAACTAATAAATGTATTGTCTTATGAAAAAGTTAATCTTATTCTTTATGTTATTTTTAGGCATAACTGTTCACGGTTTTGCGCAATATCAATCACATAGTGAGTGTCGTGATCCTGCATGTCTTGGTTTATTGGCTTCTTGTAGCGTCTCTTTTGTTAATGCGACAGAAGTTACAATATATGTACCCAAGCCACCTGTTGATGTTATTGGCATTAATTCTCCTCTTCCTGTTTTTGATTGGGGATATGATGGTAATAGGATTAAAATTGTTCTTAGAAAATCTGTCACAGAAAGTGGTATCGCATTATTAGATATTGTTGTTAATAAGCGGGGAACTGTTGCAGGGCATGACTATCAATGCTATTATCATGTTGAATTGAATATCACAAAAGCAAACTAAAACATGAAGGGTTTCTGTTATCTACTCTTGGTTTGTATAACAAATCTTTTCACTTCGTTTACTTTTTTGCGGAGTGAAAAGATTTTATTGCATACCGATCATTCTGATTACAGACAGGGAGATACTATTTCTTTTTCCGGAACCTTACTGGAAGCGACTACTTTAGAACCCTCAACTTATAGTAAATATGTTTATATAGAATTAATAAATAGGGAAGATTCTGTTTTGTGCCGACAGAAATATAAGTGTGACTCCGCTTGTTTTAAGGGAGAGTTATTTCTCGAAACAGATTTGCCTTCCGGTAATTATTATCTGCGTGCTTATACTCGTTTGATGCAAAATTTTTCTCCAACAGCTTTTACCCTAATAACAATACCGGTCGATAACCTATCGACTACCCGGTATAGCGGTAACATTCCCAGCCATGTTTATTTTTACCCTGAAGGCGGTCATTTGTTATCCGGCAGTTTACAAAATGTAGCTTTTGAAGTAAAAGATGAAAATGGATTGCCGGTACAAACAACTGCTTCTCTGTGCAAAGGCTCGTCTGATACGGTTTATTCCAATTTGGTTACAGATAGCTATGGGATCGGTTCTTTTTCTTTTATTCCTGATTCTTCGTCTTTATTATATCCGGATAGGGTCACATCGTTTTCCTTGTCCGTCTGTAACCTCAGTACCTGTGTTGCAATTAAATCAGAACAGGGAACGAATTTGTTATAATATACTTTTCTCCGGTGATGATACCGATACCTACTCTTTTATGCTTTTCCACAGGGGAGCGGTCTGTTTGCAACAAAAGATCGATACAGCACATAGAAGTGGTGTTATTCCGTTTACAGATTATACGTCGGGGTTGATAGCCGGTATCTTATTGGACAAAAAGAACCGGGTGGTTTCAGAAACATTAATTTATTATGATTCCCGGCGCAGTTCTGCCAATCAATTTACAACAGAAGAAAAGGCAGCATTACTTAACAGTGATTTGTCCCGACCCATTCCTGATCTGGCACTTTGTATGGACTCAACGAATAAATTGAGGACATATTTGCTAACCAGAAAATGGGGACGCTTTATGTGGCAGGATATATTGCAGGATTCTTATGATTATCTTTATAAACCGGAGGATGTATTGGCTTTATCAGGATATGTTGAAACAGAATCCGGTCGCCCTCTTAAAAAAGGACATCTGATTGCCATTAATAATGATAAAGGCTTTACTTATGATGCAGATATTCTAAATGGACGTTTTGTTATCGGTGTTGATGATTTTAAAGAAGGAGAGAGTTTCTTTTTGCAAGCCTATAATGAGAAAGGGAAAAGTTATGATTATAAGATAATAATGGATAATGATACTTTTCCGGGTGTGGTAAATTTGTATAAAGAATTTTCTATGGGCATAAAGGAGCCTGCTTCTTCTGCCTATATTGATTCTTTTTCAATCTACCATCTGCCTTCTATCACTGTTACGGCTCGTATAAAGGAAGACATTCCCTCTACAAAAGAATTTTATGGCGTAAATTATTTGGGTGAAAAAGAATTTGAAAATCCACCGTATCCTAACATAATCCCTTACCTGGAACGAATGATCGGATTTGAAATATGTGAGATTCAGCAGGGAGAAGATGAAAAAATGTCTGTAAATGAAAAATATGAGATACGAACGACGCGGGGAGCGGCTTTAATTGGTAATTCAATTACCCGGAATGGGAATACGTTGGTTGTTTTGCTTGACGGATACGTAGTCGATACAACCTGGGCTTTGGAATCTCTGCATCCTGCGGATATTCGTTCTATCGAAAGACTTACGCCGGCACAGGCATTACGGTATACCTCCTTAGGCTTTGCCGGAGCGATTCTTATTCGAACAAAAGGCAATGATAAAGTAGAGCCAAAGTCTAAAGGGCTGATATATGCCCCGGGTGGGTTGTCTGATATATAGCTTGTTTTTACCCGCTTGCCATAATCAGATGACTGCTGGTTGATATAATATTCTTATCTTTGCAGTAAAATAAGCATAGATTGTAGTTGTATAGTGGTTATATATTTGCAATTTATATAATAAACTGCTGATAATAAGGAATATGAAGGAAAACGAAATGGTGTTCGGCATACGTGCCGTAATCGAGGCTATCCAGGCCGATAAGGAAATAGATAAAATACTTGTTAAGCGCGAGTTGCAGGGAGAACTTTCCCGTGAATTGTTCGAGGTGCTGAAAGGACGCGATATTCCTGTACAGCGTGTACCGGCCGAACGTCTTGACCGCCTGACCCGGAAGAATCATCAAGGAGTGATCGCCTTTATTCCGGCTGTTACTTATCAGCGTCTGGAAGATATTATTCTTTTCGTTTATGAACAGGGAAAGAATCCTTTCATCGTACTTTTGGACGGCATAACCGATGTCCGTAATTTCGGGGCAATTGCCCGTACCTGCGAATGTGCCGGTGTGGATGCTATTGTTATTCCGGCTAAAGGAAGCGTGACAGTGAATGCGGATGCCATCAAAACATCTGCCGGAGCGTTACATGTATTGCCTGTTTGTAAAGAGAAAAGCATTGAAGAATCCATTCGTTTTTTACAGGCTAGCGGAGTCAAGGTCTATGCAGCCAGCGAAAAAGCTTATGAGAACTATACTTCTATCAAATATGACGGTCCGGTTGCTATCGTAATGGGAGCAGAGGATAAAGGAGTTTCTATGGATAACCTGCGAATCTGCGACAGCATGGTGAAAATACCGCAGTTCGGAACGATCGGTTCCCTGAACGTCTCGGTAGCCAGCTCCATCCTGATTTATGAGGTTGTCCGCCAGCGTATGAATGAAGAACAAAACAACTAAAAAGATAAACACAATGAAAAAAGTTATTGCAACAACAAATGCACCGGCCGCCATCGGTCCTTACAGCCAGGCCATACAAGTAGGAAATATGCTTTTCGCTTCCGGACAGCTGGGTATCGATCCGGCAACCGGTAATTTCGTAGAAGGAGCTGTAAAGGAACAGACTGCTCAGGCTTTCAAGAATGTGAAGGCTATCCTGGCAGAAGTCGGTCTTGATATCAGCGACGTAGTCAAAACTACTGTTTTTCTTGCTGATATGGGGGATTTCGGAGCGATGAACGAAGTATACGCCTCTCAGTTTGAAGGTGCTTTTCCAGCACGTTCGGCTGTTGCTGTAAAGACTTTGCCGAAGAATGGTTTGGTAGAGATTGAAGTGATCGCTGTAAAGGCTTGATAATCACTGTCAAAAAAATAAGGGACTTTTGAAGTTAAAAGTCAGGACTTTCGTTTTTAAAAGTCCTGTCTTAACATTTCAAAAGTCCCTTATTTTTTTTCAGGTAAGTCCGTATCTTTATTCTTGAGTCAGTGACAAACCTACTATTTTGAAACAGGAATCGCAATCACCTTCGATGAAATCGACTGTTTTTGTTCCGGCCGGCAAAGCGGGAAAGTGCAGTTTAAAGGAATATTCACCTGATTCCGGCATTGTGAAGCGTTCGTCCGGTGTGATGCCGTCTGCTGATGTTAGCGGATAATGAGTACCGTCTTCTGTTTTCAGGAAAGTATCCTTGCCGATACTTACCCAGTATCCGGGAGAATTAAAGGCTTTCATATGGAAAATCGTTTCAGAACCGGTCAACTCTATTCTGTTGATCTCTACAGTTTCCGTATTGCTTGATTTTTCAATAGGAAAATCAACAATGGTCGTGTTCCCTTCCTTTTTCACAGACATAACACGGTCTGATTTGTTTACCCATTTGTTTAGCTTACGTTTAAGTAATCCTTTTCCGTATCCGCTCCAGCTATGCAGAATGATCCCTTCCGGTGAGATAATGACGTAATGAGGTATTCCTCTTACATTATATTTAGCTGCCAGTCCGCTCATTCCTCCAAAATCATTCAGGTTTACCCATGACATATCTTTCGTTTTAGAAATCTCTTTCCATCCTTTTTCTGTGTCTGTGCTCAGACTTATGACAGTTACTTTGTCTTTCCATGTTTCGGATATTTCTTTCATTTCCGGCAAAGCCATCATACAAGGACCACAACCGCGGCTCCAAAAATCGACCAGGAGATATTTACCTTTATAGTCGGCCAGATGATGAATATTGCCTTGCAGGTCGTAAAGGTCGGTATCCGCCATTTCATCGCCTTCTTTCACTGTAACGGGAGGATAAAGACATACCGTGATTTCCTTACCTGCCTGAGAGTTTTTCTCATTATCGGATAACTTGTTGTATAAAGCAATCAAATCTTCCTTATAAGGATAGTTCTCCATGTATTTACTTTGCTTGCATTGGCCTAGCAATTTATCCATCCAGACTGTTCCTTTAGGAGTTTGCTGCATTATTTCGATTTCTTTTTGGGAGGAGATCAGTCGTAATGAATCCGTTTTTTTCTGAAGTTCTTTCATTTCATTCCTGATCGCATTCTTTTCTTCTTCGGAAGGATTGCCCGTCCTTCCTTTGGAGAACAAATCCATTAACTGTATATAGATTTCCTGTTCTTTACTACATTCTTCCCGGCAAGCGTCGGCATACCGGTTTAAATCCTGCTGTTCCTGGATATCGGCCGATACATTCCATGTTCTGATAAGTTTATTATTACCGGTAACGGTTGTCTCTTTGCCGGGAGCCACCCATACATCCAGCCAGGTGTTTGGAAACCCTTTGTCATGGCTGGAGACCATTAATGCTTCGGGAGCATTGTCGACGGTTTCACCTTTGAAGGTAAAACATTCATTGATGACCGTATCCTGAGCGATCTGGCTCATGACTTGTCCGTCACTACGATAAAGGACAATCTGGGTACTGTCCTTCAGTCCGGAGATTTTGCCTTTTATCGTGAATTCGTTTTGTGCTTGTGCAGATATAACGAATATAAGCGATATACCTGCTAAAAGTGCTTTTACCATATTTATATGAATTAAGTAAATGCAATATTACGATTTTTTCGTAATTAACAAGCAGGATAGGTGAAATATTATTGTTTACCGGCCGAATAATTTAGTAAGCAGGTCTTTTTTTCCTATTTTTTGTAACGCCTGGGTTATCTGCCTGCGAAATTCCGGTTTATACCAGAAGAAGAATTGCCGTTGTGCCAGTTTCTGCTCTTTGGTACGGGCTGTATATACTTTTTCTAATGTATAAGGATGATAACCTGTGTAATATATTTCCGTAGCCAGTGTCATGGGTGTAGGAGTGAAGTCCTGTACCTGTTCCAGTTGGAAATGCAGTTTCTTTGTTTCGATTGCCAGTTTCGCCATATCCTCTTCCGTGCAGCCTGGGTGACTGGAAATGAAGTATGGAATTAATTGTTGGTTAAGTCCCTGCTGCTTGTTGATACGGTCGAATATTTTTTTGAATTGTCCGAATTGATCGAAAGAAGGTTTGCGCATCATTTTCAGAACATTGTCTTCCGTATGTTCGGGAGCCACTTTCAGACGGCCCGATACATGCCGGGCGATCAACTCTTCCGTGTAGCTCTGAGCCGACTTATTCACGATTTCATCGTCGTAACGGTGCAACAGCAGATCATAACGTACGCCACTACCGATAAATGAGCGTTTGATCTGTGGCATACTGTCTACTGCTTTATAAATGTCCAGTAACGGAGTATGATCCGCATTCAGATTTTTACAGATGACAGGAGAGATGCAGGACGGTTTTTTACATTTGGCACAAATACTCTGATCTTTGCCTTTCATCCGGTACATATTGGCGGAAGGACCTCCCAAATCACTCAGGTATCCTTTGAAATCTGGCATTTCCGTGATAGCCTTTACTTCTTTCAGGATAGACTCTTTGCTCCGGGAAGCGATGAACTTTCCCTGGTGGGCGGAGATTGTACAGAATGCACAGCCACCAAAGCATCCCCGGTGCATATTTACTGAAAACTTGATCATCTCGAATGCCGGTATGACTTTTCCCTTATATTTGGGATGCGGCAAGCGGGTGTAAGGCAGATCGAACGAAGCATCGACTTCGGTTTCCGTCATAGGAGGGAAAGGAGGATTCACTACAATAGTCTGCTTTCCAACCTGCTGAAGAATACGCGATGCATTATATTTGTTCGATTCTTCTTCGATATGACGGAAGTTTTTAGCCTGTTTTAATTTATCGCGAAGACATTCTTCATGTGAAAAAAGTACGATGTCATCGGGCTTTATCTCTTCTTTTCCTGTCAGATAAACTGTTTGGCGAATATCTTTTAATGAATTAAAAGATTCTCCGGCCTGTAAGCGGGTAACCAATTCCTTCATGGGAAGTTCCCCCATACCGTAGATCAGAAGATCGGCCGGACTGTCTGCCAGAATACCCGGCCGGAGTCTGTCCTGCCAGTAATCATAATGAGACAGCCTGCGTAAAGAAGCCTCGATTCCACCGAGTACGACCGGTACGTCAGGATAAAGTTCTTTCAGTATTTTGGTATAGACAATGCTGGGATAATCCGGGCGCATTCCTGCCCGGCGATCCGGAGTATAGGCATCATCGCTACGTAACCGCTTATTGGCCGTATAATGATTGATCATCGAATCCATCGCTCCGGGTGAGACTCCGAAGAAGAGGCGGGGAGTTCCCAGTTTCTTAAAATCACGATAATCTCCGCGCCAGTCCGGCTGCGGAACAATAGCCACCCGCAGTCCCAAGGCTTCCAAGGTACGCCCGATAACGGCAGCACCAAACGAAGGATGATCCACATAGGCATCCCCACTGAAAAGAATTACATCTATATAATCCCATCCACGCGCTTCAACTTCTTTCTTGGTGGTGGGCAACCATGCTTCCGGTCTGAATGTTTTCATGTTGCAAAGGTAGGAATTTGAGCTATAACTTTAGCTTATAGGGGATAGAATTTAATGATTGGCATATAAGGAAAGGATGTTTTACCTTTGTAACCGAAAAGAAAAATATAGGCGAAACGGCAAACATTATCAATAAGATATGTGTTCTCTTAACAAACACAATTATTAAAAAACAATACAGTATGAAAGCATTAACAGACGAAAAGCTCACTATCGTAGGTGCAGCAGGTATGATCGGTTCTAACATGGCCCAGACAGCTTTAATGATGGGGTTAACTTCTAATATTTGTCTTTACGACCCTTTTGCTCCGGCTTTGGAAGGTGTTGCAGAAGAAATGTTCCAGTCCGGATTTGAATATGCAAACATAACTTTTACATCTGATATCAGCGAAGCGCTGAGAGGTGCCAAATATGTTGTTTCATCCGGTGGTGCAGCCCGTAAAGCCGGTATGACTCGTGAGGACTTATTGAAAGGTAATGCTGAGATTGCTGCTCAGTTCGGAAAGGATCTCCGTGCTAATTGTCCGGATGTAAAACATGTGGTAGTTATTTTTAATCCGGCCGATATTACCGGATTGATCACATTGCTGTATTCCGGATTGAAACCTTCCCAGGTAAGTACTTTGGCTGCACTTGACAGCACCCGTCTGCAAACAGCTTTGGCACAGCACTTCGGAATCCGTCAGAACCTGGTAAAAGGTTGTCGTACTTATGGAGGGCATGGCGAACAGATGGCTGTTTTTGCTTCTACTGCAACTGTCGACGGTAAACCGTTATTGGATTTGATCGGTACTCCGGAACTCACAGACGAACAATGGGAAGACTTGAAAGTGAAAGTTATACAGGGTGGAAAACGTATTATCGAACTTCGCGGTCGTTCTTCTTTCCAGAGTCCGTCTTACCTGTCAATCGAAATGATCCGTGCCGCTATGGGTGGCGAAGCATTCCGCTGGCCTGCCGGAACATATGTTCACTCCGGTAAATTCGACCATATCATGATGGCTATGGAAACAGAAATCACTAAGGACGGTATTTTCTATAAAGAAGTAGAAGGAACACCGAAAGAAAATGCAGAACTGGCAGATAGTTATGTTCATCTGAGCAAACTGCGTGATGAAGTGATCAGCATGGGTATTATTCCTGAAATCCATCTGTGGCATACATTGAATCCGCACATGAAATAAGCCGTTTCTTATATGTTATATACGAAGAAGGGAGCGACCGTTAATCGGCACTCCCTTTCTTTCTTTGCAATTTTATTTATAATGTTCTTTCCGGATACAGGGCATCCCACCATTCCGGTTCATCTTTCAGCCATTTGGCAAACCAGGCAAAGATCGTGTTCTGCCATTCCAGGCGTTTCTTATAATCAGCTACACCGTGGTTTTCTCCGTCAACCTGGATAAATTCCACTGTCTTGCCGAGTAGTTTCAATGCCAGGAACATCTGGATACTTTCTCCAACCGGAACATTTGTATCGGCATTGCCATGCAACAGCAATAACGGAGTTTTGATCTTGTCAGCGTTGAACAACGGACTGTGTTTAGTGAAGAACTCGGGGTTATTCCAGGGATAAGTTCCGGTATTGGCTACCGAACAGTAACCATATCCCCAATATCCTTCTCCCCAATAACTGCTCAATGCACTGATACCGGCATGGCTGACAGCAGCAGCAAATAAATCGGTGCGGGTTTGCAGATATTGTGTCATAAACCCTCCGTAGCTGGCACCTGCACAACCGATCTTTTTAGGATTTACAAAGGAATGTTCTTTACAGAACAATTCTGTGCCGCGGATGATTTCATCGGCAGTCGGTTCTCCCCAGGCATTTACGTGGCGGGCAGCAAATTCTTGTCCGAATCCGGTTGTCCCGCTGGGATTGAGCGTATAGACTACATATCCCTGGGCGGCATACATATGCATGGAGTAGCTGAATTCCAAAGCACGGTTCGTCGGCGAAGTTCCTCCATAGTAATAGACGATCATCGGGTATTTTTTGTCCGGATCGAAATTAGGTGGCAGGTAATAACGTCCCTGTATGGTTGTTCCGCCTTCTGCCGTGAAGTTCCAGTCATGAACTTCTCCAAGTTTAACATCTTTCAGTTTTTCAGCAGACAGGTCGTAGATCAGACGGTTCTTTCCACTTTTCAGGTCGTAAGCATACAAACGGTTTGCGTTTGAAGTACTTTGTCCGTAATAATACATTACCGGAGCTGTTTCTGCCAATGAGTAATTATAAACGACGTCTTCAGAAGCATTGATCTGTTTGATTTTCCCGTTTGCCGGATTACAGGTATAGATACGCAGATAGTCCTGGTCTTCCGTCATCATATAAATCTGACCGTCGTATTTGTTCCAGAGTGCACCAGTTACATTCGGATTGAAATCCTTGGTTAGTGCCGTTGCTTTCCGGGTAGCCGGATCATACAGGAACAACTGGCCGTCGTATGTATTTGAGATTTGTCCTTCCCTGATATTTAAACCGATTCCACCGAAAGCATTTCCCGATCCGCTAACCAGTAATTGTTTTCCGTCGGGAGAGAAAGTTCCGCCGTTCACATATTTGGCATGTTCCCAAAGGGTATCGACTGCCATCGTTTGCAAGTCGAGTTTGTATAACGAGTTGCTGGAATGAGGTAGAGATGTATAATCCGTTTCACTGGTACTGAACAACAGGTAACGGCTATCCGGGCTGACATCATTAATATATGTACTGTTATGTCCGAATGTCAGTTGTTCGTATAGTCCGGATTGCAGATCGTAGCGCCAAATGAAATAACGGTTACGGAATCCCGGCAGACGGTCGTTCGGTTCGAGGATACGGAGCATGTCAGGACCATCCTTCGGACCTTCCTCCTGTATGGTGAAAAGGAGTGTTTTTTCATCCGGGGTAAAATTGAAGCTACCTTCCGGCAGGTTATCTGCCAGTATCTCTTCCTGCATGTTGGTCGGATCGACTGTCACCAGTTCCTTTCCATTCATGCCGGTACGGGTGAAATACATTTTATTACTGGTCGGCATCCAGCTGGCACTCATGATAAACCCTTTATCCTGCAAAAGGATACGTCCGCTGGCGGCTTCACGCAATTGAGCGTATGATTCGCTTTTTCCACCTTCCAGGCGTGTATAATATTTCACTAATACATATTTGCCGTTGGGGGACAGGCTGACGCCACGAAAGTTTGTTCCTTCCAGAATATCCCGTGAGGTATATCTTTTATCCGGATTAAGTGAAGCAACGACTTTCGCTTCTTCCTTACTTTTATAGATTGCCTTTAATGTAGGCGGACAGGTATCGCTGTCGGCTGTCAGGTATTTCACAACCACTTCATACCGGTGCGGTTCCATTGTCAGTTCAGAAGTTGCACTCACTGGTTTGTTATTTACATACACATCGAAAGAACCGGGTCCGGAAACTTCTAAAGTTCCTTTGGTATAACGGTCACTGTTCAGATAAAAGGAGAAAAGATGCAGGGCATATCCTTTTTCCGGAGCCTGAAAACTGATTATTCCAGCTGTATCTGCATCCAGAATGGTCGCGCTGGCGAATGCTTTGTAGAAAGGAACTGTCGATTTCAACAGATTTTTGATCTCGAAAGGTTTTCCGTTTACATTCAGACTGTCTGCCATGATCGGTTTATTAACCGGAACAGGACCGGTATGCAGAAATTGCATCACTTTTATATCTTCTGCTGCCTGTAGAGTAAAGGCGGAGAGAAGTAATGCAGAAAGTAAATAGGTACATTTATTCATGTTATCTTGTATTAATTAATAGCGAATTCCGCTGACCATATAAAGTTCGTCGGTATCTTCCATTGCCTCGATATGAAAATAAGGTTCCATTAAGGCGGCAACTTCCCTGGCTGTAGGCAGGCCGAACGATATTTTGTTAGCTTGTTTATTGTGATGTCCGTTTATGTTTTCCCTCCCTTCGCTGTGACAGATCACAAGTTCGCCTCCCGGGATAAGTAATTCTGCCAGATGGCCGATTACCTTTTCCGGATGTTCGAAATGAGGAAAAACACTATAGGCAATAATAAAATCGAACTGTTCGTCTTTCAGTTCCATAACATCTATGCAACGGAAATCGACTATCGGGGTAGCATATTTGTTTTGTGCTGCTTCAATCATCCGTGGCGAAATGTCTATTCCTGTGATATGGGCTGGTGAATAAGTTAACAGATACTGTTCGAGTACACCAGTTCCGCATCCGACATCCAATATGCGAAGTCCTTTGTGCAGAGTGGTCTGTTCCAGTATCTGATTGATTTTTTCTGGTGCATGATAGCAAAGTTCGTCCCAGCGATCTGCTAATGCATCAAAGAAACCGGCTATAACATTCATGGTAATTGTCCCTCCCATACAAAACAATCGGTGAATTGCTCTTTGAACTGAGTCGGTGCTTCGAACAATCCGAATACGGAGGAACCTGACCCCGACATAGAAGCGTAGACAGCTCCTGCCTGATAGAGTGTTTCTTTGATCCGGCCGATAACCGGATGTTTGCTGAAGACGCTTTTTTCGAAATCATTTATCATTAAGTTTTTCCATTCGGAGACCGGTTTGTTTATAATCTCTTTTAGTGAGATTGCCGGAACTTTTGGAGTAACTAATGAATAGGCTTCCGGAGTGGAAACGGCAACATCCGGTTTTATCAGGCAGAAATGATAGCCTTTTAATGATAATTCGACTGGTTCGAATATATTCCCTGTTCCGGTAGCGAATACCGGTGTATTGCGGATAAAGAACGGACAGTCAGCACCGATGGAAGCTGCAATTTTTTCCAGTTCGTCTGCGTGGATATCCAGTTTGCAGAAATCATTCAGCAGTTTCAGCATGAAAGCGGCATCAGCCGATCCTCCACCCAGTCCGGCTCCGAAAGGGATCGCTTTAAGGAGATGGATTTCCAGAGACGGTATTTCATATTGTGTTTTCAGCAGGTTCAGTGCTTTTATCACAAGGTTTTTTTCCATGGGAGCATCCACCTGTATTCCTGTCTGGGTGAAAGATAGTTTTTCTGCATTCACTATTTCAAGTGCATCTTTCACAGGGATAGGATAGAACACAGTCTCGATGTTATGATAACCGTCTGTCCGTTTACTAACAACGTTTAGTCCCAAGTTTATTTTGGCATTAGGAAAACAAATCATAGAATAGATCCTTTAAATTATGTTTTTTAGACAAACGTAGGCAAAATAATTAGGATAAACAAACGTAACGTATAGCTTGTATAATCGAAGCTGTCATAAATCTAAAGAAAAGAACTTATTTATTTTTCAAATAAATAGTTGTCATGTAATTTATCGGTAACTAACATTTGTTTGAAAATAGCAAAAGCGACTACCAAATGAATAGTAGTCGCTTTTATGTTATACTGGGAAAGGGAAGAGGGATTACATATTTTGGAAGTCCTTTAACCTTTTCTGTAATTCTTGACGAGCAAAGAAGATACGACTCTTCACAGTTCCTAAGGGCACATTTAGTTTTTCTGCTATTTCGTTATACTTATAGCCACTTAAAAACATAGAGAAGGGAACCTTCAGATCATCGTTCAAGCCGTTGATCGCTTTAGTGATCTCTTTGATTTGATATGCTTTATCCGGTGAATCAAATCCGGAATCATTGACAACATCCAGATTATATAAATCTGCACTTGAGTCAACAACTGTCTGTACACGTACAATCTTATGATAATTGTTTATGAAAATATTACGCATGACAGTTAAAACCCATCCTTTGAAATTAACGTTGTCAACGAATTTATCCTGATTATCTAGTACCTTTAATGTTGTATCCTGTAGCAAATCCTGAGCATCGTCCCGGTTTGCAGTGAGCATAAGTGCAAAATTCATCATGTTTTCTTGCAAGCTCAATAATTTTTGTTGAAATTGTATCCCATTCATATTACTTACTTTTTGAATGTTTATTGTCGGTTATGTGCTGTATTTCAATACTGAAGCACAATACAAAAATATGTAATTTAAATCAATGAAACTAATTCTTTGCATAATATTAATACTTAACACTCAATCTTAATATTTATAGGCTAAAAGTGTCTGATACTGAGTAGGATTTACAAGTTTGCAGCTTGTATATGTCTAACATTTACAAGTTCGGTGTTGATTTATTCAACAAGAGATAAAATAAACCTTGAGCAATCGATACGAATATGGAAAATTGTCGGATAAGAATAGTAGTTATCATTAAAAGAAACAGGAGTTGACCGGATGCAGCTTTTTATAAATAAAGAGAACGGTGTCAGTAAATCACATAAATTACTGACACCGCTCTCCTTATGATTGTCTTTTTATATAATGAATTTATCTCTGACCTTCACCAATCATTTCTTCAGCCAGATATTTATCTGCATCTTTTTGGATATTGGGTAATTCCAAACCGTAACCTTTTATACGGTCTTCTCTTTTCAGGAGATATGAAATGAGAAGTGCAAGTATACCAAAACAGGTAAAGATAATCATTGGAATGGTATAATCGTAAGTCGGTTTTTCATTGACATAACCGGTTATGCAGTATTTATCGAGTACTTTACCTATGAGGTAAGGCACACCCATTAATCCCCAGTTTTGTACCCAAAAAATAAGGGCATATGCTGTTCCTAACTTATTTTCCGGAATAATTTTCGGAACAGAAGGCCACATGGCTGAAGGTACAAGCGAGAAAGCAATTCCTAACAGGATAACCAATGCAAGCGCTATCAACCAATTATCCAGGAATGGTACAGAGAATGTGAAATGAATGCATACAAGCATGATTGCTCCGATCATCATGATGGTGGCACCTTTTCCTTTCCGGTCGTACAGGTTGCCGAAGAATGGAGTCAGCAGGATAGTACCAAACGGCAGGATCGAAGGGATGATTCCGGAAAGAGTAGGTTCAATACCGAATTTATTAATCATCAGGCTGGGTGCGTATTTAAGAAACGGGAATACGGCGGAATAGAACAATACGCATAAAAGGGCGACATACCAAAAGCCTTTAAGGGTAATAATATCCAGGATATCTTTGGCACGGAAAGGAGCTTCTTCCTCTTCTTCACCTTCGTCGAGAATTTCCTGATCCCGTTTTTTATCCATTACAACGAATACGATGAATGACAGGAATCCGATGCATAATAAGATTAGTCCGATAAAAATAGGTATGCTGATAGAATTATTGAAAGCACGGCTCAGAATAGGCGTTATACCGATTGCCAAACCTGTTCCGATACGGGCACACGCCATTTCAAGTCCCATTGCTAATGCCATTTCTTTACCTTTAAACCATTTGACAATGATTTTCGATACGGTTATACCGGCAATCTCGATGCCTACGCCAAAGAGTGCATAACCTAAAGAGGCTATGAGTAGAGGATATCCCCATTCGGTTCCGAAAATTGAAACTGTTTCACCACCGAAATCATGAGAGATACCGAACCATTTAATGAAAACACCGACCAGCATGATACCAGTGGCCATTAAACCGGTGAAACGTACTCCCATCTTATCAAGGATCATACCACCGAAAATAAGCATTAACAGGAATACATTGAACCAGCCGTATGCACTTGTAAATTTACCGTAGTCATCGCCACTCCATCCAAGGCCGCCGCTCATAACGGGGGTTTGTAATAAATCCTGAAGCGGAGCCATCATATCCGTGATGAAGTAACCGCAAAGCATTGTAAATGCAACGAGTGCCAAAACCGACCATCGTGCCGTTTTGGATTCGCTCAATTTCATTTGAATTTGTTTTACCATGATATTTGTTTTTATTAAGTTGTATTATTTGTCTTCTTTCATGAAAAGGGGGAGGGCATCGGCTACGATGAATGTGCTTCCTCCGATAAAGATCGTATCTTCTTCGCCGGCTCTGGCTAACGCCCGTTCAACAGCAATGGCGACGGAGTCGCATGTGACGCCGCTAAGGCCGTGCATCATACCCATGGCGGCAATTTCGGCTGCCGGCATTGCCCGTGGAACGGATGCCTGTGTAAAAAAGTAGAAAGCATCCTGGGGCATCAGGTCCAGCACACCGTTAATATCTTTGTCGTTTACCATGCCGATGATCATATAAGTATGGTGGGAACGCTTCATTACTTCTTTCAGCTGCATGTTCAGATATTGCCATCCGCCGGTGTTGTGGCCTGTATCGCATATCACTTTCGGTTTTTTCTGCAAAACCTGCCAGCGTCCCATTAGTCCGGTGAATTCAACGACATGCTCGAATCCTTCGCGTACAGCTTCCTGAGGTATATCGATTCCCTGAGTGTAAAGCAGATTGAGAGCAGCCAATACGGTTTTGGCATTTCTTACTTGTGCTACTCCGCCCAGTTCACCGAATAGTTGTCCGTACTCGACGGAATCGAAATACCATTCGCCGGTATCCATCAGATATGATTCGTTTAGCAGGTCTGCCTGTGAAGCAAAATAAACCAGTGTCTCATTCCTGTGAGCTGCATCGGCAAATACCTGTGCAACGCTTTGGGTATATATTTCACCTACCAGTGCCGGAACTTTGGGTTTGATGATCCCTGCTTTTTCAAAGGCGATCTTTTCTACCGTATCGCCCAGGAACTGGGTATGGTCGAGACTGATATTCGTGATAATACTCAGGATAGGAGTGATAATGTTGGTACTGTCCAACCGACCGCCCATGCCTACTTCAATAATGGCAAAATCAACTTCTTCAGCACGGAAATAATCGAAAGCCATGGTAGAAGTCAGTTCGAAGAAGGAAGGGTGAAGTGGTTCGAAAGTGGTGCGATGGCGCTCTACAAAATCTATTACATATTCTTTGGGTATCATTTTACCGTTGACACGGATGCGTTCACGGAAATCGATCAGGTGGGGAGATGTGAAAAGTCCGACTTTATATCCCGCCTGATGAAGGATCGCTGCCAGTAAATGACTGACGGAACCTTTTCCGTTTGTCCCTGCTACGTGGATTGTCTTATAGGCTTTATGGGGATTTCCCAGATAGTTGTCCAGTGCAATACTGGTGTCCAGTCCCGGCTTGTAAGCGGATGCTCCGCTGTGTTGAAATACCGGAATGCTTGTATATAGATAGTGAAGCGTTTCTTCGTAAGTCATGCTGTTAGTTTTTTATAATTGGCAAAAGTACTTAATTTTATTTATACCTTTGCACCCCGTGAATATAAAAGTACAAAGAGATGAGTAAACAACGTATAGCTTACACTCCTATAGGTGGGGTATGTTCTAAAATGATGATTGTTGAGGCTGAAGACAATATGATTACCGGAGTTCAGATCGTGGGCGGATGCCAAGGAAACACACAAGGTTTATCAAAATTACTGGTCGGTATGGAAGTACAGGACGCCATACAACGATTGGAGGGCATCGATTGCCGTGAACGGGGTACCTCTTGCCCGGACCAACTGGCACAGGCTCTAAAGAAATTGAGTTGAACCCTGCTGCCAGGTTTTATTTCCGACGGATTAAGGGATATCTTTCACGATCCTGAATCCGTTGTTGAAATGTTTACTTCCCGGGTAAATATAATAATGACAGGTAGGACGGCAGCTCGCCCGTTCGTTGAACCAGGTGCCTCCCCGTACGACAGCATATAGTTTGCCATCCTTTTCAAAACTGTCGGAACACCATTCCCATACATTTCCGCTCATATCATGGATGCCCAGTTCATTCGGTTTCTTCATGCCGACCGGATGCGGTTTGCCTTCCGAGTTTCCGGCATACCATCCCAGACTGTCGAGTTCCATTCCCCCGCTGTATAGATGATCGCGTTTACCGTATAATCCGCCGCGGGCAGCGTATTCCCATTCTTCTTCTGTGGGCAGACGTCCGCCCGCCCATTGGCAATAAGCCTGTGCTCCGTACCAGGTAATATAAATGGCCGGGTGTGCTTCATAACCGTGGATCGGTTTCCCTTGTCCGATGCCCCAGTTACATTCATAATATAAGGGTTGTCCTGCATCCGGCCCTTCTTTTACCACCTGACTTCCGTAGGCTTTCAAAAAAGCGGCAAACTGGAAATTGGTTATTTCGTATTTGCTGATGGAGAAGCTTTTAACCGTTACTTTATGGGGTGGATTATTGTCTTCTTTATAGGTCGATCCCATTATAAATGTACTGCCTTTCACTTCAATCATTTCCGGATTGATATTGGTCGACAGCCATTTGCGAAATTCTATATCTTTTATTCGTTTCCGGGCTTCTTCGCGATCTTCCTCCCTGACATCACTTTCGATGAATTTGTTGAGGTAGGAGATGGATATGTCGTATGCTTCATCCCCTTTTAGCGGGAGCAGGCGTTCGTACATCGTTGACAGGGCAATATATCCGTCGGTTCGTTCCGGGTCCAGGCGCACTCCCTGTTCATATAGTTTATATGCTTCTTCCGTATATTTATTGATTTGAATAGCACTGCCGCTTAATGATAGCAGGTTGTCTGCCTGCCGGATACAGTCATCTGCATAGGGATTGATCTGGTTACTGATGAGGCGGGCGAATTTCGTCTTTTTCATCTCTACCGGGATCAGGCGATAGAACTGACGTAATGAGTCCGGCGATAACTTTTTCATGATACGGGTAAGGAGGAATTGGCCGGCATATTTGTCCATATTGCTTTCAATAAAGTCAATGCGGATGGAATCGCGTTCCTGCTGGGCGGCATGTAATTCGATATCGACTTCCAGCTCCTGGCTTCCCCGTACCGGCCTGGGGCTTCCACCGCCGAAGGATAGCTTGAGTGTCTTTTTCTTTTTGTCATCATCCTTTTTCTTGCCGGTGGCACCCAAGTCGTGCAAAAACATGGAGACGGTGCTGAGACTGTCTATTTTTATATTCAGGTCGTGGGTGTTTTCCAGATAGACGGCATATCCCATGTGGGTGGCGGCTCCTTTGAAATGTAATCCGTTCGGGAAATCGGATAAGTCGCCTTTGATGAACAGGGTGTCCCGGTCGATAAGCAGGTCGCAATAATAGAATTCGTCGTCTATCGTAGTGCATAACCATAAATGTTGAGGAATATCGGGCAGGGTTCCTTTCATGGTGAATTCTCCTTTTTCGATTCGCATGGAGTTGATGATCCGCTGGTTATCGAATTGTTTCAGAAAGAAGACAGTACCGTCTTTTACGCCTGTTATATGCGCTTGTATTACGTACCGGTCGTTTGCTGTTAGCCATGAGGTACAGCAGAGAAGTAACAAGCTTATCAGTATTTTCATATTCATTAGTCAATGATAAGTTTGTAACCGATTCCCCGTACATTCAGTATCTTTATACTGGGATCGTCCGATAGTTTATGACGCAGCTTTGTAATGAAAACATGAAGGCTGCGGGCATTAAAGAAAGAGTCGTCGCCCCAAAGGTCGAGCAGGACATCTTTCATCGGTAATACATGATCCTTGTTTTCGCAAAGACGTTTGAGTATTTCCGACTCGCGGTTGCTTAACAGTTGCTTTTCTCCACAATATTGCAGGGTTTGCGTGATGGAGTCGAATGTGTATTGTCCGAGGCTGAAGGTCGACTTTTCTTCTTTACGGACCGTGATCTTATTCAGCAGGGCTTTGATACGGATGATCAGCTCGGCCATGCCGAAGGGCTTTTTGAGATAATCGTTACCGCCCAGTTCGAAACCTTCGACCACATCATTCGCTGCTGAACGGGCCGAAAGGAAAAGGACTGGGATCTGGCTGTCGGTCTTGCGGATATGACGTATCAGGGTGAAACCGTCTATCTTCGGCATCATGATATCTGTTACAATGATATCCGGTTTTACTTCTTTGTAAAGAGCCAGGCCTTCTTCGCCGTCGGCAGCCAATACGATGTCGAACTCTTCACCATCCAATGTATCTTTGATGATCATTGCAAGGGTCGGTTCGTCTTCAACCAGTAATACTTTTATCTTTGCCATAGTCTTTCTTTTCTTTTTCAGTTTTTAAAATGGAGGGTAAATGTGGTTCCTTTGCCCGGTTGGCTTTTTACAGATACCGATCCTCCGTGTTTGCTCATCATGTCCTTTACGTAATAGAGTCCCAGACCGAATCCTTTTACATTATGCAGGTTACCGCTGGGTACCCGGTAGAACTTATCGAATATATGTGGCAGGCTGGCTTCACTGATACCGATTCCGTTGTCGGTAACGGAGATACGGATCCCGTTTGCCTGTGTCTCTGCCTGTATGGAGATATCACAAGGTTTGTCTCCCGAATATTTCACTGCATTATCGATCAGGTTTCCCAACATATTATAGAAATGCGTACGGTCTGCAAATACTGCAATGTTGTCCGGGATATTTACGGTGAAGTTGACAGGCTTACCGGCCTTCAACTTGTGTTGTTCAATGAGCGGGGGAATGATATCCGTGATAGGAATCGATTCCTGCTTCAGACGGAATGTATTACGATTCTCTACCGAAAGCGTAAGGATCTGTTCGACCAGGCCGCTTAGCTGGGTCAGTTGTTCACGGATAATTCCGAGGTATTTCTTTTGTTTCTCGTTGGCGTTGTTGTCGTAATTGAGTAATACGTCGTTGGCCGCGTAAGCAACGGAGATCGGCGTTTTCAGTTCGTGTGTCATATTGTTGGTGAAGTCCGTTTTCAATTCTTCTACGGTCTTTTGCCGGAGAATAGTATGTATCAGATAGATGAAAGCTATCAGGATCAGGATCACGAGCAGGAGGGAGGAGATGAGTATTCCTGCCATTTGTTTGAATATCAGTTGAAAAGGAGTTTTTAATGTTAACCGGTAATATTGCTCCGATTGTGTAGAGATCGGATAGTTGAATTGGGAGGCTTTATCCCAGTTCTCTGTCGCAATAACAGAGTCGGTGGACTGGATGCTCATTACTACCTCCGGCAAGCTGTCGACCAATTGTACGACTTCCAGCTTGTGAGGTACAAAAATATCATGCTGTTTGAGTTCTATGGAAAGGAGGCTGTCGTATTTATTATAGTTGACTGGCATGAGTGAATCTATTTTCATGTGGAGGGCTTGTTGTATTTGCCCTTCCAGGTCGGTAAGCAAACTAAGATATTCATTCAGCGATTTAGATATATCCTCATTTTTGAATGGATTCTTATCCGTATGGACGGCAAAAGTATCCATCATCCCTACTTTTTCAGTTTCTTCATCTTCTTCTTTTGAAAAGGTAAAACTTTGACTTATCTCTCCATGGGTATCTCCTTGGGTTAGTTCGTCGATGCGGATAAATATTTCCTTATAATCAGCCATACGCATAGCTTCCTCTATGTTGCCATTGATTTGCATCCAGGTCGAGTCATACAATCCTTTCAGCCAGTATCCCTGCGAGAACAACAGCGCCGCTAGTGATATACTGATCAAAGTGGCTATAATCTTGAAGCTTAATTTTGTTTTCATGTCTAAAATCTCTTCTTTCAGACAAAAGTAATGGATAAGTTTGGGAGTTTCGGGGGTATGATAAGACTAAATAACACTTCTCGGATGAGTAGAAAGCCAGTACCAGGATGTGTAAGACCTGATCTATGATAAATGAATATAGTTTCTCTTTCTGAGTGATTTTCCATAAGTCGATGGCGAAATGTGTTATGAAAATAACAACCTGTTTGGGTTGATTTTTGGAAAACAACCGGAATAGGTTGATTCTTGTTGAAACGATGAATTTAGATATCACTTATTTTTAGGTGCAAGATATTTAAGAGTATCTTGCACCTACTTTGAGTTTATTCAATTTCATCTTTCTGTATATAAATCGTTTGGGTCGGGAAGGCAAATTCGAGACCTGCTTTATTGAAGGAGGATAGTATCTCCATGTTCATGTTGGAAGTTACACCTAATATGTCTCCCTGCTTTTCAATGAAATAAATATACATGATAACCAATGCTGAATCCGCATAATTTGTGAAAACGGCAGTAGTATCCGAAGGGTTGGAGGATACGTTTTCGACTCTTTCGGGAATGGCTTTCAATATATCCAATGCCTCTTTCATTTTTTCAGGTGTCGTGTCGTATGTCAGTCCGAGATTTAAAACTACGCGGCGCATCGGTTCGGAAGATATATTGATGATGTTTGCATCAGTGATCTTATAATTCGGAAAAGTGATGATACGTTTGTCATAGTCCATAATCCTCGTACTTCGGGCACCCACATCGATCACAGTCCCTTCGAAATTGTCTACACGGATCGTATCACCTATGTTGAACGGCTTGTCTGTAAAAATAGTGAAAGCGCCGAAAATATTTTTCACCGTATCCTGTGCTGCCAGGGCGAATGCAATACCACCGATACCCAGCGTACCTAACAGAGCACTGATATTCACCCCGATATTACTCAATGCCATCACAATACCGATGATCCAGACGAGAACAAGTGCTGTTCGTTTGATGATCGGCATCATTTTGTGGGTCTGTCCGGTCGATTCTTTTCCCAGGTAGATCTCAAGCAGGCCACCAATCAGGCGGGCAAAGACCCAGGTGATATCCAGAACGATCAGGATCCGGTAAGCATTGTCGATCGCCTTCACGAAATTGTCCGGATAAACCAGCCGGTGGATCGCGATCCAGATTCCCAACAGCATAACGGCAAACTTTATGGGTGATTCGAGGGAGTAATAAATAACATTATCCAGATGGTTTGGTGTACGGGTGATGAAAGGCTTAAGCACTTTCCTGCTGAACAACGAGATCAGCTTGACAACTACAACAGCTCCTACAATAATAAGGATGGAGATACCCCAGCTTTCCAGCGTATTCCCCCATAATTCATATTCTAACATATTCTTGTTTTGTTTTTAGTTTAACATCTTAACCATCTCTTATTTATTTCTTTATCCAAACCGCAATATTGCGGGTAGCAACAGAAAACTCTCCGTTACCTTCTTTATCCAGCGTAACTTCTTCCGGGATGCTTCCGGTTATTTCATGCCATATTTCACCCTGATGCTCTTTCCCCAGGCTCATCGTTTTACTACCGGCTTCATCGTTCGACATTAGGAATACCAGGCCGGAGCCGGGATGTTCTTCATCACCTGTGCGCACAAACCCGACAGTCGACGGATGGTCGAAATAGTCGATCTGATCGCCGTAGGCGTATTTACGTCTTGCATCCAACAGGATATCGATGATTCGGGTATGAGGAGATTTCTCTCCTTTAATACTGTAGTAGTCACCATAGAACAGGCATGGATAGCCGTCTTTCATCAGGAAGATCAGTCCGTAAGCTAACGGTTTGAACCAATCCTCGATCTGTGATTCCAGAGAACTTCCGTGTTGCGAATCATGGTTATCTACGAAAGTGACGGCTAATTCACAATGATGTTCGACCAAAGTATTTTTGAGAATATTCTGCAGGTCGTAATCTTTTCCTTCCTGTGATGCCTGAAACATATTATAATGTAGGGGCACATCGAACAAGTTGACTTTATGACCGACAGCTTCCACATAGTTGTCCAGCGTTTCCATATCCCCGTTCCAGTATTCGCCGACAGCGTAGAAGTCATTGCCTTTCTCGCTTCGTACGGCATCGAGGAACTGGGCGATAAATTGATCTTTCATATGTTTGATAGCATCCAGACGCATACCGTCGAGGTTCAGTTCGTTGGAGACCCATTTTCCCCATCGGTTCAATTCGGCGATCACTTCCGGATGGTCGAGGTCGAGGTCGTTGCACAGCAGGAAATCGTAATTACCATTCTCGCCGTCTACTCCGTCGCTCCATGCTTTCCCTTCACCCTGAATCTGGAAGATGCCGCTACGCTTCTGTGCATCGTCGAAGCCTGTACCGGAGAAATGATACCAATGCCATTTGAAATCGGAATATTTATCTTTACGACCATGAAAACTGTAACCGGTCCACCCCTGTATCTCGAACGGTTCGCCCAATGCTTTGTTCCTTTGGTTTGGGTCGACTTCCACAACCATGAACTTTTCGGTGAAGTCGCCGCCTGCTTTATGGTTCAATACCACATCGAGGTAGACTGAAATATGATTTTTATGCAGTTCGTCGATCATTTCTTTCAGTTCGTCTTTCGTGCCGTATTTTGTTCGTACGGTTCCTTTCTGTTCAAATTCCCCCAGGTCGTATAAGTCATAGGTAGCATAGCCTTCATCCTGTTGTTCGTCTGCTTTGTATGCCGGTGGAATCCATACAGCTGTCACACCAATATCATGCAAGTGCGAAGCCTCTTCCTTTAATTGTTTCCACAGTTTCCCGTCATTGGGGAGATTCCATTCAAAATACTGCATCATTACACCATTTTCCATAATCTTACTTTTTTTATTTGTTTTGTATTTTAATTGATTTGATAAAATTCTATGAATCGTTTATTGCCGATAGAGTATAAGAGCCGATGAAGCTGCAATCTTTACACTTCCTCCCAGTAAACGATCCTTGCCCTCCGGGTCGATCTGTCCGTTGCGGCAAACAACATTCCATTCGCCTTCCGGAATGCCGATCTCTGCTTCATGGCGATTGCCATTGTAAGCGACAAGGATTTCTTTCCATTCATCGTTATTGGCATATTCGCCCAGCGTATAGGCTATTACTCCCGAATCACCGGTGTCCATAAAACGAAGCCATTGTTGCAGACCTTCGACTGTGGGAATGCGGAAAGCCGGGTGTGCCTTACGGAGTGCGATCAACCCTCTGATAAAGTCGAATACCTCCCGGTTTTTAGCTTTTAACGACCAGTCGATCCGGTTGATGGAATCGGGTGATTTGTAACTGTTTGGTTCCCCTTGTTTATCCTGCATGATCTCTTCACCGCTGCGGATGAAAGGGATTCCCTGTGCTGTCAGTAACACGGTATGCACTAGTTTGTCGATCGGGATGAGTTCATCCGCCGCATGGTCGCCTTGAACGGATAATTTTAGCTTGTCGACCAGCGTATAACCGTCGTGGCAGGAGACGAAATTGATCATTTGCGAAGGAGCACCTGCATAAGGAGCATTGCAATAGAGCAATCCGTCATAGTCGATTTGCGGATGATCGGTTCCACCGACGATACCATACTTGACCGGTTCGAAATGACCGTTGATATTTCCGGAAGCATAACCGGGCTCCTGTTCGTCGAAGGTACTGCCTTTCAACCCGTCACGAAATTCATCGTTGAATACGCCGATACCTTCCATCTGCCCGACATTTTCTTTTACTGCCCGTTGTTCGAAGGGGAGGGGCGAGTCGGCTGCTACCCAGCCTTCGCCGTATACGAAGATGGTCGGATCGATCTCCAGGAGTTCACTTCTCAAGCGGTTCATCGTCTCGATATCATGTATGCCCATCAGGTCGAAACGGAAGCCGTCGATATGATATTCCCTGGCCCAGAATTTGACCGATTCGATGATATAATGCCTCACCATTTCGCGCTCCGAGGCCGTCTCGTTTCCGCAACCGGAAGCGTTGGAATAAGAACCGTCGGCGTTTTGCCGGTAAAAATATCCAGGGACAGTCAGGTCGAAATTCGAATGGTCGGTCGATGCCGTGTGGTTATAGACCACATCGAGTACAATGCGGAAACCGTTTTGATGCAGGCTTTTCACCATCTCTTTAAATTCGCGGATACGGACGACCGGATTGGCCGGATCTGTAGAATAACTTCCATCGGGAACATTGTAATTCTTAGGGTCATATCCCCAGTTGTAATGATTCTCGTCCAGCTTTGTTTCATCTACAGTGGCAAAATCGAACGAAGGCAGGATATGGATATGAGTTACACCGAGCTCTTTCAAATGATCCAAACCGGTAGCTTCTCCTTCGGGAGTTTTTGTCCCTGTCTCCGTCAGAGCCAGAAACTTCCCTTTATTCTCTATTCCTGAATCAGGCGCAATACTGAAATCCCGGTGATGCAACTCGTAAAGAATAATGTCGGAATACATTTTCAGTTCTGGTGACCGGTCCGATTCCCAACCTTCCGGATTCGTTTCATTCCAATCGATCACAGCGGCACGGTTCCCATTGATACCGACGGCTTTTGCCCAGATACCGGGTGTTTCGTTCAACCATTTTCCGTTTTTCTCTATCTGAAAGGTGTAGAAAGAACCTTTCAGGTCACGGTCGATATGGATTCGCCAGGTTCCATAGCCGGCTTTTTCCATTTCTACCTGTTCTTCCGGGTCGCCTCCCTCACCGGACGCATACAGGTTCAGCCGGACACGGTCTGCAGACGGTGCCCATAAAGTGAAAACAGATTGTTCGGGTGTATAAACCAGTTCCAGGTCACTCCCATAATAAGACGGATACTTGTCATACGAATCCAATCGTTCCGTAGACGGATGATCTGTTAAAGTCTCCATATATATAAATTTAATATTAATACTGCCTAAACTATACTGTTTTAGCTGAATAGAATCTACTTATTCCCTCGACTTTTTAAAAACAATTGAAAGATTAAAATGTCCGGTTCGAAAAGGAGTATTTATGAAAATAAAAAGATTTATTAAGGTAATTTTAGTTGGGCTTAGTCCCGAATTATACCTTACAGTCAGTTTTTTACTAGTACTATATTATGTCCAGTCAAATAACGATAATCTTGAAGCATCTGATTATCGGGTTTGTTGCAGATGTATTGACAGCTATATACAATTTTAGACTAATAAAGGCTTGTATGTTTCTGTTTTCGAAAAAGTCGTTAATTAACATAGCTCTATCCAAACCATATTTTTACAGAACCTGTTTTTTCTCGTGTATGGTGATAAGTAGAGTTTTTGTCAGGCCTGACGCTCCTACTCGGTGATTTATTTAATTATTTTATTTACATCCTAAATTTTTTATTATGAATTTTATTTGGTATATTATTATTGGGATCGTTTCCGGATTTCTTGCCGGAAAGATCATGAATGGTGGAGGTTTCGGGCTCCTCATTAATTTGTTGGTGGGAATCATCGGTGGCGTATTAGGAGGTTGGGTATTCGGCCTGTTAGGTATTGCAACTGCCGGTATCCTGGGCAGTCTTATTACTTCTGTTATAGGGGCTGTCTTACTGCTGTGGATCGTTTCTTTCTTCAGGAAACCTCACAAAGCAGACATTTAATTTATCGTTCTAGTATTAATCGTTTTAAACTTATCAGATTTATGGAAACTAATCATTCAAAATTTTGGATGGGCCTGGGTTTGGGCTCGATTATCGGTGCAGTTGTCTATCATTTCTCTTGCTCTTCAAGAGGCAAACAACTGAAAGAAAAAGTACGTCATGTCTTTCATAAGGCCAGTGATAACGCCGAAGAATTAGTGGATGAAGCAAAAGACAAAGCATTGCAAACCGGAACAAAAGTAGCGGATAAGGTAGCCGACGGTACTTTTAATCTTGCGGAAAAAGCCGATGAGGTGAAGAATAAAGTACATGCTTTTGCAGATAATGCGAAGAAATGATAATGTGTAATTTAAAATATTGAGTTATGTTTTATCATGTAAAAGATTTGCAATATAACGCCAGAGTATCTGCCCCCGATCCACGTTTTGCACGTTTGTTATTAGAGCAGTTCGGCGGGTCGAATGGTGAGTTGAAAGCCGCTATGCAGTATTTTGTACAGGCATTCAGTTGCCGTAATCCTTTCCCGGAAAAGTACGATATGCTGATGGATATTGCGACTGAAGAGTTGGGTCATTTGGAGATTGTAGGTGCAACCATCCAGATGTTGCTGGGACCGGTCAACGGTGAGATGAAAGATGTGGTCGAGAATATGGAAATTAATAAGATGATGAATGGTAGAGCAGCGAAAGAAGATTTTATTCACCAGGCTTATACAAATCCTCATTTCCTGGTTTTGGCCCCCGGTAGCCCGGCGCTGACCGACAGTAACGGGAATCCCTGGAGTGCCACTTACGTCACAGCCAATGCCGAACCGACGGTCGATTTACGGTCGAATCTGGCAGCTGAGTCTCGTGCAAAGATCATGTATGAATATCTTATTCCGTTTACGGATGATCCGTATGTGAAGGAAACTCTCGATTTCCTGATGACCCGTGAAGTTGCCCATTATCAGCAATTCGAAGCAGCTTTGGATTCTATTAAACCCAATTTCCCGCCGGGTATTTTTCAGACTAACCCGAAATATAGCAATCTGTATTTCGATATGTCGAAGGAGGAAGAAGCACGCGGACCGTGGAATGAAGGAAGTAGTACCCAGTTGAAAGAGGAGTGGCAATATATCGATAAGCCCCAGGAATATGTTACTTCCACCGACGGGTTGACTAATGTAACTCCTAAAGGAACCGACCGGACTGAAGAGATGGTAAAAGAGAAGGATGAGAAACTTGCCAAGGAACGGAAGAAAATGATTCTTTCCAAAACTCCGGCAAAGGATATGCAGTGGAGCCATTATCAGCCTGACGGAAACATGAAGAAGAATTCTAAAACGAATAAACATTCCAACTAGGAAGTCTGAACATGTTTAGAATCCGATTACCCTGGATTTCATCTATCGGTTGTCATAAGGTAGCTGGCGGTATGTACCAGGGTGATCTTTTATAGGAATAAGTTTTTTAATTAAATTGAATGATCATGAAAAAGTTTATAGGTTTAGTTGTCTTATTGACAATCTCATTAAGTTCATTTGCGCAAAAGGGAGATTTCTCATTATTGGGAAATTTCGGTTATCAAACCGATTTCAAACGTGTTATGATCGGAGCCCAGGGGCGCTATAACCTGACGAACCATGTACGTCTGGCCCCCGACCTGATGTTTTTCTTTCCGAAGAATAAGGTGACAGGGTTCGATATCGATGTGAACGCTCATTATGTCTTCAACTTGCATGAAGATAACTTGTCGCTTTATCCGTTAGCCGGTTTTAATCTACAGAATAATTTCCAGGGCAAACAAACCATCAAGGGGGATGATGGTAAAGAAACTACGCTCGATTCACATAGTTCTACCAATTTCGGGTTTAACCTGGGTGCCGGCCTTACCTATAATTTAGATAAACGCAACTTTCTGAATGTCGAGTATAAATATGTATTCGGCAAAGATAACAACTCCGTTATCGCATTTGGTTGGGGATACCGTTTCTAGTAAGAAGACAACTATCGTTTTAAACAAATAGAAAAAGTTATGAATAAAATAATTATATCTATGGCGCTTTTAGGCGTCATGCAGATTTCTTATGCCCAGGAAAAAGAAGGCTGTATGTTGAATAATCGTATATCTCTAAACCGTAACCTACTCTGAAAAAGGGAGTACCTCGATTAATCAGAGACCTCTTGCAAATTAAGCACTTTTTTAGGGGTACTCACTTGAATTTGATCTGTTATGGGGATCACACAAAAAGGGGAAAGAAATTAAGTTTTCTTCCCCCTTTTACTTTGGTAATCCGGCGAGATCAGTCGAGTTTTTCTTTTATATCCTTTTTGGTTTTGTCGTAACCCTCCTTGATATTCTTTTTCGCCTCTTGTGCATTTTCTTTGACATCTTCTTTGGTGTCGTTCCAGGCATCTTTCACTTTGTCAGCCCCTTTGTCGATCTTGTCCGCAGCTTTGTCCATCGCATGGTCGACAGATTCTTTGGCATTTTCTACTTTGTGATTTACTTTATCCTGGGTTGTCTTGTTACCGCAGGATGCTAATAGCAGGACGACTGTGCCTGCTATTGCTGCTAAAACTAACTTTCTCATTTGTTTAATTGGTATTTAATTAATACTAGTTTTTATAAAACAGAACTGATAAGTGGAAAGTTCTGTTTAAGGTCTGAATATTAACTGTTATAAATGTTTTTCGTTCAACAATTCCTCTCTTTTTTCTGTATTGGCTCTGATCATCTTCTTTATAAATCCGGTTAGTTTCATAGCACTGACTTCATAAAAGCCTATGCGTATAAATATAGCTTTGATTCCGTTTTTCTCATACAGTTTGTCAAAGCGCCAAAACCACGTGGGACGGACGGTGGCTGGTTTATAATCCCTGTCTATCAGAAGACGTATAAAATATTGTCCCCTGTAATAGAATTCATCTGCTCTGAGGATTGCGTCCCATTCGATTTCTTCACGTATATCGGACATTTCCGTGATACCGTTTTCTGTCAGAATAATGTAAGGTTTTCTGTCGAAGTAAGTGCCGATACCGAAAATCAGACATAGAACGGACAAGATAATAAAACTCCAGCCCACCACATAATAATCGGGATGGTGAAGGAAAAGTTTACCGGCAATTGCCAGTAGCAAACTAACTAAAATAAATAGAATGGCCTTACTTCTGGATTTATATATAACTACCTTGTTATCTATACAGGTTTCTGAATCCAATAGTTTCACGGATGACTGTTTTGTGAATGTTTCCATACATATATACATTTAATATTAATACAGGTTGAATAAAAAAAATATCAATTGCCAAATAGAATTGACTGGGTGTATAAATTAAACATTACTAATTCTTTATAGGTTCGGATTTTATTCGGATTGCTAGCAATAATTAACGAAATGACGATAATTTTTTAGAGAGTTTCGATTATCGTTATTCGCAAAATAGAAAATTGTCATTTTGATAATTATCCCTTACATTCCCGGCTCTATTTGGAAACAGGAATGTAGGGGATATTTTTTTGTGTTTCTGCAAGAGTTAAGGTTTGACGTAGAGATATTTGTAGAAGATAAAATGTACATTTAAGTAGGTAATAATAAAATCATCGTAATGATTTTAGAGCTAGTGGCAGAAATAAGACAAAACCAGTTACAATCTGTCACCTGAAAACTACCTGTCCGGAAATACCTTCCAGCCTTATGGAAGGTCTATTACCCCCGTTTTATGAGATAATCACGAAGTAAATTTCCTGATATTTTGTAATGTTAAAAAAATCATTGCAATGACCAGTCCGGTTCATTGTGATAAGTACCTGGAGTCATTGTGATGACTTCCACAAGGTATTGTGATGATAGGGAAGAATCATTGCAATGAATTTGTGTAAAGGTGGAAATGAGGGTAGGAAATGATGGTGAAAGATGTGATTTTCTTTCTAAAACATGCTTTTTTAGAGATAGTGCAGTTAGCGAAAACCGCGAAAACCGAACAATCTGCAAGCCGGGAATGTTTATCTTTATCTTTTTGATTAATAACGATAAAGAAGGAAAAAGTTATGAGAAATAAAGATTTTTGCATACTGATGCTCGAGCAGGAAAAGCAGAAGCGCAGTAATGGGGATGAAAGCACGGCCGATTTGTATCGTGCTACCCGAAATCATTTTGCCACATTCGTTCGTGAGAGAGGAAAGAGCGGGTTGCTGGGGGATGTGACGCAGGATGTTGTGCAGGAGTTTATTCGGTATCTGAAAGGAAAGAAACTGCGTGTAAATTCGGTGAATAGTTATATCAGCAACCTGCGTGCGATGTACAACCGTGCCTGCCGAGGTTGGAAAGGGCGGCCTGAGGAACGGCCGTTCGAGGGGATGCAGTTACAACGGTAACCGGCGAGGAACAAAATATTAAAATCGTACAGGAAGGATCGACCTTGAATGTAGGCGGCGCCATTTCGTTGGAGGCCGCTTCCGGTTCGGAAGGTCAATCAACATTTACCCTCACAAAGGGACTAAACTGGCGTGCTCTTTTATCCGACGGTTGGCTGAGTTGGGCGTCAGGCGATCTGGCCAACAGCGGTGATGAAGCTACAGGAGGGGAACAAATCCTAAAAGTCAAAGCGGCTTCCAGTAACCCGTATGCATCAGCACGAACGGGAAGTATAACGGTAGAAGGAGGTGGGTCGGTCGGCAGTTCAACATATAACGATCTGAAAAAAGAGATATCCGTAGAGCAGACCGGTTCCACGGTCACTTGTCCCACCCAACCGGTAGAAGTAAGTGCGGAGGGAGCGATCGATGCGTCTTCTCAGTTTACAGCCACTCCCTATTTATCGTGGAAAATAACAGTTTCGGAAGCTGATAACTGGATTGGTCTGACCGGTCAAACGACGGGGCAGACCACGACAAATTCTCAAAATGTTGTTTTTAATGTTCCTGTCAATCCCAATTCCGAGGAACGTACGGGTGCAATAATAGTCCGTGTGGGAGATGAATCCAAAGGGCCGACGGGTAATATAGCCGTTCAGCAGGCGGCTTCATCCTTAACAGTAGATGAAATTCCCACATCTTTGGCTCCGACAGCGGAGGCTTCGGGTTCTGTCGCTTTTACGGCAACGAAAGGCCTTTCCTACATTATCACTTACCCGGATTGGCTGACCTTTACTGGTGAAACAACAGGTTCTACGAGTGGAGGCAAACAAACCTTTAACTACAAGACCAATAGCATAAACAAAAACAAAGAGGCACGCAACGGGAATATATCGGTGGCAGCCGGAAACATGGCAAAGGGAACTGCCATATCACAGGAGGCTTCGGTGTTCAAGGTGGAACCTCGAACGATTGAATTACCAAATACTGCCTCTTCCGCCGAAGCGACAATCACAGGAACATCTGGATTGTCATGGGAATTAACGAGAGCAAAAACGGGAGATGAAGCGATAACTACTGTGGTAACTAGCGGAGAATTGACAAGTACTTCCCACACCGTAACATTTAGTGCCCAAGCAAACGAAGGCGGAGAACGTTCAGCGGATTTTATCCTTGCTGTAACCGGCGGTAATCATTCGGATACGGTTACGGTTAAACAAGCCAGTGGGTTGAATACGATAACGATAAATCAGGCGGTTGCAGATTCTTATAAAAAATATTACGAAGATTATAGTTCGAGTGCGACAGCTTTGCCTTTTTATTATGATGGAGGAAATTATGGTTTGTCTGGTCCCTATGGAGGGGACTACAAAGGTAATTCTGATACTTATCTGGTAGATGCTCCTTATACTATAGAGGTTGAAGCAACACAGAGTAAAAGTCTTAATATGTACACTGCAGCTGCAATAAAAGTTTGTACAGATAAGGGAAAGGGGTGGCGTATTCCGACAATGATTGAGTTATATGCAATATGGGATATATGCAGGGGAAGTAACTTTGATGCAACTGACGATGAAGCAGCGACATATACATTTGGGGATGGAATGGGAGTTAGAAATGCACAAAATGTGGTGGTTCCTTATTGGAGTAGTTCGGTTGGAAAGCCTTATTTTAGTGTACGTTCGGTAATCTATTTTCAAACAGGTAAATTTAATACCAGTGGTACAACCGGAGAAAAAAATCTATATCCGGTTCGTTGCGTTCGTGAAAAATAAGAAGACTTTAAGTTAATCCATAAAAAATAGATGTAATTATGAACAAAGCAGATTTTGTCAGCAAACTGGCTGTGGAGATGAATATTTCGCAACAGCAATCACGTCAATTTGTGAAAGCCTTTCAGGTAGTGTTAACAGAAGCAATGAAACAGGATAGTCCTGTTATGCTTCAGGGTTTCGGTACTTTTACTCCGTGGTCGCAAAAAGAGCGTATCGGCCGTAATCCCCATACCGGTATCTCTTGTGCAATACCGGCACGTACGAGTGTCAAGTTTAAACCCGGGAAGTTTTTGCTTAGAGATTTAAACCCATCCAAATAGAGAGCAGGTGGAGACACAGATGTTTTTAGCTATTATGTGTCTCCACTTGCTTCTGTTTTTTTGATTTCCCTCAATTATTTATTAACGCCTATTAGATATATCATGAAGAAACAAAACAAATTAGAGGCCTTATTCCCCAACGGAAAAGTGCCGGAAGCGAAGGATTTTAACCGTAGCCTTGACGAAATGTCAAAAGAAGGCCGTAACCATTTACGTGAAAAGATTTACAAAATTGCATTTACTGTATGGTCAACTTTACCTAAAAAACATCAGAAGTTCATCGAAGAAGTTATCGTCCATGATCGTCAGTCCTATGTTGACTTTATACAACAAAGAACGGTAATGGCCTGTCTGCGTTGTCCGCTTCGTTTTCCTGTTTTGTTTATTCGGATGCTGCATTTGACCGAAGTTGTTGAACGGACTGCGCAAACCTCTATAAATCATATCGCAATGTCTGTTCTGATTTGTTTTCAGATTTGCGGAAAGATCAGTACGCTGGCCGGGCATATCGGCAAAGGGGAGATTGCCTATGAAGAGGTGCTGGTGTTGGCTGGGAAGATGACGGTGGTGGAGTTTTGCGGAGGGTGAGGAGCTATTGAAAAATAAATAATAATACAATCGTATATGCTGGCGGTTTACGATCAGTAATTTGGGTTAGATAATCAGTGATTTATATACTTTTATATTGGATACTATTCTGTAATTTTGTGTCATAACAATAAAAATAAGAATTACATATGACAACAATGAAAGTTATAGGTATGATTATGGTAGTGATCATGATGTTATGTATCCCCATAAATGCACAGACGCAAAGTGATAAGACATTGGTTGCTTATTTTTCGGCAACAGGTACAACGGAGAAAGCAGCAAAGTTGATTGTAGAAGTTACAGGTGGAACGCTCTACGAAATACAACCTGAAAAAGAATACGTCACTGCTGATTTGGATTGGCATGACAAGTCTTCACGTAGCAGTGTGGAGATGTCAAATGCTAAATCACGTCCTGCGTTAAAATCTAAACCGGAGAATCTTGCAGATTACGATATCATTTATATAGGTTTCCCTATTTGGTGGAATTCAGCTCCGAGAATCATCAATACTTTTATTGAAAGCGGTGATTTTGCAGGTAAAATGATTATTCCGTTTGCAACATCGGGGAGCAGCAGTATTTCTAATGCAGAAAAAGAGCTACAGGAAACCTATCCTGATATGAAGTGGCAGAAGGGCCGACTTCTGAACGGTGCGACGAAGGAAAATATTAAGAAATGGACTAAAAAATAAATTATCATGAGAAAGAATTTTGGGGCAAAGCCCTTTACTTATCCGCAGCCGGTGTTTATTATCGCTGCTTATGATGAAAACGGTACTCCCAATGCTATGAATGCGGCTTGGGGCGGTATCAGCGAGATGCATGAAATTAGTATTTGTATTAGTGAGGGACATAAAACGACAGCCAATATACTGAAACGTAAGGCTTTTACCGTGAGTATGGCAGAGGTCGGACAGGTGATAGCCTGTGATTATGTGGGTATTGTTTCCGGTAATAAGGTTTCGGATAAATTTGCTCGTGCAGGTTTCCATGCGACTCGTTCGGAGTTTGTGGATGCACCGTTGATTGACGAATTATCCGTAGTGTTGGAATGTAAATTGAAAGATTATAATCCTGAAACCTGTATTTTGCGAGGTGAAATAATAAATGTAAGCGTGGATGAACGTGTTCTCGACGAAAACGGAAAAGTAGATGTATCTAAAGTGTCTCCTATTATATTCGACCCGTTCAATAACGATTACCTGGAAGTGGGTAAAAAGGTTGGTAATGCCTTTTCGGATGGTAAGAGATTGAAATAAGGAGCAACTTTCGGAGGTTACAATCGGTGAGAATTGTGCTGTAGGAGAGGACAGGGTTTAAATATTCCTCTTTATATATGTTTGTGTTCTGGGACAATGCACAAGGCATTTCAAACAGGTACTACATCCATGTATGTTAACGATTTCATCTCTTGAAACCGATCTACTCCAAACTTTACCTTTAAGGACTTTTCTCTCGCAGATATTGACGCAGGTAATGCAATTACCGCATTTGGGAGATAGAGGTTCATGCAATTCTGTTTTCAGTGGAGCATCAGTTAAAACGGTACCGAGACATTGTGCTGCGCCATATTCAGGAGTAATTAGCAGATTGTTTTTCCCAATCCATCCTAATCCGCCAAGTAGTGCAACGGTTTTATGGGGCAATACTGATTCTTTTGTTTCATAATCGAATACGCCGTCGGCTAATAATCCCGTATCGGATTGCGAAATGGCTTTATAGCCCTTCCCGGTGATGAACTTGGCCAATTCGTCTGCTATTTCTCCGGCTTTATGTTCGGTTTGCGAATATTCATCATCGTCGAAATTGTAATTATCCGCTATTCGTGCTTGTACGTAGTCGGGAATATTAAATACCATTTTAGCATATTCTGCGGTTAGCGGGAGCGCAAAAACAATGGCGGTCGGGAGTTGCCTGTTTTGCTTTTCGTCTAAATGCGATATATTGACAAAGCGTATCAGTGTTGCTCCTTGATTTTTTAATTTGTTTTCTATCTCTTGGTTTAAGTATTGCATGTCTCTTTTTTTGTAATAGGGATATAAATATCTGTTATAAGCTCCGAAGCCGGAGTTTTTTCGGGAGTGTTGATGTAAGTCTCAAAGGTGAATTGTTCCCGCAGGGTATAATCGCTTGTCGGCAACCAGTCAAGGTAAATATGGCGGTATACCTTATTTAATTCATGATAAAACCCTTTGAAACGAAAGATTGCATATTCTCCCGTATGAATTTCATAAACGCCAAAGCCTTTCGGAGCTTCAAATGATTGCGGCAATGTTACCCCAATCATAAAACGGTTTTGTTCTTCTGGCGTGATATACGGATAATCGAGAGTCAAACTCACGTATTTACATCCTTTTGAAGATAATTCATATTTTTCGGAAAATTGTAGCAACTGCTTCCACAAAACAGAGAAACTATGGATGACATTATTTGTTCTTTCCAATTTCAAGTATGCGATTCGAATACCAGATATTTTTTCAATACTTGGTTCAATTCGTATCGGATTCTTCCTCTCGGGATTGACGTTTGAATGCTTTTTACGAAATTCTGGAATGGAACAATTAAAATAACTCTTGAATGCCCTCGAAAATGTGTGCTTGTTCTGATAATTGATTTGATCGAGAAGCTTCGGGACACTTACGTCAGTTGTTATTAGCTTAAATGCAATGTACTCTAATCTCAGTCGTTGAATGTACATTCCAATATTTTCGCCACAAACAGCCTTGAAAAGCCTGCGAAAATAATATTTGGAGATACCTGCAACATGGGATAGTTTGTCGGAATCAAGGTCATCAAACAAATGACGGTTGATATACTCCTGAACTCTTATAATCAAATTATATTGCACATGAGCCGTATTGATTTTTTGTTTCCACCTCTTAATATTCGGAAGTCGTTTGGACATTTCCGCTCTCAACTCTTCCGACGTGAGATTAACTCCTGTTTCTTTATAATATTCTTCGGGGAACAGCCCCCAAAGATAAATGAGATAATCCATTGAGAAATCATAGAGTTTAACCCCGTTATGCAAACAATAGTCGCAATATTCCACATTTTGGTTTGCCTCAAGATTTGTATAATCTATATCTAAAGGTATTCCACATGTTTGGCAATATTTTGTTTCAGCATTGATTTTCATAAATATCTTATTATTCAGGTACAAAGTTAACCAATAGATTGTACTAAAGGTTACCATAAATAGCCTTCTTTTAAAAGAAAACAGGGAATACCTTAATAATCATAGATTAGTCTGTTACCTGTGTTATTATCTGATTCTTCTTTGTTAGGATAGCGGGCGATAAGACTAAATAACACTTCATAAGCCAACGATAACATAGTTTCTTGACATAACCTCTTTTCTTTGCAGTATAGGAACTGATAAAGCAAACGGATATGAAAAGAATATTTTACTATGTGATACTTATCCTGATTGGTGGTAACGGGATGATGATGGCTCAGAATGGTTTGATCCATGGGAGAGTGACGGATATGGAAAATAATCCGGTTGACGGCGTAGCCGTTGTTCTCCAGACATTGGATTCGGTTTATGTGGATGCGGTGGTAACGGACAGTCTGGGTAGTTTTAATCTGGACCATGTGGCGGAACAGACATGCCGGCTTTTATTCCAACATCTATTATATGAACCATTCCAGTTGGAGATATCCGGGGAAGATGTCGGAACTGTCCGGCTGACTTCTAAAAACTATGAGCTGGATGGCGTGGTTGTTAAGGCGGAGCGTCCGCAAGTGAAAGTAGAGAACGGGGCTTTGAAATATGATGTTCCTCAATTGATGAAAGATAAATCGGTCAGTAATGCCTTTGAAGTTGTAAAACAATTGCCGGGTATTATCGGCGGCTCGGATGAGATACAGTTATTGGGAGCCGGTTCCCCGCAAATCATTCTGAACGGGCAGTTGACAACTATGTCGGTAGACCAGTTGATAACCATGCTGAAAAGTATCCCTTCTTCACGGGTGAAAAATGTAGAAGTGATGTACAACGCTCCCGCTAAATATAATATCAGAGGCGCGGTAATCAATGTGATTCTGGACAAGGGGACAACTGACAGCACAGCCTTACAGGGAGAAGTAGGCGTCGATTATCTCCAAAAACATTATGCTTCGGGCAAGGCACATGCCAATTTGTTGTATTCGACTCCTGACCTGACCGTAGACTTTCTGGTGAATGGTAATAAAGGACGTTATTTCGAGGGGGAAGATATTATGGCAAGGCATACCCTGGAAACAGGAGTGACGGAAATCCATCAATTCGGACGAGGAAACGGTCATATAAACAGCGGAGATATCCGATTGGGACTGGACTATAAATTCAAAAATGAAGATAAGTTGTCGGCAGCCTATTCCTTAGGAGGCAATAGGGTGAAAAAGAACCGGACAGCCAATACCTCCTTTTCTACACCCGAAAAATCTGTTTCGGAAGAAGAGCGTTTCAGTCGGACTACCGGAGAAGATAAGATTACTCTGCACAATATCCGCTTGCAGTATGACGGTCATAGCGGTGTTACAGCCGGAATGGATTTTACCAACTACCATTCGCCTTCTTTCCAGAATTTCCTGGAGAATCGTGGTGAGGAAACGCTGACTGATATGCAGAACAATTCCAAACAGGATATTTCACAATGGGCGTTATTTGCCAACCATACACACACTTTTGCCACCGGGTGGACACTGAATTACGGTGTCCACGGTGGTTACACTTCCTCAAAGACCTATATCGATTATCTGTATAATAAAGGGGATGGTTACGAACCGGATCCGGATTTACTGGAGAACAATTTGCAGAAAGAATATACAGCCAATGTCTTTGCCGAAGTATCCAAAAATTTCGGAGAACATTTCTCGGCAACAGCTTCTTTGAAAGGAGAATATTTTAAATCGGATTATACTTCCAACGGCAAGAAATCGACACTTTGGAATGATTGGACCTTCTTCCCGAATGCCTCGTTGAGTTATCTGTTTACACCGCAGCATATTTTGCAGCTGAACGTGAACAGCAATAAAACATATCCGTCTTATTGGGAGATTACACCGCAGGCTACACCCATAAACTCTTATTCCGTAGTAATGGGTAATCCGGCTTTGAAGCCTTACCGTTCCTATCAGGGACAGTTGCTTTATATCCTGAAACAAAAATATACTTTCATGGTTTTTGCCCAGTATGAACCGGATTATTTTGCCCAGTTACCTTATCAGAGTTCAACGGAACTGAAGAATGTGTTCCGTTACGAGAATATGGATTATAACCTGGTTGCAGGAGTAGGAGCTGTTATCCCGTTCCGCATCGGTGAATTTATGAACAGCCAGTTTACGGCACAGGGCATCCGGATGCAACAGAAGCTGGATCATTTTAATGATATTTCTTTTGATAATAGTAAATACCTGGGGCAGTTCTTCCTGAATAATACATTTACTTTATCAAAATCACGTCCGAATCTGAAACTGGATTTGAACGGTTATTATATCACCGGAGCCGTGCAGGGAATCTACGATTTGGGTTCTGTCTATAATGTTTCAGCCGGTTTGAAATGGCAGTTTGCCAATGACAAGGCAACGGTTCTTCTGAAATGTGACAATATTTTCCGGAGCAATCTTCCTAATAAAATCGAAATTAATCAGGCAAACCAATACAGCCGCCTGACTAAGATTGACGATACTCGTTGCCTGACTGTTTCCTTCATCTGGAAATTCGGGGGGTATAAGAGTAAAGAGCATGATAAGGTAGATACTTCCAGGTTTGGAAAATAGTATCGGTAGTCCTGTTCATTCTGAAATTTCATGTGTCCGGTCTGTCATTTTGATAGCCGGATGGGTGAGATTCTGCCTTGCAGGCCTGCTATGGGTATCAATTTGGTATATTGAAATTTTGTTTTTATCTTTGCGTCCGAATTGGACAAAGCATTTGAATATGAATAAAATTTATACAATAAATGATATAAAGAAACAGAATGCCCTCGTGACGTGTGGTATTCCTGTTGTGCATGTCCATTGGTTCAGTGGTTTTATCTAAATAATATTTCCTTTCTTCTCCGGCATCAGCTTTCCGGAGTTTTTATAACACCATTCATTTTTATTAGTAACGTATCGCGGGAGAATCCTTATTCGTCCGTGTTAAATTGATTATACATATGTTTATAGTTTTATGCCTGTTATGCATAGGGACAGGTGCGGGCTATCTGTTCCGTCGTGCTCATAGTTTAAGGAAATTGGAAAATACAATCTCTTATACCATATTCGCCATGTTATTTGTTTTCGGCATTACTATCGGGGCAAACAAAACCTTAGTGGATAATATTGGTGATTTTGGTTTGCAGGCAGCGTTGCTGGCTGGTTGCGGTGTACTGGGAAGCCTGTTGGCCTCTTATATTGCATATAAATTTTTATCAGAGAAAGGAGACGGTGATGAAAAGTAATCTGATTGTTATATGTTGCTTTTTTGCAGGGATACTTTGTGGAATGTTCGGGGGGGAGGAACTGGCTGCCTATTGTACAAAATTACCGACATGGTTATTGTATGCGCTTATTATCCAGGTCGGATTGAATATAGGTTCTAACGGAGAGATGGGAGCCATGCTGCGGAGCGTACGGTTGTCCAGTCTTTTACTGCCATTGTTTACGATATTAGGCACATTGCTTTTCTCAGCGATAGCAAGTGTGCTGCTGAAGACCTGGAATGTATATGATTGTATGGCGGTTGGAAGTGGATTTGCTTACTATTCTTTATCGTCGTTGCTGATTGTACAGTTCAAGGAGGCTTCTGCCGGAATAGAGATTGCCACACAGTTGGGAACTATTGCTTTACTGGCTAATATTATCCGGGAGATGATGGCTTTATTCGGTGCGCCGGTTTATGCCTCTTTATTCGGGAAGTTTGCTCCGGTATCTGTTGCCGGCATCAACTCGATGGATGTCTGTCTGCCCGTTATCAGCAGGTATTCGGGAAAAGGGATTGTCCCCATTGCTATTATTCATGGAATCATCCTGGAGATTAGCGTTCCGCTATTGATATCGTTGTTTTGTAAGTTATGATTTTGATTTTGGGATATAATTTATAGCTTTGTGGACAAACAAGCTTAATACCTTAAAATTATGCGAATAAACAGCTTAGCGGCCTCTCTCTTTCTGCTCATTATTATCGGTGGGTTCTCATGTAAAAATAAGAATACTGGAAATGTTTCAGAGGGAGAGGAAAAGCCCGGATTGGCGGTCTCTGTTCCCGATTTCAATGCAGATAGTGCTTATTCCTATATTGTCGAACAAATTGCTTTCGGACCACGTGTACCGAATACGGAGGCACATCGTCATTGCAGTGATTATCTGATTGCAGGTCTGAAACGTTTTGGGGCAGCGGTGCAGGTACAGGAAGCAATGCTTACTGCTTATAACGGTGACCGTTTGAATGCTCGTAATATTATCGGGTCATATAATCCGGATAATCCCCGGCGGATTCTGCTTTTTGCGCATTGGGATACGCGTCCCTATGCCGACCATGACCCAAATCCTGACAAATGGCGTGTTCCCATTGACGGTGCGGATGATGGGGCCAGTGGAGTAGGTGTCCTGCTGGAAATATGTCGTCAGTTAGGCGGTCAGAATCCGAATATCGGTATCGATGTTATATTTTTCGATGCAGAAGATTATGGTACTCCCCGTTTTATAACTGAAAACAGTCCGGAAGAGAGTTGGTGTCTTGGTTCACAGTATTGGTCTGCCAATCCCCATGTGACTAATTATCGGGCGGATTATGGGATATTACTTGATATGGTGGGGAGTCGTAATGCAACCTTCTTCAAGGAAGCCACTTCCATGGAATATGCTTCTCAGGTTGTGGAGAAGGTTTGGGAGGCTGCGCGCAATCTCGGCTATGGCAAGTTCTTCTTTAATGAACCGGGAGGCGGTGTGCTTGACGACCATACCTTTATTATCAGAGGACGGAATATACCCTGTATCGATATTATAAACTATGACCCGGAAAGTTCACACCGCTTTGGTACTTACTGGCATACACATGATGATAATTTGGATAACATAGACCAGACGACCTTGAAAGCTGTTGGTCAAACTGTTCTGGAAGTGATTTATAAAGGGGTGGAAAATAATATTTAAGGAAATACAGATTTGAAAAATAAAAAGCATAGGCCGAAATCAATAACCGGCCTATGCTTTTTGTTCTATCTCGGAACGATCTCGAACGGAACCCTGACAAATACACCATGTTTCATCAAATTCATCAGATTCGGATACATTCGTTCCTTAAAGGAATCCCAGCTCCGGTGTTCCATCTGTGTCCATCCGGCTTCGGCCAAAGCAAGGCCGCGTGGATAGGTCATATAAGTCACACGGTTAATATCCTGCATCGCTTCTCCCCATAATGTGCCGGTGATGCCTAAAATATGCGCCTGTTGTGAGGCAGGAAGTCCGTATCCGGGGTCGAAGCGGTAACTGGTTTCCAGCGTGGTGACAGGCATTCCCCAGTTCTTAAACTCCGGAAGGTCGCCTTTTAGTTGCGGATAGTCCAGATAAGTATATTCACCCGGAGCCATGATTAACGGATTACCATGTTTTGCAGTTAGTTCGATACATTTGGGAGTTAATCCGGCACGCCAGGTGATCAGTGTGGCGTCTTTGGGATAATCGAACAGGTATTCATTGGCCGGCATACGGACATTATCCAGCTCGCACCATAACATCGGTTCTTTTCCGTATTTGCGGACAGAGGCCAGTATTTTATCGAAGAAATAATTCATTAACTGCGATTCTTTGGTGTAACCAAGTTGTTTCATTAAATTCTGGCAGTGGGTACATTTGGTCCAGTTCTTTTCGATAACAGCTTCGTCTCCTCCTAAATGGATTTTGGAGGAAGGGAATATATCGGCTATTTCTTTGATGATATCGTCATAAACGGTATACACTTTGTCATTATTGGCACAAAGCATCAGATCGACTGTTTGCCCCATTATTTTCTGAATCGTATCGGTGTGTGTACATCCCAGTTCCGGATAAGTAGCCAAAACTGCCACCGTGTGACCGGGGATATCCAGTTCGGGAATGATTTCAACGTTTCTGTCGGCTGCGTATTTGATGAGGTCTTTCAGTTGTTCCTGTGTATAGAAACCATTGTCGGGTCCGTTGGAGCCGGTTTTCGGATTGCGGAATGCCCCGATCTCTGTTAGTTTGGGGTGTTTTTTGATTTCAACACGCCATCCCTGATCGTCAGTCAGATGTAACTGCAAAACATTGTATTTGTATTTTGCCATCTGGTTGATATAGAATTTTACATCTTCTACAGGAAGAAAGTGGCGGGCAGGGTCAAGCATCAATGCCCGGTAACCATAGCGGGGTTCGTCGTCGATACGGATAGGAGCGATTTGATTGTTCGCAGTGTTACATACATCTCCCAGCAATATCTGATCCAGTGTTTTCAGTCCGTAGAAGAGGGCGGCATGGCTGCTTCCTTTGATCGATAGTTTCTTTTCTGAAATATCCAGCATGTAGTGTTCTTTCCCTTTTATTGAAGGGTCGAGTTCTATCTCGATAACAGAATTACCGGATGTGGAAGGAGCACCGATATCGGCAACCTGTCCGGTTCGTTCGCCCAGAATACGCTGTAGTTCAAATAAACAAAATGCTTGTTTGGGCAGATTGGTTTTAACGGTTGTCCGGGGAGTAAGGACGAAATTCTTTTTACCTGTCATCTGTTCGATTCGATTAGGCAGAGGCAATAAAGCCGAAGTATTGCTCTGTCCGAAAGAAAGTGTTGCCGCTAATAGCAGTAATGACGTAATTTTGAGTTTCTTAGTATTAAAAATCATACATCTTAGGTTATTTTGTTATTAAAAAATCAGATCTTCGGTACAAAGATACATAACGAGATTAATTATCCTGGTATCTTATGAACTTTTCGTTATCAATGAATACGATGCAAAGATAGGTAAGCCTATTTTATAAAAGAACTCAATGGCTCCCAACGGGACTCAACGGGCACATACAGGCACTTTTTTCTTTTATTCAAAAAAACAATTGTTTTCAGTTACAAATACAACTGTTTTTGAATGCAAATACAATTGTTTTTGTGTTTGAATACAATTGTTTTTTCAGAGCCGGAAGGATGCAAAAAAATAAAATCCTTTTTATTTATTCTTATATATAATGTAGGGAATTGACAGCCTTCAGGCAGGAGGTGGTGTAAAGTGTTGAATATGAGTGTGTAAGACGTGACAGCCTTCAGGCATTTTGTTTAACTCCTGATTTTTAACCGATTATGAAATTCGCACAAAACTAGAATAAATTGGTCCGGCGCATTTATTTTCCGTTTTAAACCAAACAAGTTCCAAAAATGTTTTTAACTTAGAAGCGATAATCTTTAAATCGAAAGATCATGGGAGCAAAGAAGAATTTTGTATTGGATACCAACGTTATCTTGCATGACTACAAGTGTATCGAAAATTTTCAGGAGAATGATATCTATCTTCCTATCGTCGTGTTGGAAGAGTTGGATAAATTTAAAAAGGGGAGCGACCAGATTAATTATAATGCCCGTGAATTTGTGCGCGAGCTGGATCTGATGACCAGTAACGATCTCTTTTTGAAAGGTGCCTCGTTGGGACCGGGTTTGGGAACATTACATGTCGTAACAGGTGACAAATACCAGGAAAAGATAGCTTTGTCTTTCCCGGACAGGACGCCTGACCACCGTATCTTATCCTGCACGCTTTCCGTTGCAGAAAAGACACCTAAGATGCAGACTATCCTGGTTACGAAGGATGTCAACCTGCGTATGAAAGCCCGTGCATTGGGTATTCAGGTGGAAGACTACATCACGGATAAGGTAATCAATGTCGATATCTTTGAACGTGCTCAGGATACCTACGAAAATATAGATCCTGATCTGATCGATAAGATCTATTCAACCCCTGACGGACTGGATGCGGATTTGTTCGAATTCAAATCTAAACTCGAACCGAACGAATGCTTTATATTGAAGAGTATACGGGCTTCTGTTTTAGCTCGTTATAATCCGTTTACAGGAAAGATAAAGAAGGTGGAAAAGAGTTCTAATTATGGTATTCAACCCCGTAATGCGGAACAAAGTTTTGCTTTTGAAATTTTGAATGATCCGGACGTGAAACTGGTTGGACTGACGGGTAAAGCCGGGACAGGTAAGACCTTGCTGGCACTGGCTGCCGCACTTAAACAAGCCGGACTTTATAAGCAAATCCTGCTGGCACGTCCGATTGTGGCGTTGGCAAATAAGGATATCGGATTCCTGCCGGGAGACGAAAAACAGAAAGTAGCTCCTTATATGCAGCCTCTGTTCGATAATCTGAACGTGATAAAGAACCAGTTCGCTCCCGGAAGCCAGGATGTCCGTAAAATAGATGATTTACAAAAGAATAATCAGTTGGTCATCGAGGCGTTGGCCTTTATTCGCGGACGTAGTTTATCGGAAACTTTCTGTATCATTGATGAAGCCCAGAATCTGACTCCGCATGAGATCAAGACGATCATCACCCGTGCCGGAGAAGGAACAAAGATGGTATTTACAGGTGATATCCAGCAGATCGACTCGCCTTATCTGGATGCCCAAAGTAATGGTCTGGCCTATATGGTCGACAAGATGAAAGGGCAGGAGTTGTTTGCCCATATCAACCTGATCAAGGGTGAACGTAGCCAGTTGTCTGAGTTGGCTTCGGATCTGTTATAAGAGTATTATAAAATAAAAATATCCGTGTATGTGAGAATGCTCAGTACACGGATATTTATTTTCTAAGAGAATTTCTTTTATTTGCTCATCGACTTATAGGCGCTAATCAGTTTTTTGATAGTGACCACATCCGATACCTCCTGCTGCTCACTTTCCGGTTTGTAATAGTTTTCCAGAAAACCGTCGGCACCTGACCATACTGTCTCAATAATACCCTGGAAACGGTTGCTCATTTGAGAGCCGGATTGCTGGCGGAAACGTTTCATATCATCCAATTGTTTGAGGGCAACTTCCGGTTTTCGCCAGGGACAAGTGGCGACGTCAAATCCTTTCATTGCAAAATAGACAGCCGTTTGTTCCGGACGTTCGTAATGCCAGTCGCAAATGAAAACTTCTTTCGGGATAAGGTCGATGGCACGATACGTATTGTTCATACTAGCTTCCCAGGCACCGATACCGGTTGTTTTGCCATCTATCAGGCGATCGCCCCATATCATTAACCGTTTTCCCTGTTGAGCTAAGTGATTTTGTATTTTGGTTACCTCTCCGGCATATAATTCTGCTTTATCGCGTCCGCTGCAACGAGGACATTTATCATCTCCGATATAGAAAACTTCATCCATGCCGGCATGAAACAGATCGGTTTCAAATGCGTCCGTCAGTTCGTCGACTAAAGCGAATACAACTTTATGCACATCGGGGTGAAGAGGGCAGTAACTTTTGCAATATAAACCGTCCGGGTTAGGCCATCCGGTATAGTTTTTCGTATCTACATGCGGTGTTTCATCAAATTCCGGATATTCGCGGAGCAGGGCATAAGTTGTTTCTGCCCATGACTGATGACCGAGCAGGTTTATCTGCGGTGCTATCCGTATGTTATGTTTCCGGCAGGTGGCGACGATTCGTTTTACATCCTGAAGGGTAAGCGGATTGGGATCACGCAGTTCCGGATGAGACTCGTAAGCATAATTCCAGTCAACCCGGAGAATGAGCAGGTTGAAATGTCCGGGAGCAAGTTCTTCTTCGATAAACTTCAGGAAAACATCCATTTTCTGCACAGACGGGGCTGCTATTGCCAATCCTCTGACAGGAAGGATACTGTCCAGCATGTTTACATTTGTTTGTGCAAAAATGCCGTTAGTTGTTATACAAATCAAAAGGCATGCGATCGTGATGAAGTGTTTCATGGAATTCAAGTATTAAATTGTAATGTAAATATGGTTTGTAACTAATTATAATTTAGCATATTCCAAAGATAACTATTTTGAATTTAACACACAATTATTCTTCTTGAAAAAAGATAGGACTTTTGATTTTAAAAGTCCCTTATTTTAAAGTTAAAGGTCCTGTTTTAACATTTGTAAAGTCCTATGCTTTTTTTCAGGAAGTTATTTTTTCATTTTCCAATGCTTTTGAAGTGTAAAAACATAACAGATAAGGATGAAAATTTATCTTTTTTTACCTACTTTTGTCTGTTAATCATTAACGCATGCGCATCGGTCGCATTCTATTCACTAGTATACAAAAAGATAATTCCATGAAACCTACCAGGAACCGTATATTCTGCCCACAATGTAAACGCCCCAAAATGTTGTTTGAGAGCCAGAAGAAGGCTGACAACTTTATTGAGTTCAACAAATCTGAAATTGAAGAAAACAATCGTTATGCCCCATGCCGGAGTTATTATTGCCCGTTTTGTGCAGGGTGGCATGTGACGCATCACCAGAACTTTGACGAATCGAGAATAGAAGATATCGATACAGTCATTGAAAATTATAAGAACTGTAGTGCTGTGAAACTAATTCTGCCCACTACGGAACAAAATGTGGAAGATATACTTGACGAAGTAAAAAAAGTGATGAAAGAAGGTGATTATGAGGCGTGTGGCAGGTTGCTTCGTTGTGTGAAAAATCTGATTGAAACATTCAAGAATAAAGGAAAACCTACCAATAGGCAGATCAATATTATAGAACGGTATGTAAGATACGACATGAAGGTGAATGTTCATTTGGGAATATTTGATGTTGAAGACGATGATTTAGTTATCAGCAGGGCTAACAGACTGATCGATGAACTTCATAGAGCATTGAAAACGAATGAGACGAAGGATATTGAAAATACTTTGGCTTTATGTCAGAAGGTATATGATGATCATATTGGTGAACCTGAACGGATTAAACATCTGGGAGATAAGCTGTGTGTCGTTCATACTATATTGGCTTGCCGGAAAGGTGTGGAAGCCGTAATGGAGTTAAAGGAAATAGATACCCGGGTGCTGATCAGATTTTTACAAGATAAATTTAAGGAATTGGAACTCAACTATACTTATCAGGAATATTCGTACTGTGCGATGACGGTGCAGACATTGTTTAAATTATATCAATTGATAGCGGACAGTAAAAAATATCCTGATAAAATAGAGAGTATCCGTATGGAACTGTACCAATGGGTTGAAAAATTACATCAGACTTTAAAACAATAAAATGATTCTTCGTAAAGCATGTGAAAGTTTACTTACTAAGTAAGTTCCGATCTACTTATCGAGTAAGCTTCCGTCTACTTAGTAAGTAACCTTAGGGTTTACTTATCGAGTAGGTTGAAGGGTACTTATTAAGTAGGTTTTTCTTTAGTTTGCCCCTTCCTTTCTGTCGTCATTCAGGTTTTTGATTGAGTAACTGGATGGATTCTGTGAATTCTGTTACAATTTCGGAAAGGAATGGATTGTCATTTCGTAAAATGAGTGTCGCAAAATTAATAATGCCATCCATATCCATAACAGATGATGATATCATTGTAAAGAAAGCCTTATACTGATAAGTAGAAAACCAATATTCAAATAAGCGACTACGCATGTGTTGCTTATTGTCTCCTGTATCGCAAATATAAAGTAAAGTAGAGTTGTTTTGATTAAAGAACTCATCAATAATTGCGACTATTGTATCGCGTACTTTTCTATCGCGTGGTGACTTATGATTATTTACATTTGCAATGATCAGCTGATATGAATCTTTTGTAAGCAAAAGATCATCTTTCATAAAGCCAACAGAATAGTGTACGCCTGTTTCAGTGAAAAATTGATAAAACCCGATGTTGTTAGTCGATTCTACAAAATATGGCGATACCGTATTGACATGTTCCAATGAAAGAGGCTTCATAAAGCAAAAAAATTATCAGCTTTTTTACCGGTGCGCTTCTCATAAGTTTCTTTCATTGTCATTTCAAGTTCGGCAAGGCATTCCTGCTTCTTGTTTTTTGCAGCATGGAACTTCGCAAGAACTTCTTCTCTTGTTTGTTTTTTTGTTGTCATGATGAATACTTTACTTTTAGCAAAAGTAAGAAATAAAGACTTATAAAACAAATCTTTATTCATTTCTTTTGTCAAAGAATGCCTTTGTTTTTTATTTTGTCATTTTAGTGGTTGATAACTGTCAGTCATCCTTAATTCTCAGTAGAGCTGGCATCTCCTCTGACTTTTTTAATTTGCCACTTCCATCCGCATAATATAATCATTCATATAATAACCGTTCCCAATATGAAAATCGCGTGTCGCATGTTCATGGAATCCCATATGTTTATAGAAACCGATAGCCGGGTTCTCGCGGTTCACATTTAGTTCGACGGTAAACGGTCCCGGATGGATTGTCTTCAAGTAAGCAACCCCCTGTTCGATGATAAAACGTCCGATACCAGAACCATGTAAAGAAGGAAGCGAATAGATTTTTTGGAACTCATACAAGTCTTTCTCAACTGTTTCGATAGACAGGTATCCGGAAGGTTCTCCGTCCTTGTAAATGATAAAGAACTCATGATGAAGTTCATTCATCTGGTTAAGAATACTTTCCGGGGCATACATCATCTCAAACATATAGTCGAGTTGCTCACGGGAGAGGATAGAACCATAAGTCGGCTCCCATATTTGGGATGCCAAGTTTCTGATTAGCAGACAGTCGTCTGTAGTAGCTTTTCTAATTGAGAACATATAATGCGATTTTTAGACCAACAAAATTAGAAATTAATTTATAGTGTTTCATTTTTTAGATTGATTTTGCATTTATTTCAGCATTTATTCACGAAAAATAATAACTTTGTGGGCGTTTAATATCTGAGAGAAATACAACTTAATAAATATATTTAAAATGGATACAAAGATTCAGGAACTGACCGACAAGATCTACAAAGAAGGAGTAGAGAAGGGGAACGAAGAAGCCGGACGGATCATTGCCGATGCAAATGCTCAGAAACAAGCGATTGTCAGCGAAGCGGAAGCAGAAGCAAAACGTATTGTTGCAGCGGCACAAAAACAGGCTGCCGAGCTGAAGAAAAATACAGAAGCCGAATTGAAGCTGTTCGCTACCCAGGCCGTAGAAGCGCTGAAGAGCGAAATTGTGAACCTCATAACCGGAAAGATTACTTCCTCGAATGTAAAAGCGATCGTTTCTGACACCGCTTTCATGCAGAAAGTTATTCTGGAAATGGCCAAAGAATGGGCTAAGAAAGAAGCGATCACGATCCAGACTGCCGATGCGGACGCATTAACCAAATATTTCGAGGCAAATGCCAAATCATTGCTGGACGGCGGCGTGAAGATCGAGAAAGTAAGCGGAAAGAATGCCGGCTTTACTATTGTTCCTGCCGACGGTTCCTATAAAGTAAGCTTCGGGGAAGACGAATTTGTTGCATTCTTCAAAGAATTCCTGCGTCCCGGACTGGTAGAAATGTTGTTCTGATATGAGTAAATACTACTGTCTGATAGCCGGACTCCCTAATATATCATTGGATGATAGTAAACTGACCTATTCCGTTTCTGAATTCAGAAAGGAACTGGACGGTATTCTTACGTCCCGTGATAAGAAGCTGGTAGACTTGTTTTTCCTCAAATTCGATAATAAGAACCTACTGGCTTTCTCTAAATATCCGGACTTTGACCCGGACGAGAAGGGAAGTATTACATACGACGAGTACAAAAGTCTGTTTGATGCTTTGAAGGATGGTGAAAAGCCGCCGAAGAACAAACGGATCCCTCCTTATTTCATCGAGTTCTTCAAACTGTATCTGGATAGCCTGAAAAAAGAGGAAAAACAGACGATCTCCTGGGAAGACCGCCTGGCAGCCCTTTATTACGACTATGCAATGAAATGTAGCAACGGTTTTATCCGTAACTGGTTTGAACTGAACCTCAATATCAATAACATGCTGACCGCTATTACTTGCCGTAAGTATGGATTTGATAAAGCAGACTATATAGTGGGACACAACGAGGTAGCCGAAGCTATCCGTACTTCCAATGCCCGTGACTTCGGACTGGGAGATACGGTGGACTATCTGCCCGACCTGCAACGCATCGCCGAAGAACCGGACCTGATGGCCCGTGAAAAGAAAGTGGATTTGCTGAAATGGAAATGGCTGGACGATAATACGTTCTTCAAAACTTTCGACATAGAAAGTGTGTTCGCCTACTTGCTGAAGCTGGAAATGATCGAACGCTGGGTTACTCTGGATAAGGTGACGGGCGAGAAGACCTTCCGCGAAATAGTAGGAGCAATGAAGCATGGTAGTGAGAATGCGTTGGAAGAATTTAAAAGAAACAATAATAAATAATTATGGCTACGAAAGGAATTGTAAAAGGAATCGTATCCAACCTGGTGACCGTAGAGGTGGATGGGCCGGTTTCTCAAAATGAAATCTGTTACATTTCCGTAGGAGGCGTGAAGCTGATGGCGGAGGTTATTAAAGTAATAGGGAAGGATGCCTTTGTTCAGGTATTTGAAAGTACACGTGGGATGCGTGTAGGTGACGAAGCCGAGTTTGAAGGGCACATGCTTGAAGTAACATTGGGTCCGGGTATGCTGTCGCGTAACTACGACGGTTTGCAGAATGACCTGGATAAAATGGACGGCGTGTTCCTGAAACGTGGTGAATATACATTTGCACTGGATAACGATAAACTGTGGGACTTCAAACCGCTGGCGAAAGTGGGTGATCAGGTGGCCGCAGGTGACTGGTTGGGCGAAGTGGATGAAAACTTCCAGCCGCACAAGATCATGGTGCCTTTCACATTTAAAGGAACTTATACCGTAAAGAGCCTGGCGGAAGCCGGACAATATACCATCAATCAGACGATCGCCGTTCTGACTGACGAAGAAGGTAAGGATATTGATGTGAATATGATACAGCGTTGGCCTGTGAAAAGGGCTGTTACCTGTTACAAAGAAAAACCGCGTCCTTACAAACTGTTGGAAACAGGTGTCCGTACGATCGATACGGTAAACCCGATCGTAGAAGGCGGTACGGGATTTATCCCCGGTCCGTTCGGTACGGGTAAGACCGTGCTTCAGCACGCTATCTCCAAACAGGCCGAAGCCGATATCGTTATTATCGCTGCCTGCGGTGAACGTGCGAATGAGGTTGTGGAAATCTTTACCGAGTTCCCCGAACTGATCGACCCGCATACAGGACGTAAGCTGATGGAACGTACCATCATTATCGCTAATACTTCAAACATGCCTGTGGCTGCCCGTGAAGCATCTGTATATACCGCCATGACACTGGCTGAATATTATCGTAGCATGGGATTGAAAGTGTTGCTGATGGCCGACTCCACTTCCCGTTGGGCACAGGCATTGCGTGAGATGTCCAACCGTCTGGAAGAACTTCCCGGACCAGATGCGTTCCCGATGGACTTATCTGCTATCGTGGCTAACTTCTATGCCCGTGCAGGTTTCGTTGAATTGAACAATGGAAAGACAGGTTCGGTAACCTTTATTGGTACGGTATCGCCGGCCGGTGGTAACCTGAAGGAACCGGTAACAGAAAATACGAAGAAGGTAGCCCGCTGTTTCTACGCTTTGGAGCAGGAGCGTGCCGACCGCAAACGTTATCCGGCTGTGAACCCGATCGACAGTTATTCGAAATATCTGGAATATCCTGAATTCCAGGAATATATCGCCAAACATATCTCTCCGGAATGGATCGACAAGGTAAACGAGATCAAGACCCGTATGTTGCGTGGTAAGGAAATCGCCGAACAGATCAACATCCTGGGTGATGACGGTGTACCGGTGGAATACCATGTTACTTTCTGGAAGTCAGAATTGATCGACTTCGTGATCCTGCAACAGGATGCTTTCGATGCGATCGATGCTGTGACACCGCTGGCTCGTCAGGAATTTATGCTGGATAAGGTGGTGAAGATCTGTCATGCGGAATTCCGTTTCGACACCTTCCTTGAAGTAATGGAATATTTCAAACAGATGATCAACGTCTTCAAGCAGATGAACTATTCCGAATACGAAAGCGACCAGTTTAAGAAGTTCAACGATCAACTTGACGCCCTGCTCGCAGAGCGCATGGAAAAATAACAGAACGTATGGCAACAAAAGCATTTCAAAAAATATATACGAAGATTACCCAGATCACGAAAGCTACCTGTTCGCTGAAAGCAACGGGAGTTGGGTATGACGAGCTGGCTTCCGTAGACGGTAAGTTGGCACAGGTGGTGAAGATCATCGGCGACGAGGTTACGTTGCAGGTGTTCTCCGGTACGGAAGGTATCCGTACGAATGCCGAAGTAGTATTCATGGGCAAGGCGCCTACGCTGAAAGTAGGCGACCAGTTGGCCGGACGTTTCTTTAACGCGTATGGTGATCCGATCGACGGTGGCCCTATCCCTGAAGGAACGGAAGTGGAGATCGGCGGTCCGTCGGTAAACCCGGTGCGTCGTAAACAGCCGTCTGAACTGATCGCTACAGGTATCGCCGGTATTGACCTGAACAACACGTTGGTAACCGGACAGAAGATACCGTTCTTCGCTGACCCTGATCAGCCTTTCAACCAGGTAATGGCAATGGTAGCCCTGCGTGCCCAATCGGATAAGATCATCCTCGGTGGTATGGGTATGACCAACGACGACTACCTGTTCTTTAAAAATACATTTAGCAACGCCGGCGCACTCGACCGTATCGTGAGCTTTATCAATACAACCGAAGACCCGTCCGTGGAACGTATCCTTATTCCGGATATGGCACTTTGTGCGGCTGAATACTTCGCTGTACAGAAGAACGAAAAGGTATTGGTACTGTTGACCGACATGACCAACTATGCGGATGCTCTGGCAATCGTATCGAACCGTATGGATCAGATTCCTTCGAAGGACTCTATGCCGGGTTCGTTGTATTCCGATTTGGCAAAGATCTACGAAAAAGCAGTACAGTTCCCTGCCGGTGGTTCTATCACCATTATTGCGGTAACAACCCTGTCGGGTGGCGATATTACGCACGCTGTGCCTGATAATACCGGTTATATCACCGAAGGTCAGTTATACCTGCGTCGTGATAGTGATGTCGGTAAAGTAATCGTCGACCCGTTCAGAAGCTTGTCACGTTTGAAACAGCTGGTAACAGGAAAGAAGACACGCGAAGATCACCCGCAGGTGATGAATGCCGCCGTCCGTCTGTATGCCGATGCTGCCAACGCAAAGACAAAGATGGAGAACGGTTTCGACTTGACAGACTACGACAACCGTACGCTTTCTTTTGCAAAGGATTATTCAGAAAAACTGCTGGCTATCGATGTAAACCTCGACACAACTGAAATGCTCGACGTGGCATGGGGCTTGTTCGGCGAATACTTCAAGCCGGCTGAAGTGAATATCAAGCAAGAGTTGGTAGACAAATACTGGAAGAAATAAGGAGGTCTTATGACCGTCCCATTCGGATGAAAATATAATTTCTTTCGAGAGAAAATAAAGTTCCGTCCGAATGGAATATAAAACGATATAATATGGCAATAAAGTTTCAATATAATAAAACCTCTCTTCAGCAACTGGAAAAGCAACTGAAGATGCGCGAGCGTTCCCTGCCTACGATCAAGAGCAAGGAAAGTGCGTTGCGTATCGAAGTGAAGCGGACCAAGGATGAAGTGACTAAATTGGAACTTCAGCTGGAACAGGAGATACAGAGCTACGAAAATATGGTGGCTTTGTGGAATGAGTTCTCTCCCGAACTGATCGCTGTAAAGGATGTGACGCTCACGACGAAGAAAATCGCCGGGGTGATCGTTCCTGTCCTCAACGAGATACAGTTCGAGATCGGACATTACAGTCTCTTTAATTCCCCTGCCTGGTTTACCGATGGTGTCGAACTGTTGAAGCAGTTGGCGCGTACCGGAATAGAAGCAGAGTTTTCGGGAATGAAGCTGGAGTTGTTGGAGCATGCCAGGAAGAAGACTACTCAAAAGGTGAACCTTTTTGAGAAGGTACAGATCCCCGGCTATAAAGATGCGATCCGGAAAGTGAAACGGTTTATGGAGGACGAAGAGAGCCTCTCCAAGTCGTCACAGAAGATCATGCGGGCTAACCAGGAGAAGCGTAAAGCGAAAGAAGAACATAAAGAGGAGGCTGGCGTATGATAGTAAAGATGAGCAAATATGCCTTTATGGTATATCATAGGGAATATGATACGTTTCTGGCACAACTGCGCGAACTGGGCGTTGTGCACGTGAAGGAAAACAAGTCTATTCTCGATAATGCGGAACTTCAGGATATTCTGGCTATACGGAAGCGTGTCAATCTGTTAATGCGTTTCTTCAAGAACCTAAATAGTCAGTCGAAAGATGTTCAGTTGGCACCTGCCCGTGAACTGGACAAGAAAGCCGGAATGAAGTTGGTACAGAAAATAGAAGGATTGCAGGATAAGAAAGTGCAGCTCCAGTCTGTTAAGGCATCTCTTGAAAAGGATATTGCCTATATGGAGATCTGGGGTGATTTCAGTTGGGCTAACTTCAATCGTTTGAAGAAGGCCGGATATGATATCACGTTCTGGACTTGTCCGACCGCTAAGTATGAACCGAAATGGGGAGATGAGTATAATGCTGTGTTGATCAATAACTTCCAGTCGGTAACTTATTTTGTTACAATAACAAAGGAAGGTACACATATCGATATAGATGCGGAGCGTCCGAAGATGCCGGACAGAGGTTTGCAAAAACTGAATGCTCGTCTCGATCTGTTACAGCAGGAAATGAAAGCATTGGATGCCGAAATGAAAAAACTGGCTGCATCCGATTATAATACCCTCGACCTGTTCGATAAGAACCTGCAAAACGAGTTCAATCTGTCGAATGTATTGGTGCAGACAGACCGTCAGGCGGGAGAGAAGCTGATGTTGCTGGAAGGCTGGGTTCCGACCGAGAAAGCCCGGGCAATGGAAGAAGCGCTGGAAAAGGATAATTACTTCTATCAGGCACAGGAGATAGAAGAAGGTGACAAGGTACCTATCCTGTTGAAGAACGGTAAGTTTGCCAAGCTATACGAACCGATCACCCGGATGTTCTCTTTGCCTAACTATGGCGAGTTCGACCCGACACCATTCTTTGCCCCATTCTTTATGCTGTTCTTCGGACTTTGTTTCGGTGACGGCGGATACGGGTTACTGGTAATGATAGCCTGTACGATCCTGAAACGGAAAGTCAATCCGGACTTCAAACCGTTCCTGAGTCTGTTCCAGTATCTCGGATTGGCGGCGCTGATCGTCGGTACATGTACAGGTTCGTTCTTCGGTATCGCTTTGGTCGACATACCTGCTTTTGCTTCGGTAAAAGACTACTTTGTATCGAGCGATAACCTGATGACGTTCTCTATCATAATCGGATTGGTGCAGATCTTGTTCGGAAAGACAATTGCTGCGCTGAAGATCATGTCTCAGAAAGGGAAGAAATATGGTATTGCACCGTTGGCATGGGTATTCATTATCCTGGCATTGTGTCTGGTATTCGGCTTGCCGATGCTGAATGTACAGTTGCCCGAAATGGTGAAAAATGTATTCCTGGTAATAGCCGGGCTTGGATTGCTGGTCGCTTTCCTTTACAATACGCCGGGCAAGAATATCTTCCTGAACTTCGGTACAGGTCTTTGGAATACCTACAATATGGCTTCCGGGTTGTTGGGTGATACTTTGTCTTATATCCGTCTGTTTGCGATCGGTCTGACCGGTGCGATCCTGGGTGGCGTATTCAATTCGCTGGCTGTGGATATGACAGAAGGAATGAACATCGTATTGCGTGTGATCTGCATGTTGCTGATCCTTTTGGTCGGCCATGCGATCAACATCGGTCTGTGTACTATCAGTTCGCTGGTTCACCCGCTTCGTCTGATCTTCGTGGAGTATTATAAGAATGCAGAGTTCGAAGGCGGCGGTAAGGCGTACGAACCTTTTAAGAAAGCATAAACAAAACGTGATTTAAATAATAACAAAAGAATAATTAAACAAACAAATTTCATTATGGAACCAATTTTATTAGCTTATCTGGGTATTGCGTTGATGACAGGTTTAACCTTTATCGGCAGTAGTTATGGTGTAACAATCTGCGGTAACGCAGTAGTAGGAGCAATGAAGAAGAACCCGGATGCACTGGGTACTTACATCGCATTAAGTGCGTTGCCTTCTTCACAGGGTTTGTACGGATTCGTGGGTTATTTCATGATGCAGAAATTCCTGGTTGACAGCATTACAATGTTGAATGCAACAGCTATCTTCGGCGCAGGCTTGGTATTAGGTTTTGCAGGTTTGTTCTCTTCTATCCGTCAGGCAGAAGTTTGTGCAAACGGTATCGCCGGTGTAGGTGCAGGTCACAACGTATTCGGTGCAACAATGGTTATGGCCGTATTCCCTGAGTTGTATGCAATCTTGGCTTTGCTGGTTGTTATCCTGATCGGCGGCACTCTTCCGGTATAATAGAGTAGTTAACAATATCTTAATCCCCTGCTTTATCGGTCGATAGAGTAGGGGATTTTTTTATTCTTTCATTTGAGAAACAAAATATTTATATACTTTTGCATGAAAGCAAGCAAACAATATAACACAATTTGTAAAATATGAAAAAACATCTACTTTTAGTCGCGTCAGGACTTCTTCTTTCTTTTGGCGCAAGTGCGCAAACAACTTCGGCAGACGATCCGCTACCGGGTTATACGCAGGCTGAACGTTTTGCGGGTAATAAATTATCGACTATGTTGTTTTCCACTTCGGTGGACCCGCATTGGTTTAAGGCAGGGAACTGCTTCTGGTATGAATATAAAACAGGAAACGGCAATGTCTGGTATGTGGTTGATCCTTCCGCAAAGACGAAACGTCCTTTGTTCGATCAGGATAAGCTGGCTGCCGAATTGACTGAGATCGTTAAGGATCCGTATACGGCTCAACAGTTGCCTATCCAGAAGTTGGAGACGGGAGAGGACGGACGTACTTTTACTTTCCAAATTACCTCTTCACAAGACGCCAAAAAGGACAGCACGGATAAAGACAAAAAGACGAAAAAGGAGGTATTCTATTTCTCCTATGATTATCCGACACGTAAATTGACCTATCTGGCAGACAAAAAGAAGGATACGGAATATCCAAACTGGGCCTCTATCTCACCGGACGGTAAAACGGTAGTCTATGCCAAAGACCTGAATCTGTATCGTATGTCGCGTGAAGATTATGAGAAACTGAAGAAAGATGATAAAGACAGTACGGTCACAGAGATACAACTGACGACAACCGGTGTAAAAGACTTCGGTTTCGGTCAGCCTTACAGTCTTCTGAATACAGATACCTTATGTAACGGTAAAAGGAAGAACCCGGGTTATCTGTTATGGTCGCCCGATTCCCGTCATTTTGTAATCTCTATTTCAGATAACCGCAAGGTGAAAGACCTGTGGGTGATCAATGCTATGGCCACTCCGCGACCGACATTAGAGACTTATAAATACCAGATGCCGGGTGAAAAGGAAGCTCCTGTCAGTCATCTGTATCTGTTTGACATGAGTAACGACTCTTATAAAGAGATCAATACGCAAGCATTCAAAGACCAGACAATACGTATGGCTTATCGGCCCCGCCTGCATAAACAGCGTGATATGAAAGAACTGCCCAGTATTTGGTTGGGTGATAATAACCGTTTCTTCGTTACCCGTTCCAGTCGTGACCTGCATCGCATCGACGTCTGTACTTATACGATCGGTGAAGACTCTATCCGTCCGATTATCGAAGAACGTATGAATACGTATATCGAACTCCGCCCGCTGGCCGCCGTTAATAACGGAAAAGAACTGATCCATTGGAGCGAACGCGACGGTTGGGCGCATCTGTATCTTTATGACGACAAAGGTAATCTGAAGAACCGCATCACATCAGGCCCCTGGCATGTAGACCAGATCGTGAAGGTTGACGAAGCCAAACGCGTTGTCTATTTCCTTGCCAACGGAAGAGAAAAAGGGGAGAATCCTTATTATGAACATCTTTACCGGGCTAACCTCGACGGAAGCGGTTTGCAGATGGTTTCTGCCGGCGATTATTTCCATGATGTCCGTGTAGATGATAACGCCCAATTCATCGTCCATAATTATTCTCGTATCAACACTGTTCCGAAATCGGATCTGTTGGATAACACCGGTCGTAAAGTGATGGAACTGGAAGAAAGCGATTTCTCGCAACTGTTTGCTGCCGGTTACCAGTTCCCGGAACCGTTCAAGGTAAAAGCTGCCGATGGCGTAACGGATCTTTACGGTGTCATGTATAAGCCTTTCAATTTCGATTCGACAGCAGTATATCCTATTATCGACTACGTTTATCCAGGTCCGCAGGTTGAAGCGACACGCTATCCGTTTACCCGTATGAGCGTCCGTACCGACCGTCTGGCACAGGCTGGCTTTATTGTCGTATCAGTCGGCAACCGCGGCGGCCATCCGAGCCGTTCGAAATGGTATCATAACTTCGGATACGGAAATCTGCGTGATTATGGGCTGGCTGATCAGAAAGCTGCTATTATCCAGTTGGCGGATAAACATAAGTACATTGATATCCACCGTGTCGGTATTCACGGACACTCGGGTGGTGGTTTTATGTCGACTGCAGCTATCCTGCAATATCCTGATTTCTTCAAGGTGGCCGTATCTTGTGCTGGTAATCATGATAATAAGATTTATAACCGTTGGTGGAGTGAAACGCATCATGGCGTAAAAGAAGTGGTATCAGAAAAAGGCGATACGACATTTACATACAGTATCAAGAGCAATCCCGAACTGGCCAAGCAGTTGAAAGGGCATCTGCTGCTGGTTCACGGAGATATCGACAACAACGTGCATCCGGGTAACACGATGCGTGTGGTAGACGGACTGATCCGTGCCAATAAACGTTTCGATATGTTGCTGTTGCCGCAACAGCGTCATGGTTTCGGTGATATGGATGAATACTTCTATTGGCGTATGGTCGATTACTTCTCAGAACATTTGCTGGGAAAATCGGATAAGTCGGTGGACATTCCGAAACGATAAAAAACCAAGAGGCTCCTGTATAGAATGCAGGAGCCTCTTTTTACATAAATAGACATTGTTATTTGGTTCCTCGCGGATGAAATAACAGAAGGGGGTACAGGTCTCCGACCACAAAAATGGAACATAGATAGAGAAAAATAATCCAATAAAAAGGAAGAAGAGGAAGAAAAACGACCTCTTTTAGTTTATTAACTAAGTAATTTAGTTTCCAAACTAAAACATTTAGTTACTTTGCCCGAAACAACAGGAATTATGAAACGACTGACTGCAAAAGAAGAAGAGATCATGGGCTATTTCTGGGAGAAAGGTCCTCTTTTTGTAAAACAACTGCTGGAATATTATGAGGAACCTAAACCTCATTTCAATACATTATCGACGATTGTCCGGGGATTGGAGGATAAAGGATTCCTTTCACATAACACTTTCGGCAATACTTATCAGTATTATGCCGCCGTTAGTGAGACAGAGTACAGCAAAGGTACATTGAAGAATGTTATTGCCAAATATTTCAATAACTCTTATCTGGGCGTTGTTTCTTCCCTGATTAAGGAGGAAGATATCTCTGTGGATGAACTTCGGAAGTTGTTGGACGAAGTGGAACAAGGAAATAAAAACTGACAATTATGGGAGACTTCTTTGTTTATATCCTTAAATCGTCTGTATGTCTGGCAGCTTTTTATCTGTTCTACAGACTGTTGTTAAGCCGTGAAACGTTTCACCGCTTTAACCGGATTGCCTTGTTAGGGGTAATCATTCTTTCCGTTGCCATTCCATTTATCCGTATTATGACCGATGAACCGGTTGCCATACAGCGCCCCTTGCAGAATCTGGAATATCTCTTACAGATGGCGCAAATGCAGACTGAGATACAGGTACAGACCTCTCAGTCATTCTGGCTTCCGTTACTGTTTGTAGTTTATCTGGTAGGCTGTGTTTTCTTTTTTGCCCGCTTCCTTTATTCGACAATCCGCATATGCCGGATGATCGGGATGGGAGAGAAGCAGGTGCTTCCCGATGGTAGCAAACTGGTGGTTACGGATGAGACTGTATGTCCGTTCAGTTGGATGGGATACATCGTCATTTCGCAAAAAGATATGGAAGAAAGCGGTGAAGAGATACTGACGCATGAGATGGCGCATATCCGTGCCCGTCACTCTGTCGATATGCTGATCTGTAGTTTTTGCGTCATTCTTCAATGGTTCAATCCTGCTGTCTGGTTACTAAAACAGGAATTGGAGAATATTCATGAATACGAGGCTGATGAAAGTGTGATCAATCACGGCGTCGATGCGAAGCAATATCAATTATTATTAATAAAAAAAGCTGTTGGTTCACAGCGCTTCACTTCTATGGCCAACAGCTTTAATCACAGTAAACTAAAAAAACGAATTACTATGATGTTAAAACGAAAATCGAATCCGTGGGCGAGATTAAAGTATCTCTATGTACTTCCGCTGACAGCTGTAGCGGTTGTAGCTTTTGCCCGTCCCGAAATCTCTCGTGAACTGGGAAAGATTTCAAGTGCCAAAATTAGCGAAATTGTTCCGGTTAAGGAAGTTATCGAGCCTAAAAAAGCTGAACCGGTAGTCGAGGTTGTCCCTGCCCCTGTAGAGAAACCTGCCATAAAAGAGGTGGTGGCATCTGCCCCTCAAGTGGTAAAAGTAATAAAGACGGAAGCGAGGGCAAATAAGGACTCTGTTACACAGGAAAAAGAGAAAACGGAAAATCCGCTAGAGGTTATGCAACAACAACTGGATAATTTCTCGAAAGACGCCGAAGATCGGATGAGAAATATCAAACAGAGAGTAGAGATGTCTCGTAACCTGATCCTGATCGATAATGAAGTAGCTACTTATGAGGAGCTGGATAAAGTGAGTCCGGAGAACATTCATAGTTTTAGTATGAGTCCAAAAGATAAAAGTGAAGAAATTCTGGCTAAATATAATGCTTCGGACAAGCAAGGTGTGATCTCGGTCGTTACTAAGGGTGCTATTGCTTCCGGCAAAATAAAAGAGGACGATGTAAAGGTGGTCGGTTATGGTCGTTTGTCTGATCGTCTGCCTGGGGACGTAAAAATCCGTATCAGGGACGGACAGATCGGAAAAGAGAAGCCTCTCATAATTATTGACGGAGTAGAACAAATAAAGGATGATGCTATAGATAAGTTGAATCCTAATATTATTGAATCTATATCTGTGTTGAAGGATGAATCTTCAGTAAAATTATATGGAGAGAGAGGAAAAGACGGTGTTATTCTGATAACAACGAAAAATGCATCCACAAAGAAGAAGTGAAATGATGAAGACCTATTTATATCAGGCAGCTTTTGCCGCCTGTCTTTTTCTTACCGCCTGCAATGAAAGTAAGACAACGGATGGAGAAATAACCGTAATCCCTGTAGGAGCCGCTCTCGACGCTCCTTCCGGATTGAAAGCTTCCGACTATTTCAAACAAGTATCTTATGTGGCGTTGGAAACGAATGACAGTTGTCTGGTAGGGCAGAATCCATCCGTGAAGATCCTACATGACAAATTGTTGGTGACAACTGCTCAAAAACAATGTTTTCTGTTTGACAGGGCAACCGGTCGCTTCTTAACCTCTGTGGGGCATGTTGGCAATGATCCGGAAGGATATAGCGATGTGAGAGGGTGTTGGCTGGACTATCCGAATAACCGGATTTATTTTAGCGGTTGGAATGAGAAACTTATTATTTATAATGCTGATGGTTCTTATTACGGAGAAAAGAAAACTCCGGTTAATACTTCTGTATTTCCTGCCTTTACAGTCTTTAATTATTTAGATAATCAGACACTTGTCGCTCATTCTACGGCAGGTAACGGTGATCCCGACCGGGTGATTGTATTCCGTGATACAATGATCATTAATCAGTTTTTACCATCCGGCAAAGATACGATGTCATTGAAGGTGAATCCAGATGATATAGAATCACTCAGTGTCACTCATAGTAAAGGTTTTGGCGGTGGTATGATTATTATAAGTTATAAGGATGGAAAAATGGCTGCTTATCCGGTAAGTGACCGTTTCTTCTGGCACCAGGGGAAAGATTTGTTCTTTATGGAACAATTCAATGATACAATTTATCAGGTAACGGCAGATGCTTTATTACCTGTCCGTCGTTTGGATATGGCATCTTATTATTGGAATCCAAAGGAACGTTTCAATAAGGAAAAGACTCATGTAGCTTATCCGACAGAAATGTTGGAAGGGAAAGATGTTTTTCTTTTACGTTTCATTGTGGATCTGTATAAGGATAAGCTTATTTATAATGCTATGTTCGATAAGAAAAGTGGAATAGTCAAAGTCGCTAAATATGACACCGCTTTTGAAAACGATCTGGACGGTTTCCTTTCTTTACAACCTGAATCAGTTTCTCCCGATGGCGAGTTTGCTCAGATCATTTCGGCAGATCAGGTCGTTTCATGGTTTGAAGAGAATGGAGATAAAAATGATTTACCGGAGGAAGTCACAGCTTTAAGAAAAGTAGGCGAAGAAGATAATCCGGTCGTGATTATTATGGAGTAAAATGTGAATGTACAACACCTGCATGAAATACCGAAGAGGAATGAATACGAAAGATTTATGACATATTGTCTGGAGCCAGTTTCCTTATAGGGGAACTGGCGTTTCCTTATTAAAAAAAATAGGAAACTGCGATGGACTGGAAATTAGCCAGTTATCCTTTTTTTCTTTCATGCTATTTAAGGTCTGTGGTCTCTGTTATTACCAGCCAAAATGTCCGGTTTGTATTCTTTAGGACAAGATATAAATGTTCTCAAATGAAACAGGTGACGCCGATTGCTATATCTGCGTCACCTGTAATGTGTTAATATGTTGTCGGTTAAATGAAGGAATAACGAAGCGACGCTATTTCCGGAAGAAATTTATGATTTACTCCCTGACAATCTGGTGAATTTGTACCGGAGTTTTACCTGCCGGGGTGATTATCAGCGTTTGCATATCATCAAATGAAATTTTGTTCAGCTTCACATAGCCGACGTAGCCACAATATAGCATATTGTTTTCGCCGTCATTGTTGACACCGGAGATGGAAACCATACTATCGTTATTGCCGGACAAGAAGAATTCGATATACTTGTCTACACCGTTACATTTCACTTCAACCTTTTCGCCCGGTTTCAACGTTTTATAAGTACTCAGATTGAGATCGTACATCATCAATTCTTCGTTGATTTCTGGTGCTTCCTTTGTCTTTACGGAAAAAGCGGCAACCTTCAGTTCCATCTGTTTGCCGGAATTGTTGCGCATCCGGACAAAATGAGCGTTCAGAGGAATTGTAGTAACGGTGAACTTTGTCCGGTCGGCAGGAATATCAGAAAGGATAGTCCATGTCTTACCGTCTTCCGACCATTCGAATACACGTCCGTCCACATTACTTTGAGGTAAGTTGAACGTGAAAGATTCGGCGTCCTTTTGTATTTCCCATCCGAGGCCGAGATACTGGTTAGGTTCGACTTTTACCACTTCAAGCATGGGGACATAGGCTATCAGATTCTCGTCTTCCGACCAGGGTTGATTCTTCAGCTGATCTATATTAGTAATGGTAGAAGCTGTGCTAACTCTGATTTCGTTGGAAGGTGTATCGGCTGTCGAAAGTAGGTTGCGGCTGGTCTGTCTGTATAAACCTTCAATAAGCGGCATCAGGACTCTTGAACCTACTTTTACACCTTTCTGATACGGATTCTGGTTGAAAGTACGGTTAACCAGTTTCATACTGTCCATAACGGCAGATACTTCGAGGAAACGTTGCCAGGTGTTCTGGCGGTCTTTTTCATACCAGGCGTGAGCCATACGCAGAGCATTGGAACCGCATCTTCCGAGTAACTCGAACTGCATAAGCCAGGGATTGATTTCTTTAATCAGTGCTTTATTGTCTCCCTGATTGTATATCAACTCGGGAGCAGCCTGTATCTGTGCGAATAAGGCACCCAGTTGGTTTGCATCTCTTTCGCCGAACTGTCCGTTGCGGTAACCGGTAAGGAATTTGTCGGCCTGTGCCTGGTAGCGGGTAGATTCCTCACGGCGATATAAATGACCGTTAGGTCCCGGATCGCTATTATTCTCACAGAATGTCTTGAAGGCGATGGCTGCTTTGGGTACTAAATATTCGCAAGCCTTTTCCCAAGCCAGTTGCGGGTCGTAACTGTGTATATTCCAGCTATACATGGCAACACCGAACAAGGCGACTTTGGAGGCTTCAGCGCGTTCCATCGGGTTAGCAACGAAACCGGACATCGCATTGGAAGCCTGAGTGTCCAGACCATAAGCGGGTCCCATCAAAAGGTGGTCACGGCAGTAATCGCTTACCGGGAAGTTCCACCAGATATAGGCGGGACGGCGGATACGCTTGTTGACCCATTCAAGACCTTCCAGGGTAATATCGTCTACAACACGATTCCCGGTCCACATGATATGGATAGCCGGGTGAAGTTGTTCGCCCAGGATATCGAGATAATCGGTCCGTGCCCATGAACGGTTGTATTCGGTCGGACACATGATTAATGGCTGTATGTCGCTTTTCTTTTCAATAAATTCTTTCTGGATGAAGTTCATCAGGCCAGCTTGTTTGGCTGCGTTTGTTCCTTCACCGGAAATGTCGTCAAAGAAGACAGCGAAAGCACGTACACCGAGGTCGTACATTTGTTCGAACTTGGTGATCACGTTGTTACTGTCGGTTGCATTCCATTTGATATCCTGTCCCGGATGGATTGCCCAGACGAAGTCTACCTTGTTGCGGGCAGCTTCGGTTGTCAGTTCTTTAATCTGCTTTGCCTGGTCGGCAGGATAGGGTTCACGCCAGCTGGCACTGTGGAAAGGATCGTCTTTCGGACCATAGATGTAAGTATTCATCTTAAACTGGCCGTAGAAACGAAGTTGGCTGATACGGTCGTCATGGCTCCAGGGAGTACCGTAGAAGCCTTCGACAGTTCCCCGATGGAGTACGTCAGGATAGTCGGTAATCGTACATAACGGAAGTGTGCGTTTGCCTGCTTCATTGTAGCCGACCAGTTGTTTGAGTGTTTGGGCGGCATAGAATAATGAACGGTCGTCCACAATTTCGATAGTGATTTTCTTCTTTGAAATATCCAGGATATAAGCACCTGAACGTTCCATTTCGGGTGTTCTGGCTTTCAGCTTTTTGACTTCCAGCGGTAATGACTTGCCTGATTGGACGAAAGGCAATGCTTCTTTCAGTATTTTCACTGCGTCGGCGTCCGGATTGCTGATACCTTGTAATGTATATCCATGAGACGGCACATATTGCTGGTTGGATATAACAATTTGTTGTGGTTGGGGATATAACTCGAGAGATAAGCTTTGCGCGTAAGTAAATCCCGGAATACAACATAATAATAGTGTCAGGAGTAGATTTGCTAGTATTTGCATAGATCAACGGTTTAAGATATTAATATTTGACTGTAAAGTTATTATTATTCAACAAAAAAACAAGGATGGAACAGTAGAATTATCTCGTTTCATCCTTGTTTAAATTACTGATTGTATTCGCTTAGTTAATTGACAATAACAATGTTTTGCCGGACTGATTTCCCCATTCGGTCAACAGGGAGCGCAAGTTGCCGAATTCAGCGGGAGTATAGAGCTGTTTGTTCAGTAGCAAAGAGCGTTCTACCTCTGCGTTGTTTCCGTTTTGCTTAACGGAGATGACTACCTTACCGGCAGCGTTTTCAATTGTTTTAACTGCTTCCGGAGTAGCTAGTTTCATCCCTTCCGGTACTTGAACGGTATAGGTATACCGTTCGTTTGCTTTGCAGGGCAACAGCAGGTTTTCCTTGCGGCTACTGTTCATATTGCAGTAGTAACTATGTGCCAGGCTGACCGGGGCATCGGGCAGTGAAACCATAACATATCCGTTGTTCGCTTTTAAAGGTTGGGATGCAGTATAGGAGATTGTCGTTCCGTTGCCGGTCTTCGATTCTTTTGCTTCCTTATCAGCACCGGCATAGGTAGACAGATAAGCTCCGTAATAGGGGAGGTAAGCGTTGCCGATAGTTGCATCTACTTTTGCATCTGCTTTTTCCGGAGAGACGGAAAGGGTAACCTTATAAGTGAGGTCGGTAGACGGTGTGCTGATTGTTACAGGCGTACCTGCTTTGGTCAGGCTGATGACTGGTGTCAGGTTATTCGAACCCGCAGCTGCCATTTTATTGGATGATGGAGACATGATATACTGTTTACCGTCTGCATTGGCAATAACGACCAGTTCTTTTATGGCACTCAACCCGCAACTGGCCGGTTCGGCATTCACACTGTAGGATGCTGCTGTTTCGGCTTTGATGCCTGCTGCATTTAACAGGCCGTTCAGCAGGTTTGTCTTTTCAGCTTCGGTTCCGTAGGCGGAATAGATTACATCGCTTGCCGAACGGATTTTATATCCTGCATCCGGCAACGAAAGGCGACTGTAACCCAGGTTTTCCGTTACGTGTTTCAGGATGGCCTGTAGTTTTTCCGTATCGTTCTTTTTACCTTCTGTCAGGTTTTCGGCAATGGCAGTCAACTGGACGTCGCTGGCGGGAGTGAACTGTGCATACAATGCTTTCAATGCGTCTCCGTTCGAAGCATAAGTGGTTGCAGTCAGGAAAGGAACGTCGCCATTGGCAGCCGAAACGAACGGGTCGCGGGAAGAAGCCGGCAGGTTCTGTAATTTCCAGGTAACGGTTTTCATGCCGTTGGCTGTTGTGACGGCCGGCTTGGCATTGTTATACTGCAAAGTGTAGGATAACGGTTTGCTTTCCGGTGCAGACAGACTGATGGTATATTCTTTTACCGGAGAGGTTTGTAATAGCTCGTTATAAATATCCAGCTCCGGCAGATACCCCGGTTTGGAAGTCAGCGTATAATCCAGATAGATGGTTGCTCCCAGTTCCAGACCGGTATGGACAACGACCATTTCTTTCAGATGGTTGTAAGCCGGAGCATCGGCTGCTGTCCGGGGAAGTACTTCCACAAAAGCATTGTCGGGCGTTTTGACAATGTTGCCGTCTTTCTGTTTGGTATAAGAGGAATTAATTTTTAGTTCCTGGTATTGCGGATTGTAAACGATGAAACTTTCCCCGTAAGTACCGTTCATGGCCGTATGTGTGAAAAGCGTAAGTTCCATGTTGTAGCGGAACTCCTGGCTTCCGTCTGCATTCAATGTATATGCTTTCGACAGCTTCTTATATTCAGCTTCCGGGCCGGCAAATGCGGATGCTGTAATAGCCAGCAGGCAGAGAAGCAGTGCCAGTTTATGTAGTATATTAGTCATTGTCTTTTATTTTTTAATAATTAAATAATCACCGAAACTTTTGTGTGCATTAACGGCAGAACGGAAACCGTCCCAGTCGGCTGCTTCATATACACGTTTCTTTAGAGCCAGCTTCTGGTGAAGCGTTATTTTATCGCCGTCCTGGCTCAATGAGCCTTCGAAGTCGGCGGCATCGCTTTGCTTGCTTTCGTTCTTTGCCTCATTTAACAAAGTGTATCCTTTCGGTAGCTGGATGGTTTCGTCCAGTTCCACCAGACGTGAACAGCCATCCTTGAAACCATACTGGCGTTCGGGCAGGTCGGTATTGATGCGCAGATAACTCTTTACCTGATTGTACAGGTTGTTCATTACCATCGGTTTGAAGACCAGTTCCTCTTTACCTGGGATAGCATATTCCGGTATTTCATAGCGGAAAGTGATTTTGATGGGAGCCGCTTGATAGTCTTTCGGATCTTTTCCATAATCCACGCTAAGCAGACGGGCTTTCGGGGATACGTTTAGCAACTGGCTTTCAAGCATGTTCTTCCATTGTGACTGCCAGCCACGGGTAAACATGCCGCGGATATTGCTGTCCGATTGTCCTTCGGCCGTGATGGTGAATTGTCCGGTCAGTGTGCCTTTGGCATCCAGTTTATTGTTTGCTTTGATACGTACATAATGGTTTTCCGGAGCGGAAACGGGAGTCAGGCAAAGGTCGGAACCTTCGGGAACTCCCGGCAGGTAGTTCTGTTGTTGTTCGGCGCTGCTCCATAGTTCGCGGCAGAAAGGAACCCAGGTCGGGTCGAGCGGCATATATGTACCGCTGGATAATTTAACGACGGCTACACAATGGTTGAAGTGGTCGGCCGGAATACTTTCCACACGGCTGCCTGCCATTGTCATAGCGGGATAGGCTTCGAAACCTGCCATACGGAGGAAGGATATCAGCGTTCCGGCAATATCTTTACAGACACCGCAACGGTCGGTATAATTCATCTTGGTATTGTGAAGGGTATAACCTTCGCCTTTGCCCATCGAGATGCCGGAGTAACGGATATTGTCGGCAACCCAGTGGGTGAGGACGGCTATCTTTTCCATTTCTGTTTTCTTCCCTTTGATAAGCTCGTCTACCTTTTTCTGTGCTTCCGGCAGTGGAGCAAAACTTCCGTAATCTTCGTTAACCTTATTGAACCATAATGATTTATCCTGCCATTTAGGAGTGGACGACATCATCAGTTTCGGAGCGGCATCGAACAGGTCGACCATGTTAGGTTCACGTTTGGTCGGCATCACATTGTTGGTGGAGAAGGTATAGGCTTTCCGACCATCTTCATAGCGCATGGAAGAGGCGCAGTCGCCTTGATAGAACTGGAACTGCATTTCTTTCTCCATCGGAATGGATACTTTATATACTTTACGTACGGTCGGTTCCGTCACCCAGAAAGGAACGATGTCATAGAATTGTCCGCGCATGGGAGGGATGAAGCGGGATTCGTCATCGCTGCCGTCGGCCAGCAGGGCGTAGGTGAAACCTTTCTTGTCGATTTCATATTCGATGATATCTCCCGGATTCAGCTGGCCTACTTCAAGCATGATCTGGCGGGCGCCCCAATAGATGGCGCGGGCCGGAGCCGCATAGTCGCAGGCTTGTGTAACGTCCAGGTTGATTACATCGCCGTTGGCACGGTAGACGGTCGCTCTCTTGAATTGTGCGAAAGCCGTCAGCGGGTCGTAATCATATTTGATGATACGGTTACTCACTGCTCCCCGGGGAGTCTGAATTTTGATAGTCTTGCAGACAGAAAATGAACCGGAACCGGTCGGTTGTACGGTTACGGACGTGCTGTCCAACAGATTGACGCAATCATATCCGGCATAGACTTCCGGCTTCTGAAGCGTCGGGTCCGGTGCGAACCGGCAACTTTCCCCACTCTGTCCGTAGGCGGGCGAAAGGGTTAGGAATGATAATACGGTAAGTGCAAAATACCTCATAAGTATAGTGTTTTAAATGATAATCAGATTAGCTTTGCCGCCAATAAACGACAGGCTGTCCGGTCTGTTTTACCACTGCCGGTGAGTGGGATGGCATCGACCTGCCGGATATATTTAGGCTGTTGGTATTTAGGCAGGAGAGAGGCTATTCTATCAGAAAGGCCTTCAATGTCTGCCGTCTTTTCCATCAGTAGCACAATGGCTTCTCCTAATCCGGGATGTGGAATAGCCGTTATCGCAAAGGTAGCAGAAATTATTGAACGTAGTGTTTCTTCCACTGATTCGATTTGTACTTTTATACCTCCGGTATTAATGATGTTGTCTTTCCTTCCCAGAATGGAGAAAGTACCGTCCGGATGCAACTGTGCGATGTCGTTTGTCACTAATGTCTCGTCGCAAACCAGTGGTGCGTTGATAATGAGTGTATCCTCAGACGATAAAGACAATTGTACGGAAGGGAAAGGGGTGTAGGCTGAAGAAGCCTCGGGGCCGTTCAGCCTGCGCAATGCGATATGAGAAAGTGTTTCCGTCATGCCATAGGTCGAGTAGACGATATTGGGTAATGTCCTGACCTCTGCTTCCAGTTCTTTATTTATGGCGCCTCCCCCTATGATTAATATCTCTGTCCGGCATAGGCGTTCTTTTTCCTCCGGTACTTGAAGCGTGTTATATACCTGTAACGGTATCATAGCAGCAAAGCGAAGCGGAGTCTCTACATCTGCCAACGGATGGCCGGAAGGCGTGCGCAGAATGAGAGTCAATCCGGCAACTAAGGCCCGTACGACCACCATCTTGCCGGCAATATATTGCAATGGCATACACAACAATGCATTATCTCCTTTTTGCAGATGAAGGAAAGAGCAGGTAAGGATGGCACTTTGCATCATCTGTTCTTTGCGGACAGTGAACTCTTTAGGCGTTCCGGTAGAGCCGGATGTATGAACGGTGATGTAGGGAGATTCGTTGAACCAGTCGGCCAGGAATTTGTATAAATCCCGACGTATCTCTGGTGCATCGGCAGGTAGATTAGTTATTAATTGCTGTATATTTTCTGCTGTACAAACCGTTCCGTCCTCTAACTGTAACAGTTGTTTATTACAATCTGTAAGTAACTGTTTCCCCTCTTGAGAGGGGATAAGGGGTGTGTTATCATTTCGTTCCGGAACAGGCATTAACACACCCCCTGCCCCCGAGGGGAATGAGTTACTCTTCGGATCGTACCAGAGACAATCCTGGCGAATGGAGAGCGGCATCTCCACATTGTCCGTAAATAAAGCCCCTGTTCCCAGTCCTTGCGGTAAAGGATTATTGAATGTTGCACACCATTGTGCAATGGCATTCAGTCCGATATTCGATTCCAATGCAGAAGTAATCCACCAGCCTATCTTTTGTTGTTCAGCTTCGTCGATCCATTCCTGTCCGCCACTTATCCCGCCATGTAAAGACGGTTTCAGTATGATATACTGCGGACGGATAACTGATATGAGTTCCTTTTTCCTTTCTATTGTATTGATGCCGATTAGTTCTTCATCCAAAGCAATAGGTAAAGGTGTTTCGGAAGTGAGTCGTGCCATTTCCTCCCATTGCCCGGCGCGGATAGGCTGTTCGATGGAATGCAGGTTCAGTTCGGCAAGCCGTTGTAACTTGTTCAGGGCATCGTCAGGGGAGAAGGCTCCGTTTGCATCTACCCGTAATTCTATTTCTTTAGCAGAAAAATGCGCACGGATATGTTTTAATAAAGCCAGTTCCTCTTCAAAATTAATTGCCCCAATCTTCAACTTAATACAGCGAAAGCCTGATTGCATTTTGACCTCGATCTGTTCCAGCATCTTTTTATAGTCACCCATCCAGATCAGGCCATTGATTGGGATACCGGCTTTACCTCGTGAAAAGTCTGTATCCCAAAGTGCAAAATTACCCGTTTGGAAATGGCGGAAAGCCGTTTCCAGTCCGAATAAGATGGAGGGATAGGAACGCAGAGCTTCGGTATCGGGCATTCCGTTCTGTTCCGTTTGGTGACAAATGGTTGCCAGTTTTTTTTCGTAGTCTGGCAGATCATCACAACTCAGTTTAGGGAGTGGAGCACATTCACCTATCCCGAATCGTCCGGGCATTTCATCAGTGGTAAGAACCAAATACCAGCTCTTTCGAATCGTATAAGTCCCCCGTGAAGTCCCTGCCGGTTGCTTGAAGTGTAAAACTTTAGGAATTATCCGGATTCTATAATGCGTTGTTCTCATTATTCTGATTACGGAAATTTGGGATAATCTTCAAAACGCGGGCGGCGTTTTTCGAGGAATGCTTTGCCGCCTTCCTGGGCTTCGTCGGTCATGTAGTAAAGCATGGTGGCATCGCCTGCCAGCTCCTGGATACCGGCCTGGCCGTCCAGTTCGGCATTCAGTCCCGCTTTGATCATACGCAAGGCAAGCGGACTGTGCATCATCATGGTTTCAGACCATTCCACATATTCATCTTCCAGCTTATCCAGGGGAACGACTTTGTTTACCAGTCCCATGTCGAGTGCTTCCTGCGCATTGTATTTCCGGCAAAGAAACCATATTTCGCGTGCTTTTTTCTGGCCGACAATACGGGCGAGATACGACGAACCGAAACCAGCGTCGAAGCTACCCACACGAGGACCCGTCTGCCCGAAGATGGCATTTTCAGAAGCGATGGTAAGGTCGCAAACGACATGCAAAACGTGACCTCCGCCGATAGCAAAACCATTGACGGCTGCGATGACAGGCTTAGGCATGGAACGAATCTGTTTCTGTACGTCGAGTACATTCAAACGGGCAACGCCGTCCTTACCGATATACCCGCCATGACCTTTCACATTCATATCTCCACCGGCACAGAAAGCGGTGTCGCCAGCTCCGGTCAAGACGATGACACAAATATCCGGACGCTCCCGGCAAATGTAAAGCGCATCGCTCATTTCGGTTGTCGTGGTGGGAGTGAAGGCATTACGGTAACGTTCGCGGTTGATAGTGATACGGGCAATACCATTGTAGAAATCAAACAAGATTTCTTCATATTCTTTTATCTGTTTCCATTCTCTTTGTGTTGACATAAAATCTTTATTTAGAGTATTGTTTATTATAACGTCTTTAAACTATGGTAGTATTCTTTCAGCAGGCGGACGTCTTCATCTTTGTCGGTGAATACCTCCATCAATACGGGTTGATTGATCGGATTCGGATCGGTGAACACTTTCATGGCTTCTTCCAATTCTGCCGTGTCGTGTACGCCCTGGTAGAGGAATCCCCGTTCGGTAGCCCAGCCCTGGGCCGAAGTCTTATGTGTAGCCGTTACAAAGCGGTGTGTCTTTCCTGACATCGACAAACCGGGCAGTGCCTGGAAGATTTCGCCGCCACCGTTATTCAGTAACAGGATGCGCAGGTTACAGCCGAAGTTGCTGTTCCAAAGCGCGTTCATATCATAAAAGAAGCTCAGATCGCCTATCACCACAAAATTCAATTTGTCGGATGCTACCGCATAGCCGATAGCCGTGGATAATGAACCTTCTATACCGCTTGTTCCCCGGTTGCAGCAAACTTCAACTTCTTCGGGCAACGTAAACAATTGAGCGTATCGTACCGTCGAACTATTGCCTAAATGTAAGGCAGACGGAGTCGGCAATGACTTGAGCAAACGACCGATTGCTGCCATTTCCGAATAAGCAAACTCCGGTTCCGGCAGACTCTTCGTATTGTTTTCCCAGACACGTGGAAATTCTGTCGGCTTATTTTCCAGCAGATAAGCAATCTTTTCAAGAAACTCGAACGGGTCCATTTCTATTACGGTAGTCATTACACCGTATAAGTCAGCCACTTCACCATCGGCCGATACGTGCCAATGTTCTTTCGGCGGATTATTACGTAGGAATTTCTTTAAACGTTTGGATACGATGTGTCCGCCGTAGGTAATAACCAGTTCGGGAACCATCTTTTCCTGCGTTTCTTCAGGCAGGGCATAAATGGCTGCATCGAAGTTTTTGACCGGGATGCCCGGAATGGTCTTGTTGCTTGTATGTTCGGTCAGCCAGGCGAAATGTTTATAAAGTAGCTTGGATATCTTCTTTTCAAAAAGATAAATCAGGCTCATCTGGCCGACAATGATCATTCGTTTATTATAGCTGTTCAACCGTTCGATCAGGGTATTGTATTCCCTGTCGTACACATTCAATCCCTGATAACGAGTGATAACGCGCACTTTCGGCAATTCGGGAGTAGTGAACTGGAACAAAGGTTCGGAGATCGGCACATTGATATGAACCGGTCCTTTTCCATGATGATTCAACTCCAACAATGCTTCGTTGACAAGGCGGTTGCAATACCATTCATCTTCATCCGTATGAATTTCCGGCAGATTGACCGATTTCTTAACCAGGGAACCGAATACGCCCGGTTGTGGTAAAGTCTGTCCGTCCATTTGGCCTATCCAGGCTCCCGGACGGTCTGCCGATATGACGATAAGAGGAACATGTTGGTAGTAGGCTTCCGCCACAGCCGGATGGATATTCAGCAAAGCCGTACCCGAAGTACAGCAAACGGCTGCCGGTTTTCCTCCGTGCAATGCCAGCCCCATGGCAAAGAATCCGGCACTTCGTTCGTCGGTGACGGAATAGCAGGTGAAGAACGGATGATTCGCCAATGTATGTACGATAGGCGAATTACGGCTTCCCGGACATAATACGATTTTACTTATACTATGCTCCTTGAGCAAGGCCACTAACTGAAGAATGTTTTTCTTATCGGTATACATATATTATATTTATCTTATTCTGCTTACAAAAGTACATATAATATCTAACGCAAAACGCCTGTCTATCATAATAAGGCCCGCATCGTTTGCAGTTTGTCTTCCGTTTCCTGCCATTCGTCGCTTAACTCTGAAGAGGAGAGCAATCCTCCTCCGGCATAGAGTGTCTGTGTCTTCTTATTGATATTCATGCAGCGCAGATTTACATACAGGTCGGTTCTGCCTTTCGGGTTCAACCAACCTATAAAACCGGAATAGTAACGGCGGTCGTAACCTTCATTTTCCAGGATAAAACGGTAGGCGTCATCTTTGGGTAATCCACAAACGGCAGGGGTAGGGTGTAGCAGTTTCAACAAACTACCCAGCTTATCGTTACTGTCCAGCCGGAACCTGAAATCACTTTTCAGATGACATAAAGCCCCGGCACGTGCCGAATAGGGACCTTCCATCGTCGATTCGATACCCAGTGAACTTAGCTGGTCGTGGATATAATTGGAGACTAGTTGTTGTTCCCTTTTGTTTTTCTCATCCCAATAAGTCGGCAGTTCGCCGTTCTGTAAAGGCTGTGTTCCTGCCAGCGCAACCGTATGCCATTCGCCCTTTTCTCCCGAGAGGATAATTTCTGGGGTTCCTCCCAGCCAGATGCCCGTTTCCGGTGTATGGCAGAGGTAAACATAAGAACGGATATACTGTTTGCAGGCCTTATAAAAAGCCTTTGCAGGCGAAAAGCCGGATTCCCTGTCGAGTGTCAGACTGCGCGAAAGTACCAGTTTGTCCAGCTGTCTCTCCTGCAAAGGCTTGATAAAGGAATCGAAACAATGTGTATAGTTGTCTTTTGTCTTCCGTTCGGATGGGTTTTCTGTTCCATTCGGATGAAACTCCAAATCCATTCGGATGTAATCCGGTTGACTGTTATCCGGCAATTCGCTATAATCGCGCCGAATCAGCACGATGGGACATTCCCGGCTGACCCGGAACGGAGCGATGACGAAGCCCTGTTGTTCATTCAGGTCCTCGATGTTATATAAAAGACGGGCAGAACCGGAGGCTTGCATCACGAACCGGGGTTCTTCTTCTCCCGGAATACGATAGATTGCAAAACTCCGGCCCTGCCTGATCAGTGAGTCTATCATTTCTTTTTTAATATACTATTTACGACACGTATGGATGATACCAACTTATCAGTAGAGGTAAACACATCTACATTCCATACGTGTGAAGAACGTCCCTTGTGAATAATTGTCCCGACGGCACGTACCGTATCGCCTTCATGGGCCGACGACATATGGCTGCCGCTCACTTGCATTCCGACTACAATCTCGTCCGGCTTAGCCAGTATCATAGAGCCTAATCCCGCAACTGTTTCAGCCAATGCCAAAGTCGCTCCGCCATGCAATATGCCGAAAGGCTGGCGTGTACGTTCGTCGACCGGCATTGTCGCTTCCACACGGTCTTCGGATGCATAAGTATATTGAATACCCAGGTTACCCATCAGTGCATGTTTAGCCCGTATATTTAGCTGGTCTAAAGGAACTTCTGTCGGTTTGATGGCCGCAAGGATAGCGGTTTCTACGGCTATTGCCACACCATCCTGATCGTTGGTCAGTGTGGTGAAATCCGTACAGACCTTAACCGAATCACGGGCGTTGCCCATCGCTACGCTGGTTCCGGCAAGCTGTAACATGGGGACATCAGCAATACCATCGCCGATCGCTACGACTTCTTCGGTCGTAATTTTCAGCTTTTCCATCAATACGCCTAATGTGTTTCCTTTGTTGATGAATTGGGGAACCACTTCCAGATAAAAATCTTCCGAACGGAATACGTCCAATACACCGTCCAGCCGTTTCTTCCAGTGATTTTCCAGTCCGACCAGTTCTTCTTCATTGTCGCTTGCCAGCACACACTTGCAAGGACTGAAGTCGACAGCCTCCGGAAAATTATCAACACCGATCACACGCATATTGTTTAGCGCAGCTTCTTCCTGCACATGTTTGTTGTCGGGTTTATCTGTCAGGATATAGTCTTTATGATACGTGAAAATGGCAAAGTCGTTCTTCTTCGCTTTCTTATCCAGATAAGGCAGCATCTCCGGGTTGATACGTTTCTCGAAGAGCAGCTCACCCGTTTGTACGTTGATGATCTGGCCACCGTTATATGAGAGTATGAAACCACCGTAATGATCCAGTTCCAGAGCCTTTGCGAGCGGCATAACCCCGTTAGTCGGTCTGCCGGATGCCAATACAATGTGTATTCCCATTTGCTGAACTTTCAGTAAAGCAGCCTGGGTACGGGCAGTAATTGCTTTTTCACTGTTGAGCAATGTCCCGTCTACGTCTAAAACCAATAATTTGTACTTCATGGCTTGCTGTTTTTTTGTTTAGATTACAAATCTACATAAAAATCCTGGTTTATAAACGCATCCAATAAAAATAAAGACCATCTCGTTAGTATCTTTTTAACCTATTTCATGTATATTTTGGTGGGTATTACTATTGAGTAAGTCATGAATGAAATGTGCAACGCCATCCTCATCATTCGTAAATGCAGTGATCCGATCTGCATTTGATTTTACGGGAGGCTGTGCATTTGCCATAGCAACGCCGAGTCCGGCAAATTTGATCATGGAAAGGTCATTGTAGCCGTCACCGATGGCGATAACTTCCTCTCTTTTTATCTGCACACGTTCCAATAGGCGTTCCAGCGAAGCGGCTTTGTCGATCCCTTTGGGTACGACTTCCAGGTAAAACGGTTCCGAACGATAGACATTGAGGCGAAGACCCAGTTCCTGACGCAGTTTTTCTTCCAGCGGAACCAGGTCTTCCGGTTCTCCGACTATCAGGCATTTGTCGGCTGGGAGCCGTAGATTGTGCAGGAAGTCGTCGGTTTCCTTTATCTTCATTTTGGTAAGAAATGATTCATATTGAACATATTTGTCAGCTGCGTTTTCGGTCAGGATGTATTTGCCGTTGTAAGACAGGATTGTCAGTCCGGCTTCATACGAACGTTGATAGATCAGGGGCATGACGTCTGGTGGCAGGGCCTGTTCGTAAAAGACCTTTCCGGTTTTCACTTCGATCACTTTTCCTCCGTTAAAAGAGAGGATGAAACCTCCGTACTCTTTCATATCCAGCGTTTCTGCCAGTGGAACGATACCGTAAGTAGGGCGTCCGGAGGCCAGAACCAGATGGAGACCTTGTTGCTGGGCTTTTATTAATACCTCCCGGGTGAAAGGCGTGATCTCTTTTTTACTGTTTGTCAGTGTTCCGTCCAGATCGAGGACCAGTAGTTTATAGTTCATCTTTATTTTATTTCCGGTGAATAGAATCGTCTGTTTCTGTTGCGGGTTTTAATGGGATCACATGGCCGTTGGCTGTGATGTATTTGTATAATTCCCGATAAAAAGTATGTTTTGTCAACGTGGAGGCATCGCCCAGTATGATCAGTTTCATTCGGGCACGGGTGATGGCAACGTTCATGCGGCGCAGGTCGTTCAGGAAACCGATATTTCCCTGGTCATTGGCACGTACCAGGCTGATCATGATCACATCGCGCTCCTGGCCCTGGAAACCGTCTACGGTATGGACGGTAATCAGTTTGCGGAAAGGCTTGAAAAAAGCATTCCGTTTGATCAGGCCACGAATATATTGCACCTGTGATTTGTAGGGAGAGATCAGTCCGAAGTCGATGCTTTCGTCCAGTACGCGTTCTTTACTGATCTTTTCGATATAGGCTTGCAGTTGCTCCACCAGCAGTTCCGCCTCTTTTTTATTGATCCGGCTCTGGCTTTCGGATAATTGATCTTCCTCAAAATCACAATCTGCCGTATCGAACCACACGACAGGTGTGTCGTAGGCGAGGATACCGCGGTACTTTACTTCCGGCGCAGCCTGCAACTCATCCTGGTAAAACCAGCGGGACGAGAAACGCATGATATCTTCATGCATCCGGTATTGTACTTTAAGCAGGGAGACAGTCTCAGGTTTGCCGGCTGCTACTTTCTGCATCAAAGTACGGTCCAGTCCGCCGCGGGTAGCTTCTATACATTTAATAGTAGGAGGAAGTTGGTGATGGTCGCCTGCCAGAATCACCCTGTCCGCTTTGCTGATGGCAATCCAACAGGCAGCTTCCAGTGCCTGTGCTGCCTCATCGATAAAGAGGGTGGTAAAATTATGGTTGGTCAGCACCCGGTTGGCAGAACCCACCAGCGTACATGCTATGACGCGGGCTTCGCTGAACAGGTCGGCGTCTATCTGCACCTCCAGTTCGGTGGCACGGAAGCGCAGGCGGGAAAGACGGTTACGGGCCGTGTCCTTTTCGCTGTGACTTTTCTTACGGAAAGAGGATTGTATCTCCCGGATTGCTTTGCGGATTCCCCAAAGTTCGGAGTAGTCGGGATGCGACTCGAAGCGCCGTTCATACGTAAATGAAAGCATTTTGTCATTCACCCGTGTCGGGTTGCCGATACGGAGCACGTTGATACCCCGGTCTACCAGTTTTTCCGATATCCAGTCGACAGCCGTATTGCTTTGGGCGCAGACCATTACCTGGTTTTCCCTGTGCAGCGTTTCGTAGATCGCTTCGACCAGTGTCGTTGTTTTCCCGGTTCCGGGAGGGCCATGTACGATAGATACTTCTTTAGCCGACAGCACATGGTTGACCGCCTCCTCCTGGGTTGTGTTTAACCACGGGAAACGTATCGGGAACAGGTTTCTCCGGCTGGTCGGTGTCTTCCCCAGCAACACATCACGCAGATGGGCAAGCTGGTTATTTTTTGCTTTCATTACACCGGATAGTGCATTGAACATCGTTTTATAGCTTGTCTCGTCGAAGTAGAGTTGAACACCCAGTTCACTGTTAACGTTTTGCAGGTCGAATAAAGCGGAAGGTGTCGGAAGGACGACGACCATCCGGTCGTCCTGTACATAGCTGATGATGCCGGAGAAATTCAGATAACGCGGACTGCCGGTTCCGTTTGTCGTAAAGAAACAAACCGGACGTCCGTACTCAAAATTATGTTCGATCTCCTTATCGTCCCTGCGTTCTATTTCAATGACGAGCTGATTGAGCGAATTATAATAACTTTTTCCCGGAATCACAGGATACCAGCAAAGTCCCTGTTGTATTTTCCTGTGAATGCCCACCCGTTCGGCTTGTTGCCTGTACGTCTCTTTCTCATATTCATACTCCATTTGGAGAAGATCATATTGGCGTTGCAGATCTGCGGATGGTGTCTGGAATTGATTGATCATTATTCTTTGTTTAACTGGCCGCAAACTTACATAAAAAAATGGAATTGAATGGGGGTTTTTGCTCTTTCCGATGTCATAAAGTCAAACTGAAGGATTTTTATATGAGAAATGTGATTCTATCCATAATGCTCTCTTTATTGCTTCTGCCGGGTTGCGGCTCTATGAGGAATATGAGTAGTGAAGACCGGGTCGGTTTTGGCGCACAGGTCGGCTCTTTTATCGGGTGGCTTTTCGGTGGATTGATCGGAGAGGCGATCAATGATGAGAATGGTGCTGAAATAGGTGCGTTTATAGGAACGGCTGTGGGTGGCGTTGCCGGTGCTTCGATTGCAGCCAGTACGGAAGAGGAAACGCATATTGTAAGGAGAAGTCCAAAATATACACCGTCGTCTCACGTCCTTCTTCCGGACTTGCAGATAGAGGATATTCTTCTGGATGAAGATAGCATCACCTATAATCAAAAGATCGATGCGGGAGAAACCTGTCGTATCTCTTTTGTAATCGTGAATAACAGTTTTCAGGATGCATTGAATGTACTTCCGGTAGTCAAACTGGAAGAAGGAGAAAACCTGGAACTATCCGAACCTGTTCGGATTGCCCGGGTTGCCCATGATACTCCCATCACTTATGAAGTCACAGTACATGCTTCTCCCGAATTACAAACAGGCACAGTCGTTTTCAGTGTACGTCTGGAAGAGGGACGCGGCAATGGCACGGAGGCGGAAACATTTACCGTTGAAACGTTGGGTAAAGAGTGAAATTTATCATACACCGGTCATCCTGTTCAGTATCTTCGGAAATTGTATAAAGAAAATGATCGTACAGCAGATAGCCGCCGCTGCATCGGAAATGCCTTCTGCCGCATAGACGCCTATCATTCCCATAAAATGCGGTAAGATCAAGGCTAACGGAACAAGCAGGATTACTTTGCGGAGTAATGCGATAAAGATGGAAATCTTAGCCTGGCCCAGGGCAACGAACATATTCTGGCAGGCACGCTGCAAGCCGAAAATGGTCATACCAGCCAGGAATACAGGCATAACCTGCTTCACAGTTTGTATTAGCTCTTCATCCGAAGTGAAAGCCGAAGCGATGACGGATGGAAACAGAATCATCAGCAACATCAGGACAAAATTGAACAGGAACATGAAAGTCACTACGATCCTGAAACATTCTTTTACCCTTTCTTTATTCCCATGCCCGTAATTATAGCTGACAATAGGTACGAACCCCAGGGCGAAGCCTGTCAACGGGACACTGACAAAAAGCATCGAACTTTGCATAACGGTCAACGCGCTCACGTAAATATCGCCGAATGTCTTTAGCATACCGTTCAGCACAAAACCTACCAGGCTTTCCGTACTGGCCATGATAAAAGGCGATATGCCTAAAGCCAGAGTCGCCCCGATCACTTTCCTGTCCGGTTTCATATACTGCTTTTCGAGCCGAAGGGAGGCGCGGGAAGAAGTCAGAAAAGACAACACCCAGATGGCGCTGCCGGCCTGTGAAATAATCGTGGCTAATGCCGCTCCTTTTACTCCCATGTTGAAACCAAAAATGAAAAGCGGGTCGAGCATGATATTGAGGAAGGCGCCGATCATTACCGACCACATGGCAATACCCGGACGTCCTTGCGTATTGATGAAGGTATTCAAGCCTACCGATATTTCGACAAATAACGTACTGATCAGATAGATAGAAAGATAATCGGTGGCGTATCCGAGTGTTTGTTCCGAGGCTCCGGTGAACAGCAGGATCGGCTTCATGAAAATATAGGCGAGGGTGGAAGTCAGCACGGTAAAGATCAGCAATAGTATAAAGCCGTTCCCCAGTATCTTTCCGGCCTGCTGCCGGTTTCCCTGTCCGAGGGCAATTGCTGCAAGCGGAGCACCTCCGCCTGCAACAATGGATGAAAATGCGGAAATCAGGATAATAATCGAACCGGCTACCCCGATGCCGGCAAGTGCCGGTGTGCCTATTCCCGGAATATGCCCGATATAAATACGGTCTACAATATTGTAGAGCAGGTTTACCATTTGGGCAACTATCGCAGGCAGTGCCATCCGGAAGATAAGAGGTAGCATACGGTCTGTTCCCAGCCGTTCTTCGTATATCTGATTCATTCTTTGTGTTATGATTAGAAAACGAAGCCAAAATTACTTATAATTCAATACGTGGCAAAATCTGATATCTTTTTCCTCAGTTTCGTGTTCGAATTATAGTGATAATAAGTCGGGGCAGAGGACGGGAAATAATAAAGGTCCTGCGTTTTGTTGTCGACCTCCACTTTGTATACCGGCAAGGGTAATGTTTTCGATTCGGACTCAGGCCGATAATATTCATCATATTCTTTCAGCTTCGATATGCGTAACAACGGTATTTTCGGCCCGTATAATTTTTGCAGCGAATGCACGATGTCGGGGCGTGTGACAATAAAACGTTGCGGAACGTTATTCGCAGCATAAATATATTCAGATTGCACGGCATTATTCCCCTTTTGACGTATAATCTCTACCAGCGGTTTATTCAGATAGGAGCACAACTTTAGCATACAGATCTTCTCCCCGTCATTAGCAGATGTCCCGTAAGCATCCGGTTGCAAAAGCAGGTAAGGTTCCATACTAAAATTATCCAGTAGGAGAGGCGGATGCAGCCGGTCCTGTTCTGCTGCCGTATGAGTATCGCCCAGCCATTTCGGGATAGGCGACATGGAGAGCAATCCGGTTATGATAAACGAACTCATACATAGGCCGACTGCCGTATCCGTCACCTGTTTCCATTTGCCGTTTCCCCACCGGACCGGGAGTGGTTGCGGCTTGTCGGTATCCCGGCCTGTCCATTTCTGCCGGAGCTTGCCGGTGACCACGTACAAGACTCGTCCGGTGAACAGACAAAGCAGGCAGGTGAAGCAAAGAACCAATGGAATCCATAATTCCGGATATTCTATGCTGAAGAAGCCTTTAGTAGCCTTTATCACCCTGTGAGTTAGGCGGTGCGAAGATATTATTTTCATTCTTAATTTAGCAAAACATATAACATAAATTAGAAATCATTACCTTTGCCGGAAACATGAATAATCTAACGCATAAAACATCGCTGTCATGGATAATATAACAAAATCACAAATCATATCACTGATCCATCAGGAGGTAATCCCCGCTATTGGCTGTACGGAACCGGTTGCTGTGGCTTTGGCTGCCGCGAAAGCTGCCGAGGTATTGGGCGAACGTCCGGAAAAGATAGACGTATTACTTAGTGCCAATATCCTGAAGAATGCAATGGGAGTGGGGATACCCGGAACAGGGATGGTGGGATTGCCTATCGCGATCGCTCTCGGAACACTGATCGGTAAATCTTCGTACGAACTGGAAGTGCTGCGTGACATCACGCCGGAAGCATTACAGGCCGGAAAAGCCATGATAGACGAAAAGATCATCCATATTGCCCTGAAGGAAAATGTCGACAAGTTATATATCGAAGTGATCTGCACGGCAGGCGACCAGACTTCCCGGGTTATTATTTGCCATGAACATACACATATTATATATGTAGAGAAAAACGGGGAAGTATTGACCGATCTGCGTCAGTCGGATGCAACGGACGATAAGCCATGCGGCGGAGATGAATTGAAACTCTCTTTCTCTACCGTATATGAGTTTGCGATGGAAATGCCGCTGGATGATATCCGTTTTATCCTTGAAACGGCAGATCTGAATAAGAAAGCCGCCCAGGCTTCCATACAGGGACACTATGGGCATACCGTCAGCAAAACTGTTTCCGGCGAATACGGCAAGAAATATATGGGCGACTCTGCCTATACCCACATGTTGGTGATGACAGCTGCCGCCTGCGATGCCCGTATGGACGGGGCGATGATCCCGGTTATGAGTAACTCCGGCAGCGGCAACCAGGGAATTGCGGCGACGTTGCCGGTCCTTTCGTTTGCGGAAGATATTAAATGTACGGAAGAGCAGTTGATACGTGCCCTGATGCTCAGCCATCTGATGGTTATTTATATCAAGCAGAGCCTGGGACGTCTCTCTGCATTATGCGGATGCGTTGTGGCTGCCACGGGTTCCAGTTGCGGCATCACTTACCTGATGGGAGGAAGCAAGATGCAAATATCGTATGCAATCAAGAATATGATCGGAAATATTACCGGAATGATCTGCGACGGGGCAAAACCGAGTTGCGCATTGAAGGTGTCGAGCGGTGTCTCTACTGCCATGATCTCAGCCTTGATGGCCATGGAGAATAAGGTGGTGACTCCGGTAGAAGGTATTATCGACGAAGATGTGGACAAGTCGATCTCGAACCTGACGGCGATAGGTTCCCGCGGAATGGAAGAAACAGATAAATTGGTATTAGATATTATGACAGGTAAATCCTGTTAGAAAGATTGTTGTTTTACTTTATTTCAGACCTCCCAATGGCATACAGGGTGCCGTTGGGAGTTTTTTTATGCATTAAAAGCGGCTTGGATAAATTTCATCAATACTTTCATTGATAAATTCGATCAAATTCCGTAACTGTTTCGTGGTTTCAAATGTTTACATTGTAAGGGAATTAAGACACGGAGTGTTTTCACGGTGTAATTTATCACACAGTTTAAGCCGTCTGTTCATCTTATTTTTGCAAAAGACAGATTTGCAAGTGAATTAAAGTTCATCAATCAATAAAAACCGACATCGCCATGAAAGAGAAAATTGAACAATTGGCGGCTCTGAACCATCAGGCAGAGCTGGGAGGCGGCGAAGACCGTATCGCGAAACAACATGCAGCAGGCAAGTTAACAGCCCGCGAGCGAATCGAATTACTCCTTGAGAAAGGTAGCTTTGTAGAAGTCGACAAGTTTGTAACTCATCGGTGTACAGAGTTTGGTCTCGAAAAACAACGCCCGTTAGGAGATGGGGTTGTAACGGGATATGGTTTAATCGGTAAACGTACCGTATTTGTATTTGCCCAGGATTTTACCGTTTTCGGAGGCGCCCTTTCAGAGACGTATGCCCGGAAAATTTGTAAAATCATGGATATGGCGATGCAACTCGGTGCGCCTGTTATCGGACTGAATGATTCCGGAGGAGCACGTATCCAGGAAGGTGTCCGTTCGTTGGCGGGATATGCCGAAATCTTTTTACGCAATTCAATGGCTTCGGGGGTAATCCCGCAGATCAGTGCCATTATGGGACCGTGTGCCGGAGGAGCAGTCTATTCACCGGCGTTGACCGATTTTATTTTTATGGTGAAAGATTCCAGTTATATGTTTATTACCGGGCCGGAAGTGGTAAAGAGTGTCACCCAGGAGGAAGTCTCCATGCAGGACCTGGGAGGTTCGGAAGTACATAGCACCCGTTCAGGCGTGGCTCATTTCACCGGCGATAATGATATGGATTGTATCCTGAAGATACGTGAACTCATGTCATTCCTCCCCAGCAATAATATGGAGGAACCGCCTTTCATTCCTACGACGGATAGTGCCAACCGCATTGACGAACAACTCAATAATCTGATCCCGACCAATCCGAATCAGCCCTATGATATGAAGGAACTGATCGAATCGGTGGCCGACGATCATAACTTCTTTGAAGTGCAGGAAGAATATGCCAAAAATATTGTGATCGGATATATCCGGTTGAATGGAAAAACGATCGGTGTGGTAGCCAACCAGCCGGCAGCTCTGGCAGGAACACTGGATATTAATGCTTCGGTAAAAGCTGCCCGTTTCGTTCGTTTCTGTGATGCGTTCAATATACCGCTGCTGACCTTTGTGGATGTTCCGGGATTCCTTCCGGGCGTCAATCAGGAATATGAAGGCATTATCCGCCATGGGGCCAAATTGCTCTATGCTTATTGCGAAGCGACAGTGCCGAAAGTAACGGTCATTACCCGTAAAGCCTATGGCGGTGCCTATGATGTGATGAGTTCCAAACATATCCGCGGTGATATCAATTTCGCTTACCCGACTGCCGAGATTGCCGTTATGGGACCGGATGGCGCTGTAAATATCCTTTTCCGTAAAGAACTGAAAAAAGCGGAAGATGTGGAAAAGAAACGTAAGGAACTACAGGACGATTACCGTGAAAAGTTCGCCAACCCATACCGGGCAGCCGAACTGGGGTATGTAGACGAAATCATCGAACCGTCGGGAACCCGTGCCCGCCTGATCCGCAGCTTCGAGTTGCTTGCCAACAAACGGCAGTCCAACCCGCCGAAGAAACATTCCAATTTACCACTTTAATACGCGAACGATTATGATTAAGAAAGTACTAGTAGCCAACCGCGGCGAAATTGCGATGCGAATCTTTCGTACCTGCCGCGTAATGAATATACCCACCGTTGCGATTTACACCCATGTAGACCGGGGAGCCTTGCATGTTCGGTATGCCGAAGAAGCCTATTGTATCTCTGAAGATGAATCAGATACTTCTTACCTCAAACCCGATGCGATTCTGGCGATTGCCCAAAAAACGGGTGCAGCTATCCATCCGGGTTACGGTTTCCTTTCGGAGAATGCCGATTTTGCCCGTCGCTGCGAAGAAGAAGGTATCATCTTTATCGGTCCGAGTGCCGATGTGATAGCCAAAATGGGAATCAAGACGGAAGCCCGTAAGATCATGAAAGCAGCCGGTGTGCCGGTTGTTCCCGGGACGGAAGAACCGGTTAACAATATCGACGAAGTGCGTAAGGTCGCCAAAGAGGTCGGCTACCCGATTATGCTGAAGGCGTTAGCCGGAGGAGGCGGTAAGGGAATGCGTCTGGTTCGTGACGAAGAAGGGCTGGAAGAAGCCTTCCGCCTGTCACGTTCCGAAGCCGGCAATTCGTTCGGAAACGATGCCATTTATATCGAGAAATATATTGAGAATCCGCACCATATCGAAGTACAGGTTTTAGGCGATAAGTATGGAAATGTGATTCATTTATATGAACGCGAATGTTCCATCCAACGCCGAAATCAGAAAGTGATCGAAGAATCTCCGTCGCCTTTCGTGAAGGAAGAAACCCGCAGAAAGATGCTTACCGTGGCAGTCGAAGCCTGTAAAAAGATCGGTTATTACAGTGCCGGGACATTGGAGTTTATGATGGATAAAGATCAGAACTTCTATTTCCTGGAAATGAACACCCGCCTACAAGTGGAGCATCCGGTGACGGAAGAGGTTACGGGTGTCGACCTGGTACGTGATATGATACTGGTTGCCGCCGGAAATCCGTTGCCCTACAAACAGGAAGATGTAGAGTTTCGCGGTGCCGCCATCGAATGCCGTATTTATGCCGAAGACCCGGAAAACAATTTCATGCCTTCCCCCGGCATCATCAAAGTGCGCGAAGCTCCCGAAGGACGTAATGTCCGCCTGGACAGTGCTGCCTATGCCGGATTTGAAGTCTCCCTGCATTACGACCCGATGATCGCCAAGCTGTGCACCTGGGGACGTAATCGCGAATCGGCCATCTCCAATATGGCCCGTGCCCTTCGTGAATACAAGATACTGGGGATTAAAACGACTATCCCGTTCCATCAGCGTGTGTTGCACAACGAAACGTTCCTGAAAGGAAATTACGATACGACCTTTATCGACACCAAGTTTGATAAGGAAGATTTGAAACGTCGTCAGAATAATGACCCGCTGGTTGCCGTTATCGCCGCAGCGATCAAACATTTTGAACAGGAGAAAGAGGCTGCCGCCCGTATGACAACAGTTCCGCTGGTCGGTGAATCCTTATGGAAATATTACGGTAAATTGCAGATGACTGCCAATAACTATTAAAAAGGGGAGGACAAGATTATGCCGAAAGCATTAGCAACTTATTTTGCAACAGTAAATGATATGCCGGACACCGAATTTAAAGTGGAGATACTGGAAGACGGCCCGGTAAAGAAAGTTTCCGTAAACGGAAAGATATATGATGTCGATTATAATGTAGGTGGCGACAGTATCCACTCCATTATCCTGAATCATAAATCGCATGGCGTACAGATCACCAATATCCGTGACGACATGTACGAAGTAAAGAACAAAGGCGACTACTTCCAGGTACAGGTGATCGACGAACTGAAGAAGATGCGCCTGTCGCGTATCCAGTCGGTAGCTGTCGGCCGCCAGGTCATCACGGCCCAGATGCCGGGAGTAATCCTGAAAGTAAATGTAAAACCCGGCGACGAAGTAAAAGCCGGAACCCCTCTCTGCGTCCTGGTTGCCATGAAGATGGAAAACGAGATACGCAGCCCGATAGACGGGGTGGTGAAAGAGGTTTATATAACGGCTGGCGACAAGATGGCTGTCAATGATAAGATGTTGGTGGTAGAGTAATTAGTATATAGATTAAGTTTTCGGAAAGCGTTGGCAATATTTATTGTCGGCGCTTTTTGGGTTTTAAGAAGGTTTATTAAACGAGGCTCGCCTCGTGCCGCAGGCTCTCTTTTGCCGTTGGTTTCAACCAACGGTTCTAAATACAGGAGGCAAAGCCTCTTCCTCTGTGGGATTTATCCCCTTTCATTATAATAACACCCAGGAAAGGGAAAAGGGGTTAAAACCCGCAGAGGAATCCGGTAAAACCGGAAGATTTATCTATCCGTCAGTTGAAACTGACGGCAAAATAGAGCCTGCGGCATGGGGTAAAACCCCATTAAAGAAAATAGTTCAACTCTGACAATATTTGAGTCTTCTGCATTTCTTTTTTAGAACAAATGAAAGGAAGGTTATTAGCCGAGGCAAGTTCTCCTTTAGAAATTCCCCACCTTTTTTATTTATGTGGGGAATTTTCCCCCTAATAGTGGGGAATAATCCCCATTGCAATGGGGAAAAACACCCACTCTTATGGGGAGAATATTATAGTTCAGCTATTTCTATTGGCATAGATGATTGATAATTTTAAATCAAACACACCTCTTCTAACAAGCAAATCATTTATCTTTGTGCAACTTATAATAAAGAAAAGAGAGTTATGAAGAAAAGTTTTTTGTATTTGTTTACCGTGCTTTGTACGTTAAATATGTTTACCGCTTGTAGCGATGATGATGATTCGAAAGATCCGAATGGCTTGGAAGTAAATGCCACTTACTCCGGTGAAAATCTAGATTTGAAGTATAGCGATGTCGCTTTGTTGGGCAAGGAAATTTCTTTTGAGACAAAAGACGGTAAGACGGCTACACTCACGATGAAAGGTACTTTTGACATGAGTGTCATTAGCGGACTTATCAATGGCGGATCGAAATCCGCATTAATTCCTAATCTGGTTCCCGGCGTAATTCCGGGAGAAATTACTACGACGATATCGAATGTCCCCCTGACTCTATCCGGAGAGAAATATACGTTTGAAGGAACAGATTCAGGCAACGGGCGTGAAGTAAAATACACCGGCAGCGTGGAAAAAGACAAGCTGGTCCTCTCCCTGAACGTAACCATGCCGAAGAATGACCTGACTGGTAACTGGAACCTGGCGGCACAGCCATTGAACCTTGTCTGGTCGGCAGGCGACGCAACGATCGACCTGAGTGGTTTAGGTATTTCCGGAATCTCCGGCCCGATTCCTGTATCGATGGCTGCACCTATGATTGGACTGTTTGCAGGCCCTATGCTGCATCAAGTACTTGAAAGCATTTCATACGGAGAAGACGGAAACATTACTGCCCGTTATATGAAAAAAGGAGCATCCGACTGGCAGTCTTCCCCGCTTAACCTGGCACAGTATTACATCAAAAATAATAAATTGTATGTGCAATTAAATATTGCCCAGATCCTGGCAACAGTGGAGGCTAACAAGTCTAAAGCGGATATAGGTAGCAGTGAAATCCTGAAATTCCTGGAGGCGATTAAGTTGATCGCTCCTTACCTTTCAGACGGTGTTCCTTTGAGTTACAGCGTTTCGAACGGAACGGCGCAAGTCACTCTCGGATATGACGTATTGGGAAAACTGTTTGCTTTGCTGACCGATGAAGATTTGTCCGGTTTGATTTTGGGAAAATTACCTGATAATTTCAAGGCTGTTATGGCACAAATTCCGGGTATCCTCGAAAAGACGGATGATGTAAATGTAACCTTGATCCTGCAAAAGCAATGATAGCATTACGATTTTTTGAATGAAAAAAGGCAGTTGGTTTATTCCAGCTGCCTTTTCTTACTCAATCTCCGATCGATCGCAGCCACCTTCTTCAAGATATATGGCAGGTTTGTTGGTCAGTTTGACTTTCACTTTCTTGCCTACGCAGGGACATAGTGTTAAAAATCAATAGTGATTTCCTAAGTATGAACGGCATAATTATTATTACAGACCTTAACTTTGAAAAGGAATAATAACTATCTTTGCCCCCGATTAATATTAAACTTAAAAAATAATGAAGAAAAATTTATTGTACTTGTTTGCTCTGATCTGCTCTGTGAGCCTGTTTACGGCTTGTAGTGATGATGATGAAAAAACAGATGACAGTTGGAAAGCTGTTTCTGCTACATATTCTGCAGAGACACTTAAGTTAAGCTTGGATGGCACTGAAGTTTCAGATCAATCTGTAAAAGTAATTGCTAATTCTGCAGAGTCAGCAAGTGTCGTTTTAACAAAACTTATTCCAGGCGAAGCTGAAATTACAGTGGATGCTAAAATGCTTAAAACAGGAGAAAACTATGCGTTAGAAGGTGAAAATAAGACAGATTTACGTACAGTATCTGTAAAAGGGTCGGTAGAATCTGGAATTTTGACACTGGATGTTAAATTGAAAATAACAGCACCTATTGCTGGAACATGGAAATTAGCAGAAATAAAGAAAGACGAAAATGATAGTTTTGTTTCTGGGCCGCTATTCATGACTTGGGAAGCCGAGGATGGGACTTTGTTAGGAGGCTTTTTGCCGATAGAATCAATACCGGCTTTAGCTGGTCCTTTAGGAAGTTTAGTTTTAGGACAAGTACTTCAAAATGTTACATTTCAGGATAACGGACAAATTGTAGCATCTTATTCTAAAAGTGGAATTAGTCTGGATAAACCAGTGACTCCGTCTTGGGAGACTTCAGAAGAAGGTTACGCAGCCTATAATGTAACTGAGACTCAGATTCTCGTCTTTTTGAATTTGGAAAAGATCATAGCAGGATCAAAATCAGAACAATCTTCATTTGATCCATTAATAGAATTAGTTAAGAATGGAATACCTGTAAATTACGAAATTGCTTCTGATGGAAATTCGGCAAGAGTATATATCGACAAAGAGCTTGTTGATAAAATCGTACCGTTGCTTCCTATGCTATCCGGTATGATTGAAGATAATGCTTTAGGTGGAATGGGAGCTTTTGTAAAAGGACTCTTGGATTCATTCCCCGAAGCAATGAATAAAACAACTAAATTAGAAATTGGTTTGAATTTAGTGAAATAAGTTTGAACTAAAATCCGATATAACTATAAGATCTCTATCAGGTTGTTGCAACTAGTTGCAACAACCTGATATTTTTTTAGCTATAAATAGCATTTTTGTGATTCTACACTACTTTATGGGAGATGTTATTAATAAAGAATGTTCTATTTTTAAGGACTTATCAGGAGAGGTATGTTTACAAAAAAAATGTTCTTATCTTCGCACCCTATTAACATTAATAATAATATTAAACGTAATTTACTATGAGTAAAAAATTAGTCTATTTATTTGCATTGATTTGTTCTATCGGCTTATTTACAGGATGTAGTGACGATGAGGAAGAAATAGTTGACAACAGCTGGGAAGAGTTGGTAGGTGATTACAGTGGAGAAAATTTAGTGCTTTCATATGGTGATATGGCTCTAACCGGAAAGAAAGTTACTTTCTCGGCTACCAGTGGTAACAATGGGAAACTTTTACTGAATAATATAATCCCGGGAGAAAATGAAACTACAATCTCTAATGTCGAGGTTAAAAACAGCGAATTTTCAGGAACAGCTACTACTACTTATGCTAATGTGGAGTATGCCGGTTCTGTCAAAGAGAAAGTAATGACATTGAAATTGACTGTCGTAATGAATGACCCGAACGGATGGGCGAAAACTTATAGTCTGGCGGATTATACGACCGGACCACTCGAATATAACGGATATGAGAATCCAAACGCTGTACTTGCGGGTGCTGGTTACGTCAACTATGTTTGTGTTACATCTTCTTCTGATTACGGTACATCTTACGGAGCCATGTTCAGAGGTCTTTTCGGGATACTTCTTCCACAAGTATTAAATTCGGTTACTTTAGGTACAGATGGTACTATCACAGCTAAATATATAAAAGAGGGAAAAATTGAATTCAAAACAGATTGGATTTTCCAGTCACCGACAAAAGAGGTTGTAGAAGCACTTATCCCAACTTCCAATTGGTTAGATGCTCCTAAACACTTGGCCTATTGGTTCCATAAAGATGGTAAACTATATATGAAACTCGATTTAGGCAATATTATCGGGCAAGCGATGGGTAGCAATGCTGATGGAATGTCTGAGATCATAACAACAGTATTGACAAGTGAACCTGCCCAATTAAAACAGTTATTAGCTGGTCTACTCAAAGTAAGTGAAATTCCGGTCAGTGATGAAACGATTGCTTTATTACAGGATTGGGCTGTTAATGGAATACCCATGAGTACAAAAACAGAGAATGGACATACTTATATTTACCTTGACAAGAATGCATTCGACCCGATCATGAAAATGCGTGACGATTCTTCTGATTTCCTGAATCTATGGAATATGTTGAGTACAGCAGGTATTATTCCTCCAGATGCCGCCATGGCAGGTATGTTGTTACCAGCTATCAGTAATAATTGGGATGCTACAGAAGCGTTCGATTTAGGTTTAGATTTAAAAGCTAACTAATAAGCAAGATATAGTTATATTGTTTGAGAAAAGAGGATGCGTCAATGATGCATCCTCTTTTTGTCATATATTATTTCTCCTCTATCACAAACACCTCATGACTGGCGGTATTATTGGGGGGTAATATCTCCCTATCAATTTATCCGTCAATGCCTTTCCAGAACAAAACGTTTTATAAAAAATTATCCTTATCTTCGTACCGCTAAAAAACTTTATTTTACTAATTAAAAAGGTATTAGTTTACTAACAGATTTATGAAAACAAAATTAATGTATTTCTTCGGCCTGCTTTGCATGCTAGGCCTGTTTTCGGCTTGTAGTGATGACGATAAGGTAGAACCTATCGGAACAGAATTTGACGGTGTATACAAAGGAACACTGGATGTAGACCTGGATGGTACGAAAGTAGGTACTGATCTTCCCCAGAAAGTGTATGTGACAAAGGTTGGAGATAACCTGATCAAGATGGAACTGAAGAACTTCAGCTTCGGTGCGATGGCGCTCGGAAATATATCCGTAGACAAATGTAATGTAGAAAAACAGGGCGATAACGCTTGTCAGTTTGATGGCGAACAAAAGCTATCCTTACCTGTAGTCGGCGATTGTGACGTGGTGATGAGCGGTACGATCACAGGTGAAAAGCTGGAAATGGTTATCAATGTAAAGGCAACTCAGGAAGGTGCTGCGATCAATGTGAAGGTAGACTTTACAGGAACGAAATTAGCAGCCGACCAGAGTTCGGAAGCTAAGATTACGGAGTTTACTTTTGATAGTAAAGAAGTGGTTTCACAGCCAGTTATTGATGGAACAAGCATTACTTTTATGGTAACAGATACGATCAAAGCGGAAGAATTGGCAGCTTTGGTTCCTACCATCAAGATTTCAGATAAAGCAACGATTACTCCGGCAAGCGGGGTAGCTCAAGATTTTTCTAAACCGGTCACTTATACCGTCACTTCGGAAGATGGAATTGTAACAACGATTTATACGGTTGCTGTTGCTGGTAAGGTATTACAATATTCGTTAGACGAATGGCTGGATAAAGGTACCGGTAAAGCTGCATATAAGACTCCGTCTCCAGATGATAAATGGGCAACAAGTACTGCCGGAGCTAGTCTGTTAGCACTCTTGGGTTATACCGGTGAACTCCCGGTTGTTCCGACTGATGATGCAGTAAAAGGGACGGCTGCAAAACTGGTAACAGTTTATACAGCTGATGTATCTATGGCACCAGCTCTTACTTCTGGTTCTTTATATACCGGACGTTTTGCAATTGATTTCTCAAATCAGTTAAACAGTACGAAGTTCGGAATCATGTGTGATAAAAAACCGTTATTTTTTAATGGATATTATAAATATACTCCAGGTGAATTGTTCTTGGATGGTTCTGTAAAAGATAAAATTGTAGAACATCCTGAGTTGACAGACGAATGTAGTATAAAAGGAGTTTTATATGAAGTTTCGAGCGAAAGTGAAACTTTGACAGGGGTGGATATCAGTGGTTCTAAAAAGATCGTTGCCATAGCACAATTGGCTGATGGATCAGCTAAATCGGAATATACTCCTTTTAGTCTTGAATTTAAGTATCTGGAAGGTAAAACATATGATGCTACAAAACTGTATAAGTTAGCTCTGATTTGTTCTTCCAGTGCAAAAGGAGATACATTTAATGGTGCTGCAGGAAGTACTTTATTTGTAGATGAACTCGAAGTCGTTTTTGAATAATAGAATATTCACAAGATTTATAGAAAGATGCTATCTGTTTTAGGTAGCATCTTTTGTTATATATTATATTTACTTCTCCGTCACCACAAACATCTCATGATTTGACGTGAAATTATTTGTATCTAGCATATCTTTATATACCGAGCAACTTTTAAATCCTACATTTTTCAATAATGTACAGATTTCCTCTTCATTATAATAACGGTCCCATACGATGAAATGCTTTATTTCATCATCTGTCAGCAGATTGTATTGGTACGTGAAGCACTTCTCTTTCGGATGATGGAATGTCTGGCTTAACAGAAGGTATTTGCTGTCATTCCAAAAGCCGCCGGATGGACTGTATTCCCAATTTCTTTCTTCCCGTTTGTCTTTGATAAGCTCTTCGGTAAAAACATCGAAGATAAGTTTCCCACCTTCGGTCAGTGAGTCGAAGATGTGGTGGAGCAACGTATCGCGTTCCTGGTCGGAATGGGTACCCATATCACAATAAATCATCATGACCGCATCATAGTTACCCGCCGGATAATGGAGAATATAATCATCCTGGATATACCGGATATCTTTCCTTCGTTGGGAGGCGTAATCGATAGAGGCTTTGTTGAAGTCGATGCCTGTTACTTCATGGCCTTGGTCACGAAATAACTCCGCGTATAATCCCGGTCCGCATCCCAGGTCAAGTATATGGGAGGTCGGCCGGATATGGCTATTTATGAAATCAACAATTTTCAGGATAGATGCCCAATTGCGGCTGGCACCGTCCGTTTCAGGATTCAGATGTTCCTGTAACATTTGCTTTTGTATGTAAGGATCAGTCCAAATGTTACAGGATGACCGCTGAAACGGCTTGGGTTTTGTGTCTATTATATTCATTTTAGTTTGAGATTCCGTATTACCTCGGCGCCTTCTGATACAGATAAATGGCGATAAACGTATAAAGGATATTTGGAATCCAGGCTGCCACCATCGGACTCACATATCCGTTGATTGCAAAGGTCGATGTCACTGTCGTAAACAGGATATAGGAGAAACTCAGCGCCAGTCCGATACCGATATTCAATCCCATTCCTCCTTTGATTTTGCGCGAAGAAAGAGACGCCCCGATGGAGGTCAGGATAAATGCCGCCATGATGGAGGCAAAGCGCTTATGATATTCTATCTGGAATGTCTGGATATTACCGATACCACGCGTTTTCTGACGTTCGATATAGGTTGCCAGCTCCGGTGAAGTCATCGTTTCGCAGTCGGTGACGGAAATCAGGAAGTCGGAAGGAATAATCGTCAGCGTAGTGTCCTTGCGGGAACCTTCGGTAATATGTTCGCGCATTCCGTCGAAATCACGTATCATATAATCGATGACAGTCCATTTGTACAGAGAGTCGTATTTGATGGAGTTGGCAGTCAGTTTGGATACCAGCTTCTTGTTTTCGAAATGCTCCAGAGAGAAACGGTAACCCATATTCGGACGCGCATCGTAGCGGTCGAAATAGGCAATCACGCCCGGTTCCACTTCAATCTGGATATTGCGGGCATATTCTACCTTTTTATTTCGGATATACTTATTCTGGAAGTCAATACGTGTAATATTTGCCGGAGGAATAATGAACGCGCTCAATATAAAACTGGCTATCGCAATAATCCCCGCCGAAATAGCATACGGCAACATAAGCCGCCGGAAACTCATGCCGCTGGCAAGCATCGCAATAATCTCCGAATTGTCTGCCAGCTTGGAGGTGAAGAAGATAACCGCAATAAACGTGAACAGCGGACTGAACAGGTTGGCAAAGTACGGGATAAAGTTCATGTAATAATCCAGGATAATGGCCTGCAGGGGCACGTCCGGCTTCAGGAACTTGTCAATCTTCTCGTTTATATCGAAAACTACCGAGATAGAGATAATCAGTATAATCGCGAAAACATACGTTCCGAGAAATTGCTTGATGATATACCAGTCTATCCGTCTTAATTTGAATTTCATGCGAATGTCTTTTTTAGTTGGCTGTCAACTTTTAAAGTCTGTTGTCAAGTTGTTGCACCATGCCGCTTTTCCAGGTAGCGAAATCACCGGCAATGATGTGCCTGCGTGCTTCCTTCACCAGCCAAAGGTAAAAGGCGAGGTTATGGATGGAGGCGATTTGTAAGCCCAACAGTTCGTTTACTTTGACCAGATGATGCAGGTAGGCTTTGCTGTAAAGCGTATCCACATATGAGTTTCCGTCGGAGTCGATGGGAGAGAAGTCATCTTCCCATTTCTTGTTACGGATATTGATTGTGCCGAAACGGGTGAAAAGCTGCCCGTTGCGTCCGTTGCGGGTCGGCATGATGCAGTCGAACATATCCACGCCGCGTTCGATAGCTTCCAGCAGGTTTATCGGCGTACCGACACCCATCAGGTAACGGGGCTTGTCTTTCGGCAATATTTCATTTACAACCTCAATCATTTCGTACATCTTCTCGGTCGGTTCGCCGACAGCCAGTCCGCCGATGGCATTCCCGTCAGCTCCCTTTCTGGCAACATTTTCTGCGGCATGACGGCGCAGGTCCGGATATACGCAACCCTGTACAATCGGGAAGAGGCATTGCTGATATCCGTATTTCGGTTCCGTAGCGTTGAAACGGTCGAAACAACGGTCCAGCCAGCGTTCGGTCAGTCCCAGTGATTTCTTGGCATAGTCGTAGTCGGCATCACCCGGACAGCATTCGTCGAAAGCCATAATGATATCGGCTCCGATGATACGTTGGATATCCATTACTTTCTCCGGTGTGAAGAGATGCTTCGAACCGTCGATATGCGAGCGGAATTCGGCACCTTCCTCATGCAGTTTACGGTTGTCGGAAAGCGAGAACACCTGGAAGCCACCGCTGTCGGTCAGGATAGGCCGGTCCCATGTATTGAACTTATGAAGTCCGCCGGCCTTTTCCAGTATTTCAAGACCCGGACGAAGATAAAGATGATAGGTGTTACCCAGGATAATCTGGGCATCGATATCTTCTTTCAACTCGGTCATGTGGACTCCTTTCACTGTGCCTTGTGTTCCGACAGGCATAAAAATGGGCGTCTCGATTACCCCGTGGTCGGTTGTAATCAAGCCCGCCCTTGCATTTGTTTTAGTATCGTTGTGTTGTAATTCGAATTTCATTCTGCAAAATTTGCTTGCAAAGGTAGCATTTTTCCGTTAGAAACCGAAGTCATCGACTTCTACGTTTTTAACTTCTTCCTCTTCCGGCAAAACAATGGTCTGATGCACCGTGTTTGCTTTTACAATAATGGCACGCATCGGACGTACCGGGCAGATGGATTCGCAACCGCCGCAACCGACACACAGGTCCGGATTTACTTCGGGAATAGTCAGCGTCCCTTCATAAGGAACCATATGTACCGCTTGTGTCGGACAGTGTTCGGAGCAGGCACCGCAATCGGTCCCTTCCGTCTTCACGATACAACGGTTGATAAAGAAGGTGGCAATGCCGACTTGCAACGATTTCTTTTCTTCTACGGAAATCGGTTTGAGGGCCTCGGCCGGACAGACTTCCGAGCAAATGGTACATTCATAGTTACAATAACTGCTGATATAAGCCATGCGTGGTTTCAATAGATAGTCGAAACCATATTCAAGCCCTGCCGGACGTAATACCTGGCTGGGACATTTCACGACACAGATATGGCATCCCGTACATTTGTCTTTAAACCGTTCCAGGTTCAGGGAACCGGGAGGGGTGATGGGCGGCCATTTCTTCCGGCCTTTTTTCTTTCCGTGACCGTTACCTAGACCATGTCCTTTGGCTTGTCCGACGCCATCTGCTATAGCCGAAACAACAGGCAAGGTTGCCGCAACCGTTACTCCGGTTGCCAGGAACGTACGGCGGCTGTTAGAAGCACTTACCCGTTCCCGTGCTTGACACGGGATCGCATTGGAACTGCCCGTATCGGCATTCTCTTTACGGAAAGCCGGTTTGAAACGGTATTGCAACCCACCTTTAGAGCAGGAAGAAACGCAATTGAAGCAATCCACGCAACGCGAAGAGTCGACCGTCATCTCTTTTGCATTAATAGCTTCCGCCTTGCAGGTTCGTTCACAGTTGCCGCAATGGTTGCAGGCATCCTTGTCAAACGAGATACGCATTTGTGAATAACGTGATACCAGACTGAGTAAGGCTCCAACGGGACATAATGTATTGCAAAACAAACGCCCCCGGAAAATAACCATTACAATAAATACGACCAGTGCAACAATGGCAGATATTAATCCGGCAATACTAACCGTACTGATTGTAACATGGAATAAAGAATAGTTATCCATCTTCATCAGCCAGTCGGCTAATACATTATTTCCCCACATCACAGCAGGACGAAACAGGTTTGTTGCTATACGACCGAAATTGCTATAAGGGTCGAGCAATAAACATAACCCGGAAAATCCCAATGCGGTAGTCACCACTGTTAGGGCCAGTATTGAATATCGTAGCCAGTTCATTGGCTTATGATAACTGAAACGGCGAACACCTTTTTTCTTCTTTTTACCAATACAAAACAGACGGTTGATGATATCTTGCAGAATCCCGGCCGGACAAATGGCTGAACAGTATATACGTCCAAAAAGGTATGTCATAATAAGCAATACTGCAACAATACCAAACATGCCGCCTAATACTGCGGGCAATAATTGGATATGCAGAAACTTATGTACATCCACCGGCATTTTGTTGGTGAAATCAAGAAAAAACAAGAGTATGGGTATAAAAAACAGGAGTGCGAGAAGTACTCTCACTCCTTTCTGATAATTTAATCGCTTCATTAAATCTTAATACGTTTGATATTGACTTTCTTCAAATCCGTTGTTCCCAGTTTCAATTCTTCACCTTTGCTGATATGGCTTACGGCTTCCATATCCAGTTTCTTTACCTGATTGAACAAAGCCAGGGCAGCCGTGTCGATAGCAATGATATTCGGGGAAACAATCATGGATTTCAATGTAGCTACGTCGGCAGCGCTTTTACCCTGCGGTCCGTTCTGATGCATCATACGGTAAGCATCCACTATGTTCAATACTGGTTTCTTCTGCCAGGTGCAGATGTCGGCGATACATTGTTGCAAGTCGTTCTGATGGAAGAAACGGCGGTCCCAGACGATACCCATATAGTTCTTCATGGCACACGACAGTTTCGCTCCGCCGTGGTTCTTCAGGATAGGCACATTAATCCACGCATCCGCTTCAATCAACGCTTCATGTATCTTTGCAGACTTTACTTTTACCCCGTTGGGGATGGATACTTCTTTAAAGTACTTCTCATCGTTGGCGGGCATGATGATACCTCCGGCTTCTTTGACGGCGGCAGCGATGCCACTGCTTTCGTAACATTTCTGCCAGTTGTCGCAGGTATGGTCGAAAACAGTCACTTTTTCAGCTCCGGCTTCCAGGCACTTCTTTACCAATGCCTTGATTAGTCCCGGATTAGTGTTTCCAGCCAGTTCCGGTGTACGGTCCCAGCCGATGTTCGGTTTGATAACGACTTTTTGCCCTTTCTTGATGTATTTACCGATTCCCCCCAGGGTCTCCAATGCTTTGTCAAGCATGACTTCGGGCTCTCCACCCATTACGGCGACCATTTCGGGAGCTTGTTCTACTGCCATCGTATTGCTGGACAATGCAGCTTGCAACCCGGTAAAGTCTATTGAGAGAGCGGCGCCAGCTACTACACTGGTCTTTAAGAAATCACGACGTTTCATCTTCTTGTAATTGGTTATTAGAATTGTTTATAGTTGAAACAAAGGTAGTAATTCTCTGAATTATAGTGTATCTTTGCCCACAAAAAATATTAAATTAATGGAATTATCAGGCTATATATCATTGCAATCGTTCGTTGAAGGATGCACCGGACCGGCCGGCGAACCGGCACTTATTTTACAGGCTGAGAATTTATTATATACGGTTCCTGAAGAAGAATATCAATATGGATTATCGCTGCTCCGGAAGGCTATCGGAGCATATGAGGCACAAAAAGGTATTCCTTTGGAAAGCAGCAAACAGGCTATTCCTTTTTTTCGTGAAAAGCGCCGGATGCTGATCGGGCCGGAGATGGAACTTTATAAGTTCTCCTTCTATGAGAATGAAACCGTCCTGCCTGAAAAGGTACAGTCAACCGGACAGCCTTATCTGAGGTTATCGTTTGACTATGAGCAATTAGCCGAACATTGTCTTTTTGAAAACATATTCCTGGTACGCTGTAAATACGACGAAAAACGGATACTCGATAATTTCATTACCCAGATGGACCGCGAGTACGATAAATTCTTTTTCGATGAAGAACACAGCGGCTTTACTGCCGATTCGCGTTTCTTTTCTCTTTTATGCAATGCTTGCCTGGAAGTAGAGGAACCATTATCTGCTTCGGAAAAAGAATGGCGGCTGGCAGTCCTCCGCAGTCCGTCCGAAGCCGGTTACCGGTATGATAACGGACAATTGCTACCTTCCGTTCCCATTTCTTTGCCGTTAAGTGTGATTCGCCGGGTTGCTTTGCTTAACAGTGAGAAAGAAGGATTGAATTTTAGTGCCCTTGCCGGATTCATGCAGCGCATCGGATTACCGCCCGAACGTTATCTGGAAGGTTTGTTGGAACAATAAACGACAAACTATTGACGGAATTGATTTAGTTCAAAGGTTCTTATCTACAATATCTACAACTTTTGTTGTAATTTATTGTTTATTAGCGGGCTATGGTATGAATGTAGATATAAATGTATCTACAATAGCAGGGATGTATCTACCATTATTGTTACTTTTCAAATACAACATGTAACCATCTTACACTTGTGAGGTATTACAATTATCTCTATGTCCATAATTGCTGTCAGGTATAGTTTATTTGTTTTTCTGCTGTCTAAACTTTTGTTTTGTGCTGAGAAAACAAAAGTTTACACCGTACAAAACTTTTATTTCCTCCACAAGAAACTTTTATTCATCCCTCCTCCTTTCTCCATCGAAAAGCAAGATAGTGATATGTAATGTATCAGTTGGGATGCCTGTATTTGTTGGGTGAACATCCGGCTATTTTGGTAAACAACCGGGTAAAATACTGGACTGAAGAATAGCCTAGTTCGTCAGCAATCTGGTTGACGGTTTTGTGGGTTGTCTGAAGTCGTTGTCGGGCGATTTCGATACGTTTGAACTGTATGTGTTCCTTTATGTTTTTCCCCGTTTCATATTTCAGCAAATCTGTGAAGTAGGAGGGTGACAGCTGAAGTAAATCCGCACAATATTCAGCCGAAGGCAAACCGTTGCGTTTCACCCGGTCTGCTTCGAAATATTCATTTAGTATCTTCTCAAATTTGGTGAGCAGTTTCTTGTTGGCTTCGCAACGGGTGATAAACTGGCGTTCGTTGAAACGTATGCAATAATCCAGCAGCAACTCGATGTATTTTGTTATCAGCGTTTTGCTGTGGCAATCTATGGCGTGCTGTAACTCTTCACGGATATTATCGAAACATTCCGATACTTTCTGTTTCTCACGTGCCGAGATATGGAGGGCTTCATTTTTGTGATAAGAAAAGAATGAGTAATCCTGTATATTCTGCCCCAACGAAGTGCAACCGATAAGGTCCGGATGAAATGCCAGCATCCTGCCTTTCTGTGGCAATAAGCAGTTATCTATCGCAATGGTCTCTCCCGGTGTGAGGAACAGGAGCGTACCGTCAGAATAGTCATAATATTGACGTCCGTACAGGAAATCCCCGCACCGGCATTCCCTTAACAGGACGGCATAAAAGCCTAACTTGATGTTTTGCTGCGTCAGGTTGCTGTCGGATAAGTCGATGACGCTGACCAGAGGATGCAATGTCTTGCTACCCATGTAGCAGTTACATTGGTGGACCGTTCCTATTTTTATCGTTTTACTTTTCAAAGTCGTAAGTATTTGAACAGTAACAAAGATACAAAGAGATTTACATCTAAAAACAGGGACATGTAATTAGGGTAACAATATCCGTAATATTGGTACAACTTTCATTCTGACGGCAAGTTTTGCTTAGTTTCCTGTTAATGCATATAGCTTGTTTATCTCATTTTCTTCCCATAAATTGAATGGTTCGAAATTGCCGTCGGGATATACTAATAGGGTATGCGGAATGTGAGGTACATAATATTTGCCACGTACTCCGGCTATATCCTGGTAAGCTAGCAGGCTTCTCCAGGGTAATTCCTCTTTCTTCACAAATTCCTGCCATTGTTTGATTGTTTTCTTTTCATCTATGGATATGGTTACGAAATCTACTTTATCTTTTAATTTCTGATAAATTTCTTTCTGGACAGGAAGTTGCTTATGGCAAGGCTGACACCAGGAAGCAGAAAAGATGATGACCGTACATCGTGTAGAGTCTTTTATGATTGGAGTGCTTTCTTCCGTTAAAGCATCGGGCAGACTGATGTTTTCGAATTTTGCGGTCAGATATTTCTCAACGGCTTCTCCCCAGATTGAACCTTTATATTTATCTGAGAAATTAGTATAAATGGTCTGAACATCTTTCTTGTCCTTATATTGACTCAGATGGTTGGCAAATTGGGAGATCAGGTATTTTGAATCTGGATATTGTCTGGCCAATAGGGTGTATCTGTTTACATATTCTTCATAGGTTGTATCGTTCTGACTCATGAAAAGGCTGTAAAAAGGGTCAATCAATCTGATATATGTCTCGGAATCTTTATCTGGTTCCACCGTAAATATCGTCTGGTTGATTTTTCCTATAACCGTACTGTCTGTTCCTTCCGGAGTTATTGCTTTTAAGAAAATATTCTCCATTGTACTGCAGTCCTTATATGTAAGAGTGAAAAAGGATGATTCTTCATCGAGTGTCAGTTGATGCGTATAAAGGTCTTTTCCATTTATGGTTGCTATAAATGATGCTTTGAAGGTGGTATTTGTATTCCAGTCAAAAGGCTTGGGGAGTATCTCAAAAGACGCTGTCGTTTTATACAGGCTGTCCGGTATCTGAAATGTCCATGTGATACTATCCGCCTTTTTCCCTTTTATAAAGAAAGGCTGAATCTCCGTGTTTCGGATGAACAAAGAATCATACTCTATACCTTTTGTTTGTATAGTCAATGACCGATGCTTGTTATCGATGGTTCTGTTGCATGATGCGGTGAACATTGTTACAAACAAAATCCCTAATAGATACTTTGTCTTCATGGTTTTACGTTTTATGATTGATATTCGTGGTTTTCAGTCAAACTGTACCTCCCAGTCTTTATCCCGGTAGGCGGCAAAGCACATTTCTATCTGTTCCTTATTATTCTTTTCTTCGGCTAGCGGGGGAATTTCATCGAGGCTGAAATAACCGCTTTCTATCGTTTCTATGTTGGGCTGGAAATCTCCGCCTTTGGCTTCACAGAGGACAAAAACTTTGCAGACATTATAAGCATAGGGAGGCAGATTATGCAGGTTCCGGTCCTGTACCGCTATAATCCGGGTTGCTTCGACGTCCAAGCCGGCTTCTTCTTTTACTTCTTTTATCGTGTTCGACTTTATGGTCTGGTTTACGTCCACCCAACCTCCGGGTAACGACCAGGTACCGTTTTTCTCTTTGACCAGCAATATCCTGTTGGCTTTAAAGATGGCGGCTCTTGTGTCCAGCTTAGGTGTTTGGAAACCTTCTTCGTTACAAAACAAGTCCTTTACTTTCTCCAAAGGCAAACCGGTTTGCCGGCTGACTATTTCGGCCGATATTTCCCTGATGCGTTCAAACCGTTCGATATCGAAAGCATCTTTTGAATATGTTAACCCCGCTTGTGCGATAAATTGTAGTTCCTTGGCCCATTCAAGCCATTCCGGTTGCTGATTTTTGTTCATAATTATTCTTTTACGTGTAAAAGTTTCTCTCTGTTCAGGCAGTCTGGGTATAGGTCTCTGTTACCGGTTCTTTGATTTCCAGCTGGTAAGCCCGTCCGCGGTCTGTCGTTATTTTGAGATTGCTGTTTTCTTCGATAAGCGGGCGGAGGCGGCGTATCAGGGTGTTCAGCGTTTCGTCGGCATTCTCCTTGCCAGGCCATAGGGCTTCGCAAATATCAGTGCGTGCTAATATATGGGAAGAGGTAAGGTAGAACATTTCCATTACTTTATATTGCTGCGGGGTTAACCGTAGTTTTTCCTGGTCTTCTTTATAGAAACAAGCCTTGTCGCATGAGAAAGTAAGATTTCCGAAAGCGATAAGGTTTTCTTTTTGTACAGGAGCTTCAGCTTGCTTGCGCCGCATTAAAAACCACGAAAGACAACCTGCCAGGAGGGCAAACAACAGGAGCAGGAGGGGAACTTTCTTGTCTGTCAGCGCCAAGACGTCGGAGGCTGAATAGTTTACATACCCCTGAAAAGAGATTCCCAAATCTTCCAGGGAGGATTCGGGGAGGTTCAGATTTGCACTTAACCAGATAATGGTATCACTTGCCAGGTAATTCTTAGTCTGGTCTTTTCCCGGCGTTGCGTCTGTTACCGGTTTATCTATGGCTTTCTTGTTTTTGACATGTACGATGATGCCGCTTTTATCTTTTAATTGCTCGAGCTTCAATGCTTCGGCAAAATCTTTGTTATAACTTTCGATGGAAACGGGATTTCCGAAGACGGCGGACAGGCGCGAATAGGTTTTGAGCGTATCCTGATTCATCCATAGCTCGGAATTTTGCATAATGGTCTGCTGCAATGCCTGGTTCAGGTCCGAAACGATTGCTTTCTGTGCCTCCGAGTAGTTGTGAAAGCCGAAACTGAATGATAGTACAAGCATACAAGCTGTAAAGAGTACCGATAGATTTGCTGCTAACCGTATGTTCATCGTTTTTCTTTTATTAACGCCCGAAGGTAATAATTTATTGTAATCCTTGCTAACACAATCGTATCAATTTGCGCGAATCCCTTTAAATAACAGGAATGATGATTTAATGAAATCCGAATAAATAAAAATTAGTACCTTTGTGTTCCTAAAAGAAAAGGTACGTGGAAGAATATCTGAATAAACTGAATGAAAGTCAGCGCGAAGCTGTGGAATATAACGAAGGTCCGTCATTGGTGATTGCCGGTGCCGGTTCGGGTAAGACCAGGGTGCTTACTTATAAGATTGCTTATCTGGTACATCTGGGGTTGGCACCTCAAAGTATCCTGGCACTGACTTTTACTAATAAGGCAGCCCGTGAAATGAAGGAACGTATCGCCGCCATTACCGGTGACCAGACGGCCCGCCGTCTGTGGATGGGGACGTTTCACTCTATCTTCTCACGTATCTTGCGTTATGAAGCGGAGCATATCGGGTATCCTTCCAACTTTACCATTTACGATACGACAGATTCGAAGAGCCTGCTGAAAGCTATCATTAAAGAGATGCAGCTGGACGATAAGGTATATCGCCTCGGCATGGTGCAAAGCCGTATCTCTAATGCCAAGAATGCGCTGGTTACCTGGAAAGCCTACGAACAAAGCAAGGAACTGATGCAGCATGACATAGATTCGAAAGTTCCTTTACTGCGTGAAATCTATAAACGGTATCAGAACCGTTGCCAGCAGGCCGGTGCCATGGACTTCGATGATTTGTTGCTTCAGACAAATATCCTGTTCCGTGACCATCCGCAGGTGTTGGAGAAATACCGCAGTTTCTTCCAGTTCGTGTTGGTTGATGAGTATCAGGACACGAACTTTGCGCAGCACCTGATAGTCCAAAGACTTTGTGAGCAGCATCGCCGCATCTGTGTGGTAGGGGATGATGCACAAAGTATCTATTCTTTCCGTGGTGCCAATATTGACAATATCCTGCAATTCAAAAATCAGTATCCCGGATGCCGTATCTTTAAACTGGAGCGTAATTACCGTTCTACACAAAATATTGTAAATGCGGCAAACAGTCTGATTCATAAGAACAAGGAACAGATTCATAAAAATGTCTATTCGGAGAAGGAAGAGGGTAGCAAAGTGCGTATTTCTGCTTCTTATTCGGATTACGAGGAAGGATATGCTGTCGCTTCTGCAATCAATGAGTTGCGGTTGCGCAAAGATTATGATTATGCAGACTTTGCCATCCTGTACCGGACGAATGCACAGTCGCGTATCCTGGAAGAGGCACTCCGTAAAAGAGGTATTCCTTATAAAATATATGGCGGTTTGTCATTTTATCAGCGGAAGGAAATAAAAGATATCATTTCTTATCTGCGCCTGATTGTGAATCCTCATGACGAAGAAGCATTCAAGCGTGTTATCAATTATCCGTCGCGCGGCATTGGAGATACGACTGTCGGTAAAGTAATAAGTGCGGCTACAGACAATAATGTGAGTCTTTGGACGGTACTGAATGCTCCTATCGACTACGACTTGCCTATCAATAGCGGGACAGCGAAGAAACTGACTGATTTCCGTGAGATGATTGAACGTTTCATAGAGCAGAACACTCGCTTGTCCGCCGAAGAAATGGCAGCAATAGTGGTCAAGGAGAGTGGGATTGTCAGTTCTCTTTTTCAGGACCGTTCGGTGGAAGGGATTAGTAAGCAGGAAAACTTACAGGAGTTATTGAAAGGTATTGCCGAGTTCTGTGAGTTGAGACGTGAAGAAGGAGTCGAACAGGTTTCTTTGGCAGACTTCCTTTCGGAGGTATCCCTGCTGACCGACCAGGATAATGACAAAGACGAGCAGGCTAATAAAGTAACGATGATGACCGTACATGCCGCTAAGGGACTGGAATTTAAAAATGTGTTTGTTGTCGGTTTGGAAGAGGAGTTGTTCCCATCATCTATGTCCAAGGATAATCCGCGTGCGGTAGAAGAGGAACGTCGTTTGTTCTATGTAGCGATCACCCGTGCCGAAGAAAATTGTGTGCTGACTTATGCCAAAAGTCGTTTCCGGAACGGGCAAAGCGCCATGTGTTCTCCCAGCCGTTTTCTGAAAGATATCGATGTGCGCTTCCTGGATGTTCCGGCGGATTCGTCGGCAGATACTTTTGCCGCTGCCCGCGAACGGTTCCAGCGTCCGGCATTTACTTCACCTTTTCAGCAGCCACGTGCAGTGGAGAAGGAAGAACCTTCTTTTATCTCTCCTGTGGCACAGGCACAGCAACGCCAGCGTTTGACAAAAGTAGAAACAACAACATCCACTCCGGCGTCGTCTTCTGCTCCTGCATCCGACCTTTCCGGTTTACGTGTCGGAGCAAAAGTACGTCACGACCGTTTTGGAGAAGGAGAAGTCATTGCTATCGAAGGCGATGGCGGAAATGCAAAAGCAACGGTAGCATTCACCCATTTCGGACAAAAACAGTTACTATTGAAGTTTGCCAGGTTGACGATTATCGGATAAACGCTTACAATAAACTATTTATTTTCTGTTTGGTTCGCGGATCACTGGGACGTACCACTGTCCCATAATCCACAATGATCCCTTCCCGATTGAGTAACAGATAATGAGGGTAACCTTTTAATTCCAGTCGGTTCAATATTTTATAAAAAGAGTTCTCATCCGAAATGTCTGTTTGATACAGGCAATCGATGCCTGGCTGTTGCAGATCCAGCCGTTTCACTAAATCTTCCCATGTCTTTTTGGGACCGCCGGCACAAATACTTACTATAACGACATCTCCCGGAGAATATTCTTTACGAAGTTTTTTGAGTGGTTCCATTTCTTTCAGGCAAGGGGGGCATGATGTAGTCCAAAAATCCAGGTAGATTACTTTTCCCTTATATTTGTCCAGTATTTCATAAATGGGTTTCATAAAATCTGTGTCAATCTTTGAGTTTGGCATATCAGAATAGTTCCCATAAAGCATATAATTGGATACGGTACGGGGATTTTTCAGAAAATCTTTTTTGTTTTGATAAGCCAGATGAAGTTCACGGTTTAAAACAGGAATATGCACAATTGAATCGAGCTGTTTTTGCCGACTGGAAAAGAGTGTTGTATCGTTACTTATTAACGATTGTGAGATTGATGCAGCATAAAGATATTGCCTGATATTCTTTCCGGTAGGGTAGGCTGCTATGATATCATCGAGAGTAGTCTTCTCTTTCTTCATCTTATATATTGGGTAAGAGATAAAAGAGTTAACGATCTCTGTCAGTTTGAATATATTTGACGGAATGATTTCCCCTTCGAAAAGAGAATCGACCTTAACAAATATTTCCTGTTTGTTGTATCTGGAGATATCTTTATTTTGCCAGCTCCGGTTATTCAGGTAGCTTATTAGTGTGCAATAATAATCGATCTCCAGGAGTTTGTTTGTGTATTGCTGTATTTCTTCATCCGGTTTGTATTTTTCGAGAAACTCCTGTCTGCGTTCTTGTCGTAGTTGATATTCTTGTTGCAGTTCTGCATCAAAAGCCTCCGGTTCCAGATCTCCTCTGATCGAATAGTGTTCTATATAATAGCGTCCGCTCTGTACGAAAGTATTTGTTTCCTGATTCCTTTTCTCTGCATCTCCAAAAATCTTCGGATTAAGTATGTTTTTAAAGTCTATCTCCACATGCAAACTATCGCCTGGACTGACTAATATATGGTCTGCAAACTTATTGATCTGTACATTCCGGAGTTTAGCGTAAGGAGAAAAATGAAATGAAAAACTACCGTCCTCTGCAATAGGAACAACATATTTCGTTTCCTGATCCCGGAAAAAAGGAACGATAAGTGTTAAGTCTTTTTCCTGCGGGTAAAAATCTCTGTTCAAAATTTTCCCGGTAATAAGAACTTCTTTTGAGTAATCTTCATATTCTTTGTCGGATGAATTACAACACAGACATAAAAAAGGAAGTAGAAGTAATAATAGTTGTTTCATGATATTCAGAATTACAGGATACTTATACAAGTAACAAATATACTATTTTATATCAAATAAGAAAGTTTGAATCGAATAAAAAATCTATACCTTGTGTAAGTACAATAGTTAGATAAAAATTAGCCAAGCCTAAGTTGAGAGCTGTGAGTATAACTATTTACTGAGTGAAAGTGAGTGACACTATAATGTTACTAAATAGCATCCTTTATTCTCATTGTTAAAAGGGAAGAAAAGCTATATTGTCATAGTTGACAGATAATGGATATGCTTATTGGATTTATTACTATGTAGTTTGTTTTCGACGTCCTCAAAAACAAATTAGTTACCATACAAATCTTCTTCAGGTCTATAAGGTGGGATATTATGAATATAAGATTATCTTTGTAGCTTGTTTAATAGAATAAAGAAACTAAATGATCGATTTCAACGTAATACCCTCTCCTTGTTATGTAATGGAAGAGAAGCTGCTTCGTAATAACCTGGCACTGATCAAAAGTGTGAAGGAGCGGGCAGGAGTGAATATAATTCTTGCATTTAAAGCATTTGCTTTATGGAAATCTTTTCCGATCGTTCGTGAGTATATACCTTATTCAACGGCCAGTTCGAAGTTTGAGGCACAATTGGCTTTTGAAGAAATGGGAAGTCCGGCACATACCTATTCGCCGGCTTACACGGAAACGGATTTTCCTACCATATTAAAATACAGCAGTCATGTAACCTTTAATTCCTTGTCTCAGTTCGAGCGTTTTTATCCGATGGTAAAAGCAGATGGGAATCGGGTATCGTGCGGTTTACGCATTAATCCGGAATATTCGGATGTGGAAACGGAATTGTACAATCCTTGTGCGCCCGGTTCGCGAATGGGCATTATAGCCGACCTGCTGGGTGAAAAATTACCGGAAGGAGTGGAAGGATTGCATTTCCATACATTATGTGAATCGACTTCGTTCGATCTGGAAAAAACATTGGGAGAAGTGGAGAAGCGTTTCGGACGTTTTCTTCCGCATATAAAATGGTTGAATATGGGGGGCGGACATCTGATAACTCGCAAAGGATATGATACGGAGCATCTGATATCATTACTTCAGGGTTTTAAGGCTAAGTATCCTAATTTAGAGATCATTATGGAGCCAGGAAGCGCCTTTGCATGGCAAACGGGATTTCTCCTGACAACCGTTGTGGATATCGTTGAAAACCACGGAATAAAGACGGCTATAATTGACGCTTCGTTTACCTGCCACATGCCTGATTGCCTGGAGATGCCATATAAACCGGTTATCCGTAATGCTACAGATCCGGTAGGGGGAAAGCCTACTTACCGAATCGGCGGAAACAGTTGTCTGAGTGGTGATTATATGGGAGACTGGTCATTCGATGAACCGCTGAAGATAGGGGACAAGATCGTCTTTGAAGATATGATTCACTATACGATTGTCAAAACATCCATGTTCAACGGCATACCGCATCCGTCATTGGCTCTCTGGAGTAAGGATGATGAACTGGTGGTCTACAGAACATTCGGTTACGAAGACTATAAAGGAAGAAACGGTTAAGTTGCAACAAGCAGGTGGCAGGGCTGTTTTTGCGGAAAACAAATAACTTTCCACGGTCAACTGTCATCTGTCAACTAAAAAAGTTGTAACTTAGCAGCCTCATTCTAAGCAGAAATAAATTAAGCGAATTAATATATGGGTATTTTTAGCTTTTTCAGTAAAGAAAAAAAGGAAACTTTAGACAAAGGGTTATCTAAGACCAAAGAAAATGTTTTTTCTAAACTCACCAGGGCTATTGCCGGTAAGAGCAAGGTCGATGATGAAGTATTGGATAATCTGGAAGAGGTGCTTATCACTTCCGACGTTGGTGTAGATACGACGTTGAAGATCATTGAGCGTATCGAAAAGCGCGTAGCCCGGGATAAATATGTAACTACCCAGGAACTGACGACATTGTTGCGCGATGAAATCGCAACTCTGCTTACCGAAAACAATACGGAAGATGCCGAAAGCTTTACTGTGCCGGAAGATAAAAAGCCCTATGTAATTATGGTAGTCGGTGTGAACGGTGTCGGTAAGACTACTACGATCGGAAAGTTGGCTTACCAGTTCAAGAAAGCCGGAAAGAATGTCTATTTGGGAGCAGCCGATACATTCCGTGCTGCAGCGGTGGAACAGCTTGTCATTTGGAGTGAACGGGTAGGCGTGCCTATCGTAAAACAAAAGATGGGGTCTGATCCGGCTTCCGTAGCGTTTGATACGCTTAGTTCAGCCAAGGCAAATGGTGCGGATGTCGTTATCATCGATACGGCCGGCCGTTTGCATAACAAGATAAACTTGATGAATGAGTTGACCAAGATTAAGAATGTGATGAAGAAGGTTATCCCTGATGCTCCTCACGAAGTTTTGTTGGTTCTGGACGGTTCGACAGGTCAGAATGCTTTTGAACAGGCAAAACAATTTACTGCTGCAACCGAAGTGAATGCGCTGGCTGTAACGAAACTGGACGGAACGGCTAAAGGTGGTGTAGTGATCGGTATTTCAGACCATTTCCGTATCCCAGTGAAGTATATCGGCCTGGGTGAAGGAATGGAGGATCTGCAGGTCTTTAATAAAAAGGAATTTGTCAATTCGCTATTTGGAGAATAATAATACCAGATAAGAGTAACTTTTCCCCTCTTGAGAGGGGGCAGGGGGTGTGTTAAAGCCTGTTTTTGGACAGAATTATAACACACCCCTTATCCCCTCTCAAGAGGGGAACTAGTTACTATCAGTTCGTAAAATAATATGAGGAAAAATAAAGTAGATATCATAACGCTTGGATGTTCGAAGAATCTGGTCGATTCTGAACAGTTGATGCGTCAGTTTGTAGCTAACGGTTATACGGTGGAGCATGATCCGCATAAAATAAACGGGGAGATCGTTGTCGTTAATACCTGCGGTTTTATCGGTGATGCGCAGGAAGAATCGATCAACATGATTCTGGAACTGGGTGAAGCCAAGAAAAAAGGAAAGATCGGCCAGTTGTATATAATGGGATGTCTCACCGAACGTTTTCTGGAGGAAATGAAACAGGAATTGCCGGAGGTAGACCGCTTTTACGGTAAATTCAACTGGAAGCAACTCCTTACCGATATCGGTAAGTCTTATCATCGTGAACTGGCTTCCGACCGTGTATTGACCACCCCGAAACATTATGCCTTTCTGAAAATAGCGGAGGGGTGTAACCGAACTTGTTCCTATTGTGCCATTCCTATCAGTACCGGACATTACCAGTCCCTTCCGATGGAGCAGATAGAAGAAGAGGTCCGTTTGCTTGTGGCACAGGGTGTAAAAGAATTTCAGGTGATCGCCCAGGATTTGACTTATTACGGAAAAGATATATATAAAAGGTACGCGTTGCCGGAATTGGTCGAACGTATTTCTGATATCCCCGGAGTGGAATGGATTCGCTTGCATTATGCTTATCCTACCCATTTCCCTTATGATTTATTGCGGGTGATGCGTGAACGTGCAAATGTCTGCAAATATCTGGATATCGCTTTACAACATATCAGCGATCCGATGCTTACAAAAATGCGCCGCAATATCACGAAGGAAGAAACGTATGCTTTGCTGGAACGCATCCGTGAAGAAGTTCCGGGTATCCATATCCGTACAACCTTGATGGTGGGCCATCCGGGTGAAACGGAGCAGGACTTTGAAGAACTGGTCGAGTTTGTCAAAAAGGCACGTTTCGAACGTATGGGTGCTTTTGCCTATAGCCATGAAGAGGGTACCTATTCATTCAAAAATTATACGGATGATGTCCCCGACGAAGTCAAACAGGAACGTCTGGATTATCTCATGCGGATACAGGAGAGAATATCTGCCGGGGTGAATGAGTCGAAAGTGGGTCAAACTTTTAAAGTAATAATCGACCGGGAAGAGGAAGACGGCTATATCGGTCGTACCGAATTCGATTCTCCGGAGGTGGACCCTGAAGTGATTGTTTTTAAAGAGCACTCATTGAAACCGGGAGAGTTTTACAACGTAAATATCGAAGAATCACAGGCTTTCGACCTTTACGGAAAAGTGTTGCTTTGATATAAAAAGCATTAAGAAGTTTGTCTGTTTACAAAAAAATTACTAATATCGTGGCTGAATCTATAGATGAAGCAAGTATGAAAAACAAGGAACTGATTACAGAATTATCTGTAAAACTGGGATGGACGTCGAAAGAGGTAACAGAAATGTTAGCCGCTTTTGGGGCTGTGGTCGGTTCGAAACTGGCGGATAATGATGCTGTCTATTTACAGGGATTCGGGCTGTTTGAAGTCAAGAAGAAAGCGGAACGTATCTCTGTTAATCCTGCAAGTGGAAAACGTTATCTGGTCCCGCCCAAACTGGTTCCTGTCTTTAAGCCGGGGGCGACCCTGAAATCCAAACTAAAAGAATTGAGCGACAATGAATAGTCGGCTGACAATACAAGATCTGGCCGGTTTACTGGCCGAGCGTACCGGAAAGGATAGGAATAGCGCCGAGCAGTTCCTGAGAGAGTTTATTGCCATCGTATCACAAGGAGTTTTTACCGATAAAGTAGCTAAAATAAAAGGACTTGGTAGTTTTAAAATCGTTTTGGTAGAAAAACGGGAGAGTATCCATGTGAATACAGGCGAGCGTTTCCTGATACCTGCACATTATAAGTTTTCCTTCCTCCCTGATAAAGAATTACGTGAACTGGTAAATAAACCGTTCTCTTTTTTTGAAACTACGGAATTGAACGAAGATGTTGACTTTACCGATCTGGACGTATCCAATACGGTGGAAGACAAAGAAGCGGAAGATGAATCTGTCGAAGAAATCCTTCAGGAAAGCGAAGAAGTGATCGTTGAAACACCGGAGCCATTGCAGCCGACAGATGATGTCTGTGTTTCTGAAGAACTTCCGGAGGTTGAGCAGCCGGTCGAAGAACCCGCAGAAAATGAACCGGAAGAAGTAATCGAAGAATCGATAGTCCCGGACGAGCCCTCTCCGGCAGAAAATGATATTCCTGAGCAAACCGAACCGGAAAATACATCTTCAGACCAGCTAAAAGAAGAAACGAAGCAAGAACCTTCAGTTGCCAATTATCCTGGCATGGACGGGTTTCAGATTGAAGACGAGGAGCCGACGGCTTCTTCCTGGATCAAAATACTGGTATCCGTCGGTGTCGTTGCCATTGTTGCAATAGCAGGTATCTTCCTGTATCTTAACCGGAGTTTATTCCTGGGATCTGATACGTCGGGATCGACTGTCCTGACCGGTATGTCGTTGCCGGGAACTGCTGTTGTTCCTGAGGATACGACCCGTGTGGAAGAATCCGAAGTAACAGAAGCGGAACTTGAAACGGTAGAGGAGAAGGATACTGTTTCCGTCGAATCCGTAGCGCCGGTAGTCGAGCCTGCGGCACAAACACCTAAAATACTGGCAAAAGTAAAAATAGAACCGGGAAGCCGTCTGACCTTGATTTCTCTTGAATATTATGGAAGTAAAATATTCTGGGTTTACCTGTATGAATATAATAAATCAGTCATCAAGGATCCGAACAATGTCCCCGTAGGTACTGAGATACAGGTGCCTGCACCGGAGTTGTACGGAATAGACAAACATAGCCGTGCTTCCGTAGAGAAAGCCGCTGCACGTCAAACAGAAATATTGTCCGGAAAATTGTAACTAAAATCCACGATTTTAAGTAAAATAAAACAAAATAGTTCTCGCTCCGGTTAGTATTATTTAACTGCAAAAGTGAAGGATACGAATTTAACATTTCTAATTTTGTGCAACTATAAAAACAAGCAGAAACAATAACAATATAAATAAGAAAAAAAATCTATGAGTCAGACAGTAGACATTCGTGAGTTGAACGAACGGATTGAGAGTAAAAGTTCGTTTGTAAACATGATTACGATGGGCATGGACCAGGTAATTGTTGGACAGAAGCATTTGGTTGAATCGTTAATGATCGGTCTGCTTTCAGATGGGCATATCCTGCTGGAAGGTGTTCCCGGCTTGGCTAAAACACTTGCCATTAAAACATTGGCCTCACTGATCGATGCCAAATACAGCCGTATACAGTTTACGCCGGACTTGCTGCCGGCCGACGTGATCGGTACAATGATTTATAGTCAGAAAAGCGAAGAATTTCAGGTAAAACAAGGCCCGGTCTTCGCTAATTTTGTGTTGGCGGATGAAATTAACCGTGCACCGGCCAAAGTTCAGAGTGCACTGTTGGAAGCCATGCAGGAACGTCAGGTGACAATCAGCGAAAACACGTATAAGTTGCCGGAACCCTTCCTGGTAATGGCAACCCAGAACCCGATCGAGCAGGAAGGTACTTATCCGCTGCCCGAAGCGCAGGTAGACCGTTTCATGCTGAAAGTGATCATCAACTATCCGAAGAAAGAGGAAGAAAAACTAATCATCCGTCAGAACATCTCCGGCATCAAACCGGATATCAAACCGATCCTGACAAAGAACGAGATACTGGAAGCACGTAAAGTTGTGCGTGAAGTATATCTGGATGAAAAGATCGAACGCTACATCGTCGACATCGTGTTTGCAACCCGTTTCCCGCAGGAACATGGCCTGGCAAACCTTTCCAATATGATTGCATTCGGTGCGTCTCCCCGTGCTTCCATCAATTTGGCGCTGGCTGCCCGTGCTTATGCATTTATCAAACGCAGAGGTTATGTGATTCCGGAAGATATCCGTGCCGTATGCCACGACGTGATGCGCCACCGTATCGGTTTGAGCTACGAAGCGGAAGCGAATAACCTGACATCCGAAGAGGTGATCAGCGAAATCCTTAATAAGGTAGAGGTGCCTTAACCTTCGGTTCTGGCAATGCTTTTTTACTGGTGAAAAATGCCTTCCCGGTTTGGGAAACGACTTTGCACCCTTGTAAAATGCTTTCCCGGCGTGGGAAACGACTTTACACCCTTGCAAAATGCTTTCCCGGTTTGGGAAACAGTTTTTCACCCTTGTAAAATGCTTTCCCGACTTGGGAAACGGTTTTTCACCCTTGTAAAATGCTTTCCCAACTTGGGAAACGGTTTTACATCAGTTTTGAAAGCACAAATTGAAGAAAAATGGAAACAAGTGAACTATTAAAGAAGGTTCGGCGAATTGAAATAAAGACCCGCGGCTTGTCCCGCAATATTTTTGCAGGACAATACCACTCTGCCTTTAAAGGCCGTGGTATGGCGTTCAGCGAAGTGCGCGAGTATCAATACGGCGACGATATCCGCGATATCGACTGGAACGTGACCGCCCGCTATGTGCGCCCTTATGTAAAGGTGTTCGAAGAAGAGCGCGAACTGACCGTGATGTTGCTGATCGATGTATCGGGGAGTAGAGACTTTGGTTCCGTGAACGTAATGAAGAAAGAGGTTATTACGGAGATCGCTGCGACATTGGCTTTTTCGGCTATACAAAATAACGATAAGATCGGTGTGGTGTTCTTCTCTGATAAGATCGAGAAATTTATTCCACCTCAGAAGGGGAAAAAACATATTCTTTATATCATTCGCGAACTGATCGACTTCAAGCCACAGGATACGAAGACGGATATCGCTCAGGTTTTGAAATTCCTGACCAACGCCATAAAGAAACGTTGTACGACTTTCCTGATATCCGACTTTATCGATAAGGATGGTTTTAAGGACGCCCTGACGATTGCCAACCGTAAACATGACGTGGTGGCTATCCAGGTGTACGACCGTCGCGAAACTGAACTTCCGTCTGTCGGATTGATGAAGATAAAAGATGCTGAAACCGGTGCAGAACGTTGGATCGACAGTTCTTCCGCCCGCGTCCGCGAAGCCTATAAGGAATGGTGGAATCGCCGGCAGACTATCATGAGCGATTCGTTCAAGAAATGCCGGGTAGATTCGGTTTCTATTCGTACGGAAGATGATTATGTGAAGGCATTGATTGCTCTTTTTGATAAACGTAGTTAAGCATGCAAAAGAAAATAATAAATAAAAGCTTTCTGTTTCTTCTTCTGTTCCTGCTGGCAGGAGGGAAGATGGTGGCACAGCAGACATTGATCGATGTAAAGATCGACTCGGCTGCCATCCTGATCGGAGAACAGACTGTTTTACATTTGACGGTTACGACAGACAAGGACAAACCGGTTCAGATAGTGATTCCCAACGACACATTGATGCGTGGGGTAGAAGTGCTGAGCCTTTCTAAAGCGGATTCGTCGGTTATCGAGAACGACCGCCTGCTGATCAAGCAGGATATTCTGATAACCTCTTTCGATTCGTCATTGTATCTGTTGCCGCCACTCAAAGTAATCGACGGAGTCGATACTGTTTATTCAAACCAGGTGGCCCTGAAAGTTTCGACCATTCCTGTGAATGTGGATAAACCGGAAGAGTTTTATGATATAAAGGATATATGGAAACCGCCTTTCGTGCTGGCAGACTACTATCCGCTTATCTATGGCATATTGCTGGCTCTGTTCCTGATTTGCGTGATTGCCTATATTATTAAACGTATACGCAACAAGCAATCCCTTATCCCGTTCAAGAAACCGGAACCGAAGCTCCCGCCTCACGAGCAGGCTATCAAGGAACTGGATGAGATCAAGCAGCAGAAACTCTGGCAGCAGGGTCGCAGCAAGGAGTATTATACGTTAATCACCGAGACATTGCGTCGCTATATCGTGGACCGCTTCGATATCAATGCGATGGAAATGACTTCCGGCGAAATCCTGGACATTATCCGCAAGCAGCACGAAGCTGATTCGGTTTACGAAAATCTGAAACAGATACTTAATTTGTCTGATTTCGTGAAATTCGCAAAAATGAATCCGCTGCCTGATGAGAATGATCTGAGTATGGTGAATGCATACTTATTTATTAATCAGACGAAGATTGAAGAAGTTGCCGTTCCTGAAGCAGAGACGGAAGGGAAAGCAACTGAAACAAACGATTCTAATATAACAAAAGAATAAAATGGTATTTGCAAATCCTACATATCTGTATTTGTTATTGCTGCTTATCCCGATGATAGGATGGTATATCTGGAAGCTCTGCAAAAGTCAGGCTAGTTTGCAGGTATCATCTTCGGAGGCATTCGATGCACCGGGAGCAACTTCATGGAAAGTATACCTGAGACATGTTCCTTTTATATTAAGGATGGCGGCAGTGACGGTACTTATTATCATACTGGCTCGTCCGCAGTCGACGAATAGCTGGCAAAACACCTCGACAGAAGGTATCGATATTGTACTGGCAATGGATATTTCCAGTAGTATGCTGGCACAGGACCTGAAACCGAACCGCCTGGAGGCCTCCAAAGATGTGGCGGCTTCCTTCATCAACGGTCGTCCGAACGATAATATCGGGTTGGTCGTTTTTGCAGCTGAAAGTTTCACACAGTGCCCGCTGACGACTGATCATACGGTGTTGTTAAACCTGTTCAAGGACATTCAACCGGGAATCATCCAGGATGGAACTGCCATCGGCCTGGGATTGGCTAATGCGGTAAGTCGTATAAAAGACAGTCAGGCTAAATCAAAAGTGATTATCCTCTTGACCGATGGTGTGAATAATGCGGGTGAGATTGCGCCGGTAACAGCTGCAGAGATTGCCAAAACATTCGGTATCCGGGTTTATTCGATCGGGGTAGGGACACAAGGTATGGCTCCTTATCCGTTCCAAACGGCATTCGGGGTACAATATCAGGATATTCCAGTCGAGATCGATGAAGCGACCTTGAAACAGGTTGCGGCAACGACCGGCGGACAGTATTTCCGTGCAACGGATAATGCCAGTCTGAAAGAAATCTATTCGGAGATCGACAAGATGGAAAAGACCAAGATCAGCGTTCAGCAATATAGCAAGAAACAGGAAGAATATAAGAACTGGGCCTTGTTGCTATTCGCTTTGCTTTTGGTTGAGATTTTATTGAGAAATACATTGTTAAGAAATATACCGTAAATATAAAGGCTTATGTTTCGTTTTGCACATCCGGACTTTTTGTACTTGCTTTTCATCCTTCCGGTGTTGATTGCATTTTATGTATATGCAATCATCCTGAAGAAAAAAGCAATAAAGAAATATGGTAATCCCGAATTGTTGGCAGAGTTGATGCCGGAGGTATCTCCCAAACGCCAGCATCTGAAGTTTTGGCTATTGTTCGGAGCCATCACGATGGTTATCTTTGTTATTGCGGGACCGCAGTTTGGTTCTAAACTGGAAACCGTAAAACGCCAGGGCGTCGAAATAATGGTTTGCCTGGACGTCTCCAACTCCATGTTGGCCGAAGACGTATCACCCAACCGTCTGGATAAAGCTAAACAGATGTTGTCGAAACTGACGGATGGTTTTAAGGATGACAAGATGGGGTTGATCGTTTTTGCCGGTGACGCTTTCACCCAGCTGCCGATCACTTCCGATTATATTTCGGCAAAGATGTTCCTGTCATCCATCAACCCGTCGATGGTGTCGACACAAGGTACGGCTATTGGTTCGGCTATCAATCTGGCTATGCGTTCATTCACTCCCAGTGAAACATCCGATAAGACAATTATCCTGATCACGGACGGTGAGAACCATGAAGGCGATGCTGTAAAAGCCGCTGCCGCTGCTGCCGAAAAAGGCATTCATGTGAATATTGTCGGCATGGGTGATCCGAAAGGTTCCCCGATTCCTGTTGCAGGAGCCAACAATTATATGAAGGATAAAGACGGCAATGTCGTTATCACGAAGTTGAGCGAACAAATGTGCCAGGAGATCGCAGCCGCAGGACATGGCATGTATGTCCGTGCCGACAATACCAACTCTGCATTGAAAGCATTGCAGAAAGAGATAGAGAAGATGAATAAATCGGAACTCGACAGCAAAGTCTATTCCGAATACAACGAACAATTTCAGACACTGGCATGGATCGCATTGATCCTGTTGATCGTAGACTTCCTTACCTTAGACAGGAAGAACCGAATTTTCAGAAAAGTAAAATTGTTCTCTTAATTCAATGGATAAGATGAGACGTATACGAAAATCAATGATATGGATGGGAGCGCTCCTGTTTTGCTCGGGAGCGGTGTTTGCCCAAAAGGCTGAACGTAAGAACGTACGTGAAGGAAACAAGTTGTATGGCAACGAAAAGTTTACCGAATCGGAAATTGCTTACCGTAAAAGTCTGGAAGTAAATCCCCGTTCAGTTGAAGGAACTTACAATCTGGGGAACGCCTTATACAAACAGAAAAAGTTTCCTGAAGCAGCTGAGCAATACCAGTTGCTGACCGGTATTGCTGAAAAGATGGCTGAAACTGAAGAAGGAAAAGCCCGTCTTGCAAATATATTCCATAATCTGGGCGACATTAGCATGCAGAATAAAGAGTATGACAAAAGTGTGGAAGCATTCAAACAGTCTTTGCGTTTGAATCCGGCTGATGACGAGACCCGCTACAATCTGGCATTAGCCCAGAAGTTGCTGGAAAATCAACAGAATGAGAATCAGGATCAAAACCAGGATCAGCAGAACCAGGACAAGAACGAAGATCAGGAAAATAAGGACGATCAACAGCAACAAGACCAGCAGCAGCAACAGCAAGACGACAAGAAAGAAAATAAGACTCAGCAAGAACAGCAGCAAAATGAACAGATGAGTCGGGACAATGCGCAGCAGATGCTCGATGCCTTCCTGCAGGATGAAAAGGATACGCAGGAGAAAGTAAAGAAAGCACAGGCACAACAGCAACAACGTCGCAAAACAGATAAAGAGTGGTAATTGATACAGAAAACAGAAAAAACAACAATATAATGAGAAGATTAGCTTTCTTATTCGTTCTATTTCTAACAGCCGGGGTGATGGCAAAGGCCGCTGATGTGACCTTTAAGGCAGTCGCTCCGAATGCTGTTGTGATGGGGCAACAATTCAGATTGGCGTATACCGTAAATGCTGAAGCGAAGGCAAGCGATTTGCGGATACCCGAACTTACGGATTTCGAAGTACTGATGGGGCCGTCTCTTGCCACAAGTTCGAGTACTCAGATTATTAATGGAAATGTTTCTTCGGAAGTCGCTTACACATTTACTTATATCCTGATGCCGAAGAAAGAGGGTACGTTTAATATCGGGGCAGCTTCTATCAAGGTAAAAGGAGCGAATTACACATCCAACTCGTTAAGTGTAAAAGTACTTCCTCCGGACAAGGCTGCCGAAGCAAATGGCGGACAAGCCGGAACAGGTATAGGCAAGGATGATTATTTTGTGAGAATGGAAGTTTCAAACCGGAATGTGTATGAACAGGAAGGTTTTCTGGTCACTTTCAAATTATATGCAGCACGCATGTGCGGACTGGAAGGAGTAAAATTTCCGGAGTTTGAAGGATTTCTTGCTCAGGAGATAGAGTTGCCGCAGGAAAAGCAATGGTCGCAGGAACATTATAACGGTCGTAACTATTTCACCGTTGTTTTGAAACAAACAGTCCTTTATCCGCAACGTTCAGGAAAACTGACAATAGAAAGCGGTAAGTTCGACGCTATTATCAGTATTCCGACCCAACGGAAAATAAGCAGCATCTTTGATAGTTTCGATGACATGTACGACAGAGTACGGAAAGCATTGGTATCGAGTCCTGCTACAATAGATGTGAAGCCGTTGCCTTCCGGTAAACCGGCATCGTTCTCCGGTGCGGTAGGTAATTTCACCATGACATCGGATATTAATTCCAATAATGTAAAGACAAATGATGCTGTTACTATTAAAGTGAAGATTTCCGGTAACGGAAATATCAAACTGATCAAGAATCCGGAAGTTGTTTTCCCGAATGATTTCGATACTTTCGACCCAAAACAGGAAACAGATGTCAGAACGACAACTGCCGGAGTAAGTGGAAGCAAAACGATCGAATACATGGCTATTCCCCGTTATGCCGGAGATTTTGAGATACCGGCTATCTCTTTCTCTTATTTCGATCCTAAATCAGGCACTTATAAGACATTGAAGTCCGATCCTTACAAGCTTCATGTAGAACAAGGCGAGGGGGGAAGCAGTAATTCTCCGGTCGTGTCTAATTTCAGCAATAAAGAGAGTGTGAAGTATCTGGGTAAAGATATCCGTTTCCTGAAAGTGAAAGATTTCAATTTCATTGCCAACAACGATATTTTCTTTGGATCGTTCATGTATTACATGTGCTATCTGGTACCGGCCATCCTGTTTATTGTCTTCTTCTTTATTTATCGCAAGCAAGTAAAGGAAAATGCCAACATAGCATTGGTTCGTACTAAAAAGGCAAATAAAATCGCTGTCAGGAGATTGAAGAATGCCGGCAAGCTGATGAAGGAAAACAAGAAAGAAGAGTTCTATGATGAAGTTCTCCGGGCTTTGTGGGGATATTTGAGTGATAAACTGAATATTCCTCAGGCAAGTCTGACCAAAGATAATGTGGAAACCGAATTGGCCAAATTTGGTGTGGATGATACCTTAACAAATGAGTTTATGGATATTCTGAACACCTGCGAATTTGCCCGCTATGCGCCGGCTCAGGCTTCGGATGCTATGGATAAGTTATATGAGTTAACCGTAGACGCCATTGGTAAGATGGAGAATACAATTAAAAAGCAATAAGATGAAAACGAATATAAAGATTAGAAATATATTGTTTTTTCTATTGATTCAGTGTCTGGCATGGACTGCTTATGCACAGGATGCAGCGATAAAGGAAGCTGAGACTGCGTATACCAAAGAAGATTATGGAAAAGCAATCGAGTTATATGAAGGAATACTGAAAAGTAATGGCGACTCACCGGAGATTTATTATAATCTGGGGAACGCTTATTACAAAGCAGGAAAGATTGCCTCTGCAATATTGAATTATGAGCGGGCGCTGGTTCTTGATCCGGGTGACGCCGATGTCCGTTTCAACTTACAGATGGCACGTCAGAAGACTGTTGACAAGATTGAACCGGTAGACGGATTTTTCCTGAGCAGATGGTTCGAATCCATTCAGAATATGGGAGCAGCTGACTCCTGGGCTAAAATGGGAATCGTTTGTTTCATCTTATTCATCGGATGCCTGATCTTGTTTTTCTTTTCAAGGCAGATTCGCCTGAAGAAAGTCGGTTTCTATATCGGTGTGCTGCTTTTGCTTTGTGTGATTATGACAAATATCTTTGCCGCAAATCAGAAGAGCGAACTGGTAAACCGTACACATGCTATTGTTTTTGCTCCGACAGTAACAGTGAAAAGTTCTCCGGATGCAAGTGGTACGGATTTGTTCGTTCTGCATGAAGGAACAAAAGTGTCTGTCAGAAGTACATTAGGCGACTGGAGTGAAATAGCACTGGAAGATGGTAATGTTGGCTGGATGCCGACAAAAGATATAGAAACAATCTGATGGTAGAAAAAATATTAGTTTACGAACGGGATTTGTTCTTCATGCTTAACGGCAGCGATTCTCCTTTCCTTGACCGCTTTATGTGGTTGTATTCGGGTAAGGCAGTCTGGCTGCCGTTAGCCTTTTTTATATTGGTCGTACTGCTGTATAAGAAGAAATGGCGGGAATCTATCCTGATATTACTGGCGATAGTGCTGGTAATAACTCTTTGTGACCAGTTTGCTTCACATGTGTGCAAACCCATTTTTACCCGCTTCCGGCCGACACATCATCCGGATTTTATGGATCAGGTAAAAACTGTCTTTGATTACCGGGGCGGCCGATACGGTTTTATTTCCAGCCATGCTGCTAATGCTTTCGGTTTTGCGACCTTTATGTCATTGTTGTTCCGTTACCGGCTGTTTACATGGACGATCTTCCTTTGGGCTGCTCTTACCGCTTATACCCGTGTATATCTGGGGGTCCATTTTATTTCGGATATTGTTCCCGGAGCGATCGCAGGAGTATTCTTTGGCTGGTTGGTATATTGGCTATATGTCAAAGTCCGTCCGGTAGTTACCGGTACAAACAGTAATGCCAGTGAGCTATATTCGGTCGGGCAGAAGCGTCTGATCGTATATGCGATTTTCATTGCTGTTTTAATAATAGCAGTATTTAATGTTCAATTAGTTGCCTGTTTAAGATAAAATAAGTAGTTACAGTTAAATATAACACATGTCGTAAAGCATGTTTGCTAAAAGGTTTATTTTAACGAAATAATTTGTCCCTCTGATTTATATTGCTTAAGTTAGTGCCATTAATTAATAAACGAAGTATTAACCTTCAAAATAAGGAAACCATGACAAAGACAATCACTTTTAATGAATTGCGCAGAATTAAAGACCGTCTGCCTGACGGTAGTACTCATCGTATTGCAGATGAGTTAGGTTTATCAGTTGAAACTGTTCGTAATTATTTTGGTGGATATAATTATAAGGATGGTAAAAGCTGTGGGATACATATCGAACCCGGACCAGATGGTGGTTTGGTAGTTCTGGATGATACAACAATATTTGAACGTGCTTTACAGATACTGGCGGAAACAGAGGATGTATCTGAAGCACAGCAGGCGTAAAGAATTTTACAGTACATAAAAAATCCCATAGCTGACTAAACAAAAACGCTGTGGGATTTTTTTTATTAGTGATATTAGCATTTTCCGATTGTTTAATCTATAAAAACACACGAGTATGGAAGATAAATTAGTAACATTAGCTATTCACACGTTCGAGAAAGCTCAGATTCTCAAAACAATACTTGAAACGGAAGGAATTGAAGTTTATATACATAATGTAAATCAGATTCAACCGGTCGTTTCGGCAGGAGTGCGTGTGAGAATTAAGGAAAGTGATCTGCCTCATGCCTTGCGCATAATAGAGGACAGTAAGTGGCTCAGTGAGGATACGCAGGAAGAAGTTGCAGCCCCGCAGGTGAAAAAGATCCTGATCCCGGTTGATTTTTCTGATTATTCCATTAAGGCTTGTGAACTGGGTATTAATTATGCCTATCATGCAGGTGCGGAAGTAATGATCATGCATGCTTATTTCAGCCCATATTTTCCTTCGGCAATTCCGATGGGAGACACGTTGGCTTACCAGGTAAATGAAGAAGAGTCTGTACAGAACGTGTTGAAACGTGTACAGATCGATATGGAGAACATCTGCACATTGATCAATCGTAAGATGCAGGCTGGCGAATTGCCTAAGGTAAAATATAATTATGTATTACGGGAAGGTCTGCCTGAAGAAGAAATCCTCGCATATTGTAAGGAATATCATCCTACGCTTATTGTCATGGGTACGCGTGGAAAGAGCCAGAAAGATATGGATCTGATTGGCAGTGTCACCGGTGAAGTGATAGAAGTGAACAAAGTACCTGTTCTGGCAATTCCGGAAAACATACGCTTCAATGATTTTAGCGAAGCCAAAAATATTGCATTCGCTACTTCCTTCAACCAGCGCGACCTGGTGGCTTTCGATGAATTTATGGACCTGGTGAAGGGATATGATATTCATATTCATCTGTTCAATATATCGACAAGTAAAGACGAATGGAACGAAATACGTCTGACTGGTGTCCGCGAATATTTCCTGAAACAATATCCGGATGCAAACATTACCCATACGGTGCTGGCCGACGGGGATTTGTTGCTGGCTATCGAAAAGTTTGTCCGCGATAAACAAATCGACATGATTGCATTAAGCACATACCGTCGCAATATTCTAGCACGTATGTTCAACCCGTCGATTGCACGCAAGATGCTATTTCACACCGATACACCGTTATTGGTGATGCATGCTTAATACTTAAAATATATAAGAGAATCGTAGCCCCGGTAGTTGTTTGCCGGGGCTTTTTTTATACAATTCCTAAGCCGGAGTTGTACAGCTTTTGGTGTGCATTTTTAGTAGTAATCCCGTATTGTTAATGTGCGTAAAAAAAGGAAAGAGAGAGTCAGAAAAAAACGGTAAAAATAGAAAATGGAGAGTTTGAACGACAGTTTGAATCTCAACGGGAAGAGAAAAAAGCGAAAATACCTTTCTTTTATAAGAAAGAGAGACTGTATCAAAATGATTGATAATCTAG
>NZ_KQ033913.1:1249927-1253734 GCF_000969835.1 Parabacteroides goldsteinii DSM 19448 = WAL 12034
TGTTAAAACGGCGCTTTTGATGTAGTAAATTAATGATAAAAGGATGGCAGGTATAGGACACAAATTAGAAAGGAAAGGAGTCATAATGACACTTTTATCACTGGTATTAATAAGCACAGGTTGCGAGGAACGGATCGACAGTCCGGCGGTGAATCCGTTGGAAGGAAAGATAGTGGAAGTAACGCTCGATCTCGGCTTTGCCGACGAAAAAGACGGATATACTTTGTCTGCACCATCGACAACAAAATCGAATGGAGCCGCTTTCAATTACGCACTTCAACCGGCAGTAACCACGAAAGGAGCGGAGAGTTCCCTGAAACCTGACAAGCTCTATAACCTGGAAATACAACAGTATGATCAGAACGGCAATCGCATAGGAGGCATGAATGCAAGTGATGTTGCTGATCACGAAATCGGTTCCGCTTTTAGTCAGATTTTGACAGCAAACTCCGACTGCCAATTGGTGATCGTGGCATGGGGAAAAGGTAACACTAGCACTACCTTGGGTACTGGTAGTCTGGCATCCTCCCAAACTAAAAGTATTAAAGCCTCCGTTATATCCGAGTTAAATCCGTCCAATCAGGAGGATATGAACCAGATGCCTTATGTTCTGCATCTGGAACATGTATGCGTAGAAAACAATACGATTAAAAGTATTGAAGGTAAAGATGTCCGCCTGTTGCTGCGTCGACTCGCAACCCGGCTGACGCTGAACTGGTCTTATTCATACAGTGATTATCAGTTAAAACAAATCCTTTTGCAAAGTATTCCTCTTGATTATAAAGTAGTGACTGCTCCAGATAAAAATGATAAGACATATCCTTCCTTACTGGACCAATACACAACTATACAATTGACGAGTTCCCAAATAGGTACCGGAAATTATTCTTGTTGGGTTCCGGCTAACGTGCGTGGAACGAATTCATTAGCAACCTCCCAGACATACCGTATTAAATCGAATGCCCCGACGGGTAGTTCGTATGTCGATTTTATTGCAGCCAATACTTCTGACCTCAAAAAGAAGTTGAGTTACCGTGTCTATCTGGGTGGTTCTGAATCGACAGACTTCAATTTGTATAGTAATACGGATTATAATTATACGGTAAAGATCAGTCATATTGACTTACCTGTCAATGACCGCCGTGTAACGATTATCGATCCGATAGCGGCATCCGAGAATAATAACAATCTGGTGCCGACTGCCAACTGTTTCATGGTGGCTCCCGGTGGTGCATTCTGTTTTAATCCGTATACATTTTATATAAATGGAGAAACGCAACTTAATGAACAATTACATGACTGGTGTTCTACTATAAAGATTCAATCTGTTAAAGTATTATGGCAGACGAAAGAAAATGGTGATGTAGGTGATCCTGTGCTAGGAGTGGTTAATACATTAGCCGATCATTCAAATATTGTTGATATAAAGAATGGTGAAAGTTTTACGGATGCCCGTATTTATTGTCGTGTCGCTCCAAATACGACAGGAGGTAGTGGACTGATTGCCGCTTATGATGGTGCAAATGGAACAGGAAATATTCTTTGGAGCTGGCATATCTGGGTCACAGACTATAGCCCTGATGCAAAAGGGAATGCCACGGTTCTTACGCCGGAATATAAACGAAAACAAAAATATACTTATAACAGTGACCAATTTCCTATGATGGATCGTAATTTAGGAGCTATGGCCGGTTATACGAATGTGCCTTCTGACCCGTTAGGGATGTCGAAAGCAAATGGATTTCATTATCAATGGGGAAGAAAAGACCCTTTTCCCAGCAGTTACTCAGCAAGTATAAGGAGTGAGGTTTCAGGGGTAAGCGAACCTTTACCTGTTCCGGATATGTTGAATCAATATGGTCCGGATGGTTTATCATATATTGTAAAACAAGGTGTAACTCAAAATGTGTCACTTCAGGAGGCTTATCGGCATCCAACCGTTTTTTATTATTGGGGAATAACTTCTGCATTTACTACCGCAAACTCATGGAATGACTCTAATAATAATAAAACAATTCACGATCCTTGTCCGGTTGGTTGGCGTATTGCTTCAAGAAATAATTATAAGGCATTATTTCAATCAGGGAACTTTAATTTCAATACTTGGGTAACGGGTAATGCAATGAGTCAATCTACCTCACAGTCAGACGGTGGTTATGTGCTGTATTATGAAGCAAAAGGTTCTGGAAATACCACTTATTATAGAATGGCTGGCTATAGAGTTACTACCGATATTTTCAGGCATATAGGAGAGTGGGGATTTGTATGGACCAGAGAAGAAGGGAGTAATATTCATCAGGGTAGTTGTTTTAATGTAAAAAGTAATATTGACTCAAACTGGGGAGCTTCTATGAGGGATAATATGAATAAATGTGATGCACATACAATACGTTGCATTCAGGAACAGAAATAGCATCAAATATTGCCTCTTCTCCTTTTCGAGAAAGGGTAAGTAAAAATACAAAGGTAATTTTCCCGGACCTGCCAGTAACCGGGGAAAAACGAGTTCTTTGACATGATGAGATTGATAAGATAGAAAGGGGAGTGAGGCTCTTTTGTAGACTGAAAAAGGATTATATATAATGTATAGCAGTTCGTATGTTTTTAGTGCAGATATTTTGCATCTTATGAAAATAAATGCATATATTTGTCGCACGCTCACTATGGGCGCAACTAAAACATATAGCTATGAGCAAATTTATTAATCCTTTCTCGGATTACGGGTTTAAACTCATTTTCGGGAGTGAAGTCAGTAAAGATTTAATCATCAGTTTTCTAAATGGAGTCCTCCATGACGAAGTAATCATCAACATCACTTTTCGCAATGTCGAAATGCTGGGCATGAAACAGGATCAGCGTCGTGCAGTATTTGATATTTTTTGTGAGAATGAGAAAGGTGAATTCTTTATAGTGGAGATGCAGAAAACCCGTCAGAAATACTTTTCCGACCGTATCCTGTATTATGCCTCGTTTGCTATCCAGCAACAGTCTGTTGTAACCCGTGAGAAATTAGCACATTTGTCGGAAGAAGAGCGTAAACAGCATTGGGATTATAATATAAATAAGGTATACATTGTTTGTATCCTTAATTATGTGATGGCTCCCGGGTATCCGGACAAATACCGCTGGGATGTAGTGAGGATGGATCGTGAACTGAAGATACCTTTTAGCGAAACGCTGAACGAAGTGTATTTAGAAATGCCGAAATTTGTATTACCTTTGTCGGAGTGCAAGACCATTTACTTAAAATGGTTGTATGTTTTAAATAATATCGAAATAATGGAACGTTTACCGGATGAACTCAATAACCAACTATTTCAGAAGCTAAAAAGCATAGTGGAAATAGAACGTATGTCTGCCAATGAACGTTTGGAGTACGAACTGAGTCTGGCTGTCGAACGTGATTTGCTTTCTGCCATTGATGCCAGTTTTGAAGATGGCGAAATCAAAGGCGAAGAGAAAGGTATAAAAAAAGGTATAAAGCAAGGTCGTGAAGAAGAACGCCGAGAAATAGCTCAAAACTTAAAATCCTTAGGTCTGTCTTTAGAAGATATTTCAAAGGCAACCGGTCTTACTTCCGAAGAGATCGAGCAACTCTAACATTCCCCCTGAATCTTATCAATCGCATCTGTAAAAAATAACAGATGCACCCAATAGTTACGCAGCACCCTGTCGGGTGTTGCGCTGCTTTTTCGTGTGTCTGAATGTAATTGTTAATGTGCGTAAAAAAAGGAAAGAGAGTATATGAAAAATACAGTAAAAATAAAAAACGTAGAGTTTGAACGACAGTTTGAATCTCAACGGGAA
>NZ_KQ033913.1:1254279-1255429 GCF_000969835.1 Parabacteroides goldsteinii DSM 19448 = WAL 12034
CTCTCCAACCTGCAATGGCAACGAAAGGAGCGGAGAGTTCTCTGAAACCGGACAAACTCTATAATTTGGAAATACAACAATACGATCGTTCCGGCGGTCGCATCGGTGGCATGTCGAATGTAGTTGCGGAACAAGAGATCGGTTCCGCAATTAGCCTGACTTTAACAGCAAACCCCGATTGCCAACTGGTGATTGTTGCCTGGGGAAAAGGTAACACAAGTACCACACTGGGTACCGGCAATCTGGCATCCGCCCAAACCAAAAGTATTAATGCTTCTGCCATATCCGAACTTAATCCGTCCAATCAAGAGCATATGAACCAGATGCCTTACGTTCTGCATCTGGAACACGTCTGCGTAGAAGGTAATACGATCAAAAGTATTGAAGGTAAAGACGTCCGTCTGTTGCTCCGTCGGCTGGCAACCCGGCTGACGCTGGATTGGACTTATTCATACAGTGGTTATCAGTTAAAACAAATCCTGTTGCAAAGTATCCCTCTTAATTATAAGGTAGTGGCTGCACCGGATAAGGACGATAAAACGTACCCTTCCTTACTAGACCAATACACCACTATACAATTGACGAGTACCGAAGTAGGTACCGGAAACTATTCCTGCTGGATACCGACCAACGTGCGTGGAACGAATTCATTAGCAACCTCCCAGACATACCGTATCAAATCGAATGCCCCGACAGGCAGTTCATATGTCGATTTTATTGCTGCCAATACTTCCGACCCCAAGAAGAAACTCAGTTATCGTGTCTATCTGGGTGGTTCAAAATCGACAGACTTCAATTTGTATGGTAATACAGATTATAATTATACGGTAAAGATCAGTCATATTGACTTACCTGTCAATGACCGCCGTGTAACGATTATCGATCCGATAGCGGCATCCGAGAATAATAACAATCTGGTGCCGACTGCCAACTGTTTCATGGTGGCTCCCGGTGGTGCATTCTGTTTTAATCCGTATACATTTTATATAAATGGAGAAACGCAACTTAATGAACAATTACATGACTGGTGTTCTACTATAAAGATTCAATCTGTTAAAGTATTATGGCAGACAAAAGAAAACGGTGATGTTGGTGACCCGGCATTAGGGGTCGTAACATCTTCTGACGATCATACAAATATTGTTGATCT
>NZ_KQ033913.1:1255704-1257159 GCF_000969835.1 Parabacteroides goldsteinii DSM 19448 = WAL 12034
GATTATAATTATACGGTAAAGATCAGTCATATTGACTTACCTGTCAATGACCGCCGTGTAACGATTATCGATCCGATAGCGGCATCCGAGAATAATAACAATCTGGTTCCGACCGCAAACTGTTTCATGGTGGCTCCCGGTGGTGCTTTCTGCTTTAATCCTTATAAATTTTATATAAACGAAGCATTGAAAGACAATTCCTTACTTCAGGGTTGGTGCTCGTCAACGAAGATCCAATCAGTAAAAGTCCTGTGGCAAACAAAAGAAAATGGTGACGTAGGTGATCCTGTTCTAGGTGTAGTCAATTCGTCAAACGATCATACGAATATAGTCGATATTATGAATGGCAGTAGTTTCGAAAATGCCCGTATCTATTGCCGTATCGCTCCGAATACGGAAGGTGGAAGCGGGGTGATAGCTGCTTATGACGGTGCGGGCGGAACAGGTAATATCCTTTGGAGTTGGCATATCTGGGTAACTGATTACACCCCGAATGCCAAAGCCGATGTTTCAGTGGATGACCCGAACAAAAGAGTTCAAAATATACTTACGGTAACAAGATTCAATATCCAATGATGGATCGTAACCTAGGAGCCAAAGCTGGTTATACCGATTTCCCCGAAAGTTATCTGGAAAAGTCAAAAGCAAATGGATTCCATTACCAATGTGGTAGGAAAGACCCGTTCCCCAGTAGCTATTCGGAAACATTAATGATAAACATTACCATTAACGCAGATAAGCCGACTCTGGGAATGTTGAATTTATATCAGCCGGATGGTCTTTCCTATTTTATCATGCAAGCTTCATCAAATACTGTCTCATTAAGGACCGCCTATCAGCATCCTACAACTTCGTATTCTTCTGGTGCTAGTTGGTGTAGTGATAATAGTGATCTGTTTTGGAATGGCTCTGATAATAAAAAAACTGTTCATGATCCGTGTCCTGCCGGATGGCGCATAGCGAGTAAGGTGAATTATCAGCCTTTTTTCACCAGTACGTCATATACAGAAAGCGGGGAAACTGGTAATGCAAATATTCCGATGAATATGAAAAATAAAGAAACAGTTGTTAAAGATGGAGGGGCTGTTATCTATTTTGAAAATACTTCATCCGGACGTACCACCTATCTTCGAATGACTGGATATCAAGAGTTCTATAACAAATTCAACTATATAGGCGGAACCTCAAATTTGTGGTGTAGAGAATCGAGAGGAACTGAGAATGCTTATTCGTTAGCGATTATAGAAGATTACTTTCCTTATGAAGTAGGAAAAAACGGGCATAATATTTCTTCCATATGGGCAAGACGCGATGCTCATCCGCTCCGCTGTATTCAAGACAGGGAATAACACTGGTGAAGACCTATTGAGAAAGAGAAAAGTAATGAACAAATACAAAGACTGAATGCAATAGTTAATGTGCGTAAAAAAAGGAAAGAGAGTATATGAAAAATAC
>NZ_KQ033913.1:1257444-1317565 GCF_000969835.1 Parabacteroides goldsteinii DSM 19448 = WAL 12034
GAAGGAAAGACGGTGGAAGTAACGCTTAATATTGGCTTGGCAGATGAAACAGACGGATATACCCTGTCCGCGCCATCGGAAACTAAATCAAGTGTTACCGCTTTCAATTATGCTCTCCAACCTGCAATGGCAACGAAAGGAGCGGAGAGTTCTCTGAAACCGGACAAACTCTATAATTTGGAAATACAACAATACGATCGTTCCGGCAATCGCATAGGAGGTATGTCGAATGTAATTGCGGAACAAGAGATCGGTTCTGCCCTTAAATTGACTCTGACAGCAAATATCGACTGCCAACTGGTGATCGTAGCATGGGGTAAAAGTAATACAAGTACCACATTGGATACTGGCAATCTTACATCTGCCCAAACTAAAAGTATTGACGCCTCCGTTATATCCGAGTTAAATCCGTCCAATCAGGAAGATATGAACCAGATGCCTTATGTTCTGCATTTGGAACATGTATGCGTAGAAAACAATACGATTAAAAGTATTGAAGGTAAGGATGTCCGTTTGTTACTTCGTCGTTTGGCAACCCGTTTGATACTGAACTGGTCTTATTCATACAGTGGTTATCAGTTAAAACAAATCCTTTTGCAAAGTATCCCTCTTAATTATAAAGTGGTGGCCGCCCCAGATAAAGATGATAAAACATATCCTTCTTTACTGGACCAATATATAACCATACAATTAACGAGTACCCAAATAGGTGCCGGAAATTATTCTTGTTGGGTTCCGGCTAACGTGCGTGGAACGAATTCATTAGCAACCTCCCAGACATACCGTATTAAATCGAATGCCCCGATGGGCAGTTCGTATGTCGATTTTATTGCAGCCAATACTTCTGACCTCAAGAAGAAATTGAGTTACCGTGTCTATTTGGGTGGTTCAGAATCGACAGACTTCAATTTGTATGGTAATACGGACTATAATTATACGGTAAAGATCAGTCATATTGACCTACCTGTCAATGACCGCCGTGTAACAATTATCGATCCGATAGCGGCATCCGAGAATAATAACAATTTGGTTCCGACCGCAAACTGTTTTATAGTAGCTCCCGGTGGAGCTTTCTGTTTTAATCCTTATACCTATTATGTAAAGGGGAATCCGGTAGAAAACTCATTGTTACAGGGATGGTGTTCAACAAAAAAGATTCAATCGGTAAAAGTATTATGGCAGACAAAAGAAAACGGTGATGTTGGTGACCCGGCATTAGGGGTCGTAACATCTTCTGACGATCATACAAATATTGTTGATCTTAAAAATGGTGGTGATTTTGGAAATGCACGAATCTATTGTCGCGTGGCTCCCAATACTACTGGAGGTAGTGGTGTAATAGCAGCCTGTGATATTGATGGAAATATACTTTGGTCATGGCATGTTTGGATAACGAATTATTCTCCTTCGGCTACAGCCAACGAAACAATTCTTACACCAGAGAATAAGCGTATCCTTAAGTTGGAAAGAAATGGTGTTAGTTATAATCCGATAATGGACCGTTGCTTGGGTGCTTATGACGGATATGTTTCAGTTCCTAAACAGATTGTTAATATGTCGCGTGCCAATGGATTCCATTATCAGAAAGGTCGTAAAGATCCTTTTCCCGGAAGCTACCCTTCGGAAGATTTAGGAACTCAATATCATTTTACAATTGACGGAAAACAACCGCCTAGACATTGTCTGAATCGGTATGAGCCGGATGGTATTACTTGGATAATGCCGTCAAGTTTGGATATGACTTCTTTACTGTATGCATATCAACATCCTGAATCACTTGGTAGTGGCTGGAATCATGAGTGGGCACGTTTTAGTCCCGTACCAACCTGGAGCACTGATAAAACTATACATGATCCGTGTCCTGCCGGCTGGCGCGTTCCATCTAAAAATGAGTTACAAATTTTGGTTGATTATAATCAGCCCAATCAAAATTCAATCCTATCTAACTATAAAATTGAAGGAGGAGCTCTTTTCCAATATGACGGGACAAGCAATCGGACTTATATGAGATTTTCCGGTTATCCAGTGTCGGTAAGTCATATTGCTAATATTGGTTACGCTGTATATCTCCAAACAAACCAGACGCATCAAATATTCTATGCGCAAGGAAACGGTGGAGCAGAATCAACAAACGGAATCACTTTTGTAAATAAAGACAATTATGATGCAAATAACATTCGTTGCATTCAAGATAAATAATATTCACCCTGCGTGGCAAAAATTAAAAGTCCGACACCGTGCCGGAACAAATAAAACAGCATTAGTATTAACAATTAAACATGAAACATCATGGAAGATTACAACAAAGAGTATTACTGGGAATTTTATCTGCGTGATAACCCATTGACAAAAGACAATACGAAAGACTGCATTGCCGAAGTGAAAACCGGTCCGAAAACCCTGACCAAAGAAGATACGGCCCGGGAAATCAAGCGCACCGGCTCCGAACTGAAGTTGCCGACCATCCTTTCGGTAACGTCGCAGGACAGTGATATTATCCTCGAAGCCTTGTTGAACGGCGATAGTGTGACAACGGACCTTTGCCAGTTCTCCCCGCGTATCCTGGGTGCTTTCGAGAACTCGGATGCTCAGTTCGATCCGGCTATCCACAAACTGACATTCGACATCGTTCCGACTAAAAAGCTCCGTGACGCCTTGAAAAACGTAAAAGTGATCAATATGGGTACAAAAGCCGACGTGGCCCGTATCAGGCTTGTCACCGATACTCTGACCGGCCTGTTCGACGGCTCGATCACGGCAAGCGAAGATATTATGATTACGGGCAATAACATCAAAATAGCCGGCGATGACGCTGTCGTAGGTGTCTTCTTCGTTGCTGGCGACGGCACAACGACCAAAGTGACTCGCCGCCTTACCCAGAACGACCCCAGCAAGGTGATCGCCCGTGTTCCGGCGTTGGCCGACGGTAGCTATACATTGCGTATCGTCACACAGTTCAGCCAAAGCAGTACGACTTTGAAAGAAGCACGTACCCTGGAATATCCAACGAAGCTGGTGGTAGGCGACTCCGGCGGCGGAGATCGTCCTGAAATCGAATGATTTGCAGGGAGGGTCGATGTAGCGTTGCATCGACACCAAGTGCAGCGTTGCATCGACATCGAGTGTAACGTTGCACTTACACCCAGTGCAACACGGCATCGACTGTCGATGCAAAAACAAGCGTTCTTTGACATGATGAGATTGATAAAGAAAAGAAATAATGTGCCAATTTGCTAATATGCCAATGTGCCAATTTTGATAAATCTCAAACTATTTACTATATCCATTGGTATATGCAACATTAGCATATTATTCTTATCTTTGTGTTCGTGCTTAAAAACAACAGAGACATGGAAACAACACCGATCAGAAAACTCCCGGTAGGGATACAGGATTTTACCTCTTTGAGGGAAGACGGATATCTATATGTAGATAAGACTGCATTGGTTTACAAAATGGTAACTACCGGCAAACCTTATTTTCTGAGCCGTCCGCGCCGTTTCGGTAAAAGCCTGCTGCTTTCCACACTCGAAGCTTATTTCCTCGGACGGAAAGACCTGTTCAAGGGACTGGCTATCGAACAACTGGAGAAAGAATGGAAAGTGTATCCGGTGCTTCATCTGAGTCTCAATGCGAAATTCTACGAAACGAAAGAGAGCCTGGAACAAATACTGGATGATCACCTGGTTGCTTGGGAAGATAAATATGAAATCACAAAAAAGAAGGAATCAACTAATTACGAAGGTCGTTTCATGCAAATTATCCAACAAGCCTGTGAGAAAACAGGGGAGAAGGTTGTCGTTCTGATTGACGAATACGACAAACCTCTGTTACGTACATTATTTAATGATGACCTGCACAACGTTTACCGCGAAATGCTGACCGGCTTTTACACCGTCCTGAAAGATGCTGACCGCTACCTGCGTTTTGTATTTATCACCGGAGTGACAAAGTTCTCGCAACTAGGTATTTTCAGTAACCTGAACCAACTGATAGATATCAGTATGGCTCCCGATTATGCAACGGTTTGCGGTATGACAAAGGTAGAAATCGAACGCGACTTCCAACCCGAACTGGCTGCCCTTGCCGCCATGAACAAGCTGACATACGAACAAACAGTAAATGAACTGACGAAACGTTACGACGGCTATCATTTCTCGGAGTTCCGGACAGAGGGTATCTTTAACCCTTTCAGTGTATTGAATGCATTGCTACAGAAACGTTTCAGCAGCTATTGGTTTGCTACGGGAACCCCTACGATGCTGGTCGATATGCTGAAAAAGACAGACTACGATCTGCGCCAGCTGGACGGCATAGAAGTGCCGGCAGCTGCACTGACCGACTACCGGGCGGATTTTCAGAACCCAGTGCCGATCATTTATCAGAGTGGGTATCTGACGATCAAAGATTATGATTCAGAATTCAACTTTTTCCGTCTTGGCTATCCGAATGCCGAAGTGGAATATGGATGGTTAAACTTTATCACACCGTATTATACGTCTTTATCGGAAGCGAATGCTCCGTTTTATATCGGTAAGTTCAGCCAGGAGTTGCGTGCCGGTGATGTCGATGCATTTATGGAACGGCTGCGTGCTTTCTTTGCAGACATTCCCTATGAACTGAACGACCGGACCGAACAGCATTACCAGATAATTTTCTATCTGGTCTTCAAACTGTTGGGGCAATATGTAGAAGCCGAAGTTCGCAGTGCCCGAGGGCGTGCGGATGCAGTGGTAAAGACAGCTGATTATATCTACGTATTCGAATTCAAACTGAACGGTTCGGTAGACAAAGCCCTCCAACAAATCGACGACAAAGGCTATCTGATCCCATACACAATCGATGGCCGCCAGTTAGTCAAAGTCGGCGCCGACTTCAACAAAGAAGACCGCAACATCGGCGAATGGAAAGCCGTTTTCTGCTAATAGGCGGGGTTCGCGGTAGATGAAAATATAGAAAGAATTGAACTATCCCGTTCCCGTGCTTGACACGGGATCGCAAAGGGACAGACCGTATCAACTTTCAACGAGGCTCGCCTCGTGCCGCAGGCTCTCTTTTGCCGTTGGTTTCAACCAACGGTTTTAAATACAGGAGGCAAAGCCTCTTCTTCTGTGGGATTTATCCCCTTTCATAATATAATATCCGGAAAGGGGTTGAAACCCACAGAGGAATCCGGAAAAACCGGAAAGATTATCTATCCGTCAGTTGAAACTGACGGCAAAAGAGAGCCTGCGGCATGGGGCTTTGCCCCATTAAAGAGATACAAATAGCTCATATTTGAGAAATTCTGAATCTATTACTATCTCCATTGGCATATTGGCACATTAGCAAATTGGCTCATTATTCCTTTTCTCTTTATCAATCGCATCTGTTGTAAACGATAAATAAAACAGATGCACCGATCGTTACACGGCATCCCCGGAGGATGTCGTGCCGCTTTTCGTGTGTCTACGAATAATTTATAAACAAAAAATATGAGACTGAATAACTTAGTTGCTAAACCGTTCCTGCTGGCTGCCGCCTTCGTCTTGTTGGCCGCTTGTCATGATGACGACAAACCCGAACCCGAACATGAAGGGGAGGGACAACTCATCGTCACGGTCGAAAACCCCGGCGTACAGGCACTGGCTCTCCGCATCTTTGGCGACGGACTGACGGAACCGCTCGAAAGCCGGTTCGATGCAGCAAATGCGACAGGCAAACTCGACAAATGGCTGCCTGCCGGACAGTATGACGCCCTGCTCACGACCGACAATCCGGAAGCGGTCACGATAGACGGTACCGACGGCTTTGCCACGGCTACCGCAACAGTTCGTGTCCCCGAGGGATCAACAACAATGCCTGCACTGAACGCTCCTGTCTATGTTGCCAGCCGTTCGGGCATATCCCTTACCGAAGGAAAGACGAATGAACTGACACTTCAACCCGAAGATATCCGTAAGATACTGCGTCTCACGGTGACGGCCCCCGGCAGACAGATCGCCGGTTCGCTGGATGCTACCTTGCAGGGCATTACCAGGGGAGTAAATCTGGCTACAGAAGAAATAACATCTTCCGCGACTCTCGGCATGCTTCTCCCGCCTCCCGATGCACAGAAGATTTGCAGCACAACAGCCGGTATCCTCGGTATCGCCTGGCCGGAAGACGTTGATCCCAGTGCATCAAGCGACACCCATCTGTTGACATTATCCTGGCAGGGTACGGACGGAAAAAAGCAAACCTACAGTGAAGACGTCTCGTCACAGCTCTATCGGGCAACCGAAACAGGTGCCGACACCCTCGATCTGACCATCGCTATCCCGGAGGAAATTATCCCGGTGCCTATACATTTATATACAGGTATCCGCACCCGTGCCATTGTCGATGTTTTTGACGGCACCCCCGTCAACATTGCAGCCGGAAACACAGCCGGTCAATATTCCGACAGTTGGGAGGGCGAAGCTACCGATAACGAAATTATCCTGTCCCCCGAACGCTATTATCCGGCCGACGGTTCGCCCGTTTATCTGCGTGGCTATTACCCGGCAGCCCCACTCAACAACGGCAAAGTGGAATATACCCTGACCGGGCAGGAGGACCTGATGCTTTCGGTAGAACAAAGTGGCTCGGTTACCGAGCAGTTCGATGCCGTAAAGACACCGCTCACATACCGCCACCTGCTTTCGCAACTGAACTTTACACTGAAACTGAAAGGAGCGACCGACAGTTACCGTATCCGCTCAGTCCATATCAACGGCCTGGCCTCGACAGCCATTGTCGACCTCGGCTCGGAAGCGATAGAACCCCTAGGGAATGCCGGACCGGTTGTTATATATACCGATCCCGGCACCGGTGGTTTCCCGATCACCAACGGAACCGTGACATTACCCGGCTACGTCCTGGTACAGCCGGAAGCAACGCTAACGCTCGACCTTGTGCTGAATGTAGACGGCAATCCGGCAAACGACAAGACATTCAAAGACCTTCCCGTCAAGTTTGATGCAGGCGGTAGCGAAGGCGGCAGTGCCTACGAAGTAGAAATCTCGTTGGAAGTCCCCGACACGCCGGATATACCGGACGAACCTGATAATCCCGATAATCCAGATGTTCCGGACAACCCCGATACACCTGACGAGCCGGATAATCCGGATATTCCGGATGACCCCGGACCAGAAAACGGCATTAAGGTAACAGTTACGGTCAAAGTGACTGACTGGAGTCCGGGTGACCAGGGAGGCGTAACGGTAGATCCTTACAAATAACGATAGAATTTATATTTCACACATTATTAATTTATACAAGTAAAACAAATGAAAAAGAGTTTATTAAGTATGGCAGCATTGGCCCTGATAATGGCAAGCTGCTCAAATGACGAAGAGAATGTAGTAACCGGCAACGGCGAGGTGGCAAATGCGGTGCCCGTCCAGATCAGTCAGAAGGTGGCTGGAGTAGAGACAAAAGCTGCGGTTGTTCCAGGAGTAAGCATGCAAGCTGTTATATTGATGGCTGATGGCGAGAGTCCCGATTTTACCTCTTTCACTCCGAGAAAGGAAAATACTTTGGATAGTGAGAATAAGTTTGTTGGTGACGGAGACCGTGCCAATATCGCTAATGCAGAATTTACAGCAAGTGGTACAGCAGGAGAAATTACATTGACTCCGGCATTATACTATCCTGTAAGTGCTGAAACAGCCAAAGCTTCAATCTTAGGGGTTTCTCCCCAAGGTATTGTAGATGCGACCAAAGTCTCATTTGCTACAACAGATGGTTCTCTGGATGTGATGTATGCCGGAAAAGTAGATGCCGGATCTGCACAAACGCCCACATCAGGAGGGATTGTTCTAGATTTTAAGCACAAAACAACCCAGCTTATTTTTGTTGCAAAGCTTTATAAAGAGTTGACAGGAACTGAATGGGAAAATAAAAATGTTAGTGTAAAAAGTATTACTGTTCAAAACGCTAAAGTACCGGAATCATTAACTTTCAGCAATGGTCAGGTAAACTGGAAGACAGTCGGTGAAATCACAGTTGCAGGATGCAATACAGCATTGACAACAAATGTATGCGATCCAAGTGTTCCAATCATGATTGCTCATGCATCAAGCGTAACGGTTAATTTGTCTTTATCCGTAGATGATACGATTGTATCATACAATAATCTGGTAGTACAAAATGGTAGTGGATCAAATTTAGCTACGGAAGAAGGTGCTTCTCATGTAATCACATTCACAATTACTCCTCCGACAGCAGCAGCAGGTGCAACTAAAATTACCACATCTGCAAAGGTTACTGACTGGAAGCCAAGCGCTGCCGGACAAGTCACTATTCAATAATCCCGCCAAACACAAACAAAAAGCGAATGAAGCGACAACGTATATATCTGCTTTTATTCCCGGCATTATTGCTGGTATCAGGCTGTTCAGACTCGGAGCAATCCGAGCCTGAACAAGTCCCGATCGAACTGCATGCCCAGGGGAATGCGACAGTGGAAACGAAAGCCGATCAGACGATCACCGAGGCTTTCGGCACCACCGTCTTTGCCTCTATGCGCAGCGGCAATTACACCGGCCTCACTTCTCCGGCTAATAATGTAAAAGAATGGAAGATAGACACGGAGGTACAGACTAACGGTACGGTTCCATTGTCTGGAAACCCTACTTACCCGGAAAACGGAGACTGGCTTTACCTGATTGCCGTGGCTCCCAAAGCATCTTCGTATAGCGATAATGAAGGCAAGGTTACATACATCCTCGCCGGCCAGACCGACCTGATGTATGCCTCTCAAATCTCCGGTAACCGGTGGGACGGGAGTCGTTTCGTCAATACGGATGGAAGCGGAACTCCACTCACTTATAAGCATTTGCTTACGCAGTTGACATTTAAAGCAATGAAGAAAGTAACCGGTGGTTTAAGCGTGAAAGTCAAGAAGATAACCGTTACGGCGACGAACAGTGTCACACTGGCTCTAACCGATGGTGAAACTTCTTTCTCGGGTAGCGGTGAGTTGTTTTTGGAACTCCCGGATGATGGAACAGAGATCAGCGGTACGACAGCAACACCTCTCTCGGGTTCCCTGCTTTTACCGCCGCTTACCGGCACTTCCGATGCTTATAAGCTGACAGTCGAAACCTCCATCGGTACGTTCAAAGACCTTGAGATCACTCCTCAATCAGCCGGAGGAAACTTGTCTTTTGCCGGTGGAACTTCTCACGAAATCACCCTGAATATAGGTGATAAGGAACTGGGTATCTCTTCTGTTACCGTATCCGAATGGGTTCCGGTAGTAAAAAACGATGATCTGAATCTGGTTGAATAACCCTATAAAAACAACAAGTATAAAAAACGAACAACATGAAACAAACGAAATTACCTGTTTACCTGATACTTCTGGCAGCCCTGTCTGCCGGTAGTTGCAGCAACGAGGATACCCCCGACACCCCTTACAACCCCTCCAACGACCCGGACGCCGTTGAACTGGGCATCACTGCTGGGGTGGCGCTGACAAAGAGTGCGATAAACGAAGGTACCGATGATACCAATTTTGAAAGTATTGCAGTGTATGCAGTAGGACCAACAACGTCATACGGAAACACTAATAATTACGCGTTATATACGAAAAATGGAACTTGGGCTAGTAGTACCGATAAAATTTATCTGACTAGCGAAACAGCCACGATCTATGGGTATCATCCGGCATATACACCTGGAGCCGGTGGGGAGATGGCTGCTAGTGGCACTGCATTAAAATTAACCACTGTAGCTGAAAATTCAACAATACCAGTTACAGTCTTTCCGGGAACATCAGATAGTAAGGATACAAATAATACGATCCCAACAACAGACAACGCTACCGGGACAACGATCTTATCTGCTCCCGGAGAAGTCGATTATATGTGGGCGGAAGATGCAGACAATAACGGAAATCCGGCAACAGCCAGCAATGGAAAGGCGGCAGGTTCTCCGGATGCTTCCGTAGCACTAAAAATGAAACATGCTATGGCAATGGTCAGTTTCCGTATATATAATGATGGAACTTATGCCAATACAGGTAAACTGACAAAAATTGTTTTGAAGAATAAAAGTAATACGGCTTTAAGCCAGGGTACCAATCTTGTTATGGCAATTAAAGATGGAACAATAACATCCAATGCAGAAAAAACTGTCACATTCACGCGTTTTATTGGTGATGGTTACACATTGAAAAAGCAAGGCGGATCCGGATTAGCTGGTGCGGATGCAGCTAAAGATGCTTCATCTAAATTCAGCATTCTTGTTTTACCTCATAACGGAGCAAAAAATACGATACAGGTAGAATTTACAATAGACAATACTGTTTATGCAGTCGACCTGGCCGCTAATACTGATGCTGTAAATTGGGCAAAAGGCACAAACACCCTTTACACGGCCAAACTAAGTGGTAAGGAATTAACCCTATCCAGCATAACAGTAGAAGGTTGGGGGGATGGTGCAGCAACCGGAGAACTCCCTGTCAATTAGGAGCTGAAAGTAACTTTTCCCCTCTTGAGAGGGGGCAGGGGGTGTGTTATAGTCCAGCCATATAACAAGCTCTAACACCCCCCTTAATCCCCTATCGAGAGGGAAAACAGATACTCTCAGTCACCGTAAATAAAGAAACGAAACAATTTATTAAACGAATAAAAGATTATGAAACCGTATAATTACCTGTTATTACCCATCCTGACAATCTCCCTTCTGACTTCCTGTTCGAAGGAAGAAGATATCGACAACCCGGTAAGCCTTACCCTGCGTGTAGCCGGTGTGTCTCTGACGCGTGCCGCCGTCAATGACGCTTCCGATCTGACCAGCGTCGGTATTTACACCGTCAACGCTGAAAAGACCGAACAGACCTACGGTATCCGTCCGGCAGGGATTTACGGAAAATATAAACCTGTAACAACGAATGGCATCACCTCGCTCGTACCGGAAAATGCGCCGACCGATCAAACCATCTGGCTGAATAATGAGAAAGCAATCATCTTCTCCTGTCATCCCGCTCCGGCGAATGGGAAGAGTGACATTCAGAATTATCCGACAGCCAGTTCAACCGATCCGGTTCCAACCGTTCCCGTGCCGGTTGCAGCTATTGAATATACCAGTTCGAAAACCGCCGCAAGCAACCAAGTAGACCTTACCCAGCCGAAAAACGACTACATGTACGGTGTCGAATACAAAAACAACACTTATCAGGAAAACCAACCTTACGCCAACAACGGAAACAATATGCCGAGCGGAACCAAAGGCCCCGGCCAGTCAGTCAGCATCGGTCTGAAACATGTTTTTGCCAAACTCCGCCTTATTATAAAAAAAGAAGACAGTTACAAAGGAACCGCCGCAGTCACCTCTGTAAAATACACCTCCAAAATACCTGTGCCGGGCAACAATACCCGCATGAAACTAACAAACGGCGAACTGCTCGATCTGGATAACACCGCCACCGATAAATCATATACTTATACACTTACGTCAGCAACCGCTACAACCGATGTTAAGACAACGCTTACCATCACAAACTATGCTATTCCCTGTAGTCAATCTTTATCAGGCACCATTTCATTGATTGTCGATGGAAAACCGATGTCGGTGGCTTGTACCAATCAATGGGAGAGAGGCAAAATCTACACTTACACGGTAACGATTAAACCGACCGGCCTTGAACTGTCGGGAATTAATGTCGTCGGCTGGCAGGATGCCGCCCAGATTCCCGATACAAACATTTGATACATCAATAATAACGATATAAATAAAAACAGAATCAATATGAAACAAAACAAACAATCCATTTGTCTGGCTGCACCACCTTTACGGCAGTGTGTCTTCCTGGGATACCTGTTGTTTCTCCTGTTGCCTGCTTGCACGGCAGGAGAGGATGGGGCAGACAATGACCTTTTCGGTAACCGGGGAGAAACAGTTTTGCTGCAACCCCGTTTCTATACCGGTCAACCGTCGACCCGTTCTGTCGTGAACGGCCTGGAATCGTCGGAAGCCGTAACTGGTAAAGATAAAATATCCTCTGTCATGCTTTATGTAACGGAAAGTGCTGGTTATCCTTTTTACCAGGGTGTGAAAGATCCGGATAACAAATTGAAAGACGGACTTTCCCTCTTCAAAGCCAAAGGTGAAGGAACCTTGAGCTGGGCAGGTGCACCTGCCGTAAACCTTTACAACCTTCAGGCGCGTGTTTTCGCTTTCAGTCCCTCAGATGCAACGTTCAATCCTTCTACGACCAGCGATGAGCATACGATTGAGGTAACGATACCGACCGATATGACTTTCAACGGCGAAAATAGCTGGCAATGCAACACTGTTGATTATCTGTACGGTTCAGGTTCAAGCGATATCGGTAGCAAGACATCGATCACAGCCAGCAATGCCGAGGGGGCTTTTTCGCCCACTATTCATCTGCAACATGCATTGGCGCAGATCGTGTTTAAGCTGCAAAGTGCTTCGGGACGTCTGGTCGATAACGATTACGACTATGTTAAGAAGATCACGCTCAACACTGTTTCAAACATATTTGCCGCTACGGCAAACAGTGCAACGACCACGATGAAACTAAAAGACGGTACCCTGGGCGTAACGGCTGGAACAGGAGTATTAAGTTTCACTCCTGCCCCAACGACCACAGCCGTTAAATGTGGTGAGAATGGAACTCCGGCAATAGTCGGTTATGGCCTGGTCGCTCCGCTGGCCAGCAAACCAACAGATGTTTCATTGACCATCGTGCTCGGAAAAACGACCGATACGACGAATGAACGCCATCTGGTTGTCAAGTCTGCCAATTTTCAACAGATACAATGGGAGAGGGGTTATCGCTATACCTATAGTCTGATCTTATCCGATAGGGCCATTGTCGTTGAAGACATAACAATAGACGGATGGCAAAAGGTTACCGGGAACGGTACACTTCGCCCGGATGGTTTTTAAATGATGAAAGGAGAATATGATGAGAAAAAGAATAACAATACATAAAAACATGGCACTGGTGGCCGCTGTATGGCTGGCAGCTATCGGATCCGGCTGTTCGGATGAAACAATCCTTATGCCTGCCGGGGAGAGTAATCCTGTGAAAGTACTGGCATCGATAGACCGCTTCAGCGGAATACTGACGGAAAGCGGCAGTAAAACGATTGCCGCAGATAATAGTTATGACCGGAGTACCTTCGTTAATAGCGATAAGATTCGGATCACAAAAAAATATGGAGGAGTAGCGGACAATGTAATAGAATATACGTTGTCGTCCGGAATCTGGACACCGCCGTCCGGCAAGGCGCTTACCCTGCAGGCGGGAGCTACTTATCAGGCTGTATATCCGACAAATTACACCAGCATTCAATCTTCACAAAGCGTTGCGACCAATTATTTAAAAAGCAATTTGCTGCGAACGGAGATATTACCGGCAAGCAGCGAAACCATTGATTTCACATTCAAACATGTAAATACGAAATTGACGCTGATATTTAAACCGGCAGAGGGTGGCCCTGCCTTTTCGGGCGATTTTAGTATTCAGGTGCAGGCGCCGGGATTGCTGACAGGGGGAAGCGTACAGGAGATCGTAACGCTTTACCGTCCGGATACCAACAACTATACCTGGCACGGCATCGTTTATCCCAAAGGGACCTCTACGGATATTACCGTCAACGTTACCTACAAGAATGTAACTTATAAAACGACTTTGTCCGGCTGCACGCTGACAACCGGTTCGCAGTATGAGTATACGCTTACCATCCAGAACAATATCCTGGTGCCTGTCGGCAGCGAAATAAAACCGTGGACACCGAATCAAACTCATACCGGATCATTATCATAGAAAAAGAACAGATATGAAAAGAATAAACACAACACAACGATCACCGGGCATACAGATAGCCGTCTTGCTGCTCCTGTTGTCCTCTTGTACGTCCGGAGAACAAGAGACAGGAATAGGCCGTCCGCTGGAAGTAACAGCAGAAATAGCTGCCCCGGTAACACGGGCGACCGATGCCCATGACTCAGACTACGACAAACGGACCTTCGTTGCAAACGACCAGATCAATATCTATTCGGGGGTATCCGCAAGTGGTAGTGCTACGGTTTATAAGTATAGTGACTCCGGAAGCACTTCGAAATGGCTGCCCAACACTGGGGGAGATGGTATCACCATTACTACCGAAAACGGGGCCTATACGGCTTCGTTTCCGACCACATTCAGTGGGATAAAACAGGAACAGACGACCCCGACTGCATTTTGGGAAAGTAACCAGCTTATCTCTTCAAAAGTAGCTGTCGGCAACCGTGTCGACTTTGTCTTTGCCCCGGTGGCGGCCAAGATCACGATTAATGTGGAGTATGCGAGCATTACGACCGGAAACGGCATTAAGTTGGAAGGAAATTCTCTGCGTACTGAAGGCGGAACCAATGAGACCATCCAGCTTTTGCCGGTAACGGCTTCCGGAACAAACCATACATATATCGGTATTATCCGTGCTAACGCCGAGGCTGTTTACAAAATAACTGTCTCTGCTGGGGGGATAGATAAATCTTATGCTCAATCGAGCATCAAGCTGGAAGCCGCTAATAATTACATATACAATTTTACATCTACGAATAAGTTGATACTTAACAGTGTAAATGTGACTCCGTTTGCTTCTGACGGTAGTGCGGAATCCGGGGGAGACTTAAATGCAACTTAATACATAAAAGAATATGAGAAAATTGAACTTATATACATTAACAGCGTTATTGGCAACCTGTGCCGGATGCACGGACAGCCTGCCGGATAACGGCGAACCGTCTTCTTCCGCTCTCCAATTGGTTTCGGTCGGATTGGCGGAAACAATACAGACCCGTGGAATCGTGACTTCCATCAATCAGGTAAAATTATATGTGGCCAATGCCGGTGCGCTGACCGCCTATAATGCATCGACGCCTACTTTGCTGTTTACCCAAAGTAACGGAAGCTGGTCGAGCACAGCCTCAGTGGAGATAACAACGGCAAATGGGAGTGCTGACGTCTATGCCTGTTATCCGGATGCGGATATAACATCCGGCAGCAACCTGACCATTCCGGTATCCGTCAGAAAAGGAAGCGATTCAGATGAGACCCAGCAGCTCGACTTTACCGGAAGCCAGCAAACAGATTATCTCTATGCCACAAAACAGGCAGGGATTACCCAGACGAATCGTGCTATTTCGTTGACGATGAATCATGCGTTGGCAAAAGTGAGTTTCAGGATAGACAAAGAGACCGATGTTAGTGAAAGCCTTTATTTGAAGCAGATCAGTATCCAGAGTAATACGAATAAGTTGCAGGTTGGCGAAGGCAGCATGCAGTTGACGGATGGGGTATTGAACGGTCTGGTCTCTACGTCTGTCGTTACGTTGAACGGTTCGAAAGAACTGTCTACTTCACTGTCTTCCCCGAACGTATCCTGCCTGATGGCTCCGATGAGTGCGACCGAATCGGTACTTTCTTTCAGCCTGACTGTAGCAGTCGGCAGCGAGGGCAGTACTGAATTGCGCACCTTTAAAACGGCCTCCGCTACTCCTCTCCAATGGCAAGCGGGCAAACATTATATGTACTCCATCACAGTCAACAAAATCGGTGGAATATTGAAAAACTTTAAGGTGGAAGACTGGAAAAGCGATGCCAGCCAGGATACGAATATTGGTATTTAACGAATTGCAGAAAGATTATGAAGATAAGAATAAACATTCTTTTACCGGTTTGTCTGGCCCTGATGATGCTGGCATGTACGTCGGGATTACCGGATAATGACAACAGGCAGAAGCCGCAAGGAGAGGGAGAACCGGTTGAACTCTCATTTAAACTGTATGAGGCTTCTTTAACGAAGGCGTTGGGTGCTACCACTCTGGTAGACCTCGATCCCGGTACAAAATTCACTGTTCTGGCTTATAAAGCCGGAACAGCTGTGGATGCATCCACACAAAAATTACCGGAACCGCTTGGCAAAAGTGTCTGTACGATAGCAGATGATAAAACAGCCGACGGCAATATGTCTCTTTATCGCGGTGAATATGACCTTTACTTTATTTCGTATAACAGTGAAACGGCTCCCGATCCCAGTGCGGGTGAAATAGAAGTACGTAATGGTTACGATTTCATGTATAACGAGATCAAAGGTCTGGTCGTGCAACCGCAAAATGACGGAGATAATAAAATGGAGGTTTCAATGACAGGACCGTTTGTCCGTTTAGGTTCAAAAGTAGATCTGTCGGTAAAAGCGAAAGAATCACCTGTTAAAATAAGTGATTTGATAGTTCAGAAAATAGAGATAAAAAACTTATCAGTTCCCTTAACTTATTATTTAGGGGAAAAAGACTGGCGACCGGGGGCTGGCTATACAGACTCATATACAGTATCGAATTTTTCTTATACGGTGAATGCCTGGAGTAAACCTCATAAGAATAATGATCCGATAGTGTTACTGCCGGTTGATGGCAGCCAGCCTCTTGAGTTTATAATTACATTGAAAGTATTTTATACGGAAGAAGGCGTCGTTGGTATCCAGGAGGGTATATTTACATATACTGCCACGACCTCAAAAACATTATTGAAGGGAATGCAATATAAATTCGAGTTCACACTGACTTTCTTCGGTATATTGAATCCGGGTGATATCACTATATCATTGCTTGACTATACGAAAGTAGATCAGTCGACAGACGAGGTCGGTGAATAATTTAAACTGTTGGGTATGAAAAACAAACATATATACTATTTATTATTACCGTTGGTAGTAGTTTTTAACCTGGTAATTACAGGGTGTGAATCAACGGAAGAATCTGGCAATGCAGGCAGTGGAGGAAACTGTAGTTTTCAATTTTGCTTGAAACTGCCGGAAGCGATCAGCGTAGAGACGAAAGCAACGACACCAACGATCGGTGATAAAAATGAAGCAACAAGCGTTAAAAATGTCTGGATATTACAATATGACGCTAGCGGAAATTTTATTAAAAAGCTTTATAAAGTTGACAATACAAGCGATGATAAAGATTTTGTCAAGGAAAACGACTATATGGTCAGGATTAATACTGATGCTACATCAGAAGCCGAAAAGTTTTCTGATATTATAAGTCGTTTTTATATAATTGTCAATGGGGGAGAAGCTCTCTTAAGAAACTTTGAGGGTACTGAGGCAGAGTTGAAAGAGACAACAGTCGATTTTACACCATCTACCGGTTCGGTGCCTACTTTATTGACTTCGGGTCCCTCCGCGTATTCACCAACAGCTTCTTCCGGGGACACGGAAGAAAACAAAAAGGTAGTCTTTGTATCCCGGTTATTTAGGGCTTATGCTAAAGTAACGGTTAGAGTTCAATTTAATGATGCCAGTGCATCATTATCTGATATGACTGCAACAATTACCAATATTCCCACGAAAATAGCTTTATATACGGCTGGAGGAGGCAGTAGCAACAGCAAGTATCCGGCAACAATTGACGGCACAACTATGAAGACAACTGAGACGGATTTTAGCGGTTTAACTTCTACAGCAGGTTCTTCTGCTTATTTCTGTATGCCGGAAAACCTCCGGGGATTGGGTCTTTCCGAATCGTTCGAAGGAAAAAACAAAGAATCCAATGGTCCTGGCAGTACGTCTGTTACCACTTCAACTCCGGATGGTAAACTGACCGGTTGTACGTATCTTACTTTAAAGGGCACCTATAAGTACAGCAGTAGCCACGCAAATGGGATAAAAGTCGAATATCGTTTTTACCTGGGTGATAACCTGACAAATAATTATAACATCCAACGGGATCACCATTATGATCTGACCATCAATATAAAAGGAGCTAACAGTGCTGATCTCCGTGTGAAGATTACGGATGGCAATGTTGCCGTATTCGATGATGTAGATACAATAGAGAATGAAGTAAGTTTTTAAAAGAGAATTAAAATAATACAGATATGAATAAAGTAGAACTATCCAAACAAATATCCAGCAAAATGTCTATTAAGCAAGTGGAGGCATTACGGTTTATCCACACATTGGAAGAAGTTTTTGAAGAAGCGCTTCTGACAGACAACAGCATTATTTTCCAGAATTTCGGCACATTCACCCTTTGGCAACAGACCGAACGTCCTGGTCGTAACCCAAAAACCGGTGTGCCTGTAACCATAAAAGCCCGGAAAAGTGTTAAATTTAAACCTGGCAAACAGTTACTGGAGGCTTTAAATAAGTAGGAGAGTGCTGTTTAATAGGTCTTTTATTAATATTCAGCACTTGAACAGATATGTTTTGTCAATTTTTTGTTGCCCATGATATAATTATTTATATTTTTGTGCTTCGATTTAATAATAAGAAATATCAAAAGTAAAATGAAAGAGTTAGTAGACAAAATTAATGTAGCGATTGGGGAATTTAGCACAAATGCTAATGCACAGGTTGAAAATGGTAACAAAGCAGCAGGTACACGTGCTCGCAAAGCTTCTTTGGAACTTGAAAAGTTACTGAAAGAATTTAGAAAAGCATCTATTGAGGCAGCTAAATAAAATTTTATTTCAGTTATAAGAGAAAGGTGGTCATCTATTTAACGATGATCACCTTTTTTCGTTAAAAGAGATTGTGTATGTGAACAATGTGAAATTAATATTGTTAGATGAAAGTTAAAACAATATTAATCAATCTAAAACGACAAAAGTATGATACCTAGCACTGAATTGGAAAATGGTAAAGTTGAATTAATTCGTGAAATACTCGATATCAGTGATATACATGATATTGATTTACTCAAAGAATACAATAAAGAACTAGCCGATTCTTTAACACAGGAGCTAACTCCGGATGCTGGAAAAAACGATTAAACAAAATAATGCATCTGTCATTCAAAAAAAGTCTGTGAGTTGATAGGGGTATTTTCTTTTTTTCTGTCTCATAGATGAAGTTGAATTTAAAATGGAAAAAATGGAAACAGCTGAAAGAGAAAAAGCACCTATGTTGTGGTACTGGAGTATTCCTGAAAATGGTATGGATATTGAGGATTGCGAAAAGATCGCAAAGGAAAATCTCGTTAACAGACCGAATAACAGATATATGGAGATGCATATTGCTTTCGTTTGAAAAGTATAATACAGAGAGAGTTTAAGGCATGTAGAGTATCAAAAAAGATACATACATGCCTTTTTAGTATTTATTAGTATATGATTCCGGAACATAAATAAATGACGTTTTGTTATAATATCGAATAAAATAAAGTTCTCTACAGAGATAATTTTCAGGGATCGTTTAATAACCCCAGAAAAAATAGCAGAAAATTATTCTGTAGTCAGAACCAAATAAAGCATATCATTGTTATAATGATAAACAGAGCTTGAAAAAAGATTCTGTAATAATTATGTTAGTAGTATTTGTTTTTTCATATAAGTAGAGTTTGTTATTTGTTTGGTCCGTATGTAACTGTGAAGTTATATACGGATTTTTTATGCCTGAATAGCTCCTGATATCTTTCTGTTACTATTTTTTATAATTACCATTATGTTTAATAGAGTTATAAGAAGTTATCCTGGGACTATCCCACGCAAATTATTTTCAACTTTTATTGACAAAATTATGTTGTATGTTAAATAACTATTCTAACTTCGCACCGCGATGAAAAAAGTATTGTTGATAGTATCGTTTCTGTTTCTGCTTCTTTTGAATATGCAGATAAAGACTGAAGATGAAAATATTTTGTCTCCTGCGAAAACGACTTTTGTCTGCAGTAAGGAAAAACATCCATTCCAGGACGAGTTAAAGAATTATGATTTAAGTCAAAGCTATCATTCAGTCTATTGTCTTACTACTCGTAGCCAGGTGTTGCCAACCCGATGCGAACGTCCGTTTAAAGTGACTACCCGTCTTTTGGAGTTGTTTCTTCAGAAGGAACAAAATATTCTGAATAAAGTATCTGAAACATTTTTAATATCACAATCAGTAAAATTCTCCACTCTTCGTATACGATCAGGCCATTGGGTCTACGTACTGCGGAAAATAATTATTTAGTTTAACATCTTTCTTTTTATTCTTTTTTATTGTCTGCACGTGAATTGGCAGATAATGACTAATCATGTACCTAATAAGGTATTATATTGGATTTTAAATTAAATAATTATGTTAAGTCTATTACTTTCAACCCTTGAAATGATGGCTCTGACCTTCATTATCGGTTTTGTTGTTGCCGGTGTAATCAAGCTTATTGCTGTTTGGGCCGACTCCCTGGAATTTCACCATTCTCACAGTGATGAACTGATGCAATTCGGCAAACTAAATAAATTGCGTGCCAAAATTGGTGAAATATTAGGGCTGGATGTGGTAAATAATGAAGAAGATGTGACTGATGACGAACGCGAAGAATTCCGTCGTGGTGTAAACAGCGATCTTCTCCACATAAAACCGTCCGGATATTATCATGGCGTAAGTCATGGCGCTTCTCATTTGGATCTGATGGATTATTATTATCCACAGGATACTCGCATTATGTACCTCAAAAAAGAGGAACAGCTAATGAGAAAGAACAATACAAACAAAAAGGAGAATCCTTCTATCGAAAAATAAAAACAGATATGGAAAATGTTGATTTTTTTAGTTTGTTCCAAGGCTTTGGAACAATGGTTGCCGGTGGATGGATACTGGCTGTTGCGCGTGTTTTTTTGATTACACTTGGCGGCCTACTCGTTTATTTAGGTTGGAAAGGAGTCCTGGAGCCGATGGTTATGATCCCGATGGGATTAGGAATGGTTGCAATCAATTGTGGTACTTTAATCATGCCGGAAGGTGTATTAGGTAATTTATTCCTGGATCCTATGCTTTCAGATACAGACGAGTTGATGAATACAATGCAGATTGATTTTCTTCAACCCGTATATACGCTGACTTTCAGTAATGGCTTGATTGCCTGTTTTGTGTTTATGGGAATTGGAACATTATTGGATGTGGGCTTTCTGCTTCAGAAGCCTTTTGCCAGTCTTTTCCTGGCTCTTTGTGCGGAACTGGGAACTTTTCTGACGTTACCTATTGCCAGCGCTTTTGGTTTGTCTTTAAGTGAGAGCGCTTCTGTTGCGATGGTTGGCGGTGCAGATGGTCCGATGGTTTTGTTTACATCCCTGATCCTGGCCAAACATTTATTTGTTCCTATTACTGTTGTTGCTTATTTATATCTGGGACTGACCTACGGAGGATATCCTTATCTGGTCAAACTCCTGATCCCGCAGCGTTTGCGTGCCATAAAAATGACCACTACAAAACCACCCAAAAACTACGATGCTAAAGTTAAACTGGCTTTTTCTGTTATTTTGTGTGCTGTTTTATGCTTTTTATTCCCGGTGGCCTCTCCCCTTTTCTTTTCATTGTTCCTGGGTGTTGCCGTTCGCGAATCAGGCATGAAGCATATTTATGATTTTGTCAGTGGTCCGTTATTGTATGGTTCGACTTTCATGCTGGGGCTGTTATTGGGTGTATTGTGTGATGCTAAGTTGTTACTTGATCCCAAGATCTTGAAATTATTGGTATTAGGAATTACTGCATTGTTATTGTCTGGTATCGGAGGTATCATTGGCGGATATATCATGTATTTCATTAAACGCGGAAATTATAACCCGGTAATCGGTATTGCTGCTGTCAGTTGTGTTCCTACTACTGCTAAAGTAGCACAGAAGCTGGTAAGTAAAGAGAACCCGGACTCTTTCATTTTAGGTGATGCGTTAGGTGCTAATATTTCAGGTGTTATTACGTCTGCAATTATTACAGGTATTTATATAACGATTATCCCTTATCTGTAAAGGGCTGTATCACTACTGATAGAAAATAGCTGATCCCGAGTATAAATATAAAAATAGCCATCTCAACAGAGACGGCTATTTTTATATATAATGAAATGATTATTATTTGTTCATTTCAGCTTCGATAGCTTCCAGTTCCGGACCCATGTTCAGATTATAATAGATACCTCTTAAAGCAACCATATATTCTGATTCGCTAGGTTTCATTTCGTGAGCTTTCTGGAAATAAGGAAGAGCTTGTTTGAAAAGATCTTTTGCAATAGTTAATTCTTCCTGATATTTCTTGCTATCATTGATCATGTTAGCTTCACCCTGTTTGTTTACAGCCTGGTTGTAATATATACGTCCCAAAGCAGACATCGATTCAACACTTTCCGGATTGACTTCTAAAGCTTTCTTGAATGTTTCTTCTGCTTTTGCATAATCTTTAATACCTGTTTCGTAAACAATTCCTAATGCATGATACAGCTGACTATCAGAAGGTTTCTGTGCAATTGCAGTATTCAGATAACTTATTGCTTTTTCGTTTTGACTTGACTGGATGTAAGCGTCAATTAAACTCATCAGGAAGAACTCTTCATTGGGGAATTTTGCATAACCTTCTTCAAGAGTCTTAACATAGTTTACACTGTCACCAGCCTGTTTGTATTCGTAAGACAAATACTGGTAAACATCATTCAGTCTGAAATCTGAACTTTTTGCACGTTCCAGAGCTTTGATTGCTATAGGAGAATCCTGCAATTGAGTAGCTGCAACAGCTGCATAGAACTGAACAGTCATGAAAGTAGAATCTTTTTCAGCAGTCTGAGTTCCTTCGAACATAGGCAGTTCAGAGATTTCCAGATACTGGTTGAAGAAGTCATAAGCCTTCTTATAATCCTTCTGATCGAAATAGTAAGCACCACCGTTAAAGAAATATACATGGTCAGCACCTAAAATACTCTTAATGTCTTTAGAATATTTAGGTTTGATTTTACCTTTTTCGTTAGGAAGCTGATCCAGTTCGTAAGCCTTCTTGAAATAAGGAAGGATAGCACCTAATGCTTCGTACATAACTGGTTCATTCGGCTGTTGTCCTAAAATCTGTTTTGTTCTTTCAGCACTGAACTGCTGGTCTTCGATAAAACCTGCAACATACCATGCCTGGGCGTCATCCTTTGTTTCAGGATTTTCCAAAGCACCTTTGATTAAGGCTCTTGCTTCAGTGAAGTCTGCCTTGTCTCCTTTTGCTATTCCTTGCGCCTCCTTAACGGCTTTCTTTTGAGCGAAAGAGGCAGATGATGCTGCAACACATAGTGCAACTGTTAATAATAATCGTTTCATTGTGATAGTAATTTGAGATTAATATTTCTATTTGTTTAAATTATTCATTTGTTGTCTCTTCAGTATCATTTGCGATATCTTCAGATCCATCAAAACCGGTTAATTCTTCATTATTTTCATTCTGAGCATCCAGTTCAGCGCTTTCTTCATCTACCTGCTCATCCGGTTCGGACAATACCTTACATACCGAGGCTATTTCATCATTACGTTTACCCAGGTTGATCAGGCGAACACCTTGAGTTGCACGGCCGATGACGTTCAGATCTGTTACTTTCATACGGATAGCGATACCTGACTTGTTAATGATCATGATGTCATTTTCCTCTGTCACATTCTTGATGGCAACCAGTTTACCTGTTTTATCAGTAATGTTGATCGTCTTGACACCTTTACCGCCACGGTTAGTCATTCGGTAATCTTCCACATTCGAACGTTTTCCGTAACCCTGTTCAGATACAACCAGTACAGTATCGGTTTCCTTATTCTTGATACATACCATACCTACCACTTCGTCGGAAGGATCATTATCCAATGTCATACCTCTAACGCCGGAAGCAGTACGTCCCATGACGCGAACCGCACTTTCGTGGAAACGAATAGCCCGTCCGTTACGGTTAGCAATCAGTACTTCGTTGTCTCCGTTGGTCATACATACTTCGATCAGGCCGTCGTCTTCACGCAATGTGATCGCATTTACGCCATTCTGACGCGGACGTGAGTATGCTTCAAGCAATGTTTTCTTGATAACACCCTTCTTGGTACAGAACAACAGATAATGTGAATTGATAAATTCAGTGTCGGTAGTCAGCTTCTTCACGCGGATAAAGGCGTTTACTTTATCATCCGCTTCAATGTTCAATAAGTTCTGGATGGCTCTACCCTTTGCATTCTTAGCTCCTTCCGGAATTTCATATACTTTCAGCCAGTAGCACTTGCCTTTTGCTGTAAAGATCAACAAAGTGGCATGCATAGAAGCCGGATAGATATATTCCACGAAGTCTTCGTCGCGTGTTACCGAGCCTTTCGCTCCTACTCCGCCGCGTCCTTGTGCACGGAATTCACTCAGCGGCGTACGTTTGATGTATCCCATGTGGGAAATAGTGATGATCATCTCATCATCGGCATAGAAATCTTCAGGATTCAGTTCTTCGGAAGCATATACGATATCTGTTTTACGTTCGTCGCCGAACTTATCTTTTACTTCTTGTAATTCTCCTTTGATAACGTCCATACGAACATCTTCATTTTCAAGAATCTCTTTCAAACGGGCGATCAACTTTTCAATTTCTTCGTATTCTGCACGCAGTTTGTCCTGTTCCAGTCCGGTTAACTGACGAAGTCTCATTTCAACGATTGCACGTGCCTGAACATCCGATAAAGAGAAACGTTCCATTAAACGTTCGATGGCTTCGTTCGGGCTCTTGGATGATTTGATGATAGCAATTACTTCGTCGATATTATCAGAAGCAATGATCAAACCTTCCAGGATATGCGCTCTTTCTTCGGCCTTCTTCAGTTCGAAACGGGTACGACGGATAACAACTTCATGGCGATGTTCAATAAAAGCCTTGATCATATCCTTCAGGTTTAACTGTCTCGGACGACCGTTAACCAAAGCGATATTGTTTACACTGAAAGAAGATTGCAGGGCAGTCAGCTTATATAATTTATTCAGTACAACGCCTGAATTGGCATCACGTTTCACGTCAACGACGATACGCATACCGTTACGGTCTGACTCATCGTTTACATTAGAAATACCCTCAATACGCTTGTCATTAACCAGGTCGGCTATATACTTGATCAGTTCTGCCTTATTAACAAGGTAAGGGATTTCAGTGATAATAATCTTTTCGTGATTATTTTCTACTTCAATTTCTGCTTTGCCACGAAGAATGATACGTCCTCTACCGGTTTCGAATGCTTCTTTTACACCGGCATATCCGTAAATTGTAGCACCAGTCGGGAAGTCGGGCGCTTTGATGTATTGCATCAATCCTTCTACATCAATATCTCCGCGAGCGTCGATATAGGCAATACATCCGTCGAGTACTTCACTCAAATTGTGTGTCGGCATATTGGTTGCCATACCAACTGCGATACCAGAACCACCATTTACCAGCAGGTTAGGAATACGGGTCGGCAATACAGTCGGTTCTTTCAGTGTGTCATCGAAGTTCAACTGAAAATCTACCGTATCCTTCTCGATATCCCGGAGCATTTCCTCGGCAAGTTTACTTAATCTTGCCTCGGTGTAACGCATAGCGGCAGGACTGTCACCGTCCACTGAACCGAAGTTTCCCTGTCCATCGACCAACGTATAACGCATCGACCATGTTTGTGCCATACGAACCATTGCGAAATAGACGGACGAGTCGCCATGTGGATGATATTTACCTAAAACTTCACCAACAATTCTCGCAGATTTTTTATAAGGTTTGTCGGATGTATTACCCAATTCATTCATTCCAAACAAAATACGACGATGAACCGGTTTGAAACCATCCCTAACATCCGGAAGGGCGCGTGAAACAATAACAGACATTGAATAGTCAATGTATGCCGATTTCATTTCCTCCTCGATGTTAATCTTAATAATTCTGTCTTGATCAACCATTTAGTTTTATATTAATTACACTCAATATCTCACCTTTTAAAAAGTGCACTAAGGTAACGCTTTTCCCATTATCACGAAAGTTTTTACGCTGAAATTTTATTATTCAGAAATATTGGGGGTTTCTTAAGGAATAATGGCATGAAATTTGTTAGGTATATATAGAGAGTTTATTAATTTTGCATTCACAGTACATTATTATAATAGATAAGGATTCATATAATATGAAAAATAATTATTCGAAAAGGCTGATCGACGTTATAGAGTATAGCCGCGAAGAAGCCGCCAGGCTTCAGAACAGTTATATCGGGCCGGAACACTTAATGCTTGGTATCATCCGCGACGGTGATGGCAAAGCCATGCAGTTGCTGCATGATTTGCATGCCGACGTATTCGATATAAAGAAGAGGATTGAGCAGGAGATCAAAAATACATTTGAAACTGAAGAGTCCGAATTACACGATATAGCCATCAGTAAAACAACTGAACGTGTATTGCGCATGAGTATGCTGGAGTCACGTTTGTTTAAAACAGACGAGACGGGTACGGAACATCTGCTTCTTGCTATTCTGAAAGAAGAGTTCAATGTTGCCGCCAAAGTATTGGGTGAAGCCGGTATAAACTACCGTAACGTATATAACAATCTGGCAAACGGAACAAACATGAACCGTATGGAAGAACTGGAAGAGATAGACGAAATCAGTGACGGTTATACGGATGACGAGGACGATGAAGAAGAAGATTTCTCTTCACGTAAGGAATCTCCCCGCTCCTCTTCAGGTACCGGTGCCGCACAGCCCAAGTCACCGAACGATACTCCGGTATTGGACAACTTCGGTACGGATATGACACGTGCCGCTGCCGAAAACCGCCTGGACCCGATTGTTGGTCGTGAGAAAGAGATTGAACGCCTGGCACAGATTTTAAGCCGGCGTAAAAAGAATAATCCGGTACTGATCGGTGAACCGGGGGTGGGTAAGTCTGCTATTGTAGAAGGACTTGCCTTGCGCATTATCCAGCGTAAAGTATCACGTGTGTTGTTCGACAAGCGGGTGATCAGTCTGGATATGGCCTCTATCGTGGCCGGAACAAAATACCGCGGACAGTTTGAAGAACGTATCAAAGCAATTTTGAACGAGCTTTCAAAGAATCCGAACATCATCCTGTTTATCGATGAAATCCATACCATTGTCGGAGCAGGATCGGCTTCCGGTTCTATGGACGCTGCCAATATGCTGAAACCGGCGCTGGCACGTGGTGAAATACAATGTATCGGTGCTACGACACTGGATGAATATCGTAAAAACATCGAGAAAGACGGTGCTTTGGAACGTCGTTTCCAGAAAGTGATTGTCGACCCGACAACAGCAGAAGAGACATTGCAGATTCTGAAAAATATCAAGCCCCGTTATGAAGAACATCACAATGTGATCTATACGGACGAGGCGCTGGATGCTTGTGTAAAGCTGACAGAACGATATATCAGCGACCGTAACTTCCCGGATAAGGCGATCGATGCTCTGGACGAGGCCGGTTCTCGCGTACATATATCTAATATTACAGTACCGAAGAGTATCGAGGAACTGGAAGCAAAAATAGAAGATACGAAAACCGAAAAACTGGCTGCCGTAAAGTCACAGAACTTCGAACTGGCTGCAAGTTTCCGTGATAAAGAACGTCAGTATCTGTTGCAGCTGGAATCAGCGAAAGCTAAGTGGGAACAGGAATTGCAGGAACATCGTGAAACAGTAGACGAAGACAAAGTAGCTGAAGTGGTAGCCATGATGTCAGGCGTACCTGTTCAGCGTATTGCCAAAGCAGAAAACCTGAGACTGCTGGAAATGGCAGACAACTTGAAGAAGCAGGTAGTCGGCCAGGACGATGCCGTCCAGAAGATCGTAAAAGCGATCCAGCGCAACCGTGTAGGATTGAAAGACCCGAACAAACCGATCGGAACCTTTATGTTCCTCGGCCCAACTGGTGTAGGTAAAACTCACTTGGCTAAAAAGTTGGCTGAATATCTGTTTGATTCGGCTGATTCATTGATTCGTATCGATATGAGTGAATATCTCGAAAAGTTCGCGGTTTCCCGCCTGATCGGTGCACCTCCGGGATATGTAGGTTACGAGGAAGGTGGCCAGCTGACGGAAAAGGTTCGTCGTAAACCCTACTCCGTTGTATTGCTCGACGAGATCGAAAAAGCGCATCCGGATGTATTCAACTTGCTGTTGCAGGTATTGGACGAAGGTCGCCTGACTGACAGTCTTGGCAGACGGATCGACTTCAAGAATACGATTCTGATCATGACTTCCAATATCGGAACACGTCAGTTGAAAGACTTCGGCCGTGGCGTCGGATTCAGTTCGCAGGCAGCCGGTGAAATGGATAAGGACTTCTCTCGTGGTGTGATTCAGAAAGCACTGAATAAAGCATTCGCTCCTGAATTTCTGAACCGTGTCGACGATATCATCATGTTCGACCAGCTTGATAAAGATGCGATCCACAAGATCATTGATATTGAGTTACAAGGACTTTACAAACGTGTTTGTGGTCTGGGCTACGAACTGGTACTTACCGACGAGGCAAAAGATTTCATTGCAACGAAAGGCTACGATGTGCAGTTTGGCGCCCGTCCGCTGAAGCGTGCCATCCAGAAATATCTGGAAGATGAAATGGCCGAGTTGATAATCCGTGCATCCGTTGGCGAAGGCGACAAGATCGTTGTAGACTTCAATAAAGACGAACAGAAAATAGTAACATCCGTACAAAAGAAAGGACAGGAATAAGTCGTTTCTTCCGGTAATAAAGTCAAAATGTCAGATAGAACCTATCTGGCATTTTTTTTGTTTATATCGTAACGTCAAACGAATTATTATAACATTAAAAATATAAACAAAATGGCTAAACAAGGAAACATAGGTGTTACAAGTGAGAACATCTTCCCTATCATCAAGAAGTTTTTGTATAGTGATCACGAAATCTTCCTTCGTGAATTAGTGTCGAATGCAGTGGATGCTACACAGAAATTGAAAACCCTGGCATCTGTCGGTGAATTCAAAGGAGAGCTGGGCGACCTGACCGTTCAGGTTAGTTTCGACGACAAGACCATCAAGATTTCTGACCGTGGTATCGGTATGACAGCCGAAGAAATTGACAAATACATTAACCAGATCGCATTTTCCGGTGCTGAAGAGTTCGTAGAAAAATATAAGAACGATGCAGCTGCTATCATCGGACATTTCGGTCTTGGTTTCTATTCTTCTTTCATGGTTTCAAAGAAAGTGGAAATTGTAACCAAATCTTATAAAGAAGGCGCTGTTCCTATGAAATGGAGTTGCGACGGAACTCCCGAATATACGTTGGAAGAAACACAGAAAGACGACCGTGGTACAGATATTATCCTGTATATCGACGACGAAAACAAGGACTTTCTGAATAAAGACAAGATCAGCGGCCTGCTGACAAAATACTGCCGTTTCCTCCCCGTTCCTATCGCATTCGGTAAAAAGCAGGAATGGAAAGACGGTAAATATGTCGATACCGACGAAGATAACATCATCAACGATATCACTCCGGCATGGGTTCGCAAACCGGCCGATATGACTGATGAAGACTATAAGAAATTCTATCGCGACCTGTATCCAATGTCGGAAGAACCATTGTTCTGGATTCACTTGAATGTGGATTATCCGTTCAACCTGACCGGTATCCTCTACTTCCCGCGCATCAAGAGTAACCTCGACCTGCATCGTAACAAGATTCAGTTATACAGCAACCAGGTATTTGTAACCGATTCCGTAGAAGGTATCGTTCCTGAATTCCTGACATTGTTGCACGGCGTACTCGATTCTCCGGATATTCCATTGAACGTTTCCCGTTCTTATTTACAGAGCGACCAGAACGTGAAAAAGATCTCCAATCATATCACAAAGAAAGTGGCCGACCGCCTGGAAGAAATGTTTAAAAACGACCGTCCTCAGTTCGAAGAAAAATGGGATAGCTTGAAACTGTTTATCCAGTACGGTATGCTGAGCGACGAAAAGTTCTATGATCGTGGTGCCAAGTTCGCCCTTCTGAAAGACGTAGACGGTAAATATTATACATTTGAAGAATATAAAGCATTGGTGGAAGCCAACCAGACAGATAAGGAAGGCAACCTGATCTATCTGTACACTACGAATGTAAACGACCAGTACAGCTATATCCAGGCCGCTAAAGACAAAGCATACAGTGTATTGATTATGGACGGTCAGCTGGATGTCCATGCTATCAGCCAGATGGAACAGAAATTCGACAAAACCCGTTTTGTTCGTGTGGACAGCGATACGATCGACAATCTGATCCGTAAGGATAACGTTGGTCAGGTTACACTGAATGAAGACCAGAAGAATGCTTTGCAGGAAATGTTCAAAAGCCAACTGCCGAAGATCGAAAAGACCGATTTCATCGTTACATTCGAAGCATTGGGTGAAAACTCTAATCCGGTTATGCTGACCCAGAGCGAATATATGCGTCGTATGCGTGAAATGTCTGCTATGCAGCCGGGAATGTCATTCTACGGAGAAATGCCTGACAATTACAATCTCGTGTTGAATACCGATCACGAATTGGTTAAGAAGGTACTTTCTGAGGAAGAACAGAACTGCGAAGAAAAACTGAAACCGATCCTAGCGGACCTGAAAGGTTGGAAAGCACGTCAGGAAGACCTTCGTGAAGCGCAGAACAAGAAAAAGGAAGAAGAGATTACTTCTGCTGAAAAAGAAGATATGACAAACACGAACCATAAGATCGACGAACTGACTTCGCAACGTAATGCAATCCTGGCAGAATATGCAGGTAGCAATAAGCTGGTCAGCCAGTTAATCGACCTGGCACTGCTTGCCAACGGTATGCTGAAGGGTGAAGCATTGAGCAAATTCATTAAACGCAGTGTTCAGCTGATCGGATAAATAAGTGAGTTACTCACTATGTATAAAATATCATATAAACCGTTCACCCTTCGCCTGCTTGGCATTAATATGTTATTATACAGATTGCTATAGAGGTGAATGATAGGTGAATGATTGATCGAAAAGGTGAAGGGTTGCTTTAAACCCTTCACCTTTTTTTCTATATTACTGTGCTGTAATAGCCTGGCTATTATGTATTAACTCAAAAGTCTTTTACTTTTATCTCTGGCACAATAAACTATTGACTTACCGACCTACGTCGTTAAGCTTGTCGACGTGGTTCGGTAAGCATTGCGACGTATATCGGCAAGCTTAATGACCTACGTCAATAAGCAAACAACTACCTTTTCACGCCTTATCTTCCAATAACTCTGAACTTACTTCCTCGGTATGTATTCATTTATATTTCAAAAGGTGAATGGTTTAAAGTAACCGTTCACCTTTTTCTTTATTCATTCATCTACTATTTACCTTTATAGTAATCTATATGACAGTTTGTTACTATTGTAAAGGTGAAGGGTGAACGGTCTTTTACAGAAAAACTATGTAATTGGAACATGTAGAGACTAGTCATCATTCTGCTTCCACCGTATACCCTTTCAGGTTGGCAAATGTCAGGATGGAGCTGGTGATTGCTTTACCCAGATCGTCTCCGCTGTCATCTCCTTCCTTTTTAAGTTGCTCTTCGATATAAGCCTGGCGTTTGATTGCCAGTTCGGCTATTTCTTTTTGGATAGCAGTTCTCTCCTTTTCCTTTTGGGTGATGATGCTCTTTATTTCTTCTGTAGACTTGTTTTGCAGTTCTTGGGGCAGTTCATCCTTTTTGATGCTCGACAAGACGTTTTGGTCTTCTTTCATCTTATCTACCAAATCCCATGACGTATTTTTGTAAGCTGATCCGGATTTGCTTACGGCACGTTCGGCATAATTGGCCGACGATATTGTGCCGGCATTTTTGTCCTGGGCAATCTGATTCATTTTACGTTCTCTCCCGGTAGAGCCATAACTGATATAAGTATCGTTCAACTTATTGTTGCATAGGATGATCTGCGGGTCAAAAGGTGTTTTGATGGCACGGACAGTCGCATCGGCATTTATATTGAAGAATTTGCCGTTTCCTCTCAAAGCGGCATCCTTCCAATAGTCACGGACACCGATTTCTTCATCACCGCAATGGATTGTATTAACAAATATATTTTTCTTCAAGGCATCGGCAATAGCCGTTTTGTAAGAGACAGAACCCTGCGTAAACTCTTCATTGCCGGCAATATAGACCAGTTTCATATCCGCTTCGTTTTGCCCCCACTCCAACTCTTTTACTGCCCGCTGGATGACTGTACCGCAATACTCTTCGCTTCCGCTGGTTGTCAGGGCGAATAATTCTTTCGAGATCAGGTCGAGATCGACTGTCAACGGGGTTATTTGCCGGATATAATCACCTTTATACAGCATATAACTGCCATATTCGTATAAGGCAATCTCTATTTCCGGTGTCTCTCCCTTATATTTCAGCGTCGTGAGTGTATTGACTATATTCCACAGACGGGATTTAGCCTGTTCGATCAGTCCCTGCATGCTGCCGGAAGTATCCAGCAGGATAGCAACCTGTATTTTCGTCTTTTTGGCAGTTACGGCATTTGTGACCGGTGTACTGGCAGGCTCTGCATTCGCCGTTACGTTTCTGGCTTCCAGTATGCAGCCTATTGATGTTGTTAATGCTGTGAATAAGACACATAGTAGAATAATTCTTTTCATATTCGGAATTTTTTTAATAGGTTTATGGCTCAAAAATAGAATGTTAATAATTAAGATTCCGGGAAGAATGTGTGAACCGGCGTTTTGAGTTGGTGAAATATAGGATATAAATGTTTTACTTATATTTACTTTACAATCTCAATAAAACATGATATGAACAGACTGATTATATATTTGACAATATGGCTGCTAACAGGTCCTTGCATAACAATGACAGCACAGGATTCCGTTCCTCCTGTCTATCAAAACAGTGCCAGAAAAGCAGTGATGAAACTCTCCACGTCACTGGAAAGCGGAAAGTCGGATTATTCGGTTGCGACGGATTATGAAGCACTGGCAAAAACACTCATGATACAGGGGGAATACGAGAAAGCAATGAATTATCTTATCAGTGCCCGCCAGTTGTTTTACAAAATCAAAAACAATGAAAAGATAGCACGGGTCGACCGTGAAATGGCAAGGATACAGGAGATACAAGGGAAGATACAAGAGGCTATTTTAAGTTATGGCAATGCCGCCCACCTGTCACAGGACACTAATTTTATTGAACTGAATACGAATGATGTGAACCGGTTAAAGAATATCTCAAACCCAGTTGCACAATCTCCTTATATACAGCGAAATATTGAATTACTGAACACCTCCTACAAACCGGAACAACAGGAGGATCGGGTCGCCGCCTTCCATCAGATGGCAAATGTCAACCTGGTCATGGATAATAAGGAAGCCGCCATAGGTAACCTGAACAGCATATTGTCTGAAGTGAAGGACAAACCGGTAGAAACCATCAAGGTACAAAGAGAAATTGCCAAAGTATATGCCGCCGATAGCCAACAGGTAAAAGCTCTCGCCTCCCTTCAGCAATCCTATGATATGGCGTTGAAGGAGGGCCATACGATAGAGGCTAAGAAAAGCCTGGAACAGCTGGTCGAGCAATACAGGAAAGGGAACCAGCAATGGAAAGCCTTGGACTTATATGCAGACTTTATGGAAAAACTGGAACCGCTGGTTAAATCGGACAGCACACTGATAGACCAGAAATTCTTTCAGGCACATGAAGCCCGTATCGCCCAGTTGGAGAAAGAACGTATCCTGAAAGACGAACTGATCAGAAAGAAAAACACCTTCAACTATGTACTGATCGGCTCGATTGTCCTGATCCTTATTTTTCTCGTGTTTATCGTCAAAGCCTGGTATTCCATCAGACGGAAGAATAAAAAGATAGCCCTCCAGTCGTTGCGCCGTGAGATGAATCCTCATTTCATCTTCAACAGCCTGAATAGTGTGAATCAGTTTATTGCCCAGAATAATGAGTTGGAGGCGAATAAGTATCTTTCCTCCTATTCCCGCCTGATGCGAAATATAATGGAAAACTCCAATAAAGACTTTACGCCGCTCTCGACGGAGCTCGAACAATTGAAAGAATACCTCGATCTGGAACACATGCGTTTCAGCGATAAGTTTGTTTACGAGACAGATGTGGATGAATCGCTTGACACCGACCATATATCTGTGCCTAACATGCTGATACAACCCCAGTTGGAAAATGCGATCTGGCATGGCTTACGGTATAAAGAGTCCGGTGGCCTGCTGAAACTGTCCGTAAAGCCGGAAGGCAATAGTCTTTGTGTTAAAATCGAAGACAATGGGATCGGACTGAAAAAAAGCAACGAGCTTAAAACCCGGCACCAGAAAGAGCATCATTCACGCGGCCTGACTAATACCCGTGAGCGTATCAACCTATTGAACAGCTTGTACGGTATGCATATCACGATCGAAATTACTGAGAAGGAAGGAGATGATGAAGATACAGGCGTGATCGTTCTGCTCAGATTCCCCCTTATTGTCTGATTGCGCATGAAATTTTGTTATAGGATATATTTATTATTTTTTGCTAATGATAATTATATCCTGTAAGTTTGTTGCTTAAATCATTTATTCGTTAAAACAACATCAACATGAATGACACTATTAGAAAAATGAAACAAAGGAAAGTGCTCATACTCGCTTTGGCCTTCCCCTTGTTTTCACCCTTATCCATGCAAGCCATACAAAGAGCCGACAATGTATGTATGGAAATACAGCAGGATAAGAAAATTGTCGGTGTGAAACAGATCAATCCTACGACTGTTGAACTCCTGTTCTCCGATAATCAGAGAATGGCCTTTGACTTTTATGGAGAGAACATCTTCAGAGTATTTCAGGACGTCAACGGAGGGATCATCCGTGACCCGGAGGCCAAACCGGAAGCACAGATCCTGGTCGATAACCCGAGAAAACCGGTATCTCCGTTAACGCTGAAAGAAGATAATAAGACTATTTCTATCAGCACCAAAGAGATCAGACTGGAACTGGATAAAAGCACTTCCCTGTTGAAGGTGACCAATCTGGCAACAGACAAAGTTGTCCTGGAGGAGGTAAAACCTGTTCTTTATGATAAGGGAAAAACAATCCTTACCTTAAAGGAAAATCCCGGCGAATACTTCTATGGCGGTGGTGTACAGAACGGGCGCTTCTCGCATAAAGGAAAAGCGATCGCTATCGAAAACCAGAACAGCTGGACCGATGGCGGCGTTGCCTCGCCTGCCCCCTATTATTGGTCTACCAATGGCTACGGCTTTATGTGGTACACCTTCAAACAAGGTAAATATGATTTCGGTGCAGCCGAAAAAGGGACAGTAATATTGTCACATGATACCGATTACCTGGATGCGTTCTATATGGTCAATGACGGTGCCGTATCCCTGTTGAACGATTTCTATCAGCTGACAGGTAATCCGGTTTTATTACCGAAGTTCGGTTTCTATCAGGGACACCTGAATGCTTATAACCGCGACTACTGGGTGGAAGACGAGAAAGGTATCCTTTTTGAAGACGGCAAACGTTACAAGGAAAGCCAGAAAGACAATGGCGGTGTAAAAGAATCCCTGAACGGCGAAAAGAACAATTACCAGTTCTCCGCCCGTGCCGTGATCGACCGCTACAAGAACCACGATATGCCGTTCGGCTGGTTATTGCCAAACGACGGTTACGGTGCCGGATACGGACAGACCGAAACATTGGACGGAAATATCCAGAACCTGAAAAGTCTGGCTGATTATGCTCATAAAAATGGTGTCGAAATCGGACTTTGGACACAGTCGGATTTGCATCCGAAACCCGAAATCAGTGCCTTGTTACAGCGTGATATCGTAAAAGAAGTACGCGATGCCGGTGTTCGTGTTTTGAAGACCGACGTGGCTTGGGTAGGTGCCGGTTATTCATTCGGACTGAACGGTGTGGCTGACGTAGGTCATATCATGCCTTATTATGGTAACGATGCGCGTCCTTTCATTATCTCCCTTGACGGTTGGGCCGGTACGCAACGTTATGCCGGTATCTGGTCGGGCGACCAGACAGGCGGCCAGTGGGAATATATCCGTTTCCATATCCCGACTTATATCGGTTCGGGATTATCCGGACAACCGAATATCACTTCCGACATGGATGGTATCTTCGGCGGAAAGAACCTGGCAATGAACACACGCGATTTTCAGTGGAAGACCTGGACGCCGATGCAGTTGAATATGGACGGTTGGGGTGCCAATGAGAAATATCCGCATGCCCTTGGCGAACCGGCAACATCTATCAACCGCTGGTATCTGAAAATGAAATCGGAGTTGATGCCTTATGCCTACAGCATTGCAAAGGAAGCAGTAGACGGTAAGCCGATGATCCGTGCCATGTTCCTGGAATACCCGAATCAGTATACTTATGGTAAAGCAACCGAATATCAGTTCATGTACGGACCGTATTTCCTGGTTGCCCCTATCTATCAGGAAACACAGGCAGATGAAAAAGGTAACGATATACGCGACGGCATTTATCTACCGGAAGGAACCTGGGTAGACTATTTTACCGGAGAAAAATATGAAGGCAACTGTGTTGTCAACAATTTTGCTTCTCCGTTATGGAAGTTGCCGGTATTTGTAAAGAGCGGCGCCATCATTCCGATGACTAACCCTAATAATAATGTTACCGAGATCAATAAGAACCTGCGCGTTTATGAAATTTATCCGGACGGTAACAGTTCGTTTACTGAATATGACGACGATGGCACGACACAAGCCTATTTGAAAGGTGAAGGTGTAACGACCCGGATCGAATCGGAAGTAGGCAGTAAGAATAATGTAACGATTACAATCCGGCCGGCAGTAGGCAGCTTTGACGGTTTCGTCAAAGATAAAGTAACCGAACTCCGTATCAATGTTTCCGAAATGCCGAAAAAAGTGGCTGCCAAAGTTGGTAAAAACAAGGTAAAGCTGACGGAAGCCCGTTCGATGGACGAATTCCTGAAAGGTGAAAACGTTTATTTCTATGATGCAACGCCCAACCTGAACAAGTTTGCAACGAAAGGAAGCGAGTTTGAAAAGGTAACGATCACTAAGAACCCGCAGTTATTGGTAAAGCTCGCTTCTGCGGATATCACAGCGAACGAAACAAGCATCAGCTTTGAAGGTTACAAATTCGATATGGGTAACAGCCATCGTATTTCGACCGGTACATTGGCCGCTCCTGTTGCACAGGTCACAGATGAAAACCTGGAAGCCTATTCATTGAAACCGACCTGGAATAAAGTGGCAGGTGCCGACTTCTACGAAATTGAATTCAACAATATGCTGTACACGACTATCAGAAATACAGAATTGTTGTTCGACGGGCTGGAAGCCGAAACTGATTATGCCTTCAAGATCCGTTCTGTAAACAAAGACGGTTATTCCGATTGGTCTTCCTTCAATGTGAAGACGAAATCGAACCCGCTCGAATTTGCCATCAAGGGAATCCGGGGTGAAGTAACTGCCGAAGAGCAGGGTGGTTTCGAAATCTTCCGTTTGTTCGACTTTGCTGAACTGGGAGACATGTTCCATACGAAATACCGCAAGAATGCTATACCGTTCGATATGATCATTGACCTGCGCACGGTTAACCAGCTGGATAAATTCCATTATCTGTCACGTCAGGACGGCGGTAACGGAACAATGCTGAGAGGTTTCGTCTCTTACAGTATGGATAAAGAAAACTGGATACCGGTCGATTCCTTCAAGTTCGAACGCAACGGTGATGTGAAGATATTCGAATTTAAGGATAAACCGAAAGCACGCTACATCAAACTGAATGTAACGGAAGGTGTCGGCAATTACGGTTCAGGCCGCGAATTGTACGTCTTCAAGGTACCGGGAACAGAAAGCTACCTGCCGGGCGATATCAACAACGACAAGAAGATCGACAGCAATGACCTGACTTCTTACATGAACTACACAGGTCTGCGTAAAGGTGACAGCGACTTCGATTATGTAAGTGCCGGCGACATCAATCAGAACGGCCTGATCGATGCTTACGATATATCCGTCGTTGCCACTCAACTGGATGGCGGCATCGAAGAACAGGATACTGCAAAAGTAGCCGGAACGATCGGGATCAGCGCTCCTAAACAGTCTTACAACAAAGACGAGATCGTGGAAGTCAAGGTAACAGGTACAGACCTCAAAGCGGTTAACGCATTGAGTTTCGCTTTGCCGTACGACCAGCAGGATTACGAATTTGTCGGCATAGAACCGTTAAACCTGAAAGTCATGGAGAACCTTACTTACGACCGTCTGCATACAAATGGTCAGAAGGCCTTGTATCCTACTTTCGTTAATCTCGGTGACAAGGAAGTCTTGGCAGGTACAATCGACCTGTTCATCCTGAAGCTGAAAGCAAAACGCAAAGTCAAATTCAACCTGAAGGCCATCGATGGCATACTGGTTGATAAAGACCTGAATATGTCTAAGTTCTAAGAACTTGCCATAGATAAAATTCAGAATCCCCTGTTTCGGTATAATTGTCCGGAACAGGGGATTTTTTTTATGGCTTAAAATAGTATCTTTGTCTGAACGATATATAAAACGGAAGACTCTGAATATGGAAATGCTACAGAAAATAAGAAGCGTCATCGTTGAAGATGAATCGGCTGCCCGTGAGGCATTGAAGAATTATCTGGCAAAATACTGTCCGGTCATCGAAGTGGTCGGAGAAGCCCACGACTGTAAATCGGCCGTCCCTTTACTCCATGAACTGGAACCGCAATTGGTGTTTCTGGATGTGGAAATGCCCTACGGCAATGCATTCGACGTATTGGAAGGATGTAAAGACCTGTATTTCGAAACCATATTTGTCACCGCCTTTTCTGAATATTCACTCCGGGCGTTGAACCAGAGTGCAGCTTACTATCTGCTGAAACCGGTCAGCATCGAAGAACTGATCCTTGCCGTAAATAAGGTACAGCAACACATCGTCAACCGGGAGATATTCAATCGCAATCAGATTCTGATTGAAAATATGCGCGAGCCGAAACCGGAAAAGCGCCAGGTGATCCTCCCTACTCTCGAAGGATTTGAAGTGATAAAGATGGAAGATATCATCCGGTTGCAGGGAAACGGAAATTTCACCGACATCTATTTGAAAGATAAAAGCAAGAAGATGGTCTGCCGTTTTCTGAAATATTTCAGCGAGATATTGCCGTTCCCGTTTGTCCGTGTACACAAATCACATATAATCAATCTTCATTGTGTCAGGTCATACCACAAAAACTCCGGCGGTTACATCGTCCTGGAAGATAATACGGAGATAGAAATATCCTCCAGCTATAAAGATGATTTTCTCCGGTTACTGAAATCGCAGTGAAAAAAGTTACAGTTTAACTGTTGCGGTACTCCTGTGGTGTCATGCCGGTATGCCTTTTGAAATATCTGTTGAAGAACGACATATTGTTGAATCCCAGCGAAAAGGCAATCTCCTTGATCGGAAGTTCCGTTGATTTCAGCTGTGCTTTAATGTCCATCATAACAATGGCGGTTATTATTTCGAGCGCCGTCTTTCCTGTTTCCTTTTTTATGGTCGAACAAAAATGGGAAACGGTAACACCCAGATGTTCCGCATAAAAAGCAACGCTCCGTTGTTTCGTATAATTCGACATGACCAGTTTGATAAACTCACGGCACATCACTTTACTGCGTGAATGCAATGCGCTTTTCCACTTGCCGTGATTCTTATACAATTCGGCCGTACCTTGCATAAAAATAGTGAAAACGGATTTAATGATCTCCTTATTCTCCAGCGTACAAGGCAATGAATAAGCATGGATCAACGGTTTGAAGATATCCTGATATAACTGTGAAAGATCTTCCGATAAACAGATGACCGGATTCTCAGCCAGTATAGGAAGTAACCGTACGGTTGTTAAGACCAGGTTATTATTCTCCATGAAATCCTGCGAAAAGCAGGCGTAGAAGAAATGAGCATCCGGAGAAACGTCATTGAGCTGGACGAAACTGTCCGGCGTTAATGTGATAAAATCATCTTTTTTGATTGTGTATTCAGACAGGTTGATTGTAGCATGGACAGAACCTTCTACACAAAATGCAAAAAGCACTGCTTTCATTTTACATGAAAAGCGCACGTAGCGATTCAGCATGTCTCCGGTGATATTGTCGCCTGCAATAAAATCCGTGGGAATGTCAAATATTTGTATGTTTGCCTCCATATTGTCCTGATAAATGATTTTCAAAGATAGCATATTTGAGTTTTCTACACCAATAATCGCAAAAACAGGACATAGAAACCCAATAATAGGTATTGATCGTTCCGTTCAAATCTATGTACTTTGCAAAAGTTTAAACAAAGAAAGAAAAAATGAACCGAAAGAGTTCTCTTTTGTTTTATTCTAGAAAGAGGACATGTATTATCTAATAAAATTATAATTATGGAACTAGAGAAGATCGGAGAAAATGCCGGCAAAGTCTGGCATGTGCTGAATGAAGGAAGAGAGTTGACAATACCAGAACTGAGCAGACGGATTGACCTGAGCCACGAAGATACCACCTTAGCAATCGGATGGCTGGCCAGAGAAAACAAAATTTACATACAACGTAAAAACGGGCAGATATTGGTAAGCAACGGAATACAACAAGGACTATACTTTGGATAATATATCATCAAAAGCGTCAGTAAGGTTCATATGCCTGCTGACGCTTTTTTATTATCCGGCTATTTTATCTCCTGATGTTGCCGGTTATTAATATAGGTCAGTGCCGCACCGATCGCCGTCCGGTATTCTGCATATTCCGGTATCAGGAAATGCCCTCCGTACATTTCTTCCAGCCGGGGAAAAATACTTTCACATTGCGGCAATTTCGTCAGATTCCCGATCAGGACGTAATCATGTATGTCGCTGTTCAGTGCAGCAAGGATCACTGATTGCCCGATGCATTGAAGTACCATGTAAATAATACCCAACGCTACGTCTTCCTGCGATGAATTGGCTCCCGCCTTTCCGAAAGTAGAGGCTGTCGCATCCAGAGGCAGTCCGGGCAAAGGTATATTACAGATATCCTGGATTTGCAGGTTTATAGTCGTTATATCTCCTTTCAGGGCCAGCTTGACAATCTGGTGAAAATCCTGCGTTTTAAGTAGCAGGCGGGATAACCCCAGTATGGTACCCCCACCGATCCCTATACCGCCGATATGTTCGATCAGTGGACCGTCCACTTTTACAAACGAAGTCCCCGTTCCCATACTGACAACGATCAACTTATCCAGCTGCGTCAGATACTGCGCCCCGAGTCCGTTAGTCAGAAATTCATCTGTTTTGGCTGTAGGCAAACCATAAAGCGGCTGATTGATGTATGCACTGCCCACACCGGTGAGCATCACTTTCTCTATGTCGGAAAGGGGAATATCATTCTCATATAAATACTTACCGAAAGCACCAAACAGCGATGTTACCGGGTCGGTTGCCTTGACAAACATGGGATTCCGGATCTCCTTATCGTCGATCCCCACTATTTTGGTAGTGCTCCCTCCTACGTCTATACCAATTACTATGCCCATAATTTTTTTGTTAATATCGGATTCAAAGATACGTGTTCTTACTGAAAATTAGTACCTTCACAGATAATAACTTTAAATGGAGGACCGGATATGTTCGCAGATTTTAATTTTCAACAGATGATAAGTGCTTTCATCGTACTGTTTGCCGTAATCGACATCATTGGTTCCATCCCCATTATCATCAATCTGAAGGAAAAAGGAAAAGACGTGAATGCTTTAAAAGCAACGGTTATATCTTTTATCCTGATGATCGGCTTCTTTTATGCTGGCGATTTTCTCTTGAAACTATTCCATGTGGATATCGAATCGTTTGCTGTGGCGGGTGCATTCGTTATTTTCCTGCTGTCGTTGGAAATGATACTGGATATCGAGATCTTCAAGAATAACGGACCGATCAAGGAAGCCACGCTGGTGCCTCTGGTCTTCCCCTTGCTGGCCGGTGCCGGTTCGTTTACAACCCTGCTTTCATTGAGGGCCGAGTATGCCAGTATCAATATTGTAGTCGCTTTGATACTGAATATGCTATGGGTATATTTTGTGGTGCGTATGACTAAGCAGGTGGAACATCTGCTGGGAAAAGGCGGTATCTATATCATCCGTAAGTTTTTCGGCATTATCCTGTTGGCTATATCCGTCAGGTTGTTTACAGCCAATATCACTCTGTTGATTGAAGCGCTGCACGAGTAAAAAGTTACTATAATAAGGATATTTTCAGATCCTTTTTCATTCAATTCAGCTTGATAGTCAAACTATCTTGTTTTCTTTTTGTTTCTATATACCGGATATTTTATTGAATTTACTTGCATTTTTGCCGAACTAAATCAACAATTATGATGGATATAGAATTTAAGCAGATTTATCCTCCGTTACGCGATTGCGTAAATCGCCTGATCGAGCGGAAGATACAAGCAGGCAGGGACAGGACCGCTGCCAATTACCGAAGTGCATGGAATAAGTTTGTGGCCTACAAAGGTCGTAAAGTAAGGGAACTGACTATTGCAGATCTGACGGCAGGGTTGGTACAGGAATTTGTCATGTGGCTGTTGCAGGATAAGAAATCAAGAAATGATGAACTTAGTCCCGGCAGCCAGGACTTTTACCTGCGCAATCTGAAAGCGATCTATAATAATATAAAAAAAGATCTGCATTATCATGATCCTGCCGGAAATCCTTTTGCGGGACTGCATATCACAGTCCCTTCCACCCGTAAACGGGCTCTTCCCGAGCGTGACATCAAGAGGCTGGCCCGTCTCGATCTGTCTGACAGACCGGAGCAACTGGAGGCTCTTCATCTTTCCCTTTTTCTTTTCTATGCCCGCGGCATGTGTTTCGTAGATGCCTATAAACTGGAACAGGACAATGTGCATTACGGATATATCCAATATAACCGTAGCAAGACACAGGCTGTCCTACAGGTAAAGATCACTTCGGAAATGCACCATATCATGCAGTTGTACAAACGGAAAGATTCTCGCTGGGTATTCCCGTTCCTGCACGAAAAGCTGGTTGGGAAAGGTGTATTGACGGCTCAATCGTCTTTACATCGTGTGAACGAGTATCTGAAAGAGATCGGTGACAGACTGAACCTTCCTTATCCCCTGACCACTTATGTGATGCGCCATAGTTGGGCGTCGCTGATGCTGGAGTCGGGTTCGGAGATAGGGGTTATCAGCCAGTCGCTCGGTCATATGTCTCTGCAAACGACACAAATATATCTGGGGCAGTTATCCAAATCAAAGATGGATAAGGCCTCCGAAGATATGCTGGATCATCTGGTTCGTGGTAGCCGGAAAAAACAACTTCAGGAACCTTCCGAACCCGTACCCGCGCCCTCTGCCCCAGTATCAACCCCTCCTGTTGTAGTCCGGCAACCCCAGCCTTCTTCTGGTAGCAGATGGAAGAATGTACTGACGTCGCTGGCAACGCGGTTGCTGATGTTTGCAACAAGTTCATAATATAAAAGTGTCAAAGGAGGTATGCCATAACCTTGTTTTGTCATGGCGGACTTGATCCGGGATGACAGGGCAGTGAACTTTGGTATACCTCCTCTACTTTTGCAGCCTCTCTAATGTAGACTTCAATCTTTACGTTTTCCTTTACTATTCAGATATTCGAGCAAGCCTTTGCCCGGTTTGAATTTTACACTGTTACGCGATGGAATGGTTACCGGTATGCCTGTTTTGGGATTCCGTCCCGGCCGTTCGCTTTGCGACCATAATGTGAAGGTTCCGAACCCCTGACTGACCATCATCCCTTCATCAATAAGGGCATCCGCAAGTATATTTTCGTAAGTACCGATAAACGTTAGAGCTTCTCTCTGTGAGATAGATAAACGGGTAGCAATTCTTTTAGCAAATTCAATCTTATTCATAACTTAAAAATCAACAATGATATTTTTTATTACATCTACTTCATTAAAAATAGCCACATTCCCATCGGTGATCTCTACACGCACGTCGGCACTGTTGGGACCGGCAATCCTGAATGTAATATCATAAGAATAATCGCGGGCTATGTTATAGTCGTTCGTGAAGTTTCCTCCCAGGTAAAAAGTATATTTCACTTTTACACCGTCGGTATGTGATGGATCATATTTGTAAATACCGGCCAGTTCAATATAAGTACATCCGGCTAACTTGTCGGACTCACTTCCCGGACCATTTTCTTTCTGATTCTTTCCCTGCTGGGGTGGCAGTAGGATAAGTTTTTTCATTTGTCCCTGCTGCCCTATAGGTTGCCATATTTTGAGGAAGGTTATATATTTTAACGGTTGCATCGCCACTTGTTTCATCCAACGCAAAAAGGCCGGGAGAGACAGATGTGATATTCACTTTTATTTTAACAAAAGCCCTGAACATCTGCGCCCTCACTTTTATCACACCTTCGTTCGTCGGGGTATAATAAAATGGTTCGGATGTTAGTAGTTTGGGAGATGTTGTCACAAATGGCTTTCCCGAAGTTCCTATAGGCACAGTCTTTGCTTTTAGGTCGCTTTCAGTTATCTTTGCCAACTCTTCTGCTGTCAGCGAATACATAGCATCATCACTTCCTTCATTTGTCAACATAGCCCTGCTTCCGTTCGCAATCACATAAAAGAGGCTATTGTCTGCTGTAAATTTGCTTATATCCGTATCTCCTCCCGTTTTTAGATTGACAATCAGGCCATCCTGATTCTCGTCTGTGGATTTAGAGATGCCGGACTGAGGAACATAAAGCGCTTTTAGACAACTACCGGTACTTTTATTATCATCGTCGTTTACCTTAAACTGAACGATCCATACATTCTGTACTTCTACACCGTCTAAAACAGGCTTCGTGTCACCTGTTCCTTTTGTTTCCACATGGATAGACTCCGGCATGCTTAACTGAATATATAACTGCCTTGTTTTTTCCTGCAAGCCATCTTTTTCGCAGCCGCAGAAACATATGCAAAAGAATAACAGGGATAATATCCCTTTTCTTTCTATCTTTTTCATTTCTTTTCCTCCTTTTTATTATTTGCCGACTTCGTCTGTCGAAAATTTTACAGTCGTATATTCCAGAATAGCCAGTGAAAGGTCTGTCGGTTCCTGGTCTCCGAAGAATGTCAACGTGAATTCGAACTCGTATGTCATTCCCGGAAGGAATGATTTATATACCTTTGGCCTGTAGGGGAATATTTTATGTGTCAGTTTACCATTTTTCATATAACCTATATTCAGATTGAGTTCGAACTTCAACGGATCGGTTCCTATCAATGGCAGTATCACTAAAGGTGTTGTATTTTCACGACCGGCTTGTACATTATCATTGTTGCCATTAGAGAAGTCTGTCTCACCCAATCCGGCAGTACCTGTTTGTGGAACAGTTTCACCATTGTACCAGACCGTTTCCCCCATCTGATAGGATAAATTACAGGAGAGCTTAGTAATATTTACTGATGAAACAGCTAATGTTGATACGGAAACCGGTTGGGTACGATTCGCTTGTACCTTTATGACCACATTCGAGCAAAGCCGTGTAAACGGTTCAGGCAAGGTAACCGACATCATGTTTTCGCCAGCCGATGTCGGTTGGACAGAGATGCCTTTGAGGTTTGAATACATAAAATCTTTGCCGTTGGATACTTCGATCAGATTCTTTGCCCCATTAGCTGTTGGATAAAAATCCTGACTATTATAGGATACCAGGTAAATATCATATTCTCCGCGGTAAAGAGTCAAGCCTATATCATCGGCAGCCACAGCAGTACCGGCCTCATTGACTACATAGTCACCCGATCCTATCGGTGAACCATACATATAGGATACGGTTTGTGCCTTTGCGATCCCGTGTCGGGCACGGGAACGGGATAGCTCATTTATTTCTATATTTTCACCTGCCGCGAACCCCGCCTATCAACAGAAAACGGCTTTCCATTCGCCGATATTGCGGTCTTCTTTGTTGAAGTCGGCGCCGACTTTGACTAACTGGCGGCCATCGACTGTGTATGGGATCAGATAGCCTTTGTCGTCAATTTGTTGGAGGGCTTTGTCTACCGAACCGTCCAGTTTGAATTCGAATACGTAGATGTAGTCGGTTGTTTTTACTACTGCATCCGCACGACCACGGGCACTGCGAACTTCGGCTTCTACATATTGCCCCAACAGTTTGAAGACCAGATAGAAGATTATCTGGTAATGCTGTTCGGTCCGGTCGTTCAGTTCATAGGGAATGTCTGCAAAGAAAGCACGCAGCCGTTCCATAAATGCATCGACATCACCGGCACGCAACTCCTGGCTGAACTTACCGATATAAAACGGAGCATTCGCTTCCGATAAAGACGTATAATACGGTGTGATAAAGTTTAACCATCCATATTCCACTTCGGCATTCGGATAGCCAAGACGGAAAAAGTTGAATTCTGAATCATAATCTTTGATCGTCAGATACCCACTCTGATAAATGATCGGCACTGGGTTCTGAAAATCCGCCCGGTAGTCGGTCAGTGCAGCTGCCGGCACTTCTATGCCGTCCAGCTGGCGCAGATCGTAGTCTGTCTTTTTCAGCATATCGACCAGCATCGTAGGGGTTCCCGTAGCAAACCAATAGCTGCTGAAACGTTTCTGTAGCAATGCATTCAATACACTGAAAGGGTTAAAGATACCCTCTGTCCGGAACTCCGAGAAATGATAGCCGTCGTAACGTTTCGTCAGTTCATTTACTGTTTGTTCGTATGTCAGCTTGTTCATGGCGGCAAGGGCAGCCAGTTCGGGTTGGAAGTCGCGTTCGATTTCTACCTTTGTCATACCGCAAACCGTTGCATAATCGGGAGCCATACTGATATCTATCAGTTGGTTCAGGTTACTGAAAATACCTAGTTGCGAGAACTTTGTCACTCCGGTGATAAATACAAAACGCAAGTAGCGGTCAGCATCTTTCAGGACGGTGTAAAAGCCGGTCAGCATTTCGCGGTAAACGTTGTGCAGGTCATCATTAAATAATGTACGTAACAGAGGTTTGTCGTATTCGTCAATCAGAACGACAACCTTCTCCCCTGTTTTCTCACAGGCTTGTTGGATAATTTGCATGAAACGACCTTCGTAATTAGTTGATTCCTTCTTTTTTGTGATTTCATATTTATCTTCCCAAGCAACCAGGTGATCATCCAGTATTTGTTCCAGGCTCTCTTTCGTTTCGTAGAATTTCGCATTGAGACTCAGATGAAGCACCGGATACACTTTCCATTCTTTCTCCAGTTGTTCGATAGCCAGTCCCTTGAACAGGTCTTTCCGTCCGAGGAAATAAGCTTCGAGCGTGGAAAGCAGCAGGCTTTTACCGAAACGGCGCGGGCGGCTCAGAAAATAAGGTTTGCCGGTCGTTACCATTTTGTAAACCAATGCAGTCTTATCTACATATAGAAATCCGTCTTCCCTCAAAGAGGTAAAATCCTGTATCCCTACCGGGAGTTTTCTGATCGGTGTTGTTTCCATGTCTCTGTTGTTTTTAAGCACGAACACAAAGATAAGAATAATATGCTAATGTTGCATATACCAATGGATATAGTAAATAGTTTGAGATTTGTCTAAATTGCCACATTGGCATATTACCCATTGGCTCATTATTTCTTTTCTCTTTATCAATCTCATCATGTCAAAGAACGCTTGTTTTTGCATCGACAGTCGATGCCGTGTTGCACTGGGTGTAAGTGCAACGTTACACTCGATGTCGATGCAACGCTGCACTTGGTGTCGATGCAACGCTACATTGACCCTCCCTGCAAATCATTCGATTTCAGGACGATCTCCGCCGCCGGAGTCGCCTACCACCAGTTTCGTTGGATATTCCAGGGTACGTGCTTCTTTCAAAGTCGTACTGCTTTGGCTGAACTGTGTGACGATACGCAATGTATAGCTGCCGTCGGCCAACGCCGGAACACGGGCGATCACCTTGCTGGGGTCGTTCTGGGTGAGACGGCGGGTCACTTTGGTCGTTGTGCCGTCGCCAGCAACGAAGAAAACGCCTACCACAGCCTCGTCGCCTGTTATTTTGATGTTATTGCCCGTAATCATAATATCTTCGCTTGCCGTAATCGATCCGTCGAACAGGCCGGTCAGGGTATCGGTAACAAGCCTGATACGGGCCACATCGGCTTTTGTGCCCATGTTGATCACTTTTACGTTTTTCAAGGCATCGCGAAGTTTCTTCGTCGGAACGATCTCGAATGTCAGTTTGTGGATAGCCGGGTCGAACTGGGCATCCGAGTTCTCGAAAGCACCCAGGATACGCGGGGAGAACTGGCAAAGGTCCGTTGTCACGCTATCGCCGTTCAACAGGGCTTCGAGAATGATATCACTGTCCTGCGACGTTACCGAAAGAATGGTCGGCAACTTCAGCTCAGAGCCGGTGCGTTTGATTTCCCGGGCCGTATCTTCTTTGGTCAGGGTTTTCGGACCGGTTTTCACTTCGGCAATACAGTCTTTTGTATTGTCTTTTGTCAATGGGTTATCACGCAGATAAAATTCCCAGTAATACTCTTTGTTGTAATCTTCCATGATGTTTCATGTTTAATTGTTAATAATAATGTTGTTTATTTAGTCCGGCATAGAGCCGGAGTCTAATTTATTTCTCTTGAATGCAGCGAACAGACATGCCGTAAGCTTTAACTGCTTTATCATCATTTGTCAGAATCAAAGCGCATGGCGCTTTGATTTCCGTATAGTAAACGTATGTTGTTTTCGATGATTCATGCGCAGAATACATCACAAAACAAGCGGCACTTGTTCTCAACAGGCCTGTTCCAGCCTCTCTCATCCAATACATCGGAAACCAGACAGATTTACAAGAATAGTCCGCATACGTTTCTCCTGGATATAAGTATAAAAGCCCGTTGGTTGCCTTTATCACCGCAGCTGACTCAGCTATCGGAGATGTAAGCCATTTTTTATTGTTCACCAACGCCAGATTACTGCCAAAAGCAAAGCCATCAAACATTGTGTAATTTGTAGCGTTGTAGAAATCCGGCACTTTCCACCCTTTCGGACAAGGATCATAGATCGTCTTCGTTGACGGTCCCCATAATCCATTCTCTAAATACATCTTACGATAAAAAGTAGATGGGTTGGCAATAGAATTCGCCAGACTTCCTCCATCTTCCTTGCCTAACGGTATCGTATATCCGTCAGCATTGAAGATCGTATTGGCTTCTTCATAAGAGCCATCGGCCGAACCTGGCATCGGATCTTTACGCCCCCATTGGTAAAGAACGCCATACGTACGGGCCGACTCCAGATCACTTTCCAATGCCGGGACAGCACGGATAGCACCCAGGTTACGGTCCATGATGACTTTTTTATAGAAAGCACCCGACTCTTGTGTCCAGCTGGCACCTTGATAAGTATGTACTATTCCGCCCCGGGTGGTATTCTGAGCTGCTTCGATAGCCTTGGTCCGGCTAGTAGCATCACCAGCAGTAAAACTCCCAAGTAATGCCGGCACGTAATCTGAAACCCATATATGCCAGCTCCAGAGAGCGATTTTGTCATCCGTACCATATGCGGCTATCAAAGCGTTTCCTCCGTTGGTAACGGGTACTTTCAGATGGATACGTGCATCTTTCGCAATATCTCCATTCGTGAGTTTCACCAGATTACTGTGGTCACTCTCACTTATCGGATAACCCATTACCAGTTCACCACTGGTTCCGGCATCTTTGTTTTGCCAGAGTATTTTCACCTTTTTAATTTCTTTTCCATCCTTGATCGAACCATCGGTTGTCAGTTCGGTATTCCACCCATTCACTCCCGCTTCATGTTTATAGGGATTAAAGCAGATGTTCGTACCCGGAAGCATCATGAAGCAGTTGGAAGTCGGTTGTTCGTTGGTGCTTTTTACCGGTGTCTGGTCGAGCAACTGGATGCGTGGGTCGTTGACATAGTCGGCCTTATTAATATTGACTGTCCAATGATAGTTGGTATTTTCCAGTAGGTTGAAATCGTCGGTTTCGTTGCCGCCTAAATAGACACGGTAGTAGAGGCGTTCTTTCTTTTCGCTGTTGTCTACCACAAACTCGGCATAAGTGGCTGCTGGGTTGGCGTTCGTCTTATTACGGTAATAAGGGGAATTGGAATAGGAAGATATGCCGCGGGCATTGGCGGGAATCCAAACGGTCTTCGCGCTGTTGGCATTATCCAGTTCTGTTCCTGTCAAGCGGTAAACATCGACAAACTCGGCAACGGAGCTCGGATAGACGTTGCCCCATTTGGTCTCTTCTGTTCGAGGGATCAAGCGGTAATGGGCAGGAACCTGACAGAGTTTGACTTCTTTCAGGGTATAGCCTTTTTGAGTCATGTCCGAGGCAAAAGTCCAGTTTAATTCTACTTTTGTGGCCAGCCGTTTGAGCAACAGGCGGACGTCTTGGCCTGCCGGACTTTCGATTTTACCGGCGGAGGTGATATTGACGTTTTCCAAATAGAGGTAATAAGTCATATTGGCCAGACTGTTACCGATAGCATTGGGCGCAATGGCATTGATATTGCTTTCCTTCGCTTTCACTGTCATGTTCTGCACTTCAGATAATGTTTTACCGGATAGTGATTCGAAATCGGCGGAAGCCCCCCGGGTGACAAGCAAAAGTTTGCATCCGGTTGCCTGCTTCAGGCTAGCTGTAAAAGTTGAACCGACAGTGACGTTACCTAGTGCTTTACCGCCAATCTGCTTTCCACTTCCATCATATTGCCAGATTTCCAGATTGTAGAGTTTGTCAGGAATATCTGTTCCTGATTTGGTCTGCATACCATAAACAGGAACGGCCTCCAAAGCCGAACGGCTGTTGCTACCTGCCTTACTGGTCGGCGAAGCGGTTGCTCCTGCCCCGTCTTCTTCGTCGGCAATACCGAGATTGAGCGTTACTTCCACCGTCTTTCCTTCCGACGGATTTACCGTCGGAGAGTCGATTTTGTCTTCGCAACCTGTGCTTATTAATACCAGTGATAAGAGTGTCATAATAACTCCTTTCGTTTCTAATTTGTGTCCTATACTTGCCATCCTTTTATCATTAATTTACTACATCAAAAGCGCCGTTTTAACATTTCGTCAGAATCTCTTTCTTTTATAAGAAAGAGAGTTGGGACTGACGCTATCCGTGTAATCGTTGTTTTTCAACACATTACACTCTGCAGTAAATCAAAAAACTTCTACGCCCAAAAGGATGGCGTTATTTCAATATTATCAAATTGTAGTAAAATACTACTTGAAAACCTTGCTCCGGTCGTTAAAAGTTGCTACTTTAGCCGCTGATAACGCTAGATTATCAATCATTTTGATACAGTCTCTCTTTCTTATAAAAGAAAGGTATTTTCACTTTTTTCGCTTCCCGTTGAGATTCAAACTGTCGTTCAAACTCTACGTTTTTTATTTTTACCGTATTTTTCATATACTCTCTTTCCTTTTTTTACGCACATTAACAATCACGTTCAGGCACATGAAAAAGTGGCACAATCTTTCGCAGGACTACAAGGCATACCTTTTCTCTTTGATCAGGAGATACAATAGGTGTATAAATTTCTATTAATATATTTTATCAACTTCTCTTGCAGCATTTTCAGACTCTCATCCATCTTCATTGGTATAAACATTTAATAATTTAGTGATATTAAGCTATGAAGACGTTGAAATTATTTTTAATGGCCACGGGAGTTTTATTTACTTCTTTAACCTTTCAATCTTGTTTGGATGATGATGATAACTATTATTATGGGTATCTAACGCCAAACGCCCTTGTGACAGTAAAACCGGTTAGTGATAACTCATTCTTCCTGCAATTGGATGACTCAACAACATTATTACCGGCAAATCTGACCTCTTCGCCTTACGGAGATAAAGAAGTTAGAGCACTGGTCAATTTCAGTGTAGTAAACGAACCTAGTGAAGGCTATACTAAAGCTGTCCATGTTAATTGGATAGACAGTATTCTGACAAAACAAATCGCTCCGGATCTGGGAGTGGATAACGATTCTGTATATGGAACAGACCCGGTAGAAATGATTAAGGACTGGGTAACAATTGCAGAAGATGGCTACCTGACACTCCGTTTCAGAACATTGTGGGGAGATCGTAGCAAGGCTCATTTCGTAAACTTACTGGTAAGTAAAGATCCGGCTAATCCTTATGAAGTAGAGTTTCGTCATAATGCTTACGGAGATGTCTACGGAACAGAAGGTGACGGATTGGTCGCTTTCAAACTGGATGAACTGCCGGACACAGAAGGTAAGACTGTTAAGCTGAAACTGAAATGGAAATCGTTCAGCGGCGATAAATCGGCAGAGTTTGACTACTGCACTCGTAAATCTACTCCTGCAAAAGTAGAAATTACAGGCGATAAGAGTGTGCTGAATTTAAAATGAATAGTGTAACAGACGAAGCAGATTAAATCTGCTAAAACAAAAATGCTATGTCTCATTTAATACATAGCATTTTTGTTTACATATAATAATGTCTTTTTTCTATATTAGAAAGAATATCAATTTCTCCAATTAACCCGTATAAGTTTTTCCTGAAAAGGATATTTCACCATTGAATATGACCAGGGAACTGAATCCAACAAAACATCGTAAGGTTTTTCTTCCATTTTCAGGTTCCAATAATCTGACATATCCTCCAATACTCCCTCCCGTCTCAGGAATGTTTCCTGAAAGCCTCTATTAGAAACATTTTTCATTTTACTCCAATTTATCTTTAGGCTGTTCAACAGTTCATCAATTAAAGAAGTTTCTTTACTTGTCAGTTCAATATTGCAAGGCAAGGGATCGGATAGCGGATAATTTAACATTATCTTAAATAACATTAATTCAGAATCTTTTACCTCTAATGAATATGTAGCCAGATACTGTAACAAAAAAATTCCCCGAATCTGCTTTTCTTTATCAATAAACTCTCTACGGGAATCCGCTAAATATCCTAACCGATAAAAAAACATTGGTAAAAAGGGAGTTGTTAAAACGATCCCGGCATTTTTCACTTTAAAAATCTGTGCATTTGAATTTTCCATTGTAATAATTTTTTATTGTTTACGTTCTAACTTATCATATGTGAATTCTATAGTTTCAAATTCGACTTCATCCTTGTTGTTTTCCAAAAAAGCAGGCGCATCAAGTTTTATCGCATAAGCATCTGTAGTATCTTGTTTTTGTTCTACCATAATTATCGTTCTTATATTAACAATTTAGGTTACAATCTTCGTTTTATTCAATTGTTTTTTAGATCTGTTATTCAACTAATTGTTCCCAACATATTGAAACGAGATAACGCATCTTTTTTATATTGTCTGCCGATAGGGACCGTTTGATCGCCAATATAAAATATATTACCGATATAACCAACGACATGATTCTTGTTGACAATATAAGAACGATGTACCCGGATAAACAAATCTTTCGACAGATGTTGCATTGTATCCGTCAGTGTGTATGCAACTGTCGCTTTAGCACCTGCCTGTAAATAGAAAGTGCAATAACTGCCTGATGCTTCTATATAGAGGATATCACTGAACAATATTTTTCGGAAGTGATCCTGTATTCTGATAAATATACTATCCACTACGTTTTTATCCACACCTCCTACAGCATTGGCAGTAGCCTCCTGTAATGTTCGTTCGTCAAAGTTGAGTGTATTCATTTTGTATCATATTAAAGAGGCTTTATGGGCCCCGGTTATGTATACAAAGGTACTAGGAAAGGGTGTCGGATAGTTCCAATGGATTTCTTATTTAATTTTACGTATATTTGATTGATTAACAAGAGACTATGATTATATATCAAATGGTATAAGTTTACGATTTAAGAAAGAAATATATAATTTGAGAATACCTTTGTCAGGACTTCGCCTTCATTTTCTTTCTCCACTGCAAAGGAGGCATATGATGTCGGGTATTGAAAGCCAGATAGAATGATGATGACGTTTGAAAACCGACTAATTCAGAAACATCGATCACCTTTATATCTGAATTCAAAAGTAATATCTCCGCTTCATCCAAACGAAGAGCGGTTACATATTCAGGGAAACGCATTCCCAACTGCTGACTGAAATATAAACTTAACGAAGTCGCATTCATTCCTAGTCCACTTGCTAATATTTTAAGTGTCAAATTAGGATTATGCAAGTATTTGGGTGATTTTAATAAACGGATCACCTCCTCTTCTTCTTTTTCCGGAGTAAGTGGAATGGGGATCTCGTTCTTCTGTCTGGTTTTGGTGAAAAAATGGGGTAATAGATAAAAACCTATTTTACGTTTTACAGTCCGGTAAAATACAGATTGATTCAACAGATATCCACCTATAAAAATAGTTGATATATTATATAGAATATTACATATATAACAGGAAGTAAACATACTTATTATAGAAATAAGATAGAAACATAAAAGATAGAATAAGTCCTTTCTAATAAGTTGCATTTGTGGAGTATTATCATCATTTACTCCATTCAAAATACGTGGAAGATAAACTAATAATTGTACAGCTAAAGATAAATAGCAACCAATACGGAAATAGGGCCACCAGACAGAACTATTGAGTCCGAATTCAGACCAGCTATAAATTAGCTTATCGGGAACCGGATTGAACAAAGTCATCCCGATATAAACGCCGATCAAGACTCCAGGGAGAAGCAGATGCCGTCTCCATTGCCGTGCATCCGGTAACAGGTTAGTTATCCTGAAACGAAAATACAGGTAAAACAAAGGAGTAAGTAATGTGAAAGCCCAACTGTTCACGCTGGGAATAAGAGCGATCTTTTTGAAAAGAAAGAGTCCTTCATACCAGCTATTATAAAAAGAAACTAAACAAAGAACCCATGCTATGGAAGTTAAAAGTATGACCTTTTTGTTATATCTGCTATATTGCAGCAAACAAATCCCGGCAATGATTAAAACAGCCCAGGCGAGTAAGGAGGTACAAATAACTGAGTGGCTGATACGCTATTATCCCTATAACGGCATTGCTATGTTCGGTGGCAAGGCGGAGTTTACTAACCACCTGCATCATCGGCTGCTGATATTTATACGGAAACGTAACTACTCTTTCTACCTTTCAAAGGCGGAGTTGACCGTTAGCTTTCTTCTGGAAGTGTTTGGTCCGACTTATTATATTGATGTACTGAATACTATCTACTATCTCCAACCCTACCGTGCGGATGGTTCGCCTACGCATGATGGGTATTTCAGTCAGGAACTGTACCGCATCTTCTTGCAGTTGTCCCTACTACACCAACCAGCCGTAACAAAGGAAAACACTTTGTCCGTTGAAGATAAAGCATCGTCCGGTTTGAAAGATCCGACAGACATTATGGATATACTACAAGATGCTAAATGTAGCGATGCGGACAAACGAATGTTCATCCGCACAATCGTCAAAGAACAACCGGAGATACTCATCCAATGGCTCCGATTGGGAATAACCCCAAATATGACAGGAATAGCTATTGTAGCTGCTCTGATCGAGGTTGATACAATGAACTGTATGCTTGCCGCTCTTTCTTTTAACACCCTGCAAGCGGTAGAAGTGATGAGGAATTACCTGCGGCAACAATATTCAGAAGAAAGTGATTGGTTAAAAGGCATAACCGAAACTCAGTTGGAGCTTCTGCTCCGACAATCGGTACTGATGTGGATTCGGAAAGGATACTACCGGCTACCAAACAGATTCGACCAATTGTTGAATCTGTTTTATCAGGAATTGACAGGCAAGGAGGATGAAGCAATCGTTACCCGATTATCCGCCTCCCAGCCTTTGAAGGAAATAAAAGAAGGACTAGGTCTCGAACAGAGCGGAAGATGGAGTATTCAGAGACTACAAGAAATATTATCAGTGTCTGTCGTGACAGATGATATAAAACGCAAATTACTTGTCTGTTTTCTGGAACAATCGTCAAAGGATTACGCTGAAGCGGTACGACTGCTCCATGCATGTGGATTATCGAACTCCCTCTGCCGCCTGATAAGCCAACCGATATGGGAAGAAGTACTTCGACAGTCCACCGTCCGGCTGGTAGGACTCGAAAATACCGCCCTGTTATTGTCCCTCTTCGATGGATTGATGGCACACGAACGTGCTTTGTCTTCTTATTGGAAAGGAGGTTCAAAACCTTTGAAAGCTCGCCTACTTGTATGGTTGGTCGAAACGATACGGTTACAAGAGACACATAAGAAACCGGTAGTGGAATATATCCGTTCTTTATTCGCAGACCTTGTTGGCAGAGAAGAAATATCGGAGGTCATTCTTGCTCTTTGGCGAGAGATGGGACATACGGACTCTCCTGCCACAGAAGAAATCCTGCATCTGCTGGTGGATAATGAATCCCGGCAAATCCGGCTTATGAAAACCGATTACAAGGATGGATGACACTTCCATACCCTATGAGAATAAATCCGGTTTGTTACGACACACCATAACGGAACAACCGGCGAAGTGGATACACCTGCTCCGCGATTTGCCGCATGAGAGTCAATACATAACGGCAATCGCCGGATATGTACCTGCCCCGCTTATGCTACAGGGCATGGCGAAGACGGATTTCTACCAGACCTCCGTATTATCGCAGTTGATGGAGCAGCTGCAACATCAGGAGGAGGAATTGTCACGGATTGTCGGAAGCAGTCTTTCCCTGCCACTTGCACTCTCGAAAGCTCTGCTGCTTTACTTGCAGGACCGCGATACATCAGGCAGAACACTGACGGCTAACGAGATTGCAGGAAAGTTCCTTGCCTTCTTTTATTTCATACAAACCGGCAAAACAGATTATCACAATAATATATTATGGATATCATTTACCAATAAAATTATTTCAAATATGAGTAGTAGTGAAAACAACATGGCTTCAGACGATATAAACAAAATATTGTCGAATGCAAGCAACAGTGATGCGACATTCCAGCAATCTGTCAACTTCTTGATAGACCAACAACCGGAAAAGTTGCTGACTTGGTTAGAGAAGGATGCCAACCTGTCTGAAATAGAACGGATTGCTTTCGTTTCGGACCGGATAATGGCAAAGAGATGGACAGTCTGTTTGTCCACTACAGCCGGATTCGAACAAGCCGGTGTGTTCCAACGATTGACTTCCTGGTTTCTTGATGGTCCTTCCGACAGGATATCTGTCACCGGATTTATCCGGGCGTTGCTGTCATGGGTTAAAGAAACGGACTGGAAAAGGCAGACACCGGATGAAATGGAAGCGTTTTTCTTTTCCCGTCTGTTCGGTAAATCCAATATCTCGTTACCTTTGGAGAAGATCGCGGACAACGGCCTACCGGAAGATACCCGAAAAAGATGGCTGCGCAATTACATGCGTTTCCAACCGGAAGAATTGCTGAAATATATACAAAAAACGGTATCGCAAAATATGTTGCCGCCGGACAAATGGATAGCATGGCTGGATATCGAAGACTGGCTGCGTCTGGCGGCAAGCCTTTCTCTTTCCGACGCAGAGCTTTTCCGGCAGATTCTGGAACACTTGTCAAAAAGGAATACATTTCAGAAGAGCGAATTGCGACAGGCATTGGCTACCTACATCATAAAGAGCCGTACGGATGAATGGATATATGGAAGTCCCGAAGAAACGGTCCGTTCATGGGTGCAGTCACTGCCGGAAAAGAAGGAAGTCGTGAAGGAGGAATTATTGCTGCAACTCTGTGAGATGTTGCAGCTGTCAAAGGACGGGAGAGTCGGAACGGACGAAGCGACAGAAACTCCGGAATTCCTTCTGGTGGAAAATGCAGGCCTTTGCCTGCTCGCCCCCTGGCTTAGCCGACTGTTCGCTATACTCGACTATCTGGATGATGAACGGAAATCGCTCAGGAATACGGCTTTGAAAATCCGCGCCGTATTCCTACTTCAATATATCGTCTACGGAGAGGAACGGGAATACCGAGAAACAGAACTGGTCTTCAATCGGCTACTTGTCGGATTGCTCCAACATATACCGATCCCGAAACAGCTGCCTCTTACCAGTGAAGAAAAGCAGACCGTCGACTCCATGGTGGCAGGCATAAAGGCTAACTGGCCAAGTATGGACGGCACATCGGTAAGGGGCTTCCGCCAGAGTTTCCTTGCCCGCAGTGGTACATTGGAACAGCAGGAGGAACGGTGGCTGCTTACGATGAAAGAAAAGACACATGACATCCTGCTTGAATCCATCCCGTGGAGCTTCAGGCAGATACGCTTCCCGTGGCTAAAGAAATATGTACAGGTCATGTGGCACGAGAAACAAAAATTCCAATAAATTGACGGACCATAAAATATATAAAATGGCAACTGAAAAAGTATATCAAGAGAAGACAGCACGCACCATCCAGCAGAAACTGGATGGTGGCGGCACAATGCAATTCGTGGATAACCGTCCGATGAACCCGGTCTTGCAACAGGTGGAAGAAGACGAAGAAGATACCCTGCAAGGCAAGTTCAATCAAGCTCTCCAGCGGGAAGAGGATGAAGAAGACATGCTTCAAGGTAAATTCGAACAGCCAGTCCAGCGCGAAGTAGATGAAGACGAAGCCGCCCTGCAAGGCCGGTTTGAAGCTCCCGTTCAGAAAAAGAATGAAACCGGCATGCCCGACCACTTGAAAGTCGGCGTGGAAGAACTTTCCGGCCTCGCGATGGATGATGTAAAAGTACATTATAATTCGGACAAGCCGGCTACAGTACAGGCGCTCGCCTATACACAAGGTACGGACATCCATGTAGCTCCGGGACAGGAACAACACCTGCCCCATGAGGCATGGCACGTGGCCCAGCAGATGGCTGGCCGTGTGGAACCTACCACCGAAGTAGGCGGAATGCCGGTGAATGACAATGTCGCACTGGAACACGAAGCCGACGTGATGGGCGCAAAAGCGAACAGTCTTTAATGAAGAATTATGCGTGAGTATATTGAATGGTTCAACCAAGTATTAACTGTCGCCATCCAGCTTTACTTCCATCAGGAATCTGAGTACAAGCAGCTAAAGGATGTGTATCCGCCCCGAAACGGCTGGATGGAGGCGGTGACAGGACAAATGGACACCAATTTTGAAGAACGAATCGTTATCATGCTTGCCTTGATGCCCCATATCTGTCCGCAAATACTGGACATCTTCTTTGTGCAGAACAAGAACTTTGACCGCCAGTACACCGAGTTCGGCGGTTGGAAAGGTTTGTCGCACGGAGGATTCCTTCCTACGGGTGAAACCGCTTCATTCATCCTTGCCGGGGAGGACGTGGAGAAACGTAAGGAGGTTATCCATATGTTCTCAAAAAGCCACTGGTTCTACGGAAAAAATATCCTGCGGCTGGAAGGTGCAGGCGAAGGAGAGCCACTGCTCAGCAGCCAACTCCGTGTATCTGAGGAATTCCTGAGCCGCGTACAACTCGATGTAGAATATAAGCCCGATTATACCACCGGCTTCCCTGCCAAACGTATCACCACGGAACTGGACTGGGAAGATATGGTGCTGGACTACCAGGTGACGACTGAACTGGAAGAGATCAATACATGGATTTCTTCCGGTAAGACCATCATGGAAGACTGGGGGTTGTCGCGTATCCTGAAAGCCGGATATCGTTCGCTGTTTTACGGTCCTCCGGGTACAGGGAAAACACTCGCGGCGACATTGCTGGGTAAGAAGAATAATATGGATGTATACCGGATAGACCTATCCATGATCGTTTCCAAATATATCGGGGAAACGGAAAAGAATCTGGCTAAAGTGTTCGATCTCGCTGAAAACAGGAACTGGATTCTCTTCTTTGATGAAGCAGACGCCCTGTTTGGCAAACGTACTTCCACCAACACCTCCAATGACCGTCATGCCAATCAGGAAGTGGCTTATCTCTTACAGCGTATAGAAGACTTTCCCGGCATGGTCATTCTGGCAACAAACTTACGTTCGAACATCGACGAAGCATTCTCCCGCCGTTTCCAATCAGTGATTTACTTTCCAATGCCGACTGAAGAACTACGCGCTGAAATATGGCGAAAGATGCTGAAAGGTTGGCCGAAGGATGTAGACGAAGACCTGATTACCATGGCTGCCAGAACAGAACTTTCGGGAGGTTCGATAGCCAACGTAGTCAGACGGTGTGCATTAGCAACAGTAAATCAGAAAAATCAATCTCTGGATAAACTTATATTAAAAAATGCACTGCAAAAGGAAAAACTGAAATGATAAGAAGTAGGTATAAAAAGAAAAGCGTCGAGATGATAGTATCTCAACGCTTTTTATTTTTATGTGACCGCGACAGGATTCAAACCTGTAACCGGCTGATCCGTAGTCAGCTACTCTATTCAGTTGAGCTACGCGGCCAATCTTTATATTTCTGTTTA
>NZ_KQ033913.1:1317715-1829143 GCF_000969835.1 Parabacteroides goldsteinii DSM 19448 = WAL 12034
TAAACTGTAATCTCGAATGGTGACCGCGACAGGATTCAAACCTGTAACCGGCTGATCCGTAGTCAGCTACTCTATTCAGTTGAGCTACGCGGCCATTGTTTCGTGATTGCGAGTGCAAAGGTAGTGTTTTCTTTTAAACTTGCAAGACTTTAGTACATCTTTTTTTCAATTTAATCTAACATTTTTGGATTGAAGATCAAGTAACCGATGTTCAGTCCGAAGTTGAAATTCTTTGCCGGATAACTATACCCATTGGCATACAGGCTGATAGAGGCAAAAGGTAACTGTAACACCAGGGCAGCCTCTCCCATGTACTTAAATGAATGAAGAAACTTGCCATAATAAGGAACTGCCATATAAGGATTGTCCGCATTAGTTTCTTTCTTTATTTCATATAAAGGAGCAAAGCCGTACAAGTCCAGACGGAAATGAAGTAATTTGCTAAACTTATAGATTGGTGAAATGCCTGCTGCAAAATACTGATTGGCCCGGAAAGCCTCATTGAAAACAATCTGGCTATGCGGCGTAGGCGTAAAAGCCGGAGCCTGCAATACCGATGCCGTATAGTTATTCATCAGGTTTTTGCTGGATATGACCAATTCTCCCTGGAATCCCAGATTGAAACGGTTACTTAATGTTTCATAGTGCTGCCACTCCCCTTTTAATTGAAGCCAACTGTAAACTTTCTTTCTGATTGACTGACTTTGGGATGTAGGAGACGGATCATAATTCTCAGTACCTGTAACATATTGAGCGATCAGGAACTGTTTCCGCCCGGCTATAGGATATTGTTTAGCATCCAGTGAATTCCGTTCTATACTCAGCGAACCGCTGAACAGATTGTACCAGCTATGATCGAATTTAGAATTAGGGAACAACATATTATTACTCTGAAAATAGTAATCATTCAATTGCCCGTATGCAAAACCGATTTCTGATTTTGCCCTGTTCAGGAACGGGAATCCCAGCTTTAGCTTCATATACAATTCTTTTTGTTTAATGAAGGCCGGTAACACATCTTCGTAAAACAGCGACTGACTTTCCTGATATCTTTTATCGGAATATACCCCCTGCCAGTTAAGATAGGTTGGAATCCTGGTCTGCAAATAGATTCGTCCGTTCAGCATAACTCCACTGAAAGAATTACCTACCTGAAAGTTAGAATTAACATCGGCGGCAAAACGGCCTAAATATTGATAACCCAATCCTAAAAACAATTGGTTTGCCTGATGCGATGAAATATTACCTCCGAAACCGACCGTTATTTCTTCTTTCATCTTTACATCCAGATAGAGGTCAAACTTTTTCTCCCTGCGATTGTAAACAGCATGGGGCATAATTTCCCGTATCTTCGAAGAAGTGAGCATCTTGAAATAAGCCCGCTTAAATTCTTCCATCGAAAATTCATGATTCATATCACGATGCAGTTGTGCCTCGATATACTTACGCTGCGATTCGGAAACGCCGGTTACATATATATTTTGAAAGATCAGCGGCGGCAAACTTTCCTTATAAGCAACCCTGCGCATATTAACTTCCGTAAGCGGAACCCTGCGGGGCACTCTTTGCTTGATCGAGTCAATCATACTCATCGTACGTTTATAACCGATATCCATCAATTCCTTTGCTTTTTGGAAGTCCAGCAATGAAACAGTCGGGAAACTGAATTTAACCATCATGCCATCTTCTTCCGGAACATCATAATCCGTTTTCTGCATAATCATCGTTTCCAATTGATTATAAGCATTATTGGAAGGTTTGTTATTTCCTCCGGCAACAGTCGATCCGAAAATAAAATCAGGATGAAAAGCCTCTTTCATCGGTCCGACAGGGAAATTATCGTAAATACCGCCATCAAACAGAGGAATGCTGTCTTTCCAGATCGGTTGGAAAAAGAAAGGGAAAGTCATGGAAGCACGGACAGCATCTCCCAGATCTCCGTTCTTGAATATGATAGCCTTTTTATTATAGATGTCAGAACCGACACAACGGAACGGGACAAACAGATTGTCAAAATTCCATCCGGCTTTAGCGGTAGCCTGCGAGAACAATGCCATAAACGCCTGATTCATCTGGATCGGATTGATAAGGCTTTGCGGTAAAAAGTTGGCCTTGATTTGCAATGAATCGGTCATATCAATAGAAAAATGGCCGAACTCAGGAGTCGGGTCCGGTCTTTTAAAGTAATATTTATATTCATTTTCTACGGTACCGGTCTGCCAGTAACTAAATTCTTCTGATAACATTAATTCCAGCATCTCATCAGGAGAATATCCCATGGCATATAAACTACCTATAATGGAACCTATAGATGTACCGGTTATATAGTCAATAGGTATATCATTCTCCTCTAAGGCTTTAATGACTCCGATATGCGCAGCACCTTTAGCTCCTCCACCACTTAATACCAGTCCCACCTTTTGCGCATCGGCCGCTTGCAGGACGATCAGCAAAAAGGTTACCAGAACAGCTACTTTCTTCATACTTTACTTTCTCTCAGTTTACAACTTCAAATGTAAAATTATTTTCTCAGACTACAAGGTGTGTGGCAGGCTTATTGTGTTAAGATTTAGTGCTACAATAGCGAAAATATTATGAAATTCAGCAGCATTCAGAGATTAATTAAAATATAAATGATAAATTTGCCGAAAATGAAAGGGTAAGACAAATAAATATCACTCTATGAACATACTTGTATTGATGAATTCTATACTATCAATGCTGCCAACAGGAACAGCAGGATACTTGGTGCTTATTTTGGCCCTCTTTATCCTGGTTGTTTTGCTAGCAATCAAAAACAGGAAACTCGTTTGTGAAAAGAAACGGTATAAAGACCTATTGGACGATATGCAGGAAAACAACAAAGAAAAAGAAGCGTTGTTCAGCCTCGATATCTTAGAGAATCTGCCTTTTCCCCTTTTTGTAAAAAATATCGACGATGATTATAAATATGTATTCTGGAATAAGGAAGCAGAGTTACAATCCGGTACTCCCCGGGAAGAGATAGTTGGACTTTCTGACTTCGACATTTTTGGTCCTGAACGAGGAATGCGATACCGGAAAATAGATGAACAACTAGTCAAAGAAGGGAAAAATTACAGGGCCGAAGAAGATTACGTAACCCCAGATGGTGTTTTGCATAATACGATTGTAAATAAATCCATCATAGCCCATGGTCATAGTCATTTGCTGTTGGTTGCCCGTTGGGATATTACCCAAATGAAAGAGTACGAAAGGGAACTCATCAAAGCAAAAGAGAAATTGGAAGATGCAGCTAAAACCCAGAACATGGTGCTCGAAAGTATTAACTTCGGACTCATCTATATAGATAAAGAATACCGGGTTCAATGGGAATCTACCACAAACTTGCATAAAATAGCCAAAGGCCGGCGTTATACTCCGGGAAAGGTCTGCTATGAAACAGTCAGGGGAAGAACGGAACCTTGTCCCCGTTGCGCTCTCAGTGAAGCTATAACAAAAGGAGAATCGGTCCGCCACGAATTTACCGAAGGAGACACAACGGTAGAGATCAGTGCCATCCCTCTTTTTGACCATACAGATACCAACATTGTTGGCGGACTAATGAAGGTCGAAGATATATCCGATAAAAAAAGGATAGAACATTTGATGTATGAGGTGAAAAGAGCAGATGAAGCCAACCGTTTGAAATCGGCTTTCCTGGCAAATATGAGTCATGAAATCCGGACTCCCCTCAATGCAATCGTCGGCTTTTCCAACTTACTGGCAGAGACGGATGACCCTGTAGAGAAACAAGAGTTTATTCATATCATATCGACAAACAACGAACTCTTGCTTCAATTGATCAACGATATCATCGATATGGCGAAGATCGAATCCGGCTCCCTGGATTTTACCTATTCTCAGATTGATATTAATGAATTAATGGAAGAAATTTGCAGCCAGATGATTTTAAAGAACAAATCCGAAGCTGTCAGCATTTCATTTGACGAGAAATTGCCTCAATGCCTGATTTACACAGACCGTAACCGGCTGATGCAAGTCATGATCAACTTCCTGACAAATGCCCTGAAGTTTACACCTGAAGGGGCTGTCTCTTTTGGGTATACGATCGAAGAATCAGGCAAAGCCATTCGTTTTTATGTAAAAGATACCGGAATAGGTATACCTCAGGATAAGAAAGATAAGATTTTCGACCGCTTTGTCAAACTGAATACATTTGCCCAGGGAACAGGTTTGGGGCTTCCTATCTGCGCCATGATTGCCGAAAAGTTCGGAGGAAGCATCGGAGTGGAATCAGAAGAAGGCAAAGGCTCTCTGTTCTGGTTAAGCATTCCAATGAAAGAATCTGAAGAAACCTAAAGTATTCCAAAGGCTGTGAACAAAAAAGGTGTTGGTATGTTTTCTTTTTCATACTTTTGCAACCTAAAATAAAGAACAGTCAATGTTTAAACATTTAATCGCTTTTACAGGAGTACTCCTGTTTGTCTCTGTTTTGCCGGGAAAGGCACAGAACTTAACGCCGAACGACACTGTCTCAAAAGAGGTTGTTATTGTTGATGGGCAACAGCTTAACGAAAAGCAATTGCAACGTTATTACCGTCAGTTACGTAAAGATTCCATCAGGGCCCATAAAAAGATTTGGTGGTCTGTCCTGGGTGGTCCGTCCTATACTCCGGAAGCATCGCTAGGTGTCGGAGGTGCCGTACTGGCCAGTTTCAGGATGAACAAAAACGACACGATTTCGCAACGTTCTTTCCTTCCGGCAGGAATCAACCTCTCAATAAACGGTACGATCGTGGTGGCAGGAGCCGGAACTTTCTTCTTTAATCAGAATAAGTTCCGTATTTATGCCAGCTACGGATACAGGAACGAACCGGCCCATTATTACGGCAAAGGCTATGAAACCATTGAACATGTAGACAGAAGCGACTCGACAACCCGCTACCATAGAAGTTATTTCCAGATATATCCCCGTTTTGTCTGGGAAATCCGTCCGCATTTTTACCTGGGAGGATTGTTCGATATCAACTTTACAAATGCATCAGATATAAATCCGGTGATGGAGCAAGACTACTATTTCAATCAGTTCAAACGAAAATACCTAAACGTGGGAATCGGAGGCTTGATTCAATACGACACAAGAAACGATGTCGCCACCCCCACAAAAGGCGTTTTGTTAAGCGGGAATATGAAAGCATTCGGAAAATATCTCGGAGGTGCCTATAACTACGAAATACTGGAACTTGAATACCGGCATTTTGTGAATGTATTCCGCCCGAGAAGTACCCTGGCATGGATCGCTAAAAGCCAGATAGGCATGGGAGATGTCCCCTACTCCGAATTACCTTCTTTCGGTTCGCCCTTCGACCTGCGCGGATATTACTGGGGTAAATACCGGGATAAATCCATGGCCTATGGCATATTGGAATACCGCCATATGTTCGGCTCACCGGAAAAATACAAAAGCGGAAACTTCTGGGCTAAATGCGGTTTTGTTGCCTGGATGGGAACCGGAACAATCGGTGACACTCCGTTCGACTGGAATAAATGGAAACTGAATTTCGGTGCCGGATTACGTGTGCAAATGCAACCGGGCAAGAACTTCAGACTCGACATCGGTAAAGAGCCGGGGCTGGATGGAGTTCAGGTTTATATGAACATGACAGAGGCTTTTTAACCGAATCTTCATTTTAGTCTTAGTAGGCTATTTGTCAATCGATTACAGTTTCCTCGTAATTCCCTGCCTGGGAAACTGTAGTTCCCTTACTAGGAAACCAGCGTTTCCTGCTTAGGAAATTCTGAGGGAACTGCATAAAAAAACATCCGCCGTCATTAGTTAGAGTAAATGACGACGGATGTTTTTTATTTCGGTTCGCAAGTGTGTTCGTTAAAACGATAGCTTCATCGAGAAGCGTACACCTTTTGTCTGAATACCCGGATTATCGCGGTAGGTCAAACGCCAGACATAATCGAGACGAAGGAACTTAAAGATATTCTCAATACCTACTCCGGCTTCCATATAAGGCGTATTACCCAATGTATAAGAACCTTCCGGGAACAGATACAAATCTTTGCCACCATAGTAAGGATTATTCTTATCGGTCAGATGACCATACATTCCACGGAATGAAAGAACCTCTCTCCATTTCAGTTTCTTTATCAGGGGAAGACGGTTCAAAAGAAGTCCGTTCATAAAATAAGTAACGTCCCAGGATGCATACTCGTCGCTGATGAACTCCATCGCATTCATATTGGTGTATGATTCAGGCTGGATTGTATAGGATAAGTTCGCGTTCGGCAATATCAATAACGGATAAGGAACTTTGTCCCACACCTTACCTGCTTTACCGATAATATCAAGATATCCGAAGGCCGAGAACCAGAAACGTTTCTGAATACCCAGGTCTGTACGGTTATAGGTATAGTCAGCACCTAACACCCCTTTTCTGGCAGTAATATGGTTCAATGTAATTACCGGAGCATCGAAAGTAATAGGATAACGATAGTTACGGGTCTGATAGAATTTCTCGTTCGGGGCATAACGGAATTTGAATTCCAGCTCCGTCATCGAGTAAGACTTTATAGGAGTAATGCGGCCATCTTCCTCTATCCGGTCGAAAACGGCATAGTCTGTCGAATATTCCTTTTTATTACGTAAAACCGCACCGTAAGCGATACCATTATAATGTTCGCGGTAATAAGTCAGTTCGGCATTTCTCAGATAAGTTGCACGGGTATCTCTCTGACGTTTCCAGGCCAGGAAGATATTATCTTTGTTGGTGTACATATATTGCTGTCCCAACTGGTTGATATCGTAAAGATATTCCAGACGGATAGAATTAACCGGAAATTCTTTACGGTATTCCTTCTTGTCATTGAATGAATACTCTATCAAGGCATCATACTTGATTTTCCGGTCTGTTGTACCATAAGCGGCATATCCTTCCAGGAATAATCTTTTACTGAAAGCAGTAGTAGTAGTTCCTCCGACACGGAAACGGGCTCCTTCGATCGCGTTACCACTGATAAAGGTATTGGCCGGTCCGAATTCGAATTTATTTTTAGCGGGGTCAGTGCTGGTTCCTATGTAACCGGAAGTCAGGATTGTAACAATTTTTTCTGTTACATAGAAAATAGGAACCGAACGTAACTTTTCCATCAATTTTTCAACCGTATTCTGTTTTCGTTTACCGGCTTCTTCCGGACGGTTCAAATCCCAGAAATCTTCTGTCTGCTTATAGGCGTTCTGCAATGTGATAATCGGAGCACTCTCCTTAAATATCTCATCGCTTTCGGGCGGAAGGAAAGAATGGTTGCTGTATATGTTCAACCTTCGGGCATACATTCCCTTCGATTTTTCCGTCAGCTTGAAATCGACATTTATATCATCTTTGGTAATAATACGTGTACCATCTTCCGTCTTTTCGAATGTCTGCTCGATAGTCATTCCGCTGACGAAGTTCAGGTTGATGTTTTTAGGAACATTCAGGATTGCTTTCTTAACGAAATAAGTCGAATCGAGCGTAACGAAAAGATGTCCGGTAAATCCGAAACCTTCAGAAACGAAAGGAACGAATCCCAGGTCTACACATTTCTGTCCGTTCACATCCAGGGTGTCAAGTAAATAATACTTATAAAAGTTCGGCCCCATGCTAGACAACGGGCTTACAAAACGTTGCAGGAAAAGAGGAATATCATTCTTGAAGATATCCACCTCACGGAACACCTCTCCCAGAAACTGCTGCATACCATCCCGTGAAAATATTTCATCTACACCGGCCGCCTTTGCTCCCAGCACGACTCTTTTTTCTACTTTAGGATCTTTCCGATAGAAAATGCCTTCCACCTTTTCTTTCTCCGACACTGGCAAAATGGTCTTTCCGACATCCAGCGTATCGATATAATCGATCAGAAAATCGAATTTCCCGCCCTTACCATTCTCTTTTTTAGGTTTCGGCTGATAATCGTTCATCGCGAAAACCATCTTTTCATATTGGCTGTAACTGAAATAATCATGATTACGGGGATCATTACTTTCGCGAGATTCGATAACCTTCTTGACAAAAGCCACGGCTGGATTTTCTTTCTTGCTGTACTTCTCTTTCTTCGGCTTTACAATGACTTCACCCAAATCAATACTGGAAGGGGCCAAAGGTATTTTAAAATAATTCTTTTTACCTATAGCCACTTTCAGTTCTTTTTCGGTATATCCCAGATATGAAACGGACAGAGTCCGTGCATTGGACGAGGTAGTCAACGTAAACTTACCGTCATCATCAGTCGTTGTCCCGATAGTTGTACCTTTCAGTATAACTGAAACATATGGTAACGTTTCTCCTGTAATAGAGTCCGTTACTATTCCACTTATTATAGTGTTCTGAGCTTTTGATGCAAATGCAACCAAAACAAGTGCCAGAATAAAAACAATCTTTTTCCCCATTATTTTATTAACTCCCTCGTTAAACTCCGCAAAATTATAACAGATTCTTTTTTATGAATGTTCCAAATTGAACCGATTATATTCCAATTGACAACAAATCTCACTTAAAAGACCCAAAATAGATGTTTTAAAATGAATTTATACTATTAATAATAAAATTCCTTCTTTCCGTAACGGGAAGTTTCGGGACTTCAATCAATGTATATCCTGCATCTTTGTAGACATCTTTCATTACATAATATGTATCTATCGCTTCATTAAATGATTGTTTACGTTCTTTATCCGTATGATATATATTTTCCCAGGGAGGAAGTATGAATACCTGCCTGTTATACCTGTATTTATCGACAGCCAATTCTATTTCTTTCCGGTCGGTTAACCCAATCAACCTTGCATATGCCAGTGTATCAGGGATTCCTCTGTCAAAAAATAATATGCCTTCATTTTCTTTATGAGCCAGATATGATTCAACAGAACGTTCCAGCATCATACTGGTATATAAAACGGTATCTTTCCAGGGCAATGCGTCTCCACCCTGTTGCTGTTGTTCTTTGATAATATCCCGTGCTACTTCTTTTACTGTTTGATATCCAACTATTTTAAGTTCTTCAATTAATGATGTTTTACCCGTTCCTGGTCCACCGGTAATAACATACAAGCCTGTTTTTATCAACATGATTTGTCTTTTTATGACTATTATGCCAAAAGGAAATACAACCCGGAAGAAAAGCTGTTATAACCGGAATTGTAGATGCAAATATACTGGATTATTTTTTTAAACCTATCAATTCACTCTTAAATTTAACATTTCACTTTTGTTTTCTCTTATCAATCTTTCTACCTTTGTACACGAAAAGGGGTGCCATACTGTAAACGGGCTGAGATTATACCCTGTGAACCTGATGCGGGTAATGCCGCCGTAGGAAAGACAGACAAGGCTTTTCCCTCCTTTCGTGTGTAAATATGAAAACAGATACATTATATCGTTATCCGACTGCGTTAACCATTGCTGGTTCCGACAGCGGCGGAGGAGCCGGGATACAGGCAGATATTAAAACATTCTCAGCATTGGGAGTTTACGGAGCTTCCGTAATCACCTCCATTACGGCCCAAAACACACAAGGTGTCAGAGGCATACAAGCCATCTCTCCGGAAGTCTTGAAAGGCCAGTTGGATGCGGTCTTTCAAGATATTACCATCGATGCAGTCAAAATAGGAATGCTGCATAATAAAACGGCGGCAGAAATCGTCGTAAATGCAATCGATACTTATTCACCGTCGCGTATTATCCTGGACCCGGTGATGATTTCGACCAGTGGTAATAAATTATTGCAGGATGATGCCATAGACATCATTGTCCGGGAACTGTTCAAACGGACATCGCTGGTCACTCCCAACATCGACGAAGCTGAATTCCTGTCCGGAATGAAGATAACTTCCGAAAAAGAGATGTGCCTGGCGGCAGAGAAGTTGCTGTCTTTAGGTTGCCATGCCGTATTAATGAAGGGAGGACATTTAAAAGGAAAAGAGATGACTGATATATTATATGTATCGGAGGCGTCCCCTCTCCGGCTTTCGGCGGAAACTGTAATTACAACCAACGGCCACGGCACCGGTTGTACGTTGTCTTCTGCTATTGCCGCTTATCAGGCTTTGGGTAAGAGCCTGCCGGATGCCGTCAGACTGGCTAAAGAGTATATAACAAAAGCGATTACTGAAGGCAAAGATGTACGGACAGGACACGGGCATGGTCCCCTGAACCATTTCTTTGCTCCGGTTCCTTTAGTAAAAACAGAGATAAAAGGATAGTATGAAGCTGTTCGTAATCACAACCCCTTTCTTTTTTGAAGGGGAAAGCCGGATAATAATCCATTTGTTCAGGGAGGGAATGCAGCGCTTGCATCTGCGCAAACCCCAGAGTGACATCGACAAGTTTCGTCTCTTACTGGACGCTATCCCTGTCGAATATCATTCACGGATTGTATTGCACGAACATTTTGAACTCACAGCCGGATACCGGTTGGCCGGCATCCATTTGAACAGCCGGAATAATACCCTGCCGGAAGGTTTTGCCGGAAGCATAAGCCGTTCGTGCCATTCCTTGCAGGAAGTGCAGGATAACAAACAGTTGGATTATGTATTTCTGAGCCCCATCTTTCAAAGTATATCCAAAGAAGGATACGGAAACGGCTTTCCGATGGAGAGATTACGGGAGGCGGCTGCTTCGGGCATAATCAACGAAAAGGTAATTGCCCTGGGCGGAATAGAAGAAAAGAACATTCCGCTGATTGCCTCCTTACATTTCGGAGGAGCTGCTATTCTGGGAGCTTTATGGGGTAAAGACCCTTCTGTAACAAACGAGACATCTATAATCAAACGATACAAACAACTGGATATATGGCAATAGAATATCATTTGCGCAAGCACGAAGATAAAGGACAATTTATTCCACAGGGCAGTGGTGAACGCCTGATGTTTATAACCCACGGTACTTCTAAATACACGGAACGGGAAGAAGTCAAAATGGTTCTTGACGGCGGTTGTTCATGGGTACAGCTACGGATGAAAGGAAACATGAATATTTTTACAGCCAGGGAAATCGGGCAACTAATCAATGAGCATACAAACAAATGCATCTATTGTATAAACGATAATGCACGGATTGCTTTGAGATGCGGGGCGAACGCTGTTCACCTGGGGAAAGAAGATATATCAGTATCCGCCGCATGGGAAATGGCAAAAGAGCAGTTATTTCCGGGCGAAACCTTCTATATCGGCGCCACTGCCAATACCTTTGAGGATATCGAGCATGCTGTCGGACAAGGAGCTTCCTATATCGGCCTGGGGCCTTTCCGTTATACGGAAACGAAAAAGAAACTCAGTCCCGTTCTCGGTCTGGAAGGATACAGAAAAATAGTGCAGCAATGTAAGGAGGCTGGCTATAAAATTCCGATATTTGCAATCGGAGGAATCTGCCTGGAAGATGTTGCCCCGTTAATGGAGACCGGAATTACCGGAATAGCCGTATCGGGAGCGATCATCCATGCAGACGACCCCGTAGAAGAGACCCGTCGTTTTATTAATGAGATAAATAAATATTAAACATACTGTAATGGCAAGCAAGAAAAACATGCGTATCACCTATCCCGCATCGGAAAAGATATATATCCCGGGCGAAATCAACAAGATAAAAGTGGGTATGCGTAAAATCAAACTTCTGGATACCGTCACTATCGACGAAAACGGAGAGCAAGTTTTCAAGAAAAACAATCCGGTGATTGTCTATGACACAAGCGGTCCCTTTTCCGACCCTAAAATAAATATCGATATAAATGCCGGTATTCCCCGTGTCCGCGAAGAATGGTGTTCGAAACGTAAGGATATCGAACAACTGAGCGAGTTGTCTTCCGAATATGGCCGTGCCCGTCTGGAAGATAAAAGTCTGGATGAGATACGTTTTCCGAAGCGTCACCTTCCCTACCGGGCCAAAGAAGGTAAGAATATCACCCAGATGTATTATGCCAAACGACGTATCATCACTCCGGAAATGGAATATGTGGCCATACGTGAAAACCAGCAAATCGAAGCATTGGGACTGAAATCTTATATCACTCCCGACTTTGTCCGTAAAGAAATTGCTGCCGGACGTGCCATCATACCGTCCAACATCAACCATCCGGAGGCGGAACCGATGATTATCGGTAAGAAGTTTTTGGTGAAAATAAATACCAATATCGGTAATTCAGCATTGTCTTCCGGTATCAGTGAAGAGATTGAAAAAGCGGTGTGGAGCTGTAAATGGGGTGGCGATACCCTGATGGACCTTTCGACGGGTGACAATATTCACGAGACACGTGAATGGATTATCCGTAACTGTCCGGTTCCGATGGGAACAGTTCCTATTTACCAGGCTTTGGAGAAAGTGAACGGAAATGTGGAAGATTTGAACTGGGAAGTATATCGCGATACATTGATTGAACAGGCTGAACAGGGCGTGGACTATTTCACCATTCATGCCGGACTATTGAAAAAACATATCGATTTGGCAGCGACCCGCTTATCAGGTATTGTTTCGCGTGGTGGTTCCATTATGGCTAAATGGATGCAGCTGCATAATGAAGAAAACTTCCTGTATACCCATTTTGCAGAAATATGCGATATCCTGAGCAGATATGACGTTGCTGTGTCTATCGGCGACGGTCTTCGTCCCGGTTCCATCTATGATGCCAACGATGCAGCGCAGTTTGCCGAACTGCATGCGATGGGCGTATTGACAAAGATTGCCTGGGAAAAATTCGTTCAGGTTATTATCGAAGGTCCGGGTCATGTCCCGATGAACAAGATTCATGAGAACATGAAAGAACAGCAATATGCCTGCCACGGTGCCCCGTTCTATACATTAGGCCCGTTGACAACGGATATCGCCCCGGGATACGACCATATCACATCGGCTATCGGTGCCGCACAAATTGCCTGGTATGGCACAGCTATGATTTGCTATGTAACCCCGAAAGAACACCTGGGATTGCCAAACAAAGAAGATGTACGCAACGGAGTGGTTGCCTATAAGATAGCCGCCCATGCCGCCGACCTGGCAAAAGGACATCCCGGAGCACAGGTCCGTGACAACGCATTAAGTAAGGCACGTTTTGATTTCCGTTGGAAAGACCAGTTCAACCTGTCACTCGACCCGGAACGGGCTTTGCAATATTATAAGGAAAGCGCTGTTACCGACGGGCAATATTGTACGATGTGCGGTCCGAACTTCTGCGCCATGCGTTTAAGCAAAGACCTGCATAAGGAATGTAAAGAATAAAACTGTTATAGGGCGGCTGTCAGGGCCGTCCCTATTAACCTTTCAGCCAAAGCATATCCTTCATTATATAACGCTTCCAGCTTTTCCAGATTATTTTCTGTTCGCGTCACCTCTATTTTGTTTTCAGGACGAATCACGAATGCTTTACCTTCGGCTTCCAGTTGGTCGATATAATCGAGTACTTCATTATAACGTTTATACCTCAGTTTGAGCTGTTCCCGTATGGCCGGATATTTTTTATAGATGAATCCCGGCAGATAAAAGTTTTTATCCTTTTTACGGTATCCTTTATTTCTTGTGAGGATTATCACATTCTTCCGGAAACCGTCATCAATAGCCCTCTGGATAGGAATGGCATCACAAACTCCGCCATCGACCATCGGGACGCCGTCCACATAGGCAACTGGACAAAGAACCGGCAATGTGCAGGAGGCACAACAAATATCTACCAGCCTGTTTTTATCTTTCTTCTCTTCGAAATATTCCGCTTTCCCGGTCAGACAGTTACTGGTAACCATCACGAAACGTTCTTTCGATTTAAAATAAGTATCGTAATCCAGCGGATAGTATTTATCAGGATAAACATAGAATAAATATTCCATATCGATATATCCCTTGCCGCGCAGGAAATGGCGGAGACCGATATAATTATACTTTTTCAATAAATCTATATTGCCGAAACGCGAACGTCCTCTCTGCCGGGACGCATAAGATATGCCGTTACTGGCACCAGCCGATACCCCTATCGTATAAGGGAACCAGATATTGTGGTCCATAAAACAGTCCAATACTCCGACCGTAAACGTGGCACGCATCCCTCCGCCTTCCAATACAAGTCCTGTCTGATTATCTATTATCATAATTATTAAATTTAAAAAGCCATTGCCTGGCTCACACCGGACAATGGCCACAAAAATATAATAAATCAGCGATAAAAAAATAGTCTGTTTACAGAATAACTTCGTTCACTAAAGGACGGTTTTGACGGAAATCCTCGATGTTCTGCAAGGTCGTTTCCGCAATATTATGCATTGCCTCCTTGGTAAAGAAGGCTTGATGAGAGGTGACAATCACATTATTGAAAGACAATAGACGCGCCAGCACATCGTCGTCAATAATTTTGTCGGATTTATCTTCATAGAAGTAATCTCCTTCCTCTTCATACACATCCAGTCCGGCTGCCGAAATCTTCTTTTCTTTCAGTCCTTCAATCAGGGCATTCGTATGAATTAACTGTCCACGTCCGGTATTGATAATCATTACGCCGTCTTTCATCTTAGCGATTGAATCATCGTTAATGATATAACGGGTCTGCTCCGTCAACGGGCAGTGAAGCGAGATAATGTCCGAACTTTTATATAATTCATCCAGCGTCGTATAAGTAATTCCTTCCTCTTCTGCGAATTTATAATCCGGATAAACATCGTAAGCAAGGATATGCATACCCAGTCCTTTCAATATCCGTATCAATATCTTGGCAATCTTTCCGGTACCGATAATACCGACAGTCTTGCCGTGCATGTCGAATCCCATCAAGCCGTTCAACGAGAAATTACCATCACGTGTCCGCCAATAAGCACGATGGATTTTCCTGTTTAACGAAAGCATCAGAGCCAACGAATATTCGGCTACGGCGTAAGGAGAATAAGCCGGCACACGGACAACCGGAAGTTTACCTTTAGCCGCTTCCAGGTCTACATTATTAAAACCGGCACACCGTAAAGCCAACAGTTTGACCCCATTATCGGCCATCGCATCTATAACAGCCGCATCGGCCGTATCATTCACAAAGATGCAGACAGCATCGGCACCCTGCGTCAGGACAACGTTATTCGGATTAAGGTGCCCCTTAAAGTACTTGATATCGTAATTATACTTTTCATTTACTTTATCGAAAGAAGCTATATCGTATGGTTTAGCTCCAAAAAATGCAATCTTGTATGACATATTATTTGTTTTTTATTAAAACAGATTAAACATATCGAATGTTGAGAAAAAGCATTATTTTTACCCCGTTTTAAACGAAAAGAAATTATGCATCAACCTGTTAGGAAAAGAATTGCAACAGGTGTCATTCTTTTAACTGTTCTGGTACTTCTTTTGTTTTCCGCACGGAATCTGTTCGTACGGAAATATATAGACCGTAAACTGGAAAAGATAGAGGAAGTACGCCGGTTATCCATCCATTATGACGATATACATATGCTCGGCCTGAGCGGTATACAAATCGATGGAGTATCTGTAATCCCGCTGGAGGCGGATACTTTTCTGCAAAGCCGTTCTTTCCGGATTAAACTGGAACTTTCCGAACTTTTCCTTTTTAAGATATCGGTAAAAAGCATTGAGGCGGAGGGGTTGAATGTCTCTTTCATAAAGAATAACAATACTTCAAATTTTGAATTTCTGTATCATGGAGCAACAGTTCCGGAAGCTCCTGTTCAATCCGGGGCAGAACGGAATTTTGCACAGAGAACAGGCAAAATATTTGGCCTGCTTTTCAAACTGCTTCCCAATAACGCTGCTTTACGAAACCTGAGCGTCTCTTATCTGAATAAAGGAGACGAACTTCTTATTGAGATTCCTTCCCTGACGATAAGAGACAATCATTTCACCACTGGAATACGAAGTACGGAAAACGGTATCCAAAGCGAGTGGGTTTGTGAAGGTTCATTACAGGACAAAGAGAAGAAAATAGAGGCCCGGCTGCATGCCAGGGAGAATATAAAGATTACCCTCCCCTTTCTGAATTACCGCTGGGGTGCACAGATACAGTTTGACACGCTGGCTTTTAAACTGGAGCAGATACAGAAAAAGAGTGACCTGCATACCGTCCGGGGACAGGCACATATCAGCGGCCTGACGCTTCATCAACAACGTATCTCTCCCGATACGGTTCTACTGGACCAGGCCACGCTCGACTGCCTGGTGAATATCGGAAAGAATTATCTGGAACTGGACAGCGCTTCTCTAATCAACTTCAACCGGCTGGATTTCCATCCCTATCTGAAGACTGAGAAAAATCAGGACTGGCATATTACAGCTTCCGTAAATAAACAGGATTTTCCTGCCAATGATTTGTTCGCTTCCTTACCTCGAGGTCTGTTCTACAACCTGGAAGGATTGAGGGCTGACGGTACTTTATCGTATCATTTCCTATTAGACATGGATTTAGCCTTGTTGGACAGCCTGCAACTGGAGTCATCGCTTACTGCCCGTAACTTCCGGATTGTCCAATATGGAAACACCGACCTGAGGAAGATGAATGAGCCGTTTGAATATACGGCTTATGAAAACGGAGAGCCGGTCCGTACATTTGAGATTGGCGAAAGCAATCCCTCTTTCCGTCCTTTCCAGGCCGTATCCCGTTATCTGCCATTAGCTATTATGCAGAGCGAAGATGCCGGTTTCTTTCATCACAACGGATTTATTCCGAGCGCGATACGTGAATCCCTGATTCTCGACCTGAAAGAACGGCGTTTTGCTCGTGGCGGAAGTACGCTGAGTATGCAACTGGTGAAAAACGTTTTCCTGAGCCGCAATAAGACGATTGCCCGTAAGCTGGAAGAGATGCTGATTGTCTGGCTGATAGAAAGCAACCGTCTTACCACAAAAGAACGTATGTTTGAAGTCTATTTGAATATCATTGAATGGGGACCGCTTATCTATGGTGCCGCCGAAGCCTCGCATTTCTACTTTGCCAAAGAACCTTCGGCTTTGACTTTGGGAGAATGTATCTTCCTTGCCAGCATAATCCCCAAACCGAAACATGTCCGGTATTGCTTTGACGGATTACAGTTAAAACCATATTATACTGAATTTTATAACGTAATTATAAATCGTCTCATCGACCGCGGACTGATAACTCCCGAAGAAACGGAAGGAGTACGTCCCGAAGACCTGAAAATAACAGGGCCGGCTAAATATTACTTAGCTGGCCCGGATGATATTATTCGTTAGAACTTTGTTTTTCTTTTTCCCGTTTCTTTTCTTCCTGCTTGCGATCTCTTATATCTACCCACTTGACAAAAGATAACACAGTTATAACCATAACTAAAGCGATCATATATACGTAGATATTCATAACTTTACTTCCTTTTTATTAGAATTGTCAATTAAAACAAATCCCATCATTATTAAAAAGAATGAGAAAAATACTCCCAAACTATAAATAACCCATCTATTAATGGGTTCATTCACGATACCACTGAGAATAATTCCTCCAAAAATCAATTTAGCCATATCAAGGAGAAACTCTCCCGCTTTTTCTTTTACATTCATAGTTATAAGTTTTTAGTTGATAAACATTGCGCCAAAGATAAAGATTCTTTTCCAATAAACAAATGAAAGGAGAACTATTATTATCCAAAGTCTATGATAACATTTGTCCCTTTATTCAGTTCCGAATCAATCGTAACTTTAGCCCCATAGGTCGTCAGTATACGCAATGACAAACTAAGCCCGATGCCATGTCCGGAAAACTCTCGGGTATTGGAGGCACGGTAGAAAGGCTGGTAGACACGCTCCAATTCTTCCACCGGGATGCCAATTCCCGTATCTTTTATTTCGAGGACCGACCCCATCAAACGCATCTCGACCGATTCTTCCCCTGAATATTTACAGGCATTATTCAGTATATTACTGATGGCTATCTTTAATAAATGAGGGTTTGCCGTCAGGCAGAAGGCAAAAGTATCTGTCGTGAACTTGATACGGTTACCGACAAACTGCATCAGGAAATCGGCCAGCATAATAGTCTCGGTCGCATTTTTAAGTATCTCTTTATCCCCGTGCGAGAGGAAGAGTAAATGCTTCATCAATTGTATGATACGCTTATTTTCCGAAGCGATACGTTTCAATGCGGACTGGTATTCTGCCGGAGTACGTTCCTTTAGCAAACTAATCTCACACTCTCCCTGTATAGCAGTAAGCGGATTGTTCAGTTCATGCGAGGCATTACTGATAAACGCCTTCTCACTTTGATAAGCAGCATCGATACGGTCGACCATGCGGATTGCATAGAGCTTTCCGACAAAATAAATCAGTACCGCACTTATAACAATCAAAGCCAGCAGCAACCAACCGATACGCTGCTGGATATCTCCGCCATACTGGTTGTTGGAGATAACAAGGACAATAAAATTACCCTCGTTATCCGGATAATAAAGTGCTGCTCCCACCTTCTCCTTTTCATGGAAAGTGATTACCTCGCCCTTATATAACCGTTCAATCTCTTTTTCCGTCATATAACGGACCAACGTTACATGCGTCTCCGCCACACTGTCCGCATTCAGTAATATCTCGGTGGCAACGGGTAAAGTCTCTTCATACCGTTTTTGTATCCGGGCATAACTTTCCTCGTCCACTTCATCCTTCTCCCAATGTTTTTCGGCTGTTGCATAGGCCTTTTCCGTCAGATAAGAATAATAGAGGCGGCTGATATAGTTTGTCGCAATAAAATAAAAGGCAACCGTGACAAGCGCAATGATACCCACCGTCATCGCCGTATAGAAGAAGGCTATCTTATTCCCTGTTTTCATGCTTCCATCATATAACCGATACCTACAACGGTACGAATCAGCTTATGGTCGAAGTCCTTGTCTATCTTACTGCGAAGGTAATTCACATAGACATCGACTACATTTGTATTAGTATCAAAATCTTTATCCCATACATGCTTCAAAAGGGTGAGGCGATTCAAGGCCGTACCCTGATTCAGTATGAAATATTCCAGCAAGCGGTATTCCTTGACCGTGAGGTCTATCGGCGTACCGTTACGAAACGCCCGGTGGCTGGTCGGGTCGAGACTCAGGTCGCCACAGCGCAAGGAAGCCGTGGCAGTCTCCGTTCCAATCCGCCGCAGAAGAGCTTTGATACGTGCTTCCAGTTCCTGAAAGCTAAAAGGTTTGACCAGGTAATCGTCTGCACCGGCATCGAGGCCGTTAACAATATCGTCTGTCGTACCCAACGCCGTCAACATAATCACAGGCGACTGGTATCCGTACAACTGGCGGTATTGGCGGCACAATTGCAACCCGTTCATCCGGGGCATGATTATATCCAGTATCAAAAACTGGAAGTTCTCTTTCTGCAACAACTCCCAACCCGCCATACCGTCATAAGCCACGCTTACTTCATGACCGAACTCCTGCAACCCCCTCTCTATGAAAGAGGCGATATTCACTTCATCTTCTACCAATAATATCTTAGCCATCTGATTTGCCATTTATGTCGTTCAGATTACAAATATACGATTTACAATCTACGCTGTAATAACTTTCCATCTTTATCATACAGCATCCGGCTGTAAAAGGCTTCCACCATAAGCGGGAAGACAAAGAGTGTGAAGAAAGTAGCCCCTATCAGTCCGCCGATGATGACGATGGCTAACGGGCGTTGGCTTTCCGAGCCGATACCGTGGCTGAGGGCGGCGGGCATCAGTCCGATAGCTGCCATCGAAGCCGTCATGAGCACGGAGCGGACACGGTCTTTCACACTTTGTTTTACAGCCAACGGCAAAGGTGTACGGTTTTTCAAGTTACCTTTTATATCGGAAATCATGATAACCCCGTTCTGGATACAGATACCAAACAGCGCGATAAAACCGATACCTGCCGAAATCGAAAAGTTGAAGCGGGTAAGCAGGAGAGCGACAATCCCTCCCACAGCCGCATAGGGTACATTCAACAGCACTAATCCGGCATCGCGGGCATTGCCGAACAGCACGAACAGGATGACGAAGATGATGGCAATACTCACCGGAACCACCTGTGCCAGTCGTTTCGTAGCACGCTGCTGGTTCTCAAAGTCCCCCGTCCATTTCAGGGTATAACCTTCCGGTAGCTTCACCTGCCGGTCGACTTTTTGCTGTGCTTCGGCTACTGCCGTACCCATATCGCGGCCACGGACGGAGAATTTAACGGCACAGAAACGGGCATGGTTATCGCGATAGATAATCAGCGGGCCGGTTATCGTATGGATATCGGCTAACTCTTTGATGGGCACCATCGTCCCGTCGCGGGCCGGAACCAATATTTTTCCTATCTCGTCCTCGCTCCGGCGGAAGGCTGATTCGTAGCGCACCATGATATTAAACTTCCGTTCGTCTTCGTAAAGCAACGAGGCGCTCTTGCCCCCTATCGCCATCTCGATAATGGACTGCACATCTTCTTTTGCCACTCCGTAACGGGCCAGACGCGATTCGTCGAGTTCGATACGCAGTTCCGGTTGCCCGATATTTCGTATGACTCCCAGGTCTTCGATGCCTTCGACGGTTTCCAGGACTTTAAAGACTTCGACGGCTTTCTTTTCCGACTCGTACAAGTCTTTACCGAACACTTTCACTGCAATCGAACCTTTCACGCCACTGGCAGCTTCTTCCACATTATCGGTGATAGGTTGGGAGAAGTTGAAGTCTACGCCCGGATAGATAGCGAGGTCGTCCTCCATCTTCTCAATCAATCCCGCCTTAGTCAATTTGCTGGCCCACTCCTTTTCAGGATAAATGTCTACATGAAACTCGATATTGTAGAAGCCTGTCGCATCCGTTCCGTCGTTGGGACGGGCCGTTTGCGAAAGCACCTGCCGTACTTCGGGATACGACGCCAGTTCGCGGCGCATCCGGTTTGCCAGCTTAACGGACTCATCCAGGGAAATACTCTGCGGCAAGGTGGCACGGATATAAATAGAACCTTCGTTCAGCTGCGGAAGAAACTCAGTCCCCAGCAAAGTAAAACACCACAAACCAACGGCAGCCACCAGCGAGGCAATGCCGATAGTAGTCTTCTTATGTGCATGGCAACGGTCAAATATCGAAACGGATACCCGGTTTATCCACGCCAGAAACGGATTATGCCTTTCACGCACATTCCTTTTCAACAGCATCGAAGAAAGCACCGGGACTAATGTCAACGTAAATATCAAAGCCCCCAGCAAGGCAAACCCGAGCGTATATGCCAGCGGACTGAACATCTTCCCTTCCACCTTCTGAAAAGCGAATATCGGAACCAGTGCCGTAATAATGATTAGCTTGGAGAAGAACACCGCCTTCGCCCTGTCTTTGGCCGTCTGGCGAATCAGTCCCATCTTACTCATCACATTGAAGGCAGGCATTCCCACCTCACGCGCCTTCCGGTCGAGAGCCACAAACAACCCTTCCACCATCACGACCGCCCCGTCGATAATGATACCGAAGTCGATCGCCCCCATCGAAAGCAGGTTTGCACTCATTCCCATCGCCCGGAGACAGATAAAGGCGAAGAGCAGCGCCAACGGGATAATAATGGATACAATCACCGTTGTACGCCAGTCTGCCATAAAAATCAACACAATGAAAGTTACCAGCAAAATACCTTCGGCCAGGTTATGCGTCACCGTCCGTACCGCCAGGTCCACCAGGTCCTCGCGGTCGTAGAAGGATACAATCCGCACATCTTCCGGCAACGCATTTTCCTGTATGTCCGCTATCTTTTCTTTCAGGGCGGCAATCACTTCGCCCGGATTCTCTCCTTTCCTCATAACGACAATCCCCTGCACGACATCGTCTTCTTCCATGCGTCCCACCTGTCCCAACCGGGGCAGGCTCGATTCGTGGACGCTTGCCAGATGTTTCACCAGGATAGGCGTGCCGTTGATGTTCTTGACGACGATATTCTCAATCTCCTTCGTATCGTTGATCAGTCCGATGCCGCGTACCACATAAGCCTGCGAACTTTTGGTTATCACATCGCCCCCTACATTAATATTACTCTTTGCAATCGCGTCGAACAGTTCCAGAGACGTCACGTTATAGTTAATTAGCTGGTTCGGGTTAACACTCACTTCAAACGTCTTCACCTCGCCGCCGAAGCTGACGATATCCGCCACTCCCGGCACCGCCCGCAGCTTACGCTCGATTACCCAGTCCTGGAACGTCTTCAGTTCGCGCACTGTCCGTTTGTCGCTCCGCAGCGTATAACGGAAAATCTCCCCCGTCGGTCCGTACTGAGGCTGTACCTCCGGCGTAACCCCCTCCGGCAGGTCGGCATCGTTCAACAGGTTATATACTTGCTGGCGGGCATAGAAGTCATCCGCGTCATCGTCGAACATCACATTGATGACCGAGAGGCCGAACAGCGTCGTGCTGCGGATATCCGTTTTCTTTTGTACCGGATTCATCGCTATTTCGATGGGGATAGTGATAAACTTCTCTATCTCTTCCGCACTGCGTCCCGGCCATTGGGTAATGATTGTCACCTTCGTGTTCGTCACATCGGGAAAGGCGTCGACAGGCGTATGGATAAAGCTCACTGCTCCCGCTATCACGGCTATGGCGGTACAGAAAAAGATAAAGAATTTATTCTTCAGCGAGAAAGCTATTATGTTATCTATAAATGTATGCATCGTTCCTCGTTTACTTTAAAGCGTTATAAACCAAAAGAGCATTCCGGTCGATAATCCGGTCGCCCTCTTTCAGCCCGGTTTCCAGGAAACAGTACTTATCGGTCTGTTTGAATACCGTCACTTCACGAGTCTGCAACACATTGTCGCTGCCTATCCCCACAACAAAATGACGACCGTTCTCAAATATGACGGCACGGGCCTCCACACGGGGCATCACCTTCCCGTTCGCATCAGTCTGCACATAGACATTGGTGAACATGCCAGGTTTCAGCAGGTAATCTTCATTCTTCAACTTAACCCGTATGCTCATTGTTTTGCTCTCGCTATCCAGCATATTATAGACCTTGTCAACCGTTCCGGTAAACTCCCTGTCCCGGTAAGCCAGTGTCGTTATGCGGACTGCCGCTCCTTCGCCAACCCTGCTGATATCGCTCTCGTAAACATCAGCCATCACCCAGACGTTATCCAATCCCGAAATCGTGAACAACTCCTCCGTCTGGTCTGAACGTATCTGCATATTGCGGCTTACATTCTTCCCGATAACGAAACCGGAGACAGGCGATTGTATCTCATAAGTAGAATTACCCGTAATATGGTAGATGGCATACACTTCGTCAATCCGCTTCTGCTCGGCCCGGGCATTTGCCGCTTCCTGCTCCGCCTGAAGGACATCACGTTCGGAAGCCATTCCGCTGTTGAACATATCCCGTGTAGCTTCCAGATTGCGGTCGGCAAGTATAATCTGCTGCCCCGCCTCCTTGCGCTGCTTCTCGTAATCAGCCACTTCGCTGCTATGGATAACGGCGAGTATATCTCCTTTCTTTACATAGTCGCCCATCTCGACATTCACCTCCGTGATATTTCCTCCGAAGATGGGATAGACACGCGCCAGTTGTTCCGGATTGAAACCGACACGCCCATTCAACAGCAACTCATTGCTCAGGGGCATCTCATGCACAGTCTCGACCGAAACCACTTTCTGCAAACTGTCGGTCAACATCAAAGGTGCCGGCGCTTCCTCCTGCCCGCCTGTTTTCCTACCGCACCCTATCAGTAACGGCAACAACAGCATCCATACAATACAATTCTTTTTCATTCTATTTCTCATATCCTTATATTCAATATTCATTAGGCATTAATAGCTGAACACGTCGCTGCCCGTCACGGTATTGACTTCCTCCATGGCGAGGAATACATCTTTCTCCGTCTGGTAAAGTTGCAGGCAGGTTTCTTTATACGCCTGGTAATAGTCGATAAACTCCAGCAGGCTGATATTACGCTTTTGGTAGTTGCTGTTTACCCCCTCGATGATAGTCCCGAAGTCACGTTCCAGTTCAAAGTTGGAAGAACGATACAGTTTGACCGCCTTCTCCAGTCGTGCATAGCTGGTGAAAAGTTCCGTTTCCGCCTGCCGGCGGGCAAGTTCTTCCCGGTTCGTGTTTTGCAGTACGGCAAGGCGGGCAGATTTGATATTCCCCTGATTGCGGTTGAAGACAGGAACCGAGATGCTCAGTCCTACGGCAAAGTAATTATCACAGAAGTTACCTGCCCTGTCATAAGACCCTTTCAGGCTTACTTCGGGAAAGGCCAGCGACTTTTGCAAGCTCACATTGGCACGTGACACCTGTATATTCGTCCGCGCCATCTTCATATCCGGTCGCCCGGCAAGCCGCTCCGACAGTTCCGCAAAAGGGACTGCCCCGGTATCCATCTGTTTCAGTACCGACGCATCGAAGACCGGCTCAAACGTCTCGTCTGCCTCCAACCCCAGCAGCAACCGCATATCCCCTTGCAAGGCGATAAGCCGGTTCAACGCATCATTCCTCTCCTGTTGCAGAGAAAGCAAAAGTGCCTGTATCCTCGACTTTTCGAGCAGGGAGATATTTCCTTTCTCATTCTGCTCCTTCATCGCTTCCAGCAGTCGTTCCAGGTAATCTATCTCCTTGTCATAGACCGAGAGTGATTTCCGGGTATAATAAATCTCAATGAATTTGCTGTTCAACTCGCTGCGCAACGTGCGCAACACCTCTTCAAACTGGTAGACCGCCATCTCCTTATTTAGCTTCTCTACCCGCACCCGCTTGTTGCGTTGTCCTGCAATATAGATTAGCTGTTCAATCTCTATCACAGCTTCGCCTTCCTTCCCGACGTCGAAATACTTCCCGTTCAGACGGTTGTAGACATTCTGTTCCAGCGAAATGACCGGGTTTTCAAACAACCTGGCCTGGATAACTCCAGCCTCGGCAATGTCGATATTATAACGCTCCGCGATCAGTTCGAGATTGCAGGTGGCAAAGCGCTGCCCAGCTTCCTGTAAAGTAAGTTTGACAGATTGACCCTCTGCCCTGGTGACATAGCAGAATACCGGTAAGACAAGTAATAAAAGAATGAATCGTTTACCCATGTGCATCTCTTTTTTTTGAGCGCAAAGGTATAGGGCGGGGCATTTTACGTCCCTACGTATCCGATTAGAATCCTCTTAGTTGAAATTAGAATTTGATTAGAACCGCTTCAATCATTTATTATCATGCGGTATGGAGGTTTAGGCATCATATCCTCCGTGGTAAGTGTCGGAGGAAATTTAGGATAGATAAGTTCCAGCCAGCGCAAATCTATAGGGCCGGGGACTTCTTCCACCCGTACACGGGCAAGCCCTTTCTTCTTAAATCCCAGTAGCTTTGCAGCGCCCGAGGATACGTCGATAATCCGCCCCTTACGGTGTGGACCGCGGTCGGTGACGCAGACTATCACGCTTTTCATATTCTCAAGGTTGGTGACACGCAGATAAGTACCGAAAGGATGAGTGCGGTGGGCGGCAACCATCTCGTCTTTGTCATGGATACGGCCGCTCGATGATTTCCGACCGTGAAAACGTTCGTGGTAATAAGAAGCAAGCCCCTCCTCCTGTCCCCATACGCCCCCTGTGCTTTGCAAAGCAATCAGCAGAAGAACGATATGGAACAAGCGGAAGGGCATGTGCATTATATAACTAATTTGTATTATTGAAGCAACTCTCCGTTATACTCGCCGGTCAACGTACCGAGGAACGCCACAATCTTCGCCGTTTCGGCATCCGAGATACGTTTTCCAATCTGGAACTCATGCATCACCTGGATAGCATCCTCTATTGTGGTTATCGAACCGTCGTGCATATAAGGCGTTGTTAGCATTACATTACGCAGTGTAGGTGTCTTGAATTTATGACGGTCAGCCTCGTTTTTGGTTACTGCCCAGCGTCCGTTGTCACCATCCGTCAAGCCAGTGCCGCGGTAATCGAAATAATTATCCTTGATACCCATATATTCATACGACTGTCCGCCCAAGTTCATACCGACGTGGCAAGTCGCGCACTTATTGTCTTTAAACAACTGGTAACCTTCCAGTTCCTCGGCTGTAAGGGCATTCTTGTCTCCTTGCAGGTATTTGTCGAAACGGCTCGGTGTAAGCAACGTCTTTTCAAACTCAGCGATAGCCTCCGTTACCGTCGACTGCGTAAACCCTTCGGGGAATACTTCAAGGAAGCGTTTGCTCAACTCCTTGTCTTCAGCCAGCTTGGCACAGATTTCGTCGAATGAAGCGCTACCCATTTCCACCGGGTTCAAAGGAGGTCCGGCAGCCTGCTCTTTCAGGTCGGCAGCGCGTCCGTCCCAGAACTGCACGAAGTTGAGTGCCGCATTATAAACGGTCGGTGCATTCACTCCGCCGAACTGGCCATGGATACCTTCCGAGAACTGCTTGCGATCTACTCCAGCCGTATTCAATCCGTGACAAGTGGCACACGAAACCGTGTTATCACCCGACAGGCGTGTGTCGTGATACAAATCAAATCCTAAAGCAACCTTAGCCGAATCGGTCGGGATAGCAGCCATCAACGGTTGAACCGGTTCATTGGCAAACTCTTCTGCTACGGTAGGCGATACATAATTGTTCTTACGGACATCTTTCGCCCAAGCGATAATGACCGCTTTTTCGTCGTCATTCAGACTGGTTCCCCAGTGCACTGTGTAATATTTGGCTGGAGGCATCGAACCGCTCAGGGCAGTGTTCTCCACTTTCGCCAAATCGACTTCCGACACAGGCTGTCCGTTATCCAGTGCTGTTAACATCGCTGTAAGGTCCAGATAATGTGTACCTTCTTTCATATCAGCCTGCACAACCGGACCGATAACCGGCAACTTTCCATAAAAAGGAACATTTGCGGTGGCCGAGTGACATTCCATACATCCGTTGTTACGGATAATCGAAGCTACCTGTTTTGCCTTGTCGCCCTCATGTTTCTTGTACTCATTGGATGAGCACGAAGGCATTGTCAAAGCCAACGTAAGCAGTCCGGCAGGAAGTACCGCCATCTTACTAAAACTAGTGTTACGCATAATTATTGGTTGTTTGAGATTTGTTTCCTGCAAAAGTAGATATATTTATTAAGATATCTTCACAAGATTGATAAGTTTTATTTATGGCGAGATAGGCTGTGTCTATATTACTTTATCTGCAATGATTCTCCCATTGGTACAATACGGATAAATTTCGTCCTAAACGATAATTGTGCAAAACAGTTTCTTCTCCTCTCCTGTTTTTTATATAGCTTTGCAACACTATGTATAACAATTAAAGCAAAAAGAAAATGTTTAAGAACAAAGCTTTGTGGATTACAATTGCCATTATCGTGGTACTTTTATTTGCCGGTTACTCCTGGGTAAAAGGCACTTACAACACAATGGTTACACAAGATGAAGGAGTAAAAACTGCCTGGAGCCAGGTGGAGAACCAATACCAGCGCCGTATGGACCTTATTCCTAACCTGGTAAATACAGTCAAGGGATATGCAACGCATGAAAAGGAGACTCTGGAAGGTGTGGTAAGCGCCCGCGCCGAGGCGACCAAAACAACCATCGACCCATCCAACCTGAACGAAGAGTCGATGAAGAAATTCCAGGCTGCGCAAGGGGAACTGAGCAGTGCCCTCTCCCGCCTGATGCTCGTTATCGAACGTTATCCGGACCTGAAAGCCAATCAGAACTTCTCCGAATTGCAGGCACAGCTGGAAGGCACAGAAAACCGTATCTCGGTAGAACGCAAGCGTTTCAACGAAACGGCGCAGTCTTATAATACCTATATCCGCAGTTTCCCGACCAATATCCTGGCCGGTATGTTCGGTTTCCAGCCGAAAGCCTATTTCAGTGCGGAGAGCGGTGCGGAGAAAGCTCCGAAAGTTGAATTCTAATCCGATAAGTTCAGGTAAAGGATGAGAAATCTGAATAGAATACTAACGGGTAAACGTCTGCCGGCTCTATGGCTGGCAGTCTTGCTGCTCGTATCCCTTTTCCCGTTACATCTCTCTGCGGCAAAAGATTATACAGTCGAAATGATACCTAACGTACGCCTTTCCGACCGGAATAATCACGTGAGCAACCCCGACGGAATCATACAGCCTCAGGATGTCGACCGCATCAACCGCCTGTTGCAGATTGTAGAAGACAGCCTGGGAATAGAAGTTGCCGTCGTTGCCGTTGAAAGTATCGGCGATAACGATGCCCGCATGTTTGCCACCGACCTGTTCCAACACTGGGGATTGGGAAAAAAGGACAAAGACAACGGACTCCTGATACAGCTTGTTACCGAACCTACGCAACGCTCCGTCGTTTTCGAGACGGGTTACGGCATAGAAGGAGTGCTCCCGGATGCAATCTGCTATCGTCTGCAACAGAGATATATGATTCCGGACCTGAAAGCGGGTGAGTATAGTACCGGTATGCTGAAAGGCGTAGCCGCCGTAAAGCAATACCTGATGGCAAGCGATTATGAGCGTGCCGCCATGACGGGAGGAAACACTAGCAGGCAGTCGGAAGACGATAATCTTTTCCTGTGGTTATTCATGATTATGATGATTGTATTTCCTGCCGGAATCTTTATTCTTGTCTCTTTCCTCAAATACCGTCCCCGTATCTGCCCCCGTTGCGGACAAAAGACGTTGGTATATGTCGGCCAGCAAGTTATACAGCGGGCTACTTACCAGTCGGAAGGACTGGCAGAAGATACGTATCGTTGCAAGAATTGCGGTTATACCGAAAAGAAAAATCGGAACATCAGCCGGCTACGACGTAGCACAGGCCCTATCATTATTGGTGGTGGCGGACGAGGCGGAGGCTTCGGAGGTGGTTTCGGTGGCTTTGGCGGTGGTGGTGGCGGTTCCTGGGGCGGAGGACGCTCGGGAGGTGGCGGTTCCATCAGCCGTTTCTAAACACTAGGTCCCTGACTATTAAGGCATAGGTCTGGACAAACTAATATAAAGGTCAGGACTCACTAATACCAGGGTGTACAGGATAATCGATTATGGTGTACACCCTGGCTAACTACCCTGTACAGCCTACCGGAGTAAGGTGTACAGGGTAATTTTACGTTGTTACTACTTTTCAATTAGTTTCTATGCTTCTTTGAGATAAAAAATAAAGGGAAACGAGCTAGTTGTTAACCACTCATTTCCCTTTTATATAAGTAAATATTTCTCTCTACACAAAAGTTTCTGGATTTTATCTGCCATCTGTCATGTTTACTCGTATATAACTGTCTATAAATCACTTACAGCATTGCAAATAAAAGTTCTATTTGCAATATCGTCTGTCATCTGTCATCCGATGAAGGCTTATTCCTACAACTACTTCTGCCTTGCCATCTGTTGATAATAAAGCGCTCATGCATACAAGTGAACCTGCAAAGACTTTTGAACGAAAAAACTCTTATTCTTCGCGGATATAGTATTCCGACAGGATATCCCGTACCTTTTCCGGTGTAATTCTTCCGTAGACTTTACCTCCTATCGTCACCACGGGAGCCAGTCCGCAAGCCCCGACACAACGCAGGCAGTCCAGAGAAAACAAACCGTCGGAGGTGGTCTCTCCTATCTTGATTTCCAGTTGACGCTGAAATTCGTCCAGTACTTTCTCGGCTCCCCGCACATAACAGGCGGTTCCCAGACAGACGGAAATCGGGTATTTCCCTTTCGGAGTCATGGTAAAGAACGAATAAAAGGTGACTACACCATACACTCGGGATACGGGAATATGCAATTCGGCCGCTACCATTTCCTGTACTTCACGGGGAAGGTAACCGAAGATTTCCTGTGCTGCGTGCAGGATATTGATTAGCTCGCCGGGGTCGTTGTCATGCTCTTTGCAGATGGCATGCAGTTCGTTTACTTTCGGTTGGGGCAAATGTATCTTTTCCATGGCTTATTCGTCTTTATCGGTTTCCAAAAACATATTGACTACTTCTTTGCGGTCGAAGTAATGAGTATGCAGTAATTCATGCGCCTTTGGTCCGCAAGGTTCGCCCAGGTATTCTTTATATAACTGCTGAATATACGGATTCTCATGGCTTTTGCGGAGCGGTTTGCTTTCGTCTTCGCTGTAAAGGGCGGCGGCACGTTTACGCAAAACATCCATCCTTCCCTGATGGAACGGTTGGCCGCCACCTCCGATGCAACCACCGGGGCAGGCCATTATCTCGATAACATGATAAGGAGACTTTCCGCTTTTTACTTCTTCAACCAGCTTACGGGCATTACCGAGACCGTGGGCGATACCTATCTTCACGGGAACGCCGTCAAAGTTAATCGTTCCGCTACGGATACCTTCCAGTCCGCGCAATTCCTTAAACTCGATTCGTTCGAGCGGCTTCTTCGTATACAGTTCATAAGCCGTACGGCAGGCGGCTTCTATAACTCCCCCGGTAGTTCCAAAGATAACTCCGGCACCGGTCGATTCGCCGAGAGGATGGTCGAAGTCGCTGTCGGGAAGTTCGTTGAAGTTTATATTGGCATAACGAATCAGACGGGCCAGTTCACGGGTATAGATGGAAATATCTACATCCGGATTTCCTTCTACGGCAAACTCCGGACGGCTGGCTTCATATTTCTTTGCCAGGCAAGGCATGATGGAGACAACAACTATATCTTTACGGTCTACTCCCAGCTTTTCTGCAAAATAACTTTTGGCTATGGCTCCGAACATCTGTTGCGGGCTTTTGGCTGTAGACAGATGTTCGCGCAACTCCGGGAAGTGCTGCTCGACAAAGCTGACCCAACCGGGACAGCAACTGGTCATCATCGGTATTTTCACTTCTTCATCCCCTGAAAGATATTTGCTGAGACGCTGAAGAAGCTCCGTTCCCTCTTCCATAATGGTCAGGTCGGCTGCAAAGTCAGTATCAAAGACATAGTCAAAACCTAACTGGCGAAGAGCCGATACCATCTTTCCGGTAACCAGTGTGCCCGGTTCACAGCCGAAGTCACGTCCGAGGGCGGTACGTACAGCCGGAGCAGTCTGAGCTATCACAATCTTAGCCGGATTAGCCAACGCATCCAATACGGGCTGCTGAGTATTACGGCCGCTCAGGGCATTTACCGGACAGACAGAAACACATTGTCCGCAATAAGAACAGGTACTTCCGGCGATATCACGCTCAAAGGCTGTAGAGACGGCTGCGTTGAAACCGCGGTTGACAGCCGTCAATGCTCCTACTGTCTGAATATTGTTACACATCGTTTCGCAACGGCGGCACATGATACATTTATTCATGTTACGGACGATGGAAGGAGAACGGTCTATCTCAAAGGTGGATTGTTCTCCCTGATACCGTATTTCACGGATACCTAGGTCGTGGGCTATTGTTTGCAGTTCGCAATATCCGTTGCTGCTACAGGTAAGGCAACCGGCCGGATGGTTGGACAGAATCAGTTCCATCACTGTCTTCCGGGCATTCATTACCCGGGGAGTATGGGTCCTTACAACCATTCCTTCCGTACATTCCATCTTACAGGACGGGGCCAGGTTACGGCGGCCTTCAATTTCCACTACACAGATACGGCAGGCGCCGGGATTGTTCTCGTAATGCAAATCTTCGAGTTTCATATGACAAAGTGTCGGGATACGGATTCCCATGCTCTTTGCTGCATCGAGGATGGTAGTACCTTTCGGGACTTCCACTTCTCTGTTATCTATTGTTAGTTTTATGTTTTTCATATCTTTTCTGTCAACTGTCAATTATTCACTGTCAACTATTTAATGTACGTAAATAGCGTCGAACTTACATTTCTCTATACATGATCCGCAACGGATACAAACATCCGAGTCGATAGTATGGGGAACCTTCCGGCTGCCGGTAATGGCATGTACCGGACAGATTCGGGCACACATCGTACAGCCTTTGCATTTCTCCGGATTGATAAAATATTGGGTAAGTTCGCGGCACTGGTGGGAAGGACAACGTTGTTCATCGACATGTGCCAGGTATTCGTCATAGAAGTTATCCATGGTGGAAAGGACAGGGTTCGGAGAGGTCTGTCCCAGTCCGCAGAGAGCGGTATCCTTTATAACCATGGCCAGGTTACGCAGCTTATCGAGGTCTTCGATAGTTCCTCTGCCCGATGTAATCTTTTGGAGTATCTCATGCAGCCGTTTGTTTCCAATCCGGCAAGGGGCGCATTTGCCGCAGGATTCTTCAACGGTGAAATCCAGATAGAACTTAGCCATCGCCACCATACAATCGTCTTCATCCATCACAATCATACCGCCCGACCCCATCATGGAACCGGCCGCTATCAGGTTATCGTAGTCGATCGGCAAGTCCAGATGCTTTTCTGTAAGACATCCGCCGGAAGGGCCTCCGGTCTGTACGGCTTTAAATTTCTTTCCGTCTTTTATTCCCCCGCCGATACCGAATATCACCTCACGAAGCGTCGTTCCCATCGGGACTTCAATCAGACCGACGTTGTTTACTTTTCCCGCCAGGGCAAAGACCTTGGTTCCTTTACTCTTCTCCGTTCCTATACTGCTGAACCATCCGGCTCCTTTCAGCAGGATAACGGGGATATTGGCGTAGGTCTCCACATTATTTACATTAGTCGGACAACCTTTATATCCATGTTCACTGGGGAATGGCGGTTTAACTGTAGCTTCACCGCGTAACCCTTCCATACTATGTATCAGGGCTGTTTCTTCTCCGCAAACAAAAGCACCAGCACCATAACGTATCTGGATATCGAAAGAGAAGTCTGTACCAAATATGTTTTCTCCTAAGAAGCCATATTCCTTTGCTTGTTGTATCGCTATCTTTAAACGTTCTACGGCCAGCGGATATTCGGCCCGGATATAGACAAGTCCTTTACTGGCACCGGTACAGTATCCGTTGATAGCCATCGCTTCCACAATAGAATGCGGGTCGCCTTCCAGGATAGAACGGTCCATGAACGCTCCCGGGTCGCCTTCATCGGCGTTGCAGACTACATATTTCTGCGGAGCCTGCACCTTGCGGGTAATCTGCCATTTGAGTCCGGTAGGGAAACCGCCGCCGCCTCGGCCCCGCAATCCGCTATCCAGAATCTCTTTAATCACTTCATCGGGCGTCATCTCGGTCAGAGCTTTTCCTAAAGCTATATAACCGTCGCGGGCAATGTATTCATCTATGTTTTCGGGATTGATAAAACCACAGTTACGCAAGGCTATACGCAATTGTTTTTTATAGAAGTTGATGTGTTTGGAGTCGAGTATCTGTTCGTTCGTTTCGGGGTTTACATAAAGCAGCCGCTCTACTTTACGTCCTTTTATCAGATGTTCGTTTACAATATCGTTTGCATCTTCGGGAGTAACCTCCACATAAAATGTATTATCCGGAATCAGTTTCACTACCGGACCTTTCTCGCAAAAGCCGAAACAACCGGTACGGATTACCTGCACACTCTCCTGCAATCCGTTCTCCCTGACAGCCTCTTTCAGATTTTGAAGTATGAGTTCGCTTTGTGATGCACGGCAGCCTGTACCGCCACACACCAGAATATAGTTGCTATATTGTGCCATTATGTAAGTATTTGTATTGGTTTGTTATTCAGGTCCGACCGCGTTATAGTTGACCGGTATGATGTCATCCAGCAAAATTCCCTGTTTGATGTAACAGGTTATAATCTCGTCAACTTTGGCTTTGTTGACACGACCAAATACGATCGGTTCTTTGCCGGGAACAGTAATCTCCACTGTCGGTTCTGCATAGCAATAGCCCATACACCCGGTTTGAGTGACCAGGGCATCTACACGTTCCCGGTCGAGAGCTTCAATAAAATAACTCATAACTTCTTTGGCTCCGGCTGCGATACCGCAGGTTGCCATGGCAACCTTTATCTGAACCATCTGCTCGGGATTGTTACTTTTCTCACGTAAGTCGAGGGAAGCGCGTAAAGATTCGCGCATCTTCCGAAGGTCATCTAACGTTTTTACTTTGTTCATCATCGTACACATTTAAGGCATTATTACCACATGGGTATGACGCAAACATACGTATTTCTGTTTAAATTACGACTGTGTTTTATCCTAAAAATAAAAAAGATTTACTTGTCTTCCACCGCTCGGGTTTGAAGGACTTTGGAGTTTGGCGGCACACTGTGGGTTAGCCAAATGTTTCCGCCTATCACTGAACCTTTTCCAATCGTAATACGTCCCAGGATAGATGCATTGGAGTAAATAGTCACATAATCTTCAATGATCGGATGGCGGGGAACGTCGATAGGTAATCCTTCTTCATCCAGTGTAAAGTTTTTGGCTCCCAAAGTAACTCCCTGGTACAAACGGACGTGATTACCTATAATGGCTGTTTGTCCCACCACGATACCGGTACCGTGGTCTATACTGAAATATTCTCCAATCTGCGCCCCCGGATGAATATCGATACCAGTCTCGGAATGGGCCATCTCTGTGATAATACGGGGCAACACAGGGACGCCCAACTTTAATAATTCATGAGCAACCCGTTGATGAAGAATAGCATGTACAGCCGGATAACAGAAGATTATTTCGCTAAGGCTCTTTGCTGCCGGGTCACCATCCAGAATAGCTTTGACATCTGTTGAAAGCAGATATTTAATATGAGGTATCTTATTTATAAAGTCTATCGCAATCCGGGATGCCCGGTCCTTTGAATCGCAGCAACGGTCTACTTCAAAGCACAAACCATTATATATCTGTTCGTGGAGCAAATCATAAATTTGTTCCAGATATACCCCTGTATAATATTGAATAGAATCAACCTGTGCCTCCTGCTCGGAACCGAAGAACCCCGGAAAGATAACTTTCCGAAGCAACAACATAACTTCCCGAAGCGAAAGAACTGAAGGTGATGGCTTCTGATGCAGCGGAATATATTTATACTCCGGCAGATCGGAAGCCGACAAACGTTCTACGTTTTTTTGTATCTGGTTTAAGATGTCAGTCCTGTTCATGTCGATTCTATTTTTGCGGTACATCCCATAAAGGATCGTACGTTTTCAAATAAGAAGAATAATAATTGATTAAGAAAATGTATATGGTATCATTCAACAAGAATATCCTATAATCGACAGGCGTATTAGTCAACTTTTTAGGGAAGCTGGACATTTTGGCCCATTCTTTTGTAGCCAAATTAAAGCGCCAAATAACACCACCATTGTCTATATAGTACAAGCAATCTTTGAACAAAACACCTGAACAAACATTTTTCATCTCAGGCGGAGTCTCTGTTAACCGAGTCCAGTTACTCCAATTACCAGAAGTATTAATCCACAATCCCCGTTCATCCGGACCATCTTCCGGTTTATTGCCGAGTCCGACGAATACACTATCACCAGAAGTAATAGAAACGCCAGCCTTTATAGGAACCGGGAAATTTCCACAACCGGCCCATTCCTGATTGATCATATCATACCGATATATGGTATCCCGCACAGCCAGATTGCTTTCACCAAGACTTTCTCCTCCGATTAAGATGATTGAATCTTTATAAACAAAACTTGTCGGAAAGATACATTCCATCTTCTTATCACTTTCCAATGAAGCAAACTGAGTCCAAGTATTACTACTATAAGTATACAATTCAGTATACCACCTGGCACTTGTAATACCAGCTACAGCGTAAACATTATCATCCTGTGTACAGACTGAAACACCATACGCACTCTCTTTATAAGAAGCCAAAGCGGCCCATTTATTTTCACTCGGACTATAACCGTAAAGATCTTTAACATACCCGGTACCAGAAGATCCTCCCAAAACATATATCTGATTATTCGCACAGAATGTAGCAAACTCAACACGTCCGGTTCCTGGGAAAGTAGCCAGATCATTTCCAAATATTGAAGGAGTAGTAAACTTGACCTCATTACTTGGGGTATCACCTGATTCGTTGGTTGCATATGCCCTGAGATAATAATTCTTACCTCCCTTTATTCCTTCAATAGAAATATTAAATTTCTTATCTTCATCAAGATCAGCAGTGGTAAACTCTTTTTTCCCTTCATAATTTTTCGGACCAGGGGCAGAGGTAGAAGAATAATAAATAGCTAATTTAGTCACAGGTGTTTTCCCTTCACTTTGCAATTCTCCACCAATAGTAACAACTCCTGTATCTATAACATAAGTTGAAGGGTCATTGAGAAATATAGTCGGGAGATCTCTCTTCGTTACAACTCTGATCGTATCATTACTGTATCGTGTTCCGAAAGCATTTGTTGCATAAGCAATAACATAGTAATTTGTTGCCGCTTTCAAGTTCTCTATCCGAGCTTCAAAGAAGTTATCATTCCCCAAGGAAAGGGCTTGAACTGTACTATCTTCCTCAATATTCGGTCTTCCTGGCGTTTTAATATCTGTTCCCCAGCAGAAACCGAACTCTTTAACAGCAGAATCACCTTCACTAATCAGTTGTGCTCTTAAATCTACATAATCATATGCAGCTTCTCCCTTGATACTAATACTGCCTAATTTAGGAAGGCCGTCTTTTGTTGTAAATTTTACTTTACCATCAGAACTGAATGTTCCAAATTTATTCTTCACATAGGCTTCTACAAAATACTCCGTATTGGGTTCCAATCCTTTAATAGTATATACTAAAACACTATCATCCCGAAGTTCTACACCTCTCTCCTTATTGAATGTCGTGTCTTTTTCCGCATTAAACAAACGAAAACCATAGTCTTCATAATCGCCTTCTCCTTTCTCCGCAATAATACCTTTTACATCTACCGAAGTAGCATCAACAGATTCATCATCAATAACCGATGTCTTAACCCTACCGGTACCGGGATTTGTATTGACTTTAATCGTATCTCCATAGCTGGTGCCAACTCCATTAATCGCATAAGGACATATCATGTAAGTTTCACCATCCATCAGTTGACTTATCGTTAAGCTATATGTTCCTTTACCCTCTTTTTCTTCATCAGTAACTTTTCGGGTGTTGGAACTTTTTTCTTCCCAATACTGAAATCCGCGTTCAGTAACCGGAGAGCCATTTTCCTTCTTTATGGTAGCTTTAGCAAGAATCGTTGTCGCCGTCTTTGTAATGTCATCTCCACTAAACTTTTCAAACTCTGGTTTCAATGCATTTTGCAATCCGGTATTCATCTCCGGATCTTCCAAACAACCAAATAATAGTAAAGACAATATAGTTATTATAAAGTATAATTGTTTCATAAGCCTATCAATTAAAAGAATACACCAACACCTGCATTCAAATCTACATATTTAAAGTTCAAAGTATTACATCCGGCACTAACAAACACAGAACCGAATTTTACCATAAAGTCCAAGTCTACAACAACTCCTTCGTGAGAGTAATCTGTATTTTTAGCCCAGTCATTTTTCTGTATACTAACATCATCCCAACTGGTCGTTTGATATTCACATAACAATTCCCGTTTACCATATCCCAAACCGACAGAAGTATATAGCCAGGGAGTACATTTAACGACAAGACCGGCAGAGGCAGCTAAACTGTTCACTTTCTTTTCGTTTGTAAATCTCAAGGATGTATTATCCGGATAACTTACAAATTCATCCGTTCCCCGGCATTCATAGGTGTAGTTATCAAATGACATATTGGTTTTAAAACGAGCGTACCAACCGAACCTTTCCCCGACACCTCCAACGGTTAACCCATAAGGAGCTTCAATTGAAAAAGCATAACCGACAAAGAACTTCATGGGTTCTCTCGGCTTTTTTTCTTTTTGGGGTATATAAGAGATCAGCTCCATCGGCCGGCGAAGTTCTTCCAAACGATTACTCCAACTTCTGGCACGTTCCTCATTAGCCTGCGTCCCGATGCCTTCCGTATAATAATGGATCAATTGTGATATAGCTGTAGTATCACTCTCTATTGTCGCTTTGTCTCTCAGGCAATCAAAACATCGACTCATCAGACCACGCATAGACGAACGCATTTTTTTATTGTTTTTCCATATAGTTGTTAACTTATCAATGCTATATGGATCACATTGTATAACACCCTCTTCATACCACATTGTCGCCTTCCTGTAATCCTGAAGTCGCATTGCTTCATCTCCTTTTCTGTTATATTCTGTTTGTTGCTGTGCCATTAGATATTCTGGTAACACAGAAACGAACATAATAAATAATATCCAAAGTCTCTTCATAAATACATTTAATAATAACCAGATAAACCTTCACTAATCATTGTCCCTTCTGCATCATAAATATCAAACAACTCATCCTCTCTAAGAAAAGCCATATAGCCTTGTTGTGTCTTGTAAGCAACCAAATACCTGCATTTAATACATTCTTTTGCACTGGCATCTATCGCTCCAAACTTTTGTGTCTCCTTTTTCTGAACGATCATGAGTTCCCCAAAAGGCTTCACTTCATCATACAGTGCTTTTCTACCAGCTAAAAGTATCTCTTCTTCTTTGACTTTACGTTTTTCAATCAGACTAATCAATTCATCTGTCATCTTGATCTTGGCAGCCTTACTGAAATCAGTACCGGCATCGGCAATCTCCTCTGTTGCTTTTATAAAATCAGCCGCATTACTGGATGCATCCGATGCTGCCATTTTATTTTTACCGGAAGCGATCAATGCTTCAAACTCTGCATTCATCTCTGCTTCAGTAGGAACTGATGGTGCTGTTACCGGCTGCTTTATATCGTTAACGACAGGTTCGACTTTCTGCTTTACAGGATCGGTCTGTTTCGGAGTCGTTTCCGGTTTAACAATCTTCTTTTCCTGTGAGTCCGGTCGAACGCCGGTACTCTCTTTCTTCGATTCAGATTCAGTTTCAGGTTCTGCTTCAACAACTCCCGATGTATTGTTTTCGTCAATAACAACAGGAACAGTCGAATCTGATACAGGATTATTATTCCCTTCCGGAACAGAATTCAAAACTTCAGCAACAGGAGGAACAGCTTTACTGCGCTGTACCAAAAGAGCCACCGCTGAACCTATACTTGCAAATATAATAATTAGTAAAGAGATTAACGTTACTTTTCTTTTTTTCTTTTTAGATACTGCCGGTATATCGACGTTATTCAGTACAGTCTCATCCCCTTCATCCTTTCCGGATTGAGGCAAACGGGTCGTAAACAGAATCGTTGTCTCATCTTCTTCGAAATATTCGGGGGAAGAAATATCTTTCTTTATCTCCTCTTCTTCAACTTCCGGAAAATCCAATGCAGCCAGCATTTCCGACATTGACTGGAAACGGTCAGCCGGAACAATCTCCATCGCTTTGATAATAGCCGCTTCCGTTTTTGCAGAAATGGAGGGATTCAAATCCCGGGGGGAAGGCAACGGACGTGCTGCACGAAGAATGGATTCTGTAGGAATCTTCCCCGTCAGCAGATTATACATGGTTGCTCCCAACGAATAAATATCCGGGCAAGGGGAAAAACTTTGCGTACCTTCATTATCATACTGTTCAATAGATGCAAACCCTTTCGATAAAGTTAACATCGTGGTACTCGTTTCCTGCTGCTCGATATCATACCGTTTACTCACACCAAAATCAATCAGACGCGCTTTCCCTGCCTGATCAATCAATATATTGCTAGGTTTGATATCCAGATGAAGAATATTCTTCTCATGGACAAACTGAAGGGCCTCTCCTATCTGACGCATATATCTGAGAACTCTCGCTTCAGGCATTATGCCCTCCTTATCCATCTTATATTTCAGACTATTACCTGAAATATACTCCATAGCAATATAGGCCGTGTCATTTTCTTCAAACACTTCCAATACATTCACAATATGGGGATGATGAACATCGGACAGGATTTTAGCTTCTTTGATCAGCTTCTCTTTAAACTTTTCAAAAAGAGCCCTGCCCGTTTCAGAATGGACCTTGACAGCGAAAGAGTCAGGATCTCTGTAACAGTAATCTTTAAAAAAATATTCTTTTACACATATAGGAACTTCCGTTTTGATCGTTCCTAGGGGTCCCTTAACTTCTGTATACCAAACGCCTTTGTAAGTTATACCAAAGCCGCCCTGACCAACTACATGAGTAAGTCGATACTTTCCGTTTTGAAGAGGATATCCGTTTGGCAAATTCATAACTTTCTCGCGCTATTCTTTTTAATCTGCCAAAATTACGTTATTTATATAAAAGAATAAAGGAAAGAGAGAATATTTTGTTTTATTCCGATAGATTCACCTACATTTTGAACTGGTAAAATGTAAAAAGAAAAGTTATCTCTGGTCTTTCCGCAACAGGCAGCCATAATACCGTCTTTGATGTCTTCCGGATTGTTATAAGTGGAGAAAATAGAAGAAAGATCTTCGTTTTTAAGTCTTTCCAACACACCGTCGGTACACATAAAGAAATAATCGCCTGCTTGTATATCCTTTAAAAGGACTACATCGGCTTCTGTCGGATGCTCCGATCCCTGTATGGCACGAATTATTACGTTTTTTTGCGGGTGGGTCAATGCTTCTTCTTTGCTTATTTTCCCCAGTTTGACAAGCGAATTAACCAGCGAATGGTCTTCTGTCTGATAAATAATTTCTCCCTGGCGGAACTGGTAAATACGGCTATCTCCAATATGTGCCAGTGTTATTCCTGAAGCTCCGACTGAAACCATCGTTAATGTGGTAGCCATACCCTTTGCTTCCGGATGATTTTTCACATAATCGTCAAAGCGTACCTCCGTGTAACCGACAGCTTTATTAACAAACTCTTCGGTAGGTTCATCCTCTAAGAAGGTGGAAAAGAATGTCTGAAAAGATTCACACGCTAATGAGCTTGCAATCTCTCCTTTTTCTGAGCCGCCGACACCATCGCAGACCAGAAATAATTTCTGATTGGAGTTTACCCTTTCCGGTAAGGGGTAAATAGAATCCTCGTTGTTTTGTCTACCGCCTTTTTCACAAACGGCCCAAGGCTTGCCAATCGTTATATTCATAGCACGAACAGATTTTATTCATTAAAGCGGAGAACCGTATGGCCGATAATGATCTCGTCATTGTTCTTAAGCACTACGACCTCTCCATTTTCAAGGTAATTGCTATTATATAACGTATGGTTTTTACTATTATTGTCAGAAAGAAAATGTTTATACCCTCCTTTCGGGTCTTTTTTAACTTCTATTCGTATATGCTCCCTGCTCATCGACTTATCAGCCGTTGCAATTCCTATTGTAGCGTTCGAAGCGTTAGATTTACGACCGATGATTGCAATACCTTCATTGAGAGGGAAAATTTGTTCCGGTGTAGCCGAATCTCCAACAACTGTAAGCTGTCCCGTACCATTCGAAACCGGATTGACAAGAATTGTATCCTGATCCGCATCAAGTCCTTGTTTTCCCAGTTGAAGCAAAGAGACAGGAATCGGTTGTTTACACTTCGGACATTTAAAGGAGGTCAGATCGAGGGGAAGTTTCCCCTCGTCTACCTTTAATCCTACGTGACAATGTGGACATTTAACTGAAATCATAGCATAAATGATAAATCTGCTCCGTCGATATCAGTTGAGAAAGTATCATGCACGTCTGCATCCGACAAGAATATTGTGTCGTCAGATAATGTAATAAAATCTGAAACATCCATATTATCGTCATCAATCATTACGATACCAGATAAATCGTTTTCCCCATCCACATCTACAACTACCGCATCACTAAATACGGAGTCGTCACTGTCTAGTGTAACAAATGTGTATTCCTCCTCTTGCATACTGGTTTGAATTAAAATTATTCTTTCTGGAAACAAAAGTAGGAAAAGTAATGGATTAAATTAACATCTAATATTCTCTTATAATCAAAGGTTTGGGTTTTATGTACAAACTGTCCGCTTTTGAGATACGAAACAACTTATTCACTGACCCACTTTGCTTTACAGGAAGAAACAGGACATTGTTTCCTGTTCCTCAGAGATTCCCAGGGAATTTCCCCCAGAAAAGTACCGCATTTAGGACATACATAGTCTATTTTAAACCGGTTTGCAATGTCCTGAAGCTGTTGAGGAGTCTTGGATGCCTGCTTTGCACCCAGGTAAATGCCTATCGTCGGGGCACAGATAGTTATAAACAAACTTATAGCCAAGAACTCCGGACTTCCTTTGCCCAGAAATCCGATCACAACGCCTATCACACCGGGCAGCGCAAAAGGAAGGGACTGGAATAATCTGGTTTTAAACTGGTTAGCCGACTGTATCTTAACTTTTTCTTGAACATAATCGTCATACACTTTCTTCAGTGCAGCAAACTCTTCACTATAATCATTATTATATTTAAGCGCTTCAGTCAAGTTCAGCACATACCCGATACCTAGAATAATCTTGTCCGTTGGTGTAATACGTTTCTTGACGATCTGTGAACCATTGACGAAAGTTCCGTTAGTAGAGCCGAGATCTTCCAACAACCAACAGCCATGATCCTCACGAACCAGACAAGCATGATGTCTGCTAACATGAGGATCATTCACTATAAAATCATTATCTTCAGCTTTACCGATTTTAATCTTCATCTTTCACTTCCTTTGGTTCTTCCGGTTTACCCATTTCCTTTTCCAGCGATTCTTTTAGTACTTTTAAAGGATCTTTGGATATTATAAGTTCCCTGGGCTTGCCTTCTTCTGTCAATAATAACAGTTTTTGCTTGGGTAAATTGATTTGCAGGATATGATTTTTATTGATGATGTGACTTTTTCCTACTCTCATTAATATCTTGTTGCATCCCTCTACCTGCTTCTCCAGTATCTCTTCTATCTTACCGATATTAATCGCAAACGTAAACTGGATTCCATTGGATAATAGTAATTTAGTATAATTTCTATCAGCTTCAAAGTAGAGTATCTGCCCTATCTTTATCCGTAACAATTCATCCCTCGTCTTAATTATTAAATACCGCTCCATACGTTGATATTGTTTTTTTAATTTTCATCAAGTAACAAATATACGGCATTTTATCTTTACCCCGGCTATATTTTATAAAGAAATATAAATGGGAAGAGGAATATTTTTCACAAATATTCCTCTTTCATTCCTAAATACTAAGCATTTTGCCTGGAATAAGTTTATGTTAAATTTCAATGCTTTTACAGGTATAATTTAAAACAGGAAACTAATCTCACTCCAAAGTAGGATAAAGAGGATTGCCTGTTTCATCAACTTCAGTCCAGTTTTTTATATTCACACTTGAAAATGTAACGGTGTTTCCATCGATTATTGCACTAAATAAGTATGAATTACCGGCTTTTAATGTACCGTCGGGAACAGGAACATCAACGGTGTAAATTCGTGATGCACTTTCTCCGTTTGCCATTACCTCCAAAGTCAAAGACATCGGTTCGGATGTTTCCAGCGGGAGCATGATATACTGAGCCAGAAAACCATTTATACCCATTTTGTCCGGTCTGTCGAATGTAGTTGCCGGAGGTATGGTTCCCGTTGCCAAATCCATGCTTGCTCCCGGTTCCGGCGGAGTGATCGTTGCTGAAATTAATTTGTTTAATCGAATACTTTCCCCTTCCGATATTTCAATTACCACCTGTGTTGCAGCATGCAAATAGACAATCGGTATATTGATCTGTGAACTTGCCACATCCAGATTCGGATTATGCCACCAAAGGTAATCGATCCCATTGAATAAAGGTTCCGATTTTCCGGCCGAGAATGTAGGCGGTATAGTAGAAAAATTATCCGATACTGCATAAAAGTCAAAAATACCATTTCCCAGATACATTTTATATCCATCCACTCCGGTTAATACTCCGGGAGCAGAAGTGATGTATAATCCCTGTGCCGAAGGAGTTCCTTTTGTCCCGTTTTGGGTAGAGGGTTCAAATACTAATACTTTGCTTTTTATTCCCTGATTCATGGGTGACATTGCACGTGTCATCAAATTACGACCTTCAATTGAAGCATTGAAGGTCACCAGATTAGTTCCTTCCGTATTATTCCCTCCCGAAGGTTTATTCTCATCACCGACCTCCAGGATTATTGTGTTTTTGGAACATCCGGCAAAGAAGAAAATCACATAGATAAATACCAGCAATTGTGTTGTTTTGAGTAATTTAGTTTCCATAACCAGCCATTTTATAATTATTCGTCTATATAATACATTTTAAAACCTCTTTTGGTTCAAATGAGTGGCGGATATGATCTTATTTAATAAAAAAAGAGAGATACTCCATTGGATGGAATATCCCTCTTTTATCGAAGGTATAAAACCTGCATTCGATTTAATTCTTCATTTTTGCATTAATTGCGCGCACTAAACGCGTCTGAATTTTCATTAAGGTAGCCAGGTCCTCAGTTTCGAAATCGATATCAGAAATCTTAGTCTTTGTTTTCTGTTCTACAACTTCTTCTCCTTTCTTAGAACCATTTTCAATGTCCTTAACTAGCTCATCCAACTGAGCTTTAATTTTCCCAATCTTCTTTGAATAATTTACTGTACGTGCCATATAATTCTTTATACATTAATGGATAATATAAAATCATTAGTACAAAAGTAATTATTATTTGAAAATAAAGAAATAAATAACCAATAATACGTACATTTTAAAACGAATTAAGAAGGATATTCAAAAAAAATACCCTTCTTAATCGCATTATTTATTATTTTTTCAGATCAATCCTCAATAGCGGCCTGTGCTGCAGCAACACGAGCAATAGGCACACGGAACGGAGAACATGATACATAATTCAAACCAACTTTGTGGCAGAACTTAACTGAAGACGGTTCGCCACCATGTTCACCACAAATACCACATTTCAGATCCGGACGGATAGCACGTCCTTTTTCCGTAGCCATTCTTACCAGCTGACCTACTCCATTCTGGTCTAATACCTGGAACGGGTCTACCTTCAGGATCTTCTTTTCCAGATAAATCGGCAGGAAGGAAGCGATGTCGTCACGGGAATAACCGAATGTCATCTGAGTCAAGTCGTTTGTTCCGAATGAGAAGAACTCGGCAGAAGAAGCGATACGGTCGGCAGTCAAGGCTGCACGAGGAATTTCGATCATTGTACCTACTTTAAAGTCGATACGGTCTCCTACTTCGGCAAATAACTTTTCAGCAGCAGCACGGATTACCTTTTCCTGTTCTTTAAATTCATACAGAATACCGGTCAGCGGAACCATAATTTCCGGTTTAGCCACAATACCTTCTTTCTTCAATTCCAATGCAGCACCTAAAATAGCGCGTGTCTGCATTTCAGTGATTTCAGGATATGTATTACCCAGACGGCAACCACGGTGGCCCAACATCGGGTTATGTTCGCAAAGCGATTCAACACGCTGCTGAATTTCTTTTACGGAGATACCCATTGCTTCAGCCATTTCTTCCTGACCTTTCTGATCGTGAGGAACAAATTCGTGCAAAGGAGGATCGAGCAGACGAACGGTAACAGGCAGATCATGCATAGCCTTGAAGATACCCTTGAAGTCTGCTTGCTGATAAGGCAGAATCTTCTTCAATGCATTCTTACGTCCTTCGGCATCTTCCGCCAGGATCATTTCACGCATTGCTTTGATCTTTTCGCCTTCGAAGAACATGTGTTCCGTACGGCATAATCCGATACCGCTTGCTCCGAATGCACGGGCAATCTCGGCATCATGAGGAGTATCTGCATTTGTGCGAACCTGAAGTTTAGTATATTTATCGGCCAGCTTCATTAATTCAGCGAAATCATCCGACAATTCAGCAGCCTGCGTTTCGATTTGTCCTTCAAAGATTTCTCCGGTAGAACCGTTGATAGACAGGAAGTCACCTTCTTTCAGCGTGATACCTCCTACTTCGATTGTTTTTTTCTTATAGTCGATATTCAAACCACCGGCTCCCGATACGCAGCATTTACCCATACCACGGGCAACAACGGCTGCATGAGAAGTCATACCTCCACGAGCTGTCAGGATACCTTCGGCAACAGCCATACCGGCCAAGTCTTCCGGAGATGTTTCGATACGCACAAGAACAACCTGTTTTCCGGCAGCATGCCATTCAGCAGCGTCGTCGGCAAAAAATACAATCTGGCCGGTAGCAGCACCCGGAGATGCAGGTAAACCTTTTACCAATACTTTAGCCTTCTTCAGCGCAGCCTTATTAAATACCGGGTGAAGCAATTCATCCAGTTTATTCGGTTCGATACGTGCCAGAGCTGTCTTTTCGTCAATCATTCCCTGATGCAACAAATCCATGGCAATCTTTACCATAGCAGCACCGGTACGTTTACCGTTACGAGTCTGAAGGAACCACAGTTTACCTTCCTGTACGGTAAATTCCATATCCTGCATGTCGCGGTAATGATTTTCCAGTTTCGTCTGCAAAGCATCCAGTTCCTTATAGATCTCAGGCATAGCCTCTTCCATTGAAGGATAGTTGGCAGCTCTTTCTTCTTCAGGAATACCGGCGCGTTCAGCCCAGCGCTGTGAACCGATTTTAGTGATCTGCTGCGGAGTACGGATACCGGCCACAACGTCTTCACCCTGTGCATTAATCAAGTATTCACCGTTGAACAAGTCTTCACCGTTACCGGCGTCACGAGAGAAACATACACCGGTAGCGGAAGTTTCACCCATATTACCGAATACCATAGCCTGAACAGTTACGGCTGTTCCCCACTCTGCCGGAATACCTTCCATCTGGCGGTACAGGATAGCACGTTCGTTCATCCATGAGTTAAATACGGCACAGACAGCACCCCACAACTGTTCGTAAGCACAAGTCGGGAAGTCGCTTCCTGTTTGTTTCTTTACTGCGGCTTTGAACTTTGTAACCAATGTCTTTAAGTCGTCGACAGTCAGTTCGTTGTCCAGCTTCACCCCTTTGGCTTCTTTCACCTCTTCGATGATTGCTTCGAACGGGTCGATGTCTTCCTTGCTGGTCGGTTTCATACCCAGAACCACATCACCGTACATTTGTACAAAACGGCGATAAGAGTCCCATGCAAAACGAGCGTTACCGGTTTTACGTGTCAACCCTTCTACTACTTCGTCGTTCAATCCCAGGTTCAGGATAGTATCCATCATACCCGGCATAGAAGCGCGTGCTCCGGAACGGACAGAAACCAACAACGGGTTTTCTACATCTCCGAACTTGGAGTTCATCAACGTTTCTACATTAGCAATAGCTTTTTCAACGTCCGACTTCAGTAGTTCTACGACTTTGTCCTGGCCCAGTTCATAATATTCCGAGCAAACTTCTGTTGTGATAGTGAATCCCGGAGGAACCGGAACCCCAATCAAATTCATTTCGGCAAGGTTTGCACCTTTACCACCCAGCAGATTTCTCATATCTGCTTTTCCTTCGGCTTTTCCATTTCCGAATGTGTAGACTCTTTTTCTTTCCATGTGTCAGACAGTATTATGTTTATTAGATTTCAGTTTTGCTATCTCTACATTGCAATGCTGCAAATATATGCTATTTCAGAGTATGAAGGATATAGAAAGTTAAACAATTTTATGTGTTTTATAGCTATTCCTTATTATTCGTATTACCTAAATATGTACATTTGCGTGGGAAAAATTTAAAACTCAGATAAAATTGGCAAGAAATAAGAAGCAGTTACCCTTGTTGGAAAAGGTAACAATTACAGACGTAGCCGCTGAAGGTAAGGCGATTGCACGAGTAAATGAGAAAGTAGTGTTTGTTCCTTTTGTTGCTCCCGGCGACGTAGTAGACATCCAGCTCACCCGTAAAAAGAACAGTTATGCCGAAGGTAAAGCAGTGTACTTCCACGAATATTCTCCGGAACGTGCCGTTCCTTTTTGCGAACATTTCGGTGTTTGCGGCGGTTGCAAATGGCAACATCTGCCCTACGAAGCGCAGTTGAAGTACAAACATAAGCAGGTTATAGACAATCTCACCCGTATCGGAAAGATAGAAATGGAAGAGATTTTGCCTATATTGGGTTCCGAACGCACCACCTTCTACCGGAATAAACTCGAATTCACATTCTCCAACAAGAAATGGCTGACAGAAGAAGAAGTAAAATCCGGAGCCACTTTCGATTGCATGAACGGGGTCGGTTTCCATATTCCCGGCATGTTCGACAAAGTGCTGGATATACACAAATGCTGGTTGCAGAATGATATTTCCAACCGTATCCGCCTTTACATCAAAGAATATTGCTTGTCACACGAAGGATATCCTTTCTTCGACCTGCGGAACCAGGAAGGTTTTATCCGTACATTAATGATACGTACGGCATCGACGGGCGACCTGATGGTGGTTGTCGTATTCTACCATGAAGATAAGGAACGCCGCGAAGCCCTGCTGTCTCATGTGGCAGAACAATTCCCGGAAATCACTTCCTTATTATATGTCATAAACGAAAAGTGCAACGACACGATCACCGATCAGGAAGTGCTGGTATTCCGTGGTAAAGACCATATCATTGAAGAGATGGAAGGCCTTCAGTTCAAGGTTGGTCCGAAATCGTTCTATCAGACGAACAGTGAACAGGCTTATAACTTATATAAAGTAGCCCGCGAGTTTGCCGGACTGACTGGTAATGAAATGGTTTACGACCTTTATACCGGTACCGGAACGATAGCCAACTTCGTTTCCCGCCAGGCTAAGAAAGTAATCGGCATCGAATACGTTCCGGAAGCAATCGAAGATGCCAAAGTTAATTCGGCTTTGAATAAGATTGACAATACGCTGTTCTACGCCGGAGACATGAAAGATATCCTGACGGCAGATTTCATAAACCAACATGGCCGTCCGGATGTTATTATTACTGATCCTCCACGTGCCGGGATGCACGATGATGTAATCAACACCATCCTTTTCGCCGAACCGGAGCGTATCGTTTATGTAAGTTGTAACCCGGCAACACAGGCCCGCGATCTGAGCCTGCTTAGCGTGAAGTACGACGTGAAGAAGGTTCGTCCGGTCGATATGTTCCCACATACACATCATGTGGAGAATGTCGTTTTATTAGAGAAGAAAAAGTAACATATATAATAATGTATAGGAAAATCGTCTCCCTTTTGTGTATCACTTTGCTTTTGAGTAGCTGTTCCGGCAAGAAGCAAGAGCAGAAGGAAGACGATTTTGTGTCTATGGACCTCCCCCAGTTGAAGGCACAGGGCGAAATCACAGCCGTCACACTCTACAGTTCCACGTCTTATTTCCAGTATAAAATGGAACCGATGGGTTACGAATACGACCTGATAAAAGACTTTGCCCGTTCCGAAGGACTGAAGCTGAATATCAAAGTGGCCGAAAATGCCACCCGCCTGATCGAAATGCTCGAAGCCGGAGAAGCCGACGTTATTGCCTATCCCATCCAGGTAAGCAATAACCTGAAAGAAAATTATCTCTACTGCGGACGGGAAGAACTCACCAGCCAGGTATTGGTTCAGCGTGCCAACAAAGGCGATACGATTCTTAAAGATGTCACCCAACTAATCGGGAAAGACGTATATGTGAAACCCGATACAAAGTATTACGAACGCCTTAAAAACCTGGATAAAGAATTAGGCGGCGGCATCCATATAAAAGACATAAAGAAAGACACGGTAACAACCGAAGACCTGATAGCGATGGTCTCGCAAGGTGAAATTCCTTATACCATCAGTGACGATAATATCGCTCGTCTGAACAAGACCTACTTCTGGAATATCAATGTCTCACTGAAAGTCAGCTTCATGCAGCGTTCTTCCTGGCTGGTTCGTAAGAGCAGTCCGCAACTGGCCGAAGCGATCAATGCATGGGCCTCGGATAAATCTGGCTCGCACGTCTACCGGGCAGTAGTGAAACGTTATTTCGAACTGGGCAAGCAACCGTTAACGGCAGATCTTCCCCCGGTAAAGAACGGGCATATTTCTCCTTATGACGATTTGTTCCGTCGGCATGCCAAAAACATCGGATGGGATTGGCAGCTGCTTGCCTCCATTTCCTATCAGGAATCCCATTTCAACCCATCCGTCGTATCCTGGGCAGGAGCCGAAGGTCTGATGGGCATCATGCCGAACACGGCAAAAGCGCTTGGTGTTACTCCCCACGAACTGAAAGACCCGGATATCGGAATCCGTACGGGTGTAGATTGCCTGCGTAAATTCCGCCAGGGCTTTTCCGAGATTACCGACCCGCAGGAAAAGATAAAGTTTACATTAGCCTCCTACAATGCCGGCATCGGACATGTCTATGACGCTCAACGCCTGGCCGAAAAGTATGGAAAGAACCCGAACGTCTGGGAAGATAATGTTGCCGAGTATATCCGCCTGAAAAGCGATCCCGAATATTATAATGACCCTGTCTGCAAACATGGATATCTCCGCGGTTCGGAGACATTCAATTATGTGCGTGAAGTGATGGAGCGTTACAATTACTACAAGAGTAAGACTAAGCATAGTTGAATCACGACAGATTCTCTGCAATCATCTCCTTTATGGCAAGTATTACTTTCGGATGACTTAGCGGTATATCTTCAAAGACAGTCCGCAACTCTTCCGTACTCACTTCAAAAAGCTGTTCTCCCTTTTTATATGAAAAACAGACATTGATTTCTGGATTGCCGCTTATCAACATGGCGACTGTTCCGGGAAGGTCTCCCCAGGGAGGACAATCAATGTTAGCGGTTATAAAACTAGCTGTAACCTCCGTCCCCGCTCCCGGTTGGGAACTTATCTTGACAAAACCTCCAGTCTGTTCCGCATTTTGTATCAGGAAAGGGATTCCCAGACCTACCTTTCGGGTCGTACGGGTCGTATAGAACGGATCCGTTACCCGGGCAATCGTCTCTGCATCCATTCCACAACCGTTGTCTGCAATACGGATGATTGTATTCTCCTCATTTATAGCAATTTCCAATAAGATACGAGTCGCACCGGCACGAACACTGTTTGATGCTATATCCGTAATATGAAATGTAAGTGTATTCATCCTGATATTTATTTCCTGATATGCTGAATATTAAACTTTTTTCTCCTTTATTTTATAAAAGAAAGGCATGCCTTACATATTGGCAAGTATAGCCTTACTTATATGTAGAATATACCTTACATTTATGTATAGTATATCTTCCTATTTTAATTATGCGGAGGAAAAGACTAAATGTTCCTGACTTTTGGCGTAAGCCATCCTGATGTTTTCGAATAAAGGTGCAGCGGCCCGTATCAAACAGGGCTTAGTCCCGATTTGTTCCGGATAATGGGCATCGGAAGCCGGATAGGATGTGTAGTTCGATAAATACTTCTGCTCCGACAAAAGCCGGGCGAAACGGGAAGCATCCGTATATTCTATTGCATCCAGCGATAATGACGGATCAATAAATCCCAACTGACTGATCAGGCTGAAAGAAGGTCGCTCCACATGCGCAGCAACAAAAAGGCCACCCAGTTCCTTTACTAATGCAGCCACCTGATTGACGTTCTGATCGAGTGCGGAAAGCAATAAGTACGGGGCCTCTCCCATTATCTCATCTTTCCGGTTTACCCAGACCTGGTCACCGAAACGGTCGGGATCATTGGGTACAGGCGGTAGATGTTTCTCCAGATATTGCTGGAAAGCGGCACGGGCTTCATCACTTCCGAAAAGGGCAATGCAATGCGCTTCCTCACGGGTACAGACTTCAGCTCCGGCAAGGACTGTCAATCCGGCTTCGCCCCCCAATGATTGTATTTCAGGGCATTGCAAGGTCGTGTTATGATCGGTTATGGCAATGATGTCCAATCCGCGGGCAAGTGCCGTTTCGACAATGACCGTGGGACTCATATCCAGGCTTCCGCAAGGCGAAAGGCAGGTATGAATATGCAGATCGGCCCGGTAGAGGTTCATCCGTTCTGTAACAGTTGATACACTTTTCCACTGATAACAAAAGCAGAAAGAGATGTACCCAACAAAGGAATATCCTCGTCCTTCCCCTTTTGCAATGTTTCTTCATCCGGCGAAGCGCCATTGACAATCAAGACGGCGGCAGCATCCTTCAGCGTTGAAACGGCAACAATGTTCTGATGGGTTTGCATGGTGATCCACAACATACCCTCTTCCATATGTCCCATTACATCACTCAACAGGTCGCTGGTATAGCCACCTTTGATTACCGTATCCAGATTCTCTTCTCCGCAAAAAACGGTAAGATTCAATTCTTTTACAAGATCACTGACCTTCATATTTAGCTCCTTTCTTATAACAGTCTTTATTTAAACGATCTTTTCCCCAGGTCTTTTCGACGAGGCGGAAGGCATGTTCCTGATCCAGTTTGCCATGCTTCTCCATATTGCGCTGCATGAAAATACAGTCGCTGAACTGGGCCTCGTGGCGGACGATATCTTCTGCCAGGCTTTGGCAATTAGGGTTTCCACAAGCGCCACAGTCGATTCCCGGCAGATAACACATCAGACGACGCACCTGTTCCATCTTTTTCAGGACCTCCTCGATAGAACCGTCATAGAGCAGCTTCGGGTTAGGCTGGAGCGGACGGATTGTGATGTGCTGCTTCAAATAAGCCAAAGCTCCCAATCGTTCAGAGGCATAAATGAGCGGTGCCTTATCACGTTTCATCGAACGCTTCATGATCCGTTCGGCCGTAAGGAAGCGGTTCGCAACGGCCAATACGCCTCCGGCACAACTGCGGTCGCAGGCACGGAGTTCCAGGAAGTCCACATTACGGACCTCCGTTGTCGTTTCCATACGTTCCAGGAAATCGATCACATTATGTATTTCGTCGATGGCCAGGCAACGGCCGGAGAAGTGTTTGGCCTCCCCTCCTGTCTGGCTCCATCGCATTTCTTTCTTTGTCAGGGCGGGTGGAAGCACGCAATCCGGCTTATACCCTTTCGGTCGGTTTTGCAGGATATGGTATACCTTATTATATAGGGTATCCATATTGATCACACCGTTAATGGTAGACGAATACCCGTCGGCGCTCTTCAAGGCGGCAATCTTGGCGGCACAGGGAGTGACATAAAAGAGGCCGATCTGCTCCGGGGAATGACCTTCCTCCGTCAGTACCTGATGGTAATAGGTAGCAGTTGCATTCACCGGACTTTTCACCAGCAGGATATTATCGACCAAAGCCGGGAAGCGAATTTGTATCAGACGCACAATCGCCGGACAGAAAGAGCTGATCACAGGCTTTTCTTCGGCCAGTTCCATCTGCCGGAGCATCTCACGATGAATCATATCGGCCGTAAACTCAACCTGGTAGACATGGGTAAATCCCAATTCATACAAGGCACTGAATATTTCTTCTTCCATCGTATATTTGGAAAACTGTCCGATGAAAACGGTGGGAACAAGTGCCACGCGGCATTCGTAGTCGAATATCTTCTGGAAGTCGTCCTGCTCCACATAAATGGCTTCTGTCGGACATGCTTTCAGACATTCCCCACAATCGACACACCAGTCTTTGCGGATTACGGCTTTCCCATCCCGGATACGGACTGCACGAGTCGGGCATTTCGTCATACAATGTGTACAACCGATGCACCGCTCCTTGTCGATCTTCAGGGCATGATAAAATTTAGTATCTTCCATGGTCTTCTACTCCTTCTTCCTGAACCAGGTAACCATGCGTACGATTGTTCCTACGCCTACCTCGCTCTCTATAGTTAATTCGTCTACATTCTTTTTCATATTGGGCAATCCCATTCCTGCCCCAAACCCCATTTCACGCACAGCCGGCGAAGCCGTGGAAAAGCCTTCCTGCATGGCTTGCGGAATATCCGGAATGCCGGGACCTTCATCTTTCAATGTCAGCGTAATCTTATCCGCATCCAGTTCTGCCGCCACTTTCCCACGCCAGGCATGGGCAACAACGTTCACTTCCGCTTCATAGAGCGCCACGACCACTCTCTTGATGACACGGGAATCGATCGATAACTGTTTCAGTATCTTCTTTATCTGGCTGGAAGCATATCCGGCCTTCGAGAAGTTTCCTCCTTCCAATTCAAACGTTAGCTGCATATCCTCTCCTTTCTTTAATAGACCGGCACAAGACCGCTGCAATACAACTCACCAGCCACATGATACATGGAATGACAGGTTTCAAGCAAGATCATATTGTTCTCGGACGCAAGTTGCAACATCTCCGGCGTAGCTTTCTTGCCACGGACGAAAAGGATACAATCGACATCGGCCATTTCGGCTGTACGGATCGTTTGCAGATTGCAAAGTCCGGTAATGAGAATCATTCCATCACAGCACAATGTCAGAACGTCGCTCATCAGGTCGCTGGCAAAAGCACATTGTACTTCATGGCCCAGCTTATCGTTTCCACACGCCACGGTCGCATCGGTAAGTTCTTGTATTTGCTGAATCTTCATAATCGCATGCAAGGTTTAATTTCGTGATGCCAATGTAAGAAATATTTTTTAATAGATGTCCGTTAGTTTATATTAATTACTATCTTTGTTCCAAAACGAAGATAAGCTGCGCCTCGACATAAAAAATGAACTCGTTCATTTTATTCTGTTCTCGGCTTGCATTATCTTTGGTAGCAATAAATAAAATTCTATTCTTATGTTTAGTAAAGAAACCTATATGGGCCGCCGGGCCAAACTAAAACAGACAATAGGTTCAGGCCTGTTGCTTTTCCTTGGAAACGATGAGTCGGGAATGAATTATGCAGACAACACCTATCACTTCCGCCAGGATTCCACGTTCCTGTATTTCTTCGGGCTTCCTTATGCCGGTCTGTCCGCCATTATTGACATTGACAATGATAAAGAAATCATTTTCGGTGACGAATTGACGATCGATGCAATCGTATGGATGGGAACTCAGCCGACACTGAAGGAGAAAAGCGAAGCAGCCGGTATCACCGAAGTTCGTCCCTTCAAGGAAATTGAATCGTATCTGAAAGCAGCACAACAGAAAAGCCAGCGTATCCATTACCTGCCGACTTACCGTGCGGAACATCAGATCAAACTGTTCCAATGGCTGGGTATCGTGCCGGGAACGGAACAACCTTCGGTGCCTTTCATCTTCGGCGTAGTAAATCAGCGTAATTATAAGACTGCGGAAGAGATTGTCGAAATAGAAAAGGCTTGTGTGGTTACTGCCGACATGCATCTGACTGCCATGCGCACCGTACGTCCGGGAATCCGTGAAAGCGAAGTGGCTGCTGCTGTAGCTGAAGTGGCTTATGCGAATGACTATCAACTCTCCTTCCCCATTATCGCAACGATCAACGGGCAGACGCTGCATAACCATGATCATAGTAATATGATTAAGAGTGGCGATATGTTGCTGCTCGATGCCGGTGCGGAAACGGAAATGGGTTATGCGGGTGATATGTCTTCTACCATTCCGGCTGATTCCAAATTCACGACTCGCCAGAAAGATATTTATGATATTCAGGTAGCGGCTCACGAAGCGGCTGTTGCAGCGTTGCGTCCGGGTATTCCTTTCGTCGATGTGTACGAACTATCCTGCAAAGTCATTATGGAAGGTTTGAAGGATCTTGGTTTTGTCAAAGGCGATCCGATGGAAGCTGTAAAGGCCGGAGCTCATGCAATGTTCATGCCTTGTGGTCTGGGACACATGATGGGATTGGATGTACATGATATGGAAAACCTGGGTGAAGTATATGTGGGATACGACGGACAACCGAAGAGTACAGAGTTTGGCCGTAAGTCTCTCCGCCTGGGACGTAAACTGGAACCGGGATTCGTTCTTACTATCGAGCCGGGTGTTTACTTTATCCCTGAATTGATGGATCTTTGGAGAAGCCAGAATAAGTTCACCGAATTTATCAATTATGAAAAGCTGGTAACTTACAAAGACTTCAGCGGTATCCGCAACGAAGAAGATTATCTGATTACAGAAGACGGTGCCCGTCTGTTAGGAAAGAAGATTCCTTTACACACGGAAGAAGTGGAAGCACTGCGGTAAATAAGAAATAGTTGAATATAAAACAAAACGCCCCGTAAAGCATCTCTAATCTTTACGGGGCGTTTATATTTCTAGTCGTTACCTGATCAATAAGCAAACATATCTGCATTAACCGGCAGTTCTTTGCCATCAGCCGTCAAAACCTTTAGCTGAAGCATACCGCCATTATGGTCGAAATACTTAACTTCAATCGGATGAAGTCCCTTTGCCAATGCTTTCTGTCCGGTTACTTCACGGGGTGAATGAGGACCGTCATTGTCAACAACCAATTCTCCGTTAATCTTCAATGTACTGCCATCGTCAGACAACAGGTTGAAAGTATAAATACCATCTTCCAGAGCATTGAAATATCCTGTAACGACCAAACCGATATTACCTTTCACTTCTTTCGGGATAGTCACTTCAGATATTTCATACGTACCGTTTACCGGAGCATTATCAATATCGGCACATTTGTTACCTTTAAACTCATGCCATACAGCCTGCAAACCTTTCTTGGAAGGTGTAGCATCCGCAGCCGGAGCATATTCGCTCTTAACGTAACGCGTCTTCACGATATCACCTTTCTTACCGTTCGGACGGAAAGAGCGGAAAGTGAAGTCTGTCGTTTCCGTTACCTTGATCGGACCGTTATACTGAGGCGATTCCAAAGTCGGGATGCTGCCATCCGTTGTATAATGGATTTCAACACTTGGATCAAGACAGGTAATTGCCACTGTACCTTCACCGATAAATGCATTTGTGTTGTTGAATCCTTCCAGGTCCGGCGCTTTAATGCTGAGTTCATGTTCACCCACGACCCCTGTGGCCACATGATGTTTCTATTATTCCTGTTCCCAAAGAGATTAAGAATGCCAATGGACAGTTTACTTTGAAAGATGGCATGACAATCGGTGTTGCCGATAAGCAGTTATTGCCGGCTGCAAACTATCTTTCCGGCCTTTTATCCCGTTCAACCGGCTATATATATAATGTACGCGAGGGAGACGGTGATATATCTTTGGCTGTAAGTGATATTGCCGGTCAAAATGAAGGTGCCTATTCTTTGGACGTTACTTCCGGTAAAGTTCAGATCAAGGGAAATACCTATGGCGGTGTTATTTCCGGTATTGAATCCCTTCGCCAGCTTTTGCCGGCAGAGATAGAGTCGCCAGCGGTGGTAAAGGATATTAATTGGAGTGTTCCGGCTGTTCAGATCACTGATGCACCCCGTTTCGGTTGGAGAGGGTTGATGTTGGATGTTTCCCGTCATTTCTCTACTAAAGAAGAAGTGAAGGAACTGTTGGATATGATGGCTCTTTACAAACTGAACAAATTCCACTGGCATCTGACCGACGACCAGGGATGGCGTATCGAAATAAAGAAATACCCGCTGCTGACAGAGAAAGGGGCTTGGCGTACCTTTAACAATCATGACTGGGAGTGTATGAGATTAGCAAAAGAGCAGGATAATCCCGATTATGAAATTCCGGCTGAAAAGTTACGTATCACTCAGGGCGATACTTTGTATGGTGGTTTCTATACCCAGCAAGATATTAAAGAAATCGTTGAATATGCCGGTGTACGTGGTATCGATGTCGTTCCGGAAATAGACATGCCGGGACATATGCTGGCGGCGGTAAGTAATTATTCAGGTGTTTCTTGTTTTAATCAGACAGGGTGGGGAACGACTTTTTCTTCTCCGGTTTGTCCGGGTAAAGACTCGGCTCTTGAGTTTTGTAAGAATGTTTATAGCGAAATCATTCCGCTTTTCCCTTATAAATATATCCATCTGGGAGCCGATGAAGTAGAAAAAACGAACTGGAAGAAATGTCCGGATTGCCAGAAGCGAATGAAAGATAACGGGCTGAAGACAGAAGAAGAGTTGCAGTCCTGGTTTGTTCATAACATGGAGAAGTTCTTTAATGATAACGGAAAAGAAATGATCGGCTGGGATGAAATCCTGGAAGGCGGTTTGTCTCCGACGGCAACAATTATGTGGTGGCGTACCTGGAGTCCGAACGCAGTTCCTGACGCAACGGCACAAGGCAACCATGCAATCATGACTCCGAATGCTAATTTCTATTTTGACTATCAGCAGGATAAAAATTCATTGTCTGGTGTATACAATTACAATCCGATGCTTGAATCGTTGAATGATGCACAGAAAGCATTGATTTTGGGTATGCAGGCAAATCTCTGGTGCGAATATATCCCATCCCGCGAACGGATACAATATATGATTATGCCCCGTATGATGGCATTGGCAGAACTGGCCTGGAGCGATCCTTCCGTAAAAAGCTGGGATGGATTTAAAGAAAGACTGGTAAAGCAATTCCCGCGTTTGAATATCATGAATGTAAATTACCGTATGCCGGTCAGGGAACATGCTGCGATAAACTGTTTGTACATTTTAATGTGTTTATTTGTTTGGTAATAAATTAGGAAACAAAAATACAATAAAAATCCGGTTTACAGTCCATTTTTAAGAGAATGCAGACTTGTTTTATTAAGACAGTTTAACGCCAATATTACGAATCGTTCGTAGAATATTGTATCTTTGTTCATACTTTGTTATTAGTCACTCCATAATAGATAAGCCATGAAAAAATTAACCTATATCCTGTTAGCCGGTATTTTATTTTCCTGTTCCGGAGAAACGAAACAAACTGCGACAGAAGAGAAAACAATCGACAATATCATCCGTTTGGGAGATGCTATTAATCAGATACGCGAAGTTAATTTATCGGAACTGGTAGATAGTGTTACTTACCTCCCGCTTGAAACCCGAAAAGAATGTTTGCTTAGAAATACAAGTTGGTTCAATTATTCTCCTCCGTATATTATATGTAGCCGCACTGTTTTTGATTTGAATGGAAAATTTGTCCGGACCATAGGTCGTATCGGGCAAGGTCCCGGAGAAGATCCCGCTCTCTATATGGGATCGCTTTTTACAAAAGGCCATTTCTATTCTTACGGTCATAAACTGATCGAGTATGATGAAAACGGTAGATTTACCGGCAATGAAATACAGTTATTATCGAATACAAAATCAGAATTTGAAGCACCTGGACAATTAGGTAGAATTGGATGGATCGACGATTGGGCTCCGACAGGAAACTCTCTTTCAATATACAATCTTCCGGACACAGTCTACACTGTAGATCATAACTTCAAAATCATACATGCAGAACGTGTCATCCCTTCTTCCATACCTAAAATAAGACTTAATAATGTCAGTTATTCAGGTATTAAGCGAGCTTACACCTGCAACTCGGACAGTGCTCTTTTTTACAACTATTATAATGATACTATTTATAGAGTAAAAGAAAACGGTCTGTCTCCCCGATGGATCATTGATTTAGGAGAATATAAAATACCGAATGAAATTTCACTGACGCGGCAAAACGAACTTTTCGACGAGTTGATGATGTCTGTCCACAAAACCAGAAATAGCGTAGACCGAAAAGCTGCTCTTAAAAGCTATCTTGATAATTGCGAACTTACCCGCCTGACAAAAGGAAAAAAATGGATCAATGCTGTTTATGACACAGATCATTATATATTCATTATCTGGAATGAGAATATTGTCAGTCCGGTTCTCCGGGATATGGAAGATCAGGCTTACCCACAAATCGCTTATTACGATAAACGAACAGGCGAAACCGTTGCAGTAAAAGGTCGAGGTTTTATTGATGATATTCATCATAAAGAAACATTCTTCCCTCGTTTCGGAGTTTACGATAATCAATTGTTTGCCTATTTCTGGCCATACGAATTACATGAGTACATAGAGGAAAAACAGGCGGCTGGTAATAAAGTAGACCAAGCATTACTCGATTTATCCGGAAAAGTAGATGATGAAGATAACCCGATCTTTATGATAGCCCACTTGAAATAACAAAAAAAGAGCTGTTCCTCGTTGGGCGGAACAACTCTTTTTTAAAATAATAATCTACTGATTAAATTCTATTCAAAATGTCAGTCAGTTTATCCGGAGTAACATTTGCTGCAATAATAACTCCTTTGTCGTCAATCAGGAAGTTCTTCAAACCTTTCTGTAGGTTAAACTTTCCATACAACGCTGACTTTTTTCCAAGTCCTTCATGAAATTGCTTTGTGCCGCTAAGCCTATCTGCCTTTACCGTCTCGGTAAAGATTGATTCTTTCTCGTCGAGAGAAACAGAATACATGGCAATTTTGTCTGAACTTAGTTTGTTTACTTCATTCCATAATTGAACGTTACGGACCCGCGATTCAGCATCGTAAGCTGCCCAGAAATTCAGCAACGTGTAACGTCCGGAATGATTTTGGAAACTGAAATCACTTTCGCCTCCCAAAGACTCTATTCTCGGAGCCAGATCACCAGGATTAGTACCCACGGTAGGTCTTGCTTCTTTTGTACCGGATGACATTGTTGCCAACGCAACCGTTACAATGAGAACATAAGCTCTTACCTTCATAATTTATTATTTACGTTAAACTTAATCGGACGATACTCTTCTACAGCTTACTTACCGGTCTGCGGGCGGTTTTCGTCTGCCATCCTTTATGTCCGACTCCTGATTTTCAGGAAGTAAACAAGCGTTTCTCCTTCGCTAAGGAGCTACTTTCTTGTTCTTAACGCTGGCAAAGATAAGCGCAAAATACCTTTACCTCCAAACGATATAACATAAATCGACTAAAAAGCAAGATTTTTTATATGTTTTATCGCATGAAAATCCACTAAAACGGTTGCTTTATAACATAAATTTAGGATTAGGCATAGGGATAAATACGAATAATCTTTCACTTTTCTTCAAATTAAACCTAATTCAGCTGCTTTCCGGTAAAGAGAATCCGAAAATAAAAAACCCGGCTTGAAACCGGGCTTTTTTATTTTACTAATCATCATACGGCGAAGGCATCGGCATCCCTTCTTTGATATATTCATCATAAACAATTGTTGGATGGTCCTGTAATGATGTTCTGTTATACTCTTCTTTGAAATTATCGCGTCGGAAGTTCTTCAGTTTGAGGTTTTCCGAACTGTAGGTTCGCAATGTTTCTTTTTTATTACCTGTCAACGAACTTTCAATAACTACCGAATCAAGAATGTTCATTTTAGGAGTCAATGTAGGGAGTAAGGTCTGCTCCAGCAGTCCTCTGTAGGCTCCGATATACTCGCACCAGCAAGAATCACCCCGTTTAAAAACACGGTAGGTGTAATTTGACCATGCCGTACGGACGTGAATCTCATGTTCCCAGATCTCGATACAAGCTTCTGAATCATAATTAGGGTCTTTGATAGTAACCCTCTCCAGGCCATGCGTTTTTTCCACTACTGTTGTTTGCCATTTGTCTGAATGCCGTACTTCGGCAATAATCTCAGGCAGCTTTTCCTTAATTTCAAACTGAATCTTCATCTCATTTGCCTGCCAGTCAGGACTTATTAAGGTTGCCAGGTTCTAAATTAAATATAACGTCTCTGTAAAAATAACAATTCCATTTGAATTTTTGTTTATCTAAATGCCATTATTTGCATATAACTTATTTACCTTTGCCTTATAAAACAAAAAACATGGGACAAAAAGACGAAATTATACTGATAAATATAAACGGAGCCGACCGTCCGGGGGTTACTGCCGCCCTGACAGAGATACTGGCAAAGAATAATGCAGTGATTCTCGATATCGGCCAGGCTGATATCCATGACAACTTATCACTGGGAATCCTTTTCCAGAGTTGCGAAGGTAATTCCGGAGATATCCTGAAAGAGTTACTTTTTAAAAGCTATGAGCTGGATGTGAATATCCGTTTTAATCCGATCACGGAGCAAAAATACAGGAAATGGGTTGATATGCAGGGAAAGAACCGTTATATCATCACTATTCTGGGAAGAAAGTTAACTGCAAGACAGATAGCGGGCGTAACCCGTATCGTTGCCGAACAGGGAATGAATATAGATGACATCAAACGTCTGACCGGCCGTATTCCTTTGGATGAAGATGCCCGTACTCCCAAAGCCAGCGTCGAATTCTCTGTACGTGGAACTCCTCGCGACAAAGAGTTGATGAAAGCAGAGTTCATGAAGCTCTCGGCCGAACAGGTAATGGATATTTCTTTTCAAGAAGACAGCATGTATCGCCGTATGCGTCGCCTTATCTGTTTCGATATGGACTCAACTCTTATTGAGACTGAAGTAATCGATGAGTTGGCTGTTCGTGCCGGTGTCGGCGACCAGGTCAAAGCGATTACCGAATCCGCCATGCGGGGAGAAATTGATTTCAGCGAAAGTTTCCGCCAACGTTGTGCCTTATTAAAAGGATTGGATGTCTCCGTTATGCAAGAGATTGCCGAAAACCTGCCCATTACGGAAGGTGTCGACCGTCTGATGCGTATCCTCAAAAAGGTTGGTTTCAAGATCGCTATCCTCTCCGGTGGATTCACCTATTTCGGTAACTACCTGAAACAGAAATACAATATTGATTATGTATATGCCAATGAGCTTGAAGTTGAAGATGGAAAGCTGACAGGACGTTATGTCGGAGATATCGTAGATGGCAAGCGGAAAGCAGAACTACTCCGCCTGATCGCTCAGGTTGAGAATGTCGATATCCGTCAGACCGTAGCTGTCGGTGATGGGGCAAATGACCTGCCGATGATCAGCATTGCCGGGTTAGGTATCGCTTTCCATGCCAAACCAAAAGTAAAAGAGACAGCCAAGCAGTCCATCTCCACGATCGGTCTGGATGGTATTTTATATTTCCTGGGATACAAAGATTCCTATTTGGACGAACAAATGTAATTAATAAAAGCGTTTATGGTAAGACACATTGTAATGTTTAAGCTGACGGAGTTTGCAACTCCTGCCGATAAACTGGCAAAAATGCAGGAAATCAAAACAGGTCTGGAAGCGTTGATCGACAAGATCGATGTTTTACGTTTGATCCGTGTCGATTTCAATATAAACCCCGAAGAAACCTGGGACGTTATCCTGACTACAGAACTCGATTCGCTCGAAGATGTAAAGACATATGCCAACCACCCTGAACACGTAGCTGTTTCAAAAGGGATTATCGGCCCGGTAAAAGCCGACAGAGCATGTGTTGATTATGAATTCTAAATAACACTTCTCTTTTATGAAGGAGTTTGATATTGAAGAACGTGTAAAAATTGCCGTTCAGAATTTTGAGTCGGGATACAACTGTGCGCAGTCGGTATTTCTGGCTTATTCGGATGTTTTTGAACTGAACCTGGAAATGGCAAAGAAGATGTCCGTATCTTTTGGTGGTGGCGTTGGCCGGATGCGGGAGGTGTGCGGAACAGTCAGTGCCATGGCTATGCTGGCCGGATTCAAATATCCGGTATTGGACCAACAGGATCAGGAAGCCCGAACAAAGAACTATGCAATGGTTCAAAAAATGTCCGACCTGTTCAAGGAAAAGCATGGTACGATCATTTGCCGCAGCCTTTTGCCTGCCGCAGAAGCCAGCCAGACTGCTCCGCAACCTTCTGCAAGAACGGCTGAATATTATGCAAAACGTCCTTGTAGTAAATATGTGGAAGATGCAGCCCGTATAGCAGGACGAATGCTGAAAAACGAATTGGATTGATGGCTCAGGCCATCAATCTTATTTGAGAAACATATCCTAATGTCCTGATCTCACTGAATAAATTCATATAAGACGACTGGGCTTTCACATTCACTTTATAGGTTATGATAGACTTGTTCTGTTCATAAATAGATTCAAAGGAAACACTTACAATATAAATGTTCTTTGATTCAAGTATTTTGCGGACAGCCTTTAAATCAGGAGTTGCGGTCGTACAAATAATCGTCAGGATCTTATTTACCCCATTCAGGAACATCCTTTTTTCAAGTCTTTCAAGGCTAACCAATATAACTAATGTAAGGCCTGTCCCAATCAATGCCGGAACATACATCCCCGCTCCCACGGCCAGACCGATTACGGCAACAACCCAGATACAAGCCGCTGTTGTCAATCCATGAATACTCCCATGGCTTTGCATAATAGCCCCGGCACCCAAAAAACCGATACCGGTAAGTACCTGGGCAGCAATACGCCCGGGATCACCATTCAGGAAGTTAGGATAACATTGCGGTATCCAGATAGATATCAGCATAGCTGCTGCCGACCCCATACAGATCAGTGTAAAGGTTCGCATTCCGGCTTCCCGACGGCGAAACTGGCGCTCCACACCGATAATCGCACCTAAAAAGAAACTGACTAATAATTTCACAGCCGCAGTAGTCGGAGTTATAGTTGTATTCTGTAATATATCATTAATTTGGTCAATCATATTTTTCTTCTTTATTATTGGCAAATATAACTATTTATTTGAATATCCCTATATACTTTTCCAAAGCTGTATCCCTTTAGAAAAAGGCTTTATCGTTTCAATTATTTAGGGTAAATTTGCCGGCTTAAAAGACAGCTTATGAAACAAACATTGAAAGAAAACGGTGGACTTCCACCTTTGATCCTCTGGACATTATCTATTGTTGCCGGTATTTCGGTCGCCAATCTATATTACAACCAGCCTCTTTTAAATATGATACGGCATGATCTCGACGTATCTGAATTTACGACCAACCTGATCGCTATGGTTACACAGATTGGTTATGCTTTAGGATTGTTATTCGTTGTGCCACTGGCCGATATGTATAAACGTAAAAAGATAATCGTCACCAATTTTGCTCTTTTGGTACTTTCACTTTTATGCATTGCCACAGCGCCCAACATTCATATAATCCTGACTGCTTCATTATTTACAGGCATTTGTTCGGTAATACCACAGATATTCATACCCATCGCCGCCATTTATTCAAAACCGGAAAACAAAGGACGTAACGTAGGGCTGGTCGTTTCAGGATTACTATCCGGAATATTGGTTTCACGGGTCATTAGCGGAGTGGTCGGAGAATTGTTCGGCTGGCGTGAAATGTATTATATTGCTGCCGTGCTGATGGTTGTGTGCAGCATCGTAGTGGTTACCGTTTTGCCGGATATACGCCCTACTTTTAAAGGAAAATACGCCGACCTCATGAAATCTCTTCTATCCTTAGTAAAGGATTATCCGGCTTTACGGATTTATGCAGTCCGGTCAGGATTGGCTTTCGGCTCTTTTCTGGCTATGTGGTCGTGTCTGGCATTCAAAATGGGACAAGCACCTTTCTTTGCAAACAGCGATGTGGTTGGTATGTTGGGACTTTGCGGCGTAGCCGGGGCCATGTCGGCCTCGTTGGTTGGAAAATATGTCAGGAAAGTGGGAGTCAGAGCTTTTAATTTCTGGGGATGCGGTTTGATACTGCTAGCCTGGTTATTACTTTATTTCGGAGGAAACTTTTATACCTCTATTATAGCCGGCATAATTATTATAGATATTGGCATGCAATGTATTCAGTTAAGTAACCAATCCAGTATTTTCGAATTATGCCCGGCCGCCTCCAACCGGGTCAATACCATATTTATGACAACCTATTTTGTCGGAGGTTCGTTGGGTACTTTTCTTTCCGGAACCGCCTGGCAGTTGTTTGGCTGGGCCGGGACTGCCGGTGTAGGAGTCTTTCTTTGCTGTGCTTCTCTATTGGTTACTTTATTATCCGCAAAGAAGATATAAAAATACGCTTATCCATATCCAATAATAAAAAACGGAGAGACTTATTTATCAAGCCTCTCCGTTTTCTATTAATGAATATATCCTTTTATTTTTTCGATATTTCAATCACCCGGCTAGCTAATTGCCTACCGGAAAATACCGGAATACCGACTTTCATCAGATATTCACCGGAATACGTCTTTCCGTTACATTTTAATATAGATTTGGTATCCGGAAGCAAATTGATCTCTTTTATCTCATACTGAGCTTCTGGAGCCAACCCTTGCAAACGTACAGGTTGTAACGTTTCCGCATATCGGGGATGGATATCGAAAGCGAAAAGAACAGCCTTATCCGTCGCTTCATTCACATACATCACAGCAGAATGATTTCCTTCGTAAGGAGACACCAGACGATACAGGTCGCCATCCAGAATAGCGCTACCCAAACGATTGAAATTCTTCACCGCCCCTTTGCAATATTCCTGTTCTGCCGGAGTCATATCATGAATACGGATATCAAAACCCAATTTACCCATCATCGCAACATCCGTACGGAATTTCACGCTTGCATTCTTATTCCAGCTTGTCACATGGGCAGCCATTGTCTTGGAAGGGAAGAAATGAGAATACCCCCACTGGATGAAGATACGTTCTATCGGATCCGTATTATCGCTTGGCCAAAACTCGGTGAAGTATTTCAACGCTTCATAATCAGAACGTCCGCCGCCACCGGAGCAAAGCATCATCGGCAGGTTCGGATATTTGGCTTTTACACGTTCCAAAACATTATACAATCCTTTTACATGTTCAATATATAAATGAGACTGCTGATCTTTCAGATAAGGAGAATAAATATTGGTAATCGGACTGTTGCAATCCCATTTAAAATAAGCGATACCCGGATATTTCGTCATCAGATTGTCTACAATTCCAAATACATAATCCTGAACTTTCGGATTACTAAGGTCCAATACCATTTGATTTCTGAAGTAATATTCATCTCTGTTCGGCAGATGAATTACCCAATCCTTATGTTTTTCATAGAGTTCGCTTTTAGGATTCACCATCTCCGGCTCAATCCATAATCCGAATTTTATACCTTTGTCGGTTGCCTCTTTCACCAGTTTACCGATGCCGTTCGGCAACTTCGTCACTGTTTCATCCCAGTCACCCAAGCCCTGACGGTCACTGCTACGGGGATATTTATTGGCAAACCATCCGTCGTCCAACAGGAACATATCAACTCCCAGCGATTTGGCTTCGTCCATAATATCGACCAGCTTGTCTTCATTAAAATCGAAATAAGTGGCTTCCCAGTTATTCAGCAAAGTCATACGCGGTTTATCGCCGTCTTTTACCTGATATTTACGGGCCCATTTATGGAAGTCGCGGCTTGCTTTTCCTTTCCCTTCCGCACTGAAAGTAAAGATAAACTCAGGAGTCCGGAATATATCCTGTGGCTTCAACGAATATTCTGAAGCATAGTTGTTTATGCCGGAAAGGATACGCAAATTATTCAAATTATCCACCTCAAAAGTAAAACGGAAATTCCCCGTCCAACCAATGGTTCCGAAAAGGACTTCTCCTTCATTTTCCTTTGATTCCTCATTCAGTGCAAGCAAAAAGAAAGGCGAATTGAACATATTGGCACGGCTTCCCAACTTGGTATCCAATACTTTTTTACCAAATGAAAGCTGTTGTTCCGTCATGTTGACTTCATGTGCCCAGTCTCCGGCAAATTCTGTCAGAAAATATTTACCAGCATTCAAATGAAGCAAAGAAGAAGCATAATTATAAAGCACAACCGGCTTCTTCTCCTGATGAGATATCTCGGTATATGTTTTGATTATATTTTCTTCGGCATAAGCAATAAAATGAAGATCAACCGTTACGGGATAAACGTCGTCTTTCAGTTTAATAACGGTTTCCGTAACACCCGGTTGCAAATCGCTGGTTTTATAAGATACATACTTCAGCAACAGGGAAGGATTGCCGTCATTGTGCAATATCCGGATAGCCGGTTCGAAATAATCTTCCATACCATGTGTGATATAAGCCTCGCCAAGCATAGGCAACTGGTCGATATCACTATCAAAACGGAGCTTTTGCCCTACATATGATTGATACAAACGCCCGTTATTACCTACTTTATAAATCAGACTGATATTGTCTGTTGTAATAGGAATAACTGTTTTATCGTTGGCTTTCAACGATATAGATATAACAATCAGGCAGATTAAAAGAAATAATTTGTTTTTCATTTCATTATTTTACTTGGTTTACAATACGTATTTACTCTACTTGAAAATTGAAAACAACTATCATACTATCATAATTTTCCTGCATCTTACTGTTTACTAAAGATTTACACAGCTAAAAAACATCCTTCAACTATCATAAAACTATCATTATACTATCATACAACTGTCATGCTTTTCAGGATATAACCAGTGAGATCAATAGTGTAGTCAGTTATCCGATGATACTTGTATTTTTCATGAAACCTACTGTCTTTTTTGACAAAGGTAAGTATTAAAACAAATTGACACCCGGGTGTCAGGTACTTTGAGACCCGGATGTCGACTATGGTTACACCCGGGTGTATCTATCGGTAACACCCGGATTGGATAAATAATAAGTCCCTTTTCTTGTCAAATAAAACAAGTAAGTCTTTCTATTTAATCAATAGGTTTATACATCCAAAGCCCCTATAAGCTCTTTGGCAGATTTGAATCCATGTCTGTCCAGGTATTCATTCATGCCATCGATCACTTTTACAGAGACAGTCGGATCTATAAAATTATAGGTTCCAATCTGTATGGCAGTAGCTCCGGCCAACATAAACTCGACGGCATCTTTCCAGTTGGAAATACCTCCCAAACCGATGATAGGAATCTTAACTGCTTTGTAAGTTTGCCATACCATACGCAGGGCAACCGGCTTTACACAAGGACCGGAAAGGCCACCGGTTATTGTAGATAATATAGGTTTACGTTTCTCTGCGTCAATGGCCATGCCAAGCATGGTATTGATAAGTGAAACAGAGTCGGCACCTTCGGCTTCGACCGCTTTGGCTATCTCGGTAATGTCGGTTACATTAGGAGAAAGTTTTACAATAAGGGTCTTGGGATAAACCTTACGGACAGCCTTCACAACCTCGGCAGCACCACAGGTTGTAACCCCGAAAGCCATACCACCTTGCTTCACATTCGGGCAGGAAATATTAAGTTCGATAGCCGGAATTTTATCCAGTTCAGCTATTTTTTCTGCACATTCCACGTATGTTTCCACCGACGAACCGCTCACATTTACGATCATATGCGTATCGATATCCTTAATAGCAGGATAGATATGATCTACGAAATATTGTGCTCCTTTATTTTGCAGGCCTACCGCATTTAACATTCCGGAAGGAGTTTCCGCCATGCGGGGATACAGATTTCCTTCACGTGGTTGGATGGTTGTTCCTTTTACAAAAATACCACCCAGTCTTGAAATATCCATAAAGTCTGAATATTCGACTCCGTATCCAAATGTACCCGAAGCAGTCATTACCGGGTTTTTTAACTGCAAATTTCCTATGTTTACATTTAATTCAGCCATCTCAATTTCTCTATATTAAATACGGGACCTTCAGTACAAACACATACATGACCTTCTTGGGTATTTTCCACACAGCATAGGCAAGCACCTATACCACAAGCCATTGTATTTTCCAATGAGACTTCGCATGTGATCGATTCAGCGGCGGCATATTTGGCAACAGCTACCATCATCGGCTTCGGTCCACATGTGTAAATCCGGTCAAAATGAACATTTTTCAATACGGAATGATTTGTTACATAGCCTTTTTCACCCAAAGTGCCGTCTTCGGTAGTTATGTGAACAGTTCCTATCTTCGCAAACTCATCCAACTGTAACACATCATCCTTTGAACGGGCTCCCAACAGAAATACCGGTTCAAAACCGGCGTTCTTCAAGGCTGATCCCAGGCATAACATCGGAGCAGTACCGACACCACCACCAATAAGCAGTAATTTCTGATTTTTATCTTCACTGGCAGGAATTGTAAAACTGTTACCCAATGGCAACATGATATTTACAATATCTCCGGGACGGTATTCCGCCATACAACGTGTACCATCGCCAACCAATTGGATAAGCAACCACAATTCGTTGGTTGTTCTATCTACAAAGTTGATTGAAATAGGCCGGCGAAGAAATGTTGTAGGAGAGTTATCCACGAGCACCTGAACGAACTGGCCGGGAAGCATTTCCGGCAAAGTGTCGTCGCAGGTTAACTTTAGCAGGCAATAATTTTTATGAAGGCGGTTGTTTTCAGTTACCTTCATATCTAACATGTACTTCTTCATATAATATGATTACTCAATTTCTATACAAAGATACATGAATAAGATGTATATTACAATGTTGGGTTAGTCTTTCTTGTTTTTTTCGGGGGTAAAAGTCTCAAACGTATTATCTGAATAGAATATCATTATTTTGCTCACATTTCTGGAAGGCTTATCCTGGCATACAATCTGTTCAATAACAGGCTGTTTAGTAGTGTTTACAGGTGTTTCAACTCTAATTTCCTTGCGATATTCGGGAGAATCTTGTACGTTGGACGGAATTATCGTCGTATTTGTAAACAAATTGGGCTCAGTTAACACATGTTCACGCATCATAGTGCCTTTACCAAATAAAAGCCAGTCGGAGTCTACGTATGTAAACCGTTCCAATATTTTAATTAGTACATCCAGGCTCGGATTATTTCTGCCGGATATAATATGCGACATAGCCGAACGTTGGATACCGATTGCTTCGGCAAATTTAGAAGGAGTCAATCCTTCGTGTTCCATTACTGCTAAAATACGTTCTTTCATTACCAAAATACGATTTATTTACCAAAAATCACTGCCAATCTGTCTGTTTACATGAATATAGTATAGAATTATATACTGGCACAAATATAAATCATTATTTCCAATTGTGCAATTTATTTTTATAATCACACACAGACATATTTGTAACACATAGTATAATAATGTAACGCATACTTTTGTAAACCCCTATAACAAGCCTCTAAAAGAGATTAAAGTAGCATTGATGATTTTATTAAATAAAAACCTGTTGTATAGGTGATTAAAGATTATTATTTTAGCTAAAATGACTTCTATTTCACATTTATATACGAGAATATTGCCATAAATTAATGTAAACGATTAATTTAATTAGATAACAGGCTGGGTTTTGATATTTTATCATACATATTTGCAATAACAGTATTTAAACCTATTTTTATTGATTTATATTAGTAATGTATATTGGTTACATTTGTATTTGCACCACTATAGATACATAAGTAACGCACTTGTTTTATTTACGTAAACGTATCTGATCTGACACAAATGTTACAGCAGACATATCTGTTATTGTTGTAAACAAGCAATACACTGTTGAAAAATGTTTCTGACAATTTGTCCTATCCTATGTGAATAATTCAGGAAGAAAGCGGATACTTTTGTATCTTTCACTCTAAAACTTGATTTTTTCGTGATATTTGTGAACAATTATACGGGAAGAAAGAAATATTGAATTCTCAGAGGGGTAAAATGTAAACTAAGCTATTGAAAAACAAAACAAAGAAGGTCATTTTGAAGGTTCATAAATCCGAGCATTCCAGAGAAATAACGATAAAAAACAAAAACTGCATGTGCACTAATTCAAATTTTTAGTGACACATACAGTTTTTCTATTGTTAAGTACATTTTATGCTAATGAAGAATTTTATATAATAATTCCTTGAGCAGATCAGCATCAGATGCGGAAGAATTATCTACCCCTTTCGATCTGGCATCGGTAGTCCGGATATCACTTATCAGATTAAAAACTTTCATAGCCGGATAATTTCTCAATCCGGTCATATAATCTTTTACCTGAAAAGTTCCTCTTAATCCTAAGGCTGTCATCAATCCAGTTTCCGATCTGTCTTTCGTATAATAACAAATCAACAGGTTGGAGAAATAATTAAAAATTACAGGAAGGGTCATCTGTATAGGATTACTCTTGGGGTTCTTTTCAAAGTACTGGGCAATCCGGTTTGCTTTTAAAACATCCTTTACAGCAAGTGCTTTTATTAACTCAAAGTTATTGTATTCTTTACTGATTCCTATATTCTGTTCTATCAGTTCCGGAGTGACGCGTTTTGGAGCCTTTTCAGGCAAGATCAATACCAGCTTGTCCAATTCCTTACTTAGACGGCTTAAATCGTTTCCAAGGAAGTCTGAGAGCATTTGAGCGGCCTTCTGATCGATTCCTATGGAACGTTGCTGCATAAATGAGACGATAAACCCCGGCATTTTATAATCCGGAATCTTTTTCGATTCGAATAGAATCCCGTTCTTTTCGGTTGCAGCGGCCAATGTTTTCCGCCTGTCCAGATTCTTATACTTATAGTTAACAACCAGCACAGTCGACTTAAGCGGATTTTTCACATAGTTGGTCAGCAATTCTATATCACGGACCAACTGGGCTTCCCGCACAACCACCAACTGATATTCCGACATCATTGGAAACCGGCGGGCTGCATTTATAATCATAGCCGCATCCGTATCCGCCCCATACATAATCATCTGATTAAAGTCGCGCTCGGATTCGGCAAGCACATTTTCAATAAGCAGGTCTGTTATCCGATCCATAAAGAAAGGTTCTTCACCCATTAATATATAAACGGGCTGGAACTTCTTGGCCACGATATCCCGGCATATTTCTTCAAACGTATTTTCTTTTTTTGCCATAATAAAGACTTAATTATTACCAACTAAAACGGATGTGGCGTACCGTTTTCTTCTCATCTATGATCTGATGGAGTGCTTCAATACCCAATTTCACATGTTCCGGAGCAAAGCTACGGGTAACGATACGGTCGCTGGCTTCTGTTTTCACACCGTCTTCCTCCATCGGCTTATCCGAGATCATCAGTAAAGCACCGGTCGGAATCTTGTTTGCAAAGCCGGCAGTGAGTAATGTGGCGGTCTCCATATCTATGCCGGTCGCATGTGTCCGCTTCAAATAATCTTTGAATGCCGTATCATATTCCCAGACACGCCGGTTGGTTGTATAAATCGTCCCGGTCCAGTAATCTTTTCCCTGGTCGCGGACAGCAGAAGAGATGGCACGCAACATGGAAAAAGCGGGAAGCGAAGGTACCTCCGGCGGCAGATATTCATTGGAAGTTCCTTCTCCACGGATCGCTGCAATCGGAAGAACATAGTCTCCCAGATTATTAGCTGTTTTCAATCCTCCGCATTTTCCCAGAAACAGCACAGCCTTGGGGGTTACAGCCGATAAAAGATCCATGATCGTTGCAGCATTTGCACTTCCCATCCCGAAATTAATGATAGTAATACCTTCGGCCGAAGCATTCGGCATCGAGCTTTTCAGTCCGAGTATAGGAACATTAAAATTCTCGGCAAATAGTTCTACGTATTTGGTAAAGTTCGTGAGTAGTATATACTTATCAAAATCTTCCAGCTTACGTTCCGTATAACGAGGTAGCCAATTTTCAACGATTTCTTGTTTTGTTTTCATAAATCATTACCTTTGAGGGTATAATTATTGTGTATAATATAAACGACAAATATAATAAATGCTGTCATTAAACTTACCAACATTCGCTGCGAAAGTAAAGGAAAAAGACGGGAAACACACTATATTCGATCCCGTACGCCGCAAATATGTTGCACTGACTCCTGAAGAATGGGTCCGCCAACACTTTGTAAATTATCTGATTACGCATAAAGGATATCCCAAAGAACTATTAGCAAATGAAGTTCCATTAAAATTAAACGGAACATCCAAACGATGCGATTCAGTCGCATACAACCGCTTTTTAGCCCCTTTAATGATCGTAGAGTACAAAGCCCCCACCATTGAGATAACGAGTGCTGTATTCGATCAGATAGTACGTTACAACATGGTGCTGCATGTACGTTACCTCGCAGTCAGCAACGGCATCAGCCATTTCTGCTGTAAAATAGACTACGAAAATTTCACTTATTCTTTTCTGGAAGGTATCCCTGAATATAAAGAGCTGGAATGAGAAAAACAGATAAGAAGAGACAATAGCTTTATTCTTATTTACCTGAAAACAGACAGATAAACAAATATTACATTTTTTACACAAAGCATCTCCCCTTATCCTTCAACGTATGGTTGCCGGACAAGGGTTCGTCAGCCCAACCAGTGACTGTAATTCCTTATCAAAAATTTAGTTTGAAATATATGCGGCATCATGCAGACCTTATATTCAGTTGTTCCTTCCTGTTCCCCCGCAAAAACAGAATCGGAAGCAACCGGAATTAATCGGGTCGCATTATCAGTTTGAAAAAACTGGCTTATTTCACCTGTGACAACAGGCAAACACAAAAAAGCCAACACTCCCAGGAGCATTGTCATCCAAAATTCTGAAGTATATATAGTAATAAACTGGTATAGCATTTCCGTATGTTAACAATTATACGGAACAAACATAGCAATATTTATTTAATAAACAAACATTTACAGAATAAATATTGCTATTAGGAGTATTTTTTATAAAACAGAAGCGGTTCTGTTATGATAGATAGCGATAGAATCGATTCTCGGCGTATCCGCTTTATGGATATACACTGAATTATCAATCCCATGGATCGGCTGGCTGATTTCTTCTTTTTCATTGAAAAGAAGAGAGTAACCCAGTATGACTGCAAAAAAAGATAAAATCAACGGCTTCATAATCTTGCTCAATTTTTATGTCTCTATTAGCTAAGATGTAATAAGAACGAAAAATGCTGCATGATATTACATAGGAAAGTACATTTTATTCGTTTTTCTATAGAAAATTTGTTGAAATTCAGGTTTCAGAACTATATAATAAATTGGGTATATGTATTTTATATGGCTTTTTAATAAATAGAACAGAAAAGAAAAAAGGGAAGAAAACTTTAATTTTCCTCCCTTTCCGTTATGTAGATCTATAATCGACCTTTCAATTATGCACCGAAGTCATCGAAATGTAACATTTCACGAGGTACACCCAGATTGTCAAGCATATTTTCTACAGCTTTCGACATCGGGCCCGGACCACACATGTAGTATTCGATATCTTCCGGAGCTTCGTGATCCTTCAGATAAGTATCGTAAATTACCTGATGAACGAAACCGGCTGTATATTTTACTCCGGCTGCATCAGCAGCTGGATCAGGACGGTCAAGCGCCAGATGGAATGTGAAATTCGGGAATTCCTTTTCTATTTCCAGGAAGTCCTCCAGATAGAACACTTCGTTCAAAGCACGTGCACCATAGAAATAAGACATCTTGCGATCTGTAGTCTTCAGTGTCTTAGTCATGTGCATAATCTGAGCACGCAACGGAGCCATACCGGCACCACCGCCGACCCACATCATTTCTCTCTTAGAGTCGAAGATCGGATGGAAATCACCGTAAGGACCGCTCATTGTTACCTTGTCACCCGGTTTCAGGGTAAAGATATAAGAAGAAGCGATACCCGGCATTACATCCTGGAATCCAGGACCCTGTTCTCTCGGTTTGAAAGGAGGAGTAGCGATACGTACAGTCAACATGATACGGTCGCCTTCAGCAGGATAGTTAGCCATTGAATAAGCACGGATAGTCGGTTCAGTGTTCTGGCACTTCAAGCCGAACAAACCGAAGTTCTTCCATGCTGGCAGGTAACCTTCACCGATCAGATCTTTATCGATATCCTTGTCATAATCCATCGTATATGCAGGGATCTTGATCTGGGCATAAGAACCCGGAACGAAATCCATGTGTTCACCCTTAGGCAATGCCACGATAAACTCCTTGATAAAAGTAGCCACGTTCTTGTTGCTGATCACTTCGCATTCCCATTCTTTTACACCGAATACTTCATCAGGAACTTTGATTTTGATATCTTCTTTTATTTTCGTCTGACATCCCAGTCTCCAATGATCCTTGATCTGCTTACGGGAAAAGAAACCAACTTCCGTAGGAAGAATGTTTCCGCCACCTTCCGGCACCTGGCAACGACACTGCCCGCAGCTACCGCTACCACCACAAGCAGATGACAGGAAAATACCTTCGCTCTGAAGTGTATTCAATACGGTTCCCCCGATAGGAACGTCGTATTCCTTCTCTCCGTTAACAACCATCCTCACATTGCCCGATGGTATTAATTTTGCTTTCGCAAATAAAAGCGCACCTACAAGGATCAGTGTAATCACCAGGAATACAACCGCTCCCACTGCAATGGTAAGTCCGCCCGACATTAATATAATCATCTTTATTTTTGTTTAATGCGTTAATACTTAGATCTTAAGTCCGGAGAAGCACATAAATGCCATACCCATCAGACCGGTAATGATAAAGGTGATACCCAGCCCTTTCAAAGGCTTTGGAATATCTGAATAAGCTAATTTTTCGCGGATTGCAGCCATACCAACGATAGCCAGCATCCAACCGATACCAGAACCTAAACCGTATACAGTAGCAACTCCCACATTAGGAAATGCTCTTTGTTGCATAAACAGAGATCCACCCAGGATAGCACAGTTTACAGCGATCAGCGGCAAAAAGATACCCAGAGAAGCATACAGGGCCGGAGCAAACTTTTCTACAACCATTTCAACCAACTGCGTAAATGAAGCGATGATGGCAATGAAAATGATCAGTGAAAGGAAACTCAGGTTCACACCTGCATATTCAGCGCCCAACCAGCTCATGGCGCCTTCTTTCAAAATATAATTTTCGAGCATATAGTTAATCGGTAACGTACATACCAGGATGAACGTTACAGCCATACCCAATCCTAAAGCAGTCTTTACGTTCTTGGAAACAGCCAGGAAAGAACACATACCCAGATAGTATGCGAAAATCATGTTGTCTACGAAGATCGAGCGGACAAACGTGCTTAAATATTCTTCCATTCTATTATTCGTTTAATAGTTTGCATTAATTTTCTTGAAGTTCTTTGTTCTTTGAACGGTGAACCCATATAATCACGGCAATTACGATCAAAGCCATCGGAGGCAGAATCATCAAACCGTTGTTTACATAGCCGAAGTCGTAGAATGCCTGCGGAATCACCTGGAATCCAAGCAACGTACCTGAACCAAGCAATTCACGGAAGAAACCTACGATCACCAGAATCAAACCATATCCAAGACCATTACCGATACCGTCCAGGAAAGACTCCCACGGACCGTTACCCAGGGCGAATGCTTCCAGACGTCCCATCAGGATACAGTTAGTAATAATCAGACCAACGAACACAGAAAGCTGTTTGTTCACATCATAGGCAAACGCTTTCAAGACTTCACTTACGATAGTTACCAGCGCAGCAACAACAACCAACTGTACGATAATACGGATACGGTTAGGAATTGTATTACGCAGTAACGAAATAATCACGTTGGCAAAAGCCACAACAGCCGTCACGGAAATACCCATAACAATAGACGGCTCAAGTTTAGATGTTACAGCCAGTGCAGAACAAATACCCAACATCTGAACGATAACAGGGTTGTTTTTGCTCAACGGGCCTAACAGTACTTCTTTATTTTTACTTGACATTAATCCCATCTTTTACTGATTTTGCGAGGTTAAAAACTTAACATAACCACTCAGGCTATTAAATAACATATGGTCAACCCCCTGACTAGTGATCGTACCACCTGAAATACCGTCCACATAATCCTGTCCGGCAACGCTTTTACCCGGCTTAACTACAGCTATGGATTTGAAAGATCCGTCCATAAACAGCTTCTTACCTTTAAACTCGTTACTAAATGCAGGTTTTGCGATCTCAGCACCCAAACCTGGAGTTTCCCCCTGATGGCTGAAGTCTGCACCAAAAACAGTATTCTTATCCGAATCTACAGAAATATACCCCCATAACGGACCCCAAAGACCCGCTCCGGACAAAGCCATGATATATTTTGTTTCACCATTAACATTTGCCACATATACTGGGTGTTGATCGGCTGTTGCAGTAAAAGCATCCCCTTCAACTTTCTCTCCGTTTTCATTAACAAGGAAAGCTTCCTTGATCAATTCACCATATTTCGCTTTAGCCTCATTGGCCGGAACCGAAACATTGATAGAACGCAAGATCTGCTGTCTCTTATCATTATCTTCATTTTCTTTCTGGAAACTTCTCAGTGACTGTGAAGTGAAAGCCAACACAACCGCTACCAGAAGAACCATTACAGATGCATATATTATAGTATATGCATTACTATCTCTGTTCATACCACCTTTCTTTTCTGGTTTGATCTCTTCAAAATCTGAAGAAGGGGCTGCACATAAAGGGCATACATCCGGAGCTTTGTCTCCTTCGTGGATATAACCGCAAACTTTACATTTATATTTTTTAGTTGCCATACTCCTTCTTATTTATTCAGTTTTACACGATTGATTCTTCTGTTAATGTTTGCTTCAACTACATAATAGTCAATCAGCGGAGCAAATACGTTCATCAACAGGATAGCAAGCATCATACCTTCAGGATAACCCGGGTTCAACGCACGGATAATGATAGCCATAGCACCTACAAGGAAACCATAGATATATTTACCTGTTTCAGTACGAGCAGATGTTACAGGGTCTGTAGCCATAAATACGGCACCGAAGGCAAAACCACCTAAGAACAAATGATCCAGAGGAGATACACACATAGCAACAGTTGTTCCGATCATATTGAAGATAGCGGCCATAAACGCACCACCCACAAACACAGAAACCATTGTCTTCCAGCTGGCAATACCAGTGTACAGCAATATCACAGCACCGATCAGGATAGCCAATACGGAAGTTTCACCGATAGAACCCGGAATCAATCCCAGGAACATATCCCAGGTTGAAATCGGCTGACCTAATACGTCAACTGCCTGGAACGAACCGATCATTTCTTTACCGGCGATAGCAACCTGTCCCAGCGGTGTTGCACCAGAGAAACCGTCAACTACCTGTCCGGCACCCATACCGAATGTATCGGCAGTGCGAACGAATACCTGGTCGCCAGACATGGCAGCCGGATATGCAAAGAACAGGAAGGCACGGGTAACCAATGCAACGTTAAATACGTTGTAACCTGTACCACCAAATACTTCCTTGGCAAAAACAACTGCAAAAGCCGTAGCCACAGCAATCATCCACAGCGGAGTATCGATGGGAACAATCATCGGAATCAATATACCGGAAACCAGGAAACCTTCCTGAATTTCTTCTTTTTTCACCTGGGCAACAGCAAACTCGATACCCAGACCAACTACATACGAAACAATAATCTTAGGTAGTACGGCCAGAAAACCGAAGATGAAGGTCATCAAAAATCCCGGATCAGCACCAACAGCCAGATTGTGTTGATAGCCGACGTTGTACATACCAAAAAGCAAAGCAGGCAACAAAGCGATAATAACCACAGTCATAGTACGCTTAGAATCGATATAGTCGTGAATATGCACGCCTGATTTCGAAGTGGTGCTCGGAACAAATAAGAATGTTTCAACACCTTCGAATACAGAACGGAACATCGCCAGCTTTCCGCCTTCCTCAAAGTTAGGCTTAATCTTGTCGAGGTAATTCCTTAACGCTTTCAATGTATTCTAATTTTTTATGTTATTAATTCATTTCCTTGTATAACAGATCCAATCCCTGACGTACGATCTTCTGGATCTCAATCTTGGATGTGTCAACAAATTCACAAAGTGCAAAATCTTCCGGAGCAACTTCATAAATACCCAGATTTTCCATTTTATCAATATCGAAAGCGATAATAGCTTTCAACAGGTATTCAGGATAAATGCTCATGGGGAACACTTTTTCATATTCATTCGACATGATCATGGCACGTTTGCCACCCTTGATACGGGCATCAATTACATACTCTTTGCTTTTAGGAGCCAGCCATGTAAAGAAAGAGTGACTTACACTGTATTTTCCAAACCCGGGAGTTGCCCAACCAAAGAAGTCGTAAGTTTTGTCTCCTTCCGGAATCACAGTGATCTGGTTATCATAAGCACCCAGATAATCGTCCTTACGAACTTTAGTACCGGTCAGCACGTTACCGCTGATAATACGGAGGTCTTCCTTGCCTTCCATGATCTTTCCTGAAACAAGACTGTTGATCGTACAACCGGAAATAGTCTTGATATAACCTCTTTCTGTTGTTTCAGAACCGGTTAATACGACTAAACGGCTGAAATCAGCCACGCCTTTATTGAACAGGCGACCGATAACGATCACATCTGCCGGGTTTACTACCCAAACAACTTCCGACTTGTTGACAGGCTTGATATGATTGATCTGCACACCTACGTTTCCAGCAGGATGCGGACCTTCAAACTCAACTGTTTCAACTCCTTTCACGTTCACGGTAGAACCATTTCTGACACCGACATACACTTTACCTTTGGTAAGTTTTGCCAATGCATCCAACCCGGTCTGGAAATCAGCTTCCTGTCCTTTCAGGATGAAATCGAAATTCGGGACCAACGGTGCAGAATAGAAAGCCGACACAAAAATGTCGCGCGGTTCATCTGACGGCGTAGCTACGATATCGTACGGACGCTGTTTGATAAAAGGCCACATACCACCATTGAGCAGGGCTTCTTTTACCTCTTCACTCTTCAGTGAAGACACATTTTTCTTGCCGAAATCTTCATATTCGATCTGCGTATCCGGCTTAACAACGATGCTAAGCACTTTACGCTTCTCTCCTCGGTTTACGGCAGTTACTTCGCCACTCACGGGCGAAACAAACTTGATCTCCGGGCGGTTCTTATCGATCATCAATACAGAACCGGCTTTGACTTTTTCTCCTACTTTGGCAACAACTTTGGGGGTAATACCGTTATAATAGTCGGGAACGATAGCATAGCTATCACTTTTCCCGGCGTTTAGCAGTACTTCCGAAGCTTTACCCTTCAGATTAATGTCTAAACCCTTTTTAATCTTAATCACATTTGCCATGATACAACTAAAATTGTTTATATGTAATTTTCCCGCAAAAGTACATAAATTTTTATGCTTTAAAGCAGGATTAAAGAAATAATTAGAGAAATAATTCCATAATTTTGTACCGTCAAAGAAAGATATATGAAAATGAGAGTGTATTGTTTACTATTTTTGTTGTTTTGTGCCGCTACAATGCAGGCCAATGCTCAGCAAACGTACTTTACCGACGTTAACAGCAAGCTGATAAAAACCCTTCAGGTGAAGGTGGCCGGAGAGTTTATTTCCGAGCCTTATATCGAACTGAACGGAGATCAACAGATCCAGATCAACTTCGATGCGTTGGAACAGGGAGGCGTGCGCTATTCCTATTCTATCATTCATTGTGATGCCAACTGGCAGAGGTCCATCCTCTCTCCCATTCAATATATGAGTGGTTTTCAAGGATTAACGATAGATGACTTTGCCAATTCCATTAACACCACAACGCAGTACACAAACTACAACCTGCTGCTTCCGAATGAAGACATCCAGTTCAAAGTTTCGGGAAATTATGCCGTGCAGATCTACAACGAAGACATCCCCGACCAGATAGTCCTTACCGCTTGTTTTTCGGTTGTGGAACCGATGGTCGGCATTTCGGCCTCCGTTAGCGGAAATACGGATATCGATACGAACCAGACTCACCAACAGGTAAGTTTCACGGTCAATAACAAAAACTTCCCGATACCTTATCCGCAAACAGACCTGAAAATACATGTCTATCAGGATAACCGACGCGATAATGCCGTATCAGGGCTTCAACCGACGACTATTCTTGAAAATCAGATTGGTTACACAAACAATCGCAGTCTGATCTTCTCTGCCGGAAACGAATACCGCCGCATGGAATTTTTGAGCACGAAATATAACGGGATGCACATAGAAAGCATTTCGTACCACAATCCTTATTATAATGTAGAACTGATGACCGATCATAAGCGCAGCGACCAGACCTATCAGTACGATCAGGACCAGGACGGCCGTTTCTTTATCCGTTGCAGCAGTTGTGACGACCCGGATACGGAAGCGGATTACTGTATCGTGCATTTCGCTTTGGCTTGCGATCCGTTCCTTGACGGAAATGTCTATCTGAACGGCGAACTGTTCCACAATGTCCTCGATGAAAAGAGTAAAATGGGATATAACTTTGAAACCCACCAGTACGAAAAAGCAGTACTCCTGAAACAAGGAAGTTATAATTATCAATACCTATTCGTACCCAACGGCAGCACAGTCGGAGAAACCGGCCCGATAGAAGGCAATTATTACCAGGCGGAAAACGAATACACCATTTACGTCTATTACCGTCCGATGGGAACGCAATATGACCGTTTAATCGGAGTCACAAGTGTTAAAAACGCAATGCAGGTATTTTAAAACCTGCATTGCATGTAGAAATTTAAAATAAAACAAATGGCCGTACCCCAAAAAATGGGGACAGCCATTCGTAATTAATATTCCGCCAAATCATTACTTGTTAAAACCATCAATAACAAGCTTCCAAGTTTTAGTTGTATTCCCATCGGCAGCAATCACTTCATATTGCATATCGCTTTTTGAAAAATCTCCTATCTTGCCCAACATGGGAGTATCTCCAATGGGAGTAATAGTAGCAGCTGTAGAAATAGTGCAATATGCATTTAAATTACTCAACGTAACCTGATTTCGTATCTCCTGAGTAAATGTTCCATTCACGGCAGGTACTGTGATATTACAAGTAACAGTTGTATTCTCAACATTAATGTCTATATCTGCATCCATTTTCTGTACCCTTAGTTTTTCACTGTCACCTTCTTTGACCATCCAGCGATATTCGAAAGTAAACGCCTTGATGTCAGCATCTTCATAACTAGGCAAATCTTCCAAACCCGATTCTAGGCATGAAGAGAATGACATGCAGACAAAAAACAGCAATATACATTTTAAATATTTCATTTTCATACTTTTTTAGTTGTTCATTCTATTATAACATTACCATCCGGGGTTCTGATCGTCAGCCAGATTCGGATTCTCATTACGTTCGCTTCTTGGAACCGGGAGCAGATAGCGGCGTTTAGTAAACACACGTGCATTAGCAGCTTCTACAGCTTGTACCGTTCCGATTGAAAAAGTACGACCATCTTCTGATATCGTTATAGCGGTAGGAGTCGTATTCAGTTCAGGAATAACATTTAATCCCTCTTCCTTACCCCAACGTAATAACGACCAATAACGGTCATTCTCCTGTACCAATTCAGCCCGGCGTTCTATTTTGTAGTATTTCCAGACATCTTCCAGACTGGTAGTTGCAGTCAGTCCCGGTAATCCTCCGTGAACATCCCTGGTCTTATTGATATACTCAATAGCAGAACTTTTATCCCCCAACCGAAGCATCGCTTCTGCATAATTCAAATATGAACGGCCTAAACGAAGAACGACATAATGATAGTTGGTCGGATCAGAGTACCACAGCCATTTATCTTCATAAACTCCCTTACGATAAACATATCCGCTCTTGGTCACATGACGTGCCTGTTCCTTATTAGATAAGTAATGAATATTGCCTTTCAGGCGGGTAGTCACAAGCGAAGTGAAAAAATGACAGGAATCGTACACGATAGTTGCTGCAAAACGTTTGTCGCGATGTCCGTAAATAGCATCATTCACCCATAATTTCCCCTGTTTGAAATCTTCGGTATAATACGAAGCCTCATTCCACGGTTTGGCCACTCCGTCTTTATCTATTACCAGAAAAGCATCAGTCACTTCCTGTGAAGGAGCTCTGTCCATCCATCCTTCGAAATTTTTATCCAGAGGCCATTTTTCCCATACGCCGTCAATCGCTTTGTCCATGTTCATATTGGGAACAAGTTCTTGCATCCAAGTATTTTGGAAACTTGTATTTTCAGAAATATTATATACGCCGAGTATTATTTCGCTCGAATTCGTTCCGACCGAATAATCATTGAACAACCCCTTAAAGTCCGGGTCCAGCGAATATTTATTCAGACCGAACAAGCTTTCACTGGCCGTTTTAGCCTGTGTATAATAATCTCTCTTTTCATTAGTATCATCCAGATAGGCTGCACCTTGCAGGCAAACTTCAGCTTTAAGCGCATAAGCAGCTCCCTTACTGATACGTCCGGATGCCACATCGACAGGAAGGCGTTCGATCGCTTCATCCAGATCTTTCAGGATGAAATCATACGTTTCTTTAATCGTCTTAGTTCTCGACAACTCCATATCGTCATCAGGAGTCAACACCTTGTCCACAATCATTAATCTTCCGAATTTGCGCGCTTGGGAAAAATAGACCGAAGCACGGAGAAAATGACCTTCTCCCATCAACAGATCCCGCTCCGGCTGTGTGAAGCCTGTTGCAGCAGCTACTTTTTCAAGAATAATGTTACAACGGCGGATGTCTCCGTATTTATTCCAACCATAATCATTATCTTCAGTGATCTGTTCACGGATCAGAGCGTCGGCTTTTTCCGCATTAACGATGGTATTGTCATTCCAGTCGTCGTTTCCGACCAGAAAATCTTTGATAATATAATACGTACCGTTAACAAACAGTTGTGCCGATGCCGGTTTGCTCCAAACAGCATCCTCCGGAAACTTATCCAAAGGGGTGTTGTCCAAATAGTCATGGCAAGATGTCATACTCATCAACGCCATAACACTTATAAATAATTTGCCCAATTTATTTCGTTTCATTTTTCTGTTATTTTAGAATCCGACATTTAATACAATAGAATACGTCTTTTGTGTCGGGTATGCATACCCGTTATTCGCATTTAGTTCCGGGTCATAGAAATCTTTCACATCCGAAATCGTAAAGATGTTTGTTCCCAAGACAGACAGACGCAAAGAGGAAAACAGCTTGTTATCCTTCAATAGAAGTTTTTTGAAATCATATCCTACCTGCAGACTCTTCAAACGGAAATAGGATGCATTATGATACCAGAAATCCGAACCGACCCCATAGTTGTTATCTCCGTTCAGACCAGTCATAGTAGACATACGCGGAAACATTGCATCCGTATTATCAGGACGCCAGTAATCCAACTGAAATTTATATGTTAATGCCTCAGTATGTGTTCCTCTCATGAATTCATCAAGCGCCCGGTAACGTTCTCCGGTACCCTGGAATAACCCGTTGACGAAGAACCCCTTGTAATCCAAACTGAAATCGATACCATAACTTACAGACGGGAAAGTTGGTTTACCGATACGAACCTGGTCTTCTCCGTCAATTTTACCGTCACCATTAATATCCTGATAAGCGATATCACCCGGTTTCAACTCGTTGGAGGCTTCTCGCCGCGGACTATCCAATATCTGTTGCCCGCTTTGGTATAAACCATCGTTTCGATAAGCTGTTCCGTAAAAATTCTTTGTGTGGGTAACACGCTTTTTAGGATTCATCAAACTAGATAACGATTCATCCTCCTTTTTCTCCCATAATTCATTGTAACCGGTCACATTGAAACCTATTTCATAATGAAATTCTTGAACAGCATCTTTCCAACGGAAATTCATTTCAAATCCGGCACGACGATGCACACTCTCTGATTTCACCTGCGGCAAATCCTTTCCCAGAGGTGTAGTATATCTGTTCTGCGGAGAAATCAAATACCCTTTAGTTCGATAGTAAAAATAATCGAATGATGCCGACAAACGGTTTTGTAAGGTTGTCAGGTCGACCCCGATATCCCATACATCTTTAGTATACCAACTCAAATCATTCGAAACCAAAGGTCCTTCCGAGAAACTGGAAACGAATTTGCCATCGATAACATACCCCTTAGAGTTAAAGCTGTAAGCCGGGACATATCTGAAGCGCATATTCCGGTAATTATCACCGGATAAATCCTCCAGACCTTCCAGACCGACCTGTCCGAAAGAAGCTCTGATCTTAAAGAAGTTTAGAATGTTTCTTTCATTCAGTTCTTTCATAAAACCTTCTTCCGAAACCACCCATGCCAAAGCGGCAGAAGGGAAAAATCCGAAACGAGACCCTTTGGCAAAGTTATCGGAGCCGTCTATGCGGAAGTTTCCTTCAAACAGATATCTGCCTGCATAATCATATTTTACACGCCCCACATAACCGACACGGGCACTCTTCTCTGCAAAACCTGAATTTTGCTGTGTAGAAGCATCTCCTGCAAATAACTGGTCGAAGTCGGAAGAGATAAAACCTTCACGATATGCCCAGAAATTTTCATCGAATGTCTGCTGGAACGTATAAACACCTTGTACTTCAAAATTATGTTTGCCGAATGTTTTCCCGTATTGTACATTTACATCGAACGAGTTACGCCATCCCCATGAATTAGACATCCTGAGTGAACGGAAATCTTTGGGAACCATCGAGCCGTCACTGGTATATTGAGGAGCATTGGCGTTAAATGATTTCGAATTAGAATCTGCGATACGGAAATTACCTGTGAAACCGGCTTTCAAACCTTTTACAAACGGTACAGCCCAATTGGCATACACCTGGACATTTGCATATTTATCGTCATTATTATTGTAGCCTGAGCGTTTATCAAGATAAGCCAGCGGATGCAATGATAAAGCACTAAATGTCCCATCCGGATTATAAGCGTCAATAGTTGGTTTGGCAGCATTGATATCACGCCAAACGGCATAAGCGCCTTTAATAGTCGGATGCTTTCTTTCCCATGCACCGTCAATATTCAAACCGACTTCCAATCCTATCGGATCGAATGTTGTTGAAACATTACTGCGGAGATTATAACGTGTATATTTATCATTATGACCTTCCTTGAATAAAGATCCCTGATCTAAAATGCCCAGTGCCGTATAGTAATTAACTCCGTTTTTAATACCGGAGAAAGAAAGGGCATGACGTTGCTGGATGGCATTATTCCTCAGTGCAAGTTTCTGCCAATCGGTATCAGGCAGAGTCGCAATAACATCAGCAGGATATACCGGGGCTATCCCATCATAGGCTGCGGCCTGGTTGGCGGCGCCTGTATATTCCGCCGTATTCACTCTGTCCGGCAAAACAGTAGGCGAACTGAAATCGAGTCCTCCCGTATATTCTATTTTAGTCTGACCTTCTTTTCCCCTCTTGGTCTGTACCATAATGATACCATTACCGGCACGGGCACCATATACCGCCGTTGCACTGGCATCCTTCAAAATACTGATTTTTTCAATATCAGAAGAGTTCAAGCTATTGAAATCCTGTGCTTCGCGAACTACTCCATCGATAACATACAAAGGAGTACCACCACCACGAATAGAAATAGTTGGAGTAGATCCCGGTTCCGCGCCACCTTGCTGAACGATAACACCCGGCGTACGTCCCTGTAATGCAGAGGCCGTGTTACTAAAAGGCAATTGATCGATTTTGTCTGTCTTCATGGAGGTGACTGCGCCTACCATTTTACGGGTAGAAGTCGTTCCGTAACCGACGACAATGACTTCATCCAAAGCCTGTGAGTCTTCTTTCATCTTTAGTTTAACAGGCGCATTTCCTACAGTAATAATCTGGGGTTTATACCCGATGTAAGAAATTTCCAATTGGCTGCCAACAGGAGCTTCCAATGTAAATTTACCTTCAAAATCAGTAATAGTACCGACCGTTGAATCTTTAATTTTTACATTCACTCCGATAAGAGGTTCACCCGTATCGTCTGTAATAACACCTGTCACGGTATTTCCCTTCTGTTGGGTAATCGTTACTGCCGCATCATTACCGGTATCAGCCATAACGAAATGCGGTGACATACATAATAGTAAGGTACCGATACCTCCTATTTTCAGATAATTCATTTCGTGAGGTTTTATCAAGCCTCGAAATAGGTTAATTCTGTTTGTCATACTTTTAATTATTCGGTTAAACAATCGATAAAAACATTTCTCTCTGGTAAAAATAAGATTACATTTACTCTTAATTTTCGCTTCTTTTTCATGATTTGTCTTGTTTACTAGCGTTATTAACTACATATTGCAACTCTCTGTGATGATTAATGAACTTTATGTATAAAATCAGAATGACTAAAAAAAACGATCGTTTTTTTTAGTCATTCCATTATTACTGAGCATTTTAGTGGATATATTATATTAAACTATGAAATACAAGACGTAAATAATATTCATAAAAGTTGTTCGTTTAGGATAAATAATCTACTTTTACAGACAAAAATAAACGATCGTTTTTTCTAGTCATCTTAATATTTATAGTGTTTTTACTTCACTTATTTAAAGAATAATAACGCTCTATTAATTTATCATATTTACCGCCTATTTATTCGTTATTCTTGATGTCTGAGGATCTTACGGGTAAGATTTGGGGAAGGTATGTCAAAAAATTAAATCACTATTTCTAAGGTTTATCTACCTCAAAATTAATAGCCGCCTTTCTTGCCTGTGAGTGTTGGAATTGGCGGGCTATTTTATATTCACGCCCATCTTTCAACAGATAAGCGCCTGTTTGTTTAAACCAAAAGTTGATATTTTTCTCTATGCACTGCTGGCGGATATCCAATACCCAATCATAATTGCAAACACGGGCCTCCTTTCCGGATTCCCCACCGACCACCACCTGTTCCACCCAATCGCCCAATTCACCCCTGAAATCAATCGGACCGAGAAGCGGTTCGCAAATAATGATTTTATGTTTTATCGGAGCGGCTTTATAGATAGGCAGGCGATAATCGATCCGGTCCTGGTTTTCCATGGTGCAGCAAATAGTTACATGGTCATACCCATCTCCCCAGTCAGCCGGAAGACATTCATGCAACCGGTCGATCCTCTTGGTAATAAAAAGGAAATGAAGGTCTTGTCGTTTTCGTATCATTTCCCAGGCTTCTTCACGCCATTCATCTGCATCTTCTACCAGAAAATCCGATGTGAAGCAAGTATAAACAAGGTTTCCCGAAGGTATCTTATAGGTTTTGTTCTTTTTCTGTTGCAAAGGCAGATTAAACTTTTCCGTTTTAGCTACAACAGAACTGTCTTTACCATATTTACCGTCCGAACGATAAACATAGCAATGCCGGCAGCCTTCACTTAATTTGTGACAGCCATGCCAGGGATTCCATATAGATGCTTTTGAGCCCATCCTCTTCTCTTTATACCCGTGAAACTTCAGTAAAATCAATGCGAAAGTACAATAAATTTACTCCTTTTACCTACAGAAAGCAAATAATCCGGTGAATTCCTGATATATTTCTTCCTTCTTTCCTTGTTTTTCCTCTTATCTTTCAATATATTTGTTCCCAACCTTTTATATTTTTGACCTGGATAACAAACGTTTTCGACCTAGGTGCTAAACGTTTTTGACCAAGGTAGTAAATGTTTTCGACCTGGGTCAAAAATATAGAAGATACGGATGTTTGGATTTGAAAGTAGTAACCTTACAATTAAAACACACTAGTATTATGACCGCACAATACGGACTTTTCAGGAATCCTCCGCATAAGGGAGAAAAAGAGAGTGATATTCTTCATGCCCGGATCATACCGGGAAGAACCATACGGATCGACCGGGTCACACGGGAAATATCCGAATGTACTTCCTTCAGCCCGGGAGATGTGAAAGGGCTATTGCAGGCTTTTGCCGATGTACTCGTATCGTATCTGGAAGATGGCGATGAAGTTGAACTGGAAGGTCTGGGACATTTTTCCGTCTCACTGAAATGTCCTAAAATAACGAATCCCCGGCAAGTACGCGCAGAAGATATCGCTTTTAAATCGGTAAATTTCCGTTGCTCAAAAGAGATCACAGAACGGCTTCGTTGCATGAACGTGGAAAGAAAGCCGGGATCATCGAAACCCGTCAAATACAACGGTGAAGAACGGAAAGCCAGGATCATTCAATATCTTGAAAAACATGAAACGATCATGAGTTCCGATTGTATGGGAATAAATGAATGTACGCGTTACCTGGCATTGAAAGATATCAAGGAGTTGATTGCCGGAAAGAAAATCGTCAAACAAGGCTACCGTAAAATAGCTGTTTATACTTTACCTAAGATATTGTAGATCCGAGAATAATCTGTTTATAAGAGCGTCAAAAAAACAGTAATGACGCTCTTATAAACAACACACCAGCGAGTTAATAAATAAAAAACAAGCCTACACTTAATTGACAGACAAGGAATTCACTGGATTTTCGTTTGCCGTCCTCCAGGTTTGCAGGGTAACAACAAAAACAGTTAGCAGCAGGATGGAGAAGAACGATACCACATAAACCATCCAGTCTAGCGGAACTTTATATGCAAAATTCTTCAACCATTCACCTGCAAAATAGATGGATACAGGTACAGAGATAACAAAACTCACGATCAATACCATCAGATACGTCCTGTTAAACCGGTATAAAACATCTTTTACGGTCGCACCGAGTACTTTCCGTATCGCAATCTCCCTACGCCGATATTGGGTTTCAAATAATACCAATCCCAAAATACCCGACAAAGAGATCAGGACAGAGGCAAGACATGAGGCGGAAACAATCCGTCCGGTACGTATTTCATCCCGGTAAAGTTGCCTGATAATCGTTTCATAATACTCTATTTCAACAGGATAAGCAGGATCGATCTCTTTAAATGTTTGCCGTATATGCTCTGTCGCCTTTTCCATATCCGCCCCTTGCCTTATCTTTATACAGGCAACCGGCATGCCGGCATTCTTTTCATTAATGACGAAAGCCAACGGGTAAGCACCGGTCCGCAAAGAATTTATTTTCAATTCATCCGTGATCCCGATAACCATTCCTTTATCCTTCCAGTAGGTAATGAGCCTGTCCCCGACCTCCAGTCCGTATTCTTCTTTCGCTTTCCGGTTAAAGACGAATAATAAATCCTTTGACTGCCGGTCTTCCTGGCGGGGACACCTTCCCTCCATTACCGGGATATCCATCACTGACAGGAAGTTGGGCGAAACATTCAAATAATGAAAATACATCATTTCGTTATTCTTTTCTGCTCCGCCGCCCCGGTATAACTCTTCTGCACCGACCTTTGCGGAAGAGAAAGCGACATCTTCAATACCGGAATATTTCTTCAATTCATTCGTGAACAGGTCGATCTTCCCGACCGTTTTCCCATTCAGCACAACTACTGCAATACGGTTTTTACCATATCCGAATGAACGGGATTCCATATATCTGTTCTGCTGATAGATCACAAATGCCAGAATAACCAAAGTAAAAGAAATTATATATTGGATACCTATAAGCATTTTCCTTAATGCCAAACCTTTGGGAGACAATCCATAAGAACCTTTCAATGCCATCTGCATGGAAATGGAAGTGGCGCTAACGGCCGGATAGATACCCGCAATGAATCCTACCGCCAAAGACAAAGAAACCAGCCGTAAGAGAACCGGTATATCAAGAGACAAGTTCAACAATACGGCTGGCAGGCAAGCCACCAGCGAAATCACAACGGATTCAAACAGTTGGGCACAACGCAGCCTGGCAACCGATGCCCCGGCAATCTTTCGGATATTGATGCTTTTAATCCGGTAAGGTATAAGGGCCACCGAATAGTTGATATAATTGATCATCGCAATCAACGCCACCAGAAAAGCCACCATCAGCATCCGGTTCATGTTTTCTTTCTTTCCTGATTTGATAAACTTCATCTGGGAAGTGACCGGCTCATAATAGATATCCGCCAGGTTCGTCAGCTTGACTTCCGCTTCTTTATAGTCCGGTGCATCTTCCACATTGAAACAACGGGCAAAAGCGGAACATATCTCCTTCTTATCCGCTCCCGGAGTGACTAGGATATAACAGACATAAGTATAATCATCCCATGATTCATACTGGTAAGAGGGACTAACTGCCGTATAAACAGCATTTGCCAGCTGACTATTTTCCGGAAAATCTTTATAGACACCTCCTACGGTCAATGATTTCCTGTCTTTCGTCCAGATATTTCCTTCTGCCGTCAATTGTTTTCCGGCAACCGAAATACTCCCGAATATCCTGCGGGCCAGACTTTCGGGTATCAGGCACATCTCCGGCTGCTTCAAACAATCGGGAGTCCCCTCGCGGAAAACAAAATCAAATATCCCGGTGATATCCGGAGAACAAGTTTGTACCGTTTCTTTGAAACCTGTCTGGTTACCGTTGACATCGGTCGTAAAATAACATTCTCCGATAAAGGGATTGATCAACGTACTTTTCTGTATATAAGGAGAAGTAGACACAAAAGCATCGATCAGCAATCTGGAATGTACGGACCATACAGATGCAGGGGTTTTACAGTCTACCCTGTAAATATGATCCACTTGTGGATGGAACCGGTCAAATTTATTGGCAAAATCAACCTGTGCATAAATCGTTGCAAAAACGATATAGGCAATCGCCAATCCCATAATATTCAGTATGGCTGCTGTTTTATTGAATCGTAGTACGGAAATAAAATTCCTGTATATGGCATGCATAATAATTTGTTTTAGTTTGTATTTCAGGTAATAAAGTAACTAGATGTATCCACCGGATACACCAAACGTTTCCCCTGCCAGACGACAGCAGGGATTCAAATTTTTCCTGAAACAGATTTAATTAAGCATGCAGCAAAGGGTGAAGCAGGAATACCGCTTCTGCCAAAGGAATATTTTATATCGTAAGGAGACTTTTTCCTGATCAAAAAGTTTGTGCAGGTACAGTCTGCTTGAAAGACTGACAATTAATAATACTACTGGGATCAACAACAGAATGAACCAGTCAAGACTATTAAATAATACGGGGACCGGTTGGATATCACGAATCAGAAAAACAGCAGGCTGAATTGCTTGTCCCCGAAAATCTGAAAGATTAACCTCCTGAGGGTTTTGAACATACGAAGCCTTCTTCTCTGCAATGATTTGCAGCGTTACAAAAGAGAAAAGGCATAGTAACAACACTTTCAGGAGTTTCATATTATTATTGTATTCAATATTGAAAAGGTGAACTCACAATCTGTAATTCAATTAATAGATAAGACAAATATACAAAATATACATCAATGTATAATACATCAATGTATATTTTTTGCGGAATAGCCATTTTAATGGTACACGGACAACACAGAACACGCGGAGAATCACGGAAAAATAACATCATCCGGTTCTTTATTATTTCATCCATACAATATGTTTTAGGGATAAAAAAAGTATCTTTGTAGAAGTAGTAATACATAAAACTCAATAGTATGGAAACGATTCTTTTATCAACAGCGGATAATAATGTTCAGGCTAGCCTGTTACAAAGCGCGTTAAGAAATGAAGGTATAGAATCTTTTCTCAAGAACGAACATCTTTCTACGGTATTCGGGAATATTCCGGGATTCCAGATCGAGATATATGTTTTTGAGAGTGATTATGAAAAAGCGAAAGAAGTCTTGAAGAATGGATTTCCGGAACTTGTGGGTGATGAATAAACAGTTTCTTTATACTTCAGCTATAACGGCGATACTGATTGCTATTTTATTGACGATCGTGCAGGTCGTTCCCGAGAAACCATTGCTGCTATCGGAACGGCTTATGCCATCCGCAGGATGGATACAGGTTGGTATCGCCATTATTTACGGGGCACTGCTCAGTTATAAAATGCAGGATCGGAAAGAACGTCCCAAATGGCGAGTCCGGGCCTGGTTGCTTTTTTCTATTGTTTTCTTCGGGCAGTTACTTTTAGGCGTAACTGTCGATTCTGTCTTTCTGATGACCGGAAAGCTGCATTTACCCGTTCCGGCAATCATACTGGCCGGCCCGATTTACCGGTTGGAGGGATTGTTTATGCCGATACTTTTCCTGAGTACATTGCTGCTTTCGGGACCTGCCTGGTGCAGCCAGCTTTGTTATTTCGGGTCATTTGATGCATGGAGCGTAAAAGGGAAGACAGAAAAGAATGTTTTTCGCTATCATAAGCAATTACGTTACAGTGTATTTTTTCTGGTAATAGCAGGGGCTATTGCATTACGGTTATCCGGGGCAAGCGGATGGATGGCAACGGTTGCCGGACTGATTGTCGGGATTATCGGACTGGGTATCATGTTGATACTATCACGCCGGAAGAAAAAGATGATCCATTGCAGTAGTTATTGTCCGATAGGAACACTGGTGTCTTTTATGAAGTACCTCTCTCCTTTCCGGGTAAAACTCAATACAGACTGTACACACTGCATGGCTTGTCTGAAATCATGCAAATATGATGCGTTGCACAAAGAAAATATAGAAAAAGGAAAAATCGGTTACACCTGTACTTATTGCGGCGACTGCCTCTCCGCCTGTAAACATGGAGGACTGGAATATCGTTTTTTCAAATTGCGTCCGGCTACTGCCGAACGCCTTTGGATTATTATTACAGTCGTTTTACATACCTGTTTTCTGATGATTGCACGTATCTGACTGGTAAACAGGATTCCCCGCCACATAAGTGGCAACTATATTACGGTCATCCCCCAACGTCTGGATACCGAACAATTTATTTTCAAGATTCCATTTCCCCTTACGTTCAAGATAATCTTTCCGCATTTGCTGGGAAGGAGTAGCCGTAGAATCAACTACAATAAAATCAGCATCCCTGCCCTGGTCGAAACTGCCTATCTTATCATCCAGTTTCAAGGCTTTAGCCGTACCGCGCGTACATTTATATAATGATTCGAATACAGACATAGGATACCCGTTCAGTTGTTGTACTTTATAGGACTCTCCCATGGTCCGGAATAAAGAGAAAGATGTGCCGGCACCAACGTCTGTAGCCAGTGTCGTTTGGATATTGATCCGGTTTGCCTGTTGCATATCGAACAGGCCGCTTCCCAAAAACAAGTTTGACGTGGGGCAATGGGCTATTATCGCTCCAGCCTCGGCCATTCGGCGACATTCCGAATCGGATAGATGAATGCAATGGCCGAATACGGAACGTTCGGTAACTAATCCTGCCCGTTCATAAACTTCCAGATAGTCAGAACATTCCGGAGACAATTCAAGGGCTGAATCTATTTCATTCCGGTTTTCCGACAAATGCGTTTGAATGTAAGTATCGGGATATTCTTCATGCAAACGGGCGGCACTAATCAATTGACCGTGAGTGGAAGTAATAGAAAAACGGGGAGTAATCACATAAAGATTACGTCCTTTTTTATGCCAGGCTTCGATCAGCTCCCGACTATCAGCCTCCCCGCTTTCTTCAGTATCCATCAAAGACTGCGGTGCGTTACGGTTCATCAAGACCTTACCGGTCAGCATTTGCATGTTATATTCGGAAGCAACCGAAAAGAGAGCATTAACAGATTCTTTATGAACCGTTGCATAAGCCATACAGGTCGTAGTGCCGTTGCGAAAAAGTTCATTTACAAAGAAACGGGCTACCCGTCCGGCATATTCAGAATCTCCAAAAGCCTCTTCCGTGGGATACGTATATTCGTTCAGCCAATCGAGCAGCTGTTTGCCATACATACCTATCATTTCCGACTGAGGATAATGGATATGTGAATCGATCAGGCCGGGCATCAGAAGTTTCCCGGAATAATCAGTAACGAATGCCTCCGGATAACGCTCTTTTATATTTTCATAAGCTCCGGCTTCTATGATTTTTCCTCGACAGACCACCAATGCTCCGTCGGGATAATAACTATAAGATTCATCAAACTTCAGGGGAGAATCCTTAAAATAAAAGACTTCACCTTTATACAAATATACCGTTTCATCCATCTTCATTCTTTACTTTTATCAAATCAACAGATAATATAACAATGTAACATCAAAGGTAAGAAAATTGTTAGAATCCGACTAAAAGCAGAAACAACTACATTAAAAATAATAAATCAACTCTTTGCCCTTGATGAGAATTAATAAGGATAAACTAAAATAAGAGATGGATTATCATTGGTTGAAATATTATTAATATGTATATTTGCAACTGAAAAGGCTTTTGATTTGAAGCCTTGCGTTGCGTGTGATATTTGTGCGATTAAGTGAAAATCGGCTAAATTTTCTCAAGTCTTCAATGCACAAAGAAGGCCCCGCAACCCTTTACCGGATATACGTGTTATCTATGCTGCTGTAATATGGAGATACTTATGAACACAGCCATAAAAAAAATGGAGAGCGTTTTTCATAACTATCATAAACATAAAAGAACTATCATACTATCATATTTTTATATAACATATTGATTATATGTGCATTATATAAAAATATGATAGTATGACAGTGCATTTGATGAAACATTATTATGAAGTTCCAATCTGGAGAGGAGGCCGGGGGGATTGTTAAAGCTAGTCAATAAACCTGTAATAGTCAAGTAACTCTAATTATGATGGTTACATAACGGGAGCTATTGTTATTAATAACTCCCGTTTCTTTTATTTTCAGTTTCTTACCAGCAAGGCATCCGCCACTTCTCCCGCTATTTCATCATCCCGTAAAACCTTCAATAAGGATAATCCAAATTCGAATACAAAACCGGGCCCCTGGCAGGTTATGATATTTCCATCTTGCTCAACACCATTACCGGTAGGGATGGCTCCTATCATAGTCGGTTCGAAGTTCGGGAAACAAGTGGCCTTACGTCCTTTCAATAATCCTAAGCCGCCTAAAACCATAGGTCCTGCACAGATCGCTCCCAGAATTATATTTTCTTTATTCTTTTCCAGTATAAGTTCTTTCAGGCGGGTACAAGTATTCAGATGATTGCTTCCCGGAATACCTCCCGGAAGAATTAAAGCATCTGCCGCACTAAAATCGGCCTCTTCAAACAGGTAATCTGCTATCACCGGGATATTATGCGCCCCCATTACCCGGGTTTCACCGTTAATCGAGATGGTAGAGACTCTGACACCTCCCCTACGTAAAATATCGGCTGTGCCTAACGCCTCTATTTCTTCAAATCCTGTAGCCAGGAATATAAACGCTTGCTTCATATTATATTATTTTTTATTGAGATAATACTTGATCTTATATTTCAACAATGGAATATCTACGGGTTTCACCAGATAATCATTAAACCGGCAACACTTCGCTTTCTCTTTTTCTTCATCAAATGCAAATGCAGAAAGAGCCAGAATAGGAACATCTGAAGATAATTCACGTATTTTACACGTGGCGGCATAACCGTCCATCACCGGCATTTTTATATCCATCAAAACAATATCCGGCTTGTAATCCTTAAACTGCTGTACGGCAATCTGTCCGTTTTCCGCATAAATCAGACGATAATGTTGCTTTAAGACTGCTTGCAGCAAAAGATAATTTTCCAACACATCTTCTGCAATCAAGATTGTATATTGCCCTGGCAAAGCATCCGGAATGATCTCCATAGGAATTTCATTGCCTGCTTCTTTCTTTTCAGACTCTTCCGGAACTGCTAATGGCAGCGTAAACCAGAATGTCGACCCTTTGCCCAATTCCGACCGAAGGCCTATTTCTCCGCCTAACTTTTCTATGATCATCTTACAGATAGACAGTCCCAAGCCGGTCCCTTGCCTGAAATCATCCAATTTTACGAACCGCTCGAATACAGATGCCTGCTTCTCCTTATCGATTCCAATACCGGTATCAGTGACAGAAACCCTTACAAAATCACCCTCCACCTCATACGACAAAGAGACAAATCCCTGATTCGTACATTTTATAGCATTGGATAAAAGATTCAGCAATACCTGTTCAATACGCTGTGTATCTGTCCGTAACCTGACAGAAGGCAACATATCTCCATTATACAGCAATGCCACATCCGAAGTCATTTTCAATGATTGCGAAATATAAACTTCCTGGCAGACATCTTTCAGATCCACCCACGACAGGTTATAATTCAACGTTCCGGATTCTATCTTTGCAAAATCCAGAATATCGTTGATCAATTGGAGCAACAGGTCGCTGTTGTTATTGATAATTGTAAGATACTCCTGTTGTTCACTGGCATTATCCGTTTCGGTAATCAACCGGGAGAAACCTACTATCGCGTTCAATGGCGTACGGATCTCATGGCTCATATTAGCAATAAAGGCATTCTTCATTTTATCCGCCTCCTGGGCCTTGATCAGATCCAGCTCATTTTGCCGCTGTTCCGTAATATCCCAAAGCATAGCCAATAACAAAGGAGAAGCTCCCGGGTCCGGGTTGGTTATCAATAAACGGATGATGTTCACAATACGGATTTCACCGTTCGGTTTCTCATATTCAACCACCGATTTATGGATTCGTCCGTGGTTGATCGTTGAATAATCTTCCGTACGGATTTCATGCGCCCTGCGCGGATCAGAAAACAGATCAAAGTCTGTCTTACCTAACACCTCGGAAGATTTAGCCCCCATAAAGTCTTCGGCCGCCTGATTGAAGTAAATATATTTAAAACTGTCGAAAACATCTTTTACGGCTATAACGACAAAGATATTTGACAGAATAGTATTCATTAAGATATTCAGGAAATTAATTTTGCGCTGATTCAGAAGATTTTCGCTCATTTTCTCTATCTCAGCATTCTTCATGACTGATGCTGCCAAATCCGTTTCCAACACTTTAATGCGCTGGATCAGTTCTTCTTTTGAAAGGTTTTCGTACATGTTCATATATTAGAAATCAAGGTTTATAATTGTAACTTACTGCTGAAGGCAAATGTAAAGATATTTTTTCAGGAACCTTAGAAAATCAACATTTAATTTACCTGTTTTTATAATTTTGAGCAAAAATGCTGCATCTAATCAAAATAAAAGATACATTTGCAGTCTAATTTCATGAATTAAACACAATATAATACGAAAAAGCTATGATGTATTGGCAGAAAGATATTGAGACGATGAGTCGTGAAGAACTGAATAAACTACAGTTGGAACGACTGAAACAAACAATAGAATTAGCCGGACACTCCCCTTTCTACAGCAAAGTTCTTAAAGACAACGGTATAACGGCAGACAGCATCCAGTCATTGGATGATCTGCAAAAAATCCCTTTCACAACGAAAGACGACCTGCGTAATAATTATCCGTTCGGAATGGCAGCTATTCCTATCAAGGATTGCGTAAGAGTACACTCTTCCAGCGGTACAACCGGAAATCCTACCGTCGTATTACATTCGGCAAAGGACCTGGACCAATGGGCCAATCAGGTGGCACGCTGCATGTATATGGTCGGTTTACGTGATACAGATGTTTTCCAGAATACCTCCGGATATGGTATGTTCACCGGTGGTTTGGGATTTCAATATGGCGCAGAAAAACTCGGAGCATTAACCGTTCCTGCCGCCGCCGGTAATTCCAAACGTCAGATCAAATTTATTACCGATTTTGGAACGACTTGCCTGCATATCATTCCCAGCTACGCCACCCGCCTGGCTGAAGTAATGTATGAAATGGGACTGGATCCGCGCAAAGACACCAAACTGCACACGGTTTGTATCGGTGCCGAGCCTCATTCGGAAGAACAACGCAAACGCATCGAACAACTATTAGGTGTAAAAGCATATAACTGTTTCGGTATGTCTGAAATGAATGGCCCCGGTGTTGCTTTCGAATGTACGGAGCAAAACGGATTGCATATCTGGGAAGACTATACGATTGTGGAGATTGTAGATCCCCAGACATTACAGCCTGTTCCGGAAGGGGAAGTAGGCGAACTGGTATTAACGACAATCAATCGTGAAGCCATGCCGCTGTTACGTTACCGTACCCGTGACCTGACCTGCATTATCCCGGGCGAATGTCCTTGCGGAAGAACGCATAAACGTCTGGCCCGCTTCAAAGGACGTAGCGACGATATGATCATCCTGAAAGGTGTGAATCTCTTCCCGATCCAGATCGAAAAGATTCTGATGCAGTTCAAAGAACTGGGAAGCAACTATCTGATCACACTCGAAACGGTGAACAACAGTGACGAAATGTTGATCGAAGTAGAACTGAGCGACCTGTTTACCGACGATTACAGCGTCTTGCAACGTCTTGCAAAAGACATTACCCGACAGCTGAAAGATGAGTTGCTGCTGACTCCGCGCCTGAAACTGGTAGCCAAAGGCTCATTGCCCGTTCAGGAAGGTAAAGCCGTAAGGGTAAAAGACTTGCGTAAGTTCTGTTAAAACAATTGTTCAACAAATAAAAGATACAGCTATGACAGTAAATCAAATTTCTATTTTCCTGGAGAATAAATATGGAAAGCTAAGTGAAATCCTGGCTCTGCTTGCTGAAGAAAATATACGGATCATTGCTGCTACTGTTGCGGATACGTCTGAATATGGTATTCTGCGTATTATTGTAAGCGATCCGCAGAAAGCATACAAGATATTGAAAAGCAACAATGTAAGTGCGAATCTGACGGACGTACTGGCTATCGTGACCAACTCTTGTGCCGGAAGTTTTGCACAGGCATTGACACATTTTACAAAAGCCGGTCTGAGCATAGAATATATGTATTGTTTTTCACTGAATGACAAATCGATCCTTATTCTTCGTACCAATAACCGGGAAGCAGCCCGTGAAGTAATCCGTCGTCAGAATCTGGAATGCATTTGCGAAAGCGACTTGATGAAATTATAATATTATTTATCGTGGGGAGGTTTACAACAGCCTCTCCACCCTAAAAACAAATAACAAATGTTCGGAATAGAAGATCCCGGTATCTGGTTAGCCTACCTGTTAGCCTTCGCGTGTTTAATTTTTTCTTTATGGTTCGGAATTACCAATTGGAATAAAGGAGATAAAGAGAGTGATAACCCTAAACAACCTGATAAATGAGTACCCTTACCCTTGGAATTGTTGTTATCCTTTACATGTTTGTCATTGCCTGGTTAGGTTATATCGGATATAAACAGACTAAAAATGCCAGTGATTATCTGCTAGGAGGAAGAAAGGTCAATCCTATTATCATGGCCCTCTCCTATGGAGCTACATTTATTTCTGCATCGGCTATCGTAGGTTTTGGTGGTGTCGCAGCTACTTTCGGTATGGGTATCCAGTGGCTATGTCTGCTGAATATGTTTATGGGAGTGGTTGTAGCCTTTATCTTCTTCGGTAGAAGAACCCGTAAATTAGGAGAACAGCATAATGCGCGTACATTTCCACAATTATTGGGGATGCACTATAAATCGCGTAGTATACAGATATTTATAGCTACTATCATTTTTATAGGAATGCCATTGTATGCGGCCGTTGTCATGAAAGGAGGCGCTGTTTTCATCGAACAGATGTTCCATATCGACCTGCATCTGGCTTTATTGATATTTACTTTGATTGTGGCTGCTTATGTAATTACCGGTGGTATAAAAGGAGTTTTATATACAGATGCCTTACAGGCTGTGATTATGTTCGGCTGTATGTTATTCCTTTTATTCTGGTTTTACAAAGTCATGGACATGGGCTTCATTGAAGCGAACCAGAAACTGACGGAGATTGCACCGCTTGTCCCCGACCGTTTCAAAGAGTTGGGACACCAGGGATGGACGGCGATGCCGGTCACCGGTTCTCCCCAATGGTATACCTTGGTCACATCGCTTATCTTAGGTGTCGGGATAGGTTGTCTGGCACAGCCTCAGTTAGTTGTACGCTTCATGATGGTGGAAAGTACCAAACAGCTGAATCGCGGAGTACTTATCGGTTGCGTGTTCCTGATTGTAACTGTAGGAGCTATTTACCATGTAGGAGCATTGTCGAATCTGTTTTTTATGAAGACAGAAGGAGTTGTCGCTTCGGAAGCCATCAAAGATATGGATAAAATTATCCCGTTGTTTATTGACCGTGCTATGCCGGAATGGTTTAGTGCCGTATTTATGCTGTGTATCCTGTCGGCCAGTATGTCCACATTGAGTGCACAGTTCCATACGATGGGAGCTGCATTCGGGGCGGATGCATTTCCGAACCTGGGACGCCGTAAAAATACAAACTCAACGATGGGAGTCCGTATCGGAGTTTTATGTTCTATCCTGTTGAGTTATATTATCTGCTATACGTTGAGTGCCGGTATTATAGCCAGAGGGACAGCCTTATTTATGGGTGTTTGTGCAGTGACATTCCTCCCCGCCTATTTCTGTTCATTGTATTGGAAAAAGGCGACAAAACAAGGTGCTTTAGCCAGTCTCTGGACGGGAGCATTGGCAAGTATGTTTGCCATGTTGTTTCTCCATAAGGCAGAAGCCAGCGCGGTTGGTCTGTGCAAAACAATGACAGGAAAAGATGTGCTGATCGATGTATATCCCTGGTTTGCGATAGATCCTATTCTATTTGCTCTCCCGTTGTCTGTTATTGCTATCGTCGTTGTCAGCCTGATGACGCAGGAAAAGACTAATAAGATATAATATGGAATACATTAGTATTTATTGCATGTTAGAAAACATATATTAGCATTTTAACTATTGCTACTTATGAAAAGATCCGTACTTTTGTACTGTGGTTTTTTCATAATAGTATTAGATTTAAGGTTAACAAAGTTGGTTAGGGCTTGTCGTGAGACAGGCTTTAATTTTTTATAGACCTCTCCTATTCCATACTTTTTTTAATCGACCTCTTATTTTACATGACTATTAATCCTAATTTCCTACCTTTGCAACAAAAAAGATGATCAAATACTTTTGTTTACTTCTGCTGATTCTATGCAGCTGCAATAATGGGAAAAAGGAGAATGATGTGCTTCATGTGGCTGTTCTTCGCGGACCTTCCGTTATTGCTTTTGCAAAGATGATGGAGGATTCGCCGGAGATAGAAGGAAAACGGTTGTCTGTAGATATAGTCGATTCTCCGGAACTGATGCAGGCATTATTAATAAAAGGAAAAGCGGACCTGGCTGCCCTTCCTATGATTAATGCAGCCAATCTTTATAATAAAGGATTGAAATATTCCTTACTCGGATGCCCTGTCTGGGGAAATCTGTATCTTGTCGAAAAGCAAGGGATGCGGAATCAATCACCGGAAACGGAGACTTTATATGTCTTCGGTGCAGGCACAACTCCCGATATCCTGACCCGCTACTATTTACATCAAAAAGGATTGTCTTATTCATTGAATTATTCGCTTACTACTCCCGGTGAAATAAGCCAGGGATTGCTAGCCGGACAGATCCAGACAGCTGTCCTGGCAGAACCGTTTCTAAGCGTGATACTTCGGAAAGACAGTACTTTATCGATAAAAACGAGTCTTAACAATCCGAACAGTACCTCTCCGGGATTTGCCCAGACTGCGATTGTCTATGCACCTTCGTTAAACGATAAAAGAACATTGCTGGATAGCTTGTTGAACGAGTCCTGCCAGTTTGCCGTCAGTCAACCTCAAAAAGCAATAGATATTCTGGAGAGCCGCAATATATTTGCCCCGGGAACACTCACTCCGGAAAGCATAGAGAGATGCCGTATTAACTATTTATCAACCGGAGAAGCCAAAGAAAGCATTCTCGATTTCCTTCGTCTGATAGAACAATATGAACCGAAAGCCATAGGAGGAAAACTTCCGGACAATGGCTTTATTTCAGGAGAACAATGAAAAAAGGATTAATTTCATGTGTATCAGTCTGCTTGCTGCTGCTTATCTGGCAGTTAATAGCCTCTTCAATGGACCAGCCGGAATTGATTCCGTCCGTTCCTGAACTGATAAAAGCCTTATTTCAGCTATTCGGTACCGATACTTTTTATAAAAGCATATCGGCTACCATCCTGCGCGGTATTTCCGGTATCATTCTATCATTGGGAGCCGCGGTGATGACAGCTTTCTTATTTGCCCGTTACGAATTGCTTTATGAGTTATTCCGTCCCCTGCTGACAATCATGCGTTCCGTTCCGGTCATCTCTTTTATCTTATTGGCTTTAATCTTTCTTGACCCGGAAGGAATACCGTTAATAATTGCTTTTCTGACCATGTTTCCTTTATTAACGGAAAACCTGACGAAAGGAATCATCAGTCTGCGGCCCGGACTTTTCCTAATGGCGGCTCAGTTCAAAATCAATCGCAAGAATAAACTGATACATATATATTATCCCCAACTGAAACCTTTTTTATTCAGTGGGCTGGCGTCTGCTACCGGATTCGGCTGGCGTGCTATTATTATGGGCGAGGTACTTTCACAATGCGCCTTCGGTATCGGCGGGGAAATGAAACGTGCACAGTTGTTCATATCGGTTCCCGAATTGATTGCATGGACTGTTATTGCCGTCTTGATTAGTTTCCTGTTTGACAAAGGAATCAGCCGGTTGACACTGGTTACATGGAACATACAGTATAGCAATGGAAAACCGGAAAAGGAAGAACTTCCCCACCCTTGTCCCATAGAAGCAGCAGACGTTACATTTCAATATGATGATACCAAAGTACTATCGAATTTCTCATATACTTTTGAACCCGGCATCATTTATGGTATAAAGGCTCCGTCAGGAAGCGGAAAAACAACTTTACTGAATCTGCTGGACGGAACATTGAAACCAATCGAGGGAAAGATTATATCTCATCGGGAAGAAAAGTTTGCTGTTGTATTCCAGGAGCCGGAACTACTGTCCCATTTAACTGTCCTGCAAAACATTTGCCTACCGTTAGCATCGCTCTATAAACAAACTTATGCGGAACAGGAAGCATTAACAGCATTGAGAATAGTCGAGATGGAAACTTTCACGGAACGTTATCCTAACGAACTGAGTTACGGCCAGCAACAGCGCGTAGCCCTTGCCCGGGCATTGGCATATCCATCTACTGTTATGCTTCTTGACGAGCCTTTCAAAGGATTGGACAAGCCACTCGCAATCCGCATCATCGACCGCATAATTGAACGACAAACAGAATATAAACGCACTGTCATCTTCACATCACACAATCAGGAAGAGATAGAGCGCTTTGCTTCCGTTATTATCCGGCTACCGATAATCAATTAACTTTTACGGGATTACAGGGGATTGAGAACCAGAATGTAGAACCTACGCCTTCCTCTGAATCGACACCTATCTCTCCGTTCAACATCGTTATAATTGTCTTACAGATAGACAATCCAAGTCCTGTCCCTTGTTTAAACCTATCCAGTTTGACAAATCGGTCAAAAATGGTAACCTGGTCCTCTTTCTTTATGCCGGTACCGGTATCGCTGACATAAGCATAAATGCCATTATCAGTCAAACAATAACCATACCGTATCGTTCCTGTCGATGTAAATTTGACCGCATTAGATAAAAAGTTAGTCAACACCTGTGTAAGTCTTGTCTTTTCAGAAATGATACTGTAGTCGCTTCCGTCATTTTCAAAAACAACCTTTACCCCAGCATTTACCCGCCGTAAGAAAGCCGGCTCCTGCGGTTTGAAGATACTATTTAAACTGAAGTCTGAATAAATGAACTCCAGCTTACCCGATTCTATCTTTGAAATATCGAGAATATCATCAATCAATTGCAACAGAAATTCATTGCTCGATTCAATAATCTTCAGATATTCCTGTTTTTCTTCATCCGTTCCCGCCTGGGCCATCAAAGTAGAGAAACCGACAATCGCATTTAAAGGCGTACGTATTTCATGGCTCATATTGGCGATAAAGGCTGATTTCATCCGGTTACTCTCCTCTGCAAGACGCTTCGCCTGTACATCTGCTTCGTGGCGTTTATCCACCGTGATATCCCGCAAGATACCAATAGCTTTCAGGGGTTTACCGTCTTTACCATATTCATATACTTCACCGATTTTCTCCAGCCAGACATATTCTTCCGAGAAATAACGGCAACGGAAACTCAGGCGTAATGATTCTATCTCACCCTGGGCAAAGGCCGTCACAACATCCCGGTACATTTGCTGGTCGTCCGGATGGATTTTTTCAGTAAAACTTTCGTGGGAAATATAAGCATGAATCATTTCACCGTTCTCTACATGAGAAAGCTCCGCCGTTTCATTCACGACATCCCATATCCACGGATAGATAAGGCCTGCCATACAGGATAAGGCCAGTCTTTTATTATTTTCATGCAGTTCTTCTTCTATCTGCCGTTGTTTGGTGATGTCCCAGGACATACCCAATAGAAAAGGCGCTTTTCCTTCGCGGGGTACCAGCAATTTCATGGTATCCATAGAACGCACTACACCTTTGGGGTCGAGCATCTGTTCAACAAAGCGTTGCATCTCTCCCGTTTGAAGTACCTTCTCATCCATATCCCTGAAAGACTGCGCTGCAACAGGGTCAACAAACAAATCAAAGTCCGTTTTCCCAACAACATCATTGTGAAAACGACCATATATCTGATTCATCATCGGACTGGAATAAACATAACGGAAGTCATCTCCAGTATCCTTAACAAAGAAGTACATTGGTACTGAGTCTACTATGTTCGAAAGTAACCCGGATAAATCTTTATATTTTTGCTCCAATGCATCAGCATTTGAATCTACTGGTATCATACAGCTTTGAGGACTTAATGTTTATATTCTCACAAAAGTCTTGAAAATAAACGAGAGTAACAAATATTAAAAGAAAGAACTTCCCACAAAAGTAAAATAAACGGCAAAAGATTATCTTTGTAGGCTATAAATAGAAATGAAACAATTATGACAACATTATTCCATTCACTTATCTCCCACTCTTTAAACATTCCGGCTGGACAGGTCGAAAGAACGATCGGGTTGCTTAATGAAGGGGCGACCATTCCTTTTATCAGCCGTTACCGGAAAGAAGTTACCGGAGGACTGGATGAAGTCCAGATCGGGAATATCAAAGACCAACTGGATAAGCTGACTGAACTCAAAAAACGGAAAGATACCATATTAAGTTCTATCGAAGAACAAGGGAAGTTAACTCCTGAACTCAAGAAACGAATCGAAGATTCCTGGGATAGCACCGAGATAGAAGACCTTTATCTGCCCTACAAACCCAAACGGGTGACTAAGGCTGAGATTGCACGTAAAAAAGGGCTGGAACCGCTTGCCAAAATTATCATGATACAAAACGAACCGGATTTGCTGGCCCGGGTGAAGAGTTTTATCAAAGGAGAAGTAAAGAATGCAGCAGAAGCCTTGCAAGGAGCACGAGATATTATCGCTGAATGGGTAAACGAAAATGAAGGGGCACGTAACGCCGTGCGTAATTCTTTTGCCCATACAGGGATTATTTCTTCTAAAGTTATTAAAGGAAAAGAGGAAGAAGGAGCCAAATACCGGGACTATTTCGATTTCAGTGAACCGCTGAACCGATGCAGTTCCCATCGCTTGCTGGCCCTCCGCCGCGGAGAAGCGGAAGGTATCCTCAGAGTCAGCATATCACCCGATGTCGATACTACACTCGACCGTTTGAAAAGACGGTTCGTGAAAGGGAACAGCGAACTTTCCGACCAGGTAGCCAATGCGGTAGACGACTCTTTCAAACGTCTGCTAAAGCCTTCCATAGAAACGGAATATGCCAATCTGAGCAAAACGAAAGCCGACGAAGAGGCCATCCGTGTTTTTGCAGAGAACTTGCGGCAGCTTTTACTGGCACCGCCGTTAGGACAAAAGCGAGTGTTAGGTGTCGACCCCGGATATCGTACCGGATGCAAATTAGTTTGCCTGGATGCCCAGGGTAACCTGCTTCATAACGAAGCCGTCTATCCGCATCCGCCGCAGAATGAAAAGAGCAAAGCCGCAGCTAAAGTCTCTCAATTGGTATCGACTTATGCCATCGATGCTATCGCTATCGGCAACGGAACTGCAAGCCGCGAAACGGAACAGTTCATTACTAATCTCCGTTATGACCGGAAAGTACAGGTGTTTGTTGTCAGTGAGAACGGAGCTTCCATCTATTCTGCCTCAAAGATTGCCCGGGATGAGTTTCCTGAATATGATGTAACCGTACGGGGAGCCGTCAGTATCGGACGCCGGTTGATGGACCCACTGGCAGAACTGGTAAAAATCGATCCCAAAAGTATCGGAGTCGGCCAGTATCAACATGATGTCGACCAGAGTGCTTTAAAGAAAAGCCTGGACCAGACTGTGGAAAGTTGCGTAAATATGGTGGGAGTCAATGTGAATACGGCCAGTAAGCACCTGCTGACTTATATCTCCGGTTTAGGACCGACACTGGCACAGAATATTGTCGACTACCGGGCCGAACATGGTCCTTTCCAATCCAGACGTGAATTGTTAAAGGTGCCGCGTATGGGTGAAAAAGCGTTCGAACAAAGTGCCGGATTCCTTCGCATACAAGGTGGCAAAACACCTTTGGACAATTCCGCCGTTCACCCGGAAAGTTATCCGATTGTGGAACAAATGGCCAAGGACTTAAAATGTACCGTGGAAGAGTTGATTACCAATAAAGAATTAAAGAAGAAGCTCGACCTTAAGAAATATATTACAGAGAAAGTCGGTATGCCGACTCTGCTTGATATCATGGAAGAGTTGGATAAACCCGGTCGTGACCCGCGCCAGGCTATCCAGGTCTTTTCTTTCGACCCTACCGTTAAAACGATAGAAGACCTGAAAGAAGGGCTGGTCCTACCGGGAATTGTGACCAATATTACGAACTTCGGTTGCTTTGTAGATGTTGGTATAAAAGAAAACGGATTGGTTCACATCTCGGAACTTGCCGATCGTTTTATCAGCGACCCGACACAGGTGGTTTCTATCCATCAGCATGTTAAAGTGAAAGTTTTGAGTGTAGACCTGGTCCGTAAACGGGTTCAGTTATCTATGAAAGGATTGTAGTATGAAAATAAACAAAACGAATGTGGCTAGGCTGTTGGATAAAGCTAAAATAGCCTATCAGCTGGTTCCCTATGAAGTCGATGAAAATGATTTAAGCGCCACCCATGTGGCAGAGCAATTGGGAGAAAACGTAGAACAGGTATTCAAAACGTTAATCCTTCACGGAGATAAAAGCGGATATTTTGTCTGTGTTATCCCCGGAGCAGATGAAGTGGATTTGAAAAAGGCAGCCAAAGTATCGGGCAACAAAAAATGTGAGATGATCCCGGTGAAAGAATTATTGCCTTTAACCGGGTATATCCGGGGAGGATGTTCCCCTATCGGAATGAAGAAACATTTCCCGACCTATATCCATCAGTCTACCGGGCAATATGATACTATATATATCAGTGCCGGACAACGAGGATTGCAGGTTCAGATAGCTCCGGATGATTTAATTCGTGAAGTGAGGGCCGAAGTTGCAGATTTGATTGCAGAGAAAGAACGATGATAATAAACCTAAATAAAAAGAGAATGCTGGCTTTTCCTGCATTCTCTTTTTATTTAGGTAAACCGTATTTCTATAATTTAGAATTTCCGGAATATATACCTTTTCCCTTCACTGTTTAAAATCAGTTGCTTTCCGCTCAGTTTCTCTATGGAGAATGTACGTGTTTTAGACTTCCAGTCGGTGTAGTGCAAATAGTTTGCCGCAGGACCTGGGTCGTCTGCCAATTCCAATTCCAACTGGTCTTCATCCTTTATCGTATTGAAACCATATTGCAAAACATATTTGTCTTCAGCCGGGATGTACACCTGATACATAAATAAAATATTCTGGAAATTATAAAATACCGTATCAGCCTGTATCACATCGCCATTAGCTTCCACTTGCTGTAATTGCCATTTGCCTTCCAACTTATGCTCCGTATCATTACTACATGCAGCCATCAAAATTGTGACAGCGGCTATCATCCAGTATTTCATTTTATTCATCATAACAAACCTTTTGTACTCGGTAATTCATATTTATAAATATCACGGCGTATAGCCATTTTTACAGAACGTGCCAAAGCCTTGAAAATACCTTCTATCTTATGATGCTCATTCGTCCCTTCTGCCTTAATATTCAGATTCATGCGGGCGGCATCACTCAGGCTTTTAAAGAAATGAAGGAACATCTCCGTCGGCATGTCTCCAACCATTTCACGACGGAACTCGGCATCCCAGACCAGCCAGGGACGTCCGCCGAAGTCGAGAGCCACACTGCACAGGCAATCGTCCATCGGCAAAGAATAGCCATACCGTTCGATGCCGCGCTTGTCGCCTAAGGCTTTCAGCAAGGCTTCACCCAGGGCAATCGCCGTATCTTCAATCGTATGATGCTCATCAACGTCGAGGTCACCCTTTACACGTATAACCAAATCCATACCGGAATGTTTTCCTATCTGGTCCAGCATATGGTCAAAAAAGCCTAATCCGGTCGAAACCGCTGTCTTTCCGTTTCCATCCAGATTTACTTCTACGTAAATATCCGTCTCCTTGGTGGTGCGCTGCACAACGGCACGGCGTTCGCCGGCAAAAAGATATTCGGTAATTTTATCCCAATCATCCGTAATAAGTACAGGGGAAAGAGAAGGATTCCCGGCCAGCAACCTGTCCGCCTCTTCATCCGAAGGACGCAGCCATATGCCTTTTGCACCCAGATTTGCAGCCAGTTCCATATCCGTCAGGCGGTCTCCTATCACGTAACTGTTTGCCAAATCGTACTCACCGGCCAGATATTTACCCAGCATTCCGGTACGCGGTTTGCGGTTGGGAGAATTATCCTCCGGGAAAGAGCGGTCGATCAGCATGTCATCAAAGACAATCCCCTCACCTTCCAATGTCTTCAGCATCTTGTTGTGGGCCGGCCAGAATGTATTTTCCGGAAAAGAAGAGGTACCCAATCCGTCCTGGTTTGTCACCATGACAAACTCAAAATCAAGCTGTTTACGTATGAAGTATAAATTGCGGAATACCTTCGGATAGAACTCCAGTTTCTCCAGGCTATCCAGCTGGTAATCAACAGGAGGTTCTATCACCAATGTTCCGTCTCTATCGATAAAGAGAGCTCTTTTCATGCTTACAAACTTTTTAAAGCCTTCAATAAGGCATCGTTTTCTTCCGGTGTGCCGACAGTGATACGCAAACAGCCGTTACACAATGTCACATTATTCCGGTTACGTACAATAACGCCTTTCTTCACCAGTTTATTATATACGGAGTCAGCTTTGCCTACATTTACCAGGATAAAGTTTGCATCGGTCGGATACATTTTATGGACAATCGGCAGTTCCGGCAAAGCTGCCTGCAACCGGATACGTTCGGACATGATACGGCGCAACTGTTCCAACATCTGGCCTTCATTATTCAACAAGTCCAACGCCTGTTTCTGTGTCAGCACATTGACGTTGTAAGGATATTTAATCTTGTTCAATATTGCAATAATTTCCGGAGAAGCAAAAGCCATGCCCAACCGGAGGCCTGCGGCTCCCCATGCTTTGGATAATGTTTGCAAAATTATCAGATTCGGGAATTTCTTCAGTTCGGGAAGGAAAGAAGGTTCTGCCGAAAAGTCGATATAGGCTTCGTCCAGTACGACTATTCCTTCAAAGTTATTCAGTATCTTATATATTTCATCCCGGTTCAGGCTGTTTCCCGTCGGGTTGTTCGGCGAGCAAAGAAAGATTACTTTCACCCATTCGTCCACTTCCTCCAGTAATGCTTCTGCATCCAGTTCGAAATCAGGAGTTAAAGTCACTTTCCTGAACTCCACGTTGTTAACGTTGGAAGCTACTTCATACATACCGTAAGAAGGGGCGATACTGACAATCGTATCGATTCCCGGGTCACAGAATGCACGGATAACAAGGTCTATCGGCTCATCGCTGCCATTACCCAGAAAGATGGAATTACGGTCAACATCTTTCAGTTCGGCAATCCGTTCTTTCAACTCCCACTGTAAGGGGTCGGGATAACGGTTATAAGGCTCGTTATAAGGATTCTCATTTGCATCCAGGAAAACAGATGCACTTCCGTGAAACTCGTCTCTTGCAGAGGAATAGGGTTTCAACGCCCAAATATTAGGTCTTACCAGGTCTTTTAAATCCATCATATTGTTTTCAATCTTATTGTTACTGCATTGCGGTGTGCATCCAGTTGCTCGTTACCGGCCATCGTCTGGATTGTACCGCCTAAATTCTTAATACCTTCGGCAGTGATTTCCTGGAAGGTTATCTTTTTGATAAAGCTGTCCAGGTTTACACCGCTGTAAGCCTTGGCATAGCCATTGGTCGGAAGCGTATGATTCGTGCCCGAAGCATAATCACCGGCACTTTCAGGAGTGTAGGGTCCCATAAAGACACTTCCCGCATTCTCTATCTGTTCAGCGATATGAGCGTAGTTCTCCGTTTGTATAATCAGATGTTCCGGGGCATACATATTCGTGAAAGCGATTACTTCCTGTTCGTCTTTCAGGACGATTATACGGCTATGTTCCAATGCTTTTGCAGTAATATCCTTACGGGACAGTTCAGATAATTGCTGTTGGATGGCATCGACTACAGGAGATACGATACTTTCTGCCGATGTAACCAGCATAGCCTGGCTATCTGCTCCATGCTCTGCCTGTGAAAGGAAATCGGCGGCAATAAAGTCCGGATTTGCTGTTCCGTCGGCAATGACTTCCACTTCGGAAGGGCCTGCGGGCATGTCGATGGCAACGTCTTTCAAGCTGACAAGCTGTTTGGCTGCTGTCACGTACTGATTTCCGGGGCCGAATATCTTATAGACTTTGGGGACAGATTCCGTGCCGTATGCCATGGCCGCAATAGCCTGTATTCCTCCGGCTTTGAATATCTTGCTGACACCTGCCGTTTCTGCGGCAAACAGGATGGCCGGATGCACTTTTCCTTCCCGGTTCGGAGGAGTACATAATACAATCTCCTTACATCCGGCGATATGTGCAGGAACCGCCAACATTAATACGGTTGAGAACAAAGGGGCCGTTCCTCCCGGAATATACAGGCCGACCTTTTCTATGGCAACTGCTTTCTGCCAGCAGGTTACTCCGGAGGTCGTTTCCACCTTTTGTCCGGTAAAACGCTGGGAGGCATGAAACTTTTCAATATTTGCCTTTGCTGTGCGAATAGCTTGTTTTAAATCCTCGGAAACAAGTTCGCGAGCTTCTTTTATTTCTTCTTCCGACACCTGAAGACCGGATAGCGTGACCTTGTCAAACTTCTCTTCGTAACGCTTAACAGCGGCATCCCCTTCGCTACGCACTTCATTCAATACAGTCCGGACCGTATCGAATAAAGTAGTAACATCCAAAGCCGGACGCTTCACCAAAGAAGGCCAGTCTGCTTTTGAGGGATATTTAATTACTTCCATATTGTTGTTTTGTTTATATTATTGTCAGAAATGAGACATGGATAACCATGTGAGATACAAATTATCAGGAACGAACAAAAAGACCTTATTCATTAATTGTCAGTCAATTACAGTTTTCTCGTAATTCCGTGCTCAGGAAACTGACTCGACATTAAAGTATCATTTTCTCAATCGGGATAACGAGGATACCTTCGGCCCCGAGTGATTTCAGTTTACCTATAATTTCCCAGAAATGTTTCTCGGCTATGACAGACTGGACGGATACCCAATCACCGTTAGCCAAAGGCGTCACCGTCGGACTCTTCATACCGGGTAATACTTCTATGATTTCATCCAACTTATCTTTCGGTGCGTTCAGCAATACATATTTCTTGCCTTCAGCAACCTGGATAGCTTCGAAGCGGAATAACAGTTCGTCGAGTATCGCCAGCTTTTCTTCCGACAGATTGTTGTTCGCAATCAGAAGCGCTTCGCTTTGCATAACCACTTCCACCTCTTTCAGGCGGTTGCTGACCAGCGTACTACCGGAACTGACAATATCGAAAATTGCATCTGCCAGACCAATACCCGGAGCTATTTCAACAGAACCGCTGATGACATGCATATCGGCTTTTACACCTTTTTCTTTCAGATAAGTATTCAGGATGCCAGGATAAGAAGTAGCGATTGTTTTGCCTTCAAACCATTCTACTCCCTTGTAGTCTTCATCTTTAGGAATAGCCAGTGACAAACGGCATTTACTGAATCCCAATCGTTTAACCAAACGTGCTTCTCCCCCTTTTTCAACGTATTCATTCTCACCGACAATACCTATATCGGCAACGCCATTGGCGACAGACTGGGGAATATCATCATCACGCAGGAACAGAACTTCTACCGGAAACCCTTTTGCCGATAACAGCAAAATGCGCTTTCCTCTGTTCAGTTTGATACCCGCTTCTTCCAATAATAGCATTGTTTCATCGTATAAACGACCTTTTGATTGTACTGCAATTCGTAACATGTTTATTTTTGTTTTAATAATTATATGCTTTCCGAAAACAAAATAAGGCTTACCGTATAACGGCAAGCCTTATCTAATTATATTATGCGTATCTGCACACCAATCAGCCCACCGAACTACTGCCCGTTGTAATGATGATGATGGTGATGTGATACTTTTCTTCTCATTTGTTATTTTATTGATGCCACAAAGTTACAATAATAATTGAAAATGCAAATAAAACTATCAAAAGATTAGCAGGTACGCACACTTTTTTTCTACACGACTGTTTTATGCTTAGTGTTCAATTATATATAAATGATTCGCCTGTTGCCGTATTTTGTTTGCCAGCATCGGCGGATAATCCAGGTGAGAGGCAAAAAAAGCATCAACCTCTGCCCTTGCCTCCGGCGACGTATGGCCTGACAGCAAGGCACGAACCCAGGCTGTCGGGAAAAATATATCTCCTGTCCGCTGCACTTCCTGCATCGCTTCCAGTGCCGGACGGATATAGGCTACCGCTTCTTTCTGCCGTGACGGATGATTCAGATTCGCCAAAGCAGCAGATGCCCAGGGTTCTACCCGACGGTTTTCAGCTACCAGCAAAGAGGCAAAAACACTGTCGCGCACTTCTTTATGCGGTGAGACGGAAGGAGAAATAAAGGCATACTCCCGTTTCCGGTCAGGATTAGTTATACGCGATTGCTGGCTGTTTATAATCTCGTCCGCCTGCTCCGGCAAATGAAGGGCCAACGTATAAGATAAGCTGATATAATCATTTTCACTTAACGAACAGCCGGCGGGAGCTTGCTGCTTCTTCCACAAGTCATATAATGCGGCGATTGCTTCCGGCGATTCTGCTATGGAACGATACGAGCGGAACGCCTGCAAACGATGTTGAGGAACGGAAGAGGTCGCCACAATCTGTCCTAATGTTTTTTCCAGAGGGGCAGCATCCGTCGGAAATAAACGCTGACAATTACCGATATACCCTAAAGCGGCCGAGAATAACAACGAATTATCTTCTTTCGGCAGATAATTCAACATAGCCTCCATATATGATTCGGGCGAAATCGTCCGGTTCAACAGATTTTCATACAATGTGATTAACAGGGAACCTCTCAGCAATTCATTTTCACAAACCGAAAGATAGGCGGCACAAGCCTTGGCATCCGCTTCGTTCAACCGGAAAAAGCCATACCCTTTTCCATCCGTATTCGGAATAATGAAACTCCCCTCTTCCGGGACCGTTTTCAATTTCTTCCGGATGGAATTTGAATTTCTCCCGAAAGAAACTGAAATTTCTTCCGGTTCCCCTGTTTTGGGAACAATCAGATAAGTGAGGTCCTGCGGCCAGTTCAATCCCCTACCAAAAGGGTCTTTCTGCGAAACGACCAGGCTATCGCCGACAATGGAAACGGCAATCTCCGGCATGCCTTTTTCATTTACCCAAATATGGCTCCAGCCGGACAAATCGTCATCCGTATATGTATCCAGAATACCAATCAGGCCCTCCCAGGTGGCATTTCCGTAGGCATATGTTTTCAGATATTCCTGAATGCCTTTCCGGAAAGATTCCTTACCCATCTTTTTAATCAGCATTTCCAGGACGACGGGAGATTTATCATAGATGATGTTACCGTAGACCAGGCCGGCATTACGAAGATTATCCAATTCCTGTTTGATTGGATTTGCTCCGGCAGTACGGTCTTCCACATAAGCGGGAGGAATATAATCCTGCATGAAATTCAAAGCATGGTTTACACCCGGATATAGCGGTTCGACAATCTGCGAAGCAAAATAATTGGCAAACACTTCCTTTGTCCAGACATCGTCAAACCATTGCATGGTCACATAATCGCCAAACCACATATGGGCCGTTTCGTGAGCAATCAGGGCACTGCGGCTCAACTGCTCGTTCAATGTCGGGTTCTCATTCAGGAACATACGGCGGTCGGTATAGAACGTTGCCCCGGTGTGCTCCATTCCCCCGAACTGGAAACCGGGAAGGATTATCAAATCATACTTGGCAAAAGGATACGGAATGGCGGTATAATCTTCCAGCCATGTTAAAGCGTCAAAGACTTCCGATGCGATTTCGGGACATTGGGCGACTTTCTTCGGGTCTGTTTCCCTGTGGTACAAGGAGATTTCCCTTCCATCCCGGGTGTATGTTTCGCGAATAAATTTTCCGGCAGTAAAGGCGAACAAATAAGTACTCAGCGGTTCTGTTTCCCTGAATGAAATCAACTTGCGTCCGGGAATGGAAAGGGTATCTGTTTTCTCTATGGCACCGTTCGTAACGGCTTGCCATGCTTCCGGAACTTCCAGCGTCAGCGTAAATAACGACTTCATATCCGGCTGGTCGAAACAGGGAAACGCAGTCCGCGCCCGGTCAGGAACCAGCAAAGTATAAAGAAACTCGTCCCTCCTGTTCAAAGACTGGTCGGCAGGAGTAAATTCTACAGATACTTTATTCTCTCCGACGACGCTCCGTTCTGCCAGGATGATGATATGTTCATTTTTTACCTCATAAGGCACTTCCCCACCATTCAGCAAGACAGAAGCGACCTGTGAAGCATTTCCCCTGAAATCAATAATAAGCGGCAGTTTTTCTTTCAGCGACAGTTGTATGACAGCCTTGCCCCTGACCGGCTCCTGCCTGGATTCAGGAATGGAGAAAAACAGGTTATATCTGACTTGACCGAAATGCTCTTTTCTGAAACGGGCCAATTCATGGCTGACTCCGACTTCCTGCAAGTTAACATCTTGCTGTTGCGTCGAACAGGCTGTCAGCAGACTTACCGCCGCAATGCCAGCCACCTGATAAATCATATGATTTAAATGTGCCATCTTTTTTACTCTCTCAAATATTCAGCTATCGACATAAAATTACGTTCCAACAGATACATCTGCGACGCCATAAAAGTAAAGAACTCTCCCCAATCTTGCCGACGGTGAAAGTCTAGTCCTTCCCTGGCGGTATAAATACGGGCTACTTCTTTCCCCGTATCCCTTACAAAACAAATATCCCAGGTCAGACCTCCGGGAAAGTCCTGTTCCAGCATTTCCTTATACCAAGTCAGGCGTTCGTACATTTCAAGCCGGAGCTCTTCACTCCGGTGATTCACTTCAAGAATCACATAAGCACCGTTGCGGCTGATATCGAACTTCAATTCTACTCCTTTCACTTTGGTATCATACAAAGTCCATATCTTTTTACGTCCCCGCAAATAAGGCTGCACTTCACAATAAGCGGCGAAACTCTCCCAAAACTCCAGTTTCAGGTTCTTTAATTCGTCTTTACTATACATTATTTATATATATCTTTCTTTCTCAATCTTATCACATTGCCATAGGTTTCCAGTTGCTTCATATCGATACGCCGGGAATTGCCTACAATGACATAAACAACCGGTTTCAAGCGGACATTATGCCGGTAGAAACGGATAATATCTTTCATATCCATATCCGAGATACCAGACAATAAGGCTTCGCTCGGGTCGTTGTCAAAGCCATTCCTTCGAAAACCGGCAACCTTTTCCGGCACTTCCCGGAAGGAAGGAAAATCATTATTGACCTGGTTAACGATAGATTGCTTTACGGTAGAAATCCTTTCCTCTTTCTCCGGCATTTCGTGAATCAGGGAATTCATTATCCCCAAAGCATCCAGCGTCTTGTCGCTCTGTGTGGAAAGCATAGTGACAAACTCACCGGCCTTTCCTTCCAATTTATGAGGCGGCAATATATACCGGCCGCTCACTCGGTAAGCCAGCGAACGGAATTCCCTTATTTCCTGAAACATCAGCGACGACATATCGCCTCCGAAATAAACGGAGAATAACCGGGCGGCATGGCGCGACCAGGCATCGTCTGTCACCTCTCCTTTTGCATAGCCGTAAACAATACTCTGCGAGGCTGTCGGCATATCCATAAAGTAAACGGTCGGCTTGTCATATTTCTTTGCATCCCGATGATAGGGAGCATTAACCGCTACGGTTATCTCCTTCAACGGAAGGAAGGCTTCTATCTCTTCCCTGACCTGGGCGACGGGCAATGTTCCGCAATAAAGCAAATCGCATTCCGTCTGACGGACCTGGACAAATGCATCCAAAAGTTCCTTCCCCTTCAGTTTCTTGACTTCAGAGAGGGATAACTTAGTAAGAAACCGAGATTGTTCGCCATATTTCACTTTCTCGAGCAACGCATTTGCGATGTTATCACTCGATTCGAAGAAAGCCTTCTCGGTGACTTTCGCATCATTTATTACCTGACGGATTTGTTTATCATCAGCTTTTACGTGCCTGATAAAATCGCCGGCCAGCTGAACCGTTTCCTTAAAATGTTTGTCGAAGCCGGTAATCCGCATGAAAAACTGCTTGTCGGTGGCATCGAAAGAAATCGTACTGCCCAGGACCTGCAACCGCGTACGGAATTCATGGAACGACAGAGAGTCCGTTCCCAAAAACTGAAGGTAATTAGCCAGATGCATCAGTTTGGGTTGCTCCAACGTTCCAACCTGATAAACCAGGTTAAGGGTAAATATATCCGTAACAGGATTTGCCGTTGCATATAAAGTGGCTAACGGAGTCAGACTCACCGTTTCTACATCTTTCTGAAAATCAATGAAACGCGGCTTCACTTCTTGTACCGGCAGTTGTTCCAACTGTTTTGCATATTCGGAAGAGGCTTCCGAGTTTTTGGGTACAATCGGACTGAAATCCGGTTTCGTCAAATTATCCTTCGGATATTTGCCTGTCGTCTTTGTAACGCATAAATAGTTTTCACTGAAATATTTACGGGCCACACGGACTACGTCTTCCTTTGTCAAAGCATCGATACCGGAAACTTCCTGCAAATAATCTTCCCAGCTTTTACCTTGCGAATACAAAGACATCATAATCCGGGCACGCGAATCTATATTCTCCAGGTTTGAGGCATATTGGCGGCGTTGCTCCTGCTTCAGGCTATTGAATATCTCGTCACTGAAATCCCCTTCTTTCACCCGGTTGATTTCTTTCCAAACCAGTTTTTCGGCTCCGCCATAAGTCTGGAACATCAGCTTAGGAATAACGGCAACGGCCAGTATCCCGGCTTCATTCATACTTTCATTCATAGCCATCGACGCCATAATCTTCCGGTCTACCATCAGTTTATCCAGAAAACCGGTCCCGTTCGCATTGTTCAGCATATTAACCGCCACAGCCAACGCCACCTGGTCTTCATGATTGGCCGGAACGCCACGGAACCCCATTCCCATCGCTTTCACTAGAGGTACGGGGAATTTTATTTTCATTTTCTCCTTTCCTTTAAAGGGCGGAAGGGCCACAATATCGTGTTTGGGAGCTTCTCCCGGACGGATACGGGAAAAAGTTTTTTCCAGAACCGGCAATACAGCCTCTGTATCAAAATCACCGCTTAATATCAGCCCCATGTTGGAGGCCACATAATATTCTTCAAAGAACTTCCGCATCTCTGTCAGGCGTGGGTTCTTCAGGTTCTTCGTACTGCCGATTATCGGATAAGCATACGGATGCGGGGCAAAATAACGGGCAAGCAACCGGTCCATAACAGGCCCGCCGATGAAATCGCCATACATGTTTTTCTCTTCATAAACAGTTTCCAGTTCGCTCTGGAACAGGCGGAAGACCGGATTCAGCAGGCGTTCGCTGTTGATTTCCGCCCACTGGGACATATATTGCGGGGAAAAGGTATTGAAATAGATAGTTGCATCATAAGACGTTGCGGCATTCAAACCCGAACCGCCATATTTGGAAATCAAACGGTTGAACTCATTGGGAATTACATAGTCGGAAGAACGGATGCTTAATTCGTTTATCTCTTTCTGTATCTGGGAGCGGGCCGCTTCATCTTCCGTAGCCGCCAGTTCGTCATATTTCAGTGCGATAGAATCCAGCAACGTTTTCTCCGCATCGTAATCGACAGTTCCGATTTTGTCGGTTCCTTTGAACATCATATGTTCAAAATAATGGGCAATTCCGGTATCCGGACAATCCTTCGCTCCTGCCTTTACGACAACGGCACCGAATACTTTCGGCTGGCTATGGTCTTCATTCAGCCAGACTGTCAATCCGTTTTTTAGTTTATGTTCTTTTACTTCCAGCGCTTTTGTATTCTGAGCCGCAAACAGATTCGAACAACTTGCAAATAACATCATCATTAATAATGTTTTCATGGATATATTACCATACATCTTTGTATTATGGTCTACAAAGATACCGGATTCCTTTTTGTTATCAGGGGTTGATTAGACTTTTTTATTATTTAAACCAAATGCAGTTGTAAATGTTATCATTATAAAAGAGAGATAACAACATGGTAAATTTAGGTAGCTGGATGAACAAAATCCTCGTCGGCTGGGGCGTGGATGCGAAAATCGCAAATACATTCGATGAAATGATTATTGCCGTACTACTGATCGCGGTAGCTGTAGGAGTCGATTACTTATGTCAGTACATTTTTGTCGGCAGTGTACGGAAGTTATCGGAGAAAAGTCATTATTTCTGGGATACTTTGTTGATTAAGAGGAGAGTTATACATAATCTGGTGCATGCCATTCCCGGAATTTTGGTCTATACTTTATTGCCGATGGCTTTTATCCGGGGAAAAGAATTGTTGTTGATTTCGCAAAAAGTTTGCGCCGTTTATATTGTATTTGTTCTGTTGCTGGCCATCAACGGATTTATCCTGGTGGCAATGGATATATATAATCACAGGGAGGTCAGTAAGAACCGTTCGATAAAAGGATTCGTGCAGGTACTTCAGGTGCTGGCTTTCTTCATTGGAGGGATTGTGATTATTGCCATTCTTGTCAACAAATCACCAGCCACATTGTTTGCCGGACTGGGCGCTTCGGCCGCCATCCTGATGTTGGTATTCAAAGATACGATACTCGGATTCGTTGCGGGCATACAGTTATCAGCCAATGATATGTTACGCCCGGGCGACTGGATTACAGTCCCGGGGTCCAACGCAAACGGGATTGTACAGGAAATCACTTTGAACACCGTTAAAATACAGAACTTCGACAATACAATCTCCACTATCCCACCCTATACACTGGTCAACAACTCTTTCCAGAACTGGCGGGGAATGGTTGAATCGGGCGGGCGGCGTGTCATGAAATCCATCTTTCTCGACCTGAACACAATCAAATTCTGTACACCTGAAATGCTGGATAACATGCGGAAAGAGATTCCCCTGCTGGCCGACTATAAGCCGGACGAAGGTGTGACACCGACTAACTCGCAGATGTTTCGTGTCTATGTAGAGCGTTACCTGACCAGTCTGCCGGTTGTAAACACCGACCTCGACCTGATCATCAGCCAGTTGCAATCGACAGAATACGGTGTGCCTATCCAGATCTATTTCTTTTCCCGCAATAAAGTATGGAAAGAATACGAACGCATCCAGTCGGATATATTCGATCATTTCTTTGCGATGATCCCTCTGTTTGAACTAAAAGTGTATCAATACTCTGATTAATGTAAACTTGGGCAGCAATGATTTTTTCCCTACATTTGTGTTCACAACTTTAAATACAAATATATGAGTGAATTACAACAATGGATTAACAGTTACCTGATTAAATGGGGATTAGTACACGACTCTGCAAATATTTGGGACAACCTGGTCGTATTGCTGCTTCTAATAGTGATAACTGTCGGTATCGATTACACTTGCCGCTATATCTTCCTCGAATTATTTAAGCGTTTTGCTCAAAAAACCAAAAACCAGTGGGACGACCTGATCGTAGAACGGAAGATCATCAATAAGCTGATGCACCTGATCCCCGCGATCCTGGTTTATATCATGCTTCCGCTGGCACTACCCAAAGAGGAAATGCCTACTTTGCTCGGTGTCCTTCAGATGGTATGCAGTGTTTACATTGTGGCCGTTGTACTACGATTCATCAACGCTTCACTGAACTTATTATTAGAGATATACAACCGGAAAGAATCGATGAAGAACAAACCGTTGAAAGGGTTTGTACAAATCATTCAGGTAATTGTGTTCTTTGTCGGTGGAATAATCATTATCAGTATCCTGATCGGTAAATCGCCCGCTACGTTATTTGCCGGACTGGGTGCTTCGGCTGCCATCCTAATGCTGGTGTTCAAGGATACGATACTTGGCTTTGTGGCCGGTATTCAGCTATCAGCCAATGATATGCTACGTCCGGGCGACTGGATAACAATGTCAAAATACGGGGCTGACGGAACAGTGATTGAAGTGACGCTGAATGCTATTAAAGTTCGCAATTTCGACAACACAATTACCACCATACCGCCTTATGCACTGGTCAGCGATTCTTTCCAGAACTGGCGGGGGATGAAAGAATCGGGAGGGCGCCGTGTGAAGCGTTCCATCAATATCGACATGAACAGCGTACATTTCTGTACACCGGAAATGTTGGCTAAATTCCGTAAAATATCATTACTCACCGATTATATCGATACGAAGCAGGAAGAGTTGGAGGCCTATAATAAAGAACACAGCATCGACGCTTCTATTTGGGTAAACGGACGACGCCAGACAAATATAGGTGTCTTCCGCGCTTATCTGGTGAATTATCTGAAAAGCAATCCCAATGTAAGCCAGAACATGACCTGCATGGTTCGCCAACTGCAACCGACAGAACAGGGTATTCCCATGGAGCTATACTTCTTCGCATCCACCACAGACTGGATTCCATATGAAGACATCCAGGCCGATGTGTTCGACCATATCCTGGCTGTCATTCCGGAATTCGGTTTACAGGTGTTCCAGGGCGTATCAGGTTCAGACTTACGTCATTTGAGGATAGAATCAACAAATTTAAAAGATATTTGATCCAGACTCAATCAAATTCGACAAAATTCTTTTGTATCACCTCATAATAAGCAAACGGAGGTTTAACATATTCTTCCAGGACCTCCGTTGCTACTAACTGTTCGGTTTCATAATCGACTTTCCAGCCATGGTTATGCTGGGTAGTGAGCCGGACAGGGTCAAAATCCTTATCATCCTCTTTGGTGAAGAACATAGCATGTTCGCCTGCGACCGGTTTGCATTGTTCCGGCAAAGTCAGCCATGCCCTAGTTTGTGCTTTATGTTCACTTTCGTCAAAATATATCAGATGGTCAAGCAATTCCAAGAAAATATCCCAGCTTATGTCATACGGAAAAGTGAGGGCAAATACCTGGGTACTCATCGTATGCATCCGGATAATAGCTTCGTAACTGCGGGCATTATATATTTCCGTAAACGTACGCAACATTAAAGCCATTTGTGTTTCATCAACTCCTGCAACAATCACCATTTTGTCGTTACTGACGGAAACATTCGGACGCAAAGCCGGATCAGGACGCCTGTCTTTTTTAAAGAATTTGTTTCGCAAATAGAAAATCAATATGACTGCCAATGCGAAAAAGAACAGATAAGTCTTAACCGGCAATTTCTTACCCGGTTTCTTCGCCACTTGGATTGTCTTCAGCATGTCGTCATCAAGCCTGAATGTGATGGGGATTACCTTTTCATCTGCGATATTCTCTCCGTTACGGGTAGCGGGTATCCATTTTCCGCTTGTCAGGGCAACCAGGCGAATCGCTTCATCATTCAGCAACGGCTCCGAACCTAAAAAGACATGCGGTTCGGTAACCGAGCCATCCGGCTCTACCGTGCAGGAAACAAGGATCGTCCCACTCACCTCCTCTTCGGCGGCCTTCTCGGGATATTGCATATTCTGCCGGATAAACCAGAACTGTGCTGCCGAACCACCTGTGTATTCCGGGAAAGTACGGTCAGAACCTTCAGAACGAAGGATAGGACTATAAACCCCTTCACTGCTGCGCAACAAATACGTCAACATATACTGATTGTCCTCCATCCGGCTGAAACTCATGGAACGATATCCAAACGATGGCAAGTTATTGATATTTTTTCCCTCATTATCAGGAGGCAACATCACAACCTCCATCAATCCGACTTTTATCCTGGAAAACCGCAAATCGTTCAAAACATGGAGATACAAAGACTGGCGAACCATTTCTTCTCCTAAAGCATCTTTCTCCCTGATACTCTCGAAACGATACTTCCCCGCAATAGGGACGTTGCTCTTGTAATCATCTATAAAAGAATAGATAAGGCTGATTCGGGCACCACCCAGCAAAGGAATCGGCTCGCTTACAAGTCCCTGGCTTTTGGGATTATCAGGCGTAAAGGCTGTAAATTCACCCTCATTCGTACCGAAACGGGTAAATGATTTTGCCGGAAAAACAGCTTCCAGGCGGAACAGGGAAATATCTTTATCGGTAATCTTCGGTTCCTCAATAATCAAGCTATCCAGAAAAGGTTTCACTTCCTGCTTTATACGCAGTTCATCTGCTGTCAGATTATTATTCAGTTGTGCTTTCGCGTCCATGTTCCCCAGCAGGAAAACAGACAAAAGTAAAAATTGTAACAGGCTAACTTTCATACCACATACATTTACTTTACATCAGAACTGGAAATAAATAAACGGCTGCACACCGGCACTCTTGAACTGCACTACAACAAAAATCATAACCGCCAGAATAACAGCCTGCACCAACAAAGGAGAACGGGTTACGACTCCCTGCACCGCATTCTCTGCCGACTTAGGCATGAAGTGAAGCACATAACCAATCACCATCAGGATAAAAACACCTTTATAACCCGCTACAAATTGTGTAAATACTTCCGGATGGAAGTTTGTAAAGATTTGCGAAAGCATCTCCTTCACCGTTTGTATCGAATCGGCACGGAAGAATATCCATCCGAAACAAACCAAATGAAACGTAATCAATATGCCCAAAACCCTGCGCCAGGGCTTCATTTCAGACCCTAGTTGCTTGAAACTGCTGAACCGGCTCATTATAAACTTATGAATCGCCAGCGCCACTCCATGAATGGCTCCCCAAATGATAAAACTCATCGAAGCACCATGCCAGAGACCACCCAGCAACATTGTAATCAGCAGGTTTATATACGTACGGATTTTCCCTTTCCGGTTCCCACCCAACGAAATATACAGATAATCTTTCAGCCATGAAGACAGAGATATATGCCAGCGCCGCCAGAATTCGGTAATGGTCGCCGACTGGTAAGGTGAATCGAAGTTTACATTAAACCGGAAACCTAAAAGCAAAGCAATACCAATCGCCATATCCGAATAACCGGAAAAGTCGCAATAAATCTGCAAAGCATAACCATAAACGCCCAGCAGATTTTCCACACCGGTATAAAGCAAAGGCGCATCAAAAATACGGTCTACAAAGTTCAGGCTGATATAATCGGAAATCACCGTTTTCTTAAACAAACCACAGAGTACCAGAAACAATCCTTCGCCAAATTCGGAACGGGTGACGGTCGGTTCCTTATAGATTTGCGGAATAAAGTCACGGGCACGGACGATAGGCCCTGCCACTAACTGCGGAAAGAACGATACATAAAACACATAATCTATCCAGCGTGTCAGCGGCGTAATCTTCCCCCGGTATACATCAATGACATAACTGATTGTCTGGAACGTGAAAAAAGAAATACCGACCGGCAGAAATATATCCATCGGCTGATACGTAACGCTTTGCATGGCCATATTTCCAAACTGGTAACCAAACATCCTTGTTACCGAAGCAATCATATCCAACAGGAAATTGAAATACTTAAAATATCCCAGCATCCCGAGGTTTATACATAAACTAAGAACAACCCACAGTTTACGCTTCCATTGGGTTGTAGTATGGAATATTCCCTGCGCAATACAAAAATCTGACGTGGCAGTAAATAACAGCAGGAAAAACCAGAATCCGCTACTCTTATAATAAAAATAGATAGAAAACAGCGTTACATATATAATACGGGCCAGCAAATGTTTCCTGAGTGACATATAAATAATCAGGAATCCTATAAACAGGAAAAAGAACAACCCGCTACTGAACAGTATCGGCGACAGGTGTTGATAGGTGAGCACCTCTCCCAGCTTGGATAAATCTATATTATCGAACATCGTTATCTACTATATATCGGTTATAGGTTTGCATCAGGGCACGATACAATAAAATGCCTTGCTCCTGATAGCCTTCTTTCGTAAAATGAACACGGTCTCTTCCCATTAAACCGGTCTTGCGCCATCTGGCAGAAGAGTTTTTCCCTCCTGTCGAAGCAAACAAATCCCAGCATGCCAGACCTTCGCGACGTGCCACTTCGACAATCGCCTTTGCTGCACGTTCTGTATTTTCATTGCGCACATACGTACGTTTCTTGTTCACATACACCCGTTTATAACATTCGGGAGGAGTTGTCAGCAAGATGGCCGTATGCGGCATTTGTTTTTTCACTAAGGATATAAAATCTTCAATTTGCCCGGCAAATTCATTACGGGTAAAGCGCCGGCCGAAAGTCTCGTTCGTTCCTAAAGAAATAATTAACAGTGACGGATTCAGCAAAGCCAACTGGCGGACATAGTTCTCGTCTGTATAATTTACATACATGGCACCGTTCACACCGATCGAATGATACAAAATACCCGGTTGCCCATTGGTCAGATTGAAACCATAATAAAGGTTCTTAAAAGAAGAAGCCGGAAGCAAGTTATCCGTTCCCTGTTTCCTTCGCGTACTGTGCAGTTGCAACGTGTCGACGAGACAAGAGATGCGGAACGTATCGGCAATCACTCCCGGCGCACACGGCGCCGTACTTAATACCGTCCTGACAGAATCTTTCATTTTTCCGGCCGGCAGCATCGGCATGGACTTCTCCCCACGGTAAATGACTGCCTGGTTAAAAGAATATCCGGCACCGTTAGTAGGTGCTATGCTGATATCGAAATTGATGGATGGCGACGCGGACTGGATACCGATACCACCCGGCCCAATCGGACATTTCCGGTTGTTCTGGATACAACGTCCGGCAATCCATTCCTTCGCTACGGATGAAATGAAATAATCGTCCGGTTCGTTCGTCTTGCTCAGTTTGAAGGGAGCAATCCAACCACGCCCGGCATTGCCGAACTGCTGTTGAAGGAGACGCATCATGCGCCCGCTATAATGTCCTGCCTGTATATGCGAATCGCCCAGCTGCACAATCGTGATAACCGTATCTTTTCCCGCACGCAAGGAATCGAGTCCAGCAAAGAAATGATGCAACGGAGCATATTCATTTACGCAACTGTCGGAGGCCGGCAACTGAATCGAGTCGACAACGGCTCCCATAAGATAAGAAGCAAAAGGCAAGGCAATCGTATCCGGCACAGTCAACGTATCGGACAACACATCCCCTGCATCCTGAAACGATGAGCGGGAAGGCGAAAGATTCTTCGCCCCTACGGTAATCGCGAGCAATGCCAACAAAACCGACAAATTAATTAACCACTTTGTCTGCTTCATCATAAAACTCCTTTTCCAATAATAATGCATTAAAAAGAGCCGTCGCTATTTCGCGCCCGCCTCTGAAACTCAGATGTGTATAATCTTTGCTTGCCCAATTGTTCTCAACATAACGGACCATGCTGTTCTCGCCCCCCATCGCACCGAACGTATTCCAGAACGGAATACCTGTTTTACGAGCAATCTGCCTTTGTGTATGAAGCAAGGCAAGCACGGCAGGCATCGTTTCAAACTCACCCTCTTCCTGATGGCTACGGTCTGAAACACCTAACAGCAAGATATCCGCCTCCGGGAAACAAACCTGTACATGGCGAACCGCTTCTTCCATGCGTTTGCTATACCAGCCGTAATGTAAAACGCTGTCGCTTACCACATTCAAACCATACTGAAGAATAATCAGGTCGTATGGCCGGACTTCGGTCAGATTCCGGCAAAGCGAACTATCCAGACGGTTCAATATCATACCGGAATTACCACGCAGGGAGTAATTATCAACGACAACACCTGAATTATCCTCCAGAGCGACACCCAACGCACGGAAACCTTCCGTCTCCGTAAAAGAGAAAGTAGCTTCTGTAAATGTCCCTTTCCGTTCATATTGTGTTATTTTCGAAACGACAGGCAATAACTCATTGATTGTATCCGGCAGATTGTTATAATGCAATTTCATCCGGGTTCGGGTATTCTGTTCATACAGAAATTTCAGCGAAGAAGCCGATTGCAACTCCGGATAACGGTTTGTTGTCTTGACAGATACGGATACCTTTTCACCTTTCGGTTCAAACATCATTCCGGAAAGCGTATACCCATGTTCATGGTCGGTCAGCATCGACCAGGTGTGCCATCCTTCCGAGCGCTGTTCGATAGTCGGACGGAACTGTGCAGCCACGGAAGTAATAGGAACAAACCCCACTCCGCGCCCGCCAAACTCTTTCTGCAAGGCAGAACGCAGGTCGGCAACGACAATATCCCCCTCAATAAACGAGTCACCCAGAAAAGCGACACGCACCGGTCGGTTCATTGTCTCCCGGTTTTTCAAGGCTGTAAAGAAACGCTTCAACCCGATATGGCCTACCGAATAATCTTCGATATGCGTACCGAGCGAATCCACCCCCTGGACAGAATACATTATATTATACAGGGAATCGCGTAACACCAATGCCGTCGAATCAATCCCCGTCGAACGGATAATCGAATCGCGCAATGCTACTGAATCTATTTCCAACGTATCCGGTTGTTCGAGCTGTTTACGCAGCGAGTCCATTGACAACGATTGCGTTTTCACCCGTAAATCCGAAAGTAAGTCAACCTTTTTTATTTTCTGGCCGAACATGTTGTCCGGCAGATAATATAGTCCCAGGCAGATGCAAAGCGTTATAAGTAACAGCATCAGCAACCTGCCGAAATTATCTTCCTTATTCATTTACTCATTCTTACGAAGGTACAAAGATAAGGATAAAGTTTCATTTGTAACGTAAAAGTTGCGGTATTTCAGATGGTTCGCTGGCAACCCTTATTCCTGCATCTTCCAATGCACGTATCTTTTCGACTGCGGTGCCGGCCCCTCCGGAAATAATAGCGCCGGCATGTCCCATCTGTTTACCCGGCGGTGCAGACTGGCCGGCAATAAAGCCGACCACCGGCTTGGTGACATGCTTACGGATATAATCGGCAGCCAGTTCCTCAGCATTTCCTCCAATCTCTCCGATTATCACGATTGAATGCGTTTCCGAATCCTTCTCGAACATCTCCAGCAGTTCGCGGAAATAGAGGCCGACAACAGGGTCGCCTCCCATTCCTACTGCGGTAGACTGCCCCATACCGTTGGCCGTCAAATGATAAACGACCTCATAGGTCAATGTTCCGCTACGGCTGAGCACACCCGTATGGCCTTTCGTGAAAACCTTTCCCGGCAGGATCCCGACCAGACTTTCACCCGGAGAAATCAATCCGGGACAGTTTGGCCCAATCAACTTTGCCCCTTTCAGTTGGACAAAGCGATAGGCTTTTATGACATCGACGGTCGGGATTCCTTCAGTGATACAGATAATCAGCTCAATCCCGGCATCGGCCGCTTCCATAATGGCGTCTGCCGCAAAACGGGCAGGGACGAATATTATCGAAGTGTTAGCTTGTGTTTGCTGTACGGCATCGTACATCGTATTGAAAACCGGGATATGCTCGATTTCCGTACCGCCTTTGCCCGGTGAGGTACCACCTACGACATTGGTTCCGTATTCTTTCATTTTCAGTGCGTGGAAGAGGCCGTCGCGTCCGGTTATTCCCTGCACGACCAGCCGGGTCGATTTATTTATCAATATGCTCATGGTAACTTTTCTTTTATTGTTTATGTGATGCTTCAACAGCCATCAGGGTGGCTTCTCCCATTGTTTCGGCAACTTTGAAACGAGTGTTGCGCAACAAATCGCGCCCCTCCTTCTCATTTGTGCCTGTCAAACGGACAACGACAGGGATATCGGTATCAATTTGCTCAAAAGCCTTCAGCAGCCCGTAGGCAACATCATCGCAACGCGTAATACCTCCGAAAATATTTATCAGCACAACCTTTACCTGTGGGTCTTTTAAAAGTAGCTTCATTGCCTCAATCACTTTTTCCGGATTCGAACTTCCTCCTATATCTAGAAAATTAGCCGGGTTTCCGCCATACAATTTAATCATATCCATCGTAGCCATCGCCAGTCCGGCACCGTTCACCATGCAACCAATCTCGCCACCCAGATGCACATAACTAAAACCTTTTTCCTTCGCCTGCGCCTCCGTCCTTTCTTCCTCTGTCGGTTCAAACAGTGCCAAGACACGAGGCTGGCGGTATAACGCGTTATCATCAAACGTCATCTTGGCATCAATAGCCATCAAGACTCCGTCCTTCGTCATAACCAACGGATTGATTTCAACCAGAGAAGCATCTTTCTCGATAAAAAGCCGGTACATATTCCGGATAATCGCAGCCATCTGGTTCACCTGAGCTATCTTATCGAACAAGGTAAAGGCATAACGGCGTGCCAGATAATCCGGAATCCCGATAAGCGGGTCGATCCGGAAATGAAATATCTTTTCGGGACTCCGGCGAGCCACTTCCTCAATATCCATCCCTCCTTCCGCACTCATCATCAGGACAACTGAACGGGAATTGCGGTCGATAACAAAACTGACATAATATTCAAGATGGATATTCACCGCCTCGCTCACAATCACACGGGTGACAGGGAAATCTTTAATCGTCATGCCCAGAATCGCTTCGGCGTGCTGCAATGCTTCTTCCGCATTGCCTGCCAGTTTAACACCTCCGGCCTTTCCCCTTCCTCCGGTCAATACTTGTGCCTTGATTGCAACCTTTTCATTCCCCAGCTGACTGAAAGCAGCCGTAACCTCTTGCGCCGTGTTACACAGAATGTGCCGTTCCACTGGAATCGCATAGTCTGAAAAGAATTTTTTCGCCTGATATTCGTGTATCTTCATCTGGTAAATAATTTAGTGGTATTCACTCCTATTTTATAACAGATAAATAAATGAAGAAGTTGTTGAAGTCACCATATATATCCGGCTGTTTTCCAGCATAAAAGGAGAAATAACCTGTATTAACCGGACTTTTATTAGGAAAACTCGTTCCTTTTTCCTATATTTGTTAGAGAAGAATATGAGGAAGATGAGTTATGGATAATATTTCAGGTTATATTGAGCAATTTGTCCTGGATAAACTGAATACGTTTAACGAAGGCAGAAACACAGATAAAGGTGTGTATTTCATACTTTTGCCGAATGAAAAAACGGCTTATTACACACTTTGGTTCTACAACCCGGCAGCGGAATTTCATCCGAATGTTTTTCTCTCCACACTGGATGTGAACGCTATTAATTCAGTGGAAAAAGCGATGAAAACGACAGCCAACTCTTTCGCCAGGCTGACGATTAAAATGAGACTGGAATCCATCTCACATAATGCCGACGACATTGTCTCTTTTGGCAAATATCGTAGTTATCATCTGTTTGAAGTGGCCGCCATCGACCCTAAATATGTCACCTGGATTGCCAACAAATATGAAGCACGCGTACAAAGCGAAAGACGTTTCAAGGAACTGGCAGCGACCTATTCATGGGTATATCAGGACCTGAACACTTCCCGCATGCACAAAGTGCCTGTCAGCCGTTTTATCGGAACGATAGATGAGAAATTAAACGATTTGCATCTTTCCGTCCGGCGGGTCAAGGTGGAAGACAATCCGTACAAAACCCGTTCAGTCCGGGGAACCACCCATTTCTACGTCGACCAGAAAATTGTTGCTTCGGATGAATCCGGCAATCTGTTTTTCTTCACCATCCGGGCATCCGACCGTAGCCTGGAAAGCGGTAAGTTAAGTAATGCCGACCATGCTTATCAGGCGGGAGAAATCATGCATATCCGTTCGGCCAAAGTAATCAAGCATTATACTTCCCGGAATATCCGTTATACGAAGTTGGGATATATAAAAACAAAATAATACAATAACATTTGACAGGTAAAAATCCCATTCGAATCCATTTTTAATTTCTCCCGGGAGAAATTTCGATTTCATTCGGATGAAAATTTATTTTCTCCCGGATGTGGCGTTCTTCCTGTTTTAGGAGGAAAATATATTATAGAGAAGAAAATACGCGAAGAGATGATTATGACTTATTTTACATATAAAATGGCATTTTTACAAAAAAAGACTCAACACGCTGTATATTATTAGTATAGCATCAATTTAACAATAGTTAATTCTCCCGAAACCCTAGTTTCCGAGTCCGAAACTCCCCAAAAACGGACTTTAAGTACACAAAGTAAAGTAAAGAATAGTAAAGTAACAACAACAGCAACAACACGTGCGCGAGAGCGGAAAAAATCGAATGTCTTTTTTTCTTTCCCGATATTTCTGTTATTTAGCAGCTTTTCCTATCTTTACCGCATTATAACCGGAAAACATGTTTACAAAAAAAATAACGCTCGTACTATTTGTATTCGTTGCACTCTTTATTTTCAACGGCACTCTCTTTGCCCAAGAGAAAGCATTTCCCAAAAAGGGAGAAGGCATCATCCTTTTTCTGAAACGCCATAATCGTGTCGGAAAAGAGTATCATGATGAGTTCGTAAAACTGAACAAGACTAAACTCGGTAATGGGAATAGCCTGAAAATGGGCGTTAAATACCAATTGCCGCCATTAAAGGGGGCAGCGGCTACCGTGGCAAGGAAACCTAATTACGAGCCCTTATTCGGCAAGGAAATGGCCGAATACAAAGTCACATCCTCCGAGTTGAAAGGCTGCTGCTTTTATCTGGTGAGCGGACACGGCGGTCCCGACCCCGGAGCCATCGGTAAAATGGGCAATGTAGAACTTCACGAAGACGAATATGCTTACGACGTCATGCTCCGCCTGGCCCGTAACCTGCTGATGCGGGGCGCCAAAGTGCACATCATCATCCAGGATGCCAAAGATGGTATCCGCAACGACAAATTCCTGAAAAACAGTAAACGCGAAACCTGCATGGGCGACCCGATACCGTTTAACCAGTTCCGCCGTCTTGAACAGCGGTGCGATAAAATCAACTCTTTATTCAAGAAAGACAAAGAAGTATACAAACGCGCCATCTTCATGCATATCGACAGCCGCAGTAAAAGTCACCAGACTGATGTTTTCTTCTATTATCAAGACAAAAATTCGGAAAGCAAACACCTGTCAAAAACAATGAAATCGACTTTCGAGCACAAATACAACAGACATCAGCCCGGCCGCGGATTCACTGGGACAGTCGGCCAGCGCGGATTGTATGTTTTAAGAAAAACAACGCCTCCCTCCGTTTTTGTCGAACTCGGCAACATACAAAATAGCTTCGACCAGAAACGTTTCATTCTCAGCGACAACCGCCAGGCTTTAGCAAACTGGCTCTGCGAAGGTTTCATAACCGATTACAAACGTTACAGGAAAAAACTGAAATAAACGGGAGACGGTATATGACAACCGTTGTTGAAACATAGGTGTTTTAATGACAAAACATATATACAAACATTCTTTCGAAAATAAGCCGGTCGATAATCGGACAGCTCAATTTTTTCTAATTATTACCCCTTAAGAACAACCGTTATTCCATAAAAATATATACCTTTGTGAGATTATTGTTGAATCGTTTTAAAACACCATGAATAATTCTTACATATCTCCTTTTGCAAAACCCGTTTATGTGATGTTGAAACCGGTAGGTTCGGTTTGTAACCTGGCCTGCGAGTACTGTTATTACCTGGAAAAAGGGAAATTGTATCCGGAAGTAAAGAATCACATCATGAGCGAGCAACTGCTGGAAAAATTCATCAAAGATTATCTGGAATGCCAGACAATGCCTCAGGTACTCTTCACCTGGCACGGCGGCGAAACACTGATGCGTCCGATAAGTTTCTACAAAAAAGCACTCGAACTTCAACAGAAATACGGCCGTGGAAGGCAGATAGACAACTGTATCCAGACAAACGGGACGTTGCTGACAGACGACTGGTGCCGTTTCTTCAAAGAAAACAACTTTCTGGTTGGAATATCAATCGACGGTCCGCAGGAATTTCACGACGAATACCGCCGGAACCGCCAGGGCCTTCCCTCCTTCTACAAAGTGATGAAGGGAATCGAGTTGCTGAAAAAACATCAGGTAGAATACAATGCGATGGCAGTCGTAAACGATTACAATGTCGATTATCCGCTTGATTTTTATAACTTTTTCAAAGAAATAGATTGTCATTATATCCAGTTCGCCCCTATCGTGGAACGGTTGGGACAACACACGGACGGGACAACGCTGACTTCGCCGGAACAACAGGACGCCCATATAAAATTGGCCCCCTTCTCCGTCGATTCCGAAAAATGGGGTGATTTCCTTTGTGCCATCTTTGATGAATGGCTGAAAAAAGATGTGGGAAATTACTATATCCAGTTATTCGATGCCACACTGGCAAACTGGGTCGGAGAACAGCCGGGCGTATGTACCCTGGCCCGGACATGCGGACATGCCGGCGTGATGGAATTCAATGGCGACCTTTATGCGTGCGACCACTTTGTATTCCCCGAATACAAACTGGGCAACATCTACACGCAGACATTAACAGAAATGATGTACAGCCAGAACCAGTTAAAGTTCGGAGCTGATAAATACGACAAGTTGCCGGTGCAATGCAAAGAATGTGAATTTCTCTTTGCCTGCAATGGAGAATGTCCCAAAAACCGCTTCCTGCATACAGCCAGCGGCGAACCGGGATTAAACTATTTGTGCAAGGGCTACAAAAAATATTTCAGGCACGTAGCGCCCTATATGGATTTTATGAAAAAAGAATTATTGACCCAGCGTCCGCCCGCAAACGTGATGCAATGGGCAAAAGAGAACAGAGAGATTTTATAAAACAATATGAAATACAACAGACGTGATTTTATTAAAACAGGAGGTATGGTTATGCTTGGTTCACTGGCAGTTCCTTCTTTTTTAGAAGGTTGTGCCGGTAGTACTGCTGATAAAGCTGCCGGTATCTCGTTTGCGTTAAACCATTTCGGTTTAAGCGAAAGCGATATGAAAAAAGTGCTGAACGCAGCACTGGAAAAAGGAGGAGATTATGCAGACCTCTTCTTCGAACATTCTTACCGTAACAACATCGGTTTACAAGACGGTGCGGTAAACCGCGCCTCTTCAAACATAGATTTCGGAATGGGCGTACGCGTCCTGTCCGGAGACCAGACAGGTTATGCCTACGTTGAAAATATCTCGCTCGACGAGATGCTGACAGCCGCTCGTACGGCTGCTCGTATCGCTAACGGTGCTGCCGGAAAAGGACCGGCCAAACTGACTGAAGAACCGATTATCAATAATTATTATGGTGTACAAACACCTTGGGACGAGATTGCCGTCAACCAGAAAACGCCTTACCTGCAAAAACTGAACGACCAGATTTTTGCACTCGACAAACGCGTCCATAAGGTAATGGCTTCTCTCGGAGATACAACGTCGCACATCTTTTTCTGTAATTCAGAAGGACAAACATATTACGATTATCGTCCAATGGTAACTCTGGGCGCCGTCTGCATCATGGAAGACAACGGTAAGATTGAAAACTCTTACGCTTCCCGCGCATTCCGTATGGGCGCCGAGTTCCTGACCGACGAAATCATAGCCGAAGTAGCAAAAGAGGCGGTAGAAAAAACGTCAATCCTCTTCCAGGCCGTGAAACCCAAAGGCGGCGAAATGCCTGTCGTGATGGGGGCCGGTGGTTCAGGTATCCTGTTGCACGAAGCCATCGGACATGCGTTTGAAGCCGACTTCAACCGCAAGAACACGTCCATTTTCTCCGACCAGCTGAATAAGAAAGTCTGCAACGAACACATCAATGTGGTTGACGACGGTACAATCCCGTTCAACCGTGGTTCCGTGAATATCGACGACGAAGGTGTGGAAGGACAAAAGACATATATCGTGAAAGAAGGTATCCTGACGAGTTATCTGCACGACCGCATCAGTGCGAAACATTATGGTATCCCTTCTACAGGCAATGGACGTCGAGAGTCGTTCCGCCAGATGCCTATCCCCCGTATGCGTGCCACTTATATGGAGGCTGGAAACGTGACGGAAGAAGAGATGATTTCAACTGTAAAGAAAGGTATCTATGCCTCCAGCTTTACCAACGGGCAGGTACAGATCGGTGCAGGCGACTTTACATTCTTTGTAAAAGACGGCTATCTGATTGAAGACGGAAAACTGACACAGCCGATCAAAGATATCAACATCATCGGTAACGGTCCGAAAGCCTTAGCCGACATCACCATGGTGGGCAACAATTATAAGATGGATAACGGCACATGGACATGCGGCAAAGACGGACAATCCTGTCCGGTAACTTGCGGTATGCCATCTGCTCTGGTTAGTAAACTTACTGTAGGAGGAGAAAATTGATATGATAACTAACGATAATAAGAAACTGGCCCAGTGGGCCATGGAGTTCGCATTAAAGAACGGTTGCCAGTCCTCACGGGTAACGCTGTATAATGGTTCCAGCAGTTCATTCGAAATCCGGGACATGAAGATTGACCGCTTACAGCAGGCTTCTGAAAACAGTCTGGTTATCCATCTGTTTGTCGATGGCCGTTACGGTTCTTTCTCCACCAACCGCCTGGATAAAAAGGAACTGGAAAAATTTATCCGCAACGGAATCGATTCAACCCGTTACCTGGCAGAAGACAAGGCCCGTACATTACCTGACGCTTCCTTGTACTACAAAGGAGACGGTGCTGACCTGCAACTGATTGACCCTAAATTCGACTCCATACAGCCGGACGAAAAAGTATCGCTGGCCATGAAGACCTGCGAAGAAATGATGGGAAAAGACGACCGTATTATTTCTGCCAACTCTTCTTACAGCGATGAGAAAGACTTTAAATATATGGTTGCCAGCAATGGTTTCGAAGGTGAAGCCTGCGGTTCTTCTTTCAGCCTGGTTGCCAGCGTCAGTATCCGTGGCGAAGGCGATGCCCGTCCCGAATCTTACTGGTACGATTCTTCCTTGTATTTCGATACGATGATTAAGGAAGGATTGGGTACAAAGGCATTGGAACGTGTTTTCCGCAAGCTGGGACAAAAGAAAGTGGCTTCCGGCAAATATCGCATGATTGTCGACAATATGAATTCCGGCCGTTTGCTATCTCCTGTTATCGATGCTTTATACGGTTCTTCTATCCAGCAGAAAAACTCTTTCTTATTGGATAAGCTCGACCAGAAAGTATTGGGAGACAAACTAACCCTCATAGACGAGCCGCATCTTATCAAAGCATCCGGCGCCCGTTATTTCGATGGTGAAGGTGTTGCCACCAAGCGGATGCCCGTATTCGAAAACGGAGTACTGAAGACCTATTATATCGATACCTATTCTGCCAACAAGATGGAAGTGAAGCCGACTATTGCCTCCCCCTCCATCCTGACCATGCAGATGGGCGACAAAAATACGGACAGCCTTATCGCTTCAGTAGATAAAGGTATTCTCGTTACAGGTTTCAACGGAGGTAACTGCAACAGTACAACCGGCGATTTCTCGTATGGCGTGGAAGGCTTCCTTATCGAAAAAGGGAAATTGACCCAGCCGATTTCAGAAATGAATGCAACCGGAAACATGATTGCTTTATGGAATAATCTGACAGAAGTAGGAAACGACCCTCGTCTGTTCTCCAGCTGGCGTATTCCGTCATTACTTTTCGACGGCGTTGATTTCAGCGGGTTATAATACTTATTCAGAAAAAGGATATTGCAAAAGCAGCTGACACCGCAACTGTCAAACACTTATGCAATATCCTTTTCTTTTATCTTATCAATAAATAAATCGAAATAAAATGGCAGACGCTACCGCCTAGAACGAAGAAATGCCACATCGGATGCATATATTTATATGTATCGAAAAAATAAAAAACGCATCCTACCGTATAGAACAATCCTCCGCCAATCAGCCAGTACAACACATCCATTGAATCCGTCCGCTGAAAGACATCAACCAAAGGCTTGAAAGCGATAATAACCACCCATCCCATTGCCAGATAACAAGTAGTTTTCAGATGATCGGTCTTTTTCATCTTCCTGAAACTGAGAAAAACGCCGATAACGGCAGCAATCCATACAATTGCAAATAATAACCATCCCCAGTAACCTTCCTGCCGGAGCGCTACCAAAGTAAAAGGCGTATAAGTACCTGCAATATGTAGATAAATAGCACTATGGTCAAAACGACGCAGTAATCTCTTCTGCCGCGCATGGGACGAAGCATGATAAAATGTAGAGGTGACATACGAAAGCGTCATGCTAAGCGCATAAACCACCGAACTGCCCACTGCCCAGGGATTTCCATTACGGATAGAAGCTATCAGTAATAAAACGATAGCAACTATCCCGAAAATCATTCCTGCACCGTGCGTCAGCACATTGGCTACTTCTTCACCATAAGTTTGTCTTTGTTTGGTCCTGACCATCGCAGGTTACAATTGTTCAGCCTTAAAGCCGGCATCTGTTACTGCTGCAATTATTTTATCAGCAGGAACATCCGCTGTTACTTCCAAAACCTTATCCGGCGATTTCAGGTTGACAGACCATTCATCTTCCTTCACCAACTTATTCAGTTTAGCACCGATAGCAGCCACGCAGCCGCCGCATTTTGCGTTTGTTTTAAATTTCATTGTTGCCATAATCTTTTTGTTTATACTATTACTTCATAAATTTCAGTCTCAAGCTGTTAAGCACCACAGAAACGGAACTGAAAGCCATCGCCGCACTTGCCAGCATCGGATTCAATAACAACCCGTTTACCGGGAACAAAACGCCGGCCGCCAAAGGTATTCCTATCAGGTTGTAAATAAAGGCCCAAAACAGATTCTGATGAATCAGCCGCACCGTTCGTTTCGACAATTTGATTGCTTCCGGTAACAATAACAAATCAGATGTTATCAATGTCACCATCGCTACATCCATCGCAATATCCGTCCCTTTTCCCATCGCAATGCTCACATCGGCACGAGCCAGTGCCTGCGAGTCGTTTATACCGTCGCCTACCATAGCAACTTTCTTTCCTGACTTTTGAAGAGCCATGATATATTCTTCCTTATCATCAGGCATCACTTCGGCCTTAAAATATTTTATACCTAAAGTATCAGCCACTCTTTCCGCCGTCTTCACACCGTCGCCTGTCAACAAATGCACTTCTATTCCCATATCCGTCAGGGTCTTTACAGCCGCAGCCGATGTCGGTTTGATGCGGTCTGAAATAGCCAGTACAGCCAGCAAACGGTTACCTTCGCCATAATAAACGACGCTTATTCCGTTGTCCTGCCATTTACGTATCTGCTTCATAGTGTCATCCGGTATCTCCGAACCGAATACCTCCAACAATCCGTGGCTTCCAACCCAGTAAGTAACACCGTTGACTTCCATCCGGATTCCCCGGCCGGTAAGGCTTTCAAAATTACCGGCTTCACACGTAGAGGCTCCCGAATCTTCCAGCCAACGGATAATGGCAGACGCCAGCGGATGCTCCGATTTCAATTCCGCAGTATAGAGAATATCCAGATAACAGACATTCGATTCTGTCAACCAGCAGGAATCCACGACAACCGGAATCCCTTCCGTCAATGTCCCCGTCTTATCCAGTACAATCGTATCGACTTTACAAAGAGTCTCCAACGCATAAGCATCTTTTATCAGGATATGCCGTTCGGCTCCTTTTCCCATCCCGACCATCAGTGCCGTCGGAGTTGCCAACCCTAGGGCACACGGACAGGCAATCACCAATACTGAAACAGCTGAAAGAAGGGCATAAGAGAAATAATCCCCGCCGCCAATCACCATCCAGCAGATAAACGTTACGATAGACAGGAGAACGACTACCGGAACAAATATACCGCTTATTTTGTCAACTATACGTTGCACGGGCGCTTTACTTCCCTGGGCAGCCTGCACCATCTTGACGATTTGCGCCAGAACTGTTTCATTCCCGACTCCGGTCGCCTCCATCGTAAAAGCACCTTTTTGGTTGATTGTTCCGGCCAATACCCGGTCGCCGGCAACTTTCTCCACAGGAATCGGTTCCCCGCTCAGCATGCTTTCATCTACGGAAGAAGAGCCTTGCAGCAAAGTTCCGTCCACCGGTATTTTCTCACCGGGACGAACACTTACAATATTTCCCCTTTTCAAAGAAGAGATAGGAACTTCCTCCTCTTTTCCGTCAGTTACAAGACGGGCCGTTTTAGGCTGTAATCCCATCAGGCTTTTAATAGCAGAAGAGGTACTGTTCTTCGCCCTCTCCTCCATCAACTTGCCCAACAGCACAAAGGCGATAATCACCCCCGAGGCTTCATAATACACATGCGGCTCCAATCCCTTTTCAATCCAGAACTGCGGATAAACCGTATTGAAGAAACTGAATATAAAAGCAATGGAAGTACTGAGGGCCACCAAAGTATCCATATTGGCACTCTTTTGCAGCGCATGGCGCACACCGTTCACATAAAACGACCGCCCGAACAGAACCATAATAGCCAATGCCAGCACCATCATTATCCAGTTAGCGTAGGGCATGTGCATAAACACCATCCCCAATAAAGCCAAAGGCACTGATAATATCCACGCTCCGATTGTATTCCGCTTCAGTTTCTTATAATGTTTACGCGCCATCTCTTCCTGTACGGCCAGCGGATCTTCGGCCTCAACCACCAAATCATATCCGGCAGCCTGTACGGCTTCCTGCATTTTCTGTAAACTGATTACCGAAGGATGGTATGTAACCGATAATGTATTCGCTGCAAAATTAACAGATGCCTCTTCTACTCCGGGAAGTGCTTTGACGGTACCCTCCACGTTATTGGCACAAACCGCACAACTCATCTCAAGGACGGGCAGTACCTTACTTTCTACATCTTTCATTATTATGTTTATTTTATACCGATTCTATTGTAGAACAAAGATACGAATAAATCAGTTGCAACAAAGTTGCGGAATTTCATTACGCTCATTAAGATATGTACGAATTTAATAGTTTTATTTGGTATATTTGTCCTATTATTTAACAATCGAATACCCGACCTTTGTCAGACGAATTAACGAATGAATTTATAAAACGAATACAGTTATGATACTTGACTCCTTGAATAACACAGAAAAGGTTGAATGCTTGCACCCTTTGTTTAAAAAAGCTTTTGATTATGTAAAAGCTACTGACTTCTCCAAAATGGAAGACGGCAAATACGAATTGGACGGCGCCCGCCTGTTTGTCAGCGTAGCCAGTTTATCCGGCAAAGATAAAAACGATGCAGCAATCGAAACGCATAAGAAATATATCGACATCCAGCTTCCCCTTCTAGGTGTTGAAAAAATCGGTTGGAAACCGGGATGCGAATTGCAGGAAGTTTCCGTGCCTTATAACGAAGAGAAAGACATCGCTTTCTTCGTTGACCGCCCGACTGCCTATACAAAAATCTATCCCGGGCAGTTCGCCATCTATTTTCCGGAAGACGGCCATGCACCCGGTATCGGAGAAGGAAATATCCGCAAAGTGATTGTTAAAGTACAAGTCGAAGAATAATTGCCTGATACAACAAAGGCCGGTATCTTCTTTAAAACAAGAAAGTAACATTCTTATAAGGAAATACCGGCTTCTTTATTCTCTCTACATTTCAGAAAAGTATTTATCGCCAAAGCAAATTAAGATTATCCAATCCCTTTACAAGAAATTAAGCCTGCCATCAATAATTTAATCTGTAACGATTAATTGCAGCAAACAAACAAATCTTTTGTTTTATATGTTCTATTTTTTCTCTCATAACATTTGTGTTTCAAATATTATCTATATTTGATTTCAAAATAAATCTCACAGCATGGATGAGCAAATAATCTGTCTTGATTCTCCCACTGATTTTATGGTTGGCAAATATGTTTCTGCTGACGAACTTAAACACCTTATGAATGTTCCCTGTAAGATTAAAGCAGGTGTCTTCATTCTTTGCATGGAAGGGTATGTCTGCTCGACCATCAATCTGGCAGAATACAAAACAACCAAGTCCAACATAATTACACTAACTCCCAACAGTTATATTCAGGTACATGAAATGTCTGATGACATTCTAATCTATTTTGCAGCTTTTTCTTCTGATTTTATGAGTTATGCAAATTTCTTAAGAAGTACAATGAGTTGTTTATCTATTATTTACAGACATCCGGTTATTCCTATCTCTCAAAAAATATCGAATCTGATTGCCAGCTTTTATGAGCTTTTATATCAGTACGCCGTTTATCCCAATATATCGAACAACAAGGAAATGATAAAAGCGATTTTCACAATGTGCAGTCAGGGAATTATAGAATTATACGATAGTAACCACTTTTTAGAGAAACAGGAACTCAACCGCTATACAGAGATTTATCAGGATTTTATAAATCTCGCCCTACAATATTATACAACAGAACGTAATGTTACATTCTATGCAGACCGTTTAGGGTTGACACTCTCCTATTTCTCCACCTGCATAAAAAAAGCTATCGGGCAAACTCCCCTTGAAGTACTGACACAAATAATAATCATAGACGCCAAAGTACAACTGAAAGGAACAAACCAGGAAATTAAAAACATAGCAATGGAGTTAGGTTTCACCAATTTATCATTCTTCAATAAATTTTTTCGCCATCATGTAGGAATAACACCTCAGGAATATAGAGGAAAACTATATACATATTCCAATTATCAAAAAGATATTGATTAATATGATTTCTTTTTATAAGAATAAAAAACAGAACATATTATCCCAAAAATATATCACGCATATTCACTCCGATAGCCTTTACTTTGTAAAGCTATACAAATCATAATTTATTGGTGCTAAAATAAAGACATTATGGAGAGAAATATCATACAATCAGGAACAAATATCGAATACAGTTTGCTGATGAGTCTCATGGGAGTCAGCGTAAGCAAACATTTACTGGATGAGCACTTCACCCTCTTATGGGCAAACGATTTCTATTATGATTTGATAGGTTATCCGAAGGAAGAGTATGAGAATCTTTTCCATAACCAACCTGACTTATATTTTAAAGGTCATGAAGAAGCATGGAATATATTGGGACAGAAAGTGTATGAAGCAATAGCCAATAACTCCAACGGCTACGAGGCCATTATGAAAATGCCTGTAAAAGGAGGTGAAAGATGGACAAAACTGACGGCTACATTCACCGACCAGATTCAGGACGGGATTCCAATATCCTACACGGTAATGACCGATATTGAAGATATAATGCAGGCCAAACAGGAACAAACAATCGCTTACGAAAATCTCCCGGGTTTTATCTCAAAGAACAAGATTGGCCGTGACGGAAGTTTTACACTGCTGGATGCAAATGATAAATATATGGAGTTCGCGGGGGTTAGTAAAGGAGAATATCCTTTTTTCTCCCCCTTCTCCCGTCTGAACGAAAAAAGCCGGGAAGTACTGAAAGAACATGTAGCACTTATGCAAAAAGGAAAACCAGTGCATTTTGTTATCCAGTCGAAAGACAAGAACGATAACGATTCCTGGTTACAACTGAATGGGGAATGTATTGGCTGGGAAGGAGATGAACCAATCTATCTGATTGTATTTATCGATATCACCGATATTACCGAACAACGCGAATTACAAAAAAAACTTCAGGAACAATCCGAGCAATTAAAAGAGGCACTCGATTCTGCCGAAAAAGCCAATCAGGCTAAATCAGATTTCCTTGCCCGCATGAGTCATGATATCCGAACTCCCATGAACGCTATCATTGGAATGACAGCCATTGCCAAAGCACATGTAGATGAACGGGAACGGCTACTTGACTGTATGGAAAAAATCAACGGAGCATCCAAATTGTTACTTAGCCTGATTAATGAAGTATTGGATATGTCGAAGATAGAAAGTGGCCGGCTGATTTTGTCTGAAGATGAATTCAACATAGGAGAACTTCTACAAGACCTCGTCGTCATGATGCAGTCTGAAATTAAAAATAAGCAGCAGACACTCGATATCCATGTAAAAGGGTTAAAGCATGAAAATGTGACGGGCGATATACAACGCATCAAGCAGGTACTGATGAATATCCTCTCCAATGCAGTCAAATATACACAGGAAAATGGGCAAATCACCATAGACATCAACGAAAAAGTAACCTGGGATGGGTTCGGTGACTACGAATTTGTCTTTGAAGATAACGGAAGAGGAATGAAACCCGAATTTCTTGACAAAATCTTTTTGCCGTTCGAACGTGCCAGCGACAATGGTATCAAGAATATACAGGGGACCGGACTCGGGATGGCAATCAGTCATAAAATCGTAAAGATGATGGGGGGCGACATTAAAGTGGAAAGCGAATACGGCAAAGGTTCCCGCTTTACAATCAACATGCCATTACGTCATTGCGAACAGGTTCCGGATGAGAAAATAAGAATAGACGGATTGGAAGTGCTTGTTGTCGACGATGATAAGATTGCATGCCAAAGTACTTGCAGTTGCTTGCAGGAAATCGGAATAAAAAGTGACTGGGTATGTTCCGGAAATGAAGCCATAACCTACGTCCGGAAACGGTATGCAGAAGCAAACAACTACTTTGCTGTCATTATTGACCTGAAAATGCCGGAAATGAACGGCATAGAAACAACACGGCAAATCAGGAATATTGTTGGGACAGATGTTCCGATAATCATTCTTTCCGCATACGATATTGAAGAATATGAAGCAGAGGCCAAAGCTGCAAAAGCCAATGGTTTCATAACCAAGCCCCTCTACAAATCAAAATTATTCCAGATTCTGAAACGTTTCTTTTTTGAGGGGGAACAACCGGAGCCGGTCAGCCAGTTCAAACTGTCGGATGCCGACTATTCCGGCAAACGCATCTTGTTAGTGGAAGACAATGAGTTAAACCGGGAGATTGCCGTTGAAATCATCGGAAGTACCGGTGTATCCATTGACACGGCGGTAAATGGTCTCGATGCAGTAAATATCGTTTCGCAGTCGGCTGAAGGCTTCTATCAGATGATACTGATGGATATCCAGATGCCGGTAATGGATGGCTATGAAGCGACCCGTCAAATACGTTCACTGAAACGTGCCGATATACCTAACATACCAATTGTAGCCATGACCGCCAACGCCTTTTCAGAAGATGTGACAAATGCAATCAAAGCTGGAATGAACTATCATCTGGCAAAGCCCATCGACCTGGCGGCACTAATGGGAGTCCTCAATAAGTATTTACAATAGAAAACGTTAGGGAAGCTAACCGGATTTTAGCTTCCCTAACGTTAATAATACAACTCTCTTATTTACCGTCCAGTTGCCTGTAAATATTCCGTCCGTTTAATCAGGTAATTGGTATAATCGTCCGTATATTGGTCTCTACTCTGTTGTAGTAAAGACTGGGCATTCAGCAAATCGCTCAACGTCTCTGTCCCTACCTGATAATAATCTGTACTCAGACGCACATTTTCTTCTGCCGTTTTTACCGATTCTTCCGATATCTTTGCCTGTTTATAAGCCTCTTCCAATTCATTCCAGAGTTTTTGCATCTGCAAAAGAAGTTTCTCATTGGTATCCTGTCGTGTATATTCAGCCGCTTTCAATTGCAACTTCTGCTTCCTGATAGCATGCGAACCGCCCCACCAATCGGTTAAGGGGACAGAAACCGTAGCAAAAATCATCCCGAAAGAATGGTCGGTATCCAGAATATTATGATACATATAGCCGGCTCCTATTCCTACCGACGGCAGGTTCTGACCGACTTTCAATTTATATTGCAGACGGCTGGCTTCCACATTCTTATCAAGCAGTTTATAGGCAACAGTCGTCGGCAAGGCACTCATCTGGTCTATCCGGTAAGTCTCCGGCGAAGGCAGAGGCTCCTGCAATGTTGCCTGAACAGTGAAATCATCTTCCGGCAGTCCGATATACTGAGACAACAACATTTTCGACAAACGTAAATTATTATCTACTTTCAGCCGGTCACTGGCTATGCTGTTCTTTTTCAGTTGAACCTGTAACAGTTCATTCCTGTTCGCCACACCGGCACGAACGGAAGCCTCCACATCCTTATACAGGTTGTCGATTAATGTTTCCAGTAAGGAAACCGTTTTTCTCTTTTCCTGCAAAGAAACGTGCAGCCAGTAATACTGTTCGACAGTCAGCAATACTTCATTCTCCGATTGTTTCATCTGATAACGGCTCACTTCCACCGCCAGGGCAGCCAGTTTGTTATTATTAAGTATCTGTCCTCCTGCAAAAACCGGCTGGACAGCCGTTACTCCTCCCATAACACCATTCTTTGCCATTGTCATTTCTAACAGACCAGGAACCAGTGCCAACTCTGCCATTCCATTGTCAGAGGTAAAAGCGCCTCCCGTCGCACTTATAGATGGAAAATATTTCGTGAAAGCCTCTTTACGCACCTCTTCCGCACCTTTGACATCTAAACGGGCGTTCTTCATCCGGGCATTATTCTCCAATGCCAGTTGGCTGCATTCTTCCAGTGTCAAACTACGCTGGGCTTCGACAGATAAAGCCGGTACCAGCAAAAGACAAAGGAGATTGCCTAAAACATATATTATCTTTTTTCCAGACATATTCTTTACTCTTAATTAGTTATACGACCTTTTTATTCCCGCCGAATATCATCCAGTAAAATACCGGAATAACAATAACGGCCAATATCATGGCAAATACTGTCCCCGAACAAATCACGACTCCCATCGGTGTCCATAAGGCACTGTTACTGATAATCATTGGGACAACCCCCACCGCTGTTGTTGCCGACGTCAGGAAAATCGGTAACATACGACGTTTACCGGCATCCATGGCAGCCTCTTTGACAGAGATGTGATGATTGATACGTAAATCCTGTGCATGGTCAAATATCATAATCGCATTACGTACCACAATACCTATCAAACTGATTATACCCAACACACAAGTGATACTGAACTCCATCCCGGACACCCAAAGACCGAGAGCAGCACCGAACAGGCACAGTAAAATAGAAGTAAGGGCAGCAACAGCCAATCCGATTTTCTTATAGTTTATCAGCAAAAACAGGAAGACAATAATGACGGCAATCGAAAGCCCCTCTATTATCGGAGTGATAATTTCCTCGTCAGACTCTTTTACGCCTCCGTACTCAAAAGATACGCCCTCCGGAAGATTGGGTATCACCCGGCTGTTCATCACCTTTTCAACCTTCTTCTGCATATTCGTTTCATTAAACCCGCGTTTAACCTGAGTAATCACACTCAACGTACGCACTCCGTTACGGCGAACAATCTGCCCTTCATTCCATCCTCCCTGTATTTCAGACACCTGGCGAAGCGGAACACTGACACCCGGAACAGCCGTCGGCAAATAAGCATCCCCTATCCCATCAAACGAATCGTATGCATCCTCTCCTTTATCCGATTTCAGGCAGATAGCCAACGGATAATCGCCTTCCCAGATAGAGCCGACCGACATACCGTTATAACGGATAGCCATATCGGCCGCCGCCATCGCTTTCGAAATTCCCAGGCGAGACGACTCCACAGGGTCAAGCGTTACACGAACTTCGGGCAGCATCTCCTCAAAATTCGTATGAACCCAAACCAGGCCATCCATATCCTGCAACGATGTCATCAATGTATCAGCCACCTGCTTCAAGGCTGTTATATCATCTCCCATAAAGCGAACTTCTATCGGGAAACTCACAGTCTGATAATCCAACTGTTTGAACTTGATGAAAGCATCCGGATAATAATCGGCATAAGCATTGGCATATTCATCCAGCAGGTCGGCTGTTGCCTCTACGGATGTTGTATTTACAATAAACTGCGCATAATTCTTCCCACCCATATTCGGAGCATAAGTTGCCTGGAAACGCGGGGAAGCCATTCCCACAAATGCGGTAGCCGACAAAACCCGTTCGTCATCTTTCAATAAAGCATATACGCTGTCACAAACGGCTGCCGTTTTATCCAATGACGAACCTTGCGGCAAATAAATCTCTATAGCAAACTGGTCACGGTCTGCTTCCGGCATCATTCGTTGCGGGATACGCATCATAATCACCACAGCCAGCAACACGGATAGTACCCCGATAAACAACGTTGTCTTGGGATAGCGAAAAGTCCATTCAAGTACCTTTTCATAGACAGCCTGTACCGTATCCAACAAGTTGAAACGTTTCTTTCCGTCCGTCTTCTGCCCGTTTTTCAATCCCTTTTTGATAAGGGTGTGTTCCAGCATGGGAATAAATATCATGGCGATAGCCAGCGAGGTCATCAATGAAATCGTTATCGTCCAGGGGAACCAGTTCAGAAAGTCCAGCATCTGCCCCGTCATCGTAAACAGCAACGGATAGAAGATAATGCAAAGGCTGAGCGTTGCCAGAAAGATGGAAGAGAAATAGTTCTTGGCACTCGATACTGCGGCATGCCAACGAGACATTCCGTTATCCAGCCGTTCCAGATAAGCATCTATAACAATGATGGAGTTATCCACAATCATCCCCAGCACAACAATTAAAGCAGCCAATGTAACCGTATTCAACGGGATGCCGACAGCATACATAATCCCGATAGATATAAAAATACTGATCGGAATGGAAGTAGCCGCAACAATAGCCGATTTGAAAGGAAAAAGCAGCATCATCACCAGGATAACGACCACAATGGAGACAAACAGGTCACGCACAAACGAACTCACCGAATCATCCACCACCTTGGGTTGGTCCGCAATCCGCTGAATGGACACGCTTTCCGGAAGTTCTTCCTGGAAAGCTGCCAGCACCTTATCCACTTCCTTTCCGTACTGTACAATATTATTGCCTTCCCGCATCTCCATGGAAAGGATGATAGCCTTCTTTCCGTTATTCATTATATAACTGTCAGGCTCGGGATATTCACGGACAATGCGTGCAATATCTTTCAGACGGATTATATTCCCGTCACCATCCGCCAGGATAATCTGGTCGGCTATCTCTTTTTCAGAAGCATAGGTGTTCGAGAAATGGATCGGAATATCGAGGTCTTCACTTTTCAACGAGCCTCCCGATGTAGTAAATCCTTGTGTGAAAAGTGTCGTCATCAACATTCGGGTATCCAACTTGTAAGCCGTCAGTTTATCCCTGTCGAGATAGACACTGATTTGTTCCTTTTGTATACCGTAACGGCGCAGATTTGAAACAGACTCAATACGACGGAGGCGGTCTTCCAGTGATTCCAGATAATCCTCCAGTTCACGGTATGTTTTATCTTCCGATTCAAGCGTAATCAACAAAGCGGAGGTATCACCGAAGTCATCGTTCGCAATGACAGCCAGGACACCCGAAGGTAATTGCGATTTGAAGTTCTGCAAACCCAGCTTAATCTTCGACCAGACTTCATCCTTATTGTTCACTTCATCGTTCAGTTCCACCATGATATACACCATTCCGTCACGCGACATGGAATATGTTTTCTTCTTCTTTATCTCCTTAAAAGTATAAAGATAGCGTTCCAAAGGCTTTGCCAGTTGTTCCTCCACCTCGGCAGAAGTCGCCCCGGGATAAACACCCACGACAACACCCTGGCGGATGGTAAATTCCGGAAACTCCTGTTTCGGCATATTTACCAGGCCATAAATTCCCAGACCGACCAAGACGGTCAGCACCAATAAGGTGATCTGGTAATAATGCATGGCCCATTCTATAATTCCCTGCTGTCTTTTCATAAGGCTTTCACTTTCATATCCTCACTCACCTTCTGATAACCGTCTGTTATGACAAGGTCACCTTCGCTCAGTCCGTCCGTTATCTGTACGCCATTGTCGGTCAATTCTCCGATACGAACCGTTACCGCTTTGGCCTTTCCGTCACGCAGGCACCAGACATACCGTTCACCGGTGTGCGATAATTGTATCACATTATTAGGCAACGAGATGGTAGTAACCCTATCCTTATTTTCCACTCTCACCCGGCAAACCATCCCCGGCAATAACGCTCCATCCTTGTTATCCAGCTTTATCCTGGCTTCATAGGTATGGGATACCGGATTAGCGGTAATGCCTTTCTCCGTAACCATGCCTTCAAACAACCGGCCTCCCAAAGCAGCAACGGTTATAGCCGCTTTCCGGTGGTCGATGAACGGTATTTCTTTTTCCGGTACGGCAATCTTAATATTCACCGTCCCTACATCCAATAAGGTGAAAACCGGTTTACCAGGCTGCACATTCTCGCCTGCCTCCACATTTCTTTTCCCGATTACACCGTCAAAAGGAGCATACAGGCTGGCATCTTCCAGATTCTTCCGGGCGATGCTTTCCATCGACTGTGCCTGTTGCAACTTACTCTGTACTTCCACCCATTTGATTTCCGGGAGACTTTTGTTTTCATACAATGTTTTCATACGGTCATAAGCATCCTGCGCCTGCACCAGGGAAGCACGGGATGCGTCATACGTATCCTGAAGAGTCGCACGATTCAGCGAAGCCAGAAGCTGCCCTTTATGAACTTTCTGCCCTTCACGGACAAGAATTTCCTGCACATTCCCCATAACCTGAAAACTCAGGGAAGAGGCAGACATTTCCTCTACCGTTCCAACATAATTTTGACCATCAACAAGGCTACTGCCCGTTATTTCAACCACTTTCACTGGTATCACCCTCTCTTCCGTCGACTTATCCTTTTGGCCGGAACAGCTCATCAACAGAATTATAAACAAAGAGATGCCCGCACATTCTACAATCTTCATACCTATCTATTTATTAGTATTTTAAAGAGAAATAAACGATGCAAAAGTGATGAGAATCCTTATTTTATAAAAGGTCAGTTGAGCCGTAGAATTGTTCTATTTTTCGCATTCGTATGCATTCTTTTCCTATATTTGCATATAAATAAAGAAAAGATGAACCAAACAGTTCCTATAATAGACATCTCAAAGGTCGAACATTCATCCAAAATAGACTTCTTTGATGACGATTTCGTTATTTTCGACGATTTGAATGAAATTCCGCTGTTCGATTATCCCAGCCGTATTGCAGATGCCGCCGTTTTTGCCATTTGCCAGAAAGGTTCCGTACGAATCAGCATCAATCTGAAAGAATATACAATCGTTCCTAATAACCTGGTAGTTCTCCTGCCGGACCAGATAGTGCAGCATTACGAACGCAGTGATGACTTTGCCGGTATTTTCCTGGGAGTATCCAAACAGTTCATCGACGATACGATCCCGGGAATGAAGAATCTTTTATCAGCTTTCTTCTACGTCAGGGACCATCCATGCACTACCCTGACTGAGGAAGAGTTGGATTATCTTTCCGAATATCATCCCATGTTATGGAAAAGGGTTAAGATGAAAGAGCATGTATACCGGAAAGAAGTTATTCAAAGCCTGTTACTGTCATTATTCTACGATGTCTGTAATATCTTCCGCAAACATCAACCGGCTGACGAAGGTAAAAGGTCCCGCAAAGAAGAGCTGTTCGGATTGTTTATGCAAACGGTTCTGGAAAACTACAAGCAGGAAAGGAGTGTTGCCTTTTATGCCGACAAACTTTGTGTCACAGCCAAATATCTTTCACTCATATCCAAAGAAGTCAGCGGGCAGCCTGCCGGAAACTGGATTGACGAATATGTGATTCTGGAAGCAAAAACGTTATTGAAGTCAAGCCAGATGAGCATACAGGAAATAGCCGACAGTTTAAACTTTGCCAACCAGTCTTTCTTCGGAAAGTATTTTAAGCATCACACAGGAATATCTCCCAAAGAATACAGAAAACGATAGGGGATAATATTGCCTTTATCCCCCGATTATTACATTTATATTATACGTACTGAAAATAGCCTTACAACGCTCTACCGTTTCTTCCGACGGCGTCGCCATCGGATAATGGGCCGGGTTATATACCGTCCCCAGCTTTTCATGTTTATTCTTACCAATATCATGATAAAGGAGCAGATTCACCGTCCTATGCTGCCAGGGTAAGGAAGAAAGGAATGCGGCCGAACGGGTTATATTTTCTTCATCCGCATTCACACCTTCTATCAGAGGGATACGGATATGAAACGCATGACCAGCTTCCGCCACCATGCGTAAGTTAGACAATATTAATTCATTAGACACTCCGCAGTAAAGTTTATGTTTAACTGTATCCATATGCTTCAGGTCTACCAGAAAAAGCTCGGAATGTTGCATCACCTCCCGGACAATCTCCTCTCCGGCAAACAATGTCGTATCGACGGCACGATGGATACCCAGGTCACCACAACGGCGAAGTAATTCCAGCAACAGATCCGGATGCAACAACGGCTCCCCTCCGCAAAAGGTTACGCCTCCCTCCGATCGGTCCATGAATACCGTTTCCTTTTCAATCTCCTTCATCAGGTAATCTACGGAATATTCGGTTCCGGATATCTCCATTGCCAGAGCCGGACAGCCCTCCGCACATTTGCCGCACAAATGACAGAGAGCATTGTCGGTAACAATCCCTTCGGGTGTCAAAGCCAGTGCCTTTTGCGGACAATTCTCCACACACGTCCGGCATCCTATACATTTCTTCTTTGTATAGAGTTTCTGTTTCCGGCTGGATACCCCCTCCGGATTATGACACCAAACACACGACAACGGGCACCCTTTCATAAAGACAGTCGTCCGGATACCCGGCCCGTCATTGATAGCATACCGCTTAATATCGAATATTAACCCCATCAACTAATTTTCAATTCTCAATTACTAAAAGCTTTCCTGCTCCGTACGGGCAATCACATCAGCCTGCAAGTCAGCATTCATATCATTGAAATAATCACTGTAACCGGCTACACGAACCAACAAGTCACGGTAATCTTCCGGACATTTCTGGGCGGCATACAGCGTTTCCGTATCCACAATATTAAACTGGATATGATGTCCGCCCAAAGCGAAGTAACTGCGAATCAGGGAAGCCAGTTTCGAAATATCTTCCTCCCGCTTCAACAGGCTCGGAAGGAAACGCTGGTTCAGCAATGTTCCGCCACTCTTCACCTGGTCCAGTTTGCCCAATGACTTGATAACGGCAGACGGTCCGTGCGTATCGGCACCATGTGAAGGAGAAGTCCCGTCGGAGATAGCCTTTTCTGCCAGACGGCCGTTCGGGGTCGCTCCCATCACCTTACCGAAATAAACATGACAGGTAGTCGACAGCATATTCAGGTGAAAACACTCCCCTTTCGTATTCGGTTTGCCTTCAATAGCATCATACAAATCATCGAATACTTTGACAGCAATGGCATCGGCATATTCGTCATCATTACCGAAGAAAGGCGTACGGTTCAGGATTGTCTGACGCATAACTTCCGCTCCGGCAAAATTGTCAGCCATTACTTTCAGCATTTCATCCATCGAAAAGCGTTTGTCTTCAAAGACATGTTTCTTCAGGGAGGAGAGGCTGTCGGTTATTGTACCCAGCCCCGTACATTGTATATAAGTGGTGTTATAACGCGGTCCGCAGTTGTAATAATCGCGTCCTTTGGCAATACAATCGTCGATAAACAAGGAAAGGAATGTGGCCGGTGCATATTTGGCAAACATCCGGTCGATATAATTGCTTACACGCACCTTCATATCCACAAAATAATGCACTTGTTTCATAAAGGCGGCGTATAAATCATCGTAACCGGCAAAGTCACACGGATTACCGGTCTCCAGTCCTACTTTACGGCCGGACACCGGGTCGACACCATTGTGAAGGGTTACTTCCAGTATCTTCGGTACATTCAGATAACCGGTCAGCACATAAGCCTCCTTCCCGAAAGCACCCACCTCGATACAACCGCTACAACCTCCTTCCCGGGCATCATGCAGGGATTTCCCCTGTCGCATCAGTTCCTGGATATACACGTCCGGATTGAATACCGACGGATAACCGTGTCCCTGGCGAATCACCTTGCATCCGGCCCGCAGGAACCGTTCCGGCGTACGGGCACCGATATGAATGGCACTTCCCGGTTGCAGGATATGCAGTTCCTCAATCGTTTCAAGCATGATATAGGAAACTTCGCTTACCCCGTCGCTACCGTCGGCTTTCACTCCTCCGATATTCAGATTGGTAAAGTCGTTATAGGTTCCACTTTCCTTGGCGGTAATGCCGACCTTCGGCGGTGCCGTATGGTTATTTACCTTGATAAAGAAGCAGGACATCAATTCTTTGGCTTCATCACGGGTAAGGGTTCCCGAAGCTATTTCCTTTTCATAGAAAGGAGCCAGATGCTGGTCGAAATGTCCCGGGTTCATGGCATCCCAGCCGTTCAGTTCGGTAATAGTTCCCAGATGGACAAACCAATACATCTGGATAGCTTCCCAATACGTACGGGGAGCATGGGCCGGAACCCAACGGCAAACTTCAGCTATCTTACGAAGTTCGGCAGCCCGCACCGGGTCTTTCTCCGCCATCGACATTTCGTCCGCCAAGTCGGCATGACGTTCGGCAAAGAGAATGGCGGCATCGCAGGAGATAGACATGGCGGTAAGTTCCTCCTGTTTATCCGTCGCTTCAGGGTCATTCATAAAATCGAGGTTTGCCAGTTCGCCGGCAATCCGTTCTTTCAGGTCCAGCAAACCGTAGCGGTAGACTTTTCCGTCAAGAGCCGTATGTCCCGGAGCACGCTGTTCCATAAATTCGGTAAACATACCGACTTCATAAGCCTCTTTCCATTCTTTCGGGACATGGCTGAAAATACGTTCACGCTGAGTACGCCCTTTCCAGTATGGGATTACTTCGCGTTCATAAGTATCTATATCTTCCTGGCTGATGGTATAACGTTGCAATTCACGGGTATTCAGCACATGCAGGTCTTCCACACTATGGCAGGTCAGCTCGGGAAAAGTAGGAACAGCTTTCGGTGCCGGACCACGTTCACCCACAATCAGTTCGTCTTTACCTATATAGATGGTCTTTTGCCGGCATATCTCAAGAAAGTTCAATGCTCTCAGGATCGGAACAGGATATTTCCCGTAATTCTCCTTGTAGAAACGGGTTTCGATAAGCGCCCGTTCGATAGACAGGGAAGGTTCAGCCTCAAAAGAAAGCTGGCGTAACCGTTTGATACGGTCGTTCATACCATACCCATTTGCTTCCGCCGCCGGAGCAAAATTGGATGCACTGCGGGGTGCACGCTGAGCTGTTGTCGTACTCATATTGAACACAGTATTTTTTAAGAAATAACTAAGAATAAGAAAATAGTGAACCGTGCCACAGACGGTTCTGCCCGGGAAAGAATGTATTGTTTAAAGATAGAACATCAAACAATTGAAGAGTTTTCTGTAACCTTTTATAATCATATAATATACAAAGATTTATACGAATACCGCAAACATAAATACTTTTCATGAATAAACAAAATAATAGCATCTGTATTTTTTACTATATTTGCAACATTCGTTTTGTTTTCATGGTTATTCATATAAATATATCTTCATGGAAAATCGTTTTTTAGGACTTATAGAGAACAGCATCAAGGAACATTGGGACCTGCCTGCTTTCTCAGATTATAATGGACACACGTACCATTATAAAGATGTGGCCCGGCGTATCGAAAAATTTCATATAATACTCGAACATGCAGGAATAAAGAAAGGAGACAAAGTCGCGCTGGTCGGACGAAATTCGTCTAACTGGGCCATCTGCTTTTTCGGCATACTGGCGTATGGTGCGGTTGCCGTCCCCATCCTCCACGAGTTCAAGCCGGACAATATCCATCATATTGTAAACCATTCGGGGGCAAAGGCCGTACTGGCCGGAGCCAACAACTGGGAGAATATGAACGAGCAGATGATGCCCGATGTCAAACTGTTCATGATGCTGGACAATTTCTCCATCATCAAGAGCAAGAATAAGGAAGTACGGGTAGTGCGCGACAGGATTAACGAGTATTTCGGAAAGAAATATCCCCGCTCCTTCACGGCTGCCGATGTTAAATATCATGTCGAACAACCGGAAGAACTGGCTGTATTGAACTATACTTCGGGGACGACCAGCTTCTCTAAAGGGGTTATGATTCCTTTCCGCAGCTTATGGAGCAATACGCAGTTTGCTTACGACAACCTGCCGTTTATCCATCCGGGAGACAGTGTGGTCTGCATGTTGCCGATGGCACATATGTATGGCCTAGCTTTCGAGATTCTGAATTGTGTGAACAAAGGATGCCATGTGCATTTCCTTACCCGCACACCGAGTCCGAAGATTATCGCCGAAGCATTTGCCCGTGTGAAACCGGCATTGATACTCGCCGTACCTCTTATCATCGAGAAAATCGTCAAGAACAAGATATTCCCGGAACTGGAAAAGCCGCTCATCAAATTACTGCTGAAAGTCCCCTACCTCGACCAGAAAGTACTCGACACCATCGCAAAGAAATTGAATGATTCTTTCGGAGGTAAATTCGGCGAAGTGGTAATCGGTGGCGCCGCCCTGAACAAAGAGGTGGAAGAATTTCTCCGCTCCATCAAGTTCCGATATACTGTTGGCTACGGGATGACGGAATGCGGCCCGTTGGTGGCATACGAACAATGGGATACGTTCAGACAAGGTTCTGTCGGCCGTATTGTCGACCGGATGGAAGCGCGTATCGACTCTGCCGACCCGGTTAACGAAGTAGGCGAAATCCTGGTCCGCGGCATGAACGTCATGTTGGGATATTACAAGAATCCGGAAGCGACCAAAGCGGTCATGATGCCCGACGGCTGGATGCGTACCGGCGACCTGGGAACAATAGATTCCGACGGTTTCCTCTATATCCGCGGACGCAGCAAATCCATGATTCTGGGACCAAGCGGGCAGAACATCTATCCGGAAGAAATAGAAGACCGCCTGAACAACATGCTTTATGTTTCCGAATCGTTGGTAATCTCGCAAGGCGGCAAACTGGTTGCCCTGATCTATCCGGATTGGGAACAGGTTGACAAAGCAGGCATCCAACATTCCGAAATAGAAAAACTGATGCAACAAAACATCGACCAGCTCAATACAGAGATGCCGGGCTACAGCAAAGTAACCTGCTTCAAATTGTATCAGGAAGAGTTCGAAAAGACACCGAAGCGCAGCATCAAACGATATTTATACCAGCCGGCAGAAGAAAACTGATTCTCCGGAGGTGTTCCTAACTTCACCTTTCAGGTTTCAGCCACATGTCCGCCTTGAAAAAGATTGGATTTGGCTGAAAGGTGATTATATTGAATTCAAATTTCGACAAGTAGGCATTCGTTTGCCCACCGATAGTTATCTGTTTACTGATGGGTAGTTATCCGTTTGCCGACGGGTAGTTATCCGCTGACAAAGCATAGGTGTTTCGAAATGTTAAGACCTATCTTTTGATGACAAAACATATATGCTTTGAAGACAAAAGTCATATGTTTTGCCAAAAGTTGTTTTACACTGATTTTTTGTATACATTTTTTTACAAATTCATCCCTTCAGCCGGACAAATTGAAAAATATATCATCAAAGGAAAACTGAAAGCTGAAAGTAACTGCATGAGATGATATGGGGGGACAAAAAAACAATTGTTTTTGATTTCAGATACTTAAATATTTAACTACAATAACTTAAGTATTTAGTTTCAAAAACAATTGTTTTTATTTCAGGAAATAATCGTTCAAAATTCAGACGTGATAAGCACGGGGTACATCAACATTTAATGCTCAACTCACGGAGTACGTCACGTATCTTCTCGAAGGTCGTGATACGTGTCGGCACCAATGGCAGACGCAATTTGTTTTCAATGAAGCCCATTGCATTCAGCATACTCTTCGCTCCGGCAGGATTACCGTCTACAAACAGTAATTCGAATAATTCGGTGAAACGATGATGGATAGTACGGGCATGATCGTAATCGCCGGCCAACGCCAAACGAACCATCCGGCTGAATTCACGGGGGAAAGCATTACCGATAACAGAAATAACACCGATCGCACCTAATGTAATCAACGGGAAGGTGATACCGTCATCACCGGAAATAACATTAAAATTCGCCGGTTTATTCTTAATGATGTCATCCATTTGGGTGATATTACCGGAAGCCTCTTTTACAGCGACTACATTCTTAAACTCACGTGCAATACGGAGTGTTGTAGCAGCAGTCATATTTACACCTGTTCTTCCCGGTACATTATATAATACGATGGGAAGTTTGGTGGCTCCGGCAATAGCTTTGTAATGCTGATAAATTCCTTCCTGGGAAGGTTTATTATAATAAGGTACGACAGACAGGATAGCGTCGATACCATCAAAATTATCGTTCTTTAATTTCTCAACAATCGTGCGGGTACAGTTACCGCCAACACCTAAAACGATAGGAATACGGCCGTTAACCTTAGTTACAACGAGGCTGATAATTTTCTTTTTTTCTTCTTCAGTGAGGGTTGGTGTTTCCGCAGTAGTTCCTAACACTACCAAATAATCGGTTCCGTTCTGCACCTGGTAGTCTACCAGTTTGCTCAACGCATCATAGTCCACACTTTCGTCGTCCTTAAAGGGAGTGATCAATGCCACACCCATTCCTTTTAAATTTATGTCTGCCATGGGGAAAATATTCCTTTTTTGTTATTTAGCACTGCAAAAATAACGAAATTATATCATTTGGAACGGATTGTCTGCAAATAAAATAAGATATGTTCGAATAAATGCTTTATATCAGCGTTTTCTGTCATTGAAATCGTGAGGTCATATAAATCCAGTTCACCGTTTTTTGCTCCGACTTTTAAGGTTCCGGGATGCTTCAACAACAAATATTGCATGACATAATTATTACCTTGGGTAAGGTCGATTAGTATATCTGCATTGCATGAATAAAACTTCTTTTGGATTTCATCCGTTGGCATATACCACATATCCAGATCGGTCTTGGCATGGACAACCATATACGACGGATTCATCTCTGGCACCGTTTCGCCGGACACATAGACGCAAACATTGACATTCTTATTCAACGTACGTAATGTTTTGAGGCAAGGCTCAACGACATCACGGTCTTCGGCATTAAACAACACCAGGATATGGCGGGCGTCTTTCAGGGTGCAGAAGTTACTCTGACGCTTTCCGGACTGCCCAGCCAATGCTTTTACTTTCTTACGGATAAAATGGTTCGTCAGTCTCATTCTGCCAACATGTTTAAGAATTCAGTTTCATTTATAATCTTCACTCCCAGCTTTGCTGCTTTTTCAAGTTTGGCCGGACCCATGTTTTCCCCGGCAAGGATATAATCTGTTTTGCCGGAGACGGAACCACTGTTCTTTCCGCCATGCTGTTCGATCATGGCTTTATATTCGTCACGTGAATGTTGGGTAAATGTACCGCTAATCACGATTGTCAATCCTTTCAGTTTATCGGAACGGTTTGCCAGCACTTCTTCGGCTACCGTCATTTGCAATCCGTATTCTTGCAGGCGGGCTACCAGGATACGGTTGTTTTCGTCGGCAAAATAGTCTACGACACTACGGGCAATACGTTCGCCAATCTCATCCACTTCCGTCAATGTCTCCAAGGAAGCCACCTGTAATTGTTGCATCGAATGGAATGCAGATGCCAGGCGCTTTGCCACAGTCTCGCCGACATAACGGATACCCAACCCAAACAACACCCGTTCAAACGGTACCTGTTTGGATTCTTCAAGGCTCGCCATCAGGTTACGGGCACTTTTCTCCGCCCAACGTTCCAGACGCAACAAGTCCGGCATCTCCAATATATACAGATCGGCAACGTTTTTTACCAGTCCGGCTTCATACAAATCTTCTACCGTTTCCGGACCGATATTTATATTCATGGCGCGGCGGGTAACGAAATGTTCGATACGACCTTTAATCTGCGGCGGACAACCGGCTTCATTCGGACAATAATGGGCCGCCTCCCCTTCCGGACGATACAAAGGCGTACCGCATTCAGGGCAAGTCTTGATAAAAGTTACCTTCGCTCCCAACAACATCGAACGGGAATCGACATCGACACCAACAATCTTAGGAATGATCTCTCCGCCTTTTTCTACATATACATTATCTCCCAGATGCAAATCCAACCCTTCAATAATATCTGCGTTATGCAGAGAGGCACGTTTGACGGTCGTCCCAGCCAGCAATACCGGTTCCAGGTTAGCAACCGGAGTAACGGCCCCTGTACGTCCTACCTGAAAAGAGACTGAGTTGAGACGTGTTACCGCCCGCTCTGCCTGAAATTTATAAGCAATAGCCCAACGGGGACTCTTGGCGGTGAATCCCAGATTCTTCTGCTGGCGCAGTGAATTTACTTTCAATACGATGCCATCAGTAGCCACCGGCAAGTTCTTCCGTTCCACATCCCAATAAGCGATATAGTCGAAAATATCCTGCAAGCTGTCGCATTTACGGATGACATCAGGTATTTTAAATCCCCAGGTACGAGCAATCTGTAGATTTTCGTAATGAGCGTCGGCAGGAAGACCTTCACCCAGTAAATAATAAAAATAAGCATCCAGTTTACGTGAAGCCACGATAGCCGGATTCTGTTGTTTCAATGTGCCTGAAGCAGCATTACGAGGATTGGCGAAAAGCGGTTCTTCCTGCTCTTCACGTTCCTTGTTCAGACGGTCGAATTCTGCCCAGGGCAATAGAATTTCACCCCGTATCTCAAAGTTTTCCGGATAGTTATCCCCCCGTAACTTTAACGGGACAGAACGGATTGTCTTTACATTAGCCGTCACATCATCGCCACGGGTTCCGTCGCCACGGGTCACGGCACGGACCAGGCGTCCGTTCTCATAAATCAACGAAATGGAAGTTCCGTCATATTTCAGTTCGGCAACAATCTCGAAAGGCTCGTTCAAAGCACGTTCCGTCCGCTCATAGAAATCACGTATTTCTTCTTCGGAATAGGTATTTCCCAAAGAAAGCATCGGATACTGGTGGACTATCTGTTCAAATTCCTTCGACAAGTCGCTTCCCACCCGCTGCGTCGGTGAATGCGGATCGGCAAATTCAGGATGAGCTTCCTCCAATGCCTGTAATTCTTTCATCTTCTCATCAAACTCACGGTCTGATATCGTCGGTGTGGAAAGTACATAATAATTATAATTATGCTGTTCCAACTCATCACGCAGTGCTTTTATCTTTACCTCCACCATTATAATTGAAAATTAATATACCAGTTTTACATTATCAATCCAGAACGTATTGCCGGGAGAACCGATGTAGGCGCCTCCATGGCTGGAAGTAAACTGTAAAACCATATGTGTAGGTTCGTCTCCTTCCTCTGCCCAGCCGATCTCCTTTACCGGGACGCTCTCGCCCTGGCTGTTCGTTGCATAACGTTCCTCTACCTGTATGCACATGTATGGTTTGTAATCCGCATGGCCGGATATATTGCCATACATAATCGGATAAGTAGCGTCGTTCACCCAACCATCTGTCGATGAGACATAACGTTGAACCATCGTTCCTACCCTTTTAGCATATATATTACCTTCCTTATCTTCCCAGCGTTTCTGCAAAAACAAAATCGCTGCGATAGAATCCTGCCCGGCCACTTTCGACTTACGGCTAAATCCTGTACTGCGGATACGGTCTTTTTCGGGTGCTGCCTTTACCTTATAATCGAAACGGATTGCCGTCGGTTTCTTTGTAAAAGGAACACCGCTGTTCAGCATAGCCTGAGGATTCTTTGTCCCCTTGATCGGTTCATGAACCGAACCCAGGAAGACAGAACCGGCCGCAACCACTTCAATATCGACCAGGCCAAAAACCTTTACACTTTCCATACGTGTTTCCAGGCGGGCACACCAGCCATCTCCTCTCCTTTCCGGAAAAACAGATGTATTCGTCTTCACTACTCCGGCCACTTTCGCCATCACATTGGAATTCGCCCACGGCGAACCTCCCCGGTTGTGATAAGCGGTATTGCCGACAATCGTATCCGTCGGTCCCACCTCATACAGATGCTTCTTATTTCCACCTATAATTCCAGACTCCTGGATTTCACGGACAACCCATTGATCCATATCGCCAAACGCAAAAGGCACAACCTTCTCCTGTCCGGTGATAGTCGACAACTGACTGCCCGCAAACAAAAATAACAATATATTCTTTATATAATTCATAAGCTTTGCTTAAAAGTTGAAAGAATATCATAAAGAATATCCCCACTCCTTGAGAGCCATTCCCCAGTTCTCTTCAACGATCTGTACTGTACGGTCGTCGTATTTGTACTGGTTCTTTTTATATCCCTTCTTCTTTCCCAGATATTTCTCTATCTCGGCTTTAGACGATTCAAATCCCGGCAGGTTTAATTTGCGATAAATATCTTCGGTCATCGCAAAAGCATCCTGTTCGAAATCTTCGAATTTCACTTCTACCAGGTTCCCTTCAGGGATAAGCCCTTTCTGCTCTTCAAACTTGTAGAACAAGCGGCGATATACTTCAATAAGATTGCTTTCAATCTGTTCATTAGTGATATCTTGCAAACGAAGCGGTTGTATCGTATTTGTAAAAAAACTGCGTGTACTCTCAAATACGGTATAAGGATTACGCTTCAGATAAATGAATTTGGCATTCGGAAACATTTCCAACAATGTTTTCACACGTCCGGTATGCGGCGGGTTCTTACTCAGGAATTGTGAGCCGTGTGTATTCCAGAGCGATATCTTGACAAGTTTCAGGAAAGTTTCCTTAAACACTTTCAATTCGTGCTCGGTCGTATTGTCGAACAACAGATACCGGTCGCAATATTCCAGCATGTGTTTCGGGAAAAACCAAAAATTATAATAAGTATACGGCATCATGTTCGCCAAAGCAAACTCTTCTTCCTGCGGAAGGTCGACCTTCAGTTCCATATTGTCGGTCGGACGTTTGTCGGGCATCAGGAATGACATATTCTTCTTAAAGAAAGGTTGTCCCCAAAGCATCAGGTTCGGGAATACCGTCTGATACGTGGTGTTGTATCCGAAATGCTTGTCGCACGAAAATACATTGTGTACGAATGTCGTACCGCTACGCCAATGACCCAGTATGAACACCGGGTCCATCTCCAACGGTTTATCCGCTATTTTACGATAACGGGCGTCTTCTAAAGGTTGCAGTAAACTAAGCAGGCGGCATACCGATTTTGTCAGATAATACTTGTTTCGAAAACCTTTGTCGATCGTTTTATCGGCTGTCACAGCCTTAAACGTCTTCCAGTCCGCACCAACCAGCGTATTGATTGGCAATTTATCAAATTCCAGCAACCCCATAAGTTATTTCTTTTCAGTTATACATTTCACAGGAACGCCCTGGCGTCCTAATTCTTCACATACCGTACGAATCGCCTCGTAATGTTCTTCGCCTATTCCGAGTTCCGGTAGGTTCAATATAGCCAGAGCATCCTCTGTCACCATATCTTTGGCGTCCACCCGGTCGATAATCATTCCGACAGCCGACGTGTTGTTGGTAATCGGGTCGATCAGGATAAAGGCTCCCGTCTGTTTATTCTTCTGATAAGGGTCAAAGAACAGTTCTTTTCCGGTCGTAAACACAACACGGGCGATCTCATTCAGTTTCATCGGCAAACTATCGGCAGTCAACTGTCCGCTCTCAACCGACAACTGCTCCATTGTATTGACATTCACCTTATAACGGATACTGTCCACACGGGCACGTGTCAGGTTGGTCGTATGCTTGATATAGAACTGTTTGGACATATCCATCGGTTCTTCATCCATCCAGACCAGCATCGATTCGAAGTTACGGTCTTCCATCGGCAGATTATCCGGATGCACCAGCATTTCGCCACGGGAAACGTCGATTTCGTCTTCCAGGGTAATGGTAACGCACTGGGGAGGGAAAGCATAATCCAATTCGCCATCGTAAGTAACGATACTTTTCACTTTCGATGTTTTGCGTGAAGGCAAAGCCATCACTGTATCTCCTTTACGGATGATACCGCTGGATACCTTACCGCAGAAGCCGCGGAAGTCCAGGTTCGGACGCAATACATATTGTACCGGATAACGGAAATCTTCGAAATTACGATCCTGGTCGATTGGCACTGTTTCCAGGAAATCTAACAGAGACGGCCCCTCATACCAGGGAGTGCGGTCGCTCTTATCCACCACATTATCGCCATCCAAAGCTGAAAGCGGGATATAAGTGATATCCGGAATATTCAAGGATTTCACGAACGCCTTATAATCAGCGACAATCTTATCGAATATTTGTTTGTCGAAGTCGACCAGGTCCATTTTATTCACAGCCAGTACCACATGTTTGATACCCAGCAAAGAAACCAGATAAGTGTGGCGGCGGGTCTGCGTAATTACACCGGTACGGGCATCCACCAGGATAATAGCCAGGTTGGCAGTCGAACCGCCGGTTATCATGTTACGGGTATATTGTTCGTGTCCCGGAGTATCGGCGATGATAAACTTACGGTTGTTCGTACTGAAATAACGGTAAGCCACGTCGATCGTAATACCTTGTTCACGTTCGGCCTTCAAGCCGTCAAGCAATAAGGCATAATCGATATGGTCGCCGGCATTTCCCATACGTTTACTGTCACGTTCAAGGGCATCCAGCTGGTCTTCATATATCTTTTTACTGTCGAACAGCAGACGTCCGATTAAGGTCGATTTACCGTCATCTACCGAACCTGCCGTCAGGAAACGAAGCAAATCTTTCTGTTCGTCCCTGTCCAGGAATTCTTTTATATTTAATGTTGCCATAATTTAATTCAAAATTGAAAATGGAGAATTGAAAATTAAAAATATCCTTCCCGTTTCTTCTGTTCCATGCTGGCATCCTGGTCAAAGTCGATTACACGAGTGGTGCGTTCGCTTTTGGTGGTTGTCATCATCTCTTCCACGATCTTTTCGATTGTATCGGCATCGCTGTCTACCGCTCCGGTCAAAGGCCAACATCCGAGTGTACGGAAACGGACCATACGCATTTTGATCTGGTCGCGATACTGTTCCGGCAAACGGTCGTCGTCAGCCATAATCAGATTACCGTCGAGTTCAACGATAGGGCGTTCCTTGGCATAGTATAAAGGAACGATCGGAATATTCTCCAGGCGGATATACTGCCAGATATCCAGTTCAGTCCAGTTGGATAACGGAAAGACACGGATACTCTCACCTTTATGGACACGGGCATTGTAAATGTCCCATAATTCCGGACGCTGGTTCTTCGGGTCCCATTGATGGAACTTGTCGCGGAACGAATAAATACGTTCTTTGGCACGACTCTTTTCCTCGTCACGGCGAGCACCACCGAAAGCGGCATCAAACTTGTATTTGTCGAGGGCATGCAACAACGCCTGTGTTTTCATCAGGTCGGTATGTACCTTGCTACCATGCGTAAAAGGTCCTACACCGGCATGAAATGCTTCCATATTTGATTCAACGATCAGGTTCCATCCGAACTTTTTTGCATATTCATCACGGAACTGAACCATTTCCTTAAACTTCCATTTAGAATCAATGTGCATCAAAGGAAACGGCACTTTTCCCGGAGCAAAGGCTTTTTCTGCCAACCGGACCATCACCGATGAGTCTTTACCGATAGAATAAAGCATCACAGGATTTTCAAATTCAGCAGCAACCTCCCGTATGATATGGATAGATTCTGCTTCCAGCTCCTGTAGATGGCTTAATTTGTAATCTGACATAGTTTATATTTGTTATATTTATTGTTTCAATGTTTATCAGATGTGAGCTATCTTGTCCCCGTGCTTGACACGGGGCCGCAGAAGAACCAGCAATATCAAAAGATACATATAGGATACGGTCTGTGCCTTTGCGATCCCGTATCAAGCACGGGAACGGGATAGCTCATTTCTTTCTATACTTTCACTTTAGGCAATATCAATTCCAATAATTTATTTACCGACTCTTCGAGGCTCAACACCGAGGTATCCAATGACAAAGCCGGATGCTCCGGTGCTTCGAATGGGGCCGAAACGCCTGTAAAATCTTTGATCTCTCCCTTGCGGGCTTTTGCATACAATCCTTTTACGTCACGCCGCTCACATTCTTCGATCGGCGTATTCACATAAATTTCCAGGAAATTATCTTTTCCGATAATCGTAGAAGCCATCTCCCTTAACTCATTGTTCGGACTGATAAAAGCCGCTATAGTTATAACACCGGTGTCAATAAATAGTTTGCTTACTTCCGCGATACGACGGATATTCTCCACCCGGTCTTCCGCAGAAAATCCCAAATTGTTATTGATACCGCTACGGATATTATCGCCATCCAGAATACGGCATAACAGACCGCGCTTATGCAACTCACGCTCCAAAGCAATGGCAATCGTACTTTTACCGGAACCACTCAGCCCGGTAAACCAAACCATCACACTACGTTGTTTCAAAAGCGCCTCTTTATCCTCTCTTCCCAACATACGGTCGAAAATCGGATATATATTATTCGGCTGTGTATTATTCATTTTATTTCTTATTACCTTTTATATTAAAACTCCCAGATCATCGGTATCACGAACACGGAAATCAAAAACGTAATCAGGTTCAACGGCAATCCCACACGGACGAAATCCGTAAACTTATAACTACCGATACCTTGTACGATCAGATTCGTCTGATAACCGATCGGAGAACTGAAACTGGCTGACGCCGCCATACAAATCACCACAAAGAATGGTGTCGGGTTTACTCCCAACTGTGTAGCGACCGACAATGCTATCGGAAAACTCAAGGCCGCCGCCGCATTGTTCGTTATCAGTTCGGTAAAAATATTTGTTATGATAAAAATAATGGCAAGCAGAGCATACGGCCCGAGATTGTCAGCCATACTAATGATATAGCTGGCTACCAAGGCTGCAAAACCGGAATTTTCCATCGCCTTACTGATAGCAAACGCACAAGCGATTGTAATCAGAATATCCCAGGATATATATTTGGTATATTTCTTCGGAGGAAATATCTTCGTCCAAGCCATAATAATAGTAGTGATGCAAACGAAAAAGAACATATCCAGACGCATCCCCGGAATGGCTTCTTTCACGGCCGGCAATTCGCCAACTGTAGCCCCTACAATCATAAAGATAAGTAACCCCAGTGCCAGCCAACGTTTCTTTTTCGATACCGGTTCAGTATTTTCATTACCATTGGCAAGCATCAGGAAGACACTCGATTCTCCCCACGTCGGAATAAACGAATCATCGGCCCAAAGTACCAGTGTATCGCCTTCATGCAAAGTAACCTTATCCAGATCATGAGTGAAACGTTCTCCCCCACTTTTCACTTCCTTTACGATAGCACCGTAATGGCGGGCAAAATTAAACTCTCCCAATGTCTTATTGATACCGGGAAAACGGGAACCCAATACAGCTTCCACCCGATGCAGGTTTCCCGGACTCTCTTCTTCCCCATCGTCCACATAATTATCCTGACGGGAATCGGGCAATAACTTATTGGAGAATGCAAACAGATACAGGATACCGGCTATGGCAATAAAAATGCCGACTTTTCCGAGTTCAAACATAGTGAACCCCTCGTAGCCGGCTTCAATAACCATACCATGAACAACCAGGTTGGTGGAGGTTCCGATCAGTGTACAAATACCGCCTAATATGGTTACATAAGAAAGAGGTATAAGAAATTTGGTAGCCGGAAGTTTTACCGACCCAGCCCATCGTTTGATGATCGGGGCAAAAATAACAACTACCGGAGTATTATTAAGAAAGGCAGAAATAAATGCAATGGGAGGCAACATCCGGACCTGGGCCTTTAAAACGGTAGTTTTTCCTTCCGGAAGCAGTTTCTTGATAACTTGCCCGAGCGCCCCGCTCTGCCGGATTCCTTCACTCACCAAAAAGAGCATGCCGACGGTTATCATCCCTTTGTTACTGAATCCCTCCAACATTTCTTTTGGAGACAATATTCCTACGACCAGGAATAATACTACAACAGTCAGTAATACCATTCCCGGTCGCATCCTATCCCATATCAATGCCGCAACCATTCCGGCCAGGGCTAGCAATACAAATAATATTTCGAAGTTCATCGCGTTCCTAATCTGTCTAAATTTCTCAGATAAGGTGCAAATGTAATAAGAAAATTAACGTTATTCGTACGCAAAAACCCTATTTTAATCCTTTTGACCAAAATAATCAGCAAATGGAAGAAAGAGGTTTCACGATAAACCAGGGGTTGTGCAAATCCTTCTTATTGTATTTCAACGGAGTTCGGCCATCTATGTGGAATACGTCACATCCGGCCCCTCTTGCGATCGCATGACCGGCAGCTGTGTCCCATTCCATTGTCGGTGCAAAACGGGGATAAATATCCGCACTTCCTTCTGCCACCAGACAGATTTTCAGGCTACTACCGCTACTGATCAAGGTAACAGGCTGTCCTTGTTTCCGCAGATTCTCTATAAAATCGGTCGTCTCCGGACTCTGATGCGAACGGGAAGCGACAACGACAATACCCTGATGTCCCATAGATACAGGCAGTCGCGTAGCTTTTTGCATAATCTCATCCATAGAAGGTTGCAGGTCACAATCTGCAATCAACTTATAAGCTCCTACAGAGTCGGCCGAGAAATAGAGTTCTTTCCGCACAGGCACATAAATAACTCCCAATACAGGGACTCCCTTTTGAATCAAAGCGATATTTACAGTAAACTCACCGTTCTTTTTAATAAACTCCTTGGTTCCGTCCAGCGGATCAACCAGCCAGAAAGTTTCCCAGGCAGCCCGTTCAGCATGCGGAATATCCTTCCCTTCCTCGCTCAATATCGGATACGGGGTCACGGAAAGGACATTCATTATCAGCTTATGAGCAGCTTTGTCTGCTTTTGTCAGCGGAGAATTATCAGCTTTGCGTTCAATTTCAAAATCAGATGCAGGATCTGTATAAATATCCATGATAGCTTTACCGGCATCTATCGCTGCCCGGATAGCAATGTAAAGATAGTTCGAATAGTTCATCATCACTCATATCTATTAGGTTGTGAATATACAAATATACTATTTTTTTCAAACAAAAACGTTCTCAAACTGATTTATTTCAAGCGATCATACCTATAAAGATATAAATGGCGTCTTTTTGACCTGATGCAAAACTCCTTTTTATACATCCAGTCTGATTAAATTATACTTCTGACTACCGATACCGATTACTTCTGCATGTTCAAGTGTATGAATGCCGTGGCGCGACTCCATCCGTTCGATCAAGTGACTTCGTCCTTCGTCAGGTGAACTATACACCATGTCCACACAGGCTTTATCCAACGCTACCGGATCCAATGAGGCCAGGATACCGATATCTGCCATTTGCGGATCTTCCGGATGCGAATCGCAATCACAATCCACCGATAAATTATTCATCACACTGATATAAAGTATCTTATCACCACAATGATCAACTACCGCTTTGGCAGCTTCAGCCATCGATTCCAGAAAAATATCCTGTTCAGGCAATTGTCCCCACATCTCTTCCGCATTTCTGGTTTTACCGGCTGAGTGTATCCACGCCTTTCCGGAAGTCGAAGCAATACCGATAGATATATTCTTTATCGCTCCGCCGAAGCCGCCCATGGCATGTCCTTTGAAATGGGATAGAACAACCGTAAAGTCATAATTGGTGTAATGGGAACCTACAATATCCTCTGTAAGATGTTTTCCCCCTTTCACCGGCAGACTGATCTCCCCTTCCGAGTCCATGATATCGACATCTGCAATAGCTGTAAAACCATGATCTGCCGCTGCTTTCAGGTGGGCTTCCGTATTGGAACGCCCGCCGGCATAAGCTGTATTACATTCAATGATAGTTCCGTTTACTTTCCGCACCAGATCGCTGATAAGTGCCGGTTGCAGGAAATTATGCCCGCCGGGTTCTCCCGTACTCAGTTTCACGGCAACTTTACCTGAAGCTGAACGCCCTAGTGCTTCATAGATCCGCAGCAAACTAGCCGGAGAAATCTCTGTTAACATATAAACTGCCGCTGCTTCACCTGACGGATTATTTGTTGTTCCTCCATTTTCTCCGGGTTCTTCTCCCTGTCCGTTATTGGTGGAACATGCAGCTAACGGAACCAAATTGGATGCCAATAAAGCACCTCCGGCTGCTACCGATGTTTTAATAAAACCACGCCTCGTAATCTGTGATACCTTCTTTTTTTCACCCATAATCTATACATTTTTATTCTGTTACAAATGTATTCGGATGCAACCTATTATATTGTATACACATTACGGATAAATATACCTGAATTACAGTTTTTCGATGACGTTCAAATTTATCAAGAAAAAGTTTCTTAATTTGTGCCAGTATTTCATGTTATGACGAACTAAACTCGAAAAGAAACAAATCCATATAAACAAATATCAGATATGAAGAGTTTTATATTAACTGCCGCTTTGCTATTGACAAACATGATAGTAATGGCACAAGTTACAAGGAGTAATCAACTTTCAAAAAAAACAGACATGAATACAAACGATAAGACTGCCTCGGAAAAGAAATTCGAAAAGCCGGACGACGTAACACTACGTTCGAAACTCACAGCAGAACAGTATGCAGTAACACAACAGAATGCAACGGAACGGGCATTCAAGAATGAATACTGGAACGAAAAACGGGAAGGCATCTACGTAGATATCACAACCGGCGAGCCATTATTCATTTCGACGGATAAATTTGACTCCGGCTGTGGCTGGCCCAGCTTTTCAAAGCCGATAGATAAAAGTTTGATTATGGAGAAATCAGACAAATCTTATGGCATGAACCGGACGGAGGTACGCAGCAAAACAGGAGACGCACACCTGGGACATGTGTTCAATGACGGCCCTATCGCCAAAGGAGGATTACGTTATTGTATCAACAGCGCCTCCCTGAAATTTATCCCAAAGGAAAAGATGAAAGAGGAAGGATATGCCGATTATATTCCACTGCTCAAAAAGAAATAAAACGAATTATATCATTAATAATTAAATAATACAGTATATTCGCAAAAGAATAAAATCAGACAAATATGGAAAAAGCGAATATCACGCTATACACAGTCATTGGCGACCCCGGCCGCATCGAAACAGCCATCCGGGAGCATTTTAAGGAAATGACAAAAGAGTTCACACCGGAAAACGGAAATATCCTCCTGACCCTTGCAGACGATTCAACGATCTCCTTCAATATCAATCACCGGCAGGACAAGCCTGATTTCATCGCCTCCCATACAGCCGGGATGGCAAACTATTTTTCTTCAGCAGAAACTCCGCTGGTCGAACTGAAGGAGAACGTTTTACAGCAAATCCGTGTATTCAACTGCGTGACCGGTATCACTTTCGATATCGACGACAATGGAGATCGCACCAGCTATATCATCAACGGCCTCTTCGCCATTGCGAACGATGTAAACGGCTTCCTGCTCTACCCCAGCATGCAGATATATACCCAGGAAGGCAAATTGCTATTCTCTATCAAAGGCGAAAGCCAGTTGACAGAATTTATCCCGATTGCCAATGCTGACCTGCTGGACGGAAACCGCCCCCAAGAATCGCCTGCCGATATGAAAAGACGTCTGCGCTCAAACGCCCTGCTCAAAGCAAGAAACATTCCTTATATGGAACAACTGCCCTGTGAAGTCCTGGAAAGCGAAGTGCAGATGAGAAGCCGTGAAGAAATGGTGGAACGGGCAGCCGCATTGTTTGCCGTTGCCGTCTATTCGGAAGTCATCCTCTCGGAAGATTCGGACCGCGAAAAAGCTCTCTTTTATTTCAACAAGATGAACGATTTGTATGGCGTCAAATCTTACCTTACGGAAAAAGAGACAGCCTATATCAATGACCCCAAACCCGAACGGCAAACCTGTATCCAGTTCGTATGGCGTTATGAATGCTGCGCCGTGCTGCTTTGGGCGGCAGGTGTTGTCGACGACCTCTCCTATCCGTCCGAAATTGTCGATGTGCCCGTCCTGGCTGCTATTTTCTGGCAACATAAAGGATTGCAGGACTTATTGTCCAAAGGCTATTCGCGTCCGGAAAAGGAAATACTGGATGAAGCAGACCTTACATTGCGTTACGACTGGGCCTGTGTGGATGCACGCATTCATGGGCAAAAAGCTCCGACCGGAATCGACGGCGGAATCGTGATAGAACGCCACTATGCCTTTAACTGGATTATAGGAGCGAATAACGGTGCCGATTGGGATCACATACAGCCGAATACATAATTCGGCTGCTTTATCAATCAAACTCTTATATGTTATGAATAAAATTAAAACAGGATTAGCCGCCTACGGAATGTCAGGACAGGTATTTCATGCCCCGTTTATCAGCACGAATCCGCATTTCGAACTGACGGCTATCACCGAACGAAGCAAAAACCTGGCCCGCGAACGGTATCCGCAAGCCCGCATCGTCCGCAGCTTCGACGAATTGTTGGAAGTGGACGGTCTGGAACTGGTCGTAGTCAACACTCCCGACAGTTCCCATTATGAATATGCCCGTCGCGCACTTGAAGCCGGAAAACATGTCATTGTAGAAAAACCTTTCACCCAAACGGTAGAAGAAGCCAATGAACTGGTCGCCCTCGCCGCCGGAAAAGGACTAACATTGAGTGTTTATCAGAACCGCCGTTGGGACAGCGATTTCCTGACCGTTAAGGAAATACTCGCTAAAAACCTGCTTGGACGCCTGGTCGAGTTCGAATCGACCTTTCCCCGTTTCCGCAATTTCATCAAGCAGGGCACCTGGAAAGAAACAGGCGAAGCCGGAGGAGGCATGACTTACAATCTGGGAGCACATGTGATAGACCAGGCCGTGCAATTGTTCGGCATGCCGCAGGCCATCTTTGCCGACATCGCCACCTTGCGCGATAACGGTGTGGTAGACGATTATTTCATCATCCATCTCCTGAAACCCTCCAAAGCCCCTGAGGTAAGAATCACCCTGAAAGCCAGCTACCTGATGTGCGAGCGTGAGCCGCGTTTCACCTTGCACGGCACGGAAGGCTCTTTCGTCAAATACGGCCTCGACCGCCAGGAAGAGGACCTGACAAACGGCCTGATGCCCGATTCCCCTCATTGGGGCGAAGAGGATTCCTCCATCTGGGGTCTCCTGCATACCGAAAAGAATACTATAAATGTACGCGAACGATATCCGAGCCTCCCAGGCAATTACGGTGCTTTCTACGAAAACATTTACCAGCATATCCGTAACGGCATCATTTTAGAAAGCGATGCCCGCGAAGTGGTAGACGTTATCCGCCTGATTGAAGCGGCATGGGAAAGCAGCCGGACAAAATCGGTTCAGAACTTATAACCCAATCCGATAAGCAAACGGGAGAAACAAATGTTGCGCTATTCTTTGATGATTTTATTCTTCTTCCGATACTCAGTCGTACTCAATCCGGTGGCATTTTTGAAAAAGCGGCTGAAGGTGGCCTGGTCTTCAAAACCCAGCATCAGGGCAATCTCTTTGGAGCTTTTGGATGAATAGAGCAGCAAGCGCTCCGCCTCTGCCTGCACCCGGTTATGGATTACGCGGATGGCCGAAGGTTGTTGGTAGGTAGACAGCAGGTTAGCCAGCGTCTTGGGCGACTTATTCAGCATATCGGCATATTCCTGCACTTGTTTCTTTTCTTTGAAATGGGTATCGACCAAAACATAAAACTTGCGAATCGTCTCAAACTGCATCCCGTTTTCCTTCCTTACGCCCTGCCTGTTTTCTGCGATACGCGTACATAATATAATAAAGCGTTTCAACAACACGCGGAGCATTTCATCCTGCAAATGGTCGCGGCTTTCAAATTCTTCACGCATAATCCCGGTCAGCGTCGCGATTTTCCGCCGCTCCTCACCGGACAAATCAAAGATAACGACATGCGAGGAACCGTGAAACAGCAACCCGTTGCACGAAACCTCATGGTCGTTGCCATAAATACAATAAAAATTACTGTTGAACAACAAAGACAGATACTCGCCGTCCACCCGTACAAAGTCCACATGGTGCAGATGGGACAAGGTGAGTAACTGGCCTTCTTTCAATACGACCGGTTGGTGGTCGACATCCAGCTCCAGTTGACCGGACAAAACCCATATAAACTTATACAAGGTTTTATCCTTCAGCAAAGCCTTGTTTTCATGTAAGGAGTCTGATAAAATGACTTTTCCTTTAATCTTTGTGTTCTCAAATAATAAATCTATCGTATTCATATGCTTAGTGTTATCTCCATTCCGTCGGAATCTCCCCCGTATGCCTGCGGAACCAACGCGAGAAAGTGTCGTGGTTGGCAAATCCCAGCATCGTTGCAATCTGCGAAGGACGCAGACGGGTTTTCGATAACAGGTCTTTTGCTTCCAGCAATACGAACTCACTAATCCACTCGGCCGCAGAGATACCGGCTCCTTGCTTACACCGGATATTCAACTCTTGCGAAGTGATTCCTAATTTCTCTGCGTAAAAGTACGCAGGAGAATGGTGATATCTACTAATTAGTGTCGCAAATTGTTGGAAAAAGAGTGAATTTTCTGTTTTCGGCGTATCAGATACCGCTTTTCCCTGTTGTAAATTTATAATCAGAGCTCTCAGGAGAGATTCGACCACCTTCGCACGCATCTCTTTCATCTGTTCTATTTGCGATTCGACAAGGTGCAGATAGATTTTTGTCTCCTCGATTTCGTCGGAAGGAATATCGCGGTACACGAGACGCTGACGGTTAATCAACAACTCTTCGGACACATAAACAATTATTCCGGAAAACCGGGTGCTGGGAAAGGCTTCGACCGCTGTCACGTCGTCACTGGCAGCGAGCAAAAGTTGTCCGGCCGATACATCGTATGTATGGTGCAAGGCTTTACAGGTAAAAGTTCCTCCGGTACAGATTACGGCCAGGGTACCCGAGTCCAGAGGTAGCAATTTATAGTCTTCACCCTCTTTTACATATAGGATTCTCAGCGAACTTTCGAGCTTCAGTTCCGGCGTTGATACGGAATTATACAAATCAACAGGTAATATTCTTTCTGCTTTCATCATCATGTCTTTTTGTCTGTAATTTAATTTCCGGGTAAACATAAAAAGGTGTCTTTTAGTTTATTATGTTGGGTGATTTTATCTTTAGTTAAAAAAATAAGACATATTCCGAAAAACAAAATCTTTTATCAGTATCGCCTAAAAGTCTTTTGATCATATATCCGATGATTCTTTTGTTAGAGGTAGGTGTAAATAAATTTAGAGGTAGGTCTATTTTCATTTAGAGGTAGGTGTAAATCGATTTACACCTACCTCTAAATAAAAAAACATTAGCTCTTTTCATTCTTTTTATCCTAAACAAAAAAGAATCACTATAGAGAGTTATCTTGATTTTTATTCGGTTCACATACAATGCGACGATTATTTTATGTATGTTTGTCACATAAAAATCGTTACAATGAAACAAACGAATACAATTCTAGCAATCATTCTGTTGGTGGTATTGGCAGGGTGTGGAGAAAACAAACAGTCAACCGATGATTTAATCACTGTCGACGTATCGAAAAGCTATCCTAAAAAGGAACTGATTCTTCAGGATTTTATGGATGTGGAATACATTGCACTGGAAACCACCGACGAGTTTCTTACACAAGGTCTGGTCAAAGATGTAGGAAAAAAATGCTTACTGGTGACAAACAGGAATAACGACGGGGATATTTTTATTTTTGACAGAAAAACCGGCAAAGGAGTAAGAAAGATAAACCGGCAAGGCCCAGGAGCAGAAGAATATACAAGGATTAACGAGATTATTCTCGATGAAAGCAATGGAGAAATATTCGTAAAGTCGCCGGGCAATAAAATCCTGGTGTACGACCTTTACGGAAAATTCAAACGGTGTCTGAACCTGGACTGGGAAGTTTCATCTGTTTTCGATTACGACAAAAATAATTTGATTTGCTATGATATGTCAGATTATCATAATAAAGGAAAGGACAGAAGTAAAGCATACCATGTTATTCTATCCAAACAGGACGGAAGCATCACCCGGGAGATTTTTATCCCTTTTAAAACGATTAACGCACCGATAGCGACCGATGGAAGTAACTTTGTGGCAAGTTATTCTTACCAAATACGCCTGAGCCACGGCCAATGGACACTTATGGACGCATCAGCCGACACATTGTATAACTACGCACCGGATGGAACATTAAACCCCTTTATCGTAAGAACTCCATCTGCGCATACCATGCAACCCGAAGTTTTTCTTTATATGGGTATTCATACCGACCGTTATTATTTTATGGAAACCGTTAAAAATGTATTTAATTTTGAAAAGGGTAACGGATTCTATACGGATCAACTGGTGTACGAGAAGGAAGAAAAAAACCTGTATCAAGTTGCCGTATACAATAATGACTATGCAGAAAAAAGAACCGTGGCTATGACTGCGAAATCAATTAATCGCGAAATCGAAAACGTCACCAGTCTAAATGCCTCCCCTCTCGTTGAGATTTACAAGAAAGGCCAACTGAAAGATGGCAAATTGAAAGAAATAGCCTCGAGGTTGGATGAAGAAGACAATCCGGTAATTATGCTGGTAAAACAAAAGAAATGAAAACATATCCACGCACAAACGACTTTCAGACTATCTATCTGAACACAGTCATTACAAACCCCAATATCCTTGTCGGCGACTATACGATATACAACGATTTTGTCAACGACCCGACCCAGTTCGAGAAAAACAACGTTTTATATCATTATCCGATCAATAGAGACCGGCTGATAATCGGGAAGTTCTGTTCCATCGCCTGTGGAGCGAAATTCCTTTTCAACAGTGCCAACCATACATTAGATTCCCTGTCTAATTATACATTTCCCCTATTCTTCGAAGAGTGGGGCCTGGATAAAAAAGACGTCGCCTCTGCCTGGGACAACAAAGGCGACATCGTCGTCGGCAACGACGTATGGATAGGTTATGAGGCTGTAATCATGGCAGGCGTACATATCGGAGACGGAGCTGTCATAGCAGCACGGGCAGTCGTCACCAAAGACGTCCCTCCTTATACCATCGTAGGCGGAACACCGGCCAGGGAAATACGCAAACGTTTCGACGAAGAAACAATCGCCCGGTTGCTGGAATTACAATGGTGGGACTGGCCCACCGAAAAGATACGCCGTTCTTTACCTTATATCATGGGGAAAAACTGCGGCTCGTTGCTAGACCTATAGGTTTTGCGACAGATGCTATTCCAGCTCCTTCGCATAAATATGGATAGTCTGTAATGCGTTTAGGATGGTAGCCGGAATCATTTCCCGGCATTCTATCCTCAATACCTTCTCCCAATTCTCCAAGTCCACATGCCATTTGTCGATTTGGGGGAATTGGACGAAAAGCGTTTCGATACGCTTTATATCTTGTTTATTTCTTACGGATGTCCGAAAAATCAAAATATATTTTTTCATACACATTAATAATAAATTGGAATGCAAAAGTAGGTTCTATTGCAACCCGGAAAAGACTTATTCGACGAATCACGTCATTTCAGATGACGAAACAAGGAAAATAAACTACAAACAAAGCCGGAGAAAAACTTATGGCGTTACAGTCCTATTCCATAGACACGTATTTCAGACATTCCATGTACTGGATGTTCTATTCGAATAAATTATAATAACAGCCTGCGGGAGGAAAAGCCAAAAACCGGATACCGGAACAAATATACAACCAGCCACAGTAAAAAGCAACATGCAATAACCCAAAAACGCAGGAGCCGGTTTTTGCTCTTTCTTTATATAGTATTGAAGTGTCTGCCCCCAAAGTATCAGTACAATCCCACATATCAGGAACCAAAAGGCAAAACCACGCTCATAATCTTCTCCTACCGAATCGGCCAATCCATCTCCCAACATTTTATCCAAAGCATCTTTTCCGATAAAGAATGCATAAATTGTATGGATAATCCCTGTCCATGTCAGGAATGTTCCGCTATACTTCCAAAGCTTCATGTTCACCATATTTTATATTTAACTCTTACACGCTGCAAAGATAGATACTGCAATTTTTTGGCAATTGAAAATTAAGCCATACTTTTGTCCAAAAGCGACAAATATATGTTTATCACAGCAGGTCTATTGAATATGCTTCTAAAGCACTTCGGAACGACACAAGCAGAAATCTCAGAAATATTAACAGGCTTAAAGTATGATTATGCCATTCTGCAAAATCCGGCATCTCTAATCGACGCAAACATACTGGGTGTATATCTGGAACATATCGTTAAAAAGACAGGTAATACCAGAATAGGCCTGGAAACCGGATTTCTACTGCCATTCGTCCTGACCGGGAGCTTCTTCAATATCTATAACCAAAGCAAGACCGTACGGGAGATTTTTGAGAATGAAAACCCGTTCGACCCGGCAATCAATAACATATACGCATTTGAAACGAAAGAAGACGAAAACAATTTCTCCCTCGAAATATCCCTGGACTCGCAGTTTAAACAGTCCTACCCGGTCGCATCACAACAATGGATTGAAATGCAATGCGGCTTTTTCCTTCAATATGCCTACAGTTTTACAGGAAGGTTCCTGCATCCAATACGCGTATATTCCATGTACGAGAAAGAAGGGACAAAAGACAAACTGGAGGAATACCTGGGTTGCCCCGTCATATTCAATCATGACAAACTTATTCTTATTTTCAATAAATCAGTCCTGGATTTACCAATCGTCACAGGAAATAAAGAAATGCTTGCCATTTTTGAAGATTATATGAATGAAATACAAATGCATGAAAGCGGTCAAAACAACAGTCTCTCCAGAACTGTCCGTCGCTATCTCATGCACAGCCTCTCCAACAGTAGCCTGTCTTTAAAAGATGTCGCGGAGAAATTCAATATGAGTGAACGCAATATCCAAAGAAAACTAAAGGCAGAAGGGACCTCCTATCAAAAACTCCTCAACGATTTACGCATGGAATTATCAAAAAAATATTTGAAAGAAAGAATCCCTTTGCCAGAGATAGGTTTCCTACTCGGTTTTGAAAGCCAGAGTGCATTCAATAAGTTTTTCAAGAAGCATTTTAGAAACCGTCCTTCCATGTTTAATAGTAATAACCAATCTGTTAAAACTAAAATGAAATAATTATATGAGAATCTGTATTGCACAAATTGAAGCGATACTCCCCCATGTGTGATTCCTTTTGGCAAAACAGAAGGTCTGTTGATTTATGATACTCAAACCAAGTCATCGACATGCAACGAGGGTAAATGTTAAAAATGCGACTTTGAGGAAAAATAATAATATTTCCATGAGGTTATAAAAAAATAAATTGTATATTTGCTGTTGAAAAACGTAAATTTTTTCATAGTTAAGGTTTTGGTTAATAAGAGATGGCCCGCTTGTGAAAGCAGACCATTTCGTTTTTTTATACCTACCCATCATTTTCCTGTTATTCCATAGCTGCAAAATGGAACATACTGAAACCCTGTTAGGTAAAACACTGTAAATCAAATCTATTTTTACTTGTTTTTTGCTGTAATCCAACTAAAAGGTGGACTGAAGGGAAAAAAGAAATCCCCAATAGTGATTGACTATCAGGGATTTACTTTATTTTTCATCTTGTTTCAGTGATCCGCCTGGGATTCTCCAAAGAGAGTTACCACGCTGATATTTAAAACTTTATATTTTTTGCTTCAAGCATATCCCATGATTTATCCCACTAATTTGCTACGCGCTTTTGCCGTAGTTTGCTCATGAAGGCAACCAATATGGCAACCATGCAAGCAATAGCCAATATCTTCCCGGTGAAAGCGGATCCAAAGTCATAAACGACGGAGTATGGTTGAAATCCGAAAAAAGGACTTGCATCGCAATCATAATTCCACTTGTCAAGAGTCCGATTACCACCAACGCCAGAAGTGAGTAACGCCAATCTCTACGAGTCATAAGTTTGAATCGTAGTCGCTCCACAAAGGTCTCTTTTGTGAATTTGCCCCCTTCTTTGCGAAGCATCATCACGCCGGCAATAATAAGTGGAGTGAAAACTCCAAGCCCTCCGCAAATAAACCAGAAGATAATGGACTCCAATCCGGTAACTTCCGAAAGAAACGGAATGCACAAGTGGGTCATCACCCCCAAAAGCATGGCTGTAACTGTCATCTGTGGAGTTTATTAATCCATCTTTTATCATATCCGTAAAGTCCTCTTTCCCAAGCTGTAGTGCATACTTTTGCAGAGACAAATGATTATCCACCAAAGTTGAAATATCTTTAGATAAACAGGAGTACAAAACTCCCGGCTTGAATTTTATTGAAAATTCATGGGTTCCGGGAGCGTGTATTACAGTGATCGCTTCTGTTAAGCTACCAGATATCTTATCACCCGATGTATCAATTATACCATGTTCACGATGTACTTTGAATGTCTGACTACTATCGGAGATATAAATTGAAACTAAGATATTTGCATTGGGCAAAGCCACAAGTGAAAATGGAGTTATAGAATTGTTAGGAGTACATATTTCAAAATAATACTCAACAATATCCTTTAATTCAAAACAAGGATATTTAATCTCTACCTGTTCTTCATCTTCAAATATGACTTTACTCTTTACCATGTTTATTTAGTTAGGTGATATAATACCTGAATACCAAGCCCGAATGTCATCATTCGCTCTTTTTTGTTGGTTAATAGCTGTTGTGTCCAATCAAGCAATCCACCGTCAGCAATTTCAATAGTATTGCCGCCGATCACTATTTGCTGCTTTATTCTGAAACCATGGTAATAGTTATTATCATGTTCCGGTGCTATAACCAAGACCTCAAGATTACTATTCTTTTCCCGGACATACGATATTGATTCCATTATAAGCGGGCTTTGACTGTCATAGCCTTTACATGGAATAATCTCATAATATATTTTTTCCACACCGTAACTTTTACATATTTCATACGATGTAGTTAAATGTTTTAATAGTTCTTCTTTCTCAAAATTAAAGCTACCAGTATCTCTACCACATGAAATAAGGGCAAGAACAGTAAAATGAGGAGTGAAATTAGGATTATTAAATACCTGTGTCCTTATTACCCGTGAAATGTTGCTGTAATTATAGGTTTTGTTATCTAATTCTCCTTTTTTCTTTAACGATGCGTAATGTAATGCTATTGCATTCGTCGGGTCTGCCTGTACTTCTGTGTTTCTTAAAGAAGTGAGGACTTTTTTCTGATCTACTGTTGCTATAACACTACTTGTCCCAAACTGAGCGACCGGGGAAAGTTCTATGGGTTCAAATCCTCTACCTGCTATTAATTTATAGCACCGTAATTCATTTTCTTTATATTCTAAAACATCTTCTAATAAGGCGGGCTTAACAAGCTTGTTGCCCTCATATTTACTTAGTAAGGACGAGGGAGTTTCCTGCTGAACACGCTTGTTAAAAACGTCCAGTAAAACAGTGTTCAGTTCCGACCCGCTTAATTCATCGGACAACACTTTAGCTATATCCTGCAAATCTAATTTACTAATAATGTGATCGCTTATATCTTTTTTCATTTTTTCTTAATACTATATAAATGTTCATCAACTATTTGTCCCTCTTTTATAACCGAGGACTTAATAATGGCTTCCTTTTCAAAACCTGTTTTTATTTTGTAATCGTATCATTTTAATGTACTTATTGTTTTTTGCAAAGGTAATCTCATATGTCATGTCAATAAGTGTAAAAATGAATCAATCTGCTAATTCTTTTTTAATAGCCTAATCATTAATCAAATTGTTCTAATAGTTAATCCTGAATTTTATCTTTTAGTTCTTTTTTTAATTCTGATGGAATATCATTCCAGTGTAAGTTTAATAGAGCTCCTTCTAAAGAATAGAGATAATAGCACACAGGTATAGTCTTTTCAGGATGTTGTTCACGTATCTTTAATTTCGGCAATACTTATTCTACAATGATTCAATAGATCGCTTTAAACATCTAATCGGTACCCAACCTTCCTTGGTTGAATTTTCTTTTCGACACCATAACCAACCATTTAGGCATCTTGAGCCGATTACTATCTCGTCTTGATTTACTGGTAACTCATAAGCAGAATAGTCTTCTAATGCAATAGCTATTTGCCGTTCATTCGGTAAGGTCTCACATACATTCAAAATTTGTATAGGTACCCAACCTGTCATTCCATTGCCCGCTATACACCAAACCCAATTTACCCATTCCGGATCAGTTTCTTTTATAGCTAAATTGACTACAACTTTTTCATCTTTCTTTAATATAATAGGATTTTCATAGCTCTCAACCCATTTGCACACAACAATATATTTATCTAAATATTTCATTATCTTGTTATTAAGTTGTTTTCAATAGTTGCTTTTATATTTTTAGCGATTTCTTTAATCACCGTTTATCTTTAACTTCATCCTTACTGGTTATTACATAAAGTATTGACAGTTGCTTTATGCTATATAATTCCATGCCGCAAAGTTAAAACATAGAGTTTTTCAAAAATAGGAAAAATCGGACATTTTATTCAGCGGCGATCTTTGAGGGCGTTTTACCGTAAAATAATTTAAACTCATAATATGATTTTTCGGATTTTATTAATTTAATTGAAGGATCAATCTTTAAAAGATTCTGAAAACGAACAATTCGGCAAAAAGACTTGGCTGTATCTCCTATGTAAAAATTAAAAAGTCGTTGTAAATGACGACTACTTATTCCACCATTCAAATCTTTCTCAATAATAATCGATCCTTTGCTTTTTAAAATAGTTTCTAATGCACAGAAAAATCTATTATCAAAAGGTTTTTCTATTTTATTAATATGCTTAATAAAATAGATATTGAGTTCATCGCACAAATCCTGAAGGCATAAGCATCTATCTTTCGATTGTTGAATTACATTGTATATACGAGGTTGCACGGTATTTAAACGTTCGTAATGGTTGCTTAATTCTGACGCATCTATATTAAATAGTAATGGAAATATACCCGGAAGAAACCGTATTCCGAAATAATTGAATTCTTTATCAATGCCAATCTTCACAAAAGAATTGCAGTACCCCATTATATATGTTTCATCATAATTTGTACAATTAAAAACGATATCAATACACCCATCAGCAACTACACGATAATTGTATATATCATCTAGTGGCTTAATAGTCTTTAGATTCCAATAACAATAAATAAAGTCTTGTAGTTGTGCGTCAGGTGGCAACTCAATATATGAGACCTCGCCATTAGTACCTATTACTGCTGGCTGTACTGGAGTGTACAGGCTTCTTATGTTATATTCCAATTTCAAATTACGAGTGCTAACTTAGATTATTACTTTATCAACTTTATATATCGGCTACCTCTCACTATGAATCAAAAGCTGACATAGCTTTAAAATATTCGGTGTAGAAATCTATGCATTCCTTTACTTTATTTGTATGGAACGTAATTGAAAGGTCTTTGAACTTCATGCTGACTACATTTATAAATTGTTGCAATATAGTAAAATTTGGAGTGTGCTCATGGTATTTATCATGAAGATTTAAGTGTTATTTGGGAAACTAGCTCGTAGAGACAGTAGTGGTTTTATTATGCCATCCTTGGACAGTTTTGAAAACGGCTCCTGATTCTTCTTTCATTTGCCGATGAAAGTTAGATCAACACGTTTTATAAACCTTTTAAAATTGAAAGTATGGAAGTAGTAACCATTGAAAAGAGAACCTTTTCGTATGTCTGCGAACGGTTCACTGAGTTTGCCAAACGAATAGAAAGTTTGTGCAGCACTCATACCCAGAAAGTAGAAAACTGGCTGGATAGTCAGGAAGTGTGCCTGTTGTTAGGCAAAGCATCGAACTTAGAAATAAAATTAGCTTCCAAGTTGTTTAGAGCAATATCCGATAGCTGATATTCTTTCTTAATGAATTCCTCCAAATATCGGGTAGTGGTTTCATACCGTTGAACGGTTTTACTAACAAAGTCTTTGCCGATCAGCTTACGACTTTGTTCGTTGTGTTCTCTGAATACTTGCAAAAGGGTTTTGCTTTCTTCATCCACACCATAATACAGTTTTCTCACAAGATCAACGGTGATAACCTTGTCGGAAGTTTCCAGTTCCCTATAAATTTGGTGTATGCGTGAGCGTGTGATTTCTAAGTAGTGGTTCAGTTCCACCGACATACGGTCTTTTCCTTTTGAATTCTCTTTTGCTTGATTCCATAGGTTTACGGGACAACTTCTTTTGATAGAAATATCTACCATACAGCCATTTACAGTGATTCTCATGCACACGGGTGCTTCTCCGTTCTTTAATAATTTGCCTTTCTTAATGAAGAACAATACAGAAAATGATTTTCGAGCCATTTTTACATCGTTTTTAAAGTTACAAAACTATGTATTCTCTTCCAAAGTAAGTCTATGCAAAAGACTATGAATCAGTGAGAAACGTGCAAATTCGTGGGACTTTTTTGAACTAAATTTTAGTCCCACGATTTATCCACCGATAATATGCTTGAAACGGCTATTTTCTGCTACCTGCCAAAAAAAAGAAATCCCTGATAATATCTGATTATCAGGGATTTGCTTGATTTTTCTTGTTGTTTCAGTGATCCGCCTGGGGTTCGAACCCAGGACCCCATCCTTAAAAGGGATGTGCTCTACCTGCTGAGCTAGCGAATCATCCGGTGCGTTACCTCTGTAATGCGGGTGCAAAGATAGAAGGTTGTTTTTTATTATGCAAATATTCCAATGACTTTTTTGAATATTTTTTCACCTAACAAACGAAACACATTGGCTCACTGCACATAACAGGAACTAGATTTTTTCAGGTATCACCTCCACATATTCGCCATTGACTAATACTGTTACTGGCCGTTGTGCATCACTACTCATAAAAAAGGCACAAAAAAGACAGAATGGGTATATGAAGAATACAATACCACCATAGATTTTAGAATCTGAAGATATTTATGTAAGTTTGTCCTGGAAAAAAAATTACAAAATACATTCTTAAAAATATGGCAGACGACAAGAAAATTATTTTCTCGATGGTAGGCGTGAGCAAAACTTTCCCGCCGCAGAAACAAGTACTGAAAAATATTTATCTGTCTTTCTTTTATGGAGCCAAGATCGGTATCATCGGTCTGAACGGTTCCGGTAAATCTACGTTGCTAAAGATCATCGCCGGCATTGAAAAGGAATACCAGGGAGAAGTGGTCTTCTCACCCGGCTATTCGGTAGGTTACCTGGAACAGGACCCGAAACTGGAACCGGGCAAAACCGTAAAGGAGATCGTACAGGAAGGAGTACAGGAAATCGTTGATACATTAAAAGAATACGAAGAGGTAAACGAAAAGTTCGGCGATCCCGAAGTGCTGGAAGACCCGGACAAGATGGATGCGCTGATCGCCCGTCAGGCCGAATTGCAGGATAAGATCGACGCGACCGACGCCTGGAATCTTGACAGCCGCCTCGAACGTGCAATGGATGCCCTGCGCTGCCCGCCTGAAGACCAGATCGTGGATACGCTGTCCGGAGGCGAGCGCCGCCGTGTAGCTCTTTGCCGTCTGTTACTTCAACAGCCGGACGTGTTGCTGCTTGATGAGCCGACCAACCACCTGGATGCCGAGTCTATCGACTGGCTGGAACAACATTTGCAGCAGTATGCCGGAACAGTCATCTGTATCACACACGACCGTTACTTCCTTGATCACGTGGCCGGTTGGATTCTTGAACTCGACCGTGGCGAAGGTATTCCCTGGAAAGGTAATTACTCTTCCTGGCTGGATCAGAAGACTAAGAAAATGGCTCAGGAAGAAAAGCAGGCCAGCAAACGCCGCAAGACGTTGGAACGCGAGCTGGAATGGATCAACATGGCTCCGAAAGCCCGCCAGGCTAAAGGTAAAGCTCGTCTGAACTCTTACGAAGCCTTGCTGAATGAAGACCAGAAAGAGCGCGAATCCAAACTGGAAATCTTTATCCCGAACGGCCCCCGTCTGGGTAACAAGGTGATCGAAGCGCAACATGTAGCCAAGGCATTCGGTGAAAAACTATTGTTCGATGACCTGAACTTCATGCTTCCTCCAAACGGCATCGTGGGTGTGATCGGTCCGAACGGTGCAGGTAAAACAACACTGTTCAAGATGATCATGGGCATGGAAAGCATCGACAAAGGTACGTTCGAAGTGGGTGAAACCGTAAAAGTAGGTTATGCCGACCAGACACATAAAGACATCGACCCGAATAAAACAGTTTACCAGGTTGTTTCCGGCGGACAGGAATTTATCCGCGTAGGAGGAAAAGAGATCAACTCGCGTGCTTACTTGTCACGTTTCAATTTTGCAGGAGCCGACCAGGAAAAACTTTGCGGCGTCTTGTCAGGTGGAGAACGTAACCGCCTGCACCTTGCCATCACACTGAAGGCCGAAGCCAATGTGCTGTTGCTCGACGAACCGACCAACGACATCGACGTGAACACGCTACGTGCCCTGGAAGAAGGTCTGGAGAACTTCGCCGGATGCGCCGTTGTCGTTTCGCACGACCGCTGGTTCCTCGACCGTATCTGTACACATATCCTGTCGTTCGAAGGCGATTCGAATGTGGTCTTCTATGAAGGAACTTATTCCGAATACGAAGAATACAAACGCAAACAGGGTGGCGACACTGAACCTAAGCGTGTACGTTATCGCAAACTTATTGTTGACTAATTACTATTTTATTATTCATAATTCATTTAGAACCATGAAAAAAAGAATGCTCTGCATGGCGGCCATAGCCGCAGCATTTTTGTGCTTCGGAAGCGACGCAAATGCACAGAAGACAACCAAGTTATTCAACGGAAAAGACCTGTCAAACTGGAACTTTGTCGTTGACAAAAATTCCGTTCCGCCTGAACAGGTTTATTCCGTAAGCGACGGTGTGATCAAGATCAAAGGCCAGCCTTTCGGTTATATGTACACGAAAGAAAAGTACGATAACTACAAGCTGCACGTGGAATGGCGCTGGCCAAACGGTGACCAGAATGCGAACAGTGGTATTTTCCTATTGATCGCCGATCCGAAGAATCCGTTCCCGAACGGAATAGAATGTAACCTGATGCTGGGTAATGCGGGCGACTTTGTCCTTCTGGGCGGCTCCGACCTGATGCAATACCAGGGCAAGCCGGGTGAACCCCGTCCTGGTTTCCCGGTGGTAAAAAAGAACGCTCCGAGCAGCGAAAAGCCTGCCGGCGAATGGAACGAGGCCAACATCTATGTGAAAGACGGAAAGATCAACGTCTACATCAACGGCGTTTATCAGAACACCGGATGGAACAAGCAGAAAGACGGTTATATCGGCTTGCAGAGCGAAGGTAAGGAAGTGGAGTTCCGCAACGTGACGATCACTCCCTGGTAAAATCATAATAAATCAGATTATCTGATGACGCGGAAGGCGGCTGCCTGGAAGATTCTAATCTCCGGCAGCCGCCTTTTATAATTTTTTTTCACTTAACCTATCCCGTTTCTTTTTGTTGTATGTAAATCAACAATAAAAATGAACGTCAAAATGAAACGGCACAAAACTTTATACATTTTCCTGCTCTTATTATTCCTGCACACAACGGCAAACGCCCAACTGCAAAAAGTAATCAAGGATATTTTCTCGACCGATACGGCTCTGACGCATACCGACTCGTCCGCCATACAAAAGACAGACGCCGCCTTCAAACTGAAAGCCGGGCAAATCCAGAAACTGGATTCGTTACACCAGGAAACAGTTGCACAATTAAGGGGTAGCAAACTCCATGAAAATTGGTGGGAAACGGGAAAACACGCCCTCTATTTCATGCTGGTGCTGCTGGGCCAATACCTGCTGTTCCGCCTTTCTTCCTGGCTCTACCAAAAAGCCAAAGCACGCATCCAACAACTGAAAGACACCAAGTTAAAACCAATCTCCATCCAGAACTACGAGTTACTGGATACGCAAAAACAGGTAAAACTGCTGGTTTTTATGGCAAGCATCATACGCTACCTGCTGCTGTTCATCCTGCTGGTACTGACGATCCCGATCCTCTTCTCGATCTTCCCGCAGACCAAAGAACTTGCTTACAAGATCGCTTATTACATCTGGAACCCGGTAAAAAGCATCCTGGTAGGTATTCTGGATTATATCCCCAACCTGTTCACAATCATTGTGATCTGCCTGACTATAAAATATATTATCCGGGGAATCCGTTACCTGGCAACGGAAATAGATGCGGGAAGGTTGAAGATTAACGGTTTTTATGCGGACTGGGCGATGCCGACCTACCATATCGTCCGATTCCTGCTGTATGCGTTTATGATCGCTATGATTTATCCTTATTTGCCGGGCGCCAATTCGGGCGTGTTCCAGGGAGTATCGGTCTTTGTCGGACTGATTGTTTCATTGGGGTCGAGTACGGTGATCGGAAATATTATTGCCGGATTCGTTATCACTTATATGCGCGCTTTCAAACAAGGCGACCGCATAAAACTGAACGATACGGTGGGAAATGTGATCGAAAAGACAGCTTTCGTCACCCGCCTCCGCACGATAAAGAACGAGATCGTGACGATACCGAACTCATTCATCATGTCTTCACAGACAGTAAATTACAGTTCGTCGGCAAGAAGTTACGGACTTATCATCCATTCCGAAGTGACGATCGGCTATGACACGCCGTGGCGGCAAGTGCACCAGCTTTTGATCGATGCAGCCAAGGCAACGTCCGGAGTGATGCCTGAACCGGCTCCTTTCGTCCTCGAAACGTCCCTGAGCGACTTCTACCCCGTTTATCAGATCAACGCTTATATTCAGGATGCGGACAAGATGACAAGCATCTATTCGGACCTGCATCAGAATATCCAGGACTATTTCGATAAAGCCGGCGTCGAGATTCTGTCCCCCCACTATACGGCGTTCAGGAACGGGAATGCCTCAACGATCCCCAAGGAAGAGACACCTGTCGATTAAGCAGGCAAACTTCTTAATTGTTGTTCTTTCCATTCCACGAATCCCTCGACGGTACGGGAGATCTGAAAAAGAAGGCGGTCGTCTGCCACCGTTCGCAGGACAGCCGTGCGAAACAGGGGTAGCTGCATTTTATCCACGTTGAAAGAAGCCTTCATCAGAATGACTTCGTAACCATCGTGCACAATTTCCTTATCGAGAACGACAGGAAATTCCATTGCCAGATAATAAGCCGAACGTTCATAAGCACACCAGGTATCTCCTTCAAGATAGAGATAAACGTACTTCTCATTATCTACTTCATTCAATAAAATCGATTCTACGTCAGATGCTTGTTTCATAATATGAAGTTGAGTTATAATACTATTTCCGGTTTCCATATTCCTGTTGTTTGCTATCTATTTTTCCTTATTGTCTTCACCCGGAGTCTTTGTCCGGTTGTTCAGATGCTCCAGAAGAAACTTTCCCGGTCTGAACTTCACGCTGTTACGCGGAGCGATCATACAGGATGTATTATCCCTAGGATTACGTCCTGGCCTTCCGACCTGTTTCCATAAAGTGAATGCTCCAAATCCCATCAACCCCACTTCGCCTTCCCGGATCAATGCCCTCTCCACTTCTTCTTCCCACACTCTGATAAACAAGGCAGCTTCCTCCTCTTCTATGAGAAGCCGGCTGGCTATTCTTTTGACTAATCTTGTTCGGTTCATATGATTAATTTTTATCCTTTATACAACGATATCCTATGGTTCCTTCAGAAACAGCCGTTGTAGTGCTTCCCCACTCTACCAAACTCCATTTTGAATGGTCATAGCCACAATACAAACCGTCTGTTATTGATTTTGTACAACTAAAATAGCTTTTACTGATTTCCATACCTTCTTCATCATTAACCCTATTATAAATAATAACAGCCAATTCCTTTTGATTCGGGAGGCGCCAACCTTTACCTTTTTCAGCACACGGATTACTAGAACTTGCTAAACCTGCATTAACACTACCCTCTTTATTCTCTACCCACTCCTTATCAACACTGAAAGCCTTCGACAAACGATTTTCTTCATCAAAAACATTGTGATCAAAGGTCAACGCGCCACTCACACTACTACGCTTAGCCTTTGAATTTAAACGTTCAAAAGAATATAAATAAGCAGTGCGATCACTATAATAGTCATTTGAGGTTGCTACAAAATTTACTGTATTCTGACTAACATTTCTCAAATTGCGTATACAACGGTATGAATAAGCATTTTTTTCTTTATGAAATTCAACTGCAGCTCCTTCATAGGCCAGCAAGACATAATAACCGCTAACGTATGCCGAACTACTGGCATAAGAATAATCAGAATTGCCACTGCGATTCTCCTGTTCCTGATTATACAATCGTACTTCTTTCGGTAAAGCATCTTCTCCCATTACAAATCCCAAATATTGTTTCACTGAAGGAAGATACCATCGTAATTCATTATCATCGATAACACCATCACCATTCAAATCCCGATTTCGTGACAGGCAGGCATATTCGGCATATTTTATACTAAGTTCATTATTTTCAAAATTGATATATGAATTCCAAGACCACTTTCCTCCTGTATTTGGCTTATTCAAATTCAAAAATCCTACCATATTAGAACGCCCCTGAAAAGTTCCATTCTTAGAAGTAAGTTTCTTAACTGGCAAATTATCTCCTTCCCGGCTCCATTCCGTCCCCCACCCATTTCCACTCTTTTCTAAATAGTCCAAGTCATATATTGTGCAAATAGGCCGTTGAGAAAAAGTATACGCAGCCATACTTACCGTACTAGGAGACTGATCATTCTTTTTAAAATAGGTGGAAATTTGAATCGTACGGGGTTTGGTATTAATAAAATCTTTCAATGGCAAACCTTTTTTTGTGTTATAGTTACCACTCTCATCTCCATAGTAATATTCATCAATAAAGCAGGTATAACGTATAGAGTCATTATCTTGATACTTATTATCTGAAGCCACCTTAAACAAATCTTCTTTAAAACCATCCGCATCCAGTGGGTCTCCATAGTCTGGATCCGAGGCATCTTTATATTTGGCAAAATCAGTTACCCCTTTCTGATTTCTTCTGTATTTAACCCAGTTAATATCAGTATCATCCGACACAAAACCATTTTTGGGAGTAGCGGCTTGTATTACAAACTTTTCCTTGAAAACTTTTTTAGCATTATCTCCCCCATCAGGTTCTATTCCATATGCCGAAATTAAATCCAGTATTTGTTGTTTCGAGAAAGAGATAACTGCCGTTTCAAAGTGAGCATCAAAGGTTCGTACATTTTGAAATGAGAGAAACATATCGCCGTCACCTCCCCATATCTCATTATCTGCACCGTCTTTCTCGACTTCGACGATCAGATTATCCACTCCTGCTACACTGACAGTATAAGTGTAACGGTTGTTACGGAAAATATCGAAATTCGTATAATCAGTTTTATCCTTTTCTTTCCAAACGCCCAGATGAATATAATAAGTAACCTGCGCCTTCACATATTTTTCACCATCCACTTGATTAACGGCTTCTGTAGTCATACCTTCATACGTTCCGTGTAAAACAAGATAAGTAGAATTGTCGTTGGCCACTTTAAACTTTTCTGCTGTACCGTTTGTCATTTCTCTGTCATCGCGATCGGTGAGAGAAATGTCAACATTTTTCATTTTCTTTCGGTTTTCCATCATCAGGAAAGAAAAAGTATCAAAACCTTCCCCATCTTTCGTGAAATCGGCATTAGCTTTAGAGTTGAAATAATCCGCAGCATCATCGGTTTGATAATCATTTGTCTGTTCGAAAACATTCGTACAAAAGGAGAGTTTCTTAACCTGCCAACTGGTTGGAGTAAAAGTAGCCTCGCCGTTTGTACACTTTACTTTAAAATTGACAGCTGCCATCACATGTCTGAGCTGTATCTTACCGTCGACTGCTCCATTCGTGCTGATCGAACAACTCTGGTCGACCTTATAATCGTAAGTCTTACCTTCAGGAACTACGCAGCCACTCATCAGAAATTCTCCGTCGAGAACAGATATACTTTCTTGCAGTAACTTTGTATTCAGTTGTTTCAATTTACTGAAAGTAGAGATGGTATTCAAAGTACTCGTCAAGTCAAACAGAGAGTTTTCATAATTTGCTATGGCGTAGATATAGCGTGTGCCGGAGGTTGTATGGATGCTTATATTTCCACTCTTCAATTCTTCTGGAGTACAAATGTAAGTATCCCCTACCTGAGACCCATTTTCCTTAAAGATAAAGATCGCAAGCGAACTGACCTTATTATCCGTGCTAATATCCGTAGCACGGGTCTCAATCTTAACCGGATTGGTTGTTTGGAAAGAAAGTGTGGCAGTTACCGGTACATCTTCTTCCACTGCCGGACCAACCAACGTTTCGTTTGTACATGCAACACATGTAAAGAAACTGATCAATAAACAGATTAAGTTTTTATTAGAGTGTATCATCATTTTATTTATTTATTTTTCTGTGAATACTAAGATCTTCATTCCGGGAGGTGTATATGATTAGTTGTATGTAATATTCTGGTTATCGTTATCTGTAATACTAACAATTTCATATTTAAATGAAACATCAACATTCTGACTAATAGTTATTTTTGTATTGACTTGCTGGTTGTAAGATTTTCCGGCAATCAGAGCACCCAGTTGTACATTATTTTGAGATTTGAAAGAAACCGGGATTTCCTTTTCAATCGTTTTCGTTACAACTCCATCCACTAATATTTCTAATTCAGCATATACATTCAGTACAGGGGTTGCTACTGCATAAGTGATGTAGGAAAAAGAGGTTTCATTATTTAATGATACTTCCGTGTTTGTTTCAACAGTTTGAGGGGCATATACTATCATTGAAGTTTCAGCAATACTGGCAATATAGCGATATGCCTTAAAGTTAACTGTAACGTTATTTCCTCCGGTAACCTCCGGTGCATTCAAAGTAACATTTACGCGGGCTGTCAGTTGCTTCAGTGTAACATCCAAGCTGTTATTCGCTGCAGAAAGTGTAACATTTGTCTTTATACCTACTTTTGTCAGGTTATTCAGGTTTCCTACCGTCATGGAAGTAAACCCGTTATAAGTGTAGAGATTATCAAAAACGCTTGTATCATCCACATTTGCCACAACGATCACTGTCACATTTCCTGCTTTTGCATCGATTTCGGTTACTGTCTTCGGAGTTTCCTCATAGCCACCTGTAGTACTTCCGAAAGCATACCCTACACGTTGGTTAGATTCTTCTTCAAATACAGCAATTACATAATTCTTGATTGCCGATTCGTCTGATGAAGCATCGCCTTTCGTGCTAACCTCTTCCGTCATCATGCGTACAGATATGGAAGTTGTGCCGTTGCTTACGTTTGTGTTTGTCATATTATCGTCGATACCTTCGATTTCTGAAGAACAGGCTGTGAATGACAGAACCATTAAAATTGCTGATATGATATTTTTTGCGTTCATAGGAATGAATGATTATTTACGAATTAAAATTTTACCCTTACGATTACAATGCAAATGTACGGCGACGGCAAACAGCAGACGATAGGCAAATATTACAGGGTGGCACGGTATTTTTTAAAGCCTTGATTTTGATAAAAACACCCTATGAAAACGATAAATTTACCCTGTCAAATAGGGGGATTAAGCGAAAACAAACGATCAAAAAAAATCAATAAAAAATTATTCTCACAAGATTGATAAAAATGCCTTGGTAACTGAGAAAAGCGATGTTTTTTATGAATACCTTCCCAAAGGTGGCATTTATTACAGAAAAAAGGGAAACGACCGGCTGATGACCTGCGTTCCCCTTTTCTTCTCAAAAATACAACACTAACTATCTATTCAATTTCCGGACGGTCGCCTCCGCCTCCCGGGGTTTCCGGGTCAGTAGGAGTATCAGGTTCGGTGGGACGAACCGGACCTCCGGTCGACGGGGGGACCGATTGTTTCAAAACTTGCTGCTTATAATGTACTATCTCCTGGTTTTGTAATGCGATCAGGTTCTTATAAAGGGCGTCTCCTTCCAATACGGCATGCGCATTGATCTGCCGGACTACTTCCTGGTAAACTGCATCGGTCGCTTTACGGGCTTCGGCCAATTTATAATCCGGTTTGTCGAGTAATTCTTTATTACGGCTGTCGGTATAATTGCGGACATTGAGATTCGATTCTTTCAACTGGGTGAGAAACAGGTCCAGTCCGAGTTTATGAACTTCTGACGCATATTTATTTTCCAGATCATATATTATGTTGATCAACAGACCGGTCTCTTTATCCAACTGGCCTCTTACATTGAGTTTGTAATCTTTGATCAACTGGTTCACCTTAACGGCTGCATCATGAATGTCCGGGTCTGCAACAGACAACTGCGCATTTACAACCGCTTTTATGGCCATGAAAAGGGTGTCACGCTGTCTATCATATTCATCTATCTTGTCTGAGTTCAGGCTTTTTTGCGAAATTTTCAAGGCGATATCTTCATTGTCGATGGCTTGTTTGTAGGCGGGCAAAACCTCCGTAAGTTTACCTTTCACTGCCGTATCGGCATCGATACGGCTATAAAAATCGACATTGTAAAGATAGTGTGCTCCGTTATTCATACGGCCGACACTGATTGTGCTAATTTCCATGTTATTTATGATTTTAATGATTTATTGATCTTGCAGTGCTGCACAGCGTCCATACAGTCCTGTTTGAGGCTTTTGCAGTACTACAAACTGTCCGCGCAACCGTGTTTTGCCTTTTGTAGCACTGCAAAACGTCCGCGCAGTCGTGTTTGGAACTTTTGCAGCGCTGCAAGAACCGTTACACGAGTGTATGGGAGGTTTGCAGCGCTGCAAAAGTTTTTTATCAGTTTACATCTTCATGTTGTGTCTCGACAGACCACTCTTCGGGAGTAACGGTCACCCTGACATAGGCATTTTCCTTATATTCTTCATCGCCGGAGCCTTTACCGGTGATCGTGGCACTGATACGGATCACGTAATTGCGGATGACACCGGCAAGGAGATGTTCTGTATTATTGGCATCCGTCCCCTTCATATTCTCCAGCCTGATAAAGAAATAGCGGTCTGACAGGATCGGAGTATCTCCTTCAAGGATATCCCCTTTCAAGATCAATGTTGTGGGATTCGATGTTTCCGTATTCTCCGTTACGTAGCATTGCCATTTGTTCGCTGGGACATAACTATTGTCCGCATCGATCACAACAGGATTCTCACCGACAGCCGGAAACAGGTCGAGTCCGGAAAAATAGTTTTCGCCAGCCTCCCGTCCGTGAAGAAAAGTTCGTCCCTCCCCTGTAAGTTCCACGGAAGCATCCGTGCTTGAATGATCCGCCAGGCAGGTCGCATTTTTAGCATCAATCACATAAATCCGCTTCAGATGGAAACGGGCATTCGCTTCTTTCAGGTCGGCGGCATTATCGCCACTCCAACTGACGCTTATTTGCTCGAGGTCGATACGGCTGGCGGTACGGTAGACATTGACCGCTTCTTCAGATAGAGAACCGGCTCCGGTCGGTTTATTGGGAAACGCTTTATCCGGTCCCCAATAGTTGGCTCCCGGCTTAAGCATTTGATCTGTAATAGTCATAAAACGGCTGCACATCGGCAGGTTATCGACCTTGATATTTTCTAAATCATAGGTCTTCGACTTCAAATCATCCAAATTTGAAAAACTCTGATTCCCGACGTTGACCAAAATCACGTAAGTGTATGGCGTATCGCTTTTGGCACTGATCCGTATCGTGTCGGGAGTAGTTTCCGTCGGTATGTCCTTATAATCCACATAAGCGGTCGTCAACAAACTACCGTCGGCTTTGAACAGGGCGGCACAGATATTATTGATTTTCTTCTCGCCATTCTTTGTTTCCGGAGTCTCGGACTTTGCAGCTTTCGTCAGTATCGAACCCGGTGCGATCGCCATTGTCAGCGTTGCATCCTGCGGCACGACCACTTCGGGACCGTCATCGCTATCGGACGAACAGGATACCAGGAGGCTTAATGCCAGCAGGAAGGGAGTTATATTGATTGTTTTCATATCGTTCTTTTTTTATTCTACTTCTTCGGTTTGATGTACATATCCCCAGCCTGCCACTTCGACACGGACGTCGAGCGAGGCATCGTCGTTCTCTTCGGGATCGAAACTCGTTTCCGTGAAGGTGACATGGAGGCGGTAGATATAATTGCGCTTCACATAATTATGGTCGTAACCGTTCAACACACCATTTCGGTTGATCGGCGAGGTGAAGATGCGGGTCTGGTTCGTTTCCACCAGGGTCGCCTTTACGACCAGTAGTGTCGGGTCATTGCCGGACGCACTGTTTTCGAAGGCATAGGTTTCGAGAACAGGAGTCAGGCTCGGTGTATTGTCGGTTACCGTCAGGTTGAAATCGCTGCCGAGATAATCGGACGGATAAGAACCGGAGGCAAAAAGGGAAGCGGCTTCCGTGACGCCCGCCCCATAGATCAGGTTGGCCTGTCCGGAAGGGACTTCCACTTTTCCCCAATCCTCTTCGCTGAAGTAATAAGAACTGCTTTTCACGTTTGCCAGGGCGATATGGTCGATCCGCACTGTTTTCCCTTCCAACAGGGAACCGGCAAAACGGGTTTCGATCGTATTCATTTCCACACGAGCAGCAATACGGGTGAGCAGCAGAGGGGTGGAAAGATTATCAATGTTCGTTCCGGCTGTATAGCCGATCAGGTTGTCCTCCCCTTTCACCAGTGCTTGTTCCGTACGGACTACCTGTGTGCTGAAAGTCAATGATTCCTGCGTCTGTGAAGAAAGGTCGGCCAAACGTGACTGCAAACCGGCATAGTTACCGACGGAACGATCTATATTTCCGGGAATGTTTGCCAACACGACCAGCATAACACGTTCGGGAGTAGTCTCTATATCGGTAATGACCAACTTATCGGGCTCGGGATTCTCCGCACGCCCGTAGCCGATCAATGCAGAACCGTCGCTGTTAAAAACAAATGCGCTCAGGTTGTGAATGTCACTCTCGCCGGGTAAGGCATTCGGATCGTCGCCTGTTGCCTTACTTCCCGCCTGACTGCGCAATTGCAACCCGACGGAAAGCTTGGCCTGTTCGACCGGCGGTGTGACTGGCCCGTCGTCTTTCGAACAAGAAGCCAACATGATGGCAACAACTATGGATAAAAGTAATTTATATCGGATCATCTTTCTGAACTGATTTAATTGTTGATTGATTTAAAATTCGATATGGTCGTCCACCGTACCCCAGGGACGGATCGCCTGGCGGACGGAAAGCAGGGCGCCATCTTCACCGAAACGCAGGATGACATAAAGCACTGCGGCTTCGGGAGCGGTGAGCGGTTTGCCGTCGTCGTCGTGGGTAGCCACAGCCAGCGTATTACCTTCGGCTGTCAGTTGCACGTTCAGGTTCTCGCCGGAACACATCCGGTAGTTGGGGGCGAAATATTCCTTGTTCTTATCCCAGTCGGCATCGGGATGGTAATAGACGCTGTCGCCTGTCAACTGTCCCTGATAGTCGAAAGCATCTAACGTGCGGTTGACGTAGTAGTTGCAATCGGCATCGGTCGGTGAGTCATATTTCCTCAAGGCATATTTGATATTTTGTGTCACGATATTGACTTCTGAGAGTTTGGGGCGGACCACGATCGTGTCGTTATCGTAGAGGCTGCCTCCCGCTTTGGTCTGCACCAGGCGGTTTCCGTAGAACAGGTCGTCGGGTTTCTGAGCCAGACCGTCACGGCTTTTGAGTTTGATCTTCAATTCTTCGATCAACTTGCTTTCCGTGACAGTCTGGCTTTCTCCGGACAGATTTCCCCAGGCTATCACATGCAGGTTACAGTCTTCCGGATAATTCAGTCTGATTTCTTCGCGGTTGCGTATTTGCCCTTCCGTCATACGGACGGTTTGGAGATATTCGTAATTTTCATCGAAAACATAGAGGGAAGCATCTGCCAGAGCAGTTGGCGTAACATCTTCACCCTTCGCATTTTCCGCCTTTAAGGTCAGCTTGTAACAGGCTGCCAGATTCTCCTGTATGCAGCCGGAAAGTAACAAGGTTGAAGCGCAGACGGCGGCTACCAACCATCGACAGGTATAATTGATCTGTTTCATATTATATTTCGATTTCTTCATTTATGGTGATTTCTTCAAGCGTTATTCCTTCCCACGATTTAACGGTGATAGTAACGGATAATGTTGCATCATCCTGATTCTCTCCCGGGTCATGGGAACCTTTCCCTTTAACTGTGGGAACAATCTTATAGATAGTGTTACGCTGGACGCCTTTTTTTAGCTTAATGCGATAATAGCGGTCAGTAAGGACTGCCCCATTCACTGCATCATAGATAGTCCCTTTAAAATAGAGAATAACCGGGGCGACTCCCTCCGCTGTATACGAATTAGTCATTGCATAGAAACTGGCAATGTTCGTATGAGGTTGTTCGGCTTCCGCTCCTGTTACGATAACAGATGTATCTTTTTTCAGATAATCAGCCAGAACATTTCCTGCGACAATCTCTCCTCCCTGAGAATAATCCTTAATACCACACAAATAATTATCTTCTATGAATTCCATCGTATGCAAACCTTCGGTTTCTGATAAAACCGAACCTGTTTTTGTGTCATATAAATACGATTGAGGACGAACATTGGCAAGAAATACCTGAGATAACCGGAATTGCATTCCTTTCAGATCCTTGGTACCCCAGTTAACTGCCAGTTCACTTAAGTCCACACGGCCGACAACCCGCTTAACCTTCTCTGATATCTGATTTATACCAGCATTCTCCGCTGTCTTCTCAATCTTTACATCCCGGGCAATATTAGTCATAATAAAACCCTTTTTACCAACCTGACCGGTTGATTCGTCGACCTGGTCAGCTAATGAAATCGTTTTATCGTAATAATCTTTCGGCGTGAAAGATGATATTTCCCCGGCATTTGCAATCACCAGCAACCGATAAGTACCGGTTTTCAGGCCGACACGAACGGTGTCCTGGTCATCATTGATGATACGATAAGCACGACCGGCTACTTCGTTGTTACCATCGATAAAAACAACATTCAAGTCGTAGATTTCATTCTCGGCAGCAGTGCCCGGATCTGTTGTTGCGCCATCAGCCTTCGTTCCGTTAATACCGTCCACCGCTACGGAAACAGTGGCAAAGGCATCCTCACCGCTCGGTGTCGAAGCCGGTTCATCCTCCTTCGAACAGGCTGCCAGCAATAGACCGGATAAGAAGAACAGATATATTTTATTTCGTTTCATATCAGTTTTATTTTAGCTGTATTAATCAATTGAAGGATTCTCCACAATCTCACCCCAGGCCTGTACTTCGATCATACTTGTCAGCGTGGCATCACCGGACGGGTCATACGGAGTGTCGGAACCGGGACCTTTGATAACGACATCGATAGAGTAAATCACATTGCGGCGTACATACAGATGATCCGTCACATTGGATATCTGGTCGTGCTGCCGGTTCACAATTACGGGATAATAGGTATCCACGTCGCGGGTATTCCCGTTTTTGTCAGTATAATGGTAAGTTCCGTGAAGGATCAACAGCGTATGCCAGGTTGTTTCCTGCATATTTTCAAAAACAGTGTAAGCATTGGCGGCGCAGTTGGCGATAAGGCCCGTTTCGTCGGTCGCTGTACGGAAATCATAATTATAGGCTGTATGTAACTGATCCGACAGTTTGGAAGTACCTTCCTTATAAATACCTTCAATGTCGGGATTTGCACCTGTCAGGAAGAAATCAGGAAGGGAAGGGTCGGAAACTTCCACAGCGCCCCAATCTTCCGTACTGATATAACGGGAATAATTTTTGACATTTGCCATAAACACGGATTCCAGTTTAAAACTGGCTCCGTTGCTATATTCTTCCAGTGGACGCAGGAACAACTGGTTCAGATAGACACGGGCAATCGTGCGGTAGATCGTCACCGGTGAAGCAGAGATCTGATTGGCTCCCGTCTTCTGCAAACCGATCGTATTTTTTCCAGGCTTCAAGGTATAAGTCTGTACTCCCGAACTCATTGTCGGGGCTGTATCTTCGTTTTCAATCGTCTTGGTAAGGGCCAGGAATTGGTCCAAAGTGGTTAAACCGTCGAAAGTACCTTCGGGTGCATTGGCGACCAGCAGCATCCGGATAGTCCCGGCTTTCAACGGGGTAATATCTTCAACAGTATTTGTTTGTGTGACTTCGCGGGAGACGATCAATTTGTCTGCATTCTCGCCGGAAGTGCCGAAAATAGCCACATAGAGTCTTTCGATTCCGGAGTCAGCGGCTCTGGTTCCGATCTGTGGAATCGTGATGCGTAATGAAAGTGTAGCATCTCCGGTTTCGTCTATCTCAGGATTCCCGTCATGGGAACAGGATAGCAAAGAGAGAAACAGGAATACATTGTAAAATAAAACCCTACTATTCATAAATTATATTGTTTTATAAATCGTCAAACCGGAATATTTTTTGAGAGTGAAACCAACCCGGGAATTACCCCGGATTGGTTCGTTAGAATTTCGAATAAGGAAATTTAAACTTAATAAACTAGTATAATTGATTGTTAGTCGATGCTAGGATCAAGAGTGACCGTGCCCCAAGGTACAATTTCAATATTTGATGTTATTGATGCAGCTTCAGTCGGAGTTTCCGGATTATCACTACCAGGACCTGTAATAGTTGCGTTAATTGCATATTTCACATTACGTAGGACACCGAAATGCGCTAAATTTGTATAGCCACTATCATTTTTAACCTCACTTGCTGTTTCATTATTATTAATGTATACAGTCCAGTAAGCGTCTTTTGATGTTACAGTTTGACCGTTATTAGCTGTATAAGTATAAGTTCCTTGAATAACTAAAGCTGTTGCATTCTTAACATTAGCTATTCGAGAACTAGAGCTATTATCATATACAAAGAACTCTCCATTTTCTGCACTAACTTTTACTTCATTTGTTCCTGTAATATTCTGAGAGAAAGAGTGAGTATAAATACCTTCAGCACCTGTTAAATTAGGAACAATATTATCATCACTTTCCGTATCGTTTACAACAGGACACCATGCAGTAGCAGCACCAAAAACTTTTACATCATTACGATAATGCATAATAAAAGCTTTGCTTACTACTAACTTGGCATCCGTAGCAAAATCCGCACGTGGTTTTAACGTGATACTTTCCAAATCAATGTTAGCGACATTTCGGAATACTTTGATGTTTTCTTCAAATTGCTTATCATAAGCAGCAAATCCTTCATCAGTTAACGAAATGATATTTCTACCTTTCACCAAATTATAACCTTTAACAGCACTAGCCATCAAAGGTTGAGCAGAACTTAATTCGGCTTTCGATATTGCCTTTTTAAAGTCATCGATGTTTGTTTTTCCTTCGAACACTTTTGCTGGGGGATTCACAACAACCAAAACATTAACAGCTCCTGCTTTTGCATCAATACAAGCAGTTGTATCAACACCAGAATCCGCATCTCTTTCTTTGTAATTGATCAAAGCACCCGAAGCCATATTTTCCATTGCTCCATCATTAAAAACAGCAATACCAATTTTACCGACTTCCCCATTAGTAGAAGATTTTGTCTGGCTTTTCAAAGAAGAGCCATTAGAGCCGATCGAATTAAACGCTACCGTTACAGTAGCATCCAACTCCTGTGCCGGATCCGGAATATTAGGATCGTCATCATTTGAACAAGCGCTGAATGCGCACGCAACCATTGTTGCATAAATTAAATTTTGAAATTTCATAACTTATATATTTTAAAAGTGATAAATCATTTTACTACCCTATACTTATTATTCTCAGATTTCTTTTTTTGACTATCCAGATGATTAAGTTTTCTGTTACGTTGTCTCTTGTTGACAGTGCAAATGTAGAAAGCTTTGTTTTTAGGGTTTGTCGGTAAATTTATCACCCATGTGCGGTAATTTTTAAATGATAAAAATTCCTCTGTTTGTTTATATTTGTTTTAATGAATACCATGCTTACCCCCTTGTCGGTTGCCCGTATTGAGAAGGATTCACCCCATATTGTTCGGTAAAACGTTTGCGGAATGTCGCCATATCGTTGAATCCGACCATTTCACAGACCTCAATAATAGAATACCGCTGCTGCAAAATCAATTCAGCCGCATGTTTGATACGGACACTCCGCGTCAATTCCAGGATGCTGCAATTTGAAAACGCTTTTACTCTACGATAAAGCGTCGGAATACTCATACTCATTTCATCTGCCAAAAATTTTGCATCAAAACAAGGATCATCCAGATGCTCCTCGATAATCTTTACTATTTTATTCATAAAAACATTTCCTGCCGCTTCAATCTCATTTAACGGGGCAGGTACTGCAACAACCGCTTCTTCCGTATCCGTTGCCGACTGGGTATAGAACGCTCTCATTTGCTCGCGGCGTTTAAGCTGACTGATCAACTTACTGCGCAATACTTCAAGGTCGAAAGGCTTGGTAATATAATCGTCTGCCCCTGCTTCAATACCAGCTATCACATCTTCATTCTCTACTTTGGCTGTCAACATGATAACAACCGTCTGACTGGTTGCCGGATTCGTCTTTATTTCCCGGCAGGTAGTGAATCCGTCCTTTACAGGCATCATTACATCACACAAAATACCGTCCGGATGTTCTTTTTTTGCCATTATAACACCTTCCTCACCGTTACGAGCCTCGAATATCTGGTATTCCTTTCCTAAAGCCAGTTTCAGGAACCAACGGATCTGGTCGCTGTCGTCAATAATCAGGATTTTCTTTCCGGTCTCTTTCTTCTTGGGGATAAGCTGAACGAATCCGGCAATCTCTTCCTTTTGAAGTTCGTTAAGATTTACCAGGTCACTGTCAGGTTCCACAAATTCGACTGGCAATTCCATCAAAGACCGTTTTCCCAACGGAATAAGGATCATGCAACGAGTCCCGCTCTGTCCTTCCATCGTCTCCTGAATAAATTTTGCATGTACCGATTCTGCCATATCTGCGATCTGCTTCAAACCGATACGGGCACTGTCCTGCGCATCAAGACCGTCATCCTGCACACTCAAGGAACAACAGGACTTGCCGTCGACTTTAACTACTGCTATGTCAATCGTAATCTTCCCGTACATAAATGTATTCTTCAAAGAATTGGATAACATAGTACGCAAAGCATATTCCATCTTCCGGCGGTCTACCCACACCCATAAGACAGGTGTCTGCGTATTGATTTTAAAATCAATATTGTTCATGGCAATCCAGTCAACAAACAGGTCGCATATCTGCTTCGTTATATCCACCAGATCATAGCGGGCTATTCGCATATGGTTAGCGACATCATCACCGTGGCGAATATCTTGCAACTGATACATCATATCCTGCAAAGCAAGTGTATTGCGATAGGCCGAAAGAACCTGGGTGGAGACCAAACCATCGAGTTCACGATTCTGCACTAACTGTCCCAAGTATCCCAATATCAGGGAGAGAGGCGTACGCATCTCATGTACCGCTTCAACGAAGAAAGAGTTATGGAGTTTTTCCAATTCCTCCGCTCTCCGGATGGCTTCTTTGTATTTGGCTTCATGCTCATGGCCCCAATCGTCCGTCTCCCTGATCTTCTGTACCATGAGTTGTTGTATCTCACGGTTCTTGATGGTCAGCGTATCGACGGTCCGCTTCAACTCTTCGTTCTCTTGCTTGAGCTTCACAACTTCTCCGTCTCCTTGTCTTTCCTCTTTTTCCTGTTTATTATTAAACAGACCAGCGATTAGTGTTCGAAATTGATTAACCATTTCCATATGAATCAAGATTTACTATTTTTCATTTACTGATATCATTGATATTTAACATATCTTCCCCTATTCAGTAGAAGTTCGGTATCTTTTTTATGGATTTACTGCTGATTATTGCCTCAAAGTAACCAATCATACGAGTCCGATTGTAGAACATAAATTACATGTAACTACTGACAGACAACGATTTACACTTTATAGAACAATATATACATAGTCCATACAGAACTATGGTTCAGAGAGATAGACAATAAATTTCTGTTGTTTTTCAACAGAAATTTAAGGTCCCCTATTAAGGAAGAATGGAAGATGATAAAAGAATAGAGAAAGAATAGCCCCTATCGGTTGGAATTATTTTTTCCTGTAAAGATACCGGATAAATAACAGGCCTGTAAAGCCACAAAAGAGAAAGAAAAAGGGTAAAACAAGGGTCACGTTATAAAATAAAGCCTGGAATTAGTTCATATCAGATTATTTTATACCTTTGAATCCGAAAAATATGGAGTTCTGTATGAACTCCGTTCATTTTCATTGCTTATTGATCTTCTCAATAAGAGCCTCACACGGTTTTAAACGGATTGTTTTACGGGGATTAAGCATCACTTTCTCTCCCGTTCTCGGATTCCGGACCTGTCTCCGTGATTGAGGTAAAATAAATATCTTGCCGAACTCATGGATTCCTACTTTTTCATCAGTTATTACCCCTTCAACTACAATATCCAACAACGTATTCAGATAAATACGACTATCTACCAAAGTTATATCCAGCCTTTCTGCCAGCATTCTAACGATTTGTGTTTTATTCATTCTCTACTAATTATTAACTGCGAAAAATTCATTTATTATACCGGTCACAAAGTTCGGACTTTCAATCATACTACACAATCCGGATTTTTTTCATAATATGTTCTGTTTTTGCTTTTTTACTAAAATAATACGGCCTGCCCCCTCAAATCCGGGAACAGGCCGCATATCATTATATTTGCTTTAATTTAGAACGGGACCTCGTTACTACTGCCCTGGTTCAGGAAATCTGCACCGGCAGGCGGTATCGGAGGTAACGAATCGTCACTGTTCATATTCGATGAAAACTCACGGACAGCCACATCTTCATCAATATTCATGAACTTCGCATAATCGCCCTTAAATCGCAGACGCACATCCCCCGTCGCACCGTTACGATGCTTGGCTATGATGATCTCCGCCAATCCGACCAGCGAGTTACCGCGTTCATCTTCCGTAATCTTATAATATTCGGGACGATGGATAAAGCAAACCATATCCGCATCCTGCTCGATCGCTCCGGATTCACGAAGGTCGGCCAACTGCGGACGTTTTCCTTCAGCTCCCTGACGGCTTTCCACACCACGGTTCAACTGCGAAAGTGCGATAATCGGGATATTCAGTTCCTTCGCCAACCCTTTCAACGAACGGGAGATAGTACTTACCTCCTGTTCACGGCTACCGAAACTCATACCACTCGCATTCATCAACTGAAGGTAGTCGATGATAATACATCTTACCCCGTGTTCACGCACCAGACGGCGTGCCTTGGTACGCAACTCGAACACCGAAAGACTCGGCGTATCATCCACATAAATCGGAGCATCATACAACTCCTTAATCTTGAAGTCAAGCTGTTCCCACTCATAGCTTTCCAGGCGTCCGCTTTTAATCTTCTCACCCGGTATCTCACATACATTCACGATCAGACGGTTTACCAACTGAACGTTACTCATTTCAAGCGAGAACAAGGCAACCGGCACATTATGGTTCACCGCCATATTCTTCGCCATCGAAAGTACAAACGCCGTCTTACCCATCGCAGGACGGGCAGCGATAATGATCAAGTCGGAATTTTGCCACCCCGAAGTGATCTTATCCAACGCATCGAAACCGGTACGCGTACCGCTCAGACCTTCTTTCTGGTTTGCCGCTTTCTGCAATAAATCCATCGCATCCTTGATAACCGGATTGATTTGGGTCACGTCTTTCTTTACATTCCGTTGCGAAATCTCAAACAATTTACCTTCGGCCTCCTGCATCAGGTCTTCCACGTCGATCGTTTCGTCAAAAGCCTTTCCCTGGATCATCGCAGTGAAAGAGATCAACTCTCTCGCCAGGTATTTCTGGGCAATGATACGGGCATGATATTCGATATGCGCGCTACTGGCAACCTTGCTGGTCAGCTGCGAGATATAAAACGGTCCGCCCACCTGATCCAGTTCGCCACGCTTCCTCAACTGCTCCGTCACCGTCAGCATGTCGACCGGCCGCTGGCTGGCTGCCAGATCCACAATAGCTGCATAGATCATCTCGTGCGACTTTTCATAGAAGCATTCCGGCTTCAATATCTCACTAATGATCGAATAAGCATCCTTCTCAAGCATCAAGGCACCTAAAACGGCCTCTTCCAACTCGCGTGCCTGTGGCTGTAGACGCCCCATATCGGGCACGACCACAGGCTTTTGCTTTCCCCTTCCGGAGTTTCCTCTCCCGGTATTTTTAGTTCCTTCTGCCATTCTCTTTTGTAATTTTCGGACACCAAAAATACGATTTTTATTTGGTATTCATTCCTTTTTTTTACCTTTGCAGCCGTAAAAAGTAATTAACTAATTATGGACGACAGTATTCCGCGAGAAACATTAACAAGTAAAAATTAGCGGACGGGGGTTTCTTATTACCTCTGTTCGTGTTAACAACGAAAGGAGGCAATAATGAAAACATTTCTTTATTGTGAAGCCGGTTTTGTGGAGAAAGACCAGTGGCTTCCTAACAGCTGGGTAAATGTAGAATGCCCTACACCCGAAGACATCCAATACCTTTTAAATCAATTTCACGTACCCGAATCATTCCTGAGCGATATCGCCGATACCGACGAACGTCCGCGTATCGAATACGAAGGAAACTGGCTGCTGACTATCCTGCGTATCCCGGTACAAAGCAAGGAAAGCGGTATTCCCTTCACCACCGTTCCGATCGGCATCATCACCAACAATGAGATTATTATCTCGGTATGTTATCACAAAACCGAGTTATTACCTGATTTCATCCGTTATAGCCGGCGTAAAGAACTTGTCGTACGTCATAAATACGACCTGATCCTGCGTCTGATCCACTCATCAGCCGTCTGGTTCCTAAAATATCTGAAACAGATTAACAACGAAGTGGCACGTGCCGAAAAAGCCCTGGAAAAGAGTATCCGTAACGAAGATCTTCTGCGGTTGATGAAACTGGAGAAAAGTATGGTTTACTTCAACACTTCTATCCGTGGAAACGAAGTGATGCTCTCGAAACTGCAAAGCATTTTCCAGGAACCGATGTATATGGATGCGGAACTGCTGGAAGATGTCGAAACAGAGTTAAAACAGGCACACCTCACGGTGAACATTTACAGCGATATCCTTACCGGAACGATGGATGCTTTCGCCTCCATCATCTCCAACAACGTGAATACCATCATGAAGCGCATGACCTCCATCTCTATTATTCTGATGGTACCAACGCTGATTGCCAGCTTCTACGGAATGAATGTGGTCAATTATATTGAAGACGCTCCCCACGGACTTATTGCGATCGTACTTTTATCGATCACCTTATCCGCTCTGGCATTCTTTATTTTTAGAAAGATCAAGTGGTTCTGATAATTACACAAAAACTCATACAAAAAAAGTCCCGGATATCCGGGACTTTTTGGTTTGTTTTGACGGGAAACAAATCGTTCTCCCGAAAAACGAGATATACTTATTTAAGGGTTGCGCCTCCGTCCCCACCCTGATTCCGGACGATCCAGGGTAAAACATTAAAATCCATTTTCAGATAAGCTTCGTATTCATCAGGTTTTTCCGGATCGATCTCCGGTGTTCCGGAACCAAGTCCGGAAATATTCGTCACCAGCAAACGGTAAATATTATTTCGTACTATCGCAAACTCCATAACTCCCATCTCGTTTTCCTTGTTATTATCCAAGTGCCTGATCCAATAATTATAATAGCAATAATAATTGTTACCTTCCGGATCTTTCCGATAACGTTTCACAAAGAACTTTGCCAGCTCTTCATCAGTCGAATCTTCCGTAATGCCATCCAGTTTAAGTCCGGCATCTTTCATCGCTTTGATACTGCTATAAAATTTATAGTTCGCATAATAAATAGCATCAGGCCTTGCACTAGTTGCTTCTTTACCCTCTCCCCAAAGCGTACCGGGAACAAAACTTGCCTTAAACCGTACTCCGGTCGAATAAGCATTCAACTGTGCCGTTTTAAACATGCAATTCTCCAGACAATAAAAACCGTGGAACGCATCAACCGGAACCGACTGCCAGCTTTCAGCCACAGAGGTCAATGGATAAGCATAATAACTATCCGGATTATCAAACCCTTTCGCCCCATCTACCGTTTTCGAAAAGAAATAAGGGTCGATCACATAACCGTTATTCGCATTTATCTCTCCGAAATTTCCATTAGCAATAGTATAGGAAGAAGGAGCATTATTTGCTGTCAGCACCGCCGTATGACGAAACGTATAGAACCATCGGCTCAAATTGATATACTGGAATCCGGTCAGACTGATAGAAACATACTCTTTTCCATTTCCATCAACCAGGCTGTAATCCTCTTTCGACTGCCCGACCAGGACTTTAGCCATCACACGTTCCAGATTGATAGTCACGATGTCCGGTTCCTCCGACGGTAAAATCTCACGAACTGTCACTTTCAGATTTGAATCGGTCGTACCATCATACAAACCGCTATTATCGGCACGGTTTGTCATCTGCAATGTGCCGTCTTCGGTCAAGACTCCGAAACCATCCTTATAAGTAGACCTATCCACCAAATTTATAAACTCATTTTCCGTACTGAAAGAACCCGTAACATCTCCATTGGCAATCGTAAAGATATCATACGTACCCGGGTCTATCAACACCCGGTTGGCCGTATATTTCACAACATGCTCGTTTTGATTTCCGGACGAGCTATTTTCCGGTAATTGCGGACCGGCCGTACGTGTTATATTTTCCAGCCGAATCTTTTTATATAAAGCCTTCGTATCTGAATTAAACAGGTAGACATTAAGCGACTTCACATTATATTCGTTCGCATTTCCGGTTTCATAAATACCCGAAGTTTCGGCATCTCCGGCTTTAGTTGAAGAACTGTTGGGCACAACAAAAGCAAAACGAACATTTCCTTCTCCTCCATCCACAAAACCGGAATTATCTTCCGGCAAAACATCTGCATCATTAATACATCCGGCCAGCCCCAAAGCCAGGCATAACAGCCATACTGATTTTACAAAAAGTTTGTTTTTCATACGATAAAAGTATTTAGTAAATAATATTCCAGACTAACTCAATGACGTTTATTATTCTCAAAAAATAATGTCAGATTCATGCCGGCTTCTTCCGAGCCTTCCGCTTTTGCAGACTTCAGCAAACGGATACCCTCATACAAATTTCCGGTCATTAACTCATATACCCCCTTACAGTTTTTATAGGCCAACGTTTCATGGGGTGCCATTTGCAGATATTGTCCGGCAGCCTGCCAGTTTCCCTGTTCGATGGCTGCCGCTGCCGCATTCTGGTTGGCTACCGGATGAGCCGGATAAATCCTGACGCTTGTTTCGATTATCTTATAAAACTGTTCCGGTTCATTTTTATAGCTTAATGCAACCATATACAGCTCACGCAAAGAGAGCATCTGAGGGTTCATTTCAGCCACTACACGGGCTTCCTCCAGGTTAAAATTCAGCTCTTTCTGATTACGTATATCCGTTGCATCGCTCTCTGGAGAAATATAAGATGCCTTTAATCCTGACAGGCCGGACACTGTCGACGAAGATGCGGCCTCCTCCACAACAAGCGGTTTCCCGCTATCCGGAGACAAACCGGATTTCGTCAAACGAACCTCTTCCCTAACAATCTCCCCAGAATGAGTCAACCGGTTCATTTTCAAAAACAACTCAGGTTTACGCATCCAGTTCTCCGCAATAACAGAAGTAGTATAGACAATTTCACAAGGCTCTTTTTCCGACAGTTCCTTTACAAGAAAAAAGTCATCTCCTTTAATTCCTTTTCTCTTATTTAAAACCCGGTTCCGTTCATAAGTACGATGTCTTTTTTTACCATTTAATAAAACGGGAGGCAACTCTTTTTCCTGCCTGTTTTCTTTAATAACCGGAATAAGCGTCAGGGCTTCATTCGATGCAAAATCATGTGCATTGACCATGTACTTTATCGACACCATTAACGAATCCCCTTCCACAAAACAGGATTGCGATTTTATCTCCACATCGATATTTTTTGCTGATAAGGAGTTGCTAATAAAAAATAAGCCCAATAACACGAGCAAATTGATTTTCATATTTATCGTTTTTTTATTGTATAAAGTAGACTAAAGAGAAACCTAACTGAGTCGGACCAACATAATTAGTATGCGCTTTTTCTATCAGAGATGCCCCCTCCTTCCGCCCGTACTTATCATAACTCAAATAAGCATATCCAAACGCAATACTGGCCTCCAGATTCCACAACGGACTTATCATCCATTGATATCCATAGGAAACCCCGCCACCAACCAGATTTCCTTGAAAACGATAATCGGACAATATCCCTCCGACATTAAAACGAGCATAATGAGCCTGTATACCGACAAAACTTCCCTGAAAAACATCGCCAAACCATTTCCTGAGCTCCGGCTGTATAAGAAGATGCTTCATCTTTCTGTTATCAGCAAAAGTCCACGGATTATAACTTATAATCGAACTGATAGAATAGGTATCATTACATTTTATCTCCCCACCGATATTCAAAGATGACGTCAAATCATAGAGAACATTACTTTTCACTGCTATATTCTGACAATTCATTTTTTGCAATACACTAATAATCAAAACAATAAACAAAAGACACTTAGGCTTATAAAACAATAAAATACCTTTATTGCAATAATTCATAATGTTACAAAAAGCAACTTTATAATTTCTTTTTTCTTGCATAACAAATATCATCGTAAATAATTAACACCATATATTCTTCACTTTTTACATTTTCACAAAAAAATAATGACTAGAATAAAGGATCGTTTTTTCTAGTCACTATTTCGAGAGTAAAATTCAATATATGATGATTATTGCAACTTCTTGAAAAACTACATTTATCTATCTGTAATACAGCGAAATAAAAAGATTAAAAATGCTTTGTTTTTCATTTAATATAAAATATATTTGCACAAAATAAATGACTAAAAAAAACGATCGTTTTTTTTAGTCATTGCTTTATAACCTTATGAATATTTCATAAAAAACTCCGTATTTCCCGGTATTATTTTTAGTTGAAACCGGGAAATACAGAGTTAAATATTGAACACGAATAAAACCTATACCGCTATTTTTCCTGATTATTCAGTTTACGGACCAAATCGTCTGCTGTCCGGAATTTTATGGTTGTTCTCGGAGCAAGCATAATTGGTTCCATTGTTTGCGGATTACGAACAGGGCGGGACTTCTGGAGCACGGGAGAAAAAACTCCAAGCCCTCCTATCCTCACCTTGTTCTCTGATTTTACTTCATTAAATACAGTATCGATAAATGTATTCAATACCTTTCGTACAGCACTTTGCGTGTACCCTGTCTGTTCTGCAATGGAGTATATCAACTCTCTTTTGTTCATCATATCTTTTACGATTTTTAATTGTTTGTTCTGTTTAATCTGTTATTTCAAAAGCATTTCATTGTTATCTAATAATTTGCGTACCAACCGGACCTGTTCCCCAGACAAGCGTAAAGTCCTCAACCCTTTCTCATACTCACTTAGTTTATGAAAATCGGTACCGACATAATCATAATACCCTTCACGGAGCAAATGCTCCGCTACCTGCCGGACCTGTTTACCCTGTAAGCCGGCTAAAGAAAACAGGTTCAGTTGAAATCTATACCCTTTACTTTTCAAATAAGAATAGTCCTCCTGTTTCATATACCCATATCGCTCCGGATGAGCGATAACAGGCGTATACCCATCCAATGCCAGGTCGAACAGGATTGTCAGAAATTTGTCGTGAGCCGACAAACAGGAAGTCTCAACCAAGACCTGCCTGCCGGGAAGTGTAAATAACATTCCCTTCATATATGCCTCAAAACCATCGTCCAGCATATACTCGGCAGCCAGGTGTAACTCTATTTCCGGAGGACAACATTCCTTCAAAATAGCATACTTTGCACACAGGAGTTCCGGTGTATTATTAGGAAACTCCGCCATAATATGGGGAGTCAGAAATATCCGTTTCACACCGACTTCCTTCATTCTCTCTAATGCAGCGATCGAGTCCATCAACGACTCCGATCCACCGTCCACATTAGGAAGCAGATGCGCATGTACATCTGTCATTCCTTCAAGCAATGTGGTACGGATTATGTTTTTCTTTGAGCTAAACCAGGTCAGCATATTGGAAAATAGTTTTTATTTTTTCTTTTCGTTCCCGTAGCCATAACCATAGCCGTAACCGTATCCATAGCCATAACCGTAACCATACCCCGAACGATTATAGCGGACACCATTCAGCACCAGACTCATATTCCTGAATTTACCCTGCCTGTATAGCTTTTCCAGTTCAGGTAACTGCCGGCGGTCCATCAACCCGGCACGCAGGATATAAATGGTCAGGTCGGCTACACGGTTTACAATCGCTGCATCGGCCACCAAACCGGCAGGCACATTATCCAGAATGATATAATCATACCGTTTCTTCAACTCCTCGATCAAAGCTTCCAAACGATCGCTCAATAAAAGCTCGGAAGGATTGGGAGGCACAGGGCCGGTATGGATAATATCCAGGTTTGTGGCAAGTTCCTCTTTTTTTATGATAGAGTTGATGTCATCCACTTTTCCGGATAAATAGTTTGTTATTCCCATGTTAGTGGAACCACTAACATGGCCGCTAAGGGTACCCTTACGAATATCGAGATCGACCAGTATCACTTTTTTTCGGGTCAGGGCAAAACTCATGGCCAGATTCATCGATACAAATGTCTTTCCTGCATTCGGATTGAAAGAAGTAAACATCACTACCTTCATATCCTTCGCTTTCACACGCATGAAATCCATATTCGTACGGACAATACGGAACGCCTCCGAAATACTGTCGCGCCCATTTTCACGCACGACTATTTCATCTTTATTCTTCTTGTCACGCAAAGGAATCTCTCCCAGGAACGGGATCGATACGGCATCTTCCACATCCTTACGTGTACGCACAGTCGTATTCATGACCATCTGCAACCAGATGATACCTGCCGGAATAGCCAATCCCAACACTACTGCTGCCAATAAGATCATCATCGATTTCGGTGCCACCGGACTCCGGCTTCCCTGCGCCGCATCGATCACACGGGCATTACTTTCGGTAATCGCCTGCGACAAAGCATTCTCTTCCCGCTTATTCAACAAGTAGAGATACAACTCTTCCTTGATCTTCTGCTGACGTTCGACAGACAACACATATTTCTGTTGTGTCGGCACAGCCGAAATACGGCGGCTGGTCTGGGCTTCCCGTTCTCTGATATTCTTTATCTTGATATTCAGACCGACAATCAGGTTGTCGATAGCCCGGATAATCGTCTGCTTCATCGCACTAAGCGAATTATTCAGGTCCATCACCACCGGATTCTTGTTACTGCTATTACCTATCAGTTTATCGCGTTTTAGCAACAAGTTGTTGTATTCGCTGATTTGCCCTTCTATATTCACATCGGCAATCCCGGTGTTGGCAGGTATCAGGTCCGAACTCTTATGAGGGTCTGTCAGGTAATCACGTATATATTTCGCCAAAGTCACCTGATTCTCCAGTCCAAGTCCTTCTTTGCTATACTGGCTACTCTCCTGAAGGTACATTCCCGTTTCCGAACTGATGTCCGTCAGCTGGTTTTCCCGTTTATACGTTTCGATATCGGCATCCACACTACCCAACTCCTCTTCAATAATGATCAAACGGTCATTAATAAAGTTGGAGGTGTTCACCGTTACCTGGTTCTTATCGTTTATCGCGTCTTCGTTATACACGGCAATCAACATATTCAGAACATCTTCGGCACGCGGTATGGATACGTCCTGCAACGTCAGGTTGATGATCGTCGCCGTCTTACTGGCCAACGCCACCTGAAGGGAATTGCTATAAGTCAAAGCGATCTCCTCCCTGTTCCGCTTACTTATAGTTACCGCCTTCCCGAAATATTTATCCGCATAATACAACGTAGGGGTCACCACCAGTTTACCCACCGGAGTAGAGACCGTATCGTTCAATGCCACTTTCAAGCTCTTAGCCTCATTCGTCGAGAAACCGGACAACAAAATCTCTCCGGCCGACAAAGGTGTCGCTACCAAGGAAAAAGACTGCGAAGCCTCCGCTTCCGGGAACCGTACGGCTATCGGCGATTGCGTATACAACTCTTCCGTCCGCAACCCGTCCTTTATCGTATAGCTGATATCCAGGTTCAACCGTTCAGCCACTACCGACATCAGACGCTTCGACTTGAAGACCAACACTTCGTTGTCCACATTACTTTTTACATTGAACATATTCAGCTCTTCGAAAGCTGCCGACTCGCTGAGCCCTCCTCCCTTGCTATTGTCTTTTATCAATACCGATGCCGTACGTGTATAGACTTTAGGAGCCCATTTCAGATACAGAACAGCGACTCCGGCACAAACCAGGACAGACAAAACGAACCAATACCAGTTGGCCAACACAATATGGAAAAGGTCACTCAGGTTCAGTTCGTTTTCTTCTCTTCGCAAGTTGATTGTTTCTTGTTCAGAATTCATTTGTAATCCGATTATTTAAAGATTAATACCGCAATCGTAGTCAGCAAGGAGATAACAGAAACCCAGACTCCGATCGAATTATTCTGGTTGATGCTGCTCTGACCCGATTTCGCTTTATTCGGTTCCACATAGACAATATCGTTCTGTTGCAGGTAATAACAGGGAGAATTAAAAATATCAGCCGAACGCAAGTCATGGAACAGGATTGTACGTTTTCCGTTATTTTCGCGAATCACCCCTACCCGGTCACGACGTCCGTAGATTGTCAAGTCGCCTGCCATACTCAAAGCCTCCAACAATGTGATACGGTCGCCGGAGATAGTAAAGCTACCCGGACGTCCGACTTCGCCCATCACGGAAATCTTGAAGTTCAGGAACTGTACCGTCACAATCGGGTCCTTAATCAAATCGCCTTCGATCAGCTTGTTTTTGATCAGTTCGGTCAACTGCATACGGGTCAGGCCTTCCACATGGATTTCTCCCAGGATGGGAAAGTCAATGTTTCCGTTCGTATCCACCAGATACCCTAAAACACGTTGCTGTCCGCCAGTGTTAGAACCCAACTGATAACTTACCATCGGCATATTGAAAGGCAATGCCAGTTCCGGGTCACGACTGTTCACCATAATAGCCAGCAAGTCGTCACCATGGATAATCACCTCATACTTTTGTTCGATCTCCTGTTGTTTCAACGGAACGACATCCTGCAAATAGATAATTTTTTTAGTCGATGTGCAGGCGGTAAAAAATACCGCCATACACACGACCAGATAAGCCACATACTTCTTAAACATAGTTACTTACAGTATTAATTATGCTCAGGCTTCATGTTTCCCTGCTCTTTCTCGATGTTCTGCGATACCGCTCCATACTGTTCGACAACAATGCTTTCCACGCCACGGTTAGTCTTAACACGAATCGTATATCTTATTACCGCCTGCTTATAAGTGACAGTCATCTTCATATCGCCACTTACCGCCATACTCTTTGACATTGCGATTTCGGAAACACCTTCACTAGCCAAAACATTCCTTAAAGCAGCCATCAGCATTGCTTCAACATCACCCGTCACTCCTTTACTTTTAGATACGACTTTCCAACCTTCTTTCGCCTTAACGGAAAAGTCTTTCGATACAGCCGTTGTTTTTCCAAGGTTGTCCACTTCTTCAGACAAGAGGGTTTCACTATTCGGTTCGGCCGACAAATCTGTAACCACTCTCAACTCGTGTACAGAAAAGCCATCCAACTGCAGGACATAAGATTTATCCGAATCATCATAAATAACTTCTGCATTATCCGTTCCGTTCACATAATGTTTCACTTCCGTGAAATAAACATCATTATCGGCTTCCAGCGCCTTTACCCTTATTTCCAATGGCTTTTCAAACTTGACACCGTCCGGTTGGCAATCAAAGCTAGATAACGCCAATGCCGAAGATGTTGTTTGCGGAGTAGAAGTCGACACCGCCTTATCGGCCACCTCTTTCAGCTTTTTATCAGCAGCCGGAACAAATGACGTGATTGCTATATCCGTTTCTTTTTCCACTGCGCCGGCAGGAACAAACGCTTCGGTATTTTGCGTAATAACCAGCAAAGCGTCTTTCTCCGGAGTCACTTTAACAGCTTCAGCCTGCTTAGTCAGTATCTGCGAGTAAAATACGGTGGCACCTTTTTCTGCTTTGCTATCCACTGTCACTTCATTTTTAATCGTGATGTATCCGTCTTTGGCAAAGCTCAGTTCAAAAGAACCTTTCTTATCCACCTCGATTTGGTAAGCACCTGAAGCATCCGTTTTTGCCGACACCTTTCCGGCAGATACGGAAACATCCGCCAACGCATTCGTTCCGTCCGTTACCTTACCGGTAATAAAATAGGCTTCTTTTTCCAATGGGTTTTCTACTACTTCGGGAACCGGTTCCACTTCATCTTTTTTACATGAGTTGAAGGACAATCCCCCCACCATCAACGTTGCAGCCAACAGGCTCAACGACCAGAAATTAGTTGTTTTCATACTAAAAATGAATTAATTAATATTTATTATTTGTTGATAATATGTTTATGGAAAAGCTGTTATTTCAATTCTTATCAGGTTTGAACTATCCGATTATTGACCGGTTGTACCTGGCTCCCCTCTCGAGAGGGGGGGGAATGTGTCATAATGCCACCTATACCACCATCACAATCAAAGTCACTTGGCCATTACAGGTTTATTTGCCGTCTGCTTCAGCTGACGGTTTACAAGTTGTTTCTCTCTTTTGGCTTCAGCCACATTTCTCTTTGAAATAGAACTAGAAGAAATGGGACTAAAGTCCAGACATATAGAGCATTTAACAATCCGTCAGCTAAAGCAGACGGCAAATAAACCTGTGACAAGGCTTGTCTTATTGGCTGGCTATAACACACCCCCTACCCCCTCTCGAGAGGGGAGCCAGTTACAACCGGTCACTATAACAAGACATACAAAACATTCATATCTTTCTATACAGGAAATTATTTTGTAACAATTCTCAGAATCTCCTTCTTTATAAAATCCGGGGCATCATATCCCCGGCTACCGTTTTCGTCGGGACGGACTTCGTAGCTGTAACCTAACAACTCGTCGCCATACGAACCGCCATGACGTGCCCTGTATTCATGGGCAAAATATTCAGGTAACCGGAAACGGACGGCTCTACGTTTCCCCCGCTTCGTTCCCGGAATCGGGAGAGCAAAATGGAAACCACCATTCATCTCACCATCGGTAAACAGGCCATATACCCCGACCGTCACCTCGCCAAAATGACGACGGCAATCCAGCTGGGCTCCCATATCGCCATACACCAGCCGCACGGCCGCCAGGTCTATCTGCAAACCATAATGCGGTTCGTTATACCGTCCCCAGACGGAACCCGACACCCTTCTCCAGGTCGACACCACCCATTCCCCGCCATAGCAGGTACTCGACCCGGTCAGTCCGACATTCGCCCCCACCAACCACCGTCCCCGGGCCGGTTGATAACGGAGGGCGGCATCCACTCCCATCCGGTTGCCTGTAAAGTTTCCGGCCGTAAGCCGTCCCAACACACCACCCGGCAGACGAAATTCCTGCCGCAGCGTAATCACTCCCGGACGTATATATTTACGGAAATCAGTCATATTCGTATAAACCGGCAACACGACCTGCCCTGTCAGCACCGCCCCTTTCCAAAGGTCCATCCGGATAGCCGGAGAAAAATTGACCGCTACCCCATATAATTTATCGAGCCATGAATTCTGTAAGAACAGCTCCGGATACAACACCACATCTATCCGTCCCGCCATCTTATTCCGGCGTTCTTTCCCTTTCAAGCGCCGCATTGCCTCATCCGTATCATAACTCACCTCCAATGCCGCCGTCTGCCGGGGCAATGTCAACAGCAATCGCGGCATACGGTCGTCCAACACCACCAGCTCATACGCTGTTGCCTGTTCCGTCTCCGGCAGGCTGCGCAGGGCTTCAATCACAGCCGCCAGTCCGCGATACGTCCCCCGGTATATATTATCTTCATAGGCTATCGTACAAACCGAATCGGTCTGTGCCACCCGTATCTCTTCCATGCCGAGCGAAAGCAAAGTTTGTTCAGCCGCTTCTACAACCTGTCTTCCCGCCGGTTGTTGCCCCAGTACCCCTGTAACCATTCCCCAGGCCATCAGGCAAACCATTCCCAAACGATTCCTTCTCATTGCCGGCCTCCCTTCTTTTTGAGCAATACCAGTTCATACCGTATCCCGCCCGATACCGCTTTCAGGTCGTAACAAAACAGGTGTACCGTAAAATGATTGAAAAGACGCACGCTACCGCCCATATTCACCGCATTGCCGTCGTACTCCGCCATCAAGGAAAGCGGACGGCAGAAGGCGGGCGAATAACTCATCCCACCAAAGACTCCGTCACGAACAGCATGCTTACGGAACGGGATATTCCATCCGAATGTAAACGCCAGGTCATGACCGCCAGACTGAAAATGCTTTGTCGCTACCCCATACACCGACGAGAAATAACGATTGCCGGTCTCCCCGCTAAACGTATTCAGTTGCCCGGTCGTCAGTGCGTCACTACTCCCCACGACCACCGACGGCCAATATCGTCCTTCTTTCAACGGACGTATCCTGAGCGACACCGAACGGTCCTGATTCCATTTACCCGTTTTAAGTTTCATCAACGTACAGCGATAACCGACCTCCAGGCAAGGCAGAAAAGTCACATTCAGGAAATAATTCCCGGAATTATAATCCCAGAAATCAGGAAGCATCTGCTCCGGCAGATAATTCGCCCCCACCATAAACGTTCCGTCTACCTGCATATCTGCCGTCGGAATATTCAATAACCCCGTCACCCCCATCGAGTGTTGAGCGTATAAGGATGAGCCGCCCAGCAAAAAGCCCGCAGCCAAAACAAATAGAAAACATTTCATTTATTCGGATATTATAAGAAACTGTTCATTATTAAACCGCCCCCGGCCTGTCCAGCCACACCGAAACGTGGCGCAGTTGTTCCCGGCGTTCCGCCAGCTTTATAACCAGTTCGTACTGCAACTCTTCATGGTCTTCCTGTACTACCTGACGGACCAGCCGGGAGATCAGCCGGAGCAAACGAGCTTCGCTATACAAGAATAGCAGATAAGGCAGATATACATCGGACGATAACAGTTCCAGATCAGCCTGTAATTGCGTATCATATTCCTGATGCAACTCAGCAACAACACATTGAAGCGGGGCCGACAACCCATTCTCCGTTCCTGCCTCCTGCAGATGTTCGAAAATACGCTGATGATCCGCATCCTCAAACCAGAGATCATCCGTCTCCAGGGCCGAAGCCACCAGGTCGATAAACAAGTACTCCGCCCCTCTCAAACGAAAAGTAACCTCCGGATACAACAGGCAAACCGTCAGCAAGGCGCACTCCGACGAATGCGGCCTGTTCTGCAACCGCCCGATCATCCGCGCAAACTCTTCCCTGCCTAACCGACGGAATAAAGAATCCGGATCTCCCCCGCCAGGAATCAACGCCGAATCGGCATCCATCCCCGCATCCCGCAAGCGCAACACCGCTTTCTTCGAAGCTGCCTGCCCCGCCTCGTCACCGTCGAGCAACAAACAGGCACGGTTGGTATATTTCTTCAGCAAAGCAATATGGCTGTCGGTCAAAGCCGTCCCGCACAAAGCCACCGTATTGACAAACCCGGCAGCATGCATCGCAATCGCATCTTTATATCCTTCGGTAATAAACACATAATCTTCTTTCCGTATCACCGCCACCGCACGGTTGAGTCCGTACAAGGTAGCCCCTTTGTCATACCCGTCGGCAGCCGACGAGTTGATATATTTCGGAACCGAAGTATCTTCGTCACACAACCGGCGTGCTCCCATCCCGACCAGTTTTCCATACTCGTCGCGCACCGGAAAAATAATCCGGTTGCGCATCACCTTCCATTCGGCAGGTACCTGCACAGGCGACATGCCCACTTCAAAATCCAGATAAGCAGCCGAAAGCTCCGTACACCCGCAGGCATAAGGCAACAACAGTTTCATAAAAGCCGCAAAATCCTTTGCAGGCTGTTTCGCCTGTCGTTTGATAGCCAGCCGCCCTGTACCGGGCATCACGAAATCCGGCTTACCCTCAGCAAATCTGCCTGCCGCCAGTTTCCTGACCGCGTCACTCAACGTACAATGTTCCATCTTCCTGACAAACTCGAATACATCCCCATGTTCCCCGCAGGCAAAACAGGAATAAGTCTGTTTTTCGGGATTCACCATCAACGACGGATGGTGGTCCGGATGAAACGGACACAGCCCGACATAATTCTTCCCCTTAGGCTCCAAATGCTGATAACCGCCGATCACCTCCTCGATACGAACAGATGATTTTATTTGTTGAAAATCATTCTTCTTCATAACGCATCCGGTTGTCATAGTTAGTAATACGGGTAAATGACTTATTGTAACGGAAACGGGCAATCCCGGTCGATCCGTTTCGTGTTTTCAGTATATATAATTTCCCTACGCCCCGCAGGCTCTCCCCTGTCGTCTCGTCCTTGAAAATACCGTAACGTTCGGGACGGTGAACGAAAAAGACACAATCCGCCACCTGTTCGATCACACCCGAATCACGCAGATCATGCAATTCAGGGACATACGCCTTTTCGACACGTTGTACACTATTACGGTTCATCTGCGACAAGACCAGCACCGGGCAATTGGCATCGACCGCCACCTGTTTCGCTCCTTCTATATTACGGCCCACCAACTGGTCCATCGTCTCCCCGGCACGCCCTTTGCGTTCCATCAGATGCAGATAATCGATCACTACCAGGTCACACTGCCCCTTCTTCTTCTGTAACATCACCTGGGCACGAATATTCTCTATGCTATTGCCCGGCGTATGGTCGAAAAAGAGCGGCAGGTCTTCAAACTTTCCCGCCAGCCGTTCCATACGTTCCAGTTCAGCCGTCGTCAGTCCCTCGATACGTAAATGATCAGCATCCACACTAGCATAACCGGCAAAAAGACGGTTCATCGTCTGCATAGCTGTCATCTCCAGGCTGAAAAAACAGACCGCTTTTCCCGAAAGCGCTACATTCATGGCAATATGCATGGCGACAGCCGTTTTTCCGTCGCTCGGACGTCCGCCTTCCACCAACAGTTCACCGTTGTAAAGTCCGCCCGTCACGTAATCGAACTCTTCGATTCCCGACAGGATACGCATTCTGTCATTCCCCGTGTTCAACCGTTCACGATGCATCTGAAGCACCTCGTTGGCCGTACATCCGATACGTTCGAGCGGTTTGCCCACCGTGCATCTCCCACGCAGTTCGAGCAACGACCGCTCCGCCTCTTCTATCAACAGTGTGTAAGAAGACTCGAACCCGGCCGCCTTTGCGCCCAGCGTCACAAAAAGGATGTTCAACAGGCGGAGCATATACTGTCTTTTCACCTCTTCCACATAATAAGGCAAACCCGAAATATGGCGTATGCGTCCTACCAACGAAGCCATTCGTTTAATACCGCCCCATTCCTTCCAACGTTTCTCGTCGGTCTTACGCATTTCGGTATCGACCGTGATCATATCCACCGTTTCCCCCTTGTCGTAAAGATTGCTGACTGCCTGATAGATAAATGCCAGGTCCGGACGGCTGAACATCTCCGGTTTCAAGACGGGAAAGGTGCCCACTATCGCTCCGGCATCGAGCAGCAAGGCGCTGATAACGGCTTCTTCCACCTGTTCCACACTGATGTTGTTTTCTCCTGCGAATATTTTATTTTCGATATTCTCTGTTGCCATGGTCGATTCAGTTAACGTTTTTATTTGGATATTGCTTGCTTCTTCCCCCTATCTTGGCCTCAGCCTCCGACAGGCGTGCTGCGGCATCTTCCGCCTGTTTCGCTTCGTTCGTCCGACTGGTTTTAGCAGTGTCACGCAACTTGTATTCCTTCTCCGAAGCAAAACAGAATTTATCGTATCCGTTTACGCGGATGACAGAGCCGCCCGGTACCCGGACTATCTCTACCAGTTCTCTTTTCTCCAGTTTTTCAAGCAAGCGGCTGATCGAGCCGAAAGGTATTCCCGACAATCGCGACAGCTCACGATACGTGCCTACATACTCCCCTCTGTAACTCATTACCTGGTTATTTCCCAATTTCACCACCCTGTCATCGAAGTTGCATGAAATAAACAAAACCAAATGCAACCTGGCTAACATTTTTTCTTCTTTCTCCAAACTCAATACCCTAGCATATAAGACTCTGGGTACTTTTACGAATGAATGCCCCATATATTCGAGAGCCACCCGTTCATGTTCTTTGTTTTCTTGTCTCATGTGTATTACTTTAACGTGTAACATCTGAAACGCAATTTGAAACACTTTTAAAACGCTACTCATCCGGTTAACAAATAGATTTAAGCTTTTTCGAAACGCTTTTGAGACGCATTACCCTATTTTCTATATATATTAAAGAACTTCTTAAAAGAACATATAAAAAATAAACATTGATTTTCAACTTGCATTACGAAGACAAAAGTAGACGGTTCGGAAACGGATGGCAACCCGCTTTTTTCCGCATTTTATTTCTTTAGAAGGCTTTCTGACAACAGGTTATAAAATTAAAATACGTATTTTTGTGTAAATACAGTTTGTTAAACTAGTATAATCTATACTACGAATGACTCAAATGTGAACTGAGGTATTCTTTCGTACAATTCATTTCAAAAATAGTGAGCAGGGCGGCGGCCAATCTCCCGTAAGAGATATCTCCGAGTAAACCGGCTTCTCTCATTTCGAGAAACAGTTCTATCACTTTCGTCTTTCCCTTTTCATCCAATGGAATTTTTTCAAAAGCCTCGACCAGATTCGTGTATCCGAGTTGAAGCAGGATCAATTCTTTATTGTTTTCGAAAAACTGCGTCCGCAGACTATCCCAACGACTCGTGCTTTTCGTGTCATTGCATGCCAGGACAGGGATGAGCATTAATATCAGACCGATTTTATCATCGTTCTTTTCGATTACTTCCTCCAGGTACGTATACGCAAGGTTTCTACCTGTCAAAGCGCCGATTCTTTTTTTACGATCTTGATCAGATCGATATGTTTTTTATGTAATAAATCCATATGGCAATTGTATTATGCTGTCAGAAAGCCTCTTTTAATTGTCAATTCCCTAACTATATAATCGCATACGGATAACTATGTAATCCGTCACGCATAACTATCTGTTTTCTCATTTACGGTTCGCCCAGAAAACGGACGATAACCTGCACCTGTATGGGTGTCAGAATCTTTTTCCCTTTCTTCCATCCGCACCGTTCCAGTTCGTCTGTCAACGAAGGATTGACCTGTACCCATTTGCTTAATCTTTTGGTAGACGATTCGGGTGTCAGTCCCTCTCCATACAGCAATGCCAACTCCTGCCAACCATACGATCTGATCTTGAATTTTCCTTCTTCCATATTTCCTCCTCCGTTGTTTTACATGCCTTGAAGTTACAAAATTAAAACGATATAACCGGCATGATTCTCAATTATTTCAAGAGGAAAAGAGTTAATTGGTAATCAAAATAAGAACAAATATTCATCGATCTTCCCGTTGAAGGATAGATAGGAATTTGCGTTTTTCGGCTGACGTACCTTTGTATTGTTATCGATAACCAACCAGTTAATCGTCAATAGCTTTCGGAGTATTTCCATTGGCATATTGGCACATTGTCAAATTAAAAAATTATTTTCCATGGCTTTAAAGTATCATTTAGTACAGCGTCTTGACAAGAGTAAAGATGCTGCTGCCGGTTCAAAGCTGTATTACGGCCAGATCCGTGCCCAACAGAAACTGGAGTTTAACAAACTCTGCGAAATCATTGCTTCTTATTCTACGGCTTCACGCGGTGATGTCATGTTAGTAATCGACGGTTTGTTATACGTTATGCGCCAACATCTGGAAAACGGCGAAGTGGTCCAGGTGGGCGATTTCGGTAACTTCCGTATGCTGGCTGGCAGCAAGGGGACAGCGGTTGCCGATGATTTCACCACGAGTCTGTTCAAAAAGGGTCGTATCGTTTTCACACCAGGTCCCATGCTGAAAGAAGTCACAGCGAAACCGAAATTTGAGAAAATTGTACCGATCACCCCTTCCGGCAACAGCGGCTCGGGGAGTGACCGTCCTGAAATCGAGTAATAACGCACCATGAAAAAGCAAGATTTCATCAAACAATATTTGCCTCTCGCCCAAAAGGCGGGAGTGCAATTCGGAATGAACCCGGTCATCATCCTGGCCCAGTCCGCCATCGAAACCGGCTGGGGCGAAAGTACACTTTGCAAGGAGCATAACAACTTTTTCGGCATCACGGCTTACGGTCATCCCAACCCTTTCTGGAAAGGCGACCGGAGCGATTTATCTGCCGTCACCGGCCGTCCGACCTTATGGTTCCGCCGGTACGCTTCACCGGAAGACAGTTTCCTCGACTTCGCCCGTCTGATCCACTCTGCCTATCCTGTGGCAGCGACTCTCACCTTCCACCCTACGGCTTACGCCAAAGAGATTGCCTACAGCAAATACATCAGCGAAGTGAACGGTGACAACCGTGCCGCTTACCAGCGTATGCTAGTGTCGATCTGCCGGTCGATAGAGCAGTTATCGGTCAATTAATTTTCAATTTTCAATTTATAATTTTCAATTCCCATGAATGTCCTTGAAACAATTCTCAACTTCCTCACCAGCCTTGCCCGGATCATCTTTCCCCGCAAGCGAAAACCGGCAGCCGGTGACTGCCCCTGTCCTCATCCTCTGCCTGCTCCTGCTGAGCCTCCTCTCCCTCCTGATGCGGGAGACGGAAGTGACCCTGACCTGCATCGGAGCGATACTCTCGCTCTCGCCCAGGGAGACTGGGGAACCCGGCAAGAAAGCCTCCCGCCCGGAGCCGACTGGCTCGGAATGTCCGGATATAGCCTGATGCTGATGGGCGGGGTTGGGTGTTTGTATAAATGGTTTATTGCGTAAGCGATCCTTCCCTTTTGAGGGAAACAGGGGGTGTGTCGAGGGATGCACTCCCTTTCTATTTCATAAGAACCTGTTTAAATTTTGCTCAAATCAGTTTGAATAATCATGTTAACCTGCGGATAATTTCTTTACATCCAAAATAATCAAACACGAAAAGAGGAAATGCACTCAACACCGCAACTTTGGGACACGGTTGTCCGATATATTTTTCTATTTGTTTCTCAAAGATCACAAATTGTGACACCAACTCTTCCGGTAAAGAATAAGAATCATTGACCACATAATTCATCTTAAAAAGATGCGCCTTTATAAGGGTATTCCAACACTCTGAATTATATTGATGAATATTCGACATTTTAGGACATTCATTACCTACCCGCGTTTTATAATGAGGTTCACTCAAACAGGTAGCCACCTCCTTACAATCTTCTTGATTAGGGCAATTCCTTCCTTTGCATTTTACACACAAGTCCCTAAAACTGTCATGATCCTTAAAATGCCTGATGGCCTCCACCATTGGATAGCTAATATAGAGCTTACCTTGTTCTGTCTCGTTATCAAAGTAAGTCAACATTTCTTTTATCTTTTCATCGCCTGGCTTCCCTTTGTTAGCTGTAGCATGACCATCATAATCAAAGAATAAATGAATTTCCGAAAAATCATCTCTATTATAATCTTCAAGCACCTTGGCATTCTGTTCATTCAATGCTTTAATATAGCTAAACATATCCAAATATTCATCTGTAACAAAAGTAGCATATAGCTGATAAATATCTGCAGCAAAAGCGCACTTGATTATTTTTTCATCCTTAAAAACGGATTTTTCCAGACTTTCAGCAATCACCTTCTCAGCCCTTTCTCCTTCAAAGACAAACAAAATATTAGTCGACATTGAATGCTCCTGCTTTATACATTTTCTCAATATTGTGTGCTTCTCTCAATTCTTTATCTGTGCTATTCGACAAAGATTTGATTTTCTTCTTATTCATCAAGAAATAGCAATCCGGACGTAATAAGTCGTTAGAAAGGATAGACGTATTATGAGTAGTCAAAATAAACTGAACCCCTATTTCTTTCAAAGTTTCCACTATCATCTTAGATAGATCATGATGATAAAAAGCATCAAATTCATCTATGAATAAAAAAGACACTTCATTTTTTCGTATTCGCTGATACCAACAGTAAAAAAGAGTAAGTGCACTTGTTCCTGTTGACATAATCTCAGTCATCAACAACTTCTTCCCATTAAAATCAAATGCCAAATCTTTTCTATCCAATGATTCTACTACAGAAAGCTTGCAATTAATATTTGCCTTATTTAGGAAAAGCTCAAAATCCTCAACATTCCCCCATTCGATAATATCTTCCGTCAACGATCTCTTTCCGGTATCCTGTAATCCCATATAGGTCCGATCTTCCAACGAACGAAAAAACAACATATGTTCTACAAAGGAGAAAAAGGCTTTAAATATATTGTTTTGTTCATTTTCCTCCAGTACTGTATTGTTTTTAATATACTTCAAAACAGATAATTGAGGATCATTAATCATAGTTTTCAGACTTTCTGCACCTTTCAGCCAAACAGAGAAGTTAGTATTCCCGTTTGTTCTATCAAATGACACCAGGACTGTATCATCTATTGAAAACTCCTCATAAACCAAAACCTTATAATCACTCTTTTTATAAGTATATTTTACAACCTTATTATCAATAAGAAATTCGTAATAAAAATCAACCGTAGGCGAGGTACTATAAGCATTTACATAATTTCTATATCTACGCTCTTCTCTTCTTTGATCAGTCAAATGTTCAATAATATCAAAAATAGCTAATCCCAAATTTGATTTCCCCATGCCGTTATGCCCATAAATAAGCGCAGCATTCACTATTCCATTTTTCACACATTGTGAATTAAATGAATAACCATTCGTTTCCGAAAGATCAAATTCAAAATCATTTTGGAAACATTTAAAATTAGAAACACTAAATTTCCTAAGCATAGATATTATTTCGTTAGTTCACAACAAATATATAAGAAAGAACAACTACTGTAATTTTTTTACGGCTGTTTTTATTCTTTTTTATATAATCACGATATAAAGATTTGCTCACACCGTTCACATAACAAGGGTTATTTTTATATACCGGCTAAATGCATCGGTTTCCATAACCTGAGCCTCCTCTCCCTCATCAGGAGAGAGACGGAAGTGACCCTGACCTGTATCGGGGCGATACTCTCGCTCTCGGACAGGGAGACTGGGGAACCCGGCAAGAAAACCTCCCTCCCGGAGCCGACTGGCTCGGAATGTCCGGATATAGCTTGATGCTGATGGGCGGGGTTGGGTGTCTTTATAAATGGTTTATTGCGTAAGCGATATAAGAAGAGGGAGTGCACTGCCGATATGAGGGAGGAACTCCCTTCTTATTTTCTTACTTCAACAAATCGTTTTCCCCCAACGGAGTATACGGGCCGTCTTTTACTTCAAACAAAACAGAGCCGCTATCCAACACCTCCAATGTATGCCATTGATTAGCTGGTATATGTACACCAAAACTTCCTGCCAAAGGATCCAACAGGGTCGACTCTGTTTCTTCTTTTTTATCATTATAAAACATTACCCGAATCTTCCCACGCAACAGCAAATAAGTCTCTGCCGTATGCGGATGGCGATGAATCGGTAAAATAGTCCCCGGCTCCAACGCATTCAGCAAACGCTGGGCTTTCGCATCCAGGAAGTCGTGGAAATTATGATTCATGCGCAAGCGGGGAGATTTTTGGGCTTGCTTCGTTACTTCGTTTAATAAGGTTAAGTTTATTTTATACATAACGATATACATTTATCTTCTCCAGGCTATTTTATTCAAAGCCTCTTCATGTAAATAGTAATATTTTTTTTTAAACAACACATATGCAACACAAAGCAACACCAATACCACAACAAAATAAAGATACTTGTCTACAGGTAAATAGATTCCCCCTAAAGATATTACTAACTGCACAACCACATAGATCGTTGATACTGTCACATGTTTAATATGTAGTTCATTGGCCATCAACTGATAGAGATGTTTACGATGAGGCTCCCCTATGTTCTCATGCAACATAATACGATGGCAGATGGTGAGAACACTGTCAACACCATATACCATTAACAACAAAATTGCCCAGTAGTTTTCGCTCTTCAATATATAAGAACCCAAAAAGTAGAGCAGAATAAATGCGATAGATATACTACCCACATCACCGGCAAAGCATTTTGCTTTGGTACGAAAATTGAAAAGACAGAACACCAGCACACTGAGTAGAACAACGATGATAAAGTTCTGGTCAGTGAACTCTTCCTGCGAGTTAAGAATGAGCAACGGAATAAGTACAGCCAATGAATAACCACCAGTGATGCCATTAATGCCATCCATGAAGTTATACGCATTGATAATGCCGGTACATACTATAAGTGCAATAATAATCAACCACCAATACTCACACTGTAAAATACCCCACTGATAGAACATGAGTGCCATAGCGAAAAACTGCACAACTAGACGAAACTTGTTGGGTACCGGATGAATATCATCGGCAAAACTGATGCAACCCAACATTGTAAGCCCCAACAGAAACCAAAGACATGTGGAACTATAGAAGATAGCATAAAGCCAAGCTCCAAACAAAAAAATAATGCCACCACCACGTAGTACAATAGAACTGTGTGACGAACGTAAATTAGGTTTATCTATTATATTGTACTTGTCGGCAACCTTGAAATATGTCAATTCAAGGATAAGCAATAATACTGCTATAAACAGATATACGATCATACTTATTTGGTATTTACGAATAATCTTATAATCCCATTGTTTTTATAACACTTGCATTTACCTTATTCACATCGAAACGTTCTACAGCAATAGCACGGCTCTCCTTACCCATCCTTTCCACTTCTGCAAAATTGTCAATAAGATATTCCATCTTTTCAACGATAGCCTCCACATTTTTTACAGGAACAAGACAACCATTTATACCATCGATTACTGTTTCTCTACAGCCCGGTGCATCAGTTGTAATAATTGCTCTACCCATAGACATAGCTTCGAGTACAGTTTTTGGGGTTCCCTCATGATATGAAGGCAATACATAAACACTCGCCTGCTCAATGAAAGGACGTACATCTTTTTGCTCTCCAAAATATTGCACAGAACCATCGTCAATATAGGTCTTCAACTCATCAGGTTTCAATGCTGATGGATTACTATCATAAGGTCCGACCAGCAAACAGCAAACAGTTTTATAATTCCTTTTTATTATGCGACAAGCATCAAGATATTCGCCTACCCCCTTATCGCGAATCAAACGACCTATGAACAAAAATGTTGGAACATTAGGAAAATCCTTCACACAAAACTTTTCTGTATTTACACCAGAACCATTCATCATTACAATCTTGTCACGCTTCAGTACCCCAGCATTCACTATATCATTGACATCATCTTGATTCTGCATAAACACTTTATCTGCATAACGAAATGCATTTTTATAAAGCACTGACATCGCCATACGTAAAAACCAGTTTTTTAATCCTGCACCACGAAATATGGAGCCAAGACCTGCAACAAGTGGATAAATTTCAGTTTTACCATATTTTTTAGCTGCAACAGAACCATACGATATGGCTTTTGCTTGATACACAAACAATTTGTCCGGCTTCTCTTGCTTGAAAAACTCTTTAAGAGCAAAGTAAGACTTGACATCAGTTATTGGATTCATGCCATTTCTAGCAGTAAAAATCTGCCGATATTCAATACCTACCTCCTTAAAACTATCATTCCATTTCTCGGAACTATCCGGACCAACAGCAATAACCTGATGACCACTTTGTTGAAAAGCCTTCATCATATCTATTCTAAACCAGAATAGTGAAGGAGTATAACTCGATAAAACAACTATTTTCATAAAAAAACATTAGTAAACTACTCATACAGCATACATGAATTTATCAACCTTTTCTATTTTACTTTTCCCCTATCCGCGAATAAATAAATCCCATCTCTTCCAGTTCTGCACGATTCCAGATGTTACGTCCATCTACAATATACTTATCGGTCATCACCTTCTGAATTACGTTCCAAGTAGGTAAACGGAATTGTCTCCATTCAGTCATAAGCAACAACGCATCCGCACCATCAACACAGTCATAGAGATTTTCAGTGTAGATTACTACCTCACCGATACGACGTTTACATTCATACATAGCAATAGGGTCAAACACTCTCACAGTAGCACCAGCTTTCAGCAATTTATCGATAACAACTAAAGCAGGAGCTTCCCGCATATCATCAGTTTCGGGTTTGAATGCCAATCCCAGCACTCCAATGGTTTTACCTTTTACATCACCCATTAAGCAGATAAGTTTGTCATAAACAACGCTCTTTTGATACTCGTTAACACGTTCTACCGCTTCAATTACCTCCATGTGGTAACCATTATCAATACCGGTATGTATCAAGGCTTTTACATCTTTTGGAAAACAACTACCACCATAGCCGCAACCAGCATAGAGAAACTTCTGACCAATACGCACATCAGCCCCGATACCTTTGCGTACATGATCAACATTGGCTCCTACTCGTTCGCACAAATTGGCTATATCATTCATAAAACTAATGCGAGTAGCCAGCATGGCATTCGCTGCATATTTAGTCATCTCAGCACTGGGAATATCCATAAAAATTACGCGGAAATTTTGAAGTAAGAAGGGTTGATAGAGCTTAGTCATCACCTCTTCAGCTTTCTTACTCTCAATACCTACTACCACCCGGTCAGGACTCATAAAATCCTTTATAGCTGCACCCTCTTTCAGAAACTCGGGATTACTGGCTACATCAAAAGGAACATCTACCCCACGCTTATCCAGTTCTTCTCGGATGACGTTTTTTACCTTTTGAGCAGTACCAACGGGAACAGTTGATTTCGTTACAAGAATAGTGTATTTATTGATGTTTTGTCCAAACTGACGAGCTACAGCAAGCACGTATTTCAAGTCGGCACTCCCATCTTCATCCGGCGGAGTTCCTACGGCAGAAAAAACAACTTCTACATGATCCAGAATTTCAATTAAATCTGTTGTGAAGTTCAAACGCCCATAACTGACATTGCGCTTCACCAACTCTTCTAGTCCCGGCTCATAAATAGGCATTTCACCTGCTTTCAATTTGTTGATTTTACTTGCATCTATATCCACGCAAGTCACAGTGGTACCCATTTCGGCAAAACAAGTACCGGACACCAGGCCAACATAGCCTGTGCCTACGATTGCTATATTCATATAATTATCTGTTAAAAAGTTAGCATACAATTTTGACGTATCCTCTTTTTAAACCTACCAAACAGCAGGTTTTCTTTTCTTCTCCAGCAACTCCGAGAAAAAGCATTATTAAATATAAAGAAAGGCAAGAGCAACCGGAACCTCACTAGCTTAACCGGTTTGAAAAACAGTTCGCTCGCAAAGAAAAAACAACGGCATGTGGAACAAATAAACCTAAGTTATTGAAGCAACCGTCATTTAATGGGGTGACAGTAACATACCAACAATACCCCCAAAAACTTAGCAACATCAACACTTTTCACCCTTCCGTTTTGTTGCACAACATCTACTTTCATCATCCCTTAAAAAAGTTTCTTATAATCGGCAAAACTCATCAATGACTTGTCCTTTTCCGAAATTATCAAGTTTTCCATGCCGCCAATTTTCTCAAACGGCCACTCAATGGCGATATCGGGATCATTGTACATAATGCCCGAATCTCCCTCGCCACAAAAAACCTCACCACACTTATATGAGACCACCGAATCTTCCAGCACAAGATAGCCATGACCAAAATATTGAGGCACATAAAGTGTTGCTTGGTTTTCGCCAGTCAAATCGAAACCTCTCCATTGACCGAATGTAAGCGAATTGGGACGAAGGTCTACAATTACATCATATACATGTCCGCTAATGCAACGTACAAGTTTTGCCTGTTGTTTTACTAACTGAAAATGTATAGCACGAATAACCCCACATTTTGAAATAGTGTAAAATACCTCTTTTAGCTCATGCTCAATGCCATTGTTCTTGAATATGTCCATATTGTAGTCCTTGACGAAACCACCACGCTCATCTGTTGCATAGAATGGTTGTATGAAGAATGCACCTTTAAGGTCCAGCTCCTTAAATTCAAATTTTTGTATCATAGATATTTCCGAGAATTGTTTTTTGGAAAGGGAAATATATTACTGAAGTTTTAACCAGTTTATGGTATTTAAGATACCGTCTTCAAATGTAACAGTAGGCTTATAACCAGTATCATTGACCAATTTAGTCGTATCATAGCATTCCTTGGACAACGGAATGCCATTAAAAGGAATCTCACCCAGATATAATTTAATATCAGGATTAATCGTATCTCTGATAATCTTTATATACTCCTTTAAAGGTCTTGCCTGATTGCTGCCAATATAATAAGAGGTATTAGCCTTGCCAAACGCAGACGCATGATAAATACCCCTAACAGTATCAGTAACATATACAAAATCATAAGTCTGTTCTCCCGATGTAAATGCCGCCCTTTTATTCTCAAGCATAAGACGCGAAGCCATATTCACAAAATTATTTGTTGTATTGCCCACTCCATAGGTGTTAGAAAGTAAGCACCATACATGTTCAATTCCAAGTTTTGAACATTCAGCTTTAGTCATATAATTGGCAGTAATTTTAGCGATACCATAGATACTCACAGCATTCGGTGTTGCACCGTCTGTAGGATGATAATTCAAAACATCACGTTCGGCAAGTGTTCCGGCACCTACAAATCTTTTGATATTCATTTTAGGAAGTACGTCAACAAGATTTAAAGCGTACTTTACATTCTTTAATTGCAAATCATATGCAGTTCTTGCATCACCAAAGGAGCCGACCCATGCCAAATGAATACAAGTATCAATATCGCGGTCGGTTACAATTTTGGACAATTTATCAATTTCAGACAATTCGCAATATACTATTTTAATATTAGGAAGTGACTCTATGGCAGTAATATTCTCATTAATATCTTTAACTACAGCAATAACCTCCACTCCTTCTTCTGATAATACTTTCAATAAAGCACTACCAATAAATCCGTTAGGTCCTGTTACCAATACCTTTTTCATTGTTTTACGCTTATTTATTGTAAAATTCACTTATTTGTCTGTCCATACATACTCTCACATCCCCTCCATTCACCCAGCACTTGCTCCACTCCACAACTTTGGCAATGGCGGTATCGAGATCCCAGCGCGGTGTCCAACCAAAGGTAGTTTTTAGCTTAGAACAGTCGAGTTTCAGAAAGTTAGCCTCATGAGGACCACCGTCATAACGGTCAATCCACTTTATACCGTCACCCCACTTCTGTACAAAGAGATTTACAAGTGTTCCTGTCTGAAAACAGTCTACATCATCGGGCCCCACGTTGTAGTATCCTGCAAATTTGCCATCTTCATACTGACGGGCAGCAATCATAAGATATGCATACAAAGGTTCCAGCACATGCTGGTAGGGACGTATAGAAAATGGATTGCGCACGATAATATCCTTCTTTGCCTGAGCTGCACGAACGCAGTCGGGGATAATGCGGTCATTGGCAAAGTCGCCACCACCTATCACATTGCCGGCACGGGCAGTAGAAATGGCTACCTTGCCATCGCCAAAAAAGCTATTTTTGTATGAATGAGTCACCAGTTCTGAGCAGGACTTTGAGTTTGAATAGGGGTCATAGCCATCAAGCTCTTCGTTCTCGCGGTAGCCCCAAGCCCACTCTTTGTTAAGATATACCTTATCAGTTGTAACGTTAAGAAATGAACGCACGCACGATGAGTTACGTACACATTCCAAAATGTTTACTGTACCCATTACGTTGGTCTCATAGGTAAAGACAGGATCCTTATAGCTGTCACGCACAATCGGCTGCGCTGCAAGATGCAGAACCACCTCAGGCCGTACTTCGTCAAATACTTTTCTTAGTGTGGCATAATCACGAATATCGCCAATTACAGTGTGTGTGTCTGCCGCGATGTTTGCAATTTCAAATAACGAAGGTGAGGTAGGCGGATTCAATGAATAGCCGGTAATCTGTGCACCTGCATTCGCCAGCATTTTGCAGAGCCATGAACCTTTGAAGCCTGTGTGGCCTGTTACAAGAACATGTTTTCCTTTATAAAAATCTAAGATATTTTCCATATTATTCTCCATAAGGGTTATCAGGTATTGCACGCTCCCATTTTTTCCAAGGAGCCTTGTCTGCAGCAAGAAGGTTCTCAAGCATAGTTTTTTCACGAACATTATCCATACACTGCCAAAAGCCAGTGTGTATGTAAGACATAAGCTCACCATTATCCACTAGTTGACGCAATGGTTCACGCTCAAACACACAGGTATCATCGGTAAGATAGTTAAATACAGCAGGTTCTAATACCATGTAACCAGCATTAATAGGAACCCCGTCATTGATGTTTTTCTCGCGGAATGCCTTAACAGCCTGATCACCTCCAATTTCTAGTACCCCCTTTTCTTGGGTCTGTTTTACTGCTGTCAACGTTGCAATTTTACCGTGAGATTTATGAAACAATAAAAGTTTATCAATGTCTACATCGCAAACTCCATCCCCATAAGTCATAAAAAAAGGTTCATTACCAACATACCTTTGTATGCGTTTTATGCGACCACCAGTCATGGTGTTATAACCTGTATCTACAACAGTTACTTTCCAAGACTCTAAATTGCTGTGGTGCACTGTCATGCTATTCTTACCATCCCTGAAATCGAAGCTAACATCTGAATTGTACAAAAAGTAGTTAGCAAACCACTCCTTTATATATTCTTGTTTGTAACCGGCGCAAATTATGAATTCGTTATGTCCATAATATGCATATTCCTTCATAATGTGCCACATGATAGGCATACCACCTATCTCAATCATAGGTTTAGGCTTGAAAACACTCTCTTCACTAATACGAGAGCCAAAGCCGCCTGCAAGAAGTACAACTTTCATTATTAAGATTTTAAATATTGTTTTATCTTTTCAATAATCTCATTATCAATATGACTATCAAATTTTCGTCCAAAAGCTCTTTGAGAGGTAACCAGTTCTTCAAAATCTGCATTTTTCCATACATATGGCTGCCCCCTATTCCAGTCAATATGCCTCATTGAACCACGACATTCGTCATGAATATCATACAATGAATCTCTAAAGTCTGAATTATAAAGAATCGTCTGTATCAACCATTCAGATGGACAATAAGCATATTGAAAATGACGTTTAAATTCCGTTTCTTGTTCAAGAACATAAAGAGCTGCTCCATGAGAAATACTCCACCAGTCATAACCCTTCTTTGGGTAACCTGAATAACTCTTCAAAGCATTAATACCAAAAGATGACTGTATTTTTTGAAGAAGTTGGTTAAGTTTGATATAAAACTTACTTATTAAAGACGAAGAAGTACGTATCTTGTCTGAAAAAAACCAGTAATGTTGAGCCAAATAAATGTTTGGGTTTTGAGAAAAACCTACAAACTCTTTTCCTCTATTATGACTAAAAAAAGCATTAAACTCATTATGTTTCATTAGCGGCATATCTGCCCCTGATATAATATGATAATAATCATACTTTTTCTTTACTGCCTCATTAAGTAGCGATTTTATAGCTTCTATCTGAGTATAGTTGCAATATGAGATTGCTACCCTTGGAACAAAATACAATCCAGCCCTTGACACACAACCTGATAATAAATTCTCATTCCAATCAATACTTTTTGAATTTACATGTATATATATATCAAAATTAGGATAATCAAGTAACGAAACCAGCATTCTTAACTGCGAAAAATTGGCATGAGCCATAATCATAATTGCATGTTTCATATTCTACCTAAAGAATAATCCGTTAATTATTCTATATAAATAATAGTTTCATAAATATTCTGTAACAACGCTCAGTGTAATAACATTCTTTTTTATTACAGTTGTCAACAAACACAATCTCATTTTATATGCTTGAAAAATTACTCTACTATAACCATCCAAGCCCATAAACAGAAATTACAACATATGTTTATAGATCTTTCATTACACTATATGCCGTTATTTATACGATTCCTTACTACCTTACAAGGATTACCAACCGCCACAGAATAGGGCGGAATATCTTTTGCAACAACTGCACCTGCACCAATAACAGACCCTCTTCCAATAGTTACACCAGGCAATATTATTACCCTTCGTCCAATCCATACATCATCTTCTATAACAATAGGTTTAACCTCACCAAAACCTTGTTGACACATAGGTACATCCAGCCTGCTAAACAGGTGGTTTCTTACATAAAAAACTACCTCGGGTCCCATCATTACATGCGAACCGATAACAACACCGTTTGGAACATGACAACGAGAACCAATGCCTGAATAATCTCCCAAAACAATATTACGACCAAAATGAGAATGCCTCTCAATATTAACCTCTTTACCACATTTCTTTATAATGTGTTTTGCTAAAAATCTTCGATATTTGAGACCTATTGAAATGTGATAACTTTTCCCTAAAAAGGATACATAACAATAGCTATCGGGGAAAAGATTGGCTGTAATTCTATATAAAATTGAATATATGCGCTGTATCATATCAAACTATTTTTTAATTTTTTGAAGCAGCATGTTTATTAATTTGCTACGCATATCAACATCTAATACAATATAATATACCGAAAAAATATATGTTATAACAAAAGCAATAACCACTACCAATAAACGGATAAAACCGACTTGCATATTATAATGTATTAGTATAACCAGTAAAGCGGGGATAAACGAAGCCAAAAGACATTTACCTATAGTATTACAAAGGAACTCCTTTATATTGAAGCTGTTGGCAAGGCTCTTAAGAATGATACAGTTTACACCCATAACCATAACATGAATGACAAGCATGGTTATGTAGGCATACATAGCGGGTAATCCAAGTTCATATAACACATAAGTAATGGGCACTGTAAGAATGTATAAACTTCCTGCATAAAAGCTGAGTTTTGCAATTCTACCGGTAGCATGGATACTTGTTGTTATTACCGCATTTACCACATTGATGCAGCCTGCTATTAACATAATGCGGCAAAACGTAGATGTAAACATGGGAACATCTCCCAACCACAAATGTAGAACGTAGTCAACCTCTATATACAAGGGAACTGTTACCAACAACAAGAACATGAGACCATACTTAGATGCATCGCTCATAAGTTTATTCATTGTATGTATATTGCCTTGCGCATAATTATTTATTATTTGGGGGCGATAAGCCATCGTTACATTTCGACCGAACCATGCCACCTGTGAGCTAAGAGTCATTGTTATACCGCCAGCAGCATTCACTATAGGACCAAAAAATATATTTATAAGTATTGTTGCACCTTGCAACATACCTGTGTACGCCACATTGCCATAAAGATCCCAGCCTGAGAATACCAACATTGGCTTTATATGTGAGAAATCTCTATGGAATCTTATTTTTAGACTGGGCATATATTTGAAGCAACCAAAAGCATAAAGTATGAATACCGCCAACTGAACAACTAGGAGCAACCCACCATACATTATCAGCTGATCTCCTCCACAGAAATATATGGCAAAGGCACAGGCCAATTTCAACACCACATGAATAATTTCAACTATTGCATAAAATCCCATCTTTTCATAGGACAAAATCAACGAAGTGTAAGGCACTTGTACCAATGACAAAATAGAAATTAATATGCTTATTTGATATAACCAATTTGCCGCTATCATCCTGTCGGGAGGAATATTCAAATGTGTGTTCACAAACCATAGTCCTATTGTTTCTGAGGCGACCACAAAAATGACAGCTATACCCAATTGAAGCATAAACGCAGAGGAGACACGCCTGTTGACTGCACTTAATACCCCCTTACCTATATCATAGTTAATGAATCGGGATATAGCACCACTCATGGTGGTATTGAGAAAGGAGAGCATACCAATGACCCCCCCTACCACAACATACACACCATAATTAACCTCGCCTAGCGCATTGATGATTATTCGCGATGAATACAAGGAAATTATCATCGCAAAGAACATCCTCAAATATAGGGCAAGTGAATTTTTTGCTACTTTAGACACGCTATTTCTGAATAAGATTTATCACTACTTTTATCTCTTCCTCACAAGAAGAGCATACTTATGCTTCTCTAAATAAGCATTCATTTCTGCCTTTTTATAAGAGGTAATATTGGGAAACAGGTAACTTTCATCAAATTTCATATTGATGGTATCTACTTTAGAGAGGTATGTATCTATATTTGAAATAACTCTTGCTGGACAACCTGCAGCCAAAGAGTTGGAGGGAATATCTCTGCTCACCACACTGCCGGCCCCCACCACTACATTGTCACCTATCGACACACCTGGCAACACCACCGTATCGGCCCCTATAAATACATTGTTACCAATAACCACTCGGCCAATACGAGTGACCTTACGCCATGCTTGAGGAGATGCGTCATGGGCCAGCAGATGAACTCGTGGAGCTAATGTCACATTATTACCTATAGTAATGAGCCAACTATGACCGGGGTCAATCATCACATGAGCCATACGTTTAAAGCCGCTGCCCACTGTCATTCCACGCTTTATTAACTCTTCTGTAGTTTCATAACCACGCAGATGGAACAGAATATTTCTTAATAAACTTTTTATCATTGTATAAGATTCATTATTTTATTAATCTCTGATTCGTTTCCAAACTCATGCGATTGACAATATTCCACTATCCTCACTAGTTTTTCTTTATCTTTCAATAGATTAACCAAAGCAGAAGCACATTCCTCATTATCTTGCGGAACAATATATCCGTTCACGCCATCAGTCACTTGACTACTTGCTGTTGCATAGTTGGCAACAACAACTGGCTTTCCCAATATCTGTGCTTCGGTTACTGTTATTGCTTTTCCCTCAAAGCGAGAAGGCTGTACATAAACATCACATGCTTTTATATAGGGATAAGGGTTGGAACGCATACCTATTATTTTCACACAATTTTCAACACCGGCTATAGCTATATTCTTGCGAATTAAAGTTTCATCCGGACCACCTCCAACGAGATACCACACAAAGGGAGATGCTCCCCACTCCTTCATTAGAGCAACAATAAAGGGCACATTATCAAAATTCTTTGCATATCCAAACCTGCCCACAGACAAAAACTTTATTCTTCCGTCATCAACCATATCATTTGGAGAGCCCGCTGCCATAGAACGGATCCATTTTGAACTATGTATGTTTTCTATTACTATCGACTTATTCTTATATTCGGGATAGATTAAATCAAAAATTTTTTTTGTATCAATGGACACATTCACTATATAACTAAGTTGTGAATACATCTTTCTATCGAGATTTTTATCAAATATCAATTTGCTGTAATCGGTATGCACCCATCCTATTTTCACATTAGCATCAACACGCTTCACTATAATAGAAGGCACACCTATAAAACATATTGCCAAATCATATTTTCCTTTTACTTGAGGAATCTGCTTTATTAGATACTTATGATTCAACTGCTGCTGGTGCCACACACAGTGAGCAACACCATGTATTTTACAATAGACCAGATCGTGTATCTTTGCCATTATTCTATCGAAAGCTACACAATAACTACCTCTTTTGAAAAGTGTTTTTATGGGATTGGCAAATACATCGAATCGTGAATCATAGGGAAGAAGATTGACGGTATTTGGAATAAGCGGCATAAATTCTCCCTCGTGGCTATATATTAAAAGATCTATATCGTTTTTAGTAGTATCTATGGCATTGAGCAGCCCCAGCAATGCTCGTTCTGCTCCGCCTATGTACATAGATGTCATTGTTATTAATATCCTCTTTTTCCCCATATTTGCCCAATGCTATATTTTACGATTTAGTTTCTTTTCCAAGAATTTGCGAATTCTACTTGTAACTCCCGACCCAATAGCACGATGCACCATTCTTGTGATACCTATGCGCCATTTTATTTTAGGATCTATCCAAGTCTTAGAATACCAATGGATGGTTCGAGTATTTTTTGTAATGTACAGCTTTCCTGTTCCATCATCAAAGGGATTGAAATACTCACTAGGATAGATTCTCACACCTGCAACATCCTGAATACCAGAATACGACTTTAACCCTTGTCGTTTCAACACGTTGGTAGTGTGTGTCACCACAGTGACCGACTTCACTCCTAATTCAAATGTTTGCTGAGTATAGTAATCAAGAATTTCTTTGTACAATGCAAGACCGGGAGTAACACCAAGCCCAAGACCGGGGGCTACGGCTCCCATAGGTCTGTTAGCACATGGGTCAACCTCGAATCCCATAAAGGAACCAGCCTTCACAATATCGTCCATGGGCTTTATGACCTCTACGTCAGTATCAAAATACAAGCCTCCATACTTATAAAGTATCCAAAAACGGGCGTAATCACTTACAAAGGCATATTTCCTTGCCTTATAAGCCTCACGAGTATATGGAATAATATTAACATCGAAGTTGTCTTCATTCCATTCTTTAATCTCATACTCCGGAAAAAATTTTTTCCATGATTCAATATATTTCAAGGCGTCGGCAGGTAAAGGGTTCCTGCCAAACCAACAGTAATGTATGAGTTTCGGTATCATATTTAAGCGAAAGATTTTCTTACTAAAAAATAATAAAAAACAGTTAAAAATATAATTGCAAGTATTTTTACTACAGCTCTACATCTAACAGGTACTATGTTACTCAAAATATATGTAAAAGCAACAAACTCAAAAGGAGCAAAATAATTGGCTAGCCTTCCAAAGAAATTGGCACCGCCAAAGGTTCCTATTACATAAAATGCCAAAGGTATAACCGATAGTGAAATACATCTTTTTGTATAAATTCCGACTTGAGTATTTATTTTGTTACGATAGATATATGACATAATGGGGACTATTGCATATACAAGCACACGTAATATATTTGAACCTGCCGATTCGGTAAAGGTCTCTAGTTCATAGGAGTCACCCGTAATACTTTGTGTTGTGTTTATCGCTACGGAAACAAATTTTTCAAACATAAATCCCAGTAAAACAGCCGTACCCAGAATAAGCATCTCTCGCTTACTCCATACATCACCGTTAAGAAATGGGATAACTAAAAACATAACAATATAAGGATGTATTGTAGCCGCCAATAAAAGAATTAAACCCGCTGCCAGCCAACGTTTATTTACCAAATCAGTAAAAGCAAGCAGCCCAATAGAGATAGCCATAGATTGTTTCATAGCCGGTATCGTAAACATATACAATCCCAATACTATATGAATAAACAATGTGAGACTTAGATTGCAGGAGTATGTACGATAAAACTCTAATATGCCGAATTGAATGATAATAGCTGATACAAACTTAAATACAAATGCATCAGTTGACACAAAATCCTTTAAAGCAACTTGAAACAGATAGAAGCCGGGATTCTCGCCCCAAGAGCGGCTTGTTATATTTTTCCATAACAATTCGTCTGGGAGATTATTAAAATTAGCTATATAAATTCCAGCATCATTATATACAGAATATGCTGAAACCAACACCAATATTATAAATACTATAAAACATGGTACTATACCAGTATTAACATTACGCCCAAAGTCACCTCGTGACGTATCATAAGAATAGATACCAGATTTTACACTAATACATAACAAAGGTACTAAAAGTAACCACCAAGGTGAAATAATCATACTTTTACCGGCACTGACAAAGCTTTTCGCTTTGTACGTTTTAGATATTCATGAAAAATTAGTCCGAACGGCCAAATTATAAAAGCGAGCAATGGCTTACTACTATTTTTTATATAGTGTTTATTACCTGCAAACCTACTTGCCGATATGTAATGCAAAAGTTGAATGAGTGTGAACGACAGTTTAGGAGATAACTTCACACACAGGTCTCTATACATTGCAAAACTTTTAGCACAACTTTTGTATTGTGCAATCTTATCGAAACTCATACTATCATCATTATAATCTACCACACAAACAGCCTCATTCATAAGTAACATTGTATAACTTTGATCTATTTGGTAGAACTTATAGCTTGGCGGAAAAAAATTTTCCCCTTCAATTTCGGGATAAGGATATAATTTTGAGATTGAGGAACGGAAGATAAACTTCTTATCCCCTTTCATACGATATTTTAAGCGCATATCTATAGATGTACTCTCTTTTACACCTTGAGGTAACTGTGTTCCTATCACTTTTCCAAATTTATCTACATCAAGAGCAATGATACCTGCAATATCATCACGCTTATTACTATTCCAAAATTCAATGATTCTAGCTACAGCATTTGGAGCCATCCAATCGTCAGAATCTATAATGATGTTAATTTCTGTATCAACATACCTATAAGCCGTATTACGTGCTCCCGTCATTCCTTTATTCTGCTGATATACATACCGAATCTCAAAATCAGCTTCAACCATAAATTTCTCCACAACATCACGGGTATTGTCCGTGGAGCCATCATCAACTATCAACCAAATAAAATCACGACTCTGCTGCATAAACAACGAGTTATACAGTTGATGCAAACAATATCCTCTATTATATGTTGTTGTTATAATTGTCAATATTTTCATACTCCATAAATCGAATATAAATCACTTATTTCCTGTTCAAGTGTAAAATGACGTTTTTTAAAGGCTGCTTCTATGACTGAATAATCAGGTTTTTCCTGTTCCAACAAGTAGGCTGCTTCTTCACACCATTCAGACAAATCTTTATTCAAACTAATAAATTTTATTAGTCCTAAATTCATATCTGCAGTGGAGGGAATTGTATCCGATACCAAACAGGGAATACCCGCAGCTTCTGCCTCTAACAGCACTCCAGCCAAACCTTCAAATATAGATGGAAAAACAAAAAGATTAAAACAAGGCATTAACGCATATACATCGTTTCTAAGACCCAAAAATCTCACATACTTAGAAAGATTTAAACTTTCTACTTTTTCTGCAATCTCTTGGCGTTGTGGACCATCACCAACCATAACCAAATAGGATTCGGGGTACAATGTATGAAACTTTGCAAAGAAATCAATTAAGAATGTATGGTTTTTCATAGGTTGAAAACGTCCCACATGACCAATAACCAATGCATCATCTGGTACATTAGGTAGTTGTGCACGCTTCTTCATCTTATATTTTGTCAAATCAATGGCATTGGGCAGAACTGTAGCCTTACCACTTTCAATACACCCTTTACCATAAAGATATTCTGCACACTCCTTGTTCAAAGCCAAACAATGGGTTGCAAATATTTTTATAAGTACCTTACCTATATTTACCTGCATTCGACCAACAAATGTTTTACCATTTAACGTATCGGTATTTCTAGAATGAGCTATACGCACCGGTATGGCGACCACTCTAGCAGCCATACACACTATGCCGCAATGATAAAGCGTATGAGAATGTATTGCAATTGCACCTTGCTGTTTCAAATATTTAAAAGTGGATAAAAGCTCACTAAAATGTCTCATAAGCCCCTTCTCCTTAGGGGATGAAATCTTTATTATACTGCCACCAAGGGATAATATCTCTTTTTCATAAAATTGATTCTTGGATTTGTCCAAAGTAACAAATGCAAATTGTACGTGTTGCTTATCTATATTACGATATACATCCATCATACGACTCTCAGCGCCACCTGCACCAAGGGTACCAAAAACTTGTATAATCAATTCCGACATTAACGTTATTTTATAAAACAAACAGTTCTTTAATGTAAGTTATCTGTCCTATACTTCACAGATTATAATCTACCATCAGCTTGCTCTTCAGGAAGAAGCCACTTAACATCATAAACAACAGACTTTTCCTTACCCAAGGAACGAACATCCATTGTTTTAAACTCCTCATGAGCAACACCTAAAATTACAGTATCAAATTTATCTACAGGCAACTCGTTAGTAATCTCAATACCATATTCGTACATAGCAACTGCAGGATTGGCCCAAGGGTCGTAAATGGTAATATTAAGATTGTATTCCTTAAGCGCTTTTACAATATCTACAATCTTAGTATTACGACAGTCGGGGCAATTCTCCTTAAATGTGAAACCTAAAATTAAAATATTCGAATCTAGGACCTGAATACCTTTTTTCAACATCAATTTAACTACTTGATTCGCCACAAACTCTCCCATACCATCATTCATACGGCGACCAGCCAAAATGATTTCAGGATTATAGCCATACCGCTGTGCACATTGTGCCAAGTAATAAGGGTCAACACCTATACAATGCCCCCCAACCAAACCAGGACGGAAAGGCAAGAAATTCCATTTCGTTCCTGCAGCTTCAAGAACCGCTTGCGTATCAATCCCCATTAGGTTGAAAATCTTTGCCAACTCATTCACAAAAGCAATATTAATATCACGCTGAGAGTTCTCAATTACTTTCGCAGCTTCAGCAACTTTCATGGTCGGGGTCAAATGAGTACCTGCCGTAATGACAGAAGCATAGACATCATTGACTTTCTTTCCGATCTCAGGTGTAGAACCCGATGTTACTTTCTTGATCTTTTCTACCGTATGGAGCTTATCTCCCGGGTTGATACGCTCAGGGCTGTAACCAGCAAAGAAATCAACATTGAATTTCAAACCAGACACTTTCTCTACTACCGGGATACATTCGTCTTCTGTAACTCCCGGATATACAGTTGATTCGTAAACCACAATATCACCCTTAGAAATAACCTTGCCTACTGTAGTACTAGCAGCATAAAGTGGAGTCAGATCTGGATTATGATTTTCATCTACTGGGGTAGGAACAGCTACAACATAAAAATTATAATCACGAATGTCTTCAATATTTGATGTACAAGTAAAACCATTCGCAATGGCAGATTGTAACAATTCATCTGAAACTTCAAGAGTCGCATCATGTCCACTCATTAAAGCATCCACACGAGCTTGATTCATATCGAAACCGACTGTTTTATACTTCGTGGAGAACAAACGGGCCAAGGGCAAGCCTACATAACCTAAACCGATTACGGCAATTTTTACTTCTATGTTCATTGATTTTTAAATTATTCGTTGTTTTAAATATTTTCCCAATACCATTTCACGGCTTCTTTCAAACCCTGTTTCATACTGTATTTCGGATCATATCCCAATAATCGCTTGGCCTTATCCACACAAGCTAAAGAATGAGGAATATCACCTGCACGATTAGGACCATGTGTCGGTTCTATCTTAGCTATCTCCGAATCAAAATCGGAAAGATATTCTTTCAAATAAGTAACCAATTGGTTCAATGTGGTACGTTCTCCAAATGCAGTGTTATAGATTTGGTTGACAGCTTCCGGACTCGTAGTCGTCAAAGCCAACACATTCATCTGAATAACGTTGTCTATATAAGTAAAATCACGGCTGTATTCCCCGTCCCCATTAATATTCGGAGCTTCATGGTTCATAAATTTCTTTACAAACAAAGGTATCACAGCTGCATACGCTCCAAATGGGTCTTGACGACGACCAAAAACGTTGAAATAGCGTAATCCGATATATTCAATACCATACGTACGAGCGAATACATCAGCATAAAGTTCATCAACATACTTAGTTATCGCGTATGGAGAAAGCGGTTTACCAATTACATCTTCTACTTTTGGTAAAGATTTACTATCCCCGTAAGTGGATGAACTGGCTGCAAAAACAAAACGTTTGATTCCTGCATCACGAGCAGCAACAAGCATATTCATAAAACCACCAATGTTGACATCATTTGTCGTAATCGGATCTTTGATGGAACGTGGTACGGAACCCAACGCTGCTTCATGCAAAACATATTCCATATCTTCCACTGCTTTTCGACAGTCTTCTATATTTCGAATATCACCTACTTGCAAGTTGAAGGTTTGCGGATACTGCTCCAATAAAGGAAAAATATTTCCTGGTTTCCCTGTTGAGAAGTTATCCAAACAACGAACTATATGCCCCTCCATTAAAAGATACTCACAGAGGTTAGAGCCTATAAAACCGGCTCCGCCTGTAACTAGAACTTTCATTTTATTTCAATTTTCTATCAATCACTTATCCAACACCTCATACTCCGAATTCTTACTCTTGAACTCCGGTACAATCCCTTTCATCATTTGGACTGTCCCCATTTTATCCACTTTAATCGCCAAAGCAATCAGCGGGCTCATAACCGAGCAAATATCATTGTAATCATATTCTCTCACTTGGGCACGATATATTTTGGCATTATTTGTAGAAAGGGTATTTTCTTTAGTTGCCAGAAGTTCCTCATACAGTTTTTCTCCCGGACGGAGACCCGTGTATTGAATTTCGATATCCTCGCCGGGGACAAGACCTGCCAGTTCAATCATACGACGAGCCAGATCAACGATCTTTACAGGGGTTCCCATATCGAATACAAAAATTTCATTTCCCTTGCCCATAAATGCAGCTTCGAGTACCAAACGACACGCTTCCGGGATTGTCATAAAGTAGCGGATGATGTCGGGATGAGTCACTGTTAAAGGACCACCTTTTGCTAATTGTTCACGGAAACGGGGAATAACAGAACCGTTACTTCCTAAAACATTACCAAAACGAGTCGTAATAAAACGGGTTTTGCCTGGATGCAAACCTTTGCTGATAGCGATACTTAAACTTTGTACATAGATTTCTGCCAGGCGTTTGGAAGCTCCCATTACGTTAGTCGGATTAACCGCCTTATCGGTAGAAATCATTATGAATTTATCTACATTGTATTTGACAGCCATATCCGCCACATTACGAGTTCCATATACATTCGTATGGACTGCTTCACAAGGATTTTCCTCCATCAAAGGTACGTGCTTATAAGCAGCCGCATGAAATACATATTGAGGTTGGAAACGCAAGAAAAGGGACTCTACACGGTCGATCATCCGGATATCTCCCATTACGGCAGCAAATTCTACCTGAGGAAATTTTTCTTCCAGTTCCAAACGTATGTTGTGCATAGGTGTTTCTGCACTGTCAAACAAGATCAATTGCTTCAGATTGAATGTACATAGTTGACGGCATAATTCGCTACCAATAGAACCGGCGGCTCCGGTTACCAAAACAACTTTACCTTTCAAGGATGTAGCGATTTCAGTCATATTGATACATATTTCCTCACGACCTAATAAATCTTCTATATGTACTTCAGGGAGATTACGGAAATTAACCTTACCCTTCTTCAATTCATCTACAGAAGGAAGCATCAACATACGAACTTTCTTCTTTTCACAATAACGGACTAAACGCTCACTCTCTTCTTTTACTAAATGATAGTCCGTAAACAATACTGCTTTAATATTTTTCCTATTAACCAAATGGTTAAAGTCTACTTGCTTTTTAATTGAATAAATTCTGTATTTTCCTACACGTAAACAGGTATGATCTCCAAAGCGCAGGAAACCACAAACTTTATACAATAGTTTGTCACTCAGGGAAGCATCAAACAAGAAAGTTCCGGATTTATCACCCTGATAGATCAATAATTTTCCTTGATTCAAGGATACACTATTGACTATAATTGAATAGAAAACGATCATGAAAACACGGAGTATTGTCAAAAGGAAGAAGGTAAGGAACAAGTCTACTACAGCTCCTAAGGCTAATTCACGAGGAGATTGAATCGTCGTAGTCAGGTAGACCAAAACGACGATGAAAAGAACCTTTATTAATGAGGATAAAGCAAGACGTCCAGCTTCTGTAAATGCAGAATGCCGGATCACACCTTTATAGGTCTGGCACAAAAAGAAACTCACCAGACTGCTGCAGAAAGAAATGGATAATATGTGAAATAGAGAATCGTCCACAAGCTCTGTTCCAAGGATATACCATAGGAATGACAGAGAAGTAGCAGTAGCCAGAATTGATAGAAATAAGTCAATAAATAGGACGATCCAACGGTTAAAAAATTTAACGCGTGATAATACTAGTGCAAAACCATTGATATTCATAAGTTGTAAATTAAGGATATTATGTAAAAAAGTTCGTCAGTCCCAAGCGGCCAACCTACATAAATCATTGTAATTCTTATACTTAAAGGTCATTGGAGTGACTAAAAAAAACGATCGTTTTTTCTAGTCACTATATTTACCTAATTTTTGTTAACCTATGATTGAAGCGGCTTTTTGAAAAAAACGAATTAAAACATTGAAGAACAAATAGATAATTTCTCAGAAACTCTTTGTATTTCAATAAATATCACTTACCTTTGCAGCACAAAAAAATGACTAGAAAAAACGATCGTTTTTTCTAGTCATTTTGAATTATCCCCCTTTCATCTTTTCAAAAGATTTTACATTCAGTAACAAGCTCGCCTATCAATCTCTACACTCATAATACAGTTTCCTAAATACAAAAAGCCCTGAGAAGTTCATTACTCCCCAGGGCTCCCTTACAATAATTTATTTTTCTTACTTATGCGTATCTTCCAATGAGAATCTGCAAATCCTCTTTTTCTATTTCTGATTCAAGAATATCCATTTCATCAGATGAATAAGCCGCTATATCAAAAGATTTCCATATATCCCATAGCGTATCTGTAATGGCTTCAAATTCCAATAATTTAAATTGATTCCTATATTTTAAAGCTTCTGTACGCCAATATCTTGTATTATCAAAAAAGTTCTTTAAATCCTTTTTCTTCAAACATTCATACAAGACTTCTTTTATTCTATCTAAATCATTTTCCGGTTGATACGGCATATCTGATTCAAATTTTATAAAAGCATTAAACTGTATGGGATTCATCACCTCCCAATTCGCACTAAACTCACGAGCAAAGCGCCGTACCCAACTTTGAGCCTTGGGAGCAACCTCTTCAGAAAAAATAAAACAACTATTGGGGGCAATCCTAGACTCTGATAATAAATCTTTAGAATGTTTTATTTTGCGAACTAACGAGCTTTTATCCAGATTTCTAGAACTTTGATAATCCAAACGCAATTCTACCAACAACAATCTATGATTTACTTTTCGATTATTTTGATAATCACTAATTCCGACTGCTGCATCCATTGTATTATCTTTTGAACCACCACAGAACTTTGTTTCGTAATCATCCAAAGCCAAACATTTGATCTTGCTTGAAAAAATCCCTACTTTATTATAATCTCTTTGAGAGACTTCATCTAATAAACACAAACAATGTTTTGCTATCAAATGAGAAACAATAATGTCTTCATTATAAATTATTGGAACCATAATCTTGAATACGGGATATCGCAATATTAAAAGACTCAAAAATCTCTTTTATATCGCTTCCGAGGTTTTGATATGTATATTGTAATGAATTCTCACTTCTAGTCGCCTGATAAAAACAGGTATTTTCGATAATATCCTCTTTATGAGCAATCGATTGTATAGCTGCAACCATATCCGGATTATGACTGGCAATCATAATTTTTAAGCCTAATTCCTTATGCAGCAAAACTAATAAACGTGCAAATTCCACTATCCACTGAGGATGTAAATGGGCTTCGGGTTCATCAATAAGCAACAAGGTCTCTTCATTCAGATAACCATTTTCCAAAAGACGCTGTAAATAGGCAAAAGCTTTCAAACCGGTAGCAGCTTTTTCCAAAGGTATATTTAAACCATCCTCCCGATGAAAATGCAATTCCTTATTAAAACCAAATGTATCGTCTTCAACTATTATCTGCCCATTTATCAGTCGCCTGATACGTAACAACACTTTTTTGCCAGACTGAGGCATTTCTCCCCGAGGACTTATCATCATTTCATATAAATCTGTCCAATGGGTACTTAACGTTTTAGCTTTATCAGACAAAGCCATTGGAGTATCTATATATATTGCTCTATGAATCATCAATGGAGCATCAAATTTTCCTTTTTCCAATAGCTTAACCCCATCTTCTGAAAGCTGTATCTTTGACGGGGCTTTATCTTCCTCTAAATAATTTCTTTTTATAAATCTATACAGTTGATCTAATGAGCGTTTTTCTTTATTAAGATAAAGTTCTTCATATTTTTGATCAAAATCAGCTATTAATAAACTAAAAAATTCAGCAATATTCTTTTCTAAGAGGATTTTATCATCATTATATGAAATTTTCAGATAAGAGAAAATACGTTTTTTTCTGCTCTTCATCATTTCTGCAGATAAGAAAGATATCAGTCTCAACTCGAACTGCTTAACCAAACTTATATATCTTTCTTTCAATGTGTCTATATCAACTTGATCATTTATCTGATCGATCACCTCATGATATGAGGTGAATTCATCGCTCTGACTTATCTCCCGACTAGCTCTAAACAATTTATGAAGATTTCCTCTTAATTGATTGGAGAATTCCTCATAAAGAGATTCATCAAATTTGTTCGATTCATTAATTATATAATACAACCATCTTGACAAAGTACTTTTGCCACAACCATTTTCTCCGGACAACACAGTTATTCCATTGATAGTAATATCAGCTTTCTCTATAGCATGATACCCATATAGCGAATATTTATATTTGCTCATCTGTCCTTTTTTAATTCTGTCTTTGCAAAAATAAAGGAAAAACCGATGACTACAAAGGTAAAAGGATTTATTATTTATCAAGTATCCTATATTCGAAATAGAAAGCCCTGGAAAGTTTCAAAACTTCCAGGGCTTATTTCTGCCATGTTTTTATCTCTTATTTATGCGTATCTTCCAAAATGAATTTGAGCGTTCCGGCATTTACCAATTCTTCCTGAGAAATAGTATAGCCTTTTAGCTTCTTTCCGTCGGCTGTTACTTCTTTAATATAGATATCTTCCGGATTGTTATGCATGGATTCGATTACTAACTCACCTTTTGGATAGAATTTCTTATTCAAATCGATGGTGACCTTATTGAAGGTCGGCGAAGTCAGTACATAATCCATATCGCCGGGACAAGCCGGGTAGAATCCCATCATAGAGAAAACGGCCCAGGTTGACATGGTTCCGGTATCATCATTGCCGGGAAGACCGTTCGGTGCATTATGATAGTATTTACTTAACAATTCACGAACGAGCTTCTGTGTACGCCAGGCTTCACCTTTGAAATAACTGAACAGATATGGATAGGCGATATCCGGTTCGTTTGCCATATCGTAATGGCCTTCGTCGAATACCATCTGCAATTTGTCTACAAATTTCTTCTGGCCTCCCATCAGCTTAACCAGACCGGGGATATCGTGGGGAACATAGAAAGTATAGTTCCAGGCACTTCCTTCATGGAAACCGGGATTGGGTTCGAAGTTTTCACCTTGTTTAGGGTTGAAGGGAGAATAGAATGTTCCATCGGGCAGAATCGGACGAAGCGTACCGAATTCTTTGCTGTAATAATGCTTATAGCCCATTGAGCGGTCATAGAAGAGTTTTGCATCTTCCTTCTTTCCCAATGCTTTGGCAAACTGGGACAGGTTCCAGTCAGCTATATAATATTCCAAAGCATGGGATACAGAATTGTCGTATTGTTCACGAAGCGGAACATATCCTTTGCTCATATAATCGTTATTGTCCGGACGAAGCAGGTTGAACTCACCCGGTGTAGTAGCTCCTTTACGCATCGCTTCGTAAGCTGTTTCTACATCGAAATCACGAAGGCCGCGCATCCAGGCATCTACTATATAAGGTATGGAAGGATCACCTTCCATCGTGAGGGTTTCACGTCCGTATAGTTCCCACTTAGGCAACCAGCCGCTTTCCTTATACATATCGACCATGGTACGGATGATATCGAGCTGACGTTCGGGGAAAAGCAAGGTCATCAAGGTACTTACGTTACGATAGGTATCCCACAAAGAGAATACGGTGTAACGGTTTCCGGTAGTATGACCTACTTTCAGGCTTTCCATCATCGGGTATTCACCGTTCACATCCTGAATAATGTTCGGATGAATCAGCAGGTGATATAAAGCGGTATAGAAAATTGTCTTGTCGTCTTTGCTACCGCCTTCTACCTTTACACGAGACAGGTCGCTGTTCCACATATTGCTGGCGGTTGTCCTGACTTTATCGAAGTCGAAACCGGGTTGTTCCGTATTCATGTTGAGACGGGCGTTTTCGATGCTGACAAAAGAGACACCCATTTTGACTTCGATGGCTTCGTTTTCTTCCGTATCATAGGTGAACCATACACCGACATCGTCACCGCTCATTTCACGGTTATACTTGGTATATAGTTTGTATTTGCCTGAATAGACATCCCATTCGGCTTCCACACCTTTCATTTCACGCTGTTTCTTCCAGTATCCCATCGACTTGGGAGCCTTGCTGACCTTCATTACGAAATAGATCGGGAAAACAGCCTGCGGGTTATAACAGAAAGTTCCCAGCAACTTGCTTCCTTCAATCTCGGTTTCGTTGACGATACGAACGGTTGCTCCGGTTTCGTTGGTCAATCCTTCTCCCAGGTTCAGCAGAATATTCCCCTGCCCTTTCGGGAAAGTGAAACGGCTAAGGCCGGTACGCATACTGGCTGTCGCTTCGGTCTTGATACCATATTTTGTCAGGACATTACTATAATAACCGGGATGAGCTACTTCATCCTTATATTTGCTACCATATTCCCGGTAATCGACTTTCAGTTCGCCGGCGGTCGGCATCAATAACAGACTACCTAATTCGGGACAACCTACCCCGCTCAAGTTTACATGGGCAAAACCTGTCATGTAGTCATTGTCGGCTGAGTATGGAGTGGACCACCATTGGCTGTCTTTATCGAAGCGGTTGCTCTCCGATCCCATCACATTGAATGGAGTGACACTCATCATACCCTGGGGACAGATGGCTCCGGGATTAGTAGTCCCGTAGTTGCTGGTCCCGATAAAAGGGTTTACATAATCTACCGGCTGTTGTGCTGCCGCCATCAGGCTACCACACAGCAGGAGGCTCATTACTTGCTTCTTCATTCTCGATTTATTTAGTTAATTAATAATATGCTAATTTGAAAATGTGCCAATATGCCAATGAGATACATATGCATTCATTCTTAGAATCGGCACATTGGCATATTTACCACATCGGTTCATTATCCTTCTTACCATACGACGATTTCATCCACAAAGATGAACCCCTTATTCGCTTCATCAGCTTTCAGACGGACATAGCGGGCTTTCCAGTCTCCCTGGAAAAGATATTCCTGGAAAGAAAGTTCGGGATCTTTATTGGAGATGGTGGTCGGGATAATTCCCTGTGAAGTGAAATTCGTTCCATCTTCGGATGTCAATAACTCGACTGTAGCCGGTTGGAAAACTCCCGGCCCGATCAGTTGCATGAAACGGGCGGATACTTTGTGAATATCGGTAACTTCTTCCATATCGATCACACAATCAAGGTCGTTCAGGTAGCCCTGCCAACGACCATCCAGATAGGTCAGTCCTCCCCGATAACCATCGAGCAGCGCATTCATACCGCCTGCCATATAACCGGGATACAACTTGCTATTATAATGTATAGGCTTGTTGATGGCGCGGTGGTAATCGACTTTCTTCTCGGTCGGGGTTCCCTGCAACTGGCCATTACTGAAAATGGCTGCTTTGATATAAGCTGAATCCTTCACCTGAATCATCCCGTCGTAAACTGTGGAGGAGGCTGTCGGGACAGTACCGTCCGTCGTATAACGGATTTCTGCCGGATACTTTTCGGCATCCAGGTAGACTTCAATCTGTTTGCTGACCGTATCGACCTTCATCGTTACCTCCAGTTCGTCGGAAAGAGTAAATGTATTGATGCCCATCTGCTGTAATTTTGAAATATGGGCATTCATACGGGGTTTGAAGTCATTCCATTCACGCTTTTCCTGAGGCGACCAGGCTATTTCAGCCAAAGCCAAAGCACGAGGAAACATCATATATTCCAGATGTTGTTCGTTCGGAATATATTCTGTCCAGGTATTGGCCTGTACTCCCATGATGTGTTTACTTTCTTCGGCAGTCAGGGAGTCGACCGGAATCGGATTATAACTATACACTTTCTTAATCGGAGTATATCCGCCGATAGCATAAGGTTGTGTTTTCGGATCAGCCTGATAGAAGTCAAAATACATATAATTACCCGGTGTCATCACCACGTCATGTCCCATACGGGCAGACTTAATGCCACCACTTTCGCCACGCCAGGACATAACGGTAGCCTCCGGAGCAAGGCCACCTTCCAGTATCTCATCCCAGCCGATCAGCTTACGGCCTTTAGAGATCAGATGTTCCTCTGCCTTATGTATCATATAACTTTGCAGTTCATCCACGCTTTTCATGCCATTCTTTTTCATCAAAGCCTGACATTTAGGACAGGTTTTCCAGGCACCTTTACCGGCTTCGTCCCCTCCTATATGAATATACTCGGATGGAAAAAGTTCGATCACTTCATCCAGTACGTCTTCCATAAAGGTAAATGATTTCGGATTACCGATACAGAAATCTCCATTCTTATAAGGCTGACCGGAACAACTTAACTCCGGATAAGCAAACAGGACCTCTTCCGAATGACCGGGAAATTCGATTTCCGGCAATACATTAATATGTTTAGATGCTGCATAGGCAACGATCGCACGTATATCGTCTTTGGTGTAATAACCGCCATAGGCTCCCGGAGTTCCTTCAGGAAGATATTTGCGGTCTTTTCCATCCCACCACTTCCGCCAGTCGGATTCGGTACGGAAAGCAGCATCCGTAGTCAGTTTAGGATATTTATCCATCTGGATACGCCATCCTCCTGCATCCGTCAGGTGAAGATGCAGATTATTCAGCTTATAAAAGGACATCACGTCCAGCAACTTGAATACTTCTTCTTTGGGAAAGAAATGACGCGACACATCCAGGTGCATCCCTCGGTACTTAAACCGAGGCTCATCCTGTATGGTGACATAAGGGACTCCCTGGGGAGAAAATAGCTGACGGAGTGTCTGTTCGCCATAGAACAGACCTGTCCCGGTGGCTGCTTTCAGGTCGATACCCTTTTCATTCACTACAAGCTGGTATCCTTCCGGATTTCCACCTATTGACTCATCCACGATAAAGCGAACATTTGCAGGCTTTGCCGTAGAAAAAACAGCAGCACTGTCGACTTTCAAAAAGCCTCCTGAAGCACTAACCTGTGCAGGCAGCGGGATTACATTCAGTTGCACAGTCTCTTTCGGAGAGCAGGCAACAAGAAGCAAAGAGCATACTACAGTAACACCCGTCATCGCTATGCGCGATTGTTTTGGCAGTAACATAATAATCAGTTTTTGTGTATTTATTCTTGGTGCGGTAAATATACAAAGAAAAAGGGAAAATCCCGTAAGAGATTTTCCCTTTATATGAGAAGAAAGCCGCACCGTAGATATGAACAAACTCCGTATGACAGGATTTGAGTGCTTTGCCACCTTTGTAATCCGCTGTGCGATGCATGCCCCGAAGGGTGCGGCCCGCCATTAGCGACAAGAGCTTTGTCTCGGAATTAAAAAAAACTGATGAGTTTCCCAATCGAACAAGTGCGGCTAACTCATTTTTCTTATCACAAAGATATGTAAAGCCTTTGAATCTTCCAAACAAAATGTCAACAATTTCCCCTTAAATAATGAATAAAAAAGTAAAGTCTCAGTGTTTCAGAAGGTATGAATTGCAAAAAGCTAACAAAAAAAGGGTCCCGAAACCGGAACCCTTCTCTTATTGACATTTATATATCAATTTACTTTACTTTTGCAACGATAGCTTTGAAAGCTTCCGGATGGTTCATAGCCAGGTCGGCCAACACCTTACGGTTGATTTCAATTCCTGCAGCATGCAAAGCTCCCATCAAACGAGAGTAAGACATACCTTCCAGGCGAGCAGCAGCGTTGATACGCTGGATCCACAATGCGCGGAAGTTACGTTTCTTGTTACGACGGTCACGGAATGCATAAGTCAAACCTTTTTCCCAGGTATTCTTTGCTACGGTCCACACATTCTTACGTGCACCATAATAACCTCTGGTAAGTTTTAAAATCCGTTTTCTTTTTGCTCTTGAAGCAACATGATTTACTGATCTAGGCATAATTCTAATCTGTTTTGAATGTTAGCGTCATCCTTTATGATGATCTTACTTGCTAAATACATTCGGTTAATAAAAATCTTTGTAAAACTCGCTTAATTTAAGAAGATTACTTCATGCCAAGCATTAGCTTAACACTGTTTACATCAACAGTAGCAACAAGGCCAGTGTGAGTAAGGTTTCTCTTAGCTTTTTTAGTCTTCTTAGTCAAAATGTGACTTTTAAAAGCGTGTTTTCTTTTGATTTTTCCTGTTCCGGTAAGGGCGAACCTCTTTTTGGCACCGGAATTAGTCTTCATCTTAGGCATTTTCCAATTTTGTTTTAATTATTAAACTTGACACCCTCTACGGGCGTTTTTTATTCTTTATTTTCTTCAGCTTCAGATTCTGTCCTCGGCTTCAAAGTTATCACTTTCTTAACCACAGGCTTTGCCGGTCCTGCAGATGCTGGTTTCGGAGCAGCTGCTGTAGCCGATGCACCCGCTTTTTTAGGTGTTAGCATGATGATCATACGTTTACCTTCCAAAACCGGTAGCTGTTCTACTTTACCGTAGTCTTCCAAATCATTGGCAAAACGAAGCAATAAAACTTCACCCTGCTCTTTGAAAAGAATGGAACGTCCTTTAAAGAACACATATGCTTTCACTTTAGAGCCTTCTTCCAGAAATCCTTTAGCATGCTTCAGTTTGAAGTTATAATCATGATCATCTGTCTGAGGTCCGAAACGAATCTCCTTCACAACAACCTTCACAGATTTCGCTTTTTGCTCTTTCTGCCGCTTTTTCTGCTGATAGAGGAATTTCTGATAATCGGTTATTTTACAAACGGGGGGCGCAGCATTGGGTGAAATTTCTACCAGGTCCAATCCCTGATCTTCAGCCATTTTTAATGCCTGAGATGTAGGAAATACACCTTGTTCTACATTGTCACCTACTAAACGAACTTCACGAACACGAATTCGTTCGTTGATTCTGTACTGTTCTTTCAGATTGTCATTCTTCATTCAAAAAGATTTATTCTCCTCGTTATTAGTTATTTACTTGTTTTTATTTTGCCAACGATTCATCATGTCCTCTACTTCATCGTTCAAAAGCGCTGCAAAGGTAGCAATTTTCATCGAACCTTTATCACCTTCGCCCTGTTTTCTTACAGAAACTTCATTATTTTCTGCTTCTTTTTCTCCGACGATGAGCATATAAGGAATACGTTTCAATTCATTGTCACGAATCTTACGACCGATTTTTTCATTTCTGTCATCTACCAGAACACGAATATCCTGTTCTTCCAGCTGACGGGCGATGTCCCATGCATATTCATTAAACTTCTCACTGATAGGCATGATACATACCTGATCCGGAGTCAGCCACAACGGGAATTTACCTCCTGTATGTTCGATCAGCACGGCAACGAAACGTTCCATTGAGCCGAACGGTGCACGGTGGATCATTACCGGACGGTGTTTTTTGTTATCTTCACCTGTATATTCCAGCTCGAAACGTTCCGGCAGGTTATAATCTACCTGGATAGTTCCCAACTGCCAACGGCGACCGATAGCATCTTTCACCATAAAGTCGAGTTTCGGACCATAGAAAGCAGCTTCACCATATTCGATCTTCGCTTTCAGGCCTTTTTCCTGACAGGCTTCGATGATAGCGGTTTCAGCTTTTTCCCAGTTCTCTTCCGAACCGATGTATTTATCTCTGTTCACTTTATCACGTAAAGAGATCTGGGCTTCGAAGTTTTCGAAATCAAGCGCTTTAAAAATGATAAAGATAATATCCATTACTTTCAGGAATTCATCCTTCAACTGATCCGGACGGCAGAACAGGTGGGCGTCATCCTGCGTAAAGCCACGTACTCTCGTCAAACCGTGTAACTCACCGCTCTGTTCATAACGGTAAACCGTACCGAACTCTGCGAAACGCAAAGGCAGGTCTTTGTATGAACGTGGGAATGCCTTGAATATCTCACAATGGTGAGGACAGTTCATCGGTTTCAACAGGAATTCTTCGCCTTCTTGCGGAGTATGGATCGGCTGGAATGAATCCTTACCGTATTTTGCATAGTGGCCAGATGTTACATACAGTTGTTTGCCTCCGATATGCGGAGTCATTACCTGCTGGTAACCGTATTTCTTCTGGATACGTTTCAGGAAATCTTCCAGTTTCAAACGCAACTGAGTACCACGGGGCAACCACAATGGCAGACCTGCTCCTACTGCGGTAGAGAATGTGAATAACTCTAGTTCTTTACCGATCTTACGGTGATCACGTTTTTTGGCTTCTTCCAGTAATGCCAGATATTCATCCAACATTTTCTTTTTCGGGAAAGTGATACCATACAGACGAACCAGCTGTTTGCGTTTTTCATCACCACGCCAGTAAGCACCGGCCACGCTCAGAATCTTTACAGCTTTCAAGTAAGATGTGTTAGGTAAATGCGGACCACGACACAAATCTGTGAAAGAGCCTTGTGTATAGGTTGTGATCGTACCGTCTTCCAGTTCACTGATCAACTCAGTTTTATATTCTTCACCTCTGTCACCGAACATTTTCATGGCATCTGCCTTGGTAATGTCCTGACGTTTGATTTCTTCTTTTTTAGCTACCAGTTCCAGCATCTTTGCTTCGATTGCTGCGAAATCACCTTCTTTGATTGTAGCTTCACCCGGATCTACGTCATAGTAGAATCCATTCTCGATAGCCGGACCGATACCGAACTTGATGCCAGGATAAAGTTCCTGCAGCGCTTCAGCCATCAGGTGAGCACTTGAGTGCCAGAAAGCATGTTTACCTTCTTCATCATCCCACTTCAGCAGCTTCACAGTTGAATCCTGCATAATTGGACGAGACAGGTCCCATGTTTCTCCGTTCACACTTGCGGCCAAAACTTCCTGAGCCAAACGGGAACTGATGCTTTCTGCGATCTGCATAGCAGTTGTTCCTTCGGCGTATTCTCTTACGGAATCATCCGGAAATGTAATCTTTATCATAATCTGTTCTCTATAATTCTTTAATTAGCATGCAAATTTAGCATTCTTTTTCGTAAAATGATCTTTTTAGGTCAAAAGATATATGCTTTAAACCCAAAACAGACATGTTTTGTTGGGAAACATGCCTGTTTTGAATCTAAAAAAGCTTATTCAGATCAATTGCTTGTCATACGTTTGATGATACTATAGGCATTGATAATACCTAATTCGCCTGCCTTACTCAGGTCTGCAATGCCTTGATTGGCATCACCCAGGGAGAGATGAGCCAGTCCGCGGTTAAAATAAGCCTCTGCAAAATCAGGGTCACGTTTGATCGCCTCATCATAATCCTGTATGGCCGCCCGGAAGTCACGCTGCACACAACGTAAATTTCCACGATTGAAATAAGCATACACAAATCCGGGATTCAAACGGATAACCATATCGTAATCACGTGTAATCAATTCATGTTCGTAAGCCTTCCTTTTATCCTTCACTTCGGCCGATCTAGGATCAGAAGGAGCTTTCGGCTGTGTCGGACTCTGCCCCATCTTAAAGTTCATACTACCCATAGAGGCTGACAAGTCATCGGTTGTAGTAGTCTGGGACATATCATAAACCAATTGTTTGTAACGTACCACTGCACGGTTGAAATAAGCCATCGTATAGGTCGGATCAAGTTCGATAACCTTATTGAAATCTTTGATAGCTTCCGTAAAGTCTTGTACAAGCATATAATCTACTGCACGGCCAAACCACGCATCCGCATTTCCCGGCTGGGCTTCTATCTTCGCGGAATAATCATTGATCGAGGCAAAGTGAACCGAAATCTGATCTTCCGTAAGGGCAGCCTCTTCATTGGTTATACGCAATTTGCGTGATAACACCATACGGGCATTATATTCTTCGATCGTCTTGTCGTAATAGACAATTTTCTTGATCGGATCAATCTTTTCATAATAAGTCAGGACAAACTGAGGTTCGATATCTACGCGGACATTACGATCCTGCACACGTCCGCGGACATCACTCTGGTATTTATTCCTACGTTCCTCTTCCTTGTCATACACCACCAGGCGATTGAATTTACTGATGTTCTTATCTGATTTCTCACGTGTATTTTCACCTTTGTCATCCGAAGAAGAAGCATTACTATCCTGTCCTGTCGTATTAGTAGAGGCCATGGCATTTCCACCCTGCGCAGACTGGCGGTCTTTCTTCGAATTGTTTTCCATTTCGATAGCGGTCCAGTAGTCGCGATCGGCACTTACCTGGTCATTCATTTTACGCTTAGCTTCGGAACGGCTGTAATAACCCGGAGTAAAATTCGGATATTGACCTAAAACAACATCGAAGTCCTGAACAGAACCACGGTAGTCACCTGTTTCAAAACGCAGGAGAGCACGGTTATAATAAGCCATATAGTTATCCGGTTCCTGCTGGATCACCACATCGAAGTCTTCGATAGCACGGTTGTTATCGCCTACCTGATAACGGAGGAGTCCCCGGTTAAAGCGGGCAATCAGATTATTTTTATCCATACCGATTACCTGATCGTAATCATCCATCGCACCACGGAGGTCATTCATCTGGTAACGTACCAGACCACGATTGATATAATAGCCACTTTCACGGGTATTCAAGCGGATGGCCTCGTTCAGATCCGCCAAAGCACCTTTCAGATCATTTGTCTGATAAAGCAGGATCGCACGGTTACCATAGGACGGAGCATAATAGGGGTCCATTTCAATAGCCTTATTATAATCGGCAAGCGCTTTTACCGTATCGCCTTTCTCGGTGTACATAGCACCACGGGTCAGGTAATTCATCGAATATTTAGGATGCGCTTTCATCAGCACATCGAAAGTCTTTTCAGCATCATCATAGTCTTTCCGTTGGATATTGGCTACGGCTTTATTAACAAGCATCTGGCGGTCTTCGGGTTTAAATTCAAGACCTTTGTCGTAGTCGGCAATCGCTTCGGCATATTTTTCCTGGCTCTGGCGGGCAATACCGCGGGCATAATAAGCCTGAACCAGAAATGGATTCCGCTGGAGACATAGCGTACAGTCTTCTTCCGCTCCCTTATAATCGTCCAGATTGATCTTGGCAACAGCGCGGTAGAAATAGGGTTCCGCGATCCAAGGTTTTGCTTTAATGACTTGATTGAAATATTGTATCGACAATACGTAATCTTCAAAATACAAGGCATTACGTCCGATAGCCAGAACACGATCCGTATTGATCTGCGCTGACATCACTAACGAATATGCTACAAACATCAAAAAGAGGAATATTTTTTTCATCAGATTGCCTTAAGTGTTAAAAAGAGGCATGCCAAAAGGTTTCAACAGACTTTTGACACCCCTCTTTATTCAGCGAACAAAAATAAGCAATTCATGTGAATGTTAAAACGGTTCGTAGCAAAAATAATTCTCAACAAACCGTAATCAAGCCAAAAAACTTAAATTGAATGTAAAATGTATCAAATAAAAAGGTTGCACCAGTGTATAAACACTACTGGCACAACCTTTTCGCACGTATTATGAAATAACCAAATTTTACTTCGGCTGTATTTTTACCATCAAATGATCTTTTGCGATCTTATCTCCTTCGGTTACATCCAACTCGGTAATCACTCCGGATACCGGAGCGACGATCCGATTGTACATCTTCATCGCCTGATGAATGAGGAGCAACTGGCCGGCTTCAACTTCCTGCCCTTTTTCCACATAGATCTTCACGACAGTTCCCGGAAGAGTCGAAATCACATCACCGACGAAGGGCTTATGCCACATCTTACGGTTCTTATATTTCTCTGTCAGCAGTGTTTTGTATTTACGGGCGGTAACTACAAAATCTACATATTCGTTTTCTTTATTTTCCATATTTTCAAAAAGTATATGTACGGATTTAATTAGAACGGAGGGATTCCGTGCTTTTTAGCCGGTCTGTATTCCTCTTTCAAAATAGAAAGTTTCAGAGCGTGAAGCAACAACGCACGTGTTTCTTTCGGCTCGATAACAGAATCGATAAATCCTTTCGAAGCTGCCACATAAGGATTAGCGAACTTCTCGATATACTCTTTCACTTTTTCCTGACGCATTGCATTCTGGTCTTCAGCTTCCATGATTTCCTTACGGAAAATAATGTTGGCTGCACCTTCCGGTCCCATAACGGCAATCTCTGCGCTCGGCCATGCAAACATAAAGTCGGCACCCAGGTGACGCGAGTTCATCGCAATGTAACCACCACCGTAAGCCTTACGCAAGATTACTGTGATCTTAGGCACAGTTGCTTCCGAATAAGCATACAATACTTTTGCCCCGTGACGGATCACACCGGCATGCTCCTGGTCTACGCCCGGCAGATAACCCGGCATATCTTCCAAGGTAATAATAGGAATATTGAATGAGTCGCAGAAACGAATGAAACGGGCTGCTTTGTCGGCACTGTCGCAATCGAGTACGCCGGCCAGCACCATCGGCTGGTTAGCAACGAAACCGACTGTTTCGCCTGCCATACGACCGAAACCGATCACGATATTGGCAGCCCACAGTTCCTGAATTTCCAGGAAGTCGGAATCATCGACGATGCATTTGATAACGTCACGAACATCGTACGGCTGTTTCGGATCAGCTGGAACAACTTCTTCAATGTTCAGCATCGCTGTCGGTTCTTTTGGCTCAGTAGTCTTGGCACGCTGCTGGTTATTCCAGGGGATAAAGCTGACCAGACGTTTAACCTGTTCGAAACAATCCTGTTCGCTCAAGGCATAGAAATGAGCATTACCTGTTGTTTCCGCATGAACACGGGCACCGCCCAGGTCTTCCATAGAGATGTCTTCACCTAAAACAGTCTTGATCACATTCGGACCGGTGATAAACATCTTGGAGATATTTTCAACCACGAACACGAAGTCTGTCAAAGCAGGTGAATAAACAGCACCACCGGCACACGGACCCAGAATCAATGAGATCTGAGGGATAACGCCTGATGCGATTGTATTTCTATAGAATATTTCACCATATCCGGCCAAAGCACCAACACCTTCCTGAATACGTGCACCACCCGAGTCGTTGATACCGATAATCGGACATTTCATCTTCAATGCATGATCCATGATCTTGGTGATCTTACGAGCATGTTGCAAACCCAATGAACCACCGGCTACAGTAAAGTCCTGTGCGTAGATACATACCGGAGCACCGAAAATAGTACCTGTACCTGTAACTACACCATCACCCGGAAAATCTTTCTTATCCATTCCGAAGTCACGGCCATCGTGCTTTACAAACAAATCGTACTCATGAAAAGAGTTCTTGTCCAGCAAGGAAAGAATACGATCACGGGCAGTAAGTTTACCCATTGCGATCTGCTTTTCGATAGCAGCTTCGCCTCCACCCATCTCAACGACGGCTTTCTTCTCCCTGAGGGCCTGAATGTTTTTACTTAAATCTGTCATATTATTTAATAGATTTTTATTATTTACCGACAGCTTTTGCTCTGTATGAACAACGAGCAGTCCCTTTAATAATACTATTTAGTTTTCCTTTATTCAACTGGCGACGGATAGCCGAAACATTGTCGATGAACACGTGACCTTCCAGATGCTCGCATTCGTGCTGTACCACACGGGCAGCAAAACCATCTACCACCTCGTCATGTTCCTCCCAGTTTTCATCAAAATATTTCACCCGGATCTTGCTGGCACGGGACACTTTCTCATGTACGCCAGGAAGGCTCAAACAACCTTCTTCCATAGAAATCTCTTCTTCACTGCTTTCAACGATATCCGGATTAACCATCGCACGCTTGAATCCTTTACATTCAGGGAAATCATCTCCCATCACATCAGCATCGATCACAAGCAAACGAATCGACAACCCAACCTGGGGAGCGGCCAAGCCTACTCCATCGGCATTGTACATCGTATCGAACATATTAGCTACTAACTGCTTTAATTCCGGATAATCCCTGGGTACATCTTCAGCCTCTTTTCTTAACACAGGCTGACCGTATAAGTATACTGGTAAAATCATAAACTATAACTGATATTTTTTATTTTCTAAATATGATTGAAGGATAATAACTGCACTGATCTCATCCACCAGGCCTTTATCCTGTCTTTTTTTCTTCTTCAAACCTCCGTCGAGCATTGCCTTGTGCGCCAGGACAGACGTGAAACGCTCATCATAATATTCAACCGGAATATCCGGAATGGTCCGTTTCAGATGTGTCACGAAAGCCTCTACATACTTCATGTTTTCCGAAGGCTCGTTATTCATCTGCTTCGGCAGACCGACCACGAATAAATCCACCGGTTCTTTTGCCACATAGGCAGATAACCAGGAGACCAATTCCCCACTCGGCACCGTTGTCAGACCGTTTGCAATCATCTGCAAATTGTCTGTAGCTGCTAACCCGGTCCGTTTTCGGCCATAATCAATTGCTAGTATCCTTCCCATCGGCTGCAAAGATAGCACAAATATGCATTTGTATTACACAAATACACAAAAAGTGTGCAATTTATAAGTTTAATAGGCATTCTTTTCACCTTTAGACATGTTCAGAATCGTCACCACGATGATCTTCAGATCCAGGAAGAACGACCAGTTCTCAATGTACCACACATCCCGTTTCACACGTCCTTCCATCTGTTCGAGCGTCTTGGTTTCTCCCCGATAACCGGTTACCTGTGCCCATCCCGTCACTCCGGGTTTTACCAGATGGCGTACCATATATTTATCGATAAGAGCCGAATATTGCTCAGTGTGTTTCAGCATATGAGGACGAGGGCCCACTACCGACATCTCCCCTCTTAATACATTGATAAATTGAGGGAACTCATCCAGATTCGTACGCCGAAGGAAATCTCCGATACGGGTTTTACGCGGATCATCTTTTGCTGCCTGCAATTTATCGGCATCTGCATTGACCCGCATTGTCCGGAATTTATAACACTCAAATTCCTGCCCGTACAAACCGGTACGCTTTTGCTTGAAAAATATAGGTCCCGGAGATGTTGCTTTTATCAATATTCCTATAACGACATAAAGTATCGGATAAATGGTCAGTAAAATACCCAAAGAAAAAAGAATATCAAAAGTTCTCTTTAATGCCCGGTTATAAGCTGCTTGCAAAGGTTCACGGCGAACAGCCAATAATGGAATCGACTCCATTATTTCCATAACAAGACTCTTCTTTATATTCCTGTAAAACTCCGGAACAATATAGAAACGAATCATATGCTTTTCAGCAAAATTCATTATCCGCAATATCTTCTCGTCCTGCGTTCCAGGCAAAGTACAATAGATTTCGTCTATATCATTGGCCAATACATACTTCTCCACTTCATGCGTCATACCCAGGTAATTCGGCAACACACTTTGCAAAGACAGATTATCATCAAAAAAACCCATGATACTGAATCCATAGGAAAGATCATCCTTCATAACCCGGTACAATTCCATACCATTCTTACCTGCTCCTACAATAATAATTCTTTTAAAATTATGTCCTTTTCTACGGTACATCTTTAGTGTAACGCGAACAAACACTCTCCAAAGAGCAAAAATTATAACTGTTACAGCAAAATAAACCAGCAGAAATGTAGCCAGGGCATCCCCTATATTCAGAAAGATAAGACAAGTAGCGAACAGAAAAACAAATATAGAGACCAACGCAAAGGCACGCTGTACAATTTTGTCAATAAAAACAACAGCCACATGCAATTGCATGGGAACAAAATAAAGGGCAAAGAAATAACAGAAATTCAATAAGAGAACAACCTCTCTCAAACTATAAGATATAGCTTTTGTATAAAATTCCCCCAACCCATAATAGACAGCGAAGAACAATAGATTTAATACAACTAAATCTCCCATTCCTATCAGCCACTGGATAAGGTAACCATGTTTTTTGTCGAATTCCATAACTGTGTTCTAAAATTCCACAAAAGTAATGAATATTCTGTGCAAAAAAAAGGCCGCACAATAGAATGTGCAGCCTTTTTCAGATATAATTAAAAATAAATTAATTATTAGCAGACATGATAACAACACGGTTCCAGTTGTTTTCGCTGTACGGCTGTTCGTCAGAACCTCTCCATTCGATAGTAATCTGGTTAGAGTTGATACCGTATTTATCGATCAATTCTTTAGCAACGGCTTTAGCACGTTTTTCAGAAAGACCCATGTTGTATTTAGAAGTACCTGTGTTCTTATCAGCATAACCGATAACCTTGATCGGAGCATTGTTTGCCTTCATGAATTCAGCAGTGTTGTAAATACTGATCTGCTGGTTCTTATCGATCTTAGAACTATTCAGACGGAAGTATACTACATTGTCAACATAGTTGTTTACAACATTAGTTACAACTTCTTCGCATTCAGGACAAGATTCCGGACGTTTGCTCAATTCATCGTTAGCAGCACGCAATGAGTTGATCTGATTGTTCAGGTCGTTCAACAAAGCGTAATCCATTGGTTCCAATACTTCGAAATCAGTTTTACCCAGTTTGAATGTCAAACCAGCGCTCAGCTGAGCGATACCGTCTGTCAAGTGGAACATGTTAACACGATTGAACTGTTCGTTCAGCAAAGAACCCTGAACTTCCACGTTCAAATCAACACGTTTGCTCAAACGGAAAGCAGTAAGGATACCAGCATTTAATGTAGGAGATTCTGTTCTAGCATATCCCTGATTTTCGAAACGCTGTGCATAACCGAAACCGACCCAAGGAATCAAACGAAATACTCTTTTTTCATTATAAACTCCCCAGAAATTGGTAACATCCCATAACAAGTCTACATGAGCAGCTGCATATTTGTTGTGCTGCATGATCTCTGCGTTGTCACCTACAAATCCGTGTAAAATACCACCGTTCAACTGAGTACGGAAAGCCAGATACGGGTTGAACCACTTACCAAACGAGAACTGAGGCGCAAAATTCAGACGGTTGCCAAAATCTGCTTTATTATTCTGGTCACCCAATAACATACTTGCACCACCGGCAACAGAAATAAACCAATTATCGCCAGCTTTGTTTTTCTTGAAATTTGTCTTATAACCTTTTTCAGTACTAAAACCAACTTGTGGTTTAAATTCCTGTGCTGACACAGAGAAAACAAAACCTGACAATAAAGCTAAAAGTAATACTTTAGTCTTCATATTCATCAACTTTTTAATTAAACAATCAATTACCTTAAATAACGCTCAAATTTAGAGCAAAATTAAATCTTTTTTTAACTAAAACAAAATAAATCTATGTTTTGTTCTTAATTTATTCAAAATAATTCAGAATTTTATATCCACCTTCTTTCAGATAGGATTCTTTTTTCATCAGCTTGATATCATTCTGCATCATATCCTGAATAAGAGTATCAAGGGTGTATTTCGGTTCCCACCCCAAACGGGTACGGGCCTTCGTAGCATCCCCGATAAGTAAGTCAACCTCGGTCGGACGGAAGTACTGAGGGTCAATACCGACTACCTCTTCACCTATCCGTTCTTTAAAATTTTCGAGATAAGCCTCACCTACTTTCTCTATAAACATTTTTTCGTCAATATAGTTTAATACTGCGACCTCATTAACATTTTCGCCTTTAAAAATGACTTCTACCCCTATTTCTTTAAATGCTTTACTGATAAAATCGCGAATAGTCGTCGTTATTCCGGTAGCAATAACATAATCAGAGGGTTCATCCTGCTGGAGAATCGCATACATGGCACGGACATAATCCTTGGCATGGCCCCAGTCACGTTTGGAAGATAAATTTCCCATATAAACTTTTTCCTGCATACCCAAAGCAATGCGCGAAACGGCACGGGTTACTTTACGGGTAACAAACGTTTCTCCGCGAAGCGGCGACTCATGATTAAACAGAATGCCGTTGGAAGCATGCATTTTATAGGCTTCACGATAGTTTACCGTAATCCAGTAACCATATAGTTTAGCAACAGCATACGGACTTCGGGGATAGAAAGGAGTCGTTTCCTTTTGAGGCACTTCCTGAACCAATCCATATAATTCGGATGTAGAAGCCTGATAGATACGGGTTTTAGGGATCAGGTTCAGCAGACGTACCGCTTCAAGGATACGCAACACCCCCAGACCATCGGCATTCGCCGTATATTCAGGAGTATCGAAACTTACTTTCACATGGCTCATAGCTGCCAGGTTATATATTTCGTCAGGCTGCACTTCACCGATGATACGGGTAAGGTTCAGGCTGTCGGTCAGGTCGCCATAATGAAGGATCAGGTTCCGGTTCTCCACATGAGGGTCCTGATAAAGATGATCGATACGGTCTGTGTTGAACATGGATGAACGACGTTTGATACCATGCACCGTATATCCTTTTTTTACAAGATATTCTGCCAGATAAGCGCCATCCTGTCCTGTAATACCTGTTATTAAAGCTACTTTACTCATTTATACGAATTTATTATTGTTTGTCTAAATACCAGTTGTATAAAAGTTCTACACCTTCGGCAATCTCTATTTTATGATGCCATCCCAAAGCATGCAGTTTACTGACATCCGTCAGTTTGCGCAATGTCCCATCGGGTTTGGAAGCATCAAAAGCCAGTTCGCCATCGAAACCGATCTTTTCCTGAATCAGCGTAGCGACTTCTTTTATAGATAACTCTTTTCCCGTACCTATATTTATATGTGTGTTGCGCACTTCATTTCCCTCCGGACGCACATCCTGAAAATCGATATGTTCCATAATATAAACGGAAGCATCTGCCATTTCTTCGCTCCAAAGAAATTCGCGGAGCGGTTTTCCAGTTCCCCACAGCTGCACTTTTCCCGGATAGATACCGTATTTCGCTAAAATAGCCAGGATGTTATTATCCGTTGCATTTCCGGCCACTCCTTCTACAGGACGTGCATTCAAATCTTTGCGCAAAGCCTCCCAATTATCGGTATGAAGACATTTGCCCAAATGAATCTTACGGATCATCGCCGGAAGCACATGCGAAGTCTCCAGATTGAAATTATCGTTCGGACCATACAAATTAGTGGGCATCACTGCGATATAGTTCGTTCCGTATTGCAGGTTATAGCTTTCACACATCTTTATCCCGGCAATCTTTGCGATGGCATAGGGTTCATTGGTATATTCCAACGGAGAAGTGAGCAGGCAATCTTCCGGCATCGGCTGCGGCGCTTCGCCCGGATAAATACAGGTACTGCCTAAAAACAGTAATTTCTTTACATTATTAATATAGGAAGCATGGATCACATTATTCTGGATCATCAGATTTATGTAAATGAAATCTGCGCGATACCGGCTGTTTGCCATAATACCACCCACATGGGCAGCTGCTAAAAAGACATATTCCGGTTTTTCCGTCGCAAAGAATTCATTGACTGCATACTGATCGGTCAGGTCCAGCTCAGCATGGGTACGCAAAACAAAGTTTGTGTATCCTTTCTGCTGCAAATTCTTCAGGATAGCAGAACCGACCAGACCACGATGACCGGCTACAAATATTTTACTGTCTTTATTCATTCCTTTATCAACTTCAATAAATATTGACCGTACTGGTTCTTTATCATCGGAGTAGCTGCTTCTTTCAGTTTCTCGTCATCAATCCAACCTTTCCGGTAAGCGATTTCCTCCAGACAAGCCACTTTCAGTCCCTGTCGTTTTTCAATCACCTCCACAAATGTAGAAGCCTCCGAAAGCGAATCGTGCGTACCGGTATCGAGCCAGGCAAAACCGCGTCCTAATAACTGAACTTTCAGCTCTCCGTCTTTCAGGAACTCCTGATTTACGGTGGTGATCTCCAGTTCTCCGCGTGCCGACGGCTTGATTTGTTTTGCCACTTCGACCACTTTATTCGGATAAAAATAGAGTCCGACAACCGCGTAATTCGACTTGGGATTCTTCGGCTTTTCTTCAATGCTCAGCACGTTTCCGTCCGTGTCAAATTCAGCAACGCCATAGCGTTCCGGATCGTTTACGTAGTAACCGAAGACGGTTGCTTTTTGTTCGTTCTCCACATTGTTAACGGCCTCTTTTAACATAGCCGTAAAGCTCTGTCCGTAAAAGATATTGTCGCCCAACACAAGGCAAACCGAGTCATTACCAATGAATTTATCCCCTATGATAAAAGCCTGTGCCAAACCATCGGGCGAAGGTTGTTCGGCATATTCAAAATGCACGCCATAATCCGAACCGTCTCCCAGCAACCGCCGGAACCCGGGTAAGTCCTGCGGGGTAGAAATGATCAGGATTTCCCTTATCCCGGCAAGCATCAATACAGACACGGGATAATAGATCATCGGTTTATCATAAATCGGCAACAATTGCTTGGATACTCCTTTGGTTATTGGATACAAACGGGTTCCGGAACCTCCGGCCAGTACAATTCCTTTCATAAAACAGACTTTTAATTTTACTTAATACGGGGCAAATGTATATAAAATATTTCATTTTGAAGGCATGGAGGAAATACAATCGGCACCCTTAATTTACTTAATCGTGAAACCTTTCTTTCTTACGGTTTGTTACAGTAGAAATAATTTTTAAAGGTAACTTGATATGAATACATTTGACGAAAGAATCAGTTCCGCTGTAAAGAACTGGTGGGTTTCACTTTTACTGGGATTATTATATATCCTGATCGCAATATGCCTGATGTTCACACCGATGGCAAGTTATGTGGCTTTAAGCCTTTTATTCAGCGTCGCCATGTTCGTAAGCGGTACGCTTGAAATCCTTTTTGCCGTGTCGAACCGGAAGCACATTTCGAGCTGGGGCTGGTATCTGGCCGGCGGTATTATCGACCTGATACTGGGTATTTACCTCATGGCCAGTCCGGGACTGAGTATGACCGTACTGCCGTTTATCCTGGCGTTCTGGTTGATGTTCAGAGGCTTTTCTTCCACAGGTTATGCTATGGACCTGAAACGGTTCGGAACCGGAAACTGGGGTTGGTATATGGCTTTCGGTATCCTGGCAATCATCTGTAGCATCGCTATCATCTGGCAACCGGGACTGGGCGTATTCACCCTTGTTTATATGATTGCTTATGCACTTCTTATCATCGGCATCTTCCGTGTAATGCTTTCTTTCGAACTAAGAAGCCTGCACAAAAAAGCGACAACTCCGCTACAGTAAAGTTTTTTCCCCACTTGAATGGGGCATTTTCCCCACCTATGTCAAAAAGGTGGGGATTTTGTTTCACTAAATATCCCTGTCTGTCATTCTTCCAGCCTTAATCATTTGTTCAATTAAAAAAATAACGTAGTTTTGTAACGCTATAGATACAGAAAAACACATTTGGGATTAAATCTAACTAAAAATAATACTCACAGTGAAAAAGGAAGATGAAGAAAAGGTAAGCGGGCTACCCGAAAATGCCTACAGAGAACTCAAAGAAGGAGAAGTATTTAACCCGATTATGTCACCTCAAAAACAATACAGGGAAGTAACTCCCTGGTCTGTATTCTGGGGACTTGTCATGGCTGTCATATTCAGCGCGGCTGCCGCCTATCTGGGATTGAAGGTCGGACAGGTGTTTGAAGCAGCTATCCCGATTGCCATCATAGCTGTCGGACTGTCGAGCGGTTTCAAACGAAAAAATGCATTGGGAGAAAATGTGATTATCCAATCTATCGGAGCCTGTAGCGGTGTAATCGTAGCCGGAGCTATTTTTACTCTTCCTGCCCTGTATATCCTTCAGGACAAATATCCGGAAATTACCATCAACTTTTTTGAAGTATTCATGAGTTCGTTGCTGGGCGGCATACTCGGCATTCTTCTGTTAATCCCATTCCGGAAATATTTCGTTTCGGATATGCATGGCAAATATCCGTTCCCGGAAGCAACAGCAACCACCCAGGTGCTTGTTTCGGGCGAGAAAGGCGGAAGCCAGGCGAAACCGCTTATTCTGGCAGGTCTGATCGGAGGTTTATACGATTTTATTATTGCCACTTTCGGTTGGTGGAGCGAAACCGTCAGCACACGCATTGTCGGAGTTGGTGAAATGCTGGCCGACAAAGCAAAAGTCGTACTGAAAGTCAATACAGGAGCCGCCGTACTGGGACTCGGTTATATCATCGGGTTGAAATATTCCATGATTATCTGTGCCGGTTCATTCCTTGTCTGGTTGGTCATCATCCCGCTGATGTCCGCCATCTTCGGTGCAGACGTATTGACATTCGGTAATGACGCTATTACCGCAACAGTCGGAAGCATGAGTGCCGAACAAATCTTTACGACCTATGCCCGCCATATCGGTATCGGTGGTATCGCGACGGCCGGAGTTATCGGTATTATCAATTCATGGGGAATTATCCGCGGAGCCGTCGGACTGGCAGCCAAAGAACTGAAAGGGAAAAATACGGAAGCTGACACAGCCACAATACGCACACAGAAAGATTTATCGATGAAGATTATCTCGATTGGTATCTTCGCTACGCTGATTGTTACTTATCTGTTCTTCCATTTCGGAGTGTTGGATAACTGGTATTATGCTTTAATCGGGTTGTTGATTGTCGGGATTATTGCCTTCCTATTCACGACTGTTGCGGCCAATGCCATTGCTATTGTAGGAACAAATCCGGTGTCGGGTATGACGCTGATGACATTAATCTTATCGTCCATCATTCTGGTGGCTGCCGGACTGAAAGGAACGGCCGGTATGGTTTCGGCCCTGATTATCGGAGGTGTTGTCTGTACGGCACTTTCCATGGCAGGCGGTTTCATTACCGACCTGAAGATAGGTTACTGGCTGGGGAGTACGCCTGCTAAACAGCAGACATGGAAGTTTCTCGGCACCTTAGTCTCTGCTGCAACAGTTGGCGGTGTAATCCTTATCCTGAACCAGACGTACGGATTTACGACCGGGCAGCTGGCCGCACCGCAGGCTAATGCAATGGCAGCCGTTATCGAACCGCTGATGAGCGGTTCGGGAGCACCCTGGGTGCTGTATGGCATCGGTGCCGTACTGGCTATCGTTCTGAACTTCTGTAAAATTCCGGCACTGGCATTTGCACTGGGTATGTTTATCCCGATGGAACTGAACACTCCACTGCTGATCGGTGGAGCCATCAGCTGGTATGTAGGAAGCCGCAGCAAAGACCAGGCATTGAATACGGCCCGTTTGGAAAAAGGAACATTACTTGCATCCGGTTTCATCGCAGGTGGTGCCTTGATGGGAGTTATCAGCGCAGCTTTACGTTTCGGTGGCATCAACCTGCTGAACGAAAAATGGTTGGAAGGAAACTTTGCCGAACCGCTGGCTGTTGTAATGTATATTGCATTGATGGCTTATCTGGCGATAAGTTCATTGAGCGCGAAAAAAGAATAAGATAAAGAATGGATGCACCGCTAGTTAATGTTGGGATTATGACGGGGAAGGCTCTCTCTTTCGTATTCAATGGAGAATATATCCATACGGAGAGCAGTTCCTTCCTGACGGGAGAACAACGCGCGTTGTTTGTAAACGGAAATATCGTGTATAACGGCAAGCTCTACAAGGAACTTTTCTTTGAACCGGCTTCGCCCCAATCATCGTTTGACCTGAAAGCTGTGACAATCGGAGTGGACTTCCACTGGCAACGCCAGGAAGACCAACGCTTCAAAGGAGCACTGAACCTGGTGGCAACGAATGACGGGATTGTTGTAATCAACAGTATTGACGTTGAAGAATATCTGACAAGCGTGATTTCGTCTGAAATGAGTGCCACAGCATCAAAAGAGTTGCTGAAGGCACACGCCGTAATCTCCCGCAGCTGGCTATTGGCGCAGATAGAAAAGAATTTCCGCCTGGGTAACGCTTCGGAAAAATATGAGAGTTGCCATCGCGACAATAACCAATTAATCCGTTGGTACGACCGCGAAGATCATACCATGTTCGATGTGTGTGCCGACGACCATTGCCAGCGTTACCAAGGCATAACCCGTGCCTCTACCGCAATCGTACAGGAAGCGGTCCACGAAACACGCGGCGAGATACTGACCGATGGCGAATCCATCTGCGACGCACGTTTCTCTAAATGTTGCGGAGGCGTGACCGAGCAGTTCGAACACTGTTGGGAGCCGGTGCCCCACTCCTATCTGACAGTTGTACGGGACAGTAAAGAAACTTCTTATCCCGACCTGACCGACCCGATTGAAGCGGAAATGTGGATACGTAATTCTCCTAACGCATTTTGCAACACAACAAAGAAAAAGATACTCAGCCAGGTCTTGAACAACTATGATCAGGAAACGATAAATTTCTATCGCTGGAAAGTGTCTTACACCCAGGATGAGTTGTCCGAACTGATTCATCGTAAAAGCGGCATCGACTTTGGCGAAATACAAGACCTGGTACCATTGAAAAGAGGTACTTCCGGACGTATCGAAGAGTTACAGATCGTGGGAACCCGCCGTATTTATACTATCGGCAAGGAATTGGAGATACGGCGCACTTTATCGGAAACCCATCTGTACAGTTCCGCCTTTGTGGTAGACAAAGAAGATATACGCGTTCGTATTCCCCAACGTTTCGTACTGACGGGTGCCGGCTGGGGGCATGGCGTAGGACTTTGCCAGATAGGTGCAGCCGTCATGGGTGAAAAAGGATATGCTTATACAAAAATACTGGAACATTATTTCCGGGGAGCATTCATAGAGAAAAGGTATTAATCTAAAAAGGTCGCTAATCTCACGATAGCGGCCTTTTTTTGTGTTTACCTATCTTTCCGGTTCCTAGTGGAATCCGGTTGTCTTTACTCTCACGAGCTCTAACTGATTACAAAGGAATAAAGAATAAATCAAGAAGACAAACAAAATAGATTAATAAGGATATTTTCCCCACAAAAAAGGGAAAAACACCGATAAAATTCATTAGAACGAACCTGACATACGGTCCACAAACACCCTTATCCGTCCTCTAACGTCCTGCCTGAAAGAAGAAGAAGTTTACATGATATTACATTTTAGCAAATTGTTGTTATCTTTGTATCCGAACGTTCGACAGGGACCAATACCCTGCTCTACTTAATTAAATACTGGTGAATGAATAGCTATATCATCCTCTCTATAATTGCAATTTACTTTGGCATACTGTTGTTGATTGCCTGGATAACAGGCAGGAAAAGTACAAGTAACGATGCTTTCTTTCTGGGAAACCGTAAATCTCCGTGGTATATCGTTTCTATCGGGATGATTGGGACATCGCTTTCCGGCGTCACCTTCGTTTCGGTTCCGGGGATGGTTCGCAGCATAGATATGACTTATATGCAAACGGTTTTCGGATTCTTTTTCGGATATATACTGATTGCCAAAGTGCTGTTACCGCTTTACTATAAATTGAAACTGACTTCTATCTACTCCTATCTGGGTGACCGGATTGGAAAGCGGAGTTATAAAACCGGTGCTTCTTTTTTCCTGCTTTCAAAGATTGTCGGGGCAGCGGCACGGCTTTATCTGGTTGTCCTGATTTTACAGCATTACGTCTTCAGTACCTGGAATATTCCTTTTTGGGTAACTGTTATCATCAGTATTTTTCTGGTTTGGCTATACACCTACCGGAGTGGAATCAAGACTATTATCTGGACGGATACGCTTCAGGCACTTTGCCTGGTTGCCATGCTGGTCGTCATCATCTGGAAGGTAAAAGATGCCATGGAACTGGATATGGGAGGCATGGTGCAAACCCTGACCGAGAATCCTCATTTCCGTATCTTTGAATTCAACGACTGGCACAGCACACAACATTTCGTGAAACAGTTTTTCAGCGGCATCTTTATCACCATCGTCATGACCGGACTCGACCAGGATATGATGCAGAAGAACCTATCCTGCAAAAGCCTGAAAGATGCACAGAAGAATATGTACACCTATGGTTTTGCTTTCACGCCGGTCAATTTTCTGTTCCTGGCATTAGGTGTATTATTGTTGAGCCTGGCTTCGCAAAAGAATATCGAACTGCCGGCCTTAAACGATGATATTCTACCGATGTTCTGCACCTCCGGAATCTTGGGGCATTCCATCCTAATTTTCTTTACAATCGGTATCATTGCAGCCGCTTTTAGTAGTGCCGATTCAGCATTAACGGCTTTGACCACCTCTTTTTGCGTCGATATTCTGGGAGTGGAAAAGGAGGAAGCGAACAAGGCTAAACGCACCCGATTGATGGTTCATTTGCTTATCTCTGCTCTGTTTGCCATAATAATCCTTATCTTTAAGGCCGTAAACAGCCGCAGCGTGATTGATGCCATCTATATGATTGCTTCTTATACCTACGGTCCTTTGCTGGGATTATTTGTCTTTGGCTTGTTCACCAAAAAACAACCGCGTGACAAATATGTTCCTTATATATGTATTCTCTCGCCGCTAATCTGTTTCGCAACGGATTACCTGGTGAAACAACATACAGGCTATGCCTTCGGTTACGAAATGCTGATGCTCAACGGAGCCATCACATTCTTCGGGTTATGGGCGGCCTCAGTCAAACACAAAACAATAAAAGTTTAAGAATATGGAAATCAAAAGTGCAGAATTTGTTATCAGTAACACAGACGTAAAGAAATGCCCCGCAGGAAACTTTCCGGAGTATGCCTTTATCGGGCGAAGCAATGTTGGCAAATCCTCCCTTATCAATATGCTGACAGGCAAGAAAGGTCTGGCAATGACTTCACAGAAACCAGGGAAGACATTGCTTATCAATCATTTTATTATCAACAACAACTGGTTTTTGGTCGACCTTCCCGGATATGGCTTTGCCCAACGGGGAAAAGAAGGAAGACAGAATATCCAGCGGATTATCGAAGATTATATCCTGGAACGTGAGCAGCTAACTAATCTATTCGTCTTAATTGACTGCCGCCATGAAGCACAGAAAATCGACCTGGAGTTTATGGAGTGGCTGGGTGAGAACGGAGTTCCTTTCTCCATCATCTTCACCAAAATAGATAAGATTAGTAAAGGCCGTCTACAAGAAAATCTGAAAGCCTATCAGGAAAAATTACTTGAAACGTGGGAAGAGCTTCCCCCTATCCTACTTTCTTCATCCGAGAAAAAAGACGGGCGGGAAGAAATACTTGATTATATCGATACAATAAATAAAAGTTTAAAAGGGTAGCATTATCCGGGAGCGACATGGTGTCGGTTGCACGGAATCGCCACAATTATACCGGAGCGGATACAATCATCCGCTCTGCAAGGTTGCGCTTCACCAAGTATAGTTGCCGTGCAACCACAGCCTCCTGAATAATTTTTCTTTACTTATCTTATGCCGGTTCCAAAAAAATAAATACATTTGTAATTCATCAAAACCGAAAGGAGTAAAGATATGAAAGCAATGGAATTACAGGGTGAACGCCTGGAGCTGTTCAACGAAATCATTAACCTTGACACGGAAAGTATCGAGAAAGTAAAGAAGTATATTAAACGTATCGCATCTAACCGATACAAAATATCCCGTACTACTCAAGTGGATGACATTGACATCATCACTGATGAAGAGATTGAAAATGCTATGCGTCCATTATCTTATGAGGAGAAGATAGAAAGCCTTAGGTTGTCGGAGGCCGATCCTGTTTATTATACACAGGAAGAGATGCGAAAAGCTGTTGCTTCATGGAGAAACCTTTAACTATTAAATGGAAACGTCCAGCAAGGAAGAATGCTAGAGTAACTTATGCCTGGTATAAAAAAGAAATGGGCATTAGAGCTGCCGACAAATTCATAAACAGTATTTTAGATACTGTAAACTTACTGGCATTAAATCCTAATATGGGACAACCGATTGAACTGAATACCGAAACATGTAAAAGAAATTATCGTTCCTTCGTAGAACATAAGAACCATAAAATCATTTACTATGTAGAAAAAAAGACAATCTGTATTGCCAACATTTGGTCTAACAGTCAGAATCCGGAAGATTTTAATGAACAACTAAGATAAAAGGAAGCAGTTTCGCTTCCTTTTTTATCTTATATAGCCTTACAACGCCTCTCTTATCTTCTCCACCATCTCCTTGTACTCCTGTTCCGACAGATAAACTTTCTGCGGATTCATTGTGAATGTTCCTCCGAAATCGGGACCATCTTCATATTTAGGGGCCAGATGAAAATGCAGATGCGACAGCTTATCGGAATAAGCACCGTAATTTATCTTTTGCGGATTGAATACTTTCTGCATGGCACGGGTTACTTTTACGACATCTGCCATAAATGCATTCCGTTCGTCATCGCTCAGCATATTCAAATCGTGCACATGCTCTTTATAGGCAACCAGGCAACGGCCATAATAAGTCTGTTCCTTGAAAAGAAAAAGCCGGGAGACTGATAAAGGAGCTATTTCGATCATCAAATCATCTAAAGTCTGATTGTTCGTGCAATACAAACAATCTTTGGGATCACTTAAATTCATGTTATATCAGATTTATTTATAATGGGCGCTAAAGTAAACATAAAGCCCGGTAAAAACAAGAAACTTTTACCGGGCCTTTCCGAATATTTTAAATCAGCATCTTAGTAACTGATCTTACAACCTATGAAATAACTGCGGGGAATACCCGGACCATAAATATAGCCGGCATCCCGTTTCTCATATTTATCAAAATCATCCTGATAAGAATTAAAGATATTCTGAACACCTGCATTTACCTGCAAAGTAACAGATTTATAAAGAGGAAAATCATACGCCACCTTTACATTCAGGTCGAAGAAGTCCTTCGTTTTCTCCTCCCTGTCTTCCGGGATATAACCGGCCAGGTGCTGAACCAGCATGCTACCGGTATAAGTACCGGTCAACGAAGCCGTCAACCGCTTCACCGGGGTAAATGAAGAAGTGAAATAACCATATACATCCGGCGAACGGAACATCTTTTTCTGAGGTGCCAGATTCTCATTCTCACTCCAGCTCTCCGGTTCTTTGTAACGGCTGCGCTGGATAGTTGCGCCTGCCTGAATCTGCATCCATGAATAGACGGCTTTTGCCTCCAGGTTTATTCCCATCACACGAGCACCTTTCCCATTACGACGTTCCATCAACAAGTTATTATCATTGTCGCGCCCTATCTCTTCAAGGATGAAGACATTACGCAGGTCTGTGTAAAAACCTTCTACCAGGAAATTAGTCTGTACCGGACCGAAACGACGGTAAAAGTCGGCAGAGGCACTGATACTTTGCGAGTTCTCTTCTTTCAGGTCCGGAGATATCTGGATGATCGCCACATCGCCGCCGACTGCCGTAATATGCAAATCCTCGTCAAAAGCCTGAGGAGCACGGAAACCACTCGAATAAGACAGACGCAGGTTTATATCGCTGGTCGGATTAAAACGCACATTGGCACGCGGACTGAATATCGCATGGTCTATCAAATTATGCTTGTCCATCCGTGCACCGATCAGGAAACTCCATTTCTCATTCTTCCATTCGTTTTGCAGGAAAACGCTACCGATATGTACAGTCTGCTCGATCGTGCGGTGATAGCCTAACATCTTATCCTGCAAATCGTCATAGTTATATTCGGCACCTCCCGTAAACTCGGCAGGCATGAAAAGACATTTATCCCATTCATAGGAATACTGCGCTCCTCCGACAAAGGTCATATCCGTTGTGCTGCCATAAGCATTCGGGTTCTTGTCTGCGCCGTAATAACTGTTTCTTTTTGTATGCTGGGCAGAAGTATACACATTCAGACGATGCTTATAATCCTTTGAAAACAAATCGAACTTCAGGCCACCGCCATTGATGTTATGTTCGGTCTGCTCGGCAATATCGGCTTCGTGGGGAGGCAGGTCCAACAGGTTACCGCCACGACGGTATTCATTGATATTATGATATTCGAAAGTCAGCTTCGAATACATGCTTGTTTTCAGGTAAGAACGGAAACCGAGCGTGCGGGCATTCAGTTTGCCCAGTTCGGTATATCCGTCACCGTCATGGTCGTAAGCTCCGCGATAACGGTTCTGTCCGAACATATAAATACCGGCTTTATGGTCGTCCGTCACCAGCGAAGCATTTATCGTTGTGTTATTATCGGGACGGTCGCCGCCAATCATCGTCAGTGAGTGAGAAATCTGTGCCGAATTTCGCAACGGTTCTTTGGTAATGATATTAATCGTACCGGCAATAGCGGAAGAACCGAACAAGGCGGAACCTCCCCCACGCATAATCTCCACACGTTCGATCATATTGGCCGGAATCTGTTCCAAACCGTACACACCCGTCAGAGCACTGAATATCGGACGGCTGTCAACCAATATCTGCGTATAAGGGCCCTCAAGTCCGTTGATACGCACCTGCTGAAACCCACAGTTCTGGCAATTGTTTTCCACACGCACACCAGGCTGGAAGTTCAAACCGTCCGCTAAAGAAGTAGCATGTGTCGTCTCAAATGTTTTTGAATCGAGCACATTCACCAACGAAGGAGCCAGGCGGCGGGTTGTCTCATTACGGTTTGCCGATACGACAACCCCATCCAACGATACCAGGTCTTCCTCCGCCTCAAAATTGATTTCCAGCGTTTTTCCTTTCTTCAAGGTGATAGGTTTCTCTACAGTCTTAAAGCCCAGCGTTTTCATCACCAGGGTGTATTTGCCTTCCGGCAGGTTCTTCAGGTAATAATGACCGGTGGCATCGGTCGATGTACCGATTGTCGTTCCTTTCAGAAATACATTAATAAAAGAAAGATGCTCACCCGTTTTCTTGTCCAGTATATGTCCTACGATATTGGCATCCGACGGATTCAGGGCCGGAGCATCATCCGCCCATGCTGTTGTAAAGACACAGCATAGACATAGTATAAGCGTAATTATCTTATTCATTGCGATTTGTTCTGATAAATAGGTAATGTTATAATGTAAAACACGGCACTTTCTAATTCAAAGCCTCCGATGTTTTATACTTTTGACCTGGGTCGAATACATATTTCACCTGGGTCAACTACATGTTTCACCCAGGTCAAAAATGTATTCGACCAGGGTCAAAAGATTAGAAGGACGGTATGTTTATAGTAGAAACACCTATCCTTATCAATAAAAGTCTTACTATTCTTTAGCAGAAAACAGGAGGGGCACGAAGGCTAAACAGCCCTTTGTCTGGGAGTTTATAATCCGGATAGACCGGATATTCTACTATTTCAGCGACTTGCTGTGCATTAAAATTCAGATGTAACGCATGAACAGCCCCATCTTCCACACTAAGAGTCGTCAGTATATGGAATAGCTGTATTTCGGAAAGGGAAGCATGATGATGGCAGGGACCGCCGTTCATCTTTCCGAAAGGGTGAGAATGGACAATCGTCGTGCCATGTTCGATATGGACATGGATAAATAACGTGATACAGCTATAGTAGGCGATAAAAATCACCGGCAGCAGCCATTTCAGATATTTTCTCATCGTTTGTCTCACGCCCTTATTGTTTGGAAGGTGCAAAATTACAAAATATTTTTTATACATTTGCTTATATATTCAATCAAAGCAAACTTTAAAACGACACCATGACAAAAGAACAAATGCTCGAACAATGGACTAGAATCTATGAGCAAGGATACTACAAATGCACTTTCACCCCGAAAGTATATGAATATCTGGACGAGAAAACCGACCAGATTCCCGAAACGGTGATGTCGGGCCCAAAGATATATGTTGATTATGACGCCTGGATTATACACGAATTAAACGGGGACAATGCGGAGCTGGCACGCCGCATGCTGGTTATCCTCTCGAAAATACGTCGCGACGGACCTATCCATAAATGGGGGATGAAAGATGATCTGGAGATTTGCCTGCTCATCGGTTACGGCCATGATTTCAGAAACCTGATTAAAGAGTCGGTAACCCGTCACAAAACACAAGGTCCGGAGTTATATGAAACAGCACAGATATTACTGAAATATTGCCCGTCCGAATCGGAAGCATTTGCCGACCTGCTTCTTTCCGATAAATTAAAGGAACTGGAAGAACAGCGAAACAACACCCATGAATTATACCTGGCTTTATACCTGGCCATCCTGTTGCTGGAACAGGATGCGGATAAATATGCTCGCTATCTGCCGGTACTGACTGCTTTGGCTTACAGATATTCCGGTCCGAGTTTCACATTCATCCTGTATTTCTGCTATAAGTTCGCTCCCGAACTAAAAGAGCGTTTACTCCAACTGCTCAAAGAGACTATATCGGCACGGGCCTTGTTCTTCCATCTCAATCCGCATAAGATGCTGGCATTCCTGCAATCGATCGGGGCTCCTTTAGGCATTTATTATTATTTGATTCTGACAGAAGATAATGATGCCGACAAGGCATCCATGTTCCATACCTTATATAAAGAAGATAAAGAACTGTTCATGGAAGTCTACCGGATGCTGGCAAAGACAACTCCCATCCAACAGGCCGCCTACAGCCTTTACCTTTTGTCAATCCTGCTCGAACATGGAGAAGGCACGGAAGAACTGGCAGAAAGTACAGAGTTACAGGCTCGCTGCATGCTTAACCTGCTGGGAGAAAACTTAGGTAACACCGATAATTTTATTTCAGCCCTGACGGACGATTCGACACCGCAAGTTACCTGGGAGAATCGTCTGAAGAATTGCGGCAACTTCGGCTGGGGATACGGGAAAAATGCTCCGGCTTTATTGATCGGTGCCCTGGCTCTTCTATACTGTGAGTCGGAACTGGCCCGGCGGTTCATCAACGTGCTGCTGATTCAGGTCCGTACCAGTGCCGCAATAAATAATCCGGTATATCTTACATACATATTCCTTGAAACACGTAAGAAATGGCTGAACAGTTCTCCAAAGGAAAGCCTTCGGCTATTACTCGACACCACCAGCCGGTTCACCTATGCCGAAGCCTTCAAAGCCTATGCCTATAACCCGAACCGGATGCAGGACGTTCTGGATAAAGAAGATATTATCAGCCACCAGTCTCTGGCACTGGACTTGCTAAACAGCGGCGACCTCTCGATCGAAGAGACACAGAACTGGCTCGACATGATTTACGGAACCTGTAAAATAACGGACGTCCAACCGTTGCTCGGGTTATTATCCAACAAATCGAAGATACTCCGCAAGACTGCCGAAGAGTTGATTAACCTCCATGAAGAAGCAACCCGTCCGTTGCTGGAATCGGGATTATCCAAACTGAAAGGAGATGCCCTGGCAGCCGGTAAACGAATCATCAAACGCTGGGACAACGAACGGAAATTCGGTGCAGACTTTACCTTTACCAAAGAAAGCGTCGTCGAATATTGCAACGACAACTTCGACAAGGATAATCAGAAATTCATTGCCTGGATACCCGAAGACATGTTCACCGACGTACGCTTTGCCGACATGACCGAAAAAGCGCCCGCCATCGTCACCCGTTATATCCTCTCCGAATATCTCTGTCTGGAAGAAGCCTACAAAATAAAGGCTTGCGATAAAATAACGGAGCAGTTGCATACTCCGGACTTCCAGCAAATGATGGAGAACATTTATCTGTTCTGGAAAGAGAACGGAGCCGAAGCCAAAAAGAAAATGATTATGGTCCCGTATTGCATCTACGGTTCCGACACACAGATACTCCGCCTCAAAACGCAGTTGAAAGACTGGGCCGAAGCTTCACGTGGTGCTATCGCCGCCTTTGTGGTCAACGCCATCGCCATGAACGGAGGAAGCGTTGCACTGGTCATGATAGACGGCATCTCTGTCAAGTTCCCCAATAATCAGGTCAAAAATGCCGCCAAGGCAGCCTTCTCTTTTGCAGCCAAAGCATTGGAAATACCGGAGGATGAACTCTCCGACAAGATTGTCCCCACCCTGGGCTTCAATAAGGAAGGAGAAAAGATACTCGATTACGGTCCGCGAAACTTCACAATAACCTTGATGCCCGACTTCTCACTTTCTATCTTCGATAACGAAAAACAGAAAGCCATCAAGTCGATGCCTGCTCCCGGAGCCAATGACGACGCAGTGAAAGCGACGGCCGCCAAAAAGGAATTCTCCGAACTGAAAAAACAAATCAAGGCCACCGTACAGTCACAAACCAACCGTTTGGAAAAGGTACTGATGAACGGACGTCGCTGGACAGCCGGTTCCTGGAACACCCTCTTTGTAGAGAACCCGATTATGCACCGTTTTGCAACCGCCCTGATATGGGGTGTGTATGACGGAGACAAACTGACCGGAACGTTTCGTTATATGGAAGACGGCACATTCAATACAGTAGATGAAGAGGAATATACGCTGCCCGAAAAAGCTGCTATCACCCTCGTCCATCCCATCGAGCTGGAGGAAGAAGTTCTTGCAGGCTGGAAGGAGCAACTGGATGATTATGAAATTGTGCAGCCCATCCCGCAACTAACCGCTCCCATAATTGTTTTAGGAGAAAAGGAGACGGACGGAAATAAGATAACCCGTTACAACGGCCTGACCGTCAAGTCAGGAAAGATAAGCGGTATGGCAAAGAAACACAACATGGTTCGCGGAGAGGTATGGGATGCCGGCAGCTACACTTGTTATCATCTGGTAGACAAATACCTGAATATGGCCGCCCTGCTGAACTTCGAATATATGTACATGGGCCAGGAATATAATGACGACGTGACACTCGGAGATGTCATCCTCTACCGCCTGGGAGAAGACCAGACGACCGACGACGAACCGAAAAACAACGCAATCCTCTCGCCCGAAAGTGTTCCGGCCCGCTTCCTGAGCAGTGTATTGGGTATTTTTGATGTATTGAAAGAAGAATAAAAAGGATATGAAGAAAAAGCAACAACCGGATTTAGCAGCATTATTCGACAGCTATTGCGAAGCATATACAGCCTCCGACTGGCAGGTTCTGAAAACATTTCAGGAGATGCCGCTCGACGACATAATCCGTAAGAACAAACAGGCAGCATACGATTATTTATATAGTGATGTCGCATTGAAAAAGAGACTGATCTGGTTGAATAAGCTGTTTTCCGATTGCGGCTTGAAAGACTATGAGCAGTTACTGGGATTACTGAAGGAAAACTCCAAACTAATCCGCAGAAACATCGAAAAGATCATCCTCGACAAAGAGAAGAAAACCCGCAATTTACTGGAACAACTGTATCCGGAACTGGACGAGGATTCGCAGAACTGGACCCGGCAGTTATTCAAATACTGGGATAACGCACATGCCTCAGCCCGTAAAATCAAATTCAGAAACAAACAGGCTGTTATCGACTATTGCAGCAAACATATCGAGCTATATTGCACGCAACAAATAGCCTGGTTACCACAGAAACCTTATACGAGAATCCATTGGGCAAATGAAACCGATGTAGACGAGTTTGTGCCGCGCCATGTGCTCCGTTATGTATTAAGCGAACATATGGCACTCACCCAAATCACCCGGCTGCATGCCTGTGATGCGATTGTCCCTTTCGTCGATGAAAAAGAATGGCAGGCGGCCCTGGAAGAACTGTTCCGGTATTGGTTGGCAGATAGTGCGGAGGCCAACAGGAGGATGCTTCTGCTTCCTTATTGTTTCTACGGGGCAGAATGGCAGATAGCCCAATTAGCCCCCCTGATAAAGTCATGGTCGAAAGCCTCCCGCAAACAACTTGTCGGTCTCACGATGAAGTTGCTGGGATTGAAGGCTAGTCCTAACGCGCTTATCATACTCAACGACTGGATGGAGACTGCTCCCAACGGCATGTACAAACGTGCTGCCTGGGAAGCATTCCGGCAAGCCGCCATCCGGAAAGGCCTGTCGATAGAAGAACTCGCCGACCAAATCATCCCCGACTTCGGTTTTAACCGCCAGGGAGAAAAGAGGGTGGATTATGGCACACGTACTTTCCGGGTAACTTTGATGCCCGACTTCAGCATATCCGTACTTGATCTTGATAAGCAGAAAGTAAGCAAGTCACTTCCCGCCCCTTTAAAGAGCGATGATCGGGAGAAAGCTGAAAATGCCAGAGCCGAACAGGCCAGCCTGAAGAAACGGGTTAAGACGCAGACCAATATTCAGAAAAGACGGCTGGAACAGTCGCTCAAGAACGGACGGACCTGGCCCAAAGAGGCCTGGCTGGCAACCTTTATAGAGAATCCGGTCATGCGGTATATAGCAACCGGACTTATCTGGGGCGTCTATAAGGAAGGGAAACTCCAGGATTCTTTCCGTTACCTGGAAGACGGCACGTTCACAACTGCCGACGAAAAAGAATTCCTTCTCCCGGACAACGCAGTCATTTCCCTCGTGCATCCGATTGACTTGCCCGATGAAACGCTGGCTGGCTGGAAAGAGCAACTGGACGATTACGAGCTTATTCCTTTCATTCCCCAACTGAGCGCACCGGTCCATCGTCTGACCGAAACGGAAAAGCAGGGAGATACCCTTCTTCGTTATTCAGGGAAAAAAGTCTATCTCAGCAACATTTACGAGTTTGAAACGGCAGATATAACCACCCGGATAGAAAACAACACGCTTCATATCATAGACCGGTCTCTCAATGTGGTGGCACAGCTTTCATTTGTTTACGAAGAAAGTGATTGTTTCCTGAAAGAGTTATACTTCTCATCCGTGGAAGAAGGGGAAGATATAAACACCATACAGTTGCCCAAAGAGGAAAGGCTACCGTTATCGTCTATCCCCGAACGCTTTATCAGCACTCTGCTGGATATACTGAATCGTGCCTTTCCGCTGAATGAATAATCGAATAAAACAAATACAGCACTTACATATATTATATGGATAACAAAATTCAGAAACCATTGATGGAGATGCGCTATGCCGACGAGCTTGCCGCACTCCGCAAACAAGATACAGGAGCCAAGCCGGCAAACTGGCAACTCTCTCCCCGTGCAGTCCGTGCCTTTATCCTCGGTCAAAGCGAACCGATAGAACTGGACGGACGGCTGGTCACCATCACCCCGAAGTTCTTCGGCGATGACGCCCTGGTTGAACGTGCCATTATCACCCTGGCCGGTAACCGAGGATTAATGTTGGTTGGCGAACCGGGCACGGCAAAGACCATGTTAAGCGAATTGCTTTCTGCCGCTATCTGCGGCATCAGTACCAATACAGTACAAGGTACGGCGGGAACCAGCGAAGACAATATCAAATATTCCTGGAACTATGCCCTTTTGCTTGCCAAAGGACCGGTCAAGGAAGCCCTTGTCCCCTCTCCCGTCTATATCGGCATGAAACGGGGAATCATCACACGCTTCGAAGAAATTACCCGCTGCCCGCTGGAAATACAGGACAGCCTGATCAGTATTATGAGCGACCGGGTATTGAATATACCCGAACTGGGAGAAGAAGGGTTGCTCTTCGCCTCATCCGGATTCAATGTGATAGCAACCGCCAATACCCGCGACAAAGGGATTAACGAAATGAGTAGTGCCCTGAAACGCCGTTTCAACTTTGAGACAGTCGAACCGATACGCAGCGTAGCATTAGAAAGCCGCATCATCACCGACCAATGCCAGGGAATGCTGGCTGCCAACGGATTGGAAATGCCGGTGCAGGAAGAGGTTGTCGACATTCTGGCCTCCACCTTCAATGAACTACGCAACGGAACCTCCTTCGAGAAAGCCAAGATACAGAAGATGTCGGGCGTAATGAGTACAGCCGAGGCCGTATCCGTTTATTACCAGTCCGCCCTGGACGGATATTATTACGGAGACGGAAGCGTAAGCATGCGTTCCCTGGTACAAAACCTGTTGGGTGCCGTCATGAAAGAAAACAAAGACGATTTGCCCAAACTGAAAGATTACTTTAACGGCGTAGTCCGGCTGAAAGCCGAAAGACAAGGAGGAAAATGGAAGGAATATTACGACAACCGGACCTGGCTGAAATAGAGCACCTCTTCGCAACCAGTTTCAATATGGACGGACAGGTGGTGTACTTTCCGGTACGTCACCACTCCCCTGTCTGTGCGCTGCATCTGCAACGTACAATCAACAGTTTCCGTCCGGAACTGATCCTGATAGAAGGGCCTTCGGATTCGGCACAACTATTGCCTTACATAGCCGACGGACAATCGGTTCCGCCTTTTTGCATCTATTACAGTTACGATGACAAGGAGGGAAAAGTAAGTGAAGAAAAAGAGAAGTATCGCGCTTACTATCCATTCCTCTCTTATTCGCCGGAGCTGGTCGCTATCCGTGAAGGGGCACGTCGCAACATACCGACCCGTTTTATAGACCTGCCCTATGCACTTCGACTGATAAATAAAATAGAGGAAGAGCCGCAGACACAGTTCTATTATAATGAGAATAAGGAATACGAAGTAAATACCTATACAGCCATGATTGCCCGCAAAGCCGGATGCCGCAGCTTTTCGGAATTTTGGGAAAGCCGCTTCGAACTGGATGCCGGAAAAATGAAAACACACGACTTCGTGCGCAATGTTTTTCATCTCGGTTATTTCATGCGGCTGGCAACACCCGGCAACGAAATGTCCCTGAAAGAAGACCGGCAACGGGAAACTTATATGGCAGCAGAAATACGGGAAGCAATCCCCAACCATCAGAAAATACTGGTAGTGGCAGGCGCTTTCCATATCGCCGGCTTAATGGATGAGTTGCAATCAGACCGGAAACAATCGCTGAAATCAAGCAACCCGGAGCACGTCGCTTCTTATCTGATGCCTTACACATTTAAGGAAGCCGACAGTAAAAGCGGTTACGCCGCCGGTATGCCCTTCCCCGCTTTCTACCAGGAAGTCTGGGAAAAGATGGAAAAACAAAAGAAAGACCCGTTTGCTTCGACCGTTCTCGAATATATTATAAAGACGGCCCGTTATGCCCGTAAAACACAGATAATCTCCCTGCCCGATGAGATTAATGCCTTGAATATGGCACGTTCGCTGGCTATATTGAGAGGCAAACAGAGTGCCGGCGTATATGAATTGCTGGATGGTGTACGAAGTTGTTTTGTGAAAGGCGACCTGAATGCGACTTCGACTTTCGAAGTGGATTTCCTGTATCGTCTTCTCTCCGGGATGGGTGCCGGAAAGATTGCGGCCAACGATTGCATCCCGCCTGTGGTCCGTGAGTTTCGTTCCTTATGTTCGCTTCACCGGTTAAAAACATCGACTATCGAACGGCAGGAAGTAACGCTCGACATCATTAAGAATCCGGCCCATTACAGGAAAAGCCGTTTCCTTCACCAGATGGAGTTTTTGGAGACAGGTTTCGCCACCCTTCAGTCTGGTCCCGATTATGTGAACCAGAAGAACAAAAACCTGGTACGGGAACAATGGATATGCCGTTACGGCACAGGCGTTGAAACCCGTTTGATTGACCTGTCCGTCTACGGGGCGACACTCTCGCAGGTTTGCAACTCGCTCATCGAAAAGAATTTTAAAGACAGCATGACGGCAGAAGAGCTGGGCAAACTGCTCATTTCCGTTCAGGTGATGGGGATAGAAGGCTTTTATTCCCGGTATGAAGACACTGTCCGGCTGGTAGTGGAAAGCGAAGGGAATTTTATCAGCCTCTGCAAACTTATCAACAGCCTGTTATACCTCACCAATATGCAGCAATTGATGGACGGAACTATCCAGCCGGTCATTGCCGGATTGGCACGAACCGCGTTCAATGGAGCAGTCGTACTGATTCCGTCACTGAAAAGCACAACGGAAGAAGAAGAACAGGAAATCTGTGAACAGATGCGCAACCTCTACAGTTTCACTATGGATACGAAAAACTGGTTCGATACCGCCGCTTTCCTGTCTGCCGTAGAGAAGATATTGAACGATAGTTTCAGCAACAGCCGCCTCTTCGGCCTCTGCCTTGCTATACATTATAAAGAAGGACAAACCGGACAGGCTGTTTTCTGCCGGCAGATAGCCGCCTACCTCGAAAGCAGCATCACGCATCCTGAGCAGGCGGCCTCCTTTATCTGCGGCCTGTTTCTGATTGCCCGCGATGTGTTATTTACCGACCCGCATATCCTGGAAGCGATAGACCGGGTTATCGCCAATGCCGACCAGGAGACTTTCCTGACTATTCTGCCCAACCTGCGTTATGCCTTCACCGGCTTTCTCCCGGCAGAAGTCAGCCGCCTGGGACAACAGGTTGCAGAATATCATCAGATAGCGGAAACCCGCTTAACAGGAAGTATCACTGTTTCACAACAGGAAATCACCGAAGCTATGCGCCTGGATAAACTGGCGGCAGAAGCACTAAAAACATGGAGAATCATCGAATGGACAAGCACGAAATAGTCAACCGCTGGCGGCTTATATTGGGAGACTTTGCCGAAAACAGCCTGCCCCTCGACCCGGAGAACGCAGAACTGGACGGTACGCTTTATTTCCTATACAACCGCGAATATACCGATGAACAGGGAATACGGAACGACTTCCCCAACCGGGGAGGCCGTGGCGGCTCCATGCTGACCGTCCCCGGATGGTTGAAAAAAGTAAAGAAGCTGTTCCCCAGAAAGACCGTCGAAATCATGCAGAAACAGGCTTTGGATAAATATAACCTTACCCAACTGCTGACCGACGAATCTGTCCTGAGCCAACTCGAACCGAATATCGGACTGCTGAAAAATATCCTGACGTTCCGCAACATGATGCCGGAACATGTCAGAAAGCTGGCTTATTCAATCGTGGAACAGGTCATAAAAGAGATTCAAAAGAAGCTGGAAATAAATGTACGCAAAGCCTTCTACGGAAAGAAACTTCCGCATACCAATTCCAGCTACAAAATATTCCGGAACTTCGATTTCAAGCAGACCATCGAAAAGAATCTGAAAAACTACAGCCGCGAACACGGGACAATTATCCCCGACCGCCTGTATTTCAACCAGAACATACGTCGTTACAATCCCTGGCATATCGTCATCCTGGTAGATGAGAGCGGCAGCATGCTCGATTCGGTAATCTATACGGCTGTCATGGCCTCCATCTTTGCCAAAATGCCGTTTCTTTCGGTCAAGCTGGCGATATTCGACACATCGGTCGTCGATTTGAGCGAACATCTCGACGATCCGGTCGGTATCCTGATGAAAGTACAGCTGGGTGGCGGAACGGATATACATAAAGCGCTGGAATATGGAAAGAAACTAATCTCCGCGCCACAAAAAACAATAATAGTACTGGTAAGCGACCTTTACGACGGGAACAACTATAGTTATATGTTCCGCTCCTGCCGCGACATCATCGAAGCAGGAAATAAGTTGTTCGTATTGCCGGCACTCGACTACTCCGGTGCTCCCTGTTATGATGTCCGTGCCGCACGGACCATTGCCGGCATGGGTGCCGATGTAGCCGCAATACCCCCTGAAGAGTTAGCAGAATGGATAGGAAAGATTATATCATAAATGGAGACGGATGCCACGCTTCCGCCGGACAGTTCGTCCCTTTTGCCAACGAAGCCTTCCTGGTTACGCTGGCAAATAAAGGTCTATATAAACGTGCCCTGAAAGACCTGGAAACGACCGGACAAATCGCCCTGACGGTTACAGGCAGCAATCTACAGGTCCAACTGGACGACATCACCGTCTGCCTCGCTTCCAATGTATCCCAAAGCACATGCAGCTGTCCTTCCAAAACTGTCTGCAAGCATATCCTGATGGGAATACTTGCCGCAGCCGGTTATGCTGCAACCGCAGAAGACGATAAAGACGCCGTGCCGGAAACGTCTTCGGAGCTGCCATCTTCCGTCCCCTGGGAGAAATTGATAAATGCAGACCTTACGCAACTTCGCAAACAGGCCGGCAAGAAATTGTTCGAAGACACCCTCCGTCTTATCCAGGATGGCTGGACGGCCGACTTCACGGAAGGCGACATGCTGGAAGCCACTATCAACACCGAAAACATCACTGTCTATTTTCCCAAAGAAGACAGCCTGAACCGTTCCGTCTGCAAATGCGGAGAAAACGGATTGTGCAAACATAAACTGATAGCCATCCTGTCATACCTGAGCCGGCAGGGAATACTATCGTCCGACTCCGCCGGCAACCAGCCGGAACTCTCCCTACTGACGGAGGATACGGTAAAAGTCTTACAGGGAGCTTCCCGTTTCATCCTCGGCATATTGGAAAAAGGCCTGATCAGTTGCGGAGAAAACGAGGCGGAAACAGCCATCCAGTATTCCATCCGCCTGGAAACCTGCGGAATCGGAAATCTGGCCCGCTTATTCCGTTCGCTCTCCTCCGATATCGAAAATATGCTTGCCAAACATGTGGGTTTTCAGTCTCCTACGACTTTTGCCACGCTCTCCCGGTTGTATAACACGCTTACCTTACTCTTACGGAATACACAAAACAACGAGATGCTCGGCAAACTGATTGAAGGGACACGCTCGGATTATTACACCACCCCTATCGGCCATTTCGCCGGACTGGGCGCTTATCCCTGGCAAACCCGTTCGGGTTATTTCGGAATTACGGCTTATTTCTTCTATCAGGAGAAAGAGAGTATCTGCACGCTGACATCGAGCATGGCTGATTATTATGAACATACCCAGTCACTCGTTACACCGGAAAACCTGAGGAAACAACTCGAGATGCAAAGCTTTTGGGGGAACAGCGCATCACTGGCCCGGTTATCGATATCCACCCTTACATTGCGCAACTTCAAGCTGAACAGGCAAAACCGCCTCTCATCGTCTTCACAGACACAATGTGAGATAGCAGATAAAGTAACAATCGGTCATCTGAATACATTACTTACGGTTCCGGAGTTATCCGATTTATCCATACGTCCGGACCAACACTACGATTATTTCCGGAAAAAACAACCCGAACAACTGGCTTTAGTCCCTTTCACTCATCTTTCAGAGGTACGGTTCAGCTCCTCCGAACAGAAACTCTATTTCACCATGACTGACGGTCAGACAGAGACGGAAGGTTCCCTGGCATACAGCGAACTGAACCGTAATGCCATCCGCAAACTGGAACAACTGGGACAACCCTATACAGAAAAGAAACAGCGTTACATGGTCTGCCAGAAACGACCGGACACACTGATTCCAATCAGCATCATCACCTCTTCAGAGATTGATAACTTCTACTTCTAACTTTTTAAAAGCGAACACAATGATAGTAAAGAATCTCCTTGCCGAACTGGAACTCCAGCTTTCCGACATTGCCTTCTCCGGCTTGCGCAACATACAACCGGTCACCCTCCAAAAGCTGGAAGACCTCAAACACTGGATGAATGAATTAAATATGTCTGAAGCCATCCGTCTAACAGACCGTTTTATCGATTCAGTCTATGCCTGGCAAGCCGGACAAACAACCCTGGAAACCGTCGCCGCCAATCTATGCGCACTGGAGTTTTATGAAAAGAATTTAGTTAACAATTAATTTTGACATCAAAGGTTTTATTCAAAATATTTCCAACTAATTGTAAGCATATCATACTATATATCTAATAATTTGTTACTTTTGTGGGCGATTTTAAAACGTACACAAAATCTACTAATATCATAAGTCTATGGCAAAGATAACAAAAGAGGAAGCACTTCGGTATCATTCCGAAGGCAAACCTGGAAAGATTGAAGTAATTCCAACAAAACCCTATAGTACACAAACAGATTTATCATTGGCCTATTCTCCCGGTGTGGCAGAGCCTTGCCTGGAAATAGAGAAAGAACCGCTTGATGCCTATAAATATACATCAAAAGGTAATCTGGTAGCCGTTATCTCCAACGGTACTGCTGTTTTGGGACTGGGTAATATCGGAGCGCTTGCCGGCAAACCGGTTATGGAAGGCAAAGGCCTCCTGTTTAAAATCTTCGCAGGAATCGATGTATTCGATATCGAAGTAGACCAGAAAGATCCCGATAAGTTCATCGAAACCGTAAAAGCAATCGCCCCTACTTTCGGCGGTATCAATTTGGAAGATATCAAAGCGCCCGAATGTTTCCAGATTGAACAGCGACTGAAAGCGGAACTGGATATCCCGGTGATGCACGACGACCAGCACGGTACGGCAATCATTTCCGGTGCCGGTCTGCTCAATGCGCTTGAAATAGCCGGAAAGAAGATTGAAGATGTAAAGATCGTTGTCAACGGTGCAGGTGCCGCTTCCATCTCTTGTACGAAACTGTATGTGATGCTGGGAGCCCGCAAGGAAAACATCATCATGTGCGACAGTAAAGGGGTTATCTCTACGCATCGTACCGATCTGAACGAATCGAAGAAAGAATTTGCTACCACAAGAGATATAAAGACGCTGGAAGAAGCCGTTGTCGGTACAGACGTATTCCTGGGATTGTCTGTTGCCAATGTGCTGACACAAGAGATGGTGCGTTCCATGAACGAAAACCCGATCGTATTCGCTTTGGCTAATCCGAATCCGGAAATTTCATACGCCGATGCAATGGCATCACGCGAAGATATTATTTTCGCAACAGGACGTTCGGACTATCCGAATCAGATCAATAATGTTTTAGGATTCCCGTATATCTTCCGCGGAGCATTGGATACACATGCCAAAGCAATCAACGAAGAGATGAAACTGGCCGCCGTACATGCCATCGCCGAACTGGCAAAAGAACCGGTTCCCGATGTGGTAAATGCAGCGTATAAACTGAAACGTACGACTTTCGGACGCGATTATATCCTGCCGAAAGCGCTCGACCCACGGTTGTTGACACGAGTATCGGTTGCTGTTGCCAAGGCAGCTATCGAGTCGGGTGTCTCACGCAAAACAATCACAGACTGGGAAGGCTATGCCAACCATTTGCGTGAAATGATGGGCTACGATAATAAACTGCTCCGCTCCTTCACCGACATGGCAAAAGCAAATCCGAAACGTGTGGTATTTGCCGAAGCCAACCACGTGAACATGCTGAAAGCGGCCGTAGAAGCCAAAGCTGAAGGAATCTGTTATCCGATCCTGTTAGGCAACGAAGAACGTTTGGAAAAAATTGCTGCCGAAGAAAACCTGAGCCTGGAAGGTATCGAAATCGTCAACCTGCGTCACGACCGCGAAGAAGAACGCCGCGACCGCTACGCCCGTATCCTTTCTGAAAAGAGAGCACGCGAAGGCGTTACTTTCTCGGAAGCACGCGAAAAGATGGTCGGCCGGAACGCTTTCGGTATGATGATGGTGGCAACCGGCGATGCGGATGCATTTATCACAGGTGTTTACAGCCGTTATTCGGAAGTGACAAAGTTGGCGGAAGAAATCATCGGTATCCGTCCGACATACGACCATTTCGGTGCCATGAACATTGTAACTTGCAAAAAGGGTACTTTCTTTATGGCAGATACGCTGATTAACCGTCATCCATCCACAGAAGTCCTGATCGACATTGCCCGCCTGACGCATGATGCGGTGAAGTTCTTCGCGCACGATCCGGTTATCTCGATGGTATCTTATTCAAACTTCGGTTCCGATAAGCAGGGAAGCCCGCTGAAAGTGCACGGCGCTATCGAATACCTTCACAAGAATCACCCGGAAATCGTCGTAGACGGTGAAATGCAGGTAAACTTTGCATTAGACAAGAAGTTGCGTGACGATATGTATCCGTTCAACAAGCTGAAAGGCAAAGATGTAAACACATTGGTATTCCCGAACCTGAGTTCGGCCAACAGTGCTTACAAACTGTTGCTCGAAATGGGTGTCGTAGAAACCATCGGCCCGATCCAGATGGGATTGAACAAACCGATTCACTTCACCGACGTAGAAAGCTCTACCCGCGACATCCTCAACCTGACAACCGTTGCCGTTGTAGATGCAATCGTACAGGAGCAAATTGAAAAAGGAGAATAAGAACTTTATTCTTTATAAGAGCAGTGTCAAAATACACTAAATGGCACTGCTCTAATCTTTCAGGCAATCCCCAGCAACTCCACCTCAAAGATTAACGTTGAAAATGCAGGAATCGGACCGGAAGCCCGGTTTCCATATCCTACTGTATAAGGGATATAAATAACCCATTTATCCCCCACATGCATTTGTTGAAGTGCAATCTGCCATCCTTCGATAACCTGGTTCAGACGGAAAGCCTCCGGGCAGTTACGTTCGTATGAATTATCAAATTCGCGCCCATTCATCAGAGTCCCCCGATAATGAACGGAAACAACGTTATCCAACCGGGGAGAAACAGTACCGCTCCCCTGCTCCGTTACTTTATATAATATCCCGCCAGCCAGTTTCTTTACACCTTCCTGTGAAGCTATTTCTTCCAGATACCGCAGATTTTGCTCTTTATATTCCTCTTTCCTGTTCTTTGCCATTTTAGCCATTCGTTATTAGGGGACAAAGATACGTCATTCTTTATGATTCTCCTGTAATTTACCCCCACCGTTTTCTGAATATATATAACAGAGCACAAATAATAATAAACCCAATAATTATATATCCGGATTTACAATTCCGTTGGTTATTTTTTTCTTTTTGGGTTGTTTGTTTGCTCAACTGCTCAATTGTTGTTTCGTACTGATAGACAAGTTCCTGCAAACTATCGCAGGTAGCAGCGACAAATAACGTGTCATGCAGGAAACGGATTTCAGCGGTTGCCTGTCCGCTTTTTTGGATAAAGGCGGCGCCGGTAGGCAACTCTTTGAGGGTTGCGACCGGAATGGAAAGGTCGGCACGGCTTTCGGGGATTCGGGCCGTTTGAACTGTCAGGCGGCTGGTTTGCAGCAGGCTGTCGGTCTGCTGGCAAAAGGAAGCGGTATGTTTGCGGCTCGAACAATTTGCGAAAAATAAGAAGATGAGAATGAATAGGCTGAATTTCATGGAGATTTTTAATGGTATGAATTTATGGGGTGTGTTTTGCAGTTGTCTCTTATTTATCTGTAAAGTACCTGCCGGCGGTTAAACCCTTCGCGATAAGACAGATGGAGGAACTTTTTGCGGCGGTAGAGGATTGCCTGGTCGAAAGGCAGGCCGGATTCTTTCAGTACTTCCAGCAGCTTTTCCGGCCCTTCGGCGATGTAGCAGTCGGCCGCTTCGCCTTTCGTGTGCTGTGAGTTTTTAACGCCGCCGGCCAGCAGGTTGACCGTTTCGTTGCGGTAGCCGCTTGTGATGGCGATTGCACTGCCGTAGCGGTTGCGAAGCGGTTGGAGCAGGTCGACTACAAGGTTTTTCAACGCTTGAAGCGCTTGTGGGTTTGGTACGTTTTCAAGACCGTTTTCGACGGCAATCCGGCTGTATGTGAGTTCTTCGAAGGTGAAATTTCTACTAAGGTTCATTGATTTTGTTTGTATTTATAATCGACTCCGAACAGCGCTCCGGCAAACGTTGCAGTCTCACCGAAGGCCACCAGCACACTGTTATGAATCTCTCCCAGCGGAGCCGTCCAGAAGCCGAAAAATAAAAGGAGGATGCCGGCTGCGGTCAGCAGCACGGCAATCCATAATTGTACACTTTGTTTAATTTTCAATTTTCAATTAACACACTATGGTTCGCCCAGATATTCAAAGACGAGCGTCACCTGTTTAGGAGTTAAAATCTTTTGTCCGTTGTAATAGCCCGCATCTGTGAGGGCCTGCATGAGCGGTTTGTTATACACGAGCCAGCGTTTCAGTTGTACGCCGGCGCTGCGGATGCTGCTGTGCGGAAAATACATCGCACTCAGCTCTTTAATAGAAAGCGTTGTTGGTTTCATCGTGATAACAAAGATAATGAAAATTTTTCAATTAGCCGGGTTACTCGATTTCCGGTCTGTCGCTGCCTCCGCCGCCCCCTTCGGAGCCGCTGCCTTCGTCTTCTTTCTTTTCGGTAGAGGTGAAGGCGACCAGCTTTTTGGTATTACGCAGGGACGCGCCGGGTGTGAAGATCACACGTGCCCCTTTCACGTCTGCCTGGGAGAACGACTTCTTGTCGCTTGCGCCGTTGCTAGACAACGAGAGGCGGAAATTACCGAACTCGCCTAACTGGACGATACGTCCTGCACGCAGCTCCATGTCGAGGATGAAATTAAGGTTATCCAATACCGCTTTTACGTCGGCGCTGGAAACGGTAGATCGCGCTCCGATCATGACACACAATGTATCCATGTCGGTATGGCCGTTGTAGTCCGGTATCGCATAAATTTTTTCCTGTGCTGCACCGCCTTTCAGGTCGGTCACTTTTCTTGTTACTAATTTGTAGCCCTGGGCCATCGTTAATAAATTGTTTTAAGGTTGATACTTTGATGTTTCGTCTGATTGACAATGCAAAGTTACGACCGGTCGGATAGGCGGAGTTGAGTTGTGTGCAGATAGATGGCATTAAATGAATTTCATGATTTGTTTTGGCTATCTGAAGTTACTTTAAAGCACTCAGGTCAAATTGAGTTAAAATAGTTTGTGCAAATACAATATAGTGTAATTATTTAAAATAAATTATGTTTATAAATAATTTGTTACTATATTTGAGTGTAATGTAAATTTATATATTGATATGCGTAATTATGTAATAATACTTTGCTTACTATTTATTTTGTTTTCATCATGTGAAAATGATACGGAAATGATTAATGATTTTTCTGTCAATTTTGTTCATTTGAATGATAATAGAGGGATTGTAGGAAAAGAAATGTTATGTACTCTAAATATTGAAGGAATCAATGAAGATGACGATGAAATATATGCTTCGTATTTAATAGAAGGAGGAATTGGAACTATCTTTATAAATGAAGATGGTTATGAACAAAATCAAGAGTTTAATTTAAAATCTCTTTATAAGAAAAAAATCTCATTTGTTTATTTACCAAAAGTAGAAGGAGTACACTCTCTAACCTTTTTAATAAGGAAGCAGTTAAAAGGTCAAGTTTTAGAACGTTATTCATGTATTGATTTAAAAGTAGAGGGAATAAAAACAATTATATCTGATCTTGAATCTGATGTAGATATAGGAAATACTACTCAATTTATTTTATCAATAGATGTAGATATGAAAGTCTTTTGTAAAGCTCGTTTTCTAAAAGGAAAAGGAAGTATTGAAATTGCAAATACAGATGTTGTAGAAAATGAAGTGTTATTGAAAAAAAATAATAAAGTATTATTGACTTCGGAATCTGTTGGTGAATGTAGAGTTGCGTTTGATATATCAGGAGTGTATGGACGACCTATTAGGAGTATAGTAGTTATAAATGTTGTAAAGAGATAGAAATGCTTTCTTTTTTGTGGTAATGATTATATGTGTTTACTATCATTATAGATGAAGGTTTGATGTATGCAATTGATGTTGTAAATGGGATAATAATAAACATAGGTATTAATATTAAAAAATTAAGTATTATGAAGACATTATTAAAATTATCATTGCTTTTATTTGTATCATTAGTATTGTTCTCATGCCAAAAAGAGAATGAAGAAATTGATATAATGTGTGATGCCTCAAATCTGGAACTTCTGCAGACTAAAAGTGTTAAATCACATTTTTATGGGAATAGTTTTTTAGCACAATTAAATGCTATTCCAGTCCATATTTTTTACGAACAAGGGGCAATTGCAGCAACAAAAAAATTCTTTGGTTGTTCCTCTAAAGATAGTTATGACCTAGTAGCTTCTAATGAAGATGATGGTTCTGGAAGGCAAAGATGGTTAATTACAAAACATATTGCAGGATCTTCAACAGAGTGGGGAATTGAGGTGCTTGGAGGATATCAATCAGGAAGAAAGTATTTGTCTGACTATCCGTTGCCTCCAAATGCAGGAATTGATCCATTTCCATGTATGCATAATCAACAAATTTTTTCGCATGGATATTGGAATATTGAGTTCCATGATCAGAAATGGTACATATGGAGAAACGGTAAACCAATGTATTATATATATAATGCCTCATGGGGAGGATCTAATTTTAAATATTTGAATAGTACTAATCCGTATGATAATTTGGGTGCAGGTTTTCTTATTTATCCTGTAGAAAAGTTTAACTTGCAGAGTGTTGATTATTCGATAATTGATGGTCAAGCTAATGCTACACCGGTAGTTGTATTTTTAACATCACGTCCACTTATAAATGATACACCTTATGAAGCAGAAAGAACAGCTCAACTTATAGAAAGTTATAGTTATACATCTCATTTTTCACAAACTGAAGGGCTTTTAATTTCAGAAACTATAACAGTTGGGGCTGGTCTTAATGTAACTGTACCTATAATAAATGTGGGATTGAATGGAAAAATTGAAACTACCAAGAGGACTGATCATAGTTATTCTTTCACAACAGGAAAAAATGAAAGTTTTGATTTTAACTTTAATCAAACTATTAAACAAGTTTTACCCCCAAATACAACTATAATTGCTTGGTTGGAAGCGAAAAAATATAGTTTTGATACAAGATATGCTGGTGAATTTGTTGGTGAACAAAGCCGAAAAGTGATAAAGTTGAATGGAAATTGGAATGGAGTACAGTATTATGAGGTGGCAGTAAAACTTTCTACTCCTGAAGGAAAAGTGTTAGGAACTGTTGATTCAAAAGGTAATTATAAGGCTGCTAACTCTATTGAATATATTGATATTCAAAAAGCAAATACAATGATTCAACAATATAATCTTGAAAAAACATCTAAGAGTTCTATAATTAAATGACAAATGTTATTGAGATATTAAATGTTATTAAATAAACTTTGATACCTATGCGTTTTGATGTAAATAATGAATATTTATAGTAGAAAAGGAGCAATTTCATATTTTGAGATAACTCCTTTTCTTTTGTGCTTTTTTGAATAAGGTAAAAATTATATTTTTTGTTTTATTATAAATAAATGAAATAATACTTTTAGTAATAGTGCTATAGTACTATTATATTTACAATAACTATTATTATTGAAATAGTTAATCCGAGTCCATTTTCAATTTCTCCCGGATGAAATTTGATTTTCTTCCGAAAGAAATTGTTTTTTCTCCCGGATAGCAGTTTTTCCCTAGAGGGAAGAGATGTTTTTATTATTTATAAAATATACAACAACTAACTATTTATGATATAGTAACAATTAAGATAATAAATATATTGAATATTTTAAATGAACGTGTACATACTATTAATACATGGCAAGTTAAATAAAAGTTAATATGAAAATAAAGGCTTGAATTATAATCATAATATGAAATATTATACTTACATTTGCCATTGTAAGATTTGCCGAAGAAGAAACTATGAAGATGATTAATCTTACCTTAAATAATTTTTAATTTTTAAATAAATAACCTTACATCGTGAAGAAAAAAGAAATCTTAACGACGAAACAGAACAATCTGATTGTTGCTGTTCAAAGTGGAGTCAGCGTACTCGAACAAAACGCCAACCTGAGTCTTAACTGTCTGTCGATGGGTCGCCGATTGATCGAGCAGATTGGAAAAGAAGGAGGAATGAACGAAGCCTTAGCCGCCGAAGCCGACCGCTATGTAACCCTGTGCCGAAGCTACATGCTGCGCATGAACAGCGACCGCAAGCCTTTCACCCAACAACTTACGGAAGTGCAAAAGCAATTCGTTTCTCAGGAAAACAATATTGATCCGACTAAAAACGGTACGCCGGCTAACGTACTTACTGCGATGCTCAACAGTTGGTTGATGAAGCAGAAACGTGATGCCGAAGAAGCGGAACTGCGTTTACAGGCTAATTTTCAACGCACGGAAAAACGTATTGCCGGACGTGATGATCTGGATGAGGCGCAGAAAGCCGTAATCCTCGAACGTGCCGAAGGTCGCCTGCAATCGGGGCGTGTTTCTCTGAAAATGAATGAAATAGCAACCGAACTCGTTCCCGTAGTGACCGAACCGGACGGTTATATCGACCTCTTGCGCTTTTGGTGGCAGGAGCTCGGTCGAAACCTGCCCGACAGCGACCTGGAACGTATCTTCCGCCCGATGCTGTCGTATGCCCGCAAGCAGGCCCGCAAAGGCGTAGTCGTGGAAAGCGTTTATGTAGAATACCGCGAAGAACCGAAAGGGGTGCGGGCAGCGTAAATATAGAAAGAATTGAGCTATCTATTTAAGTGACTGGTTGTAACTGGCTCCCCTCTTGAGAGGGGGTAGGGGGTGTGTTAAAGCCAGTCAATAAAACAAGCCTTGTTACAGGTTTATTTGCCGTCTGCTTCAGCTGACGGATTAGTCAGGGGTCTATCTCATTGGACTTTAGTCCCATTTCTTACAGGTTTCTATCTAAGAGACATGTGGCTGAAGCCAAAAGAGAGAAACAACTTGTAAACCGTCAGCTGAAGCAGACGGCAAATGAACCTGTAATAGTCTAGTGACTCTGATTAGGATGGTTGTATAGGCGGGAATATGACACACCCCCTTCCCCCTCTCCAGAGGGGAGCCAGGTACAACCAGTTGCTATAAACAAATACTCATATCTGACAATTTTTGAATCTAAACGATACCATTTTAATAAAGTAATGAACAAAACAGAAAAGACTTTTTCCTTAATCTCTGTCAAAGACAGTTTTTTCAAAGCCCGCTATGAAGTGTTAGACGAAAGTACAGGCGACAACCATGTGATTACGTATGAAAACAAGGCTCCGGTGCATCCCAGTCTCTCTGAAGCGTTGCAGCGCATGGTGTATCATGTAGTCAATTTTACCGGATTGGTGGCGGTGGATGACAATTTCCAGATCACCGGTTATCAACGTCAGAACTGCGGCGATGCGCAACTGCTGACCATCTATGCCCGTGTGGGAACCTCCGAAGAGTTTTGCGGAAATGTGGTGTCGCGCTTTCATATCGGCCGTGACGAATATGCTTCCATCGACCTGCTGCTCGAAGACCTGTCAAGCTGCGAACGTGAAGCGCTGGCTTATATCGAAACCGGCAAGCGTTTGGAGCATGATGCCTTCATCCGTCTTGACAACGATGATTTGCAAACCCTTCAAACTGCCGCCTGATGAAAAAGCATACCCTTACCATCGGTTGCCTCCTGGGAGACCAGGCGGCAGCCTGCCTGATGCGCCTGATTACGGGCGAAAGAGGTTCGCGCAGTTACACCTATTCGTGTGGCGAGGAATACGGGTATTTTTACGACCCGTTTCTGAAAAAATGGATGGCGTTCGACAACCGGCACAACACCTGTCTGGTCGAACAATGCAACACCTCGAAAGAGGCCGAAAACTTTCTCTATGACGACACCGGGTTATTCGCCGCTTAGCGCGTTGATCCTGAAGCATACGGGCGAGGAGGTGGTGGCTGAATACCGTTTCCATCCTGGGCGGGACTGGCGGTTCGACTTCGCCATCCCTTCCCGCCGTGTGGCTGTCGAGGTGGAGGGCGGCGCCTTCAACGGTGGCCGCCATATCCGCCCCGAAGGCTATCTGCGTGATATGGAGAAATATAATGAGGCGGCAGTCTCAGGCTGGTGCGTGATACGCGTGCTGCCTGGAGAACTGCTGATGCTGAAAACGTTACGGCTGGTTATCCGTGCGGTACAAAATCATAATTGAAAAAGTTTATAACAATCATGGCTAGACCTATCAAAAAAGGACTGGATTATTTTCCGGTCGATACCGATATATTTGAAAACATACAAGTACGTAAACTGAAAAGCCGCTACAAGTCGCTCGGCTTTCTGGCTTATTTCACCATCCTGTGCGACGTATATAGGAAAGAAGGGTATTTTCTTCATATATCAGACGATTATGTGTACGATCTTTCCGACCGTTTAGGTGAAACAGAGGAAGTTGTGCGGGACATAATCGACTTTAGTTTGAAAATAAATCTGTTTAACAGGGATATATACAATGTTTATTGCGTATTAACATCCAAAAGTATTCAAGAACGGTATATTCAAGCACAAAAGCGATGCAAAAATCCCATTCGCGAAGAGTTCGATTGCATTAATGTTGCAGAAACCCCGGTTATTGTTACAGAAACTACCGAAAATATGACAAAAAGTGCACATATTATATTAGATAATATTATAGTAAATGAAAGTAAAGTAAACTTACAACAACAGCAACAACACGCGTGCGAGGAGCCGAAAGAAGAACCGCAGAATTTGGATGAAGAGCGTGAGCAATGGAAAGATGCTTTGCTGGCAGACGAAGACTGGCAGGCCACCATCGTGCGTTATTCCGGAAAAGGCACAGCCGTCCTGCAATATGTGCGGGGAGCCATGGCCGTATTCGATGATTTCCTGCGCCTGAAATTCAGCCTGGATACGATCCGGACGAAAAAAGATTACAGCCAGAGTTTCATCGGCTGGTGGCGATACCACAATTTCAATCTGAAAACGGAAGAGCTTTCCGGCGGCGCGCAGCAGCATATTCCCAAAGTGATCTATTCATCCGGCCGGCCGGAACGTTCTTCGAAAGTAGAGGAATTGATGGAAACAGGGAAACGTGCGACGGAAATAGCCATGAAAATCTATAATTCGCAAGCCGTATGAGTTTGGAAATCAGACTGCAACATGCCATTGCCGACCGCCGCCTGATGACGTACCGGCCGGAGGAAATTCTTCCGGCGGTAAATCAAATATTATTCCAGACCTATGTCTTGCTGGGTTTTTCGCCTCCTAACGACCGTGATCTGGGTATTTTGATTGCTAAACTGGCAGCCGACCTTCAGGAGTCATATCCGAGCCTGACCTTGCAGGAGGTCGCCCTTTGTTTTGAATTGGGGGCCAAAGGTGAATACGGGGATTTCATGGGTTTGAACCTGCGCACGATTACCCGCTGGCTGAAATGTTATCAAACCAGCGATTTGCGATACCGGGCTGTTGTGGAGCGTGAGCAAGCGAAATCGCTGTCCGCCCTTCCGCCCGTCTCCGAGGCTTACAAGGAGGAGCGCGAACGGGTATTTCTGCGCCGGGTGTTTGAGCAATACCGGGCAGGCTGTCCGATCGAGCGGCTTTATCCGGCGCGGGTGTATCTCTCCCTGCAAGCACGGGGAATTATCCGCGACAGTCCGGAAGCGAAACGGACTGCCATGCGGCAAGCGGCCGGTTACCGGCCTGCCGGGAATATGGTGATAGACGAAGAGATGCGGCTGGCGATGGTTAAGCAGCAGGCGATGGGGATTTTGTTGAAAAGATTTTTTGATAAAGCGATAGAGGCGGGTCGGGAGTTATTGAAAGCGGGGTGAACAGTAAATATATGCAAATCACTCTATAATGGCAGTGACAATGATGCCTGAGTTCAACAAGATAGCGTTCACTTTACTATCCTGTGAAAATTAGTCCTTTATTAAACCAAGAGTGACTTATTTGTGTTTATGTGTAGAATCTAAACAAAAAGTTATGCACATAAGTACATGGTGTTATACTATGCTTTGCCTTTTTCTGCCAATGACGCTGATGGCACAGGCAAAGCATAAGTACCTTGATCACGCATTGCCGGAAGCGTGGCAGGAGAATGACAGTAATTTCCAACAAACCCTACCCGTTGATGACAACTGGTGGAGGAATTTCAATGATCCGGTATTGGATTCCCTGATCGATGTGGCCGTGAAGCAGAACTATTCTGTGCAGATGGCTGCCGATCGTATCGCTATGGCGAAAGCCAACCTGCGCATACAACAGGGCAGTTATTCACCGACGCTGGGACTATCGGCGGGATGGAACCGGCAACAAAGCAGTGGCAACACCAGTAGTTTACCGCAAACAATCACCCAATATGCCGATGCCTCGCTCTCCATGAGTTGGGAAGTCGACGTATTCGGTAGTATCCGTAACCGGGTGAAAGCGCAGAAAGAGAATTTCGCTGCCTCCAAAGAAGAATACAACGCCGTCATGGTATCGCTTTGTGCACAGGTCGCATCGGCCTACATCAATCTGCGTGAATTGCAACAGGAGGTCGATGTAGTCACCCAAAACTGTCTGTCGCAACAGGCTGTAGTCGAAATCACCCAGAAAAGGTATGAAACCGGCCTGGTGTCGAAACTGGATGTGGCACAGGCACAATCCGTATATTACAGTACCAAGGCCTCGCTCCCCATGCTGGAAGCAGGTATCATCCAGTACACGAATGCCCTGGCTGTGCTGATGGGACTGTATCCGCAAGACGTTAAAGGACTGATCGACCATCCGCGTCCCCTGCCCGATTACATCGAAACCGTCGGAGTAGGATTCCCTGCCAACCTGTTACTGCGTCGTCCGGATATCCGTTCTGCCGAACGCCAGGTCAACGCCCAGGCCGCGACATTGGGTGCATCCAAATCCGACTGGTGGCCGCAGGTTTTCGTCAAAGGTTCCATCGGATTCGCTTCTCACGACATCGATAAGATAGCCAACCATAACAGCCTGACATATGAAATCGCACCCGCCATCTCCTGGAATTTCTTCCAGGGAGGCAAACTGGCACAGGCAACCCGCCTGGCAAAAGTCCAGTTAGACGAAACAATCAGGCAGTTCAACGAAACCGTCCTCACCTCCGTACAGGAAGTCGATAACGCGATGAGTTCCTATAAAAACTCCATCAAACAAATCGTCGCCCTCCGCGAAGTAGTCAACCAGGGCCAGCAAACGCTCGACCTCTCACTCGACCTCTATAAACAGGGACTGACACCGTTTCAGAATGTACTGGATGCGCAACGCTCGCTGCTGTCGTATGAGAATCAATTGACACAAGCCAAAGGCCAGTCGCTCGTCTATCTGATTCAGCTCTACCAGGCACTGGGCGGAGGCTGGGACGAAAACGGGTATTAAGAAAGGTTAGTTTACCAAACTAAAAAACACAAATATGAAAACATCTGTCAGAATCGCCCTGATCGCCTTGTCGGTCCTTACGCTGGCATCGTGCAAAGGGAAAAAGCAACCGGCGGAAACAGCCGCCCCTTCCATCAGCGTGGCAACACCGGAAGTAAAAGATATTACGCTGACAAAAGACTATCCCGGTTATCTGAGTTCGGAATTGACCGTCAATCTGGTGGCCCGGGTAAACGGTTATCTCCGGACCTCCCACCTGGTGGCCGGCAGCAAAGTGAAGAAGGGAGAACTCATCTTCGTGATCGAGCCCGACACTTATCAGGATAATGTAACCCAGGCCGAGGCGGCACTTAAAACCTCCAAAGCGCAACTCGACTATGCCCGCAGCAATTACGAGCGGATGAAAGAAGCCGCCAAAAGCGGAGCCGTCAGCCAGATACAGGTATTGCAGGCCCAATCGACCGCACAGGAAATGGAAGCATCCGTCCGTAATTCGGAAGCCGAACTAAATACGGCACGCACCAACCTCAGCTACTGCTATATCCGTGCCCCGTTCGACGGACGAATCACCCGGGCCACTTACGACATCGGCAATTATATCAACGGAGCGGCGCAGCCCGTCACGCTGGCTACCCTTTATAAAGATGACAAAATGTTCGTCAACTTCAATATAGAAGATAACCAGTTTATGAAAATGATGATTACCGCTGCCCAAAACGATTCGACCGTCAAACTGCCGGAAACAATCGCCGTACATCTGGGAGACAACGGACGGCAAAACTACACCGGACAGTTGGATTATTTCTCTCCCAATGTCGACCTGTCGACCGGAACACTGAATGTCCGTGCCAACCTGGATAACAAGGGCGGCGAACTGAAAAGCGGATTATACGTCACCATCACCCTGCCCTACAGCGAAAAACGGGATGCCGTCCTGGTACGCGACGCCTCCATCGGCACCGACCAGCTGGGCAAATATCTTTATATCGTAAACGATTCCAATATCGTACGGTACCGTCATATAGAACCGGGACAGTTGGTAGACGACACCTTACGCCAGGTCGTCAGCGGACTTGAACCGAACGAACGTTACGTCACCACCGCTTTATTGAAAGTGCGTGACGGAATGAGTATTACCCCTATAAAATAAGAACGTCATGGTAAAATTCTTTATAAACAGACCCATCTTTGCCACCGTTCTTGCCCTGATTATCGTGGTTGCGGGATTGGTCACACTCAACGTATTACCCATCGCCCAATATCCGGATATCACACCGCCTACCGTACAGGTTTCAGCAGTCTATCCGGGTGCCGATGCACAGACGGTTTCACAAACCGTCGGACTGCCTATCGAGCAACAGGTGAACGGTGTGGACGGAATGCTTTATATGAGCTCCAACTCTTCCAGTTCGGGCGCTTACTCGCTGACCATCACTTTTGCTGTCGGTACGGACATCGACATGGCTACCGTCATGGTACAAAACCGTGTCAGCATTGCACAAAGCAGTCTGCCGGAAGCAGTAATCGTACAAGGAATCACGACTAAAAAGCAATCATCCAACATCGTGATGATGCTTTCCCTCACTTCCAGGGATTCTCTTTACGACGGACTTTATCTGAGCAACTATGCCAGCCTGAACCTGACCGACCAGCTGGCCCGTCTGCCGGGAGTCGGTTCGGTAAGTGTCATGGGAGCCGGCAACTACAGCATGCGTATCTGGCTCGACCCCGAAGTCATGCGCATCCGCAACCTGACGCCGGATATGGTTTTCCAGGCTATCTCGACACAGAACAGGCAGGTTTCTGCCGGTTACGTAGGCCAGCCAATTGCAGAGGCGAACAATCCTTATCAATACACCCTGACCGTAAAAGGCCGGCTGACTACGCCGGAGGAATTTGGCAATATCATCCTGCGGACAGAGCAAGGCGGTAAAATACTCCGGCTGAAAGATATTGCCCGTATCGAACTGGGCAGTTCCTCCTACAACGTGACTTCACGGTTACGGGGACAACAGGCTGCCGCCATTGCCATCTACCAGCTGCCCGGCTCCAACTCGCTGGAAGTATCCAAAGCTGTACGGGCAAAGATGGAAGAGATTGCCTCCACCCTTCCGCAAGGCGTTGAATACGGCGTTACCCTCGACACGACAGAAGTCATCAACGCTTCTATCGACGAAGTGTTGGTGACTTTCCTGGAGACAACAGCGCTGGTTGTCCTGGTTATTTTCCTTTTCCTCCAGAATTTCCGGGCGGTAATCATTCCCTGCCTCAGTATTCCTGTTTCATTGATAGGAACGCTGGCTGTCATGGGGGCATTGGGATTCTCGGTCAATACATTAACGTTATTCGGATTGATCCTGGCGATTGCCATTGTGGTAGACGACGCAATCATTGTCGTCGAGAACTCGTCGCGATACATGGATACCGGGAAGTATACGGCACGCGAAGCGGTAACAAAAGCAATGAGCGAACTCGTCGGACCGGTTATCGGTGTCGTATTGGTACTGTTGGCGGTATTTATCCCGACCACTTTTATTGGCGGCATCTCCGGACAGCTTTACAAACAGTTCGCCCTGACGATTGCTGCCGCAACCGTCCTGAGCGGCATCAACTCATTGACATTGACACCGGCACTCTGCGCCCTGTTCCTGCGCGTCACTAACGATCCGAAGTTTGTCGTCTTCAAAGCCTTCAATAAGGTATACGACAAAACACAGAAGATCTACGATGATGTTGTCGACCGCATGTTGAAACATCAGCTGGTCACATTGATAATCTTCCTGATCGTTTCAGCTACGGCAGCCGTCATGTTCATGCGCTGGCCTTCGACCTTCATCCCGGAAGAAGACGACGGATATTTCATTATCTCCAGCCAGTTGCCGCCGGCCTCGAGCCTGCCACGCACTGAAGCCGTCAGCCAGAAAATCAACAAGATACTGGACACTTATCCGGAAGTCAAAACCTATATGGGAATAAACGGTTTCTCTGTGATGGGAGGCGGCGAACTGTCAAATACCGGTACCTATTTTGTCGTACTGAAGAATTGGAGTGAACGAAAAGGGAAAGGTCATACGGCACAAGATGTCGTCACCCGCTTCAACCGGGAAGCCTATGGCATCCAGGAAGCGCAGATATTTGCTTTGGTTCCTCCCGCCATTCCCGGCCTGGGTGCTTCCGGCGGTCTGCAACTGCAACTGGAAGACCGCAAGAGCCTGGGACCGACCGAAATGCAGCATGCCATACAGACATTGCTGGAAACATACCGTACCAAACCTCAACTTCTGAGTTTATCCAGTATGTATCAGGCGAATGTCCCCCAATACCGTCTGAATATCGACCGCGACAAAGTGCAGTTGCTGGGATTACAGTTGAGCGATGTCTTTTCAACCCTCAGCTATTACATGGGAGCCGCCTATGTAAATGACTTTGTCGAGTTCGGGCGTATCTATCAGGTCAAGATTGAAGCCGGCGGACAGGCGCAGAAGGTCATCGATGATGTTATGCGGTTGAGTCTGGAAAACAGTTCCGGCAAAATGGTTCCTTTCTCCGCTTTTACAGAAGCGAAACAACAATTGGGATTGGACCAGATTAACCTGTATAATATGTATTCTTCAGCCTCCATCACTTGTATTGCCAATCCGAAATACAGTTCGGGAGAAGCCATACAGGCGATGGAAGAGCTCATACAGGAACAGCTGGGTGACAATTTCGGTTACGAATGGACCTCCGTCGCCTATCAGGAGACCAAAGCCGGCTCGACCACGATGTTGATATTCGGTATGGCTTTACTGGTGGCCTTCCTGGTTCTTTCGGCACAATATGAAAGTTGGACAAGTCCGCTGGCAGCCATCATGGGATTGCCAATCGCCTTGCTGGGAGCCATTCTCGGTTGTTTCATTATGGGAGTGCCCGTCAGCGTCTACACGCAAATCGGGATTATCCTGTTGATTGCCCTCTCCGCAAAGAACGGTATCCTGATTGTCGAATTTGCCCGCGACTACCGTGCCGCCGGTAATCCGATACGCGAAGCGGCCCTCGAAGCCGGACACGTCCGCCTGCGCCCTATCCTGATGACTTCGTTTGCCTTTGTACTCGGAGTCATGCCGTTGTTGTTTGCCACCGGAGCAGGGGCAGCCAGCCGTGTATCATTGGGGGCAGCCGTCGTATTCGGTATGGCCATCAATACGATTTTTGCGACCGCCTTTATCCCCAGCTTCTACGAATGGATGCAAACCTTCCAGGAGAAATGGCTGGACAAAGCCTCTCCCAATAAAACTGCAACTAAAGCCTGATGCAGGTCTTTAGATTATAAAAAGAGGATGCGCCAAAAGACTGTAACTTTTCGACGCATCCTCTTATCTATTCTGTTGCGGAATGATCACTCAATATGATCAAAAAGTAATCCCGCACATAGAACTGAGTATTTCCACATCCGATTTATAAATGGTATGTTCCCATCGCCGTCCGGCACTATACTGGTCAAATTCCTTCAACGACAATTTATCTTCATTAAGGGTTCCGACCTGTTCGGCAGACAGGATCTCTGCATAGACGAACGTTCCTTTATCCGGTTCGAGTACAAGCGTATTACGGGGTTGAATGCTCATCGACTTTTCAAAATCATCCAATGCTATAATACGGAATCTTTTCTCCCCGTCTTTATCCGCGATCAGCAAAAGATAGTCTGTTTTATGAGCCGGAGACAAAAAGAGCAGTCCGTCTACCGAATCGATGAATGCCAGTGGAGTATTGGGTTGCGATATTCCTTTTTTCAGATTCGACAGGCCGACCTCGCCATTGGTGAAAACTGCAACCAGGATATCCTCTTTATCTTCCGGATTATAAGAGAACAGAACTTTTCCCTCGCCTCCCCAAACACCTATTTTGGGACTGGGAGAACTGGCGATCTTTCCGTTGGCAAACAAAGAAACGAATAAGTGCCCCGGCGTATATCCGTGGTCCGGTTTCTTTATCAGGGGGTTCGTTCGCAAACCGGATGTTTTGCACGCATACGCTTTGTTTTTAGCTTTTCCCTTCTCATTGTCTTTTTTTATCTCGCGCATCGGCGGAAGAACGGTCTCTTCTTTTACCTCTACTTCCGGCAGGAGAAAAATCTCCTGTTGCACATTACTGTCTTGTTGTACCTTAAAAATGTATTCTTTCCGTTCCTCGCTGAAGAATACCGGAAACTCAGGCTTCTTAGGTGTTGAATCCAGTTTCAGTGTACGCCTTTGTTTAACAAACTCGTCCACGTTGCACACCGCCTTTGCCATACTTGAACTGCCTGTTCGGGTATATACAACCCCTTTCACCTTCACCACTTCATTGATCGGCACCACCCTGAAGGCCAATACCATCCTCCCGTCTTCATATTCATAGATCCGGCAACGGATATTTTCCTGATACCGGTTCCGGTCTTCTTCTTTTTCTCCCAACTGGCAAATGATACTTCTGTTGACTTCACGAAGGTAGACATCGCTATCGTTACGGGCAAATTTCAAATCCTCTGCCAACCCGTTCAGATAGCCTTTGTCGTTGACGCCGATATAAAGCGTTCCTCCGTCTGTATTCATGAAAGAGGCTATGACACGGGCCAGGACGACACTCTGATCTTCGCCGGCATTTTTATTGGCATGAATAAAGGCCGATGTCTTAAATTCCTTCTCCATGCCTTCATGCCCGAAGTAGACCGGAACATATGTCTTCTTTTCTTTCCCGGAATCCTTAAAGCCCAGCAGCAAATTGATGCTTTTATAGATAACCTCCTGCAACTCCGTATCTTTCTCCCTCAGAAAACGAACAATACTGAAATAGCGGGCCAATTCCGAAACAAGCGGGTTCTTGTCCTGCATAAAAGAGTTCAAGAGCGAGAAAGAGTCTTTTTCATACAACGTCTGCATCACCCGTATCACCTGCCGGCACTGTTTCAGATTGCGGCCATAACGGTTTATATCCATGAGCTCCATCTTCTTCAGCAGATCGCGGAACTTTTGTATGTTCGCTTCCGAAAAACGGGTATGATAAGGCTCCGTCATCAGCACTTCTACATTATATATATAGTCGGCACAAAGTTGGTAATAACGAGCCAACGCCTGGTTGCCGGTGAAGTTACACAAGAGACTCAATATGTTATATACATTGAACCGTTCGGTAGAATCATCCAGTTCCAAAACCAGCGAATCCACGCAAAAGATCAGTTCGCGCACCAGTTCGATCGTTAATGCCGGGTTATCAGCAAGCGTGCTCTTCACCTCTTTTTCCACTACTTCTTTGCTTTCTTTCATATCGCAAGGAGTAATATTCACATTTTCCAGGCTCAGATCTTTCAGGGCGACGAAAAAAGGGTTATTCTCTTTCTTCTGATCGGTCAATAACACGGAATCGCCGTCTCCTTTATAAATCTCTTTTGTCAGGAATATAAAGAAATCGCGTATATTCTCCAACACGGACCGGTCGAAAGCCGCATGGTCAGGACGAGGCACATGCGACTGCACATTGATCGTATTTTTCAGTTTGTGGGAAAGGAGACCGACATATTCAACCTTAAAGATATCTCCGATCCGGTATTTTTTATGCGAGGTCAAAGCAGTCGTAGCCGTAGCTCCGGACGAAAGCAACCACCAGACTTTCCCGTCACGAACTTCGACTACCTTCCCCTGCAATGCTTTCCGCCGTACACATTCCGGATAAATAAATTCATTGAAATCCTGTATCAGGGATAAAAGAATTTCACCTTTCTCCACTTCTTTTATTTTAGCCTGAAACAATTGGTTGACAGAAAACAGATCGGAAAATCCGGGAATCATGCTATAACAGGAATTGATATAGGCAAAAGGCAAACGGGCTTTCAATCCCTGATAAGTTTTGTCGATTATTTCCGCATACATCGACATCGATTCTTTATTAATCGACAAAATACGAATATTTACCCGCTCGTCAGGCGAAGGATAGACAATCCCCGAAAATTCTTCTTCCGACTTCTTCGCAATAAACGCTTCTTCTTCAGGAAACATCTCGACAACCGGTTTGCTGCCCTGCAAAGAAAGAGGAAAATCTTCCGCCAGCTGCTTCCAGTACAACCTGTAATCTTTTATGGTCTTACAGGCATCGAACGAACAGACCGGTTTATCGAATAAGGCCACAAACAACCTGTTATTCAACACAGATACCCGGTCTTTGCGCCCTTTCCATAAAAGGGAAGCATGGGGCAAATGTGTACTGAGCGTAAAACCATCGTTATCGAGTGTCAGCGTATTCGAGGCATTGCTATACTGTTGCCACTTAAGTGCCTGCTCAAAAACAGGACAGGCAGCATCTTCAATTGGTATCGTAACGAGTTGTTCCAACATACGCCTTTCATCATAATCACACAAACTGTCCCAGCGGATTTTGCCATTCAGCCGATTCTCTCCGGTTAGCAGCGTATACGATTTATTTTTCAGTACACCGCCATAAACAGAAGGGATACGGGATAAATACCGGCAAATACGTGCAGCAATCACCGCCCGGTCAGAATCGGCAACATCTGCCTCTTTCGATACCAGGTAGAGGAAAGCATGTATTTGTATCGCATTCGTAATAACCGGATGGACAGTGTTCCATTCATCCATGTACCATACTTCGGCAGTCTTATCTTCCACCGCCTGCGCTTTTCTTTTTAACAGGCTGTATAACTCTGCAAGTTCGTTTTTCCCGATTCGCTTGCTTGCTATCAGTTCATTAATCAAACGGACAACCAACATCAAAGCATTCGTCAGAACATCCGTGTCATAGGATAAAAGATATAATATCTGCCGGATTTCTTTTTCTGCATGCCAAAGATTCCCGCTCGCTTTCAACCTGAACAGTATGCTCGCCAGCCGAGATTCGGTCCTTTTATCCAAAATGCATTTACATGCTTCTATTTTCCCTTGCAAATTATCCATCCGCCGAAAGATTTCCTCCCGCTTCTGCTCCACATCATCTTTATAGACAGACTGCAAGTAATCTGATCCTTCACTGATCCACTTAAAAATATCCAAAGCAAGAGTAAACGCTCCGATCGCATTTTTTCTGTCTTTCTGCAAACATTCTGCATGCAGTTCTTCGAAAGCAGCGATTGCCTCTATCCAGGAAACATCATTATTCCGATATAATAGCTGCGCTTTCCTTAATAAAAGATTCGATATATGGTAACTGGACGGACATCTGTTCTTTACAATCCCTATATCCAAAGAGGTGTGAGCTGATATATAATTTACAGTCTTCGTAAAATCAATACGGGTCGATCCTTCCAGTGAAAGATTGTTTTCATATAAAGTGTTTATAGTCAGATCAGTCATATGCGTTATTCTGTTTTTTTAGTTCATATTTTTATTCAAAGCCAACAATTAGGCAAACGCCTTGATTCCTGAAGGCTAAATATACTACAATAATCTGAAAAACCAAATGAGATTGATGATTAATACCAAATCTTTATCAGGCCGGACAACCGTTTGTTGTTTCTCCTGATAAATAACCCTTATCCACGTATCAAAATTACCTATTTGATTTCTGCTGAATAACATTTTACTTTTGTTCAATAATTAAAAACAAAAGCTGTGTCCGTTCGGTTACATTAATATTCAAGGGTAGAATGTCGTCGACTATATACAGATAAAAAATTCATCTATGGAGAACAAGAAACTCACAGCTGCCAACGGTCGTCCCGTAGCAGACAATCAGAACATCCAGACAGTAGGTCCGCGTGGACAAGTGTTATTACAAGATCCGTGGTTTTTGGAGAAACTGGCCCATTTCGACCGCGAAGTTATTCCCGAAAGACGTATGCATGCCAAAGGCTCCGGAGCATTCGGTACTTTCACCGTCACACATGACATTACAAAGTACACAAAAGCAGCAATCTTCAGTGAAGTAGGCAAGCAGACCGAATGTTTCGTCCGCTTCTCCACTGTTGCCGGCGAACGCGGAGCGGCCGATGCCGAACGTGATATCCGCGGCTTTGCCATGAAGTTTTATACGGAAGAAGGTAACTGGGATTTAGTCGGAAACAATACTCCGGTATTTTTCCTGCGCGACCCGCTGAAGTTTCCCGACCTTAACCACGCCATCAAAAGAGATCCGAAAACGAACATGCGCAGTGCAAACAACAACTGGGATTTCTGGACGTTACTTCCTGAAGCATTGCATCAGGTTACCATCACAATGAGCTCACGTGGAATCCCTTACTCCTATCGTCACATGCATGGATTCGGTAGTCATACGTATAGCTTTATCAATGCAAAGAACGAACGTATCTGGGTGAAATTCCACCTGCGGACATTACAGGGAATCAAGAACCTGACAGACCAGGAAGCAGAAGCAATCATCGCCAAAGACCGCGAGTCGCATCAGCGTGATTTGTTTGAAAGCATTGAAAAGGGAGATTTCCCTAAATGGAAATTCCAGATTCAGTTGATGACGGAAGAGCAGGCAGACAACTATCGTATCAATCCGTTCGACCTGACAAAAGTATGGCCGCACGGTGACTTCCCACTGCAAGACGTGGGCATCCTCGAACTGAACCGTAATCCGGAAAACTATTTCGCCGATGTGGAACAAGCCGCATTCAACCCGATAAATACAGTAGAAGGTATCGGCTTTTCTCCCGACAAGATGCTTCAGGGACGCCTTTTCTCTTACGGCGATGCACAACGCTATCGTCTGGGAGTCAACTCCGAACAAATACCGGTAAACAAACCCCGCTGTCCTTTCCATGCTTATCACCGCGATGGAGCTATGCGTGTAGACGGAAACTATGGTGCCGCAAAAGGATACGAACCGAACAGCTACGGCGAATGGCAGGACTCTCCCGAAAAGAAAGAACCGCCTTTGAAAGCGAACGGCGACATCTATAATTATAACGAACGCGAATACGATGACGATTATTACAGCCAGCCGGGTGCTTTATTCCGCCTGATGCCGGCCGACGAACAGCAGGTGTTATTCGAAAACACCGCCCGCCAGATCGGTGGTGCCGAACTGTTCATCCAGCAACGTCACGTACGCAACTGTTACAAAGCCGATCCTGCTTATGGCAAAGGCATTGCCGATGCGTTAGGCATCAGTCTGGAAGACGCTCTGAAAGAAACAAGATAATCACTTGCGAAGGGGTTCCAGTTTCCTTAGGAGGAAACGCGCGTTTCCTGCCTGGGAAACTGGAGTTCCCTGAGCACGGAACTACGAGAAAACTGTAATCAACTCACAATTAGCCAATAAAGTCTTTTTCGTTACTTTATTATTTTACCAGGTCAATCAGCCATTTCACTATCTCCGGGTCATAATGCGAGAAGAAGAGGCTTTTGGCTTTACGGCTAAAGAAATTTTACTTTTTTGTAGGAAACGAAAGAATATGCCAGGTCACCCCGATACTTATCAGGATCAGCAAGATTTTCACCCAAAGATATTCAATAAGGAAAAGAGAAGTAAGAATGGCAGACAGCCACATCACCGCCACCGAGATAATCTTTGAACGTAGCGGGATTGCTTTGTCTACCAGATAATTTCGGATATACGGTCCGAAATAACGGTTATCCATCGCCCGGTTATATAACTTTTCGGAACTACGGATATAAAACCAGCAGGTAAGTAACCAGAAAGGAGTAGTCGGGAGCAACGGAACAAATATGCCGATTGCTCCCAATATCAGGAAGAAAGAACCCAGTGTTATATAGATAATGCGCCTGGTTTCCTTCATTATTATTCTACTGTATAATCACCGATTTGTTTGAAACCGTTGAGGAAATCTTTTATTTCCATCCGTTTCTTTCCGGCCAGCTGCAATGTCTGAAAACGGATATAACCGTCTTCAACAGCCACATCGACATAACTCTTTGCATCCGTACAGATAGTGCCGGTTGCCAGGTCATGCGAAGCCGGACGCTTTTCCGTCTTATACACTTTCAACGCCATGCGGCTTCCGTCCGGAGCAACCAACTCCGTCCATGCAGCAGGATAAGGAGAGAGTCCGCGGACAAAATCATATATCTTCTTCAACGGTTGATTCCAGTTTATCCGGCAGGTTTCCTTAAATATTTTCGGAGCCGGGCGAAGTTCTGCCGGGTCTTTAAAAAACTCTTCCTGGGGAACGGCATCCACTTTTCCTTCCAGCAGCAAGTCCACCGTTTCCGTCACCAGGCCGGCGCCCATAGTCATCAGGGCATCGTGTACGATTCCGACATTATCCGTATCGGCTATCGGTAAATGTTTCTGACGGATAATCTTGCCGGTATCTATTTCATGTGTCAGGAAAAAGGTGGTCACACCCGTTTCCGTATCGCCATTAATCACCGCCCAGTTGATGGGAGCCGCCCCGCGATACTGCGGCAGCAAAGACGCATGAAGATTGAATGTTCCGAAACGGGGCATATTCCAGACAACCTCCGGCAGCATGCGAAAGGCGACCACAATCTGCAAATCAGCCTCCAAAGCACGTAACTCAGCGAGGAATGCCTCATCTTTCAACTTCTCCGGCTGCAAGACAGGAAGGTTCTGCGACATGGCATATTCCTTCACCGGGCTTGCCTGCAACACACTTCCGTGACGTCCGACCGGTTTGTCCGGCATCGTAATCACCCCTACTACATTATATCCGCCTTCGACTAAGGCTTTCAGGCTCTCCACCGCAAAATCGGGGGTGCCCATATATACAATCCGTAACTCTTTTTTTTCCATCTTTTAATCTCCTGAAAAGTTTTCTACCAATACTTCGCGGTATGAATTAAATATCTTCGATTTCGACATAAAGCCGACATAACGTCCTTCTTCATCCACCACGGGAAGGTTCCAGGCCTTCGTATCATCAAAAATCCCCATGATTTGCTCCATCGGTGTCCCGATACATATCTTAGCCGGAGCCGACACCATGAACTTGGATACATGGAACCTGTTATATAACTCCGGACGGAACATAATGTTGCGGATATTATCCAGCAACACGATTCCCAGCAAAACGCCCTTTTCATCGACTACCGGGAACGAGTTACGTCCGCTCTTTGCAATCACCTTCACCATATCTCCCAGCGACATTTCCGGAGAAACGACCTGGAAGTCCTTTTCAATCACGCTATCCGTATTCAGCAAAGTCAGTACGGCGCGGTCTTTATGATGGGTCAGCAATTCGCCTTTCTGTGCCAGACGCATCGAATAGATACTGTGAGGCTCGAACATCAGAATCGTCAGGTACGAACTGATGGAAACAATCATCAACGGCAGGAAAAGGTCGTATCCACCGGTAAGTTCCGCAATCAGGAACACACCGGTAAGCGGTGCATGCATGACACCCGACATAATTCCCGCCATCCCCAGCAACGCAAAATTCTTCTCGGAAATATACATGGTGAAAGGGAAATAATTGGAAGCATGCGCAAAAAGGAAACCGGAAATACAGCCCAGATACAAGCTTGGTGCAAAGATACCACCGCATCCCCCGCCGGCATTGGTCGCACTCGAGGCAAACACTTTAGTCAGCAGAATCAGGAACAGGAATACCAGTATTCCCCAGTACGTATCATTCAAATCATAGAACAAACTCTTATCCATTATATGGGAGAACTGCCCGTTCAGCAGCGAGCCAATCGTGTCGTAACCTTCACCATACAACGGAGGGAAAAGGAAGATAAGCACACTCAGCATAACACCGCCGAGCAGGAACTTCTTCCAGTACACACCCAACTTGCGGTACATCCCTTCCACCCGGTTCATCACCCGTGTAAAATAAAGGGAAACCAATCCGCAGAAGACGCCCAGCAACAACACGTACGGGATACGTTCTATCTCGAACACTTCTGTCTGCGAGAATTTAAACATCGCTTCCGTCCCCGTAAAAATATAGGAAACCGTCGCCGCCGTCACCGATGAAATCAGCAAAGGCAACACCGACGTCATCGTCAGGTCGAGCAACAAGACCTCGATCACAAAAACCAACCCGGCAATCGGCGCCTTAAAGATACCGGCAATTGCACCTGCCGCACCGCAACCGACCAACAGCATCAACGTCTTCTGCTCCATCCGGAACAGACGTCCTAGATTGGAACCGATAGCCGCTCCCGTCAGCACAATCGGGGCCTCCGCTCCTACCGAACCACCAAACCCGATCGTCACCGAACTGGCAACAATGGAAGTCCAGGTATTATGAGGCTTGATTCGACTTTTACGCTGCGAAATAGCATAGAGGATTTTCGTCACCCCATGGCTGATATCGTCACGCACAATATACTTTACAAACAAACCTGCCAGCAAAATACCGATTACCGGATAAAGCAGGTACAGGTAATTCACCCCGCTCACATCAAAATTTCCGGTAAGCAAATGCTGAATCAGGTGTATCAACTGTTTCAGGATAATCGCAGACGCTGCCGTACATATCCCGACCAGGAAACTGATTACCAGAATAAAATGCTTTTCTTTTATATGCTTGTCCCTCCACAACAGGAACCTGTAAAATAAACCTTCTTTTGCCATTTCAAATACCTTTACCTGTAAATACCGTTCTCACCGTATAAATCAAAATTGTTATATCCAGCACTAACGACATATTTTCATAATATAATATATCATACTTTAAACGCTCTATCATCTTATCGACATCATTGGCATAACCGTATTTCACCATTCCCAATGAAGTAATACCCGGTCTCACATTATGTAACAAATAATAAAAAGGAGCTTTTTTCACAATCTGGTCGATAAAATACTTCCGTTCCGGCCGTGGACCGACGATTGACATATCGCCTTTCAGTACATTCCAGAACTGCGGAAACTCGTCCAGCCGGTATTTCCTCAATATATGGCCGAACGGAGTAATCCGTTTATCCTTCTCCGATGAAAGCAGAGGGCCGTTATCTTCCGCATCCACATACATCGTCCGGAACTTATAGATATAAAAAGGTTTCCCCATATATCCAATCCGTTCCTGGCGGAAAAAGACCGGTCCCGGCGAATCTTTCTTCACCCGCCAGGCTATATAAAGGTACATCGGCGAGAGTATCAGCAAGACCAGTACAGAGACCACCTTATCCATCACAAACTTTATATTCTTTTCCACCGCTGACAGGTTATTCTCCGTCACATTTACCAGCGGAATCCCACGGATTGTCTTTATCTTCACCTGCGACAACATGCTCAACTTATCCGCCAGCACCTTGATCGGCAGTTTATAATGATAAAGCGAATACAAAATCGTCAACAGTTTTTTGTTGTCCTCCGTTTCGGCAGCCAGTACCAGTTCATCAATTTTCTTATCTGCCACAACCGAAGCTAATCCGGATAAAGTTCCGGCAACCAGCTCTTTCTCCACTTCCACCGGAGTCGCATCGTCTTCGGGAATAAAACCTGAAATATGGTATCCCATCCGGTACAAATCACCCGCAATGCGGACCGCTTTCTTCCCGGCACCGATAATAAGTACGTTCATTGCCAACTCCCGGCTCTTAATCTTCCGCAAACCGCTCTGTGTAATTGCCAGGCGGGGAATATACGTCAGAAAAAACTGCAATCCGAGAAGGACAAAGAACAACTCATAATAAATATGGAAAGAGCGAGGCAAATCATTCAGCACCACAACAAAGAATATAAATACCACTCCGATTAATGTCGTCACGAACGTAGAGAATAACTCCGTCAGCCTAGACTTACCGAATGGTTTGTTGTAGTAACCCGAAAAATAATATAAGATCAGCCAAAAGAACGGAACGAACAACTGTCCTTTCAGCACCTGCATATACCCCAGATAACTGGTAAAGGAAGTAGCGCCCTCATATACTGCCAATTCTTCATAGCGCAACCAGTTAAATAAAAACCAGGCTACGGCTGCCGATATAAAATCCGATAATATGTATTTTGCGGCCTCTCTGCTTCTCTTCATTATTATCTAATCACCTGAATAAGACCTCCGGCACCCAATTTAATGATGTTCGACGGTTGTGCCTTGCTCATATCATCCTGGCGGTAGGAAACGATGTAATCCACACCATTCTTTATTACCTCGGACACTTCAGAGAAATTGGCCGGAGACAATTCCCCGCTCACATTGGCAGAAGTAGAGACCAACGGTTTACGGAAACGCTCACATAACTTATGGGAAAATTCTTCATTAGTAATACGGATACCTACACTGCCATCGTCAGCCAGCAGATTCTTTGCCAGGTTCTTCGCATTCGAATAAATAATAGTCAGCGGCTTATCCGCTACTTCTATCAAATCCCAGGCAATATCCGGAATATCGTTCACGTACATATTTAATTTGGCAGAACTATCCATAAGAACCAGCATAGCCTTATTGTCTGCTCTTCTCTTTAACTCGTACACACGCTGTACGGCATCCTCGTTGGTCGCATCGCAACCGATCCCCCAGATAGTATCTGTCGGATAAAGGATTATACCCCCTGCCTGCATTACTTCACAAGCTTTTTTTATATCTTCCGTCATTGTTTTTAATAATATTGTGACAAATGTACAAATGATTCGTGTACTTATAAAAAAATAATAACAAAAAAACTATTTTTGCGAGCTCATACTTTTTATCCATTTTAAATTCCTAACTTTACGGATTGAAACTACAGGGAATCTTTTCCCCGCCCTTGTAAGAAAACTATGTTTCATACTAATGAAACAAATGTTTCTCCTAGGTGAAACTATAGTTTCATAGGCATGAAACAAATGTTCCAATATAAAGGGACAAGGACAAACTGCCGGACACTGGGCTGCTAGCCTACGAGAAAAAATAAAAAGAAAAAAACAATATATAATGATTAACAAATGGAATTTTCAAACCCCGACAGAAGAAGAATTACATAAGAGAGATGCGCTGGCGGCCGAAATCGGTTTCAGCCCGGTCATCTGTCTCCTGCTTGTTCAGAGAGGGATTACGACGGCTGAAGAAGCCAGAAAATTCTTTAAACCCAATCTGAACGATCTGCATGACCCGTTCCTGATGCCGGATATGGATAAAGCGGTGAAACGATTGAACAGAGCCTTGGGCAATAAAGAAAAGATTCTGGTTTACGGCGACTACGATGTAGACGGCACGACTGCCGTATCGCTTGTGTATAAGTATTTAAGACCCTATTCATCGACGTTGGATTATTACATTCCCGACCGCTATGACGAAGGGTACGGTATTTCTTATAAAGGGATTGATTATGCCTCCGACAACGGAGTCACATTAATTATTTCGCTCGACTGCGGAATCAAAGCAATCGAAAAGATTGAGTATGCAAAGACAAAAGGCATTGACTTTATAATCTGTGACCATCACATGCCGGATGATACATTGCCCGATGCCGTTGCGGTGTTGGATGCTAAACGCGTAGATTCCATCTATCCGTACGAGCATCTGTCCGGTTGTGGCGTAGGCTTCAAATTTATGCAGGCTTTTGCCAAAAGCAATAACTTTCCTTTCTCCGAACTGGAGAAATTACTGGAACTGACGGCTGTCAGCATTGCTTCCGATATCGTGCCTATTACGGGAGAAAACCGTATCCTGGCTTATTACGGACTAAAGCAGTTGAACAGTAATCCCAGCCTGGGACTGAAAGGTATCATCGACATCTGCGGACTTACCGGGAAAGAGATAACCATCAGCGACATCGTTTTCAAGATCGGTCCGCGCATCAATGCTTCCGGACGGATGATGAACGGAAAAGAAGCGGTCGACCTGTTGCTCGCCAAAGATGTAGAGTCAGCCCGTGAGAAGAGTGAAAACATCAACCAATACAATGACGAACGACGCGAACTCGATAAAAAGATAACCGACGAGGCAAACGCTATCATCGATGAATTCGCCAATATGGAAGACCGGAAAGCAATAATCGTTTACAATCCTGGCTGGCATAAAGGAGTTATCGGAATCGTTGCGTCGCGACTGACAGAGAAATATTACCGTCCGGCAGTTGTGCTGACCAAATCATCCGAACTGATCACCGGTTCTGCCCGCTCGGTTACCGGTTTCGACATTTATAAGGCAATAGAGAACTGCCGTGACTTGCTGGAAAACTTCGGGGGACATACCTATGCCGCCGGCCTTTCCCTGAAAGAAGAAAATCTGGATGAATTTACCGAACGTTTCCTGAAGCTGGCTGCCGACGAGATTATCCCCGAACAGATGATCCCGCAAATCGACATCGACGCCGTTCTCGACCTGAAAGACATCAATACCAAGTTCATGAGCGAACTGAAAAAGATGAATCCTTTCGGTCCGGACAACCAGAAACCGGTATTTTGCTCGCTGAACGTGAAAGATTACGGGACAAGCAAGCTGGTCGGCAAAGAACTGGAACATATCAAGCTGGAACTGATAGACGACAAATCGAACACGCCCATCCATGGCATCGCTTTCGGAATGCATCAGCACAGCCCGCATATTAAAGGGATGAAACCTTTTAATATCTGCTATACGATTGAAGAGAATACATATAACGGTAACACGACCTTGCAACTCATGGTTAAAGACATAAAGGTCGATGACATATGAAGGGAACCGGTGGACGTCTACCATAAGATATTAGAAAAGTATTGGGGATACCCTGCTTTTCGTCCTTTACAGGAAGATATTATTCACTCCGTTTGTGAGGGGAAAGATACACTCGGGCTAATGCCGACAGGGGGAGGTAAGTCGATTACCTTCCAGGTTCCGGCTTTGGCAATGGAAGGAATATGTATTGTCGTAACCCCGCTGATCGCTCTGATGAAGGACCAGGTGGATAACCTGCGCCGGTTGGGGATAAAAGCTACTGCCGTCTATTCGGGCATGACCCGCCAGGAGATTATCGCCCAGCTGGAAAACTGTATCTTCGGTGATTATAAATTCCTGTACGTTTCGCCTGAACGGTTAGGGACCGATATATTCAAAAGCAAGCTACAGGCAATGAATGTCTGTCTGCTGGTTATCGACGAAAGCCATTGCATTTCGCAATGGGGATACGACTTCCGTCCTTCTTACCTGAGCATCGCCGATATCCGGGAAGAACTTCCCGGTGTGCCGGTTCTTGCTCTGACGGCAACAGCGACTCCGGAGGTAGTGAATGATATCCAGGAACGGCTACATTTCAGAGAAAAGAATGTATTCCGGAAAAGTTTCGTCCGGAAGAACCTGTCCTATATCGTCCGTCAGACGGAAGATAAGATAAATTCATTAATATACATTCTGGGAAAAGTTCCCGGAACGGCTATTGTCTATGTGCGCAACCGGAAACGGACGAAAGAAATAGCAGCCCTGCTTCAGCAAGCCGGCATATCGGCCGATTTCTTTCATGCCGGCCTCAACCGCGACGATAAAAACCTTCGCCAAAGCCGTTGGAAGAATAACGAGTGTCGGGTAATTGTCTCGACCAATGCATTCGGGATGGGTATCGACAAGCCGGACGTGCGCCTGGTGGTCCACATGGATATGCCCGGATCGCTGGAAGAGTATTATCAGGAAGCCGGACGAGCCGGTCGGGATGAACAGAGGGCTTACGCTGTCGCTTTGTGTTCCAATATAGATTGTACAAAGTTGAAGAAACGGTTGGCCGATGAATTTCCGGACAGGGATTTTATCAGTCGGGTGTACGATGCTTTAGGTAATTATTATCAGATAGCAATGGGCTTCGGACTGGATACAGTACACGACTTCTCCCTGGTCGATTTCTGTACAGCCTATAAGTTTTCGCATCTACAAGCACATCATGCCCTTAAGATACTTGAACTGGCAGGCTACATAGAATATACGGAAGAACAGGAAAATGCTTCTCGTCTGGTATTTACCGCCACACGCGACGAGCTTTACAAATACCTGCATCAGGATAAAAAGACGGATGAGGTTATACAAACGATACTCCGTTCCTACACCGGTTTGTTTTCGGATTACGTATATATTAATGAAGGGCTGATCTCTACCCGTACCGGACTGAGTCAGCAGGAAATTTATGAAGTGCTGGTCGGACTTTCCAAATACCGGATTGTCAATTACATTCCTCATAAGAAAACGCCTCTCATTATCTATACCCGTACCCGGGAAGAGATTAAATACCTGTCAATCCCCCGTTCGGCCTACGAAGAGCGTAAAGAACGTTTTGAAAGCCGTATCAACCGGGTCATGGAATACATCAACGAAAACCGGATATGCCGGAGCCGGATGCTGATTTCTTACTTCGGTGAAAAAGGAACTTCCGATTGCGGTTGTTGCGATGTATGTCTGGCAAAAAACGATTCGGGCCTGAACAACCATACGTTCAATACCATCCGTGACGCATTGCAGAAGGCTTTGACCGACGGTCCGCAGGAGGCTAAGAAACTGACGGAGAACCTACCTTTTCCCGCCGACAAGATCATCACTGTAATCCGCTACCTGGCCGATCACGATGAACATTTTTCGCTGGAAGATGGAATAATAAGCCTTACAAAAATGAACACTATGTCCGATAACGAACAGTAAAAAGTATATCCATAGACTGAACGACAGGTATTTACCTTTATGGCACAGACTTTGTTATTATAGATTCCAAACAATAATAACAAAGTCTTTTATGTATAAGGTCTATCTCAAACAGGCTATGCAGATGCTAAGGCAAAACAAGTTTTTCAGCATCATTTATATAACCGGTACCGGTCTGGCCATTACGATGGTCATGATACTGGCTATACTATATTATTTCCGGACTGGAAATATCGCACCGGAAACCAACCGTGACCGGATGTTAGTCATACAACACGGAAAAATTCTAAATAAAACGGAAGGCCAGGGAAACGGGAGTAGCCGGCTTTCTTATCCGACCATCAAAGAATGCTTTTATTCAATGCAGACTCCGGAGGCTGTCACTGCCATCCTCCCGATCGGAGAACAGACCGAATTCATACAAACCCCGGGAAGTGATGAAGTATACAACGGACTTGTCATGGGTACGGATGTTGCATTCTGGAAAATATTCCAGTTCAGATTCCTTGTCGGAAAACCTTATACGGAAGAAGAGTTTACCTCCGGAATCAGAAAAGCCGTCGTGAGCGAATCACTGGCACGCAGGCTGTTCAATACATCGGATGCAACAGGTAAAACATTTCTACTGAACTTTGAAGAATACCAAGTCTCCGGTGTCGTAGAAGATGTACCTTCCATAGCACAATTCTGTTACGCTGAAATGTGGATACCTTTCACCAACCGTCCTTCACAGATACAGGGAAGTAAATGGTGTGATTTTATCTTAGGTCATATGCTGCTTTATATCCTGGCAAAGAAACCGGGCGACTTTGACGCTATCCGCCGGGAAGCCGAAGAAAATTGCCGGCGCTACAGTGCAAATATTCCACAATACAATTTTGTACTAAACGAACAACCTGACACCGTTCTACGTGCCTGGTTACGCACAGATTCTTTCGCCAGTCCGAAATTCATGAAACTCTTTATACAAATCTTCTCAGTAATATTCCTTCTGCTGTTGGTCCCTTCCATCAATCTGACGGGAATGACTGCATCACGCATGAAAAAGCGCATGGAAGAATTAGGTATCCGTAAAGCGTTCGGAGCCCAGAACAGGACATTGCTTTTGCAGATATTATATGAAAACCTGCTGCTCACATTATTAGGCGGACTGATCGGATTATTGATCTCCTACGGATTGATCTTTATGCTAAAAGGATGGTTACTGGGGAATTACGACTGGGACGGCAGTTCACTCACCGCCTCTATCGATCTTTCTCCCGACATGCTGATCAATCCGGCAATTTTCGGATATACGCTGATCTTCTGCCTGATTTTAAACCTGATGTCTGCTCTCGTTCCTGCCTGGCGTGCACTCAGACGTCCCATTGTCGATGCTTTAAACGATAAATAACAAGAATCATGATACATCATCTTTTAAAACTTTTATGGAAACAACGCCGGCAAAATGCCTGGATTGTAGCTGAATTATTCCTGGTATTCATTCTCTTATGGTATATCATGGACTACTTCACAACGATCGGATATGCCAATTCAGTCGATAGTGCTTACGATATAAAAGACACTTACCAGGTACGGCTCACGACTGTGCCGCAAAGTAGTCCCAACTATATTCACCATGAAAACACGGAAGAGGCAGCTGCCCTATACCTATCTATTATAGAACGTATCCGGCAATATCCACAGGTAGAAGAGGTTTGCCTGACACAAAATAGTAGTCCTTATAACCCCAGTTATATGGATAACCAAATGGGAAAAGACAGTTCGAAAATGGTGCAGTTCCAATATTTACCGGTTACTCCTTCCTATTTCGATGTATTCAGAGTCCGCCCCTTGAACGAAGATGACCGATCTTCTTTAAAAGATGCTTTGACCGAAAAGAACATTGTCATTTCCCGTAAACTGGCTGAAGAACTTTTCCCCGGAGAACAAGCTAAAGGACATTCTATTTACATGAAGAATGACAATTCTTTTCGGATAGGAGGTGTTTGCGGGATATTAAAACGTGACGATTACAGCCGGGAAGAAAGAGCGGCATATTTTATGTTACCAACTTCCTATTTCAAAGAATGGAATGAGCAACAACTCGCCTGGTCGTTAGAAATCAGTATACGGGTAAAACCCGGGCTCAACAAACAAAAATTCATAGAAGATTTCCAACGGGATATAAGGGAACAGATAAATATCGGTAATTTCATACTTTCCAAAGTCGACTCTTACGACGACCTGAGAAACAGACTTTATCTTACAAACGGAGTGACGGATGCCATCCGTTACCGGATAGCCTTTATGGCATTCCTGATCTTCAATATATTCCTGGGAATCATCGGCACTTTCTGGTTCCGTAATGAGTACAGGAAATCTGAAATCGGCCTCCGCCTGGCTGTTGGTTCCACACGCCGCCAGATATTGCAAATGATGATCGGAGAAGGCTGGCTGTTATTAAGCCTGGTGGCTATCCCTGCCGCTATCATCTGCATTAATATTGCGAAAATGGAATTGATTGACACGAATGTTATGCCGGTCACTTTCTTCCGCGTCTTTGCCGGTTTGATATCGACTTATCTGCTTATGGCATTCTTTATCACACTGGGAGCCTGGTACCCAGCTTACCTCTCATCTAAAATTGCTCCGGCAGATACATTACGAGCTGAATAAACCTATTTTTCCTTCTTGGAAGGATAGATAAAAAATCAAGGCTGCTCCGGTAAAAACCAGATACAGCCTTGATTTTTTGATTGCTTTTCTTTCAAAAGAAAAGTAATATCTATTTATTTCTTTTCCTTATAATCCTTCCGGTAACTGCACTGTGTCTCGGTCGGGAAATCTTTGGGTACTTTCTGAGTTACCTTTCCGGTTGCAGCCCATTCCGCACCACGCAGCAACAAAACCTGGAAGCCTGTACACTGCATAGCTGTATTATCTTCAACAGTAGCACCGGCATGTCCGAGCATGGTATGGAAGATACGGGCATTTCCGTAATCGACGGTAAAGACAAGCGGTTCTTCACGTCCTGAACCTCCTGTCTCTTTGTCCGAATAAGCCGTATAAAGCAAGTCTCCGATATTACCCGGACCACGCATACGGTCGTATAGTTCATCCTGGGTATGACGCCATTTCAAAGGCAATCCTTTTACAATGGAATGTATTTTATCACGCCCGTTCAATACATATTCATGCTGTTTTCCATGCGAACCGCCCGGACCGGCAGAACTATCCTTGACTAGTTTGCCATCCTGCCAATACACATAAGGACCGGAGTTTTCATCACGTCCTTCCCATCCACCCAAGGCACATATCTTATTAAATTCCGGCCACTTGGAGAAAGCGTTATCTGCCGCATGATAAACGACCACTCCCCCGCCATTTTGCACGAACTCCAGAAAACGCTTGTTTGTTTCTTCCGGCCATGAATCACCGTTATAATCCAACACAACTAATTCATACGGAGCAAAATCAAGCACAAAACCGGACATATCCTGTCCTTGTGAAGGAGACACAGCGAAATCTACGGAGAAACGACCGGAGTTTTCCAGTATTTGCTTTAAAACAACATGGCTAACTTGCCAGTTATGATTGTTTTGCCCGGTAATCAACAACGTCTTGATAGGTTTGCGTGCAGATACCGAACATACACAGAAAAGGGAGAGCAACACAACCAATAGCTTTCCAAAAAATAAATGTTTCATGGTATAAATATGGTTTAAAGATTTGTTTCCACAAATATAGTAATTATTGTATAAATGCCAATAAGTAAGCACTATCGGCAGTAATATATTTATTACTTGAATTTAATAATCCTGATTACCGGATTATCGTCTTCGACAAGTGTCTTTGCAATCTTCATTCCATTCCCGGCCAAACGTTTTCCATGATAAGCCTCTATAACCGTTGATGCCTGAATCATTTCAGCGACCATATTCCGTGCGATATCAGGCGATGCATCCGGCGACCATCTTCCCTGACTCCAAGCCCTTGTATCATATTCTGTATCTAAAATCGGCGTCTTCTTTATTTCACCGGTCTTAAATTCATACATAAACGTTGGAATCGGTCCGCCTTTCAGTGATTTAAAATCTAATAGAAGCGTACCTATCAACATGAACTTATCAGTTGTTAATAAAGGTATCCATATATTCCGAGGTTCAGGAGCATGAGTCGATGGCTTGCGGGTTAATAAGGGTATTAATCCCTTATCCGGGGATAACCGAAACAATGTGTCGGATGAAATATCCGCAATCATTAGATCCGGACCGTAATGCATATTTTGAGGATAATAAATTCCAAAAGGTCTCCACATATTACCCTCCAATGATTGAGCTATTTTGTTTGTATATCTTTTTTCAAAATGAATGTCTAATACAGAAAGCTGGCTACCATCTTTTTTGGAGACAAGACGGTAAGGGGACTTTTTAGTCTTACTTTCACGACCAGGTTCAATTATTACACCTTCATAGATAAGTAGAGATTCATCGTCAAAATTAAAAATACTCATTTCATTATCAAATGTATTTATTTTCAATGTCCGTTTGTAGTCTCCCTTCAGAGAATAAACCTGAATGAATTGGGAACACACATAGATTTCTTCCTTCTTCTCATCTAAAATTGTACCGACATTAATCCATGTATATTCCCGCCCGCTCTGTCCTTTGTGATTGAAATGTGAATAGAGCTTTCCTGTTTTACGATCGAAAACAAATATATCACCCAATCGGGATTCATGGATAAGAATATATTTATCGGTAACAGCTGAAAGTACCGATGAACCACCCAACAAAATTTCATCTGTTGTCTCCAAAGGCACATACTCTATTTCCGCCATATCCTGAAGGCGCAACTTCTTCTGAGGATAGTTTTTTGAGAAATCAAATACCGGTAAGTCGCCTGTCTTCGATTGGGAGCTTACGACCTGGCTTCCCATTATTAAAAGGGATACCAGTAAGATGAGATTGTTTATTTTCATGCTATTTTATTTATAGGACAATGAATCTCTTAAGCTATAGCTAACACGGTGGCAAGGTATTAAGAATATATTGAATGAACAAGTAAAGAATAGCCTAAAAAAGAATGTGTGAGCGATAGAATATCAATAAGTAAGAAGCGTAACGTTGAATTAATAAAGTTTTGCTTACATTTGTTCTTCTATTAGTCTTTAAATAAAAAGAAATCGTGAATAGGATTGTTATCATCGGGGCGACTTCCGGTATCGGTTACGAAGTGGCAAAGATATATCGTCAACTGGGTTGGCGCGTTGGAGTGGCAGGACGTCGGCTGGAACGGCTGGAAGCATTCAGGGAACAGGCTCCCGAGCAGACAGAGATACAACAGCTCGACGTGACTGAGGTGGAAGCCGTAGACAAGCTCCACCTGCTAATTGATAAACTGGGAGGCATGGACTTGTTCCTGCTCAGTACCGGTGTCGGCAATCAGAACCGGACTTTGAATCCGGACATTGAACTGGCAACCGTCAATACCAATGCAATCGGTTTTACCCGCATGGTCACTGCCGCTTACCATTATTTCAAGGAACAGGGATGCGGGCATCTGGCCGTTATCAGTTCTATCGCCGGGACTAAAGGTTTGGGAGTAGCACCCTCCTATTCCGCCACCAAACGTTTCCAGAATACTTATATCGACGCACTGGCACAGTTAGCCAGGATGGAAAAGTTACCGATAGCTTTTACCGATATACGTCCGGGGTTCGTGAAAACGGCTTTGCTAAAAAATGATAACTATCCGCTACTGATGCGTCCGGAACGGGTAGCACAACGGATTGTACGGGCTTTGAAACGAAAGAAACGGACAGTCATTATCGACTGGCGGTATGTCACACTGGTATTCTTCTGGAAGTTGATTCCCGATTACATCTGGGAACGATTGTCCATTCATAACTGAATTTGTATATTTTTCCTGTAATCCCTACCTTTGCGGCCGATTATTGAAATACTGTGAGGTTGCATCGAGTCCGCAATGACAAAAGAGGCTTTTGACGCAGCCACACTTAAACAAACAGAAGAATGGGATTATTTATAAAGAAACCGTTAGGCGCTTTACAGGCGGAGGCTAATGAGTCGGGTAGTAAAACGCTGAAACGGGTATTAGGCCCTTGGAGTCTGGTCGCACTGGGTGTAGGGGTTATCATCGGTGCCGGGTTATTCTCTATCACCGGAACCGTTGCTGCCGGATATACCGGTCCGGCCATTACCTTATCATTTGCCATTGCTGCGTTAGGCTGTTGCTTTGCCGGATTATGCTATGCCGAATTTGCATCCATGATACCGGTTGCCGGAAGTGCCTACACCTATTCATATGCTACGATGGGGGAACTGATTGCCTGGATTATCGGCTGGGATTTGGTACTTGAATATACCGTAGCCGCAACGACGGTCAGTATCAGTTGGAGCCGGTATCTGGTCGTATTCCTCGAAGGGTTGGGTATTCATCTGCCACATACGTTGACGGCATGTCCCTGGGACGGAGGGATAGTCAATATACCCGCTTTTCTTATTGTCGTACTGATGAGTATTTTCCTGATACGGGGGACGGAAGGGAGTTCGATTTTCAACGGGATAATTGTCTTCCTCAAGGTTTCGGTCGTATTGGTATTTGTCGCTTTGGGATGGAAATATATCAATACGGAGAATTATGTTCCTTATATTCCGGCGAATACCGGGACGTTAGGTGAATACGGTTTCTCCGGTGTGCTTCGCGGGGCAGCAATCGTTTTCTTCGCTTTCCTCGGATTCGATGCCGTATCGACTGCTGCACAGGAAGCTAAAAACCCGAAACGGGATATGCCGATCGGGATTCTTGTTTCCCTGCTGGTTTGTACTATCCTTTATATGCTTTTCGCTCATGTGATGACCGGAGTGGCACATTACAGCCAGTTCAACGGGCAGGAAGGGATTGCGCCTGTTGCCGTAGCTATTTCACATATGGGACATGCGGATGCCGCCGGGGTCATCCAACCGGATTATCCCTGGCTGAATAAGGCAATCGTACTGGCTATCCTGTTTGGTTACTGTTCGGTGATAATGGTTACGTTGCTCGGACAAAGCCGCGTATTCCTGAGCATGAGCCGCGACGGGTTATTGCCTCCGTTCTTTTCGCATATCAATGAAAAATTCCGCACTCCGGCACGCAGTAACCTGCTTTTCATGTTGTTGGTCGGATTACTGGCGGCCTTCGTACCTGCCAGGGTAGCCGGGGAGATGACGAGTATAGGGACATTATTTGCCTTTACACTGGTTTGTGCAGGCGTATTGGTGGTAAGAAAAACGATGCCGGACGTGCAACGTGCTTTTAAAACGCCGTTCGTTCCGCTTGTACCGGTTCTCGGAATCGTGACTTGTCTCTGCATGATGCTTTTCCTTCCGGCCGACACATGGATTCGCCTGGTACTCTGGATGCTTATCGGATTGGATATTTATGCCTGTTACGGCATCAAACATAGTAAACTGGAATATATGCAACAACATCGCAAAGGACAGCTTTCGCTGAACATGATAGGTATCGCCCTCTCCGTCCTCTGCGTTATCACCGGGTTGTGGCACCAGCAGACAGTGGGTTGGGATGAAAGCAAGGTTTTGCTAATCATCTCCTTTGTATTCGCATTCACACACCTGCCCTTCTATATGATACGGATTTGGAAGAATACGACGCAAGCTTAATGCCAATATGGTCATGAGGATGGACAGGTTCAATTATTATCAGATTCGAGTCATAGCATTTGTTTCTATATGGCACGCAGATGACGCAGATTGGACCATATAGAAACTTTATACACTCTGTATCTTTTCAAATTATTGCTTTCAGCTTTCAGTTGCCGGGAGAGAATATTTTTCAATATATACGGCTGAAGGGATAGAATTGTAAAAAAATGTATACGGAAATTCCGGATAAAGTAACTTCCGGCAAAACATAGGACTTTTGTCTTCAAAGCATATATGTTTTGTCATCAAAAGCCCTGACTTAACATTTCAAAACACCTATGCTTTTTGGAGCGGATAACTACCCGCAGACAAACAAATAACTATCGGTTGGCAAACGGGTGCCTATTTGTCGGAATCAAAATCCGGAATGTGGCACCCTTCAGTTGGATTCCTTATTTTTCAAGGATTATATATTCCTGAAGCCTGAAGGATAAAGTTTGAATAGTGTCACTACCGGATAAGAAATCATTGTTTTCTGGTAAAAGTCAGCCGTTTATTCATCGTGAAATTGACGGCGCCATATACGAATAACCCCAGGAACTGCGCCAGGTATTCATTCATATCACCTATCTCCACCATCAACAGCAGGGAGAGAAACTGTAAGCCGTAAGCACAACCGAAAGCGACAAGGAAAAGAGGCACCTCACGTTCAAACTTTCCACTCCGGGAGGAGAATATCCAGTATTTGCTCCAAAAAAAGTTATTAACCAACGCAGCAACATAACCGGCAATGTTCGACCAAAGGTAATTACATCCGACACCCTTCATCAACACCCAAATAACCAGGGCGGTAATAAGAGCATTCAGGGTCCCCACTATGATAAAACGGAATATCCGTACTGATTCTTTCATATCAATCTCCCACAAACTTATCCTGCCTAATCCTTCGACTCGCGTTCCCTGGCTGTGTATAATCCATAACTCTTAATGGAAAAGGCAGCGGCTATTTTAGGCATCTTTTGTTCACTTTATTTATTTTTCAACGACAAATATACGGGATTTTCAAAAGAACAGTACTCAATCCGACAGATTATTCTTCATAAAAAACTTCTCAAAGAACGCATCCCGGTAACTATTCCCTATCGATATTTCATACTTTCCAATAAATACATCATTGTTGTCAAACGAGGCTATATAATTGGAGTTCACGATATAAGACTTGTTCGTTCGCAGAAAAACATCTTTCGGAAGCATCTCATGGATCGACTTCAGATTCATCTTCGTCACAATCCGCTGTTCGGGAGTCTGTATCACGACATAATCCTTCAGTCCCTCGATGAAAAGGATATTTTCCAGCTGTATCCTGAAATAACGCCGTTCCGCTTTCACAAAGATATGACTGGCGGAAACAGACTCCACCTGATTCTTGCTGTTGTCGGTTTTCAGCAGGGAATGATAAGTATGTGCTTTCTGTACCGCCCGTTTGAAACGTTCGATTTCAATCGGTTTCACCAGATAATCTATCGCATCCACCTCATAGCTGTCGAGGGCATACTCCGCATAGGCCGTCACAAAGATGACAAGCGTATCCGACGGAATCATCCGGGCAAACTCCAATCCGTTCACCCCCGGCATCTTGATATCCAGAAACACCAGGTCCACCGGACTTGCCTGCATAAACTTCCCGGCAGACACGGCATCGCCGAAACTTCCATACAAAGACAACACCGGCGTATCCCGTATCAACAACTGGATTGCCTTACGACCTAGCGGTTCATCATCTACAATGATACAATTCATACTAATCAGTTTTTAAGTTTTAAACGAAGATTGACCGTATATGTTATATCCGTCTCATTTATTTGCAAAGAACAATCCGTATCATACAGAAGTTGCAGGCGGCGGCTGATATTGGCAAGACCTATCCCCCCGTCAACAGGCTTTTCTTTCTGTTCGGCCGGCTTCGAATTGATACAGATAAAGATAAGCTGCTCCTCTTTCGTTTTGAAATAGAGGTGCACATACGACAGTTTCCTGTTATCGTTATTATGTTTCACAGCATTCTCCACAAAAGGGATGAATAATAAAGGTGGAACGGTTATATGCGCTGTTTCCCCTTCCGTAGAGATAATGAAATCGAAATTATCACGCCGTATCTTCTCCATATTGAGATAATCGGTCAGGAAACGGATATCGTCCGCCAGATAAACCGTTTCGGAAGTACTGTCTTTCAGTTGATACTTCAACAGGTCTTTCAACTTGGACAGGACATGCACCGCCTCCACCGGATTTTCCTTTATCAGCACATTCGCGTTATTCAGCATATTGAACAGGAAATGCGGGTTTATCTGATTCTTCAACTGTTCCATTTCCGACTGCATCGTCGCATTCTCCAGTTCGTCGATACGCTGGCCGTATTTCACGTAATCCTGGAAAACAATCACCGCCGACGCGCCCGCAATAATCAGGCTTAACTGGATGATGGAAGAGATAAAAAAGAAGGCTGCCAACCAAAACTGATACAGTTTATATTCTCTTTCGATATCTTCCTGCCGCAGCAGATAAGAAAACAAAATAGCCACAGCGATAACCAAAAACACGGAGATGACATACTTCCCCAGCTTATTCTTCAGCAGTAAACGCGGGGTCAATATAAATACGCTCAAATAAATAGGTATAAGTAGTATCAAACTCTGTGCAATACTACTTCTTATCAAAGACTCCTTCCCCTCTATCAAATCCAGATAAAAATTCACGGATATGATCAGCATACTAAGAAAGAACAGCAGGAAATGCCTGAAAATCCTGTAACGGGAATCAACCAGCAGACGCAACAGAAAACCGGATGCATTTATCATAACCTGATACATAAATTCGTTTTACAAAGAGCCCCATCATCCACCGTCTCCAACTTATAAGCGTCTTTGAACAGCAAATCGAGGCGATGCTTCACATCTTCCAGGTCTTCGTTATGCTCTTTCTGCCCGTCCGGCAGTCCCGGAGCAAAACAAATACAAGAGAAAAACAACTTCCGCTCACCTGCCCGGAAACAGAAATAAATATCCATCCGGGACTCTTCCGACGACAACTGCTTTATATAATGAATGGCAAAAGGAATAAACAATAAAGGTGGCACCAGTTTACGGCTGACCTCCCCCTCCTTCGTCACGGTAAAGCTCAGGTTCGCATACTTCATCTTCGCCAGTTCAAGAAAACGCTCGATAAACGATATCTCGGAAATCAGCAGTACCTTCTCCCGCTTCCCGTCGTACAACTGGTAACGGAGCAGCCTGCTCAACTCCATCAACACCTTCGATGCCTGTTCGGGGTTATCGAAGGTCTGCCTGCCCGCCTCATCGAGCATATTAAAAAGGAACTCCGGGTTTATCTGGTCTTTCAAAGATTCCAGTTCAGTTTTCAGGTTCACCTTCTCCAGTTCGTTCTTCCGCTGGTAGAATCCCATCCAATGGCGAAGCAGGATGGTGATGGAAGTGCCGGCAATCAGCAGACCATACAGGAAAAAGTTACTTACAATCTCGACAGCCATTATCCGGTTCTTATAGAAAAAGGAATAATACCCCGGCTCCTGCCCGGAATACCGGTTCAGCCAGTAATCGCTCCCGAAAGAGACTACAATCATAACCAGAATAAGCAGGGACACAATAATGATATACAACACATACCGGTTTTTCAGCAGCAATCCGGGCAACAGGACATACATGTGCAGGTAAATCCCTCCGAGATAAAACGCCAGCAACAGCCCGCTGACATACCCAATCACACCGCCCACCTCATCCAGAAAACCGGCGCAGGTCAAATAAGGCATATTGAACGCCACAAAAGTAAAGAACAGTACCAGCAGCAAATGCCTCCCGAACCTGTACTTCGGAGCTATCAGGAAATCAATCAAAAAGCTGTTATAGGTTCCTTCCGACTTCGGCATAATAGGAGTTTAATTATTATCAAAAGTGAACTGTCCTGTCCCCGTGCTTGACACGGGGCCGCAGAAGAACCAGCAGTATCAAAAGATACATATAGGATACGGTCTGTGCCTTTGCGATCCCGTGTCTAGCACGGGAACGGGATAGTTCAATTATTTCTATATTTCACGCAAAGATATACATATCCCCCTCAAAAACCATATTTGACGGCTATACTCGTATAAAAAGCAGGTGAGAAATGCGGGTCATACTCCCTGTCCATCGACTTGAACATCGCTTTTAGCGTGCGGTCATCATAAAAGGCCGCACGGTAAGCGGACAAGCCAACCGTTATCGGAACGGACAGCGACTTCGTGATAGTCAGTTCCGGTTGCAACCCGGTCGTAATATACTGCTGGGTGAATATCTTATCCTTGCCGTCGCGCTCCACGAAAGCAAGCATACCGTTCATCGAACCGACCAGTTTCAGCCGAAGCAACTTATGCAACTGCATCCCGCCCGATATCTCCACCCCGTCCATCATCGAGACATTCACCATATAACGCCCTTCGAGCCGCCAGTCGACGAAAAGAGCCGGAAAAACCATCGGATAACCAAAGCTGGTATTCAGCGCAACCCCCATCCCCAAATCCAGATTATCACGCAGATGCCAGATAGCCGCCGCCATCCCCACCCCCATCACATGGTCCCAACGGGCATAGGCAAGGCTGCCGGTATTCATAAAAAGCCCCACCCCGGCACTTGCCAGAAGCGACCACCTCTTACTCAACGGACGGATATACGAAACAGCCAGCTGCGCATTGAAGATTTGCGACTCCATATACTCCGACAAGTCCTTGTTATCCATCGAAGCATAGGAAACGCCCAGACCGACCATCCAGGCAGTCGGGTGGTTGTTTTCATCCATTTTCATGGATACGGGAATGTTCACCCCTCCCTGAATCACCTTCATATCCCCTTTGCCGCCTACCTTTTTATTATCGGCATCCCGGAATCCGGACGAACCGATATATTCAGTCTTCAGCCAGACCTGTGCGCTTGTTTCCCGGCATATAAAAACTCCCGCCAACATCAACCACAACCATACTGTTTTCATATCATGCTTCTTTTTATTATTGAACTCGAAGCAAAACTAGACAAACAGCCGATGCCCAGATATTTTAGTAGACGAAGCGGCAGTAATAATATACCAAACGGGGTTTCAGGTATATTTCCCGGTAAACCAATCCTTGAACTCCCCGACACGCGCCTTGCTTACCAGGATTTTCTCCTGCACAGGGACTTTCAGGTTCACAGACAGGCGTCCGTTAAACCAGAGGTCGATGTCGGATACGGCTTTCCGGGAGATAAGATACTGGCGGTTCACACGGAAGAAAATATCCGGGTTCAGACAGTCGGACAACTCATCGAGCGTCTGCGTAAAAGTATATTCCCGCCCATCGGTAACGACCGCCTTCACAAGCCCGTCGTTGATATAGAAGAACAGAATCATATCTACCGACAGCGGAAGCAACTTGTCCCCCTTTACCGGAACCAGGAAATGCGTCTTGTAGTTCTCCTGCCGTTTCAGCACATGAATCAGGCGGCTGTAATCAAATTCCTTTGAAGGTGCCTCCGAACGCAGTTGTTCCAGTTTGCCAATCGCCTTCCGTATGTCACTCCCACCAATCGGCTTGAGCAGATAATCGATGCTGTTCACTTTGAAGGCACGCAGGGCATACTCATCGTAGGCCGTCGTGAAAATGATCGGGCAGGAGATATCCACATGTTCGAAAATCTCGAAGGCGGAACCGTCCGCCAGATGAATATCGAGGAATATCAGGTCGGGCATCGCATTGGCACGGAACCAGTCGATACTTTCTGCAATACTATCCAACACGGCCACAACCCCGATATGCGGGGCCGCCTCCGAAAGCAGAGCCGTCAGATTGCGGACGGCCGCTTTTTCATCTTCTATGATAAGTGCATTCATATCAATGGAATAGTTACGATAAATGTATTGTTCTCTTCACGCACCTCGATTTCCTCCTTAAAGAGCAGGTTGTAACGTTTCGCCAGGTTTGCCAGACCGATTTGCAAGCCTCCGCTGGCTGTAAGCTTACGCTGGACGGGATTGCTGACTGTCAGCCGGTTTCCTTCGGTAAAAACCCGGATGACCAACGGATGGCGATTGCTAATCTCATTATGCTTGACAGCGTTTTCAATCAGCAGCTGGACGGACATAGGGGGAAGCTGGCGCCCCCCGGCGGCTTCGTCTATCCGGATATCAAACTCCAGGTTATCTTCATAGCGCATCTTCAACAAAAAGATATAGGCAGAGACAAACTCCATCTCCTCCCGCAAGGTGACGCTTTGGGATTCATTCTCCTGCAAGGTGTAACGAAGCACCCGCGACAGTTCCTGCAAATAATCCTGTGCCTTATCGGGCGTTTCGCGGATGAGCGAGCGCAGGGTATTCAGCGAGTTGAACAGCATATGCGGGTTCAGTTGGTTCTTCAGGGCTTCATACTGGTTCACCAGGTTCTCCGTGCGTAGCTGCTGGTTCTCGACCAACACCTGCTGGCTTTTGCGAAGCAGGTGAATCATATAACAACTGCCCGTCACGATACAGGTAATGATAAAATCGCGCAACGGATGCAGGTAATGGTGCACCATCGCATCAATCGCCGGAATATCGAAATGATGATGAAGGAAGACGAAAACCTTTCCCAACAGATTGCTCATCAACCAGGTCAGGACGAAAGACAGCACCATCTTTCCCCACGTGATGCGCGCCGCCGGACGGTTGAACCGGAAGAAGAACGTATTCAGGGCAAAGAGAATCAGCAGCGAAATAAAAGTAAAAAACACTTCATTGGCAACATCGGCCATCCGCATTCCCGGGAAAAGATTGTTCTCCCCGGAATGGTCGAACAGGGATATCAGTTCCGGGAAATGAGTCAGGAACGCCACCACCACGGAAATGACGACGACTGCCAATACATATTTATCTATATTTACTTTCATACCGCAAATATACTTATTTCTTTTCTACACGCGCCGTTACATACATACCGGGACGAAAACGTTCGTGGTTTCCTTTCACCCGTGCATAGATTTCGAGGGAGCGGTTTACGGCATCGACCTCCTGGCCGACAGACAGCAGTGTAGCATCGAACGTCTGCTTTCCCATGCCGTTCACGCGGAACTGGATGCGGCTGCCCGGGGTAAGGTCGTCGAGGTCTTTCTCGTAGGCGGTCAGGCAAAGGAGGGTTTCGCCTTTGTCGATTACTTCGCAGACAGGTTCGCCGGCATTGATATATTTACCCAGGTTCAAGGTCATCCCGGTCACGTAGCCGTTCAGCGGGGATTTTACCTCCAGGTAAGGACGGATACCGTCTTTGAGCAGGTCGCCGGGCGTAACTCCGAGTATCGTAAGTTGTGCGGCGGCAGCTTCCAGGCGGCTTTTCATCGAAAGGTAATCGGCCTTGCTCTGCTGGAAACGTTTCTGGGAAGCAGCTTCCTGCGAACTCAGACGCTCCTGGCGGTGGTATTCGGCTTCGAGATATTCCGTTTGGGCATGAGCCTCCAGGTAACTTTGCTGCAACAGGATGAAATCGGGGTTTTCGAGGGTGGCGAGGACGGCACCTTTCTTTACATAATCGCCCGGAAGCAGGGGAGTTGAATGGACGGTCCCTCCCATCGTCAAGGTGACAGTGGCATGGCGTTGGGGAGGCACAATCATGGTTCCGTTGAAGGAAGAATGATTCGGCATGGCGGTCGCCGAAGTGACGGCGTCGACACGGATGGTATCGGTGGCAACCACTACCGGTTCGACAGGAGGTGCAACCGGTTCCGGGGTCTGTTCTTTTTCAGTTGTCGTATTGCAGGCGGCTAATAAAAGGACTGCAACGGGAAATAATATTCGTTTCATCAGATGTTTATTTTTAATATATTCTATTTTCTTAAAATATGGCTTCCGGGAGTTCCGACAGCTTGTCTTTTTCTTACCGAGTATACAATTCCAATTCCAGTGCAGAGACATTGTAATTATAGACCGCTTCAATATATCCCCTCCTTATCTCGCGGGCACTGTTCAGGCTTTGGACGAACTGCATAATATCCGTTTCGCTCTCCTTGAATTGTATCTGCGCACTCTTCAGCAGGGCATCCGCTTCCGGGAGCGCACCGGTCGTATAATAACGGATATTTTCTCCCTGTTGGCGGAGCATGGCTTGCAACTCATCGACCTTGTTGTTCAGCTGGCGGGCACTCGCTTCCGCTTCCGTCCGGGCAATTCCGGCATCTATCCTCGCCTGCTTCGAACGGCTTTGCTGCGGAAAGAACAAGAGCGGGAAGGAAACACCGACCATCCACGAATTCAACCCGTTCAGCGGTGAAATCTTCTGGCGGATATAACCGACCGAAAGTTCGGGGAAGAAACGGCTGCGCTCCACGTTCAGCAGCGCCTTCTTCTCATCTGCCAGGCTCCGGAAATAATTCAGATGCGCTTCCGACGGCGCCGCCTCTCCGGTCACACCCGGAAGTAACGCCAGCGTACTGTCGGCCGGAACAATCGGACTGTCGGCATAACACGCCCAGGTGAAACGGCGGACTGCCAGTTGAAACTCTTCTTCCGCCTGCATCAGCCGGGTACGCAGGTCGGCTGCCAGCGTCGTTGCCATATTGCGCTCCAGCAAAGTGATATCGCCCTGCTCGTAACGGAGTTTTCCCGCCTCCTGCAAACGGACTGCCAGCTCGCTCTCTTCGCGGTAAAGGGAACAAAGGTTTGCCGCATACTGATAATAAGCCCAGGCACGTTTCACCTCTGCCGTTATCTCTTTGCGTACCATGTCGCGATAATATTCGCCCGTCGCCACCTGCTTGCTGACCAGGGCGTTTTTATAGAAAGGAGTCAAGAGGTTGCCCAACGACTGGGTGACTTCCAGCTGGTTGTCACTGTGTGTCTCGCCATTGATTTGCCCCCAGGAATAGGAAAAGGAAGTCGCTCCCGGGTCCCAGGCCTCTCCCCTTGCAGCCCGCGAGCGGTCTATCGCCGCCGAGGCCGTCTTCAAACGGGGATGGTTCTTCATGGCAAGGGCAAGGGCCTCGTCCAGCGTAACGGTTGCCGGGACTGCGCCGGGAACCGCTCCCCCCTCCGCCCATGCCGCCGGTGACAGGACAACCAGCAGCAGAACCAGGGTGGCAACCTTCGTCCCCCTCCTTTTCCTGAACTTCTTCCACATCAGCGGGAACGAATTAACCATCCGGTAGAAGACCGGAATAATCAGCAGAGTAAGGACGGTCGAAACAATCAACCCGCCAATCACGACAGTCGCCAGCGGACGCTGCACCTCCGCACCTGCCGACCTGGCAATTGCCATCGGGACGAATCCCAGCGAAGCCACCAGTCCCGTCAGGAATACCGGGCGCAACAAATGCGGGCATCCCCGGGCAATAATCCGGTTCGTACTCATAGTATATCTGTTTCTTTTACGTAAGTCATTGAAATGATTAATCATCAGGATACCATTCAGCACCGCCACCCCGAACAAGGCAATAAAGCCGACCCCGGCAGAAATACTGAAAGGCAACCCGCGCAGCCAAAGCGCCACAATCCCCCCTATCAGCGACAAGGGCACGGTCGAAAAGACCACCAGCGTATAAGTCACGCTCTTGAAAGCGAAGAACAGCAGCAGCAAAATCAACGCCAGTGCAACAGGAATCACGACCAGCAAGGTATTGATGGCATTTTGCAGGTTCTCGAACTGCCCGCCGTATTCGAAATAATAACCGGGCTTCAGCTTGATATTCTTTTCCAGCGTGTCCTGTATCTGCGAAACGACCTGCTGTATATCGGCATCGCGCACATTCACTCCAATCACGATACGGCGTTTGGTCGCATCCCGGTTTATCTGCAAAGGACCGTTCACCAGCTCGATACTCGCCACCTCGCTGACAGGTATCTGGATACCCTCCGCCGTGCGGACAAACAACTTGTCGAGGTTAAGGTCCGACACTTTATCGTTATCCAGCCGCAACACAAGGTCGAAGCGCCGTTCGTTCTCAAAAATCACGCCAGCCGCCTCCCCGGCATAGGCCGTGCGGATAATCGTATTCAGTTCCTCTATATTCATACCGTAACGGGCAATCTTGCCGCGGTTGTACCTGACCACCAGTTGCGGAAGTCCCATCGCCTGCTCCACAATCACATCGGCGGCACCGGGTACCTGCTCCACATAGGTTGCCGCCTCTTTCGCCCGGGTGTAGAGTTCCTCCATGTCTTCGCCATACAGCTTGATGGCGATGTCCGCCTTGGCACCCGTCATCAACTCGTTGAACCGGAGTTGTATCGGCTGGCTGAAATTGAACTCCGCCCCCTCGACCGTCTCCAGTGCCTTCTTCATCTTCTCCACCATCTCGGCACGGCTGGAAGCCGACGTCCATTCCTTGAACGGCTTCATGATAATCATCACGTCGGCATCCTCCACCGCCATCGGGTCGGTAGGCACCTCCGCCGTCCCTATCTTGGCAACGACATGTTTGATTTCGGGGAACTGCTCCATCAGCGTCTTCTGCGCCCGGCTGGAAAGTTCGATACTCTGCGTCAGCGAACTTCCGGCGGGAAGCGTCATCTGCATCGCAAAGTCGCCTTCATCGAGCGTCGGGATAAACTCCGCGCCCAACCGGGTAAACAGCAGCAACGAAGCCGCCAGCAACGCAAAAGCGGAACCGACCGTCGCCCAGGCATGATGCAGGCAGAAACGCAGGCCGCGTTTATAAAACACATTCAGCTTATCGAAGAAACGGTCGGCAAAGGTCGGCTTTGCAGAGATAGTCCGTTTCAGGAAGAGCGAAGCCATCATCGGCACATAGGTGAGCGAGAGAATCAGCGCACCGATAATACAGAAGACCAGCGTCTTCGCCATCGGCGTAAAATATTTGCCTTCAATCCCCGTCAGCGTCAGGATGGGAAAGAACACAATCAGGATAATCAGGACGGCAAAGGTCGCACTGCGCACCACGCCGCTCGCCCCGGCTTCCACTTCCCGGTCCAGTTCAGCCTGCGTGAGCGTCCTCCCGGCAAGCCGTTTCGTATAGATATGCGCCAGTATCCCTTCAAGGATAACAATCGAGCCGTCCACCACGATACCGAAGTCGATCGCCCCCAAACTCATCAGGTTGGCCGACACGCCAAAGACGCGCATCAGAATGAAACCGAACAGCATCGCCAGCGGAATCACCGAAGCGACAATCAACCCGGCACGCACATTCCCCAGAAAGACGATCAACACCAGGAAGACTATCAGCGCCCCTTCAATCAGGTTGCGCACCACGGTCGAGATATTCCGGTTCACCAGCTCGGAACGGTTCAGGTAAGGTTCGACACTGACGCCTTCGGGAAGCATTTTCTGCACTTTCTCCACGCGGGCTTCCAGCTCCTTCGTCACCACATTGGCGTTCGCCCCTTTCAGCATCATGGCAATGCCGCCCACACATTCGCCTTCGCCGTCTTTGGTCATCGCACCGAAACGTTTCGGCGCACCGAAGCGCACCGTGCCGACGTCGCTGATATGGATAGGAATGCCTCCGCGGTTCGTAATCACGATGCGTTCGATGTCTTTCGCATCGCTTATCATACCTTCCGAACGGATATAGTAAGCACGGTTCACCTTCTCGATATAACTTCCGCCGGTATTCTGGTTGTTGCTGCTCAGGGCAGAATAGACGTCGCCGATGGTAATGTTCAGCGAATAGAGGGCATCCGGGTCGACCGCCACCTCGTATTGTTTCAGGTAGCCGCCGAAACTGTTAATCTCCACAATCCCCGGAATACCCGAAAGCTGCCGCTTCACAATCCAGTCCTGAATCGTGCGTAGCTCCATGGCATCGTAGCGGTCCTCATAGCCGGGGGCGACCTTCAGCACATACTGGTAGATTTCGCCCAGCCCGGTCGTTATCGGCATCAGTTCCGGCATGCCCAGTTCGGCGGGAATCTCTCCGGCAACGGTTTGTATCTGTTCATTGATCAGCTGACGCGCATCCAGTGTCGGGACACTCTCCTTGAACACCACCGTCACGAGCGACAACCCGAAACGCGACACGGAGCGTATCTCTTCCACATTCATAATATTACTCATGGCAATCTCTATCGGGAAAGTAATCAACTGCTCCACCTCCTGCGGGGCAAGCGTCGGCGAGACGGTCACAATCTGCACCTGGTTGTTCGTAATATCGGGGACGGCGTCGATAGGCAACGTCAGCATGGCATAAATCCCTCCGATTAGCAGGAACAGGGTCGTCAATCCGACGAACAGCTTTTTGTGAATCGAAAAATGTACTATGGCTTTAAACATCACTTTGTAATTTAAAATAACATTACAAAGCTAGCGGCTGCAAAAGAAGTAACCTATAAGAAAAGAATGAAGCTGACAGAATGGGAAGTGAAATGTACGAATCAGCTTTTAAACGGAAAAGAGAGAAAGGGCGTAAAGAACAAAATCCGGGAAAAGTCAGAGCCGCACATCTTCGTGTAAAGGGTCATACATGCGTTGTAAAAGGGGGTACATGTGTCTGGTCTGAAGACTGACAGGCTCCTGTGCGCGACTCTTCCCGGAATTTTTTTTTTAGGGGACATCATTCTTTTCATTGAAGTCGTCCGCCTCCTGGTTTCCGCCTTCAATGGTTTCCGTGACGTCTTTCACGTCGCCCGATGTATAGCTATCAGACAGGACAGAGGCATCCGAAGCCATCGCCTCGTCGGTCAGTTCGGCACTCTCGTCCCACAATGTTCGCATTATCTTTGTCATAACCTTTGATTTTATTTGTTAGTACATTATTCTAACAAGACTGCCGCGCAAAAGGTTGAAAAAGGAAAGCAATTTCTGAGAAATAAACAGCTTATTTATCACAGGTCCCTTTGTAACCGGTGGAATCAGAGCGACATAGTTCATGAAGAACTACGTTTATAATGTGGGCAAATATAAGGATTATTTCGGGGTGCGCAACATACGATGGCTTGTTTTTTAGGGGGAGATAAGAATAAATATCTATTAGGGGACGCAAACGACGCAAAGAACGCAGATGCATGCAGAGAAAGATTGATTATTAAAAAGTCTGCGAGCGTCTGCGCCTTCTGCGTCGTTTGCGTCCCCTAACACCGTTCTGTTTTGGTACCAACGAGGTACCGGAGAGGGTTTCACAAGGGGATGCTACAAAAGGAAAAACTGATGTTATTCAACAGAAATTCTCTATAAAACGGTTCATTATCAATAGGAATACTAGAGTTCTTCATGAACTAAAATACCCAATAAACATGGCAAAAGACGAACCTAAACGGAGAAGCATCATCGGCACACTGGTCGATAACAAATTGACCGAGCGCGAAGACGACTCCACCATCAACATCACTTATGTGGGCCGACGCTCTATCGACGGCCTGTGCAGCCTTGCCGCCAAAGCAGGCAGCAAATTTTCAGCTTCCGAGCTGCTGACCGCTTACAAGGATATCGAAAAGCAGGCGAAGGAAGAAGTATACTCAGGTGCTACCGTCGAATTCGGTTTCGCCAACAACTCCCTGGGAGTCGAAGGCGCCGTGATCGGCCCAGGCGCCGGTTTCGATCCCGCCGTCAACCGCGTGGTTATGCGCTGCATCCCGCTGGTAGGGCTCCGTCCTGAGCTCGACATGATCGACGTGATTATCAACGGCACCAACGAAGGAATGCCGACCGTCACGACCCTCTACGACGTGTTCACCAAGACGACCAACGCGAAGCTCACGCCCGGCAACACGCTCAACGGCAAAGGCAACCGCGTGAAAATAGCCGGCAGCGAAGGCAAGGAAGTAGGCTTCTTCTTCGTCGACGCCACCGACGAAACGAAGGTCGTGCCCGTGCCCGAGACAGCCATCTCGCGCAACGAACCGTCGAGCTTCTCCTTCATCATCCCCGCACTGCCCAACGGCAACTACTATCTGGAGATAGCGACACAATACGGTGGGCAGAGCACAAAAATATTGAAAGAAGTACGCCGTAGCCGCTTTCCCTATCTGCTTCAGGTAGGTTCGGGCGGAAGTGACCGGCCCGAAATAGAGTGACTGGCCCCCTCCATCCTCCCTCCCCGTAAAAGTCCGGAGGTCGGACCTTATAAGGTCCGGCACCCGGACTCGGGAAGGTCCGACACCAAGACCCGGGAAGGTCCGGCTACCGGACCAAACGCTCCCGAGGTTATAAACCATCGAAAATACTACATTAATCATTTATACGTATGAATACAACAGAACTACGCCCCTTGGCAACCCGCCGTTTACTCGCCGGGTTGTTTTTTGTTATTATGGCGGCAACCCCCTTCATAACACACGCCGCTCCGGCCGGTGAAGGGTGGAACGGCGAAATAGCCGACAAAATCGAAAATGCCGCCGGCAATTCCGGCGACACAGCCGATAAACCTATCCTCATCAAAGAGGCCGCCGAACTGGCCTATCTGGCACAGCAAGCCAATGAAGGAGGTTATATATTGGAACTTGAAAACGGAAATAAGATCGACAACACGGACGAATCCTCCAAACAAGGTTTCTCCGGTTATTATTTCGCTCTCTCCGCCGACATCGACCTGAACGGATATGAGTGGACGCCGATAGGAAACAATACTCACCCATTCAGAGGCCATTTCAATGGCGACGGACATGTCGTAAGAGGATTGAAGATGAATGTGGAGATTGAGACCAAGAGTACAACCTATGCCGGATTATTCGGTTACATAAAGAACGGTACGCTCCGCAATCTGGGCGTATGGCTGGCATCGGAAGGGATAGAGGTTTCTTCAACAGATACTGGCATTATCTTTGCCGGAGGATTGGCCGGAGCTGTGACGGGAACAGCCTCAAATACTCCTGCCGGTATCCAAAATTGCTATGTGGAAGGAGAGGGTAATATAGCAGTCAGGTCAACAGATAATACTATTAGAATTCATGTCGGAGGAATAGTTGGAGCAGCAATGACTGGCACATGTATTATTACCCATTGTTACACAACGGTAGATGTAGAAACAGAACTGGTAGGTGGAAGTATTATCCATGTTGGTGGTATTGCCGGCTATGCTTTAGATATTTCCTATAGCTATGCTACAGGGAATTTGAAGGTGAAGGATATAAAAAAAGCTAGAGGGCTATTGGTAGGCGGCATTTGCGGACACGCTCCTAACGGGACAATAACAAACTGCGTGGCTCTGAATAAGGAAATCAGTAGTCCGGGATCAAATCTATGCTTCCGTATATGCCGTTCCAGCTCCGGAACCAACTACGCCAGTCCCCGCATGATAATAAACGGCCTACCGGTCACCGGTAACGACCAAGTCTCCAAAAACGGGACCGACATCTGGCTCGAGAACTTCAAGGAAACACTTTCGGGCACCTCCGGCAACAACGAATGGACAACGGCCTGGAGCTGGACAGAGGGTGAACTCCCACGTTTAAAAAAACTAAATACCGACGGTACCACCTATTCCAACGAGCTGATATCCGGTCAGAAAGTCCGGTCCCAGTCAGCCTGTCTCTATCATAGCACTTGGGAATCCAAGACCAACATCGCCCAATCCATAGAAAACGCCCCTCCTGCCGGAACCGACGAACCCGGCGACGGCCTATCGCCCGACAAACCTATACTGATTAAGAATGCCGCCGAACTGGCGTATCTGGCACAGCAGGTCAATGAAGGAGGCTATGTCTTGGAACTTGAAAACGGAAATAAAATCGACAACGAGGCCGATTCCTATAAACAAGGTTTCTCCAGTTATTATTTCGCTCTCTCCGACGATATCAAACTGGATGGAGGACTCTGGACTCCGATAGGACATATGCATATCTTCTGCGGCCACTTCGATGGCAAAGGGCATATTGTCGACGGACTGAGAATAGATCAGATTGATGGCTATATCGGATTATTCGGCTACGTTAATGACGGCACGATTTGCAATCTGGGTGTCCGCTTGCATGAAGACGGGATAAAGGTTGCTTCATCACGCCCTAAAGATAATATCTTCGCAGGCGGAATTGTCGGATATCTACTAGGATTAAACATTGGTGCTTCTCTCCGCAATTGCTTCGTGGTTGGAGACGGAAAAGTGGAGATAACAGCTGGATACCAGGGGACAGTAGGAGCAATAGCTGGGTCGATTAAGAGTTCCGACTCTCATTCCGCCCTCCTGACCCATTGTTATTCCACAGTCGATGTGGAAGCAACAACAGAAAACCAGTGCTATGCAGGTGGCATCGTCGGTAGATCCAATAGTATCCTTTCCTACACCTACGCCACCGGAAGCGTGAAAACCAACAACGCCACTGAACAATCCGCCGGCGGCATTTGCGGAAGAAGAGAAGGCGGAGAACTAACCCATAACCTCGCCCTGAACAGCGAAGTGACAGTATCCGGCGGCTCCGACTCCCACCGGATAGCCGGCTCCAATCTCAACGACGAGACGTCTCCCGGTTCCTCCTTCAACTATGCCTGCCCCTCCATGTCGCTGAAGAACCAACCCTTCACCGACGATCCTTCCAGCCTCGACGGTGCAAACACCTGGGCAGACCAATTCAGGAACGACCTCCAAAACATCCCGGTATCACCATCGGACGTTAACGAATGGACAACAGCCTGGATTTGGCCCGACACCCCGTCCGGCCAACCTGCCTTGCTCCCCCAGCTAAAACGGCTCAACCCCGACGGCACTTACCCCGAAGGCTCCTCCGCCGACAACCTGCTTGCCGGACAGCCCTCACTCGCCACCGTTGACTTCCTTTCCGTCCAACCCGACCCGGCGTCTTCCATCGAAAACCTGGGTGGCGGCGACGGCTCAACCGCTGCAACTCCCATCCGCATCCGCAATGCCGTCGAACTGGCCTACCTCGCCCGTCAGGTCAACAACGGCGGTCAAACCCTACAGCTCCTCTATGGCAAAAGCATCGACAACACCGCCGATGATAACCTCAAAGGCTTCGCCGGCTACCACTTCGCCCTCTCCGACGACATCGACCTGAAAAGGCAAAACTGGACGCCAATAGGGAATGAAGACTCCCCATTCATGGGAAATTTCAATGGCGACGGGCATGTCATAAAAGGTTTGAAAATAAGTATTCACAATGAAACGGATGCCGATGTATATGCCGGATTGTTCGGCTACGTTCTAAACGGTACGTTCTGCAACCTGGGTATATGGCTGGCTCCGGAAGGGATAGAGATATTCTCAAGCCAAAGCGATATTTGTGCCGGAGGACTGGCAGGATATATATCCGCATTATATACCAATAATATTATCAGCGTCTCCTGTATCCACAACTGCTACGTGGAAGCAGAAGGGAACGGTACAATCAGAGGTAGAGGAACAGGAGATAACCTTGTCAACATTGGAGGAATAGCAGGAAATGCGTATGCAGAAATAACCCATTGTTACGCTACCGTCAATGTAGAAGGAACAAACAATAGAGCGGCTCGTATCGGCGGCATTGTCGGAGAAGGAGGCCCTGCCATTTCCTATACTTATGCCACTGGGAAAATAAAATGTAGCGGTTCGTGTTTTATAGGCGGCATTACAGGAAGAAGTACAGGTAGCTCAATAACAAACTGCCTGGCCTTGAACAAGGAGATTACGACTGACGAAAAAGGCCATATCTTATTCAATCGTATAGCAGGATTTGCCTCCACCTCTACCTCCAACTACTCCACCCCCCGCATGATGCTAAACGGTCAACCTACCAAGAACGCCGATAGAGACTTCGCCGGCGCCGACACCTGGACCGACAAATTCAAGGAAGACCTGCTAAAAGAGCCTTCCGATAACAACGAATGGGCAACAGCCTGGAAATGGGCGGACGGTAAACTTCCATGCCTGAAAAAAAGTAACCCCGACGGCAGCTATTCCAGCTCCCTGATAGCTGGGCAAACGCCCCATCAGGCGGACGACTTCCTTTATCACTCCCCCTGGGCCGACAATGCTGTCACTTCCATTGAAAACGCCACTCCTTCCGGCGCCTCCCAACCCGGCGACGGCTCCTCCCCAAACACCCCTATCCTTATCAAAGATGCCGCCGAACTGGCGTATCTGGCACAACAGGTGAATGCGGGAGGCTATGTATTGGAGTTTAGCGATGGAAGCAAGATTGACAACGCCAATGAAATCACCAAACGCGGTTTTTCCGGCTACTACTTCTCCCTCTCCGATGATATTAAGCTGGAGGGAGGAAACTGGATACCGATAGGAGATGACAACAGCTTCCGGGGCCACTTCGATGGCAAAGGACATACAGTGGATGGACTGAGAGTGGACGTTGTTAAAGAGAATTCATCAGAGAATTCATTAGATAATACGCCTGCATACGCCGGATTATTCGGTTATGTTGAAGATGGTACGCTCTGTAACCTGGGTGTCCGCCTGCATGAAGATGGTATAAAGGCAGTTTCAAATAATAACGATGCCTTTGCCGGAGGAATTGTAGGACTTCAAATTGGATTTGAAGATAACACCCTTCTCCGTAATTGCTTCGTAGTTGGAAACGGGAAGGTGGAAGCTACAGCTGAATTCTTAGGCTTTGCCGGAGGAATAGCCGGATTGATAAGCTTTTCCGTCCCTAACTCCGCCACCCTTACCCATTGCTATGCAACAGTCGATGTCGAAGCAACAGCAAATACCACCTGTTGTGCAGGCGGCATTGCCGGAAGTTCCTACGGGCACCTTTCCTACACCTATGCCACCGGAAGTGTAAAGACAAACAAGACCAACCAATATGCCGGCGGCATTTGCGGAGATATAGTCGGCGGAGAACTAACCCACAGCCTCGCCCTGAACAGTGAAGTAACAGCAAACGGCGCCAACGCCCACCGGATAGCCAGCAACTCTTTTCCGCCCGATTCTCCTCCTGATTTTCCGTCTGATTTACTTCCCGTCCTCGACGCTAACTACGCCCGCCCAGCCATGTCGCTGAACAACGGCTCAGATTCCGGTTCCACAACCGTAACCTCTCCCGACGGCAGCTCCCTCGACGGCGCAGACACCTGGCTCGATACCTTCGCCGACGACCTGACAACCGACGATGCCACCAACGATGGCTGGAAATCCAGCGCCTGGACATGGCCTGCCGCCCCGTCCACGCTGTTACCCAAACTGGCCCTCGTCACCTTCGACGACTCCGGCACCCCCAACGGCTTCACCCCCTGGTCGGCACCGGCTACGACGGCGGTATACGGCTCTTTAAGTTCCCCGGCAGTTTCAGTCGCCCAACCCGACATCGATGCAGCCGACTACCTTGTCAACCGTCCCCTCCTCCACGTCACCCAACCGGCTGAAGGAGGAACACTGGCCGTCTACCTCGCCGACCCGGCAAACCCGATGGCACCGGCTCCCGGTACGCCGCCCCTCACCGACGGCACCAACGGCTCCGAAAGCATCCCCGTCGCCCCCGGCACCGCCCTCTGGCTCACCAACACCCCAAAGGCAGGCTACGACTTCGAAGCCTACCTCTCCGGCCCAGCCTCCGACGGTGTCACCCAACCCGTCAGCGGACAGTCACTCACAATGACCGCCGCCGACCTATGGATCACGGCCTCCTTCACCGCACAGGCACCGCCGCCGCCTCCAACGCCGGTCTACTACGACGTCACCCTTCCCTCCGTGGAAGGCGCCACGACCGACCCCGCCGCCGGCACGTACTCCGTCGAAGCCAAGGAGAGCTTCCGCTTCTTCCTCACCCTCGACGAAGCCTACTCGCAGTCGCAGCCCGTCGTCATCACCGACCGCGGTGAAACGATCACACCCCGCACGAGCGATGGGGCCTATATCGTGAAAACCGTCCACAGCGACGTCTCCATCTCAATCGCCGGCATCGTCGAAAACGACCCTGTCGCCAACGAGTCCATCGCCGCCCCCTCCGATGCCCTCCGCATCTGGACGGAGCCGGGTACCCTCTGCATCGACCTCGACATTACCAACCGCACAAGCACCGACACGGATACCGTTCCTTCCGTCCGCATCATCTCCGCCGACGGACGGCTGCTGCACGACTTCCGCCTTGTCCCCGGCCTGAACCGCCGCAATCTGGCCCCCGGCCTCTACATCATCCAGGCCGGCCAAACAGTCCGGAAGGTAATCGTGAAATAAGCGGGTAATAACCGGAAGGTAGTTCAAAAAAATCAGGCGGCTCCTACGTAAGGAGTCGCCTGATTGCTTTATTGATTGATGTACTTAATATTAATGTAAGTAAATTATAATCCGTCTATTTCTTCTACCGACAGTCCTGTACATTGGGCTATCGTTTCGGGATTGATTCCCTGCTTCTTTAAATTGGCGGCAATAAGACGTTGCTCTTCTGCTTTTCCTTCTGCCTTACCTTTCGCTTTACCGATTTCGATGCCTCTTTCCAGTCCTTTTTCTATACCTTTCTCTTCCGCATAGTCTACCGTATTCTTATAATCCCGATAGCGTTTCAGGGCTTCATCATACAGAATACGTTCATCCTTGCTCAGACTTGCCACATCTGCCACTTCTAGCAATTTGTCGAAGACGGCTTTACGTGCCTTAAAAGGCATTCTTTCCAATGTATCCATATGCTTTAATAAATATAACCAACGTTCAAAATCTGTTTCACAATCATCCGGCTCTTTTGTAAACCAGGGCAGTTCCAGATAGACCTGACGAATCTTGTCACTAAACACACGCCCCGTATCACGGTCTGCCAGTATAACGTCTGTACGAAACTTGGAGTTTATCCCCATCTTATAGTTTAACAGAAATATGCCATATACCGGACATAAGCTAAACTTCCAGTCTTTTCCCTTCTCCCCTTGATTACTGATTGCCCGTGACAAGTAATAAATACCACGGTCGTAAAAGTAGGGTTGGGCTCCATTTTGCATTTCAACGACGAACAGGCCGCCTTTGTCATCCCTGCAATGAATGTCGAATATCACTCCCCGGTCCTCTATGGTTTCCGGTTGCTGGATAGGATTCAGGAAAGTGATGTCAACGATATGACGCTCATCTTTCAACAACTCATTCAGAAAATCAATTAATAACTCTTTGTGTACCTCTTGACCGAAGATACGGTGGAAACCGAAGTCGGTAAAGGGATTGATAAACTTTCCCATAACTAATGAATTTTGGTTGCCCCCTAATAGCAGGAAGTATCGCAAAGATAGGAATTATTTCAATCGGCAAGCATTTGGGAAGGACTTTTTTTCAGATGCCGGCCGGTCCCATACGAACCGGCCGGTATTTACACAAACATATTGACTTATCATTACAGCGTCGTATACACTATCGAATCCACCGCATGCGACAGGATATAAGCTGCCGGCGTTGCATTCGTTATGGAATACCCCTTCTTCAATTCCTCTATTGCATCCGCTTTACCTTTGCCTAATACGGGGACCAGCAACGGCGAACCGTTCAGGATAAGCGGGCCCGTCATCGTGATGCGGAACTGTCCTGTTTCCGGATGCTGCGATACCGCATAATTGCGGCTGTCGGTCAGCAAGGGAAGATTGTCGGGGAAGATAGACGCCGTATGCGAATCTCCTCCTATACCCAGGATGATACAATCGAAATAGGGAAACTGGCCGTGACGCGGCAGATACTCCTTCACGATACGCGAATAACGCATAGCCTCCGTCCCCGGTTCCCCTTCGCCATGAATGCGGTGGATATGTTCGCGGGGAATGTGGAGCGGTTCGAACAACAGCTTGTTCGCATGACCGAAATTACTTTCCGCATCTGTCGGCGAAACGCAGCGTTCGTCCACCCAGAAGAAACGCATGTTGTTCCAGTCTATCTTATCTTTATATTCGTCTGCCCACAAGGCAAACATCTGTTTGGCCGTTTCACCACCCGACAGAGCCAGGTTGAACGGTTCATCATCCTCTTTACGGGCCATATAATCCATCAACTGGCGAGTCAATGCCCGTAATGCATCTTTGTTGTCTTTGTAATTCTCTATTTTCATATGCTTCATTATTATCAGCCGCACGAATCGCAGGGAGCTCCCATCGAATCTGCGCCTAGCATCATTCTTTCTATCGGACCATTCTGTCCCGGCTCATAGAAGAAGAGATTCTTCGAACCCTCTTCCTTCCAGTGATGCAGGATAGGGTCTATAAAACGCCAGCTTGCCTCCAACGCATCGCTGCGGGCATACAGGGTCGAATCGCCCAGCATGGCATCCAGCAACAGACGCTCGTAAGCATCCGGCAGGTGAGTTTTTGAAAGCGAGTCGTAACGGAATTCCATCCCGACCTGTTTCACGGTGAATCCGGCTCCCGGCATCTTCAGACCGAAACGCAGCGTGATACTTTCGTCCGGCTGGATACGGATAACCAGCTTATTGCATGAACTGCCCGAACACTGCCCGGCGAAAAGCTGATGCGGTGTCGATTTGAAATGGATGACAATCTCCGACGACTTTTCCGGCAACTTCTTACCCGTAAAGAAATAGAACGGGACACCACTCCAACGCCAGTTGTCAATGAAGAACTTCATGCCTACATACGTTTCGGTATTCGAATCGGGTGCGACATTCTTCTCCTCGCGATAACCGTCATACTGACCGCGGACTACCCATTCATTCATCTCACGAATCGTATAGGGACGGATAGCACGGAAGACCTTCACAATCTCATCGCGAATCGGTTCCGGATCGAACACGGCAGGCGATTCCATCGCCGCAAACGCCATCAATTGCATCAGGTGGTTCTGAACCATATCCCGCAAGGCGCCTGCCCCGTCATAATACTTGCCGCGGTTCTCCACACCTAGCGTTTCGGAGGCGCTTATCTCGACTGAATCCACATAATTCCGGTTCCAAAGGGGTTCGAAAATACCGTTGGAAAAACGGAGTACCAGGATATTCTGCACCGTCTCTTTTCCCAAATAATGGTCGATACGGTAAATCTCCTCCTCTTCGAAAATACGACAGAGATGCTTGTTCAGTTCCTGGGCCGTCTCGAGACTTGTGCCGAACGGCTTCTCCACAATCACGCGGCGCCATCCGTCTTCCGTATCAGCCACATTCATGCCGTTTTCCTGAAGATACTTGGGTACCAATTCGTACATCAGCGGCGGAGTGGCCAGGTAATAGATAATCCTGTCCGGGATATTTTCCTGTTGCTGCAACGAATGGATACGGTCTTTCAGTTTTACATATTCGGCGGAGTTGGTTGAATCGAATGCCAGGTAGAACAGAATCCGGAGGAATTTATCCAGTTCTGCGCTGTTTGTTTCCTTATTTCCCCTTGCTTCCAGGATGTGTTTACGCTGTTCGGCACGAAACTCTTCGTCCGTGTATCCCGTACGGGCCGCACCCAATATAGCGAAATGTTCGGGTAACATATCGCCAATGAACAATTCAAAAAGTGCCGGAAGCAACTTGCGGCCTGTCAGGTCGCCCGATGCTCCGAAAATAACCAGGAGTTGACTGTCTGCTCTTTTCATCATCAAGTCCCTCCTTTATACAGTATAAGTTCCTGAAACTGTGTTACCGCCTTCGCCCGTCCAGTTGGTGTGGAAGAAAATGCCGCGGTCACGATCTACTCTCTCATAGGTATGCGCACCGAAATAGTCACGCTGTGCCTGAATCAGGTTGGCAGCCGAATTGAGCGTGCGCAAGCCGTCGAAATAACTCAGGGCCGAACTCATGGCCGGCAAGGCTACGCCACTCAGGGCGCCTTCTGCAACCACCTTACGCCAAGAAGGCAAAGCGACCTGTATCTTGGTGCGGAAGAAGTCGTCGAACAGGAGGTTCTGCAACTCCGGATTCTTCCTGTACGCATCCGTAATCTTCTGCAAGAATACGGAACGGATAATACAGCCTTTACGCCATATCTGTGCAATCGTGCCGAAGTCCAGGTTCCATCCGTAACGTTCGGAAGCGCGGCGAATCAAAGAAAAACCTTGTGCATAAGAAATCAGCTTCGCAGCATACAAAGCCTGACGAATCTCTTCCACATACAGGTTCTCACCCAGTTCGACAGGTTCGGGATACAATCCGGAAGCCTTTTCGCGTTCAGACGACAGGGCCGACAGCATACGGGCATAAACAGCTTCCGTAATCAGTGTCAACGGATCGTTTTCGTCCATTGCTGCGATGGCGCTCCATTTGCCGGTTCCTTTCTGTCCGGCGACATCCAGGATTTTGTCCAGCAACGGTTTGCCGTCTTCGTCGCGGAAGCGGAGGATATTCTTTGTAATCTCAATCAGGAAACTGTCCAGTTCCCCTTTGTTCCATTCTTCAAAGACGACAGCCATTTCGTCATCATCCAGTCCTTTACGGTTCTTCAGCAAAGAATAGGCTTCGGAGATTAACTGCATGTCGCCATACTCAATCCCGTTATGCACCATCTTCACGAAATGTCCGGCACCGCCCGTGCCTATCCATTGACAACAGGGAGTCCCATCGTCGAGCTTGGCTGCAATGCCTTGCAATATGTCCTTTACAATTGGCCATGCTTCGGGAGAACCTCCGGGCATCACAGACGGGCCGTGCAGGGCACCTTCCTCGCCGCCTGAAATACCGCTACCGACAAAATAAAGACCTTTTGCCTCCACTTCCTTCACACGGCGTTCCGTATCGTGGAAATCGGAATTACCACCGTCAATAATCACATCGCCGGGCGACATGTGGGGCAGCAGTTGTTCAATCATCTCATCGACCGGAGCGCCTGCCTTAATCATCATCATGATGACACGCGGACGCTTAACGGCTTCCACCAGTTCCTCGATAGAATGGGCCGGGATAAAATTCTTCCCCTTGCCGCGGCCGTTCACAAAACGGTCCACCACCCCTTCCTCACCGGGGAAACTACGGTTATATACAGCAACGGTAAAACCTTTGCTTTCCATGTTCAGAGCCAGGTTCTCACCCATAACGGCGAGACCTATCAGTCCGATATCTGCTTTTTTCATGTTCTGTTCTATTTTATATTTCGTTATTTTATCAATGCAAACAAATCGTTCAACGATTCACTCATCGAAGGATGCGTATAAATGCTATCCCTCAGGAATGTGTAATCTTTTCCCGCCCGTATAGCCAGCGAGACGGTATTGATAACCTCCGTCGATTCGGCGCAGAAGAGGGTACAACCCAGTATCTCGCCTGTTTCCGTATCGACAATCGCTTTCAGTAGGCCATCCGTCTGCTCGAAAGTACGTGTTCGCGGGAATGCCGCCGCCGGAATCCGTGCGATACTTATCTTTCTTCCCGAACGCAAGGCCTCTTCTTCTCCCATACCGATACGCGACAAAGGCGGGTCGATGAAAACGGAGTAAGCCACAGCGACACGGTCATCTTTCGTACGGCGTCCGCTACCGAACAGTTCATCCTTTATCACCCGGTAATCGTCCAGGGAGATGTAAGTGAACTGGAGTCCGCCTGTCACATCGCCCATGGCCCATATATCGGGCACGTTCGTATGCAGGTGTTCGTCTACCACGATTGCACCACGGTCGGAAACCTGTATGCCTGCGGCTTCCGTATTCAGGTCCGTCGTGTTCGGACGGCGTCCGGTTGCCAGCAGCACAGCGTCGGCGGGAAGTTGTACTTCGTTTCCTTCTTTCTCTTTATATGTTATAACAGCTCCGGCGTCATTGTGTTCAATCGACTGCACCAAAGCATTCAGATGAATAGTAATTCCTTTCTTTTCCAATACTGTTTTTACCGCCTCGGCAATATCACGGTCTTCACGGGCAATAAACTTGTCGCCTCCTTCAAGCACGGTCACTTCGGAACCGAAGCCGGCAAACATGGAGGCAAACTCAAGGCCGATATAACCGCCGCCTACAATCACCAGCCGGCGCGGTAACTTATCCAGTTCCATAATAGAAGTACTGGTATAAACATACGGATTACCTTCCAGTCCCTTGATTGACGGAATTATGGTGGAAGCGCCCGTATTGATGAATATCTTTTCGCCCTCCAGGAGAAGGGTTTCATTGCCTGCTTTCACTTCTATTTCATGAGGAGAACGAAAAGAAGCGATACCGGTATAGACCGTGACGGTGTCTTTCGAATCGAGGTTATCGAAATTCTTTTTGCGTAAAAAGGCAGTCAGTTCCCTTTTTCCGGCAATAGCATTCCGGAATTCCTCTGCGTATTGCTCAAAAGAAGAGGGTTTCCTGTATTGAGTTACTTTCGACATGTGTACCAGCCTTTTTGTCGGGATACAACCTATATTGATACAAGTTCCGCCATACATACCAGCCGAACGTTCAATAATGGCTACGTTCCAGCCTCTCGTTCCCAACTCTGCGGCCAAAGTCTTGCCGGCCTTACCAAACCCAATGATTATCGCATCATACTTTTTCATCTTTCGTTTCTCCTCTTTTAAGTTAGTTATTAACAGAACATTCGTTTTAACCTAATTGTTCGTAAAATTTATCTATATTCCAATATTTATTATCTATCAGCCTCCCCGCTTAAAACGCAAAGGATGACAATACAAAAGTAGAGAAAGCGACTAGTTAAGGGAATGGTCATTTTTCCTATTGAGTTGGCAATTTGTCATTCACTGGGGAGCAAAATTCCGGACACAGCGGAGCGGCTTCAGTTTCCTGCTTAGGAAATGCGAGTTTCTTCCGCAGGAAACTGGAGTTCCCCAGGCAGGAAATTGCAGTTTCCTAGGCAGGGAACTGGAGTTTCCTAAACGCGAAACTACGAGGAAACTGTAATCAGCTGAGCAATAATTGTATGTTAACGTTTTTAGTTGACTACTTTCAGTCTTATATATATAAAAGGTTGACTCGGTTTAAACTTAATAATAATAACGGTTGACTTATTTCTTGCTTATTTATGAAACAGGTTAACTCTACCTGCCAGTTTTTCGCAAAAATAATCAAAATCTCTATTCACCCCAAACGGGTAATGAAAAAACCACCGCGGAGGTTTGCCATACGGCTGGAGGCGCGAAGCCTCCAAAGAGTCTTAGGTTATAATCAGTCCTTACTTAATGGAAGATCTATCCTGTCATCCCCATCTCTTTCAGCCTTTTAATAGCTCTTTCACGGTAACTTATCCATCTTTTCTTCAGCTCTCCTTCACCTTCGGCGGCCTCGGAAGGTGTCATTCCGTCCAGGCTCCAGTGAGGGCGTTCGTGATTGTAAAACTCCACAGCAACTTTAACGGCAGCCTTTACTTCCCGGATTCGATAGAATACCATTCCTTTAAGCAGTTCATTCTTTATGGTATTGTTCACACGCTCGGCTACCGCATTATCCTTGGGATTTCCACTCTCTGTCATGCTTATGCGTATTTGGCAATCTTTCAAACGGCCCGTATAAGCATAGCTGGCATATTGTACACCACGATCGGAGTGATGGATTAACCCTGAGAGGTCTTTGCCGGCATAATGTCTGATGGCCATTTCCAGGGCCTCCTGAGGATATATCGTTTCTAATGTCTCCCCTACGCTATATCCTACGATTTCTTTCGTATAATAATCCGTCACCAGCGAAAGGTAACAGAATGTATATTCACCCGTAACAGGGTTTACCCAAAGAGGTATATAGGTTATGTCGCTAACTATCACCTGGCAAGGGCGATTGGGTATCAACTCTTTAACCAGATTCGGATAAAGCGGAAGGTCGTGGTTGGAGTCCGTTGTTGCAATACGCCGCCTGCGCTTACGTACTTTCAAGCCATATCGTTCTATGATGTCATAGAAACGATTGTAGCCAACGCTGTGTTCTTCTCCGAACCTGCGACGGTACATCAACCAAAGCTTATTGCCACCAATGCCGGGAGCTTTCTGACGTACTTCTTTAATAAATTCAATCACAAAGGATTCCCTGGCTAATTTGAACATTAATTTATCCACATGGTTATAGTAGGCTTGTTTACTTACACCAAGCAGACGACACATAGGGACAATGCCGTAAAGCCTCTTGTCCCTGGTGTGAAGCCTGGATGCTACTTGGTGCCAGCTTTTTTTAGGTCGATACCATAAACTTCTTTGCCAAAGGCCACCATTTCTTCGTAAAAGTCAGCCCGAAGGCGTTCCTGAGCTAAATCCTTCTTGAGAGAGGCGATCTCACCCAGTAACTTTTTGTAATCTTCCTCTGTTACCTCTTTGCCTTGTTTCTTCATCATTGCTGCTTTTTGGGGGGTATCAACCTCAAAGATAGTTAATGCACGGTAAACTCGAGAACGACTTATACCCAGTTTTTCTACTATCGCGGCGACTTCCAGGCCTTCTACTACACGAAGGCGATAAATCTCATGACACATCAGATGATGCTCTCTCTCTTGATAATAATTCTTCTTTTTCATTGTTGATTCTTTAAAGAGTCAACTTTATTTACAAAAAGACAAATACACTAATACAAAATTGAGGAATAGTAAGAAAACAGATTCTATTACCTCTTGACAGCCGAAATAAGTAACATCATTTCCACAAATACAGAGAACGACAAAGATAGGCACAAAAACGGCCTCATTCCTGCCTTTCTCTATTTATATTTTGATAACAATTAGACTATATATACAGAAATTTATCGTAAATTTGCGACGATTCTCTCATTTTGATAAGCAGAGAACTCATTGCAATAACCAATTTTACATGTAATGAAACAAGACAAGATCATTTTCGACATCATTGAAAAAGAACATCAGCGCCAGTTGAAAGGTATCGAGCTGATTGCTTCTGAAAACTTTGTGAGCGACCAGGTGATGCAAGCCATGGGAAGCTGCCTGACCAACAAATACGCCGAAGGTTATCCCGGCAAGCGTTATTATGGTGGTTGCGAGGTAGTAGACCAGAGCGAAACGATTGCTATCGAACGGTTGAAACAAATCTTCAATGCTGAATGGGCAAATGTCCAGCCTCACTCGGGAGCACAGGCAAATGCAGCCGTATTCCTGGCAGTTCTTAACCCAGGGGATACATTCCTCGGTTTGAATCTGGCACATGGCGGCCACCTTTCTCATGGTTCTCCCGTAAATAGTTCAGGTATCCTATATAAAGCAACAGAATATAACGTAAAAGAAGAAACCGGACGCGTCGATTACGACCAGATGGAAGAAGTTGCACTGCGCGAAAAACCGAAATTGATTGTCGGTGGCGGTTCTGCTTATTCACGTGAATGGGATTACAAACGTATGCGCGAAATCGCCGACAAAGTAGGCGCCCTGTTGATGATAGACATGGCTCACCCTGCCGGTCTGATTGCTGCAGGTTTACTGAACAACCCGTTGGAATATGCCCACATCGTGACTTCTACGACTCATAAAACGCTGCGTGGTCCGCGTGGAGGTATCATCCTGTTAGGCAAAGACTTCGAAAACCCATGGGGAAAGAAGACTCCGAAAGGCGAAATCAAAAAGATGTCGCAGTTACTCGATTCAGCCGTATTCCCGGGAATCCAGGGAGGTCCGCTGGAACATGTAATTGCTGCTAAAGCCGTTTCTTTTGGCGAAGCACTGAAACCGGAATACAAAACATATCAGGCTCAGGTGAAGGCAAATGCAGCTGCTATGGCTAAAGCATTTATCGATAAGGGGTATAAGATTATTTCCGATGGTACGGACAATCACAGTATGCTGATAGACCTGCGTAAGAAATTCCCTGAACTGACCGGTAAGGTAGCTGAAAAAGCATTGGTTGCTGCCGACATCACTGTCAATAAGAACATGGTTCCGTTCGACAGCCGTTCAGCATTCCAGACTTCAGGTATCCGTGTCGGTACTCCGGCTATCACAACCCGTGGTGCCAAAGAACCGCTGATGGCTGAAATCGTTGAATTAATCGACACTGTTCTTTCTGCTCCCGAATGTGATAAGACAATCACCGCTGTTCGCGAAAAAGTAAACAGCATCATGAAAGAATATCCAATCTTCGCATGGTAAAATACCTTGTATAGGGCCGGCACTAAACCGCTGTCCCTATACATTATATTATATATAGTATATAAATACCGTATAAGCGGCAAAAATATCTGTTTAACCGGAGTAAATACCGGGACGACCGCTAGGGCCGCCCCTACGAAAAACAAAATTCACAATTATCTATAAACTTATCTTTATAACATGAAGAAGCTCGTTTCAATGTGTGCAGGCGCAGCACTATGTATCCTTGCGTCATGCAGCGAAGGGCCTACAAAACAGATGCCTTATAATCAGGGTATCAATGTAATTCCTGTACCTGTAAGTCTGACTCAGAACGAAGGAGTCTTTAAAGTTGGCAAAAATATGGCTTTCCAGGCTTCCACTCCGGAAGCTAAGACTGTGGCTGAATTTTTTGCTTCTAAAATGAATCTGGCAACAGGTTATCAGGTAACAGTCGGAGACAAAGAAGTTTCTAACGGGATTTCATTGCTCATCGACGAATCACTGGACGTAAATAACGAGGGTTACACACTCGACGTAACTGCCAATGGAGTTGTTGTAAAAGCTAAAACTCCGCAAGGTTTGTTCTACGGTATGCAGACATTCATGCAACTGTTGCCGGCAGAAATCGAAAGTCCGGTTGTTGTAAACGGTATCGCATGGACCACTCCATGTGTTTCGGTAAAAGACGAACCGCGTTTCGGATACCGTGGCTTCATGCTTGACCCGTGCCGCCATTTCATTCCAGTTGAAAACGTAAAAAAACAGATTGACGTATTATCCCTGTTCAAGGTAAACCGCATGCACTGGCACTTAACAGACGACCAGGGCTGGCGTATCGAAATCAAGAAATATCCGAAACTGACAGAAGTCGGAGCAAAACGTATCGAAGGCGAAGGCACTGAGTACGGCGGCTTCTATACACAGGAAGAAATCAAGGAAGTTGTGAAATATGCAGCCGATCGCTTCATCACAGTTATTCCTGAACTGGAACTTCCGGGACACGAAATGGCTGCTATCGCCGGTTATCCTGAATTGTCTTGTAAAGGCGAACCGGGTACTCCGCGTATCATCTGGGGTGTTGAAGACATCGTAATGTGTGCCGGCAAAGAAGAAACATTCAAGTTCCTGGAAGACGTGATTGATGAAATCGCCCCGTTGTTCCCCAGTGAATATTTCCATATCGGAGGTGACGAATGTCCGAAGATCAGCTGGAAAGAATGTCCGCTATGCCAGAAACGTATCAAGGAAGAAGGGTTAAAAGGCGACAAACAGCACAGCGCGGAAGAACGTTTGCAGAGTTACTTCGTACAACGTATGGAAAAATATCTTTCCGGCAAATACGGAAAGAAAATCATTGGTTGGGATGAAATCCTGGAAGGTGGTCTTGCACCGTCTGCAACTGTTATGTCATGGCGTGGTGAAGCCGGCGGTATCGCTGCTGCTAACATGGACCACGATGTGATTATGACTCCGGGAAGCGGTGGTATGTATCTTGACCAATATCAGGGAGATTCCAAAATAGAACCGGTAACTATCGGCGGATATGCTACGATTGAAAAAGTATACAGCTATAACCCGATTCCTGACACATTGGTTACAACAGGCAAAGCCCAGCATGTAATCGGTGTTCAGTGTAACAACTGGTCGGAATATATGTACAACACCGATTTGATGGAATATCGCATGTATCCTCGTATGTTGGCTTTGGCCGAAATCGGATGGAGTCCGCTAAACCGTAAGGATTATAAAGATTTCGAACGCAGACTTGATAATGCTTATGTTCGTCTGGATGCACACAACATCAACTATCATATCCCACAACCGGAACAGCCGAATGGCTCATGTAACTTCGTTGCATTTACGGATAAAGCATCTCTGGCATTCAAAACAACTCGCCCTGTCAAAATGGTATATACAATCGACGGAACAGAACCGACTGCCGAATCAACTGTTTACTCTGCTCCTATCGAATTCACAGAATCAGGCATATTGAAAATCCGCTCCGTATTACCTTCCGGTAAAATGAGCAAGACTCGTACAATCACTGTAGAAAAACAGGCACTGGCTCCGGCTAAGGAAGTTGCTAAAACAACTCCGGGACTGGAAATGCAGGTTACTGACGGTATGTTCCTTGAATCATCGAAACTGGCTGACGTAAAAGAATGGAAGAAATCGACCATGAAAGATTTGCGCGAACTTACCAGCGTTGTCAAGACCAGCGAATCAATGAGAGGCGTTAAACAGTATGCTGCCGTTGCAACCGGTTATGTAAATATTCCGGAAGATGGCGTTTACTATATCTCTTCTGACAACGAAGAAGTTTGGATTGACGGCAAACTGCTAATCAACAATGGCGGTGAAGTAAAACGTTTCTCACGCCACGACACTTCTGTTGCTTTGGCTGCCGGCCTGCATGAAATCAAAGTGGTATTCCTCGGACATATCATCGGCGGATGGCCTTCCAACTGGAATGACGGCAGTGTAAAACTGCGTAAAGCGGATGCAGAAAGATTCACCCGTATCACTCCGGAAATGCTGGTTCATTAATCACATTTTGGTAATCACAAAAAAGGCCCTGGACGTCACTGTTCAGGGCCTTTCTTTATCTTAATCGACTTTCATCTTCATAATGGTAATCGAGTTGGGCGGGAAAGAATAAACCATCGGTCCACCCAGAGAGAAAGTGATATTCTTCGATACCGGAACAATCCGGGTCGGATTATCAAATGTATTACGCACCAAAGGATCGCCGGTCAATTGAAGGATTTCCGCATCATTTTTGACACTAGCACCTTTTATATTCAATTCCGTCTTTTCTTCATGTTGTGTCGTATTTACGACTTTCAGTATAATCGTATTGGTCTCCTTCTCCAATGTGGCAACAGAAACCAGCGACGGCAGCGGAGGCAATACAACCTCATGCACCAATTTGTCCTCGACATAACAACTTACGGCTTCATCCTTACAAACCACTTTCACATCATACCAACGGTTGCTTTCAAAAGAATAAGGTTCAGGAGAACGCAATGTGTCTTTAACGGCACCGGCAGAACGATAGAACTCACAGGTTCCGGGAGCAATGGAAACTGCAATATGATCGTTGGCCTCTCCTTCTTTTCCATTATCCCGCACACGAAGCTGAATCTGTCCGCTTCCTTTATTCCTTCTCACTCTCATGGAAAAAGTGTAATCGTGGGCTGTCGAATCGCCCATTAAGATATAATTCCAACGGTTGGCATCGGGAGTTAATGTACCGTTATTTACTTTCCAGCCTCCGGTCCTGACTATCGCATCCGTTACAGGTTTGCCATCAATCCGCACATCTTCAAAGTCATAACTGTTATCAAACAGTTCGATTCCTGCATATCCGAATGTAACCTGGGGCCTGCTGTATGTTTCTATTTCTGTTTTCAGCAAATCATCTCCCCGGTTATCCGAAAACATCTTCATCATATAATAAGAAGGAGACCCGATTGCACTGTTATTATTAAAAGAAATAGCCGGATATCTCTGAAAATCATAATTTACATTTCCCAATACCGGTGCATAGGCCAGGTGTTTTACCACTTCCGGACTACTCTCCACACCAAGCAGAAAACAGGCTTCTCCTATCGCCGCCCGCAAAGTTCCTTGCAAAGAGACATCGCCCATACTGAACTCACCGATGAAAACCGCAGGAAATCTTCTCAGATATTGCCCGGTCTCGTATCTGTCATGATTTGCGATAAGGAAATCTTCACCGGAATAAAAATGATAATCAGTCCACTCGTTACGGTTTTTCCCTGAAATAAATGAACTCTTAATCACAGTAATTTCAGGATAAGCCTCATTAATAGCTTTTTTAAAAAGGTCAAAACGCTTTGAATATTCCTGCCCATAATTCTCACTCCCAATCTCTATGTATTTCAAGTCAAACGGCTCCGGATGCCCATTCCTGGCACGCATAGCACCAAAAGTCGAATCAGCAGGCTGATTGGCATAAGCAATCGCATCCAATGCATCCTGAACCAACTTGTTCATAGCTGTAATATCCTCATAACGCGGCCGGCGGCTTTGGCTTGTCACCCCGCTATTAATCACATAAAGCGGTTCCGCATCCAAATCTTCGCACATTTGCAGATATTCATGATACCCCATACCGTTAGTCGAACCATACGCCCATATATTCCAGAAATTCCTGCGTGTAGAAATATCTCCAATGGTTTCATGCCAGACCGGATACGTTCCGGCCGTATAACCTTCTACAAAACTCCCTCCCGGAAAACGGACAAACTGGGGATTCAACGAAGAAATCATCTCCATTAAATCAGGACGCAGACCGTTAGGCCTGTCCTTCCATGTTTTTTGAGGAAATAGAGAAACCATATCCATCCAGAATACAATAGAAGTATCTGCTGTAATAGCCAAAACAGCATTATTTGTGCTTTCCGAAGCGGTAAATGTATGTTTGTATTTCCTCCATTCATATATCGGAGAAACATCAAAAGTTTCACTCAAAGGTGTTTCTGCCACAGAATCGCCTAAAAAGATACGAACCTTTTTAGGAATCATCGACCCGCCTTTCAGATATAAGGACAATTCATATTTTTCACCCTCACGTATGGAAAGTCCATTATAACCAGTTGCAACTACGCCTCCTCTCCCGGTTTCCGAAGAAGCGGCAACAGAAACCAATAAAGAGCGTTTATTTTTATCATTAATCAACTCTTTATTATCAGGCCATATACTGGTATTTGAAGAAATTTTCCGCCAGCCGGGTGTTGAATCGGGACGAATAAAGGGGATCGTCCATCCGTTAGGCGTGCTTAATACATTTCGCTTGGCATCATAAGGGCAGTTTAAAGGAGGCACTCCATCCTCAAAACTGCGATTTTGTATCATCTCTGCATATACTCCCCCATCAATGGCATGGTTTATCTCTTCAATTGTTACTCCATACAAATTTTTATTAACAGGAACAGAAAAGCCGTCCAAATCAATTATTATTGAAGATGTAACAGGCATTTCCGGCTGACAACCGGAAAGCATAGCGGCGAGTATAATGCTTATATTTAATACTTTAAAGGGTATATTCATTTCTTTATTTATCAATTCAAAATAACGACTAGATTTCGCCTTGCAAACTTAAAGAATAATTTTCATATATAACATTCTTTGGAGAAAAGACTATTCTCCAGGAAAAACCTTTGATTTTTATACGTTTTATTAAATAATTATTTTAATTTTGTGCATTGAAGCAAATAAAAACAGCACTAGTATATAAAAACATGAAACAGTCAATTCTATTGGTTGATGATAAGCCGGAGATAGCAAAGATTATAATGCTTTATTTATCTTCTCTATATGACGTCACATATAGAGAAAATCCGATTAAAGCTATAGCCTGGCTTAATGAAGGAAATATTCCTGACGGAGTGATATCCGATTTGAATATGCCCGAAATGAGTGGAGAAGAATTCTTATGTTATCTAAAGGCGAATGCTCTTTTTAATCACATTCCGGTATTGATTCTGTCAAGCGATGAAAGTAGCGCGAACAGAATACGTCTTTTTGAAGAAGGGGCAGAAGATTTTATTCTGAAACCTTTTAATCCTGAAGAATTAAGGGTTCGGGTAAAAAGACTTTTGAGATAAATAACTAAACGCTAGGGTAAATAACAACATTTTGTATGGAATATATCTTTTGGGGACATAATATTCCTCTTGCCGCTCACTTACGTGAAACTTTGCAATGCAAAATCATCGAATGTATCACCTTCCAGCAGATAAAATCTTGTCTATCCAGTATTGAATACATCGATTTTTGTGTTTTTATGGAGAGGTCCGATATGGCAACAGATATACCCACTATCGCTCAACTGCATAAATTATATCCTACCTTATACATTATTTTAATCAGTGAAACGTTAAGTAAGGAAGAGAAAATTCCTTATCTGAGAGCTGGCACTGATTGCATGATATCAAAGAACACCTCCAAGGATGATTTGCAGAAATTATTTTCTGTTATTATTGATTTTAAAGAAAAGGAAAAAGCCAGAAAAGATAATCAGATATCATCTTTGACAGAATTCAGACTCCCTTTATGGAAGCGAACATTCGATATCCTGGCTTCGGGGTCCGCTATTCTTTGCTTATCCCCGATACTTATCCTGACAGCATTAGCTATTCGTACCGAAAGTAATGGAAAGATTGTATATAAATCGAAACGTGTAGGCAGCAATTATAAGATTTTTGACTTTTACAAGTTCCGTTCCATGTATTCGGATGCAGACAAACGGCTGGCTGAATATCAGCAATTAAATCAGTATACAAAAAATATAGCCGAAGAAGAGTCTTTAAACTCTTCTTCGGCTGCTGAGATATCTCAGCGATCCTGTTCCAGCGAACAGAAACAAGAACAGGAACAGGATATACTTTTATTTTCGGACAACCTAAGTACTTCCGAAAATAACTACCTAAAAACTAAACGAACCGAACGTTCTAATGCCTTCTTCAAACTGGAAAACGACCCACGAATCACTCGCGTCGGTCATTTCATTCGAAAATATAGTATTGATGAACTTCCGCAATTATTCAACATCCTAAAAGGTGATATGTCTGTTGTAGGAAACCGTCCTCTCCCCCTTTACGAAGCCGAATTGCTTACAAGCGACGAATATGTGCAACGTTTCATGGGTCCTGCCGGACTGACCGGACTCTGGCAAGTTGAAAAACGGGGTGGTGCAGGAAAAATGTCTGCCGAAGAGCGGAAACAACTGGATATCAAGTACGCAAAAGAGTTTTCTTTCCGTATGGATATGAGGATCATTATTAAAACGTTCACAGCGTTTATCCAAAAGGAGGATGTATAAATATCTGATGAAAAATATTCTCATTATATTGTTACTGATAAATACGTCTTACTGTTTCTGTCAAAAAAAGAAAAGCAACTATTTTGACAAAACTACAACAGTAGAAGTAACAGCCATGGTCAATGCAGATTCTATACAGGCCATGTTAGACGACTATGAACGGGTTCAACTTCCTCCTCTTTCTGTTTTCTTACAATCTGTTTACGATCATCCCTCTATAAAAATATATGAAGCCAAACGGGAAGAAGCTAATGCTGAAATGAAAGTATCAAGGAGAGAATGGTTGGACTATTTCAGAATATACGGACAGTACCAGTACGGAAAGATCGTTCAGTTATCTACTACAAAAACAGTGGAAGATCCAATGTTTATGACTAGCCTGGGTAGTAATCAAAGTACATATAGTGCAGGCTTATCCATATCAATACCTTTCGGTGATTTGTTTAGTCACAAACAAAAGATAAGAGCAAAGAAAGCACATTTCCGTCAATTAGATTACGAGTACGAAATGTCAATAGAGGAACGGAAATTAAAAATATTGGAGGCGTATAACAATGTATTACAATCTTTAGCCACTCTAAAAGCGAAATCGGATGCTGCAGCATTGTATAACGCTCAAATGAAAATATCCGAACAGGACTTCATTAATGGGAAAATTGGTATTGGAGAACTTTCCATAGAGAAAGGAAGACGTACTAATGCAATCATCCTTTATCAGGAAGGACGAACTGCTTTACATAATGCTGTCACTCTACTAGAGATGCTCACAAATGTAAAGATCATAAACAGATGACTTATGGATATCACACTCTATATATCCCGTTTTCTACACCGCATTCGCTATCAACTAATATTAGGAACGTTAGTTGTCACGGCATTAGTTGCATACTTTACACAGTTCATGCAAAAAAAATATACAGTGAATACGTCTATCTATACCGGCATTACATCTAATACTGGATTAGAGAGTGAAAGTAAACCGGATTGGATGAGTGTAAACAATACCTTCGACAATTTGGTAAACCTTACTAAATCAAAAGGTACTTTAGAAACCGTATCAATGAAATTATTAGCATTGAATCTTATTAATGGAGATCCCAATGTTGATAATAAATATATAACTGCCAAAAACTATCAGAACCTAGTTAGCTTTGTTCCTAAAGAAGTCCTGAATTTAATTGATAAAGATTCTTTTAAGAAAACGATAAGTAACCTTGAGAAATATAAGCAAAGTGATACACATAATTTCTTGTATAAGTTATTTAACGGATTCACTCCTTACTATAGTTATGGCGCATTATCCCAAATCATTGTAAAACGCCTGGGTAATAGCGATCTGATTGACATTGCCTATACATCTACCGACCCAGGTATTACATTAACAACAGTGAAACTCCTTAGTGAAGAATTACGTATCTCCTATAATCAATTAAAATATAAAACTGCCGATGACATCGTAAAATATTACGAAGTTGAGCAAAAAAGATTACGAAGTCAATTAAATAATCTCGAAAATGAGCTTACGGATTACAATATCAAGAATAGCGTAATAAACTATCAGGAACAAACAAAAGCTATCGCCGGTTCATTTTCAGATTTTGAAAATCGCTATGAAGAAGTAATTCGTAGAATCAACAGTTCCTCACAATTACTTGAAAGCCTTGAACAATATATGCGAATTCGTATCAAGTTAGTACAAGCTAATGACGAGTTTATCAAAGCTTTAGAAGAAATATCTAAAATAAATGGAAAAATAACGGAAATAGAAATATTTACAACGGAAGATACTCAAAATGACGATCTGAAATTATTGAAATACAAAGATGATTTAAAGAATGCAGAGAAAAAAGTAGCAACACTAACAGAACAAATCAATAATTATAAAGAAAGTAAGGAAGGTATTTCTATCGATGGATTAGTCAATGAGTGGTTAGCACAAACCATTATCAATATCAAAGCAAAAGCTGAATTGAAGATATTAGACCAAAGGAAAAAAGAATTCATTGAACAATATAAGACATATTCTCCTGTAGGAACCCAGATAAACAGGCAAGAGCGTGAAATACATGTGACAGAAGAAGCTTATTTGCAGGTGTTACATGCTTTGAATATGGCTAAAATGAAACAAAAGAATTTGCAATTAACTACTGCAACATTGAACACTATATCAGAACCGACATTTCCTCTTTTCAGCGATAAAAGTAAACGTGTGCTGTTAATCATAGCTGCATTTGCCGGTAGTATAATATTCATTATTGGTCTGAATTTAATCGTAGAGTTATTAGACAGAACTCTACGGGATGCAGAACGTGCCCGCAGGCTTACTAAAATGAATGTTTTAGGCGCTTTCACAGGTAACCAGCAATTAAAATACAGAGGATTTATAAAAGCTTGTAACAGAATATCTGCAGCCTATACATGTAATCGACTTGTTCAACACATGAAAAAAGGAAAAATATTTCATATTAATATACTAAGCATAGAAAGAAAAGAAGGGAAAAGTTTTGTTTGCCAATATTTATTAGAATATTGGAAAGAAATCGGATTCAATGTCAAATATCTGGTAGCGGGAATAGATTTTCCAATTGATGCGACATATCTGTCTTCAGGAGAAATAAGTTCCTACATAGAAGACCATGATCAAATGGATATTCTCCTGTTGGAATATCCTTCTATTAAAGATAATAGTCTGCCGATTTGTCTATTAAATAAGGCAGATGTAAATCTTTTAATAGCTAATGCCCGTAGAGTATGGAAGAATAGTGATGAAGAATTTGTGAAATATCTAATGGACATGGCTCAAGACAAGCCGTTATTCCTTTATTTAAATAATGCAAGCCGTGAAGCTGTAGAAGATTTTACAGGCCAATTACCTCCGGAAACTTCTATACGTTCATTCTCCAATCGTATTATATATATGGGATTAACAGCAAAAAATTCTGCTATAAAGGGATAAGCATGAATAATAGTAATTACATACCTGTTGAAACTCGTTCAATAAAGCTTCTCTATCTTATTATATTGATAGGGCTGGTTGGTATTCTCATGGCTTTATTATCCATGAATATGGCACTTTTTGCAGTAATTACAGCATTTCCACTAATATGTATTGCAGGAATTCTAATCTTAAGATATCCTCAATTAATGTTATTCATAATCTTTACTATCAATTATTTCATTTTAGGGATCACCCGTTATATGCCTATAGAAGGAATAAGTATAATCATGGATATTTTATATGTACTTACCCTTGTACTTATTTTTGTGCATAGTGCACTTTATCATAGTATCAAATGGAAAAGATGCTTTCACATTCTAAGTGCATTATCAGCAATATGGACCTTCTATTGCATTTTGGAAGTGATGAATCCAAGTGGAGTATTTGAAGGGTGGATTTTATCCAGAGGGTTAATCATTAACGGACTAACTATAACAATTCTTACATCACTACTATGTACCAGATACAAAACATTGAAAGCTCTTTTATTTACATTTTCATTATTCACTGTATTGGCCGTATTAAAAACCTTTATGCAAAAATATTTTGGTTTTGATACCTATGAAACCCGATGGCTCAACAATGGAGGTGCAACGACCCATATAATTCATTCCGGTATACGTTATTTCTCCTTTTTCACAGATGCGAGTAACATGGGATCCAATATGGGAGGTGCTGGTATTATTTTTGGTATAACTTCTTTATATATGAAAAATAAAGCATTCAAGATTTATTATGCAAGCGTAGCTATTGCTTCTTTGTATACAATGATGCTTTCCGGTACTCGAGGTGCAATAATTGTACCATTGGCCGGATTAGCACTTTATACCGTAGTTAGCAAACAGACTCGGTCTATTTTAATTGGAACAGCGTCTTTGATTCTGATTTACGTGTTCTTTGCTTTTACAATGATCGGTCAAAGTAATGCGACTATCAAAAGAATGAGAACTGCTTTTACACCAAGTAAAGATGCTTCATATATTGTCCGTAAAGAGAACCAGAAAAAATTAAAGGAATATTTAAAATACAAACCATTTGGAGAAGGATTAGGATTATCCGGTGATGGCTTGGGAGTAAAAGTATCCAGACGTTTTACAACATCCATCCCTACTGATTCTTGGTATGTCAAGATATGGGTTGAAACAGGAATCATTGGTTTAATATTATATATGGGTATGGTTTTTATTACCATAGCTCGCGGAACATGGATTTTAATGTTTAATATACATGATCCTGAGCTAAAAGGAATATTAACGGGATGGCTATGTGCTATATTCGGTATGTTTTTAAGTGCATATGGGAATTCATTTTGGGGACAATTCCCCACGATGGTTATAGCATTCATGGGAATGAGTTTCATTTTGAATGGAAAATATTTTGATAAGGAACTCAGTGATAAAATCAAAAATTATTCATAAACCGACTAGTTGATAATAAAACATGATAGAACTATTATTTAGCTTAAAGAATAACTGGATAGATAAACAGGAATATTTATTTCTGCTTATAGATGCTGTTTTGTTTTTACTTTTCCTTATAGCAGTTTTATATCTATTCATCTTCGCAGCCTATTCTAAAAAAAAGGCTGTTTATTCTTATCCTAAAGCAAATAAGAAACACAGGTACGCCATATTGTTCCCTGCCTATATGGAAGATGATGTGATTATAGATTCTGTACAGTCATTTTTCAAGCAGGATTATCCCAGGGAATTATATGATGTGATTGTGATATCCGATCAAATGAGAGAAGATACAATCGCCAGATTGGAGGGAATAACAGCAATGGTTACCCCAATATCTGATCCCATGAGTACTAAGATCTATGCATTACATAAAGCGATCGAATACATAGAAGATAACAAATTATCTTATGATATGGTAGTTGTACTTGATGCGGATAATGTAGTAAATCCTCATTTCCTGGATAAAATAAACGATGCCTTCTATTCCGGATGCTTGGCAATACAAACACATAGAGTTGCTAAAAATCGGGATACAAATACGGCTGTGCTAGATGCTGTCAGTGAAGAAATTAATAACTCTATTTTTAGAAAAGGGCATACACGACTTGGGTTTTCTTCCGGTTTAAGCGGATCAGGAATGGCTTTTGAATATGATCTATTCAAAAAAATAATCCAGGGAATTGATGAAATAGGTGAAGACAAACACATGGAACGTAAATTACTTTTACAAAATATATATATTGAATATCTGGAAGATGTCTATACCTATGATGAAAAAGTAAGAGGTAAAAAAGAATTTTACAACCAACGACGCCGTTGGTTAGCGACTCAATTCAGTAATCTGTTTTCAGGGATCTCTCAATTACCCGGAGCGATGTTGAGCGGGAAATGGGATTATTGTGATAAGCTATTCCAATGGATGATGCCCCCCCGTATTTTGTTGTTAGGATTCGTTATCCTTATCGCTTGTTTTTTTACTGTTATAAATATATTTCTATCAATTAAATGGTGGGGATTATTACTTTTCATTGGTATAACCTTCAGTTTAGCAGTTCCCGATTATCTGGTTGATAAGCAGTTTAAAAAGGCAATCATCAGTTTGCCAATTCTGTTTTTTCTTATGTTTCTAAACCTTTTCCGGTTAAGAGGAGGAAGTAAAAAATTTATCCATACTAAACACTCTGTAAAATATGAAAATAGCCATTGAAGCTCAACGTATATTCCGTTCTAATAAACATGGAATGGACTTCGTTGCTTTAGAAAGCATACGGGAATTACAAAAAATAGATAAAGAGAATGAGTATTATATTTTTGTAAGTCCGGGAAATGATCGCTGTCTGGAGGAGACACCCAATATGCATATCATAGAAGTCAACTGTTCTACATATCCACTTTGGGAGCAGATTGCCTTACCTCGTGCCGTAGCAAAGATAAAAGCAGATTTACTACATTGTACAAGTAACACAGCTCCTATTTATTGCCCGGTACCCTTGATACTGACACTACATGATATTATATTTTTAGAACCGCGGCAAAGCGGAAATAAATCGTGGTATCAAAATATGGGATGGTATTATCGTCGCTGGATCGTTCCTCGCATTCTCCCCCAATGCAAAAAGATCATCACAGTCTCCAATTTTGAATGTAACCGTATTAAAAAGGCATTACATCTTTGTGAGAATCAGATAACGGCAATATACAATGGCTATAATCAGCATTTCCATCCAATACCTGATGTAGCATCTGTTACAGAAAAATATATAGCAGGCCAAGAGTATCTTTTCTTTTTAGGAAATACTGATCCTAAAAAAAATGTGCCACGCACATTAAAGGCTTATAGTATCTACTTAAAGAAGTCAGAGAAAAAACGTCCTCTACTGATTGCCGACTTAAAAGAAGACAAGCTAGATATTATACTTAAAGAACAAGGAATAGAAGATATCAAACCTTATCTCTCCTATCCGGGATACATTCCCAACAAGGATTTGGCTTATTTATATAATGGAGCATATGCTTTTCTATATACATCACTCCGGGAAAGTTTTGGTATCCCTATGCTTGAAGCAATGGCTTGCGGCACACCTGTAATTGCGGGAAATACTTCTGCCATGCCGGAAATTGCAGGTGAAAAAGGAATACTGGCAGATCCATTCAATGAAGAAGATATTGCAAATAAATTACTCTTATTAGAGAATGATCATCAATATTATGTCGGACAAGTCGATTACGGATTACAACGAGTAAATAAATTCTCCTGGAAGAGTACAGCTTTATCTTTATTAAAAATCTATCGGAATATATAGGATAAAATTATGAATAGTAGTCTTAAACAAAAAATAAAACAAAATGAGAGACTAAAACAGTTCATTTTGTTTTTAATATCATCTCCTAAAAATCCGAGGCCCAGACTTTGGGTTAAATGGTTTGTGAATCCATTTTTGCATAAAAAAGGAAAAGGAGCTGTTATCAGAAGAAACCGGTCAAGAATAGATGTGTTTCCCTGGAATCAATTTGTTGTTGGTACAGATTCTTTAGTAGAAGACTTTACTACCATAAATAATGGTGCAGGAGATGTTATTATTGGAAATAATGCCAGAATAGGCATAGGATCTGTAGTTATCGGTCCGGCAAAGCTAGGGGATAAAGTTGGCTTGGGACAACATGTATTCATCTCAGGTTTTAACCACGGATATGAAGACGGTACTTGCGACTCCAATGAACAGCCTCTTGTAAAAAAAGAAGTTGTGATTGATAATGATTCACATATAGGAGCAAACTCAGTCGTTGTAGCCGGAGTGCATATTGGAAAAAGGTGTCAAATCGGTGCAGGAAGTGTTGTTACCAAAGACATACCGGATTTCTGTGTTGCTGTGGGAAATCCTGCAAAAATCATAAAAAGATATGATCCGAATATACAAAAGTGGATCAAAATATAACATGAATCCAATGTCAAACTCTATGGTTAGCATTATAATACCAGTATATAACACTGAAGAGTTCGTGGAAGAGGCCGTCAGGTCTATCATGAATCAAACCCTACAGGATATAGAAATCATTATCATAAATGATGGTTCTACAGATAACTCTTTATCCATAATCCGAAAATTAGCAAATGAAGATGACCGAATACAGGTCTATAGCAGAGGGAACCAAGGTCCTTCTGCTACGCGTAATCAAGGAATTAGTATTGCTAAAGGGAAATACCTATATTTCATGGATAGTGATGATTATCTTGAGCCTGAAGCTTTGGAATCATGTTTTTTCAAATGTGAAGAAAATGCATTAGATTTTATTTTTTTTGATGCTGACATTCTTAATAAAGAGACAAATTTTAACATTCATCTTAATTATCAGCGTAAGGATTGTACTAGCCCAGACACATTATACACAGGATCACAGCTATTTACAATCTTGGTAGAAAAAAACAAATATTCTCCATCTCCCTGTTTAAATCTTATAAACACTAAATTTCTAAAAGAGATAAATCTTCTTTTTCTGCCGGGTATTATTCACGAGGATCAGTTATTCAGCACTCTACTATATTTACAAGCAAATCGAGTAATGTGTATCCATAAAAATTTCTTTAAAAGAAGGTTTCGCAGTGACTCTATTATGACACGTAAATTCTCCTTAAAAAACATAGATAGTTATTTTATCATAACAGATAGATTATTTACTTATGCCTCTGAACATACAGAAACACGGTATATAGTTGATAAACATTTGTCTAAAATGTTGAATGCAGCCGTATGGTTATCTTACAAAATGCCTTTTAAAGATCGCTTATACATAGCAAGACGCTGTATCAAAGATTACAAAAGGTATGTCTCCGGAAAAAACATCCTTATTTTACTGTTTAAATCATTCTTAAAAAAATAGATTACATGTCTTCCACAAAGAAAGAACTTCTATCCGGTGTTTTTTATACGGCAATAGCTAAATATTCAGGAATAATAATATCCTTAGTAATAGCCGGGATACTAGCTCGTCTCATTGAGCCGGAAGATTTTGGTGTAGTAGCAATTGCAACAGTTATTATTTCTTTTTTTGGTATATTCAGCGATCTTGGAATAGCACCGGCAATCATACAAAATAAAGAATTATCCGAAAATGATCTCAGCAATATCTTTTCCTTTACCCTTTGGTTGGGTATTGGTATCTCTATAATTTTTTTCTTATGTTCATGGCCTATCTCCCATTTTTACCAAAGCGATACGTTATTAAGCATCTGTCAACTACTGTCACTGAACTTATTCTTCGCCTCTGCCAACATTGTACCAAATGCATTGTTATTCAGAGGAAAAGAATTTAAATTCATTGCATACCGTAGTTTAACAATTCAGATTGCCGGAGGAAGTTTAGCCATAACTGCCGCTTTGATGGGAGCTGGACTATATGCATTAATCATTAATCCCATATTGTCCAGTATATTACTATTTCTCATATCTTTCCGGAAAAAACCACAGAAGTTATCCGGTACATGGGGAATTCAATCCATGAAAAAAATTCTTAGCTTCTCTACTTATCAGTTTATGTTCAATGTGATCAATTATTTCAGTCGGAATTTAGATAAATTACTGATAGGAAAATATATGAATATGGTTTCATTAGGATATTATGAAAAATCATACCGTCTTATGATGTTGCCTCTTCAGAATATCACACATGTCATATCTCCGGTTATGCATCCTATATTCGCAGACTTTCAAAACGATTTGTCCAGGCTTTCAGCTTCATATAATAAAGTAGTTCGTTTCCTGGCTTTTATCGGATTCCCCTTATCTGTATTATTATGGTTCTGCTCTCGGGAAATAATCCTAATTATCTTTGGTGAACAATGGATGCCTTCTATTCCCGTCTTTCAAATATTATCCATATCGGTTGGTATACAGGTAATCCTTTCTACCTCCGGTTCCATTTTTCAAGCAGCAAATGATACTAAAAGTTTATTTATTTGTGGGGTATTCTCTACTCTGCTTAATATCATAGGAATATTAACCGGAATATTTTTTTTCAAGACATTAGAAGCTGTAGCATGGTGTATATCCCTTACATTTACAATAAACTTTGTACAATGTTATATCTGGATGTACAAAATCACCTTTAAACAAGGCCTTCAGACATTCTGGAAGCAGTTCGTCTCTCCTATTTTGCTTACTGGAATATTAATTGTTTGCATATTACCTATGTATTATGTGCCGAACAAATGTCCTACATACATCAGTCTATTATTAAAAGGCTGCATATTTTCAATAGTCTATGTAGCATACATACAAATAAAAGGAGAATATGATATTATCAATCTGATTAAATCTAAAATTAAAAGATGAAAGCCCTATTCCTCGTATATCATGGTTTCAGTGAAACAAATGGTATCAGTAAAAAAATACATTATCAGGTAGATGCATTAAAGGCCTGTGGTTTAGATGTACAAACCTGTTATCTGAGCGAGTCCGATGGAAATAAATACAGGATGATCGATGATGCCATTTTATGTGATTATGGACGAGGAATAAAAGGGAAACTACTAAAACGGATTGAATTCAATTCAATCGCAGATTATGCAATTAATGAAGGTATTCGTTTCGTATATATCCGTTCAGATCATAATGCCAACCCGTTTACGATCAAAATGGTAAAAAAAATGCGTAAAGCGGGCATCCGTGTTGTTATGGAAATTCCGACTTACCCCTATGATAATGAGAAGCCCTCTTCCGGAAGGAAACTACAACGATTTCTGGATAAGTATTTCAGGAATAGTCTAGCCAAACATTTATGCCGGATTGTTACATTCTCTGATTATAAAAGTATTTTTGGTACTCCCACAATCCAGATATCCAATGGAGTCGATTTTAGTAAAATAAAATTGAAACAAAAAACAAATGACACTTCTCACGAGCTCCATTTGATTGGAGTCGCAGAAATACACTACTGGCATGGATTCGACCGTCTTGTACAAGGCCTGGTTAATTATTATAAGAAAGACCCTGACTACAAAGTGTTTTTCCACCTAGTCGGTAATTTTTTCGGGGAAAGAGAGAAAAACGACATTTTACCACTGATTGAAACAAATCATCTGGAGTCTTATATCATTCTACATGGGGCAAAACATGGTGAAGAATTAGATCTGCTTTTTGAACAATCAGATATGGCCATTGGTAGTCTGGCCCGCCATCGTAGTGGTATAACCAATATAAAAACACTTAAGAACCGGGAATATGCTGCTCGCGGCTTATCTTTCATCTATTCGGAACAAGACAGTGACTTTGAAGACAAGCCTTATATCCTAAAAGTTCCGGCAGACGAAAGTCCTATTGATATTAGACTAATCATAGAATTCTATCAAAAAAGAAAAATGTCTCCATTAGAGATACGAAACTCTATTCAATCACTTTCCTGGGTAGAACAAATGAAAAAAGTTATCACTATTATATAGACTATATATTAATAATTAATCAATTTATTATATTATGATACAAAAAAAATCACTTCATATCGAAACACTAAGAGGAATAGCTATTCTGTTTGTTGTTATGGGGCATGTAATAGGTTCAGGATCTACTGGAGGTATGCAAGTAGATGAAAATTCTATATACAGATATTTATATTGCTTATTTGAAAATATAAGAATGCCATTATTTACCGTTATATCAGGTTGGGTATATGCATTACACCCAGTAAACTCTCTAACAGTTATAACATTTTTACAAAAAAAAGCAAGGCGGCTTCTTTTCCCTTTAATATTTGTTGGAACGACCTATTTCATCCTTCAATATTTAATACCTGGAACAAATCAGAAAGAGTCTTTAGAAAAAATATGGAAAATATACATATATCCATATACATTATTTTGGTATCTACCTGCACTTTTTTTAGTTTTTAGTTTTATCTCTATTTTTGAAATATCAAATCTTATAAAATCATTTAAAAACTGGTGTATAATAACAATGATATCATGGGGACTATGCTTTTGTCAAGTATCACATATAATTTCAGAATCTATTCCTAATTTTTTTGCATTTAAAAACGCACTATACCTCATACCATTTTTCATAGTTGGCCTAGGACTAAATAGATTTAAACAAAAGTTATGTACTTCAACTTTACAAAAAATATATCTACTAGGAACATTAGTAGGTATTATCTTTCAGCAAATAGACTATTTCTTACCAGAAACATTCACTTATTACACCATACTTCATTTAACAATTCCCATTGGTATGATATCATCAGCCTTTCTTGTATCCATTAATCTAAAAAATACTTTTTTCGTATGGTTAGCCCAATATGCTTACACAATATACCTATTCCATGGATTTGGAACTGCTGGTGGTCGTATTTTAATATCTAAAATACATATACATAATAGTTTTGTTACATTTGTTTTTGCCACTATAGTAGCAATAATACTTCCTATTACGTTAGAAAGAATATTAGTAAAATGGAAAATCACAAGAATATTATTTCTTGGGAAAAAATAACAAAAAAATCATCCATATATTTAGTTGTCAAAATAACATTAATCAACAAATCGTATGTCTAACAGAAACAATATCATAGATATAGCTAAAGGAATAGGTATAATAACTGTTGTATGGGGACATTTACCCAATGTATGTCCAATTAAAGAAGAAATCTATTTATTTCATATGCCGCTATTTTTTCTTTTATCAGGTTATTTTTTTAAAGATGAATGCCTTAGCTTCATTGAAGTAGTTAAAAAGAAATTAAAAATATATATATATCCATATATACTTTTCTTTATTATATGTAAAACAGCTTCAGCTGTACTATATTATGGGACAAATCATTCAGAATTATTCACAATAAGTCCTGGCGTCATTATCAAACCATATGGAGTTGTACGCCCTTTATGGTTCTTTTTGTCTCTGTTTGAAGTACAAATTATATATTTTCTAATTAGTAAATGTACAGAAAAAGAATTCATAAAATCATTATTATCATTAATTTGTCTACTAATAGGCTTTTCATTATACAAAATGAGGATCTTATTACCTTTATATTTAAGCACTTCTTTATCTATGATAATATTTTTACATATAGGACAGTGGATTAATCAACATGCTATACTTACATTTTCCTTACAAAAGCAAATAGTTATAATTATCATTGGAAGTATTATTTATATTAGTGCTGTTTACTTAAATATAAATGTAGATGTAATGTTAAACCATTTAGGTAATTATTTTCCAATTTCGATATTAGCAGCCATAAGTGCCTCTTGTATTATTCTATATTTTAGCAAACACATTGAGAAGATAAGGTGTCTAGCCTTTATATTGAAGTATCTAGGGAAAAACTCATTAATTATTTTTGCTTTGCATATTTTGTGTTTTGAAATTGGACGGTATATAATTGGATTTCCTAAACTTGAAAATTCGACTCTTATGGAAGGGATTTATCTTACTATTTTTGCTATTATTTGCTCATTATTTATTGGTTACCCAATAAAAAAATACATATTATCATTAAATATTTTCAAATACACACCATATTACTTACATTCTAAAACAAAAAAAGACAAATCAGAATAACATAAAAACATTTTGAATTTCAATACATCTTAAATATTTATAGCTATTTTTGCAAAAAAAAGAGAATGAATTTTCTATTTCAATTGGATACACTCCTGTTCATCATCACTGCGATATTCACAGGATACAATCTTTTTTTCACTTTGGCCTCTTTTGTCAAAAGAAAAAAAGGAAAGACAGACCATGTTAAAACACAAAGCATTGTAGTTATCTTTGCTGCCTATAAGGAAGACCGGGTAATAAAAGAATCTGTTGAAAGTTTTATGAAGCAAGATTATCCCCGGGATAAATTTCAGGTAGTAGTGGTCTCTGATCATATGGAGGAGGCAACCAATCTCGCTTTGGGGCAATTGCCAATAACTCTTTTTACTCCTGACTTTCAAGAAAGTATGAAGCATAAATCCATATCTTATGCATTAGATCACTTGGAAGGATTTGACCGGGTTATTATTATGGACGCCGATAATATTACCGACACAGACTTCCTGACCCGCATAAACCAAGCCACACAAACAGTTAAAGTATTGCAGGCCCACAGAACCCGGAAAAATGAAAATACATCCGTTGCCGTGTGGGATGGCATTTCAGAAGAGATAAATAATACTATATTCAGAAAAGGACGTGTGAACGTCGGACTATCATCAGCTTTGATCGGTTCCGGAATGGTTTTTGATTTTGAATGGCTGAAACAACATATGCATGAGTGCAAAACCTTTGCGGAAGACAAAGAACTGGAAGCTATCCTGGCCAGAGACAACATATTCGTAGATTACAGTGATGATATATATGTATATGATGAGAAGACCGCCAGACAAGACATTCTGATCAGACAACGGTCAAGATGGTTCCATGCTCAGATTCTTGCATTTTCCCTGATAACAAAGGATTTTAATATAAGGAAGATAAATCTGTCATATATTGACAAGGTCATCCAATGGATCCCTTTCCCCAGACCAGTCCGTTTTTTGCTGATATTCCTGATGATACTCTTCTGGTCTGTCGTATCGTTTTCCGTTGCAATTAAATGGTATTACCTGCTAATCATCAAAATAGGAACATATCTCTTAGCAATACCCCGGAATATGTACACCCAAGACTTTTTCGTCAGCATAACAAAACTACCATCAATGATGATAGCACTGTTACGCAGTTACACGGCTTCGATTTGCCGCGTAAAAAAGAAAGACATGAGTTTCAACAATACACCGCATCATATCACTAAAAAGAATAATCATGAAACATCCATGAAATAAATTTCGTCCAAGAGAATGTAAATAGGGGGGTATTGTTTACTTTAGTGTCATTCACTCGAAAAAACGAATGCAATGAAAACAGTACCTTTTGAACAAGTCATCCTCCGGGGTTGTGGAATAGATGTCCACAAGGACATGGTAGTTGCTACGATAAGTGGCGAAGGTCTCAAAACTGAAACCCGCAGTTACAAGACCTTCAGTAGTTCTTTGACAGAATTAAAAGAATGGTTATTATCCAGTGGCATTACGCATGTAGCCATGGAAAGTACCGGTGTTTACTGGAAGCCGGTTTATAAGATTCTTGAATGTCCTGATATGAAAGTCTGGATCGTGAACGCACGGCACATCAAGTATGTTCCCGGGCACAAAACGGATAAAAAGGATAGTGCCTGGATTTGCAAACTGCTTTTAGCAGGTTTGTTGAAACCGAGTTATATCCCGGAGCGTGAACAACGTGAGCTTCGTGATTTAACCCGTTACCGTAACAAGTTGATCCAGCATGTATCTTCTGAGAAAAACCGTATTGTTCGTATCCTGGAAGATTGTAACATCAAACTTTCCAGCGTGGTGTGCAGCCTGGACGGAGTCGTGGCGAACAAGCTGATAGATATGTTGATCGATAAGGGTCATGTAACAATGGATGACATAACTTGCATCTATCATAAAAAACTTGAAGCCAGTCCGGAACTTCTTTATCAGGCTTGTGAAGGCTTTATAGAACCGCATCACATCTATATGTTGCAGACCATCCGTAAAGATATGGAACAGACGAAAGCCATCATAGCTGACCTTACCTGCCGTATAAAAGAGGTTTTATCTCCTTATGAGAATGTGATGGAACTCTTGCAGAAGATCCCCGGACTTAGCCGGAAAACGGTTGAAGACCTGATAGCAGAGATAGGTGTGGATATGGAAGCCTTTCCAACCGAAAAGCACCTGGCTTCGTGGGCCGGTGTCTGTCCTGGCAATAACGAGAGCGCAGGTAAAAAAAAAGTGGTAGAACCACCCATGGCAACAAACAGTTGAAAGCCGTAATCACGGAGGCTGCGTGGGCAGCCACCCGTACCAAGAACACCTTTTACAGTGCACGTTATCACCGTTTAGCCGCCCGTCGAGGGAAAAAGAGGGCTTTAGTAGCAGTAGGACACTCGATCCTGAAATCGGTATGGCATGTACTGAAAGAGGCTTGTGAGTATAAGGAACTCGGTGCGGAATATCTCAACCAAAGGATGGAGCAGAAACGGAAAAATTACTTGAAGAAAGAGCTGGAAGCACTTGGCTATAAAGTTAAAATCAGCCGTGATGATGGTCCAATCCCAGAAGTAGGTTAAAAACATAGAGAAGGTCGATTTTTACTGGCTTGTTGTCGTAAGAAACAGCAAGAGGTCGCTCATGAAACTGATCTCAACTGCTAAGCGGTCAAGACTGCGAGTCCTTTAACGCGTGTATGAAATTTTTTTTCTTAGCTGTTGTAAAATTATAAAATGCCCAAAGATAATAGCCAACCGCATTTGTATCTATACAAGTGCTCTCTTTTGTTTTGTCTGAACTCTAAAAAAATCAATTTATTAATGGTTTAAACGGCTCTCTTGAGATAGGGAGCGCAATTTATTTACATATGAAAAAAGTCTCCATAATAACTGTTAATTATAACGGGGTCACAGATACATGTGAAATGATTGAATCATTAAAACGGCATGAAAATTATCCTTACGAACTGATTGTTGTGGATAACGGTTCAGCCAGCCTGAATGATTACACTTTGTTAAAAGAAAAATATCCTGATGCAAAAGTAATACGAAACGATATAAACCTCGGATTTGCGGAAGGAAATAACATCGGTGTCAAACAGGCAACCGGTGATTACTTGTTTTTCCTGAATAACGATACGATCATTACCCGCCCCATTCTTGAGATACTGGTAAAACGGCTGGATAGTGATGAAAAAATAGGATGTGTCTCCCCTAAAACGACTTTCTGGCCGCAAAACAATAAACTGCAATATGCAGGAGCCACTCCAATGAGTTACATAACACTCCGTAACGAATTCATCGGCTACTCACAGGAAGACGACGGAAGGTTTGATGTCCCGCAGGAAACAGCCTTTGCCAATGGAGCAGCCATGATGATCCGGACGGCTGATATTCAAAAGTTCGGTTATATGAGCGAATACTATTTTTTGTATTATGAGGAACTGGATTGGTGTACCTTCATGCATAAAGCCGGATTTAGTATCTGGTATGAACCTCAGGCAGTCGTCGGACATAAAGAAAGTGCCAGTGTCGGTCTGCAAAGTCCGTTACAAGTATATTTTCATACCCGCAATCGCCTGATATTTGCCCAAAGAACATTGTCTGACCCATTTGAAAGGAAATGTTCATATCTATATCAGCTTTTTGTTGCTTTACCTAAGCACTTTCTGATTTATTTATGCCAAGGAAAATTCAAGCTGATACTTCCTTTGCTTAAAGGAGGAATAGACGGAATCTCTTTTATCAGATAAATAAATATAAAACCATGCAAGAAGTATTTTACACTGTAATCGAATGGCTATTTTGGATCGGTATCTTTATAGTCTTCTATACCTATCTGGGATACGGTATATTATTATATGTATTAGTAAAAGTAAAAGAACTCTTCCAAAAACCCATAAGCATAGGATTGCCTGAGCCTCTTCCTGAAGTTACCCTCTTCATTGCGGCATACAATGAAGAAGATATCGTTGCTTCCAAGATGGAGAACAGTCATGCCCTCGCCTATCCGACCGATAAGCTGAAAATCGTTTGGGTTACAGACGGGTCGAACGACCGTACGAATGAACTCCTGAAACAATATCCGGAAGTAACCGTGCTTTTCCAACCGCAACGCAAAGGGAAAACAGCCGCCCTGAACCGAGGTATACAATATATAACAACGCCCTACGTCATCTTTACGGATGCAAATACCATGCTTAATAAAGAAGCCGTGCATGAAATTATCCGCCAATTCTCCAATCCGGAGGTCGGATGCGTAGCCGGAGAAAAAAGAGTGGAAACAAACACTGCCCAGGGAGCTACGGCGGGAGAAGGTATTTACTGGAAATACGAATCAGCCCTGAAAGCATTAGACTACCGGTTGTATTCGGCAGTCGGAGCAGCAGGAGAGTTATTTGCCGTACGGACGGAGTTATTCGAACAAATGCCGTCAGACACCCTGCTTGACGACTTCATTCTTTCATTACGTATTGCACAAAAAGGATATAAAATAGCCTATTGTAAAGAAGCCTACGCTACCGAAACCGCTTCCCTCAATATGAAAGAAGAAGAAAAACGCAAAATACGCATTGCTGCCGGAGGACTGCAATCGGTCTGGCGTCTGCGAAACCTGTTCAACATCTTCCGTTATGGTATGCTTAGTTTTCAATTTGTGAGCCATCGTGTCTTACGATGGACCATTACGCCGGTCATGTTATTTCTTTTAATACCATTAAATATAATATTAGCCTGTTATGGAGGGTTTACTTATATATTTTTACTACTTTTACAAGTTGCATTCTATATAATGGCTTATGCCGGTTATATGATGGAACAGAAAAATGTTCGAAACAAGTTGTTTTTTATCCCCTACTACTTCTCTTTCATGAATATAAATGTGATAAGAGGTTTTTTCTATTTAGCTGGAAATAAAGGGAATGGAGCATGGGAGAAAGCAAAAAGAATTCAATAAAAAAAATAATTCTAAAATGTAACAAGGAAAACGCCTGTAAATTCAAACATTATTAATATTTTTGCGTACGCATAGTGATTGAATATCAAGAAAAGTTTAAATTTGATATGGATAATTTAGCAGCAGGATATACAGTATTGATCGTTGACGATGTACCAACCAACGTCATGTTAGTACAAGCTATATTAAAAAAAGAAGGCTACAGGCTATTAACCTGTGACAGCGGAGCCAAGGCTTTACGTCTGGCACATGACAAGCACCCTAATCTCATACTATTAGATATCATGATGCCGGAGATGGATGGATACGAAGTATTACAGCATCTTAAAAGTAATCCGGACACAAACGATATACCTGTTATTATCATGTCGGCCCTGAGTGATATGCAGAGTATAGTAAAAGGTTACCAGCTCGGAGCAACAGAATATGTGACGAAACCGTTCCAGAGAGAGGAATTGGTTAAGCGCGTAGCTCACCGTTTCGAGTTATTCAGCATTAAACGAATTAAGCAGGAACTGGAAAACACCATAGAATCCCGTGACACCCTTTATTCCGTTATCGCCCATGATCTGCGTTCGCCACTAGGTTCTCTGAAAATGATGAACAATGCGATCCTTATGATGGTAGATAAAGACCAGGTAAGTCCGGAAGTATTTGAAATGCTCCAGATGATGAACAAGACGTCGGAAGAAATCTTCCTGCTGTTGGATAATTTGCTTAAGTGGGCTAAAAACCGTCTGAAGAAACAAAATGTATATAAACAGGAAACTGATATAAACAGCCTGGTTTCAAGCACAGCAGAAATATATATCCCGATGGCAACCCAAAAAGGACTGACTATCCAATTACAGGACATGGACAAAGAACTATCCGGTTTTGTTGATATAGACATGATCAAAACAGTTGTCAGGAACCTTATTTCAAATGCTATTAAGTTCAGCTTTGAAGGCGGAACCATTACTATCGGTTCCAAGATAGAAGGAGACCATGTTGTTATCAGCGTCAAAGACTCCGGCAAGGGGATAAAGAAAGAAGACCAGGAAAAGCTGTTAAAACAGAATACTCACTTCACGTCCTACGGAACGAATAATGAAAAAGGTTCCGGATTAGGTTTGATGCTTTGCAAAGACTTTGTTGAACAGCATGACGGAAAGCTCTGGTTCGAGTCGGAAGAAGGTAAAGGTTCCACATTCTTCGCATCCCTGAAAGCGTTGAGTAAAGAATAAAAAGAAACTATATAATGAAAAAGGGAAGGTTCATCACCTTCCCTTTTTCATTATAACCCGATTCAAATCTGAAGCGAACCGCTTATATTCAATATCCGGTATGGTTTCTCCGGAGGAAAGAACAACTAACGAATGATCCGGATATCCATTTCTGTAAGCCGGATGGGTATGAGGATACGGATTTTCTACAAACCCATGTAACTGATAAAAATGCAAGCGGGCAGCAGAGACATTATCCGTAACAGGGTCTATTTCTAATAATACACGCCCACTTTCCTGCTCTATCAGATTCTTCAGAATCAAACCTCCCAGACCTTTCCCGCGCTCATTCGGATGGATTGCAAAATGTTCCACATACGTATAACTATCGAATCTCCAATAAGCGATAAAGCCCAATAAAAGATCATTGACCGGATCAATATGACAATCCAAATGATACCGGCTGTCTGAAAACGCGTCCTGTTGCTGCTCCACAGTCCGTTGTTCATAGATTGGGAAACTTATATCATATATGTTTCTAAAAGCAGTATACCGCGGATGATCCGTTGCTGTCAATCTTATAATCTCCATCTTGTTTTTGTGTTCTTAAACGGATACAAAGATAAAAACTAATGCTTTCTAACCTGCAAGCAATTGTATTCAAATATAAACATACAACCTTTATACTGTTTCATTACTATGAAACAAATGTTTCTCCCTAATGAAACAAGTGTTCCACTAGGGAGAAACAGATTTTACTTAGTATGTATTTTCCAGAGGTCACTGCATCCGTCGGATACCAATAGCCTTATTATACTGGGCCAATGATGCTTTTTGCTGGTACCAGGTCTGGATCAGGCTGCTATAAGACTGTATCCATGACAACTGGGCAGAAAGGACATCGACAATAGGAAGCTTACCTTCGTTGTAACTGAATGTATTCAGATCCAGATTCTCTTCTGCTATCTTACAAGCCTCTTCAGCGACATCGATCTGTTTAGTATTCTCTGTCAGGCTTGTCCATGCATTAGCCACTTCCTGAGTGATCTGGTCGCGGGTATTATCCATTGCATACTCTTTACTGCGCAGCACGGCTTTTTGGGAATTTACTTCCTTGAAACGGGCACCCCAACGGAACAAAGGAATCTTTAAAGATGCAAAGACAGCCGGTGTCCATAAGTTATCGGAGCCTTTTACGTTCAACATAGGAGTTCCCCATGTGCCCTGAAAACCGACAGACAGGGTCGGATTATATTTTGCTTTTGACAGGTTGATCTGTCTTTTCTGATACTCGATGTTCAGTTTGGAGATCAGGTAGTCCGGCCGGTTTTCCAGTGCTGCCGATTCACCGACCTGCATAGGCAACGGTAAAACCATCGTAATAGAGTCTGTAATCGTTATCGGCTCCATTGGAGGGACACCCATCAGGACATTCAGATTCTGCAATGCAATCTGATAATCCTTATAAGCGGCACTTTTATTCAACTCGGCTTCCTTTAAACGGGCCTGTACCTGCAACAGGTCGGTCTTGCTGATCTGTCCGTCCTGAAAACGGAGAGTCAGCACGTTTGCCAGTTCCTGTACAATATCGACATACTGTGTCATTACAGCGTACATGCCTTTACGGGCAGCAACAGACCAATAGTTCATGTCGGCAGCATAAACGATGTTATCGGTCGTCAACTCTTCGGCCTCGGTCGCGATCTGGCCCTGGATTTCGGCAGCCTTATAATTGTTGTAAATTTGTCCGCCGGCGTAAATAGGCTGGCTTACTGTGGCACCAAGACTATACGTATTATGGTCCATTTCGATACCGGGTATGCCATCTCCCATTCCCAATTCGTATTTATTTATACGGTATTGATAACTTCCGGAGAAATCCACAGCCGGGAAGAATGCTGTTTTAGCAGCTTTGATAGCATGCTGCATTGCAATCCGTTCTTCCGAACTTTGCTTGATCTGACGGCTGTATTCAAGTACTTTTTCTTTGTATTCGGCTGCCGTAATGGGCTGCACCTGTGCTTTCGCAGACAGGGCACCCAGTAACATACAACCTATTATCAGTTTACTTTTCATATCTTATTCCGATTTAATCTTAAAGAAAATACAATAGGTAACCGGAAGCACGAAGATGGTCAGGATGGTTGAGACAAACAAACCTCCCATGATCGTTGCGGCCATACCTGCAAACATCGCGTCTCCCAACAACGGAAGCATACCCAGAATCGTTGTACCCGAGGCCATCGTTACAGGAACGATACGTGTCTTAGTTGCCTCGATAACGGCATTGACAGGAGCCAGTCCGCTATCCATTTGCAAACCTATCTCATCGACAAGCACAATCGCATTCTTTATATTCATACCGATCAGTCCCAATAATCCCAGCATCGCAAAGAAGTCGAGCGACTTGCCGAATACCAGTAATCCCAGTACCACACCGATGAAGATCAACGGAAGCATAGCCATGATCAGCACCGGTTTACGGTAATATTTCGGGAAAAGGAACAACAGGGTAACATAGATCAGACCGAACATCAACGGAATATTGGCGGCAATCGCTTTGTTACCTTTATCCTGTTCGCTTTGTTCTCCGAAATAAGTCATCTTATAACCTTCAGGAACCTGTATTTGTTTCTGGGCTTCTGTCCAAAGATGGCTGAAAGCAGCCATGGTGTTGGCGCCGCGTTTCGGTTCACATTGCATCATCATGTATGGCTGACGGTTGTAACGTCTCACTACATTATATTCATAATCGAGAGAGAAATCGTCGATAACCTGTTCAACTTTGACGGAACGTCCTTTGGCACTGTAAACCGGCAATGTTCTAATATCGTTCAGGTTCATAGAATCCCTGTCGGCATCCTTCATCAGGATAGGCATGAAGACATCGCCTTCACGATATTCACCCAATGGTACACCATTCGTTGCCGAACGAAGGGAATAAGCAACCTGCTGGCGGGTAATACCCAGGCGCAGACCTTTTTCCTGTGAGTACATCGGTTTCCATACCGGTACTTTATTCCCCCAGCTGTCACGCACTTCCATCACCTGGTCGTACTGACGGGCAATCTCTTTGACTTGTTCCGTTAAAGCGACCAGTGTATCCACATTGTCGCCGATAAAACCGATCTCGATAGCGGCATCAGGTACCGGAGACAAGGCGAACAAGGCTGAACGCGTCAGGATATCAGGATAGTTAGCCACCATATAGTCATAGAATTTACCTTCTTCCGCCTGTGCATCCTCCGCCTTTTTAGTCTCAATCAGCACATTGGCAAAGTTAGGTTTCGGACCTACCGACGAACTTGCCAGGTAATAACGAACCGGTGAACCTCCCAGGGTAAATGAATATGACTTGATATTCTCGTTCTTGCTCAGATAATCTTCGATCAGCTTAACATTCTTCTCCACGTCGTAAATACTGTACCCTTCAGGGAAGATCAGGTCGGCACGGAAATAAGGTTTGTTCATGATCGGGAAGAAACTCTGCGGCATGATACTCATAATAAATAAGGAGAGGAACAATGTCGCAATCACGGAAGTAATAGTTATCCATCTGCGTTTGATCAGACGCCCCAGCACCCCTTCGAATTTATGATACAGTTTCGTATCGTACGGATCCTTCGACTCGCCCGGTTTAGCCTCTTTCAGGATAAAGTTACCGAAAGTTGTTGTCTGAGTCAATGCCAGTACCCAACTTAAACCTAATGAAACAGCCAATACGATAAACAACGGTTTAACGATTTCGGCCACTGAAGCCGGAGCCAGATACATCGGCAGGAATGAACAGACAGCGATAAAGGTAGCTCCCAGCAATGCCCATTGCGGTTTGGTCGCTCCATCGATCAGAGCCTGATAACGGGACAATCCCCGCTTGATACCGACCTGCGCATTATCGGTTACAACTATCGCATTATCCACCAGCATACCCATCGCAATGATAAAGGCGGCCAGCGAAGTACGGTTCAGTCCGACGCCCCAGATCAACATAAGCAATAAAGTACCGCCCACCGAGAAGAGCAGCGAACTACCCACCAGCATACCGGCACGTGATCCCATCACCAGGAAGATCACCACAATTACAATCAGCAACGATTCGATCAGGTTCAGGATAAAACCATTGTTTGCCTCGTCTGCAATCTTGTTTTCCGGATAGATCGTTTTCAGGTCCATTCCAACAGGGAACAATTGTTCCATCTCCTGGAGGTGGGCAGCTACATCATTACCGACAGCCACCACGTCATCTTTAGCACCTGTTGCAACTCCGATACCGATAGCACGTTTGCCATCCACACGCATCAGATTGGAAGGAGGATCCATATACCCTCGTTCCACAATAGCAATATCTCCTAAACGGACTTCACTACCGCTTTTGGTTACGATCAACTGGTCGCGGATATCCTGGATATTCTTATAGGTTCCTTCCGCCCGGACACGCAACTGGTAATTACCCGTATTGATATCTCCGGTATTTACCAGCAGGTTTTGCGTTTGCAACACTTGCTGTATCGAGTTCGGGTCGATACCAAGATTTGCCAGTTTAGGAACTGAAATCCTTACATTAATAACTTGTGTCTGTTCACCGAACAGATATACTTTCTGAACACCGGGAACGGGAGACAGTTCCGTCTTGATCTTCTGAGCCCAGTCACGTAATTCATCATAGGTATAACCATCATCCGCACTCAAAGCGTAATAGATACCAAACACGTCTCCAAAATCATCGCTGACTGAGATAGAAGAAGCGCCACTCGGCAGGCGGGGTTCGATATTCGCCACCTTACGGCGAAGTTCATCCCACTTAACGGGCATGTTGTCAGGGTCGAGTGTCGGCTGAAGTTCAATCGAAATCTTAGACATACCGAAATAAGATTCAGACTTGATCTGAAGCACGTCAGACATAGACTGGATCTCACGTTCGATTGGCTCGGTGACCAGTTTTTCTACCTCGAAAGGAGTCGCACCCGGATATTGTGTAACAAGCACAGCCTGCTTGATCACAAAGGGAGCATCTTCCTTCTTCGGCAATTTAAAGAAAGAGTATATACCACCTATCAGCATAACAGCCAGGAAGAAGTATATAATCTTCGAATTCTCTAAAGAATATTTTGGAATATTCATTGCTTATCCTCTTAATCTGTTAATACTTTTACTTGTTGTCCGTCGACAAGGCGGGTTACTCCGGCAGTAACGATCTGCTCTCCGGCTTTCAAACCTTCGGTTACGACAACACCGTCTTTGCCGACCAGTTCTTTTTCCGTAATCTTACGACGTTCCACTTTCGAGGTTTGCGGGTTATAGACGAACACATATTTATTACCACTGTTCGGTTCGTCGGCAACGATAGCAGACAGCGGAATCAACACGGCCCCTTCATTGAAACTCTTGCTCTCTATGTTCAGGATTACACGACAGGAGAAACCTACGGCTACCTTATATTTGTTCAGATTAAATTCGGGATCATCAATATAAAGGAATACCGGTACGCCGGAACCATCGGGCGAGGCTTCCACATATTCTTTTACTTTCGCTTTGAAGCGGGTCCCTTTGTAATTGTCAAACTCTACAAAGATGCTGTAGGGAGTGGAGAAGTAAGTGATATTCGTTTCAGGCATTGTGAACTGCACCTGCAATTTGTTCGGGTTTATCAGGCAGACAATACCTTGTCCCATCTGTACCTTCTGATAATTCTCTACATATTTCTTTTGGATGAAGCCATCGAAAGGAGCACGCAGCTTAGTCTGCTCCAAGGTATTCTGTGAGTTTTCGAATGCTGCCTGTGCATTGGAATAAGCAGCCTTTGTCGATTCATACTCCTGTTGAGAGATTGCCTGTTTAGCCAGCAGTCTTTCCGCACGCTGCAACTGCGCCTGTGCTGTCTGGAAAGAAGCCTTTTTGGCTTCATAATCCCATTTGAAATCCTGTGGGTCTATTTCGGCTACGATTTGCCCTGTACGTACTTTCTGTCCTTCTTCGACATTTAATGAAATCAGCGGACCGGACATCTTAAAAGCCAGGTCACTAAATTGATCAGGCGATACAACACCGCTAAATGATTTTTCTACCATATCCAAAGATGTCACTTCTTCCAGCTTCACCGGACGAGGGCCCTGTTCCTTTACCGGAGGCTGGCTACATGACATCAATGCTGTCAATACAAAAACGGGAATCAATTTACCATTCATGATAACAACTTGATTTAGTTATTTTAGTTACTTATTAATTATATATGCTTGCATACAGTCATATAAAACTATGCGTTAAGTCATAGCTATACAACATTCATTTTCCACTAATTGTTCTAATTGCGCCGCTCCTTCGGAACCGAACGGCAGCTACTTATATTTGCTTGTTTTATTTCTATATTGCTCGTACAAACTACTAGTGTCAAAAGGACCAACTGTCCCAATCTATTTTTGCTTCCATTACCCTTTCCTGTTCATCGGGAACAGCCGGAAAGAAATCAATTCCCGTTACTTTTTCCACACTATCGACAGGTATCACCATTGACTTCAAAGAAGTCTTTTTATAATCCTTATTTTCCAGAATGAACGCAATTGCTTTATATTCGCTTCCCGAAACATAACAAATCACTTTGTAAAACGCGCCAGGAACACCTACTCGATTCTTTCCCATCCGTTTCATATTGTCCGTAATTACAGGACCGGTAGCAATCAGCAAAGATCCGTAATCTTTCGCCCATAAACGGCTCTGCTCTTCCAGTTCTTTCCAGATACCCCGGTTCAGCGCCGGTTTCTGCGGACAGATATTACTGAAATAAAATGATTCGCGCATTGCCTTTGCCGACCACTTCATGTCACCGGCAGGAGCCATATGGCCACGGTCGTAACCTGTACGGGTATAGTCTTCATTCGTTGCTGTCGCACCTTTTACCATCGGGTCCGGTACGAATTTATTAGAACGTTCCGTCTTTTTGCTTTTCGCCTCTTCGGCAGTCAGCTCGTAAGCTACCCAGTTCGCAATCTTATAATCTGAATTGTAGGATACGGTATATCCTTCGTGACGGATCACTTGTTCGGAACGTTTAGCCTTCAATTTAGGGATTTCGGCATTTGCCGGAACTTTAAAAGTAGTTGTTTTCGGACGAGGAGGAACAATGGCAGGCTTTTTATCTGCCGGTTTTTCCTTTACAGGATCAGCAGGCTGCTTCTTCTGTTCCACCGCCACAGGCTTCTTACCGGAAGTAGGATAGAAATAGTTAAACACATATAACAGGCCGATAAAACAGATAACCACTAAGGCCGCAAGAACAAATATACGCCTGATTACAGAAACTAAAGATGCCCCCTGATTCTTCTTTTTCCGCGATTTTGCTTTGCCTTTTCTTTTTGCCATTGATTAATAACCATTTATTCTCCGCCGCAAAAGTAGATAATGTGAGATTATTAAACAATATATAAACCTTAAATATATTCGTCAGAATTAATACAAAAAGTGCCCCGATTAAAAGGGGCACTTTAAATTATAGGTTCCGGAGCCTATCTGCTGTATCTTTCCTTTCGGAGAAACGACCTCTGCACTCGTCTGTTCCGGAACTTGTATTTCCATTAATATAGTACGTCCTGACTTGCGTAATTTCACTTTTATATCTCCGTAATGGGTAGGTACTGATGCCGATGCTTCCGTTAAAGACCCCATCTGAGGTTTTATGCGGAATGTACGGAAACCGGGAGATGTCGGTTCAATACCACACACTTTCTGGCTCAGCAGCGTCAGCGGTCCTCCGCTCCAGGCATGGTTGATCGTACCTCCTCCGAAACCTTCAGCGCCGACTCCCCAACCCTCAAATAAGGTTGTATAATCCTTATAGTTTAACATACCGGCATACCGGTCACGCATCCTCTGCAAGGCAACCTCCGGGGCATTCATCTGAAAAAGTGCTTCCAATACATACTTTTCCATATAGGGACTGGCATGATATTCTTTTTTCAAGACCTTCAGTATGGCGGGATACTTGTCTTTTGTCGCCAAACCGGATAGAACGGCCATAGCCTGCGAACGGTCGTCATCCTTGCCATGATAACCCGGAGAACGATATGCAGTGCCGGTCCAGAATTTCGTATTAAAGCATTTCTCAATACTATACATCATACGGGTGATCTCTTCTGCATCTGCTTTCTTACCCAGTTGAAGTGCAAATTCCTTTTCTGCTTTCAGTGCCAGATAATACCAGCAGTTCGTCAATACCCCCATATCGATCTGTTCGCCCCAGTCACCCCAACTCCATTCACCACTGCGTTCGATGGGCAGGCCACTCTTATCGACCTGCCATGTTTCATGCAGATAACGATGCAGGCGGTCATAAATAACCGGAATAAATGTACTGTCTCCGCTATAATAATACTGTGTATAGAAACCATACCAACCCACCGAAGCCAGCATCTGCAAAGGCAACTCCTTCGACCAGTTACCGGCAGGAACAGGAGCAAACAATGAGCCGTCGGCACGCTGCCAGTTCATCAGTTCATAAATGCCTTTAACGGCCAGTTTATGGGAAGAAGGAGAAAGTGCATAGAAAGCCTCTCCCAACTCGTTCACCTCGTCTCCCCACCATTGAGCACGTTCGCGTTCGGGACAATCCATATAATTGTCACGCATCGTTATATATAATGTTCTCGCAGAACGTTTCCAAAGTTCGTTCAGGAAAGAATCGTTACATTGAAACGATCCGGCAAACTCTGTATCATAGCCGGTTTCACGATACTTAACTTCCAGTACTTTTACTCCTTCGGGAAGAATATACCACATCTCATGACCGCTCATCCAGCCGTAACTTTCATACTCCTGTATGCCGTTGCGGGTGACATATTCGGCACGGATATTTTCTGGTCCTCCACCCCGATAATTATCCGTCTGCATATGGATTGTCGCACCTTCCGCCGACTCCACTTTCAGATAGGGTGTAAACTGGCAGTTGTAAGGTAAACGGCAGAACAGGGTATCGCCTCTCTCCGACCGGCGGACACCCGGATACTCCTTTAAACCAAAATCCTTAAAAAGCGGAATAGGACGTTCAACCAGGTTTCCCAAAGGCGCTTTACCAACCACTGCAGCGATCTCGGCTCCGGGAAACGTATTCTTATAGCCAGGCTGGTTCCATCCTTCTAATGTTCTGCGGGCATCGAAACGGATATTGCTTTCCGACAGGCGATAGTTCGGATAAGGAGCACCGGTATTCTGATAAGCATCATATACCCTACAACTCCAGCTTTTATCGGATACAATCTCTATGCCGGGAGCAATCGCCTCAAATAACAAGGCTGCCAGTCCACTGTTCACATGACTGAATCCGTTCTTACCAAAATGCCACACCAAAACAGCGATCGTATTTTCCCCCGACGTAAGGTAAGGAGCAATCTCTACCGAATCGTAGTAAGTATCATAAGGAGAAGGACCGCGTTTCAAGCCTCCTTCAAACACCACCATCCGACCGTTGATCCATAACCAATATTTACTGTCGGCTGCAATATGTGCGGCCAGTGTCCGGGGAACTTCAGCCAAAGTTACCGTTTTACGATAGGCCAGCCAGGTATTGCTCGCACTCTGGCATTGTTCCGTATTTATCCAGTTTGCTTTCCAGTACGTTTTCGTTTTAGCTTCTGCCGAAGCCAAAAATCCGGCGCATACACACAATAAGAGATACTTTTTCATAATACGATCGCTTTTACAGGTTATCAATTTTATTTAATTCTCCAGATAGACTTTCACACCGTCCGGAGCCTTTACTTCGCTTTTCACTTTACCGTCCGCTCCTTTTTCGTGACGGATCGTTATTACACCCTGCGGAGTCGGGAAAGTTCCTTCCACCCATTTTAAATCGCCCAGATGCGGGGTGATACGGACTGCGCGGCATCCCGGTTCCACCACCTGAACCCCCAATACATATTCACTCAGCCATGATGTCGGACCGGAAGCCCAGCCATGACACAAACTATGACGGAAACCTTTATAGCAATAATCACCATAATCACCGTGAATATCCTTTTTCCCTTCGGGCACAAGTTCGTCGATACGTGCTGCATTCGGAAGCCAGTCCATATTGAAATCTTCCCAGAACGTAGTAGCACCCAGGTCGATCATCGCTCCCCAATACTGGCGGATCACATCGATCGCTCCCTGATAATTCCCGGCAGCAGCCATTGCACGCAACATATAATATCCGTAGAAAGTAGAGAATCCACGTGCCCCACCTACTGACAGATATTTACTGTTTGCCTCTTCCGGTTTCATCAAACCAGCCAGGGCCAATAAAGCCGCACCCTGTTTTGAGCCCGGAGCATCCGGTGCTATTTTAGATTTCAACAAAGGCTTGATCACCTTCGGAGCCGCCTTTTCCATTTTCTTCGCCGTTTCACGACATTGGGATGCCAACACATCGTCACCAAGTGTTGTACATAATTCATCGCCTGCCCTCATAGCCATCAGAACCAGCGATTGCAGACCGGCATCGATCGCCACCTGATTCTCACTTGACGGCCAGTCCATGAAACGCCATCCATCCAGTTTCTCACGTCCGTCTGCATCCACTTTAGAAATCAGGAGGCGCAGAAGGTCGCTCATATAAGTTTGCTGCTCTTTCAGGTAAGCCACATCTCCATGGTGATAATACCAGTCACGCTGGATCAGCAACCACCAGATCGAATAGGCGCTGATGCCATTCATCCAAGCGGGAAGAGGCGTTACATCACGGATCAAGTCAAGGCTCTTTGGGACGACTTCGTTATAACCGAAAACAGTATTTACGGTCATCACTTCCGGATGCATATCACCCAACCAGACCAGACGATCACGCTTAATACCGTCCCAGAGATATTCCTGCATATTCAAATGAACCGTATAAGCACCGGTCTGCCAGATTTTATTCAGCCGTTCGTCACTACTTCGGAAAGAACCTTTGTACGGGATATCACGGAATGTAGAAATAGCACGGATTTCTTTCAAGGAAACTTCCGTAGAATCGCTCATCAGGTCTATACGGGCAAAACGGAAACCTGAATTACCGACTTCCAGCACACCCAACCAGGGCAATGTGACAACAAAATCACGTATTGCATGGTCATTACTGGCCCCGTTCTTCCCATCAATTTCACACATGGCTTCACTGACGGATTCTCCGAAACGGACACGCATCTTTATAGGGCTTTTATTGGAAAAAGCACCGGTCACAATCTGAATGCCTCCCTGAAGTTCTTTCCCGAAATCAAACAAAAGGGCCGGATGCTCTTCTGACGTACTGGTCATCTTGCAAAGAGCACGATCTGTTAATTCTGCCTGTCCGTTACCCGGCAGGAGCAGTTTATCGCCATCTTTTATCAATTCGCTATGTTGTTGCCAGACAATACGCGTCGGGGAAAGATATTCGCGTACCCGGCTGTCGCGTTGCTGGGCCAGTACCGGCAGGGAACATAAAAGAGTAAGAAGTATAAGTATCTTTTTCATGGTATTATCAATAATGAATCAATTTGCTTCTATGGACAGGTTTAGTTATTATCAGATATGAGCTATCTTGTCCCCGTGCTTGACACGGGGCCGCAGAAGAACCAGCAATATCAAAAGATACATATAGGATACGGTCTGTGCCTTTGCGATCCCGTATCAAACACGGGAACGGGATAGCTCATTTCTTTCTAATTTTGAACCTCACACGCTACAGGAACTACAACCCAAAAGCAGGAACCAGATCATCCAACTGCTGGTCGGTCATTCCTGCCGGTTCATAGCCGGCCATGCGGGCACTCAGATAGATTTGAGCAGATTTTGCCAAGGTGTCGATTGCGTCAAAACATTCGATCAGATCTTCACCGACCGCCAGGATTCCATGTTTTTCCCAGAATACAACATCATGTTTTTCCAGTTGTTTGATCGTAGCATGCGCCAGTTCGATCGTTCCCGGTATTTCATAAGGGACAATACCGACACCTTTCGGTACGATGATACGGCATTCGGGGATCATGCCCCATAACGTCCGGGTGATCACCTGCGAATCGAGGAATGGTTTACAATGCGTCATACCGATCAGTTCTGTCGGATGCGTATGCAAAACGACCTTGTTATCACGTCCCAACGAACGGAGATAATTGTGCATCATCAGGTGAGACGGCAGTTCGGATGTCGGGGCGACAGGTTGTTCGGCAATGATCTCATAGCTTTTTCCGTCCGGTGCTATCCGGATCAGCGAACCATTTGCGAACGGGTCCTGTGCGACATACCGCATCCGTTTGCCTGTCCCGGTCACATAAAATACATGTCCTCCAAGGGCGGTCATCGCTTCCTGCAACTGAATAGCAGGAGCAAGTGCCGGCAATGCCATTTCTTCCGGTGTCAGTAAACCGGTTAGATTAACAGATATATTTCCTCCATTTCTTTCGGCCCATCCTTTTGTCCAGAGATAGCCAGCCACCTCAGCGATACGGCCAATTTCAGCCATCAAAAGGCTGTTGTTTCCAATTGTTGTCATTTTTTTTCTATATTAATTGCTTCGGGTATTCCCGAAAAGTCATCTATAAACTCGGTAACAGCAAAGAGAATATCAGTATTCCCATACCGGTAATTAATACGATAATCGTTTTCCTGCTAACGCCTTTCCATTCATTCAATATGATTCCCCAAACATTACTGAATATGACATTCAGCGACATCAGGATACTCCATGAAAAGGCAAGCATTACCGGAGAGTCAGAAAAATAGCTCTTTCCCATGCCCAATCCAAAGAACTGTGAATACCAAAGTACTCCTGCCAGCGCACAAAATAAAACATTATTCAATAATATCTTACCCGGAACGGAGAAATAATCTTTCCCCGTTTTATTTTTTATATTCTGAAAGATACAATAGGCTGCATTCGTCAGGAAGCCACCCATTGTTACCAACAGGATCACCGGATTCAAAGCAAACAAATCGCTTGCACCGGAGGCTTTCGCTTTTTCCAGTATCGGAGTTCCGGATTCAAGGCCCAGATTAAAACAGGCACTCATCACACCCGCCAACAATGCAACCAGCAAACCTTTCGTCAGGGCAAAGTCTTTCACAGCCGCTTTCTTTTCCTCGTCCGTCATGTTGCGGGCACGCAGACTACCGGCATAACCGATCACTGCGATACCAGCCAACGTTACGCAAACACCCAGCAAAAGGATCAGTCCGTCGCCATGAAACAAATCCGTCCCCCCGAATACTGCCGGAAAAAGCGTACCGAATCCGGCACAGGTACCAAGAGCGATACTCTGCCCCAGGGCTATTCCCAGATAACGCATGCTAAGACCGAATGTCAGACCTCCCACGCCCCACAGCATTCCGTAGATTACAGCGCCGGTACTTCCACCGGCACTCCAGAGTTCAGTCAGGCTATTTCCTTCCGGAATAGCGAGTTGTGCGCCCAGATAAGGAAAAACGAGCCAGGCAAAAATACCCTGGATCAGCCAGAAGCTCTCCCAACTCCAGTTTTTCACCTTATTGATCGGCACGTAGGAACTGCTTTGCCCCAGACTGCCGATGGCGATAATCAGTAAGCCTATCAGTATATTCATTTGCGCTTGCTTGTTACTTCCGCTTCATATTTTTCTATTTCTGCAATGTAATCTTCCCCTACAGGAACATTATTTTTCAAACAGTACATATCCCATACGGCAGTCCACGGAAGACTTTTCAATTCTTCCTGTAATGCCAGGCGCTGGAACAGTTTATCTTCCGATTCATATTGCTGCAAAGTAGCAGACGGTTCAAGCAAGGCTTGCAGGAACGCTTTCAGTGTGGCACGGCAACCGATCACATAAGCTCCGATGCGGTTGATCGTAGCATCGAAATAATCCAGTCCGATATGTACACGATCCAATGCATTGCAACGGATGATCTCACGGGAAAGGTCCAGCAGGTCATCGCTCAATACAACCACATGGTCGCTGTCCCAACGGATCGGACGGCTCACATGAAGCATGATCTCAGGAGTGAACAACAGCATGGAAGAGATCTTATCGGCAATACTTTCCGTCAGATGGAAATGTCCGGTATCCAGCGTTACGATTTTATTATTCTTAGCCCCATATCCCAGATAGAAATCGTAAGAACCGACCGTATAGCTTTCCAGTCCGATACCGAACAATTTAGCTTCGATGCAATCCTTCATGTTCTTATACTCCGTTGCAAAGATTTCGTCCAGCGAATCTTTCAGCAACTGGCGGTATTTGATGCGGCTTGCCGGCACTTCCTTGGAACCATCATGTATCCAGAGGTTCATCATACAAGGATCGTTCTGGTAAACACCCATCGCCTCACTGATCGCACGGCAGCGTTTCGTATGTTCGATCCAGAAGTTACGGATCGAATCATCCGGATTAGCCAACGTCAGGTTTCCGCTTTTAGGATGTGAGAAAGAAGTGGAGTTGAAATCGAGTTTCATATTGTTCTCTTTCCCCCACTCCATCCAACTTTGGAAATGGGCAGGTTCCACTTCATCGCGGTCCACTTTCTTTCCTCCGAAATCGCCATAGATTTCATGCAGGTTCAAGCGATGAGTTCCCGGGATAAAAGAGTTTGCTGTCAGGATATCGGCGCGAACTTCATCTATATTACGCGCTTTGCCCGGATAATTACCGGTCACCTGTATGCCGCCCGAAAGCGAGCCGTCCGGATTCTCGAATCCCGTCACGTCATCTGCCTGCCAGCAATGGAGTGAAAGACTGATTTTCTGCAACTTTTCAAGTGCACTGTTTACATCAACGTTTACAGCAGCAAAACGTTCGGCTGCCAAATCAAATGCTTCTTTTACTTTCTTTTCAGTATTCATGGTATGCTTTTTAATTATTGATATTGTTAATACTTTATTTTACTCCAAATATATAAAAGCCCTTGTCCCCGCACCCGATGCGGGGACGCATAAAAACAGGCCTGATCGATTCGATATTCATATGACTGGTTCTCATGCGATCCCGCGTCAAGCGCGGGAACAAGCTGACTTTTACTATCACACTGGTCTTTATTTATCTTAATTATTATCGTTTTACAACCTGTAAATACCGGTCGTAAACATCTTTCCAAACAGTCTCATCCTGCGGCAGGAATGTTTCGGTCTGAATAGAATCAGCTATCAACTGCCTCATTTCCCAACGGGTGGAGACGATACCGGCAGACCGTGCCTGTACCATACCATTCCCGATCGCCGTTGCTTCCGAAGGGCCGGCAATCACCGGCATGCCGATCGCATTCGCCGTAAACTGATTCAGCAGGTTATTTTTCGAACCTCCGCCAATCACATGCAACCGATCGATCAGGAAAGGCGCCATTCCCTTCAACATCCGGATCACCTCATTATAACGGAGCGCAAGACTCTCGAAGATGCAACGGATAAAATCGGCATCCGTTTCAGGAACAGGCTGCCCTGTCTCCTCACAATAACCGGCAATAGCCTTTGTCATACACGTCGGATTAGCAAAACGGGGATCGTCCGGATCGACGAAGCGTACAAAGGGAACAGCCTGCCCAGCCAGCTCCACGATTTCAGAATAAGCATAAGCACGCCCGGCCTTCTCCCACTCTTTCCGGCATTGTTCCAATAACCACATGCCGGTAATATTTTTCAGGAAGCGGGTTGTTCCCTCGATACCGCCTTCGTTTGTAAAGTTATTCTTATAGGATTCTTCCGTTATGATCGGTTCTTCCGTTTCAATCCCCATCAAGCTCCAGGTCCCGCTACTCAGATAAGCAAAATGCTCATCCCTGGCCGGAACAGCAGCTACGGCAGAAGCCGTATCATGCCCCGCTACAGCAATAACGGGTATCTTGCCAATGCCGGTTTCCTCCGCCAGGGCATCCGTCAGTTCCCCGACAAGCGTTCCCGGCATCACCACCTGCCGCACGATAGACGGCGAAACTCCTGCTGCCTCCAGCAAAGAAGGTTCAAATTGTTTCGTAACAGGATTAAGCAACTGGGATGTGGAAGCATCCGTATATTCACACACCTTCTTGCCCGTTAACAGATAAGACAATAAGTCAGGGATGAAAAGTATTTCTTCAGCATTTTTCAAAGGTGCAAAATCCTCCTTTCGGGCACGGAACAGCTGAAAGAGACTATTAAAGTTCATAAACTGGATACCGGTCAGCCGGTAGACTTCCTCACGCGGCACCAGGCGGAAATATTCCTCCAATGCACCTTCCGTATACGGATCGCGGTACGCCCTGGGCAACCCCAGTAAAGAACCATCCGAAGCCAGATAACCGAAATCGACTCCCCAGGTATCGATCCCGATCGAATCGACCGGGATATCTTCCCGGGCACAAAGGGAAAGACTTTTCTTCAGTTCCTCATACAGATTATATATGTTCCAATAATATTTCCCGTGCAATTCCAACAGGTTATTAGGGAAGCGGTGAAGTTCCCGCATTTCAAATTTGCCATTCATTAATGACACCAAAACGGCTCTCCCGCTTGTGGCTCCTATGTCAAATGCTAAAAAGTTATGTTTCTTCATGCCTGCAACAAAGTTATTTGTTTTACAGAAGCAAAAGTAAAAGGTTATTTACTATCTTTGCTTACGAAAATGATTTTAAACCTTTCAATTCTGACATGAATAAACACGCAAATAATCAAATACGCTACCTGACTATCGGAGCGTCTGATGAAGACTGGGGGATTACGGTCACCACGATCGGATACCAATTCATTCCACCCCAAAGTCAATATCCGTTATCCGGTCATCCGGACAGTTATAACTTCAAACCGCAGACAGGACGTATCCTGAAGGAATACCAGCTTGTCTATATAACGAAGGGAAGCGGCTACTTCTCTTCCCAATCCTGCAAACAGCAAAAGATAGAAGCCGGCACCATGATCCTGCTTTTTCCAGGAGAATGGCACAGCTACTATCCGGACAAAGAGACCGGATGGGATGAATATTGGGTAGGATTCCGTGGAATACATATCGACAAACGAGTGGAAAAACGTTTCTTCACGAAAGAAGAGCCGCTTCATAGAATCGGTTTAAGTGCTACTATTGTAGGATTATATGAAGATATACTAAAGTTTGCCATGCAGGAAAAATCCGGATACCAGCAGATGATATCCAGTATCGTCCTTCATATAATGGGTACTGTTTATTATAAGAAAAAGAATGGTGCTTTTACTAATACATATGTAGTAGACAAAATCAACGAGGCCCGTATCCTGATGAAAGAGCAGGTGGAAAACCCCGTGTCGCCGGAAGAGATCGCCTCGCAACTGGGACTGGGATACTCCTGGTTCCGCCGTATGTTCAAAGAATATACCGGCGTGTCTCCCGCTCAATACCAGTTACAGCAAAAACTATTGAGGGCAAAAGAACTCCTTACGGGAAGTAACCTAAACATATCGGAGATTGCCTACAGCCTGAAGTTTGAAAATGCCGGCCAGTTCTCGACCTTCTTTAAAAAGAAAGAGGGCGTAACGCCCTCCGAGTTCAGGGAAAGAGCACATTAATACGGTTGTTGACGGTTGGACAGAAAACACCAAGAAGCAATTTACTCACTGAAACAGGAAACGAATAATATGAATACAATGGAGACAAACATCCTATTGACCCCCGAACAAATTCCTCCCTCCTACTGCCGTTGCTTCCAAAGCGACTGCCCGAAGTCGGACAGTTGCGCCCGTTTTCTCGCTGGGAAGCACCTCCCCGAAGGCTGGGTGACAGGGCCTGCCGTCTATCCCACGGCCCGTCAAGGCGTCACCTGCGTGTGCTATAAGCAGACACGTATTATCCACGCCGCCTACGGTTTCCGTGCCCTCTTTGCCGAGGTGAAGAAGAAAGACGATACGCCTCTGCGCGACCGTATCAAGACGTATTTGGGTGGAAACACCACCTACTACCGCTACCACAATGGCGAACGCCTTCTCACACCTGAGCAACAGGAATGGATCATCAACCTCTTCCGCCGGCACGGCTATACAGACGAGTTGCGCTTCGACGAGTATCGCGACCTCTACGATTTTATCCTTACCTGATTACCACGGCGTGGTAGCGTCTCTTCCACGGATTGGAAGCCACACTACTACGCCTTGGAAGCGAGACTACCAAAGTGTGGCAGGCTAGTTGGAAAAGCGAGAAGGGATACATTATACATACTGGTTTGTATTTTAGTTGTATTTCACTTCCATCCCCCGGACTTCGTCGTTTATGACGCCATTGTCATACACCAACTGCCCGTTGACAAAAGTCTGGCTGACACTATGATGGAAGGTAGTCCCTTCAAAAGGTGCCCATCCGCATTTATATACTATATTTTCGGGAGCCACCGTCCAGCTCTTCTCCGGATCGACAAGGACCAGGTCGGCATAATAACCCGGACGGATATAACCGCGCCGGTCGATATGGAACAGGTCTGCCGGCATATGCGCCATCTTTTCCACCACTTTTTCATACGTGAAGCAACCTTCTGCCACCATCTCCAGCATGGCAACCAGCGAATGCTGAATCAACGGACCGCCCGAAGCCGCTTTCAAACAACTGCCCTCTTTCTCCGATAACAAATGCGGAGCATGGTCGGTCGCTACGATATCTATCGTATTATCGTTAACGGCATTGCGCAAAGCGATACGGTCTTCCAACGTCTTGATAGACGGATTCCATTTGATTCGGTTACCAAACTTAGCGTAATCGCCGTCATGGAACCAAAGGTGATGCACACACACCTCGCCGGTAATCTTCTTCTCGCTCAAAGGAATCTCATTACTCAGCAATGTCAGTTCTTTGGCAGTAGACAAATGCAGGATATGCAAACGTGAATTCAGGCGGGTAGCCAGTTCGACAGCTTCGGATGAAGAGGCATAACATGCTTCTTCGCTTCTGATCTTGCTATGGAAAGAGATGTCGAGATCTTCGCCGTACAATCCTGTATAATAAGCGATATTGCGTTTGATCACTTCTTCCTTTTCCGCATGGATGGCGATCAGCATATCCGCTTCACCGAAAATACGCTCCAGGCTCTCCTTCTTATCCACCAACATGTTGCCTGTAGAAGAACCGAGGAACAGCTTCAACCCCGGCACACGGCTACGGTCCAGCTTACGGATCTCGTCCATATTATCATTCGTTCCACCGAAGAAGAAAGAGTAGTTGACGACAGATGTTTCCGCTCCGCGCTGCAACTTCCATTCCAGATCGGCTATCGTGGTAGTCTGAGGCTTGGTATTCGGCATATCCATAAAAGAGGTGACACCGCCAGCTACGGCCGCACGGCTTTCACTAGCGATGTCTCCTTTATGTGTCAGGCCCGGTTCACGGAAATGTACCTGATCGTCGATTGCTCCCGGTAACAGGAGCTTTCCTTCAGCATCGATAACTTGTACATTGGAGGCGGTTTCGGGAACAACTTCCTCGAACACCTCTACTATTTTATCTCCATCAATAAGGACCGAGCCTTTAAACATACGGCCTTCATTCACAATGCGAGCGTTTTTTATCAGAATCTTATTCATATACCTTGTATTTTATTTGTTACAAATGTACATGATTCTATTCAAAAACAACGCAGGCAGGAGCGGTTATTCGTAAGAATAGGCCTGTATTTCCACAGGTCCGATCAAACCGGACGATTGTAGAGGCGAATCTGCATTCCAGGGATTCACGTTTGTCCAGGTGCCGCGTTCCTTTTCAGGCAACGAAGCGTCACCGATCAGGCGGTTCCTCCAGTTATTCACGACTTCCACTTCGATCAGGTTCTCCCCTTTACGTAGAAAGTCTCCAACCGGCAGGCGGTAAGGGGTTGTCCATACGCCGCCAACATACTGTCCGTTGATCTTTACTTTCGCCATGACCATCACCTTGCCCAGATCCAGATAAAGCGCCTTCTGAGGCAGTTCATCCAAAGTGATCCGGTTGGTATAGATTGCTTTTCCTGAGAAATAGCGGATGGACGGGTCTGTACTTTCTGTCCAGTCCTGCAATGCCGGGAAGGTTACAGCTTCTTCCGGTCCTCTTTTCCCTTTTTCAAAATCGACCTGCCAGGGAGAGCTAACAGTTGCCAGAACCTCTTTGACCGGATAATTCCGGGCGGTTGTTTTCACCGGCGTGCCTTTTTTACGGAAGATAATAAAGGAGCTTTCAAAACCTTCGAGACGAACCGGCACGGTAGTTACTCCGTCAGCACAGGTGAACTCCGGCAAAAGACGTATCTCTGCTGTCAGCGGATTCCACAGTTCCGGCAATTTTCCGGCTACACGGAAGGACGGGTTTATATCAACCGGAGTTTCACTTTGATTCGAGATAAAATAAATATCACCCTCATCCGTAGCACGGTGGATAAACAAAACAGGCGTACCGGAATTAACACGCATATCCGGTTTTACGTTCAAGGCTTCCAATACCGGTTGCAGGGAAGTTGCCGGCATAAACAGACGGCCTTTACCTATTGTCCGTACGGATTCTGTCTGGTCGCCCCAAAGCTCGGAAGCCAGTGCCTGCACTTTCCGGTCGGCAGCCGGATAATCACTCAGGCTCGGAGAATATTTCGGAGCAGGCCCTATCACACAGGCACCTGCCTGCAACAGTTCCTTTATCTTCTGCAAAATTTCCGGACGCATGGTTTCCAGTTGGGGTAATACCAGCAAGCGATATTTCATTCCGCTTGGCAAAACAATCCGGCCGTCTTCCACCGATGCCCGCTGCAACAAAACTTCCCCATTAATATAATCGAAGGAATAGCCGGCAGGAAGTTCAGGCGTACAGATACCAGTCATCTTCGGAGCATCCTCACCGATAAAGTAAGCTACATCTGCCACATAATCGCCGCGTTGCAACATGAAGTTACATCTTTTCAGATAGCCGGTAAAGACATCCATCTGGCTGAACCAGGTATTCTTCCGGTTAAATTCATTACCGAACCAGGCATCCAACCCCGGTTCGCGATCTTCAAACGGCTGGTGGATATATACATGCAGTAAAGAGCTGTTTATCCCTTCCGTAAAGAAACGGTCCCCACGCTGCTTCATCTGATACGGATAGCGGCCGAAAGCAGGTCCCCCGCTTGTAAACGACTCGGCCCAGACACGTCTCTTGCCATAAATATGCCCGCAGGAAGAAGCCGCCCTGTTCTCGATATCCCCCAGGGAACCTTCGCTCCAGAACTCACCGGCTATCTCGTCGGACTGGCCGCCATATTGCAGAAACTCGCCCGGGAATCCCCAATGACCGTAATTTTCCAGCCAGGTTGTCAATCCATGCTGATGACAAACATCACGCAAGCCACCTACATAATCGTAAGAAACACGGTCGGCTATCAAACGGCGCAAATCCCACAGGAAGCGGTCTGAAATATCGGGATTACCAACCACTGTACCTTCCAGAACCGGAAGATACGGAACGGGGTCATATCCGTAACGTTCCTTAAATACGCTGATCATATCGTCGGTCCAGTTCTGTCCTCCGGTTTCATAGCTATCTTGGACAACCACCTTAAATGTTTTACGGTCTGCCTCCGGAATACGTTTCAGTATATCACCGATAAAGGCATCAAAATGGAAAGCGACATGTTTCTTGCTCATCTTATCGATCTCAGGTCCTGTAGCTTCGGGAGCAGCCGGCGAGTTGGTTACACCTGTCGGCAACATAGCCATCCGGCAGATCACCCACTTACCTTCGGGTACTTCCCAATCCAACACACCGTTCTTTGAAAATTCAGTCACGTTCTTTATCTCATCCGGCGAAACCATCAAAGAGGCATCACTAACGGCAGGCTGTTTTTCCCAGAGATAGTCATCCCACATAGGAAGCGGGGTCTGGAACATCTTAGCCAGCGATTTCTCCGGGTAGCGTTCCATCATGGGAGAAGATGTAAGGGTTACATTTCCGGCAGCCTCTCCTTCTTCTGACATTTCCAGGCGAAACTGTGAAGCGGAAGTCTCCGGAAGGGAAATAACGACCGGCGCATAAGGGACAAAGCCTACATTCAGTGCCGGGTTACTACGGTCGATCACGAATTGTCTCAGCAATTCTTCCTTTCCTCCTTTTTTCACCCACAGCTTGGCTGTCGTTTTAAAAGGTGTATTTACCCGGTAGATCAGTGTGCGGACGGTTGCTTCCTTATCAAAGACCAGAACGGAAGAGGACGATTGCCCTGACTTCTTATTTATCGCCCAGCTTTTTTCCGCCACTGGCTTATCCAATGCCGGATAAGCGATAACGCAGACGTCCTGTTCATCTTTTCCAACGGAAGGTAGCGTCAGTTGCATACGTCCCGGTCCGGCGACAATCGTATCTGAAGAGGCCAGATAACGCATAGCCTGTGAACTTTTCACCCACGGACCGCCGGACTGGCTCCATCCCGGACTGTTGAATATTCCGATTTCTATATTCAGTTCCGTGGCTTTCTTCAAAGCGGCATGCAGCACTTCCCACCATTCGGAACTCAGCAGTTTATGATCGCCGTAAGGGATGCCATCGATACCGATATTCCCGATAAACGCACGATTAATACCAGCCACTTTCATGGCTTCCAGGTCACGTTCCACCCCTTCTTTCGATATATTATCAGAAATCCAGTACCAATAAACACCGGTCTGTACACTATCGGGTATTGAACGGAAGCCTTGCTCGATACTGGCAAAGGATGGATGATTTGCAGACGTCTCTGTCTTATTACATGACAAAAGACCTAAACAAACAAGAATACATAAAGAGAATAAGTGTGTTATTTTCGCCATAATACATGAATTAAGCAATTACATTGATCTTATATACAAGCAAAAATACTATTTATATTCTCCTCTATTACTTATAATAATGACAATATACTTCTCAATTCTGATAAATTACGAACCACCTCTTACCGCAATTTCAGTACTCCTAAAGAAGACGGTATATGGAAGTCCGGATTGACGGCATCAGGGATGATCCAGGACGACCAGATCACCTGTTCCTCTTGCGGCCCGTAATAATCGGCACGGTATACACCGAAACGTATCTCGCCGTCCGGTGAGATCACACCCATTTCTTCCAGACTCTTCAAGGGGATGGAGCCTTCCACGATATAAGTGTCTTTGCCGGTATGTGTTCCCAGTTTCAGTCCTTTAAAGTTCCAGTCGAAATCGAACTGGCGGTAGAACTTTGCATGATAGTCCATGACTTTTCCGCGCGGATCGATCTCCGCACAATAATAATCGCCCATAGCCGGGTCTTTGCTGAAGAAAAACTCGATACGGTCACTGCTCTCAACCGAGGCCTCGGTCTTTTCATTATTATATATAATGGTAGTATCGGCTACTTCATACAGGAAATATAAGTTCTTCTTGTCGTAGCAGACAGAGAACCGGGTCCGGTCTTTAGCAGCCCCGTTCCAGGGAGCGGTCAGGCCCGACACGGAAACAGGTATCTGTTGCCAGTCGTCTTTTTTGCCATCTACGGAAATCGACTTTACCAACGGCGCGCTGATAACCGGGGTAACGGAAACAGGCTGGCCGGGAGCCTGGTTGGCAGGAACCATTATCTTCAAATCGTAGTCATTGATCGTTAAAGACAAGGACGATTGTGTATGTGTCGGATCGCTTGCCTCTATACGGAGTCTCCCGTTTTCCGGAGAAAGCATATAGATACCCGGTGTATGTACCGCCAGTGTTATATCATCCGACAGGCGGATGGTTCCTTCCTGATATGCGGTGACATAGAAACGGTTGCCGGCTGCTACGGCCTGCATGGCCTCGTCATTGCGAAGCACCCGGATATCATCCGTCCGGAAAGTGGCTGTACGGTCTGCCGAAGAGGCCGGCAGTATCAGGTATTGGTAAGTGGCGGGTAGCTCTTTCGGATGGCGGATATATAAAGAGACCACCTCCCCTTCCACCGTTTGCGGTATATATGAACCCATAAAGTCGGACCAACGGCCGGAACGTTTTTCTGAGATCGCCACACTGTTTTCAGGCTGCATCAGGATATAACCGGTACTGTCATGATAGAAACGCGGAGCCTTCCCGGTGATCGTAACGGTTCCGTTGACAGGATTCCAACGGTTATTTTCCCAATAAGCCAGTTGCCCCTGTTTCATACGTTGGTCGATCGATGTCGCCAGGTTCAGCGTACTGTCGGTCTGAATCCCTGCCCCAAGGCATAACACAAAATCGTCCGTGATAACCCACGACTTGCGGGCATGTGCTCCGTCACGGTTCAGGATCATGGCGGTCATGCCTGTACTGCCATCCGTTACACCACCGACAAAAGTCGTTTCATTACGGACATGAGCCCCGTAAGTACGGGGAGAAGGGATAGGCGCATCGCTTTCATACGAAGTAATACCCGGGACCTTACGCCAGTCCCAGAACGGGAACACATTCAGATATTCATCGCCGTTACGGTATATATAAGTAGCGCCGTCACCCATATAAAAGCCTTTCAGGTTATCTTCATTTACTAACTCAGTACCGATCACCCGCTTGGAAGCCATCTTGACAGAGGCCATCCACCCCGGTGCGCGATGGATAGTCTGGTCTGAATCCCAGAAATGTTTCTGTCCGGTAAAGGCTGTCCCCTGCGCAGGTTGGGGAGGGAAATTGTCATTCAGGAAATCATCCATCTTCTGCACATCGGCCGGTGCGCTGCCCTTCTTCAGTGAACTGGCGGCATATCCTATCGCCAACGCTTTATGAATAGGGGCATTATGGAACAATTGCCGGTCGAGGGCATTCACATCCATATAGCCGCGCCAGATAATCCAGCGATAGCCTTCCGTTAATAAATTATTCAGGATAGATTGCTGTTCGGCATTCAAAGCAAAGGAAGTCCCGGCAAACAATCCTGAATAGAAACTCATCTCACCGAGATAAGCCAGCCCGTAGTTGCCGAACTGCTGTTGCGGTCCATGCTGGTGGAAGCTCCAGTCGCTTTTAATACCTTCCTCACGCCCAGTGGTTATTTCAGAGATGATCGTATCGCGGGCAGCCTTTACCAAGGCATAATCGTCTGTCAGCAGGCCTTTGACAAGTACGTTTCCTGCCAGCCAGACTTTATTCTGCCCCGTCATGCCGAAACGGGCGTTATCCATTACTTTCACAGCTTCTTTGAGTTCGTCGGGTGTCATCTGCATACGGAGCAGCAGGAAAGCCGGCCCGAACGTTTTCGGGATGCCGATCTCGTTATACCACCAGTTCTTGCAAACAGGTTTCGTGCGGAACCAATAACCGAGCGCCTGATGAATAACCGTAGAGAAGCGGGGCGACCAGGTGCACGAAGGTCCTTCGGCATGATAGAGTTTTGCCAGTTCCAGTATACGGTCGGCATGCTTCTTGGCATCCCATCCGGAGCGTTTGGTATCTGTATAGTTGATATCCGGCCAGGAACCGTCTTCATTTATACTCTCCATATATCCTTTGATCTTCTCCATATTGAAGGGATACCGCTGATGCAGTTCCACAACGACCTGATCAGACATTTCCGTCTCAGGCGGGATACCGGACAATATGCGGTTGAGTAAATCCGATTCATCATTGGAACTGATCAAGGTCCCGATATAGTTCTGACGGATCTGCTCCAGTTCGTCCTGCTGTGTTTGCGAGAACACACGCACGGGTAAAAACAAGAATGCGGCTAACAAGAATGTGTTTGTAAGAAGCTTCATGATATTGTATTTAGTACTGAAAGCAACAAATTTACCATAATTAATCCTGACAAATATAATAATGGCGAAAAAAATTGTAACGAATCCGTCCTCTATTACCAGCTATCCCCTTTACTTCTTCTGCGGATACTTGCGGAATAAACTCCACCACTTCAGTTTAAGCACGCCAAACAACGCTTCCCCAAATATGGAAGAGTTCATCTTCGATGTTCCCAATACGCGGTTGATAAAGATAATAGGCACTTCCACCAGTTTGAAACCACATTTATACGCCGTAAACTTCATCTCTATCTGGAAAGCATATCCCTTGAAATGAATATGATCGAGATCGATCGCCTCAAGCACCTCGCGACGGTAGCATTTGAAACCGGCAGTCGTATCCTGTACTTTCATCCCGGTAACGAAGCGGACATAGACAGATGCGTAATATGACATCAATACACGTCCCAGCGGCCAGTTCACCACATTCACGCCATTGCTGTAACGCGAACCGATAGCCACATCTCCCCCCTGCTCCGTGCAGGCGGCATATAACTTCGGAAGATCATTCGGATTATGACTGAAATCGGCATCCATTTCGAAGACAAAGTCGTACTTATGTTCGATCGCCCATTTGAAACCGCAAATGTAGGCAGTTCCCAACCCTAACTTGCCTTTCCTTTCTACCATGAAAAGACGTTCAGGAAATTCACTCTGTAATCGCTTTACAATATCCGCTGTACCATCAGGCGAGCCATCATCTATAATCAAAATATGAAACTCCTTTTCCAACCCAAATACCGCACGGATAATATTCTCAATATTCTCTTTCTCGTTGTAGGTCGGAATAATAACAATACTGTCTGACATATACTTCTTTTATTAATTGACAGTTGACAAGTGACAGTTGACAGATTTACTGCAACTATCCCGCAGAACTGTCGGCAATCGGTTATCAACCCGAATGCGAAGGTACATATTTTAGTTGATTTAAACTTATTACTCTATATTATTTTGAACAAAAAAGCTACCTTTGCCAAACATTTCAGTAACATTTGTTGCTGTCATTTGTTACTTGTCAACAGACAACAATTTTAATGGAGGTACAAGAATTACTTAAAATATTCGCCGCCCACCCACAAGTTTCCGCATTGGATACCCTTTTGAACGGTAATACGTCAAATAACATTTTCCTGAAAGGGTTGAACGGCTCGGGCGCAGCAATGACAATCGCTTCTCTTTTTTTAAAAAGAGGGGGCAACTATGTGTGCATACTCAACGACCAGGAAGAAGCCGGCTACTTCTATCACGACCTGATGCAGCTGACCGGAAGCAATGAGATTTACTTTTTCCCGTCCGCTTACCGCCGGGCCATCAAATACGGACATATCGACCCGGCAAATGAAATACTGCGGACCGAAGTGCTCAGTGTCCTCCAGGACCCCGAAGCACCCTTCGTGATCGTTTCCTATCCCGATGCACTGGCTGAAAAGGTCATATCGCGCGACGACCTGAAAAAGAACACTCTGAAGATCAGTGTCGGCGAGAAGTTGGATAATATGTTCGTGTCCGACGTGCTCGACGAATATGGATTCGAGCAGGTGGACTATGTCTACGAACCGGGGCAATATGCCCTGCGCGGCAGTATCCTGGACGTATTCTCTTTCTCCTATGAATTTCCTTACCGTATCGACTTCTTCGGAAAGGAAGTGGAGACAATCCGTACGTTCGATGTGGAAACCCAGCTTTCCAAAGAGAAACTGGAGAGTATCTATATCGTGCCGGAAATGAATAAAAGCGACCGTACCAACACCCTGCTGCTGGATTCACTGCCTGCACAAACAATCCTGGCAGCCAGAGACCTGACATGGACGAAGGAACGTATCGGCAGCCTGTGGAATGAAGAGCCGGTTGTCGGTGACGAAGAATCGTTTGCCGACATCAGCCGAATGCGTGCCAGACTGGTGACTGGAGAAGATTTCCTCCGGGCAGCCCTCAACTTCCGCCGGATACATTTCGGTACACGCCCGGCAGGAGTAGCGGATGCCACCCTTACATTCAGTACACAGGCACAGCCTATTTACCATAAGAATTTCGACATGGTGAGCGACTCTTTCCGTAACTATCTGGAGAGTGGCTATACATTATATATATTGAGTGACGTCGAAAAACAGGCAACCCGTATCCGGGCGATCTTCGAGGACCGGGGAGAAAATATCCCTTTCACTTCGGTCAACAAGACCATCCATGAAGGATTTACCGATGACGCGCTGCGTATCTGTCTCTTTACGGATCATCAGCTGTTCGACCGTTTCCACAAGTTCAACCTAAAAAGCGAAAAGGCCCGCAGCGGAAAACTCACGTTGTCACTGAAAGAACTGAACCAGTTCACGACCGGCGACTATATCGTGCATATCGACCATGGCGTCGGGCAGTTCGGCGGCCTGGTACGCACCGAAGTAAACGGCAAGATACAGGAAGCTATCAAACTGATCTACCAAAACAACGACATCATCTTCGTCAGCATACATTCCCTGCATAAGCTATCCAAATATAAAGGAAAAGACAGCGGCGAACCGCCCAAGCTGAACAAGTTGGGAACCGGTGCCTGGGAGAAGATGAAGGAAAAGACAAAGAAGAAGGTCAAGGACATTGCCCGCGACCTGATCCTTCTTTACTCCCAACGCAAACAGGAGACAGGTTTCTCCTACTCGCCGGACAGCTTCATGCAGCACGAACTGGAAGCGAGCTTCATTTATGAAGACACGCCCGACCAGATGAAAGCGACAAGCGAAGTGAAAGAAGACATGGAAAGTTTACGTCCGATGGATCGCCTGATCTGTGGTGACGTAGGTTTCGGCAAGACAGAGGTTGCGATCCGTGCTGCCTTCAAGGCCGTTTCCGATAACAAGCAGGTAGCCGTACTGGTTCCTACAACAGTTCTTGCTTTCCAGCATTTCCAAACTTTTTCGGAGCGTCTGAAAGATTTCCCCTGCCGGATCGATTATATCAGCCGGGCAAGGACTACGGCACAGATCAAAAGAACGTTGATGGATGTCGCCGAGGGCCAGGTGAACATCCTGATCGGTACGCATCGTATTGTCAGCAAAGATGTCAAGTTCAAAGACCTGGGATTGCTTATCATCGATGAAGAGCAAAAGTTCGGCGTATCCGTTAAGGAAAAACTTCGTCAGATGAAAGTGAATGTGGATACGCTGACAATGACAGCGACACCGATCCCCCGAACTTTGCAGTTCTCGTTGATGGGTGCCCGCGACCTGAGCAGCATCACCACTCCCCCGCCCAACCGGTATCCGGTACAGACGGAAGTGGAGCGTTTCAACCCCGATATTATCCGTGAAGCGATCAATTTCGAGATGAGCCGTAACGGACAGGTATTCTTTATCAATAACCGTATCCAGAATATTTACGAGATAGAGAATCTGGTTCGCCGTGAAGTACCCGATGCCCGCGTAGCAGTCGGTCACGGGCAAATGGAACCGGAGAAACTCGAAAAGATCATCCTCGATTTTGTCAATTACGAATACGATGTCTTGATCGCCACCAGCATTGTGGAAAGCGGTATCGACGTACCGAATGCCAACACAATCATCATCAACAACGCACAGCAATTCGGTCTGTCCGACCTGCACCAGTTACGCGGACGTGTAGGACGAAGCAACCGCAAAGCCTTCTGTTACCTGCTCTCCCCGCCTCTTTCTTCTCTGACACAGGAGGCACGCCGGCGTTTGCAGGCCATCGAGAACTTCTCTGAACTGGGTAGCGGTATCCATATCGCCATGCAGGACCTGGATATCCGTGGTGCCGGTAACATGCTGGGAGCCGAGCAAAGTGGTTTCATTGCCGACCTCGGCTATGAAACATACCAGAAGATTCTGGAAGAGGCTGTCGATGAACTGAAAAGCGATGAGTTTGCCGACCTGTATGCCGATTCCGACAACGGCAAACGGGATTCCGGCAGCGAATATATCCGCGAAACTCATATCGAAAGCGACCTCGAACTGATGTTCCCACCCACCTATATCCCCAACGATTCGGAACGTGTCTCTCTCTACCGCGAACTGGATAATATGGAAGAAGAACGGGATATACTGGCCTTCACGGAACGTCTGAAAGACCGCTTCGGCAAAATTCCGAAGGAAGGAAAAGAACTGATCCGTATCGTCCGCCTCCGCCGTATGGCCAAGAAGCTGGGAATGGAAAAAGTAGTATTAAAGAAGGGGCAGATGAACATCATCCTCATATCCAACTCCGAAAGCCCGTACTATCAGAGCGAGGCTTTCGACAAATTGCTGGCCTTTATACAAAAACATCCCCGCGAATGTAATCTCCGGGACCAGAACGGTAAGCGCAGTATCGTAATAAAAAATGTGAGTACAGTAGAGGCTGCCTGCATGCTGCTTGAAGAAATAGAGAAGACAAAGACTTCTCACGAATAAACCATTGTAAGCAACTCGGTTCAAATATATTTCTTTACATTTGCGAGAATTAATATAAGAATATAATATGCCACATTTAAGAATTAAAAATATAGGTCCGATAAAATATGCAGACATTGAACTAAACAAAGTCAATGTAATCATGGGCCCCCAGAGTTCGGGGAAAAGTACTATCAATAAAATTGCATGTTACTGTTCTTGGGTGGAAAAGAAAATATCATTAGATCAATCTTTTGATTACTTCCTCAAAGAAGGTGTATTTATTGAAGAATTAGCTCGTTTCCACAAACTCACCGGCTATTTTAAGGAAACTTCAGAAATAGAATATCATTCAGAAACAATTAATCTGAAATATATATATAAAGATAAAGAACCTGTCATAAATTGGAAGAACCAGTTTGGATATAAAAGGATAAAACTGTCATATATTCCTGCCGAAAGAAATATTGTTTCGATGATTTCCGACTGGAAAGAAGTCAGCCTGCCCAACAACAACATAAGGAATTTTATGGCAGACTGGAACAATGCCCGCAAAATATTCACTCCTGAGAAACATATTCATCTGCCCTTTTTAGAGATAGACTATTACTATGACGAAAAGAGCGATATGGATTATATTCAAAATCAGGACGGTACCGTTATTCAACTAATGGATGCATCCAGTGGTTTACAATCTATGATCCCTTTAGTCGTATTGCGATCTTATTTTGCAGAGTGGATATATACAAATGAAGAACCAAGAAGTATAGCTTCTAAGGAGAGGGATTCCAGATTTCTAAATATTTTGATAAGTACTTTAAGTAAGCAGGATGGCGGCATACAATTTACAGAACTAGAGCCATATATTATTCCATATATCGCAACAGCAGGTACCGGATTCTTTATTGAGGAACCGGAACTTAATCTATTTCCGTCTACCCAACGAGATATACTATACAATCTCATCAGCAGTGTTCAGCAACGTGAAGACGACTCATTAATTCTCACCACCCATAGCCCCTACATCCTTTATGCCCTGAATAACTGCATGTTAGGCTTTCAAGTAAAAGAGACAATGCCGAAAACGGAACAGGAAAGTCTGGCTAGCCGACAATCATGGATAGATCCGTCGCTGGTATCCGCATGGGAAATAAAAGATGGTAAGTTAGTAGATATTAAGAATAGCAGACTGAATACAATCGGAGATCATTATTTCAACACAATAATGAATGAAGTAATGGATGAATATTATGCAATGCTCAAGTATATCAAAAGAACAAAATGAAAACACGGATAAATGATTCTATACAACAACATCAGGTTTATCCATGTTCATATACAAGCATCCATATCGTTGATTGGAAAAAGTTCACGAGCGAAAATCTGAAAGTACATGATCGTGTTCCGGTTAACCCGAATACAGGAAAACTAATCCACTCTGTTTGCTTAAGGAATGATTCGGCCATATCCATTCTTGTGGATGCATTCGGCGAAAACGCATTACAATACAGCAAAAAGAAAAAGGCCCGTCAATGCGAATGTGTTATTTACCCCGATAATTATAAAGATACAGATTGGGTTCTTTTTGTAGAAATGAAATATGCAGAAAACGAGATCGCTGCTTTCAGGAAAGGAAACGATTATCCGAATAATATGATTGAGCAAATAAAGCAGACCGTTCAATTCTTTAAAGATAAATGCATTTTACCTCAGGAAAAAGAAGTATACGCTATCGTTTCATTTCCCAATTTACTATCTGCATTCAATAGTACGATATTCAGTATCGATGCCATAAACGATTTTTATCTGGACTATGGCATTATTATAAGAGGCACAAACAACGCGGAGATTATCAGTTCCGACAATATAAAGCTAATTGGATAAAATGAAGATGTCATGAAAAGAACATTGGTAGACCTTTTTGAAAACTCGGTGAAACAATATCCCGACAACCCGTTCTTATGGGAAAAGACAACAAACAAATTTGAGCCTACCACTTACACACAGGTAAGGGAACAGGTTTACACGCTGGGCGCCGGACTGGTTGCCCTGGGAGTAATGAAAGGCGACAACATGGCCCTGCTCAGCGAAGGCCGCAACGCCTGGATCATCGGTGAACTGGCGATGTTCTACGCCGGAGCCACCAACGTCCCCCTCTCTATCAAACTGGAAGAGGCAAACGACCTGTTGTTCCGTCTGACACATGCCGATGTAAAATATATTATGGTATCCGGCAACCAGTTGAAGAAAATACGTTCTATCGTCGATAAACTGCCGTTGCTCCGGCAAATCATCATCTTCGACGACCAAAAAGAATATCAGGAAAAAGAAATTCCCCTCTCTAAAGTAATAGAAATGGGGCAAGAATACCTCAGTGCGCATCCGTTGGAAGAGTTTCTGGCAATCGGACAATCGCTTACCAACGATGATTATGCCACAATCACTTACACCTCCGGAACAACCGCCGACCCGAAAGGCGTTATCCTCACTCATCGCAATTACACGGCTAACGTGGAGCAATCACTTACCTGCGTAGATATCGACGATACCTGGCGCACGTTGGTTATCCTTCCGCTCGACCATTGCTTTGCCCATGTGGTAGGCTTCTATATATTTATGTATAAAGGAGCTTCGGTAGCTACCGTACAGGTGGGAAGAACCGGTATGGAGACGTTAAAGAATATCCCTGTAAACATCAAGGAATTTAAGCCGTATTTAATATTGAGTGTCCCGGCCCTTGCCAAGAACTTCAAGAAGAATATCGAACAAGGCATCCGGGCGCAGGGTAACATGGTCAACCGTCTGTTCCACATGGGACTGAACGTGGCATATACCTATAACGGGGATGGCGGCGATGACAAAGGTCGTGGCTGGCGGTTCCTGCTAAAGCCGGTTGTAAGCCTGTTCGATAGTATCATCTTTTCTAAAGTCCGTGAAAACTTTGGCGGCGAACTGAAGTTCTTTATCGGCGGCGGTGCCCTGCTGGATAAGGATTTACAAAAGTTCTATTATGCCATCGGCCTGCCGATGTATCAAGGGTACGGGCTTAGCGAAGCAACCCCTGTCATCTCGACCAACGGCCCGCGCCACCACAGGTTTGGAAGCAGCGGCGTACTGGTTCAACCGCTTGACCTGAAAATATGCGACCAGGAAGGTAAAGAACTTCCCCTCGGAGAAAAAGGCGAAATTGTTATCCGCGGAGAAAATGTCATGGCTGGATACTGGAAAAATCCGGCTTCTACGACCGAAACCATTAAAGACGGTTGGCTTTACACCGGGGATATGGGATATATGGGCAAAGACGGCTTATTATATGTATTAGGCCGTTTCAAAAGCCTGCTGATCGGTAGCGATGGCGAAAAATACAGTCCGGAAGGTATCGAAGAAGCATTGGTTGAACATTCTTCCTGCATCGACCAACTATTGCTTTACAACAACCAGAATCCTTATACGGTTGCTTTGGTTGTACCGAACAAAGACCATCTGAAAAGACATCTCTCCCACCAGCAACTCGATCTGAATACGGAAAAAGGAAAAGAAGAAGCCATCCGTATCATCCAAAAACAGATCGACCGTTTCCGTAAAGGGGGTGACTTGTCATCTATGTTCCCCGATCGCTGGCTACCCACCACATTTGCCGTCTTGCCCGAACCGTTCACCGAACAAAACGGCATGGTTAACAGTACAATGAAGATTGTCCGTGGAAAAGTAGAAAAAGCATACGCTTCCCGCATCGATCATTTATACACACCGGAAGGCAAGAATCCGGTAAATAGGGAGAATATAAAGTCGTTGTAAACGGCTCCTGCATCCTCCTTGATTAAATATTATTAATAAGGCTGACTCCGCTCCTACGGGGAAAAAGCTTACCTTTGCCAACTGCATTATCCGAGAAGGAATAACGTTAGTTTCATGGTAAAAAGAATTCACTTAATAGTATTATTGGTTCTGTTGCAGGCAGTGACCGGTGTTGCCGTTTTATATGCGCAAAGCATGACCTCTGCATCCGGTATCGTAAAGGATTCAATAACCGGAGAACCTTTGGCTTTTGTTTCCGTCTATTTTGACGGTTCAACCATTGGGGCAATGACCGACGACAACGGGGCTTTCGCCTTACAGAACGATAAAGGTTATAACAAGCTGGCTGTCGCATCATTAGGATACGACACTAAAATACTCGACCTGAAAACCGGACAGAAGAATGACGGACTTACCATTGACCTTCGCCCTACCGCTTTCGAAATATCCGAAGTCATCGTCAAACCCAAAAGAGAAAAATATTCCCGTAAAGACAATCCGGCCGTCGAACTGATTAAAAAAGTAATCGAACATAAGAACGACAACCGCATCGAAGCCAAGGACGAATATCAAACCGAGGTATACGAAAAACTCTCTCTCTCCCTGGATGACTTCAACCCGGATTTCGAGAAAAACAAGTTCATGAAGAAATTCAAATTCATCAAGAACTACCTGGACAGTTCCGAATTTAACGGTAAACCCATCCTGACCCTTTCCGTTCGTGAAACAATTGCAGATAGATATTACCGGAAACATCCGAAAACAGAAAAAACGATTGTCAAAGGCAAACGTATGCAAGGCGTCGACCAGACTCTGGATGACGGCGGGGGCATCACCTCCAACCTGGAAGAGATATTTCAGGGCATCAACATCTTCGATAATAATATCAATATCCTGTTGAACCGTTTCGTCAGCCCCTTGTCCTCCACCCTGGCTACCAGCTATTATAAATACTATATCATGGATACCCTCGATATAGGAGGCGATAAATGTGTCGACCTGGCTTTCGTTCCGGTCAACAGCCAGAGTTACGGTTTTACCGGAAGGTTATACATCACTCTTGACGGTAATTATGCCTTAAAAAAATTCCTGCTGAACACCCCCGCGAATATCAACCTGAACTGGGTGGACAAACTCCGCATCGAACAGGAATTCGAACGGATGCCGGACAGCACCTGGGTGGTAAAGAACGAAAACACCTATGTCAATTTCTACCTGGTAAAAGGCGCCCAGCAGCTCTATGCGCACCAACTCAGGAATTACGACAAATACAATTTCAACATAGAACAGGCGAAAGCAGACTCCGTTTTCAACCTGCTGGGTTCACTCCATACATTACCTGTGGCAATCGAACAGCCCGATACCTTCTGGATAAACAACCGCCATGTGCCTCTGAAAGAAAAAGAAAACGCCTTGGACGACCTGCTGGCCCAACTCCGGAAAGTCCCGGCATTCAATGTAATCATCAAAACAGCAGAAATACTTATATCCGGATATATCCCGACAGCCGGCGATAAAAAATCCACCAAATTCGACTTCGGTCCGATGAACACGACAATCAGCGGTAACAGTCTGGAAGGTGTCCGTTTACGTATCGGCGGTATGACGACAGCCAACCTGAATCCTTACTGGTTCGCCAGCGGATATCTCGCCTACGGAACGAACGACCGTAAACTGAAATACAATGTAAAACTGACACATAGCTTCAACAAAAAACTATACCACGAAGGAGAAAGTCCGGTCAATAATTTATCCTTTATCCAGGAATATGACGTATATACCCCCGGACAGGATTTCCTTTTCACCAGCAAGGATAACATCTTTGTTGCCTGGAAAGTAGGCGAACCTGTAACTAAAATGCAGTATATCCGCAAATCCATGTTCCAGTACGAAAAGGAATGGCTGAACGGCCTTACGTGGAGGTCATGGGTCTATAACCAGAATAACCAGGCTGCCGGAACGCTCAAATATATCGAGAAAGAAGCAGACGGCACATTGATTCAAAAAAAGGATATTACAACCTCTGAAATCGGAACACAACTCCGTTTCGCTCCCGGTGAACGCTCTTACGACGGACGCTCCGGAAAAGAATCGGTCTTCAACCTGTCGAAGGATGCTCCTATCTTCAAACTGTCACATCAGTTGGGTATCAAAGGGGTACTGGGTGGAGAATATAACTACAATCATACGGAAGTCAGTGCGGAAAAACGTATCTGGTTATCCTCGTTCGGGCATATCGATACGCAGTTGAAAGCCGGAAAAGTATGGAACAAAGTACCTTTCCCGCTGCTGATCCTGCCGAATACCAACCAGTCAATTACTATCCAGCCGGAAGCATTCCACATGATGAATGCCCTGGAGTTTGTGACAGACCAATATGTTTCATTCAATGCAACTTATTATTTAAAAGGTTGGATATTAAACCGTATCCCGGGTATCAAATGGCTAAGGTTACGCGAAGTAATCTCTTTCAATGGTATCTACGGAGGACTGACGGATAAAAACAATCCGGCCTTGACACCGAATCTGTTCCTCCTGCCCGACGGCACACGTCCTTTGGGCAAAACACCCTATATGGAAGCAAGCGTCGGCCTGGAAAACATCTTCAAGATTCTTCGTATAGATTATTACCGACGGCTTACCTATCTGGATGAACCGAATATAAAGAAAGGAGGGGTGCGTATTGCGTTGCGATTCTCCTTCTAACTCTCCTTTAAATCATGCGCCTAATGCCTGGGCACTCATACCTTTACTGGTATTCCTGCTCACCTATCTGGTCGTATCCATATTGGCAGGCGATTTTTATAAGATGCCTATCACCGTAGCTTTTGTCATATCATCTGTCGTTGCTATCGCCATATCCAAGGGAGGAAAACTGTCCAACCGTATCGAACAATTCTGCCGCGGAGCTGCCAACAGCAATATCATGCTGATGGTACTGATCTTTATTCTCGCCGGGGCGTTTGCCCAGACAGCCAAAGCGATGGGGGCTGTAGATGCAACCGTCAATCTGGCGATGTCGATCCTGCCCGGAAACCTGTTGGCTGCCGGTATATTCCTGGCTGCCTGCTTTATATCTATTTCAGTCGGGACCTCCGTAGGTACAATTGTTGCCCTTGCCCCAGTGGCAGTAGGTATTGCCGATAAGACGGGAATGCCCGATGCCCTGATGCTCGGAGTGGTTGTAAGCGGAGCCATGTTCGGCGACAATCTGTCTTTCATATCCGACACTACGATCGTTGCCACCCGAACACAGGGATGTAACATGAATGATAAGTTTAAAGTGAACATCCGTATCGCTCTCCCCATCGCTATTATTACAGGTATAATATATGTATTGGTTGGAAGCGGTATCGACAGCAATTACACAGCCGGAGCGATCGAATGGACAAAGGTGGTTCCTTACCTGGTAGTCCTTGTCGCCGCCATTTGCGGAGTCAATGTAATGCTGGTCTTATTTATCGGTATCCTGCTCTCCGGCATTGTCGGATTGCTGACGGGAGGTTTCGACATATGGGGCTGGACAGCTTCGATGGGACTCGGTATAACCAATATGGGTGAACTGATTATCGTCACTTTACTGGCAGGAGGCATGTTGGAAATGATTCGTTACAATGGAGGTATCGACTGGATCATCCTCAAACTGACTTCCCGCATCCATTCCTCCAAAGGAGCGGAAATGAGTATCGCCGCATTGGTCAGCTTTGCCAATCTCTGTACGGCAAACAATACGATTGCCCTGATCATGGCGGGACCGATCGCAAAAGATATTGCAGACCGTTTTAAAGTCGACCCACGCCGCAGCGCAAGTATTCTGGATATTTTCTCTTGTTTCATTCAGGGAATCATCCCCTACGGGGCACAGTTGCTAATGGCTTCAGGATTAGGCCAGGTCTCCCCTCTCGAGATTATGCAGTACCTATACTATCCTTATTTATTGGGATTCGGCGCTTTACTGGCAATCCTCTCAGGATACCCGAAAAAATACAGTAACATGGTTTCTACGAAATAGCAAATCCAGACACATATAAACAAAAAAAGGCTATCCATCACGGACAGCCAATCTTCATTGTTAACCTTAAATCTAATACCATGAAAAACACAGTGCAAATATAGGGGTTTTATGTTATTCAGCATAATATTTGCAAGAAAAATGCCTCGCATTAACATTATTTAGCCAAAACATGCTCTAAAACATATAAAATGAAGTATCCTTTACAGGAAACTTTATTACCCACCCCACTTAAAAATAAAGGGGACACCCTAAACCGGATATCCCCTCCCATCAACAAACCTCTTATATTTGTTATTTACCGAAACGTTCTTTCAGTTTTGCGATCATGTCTTTAGTCATTGTATCCAGATCGTAAGTCGGCTTCCAATCCCATTCTTCACGGGCACAAGTATCATCCAATGAATTGGGCCATGAATCAGCAATCGCCTGACGCAACGGATCAACCTTGTATTCCATCTGGAAGTCAGGAATATATTTACGGATATTGTTTGCTATAATTTCCGGATCGAAACTCATAGAAGCAATATTGAATGAGTTGCGGTGTTGCAGACGTGTAGGATCGGCTTCCATAATCTGGATAGCAGCATGTAATGCATCCGGCATATACATCATATCCATAAATGTTCCGGCAGCGATCGGACATTCAAACTTCTCACCCTTTACGGCTGAATAATAAATATCCACTGCATAGTCAGTTGTACCACCACCCGGAGGAGTTACGTAAGAAATCAATCCCGGGAAGCGAACCGAACGTGTATCCACACCGAAACGGATGTTATAATAGTCGCTCAACAACTCGCCGGAAACTTTAGTCACACCATACATCGTACGCGGGTTACGGATCGTATCCTGCGGAGTCTTGTCTTTCGGAGTGTTGTTACCGAATACACCGATAGAACTCGGAGTAAATACGGCACATTTCATTTCACGTGCTACTTCCAGTACGTTGAATAATCCACCCATACCGATCTTCCAGGCTAACTGAGGCTTTGCTTCAGCAACGGCAGACAACAATGCAGCCAGATTATAGATTGTGTCAATCTTATATTTAGACACTGTCTCGGCGATCTGCTGTTCATTTGTTATGTCAACAAGTGCAGAAGGTCCTGATTCCAATAGTTCACCTTTGGGTTCTGCTCCGGATATATAACCTGCTACGATGTCGCCATCATAACGTTTTCTCAACTCCATGGTTAACTCTGAGCCGATCTGACCGGTAGAACCGATAATTAATACATTCTTCATTGCGTTTTTATTGTTCTTTTAAGTTTTTTCTGCGGCAAAGGTATAGAGAATAAAATTGTTCCCGCACGATTTTCTTGTGTTTTTTCATGCTAATATTCAAAAAAAAATATGACCTTTGCTTCACCAGTTGAGAGTTGACTATTAACTGTTGACAGTCCTTTGTAACAAAAACGAACTAACTGTTACTTTTCAACTATCAATTGTTAACTAAATAGTCTACTTGATTCAAAAATACTAACAAAAAACAAAGTTATGTACGGTAAACTGAAAGATTTCCTTACACAGGAACTGGCTAACATTAAAGCAGCCGGATTGTACAAAAACGAGCGTATTATCACTACGCCACAAAGAGCCGACATTAAAGTAAATGCCGGAAGTAATGTTTTAAACTTCTGTGCCAACAATTACCTTGGTCTGTCAGACAACCAGCGTCTGATTAAAGCAGCTAAAGATGCCATGGATTCCCACGGATACGGTATGTCATCCGTTCGTTTCATCTGCGGAACACAGGATTTGCACAAAGAATTGGAAGCCGCTATTTCCGATTATTTCAAAACAGAAGATACGATTCTGTATGCCGCCTGTTTCGATGCAAACGGTGGTTTGTTCGAGCCGTTGTTCGGCGAAGAAGATGCCATCATCTCCGATGCGTTGAACCACGCCTCCATCATTGACGGTGTACGTTTGTGTAAAGCAAAACGTTATCGCTACGCCAACGCCGATATGGCTGACCTGGAACGTTGCTTGCAGGAAGCTCAGGCACAGCGTCATCGCATCATCGCCACAGACGGTGTCTTCTCTATGGACGGTAACGTTGCTCCGATGGACAAGATCTGCGAACTGGCAGAAAAATACGATGCACTGGTCATGGTCGACGAATCTCACTCAGCCGGTGTAGCCGGTCCGACAGGTCGCGGTGTGGCAGAACAATATAATGTATATGGAAAAATAGATATTTTCACAGGTACATTAGGTAAAGCATTCGGTGGCGCTATGGGTGGTTTTACTACAGGTAAAAAAGAAATTATCGACATGCTCCGCCAGCGTTCACGTCCTTATCTGTTCTCTAACTCAGTAGCACCGGCTATCGTTGGAGCCAGTCTGGAAATGTTCAAGATTCTGAAAGAAAGCGACGCACTGCATACTAAGCTGATGAACAACGTTTCTTACTTCCGCGATAAGATGCTGGCTGCCGGTTTCGATATCAAACCGACACAGTCTGCTATCTGCGCCGTAATGTTGTATGATGCCAAATTGTCTCAGGACTTTGCTGCAAAAATGCAGGAAGAAGGTATTTATGTAACAGGATTCTACTATCCGGTAGTTCCGAAAGACCAGGCCCGTATCCGCGTTCAGTTGTCTGCCGGCCACGAAAAAGAACATCTGGATAAAGCCATTGCAGCATTTATCAAAGTTGGTAAAGAGCTGAATGTCATCAAATAAAAGATTGAAAAAAAGAAGCGGCAACATCGGGATGTTCCGCTTCTTTTCTTCCTAAAACAATCTATTAACCTATAAATATACCTATCAGTAATTATTATCTTCCTCGCTATCGACAAGGTTGTTCAACTCAAACTCCAGACTGACTATATCTTTCCTCCACGAATCTAAAATATGGGAAGGAATATCTTTCGGAGCATTATCTATCTTCGACTGGATATTCGAAACCTCCAGTTCCAATCTTTCTCGTCTGTTCATATCTCTTATAAATTATCACCTGTTTAACAATCTCTCAACTATTAAACAACAGTCCCGGTCAATATGTTCAGAAAGATTTTCTATCTTTGTATTCCTAAAACAATCGACAATAGAATATTTATGCAACTTAGTAATTATCACAGTCATTGTACATTCTGTGATGGGCGCAGTACGCCTGAAGACTTTGTAAAGTTCGCTATATCCCATGGCTTCCGGGCGTATGGATTTTCATCACACTCCCCCCTGCCCTTCGAGACCTTCTGGAACATGTCGAAAAACGACATGCCCGAATACCTGGCTGAAATAGACCGGCTGAAAAAGAAATACAGCGACCGGTTAGAAATATATACAGCCCTGGAAATTGATTATCTGGATGAAACCTACAACCCATCCGTCCCTTATTTCCAGGAACTTCCGTTGAACTACCGCATCGGCTCCATCCATTTCCTTCCTATCTCGGAACATCTGAGTGAAGAGAATATGGTCTGTATCGACGGTTCCTTCGCTGATTATAAAGCATCGGTAGAACGTTATTTTGAAGGAGATATCCGCAAGTTGGTAACCCGTTATTATGATTCGACACTAAAAATGATAGAAGCCGGCGGTATCGATATTGTCGGCCATATGGATAAAATATATATGAACGGGCACAAATGCGAAGGTTTCTCTTTTGACGCAGCCTGGTATCAGGAACCGTTCAGAGCAACCCTCGACCTGATAGTCGAAAAAGGATTGATGGTTGAAATAAACACCAAAAATCTGGAAAAGAAGCAACAGCTATTTCCCCGGAAAGAGTACCTCGGATTACTGAAAGAGATGAACATCCCCGTGATGGTTAATTCCGACTGCCATTATCCTGACCTGGTAAACGACGGACGGGAAAAGGCATTCAAATTGCTGAAAGAGATCGGGTTTAAATCTACCCGTGAATTGGTGAAAGGGGAATGGCAGGATGTCGCCATTGACTAATAGGAAAGTATTATTGGAAATTTACCTCAAACTCCAGGGGAAAGAAATCTTATCCAGCAGACTCCTACGATCAGAGGAGAGTTCGCCTTTTTTCAAGGCTCTGCGCTGTACGAAACACCAACTGCCCAGCTTGTTCTCACGGGCGGTTGGCCAGCGGTTGTTTTCAGAGAAGAATTGCTGTAGTTTTTCATAGTTTTCCATCCAGACATCATCGATAGTCCAGATAAAACCTTCGGCTTCCATCCGGGCGATGCGTTCAGCCGAAAGTAAACCTTGTTTCCGGTTTTTGCGCTGGGTGTTACACCAGCTGCCGGCTTTACCTTCATTGCTTTTGGGCCAACGTTTGTGTTTTTTGTAGTAGGCAAGTACCTGCTGCCAGTTCTCCGTCCAAAGCGAATCCAGATCCTGTTCCCACCAGAAGCCGATCGAATCGAGCAACCGGATTCTTTCATTGGAAAGGAGACCTTTCTTTCGTGCTTGGCGTTGGGTATTGCACCAGGTATTCAGTTTGTTTTCGCCGCGTTTGGGACAACGGTGTTCTACAGCCATAAATGCTTTCAGTTCTTCAAAGCAGTTCATCCAGCGGCTGTCCTGTACCTCCCATTCAAAACCGATCCGGTCCAGCTGCGAGATATAATCTTCCGATAACGTTCCTTTCTTCCGGGCAATCCGCTGGGTGTTGCACCAGTTTCCCAGCTTCCCTTCGGCTGCCTGCGGCCAGCGCCCTTCACGTTCCTTATATTCGATCAAACGTTCATACATGACCGGCCATGCATCCAACTCCGCCAGCATATCATCCACACGGGCACGGATATCAGACAGGAATCCCGTGACTTCAAATTCCATAAAGCCTTTAAAGCTCTTTGGGGCACGGATTGCCGGATGATAAACCAATTCCCTTGACATAGCCTCATAAACAGAACGACCCGAAAGGTTATTGACGAAGTCTAGTACCACCGGATGACGGTCCGAACCGGCTTTCAGGCAACGGCCCAACTGTTGCAAGGCAACCACATACGATTCTGTACGTCGCAGGAACATGGCGGCATCTACTCCTTCCACATGCAATCCTTCGATCAGCATATTTATAGAGAAAAGAACATGCAGTTTTCCCGTTTCCCTACGGAAACGACGCAACGTCTTTTCATTCTCCCGGTTACTCAGCCCGTTATGGATCTCGAATGTTTCCGTCTCAAAGCCTGCCTGCCCGAGCCAGTTCGATACTTCGGGAATCATATGCTGAAGATCTTCCTTGTCTTTACAGAAGACAAGCATTTTCTTTACTTCTTTCGGAAGATAACGCCGGATCAGTTCCGATGCACTCAACGAGCCGCGAAAATCCAGTCGGGCAAAGTCTATTTTGTCCTGAATACGCTTACGCCTTTCAGATGTACAGTCGCTCCTGTTCAGCATACGCTGTACCTTATCCAGCTGGTTATTCAGATCGAACACGCTCTGCACCAGAACAGGAACAGGCAGTATCTTATAATACCAGGCCATAGACAAAGACAATTCATGGAACAGGTTTCCCTTGAAATAAACCTCTACCGTATCGAGCATCTCTTCGGGACGTATCGGGGTTGCCGACATTCCCAGTACACGGGCCTCCGGATTGTTATCTATTACTTCCTGTACAGCCTTTCCCCATACCTCCGCTCCGAAATGATGGAACTCATCAATAATGATATGATCCGCTTTGAGTTCACCGACTGTACCGCGATTCAGGACTAATGCCTGGAAAGTCCGGTAGGCGACATGTGGCATTGTCCTGCCGATTGCTTTTTTGATCTCGGCAATGATCGTAACGTTGGGAGCAATAACTAAAATATCATCTTCTGAATGATTGACGATATAGCGGGCAATCAGGTAAGACTTTCCTGTTCCGGTCGCCTGTACAACCGCTCCGATCCTGTTTGTTTTGAATCCTTCCTCGATAGCCCGGTAAGCCGCTTCATTATGTGAAAACAGTTCAATATGCTTTCCCGTTTCCAAGCTTTTCAGATAGCTATCATCCGAAACAGTCAGTCCATGCAGTTCAAAGGAAAGTGCCTCCGGCAGATAACCTCCGTGAGCCAGGATCCGGAACTGGTTGCAGCTGCACATTTCCCCGATACGCTGCATTTCAGTATACAGCCTGTCCACTTCCGGCAAACCGACAGGTTCCTTATTCCATACCTCTTTCACAATGAAAGTAACGGAATCCTCCCTGAAGCCTACCAGCAGACAGCCGGATTCTTCAGTAACAAAATAATGATAAGAATGATAAAGATCGCAGAGTGACATTCAGAAAATATGTCAATACTAGGAATAATTGAGCTATCCCGTTCCCGTGCTTGACACGGGATCGCAAAGGCACAGACCGTATCCTATAATATCTTTTGATACCGCCAGTTCTCTTGCGGCCCCGTGTCAAGCACGGGGACAGGATAGTTCAAATCTGATAAAAACTGAACTCTATACAAATCCCCCAACTAATTATTCAACCTCTAAAACTTCAGTTTCCTCTTTGGGATTGAAAAGGTCTTTGATAAACAGATAACCGACTCCGCCGAAAATGGCAAGGAATACAAATCCGATCAGAATCAGCGGTTTCTTGGGAGAAGCGGCTTTTAAAGGAACTGTGGCAGGTTGTATTATTGTATATACCGGTGTCTGTTCCTGTACCCGGAGTTTATCCTGTTCCAGCTTCTGGGCCAATGTATTGTAAACATTAAAGGTCAATGTCATTTCATTCTTTAAACGTTCCTGTTCCGTACGGTAACTGGCTGAGATGATATTCTTGTTGGCATCTTCAAAGGCAGCATAAGCACGTTGGGCTTTATAGTAGGACTCCCTGGCTTCACTAAATACTTTCTCTGTGAATTCAAGGTCTTGCTTTACCTTCTGGGTTCGGTAATTTGTGATGTATCCCTGAAGTTTTTCCAAAACAATTTGAGTAATATTCGCAGAGATCAATGGGTCTTGCATCTGAACGGAAACAGTGATTACCGATGTCTTTTTATCCACAGAAGCGGAGATGCGTTCCTGTAACGCATTTATGACATCTGCCTGTTCCTTTGTTAACCTGAAAGAAGTCAATTCTCCACTACTTACCGGTTCTTCTTTTGAGAACAAATCTTTCACAACACCCAACAGCTTAAAGGGAGCCTGTACCACATAACTCCACCACGCCCTTTTCTGATCCTCATTCATATAATCATATAAGGATGCAGAATAATCACCTTTCTCATTTTTCACCTGTACGGGGAATAACTCCAGTAAAAAAGGAATACTGCTGACTACATCCGGATACAGGTCCGGAGAGATGGCATCCGCTCCCGAAGTACTGTTCAGGTTAATCCCTGCCATGGCTGCTAATCCTCCCAAGTTTCCCATCTTTTTGGACGGATCAGACGTTTCAGGTGCCAGCTTTACTGTCGTACTATATTCCTTCGGTATACTAAAAGCAACCACCAATCCTACAACTATCGCGACTCCACAGCATTTGAACAAGAACTTGCGTTCCCCCCATAGCCGTTTAGCCAACTCTATTAAATCTATCTCCTGCTCGTTTGTATCCATATCAGGAGCGTTCATTTGAATCATATCCACCTTGTTAATTGATAATTAAAGATTGAAAATTGATAATTATTTCAGTGTGTTGATGATAGAGGTTATCATTGCAGCCATCGATGTGGTCGAACTGGTTATGCTCAAGATTTCTGCCAAACTTGTTTTGCGATCTTGCTGCGTTTTGGCGGGAACAACGATTTCACTGCCGGGCTCTACCTTCGGATAGTGCTTGAAGAAGATAAAACGCTTTCTGGTCGTTGCCACTTTACCATTCATATAAATTACGATCGGATATTTACGGGCAATATCGTTATAACCACCGGCTTGCGACAAACAACTTTTTACAGACATTCCATTTGTATACGTCACACTGTTCGGATAAGTTACAGCTCCACTTATCTTCACTGTACTCTGGAATTGTGGAATATAAAGTTCATCCCCGTCACGTAGCACCACATCGTGGGCACTTCCCGGATTTGTCAAAGCCTTTTCCAAATCGATACCCACTGAATAGTCTTTGATGTTTTCCAGTGACAAAGCTACCGAGTCACGGCTTTGCTTATTTGCACTCAGTTGCAGCAGAGTTTCCAGGCGGCGCATTTCATCTTCTGTCAACTGGCGTTTCAGGCTGGCCCCTTTGACATAGGCATCAGGAGTTATCCCTCCGGCTTTGGCGATGATATCACTCAAACGGGAATTCTTTTCTGCCAGAACATAATCGCCGGAGAAAGTGATTTCACCATTTACCTTTACCACCTGTTGTTCCTGATAACCCGGTGAGAAACGCACATACACTTCATCAAACGGTTCTAATGTAAAGACCATATCGCTTTTCTTTCCATCCGTAGAGATCAAACCTAAATTATCGTTCAATGCAAAATTGAATACTTCTGCTGTACGGTTGGTATTCTCGTAAGTCTTTGTATCCTTAATCCTTCGGGCTACTTCCACATTGACCGTTGCCGCCGATTCTTTTAATCCGCCCGCCATCATAATGGCATCTTCAACGGTTAAGTTGTTCCGGTAAGGAAGAACCGTATCAATGTAATTCACCGCCCCGCTTATTTTGATCGTATAAGGTTCGCGAAGGTCAAACAGGGATGGAATGTTCAGTTGGTCTTCCGGTTTAAGTTCTATATCCGGAGATGTGCCACTGAGGATTCCACGGATATCTACGGCTATGACAGTCGTTGTAAAATCCGGATTCAAACGGGTAATCTGGGCACGACCGGTAAACTCATCTCCTTTCAAACCGGCTGCCTGATCAACCAGCTGACGGACTGTATGTACCGCCCCGTTCAACTCATATTCTCCCGGACGCCAGACTGCTCCTGTCACTGTCAGACGGTTTTCGTAGAAGGGGATCACAGAATCCACCAACAAAGAATCACCGTCCATCATCGCAAAAGTAGGATATTTATCTTCTGTAACAGTAGCTATCTGATAACGGCTTCCGGCTTTTCGCTTGACACGGACATCTTTCCTGTAAGCATCCCCGGTAAAGTCTCCGGCCATGTTCAACAGTTGTTGTAAAGTTTCCCCTTTCTTCATTTCGAAAATGCGGTTACGTTTTACCTTCCCTCTTACAACCGCCAGCTGGTCGTAGGGAGAAACGATCACCATATCATTTTCTTCCAGACGGATATTCGTATTGTATTTGCCGTTCAGGAGATAATCATATACATCCAGTTTAGCCACTTCCTTACTGTTACGGTAAACCTTTATTCCGCGAAGCGAACCGATCTCATTCACTCCGCCTGCTGCATACAACGCATTAAACAAGGAGGCAAACGAAGGAAGCGTATATGTTCCCGGAGCAACGACTTCACCTACAATATTGACTTTGATGCTGCGTATCTGGCTCAGACTAACGGATACGAACGTATTAGCCCCGTCCGTACTTCCAGACTCTGTATTTCCGGACAAAGTAGACATGATCCGCCCCAGTTCCTGACGGATACGATTTTCAGCTGTTTCAATAGTCAGTCCGCTCACAGATACCGGACCCAGGTTAGGGATAAGAATCGTTCCTTCAGGAGAAACTTTCAGTTTCAGGTTCAATTCCGAATCTCCCCAGACATTGATCAGCAATTCGTCTCCGGCGGATAAAACATATCCTTTGGGAGTCGGTACATTCAGATCCGGTTCAAAGGACAGGTTCTTGTTCGAGAATATTTCACGGCCAAACACGGTTCCGCTTAAATCTCCCGCCGGACGATTGGCTTCCCGCTGAACATCCAAAGGAGGTATCCCCTTTCCATCCGGAACCATGACTGTACGGTCTGTTACCACAGCATCCGATGCCGTACGTACGGTCTGTTCCGCTCCGGACTGTCCCATTCGTTTATTCATCTCCTGACGGATCTGTTCATCCGTCATACCCGCGGCTTTCGCCTTGTCAATCAAATCCTGGGGTACCTGTGCCGCTAGCGGAACCGACAGACACAGTAATCCCCCCAATAATACATTTCTGATTACGTTATTCATATTGTTATTTGTTTTGTTGTTTTCAAAACTTCCTGAACTCCAATCGGGCATAATCCGATTGTAATACTAGATGCTTTGATGTTAATTCTTTGACGCCGAAACGTTGCTCCGTTCCGTTCATCCCGAATGGCAATAAATCTTCAACTTTGCTGATTGGCATGACTACAAACAAGGAATCTCCGGTATACTCCATATTGCCGGTCTGACTGGTTACATCAACCTTCATCAGATTGATTGTATGCAAAGCAACACTGTAGTAAGCCCGCTCCGGCATCTCTTCCTCTCCTGATGCATATTCTATTTTCATGATCTGCCAGCGACCATCCAGGTCTCCGTTAATCGGCATTTTTCCGCAGGAACTGACTATTAGAACTAGCAAAACCGCTACTATATATCTTTTCTTCGTATTTATTAAAGTCATCATATCCATCCCGTTTTTCTGATTGTTAACATGCCACCAACACTTTTACCCAACATTCCACCTCTGTCAACACCTAGCGATCCTGTAAAGTCCCAGCCTTTTAACTGATGGGGCGTATAAGTTAATTCTACCAACGCATTTCCATTCTTTTTGATCTCATAAAAAGGTAAGCTATAAGTTCCCCAGTTACGGGTAAACGATAAAAGGATTCGGTATTGCAGGTCGGTACAAGGAGTCCCCATGATCCCGAAATGATGTCCCTGCAAGCGATTGCTTTTAAAGACTATTTCTCCATCATCATTATAAATTGGAGACATGACTAGCGGATTCCCGATTCCCATTCCCCAATGCTGCCAACCGGTATAAATACCATGATTATAATAATTATCTGTACCACTCACTTGTTCAGGTATCTCCGATGTATGATCCCAATAAACAGGACCGGACTGGTCTTTTGTTGAGATATATTCGTAAACGAAACTGCTAACGACAGGATTTTTGGGAAACGTTATTTCCACTCCTGCCAGACAGTCTTTCCAGCCATATTCTCCGAACATCTGCGAATGATCTTCAAAATAATGTTCGTAATAAGGACGAATTGTCCAATCTTTAGGAGCATACCAGGTCAAAGAAAAATTCCAACCTCCTAAATGGTTTCCATAAATATTCGTCTGTTCCCCAAGCGGAGTGTCACTGCTCCCTCCGCTTGGAATAAACACTTTAAAGAAATCCTTTATCCCGTTTGGCATATCAATCTTTTCACTTCCTCTAAACGCATTCCCCCCAAATTGAGCAGCCATCTCAAGACCTCCTTCAAAGATCAAAGGAAACTTCTCCCGGTTACCGACCTTCACATACAAATCTTTGGAATGATAAAGCACATGCTCCGTATGCTTTCCTCCCGGCTTAATAAAATCTTTTTGCCAGCCATCATCCGTAAACATACCATAAGCGATATGTCCTTTGAAAGCCAACCAACCTTTTGTCCCCGGAACAAGCGTATATTCTGGAATACCGATACGAACCTGCGGAACCGGACGGGCATTTCCCGAAAATGTCAAGCCGCCACTACTAAGGAACGGATTATTGAACTCACTATAGCGCTCCTTGCTTCCGATGCTCAATCCCAGACAACGGTATTTCAAATCCGCATACAACTGTTGCACCACAAAAGTCGAAGTAAAATGATAAGCGACAGCCAAATCCGCCCCGAAAGCATACGAGAAGCGTTTATCGTTTTCCAACTCCCGGAAGACCCCGGCACGCAGATAACCGTTATTCTTTTCAATAGATGACAATCCCTGCTTGTTTGCCGTCAGCCAGAAAGGAGTATGTTCCCCTCCGCTGAAGCTCACGCCGGTTTCCGCCCGATAACTCAATTCTTTGATAAACTGAGCATAAGAGTTCAGGGGAAGCACTAAAATACCTCCCCAAAGAAGTAATTTTGATATTAATTCCATTTGTTTCGATTTTAGAAAATATTGAGCTATCTACAGTGTCTTTTAAACAAGGCTCACCTTGTGCCGTAGGCTTTCTTTTGCCGTCAGTTTCAACTGACGGTTTTAAATACAGGAGGCAAAGCCTCTTCCTTTGTGGGATTTATCCCCTTTCATAATACTTGGAAAAGGGGTTGAAACCCACAGAGGAATCCGGTAAAACCGGAAAGATTATCTATCCGTCAGTTGAAACTGACGGCAAAAAAGAGCCTGCGGCATGGGACAAAGCCCCATTAAAGAGGCACAAATAGTTCAATTCTGATAAATATTGAATCAGTCCCCCTCATCACGTTATCGATATTAAGGTCTTCCCAATATTTCTACTATACATTCCACCTGTTTCGGTGTCATGACACGTTGCTTGCGATTCCAACCGGCGGCTTTCAGAAGAGTGACCAGAATTTTGTTTGCCAATACCCAGGCTTTCAAACGGCGGGAAGCTGCCGCCGGTGTTATCATCGGACTGTACAAGATACCCAGTTCAAGCCAACCGAAACTACGGTTCTTCCATTTCTCCTCCTCTTCGTCCCTATCCGGCTTCTTATTTTTCTGATCCTCTTTCATAGCCACCTCCAATCTAATGTAGCCGGATGGCCGTCACGAAGCGACAAACCTGTCCGATAAGCAAACATCTTCGTCAAATCACTGAGCAAAACTTTTCGTTCCCCGGCATTATGCTTTTGCAGCAGTAGTTGCACCTGTCTGCTTATCCGGTTGAATAAGGCGACCTCTTCCGATGACAGCAATTGTTTCCGTAACCCGCGGATAAAAGAGACAAAAGCCTCCTTTCCCCAAAGGCGAAAGAGCGAATCCGGATCTTCACCCGCAGGCAATTGTCCCTTGACAGCCCAGAGACCTTCCCGGCGAAGAATCGCTACAGCTTCAGTCGAACCCTTCTCACCCGCCCGATCCCCGTCCAGCAAGACAGTCACCTGCGAAGTATATTTTTTCAGCAACGCGACATGTCCGTCACACATAGCCGTCCCACACAAAGCTACTGTATTCCTGAAACCCGCCGCATGCATGGCTATGGCATCCTTATACCCCTCCACCACAAATGCAAAACCATCCTGCCGGATCGCCTCTTTCGCCAGATTCAAGGCATACAGGTTCTCACTTTTCCGATACCCCTCTTCCACCGACGTGTTTCTATATTTCGGTTCATCCGAATCCCCGTCCGGTTGTTTCCGCGCGGCAAAACCTATCAACCCTCCCATCTCATCACGGAGCGGGAAAATGACACGGTTCCGCATCTTATACCATTCTTTCGGCACCATACCCGGCGAAACACCCACCTCAAAATCCAGATAAGCAGGCGTCAAGTCCGAATCACCGCAAGCATAAGGCAAGAGGGCCTGGAGAAATTGATTGTTCTTTTGGATGGTAAGATAACACACCCCCTGCCCCCTCTCAAGAGGGGAAGGAGATACCATCGGACATTCCGTTTTTTCGTTTATAGCGCCGGGAGTAACTTTTCCCCTCTCGAGAGGGGGCAGGGGGTGTGTCATTGGCAACGATGTCACCGGCGACAACTTCTCCACCGCTTCCGCAAAACTACATTTCTCCGCTTTCTGTACAAAAGCAATCACATCCCCATGTTCGCCACAGGCATAACAGGTGAAAGTCTGCTTTTGCGGATCGACGGTCAACGACGGATGATGGTCAGCATGGAACGGACAAAGTCCGATAAACAACTTCCCCCGACGTGACAGTTTGACGTAATGTCCGGCCACCTCTTCCAGGCGGACCGACCGTTTTATCTGATCGATATTATATTGTGCCATTTCGTTCCGGGTATTAATAATCCGTTATTTTAGTGTACGAAGCATTATAACGGAAACGGGCAATGCCGGTCGCACCGTTTCGGTTTTTAACGATATAGAGTTTACCTACCCCTTTAAGGTCTTCCTCTGTACGCTCGTCCTTGACGATCCCGTAACGCTCCGGGCGATAGACAAAAAATACACAATCAGCTACCTGTTCGATGGTTCCCGAATCACGCAGGTCGCTCATCACCGGGATATGCGCCTTGTCGACACGCTGGTCGCTGGCACGGTTCACCTGCGAAACGACAAGCACCGGGCAGTCGGTATCCAAAGCCAACTGCTTTAGGGCCGTTATGTTACGCCCCACTACCTGTTCCTGCGTTTCGTTTTTCTGACGGATACTGCTCAGCAGATGCAGGTAGTCGAGGATCACGAAATCACATTCCCCCTTCTTGCTTTTCAGCATGACCTTCGAACGGATATCCGACAGGGTGTTACACGCCTTGTAATCAATATACAACGGCAGATGCTCCAACAACTTTCCGGCCTTTTCGAGCACCTCCAGTTCGCGGACCGTCAATCCCGAGATACGCAGATGGTCCGGATCGACATCCGTCACACCCGCCAGGATGCGGTTCAGCATTTGCAGGTTCGACATCTCCAGACTGAAAAGGCAGACATGTTTTCCGGCACGGGCCGCCTGGACAGCGATATGCAGGGCGACAGCAGTCTTGCCATCGCTCGAATGACCCGCCAAGACAGAAAGTTCCCCTTTATGAAAACCACCGGTGACATAATCGAACTCAGCCAACCCGCTCCGTATGCGATTCCGGTCGTACGAACCATCCAACCGCTCCCGGTGCCAGGCAACCGCTTCGGCAGCCAGGACACCCACCGGACGTATCGGTTCACTACCGGCCACTTCCCCCCGCAGTTTCAGCAGCGAATCTTCCGCTTCCGAAATAACGGCCTCCGGATCAGCATCAAAACAACTGCTCTTAATATTCAGCAGGACAAACAACTGTGCCAGGCAACGTAACATATACTGGCGCTTTATCTCCTGAGCATAATGCTGCACATTTCCGCCATGGCGCACATTCAGCATCGCCGTCAGCAGGAACGACAATCCGTTCAGCTCCTTCCAGCGAGCTTCATCCATCCGCCGCATCTCCGTTTCGACCGACACCATATCCGGTTGCACACCCTGTTCATACAAATTCATTACCGCCTGGAAAACAAAACCCAGCGCTGCATCCGAAAACATTTCCTTATGCAGCAATGTCGACACCAGGCCCGGAGCATCCACACTGGTCAGCAGGCAGCACACCAACGTATTCTCCACCTCCGACAATGTCAGATCTTTCTGTTCGTCAACACCTTCTTTCATGCTTCGCCTCCCTTTCCTTTTGGCTGAAATTGTTTGCTACGACCTCCCATCGCCTGTTCGGCAGCGGCCATTGCCTGAGCGGCAGAAGTATCATTGCCGCTGTCGTCCGTACTTTCCGTTATCTGTCCCGAAAAATAATTATAATTACAAATCTTGATTTTTGTGCCTCCCGCCACAGGACCATATTCGATCAATCGTTCACGAGCCAACTTTCTCAGATAATACCCCACCGAACCGGCACTGATATCAGTACGATCAGCCAGGAACTGATAAGTACAAAAATATTCCCCTACATGGCAAACGTATTGGATACGTCCCAGTTTCATAAATCCGGGTTTGAAATAACTCATCGTTGCCAATGCCATGTAGATACGGGCTAGGTGACGTTCTTTCTTACTGGCACTGACCGACAGCGCCAACACTTTTCGAGGCATCTTCATAAAAGACTTTCCCATCCACAATACCTCCGGGTTTTCTTTCGTTTGTTTTACGCTCATAATAATCACATTTAAAGAAAATTGATATTTGCCCCGTTATGAGATTACTATTTGCGCTAAAACTTGATAGTCATTATCCCGAAGCACTACCGTATGTAGACTCTATACGTATCCGGATGCCTCTCTTTTAATATAGTTAGAACTATCTTTCTTATCTAGAATTTATAAATCGTAATTTCCATCATTTTTTTCGCAAATGAAATAATACCCTAACGTTCTGATGCAAAGTAAACCATTCTTTTCCGACTTTTGAGAACTGTTTTGATGCCAGTTTCACAACTTAAATAACAAGATTACAGTGAGTTATAAATTCTATTTACTACGTTGTTGTTTTCTCTCCTTCTTTTTACTCCTTTCGACTTCCTGGTCGATCTCCCAAAAGGTATTCTGAGCCGCCTTTAAATGATTGTAAATCGTAACGACTTCGTATCCCGTTTCAAAAATCAAGTCGATGTAATCGGCCAGTTCTTCCAACGAACAATCCAACATTCCACAACGGGCCATGGCCGCGATGTAAGCGAGGAACAAATCCGGAGATTTCACCCGAATGCGTTCCATCGGCAAACGTCCCGTATCGAAACCGCAATCATGCAGGATACCGATCCGGTTCTCTTTCAGGAAACGCTCTCCCAAAGTATTCCATGTTTTCAGCGCCTTTATGACCGGTTCTCCTAAGAACCAGGTGAACAACATCACGTACCGGTTTTTATCCGGCTGTTTATCCAGCCATTCCGTCAAAGGATCGAGCGACAGGTGTTCACCGGTTATTGCCCGAATGTTTTTTTAAAACTTCCATCAATTTTGTTTTTATCTGATTTATTTTCAACTTATTTACTTGCTGTCCCATTTGTTTATAAATTTAAGTTGTAATCAGGGTTATTAAGTTGTGAAATTGTCTTTTTATTCTTTCTTCAAAACATATATGTTTCGATCGCAAACCATATATGTTTTGCCGTTAAAACACCTATCTTTTAATAGTAATTATCAGCTTCTTTGATGATAAATAATAACCATCTTTATTCGCTCCCAACTACTGCTATCTGCTTCTATCCGGCAGGCACTTTTCCGCAGCAATTACCTTTGTAATGTTATCGATAACCAACAATTTTCAATTATCAATTTTTAATTACCAGATTATGCCATTAAAATTCAGACTTGTCAAAAGAAGAGACATGAGTAAGGATGCGGCCGAAGGGGCCGAACTTTACTATGCACAGACCAGCATCACCAAGAAGGTCGACCTGAACCGTATTTGCAGCCGTATCAGCAAATACAGCACTGCCAGCCGCGGTGATATCCTGCTGGTACTTGATGGACTCTTGTCCGTCATGAATGAATCGCTGGCCGACGGAGAATCGATCCATCTGGGCGATTTCGGCAGCTTCCGGATGGTTGCCGGCAGCAAAGGATCTTCTACGGAAAAGGATTTCAATACCTCTCTGTTCCACCGGGCACATATAGTTTTCTATCCGGGTACAATGCTGACGGACACGATCCGTAATGCCAGTTTCGAAAAATACAATATCCCCGGTACGGAAAGCAAGCCGGAAGAAGGCGGCGGTGGCAGTGACCGTCCGGAAATCGAGTAAAATAATTATTCTTTATTATGGTAAAACAGGAATACATCAAACAGTATCTTTTCCCCGCTCAAAAGGCGGGGGAATGTTTCGGAATCAATCCGATCGTCATCCTTGCCCAATCGGCCATCGAAACCGGCTGGGGAGAAAGTACGCTGGCTAAGGAGCATCATAACTTCTTCGGCATCACCGCCTACGGACGTCCAAACGCTTTCTGGAAAGGCACAAAGACCGATCTTTCTGAAAACAGCGGCCATACCTCCTTATGGTTCCGCACCTACGAATCAGCGGAAGACAGTTTTATGGACTTCGCCCGTCTGATCCACACCGCTTATCCGGTAGCTGCCTCACTCAGTTCCCATCCTTCGGCCTATGCCAAAGAGATTGCTTACAGCAAATACATCAGTGAAGTGAACGGTGACAACCGTGCAGCCTACCAGAGGATGCTGGTGTCGATCTGCCGGACGATCGAAAGATATACTGTTTGCTGAGTTCACCTTTTATCAGAAAAGAACTATTAGTGTCTCTTTAATGGGGCAAGCCCCATGCCATAGGCTCTCTTTTGCCGTCAGTTTCAACTGACGGATAGATAAATCTTCCGGTTTTACCGGATTCCTCTGTGGGTTTCAACCCCTTTATCTGGTATCATATTATGAAAGGGGATAAATCCCACAGAGGAAGAGGCTTTGCCTCCTGTATTTAAAACCGTTGGTTGAAACCAACGGCAAAAGAGAGCCTGCGGCACGAGGCAAACCTCGTTTAAAAGACACCATAGATAGCTCTATTATTTCTAAATATTAATATATACAAAATGAAAACCCTTGAAACAATCCTTGCCTTCCTCACCAGCCTTGCCCGGATCATCTTTCCCCGCAGGCAAAAGTCGGCAACCGGTGACTGCCCTTGTCCCCATCCCTATCCTCGTCCTCTTCCTGATGGCGATCACCCTACTGTCTCTGCTGATGGAGCAGACAGAAGTGACGCTGACAACTATCGGAGCGATACTCTCGCTCTCAACCAGGGCGACTGGGGAACCAAACAACGTGTCGAACCCATAGACATTGCCGGTTACAGCCTGATGGCTGCGGGACTGATCGGTGGTCTGTACAAATTATTTACCGCATGAGTTACAGAGAAAATTACCAACGCATGATCCACCGCAACAAAGCGACCGGATATGCCATCTATGACTGTCTGTTGAAGGCTTACCGAAAACATGCCGAAAGCATGGATGTCTCCGGCATTACCGACCGGGATATCTCCCGGATCAGTGAGATGCTATTGGTGAGCGAACGCTGGATACGTCATATCTTATGTAAATATCATCTGTTTTTCGTTATCATCGACCAGTATTATCCGGAAGAGGAATGGAAAGATGAAGAGACGGATGTTTGATCGTTTAAAGTCTGTTATCTTCTCTGATATGGAGGGGTAACAGACTTTTTGTGTATTAGTTAATCTGAAGCAAAACGTTTTTATTTTGAATTTTTTTTTCTGAAAATCGATAAATGTTTCTTGCATGATTTTTAACGAAGGATGATCTTTCCTACAAATAAATGATGCATAATAGGAACAAGTTCCACCTACATTTATTACTAAATCTTCTTTATGATATGCTTTACTCCCATATATATGATACCATTTAGAAAACAACAGATTCCTTCCACACTGCCGGTCATCTTGTGCATCACAAATAAAAAGCAACACATTATTCTTATCTGTAAAAAAAGATCTTAGAATAGATAATATCGTTAAACTGATTTTTTCATCATATGAGGATTTTCTTTTATCATCTTCATATAAGAAAAACTGATATGCACCAGGAAAATTGTAATCTTCAATAAACGATACAGTATAATGCAACGTATTATCCGTTGTGAATTTTATACTTTTATTATCAGATGAAGCATATACAAAATAAGGTGCGGACAAATTAATGTCATCAAGATTAATTATAGGATACATTACAATTAAGGTTTATGGTTTGATTTTTAACGGCTTATTTAACTTTCATCAATTTCATACCTCTATTCTCCAGAGTTGAAAAAGATTCTTTCTTTTGGACGCATTCTTTCCATGCTTCCTTATCCTCCAACATCTTTTTTGTTGCACTCAGCAGTTCCTCTGGAGACATCTTAATTAATTTTTCGAATGGATTATTCATATTCTTATTTGTTTTGATTACTGCAAAGGAACAAAGAAATAATTGAATATCAAAAAAAGAAAGAGAAGAAAAAAATCAAGATATCATAAATCCTCTACCGACTCTACCGACCGTATCATCTGATCTAATAATACATCAGGATGAAAATGCTGTTCGGCAAAAGTTTTGTTACACAATCCGATTGCGTTCTTTTGACTTTCTGAAAGTTCGGCAAAAGCTAAAAGTCTTTCCGCCAACAGTTCCGATTCTCCATGACAGACAGCAATGTTTCCTTTACAGACATTCAGGATATCACTGATATGCGACTTCTCCGGACCGATATAAAGAATCGGTTTGCCGATGAACATAGCCCCATAGACCTTATTCGGATGCGTATAGCCTACACAACCCTCTCCCAACGAAACAACCTGGATATCGGCCGAACCCAACGACAAATGAATCCGTTCACGCGGCTGGTAAGGAAGGATCATGACATTATCCAATCCATACTCTTCCTTATATTCGCGGACTTCCTGCAAACGTACTCCGCCACCGATATGAACAAACAGGAAACGCTTGTCATCACTCAGCCGGACAGCAGTCTCCAACAAAGTCGTCAACGGATGCATCACCGAATGATTACCGGAATACATGATCACGATACGGTCACCGAAACCATTCTCCTGACGGAACGGGTTATCCTCCCGCTTCCCTTCATACACCGACTCCATCACCGGCCAGACCGGAATCACATCGATCCCTTTCCTGTCCGAATGAAGACGACGGCAAATATGCTCCTTCATATACTTATCCAACACGATTATCCTGTCCGCATGTCGAAAAATATAATCCCCCCGCTTCTGAATCGTCTGTGCCATCGAAGAACCCTCTTTCATATATCCGGCCACTACAGAGAGTTCCGGTTGCAGATCCATCGTCCAATAGACAAAACGCATCTTTTTCATCCGCGCAATCTTTATCCCGATATACGAAAGCAAAGGCGGACTGGTCAGACCGATCATCACATCGCACGATTTGCGGCCGATGAAAAGTAATTTCCAGGCAATCAGAAAATTGAAACTAAGAAAATCAACCAGCCGCCCAAGTTTCGTTTGCTTGCCGAATCCTGTGTTCGGCAGACGGTGAATATGAACCCGCTCACAGCACTCACGAGCAGGATAGATAATCTCCGGATGTTCGTAATTGTGACGGCTGGTGATGATGGTTACCTCATGCCCCTGACCGGACAAGGCCTGCAACAGATCAACCAGATGTTGTGCCACAGATGCCGTGTCCGGCCAATAGACCTGAGAGATACAAATTATCTTCATTTACTACGTTTCTGAACCTGTTCGTTAATCCACTGATAGGTCAAAGCCATGCCTTTAGACAGAGGCCAGCTTGGTGCCCATCCCAGTTTTTCTTTGATCAGGCGGTTATCCGAATTGCGTCCCATTACACCCAGCGGACCAGGGATATGTACAATATTCAGTTTCTTTCCGGCAATGCCCATTACCATTTCAGCCAGGCCATTGATACTGATCATCTCGTCCGAACCGATATTCACCGGCCCCATGAACTCATCCTGGCTCATCAGGCGGCGCACACCTTCCAGGCATTCGTCGATATAAAGGAAGGAACGGGTCTGATTACCGTCTCCCCACATCTCGATCGTTCCGCCATCCGGTGTTTCAGCCACTTTACGACAGAAGGCAGCCGGAGACTTCTCACGTCCGCCTTCCCAGGTCCCTTCCGGACCGAAAATATTATGGAAACGGGCAATACGTACATCCAGACCTTTATTACGATGGTAAGCCTGGTACATACGTTCGCTGAACAGTTTCTCCCAACCATAGTCACTATCCGGTCCGGCAGGATAAGCGGAATCTTCCGATGTAGTCGGATGCAAAGCGTCCATCTGGTTACGTTCCGGGTAGATACAAGCCGAAGAAGAGTAAAAGATCCGTCCTGCATTCCGTTTATAAGCCACATCCATCATATTGATGTTACACATCACAGAGTTATGCATAATATCGGCATCGTTCTCACCGGTAAAAACAAAACCTGCTCCGCCCATATCAGCGGCAAACTGATAGATCTCGTCAAACTTGCGATCCACCGCACGATAGCATACATCGATATCGCGCAGGTCGCCAATCATAAAGTCATCGGCTTCTGTTTCTCCGAATTCCGGATACTTCAAGTCGACACCTTTCACCCAATAGCCCTCACTTTTGAGGCGCTTCACCATGTGGCTACCGATGAAGCCACCGGCGCCACAGACTAATGCTGTTTTCATTTTTGAATTTGAATTTAATATGTTGATTTTATAAATCAAATAGACAAGGGAAAAAGTTTATTTATGTGCTTCAACTACAAACCCAGCACAAAAGGTTTCCAAATTTAATTTTTTACATAAGTTTTCCCACAAAGTTACCAGTAAAAACAAAGGAAAACAAAATGAAAAATAATCGTTGGCATGATAAAAACATGTTATCTTAATAGATTTGAATCCTGTTTCGGCTAATAATTTTCTCATTTGCCGAGGAGAGCAATAATTAAAGAAAGTAGGATAGCCAGTAACATCTGCTGCCCAGGGACGAAGTTTTTTAATAAGAAAACGTTGTCCTTTATTCCCTACTAATCTTAATATGAGAGAATATATATGATATTTACTTGGTAAGTAATGAATTGTTTCACCGTGTTCGGATAAAGCCTGATAAATAGAATTAAACGCCTTCTTATTATCAGGTACATGTTCCAACAATGTCCTGGAAATAATCAAATCGTACTTGCCATTAACAGGTTCCTCTATTGATTGAACAATAAAATGATCATATATTTCCTCACATTTATCTTTGTACTCAATATCTAAACCATCATAAATCAGATCCTTATTCTTATACCATAAAGGTCTATCAATACCACCTACCTCTAAAATAGAATTAGCAGAATTAAGGCTCTTTTCAATAAGCATTTTAAGAGTATCAGTATAAGATTCCATTTCAGTACAAAAAAATTCTTTTTTTGTACTGAAATGGTCCGACCATTTTTTATTTATCTGTACGATTCGATTTATCATAATATTGTTTGTTATTTTATACTTCACTATTTATAGTTACATTTTAATCTAAATGAAGACACAGACGATCCACTTTCAGATTATAAACATTGATATCGTGCAAATTACCAATTACAAAATCATCGGCTTCCGGCTCTCCAAATTCCGGATATTTCAAGTCGACACCTTTCACCCAATAGTCCTCTTTTCTGAGGCACTTCACCATGTGACTACCGATAAATCCACCGGCGCCACAGACAAATGCTGTTTTCATTTTAAATAAAATTATATGATAAATAATGCTTTAATTACTATTAATTAGTCGTTGATACAATGCCAATAAAAAATCACGATTATCCGCTGTTATATAATTCATATTTCCTCCCATACGAGAGAAAGTCTTACAATATCTTAAATAATAAGCAGGATTATCCATCGGGGGTTCTCCTTGTTTATTCCAATCCCAATTAGAGGTAGCTAAATCCACTACATAGATCTTATGTCCGCTGATTTTCTTTCTATTTTGAAGTGCCAGATTCTGAGCCATAGACATGGATTTTTCAAAAACCATCGGAGACATTACAGCAGAACCTACCGATAGATAAACTCCACCTGAAAGGTTCGTAACGCTATCCGCAAAACTTAGGAAATCACGCTCTGCCACTCTTCCTACAGAAGCTCCATAATTCATCGGATGCGTATAAATTATATCATGACCGAACATAGGATGTGCGGTAAAAGGAATTCCAAACCGTAAAGCGGCTGACTGAATACCTAATTGAGGATATTCATGCCTTATCTCCATAAATCCTGGCCGTAAATTAAACCTTCGTATAACCTCGCATAAATCCATAGCTGCTGCTACCCGTCCTGGCTCAATATGATAATTATCCAAGGTAAAAGCCTCCAATTCATTCAATGCAGGGATCATCAATCCACCATGAAACACCATATGTCCCACGGATTCTCCATATCCCAATCCTTGCCAAGCACCAACATTCAATGCCAGATTCAGATAGAAACCTGTTTCTTCCCATGTTCCGAACTCTCCCTTACAAACATTAGCGCGCACATCCTCACTCGTACGACCTTGATAAGCGACCTCCCAATCATGTATGATCCCTGCGCCATTGGTAGCATAATGCGTAAAAAATCCTCGTTCCAACATCGCTATCAAAGTAGGAGCCATCCCATTTTTTATCGTATGAGCACCAAACGTTAACATCACGGATCTTTTATTTTCCCTTGCCTCGATAATATCATCGGCTAAACTTTTTATTGCCTTTAAAGCTTCTTCCGATAAATTCTTTGGAGCAGTATCTGGAGATATCATATCCCGATCCGCATATACTTTATTTTTCCGACAAGCCAATGGTTTTATCAATAATTTCAGACGATCCATATTTTTATTTTAAACAATTCAACAATGACAATAATTCTTTTCTGACACTCTCAACATTAACAGAATCTATACATTCATAAACTTGCTTCATAGGTCTTGAACATCGGTAATCACAACCAAAGCAATCCATTTGATGAAAAACGATATGAGGAAAATAAAATAAAGAAGAAAAACGCGAAGGATAAGGCAGGAATCTTCCCGGATGTGCACCTGATACGATCGCCAAAGAAGGAACACACAAACTTGTAGCCAAATGTATTCCTCCTGTATCATTACCGATTACCAAACTAGCATGAGATACAATCTGGGCTGTCTCCAGAAAAGAAGTCTTATTTACTTTATTTATTATTTGTCCATTATTTCCAGATAAACACATAAAAGCATCAGACAAATCCTGATCAATCTTTCCGTACCCTAATAATATAATCTTATATTTATCGACCAACTCCATTGCGATCTTCACAAATCGATCCACACTCCATGCGTGGAAGAGATTATTAGTAGATAAAAAGAATACACAATAATTACCTTCCACATAAGAACATGAGATCGGTAAAACGGGAAATGCTGGTAATTGAGCCTGAAAATCCTGAGAAAATAAGGTACGCACAAAATAAGCGTTAATATCAATCTCTGGTAGCCTTTCCAACGGAGTATTAATTAACTGTGTATAAAAACATTCCATATAATACTTTTGCCAACGAGACATATTTAGGCAATCACCATGAAATCCGACCCGCCGCTTAGAACGAATTACCGATATTACACTATCACTAACATAAGAACGAGAAAAAGCAGGAGCTATCGCATAATCAAAAGCATATTGCCTAATTTTTTTCACGAAGCTATACCAATACGTTACTTTCAGGAACTGCCCCCTGTCAAGAGGAACAATCTTAGTAAAAAAAGGATCCAGCTTCGCTATATCCAACGTAGCCTTGGAACAAACCAACAAGACCTTTTTATCTTTGAAAGCCTCTTTATAAGCCCGCAAAGAATCCAACCAAATGATATAATCACCGATACCATCAGTCCTTACCAGCAACAAATCGAACTTCTCCCCTTTAGGCCTGACAAGCAAGCGAATAAAAAAATTCAATAGTTCATGGAATATTATCAATATATATACCTCAAGCATTCCCGTTCTCGTCAATCCAAGTTTCTTAGCGTACATCGTCTTACTTTTTATCGTTTCTTAACTGATCAACCGTAGATGTTGTAGAATATCCATTTACGAAAGGTATAATCCGGACAGATTTTGCATACTCGCGCCCAACTACACTTTCAACCGTATAATCACCTCCTTTCACTAGGATATCTGGTTGAAGAACCTTTATCAAGTCCAATGGTGTATCCGAATTAAAAATCACTACATAATCCACAAACTCTAGAGCAGACAAGATCAAAGCTCTCTCATCCTCTTTCTTGATAGGACGGGAATTTCCTTTTAGGCGTCGTACCGAATCGTCGCTATTCAAACCGACAATCAACGTATCCCCCATTTTTTTCGCTTCTTTCAGATATTGGATATGTCCCTTATGTATTATATCAAAGCAACCATTTGTAAAAACTATTTTTTTCAAAGGTCTATTCAGCTTCTGCAATATCAGTTTTATCTCTCCCGCATCATAAATTTTTCTTTTTCCGGAATAAGATAAACTATCCATCAATTCATCATAAAGTACCGGTGCCGTCCCCATCTTTCCAACAACTATACCCGCTGCCTGATTAGCCATCTGCACAGCTACCTTCCAGTCCAATCCAGAGGATAACCCCACTGCCAAGGTAGCGACTACCGTGTCGCCAGCTCCAGAAACATCAAACACCTCAGTAACTTTTGACTTTACATGAAAAACATAATCAGTACAGATCAATGACATACCTTTTTCGGACCTCGTAACCAATAAATAAGGAAGATCAAACCTCCCCATTATATCCTTTGCAGCAGCTTCGATTACTTCATCCTCATTTTCTAACTCTTCCCCATAAACATCCGACAATTCTTTCAAATTTGGAGTGATAACCGTAGCTCCTCTATATTTTTCCCAATTACTCCCTTTGGGATCGACTATCAATATTTTACCAGAATCTTTAGCTTTCGATATCAGATAACGAGATATATCAAACGAAACCATTCCTTTCCCATAATCAGATATCACCAAAACCTTACAATCCTCACATAAGGCATCTATTTGAGACAAGGCATTCGAACATGAAGGAAACTTTCGGGCTTCCTCCGTATCGACCCGAACTATCTGCTGGGAACCTGCTATAATACGAACTTTTGATGTTGTTGGGAAGTTATCTTCCTTCAAATAATTGTTCACACCTTCAGCATTAAGCAGGTCTATAAGTTCTTTTCCATGAATGTCACTACCTATACAGCCAAATAGAACAGGAGTCATTTTCAACTTAACCATATTATTCGCAACATTGGCAGCTCCCCCCAAAGTCTTGCGAACTTTTCTTATATGGACAACAGGAACGGGAGCTTCCGGGGAAATTCTTTCCACCTTACCAAAATTATAGACATCCAGTATCACGTCTCCGAACACAAAAATTTTATTCGTGCCACTAAACAATTCCTTCATATATCCTCCTTTAAAATTAAATCTACCCAATGATGAAGATCATTCTTTTGTGTTATAAGAAAAGAACTTACCCCTGCATTTTGTCCACATTCCACATCCGACATCTTGTCACCTAACATATAAGATTGCCCCGGATCTATATTATATTTTTTCATCGCTCCCCGGAGCATTCCCGGTTTAGGTTTTCGACATTCACAATTTTCTTCCGGAACATGAGGACACATGAAAACATCTGTGATAAAAACCTTCTCTTTTTTCAAAACCGTTAGCAGACCATCATTGAAACGCAAAGCATCTTCGTAGGTATATTTATTTCTTCCTATCCCTGATTGATTGGTCACTATTATCAGCAAATAACCTTTGTCCTGTAATCGGGTTAACTCCTTGGTCACTCCCTCTATCAACTTTAGATCTGACAATTTATAGACATAGCCATAATCCTCGTTGATGGTACCATCCCTATCCAAAAAAATAGCCTTACTTTTTAGACACATAATCCTCTTCTACCAACTCACAGATCAAATGCTCAATAAACAAATGAACCTCTTGGATCCTTGCCGATTCTGAAGAAGGAACGACATAACTGTAATCCGCAAGTTTCAGACACTCTCCACCGGTTTTGCCCAGTAATGCTACAGTTGTAACACCAAGTTCTTTTGCCTTTAGTATAGCATTCACCTGATTCTTTGAATTTCCACTTGTAGATATAACCAAAAGAACATCTCCTTCCACACATAAGGCTTCCACTTGACGCTCAAATACTCTATCAAAACCATAATCATTACCAATTGCGGTCAGTACTGATGTATCCGTGGTCAAGGCGATCGCAGGCAAAGCCTTACGTTCTCTCATAAACCTCCCTACGAGTTCTGCCGCAAAATGCTGGGAATCGGCGGCACTGCCGCCATTACCGCAAATCAATAGTTTATTCTTCTTAGAGAAACTTTTACTAATAACTGATACTACATCATCAATAAAAGAGATGAATTCCTGACTTCTAAATAGTTCATTTTCAAGACAGATTTTCTTATTAATAGATTCTAAAACAGAATTATTCATACTTAATCAATATTTAAAACAATTATATCATTCATACGAATTATTACAATATCTAACTATAACCCATTTAATAAGATTACTTAACAACAAAATCACCATAGGAATTATTAGAAAATTATAAAATATCATTTTATTTACTATAGAAAAATTATCTCGAAATAATTGAAAAGGAATCACAGAACAGATACAATAATAATAGACATTCCCAAAATAAGTTGAAAAATTATAGCGAACATATGTAAAAAATAAACCCAAAAAGAATAATGCTAAAAAGCTCCCTAAAACTCCAAAATTATATACCAAAGAGACTAATAAGCTCATCCCCCCAAACGGTGCATCAAATTTCATATCTACTGAAAATATTAAATCAGATTTATTAGGCAACAATACAGAAGGTATAAAATTCAAGAAAGAGGTAATAAAATTATCTGGAAAAGAAAAATAGGAAAATTTATTTTCGGAAAACATGGATACTGCAGTAATCCATGTATATACAGGTTCAGTACAACCTACAAAAAGTAGTTTATCAAAAGAGACAACCATATCACCCAAGCGCCATATAGCCACTGTTAGAAGAAAAACAATCAAAAAAACAAGAATAATAAACACATGTTTTAACAATAACTTTCCTTTATCATAATAATATACAAGTAACACTATACAAGGTATAAAAACATACATTCTTGATCCCAGACCTAATAAAACAATACTAAATTCTACAATTGATAAAAGTATAAAAACAAATAAAGTATAAAATCTCTCTTTCACATCTATATAATACAGCAAAAAAAATAAAAAAACAGTATTAATAGAACTAATTTGACCAGTAAATAAAATATCCACATCATCTTTATATCCACTAAACAACAAACCTCTATTATAATATATAACAACATTAGCAAATATAAAAAGCATCACCAAAAAGAAAGCAACAACCTTATTATAAATAACTTTATTCTCTTTACGCTTTTTCTTTTTAATATAAAACAAAGGTATCAAAGAGCCAAATATAAAAGAGAACAGTATTCCTATAGATATAAAAATGTAATTATATAAAAAAGAATTATCATAATACATATATAAATAATTCATTCCTGGATATCCATCAAATAAATTCCAAATCAAAACTATTAGAGGCAATATTAAATAATAAAAGAAACCAAAAGTAAATAAATAGATATGAAGTAATTTATTTATTTTCATATATGTATTAATAGCAGTCATAATAAATTCAAATGATTCATACTATCAAAATTTCATTCTGCATTTAAACAAGATCACTAAAAAACATTTAACAGGAAATGACGACTTAATAAATAAATATTCAAAAATATATTTAATATTATTACGAAATAACTTTATTAAACTAGACAAATCAATGTCAAAAGAGAATTTATTTATATATAACTTTTTAGATGTATTCAAAAACACATCAGAAGATAGAATTGTTATCATTTCAGAAAAAACAAATGATAACATATAACCATATATATATACTATATTATTTTTATTCTGATTAAGCAAATATTGCATTTCTCTAAATATATCTATATGCTGTTTTACCAGTTTATCATCAATACCTTTTCTTATAACACCTGTTATAGAATTATCTCTCAAAAAATACGACAAAGACACATTTGATATCAATATACAGCTAGAAGCCTTCAACATAACATGTAATAAAAATAAAATATCTTCATTCAAACAATATGGTATACAATATACTTTATTTCTTCTTAAGAAATCTATACTATATAATTTATTCCATATTGGAGTAAATATTTTTTGTCTATCCTTTATATAAAGAGAAATAATATTACTATCATACAAAAAACAGTCATTATATTTCATTATCTCTTCAACCTCTCCTACACAATTAATAACATTGTAGCTTCCTGCAACAAAATCGACATTATTTTTCACTATCTTAGAATACATAATATCTATACAATCAGAAGTTATTTCATCATCACTATCCATAAAAAACAGATACCTACCTTTAGCATTATCAATAGCAGTATTCCTCGTTGCACCCAGACCTATATTTTTTTTATGTTCAATAATACGAATATCCTTTTCCCTAGGATGTCCAGAAATTATTGTATGTACAATTTCCATACTATTATCGATTCCTCTATCATCAACTAAAAGGAATTCAATACTTTCAAAAGTCTGATTCAACGCAGATAGCAAGGCACGTTCTACATAAGATGCTACATTGTAAATAGGCATAGATAGTGTTACTTCATATTCGTATTCTGCCATCACAAATATTATATATTATTTTGAATAGATTTTTTTCTTCTATATTCCAGACACATTGGTAACAATGACAAGGTAGATACAAAATTTGATAATTTTACGCGAAACCAAGATCTCTTAGGAAAACTACTATTATTGAACCAAACAAAGTGTACACCTTTAGTTTTTATATGATTAGCATATAGATATACAGTTAGTAAACGTTCTGCCATATATGCGAAAACACGACTTTGATCGGATGTATATTTACTAATATCTAATCTACTCTCTACTTCACTCAATACATCAAACAACCATGTGCAGTATTTATCATACTCAACAAATGGCATAAGAAACATATTACATGGAAAAAAACGATTATTACACCACATTAATTTCAAAAATGATTTATAATAAATATCATTACGCTTTCTCAAAACATCCTCTAAAACTCTCAAATCATCACTTATATGATAATAGCAATAGTTCAAATACAAACAAGTATTAACAATAAAAGGAGAAGCTACAATTATATGTCCTTTTTCTATTTGAGAAAAAACAGTATTTGGAATAGAGTATTCTAAATCTTGAATTGATGATATAGGCCTTTCAGTATATGCTCCAAAACCATTGCTTTGTTTATGAAAATCAAAATATCTTCTATAATGGCATAAACCTATATAATCTACATTTTTCATATTCTTCCATGCCCAATACATTGCTGTCAACTCTGCATAATTTCTATTTTTGGTACTTATATTATCCCCCGTATCGTCACCTTGAATAGCAAGATCCACATTACTAAGAGCTTTTCCACACTGAATAGGTATATATATATCATCACTTATCCATTCACCTGGTTTATGGCAGCAGACCAATATTTTAATATTTGGTTTCTCTATTTTTTCCATATTTAATTGATTTTTAAATGTAGTACTTTCTCTATTATCTGGTGCATATCATAATATCTATACTCAGCCAAACGCCCTCCAAATATAACCTCTGCATCTTGCTCAGCCAATTCTTTATATTTATGAAATATCGCATTATTTCTTTGATCATTCACTGGATAATATGGTTCACACCCTTCCTGCCACTCTAATGGATATTCTTTCGTGATAACCGTCTTATCCTGTGTACCGAATTCAAAATATTTATGCTCGATGATACGGGTATAAGGTTGTTCTGTATCTGTATAATTCACTGCGATATTACCTTGATAGCTTTCCATATCCAAGATATCTTCCTCGAAACGAAGACTACGATAATCCAACTTTCCAAAACGATAATCGTAGAACTCATCTATCTTTCCGGTAAATACGATACGATCTGCTAAGCTAGTTAAAGATTGCCTATCTTTAAAAAAGTCCACATTCAGACGAACATCCACCCCTTCCAATAAACCTTCAATCAATTTATTGTAACCCCCGATAGGAATTCCTTGATAACAGTCATTGAAGTAATTGTTATTGTAGGTGAATCGAACAGGTAAACGGCGGATAATAAAAGCAGGAAGCTCTGTACATTTCCTTCCCCACTGTTTTTCAGTATAACCTTTTATCAAAATCTCATATACATCTCGACCGACTAAAGAGATCGCTTGCTCCTCTAAGTTCTGAGGCTCCTTTCCTTCAAATTCCTTTCGCTGCGCATTAATGATAGACTTTGCCTCATCCGGGGTATTTACGTTCCAAAGTTGATGGAATGTATTCATATTAAAAGGAAGATTATACAAGTCTCCTTTATAACTGGCTAATGGCTCATAACGGAAATGATTGAAAGGTATAATGGAGTTCATGAAATCCCATACATCTTTATTCGACGTATGGAATATATGAGGACCATATTTATGAACATTGATTCCCTCTATATTCTCGCAATACAAATTTCCACCGATATGAGACCGTTTATCAATCATCAAGACCTTTTTTTCCACCTTTTTTGCTTTATAGGCAAACAGGGAGCCATATAGGCCTGCTCCAACTATCAAATAATCGTATTTGTTCATCATTTAAACCTAGTTATTCTTTATAAAAAGCCTCAAAAGAATGTTTTGGAACCCTCTCGCATTCAGGGGGAAGTTTCATGTAATCGCCATACAAAGCATTCAAAACATCACCATATTTATATGGAACAGAAAAATAATTATTTTCAAACTCTAATAATACAGTTTTTTCCAACATTTCTTTTTCAAATAACTCCCTTCTTTCTCTATCTATCACAACAAGAAGCGCAACCCTCCCTGAATTGTCATACGAAAACAATCTCAACATTTTATCCATGACATTCAAACAATATAGATAAATGCCAAAAGGAATCTTTGTTATCATAAAAGTCAAGCCTCTTTTCAAAACACTTTTTGGGGATATCATATGTTGTAATCTACAATGCCATACTAACTTCAACACCTCTATAAATCTTAGATAAATCGAAAAAACATATTTAGGAACCCCATCAAGAGGAAACACATCAATTGAAACCCCGACTCCATTTTCATAGATAAGCTTTTCCTTTTGAAATGTCCTTATGTCCTCAACTCTTGCAAATAAATTTGGAAACTTCGAGTCCGAATAATAAGATCTTGATCTATAATGAGATTTTTTGACATTATAGATATTCAAAAATCTTTGATAATCTGGTCTTGGCATCATTATATCAATATCATCATCCCAAGGAATATAGCCTTTATGCCTGACAGCACCAAGAAGAGTCCCATACGTCAAATAATATCTTATACCATTTTCTTCACAAAATCTTGCTACATCAATTAATATCTCGAGTTGAATTTTCTTCATCTCGTCTAAAGAGATTTTTCTCATATATTTTTCATTTAAATAGTAACACAAATTCTTTTAATGTCTTGAAGGTAAAAAGATAAGACAACATATAATAAATCAATACACAAGATGCCACACCGAACATTATTTGGAAATAACTTTCCAGAAAAAGCAGAGATATGCCATATACGCATAAAGCCATGACTAACGACAATATCCAATATGGAATAATATCATGCAATTGAATCAAGAAACTCAATCCTATCAATCTTTTCGTATAATACGTATTAATATAAGAAGCTATTATGTAGTAAAAAACACGTCCCCAACACATACCCTCTAGTCCAAAAGGAATAGAGGTAAACAATATAATCGTAGCGATCGTTTTTTTTACCAATTCCAAGCGAAGAGACAAATCCGTACGTCCTTTGACAAACAATAAGTTCAAATTAATCACACTCAAATGGTCCAACATCCAGCAAAGACATAATATTCGAAAAAGAGGAATTACCTCACTCCATTTATCCGTCAATAAAAAATTCACGATTGGATCTGCCAAAGCTGCCAAACAAAACATCAAAGGAAAAATCAGGAATGAGCTCAAACGAATATATTTTCGATATGCCCTGGCCAAATACTCATCATCATCCTGAATACGGCTTAACACCGGATAAGAAACACGGGATATGATCATATTGATTCCTGAAGATGGCAGGGAGGCGAATTGTTCCGCATTCCTAAAATACCCAAGGGCTGTTGCGGAAAAATAACGACCGATCACAATAGAGTATAAATTATAATACACCGTATGAATTAAACTCGACAGGGTCAATTTCGAACCGAAAAAAAACAAACTCCTGAAAGATTTCCCAGAGAATACATACAATGGAAACCAACGAAAACACACACAAAAAAGAATGCACAAAAACAAATTATTCAGCAAAGATTGCATAACCAAAGCCCACACGCCAAAACCTTTGTATGCCAAAAGGACACCTACGACTCCTGAAACGAGAATCGACACCAATGAAATTTTCAATTGGCTCTTGAAATCGATCGCTATCATTAGCTTGACTTTCGGAATCGCAAAAAAAGAGGATATAACAAGATTCAAGGCGATAACCCGAACTACCGATGATAATTCAGGGATATGATAAAAATTCGCAATAAAAGGAGCAGTCCAGAATAGTACACAGTACAACGCGATCGAGATAAACATATTAAAATAAAAAACAGTAGAAAAGTCTATCTCCGTCCTGTCTTGCTTCTGAATTAAAGCATTACTGAAACCACCATCTATCAGCAATTGGGATATTTGCAAAAAAATAGCAAGCATGCCAATCAGTCCAAAATCCGAAGGAAGAAGCAAGCGTGCCAGAATTATGTGTATCATGAACTGAACAATCTGCACGGAAAAACGTTCTATCGCACTCCATAAGACACCACGGACGGCCTCCCGTCTCAAATCATTCCCCATTCTACAGTTCTATAAAAGCTCTTATTTCTCCATTATTTGCCAACTCTGACATTCGTTCATAATCTTCATTCGTATCAAACTCTATCCAACCATTCTTATAATGACTGGCTTTCACTTGATGTTTATCTTTTATCAATGCCATTAATAAATCTGTCATATAAGCCTGACGAATATGCTTTCCGGATAACATCCAAGGTTTATCCACATAATGAGGATAGTCTCTATCTAACAAATCTGTTATAATATTCAAGCCTTCTTTGGAGAATTTAAGTAGACCTATATAACGAGCATCAATATCATCCATACACGGTGCTTCCAAACCTAATGATACTATATTATCATTTACATCTATTTCCAGACTTTCCGTGTCAAAGTCTACTTTTCCATAACGAGCCCTCCAATACGTTTTCCAGTTATCGTCTACCGCCACAACAAAATCCCCATTTGCTTGAATCATTCCCTGCAGCATTTCATGGGAAAATAAAATATCCGAATAACTGACAATTATATCATCGTCAAACTCACTCCGGGCCATCAATAAAGATTCCACCATATTAGTGGTCGCATAATTTGGATTTTCATAATACTTCACACCCTGATAATCTATTTTATCAGCAGCAAAGCCACGGACGACAATTATATCATCTATTCCCATTGAACGATAAGTTTCCAACTGACGTTCTATGATTGTCTTACCCTGAAACTCGAGCATTCCTTTAGGTAAATTCTCTGTATATTTCTTTAAGCGGGTACCTTGTCCGGCAGCTAAAATAATTGCTTTCATTTTCCTGAATATTTATTTGTTCTGTTATGTATAAAATTCTCAATCAGCAGGTCTATAAAACCTCGTGATTCATAATCTTGAATATTTCTCTCCGGATGGAATTGTACTCCTAAGGTTTTATGCGCATCAGACATAAAAGCTTCTACAACTCCATTCTCTTTATCTATGCCTATGGGAGTCAAATCTGTTGCTAACTGATTTAGGTAGACGCCGTCATTATGATAATTGTTTACATAAACTATTTCTTCTCCAAAAGAAACAGGATGATCTTCTCCTACACGCCGCAATACCGGTAAGCCAGAAAGGACAGAAATACTCCCTCCTAATAATGCATTTACATATTGCATACCACGACAAATGGCTAAAACTGGAATCTGCCTTTTTATTGCTTCTTCAAACAATGCTTTTTCTATATAATCTCTGCAAGGAGAATCCGTTTCGGGTTTAACCGGATGATAAAACTCACCGCTAAGAGAGCCTCCCCCGGTCAAAATGAGTAACTCGACATCCTGATCAAAGAGATAGCCTGTTCGGGATATAAAATTGGATACCGGATACAATTCACATCCTAAATTGCTAAAATAACGGATATAATTACTTTCAAGAGAATCAACCGGAACTCCATATTTATCTGTTCCTTCCCGTTGAGTTATTAATGTTTTCATCAAAATATCCGGGTTATTTTATTATTTCCACAATCAAGTTCTATCTTTTCCGATTTAGATACATAATCAAAAATCTTTTCGCCACAGCCTATAGCTGCCGGTAAACTAAATTCGGCACAGCGTATAGCCATATGGGAAGCTGCTCCTCCATATTTAGTTATCAAACCAACTATTCTCTTAGTAAATATCCAATCATAACCAGGATCTGCTTTAGATATAACCACAATCTTATTTTGAATATCCTGGGTATTGTTATTATCCAAATTAATCGTTTCTCCTTCCACTTTCTGAGTAGTAATAAAATTGGGGCGGGCTTCATTCTGCTCTATTATTTCCAAATCTTTATTACTTACAATCAATTCTGGTAGTATCAGCATTGACTTTTCTCTATAAATTTCTTTTCGTTTGGATATCAGAGTCGTCCAGAACTCTTTCAATTCTTGTATGGACGGATAATACTCTGCTGCATAAATATCAGCAACTTCCAAATAAGATAAATCTAAGACTGTGAGATCAATTCGGGCTCCGACTTCTTCGATCAACTCGAGAACAAGGCTCAATGATTTGGTAAATTCAAATTTGAAAGATTCCCTTTCCTCCAATGAAGCTTTTATAAAGTATAATATATCTTCTGATGATACAGAAAAATCCAACTTACACAATTGTTCTTTCAAGGAAGATTCGACCTCTGATATGGATTCATACTCTGCTGATTTAACAGATTGAGTTTTTTGTTGTCGAGTATCCTGATAAAAATCTATCCGGTCATATCGGGGGGACTGTATATCGTATGTTCCACAACGCAAATGTCCATATTTACGATTAAAATCCCTTATAGGCAATCTTCCTGAAGAAAAGGCCTTAAAATCAACCTCAAACTGAGATGCCACAGTATGGATAGAAGACATAAATAAATCCATATCCTTGCCTAAAAACAAATTCTCTTCAACCAAAGATTTACACAATGATCTCGATATAAAGGCACAACGAGCCTGCCGGGAAAATTGAGGAGTACCATATTTCTTTAATGATGATAACAGTTGGTAAATACTCTGAAGCGTCACAAAAACATTATCACATTTTAAATCTACATTTCTTTCTACTTCAAGACGGATACTTTCCAACTCCTGCAAATCATTTTTATCTGATGATAATATTCTGGAGTAATTTTCTAAAATATCATTCGTTTGATTATATAAAGTTTGTCGCAAAATATTTACTTCTTCAAAGCTAAATCCTTCATGCAATAAGTCTTTCAATCGTCTATCTGTTGAAAAGTCCAAACAACTAAAAACGATTTCAAACTCTATTTTATCATGAGACGTAGTATCTTTCAACAATTGTTTCTCATAATAGTGACAAAGTTTATTTCTAAGATTTTCTTCCAAAGCTTCCGGCGTTAAAGCCAAAAAAGAATAGTCGATAGAAATATAAGGCTTATTACCTATACGAAACATCAGATCATCCGGAACTCTTTTATATCCTAAAGGCAACAATCCCTCATTCCAGGCATGTTTGGTTATAATTTCCCGATATAAGGAATAATCAAGATTATGGGGATTCACTCCTATAATCTCAGAGGGATTCCAGAAGGCCATATCAGAAAGAAGCATCGGAACAGACGTCTGATAATTTTTTATGTTGTTATAAGCTAATAATTCTTTCTTATAGCAACGATAGAATTGTTCATCATTTTGTTTTACCTGGAATTTATAATTGGCAGCCAAAGGACGAACCTGGAAAATGACAACCTCATCATCAGATGTAACAGCAAATTCTATATCAAGTATCATCTTGTTTAACAAAGACTCCAACTCTGCCACAACAGAAAGTAACTTCTTCCATTTATTTGGAGGATTATTTTTAGCTTTCTTCCGCAAAATCCAGATTGTATTTCCCCCACTCCCACTTGTCACAGAATCTGTAGAACCTCCATCATCATAATTGATTAAATAATAAGGAAGGTTACTATCCACATCACGGGTAAATATGACTCCCGAACAAGCGACGTTCATTGTTTGACGCTGAATAAGTATTTGTTCATCCTTATAAAAATCAGTTGATTGATCATAAGAGCGAACAACCTCTCCTATCGCTTTTTTAACTTCTACCATATCAGAAGAGTTTATCCCTAAAACACTTTCAAAATGTCCTGCATTAGAGGATTCAAAGCAATCTTCTGCGACTGAAGAACTTCTAACTACAATATAATCTCCCTGAAACTTTTCCTTTATATTTTGAAATGCAGCTATGAAATCGTTCACATATTCATTTACTGTAAGTACATAAATATCTTCTATTTTCCCTTTTGAGAGAACCGGTTTCAATGCTAATAATGTATTTGCCTTGGTTGATATAAGATTTGAAGAATACTGTTTTACTCTTGCGGCTTTAGTTGTCAGACAATCTAATATATTTTGAGGAGACAATTTTTCATAATAATCAATGACTTTTACTTCCCCTCCTATTTCCTTCAGATAATTCTCACAAGGAACAAAATTTCGATCATTACCAATATAAAGTACTATCTTAGCTTCAGGAAATTCTCTATGGATCAATTGCAAATTGGGTAGCGGATCAAATGAATTTTGAAGACGTATCTCATCTATATATTTAACACCCTGCAATACAGCCAGCCGTTCTTCATAGGAAGAAACCAACGTTCCATGCCAGGAATAAATAGCGGCATCCGATATTAATCCTAAAATATGTCTATTACTAAATTTTCGGGCATCTTCAAATAAACGGATATGCCCAAAGTGTAAAAAATCTATGATGCCAAAGCTATATGATATAACCATATTTTTCATTCAATGTATTCACGTTCTAGTAGGACTTTACTTTTTTCCGAAATATCTAATTGTTTTCTTTAGTCCTTCTTCTAATTGTATTCCCGGCTCCCAGCCGTTCAACATCTTTTTTGCCAACGATATATCTGGTTTCCGTTTTTTCGGATCATCACCCGGTAATGGGCTATAAACAATCTTTGATGCCGAATGCGTCAATTCAATCACTTTTTCTGCCAGTTCCAACATTGTGAACTCTCCTGGATTTCCTGTATTAACAGGACCAATAAAATCATCACCGGTATCCATCATGCGAACCATTGCTTCAATCAAATCATCCACATATTGAAAACTTCGGGTTTGAGTTCCATCCCCATAAATTGTGATATCCTCTCCTTTCAATGCTTGTACTATGAAATTTGAAACGACACGTCCGTCATTCGGATTCATTCGAGGACCATAGGTGTTGAATATCCTAATGATTTTAATCCGCACACCATTCTGACGATGATAATCCATAAACAATGTCTCGGCTGCGCGTTTGCCTTCATCGTAGCAGCTACGAATACCGATCGGGTTCACATTTCCCCAATAAGATTCGACCTGAGGATGAACTGCCGGATCACCATACACTTCACTAGTCGAAGCCTGGAGAATCTTTGCCTTGGTTCGTTTGGCTAATCCCAACATATTCATTGCCCCGTAAACGGAGGTTTTCATTGTCTTAATTGCATTATACTGATAATGGGGAGGCGATGCAGGACAAGCCAGGTTATAGATTTCATCGACCTCGGCATAATAGGGAGAAGTTACATCGTGACGAACCAACTCAAAGTTGTCATACTGTAACAGGTGACGAATATTATCCTTACTGCCGGTAAAATAATTATCCAGGCAAATCACATCGTTGCCTTCTTTCACCAAACGTTCGCATAGATGAGAGCCGATAAAACCGGCTCCGCCCGTTACTAATACTCGTTTCATTTCTGTCCGATTCTTGAATAAGTAAAACCTAACTCTTTCAATTCTTCACCATCATAAATATTCCGACCATCCACTACTACATGACTTTTCATTACTTTATGGATAACAGACCAGCTAGGAATACGGAATTGTTTCCATTCTGTCAGAAGCAACAATGCATCTGCGTCTATGACAGCTTCATACATATCTTGTGCATAAATCACAAAGTCATCAATACGCCGACGGCATTCTGCCATGGCTACCGGATCATAGACTTTTACTACAGCACCTGCTGCTAATAACCTCGCAATAACTTCCAATGCCGGAGCTTCACGCATATCATCCGTATCCGGTTTAAATGCCAATCCCCAAATAGCAACGATCTTGCCTTTCAGGTCATTATTGAAGAGTTTGTTTACTTTTTCAAAAACAATGCTTTTCTGAGTTTCATTCACATTTTCTACAGCCTCTATTACACGCATCGTATAACTATTCTCTTTGCCGGTATGTAGCAATGCTTTCACATCTTTTGGAAAACAACTGCCACCATAACCACAGCCAGCATACAAAAAATGTTTTCCGATCCGGGTATCGCTTCCAATGCCTTTACGGACACATTCCACATCAGCACCAACCCTTTCACACAGGTTAGCGATATCATTCATAAAGCTGATACGGGTAGCCAGCATAGCATTTGCTGCGTATTTCGTCATCTCCGCTGAAGGAATATCCATGAATAAAATAGGATAACCATTCAATACAAAAGGTCTGTATAAACGTTCCATCAATTTACGGGCATGGTCACTTTCAATACCAACAACCACCCGGTCAGGTGCCATAAAGTCTTTGATGGCTGCTCCTTCTTTCAGAAACTCAGGATTGGATGCCACGTCAAAGGGAATAGCCACTCCACGCTTATCCAGTTCTTCCTGAATGACAGCTTTTACTTTTTGAGCCGTTCCGACCGGAACAGTACTCTTTGTTACAAGTAGCGTATATTTATTAATAGAACGCCCTACAGTGCGTGCTACATCCAGGACATATCTCAGATCGGCACTTCCATCTTCATCCGGAGGAGTTCCGACAGCACTGAAAACAATAGATACATTATCCAGGCAAGCGGTCAGATCAGTCGTAAAATGTAAACGACCGGCTTCCACATTCTTCAGGACCAGGTTTTCCAAACCGGGTTCATAGATAGGCATTACACCTCCCTGCAAAGCTTTTATCTTTGCTTCATTTATGTCCACACAGGTGACATCTACTCCCATTTCAGAGAAGCAGGTTCCCGTGACCAGGCCTACATAGCCTGTTCCTACAATTGCTATATTCATTATTGTTTGATTACAAAGGGAATATACAGTATTGATATTCCTTGGAAAACTTATTTATATAATCGTAAATAGTCTGCTATCACTTTACGTATACGGTCAGAGGACTGGTTAGAGTTTGCTATCGACAAAAGGTATATTGTCTCCTTATAGATCAAGTAGTAAATTATATTTTGCTTACAAATCAGATAACGAACCTCTAAAGTTTCAGTAGAAAATATATCATCATGAATACCCTAGTTAGGAAACTTAGTTAAGGTTTCAATATATCCCATTATATCAGTATATACACGTTGGGATACACGGCTTCCAAAATCAGTCTCTACATATTCTAATATAGAGAAAAGTCCTTCGGTAGCAAAAGATGACCAAACTATTTCCATCCCATTCGAGCCTTCACTAATTCATCTATCTGGTTATGGGATATGACCAATCCTTTATCGAAATCAGAAACAGCTTTGGATATGGCACTTCTAAACATATCTTCAGAAACAATATCCAGATAAGTGCCCCGCAAGTCAGCAGAAACATAAGCAGCAGAAGGTTCCTCCAACTTCGAAGAGTGAATATTTTCTTTTGATTTATATGGATGCGATTGTTTTGCCATTTCGTTATTGATTTTTTACAAAGCTATATAAATAAACCATTAAAATCAAAATATCACCTCTTTATTCACAACACCCCACTCTCCGACATTCCGTTCTTCTTTATTAAACGAAACACCGACCTTTATCAGTTTACGGTTATCTACTTTATAAGGCAACAAATAGCCTTTATCATCAATCTGTTTTAAGGCTTCTTCTACACTTCCATCCAACTTGAATTCGAAAACATAGATATATTCCCCGGTTTTAACAACTGCATCCGCACGACCTTTGGCACTACGAACTTCAGCATCACAGAATTGTCCCATCAACTTAAAGATCAGATAAAAAACAACCTGATAATGACGCTCTGTTTTGTCATTCAGCTCATAAGGAAAATCTGCAAAAAAAGCACGAATACGTTGCATAAAAGCATCTACATTACCCGACTCCAGCTCGTCTACAAACTTGCCGATATAAAAACCTCTTTCGTCATCAGAGATAGATGAATAAAAAGGAGTGATAAAGTTCAGGAATCCATAACGCACCTCTTCATTGGGAAATTCAAGTTTATAGAGTTTGAAACGGGCATCGTATTCTTTGATGGTCAGATATCCGCTTTGATAGATTAACGGGATCGGATTATTCTGCTCGGCACGGTATTCGGTAAAAGCCGATGCCTGTGTCTCTACACCATCGATCAGAAGGCGAAGATCGTATTCGCTTTTTTTCAATAATTCTACTAAAAAGGTGGGAGTTCCTGTCTGGAACCAATAATCGCCAAATTCTCTTTTTTCTAATGCATTTAAAGTACTAAAAGGATTGAATACTCCTTCACGGTTCGGATGGAAATGGTATCCATCGTATTGTTTAACCATTGTTTCAAATGTTTCATCCAATGAAAGAGACTGCATTTGACCTAGTTGTTCCAATTCCGGATGAAAGTTTTCGGCCAACTCCTTATGCGTTATACCACAAAGAGTAGCATAATTGTAATCAAGGCTTATGTCATTGAGCTGGTTCAAATCGCTGAAAACACTGACTTGTGCAAATTTAGTGACACCGGTCAGGAAAACAAAACGCAGATAACGATCCGTACTTTTCAGTACACCGTAAAACGCTTTCATTGTACGCCGATAGGCATCCAGCAGAGGTTCATTATTAATAGCCTGCAAAAGGGGTTTATCGTATTCGTCGATCAATACAACCACCTGACGACCGGTTTGCTCCCAAGCACGACGGATAACATAAAAGAAACGTTCTTCCGGAGCACGTAATTTCATTTCATCCCCGTAAACAGCTTCCCACATCTCTAAATATTGATTTAAAATAGCTTCCAGATCCGCTTCCGTTTCATATTTACGGGCATTCAAATCAAGATGCAACACCGGATAAGTAAGCCAATCGTGTTCCAATTTTTCAATGGCTAACCCTTGAAAAAGTTCTTTTCGTCCTTGAAAATAAGCGTCCAAAGTAGAAATCAACAAACTTTTTCCGAAACGACGAGGACGACTGAGGAAATAAGGGATCTCACTTACTGCCAAACGATAAACCAGTTCAGTCTTATCGACATACAAATAGTTTCCATTCCGAATCTTCTCGAAACTTTGTATTCCTATTGGTAATTTACGATTCGTCATCATACGCTATTTTAATCTTTGTCAAGTGTTGAACAAAGATAAACATTTATCCGGATAAAGCGGAAACCTGAAAAGTTAATAGTTAAAACGTTTTATTGATTTATTCAACCAACCTATCAACACAGACCATAACAGAATATCCAGAAAAAGAATCAGGTTGTTATTGATCGTATTAATCAGTGCCATATTCAAAACACATAAGACACAAGCCAGTCCTAAAATGCATACCACTGCTTTTTTACATGTCAGACCTGCATCCAGGCATTTATGATGAATATGATTCCGGTCGGCAATAAACAATGGTTTATGATTTCGGGCACGAATCAACATGACGCGGAAAACATCGAAAGCCGGTACTATCAACGGGGCAAAAGCGACAATGATCGCTCCTTCGAAATAAGGATGTATCTGCGGATTGACTGTTGCATAAGAGATCGTAAGAAATGCCAGCATATAACCTAATGTCAAACTACCGGTATCGCCCATAAAGATCTTCGTACAACGGTCCGCCTTCCCAAAGACGTTATAATAGAAAAATGGGAGTAATGTGCCCAATGCCGAAAAAGCAAACATGGCATATACCCACTGGCTATAATAAAGATATAAACTTCCTAAAACACTTAGGGCAATAATACTTAACCCGGAGGCCAGGCCATCGATACCGTCAATCAGGTTGATGGCGTTGATGATAAAGACTGTCATTAATATCGTAAGAGGAATTCCTATATACGGACTCAATTCGTGAATACCTGCCAACCCGTATAAGTTATTGATCCATAATCCCGCCAGAGGGAACATGGAGGCGGCTAGGATTTGTATAAAGAATTTTGTCCGATAACGTAGTCCGACCAGATCGTCTTTTATACCGGATAAATACAATAACGTGAGACCACAGATCAAGAAGAAAAATTCGGGAATGATAAAATGGAGCCTGTTTTCGGCTATTTCGAAGCCGATCAGGTAACGTAATCCGGTCACAAAAGAGAGTGAAAACAGGATTGTAGGAACAAATGAAATACCACCTAAACGGGGAATTATTCCGTCGTGAACTTTTCGTTCATTAGGTATATCAAATAGTTTTTTTCGATAAGCGACAACCAGGATACGCGGAATTATCAGGGCTGAGAGCAATATAGATAAGACTAAAGACAGGGTTGTCAATAAATAAGCCATTAATTAATACTAGTTTTTTGATATGACAAGGTTCGTCAGTCACATAAAGTGTACTCACGAACAGGATGACTAGCTAAAACGATCGTTTTTTCTAGTCATCATATTGTCCGATTTTACTATGATTAAAAAAATGTTGAAGTATTGAATTTCAAATAATAATTGAATTTCTTTGTTTGTTATATATTTTTTTTGCTTACTTTTGCGCTGACTAAAAAAAACGATCGTTTTTTCTAGTCAGTACCTATTACATATAAAAATCTAGTATACTGCATATTAACACACACTTTAAGCCATATTCTTTATATGAATAAAGTCATTTTTCAGTCAAAACCTAAAACATTAATTCCATACAATAAGTAAGGCAATAATACACTGTTTTTTATAAGTAATTAAAAAGATGAGATTTCCAGAAATAGGTTTATTTTCATAAGGAGAGTGGACGTTCCGATGATGGCAAACTTCAAAAAGAGAGGTTATATACTTCTGAAAAATAAAAAAATCTTGCAAATTCACTTTTCAATCGTGAATTTGCAAGATTTTAGAGTTTAATTTAACTATTGCCGGATATGGATTACTCTTTCTTTTTTCTTTTATAGAGGAAAGAGTTCCAACGTTCTTCGGCATGGTCCTGTTGAAACATTTCGTAACGAGCCATAGTGAAAAGTAGGTCTGAGAGGCGATTCACGAACTGCATGATTTCTTCCGGAAGCGGATCTTTCCGGTATAATGTCCATAAACGACGTTCGGCTCGACGGGCAATGGTACGTGCCAACTGCAAATGGGCGGAGATCAGGGTACCGCCGGGCAGGATAAAGAAACCATTATCCTGCATCTGTCCGGTAAGTAGATCTATTTGTTGCTCACAGAAGGACACAAGGTCCTCCGATAAACTGTTAGGGTTCTTGTCGCGGATAGCGGAAGGGGTTGCCACGTGCGACATGACAACCATCAACTCCCGTTGTATTTTACCTAAGACATCCTGCCATTCATGTTCGGGAGGTAATAAAGCCCGCACGATACCGATTTGTGCATTCACTTCGTCAAGCGTACCGTTGGCTTCGATACGGATATCGTCTTTATCAACCCGTTCGCCGCCGTGGATACCGGTACGGCCTTTATCTCCTCCCCTGGTGTAAATTCTCATATTACTTCTTCGTTGTATCTTTCTTTTCGTCTTTTTCTTCCGGACGAATGATTCCTTTTACGGTTTCGCCGATAGGCAATTTATCCAATACGCCGAGACTCGGGGCAACGGTTTTAACCAATTGATTCAGGAAATTACCGGTTGTGCCCTGGCCACCGTCAAAGACGGTGATATCGCCAAGCTGCATGTGTTCAAATGCCTTCACCTGTTCGCCGGCAATTTCTTTCCACTGGTCTACCATCTTATACTGGATAGCGATAGTCGGGTTCGATTCGGCTGCCTCAACCATTGCCTTGAAACCATCGGCTTCAGCCAGCAATGATTTCTTTTTACCTTCGGCCTCGGCTTCCAGTTTCATCTGGATGGCACGGGCTTCGGCTTCGGCCTGGGCCAAAGTTGCCTTTGCTTTCGCTTCGGCTTCGCGGATCATCTTTTCGGCCACTGCTTCAGCTTGCAGGATGGCTTCCTGACGGGCGATTTCTGCCGGAACGATCTTTTGTGCTTTCAGGGCTGATTCAACCTTTTTGGCTTTTGCTTCTTCCACTTCGCGCTGGGCGATTTCGCGGGCAGCTTGCACAGAGGCTTCCGAACGGGCTGCTGCTTCACCGGCTTGTTTGCTTGCTTCGGCCTGGGTTACTGCCAGTTCGGCATCAGACTTGGCCACTTCTTTATTTGCTTCGTTTCGTCCGACAGCGGCTTTCTTTCCGGCATCGGCCTTCTTGATTTCCATATCGGAATTTAGTTCTGCGATACGGCTTTCTTTTTCAGTATTTGCTTTTTCTATATTGATATTCTTATCTGCTTCGGCTTTGGCTACCTGCGACTCTTTCGAGGCATTGGCAACGGCAACCTGGGCAATACGTTCTTTATCGGCATTGGCAACTGATATTTCCTGTTGTTTCTTTGTCTCTGCAATAGCGATATCCTGATCTTTGCGTGTTTCGGCAACAGTCGTTTCACGTTCGCGAATCTGATTGGCAATCTTGATGGCACCGAGTTTTTCCTGTTCTTCGATATTGGCCTGTGCTTCGTTCAGGGCTTTGCTTTCAGCTTCTTTACCGAGGTTGACGATATAATTGGCGGCATCACGGATATCGCTGATATTGATGTTCATCAGGTAAAGACCGAACTTACGTAGTTCCGTATCGATATTGTCGCGTACCTTGGAAAGGAATTTATCACGGTCGGAGTTCAACTCTTCGATCGTCATATCGGCAATAACCAGACGCATCTGGCCATACACAACATCGGTAATCAGGTTCTGCTTGTCTTCCGGCTGCAAACCTAACAGACGTTCGGCTGCATTCTGCATCACTTCAGGGTCGGTACTGATCGCTACCGTAATGGTGGTCGGAACATCTACACGGATATTCTGCGCGGACAAGGCACCGGTCAGTTTACAATCAATCTGAAGAGGTTTCATGGAAAGGAACTCGTATCCCTGAATAATAGGCCATACGAAAGCGGCTCCACCGTGATAGAGTTTAGCTGATTTCTCTCCGGATGTCTTACCGTACACTACCAACACCTCGTCGCTCTTACACTTACGGTAACGGGACAATATCCCGATAAAAGAAAGAATGATAACCCCTACCAGGATGGCTACCATGATTAACATTTCCTGTGTCATAATTTAATCGTTGAGTTTATTATTTATTACTGTATATAAATTGTTCCTGATTCAACCTTGCAGATCAACGTACGGTCGCCGGTCTGGTACTTTTTTCCTTCCAGGGAACGGACTTCCACCTCACGCAAGGCTCCGTTCTGGGCGACCTGAACGATATAGCGAACTCCATCGTGTGCATAGATCGTACATTCCCGGCCCACCAGGGCTTCTGTCTTTTCCGGTTTGTTTTCTTTTTGAAGCTGATAGGCTTTCTTATAGAGAAACCATAGGATAAAAACGAAGAGCAACCCGATCAGGATGCCGATCAGGAAAGTAGAGATGGCCGTACTTTTGGCAATATACATATACCATCCGAAACCGATGCAGAAGTGGGTTAATCCTTTAAAAGATACTGCGCTGCTGAGATCGACATCAATATCCGTGTCCGTATCCAGGTCTCCGAAGAAGATAGACATGATGAACTGTATCAGAAATATGGCGGAAGCAACAACTGCGATTCCAAGAAAAATAGTATTGACCATGGCATTGAATTATTAGTTTACACGAAAATAAGGATTATTTTATTAAAACGAGCATATATAAGAAAAATATGTATGTTTGTAGTAAATATATCATATCCTCTTATGAAAACAGTCATTGAACAAGTACGCCAGGCACTGGTTGACAATATCGACGAAAAGACCCGGCAGAATGCCCAGGGTTTCTTTAAGGAAAAAATTTTGTACCACGGTGTGAGAATCCCCACGGTTAATAAGATCAGTAAGGAGTTTTATGCATTAATCAAAGAACTTCCTAAGAAAGAGATATTTACTCTTTGTGAAACTTTGTGGGAATCAGGATATTCGGAAGAATCTTATATTGCATGTAATTGGTCTTATTATCTTCATGCGCAGTATGAACCGGAGGATTTTGACGTTTTCGAAAAGTGGGTGGACAAGTATGTATCCAATTGGGCTTCCTGCGATACATTATGTAATCATACGGTCGGTACTTTTGTTGAGATGTATCCGGACTATATTTCCCGTTTGAAAGAGTGGGCGCATTCTGAGAACCGGTGGATGAAACGGGCAGCTGCCGTCACACTGATTATCCCTGCCAGAAAGGGCCTTTTCCTGAAAGATATATTTGAAATTGCCGATACTCTTTTCTATGATACGGATGATTTGGTACAAAAAGGCTACGGATGGATGTTGAAGGCTGCCAGTGAAGCATATCAGAAAGATGTATTCGACTATGTGATGGCTAAGAAAGCGGATATGCCGCGTACTTCGTTAAGATATGCGATCGAAAAGATGCCGAAAGAGATGAAAGTGTTGGCAATGGCTAGATAAGTCCGTTCAGATAGTCGATAAACCATTGGTTTCTTGACGGATCGCCCCAATAAAGGTGGGTGTATCCGGCTAAGACGTTCTTATATCTGTATAAAGGGGTAGCGACAGGGCTTCCTTTGGCTGTGCAGGCGGTAGCGACGGAAGGCAGTTCCTCTTTCTGAGGCTCAATACGGGAATAATGGAACTCGTGTCCGGTCATTACATAATCATTATAATATAATGTACGGTATCCCAGACGAAGTTTCATTTGCTCCATAGTAGCCGACTGGTTCAGTAAACCGACCATCGGAAAACTACTCCCATCCGACGATTTTATTTTATTGCATAAATACATCATTCCTCCGCATTCGGCAAGTAGCTTCCCTCCTGCTTCTGCATAATCGCGGACAGATTGAAGCATGGAACGGTTTGATGATAAACCGAGAAGGTATAATTCGGGATAGCCTCCGGGCAAGTATACAAAATCGGATTCCGGTAATACGGAATCGTGAAGCGGACTGAAAAAGGTAACTTCTCCCAGCCTGTGCAGCAATTGAATGTTCTCCTCATACGCAAAATTAAAGGCGGTATCACGAGCGATCGAGATTTTCAAAGGAGAAGGCAGCGTTTGTTCAAGCTGAACCATATGAGAGTTAGAAACAGGTTGGCAGGCGGTCAATGCCAATAGCCTGTCGATATCGACATGTTTCTCTACCAGGGCGGCTACACGGTCGGCAAATGTATCAAAACAAAATGTCTCATCCAGGGTTAAGCCCAAATGGCGGCTCGGTATCTCTACGTCGGCCTGTTTGGGAAGGTATCCTAATGCTTCGACACCGGCATCTTCACAGGCTTGTTTCAAAAAGGAATAATGAGTTTCGGAAGCTACAAAATTGAAAACGGCTCCGACAATGTTTATCTCTTTATAGAAGTTTTTGAAACCGTACAGCAAAGGGGCAACGGAATAGGCTGTACTTTTTGCGTTTACGATCAGGACGACAGGTATATTTAATGTACGCGCGATTTCAGCACTACTTCCCTGCATAGCATCGTATCCGTCAAAAAGGCCCATCACGCCTTCGGTTACCGCATAATCGGCTACCGAAGTATAGCGTCGATACAAATCACATATATGTTGTTCGGACATCATGAAACTATCCAAATTGACGGAAGGACAACCGGCGGCCATTTTATGATGGCGCGTGTCGATATAGTCCGGACCACATTTGAACGGCCGGACTTTTCCATACCGATTCTTCAACGCCCGAAGCAAACCGAGTGTAAATGTTGTCTTACCGCTTCCTGACGATGCGGCTCCGATCAGTAGATGAGATTTCATGACTTATCAGATTTAAATATCACTTTTCTCTTGATAGAAAAGTAACCAAAAGATCAAGGCTCAACCGGCTTCACCGCTTAGGCCTTTCCAAGGAAGCTGTACTTCCTCTTAGGATGGCCGACACCGATACTTATAGTAGCAAAGCAGGTGCAGCCTTGATCTTTTGACTACTTTTCCATCAAGGGAAAAGTCGGGTCAATTATTTCTAATATTGTTCCTTCTCATTCGGGAAGTCCTGTGTCTTCACATCTTCGATGTATGCCTGGACAGCACGAGTGATCTCTTCTCCGATATTAGCATATCTGCGAAGGAAACGCGGAGAGAATCCCATATTGATTCCCAACATATCGTGCATAACCAAAACCTGACCGTCTACACCTCCACCGGCACCGATACCGATAATAGGTATGCTCAGTTCGGAAGCAACACGTGCAGCCAGTTCTGCCGGAATCTTTTCCAGCACGATGGCGAAACATCCGATCTCTTCCAACAGATGAGCGTCGTCAACCAACTTCTGTGCTTCTGCTTCTTCACGGGCACGGACGGTATAAGTACCAAACTTATTAATAGACTGCGGAGTCAAACCCAAGTGTCCCATCACAGGAATACCTGCACAAAGGATACGTTCGATAGATTCTTTTATTTCACTACCTCCCTCCAGTTTAATACAGTCGGCATGCGTCTCTTTCATAACACGGATAGCGGAAGCCAAAGCCTCTTTCGAGTTTCCCTGGTATGTACCGAAAGGCAGGTCGACTACCACCAATGAACGCTGTACTGCTTTCATAACCGATTTACCATGGTAAATCATCTGATCCAATGTGATAGGAAGCGTTGTTACATTACCGGCCATTACATTCGATGCTGAATCGCCGACAAGAATAACATCCATACCAGCCTGATCGATCAGTTTAGCCATAGAATAATCGTAAGCCGTCAACATAGAAATTTTTTCTCCACGTTGTTTCATTTCCATCAGGCGATGTGTCGTCACCTTTCTTGTATCATCTAAATCCCTCTTTGCAACTGACATAATGCTTTTTGTTAATTGTTACGGCGGCAAAGTTAAGGATATTCTGTAATTAGCAAGACAAACAATAAAATATTTATGCCGTACAACATATGTTTATTTTTGTATATCTTTGCGCCCGTTTACATATAACGTTTAATATACAAGCAAAGATGAAAAAGTTAGTTTTTACTTTGGTGGTTGCATTTATGGCAATCATCAGTGCTGATGCACAGGTTTATGTAGGTGGTTCATTCAATCTTACTCACGACAAGAACGCCGATGTTACCAATTTTTCTATTGCACCAGAAGTCGGTTATAACCTGAACGAGAACTGGGCTATTGCAGCAGAGATCGGTTATACACATTTCAAATCGGACGAGGACAAGGCTAATGCGTTTAATTTCGCTCCTTATGCCCGCTTTTCATTCTTCGAAAAAGGTATTGTCCGTTTATTCCTGGACGGTGGTGTTGGTATCTCTACCTATAAAAGAGAAAGCTACGATAGCGTCAACGGTTTCGAAATCGGTATCAAGCCGGGTATTGCACTTGAAATATGCAAGAACCTGACATTTGTCGCTAAATACGGATTCGCCGGTTATCGCGATGATTATAAATATGCCAACAGTACATCCGGTATCAGCCTGAGTTCTGAAGACCTGACTTTTGGTTTCCACTACGAATTCTAATTATCAATCAAACAGGAAGAGCCTGTCTTTATCCTACTCCGGATAGGCAGGCTCTTTTTCTTTCTGAACGCCACTTCTTCAAAAAATATCCTGTTGCCCGAAATATATCATTATATTTGCATCCACTGAAATATAAGAATATAATATGGACAATTCAGATTTACTATTCCGGAAAGCAGAAGAAGCAGATATAGCACGTATCTGGGAAATCATCGGACAAGCCAAAGCGCAAATGCGACGGTTGAACAGCCATCAATGGGATGAGAATTATCCGGCACTTGAAAACATTGCCAAAGATATTCAATCGGGAAATGGATATGTCTTTTGTAATAAAGAAAATATAGCTGTTACTTATGGCGTTATTTCTTTCGACGGAGAGCCAGCCTACAAAGAAATCGACGGTAAATGGACAAACGAGCTTCCTTACATGGTGGTTCACCGACTGGCCGTAGCCGATGAGATGAAACATCAAGGATTGGCGAAACGTTTTATGTTGCAGGCGGAAGAAGTAAGCCGTAACAAGGGCATCTATGAATTTCGCATCGACACCAATTTCGACAATCAGTATATGCTCCGCTTAATAGATTCTTTGGGATTCAGTTACTCTGGAGAAGTTCCTTACAGGGGAGATAAACGCAAAGCGTTTGAAAAAAGCATCCGCCCCCACTCTTCTTCTTTCGGGATTCCGGGTTATACGATCCGGGAAGCTATTTATGAAGATGCAGAAATCATATACGAAGCGATAGATAAACATCGTGAGGATTTACGGATCTGGTTACCGTTTGTCGATGGTTTAAACAGTGTTGCGGATGAACAGTCATTCCTGGAATCTACATTAAAAGTGCCTTATAAAGAACGGGATGTCGTATATATCATTGAAAAAGGCTTTGCGATCTGTGGTCTGATCGGTTTTCATTTCTCAGACCGAACAAACCATCGTACGGAAATAGGATACTGGCTGCTTCCTGAGTTTCGGGGAAAAGGTGTTATTACACGGGCCGTCCATTATCTCTGCCAATGGGCGTTCTTTGAAAAAGATTTCAACCGCATCCAGGTACGATGTGCCGTGGGCAATCAACCCAGCAACGCCATTCCTCAACGTTTAGGCTTCACACTGGAAGGAACGGAACGTGACGGAGAATTACTTTCTTCCGGTGAATACACGGATATAAATGTATATAGTTTACTGAGGAAGGAGTTGGAGTTGAAATAATAATAAATCAACCTGTGTAAAAATCACACAAGTTCAAACAAGTTGCAGTAAACCTCATCAATCAAAATAATTAAGATGGAACAAGAAATTCAATTAAACGAACATAATAAGGCTGAATATCCACCGATGCATACAGCCGAACATATTTTAAATCAGACGATGGTTCGCATGTTTGGTTGTCCGCGTTCGAAGAATGCCCATATAGAAAGGAAAAAGAGCAAGTGCGATTATGAATTATCGGAAGCGCCTACCGCTGAAATGATGGCTGAAGTAGAACGCCGGATAAATGAAGTAATAGAACAGCATCTGCCTGTAACGATCGAATTTATTCCGAAAGCGGAAGCCGGAGCCATTGTCGATCTCAGTAAATTACCGGAAGATGCGAGTGAGACATTACGTATTGTTCGTGTCGGAGATTATGATGCCTGTGCATGTATTGGTGCACATGTCAGCAACACTTCTGAAATAGGGCGGTTTAAACTCTTGAATTACGATTATACTGACGGACGGTTACGCCTGCGGTTCAAACTGGAAACTGCATAAACAAAGATATAATTATTAAAGAAAGGCTCTTATCCCCAACACAGGTAAGAGCCTTTTCTGATATTAATCGGATTAACGGGAACGAACTTCCCTTCTCATAAAAGAAACGTAAGACAAGGCAAAACAAACAACTGTCGCTGCAATCAACCCTGTCAGCTGCGGCCAGACAACGATCAGGCTCTGGCCCAGAGGCAACGGACTGGGGATAGCCCCATGCACCTGTTCCATCGTCAACGGTCCCAGACTTCTGACAGAAGGCATCAGCAAGGTTGTCGTTGCATCACTGAACAACTGGCTCGGCGCGAAGCGCAACAGGTTAAGCATAAAGCGCTGGTAGCTGATTATCTGGTAATCGCTGGCAAATCCGGAAGGACTGAGTGCTTTCCCTATCAGATTGATGATCATATTATAGAACACACTGAAAAATAACCAGATGGCCACACAAGCCAGTGCGGATGTCGCAGCCTGACGGAACTGTATGGAAAAGAATATCGACAGATTCAGCCAAAAAGCAACATAGAAGATGCTGACAATGATAAAGAACACCATTCGCAAAAACTCTTCCGCCGTCGGAGGAATACCGATCGCTATCAATCCGAATCCCATCACCAGAAACCCCAGGGAGAACAACATAATGCCAATAACAATCAATGCCCCGACGAATTTGGCATTAATCAGGTAATCACGATGGATAGGTTGAGACAGGATACGACTCAATGTACCTCTGTTTTGTTCAGAATTGATCGCATCGAATCCTAACGCAATCCCCAGCAAAGGCCCCAGGAAACTGATAAAGACAACAAAAGAAGGCAAAGTTCCATCCGAAACGGTAAACAGTTTCAGGAAAAGGAACGCATTGTCTGGGTCATTAGGCTTGATGGAGTCTCCGATATTAGTCAGAGCAGTATATAACGACCCCATACAAGTCAATGCAATAAGGACGATCATGATAATAAAACGCCAGCTTCTCACATGATCGGAGACTTCTTTATTCACAATTACCCAAAAGGGATGATATATTCTATTCATGACCTTTACCTCCTTCGAAATAATGATTATAAATATCATCGAGTCCGTGCTCTTTCTTCTGTTGCTCCGTCAGTTCAATGTCGGCCAACAGTTTACCACTGCTGAACAGACCGACACGGTTACAGACCTGCTGAACCTGGTCCAGATGATGGGAAGAGAACAGCACCGTCAGCCCTTCTTCATGACTCAGCTGATGAATCAGGTCCATAAACTCACGGACACCGGCAGGATCTATTCCTGATGTCGGTTCGTCCAAAATAATCACTTCCGGATCTTTAATAAGGACATCTGCCAAGCCTAAACGCTGACGCATACCCCGCGAATATTTACCGGCTTTCTTATTCCCTTCATTCATCAGACCGACTCTTTCAAGCAATTGAACAGCTTTTTCCTTTGCATCCTTCTTCGGAATACCGTTCAGCTGAGCTGTATATACCAGATTTTCTATCCCGGTCATGTCGTCATAAAACCCGACATCTTCCGGCAGATAGCCAACTATCCGTTTTACTTCTATCGGGTGCGTGGTAGAATCTACGCCACATACTTTCACAGAACCCGAAGTCGGCTCAGTCAGTCCCAGCATCATCAGGATCGTTGTAGACTTTCCGGCTCCGTTAGGTCCCAGTAATCCGAATATGTCCTTTTTATTAATGGTCAGGTTCAAATCATTTACCGCAGTAAAACCACCATACTTTTTTGTCAGTCCGGTAAGTTCAATAACTGGTTGACCCATGGCTTACCTCCTTCCATATTTGCGGAACAGATAATAGACGCCTCCCAATACCAAAACAATGATCAGAACACCAACCCAGCCCCATATCATCGGAGTTTTTACGGAAATACGAAAATCGGTTGTAGCATTTACCTCCGGAGTCTTGACTGTCATCTTTGTTACATAATCTCCGGGAAGTGCTTTTTTAGAAGCCTTTACCGTAGCAACAACGTTTGTAGTCTGTCCGGCTCCCAGCTTCATCAGTTTTGCCGGTTCGAAAGTAACCTCCCAGTCTACCGGTTTGCTGGCAGAAAGCTCTATATCTTTTAGTTCGGCAGAACCGGTATTTTTCACAACCAAATCGATCCGTTTCGTCTCACCGGCTGTAATATCAGAACTAAGCAAACCTCTCGGAGTAGTCAATTCCATTTCATAAGAACCGGTTACTACCACTTCCAGGTCCAGATCGGCAGAAGTGGAACCCGTCGAGGCATGAACAGGTATTTTATAACTTCCTGCTGCAACATTAGCCGGCGGGTTGACGTCGATAGTTATATTCTGGGTTGCATTAGGTTCTACCTGTGCAGATGTTGCCTGCTTGTAATTCGGCTTGAATACCACATTCCAGCCCCGCTGTACATCGGCTGTCAAAGCATAGAGTTGCTGCTCCGCTGTACGGTTCTTGATCGTTGCATTGAATGTAAATGTCGATTTGGAATTTCCCTCCATGTTCGGCTGCGTAGTCGTGAAATCGGTCTGGTAAGTTCCCTGCTTGGAGACGGTAATCGTAAGCGGGAGTTTCGCCATTCCGTCGGCAGAGACCGTAAAATTATAAGTACCTTTATTCACCTTCACCGGCACTTCGACCTTTAAAGAGAAATTTTTCTTTTCATCCGGCAGAACTGACAACTGACTGATTGTAAAACCTCCGGACTTCACCTCATAACTCCATCCCCGGGGCATTCCTTCCACGGAAATCGTCGCATTCTTCACTTCGTCACTCTTGTTGATGACGTCAACACTGTAATCAATCGACTCTCCCGGTGGAACAGAAATCTTTGTGTAGGGAGTGTACAACATCACGCTCTCTTTTGTGTCCGTAGCGTGGATCTTACAAGGGATAACACCCAATAACAGTACCAATAGTAGGTTTAAACAGTTAATTTGCATTTTCATAATGATTTTTATAGAGTATACAAAAATGATTACTTAATTAGCCGGTGACAAATATATAAACTGTGATTATTAGCAATTATTAAAAGTGTTAAAAAAAATCTATTACACAAGATCTCCCATCTTTTTACCCTAAGGCCCTCTCCTGTTTACGACAACAGATTATTCAGCATCTATACATTATATATAGACAAAACCAAAAGATGTCATTCGGATGCTAAATAGACCGAATTATTATGTAAATGTAACACTGAAATAAAATATTTTTATGTAAGTTTGCGAGCGCTAAGAAAGACATTTTATACAGAAATTTAAATACAAGAGTTATGCAATCAATTGACAATTTCAATTTTGCCGGCAAAAAGGCATTTGTAAGAGTTGACTTCAACGTTCCATTGGACGAAAACTTCAACATCACAGACGACACTCGTATCCGTGCCGCTCTTCCTACTCTTAAGAAGATCCTGGCAGACGGTGGCAGTGTAATTATCGGTTCACACCTGGGCCGTCCGAAAGGCGTTACAGATAAATATTCTTTGAAACATATCCTGAAACACGTTTCTGAACTGCTGGGCGTAGAAGTTCAGTTTGCTAACGACTGTATCGGCGAAGAAGCCGGCGCTAAGGCTGCTGCATTGCAACCGGGCGAAGCATTGTTGCTGGAAAACCTTCGTTTCTATGCTGAAGAAGAAGGCAAACCAAGAGGTTTGGCGGAAGACGCAACAGACGATGAAAAGAAAGCTGCCAAGAAAGCCGTTAAAGAAAGCCAGAAAGAATTCACAAAGAGACTGGCTTCTTATGCAGACTGCTATGTAAACGATGCATTCGGTACAGCTCACCGTGCTCACGCTTCTACAGCGCTGATCGCTGACTACTTCGATACTGACCATAAGATGTTCGGTTACCTGATGGAAAAAGAAGTAAAAGCTGTCGATAAAGTAATGAGCGACATCACTCGTCCGTTCACTGCTATCATGGGTGGTTCTAAAGTTTCTTCTAAAATCGAAATCATCGAAAACCTGCTGGGTAAGGTAGATAACCTGATCGTAACAGGTGGTATGACTTATACTTTCACAAAGGCTATGGGTGGTAAGATCGGTAACTCTATCGTTGAAGACGATAAGTTGGATCTGGCTCTTGACCTGATGAAGAAAGCAAAAGAAAAAGGTGTAAACCTGGTATTGGCTGTAGACGCTAAGATTGCTGACGCTTTCAGTAACGACGCAAACACTAAATATGCTGACGTAAACGAAATTCCTGACGGATGGGAAGGTCTTGACATCGGTCCTAAGACTATCGAAATCTACGCTGACGTTATCAAAAACTCAAAGACTATCCTTTGGAACGGTCCTACAGGCGTATTCGAATTCGATAACTTCACTGACGGTTCACGTGCAGTAGGTAACGCTATCGTTGAAGCTACAAAGAACGGTGCATTCTCTCTTGTTGGTGGTGGCGACTCTGTTGCCTGCGTTAACAAGTTCGGTATCGCAGACCAGGTTTCTTATGTATCTACAGGTGGTGGTGCTTTGCTGGAAGCTATCGAAGGTAAAGTTCTTCCGGGTATCGCTGCTGTAAAGGGCGAACCGTATAAATAAGAATAAGAAAATACTCTTATCTAAATAAGCGCCAAGGCTGTCCCTGAAAAGGTGACAGCCTTTGTTTGTTTCATCCTATAGAAACAGTTGTTTCATTATGAAGAAACTGTTGTTTCTATAGGTAGAAACACTTTTTACCATAGAAGGAAGAATCATTCGGAAAGTGTCATTCTTCTATGGAAATTTATACCCGTATCAGAATATATTCTAATATCAGTCTTGCATATTGGAACTCAATCTAAATATTTTGTACCTTTGCCCGACATTATTCGAAAATCATTGAAAACAACATAGAATTAAAGAAAATGGCAAAAGAGCTGAAAGAACTGACTAAGAGAAGTGTAAACTACTCTCAGTGGTACCAGGATTTGGTTATTAAAGCGGATCTGGCAGAAAATTCTGCTGTACGTGGCTGTATGGTTATCAAGCCTTACGGATACGCTATTTGGGAGAAGATGCAACGTATCCTCGACGATATGTTCAAGGAAACAGGACACGTAAACGCTTACTTCCCTCTGTTGATCCCGAAATCATTCTTAAGCAAGGAAGCCGAACACGTGGAAGGTTTCGCCAAAGAATGCGCTGTTGTTACACATTATCGTCTGAAAACAAACCATGACGGTACAGGTGTAGTTGTCGACCCGGCAGCTAAACTGGAAGAAGAACTGATCATTCGTCCGACTTCTGAAACAATCATCTGGAACACATACCGTAACTGGATTCAGTCATACCGCGACCTGCCTATCCTATGTAACCAATGGGCAAACGTGATGCGCTGGGAAATGCGTACACGCCTGTTCCTCCGTACCGCAGAATTCCTGTGGCAGGAAGGTCACACGGCTCACGCTACCCGTGAAGAAGCAGAAATCGAAGCAAAGAAGATGCAGGAAGTATATGCAAACTTTGCTGAAAACTATATGGCAATGCCGGTTATCAAAGGTGTAAAATCTGCCAGCGAACGTTTCGCAGGCGCTTTGGATACCTACACTATTGAAGCGATGATGCAGGACGGAAAGGCTTTGCAGGCAGGTACTTCCCACTTCCTGGGACAGAACTTCGGTAAGGCTTTCGATGTTACTTTCATCGACAAAGAAGGCAAGAGTGATTATGCCTGGGCTACTTCATGGGGAGTTTCAACCCGTCTGATCGGTGCCCTGATCATGTCTCACTCGGATGATAATGGTCTGGTATTGCCTCCGCACCTCGCTCCTATCCAGGTTGTGATTATTCCGATCTACCGCAACGATGAACAGTTAGCTCAGATCAGCGAAAAGGTAAACGGTATCGTTGCCAAACTGAAGAAGATGGGTATCTCCGTTAAGTTTGACGATGCAGACAACAAAAAACCGGGATGGAAGTTCGCAGAATACGAACTGAAAGGTGTTCCCGTACGTCTGGCTATGGGCGGACGCGACTTGGAAAACAACACGATCGAGGTAATGCGCCGCGATACGCTGGAAAAAGAAACCATCACTTGCGACGGTATCGAAGAATACGTACAGAATCTGTTGGAAGAAATCCAGCAGAACATTTTCCAGAAAGCTCTTGATCATCGTACAGCTTGCACGGTAACTGTCGATACTTACGAAGAGTTCAAAGAAAAGATCGAAGAAGGCCTGTTCATCATGGCTCACTGGGACGGTACTCCCGAAACAGAAGAACTGATCAAGAACGAAACCAAAGCAACTATCCGTTGTATCCCATTGGAAGGCGATAAAACACCGGGTAAGTGTATGGTTACCGGCAAACCTTCCGCACAACGCGTATTGTTTGCACGGGCTTATTAAGCAACATAAACAATAAAATATATGAATGAGGATATGCCTTCACAGGTGTATCCTCATTTTTTATCTATTGTAAATCAAGCTTAATATATCTTTTACATAAAAAAATAATTATTTTTGTACGTAAAGACTAATATGATTACAGAGCAAACAATGGCTTAAATCAACCCAAAAAACAGAATAGATAATGGGATACACAGAATTCATATTGACAATAAATTCCTCTTGCATTACCATACTGATCATATTGGCAATAATTTTGTTGGTTGCCACCCGCTTCCGGGGAGAGAACGGATACGCGGCAGCCATTATCGTACTTCCAAACGTTCCGGTCTACATTTATAATATGAGCCGTATGCTGGGTTGGCACGAGATCACCCTGTTCATGTTTCCCATCAGTTACTCTGTCAATACAATGTTGATGCCTCTACTGTGGCTTTTCACTCTCAGAAATTTCGATACGGACTTTCGCTTCAGACCGATACAACTGCTACACTTCATTCCTGCAGCCGTTTCCGTTATCATCGTACTTTCGCTGTCTACACAAGAACGGATGGATAATATTATATATGAAATGAGCGGCGACGATATGTGGGTCGGCGATCTCAATACGCTTATCATATTATTCCAGATGTTCCTTTATTTTGCAGCCATTTTCCGTTATCTTCATAAAAAGAGACACTATATCAAAGAAAACTGGTCTGATGCGGAATACCTGCAAAAAGAGTGGATACCGAAACTGATGTACCTGTTTGCCGCCCTGTTTGTTATCGTCATGACCTGCTACGTGATATGGCCCCGGACGGACGCCTGGCTGATACAAATACTGAATGTTATAGCTATGAGCTATTTGACATACAACTCTATAGCACATCCGGCCGTACTTTCCACAACCGAAGAAGTGTCGGCCACAGAAAACAACAGTGAGAATACCCCCTCTCCCATATTGGATGAAATACAAATGCAGGAAATCTGCAAACGGGTAACCGAGTACCTGGAAACCTCTCAAGCATTTCTCCGGAACGACCTCTCACTGGCAATGCTTTCCAAAGAAACCGGTATCCCGCAAAAGATGCTTTCACGTGCCGTCAACAGCTATATGAAATGCAACTTCTTTGAGCTTATAAACGCGATGCGCGTGGAAAAAGCCAGGCAGCTATTACTTTCACCCGAAACTTCCGGTTATACGATAGACAGCATTTACGAAGAATGCGGCTTCCGTTCCCGTTCGACATTCTTTCTTGCCTTTAAGAAAGCGGAAGGGAAATCTCCCGCCCAATGGCTCAAATCGCAGAAAAACGAAACTTTTTAGTCCGAATGCAGTGCATTCAAATTAACCCGGGCTCCGATTATTAGGAGCTCTCGTTCTTTTATGTTCTCTTTGTGCTCATAATTATCGAGTTAAAAACAGCGGAACCGAAAAGCTTACGAGTAGGATAAACTTCTAATTTCTTCCATTATGAAAAGGACTATTTCAAGAAAAGTTTTGTTTTTGATGCTAACTCTTTTTACAGCATTTGCCATTCAGGCACAGGAAAAAGGAGATATGGCAGCAGGTCTTAACCTGTCTTACGGCACAAAAAGCGGTTACAGCAATTTTGGGGTCGGAGCCAAGTTTCAGTACAGTTTTACCGATGCTCTCCGTATCGAGCCGTCAGCTACCTATTTCTTCAAAAAAGATTATGTAAGCATGTGGGATATCAATGTAAACCTGCATTATTTATTCCATGTAGCCGACAAGTTCGCATTCTATCCCCTGGCAGGCGTTTCACTGCTCGGAGCCAAAGCAGATCTGGGTGACAGTCTGAAAGAATACGGCGTGAAAGCCAGTGCTTCCGAAACCAAATTCGGAGCCAACCTGGGAGCCGGTGCGCAATATTGGCTGACAGATAATTTCGCCCTGGCTTTCGAAATTAAATACCAATTAGTCAGCGACTACGACCGTCCGGTGTTCACGCTCGGAGCAGCATACAAATTCTGAGCAAAGTACTGTTAATAAACAAAAAAGAGCAACAGTCCGAAAAAGAGTACGCGAATACTTCCAAAGTCCGAAATTCTTGTTATATTTGTGACGTTGCCGTCAGGTAACAGACATTTTAGACACATGGAAAGTGTTTAGCTTTGTTCTCAGAGATAAAATCTGGTAAATTTTTCGCAGGAGAATGATAAGCTGTACTCTTCACGTCATTGTTATATACATACGAGTATATGTCAAAGGGCGTGGGCTGTTGCTTATTTTACTGCACGGGTTTACCAGAGCCTATCTCTTAAAATAAGTCAAGAGTCTCACGCTTTCCTTATAATATAAATAGCCGTACTCCGGGACTAAACGGCAAGAACCTGTCAATGCACATGAAAAAAACAGAAACTCTCTATCCATTCCCGGCATCATTTATTCGTCCTGAATGCATTCTTTTAGTCAGAAACTAGTCTGAATGCAAGGAATTCGGATTTATCCGAACGTTTATTTCTAGGTTACCCGGGGATTTTATCGTCCATTTGCAGCAAGCAAAGTTTATCGCACCATCAAATCGCAATGTTATGGTAACCAAAGACAGTCAGAAAGAAAATCATCCTTCCGGTGAGAACCTCCGGCTCCAACTGCCGTCCGATCAGATGGCTGAATATTGCCGACGGGTGGTCAGCCACCTGGAAGAAGAAAAACGATATCTCAATCCGAACTACTCGTTATGGGATTTATCGCGCGAGACTGGTATTCCTGTCAAAATGATATCCAAATCTATCAATAAATATATGAAGCGGAACTTTTACGACTTGATTAACCGGATGCGGATAGAAGAAGCCAAAGCCATACTCAGAGAAATGGCTGTAACAAACAGTAAAGCGATGATCGAAGAGGTAGGGACACAATGCGGATTTCATTCCCGTTCCGTTTTCTTCTCTCGGTTCAACGAATATGAAAGAATGAGCCCGAAGAAGTACATGAATTTGTACGAGAAACCTTCTCACAAGCCTGGCAGCGGCAAATAAATAACATCAAACTATAATTTATAAATCAAAGAAAAATGAAAAAGCTAGTATTAATTCTATCCGCCTTATTGTTCCTGATCGGGACAACGGACGTACAAGCCCAATGGGGAAAGAAGCTCCTTAAAAAAGCAGGTGAAAGTGCCAAGCGAGCAACAGAACGTAATGTCGAAAAGAAAATAGACAAAGCAGTGGACAAAACTTTCGATAGCGCCGAAGATGCGGTGACGGGGAAAGGGAATGATAAGAAAGACAACACCGCCACCGATGTCGATGATAATACGGATGCCGACGGGCAGGATGTGGAGCAGGATGGAGGGCAGCAGAAAGGGCAATCGCTTGAAATGACGTATGCCAAAAGCGACTTCGTGCCGGGGGATGAGATTATTTTCGAAGACCTCGTTGACAACGAACAACTCGGTGAGTTCCCCTCCAAGTGGGATTTGTTGGGAGGAAATTGTGAAATCGCGACTGTCGGTGGAGTGAAAGTCATTTCTTTTGACAGGTCAACTTCCATAACTCCTCTAATGAAGGATGCGAAGAACTATCTTACCGAGTCTCATACCGTAGAGTTTGATTTTTATGTACCCGAAAAGGGCGGCGGTTGGTGGAAATTTGCCTTCAGAAAACCGTCGAGCAATGATTTTATTTCGCATGCCGAGTGGTATGTCCAGGCATCCAATGAGCGTGTGATAGAGGCCGACTGGGTAACGCCATCGAAAGAAAGTCGCACCTCAAACATCAAAATTGATTTGTCGGCCGTGGGTTGGCACAAATGCCAGATGTCGTTCAACAAACGTGCTTGGAAAGTGTATATCGATGGCGTGAGAGTGACAAACGCTCCTAACGTTGTTCAACCCGGATGGTTTTACATAGAGGCTGTGACGAGCGAATCCATGGGCAAATATTTTCTCAAGAACGTCCGCATCGCCAAAGGCGCCGTCCCCTTGTACGACCGCATGATGTCTGACGGTAAATTCATCACCTACGGTATCACCTTCGATGTCGGCAAATCGACCATCAAACCGGAGAGTATGGGTGAAATCAACCGTATCGTCACCTTGATGAAAGAAAACCCCGATCTCAAATTCTCCGTCGAAGGCCATACCGACAGCACTGGCAACGAGGCTTCCAACCAGACACTGAGTGAAGCCCGCTCGAAAGCCATCGTCGACAAACTGATCGAACTGGGCATCGCCACCGACCGCCTCACCGCTTCCGGCAAAGGACAATCCTCTCCCATCGCCGATAACGGAACCGACGAAGGCCGTGCCAAAAACCGACGGGTTGAATTTGTCAAGCTGTGAGAGCAGAGCCAAGCTTGCTTGAGCTATGCCGAGCAGCGCCGACAAATGGGCGGAGCCAATTTGTGAAGCAGTAAGTAAACGCAGAGCCAAACTTGTTTGGACTCTACCATAACAACATACTAAAAAGCGCTCTTTGACGTATTGGTTTACACGCTTAAAATAATTTCTTCGGAAACAAAAGGTTTTGAGAAGTATTTGCATATCTTTGCAAAGAACCAACAAACCATAAATTATGACACAGCAAAATGCTATCAAAGTTTTTGAAGAGAAGAAAGTCCGCACATTATGGGATAGTGAAACCGAAGAATGGTACTTTTCTATTGTTGATGTGGTGGCTGTATTGACCGACAGTCCTAACCCCAGAAAATACTGGAGTGTATTAAAAAACCGATTAAAAAAGGAAGGAAGTGAGTTGACTACAAATTGTAGTCAACTGAAAATGCTTTCCTCCGACGGCAAGTATTACAAGACTGACGTTGCCACCACCGAGCAACTCTTCCGCCTGATCCAATCCATCCCTTCGCCCAAAGCCGAGCCGTTCAAACTCTGGATGGCACAGGTAGCGAAAGAACGTCTCGACCAGATGCAAGACCCGGAGTTATCCATCGAACAGGCCATGACCGACTACAAACGGCTAGGCTACTCCGATAACTGGATAAACCAACGTCTTAAAAGCATCGAAATCCGTAAAGACCTGACCGACGAATGGAAACGCCAGGGATTGGAGGAAGGCGTACAGTTTGCCACTCTAACAGATATTATCTATAAGACGTGGGCAGGAAAAACAGCCAAAGAATACAAACAATTCAAGAGGCTGAAAAAAGAAAACCTGCGCGATAATATGACCAACAAAGAGTTAGTGTTAAACATGCTTGCCGAACTCTCCACCAAGGAGATATCGGAAGTGACGGAAACAGAAACTTTCGACGATCATATGGAAGTAGCCCGCCGTGGAGCTAACGTCGCCAAAGAAGCCCGCATGAAACTGGAAGAAGAAACCGGCCGGCCGGTCGTAACCCCCATCAATGCAAAAGACTTTCTACAATTAGAACAGGATAAAGACGATCCACAGATTGAAGTGTAGGAATGCTCTGTAATACATTAGTGTACATGCTAAAGAATATGAACAATCAAAAAAGAAAGGAGATAATGAAATGATTACCATCACTTTCGACGAAAGCAACGAAATAGGGCGTATTCTGATGAATATTGTCCGTGTTCTTAAACAATCGGTTAAAAATCCCATGATACATATCAATTATGAAAATGACGATATGACCGACGAAGAAATGTCACTCGAAGAAAAAGAAGAGATATTGAACGATATCCGAGAGGGACTACGGGAACTTAAACTCGTACGAGAAGGTAAGATTAAACCTCATACCGTTGAAGAACTTTTGCAGGAATTAGAGGATTGCCCACATGATATAAAAGAATATAATTCAACTGGTTACAATTTGTAACCAGTTGAATATAAAAAACACTTCCGTAACCAAAAGCGTGTAAACCAATCACAAAGTTTACACGCTTTTTTTGTGTGCATATATGAAAATAATGTAACACCATAAAAACGGAACGACATGAAAAAGACCTTATTCCTACTAGCATTAGCCTGCTGCCTCCCCACCGCGGGACACAGCCAGGGCTTTATGAAAAAGCTGAAGCAGAAAGTGGAAAACGCTGTCGGCATCAGCGAAAGCACCGACATTGCGGAAGATCAGACGCAAGCCGACGACAATCACGACGGGAACAGCGATGGCAACAAACCGATCCAACGCCCCACCCCGTCCGACAAACTGCAGAAACTCCGCACCGCTACCGCTACATGGGACGAAGCAGTCACCCCCAGCAAAGCCTCCTCCATCGAAGCCCTGCTGAAGGAACTTCCCCCGCTCCCATCGGTCGATGAAATGGCGAACCCCAATGCCGCCGCCCGCGAAACCTACTACCGGAAGATAGTAGCCGTTACGACGCGCGTCAGGGAACTCGACAAGCAATACACCTGCTCGAACGAAGAAATGATTGCCTTCCGCGAAAACATGTACGCCTCGACTGCCAAAAAACTCGGCATCACCGAAGCCGAACTGCGGGCCCTCGAAAACGACATGACCTCCGAAGCCGAAAAAGAACGCATCACCCAAAAGATCGTTAGCAACACCATCGGCGACATGAGCAGCCTCGAAGCCATGGCCGTCGACATTGAAAAACGCGAAGCAGCCGCAGGTGGCGAGCTGAGCGACCAGGACCGGCTGGCCATCCTTGCCGAACACGGCAACGCCATGGAAGACCTGGGCGCACTGATGGAAAAATCCTCCTCCCTTTCAAGCATACAATCCGGTAGCGGCGATGCCGAACTGGACCAACGCCTCGCCGAACTGATGCAAAAACAGATGGAGGGCCCTCCTAACCCGCTCATTAACTACAATAAAATACTCGGAAAAAATGCCGACATCATCAAAAGCCTCTACGCCCGGCTCTGCAACACCGACGACCCGGCAGAGATCGAGCAGATCTACACCGAAGCCGACGAGCTGGCCAAACGCGCCCGCCGCGAAGCCGCCGTCACCTGGCGCAAATACCTGGCAGAGCAGATCGAACTGAACAGGGGGCTCTACCCGCAGAGTATGTCCCTGCAGGCCGACATGGTGAAAGCCGGAATGATCCCCGCCTGTGCCGAGAAACGCGCCAGCCTCAATATCGTGACCATCTGCGCCAACCTGCTTGACCAGGCATACCGCGATTTTCCCGAACCGGAATTTTCGCCCGTCTGTAAAGAGACCATCATGAAATTCCCGAAGAGCGAACGGATGATGCGTGCCGAGAGCGGTTATGCCACCTCCGTCGACGGCTTCTTGAGCGGCAGTGTCATCTGGACAATCGACGAAGAGAACGGCACCGAGTACATCTACGAGAACGGCAAGAAACGCGAAATGGACACCAAAGGTCGGCAGGCCATCAAGCAACAGCAGCAAAAACGCGAAGACTACGACCCGCCTTACGGCACCTGGACTTCGCAAAGCGGCAAATGGACCGCCACCTACTCGCGCGACGGTGCCCTGACCCTGCACGACGGCTCCACCTTCTATCCCTCGGCATTGAAGAAGGAAGGCAATCGGCTGATATGGGTAGAGGTATCCGGTGAAAACGTAGAGAAATGCGTCTACAAATTATAAAGATATTCCTCGTGCCGGCCCTCGCCTTCGCCCTTTGCACGGCATCCGTGGCGCAGGATTATCAAGCGATCTTTGAAAAAGAATGGATAGAAGCAAAAAAATACACAACCAGGCAAAAGGAGATCTGGGAAGTTGTTTTTTCAGAGTTCGGCCTCCCTGTCGAACTGGCGGCAGCAGTCGTTTTCCCCGAACTGCTCCGCTACTCCGCCTTGCAGAATCTAATGGAGACAGTAGCCATCAAAGCACTCTACCTGCAAGGCGGAACCCGCGGGGCCGATTTCTCCATCGGACGGTTCCAGATGAAACCCTCCTTTGCCGAAGCGTTGGAGCACGACTGGATGCAGATCCCGTTACGCCACGAATACGAAATCTATTTCGACCTGGCCGACAACGTCTACGCCCGCCGCGCCCGCATCCGCCGGTTGGATAACCCTGAATGGCAATGCATCTACCTCGCCCTTTTCCTGAAACTCCTTTACCGGCGTTTCCCCGAATTGGCCGAAGAGACAGCAACCGGGCAAGTCCGTTTCTGCGCCACTGCCTATAACGGCTCTTTCCGCGACAGCTACGAAGAGATCCGCCGCCGGGCCGGTCGCCGCTTCTACCATACCGATTTCATGCCGACCGCCGCAACCGTCTATTATTCATATTCGGACATCGCGGTCAGCTACTATAAAAAAACAAACGGGGATAGATTCTGGTAGACCCGTCGGTGACTTCGGAAACTCCGGAATGCAATTTCCGGGTTTCCGGGGAAACCGATTCCCCGAAAGGTAAAAAGTCTCACCCGCGTGACATCGTCAACCTCACACAGGTGACATCTAAAGACTCACACGGGTGACATCGAGAGCCTCACGCAGGTGAAACCGGAGACCTCACACAGGCAAGACCGGGAACAACTGTATAAGAGAATGAAACAACTTATTATTAATAATTTAAAAATAAAAACAATGGCTAAGTACAAATTAATTAAAAGAACGAACCCGCTGAAAAAGGATGCACCTCCCAAATGGTATGCAACCCCTAATAGCGAATCCCCGCTGTCGGGCAAGGCGATGACACGTGCTGCCACCGCCAACACTACCATGGCTCCCATCGAGATGGAAGCCTCGTTGGAACTCCTTGCCAAATTTGTGCCCCAACAGCTTCAGCAGGGGCACACAGTGAAAATTCCTGGTTTAGGAACCTTTCGTACCACCTTCAAAAGTGACGGTGTGGAAAATATCAACGATTTCCGGGCAAACAGCATGATCAAGAATGCCCGCATCGTCTTCACCCCCTCAAAAGAGCTGCGCGAAAGCGTGCTCAATGGCCTCACCTTCGAGGATGGAGGCGTGCTGGAAAATGATATCAGCTACGCTTCTCTGGCCGATTATCGCCTGGCGAAGAGCACCCCTCCGGAAGGTGGTGGCGGTGGCGAAGACAGACCAGAAATCGAATAAAACTCAATGTGTTACTTATTAACGGATAAAACGAACAGTTATGAAAACATGGATACTACTGCTATTTGCTGGGCTGCTGGGAATGACAACGGCAGAAGCACAAATCTCGTTCTACGGCGAGTGGTGCTACAGCAATGGCGAACTCATCAGTAAGACGTGGGTGTCGCCCAAAGGTTTGCGGTCGGAAAGCGTTGATAAGCAGACAGGCAAAAAGTTCATAACCCTTTGCCTCCTGGACACAAAGAAAGTGTATGCGCTATTCGAAGATAAAAAGACCGGTTTTCTGATTAACGACATCACGAAATTTGCCGGAACCAACCAGATGGTAGGGCTCGATCTTGTTAGCAATGAACAAAGTCATACGGAATACCTGGGTGAAGAAGAAGTGGACGGGCGCATGTGCAAAAAATATTACAGTTATCGCACAAGCATTAATAACCTGACAGGGGAGGCACAGACCGAGAATGCAGGCTTGACATGGATTTACGAACCATTGAAGGCATCCAACTATACAGGTTGCATCGCCGAAAAACCCGGTGGTCAGTACGATAGATTACAAGTGCTGCGCAACATCCGGCAAGGACCGCAACCCGCCCATCTGTTCGAATTGCCTGAAGGTTACAAAATCACCGAAATGCCCAGCGGTGGAATGTTGGAACTATTCTCGGGAAAATCGCGCCAGGAGAGCCAAAAAAACTTCGACGATACCCGCGACGCTTTCCAGAAAAAAGCCGAAGAAATAAAATCCATCAACGAAGGTTCGGACAAGAGCCCGGAAGAAAAGATTAAGGCATTGCTCGAAATGTTCGGTGCCGGACAGAAAAAGAAATAAACAACCATAAGAAACAATCGCTACATGAAACCAATATACTCCCGCCGGAATTTTCTGAAGGCATGTGGCCTAGCAACAGCCGCACTGTGCTCGGATGCCCTCCGGTCTGCCACGATAAAAGTAGCAAGTCCGGAAGTGGAGTATGTATTGCGTGGAGGACAAACCTATATCGACGGACGATGGTGTAGCTGCGACATCGGCATAACTCCTAGAGGCAGACTGGTAGTGAGCAAGTCTCCTATCCCTTGCCATTATGTGATCAACGTGAGCGGAAGAGTCGTCTCTCCCGGCTTTATCGATATCCTGGCCGACAATTCCGCTAATCCCGAAAGGACTTTCCTCACATTCGAAAAATACAAACTGGGCGACGGTGTCGCAACAGCCCTGCAAATGCACGGCGGAGCAACACATGCAGGCGATTATTACCGTCATTTCAGCCGGGAAAAACACTACGTCAACTGGGGTGTTTCCACTAAAGTAATGAACCTCCGGTATAAATATCCGGTATTGGCAAGTCGCCTGAAAGCCATCGAAAGCAGCCTGGAAGAAGGCGCACTGGGCATCTCCCACAGCCCGGAATATCACCCGGACACAACCAGGGAAGAGCTCCTGGCCTATGCCCATCTCGCCCGGAAATACGAACGGCCGCTTTTCCTGCACACACGTTATTCCTGCCGCGATAAAGAATTGCTGGGAGTAGACGAAGCGATCCGGCTGTCGCACTTGACAGGGTGCAGAGTACATATCGACCACCTCAACTCGACAGGCGGCACCTTCCACATGCCCGAGGCATTGAAACGTATCCGCGAAGCCCGTACCAGCGGACTGGAAATCACGACATGCGTATACCCCAGTTCCTATTGGGCCACTTATCTCCATTCTTCCCGCTTCACCGAGGGCTGGCAGGAACGTTACCAAATAACCTACTCCGACCTCGAAATCGTCGGGACCGGCGAACGGCTGACGGAAGAAAGCTTCAACCGCTACCGCAGCCAAGCCGGCGTACTGGTTGCCGTCCGCCCCGGTGTCCAGCCGATGGAGACAACTGTCAGGCTGGCCCTCCGGGAAGACTTCTGCGTGATCGGCTCCGACGGCGGCATCGAAAAAGAACGGTGCGCCAACAACCATCCCCGCGGTGCAAACTGCTTCGCCTCCGCTATCCGTTATGCGCTGGACGAACGTATCCCGCTGGAAAAGATACTCAACAAGATGACTACCCGCTCCGCCCGGATCATCGGTTTCCCGATGCGCGGACGCGGCGAACTACGAAACGGATACATCGCCGACCTGACGGTATTCAACCCCGAAACGATCCGAGGACGGGCAACGAATGCCAACCCCTGCCAATTCTCCGAAGGAATAGAACTGGTCATCGTAAACGGAAAAATCGCTTTCGACAGGCACAGGCCGACCGGAGAAATGAATGGTACAGATATCAAATATGAATCGATAACGCAACTTTATTATTAATCACTAACATATCAAGCGTATGAAAACACATCTGAAAACATTACTGCTAATCGCCATCTCCCTGATGGCAACTGTGGGGCTGAACGCCCAGGAACCCTTCTTCTTCACTAAGGACGGATTGAAGATCACCCTGGCCGAAAAAGACGGCAAAGGAAAGATCAACGGTTACAGCCAAAGCACCGTCGTTAGCGTGGAAGGCGAACCCTCTAACTGCACCGTCGTCTACAAAACGATGGTGATGGACAACAAGAAAAAACCGTTGCTGAACGAAGAGATGGACATGAAAATCTACATCAAAGACGGTGTCGTCACGTTCGACCCGACTTCGCTGGCCGGCAAGCTGATGGAAGGCATGACTGTGAGCGGCGATAACCTGATACTACCCGCCGACGTTGCTGTGGGCGACGTATTGAAAGATTACACCATCACCGTCAACATCGGTGCCATGAAAACGACAACCGCTACCTCCGATATCAAAGTGACGGGCGAAGAAACGCTCGATATCGGCGGAACCTCCATCGACTGCCTGATCGTCGAAAGCACCGTCCTCTCGAAAGTGATCGGCATCAAGCAGCAGATGAAGCAGAAAGTATGGTACGGCCGCGGCATCGGTCCCGTGAAAACGGAAACTTACAACAAGAAAGGCAAGCTGATGTCCGTACAGGAAATAGTAGAAATAGAAGGCTTTTAAACCCTAAAAAACAAACGCATCATGAAAAAGACAATCGTAGCACTTATGTGCATTGTAAGCCTCGTGATAATGACGGCTTGCGGAGGTTCACCCGTTGACAAATCCTTGAAGAAAATCGACACCGCCATCGAAAAGCTGGAAAAAGCAAATAAGAAAGGCGAGAAACTGAGCAAGGAAGACATGGAACAGATAGGCAAAGACCTGGAAGAACCGCTGAAAGTATTGAATGAAGCACTGGAAAACGACGAAATCGGCGGTGTAACAAAACTGAAAATCGTCGCCAAGGTGTCGAAGCTGTCCATCCTCGCCATCAGCGCAGGGCTAAAAGATCTCGACCTGAACGAGCTGATGAAGGATGCCAAGAAAACAGCTCCGGAGGAGAAAAAAGAGTAACGAACCAAACAACAATAACATGTCAAACATCATCGACGGAATAGTGAAAGGATTGTCGGGCTTTATGCCGCAAGACGATCCGGATGTGAAAATATTCAATGCACAAAGTGAATTGAAAGAACTTGCCGGTAAAGAAGAGAAGGTCTATGCCCGTCTCGGCCGGCAAGTATATGAAACCGATGGAGGCAAAAGCTATCCGGAGATAAAGACTGAACTCGACCAGCTTGCCGCCAACCGGCAGGCTGCAGAGGAACGCCTGAAAGCTGCACGCGAAGAAAAGATAGCCCGCGAACGTGCCAAGGAGGAAGAACGTGCCCGTCGCGAAGCCGAAGAAGTCGCCCACAGCTGCCCGAATTGCGGAGCCTACAACCCCGAAGGAACCAACTTCTGCCAGGATTGCGGTACACGCCTCGCTCCACCGGCACAAGCTCCTGCCGCCAAACGCTTCTGTTCCAATTGCGGAGCCGAAGTAGCAGCGGGACACCGTTTCTGTAGCAATTGCGGAACGAATGTCGGTTAAACTTGATCTATCTTTATTTAACAATTAAAAAACAAACAATATGGCATTTTGTACTTTTTGCGGAACACAAGTCCCCGACGACATCAAATTCTGCACCTCGTGCGGAAAACCGATGGGAATAACGGTGAAAGTCCCTACCCAGCCTGTACAGCCCGTGCAGCAGGTGCAGCCCCAAGCTCCGTCGCCACCGCCCCAACCGCAGCAGGCTCCCTCTGTTTATGCGCAACCGCAGACCGCACCACCGCCTCAACAGGCTTACACGGTACCACCTGCACAGCCATACGCAGCCCAGCCCTATGCGGCGCAACCGTATGCACCGGCTCCCGACCCGAACGCCCTGCCCCCGGGCAGCAAGTACGAACCGATCACGACCGGCGGATTTATCGGCATCATGTTGCTGATGATGCTACCCATCGTCAACCTGATCCTGCTCCTTGTATGGGCATGCGGCGGTTGCCGGAAAGTGAATAAGACGAACTTCGCCCGTGCCATGCTTATCATCATGCTGATAAGCGCGGTTCTTTCGGGCATCATCTTCCTTATTTTCGGAAGCATGTTCGGTTCCGGTCTCAGTGACATTACAGATACACTCAAATCGCTCGAATAAATAACAGTAAGAAACAAAACAACTAAAATTAAAGGAGGAAATAATTATGGCATTCTGTGGAAAATGTGGACAACAAGTAAACGACGGAGTTAAATTCTGTCCGGCCTGCGGCGCACCGATGGCGGCAGTCGCTCCTACTCAGGAAACACCGCCCCAGCCGGCGGCGGCTCCGCAACAACAGTATCAACAGCCCCAACCGGTACAGCAACCACCCCAGGCCCAGCAACCCCAACCGGCTGCCGGCGATACCTTCTCGAACCTGAACAACACGGCCGACAGCACGGCCCAGTTCGATCCCAGAGACATCGAACAGCACAAAGGCATGTCGATCCTGGCCTATTTCGGCCCGCTGGTTCTTATTCCGATATTGGCGGCCAAAGACTCGCCTTTTGCCCGATATCATTCCAACCAGGGTTTGCTGCTTTGCATCGCATGTATCATATATGGTATAGCGTACAGCATTCTGAGCGGCGTGATCCTCGCTATCTCATGGCGACTCTATTTTGTGGTGAGCATCATCGGTCTTATCGGTTTCGTATTTGCCGTGCTGGCCGTGATCGGAATTCTCAATGCCGTGAACGGTCGAGCCAAAGAGCTCCCGCTTATCGGAAAATACCGCTTATTAAAATAGTATTCATCTCTAATAATTTACTCTTATGAAACAGATTATACTTATGGCAGCTACTGCCCTGTTCGCCTCAACCAACCTGATGGCACAAAACACATCGGTTTCACTGCGTAGTGCATTCGATCTTCTGGCGTTCCTTACCGCTTCGCCGGACAGCACCATCCATTACGATGAAAACGACAAAAAGAGTACAAAAGAAGAAAACGTATTCAATGACAAGAACTTCGTCACCCAGACCAATCATTATACCTGGGAGGAAGCGACAAGCAGCTGGAAAACGGCCGGTAAAACCGTCAACACGCTCGACAGTAAAGGACGTACAACAACGGCTATCGGTTATTCTGCCGACGGAACGGAAACCGACAAGACAGATATGACCTACGAAAATGATCATATTTACCCGAAAATGATTACCAGTTTTACCAGGGAAGGCGGTAGCTGGAAACAGGAAGGCATTGTAAATATAACTAACGTAAAGGTCAACTCCGCAGGTATGCCTACTTTACTCGAACTCTCAACTACAGCGGAAGGAATGACTTTCAATATGAAAATGGGAATGACTTACGACGGAGATATCAGCATGACCAAAATGTCAACCGATATGATGGGCTCCTGGGCTGTAATGTCAGAAATGAAAAGCGAAATAGTTGACAAAGGCAACCCGGTAATCTCCAAAAGCTGGGGGAAAACCTATTTCCCAATAGCCACCGACTGGCAATACGATGGCAAAGATTACGCCTACTACTCCAGTCACCAACCGGGCAATCCTTCCGGCAACGAAACCATCACTGCCGAAAAACCCGAATGGCGACTAAACGGAACCATCCTCGAAGTCCCGGCAGCCGAAAACGGTATCGAGATATTTGCTATCGTCGGACGGCTGGTAAAGAAAAGTTCCACATCTACAATAGATGTTTCAACACTCTCACCGGGCGTTTATATCGTGAAAACGGATAAAGGTTCCTTCAAGATCAGGTTCTAACATTAATACCTATTGGTTATGACAGCAAAAGAAGTTTTTTCAAAGACACTGCAATTCGGCTGGATCAAGCTGGGGCTGCGATTGCTCAATATCCTGATAGCCGTCGTTCTGTTCGCCATCATGATGGGTATCGCCGTCCTGTTCGATAGTGGAGGAGTCGGCGCAATCATGTTCATTATCTGGCTGAGTCTGATCGGGATAGTGAATTTCTTCCTCAACCATTACATCGGCTATCTGGTGAAAGCCGGGCATGTAGCCGTAATAACGATAGCCTTTCAAACAGGGCAAGTCCCTGCCAACCCGTTTGAAACCGGAAAGACGATGGTGAAGGAACGCTTCGGTACCTCCAACGTATACTTCGCACTCGACAAACTGGTAGCCGGTTCCGTCAAACAACTGCAACGTACCCTGGGGCGTATCACCGACGGACTGCTCGGAGCACTGCCGGGAGCCGATGGCGTAAAAAGCCTCATGAATATGTTTCTGGATATCTCCCTCGGCTACGTCGATGAATGTTGCCTGGGATATACCTTCGCCCATCCGGAACAGAATGCCTATAAATTGGCCGCCGACGGTGTGGTTATCTATTTCAAGAACTGGAAGACACTGTTGAAAGACGCAGCGAAGACAACCGGTGTGGTTATCCTTTCATTCGTGGCAGTAACGCTGGTGGCATTCGTCCTCTTCGGCGGGCTGTTCCGTCTATTTGGATGGAGCGGATTTATGGCTTTCATTATCTCCTTGCTGTTCGCTTATACGGTAAAATATGCTTTTATCGACAGCTGGATACTGGTAAAAATGATGAGCAGCTATATGCAGGTAGCTCCGACCACCCAAATCACCTTCGACCTCTACGGCAAGTTGTGCAACCTGTCGAAAAAGTTCAAAGAACTGTTTAACAAAGGCACGAGCGAACCGCAACCGGCTTATGCGGGACAAGCGTCCGGCTATGGTGAACAACAATCTCCAGCAGAAATACCACAGGCAGCCGCTCCCTCTTACGATCCGCCTGCCCCCGTTTCAGCCGCTCCCCGCTTCTGCCCTTCCTGTGGCAAAGCGTTGGAACCAAAAAAAGTCTTCTGTGGTAATTGCGGGACACGGTTCGGATAGTAATAAAAAAACTAACTGACTTATAGCTATTCACAGCAAAAACGACTGGAAGTCCTCTGTTGGCTCCAGTCGTTTTTGCTGTGACAACTTGGCATAAAACATAGAACTATCCATTAACAATATCATTTTACAAAGGAAAAAAGTCAAAATTAAAACCCTTTCAATATCCAATATCCTAATTTTGTGAAACTAAGGAAGATGTATTATCCCTGTTCTATACAGACTTAACTTAATTCGAATGCAAATGAAAGCTACTTTATCCTCATTATTGACTGCTTTGGTTATCATACTGGCGGGATGTACTTCCGGCCAAACGGTCAGTATCAAAGATCTTCGGGTTGAAATGAAAGAAAACCCGGTAGGCATTGGTGTATCACAACCCCGCTTTATGTGGAAAATCTCTTCCGGATCACCCGATCTCACGCAGACCTCCTATCAGATACAGGTTGCCGAATCTCCCGATAACCTGAAAAACGGGAAAGAACTGCTTTGGGACAGCGGTGAAGTGAAAAGCGATGAGTCCATACTCATCCCCTACGGAGGCAATCCGTTACAATCCAGAAAACAATATTATTGGCGTATTAAAGCCAATACGAATCAAGGCTCAACGGACTGGAGTCCGATAAACACCTGGTCGATGACCTTGCTCAATCCTTCCGACTGGAAAGCAACCTGGATCGGCGAAAACAATCTTTCCAACCCAGGGGAGACGAAAGAAGGGAAGACACGTCTTGCCGCTCGCAATCTCCGCAAAGAGTTTGTTGCGGATAAACCGATTCAAAGAGCTGTTCTATACATTTCCGGCCTCGGTTTTTCCGAATCCTATATCAATGGAAAACCTGTAAGCGAAGATATTTTCGCGCCCGGACCATCCTGGTATCCTAACCGTGTATATTATAATGTATATGACGTGACGGATCTGTTGTCAAAAGATAAAAATACGATAGGCGTTGCCTTGGGTAACGGTCGTTATTTCGCAATGAGAGACCGGCAGGAAACGCTGCCCTCCCTGCTTGCACAACTGGAAATCGAGTATGCCGACGGCTCGCAAACCGTCATAGTCAGCGATACCTCATGGAAAGTAACCTCCAAAGGCCCGATCATTGCCAACAACGAATTTGACGGCGAAGAATATGACGCCCGCCTGGAACTGAGCGGTTGGAACAAAAATGGTTTCGACGACTCTAAATGGCTCACGGCAGATGTCATGACAACTCCCGCCGGTAAATTAACCGTACAGTCAAATCCGAACCTCCGTATCCAGGAAGAAATCAAGCCGGTCAGCATCACCGAAAGACCGGACGGCAAATATATCATCGATATGGGACAGAATATGGTCGGCAGGTTAGCTGTCAGCCTGAAAGGAAAGAAAGATCAACCTGTCACTATGAAATTTGCTGAATTACTCAAGGAAGACGGTTCGCTTTACCTGGCAAACCTGCGTAGTGCCAATGTAACCGATATATATACCCCGGCTCGCGACGGCCAGTTCAGCTGGGAACCGATATTTGTCTATCACGGATTCCGTTTTGTAGAGATTTCGGGGCTTGATTATAAGCCGGAATTATCCGCCTTTACCGGAAAAGTAATCTATGACAAAATGAAAACGACCGGAAAGTTTGAAACTTCCAACCCTCTGGTGAACCAGATCTATAAAAATGCCTATTGGGGTATTCGTGGCAATTACCGGGGCATGCCGACTGACTGTCCGCAACGCGACGAACGTCACGGATGGCTGGGAGACCGTGTAACCGGAGCATATGGAGAAGCTTTCATCTTCAACAATGCCCTCCTGTATAATAAATGGTTGCAGGATATCGAAGACTCCCAAAGCCCGGAAGGAAGCATCTCCGACGTATCTCCCCGTTATTGGACGATATACAACGACGATGTCACCTGGCCTGCCGCCTATTTCTATGTAGCCAACCTCTTATACCGCCAGTTCGGGGATAAGAGTGCCATCATCAGACATTACCCGTCTATGAAGCGATGGATGCAACACATACAACAAACAGCCATGCAGGATTATATCATCGTAAAAGACACTTACGGTGACTGGTGTATGCCCCCGGAATCACAGGAGTTAATTCATTCGCAGGACCCGGCCCGTAAGACTGACGGTGCTATCCTGTCTACAACCATGTATTACAGCCTGCTGAATATGATGAGCGAATTTGCCCGGCTAAGCGGACAGGAAAACGATATTACAGCCTATCAGGAACTGGCAGCAAAGATGAAAGAAGCCTACAACGCAAAATATTTCCATCCGGAAACAGCCCAATACGGCAACAATACGGTTACAGCCAACATCCTGTCATTACGTTTAGGACTCGTTCCAAAAGGATATGAAGAAAAAGTGTTTGCCAACATTGTCAAGAAAACGGAGGGAGACTTCGGCGGCCATGTCAGTACCGGTGTCCTGGGCATCCAGCATCTGATGCGCGGCCTCACCGAATACGGCCGGGTAGATATGGCCTGGAAGATTGCTACGAACGACACCTACCCGAGTTGGGGATACATGGCAAAGAAAGGTGCCACCACCATCTGGGAACTCTGGAACGGAGATACCGCCGACCCTGCCATGAATTCCGCCAACCATGTCATGTTACTGGGCGACCTGATCATCTGGTACTATGAAGACCTGGCTGGAATCAAATGCGCTCCGGAATCCGTCGCTTATAAGAAGCTGATCATGGCTCCGGTATTTCCCGAAGGGCTGAATGCCGTTTCCGCCTCCTACGAATCAGTTTACGGAGAGATCAAAAGTGCCTGGAAAAAAGAAAACGGTACTTTCAGCTGGGATATTACAATCCCCGGCAACACCTCAGCCGTCGTACGGATACCGAAAGAGTTCCGGATCAAACAATCCAACCAATCGGGTATCAGGAGGGTGAATGACACTGCCTCCTATACGGAAATCGAGATCGGTTCGGGCAGTTATCACTTTAATAACTAAAAATAAATATGAAGAAAAGTCTGTAAATGACATCCTTGATCTTAATCATTGGTTTGCCATTTACAGATTTTTTTACTCCGTCAAAAAGATCGCCCAAGCTATAGAATACGAATAATTTAATTACCTTTGGGAGTAAAATAAATCAGTACCTGTATGGAACTCACTCTCCCTTCCAAGTTGAATGCCTCCGAAACGATCGTGCTCGACACAAACGTGCTTGTCGTTATCGGGGCAAATGGTGCCGGCAAAAGTTCGTTCGGCAGAGATCTGCTGGAGCGTTACTCCGACAACAGTAAAAAGATATCCGGCATGCACTCCCTGTTTATCAGCAGTGAAGAACCTGTGCCTGTCGAAGGTAATGAACTGGCACGCCTGCAATCGATGATAGCGGAACGCATCTTCATGCCCCGCCTTTCAGAATACGAAAAACTGATCCTCCACCTGCAAAGCGAAGAATTTGAGGCGGCGGTAAACTATAAGGAAGCCTGCAAGCTGACCCCGGACCTGGAACCGCCCGTTACCAAAATAGACCGCATACAGGCCATCTGGGAGAAAATGTTCCCGCATAACCGCCTGGTCAGGAAGTCCGGCTTTATTGAACTGGCTTCCACCAGCCGCGACGGCGATTCTTATACGGCCGGCAGAATGAGCGACGGCGAAAAGATCGTCTTCTACCTGATAGGCGCCGTACTCTGTGCCCGTCCCAACGAACTGCTGGTGATCGAAGAACCGGAAATACTGCTTCACAACTCGATCAAGAACCTGCTTTGGGATGAGATCGAAGCTATGCGTCCCGACTGCACATTCGTTTATCTGACGCACGATATCGACTTCGCCACCTCTCGTCCGGAAGGCAAACGGATATGGATCAGGGACTACAATGCCGACGCCCATGTCTGGGACTACCAACTGATAGAAAACAGCGACAGCCTTCCCGAAGAAGTATATATAGATATCCTCGGGAGCCGCAAACCGATCCTGTTCATCGAAGGGACCGACTCCAACAGTATCGACAACCGCCTCTACCCACTGATCTTCCCCGATTATATGGTCAAGCCGATGGGTGGCTGCCAGAAGGTGATTGAAACGACAAAGGCTTTCCGGCAGTTACAGGACTTCCATACGCTGGAATCCATGGGGATCGTAGACCGCGACCGCCGTACGCAGGGAGAGATCGACTATCTGCATGACCAGCATATCTTCGTTCCCGACGTAGCCGAAGTGGAAAACCTGCTGATGCTCGAACCCGTGATACGTACCGTGGCACGCCGTATGATGAAAGATCCCGATACCGTATTTACCCAGGTAAAGGAAAATGTAGTCAAACTCTTCGAGAAGGACCTCGAAAGCCAGGTTATCCTACATGCCAAACACCGCGTCCGCAAGAAACTGGAAACAGCGGTCGACCGCAAGATAACGACCGTCGAACAACTGACCGAGCATGTGGAAAGCATCCGTTACAACGTTCATGTCGATGAAATATACAATGGGATAAAAGATAAATTCAACCAGTACATCGAAACGGGAGATTACAAGAATATCCTTCGTGTGTATAATCAAAAAGGGATGCTGCCGCAAAGCCGTGTATGCAACTTCTGCGGTATCAGCAACAAGGAGAGTTATTTAAACTTCGTTCTTTCCATTCTGAAAGAAAACAAAGAGGATGCGGAAGTCATACGTTCTTCCATCAAAGAATCTTTAGGGACATAAAAAGTTATCAAAAATGAAGAAAAAGTCCGCAAAAAATCGTTCTTTTGCAAACTGATATAACGACATTAACTGGTTTAGTCCTCTTACAAAAAGAATATGCGTACACCTACATTACAATATCTCTACCTGCAAAAGCCGGTAACAATGGTTATTATAATCTGTATAATCTCCGTGCTTCCCTGGATCGGCCTGGGTGATTTCTCCACCAAAGGAGAGCCGCGTGAAGCATCAGTTGCCATATCCATGCTTGAATCAGGCAATTGGATATTACCCCAGGTTTATGCCAACGAATTTGCCTATAAGCCGCCGATGGCACACTGGCTGATGGCTGCTTTCTCTTATCCGCAGGGATATGTATCGGAGTTTACCTCTCGCCTGCCGTCTACAATCGCTTTTATCTGCCTGATGGGATGCACGCTCATGTTTTTCGGGCGGAGGATAAAATTCCAGCAGGCGTTTATAGCTACTCTCCTACTACTCACATGCATTGAAATGCACAGAGCGGCGATGACTACCCGTGTCGATATGCTACTGACGACATTCATTGTCATCGGCCTCTATCAGTTGTTCCGATGGGAAGACCAACTGGAGTTGAAAGGTCTGCCGGTTATTATCCCGGTATTGCTGGGGTGTGCGGTTCTGACTAAAGGGCCTGTAGGAGTTATTTTGCCTCTATTCGTGTTCGGTGCTTATCTGCTGATGCTCCGTAAATACAGCCTGCTGACAATTTTCAAGGCACTGCTTTATATCGGTGTTTCGTCTCTGTTCCTGCCTCTGCTTTGGTATATCGCAGCCTGGAAACAGGGAGGGGATAAATTTCTCGATGTCGTACTTGCCGAGAACTTCGGACGTTTCTTCCATCTCAATACGCCCGATATCAATTATGACCTGGGACACGAGAATGGCGTATGGTATAACTTTATGACGCTGGCTGCCGGATTTATTCCCTGGACCATCTTCTTTTTCTTCTCCCTCTTCGGTTTGAACTGGCAGAGAAAAAAAGGATCGTTCAAACAAGTGCTGAAAGACAGCTGGAATAATATTCTTTCCATGGAAAAAGAAAAACTGTTCAGCCTGGTAGCATTGGTTTGCATCATCTTCTTTTATAGTATCCCTTCCAGCAAGAGAAGCGTATACCTGATGCCGGCTTATCCGTTCATCGCAATATTCCTGGCACAATACGCCATCTATATCACGGAATACAGGACAAAGGTAACCCGTATCTTCGCAGCCTTCCTGGCATCGGTCACTACCGTGGTACTGATTGCCATCGGATTGACGATGATCGGCGTTATCGACCCCGTGGCTATTGCTTCACAGTACACAAGCCGTACCTCCACCCTGGCACAGGTCGAAGCTGTCAGCAACATATTTTCTTTCAGTTACGGACTGACGGTTTGCATTGTTATCGTCGTTTTGGTGGCGCTGCTGACGGTGCTTTACCAGATGTTCAAAAAGATAAACATCAAGATCCTGTATGCTACGATCGCCCTGAGTTTTACGATCAATTTACTGATCGACGGGGTTATCATGCGGGGTATCCGCCAGGATGGTTCTGCCCGCCCTTTTGCGGAAAAGGTAATGAAAGAATATCCGCTGAATGAGAACAATATGTTCGTTATGAATAATCTCAAGAAATACAGGAACCTGTACGGGCTTAATTTCTATCTCGGCAACCGCTTCCACAATTTCGAACAGGAGATGCCGGAAGAAGGATTTTTCTTTGCAACTTCCAGCGACCTGGAGGTTGTCCTTAAAAATTACGAAGGCCAATATACTTTTAATATATTGACCTCCTCTGAACGTATCATCCACGAAGTGCGCCGCCCGGTTGTCCTGTGCAGCTTCCTCCGTGTAAAATAAGATTATTTTAATTCTTTGATTTTGATACTGCGGAAAGCAACTTCGTCGCCATGATCCTGTAACAGGATATGTCCCTGGGGAGCTTCACCGAAACGTCCTGCCTCGTTATAAGACGGGGCAGCATATTTACTACCTTTCACCAATTCGCGGAAAGCATCCGAACCACGATCGTATTCCAATGTTTTAAAGCCGTTCAGCCAATGTTCCACATGGTTATTGGGGAATACTTTCAGGACAGCCTGGTTCCAGTTGCCCACACCGTTGAAACGTTTGTTACCGGCCGGCATCATGTCGTAAAGGCTTGCCAGGGTGCGGCTGCCGGGAGTCGTTGTGTAGAGTTTGGCATCCGGATGCAGTTTGTCATCTAATATCTGGTATTCGAGGCCATAGGCGGAGCCGCTAGGTTTTTCTGCTTCCGTCACGAAATATTTGATTCCGCTGTTTGCTCCCGGAGTGATTTTAAATTCCAGGCTTAACTCGAATGCTGCATATTCTTTATCGGTCACGATATCACCTCCGTTGGTAGACTCGCCACCACCGGATTTCAAGACGATCAACTGTCCGTCTTCCACTTTCCAGCCATGATCCGGGAAGGCCTCTTTATGGGCGCCACGCCAGCCTGTAGTTGTCTGTCCGTCGAACAGGAGGTTCCATCCGTCCGCTTTTTCAGCATCCGTCAGGTAGTTGGGGACGCGGTTCACTTCAGGAGCCAGGGTTCCCTGCATGCGTTCGGCTTCCAGGTTCTCCGTCTTTATACGGATATTACGCCATTTGATTTCTTTTCCTTCCAGATCGGTATTCTTTCCGATGCCATGCACCTGGAAAGCGATGAAGCCTTTGGCTGTTTCGTCGTCATAGAGATTGGCGGTGTTCACGCCGTTCAGCCAGATGCGGATATTGTTGCCGATCGCTTCGATACGGAATTTATTCCAATCTGTCTTTTTGTAGGCGGCTTGTCCCGGTTTGTTATCGACGAGCGTCACCAGCCAACCACGGCGTGCCTCGTCGTAAACACCTCCGCTCCATGCTCTGTCGGAAGGGTCCATTTCGCATTGGTAGCCATGCACACGCCCGTTCTGGTAATCCGGACGGCTTTCGCTGCGGAACTGCACACCGGAGTTCAATGCCGGGTCGCAGAGGGCTTCAAATTCCAGGATAAAATCGCCATACTCCTGTTCGGTAGCCATAAAGCTGTTCGGCTGGCCCGTCACCGAAGTTCCGACCAGGCAGCCGTCTTCCACCCGGTAGGGCGCTTCGCCGTTCAATTGCTTGAAACCGGTAAGGTCTTTACCATTGAATAACTTTTGCCAGCCGTCATTCGACTGACAGGAACAAAGCAGCGCGAGGGACAGGGCTGCTAACTTCAAAGATGTTTTCATTCTGTTTTTCTTTTAGGTATTATAAATAAGAAAATTGTTTTACTGGTCTGTCAACTAACACATGTGTACGAGCACAAAGATAAAATATTATTCATAAATGCACAGCAAAAGTGTTGCTATTTTACAACAGATAGAATCTTTTTCAAAGAATAGCCTTATCTTTGTGTGCAAAATGTAATCAATAAAGGTATTTTTATGAAATTTAAAACGGCTCTCTTTGACTTTGACGGCGTGATAGTCGACACTGAACCCATTTACGATATTTTCTGGAATGAGGCAGGTGAACGTTACGGGACAGGTATCGACAACTTCGCTGCTGTTATCAAAGGCACAACACTCCCCTACATCATGGAAAAGTATTTTTCCGACCGTACGGAAGAATTTCGTCAGATGATCATCAAAGAATCGACCGAATACGAAAGCACGATGCCCCTGCCCGCCATGCCCGGCTCCCTGGAATTTCTGCACCTGCTGAAAAAGAACGGTGTGCAGATGGGATTGGTCACCAGTTCGGACAATACAAAGGTTGAACGGGCATTCAAACTGCATCATCTGGAAAACATGTTCGATACAATCGTGACCGCAGACCGCATCACAAAGGGGAAACCTGACCCGATGTGTTACTTGCTGGCCGCAGACGACCTGCATGTCTCCCCTGCCGACTGCCTCGTTTTTGAAGATTCATTTGCCGGCATACAAGCGGGAACGGCTGCCGGCATGCGGGTTATCGGCCTGAGCACCACCAACCCGGAAGAATCATTGAAGGATAAAGTATATGAAGTGATTCCGAACTTCGAAAAGGTTACTTTCGAGGATTATCTGAAGTGGTAATGAAACAGAATAAAAAAAGAAGGTTGCGGCAGCCGTTGTAAAAACGGGCTTAACCGCAACCTTACCCAGTTTATTCAATTTCCGGCCGGTCGCTTTCCTTCTTTTTCTTCTGTCCCATACGCTGGTTATAGGCTGTCTGCGCATCGGATATCAGAGCGTTGACATTGCGGATAAAAGCAGTAGCTTCGTCCGAAGGATTCGCCAAGCTCCAGGCAAAAGCCAGCGAGGTTATATCGTCATAAATATCATCACCTTGGGCACGCACGATCTTGCTGTTGTCTACACTACTAGCCAGACGTTCGGCAGCGCGTTGGGCCACCAGTGATTCGTATAGATTATTCAAACGTTCCAGTTCATTCAAATAAGGGGTCAGGCTCAAAGCCTGTACGGCAGATGCATTTTCAGGTTTTCTCAGATCGACCAGGAGTCCTTTGATCGTTTCTGTTTCCTGATTGAGCGGGAGGCGTGCGATTCCGGTATATGGTTTCACTACGTTCCGCAGAAACTTTCCGGCTTCCTGTTCTGCCTGGAGTGGCAGGGTTGCGGAATTGTTTATCCGGTTCAAAGCATAGACGGCAACGTTGTCGCGTTGTTTGTCAGTGTCGTTCAACGTTTCAGTTTCCTGGCTGATACGGCTCTGGTTGTTCAGATCGGTAAGTTGGTCGATCACTGCGTCGAGGACAGTCAGTTGAGCGGCCGAAACGCCCAATGCAGGGACACCGTTCGATTCATTGACGCTAAGGCTTTCGATTTCGGGTCGGTCGCCACCCTGCTCCGGAAATGGAAGGAGGGCACGGAAACGGCGGAGAAAACTGAGGTACTCGGCGTTGTTGAAATTATTTGCAGAAAAATCGGTGAATTTTAAGTATGTTCCCATGATTTCTATTTTTTGATAACGAGGGCAAGGTAAGCATTATATTTCAAAAGATAACTGTTTTGTCAAAACAATTTCCAAGAAGATGTAAAATCGTTTCCCAAACCGGGAAAGCATCTTACAAGGGTGTAAAGTCGTTTCCCAAACCGGGAAAGCACTTTGCAAGGGTGTAAAGCCGTTTCCCAAACCGGGAAAGCACTTTGCA
>NZ_KQ033913.1:1829153-1878632 GCF_000969835.1 Parabacteroides goldsteinii DSM 19448 = WAL 12034
AAACCGGGAAAGCACTTTGCAGGGTGTAAAGCCGTTTCCCAAACCGGGAAAGCATTTTGCAGGGGTGTAAAGCCGTTTCCCAAACCGGGAAAGCATTTTGCAGGAGTGCAAAACGGCGGCGCAGCATACGAAAGCATTTTTCACCTCAAACTTTTTAAAAAAGACTCATCACACTCTCTTTGCAGTTCTTCCTTAAAACGTCTTTTATATTCTTCTTCAGATAAATAGAACTCCTGATACGCAAAATAGGCCATCCCCCCAACCAAAACAGTTCCCATACCGCCTGTTATAACAATATCCGTTATATAACCTTCAGGTACCCCAATACATAAGAAAACCGTTAATAATAATATAAAAAATGGAGAAGCGATAAAAAAGCCAAACGCATACCTGACGGCCCTGTGGACTTTTTTATACCCCTTATCTTTAGCGAGTATTTTTTCCATTTCCCGGGATATGCGAGATTTGTCTTTCTGACAATGAAACCATTTTTCCATTATTTCGTTGATTATCCCTTCTTTTGTTGACGATTCCAGTCCTTCTTGTGATTTCTGGCTATTTTCTTTCTTTTTCAACCGAGACAATTCAGTTTGAGCTTCGCGTCTCTGCCTCACCAGCAGTTCCTGAAATTTGGCCTCCTGCGCAGCCATCCTATGCATGAAGTCAATTTCTATTTCTCTTTCCCGCTCACGCAGCTTCCGAGCCATTTGAGCTTCAAACTTTTTTTTATATTGCTGCTTCTTATACTCAAAGTTTTGCTTTAACATTTCCTCTCTTTTTAACCATTCTTCGGGTGTACGGGCAGGTCGTTCTTCAAGGAAAAATTCCTTTTCTTTTTTCGCTTTAACCGGTTTCCGGTCTATCGGCGTACGTTGTTCTTTCAATTCTTCCCAGAATTTCTCCTTTTTACCTTTGGCTATCTGGGCACTTTCCCATCGTTCGGCATAGGTATTAAAATCTTCCAGCACATGGTAATCGAATTTATTCACGCATTCGGATTTTATCAAAAACAGATAAGCATCTTCCTGATGTAATTTCAGAACCAGCACTTCGTTATTCCGGAAAAAAGGATGCAAAGCGCTTATGTTGTCGTCCCGTCTCATGTAGAGCGTTTGGAGAGTGGAGTTGTATTGCCATAAACCTTTCTTCTCTTCGTCATTCTGAGTGATTACAAAAGTTCCGTTTTGGTAGAAGATTAACGACTCATCCGCACCATTTTCGCCCAGTACAAACCATGCATAGGAAGGTAATATTTTAGCCATCTGCTGTCCTTTGACGACATTGCGGTGACTCTCCGATATTTCTTGCTGGAATATTTTCATTCAGATTAAATTTAGGTGACAAACTCCGTTTGAAAAACAACACTCGCAAATATAAGCAAAAAAATGGGGATAAACATTTCTGCTCATCCCCTTTTCTGTTTTTTATTGTAAAAATAATCTGTCAGAAATTATATCCGATGCGAAGGGCCAGAAGTGGCTGAGATAATCTCAGGTCTCCCCAGGATTTGAGTATATTATATTTGAATTCCAAACCGACACTCAACTGATCGGTTGCATATACTTCACCTCCTAAACCGATATTGGCTCCTAAACGAGTCTTATTCAGACTTGCGCTATTTCCCAGACTTACTTTCCAGAACGAAAGATCAAGACCTGCCAACGGATAGAAACCGAACATATCGCTCAATTTGAATACATAGTGGGCATTCACGTCGATAGCCCAGGCACTCAAACCATCATCTTTCACAAAATAAGACAAAGACGGAGCCAAACGAACCTCATCCGTCAGATTATAACGATAATCCAACCCCAACAACGCATTTCCATTCTCATTAAACCCATAACCAAGATTAAAACCGAAAGACGATTGTCCTTGCTGAGTCTGTGCAAATGCACTCATGCTGATAATTGCCAGCATGCACATAACAATTAATTTCTTCATACTCTCATTAATTTTAGTTCAACATTATGCGCAAATATAATTATTTTACTTTAAGTCTGTCTCCTGCGCTCTTAACAATACTGCGATAATAGTCTTCGTCGTAGCCAGGGAAATCAGGATATTCGGACAGCCCGTAGCCATTTTGCTTGAACTGGCCGTTTTCTTCTTTCTTAACATTTCCGTCCATGTATTTTACTAAAAGATACTCGCCGAGCTTCTTCCAACGGGCAGTTGCCTGATCGGCAGTCGTCGTACTGAACCAGGTCAGGAACCGGACTGCTTCCGCCGGATTCTTGGCATACAATTCGGAGGCAGCCTTGTCGATAGCCGGAATTACCTCTTTATAACTGTTCTCCAACTCCTGCTGAACCGGACGAATGTCTTTGATCATAAAGCTGTATTTGCCGTAAGCCTGGTTGGCCACCCAGTTGTGAATCCAGAATGCGGAAGTCCACGAGAAATTCATAATGTCCCCGTTTCCTACCCGGTAGCACTCGGGCGATTCCGTGATAGAGCAATACAGCGGAGTGAACACAGCCATATCGGCATCATCCACACCAAACCAAAGGATTCCACCGATCGCATCCGGCAACCAGTTACGCATCTGCGGAACGATTACAAAACCGGTTTGCTGCGTAGCAATGGCACGTTCGTTGGTATATTCTTGTCCATCCACCTTAAATGTCATCGGACGCCAGCGATACGGCACTTTATAAGAACCGGCTCCGGCATCTTTCGTCATATCCAGATCGGTTCCTTCAAAATGGTCGCGCATACCGTTCTGAACGTCCTGAACAGACAACAGACGGTCCGGCTTCACATACAACGGCATCGGCTCCTTGGAAGGATCGCCCTTGATAAAGTCGGTGTACTTATCCATTGTCTTATCGTATTTGCGGAAGAAAGACCATACGCGTGCTTCACAACCTCTCAATGCACTGAAGTCGTAAGGACAATAGGCCTTCTGGAAACTGAAGTCTTTATCTTTTCCGCTGAAATACCCTTTTTCGCGGGCCAAAGAAACAACATCGGGCGAATACATACAGTTTTCCTTGTCATCGAAAGGAATCTGCTGGATGCGCGACTGGTTGGCATGTGCAGAGATGCAATCATCCGGAACACGGATGGCCACCCAAACTGCGCCTTTGTTACCCGGGCCTTTACCGATCAGTTCCATCACCCATGCTTCGTTCTTGTCGGCGATAGAGAAAGTTTCGCCGCTGCTGTAATAACCGTAGTCCTTCACCAGGTCGGTCATTACTTTGATTGCTTCGCGGGCCGACTTTGAACGCTGGAGGGCGATGTAGATCAGGCTGCCGTAGTCAATAATACCTGTTGTATCCACCAGCTCCGGACGTCCGCCCCACGTACTTTCCGTAATAGCCACCTGATGTTCGTTCATGTTGCCGACAACCGAATACGTCTGTTCCACCTGCGGAATCTGTCCCAGCGGCTTATTTGTATCCCATTCCCTGACTTCCAGCATGGCGCCTTTCGGCCAGGTCGCTGCCGGCCAACGGTATAACTCGCCATACAGGGTATGCGAATCAGCTGCATAGCTGATCATCACCGATCCGTCGACCGATGCCTTCTTTCCTACCAGCAAACCCGTACAAGCCATTGCCTCCATTCCGGAAAGCAAAACGGCACAGGCTGCTGCGATAATCCATTTTCTTTTCATATAAATAAGTTTAAGCGAATAATAGCATATATACTGCCGCACCGCAAATATAGCCAATCAATGCCAATATTGAAAATCGCTTTGTATAGTACATGAAATCTATTTTCTCCAATCCCATCACCGTGACACCTGTTGCCGAACCGATAATCAGGATGCTACCGCCTGTTACGGCACAGTAGGCAAGGAATGTCCAGAATCCTCCGTCGGAAACAAAAAATTGTGCATAAGGAGCCAGGTCGGCCGTCTGCTGCACGATCGGATACATACCCATCGTCGCTGCCACCAGCGCCACGTTATCCACACAGGAAGATAAAGCTCCGATCACAAAGCTGATTAAATAAGGTTCATGCACATGCTTGTCGAGATAGGCGGACATGATCCCCAACTGTCCCGATGTTTCCAGGGCGCCTACCGCCATCAGGATTCCCAGGAAGAAAAAGATCGTCGCCAGGTCGATGTTCGGCAACAACTGGGTAATACGCAGTTTTTCCGATTCATGCACATGCAAACGGCTGTACATGACATCGGTATATATCCATAAAATAACCAGTCCCAGCAATACCCCCAGGAACGGAGGCAAATTGGTCAGCATCTGAAAGACCGGAACCAAAGCCAACGAAAGCACGCCGATCACAAAGATCACCCGGCGTGAATGATTCGGTATTTCCGGAATAAACTCATCGGCAGCCTCTTCCTCACTCATGACACGCAACTGGGCATCTTTCTTGAACAACCAGAAATGGGCAATGGAGAGCGGAACCAGCATATTAACCAATGCAGGAATAAATACATGCGAAATCTGGTGCATCGCCGTCACATTCTTTCCTACCCAGAGCAGGATTGTCGTCACATCACCGATGGGCGACCACGAACCGCCGGCATTGGCTGCAATAATCACCATACAGGCATATTTCAACCGGTCGGTCCTGTCGGGAACCAACTTACGAAGCACCGCCATAATCACGATCGCTGCCGCCAGGTTATCCAGCAAAGCAGAGAAGAAGAAAGTGGCAAAACTGATATACCACAACAGTTTCCGTTTGTTGGAGGTGCGGATATATCCCGTCACCGACCTGAAACCACCGTGTTTATCTACAATATCGACAATCAGCATGGAACACATCACAAAGAACAAGGTCTCTGCCACATTTCCCAGATGGTAAACGATAGAACGGTTGGTTATAAAATTAATAAACTGATCTTTTGCCGGCAGATTTGTCATTTCGGGGTTCTGCATCAGAAACTCTTCGAACAGAGGATTGGAACGTTCAACGAAAATATTGTAAGCGTCGAACATCAATATCATCCATAAGGAAATAGCCATAAAAAGAGCTGTTGCCGCTTTGTTGATCTTAATCTTATCTTCAAGCGCAATAGCAATGATACCCCCGATAAAAATAATTGGCATTAATATAAACATAGTTGTCCTGTTTTTGGGTCAACCTTCATTTAGAAGGGACCTATTTGAATCATACTTTATCACAATGTATACAAATAACCGATCTCTTCCGCCCAGATCGACTCGTCAGGGGTTTCAAGGATCAGAGGGATGTCGTCAAAACGAGGATCGGCCATCAGCATTTTAAAGGTTGTCATCCCCATCACCCCTTTTCCGATACTGTCATGCCTGTCTACACGGGTCGCCAGGTCTTTCTTCGAATCGTTGATATGCATTCCGCGCAAATAGGAAAAACCGATCACTTCATCGAAGTGGCGGAAGGTTTCGGTAAAGCCTTGTTCCGTTTTAATATCATAACCGGCAGCCAGCGTATGAGCCGTGTCGATACAGACACCGACGCGCGTTTTATCTTCTACCCGATCGATGATGGCTGCTATTTGTTCGAATGTATATCCCAGATTTGTACCCTGTCCGGCCGTATTCTCTATAACGGCACAGACACCTGCGGTCTGATCCAACGTCCGGTTAATCGACTCGGCAATACGAGCCAGGCAATCGTCGACCGGCAATTCGTTCAGATGACTTCCCGGATGGAAATTCAGCCGGTCCAACCCCAGTTGTTCGCAACGCTGCATTTCGTCCAGGAAAGCATCGCGCGACTTCTGCAATCCGTCCGGGTCCGGATGTCCGAGGTTAATCAGGTAACTGCCATGAGGCAGGATATGTTTCGCCTCGTAACCGAACTCCTCACAACGTTCTTTGAATAAGGAGATACTTTTCTTCGTCAACGGGGATGATTTCCACTGACGTTGGTTTCGGGTAAAGAGGGCGAATGCTTTGGCCCCGATAGCATTCGCGTTCAGAGGGGCATTCTCAACCCCACCCGACGCACTTACATGTGCTCCGATGTATTTCATTTGTTAATCGTTTACTTTATTCTTTTTGTTACTGTTCATTATTTTTCATCTTCGGTCTTACAGCCGGCAAAATGAAACTTCTCCGTCGCCTGTTCTTTTGTGACGACAAAATATACGATGTCCGCCCGCGAACAAAGTTCGTTCTGCGAATTGTATATCTCCGTCTCTATGAATATGGCATTCCGTTTCTGCTCCTTGATACGCCCCCGTATCATCAAGCGCGGTTCCCGGGTCGAGATACTTTTCAGGAAACGGGCATCCAGCCGTGAAGTCACGCCCGACGTCTGTAATTTCCTTAATACCACCCAACCTGCCAGTTCATCCATCATGGTAGTCTGTATTCCCCCATGCAATGTCTCCAACCATCCCTGGTAATGGCTTTCCGGCTCCCAGAAAGCAACTATATCTTCACCATCTTCGTAAAACTCCATGTGCAGGCCCTGCGGATTTTCGGGTGCACACCCGAAGCACATATAGCCATCCAACCCTTTCCAGGGATTAATAATCTTTTTCATACAACAACAGCTTTAAACGGATTGTTTCTTAAATAAAGAGAATTTTATACTATAAGCCGGTTACAAATATAACAAACTTATGCCGTTTTTCCCGAAGCCACAAAAAAACAGAGATAAGAGCCGTGGCCTTACCTCTGTTTCCATACTGATAATCAGATATTTTATTTTCTTTTAATCTTCAATCTCAGGCATCAGGAAATCTACGAAGCACAGGGCAGCCAGAGCTGTTCCGTATCTCTTTTCGATGGTAATACCTTCGGTAATGAAGTTCAGTTCACCCAGATAATACTTACCGTAAGTCTTCTGGTGCAAGTCGTTGATTACACGGATCAGACGTGATTCCAACTCCTCGATACGATAACGGCCGCTGACCTCGCATACCAGGCCTCCAACCTTCTCATCGAAGTTTTCGTCCTTGTACATCCAGGCGTAAACCACACCGGCAGATACAAACTCATCCTGATAACCATGCGATACCGCCATAATGGTTTTCAATTCCGTACCAAATGGAGGAAGATCGATCTCGTCCATGGTTGCAAGATGTGCAGTTGCTGGAATAACAGACGAATAAGTCATAATGTTAAAGTCTGAAATACCGGCATCATAAAGAGCCATGTGATAAGAACCTGCATGCTTTTCCAGGTCTGAATCACCACTACCCTTTGTAATAAAAAAGGTGTTTGGAATTAAATTCCCAACTTTCTTTACCATCTACAAATATGTTTTACTTAATTAATAATATGAGGGCACAAAAATAGAAACTTCTTTGGGATTATTTTCTTTACAAATGATAAAAAAACAGCTTTTTACATATTATTATTCATTTTATTTTAAGGCATATCGCATAAGGTATAATTATCAGCCGTCACGGAGACTTCCGCCAACGTCCATAAATTTCACTTATCGCCCGATTGACAAAAGTGATGGGAAATACCGGCTTTCCGGGTGAACAAATAAGAAACCCGCCGTGTTAGAATAGTAGAAACAACATAAAACTTATTAGTCATGCTTACATTATGCCTCAGTTTATTATTGTTGGTAACTAATAATAGTAATAATAGTAGTAGTCAAATAACAGATAAAAAAGAAGAAATTATGAAATTCGAATTAATTAAATTGCCTTATGCGGCAAATGCATTGGAACCGGTTATCAGTAAAGCAACAATTGAGTTCCATCACGGAAAACATTTACAGGCTTACGTAAACAACCTGAATAACCTGATTCCGGGTACAAAGTTTGAAAACGCTCCCCTGGAACAGATCGTAGCAGAATCCGACGGCGCTATCTTTAATAATGCCGGACAGATACTCAACCATAACTTGTATTTCACCCAGTTCTCCCCCAAAGGCGGCGGCGAACCTAAAGGAAAGCTGGCGGAAGCCATCAAAGCAACCTGGGGTTCGTTCGATAACTTCAAGAAAGAGTTCAACGCAGCAGGCGCCGGTCTATTCGGTTCCGGATGGGTATGGCTGGCAAAAGATAAAGACGGCAAACTTTCAATTACCAAAGAGCCAAACGGCAGCAACCCCGTTGCACACGGACTGGTTCCTCTCCTGGGATTCGATGTATGGGAACATGCTTATTACCTGGATTACCAGAACCGCCGTCCCGATCATCTGAATGCCTTATGGAATATCGTTGATTGGGATGCCGTTGGCGAAAGATATTGATATTAATAAGTAGTGTGATTTAAACCAGATAAGGCCGTCCGGGGGGAATGTTCTCCGAACGGCTTTTTGTTTACCGATCACCCCAAGGGAAAAATGTCAATTATTAAGGAAATACAGCAAACAGTTACAAGCATATAAGGTCGTAACTTTGTTATGTAAAATAGAAAGAGAAATAATAACTAAACAATAAGGAGTTAGAATCATGAAAGTAAAAGAGTTGACAAAACAAGAATTTCTGAGTAAAGTGGCCAATTATGAAGCAAGTCCCGATAAATGGATATACGAGGGTGACAAACCTTGTATCGTCGATTTCTTCGCTACCTGGTGCGGTCCTTGTAAAATGATTGCCCCTATCCTGGAAGAGCTGGCAGGCGAATATGAAGGAAAAATAGACATCTATAAGGTCGATACGGAAAAAGAAGAAGAACTGGCAGCTTCTTTCGGCATCCGAAGCATTCCTTCCCTCCTGTTCTGTCCGATGGGCGAACAACCGCAGATGGCAAGAGGTGCCATGAGCAAGGCTGATTTCAAAAAGGCTATCGAAGAAGTTCTTTTGAAGAAATAAACAATGCTATCATATTACTTACGGAACTCCTGAAAGTGCAGGCTATCGAAAGAGCAGCCGGCTTTCAGGAGTTTTATTTTGTCTACAATTTATCCGTGTAAAATATCTTTCATATCAATCACAGGCCAGGGCTTATAATCACGCCAGGCACCGCGGGTAAAGTCAGGAACAGCCACAGAGCAACTCTTGTTCAGGACAGAACGTTCGCTCAACTCGACGATACACGACCAGGCAGCCGCATCGTACACACTCTGATCCAGCGGATAACCGTTACGCAGGCAATAGATAAGACGCCAGTCCATGATAAAGTCCATACCACCGTGACCACCGACTTTCTTTGCCCGTTCGCCGATGTATTTGCTCAGCGGGTGTTCATAATCCGCCATCACTTCCTTTTGAGGCCCTTCTTTCAGGAAAGAATGCGTATCTGGCTGTACAGCCACCTTCTGCTCCGGATATTTAACAGCCATCCCTTTCGTTCCCTGCACCAGATGGATACGGGAATAAGGACGGGGCGATGTCGTATCATGCTGAATCATGATAGACTTGCCGTTCACAGTATGGATAATGGTCGTATTCATATCCCCCAGGGCATACCGTTCCGATTGGGTGATACGTTCGTCATCTTTCAGATTTTCCTTCGCCCAAAGAGCCAGGCCGAACTGGTTGGTCGAAACAGATGACAGGTAATCCATCCGGTCTCCCTGGTTGATTCCCAGAATCTGGGCAACCGGGCCGAGTCCATGTGTTGGATACGGGTTTCCGGTATGGTATTTACTGTATTCCAGGCGCCAATGTTTATAATAGCCTTTAAACTTCGAGCCTCTCAGGTCGTGGATATAAGCGCCTTCGGTATGAATAATTTCTCCCAGCAATCCCTGGCGGGCCATATTCAATGTGGCCAATTCAAAGAAATCGTAACAACAATTTTCAAGCATCATGCAATGAAGCTGCGTTTCTTCGGCCTTGTCGACCAACGCCCAACAATCCTTTACCGTTAGCGCAGCCGGCACTTCGATGGCAACATGTTTTCCATGATCCATGGCATAAAGGGCGATAGGCACGTGCAACTCCCAAGGGGTGGCATTATAAATCAGGTCGATATCATCGCGTTCGCACATTTTCTTCCAGTCTTCTTCTCCGGTATATGCGACTGCTTCTTTCCGGTTACTGTTTTTAAGTGTTTTCTGGCTATTCTCAATCCGTTCGGGATTCAGATCACAGATAGCCACAATCTCCGTTCCCTCGATCTGTGCCATACGCTCTACGGCGCCTGCCCCTCTTCCCAGACCAACAACACCGATACGGACGGTACTCAATGGTTTACAACGCAGTCCTAAAACAGATTTTCCTTTGGCCGGGGGAGACAGGTCTTCTGTCTGTGAAAAAGAACTCCCGCTGACCGGCGTATTGGCAGCATTCATCTCTTTGCCTACAACAATAGCTGCACTTCCCGCCAATGATCTTCTTAAAAATTGTCTTCTGTTAATGCTCATGATAATAGATTTTAGATTAAGTGATATTATATGAGTCGGCAAAATAAGAATTTATTTTCACTTCTACTATTTTTCTTAAAAAAATGTCTAATCTTTTTTTATTATTAATCAGGGAGATAGATTGTATTTGAAAAGAAAGATGAAAAAAAGTATACAAAAAAACGCCCTCCCCTATTGCGAGATTAGAAATAATCACTACCTTTGCACTCGCAAAACAGAAATACTGAATGCCTCTTTAGCTCAGTTGGCCAGAGCACGTGATTTGTAATCTCGGGGTCGTTGGTTCGAATCCGACAAGAGGCTCAAAGGAAAAGAGAGATTTTCCTATAAAACGTAAGTTTTGCACTGGGCAGTTACCAGAGTGGCCAAATGGGGCTGACTGTAACTCAGCTGTCTTTCGACTTCGGTGGTTCGAATCCATCACTGCCCACAGAGAACCTCAGGAATTTAATTTCTGAGGTTTTTTGTTTTATGTCATTTCGTGTTTCTGACTATCCCATGAAGGACAGGAGTGTCAAGAGTTTCATCAGTCTCACCCCCATTTCTGAAAATACGCTTTTTCCCAAAAATACATATAATATATTGATATACATCAATATACAGCCTGTTTTAAGATTCAAATTCAAGCATAAAAAACCGTTTTTTCTCTTTATTTCGGACATTTTTAGTGAGTAGTTATCCGTTAACTCACCGGTGCCTATCCGTTCTTCCTCCGGTGCCTATCCGTTTTTCTTCTGGTGCTTACCCGTTTTTCATATTATGCTTACCCAATATAACAGAATAACCATACTCCAAAAGAAGAAGTGCGTCCGAAACTTTAATAAAAAAAAGGAATAAATTGAAGAGAGAAAAAAGAGAATATAAATATAATAAGCTATATTTCAGATATATAAGTACAAAAATCTTTATCTGAACAAAAATGCAGAAAATGAAAAAGGGGGGTGAGACTGATGAGACTCTTGAGACTCTTTCCTTTTGACGCACCCCCCTTTTTAGAAAACGTATTCTCCTATTAATGGAAATATACGAATTTATACAATAGAATTTTTCTTTGTAAACTCGATGATTTCGCTGATATAACCGAAAGCAAGACCTGTCACGGTATCCGCACAGCCGTAATAGATAGCGATACGGTCAGATTCGGGATCATGCAGGGCGGCACACGGGAATGTCACGTTAGGCACGTCACCTACACATTCATAATCCTTTTGCGGAGAAAGCAAGTACGGCCCCGTGCGATATTTTACCTTCCAGGGCTGATCCAGATCCAACAGGGCGGCACCGAAGCTATATACATAGCCATTGCATGACTGCAACACGCCATGATAGATCAGCAACCAGCCTTCCGATGTCTCGATAGGAATAGGACCTGCCCCGATCTTCAGACATTGCCAGGCGCTCACTTCAAACGGAGCCGGAGCCATCACATGACGATGTTTTCCCCAAAAGCACATATCAGGCGATTCGCTGTAGAAAATGTCGCCGAACGGCGTATGACCATTGTCACTCGGACGGTTCAACATGGCGAAATTACCGTTGATCTTACGCGGGAACATCACACCGTTACGGTTGAAAGGCAGATAAGCATTTTCCAACTGATGGAATGTTTCGAAATCGAATGTATAAGCCACACCGATCGTCGGGCCATGATAGCCGTTACACCAGGTGATATAATAGCGGTCTTCGATGAAGCATACACGAGGGTCATACGCATAAACGAATTTGCCTATCTCTTCGTCGTCGCATTCGAACTCCAGCTTTGTCTCAGAAATATTCCAGTGGATGGCATCCGCACTGAAACCGACATGCAGACGCATACGGCGGTTGGTATCGTCGCAACGGAACACGCCGGCATAACCTCCCTTGAACGGAACGACAGCACTGTTGAACACACTGTTTGATGTAGGGATAATATCACGGGGGATCACCGGATTATTCGAATATCTCCAGATCACATCTTTACAATCAGCCGGGCGGTCTTCCCAAGGCATATCGGGCAGCGGTTCGCCAATAATTTTCAGTTTATCCATTTCTTATTGATTTGTTTTATTTGACAATACAAAATTACTTCTTTTCATTCAATTTCAGTTCTTCCATCAAAGCATTATACTCGACTTCATCCTTACTCATCTTGTCGTACCAGTTCTTTTTCAGCACCAACGTAGTGATAGCCAGGATCAGGATGCTGGTTATCAACGGCATGCCTTCACGGATCACGATATACATCGGGATAATGGTCAGACACATCTGCCAGATAATGCCGACAGCCACATTGAACATATCGCGTTTGAAGTTTTTATTCGCCTTCACCTGCGGATATTTGGCAACAACCTTATTATAAACTGGTTTCCAGTACCCCCAGGGACGTACGGTGATGTAGAAACGTTCCAGCGTTTCGTCTTCTACCGGAGGAGCCGCATAAGTACCGACGATACAACCGATCAAGGAAACAACCAGCAAAACTGGGAAGTAGAACAACGGCAGCATCGGAGCATTGTTGGCATACTCGCCTACCCTTTCCACAAAATGTCCGTCTACCATCGTATAGCCGTCGAAAATGAACGGACATACCATAGCGGCCAGGATACCGGTAATCATTCCCCAGAAATAACCGTTCCCGTTAAAACGCCACCAGTGCCATTTCAGCAGGTTGGCTGCAATATATCCGCCATACAAAGCAGACGTGATCCATTGCAGGACGGAGTTTACGCTCTCCACGAAGAAACCGATCACCACACTGACAACAACCACCGCTACCGTTACGATATAGCTGGCACGGATCATCGTCTTGTTGCTGGCATTCGGGTTGATATATTTTTTATAGATATCATTTACAATATAAGCAGGCGCCGCGTTGGCCGTAGAGGCAAAAGTAGACATAAAGGCAGCAAGCAATCCGGCAAGCAGCAATCCGCATACTCCAACGGGCACAAACTGGTTAATAGCATTCGGCAGGATCAGTTCGAAGTCGATCGCTCCGGTCTTTGTCGTCAAATCCAGGTCTTTGAAGAAAGCCAGCGCCAGGATCGTAAATCCCATAATCATCAGATAACGCGGGATAAGCAAGATGACAGGAACAGAACCGCTCATTAAGGCTGCTTCCTTACCGTTACGGCAGGAAAGGATCTTCTGCATATCGTAGTTGGGGGCAGGTCCCGCCATACTATTGAACACTCCTTTGAAAAGCATCATCATAATAAAAATCCCGAACAAACCGAACTGGTCGTTCATTATCTTTGTATTTACATCGCTGAAAATGTCGGTCCAATGCAAATCAAGGTTCCACCCAGGCATCAGGCTGTCCCAACCGGCAGGTACGATAGAAGCAATCGTTTCAGGGCTTACCTTCATCATAGCGATAACGGCAATCGTGATACCGGCAACCGTCATAATGGCAAACTGAACCACATCGGTCCATACGATACTCAGCATACCGCCCAGCATCACATAGATCGTGGCGATGGCTGTAAAGAATATACCGTAAGCATGCGGCACGTATTCAGCCGGTATATCAAACGGGACATACTGGGAAACAAAATTCCACGGGAAGAATATCTCCATAAATTTACCCACGCCGATAAAGCCGTAGCTAAGGAAACCCAGCACACCGATCAGGGCGTAGATAACGACAATCGTATGCGACAGGCTGGCGCCTTTGTTCTTTCCGAACCGTGTCTGTATCCATTCCGCCCCCGTCAACACATTCGACCGGCGCAGCCAGACAGAGAGATAGACCATCAGGAATATCTGGTTAAATACAGGCCAGAGCCAAGGCACCCAGGCACTTTTAATTCCATAAATAAAGGCTAGTGTAACCATCCACATAGTACCAGAGATATCGAACTGGCCGGATGCGTTAGACAAGCCTAACATATAAAAAGGTAGTGTTTTTCCTCCCAGGAAGTAGGAGTCCATGTTTTTCGACGCCTTTTTCTTTAACACTAATCCGATGACGATCATGGCCACCAGATAGAGTCCGATGATAAAGATGTCGATTGGTTGCAATTTCATGATATTAAGTTTGTTTTTAGGTTTAACGTTTAGCAAAGATATATAAAAAATGGAGAAAGTTATAAATCCTTCTGTGGAGAGTGAAGAAAGTAACTGTTTCCCTCTCGGGAGGGGAAACAGTTACAACCAGTAGTTATAGATAATCCACTTAGTCGATCGGGCAGACAGAAGAGATCATGCCGAATGTATCGTTGTCATTCAGGCTCCAGATAACTTTGTTGTTACCGTCGATCTCCATCAACTGCGGGTTGTTTGATTCTTTTGCACTGGGGTCGTGTCCCTGCCAGTTACAGATATACAGACCATTGTTTGAAGTAGGCAACAGCTGGGCAACAAAAAATAAGGAAACACCTTCGATGTCCTTTTCGCCGATCCGGCGGATTATTTCGCCTTTGTCCAGATTTACTTCCATCAGAGAATGTCCGTCACCGCAAGCTACCATGTAATTGCCGTTGTTCAGCAATACAGTGCTGTACGGAGTACCTTCCAGCTTCGTTGTTTTAACAAGTTCGCCGGCCGGAGAGATTTCACGTACTTCAGATGTAGCGAAAAGAGGCATCAGATAGTTGCCTGCCTTGTTCTTGTTCACCTGGCGGAACTGAGCATGCGGGTGGTCGATACCTGTTTCGTATACAGTTTCTGAAAGTATCTCGCCTTTCGGGCTCACTTCCATGATCTTAGCCGGATGGCCGCACCATGCCAACAGGTAATTACCGTCGGGCAATACACGGGCTGTCTGCATCTCGCAAGTATCCGGAGCCGGAATGTTCCATAACTCTTTCTGATCGCGGGTAATCAGTTTTGCACCTTTTTTATAGGCGAACAGGATATTTCCGTCCGGAGTAGCAACGGCTGAATTACATTCCCAACCTTTTTGTATAGGATGCTCCCATTCTATCTGCTTTGTATTCTTGTCAATGATAACGACTTTATTCCAGCCTGAACCGGCCAACAATAATTTCTGAGCCTTTTGCTGGCAGGAAGTGGCAGCAAATAAGAAAAGAGCAGAGCACAATAATGTGAATATTTTCTTCATGGCAATTCAATATATGTATTATGTTATGTTTAGATACAACAAGGGGCAGAGCAGAGCCCCGCCCCTTCGGAGTATAATAATTAATTACTTAGACAAATCCTGGAACTTTTCGAAACCTTGTTGCGGAGTCAAACCGTCATGAACCACTGCGTGAACAGCCTGGATCATAGCGACAGGATTTTCAGACTGGAATACGTTACGTCCCATGTCAACACCGGCAGCACCGTCGTTGATAGCCTTGTAACACAGTTCCAATGCTTCCAGTTCAGGTAATTTCTTACCGCCTGCAATCACAACAGGAACCGGACAAGCAGCAACTACTTTTTCGAAACCTTCGCAATAGTAAGTCTTCACGATATTTGCACCGTTTTCAGCACAGATACGGGAAGCCAGACCGAAGTAACGAGCGTCGCGTGCCATCTGTTTGCCGACAGCAGTCACACCCATTACAGGAATACCATAACGAGTTCCTTTATCTACAGCCTTGTACAGGTTGGCGATCGTCTTCGCTTCGTGTGCTTCGTCACCGATAGCCAACATCACAGCCATAGCTGAAACGTTCATGCGGATAGCATCTTCTATGTCGATCAGAACGTTGTCGTTCAGGTCAGTCAGGATAGAAGTACCAGCATCCGAACGCAAACAGATAGGTTTGTTTGTTGTTGTCGGGATTGAAGACTGAAGGATACCGCGTGTACACATGATACAGTCGGCATATTCAATCAGCGGTACAATATTCAGGTCGATACGTTCCAAACCTGAAGTCGGTCCCATGATGAAGCCGTGGTCGAAAGCCAACATTACGGCTTTGCCTGTTTTCGGGTTGAAGATACGTGATAAACGATCTTTCATACCCCAGGGAAGGTTTTCAGCACCTTTCACATGGAAACTCTGTTGTTGAGAGCTAACACCTAAACCGAAGTTACTGCCTTCTCTCAAATCATCTAAATCTGCCATTTTTCTATTTTCTATATTTAAAAAAGTTAGTTATTCTATTATAATGCTTCTGCGAAAGAGGCAAACATACAGCTCCAGGAAGTAGCACCGCTATCGGCGTAACCGATAGAACGTTCGCCGTAGTTACGGGCACGTCCGAAGTTTGCTTTCATGTTGACAGTTTCTTCAGCACCTCTGATAGCTGCTTCAGCACCTGCTGTCATGATTTCCTTGATATCGTCCGAAGTAGATGCTTCGATTGCCTCGATTGCGGGGATCAGGGCGTCCATCATGGTTTTATCACCCTTCTTAGCCTGTGTCTGTTTCTGCACATTTGCAAGGCCTCCGGCAAACATCTTCTTCACAGCGGCAGCATCCAGTTCAGTGCCGGCAGCGTTGTCGCTCATTCCAAGGAAAAATGCTCCTAACAGGGTACTTGTCGATCCGCTTGTTTCCAGCATCACGCCAAATCCCATGTCATTCAGCATAGATTTGAATTCTGTTCCTTTCTCGCCTGCTTTCACTACAACAGAGAAAGCAGTTACGATAGCCTGTCCGTGATCGCCGTCACCGATTACCGCATCCAGTTTAGAGAATTCGTCTTCGCGGGCTTTGATATGCGTTAAGGCGTTATTCAGCATACCTTTGAAAGCCTCAATAGTCAATTGTTTCATGTTTATTTGTTTATTTACCGATAGTTGTCCAATACGGTGCGTTTGCACTCTTGTTCTTTAAATAGTCAATATGATCTTCATCCAAAATACCTACGATCATCTGGAAACCGGCTTGTTCCTGAACTGTCAGGATTTCCTGGATACGACCGAATACTACTTCCAGACCACGTGCTTCCAATTCTTTGTAAGCCTTGCGGAAGATGATATTCAATTCCATATGAGTAGTAGCGCCTACGCCGTTGATGATAAGCATCATCTTGTCGCCAGCCTTCGGTTGCAGTTGCTGACACAGCAGGTCTACCATTTCGGCAGCAGTAGCATCGGCAGATACCAGCGGTTTCTGGCCGCCACCACCTTCACCGTGCTGTCCCATACCGATTTCCATGATACCGGCAGGCAGGTCAGTGATTGTAGCATCGTTTTGCGGATGAGTACAAGAACGCATAGCAACAGCCAAAGTAGCTACTTTTTCGTTGTAACGTTCGCCGATCTCGATCAGTTCGTCCAATGATTTGCCTTCGTCGGCAGCAGCACCCAGAATCTTATACAAAGGTACGCAGCCAGCCAAACCGCGACGATCGTTTGTCGGAGCACCGATACCAGCACTGATATCATCGTGAGTCAGAAGCTGTTTAACTTTAATGCCTACGCGTTCTGCCAGCTGGCAAGCCATGTTTGCACTCATCACGTCGCCTGAGTGGTTCAATACAACCAACAGGATACCTGCTTCGCGTTTCATCAATTGCAAAGCCTGGAACAGACGCTGTGCACCCGGAGCTGCAAATACGTCGCCTACAACGGAGCAGTCGAGCATACCGTCGCCTACGAAGCCGCTCAATGCAGGTTCGTGACCAGAACCGCCTAATGTAACGATAGCTACTTTGTCTTCGCTTTTCGGATTAGCGCGAACAACAACGTTTTCTGCAGCCAGCTTTACCTGATCAGGATAAGCCAATACATAACCTTCCAGCAATTCCGGAGTTACTTGTTCGGGATCATTTATAAATTTAGTCTTAATTTCTGCCATGGTGTTTTTCCTCCTTGTTTCGTTTAGGTTTATAAATTATTTGATTTCCATTAATTCGATTGCGATGCCTTCTTCTTCGATGAAAGCGATAGTCAGATGTTCGTCGCATACAGCCGGGCCAAAGATTACCTTTGCATCTTTCAGCGCTTCGTCCAGTGAAGGAACTGTATAAGCGATATGACCATTTGATTTAACCAATTCAGGCAGACAACTCTTTGCAGGATCGTCAAACTTCAGGAATTCGATCTTGTTAGGGCTCTTGCTGTAATCGGTTAACCATACGTTCAAACCTTCGTTGAACATTGCACCTTCTTGGTTTTCGTTGGTAATGATACCTACATGATTAAATGTTCTCATGATCACTAAAATTTAATGTTTAACTTCTATATTAATAATTCATTTATTTTATATCCACTTTATCTGGTAACGGACCCGACCTTGCCTACCTAGTAGGTTAACCGTGTCTACCTAGTAGGTAGATCATGCCTACCAAGTAGGTAGACCACAACAGGCAAAAACTACCCATTTTCCTTCTCCTTCGTTTTGTTAAAGCCAATCCTGGACAATACGCCTAAAACGATTACAACAGCACCGGCTATATACAAATAAGTAAAGATTCCGTGTACATTATCGTTCTGTCCGTACGAGTGCATGCCGCTCAGGAAATAATTCACTCCGAAGAATGTCATCAATACGGATGAGAAAGCAACGACCGAGCACAGATTGAATAACCAGTCGCTATACCAGCGTCTCACCAGATGAAGGTGAACAACCACGGCATAAACCACCATCGTAATCAATGCCCATGTTTCTTTCGGGTCCCATCCCCAGTAACGTCCCCATGACTCGTTCGCCCAAACGGCACCGAGGAATGTTCCGATCGTCATCAAAGCCAGTCCTACCCAGAGCGACATTTCATTGACGATAGTCAGTTCTTTCACACGGGCTTTCAGTAATTCCGTATTTTTCTTTCCGGCGATACTCGTCATCACCAGGTTCGTCAGTCCGATCAGGCAGCTGATACCGAAGAAGCCATAAGCGGCAACGATTACGGCTACATGGAACATCAGCCACGGCGATTTCAGTACCGGAACGAGCGGATTGATTTCCGGGTCCATCCAGTTCAGTCCGGAGACGAACAGGATAATACCGCCGAACAAAGTAGCCAGTGCAAAGGTCACCGTACTGCGTCTTACAAACAGCAGACCGGCCAAGACTGTAGCCCAGGCAACATATACCATTGTTTCATACGAATTACTCCACGGTGCATATCCGGCAATATACCAACGCATCCCCATGCCGTACATGTGTAAAAGGAATACAGCCAACACGCCTATTCCCACTATCCAGAGACCAGCCTTCATCCACTTCTGCTGTTTGAACAGCATGGCGAAAGAGAGTACAAGCATCAATCCTCCCAGGATCAGATAGCCTTTCTTACACTGACGGAACACGTCCATCTTGTTATATTTCAATTCAGTCTCTATCTTTTTCGGAGAGATATCCAGTGTTTTGTTCTTTGCCTGCTGATAAGTACTGATCATGTCGATCACCTCATTGGCTTTCGACCAGTCGCCACCCTGCAAAGCATCCTGCACTTCGGCCAGATACCAACCCATGATGCGGGAAACAAACATGGAGTCCTTGCCGGCAAATCCGGACAAGTCATCACCGGGGGCATACCATTTATGGTTAGGATCGTCCTCTTTCGGGAACAGGTTCAACATCTGGTAATTGATCAACTGGTGGAAGATGTTGATCTGCTCGTCCAGTTTCAGCAGGTCCTTGTCGAAACGGGTCCGTTCGGCAGGCATCTTGTTGTAGGCTTCCTCCAGTTTCTGTTGCAATTTATAATCGCCTTTATTATCGAACGCCTGAAGATAAGCACATTCGCCGTCTGTCAGGTCGTAATAATTAGCCAGTTCTTTATTGGATAAAGCGATAAAAGGAACACGCATCCACATATCCGGCATGGAAAGCAGGCTCAGCAGGAACTGGTCGGAGTTCAGATTTCCGATCTTGTCCGACTTATGCAACTTACGCAGGATTTCCGAAGAAAAGGTATTGATAGGCATCATACGGCCGCTATGCGACTGGATCGGCAATGCGCCGAACTTAGCGGCATGTTCCGGAGACACCGCATATTTCTGTACGGCATCCAGCATGGACGAAGTTTCTTCTTTCGCATTTACCGACACCGATAATGCCAGCAAAGCGATAATCATTGTTGCCGATTGTGCAACAGAACGAAATTCTTTCAAACGGCGGCTCAACGCCATAAAGCGGGAATTCTTCCCTACTAAGGATAAGATAAGACCGATTACCAACAACAGGTAACCTGTATACGTTATATTCCGTCCGGCTACATCGCGGTTGACGGAAAGTACGGTACCCTGTTCGTCCGGATCGTAAGAAGCCTGGAAGAAACGGTAACCTTTTACATCTAACACATTATTCATAAATACATGTTCGTGGCGTGTTTTACCATCTACATGCACCAGCAATTCGCTTTCATAAGAAGACGGACTGGACGAACCCGGATAGCGGGTTAAAGTAAATTTCACCAATTCTACAGTGAAGGGTAAAGTGTGGAATGTTGTCAGATCGCCCTGGCGGACTGCTATCTGATCGGTTGATTCTCCTTCGCGGATATGAAGGATGCCTTCTTCGCCGAACTGGAAGGATGTGAGGGCGCCAAGAAGGATAATGATAAAGGAAGTATGAACAACCATTAAGCCCCATCTGTGCAGCTTGCAATATTGGTACTTAACAGCAATGACAATAAAATTAACGACTAAAAGAAACTGCAACAAAAAGAATAAGGGGGAATAATAAATCATTGCTTTGGCAGCTGCTGTTCCATGATACTTTTCTATAAAAGTGGCGACAGCCAGGCCAAAACCATAGAGGAGTAACAAGATAATTGTTGTTACAAAGGAAGATAGTATTCTTTCGAGAGTTGCTTTCATTTGTTGTTTTATTAAGTTATGCCGCCAAAGATAAGAATTTTCAATTAAGTGACCCCGGCCTTTCCGGGGCCACCTAATAGATTTTATCTATATCCAGGACATATCTTAGGGATTAGTCTTCGATGATTACACGGAAACCTACGTTAAATACACGCTGGTACGGATAGTAAGCCTTACGTGCATAAGCAGTAGAGAATTTCGGACGTTCGATATATGAACCACCACGAACCACTTTATGATCTGAAGTCAGTTTTGTCTTCGGATTATACGGATAAGGCACATAGTCTGAACGGGTCCATTCTGAAACATTACCGTGCATGTTATACAAACCGAACGGGTTGGCTTCATATACCTTTTCGCCTGTCTGGATCAGCTGACCGTCGTCTACTCCTTCTTCTTTCGGCAGATAAGTATAATACTTATACCAATAAGAATTCGGAGACATCGGTTTCGGGTCTACGCCACTTACTGCGAACAGTAAAGTAGTCTTGTCAGCCAGGTTTTCATATTTACCGAAGTCAGTATTCATATCACCATACCAGAAATCACTGTCGCTACCTGCGCGGCAAGCCCATTCCCATTGTGCTTCTGTCGGAAGCGTAATGTTCAGACCTGTCTTTTCGCTCAGTTGCTTACAATAATCCATTGCATCATTGTAGTTTACACGGATTACCGGTTGATTCGGCTCGTTAGCCGGATAACCCTGTACCACGTGGTCTTTCCACAACTGGTCTACGAAACGGCTGTCATGATCCGGATAAATCACATTGAACTGCTGGTTGGTAATTTCCATTTCACCCATCCAGAACGGTTTGTCGATCTTCACCTTAGCAGTAGGATAAGCATCAGATTCGCCATTATAGCTACCCATTACGAATTCACCGGCAGGGATACGAACGAAATTGATCTTCACGCCCGGAGCGATTTCAACCTCTTTACGGTTGCTCGTTTCCTTTGCAAGCATATCTTTGATAGCTGCTTTGTCGAACGGCCAGCCTTTAGCTTTCACATTCTTCACCTTTACAGGAGCTGCCTTTTCAGGCATAACCGGAGTGATCGGGCCCTGAGCTTTCAGATAAGAAGCGTAGTCAGCGATTTCTTTCTTCCAGTCCACACCCATGCCATTAGCATATTTGTCAGTCAATTCTTTACGACGTTCGATCTGATCGAATCCCTGGTACGGGATGATTTCCTTACCCAGAACATTTGCATCGAAATAACCTTTATCAGGAGCATTATAGTCGATCCAGTTGTACAGTTTCAACCATTCTGCGTCAGTCAGTTTCACGTTATGGTGACCCTTCTTCAGGATACGAACCAATTCGCTGGTGTTCGGATGATATTCATACGGCTGAAGAACAACCATATCACCTTCACCACCCTGACGGTGTACGTACGGATGAATGTTCAGATAAGATGTGCCATAACCCAGTTTGTCTTTCTTACCGCCACGCAGGTCGAATGCCTTGCCTTCGCCATTATGACAAGCGATACAAGCACGATCCAGGATAGGCTGAATTTCCAAGTCGAATGTGAATGAACGAACACCACCTTCAGGAGCCTTCAACGGAGCAGCCGCTTTCTGAGAAGCCATCACACGTTTCGGGATAGGAATCTGATTCTGGTCTTCGTGACAACCGATACAAGATACCACTTCACCCGGCTGGCCGGTTACCCAACTACGCATCCACTGAACAGCAACGCCGTCCTTGTCGATCGGCTGGATAGAAATCGGAGTATTAGCCGGGACTTTGAAGATAGCCGAACCGTCTTCTTCAACAGGTACAGTACCTAACAAACGTTTGATATCCCAACCACTCTGGATACCATGCCAGTTGTGGTCTGAACGAGTCTTCACATAAGCATATTCATAAGCATGCAGACGAAGTTCTTTTACAGTTCCGCGAGGAATACCGCGCAGACCTTCACCTTCATAAATATCCTGAATAAAGATAGTTGCTTCTTTTTCATTCAGCTTCACACGATCAGGAATTGCCGGAGGTGTTTTTGTTTCCTTCACCAGAATCGGGCTGATATAACCTTCACCTTCTGCCTGCATCAGACAAGTTACGTTATCATAGATATCGACCAGATAAAGTCCCCACAAAGACTGCGGGTCTAACTTGGCTGCAACCAGGAAATATTTGTCATTCAGCGGAGTCGGTTTAACGAACTGAGGCCATACGCCATTTACCAATTCGTCTTTGATCAACTCTTGGATAGGACGGTTACGGTGAGGAATTTCCTGAACCATACCCTGTACATTCTTACGTCCCTTTGTCGGGTCGAAGATGATCAGACGTCCTGAACGGGCAACACCGTGGTGTCCTGAGATAATACCAACGAAAGCAGAACCATGTCCGGGCAACGGCTGAATGTCGAACGTACTGTTCGGGAACATTGAACCACTACCATACAAAGCCTTGTTTTCTGTTCCGTCCGGATTCATATGCATCACGATACGAGAATAATAGTGAGTCAGGTCAGTATATTCCCAACGGGTATACATCACACGTCCGTTATTCATTACAACCGGGTTCCAATTGGCATCCTGGTCAAATGTCAGACGACGCAGATTCTTCTGTTCCGGAGTATAAAGAACCATATTACCAACCGGGTCATCACCACTTACGCAAGGAACACCCTGGTAACCGATGTTGGAGTTAGCAATAATACGTCCGTCCGGAAGATAAGTACCATCATAAAATTCCAAGTCAGGTTCTTCATTCTCGATCAGCTTTTTGCAACCTGTACCATCCAGTTTTACTTCGTATACATTCCAACGTTTGTCGTTCTCGCCCATCAGGGTTGTGAACATAACGCGGTTTGCATCCCAGTGCATTCTCAGGTCAGCGATAGAGGCATCGGGGACGATCGGTTTGAAGATACTCTTCATCTGCATGTCACCACGCAGGTTAGACAATTCAACGATCTCTGCATCGAAACCACTACGGCGGGCAGATTCCTGGTTACTCCAGTTGTTAGCTTGTGTTCCCAAAGAAGGAGCCATTGCCTGACGAGCAGTAGAGCCTAATTTATAACGTACGGCAACAATCTTGTCTGCATCCAACAACGGGTTGCCTAACAAAATAGCCTTCTTATTATCCAATGCCTTGCGAGCATCGGCAATAGCTTGTTCGTCTCCTTTGTAAATGCCACTGAAACCTTTCTGCTGAAGTTGTACCAATTCATTCAGCATCGGCTGATATTTAACAGCATCAAAACCTTTCTGCTTGCTCATATCTGCAAATGCCAACTTGATAGCATCGATATTCAGCCATTCCAGTTCGCCCTGAAGCGCATAAACATCCTGAAGTTTTTCAAACAACTCCAGATATTTACGGATTTGTGTATTTACATCTTTTTCGTTAGCGATCTGCTGAACGACACTCTTATAATAAGAACCGTCTTTCAACTTACCTACCATTGCTTCTACTGCTTGTTTTTCAATAGAGGCATCCGGGGTGATCAACCAAGTGTCCAAACCGTCCATCATAGCGCCCAGCATACCGATCTGTTCCGGATATTTAGCGATCAGTTCATCGCCGACAAACTTCGGAACAACGTTCAATGCCTGGAAATACACGCTACCGCCGGAAGAAGTATCGTCGATACCTACTTCAGCTTCAAAACGAACATATTCACCTTTAATAGGATAAACCAAAGTTCCGTTTGCATGACAGAAAACACCGTGTTTGTATTCTTTGCCTGCAATGAAAATCTCATGGTCGTAAGCATTAATATTCATTTTTGGCTTTGCCCAACCGGCAACACCATATTCGAAAGGAACTTCATCCAACCAAACAGCAGTACCGTCCGCTTTAATCAAACGGGCATTACCCCAAACAGCCTGGTCGTAATCAGAACCATCCGGACCTCCGGCAGTGATAAGCACCAGCTTATCTACGCCTTTCAAGTCAACAGCAAAAGGTTCTGCTTTTTCCTTATGCTTCTTGAAAGAGGAAATAATCGGCATTCCTGTTTTCTGAAGCTTGGTTTGCAGTTCCGTTTTTGCTTTAATTGATGCATCAATCCAGGTATCCACCTTCTTTTGTTTCGGCGCAGCCGAAACAAGGAAGGAAGTAGATAAAAAGAGTGATACTAATAAAAAATATTTATTCATGTATCTCAATATTAATATAAGGTGTTAACAACTACGATTGGAGTTAGAGAGACGCCTTCGGGTTTGTGAAACGCAAACCGTCATTGTCATGATAACAAGCCCATTCGTCAACGATAGCACCTTCCGGTCCTGCCATCATGAAATGGAATGATTCAAGTTCTTTCAGACGCAATACATCACCGACTTTCTGAACTACGAAGTTTTTGCTCTTGATAGGTCCGTGACTTGCAGGAATTGCAGGAGCGTTCGGAGTTTCGTCACCAAGTACAGAGAAGTTATAAACCCATCCCTTTTCAACCATCCATGATTCGTGTTTTGCAGGGAATTTAGTTTTTACGTGAGCGTGTTCAGGGATCATCTGTCCCGGAAGCAGATAGATAGCGTGAGCGAAGTATCCGTGTTCTGCATCGTTGATCCAGAAAATACCACCCATACCAACGTTTTCAAAGTCACCCAGACCGAAATCTGTAACCCACATGTCTTTAGCCATCAGTTCTGTAAAAGGAACATCATAGAACTTAAACATGTCTTTCATTGCTTCGATAGCTACTGCCTGATCGAATTTGCCGTCTTTGTAGAAGTCGGCGTTTGTGTACTTCTTAGAATAAGTCATTTCTTTATTAGTTTTACAATTAGAATTTTTATCGCATTTGCTCTGTTCAGTGCATTCGCCCTCTCCGTTGCAACAAGTAGCGTCACTTGTTTTGTTACCAGTACATGCAACCATAGAACTTAATAAAAGCCCCACAGCCATTGTTTTAATACTCAATCCTTTTTTCATTTTTGTTTTAATTTATGTTAGTAATATTTGCTTTATTTCGCCAAACGGTCAACATGATATGGCAGGGGTTACAACACTGCTATTCCCTCAATCTCAATTAATAATTCATCCCGACAAACATCAGCCCACATATATGATATGGGGATATTCAACTCATACGCATTCAAAAGCCTTTCAGCTTCTTCAAAGAAAGATTTCTCTTTCAGATAGACCCGGAGCATTTTCAACTTCGCCTCACCGATCAGTTCAGCGATATTCTCCATCGTAATATGAAGCTGACGCTCCAACCCCACTCCTATCAAACTCTCCTCGCCACGGATAGCCGCAGTTCCGGAGATATAGATCACCTCACGTTCTCCAAATGTCATGCTCTTAGCGCGCTCGAACTTCGGAGTCGTCTTTTTGCTGTGGGCCGGCTCCAGTACTCCTTCGGAATAAGCGTGGGCAGCCACCTGCAATTTATTGTCGATCGGTGTTGCATAACAATCCGGATTCGAGAATACGGCAGCATCCAGATCAACCAGTATGCCTCCCAGATTCGCACCGATACCCGTTGCTGCCGGATAACCGTTTTCCCAGGTTGTCATGGCATAATAATCGCTACGGGCATTATTGAATATCTGATAATGCTGGTCTTCACCGTCAAACTTAGTGATCTGCTCGATATAGTTCCACTGGCGGATGATGCTGTTGATCGGGAATCCTTCCTTCCTCAACAACTCCGATACCAGCTTGAACACTTCTTTCGACTGTTGCTCGATACCGAAATTAATCACATCGCCATGGAAACCTCCGGCAAACAGGAAACGGCCGCTGCCATTTACCAATACCACATACGGGAATGTCCCGATATGTTTATATGTAATATGGTCTCCTTTATCCGGCGTATATGTATGAGCCTCCAGTATCAAACCTCCGTTCAATGGCGGCTGGGATACATAACTCAACACCGGTTCATGGTTCCCATAGTATTTACGTACCTTTTCACGCAACATTACGCGGCGCGAAACATATTGTTCATTATCATCCGGCATGCCGAAAAAGGCCAACCTGAATATTTGTTCGTTCTGCGGTAATTGGGCAAGCAGCTTATCCACCATTTCCTCAAAATCCGCTTTCTCAGTAGTGTAAATGTTATAACGTATCTTCTCGCAATAATTCATCGATCCCTCCTTTTAGAGTGAGTTTACATATTCAACCAAAGCCTCAATATCTTTCTTGGATACCTTCTTATCAATTCCATGCTTGTGCACTTCAAAGACTTCCTCCATTGTAGCTGCACGACCATCGAACAAATAAGGAGCCGTACGCCAGACTTCTCTTAAAGTCGGAGTATCCCACCCTTTTTCAAACTCGATATCTTCACCGATACGATGCATCTTCATGTCTGTATAATATGGTCCGCTATGACATTCACCACATTTTAGTTTTTCAAAGACTTTACGTCCTTCTTTCGCCTTATCGGACAATTCGCCGTTCACCAGCAAAGGACTCGGCACCGGACGCAATGACGTCAGATATTCATCCACGCATTTTGCATCATCTTCAGTAATATCGAAGAACTGGATGAAGTTATATCCTGCACGCACGGCAACCTCCGCAGAAGCACGGATTCCTGAAATCATATTAGGAGGAGTCACATGGCTAAACAACAAACTTTTGCAGTTCTTTGAGTTTCCTACGCCATCGTTCATCAAATCCCAGTTCATGCCATCCGTACGGGCATCCCCCGGGTGGCAACCGTTACAACTCTGCCAGTTCTGGAAACAGTGGGAGGCGTCGTTGAAATATTTTTCTCCTTTATTTATATTGCTTTCCGTACGTCCCGGATTCAATTCTGTCGACGTTACTTCACGGGTATTAATATCCATTACATTCAGAACATCGGCAAAATAAGTAGGAACAACCAGTTTCTCGTTGGTCAGAGCCATCGCACGGGGACCGTTACCCTGCAACGGAACACGTTCGCGAATGCCATACAGGAAATTCAGGTCATAATCCAGCACCGCCTTATTGGGATAGGCTTCAAACTTTTCACGCAAAGCCGGATGATCGATCACACTCACCTCATGAGTACCGGAATGCGAAATAAAGATATGGTCGTCATTACAATCGATGCTCCAGATACCGGCAGCTCCTCTTTCCGGTTCGTCAACAACAACGGCACCGACAAACTCCTGCTTTTCCGTATCGATGATACTGAAAGCGCTCGTATTCATCCATCCCTGCTGCAACTGCGAAGTCGGAACGGCGAAACGTCCCAAATTATGCGACACATATACATATTTGCCGTCAGGCGTAATACAAATGCCACGCAAAGCATTACTACCGTTTGCCAGCTGAATATCTTTCACTTTGGTAAAACCATCCATTTCAATCACGGAAACACAGGCTGCCACATAATCCAGGTCCGCACGTTGTGCCGGCAGGAAGTTTGTTACATACATATATTTACCGTCTTTGCTGAATACGGCGGATTTCGGTTCGCGAAGTACCTTAACCGTGCGTAGTACTTTATGATTCACCGGATCAATTTCCGACACGGTGTTTTCGAACTGGTTACAGACATAGATTGTCTTTTTATCCGGTCCGAACATCGGATGACAGGCACCCGACCCTGTAGGGATAGCAGCTTCCACCCTACCCGATTCCAACAATAAGATCTGTAACTTCCCCGTCTTCTCAAAGGTCGTCACATAGGCCTTATCGCCATCAACCAGAATACCGGTCGGCGTTTCATCCATGGGGAAAGAACGCAGCAGTTTGCCGTCGGCTGAAAATACATCCACCCGCTTCATTCCTTTTTCAGTCAGAAGCATTTCCCCTTTATCATTCAGTTTTATATCAGTCGTAAAAAAAGGCGGATTATCAGCCGATGCAAATGAGATGCAACAACTGACAAAGCATGCCATCAATGAAGTTCTTAATATGTATTTACTCGTCCTCATGGTATTATTTATTTTTTTGTGTTTTTACTATATCCTAATTCAGCCGAAATATTCTGAGCGACCTCCTTGATGCTCGCAACCGTTGAATGGAATATTTCTTTTGTTAACCTGTCTTTGGGACCCGATATCCAGATGGCGCCACATGGATAGCCTGTGTAGTTAAAGATAGGAGCACCTACACAGATCACACCATTCAATTCTTCTTCATTATCCATAGCATAACCCAGCTTACGGACTTTTTCCAATTCTTCCAGGTAAGCATCCCGGTTAGTAATCGTCCGCGCATTATACTTCGCAAATGTCATATACGACAAATACCGGTCGCGGACCGTGTTTGGCAGATAAGCCATAATCGCTTTTCCGGGTGCAGAACAATGTAATTCAAATGATTTCCCCGGCGATAGAACAAAGCGGAACGTATGATGTCCCTGCGCCTGCTCTATAAAAATTCCTTTCTCATCTCCTAGTACACCAAAACAGGCAGTCTCCCCTACTTTATCACGCAAATCACGCAAACAAGGCAATACTGTCTCCAACAAATTATGTTCATTCAACGATCTGAAGCCCAAAGTTAGCAATTTTCGGGACAATTTGTAGCGTTTTGTGTCTTCATTATAGTTAAGATAATCCAATCGAACCAAAGTGTTCAAAATACGATAAGCAGTAGTCTGGGAGATATCCAGCTTATTCTTAATATCTTGCAGCGTCTCACCCTGTGGACGAAGCGAAAGATATTCAAGCACCGCAATTCCTTTCTCCAAATTCGGCACCTTATAATTTTCTTCTCCTTTTTCCATATTTGGAATAACGCTTTCCATATTTGAAATATTGTTTCAGATTTGAATCAAATATAAAAGAGTCACGTTAAAAAGCAGTAAGATGTTTGTAAAATATCGTTAAGTATGCTGTAAAACATTCTACTAGCCAAAACCATTATCTCCGTTTGTCCGTTTCTACCATCCGGCACTCTATATTACGTATTTGGGATTTACTATTTTTTCCTATAACTTATCACAGCCAATACATTAAATAATACAGCAAAAAGACAAACGACAATGAAATGTCCGCTCAAATCGGAAAACGAACTGCCTTTCAGATAAACCATACGCATCACTTCTATAAAATAACGTACCGGATTAAATAATGTTATAGTCTGTGCCCATTGCGGCATACTGCTGATCGGGGTAAAAAGTCCGCTCAACAAAGCAAATATAATCAAGAAGAAGAAAGCCGTGAACATCGCCTGTTGCTGGTTGGACGATATAGAAGATATTGCCAATCCCAAACCTGTAAAAGCAATCAGATAAACTGCCGCAAACAAATAAATAATCCCCATATTGCCGACCGGCAGCAAACCGTAAATAATCCATGCCACAATGGCCCCGATCGTCAACAGAATAAAACCGATTACCCAGAAAGGAATCAGCTTCGACAGCAAGAACAATGTTTTGGGGACAGGCGTCACATTAATCTGTTCGATGGTCCCTTTCTCCTTCTCGCTGACTATATTCAGGGCCGAAAGGAAACCACCGATAATCGTCAACAAAAAGACCAGGATACCCGGCACCATATAATTCTTATAATTCAGATGCGGATTAAAAAGAGCTGTCGCCCGCACTCCACTACTCACGGCAGCAGAGGTGAAACCTTTATCCCGGTTAAAATCCTGAATAATTTGTGTGAGGTAAGAGCTACCCATCCCTCCTTTTGTTCCGTTCACTGCGTTTGCAGCAATCAGGACATCCGCCTTTCCTTCCCGGCCAAGCTCCTGTTCAAACTTTGCCGGGATTTCAAGCAGCAGGTCCGACTCGTTACTTTCTATCGAGGTGATCGCCTGATCATAACTGGAAGACACATCGGTCAGCCGGAAATAACCGGACGAAAGAATCTTTTCGACCAGCTGCACAGACACCACGGAATGATCATGGTCAATCACTCCCAGATTGATATTACGCATTTCGAAATTGGCGGCAAAAGGCAGGATAAGCAATTGCATCAACGGTACCAAAAAGATGATGCGCGGTAAAAACCGGTCGCGCTTGATCTGCTTAAACTCTTTTTCAAGTAAATATCGTAATGTTTTCATAACTTCTTATCTCACAAACGAGTCTTAAAACGTTTCACACTAAGAATCACCAGGAATATGACCATAAACGACAGTATCCCTATCTCCTTCAGGATGGCTCCGGCACTTAACCCTTTTATCATCACATCTTTCACTGCGATAATATACCATTTGGCCGGCACGATATTGGAAAGCCATTGCAATATATCAGGCATGTTCTCTATGGGAAATACCATGCCGCTGAGCAGAATCACCGGCAGCATCAACACCATAGCACTAATCAGCATGGCAGCCTGTTGCGTGTCGGCTATCGTCGATATCAACAGACCGAGGCAAAGGGAAACCAGGGCGTACAGGATGGAAACTGCCACCAGCAGAACCAGGCTCCCCGCAATCGGAACCTTCAGCAGGAAATAAGACAGAGCAAGGATTGTCGCCACATTCACTATACTCAATAAAAGATAGGGGATCGCTTTTGCCAGAATGATATAGACCGGCTTCATCGGCGAAACCAGCAACACTTCCATCGTACCCATCTCCTTCTCCTTCACGATGCCTACGGAGGTCATCAAGGCACATATCAGTATTAAGATCAATCCCATTACCCCCGGCACAAAGTTGTAGGCGCCTTTCATGGTGGGGTTGTAGAGAAGGTGAGTGACCGGCGTAATGCCAGCCTGCATAAGCTGCGCTTTTTCTTCCGACTGAAGGAGATTTCCTTGTATCTCCGCTTTGGCAGAAGCGATGATGGTGGTTGCATAAGCGGTCAGCTGGGTCGCTTCGTTCGGGTCGGTTGCATCTGCCAGCAACTGGACATCCGCATCCGCCGTGGAAGCATATTGGGGCGGAAAAACAACGACCAGTTTAATCTTACCCTGTTTAAAGAGGGATTGAGCTTCCGCTTCGCTGTCTACCATTTTATACAAATCAAAATACTCGCTTGCCCCCAGATGTTCGGTGATTTTCCGGCTCACTTCATCCCGGCTTTGGTCGAACACGGCAATCGGCACACATTTTATTTCCGTCGTAATCGCATAGCCGAACAGAATAATCAGGATAATCGGCATAGCCAATAAAATCAACATGGTCCGTTTGTCGCGGAAGATGTGGAAGAATTCTTTGCGGATAAAAGATATAAACTGTTTCATAACTATTCACCTCTTGTTGCTTTTCGCGCCAGGGCACGGAACACATCATTCATATTTTCGGCATGGAAAGACGATTTCAAAGCAGCCGGACTGTCCAGCGCTTCGATTTTTCCATCGACCATAATAGAGACACGGTTACAATATTCGGCTTCGTCCATGTAATGGGTGGTGACAAAGACTGTGATATTGCGTTCCGCCGCTTTATAGATCAACTCCCAAAACTGACGGCGGGTAACCGGATCAACACCACCCGTCGGCTCATCCAGAAAAACAATACGGGGTTCGTGGATGATAGCGACGGAAAAAGCCAGCTTCTGCTTCCAGCCTAAAGGCAACGCATCGACCAACGTGTTCCGCTCGCCCTCCAAATCCAGTACATCGAGCAGTTCGTCCGTCTTCTCCGCCAGCTTTTTCTTTGACAGACCGTAGATACCGCCATACAAACGGATATTTTCCCAGACTTTCAAGTCGCCGTACAGGGAAAACTTCTGACTCATATAGCCGATATGGCGTTTGATCTGCTCGGTCTCCTTATATACATCAAAACCTGCCACACGGGCTTTGCCGGAAGTGGGTGTCGACAGTCCGCAAAGCATACGCATCGCCGTCGTCTTTCCGGCGCCATTGGCTCCCAGGAAACCAAAGATCTCTCCTTCTCCCACTTCAAAGCTGATATGATCTACCGCGGTAAAAGTTCCGAAGCGCTTAGTCAGACTGTCTGTTTCTATTACGTTCATTGTATATATACTTTTATCAGATAAAATTCTCATATATTATGATACTGCATTCTCATATATTATACAATTCCAATATCATAATATATGAGAATTTTCTATCACAATATATGGTATTACATTTCACTCTATCGTTTTTACAAAGCCATAAAGCAATCTTCCACACTTGGCTCGACCGGTTCAATAGCGACATCTGCATATCCTTTATCTTTCAAGAACTGCATCAAGGCATTCATCTCCCTGCCATCTTCCTTTAATGTCAGATGATGGGCATCGCCAAAGGCATAACAGGAATAGGTTCCCGGAAAAGAACGAAGGTCCGTCAGCAGCCTGAACATGGATGCCGACCGGACAGTCCACAGCTGCCTGCCGAAAGAGGCACGGATGCCTACCGGCGTATCGACGGACAAGCACTGGCCGGAACGCATCAAAGCAATGCGGTCGCAACGGGAAGCCTCATCCATATAAGGAGTGGAAACCATAATCGTAATGCCCTGCCTCTTCAAGCGGTCCAGCATATCCCAGAACTCCACCCGGGAAACCGGGTCGACACCCGTTGTCGGTTCATCCAGAAAAAGGACTTCGGGGCGGTGAATCAAAGCACAGCTCAATGCCAGCTTCTGTTTCATACCTCCGGACAATTTTCCTGCTTTCCGTTTTTTAAAAGGTTCTATCTGAACATAAATGTCGTGAACCAGGTCATAGTTGGCTTCTACCGTAGTATTAAACACGGTAGCAAAGAAATCCAGGTTCTCTTCGACCGTCAGGTCCTGATACAACGAGAAACGGCCGGGCATGTAACCGACCATCGTACGTATCTTTTTATAATCACGCACGACATCCAGACCACAGACGGTAGCCGTCCCTTTATCCGCCAGCAATAAAGTCGTCAGGATACGGAACAAAGTGGTCTTCCCTGCCCCGTCGGGACCAATCAGGCCGAACAATTCACCGGGACGTATATCCAGAGAAATATCCTGCAAAGCCTCTACCTGCCCGTAGTTCTTACCAACCGCCTCCATCTTAACTCCATTCATCCCCATTAATTTTCAATTCTCAATTTTCAATTACTCAAACACCGTTTCCCCATACTGTCCAATCTTGAGATAACCGTCGTTCTTAACAGCAATCTTGATGGCATAGACCAGATTGGCCCGTTCGTCCTTTGTCTGGATTCCTTTGGGAGTGAACTCCGATTTATCGGATATCCAGGTAATCGTTCCCGGATATTCGCGCCGGTCGTTTTCTCCATAATCGGCAAAGACACGGACTGTCTGGCCCTGTTTCAACGTCGAAAGCTGATCGGACGTGATATAGGCACGCAAGTAAAGCAAGTCGGTATCGGCTATTTTATACAGAGGCTTACCGGCGGCCGTCACTTCACCCGGCTCAGCATATTTGACAAGAACGGTTCCTGCCTGGGGATTTACGATACGGCTTTTCTGTAACTGGTCGTCCAGCTGCATAATCTGGTACAGGATACCTTCGGCTTCCGCATCGGCACCGCCTGTCGTCTTGTTTAGCGTAGAATACTGCGCATCCAATTGTTTCTGGAGGTATTTGATATTGTTGACGATGTCGTCCACCTGTTTCTGGTTGCCGGCTTTTGCCTTTACCAGATTCTCCATACGTTGTTGTTCCGTACGTGCGGTAGCAATCTGTTGCTCCAGGGCGGCTATTTGCTTGCGAATATCCGGTTTACGGATATCGACAGAGCGCAGACCGGCCGAGAGTTGCATTTTCTTCAAATATAATTGAGTGCTGTCGACATATCCTACAAGGGCGCCGGCATCCAGACGGTCGCCTTCTTCTATATTCAATTCCATAATCTTTCCGTTTGCTTCGGAAGATACGAGGATTTCCGTCGCTTCAAACGTGCCGGTAGCATCGAAGTCGCCGTCTCCCCTGTTACATGCAGCCAGACTTAATAAAGCGGTTGCTATTAATGTATAAGAATTCAATCGTTTCATATTCTTCTTCATGATTCTTTGTGATTATTCATTATTCGTTGTATACATATAATTATAGACGGCATTCAGATGCTGGATGCGATGGGCGGCAGCGGCTTGCTTCGCCAGATCTTCCGCATTGATTTCGCGGATAAGGTCGGTGACGGAGATAACGCCGTTTGCCAGCTTCACCTCCGCAGCATTTTTAATACTGGTACGCAGGCGGATTATTTCGTCATCCGCTTTCATCAGATCGGAGATTTTCTGTATTTCCGTATTTTGCTGCATCAGTTCCAATGAGGTATTAAACAGGAATGTCTCACGCTGCACCTCCACCTGCTGACGTGCCGTAGTCACTTTACGGCGGTCATTCTTCAAGGTGTACAATTTGCCCATATTCCAGGAAAGGCGTACTCCCGCTATATAAAACGGATTAAAGTCATCCTCCAGCATATTCAACCCCGGACGGCCATATCCGCCCTGTACAAATGCACCCAGACGAGGCATTAGACCACTTGTAATCTGTTTGTTTTGTACTTCCAGCAAATAGCTTTTTGCATCCAGCGCCCGCAATTCGGGACGGTTTATGTCTCCGGATAACGGATCGCCCGGTATGGAAGGAACAACCAATATCCTGTCTTTATCATAAGGCTTTCCTATCAGCGCACTCAGCATTCTGCCGAAGGCGACACGGGAGGCTTTCAGTTCGATTTCTTTCTGACGGGCATTCAAGAGTTCCACTTCCATACTCTCGCGGTCGGACTGGTTGGCCACACCATTATCCATCATCGCCGTTATCCGGTCGATATTAATCTGCAACTCTTTCTGGAGCAATGCGTTCTGACGGATCAGTTCTTCCTGAAGCAGACAACCGAAATAAAGTTGGTTTACCCGATCGTTCAATGTATAAAGGTCGCTTTCCAGCTGTTCGCGGTCGGCAGCAGCCTGTGCCTTTGTCAACTGCCGGGTGGAATGAATTGTTCCGCCATCCCAGATATTCTGATTCAGTTCGGCCACTACCTGATACTGGTCTTTACTTAATGTCGGAATCTCCAGCCCCGGAACGATCGACGAAAGTTTGTCCGCATCAAAAGGTAGTTTAGTTACATCACTCTGATAGGTTGCCTTTGCATTCACCGTCAGTTGGGGCAACCAGCCTTTTCCGGCATTCGAGAGATTGTATTGTTCCGTCTGCCCGATCAACCCGAACTGCCGTATCTGGGGATAATTGGCACGGGCCCATTCATAACATTGTGTCAATGTTATCTGCTCCTGCCCTTTTACGGCACCCGACAATAAGGGGAAGCATAAGAATAAAATTACACAAATCCGTTTCATAGGGGTATTTATTAATTCGATGTATTATCGTCCGGTGTCAGCAACCGGATCATTATATCAATAACGAAGGGAATCCGTTCCCGCAGAAATTCTTCATATTTCTCTGCATCGCCTCCCATAAAAACAGCCGTAAACGGATTACGTACCAGCATGGGGAAAACCAGCAGGCTTATCAAGGTAGTCGCCGCATAATATACCGGCAGTTTCTTCAATACACCTCTCTCCATCTCATCCTCCATCTGTTTACGCATTCGGATGATTGGTTCAACCCGTGCGGGATTCTTCAGTATGGAATGATAAATATGCTCCGGATCACGTTGTAGTTCATTTATAACAAACACAGGGAACAAAGGATTCCTCTGCAACGTTCTTACATATTGGTCGATAATCTTCGGCAGCTTCTCCAGGAAAGAGGTATTCTCTTCCATAATCGCTCCCAGGTTCGGAAGCAAGGCATCTATCAACTGGTCGAAGATCGCATCGAACAACATTTCTTTCGTACGATAATAATAATGTAGGGCCGTACGCCCGATACCTGCTTCGGCAGCCACGTCGCCCATCTTGGTCGCTTCATATCCTTTCCTGACAAAGACCTGTTTGGCCGCTTCCAGGATTCGGTTCTCCATTGTGATTACTTCTTCTGTACTCATTGTATATCTTGTTTTACCACATTTGTCATTACTGTCTGTCGAATATGTCTGACACTTTTGTTTGACAGATGTGTCAAAAGTAATGTAAAAAAATAAGGATGCAACTACTGCACCCTTATTTTAATATCTTTTATACAATGAAGAGAATATTCTTTTTAATCTTATTCCCCGTATTTCTTAGCCAGACCGCCTTCGGAAGTTTCTTTATACAAACTCGGCAGGTCATTACCCGTCTGCCGCATCACCTCTACCACCTGGTCGAAGCTCACACGATGTTTTCCGTCCGAGAAGTTCGAGAAAGTATTTGCATCCAGTGCACGCGCTGCGGCAAAAGCATTACGTTCGATACAAGGAATCTGAACTAAACCGCAAACTGGGTCGCAAGTCAACCCCAGGTGATGTTCCAACCCCATCTCGGCAGCATACTCAATCTGAGCAGGCGTTCCGCCGAACAACTGACTGGCAGCACCGGCAGCCATCGCACAGGCAACCCCTACTTCTCCCTGGCAGCCTACCTCCGCTCCGGAAACCGACGCATTGGTACGTACCACATTTCCGAACAATCCGGCCGTAGCCAATGCACGCAGGATACGGGAATCGCGGAATTCACGGGTATCTTTCAGATGATACAACACCGCCGGCATCACTCCGCAGGAGCCGCAGGTCGGAGCCGTCACAATCTTACCACCGCAGGCATTCTCTTCGGATACAGCTAACGCAAAAGCGTAAACCATACCACGACTTTTAATGCTGCTGCCATATCCTTTGGCACGAATCAGATAGTCGGATGCTTTCCGGCGTATGCCCAGACCGCCCGGCAGGATACCTTCTGCTTCCAGACCGCTCTGCACCGCCTTTTGCATCACGTCCCATACTTCCGCCAGGTAATCCCAGATTTCCGGTCCTTCGCATTGCTCCACATATTCCCAATAGGAATGTCCGGTCTTTTCGCACCAGGCTTGTATATCTTTAATCGTGCTCATCTCATAGACCTGTGCCGTTTTAAGTTCGTTAAAACTTTCGTTGGCAAGCGTACCGCCGCCAATACTGTACACAGTCCACGATTCCAGTTCTTCGTCGTTCTCATTGAACGATTCGAACAACATTCCGTTCGGATGGAACGGAAGAAATATCTTGGGTTCCCAGGTAATAGTCGTTTTAGCAACCGGCTGCAACACTTCCAAGATGGCAGCATCCGTCATGTGGCCTTTCCCGGTAGCAGCCAAACTACCATATAAAGTCACATTAAACCGCACGGCACCTCTGTTACGTTCCACGAACATCTGGGCAGCACGCATCGGCCCCATCGTGTGGCTACTCGACGGACCATGTCCGATCCGGTATATCTGCTTGATTGATTCCATTTCTCTTTCTCTCTAATTTTGTGTTTTCTATACTTTAAGAAATATATTACGTTTATAAAGCAGCCACAAAATTACATAAATAACCAATACGTTTGACAAGCTTATCAAAAAGGAATAATAATTACCCAGATATTGCTCCATCCCATAAAACAAAGACTGTCCCAGGCAACTGAAATTGATGACGTTCGCCAGCATATAGGCTACAATCGAGTTCATCCCGTACACTTTCAGCCAGGTTATATTCTTCTTATATCCTTTATAATCTATCAGATAATAAAACAATCCCATCAATAGGAAGCAATATCCGCTACTTACCAGCACCATAGAACTGGTCCATATCGTCTTGATAACCGGCATCTGCAATCCCCAAAGCCATCCGGCAGCCACCATAGCGGCTCCTGCTCCGAAATACAATTTCAGTTTATGGATATCACTGGTCTTATCCTTGGCAATATAGCCAGCAAACAAACCGGTCAACACCGTCACGCCAAAGTTCAGGGTACTCAAAATCCATGTATAATGATACCAGGGTGCAAAAACGACTTCACCGTCCACCACTTTCGCCCCATCCCGAAAACGTCCCAGCACCGTACGGTCTATCCATTCCGCCAAGTTTCCCTCGGGTGTGTAATTACCACCTCCATAACTGCCGACCGTAATGAACTGCATCGCCGCCCAGTAAACAAGCAACAAAGCCACCGCCACACCGATCTGCGTCCTCCGACTGGTATAAAGGAACAACACAGCCGTAATCAAATAACCAGCGGCAATCGACTGCAACGTATTCGAATATAAATAAATACGATCCGGATCAAATCCCAGCAGATTTCCCTGGCACATCATACCGAATATCCACAACAACAGGATGCGTTTTCCTAGACGCCGGAAAAGAGTCTTTTTGTCGGAAACACCTTTAAAACGTGACAAAGCAAACGGCATCGAAGTTCCCGACATAAAAAGGAACAACGGCATAATCAAATCCCAGGGAGAAAAACCTTCCCATTGTACATGATTAAAAGCCCACATGCAATCATTCAGCCATCCCACATCCGCAGCCCGTGCCAATGAATGTGCCAACGGTCCTAAAGCAACCAGAAAGAAAAGATCGAATCCTCGTAAAGCATCAAGCGACTCCAGCCGCTTGTAAGTAGTTTTTTCCATTTGTTATTATTTTAGACTTTTAAGAAAATACGTTGACGATACAAGAAATATAAGAATCCCCAGCACACGGCGATATAAGCAATCGCCCCCAGCAATGGCTGGGCTGTTTCCGGGAATAACCCGATGAAACCTCCGAAAATGGCATTTGCCGTAAAGGTAAAATTAATGAACACCTGTGCCAGGTAAATAGTGATTGAGTTCGTACCTATGACTGTAAAGAAAAGGGTCCACCCTCTGCACTCCTTCACATCGACAATATAATAGAAGACGGCAAACAGTATCGCCGAGATACCACCGACCGTACAAACAAACGAGCTTGTCCACAAATATTTATTAATCGGGAAAAACAATCCCCACAACAGACCTATCGCCAACAGGCAACCGCCAACAGCCAGCATATAAACAACCTTTTTCGTCTCCGTCAGTCCCTCTCTCCGCAGTTTAACAAACTCACCGGTGAACATTCCCAGCAAAGCGGTTCCGATGGCCGGCAAGGTAGATAAAATCCCTTCCGGATCATAATTGCCTCCATGCAAACGCCCCGGCAATAACAGACGGTCGATGTAGCAAGCCAGATTCCCTTCGCGGGTAAACAACTCCGCCCCGTTCCCGTCGGGTGCCGGAATAAATAACAGCAACCAGTAACCTATCAGGATGGCAGCAACGATCCATACCCGTGTGATCGTCCGCGTATTGACAAAAATCAGTGCACCGAACATCCATCCCAGACCGATACGCGCCAGTACGCTGGCATAACGCTGCGTCTCAAAATTCAGATTCAGCAACCCGTTATAAACAAATCCTAATACAACCAGTGTAATTCCCCGGCGGATAATCTTTTTATAAATAGCCGCTTCCGACATTCCCCGCTCCCGCTGCTTTTCCAATGAAAAAGGAAAAGAGATACCGGCAATAAACAAAAACAAAGGAAAAATTATATCTTCAAACGTAAACCCCGCCCCCCATTTAGCATGGCTCATTTGGGCAGCTATCGACTCAAAAAAAGGCGTCGGGACCAACGTCGCCAACGCAACAAAAAGGGAACCTCCCCCCATAATAAAGAACATATCAAATCCCCGCAATGCATCCAACGACAACAGCCGCTGGCTTTGTTTCTGTTTTTCCATGGTATTCAATTTAAAATCTTATAATTATTTATTTTCTTCTCTTAATGAAGCTTCTATCTCCTCTATTGAAGGTAATTGACTTTTAAAGTCGTCAGGTATCAATGTAGACAGCTGATATTCTGAAATGCCGATCGGCTGGCTACTCCCTTCCAAAGCATATTGAGCCATGATGCCCCCATGGTATTGAAAAAAAAATATCCCCAAATCGTCCACAAGTTGTGGACGATTTACATTGTCCTGATTATAAAACATATACCAGCGACGTACATATTTCAGATTGGTTGCCGAAAAGCCTTTCATATTAGGAAACTCCGACAATAATTCACGACTAAGGGTATGAAAGAATGCACTTCCATAAGTTGCAGACTCATAACGCAAAGTTATTTCACCTCCCAAACTCCAGTAAAGATGTAATAATTCGCTGTTTACCTTTACTGCCGCCTTGATCTGTGCCTGTCTGATTTGTACTTTCAAATCCTGTACCCATCGTTTAAAGTCAGAATCTATAACAATATTATTTTCCATGTATCTGATTAACCTGTCGTACGCAAATTTATACAATATACTCGGCATTTCGATTATTTTATTCAAATAAAAAGTATTTCACATAACTTTTTCACTAGTTTTGCAACCATTATGAAACAGCATTTGAAACCGATCATGTTCGTTGGCACTTGTTCCGATGCAGGAAAGAGTGTGATTAACGCAGCCTTCTGCCGTATCTTTAAGCAAGACGGATACCAACCTGCCCCTTTCAAGGCGCAGAATATGTCGTTGAACTCCTTCTCCACTCCCGAAGGTGGTGAGATGGGACGCGCCCAGGTAGTACAGGCCGAAGCATGCGGCATCGCTCCGCATACGGATATGAACCCGGTATTGCTGAAACCGACTAACGACAAGAGTTCGCAAGTCGTACTGAACGGTAAACCGGTCGGCAACATGTCCGCCAAAGACTATTTCGGCGTACAAAACCAGAAGGAAGCACTTTTCAGAGAGGCTATCGAGGCCTTCAACCGCCTGGAATCCCGCTATAACCCAATCGTACTGGAAGGCGCCGGAAGCATCTCCGAACTGAACCTGCGCGACCGCGATATCACCAACATGCGAATGGCGATACAGGCAAACGCCTCCACCTACCTGGTTGCCGATATCGACCGGGGCGGTGTATTCGGCTCGGTTTACGGTACTATCGCACTGCTCAAACCAGAAGAACGGGCACAGATGAAAGGTGTCATCATCAATAAATTCCGCGGAGACGCATCGCTGTTTGAAGAAGGACGGACGATACTGAAAGAGTTGACCGGCCTCCCCGTCGTTGGCGTTATCCCCTGGTTCCGTGACATCAAGATAGAAGAAGAAGATTCCGTCGCCCTGGATATGAAGACAAATACCTGGCAGGACGGCAAGATCAATGTCGCCATCATCCTGCTGAAACGTATGTCGAACTTTACCGACTTCGACGTCTTGGATATGGACCCGCGCTTCAATCCCTATTATACCAGCAACATCGATGAGATTGAGAAAGCGGACATCATCCTGCTGCCCGGCTCGAAGAACACGCTGGCCGACCTGCAAAGCATTCGTGCCAACGGCATAGCCGACACCATCGTCCGCGCCCATAAGAGAGGGAAAAAAGTGATCGGTATCTGCGGCGGTTACCAGATGATGGGTGCCCGCTTGGAAGATCCGGAAGGAATAGAAGGAAACCTGCCTGCCGTTCCGGGATTGGGACTGCTCCCCCAATGCACTGTTATCGAACAGGAGAAAGTCACCAAACAAAGCCGTTTCACTTTCCGCAACGGCTCCCCGATGGTCTGCAAAGGATACGAGATACATATGGGACAAACCTCTTTACTCGGCAACGCGCCCGAAAGTCCGGTTGCCCTGCTGGAAGACGGAAGGAAAGACGGCTACTACCTGAACGACCATTGCTGGGGAAGCTATATGCATGGCATTCTCGATAATCCCGAAGTACTTGATAATCTAGCTAAGGGTTTCAACAAAGAAGCCGACAATGCCCCGTTCGATTACGCTGCATTCAAAGAAGAACAGTATGACAAACTGGCCGACCTGGTAAGAAAACATGTGGATATGGAATATATTTACAGTACGCTGTAATCATCCCCACAACTCCCCGTTCGCCCGGATCAACAGTTTTACAGCCTCAAACTGATCTTTTTTCAGAGAAAAAGATTCATAGGCTCTGCAATAGTTCAGTGAATGTATATCTGTTCCGGTATAATCATAACAACCGTTTTTCAGTAATGAACCGGCTGTTTTTCGAGGAAGCGTTCCGTAAAAGCCTGCCAGGGAAAACAAATTAAGCTGAAATTTGCATCCGTGCTCTTTCAGCTTCATCAAATCTTCCATCTTCCAGAAACCATAGCGTTCCGGATGGGCAAAAACCGGTACAAAACCATTCAATTGGATATCGTACAATTTCTCAAACAGATCACCGGGAGCCTGCAAGCAGGAAACCTCGACCAATACATGCTTCCCGTCATACGACAACAACCCTTCTTCCATCCGCTCGTAGAAGCATTCATCCAGCATATATTCGGCTGCCAGATGAAGGTCTATATGTATATGTGCACAGTCTTCCCGAAATGTTTCAAACCGGTCCCGAAGGTAATCTTTCCGGTTCTTAGCCAAATCAGCCATTATATGCGGTGTCAGGAAAATACGTTCCACTCCCTGCCCTTCCAGAAAAGCCAACATGGCAAGACTGTCTTTCTCTGACGAAAACCCGTCATCCACCCCGGGCAGCAAATGAGTATGTACATCAGTCATCCCCGGCCACAAAAGTTTTTTCCGGGTAAATAAATTTGAAAGAAATGTGCTCATAATATACTTATATAACAATACCTGCAAAGGGAAAAGGGTCATTTCAACCGGTTCACCCGCGCCACATCATCCATTTTCACACAAACGGTTGCTCCCAGTTGCTCCAGGTAAAGCAGCAAATGATTCTTCTTTATCTTCTTTACCTTGCCGGATACATGCTTCATGGCCCCGGTAAGAATTTCCACTTCTTCACCCGCACAAAGCTCATGCTCGGCTGCCTGGCCCAGGAAATCCTCGATAGCGTCTATCTCCTTCTGGCGGACAATAGCCGGTTTACCGTTATAAAAGACGATACGGATAACGCCATATACCTGAAGCAGGTCACGCAACACTGTATCCGGACAGCGCACAAATATATAAGAACTGAATAACGGGACTTCAACTATTTTCACACGGTCGGACCACACACGCGGAGTCCGGTGTAAAGGTAAAAAGCATTCAACACCTAAAGCTGCAATACGTTCTTTTACCTGTTTTTCTGCCCGCGGGGCAGTATATAATACATTCCAATTGGTATTTAAAGGGGGTATCATTATCTTTTTTTTGTTTCGGGCACAAATATAGGACTATTTTTCGTATTATTGCAAAACTGTTTGCGAACACAAATTTAAATACCATGAATAGAAGAAGTTTTTTGCAAAAATCGGCCATTTCGGCTGCAGGACTTGGTTTGTCACCGCTGTTTGGAGGTACTTATCAGTCAGTTTACGGACAAACGGCAGCAAGCAACAAAGTGAAAGTCGCTCTGATCGGATGCCGCAGTATGGGTTTCTCCAACCTGAGTAAGTTTCTGGAATATCCGGAAGTGGAATGTGTCGCCCTCTGCGATATCGACGACGAATGGCTGAACAAACGGGCCGCCGATGTAGAAAAAAAGACCGGAAAAAAAGTTCCTCACCTGTATAAGGATTGGCGCCATGTCATCGACAACAAGGATATCGACGCTGTCATTATCGGTACCCCCGACCACTGGCACTGCCTGCCGACTATCTTCGCCTGCCAGGCTGGCAAAGACGTGTATGTCGAAAAACCGCTTTCCAACACCATCGAAGAATGCAACCTGATGGAAAAGGCTGCCCGCAAATATAACCGGGTCGTACAGGTAGGCCAATGGCAACGCAGCGATCCGCATTGGGACGAGGCTGCCAATTATCTGAAAGCGGGAAATATCGGCCGTATCCGTACCGTGAAAGTCTGGGCTTACCAGGACGGCAAACCGACTCTGCCTGTTGTTGCCGACAGTCCCGTCCCCGCCGGAGTGGATTACGACATGTGGCTCGGTCCGGCTCCGAAACGTCCGTTCAATATCTACCGCTTCCATTATAACTTCCGTTTCTTCTGGGATTATGCCGGTGGACTGATGTCCGACTGGGGCGTACACCTGCTGGATTATGCGCTCGAAGGCATGGGAGCCGATCTGCCCAGCCGCGTATTCTCCGGAGGCGGCAAGTTCGCCTATCCCGATGATGCGATGGAGACGCCCGATACATTGATGGCTACATACGCCTACAAAGATTTCAATATCATCTGGGATCATGCCTGCGGTATCAACCACGGTCCGTTCGACAAAAAAGAAGGTTTGGCCTTCTTCGGTGAAAACGGCACACTGGTACTCACCCGCGCCGGTTGGGAAGTCATCCCTGTCGTTGCCGGAAAAGAAGCACGCATGGAAGCTGTCCCCTTCAAAAAGGGAGAAGGCAAAGGCCTGTACAACCATGTCGGAAATTTCCTGAGTTGCATCAAAAGCCGCGAATTGCCCAAAGCAGATATCGCTATCGGTGCACGTGTAGCCAAGATGTCGCACCTGGCAAACATCTCCTGCCGCCTGCAACGGGAAGTGCGTTGGGACGATGCCAACAGCATGTTTATCGGTGATAATGAGGCAACAGCATTATCAAAGGCTTACTATCGCGCCCCGTGGGAATTACCCAAATTGTAAACGTAAAAATATAATTAGCAGGAAAACGCTGAACATCTTTTGATAATCAATTATTATATGTACTTTTGTTCCAGATACACGAACATATAAACTTGATATACCTAAATGAGCAGCGTTTATGCTAATTATTCGAGAGAAGACCTGATCCGTGAAATAGAAATACTGAAGGCACAAGGCACCTCTGTTAATGATGAAAAAATATACCAAAGTCGTTTTCTGAACAATGCTGTCGCATTAAGGAAAACATTCTCGGAAGTTTTATCATTGTTAATAACTCCAAGCCAAAAGGATATTATTGATCAGTCTCTACTGACCATATTGAGATTTTTTAATGTAGACAGGGTATACATCGGAAATTTCGATAATGACAAACCGACTTTCGACTTCACGCATGAAGTAACCAGCCAAGGTACGATTTCCATGCGTGAAGATCTTTTAGTTGGGTTGCCCAAAGCAGATTATGCCTGGTGGATAAAAACGATCAGGGAAGGAAAAGACATTATTATCAGAGATACTAATAATATGCCGGGAGAGGCCGCTGCCGAACAAAACATCCTAAAAGTTCAGGAAATACTCTCCCTGCTCGTTATTCCTATCTATTACAGAGGATATGCCAATGGTTTCATAGGACTCGATTGTGTAAAAAAACACAGGGACTGGGATGCTTTGGATGTCGAAAACCTGCGAATGCTCACCGATATTATCTCTATTGCTATCGAGCGCGAACTGGCGCATGGTATGGTAGAACACTCAATGAAACAGGTATTGAAAAGCGAAGCCAAATTTCAGATCATCTTCGACAGACTCCCGTGGGGTGTCGAATTATACGACGAAAACGGGTATCTGCTGGATATTAATAAAGCTGATCTTGAAATTTTCGGAGTAACACGCGAACAGGCAATCGGTCTCAATGCATTCGAAAACCCCAATATTCCGGAATGGGCAAGCGAGAAACTAAAAAAAGGGGAAGACGTAGCTTTCCTGCTGGATTATAATTTCAATAAAGCTGCTGAAAAAGGTTACTATACAAGTAAACTAGCCGATGAAGTTAAACATTTGAGGGTGAAAGGCGTTGTGCTGAAAGACCGGCAGGACGTGATACTCGGATTCTTTTATATAGTCTTCGATGATACCGAGAGTTATCATAAAACAGAAGAGATACAATACAGCCTGGCTAAACTAAAAGCGGCTGTCGATACAGGCGAATCCATTATTTGGGAATATGATGTGGCAACAGATAAGCTAAGTGCAGACTTCAGCCTGAATGATCAAATCGAAGAGAGTTCATTCCTGACTTATCTGAAAGAAGACAGATTCAGTTCCGTACGTGATTTTATAGAAACATTGCATCCCGATGACCGCCACAGGGTTTACAATAAACAATTCAAACGACTTGTCGACGGAGAAATCGGCAAATATATATCCGTATACCGCCGGGTATTCGACGGCAAGGTTTACTGGCTCAATTCAAATGTCCGCGCTTATAAATATTCAGTAGACGGGAAACCCAGTAAAATAGTAAGCTACACCTCTAACATCACCGAACAACGTGAGAAAGAACTGGAACTAATGAAAGTCAAGGAGGCAGATAAATTAAAGTCGGCATTCCTGGCAAACATGAGCCATGAGATACGTACTCCGTTGAATGCGATCGTCGGATTCTCGGACCTGGTAGCCGAAACGGACGATCCGGAGGAGCGACAGACTTATCTCGACATTATCCATACAAACAACGATCTGCTGCTTAACCTGATCGGTGACATTCTGGACTTCTCTAAAATAGAGGCGGGTATGTTGAAGTATAACATTGAAGAGGCCAACATCAAAGAATTGTGCATGGAGGTCTATCTGTCCGGATCGCTGAAGATAAAACCGGGAGTAAAATTACTTTTCGATAAAAACTCACCGACTGTAACCCTCAGGACAGACCCGCAACGTATCCTGCAGGTAATAGCCAATTTCGTCAATAATGCGATCAAATTCACAAGCGAAGGGAGTATTACAATCTTTTATGAGACGAAAGAAAATGAAGTGAAAGTCTGTGTGCGAGACACCGGAATCGGCATTTCGGAAGAAAACAGGCCCCGTGTTTTTGAACGTTTCATCAAGATCAATGACTTCCACCAGGGCACCGGCCTGGGATTAACAATCAGTAAAACGATCATCGAATATCTGGGAGGTACCATCGGAGTAGATTCTGTTCAGGGTAAAGGTTCTACGTTCTGGTTTACGTTGCCTTTGGATTATAAAGGGATTAGTTCGTAATAACTAAAAAACAGATCATTTTAAACTCCAGGGAAAACCGATCCGGTCAAGCAATTCCCTGCGTTCAGGAGAAAGTTCGCCTTTCTTCATACTTCTGCGTTGCACGAAACACCAACTGCCCAGCTTATTTTCACGGGCGGTTGGCCAGCGTTGATTCTCTGTATAAAAACGTTTCAGCATCTCATAATTCTCCTGCCATTTTTCATCGACTGTCCAGATAAAACCTTCGGCATCCATTTGTCTGATGCGAAGAGGCGATAGTACTCCCTGTTTACGGGATCTTCGTTGCGTATTACACCACGCTCCCAACCTACCCTCCTGGCTTTTGGGCCAGTGTTCATGTTTTCTATAGTAAGCAAGTACCTGTAGCCAGTTCTCCGTCCAGAGCGAATCCAGATCCTGTTCCCATCTGAATCCGATCGAATCGAGTAACCGGGTCCTTTCTTCAGACAAAAGTCCTTTCTTTCGTGCTTGTCGTTGGGTATTGCACCAGATATTCAGTTTGTTTTCGCCGCGTTTGGGACAACGGTGTTCTACAGCCATAAAAACCTTTAACTCTTCATAATACTGCATCCAACGACTGTCCTGTACCTCCCATTCAAAACCGATCCGGTCCAGCTGTGAGATATAATCTTCCGATAACGTTCCTTTCTTCCGGGCAATCCGCTGGGTGTTGCACCAGTTTCCCAGCTTCCCTTCGGCTGCCTGTGGCCAGCGTTCTTCACGCTCCTTATATTCGATCAGTCGTTCATACATCACCGGCCACGCATCCAGTTCCGCCAGCATATCATCTACACGGGCACGGATATCAGACAGGAATCCGGTTACTTCAAACTCCATAAAGCCTTTAAAGCTCTTTGGGGCACGGATCGCCGGATGATAAGCTAGTTCCCTTGACATAACCTCATAAACAGAACGCCCCGAAAGGTTATTGACGAAGTCAAGCACCACCGGATGACGGTCCGAACCGGCTTTCAGGCAGCGGCCCAGCTGTTGCAAAGCTACCACATACGATTCCGTACGTCGCAGGAACATGGCGGCATCCACTCCTTCCACATGCAACCCTTCGATCAACATGTTTATGGAGAAAAGGACATGCAGTTTTCCCGTTTCCCTACGAAAACGACGCAATGTCTTTTCATTCTCCCGGTTACTCAGCCCGTTATGAATCTCGAATGTTTCCGTTTCAAAGCCAGCCTGTCCGAGCCAGTTCGATACTTCGGGAACCATATGCTGAAGATCTTCCTTGTCTTTACAGAAGACAAGCATTTTCTTTACCTCTTTCGGAAGATAACGCCGGATCAGTTCCGATGCACTCAACGAGCCGCGAAAATCCAGTCGGGTAAAGTCTATCTTGTCCTGAATACGCTTACGCCTTTCAGATGTACAGTCGCTCCTGTTCAGCATACGCTGTACCTTATCCAGCTGGTTATTCAGATCGAATACGCTCTGCACCAGGACAGGGACAGGCAGTATCTTATAATACCAGGCCATAGACAAAGACAGTTCATGGAACAGGTTCCCCTTGAAATAGACCTCTACCGTATCGAGCATCTCTTCAGGACGTATCGGGGTTGCCGACATTCCCAGTACACGGGCCTCCGGATTGTTATATATTACTTCCTGTACAGCTTTTCCCCATACCTCGGCTCCGAAATGATGGAATTCGTCGATAATGATATGATTTGCTTTGAGTTCACCCACTGTTCCACGATTCAGGACTAATGCCTGGAAAGTCCGGTAGGTGACATGCGGCATTGTCCTGCCGATTGCTTTTTTGATCTCGGCGATAATCGTAACATTAGGAGCAATAACCAAAATATCATCTTCTGAATGATTGACGATATAACGGGCAATCAGGTAGGATTTTCCTGTACCGGTCGCCTGTACAACGGCTCCGATCCTGTTTGTTTTGAATCCCTCTTCAATTGCCCGGTAAGCTGCTTCATTATGCGAGAACAGTTCAATGTGTTTTCCTGTCTCCAAACTTCTCAGATAGCTATCATCCGAAACAGTCAGTCCGTGCAGTTCAAAGGAAAGTGCCTCTGGCAGATAACCGCCATGAGCCAGAATACGGAACTGGTTGCAGCCGGACATTTCCCCGATTCGCTGCATTTCAGTATACAACCTGTCTACTTCCGGCAAGCCGACAGGTTCCTTATTCCATACCTCTTTCACAATGAAAGTAACGGAGTCCTCCCT
>NZ_KQ033913.1:1881767-1978194 GCF_000969835.1 Parabacteroides goldsteinii DSM 19448 = WAL 12034
CAGGAGCGTTCATTTGAATCATATCCACCTTGTTAATTGATAATTAAAGATTGAAAATTGATAATTATTTCAGTGTGTTGATGATAGAGGTTATCATTGCAGCCATCGATGTGGTCGAACTGGTTATGCTCAAGATTTCTGCCAAACTTGTTTTGCGATCTTGCTGCGTTTTGGCGGGAACAACGATTTCACTGCCGGGCTCTACCTTCGGATAGTGCTTGAAGAAGATAAAACGCTTTCTGGTCGTTGCCACTTTACCATTCATATAAATTACGATCGGATATTTACGGGCAATATCGTTATAACCACCGGCTTGCGACAAACAACTTTTTACAGACATTCCATTTGTATACGTCACACTGTTCGGATAAGTTACAGCTCCACTTATCTTCACTGTACTCTGGAATTGTGGAATATAAAGTTCATCCCCGTCACGTAGCACCACATCGTGGGCACTTCCCGGATTTGTCAAAGCCTTTTCCAAATCGATACCCACTGAATAGTCTTTGATGTTTTCCAGTGACAAAGCTACCGAGTCACGGCTTTGCTTATTTGCACTCAGTTGCAGCAGAGTTTCCAGGCGGCGCATCTCATCTTCTGTCAGCTGGCGTTTCAGGCTTGCCCCTTTTACATAGGCATCGGGAGTTATTCCTCCGGCTTTGGCGATAATATCACTCAGACGGGAGTTCTTTTCGGCCAATACATAATCACCGGCAAAAGTAATTTCACCATTGACCTTTACCACCTGTTGTTCCTGATAACCCGGTGAGAAACGCACATACACTTCATCAAACGGTTCTAATGTAAAGACCGTATCGCTTTTCTTTCCATCCGTAGAGATCAAGCCTAAATTATCATTCAATTCAAAATTGAATACTTCGGCCGTACGGTTAGTGTTTTCGTAAGTTTTTGTATCCTTAATACGACGGGCTACTTCCACATTCACCGTTGCAGCCGATTCCTTCAAACCGCCAGCCATCATAATGGCATCTTCCACAGTCAGGTTATTCCGGTAAGGAAGAACTGTATCTACGTAATTTACCGCTCCGCTTACTTTGATCGTATAAGGTTCGCGAAGGTCAAACAGGGATGGAATGCTCAATTGGTCTTCCGGCTTTAGTTCCATATCGGGAGCAGCACCGTTCAGGATACCACGGATATCTACAGCTATGACAGTCGTTGTAAAATCCGGATTCAAACGGGTGATCTGAGCACGACCGGCAAACTCATCTCCTTTCAAACCGGCTGCCTGATCAACCAGTTGACGGACTGTATGTACCGCCCCATTCAACTCATATTCTCCCGGACGCCAAACGGCCCCTGTCACTGTCAGACGGTTTTCATAAAAAGGAATTACAGAATCCACCAACAAGGAATCACCATCCATCATCGCAAAAGTAGGATATTTATCTTCCGTAACAGTAGCTATCTGGTAGCGGCTACCGGCTTTTCGTTTGATACGGACATCTTTCCTGTAAGCATCCCCGGTAAAACCTCCGGCCATATTCAATAACTGTGAAAGCGTTTCCCCCTTTTTCAATTCAAAAATACGATTACGTTTTACTTTTCCCTGTACTACAGCCAGCTGGTCATAAGGAGAAACGATCACCATATCATTCTCTTCCAGACGGATATTCGTATTGTATTTGCCGTTCAACAAATAATCGTACACGTCCAATTTTGCGACTTCCTTACTATTCCGATAAACTTTGATTCCACGAAGCGAACCGATCTCATTCACTCCACCTGCCGCATACAACGCATTAAACAAGGTGGCAAACGAAGGTAATGTATAGGTTCCCGGAGCAACGACTTCACCTACTATGTTCACTTTGATACTGCGTATCTGGCTTAGACTAACAGATACAAATGTATTAGCCCCGTCCGTCTCTCCCGACAAAGTAGACATGATCCGTCCTAATTCCTGTCGGATACGGTTTTCAGCTGTTTCGATAGTCAGTCCGCTGACAGAGACCGGACCTAGATTAGGGATAAGAATTGTTCCTTCGGGAGAAACCTTCAGTTTCAGATTCAGTTCAGAATCTCCCCAGACATTGATCAGTAATTCGTCTCCTGCAGATAAAACATATCCTTTAGGAGTCGGAACATTCAGATTAGGTTCAAAGGACAGATTCTTGTTTGAAAATATTTCACGGCCAAATACGGTTCCGCTTAAATCTCCCGCCGGACGATTGGCTTCCCGCTGGGCATCCAAGGAAGGCATCTCTTTTCCTTCCGAAAGTGTAACCGTACGATCTGTTACCACAGCTTCCGATGCGGTACGTGTAGCTTGTTCCATACCGGATTGCCCCATCCGTTTATTCATCTCCCGACGGATCTGTTCATCCGTCATACCCGCGGCTTTCGCCTTATCAATCAAATCCTGGGGCACCTGTGCCGCAAGCGGAACCGACAGACACAGTATCCCCCCCAATAATACATTTCTGATTACGATATTCATATTGTTATTTGTTTTGTTGTTATTTCGATTTTAGAAAATAATTGAGTTATCTGTTTATAGTGACGGGAGTAACTAATTCCCCTCTTGAGAGGGGATAAGGGGTGTGTTAAAGCTAGTTATAGGGCTAAACAATAACACACCCCCTTCCCCCTCTCAAGAGGGGAGCTGGGTACAACCGGTCAATAATCGGATAGTTCAATTCTGATAATTTCTGAATCAAAACTTCCTAAACTCCAATCGGGCATAATCCGATTGCAGGACCAGATACTTCGATGTTAATTCTTTGACGCCGAAACGTTGTTCCGTCCCGTTCATGCCAAATGGCAATAAGTCTTCAACTTTACTGATTGGCATGACTACAAACAAGGAGTCTCCGGTATATTCCATATTGCCCGTTTGATTACTGACATCAACCTTCATCAAATTGATCGTGTGTAAAGCCACGCTGTAATAAGCACGTTCCGGAACTTCTTCCTCTCCCGACGCATATTCTATCTTCATAATCTGCCAGCGACCATCCAAGTCGCCATTAATCGGCATTTTTCCACAGGCACTGACTATTAGAACTAGCAAAACCGCTACTATATATCTTTTCTTCGTATTTATTAAAGTCATCATATCCATCCCGTTTTTCTGATTGTTAACATGCCACCAACACTTTTACCCAACATTCCACCTCTGTCAACACCTAGCGATCCTGTAAAGTCCCAGCCTTTTAACTGATGTGGCGTATAAGTTAATTCTACTAACGCATTGCCATTCTTTTTGATCTCATAAAATGGTACGCCATAAGTACCCCAATTATGGGTTACTGATAAAAGGACACGATATTGCAGATCGGCACAAGGAGTTCCCATGATCCCGAAATGATGTCCTTGCAGGCGATTGCTTTTAAAGACTATTTCTCCGTCGTTATTATAGATCGGAGACATGACGAGTGGGTTTCCGATCCCCATTCCCCAATGCTGCCAACCGGTATAAATACCATGATTATAATAATTATCGGCTCCACTTACCTGTTCCGGTATTTCCGGTGTATGATCCCAATAAACAGGACCTGTCTGATCCTTTGTTGAAATATATTCGTAAACGAAACTACCGATCACCGGATTCTTCGGAAAAGTAATTTCCGCTCCAGCCAGGCAATCCTTCCAACCATATTCTCCGAACATCTGCGAATGATCTTCAAAATAATGTTCGTAATAAGGACGGATTGTCCAATCTTTAGGAGCATACCAGGTTAAAGAAAAATTCCAACTGCCTAAATGATTTCCATAAATATTCGTTTGTTCCCCCATTGGCGTATCACTACTCCCCCCACTCGGAATAAACACTTTAAAGAAATCTTTTATCCCATTCGGCATATCGGTCTTCTTGTCCTCAACAAAAGCATTTCCTCCGAATTGAGCAGCCATCTCAAGACCTCCTTCAAAGATCAAAGGAAACTTCTCCCGGTTACCGATCTTCACATACAAATTCTTGGAATGATACAGCACATGCTCTGTATGTTTACCTCCCGGCTTAATAAAATCTTTTTGCCAACCGTCATCCGTAAACATACCATAAGCGATATGTCCTTTGAAAGCCAACCAACCTTTTGTTCCCGGAACAAGCGTATATTCAGGAATACCGATACGAACCTGCGGAATCGGACGGGCATTTCCCGAGAATGTCAGTCCACCGCTACTCAGTAACGGATTATTGAACTCGCTATGCCGCTCCTTACTTCCGAAACTCAATCCCAGGCAACGATATTTCAGATCCGCATACAATTGTTGCACCACGAAAGTCGATGTAAAATTGTAAGCCACAGCCAGATCCGCTCCCAAAGCATACGAGAAGCGTTTATCGTTTTCCAACTCCCGGAAGACACCTGCACGCAGATACCCGTTATTCTTTTCGATAGAGGACAATCCCTGCTTGTTTGCTGTCAGCCAGAAAGGATTATGTTCGCCTCCGCTGAAACTGACACCGGTCTCCGCCCGAAAACTTAGCCCTTTCGTAAACTGAGCATAAGAGGTTAAAGGAAGCATACATATACTCCCAAAAAGGATTAAGTTAGATATAATTTTCATTTTTTTATGTAATACGAGAAGCTGATTTATCAATATCACCATTTTTCAGTCTTTCATTTTTGAGCCAGTACCCGAGGGCTTATCTCCGAACACATCAGAATACGTATCCGCGAATCAACCAACCTGCGGTATTCCTCTTCCACCTCCTCCGGGGTGAAATATACCGGACAGAGGTACATGAAGGTCGCATAAATGCGGTCGAGCGTTTCGAGTGTCAACGTGCCGTCCGGATGGTGATGGTCCAGTTTCGAAAGCGTGCGGCGGTCGATATGCAGACATTCAGACAATTGCCTGAATGATAGTAATCTCCACCTTCTTTGTATCTGCCAAACTTCATCAGAAGCAATCATAATCCATTTATTAGAACCTACGTCGGAAAATTGCCGGGACATTTCGTTTCCACTGAGGGCATCTCCCCATGAAACGGCCCGAAAACAAAAGAAACCTTAATTTATGCTACTATATCCTATATTTGGTACATTCATCCATGTACCATGCTAAAAAATAAGAACCATATCTTTAGCACAAGTATAAAAGGGCATGCCTCTCATACACAGTTTTCTCTGTTTTTATTTTTTAATTAAACAAATTGTTGTTAACATGATTCAAAACACTATTCCATTCCAGCCAAGCCGTTTCGCCTCATTGCGGGCGACAACACCGGTTCCTGTTTCATGGGAAACGATTGTCAACGAACTGACAGGGCCGTTTCATAAAGCGCAAACCGAACTGTATCGGCAGACAATTGCCCGTTTGCACCAAGCGGAACAAGACAACGATAATTTGCTTCTCCCGAAGCTGAAAGCAGAAAAAGAACAAATCAAACAGACCCAACCTGCCTTTATCGCTTCGGTCTCGCTCACAGGCGGACGTACCTCCGCACACGTTACCGGTTATTCCGGGTTCATCATGGTCGACATCGATGACATCCCACCTGGGCAATTCACCGAAATACTTGTCCGGATCAAAGCCGATCCTCATACCTTCCTCGCCCATACCACAATCTCCGGTGTCGGTATCCGGGTATTCGTCCGGATGGAAAATGCGGCCACAAAGCATGATTTCCTGCTTGCCTGGAAGGCTGTCAATGAATATTACGCCGGCCTGAGTGGTATCGGATATGACTTCAAATGCAAAAATCCGACCCGCATGTCTGTCATCTGCCATGATCCCGATACTCTCTACCGCCCCGACGCGCTCTGTTTCCCATTGCCGGACGAACAGACAGGCAAGCAGACAAGTAAGGTGGAAAAACGCGGCCGCAAACCCTCCGTTTCCCGGGCAGCCCTGACCGTGCGCCGCCTCGTTGAACAGGAAGGAATCGCCTACGAAGCACACAGTCACAACGATTACATCTGCCGCTGCCTCTACTGGATGAACCGGTTCGGCATCCCGGAAAAGGAGGCTACTGCATGGGCACTCGATACGTTTGCCGATTACGATGCGGCCTCCGTCCGCTCTACTGCAAAAAGCTGCTATGCATTGACAGCCGAACATGCCACACAAAAGCTCCGCAAGTTCGAACAGACGGTAGCCGGTGGCACAACCCGCGCACGAGGTTGTGCTTCGGTCGAGGAGATGGAGCGTTTCATTGACGGTTACATGGAAATCCGTCGCAACCGACTCACCCAACAGGCGGAAATACGCCTGCAAGGCAGCAGTGAATGGCAACGCATGACCGACACCATAGAAAATTCCCTTTGGCGAGCCATGCAAAAAGAGGGTATCAATGCAGACCTTTCCCGCCTGCACACCCTGTTGACCAGCGACTTCGTGCCCGAATACCATCCGTTGACAGACTATCTCAATACCCTCCCGCCCTGGGACGGTACGAGCGACCCGATCGGCAAACTCGCCGCAATGGTGCATACCACAGACAACTCCCCTGAAAAATTCGCTTCCTACTTCCGCCGATGGCTTGTGGGGATGTTGGCGGGAGCACTGGACGAACGGACTGTCAACCATGTCATCTTCGTGCTGATCGGCCGCCAGGGAAGCTACAAAACCTCTTTCATGCAAAACCTGCTCCCACCCTGCCTCCGGCGTTACTTCACAACGAAGACCAACAGCCAGCGGCTTGGCAAAGACGACCTGCTGACCCTTTCGGAATTCCTCCTGGTTAATTTCGAAGAGATCGACACCATGCGCCCAACGGAATTGAACCAACTCAAAGCAATGACCACCGCACTCTACATCGACGAACGACTTCCTTACGGCCGCAACAAAGTACGGTTGCCACACGTCGCCTCCTTCTGCGCTACCGGCAACAACCCGCTCTTCCTCACCGACGATACCGGAAACCGCCGATGGCTTGTTTTTGAAGTGGCAGACATCGACAGTCCCTGGGAACATCCGATCGACCACGATGCCGTCTATGCGCAAGCAAAAGCCTTGCTCGACAGCGGTTTCCGCTACTGGTTCCAAGGCGAAGAGATCGACGAACTCAACCGCCGAAACCGGCGTTTTGAAACACCCAACCCTGCCAGGGAATTGATCCTTGCTTTTTATCGGAAACCTTACGGGTTGGAAAAAGGGCGTTACATCACAGCCAGCCAGATTGTCGCCCGCTTTGGCAACAGCATACGGCTGACAACCGGACAAGTGGGACGCATCATGAAAGAGCTTGGTTTTGAAAACTTGCATACCCGCAACGGAAATTTCTGGCTGGTCGCAGAGCGGACTACCGACGAGATCACCACCATCTTGCCCGAACCGCAAGAGGAGGAAAAAAACGGGGGCTGACCATCGACCGCTGTGAAGGATGTGAAGGATTTTACCCCCTGTTTGTAAACTATGCGGGAAAATAAATAAATACCGCCCTCTCTTTAAAGAGACCCCGTTATTTATTTGTATTCCCGGAAAGTTTACAAAACAGCCCTCACTGACTTCACATCCTTCACAACATCCGGCCATCAGATTTTCAAATATTAATTTTCTATGATCAATTATCAATTCAATTATGATCTCTTATCCTCTCAAAAAATCAGACCTCGCCAGTCTCTACTTCCCTGAGCTGGCACCTCACCAGGCATGCAATCGCCTGCGCCGTTGGATCATCCGTTGTAAAGAATTGCATGAAGAACTGCTTCTGAGCGGCTATTCGCCCACCCAGCGTTTCTTTACACCCCGACAGGTCCGGCTGATCATCCGTTACCTCGGAGAACCCGGCTGAAAATGAATCCATGAATGGGCATCCTATGAGGCCAAGAATACCCATCCTAAGAAGCTTACAATGCCCACTGTAAGAGGCTAAGGATGGGCATTCTAAAAAACAAAGGATGCCCACCGACAGATGCATGAAAAAAAGCGGATGGATTTCCCTCCCTGCCGCATCATCCGGCATCACAGCCACCGGCCCCTTGCCGTATATTTGCATTGTAAACATTGTTAAACTATTAAATATCAAAACGTATGCCGCAAGCTTTTTTAGTTCGCAAGTATACTATTCCGGGGGAAGAACCACGGAAAGAAGTATTCAAACCTGCCCCGTTTTATTACGGGACACTATCGACCCGTGATGCCGCCGAGCAAATTGCAGAAGAATCGTCGCTCACCAAAGGGGATGTGCTAAACGTCCTGGACCGTTATCAACGCTATGTCATTCAAAACCTTCAAAAAGGTTACAAAGTTGAACTGCTTGGATTCGGAACGGTCTACAACCGTTTGATCACAGGGAAAGGCGTTGAAAAGGCCGAAGAGGTGAAAGCAACACAAATCAGAAGCATCGTCCCCGGTTTTACTCCTTCGTACACGATCCTCAACGGTACCCGCCGTTATTCACTCTTAGGTGAAAAAACTACCTTAGTAAAGGTGAACATCAACGGGACTCAAGTTCCTGAGGAAGAAGGAGGAGGTAGTGACAGACCGGAAATCGAATAATTCATTAAATTTATAAACACATGCAACAAACCATTGAAGCCAATCCGGCACCGGAAAACCCCAAACACAAAATCTGGGGTATCGTGTTAAAGGTGATCGCCACCGTAGTAGCCACCCTTTTAGGAGCCTTGGGACTCCAGTCTTGCTTGTAGCCATGGTTCCTATCTGCGAAACCGTCCTGCAGGGCGAGATCGAACTCATGCGCCATGCCACTGATAGTGTCCGCTTTATCGTGGTCCACTGTTCCGCCACCCGTTGCAATCGGCCTTATACAGCCGAACAGTTGGAACGCGACCACCGGAGCAGAGGTTTTCGCACGACCGGTTATCATTTTTACATCCGTACCGACGGAACCACCACCCACCCTCGCCTACTTGGTGAGGTGGGTGCCCATGTAAAAGGCCTGAACCATTGTTCCATCGGTATCTGCTACGAGGGCGGGCTCGACCCCGACGGGCATCCTGCCGATACCCGTACGCCCCGCCAACGCGAACGGCTGGAAGAATTGCTAACGATCCTCCGCCAACTCTACCCGCAAGCCCTCATCACCGGCCATAACCACCTCACCCCACATGCACCCAAGGCATGTCCTTGTTTTGATGCCGAATGGGAGTACAGATGGATCTGACGGTGTCTTACAGGCACGCAAACGACATGAAAACCAATCAAAATACATCATGTTGTTTGCGTGCTTATCGAACTATTTTAAAAATCGTAAGAACTATCAACTTAAAGTACTCAAACAATGTAGGATGATTAATATATCTCATATTGAGTTCAATTTTCGCTGGCATAATATCCTCAACATAAGTTTTGTCGGGATTTGAGGACTGGCCCAGTAACCTATTTTCATCCATATACACTATAGATGCATAATCTGTAATACCCGGCCTGACTGCCAACACACACCGTTGTTCAGCCGTGTACATATCCACATACTTACGCACCTCGGGCCGAGGACCTACCAAACTCATATCCCCTTTGAGTACATTGATCAATTGAGGAAACTCATCCAATTTATACTTACGGATATAATAGCCAGACCGTGTAACCCGTGGATCACGCCCTCCTACCGTAATAAGTCCCTTCTTATCAGAACCTACACGCATACTTCGAAATTTAAGCAACTGAAAATCCCGGTCGTTACGTCCTACACGAATCTGCCTATAAAAAACAGGTCCGGTAGAATCACACTTAATCCAAATTGCCAGAATAACAAACAAAGGACTTAGCAAGATAAGACCTATCCCACTGGCTACAAAATCAAAAAAACGTTTCAAATCGATTGATTATTTTATTGGGTAATAATATCAACAAAATTAGAGATCACATATTCTACGTCCTCATCCGTAAGACTGGTATGCAAAGGAAGAGTAATCTCGTTATGGTATTGGTTGTAAGCATTCGGATAATCTACGATATCAAAACCTAAATTTTTATAGGCCGTCATCATCGGTAAAGGTTTATAATGTACGTTACAAGCGATCCCACGTTCAGCCATCCGCTCTATCACAGCATTTCGATATTCCACATCCTCACCAAGCAAACGTACAAGATACAAATGCCCACTCGAAGAATGGTCATCACCAAAATGATCCAAGACCTGCACATCGCACCCCTTCAGTCCTTCATTATACCTCTCAATAATCTGACGACGACGATACAACATTTCCGGATAACGCTTCAACTGCGCTAGACCAATACCCGCCATCACATCCGTCATATTACACTTATAATATGGAGCGACAATATCATACTCCCATGCCCCCAACCTCGTTTTAGCAAGTGCGTCCTTGTTCTGCCCATGAAGGGAAAGCAATTGAAACTGTTTATAAAGAGACTCGTTGTCAACCCCATCATGATTTCTCCAAGTCAACGCACCTCCCTCTGCTGTCGTAAGGTTTTTCACTGCATGGAAGGAAAACGAAGTAAAATCAGCGATCTCACCACACATCTTTCCATGCCATTTGGCACCAAAAGCATGAGCGGCATCCGCAAGTACGATAACCCGACCGTATGCCTTCTGGATATCGTTCGCTGGCGAAAACAAATGTTTCTTGCTCTCTACGACAGCGAATATTTTATCATAATCACAAACCACACCCGCAAGATCAACAGGCAAAACAACCTTTGTCCTCTCCGTAATCGCATCTGCCAACTTATCATAATCCATCTCAAACGAATTAGGAGCGGTATCTACCATGACAACCTTTGCCCCCACATGACATGTTACACTTGCAGTAGCGGTATACGTATAAGCGGGAATAATCACCTCATCTCCTGGGCCAACGCCCAAAACACGCAATATCAACTCCATACAAGCCGTAGCCGAATTCAAGCATACAGCTTGATCCGTCTGACAGCACATGGCAATTAATCTCTCAAATTCTTTTGTCTTAGGCCCCGTAGTAATCCAACCGGAACGAAGAGCCTCGGCAACCTCATTGATCTCTGCCTCTGACATATCGGGAGGCGAAAAAGGTATCTTCTTCATAAAATATAACAACACTATAAAATAACACAAATAGTACCTAAACCTTTTGTTAGATATAATTTTATTCTCTTAACAACTTCTGAAATACCCACCCTCTTACACTGTTTGGCATCAACACTTTCACTGTGAAATGGACTGTCATATTAAATAAGTATCGAGGAAAACTGATAATTCTATGTTTATAACGCAACTTCTGTAAACCAGCTTCACTCCTGAAGTATTTCCAACCACCACGTCTAGCATACTGTCCTTCGCCCGAACGCATATATACAAGTACTCTATCTAAATTATTGAATTTGCATCCCACTAGATACATTCTCAACCACAAATAAGAATCTTCGTTTAAATACCAATCCTGATAGTTACCAGCTCGCAACACTTCCGACTTTCGGAACATCACCGCAGGATGATTAACTACATCGCGTTTCTTAATATATTGCATACATGTCTCACTACCTATGGGAACTGTACGCTTACCGATAACATTTTCAGGAGTACCAATAAAATCAACAATGTGCCCACTTGCAACACTCAACTCTAGATCTTTCTCAAACTGACAAAGCTGACATTCAAATCTGTCCGGAACAGATATATCATCTGCATCCATTCGTGCGACCAACTCATGCTTCACATGTTCCATACCATATTGCAAAGCCCTGCCGAGACCTTTATTCTCAACCTCCCAATGTACATAAACAGCCGGAATCTCCATTTCAAGTTGCTTGATAGTACTCGCCAAAGCATTAGGTACAGGTCCATCCACATAGACGAACACTTCATCCGGTTGTACCGTCTGCTTAATGGTCACACTCTCGATAGCTGTTCTAAAATCATCAGGGTTATCGTTCTTATAAACAGAAATAAGTACGCTAAATAGCTTGTTTTTCATTCTAAATAATAGAACACAAAAATTTTTCTACGCTTCAATCATTAGGCAATTGAAACTTCAAAATAAAATGCCTCTCTCTTTTTTCCACTGGAGGCAATTGCATATAATCATGATAAAGATTAGTCAAATACCGATCATAGTCAGCAGGTATATAAACGATTTCTCCTTCAAATAAAGCCTCTTTGGGAGGAAAATATACAGAAGCATCAAATATTTCTCCATTATAATATTTTCTACCAGTAGGAATACCTAGAGGGTTACCATTCTTTGAAGAAGCCACAAAACGATCAAACCAATAAACCCATTTCGCATGTGGAATAATACCAAAGATAGATCCCAGCATTTTCTTAATTTGGTATCTTCTCTTTAACGATGAATCTAGAGATACAAATTCAGACAAAGACTTACTAGGATACTGCGCATACAAAACCATAATGGATATAAACTGGATTACATTGGCAACAAAACCTTTCATGGCTTGCATAAACTTAGACTGAGGTACTGAATCTAAAGCAAATACATCAATATATAAACCCTTTGGGAAGGGGGAGTTTTCATTGAAAAGTTCTATATTAAAGGAGTTCTTTCTATATATCTTCAAGAATACTGTTTTCGCGTCAGCATCCTTATTAGGATAGTCAAACTCATATTTATCACCTAACCTCCCCTCCTTACACAGTCGAATCAATTCTTCATAATCATCACGCCTCATCATTACGTCTAAATCATCATCCCAAGGAATAAACCCCTTATGTCGAACTGCGCCCAAACAACTTCCACCACTAAGCAGTAATGTCAAGCCTGCTTCTTCACACAATTTCGCGACATCCTTATATATATCCAACAGAGCCTGCTTCATGGCACAAGATTCCGAAGGTGTCATCTCATGCAAATAGCTCGTTTTATGGGCTAACTCATTCATCAATTCACTATCTGATCTCATCCTTTACGGTCTTTTTTTTAACATCCACCACTTCTCCTGTCAAGGAAGAAAATATCGTATTCACCGACACCGACGCAACAACACTTGATTTCAACAAGGTATCTTCCGGCTCTATGCCAAAATTTCTCTCACGCATAGGAGTCTTAGTTCGCTCCGGGTTAATACAATTGATACGAATACCACTATCCTGCCATTCTTCACTCAACGCTTGTACAAAATTCACGATAGCAGCTTTAGAAGATGAATACAAGCTATAAAGTTGCCGCCCTCTCGTATAAGAACTGGAAGTAAACAGCAGTAACGCCCCTTTACTCATTTTTAAATAGGGATAAGACTCCCTTGCAACAATAACAGCTCCAAGATAATTCACATGAATACTTTTACAGATCTCCTCATAAGTCATTGTAGCCAAAGGTTCCCGATTCAAAACTCCAGCCGTATTGACAACCGCATCTATACGCCCTTCCTTATCCATGACAGTTCTCAAAGCATCAGTCACCGAAACGGGATCAGAAACATCTACTCCATTCTCTGAACGACTGAAAGAATAGATATGCGCCCCATACTGACGACAAATATGGATAATATCGAGTCCAATACCATAACTTCCACCAAAAACAACAATAACCGATGAAGGCAAAGCGGCTATAGTCTTAGGAGTTACCGTTTCGCTCTGTTGATCGATTGATTTTAGCTGAAACAACTTATCCAATAAAAACAGATCTTCTTTGTAGGTCAATTTCATATTAAACTGTTCACCTTTGACCACATACACGAACTCCTCCGGAAGATACTTATAGACAACCCCGCAATCATCTGTCGTTTGAAAATCAACATCTTTCAACGCCAGTTCATAAGCCCGCTTTATCGTAGAACGTTTAAAAGCTTGCGGAGTCTGTCCGTTACGCAAATACTCCCTAGCAGGTATTCCGGTAATATGGTCCGCCGCATCAACTTTAATGATCGTATCAGTCGTCTTGATCGCAACATCCACCGCATTATACGTTTTCAAGGCATTGATACAATCAGATATAATACGATCATTGACCAATGGACGAACCGCATCGTGGAAAATCATATTCACCTCTCCCTCATAAGCATTAATCGCCGCCAAGCTTGAATGATAACGCTCCTTACCTCCCTTAAGGATTTTCTTTATCTTGGAATATTCATTCTTCACCAAAATACTTTCCACCTCTTGCACATAATTAGGATTAGAAACCACAACAATCTCATCTATTAACGGGTGATTTTGAAAAACATCAATTGTATGTTCAATCACTTTTTTCCCCGCTAACTTCAAGAATTGCTTAGGAGTTGTATCACCCAAACGTTGACCGAAACCTCCGGCTAAAATTATAGCAATATTTTTCATTATGTATAGAATATGAATCTTTAAGATATTAAACTTTGAGCCGCTTGTATTTTATCAAAAGAAGCAGAAAAATCACGAAGTGCATCTTTCTCAATATACCTATATTCTCTATTTAAAAGAATCTCAAGGCACTCCTCGTCAGACTTAACAAGAAAACCAGTTCTACGATCCTGGATCGTTTCTTGTGTCCCCCCTTTCTTACGTCCGATTGCAGGAATACCACAAGACTGAGCCTCCAAATAAACCAAAGGAAGACATTCGTCATAATTCGACAGCAACCAAAAACAATCGGCAGCAGAATAATAAAAACTTAACTCATCTCTACTCCTTCTTCCTAAAAAAATAACAGATGTAGCTAACCCTTCTCTTTTAACCTCTTCCTTCAACGATTTCAAATAAGGGCCATCACCAATAATTATCCAGATATATCGATTATTTTTTTCTATCAAACGCTTATAAACAGATAACATCTCCGCAAGACCTTTCATCTTTTCTATCCTACTAACCGTAAGTAATATATCTTTACCAAAAGCGTCTATTTGCCTTCTAAAATCAGAAGGAATTTCCCTAAATAGTTCTTTATCTATTCCTGTATAGATTACTTGAAATTTATTTGATATGAATTGAAAATCTCCAGCAGAGATTACTTTTTGTCTATGAAAATCACTGACCGAGACAACTTTTCTACAATTCATTAAACACTTCCTATGATAATGTTTCATCCTCAAAAACACGTTATAGAAAAGATTACTCTTCAGGTCTACATTCCTATAAACCCATTCAACCTCCACACCTTGTACAATTGGCACAGTTCGAGCCAGCTGTTCTTTCGAGAAATATTTTCCTGCTATGGCAACAGAAGGACACTGATTCAACAGGATAAGATCAAAACCATCCAAATCCATATTTTTTAGGAACGTTCCATAATTATACATCCAAAAATACTCATCATATTTATTGGGTACTTGAATATATGTAAATTTAGTATTTTGGATTGGATTCTTATATTCCTTCGATAATACAGTCACTTTATAACCCAAGTCTACCAAAAGATTTGCATAATCATAAGCAACAATTATTCCTCCATCTAAATCTGGAAGAAAAGCATGGGTTATTATTAAGATATTTTTCGATATTGTATCTTTCAAAAAAACATCATTTTTCATCACGTAATACAACTTTAAAACGATTACAACAAAACTTCATCTTGAAAAAATAAACCAATTGAATACAAAATAAAATAATAAGTGGTCGATATAAGTTTGTCACTACTATTAAAGGGCTAGATCTTGGAGATATAAAAAAGGCTGGAAGCATATAAAATAGTAGATACATATATGAATATCGATTTTTACACTTACTTATAAACAACATCATTACATATATATATATATAACCTACAATCATAATCCCAAACATATGTCCTAAAACATAACACTCTGCTATTGTACTACTTCCCATACCATGTCCAGTCAAATAGTACTTAGGAGAAACCCTGTATGAAAGGTTATCAGCCCAAGAATACCCAGTCCTAACCGTTTCTAAAGTTTGTCCATTAGGTATTCCTAATCCCATTTTTTTCATCACCACATTCTCCCTAAAACTATTCGTAATAGGACCTATAAAATAAAGCCATCCATTATAAACTTCATTTTCAAATTGTATTGTTCGCCCTATAGTTTGAATAGAAGTACCTTGTTGCCAAAAAAAAGAATACAATAATTGTGTAAACAGAATTTCATTTTTTTCTTCTACACCATTAAAACCATTATTACGATAATTGCTAACAAATTGAGCAATATATATTAATCCTCCCCCTATTAAGCCAATTAATAACACCCGCTTTACATTTATTTTGATACCACGAATTACTATATATGACAAAAACATTAAAATCTGAGAAAACGTAGCTCCTCTACCACCTGTTCCTAGCATTATCAACAATGTAATAAAATAAAAACAAACAACAAAAACGTATTTTTTACCACTTGGAAATGTACTCAAATACAAATATATACCTGCAATACAAAAATCATCACAAATTCGTAAAAATGGGTTACTAACAGTTGTTTCAGATTCATTCAAATACACTGACAAATAACCATTATCAACAACATACAATACAGCCTGATACAAATAAGCCAAATAAGGCAAACAAAAAACTATAAATAAAAAAAATCCTATTTTCCGTATTTGTAGCATTAGAGAATTTTCTTTCATATCTATATCAAACCCAGACTTACCGATAAACAAATTAGAAGTCAAAAAGCCTAAAAAAGAAAATAACAGATAAAATATAATAGCGTTTAACATCTCATATTTGATAGGCAAAGAAAAAAAAGACCAATCATTAGCCCATGTTGCAACATCAAAAAAAGCATTTTCTACTTCAAAAGCATCTAAAAATATACGAGACATCATAAAAATACCAAATGTAAAAAGATAAAGAATATATGGAAAAATAATCCTCGTCTTTAAACAAAATGATATTATAATACACGCCACATATATAAAACAAGAATAATACTTCATAAACGAAACAATTATTTCATTTGGATTTTGTATCCAAATGAAATACTGAAAAAGTATTAAAAACAAGAATAAGGCAAGAAAAAATTTTATTTTTTTCATTTAAAAGTAATCTCTTTTCAAGAACAATCACAAATATAAATATCCATCAACTATGATAAAAGAACGAACAAATCTATTAATAACATTAGAGATATAACTCATTAAATTATAATTCAAAATCATTATTTATTATGAATTTTAGGCCCCTGTATCCACCAACTGTTTGTGCATATACTCCATTACTTTCTTTCGTTCCTTTTGGAGTACATTATCCACTTTATCATAATCGACAGGTATGTTCAAGACAAATCCGATTTTCTGAAAATCTCCTTTCAAAATTTTCCTTTCACCCAAGGCCAACTGCTCTAACAATGAGCCCAATTTCTGTTCATTACTATCTCTTACCAACGAGCAAAACGGACGATGCGTTATGATCGAAAATATTGTCCCATGAAATGTATCCGTAACAATGTATTCCGCTTTCTTGAACCAAGCCAAAACATCAAACGGAGTTTCCGGTATGACAGCCTCATCACACCAATCATAACGACAAAAGACAGAGATCAATTTCAATTTCTTCGATTTAGCAAACTCCACGATCTTCTTTATTTCATCCTTATCAGAAATACGCCCTTGATAACTATAAATTACCATATAAAACTGCTGGATATTGATATTTCTCTCTACAATCTCTTTCTCATACCCATATATCAATACTGGATCCAAATGTATCTCTGGCTTAACACCCGTTAAACGCTCCACGATCTCATACGAATTCCTGTCACGGACAGATATAGCCGATAACTTTTTCATTGTATCCCCAATCTCTTCAGTAACACCAGCACTCCACAATTGCTCATAAGTCGTATGTCCAAATGAACCCGCATAAGAGACTACTCGATCCGCTTGAGAAACTCGACCATAAAGTTGAGGAGTATATCCCCAAAAGCTTTTCTGGCAACAATTAAAAACCTCATCACTACCAATAAAAACCACATCAAAACGGAAAGGAGCCAAACAGTCCAAACCTAATACAGGAAATTGGGCAGCAATGCGGCCTCTAACCCGTCTCATAAATTGGCGATCCTTCAACAACGAGACTAAACGTCCTTTGAATAAAAAAGAAAAGGCTGTACATACTTTCGACCAAATTGAAGACCCCGACTCATAGCCCGGCAGCGAACGGCCTTTCTCTATATCTATAAAATAAACCTCATCCGCTCCATTTTGTAGCAACAACTGTTTTAAAGCATACGCCTGTAAAAAAGAACCATAGTTTAAGACCCTTTGCATGGAGAGTATTCCCACTACTTTTCCCATTTCAATATTCTGATTAATTTGTTTATGATTCGTTTCGGCAAACAGCATAACTTATACATGATCAACGTAGATCGTAACGAGTGGTCAGAACAAAAACGCACAAGAATCCATGACCGCAACCTTGGTCTACGAGGACATTTTTTCATCTGTCCTTCCGCAACAACATTAAAAGGATGTTCTATCAACTCACAACCACAAGAACGCAATATCTTATTTCCCTTTTCTGTGAAAGTAACCGCCGCACTCACGCCATCCTCATTCGATTTATAGGTATTCCCCCATAAATCACCAATACGAATATCCGCAGCCGAACAGTCATACTTATATTTGCACCTCTCATAGCAAGCCTTGCCCAAACAAGCATCGCTTAAAAAGAAGCGGTAGAAACTGTCTCCTTGAGACAATCTTGAATTATAGAAACTTTTTTTTTCCCTTATTAACAGATTGTATGAATCATGCCAATCCACCTCCCCCCCACGCTCTTTACCGTCTATCGCCATCGCCCAGCTATCATGCCAACCCGTGAATTTATTACGCCACGAGACATAAGTGACCTCCCCTGTTAATTTCTCCACCTCCTGAAGATACTTTTGCCATAAACGCATAGAGGGGACACCATGGCAGAAAAAGTCCATTAAAACAAAATTATCTTCTACATTGAACTTTTGAATATACCTACGGAAAGAATCTATCTGGCAAGGCGTACCTGTCACCAGATATTTTTCTTTTCGGTTGATGGCTTTAAAGCCATCAACCGTATAACTCTGTATATATTTACTACCTATACTAGGTATCAATTCCTCCATGGTCGTAGCTATGTAATGCTCGGCCCTTGCCCGTTCTGCATCATAACGCACACCGCATACCTTATAGCCTTCCTCTATCAGAGTTCGCCCCAACTCAAAACCTATACCACCAGAAGAGCACTTTCTCCGTACAGCCACATCTTTACTCCAAGCTGCATAACTGTGAATCTCAGTATGTAGTAAAGACGGCTCTTGTTGTAAAAATGAACATACATCCAAACATAAACCACAGTCTACACATCGATCTGGATCAATAACCCTCGGTTCATAGAAACCCTCTTTATTCAATCCAATCTCAATGATCTTTTTACCGCAGACCGTAGCGCATACACCACAGCCATAACAATTTTTTATTTCATTTACATTTTTCATAGATCTTCTTTAACTGGGTCATCAATAGTTTTCGTTCTTTGTAATCCAAACCCAAATAATACATAGCCCAACCATCCATCAAAAAAGAAATTATCCCTAACAGAATAATTTTCCAAACAAAACCCATTGTCCCCAAAGGCAAATAGACAATAGGATAAACAACGGTTGTTACCATAATTACCCGACCAACCACTTCCTGCAAATACCTACACACGGGAAAACCATACAAACGTCGCAAATACCAAAGCCGAATGAACAAGATCAAGAAATTCAATAAACAACGGATCGTCAATACCACCTCCGGTACATACCCCATCCTCAAAAATAAATAACTGATAGGCAGGTTGGCCAAGATTATCACGCTCATCAGTATCTGGTAGTTACGAATCTTTCCTGTGGCTTGTACCGATACCCAGAGCGGACCTTGTAAAGCATCCAGCAAGGAAAACAATATCATCAAGCGACAAAATGATACCGTATGTGCTGGTACCTCCTCCAACCATAGCGACAACACCTCCTCGCAACAGATATAAAACGGCAAAGAGATGACGAACAGCAAAAAATAGGAATATTTCGAGGTACGCATGATCAAATCGATGAAATAACTATGATCGCCTGACGCATAAGATTTCACGATCTGAGGGTTGAATGCCGTTTGAAAATTACCCACAAAACTATAGACCGCTGTTTGTACCTGATTGGCAATGCCCATGGCTGCATTCACCGTCACACCGAAAAAAAGATTCAGTAAGATATTCAATCCTTGCGAAGCTCCCATATTGGCCACTCCCCCGAACAGACTCCAACCAGAGAATCCCAACAACTCACAGTATACCCCCTTGTCCCAAAAGAAACGATAATGACATACAGCAAACGATCGTCTGCAATACAGATAATAACAAACCAACACCAATGCCAGCACGACAAACATTAAGAACGAGTAAAAGATCAAACGGTCCCAAGAGACCCAAACCAACAAATAAACTATCAATAGACGAAGCACAGCCTCAATCACGCTGATATAAGCATAGAACGCCATCCGTTCATGGGCAATAATGACTGCATTATAAGGAGTACGCATGATATTGACGCAAGTAGTCAATATCGTGAATTGATAGGTTAGCATCACCGCCCGTTCCCTATCCAAAGGATATTGGATATAATGCTCCAAGAACCACAACCCTACAGTCTCAGCTAACACCAACGTCAGCAACGCTATCCCCAGATGGATCGTGACACTGGCCGAGAATACACGCCGAGTCGCCACCAAATCTTCACGTCCCAACTCATAATTCAAGAACCGTTGCGTGGAAATAATCATGGCATTATTGACAAACGTGAAAAGTATCACGATTCCTCCTACCACGTTATAAATACCGAAATCCTCTACTCCCAATATCTGTAGCACGACCCGACTGGTGTACAGCGTCACCCCCATGATCAGAAGCATACGCAGATAAAGGAATAGCGTGTTCTTCGCTATCCGCTTGTTATTTTCTGATGTAGCAGACATGATTAAATATAAATTTGCCTCTAGGATAAAGGCATAGATATGCCCTAATTTGAGGACTTACAGAAATTTTTATACATGATTGAGATTATATACTAATCAAATATAATCTTATGAGTCTATAACAACTCATTGAAATCCACTGCAAAACTCGCACTTTTGTCTGGTACGGATACATAATGCAATGTCAAATCCGGCACTTTCATAGGAGAATAAAACTTACAGCAATCCATCTTGGGCATATGGTATCTTTTATCTCTATTGAGGTTATAGCAAAAACCACATACATTATTGCCTTCCTCTTTTTTTTTCAATAGATAGGCCTGCTGTTCATCCTTAGGAATAAAAGATGCGATAACCCCTTTTACTGTCCATTCATCCGGGTTATACGACTGCAACAAACTCAATAAAGAATGAAGTTTAAGGTACGAACCGACAATCTGGTTTTTCGCCTTACTTATTTGTTGTGTGGAAAATGAACTTTTCAATTCACACAGATAAATGTATTTCTGTTCGTTCCGTTCTGTGAAAAATATACCGTCACAATCTTCTTTTAAGACTTCGTTTGAACCGGCTTTCGAGAAAAGGGACGTATGGTCCTTCACGATTACGCTTGGAATGACAATGCCATTCATTCCATTCACGGTCAAGTGTTGTAATGTGTCAGGCTTACCACTGTTATTTGTCTCATCAAAGGTATGACTCACCTCTACCACACCGGTTGATGCGTAGTTTGGGTATAGATTGTTATATTCATCAATCAGCCGTTTCATCCAGTTCGCATATTTTGTCGTAAACGAATGAACTGTCTGTCAACTGATTGTCCAATACAGATCGGAATGTATCAAACGGTATTCCGCTTGTGGGGTCTTGTAACACCACACGAACCGTCTTGTCCGAATTGCGTTTGAAGTAATAAGCATTTACGAGTTTAGCCGGGATCGTCACTTCCGGATTATAATGGTGTTCACGACAGAAAGTTTCATATTCATCCTTACCGCATTTCTTCTTCAACAAATCCAAACGGAGCAGGTCGTTAATCCGGCGAAGAAAATAATCACTGTGAGTAGTCACCTGGAAACGACATTTCGTATGCAAAAGCTGAGCCAATATATCAGCAACCTTTATCTGAAGTTCCGGATGAAGATTTGTTTCCGGTTCTTCGAACATAATAGAGTAAAGACCTACTAATCCTTTTTGGAGCATAATCACAAACGGGGCAAGTTCCTTTATAGAAGCTGCACTCGCCATGATGGGTATTTCGTTGTTGGATTGCTGCTCATAATACAAATCATTGTTACGAAAATTGATTTTTCCATCTATCAATTCTCGGCTCAACGCAGAATAATCCTCATCGTTTGTTTCACTTTTGGGTTCAACAGCCTTTAATTCAGACAAATTCCACATAAATTCTTGGTACATTCCTGTCAAGGCATTCCTACCGATATCATTCAAGCAGACTATACCTCCACGGGAAGGAGGCAACAGAAACGTATCGTTCTGACTGATTCCGAATATTGATTTTATATATTCAGTAAAAAGAATCGCATAAGGAACTCCATTCCATCCTGTTGAATTATATGGGAGACGAAGAGGTAATCCATTGTTCATCAACACCGTATCGTAATATATCATCTCACCATCCCTCTCTAATACCTCCTTGGTATAGCTGAATCTATACGAGTCAGTCGGAAGTCCATTGAATTTGATAGAAACTTTTCCGGTTAAAGAATAATTCCCGACCATCTTTCCCACGTATTTGATGACAGACTGACTACACCACGCTTCAAACTCTTGCAGTGTAAACTCATACAGGAACCCTTGGTTTGCATCGGGCAATTGCTCTTTATGCTTGTCATACGAAACTCCGTTCTGAACAAAAAAGTCGAATTTTTCGTTATCACATAACACCTTATATATATAATGAACAAGCAGAGCTGTGTAACTTTTACCAGTCCCCGATTCTCCGGAAAACACCATGAACGGTTTTAGTTCTATCCGTGAGTCACGTATAGGACCAAATTGCTCAATATAGATTTCTATGCTACTATTCATGATAATTCTCCTTTCCTAGTTTATTCTTTTGCAAAGGAACAAACTTTCGACCGTTTTTCCTAATCCTTTTTTTCGTTTTTCGTAAACTATTTACTTTTCTTGATTTATCTTCTAATAACGTACCTGCTTTACCATTTTATTAAGTAAATATATCTATTATTCTTCTTTTTAATCCTTACTCTAATTTGACCTTGGATTCCCAATCCAGTTTCTCATACTCCGAATTCCGACTTATAAACTCCGGCACGATCGATTTCATCATTTTTACGGTTTCCAACTTTTCTACTTGGATTGCCAAATCTATTAAATGATCAATACCGGCTGATATCTCGGCAAAATCATATTCACGCACTTTCGCACGGAAAATTTTAGCATTTATGGTAGGAAGCGTATTTTCCTTAGTTGCCAACAACTCTTCATACAATTTCTCACCCGGACGAAGACCGGTATATTTTATTTCAATGTCTTTGTCGGGAATAAGACCTACCAACTCTATCATTCGACGTGCCAGATCGGCTATCTTTACCGGAGTCCCCATATCAAACACAAAAATCTCGTTCCCTTCTCCCATAAATGCAGCTTCCAAAACAAGACGACAGGCCTCCGGAATTGTCATAAAATAACGGATGATGTCGGGATGAGTGACGGTCAAAGGACCTCCTTTTGCCAGTTGGTCACGAAAACGAGGAATAACAGAACCATTGCTCCCTAATACATTCCCAAAACGAGTAGTGATAAATCGAGTTTTACCAGGATGGATTCCTTTATTTATCGCAATACTCAGACTTTGTACATAGATTTCGGCCAAACGTTTGGAGGCTCCCATCACATTCGTAGGGTTAACCGCCTTGTCCGTAGAGATCATGATAAATTTGTCTACATCATATTTTACAGACATGTCTGCCATATTACAGGTTCCCTGGACGTTGGTGTGCACAGCTTCGCAAGGGTTTTCTTCCATCAAGGGAACATGTTTATAGGCTGCCGCATGAAAAACATACTGAGGATGGAATCGTTTAAAAACACTTTCCACTCGAGCCAACATCCGGACATCTCCCATAATCGGAGTGAAAACAACTTCCGGATATCGATCTTCCAACTCCAGACGAAGAGTATGCATAGGTGTCTCGGCACTATCAAACAAGATCAATTGCTTTAATCCTAATTTACATAGTTGACGACAAAGTTCACTACCGATAGAACCGGCAGCTCCTGTAACCAGCGTAACTTTTCCTTTTAATTCACCTGCTATTTTTTTTAGATTGATATTTATTTCATCACGCCCTAACAGGTCTTCAATACGAATCTCAGGTAAATTATGCAGGTTGACTGTTCTGCTTTTTAACTCGTTCATTGCTGAAAATACCAACATACGAATCTTTTTTTTCTCGCAATAACGCACCAGACGTTCACTTTCTGCTTTTACGACATGATAGTCGGTAAACAAAATCGTCTTGATCCCTTTTCGATCCACTAAAGCATTAAATTCCATCTGATTCTTGACAGAATAAACGGGATAGCCTCCTATACGAATTTTACTTCTCTCCCCTATTCGTATATATCCTCCAATCTGACAACTATCGGATTGTTTCCATAGAGAAATTACAGATGAGCTTGATGATGTACCTTCTTCCCTATAAATTAATAACTTCTCATTATTGGAAGCAATACTTCTAACTATCATGCTATACATCATTATTAATAAAGCACGAAACGTTGTCAGAATAAAGAAAGTCAGGAATAAATCAAGCAAACCTCCTAAAAAGATTTGAAGAAAAGATAACGAGTGGATAAAACAGGAAAGGGCTACAATCATCAAAGTAGCTTTCACAAAAGAGGCAATAGCAATACGCCCCGTCTCTGTAAAAGTTGAATGACGAATGACACCTTTATAGGTCTGGCAGGAAAGAAAACAAATTGTACTGCATAGGATGGAAAAGAGATTTATATAAATAAACTCACGTACCGGCAGACTTATTTTCAAAATATTGCCAAGGGTCGCAAATACTAAAAAAGTGGATAAAACCGAGAAAAACAGGTCTATAAAAAAGATTACCCAGCGATTGAAGTATTTTTGCTTCGAGAAGAGGATAATAAAATCTTTGATTTTCAACACATTAATACTAGTTATATGTTATAAAAATGCTCGTCAGTCCCATAATTGAACTGACGATTATCGCTTGTTTTTCAAAGCCTACACAAAGAAAAGGATGACTAAAAAAAACGATCGTTTTTTCTAGTCATCCTTTTTCTGTTTAAAATCATTAATCATTGATTAACAGAGATTTTGTATAAATCAGAGGAGAAATATTGATAATTAAGGTCATAATAATTCTGAAAAGGCTTTGATTATTGGATTATAAAGAATAATTTTGCACACGAATAAATGACTAGAAAAAACGATCGTTTTTTCTAGTCATTTCACTTTCACCTTGTCAATTATTGAATATTATTTATAAAGAAAGTTTACCTAAATTAGTTTTTGCACTCTCAGCATGATTTTAATCTTTATAGCCAAATCGGTTAAGGTTAGGAAGCTATTGGAGATCATGGAAGATTCCCCATTCTCCGATATTTCGTTCTTTCCGATCGAACGAAACACCGACTTTTATCAGTTTACGATGATCTATTTGATAAGGTAACAGGTATCCTTTATCGTTTATTTGTTGTAAAGCATCTTCTATACTTCCGTCCAACTTAAATTCGAAAACGTAAATATATTCTCCGGTTTTGACAACTGCATCCGCACGGCCTTTGGCACTACGGACCTCTGCATCACAGAACTGCCCCATCAATTTAAAGATCAGATAAAAGACAACCTGGTAATGACGCTCTGTCTTGTCATTCAATTCATAAGGGAAATCCGCAAAAAAAGCACGCATACGTCGCATAAAAGCATCGACATCGCCGGACTCCAGTTCATGGACAAATTTACCGATATAGAAGCCTCTTGCTTCTTCAGTGATGGAAGAATAGAAAGGAGTGATAAAGTTTAGGAATCCGTAACGCACTTCTTCGTTTGGAAATTCCAGTTTATAGAGTTTAAAACGAGCATCGTATTCTTTGATTGTCAGATATCCGCTTTGATAGATTAACGGGATCGGGTTGTTCCGTTCAGCACGGTATTCGGTAAAAGCCGATGCTTGTGTCTCTACACCATCGATCAAAAGACGAAGGTCGTATTCACTTTTCTTCAATAACTCTACCAAAAAGGTGGGAGTTCCGGTCTGGAACCAATAATCGCCAAACTCTCTTTTGTCTAATGCACTTAACGTACTGAAAGGATTAAACACTCCCTCCCGGTTCGGATGAAAGTGGTAGCCGTCGTATTGCTTCACCATCATTTCAACTGTTTCTTCCCATGTCAGTGACTGCATTTGACCTAGCTGTTCCAATTCGGGACGCAAGTTCGCAGTTAACTCTTGATGTGTTATACCGCAAAGAGTTGCATAATTATAGTCGAGGCTTATATCATTAAGTTGGTTCAAATCACTAAAAACGCTTACTTGTGCAAATTTAGTGACACCGGTCAGGAATACAAAACGCAAGTAACGGTCAGCACTTTTGAGAACGCCATAGAACGCTTTCATCGTACGCCGATAGGCTTCCATCAAAGATTCATTATTAATCGCCTGCAAAAGAGGTTTATCGTATTCGTCGATCAAAACAACTACCTGACGCCCGGTTTGTTCCCAAGCACGACGAATAACATAAAAGAAACGTTCTTCCGGAACACGCAATTTCATTTCATCTCCGTAAACAGCTTCCCACATTTCCAAATATTGATTTAAAATAGCTACCAGATCTGCTTCCGTTTCATATTTACGGGCATTCAAATCAAGATGCAACACCGGATAAGTATTCCACTCCTGTTCTAATTTTTCAATGGCCAAACCTTCAAATAGTTCTTTTTTTCCTTGAAAATAGGCCTCCAATGTAGAAATCAGTAAACTCTTTCCGAAACGACGGGGACGACTGAGAAAATAAGGCTTTCCCTTCATCACCAATTCATAAATCAATGCTGTTTTATCGACATACAAATAGTTCCCATTCCGAATATCTTCAAAATCTTGTATTCCTATCGGTAATTTACGACTCATCATTATACGCTATTTTAACTTTTATCTAGTTGTTGAACAAAGATAAACATTTATCCGTATAAAGCGGAAACAACCAACCAATTAATATCGACCACAACAGAATATCAAAAAAAATCAGCCAAGTAGCAAACCCATATGCTACCTGGCTGATTTTATTTTAAGAATTCCAGATCAAATCCGGAAAGAAAATCATTATTGAGGCATCGGAGCTGCTGAAGGCGGAGGTGTCTTTGTCCCCCACTCTTTATTGGCTCTCGGGCCCATTTCAAGTTCAAGCAGACCGCCTTGGGCAATGTCGCTGTGCTGGAACCAGGGCTGGTTCAGGACTTCGCCGTTAAGGCGGGCCGACTGCACATATTTGTTTTCTTCGGAAGCGTTGTTTGCTTTGATCTCAAACGTATTTCCGTTACCCAGGTCGATCTTTACATCGGTAAATACCGGGCTACCTATATTATAGGTAGGCGAACCGGGAGTAACCGGATAGAATCCCATCTGGCTGAACACTACGAAAGCAGACATACCACCACCGTCTTCATCACCGGGGACACCCATCACGTCGTTACGGAACCACTGGTTCAACAGCGTACGGATACGTTTCTGTGTCTTCCAGGGCTGACCGGCGTAGTTGTACAGATACGGGATATGCAAACTCGGCTCGTTGGCCATCGAGAACATACCTACATTGCCGGTATGGTCGGGAAGGAAGGAATAAAAACTCCATTTGGACATACCGAGCGGTTCGTTGAACATGGAATCGAGATCCAAAACAAATGCTTTGTCACCACCGATCATAGAGATCAGGTCGCCGATATTATGCTGTACGTCCCAACGATACACATAGGCATTGTTCTCATCGTAATAATCGCGGGCACCCAGGCCACCGTCATAACGGTAATCCATCGGTTCGATGAACTTGCCGTCCTTATCCTTCGGATGGAAGAAACGGGTTTCGGGGTTGAACAGGTTGCGGTAGTTGTAGGATTCGCGCAGGTAATGTTTGGCTTCGTCAGTCTTACCCAGTTCGGCTGCTATCTGTGAGAGACACCATTGGTCGTAGGCTGTTCCCAGCGTAACGGCTACCGGCTGGCGTTTTTCCCAGATAGAGACGTTGGCTACCGTTTCCTTTTCGCCGGGTTTCAATGCGGGGATATAACCGTGTTCCTTATAGAAATCATCCAACCATCCGGCAGGGGCAGCCGACCAGGGGATCAGTGTTTTCTCTTCGATACCTTTCTTTGAAGCGATATAGGCCTTTTCCAGGTCGAAGCCGCGCAGGCCTTTCTTCCAGGCGTCGATCACGGTGGCTACGGCATGGTTGGAGTTCATACGACGCGAATCGCCGGTCACTTCCGGGAAGGTCGGCATCCAGTTCGTACCCATCTGTTCCGCCATCAACAGGAAGGAATTGATGATATCGCTTTCACGTTCGTTATCGATCAGGATACGCAACGGGTGGGTTGCACGGTAGGTATCCCAGATCCAGTCGTCGGTATAGAACGGACGACCGCCGTCTTCATGGATCTGACCGTCGAAGGCACTGTAGTAACGGCCGTCTTCGCTCAGGTTGACCGGACGTTCGTAGCAACGGTATAAAGAGGTATAGAATACGGTCTTGTCGTCGTTGGTTCCGCCTTGCGTCTGGATTTTGCCGAGGGCATCGTTCCAGTCGTTGCGGGCGATCTTGGCTACAACGTCCACATCATAGGCAGCAATCTCACGTTCGAGGTTCTTCTTTGCCTGGTCTTCGCTGATGAAGGAGATACCGTAGCGCACACCGAGTTTCTTTACGTCATTTCCGTAAGAGAGGACAAGGGCAGCGTCTTTACCTTCTACCGATGTTTCGCCGTATTTCACGGTGTTATCTCCCAATACGCCACATTGTTGCGGAGCTTTGTCTGTTTCGGCATAGAGATAGACTTTCGTCTTCCGGTCTACGAACTGGTAACCGCTGACGCTCTTTCCATCGCTCTTCAACTGTCCGTTACGGCTGTTGAAGATCAGATAGGCAGGCCCTTCTCCTTCAAAAGTGATGCCATAGACGGCACTCTGATGCGAAGGGGCGAAGTCTACATCTATATTATTATCGTCCAGATATACCTGGTAACGATACGGATAGATCTTCTCATGGTCATAACTGTAATTGATAACCGGCTTCAATCCGGATTCTTCTCCCTGATACGGACTCAGATTAAAAGCAGAACTTCCGCGGTGGCTGGTTACGATAACCGGCAGTCCGCTCAACATATCACCTGTAAAGTCGGCACGCTCCGGATAAACACGGAGCATACTGTTAGGTAAATGTACGGTCGGATAGGTAGGCACCAGCAAGTGACTGATGTTTCCCATATAGGGATTGACATAGTCTACCGGGCTTTTCTGCTCCGACGGGAGACCTCCTCCGGCAGCGCAGGAGGCCAGTAAAAAAGCTGAAGCCAGCAAGGCAACAGATGTCTTGATTTTTTTGTTTAATTTCATCTTAGTATTCAATTCAGTATTTATTATTTCTTCTTTTCATCCACTGAGAATGAATAAGGGAAGTCTTCCGGGTTAACACCTCTGTTCAGGTTGGGTTTGTCGCCCATCTTAATATCGAGGACACCGCCTTTCAGCAGTTCGTTGTGGTCGAGATAGTTCTTGGTATAGTTCACGCCGTTGAATGACATCGACTCGATATAGATATTCTTGTCGCTGTTTTCGGGAGCGTTGATCACCAGGTTCTTTCCATTCTCGAAATGCAGTGTTGCCTTCTTGAACAACGGGGCGCCCAACACATACTGCGTAGTACCCGGAGCCACCGGATAGAATCCCAGGGCTGAGAATACATACCAGGCGGAAGTCTGGCCGTTGTCCTCGTCACCGCAATAACCGTCAGGTGTCGGAGTGTACATCTTATTCATTACGTCACGTACCCAGTACTGCGCTTTCCAGGGTTGTCCGGCGTAGTTATACAGGTAGATCATATGCTGGATCGGCTGGTTGCCATGTGCATAGTTACCCATGTTCATGATCTGCATTTCGCGGATCTCATGGATTACCTGTCCGTAGTAACTGTCGTCGAACAATGGCGGAACGGCAAATACAGAATCAAGCATCATCACAAAAGAGTCTTTGCCACCCATCAGGTCGATCAGTCCCTGCGGATCGTGGAAGACAGACCAGGTATAATGCCAACTATTGCCTTCGGTGAAAGCATCCCCCCACTTCAACGGAGAGAACGGTGACTGGAAAGTACCGTCGGCATTCTTTCCGCGCATCAGCTTACTTTCCTTGTCGTACAGATTCTTATAATTCATGGCACGTTTAGCATACAGGTCGAGTTCTTTCTTCGGGCGGCCCAGTTCTTTGGCGATCTGATAAATACACCAGTCGTTATAAGCATATTCCAGCGTACGGGCTGCGTTTTCATTGATCTTGACATCGTAAGGCACGTATCCCAGTTTGTTGTAATACTCATGTCCCAGACGGCCGGTGGAAGACACAGTCGGGTGTACGTTTTCCGTTCCGTGGATCAGGCCTTTGTACATCGTTTCCAGGTCATCGACCTTTACGCCCTTCATATAAGCATCTACCAGGATGGAAGCCGAGTTGTTACCCACCATGCAACCACGGTGTCCCGGACTTGCCCATTCGGGGAAGAAGCCGCTTTCCTTATAGGTATTGATCAGACCTTCCTGCATTTCCTTGTTCATAGACGGATACATCAGGTTCAGGAACGGGAACAGGGCACGGAACGTATCCCAGAAACCGGTATCGGTAAACATATATCCCGGCAGCACTTCACCGTTATACGGACTGTAATGAACTACGTTTCCGGCTGCATCTATTTCGTAGAACTTACGCGGGAAAAGCAGTGAACGGTACATGCAGGAATAGAATGTACGGTACTGGTCCAATGTTCCTCCTTCTACCTCGATCTTACCCAAGACATCGTTCCAGGCTTGTTTGCCTTTAGAAACCAGGGTATCGAAATTATCATTACCCAATTCTTTCATATTGATGGCAGCCTGGTCGAAGCTGATGAAGGAAGAAGCCACCTTGGCCTGAACGATCTCGCCTTTCTTCGTCTTGAAACCGATCACGGCACCCACATGACTGGAAGTCTGTTCTTTCGAACCTTCCTTCAGCGTGTTGTCGGCAAACGTCGCTTCGTAGGTAAAAGGTTTATCGAATTCGATAATAAAGTAGTTCTTGAAGTTCTCGGGAACACCGCCGCTATTCTTGGTAGAGTAACCGATAATCTTATTCTCTTCCGGGATGACTTTGATATAAGAACCGTTATCCAACGCGTCTACCACTATGTAAGAATGGTCGTTTTCCGGGAAGGTGAAACGGAACAGAGCGGCACGGTCGGTCGGAGTCAGCTCCGTTATCACATCGTGATCGGCCAGATAGGCTTTATAATAATAAGGTTTCACCACTTCACTCTTATGGGAGAACCAGCTGGCACGTTTATCCTGGTCAAATTCAGGAGCGCCCACAACAGGCATAATGGCAAACTGTCCGTAATCGTTGATCCACGGGCTCGGCTGGTGGGTTTGTTTGAATCCTCTTATCTTATTTGCGGTATATACATACTGCCATCCGTCTCCCATCTTTCCTGTCTGGGGAGTCCAGAAGTTCATCCCCCAGGGACGGGCAATGGCGGGATAAGTGTTTCCTGTCGATAGTTCAAAGCTCGATTGAGTTCCCATCAACGGCATTGCATACTCTACCGGGTCAAAGGCGTCGTTACCGGGAGCTGCCATAGCTGGCTTTCCAATCCAGGCCGTCATCGCGACCAAAGCAATAGCCAATACATTTTTCTTATTCATGTTTTCTTATTTTGGGTTGAATTTATATGTTTAAATGAAGCCAAATCATCAAATTCATTAATCACACAAAGATAAAGACAATCCGGAAGAGAAAGAATACAAATATCTTTAATTCACATACAAAATCACATAAAGGGGCTCTTTACATAATAATCCGGGAAGTGAGTGCCTTTACGAGAAACAATGTTTCCGGGGAGATAACCCACTGTCGACCTCCCGGAAACATTGTAAATTCCACTTCGTCGGTGGGTCAGGTCCTCAGAAACATTGTAAATTCCATTTCGTCGGTGGGTCAAGTCCCCGGAAACATTGTAAATTCCATTTCGACGGTGGGTCAGGTCCCCGGAAACATTGTTTCCGGCATTTCAACCATTTATTTACCGGGTCATAATAATAAAGCGATGCCACTTATGAAAATCCTTTATCACAGAAGGATAGTTTCATAAGTGGCATCGCTTTATCTTACAGATAGATTACCAGGAAAGTTTTATAAACTTATTCTCCCAGGGGACAAAATCTGTTGTTGCATTTCCGGCAACCGGGTCTCCCACTACATCACAAACAGTGACTTTCGTAAAGTTGACCTTATCGGAAGTAACGGCAAATTCAGCCGGTTTTCCTGCAATCTCGCGCAACTGAAGCATCACGGCGTTTTCTCCTTCAACAGGTTTCATATTCACCAGCAACAGGTTGTCGGATGAGATATTGAACACGGAAGCAGGAGATACGACTTTGCTTCCCTTCGCTCCCGCCGGCAATACGCGGGTCAGGAACGGGATGCGGTTCTCCCAGGCAAAACGGGTGGCATAACCAATCGAGTTGTCTTTGCTTGAATTGATAAAGTAACTCCATTGCAGTTCACCCATCTGGTCGGCATTGAAATTGGTTACCCAATAGTTGTTCATCGGCCAGGAATACATATTGGTGGATTGGGGAACGGCACCGGCTTTATAGCGTCCGGTGTTGATTGCCCCGAACTGCATCAACGGTATTTCAGGACTGCCCATCACGACCTGCGATTCGCTGTTACGCGCCGTAGCAAAGTTCTGGACGGTGTACCAGTCGTTCGATGAACCGGGAATCTGGTCTACACCCGCTTCGATCGTTCCGCCGGGAACATCCAGGAATATCTTTCCCTGATTCACCTCAAACGGGAACGAGATATAGACAGCTTCGGGATCGGTAATGGCTTTTTTACGCAGACGGTAAACAATATCGATCTTCTTTGTCACATTGAATACACGGAACTCGACCATCAGGTTGTTCGGTTCACGACCGGCAACGGTCTCGCCACGGAAACGATACGTATCCCAGATCGCTCCCTTTTCGTAACGCTCGAAACGGATCCGTTCGGGACGGCGGCGAAGGAATTGCGGTGCGCGGTACTGTTCCATCGGATGACGGCTGTCGATGATCTCGTAGATAAATTCGCCCAGTTCCCACTCGGCATTCGGGGTAGTCAGCTCCTTGTTCAGTTCCTTGTCGAACAGTTTACTGATGGTTCCCTTGCGAGTATTGAAGTCGATGGCATACCAGGGATTCTCGACATGAGCATTCTCCAATTTATCTGCCAATTGCACGGCAGGACGAGGCTCGTCTTTTACCTTTATATAATATTGGGCATACCCGAAAGCAGGTACGTCTTTCACGTAAAGCGACCAGTAAGTACCGTCCGAACGGCTTTCCGCCGGTTGCGCAGGAATGATATTCCCGAAAGCATCCACTATTTCAAAGGCTTTTTCGCGAGGTAATATCTGGTGATCGATATACACTTTGGCTATACCGCTATATGTCCAGTTCAACGTATTGAAGACAGCCACCGAGGGATATTCGGCTTTCGGCACGAAAGACTGCAACAATCCCATCGTCACTTCTCCCAGCAAACCGGAATGACGGTAAGCCTCCCAGGCATACGATTGTTTCAGGGAACGCTGCTCCCAGGTTTCCTTGCAATAGGCATTACGGACGCTTTCGCTGTAACCGAATGTATGTTCATCATAAAACAGCAGGGCCTTGTTGATGTCGTCTATCTGGTTACCGATCTGGGCAGGAAGTTTGGCTCCCAGCATACCGGCAAAAGACAGACCAGCCTGGTTAGCGATAATGTCCGAATGAGTGATACGGGAAATAGCCGCTTCACGGGCACCGGAAGCAAAACCGTCTGTCCACCAGTCAGGCCATGCGCCACGGATGGTCTGTATCTTATCGGCATAGTTCGTCTCTACATCTTTGATAAACTCGCTGGCAACTGCCGTGCGGAGTTTGGGCCATTCGTATTTCTCATTCCACTTCATCAGCATCTCGCAACTCTTTGTCGAAGGGGGCGAATTATCGGTAAAATAACCGGAGTGCTGGGCGGCAACGATATCGTACGGATAGTTCTTGGCTTCCATTTCACCCAGATAATTCAGGACGCGTTCTTCGAACTGCTCGAAGTTATCGGTGTGGATACCGAAGAAGTTTCCCTGGTTGTAATGTTCGGCACGATAAGTCAACACCTTTTTTCCGGAAGGAGACTGCCACCAGAATACGGTCGGTATGTCGAAACATATCAGGGCACGATGACCGTGTGTTCCCATATTGACATATTTCACACCTGCATCGGCAAAAAATTCAGTGAAGCACCAGCCGATACCGTTCACATCGTTCTGCATAGCGACTTCCGCTTTCATTCCAGCTTCACGGAAAGCCTTCAACGGGTAAAGGGAGGCGGCCAATGTCTGTTCGTCGGGCAATTCGTCGAAGTTCAGATACATGGCAGCCAGTTCGATGCGTCCTTCGGCTACCCGCTTTTTCAGGCGGGCGATCTGTTCGGCAGGGCGGCATTTCAGGTATTCGCTGACGGCCCAGGCGATTTCGCAGGTCCAGCGAAACTTGGCAAAGTCGGGGTAATTATCGGTGGCGTCGCAATAGTCGAGCGCATAGTCGATGTAACGGAGATGTTCTGCCAGGATTTCGGTTTGCGAACGGGTGTAACCGATATCGGTATGCGTATGCTGCACCATATTCATCTGCCAGTGACGGACAGGTTTTACTTCCACCCGGGTAGATTCTTGTTCCTTACCGACAGTTACTGTCAGAGGCAACTGCACGGTAGACTGTACCTGCGGTATCTCAAAAAAGAAGGGATTCGGCCCGTCATTCAATTTCACTTTCCGGGACTGATCGCCCAGGGTAATCGTTGCATTGGCGGAGGCTCCTTCGTGTTTTACCGTAACCCGTACTTTCTGTACCGGTCCTTTCGCTGTTTTATACAAAGCGGGAAAGAGATGCGTCTCGATCCCCGGCGGAGCGGTCGAAGCGCTCCAGGCAAAGGATGACAGGACAAACAATGCCAGCCCTGTCAGGAATAAGGTTTTAAGCGTTTTCATAAGCATCTATTTTTTATCGATTCTAAAAGAGATTATACAAATATAAAGGATGCAAAGCAGGAGGATGGACAATCCGGCAACCTGTCCGAAACCATCGGCTACAATTCCCATCAACGGCGTTATCAGGGCACCACCGGATACTCCCATAATCATCAGAGCGGATATTTCATTTGCCCGTTCCGGCTTGTGCTGAAGGGCGTATGAGAAGATGATCGAAAAGACATTCGCACACGCCAACCCTACAATAACGATCATAACAAACATGCTCCACATATCCGGAACCAGCAACAACAAGACAAATGCTGCTATCGCAACAAACATACTATATTTCAGGAAGCGGGCACCGGAGAGTTTCGCCAGCAGGAAAGCTCCGGCAAACGAACCAATCGTACGGGCGGCAAAATAAAGGCTGGTACCCAGTCCGGCTTCGGAAACGGGCATACCTGTCCGTTCCATCAGCAACTTGGGGATAGTAGTGTTCAAGCCGACATCTATACCGACAATAAAAAGGATCCCCAGGAACAGGGATACGATATATTTATCCTTGAACAGGGATAAGGTGGTAGCAAAGGTAGCCCCGGCCTCTTCCAGCTTTTCCTTTCCCGGGATCGTGGAGATCAGCCAGATCGTAGAGATCAGTGTCGTTACTGCGTAAACAAGGAATATCAATTTCCAGTCACCCCAGAAAGAGGCAGCCGCCCCGGCAATGATCGGGCCGAGGAAAGAGGAAATCGACTTGATAAATTGCCCCAGAGTCAGGACACTCGTAATACGGTCCGGACTAACTACATTAGCCACCATCGGATTCAGGGAAACCTGTAAAATAGTATTACCGATCCCCAATAAGGCAAAGGCCAGCAGGATGCAGGCAAAGTCATAAAAGAACAGAGGCAGCAACATCGCCAGAGCTGTAACAGCCAACGCGATGACCACCGTGTTACGTCGTCCGAGCTTTCCCATCATAACTCCTGTCGGAATAGAAAACAGGGCGAACCAAAGGAAAACCATCATCGGAATCAGGTTTGCCAATGTATCGGACAGGGAGAAGTCTACCTTTACATAGTTGGTTGCTATGCCGACAACATCAGCGAAACCCATCACAAAGAAACCGAAGAGGATGGGATAAATGGCTTTCGAATTTTGTTTATTCATGGTATGTATTGTTTTTTCAATAATCATTATATGTATCTACCGGCTGATTCCCCATATCCAGTTCCAGACGTCCTCCCGCTGCAATTGTTTCAAAAGGAATGCGGGTAGTTGGATAGACTTTACCGTTCAGACGGTACTGCTGAACATAATAGTTTTCTTTGCTGTTGTTCTTTGTTTCGATAACAAATTCTTTTCCTTTATAGTATGTATTATTCAGCTGAATCGTTATTTTATCGAATACAGGGCTGCCCAAAGCAAAAGAAGGTTGCGGGTCTGTCAGTCCTTTGACATCGAACAGTCCCAGGGAAGCGATCGCATACCAGGCACCCAACTGTCCCTGGTCTTCATCCTGCCCGTAACCGTAACCATGAATACCGTCCGTTCCATAGAACTCGTCCAGAATGGCACGTACCCATTTCTGGGTCAGCGAAGGACGTCCCGCCTCGTTGAACAGCCAGGAGATATGGAGGCAAGGTTGGTTGCCATGATTATACAAAGTTTGCAGACCGGCAAAGGCTCCGACCTCCGTACCACCGCTGAAGATCAGCTCGCGGGAAACAGTAAAGATACTGTCGAGACGCTGATTGAAAACATCGGCTCCGACCTTGCCGACCAGGCCTTCCGCATCATGCGGCACATAGAACGTGTACTGCCAGGCATTTCCTTCCTGGAAACCGCGCCACACCTGCATCGGGTTGAAGTTATCAATGAAACTTCCATCAGCCTTCTTCGGATGAACAAAATTAGTGGACGGATCATAGATACGTTCCCAGCCTTTCGACAGCCACATCAGTTTATCATAGTCGTCAGTCTTACCCAATTTCTTTGCCCATTGAGCGACTGCCCAGGCACTGTAAGAATATTCTAATGTATGGGAAGCGGAGAACATAAAGGCCTCGTCGGGACCATTACCATTTTCCAGATGGGGGACATATCCGTATTCAAGGAACTTATCCGTATCGACCTTTCCGGCCCCCAGCGGACGGTTCGTACCGTCGAGTTCATTTTTAATAGAAGCCTCATAAGCCAGGTCGACATCGAAATCACGGATACCGCACTGATAAGCCCCGGCCAGAATCGTAGTCAGCAGGTTGGTCCCTACCCCCGATACATAACGGCTATTGGCCAAGCCATCTGCCAACCATCCGGCATCTTTGTAGACCAGCAAATGACTGCTGATATAATCGGATGCATATTCAGGATAAGCCAGAATCCAAACTTGCGAAAGATTCCATTGCGCTCCCCAGGCTGCATCGGTATTATAAAGGTTATGGGCAGGCTTGCCATTTTCCAAAGGTATCTGCCCTACACTACCGTCGTTGCGGGGATAGGCTCCGTTTACATCGCTGGCAAGGCCGCGTCCCAGCAGGGCATGGTAAAGACCGGTATAGAATTTCACCTTATCTTCTTTGACCGGTGTCTCTACCCGGATGCGTCCGAGGTAGTTTTCCCATTGCCGGTGAGCCGCCTCTTTCGCCTCGTCAAAGGTAAGCGTGCGGGCTTCCGTATCACGGTTCAGACGGGCATTTTCCACAGAGGTATATGACAGGCCGACCTTGGCAGTAATGCTTTCTCCTTCCGCAGTCTTATAGGTAAGATATAATCCCGAACCGACTCCGGAAACCTGTTTTGCATCCGGCTGTACCTTTTCACCGATGAAGGTGCCATATCCGGAAGGCTGTTTATCCAACTGGGCAGAAAAATACAACGGCACTGTTGCGCCCGGCTGGTATTTCTTTACATATTCCGGCAAGGTAATCACCCAGCCTTCAACCGTCCCGTCATCATTTAACGTAACGGAGGCATCCTTCACAGCACCACTTTCACCCTGCCGGTTACCTATATCGAACAGGATACGGCTTTCTTCAGAAGCAGGGAACGTATAACGCTGAAAAGCCACACGAGGGGTGGCTGTCAGTTCTGCCCGGATATGGTAGTCTTGCAGATTCACAGAATAATAACCGGCAGTGGCAATCTCTTCCGAATGATCGAAACGGGAACGGTAACCGCTTCCGGTCGAATCATTCACGGCACCGGGGACAGTCTTCAACTCACCCACCGTCGGCATCAGGACGATACCACCCACCTGAAACTCGTGGAGACAGGGAAAACCTTCAATGGAAGTATCGCGATAGTCATAGCCGGTTGCTTCCCAGCCGGAGTTATTCCCCAAATGGGCGTTTGTCGATGGAGCAGGTTTCGCCATACCGAAAGGCATCGCACCGGGGGTGAAATGGAACCAGCGGCAATGTGCCGTCCCGATACGCGGTTCCACATATTGGGACAGGTTCTCCGCAACCGCCTTCTCTTCTTTCACCGGCGAGCAGGAAACAACCAGCAAGCCTGTCAGAAGGGTGAGAACCGGAGTTATTAAACAGTTTGTATTCATGGCGTATTTATTTTTACATTCTTATAAATGATTCAAGGCATATACATAAGCACCCAAAGCGACCGAACGGCTGGCCCCCTGCTTACTTATCATGACACCGATGCGTTTGCAAGGGTCGTAATCCACCTGGCGATCCGAACCGGGAACAGGTATCTTCACCGCTTCCCCTCGGGCAAACCGGTTGAAGTCCGCTTCGTCATCCAAATTGAATGCTTTGCTTTGCAGACGGCTGAAACGGCTTCCGTCCATCATACCGGTCTCGCTATTCATCTCTTCAAGCAAGGCAGGCATGAAATATTTGGCAGCACCGGTCAGTCCTCCGCCAATCACGACCAGACCGTCGATCAAAGTGATGGCCTGCGCTATGGCATCCCCGGCCATTTCCCCCAATTCGGCAAAGGCACGGCGGGCGGCATCCTGATTTCCGGGACGGGTACCTTCGGCGATATCGAAAATATCTTTCGGAGTCAAAGCGGAAGTGTCGCCGGAAAGCTCACGATAGACATGCTGCACGGCTCGGATACTGACACTTTCCTCTACGATATATTGCTGGTGTTTCTTGTTGCGGAAGCACCAGATATCGCCTCCGGCCGCATTGTCTCCCATCAGCAGGTCACCGTTTATCACGACTCCGGCACCAAAACCGGTACCGAGTGTTACGCCGAGCAGATTTTTATAACGCTTAATGCTTCCCGCCTTTTCCAAACGAAGATTTACCTCCGGCAATGCGCCGGTAAGAGCTTCGCCATAAGCAAAAAGGTCGCCGTCATTATTGATGAAGACAGGGATGCCGAACTTTTCTTCCAGGTACGGGCCCAACGCTACGCCTCCGCGGAAAGAAGGAAAGTTCGGCAGATTACCGATAATACCGGCCGGATAATCGGCTGGTCCGGGAAAAGCAAAACTGATGGCAACCGGGGCTTCCGTCAGTTGTTCGCGAATCCGGGAAAAACCTGTTGCCAATTGCCCCAGGCACTGTTCCAGATTACAGGCACAAGAGGGCAACGTTATAGGAGTCACTATCTCATTTCCCCCACGGATAGCCGAAAAGACCAGGTTGGTCCCTCCGGCATCAAGGGTCATTACTATGCGGTTATCGTTATACATTATATATATGTGTGTTTAATTGATATTCGATTGTTATCCTTTCGTCCGTACATAAGCCTTGATCGTTCCGCAGGTTTTTCCTTCTGAAATGCCATACGGGCGGATCGTGTAATCACCGACTACGGCCGGTACGATAAATGTCTCGGCATAATGAACGATAAACGGTTCGAACGCATTTACCGGACTTTCCACGATCAGTTCATCTCCTTCTATCACATTAAAAACGTTGACTCCCCCACCTGTATTGTGCGGCACTGTGCCGGTAAACCAGTGGCGGCGGGTTTCGATAAACTCATTTTCATGCAGACCGGTACGTTCTTCTACCCAGCCTTCGCCTTCGGCACGCGGTTCGAAATGATTGACCAACTGGTCGCGTACAAACTCCGTCTGCCGTTCCCATTGTATCACATGCGAACCGTGGGTGATGTTGATAGGACGCGGTTTGCCGTCCAACCCCAGGCGTCCCCAGTCCCATAACTTGAATGTGAAAAGGCTCGGGGTAGCACTGATCTCCAGTACCATCGCATTAGAACCGGAGCAATGGATAGTGCCGTTCGGGATCAGATAATGATCATGTTTCCTGGCCGGCCATTTGTTTACGTACTTCTCCGTATCGAACGGCTTACCCGATACCTGGGCTTCATTCAATGCGTCGATCATCTCATCCGGGTTCACGCCCGTTTTCAGACCGAGGTAAACGGTTGCATCCTCTCCGGCATCCAACAGATAATAACTTTCGTCCTGTGTATAATAGATGCCGAACGTATCACGGATATACTGGGTAGTCGGGTGTACCTGCAAACTGAGGTTGCCCCCTCCCATCGTATCCAGGAAGTCGAAACGGATCGGGAAATCCTGTCCGAAGCGCGATTCGACCGGGCCTCCCAACAGGTTACGGGTTTGATAAAATACAAGATTATTAGAGGCCATCTCAAACAGTTCGCCTTCTACTTTCAGATACAGGCTGTTCTCTTCGGGCACGCAGTCGAAACACCAGCCGAAGTTTGCTTGTTCCTTATCGAGGTCGCAAACTTCCTTCATCCATTGTCCTCCCCAGGGGGCCGGGTCGAAGAAAGGAACCACACGGAACGGTTTACGGGCTGTCTTTTCCAGTCCGGCACGCAGGGTTTCGCCGGTTATCATTTTAGGCATACCGGGGATATGAGTATCCAGCCAGTAATCTGCTTTCGGTAACAGTTGTTTTTTCAGGGCGTCACAAACATTCCAGTCAATGAAATATCCGCGTTTGTAATGGAGCGAAGGCGCTTCCTCCCGTTTTTTTACTCCCAGGCCGTCGATCTTTCCCTGGCGGAAACGTTGTTGTATCTCCCAACGTGCCATATCGACATAGACCAGTACATCAGCTTCGGGAACAACCTCTGCCGCAGCATGCCCGTAAACGATTACCAGTCCGGTCGCAGCTTTTATCTTTTCCCGGCATTCTTTTACTTTGTCCGCATCCAGGAAGTCTGCATAGTAAAACGGGGCACGGCGTCCAAAAAGGCGATCGTCTGTCAGATAAGGACGCGTCATCTTCTCAATATCTTCTACGCCTTTAAAACATTGATCCGAATGAATCATCAAAGAAGGATGCAATGTTGCCAGGTGTTCAGCCAGTTCCTCCGGGTATACACCATGATAACATTCAATGACAACGACCTTTCGTGCCAACTCTTCCGGGACGTTGCATACGTCCTTCAACTTATCCAAAACAGACTCCCAACCTTTCCAAAGAGCCCCGTCGACGGTTGTCGAGGGGCTTTTATCGTAATTACTTTTTCTCATTTATATGATATTTTATTATTTATTCTCTTCCGACCATTGATTGAACATCTCGATAGCTTTCGCCAGTACCCCGGCCGAACCTTTGAAATGACCGGAACCGCTGGGTACGCCGCCTTTGCCGTACCATTCATAAAATCCCTGGTTCTTTATGACGCGATCGATCATCGGACGCACTTCTTCGTAGGCTTCCTTCACCATGCCGTTGGCAATAAGCTGCTGGATCATACGACCGCCGAACCAGGTCCAGTCTCCCCCATTCTGATAAATATAGGGTTTGGACATTCCACCACGGAAGAACCCTTCCGGATAAGTAGGATACAACGTAAGACCGATACTCGGCATACCGGACAGGCGGACATTCTCCAACATCTGCGCATTGACAACGGCTATTTCTTCGGGAGACAACAGGCCGGCTTCTATCGCGATGGCGGTTCCTCCGTGATAATGCACATCCAGTTCGTTAAAGCCTTCCGGTATCGGAGATTTCTCCAGGTAGATATGGGGAATAAACTTCTGACGCTGTTCATCCCAGAGATGTTTGCGGGTATTCGCTGCTATATGCTGGCGAAGTTCTTTCCAGCGGGTCTTATCCACATTATCCGCAGTCATTTCCTGCATAAAATCGAGGGCGATGATAAACATGGCATTGTCGTAGACATCGATCGCTGGGTCCGACAATTCATTCATATCGCAACCGAAATCGTCGTTGGGTTGCACGTCGCCCCAGTCTGCCGTCATGGCTCCGTAGAGAAGGCCATATTGTTCGTTATAACGTTCCTTCATCAGATAGTCGATCATTCCGACCATACGGTCGTAGACGGTACGGCCGGCTACCACTTCGTTCAGGATAGAGGTGTCGCCGGTCTTGCGAATATACTTTCCTACGATATGGATCAGGGAAGATTCCTGGTCTGTTTCGACTGTATTCTTGAAAGCGACATGGTCGGGCGCAGCATCAGAATAATAAGGATGATCGTCACCCCAGTTGAAGTCTGTTTTCAGGACATATCCGTCTATCATCTCGTCGTTTGGCTGTTGCAGGGCAAAAAACAGCAGGATCGCATTGCGCAGATCGGACGGGTTGCTTTCTTCGCAGGCCACTTCAATAAAGGTATTCATATCGCGCGCCCATATCTGGGAGTAACCGCTTCCGGCATTAAAACCGCTGCGGATTACGGCACGGGCCATACTGTCGACGGTATGAAAACTTTGGTCGGCCAGGATATCCCCGGCTAACTGTTGAGTTGCTGTAGGCGCTGTACAGGATAGAAGTCCGCTACAAAACAAAGCAAAGAGTAAGTGTTTTTTCTTCATGAATCAGTTGTATTTATCCACGGCAAAGATAAAAAGGTTACTTCTGAATAAAACAAGCATTTGTTTCGATGTAGTTGGACTATCTTACGATTTGGAAGTTCGGGAATGCCGGTTAAACGGTGAAAGTTGCCTTCCTAGACCTAGGGAATGAACTTTAAACGGTGAAAAGTCATTTCTTAGACCTAAGAAGTCTACTTTAAACGTTTGAAACACGTCTTTTAGGCCTAAAAGATAAACTTTCACCATTGAAAAGCCACTTTTTAGGCCTAAGAAGTCCACTTTAAACAGTTAACCGGGATTTCTTAGACCTAAAAGACTCTTTTTCACTCTACAACCACCTCTTTCCCTTCGGTATTCGCCCGTACCAGATTATCGTACATGGCTTCGCAATAAACCGGGGGCAGATAGAAACGTCCCGGATAAACAGCACAGAGGTTGATCTTTACCGTTACCTGGCGACCGGAAGGCAGATAGTCGATGTAACTATACACCTTGTCGTCGCGAATATCCTGATAATTTATGCCTGTGGCTGTCTTGTCTGTCGCCCCGTCGTTCAGGAAGCGGGTGTTCAGGATTTCCCAGCCGGCAGGGAATATTTCCGTCAAGACCAGGTTGTTTATGCCACGGGCGGTAGGATTCTTGACCGTCACCACGGCTATGAAATTCGTTCCCTGCTGCATGTCAGCTATATTCACAGCCCGGCCGTTCTGGTCGGTGTAGCTGACGGCCAGCGACAGGCCGTTCGCATAGGCTTCTTCCTTGCCCTGTTCGGGAATACCTTCGGTAATGATGCGGGCGAACAAGGTCGATGTTCCGGTGTTCTTTAGTTCTACGGAAGCGGATGCCCCAGCTTTTTCCAGTAAGGTTTCCGTCCAAACGCTCTTGACGGAGCTGACTTTGTCATTCTTTCCGGCGCAGGAATAGGTGAAATCCATCGATCCGCCCACCTTGTATTTTGCCATGTATTCGGAGAGGGATACCAGGGCAAAGGCCGTGGATTGCGTACTCAGCCAATCGTCCGACGAAAGTTCTTTCGAGATGTCACGGGTGAGCAGGGCGGCTTCCTTACCGTCTCCGAGCAGGGTAAGCGTCATCAGGCGGATGGCCTGGTCGCGCAGGTCGCTACCGAATGTAAGGTCGTAGTCCGAATAATCTGTTTTCAGCTCCGTAGTCTTTTCGATCAGGTTCTTTGCCACGTCGCTGCGGCCGATCAAGGCATAGGCGGAGGCAAGCAGCCAGCGGCTCATCGGTTGCAACGATTTATTTTCTTTCAGGCGGTTCATAGCGCCTACTTCCGGCGTCTGTCCCAAGGCGAGGACATAGAGGCGATAGGCTTGCGTCATCTCTTCCGAACGGGAATAATAGGAGTTGACGGGCTTCCAGTCGCGTGCCACACGGCGGAGGTTATTCAGGACATTCCGTTTCATGCCGTCGGGCACCAGATATCCTTTCGTCTCGGCAGAAAGCAGGAAGTGGGTGGCATAGACCGTTCCCCAGGCATTGCTGCTGGTTCCGCCGGGCCAGTAAGAGAATGCACCGTCTACCGTCTGGTAAGAACGCAAGCGACGGATGACTTCCTTAACAGCGTTTCCGGTCGTTGTCTGCTGTGCCTTCGACAAAGCAGCAAATTCACCGACGTACAATTGCGGGAAACCTTTGGAGGTGATCTGTTCGACGCATCCGTGCGGATAACCGATCAGGTATGACAGGCGGGAAGACAGGTTCAAAGGCGGCACGTCGGATACTTCGAGTGTCAACGAATTGGTACCTTTCATTCCCGGCATCTGAACCGTTTCTTTCCAGGACTTGCCGGCTTCCAGGGTGACAGGCAATACCTTCACCTGCGGACGGGAGACTGAACGTATCTCGATATCCGTCGTGTAAACCGACTTATCGCCTTTGCCCGATGCAGTGATCGTTACGCGTCCGGCTCCCGGCTGGTCTTTCACTTTGATACGGAACGAGGCTAGCTTGTCGCTCTTCTCCGTAAAGTTCAATTGTTGGGTGGCCGGTCCCACAACTTCCATATTATCGGAACAACTGATCGAGACATTGACATTTCCGACACCGTTCTCGGTAGCAAATACGGTGGCGGGGACAACCATCTCTTCACCGACACCGATCACACGGGGCAACGTTCCGAGCAACATCACAGGCTTGCGCACGAAAACGCTCTTGTCGGCATTTCCGTAGGCTTCACCGTTGCCGGCTACGACCATGACCTTCACCCGACCGTTATAGTTCGGCATCCGGTAGGAATGACGCTGCTTCTCCCCTTTCTTCAGCAGGAACGGGCCGTCGAACATGACAACCGGCTTGAAACGGTTCACAATGGCTTTCGGCCCCTTGTTAAGGGCATCGTCGCCACCGATGCTGAACAATTGTTCGATACGTCCGCCGTAAGCGCCGACTACGAAATTATACATATCCCAGGTACTTACACCCAGGGCTTCGCGGGCATTGAACGCCTTCCAGGGTTCAGGGGTGCGGAAACGAGTCAGGTCGAGCAGGCCTTCGTCCACAATGGCTAAGGTATAGGCCATTTCGCGGCCGTCCTTTTCGGAAACGGTTACCTCATAGTTGGCTTCCGGCTTGATCTCGTCCGGTATGCTGATCTGGGGATATAAATGACTTTCCGGAGAGGTCACCGTGAACGGGACAACGCCGTACATACGGATCGGCAAATCGTTTTTCGTGATTCCGTGAGGCTGCAACAACGTCACATAGACGTAGGCATTCGGCTGCATCTCTTTGGTCACGTCCTGTTTGATTACGGTCTGTTGGTCGTCACAGGTATGTTCGGTGACGGACAATACCTTCGTGCCGTTTTCTATGCTGACAACGGCACGGCTTCCTTTGGCTGAAGGGATGGTGATAACCAGTTTCTCGCCCGGCTGGTAATTATCCTTATCCGTCTTGAAGGTCAGCATGCTGGCCGATTCACTGCCGTCGGCATTCCTCCGTCCCTCGTTATAAGGCCAGTCAAAATAACTCATGACACCGGTCGAATGCTTGCTTTCCTTATCCTTCACGGAAATAAAGTAAGTGCCCCACTCTTCATTGCCGAACGATAAGCTAAAGGTCCCGCGCCCGTTCTCCCCGGTACGGACTGTCATATTTTTGACGGGTTTGTTATAGGAGTCGGAGACATAGTTTGCCAGGCTACTGTTGTCGGAACTCCACCACCAGTACCAATACACTTTATAGACCTGCACCTCCAGTTCCGTATTGGCCTGCGGGTTACCCAGGTAATCGGCCGAAGCGACTTCGTAGGTGTAATTACTTCCTGTATTGAGTTGTTCGCGTGTCTGCTGCGGCGACTTGATACCGACATAGCGCTTATAAGGCGAATACAACATCCGGTTGGCATCGATACTGAAATCGCCCGATTCTTCGTACACACGGGTAACGAAGTTTGCCATCAGCATACCCGGGGCCGTCGAACCGATCTCAAACTTCGCCTGCACAAGGGCGTCTCCCTTCTCGTCGGTCGTTCCGGAAATCAGTTTGCTCTCTTCGCTGTTAAACACTTTCGAAGGATCATCGAAATAGAAATCCTTAAAGCTGCCGAAAGTGGTCGGTGTAGAGATAAAGGTTCCCTGAATATCGTATTTAAGGTTCCTTGCCGTTGCTCCCTGCAACCATTCCGTATGCAGACGTGCGTTCAGCGGTTCGCCGCGCAATAATGTCTTTTCGGGCATGGACAGGTCGATCTTCAGACGGTTCGGCTTGATGGATTCCACACGCAGGCGTTTGGTGAAGCTGACGCCTCCCACGTTTACAGTTACATTCCAGGCGCCTGTCGGTGCATCCGGTTCCGTCGGCATGGCAAACGAATACACACCCAGTTCTCCCCGGGTCTGTGTCTTACGCAGATATAATTGTCCCAACGGGTTATACAGTTCCATTACCACCGGATGGTTGGCGGGAAGTTTTTTGGCACGGTCGTTCAGCATAAAACTCAGGAACAAGGTATCGCCCGGACGCCAGACGCCCCGGTCACCATAGATAAATCCTTTAATGCCTTTCTGTACGACCTCGCCGGAGACATCGAAAGAGCTTAACGACAATGCCGATCCGCCATCCACACGCAGATACGAGCGTTCATTTCCCAAAGAAGCGATCAGATAGAAAGGCTTGCCCGAAGTTATCTTCAGACGGGTCTGTCCCTGGCTGTCCGTAATACCCGATGCCAGCTGCTGGTTCTGGTAGTTGTAAGCTGCGACATTGACACCATTCTCCGGATGAGTCGTCATCAGGTTATGCACCAGGACTGTCATTTCATTATCCTCACCTGCCATTGCTATCAGGCCGAGGTTGGTTGCCAGCACATTCTTGCCTTCTACCTTATTATAATAGTAACTATTCGAACAGGGGTCATTCCGTTCGCTGTAATTATAATCACTCCAGTCGAAATCACCATTATAATAATAGTATCCGCCATTATCGAAACGCGAACTTTCCTCTTTGAATTTGATTTCATCTTCAGCAAGCAATTGCTCGCGGGAGACTTTCACGGAATCGTCGCAAGGATAGGCCGACAGATCTTTATTGAAAGAAAGTTCGACACGATAAATGGCACCGGGTTCAGGTTCCATCATTTGCTTCATATCGATAGCATAGGTGTTCCATTGGGTAAGATCGCTGCCGTCTTCATCCAGGAAGATCGTCTTACGTGCAACCAGGCGGCCCACACGCATCAGGTCCGAAGTCCCGTCCAGATTATTCACTTGGAGGAACTGGCCGATATTCTGCTCCAATATCTTTATCACACGTACCACAACGCCACGAAGATAAACGGCCTGGAAAGGCACAAGCAATTGAGTGGATTGCGGTATAATAACTCCCTGCCCGACAAACCTGACATCCGGCAGAAGGCTGCTGATCTCGACCTGGCGGGTAATATCTTCTTTCAGAGTAAGGCCGTTCTTACTGCGTATCTGATGGTTCAGATGTACATTCATAACTCCCGTACGTTGAGCATCGGGATATAAACGCAGACGGTTCCCCTCCACATTCACCGTCTCGGAGGTATTCCCGGCGATAAAGGCCAATCCCTGCATATCCTGCGAAGAATCCAGCTCTTTAGAGAACGTCACTTCCACATACCGTTCCGGTTCCGTCACATAAGTCACGTCATAAACCTCAAAATCGTTCATATCCGGGATACTTACGGATAGCTGCTTATCTTCGGCAACGCCCAGTTTATTCGGGGCAACGGAAAGGGTAAGCGTACGGCTTCCGTCGGTTCCGGCCTGTACATTCTGCAAGGTAACCTGATGTTTTTTACCGTCGGGGCTGTGTTGCCATACAGCATCCACCTTTTCTGAGAAGCGGACCAACGATTCAACTGTTTCCGGTGTCTCCTTATCGGGGGTCAGCAAAGTGCACAGTACATCATAACCGTTCTCGTTCTTCTTGTTGATCTCCATCGATTCCAGATTGGCACGCAACGCCATAGGGAAAGTAGAAAAGCCGAAGGTAAACTGCTTGTCCTTGCCTGTCACGTCAAACCATTCGGAAAGGTCGGCCGTCAGCTTGTAGGAGGTATTCCGGTCAAACTCTTTTGCAGGTTTGAAAACGATAGTCCGGTTATTCTCAAAAGAGAACTCTCCGGCTATATCCGGTTTGATGCGGACCAGCTTCGACAACCGGTCGCTCTGTAATTTATCCTGTGGTATATCCTGATTGAATATCAGATACACCGGTGTATACCTGGATATTTTACCCGAGGTAAACGCTTCCACATGCGGGTTAAAAGGCAACTCTCCCGTCTCGCCTTCACTACTCTTTGAAGTACAACTGCCCAACAGGCACAACAAATAGCATAAACACATCAAATAAAGATACCTTGCCATATTTCTTCCAATTAACGGTTACTACTTATTCAAGATCAAAAACAAACATCAGCACATCTACTTATTTCACAAATATAAAGAATTATATTCTACGATAGAACGTATTCCACCTGATCTTTCATTTTTATCCTTATCTTTGTAATAACTATAACAATGGAAAGTATGGCAACTAAAACATTACATAGAGCAGAGATCATAGTAGATGAAAATATCGTGACAGTTTATATAGTATCAGCTTTAGGGCATTATGACGATAAATAAAACCTGGATAATATCTATTTTGCTGTTTATCCTGTTTCTTTGGGGAGGGATGTACCTGCTGGTTCCCCGTACCCTGTTCCCCGTATCTTACTCGACATTACTTTACTCTTCGGAGGGTAACCTGCTGGGGGCGAGGATTGCACCGGACGGGCAATGGCGGTTTCCGGCGACCGATTCTCTGCCGGATAAATTCATTACCTGCCTGACTACTTATGAAGACCGTTATTTCTTTTATCATCCGGGGATAGACGCGGCGGCCATTCTGCGTGCCGCCTATCTGAATGTCCGGTACCACCGCGTCGTCAGCGGAGGAAGTACACTGACCATGCAGCTAGCACGCCTCGCCCGGGGAAACCGGGATCGTACCGTGTACGAAAAAAGTATCGAGATGTGCTGGGCGCTCTTCCTGGAAACGACCCATAGTAAAAAGGAAATACTCAACCTGTATGCTTCCCATGCCCCCTTCGGAGGGAACGTTGTCGGCATCGAGACAGCGGCCTGGCGTTACTTTGGACGCAGCGCTTCCGATCTCTCATGGGCGGAAAGTGCCACACTGGCCGTACTACCCAACTCTCCCGCCCTTATCCATCCGGGCAGGAACCGAAAACAACTGAAAACAAAACGCGACAAACTCCTGCACACGCTGAAAGAAAGAAATATCATCGACAATACCGAATACGAACTATCCTGCATGGAACCCCTGCCGGAAGCCCCGGTGCCCTTGCCCAACGAAGCTCCTCATCTGCTGGAACGGCTGGCCGCCGGCACACCGGGAATACGTATCACCTCATCGGTACAGTATTCCTTGCAGAAACAAACCCAGGAACTCGTCAACCGTTATGCCCGGGAATACAGCAGTTCCAACCATATCCATAACCTGGCTGCCCTTATCGCCGACGTGGAAACCGGAGAAATCCTGGCCTATGCTGGAAATGCCACCTTCCAGGCCGACGAAAAACGGGGAAACCAGGTCGATATCATCACTTCCCCCCGTAGCACGGGGAGCATCCTGAAACCTTTCCTTTATGCCGGCATGCTGCACGACGGACAGATACTCCCTTCCACCCTCGTATCGGATGTACCTCTGAACATCAACGGTTTTATGCCGCAGAACTATAACAAGACATTTAACGGTGCCGTCCCTGCCCACCGGGCAATCGAACGTTCGCTGAACGTACCTCTGGTCCGCATGTTGTCGCAATATAATACCGGCCGTTTCATGACCTTACTGAAGACATTAGGTATGACCTCCCTCCGTTTCTCGGAAGAACATTACGGAGCGTCCCTGATTCTGGGAGGCGCAGAAGGTACTTTATGGGATATATCCGGAATGTATGCCTCCCTGTCCCGGGTTCTCACCCATTACCGTCCTTACAACGGACGATATAATCCGCAGGATATTCATCCGTTGACACCATTCCCCAACAAAGAAAAAGAACCCATACAATCAATCACAGACAAGCGACTTACCGATAAGCCATTATTATCAGCCGCCTCCATCTGGTTTACTTACGAAGCCATGTCCACCCTCAACCGCCCGGAAGAAGAAGCCGACTGGCAACAATTCGAATCGATGAAGCAGATCGCCTGGAAGACCGGGACCAGTTACGGAGGACGCGATGCCTGGGCTATCGGGACTACTCCCCGCTATGTCGTCGGCGTATGGGTGGGAAATGCGTCTGGCGAAGGTCGCCCGGGCCTGACAGGAGTAGGAAATGCAGCCCCTGTCCTCTTCGACCTCTTCTCACTGTTACCCGGCAGCAGTTGGTTCGATATGCCTTACGACGAACTGGAACAGGCGGTGATCTGTCGCAACAGCGGACACAAAGCCTCCCGGATCTGTGATCAGACGGACACATTGTATATCCCCCGTTCCGGCATCAACACCCCGGTATGTCCTTACCACAAACTCGTCCATCTATCGGCAGACGGACGTTTTCGTGTAAACAGTTCCTGCGAGTCTGTCGACCGGATGATCACCCGTCCCTGGTTCGTGCTCCCGCCTTCACAGGAATATTATTACCGTAACTACCATATCGACTACGTCCCCCTCCCTCCCATCAAACCGGGATGCGAACAGGCACAAAGCCGGCAGATCGAACTGATCTACCCGGAACACAACGCCATCTTATACTTACCGAAAGGATTCTCCGGCAAACAGGAGAAGTTTATCTTCAAAGCCGCCCATGCCCGTCCCGACGCCACCATCTACTGGCATCTCGACGACACGTACCTTGGAGAAACAACAGACAACCACCAGATCGCCTGCACAGTGGAGTCCGGTAAACACATGCTCACTCTGATCGACAACTGGGGTAATCAGCGTAAGATACTTTTCGAGGTGAAATAGTTATTCTTTCCCTATGTCGAAAGGTTCAAAATAAATGATATAATAAACAAAGTCCTTTACCCCGTACTTTTCCGACCACTCTTTAGGATTAACTTTCGCAAAACGTAATCCACAATAATCAATACCGGTTACAGGTTTCCCTTCAAACATAAAATTTTGAACCAAGCCTGTTGTATAAGCAATTACCGGTATAGTATCCGCCGTAATCAGAGGAACTTCCGTATAGGTTTCCATAAGTATATGACTTTTACAGTTCTTCACATCATATTTACGAGTTGAATGTACAGCTTTACTTTTCAGAGAGATTTTGGCTGTATCATTATCAATAGACTGGGCAAAATAGGTCAGCCGGATCGTCGAATCCTTTTCCTGAAAACGAATCGGTTCATCATAGGACAACTGACCATCCCGACAATGTACCATCACCAAATTACACATCTTTCCTGAAAAATCACCTTTAATAAATACCTGATAATAACGAATATCCTGAAAATCCATCAATTCCCGTGTCATATCATCCTTACAAAGTTCATAAGAGACTTCCACCTTCGAGGATTGGGCAGACATAGAAAACGAGACCAGACAAAACAATAGAAAAGTAAATATCCTACACATAATAAATCTGTATTAAATGTTACTCAAACTTTGAACGATTGATTCCAGTTTTTCCTGGTTCTCACAATACTTCAAAACCTCAACCCAACCACCTTTGGTACCACCATCAGCCTGTTTCTTTTCATCTTCAGTCAATTTCGGTGGCATCTGATTGATGTCAATATCTTCGTTATACCCTTTAAAGTATTTTGTAAGAATATGCTTTGTTATGCGGTATTCGGAGATACCTTCTGTTACTAATGCGATGGTCATTTCCGTATCTATATTAAAAGTTATCCGGCAATCCTCCGATAGCTCCACTCATCCAAAGCTCTGACAGTTTTTTCTTTCGTTCCGGTTTATATTCAATATGCCTGATTTTCGTATGCCCTTCATCATTTCGTCTGACAACAAACAATCTCTGATCTTCATCCGATAAATCCAAGCCATCTAATATAAATGGATTATGAGTAGTCAAGATCACCTGCTTATTATGTTTTACCGCTAACTTTTGCAAAACCTCTATAATTTTAGTACACAATTTCGGATTAAAAGACGATTCTATATTATCAATTGCAAAGAAAGCAGGAGTATCTTTTGAAATAAACAATGTGAAATAGAACAACAGATACAGGAAACCTTCATTGGTACTTCTCTGATCAAAATACGACATAGTATCTGTCAAATAGCGATCTTTAATATATACCGTATAATCATTTGATAACCCTGTAGCAGGAACTTCTATATGATGAAACCAATCAAGGAGAGACAGGTTCTCATTGATTTCATTTAAAACAAGCTTTCCTTCTTCAGATTGGGACAATTCTTTCAAATATTTAAAGACACCTTCGCCTTTTCTACCCAAAGGTAATAATTGATATTCATCACGAAATGTACGTAAGGCAGATTCCTCCGGACAATAAAAAACAAAACGCCCAAGTTCCGGATCTACTTTTCCATAAAAAGGATGTGCTTCTGCAGCTAAAGTGGATCTAATATCCAGCTTGTTCACATAAATCCCTTCTTTAGATAATATGTTTTTAATATGTGAGATAGTTTCATAACTCAATGGTTCCGCTTCCGCATTCCCGCTGATAGGAAAGCCAGCAAACAATTCTGCCTTTTTTGTTTTAGGATCGATCCGACAAATTATACTTGAAGTTTTCCTATCAGTTAGAAAAGAAATAACAATTTCTTTTGGAGGATTATTCTCAAATGATGACATCACAAACTGAGGTTCGGTAACTCTGATACCTCTCAATCCAAGAAATTCATTATCTAATTTATCCAAAGAAGCAGCTACCCCAAATGATATGGCCTCAAGAAGATTAGATTTTCCTCCTCCATTCTCCCCTATAAGTATATTAAAACGTCCCGGAGAAAAATCCAGTTTGGTTATTGACTTATAGTTCTCTATTGATATCATTGTAATCATTGTTCAGATATATCATTTTGTACAAAGATAAGGATATATTTCTTTTCTAATAAGTTTCAACTTAAATATTGCTTTACGACTGATATTTTCTTGCCAGATATCTCCAAGTACTAATATAAGCCTCCCCCGACTACCATCAATATCAAAACCCGATAGCCCGTTGCGCGATGTTCTTTCTGTGTAAGTGATCTTTCTTCCGTATATGCGGACCTGGATTGTTGTGAACCGGTTTCGGTAATAAGGCTGTCGGTTTGGTGGGTGGTATGGAGAAGACGGGCGAAGGTGATGCTTTGCAGGGGTTACCTGCCGGACGTGTCTGGCGGAAGATAGATGATTTGCTTTAATTCCCAAGATAAAGAGTCGTGAAGGGCTGAATGTTGTTGAAGTAACAGGCTGTCACTACGGATGAAAACGACGGAATCGCTGTAACCGTACTGTTCCGATTGGCGTATGTTCCTTCTTAATCCGCAGCCCGGAAACAAACAAATAACACAAATCATATAAACAAGTACCTGCATCCGGTTCCTTCCGAACTGCTTTAAGGAAAGATGCAGGAAACGGCGGCGTTTGTATAAGATAGCCTGGTCGAAAGGGAGGCCGGAGTTTTGCAGAGCTGCCAGTAGTTGCTCCGGTCCCTCTGCCACATAACAATCAGCAGCCTCCCCTTTCCGATGCTGGCTGGCAACAACACCGCCGGCAAGACGGTTCACGGCATCGCTACGGTATCCGCTAAGGATCGCAACAGGGGATTTGTAAAACTTCCGTAAAGGTTCCAGCAAATAAGTAACCAGATGATTCAAAGCCGTCTTTGCTGCGGCAGGAGGCGTGTTGTCGAGTGCATTTTCTACCGCGATACAGCTGTAGGTAAACTCTTCCAATGCGGGATCGATCCAGAATCCGCTGAAGAGAAGGACAATCCCGCTCATTGTGAGCAGGATTGCAATAATCAACTGAACCGTCAACCGTTTCATAACCTTACATATTGAACCGCCGATCTTCAATACTCAATTACTCAATCTCCGGTCTGTCACCGCCACTTCCGCCACCATTCTCTTCCGCCTTATCGCCAAGCGCAATCTTCTCGAAACTCGTCCGACTTTTAGCCACGCGCAACGCCTTCCCCGGAAAGAAACGAACCTTCGGCTCGCGGATCATGTTCGTTGCAAAACTCTTTTCATCCGGCACTCCTTCTGATCCGAAGTTATAGCGGAAATGTCCCAGGTCTCCCACCTGTACTCTTCGTCCGTGTTGCATATGGCGAACCAGCACAACGACCGTACGGTCGATCACCGCCTTTACCCCGGCGCTCCCCACACCCGAACTGTCGGCAACCTCTTCCACAAATTCATCAAAAGGAACATAATCGCCACACACCATCTGTGCATAAATTTTCTCCGGAACTTCTTCTTGATCCGGCCCATGTTCTTTCTCGTAACCAGCTTAAACTTCATTGCCATAATAATTAATGTATTAAATGAATAATGTATGAATTGTATGTCCACTATCGGAGCACATAACAAAGATAGGACAGCAACCAAACGGGTATTCTGCCGGAATACGAAAATCACTCACCCGAAAAGAGGAGTTCCCCCGGGCAAAAACCTGTATATTGACTAAAACTTATTTTCTCCCGCATATTCCGGCAGACAATTATGGCCGTTATTTATACTTATTTAGATTTAAACGGTATATGTCCCGCTCCATCCTGCAAATCACCAACAGTTATTAACAAGTCGATATCGTCGACGGTCACAAATTTGGTGCGCAGGCAATCTCCGATGTATTCCACCGAACAAGGGAAAGGGAAGACCAGCAGAAAACAGAAGGCAACATCCAGATAACACGGAGATCCCCCATTCTTCCGCCCTTCCAGCAAGGCTATTACACGCAAGATCAAATGAGGATTCTTCAGTTGAAAAGTCATTTCACCCAGAATCGTATCCTGATGTAAGGAATCCAGGGTTTCTGTCCGGTAGCGGCTGAACAGGGAGAGAAGAAAATCACGGTAATACGGTGGCAATTCATTCCAGTCACAAAAGGCGGCTTCGCGTACCGCCTTTAAAACTCTGACCTGCTTTTCTGAAGGCAATTGATTGAATTTATAGATGAACTTATTTACGGAAGGCTTCTCGCTTCCGAAGAGATCTTTCAGATTATTCCGCATTATTATATATATTCGCAAAAAGCTGGCTCATACCTTGTCATATTTGAGCTATCTTGTCATCAATGTCACTTGGCTATTACAAGTTCATTTGCCGTCTGCTTTAGCTGACTGACTAATAAAGTATTTAGTTCTTTGGACTTTAGTCCCATTTCTTAAAACTCTCTATCTGGGAGGAATGATTAACATGTTTCGCTATGAGAAGTTATAAGATACCCTATGCTATACGTGAAAGTGCTGTATCCGGAAGATGTCGAACAGGTGTGCCGCTATGCTGCCGATGCCAAAGAATTATTGCCGGATTTCCATATTCGCCAATTTGTTATTTATGTCGTTGCGAATAAGGGGTATAAGATTTGGGAAGTATAAGAATCTGATTGCAGAAAGGTGCGTCAAATGTATGTTATCACTCATTTGCCGCCTTCGGCAGCACCTTTTTCAGCAATAAGTATCCGCAAAGTCCAGAGACAAACGATCCCGTAAATACGCCAAGTTTAGCCTGGTTCAGCAAATCCATGCCTACAGCATCCGTAGTGTTAAACGACAGGTTAGCGATGAACAGTGCAACTGTGAAACCAATACCTCCTAACATCGACACACCAAACAGATTCCAACGTGTCATTCCCGCAGGCATAGAGGCGAGGCTTGTACGGGCAAAGAAATAGGTAAAAGAGAAAATCCCCAATGTCTTTCCGACAAACAATCCCAGGAAGACTGCCAACGGCACATTGACCAAAGACGCAGGCTGGATATCGCCGAACGTGACACCGGCATTCACAAAGGCAAACAGCGGAAGGATCAGGTAATTTACCATCGGATGCAATTTGTCGGCAATGCTTTGCAACGGACTGATCGTTCTATCCGCCAGCGAATGGATATTGTTCAATACCTGTATCTGCGTCGGAGTCAGCACGGCGGCCTTTTTAGACTGGCGCACCTCCGTATAGTCCAGCATATTCAGATAGCCGGTCATATCACAGGTGAAATCGTTCAGGTTGATCTTCGGACGGGCAGGAACGGTGAAGGCAACCAATACCCCTGCAATGGTAGGATGGATACCCGATTCCAGGAACAAAATCCAGACAAAAAAACCGACAATATAATAGAACAGGTTATTATTTACCCGCATCTTCCCTCCGGCATACAATAACGCCAACAGGGCCAGGGAAATCAGCAACGGCTGATAGGCAATATGCCCGCTATAAAACAAAGCGATAATAATTATACCGCCGATATCATCGACAACAGCCAACGCCGTCAGGAAAATTCGCATACTCAGAGGAACCCGCTTCCCCAAAAGTCCCAGAACGGCAAGGGCAAAAGCGATATCGGTAGCCATTGGGATAGCAGCCCCGCGTGCTTCCGGTCCTGTATTACACACCAGAAGGAAGAAAAGGACCGGCACGATCATACCACCGCAAGCGGCAATTACCGGAAGGATCGCCTTACGGACCGAACTGAGTTCGCCGATCAAAACCTCCTGCTTGATCTCCAACCCTATCACAAAGAAGAATACAGCCATCAGGGCATCATTCACAAAAGCCAGCATCGGCATCGGCTCTCCGTGATGCGAAAACAAATTGAATTTACCGATCTGAAGATCTATGGGATAAGATAATATATGATGATAAGCATACGCCCAAGGGGAATTGGCCAGTATCATAGCCAGTATGGTGGCCATAAACAATAGAAAACTGGCGCTCGACTTCTGTGTAGCGAAACGGCGCAATGGTTTCAGGATAACATTAATAGTACGATCCATTGTGTTTAAAATATTTGCGGAGACAGCTTGCTGACCTGTCTCCGTAATTCCTAACTGTGTTATTGTCTTTGCTTCTCTGCCATTTCGAGCTGATAGGCGCTGCGGGTCAATTTTTCTACCCAGACCACAAAGATACCAGTTAAAATTAAATTAAACACAATAGTAAGGACAGAAATCATCAGGGCCGGTCCACCTAAATTGTATCCGAGAGCGATGAAAATAATACCTGCTCCTACCTCACCACGCGTAAACATACCGATCGACAATGCCAGACGCTCACGTTTGCGTCGGTCGCGATAGAAGAACAGCGGGAAAAGTTTTCCTATATTAGAAAGGAAAGAGACAATAAGAACATGCAACAGGATCATCGGCCACGACATCATCGGCTGCGCCCCGGTAATGGTTGCCGCCTCGGCCGATTGTTTGGCAAAATCAATGCCAAAGAATACCGGCATACTCACTCCCACAAGGAACATGAACAGGAAGGATATGGCTGTAGCCACATTGTGTTCGACCTTCGTGTCAATATGCTTATGCTTCATGATCATACCCAGGACGAAAGCAGGCAGCAGCACTTCGATATGAATACTGGCGTCTTCACCATAGAAATGTTTGGACACCAGATAAACTCCCTGTGTAATAGCCAGCGTCACAATTGCATAGAGCAAGATCGCTTTCCAGTCCTGACGCATATTATAAGTGCCCATCTTCTTCCACCCGAGCATAAGCAGCACCATCACGATCAGGATGATAACACCCAACTGCCAGCGCAGTCCCACCATCATGATCTGAAGCGGTATCATCAGCAGGATTGTATCGAGGTCGTCGAAAATAGCCAGAACCTGCACCTTTTTATATACCCATGAAGCCTTCAGTCCGGCAGCAGCAAGCATAGTAAAGAGAATGCCGGCAGAGGTAGGCGCCGCAAAACGGCTCAGCAACAGGTTTTCCTTCCAGGCTTCGCCACTCGACCAATAGATATCGGGAAGCAGGACGAACATATAATACAACGCCACAAAGATCCAGGGAAAGGCTGCGGTTGCCATTGCAATAAAGTAATCCTCCGTATAAGATTTCCAACGGGTTTTGTCCATTTCAAACTCCCGGCCCACGTTGATCATAATAAAGGCCAGGCACACATACAACAACGTGTTGGAGATCGTCTTCACCATCGAATAGTTCTCTCCCACCATAGCAGGAAGAAACTGCGAGACAACCAAACCAATCACTAAGAAAAAAGAAAATAACAGAATCTTCTTCATTATATTACCACTATTTGCTTGTTTAGATTTCAGAGTACAAAAATAAGGAAATCCTCTCAAATCGGAAATAGCAGGTAACTCATGTTTCAGATTATTAATAAATTACTTCAGATAGGCCGACTCCACTTTCAATAAGCGGTTCTTCAGCTTTTCCGCCTCCCCTTTTCGGATACGTAGTGTCATCTCACAGTCCATTTCGAATTTCTGAGATACAATAAGGGGGTTATCTTCTTTCACTATGCGCATGATCCCGTTCAGGTAGGGATATTCGAAAGCGACTGTGATATCTTCATCCACCGTACGTTCCTCTATTTCGGCGGCCGCAATCGCTTCGGCAGCGGCCGTACGATAGGCAACGATCAGCCCGCTGGTACCCAGCTCGATACCTCCGAAATAACGGACTACGAGGATCAGAATATCCGTCAGTTCATTGGAATTGATCTGTCCGAGGATCGGTTTCCCGGCAGTGGAAGACGGTTCGCCGTCATCGTTTGCACGAAACGTCAGGCGGTCCGGTCCCAGCATATAAGCCCAGCAGACATGGCGTGCATCATAATATTGTTTACGGTACCGGTCCAGTTGCTCCTTCACCTCTTCGACCGTACGCACGGGGATGGCATACGAGATAAAGCGGCTACGCTTCTCCGTGTAATAGCCCTCGGCTACTTGTTTAATGGTTCTGTAACTGTCGTCTGCCATCGATCAATCCGGTATATGGGTTTGCTGTTCTTCGCGGAAGGCCCGGAAGTCTTTCATGATCTCTTCGATCTCCTCGATAAAGTAGGGATCTTTCACATTTTTCTTCACCTCTTCGTAATAAGTTTCAATGGCCGCCAGGGCGCATATATCTTGTCCGCGCAGCAGGAAATAAGGTTCTTCCTTCTCTACGCATTGTTTGATCATTTGGATAGGATTCTTCATATATCTGTCTTCACTTAGTTATTATTCTATCTTAGTTATGTCGGCAAACGGGGATAGGCGTGCCATATTCCTCGTCTGCCTATGCCAGGTTATTGTTTCAACTCCTCTTTCAGGAACGGAGCGGTATAGCTCTTCGTTTTCTTCTTTACCATCTCTTCCGGGGTGCCGGTAAACAAGACCTGACCGCCTTTACGGCCGCCTTCGGGGCCCATGTCGATCAGGTAGTCGGCGCATTTGATGACGTCGAGGTTATGCTCGATGACGATGATGGTGTTGCCCTTTTCCACCAGTTTGTTCAGGACACCCAGAAGAACACGGATGTCTTCGAAATGAAGACCGGTTGTCGGTTCGTCCAGTACATATAATGTATTGCCTGTATCCTTTTTAGCCAGCTCAGTCGCCAGCTTCACACGCTGGCTTTCGCCGCCGGACAACGTGGTGGAAGGTTGCCCCAGTTTAATATAACCCAGGCCCACATCCTGCAAGACCTTGATCTTGGACAAGATGGTCGGAATATTCTCGAAGAACTCCACCGCCATGTTGATCGTCATATCCAATACATCCGCGATGGATTTACCACGGAAACGCACTTCCAGTGTTTCGCGGTTGTAACGTTTGCCATGACAGTCCTCGCAGGGCACCAATACGTCGGGCAGAAAGTTCATCTCGATGGTCTTGTAACCATTCCCTTTACAGGTTTCGCAACGACCGCCGGACACGTTGAATGAGAAGCGTCCCGGTTTATATCCCCTTACTTTCGATTCGGGAAGATCGACAAAGAGGTTACGGATATCGGAAAACACACCCGTATAGGTAGCCGGATTGCTTCGCGGCGAACGTCCGATAGGCGACTGGTCGACATTGACGATCTTATCCACATTATCAATACCTTCGATCGACTTATAAGGCAACGGATCTTCCAGCGAACGATAGAAATGCTGGCTCAGGATCGGTTGCAGGGTACGGTTGATCAACGTCGATTTGCCGCTCCCCGACACGCCTGTCACACAGATCAGCGTTCCCAGTGGGAAAGTCACATCTACGTTTTTCAGGTTATTACCGCCGGCTCCTTTGATGGAGATGAACTTGCCGTTTCCTTTCCGACGTTCGGCAGGAATGGCAATTTCTGTTTTTCCGTTCAGATAAGCGGACGTCAGCGTATCGACTTTCAGCATCTCCTGAGGCGTACCTTCGTACACGACCTCTCCGCCCAGACGGCCGGCTTTCGGACCCATGTCGATCACGTAATCGGCATTCAGCATCATATCCTTGTCATGTTCCACGACAACGACCGAGTTCCCTGTATCACGAAGTTCTTTCAAAGAGTTGATCAGACGGACATTATCACGCTGATGCAACCCGATACTCGGCTCGTCGAGGATATAAAGCACATTGACCAGCTGGCTGCCGATCTGGGTTGCCAGGCGGATACGCTGGCTTTCACCGCCGGAAAGGCTTGCCGAAGCACGGTTGAGAGAGAGATAATCCAGCCCCACATCCAGCAGGAATTTCAGGCGCGAACGGATCTCCTTCAATATCTCTATCGCTATCTGTTTCTGCTTCTGGTCCAGACGGTCTTCGATGCCGTCCAGCCAATCATACAGTTCGGATATATCATAAGAAGATATTTCCGCAATATTCTTATCGGCAATCCGGTAATGCAATGCCTCTTTGTTCAGACGCTGGCCGTTACATTCCGGACATGTAGTCATTTTAATAAACTGCCCCGCCCATTTCTGTGCGGAAGCGGACGCCTCGCTCTCCTGCTGCATCAGGATATATTTGGCAACGCCTTCATAAGACAGGAAATAATTGGAAGAACCCAGGGATTCGTTCTTGATCTGAAGCCGTTCGTCGGTTCCGTTCATGATCTCGTCGATCGCCTCCGCCGGAATATCCTTGATCGGCGTCTTGATCGTTACCCCATGTTTCTCGCAAAGGGCTTCGATCTGCCAAAAGATAAGCGAATTCTTATATTTCCCTAGGGCCACGATCCCGCCGTTATAGATACTGAGGGAAGGGTCCGGCACGATCTTTTCCATATCCAGCAGGTTCACCTGTCCCAACCCCTTACATTTGGGGCATGCACCTTGCGGGGAGTTAAAGGAAAAGTTATGCGGAGCCGGTTCGCTGTAGGAAAGTCCGGTAGCCGGGTCCATCAGGCGGCGGCTGTAATGGCGCAACTCGTCCGTATCGGCATCCAGCAGCATGACTAGTCCGTCACCCTGCTTCATGGCTGTACGCAGGCTTTCTTTCAGGCGGCGTTCGTCGGAAGCCGAGACAACCATTTTGTCGATCACAACTTCAATGCTGTGCATCTTGTAACGGTCCAGCTTCATGCCATGGAATATCTCCTTGATCTCTCCATCGACACGGACGGTCAGATAGCCTTTCTTACGAACCTGCTCGAACAGTTCCTTATAATGTCCCTTACGATTGCGGACCAGCGGAGCCAGGAGGTATGTTTTCTTTCCCTCATAATGCTCCAGAATCAGGTCGAGCACCTGCTCTTCGGTATATTTCACCATCTTCTCTCCGCTTAGATACGAGTACGCCTCTCCCGCCCTCGCATAAAGCAGACGGAAAAAGTCGTAGATCTCTGTCGTCGTACCGACAGTAGAACGGGGATTCTTGTTGGTCGTTTTCTGTTCGATCGAGATGACCGGGCTCAATCCGGTGATCTTATCCACATCCGGACGTTCCATATTTCCGAGGAAGTTACGGGCATAGGCAGAGAATGTCTCCACATACCGGCGTTGTCCTTCCGCAAAAATCGTATCAAAAGCCAGTGACGACTTACCACTGCCACTCATACCCGTTATCACGGTTAGTTTGTTTCTCGGTATCTCGACGTCTATATTCTTCAAATTGTGAACGCGGGCGCCTAAAACGGAAATACGTCCGCCTTCCAATGCATTCTTATCATTCATACTTCTTATCACTGTTTTCTTTTTCATCCGGGAGAAAATCCTGTTCCATCCGAATGGAACTCCGATTACACCCGGAAGGAATTTATCTTACCACCCAAGCCGGGTTATGCACGTATGTGTTTGGTGTCTTGTAATACATATCACTTTGTTTAGGAACCTGAAGCGTATAAGTCTTGCCCAATGTCTGCAATTTCCGGTCGCGCAACCAGGGGTTAAAGCGTTTCAGGTCGGCATAGGTTATATCATACTTCTGTGCAAAAGCAGACAAATCGGGAATATCTGACGAGACAGCCACATCTTCGCAGGCAACCGGCTTGTACAGGTCTTCCGCCCGGAGTACGAAACCATATTTATACGGGTTCTCAAATATCTGTTTGATCGCCATGATACGATAGACGTAACGGCTTGTTTCCTCTACCAGCCAAAGGTCGAAAGTACTGTCGGCTTCCTGTTTGGTCAGTTCGCCGGAGATACGTCCCATACCCGCATTATAGGAAGCAGCCACATTCGCCCAATCGCCATATTTGTCGTAGGCAGCTTTCAAGTATTTACAGGCAGCCTCGGTCGCCTTGGCTACATGGCAACGTTCATCGACCGTCGGAGTAACAGTCAGGCCATATTGTTTGCCTGTCCCTTCCAGAAACTGCCACATTCCCACGGCACGTGCCGGCGACGACACACGCGGGTCCAGATGACTTTCTATCACAGCCAGATATTTGAAGTCATCGGGGATACCGTTTGCCTTCAATATCGGTTCGATAACCGGGAAATAGCGGTTGGCCCGCTTGATCAGTAACATAGTGGTCGAATGGAAATAGGTAAAACTACTCATTTCACGGTCGAACCCTTCACGCATATTATAGCGGGTCAGATCAATAGGTTTACCACAGAAAATAACCGACGCAGGTATATCGGGCGACGATGTCATCGACATCACCACCGGACGCCCGTCCATTACTTTTTCCGAATCGCTTGAGCCGATAGACAAACAAGCAGTCAGGCAAATCAGACCGCCCGACAAAAAACTGAATATACTATTCTTCGATAATCTCATCCTGAATTTGTTTTGATCTAAGAATGTTAATAGAACCTTTTCTCTTTATAGGTTTACCGTCCGAGCCGGTAGCCTCAATCACATAAAAATAAACACCGGGGGCTACATACTTGCCTCCCTTTTTGCCGTCCCAGCCTTTCGACGGGTCCGTCCAATGATACATTTCCACTCCCCACCGATTGAATATCCAACATTTAAAACGGGTCAGAGAGCGATAAGCTACTCTGAACTCGTCGTTAATGCCGGGTGATGTACCGGGCGAAAAAGCATTCGGTACATCGAGGTAAGAATCCGAAATGTTTACCGTAACATCAGGTGGATTTGCCTGGCATTGACCAGTCCGGTCGTTCACTGTTAATTTAACCACGTAAGTACCATTTTGGTTGAAAATAAAAGAAGTTTCCTCTCCGCTAAAGTCCCTCAATAGCGTACCGTTATTCTCTTCGCCTTCTTCATTACCTTCACTGCTTCCTCCGCCTTCATCCTTCCTGTATATCTTCCAATTAAACATAGCAGCAACCGGCGTATTTGCAATTGCCGTAAAATTAAACTCGACCGGAGCAGAGAGGCTGTCGCCTTTTACGACCATATTAGGCACATCTGAAGCATAAGACAAAGTATCTATTTTCATAACAGCCAGCACAGCGACAGCCTGATACATATCAGTAAGCATTGATTTTTCCACACCGAAATGACGGGCAAACTGATCGCCCTTCAACTCTACTTCCGTATCGCTGTAGGGAGGTTCTAAGCTGGCTTTAAACGGATTTCCCGTTATAGTCGCCGTCGCCGTTTTAGGAATAATACTCTGATTATCTCCTTCCGGTATTTCCATTGTCTGATAAGTCACGTCAAACTCACGTTCCAGAAAACCGGGAGTGCCATTAACATCAGGAAGCACATATCTCATATCCTTTATATCGCTTGTACCACCCAGATACATGGCATCACAACCACTTTTTTGTGTATCCACAAACAAACTGGTTATATTGAATTCATATTTGCTATAGTCAATAATCCATACATACCCTCCAGCTTTCGAGTAAGCATCGTCTTCCAATATATAATAACCATATCCTTCTTCTATATTCCGGATAACAGTTGTATTTCCTTCATTTACAGAAGGTATTTTTTCAGCATCCCCTCCAACGCCTGCTTTATTTTTATAGCGGTACCATTGATATGTACTTGATGTAGGGGTATATCGTATTTCCACATTATCCATGCCATACACAAGGTAAACCTCAAATCGGCTACTGGTGTTGCCTTGCTTATTATCATAAGCCTGTAAAGGCGTACCTCTCCCCCCTGTTACCGTATATTTTTGAGCATGTGCTGCAAGTATCAATAACAAAAAACAGAGCGTCCCGATCACTCTTCTTAAACAATTCCTTTGCATATATTATAACCTAATTAGCTTCCAAAATTAGTATTTTATACGGACATACACTATCTTTGCTGCAAATATTCGAATCAGCAAATGAATAAGATTAGTATATACGTATTGACGTTATGCCTGAGTTTTTCCGCTGTCTCCTTGTATTCACAAAACAACAGAGCACGGATCATTACTACTAACGAACTAAATGATAATATATTTTATCATACGATTGAACGAGGACAAACAGTCTACTCGATCGCAACCATGTACGGAGTAACTGTCGACGACATTTATCGCCTGAATCCCGAAAGCCGCGAATCCATAAAGGCCGGAGCCACCTTAAAAATTCCACAAAAGGATGTAAGTTCCGCTCCGATGGGAAATGCAGAAGATAATTATCTGTATCATACTATACAACCCAAAGAAACGCTGTATTCATTATCTGTCCGGTACAAAGTGCCCGGTCCTGATATTATCGCGGCAAATCCCGGATTATCCGTTTCCTCTTTTACCATAGGCAAGACAATCCGTATCCCGGCAACTCCTATAGAGACACTGCCGACCACAGATATAAAGACCGTAACCAAGGAAATCGAATATACGATCGCCAAGAAAGAAACGATGTACCGCATTTGCCGGAAATTCAATGTATCCAGTGCAGAGCTGCTCCAGCGAAACCCCGAACTGAAAAACGGAGTAAAAGCCGGTATGGTCATTAAAATACCGGTAGAGACTAAAGAGACAGTGACTGAAACAGCCCCTGCCATGCATGAAAGAGACGTCAATGCCCTTTTGTCGACACCTCAAAAGATCAAGCACGTCAATATGATCAAGGTCGCTTTGTTATTGCCGTTCATGACAAACGAAGCAACTCCTTCTTCCAACACGCTGCGTTTTATTGAATATTACGAAGGTATGCTGCTGGCAGTCGACAGCCTCCGCAACAGCGGTTGTTCGATCGAACTTTCCGTCTTCGATACCGGCAACGGCACCAAGAAGGTGAAAGAAATTCTGAAAGAAGATGCTTTGAAAGAAGCCAACCTGATCATCGGAGCCGTACAGAACGACCAGATCGCTCCTGTTGCCGAATTTGCAGAAAAGAATAATATCAAATACGTGATCCCGTTCACTTCCAAAAATGACGATGTATTATCCAATGCGCATGTATACCAGGTTAATACGCCTCATTCCTATTTGTATGCCAAAGCATCCCAAGCTGGTTGCGACCTGTTTGGAAACGATAATATCATCTTTGTAAAAGTGCCCGGTATAGAAGAGAAAACGGATTTCATCAAAGCCTTCAAAACAGAAATGAAACAACGGAACATCGCCTGGCGTGAACTGACCTACTCAGCCGAAACATTCCCGGTCGAGATGGAAGCTATGCTCAGTACAGATAAACGAAGTGTGATTATTCCGACTTCCGATTCACTGGATGCACTGAATAAACTCAAATCTCCTTTACGTATGCTGGCTGAGTCTAAACCCGAATGTAATATCACCCTGTTCGGTTATCCTGTATGGCAAACATACACTCGTGAGTGCCTAGATGATTTCTTTGCCTTGAATACATATATATATAGTAACTTCTATGCCGATAACCTTTCACCTGAAGTTGCCGATTTCTATTCAAAATATAAGACATGGTATAGCAAGAACCTGATCAATACGTTCCCTAAATACGGTATATTAGGATTCGACACCGGTATGTTCTTCTTTGATGCCATCAAAAAATATGGTTCCAATTTCGAAAACAACCTGGATAAGATCCGTTACAAGAGCATACAGACAGGTTTCGATTTTGAACGGGTAAATAACTGGGGCGGATTCATCAATACCAATATATTTATCGTTCACTACCAGAGTGATTTTAACGTAACACGTAGCGAAGTAAGATGATCAGAAAGAGTATAATCACATCCTTTTTGTGCCTGGCCGTTATTATAAGCGCCATGGCACAGCAAAGCAGGTTTCCTCAGGAAGTCTCCGTAGGTGCTTCCTTCGGTATGAACTTCTCGTCCGTAAGTTTCAATCCCAAGGTATATACGAAAATGAAACAGGGTTACAATGCCGGACTGGTGCTGCGCTGGAACACAGAAAAGAACCTGGGGTTGCAAACCGAACTGAATTTCAGCCAACAGGGATGGGACGAGGAATTCGAAGAACATCCGACCTACAAATACAGTCGTACGATCAATTATTTCGAAATACCGTTCTTCACTCATATCTATTTCGGCAGCAACAGATTCAAGTTCTATTTTAACCTGGGCCCCAAAATAGGTTATGCCTTCAGCGAAAAGACGGAAACAAACCCGAACGAGGCAAATACGAACCCCGGCTCCAATGAGCAACACAACATGGCCATCCAGAAAAAATTCGATTGGGGATTGTGTGGTGGTCCGGGGCTTGAACTGCGTACCGGCATCGGTTATTTCCTGCTGGAAGGACGCTATTATTATGCGCTGGGTGATATTTACGGCAGCCGCAAAAGCGATTACTTCAACAAATCGTCCAGCCAGGTAATCTCCGCACGTATCATTTACCTGCTGCCCATCCGGAAATAAGATTTTCAACTGAAATGTTCCTGACGGTATTTGGACGGAGTCGTTCCGTACGCTTGTTTAAATACCGTGCTAAAATAACGCTGGTTGGTAAACCCTGCCTTCTCCGAAACCTCCAGGATGCTGAGATTCTTATCCGCCAGCAGTTCCATCACACGGGTCATCCTGAACTTATTAATATAATCGCCGATACTGATACCGGTCAATGCCTTCAGCTTATTATACAGGGAAGCACGGCTCATTGCCATTTGCGTGGCGACATAGTTCACATCCAGGTCGGGATTTTCCAACTGGTCTCTGATCAGTTCATTCAGTTTTCTCATAAATACCTCATCCGCATTGCTAATCGTATCTTCTTTAAGAGAAACGACCGAATTACTGTTTTTATACCGTTGTTTAACCGCTTCCCTGTTCTTTAAAAGATTACAGATCATTACCAACAAGAACTCCAAATCAAACGGTTTCGGTAAATAAAAATCTACTCCTTCTTTATATCCTTGTATCGTACTACCCTGGTCTGCCCTGGCAGTCAACAAAATAACCGGGATATGGCTGACTTCCGGCGTACTTTTTAATTGCCGGCAAAATTCAAAGCCATTCATACGAGACATCATCATATCACAAACAACAATATCCGGTACACAATGCACAGCTATATTCAATGCTTCTCCTCCTTCTTCCGCCACATACACTTGCCTGAAATGTGTTTTCAATGAAATCTTCAGATAATTTCGAAGCTCCGGTTCATCCTCCATAATCAGAACGGAATACTTTCCTACAGAAAAGTCCGTAAATAGCCTGTGTAGATTGACATCAAACTCTTTCCCAGCCCATTGCAAACATGTGACTGATGATTCCTTTTTCCGCTTTTTCACGATCAGACAGAAAACAAAGAACAACCCTATTATAACCAATAAGCTACAACAGAACATAAACCAGATCATTCCTGATATAACGCTTATATGAGCCGAATAACAAAAAAAGACATAAAATAAATATATATACACTCTTATAGCCACACCTTCAATATTTGATTAATAGATTAATACCAGTGTTCCGTAAGAACTCATGTCATTATACCCTAATTAATAGATTATTAAAGAATTAGTCATAGAATTAAAAACTTCGGTAGTTTACAGGTAGCTTATTATAACGAATAACCAAAAGAATAGTTACTGTTTTAGAATCTAAGGTGTACAGGCTGGCTATAAAACACCATATATCGCTTCACTAAATTTTACTGTATACTTGTTAGAATTAAATAAGAAATAAAATTCTGCTCCATAAACTACAAGAGAAGCATCTTTGTGTAAAAAAATCTTTTTATATCTTTGTTGAGTAAATAAGAGAACATGAGTTCTTACGGAACTAATACTATTTCCAATAGCCTTAAAAATCAACACGAACATCATTTTATGGACAAATATTGAAGTTTTTTGTACAAATCCGGACATAAACCTATAACCATACATCTACATTTGCAACAGCATACTCCGGTAGCATAAAACAATATTGTTAACATTAAAAGTATATCAAATGACAAAAAGCAAACTCCTTCTTTTTTTCTTTATTGTCTGGTTGATTACCGGATGTACCACCACTGGTCCGGTCCCAATTAATATTGTCCCGCTACCAGAACAACAAGTAGCCGGTAACAGCCATTTCACATTCAGCAAGAATACTGTCATCCAGGTCGAGAACCGGGAACAAGAACCGATTGCCGGATTATTAGCTGATTTGTTTACCTCTTCTGCCGGATTTACACCTGTGGTAAACACTGGTTCGTCCGCCGCTTCCGCCTCCGTCATTTTTTCTACCGACACAACACTCGTAAAGGAAAGTTATAAACTGGACATAACTCCTTCCCGCATCTCCATCAACGCAGCAGATAAAGCAGGTTTCTTCTATGCCATACAATCAATTCGCCAGCTACTTCCTCCAGCTATAGAAAGTAAGGAACCGGTTAACAATATCCAATGGAACGTACCAACACTAGGCATTCAAGATAGCCCACGCTTTCCCTACCGCGGATTAATGCTCGATGTTTCCCGCTTTTTCATTCCTAAAGAAAATATAATCAAAATCATTGATTATATGGCCATGCTAAAACTGAACAAACTACATCTGCATCTGGTCGACGGAAACGGTTGGCGACTGGAAATAAAAAAATATCCCCGATTAACGGAGATCGGAGCCTGGCGTGTTGCCCGCGAAAGCGACTTCTCCCAACGCAAAAATGCTCAGCCAGAAGAACCAACACCTGTAGGGGGCTTCTACACACAGGAAGACATGAAAGAAATTATCGCCTATGCCGAAGCACATCAGGTTGAAATTATCCCGGAAATAGAGATGCCGGCACATACCAATTCTTCACTGGCTGCCTATCCGGAACTGGCATGTCCCATAGTTAAAGATTTTATCAGCGTCATTCCGGGTATGGGTGCACATGCATCCGAAATCGTCTATTGTGCCGGAAACGACAAAGTATTTTCCTTCCTGGAAGATGTGATAGATGAAGTTGCAGACCTCTTTCCTTCCCACTATATTCATCTGGGAGGCGATGAAGCCTCCAAAAGATACTGGAAAGAATGTCCACTTTGTCGGGCACGGATGAAAGTAGAAGGCATCACCGACGTCGAGGATTTACAGGGCTATTTCATGAACCGCATGGCTGACTATGTAAAAAGCAAAGGTAAACAGGTTATGGGCTGGGATGAACTGACCAATAGCAAAATACCTGAAGATGCCGTTATTTACGGCTGGCAGGGATTAGGTACTGCCGGGTACAAAGCCGGAAAACTCGGTCATAAATTTATCATGACCCCGGCACGTGTGCTTTATCTGATTCGCTACCAAGGCCCGCAATGGTTCGAGCCTCGTACTTATTTCGGTAATAACACACTGAAAAATGTGTATGACTATGAACCCATACAACCGGAATGGGAACCAGAGGTAACAGCAAACCTTTTAGGTGTTCAAGGTTCGTTATGGACCGAATTTACCAACTCTCCCGAAGATGCCGAATACCTCATCTTCCCCCGTCTGGCCGCCGTTGCCGAAATAGCCTGGTCGGGAAAAGACCGGAAAGACTGGCCCGGCTTCCTGAAACGCCTGGATGTATTAACACAACATTATGACTATCTGGGAGTAAATTATGCCCGTTCCATGTTCAACATCGACCATCTGGTAACAGGCAATAACGATACATTGAAAGTTGCCCTCACCTGTATCCGGCCGGATATGGAAATACGTTATACGACCGACGGGAACGAACCGGTCGCCACATCATCCCTGTACACCGACTCTCTGGTTGTCACCAACGATATCACAATCAACGCTGCAACCTTTACCAACGGCAAACAAATGGGAAAAAACCTGACCCTCCCGCTCCATTGGAACAAGGCCACCGCCCGCCCCGTTCAGGACGGAAACAACCAGACATATCGCCTGACCAACGGATTACGGGGTAGCAACAAACAATCCGACTTCGAATGGTGCGGCTGGTACGACGAAGATGCGACCTTTACGATCGACCTGGGAAAAACGGAGGCAATAAATGAAATAACAATCGGCTGCATCACCAATTACGGAATGGGCGCACATATCCCCAGCCGGATTACGTTGTCCGTCTCAGACGACAACCAGAAATATACGCAGGTTGCAGAACGCAGTTTTACTCCGGAAGAAATATTCCGCGAAGGAATCCGCATCGAAGACAAGACATTCGACAATCTGAAAGCAACAGGCCGTTACCTGAGAGTCGCCCTGAAAAATCCCGGCAAATGCCCGGACGACCATACACGTCCCGGACAAGGTACCTGGATATATATAGATGAAGTCACAGTACAATGAAACATATCAATTCTAAAATACAAATGAGAAAAACGAGGTTATCTATTTTCGCTCTGTGCTGCCTGGGGATGCTCCAGGCGGCTACAGGGTCGACAGACAACAACAAGCCCGAGTGGCAAAGCCAGTACGCAACCGGACTCAACAAACTGGAACCGCACGCTTACGTCTGGCCTTTTGAGAACGAGAAAGCCCTGTCCGTACGCGACCACGAATCGTCCCCCTGGTACCAGAGCCTGAACGGAAAATGGAAATTCCATTGGACAAAGAACCCGGACAACCGTCCGAAAGATTTCTACAAGCCTTCTTTCTATACCGGAGGATGGGCAGATATCAACGTTCCCGGCAACTGGGAACGGCAGGGATACGGTACCGCCATCTACGTAAACGAAACGTATGAGTTCGACGACCCGATGTTCAATTTCAAAAAGAATCCGCCTTTCGTCCCTTATGAAGAAAATGAAGTCGGCTCTTACCGCCGCACTTTCACCGTTCCGGCAAACTGGGACGGCCGCCGCGTAATTCTCTGCTGCGAAGGCGTCATTTCTTTCTATTATGTATGGGTGAACGGGGAAAAACTAGGATATAACCAGGGTTCTAAAACCCCGGCAGAATGGGATATTACCGATAAGCTGAAACCGGGCGAGAATACTGTAGCCCTGGAAGTCTATCGCTGGAGCAGCGGTTCCTACCTGGAATGCCAGGACATGTGGCGCCTGAGCGGTATCGAACGGAGCGTCTACCTCTACAGCACGCCCCGGCAGTATATTGCCGACTACAAGGTGGTATCCACTCTCGACAAGAATACTTACAAAGACGGTATCTTCAACCTGGACGTTCAGATTGCCGGTCCTGCCAATCCGGACAGCCGCATCGCTTACCAGCTGAAAGATGCCGACGGCAAAACCGTCCTGAAAGAGGAAGCTAAAATCCCTGCCGGAGAAAACAGCCGGATTATATTCAAAGAAGCGACAATCCCCGGTGTAAAAGCCTGGAGTGCCGAACATCCGAACCTGTATACGCTCATCCTCTCCCTGAAAGACGCTAACGGCAAAGAAACCGAACTGACCGGAGGCAGAGTAGGCTTCCGCACATCCGAAATCAAAGACGGCCGTTTCTGCGTGAACGGCGTACCGACATTGGTGAAAGGAACCAACCGCCATGAACATTCGCAACTGGGCCGTACGGTCAGCCACGAACTGATGCTGAAAGATATCGAGTTGATGAAGCAGTACAACATCAACACCGTACGCAACTCCCACTACCCGACCGACCCGTTATGGTACGAACTTTGCGACGAATACGGCCTCTATATGATCGACGAAGCCAACATCGAATCGCACGGAATGGGATACGGTCCCGAATCGCTGGCTAAAGACAGTACCTGGCTCCCGGCCCATATGGACCGCACCCGCCGGATGTACGAACGTTCCAAGAACCATCCCTGCATCGTAATCTGGTCGCTGGGCAACGAAGCCGGCAACGGCATCAACTTCGAACGTACCTACGACTGGCTGAAATCGGTCGAGAAGAACCGCCCCGTACAGTACGAACGTGCCGAACAAAACTACAATACCGACATCTATTGCCGCATGTACCGCAGCGTAGACGTAATCAAAGAATATCTGAACCAGAAGGAACCGAAAATCTACCGTCCTTTTATCCTCTGTGAATATGTGCATGCGATGGGTAACAGTGTTGGCGGCCTGAAAGAATACTGGGACGTATTCGAAGACGAACCGATGGCACAGGGCGGTTGCGTCTGGGATTGGGTGGACCAGTCTTTCCGCGAACTGGATGAAAATGGCAACTGGTATTGGTCGTATGGCGGCGATTACGGTCCTAAAGGTATCCCCAGCTTCGACAACTTCTGCTGTAACGGCCTGGTCAGCGCCGACCGTGAACCGCATCCGCATCTGAACGAAGTGAAAAAAGTCTACCAGTATATCAAGACAAAACTGACAGACGAACGCAATCTGACCCTCTCCATTAAAAACTGGTACGACTTCAGCAACCTGAACGAATATACCTTGAACTGGCAGTTGGTTACAGACGACGGCCGCACTGTCCGTCAGGGAACGGAAACTGTCGATTGCCTCCCCCACGAAACAGCAACATTGACACTGGGTAAAACCGTTTTGCCGAAAAACTGCAAAGAAGTCTTCCTGAACCTGAGCTGGACACCCAAGCAGGCACGTCCATTCCTGCCTACCACTCATGAAGTGGCTTACGACCAGTTTTTATTGGCAGCCAATAAAAACTATCAGCCGAAATATCCGGGTCTGAAAGCGTCCGCCCTAAAACAATCCGGCAACACGTTCAGCAACGACCGCGTAAGCATCTCTTTCTCTCCAGAGACAGGAACCATGACATCTTACAAACTCGATGGTAAAGAGTTACTTTCAACCCCTCTCACCATCAGCCTGTACCGTCCGATTACCGACAACGATAACCGCGACCGCAATGGTGCCCGTCTCTGGAAAACCGCCGGCCTCGACAAACTCAGCCAGCAAGCAACAGCTTTCCGCACAGGCAAGAACAGCGTACAGACAACCCTGGCACTGCTGAATGACAAGTCCGAAACAGTAGGGACAGCGACACAGCACTATAGTGTCAACCCTGACGGCACAGTAAAGATAGCGACTACCTTTACCCCGGACACCACCATCGTCAAATCGTTAGCACGCATCGGACTGACTTTTGAAATGCCTGCCGAATATGCACAGGTTTCCTACCTGGGACATACCGGAGAAACCTACACAGACCGTATCCAAAGCGGCCGTATCGCCATTGACCGGACAGACGCGGAACGTATGTTCCATTATTACGTCAAACCGCAATCGACAGGTAACCGCACAGATATGCGCTGGGCAACAATCACCAACGAAGCCGGCAACGGCCTGCACGTAACGGCCGCCCGCCCGTGGCAATTCAGTATCGTTCCTTTCGCGGACAGCAATATCGATGCAGCCACGCATATCAACCAACTGAAACGAAGCGGCACAGTCACCATCCATCTGGATGCTGAACAGGCCGGCGTAGGAACAGCTACCTGCGGTCCGGGTGTATTACCTCAGTACCTAGTTCCGGTAGAGAAGACAACGTTCGAGTTTGTTATCCGGCCGATAGAATAACAGACTGCTGCAAACTTTATTCATATTACAAAAAATCCCGGAGAGAAAAATTCCCCGGGATTTTTTATGGCTATCTTCTTAATATAAATATTTAAAGCTGTTCGATCTCTTCGGAGGTCATACCGGTTGCTTTCATTATGACATCAGTCGATATTTGCATCGCTTTCATATTTTGAGCAATTCTCTGTAAAGCTTCTTGCTGACCTTTTTCAATACCTTCTTCCATGCCCTTTTCCAGACCTTTTTCCATGCCTCTCTTCAAACCTTTCTCCTCGGCTTGTTCGATAGCATATTCAGTCGTACATCGCCAATCACGATAACGCTTCAGGACTTCGTCATACACGTCACGTTCATGGGATGTCATTGCATTCACGTTTGCAGCATCGAGTATGCGACGAAACGCTTCATTTTCCTCCTTGAAAGGAGACATATCAAATATATCCATATTCTTCAATATATAAATCAGATTTTCAAAAGGAGTTACGCATTCCTCTTTACTCAAATTAAACAACTCAAACGAAATATAGATCTGTTTCAGTTTGATTTCACCAAAAGATTCACCTGTTTCTTCATTCGCCAAGACTACGTTCGTTCGCCAGGAATAAAACTCCGGCAAGCTGAAGTTCAACAAGTAGATACCATACACGGGAAGAAGTTCATACTTCCACCCCGAACCTATCTGTCCCTGACGGGAGATCATTCGACAAATATAATAAAATCCACGGTTAAAAAAATAGCGTTGGGGACAATTCTGCATCTCCAAAATAAACTTCGTTCCATCCACATCTTCACAAAGGCAATCGAAAATAACTGTGCGCTGGTCCAATGACTCGGGTAAAATTTCTTTATCCAGGTAAGTCAAGTCTTTAACTTGTCGCTCGCCCTCCAAGGCGGCATTGATAAAGTCGATAGCTACTTGTTTGTTACCGAATACGGCTTTGAAGCCGCGATCTAACATAATGTTTACGTACTGTTCCATAGTACAAGGTTTTAAATGGTTGGACGTCCGATAGTGAACGATGTGCCAAAGGTAAAAATCTTTTATGGAATAAAAAACAAAATATATATAAATGTAAAATATATCAAAACCTACACCTGAATAAGGGAAAACTTATAAGTTCCTCATCTCGAAATTCCGACTTCTTCATCTCATGAAATAAACTTCTTCATCTCGCAAAGCCAACTTCTTCATCTCACGAAGCCGACTTCTTCTAGTTTCGGAAAAGACTTCTTGATGTTTCAAAACAAATCTCTTCATGTTTCAGAGTTTACTCCTTCATGTTACAAAACAGAGTTCTTCAACTCAAAAAGCCGGAATAAAAAATCCTCTCCGGAAAACCGAAGAGGAAATTTTAATCATTCAGAAAATAGAAATTATTCAATCTCCGGACGGTCACTGCCAGACTCGCCAGAACCACCACCGGTATTTGTTTTACCTTCAACCAGCTTGTCGATCCATACAAAGTCCACTTTTTGCATAGCAGCCTTCAATTCTTCTCCGGGCTGGAAATTAATATTTACACAATTAATATCCGTAGCCTTCAGATCTTCTTTTTTATCCTTGCCCCTACTGTTAAGGGATGGGGAAAATGTACCCCAGTCACCTAGTTTCACACTATGACCGTCTGCCATCAGACGTTGGATTACCTTCCGAAGTTGGCGGATAGACATCAACGCTTCCGACGGATTGAGAGTCGTCTCGTCGGCAATGAGCTCGGCCACTTTCGTTTCCGGCACCAATCCGGTAGAGTTCTGAACGGCATACCATTTTTTCGGTGCGTTCTTATCCCGCGGATTAGCCCTCTGGATTGCTCTGATTAATATTGCCATAATAAATAGTTTTAAAGATTCTTACTTGAAATATCTGATAATTCGATGATATCAGCTCAAAGGTTCCCCCTCTTCACAGAGGAGGAAACCTTCCACATCAATTATGCTAATACCTATGAAATTTATGCTCTGTTATCTTTCAGAGTTCATATATCATTATTTAACCTTCGGGCCTTCATCTGCGACAAGAGACCATCCCGGATTTTGATAAATCACAGAAGTTGTCAAGTCGCCCGGATTCTCAGCCGTATTACGGAAATGTATAATTGAAATTGGATTCAAATAATGGGCATCACACCAATCATATCCTTTACCATACATCAGGTTAGAAACCTTGTTGATAATCTCATAAGGACGGAGGTAAGTACTTCTATCCGGAGAAGATACATTTGCCACATCAGAACCGTCTGCAACGAGATTTATCCCCTGGTTTGCATATTCGTGAGACAATCCGGATTCCCACAAATTTATACCTTCAGGTTGCCAGGTAGCATTCAATTGATCCAATGCTCTCCAACGTTTCAGGTCAAACATACGCAAACCTTCTTCCATCATCTCGCAACGGCGTTCTCGACGAATATTATATAGCAACGGCGTTACCTGTTGACCGGCAGAATACACCGCCCAATCGCTTTCCTTACCAAGGTCTGTTGCTGCTACCGTTACATTATAATCACTCGGCAGGCCGGCTCTTTCGCGTAACTGTCTCCAGTATCCCTGTGCTTTACCATCAATACTGCTACCGTTGTTTTCGATACAGGAAGCCTCTATGTAATTCAGATATGCTTCGGTAGCACGGAAGATTGGAGAACCCTCTTCAGATTCGTTCCAGTCGCGACTCCAGTTATTAGACAATCCTTTACGCAGTTGGTAACCGGTAACATTACGGCTTTCAGCCTTTGCCAGGATATTGGGCAGTGAGGATAATGTATCCACAAATTCCACCTGTCCATCCGTCAAAATTTCATTCGGAGTCATCATGAAAAGTTGTAAACGTTCATCACGATCCGCACGGACATCTTTTACCGACATATCACCTTTATATCCGCTACCGTTTGCATAAACAGGAAGTCCGTTCTTCATCAGGAAAGTTTCCACAAACTGACGGGTAAAACCACTATTACCTCCTACACGGATATAGAAACCGGCAGAATGCCTTATATTTAAACCAATACTATAATCTCTCCACAAAAGAATTTCAGGATAACCGCTCATGTCATTAGATGAGAACTGAGCGAAATAAGGATTATTCATCTTTGCCAATCCATCCGCCCATACATGGTTGTTTGTCGCCAAAGGTACATTGTCAGCAACCGCTGCTGCTGCATCCTTACATTCTTTTAGGAAAAAGGCAATTTCACTTTGGGCATTATAATCGCTTTGAATACCCGGATAACCTGGTCCGTTCGGAACAAATGCCGTGTTAGCATGATAGGTTTCCCAGCTGGCTTCATACAATGCTACACGCGATTTTACCAGGTAAGCTGCTTTTTGGGTAATACGGTTAGTTCCGCCTGTCGGATTATCAGACAAGAACCCGATCGCTTTGTCTAAATCCTCCAAAATAAAACGGGCAACCAAATGACGTGGTTGACGTTTACTAGCCTCAACCAATATAGGTTTGTCATCCGGCAATGTTTCCTTTACAATCGGGAAATCACCGAAAGTCTGTAATTTGCTGAAATATTTCCAGGCACGCAGAAAATATATCTCTCCGATATAATGTTTCACCATATCTATAGAACCGGTTAAAGTCCCTTCCTCATAACGAGGTATAACCGTTTCCAAAAAGTAATTACAATTATAAATCCCGGAGAAATAATAAGGGTCATCAGAATCTTTATCATAATGATCCTTCACTCTCCACTCACCCGGTACCCACCTGGTGTCATACGAACTTGTTGCTTGGTTATCTGTATGGTTATCACCAGCCCAAATGCCGATTCCAGCCCCCTGATGTGTCGTAAAACTATATTGTTTTAATGCATAAGCTCCCAAATCGGCATCTGACCATAGATAAGTATCTGGTGTAACAGCTGCAATCGGAGTTTTATCCAGAAAATCGTTACAAGATGGCAACAACATCAAACTACTAGCTAACAAAATAGCATATTTATTAAATAATTTCATATCTGTCTTCTAATTAAAAGTTAACACTAACACCTGCTGAATATGTACGAGTCAGCGGATAAGAACCAGAACCATTTCCATAATCTCCAATACCAAGCGTTTCAGGATCAATACCCTCGGGAATACCGGTAATTGTAAACAGATTTTCACCTGAGAAAAATATTCTTAAATTTGAGATACCTACTTTTTGTGTCCATGTATTTGGTAATGTATATCCCAATTGAAGGTTCTTCAAACGGATATAAGCAGCATTCTCAAGATAGGCAGTCTGTGTTTCCCTATTCTTACCACTAGACGTTAGACGCGGGAATTTGGCATCTTTATTTGCTCCTAACCAAGTGTCTCCATCCGGACGATAAAAATCATAGTTTGTTTCAAACATAGCAGAATTCCAGATGCCTCCGCCATTCCCCCAATAAACCAAATGTCCATTTCCGAAAGCCCAATCTCTCTTCGCAACTCCTTGGAAAAACAAACGCAAATCAAAACCCTTCCACGCAGCATCCAAATCAAGTCCGAATTTGAAACGCGGTGTACTGTTTCCGATAATTGTCCGGTCACCCGGATCGTCAATAGTATTACCCTTTGTGATCTTTCCGTCACCATTCAGATCGGCATACATAACATCACCTTCCACCCAGGTAGAGGTTCCCAAACCACCTTGCCCTCCGTTCGGCAAAGAAGCAATATGAGCATCCATTTCTTCCTGCGATTTAGCAATACCGATAGTTGTTAATCCCCAAATCTCATTCAAATATTGTCCTTCACGCCAGGTTGAAAGTGAACCACTTTCATTCGGATACTTCAGCACTTTTTGACGATCGTCAGATAACAACAGATGTACGCCATAACGAAAATCGTTTATCTGATCCCTCCAAGCAACATCCAATTCAAAACCAGCTGATTGCATATCTGCATTATTGGCTTTTGGCACAGCAGTACCTAAAATAATCGGAAGTTCGGGAGCTGGTCCTACCATGTCAAATGTTTTCCTAACGAAATAATCAAAACTCATAGTCAAACGATTACTCAACATTCCCAAATCAAAGCCGACATTCCAGGAACTCATTGTTTCCCAGGTCAGTGAAGCTGAAATCAATCCAGGAGCTGTAGAGCTATTCTGACGTTCCCCATTGATTAACCATGAATTTTCAGTCGTATTGGAAGAAGGGTAGAAAGGCATTGTCTGGATATACGGATACAAATTTACAGTATTCTGGTTACCTAGTTGTCCCCATGAACCACGTAATTTCAGATTATTGATAATATCCGTATACGGCTCCATAAACGCTTCACGAGCAATGTTCCAACCAGCCGAGAAAGAGGGGAACAGGTTCCAACGCTGATCGCTTGCAAAACGGGAAGTTCCATCATAACGTAAGTTCACTTCAGCCAAGTAACGTCCAGCATAGTCATAGTTAATACGTCCGAAGAAACCGGCTGTCGCCCAATGGTTACGACCTCCTGCCAAATATTCTTTTCCTGTAGCAACAGTAATATCCGTCACACTTTCAGAAATCAAATCTTCTTTTTGTGCACCCACTTTTCTCCAGTAATTAGATTCGGACTGGTAACCGACCATTGCCTTAAGCGTATGGTCCTTCAACTGATATGTATATTCACTGTATATATTCGCATTAAAGAAATTAGTACGCTCTGAATAAGTATTCATGCTCGACTTTGCTCCGGAAGCATAATAAACATCCCCGGCAACATTCCACTGTGGAATCTTATATCTAGGTTCGTCAGCCATTAGATTTATTGTCTTATAGTTAAACTCCACAAATGTTTTCCAATTCTTGATTGGTTCGATTTCAAACTGTAGCTGTTGATACATCCAATCTGTCTGATGTTTGTTATTTCCACCCCACATCAAATCTTTAGTAAGTCCTACCAAATAATTCCCATTTGGGTCAAATACCGGTTCAGTAGGCCAACGACGCTGTGTATTATAATAGAAAAGATGGTCGTTCAACGTGTTCGGCTGATCTAAATCCTTACGGATAAATTTAGTACTATAATTCGTTTTTAGCCAAGGAGCCAGTTGAGCATTAATTTTTGCGGTAAAATTGTACCGCTTCATATCTTCATCCCCATAACGAACAATACCATCCTGCTTCATATAATTGGCAGAAAGATAATATTGGTATTTATCATTACCCCCATTCACACTCAAAGAGTGTTCATGAGAGAAACCTGTACCACCAAAAATCTCTTTTAACCAATCATTATTATCATTACCTTTCCAATCCCATATAGTTGGAGTATTTTCTGCCGGAATGGTTGTATTTGTATTCGTCCCGTTCAAAAAAGCTTCAATACGCGCCAAATGCTCTGGCTTAAATTGAGGAATCTCACTGTCATTTAGACTAATTTGGTTTAGGAACTTAGCATAGTCATAAGAATTAGCCACCTTCGGCATATTGATTGCACTGGACCAACGGAGACTATTATTATAGTTAACGCTCACTTTTCCGCTCTTACCTTTTTTAGTCGTAACCAAAATTACCCCATAAGGAGCACGTGAACCATAAATAGAAGAAGCGGCGGCATCCTTCAAAACAGAGATATTCTCAATGTCATTTGGATTCAACATATTCATATCGCCTTCCATACCATCAATCAAAACCAATGGAGAAGCTTTTGCCACCTTAGTATCCAGCGTACCGGTACCACGAATATTGATATCCATCGTACTGCCGACCTTAGCACCCTGGCCTCCGTAACTGAAGTTCATACCCGGAACCAATCCCTGCAAGGCTTGCGTAACATTAGATACCGGACGTGAAGCCAGTTCTTCTGCATTAACAACCGAAACAGAACCGGTCAGGTTCACCTTCTTCTGCGTACCGAAACCCACGACAACAACTTCATCCAAAGCCTGCGAATCATCCTGCAAAACAATGTCCAGATCTTGTTGGTTCGTGATTTTAATCGTTACATCTTTATAACCGATAAATGAAACTTTCAGGGTGGCTCCCGCCGGCACATTCAATGAGAAACTGCCGTTCACATCGGTTATAGTACCAATCGTGGTACCTACAACCGCGACATTCGCTCCAATAACAGTTTCGCCGGTAGCATCTTTCACAACGCCTTTTATTGTCCGCTCGCTCTGTTGGGCAATAAGGTTTCCGGCACTTTCTTTAATAGTAGGATCAGAGGCCTCCAAGCCTTTTCCTGTGTCCGCTTTCGATGAAGCGGCAGAGAATAAAAAAAGAAGGGCAAACGCCACATTCCAGTTTTTCATTCCTCGGAAGTTTTCTTTCTTCATGTTAAATGTCATTTTTCTTTTAAGTTTTTTCCTTGATAATTTTTTACTCTGATAGATCTCTAAGGATGGTTTTTTAATTCCTTTTCCTGAACTGTGTTCTCTTTTTTAAATCATAGGCATTTTTTTAATAATTTCACACAGCAAAAGAAGTGATATGGGAATGGTTCGATATCCAATATCAGATAAAGAATGTTCGTTTTTTAATAAATCTCTTATTAAACAGCCTATATAGAACACTCAAGGATAATACATGACATTATTCCGGTTAAATCCTGATCTTGTTAACAAACAAAAAAACGCAGCCACGTTATTTGAAAACGTGACTGCGTCTGACATATATCCTCCACCCTTCAACAAGATGGTATCTTATTCTCTATCTCAAGCGGTCGAGCGAACGAACCAGTGCTTCATCCGCTCCGATATTACGGATAGCCAGATAATCCAGGATCAATGCGATTATCGGGAAAGAAAGGGCAATCTTCACACTCAGCGCTGCACCAGCCAGCTGATCTTTCAATATCCATACAAAGAAACCGAACAGGGCATAGAAACCCAGCATCAGGATTGCATTAAAGATACAAAGACGAATCTGAAGAATTCTTTTCTTAAATAAGAAGATCGTTATCAATGACAGAATGGAGATCACTGCCGTCAAAGCAAAAAGTCCCCACGTCGGATAAACGAGTTCCGGTTCAGCAGTGATCGTGCTTACGCCTGTTGCATCAAAAGAGTAAAACTGGTCTCCCGCCTGCAACATGGCAAGAGGTAAAAACAATGTTGCGACCATTAAGGCCACGATAATAAGCAAGTAAACTGTTTGTATTCTTTGTAACATAATTCTTAAAGTTGACAGTTGACAGTTGACAAGTGACAGTTAAAGAGAGATAGGAAATGGGCTAATAAAAATGGACAATTGCATTTTTATTAATTACAATTGCCCATTATATTTGGAACATTTCACTGTCAACGGTTACTTGTCGACCATCAACTCGTTAAAAGTTATTCTTTTCTTTAGCAGGGTTCTTATAGTAAACCTTACCTTCTTCATATTCCTGAGCAGCGATCAGAGTCGGCTTCGGAAGCTTTTCATAATAACGGGAGATCTCGATCTGCTCTCTGTTTTCGAAAACTTCTTCCAGGTTATCGTTATAAGAAGCAAATTCCTGAAGTTTCTTTTCCAGGTCCTGCTTCATTTCAACACTAATCTGGTTAGCCCGTTTTCCGATGATCATTACTGTTTCATATACATTTCCCGTGTCGGCTGACAACTTCATCATGTCACGGGTTACCGTATTCGAAGGGGCGCTAGACTTTCTGTAATCCATTTTACTTTATTGATTAAATAATATCGTTAATACGCATCTGTTATTCTCTTGCTGGCATAATCGTAGAACTTCTGTGCCTGTTTTACGTATTTGCCTTCCGGATATTCGTTCATGTAAGTGTAGTATTCATCCACTACCTCACGATAACGACCCTGCAACTTTTCTTCCACACTGGCAATAGCCTGTTCATACTTCGAACGTAAAACATAGAACATAAACTCTTCCCTGTATTTGGAATAAGGATAGTTCTTCAAGGCATTCTCGGCAGTGATCACGGCAGACAAATAGTTATTGTCGCGCATGTAAGTACCCAGGTTATAATACAATCTTACAGCCAGTAATTCCTTGTAAGCCAGTTTCTCCTGCAATTCAAACATGATCTTCTGGGCTTCGGCGGCACGTTCGCTCTGCGGATAATACTCCAGATAGAGCTGCAACTGGTTAATAGCTTCATACGTCTGCGTCTGGTCTAACCGCGGATCGGGAGAGTCCAGATACAAACCATATCCCGAATAATAGCGGGCCAATTCCGTGTACTCGCCTTTCGGATAGGTGGTGTAATACGTATTAAAGTATTGCGAAGCCGTCTGATAATCTTTTTGTCCGTAATAGCTCTGAGCCAGCAGGTACAAGGATTCTTCGGCATAAGCAGTTCCTTTAAAGATTGTAACCAGTTCATCCAGCAGGGTAGCGGACTTGTTGTATTGCTTTGCATTGAAATACTTCTTTGCATACGAATACTTCAACTCATAGTCCGTACTTTTCAATATCTTGTTATATTCCCCACAGGAGGATAACAAGACCGTAATCATCATCAATAAAAATACAACCTTTTTCATTCACATACTTTTAGCGCGCAAAGTTACATTTTTTATTGCAAAATAACGAAGCGCATAACGTTAATATTTACAACTTATATAAATCGCTGGCAGCAATAAGCTCCAGTTTGTTGGCTTTCAGAACCTCCGCACACTTCTCCACATTGTCGGGGCGGATGATCACATTAGCGGCCTCTCCTTGCGAGAAAGCATACATATATTCGACAAATATACCTGCCGAGGTTATGATCTCCATCGCCTTCGCCAACGCACCGGGCTGGTTGGGGCAATGCAGGCACACCACATCAGCCACACTCACCGCATATAATTTTTCACGAAGTACCTGAATTGCTTTGTCTGTGTCCGACACGATCAGACGCAGGATACCAAAATCGGAATTCTCCGCCACCGTAAAGGCTGACATGTTCACTCCGGCTTCACCCAAAATCTTTGCCACTTCCGTAAAACGGCCTTTCTTGTTTTCAAGAAAGATTGATAATTGTTTAATTAGCATAGCACTTTACTATTTTTAGGGTTTTAAACTAACTTACGATTGTCGATCACGTGTTTCGCCTTACCCATACTGCGTTCAAGGCTACGCGGTTCCACAATCTTTATATCAGGCTGAATGCCGATCACGCTCTGCATACGGGCGGCGATCTTCTTTTTCAGCGCGATCATCTTGTTCATTTCATCCGAATAATAATCCGGTCGTACTTCCACCTGGATCTGGAAAGTATCGGTGTTGTTCACACGGTCCACCACGATCAGGTAATGCGGTTCGAATTCCGGCATTTCCAGCAATACGGATTCAACCTGCGACGGGAATACGTTGACACCACGGATGATCATCATATCGTCGCTACGTCCGAGGATACGGCCCATACGGACAGCGGTACGGCCGCATTCGCACTTTTCATAGATCAGGTGCGTCAAGTCACGCGTACGGTAACGGATCATCGGCATGCCTTCCTTGGTCAGGGTGGTGAATACCAACTCGCCTTGTTCACCTTCAGGCACAGGTTGCAAAGTGACCGGATCGACGATTTCCGGGAAGAAATGGTCTTCCCACAGGTGGGTACCGTTCTGGCATTCGCATTCGCCACCGACACCGGGACCACAGATTTCTGTTAATCCGTAGATATCGTATGCTTTAATATTCAGTTTCTGCTCCAGTTCCTTACGCATATTTTCCGTCCAGGGTTCCGCGCCGAACGCTCCTACCCTCAGTTGGAATTCTTCCAAAGGAATGCCCGAATTATGGATCGTTTCCGCCAGATACAGAGCATAAGAAGGTGTACAAGCCAGACCTTTCGCCCCAAAGTCGTGCATCAACTGAATCTGTTTCTGCGTGTTACCACTACTCATCGGGATTACGGTACCACCGATATTTTCTACACCTCCATGAGCACCCAGTCCACCGGTAAACAAACCGTATCCATAGGAAACCTGCACAGAGTCGTTCTTTGTAATGCCATAGGCCGTCAGACAGCGTGCCACCACTTCCGACCAGATCGACAAGTCCTTACGGGTATATCCCACAACAATGGGTTTTCCGGTCGTACCGGAAGAGGCATGCAAACGAACAATCTCGGACATCGGCACAGCCATCAATCCGAACGGGTAATTATCTCTTAAATCCTGCTTTACCGTAAACGGCAGCTTGGTAATATCTTCAATTGATTGAATATCATCCGGAGTAATACCCATCTCCTGCATTTTCTTGCGATAGAAAGGAGTATTATGATAAACGTGTTCGACAACCCGTTTCAACCGGATGCTCTGTAATTTCCGCATTTCTTCGCGGTCCATACATTCAATAGTTTCGTTCCAAATCATGGTATCAGTTTGTTATCATTTAATTGTTAGTAGTGTAAAACTGTCGCAAAGTAATAACTTTTTTACTAACTGACAATAAATAATAACGCCAAATCAATCGAGACTTACTTCCATAAGGATCAAATTTTCGTCTTCGTCCAATGTTTTGGTTATCTCCAGCAGGTCTCCGCCCAGTTCGTTCTTTTCCATTGCTTCCAGCAAAGTAAAAGGATATAAGGTACAATAGAGCTTGTTATTATTGAAGACAAAGTTCATCATGTCGCCGTTCTGCCAGTCTTTATTTGTCAGCTTGACATGCGAGAAAGAGTTTTCTGCCACATTATATAAATAGAGTTCGTCACGCAGTTTCATTTGACCTTCATCTTTCAGGAAGACAGCGTTGACAAGCATCTGATTCGGAGTCAATGCCCGGATCTCGCAAGCGATCTTTCCATCTTTCTCTGTCGATAACGGCAGTTTGGTAAAGACAGGTTTCAGTTGGCGGTCGGGCGACAATTGATATAACGTATCGGCAGCCGGTTCGCTGATCAGGCATCCTCCGTCGCCGCAGGATAGCAGGTTTCTCATACGGTTCAGCAGAATAAAGGGACGTCCGTCGCGGGTAGTTACGATCATACTGCGATAACGATTGTCGGAGACGATAGGCAGACGTTCGATCTTCTTTCCGGTTTCCTTATCCATCAGGACATAAGGCTGGTTACTTGCTTCCGGATTATCATCTATTTTAGCGGTCTCACCTTCTTTCACAAAAAGAGCGCCTTTCATATCCAGAAAGACCATTGCATTTTCATCCAGCGATTCAATTACATCCATCTGCAAAGAATCCGGCAGACTGAAAGACCTTTTATAAGTCCCGTCCAAACCATAAACCTGCATCTGGGTTATTCCATCTAAAAAGAGTTCCTGGCGTTTCTCATCATACAGGATATGGCGTATTCGGGCGTATTCCTCACCGCCTTGCCCCTTGCGGTTAAAATGGCTGATCATCTCGCCTTTCTTATTGAAGCCGATCACGTCGCCGGTAGAAGATCCGATAAAGAACAACCCGGCTTCACTGGGAATAAGTTTCATCTGGTCGCCCAGCAACACATTTTCAGGCGTTTGCAGACGGAAATAACGTACCTTTCCCAAATCCTGCAAAGCGGCCTCCCTGTCCGGAATATCCGCACGAAAATCCAATACAGGCAACGGGCCTTCATTCTTTGCTCCATTCTTACATCCATTCAGTCCCACAACCAACATCACTGTCACTGCACATAAACATATCCTTTTCATAATCCCTTTGAATTTAATACAACATAGCGCAAATAAAGAGATAATATTTCAAAGAAGCAAGGATATTACGACAAATTCGTAAAACACACATTACATTCGTAAAGCAAAGAAGATGAATGTATACATACCTGTATTTATATTCTACATGGACTACTTCAAACCACCGGGAGAAAAATGGTTCGTCCCTGTAAGACGCAAGACTGATAATATACGTACCTTTGCCCAACGATTAAAGATAGATTTCCGGACAAGATGAAACGAAACATACTTGCGCTATACATTATTAAACTATCCAAATGGTTCACCCTGGTCATGCCAATCATCGTGCTTTTCTATGAAGATCACGGACTGGGATTGCAGGATGTATTTATACTGAAGAGCGTTTATTCAATCGCAGCCGTGGCACTCGAGATACCCTCCGGATATCTGGCTGACGTGTGGGGACGGCGCAAATGCCTCATACTCGGATGCATCCTTTTCTTTTTTGGATATCTCTGTTACTCCTTCACCTCTACCTTCGCAGCCTTTGTCATAGCCGAAATACTATTGGGAACAGGGCAAACGCTGGTCAACGGGGCAGACTCCGCCTTGCTGTACGATACGACAGTCCAATATAAGAAGGAAAACCTTTATCTGCGTTACGAAGGGCGTATCACCATGATCGGTAACTTTGCCGAAGCCATTGCCGGTATTTTCGGCGGATTGCTGGCGGCTTATTCGCTGCGTTATCCGTTTTATGCACAGGCACTGATCGCATTCAGCGGCATTCCGGCAGCCTTCGCCCTACAGGAACTGAATATTAAAAGTAAGGTGCAAAGCCCTGTACAGGAGATCGTACGGATCATCAGGTACTCGCTGGTCACTAATAAAAGGCTCTGCTACAACATTATGTTCTCAGGGATTATCGGAGCTGCCACACTCACCATGGCGTGGTTCGTACAACCTTACCTGATGTATATGAATACGCCCACTTCGTGGTTCGGCGTAATCTGGACGGTGCTGAACCTGACCGTAGGGATCGCCGCTCTTTATTCGGACCGTGTGGACAGCTATTTCGGTCCCAAAAAGATGGGCATTCTGATCCTGACATTCGTGGCAGGCGGTTACGTGGCACTCGCCTTCAACCTGACCTACGCAGGGCTAGCCATCCTGTTCGTTTTCTATATCATAAGAGGCTTTGCCACCCCGATATTAAAAGGATACATCAACCAGATGACCTTTTCGGAGATGCGTGCCACCGTCCTTTCCATCCGTAACTTTATCATCCGCCTGATGTTTGCCGCCATCGCTCCGTTCATCGGCTGGCTGAACGATATGTATTCGCTCAGGATCGCCTTACTGGCATCTGCCGCGATCATCATGGTACCGGGAGCCTTATTCCTCTGGCTGCAACTAATGGCGAAGCCCGATAAAGAATAACAGGTGAACGATTTATAAAGATTTTATCCTATATTTGGGGAATATTTACTTATAATCATCTTAGATCATGAACACAGAGAAGACCACTCCCGTAACAGCCATCGTGCTGGGAGCCAGCGGAAGAGGAAAATTGTACGGCGATTATTCACTGGAACACCCGGAAGATTTGCAAATCACCGGCATTGCCGAGTTGGTGGAACTGCGCCGCAACATATATGGCGACAAATACCATGTACCCGAAGAAAACCGTGTCGCCACCTGGGAAGAAATGCTCAGCCGCCCCAAGTTTGCCGATGCCGTCATTATCGCTACCCCCGACCATCTGCATTATGCCCCCTGTATGAAAGCGCTCGACCTGGGATATGATATCCTCCTTGAAAAACCGATCGCTCAGACAGACGAGGAATGCCGTCGCCTGGTAGCCTATGCCAAAGAGAAAGGAAAGATCGTCGGCCTGACGCATGTGCTCCGTTACTCGCCTTATTTCGGAATGCTGAAAGAGATGGTGAGCAGCAAAGCGATCGGCGACCTGGTCAGTATCCAGCATTTCGAACCGATAGAACATGTACACATGAGCCATTCGTATGTGCGCGGAAGCTGGCGCAATGCTGAAGCGAGTACGCCGTTGGTCCTTGCCAAATCGAGTCATGACCTGGATATCCTCCACTGGATCATCGGCAAGCCTTGTAAGAAAGTGGTAGCCTTCGGTGACCTGACGCATTTTAAGGCGGAAAACGCCCCCGAAGGTGCTCCGGCCCGTTGTACCGATGGTTGTCCGGCAGAAGCGACCTGCCCTTTCTCCGCCCTGAAAATCTACTACCGCGACCGCACCTGGCTATACGTATTCGACCTGCCGGAAGACCCGGACAAACAGGGCGACGTCATCCTCGAAAACCTGAAAACAGGACCGTACGGCAAATGCGTCTACCATTGCGAGAACAACCAGCCCGATCATTATATGATGCTGATGGAATTTGAAGGCGGCGTAACAGTCAACTTCTCGATAGAGGCTTTCACTTCGTATGGCGGACGCCGTACCCGTATCATGGGGACGCGTGGCGATATCGTCGGCGACATGGAAGAGTTCACCCATACCGACTTCGCCACCGGCGTTTCAAAAACATACAATGCCAATGCCGAAGACGCCCTGAACTACGAAGGCGTAGGCCACGGTGGTGGTGATGCCGGTATGATCCGCGACTGGATCGAAGCCATCCGCCGCCAGGATGCCAGCCTGATGAGCACACCACTCGACGAGTCGCTGGAAAGCCATCTGATAGCCTTTGCGGCAGAAAGAAGCAGGAAAGAAGGGAAAGTGATAAGCCTTTAAAAGTCAGAGCCGTCCGCCGACCAGCTTATATCCGATCCCCCGTACATTCAATATTTTGATACGGGGGTCTTTCTCTAATTTATGGCGTAGTTTGGTGATAAATACATGCAGGCTGCGGGTATTGTAAAAGCTGTCGTTACCCCAGAGTTGCAGCAGGATATCCTTCGTATCGACCGGCAAAGTTCCGCTCTCGCAAAGAAGCCGCAACAACTCCGACTCCCTGAATGACAGTTCGATCTCCTCACCGCCGATCTGCAAAGTCTGGGTAGAGGGATAAAAGGTGTAAAGTCCCAGTTCATGGTAAATAACGGCTACCGGTTCAGACTGGCTTTTCACTGTCAAAGCCTTCACCCGGGCAATCAGTTCACGGAGGCTGAAAGGCTTCCGCAGGTAATCGTTCGCCCCAAGCCCGAAACCGAACACGATATCGTCCACCGAAGAACGGGCACTCAGAAACAGTACGGGCACCTCCTTATCCATCCGGCGAATGCGGCGAACCATCTCGAAGCCGTCCACCTCCGGCATCATCACGTCGGCAATGATCAATGCGGGATGCTCCTTGAAATACTGTTCGAGCCCCTCCAGACCGTCGCGGGCAATAGCAACTTCGTAACCTTCCTCTTCCAGGGCATCTTTTACGATCATTGCCAAAGAGACTTCATCTTCTACTAATAGTATGTTCATAATCTCAGGTTATTGAGGTAATGTAATTATAAAACAGGTGCCTTTACCGGGTTCGCATTCCACTGTGACGCTCCCACCATGTTTCTCCACCATAGTCTTCACATAGAACAGTCCGATGCCATAGCCTTTCACCGGTGACTGACGGACAGAGGGTATGCGGTAGAACTTATCAAAAATATGGCGGCGGTATTCTTCGGGGATGCCAGGACCATTGTCCTGTAACCGTATCTGTGTCTTTCCCTCCGTCGCCACCGCCCGTATCGTTATTTCCGGTTCTTTATCCGCATATTTGATGGCATTATCCACCAGGTTGCTGATGATGCTGTACAAATGGATACGGTCTGCTCTCAACGTGATTTCCTCCGGCTGATACTCTGTCCGAATGCGGAAAGAGCGGGACGATTTTATCTTCTGTTGCTCCACGAGCCTGGCTATCAAATCATTCAAAGACAGTTTTTCTATCACCAGACGGATATCTTTCCGTTTCTCTAAACTGAGCGAAAGGATTTGTTCCACCATCCCGCCCAGGCGTTCCAGTTCCTCATGGCAAAGGTGCAGATATTTATCAGCCTTTTCTCTATTATCCAGCAGGTTATAATGGATAATAGATTCAATGGCGGCATACGAAATGGCGATCGGTGTTTTCAGTTCGTGAGTAACGTTATGCGTGAAATCATCTTTCAACTGTTCCACCGTCTTCTGATGGAATAGAAACCAAATCATATAGGCAAACGATAAAGCAAGAATCAGCAGAATCAGGAAAGAAGAAACCAGAATCCCCGTCATACCAGCCAGTGAAGCCATGCGGGTGGATTCCACATAGACATAGAAAGCTCTTGGAGTAAAAGTAGTGTATTTCCAGGTATACAGGTGATAGCGTGACAAATCTTCTCCTTCGGGGACGGAAGTGGCAATGACCGTGCTGTCGGTAAGCAGACGTATCTCCGTGAAATGGCGGAGGTTCAAGTTCTTTTCCCGTAGATTAACTGTCAGCAGGCTATCGAACTTTGCTATATTAACAGGAGAGATCGTGTCGATGATTTCATGAAGGCTACGCTGCATCTGTAAACCCAGCTCACCCAATGACTTGAAATCGTCGCCCACTTTGACGGAGTAGCTTTGCAGGACTTTCTTCATATCCTCATCTACTCCGCTTGCATAAGAGAGAGACGCCTTCTTCTCTATGATACTGACCGGTTGAATGACCGAATCTTTATCTGAAAAACGGGTAGTCAGGGCAACTCCTCCCCGATCATCGGCCTGCGATATCGTTACCCGTTGCTTATTCGTCTTTTTGCTGATAAAGTCAGCACGACTAAACAGTTCGACATGGTCGGCATTGCGGATAGCCTGCATAATGTACTCCCTGTTCTGCTGTTGCAGGGAATGGTATAATCCGTTTATCCAGAACAACTGGTAGACGAAGATTCCCGACAAAGACAGAATAACCAAGAGAATGATATACTTGAACGATGATTTCATGCAAACAAATATAAGGAATCTCCGCCATGCAACTTCCCGCTTTAAATCAAAATAACACAGTTTTCGCCGAATGTTATTTAGTCTTACCAAATGAAAGCCTTTTTTGGTAATCACTGGCGTCCTCCCTACCTTTCGTATAAAAACAAAAGGCCATGAAAAGAATCTATTACTTATTACCGATAGCCGGCTTACTCTCGCTTCCCACACAAATGCTGGCACAAAAACAGACTGGTAGCGAAACCATCCTGGTCAACGACAGCATCACGTTGAACCTGCCGGAAGTATTCGTCAAAGCGGAACGGCCGCTGGTAAAGATGACCGACGGAAAACTGCAATACGACATTCCCAACCTGATAAAAAGCAAACCGGTGGATAATGCGTTCGATATATTGGGAGAACTGCCGGGAGTGGGCAAGAGCGGCGACAATATCTCTCTGCTCGGTACCTCGGAAACCACCATCATCATCAACGGCCGGAAAAGTTCAATGACATCGGAACAGTTGGCCGACATGCTGAAAGCAACTCCTTCGTCCAAGGTAAAAAAGATAGAAGTGATGTACAGCACTCCACCTCAATACGGCGTAAGGGGCGCATCGATCAATGTGGTTATTGAGAACGACCGGAGCCTGGCGGATATCCTGAAAGGAGAAATATCGCTGACAGGAAAACAGGCTTGGTATTTTTCTCCTACAGCACTGATGAATCTGTCCTATACCGGAAAGAAGTATGCCGCCGACCTCTCCTACTCGGCCAATTACCGTCACGGACGTTCGACAGAAGATATGCATGCAGAACCGACCGTGAACGGTACAAAATACGATATTCTGCAAAAGAACTGGTCGGAAAACAAAGGCATCTCCCATAACCTGCGGGGTGCCTTCGAATATGATTTCAGCAATAAAGACAAGCTGTCGGCCACCTATACAGGAAAATATGTACAAGACAAGCCAGTATCCCTGAGGGGCGGACAGACTGATTTCAAGGGTATCGAAACCGTTAATACGGCCAGCCGGACTACAGGTCCTTCGTTTCTGCATAGCACACGGATCGACTACAACGGACATAAAAACCTGAATGCCGGCATCGACTACACCTTATACAAAGATAAATCCTTGCAGGACCTGGTTAATAATTTTGAAGACAGCAACGACCAGGACAGACGCAACGAGAGCAAGCAAAAATCACAACGAGCTAATATATATATCAACCACTTCGTTGTCGTAGGAGAAGGATGGAAGATTTCTTACGGGGCAGAAGCCTCCTTATCGGGGACGACCAATGAGGCTTCCGCCCTTCTGAATAATGAAAAAGAAAGCGAAGGGACCTTCTATATGAAACAAAAAGAACATTCGGCGGGTATATTCGGCGGTTTCTCCCGTTCGTTCGGAAAGAAATTCACACTGAATGCTTCGCTGGCTGTCCGTTATTACAAGGCTTCAGTCGATTCTGCCGGAAAGAAGGGTACGTTATGGGATCAGGCAGACTTGTTTCCGTCGCTTTCCGCCGTTTACCGGATCAACCGTTCGAATATGTTACAGTTCTCATTGTCGAGTAACAGAAAATATCCTTCCTATTGGGCAACAACTCCCAATACCTATTATATGAATATCTACAGCGTGATAAAAGGTAATCCGCAGTTGAAACCGGAACTGAACTATTCGATGCAACTGACATATGTCATAAAGAATAAATATGTACTGGGGGCTTTCGCTAACTTCCAACCCGACAAGATACAGCAGATGTCGTATCAGCAACACGACCGTCTGCAATCGGTCTTCCATTCCATCAACCTGGATACGCATACGATGTACGGACTGATGGCCGTTGTTCCTTTTCGTGCCGGCGAAGTGCTCAGTTCGCGACTGACGCTGATGGGGTTCAGCATCCACGACAAAGGCACGCTGGTCGATATCAACTTCGACAGAAAGAAGTTGTTCGGGCGGGCAATGCTGACAAATACGATCTTTCTGACGCGCGACAAGAACCTTTCGCTCGACATCAGCGGCGATTACAGTTCGCCGGCGATCCAGGGCATTTACGACATCGATCCCCTGTATAGCCTCGATGCCGCACTGGTATGGACACTCCCCAAAAAGAGACTCCGCCTGACGCTTAAAGGCTCTGACCTGCTAAATAGCCAGAAACCTCTCACCCATATCGACGAACAAGGACAGAAGAGCCGGATGGAGTTGTTCCAGGATATACGCTCCGTCTCCCTGACACTCCGTTACAGCTTCGGTGGCTACAAAGAGAAAAAGGTGAAATCCGTAGATACTTCGCGGTTCGGAACTTAATAAGATTCAGTTTTGATTATCCGGCAAGTGAATAATCAGCCGGATAATCAAAACAATCTTTTAAACTATACAAATTTAAGTGCTGTTTCATTGATTCTTTTACTCAAATCCAGTAAAGCTGCTGCAAAGCGTTTCCGTTCATCTTCTGTAAACCGAGCTGGTTTTCCGTTCACTTTATTACCGTTTAAACGTTGATAAAGCCAGGTTTTACTTTTACCAAAATACTCTTTCGCAATATAACTCAACGATAAAGCATTCGCAACGTCTCCTAACTCCAATGCCAACTTAACATCCTGTAATTCTGACTTTATAGCCTTCAACCCTTTTTCTGTAGCTTCAGTAAAAATCATTTTCTCATCGCCCGGCATCGCTTCTATCTTCTGTGCCCGCTTTTCCTGAAACATCGCACGTTCTTTGGGCGTCATGTTTTTAAACAGTTCAAAATCGGCCTGCATATCTGCTGTAGGTAAGAATTTAGATAATTCAAATAATAATTTCAGGTTCTCTTTCTGTCGGATAAGCTCCTCCTTCTCTTCTTTTGTCATAGCTAAGATTTTTTATATTAATACTGATTTATTTGATTTTACAAAAGTAATAATCCTTGAATCATTCTGCAATAATCCAAGGATTATTTTTATAGAATTAATGTAACGGTATCCCTGCCGGAACAATCGAAACCGCTTCCTCTTTCTCCAACGTCAGCATAAGAAGGCCATTCTTCACCGGCACTGCGGATTGTTTCAATGTCGAACCATTCATAGTTATGGAATATATATCCACTGAGCTGACTTTTTCCCAACCTTCCAGCATCCGCCAGCTGCGGTTATCGTAACCTTCTGCGGAATAGGCGATGATCTCGTTTTCATTCCAAAGAGCTGGAACAAATAGATTATCGTTCTCACGCAGGATAAAATCGCCTTTGCGGATGATGTTCTTTCCATCTTCCACACGGGCTACGACACCATCACTGTAATACAATGCGTCATCGATAAAAGCAACACGTTCGAGACGACTCAGATAATACCAGGGCAACGTCATCGTACAGAACTGAGACAGGAAACCGGGAAGATTATCCTTGTCTTTCTGAAAAATCTCTTCACCTTGCATACTGGAACCGAAACGAAAATCTCCTTGTCCGTCCCGATGTGTCCGTCCCCTTGCCGATAACCGTTCGGGGACTTCCATCTGGAAGTTTATATCCGCCGGAAACCACCACGACATAGGTTGCAAACCGACAAAACCTTCTCCCGCCGGATGAGCCCAGAAAATACCTTCACCGGTAACATCGAACCCTTTTTCGCGCCAGTATTTAAATATCTTCCGCTGTGTTTCTACCTCTTTATACATATCGATCCCTCCGTTCTCCGGTTTGGCATGCCAAGGACTTAACGGACGGTTTTCCGGTTGCCAGTAAGCCATAAAAGCGTCGATATGAATGGTATGGCCTTCCTTTAGTTCGGGAACCATCCCGATCAGGTTGTCGATACGTTTTTTGGCGAAGCCTTTCTCCCACTCTTTCGTATAGCTCAGATGATAAGCTCTATGTCCTTTGACATATTCCCAGATGGATTTCAGGTTTCCATTGACATCACGTGCAATAATATCATTTTTGATATAAGTATCCCAAAGAGGACTTTCCTCGAAAGCATCGACCATATTGATGTGCAGACTGATAGTCGTATTATAAGCACGTGCTTCACAGATCAGCCAGCGGAGACTTTCGAGAGCTGTAGCATCTTCTTCGCGTTTCAGCTTAGGGTTGACAATGCTCCAGTCGGGATAAAGATGATCATGACCACCACGCTGCCAACCGACCAGGTAAATGATCTTCGGGATACCGCGTGTCAGATTATCCACTCGTTTCACCACATCGAGCGCCTGAGCGAATGTACAAAGGCATGACGGGTCTTCTTTTTGGAAAATCACGTTGTTCGGATCAGGTTCATTCAGTTCGCCATCGTACCCCATAAAAAGTTTCAACACCAGGGTCTGGTGGTAATCACGATAATAAGGGGCAACAACGACTCTCTTTTTCGCCTGATAAGTGGCACCGTCTTTCTGATAGACGGCAGTCACTTCAGCCAGTCCGCCATCCTTCGGGATTAACTGATCACCGGATAAAGCGACAACCTCGACATTTCCACTGGCACTGACTGTACGTACGGATAAAGCGATATCGGATAAGGAGAGATCGGATGTCTTTCCATTAGAATAATGACCGGTAACACGAAGGGTTCCCTTTTCTCCGGGATTACGTACCGGATTCAGAGTTTCTTTATCCAATTGGATAGAGATCTCCTCTAGTTTGTTCTGTGTACAACAAGACAGACAAAACAGAATTGTAAGTACATACAAAGATATTTTCATATGTAAATAAATTGCGCTCCCTATCTCAAGAGAGCCGTTTAAACCATTAATAAATTGATTTTTTTAGA
>NZ_KQ033913.1:1979479-2126806 GCF_000969835.1 Parabacteroides goldsteinii DSM 19448 = WAL 12034
AGCAGTTTGCAAATCCAGCCACTATCCTTTTTATCCGTTTTGTGCCCGGGAACATACTTGATGTGCCGTGCGTTCACGATCCAGACTTTCATATCAGGACATTCAAGAATCTTATAAACCGGCTTCCGGTAAACACCGGTACTTTCCATGGCTACATGCGTAATGCCACTGGATAATAACCATTCTTTTAATTCTGTCAAAGAACTACTGAAGGTCTTGTAACTGCGGGTTTCAGTTTTGAGACCTTCGCCACTTATCGTAGCAACTACCATGTCCTTGTGGACATCTATTCCACAACCCCGGAGGATGACTTGTTCAAAAGGTACTGTTTTCATTGCATTCGTTTTTTCGAGTGAATGACACTAAAGTAAACAATACCCCCCTATTTACATTCTCTTGGACGAAATTTATTTCATGGATGTTTCATGATAAAATTCAAACTTTATGAATCGGGTGCAAAATAATAGTCATTCACTCAAAAGGATCAGCCATCCGCGTTTCGGATCGACCGGAATCAGATCGGTCGGCGTAAACTCCCGTGCTTTCTGAAAATCGGTAATATCCGGAGCCTGCATACGGACAGACGACGGATTCAGACCTAATTGTTTCCAGTCGATATTCAGTTTAACCTGCTTCTTCGTACTGGAATAATTACCGATCGACAGCAGTGTCTTGCCTTTATTCACGTACGTCGTTACTTTCACATCTTTATCCGAAACGGTCACAACCGGATTCTTTTCCCAGAAGCCGATCATCTGCGCATCCATGATCCCGAATTCATCCCACAGCTTCCAAACATGCCGCGGATTACCAACAACACCTTCAGTATACCAAGGTAAACGATTCGTCATGCCATATTGCATTCCTAACCATTGGTTACCTCCACCATGCAACATATCCCCCATTAAGCCGAAAGGAAGACCGGAGACTTCTACCAGCCAGTTTGCCGGAGACATTTCGTTATACATGAAACTTTCGCCAAACCATACCTTGTCTACGTAAGGGAAGTACTCTGTATACTGGATAGCCGGTCCACGTGAGAAACCAGTATTCGAATGCAAGTCGATAATACAACCCGGCTTCACCTCTTCCATCGCATGACGCATCCGTTTCAGCATGTCACGGCCGAAAGCGACATCATCCAGATACAACCCATCGATGCCGGTATACTGCACTAACCATGCCAATCCTTCCACATAGTAATTGTACCAACGTGAATCGCCTGTAGCCGTCAAGACAGATGCATCGGCAATGACACCTCTTTTCTCTCCTTTATCAAAATGCTGGTACCACTGAGGAGTATAATCGGTCACATAATGTTCGCGACACCAAGGGAAACCGCCCCCGTTACCGCCTTGCAAGATTTCATCGCCCAAGCTGCGCAATGCCCAGATTTCCGGGACAACATTGGTCAACTCGCGGATGGTATAATACAACTTCACCTTACACCCCTTGCCATGCCATTCATCCGCAAAAGCCTTGATGGAATCGGCTGTCATGAACGGGTAATTAATGAACGGATTCAGGTCGTTGGCATGATGTACGTTGATGATCTTTATACCCGTCTCCACATCTTTGGCCTCCGGTCTGGGAGTACCCCCATTATGGTAATACCGGTTGGTAAACTGGCTGCGGCTATTTACTTTCTTTACCGGGGTGAGCAGCAAAGAAAAATCGAACGTCAAGTCTTCGCCGATTTTGAGAGTACGCGCGCCGCTGTATGCCGTCGCCGCTGTCAGGTTACCGTTACGGTTGATACGGAAACCGCCTTTGCCGTTGTTATACCAGCTTTCGGGATAAGCCGGACGATAAAGATTCAACAGCGGACCGGTATAACTAGCCCCGCGCAGTTCGCAATGGATACCAGCTTTTTCGGAACCACACCAAAAACTGTCGAAAGGCCACAGCCACGAAGCTCCTTTGTTGGTCGGGATGGAAACGGCAAAATCGTGTACCGTCTTTCCTTGATTATCCCACCCTCCGGAATAATTAGCCGGGGTTTCCTGCCCAGGCAAACCAAATCCCATGAAATAAGAGGAGGCTTCGCTTTTCATCGGTATCTCAAGACGGATGTCTTCAATCTGCAACTCTTTTTTAGGAGTGATGGTATAGACATAGTTCATCCAGCCGTCAAACTCCATCGTGCCCGTACAAGCCAGTGCCAAGTCATCATCTTCCGCCTTCCAGGTACCCGATATTTTTCCTTCGGATCGCCCCGTCAGATCGATCGTCCCGTTCAGCTTCTTTTCTCCCGAAGCTGTACGGATGACAAAGCGCACGGGAGAAGCCAACACTTCCTGTCCCCACGAGTCGATAGACGACGGCAGGGCGGTCTGCCTGTCGAAAGACACCTCACGCCCCAGGCAGGAAACACGGTTGTCGGTCAACGATATGGCCGTGTAGCCTTCAGTCGGTTTGTCACTGATTCCCCGGGTTGAGTTGAGCCAACGCAGACGGCTATGACGCCAAAGTTCGCCATCGCCACGGTCTGCCAGCATTTTACCGGACACTTTCAGCTCTATTTCTACAGGAACAGCATATCCTGTTTCATCTTTTAAAGTAACGATGCCTTTATATGTACCACTGGGTTGGTCTGCTTTCAGATCCACCCCGAACCATAATGGTTGAACGGCATCCGGAGCTACACTCACCTTTTTGGTAAACGTTTTTCCTTTCGGATTTACTCCATTTATATTGAAGCAAGTAATCGCTTCCGCCGGAATCAGGTTGTTTCCACTTTTCAAGCCGGATGTTTCATAAGTAACACTCTTCAATTCGTCTTTTGCAGCCCACACACCTAACTGGAAGGTGTAATATTCGTTCGGTTGGGCTTTCCCGGTAAACGACGTTTGCAATGGACTTTGCAACCATTTATAAGGAACATCTGCTTTCATACGTATAGGCAATGAGCGATCTTCCGGGAAGACGAGAAAGTGTCCGGGATTGGCTTGCCGGTAACTCTCTTTCTCACTGGCCGAAGCTGTAACTTCCATCGGATAGAAACTGTCGAACTGCGTACGCGATTCTACACGGACGATCGTAGCTTCCGGAAGTTGCCCGACAGAAGATCCGGACGACGTAACGGCCAGCCATTGCCGGTCAGGTGCCTCTTCCTTCGGATAATATCCCCGGTGATAATTACCATGTCCTTCCTGTACCAGGTAAGGGAGGTAATAAAAGAAATAAGTGCCTTTCTTTTTGACAGGGCCAAACAGAAGCTCACATTGTTCGTTATTGACTTCCAGTCGCTGGATGTTGGGGATCGTATCTCCCGTCTCTGCATCGACAATCAGAAAACGACGGTTCTCCACCTCCTTATCGGGGCGCCGCCAGTCGAAGGATAGCTTGACCGCTTCAGCCGGAGCGTCAACCGCCAGTACGGCACGATGGTTACCCAGAGCTTCGTTCCACGGAGTCTCAGCCACTGCATACGTGTAGGGTGCCAGTGCTGTATCCCGGCAACAACCAATCCCTATATAGACAAATAATGCATACAATAATAAATGTTTCATGAAGTTAGAATTTTAAGATATTAAAAACCAGATTTATTACGCCCGGTAGAAGGGATTACCGATACTGCTTCATCCGGCTCGAGCGACAGTCGGACACATCCGTCGGCACATACTTCACTGCTTTTATAAAAGATACCGGAAGGTGTTATCTTATAAATATCCACGCTTTGCACGTCCGACCAGTCGGGTGGCAATTGCCAAGACTTGCCGGTATACCCTTTTACAGAGTAGGCCATATATTCCCGTTCGCCACGCCAAAGGACCGGCATGAAAAGGTCATCCTTATCCCTCAACACCTGTCCATGGTGGATGATGGTAGAATCTTTCAGCGAAACAACCAGGTCGTCGTTGTAGTAAACGACACGATTTCCGCCTTTCCCTACCAACTTTTCCCGCTTGTAACGGTTCAGGTAAACATAGGACAGCGTTCCCGTATAGAACTGGTAACGGTATTTATCTATCCAGTTGACATCGGGCAAAGATCCGTTTTCCAAATTACCGAAACAATCTTCACCGCGTCCGCTCATACCAAACAGAAAGCCCAGTTGGAGCTGTTCTTTGGTCAGATCAGGAAATTGCTTGGCAAAAAGATAAGAAGCACCGCCGGTTGTCATGTAAGCCGGATATTTCATATAATCGCTTTCAGTAGCTTCAAACCACAAATACCACGGACTTACACCGATAAACAAGTCTTTTCCTTCCCGCAAGCGGTTAAAACTCTCATGGGTTACATCAATACCTCTACTTCTGAAATACCGGAATATTCTTCGCTGATAGTTTTCTTCTTCCGCCCACGAAATCTTTTCATAAGGATTGTCACGCACAAAGAAAGCATCTATCATAATCGATCCGGCTTCCTGAATAAAAGGCAATAGTTCCAACAAAGCATCAATCCTCTTTACTGCATAGCCGCTCTCCCATTCGTTCTTATAACAGACCTGATAGGCTTTACGGTTATTCCAAACTCCAATCTGCATCGGTGTTCCATCCGTATTCCGGGAAATAAAACCTTTGGACAAATATTCTTCCCAAAGGGGACTGTCCTCATATGCATCCGTCATATTCACATGGACGCTAATATAAGTATTATATTTCCTCGCTTCTTTCGCCAGCCACAACAATGATTCACGTCCGGTGGCATCGCATTCCCTTTTCAAGTGATTATTCACTTCAAACCAGGCAGGATACTTATCGTCATGCCCGTTATATTGCCATCCGACCAGATACAATGTCTTCGGAAGTCCTCTCGTTACAGCATCCATCTGTTTAACCAAAGACAAGACCTGCTCGAAGGTATAACAAAGCACTGGGTCTCCCTTTTCATCCGGATAAGACAACATGATCTTCATTACTTGCATCTGATGGTACGGATGCATATAAGGTTGTTCGGGACGCATCGTTTTCGTCCAGTCGTATTTCTCTCCGGTGATATTCCGCCAGGATTCGTTCGAAATTCCCTGGGAAAATAATGAATGGTTAACGAACAAACATACAAAACACAATAACCAAAAATGAGTTTTCATCATCTTCTTCATTTTACATTAGTACATTATAGAAAAGGCTGTCCGATCTATATGGAGACACGGACAGCCTCAGGATTTCAGATCTAAGGGTATAAATATAGTTACTTATTTAAAGCAGTAACTTGAATTGTCCAATCTTTTTTCGTACCATTAGCAGCTGTCACCACATATCTGCGTGTAGTAGAAAAATCACCGGGAGTACCTAATGTCGGAGCTCCGTCCTGCGGAGCTATAACCGCAGCCGTAGAAAGATTGAATTTCCCCACAAGATTAGTCAGTGCTACCGTATTGCGAATCGCTTCGGTAAAAGGACCGTCGGCCGCAGGAACCGTAACCGTACAAGTGATCGTTCCGGCTTCCGTATTGATTACCTTATCACCGACCGTCAATGTAACGACTTTTACAATCGGCTCACCGTTGATCCATTCATCGGTCGGATCTTTATAGCGGAAGTCAAACTTCACATCGGTGATGTTCGCTTCCTCAAATGCAGGTAGATCCTCCAAATTGCCTTTCAGACATGAAGAGCATACTAAAACAAGCATTAACAACAGACTATTCTTCACCAGTTTTATCATATTCTTTTTCATACTTCATTTATATTAATGATTAATCATCTATTACCAACCCGGATTCTGGGGACCTAAATTAGCATTACGGTCGATCTGTCCCTGTGGGATAGGAAGCAGATAACGACGGTCTTCACGGAATTCACGAATATCATTGTCACCGTGGGTCACTTTACCGACATAGAATGATTTACGATCATTTGTAATCTCTACATAAGTAGGTATTTCTGTAAATCCGGCAATCTTACCACCCGGTGCTACGCCGTTATTGGCATATCCTCCGTGTTTACCCCAGCGTAACAGAGTCCAGTAATAATCGTTCTCCATCGGCAGTTCGCAACGGCGTTCCTGTTTGTAGAAGTTCCAGGCTTCCTGCAAATTATTAATCTGTTTAGCCGGTAATTTACCATGAACAGTACGAGTCTGGTTACAGATAGCTACAGCATCGGCATAGTTACCCTCTCCCATTCCTGCCAACCACAAGATCGCTTCAGCTTTGTTCAGCAGGACGCGACCGTAACGGGTTACCACATAATGATAATCGGTCGGGGTTCCGGCCAAAACACGAGGTTCTACATTATATACGCCTTTGCGCCAGTAATAATTAGTTAATCCCATATGAGGACCTAAGCCACCATTTACCTTACGCCACAAGTTACCATTCACGGTTAAATGAATATCTTCATTCCACCAGGTCGTCCCATCATACACGAAAGTATCATAAAAACGGGCATCACGGTTACTATACATAAGCTCGTTGATAAGCTTATCTCCTTTCGTATTTCCATAAAACAATACTTCTGCCTTTTCCTGATCGATCGCCCAATCAGGGGCCGCCCCCTGGACAAGCGTTACATTATTCTTAAACTGAGTCGATTCGCTCCAAACCACACCTTGTCCGGTCGCCTCATCGATCACTTCGTAACCGTCTACTAAATTTTGTGTAGGGGCCCACCATAACCAACCGATAAAAGGTTGTCCGCCATTTGTCTGGAACAACGGACCGCAGCCATTCTTTACCAGGTTATCATTATTGGTATTGGGCATCACATTCTGTAGCGGTGCTATGGCATCCGTATTCGTATTTGCCTTATCCCGATAGATAGCAAAAATGATCTCACTGGAATAAGGATCTTTTTCATTGAAGATATTCCCGTAACTGGTTCCTAAAGAAGCACCTTCCACAGCATCAGCCGCAGCAATGGATGCTTTCAGCCATTCTTTCTTTTTTGCAACATCTGTTTCGTAAGCGGCTGCCTGTAGAGCTATTTCCGATTTAAAGGCATAAGCCATATTACGAGACAATTCCCCTGCTTTTACAGAAGTAGGTAAATCAGGAATGGCAGCATCCAAATCGTTCAATATATAAGTATAACTTTCAGTTGTTGTTTTTGTAGTAGGCATCATCATTCCATTACTGGCCGTATCAGCCGGAGCCAATACGCGATCGACCCATACAAAACGCCCCATCGTACGGGCCTGACGATAATAAAGTAATGCACGCAATAACTTGCCTTTCGCTATCAAGTCTTTAGAATCTGCATCCGAAAGGCCTTGACCCGTATATTCAGCCGCTTTCTCGATAATCAGATTGCAACGGCGAATATTCCCGAAATCCCCTAATCCTCCATCATCGCTGTACCGGTCTATCTGTTCACGAACGAAACCTATTCCTCCGTTAGAATGAACAGCATTACCTGTACGTTCTTCCCAAGTAGTCTGGTTTCCGTTCACATAACCATACATCACATTACTTATCGTTCCGGTAACAAAAGCATCAGCTGTCGATTTAGATCCCCATACGGTTGCTTCATCATACGTTTCAAAAGGTTGAGTATCCAACACATTACAAGAAGCTACTCCCAGTAAAAGTGACAAGGATGCCAATGATACTATATTCTTTAGTTTCATAAGTCTATTCTTTATTTAATGATTAAAATCCAAGGTTCAAACTAATGGCATATACACGTTGCATCGGATAATCATAGTTATTTGTACTACCATTTTCCGGGTCAAAGCCATATTTCGTAGCAGGTGAAATCGTAAATAAATTCTGACCACTCAACACTACCTGACATTTATAAAGCCATTTAATGTTCTTCAATAAGACTGAACGGAAATCGTAACCTAACTGAAGTGATTTCAAACGAATATAGCGTCCGTTGACCAGCCAAAAGTCGGAGGTAACATAGTTATTATTTCCATTTACACTCGAGTTCATTGCTATTCTCGGAAATTTAGCATCCGTATTATCCGGCATCCAATAATCCAACTGATAAGGATACACCATTGTATAACCGCCGGTTGATTGTCCACGTACCACATCTTCAATATACATGTCACGTGAAGTTGCCCCCTGGAATAAGATATTGGCAGAAAATCCTTTATAGGAAAGATTGGCATATATACCATAGTTGCCGCGCGGAAAGCTGTTTTTTCCGATACGCCACTGGTCGGCACCATCAATAAATCCGTCACCATTCATATCTTTATAAATGATATCACCGGCAACCAGATTGGAAGAACCGTCGCGACGGGGTAAATTCAATGTCTGATCCGAATTTTGATAATATCCCAGATTGGTATAACCCGTACCATAATATCCCGTTTGTTGAACCTGTCTTAGATATGGATTTTTTTGATTCGCTAAATCTTCATCCCAGGCTACAGCTACAAGCTGGTCAAAATAAGTAAAGTTAGCACCCACCTCATAATTGAAATCACCCACGTGGTCTTTCCAGGAGAGATTAAATTCATAACCGGCACGGCGATGTTCACCATTTGATTTAACTTTCGGAAGAGATAATCCCAATGGATCAGCATACCCTACATTAGACGGAGATGTCAGATAACCGGTTGTTTTCATATAGAAGTAGTCGAAGCTACCGGATAAACGTTCGCCTAAAGTATTAAAATCGAAACCAATATCCGTAGAATTAATCGTATACCAGGTTATGTCATCACTAATCAAATTACCTTCACTAAAAGTCGGAACAATTTTACCATCAATTACATAACCACGTTCTGTCAAACCATAAGATGTCAAATAACTAAACCTACTGACATCGGCCATCCCGACCTGACCATAACTGGCGCGAAGTTTCAAGAAATTCAATATATTACGTTCCTTCAACGGTTGAAAAAAACCTTCTTCCGACACAGCCCAGGCTGCAGAACCGGAAAAGAAATTACCCCAGCGACGATCTTTTGGGAACAAGTCACTTCCATCATGACGCAAGGACCCTTCAATATAATATTTTTTCTTATAATTATAAGAAGCCCTGGCCACTAAACCGGCACTACCTCTCTCCCATTCACTACCACCGTTCTCCATCGTATCAGAAGGACCGGCCCCCATTTGGTCGATCATAAAAATATAATTTTTACGTTTGGCATCAAAACCTCGTCCAAAAGCGTAACTTTGTTCATATCCTAATGTGGCTGACACGTTATGCGTTTCGTCCAAAAAGGAACGATTGTAATCTACAAAGTACTGCATTGTCCACATACGATTGTTGGAAGTTGTATATTGCAAGCTAACAGGAAAATCCGGCCCTTTATTTCCCTCTAAATCATATTGGGGAGCAGTCTTGTTCCATTCTTTGGTATCATACATTCCATAACGGTAATTACCTCCCACTTTTACCTTCAGTCCTTCCACACCATATACATTCCATTCAGCATTAAAAAGACCGGTAATCATCTTGTTATCAAACTTAAAATAACCGGATTCAGAAGATACTTCAGCAACAGGATTGTCGTACCCTACATAGATCTGGCCGTCTTTATTATATGCTAATCCCATAGGTCCCTGATTCTGGATATGCCCCCAGGTTTGCCAGTAGCCGGTTGAATATTGGGAACGTGGAGTTTGCATAGTCGAAATATAACCATCCAAACCAAATGTCAGTTTCAATCCCAGATCCTTAAACTCCGATACTTCATTCATTCTGACATTGTATCTTTTAAACCATTCCGTATCGGCTTTGTACATCGACTTCTGGTCGTATGCCTGAAAAGAAACATAATACTTATTAAATTCCGAACCACCACGTACAGCCAGTGAATGCTTTGTTTCCGGAGTTAAATTACGTAGCATTATCTTTTGCCAGTCCGTATTCGGATAATTATACGGATCAGATCCTGTACGATATTTTTCTATTTCTTCATCCGTCCAGCGAGGTTCCAGGCCATACAGATTACGTACTGTATTATCGAATGATGCCCGTTCGTATGAATCCAGTTTCTTTTCCAAATAGGTCGGTTCACTCCAACTCTGGTTAAAACTATAATCTACACGAAGCCCTTTCAAACCGTTCTTCGTTTTTACCACCAATACGCCATTTCCGGCACGTTGTCCGTATACAGCAGCAGCAGCGGCATCCTTCAAAATAGACATCGATTCGATATCGTCTGAGTTTAAATTAACAAAGTCATTATACTCAGAAACAAATCCATCGATAACAACAATAGGTGTTCCGCCACCACGAATAGAGACAGTAGACTGTTTATTCAAACCACCACCAGCCGAAGTAACGATCAAACCTGTGGCACGCCCAGCCAATGCATCTGTAACATTGGCTACCGGCACGTTTTTCATTTTCTCCGTATTCACAGTAGACACCGCCGAAGTAAGGTTACGTTTTGAGTTGGTACCATAACCAATCACAACAACTTCCTCCAACGCTTTCGAGTCTTCCTTTAGTGTAATATTCAATGTCGTTTTATTACCGACAACCACTTCCTGTGTCGTGTAACCGATAAAAGAAATGACTAAAACCGGTGACTTGATATCTTTCAGGTCCAGAGAAAATTTACCGTTCACATCGGTCGTTGTACCTATACCCGCCTGATCCTTAACCAGGACATTGGCACCGATAACAGGTTCGCCAAAGTCATCTACGATCGTTCCGGTAACAATCGTAGTAGGTTGTGACTGTTGCTTTACTTCTTCTTTTTTGAATAATACAATATGTCTGTCCGTTATTTTATATCCCAACGATTTATTACGGAGCAGGACTTCCAATACTTCATCTATAGATTTGTTCTTCAGATCGACGGATACTTTCTCATCCAGGTTTACCTCATTCAGTTTATACACGAAGGTAAACTCTGACTGATTCTCTATAGAATTTAATACCTGAAGGATCGTTCCATTCATTTCAAGGTTCAATTTTGTTACCTGGGAATAGGACAATGCGGCTGTGGCTTCCCATAAACTGACAATGAGGAACAATAAAGCTAATTTCGTTACTTTTAAAACTTGATCGCGTGTTTTATGAGAAATATTTCCCTCATTCATAGAGCTTTTTGCCCCATGAAACACTCTAATTAAATGTTTATTCATACATTTGCAAAATCTAGTTGATTATTTATGGCAATTGGTAGTTGCCGTTTACTTAAATGATCTGCGCTTAGAGCATAAATTGGGGATGTTGGTAGCATTCCCAATTTTTTTTACCGTTTTACGTACTGTTCATGGTCTTCAATTAATTTTTAAGGTTCAACAATCGTTTATCTGATATACACATCCCTATCCTTTATCTCAAATTTATATCTCATAGAGATTTGAAGGATAGACAAAATTTCCTCCAGCGACTCCTTATGCGTAAATTGTGCTGTCAGGAATACATCTTTTATGGATTCATTTTTCAAATGAAACTTCACACTAAAAGAATGTTCCAGCACTCTGAGGATCTCTCCGAATGTGATTTTTTCGAAAAAGAAGTCACCTGTCATCCATGAAGTATAAGAAGAAGTCCTTACCGGACGTACTTCGATACTTCCACTCTGCTTATCAAACAGTGCCTGTTCACCCGGAACCAAAATCTTATCAGGTGACGAGGAACTGTTTGTATCATTATATAATGCAACCGAGCCTTCAACCAGTGTTGTTTCGATCAAATCAGAATCCGGATCTGCCCAGATATTGAATTCCGTTCCCAAAACTCTCACATGCATGCCATCCAGGTTTACAATAAAAGGCTTCTCTTTATTCTCAGTCACATCAAAGAACGCTTCACCTGTCAGTTCTATTTGTCTTGTTTCACTATCAAACACTTCCGGATAGCGGATATGTGAATTTCCATTTAACCAGACAACAGTACTGTCCGGCAACAAAACCTGTGTCTTTGAGCCTGTCATGGAAGTAACCTCCAGATAAGCCAACGGCCTCGGTTCCAAATACATCTTATATAAGAAAGAAGAAACGACCAGCAATGCAACCGAAGCAGCAATCGACGCATATTTCCATACAGAAGAAACGCCCATTATGATCGCATCCGAATTCATTACCCGCTGCCATAGTTTTTCGTAGACAACATCCGGTTCTGTTTTAACCGGTTTAAACCGAATGCGTCCTGTAATCTCTTCGTCTTTTCTACTTTTTATATCCGACATCTTTTTTAATTATGATAATTATCCTGTTCACTTATATAGATGACAGCTTCCGGAAAAAACCCTAATAAAGAATTTCATTTTTAACATTTTAATAAAAAGGGCAGAAAATTATACCTATGGATATACACCTTTCGGCTTTTTTATCTACATTTGTTTCGTGCTTAAAAAGCATAGCGTTGCGGCACATTCACATGTTAAAAACATAAGCGTTAATGATATTATCCTAAATACGAAATCTAGACAATTTCATTATAGACGGATAGTAGACAACAAACGCTCATGTTCTTTATCTTGTTATATACGTACGTATACCCATGGGTGTACCTATATATCAAATAAAGAGCGTGGGTATGTTGTTTATATCGTCTATAAGGTAGTCTAGAACCTCGTATTTAGGTATATTCAGCAATTCCCACGCTTTCTTTATGTTCAATCCGGACAGGGAATTTCCGGATAAACAAACAGGTTCACCTTATGAAAAGCAAATGTCCATCACGAATTCATTATATATATTCCACTGAATTACAGAAACTTTACTCTTCTATTTATTTCATTAAAAACACAGAGAACAAACTACACGTAAAAGAAAAGCCGTATATTTACTCCGGTAAAAACTGCTTTTTCTTTAGTATCGAGATAAACCACAGAACGCAGTACGTATGAAATTCAAAATAAGTGGATACACAAAATCATCCTTGATTGATAAAATCACTAAAGGGGACGAAAAAGCCTTTCGTCTGCTTTTCGACACGTACTATCAGCAACTGTTCCATCATGCTTTCTATTACCTGGCGTCTAAAGAGCAGGCTGAAGAAGCGGTATCCGACGTATTCTTTATTATATGGAAAAAAAGGGAGACGCTGGATAAAATAGATAATATTGAAAGTTACCTGTATACCTCCGTAAAACATCAGGCATTACATTACATACGGAGAACGAACGAGCCGGAAAAAGTACCTTTGGAATTGTATCATATCGAATTAATAGCCGATAATAATAACCCTGAATCAAAATTACTGGCTCAGGAACAACAGGAACTTATACAAAAAGCGATCCATTCATTACCTGAAAAATGTAAAGAAGTTTTTAGATTGTTTCTTTCGGATAAACTCAAACAAAAGGAAATAGCAACCCTTTTGGATATCTCACAAAAGACAGTGGAGGCACATATTGCTACTGCCTACAAAAAAATTCATGCTTACCTAAAGAAAAAAAGGTAAGAATCCCTTTCATTTCAGAAATATCACTGTGTCACAAATAACACTTTTTTATAGATATTATGATACAAAACAAGAATTATCAGTAACACACATATCTTCCAATATTCTCCTTCCAGAAAATAAAAATACACACTTATTAACACAACCTTTGTCTATTATCGAAATTACTCTTCGCTACACGCAAAAAATATTTCGTTTAAAACGAATATAAACTCCATTTAAAACGAAATATTTTTTTATTGCAGTCAAATTTTCAGCCACCAACAAGTCAAATCTTGTTAAATTAGCAAAAAAAGCCTTGTTCCACCGATTAAAAAAGAGCTAAAACATATGCTTTAAAACATATCGTGTATTCTAAAACAATATACATATCACACATTTTCCAACTATCTCAAATCACACAAAGAACCCATATGGAGATCTTTTTGATAGCAACCATAACAATACACCGTCTTTACGACAACCATCCAACCATTCACATAACATATCGATCACAAACATCAGCTCTACAATCGCTTAAAAAAAGACCGAGTCAACTCTCCCTTCGTACAGCTTATCTACAAGACACTTAATATAACATTTTGTCAATCGGTTCGCAGTGATAACTGAAAGTAGAGATCACATTATCCTTTGTCCGGATAGTAAGCACAAAATCGTATGCTTTTCCTTTCTCAAACTTCATTTTACCGGGTAATGACACATTCGTCTTACCATAAGGATTCAGAGAAGACAACTTTGCCTGTCCCACTTCTTTCCTGTTTCCATCCTGTAATAATTCCAGTTTCAGGACAGCAGGTTTGGATGCCACCTGACCGAAATTCTCTACCACAACATTCATATCCTGACTATCTGGTGACACGATCGGCATCCGGGCAGAAAGGATCGGATCATTATAACTCACCCAGGGCAAACGGGCATATCCGAAAAGTAATTTGCCGGAAGTTGTTTTCCCTAATAATTTGGGCGCAAATTCTTCTGCGGTTATACCATTTCCTTTCGCATCGAAAGTAACGACCAGGTCTTTTCCTTCATTCTTCGTACTGAGCACTTTACAACCTTTACCATAATTCACCTCCGTAGATGCACCGAAACGAAGAGAGTTCAGGTCGATATCCGTTTGCGGATTAAATCCTTCTTCGGCTGCAATCTTAACACGAATAGTCTTTGTCTTCTCCGTAATCGGTTTCGTATCGAGAACTGTCAGCAATACACCCGGATTCAGGGGGATGCTGATGTTTTTGGAACTGTGGTTATCGTTTGGCAAATCTTCGTTCTTCAATGTGTCGATAACAGCGAAATTTGCCTGGATAGCACGGCCATATTTATCCTGAAAGATTTTGATTCGTTCATATTTAAACCAGTTCTCCACTTTTCCATCTTCATGGAAAGAGACTCCCGGCTGGTAAGCCTCTCCCGGATCGGTTATCCAATTGATACCATCTTTCGAGCGTTGATAAAAAGCGATACGTCCCAACCAATCATTCACAATCAGGTGGTATTGAACGTGGTCACGCCAGACAACAGGGTCTTCAAACTCCCCTTTTACCGGAGGATAAGCCCGCTTATCGGAAATCTGGTTGTAAGGCGAAAGTCCGGTCTGGCTGATCCATACACCACCTCCACGGCAAACCATCAGATAGGAACCGTCTTCCCGTTGAGCGAAAGTCAGGTTGGAAAGACCTTCTATGATACGGCGGTCGCGTTTATCAAAATCAAACTTCTTACGAGTCCACGGACCGTTCAGGCCATCGGAAATATAATATCCGTCGATTACATAAACAACAACACGTCCGTCTTTTAACCGGAAGGCTTCCGGATTATGTCCCGGACCTATCGTATCTTTTATTATGAAAGGACCTACCGAATTTTTACATACGGCATGGTAAACTGTCGAATTGGGCCAGAACATATGTCCTTTCGGAGAGTTCTCCGGCCAGCCGCAAACGTATAAATGATATTGGTTATCTTCTCCCAGCAGGATATTCCCTCCCCAATAGGAACGAATATCGTCTTCGATACCGTTATCGACATAACGTGGAACGACATCTTTGGCTCCCCAGACATCACTGCTCAGTTTTCCCGCCGGCATCGGAAGAAAACGGTCTATAAACCGGGCGCCTTCAACCAGGTGATCCCATTCGACGGGACGAGGTCTTTCGGTGATCTGGGCATTTATATCCTGCATACCGAACCAACAGGCAGCTGACGCACACAATAATAAAGAATAGAGTTTCATTGTATTAAGAATTAAGCTTTTAATGCTTCAAATGTATAACTTTTATATATTGAGTGCTGCGGCTTATACGAAAAAAAACTACGCAAAGGTTTGCGTAGTTTTCAACCGGATATTATTTAACGACAGGCTTTTCTTTTAATATTCCTCCTTCATTATAGCGCTGGTTATTGGGTAATCCTTTTTTATTTACCCCCTCTTTCATCAGCACTTTGAGTTCTTCCAGATAAGACTGGTACACCTTGCGGGGTTCCACTCCGTATTTCTTACATAAAGAGGCAGCCATACCGACAACCTCGCCCATCATCCCTGTCGTACGCATCACACGGACCGTACCCAGTGCAACATGCGTAACACTGATATTGCGCCCGGCCATAAACAGGTTATCTATATTGCGGGAGTAAAGACAACGATAAGGAACCGGATACGGATGGATCAGGATATGTTTCGTTACCGCCTTAAATTCATTTCCCGGAAAATGGGCGCTGTTTGCTGGATCCTGCCAATGCAGATCAATACTCCAGGTCGTAGCAAAAGAAGCATCTTCATGGGTGACATTTTTTGTAATGTCATCTTCTTTCAGAATATAGTCCCCCATCAAACGACGGGATTCCCGTTTGCCTGCCACATAGGCCACCCAGCCCAGTTTACGGTTGCGATACTGAGTATTCTCTTTCATCTGATTCTTCAGGTAACTCCAATTGGAATAAACGACCAGCATGCCATAGTCACGAATACGTTCAAAATCTTTAATCTGGTCCAGGTTCATTCCGGTCTCCCAGGTCCATTCACCCATCAGGACTTTCTCGCAATTCTTATCATTGAACTCCACGCCGTAACTGAAATCCGGAAAAGATGAGCTTCTTCCATTGTCTACGGAATACCATTGAACGGAAGCACCCATTGTCATCTTATCGGCCTTTTCGGGAGCGATACTTTCTCCGAATTCACTCTTGGCTTCACGTCCCATACGGAAATCGGCTCCGGCCAGATAGCCTATTGTTCCGTCTCCCGTACAATCTGAAAAGAGAGGGGCTTCAAACTTCTGTTCTTTACCACTTTCGATATGCCGGGCTGTAACGGATGTTATTTTATTACCATCTTTTGTTACGCCGATTGCACGATAGTTCAGGAAAAGAGTCACATTCTTTTCATTTGCCAGCCAATCCAGTTTTTTCTGGTCTTCGTAGTTTTCCGCAGGTTGGGCATTTCCTCCCTTTTCCGGACCGAATTCCTTTTGCAAACCTCCCAATTCCTTATAGACGCCTTCTTCGATACGTCCTCCCAAATGGACACGGATCTCCGAGCTATTATTACCTCCAATCACCGGACGGTCGTTAATCAAAGCAACTTTGCATCCTAAACGGGCAGCCGATACAGCGGCACTCATCCCGGCAATACCGGCTCCGACAACAACCAGGTCATACTGTCCCGCCAACGGCGCTTCATCCGGAAAACCCAGCGCTTTCCGGCGGAAGGCTTCCAGTTGTTTCATATCGGACGGAGGTATCCGCCCCTCTTCCGTAGTAAAATAAATAGCATCGCAACGACCGTCAAAACCTGTCAGGTCATGCAGCTTGACCACTGTCCTGAGATTTTTCACCGACACCTTACCGGCAACCTGCCACATCCAGGCTGTACCTTCGGTTCCTAACGGTGACGCCAGCTTTTTACCTCCTACCGACAAGCTGAATTTACCGGGCCCTTCTCCTTTTTTCCAAGGAGAAGTCCAGTTATATGTACGGACATATACATAATACTCCCCCTTTTCAGGAAAAGTAACTTCAGTATAAGCATCGTCTACCGGTTCACCCATGCCATGGGCCAGCAAATACGGCGATCCCATCAGATCCATAAACTGCTGGTCGACTACCCAGCCTCCTTTGTGACTGAAACTTTCAGCTTCAACGAAAAGGTCGGCGGCTCTTACCGTACCTAAACTCAATAATAGTAATAATGTTATTAATGCTTTCATGATAAATATATTTACATTAGTCTAATTTTCCTGCTTCCGGAAAGCCTGATTTACCAACACCCCGGCTCATCAACACTTGTAAATCCGGTAAATATTTTTCATACACTCCCCTCGGCAAGGTCTGATGCTTCCTGCACAGAGAGGCGGCCATCCCGACAACTTCTCCCATCATCCCTCCGGTTCTCATCACCCGTACAGTACCCAATGCGACATGAGTCACACTAATATTCCGGCCGGCCATAAACAGATTGTCGATATTCCTTGAATACAGACAACGATACGGAACGGGATAAGGTTCTATTTCCTGCACATCACAATAGGAAAGAAAAGGCTCTTCTTCCATTCCAGCAATCGGTTTAGGATAATGCAGGTCGACACCCCAGGTGGTAGTAAAGGTCGCATCTTCGTAAGGGACCTTCTCCAGCAAATCCTGCTCACGTAAGATTATATCACCCAACAGACGGCGGGATTCGCGTTTTCCGCCGATATAAGCCACCCATGCCAATTTCTTTCCGGCAAACTCTTCTTTCCTCTTACTTTCATTTTTCAGAAATGCCCAGTTTCCGTAGACTGCCCGGAGGGCATGATCACGAATATATTCTATTTCCGTAATCTGATCTCTATCAAGACCTGCCTCCCAATCCCAGTCACCTCGAAATCCCGGAATACATGTCTCCTCATTGAACCGGATAGCCCACGGACAATCGGGAAAGACTGAAACCTCAGGAGTATCTTCCGTATACCATTGTACAGACGTCCCCATTACCAACTGATCGGCTTTTAAAGGAGCCCTGGGTTCACCTGTCTCCTCTTTACTTTCCCGCCCCATACGAAAGTCCGCACCTGCCAAAAAACCGACTTCACCGTCACCAGTGCAATCTGAAAATAATTTGCCCTTAAAGATATACTCTTTTCCTGACATAATATCCTGCCCTACAACAGAAATAATTTTATTTCCTTCTTTTTTGACATCAAAAACCTGCATATTTAAAAATAGGCTCAGGTTTTCCTGACTTAGCAACAAAGACAACTTCTTTTCATCTTCATAATTAGTTGCCGGACCTGCATTATGGATTTTCTTTTCCGGATGCCGCTGTAATATTCCAAAAATCTGTCTGCTCCTGACAGACAGCGAATCCCTCTTTGCTTCCCAGGCATTCCAATGTCCGACACCTCCAAGTTCATCTACCAGGTATCCCAGGTTCGTATAAGGTTGCTGGGCAATCATACCGGAAAGTCCGACTCTGACTTCCGAACTATTGTTGCCTCCTAAAACCGGACGGTTTTGTATCAGGGCAACCTTACAACCGAGACGGGCAGCACTGAGAGCAGCACAACATCCGGCAATACCACCACCAATAACAACCAGGTCATACTCTCCCCCGTCTTCCGGCTCAACAGGTAAACCCAACATTTCCCGACGGAAAACTGCTAACAGCTTCCCCTCATCCGGAGGAAATAAATCCAATTCAGAGCTGAGAAAAATAGCATCGCACCGGCCATCAAAACCAGTCAAATCCTGAAGTTCCAAACGATTATCACCAACTTTCAACATAATTGTCCCGCCATCCTGCCAATGCCAAGAGGCTTTTTCCGTCCCAAAGGTAGCGTCCAGTGCTTTTCCGTTTAATAAGACTTCAAAACGTCCGGGAGAACCAGTTTTATTCCATTGTTTCACCCAATCCCTGGTCCTAACCCATACACGATATTTCCCTGCCTTCCGAACCTGGATTACCGTTGAAGCATTTTCTACCGGAACACCTAGTCCATGTGCCAGCAGATAAGGAGATCCCATTTGCCCCATGGATTGATTATCCAGTACCCATCCTCCTTTTTTATCAAAGCTTTCTGCTTCTATAAAAATATTATCCGCTTTCAAAGGACAGACCGTTATTAATAATATTATAATCCACCATTGTTTCATAAAAATCTTCATTTACTGTTATTATGATTCGGAATCTGTATAAAAGATCACAGGATCAATTGTCCTTCTTCTTTCAATCTTTTTCTCAAATAAAGGGTATCTATCTTATGTACATCATTTTTAGTCTGCTTAACAGCATGCATGGCTGCCATACCGGCTGCTTCCCCGGTTACCAGACAACAAGGCATTACACGAGTACTGCCAAAGGCCTGTTCATCTGTTGAGATACAACGCCCTGCCGTCAACAAATTCTTAATTCCTTTAGGTGTCAGGCAACGATACGGAATTCCATGTGACTCTCCTTTCTTATAGTGTTCAGGGATATGCTTACCACTATGGATATCTATATAATAGCAATTCCTCCCGATTTCATCTTCAAAAGATTTCCGTTGCCTCCAGTCATCAACCGTAAAAATATAATCGCCTTCAATCCGGCGGCTATCCCTCACTCCAAGCAAAGAAGCTGTTTTTACGACAAAAGCATTGGCAAAGGTCGTAGGCCGTACATCCTTCATGGCTTCTAAATACTGGCCTGCCTTTCGACGCCCCAGTATCATAGCTTGTGATATGGCCCATGGGTCTGTCGTATCAACATCCATATGACCGGCATTACATTGGATAACATCCGGTCCCGACAGGTTATTGCAAAAATGAGTATCAACTAAAGGATATTTACCTGAACGAACCGCTACATAAAGTGGCGTCTTTTCATTCTTCCATTGGTATAATACCGGACCGTTCATATAGTCATAAGAGTCCACATTCGCAAAGGAAAAACATAAACTGGATTTCTGGACAGCCCCATCGTCTCCATATCCACGCTTAAACGGAGCACCTGCCCAGGCTGCCAGATCCCCATCTCCCGTCGCATCTATATAGACCTTACTTTTAAAAGCCACAAGTCCTGCTTTATTTGATACGATGATCGCATCAATCGTATCATTTGACGACATTTCGACGGCTGCCAAACGAGAGAAGAATAAAACATCTGCCCCTGCTTCCGTTACCATCCGGTCGTAGACAGTCATTAAATACTCTGGATTGATACTGACCCAATCCAGTTTATTTTCCGGTTCATGGGAAACTCCTTTTCGGGAAGCTCTGAATATTTTCTCGGCCAATCCCCGGTATATAATTTTCTCACCGTCTGAAAACGGGCACCAAGCTGGTACCATACCAGCTGTTCCCATCCCTCCCAATTGTCCCATAGCTTCTATCAGTAAAGTTCTGGCACCTTCCCGTGCAGCAGAAATTGCTGCCGTGCAACCTGCCGGTCCTCCTCCTACAACGATCACATCCCATTGGTCATTGACCTTTATTTTCGAACGTTTTAATGTCAGAACCTTTTCCTGAGAAACCAATGGAGCCGAATTTATAAGACCGGGTATCGTTGCCGTCACTGCCATCGCTCCTACTTTCTTTACAAAATCTCTTCTATTGCCCATCTTCAATTCTGCTTATCTGATTTATACTATTTATAGCTGGAAAGAAAAGGCACTTTATCTTCCTTTCACGAATAATAAAATGCCTTTATCTTGCAGATTAATAATTAGGATTTTGCTTCATATTCGGATTAATCAGAATCTCAGTCGTCGGTATCGGCCATAAATACTGGCGTTCATCCCATTTCTTTTGGGCAACAACAGCGATCTTACCGGCACTTTCCATCTTAGTGAAATCAGCCAGGCCGTTTTCATCGATATCCGGAGCATAAGGCCAGAACCAGTCTCCCTGGCTAACAACTTTCTCTATAAGTAAAGAAGCCGGGTAAAGCATCATATACACTTTCTTGTTCATTACTTTGTCCATCAACTTCCAGCGCATCAGATCCATATAACGAAGTCCTTCCTTGGCAAACTCCACACGTCTTTCCATACGCAATTCGGATCTCAGCTTGTTCTGATTTGTCATTGTAAATGCCGGATACTGACTTACCGCCGATTTATCGACACCATAAGCTCTGGCACGAACTTCGTTCATGGCATCCAATACGGACTGATCGATCTGGTTCAATTCTATCTTTGCTTCTGCATACATTAATAATATATCCGCATAACGGATTATTATTTTATCAGGATCAATATCGTGGGCATTCTCCAGACAGCTTTCATCCATTCCCTTTTTCCAAACGAGGCCATTATAAGAAGCATATTGCGCAACTGCACGGGAATCATTGTTACTAATCATCTTGCCTGACTTATAGTTCATAACTTCCAATGCCTCAGGATGAGGATTGAATTCTATACCCAGGAAGTTCTCTCCAAACGGAACGATAGTCATTGACAACCGGGGATCGCGATTCTTAAACGGGTCATGAGAATCGAACAACGGAGATTCATCAATGGGTAACCCGTCAATACAAGTATACGAGGCCAATAGTTCCCAGGTCGGGTTCGGTACAGCATATCCTCCGGAATTCCTCGGTAGCCATCCTCTTACATTCATGACCACATTATATTCAATGGAACGGGGTATCAGAAAGATAGATTCCTCCGCATTCTTTGTATTTGTCAGAAACAGATCCCCATAGTCTTTATGTAAAGAATAAATACCCAAATCCATGACAGCCTTTGTTGCAGCAACAACAATGTCATAATCGCCCATATAGAGTGCATAACGCGCTTTCAGTGCCAGAGCAGCCCCTTTCGTTGCCCTCTGAGCACCCGAGTATGAAACCGGTAAAGTTTCTGCCGCCACATCAAACTCATCATAAACAAATTGTTTCACAACCGCAATATCGGTACGGCCCATTGCCATACCTGCCTCTATATCTATATCATCTTCTACCAAAGGTATGCCACCAAACTTTGAAGATAATTTCGCATAAGCACATGCCCTGTGAAAATGAGCCTCGGCAATAAAACCGTTGATTTTTGCTTCGGAAGCACCTGCTTCAACTGCACGGTGTGCTTTTAATATGACCCCATTGGCACGGGAAATAACCTTATATTGTTTTGACCACAGGTCTGTAACCTTATCCGTCTGACCGTTTAAGGTTGCATTTTGGAAAGGAGTCAAAGATTCACGATAAATATTATCATCGGACCAATCGGTATTCCCCTCCTCATCCAACGGCCAGAACGTATCTCTGTATAATTCATTGACAGCCATTTCAATCTCTGTCTCATTCGAATACCAATTTTCCGTCGAACCATAAGACAAAGGATTCAAATCCAGGTCATGGCAGGCAGTAAGCAATGTTATGCCACTGAATAAACAAATTATTATATTATTTCGTTTCATGATCATTCTTATTTAAAAGTTAACCGATACACCTAATAACACAGACATAGTAATAGGATAGCCTGTTGCACTAACTTCCGGGTCCCAACCATGCGGGTATTTACTCAGACAGAATAAATCGCTTCCGGAAGCATAAAACCGAACTGATTCCATACTAATTTTCTTCGTCCATACGGAAGGAAGCGTATAACCTACTGTCAGGTTCTTCATTCTCAGATAGCGTCCGTTGAACATCCAGTAATCAGACATGCTCATGTTGGCATCCACACTATTACGGGTCAGGCGGGGATACTTAACACCTGCATTCTGTTCCGCCGTATTATTGGTACTCCAATAATCACCTTCCAGGATTGACGGGAATCCTCCCCAGTTCGTATTCAATCCTTCAACCATATTTCTGCTGATACGGGAATTCTGACTGCCAACTCCCTGGAACATCATTGATATATCAAATCCTTTATAAGAAGCAGATAAGTTCACACCAAACATGTAACGGGGAAGTGATCCGCCCAGCAATACGCGGTCGTACTCTGAAGAAATTTTGCCATCAGGCACGCCATCCGGACCTGAAATATCTTTATATTTGATATCGCCGATCGTTACATTATTATTCAGCTTCGGTGAGTTATCCACCTCTTCCTGCGTTTGGAATAGTCCGTCACTAAGATAACCGTACCATTCGTCAAACTGGCTGCCTTCCATCTTTACCTTTTCACCTAAAAACTCTGTTCCACCTAAATTTCCCATTTTAGAAATGAAATCAGATAAATTGGCAGATACGGAATATCTGAAATCACCCACCTGGTCACGCCAGCCGATTTCCAGATCATAACCGGTCGTATGCATATTTCCGGTATTTACACTCGGATTATCATATCCGATAAATTTCGGAATTTCGAGAGCTAGCAACATATCCTTCGTTTTCTTCTTATAGAAGTCTCCGGTAAAATGCAGGCGTCCATCCAGGAAGTTTGCATCCAGACCAATGTCCCAGGTTTCTGTCGTCTCCCACGATATATTACGAACAGCATAATACTGTTGAGCGGCTGTCAGGAAAGAATTTACAGTATTCCCACTATAAAATAAAGCAGAACCAAAATTCAAAGCCGATTGGTAAGGATAATAGTTCTGTACTGTTGTGTTATCCTTCGACATTGTGATACGTTCATTGCCCAGCGTACCCCACGAACCTCTCAATTTCAGGAAGGAAAGCCAGTTCCAGTCTAAATTTTTGATAAACTGTTCTTCACTGGCAACCCAGCCTGCTGACAATGAAGGGAAGTTCGCCCATCTGCTATCCGGAGCAAAACGGGAAGAACCGTCCCGACGGAAGTTCACCTGCAACAGATACCGGTTATCATAACTATATGCTATACGGCCAAAGAATGAACGATAAGCATATTCTTCAGCATTACCGCCATTATCCCTCAGATTTTCAGGACCAATATCCAGGTAAGGGAAATTTGTTAATTCATACTGGTCACGAGAAGCGCTCAGTTTTTCCCCAAATGCATAATAGTCCTCATAACCGACCATTGCTGAAAGTTCATGTTTCCCAAAGGTTTTATTATAATTCGCAAAAAACTGAGTGGTCACATCATAACTATCGTTTCTGTTTTCAGTCAATTTAGTCGTTGTAAACCCATTCATATATCCTTTTATCGTATTAGGATCATTGGCATAAGTAAAAGGAACCTGTTTACGAAAACTTTTTACCTTATCAAAATTATAGGTAGGTGCAATTACGCCCGATATCTTCAAGCCTTCAATAGGAGATATATCAATAGCAGCCTTACCACCCAGCCGGTTATACCAGGAGGTTTTCAAACCGCCGTCCGTAATCATAGCCAACGTATTCTCACCGTCCTTGACGTCTCCCCACATACCGTTACTCCATCGCGCTGCATAAATAGGCGGAGTTGCGCGATATTGTAAATCCATCGGATTTCTATGTGGTTCTTCAGACTTGGAACGTTTATAATTTACGTCCAGATGAGCTTCAATATATTTATTGATCTTAAAGTCGTTATTTACCCGGATCATATAACGTTCATAATTTCTGTTCACATAAATACCGTCTGTTTTATCATAACGGAATGAAGCCTTTGTACGAACGACTTTACTACCACCTGCTATATTTATCGAGTGAGTCTGGCGGGGGGCAGAGTTTTTCAGAATTTCATCCTGCCAGTCTGTTACAGGGTAAGCATCAGGATCAGTTGCATTATTCTTTATCCAGTTGTTGACCTGATCTTCCGAATACGTCTGATACCAACCTCCTGCATTATTATCATTATAACGCAGTTCATTTACCATTTCCATAAATCGTTGGGTACCCACATATTCAGGAAGTTTAGTAGGCATCTCCCAACCATACTCAAAATTATAATTCAATGATAAATCGTTCTCTTTAGCACGTTTCGTTGTGATCACAATTACTCCGGCAGCGGCACGGGAACCGTAAATAGAGGCAGAAGCAGCATCTTTCAAAACAGACATGCTCTCCACATCTTCCGGATTTACCTGGTTGATATCACCCGGAACCCCATCGACAATAACCAACGGACTTGATTCACCGATCGTCGTTACACCACGTATTTTGATGGAAGCGGTAGAACCCGGAGCACTATTATCGCGCGTAACCAATACACCGGAAGCAGCTCCCTGCAATGCCGTAGACAATTGCGTTGTTTTACGTGCTGCCAGATCATCTCCTTTCACGGCAGCTACCGCACCGGTCAAATCTTTTCTTTTCATGGTACCATAACCTACAACTACAACTTCGTCCAATAATTCAGAATCTTCCTCTAAAGAGATAATAATATTTGATTTATCATTAATTTGAAATTCCTTCGTTATATATCCTATATAAGAAATTGTTAGTACAGCACCCTGATTAACAGATAGAACAAAATGCCCGTTCATATCCGTGATCGTTCCATTTGTTGTCCCTTTTTCCACAACATTAGCACCAATAACCGGATTTCCGTTCTGTTCAATAACACTTCCATTGATTTTCTTCTGCTGATTAACACTGTCTGTCACTAATCTCCTATTAGACAATGCAATCTGTTTATCTACAATACGATACTCTACATTGGTCTTTCCAAATAAAATTTCTAATATTTCATTGATACTCTTACCATGAATATCTATATTCACTGTCCAGTCAATATCCACAGATTTATCAGTGAAAAGGAAAGAGTATTCCGTTTCCTTTTCAATTTTATCGAGAACTTGTTCAACAGTAGCATTTTCCAGTTTCAAATTAATAACCGTATTCTGTGAATACAAATTTTCTGCATGTAACTGAGTCATCACAATAAATAACAAGAATAAACTGATTCTCACAACACGCACTAATTTAGGTATACATAGGGGGATATCCCCATTGGATTGTTTTAGAATTTTCATAACTTTGTACTTGGATTTTTTAATTAAACGAATTAGGACCGATTGGCGTCGGACTTAATTTTTTGATTTAAGGGACAAGGATAAGTTGACGCTTATACTTGTCCTTGTCTTTTTTGTATTACCTGTTTCTTATATAACCTCCTTTCTTTATTGGTATTTGTTTCTTTTTATTTTAACCAAATATCTATACGCTGACGTGGATAGGATGAATCTTTTAGTTGTTCAGTCTCCGCGATTTTCCAATCTATCGGAGCAACTAATTTCAAATAGTCTAATATCTGAGTTACACTTTCTGTGGAGAACGAAGCCCTGCATTTATAATCAATATCGGTCTTCCGGTGCATAACAATATCGACATTATATCGTCGTGATAACCGTTTTATCACCTCATCAAGCGAAGTATTCCTGAACACCAGGCGTCCATCCTTCCAGGCCGTTTTTTCCTCTACATTGACTGTACGTATCAATAACTTCTGATCGGATTTACTATAATAAGCCTGCTCATTTGGCTTCAGCAGCACAGATTGCTTATGAATGAGAACATCCACCTTGCCTGTTTCCAATGTTGTTTCAACCCACATCTCATCACTATAAGCATTTACATTGAACTTCGTTCCATGTGCCTTCACTTTCATCTTTTCGTTGACTGATACATAAAACGGATGCAGTCTGTCTGATTGCACTTCAAAATACCCCTCTCCAGACAGATAAACAGTCCTTTCATCCCCCGTAAAGTGAGAAGGATATCGTAGAGAACTTCCTGCATTAAGCCAAACTTTCGACTTATCCGGTAATTCCATTTGCGTAACTATGCCGGGAGCAGAAACAACTTCCAAATAAGATATATGCTTATCCTCTTGCAGTCGGTTTATATACAGATAAGATAAGAAACCTGTCGATAAAATAAAGGGAAGCAACAATATGGCAGCTATACGCAAAGCGTTGTTAAGATATTTTTGTTTCCAGGAATAAGCCGTTATCCTTTTCTGATTTCTTGCAAAAGCCTGCTCAATATCATAATTATCGTAATCACAAATATCTGCATCTATAGCCTTTGCTATGAGGATGTATCTTTTTATATCTTTTCTATCCAGTTCCATATCTTCTTTGTTTATGAATAGACACACAGAAATAAAAAAGGGGACACTCTATTTTCATTTTTTTTTCAAAAAAGCAAGGTTTATATTTTCTCATTCTTATCTTTGCTTTACTAAACAAACTGATTCAATGTATATTTATTAGTGGAAAGACTTGACACAGAGAGTATAGAATATCTTTTATGGAGTATATCCAATAACGATGACCAAGTAGCTTACCGTTCGTTATTCGAACAGTATTATGTTTCATTATGCCAGTTTGCCAGGCGATACATCGACGACCAGGAAACACGCGAAGATATTGTTCAGGATGTATTTTTTACTATTTGGGAAAAAAGGAAAACTATCATTCCTTACACTTCAGGTAAAAACTTCCTCATAACATGTGTCAAAAATCTTAGTTTAAACTATTTGCGTAGTCAGGGATATAAACAAGAATATGAAACAACGATCAAAAAAAATATTCCCATATATTTTAATAACCTAGATGATCTCTATACACTACAGGAACTGCAGCATCTACTATATCAAACATTAGAGAAACTTCCGCCTGAATACAGGCTTGCTTTTGAACTGAACCGCCTTGAGAACAAGAGTATTGAAGAAATAGCTGAAATAATGGGGGTATCCTGCAGAACAGTAAAAAGATATAAGAGCAAAGCGATTGAAATACTGAAAAAAGAATTAAAAGATTACTTACCTTTATTTATGCTATTCACCTCCATTTTTGACAAATAGCGAGCAAAACAGGATTCTGTAAATTATATAAAAAGGAAGAAGATCCTTTCTCCTTCCTTTTTTACTTCACCATAAGCAACCTATCTCATTTACCTGGCAGTTTGATTCTCTTTCTCTTTATCAATCTGTTGGACAGCCTTTGTTCTATAATCCATATAATCTTTTGTATTCAATGCCGGGAAACCATTCTTTTCAAGATAATCACCAACTTCACCCAATGTCTTCACATTTTCTTCCAAAATTGTACCGTCAGGGAGTGGTCCTATATTCAAAAGCAGGTTTGCATTTATCTTTGCACAATAATTCAATAAGTCCATAACCTCATCTTTCGACTTTTGTCTCTGTCGCGGAGAGCTATGATAAGCCCATCCCAATGTTTGAATAGGAATATTCAATTCAGCCGGTTTTCCTTTATTGCTTTCCCACGAATGATCAGCAGCATCCTGCACTTGCTGAGGCAAGCCGGCACTCTTAAACACCGAAGCCAAAGAGCCCATTTCTCTTTCACCTGTAATGAAATCCTCATTTCCATTTGCTCCTGTTTTAAACACAACCAGTGCATGCGGCTGGATTGAATGAATCATATCATAAACTTCCTGTATATTAAAAAGATCGGAATGCTGATATACACCACCGACTGTATCAAACCAAAGCCCGGCAATCGGTCCGTATTGCGTGCACAGTTCCATAATCTGCGTTTTCGCAAAGTTCAGATAATGTTTAAAATCTTCCACCTTTTTAAAAGCATACTCGTCGGGCATTTCCTTATAATGGGGACGAGCCGGATTATACATAGAACTCGGTAAAAAATAAGGATGGTGCCAATCCAAACCGATCGAATAATAAATGAACAAGCCTAATCCGGCTTTCCGGCAAGCGACAGCCAGTTCCTTTACAAAATCACGTTGTGCAGGATAATCCACACTATTATAGTCGGTAGCTTTCGTATCCCATAAGGCATAACCATCGTGATGCTTTGCTACAAAAGTTATGTATTTCATTTTAGCTCTGACCGCCAAATCCACATAATCCTGGGCATTAAATTTCTCTCCTTTGAATTCTCTGGTTTTCTGCTCATATTCTTTATAAGGGATAGCTTCATTATACATCACCCATTCTCCTTTTCCATACAAAGAGGCTGGTCCCCAATGGATAAACAAGCCAAAACGAGCATCCTTAAACCATGCCAAAGCAGCCTCTTTAGGTGATTTTGCGTATTCGGCTTCGTATCCTTTCAGATAATACGGGACTTCTCTCCACGTCTGTTCCTGCCCTCTCAGATTCAGGCACAAAAGCAAACAGATAATCAATACACTATATTTATTCATAACAACTCTTTTACTTTGATCAATTACCAAGTCTATTTATATTCCAGCCACGCCGTAGCTTTTGTATCTTCATCTGTGGAGAAACGAATCCAACGAGCCTGGAACTCTGCCGGAAACTCATATGTCCATTTTTCTCCCGCTTTCACTTTCCGTACCATATATTCCATCCAATCCCCGTTTCCTGTCGGGTCTGCTTCAATGGTAAAAGTAATATCGTCAGCAGACTGATGCGATAAGGTTAACTTTTTCCTGTCATAAAATCCTATCAGATAAGGGTCAGACGGGATACCGGCTTTTACTGACGTATCTTTCCACGGACCACCTTTTCCGAGCGGTTTACCCAACTGCCACAAATCATCAATAACACCTACCCATACTGCCGCTTTACTGTCGTTGGAAACAATGACATGTTCATTATCCTTTCCTTCTTCCGGATTCACCCCTGTCAGGACAAGCATTCCACGATAGGAAGCATAATCGTTTATCCGGTAATTATGAGTAGAAACAGGACGAATCTTTGCATAACCATCTGCATTTTCGGCAGGAAGTTCATAAAATGTACCCATACAGGAAAATAGATCACGCTCTGTTGCCACTTCGCGACAAATACGAAGTTGCCCCTCATTCGTCAAAGATGTATACGCCTTGTCCCCTAATGGCAATCGCCATCTGCGTCCCAGGTCGTCAACAATTAATACCGAGCTATTTTCTATTGAAACAACTTGTTGCGGAATAGCAAATTTTGAGCGGATCAAACCGGCCGTTTCAGCATCATCCTTGCGAACCAGCTCCAACTTATCGCCCATTTCATAATAACCGGTTTCAACCGTATTACCATTTACAACGGTATTAGCCAACAAACCCAAAGCACGACGGTTATCCCCAACTCCGTACAATAAACCGCCGGTTAAATTTTTATCCGTAGCAGAAGCCATACCTTTATAAATTGTTGCGGGTTGTACAGAGCGGGTATCAGGTGTCGTATAAGAAAAACTAGCTGTTGCCAATGTATTCTTGTCTGCTTTCACGCGAATCCATTCTCCTTTATCTTCTGCCGGAAATATAACACTGGCGGCCTTTCCCGGACTAACAGTTACGGATTTTATTGTTTTCCAATCGTTCGTACCAGTTTCGTCTACTTCATAGGCAAAAGTTACCGGTTGTTTTCCCTCATTCTTAATCCAACCGATACGATTTGCCCAGCCGGCAAACAGGAAAGGCTCGGAGGCTTCATTTGCCTTTATACTCTCTTTTGCCCAAACAGCCCCTTCGGCTGTTGCCGGACCTAATTCATCCGGTTTCGAAAAAGAGGTAAACCACAGATTGGAATTGGATTGGCCGGGACCTTCTATATTTCCTTTTGCCTTACGTTTATTCAGGAATTCTTTCTGAGCCGAGTCATCACATCCGAAAACGAGCTGATCGTTCCAACGAGTGAAATCACCGATAACCTTCAGATAAGCAGAACGCGGACGGATACCGGCACTGTTATCTGCTGTAAACTGACCGGGAAAACGCCAGAACATGCCATGCATCGTCATCAGATAATCAGGATTGGATTCTGTTCCGACATTCCGGATACGGGGCCATTCCGTATTCCATCCGTGCGCTCCGTCATAGCTATGGCTGGCTTTGGGAAGGCGATAGAAAGACCAACCTTTCTTCGCATCACGTACTCCCAGTAAAACAGACTTATGATCCCAACCCGTAGCCCACAACGGGTCTGTCTCCGGATTCGTATTTCCATAAATGCCCCCCGGACCTGTTACTTCCGTAAATTGATTCCTCCGAACCGTTTTCCAATCTTTACCATTCCATTCAGCCAAAACACCGGCTTTTACATCAAACTTTTTCAATGCTTCAGCCGTACCTTCCCCATTGTTGGAAAAAACAGCAACGCCTTGTCCCGAATAGAAACCTTTTCCATGTACACCCGGCAATACATCATTCGTATCATCCTTTATACCTTTCTTTCTATTTCCATCCTGATATAATTCTTTTACTTCCAACGTATTGACATCCACCTCATAAAAACCCTCTTCCATCGTACCGTAATAGATTTTATGGGCAGGATCCGTCAAATGGCGGGCATTGCCGGTATGACGTCCCGGCATTACCGAATAAGGTATCACCCGAACTTTACCTGTTTTATCAATGGCATACGGACCAATAAAAAGCTGGTTGCTTTCTTTATGGACCATGCGGTTCGCCGGAGTTCCTCCTATACTCTCATCATGTATAATCTGGCGATAATCGGATGTTACCTCATACAATTTATCCGAAGAGCCATTAGGTAAATGCGGCCCATAGGTAATAACCCATAATCGGTCTGCCCAGGGAACCACGGCTCCCGTTCCACATTCTCCTTCATTATTATAATAAGCCAAACGAGGATAAATACCGGATACCGAATCCGGAACTCTCTTAGACTCTTTTTGTGCCGAACAACTCATTATCGATAGTACTGTCAATATGCCTATCGTACTGTTTAATTTCATCTTCATTTTATTTCTGTTATAAAATTAGCAATAAAGGCTCCTCTCAACGCTTATACGCATTAAGACAAGAGAGGAGCCAATATAAGAATTATTTATACGAATTTAATATCCGGGATTCTGTTTTAAATTCTCATTGATAAGAACTTCCTTCGTAGGAATCGGCCATAAATATTGACGATCGTTCCACATACGTTGAGACATTGGAGCTATCAGTCCGGCTTTTTCCATCGCAGAGAAATCAGGAATACCGTCTTCGTCAATCTGCGGAACATCCGGCCAAAACCATAGGCCTTTATCTATGATCTTTTCACGCAATAAGCTTACCGGATACAACATTCCATAATTAGGACGCGTCAATGCTTTTCCTGCAATTTTCCATCTGACCAAATCCATATAACGCAAACCTTCCTTTGCAAATTCCACACGTCGTTCGTTACGGATAATCGTACGTAACTTTTGTTGAGAAGTTGTAGTAATTGCCGGATAGGCACTTATATTTGTATAATCTACCCCATATGCTCTGGCACGAACCCTGTTAATTGCATCTAATACGGATTGATCTATCTGATTCAACTCGATCTTTGCTTCAGCATACATGAGTAAAACATCTGCATAACGGATAATTATTTTATCGGGATCAACATCCTTCCCATTCTCCAGCCATGTTTCATCAATTCCTTTTTTCCATAATAATCCATTAAATGAAGCGAACTGGGCATTCACACGAGCATCATTGTTTTTCTGCATCTTGCCCGTATTGTAATTCATTACCTCCACTGCATCCGGATGCGGATTATAATCGAAGCCCAAATGCCGTGTTCCAAATTCCACAATAGTAGCCGTACAACGCGGATCACGATTTTTAAACGGATTATGAGGATCAAACAGAGGAGATTCATCAACCGGAAGGCCGTCCGTACATTCGTAAGCAGCCAGCAAATCCCATGAGGGAGTAAATGCTCCCCAACCGCCAGGGTTTCTTGACACCTCATTCATAACCGTCCAGTTTCCTAACGTCACTTTATATTCGATAGAACGGGGTAACAAGAAAATCGACTCTTCCGAATTTCTAGTAGTCGCCTTAAAAAGTTCGGCATAGTCCGGATGCAATTTATAAAGTCCTAAATCCATACATCTTTTGGCGGCATCAGCGGCAATCTCCCAATCACCCATGTACAAAGCGAAACGAGCCTTCAACGCCAAGGCTGCCCCTTTGGTTGCACGCTGCGAAGACAAAGCGGAATACTTTTCCGGCAAATTCTCTATCGCTTTATCATAATCCTCGTATATTTTAGGTATGATCTCTGATTTCGGAGTTCGTCCCAACGTAAAAGCTTCTTCTATGTCGACAACCTCTGTCAGATAAATTACATCTCCGAAATAAGTAACTAGCCTCGCGTAGCAGGAAGCTCTCTGAAATAAGGCTTCGCCTTCATATTGTTTCAGTTTAGCTTCCGAAATTCCCATGCTTGCAGCCTTATCCATATTGGCCAGGATAGTATTTGCCCGGCCTATGGATTTGTACTGGTTAGACCACAAAGTTGTGACATCTCCATCCTGTCCGTTAAAAGTTCCTTTTAGTATTTCAGACGGAGTTTCTCTATAAATAAAGTCATCAGTCTTGTCTTCATTATCCAACGGCCAAAAGTCATTTCGATAGAAATCTTTGACAGACATCTCTATTTCCGTTTCGCTGGAATACCAATTCTCACTGGAGGCCTGCGACAGTGGATTTAAATCTAATTCATAACAAGAATTTAATCCTAAGCAGCATCCTAATAATATCATTAATTTACGTTTCATCTTTACATGCTTTTAAAAATTAACAGATAAACCAAACAACACAGATGTTGTGATCGGGTAAGAAGAACTTCCCATTTCCGGGTCCCAACCGCTCGGATATTTACTGATACAGAACAGATCGTTGGCAGCAATATAAATACGAGCTTTCTTAATCGTCGCCTTTTCAGTCCATGCAGTCGGTAACGTATATCCGAATGTCAAATTCTTCAAACGGAAATAACGGCCTTTAAACAGCCAGTAGTCAGACATTGCATAATTACTGCCTGCATTAGCAAATGTTAAACGAGGATAAAAAGCTTGCGCATTCTGAGCATCTGTGTTCTTTTCACTCCAGTAGTTGCCATCTATTATGGCAGGCGTATTTCCCCAATTGTCTCTCAATGGTTGTACCATTGTTTGGGATAAACGTGCATTGTGTCGTCCTATACCTTGAAATGCCAAAGAAAAGTCAAACCCTTTATAACTTAAGTTCAAAGATCCTCCATATTGGAATCTCGGTAATGAACCACCTAACAAGACACGGTCATATTCCGGTGAAATTTTTCCATCAGGAACACCATCCGGTCCGGAAATATCTTTATACTTCACATCTCCGAGTTGTACATTATCATTCAATTTAGGATCTTTCAAATCTTCCTCCGTCAATATCAGACCATCACTAAGATAACCATACCACTCATTAAATTCACTACCTTCCATTTTGACTTGATCTCCTAAAAATTGCGTACCGTCCAGATCCCCCATTTTAGAAACGAAATCGGAGAAATTGGCAGAAATACCATACGTCAGATCGCCGATCCGATCGTTCCAGGCAAGTTCAAGATCATATCCATTGGTATACATCTTACCGCTATTTCGCTGTGGATTATCAAATCCGACATAATCCGGAATCTCTAATGCCAGCAACATATCTTTTGTCTGTTTATTATAATAATCAGCCGTAAAACGTAAACGGTTATGAAAGAATGTAGCATCCAGACCGATATCGGCAGAACTGGTTGTTTCCCAGGAAATGTTTTCTACAGCATAAGCCCATTGCGCTGCCGACAGTTCAGGCACTACCGTTCCGTTTTTATAAAACAAAACATTACTAAAATTAATAAATGCCTGATACGGATAATAGTTATCTGAAATTCTTTCATTTCCTAACGTACCGTAAGAAGCTCTCAATTTCAGGAAAGATAACCATTTTATATCTGCATTTTTCATAAACGCTTCCTCACTCATTACCCAACCGGCTGAGAACGAAGGAAAAATACCCCAACGATAGTCTGAATGGAAACGCGAAGATCCGTCGTAACGTACATTTGCCTGTAATAAGTACCGATTATTATAATTATAAGCGACACGGCCAAACCAAGATTGATAAGCCAACTGCACGGCACTTCCGTAATTGTCTCGAAGATCTAAAGGACCAATGTCCAAATAAGGAAAATTATCAAGTTCATATTGGTCACGGGAAGCTCCCAGGTTTTCACCAAAATAACGATAAGTTTCATAACCTGCCATCACATTCAAATCGTGTTTGCCAAAAGTTTTCATGTAGTTGGCAATCGCTTGAATTGTCACGTCATAGCTATCGTTTCTTGCTTCAGATAATTTTGTTGAACTGTACCCTTCCATATATCCGCCGATTATATTCGGATCATCTTCCAATGAGTAGGAGACGGCTTTATAAAAATCTTTATTTTTGGCAAACGTGTAATTAGGTGCTATCACTCCAGAAATCTTCAATCCATCGAAAGGAGTAATATTTATAGCAGCACGTCCGCCGATTTTGTTGAACCATTCGTCTTTAAAACCACTTGAATTGACAAGTGCATAAGGGTTATTACCATTTTTACCATTGGCATATTCTCCGTTTGCCCAGACCGCCGGATAAATCATCGGAGCCAAACGTATATTATAAAATGGAGTATAATAGGGTTGATGGTTTTTCGTCCGTTTGAAATTGAAGTCCAAAGTTGCACCTAAATACTTATTCACTGTGAAATCATTGTTGGATCGAATCATATACCGTTCATAGAAACGATCTGCATACAAACCATCCACTTTGTCGTACACAAACGAAGCACTCGACTTGACCGCTTTAGAACCGCCTGCCACGCCGATCGTATGAGTCTGACGCGGAGCCGAACCTTTCAAAATCATTCCAACCCAATCTGTCATAGGATATTTATCAGGGTTTGTCTGGTGATATTTTTCCCAATTATTTATATCATCATCCGAATAAGCCTGGTTCCAACCTCCGGATTTATTGTCATTATAACGCAACTCATTGGTCGTTTCCAAAAAACGTTTAACCCCTACGTACTTCGGTTGCTTGGTTGGTATCTCCAATCCGTATTCAAAATTATAATCGATCGACAGACTTTTCTCCTGGGCCCGCTTAGTCGTAATCAAAATGACGCCTGCCGCTGCACGTGAACCATATATGGAAGATGACGCTGCATCTTTCAAAACAGACATGCTTTCCACATCATTCGGATTCACATCATTAATACTACCGGGAACACCATCGATAATTACCAACGGACTCGTATCGCCAATCGTCGTAATACCACGAACCCGGATACTACCGGCAGCTGCCCCCGGAGCATTGTTATCACGGGTTACCGTCACACCGGCTATAGCACCTTGCAACGCAGTAGATAATTGTGTTGTCTTACGGGCTGCCAAATCATCCCCTTTTATAGCAGCGACAGAACCTGTCAGGTCTTTCTTTTTCATGGTACCATAACCAACAACGATAACTTCATCCAAAACTTCAGTATCTTCTCTCAAAGTGATTGTTACGGAGTTCTTGCCAATGACAGGTATCTCACTCGTTACATATCCTATATAAGTGATAACTAACGTAGCGTCAGACGCTACGTTAAGGGAGAACCTCCCTTCGGCATCCGTTATTGTACCGTTTGTCGTCCCTTTTTCTACCACGTTTGCACCAATAACAGGCAAACCTGTTTCATCATTAATAACTCCCGATACAATTTTCGTCTTCTGCTGTGCCGCATTCGTAGCCTGATTGGGTTCTGTAAAAGCCTTAATTAATACCTGACGATCAATAATCTGATAATTATATCCCGTATTATTAAATATCTGCGTAAGAACTTCATCCAATGTTACATTCTTAGCATTTACACTTACTTTCTTATTTACATTTACATGATTGTCATTAAAAAAGAAAGTAAACTCGCTGTTCTTCTCAATCTCTTTCAGTATTTCAATGATACTGGCATTATTCTTTTTGATTGAAACTTTGTAATCCTGCGCATAGGTGGAGGCAGAAATACAACAGGCAACAGCCAATGAAAATAAGGTTGTGATCTTCATAATGCGAATTGTTTTTCTTAATAACGGGACACAACAATCCCTGTCATTGTTTTTTTTCATAACTTTGTATTGTTTTTAATGAATAATAAATGCAAGTCGTTGGCTTGGACTCCTTATGACGTGCATTTTCTTGAAAACTCACGGATTGGAAGGTACTTGCAGGTATCTTCCAATTTTTTTAGGTTAACTGCTCGATATGTCCATAGGCTATAGATTTAGATTATTAATTATTTGAGAACTAACACATAATTTCCATTACTTGTCTTTTGATATTTTAAAGGAGATGATTCTCCCATCATAAACAATATCCGTTCCAATGATTCATCCCTTACCTTAAATGTAAAGCGGTATTTATCCGCCAGGTCTTGCTGGCACATAATCTTACGTCCGTACCATTGCTCCAGACGTGGAATAATCATGGATAGTTTTTCATTTTCGAAACTGACTATCTTCTGTTTTCGCCATGAAGTATATTTATCTGCATCGACAGTTAAAACATAGGCCGAATCTGCTTGCTGATCATATACTATCTTTTCATTCGGCGACAAAATAAACTCAGCTCTATCACCTTTTGAATTATTTATTCCTATCTTGACTTTCCCATTTAACAGGACAGTCTCCGATTTACTTTCTATATCATAATCAAACACCTCGAAAGCCGTTCCCAAAGCCTGTACTTCCATTTCCGAAGTATGTACGATAAAGGGTTTGTGAGGATTTTTATGGATATCAAAAAAAGCCTGACCGTCTAAATGTATTTCACGTGTTTTTCCTGTAAATGCAGCAGGATAGGTCAATTTACTACCGGGTCCCAACTGTACGACCGTCCCGTCCGGCAATGATACCGATTGCATATTCTGAATACCTGACGTAACAACATAAACAGGAATATTATCTTTCTCTCCTAGATAATAAGCCATCCCTCCGACAGCCAACAACAATAAAACAGATGCTGCCACGCTATAAACTTTATAGAATAAATATCTTTTTACAGATGCATTGTCCCAAAGACTTTGGCGAATACGATGCCATATCCGCATACTGTCAGCCCGGTCAATATACGCAGCATCCGGAGCATTGTTCCACTGACTGAACATTTGTGTTTTTACCGCATCCCGCTCATTCAGTGCAGTACGCTCCTCCTCTCCCAATGCATCCTGCATCAGCTTTTTTAATATATATCTTTTATTATCCTGATCCATTTCTTTTTATCTGCTTTATAATAAATACCCCCGAACATATAGGTTACCCCTATCCGCCCATCGTTTTTTTTTAATTTTCTAAGAATAAATGAAAAAAGGGAATCGGTTTTTACAGGAAAAGAGAAAGTAGAGTGATATTCTTCCGCAGATATTTAAGCGCTTCACTAATTTGATTTTCAACAGTTTTCTCCGATATATTCAACAATTCGGCTATTTCTTTATAGCTCTTGTTTCCTTTCCGGCTCAGATTAAATATTTCCCGGCGGCGTGGCGGCAACTCGTTTATAAGCATGTCAATATATTCGCTCAGGTTCTTTGCCTCTATCTCCTCTTCAATATCGTATGAATCTTCCATAGCGGCGAGGACGGTCATTTTATAAAAATCTTCGTTCAAGTTTTTTCGGTGTTGATTAAATATCAGGTTACGGGTGATGACAAACATCAATCCTTTGAAATTATCGTCTTCACGCATAAAGTCACGCCCTTCCCACACTTTTATAAAAACTTCCTGCACGACTTCCTCTGCTGTATCCTGATTGGTCAGGTAAAGACGGCTGAAGTTGTATACCTGCCTCCAGTACTTTTTATATAAAGCAGTAAAAGCATCTTTACTGTTTTGCTTCAATAATAATATCAGTTCGTTATCCTCCATCTTCCACATTCAGAATGTATGCAAATATAAGAGATTTATTTTATCCGGCAGAAAGTAAAAAATAAAATATACCCTCTTTATGGTATTTCCCATAATCAATACTCCTCTTATCTTTGTTGCATAAATAAGAACAACTAAAATATAGAATGATATGGCAAACGTAGCAAAAAAACTGACAGACCTGATTGGTAACACTCCGTTATTAGAGTTTTCCAACTTCAATGCAAGCAAAGGATTAAAAGCAAAACTGATCGGTAAACTGGAATACTTCAACCCGGCAGGCAGTGTGAAAGACCGCATCGCCCTGGCAATGATCGAAGACGCAGAACAGAAAGGACTTCTGAAACCGGGAGCGACCATTATCGAACCGACAAGTGGAAATACTGGTGTAGGACTTGCCTTCGTTTCTGCTGCCAAAGGATATAAACTGGTTCTGACAATGCCGGAAACGATGAGTGTAGAACGCCGCAACTTATTGAAAGCTCTTGGAGCCCACCTAGTATTAACTCCCGGAGCCGATGGCATGAAGGGAGCTATCGCCAAAGCCGAATCATTACGTGATGAAACACCTGGTTCCGTCATCCTGCAACAATTCGAGAATCCGGCCAATCCGGCTAAACACGTACAGACTACTGCACAGGAAATCTGGCGCGATACGGATGGTAAAGTCGATATTTTCGTAGCCGGTGTCGGTACGGGCGGAACAGTCAGCGGTGTCGGTGAAGGATTGAAAGCACATAATCCGAATGTGAAAATCGTAGCGGTAGAACCGAGCGACTCCCCCGTCCTCTCCGGTGGTAAACCGGGACCGCATAAGATACAGGGTATCGGGGCCGGATTCATTCCTAAAACATATAACGGCAAATACGTCGATGAAATCATTCAGGTAGAAAATGACGATGCCATCCGTACCAGCCGTGAACTGGCACAAAAAGAAGGATTGCTGGTAGGTATCTCTTCCGGTGCTGCCGTATACGCTGCTCTAAAACTGGCGGAACTGCCAGAGAATGCAGGCAAAACAATCGTTGCCCTATTACCCGATACCGGAGAGCGGTATCTTTCTACCGTATTATATGCATTCGAAGAATATCCGTTATAAACGAGACCTTATCTATATTCTATAAACTGAAGCATATTTAGAAAATAATGAGCCAATGTGGCAATATGCCAATTTAGGAATAATTGAGCTATCAGTTTATAGTGATGGGAGTAACCAATTCCCCTCTTGAGAGGGGAGACAGGTACAACCGGTCAATAATCGGATAGTTCAAATCTGATAAATATCGAACTTCTTTCCCTTAGTTTTTCACACATAATTAGTCAAATATTTGACTAATATCCGATAAATATCTATCTTTGCGCCGATAAAAACAGCAAGTATGACAGATAGTGAATTAGCTCACGAACTTAATCTACTAGTATTAAGGACACGCATGACATTCCGCCAGACCATTCAGCGAATACTGAAAAGCAACAACGTCGATATGACCTTTGAAATGCTTCAGGTAATGCATTGTTTGTGGAAAGAACAGGGAGTCAGCCAACAATCGCTGGCCGAAAAAACAGCGAAAGACAAAGCATGCCTCACCAACCTGATCAATAATCTCGAGAAGAAAGGATGGGTTATACGGCAGGAAGATTGCAACGACCGCCGTAATAAACTGATATACCTCACCCCCGAAGGAGAAAAGGTAGCCGCCAAGATCAAATCCCTCTTGAAAGACATGTACACCCAGGTCGGGCAACAAATGAACACCAAACATATGGAAGCCTGTATGAAACATCTAAGCAAACTGAATGAGATATTTGATCAAATATAGTTTTTTATTGTTACTGTTTATAGGAAAGCCTGTTGCGACTTGTTCCCAACAGGCTTATTCTCTTACCCTCGACGAACTCTTCCGCCTGGGTACGGAAAACAGTCTGCGTCTGCAAGCCTCCCACATGCAGGAAGTCGTCGCAGCCGACAAGAAAAAAACAGCGCAAACGGCCCGTCTGCCCGGTATCAGTATCGGTGCGACGACCGGATATATCGGACAGTCTACCGTCTTCCGGCAGGGACTGACGCAACCGGTTCATCCCGACCTGCCCGACTGGTCACATAATTATAATGTAGAAGTAACCCAACCCGTCTATCGCGGAGGTAAAATACATTATAATATCAAACGTGCCTCGTTGGAGAAACAGATTGCAGCACTCAATTCGGCCAGTAGCAAAGCCGAAGTCAAACTGCTCCTGCTCCGTCAGTATATGGACCTTTTCAGCCTCTACAAACAAAAAGACGTATTTGCCCGTAACGTGGAAGAGTCCACCCGCAGACTTGAGGATATCCGCCGCCTGAAGAAAGAAGGTATCGTCACCCGAAACGACGAGTTGCGTAGTGAACTGCAACTCACCAACGACCAGCTGGCCTGCCGCGAAGCAGACGATAATATCGCAATCGTCTCCCAGCAACTCGACGTCCTGCTCGGACTGGATGAAACATTCCTCCTGCAACCCGACACGGCATTGCTTTACACGGCCGTTTCACTGGAAAGCTATGATGCCTACGTCCAACAGGCTTACCTCAACTATCCCGAATTACAGATCGCCCGCTACAACACGAAGCTGGCTGAAAACGATATATTCCTGTCAAAAGCCGACTATCTGCCCTCACTCTCGGTACGTGCCGCCAATACCCTGGCACGCCCGCTGAGCACTACGATGGAAGACGTCTTCTCCAACAACTGGAATATCGCTTTAAGCCTCTCCTACAACCTGTCATCCCTTTATCAGAATAAACATAAGATACATGAGGTAAAACAAATTGTCAATATCCAGAAAAATAAGGAAGAACAAATCCGCCAGGATATCCGTATTAATGTCAAAAGCGCCTGGATCAGGCATCACGAAGCGCTCGACCGCGTACAGGCACTGATCCTGTCGGTCAGGCAAGCGGAAGAGAACTACCGTATCGTAAACAACCGTTATCTCAACCAGCTATCCATCCTGACCGACCTGCTCGATGCCAGCAGTGTCAGGCTTGAAGCCGAACTGCAATTGACCAATGCACGCACCGAGGCCATCTACAGTTATTATCAACTGATGCATGCATGCGGCAATTTATAACTTAATTAAAAACAGACAAATATGTCCGGATTACATAGAAAAAGAAAACAACTGAGGCGACTGAAAATAAGGAATATCACCCTCAATACCGTATGTATCCTGCTCGCTTTCGGCGGCATATCATGGACGGTCAACTATTTCTGGAAATATGTCAACTACGAAATCACCAATGATGCCGTAGTGGATCAATATATCACCCCCGTCAATATCCGCGTACCGGGTTACATCAGGGAAGTCCGTTTCACCGAGCACCAGCAGGTAAAGGAAGGCGACACCCTTCTGATCCTCGACGACCGGGAATACCGTATCAAGCTGAAAGATGCCGAAGCCGCCCTCCTCGATGCCCAGGCCTCCAAAGACATACTAAGTTCCGGCATCGAAACCTCCCAGGTGAATATCAGCGTACAGGAGGCCAATATCGCCGAGACGGAAGCCCGCCTCCGGCAACTCGAACAGGACCATCGACGTTATGCCAACCTCCTGGCCGAAGAGTCCGTCTCGCAACAGCAATACGAACAGGTCAAGGCTGAATACGAAGCCATGAAAGCCCGTTACGAATCCCTGCTCCGCCAAAAGAGTGCCGCCCAATCGCAATATTCGGAGACGAGCAAGAAAAGCGGCAGTGTGAAGGCGGCCATCCTGCGCAAAGAAGCCGACCTGGAGATGGCGCAACTCAACCTGTCGTATACAGTCGTCACCGCTCCCTTCGACGGATACATGGGACGCCGCACGCTGGAAACCGGACAACTGGTTCAAGCCGGACAAACCCTCAGCTACCTCGTCCGCAACAATGACAAATGGATAACCGCCAATTACAAGGAAACACAAATCAGCCATATCTACATCGGCCAAAAAGTACGCATCAAAGTAGATGCTGTAGACGACCGCATTTTCCACGGCACCGTGACGGCGATCTCCGAAGCGACCGGCTCCAAATACTCCCTCGTCCCGACCGATAACTCTGCCGGCAACTTCGTCAAGATACAACAGCGCATCCCTGTGCGCATCGACCTGATTGACGTTTCGCCCGAAGACATGAATCTGCTCCGTGCCGGCATGATGGTGGAAACGGAAGCATTGAAAAGACATTGAATAATACAGCATAATGGCTACACAAACACCCCTGAATGTCCCTATCCGCCCCTGGGTCCCCCGCTGGCTGGGGATCGTTACGGCTTTTACCGTCATGCTGCCGATCATCCTGATCAACGGAGCCTATACCGGGACTATCACCGAAGTTTCAGGAACGCTGGGTGTGTTGAGCGAAGACATCAGCATGGCTTACTATGCGACATCGGCGGGAATGGCGGTTGCTTATCCGCTGATCCCGAAAGTGCGTCCGGTAGTGACCACTAAAACGATCCTGCTGATCGACCTCTTGTTGCAGGTGATCCTCAGCTTTATCTGTGCGCAGGTGAACCAGATGGATATCATTATCGTATGCAGCTTCTTTATCGGTTTTCTGAAAGGTTTCGCCATGCTGGAGATCATCCTGATGATACGTCCGCTTTTCAGTCCGCAGAATGTGCGCAGCGAATTTTATGCTTACTTCTACCCGATCGTGTTCTCGGCAGGCCAGGTCTCGATGGCGGTCACGGCACAGTTGGCCTATTACTACCAATGGCAGTATATGTATTACTTCGTTATCCTGCTCTTGCTGGTTGCCATCTCTTTTATCCTGATGTTCTTCCGGTATGCCAGGCGTCCTGTCTATTTTCCTTTTAAAGAGATAGATTGGAAAAGTATCCTGCTCATGGCCTCCATCCTGCTTTTCACCATCTGGTCGGCCACCTACGGGAAGACACTCGACTGGTTTTCGTCCGCTAAAATCACGGTGTATGTGCTGTCGCTGCCGGTATTGGTCTGGTTATTCCAGTTCCGGCAGAAGACGCGGAAAAATCCGTATCTGAAACTGGAAGTGCTGAACAGCAGCAAGGCGTTGATCGGCTATTTCTTCATGATGTTGGTGATGTTCTTTTCTTCCACCAGTTCGCTGGTGACCAGTTATATGAATAATATCATACGGGTAGACAGCGTACATGCCAACTTTCTGAATCTCTGGATGCTGCCGGGGTTTATCTGCGGGGCGGTGATCTGTTTCTGGTGGTTCCGCTGGCAACGGTGGCGTTTCAGGATACTGATATCCAGAGGGATGCTGTGTTATGTGATCTATCTGGCTATCCTCTATTTCGGGATCACACCGGACGGGAGGTACGAAATGTTGTATCTTCCGATGTTTCTCCGGGGAATGGGAATGATGATCTTGTTTATCGCTTTCGGTGTGTATGCGGTGGAAGATATGAACCCGAAGCTGATGATATATAATGCCTTTTTCCTGATCACCTGCCGTTCGGTGATAGCTCCTGCCCTGTCGTCGGCCTTCTTCAATAATATGCTTTACCGTCTGCAATTGCGGGATATGGCGATCCTCTCGGAGAATATGCGCCTCGATAACCCGCTGGCGGCACAGCAATACAACCAGTCACTCAATAATGCACTGGCACAGGGACATAGCATGACGGATGCCGTGCAACTGGCTACAAACAGCCTTTACACCACACTGCAATCGCAAAGCTTGTTGCTTGCCTTGAAAACGATTATCGGCTACGTGCTCATCTTTGCGATTGTGGTGATGGTTATCTCCCGCTTTACGCCTTTCCACAAGACTTTGAAAGTCGAGATTGTGAAGACTGGGGAAGATATGGTCTGATTAAATATAGTATTCCGCTGCATCGACTATCCCTGCGCGCAGAGCATATTTGGTTGCCTCGTGCACATTATTTACTTCCAGTTTGCGGAAAATATTTTTGCGATGGGTGGTGATGGTGTGGATGCTGGAGAAACGCTCGGAGGCAATTTCTTTGGTCGTCTTGCCTAAAGCGATGGATTTCAGTATTTCTTTTTCTGTCGAGGTCAGTACGGGGTGCTCTTTGGGTTCACGGACTATTTTCTTTTCTGAAAGCAGGTTATGAATCCGTTGACAGATAAAACGTTCGGAATGTAAAGCCGATTGCAGGGCCGCACGTATTTCTGCTGACGGGGCATCCTTCAAGACGATGCTGAAAGCCTCGCTGCTGAAGAGGATGCGGCGGATAAAATTTTCGCTCAGTTCATCGCTGAAAAGTATCCAGGAGACCTGTTTGAAACGCTCCTGCAAGATCAGAAGTTCGTCGGCACTCGTCAAATCGAAAAGCGTGTAGTCGAGGATCACGACAGCCTGCGGATGCTGTTGAAGGAGTTGAAGCAGCTCGTGTTTGTCGGCAGCCTCAGTCACAAGGTTAAGATCCGGCATCCTGTCGCTCAGGTAAAGGATGCCGGCTTTGGTGATATCCTGGTTATCGGCTATGATAAGCGTCCGCATCAGCGTATGGCTAAAGCCTGTTTAATGTCGTTATACAAATCGTCGACCGGTTCGAGTCCGACCGACAGGCGGATTGTTTGCTGGCTGATATCCATTCCCTGCCGCTGCATTTCGGTGAAACTGCCATAGATGGTGCTTGCCGGATGGATAGCCAATGTCTTGTTGTCGAACAGGTTCGTGGCACGGCGGATCAGTTGCAGGCGGTTCATAAAGGCAAAGCAGGCCTCACGGGAAGGCAGGTCGAATGTCAGCATGGCTCCCGGATATTTTCCGAACTGGACAGTGCTCAGTTTATAATAAGGATTATCTTTCAGGCCGGTGTAATTGACCGACACAATACCTTCCAGCGTTTGCAGCCGGCCGGCTAGTTCCAGGCAAGTTGCTCCCTGCCGTTCGAAACGGAGAGGCATGGTTTCCAGTCCCAGCGTCTGCATGTAGGCAACCTGCGGCGTCATATAAGCGCCCAGGTTCCGGTGTATCTCCTTCCGGAGGCGGGCGGTGAAAGCGCGTTCGCCAAACTGTTCATACCAATGTTTCAGTGTGATAAAATGGCTCCAGTCGAAGGTCCCGTTATCAAGTATCAGACCTCCTATGCTTGTTGCCCCGCCGGAGATATATTTGGTGCTGGATACGATCTCGATATCTATACCAAAATCTTTTCCGTGGAAGACAGAGAAAGGAACGATCGTCGTGTCGGCGATCAAAGGTACTCCCGCCTCCTTTGCGATAGAAGATAACATCTTCAGGTCGGCCACTTCCAGCTGCGGATTGGTAATCACTTCGAGAAAGATCGCACAGGTGTTGCAGTCGATATAGGCGCGGACCTCGTCGGGATCGGTCAGGTTACAGAAACGTGCCTCGATATCAAAGGTGGCCAGCGTCGTCTTCATCAATGACCAGGTATTGCCGAACAGATGCGGGGAAGTGACGATATTGGCTTTTGCACGCCCGATCGTCATCAACATATTGCAAATGGCAGCCATACCGGAATTGAGGGCGGTGACACTCATAGCTCCGGTAACGGACAGCACACGATCTTCAAAATATTGTACGGTCGGATTCGTAATCCTCGAATAAGCATGGTCGGACGTACGGCCACAGAAAGCGGCTTCCATCGCTTCGGCCGATTCGAACTCGTAAGCAGCAGTGTTATAGACCGGCATTGCCAATGAGCCATAGGCGTCCGGCTTCTCGTAAGGCGTATGAAGCAAACGGGCTTCAAAACTATTTTCTTCCATTCTGTATTTTCCTCGTATAATTTTCTTTTTGCCGCTACAAATGTAGGATTCATTTAGATGTAAAATAGAATTATCCGGTAAAAATTAGTACATCCAACTGTTAAATTGTATCTTTGGATTCCTATTAAACGATCTAAAAGAGCTGTTATATGAAGATAATAACATACAATGTAAACGGCCTCCGCGCCGCTGTGGGAAAAGGCTTTCCGGAATGGTTAAAACAAGAGCAGCCCGATGTACTCTGCCTGCAGGAAACTAAACTTCAGCCGGATCAATTCCCGGCAGAGGCCTTTGCGGATTCAGGTTATAAACCTTACCTGTTCAGTGCCCAGAAGAAAGGTTATAGCGGGGTAGCTATCCTCACCCGTCAGGAACCCGATCATGTGGAAATAGGAATGGGCATAGAAAAATATGATAACGAAGGCCGTTTTATCCGTGCGGATTATGGTGACCTGTCAATTGTCAGTGTCTACCATCCTTCCGGAACCAGTGGTGATGAACGCCAGGCCTTTAAAATGGAGTGGCTGGAAGATTTCCAGAAGTATGTAGTGGAATTACAGAAAACACGTAAGAATCTGATTCTTTGCGGCGACTATAATATCTGTCATGAACCGATAGACATTCATGATCCGGTACGCAATGCGACTAACAGCGGTTTCCTTCCCGAAGAGCGCGAATGGATGACACGGTTTCTGGATGCGGGATTTATCGACACATTCCGCCATCTCAATCCGGAAAAGCAACAATATACATGGTGGAGCTATCGTTTCAACGCCCGTAAAAACAATAAAGGCTGGCGTATCGATTACTGCATGGTCAGCGAACCGGTAAAACCGTTGCTGAAATCGGCTTATATTCTGAATGATGCCGTGCATTCAGATCATTGCCCGGCGGTATTGGAGATTGAATAAAAGACAGAAAGTATATATGAAAGGGGAGAATATATCTCCCCTCTTCTCTTTATTCACGCCAATACTCCGGCTTGTCCAGTGCATCAGCGCATCTTACCTTTCCTTTAGGAATACTTCCTGCTTCCGAAGTAAGGGATTGATACATCCAACAATCAGCATAGATATCTTCAATCGGATAAGGAGGCGGATAACCGGCTTCTTCTGCATTCCCTTTAAAACCATGGCGGGGATAATACTCTTTATGCCCCAGCACAAAAACCATCTCCACTCCCATCTCCTTCAATATCCGATGGCCTTCCCGGATCAGCAAACCTCCGAGACCTTGTTTCTGATACTCCGGCTTTACGGCCAAAGGAGCCAGGATATAAACAGAAGGTGAAGGATTGCTCCCCTCCAATGAGGCCTTTGTAAAAAGGATATGGCCTATAGCCTCCCCCTGATAACAGGCAAGCAACGAGACGTAAGGTTCTGCTGTCTGATCTGCCAAAAGGTCTTCCACCAGTACGGCCTCGCCATCTTCACCGAAAGCGAGTCGTTCAACGTTCATTACATCGTTAAAATCGTCAGAAGTAGCCCTCCTGACTTGCACGTCGTTTAAATTCATGACTATGATATATTAAATGGTTACTATGCTCCCTTATGGGAACAGTTTTTATCTATAAAAGGATATAATAATAAGGCCCGGATGAAGATGTATATCCGGAGTATTGAAGTGACCAGCCTATAAAGAGTTATAGGCTGTTATTAAGCACTTATAGATGTAGAAAGTAGTGTTTTCAAAAAACTGTTTTTATAATTCGGGAGCAAATATAGCAAAATAATCCGGTTAGTAACCACTCAGTGCCGGAAGAAGTATCTTTTCCATGATCTTATATCCGCCCAAAGTAGGGTGCACGCCGTCTTTGGAATATTTCTCCGGCAAACCTCCCCGCTCATCCGCCAATTGAGAATGATAATCTATATAAGTAAAGCCGTTACGGTCTGCATAAGCCTTAATCATTTTATTCAGTTCGATAATTTTATCGGCAGGTTCCAGTCCTTTACGCCAGCCGAAATCATAGGCGGGCAAGACAGAACAAAGAATTACATCGATATGGTTTGCTTTTGCCAATTCGGTCATAGATATGATATTTCCCAGTATATTTTCCTGAGAGATATATCCGTTGTTTTGGGCAATATCATTGGTCCCGGCCTGGATTACAACAGCCTTCGGTTTGAGGTTGATTACATCTGCACGAAACCGCACCAGCATTTGCGCCGTCGTTTGTCCGCTGATACCTCTGCCGATAAAGCCATTGTTCTTAAAGAAAAGCGAATCGTTATTCCACCAGCCTTCCGTAATCGAATTTCCCATGAATACCACTTTAGATGGGAGTTCTACCGTTTTATTAAGTTCAGCATACCGGCCAAAATTGGCCCAATCTTTCTCCTGGCCTAAAAGAGAGGAGGCAGCCAATGCACACACAACCAGCATCAGCCATTTCTTAAAGTTCTTCATAACATGATTTTATTAAGTTACATGAGATACAAAAATAATTCTTTTATCCTTATCTTTGCCCTAAATCTAAATTAAAAACACATCATATTCTTATGAAAAACTATTTCAAGAGAAATTGTTTCTTTATTCTATTCGTCTTTTTGATGTTTCAGAGTCATTCTACTTTGTGGGCAATGGATGGTGCCGGAATGGCATTCAAGGTTAGTCTGTCGGGAAAGATTTATCATAAGTTTTCTTTTTTACTGGAAGAGGATATCCGTCCGAAATCAAACTTCAAACAGGCGGAGTGGTTTCTGACAACAGGAGAAATCAACTATACATTCAACCGGTATCTGAAAGCCGGAGTAGCCTATATGTTACTTAACCAGTACAAGGCTTCCGAAGAGTTACGGAACAGATATTATGTGTATGCTTCGGGAAAATATCCTGTCGGCAACTTTGTCCTGTCTCTTCGCGAACGATTCCAGAGTACTTATAAAACAGGCGCCGAACATCCCAAGAATTATCTCCGGACAATGCTCACCCTCTCCTACAAGATCAGTAAAACGGATTTCTCCCCTTTTGCTTATGCCGAAATATTTAATGACACAGGCTATCAGGGTAATATGCACACAGACAGGATTCGCCTCTCAGCCGGAAGCGATTATAAGATAAACAAACAAAACGCATTGCAGTTATATTACCGTTACCATATATTCAACGTATATGATCCGGTCAATTATAAACATGCAATAGGGCTGACCTACTCACACAGGTTCTAAAAAAATAACTATCTTTGCAGCCGGAATTTAATTTATAGACATGATACGGAAAGTTTTTGCTTTCCCGAGTGCTTGATAAACCTCGTAAAAAACAAGAATTATGCAGAAGACAACTGTAACAATCCCATTTATGCTGCTTGGCATCCTGTTCAATATATGCCTGGTAGCGTCCAATCTTTTAGAGACGAAAGTCGTACAGGTATTTGGTATTACTGCTACAGCCGGACTGATCGTATTCCCTATTTCCTATATTATCAATGATTGTATTGCCGAAGTATGGGGATTTAAGAAAGCGCGTTTGATTATCTGGAGCGGATTTGCTTCTAACTTCCTCGTTATCGGATTTGCACAACTGGCAGTCATGTTGCCTGCCGCCCCGTTTTGGGAAGGGGAAGAAGGTTTTAACTTCGTCTTTGGAATGGCTCCGCGCATTGCGATTGCAAGTCTGATCGCTTTTCTGGTCGGCTCGTTCCTGAATGCGTATGTGATGAGTAAGATGAAGATTGCTTCCAAAGGGAAAAACTTTTCTTTACGTGCGATCGCTTCGACATTAGTGGGTGAGAGTGCCGATTCGATGATTTTCTTTCCGATCGCTTTTGCCGGATTGATTCCCTGCAAAGAATTATTAATCATGATCGGGACACAGGCGGTTCTGAAATCCCTCTATGAAGTGATCATTCTTCCAGTAACGATCCGCGTAGTAAAATACATAAAGAAGGTGGACGGTAGCGATGTCTATGATATCGGAACTTCTTATAATGTTTTGAAGGTAAAGGATATTTAATTACCTGGCTGGTTTCATTATCTCATCGGCATGGGATGCCGATGTCAGTCGACCAGGATAGTAACCTCAGCATCATAGCCATATAATGCTAGCCACTTCGCTTATTTAAACAAATGCGACCAGTCTTCCCGCGGCTGGGGAGTATAGGTACGAATACCAAGCGCCTCCGCCGTACGACAGTTAGGTACGGCATCATCCAGGAATAAGGTTTCTTCCGGATTGATACCGGCATCTTTCAAGACATATTCAAATATATCGGCATTGGGCTTGACCATGTTCAACTCATAGGAAAGGTATATCTTTCCGAAAAAGTCTTCGGCATGATGTCCTTTATAGGCAAAGCTATTCTTCTCGGCCCATTGCCAGTGGATCTCATTCGTATTACTGAGAAGCATCGTATTGTATCTGGAACGAAGGTCCATCAATAAATCGAGTTTGTAGGCGGGTATATCATCGAGCATGGCAATCCAGGCAGCATCGATCTGTTCATCGGTCAGGCGCTGCTGGGTAAGGTGACGGATACCGTCCCTGAACTCGGCAGAGGTGATAGTTCCCATCTCTATCTGCATAAACAGGTCTTTACTGTTCAGGATGCAGTCGCGGACATCGGGCACACCAAAACTTTCAAAGGCCTCCACACAGCGGTTGCGGGTCAGATTAATGATCACTCCGCCAAAGTCTATAATCAGATTCTTTATTCCTTCCATACTCATCAATAATAATTACCAGCGTCTGCGACGTCTGCGGTGACGCTGTTTTTGTTTATAATCACGTATTCTGCGGTAGACTACCCAGACAAATAACAAACCGAACACAGCAAAGATCAACAGGACAATACCGGTATTCAGGTTATCGCCTTTCACACGGCTCCACATTTCCAGCACAAGCTCCGTCTCATCGCCAAAGTCACGGATCATAGCACAACGTTCCACCACTTTATGATCGGGATATTGTACCGGATTGATCCGGATACTGTCGTTTCCGGGACCAAAGAAATAGCTGAGATCAGAAAACTCCTCGATTGTCGTATCTATTTTTGCCTCCAGTATCTCCGGTGTGGCAACGGCACTTACATAACCATTGGCATCCATATTGCGCAAGGCAATGTCCGGACGGCAAAGATAATCCAAAAAATAACTGGCAGCCTTCACATTGCGGGCATATTTGGGGATTGCCCAGCCATCATACCAGATATTACTACCTTCGAGCGGCACTTCATAACCCAGCTCCACTCCTACGGCATCGGCTTCTTCCATTGCCCAGACGGCATCTCCGCTCCAGGTAAGGTTCAGCCAGGCCTTGTTTTTGGTCATCATCTCCTTACCGAAGTCGGCTTCCCATCCGGCAATATTGGGTTTCATGCGTTTCAGGTAATCCTCGGCAATAGCGATTGCTTCAGGGGAGTTGTCGTTCATCAATTGTTCTACCGTAACGGTTCCGTCAGCAAGTTCCTTGGCATGAGCATAAATGATGGCAGTACCATAGGCATCGCGATAACTGTCTTTCATTAGGATCTTGTTCTTATACTTGGGATTCCACAGGCAATCCCAGGTCATCACTTCATCCTTTGAAACAAATTTCTTATTATAGAGCAAGCCTGCCGTGCCCCACATATAAGGGACAACGTAGTCGGTCGTTTTCATTCCCGGCTGGCTCAGTTTATTGAGTTGTTCCTGGATATACGGAGAAATGTTATTCAGGTAATCGGGCGTTTTTCCAAAGTTACGGTCAATGGGAAACAACAGCTTTTTCTTCAGCATACGTTCGATGATATATTCCGAAGGACATATCAGGTCGAAATCTTCGTGACCGCGCTCCACCTTGGTCAACATGATCTCGTTAATGTCGAATACCTGGTAAATGATACGAATATCCTCTCCCGTCTGCTCCTTATACCAGACCGGAAATTCATCCAGAATATCTTCATCGATATAATCCGCCCAGTTATAAATTTTCAATATCTTACTGCGCTCTTTTTCCGTACGTGCACAGGACGAAAATACGCCCAGGCAAGCGACAAGTACGCATATTATTTTAATTAGTCTATTCATACCCTACTCCTGTTTGACATTATTTAGCGGCTTTATCAGCTCTCTTATTTATCACAATCAGCAACACCAGTACGGTGACAAAGATGATTGTGGACAACGGACGCAGTTCAGGAGTAAGTCCTCCCTTCCGGGCATCCGCATAGATAAAGGTTGAAAGTGTCTCCAGTCCTTCGTTACCGATAGTAAAGATCGTGACGGCGAAGTCGTCGATCGAAAGCGTGAAAGCCAGGATAAAACCACTGATCATTCCAGGCCATATCTCCGGCATAATCACTTTGCGCAGTGCCTGAAACGGGGTTGCACCCAGATCAAGCGCAGCTTCATACACATTCTGGTTCATCTTTTTCAGACGGGGCATCACACTCAATACAACATAAGGAGTACAGAATGAAATATGCGCCAGCACGACTGTAGTAAATCCCTGCGAAATACCGAAACTGACAAACAACAGGAACAGGGAAACACCGGTTATGATATCTGCATTCATCATCGGTATGGCATTTCCGAAGTTCATGATTCTACGCGAACGGCTTCTCAGGTTGAATATACCGATAGCAGCAATACTTCCCAGGATTGTCGAGATAGATGCAGCCAGCATGGCAATGGCAAATGTATTCCACAAAGCACCTACCAGCGAACGCTGCACGCCTCCGGTAAACAAGGAAGTATACAATTTTGTTGAAAATCCCGTCCAGTTACCCAGCACCTTCGCTTCGGTAAATGAAAAGATCATAATGATCAGGATCGGAGAATAAAGCAGGATAAGAAGCAACCACAGATAGGCCTTCGCCATTATTTTCGTCATCATATCACACCTCCTCCTTCATTTGAGGCATTGTCTTCCTCGTTGGTAAACAGGATCGTGACACCGATCAGCAGCAACATGATAAGAGACAGGGCGGCGCCATAGTTCCACATCCCATTATTGATATTCTCTTGTACGGTCGTACCGAACAGTTTGATATTGTTCATTGTCAGCAACTCGGCAATAGCAAACGTCGAAACGGTCGGCATAAAGACCATCACGATACCGCTCATCACACCGGGCATCGACAAAGGAAAAATTGTCTTCATAAATACCTGGAAAGGATTGGCACCCAAATCCTGTGCGGCTTCAATCAGGCTGCGGTCCATCTTCTGCAAGGTGTTATAGATCGGATAGATCATAAAGGGCAGAAAGTTGTATACCATACCGAAGATCAAGGCTCCTTCGCCCAAAGGCAAATCAAGGAAATCGAACAGGGCGACTGTTGCCAACGTACGGATCAGAATGTTCACCCACATCGGCAGGATAAACAACACGACCATCGTACGGGAAGTATTAAAACGGGCCTGACTCAATATATAGGCTGCCGGATATCCTAAGAGCAGGCAGGCCAAAGTAGTAATGATCGCAATCCCAATAGAATAGACAAAGGTATTCAATGCCTCGGGATGCATCATAAATTTACGGAAGTTGGCGAAAGTAAATGCTCCCTCGGCATCCGTAAAGGCATATAAAACGATCAGGAGCAATGGCATCACTACGAATACCGCCAGAAATAATGCGTAAGGAATCGTCCAGTTCCTGCGCCGCATGAAAAATGCTGAGACTTTATTTATCACTTCCTTTCCTTTTAGTTATGAATAATACGTATATTCTCAGGGGCAATCCGTATACCGACCCGGTCACCATCGTCCCAGACATCTGTCGTATCGACGAAAATATCTTCGTCCCAGTCAGTAAACACTGTCAGATGATAATGGTTCCCTTTGTACAGGATAAATTTCACTTCACCTGTCAGCTTGCCGTCTTCTTCATTATCCTCCAGAATAACATGACGGAAATCGACTTCCACTTTTACAGGAGCGTCCGGTTCCATATCGGAAACTTCGTTACACTCAAAAGTGGTTCCAAGAAATTCCACATGGGTAGAATCAATCATTTTACCTTCAAACGTGTTGCAGACACGTTCTTTCTTCATAACATGAATATCGAATGGTTTTACCAGCAATCCGACTTCCTGTCCGGCTTCAAAACAATGATAATCCTGTACCATGAACTCGTATCCTTCGGGAGTCTGCACCATCATTTCGTAATGGACTCCTTTAAAGATGGAAGAAGTAACCGTTCCGGTCAGCATGGCAGCTTCCGACGGGTCGAATATATAAATATCTTCCGGACGGATTACGACATCGACCGGTGCCTGTTCTCCAAACCCTTCATCGACACATTCAAAATCGTGTCCGGCAAAAGAGACTTGCTTATCTTTTATCATCAATCCGTTCAGGATATTACTTTCACCGATGAAGTCGGCTACAAACGAGTTGATCGGTTCGTTATAGATATCGATCGGGGTTCCTATCTGCTGGATACGGCCTTCGCTCATCACGACAATCGTATCGCTCAACGTTAAAGCTTCTTCCTGGTCATGCGTTACATAAACGAAGGTAATGCCGAGTGACTTATGCATTTCCTTCAATTCCATCTGCATATCTTTACGCATCTTCAGATCGAGTGCAGCCAACGGTTCGTCGAGTAATAACACTTCCGGTTCATTCACAATGGCCCGGGCAATGGCGACACGCTGCTGTTGTCCGCCGGAAAGGGAATCGACATCACGGTATTCATAGTCGGTCATACCGACCATCTTCAAGGCTTGCTTTACCTTCTTTTCGATCACGGCGGAAGGCAGTTTCTTTAATTTCAGGCCGAAAGCGATATTATTGAAAACATTCAGGTGCGGGAACAATGCATATTTCTGAAACACCGTATTGACCGGCCTTTTGTGTGGCGGCGTTTGCGTAATCTCCTTTCCTGCAATGGAGATCTCCCCTTCCGAAGCGGTCTGAAATCCGGCTATCAGACGTAACAATGTGGTCTTACCACAACCGGAAGGTCCCAAAATAGTAACAAACTCGCCCTTACGGACAAACAAATTTACATCATTCAGCACAGCCTTGTCCCCAAAGAACTTGGATACATGTTCTACACTGATAATGCAGTCGGACTTTTGCATAGATTTATCCCTTTTCCTTACAAGTTAAACATAGAATCGCTCGCTTTTATAAAAGCGGCACAAAGGTATACATTTTAAGGGACTTTCAAAACGTCTGAACCGTTAAGAGATGGATATATAAAAGAACGTTACCGAACTTTATTTATTTCCCTTGGGTAACAACAGGTTCAGTAAAACTCCCAACAATGCGGACAACCCGATACCGGCCATTGTAAAACCGCCAAATTCAATTGCTGCGCCACCTATGCCGAAGGTAAGGATCAGCGAAACAATAATCAGGTTACGTGTATCGCCCAGATTCGTCCGGTTTTGTATCAGGCTGTTTATACCGACAGCCGCAATCGTACCGAACAGCAACAACATTATTCCGCCCAACACGGCCGGCGGAATCGATTTCAGAAAAGCACTGATCTTCCCAAAGACAGAAAAGACAATACCTGTCACCGCAGCAATACGGATAACGGTAGGGTCTGTGATCTTTGTCAGCGAGATAGCGCCAGTCACTTCCGAATAGGTCGTTACAGGAGGTCCTCCGATCAGGCCGGCAGCAACACATGCCAAGCCATCCCCCAACATAGTACGGTGCAAACCCGGATCTTTCACAAAATCTTTGCCGGTCACCTCATTGATGGCATATACATCGCCGATATGTTCAATGATCGGGGCGATGGTAACCGGAATCATAAAAATCACAGCTCCCCAGGATAATTCCGGTTTAACGAACTGGGGAAACGCAAACCAGGGAGCGGCAACAATCGGTTCAAAATCAATCACACCAAAGACTGCCCCGGCAATATACCCTACAATGATCCCGCAAAAGATAGGGATCAGCTTGATCATCCCCTTCCCGAGCAAGGATGCCAGAATAGCCGTCAGCAAAGCGATCAGGGCCAGCGGCCAGTTCTCTTTCGCCATATTCACACCGGAACCGGCAAGCGACAAACCAATCAGTATAATAACCGGCCCGATCACGACCGGAGGGAAAAGCGTTTTAATAAAACCGATGCCACGCCATTTAACCAATGCGCTCATCAGTCCGTAGACGGCACCTACGGCAACCAGTCCCGACATCGTACCCGGCAAACCATATAATTCCGTCGCTTTAATGATGGGAGCAACGAAAGCAAAACTACTTCCCAGGAAAATAGGAACTTTTCCTTTCGTAACCAGATGAAAGATCAGTGTACCCAGCCCGGCAGTAAAAAGGGCTGTCGAAGGATCAAGACCGACCAATAAAGGCACCAATACTGTTGCACCAAAGGCTACAAAGAGAAATTGAACGCCCACTATTGTTTTTTGAGCGGGGCTCAGTGATTTTTTGCTGTCCATTGCGAAATAAAAGATTATATTTGCACAAATATAAATAGAATAATTCAAACGCTGAATAAGAATATGACACAGAATAACTTTCATAAAGAAACAGCCTATTTTGCATCCGGCTGTTTTTGGGGAACCCAATATCACCTGGAAAAAGTAAAAGGCGTAGAATATACGCATGTCGGCTACATGGGCGGAACAGTAAATAACCCTTCCTATCCGGAAGTAAAAACAGGGACAACCGGCCATGTAGAAACCGTTGAAGTCATCTTTGATCCTGCACAAACCAGCTTCGAACAATTGCTGCGTCTTTACTTCGAGACCCACGATTTCACACAGGTAGGCGGACAAGGCCCGGACATAGGCAGCCAATATCGCTCCGTTATCTTCTATTGCAATGAAGAACAGAAGGAGATCGCGGAAAGATATATCGGTAAATTATTCGGAATGGGATTTAAAGTAGCTACGGCATTGGAACCTGCCGAGAAATTCTGGATAGGAGAAGACTATCACCAACATTATTACGACAAGAAAGGAGAAACTCCTTATTGTCATATTTATCGGAAGATATTCAATGATTGATTTTGTTTCATCCTAAGGAAACTAAAATTTCTTCCGGGAGAAACAACTGTTTCATCCGGAAGAAACTAAAAATATACTATCAGAAGTTTTTCTTATCGTCAATAATATATTCGGGACGCGCTTTGATTTCATCGAACAGAATCCCTACATATTGTCCTAAAACACCCACCGTCAACAGCTGGACACCGCCGAAGAAAATAACAGATGTCATAATGGAAGTCCAACCGCTTTCGGCATTACTGAACCCGTAGATTTTTCCCAGTGTAAACCAGGCGGCCAAAACAATACCGACCACCACAGCTATAAATCCCAAACTTGTTGCCAACCGAAGCGGCTTTTTAGAGAAATACAACATGGCCGTCGAAGCAAACTTCCACATTTTGCTGAAAGGATATTTCGTTTCACCGGCAATCCGGGCTTCCCGCTCATAATAAAACGGCACCTGCTTATAACCGAGCCAGCTTATCAATCCCCTGATATATTTACCCCGTTCCTGAAAACGGTCGAATTGATCCATAATTTTCCGGTCGATCATACGGAAGTCACCGGTATCCAGCGGAAAGCTGACGTCACTCATATAATTAAGCAAACGGTAAAATGCTTTTGAGGTAATTTTTTTGAAAAAGCTTTCCCCTTCCCTCGATTTTCGTACGCAATAGACTACGTTTGCATGCTCTTTTTCCTGCAATTCCAATATACCGGGAATCAGTTCGGGAGGGTCCTGCATATCGGCATCGAGTATGACGGCCAGATCAGCGTCACAGTTATTGATACCTGCCGTTACGGCCGGCTGATGTCCGAAGTTTCTTGAAAAATGGATTACCTTTACCTGTGGATCGGAGGCAGCTATACCATCCAGCAATTCCCGGGTTTTATCCCGGCTTCCATCGTTTATATAAATAATTTCAGTAGCAATAGGCACCGACTGCAATGCTTCCTTTGTACGACGGTATGATTCGGATATAACCAACTCTTCGTTGTAACACGGCACTATAACTGCAAGCTTCTTCATCTGCTTTTTATGACTTGAATGTATAAAACTTATTCATTACGAAATTAATAACCGTATAAAAAGCCATAGCCAGCAACTGGTTATAATAAGGATCGATCGACAGGTTGGCATTCAGATACATCAGCAAACCTAGTTGCATCAGATAACAGATACCGAACACAACACCGAAACGAACGGCACTGCTCATCCAGCCCGCATCGCTATGGAACGTCCATTGCTTGTTCCAGATAAAACTGTTCAGTACCCCCGCCGCATAACCGACTATATTCGATACAATATCCGAACAACCGAGCAGCTTCATCATTATCCAGATAACGACAGCTGTTATAACGGTGTTCCCCACTCCCACTATACCATACTTAATGGCTTGTTTTACTGTTTCCATTCTTATTTATAATATCAGTGACTTCCTGCTCGGTCAGTTCCTTTACATTTGTTATTGTAAAGATGTCTGAAAGGAAATCGCCGTATTGGTTACATTCATTGATAACCTTGTCAAGGGTTAACTTGATGTCTGCACGTACCGGTATCAAAAACACCAGTTCCACATATTGCTCCCCGATCGTCAGGCGCTCTATCTCGCAGTCGGCCTTCGGCAGGAAATAAGCGAACTCACGTTCTATGACTTTACGCTGATACTCCAGGAAAGGTTTACGATCCCTGGATAACATCAATACGTAAAAGCGCAATTTCTCACCTTTGCCTCCCAGCCCTGTCGAAATATATATTTGTTTCTCATCCGACAACTCCGACTCCAAAGAGATGCGACTTTCCATCAAAGCCATATAAGCCCAGTTGCTCACATCTTCGTCCGGGTGCTGCACATAATCTTCCAGCATCCGGTAGGCTTTCACCTCGCGGGAAGTTGCCAGCATGGATAAAATATATTTCTTATAATCGGTTGTCGACTCCGGATTAGACAGACTTTCGCGGAAGGCTGTATAATCCATATCGTTTAAATCCGGTTTTGCCCTTTCTTTACGAACCTGTTCGGAATACTTGAAATATTCCATCTGAAGTTCAACCGGAACACGCTGTTCTAATATATGGAAATGTCCGTCCATCTTGCTAAAAGAGTCACGGAACTTCTTGAATACATCACCTTCTTCTTTCATAGACCTGTTTTTTTAGTTATATACTATACCCAATAAACAAGAAACTAAGACAAAAGTAAGGCTTTTTCCCGATATTTTTGGCATTAGAGCATAAAAACGGGGATAAATGGCATTTTTATTTACCTTTTATCCCCCAGATCAGTTCAAATTATGCGAATCAAACGCCTGCATAGATCAGGAAACCCAAACCGACAACAAAAAACAGGAACATTCCCAAATTCAGATAACCGGAAGATCTGGGCGCTCCTTTAAATTCATGCCAGATCAGGATTCCCCACAGGGCCGAAACCAATGTTGCACCTTGCCCCAGGCCGTAAGAAATGGCGGCTCCGGCTTTTTCAGAAGCAATCATACTGAATGACTGCCCTATACACCAGATCACTCCGCCTAATATCCCGACAAAATGGGTACGGATATTCCCTTTAAAATAACCGGCAATAGAGACAGGGGCGCCTTCTACCGGTTTTTTCATTGCAATCGTGTTAAAGAGAAAATTGCTGGCAAATACGCCGAGGGCAAAAATGAAAACAGCCGTATAGGGCGTCAACTTGCCTGCTGCGGGAGAGGCAAAGTTTTCCAGATCCATGGAAGCAGCAACAAAACGGTAAAAGAAAGCCATGATCACGCCGGCTGCAACAGAAATAAATATTCCTTTTCCGGAAACTTTTTTTGAGCCGACCAATGCTTTTTTATAAGCCAGCCCGTTCAGAAGGATCGCAACAGCAATCAATGCCACACCGACAAAAATAAACAATGGCTCTCCTTTAGCGGCACCAAAATAATTGATCAGGACACCCAAAACCAAAGCCAAACCAACTCCTACCGGAAAAGCGACGGACATACCGCATATGGCTATTGCTGCCGAAAGCAATATGTTCGAGGCATTAAAAATGATTCCTCCCAAAAACGCACTGCCGATGCTGACCGGTTCGGCCTGCATCAGATCGGGAATAAAACTGCGGCCTTCGGAACCGATACTACCCAAGGTAAAAGCAGAGATAACGGAGAACAAAAGAACTCCGATCACATAATCCCAATAAAAGAACTCATACCTCCATGTCCTGGAGGCCAGTTTCTGTGTATTTCCCCATGAGCCCCAACACAACATGGTCACAACACAAAAAACAATTGCCAATGTATAACTTTGTACAATAAACATATCTTTACTATTTAGAACCAGGTTGATGCATCATATAATTTTCCAGCAAGGCAGCCATCTGACCGGCCGGCATCTTTTCTATCAGACGAAGGTCCTTTCCGTTCTCGTCCGGAATCCAAGTGTTAGTACCTTCCTCATCGATCACTTTGAATATTCCACGTTCCACATTATAATAAGGGTCATATCCTTTAATGGCGACCCAGACAGCCGTAAGATCCCAACTCATCCGTCCGTCCGGATCTCCTTCCGCAAAGCACAAGGCATAAGCATCCTTTACGGGACTATCCGTTATATCGGAAGCGACCAGCTTCTTACCCGTCAAAACGACATTTCCGATCTCAAAACCACTAAAGACAATTTCAGTAGGCCATTGTTCTGCCACAGTCTTCGAAGCCGGCGTGTCACAAAAGACATTGAACTCCCGTCCTTTTGGGAAAAAGCCAGCCATAGCGACAACCTGTTTTACCTTTTTAGCGACCAGTTCTTTTCCTGACAAAGGGCTATATTCGTCACCTTCGGAATGTAACAGGTCTTTCAGATTGGTAAAAAAGCCGATTGTACAGATCACCACACTTTTATCTGGCTGCGCACTCAGCACTTTGCGATATACCTGAACGGCATCAGGAGCATCCGACGTCTTCTTTGTTTTATGAGGATATTTATCAGGCAAAGCCTCCGTCCATTTGATCTTATGACCGGAAGTCATCGTTACACCGCCTTCGCTTTTGGGCGCCCCGACAGGAATGGAAGGACGATTAAAATAGGTATTCAATACTTCGATACAAGGGACGACTGATTCATCATGGTTGGATGACAAAGTTGCAAGAATATCGACATATCCGCTATCAGCCAGGGCATGCATGACAGCCATTGCACCGACATCATCATAATCAGGCCCCAAATCAGTATCCAGGATCAGACTGACAGGCTGCATGGCGGTTTCCTGTACGGTTTTCTTCGGTGTACTGTTACAGGAGACCAGCAGGGATAATACACAGATTAACAAAAATAGATGTTTCATATGTAAATAAATTGCGCTCCCTATCTCAAGAGAGCCGTTTAAACCATTAATAAATTGATTTTTTTAGAATTCAGACAAAACAAAAGAGAGCACTTGTATAGATACAAATGCGGTTGGCTATTATCTTTGGGCATTTTATAATTTTACAACAGCTAAGAAAAAAAAAATTTCATACACGCGTTAAAGGACTCGCAGTCTTGACCGCTTAGCAGTTGAGATCAGTTTCATGAGCGACCTCTTGCTGTTTCTTACGACAACAAGCCAGTAAAAATCGACCTTCTCTATGTTTTTAACCTACTTCTGGGATTGGACCATCATCACGGCTGATTTTAACTTTATAGCCAAGTGCTTCCAGCTCTTTCTTCAAGTAATTTTTCCGTTTCTGCTCCATCCTTTGGTTGAGATATTCCGCACCGAGTTCCTTATACTCACAAGCCTCTTTCAGTACATGCCATACCGATTTCAGGATCGAGTGTCCTACTGCTACTAAAGCCCTCTTTTTCCCTCGACGGGCGGCTAAACGGTGATAACGTGCACTGTAAAAGGTGTTCTTGGTACGGGTGGCTGCCCACGCAGCCTCCGTGATTACGGCTTTCAACTGTTTGTTGCCATGGGTGGTTCTACCACTTTTTTTTTACCTGCGCTCTCGTTATTGCCAGGACAGACACCGGCCCACGAAGCCAGGTGCTTTTCGGTTGGAAAGGCTTCCATATCCACACCTATCTCTGCTATCAGATCTTCAACCGTTTTCCGGCTAAGTCCGGGGATCTTCTGCAAGAGTTCCATCACATTCTCATAAGGAGATAAAACCTCTTTTATACGGCAGGTAAGGTCAGCTATGATGGCTTTCGTCTGTTCCATATCTTTACGGATGGTCTGCAACATATAGATGTGATGCGGTTCTATAAAGCCTTCACAAGCCTGATAAAGAAGTTCCGGACTGGCTTCAAGTTTTTTATGATAGATGCAAGTTATGTCATCCATTGTTACATGACCCTTATCGATCAACATATCTATCAGCTTGTTCGCCACGACTCCGTCCAGGCTGCACACCACGCTGGAAAGTTTGATGTTACAATCTTCCAGGATACGAACAATACGGTTTTTCTCAGAAGATACATGCTGGATCAACTTGTTACGGTAACGGGTTAAATCACGAAGCTCACGTTGTTCACGCTCCGGGATATAACTCGGTTTCAACAAACCTGCTAAAAGCAGTTTGCAAATCCAGCCACTATCCTTTTTATCCGTTTTGTGCCCGGGAACATACTTGATGTGCCGTGCGTTCACGATCCAGACTTTCATATCAGGACATTCAAGAATCTTATAAACCGGCTTCCGGTAAACACCGGTACTTTCCATGGCTACATGCGTAATGCCACTGGATAATAACCATTCTTTTAATTCTGTCAAAGAACTACTGAAGGTCTTGTAACTGCGGGTTTCAGTTTTGAGACCTTCGCCACTTATCGTAGCAACTACCATGTCCTTGTGGACATCTATTCCACAACCCCGGAGGATGACTTGTTCAAAAGGTACTGTTTTCATTGCATTCGTTTTTTCGAGTGAATGACACTAAAGTAAACAATACCCCCCTATTTACATTCTCTTGGACGAAATTTATTTCATGGATGTTTCATGATATGATATTATTGATGGTTTATTTTCAATGGTGCATCCGAATAAACAATCGCTTCACCGAAATTGACTGATGCATCCGGATGGGGATTCAGCCATTTAAAAGTGACGGTGTGCTGTTTTTCAGGCAACTGATATTTCCAGAACAATTCATGGCGGCGGGTAATATATGAAGCGGGTAAATTGGCTGTTTCCACTAATTCCCCATCTATGTACATTTCCACACGGGCAACATACTCGTTATCCCTGGCCTGCACATTCCCTTTAAAGACAATGCCTGTCCCTTCAAATGTAACGTCACCCACTTTTGCCACTTGTTTATTAACACCTATACGGTCTACCGGATATAATCCTTCGAAAGCCTTCTCCAATCTTACCGGAACAGGTTGCTGGCAGGAAATAAAGACATTATCTCCTTCTATCTTCCCTCCATTCCGTTCTACGACCTGCAAAGCCTGGTTAAAACTCATCCGGTAGGTCTTATTCAGAGAGATCGTAGTATAGGCAAAGTCCATATCCTCCACTTCTCTCAGGTTTTTCAACCAATATTCAGGAATCTTGCTGTACCCTAAAACTGTCCCTAAAATTCCAGCGGCCGAAGCCGGATTACAATCGGAATCCTGCCCGCAACGGGTGGCAATATCCATCGTTTTATAAAAATCACCTTCACCATACAACAAACCGATCAGGATATAAGCACTGTTAATTACAGCATCGATATTGAACGGGACAAAAACGCCATCCGGGCAACCGATATCTTCGCTCCATTTCTTTTCGCATTCAAACCAGGTATGTTTCCAATCATACGGAAACTCTTTATGCCAGCGGATCACATCGTTCATACATTGATAATAACGGCTTTCTTCCGGAATCGTTTTAAGGGCTTCGGAAACTATAAACGCTATATCATCCGAAACAAATGCGAGTGAATACATGGCTCCCACATAAACGCCACCATACCAACCGTCGCCATAATTCATGATATGCCCGATCTTATCCGATATCTCCGAAGCTGTATTCGGCATCCCCGGCGACATCAAACCGGCATAATCTGCTTCGATCTGATAATCCAGGTCATCTGCATGCGGATTGTTCAGCCAATGGCCGGAAGCGGGAGGCATGATACCTTGCAGGATATTATAGCGTGCAGCCTGATTGGCATGCCATAGCGTATATCCGGCATTCGCAAATGCCATCGCAAAAGAATCGACAGGTGCATCCAAGCCCAGACGGTCGAAGACATCAACAAAAGTAAGGTCCATATAAACATCGTCATATAATCCCGGAACATTCTCATACCACCATTTTATATACCCGTCCGGCCAGACAATAGGAACATAATCCTGAATCATCGTCCCGTTATAACGAAACTCCGTCGGCCCTCCGTATGTACAACCAATCGTTTGTCCGGCCCAGCCTCCTTTGATCTTATCCATCAATTTGTCTTTGCTGATCGATATTTCCGATGGTAAAACAACTTGCTTTCCTGTTGTCGACGCTCGTTCGGAACAAGCCGTAGAAGCCAACAGGAGAAAACAACCTGATAAAACAGGAATAATTAGATTTTTCATAATATACAGATTATAGTTGTTATTCAAATATATCGACTTCACTCCTGTAAGGGACGGACGATTGTGCCCCGACCCGTGTGACGGAAATAGCGGAAGCTTTACAGGCAAACCGGACAGCCTCGATCTGGTTCCGCCCTTCCGATAAAGCAACAGCCAAGGCGCCATTAAAGACATCACCTGCTGCCGTCGTATCCACAGCCTCTACTTTGAAAGCAGGGATAAACTCCACTCCTTCGTCGCAATAGACCAGCGCCCCTTTTGAACCCAGCGTAATGATGACATTCTGCACGCCCATTTCAGAAAGAACACGTGCTGCCTTAACCGCCGACTCCTGCCCGGTTATTTTAACTCCGGAAATCATTTCCGCCTCTGTTTCGTTAGGCGTAATCATATAAAGATGTTTTAATAACGACGGAGATAACGGTTGTGCCGGAGCCGGATTCAATATCACCTTTTTATTCTTATAATATGCGATCTCTGCAACATATTCTACAGTCTCCATCGGTATCTCTAACTGCATCAAAACAATATCTGCCAGATCGACAGCCTCTTCCGCTTTTGCCAGATCCGAAGGTAATAAATTGGCATTTGCACCGGAAGCCACCACTATACAATTTTCGGCCTGCTCATCTACTGTTATCAGAGCTACGCCGGAAGGATACTCCGAGTCTGAAAAGATATAGGAAGTATTAATCCCCTCCTCTTCGAAAAGTTGCTGAGACTGATGTCCGAAAATATCACTGCCTGTCTTACATATAAAAGTTACAGATGCTCCCAAACGGGCAATAGTGACCGCCTGATTTGCACCTTTTCCTCCGGGATTCATAAAGAAAGTTCCTCCCAGAATGGTTTCCCCCGGACGGGGAAGATGTCCGGCCTTGATTACCATGTCGGTGTTGCTACTGCCCACCACCAGGATATTATGCCGCCTTAATTGTTCTGTATCCATATCTATACGAATTTAAAGTCTGCAATGAAGCGATACAAATATAGCTCTATATTCTCTACTATTCCATAAATAATTTATCCATACAGATAATCCCAAATAAAAAAAAATTCTAAATTCGTGCACTGATGTTACCTCAAAAACACTTTATAAATAAATCCGTTACTGACATGAAATACACGAATCCTGATCATCTCATACAGCTTATACAGTCTCTGACAAAGGCAGAAAAAAGATACTTCCGTTTATATGCCAATTTGCAAAGTGGTGAAAAGAACTATCTTTTCCTGTTCGACCTGATCAATAAAGGGATTCCTTCCGACGAAGTTTACAGGCTCTATTGCCAGGAGGAAAACAAGAACAATTTCGATATGGCAGCCAAGCATCTTTACCGGGTGATTATGGATTGCCTGGTACATTTACGGAAGAAAGAAGATGTACAGGCAACTATTTTCAACTATATAACAAAAGCAGACATTCTGTTCGAAAGAGAACTGTTTGAAGAAGCCTTCAATCAACTGAATAAAGCCCAAAAACTTGCAGCGACCTATGAAAACGATCCGCTCCTCCTTCTGATACGCCGGACTGAACTTAAATATCTCAGTTCACTCGGCTTCAATGAAATATCTGAACGGGAACTGGTCAATAAACAGATGAAGATCAATGACATCATGAAATATTCAAGAAATATCAATCTTCACCTGCAACTATATGATATTTTAAAACATCGGATTGCCAATAAAGGATATATACGCTCCGAGAAACAAAAAGACAACCTGAATGACCTGGTTTTAAGCGAACTGAATCTGATAGCCAATAATTCCTACAAAGGATTTGAAGCCAGAAAACTACATCTCCTGTTTCAGGCCACTTATTATCTGAATACAGGTAACTATAAATCAGCCATCCGTTTTTATCAGGAACTTATTACTCTTTTCGAATCGAATCAGCACCTGATCCTGAATCCTCCGATTTACTATTTGAGTGCCCTAAAAGGCATTCTCGATAGTCTTCATCTGGCAGGACTGTACCAGGAAATGCCTTTTTTCATAGACCGCCTGAGAAAAATGCAGCAGGGCGACTACGCAACAGAATTTCTTTTGGAAATAAATGCTTCCATCTATCAATATGAGCAAGTTAGTTATATAAATACAGGCAAGTTCGAAATTGCCTTGGAACTATCCGGCAACTATGAAGATCATTTGTTTAAAAAGATCGGCCTGCTCAGGTTGGAAACACAACTAAAACTGTATTTGAATACTGCCATTCTTTATCTGTGCCTGGAAGAACCGGAGAGAGCACACAAAAGCATGAAGAAAATATTCAGCTCCGGCAAACTATTTCATACATTGCCTTCATATAAAACGGCCCGGTTGATAAATCTGCTGATACTGGCTGAACTGGGGGATTACAGCTTTTTCGAAAATGAAATCAACTCCATCAAGCGTAATATTCATTATGAAAAACATATATACCGTACAGAAAAGCTACTGTTCCGTTTTGTCATGTCCTATCCATTGCCGTCTTATCAGAAAGCGCAAAACAAACTGTGGATGCAATTTCAAAAAGAAATAGTAAAAATCAGGGAAGACAAATATGAAAAGCAACTGCTTAAAACATTCGATATACTTTCATGGATAGAAAGTAAACTGACAAACAGACCTTTCGCCGAAATATTAAAAGAAAACTATATCGGATAACCAAAAAGCCTCACCGGGTAAGCAGAAGTGTATTTAACACATCGAACAACTCTTTTCCCAATTATGTTCTATCTTTGCAGAACGACATGGAGAAATATTGGCAAATACTCAAACAATATAAAGGAGGACTGGCAGTCAGTCCGCTGCTTGTACTGATAACTGTACTGTGTGAAACTGTTCAGCCGATGTTTATGGCTGAGATTATCGACAACGGGGTTATGCCTCGTGACCTTTCGGTTATTACACGGGTCGGTACCTTTATGATTTTGATTTCGTTGGCGGGATTATTCGTTAATATCATTAATGTGTATGTGTCTTCCCGCATCGGTATCGGCTTCGGAACCGACTTGCGGACCAGGCTTTTCGACAAGATACAACAACTGTCCTTTTTCGATATAGATAAATTCAGTTCGGCTTCGCTGGTGACACGGTTGACAAGCGATATTTCCCGTATACAGCAAATTGTGCTGATGTCTATGCGGCTTCTGCTCCGTTCTCCCCTTATGTTGGCGATGGCTGTCTTTTTCGTTGTCAGGATTAACCGGGAGCTGGCTGTTGTACTGATAGCCGCCATCCCCATTCTGGGCGGAAGCGTTTACCTGATACTTAGCAAAGGGTTTCCTTATTTCCTGAAAGTACAGCAGAAAGTGGACCAACTGAACGGAGTGGTCAGGGAGAATCTCATTAATATCCGTGTAGTCAAATCGTTCGTCCGGGAAGATTTCGAGACAAAGAAATTTACCAGGAGCAGCGAAGAGTTACGCGATATGGTTATCCGGGCATCCAATATTGTCGTTTCCATATTTCCGGTCATGCAGCTGGTTATGAACTTATCCATCCTGGCTATCCTGTGGCTGGGCGGACAAAAAGTGATGTACGGCGAGTTGAAGGTCGGCGAACTGATTTCGTTCGTCAATTATCTGGCGCAGGTTTTGATGTCACTGATGATGCTTTCCATGATTATTATGTCGTATGCCCGGGCCTCCGCCTCTTCCAAACGTATCCTGGAAGTACTGGATACGAAACCTTCTTTGACCAACACACAAGAAGGTTTGCAGGATAAATACCGGATAGAGAAAGGAGAAGTGACTTTCGACAATGTCGGTTTCCGCTATACCGGCGGGGAAAACGATGTCTTGCAACATATCAGTTTCCGGGCCAACCCGGGCGAAACAATTGCGCTGGTCGGTGCCACCGGTTCTGCCAAAAGCTCCCTGGTGCAACTGATACCGCGTTTATACGACGCCACTTCGGGAGAAATACGGATCGACGGCATCCCGGTAAAAAACTATAACCTGGATGAACTGCATGCCCGCATCGGCATGGTTCTGCAAAAGAACGAACTGTTTACCGGTACCATTATCGACAACCTGAGATGGGGAAAGCCGGACGCTTCGATGGAGGAAATCGAAGAAGCCGCCCGTGCCGCCGAAGCACACGATTTCATCTGCTCCTTCACCGAGGGTTACAATACGTTGCTGGGACGCGGAGGTATCAATGTCTCCGGCGGCCAGAAACAACGTATCTGCATTGCCCGTGCCTTGCTCCGTAAACCGAAAATCCTTATCCTGGACGATAGCACCAGTGCCGTCGATACCGAAACGGAACTGAAAATACGGAACAACCTGAATGCCATGCTGCACGATACAACCGTATTCATCATCACCCAGCGAATCAACACCATGCAGTCTGCCGACCGTGTCATCGTGTTGGAAGACGGCGAGATCAACGCTATCGGAACACCGGACGAACTAATCAAGCGTTCGACCGTCTATCAGGAAATCTATCATTCACAACAAGTATTGTTTTAAGTTATGGCACACGGAGATCACTTGAAAGATAATGCAAAACCCAAAGAAGGACGAAAAACCTTCTGTCGGCTGATATCGTACCTGTCATGCGACCGGCGCTTGTTGTTCGTGATTGGCTTTCTGATTATTGTCAGCATCATAGCCAACCTGCTGGGCTCTTATATGTTACGGCCCATCATCAACGACTATATCATTCCGGGAGATTTCCACGGATTGATACGGATATTGATTATGCTGGCTGTCGTGTATCTGACAGGGGTCGCAGCCGTGTATATCCAATATATATTATTGAACAAGATCGGCCAGCGAACAGTCACCCGGATGCGTTCCGACCTTTTTGAGAAGATGGAACACCTGCCGGTCAAGTATTTCGATACCCATCAGCATGGCGACCTGATGAGCCGTTATACGAATGATATCGACAAGATCAGCGACGCCTTGACCGACAGCCTCTCCGATATGCTCTCCAGCGCTCTGACGCTGATTGGTATCTTCTGCCTGATGCTTTATATCAGTCCGGTCCTGACGCTTGTAACCCTGATTACTGTCCCGCTGATGTTCCTCAGCGCAAAAGAAATTGTAAAGCGAAGCCGCAAATATTTCAAAGCACAGCAGGAATCTATCGGTACACTGAACGGTTATATCGAAGAAATGATAAGCGGACAAAAGGTCGTCAAAGTATTCGGCCATGAAAAGAAAGTAAATGCCGACTTTGAAGTGCAGAACAACGATCTGAAAGAGAAGTCGCAAAAGGCCCAGTTCTACTCCGGACTGATGATGCCCGTCATGCAGAACCTGAATACGCTGAATTATGTATTTATCACCATCGTCGGCGCCCTGCTCGCCATCTTCCGCGGATTCGATGTCGGCGGACTGGCCGCCTTCCTGCAATACTCCCGCCAGTTCGGGCGCCCGATCAACGAACTCGCCAGCCTCTACAACAGTATCCAGGCTGCTATAGCCGGTGCCGAACGTATCTTTGAAGTCATAGACGAAACACCCGAAGCGCCGGATACTTCCGACGCAATCGCATTACAGCATGTACAAGGCGACGTAGCCATGAAAGACGTTTATTTCGGATACAAACCGGAGAAAACGATTCTGAAAGGAATCTCCCTGCATGCAAGGGCCGGCTGCAAAATAGCCCTGGTCGGTGCCACCGGAGCCGGAAAAACAACTATCCTGAACATGTTCCCCCGCTTCTTCGATATCCGGTCGGGAGAAATCACGATAGACGGTCATCCCATCCGCCGGATCAAACGAAACAACCTGCGTCAATCCATGGCAATCGTCCTCCAGGATACGCATCTCTTTACCGGAACCGTACGCGAAAATATCCGTTTCGGCCGTCTCGATGCGACCGACGAAGAAGTCATTGCCGCTGCCAAACTAACGGCTGCCCATTCCTTTATCAAGCGCCTCCCCCAAGGCTATGACACGCTCCTTGAAAACGACGGTGCCAACCTGAGCCAGGGACAGCGCCAGTTACTCAACATCGCCCGTGCCGCCATTGCCGACCCTCCCATCCTGCTACTGGATGAAGCGACCAGCAATATCGACACCCGCAGCGAAATCCTTATCCAGAAAGGTCTCGACCAACTGATGCAAGGACGTACGAGCCTCATCATCGCCCACCGTCTCTCAACAGTGAGAAACGCCGACCTTATCCTCGTCCTCGAACATGGAAAGATTATCGAACAAGGCAGCCATCAGGAATTACTGGCACTGAAAGGGAAATATTACTCCCTCAACCAGGAACAGTTCGAATGAGTACGACCCTCTCAGCAGGAAATGATACAACAAGGGCAACCTGACTGGGATTGCAAAACGTATTCTTCGCTTCCAGAAAGGTGGATAATACACTCTTTTGACAGACAAAAAGCCGCTTTATGCTTTATAACATCTTTTCGCGCATCCTACTTACAAAGAAGTAGGCTAATTTTACACGCAATTTTGATAACATTACATACATGAAGAACAAGAATACACTGTCTGGCTTGGCTGTTGCAAATTTCAGCAAGCAAATAGACGGGAAGGAGACGATGCTATGTATCCTGACCAATAAAAAAGGTGCAGAACTTACCATTACCAACTACGGTGCAAAAATTGTATCGCTTATGGTACCGGATCGGTCCGGCAAGTTAACCGATGTAGTTACCGGACATAATTCCCTCGATGATTATCTGGTCTCTGAAGAACCTTACTTCGGAGCAATCTGCGGCCGCTACGGTAACCGCATTGCCAAAGGAACATTTACACTGGATGGTATTGTATACGATAAGCTGGCTATCAACAACGGCCCCAACAGCCTCCACGGAGGACTAAAAGGTTTCAATTCCGTTGTGTGGGACGCTAATCAAACCGACGACCAGACCGTAGAACTGAAATATACCTCAGCCGACGGCGAAGAAGGTTTCCCCGGCACACTACAGACTACTGTCACTTATCACCTGACCGACGACAATGAAGTCGTGATCATGTATCAGGCCGTAACAGACAAGCCTACCGTATTAAATCTGACCAACCACTCCTACTTCAACCTGTCAGGAGCCGGTGACCCGTCAGTTGCAGACCATACGTTAACCATCAATGCAGACTATTATCTGCCTACGGATGAAACTGCCATTCCTTACGGTGCCCCCGAAAAAGTAGAAGGTACGCCGATGGACTTCCGCACTCCTTATCTGGTAGGTACCCGCATCGACGAACCGACCGACCAGTTGACCTGGGCAAGAGGTTATGACCATACCTATATATTAAATAAGGAAGAAGGCGAACTGGGTTTCTGTGCCCGCTGTCAATCTCCCAAGACCGGTATCATCATGGAAACATATACTACTCAACCGGGCGTACAATTATATACAGGTAACTGGATGACCGGCAATTTCGAAGGAAAGAACGGACAACGCTATCCGGCAAGAGCAGCCTTATGCCTGGAAACACAACATTTCCCCGATAGTCCGAACAAACCGGAATATCCGTCGACCGTACTTCGTCCGGGAGAAGTTTTCGAAAGCAAGACTATCTATAAATTCTCAGCCGAATAACAAATAACAAAATTAATATATCAATAACAATAAAAAAGATCAATCAATGACTCAAGAAAAAAAACAATGGGGTGCCATCATCATTATGATTGCACTTTTTGCAATGATTGCATTCGTGACTAACCTTTGTTCACCAATGGCTATTATCGTAAAGAACGACTTTGGAGCAAGTAATGTTCTTGCTCAAATTGGAAACTATGGTAACTTCATTGCCTATCTGGTAATGGGTATCCCTGCCGGTATGCTTATCGCCAAATACGGCTACAAGAAAACAGCTCTTATCGGTCTTGCCGTAGGTGTCATAGGTATTTTAGTTCAATGGTTGAGTGGCCATGTGGGCAAAGATAGCGCTTTCCTGGTTTACCTGATCGGAGCATTTATCAGCGGTTTCACAATGTGTATTCTTAACTGTGTGGTTAATCCGATGCTTAACCTGCTCGGTGGCGGTGGTAACAAGGGTAACCAGCTTATCCAGCTCGGAGGCGTGTTCAATAGTACGGCGGCCGTTGCCTGCTACATCCTGATGGGAGCTCTTATCGGTGATGCAGCCAAAGCACATATTGCCGACGCAACACCGGCATTAATGATCGCCCTTGCTATTTTCGTTATCGCATTCGTAGTTATCATGTTTACTAAAATCGAAGAACCGGAACAGGCTCCTGTCGACACAAGCTTGATCAAAGGCGCTTTAAGCCATCGCCATTTTGCATTGGGAGCACTCGCTATCTTCCTTTACATGAGCGTTGAAGTCGGAACTCCGACCTATATTCTTCAATACCTTACAGCGAAAGGCATACCTGCCAGCACCGTTGGTCTTATTGTAGCTGTTTACTGGTTGATGATGCTTATCGGACGCTTCGTGGGAGCAAGTATCGGTGGTAAGGTTTCCAGCCGCACAATGATCACTATCGTATCGATCGCAACTCTTCTATTGGTTAGCTTCGGTATGTTCTCACCCGAAACAAATACAGTTGAAGTTCCTGGTGTAGACTGGGCTTCATTAAGTGTGATCTGGCAGGAAGTTCCCGTTGGTATTCTGGCATTCCTTCTCGTAGGTCTTTGCACCAGCGTAATGTGGGGCGGTATATTCAACATGGCTGTCGAAGGATTAGGAAAATATACAGCTATTGCCAGCGGTATCTTTATGACGATGGTATTCGGTTGCGCTGTAATGGTTGCCATCCAGGGTTGGGTTGCCGATATGACTGATTATATGACCAGCTACTGGGTTGTACTCTTTAGTGCTGCTTACATTCTGTTCTATGCCGCTATCGGTTCTAAACCATCGAAGAAATCAGAATAAAATAAACAATATGTCTATTCATGAAATTATCCGGTTTTATTCGTAACCGGATAATTTCTTTATTTATAACCTTTAAAAGAAATAATATCATGCAGAAAAAAATCAGAGATAAATTTCAAGAGTTATTCAACACAGAAGGTACTGTATTTGCTTCTCCGGGCCGTATCAACCTGATCGGCGAACACACTGATTACAATGGCGGTTTCGTATTCCCCGGTGCTATCGACAAAGGGATGATCGCAGAGATCAAACCGAACGGAACCGGTAAAGTTCGTGCATTCTCTATCGACCTGAACGATTATGCAGAATTCGGTCTGAACGAAGAAGATGCTCCAAAAGCAAGCTGGGCAAGATACATATTCGGTGTATGCCGTGAGATCATCAAACGTGGCGGCCAGATCCAGGGATTTGATACCGTATTTGCAGGTGATGTTCCTCTGGGTGCCGGTATGTCTTCATCCGCTGCTTTGGAAAGTACCTATGCTTTCGCTTTGAATGAACTCTTCTCTTTGGGTATCGACAAATTCGAATTAGCAAAGATCGGCCAGTCTACAGAACACAACTATTGTGGTGTCAATTGTGGTATCATGGACCAGTTCGCTTCTGTATTCGGTAAAGAAGGAAGCCTGATCCGTCTGGATTGCCGTTCTTTGGAATATAAATACTTCCCGTTCAACCCGGTTGGCTATAAACTGGTATTGCTGGACTCTGTAGTTAAACACGAGCTGGCTTCTTCGGCTTACAACAAACGCCGCCAGTCTTGCGAAAACGCAGCCGCCGCCATCCGCCGCAATCATCCGGAAGTAGAATTCCTGCGTGACGCAACAATGGGCATGCTGAACGAAGTAAAAGGCGATATCAGCGCAGAAGACTATATGCGTGCCGAATATGTGATCGAAGAAGTACAGCGCGTACTCGACGTTTGCGAAGCCCTGGAAAAAGGCGATTACGAAACCGTAGGACAGAAAATGTACGAAACGCATCACGGCATGAGCAAATTGTATGAAGTAAGTTGCGAAGAACTGGACTTCCTGAACGATGTAGCCAAGAAATGTGGCGTAACCGGTTCACGTGTCATGGGTGGCGGTTTCGGCGGTTGCACGATCAACCTCGTAAAAGACGAACTGCACGATGCCTTCATTAAGGAAGCATTCGAATCTTATACAAAGAAATTCGGACACGAACCAAAAGTATATGAAGTAGTAATCAGCGACGGCGCACGCAAACTCGCTTAAAAAATTAATTCAATATCCATAAAATCATGACAGCCGCATTTTATCAGAACGAAGTCAAATTTTTCGTTGCAGTAGATTGTATCATCCTCGGGTTCAACAGAGGTGAACTCAATGTTTTACTTTACAAGCGGAATTTTGAACCTCTGAAAGGACAATGGTCTCTGATGGGCGGCTTTATCAAATCCGGCGAAAGCGTAAACGAAGCGGCATCCCGCGTGCTTACCCAATGCTCCGGTATCGATAATCTTTTTATGGAACAGGTAGGTGCCTACGGAGATGTTACCCGTGACCTCGGGGAACGGGTTATCTCCGTAGCATACTATTCCTTAGTTAACATGAATGACTTCAATCGGGAACTGCTGAAAGAACATAATGCCGAATGGGTAAAAATCAGTGAAATACCCGAATTGATCTTCGACCATAACCAAATGGTTGCCGACACATTGGCGCGTCTGAAAAGAAAAGCAGCCACCTGTCCTATCGGTTTCAACCTTCTTCCGGAGAAATTCACTCTCCCCCAGCTTCAAAGTCTATATGAAGTAATCTATCAAACTCCATTGGATAAACGTAATTTTCGCAAGAAGCTAAACTCCATGGATATCCTGGAAAAACTGGACGAGAAAGATAAAAAGGGCTCTAAAAGAGGCGCTTTCTATTATATGTTCAATAAAGAGAAATATGACCGTCTGCTGAATCAGGGATTCTATTTCTCCTTGTAACTTCCTTGCATATCCGGCTCTCTGCGAGAAATATCGCACGTTAGGAAACTTTACAGAAAATGAATTGTTTGTATGATATGGCGGTCTATAAGAAGAGATTCCCTATCTTTGTGCAAAAATTAAACTAATTCATCAAAATGAACGATATTAAAGTAATGAACAGAGCAGCGGACAATATCCGCGTCCTGGCTGCCTCAATGGTAGAAAAGGCTAAGTCCGGTCATCCGGGTGGTGCAATGGGTGGTGCAGACTTTATCAATGTACTATTCTCAGAGTATTTGGTCTATGATCCTAAGAACCCGGAATGGGAAGGCAGGGATCGCTACTTCCAGGACCCGGGACATATGTCGCCGATGCTTTATTCAGCCCTCGCCCTGACAGGCAAATTCACCATGGAAGAACTGTCTATGTTCCGCCAGTGGGGAAGCCCGACTCCCGGCCATCCGGAAGTTGACATCAAGCGAGGAATCGAAAATACCTCAGGTCCGCTGGGACAAGGCCATACCTACGCCGTAGGTGCTGCTATCGCCGCCAAGTTCCTGAAAGCCCGCCTGGGTGATGTAATGAACCAGACTATTTACGCATATATTTCCGATGGCGGTATCCAGGAAGAAATCTCACAAGGCGCCGGCCGTGTTGCCGGAACACTGGGACTGGACAACCTGATCATGTTCTACGACTCCAACAACATCCAGCTTTCTACAACCGTAGAAGAAGTAACGGCTGAAAATGTCGCTATGAAATATGAAGCATGGGGTTGGAAAGTGATCAGCATCAACGGAAACGATGTAAATGAAATACGCAAGGCTCTGGATGAAGCGAAAGCCGAAACCCAGCGTCCTACCCTGATCATCGGTGATACCATCATGGGTAAAGGTGCCATGGGTGCCGACAAGAGTAACTACGAAAACAAAGTATCTACTCATGGACAACCCCTGTCTGCCGCCGGTGCATCCATCGAAGAAACAATCAAGAACCTGGGAGGTGATCCTCAGAACCCCTTCTCCGTATTCCCGGAAGTTGCCGAACTCTATGCAAAGCGTGCCAAAGAACTGGAAGCTATCGTAGCCGAACGTTATGCAGCTAAAGAAGCATGGGCGAAAGCTAACCCGGAACTGGCAGAAAAGATGAAATTCTGGTTCTCAGGCAAAGCCCCGAAACTGGATTGGGAAGCTATCGAACAGAAAGCAAACCAGGCAACCCGTGCCGCATCCGCTACCGTATTAGGCGTACTGGCTACAAAGGTTGAAAATATGATCTGCTCATCCGCCGACCTGTCCAACTCGGACAAGACAGACGGTTTCCTGAAGAAAACGCATTCATTCGTGAAAGGCGACTTCAGCGGTGCCTTCTTCCAGGCCGGTGTTTCCGAACTGACAATGGCCTGTGTATGTATCGGTATGTCACTGCACGGCGGCGTGATCGTGGCTTGCGGTACCTTCTTCGTATTCTCCGATTATATGAAGCCTGCAATCCGTATGGCTGCATTGATGGAACAACCGGTGAAGTTCATCTGGTCGCACGATGCCTTCCGTGTTGGTGAAGACGGACCGACTCACGAACCGGTTGAACAGGAAGCACAAATCCGCCTGATGGAAAAACTGAAGAACCATAAGGGCCACAACTCTATGCTGGTTCTCCGTCCGGCCGATGTCATTGAAACAACCGTTGCATGGAAGATGGCAATGGAAAATACAGCCACTCCTACCGCTTTGATCCTTTCCCGTCAGAACATCACTGACCTGCCCTCCAAAGGTAATCGTTACAACGAAGCCTTGCAGGCCGAAAAGGGTGCCTATATTGTAGAAAGCGACGAAAACCCGGACGTTATCATGGTCGCTTCCGGCTCGGAAGTTGCTACATTGGAAGAAGGAGCAGCCTTGCTTCGTGCCGACGGTGTAAAGGTTCGTGTCGTATCTGTTCCTTCCGAAGGGTTATTCCGTAGCCAGAGCAAAGAATACCAGGAATCTGTTATTCCGGCAGGAAGTAAGATATTCGGCCTGACTGCCGGTCTGCCCGTCAATCTGGAAGGCCTAGTCGGAGCAAATGGCAAGGTTTGGGGTCTGGAATCGTTCGGATTCTCCGCTCCTTACAAGGTGCTCGACGAAAAGCTGGGCTTCACAGGACAGAATGTATACAATCAAGTTAAAGAATTATTAGCATAAGAAACTACTGGTAAAAGAGGGCTGTTTGTTCCTATTACTTTCAAGGGTCTGTTGAAGCAGGCTTCAAGCATGTCTTGAAGGAGGTTTCAAGGGACTCTTGAAGGAGGTTTCAAGCGGTCCTTGAAAGGAGCTTCAAGCATGCCTTGAAAACACTCTTTTTTACTACCTCTAACAGATAAAGATGAAAACACTAGGTTTATGTTGTGACCACGCAGGTTACGAACTAAAAGAGTATGTGAAACAAATACTGGATTCTAAAGGATTATCCTATAAGGATTTCGGAACCTGCTCTGCAGAAAGTTGCGATTATCCCGATTTCGCCCATCCGTTGGCTTACGCTGTAGAAGCCGGGGAAGTATATCCCGGAATAGCGATCTGCGGCTCAGGAAATGGTATCGCAATAACTTTAAACAAACACCAGGGAATACGGGCCGCTTTATGCTGGCAGGAAGAAATTGCACGACTGGCTCGTGAACACAATGATGCCAACATACTTGTCATGCCCGGTCGGTTTATCAGTCAGGAGGAAGCTACTCGCACCGTCGAAGCCTTTTTAAACACTCCGTTCGAAGGCGGTCGACATATACGAAGAATAAACAAAATCCCGTTGTAAAAACAACGGGATTTTTTATTTAAAACAGTCTTATAAATATAAGAGGGTAAACATCAAACCATCAGATCGTTTCTGAACTTCTCTTTCTTCTGTTTCGTCAGGAAGTGGCGGGCAGACATCGGGAAGAGTTCGAGGAGAAGCATCTCCTTTTCATTTTCGGCTACCAGGATACCGACTTCATCAATGACAGGGTTCTCCTGCATCTCATAATCTGAGGCATCATAAAGTTGCTCTTCCCGCTTGCCGGTTATTTGCTGGCGGAAGTCAGGGTCGACAGGCAACGGGGTTTTCCCATAATCTCCGCGGATCAGGGAGATAAAGGGGTAAACGGGTTTGCTATATAACGGGCGACCGTTCAGTTCATCGAGGGCACAGGAGACTGCCTGCGAGGCTATCACCTGGCTGACCGGCGTCACCAAGGGGGGCAGGCCGGCATCCATCCGTACCCGGGGAATTAATGACATCGCTTTCTCCAATAGCTCGGGATGATTCTGCTGCTTCAGCAAGGCGACTATCTGATTGTACATGTTGGCCGGAATCTGCGATTTCTGGACCATTTCGTTGGGTTCGGGGAAGTTGAAGTATTCTTCGATGGCACGGCAGAAGATGATCAGGTCGTCTTCCTTGTCTTTGCGGGCGGCTTCGATGGCATCGTTGAAGAAGCGGTCGATCTCGGTAGGTAACTTATCGGTCAGGGGATTGAAAGGATTGGGCAACTCGCGGGAGGAGTCATAGGCTTTCAGTTCTTTTCGTATTTTCAGGAGTTCGGCGTTGATGCGGGCGACGGCTTCCATATCGATTTCCAGTTCGATACCCATCTTCTTGCAGAAGACGTAAACCAGCTCGATGGCGGGAGCACAACAGCCTCCGGCAAAATACCAGATATTCGTATCGACAATATCGACGCCGTTGACAATAGCGGCAAGCATCGAGGCCAGGCCGTATCCGGCAGTACAACGGGTGTGGAAGTCGACGGGAGATTTCAGGTTCTTCTTGAAAAGGCGTATCAGTTCGGCAGTCCTTGCAGGGGTGATGAGTCCGTTGGCATCTTCAAGGGTGATGATGTCGGCCCGGAAGTTCTCTAACTGCTGGGCTTTGTCCAGGAAATAATCGTTCTTGAAGACCGGCTTATGAAGGGGACGTCCGTGGAAGGCGGCTTCGATCCGTTCGAGGGCAGAATGGTGAGGGTCGATGGCGTAGCAGACGGCACAATCGGCCATTCCACCGTAACGGTCGGTGTATTTGATGGCTGGCTTCATATTGTCTATATCGTTCATGGCATCAAAAATACGCATGATATCAATTCCTGACTCGACGGTGTTGCGGCATACGCCTTTGACAACGTTGTCCGGGTAAGGATTGTAGCCGAACAGGTCGCGTCCGCGACATAAGGCTGCCAGTTTGGTGGTCGTACCTACTGCGGCTTTGATCTTTTCCACTCTTTCCCAGGGATCTTCGTTCAGGTAGCGCATGGCGGCGTCGGGCACTGCCCCACCCCATACTTCCATCGCATAGAAACCAACTTCTTTATAGAAAGGTAGTACACGGTCGATTTGTTTCTGCGACATGCGCGTTGCACAAGCTGACTGCTGACCGTCACGGAGGGTGAGGTCGCGGATTAATAGTTTACGTACCATAATTGTGTTTTTGTTTAGTTTGTTTTCTTTACTTTTCCCTTGATGGAAAAGTAACAAAAGATCAAAGTAGCGAAATGGATGCAGCCTTGATCTTTTGCCTACTTTTCTATCAAGAGAAATGTAGGTCTCATTTCTGATTCCACCAAAGCGGTGTTGTCACTACGTCGGGGCCGCCCAACAGCTCTAAGGCTTTTTGGTATCCTTTCAGGTTATTGGTCTGGATATTGGCCGGATAACGGTAGCGTTTTGGGTAGAAATCGAGGCGACATTCCTTGGCTGTTGCCATTGTCAGAGGAACCTGGTTCAATGGGTTGTAGTCTTTTTCTACAGCTTGGTTTTCAAAGAACGGGAGACCGAGGCGACGATGATCGCTCCATGCTTCTTCGGGTAACCAGGGTACCTGTGCGATATATTTCTGGGTAAGAATCTTTGTCAATGCGTCGTTGTTGTAAGCACCGCCGCGGTAAATTGAATTCTTCGGGAAGTTATAGGTCATTGTCTTATTTTCCTTTGTATAAGGATCGACATAATTGACGGTATAAGGCTTCGCTTCCGTTGTATGGGTGAAGCTGACGGAAGTACCTACCCGGTTATAATCCGTAGAGGACAGGTATTGAGAAACCTGGCTTTGCAGGCCATGATATTCGAAGCTGGCTGTGATGCCGCTTTCATAATTCGACTGGGCAGTGCCCGGTACCGTCCATCCTTTCAGAGCAGCTTCAGCTATCAGGAAATAGCTTTCCCACGGGCCGAAGAAGACGCGCTTCTGCGTATTCATACGGTATTGTTTTGCCATGGAAGGATAGTTGTAGTTCTTACCGGTCAAGGCGCTGACAAGGCCGGACAGGTTGTTCCATTCACCGGCTACCCAGGTACCCCAGGTATAACGCGGGTCGATCGTGAGCATCGGTTTGGAGTTATCGTTCGGGTCCATTAATTCAACGGGGTGCACTTCGCTGGCTGCACCGATATAGTCGGAATAAACCACACCGTCGTTCCAGCCTACTACGCTGAATAGTTTCGGTGCGCGGGGATCTACATACTGCGGAATGGCATCAAAGTAGAATCCGGCACATGGATCGTTGGTATTCAACGGGAAATGCTTGTTCAGATAGAGTCCCATATAGGTGTGGGGATCTTTCAGATGGCTCTTCAGGGAATCGGGAAGAGGAAATTCAATGCCTCCAAGTCCTTCGGCCAGGTTCTTGAAAGTCACAGACATAGGCTGTGCATTCCAGGTACGCGACATGACACCTGTCAGGTCGTTCCAACCATCTTTCTCCTGTACGCCTGCCAGATCATCCAGTGACGAGATAAAGGTTTTGCTTGCCGCATCTTCAAATTCGGTCTTTGCCAGTTCGGGCGATACGGCCGAGATACGCATGGCATAACGCATACGCAGGGAGTTGGCATATTTCTTCCACTCATTGACATTTCCGGCATAGAAGGCATCCTCGCCTGCCATCGGCTCCATATTGATAGAAGGATCGAGAGAGGCTTCAGCTTCTTTCAACTCTTTGAGGATGAAACCATAGATAGCTTCTACACTGTCGTATTCGCCGGGTACGCCGGTGAAAGCCGACAAAGCCGGGATAGGTCCGAAGCCGTCGGATACTTCAGCATTCAGATAAGCACGCCAGATACGGGCCATCTGAACCACATTTTTATAATAAGGATATTGTTCGGCTTCGCCTGCCTCGATCTTCTTTTCTCCCAGTTCGATAGCCTGGGTAGCCTTATTGAGCCAGCCTACGGCATAGGAGTTGCTGAGGTAGAGGGTGATATAATCGTTATTGTCCGTACCGATCGTGAATCCGCTACCTCGGTTGAAGCGAGCGGCACGATTCCATTCGGCAATGAAGATACGTTCGGCAATCTCTGGATTCATCTGCGCCCCGATGATGGAGGCATTGAGAAACCATTCCGGCTTCACTTTGTCTTCGCCAACTTGGTTAGGGTCTTCATTTATCTCCTGAAAATCGTTACAGGAAGAGAACAAAGCCGCTAATGTGAACATGCCGGTAAGCAATATATTCTTTGTATTCATCTTATTTTGTTCTTAGTAGTTGATAATTGATATTTATGAATGATTATAATTAGATTTTAGCAGATGATATTTATTCGTAATTTTCAATATTGCTTGTTCCATGTATGCTACATTACCACTTCCATGTCTGCTACATTACCACTTCCGTGTCTGCTACATTACTTGTTCCATGTCTGCTACATTACTTATTCCATTAGATGGAACAAAATATATCTGCTATCTAATACTAGAAACCAACTGTTACATTAAACGTAAATGAACGGCTTGTCGGAGCTGCCCCATTCTCGAATCCGGTAGCATTCGTATTGGTTGCTGAAACAGATTCAGGGTCGATGCCCGGCAGGTTATAATGGATCATCCAGACGTTATTGCATGTCGCAGACAAACGCAGGCGCTGGAATGGAGTATTCTTTAGCATTGCTTTATTGAAATCATATCCTAACGTAATATTACGTAAACGGATATTCGTTGCATCGTATGTGTACATTTCTGGCAAGCCGTAATTACCGGTCGATCCGATACGTTCCCAATAATTCTGATGGGTGACGGGTACTTTATTTTCTGTATAGCCGTTGGGAGTCTGGACAACCGAATTAGGGACAATGAAGTCCTGTCGTTCGCCGTTTACTACTGTCCCGGCCGCATTACCACGGGTGTACAGGTTGGAAGCGGTTGCCGAATAAAGATCGCCACCAATACGGAAGTCCACCAGGAAACTCAGGTTGAAGCCTTTGTATGAAAAGCTGTTCGTCCATCCCAGCATCCAGTCGGGACTCTGGTTGCCGACTTTCGATTTGCCGGTCGTGATCAATGGAAGTCCGTCTTCACCGACAATGATCTTGCCGTAGTTAGGATCATTCTTGTCTTCCACACGTTGGAAGGTTTGCCCGTAGATATCACCATAATAACTGCCTTGCACGGCTACGATCTGGATGGCATCTAGCGTTTTTATATCATAGAGGGTAACACCCGGATAGAGGTCGATGATCTTGTTTCGGTTCAGGGAGAACTGTGCTGTCGAGTTCCAGCTTAGTCCTTTGGGATTGTCGAGAATTAAGCCGTTCAGAGAGATTTCAACGCCTTCATTCTGAATATTACCGGCATTTACCTTGCGGGAACTATAACCGGAGAAGGGGTCCATCGGAAGGTTGAGCAGCTGCCGGGTGGCATTGGTTTTATACCAGGCGGCATCCAGTCCGAGGCGGTTGTTGAAAAAGCGGATATCGAAACCGGCTTCCCATGATTTGATCAACTCGCTGCGTACGCTGGAATCGTAAAGTACGTTTCCGGGAGCGGCTGTCGTATTCCCGTTCTCATCCTTACCGACGGTGAAGTTATTGTATAACTGATACGGATCGAGGTCGTTACCGACTTCGGCATAGGAAGCTCTCACCTTGGCAAAGGTAAACCATTCAGGCATCTGTCCGCCCAGTTTAGGCACCATGTCGGAGATCACTCCGGACAGGCTGACCGAGGGATAGAAATAAGAACGGTTGGCTTTCGACATGGTAGACGACCAGTCGTTACGTGCCGTAATATCCAGGAACAGATAGCCGTCCCAGTTCAATTGCAACGATCCGTAAAGCGAATTCATCTTCCGGCGGATCAGTTCAGAGGTTACCGTCGGTTTATTAATACCATTGTTCAGGGAGAAGAGGTTTGGCACGAGCAATTCACCGGCCGAGGCATTCATCTTCGTTCGCCTCTGTATCATCAGGTTACCACCGAAAGTAACGAAACCACCCAGGCGGTCGATCAGGTTATCTTTATTGGCGGTAGCCAGGAAGCTGTAATTGTTTTCGTAAAATGTCTCGGAACCTTCGCTGTATAAACCGCTGGGGGTTGTATTACCTCCGGCATATACTTTTTCGTTCTTAGTCGTTGTATAATAGTCTGTACCGCCTCTCAATTCGATATTGAACCAGTTGGTGGGAGCGTATTTCAATGCGATGTTACCCAGCAAACGGTTACGGGTATCGTTGTTCTGGCGGTATTTCGTCACCCAGTATGGGTTTTCCTGCGGGTTCTTCGAAGCGTCCCACCAGATCATGTTTCCATCTTCGTCCACACTATTCTTAAAGTCAGCCACATTCAGCGAACGGGGCAGGTTGTAGATCGTGTTGAAAGCATTGGAAGGGTTGACACCCTGGATCGGGCGGTTGTGGGCATTCAGATTGATATAGTTCACTTTGGCATCTACCTTCCACTTTTCGGCTTCGTCGAGGAAAGTGGTGGCACGCAAGGTGATATTCGTTTTGTTCAGCTTCGACTCCGGAGTAATACCTGCATCATCCGAACGGTTGATGGAAGAAAAGACCGACGTCCCTTTTATATTCTGCTGGAAGCTGATACCTTCATTAAAAGAAGTACCGGTATTAAAGAAAGCATCTATATTATCGTACGTCCTCAAAGGAACCTGGCGTCCCATCCAGTCGGTAACCGTCTGTCCTTCCGCCTTCGGTCCCCAGCTCAATCGTGACTGGTTATCGTAAGCACCGACCGATCCTTGTCCGAAACTGTTCTGCATATCCGGTTTCAGGAAAATCGACTCGGTTGTGATACCGGCATTGACCGTAATACCCAGCCCTTCATTCTTCTTTCCCGACTTGGTCGTAATAAGTATCACCCCGTTACCGGCCCTTGAACCGTATAAAGCCGCAGCCGAAGCACCTTTCAGCACAGTCATCGACTCGATATCTTCGGGATTGATGTCGGAAAGACCGTTACCCATATCGGCACCGGAGTTACCCCATACATCATCGACCCCGCCTGTGAAGTTATCCATCGGCGTACCGTCTACAACGATCAATGGCTGGTTACTACCGGTCAGCGAGTTATTACCACGGAGCACAATCTTCGAAGACCCTCCCACTCCATTGCTGGAGCGTACGATCTGTAAGCCGGAGACTTTACCCGACAAAGAGTTGGCCAGGTTAGGTTCGCGTGAAGAAAGCAGTTCGTCACCTTTTAGTTCCTGCATGGCGTAACCCAGTGCTTTCTTGTCACGTTTCATACCTAAGGCAGTAACAACGACTTCGTCCAGTTTCTGAGCATCTTCTTCGAGTTTAACATTGAGAGCGGTTTGTCCGGTGTAAGGAATATCTTGTGTGGCAAAGCCAATGAAGGATATTTGGATAATGTCTCCCTTCTTTACACCTTCCAGCGTGAAATGGCCGTCCATATCGGTCATCGTCCCGTTTGTGGTACCTTTAATTACAACAGAAGCCCCTGCGACGGGTCCGAACTCGTCTTCCACTGTTCCCGTAATCTTCGTATCCTGTTGGGAAATGTCAATAGCAGGATTCCCGGTATTCGGATTGGCAACGGCGTTTCCGGTAAAGCCCAACGCGCCCGCCAGGAGAATCATGCTGACAGATTTGAATCTTTTCAACATACTGATGTTTTTTGTTTAATTTATTAGATCTATGCATTTGGCGTCAACCAATGTCATTTGGTAATATAAACAGAAAGAAACAAGAGTTGTTGCAAGATTAACATTGGGGAACAACGGGATTTGTTCCCTCTAAAAGCCTTCCCGACGAAAGGCATAAGCTATAAATCAAATGGAGGACAAAAACTCTTTTTTATTTGTTTTTAAATCAGAACATAACTTTTTTTTATTTTTAATCACAAATACTTGTAATGGATTTGTGATTAAAAATAAAGAAGAAAAAACTTTTACCTAAATAGTCTGGCAAAGAACTATCAATTTAGCTACTTGCCATGGATCATCAAAACTAATGGATTGCTCTTTTACCAGTTGACGGATGACTTTCCGATGAGTGTCGGGATAGAGCTTCAAGAATGATTTAAGGTTGCTGAAAGAGACTTGCTGTCCATCCAGACAGGTCCGATAGGTATTTCTGTTGTCCTTTTTATATACACTGTTGTCCGGATTACTAATTCCCCTATTCCGCATCAATTCCATATCCACCGAAGCCTGCCCTCCTGCTTGAGAGACTACGCCCATCGCGCCACGTTTACCTTTATAGTATAACTTTATTTTCCAATCGACCAGCAATGTTCCGTCTCCAACGGGAATACATTCAAAGAAACGGACACCTTCATGAGCCGGGACAAACTTCCGGTTTCCGATCCAGAGAGTATCAATGTTCGAAGTGTTATATATCATTTGATATTCATTACCGTCTTTGTAGTATAATTCTTGTTTTTCACAGTTGTAATTGAATTGGGTTTCGATATAGCGTTTATCAGTCAATAATATTTTTCCTTTGGTAAACCGATCAAATAGAAAAACATCAGATGATATATTCAATGCTTCCTGCGCACCCAAAATACAAGGAAATGCAAACAAGGCAAAGAGTTCTTTCAATAAAATATGTATTATCTTCATTGTATACAAAATAAAGCTATAATAGTTACCGATACTTTAGAAACTTAAAAAAACAGGAACAGCTAATTCCATACCTGTTAGTCGTTCCTGTTTGTGTCAATAAATATCAGAAGATGTTATCGAGTAATACCTCCATCTGATCCATTTACTTCAATCCGATAATAGACTTCACGATCTACTTTAATTTTGTATTCCTTTGAGCCTACTTTTGAACCATAAGGAGCAGAATCCAAAAAGCTAGTCACCACAGATGTCCCATCATATACATACACCATATAAGCAATTTGCGATGGGTTTGGACGATTTCCTACATATTCCCAATGCACCTTATAACTAAAATAAGGTCCACCTGCACCATAATCCATATGCATATCAGTCACCCAATAATTTACCCCATCTACATAATCTACTGCTACATTGACCTGTTCCATCGATGCATTCACATTCTCTACTTCGGAAGCAAATATACTACTTGTACCGAATAAGCCTAAGAAGGCTCCTAAAATTAATAACTTTTTCATGGCCCTTTACTTTTTTATTAGTACGCGTAAGTTAAATATTTACCTTGACATTTACAACCGTTTTTACTCTTTTAATAAAAAAAGCGTCCCGAATAATCGGAACGCCTTTCAATAAGGGTTAAGTCACAACTTATTTAGTTCATCGCATTACCATTATGGTTTTCAGCAGCCTTTGTACGGCCAGTCCACCAAACCGGATAGTCGTATGAATTCTTGTATGCAACCTTTTCAAAGTTTTCAGCATTTCCACTCAACTCACTCTTCGGATAATACAAACGTTCCATAAACACGATGTTCGGTGTAGCAACAAATGGTAGTTCACCATCCAAATCTTTCACTAAACGACGAGCCTCGTTGTAGATCTCATACGGATTCATGATATTCATGTGACAGAACTTCTGACCGAAGATGAATTTCAACTTACCTTTATAATCCAAACCGGCAAACTTGTTGGCAGCGAATTCTTCGTAGTCTGCCAAGTGGTCTTGGATTTCAGACCAATTTGGAGCTTTTGCCTTTTCATATACATACAAAATACTTGGCAGTGAAGATTCGTTATAGGCCATACTATTATTGGTGTCATAATAGAACTTGGTAGATGCATAGATCGCTTTCTTGATACACTCTTTCGGATCGATATTGCCAAATTCACCCGGCCAACGAACAGCAGCTTCCGCCAAAATCAGATTCACTTCGGTAGAACCCATTACCGGAAACTTCATGTCGAAATTGAAATAAGTACGACGGTTATAGATTGCCGGAATACGTGTATCTTCCCAAATGCTATTTTCATAGTCGTCAAAGTGAAGCATATCATAGATTTCATCTTCCGTATAATATTTCGGAAGAATCGTTTCTACCTCTTCCTGTCTCAATGGAATACCGATGTAACGTCCGTGAACATCTGGCTGGAACATAGCATATACACGTGGGTCGAAGTCATGACGAGTGATACCGTTTTCATCGCCTGGTTGGTATTCATAGTTCATGATATCATGGATAATCGTGTAAGGAGCTCCACACTCATAACCACGTTCATCAATACCACGGAAGAAAGTTACCTCAAAGGCATGGGTCTTGTCCATCTCTTCGAAACCGATATCGTGAGAAGCCTCTGTTAACAAACGATCTTCAGCTACCAATTCCTTAATAGTGGCAACAGCTACATCCGGTTTTACGTGGCATAAACGCATGGCCATACGCAGACGGATTGAGTTAGCAAAACGAACCCAACGATCCAAATCACCATCACACAACAGGTCATTGGCAGCAAACTTAATCTTACTACCTTCAGTATCGAATTCAAAATTAGACAAATCGGCAGCTGCCGTTTTCAGGCGTGCCATGATGTCATCGTAAATAAACTCCTGCGTATCATACTTCGGATAAAACTGTTCTTGATAAGCCCCCCCGGCTTCAGAATAAGGCATATCGTCATACAGGTCTGTAGCACGCTGAAATGCATAACATTGGATAATGTCGCAACAACGCATATAAACAGCGTTCTTTGCCTTGTCTTCGTCACTCATGGCATTGTAGAGCAATTTCATACCATTGATGTTACGGCTGTAATTGTTACAAGTCTGGTTAAACAAGAAGTTATTCAGATTATCACCTGACCAGTCATTCCAAAGCTGAATAATGGTGTTATACTGCGAAATGTCTATATAAATCGGACTTACGGCAATACCCAACATCTTACCAAACGTACGCATATAGTGGTAAGTTGCACCGTAATCATAACGGAACAAATGGCCCGGCGTTTGCGCACCGGCAAACAGCAGGGTGAAGTCTGCGTCTGTTTGCCTATCCGGATTATAGAATTTTTCTTCCAATGTGTCGGAACACGACATCATAGCCCCCGATGCCACTACACCCAAAGCTAAACCGGCAATATATTTTTTAATTGTCTTCATGAATTATACGATTCTATTAGAATGAAACATTAATACCTAAACCGAAGCTACGGATACCCGGCTGGTTGGTAGATTCAGAAAATGAGTTTGTACCAAGCGTAGATTCCGGAGTTACGTTCGGAATAGCCTTATAGATGTAACATAAGTTGTTGGCAAATGCACTCAGACGTGCGTTCTGGATCTTAAACTTCTGTACAAAGCTTTTCGGCAAGTTGTAGCTGAAAGACAACGAACGCAAAGCGATGTAGTCGCTCTTATAGATCAAGTCTTCACTCATAGACATATCACTCTGCCAATACAGTTTGCTATAATATTGTTCGGCCGGGATAACCATTTGGTTAGGCTGTCCGTCAGGAGTCACACCCGGAGTGATCACACCGTCGTGCAAGATAAACGGATAGAATGAGTCAGCAGGAACGGCTGCTGAGTGGCTATCCAACAAGACACGAGTTTTACCGTCGTTCTTCAAATAATAAGGCAGACCGCCGTGTTCTTCGTCACGATATTTCAATGATTTCTCACCGGTACCGTTACCCAACAGATACATATTGGTCTGAGAGATCATGGTTGCACCGAACTGGAAGTCGAATACGGCATTCAACGAGAAATCTTTATAAGTCAAACCGGTTGTCAAACCACCGACTACGTCCGGCGTGATCTTACCCACCTTAATCTGTTGGTTTCTGTCATATTCCCAAACACCGGAACCTTGATTTACGATACGATTGCCTTGTTCATCGCGCTGGTACGGATAGATGTAGATTTCACCATATTCACCGCCAGGGAAGCATAAAACATCTGCACCCTTAACACCCCACATTTTAAGTTTATCGATACCCTTACCCAACTCTTTTACCTTTGTTGAGTAACGAGCCAAGTTCAAACCCAAATCCCAAGTGAAGTCTTTCGTTACGATCGGTTTCGTATTAATTGAGAATTCTAAACCGTTCTGGGCGATATCACCAGCATTCATACGAACTTTCTTAAGACCTGAACCTTCCGGAACCTCCAATTCTGTAATCTGGTCGTAAGTGTTGTTATGAAAATAAGAAAAGTCCAGATTGATACGGTTACCCGGCAAGAATGCGCCTTCCAAACCGATTTCATATTCACGTTTCCGTTCCGGCTTCAAGTTCGGAACCGGGAAACCGCCATTGGCTCCTGCGAAATCTGCCGGTGGCAAATAGTCAGGCATACCCATGGTCGGGCTACCGCCGTATGAACCCAACGAGAAGTCCAAGTTACCATAGTAAACCGGACCCGGACGACCTACGTCAGCCCAAGATCCACGGATCTTACCATAGTTCAACCAATCGATATCGAATGTTTCAGTGAAGATCCATGACAAGCTGGCACCCGGATAGAAATAGTGGTTATTTTCGGGAGGCAAGATAGACGACCAGTCGTTACGAGCCTGTACTTCCAAAAATACCTGGTTAGCGTAAGCCAACTGGGCAGAAGCAAACACACTCAACAACAAGTCATTAGCACGACCTCTACTAGAACGAGGACCAAAGTCTTCACGGGTATTGTTCAATGAGAACCAGTTTTCGATAGAAAACGTTTCGCCCACCCATTGTCTCTGATCTTCATACTTGGTATACTTAACGGCACCACCGACCATGGCTGACACATTCCAAACATCGTTAAATGTCTGGTTGTAATTGAATGAAGACTGGCCATACATGATCATGTCGCGACGGCTGCCTACTTCATACCAACCCTGCTTATTTTCCATAGACAACGGTTTACTTACATGTTGCTTCACTTCCTGATCCGTTACCGTCCAGTCCATACCACCCAAGGTTGTCCAAGAGAACTTGTCGTTGAAAGTAACATCCAAATTCAAAGACTGGATCAAGTGGTTACGCTCTACCATGTTGGAGTTGACTTCCTGAGACCAGTAGTAACTTCCGAAACGACCTACATATGGTGCTTTCTGTCCGATAGACTGATCCATAGAGAACAGATTGTAACCATCAGGAGTTAAATAATTCTGCTTGATCAGGTTTAAATCCATATTTCTCGGGAAACCATACGTAGCAAAACTCTGCATAGCATAGGGCGCATTGTGGTCGCGGGTATTCGAATAGTTGGTATTCCATTTCACCTTTACCCAATCGTTTGCCTTCAAATCAGCAGAGAATGCAAACTGATGCGCTTTGTTGTCGGCATTTAAGGTAATGGCATCGTAATCGCGGTAGTTGTAAGACAGACGGAATGAACCCAGTTCGCCACTGTTACTTAAAGCGAAGTTTACGTTGGTCTGTCCACCGGTGCGATACATATCGCGCTGGTTATTTTCGTAAGCCTGGTAGGGATGATACTGTCCGTCCCAATCCAACAACATACGACCGTCCATTCTCGGACCGAAGCTACCGTCACCACCACGCCAGATTGACTGAACGGTCTGACCGGTATTTGGGTCGGTCATGGTCCAAAAACCATCCTTGTCGACTTCCTTTACACCAGCATTACCAGGGCTGGAACCTGCACCGTAGATATTTTGCATTTTCGGCAGGTAAGCGGCAACATTCCAAGAGTGGTTGACACCGAAGTCGATACCCAACCCTTTCTTACTACCAGATTTTGTAGTTATCAACATAACACCGTTGGCACCTTCCGATCCATACAATACGGCAGCTTTAGCTCCTTTCAGGATTTCGATAGAAGCAATATCTTCGGGGTTGATATCATTCAAACCCGTACCGTGGTCACTACCCGTACGGCTATTATCGCTCTGTCCGGTATTGGCATCATGGATAGGAATTCCATCAACCACGATCAACGGACGAGTAGAAGATTCCTGTGTCAAAGAGATTGCATTACGAACCTTGATGTTCATACCTCCTGAAGGACCGGCAGCTGTAGATTGTAACTGCAAACCGGAAGTCTTACCATACAATGCTTGCATAGCATTCATCGGCGTACCGGCTTCCAACAGTTCCTCCCCTTTCACACTACTTACCGAATAACCCAGTGCTTTCTTTTCGCGCTTGATACCTAGAGCCGTTACAACAACTTCGTCCAACTTCTGAGTGTCCTCAACCAGCTTTACTTGTACAGAAGCTTGTCCGGTATACTTGATTTCCTGAGTGGCATACCCAATAAAAGAGATCTGGATAATGTCACCGTTTTTCACTCCTTCCAACGTAAAGTTACCGTCCATATCGGTAATCGATCCATTGGTTGTTCCTTTCACTACGACAGAAGCACCGGTTACAGGGCCAAACTCGTCTTCTACCACTCCTGTCACTTTCCCACTTTGCTGGGAAATACTTGATTTAGGCATTGCCACATCTGGGTTTACAGATGCATAGCTGGGAACCGCCAGGGTACCAGCTAATAGCAATAAGCCTACAGGCTTAAAGTTTTTCAACATAATTGATGGTTTTATTTTAACATAAAATAGACACTGTTTTGGCGAAACAATGGTCTGTTCTAATTCTTAATAGATATAAATTTCCATAATTCTTTAACACTAAGTGTTTTTTAGTTGGCGTTGTTACCTTAGTACTAAAAGAACTCTGGTGATTTTTGTGTTTTAAAAAAGATGAGTAGAAATACTAATGAAACCTAAGGAGTGATTGTAACATATTTGATAATATGTGTATTATGTGTTGAGTTGTTTGAATACTAGGTGAGCAACTCATATGTATAGTCTGCCTTTTAAGTAGAATTATTTATTGTTCGTTTTTGGGGTAAAATATAATATCTGTATAAATGTTAATGAAAAAACAAGGGTATGTTTTGTAAAGGAAAAATCATAAAGCTTTTTAACAAAAGAGATGAGTATTGATTGTTGAATTAACTTAATTACGATTGAATATTGTTTGCCAATGTGTTAAAAACAAAATTTTGTAATATTTTTTTGACGAAAAATAACATGGGGTAATAATTATTTTATATATTTGTCGCGGATATAAAATGTACAGAGTTCTTTTAGTACTATGAACGCTTTAAAACGCCAAATCACCAAAGCGCCAAGGAACAAAGTCTCTATACATTATATATCAATAAAGAGTTCAAAAGTGCTTTTTACGCCAAATAGCACTAGTGTATTAAAAAACCATCAATTATGTTAAAGAAATTCAGACCGGTTAGCTTAATTTTGTTTGCTGGAGTATTATGTTTTCCAAAAACATATGCTGAGACAGAAACAGTTAAGCCAGAAGTGAAATTTTCTCAGCAAAGTGGGAAAATCACAGGAACAGTTGAGGATGATTTCGGCCCCGTAGCCGGAGCATCCGTAGTTGTAAAAGGAACAACCAACGGTAATATTACCGATATGGACGGTAAATTCACGTTGGAGGGTGTAAAGAATGGAGATATCATCCAGATATCTTTTATTGGGTACGCAACTCAGGAAATCCAGTACACAGGGCAAGCCTCTTTACAAATCAAATTAACAGAGGACACACAAAAATTGAACGAAGTAGTTGTAACTGCATTAGGCATGAAACGTGCAACGAAAGCTTTGGGATATGCCGTAACTGAGATTAAAAGTGACGAATTAAACGCTAATGTCATAAACCCAGTCGCTGCTTTACAAGGTAAAGTAGCAGGTGTGGAAATCTCAGGTTCAGATGGTGGTCTCTTCGGTTCTAGTAAAATTCAAATTCGTGGTGCTTCAACACTAGGCTCCAACAACCAACCAATTTATGTTGTAGACGGTGTTATTCTTGATAATGCAGTTAAGAATGGTGATGCCGACTGGAGCGCTAGTGATACAGACTGGGGTAATGAACTAAAAAACTTGAACCCTGATGATTTTGAATCTGTTTCCGTATTAAAAGGTGCTGCTGCTACAGCACTATATGGTTCACGTGGTTTGAACGGTGCAGTCGTTATTACAACAAAGAGCGGTAAAAGTAAAAAAGGTCTTGGCATCAACTTCTCACAGACGTTTGGTATTGACCATGTATATGGAGGACCTGATTTTCAGAACGTACGAGGAGACGGTTACATGTCCGGATACAATAATTACAAATCATCCGGTAATATGCAGGACACAAACTCATTCTATTTGAATAGTAATGGAGACCGTTCCGTTGCATGGGGTGGCGGTGTATCTTATGGTCCTAAATTTGATGGTCAACCGATTGAATTCTATGACTATTCGACGGTTAATTATTCTCCGTATAAGAACAACTTTACAGATTCATACGATAATGGTTTCAATTCCAATACAAACATATCTGTTCAAGGTTCGAATGATAATTCATCATTTTATACGTCGTTATCTTATAAACATGCCGATGGTAATACGCCCAACAACTCATTCAAACGTATTTCCTTCTTAGGCAAAGCGACTCATAAGATCACAAAAGATGTAGAGATTGAAGCCGGCATCTCTTTCGCTAATTCAACACCCAAGCAGGGTGGTAATACAAACCTTGGGGAGTATTTTATTGATGGAACTTTCAGTCGTATGTATGATACCCGTTATTGGAGAACTCGCTATAAAGGTTCTCATGGAGGTTTGGCTAGTACTGATTACAATGATGAATACGGTAATGCTCCAGGTAAAAATATTTGGTGGAGTATCTATGAGAATGAGTATACCCAAAAAGAAACATCAGTACGTCCCAGCCTAAAATTAACAGCCGATTTAAACAGTTGGTTGAAGTTTACAGCTGAAGGTAATTACAATTACTACTATAAACGTAACGAATCCAAGGAATTAGGTAGTGGTTACGCGAATGAAGGCGGTTACTACAAATTGGGACAATACACCAAAGAACAAACCAATTTAAATGCAAACTTCTCTTGGAATAAAGAGGTAAGCGATTTTAATATCAGCGGTTTCATTCGTGGTGAATATTATCACAACTATCAACAAGAATTACAGTTGAACACCAACGGAGGATTGGTTATCCCTGGTCAATTCTTTATCGGGAACTCAAAGAATACCATTGGCACTTCAGGCAATATTTCCGGTGAAAAAACAATTTTATCTGTAGCTGGTCAGCTTGCTTTCAGCTGGAAAGATCAAGTATTCTTAGATGTAACTGGACGTAACGACTGGTCTTCATCTTTGGTTTATGCAGACAAGCATGGTAACTATTCATATTTTTATCCGTCTGTATCTGCTTCTTGGTTAATACATGAAACATTCCGTGATAAATTGCCGGAATGGATATCATTTGCTAAAGTGCGTGGATCATGGGCACAAGTAGGTAATGATACGGATGCTTATACTATCAACTCTGCTTACTCATTATATGGCATCGACAATACATACGGTTTGACAGTTCCGTCAACATCTTATTCCAATAATTTGAAACCAGAACGTAAAAACTCTTGGGAGTTGGGTCTTGATTGGCGTGTGCTGAACAATCGTATCGGCGTAGATTTGACTTATTATAAGGAAAATACCAAAAATCAAATCATGTCTATCAGTGTTCCTTCTGAATCAGGATTGTCTAAGCAGTTGATTAATGCGGGTAATATCCAAAACCAAGGTGTGGAAATCTCATTAAATACAACTCCGTTTGAAAATAAGGATTGGACTTGGGATTTGAATTTTACTTATACAAAAAATAATTCTAAGATTGTTGAACTACATGAAAATGTAGCCAATTATATCACATTGGTCGGTGATGCCGCTTATGGTAACTTCCGTATCGCGTCTGTTGCTGAAGTGGGAGGCGAATATGGTTTGTTGAAATCTGATGCGACTCCTTTCTACGATGAAAAGACAGGATTGCCAATTCTTGAATTAGCATCTTATAACAGTCGTCATTCTGTTTACTATTCTCGTTCTGGAGAAGTGAAAACTGTCGGTAAAATCCAACCGAACTTCTTAGGTTCTGTAAACACAAGTTTAAGATATAAGAACTGGACATTACGTGCTTCTTTCGATATGCGTTTTGGTGGTATGGTGGCAATTTATGGTTCTCACTATGGTACTGCTTATGGTTATTTGAAAAATTCTCTGAATGGAACAGATGCCGAGCATGGAGGTATTACTTATACTTCAATTTGGGATGGCTTAACTTACGATGATGGTATTATTCCGAATGCAATCATGCCAGGTGGAAAAACGATTGACACTCCGAACGGATCTTATACAATTGCAGAAGGTGGTGAATTGTATGCTGATTTGGTAAACCGTGGTATTGTTGACCCACAACATGCTTCTTCTTGGAATTATTGGAACAATTCATGGGGACGTGCAGCCGTATGGAAAAACAACGATTGGTTCCATGAGCTGAATTATATCGCTTTACGTGAAGTATCTTTAAACTATCGTATGCCAAACAGTATAGCGAATAAGATCGGCGCAGCAGGTATCAATCTGACATTGACAGGACGTAATTTGGGTTATTTATTAAACTCCCTACCGAATAACTTCAATCCGGAATCACTCCGTGGTACTCAATCCGGACAGTTCCTTATTCGTTCTGTAAGTCCGTATACAGCTAGCTATATGTTAACAATTAATGCTACATTCTAAATAATAGGAAAAATTGATATTTATGAAATCATATAAATCTCTTTTGGCAGCACTTGCCTTTACTTCCGTTATAACAACAACGACTGGGTGTCGTGAAGATTTTTCAGAAATAAATCAAGACCCTTCAGCAGTTGTAACGGCGCGAATATCCTACCTGTTTGCTGATGTCATCAACAAATTTGAACCGCAAGGATATTTGGAATATTATTATAATGCCCCGATGAAATATGCATGGGCCGGTATGGGCTTATCAACTTCCGGTGCTTCTGACAATATTTTGACATTGACTATTGATGGCGAACAAAGTCGACAATATATTAATGTACTACGTGTGATCCGTGCCATGGAACATGAAATGGAAATGTTGGATGAAGCAGGACGTACAACCAACGCCGCTTATCTGGCAGCCGCTAATGTGATGAGTATCTATCTTGGTATCTTCGCAACCGATATGTATGGCTCTATTCCTTACGTAGAAGCCTGTTCTGCGGCCTATGGAGGAACATTGATTCCGGCTTATGATGATGTCGAATCGCTCTATGATTTGTGGTTGAACGAACTGGATGCCTCTATTACAACACTGACATCCGCATCGGCAATTATGCAATCCAGTCAGGATGTTGTTTATAAAGGTGATACAAATAAATGGGCGAAATTTGCCAATTCTTTAAAATTGCGTATCGCTGTTCGCTTATTGGCTCAAAACGAAAACAAAGCTAAACAGGTTGCTTCAGCTGTAGTAAATGCATCATGTGGTTATATTGATGCATTAGACGAAGACGTGAGATTCAATAAAGGAGCTGTTGCTTTGACAGGTAGTGTAGATGATTATATTTACCACTGGAGTAACGGGTTTACAGGTTGTGCCGGAACAGAAACAGTTATCAACTTCTTGGTTGAAAACCAGGATCCGCGCGTTCGCTTTTTCTATCAGAAAAACAATTGGAACTCTAAAATTGTACAGGGGTATTATGATGCAGGTTTGAAAATTCCTGATTTCATAGAAAAGAATGTTGTTTCTGAGGTCGGAGCTGACGGTAAGAAGAAGTTTGTGAAATGGGGTGGCCTAGGTGAACCATGGGTGCGTTATTACGGTATAACCGAAGACTGGTTAGCAGGTAATGACAATACCGGTAAATACAGGTGGTATTTCCCTGCTACTTATCCCGAAGCTGACAAAGAACTGTATCTGCATAATAAAGAAGGTAACAATCCGACCAGTTATACAGCCTATTCTATATTGAACCGCATGATGATCAATGGTCGAACTTACACATCCGCTTCACAAGTAGAAGCTGCAACATTGCCTGATGATTCTTATACATTTACAACACAGAACCGTCCTTGGTATGGCATGTATCTAAGTGCTGCGGAAGTGAACCTTTATTTGGCAGAGTTTGCTATGTTGAATAATCAAGAATCACAAGCAAAGACTTATTATGACAAAGCACTTGCTTTCTCTGTTCAATCTTATAATGAATTGGCAAAAGATAACCAAGTAGCTTATTACAGCAATGTACAGGGATGTTTCGGTTATGATTCTAACGAAGGTTCTATTGATCTGAAAGACGGTGAAATTGCAACCATGATGAGCAATGATAAATACGCATTTACTGGTACTGCTGCCGAAAAATTGGAAAAGATCTACTTGCAGGAACTAATTCATTTTACGTTATATCCGAACGAAGTGTATGTTACTGCTCGTCGTTCCGGCTATCCGAGCTACAACTCGACAATTTTACCACGTAAGAGTTATGCAAATGTTCCGGCTTCTAGCATTCCGCGTCGTTTCCCAACAGGTGCTATCACAGATGATGATCTTGCCGCAGATGTGAAAAAAGCTGCTTATGCAGCACAAGGGTTAACAGTTACCTCTTCAGGTATGTATAACTCCGTTCTTGCAACAGAACGTTTGTGGCCTGATAAAAATGCTCCAGAATGGGGTAGCGGCCGTAAATAATATTTACCAATAAACATCAAAGGAAGTGTGTCAAAACGATTTTGTTTCCATATCTGACACACTTCCTTTTTATTTTTAATATCTCAATATGAAAACACATATACTCTTGATTTGTTTATGTTTGGGTTCAATATTACCACTTTCGGCACAACAATTTAAACGGATTTTCCTATTTGATGATTTTATGAAGGCACAAATAGCGTTCCGCAATAAAGCGATCTCATTTGTTACTCTTAATTATGACGCATCAAATAAAATAATGCTTTTTCAACAAGAAGAGGATATGATGGAAATAACTAATACGGCCTTGATTGACACGATAACAGTTGGCAGACGTAAATTAGTCCCTGCCACAAAAGGGTTTCACGAAGTTGTACACTTGGATAACGGAATAGTTTATATAGATTGGTTATTGAAAGATGTAAATATCGGTTCAAAAGGAGCTTTAGGATCTGTAACCCAAGGAAGCGTTCATAATCTACAAATGAGCGATTTGGGATTGAACGGAACGGAAATGTACACACCCTATGCTTCACAGAAAATAGGTAGTACGGATGTCTATCGACGGAAAAACGACAATACATATTATATAAAAATAGATAATAAATCGGTAAAGATAAAATCAATTAAACAATTGATAAAACTTTATCCTAACCATAAAGATAAAATCGAGGCTTATATCAAACAAGAAGATATTCAGATGAAAGATGTATCGAAAGTGCTTATGTTGTTAAACTATTGTTTAGGATTACAACCTTGATTTCTTTTTCCATAAAAACAGCTTCACACATCACCAATGCACTATGCCGCATTGATTAACAAAGAGGAACCGGTTGACGCCGCTTATTCGAAACGGCGTCACCTACATACCTTCCCAATATTCGAATCCACCACCAGGCTATCCGGCAATTCCGCCGGTTCCGGACGCTTCACATAAATGCACATTCTTCGCGTCCCGTCTTCCACCAGTATGCCATCGGCCACAAATTGTTTGAGCTCTTTGCGTGCCAGATATTGGGTACAACCGTTCAACCCCTGATAAGCCAGGGTTGTAATATATGCATGTCGCTCCAGATACCGCAACAACCGGCTTTCTTTTTCTTCCTGTGAAAAATCAGTTACTTTTGGCTCCTTATAACGTTCCACCGACATTGTTTTCAGTTCATGCTTCAGTCTGGCACAACAACGGAAATTCACATTCTTGAAATGAACGGATTCACTACGCAACTCCTTCTTGTCTTCTACCGGACGCGATTTCAACGATACACTGAAATAGCCGATTCCGTCGAGATAAACATTATATCCATCGCGTAGTTTCTCTTTCAGCATGTCGGAGAGCAGACGGACCGCCCCTTTCAGGTCGCCATCAGTATAAGTGGAACGCGAAGACGCTTCCTCTATTAAACGATCGGTACTCACTGTATCCCGGGGAACTATGCGGGGATGCAATACGACTTTCTTACCTGAACCCTTTTTAGGCGGATTCTGCTCCATCTTGTAAATTGCTGTCATACCAGTGTGTTTTTATCATCCGGCCTATAGACTTTTATGACTAAAGACTGGACTTAGTAAGTATTTGACCCAGGTCAACCATATATTCGCCCCAGGTCGAACTTCAATTTGACCTAGGTCAACTATAAGGTTCACCCAGGTCGAAAGGTTAAGAATATACGACTAAAGATATAAAATATAAGTGGATAAACAATTATTATCTTCTTTATTTTCAATAGATGAAATAGTTGTAGCCTTCCTGATAATGATCGGTCTTTACATGCTGTAAACCGGCATTCAGGTACTTACCTTTGGAAAAAATCAATTAAAAAAGAAGACAAATGAAAGCAACTTTATTCAGTGCAAATCAGAAAGCACAAAAGACAATCGAGATGGAAAAACTGATCGGACTGATCCGTGACGGTTACAAGGAAAAGCAAGTGGCAGCCCTGCGCGAAGAATTGCGCTACACCATTCCCGGGGTTTCGGTAAAAGAGGCGAACCGGTTACCGGTCGTCTACTTCTGTTCTACCGTAAAAAAACAGGATGGAACGTTTGTCAGAAACCAATATAACGGATTGGTCTTGCTCAAAATAAACAATCTCGCCAACCGCAACGAGGCAAAAAATGTCCGCCGGCAAGCAGCCGGATCATTACAGACGATGGCAGCTTTTATCGGATCAAGCGGAAAGAGCGTAAAAATTATCATTCCTTTCACATTGCCGGATCATACTGTCCCACAGAACGATACGCTTATTCGTTTTTTTCATGCCCGGGCCTATGACAGGGCTGCAGCCTATTACCGAGAAGAGTTGCAACAACAGATCACTGTTGAAGAAAATGAATTGGATGCAGCCTGCCGACTTTCATTCGATCCGGATATTTACTACAATCCGGACGCCCTGCCTGTCCGGATCGAACAACCTTGGGAGATGCCGGAAAAGCTACCGGTTTCTGCACCGTCACCAGCCGTGACAGACCCGCTACAACGCCTCGTTCCCGGTTATGAACGAAGCCGGATCGTTTCGTTACTTTTCGAAAATTCATTACGGCAAGCTATGGATGCGACCGGTTATCGAAAAGAGGATGAAGATATCAAGCCTTTCCTTACTTGCCTTGCCGAGAACTGCTTCCGCAGTGGTATCCCGGAAGAAGAGGTGGTCAAATGGTTGCCGGTACATACCCATTTCCGGATTTTTGAAGCGGAGATACGGACAACCGTACACAATGTCTACCGCCTGTCCTCCGGTTTCGGTCGAAAACCGTGTATCCGGCCGGAGCAGGTACTCGCTTTTCAAGCCGACGAATTTATGAAACGCCGGTATGAATTCAGATATAATAATATGAAGGGAGATGCGGAATACCGCGAACGCAAATCGTACTATTTCAATTTCTTTCCTGTTAACGAACAGGTCCTCAACAGTATCAGTCTGAATGCGCAGGAAGAAGGTATTCCGCTATGGGACAGGGACGTGAAACGTTATATCTATTCCAACCGTGTGATGCATTATTCGCCTATCGAGGAATATATGCTGGAGTTGCCAGACTGGGACGGGATAGACCATATCCGCCGGCTGGCCGATACATTGCCCTGCAACAATCCGGAATGGAGAAACCAGTTCTACCGCTGGTTCCTGAGCATGGTGGCCCATTGGAACGGGCTGGACCGGATGCATGCCAACAGTGTCTCCCCTCTTTTGATCGGCAGGCAAGGATGTGGCAAGTCCACTTGGTGCCGGAATCTGCTTCCGCCCGAATTACTGGAATATTACACCGACAGTATCGATTTCAGCAATAAACGTGATGCAGAATTGTTACTGAACCGTTTTGCCTTGATCAATATTGATGAGTTCGATTCGGTATCGCCTTCCCATCAGGCATTCCTGAAACATATCCTCCAGAAACCGGTCATTAATGCCCGCCAGCCTTATAAACGCAGTATCCAGCCGCTGAAAAGGTATGCATCTTTCGTTGCGACCTCCAACAATGCCGATTTGTTGAACGACCCGACAGGAAGCCGGCGTTTCATCTGCATCGAACTGACCGGTAACATCAACCATGCTATCGGGTTAAACCATAAGCAATTGTATGCCCAAGCTGCCGCCGCACTACGTAACAACGAACGCTATTGGTTCACCTCCGAAGAAGAAACTGCGATCATCCGGAACAACCACCAGTTCCAACAGATTCCGGTTGAAGAGCAACTTTTCTTCCAATATTTCCGCTTGCCAGAGACAGGAGAACAAGGCGAACTGCTCCCTGCCGCCGAAATATTGAGACGGATCGAACAACGGAGCAAGATAAAATCCGGTATCCGCAACATGGCTCTGTTCGGACGACTGCTGCTAAAGAATAATGTAATCAAAAAACATACAAAAACAGGCAATTACTACCATGTAATCGAAATCTGATAAAACAACGAGGTGACGCCATCCTCCTATCATGACGTCACCCCCCAAACACCTATGGTACAACTTATTAAAATGCCTCTCCGAAATATGACGCCGGATGTACTAAAATCTAGGTGATATTCGTCGCAAACGCCGCCCAAACAAGAAATTACTTAAACTCTTTCACTGTAATAGTAAATTGCAACGTCGAGCACAAAGGAATATACGGATAAGGATAACTCTGATCTCCATAACCTAACTGGTATGGGATAATTGCTTCCAGCCTCTCCCCTTTATGAGTTTGCAGCAAAAGAGCAGAAAGTCCTTTGATCAGATCGGGACTATCCAAATCCAAGGTAGTTTCCACCGGATTCCCTTTGCTATCCCCAACAATCTGATCTTTAGAAACAGGCAATATGCCTAACATCGAAACTTTCACATCTGATTTTATCGTCGGAACAGAGTCAACCTCGCCGATTTCCAATATGCGATACAACAAAGTATCATCCTCCACAACTAACTGTTGATACAACAATTGACCATCATCTTCCACTATCGCCTTCTTTTCCTGGAAATATGCCTGGTTCTGAGCGATCCACAGTTTCTCTGCTTCCGTATAAGCAGGTATCGTCTTTCCCACATCATCACTACAGGCTACCAAACCGATAATCATCATCACAGCCCAACACAGAGCTACATACATCGACTTCATTTTCTATTTCTATTTATGATTAATATTTCTTCTCATTCGCCAGATTCCACATATTCAGGAAAGAGGCTTTCGTGATATCGACTACCTTATTCCAATTCAGCTTTTCCGTATGGTCGCCCGGCATATGGTAGTCCGGATGACCGTTGGTGTGATACCAGATAATGGGAATACCACGTTTGGCAAAAGAGCCGTTGTCACTCCCTCCTACCGGCTTGTCCCAGGGGTGATAAACAGGTTTCAGGTTCAGGTCATATTTCTTGATATCATTCTTCAGCCAGTCACCGAAAGCCTTGTTTGCTTCCGTATAGAAATAATCGACCTGCTCGGGAACCGCTTCGTTCGAATTGCGGCCGATCATATCATAATTCAAATATCCCTTTATATCTTTCAGGAACGGACAGTTCTGCACAAAATATTCAGAACCCAGCAATCCTTTTTCTTCACCGTCCCAGAAAGCAAAAATAACCGTACGTTGCGGTTGCTCACCGGAAGCCAGAAATGCTTTTGCAACCTGAAGGACAGCCGATACGCCCGAAGCATTATCATCTGCCCCGTTATAGATCTGATCACCGTCCAGCATCGGATCGAAACCCAGGTGGTCGTAGTGTGCTCCGATGATAACATATTCATTCGGATTCTTCCCTTCTATCTTTCCCAGGATATTGCGCATGGATAACTTCTGATGTACGCCTTGCTTCAGTTGGGCGATCGAATCAGGATGCACCTGGAAACGTCCCCTCTTCTGGCGTTCCTTATTATAAGCCTCGAAAGGTTGGTAATAAGACTCATTCAAGGGAGCGATGCCCATTGTCTTCAGGTTGGAGACGATATACTCGGCAGCAATCCGTCCTCCCTGGAAACCGGCTTCACGCCCTTCCAGTTCGTCACTGGCCAAGAAACCGATATAGGCTTCCGCGTTTTCCTTATTGATAGTGTTCAGTCCTTTTTCTACAGGCGACTGTGCCCAAAGGGTGGTAGATAGCATGACGGATGCTACAAATAAACCTGTTCTTTTCATTGTATGATTGTGTTTTATAGATTTGTTCCGCGCACAAAGATAGAAGATAAATTGAAGAATTGTAAGGGATAGAAAATAAAAAAAGGCTAATCTTCGCTGTTCTGTCAGCGTCGAATGCCCATCTCTCGATCTCTCACCAGTCTTATAAAAGACCCTGGTGAAGAGAATACATCAAAATAATATACTTTCTTTTTGTTTAATTTTTTGCGTTAGCGCCCATTTCTTCCAACAGGCGACGGATTTCAGCATTTACTCGCTGACTCATTGTACCATTTCTCATTGACTGATAACGATCAGCCTGATAACGCAACATCGCTAAAGTACGAAGATTTTCTTCATTTCTACTTGTCATCATAATCTTTACTTTTTTATGTCTTCCACGCTTGGAAGACTCGTTAATAATTAACCTAAACCTTAATCTTTTCTTTTTGTTTACAGTGCAAAGATAAGCACTTTTTCCAAAACTATGCTATAAAACATATAAATTATTTCTATCTTTACATTTATTTAATCTATAGAAATAGATTTTCAGAAGATACCCCCCCTACTCCACTTCGGTCAATTCACCTGTAACTGAATTAATTACAAAGCCTCTAACCGTAATATCGGTAGGAATCAACGGGTGGTTGCGAACTTGTTCGACTGTATCTTTTACTGAGCATTCTGTCGAGTCAAACCCACGAAGCCAGTATTTAAAATCGATTCCGCAGTAACGGATCATATCGATTCGCTCAGCGGGAATACCCCGTTTCTTCATTGCTTCGATCATCTCGTCGCTGTCCATATGCTGGGCACCGCAATCAGAATGACCAATGATCATGATCTCGACCACTCCCAGTTCATAAATAGCGACCATCAGACTGCGTATCACACTGCCGAACGGATGTGAAATGATTGCACCGGCATTCTTTATGATTTTCACGTCGCCATTCTTTATGCCCAATGCGGCAGGAAGCAATTCTATCAGACGAGTATCCATACAGGATACGATGGCAATCTTTTTATCGGGATACTTATTCGTTATAAACTTTTCATATCCTTTCTTATCTACAAATCCCCGGTTGTATTCAAGTAATTCGTCTATCATGAGTCTGTCTTTCTTTTAATAATAATACTAGCTATATAAATAACAACACTGGTTCAAATAATGTTGTGGAATTTCAAGGCTTTGAATATCCCGTCCTCATCGACGGAATCGGTTACATAATCCGCATATTGTTTTACGTCGTCGTCAGCATTCCCCATAGCAACCCCGATCCCGGCATGCTGAAGCATGGCTATATCATTACCGCCATCACCGAAAGCCATACATTCTTTTAATGGTATCTTAAAGTATTCCAGCATTTTATCAATACCGATCCGCTTGCTGCTCCCGGCAGGTACCACATCGGTAAACAACGGATTCCAGCGAGTGGATTCGCAATGGGATAAGATAGACATGATCTTTTTCTCCTGTTCGGCAGTAAAAAATGAGACTAACTGGTAGACCGTCTTTCCCTTCATTTCACTCAGAGGACGGATAGGCGGCTCCGGAAAATTCAGCATATTAAAGATTTCTTCCACCGTTTCATCCTTATAATTCATAAAGATTTCTTTTTCCTGGACAAAAGCACAGGGGAAAGACTCTTCAGTTTCCAAATAGCGGATCAATGCATCGATATCCCTGTCGGGAATGCTGTGTTTATAGATCACTTTGTCTTCTCCGGCAAAACAATATCCACCGTTCAGTGTAACATATCCGTCAAATTTTAAATCTCCCAGATTGTTGATGGAACTGTAATGACGACCTGTTGCTATAAAAACTTTAATACCTTTCTTCCGTAAGATATCCAATGCGTCAATGGTAGAGCGGGGTACTTCATGTGTCTTAAAACTGACCAACGTCCCGTCTATATCGAAGAAAATTGCCTTAACCATACTTTTTCTAATAACCTAAATTTGATACAAAGATAAGAATAAATAAACACATGCGGATTTTTATATACCTTTGTAAGTAAGATCTTAATAACAATTTAATAGGTAAGCTATGGAATACAGACAATTAGGAGGATCGGGACTTTATGTACCCGTGCTTTGTTTAGGGACTGCTACTTTTGGAGGTACAAACGGTTTCGAAGGATGGGGACATACCCAAGTGGACGAAGCCAGACGCATGATAAACCTTTGTCTCGATGCGGGTGTAAACCTGTTCGACACCGCTGACGCATATTCAGACGGACTTTCTGAAACGATATTGGGGAAAGCTGTTGAAGGACTGAGAAATAAACTGTTGATATCGACCAAAGCCACATTCAACCTGAATCCGGAAGGACGCAACGCTATGGGTTCTTCCCGCTTCCACCTCATCGAGGCCTGCGAAGCCAGCCTGAAACGGCTGAATACCGATCATATTGATATTTATCATATGCATGGATTTGACGCCAATACGCCGGTAGAAGAAACGCTTCGTGCTCTGGATGATCTGATCACTGCCGGAAAAATACGGTATATCGCTTGCTCTAATTTCTCCGGATGGCATCTGATGAAGGCTTTGTCTGTCTCCGAACGCTATGGCTGGAGTCGTTATGTGGCACAGCAGGTTCATTATTCTTTGCTCAACAGGGAGTTTGAATGGGAATTAATGCCGCTCGGAATCGATCAGAAGGTAGGTTCCATCATCTGGAGTCCTCTTTCAGCAGGACGTCTGGGCGGAAGATACCGGCGCAACAATCCGATACCGGCCGACGGACGTGTGGCTCGCGGCGGAAGTCCTATCCCCGATGAAGCTACTTCCTACGAACGTTTATATAATATAATGGATGTATTGGATGAAATAGCAGAAGAGACAGGACATTCGGTAGCACAATGTGCGCTGAATTGGTTACTGCAACGCCCAACTGTTTCCAGCCTGATAATCGGGGCCAGCACAGAAGAACAATTAAAACAGAATCTGGAGGCTGTCGGCTGGAACCTGACACCGGAACAGGTAAAAAGACTGGATAATGCCAGCCAGGTCACCCCTATTTATCCATATTGGCACCAGGCACAATTCCCGTTTTTGAATGCACAGATTCAATTTTAGAAATAATTGAACCTACTTTTCCCTTGATGGAAAAGTAGGCAAAAGATCAAGGCTGCACCTGCCTCGCTACTGCGCATCCTCCGTTCGCTGTCGTCTGTGAACTCGCTGCGCTCAAACAGCACAGCCTCTGGACGCTCTCTGCGGATGCTTCGCTTAACGCTCATCAGCTGAGGCCTTTCATAGAACGCTTTGCGTTCTCCTGGGATGGCCGATACCGACTGTTGAAAAAGAAAGGATCTGTTATTATTATATAGGTGTCGGTATCGGCCATCCTAAGAGGAAGCATAGCTTCCTGGGAAAGGCCTAAGCGGGTGAACGTCCGCGGAGATGAAAGACGGAACGGTTAAGAAAATCCGTTGTTTGAGCGGAGCGAGTTTCGGATTTTCGAGTGGAGTCTTTCACCGGAGCAGTGAAGCCGGTTGAGCCTTGATCTTTTGGTTACTTTTCTATCAAGAGAAAAGTAACATTCAAATCTGATAAAAACTGAACCAATTCCCTCTATATTATTATTGTAATATTCTTACATTGTCTTATTATCCTCATCGTCATATTCATCATCAAATTCGTCATCATCGAATTCGTCGTCGAATTCATCATCATCAAACACATCACAATCTTCCAATATCTCAAGACCGAAATCGCCGCCTGTGGATTCTTCCAGTATAGGGATATATTTACTTGCCTCAAGAGAAGTTTCGGCAACCAGGTGAGGGCGGCCACCTCTCCCATATTTATATTCAATCAAAGGAATCTCTTCCGTATCCTCTTCCAGTATATATTGCGTCAAGGCAAAACTCTTATCCGGTTTGATCCCGAACTCTTCGGCAAACGCTATAGCCCCATAAATAAAATTATGAGCTTCATTATAACTGATTTTAATACCGCAATCAGTTGCCGTTCTTTCAACAAAATCGTCATACTCATCCGGTGGTACATTAAACCTATATACAGAATGTTTCACTCCCAGACACAACGTATCTACGACGTAAACTCCGAATGTATAATTTCCACCGGCATGACGACGAACTACGATCACTTCCGCTACAGCCCCTCTTTCATCTTTCCAGTCATCGGAAACATAACACACCTCTATCGGTAAATTCCTAGCTTTCAAACGAATATACTTTTCAGGAGAGAGTAACTGAAACTGATTCTGCTTGTTTTTATTTTTCGCCATTTGCTTGTTTGTTTAGTTTCGCTAAAGGTACGATTTATTTGGCTTATACAAAAAAACGGAACCCTCTTTCGAAGATTCCGTTTTACTATTTAGATGATCAAATAATCAATTATTCTTCAACACCCCACTGCTGTTTAGCCAAACGCTTGTAGTTGTTAAGTCTCCACTTAGCGTTGTCTTCGGCAGCCTGGAACAATTGAGCGGCTTCGGCCGGGAATTGTTTTGTCAGAGATGCGAAACGTACTTCACCCTTCAGGAAGTCCTGGAATTTACTCCAATCCGGTTCTTTGCTATCCAAAGAGAACGGATTCTTGCCTTCTTCTTCCAAAGCCGGGTTGTAACGCCACAAATGCCAGTAACCACATGCTACTGCATCAGCTTCTTCCTGCTGGCTCTTACCCATACCCTTCTTCAAACCGTGGTTGATACAAGGAGCATAAGCAATGATCAATGAAGGACCATCATAAGCTTCAGCTTCGCGGATCGCTTTCAATGTCTGAGCCTGGTCGGCACCCATTGCGATCTGAGCAACATAAACATAACCGTAAGTTGTAGCCATCAGACCCAGGTCTTTCTTGCGGATTCTCTTACCGGAAGCAGCAAACTTAGCGATTGCACCTACCGGAGTAGCTTTAGAAGACTGGCCTCCCGTATTTGAATAAACTTCAGTATCCAATACCAGGATGTTAACGTTCTTACCTGAAGCAATTACATGGTCAAGACCACCGTAACCGATATCGTAAGAAGCACCGTCACCACCGATAATCCACTGTGAACGTTTTACCAGGAAGTGAGAAAGCTCCTTGATCTGTGCGCTAAGTGGACAGCCGTGAGTGATACCTTCTTCAGCAATAGCCAATACCTGAGGAGCCAGTTCTTTTGTCTTATCGGCATCATTCTGATTTTCAACCCAAGCCTTCAGAACTTCCTTAGCTTCAGCAGGAGCATTGTCGGCAGCGATAATTTCGTTCATCGCATTTGTCAGGCGTGCACGCATCTTTTCGTTAGCCAATTCCATACCCAGACCGAATTCGCAGAAGTCTTCGAACAATGAGTTAGCCCAAGCCGGACCCTGACCCTTATCATTTGTTGTATAAGGAGTAGAAGGTACTGAACCTGAATAGATAGAAGAACAACCTGTTGCGTTAGCTACCATTTCACGGTCACCGAACAGCTGAGTTACCAACTTCACGTACGGAGTTTCACCACAACCGGAGCAAGCACCGGAGAACTCAAACAACGGAGTTGCAAACTGAGAGTTCTTCACGTTAGCCTTGATGTCAACCAAATGTTGTTTTGTTGTCACCTTTTCAGCACAGAAATCCCAGTTCGGAGCTTCATCCAATTGAGTTTCCAAAGCAGCCATCTTAAGCGCTTTACCACCCTTCTTCGGATTACCCGGACAAACATCGGCACAGTTACCACAACCCAGACAGTCAAGAACGTCTACCTGAATACGGAACTGCATTCCTTCGAATTGTTTACCTGTTGCTTTCAATGAGTTATTGAACGGAGCTGCAGCCTGTTCAGCAGCATCCAACACGAACGGACGGATAGAAGCGTGAGGACAAACATATGCACACTTGTTACACTGGATACAGTTATCCGATTCCCAAACAGGAACGAAAGCGGCTACACCACGTTTTTCATATTTAGCTGTTCCCTGATGCCATGTACCGTCTTCGATACCTTCGAATGCAGAAACTTTCAGCAAGTCACCATCCTGAGCATTGATAGGACGAACTACTTCGTTGATGAAAGCAGGATCGTTGTTTGCTACAACTTCATCGTCCGGCAGGTTAGCCCAGTCCGGATCAACTGTCAGTTGAGTATATTCGCCACCACGATCGACAGCAGCATAGTTCTTGTTAACTACATCTTCACCCTTCTTTCCGTAAGACTTCACGATGAATTTCTTCATCTGTTCGATAGCCAGATCAACAGGAATTACACCTGTGATACGGAAGAATGCGGACTGAAGAATTGTGTTGGTACGGTTACCCAAACCAATTTCCAAAGCAATCTGTGTTGCATTGATATAGTAAACAGTAATATTTTTCTGAGCGAAATAACGTTTTACCTTGTTCGGCAGGTGTTTAGCCAACTCTTCGCCATTCCATACAGTGTTCAGCAGGAATGTACCGTTTTCACGCAAACCGCGAGTAACATCGTACATACGCAGATAAGCCTGAACGTGACAAGCAACGAAGTTCGGAGTATTTACCAAATAAGTAGAACGAATCGGATGATCACCGAAACGCAGGTGAGAACAAGTGAAACCACCGGACTTCTTAGAGTCGTAAGAGAAGTATGCCTGGCAATATTTGTCTGTATTGTCACCAATAATCTTTACAGAGTTCTTGTTAGCACCCACCGTACCATCAGCACCTAATCCGTAGAACTTAGCTTCGAACATACCTTCGCCGCCCAAAGCGATTTCTTCTTTCTGAGGAAGAGAAGTGAATGTAACATCGTCTACGATACCCAGTGTGAACTGATTCTTCGGCATCGGCAATGCCAGATTTTCGTAAACGGCAAGAATCTGTGCCGGAGTAGTATCTTTAGAACCCAGACCATAACGGCCACCCACGATAACCGGAGCGTCAGCCTGTCCGTAGAAACAGTCTTTTACATCCAGATACAAAGGTTCGCCAGTTGCACCCGGTTCTTTTGTTCTGTCAAGAACTGCGATACGTTTTGCAGTCTTAGGAACAGCTGCCAGGAAGTGCTTAGCAGAGAACGGACGATACAAATGAACAGAAACCAAACCTACTTTTTCACCCTGAGCTGTCAGGTGGTCGATAGCTTCACGGGCAGCTTCGGTTACAGAACCCATTGCGATAATCACGCGTTCTGCATCTTCTGCTCCGTAGTAATCGAACAAACCATATTTACGGCCTGTGAGTTTGGAGATTTCATTCATATATTCTTCTACGATAGCAGGAACTGCTTCATAGTATTTGTTTGAAGATTCTCTGTGCTGGAAGAAGTGATCCGGGTTTTCAGCCATACCGCGAGCTTCCGGTTTTTCCGGATTCAAAGCACGTGCACGGAATTCAGCCAACGCCTTCTGGTCGATCAGCGGAGCCAGGTCATCATTTTCCAGAGCTTCGATCTTCTGGATTTCGTGAGATGTACGGAAACCGTCGAAGAAGTTCACGAAAGGAACGCGAGACTTGATAGTTGCCAGGTGAGCTACACCCGCCAAGTCCATAACTTCCTGAACAGAACCTTCTGCCAACATTGCGAAACCAGTCTGACGAGCAGACATAACATCCTGATGATCGCCGAAGATACACAAGGCATGAGATGCCAGTGTACGGGCAGATACATGGAATACGCAAGGAAGCAACTCACCGGCAATCTTGTACATGTTAGGGATCATCAGCAACAATCCCTGAGAAGCCGTGTAAGTTGAAGTCAGGGCACCAGCCTGCAAAGAACCGTGAACTGCACCCGCAGCACCACCTTCTGATTGCATTTCCTGTACCAAAACCGTTTCGCCGAAAATATTCTTACGTCCGGCGGCAGCCCATTCGTCTACATATTCTGCCATTGTAGACGACGGAGTGATGGGGTAGATAGCGGCTACTTCACTGAACATATATGAAATATGAGCAGCAGCCTGGTTACCATCACAGGTCAAAAATTTCTTCTGTTTTGTCATAGACTTTTACTATTAGTATTTAAAAGAATTTCTTAGTATAAAAAGCCAAACAGCCAAAGCGGGATCATATTCTCTTCTCCTACTTCGACCTTGTCTACAGCATAGTATAAATCAGGATTGTTTTTTACTTTCATATTTTCCTCTATCCTGAAATTATACTTTCCGTTTACCAAAAAGTGTGCGTTCTTCATTCCCTCATTTAGCGTATTGTCTTTCAAAAGCTGGTTATAGAAAAAAGATTCGCGCACAGCCTGCACATTTACCTCCATCGGACGGATGGGGTACATCAGATTCGAATTGTACATATACACGGTAGATGGTTTTTTCGGAAACGATTCGCCTACCGGATATAACATATTCATTAAACGGGCATCGGTCAGATATTTTATATAATTCATCACTGTAGCCCGTGACGTTTCTATTTCTTTGCTCAACTGACTGACATTCGGCGTACACGGTGCGCTGATAGCCAGCAGATACAACAGTTTGCGGAGTTTGGGCAGATAACTTTGCTCGATTTGCTTGATGTACAAGACATCTACCTCCAGCATCATATTCATTGTCTTCAACAGGTTTTCTGAGAAATTGCGTTTCTCCAGGAAGAACGGATAAAAACCATGATGCAAATAATCCTGAAAATAAGCCATCGGTTTGGCTACCGAACAAATATTCTTCGCAATCTCCTGATGGTTCCCGATTATTTCTTCAAACGTATAAGCCGGAAAACTGTTTCCCGACATCAGATTCAAAAACTCGCGGAAAGAAAAACCACGCAGATTATATGAAACAACTTTACCTGATAGATCCGGATTTTCCTCTTTCAGCCTCATCACAGACGAACCGGAAAAGATAATCTTCAGATCTTCAAAATTATCATAACAATAACGTAACTCTTTCGACCATCCGGAATATTTGAAAACCTGGTCAATCAACAACACCTTCCCTCCTTTTGCCCTGAACTCAGAAGCAAAGTCGACCAGCGTACGTTCCGTAAAATAAAAGTGATTCAGATTTATATACAGGCACTCTTTATTATCAGCACCAAAATGTTCGCGGGCATAATCCAGCAAAAAAGTAGTTTTCCCTACTCCACGAGAGCCTTTGATCCCGATCAACCGGTCATTCCAATCAATCTCATCCATCAGCCCCCGGCGTACCGGTGCATGCAAATGTTCTACAAGGTATTTATGTGTTTTAAAGAATGCTTCCACCTGACTGTCTTACTATATAGACCGCAAAGATAGAAAATATCCTCAACTTTGCAACACCGAGATAGCAATTTTATTTTCAGTTGGCAATCCAAAGTTGGCAAAGCGTATTGACGTTTGAGAATTTAGAGTTGGCAGTTAACACTCCCGATTTATCCAAAAGCATTAACTGTCAACATCTTTTATCTGATTATTCAATTATCGTTACCCAACCGTATGTATCAGGTTCGTCACCGTATTGGATGCCACGCAGTTTGTGATATAGTTTTTCACAAACAGGTCCGGGTTTGCCGTCTTTGGCAATCACGTATGATTTATTTTCATCCAAATCATCAATCTGTGAAATCGGGGCGATTACGGCTGCTGTTCCGCATTCTGCCGCCTCATCGAATGTAGCTATTTCTTCAAAAGGAACAGGACGACGTTCAACAGTCAGTCCCATATCTTCCGCCAATTGCTGCAAACTCTTGTTTGTAATAGAAGGCAGGATGGAATGAGATTGCGGAGTGATATAGCTGTTTCCACGAATACCGAAGAAGTTAGCCGGACCACATTCGTCCAGGTATTTCTTTTCTTTCGGGTCCAGATACAACACGGCTGCATACCCTTTTGAATGAGCGATCTCACCGGCAACCAAACTGGCTGCATAGTTACCACCAACTTTGATCGTACCTGTTCCATAAGGTGCTGCACGGTCGAACTCACGCATGATACAAACCTTTGAAAGTTGGAATCCACCTTTGAAGTAAGGTCCTACCGGAGTTACAAACACCATAAACATATATTCGGGAGCCGGCTTCACACCAACCTGTGCACCCAGGCCGATCATCAGCGGGCGAATATATAATGCTGCCCCGCTCTCATAAGGCGGAACAAAGCGTTCATTCAATTTCACAACTTTACGGACTGCTTCTTCAAACATTTCCACAGGAAGTTCAGCCATCTTGATACCACGGCTGGAAGCTTGCATACGTTTGCCGTTTTCATCCATACGGAACACACGGATTTTACCGTCTTTTCCCTTGAATGCTTTCAAACCTTCAAACGACTCCTGTCCGTAATGGAGGCAAGTAGCTGCCATGTGAATATTAATAATTTCAGAAGAGCTAACTTCCAATTCACCCCACTTACCATCACGATAGTAACACCGTACATTGTAGTCTGTCTTCATATAACCGAATGCCAGATCAGACCAATTCATATTTTCCATATCTTGTCGTAATTAGATTATGAGCGCAAAAGTAAGCTATTTCGGATGATAATTGTTACTTTTGCAGCAAAAATAATTAAAATATGAAAGTTATTGATCTGATCAACGGCAGTAAAACGACTGCTTTTTCATTTGAAATTCTACCTCCTCTGAAAGGGAACAGCATACAGAAGGTATATAATGTGATTGATAAACTGAAAGAATTCGACCCTAAATACATTAATATAACTTCTCACCACAGCGAATATATCTATAAGACCTTGCCCGACGGCAGCTTCCAGAAAGTGAACATCCGCAAGCGTCCGGGTTCGGTTGCCATTGCTTCTGCCATCCAGAACAAATATGGTATTCCGGCAGTTCCACATATTATATGTAAGGGATTTACAAAAGATGAAACGGAATATGCATTGATCGATCTTAATTTCCTGGGAGTTTACGACCTGCTGCTGTTGCGTGGTGATGTAAAAACACTGGAAGCCGGACAAAATACGGATTTATATCACGAACATGCGACTGACCTTCAGGAACAGGTAAACAATTTCAATAAAGGTATTGCCGTAGACGGTTCCACATTCGAAGCAAACGAAACACCGTTCTCATACGGTATGGCTTGCTATCCGGAAAAACATGAGGAAGCACCGAATATGGAATCGGATATTTTTTATCTGAAAGAGAAAGTAAAAAACGGTGCCGACTATCTGGTTACCCAGATGTTTTTCGATAATGAAAAATATTATTCATTTGTGGAACGCTGCCGTGCCGAAGGTATTGATGTCCCGATCATCCCAGGCATCAAGCCAGTTGTCTTTAAAAACCAGCTGACCGTATTACCTAAAATATTCCGCTCAGACATTCCCGAACCGTTTGCAGCCGAATTGCGCAAATGCAAAAATGATGATGAAGTAAAAGCGGTTGGCGTGGAATGGTGCATCCAGCAATGCAAAGACCTGATCGCCCACGGTGTCCCCAGCCTGCATTTTTATACAATGATGGCTACGGATAGTGTTTATAAAGTGGCAAAAGAAGTATATTAAAATCGTTGATGGAACTAATCGATTGCCAGGAGACAACGGATTGGATAAAAAGCGTAATACTGACTAAATCCGGAGAACATTACTATGTCTTATAAATTAGAGGTAGGTGTAAATAAATTTAGACGTACCTCTAATTCGATTTACACCTACCTCTAAATTTATTTAGACCTACCTCTGTCTGAAAAAACATTAGATTGCTTTACGCAGATCAACTGAATAACTTTACACCGTGAAGCGATTCAAATCCTTATCTTCACAATTATAGAAACCATCGATATGAATATTATTCTGCGTATCGATCTCCACAACAGCAAAACTGTTGTTATCGGGAAGGTTTCCTTCTATCATCCCTTTCATTGTCCAGTAGTGGATATTATTACGGAAACTGTAATGTCCCGCATGATGATGTCCCTGGAATACAGCTAGCACATTCCTATTTTCTTCTAACAAAGGAACTATTTCGTCCGCATTACTTACACAAAGCGATTTACTGATATCGGAGAAGCGGTCTAACAACTGATGGATAAAAATGATGACCGGTTTGTTATTTCCTTTCAATTCTTTTTTCAACCAGTCTATCTGGTCTTTAGGAATATATGCCTTTGTCCAGTCAAAATTACCTTTATCATACGGTGTACCGTCCAAATTGTAATTCGCATCCAGGACTATGAATTTTATATTATCAAAGGCAAATGAATAATAAGCTTTCTTGTCGGCATCCCCCTGATTGGAGGTATGTTGCAGGAAATCGTCTTTGGAGATGCTATCCATATCATGATTTCCCAGGACATGATAAACCGGTCCCCGGAACGATTGAAAGACGTTTTCTATTTCATCCAGATAAGTAATTGTCTGTTCCCGCTGGGGGACGTTATCCTGATCTTTCAGATCGCCCATTTCGATCACAAAATCCAGATTGGAAGAGTTGAAGACCTCCATGGCCTCTTTCAACTTATCCATTGTCTGAGGGAAATAACGGGTCCCATAAGGTTCCCGCCGCGAATAATGCAGATCGGTAACAACCCCAAACCGGACAGGCCGTTGTCCGCCACAAGATACAAATGAAGGAGAAGCTGCCAGGACCAACACCCCTCCGCATGCCTTTTTTAAAAATAAGCGTCTGTTCATCATCTTAAAAATTTCATAGGTTATAGAGTCATGCCGGTAACCTGCCGGATGTAGCAGGCTATCAGCATTGGCTTACAATATTAATAATAAAAAGTCAATATATCTACCATCCCGGATTTTGGATGAGTTGAGAACAAATTTTCAATCTCCCGAAAAAAGCTTATTTGTTAAATTACACCAATTTCAAACCCAGATGCATCTTTTTAATGCCTTTACTCATCTTCTTTTCATACAAATACAAAAAAATCTGTCAGGCCGATAGGGGTTTTTGAAATATTTCTGTCTTACAGGTGGAATTTAAAAGAAAAAAGAAATGAAATACATACTATTCATTACTATGGATCTGGCAGTATATCCTTTTCTGCTACTATTTTATATAGTAAAATGCATCTTTGATAAGATACAACCAGCTCACTGATTTTCAATACAAAAGAACTTAAAAACAAATTATACCGAATGACCATCCTGACAAAATTCATTCGGTATAATTTACATGGATTTATAAAAAGGCCTTTTTAATTGCTTCTTATAATGTGTCTTCGCTGGAAACATTATCTTACAGGGACTTTTGTCTTAAGCGATGGAGTTTCCCAAACCGTCAGCGACACCGGACCTAACAAACCTGCCACACCGTCACCTCTATAGGGAGTAGGGATAATTTGATAATGATTAGACAATGTGCTGTATACCAGAACTTCTATATGGTTCTTCCCTGATTTGACCTGTTTGCTGATATCAACCGTGTACAGAGAACCCATAACTATACCTACGTCTTGTCCATTGACTTTTACCTCACACGACGCATTAACTTCGCCCAAATCAAGAATTACCTTATTATTCGATTTTATTGAGGGTATAACAACCTCTTTCCTATAATACATCCCCCCCGAATAATGCTTAAGAGCCCCTGTTTCCGACCAGTTACCAGCTTCCAGTATACCTTTGCCAGTCTTTATCTTTATCGGTTCGCAAATGACAGCTGTTCCTTGGTAACCAGGTTTCCGCCTAACCGAGAAAGCAATTAATCCTGCATCCTTCCGAGGAGTGGGAATAATAACCCGGTACTTGCATATACCCGAGCGATCCGTTGAAAGAAGCTGAACATTTTTTCCTGTTATTTCCTTCCCGTTGTGCCATATTTTCAGGTCCTGCCCTACTACAGTTATCTCTAATTCCTCCGTACCTGGCGCAGAACGAAAACGGTAATTCCACATAAGGTTATCACCTCCATAAGGATCATACAAAAGATGATCTCCCAAAGCCCAACGCGTAGAAATGACTTTGGCATAAGTAGACGGTTTCTCTGGTGTAAGAGAAGATGCAGGGAAGAACACTACAGCACTTCTCTCTCGAAAATCCCTATAAGCACCTTTCTGGAATTTAAATTCCGTTTTGGGGGTACCGATATAGGCGACAACCACCTGATGCCAACCTTGATCTAGTAAAAGATTTTCATTAACAGCTTTCCCATCAACCAATAGAAAATCAGGTTTAATACCACACACTTCCACTCGGTAATTATCCTTTGCGGGTGCATAAACCATACTACGGTATATTTGGTGGCCCCCCTGATCCAAGATAAAGAAACCGTCGCTTACTTTTCCTTTTAGTCCATGCCATCCCTGTGAACCGGGGTTGTCAAAGACTCCGAACTGCCATGAAAATTCCAATATTTTTCCCGGCTTCCTACTTTCAGCCAAAACATCAGATATATTGCTCATAGACTCCCCTGCCGATTTGAAATAACTTACAAATTGTTCCCCATAACCATATATACTTTCTTTCCAACCAGAATCATCAAAATAAGGATTCATCCAATTATCAGGTGATAGTGCAGCCGCACAATGCTTGAACGAACGAGCCTCAGCACCTATCATATCCGATGCGGGAAAACGATAATCCCCCCATTTATTATCCATTGTTGGCAATAATTCTGTTTCCCATACCCCAGTAATAGCAGTATGGTAAATCTGTATCGATTCTTTCCGATATTCCGGTAAAAACACCGGTATTCCCGGTGAAAAAACGAACAAATACGAGTTGTCCGATTCTTTTTCAAGCAAAAGCCATGTTCCCTCTTCTGTCTGACGGACAACAGGATAATCTATAATTGTCCCATCAGATGCATTCCACAATTCCACTTTGCCAGTAGCTCTGAAAAAACATTCCGTACCTTTGGGAACATCCATGACCATATATACATTCCTTTCCCCGATACACCGATGCAAAGCCTTTCCAGCTCCACCAACAGGTTTGAAGTCCGGGGTAATCTGTGACCAGATCTGTTCCACCAGATCATCGCCAGCTATATATATTCCAGTTCCACCAGATGTATTAACCCGCTTGTCCGTTGTTTTGCCCCGAACAACTTCACCTGCAGTCAAGCCAAATATTTCACGAACCATCGCATCCACAACAGGATCGTTTTCCCCGATGCGCGTACTAGCCTTTGGCAACTCCCCTGTTGCTATGACAATCCCACCTGCCCGGTAAAATTCCAACACTTTTTCCATAGATGCATAATGTAATGCTTTCATATTAGCAAGTATGAGTATTTTATATTTCTCACCTGCCACATGTAAACAGCCATCTGCCACTTTTGCCTTCTGTAATGACCGATAATCCATAAAGTCATAATCCAAACCGGCATTACTCAACTTCATAGCCTGATCGAAAGTAATTTTAGTATTAGCTTCAGGATATGCTTGCAAAGATTCTGTCGGATACATCAGTGCTATGTCACAAACATGTGTTCCCTGACTCATCAAATAACTCAGCCTTTCGGTGTATTCAAGCCATCTTTTCATATGCGGCCAATAGGGCATTCTAAAATGGAAACAAGGAGGTGCCCATTCCCACCAACCTCCATGGGTAGAATAATATAATCCATGCATACATACCAAATTCCCACCAGCCATAAAATGGTGATCCATCTGCTTAGTCAACCATGAAGCAGAACTTCCCCATCCCATGCTATGAAAAGCTTCCAACCATGTCCGTTGACGTTCATACAGATGAGTAATAGAACTCGACACCTTAGTTTGCAGAAAACTGGAGCCTGTTGATGGAGCATCATTACCGGGAGCTGTATACCAGGAATTTGCCCTAAAATAATCCACATATGCTAAAGGATCCTTGCCACGGCGCAGATTATCACTACCATAGATCAATCCACGCGAAACATGCCAATCATAAATAGGACGAAAATAACGTTCTTCCGCCAAATCCATCAAGACATCACAATAATCCAAACGTATTTTAGGAGTGATATCACCTATAAACTCTTTCAATGCCGGCAGATATAAAGTTATATCATACCCTTTCCTTTTTTCAAATTCATCCCGAAAATCTTCTGCCCATGATCCCATTTTAATAGGATATGACAATTCGTCCTGAAAAAAATAATTCATTCCGTCAGGAACAGCGTCACTCATACGTCTTTCGAAACGATCGAAATATACACGAACATACTCTTTACCTATATCTGGATGCAGAAGGTGATTTTCTTTTGTCGATATGATATAAACTTTATAACTGTTATCACACGGTACTTCCCATAAAAGTTTGTCTCCGGAGATATATTTTGTTAAATCTGTCTTTCCCGGCCATACTACTGCTGTCAAGAATTTATCAGGAATATCATAAGTAAAAGTTGTTCCTCCCTTTACAGTTACCGATTGAATATTCAGTTCCCCCTGATAACCACGAAATTTTGCCATTTCCTGTAACTCATCAGAATAATACCCATTACCGATCCAACCAACCGTATAATCATCCAATCCTAATCCGATATTTTTCGATGCACATTCTTTTGCAAACCAACTCCAGGTATTCCACCAGTCTTCTGAAAAGATTTTTGGCCTTCCTGATTCTGTTTTTCCAAACAAGCCATACCCGTCTTTCATATTTTCAACATCTACCTTAGGATCCAAATGAATATAACTCACAGCAAAACCATCCGTTGCCGACTCTGACAAAATCTCAAGTTGTTCTTTCATCCGTTCTCTGTTCAGACTATCACCATTCCACCAATAAAAGGGAACATTTCCATAACCTTTCGGAGGGCAGGAAAATCCGGAAAGAATATCTGCATCCTTTTGCGGATATCCTCTAAACTTCTGAGATTGGGAAAAAATCATCTGACAGAAAAAAACAAAGAAACAAACTACTATTATCCTTTTCTTATCAAAAATACCCATGCGTTTCCACCTCCCCATATTTTAGTGCCAATTCAATCCTTTTTACAACAAAACCCTCACCTTCAAAACGAATGTTATTATATCCTTTAATCATTTCATTTACCGGAACAATAAAGGCATATTCACACTCTTTACCTTTCAGTCCGCGTGCTTTATCGTATAAAGCAACATATTCCGAACGCTGTTCTACTAAAAGGATATCATTGACAAATACCTTAAAATCCGTATTCTCATTATTACGGATGAAAAGAATAGCCTCCAATGGCGGATGTTTTTTTACATCATCCCCTATAAAAAATGGAGCTACAGCATTTCCTACTACATTCAATGGCAAAGGAGAACCCGGATCAACACGGTATTCCCTTATGCCATCTGATAAAGCATATATTTTATTCCTGTTTTTTAATGTATTCAACGAGCCGAGTTCCTGCAACAATTCAGGAATCATCGCCCTGCATACCAAACTACCAGGCTCCAAGGTATATTTTTTTCCGGCATTAGCATATTGACCAAAATAGAAATTAAACAAATATAACCCATCGGCTCCCTGAGCCAAAGCATGTGACGCCATCCCCCTATGCATACCATGTGACCATAATTCACGGGCCTTATAACCACCATCATCAATACTTGCATAAACGGGAATTTTCAAACCATTTAAATCCTCTTTAAAACGAGCCACCGGCATAGCTGGATTTCCGCGCCAATGCACTCCTATACTTAAAAAATCAACCAGTCCTTCCCGTATCCATGTTTTTACGTCCAAAGCTTTATCCAAACAATCCCGAACAGTAGGCGGGACACGTGCCGATAATAATATTTTTCTTCCACGCTTTACTGAAATTTGATCTACTTTGCTTCGTATATCCCTTACGAATTGTGTCATAACTTCCACATTTTGTGCATATTCCTCCGTTTTGAAATTTACAATAAAACGCATAAAATCCAGATCAAAACCGTCTATCATCTCATATTTTTCCAGTTGCTCGGCGATGATAGCCAGTTTATGTTCCCGCACTTCCTTATGCGAAAAGTCGAGTGCACCGGCACTATTCCATCCTTGTGAAGGATCGTTAGTCCAATATTGCGGATGGTTCATCCAAAAATCACTATACCATACAGGACAATTTCCCAAAGTATCTGCAAAATGTAGGTCATTCATCCTGTATGTAATAAAAGCTTCTAAGCCATTTTTCTTAGCACGTGTCAATGTTGCCCGAATCAGATCGGTTCCCTCTTTCTCCAGATTCAAATGATTCCGATAATATTTCTTGAAATTTTCATATTCCTTCACATTGTCGCCACAGTTCAATGTTCCATCCCGATCGTCCCCAAAAACCCGTCCGTATTTGGACCTGTAATACAAGAAATCACTTCCGGAACAAATCATATAGGTCGTAACTTGTGAATTGGAAACCATATCCACATATTGATTCAAATCATCCACCGACAAAGGTCGCTGATTAAACCAATAATTACCCAATATTTCAGAACCGTCATTATTATGGATAATACGAAAAGAGCCATTATTTTTTGCTTCCAAGCATGAAGTCAAAGACAATATAATAACTATAGAAGAACAAAGATGTTTTCTTATTTTCATTGATACACATTTAATAAATTATTAAACTATTTCAGTAAACAGATCAAATTAATGGTACATCAACCAGTTATGATGTACCACCATTAAGTTCTTTATAATTTTTTATTCAGTTAATAACCAGGGGTTTGTTCTACCAGTGGATCGCCTGTTATTAATCCGACATTGATCGGCCACAATACTTTATAACTCTCTTTATTATAATCCAGGATAGGCTGTTCCGAACCATAATGAACTATTGGCGAAAAGACTAATGCTCTACCTGATGCATCCTGCATACGACGAATATCATGCCATCTTTTTCCTTCATAAACAAACTCTTTATCCCGTTCGAATAATATAGCCAGTTCATTTTCTTCAAAACTTCCGTTTACATGAGCATGTACAGCTGGATCATAATTTACACTATAAGCACGTTGACGAATCTGATTAATATAAGGAGAAGGATCATTACCCAGTTTATTTTCTATTTCAGCTAACATTAATAATACTTCGGCATAACGATAAATCACAACATCCGATACAAAAACACGATTCCCCGACGAATTGACAATTCCTACACCCTTACGAAGCGCCACACCTTTATTGGTGACATTTCCATCTTTATCTTTCAAATAAAAATCTATGAATGTAGCATTTCGGCGTAAATCCTCCGCATCATAACTTTCAAAAAGTTCATATTTAAAAGCATGAAAATAAAGACCTTTGTTTAACATTTGTAATGTATCTCCCATCAAAACTCCATTCGAACCATACACCCGGTTTATAAAGGTAGGAGGATAGGCAAATTTAGCTGCAGAGTTCGCTGCTTCGCCATCCAAAAAACGCATAGCCATAATAATTTCCTTATTTTCTTTATTGGAATATTCAAACACATCACTAAAATTAGGTAATAAAGTAAATTTGTCAACAAGCTGAAGCAAAGCATCCTTTGCTATCTGCAAGTCGTTTGTTTCTGGTTGTTGATCCCTATCCGGAACCTTTGCCGACCAAAGATAAGTTTCAGCTTTGAGCATCAATGTTGCGGACTTTGACCAAATAGAAGTTCCTTTAAAAGTGAAATCAGATCCGAAATATTCTTCCGATTTAGCAATATCGGATTTAATAAAATCCAGGGTTTCTTTCGGTGTTGATCTTGCAACATACAAATCCTCAGCAGAAGTAACACCTTCAACTACTTTTGCCTGATCTATCACAGGTACCCCACCATAAGCACGATAAAGCATAAAATAATGGTAAGCACGAAGTCCATATGCTTGCCCCAAATAATATCCTCGATCACTAGCAGAAAGGAATGTACATCCTTTTTCTACTTCCGAAATAAAATGATTCACTCGCATAATATGGGGATATAAATTATACCAATCTGATACACCCGTAGCATCTTTTGTGAAGGTATTATCTTTTATCGGTGAAGTGTTTTCTATTGAAGTATTAATAATTGTCGTATTTAATAAAGAGGTTCCCCCTCTAGCTTCACCAAAAAAGTATCTGACTTCGTGTGTGCTGCGCAAGTCATAATGAAGAGCCAACATGTTACTATTAACCAAAGAAGTACTACTCCAATAATTACCAGTAGCAAAATAATCTTCTGGTGACAAATCCAAGCTATCGCATGCTGAAAAAAACAGCGAACACAAACTTATAATAACTAATATACGTTTCATATCTAATTATTTATTGAGGTTATACATTAAAATGTGACTGATGCTCCAAATATAACTGTTCTGGGTAATGAGTATCCGGCACCTACATCAGCTGCTTGATTTTGTTCAGGTGTATATGATTTTGTCTTCGTCAAGTATCCCAGATTCTGTCCAGTTATTGAAAAACTCAATTTGGAAGCACCGATTTTCTGGATCCATTCACTATCGCAAGCATAGCTTAATGATAATTCACGGAAACAAAGATAACTTGCATTATAAACAAACATACTATTACTGGTACGAGCATAGTTTCTCTTCCCATTTTGGTCAGCCCAATAATATTTCGGATATTTTGCATTAGGATTTTCAGGCGTCCAAGTATCCTTCGACGTAGTTAACAGGTTAAAAGAACCTTGTTGGCAACCCATAAACCAAGGTAATTGCGTATCATGTTGATAGTGCCCCAAAGCATAGTCCATTCGTACAGAAAGTGTAATACCTTTCCATGACAGGTTATTACTTATTCCTCCGGTTACTTTAGGCGTATTATTTCCTATATAAACCTTATCATATACATCAATAACTCCGTCATTATTCACATCTTTCCAGATTACATCCCCTGCCTGGATCGGATGAGCATTCGCTTTTTCAGCATCAGTCAATGTATCCCATATTTCCGGTCCATACAGTGGTTTACCAGAACCATACGTATTAACAGATTTATCAACACGTGATCCGGCAATACGTCTAACCTCTTCTTCACTTTTGAAAATGCCTTCCATCTTATAAGCATAAATATCCCCTGGACGTTGTCCTTCCTGATATCCACCAACCCAAATAAGCTCATCACCATTTCCCGAATATACTTGTATCGCATTTTGACGGTTCAATTCCAGTCCGTTATCCGGTAATTTGAGAATTTTGTTTTTGTTGAATCCCATATTTGCACTAAGATCCCATTTCCAATCCGACTGTTGAAGTATCCTGAAATTCAATTCAAGTTCTACTCCTCTATTCTGCATTGAACCATTGTTTGATCGTATGCTACTTACTCCTGAACTAGCCGGAAGTGGTATAGAAGCAAATTTGTCGACTGTTTTCCGGTTATACCAGGTTGTATTGACATTAACTCTGTTTTGAAACAAACTAAAATCCAATCCAGCTTCAAACGTATTAGAGCGTTCCCAACGAAGAGACGGGTTTGATAAAGTGGATAATCTGTAAGCTATTTCACCGTTATATTTGATGTTACTATATGCCCCTTGCAATTCATATTCACCGACCCCCGACACATTTCCATTTACACCATAACTAGCTCTGAGTTTTGCAAAAGAAACAATATCTGACAAGTCGGCCATAAACTGTTCTCTTCCGAAAATCCAACCGACAGAAACCCCTGGAAAGACACCCCAGCGATTGTTGATCAGAGTAGAATACCCGTCACGCCTTAAAGTTGCAGAAAACAAATATTTATCTTGATAATCATAATTCAACCTTCCCATGAATGATAAAATCCTTTGGCAAGAATGCCAAGAGTCAATACTTCTCTTGTTCGCACTAGTCAATGTTAAAGCCAAATCAGCAAAATCATCAGTCGGAGCGCCAGAACCACTGGCTGAAAAACCTTTAACCCGTTGTTCAAAAAATTCCGCACCTGCAAGTACACTAAGTGAATGTTGTCGGAAAGATATATCGTAATTGGCTACTGCATTATACGTCTGACGCCTTAACTCATCGTATTCAGCCTTGGAAGCACGAGTTCTAACCCAAGTATTCGCCGTTGTTTGATAATCTTTTGTGAAAGTTTCATCCATTCGCTTTTCATATTGCCAATAACCATTAATTTTTAAAGACAAACCCTTCATTATATCAAATTTAAACGTTTGTCCAAAAATAAGTTTATCCATATTTAGATCACTCTTATATCTACCACGATTCTGTTGAACATTGGCAGTACCACCGACCCACTCTCCATCGGCATTGACACCTCTTAAGGTGGGAGGTGCACTCAATGCTGATCCAAAATAGGCCGAAACATTTGACCAGCTTGGTAAATTCTGATTATTTCTATGAGAAAAGCTGAAATTAGAATAGGAAGTCAACCAAGGTTTAATCTTATAATCTGCATTAATTACAATCGTCATACGTTTATAATAATTATCTACTGGCAAACTTTCTGCATCATAATAACCTAAACTAGCATAATAATGTCCTTTATCATTTCCTCCGGAAAGAGAAATATTATAATCTTGAGTAACTGCTGGATTTTGAAAAGCTGCAGCTGTATGATCAAATTCCTTATAAATGATTTGATCACCATAAATCGGATCGGTCATCGTTTTCCAGCCTTGCTCTAATAAAAAGCGATTATCATCACTCAATATCATCGGACTCCACATCGCCCTGATATCTAAATTTCCATCCAAAGGCTTACCCGGATTAGCCGGATCCCAATAAAGATTTCCAGTTCCGTAAGCACCATTAGCAGTAAGAGAAGACATATTTGTATATCCTTGCCAAACACCTGCCTTATTTTGCCAAACCTGAGAGGCATTCTTAACAGCCGTTCTCATCCAATGTAGATAATCTCCGCCATTCATAAACTCATACGGATTATTCAAATAACTCAAACTTACTTTAGCATTCACCGTTATCTCTGTCCGTCCACTCTTACCCGACTTTGTAGTAATTAAAATAATACCATTGTTGGCACGTGCACCATAAAGAGCTGTAGCCCCAGCATCTTTTAAAACTTCCATCGATTCGATATCTGCCGGATTGATATCTGTCATATTACTTCTTAACTGTCCGTCAACATAAATCATAGGATTGCCTGTTCCATCCAGGTTTGTTCCTCCTCTAAGGACAACAACCGGTGCAGCACCAGGATCACCTGAATTTTGAATTACTCTTAATCCAGCAACCGCCCCGGATAAAGCCTGAGCCGGATTAGCATATAAACCGATATCGAAAGTCTCTTCCTTTACTGTCGTGATAGAGTTGGTTAATTTCGATCTGGATACAGTACCTCCATAACCGGTAACCACTATCTCATCCAACACTTTCATGTCTTCTTTCAATATAATAGCCAATGTACTTTCATTACCTATTTTCCGTTCACAGGGGAGATAACCTATATAAGAAACTTCCAATATATCTCCTTTTTCTGCACTCAATGAAAATTTTCCGTCTATATCGGTAACAGTCCCATTTGTTGTACCTTTTACCATTACATTGGCTCCAACAACAGGTATACCAGTAACATCGACTACCGTTCCCGTAATTTTTTTCTCCTTTTGTGCAATAACAGGATTTGAAGATTTTATAGACAATACAATTCGATTTTCAACAACTGAATAGCCGACATTGGTCCCCGAAAAAACTGCTTCCAGTATTTTGAATATATCAGTATCATTAACAGACACCGACACTTTACGATTCAAATCAACATGACGATCATTATAAAAGAAAGAAAAATCACTCTCGGCCTCTATCTGCTCTAACACTTCCTGCACTGTTTGATTTTTAATATCCAAACTAATCCGAGCCGTTTGTGCATAACTATCAGAGGCATGTAAAAAGCTAATTGAACTTAACATAAAGACAAAAAACAGTTTCATAACTAATGGAATCTTTTTTAAGGTTAACCCAAGTGACTTTGTCACCCATAGAAATTGGGTAATAGATAATTTTTGCATAACTTTGTGTACTTTTTTAAGGAAAAAATGATTTGATACGAACCTGTCGCCAAACAGGTTTCTTTCAGTTAACTCATTTCATTCGGATAAATGCGCCAATATTTATCCGAATGTTTTCGTTTCAGGAGGTCCATTTGCCATACGCTTTTGTTTTAATAAATTTCTACTCTATTTTTACTATCCCCGTCTTCTGTCGGAATATGACGCCATTTTATTCCGGAAGAAGCGTTAAATATTTTCAATATCTGTTCTAGTCGATGATCAGTAAACGATCCGGTAAAAGTTTCTTTTACATATTTATTATTTGACACTACAAAATCCACATTAAACCTCTTTGTCAACATACGCAATGCTTCTTCAAAAGGAGTCTTCTTGAAAATAATCATTCCATCCTTCCAGGATATCTCAGCTTCCCCGCTTGTCTGATATATATCCGACCGATTCGTCTGGATATTATAAACCAATTTTTCACCCGGCTTTATATCCACCTGTCCGGACTTGGAAATGAATGCGACTTTCCCGCTTATCAATGTAGTCGAGACAATAGAATCCCATCTAAAAGCTTCCATATTAAAAGAAGTTCCCCACACTTCCACGCTGGCATTGTGAGGAGTGGTTACAACAAACCGCTTTTCCGGATTCTTTACGACCTCAAAGAAAGCCTCACCTTCCAAGCGGACCGAACGGAATTCCCCTTCGAAACTCTCCGGATATACCAGTGAAGACTCGGAATTCAAATTAACCTTTGTACCATCCGGTAATGTCAGGCTGGTCGTCATACCCGGATTTGTCCGGACTTCCAACATACGGATATCCTGTTTTTCAGGAATAAGTACTTGCAACAGATAAGCAACCAGCAACGGGATGAATAATATGGCAGCCACCCGCTGCCCCCATATAAACAACGCCTTTAGTTGGCTTCTGAAAATACGGTTGTCTACTTTGGATAAAGCATTGTCCGTATTTACCCGATCCATGACAGAGATAGTATCCGATGCCAAATAGATCAGTTGTATCTGCCGGGCTATTTTATAATGCTCTTCAGATTGACGGATCCATTTTTCAACTTTCTCCCTTTCCTCCGCAGACACATTGCCTTCACAATAACGGGGAAGAAGCTCCTCTACAATATCTATATTCTTTTCGCTCATTAAAATCACCTTTTATTATTATGACAGGTGGGATCGGATGAGTTCCTAAACAGAAATCGACTTTTTTCAAAAAAAATTATGATATTTGCTCTTAGATAAGAAAAACATATGAAAGGGAGTATACATAACGAACAATACCAGAATGAGAATTTTCTTTTGTCAGCATTACGTCAGTCAGACAGAGAAGCATATACCTTCTTGTTTCGGAAATATTACCCGATGTTGTGCGCATATTGCCACAAGTTTATTTCATTAGAAGATTCTGAGGAGATTGTCCAGGATGTTCTGTTCTGGTTATGGGAATCCCGCAAAGAGCTGGTTATCGAAAAATCACTCAGCCAATATCTGTTTAAAATAATATATAATAGAGCAATTAACAAAATAGCCAGTCTACAAGCAAAAAGTAAAGCCGACACCGTCTTCTTCGAGCAGATGCAGGAAATGTTACAGGATACCGATTATTACCAGATTACAGAACTAAGGGAATTGCTCAAAAAAGCTATAAATAAATTGCCGGACAGCTACCGCCAGGCATTTGTCATGCACAGGTTCCAGCACATGAGTTACAAGGATATAGCTGAACAGGCAGGAGTCTCGAGCAAAACCATAGATTATCGGATACAGCAGGCTTTAAAGATTTTACGCAAAGAATTAAAAGATTATCTGCCCCTCCTGTATTTTATTCATCTGGTTTAACAGAAAAAATATATATTATTCTTTATCTTGACACATTAATCATTTATGATGAAATAGAATGAAATTATTTATCCAATTGTTTATCTTGCTGTTGTCACTCAGTATACTGTATCCGGCAAATGCTACCGAAGCCGATAAAGCACCTACTATCACATTGAATATCAGCAATCTCCCTCTACCTGATGTTCTTGTGATAATCGAAAAGCAATCGGAGATGTCCTTTTCTTACGAATCTTCGGTTATCAAAGATATTCCGAAAGTAACATTGCAGGTAAATCAAGTTCCGTTGCGTACCTGTCTTGATATGCTTTTCAGGGATCTCTCCGTCACCTATACTATAAAAGGAAAATTTATTATCTTACGAAGAAAAAGCAATCTCGTTACGATCAGCGGCTTTATCCGCGATCAATATACAACCGAATACCTTATCGGTGCTTCCGTCTACAATCCCAAAACCCAGGAAGGGACAGCAACCAATAACCATGGTTTTTTCAGTCTGACCGTACAACAAGGTGATATCCAGCTGGAAACATCTTATATTGGTTACCAGCGCTTCGCATATCATTTGAATGATCTGAAAAAAGATACGGTCATAGAAATACTGCTCAAAAGCGGTAAAGAACTTCAGGAAATAGTCGTTACCGGAACAAATGCTTCACAAAATCCGGTATACACTCCCCAGATGGGGACATTGAAGATTTCACAGAAAACAGTAAAATCAATCCCAACCCTTCTCGGAGAATCGGATGTGATCAAGACTTTGCAGACACAGCCGGGTGTTTCGGCAGGAACGGAAGGTTTGGCTGGTATGTACGTCCGGGGTGGCAATGGCGATGAGAACCTCTATATGATAGACGGCATTCCCCTTTACCAGGTAAACCACCTGGGAGGACTCTTTTCCGCTTTTAATGCCGAGGCTCTGAAAGATGTCGATTTTTACAAATCGGCTTTTCCCGCCCGTTACGGAGGAAGACTTTCAAGCGTAGTCGACGTACATACCAAAGATGGAAATATGAAAGAATATCATGGCAGCGCCATGCTGGGCCTCACTTCCGGAAACATTAATTTTGAAGGTCCGCTCATCAAAGATAAAACATCATTCAATGCATCCCTGCGCCGCTCCTGGTTCGATGTGCTGACAGCTCCGGCACTTGCCATCTGGAACAGGATAGAGAAAAAGGATGGAAAAAAACGAACGGGCAGATATGCGTTCACCGACATCAACATGAAGGTAAACCATCACTTCAATGACCGCAGCCAAGGATATGTCAACCTTTATTTCGGACAAGATTTTCTAAAAGGAGGAAGTACCGATTATAAAACGAGTGATGATAATCTCTACTACGAATCGAAAGATATCGGGAAATTACGCTGGGGAAATACCGTTGCCTCCGCCGGATGGTCTTATGTGATGAATCATAAAATGTTCAGTAATATTTCGGCTTATTACACACGTTATAATTCCTCCATAAGAAGAATAGAGGAAAACCAGACAGGTAAAAAAGACGATGAGGAGTATAAAAAAAGTAAAAGAAATACATCGACTGAAAATGGTATCAACGACCTGGGTTTCCGAATGAATTTCGACTATTTGCCCACTCCCGCCCATCATGTCCGTTTCGGTAGCAATTACATCTATCATCATTTCCGCCCGGAATATACCCAAAATGAAGTGACCGGCGATTATGAGAAACTGGAAGTCAAAGATGTGAAAGAGACTTTATCAGCAAATGAACTGGCTGTTTATGCAGAAGATGACTGGACAGTCAATCATTTTATCCGCCTGAATGCCGGGATACGTTTCAGTCTTTACAATGTCCGTCAAAAAACGTATACTTCGCTGGAACCCCGCATATCTTCCCGCTTCCTGATCAATCCCCATCTAAGCCTGAAAGCATCCTATGCCCGGATGAGCCAGTACATTCACCAGATAAACGAAAGTTATATGAGTCTGCCGACAGATACCTGGATGCCGGTTAGTAAGAAACTCCGCCCACTGGTCAGCGACCAAGTATCGGCCGGCGCCTATTACAATCTGCACAACGACTATTCTTTCTCAGTAGAAGGTTATTATAAATGGATGAATCATATTCTCGACTATAAAGACGGATATAATTTCCTCCCGTCATTCATCGGTTGGGAAGATAAACTGGCCCAGGGCAAAGGATGGTCGTACGGGGTAGAACTGATTGCCCGTAAAGAAACCGGACGTGTCACAGGATGGTTAGGATACGGACTGATGTGGGCAGACCGCCAGTTCGCTGAAATAAATGACGGTAAACGTTACCCTGCCAAATTTGACAACCGTCACAAACTGAATGTTGTGGCCAACTGGAAACTAAGCGACAAAGTAGAATTAACCGGCAGCTGGACATTTATGACGGGAAACCGCCTTACCGCTTCTTTCGAAAATTACGAAGACCTCGGACAGGCACATTTTCCATCCGACGTAGCTCCTATTCCTCCGTTTATGAATACACCGGGAGGACTTGAATATTTCACCGAACGCAATAATTTCCGCCTGCCGGCTTATCACCGGCTTGATCTGGGTATCAATATTTATCGTCCTAAAAAGAACGGACGCATGGGAATTTGGAATGTCAGTATATATAATGTATATTGCCATATGAATGCGATTACCTTAAAAAAGCGTTTCTGGTATAATTATTATTGTTATTTCGAAACGATGAGTATTCTGCCTATCATACCATCAGTTTCATACACCTATAAATTCTGAACAAGATGAAAACAAAAATACTTCTGTTATCTGCCCTGTCAGGCTTCATATCTATCCTGACTTCCTGTTACCGCGAAATTGACGTGGAGAAATATCGTACTACCCCTAAAATCGTCATTAACTGCCCTATATCCCCCGATACCGTTATCCGGGCGAGCATTACCCGCACCTATTTTTTCTCAGATCTGGACAATCTCGAACCTGAATACAATGGCTGGAACGGGCAAACAGAAATTTCAAGTATAAAATTAAGAAATGCAAAGGTTGAACTTTACATAAACGGAACTTACAAAGAAGATATGAAATGGCAGGCTTTGGATAGTGTCGAAGAGCATCAAGCACCGGATACCTTTTTCGTATCGACGGTCATTCCGCAGGCCGGTGATAAAGTCAAACTAGTGGCTACCACACCCGAGTACGGATCTGCATGGGCAGAAGACGTCGTTCCTCAACGGGTTCCGATCGAAAAGATAGAGGTCAGTTGCCGGAAAGAAACCGGAGATCCTTACAGCATACAAAATAATACCCCTGGCAATATAACTTATAATAATGAATATTATGCCTTTCAGTATTACATAACCTTCAGGGACACACCGGGTAAAGCGAATTACTACCAGTTATGGGTGGAAGGAGACATTCAATATATCGACCCCATATTCAACAGTGTAAATTCCACTATCGACGGGACGTTAGGCTATGACGGCGTAGACGGACGGGGCGGTCGTGTATTTACCGACGAACTTATTGATGGAAAAGAATATACCATCCAGGTAAAAGAGCTGATACAGGCACATTATAGTGTTCAGGATTTGAAAGAAAGAAGTATTAACTTGTATTCTCTCTCCGAATCTTATTATCAATATTTGTTATCATTGGAAAAAATCAGTGCCAGCACTTTATCCGGTAGCCTGTCTAACATAGGATTGGCCGAACCGCTTCGTGTTTATACCAATGTAAATAACGGCACCGGCATATTAGGAGCCTGCCAGCGTACTAACATAAAGATCAACCTGGGAGATTATATTCCAAAGAAAGAAGACAAATAAAAGCCTTCTCCGGATATATACGGAAGCCAGTATTTCCTATTTCTTCCGATTATTTGTACCTTTGTTCTGATAATACAAAAGGAACATTCATGTACTTCAAAGATATAATCGGTCAGGAAGAGATAAAAAAACAGCTTATCCATTCAGCACAAACAGGTGTTGTGCCTCATGCCCAGCTATTCACGGAACAGGGAGGTGCGGGAGCATTTCCTCTGGCACTGGCTTATGGCCGTTATCTGAACTGTACGCACCGGACCGAGACTGATGCCTGCGGGAGATGTCCGTCCTGCCTGAAGTTTAACGAACTGGCGCACCCAGACCTGCATTTTGTATTCCCTATCGTTGCCAAAAAGGAAAAGAAAAAAGAAGTATGCGACGATTATTTGACCGAATGGCGCGGTTTCCTGAAAGAACGTCCTTATTTCAATATCGATGGATGGCTGGATTACATTGATGCCGGCAATTCGCAGGCCATCATCTATTCGAAGGAAAGTGACGAAATCATCCGTAAATTGAATCTGAAAATATACGAGGCGTCTTATCGTATCCTGTTGGTCTGGCTGCCCGAAAAGCTCCATCCGACCTGTGCGAATAAACTTCTGAAAGTGATAGAAGAACCTCCTTTGAATACCGTCATCCTGATGGTATCGGAAATACCGGACCAGATCTTAGGAACGATCCTGTCACGTGCACAGCGAATCAATGTCCGTTCCATCCACCCGGAGGCTATAACAGCTGCTATGATAACACGATTCGGACTGGCGCCGGACGATGCAAAACATGTGGCTCACCTGGCAAACGGGAGTTATCTGAAAGCCATAGAAGCGATCAGCCTGAGTGAAGAAAACAGTTTCTATCTGGAGCAGTTCAAGGCGATGATGCGTAACTCCTGGGCACGTAACGTCAAAGGGATGAAAGCGATGGCCGATGTTCTTGCCGGCATCGGACGCGAACGCCAAAAGAACTTCCTGCAATACTGCCAGCATCTGATCCGTGAAAACTTTATGTACCGTTTCCAGTCACCGGACCTGAATTATATGAATATGGACGAATCCGGTTTTGCCGTAAAATTCGCCCCTTTCGTTAACGAACGGAATGTATTCGATATCATGGAAGAGCTGGCAAAAGCAGAACGGCATATTACCCAGAATGTAAATGCCAAAATGGTCTTTTTCGATCTTTCGTTACGCCTGACGGTTCTGATAAAACGGTAAGCAAAAATTATTCTAAAAAATCCAGCGTCAACAGTAACTAACCGTGAATCAGTTACTGTTGACTGCCGAATAATAAATAAAGCCTAATGAATCAAGCCATCACCAGCCGGAGAATAAGCACCGATCTCACCGATATAAGCATATGATGAGCGGGAGTTTGATCCTACATAATACATGAAATAGCGTGCTTTAACAACATTAGCCGCCCTTGAAAACTGAGGGATATCGACTACATTATCTAAAGAGTAAACGCCATAGTCCTTCCATCCCATATCATTACTGTCTGTCGGATCAGCCAACGATTCGGCATAGAATATCTGATGTGTCGGTTGGGCACCACCGGAGTCGTCCATACGACGATATACTTCAAAACTCGATATATCAATCACTTCTCCCATATCCACTATAAAATAATGAGGAAAAGGAGCCGTTGGATTATGCTCCGTATGCCACGGAGTATTAATATCTCCATCGATAGCATTCGTTGCCGGCCATTCAGGAGAAGCCGAAGCCGAACTAAAAGCGACAATCTTCCAGCTGGATTTGTCTATCGGGCTTTCATAATAAATCGGTATACTTTTAGAAACAGTCGTGAAAGTATCTATGGCATTCTCTTCCGGCAGGAAACGTAAATTATAACTCACATTTCCTTTTAATTTATATAAGGTAGTAGTAGAAGCATCAGCCGGAACTTCCATACGGACCGTTTTATCAGAAATATCGGTATATTGCAACTCCATACCGACAGCCCCTCTGACTGTTCCTCCCCAATAAATCACCATCGAATCACCTTCCATATCATAACGGGTAAATTCAGTTGTATAACTTCTGTTAGAAAGTCCGTTCTTATAGTTCTCTCCATAAGAAGATCCGGTAGCTTCAAACTCTAACGAACGATTACCGAATTTATCAAAGCTGACTAATTGGAACAGATATCCGCTTTCCGGCATATCATCGAGTATAACAGGAAAAACACCAGTCTTTCCACCGATCTCGACATCGACAGAGTCTTCATAATTATTCCAATAAACGCGTAAATTCTCTACACGTTGAGCTTTTACATAAATGTCTAATTGAATCCGGTTCTCGCCTGCCCGAACACCTACACTATCCACTTTTGCGGCATAAACGATCTCTCCTTCGTCAAGATACTTGTCAGTAAGATCATTCATATCCGTACATGACTGGCTGGCGATTGCCAATAGCATCAGTAATGCAAAACATACTTTATTGAATTTCATAAACTGTTCTTTTTATAATTATTGATATAATTCAGATCTGTTGTCACCAAACACAAACAGTTCTCCTATCTGGAAATTATCACCGCCTGCCCAAGTTCTAAGCACTTTTATACGAATCCATCGAACAGGTGGAACATCCAACGGCATAATAAAATTCTCGCCGGACACAAGAGCAACGTCATCATCTTCCGAAGAATGCTGACCTAAAGGAAGCCCTGAAGGTTTTACAGATTCGAAAGTACCCAACAATGTCCAACTATCCCAATTACCTGTAGGATCCAGATCTGTAGCACCATAAACTTCAAACTGTTTCAGGTTTCCTTCAGAAAAAATATAAGCATCTCCACGTTGATAGAGTAATAAACGACTGATCTTACCTACCGCTCCTAAATCAATAGTAATCGATTGAGGCCAAACCCCGGTTCCACCCGGCGAACTAAAACCATTATCACCTGGACCATAAATGCCATCCCATATACGAGACATCCCCCAACCAGCTCCTTCACCAATATCGTTCGGTAATTTAGCATCGGACCATTTAGTCTTATCGAATGAGGTTTCAAACATAGGTGTCAACTCTTTATAAAGAGTCGGACTGATATTTCCCCAGCGATCCTTCACGTAGATTCCGAAATCCATTGGAATAGTATCCAAACCACGGGCAGCTCCACTCCCCTCTATAACAGTCGTATAAAATGTTTCCAAGGGTTGATAATCTCCATATTCATCTTTACGTACAATATGAACTGTCACCTCATCCCGGTTGTTATTTGTCCACAGTCCTTGTACCCCCCCAAAATCTTGTACCAAATCAAGTGTCTTACCGATCGTCAACACGGGAGGTTCTTCAGGATTCACCGTTACTTTCACTGGAGCAGATTCATTACGACTCCGATCCACTGCTATAAGCGAAACCTCACGCGGTTCCATATCGCCAAAACCCACCACCTTGATCGTATCCGTATAAAGAGAACTTTTAGCTTCAGCCAACCCTTCCTTTAAGTTATAAACGGCTTTAACATAAAGCAAATCTTCATCATCCGGTAAAGTATAACTAAGAATAGCCCCTCCGGGAATATTTTTTACATTCACATTCGAGACAGCCCCCGGAGCAATGGAATCTATAGGTTGCTGTCCTATTGGAGATTCGCTGCATGACCAAGTGATCAAACCTAGCGTCATGACAGACAGTATAATCTTATTTTTCATATTCATCATTATTATAATGTATTAGATATTGAATTTATTACCAACCGTAATTTTGTACAAGATTTTTATTAGTAATAATATTCGTCTCCCGGATAGGCATAAAATAATCTTTCACCGTAACTTTTACAGGAACTTCAGCCACATTCTGCAACTTATAAAAGTCTTCAGGTGTCTCACCCATGATATTCCACCCCTGAGGCTGTATATTATAAGTATCGATCTGCTTCCAACGACGAATATCCCAATAACGTTTGGATTCAAAAGCAAACTCAACCGTTCTTTCATCATGGATAATATTACGCAAACCTTCTTTTGTCGTCGGTTTAGACGGATCGGTAGAATATTTACTCCATGAATCTATTACCCCCTCCAATCCGGCACGTTCACGAATCCGGTCTATATATTCATACACTTCTGCCGAAGGACCGGAATATTCATTCAATGCTTCCGCATAAAGCAAATAAAGATCAGCCAAACGGATAACAGGAAAAGGGTAATATTCCGGTTCTGCAATAGTACTGTTAGTAACACCGTTTTTATAACTGGCCATTTTCTTCGGAGCGTAACCGGTTATAGAATAGGAACTACCCCCTTGGTAACCGGACCACCCCAAATTTAAAAAGTTGGTATAGTTACATGACTCGAAGTCGTTTTTCCCGTTTCCGTAGTAGATTCCCTGGTCGAAACCTATGCTGGCATAAAAACGAGGTTCACGGTTATAGTGCATATAACAAGTACGTTGTCCTTCCTTTACAAAATATTTCTCATCTCCGGAGGAAGGTTCCGAACGTAATTCATAGCGTTTATCATACCATCCCTCTCTGCTCCACTGTTTATCTTCATTCATAGGGACACCATTGGATGTATAAAAACGTTCCACTGTTTTAATTGTCGGAGCCCATTGAGCACTGATTGTATTGATTATTCCTGCATCGATACGTACAACACGAGGGGTCGAATGATAGGAACGATCCCTGCATTGACTATTCGTACCTCCCCATATCAACTCACAGTTCCAACGTTCGCAAACAACCTGACGCAACATGGTCTGCAATTGGAACACAGGATGTTGAGTCACTGTGATCGGTTCAATTTCCGTATACAGTTTCTTTCCGGCGCCATGACAAGCTTCTATCGCTTCTTTACAAGCATCTGCAGCAATTTTCCATTTTTCAGGATCATACGTTTGATTAAACAAGACTGTCCCGCGATTATCTATCAGTCCTGCCATTTCTGTATTACCATTAAACAAAGGGCTGGCAGCCATTACCAACATCTCTGCACGAACAGCCAAAGCTATCTGTTTATCAACACGACCGCCTTCAATACTCATAACCATGTCTTTATAATCCGGCAGATCAGGCAAAGCTTCCAAAATCAGATCATTTACATAAGTCACCACATCATCCACTTTATCACGATAAACCGCAACCTGTTCAGGTGAAGCAGAAACTGGTAGGTTTTCATCTATAATAGGTATAGGACCATAGCATTTCAACAGATAATAATGATAATATGCCTTTAAGAATTTCACTTCAGCAACCCAACGAATACGTTCAGATTCTTCCAAATCAACCGTACTAGCTATGTTCTCCAAGAAGATATTACAATCACGGATACCAATGAATAAGCCTTTACCACCTTGCAGACCATCCCAAAAATTCAGATAAGGATCATCTAGTTTTTGAAAACCACGTTGTAGATAAGAAGATGTAAACGTTGGAAATACATGTGATGCTATCGGATAGAACTGCCATGTCTCGTCACCACCGTTAATCGCCGGGTCATTAAATAAATCCCCCCACTGCGGGCGATAACTGTAACAAGTATATAAAAACTTTTCGGCTGCAGCTCGATTCGTAAAAGCTGACTCAACCGTTGCTACGTTATCCGGTACTAAATCCAGATAACCGTCACACGAGGTAAATACCTGTATTAATGCTGTAAACATTAATATTTTATAGAATGCTTTCATGTAAACTAATTTATTGATTAATAGAATCAAATAAGACAAAACTCGTTACAACTCTCATTAGAAGGAAATCTGAGCTCCCAAATTGAATACACGCTGAACCGGATATCCTAAACCATTTCCACCCATTTCAGGATCCCACAATTTGAAAGGACTAAATGTAAGCAGGTTCGTGCCGCTGAAATAGATACGAAAGTTCTTTACAAAGACTTTTTTAAGTACATTGGTCGGAACTGTATATCCGAACTCCAATGATTTCAAACGCAAGAATGAACCATTGCGCATAAACCAGGTAGACGGTTTCTGATTATTCTCTACAGCTTCATAAGATAAACGTGGCCACAAAGCATACAGGTTACGATTATCTTCAGACCAGTGATCATCTGCATATGCTTTTAACAAAGCATTCTGTCCGTTGAGGAAAGGTAGAGTTCCGTTATCCGTTGATGTGTCGATCCAGAATGATTCCCGAGCCAATCCCTGGAAGAAGAAAGATAAATCCCATTGTTTATATCCTCCGGACAGACCGAAACCATACACAATTTCCGGACTGGTTGGATAACCCATCGGTACCATATCCAATTCGGTAATCTTACCATCGTTATTGATATCTTTATATTTGATATCACCGGCCATATAATTACCAAACTGACTCGGCGAATTACGGATATCTTCTTCATCTGCAAACAAACGTTCAGCCACATAACCGAAATTCTGATTCAGGGAAGTCCCCAGTTTCGACTTCCAAGGCGTTGCACTGTAATCCGGCTCTTCATAAGCAGTAAACTCACTGGTTGCATAAGTGAAGTTAGCCATCCCCGTCAACCAGGCATCATTATTAATCATATGGTTATAGTTCAACGACAGGTCGATACCACTACTTTTAGCTTTTCCCACATTAGCCATTACATCAGCCTGAAGCCCCATAGTTGTAGGAATAGAAGCACGTGACATTAAAATATTCCAACGGGATTCCATAAAATAATCCGCCTGCAATTCCAATTTATCAAATAGTCCTAACTCTACACCCAGGTTTGTTTTCCGGGCAGTCTCCCAGGTTATATCCTCGTTCGGGTAACGAGAGATCGAAACACCATTCAACGTACGTCCTCCAAAATTTCCATAAGTACCGAACGACGATTGCTTTCCATCGCTATTCATATTTACTTCCGAAATATAGAAAAAACGATCTTCAGGTCTGCCAATCGCATCGTTACCGGATAACCCGTGAGTGACTTTCAGTTTCAATTTGTTAATCGTTTTCTTCAAATCGTCATTCCAGAACGCTTCACTAGAAACAAGCCAACCAAGTCCCATTGAAGGGAAGAAACCAAAACGTTCCTTTCTGGCAAAACGTTCGGAACCGTTATAACCGAAGTTTGCTTCAAGGAAGTAACGCGAATCATAAGCATAAGTAGCACGACCGGCAAAGTTCACATTACGTGAAGGTAATGAAAGTTGTAATGTATTGGCGTCGGAAGTCAGGGATTGACGAAGTGTGAAAACCAACATAGCACCGACAGCATGCTTTTCATTATAAGTTTGATTCCAGTTAGCTGCCGTTTCAAAATAAGTTGTAGAACTAACTACTTTATTACCGGGAACAAAGTCTAATGTTTCACGTCCATCCTGTTCGTTAAGGGGGGCCAAAATATAAGTATCCTCCAACTTATTATAGGAACCTATTCTATAGAAGAATGGTACATATTGACGAGACACATCAAAATAACCATATCGATTTGTATTGAACATAGCACGAAGAGACAATCCTTCTGTGATAAAATCCAAATTCTGCTTCAATTCGAACTGAGCTGCCATCTGAGATGTTTGCGTATCTTTATATCCTTTCAACATATCTGCATACGGGTTATTATACTGTCCCTTGTCTGCATTACCGAATAATATATGTTTGGTATACTGATTTGCTTCATCAGCCGGATAAGAAGGGGCGAACAAAACAGGGTTAGTCCGCATTACTTTCGCGAACAGCTGATCGCCACCATCTATCGGTCCGGTATAGTCATCAAATGCACCGCTCAAACGAACGACAGCTTCTGTCGTTTTGGTAACATTGATATTTACATTGGCACGAAGCATATATCGTTTCAAGTTGATATTATTATTGAAACTGCTCTTTTTATCGACATTCAATACGCCCTTATCCGAAATATAACTGCCGGCAATGTAATAACGAGCGACTTTACCACCACCACTTACGTTAAAGTTGGCACGGTAGTTGAATGTATTATTCTTGAATAGTTCGTTATACCAGTCCGTAGCCGGATAAACGTACGGATTCACACCGGCAATCGTATTATCTATCTTCTGTTGCGAATAAGGTAGTGCCCCCATCGGGTTACGTGTCAAAACGGCTTCATTATGAAGACGCATATAGGTTATCGGATCGGCCAGCTCCACCATTTTTGTCGGTTGCGACATAGAACCTTCCAACCGGATACTTACCTGGGCGGCCCCTTCCGCTCCTTCTTTCGTCGTTACCAAAATAACACCGTTAGCACCACGAGACCCATAAAGGGCTGTTGCTGTGGCATCCTTCATAATAGAAAAAGAAGCGATATCATCCGGCTGAATGCGGGATAATTCCGTAGTAGTAACCTCATTGTTATCAATAAGAATGAGAGGATCTTTTTTATAACCGAAAGTAGTCACACCACGAATAAAAAATTCAGCATTGTCTTTTCCCGGTTCGCCACTTCGTTGATAGGCAATCACTCCGGACAGACGTCCGGCCATTGCCGTAGTCAGGTTGCTGGAAGGAACTTTTAATTCCGATGGATTCAAGGTTGTAATAGATCCGATAACACTTTCCTTCTTTTGTTTGGCAAAAGCAACGACGGTCACTTCCTCCAATTCATCCGTTTTGGGTTTCATTGTGATTACAAGATCCTTCTTATCCTTGACCGTTACAATCTGATCTTCCATACCCAGATAAGAAACAGTCAGTTTCTCACCAACCGAAACACTGATCACAAATGATCCGTCGATATCTGTGGCAACACCTCTTGTGCCACCAACGAGAACTATATTTGCACCGGGAAGAGGCTCTCCCATATCATCAATTACTTTTCCTTTTAAATTGAAGGTTGCCTGACTCTGATTCGGAATAATCCTACTTGAAGCTGATTTACCCCTATCTACTCCTACATTAACCGACGCAAAAGATATTGTATAACTAAAAACACATAGAATAGTTAGGGATACAGCTTTTCCTTTTATATTACTGCATATAGATTTATTCATTATATTGATATTAAGTTTAACAATTAAATATGTTAATTACTGATACTATTGAATAGGTTCATTTTATGTCTTCATAAGCTATTTCATTTATGTTACTGACTATTAGTTCTTGTGGAACTATGTTAATATCAGAAACACAAAAAAGAAGACATGCATTGTATATCAATACATTAACAATTTAACACATAGTTAACACAAAAAGATTCCGTGGATTACATATCTGTTTTCAAGATGACTTTCGAAACTTATTTAGGGATAGTGCCAGTTTTATTATATTAAATATCATTTTTGTAACTTGTGATTTTTATTTAATACGGATATTTGTAACAATTAACAATCCGGATTAAATTAACATAGTTCCACAAGGACTGAGGATACCTTTAAACAACAAATATGAAATTGTGAAAAAATATGGCAAAAGAGAAACCTGCCATATCTGTAAATAGATTACATTGTAAAGAGATGAATCTTTCTTTTATAACGGGAGAGTAACTTTTCCCCTCTCGAGAGGGGGAAGGGGGTGAATTCTAAGTCCTCTCCAAACAATATCTATAAAATCTTACCCAAGTTTACGAACATTAACGTATCCTTGGGTAAGTTCGTATATAGACATAATTACTCTTCAGAAGTGTATAGCTACTTCCTAAATCTAAGATGTTTTCGAAATTAAGGGCCTTTTTATTATACGACTAATGTTACAAATGGAGTCTGTCTTCGTATCACAGCAAAAGACCTTGCTATGATTTTGGCTCTTACAGCATTGATTACAGATGCTTTATGTTTCCCCTCCGCTATTTTCCTTTTATAATATGCTTTCATCTGCGGATCCCAAGAGATGGCAGTAATAGCTGCCCGGGTAAGGTACACTTTTACTTCTTTGTTAGCCAATGGAGAAGTCTGCGTTTTTCCCCGTATGGAAATACCTGAAGTATGTTCAAAGGGAGCAACCCCGCAATAACAAGCAAACTTCCTTGGGTTGTCAAATCTTTGAAAATTGTTAGTAACACACAGTAATACAATGGCATTGATTATCCCTACACCTTTTATACTTCTTAATAACAAGTAGTTTGTGCAAAGAGAACAACTAGCGGCTATTAGTTGCTCCATAGCCTCTTCCACCTGCAGGATCTTTTCTTTTATCGACTTGAGCTGCTCTTCCAAAAAAGAAATGGAGTCTGTCACATCAGCCAACTTGGCCATCTGGGAGAATGTTTCCAATAACTTTATGCTTGATACTTTTTGCTTGACCAAATTGTCACGTATAATAATCCATCCCCGCAGTCTCACCAAGTCTTTGTCAGGCAATTTGTATAACTCTAGTTTTCGATAGTGTAATACCGCATAGTTCGCTATTCTTTTAGCGTCAATGCGGTCATTTTTGCCTCGTTGCAAGCCTATGGACTTCTTGATGGTCAACGGGCAAACCAAAGCTAGGGAAAAACCCATAGAGGCACTGGAAACAGATAACTCTGTGACATAACTTCCCATGTTTTCAGCACAGAACAAGAGTTTGGATAAAGAGAGATGATAACCTGCTATCCAATCTAATAAAGATTGGATCCCTTCTGAAGTGTTATCAAAAGACTTGTGAGACAACTCTTTTTCGTCCGCAGACATTAAGGATGCATCGAAAGTTTTTTTCCCTACATCAAGACCTACAAAATGAGAATAATTCATAACTTTGTATTTACAGTATTAAACATGAAGGAGAAACAGCTAATACATTTATTAGGTCGTGAGCCTACAATTCTAACTGGCTAGGTTCTCCAATTAAGAGAGTTGCAGTCTGATTCAGCCCATAGTCATTTAAGACTAGTGTCAAAGTTAGTTCACTGCAACTCTTCTTTTCAAATATACACTTATATTTTTATTAGGATATTTAATACTGCAAATGTAAATGTGTTAAAGCAAGTTACAAACTATCGGCAAACTTCCCCAAAAAGTACCTATCTTTTAAAATGTAAAGTCCCTACTTTTGATTACAAAACTAGGGACTTTTGATTTCAAAACATATATGTTTTTACAGAGGATGAACTATAGCTTCTTATTCCTCCAATTACCTTTCCACAAATAGAAGAATGCAATAAACAGCATCCCATTATAAACATGTTCCGTTGTCCAGCAAACCGCAACATCGGCATGTAACCAGACACCGACCAGGAACGTATAGGATACATAGACTAAAATACTTGCCATATCGATCCATAATGCAACCTGTGTATTCCCGGTTCCCGAAACGCTGAAGAAATAAATAAAAGCAGGAACCGCCAATATATAGGAAGAAAGCATGACCCAAAGGGACGGAACAGAACTTTGTATCAAGTCCGGATTATCCGTATAAATACGCAGTACCAAATCCGGAAATAAAGCGATCAATATCCCTAACGGCAACACAAAAAAGTAACAAAGCCTTATCATCCGCCCACACAATCCCATCACCTGGTCCGACTTGCCGGAACCGATCAGGTTACTCACCAGTGAACTCGACGTGGAAGCAAACGCATTGACAAACATAAACAGGAAAGACGAAATACTCCGTACTACATTCGTGATAGCCAGCGGACGTTCCCCCTGATGCTCCATCACTACAAAAAAGATAAACCAACCGATAAACGCGATACCATGTTGCACCATTATCCAGATCGATACACTCAATATTTGTTTCAACATCCGGAAATCAATTCCGGTAAAACTAAACACTCCATACTTCTTATAATCGATCTTCTTCCAGGTATAAATGATAAAGAACAACACCGACACCGCCTCAGAAATAGAAGAAGCGATCGCCGCTCCGGCAATCCCTAAAGCCGGGAAACCGAACTTACCGAATATCAGGATATAATTCAGCACCACATTCGTCAGCACCATCACGACAGAGTTGGCCGTCAGTATCTTAGTCTTGGTGATACCGACATAAAACGCCCTGAACATCACCGCTATGAACGAGAAGAAGAACCCGTAGACACGCCAATCGATATAACTCATGGTCGCCTGGTAAACCTCATCCGAGCCGATCAGCTTCCGGAGAATCACCGGTGAATAGAAATGGGAAACCGTAAATAAGGTAGCAGCAAGTAATAACAGGAAAAGTGCTCCCTGCATGAAAACCGGTCCGATCCGGGTATAATCCTGTGCTCCGTTGCGCCGGGCAATCAGGACCTGTGCTCCGACACTAAAACCGAATCCCAGCATATAAATAACCAGATAATAAACTCCCGCCAGTGCCGAAGCTCCCAGCTCAACCTCTCCTACCCGGCCCAGATAAGCCGTATCGGTCAACCCGATCATATGCTCCATCAGCAAACTGATGAGTACAGGATAGGTAATCTGCCAAATTTGTTTATTCGTAAATTGCATAATGGATATTCAAAAAGGGATGCAAAGGTAGTAATAAGAAGTTTTCCATACAATATAACCGTTAATTATCCGTTTATCATTTTGTCACTACTATACCAACTAATTCGGATTACTATACCGGATATTTGAAAATAGTATACCGGGTAATATTTTTTAACGTATTAAAAAGACAGAGAAATCAGTCAATACATAACATAAAGACAAAAACGATGAACTTCAAAATACTTCTGACATTCCTTATGACCATCGGCTTTTGCAGCTGTAACGGACAAAATACAAATGCAAACAATATCACGACAGCCACTCCGATGCCGATCAACCGGTTCGACAAAGCATTGTTCCAGCTAATAAACTCCGACGATACGACGCTCAACCAACAGCTATTGAATCAATATCCGCTGATGACAGAGATTCTGGGTAAAGGTATCCTGAATATGCAATCGCCGGAAATGCCCGGCTTTTTCAATAAACTGGAAAACTTTTATTCCGAACCAACCCTGAAAAATCTTTATGCGGATGCAATCAAAAAATATGATTCGGTCACAGAGACAGAGCAATCGCTCGGCAACGCATTCGCCTGGATACAGGATAAATTCCCGACTATGCAAATTCCGGCTTTGTACATGCACGTTTCCGGATTCAACCAGAACGTATTGGTCGGCGACAGTCTGTTATCACTCTCCATCGACAAATATATGGGAGAAGATTATCCGTTGTATCAGGACTTTTTCTATGACTATCAACGCCGTAAGATGCAACCCTCACATGTGGTTCCCGATTACATCGCCGGCTGGCTGATGTCCGAATACCCATTTAACGGCAATGAAAATGTATTGCTCGACCGGATGATCTATGAAGGCAAAATAAAATACCTGGTTTTATCAGCATTACCGGAGATGACTCCGGCCGCTTTGTTCGGTTATACAGACGAGGCCTGGGAATGGTGCAAAAATAACGAAGCCAATATATGGAAAGCCATTGTCGAACGGAAACATTTATATACACCGGACCAGATGAACACCATGAAATATTTCGAAGACATGCCTGCCCAATTCCTGACAAGCGATGCTCCCGGAAATATCGGCAGCTGGGTCGGACTGCAAATCATTGAACAGTACATAAAAGAAACAAATACAACTCCCGAAGCATTGATGAAAAACGATAATGCACAGGAAATACTGGCTGCATCGAAATACAAGGGAGGATAAATATATAACCGACGAATCAACTATATTCAACCGAATTACTTATATTTGCACAGAACTGTTAAATACACATCCGGATGAAAAATACGAAAGAACTTGTATTAGCTAAAATTAAAGAGACACTTCTTCAAGTGGCTCCCGGTGCCAAAGTAATTCTTTTCGGTTCACGAGCCAGGAATGATGCCCGTTCAGACTCCGATTGGGACATCCTTATATTAGTCGACAAAAACAAATTGGACCCAGACGATTTCGACCGTATCTCTTATCCTTTGTACGAACTAGGTTGGAAAATTAACGAAATGATAAGTCCCAAACTTTATACGATTAACGACTGGCTGAAACGCAGCTTCACTCCGTTTTATAAAAATGTAGAAAAAGAAGGGATTGTGTTATGACTGTTTGAAATGAGACAATCCGGCGATTATGACGATCTTTATGATCTGACTGCCGACGATGTAGAACGATATATCGAACCAACCCGTGAATTTCTGAAGTCACTCGAAAAGCTGATAAAGACTGCCTAAAAAAAAACCGCCCTATCCTCGCGGACAAGACGGATAACCTAATCTAACTTAATTCTAATACCATGAAACATCCATGAAATAAATTTCGTCCAAGAGAATGTAAATAGGGGGGTATTGTTTACTTTAGTGTCATTCACTCGAAAAAACGAATGCAATGAAAACAGTACCTTTTGAACAAGTCATCCTCCGGGGTTGTGGAATAGATGTCCACAAGGACATGGTAGTTGCTACGATAAGTGGCGAAGGTCTCAAA
>NZ_KQ033913.1:2128101-2341185 GCF_000969835.1 Parabacteroides goldsteinii DSM 19448 = WAL 12034
TAAGCGGTCAAGACTGCGAGTCCTTTAACGCGTGTATGAAATTTTTTTTCTTAGCTGTTGTAAAATTATAAAATGCCCAAAGATAATAGCCAACCGCATTTGTATCTATACAAGTGCTCTCTTTTGTTTTGTCTGAACTCTAAAAAAATCAATTTATTAATGGTTTAAACGGCTCTCTTGAGATAGGGAGCGCAATTTATTTACATATGAAAAACACTATATCTTAATAACAGGAGTTGATGAAAAAAGTTCAACTGACCTGTTTATTTTAATTTCTTTCACAAAATAAAGATCGTGTGAGACCAACAACACAGTACCTTTATAGTCCTTGATTGCTGTTGTTATTATATTAACACTCTGAATATCCAAATTGTTCGTCGGTTCATCCAAAACAAAGATATCCGGCGTACTATTACTGACCATCAGACAGCAGATAGCCAACCGCATTTTCTCTCCACCGCTTAATTTTGAACAACTTTTATCCCAGGTCCCGACCGGGAAAAGGAAACGGCTCAAAATCATTTTTAACTCATGTTCAGGTTTGGCAAACAGATTATACTTCTCTAATTGCTCAAACACAGTCAGGTTAGGCAACACAATCGAATATTCCTGATCGATATAAACATACTTGAAATCGGCACGATCAACAGAGCCTTCTACAGGTTGCAGTTCTCCCAGGATCAGCTTCAGCAAGGTTGTCTTTCCTGAACCATTGTTACCGCCGAACCGGATACGGTCGCCACTTCTGATCTGCAAGTTTAGTGGTTCGGACCATAAACGGTTCACGCCATAGCCAAAGTTCATATCCTTAACAGTCACCAGTATTTTACCGGTATGAAGATTCGGTGAATTAAAATCCGTTTTCATCTGCCGCATATCCGGCAAAGCGGTCTGGATATCCGTAATGGAGGAACTGAGCGAACTCATTTTCTCATCATGCACATCCTTCAACTTAACCGCACTCTGTTCTGCGTGCTGTTTCATAGCCCCCATCATTATACGGGGAATACCTTTCTTTATGGCTGCTTTCTCTCCTCTTACACTCGATTTATTTTTTCTTTCAAGCGCCTCCCTGGCTATTTTCTTTGCCTGGCGCAACTCTTTTTCTTTTTCACTCAACTGATTCTGCAAGGCTGCCAGTGCGATCTCTTTCTGTTCCTTATAAAAATCGTAATTGCCACCGTACAATGTGATCTTACTTCTGTCGAGTTCACAAGTGTAAGGCAACAAATTAAGTAATGTCCTGTCATGGCTCACAATAAGGATAGTGGCACGGCTCGACCTGATAAAGTCATAGAGTTTGTCCCTGCTTCCGGTATCCAGATGATTGGTCGGTTCGTCCATCAGGATAATTTCGGGAGAATGTATCTGTATGCCCGACAAATACACTTTTGTCTTTTCGCCACCACTCAGCGTATTCATCGTCTGTTCCAGTCGAATATGCTCCAATCCCCAAAAAGAAAGAGCGGCCAGGCTTCGTTCTTCGATATTCCAGTCATCATCCAGAATCGTAAAGTTCTCTACCGAGGCATCTCCGGCAATGATAGCATGCAATGCCTTGATTTTAGCCTCAACCTGCAAGGCCTGCACTACGGTCAATTCATCGTATTGCCCGAAATGCTGGGGCACATAATAGGGTTTAGAGGAACAAACGACTTCACCCGAAGAGGGCTTCAGGCTACCTTCCATAATCCGCAATAAGGTAGATTTGCCGGACCCGTTATTTCCGACCAATGAAACTTGTTCTCCTTTATTTACCGTCAAACTGATATCTCTGAATAGTGGTTCTTTATCCGCATGGATATAGCAAAGCTGTTGTACTGATATGCACATAGTCTATCTGCTTTAAAAATGTTAGAAACTAAAATTTGGAAATAAAAAAAGCGCCAGGAATAAGCGCATGAAATAGCCGGGATGGTTATACAGAAATCGGTTCAACAGAGATTGAACCTTTTAAATTATATGTTCTGAAACCGGCTTACTTAGATATTTTCATCGGAGGTATTTATAATGTGATGGGGCAAAGATAGGTATTTCCCGGAATAAACACACAAATATTTGACTAAAAAATGAACAGGCATCGGCTAAGCAACGGATGACTACCCATCCGGTCACGGGTAGTTATCCGTCTAGAAAGAATAATTATCAGCTGTTTTTTACATTTCTCATCACCCTTTCGATTGCATCGTCCATTTGGGCAATCGATTCCAGGCCAAGTGTCATACAATGCAGATTGCTTTCAGTGACAGCAAAATGTATCGAACATTCGCGTTCTTCATCAGTAACATGTTTTCCTTCGCCAAAAATCTTCATTCCCATAATACCTTTCCCGTTTTCCCGGGCTTTGCCCAAGAGGGCGTTTACATCTTCCGGAGTACCGTCCATATGGCTTTGGAATGGGTTCAGGCGGGCCAGGATAATGTCGCACCACGGATTTTGAGCGGCTTCAGCCATTGCATTCCAGTTATGACAAGAAATACCGACGGCTTTTACGATGCCTTCCTCCTTTGCTTTGGCAAGCCCTTCCATATAAAATTTACGCGTTTCCGGCCAATTGCCGTCAGTCATACAATGCATCAGCAGGATATCGAAATACTCGGTACCGGCTTCCTGCCGGAAGCGGTCGAGCGTTTTCCGGACCGGTTCCCTTTTCTCCGAACCCTCATCATACGTCCACATCTTTGTCATCAGGGTGACCTTTTCACGGGGTAACTCCTTCAAGGCTTTACCGACAAAAGGTTGTGAACCGTACATATCGGCCATATCGAAAAAGCGAAGTCCGCGTTCATAGCCATGATGAGCCAGTTTCACAAAATTATCCAACCCGATACGGGTTTGGTTGGATTCATAGTTCCAGCCTTTCGTCCCGGTCCCCAAAGCGATCCGTGAGACTTCCAGTCCGGTATTTCCCAGCTTTACTTTATCGACCGACATATCTGGAGGAAGCACCCGCTGTATATCAGCCCATCCCACCTGCGCCAGAGACAATCCGGCTACTCCGGCAACACCTGTCCGGATAAATTTTCTTCTGTTCATCATTTCTACGTTGCTCATGGTAAAAGAATATTGAGTATTATGTTCGTGAATACGGATTAAGTCTTCCACAAAAATAATACTATTCACTTAAAAGCCAATATTTTCTATCCTTTTATCCGGAGGTATCCGTTAAATATATATCCGATCATCTATATCTATCAACCGATAGATAAAATGAATAGGGAAATATCATCCCATCCCCTCTGATTTCTTTATATTTGCTTTGATAAATTCTCTATAAAAACATAACAAAAAGAAGATTATGAACAGATTATTTTACATGATATTGTGTATATTGATTTCCACCGGCATGGCAGTCGGTCAATCATCCGGCGATAATCAAGGAATTACAATGAAGGGAAAGCCAATCACCTTGCTGGGTACAAAAGCCTATATCGGAGAGATGGCTCCTGATTTCACTGGGATAGACAGTAATATGAAAGAAGTGAAGTTGTCCGATTTCAAAGGGAAAGTCGTTGTTCTATCCGTTTTTCCTTCCGTCGACACCAAAGTCTGTGCCGCCCAGACAAGAAGATTTAATGAAGAGGCCTCCGGTTTAGGGAAAGATGTGGTTGTCCTGACGCTATCCAAAGACCTTCCTTTTGCATTGGAACGTTTTTGTGCGGCAGAAGGGATCGACCGGATTTATACCTTGTCGGATTACAGGGAAAGCGAGTTTGGAATGAATTATGGCTTCCTGATAAAAGAGAATAAGTTGCTTACCCGCGGCGTAGTAGTAATTGGCAAAGATGGCAAAATAACATATGTACAGTATGTGAAAGATATCAGCCAGGAACCGGATTACAAAGCTGCAATTGCTGCTGTAAAGAAAGCGAAGTAAAGAATGTAAGAAGGACTATCTCGTACCCGTGTTTGACACAGGGACAAGATAGTTCACATTTGATAAATTCCGAACTTACCCCTCTTTCAAAACCACCAGTACCTTCATCGGTCCATGGGCTCCCAGCACCAGGGCCTGTTCGATGTCGGCTGTTTTGGACGGGCCGGAGACAAAGGAGCCGTATTTATAATCGGTACCTTCCAGCTGCCGGTAGGCTTCATGCATGTTATTGACCAAAGCATCTTTATTGATAATGATTACCAGGGCTGTCGGAATAAAGTAGAGTGCTTTGAACTTCACCTGCTGCGTAATCCAGACAGCTCCGTTCTCCGCCACCCCGAAACAGCCTTCCACAATGGCCAGGTCGGTATCGTTCAATTTCCTGGGATCGGAAAGAGAATCCGGATTGAAGGTGGCAACGGTTATTCCGGGCAGATTCGAACCGATACGTTTTGCCTCCGGGAAATGCCGGCGGATCAATTCATTGATGTCCCCACCCGGCTGCCATACGACAGCCTGACCGCCGGCTGCTTCCAACGAGTCGGAGAACTGTTTGAGTTTGTCTGCATAAGTGATTGCATCCAACGTGATTTCCGGTTTCTCGTAACGCGTCCCGGTATGGCTGCGGATACGGGATAATATATCATCTTTTGTACTCATCTTATTTTACTTTATTTTTCTTCCACATATCATTGAACGACTCTTTGGCAAATGCCGGCATCTCACGTCCTTTTCCCCAGGCATTCAAACCATTGTATATCATAAAACGAGGCATTTTATTCACCAACGGAGCGAATTTCAGCGCCGTATTAAATAAAGCCGGACGTTCCATCAGGAACTTCATGCCACCCGACATTATTTTCTTTTCCGAACTGGCCTTACCGATCTTATCCAGATCCTGACGCCAGCGGTAAATCTGTTCGCCCAGATCGATCTTCACCGGACAGACATTCGAACAGGACAGGCATAAAGAACAGGCAGACACATTATCGGAGTACTCTTCCGGATTCTTCAACATACCCAGGTTGATACCGATCGGACCGGGTATAAAATAGGTATAGGAATACCCGCCACTCCGGCGATATACCGGACAGGTATTCATACATTCCCCGCAACGGATACAATTTAATGTACGGATATGGTCGGGCTTTGCCAGGATATCGCTGCGTCCGTTATCTACAATAATAAGATGGAACTCACCGCCATCCTGCGGTTTACGGTAATGGGAAGTATAAGAGGTAATCGGTTGCCCTGTACCGGAACGGGCCAGCAAACGGGTAAAGACACCCAGTGCCTCCTGGTCGGGAACGATCTTCTCCATTCCGAACGTGGCAATATGGACTTTAGGGAACGAAGTCCCCATATCCGCATTTCCTTCATTGGTACAAACCACAATCTCACCGGTCGAAGCGACAGCAAAATTAGCTCCCGTCATGGCTACATCAGCCGTCAGGAATTTTTCGCGCATATTTTTACGGACTGCATGCGTCAGATAGGTAGGATCAGAATTACCCTTTTCCGTCCCCAGCACACGCTCCATCATCTCACCCACTTCCTGACGTTTGATATGGATGGCTGGCATCACGATATGGCTCGGATGAAGATGCATCCACTGAAGAATACGTTCGCCGAGATCACTCTCGATGATATCATACCCCTTCCCGAACAGATACTCATTCATACCGCACTCTTCCGTCAACATGGATTTACTCTTGATCAATGTATGGGCATTATGCTGCTGAAGAATCTTTTCGACGATCTCATTATGCTCCGCCGCATCTTTCGCCCAATGGACAATTGCCCCATTGGCTATGGCATTCTTCTCAAACTCTTCCAGCAGTGTATCCAAATGGCTGTTGGAGTAGAGTTTTATATCGCAGGCCAATTCGCGTAAACGTTCCCATTCGGGCAGCGAATGACTCATTTTGTCTCTTTTGGCACGGACCATCCAAAGGGTTTCGTCGTGCCAGGCTTCCTGTTTCCTGTTAGCAATGAAACGGGCTGCAGCTATAGAATGTTTCGTGCTCATAATCCAGCGGCTAATATTTGAGTGATATGAATCGTTTGGATCGGCAGATGTTCCCGCTCGATCACACCTTGCATGTGCATCAGGCAGGAACTGTCGGCTCCGGTGATAAACTCGGCTCCGGTGCTCATATGATCCTTTACTTTATCGTGTCCCATGCAAACCGAGACTTCCGGTTCTTCGACAGCGAACATGCCACCGAAACCACAGCATTCGTCGATACGCTTCGGTTCCAGCACCTCAATGCCCTCCACCAGCTTCAACAAGTCGCGCAGCTTGGAGAAATAAGGGATATTCATTTCGCTCGGAGAAGACAAATGCAGTTCGCGCACGCCGTGGCAACTGTTATGTATACTCACCTTATGGGGGAAAACGGCCGGCAGCTTTTCCGGTTTCACGATATCGTGAAGGAACTCACAGATATCGTATATCTTGCCGCTGTTCAGGCAAGCATGCCCTCCGGACTTCAGTATGCCCGGATGGTTTTCTTTCACGAAAGCTACGCAACTGGCCGAGGGGCCGACCACATAATCGTATTGCCGGAACAGTTCTTCCATACGCAGGGCCAGTTTCAACGATTCGTTTTCGAAACCCGCATTTGCCATCGGCTGGCCGCAGCAGGTCTGGTCTAAAGGATAGTCGACATCCAGTCCCAAATGCTTTAAGAGTTTGTAAGAGGCTACGCCAACCTCGGGATACACCGCGTTGATATAACACGGGATAAATAGTCCTATCTTCATATTGGTTGAATTATTACATGAGTATAACTATTCCGATTTAGAATATGTTTCACAACTGTGTACAAAAGTAAAATTTACTTTTTAACTTCTCCGCTCTGATTGTGTAACTTTATTTAATGAAAACAAAAATACCCCTCAGCCATTACAACTAAGGGGTATTTAGGTTTTAGACAACAACCGAATCTACTTCCAGAAATATAGTAAACACACATTTCTTTTCATGATCTATTCATTTTTAGTTTTTACTGATAAGACAACACATCTAATAAAAACCCCTATTCCACTAAACAAAAAAGTGTGCCCGGACTAAATGAGCCGGACACACTTTACATCGGTAAAATCTATGTTCTTTACTTATATTCCTGCCAGCTCTTGATCTCTATATCGTCTATAGACAAGGTACAGAATGCTTCGATAAAGGCACTTGCCAAGCGGGCATTCGTGATCAGAGGGACATTCAGGTCGGTTGCGGCACGGCGGATCTTATAACCGTTGTCCAGCTCTCCGGCGGAAAGGTCGCGCGGGATATTGACCACCATGTCGATCTTCTTTTCGTGGAGCATGGTGAGTGCCTGCGGCTGTTTGCCTTCTTCACTCGGCCAGTAGACCAAGGTACTCGGGATATTGTTTTCTTCCAGGAAGCGGTGTGTTCCGCCGGTAGCGAACAGGCTGTATCCTTTGCGGGCAAGCATCTTCGCTGCATCCAGCATGGCCACTTTCTGTTTCGGTGTTCCGGTCGAGAGCAGGATATTCTTTGCCGGGATACGCTGTCCGACCGACAACATACTGGTCAGCACTGCTTCTGAAAGATCATCGCCAAGGCAACCTACTTCACCGGTCGATGCCATATCCACGCCCAGCACCGGGTCGGCTTTCTGCAAGCGGTTGAAGGAGAACTGCGAAGCTTTGATACCTACATAATCGAGGTCGAACGCATTCTTATGCGGCTTTTCGACAGGCAAGCCCAGCATGATACGGGTAGCCAGTTCGATAAAGTTTATCTTTAACACCTTGCTCACGAAGGGGAAACTACGAGAAGCACGGAGGTTACATTCGATTACCTTGATCTCGTTACCCTTCGCCAGATACTGGATATTGAACGGGCCGGAGATATTCAGCTCCTTCGCGATCTGCTTGCTGATGCGTTTGATGCGGCGCACCGTTTCCACATACAGTTTCTGTGCCGGGAACTGGATTGTCGCATCACCGGAATGCACACCGGCAAACTCGATATGCTCGCTGATGGCATACATCACGATCTCGCCATGATCGGCCACCGCATCCATCTCTACTTCTTTCGCATGTTCGATGAACTGGCTCACTACGACCGGATGCTTCTTGCTGACGTTGGCCGCCAGTTGAAGGAAGCGTTCCAGCTCTTCCTGGTTGGAGCAAACATTCATCGCCGCACCACTCAGCACGTAACTCGGGCGAACCAATACCGGGAAACCTACCTCCTCTACGAATGTATTGATATCATCCATAGAAGAAAGCTCTTTCCAACGCGGCTGGTCTACTCCGATACGGTCGAGCATGGCGGAGAACTTCTCGCGGTCTTCGGCATTGTCGATACTCTTCGCGGATGTTCCGAGGATATTTACATGCTGTTCATCCAGGCGCATCGCCAGGTTGTTCGGTATCTGTCCTCCGGTAGAGACGATCACGCCGTGCGGATTTTCGAGTTCGAGGATGTCCATCACGCGTTCGAAGGTCAGTTCGTCGAAGTAGAGACGGTCGCACATATCGTAATCGGTCGAAACCGTTTCAGGGTTATAGTTGATCATCACCGAGCGCCAACCCTCCTTGCGAATCGTGTTCAGCGCCTGCACGCCGCACCAGTCGAACTCTACCGAGCTACCGATACGGTAAGCACCCGAACCGAGCACCACAATCGAACGTTTGTCGCCCAGATATTGCACATCGTTTTCCGTTCCGCTGTAAGTCAGATACAGGTAGTTGGTCTGTGCCGGATATTCGGCGGCGAGAGTATCGATCTGTTTCACTACCGGAAGGATGCCACGATATTTACGATCCTGACGCACCTGCAGGATGGCTCTTTCGCCGTCTTCCATTTTATCTTTGAAGATGGCGCGGGCAATCTGGAAGTCAGAGAAACCCTGCACTTTGGCCAGACGGAACAGGTCGTCGGGTATATCGGTGATCTTGCTGAAGCTTTCCAGGGCCCCGGCTGTCTGGATGATATTATATAGTTTCTGAAGGAACCATTTGTCGATCTTTGTCAGGGCGTGGATCTGGTCGATCGTGTAACCAGCGCGGAAGGCCTTGCTGATGACGAAGATACGGCGGTCGGTCGGCTCGTTCAACGCCTTGTCGATATCGGGAATGACCAGTTCTTTGTTTTCCACGAAGCCGTGCATACCCTGGCCGATCATGCGGAGACCTTTCTGGATCGCCTCTTCGAAAGTACGTCCGATCGCCATCACCTCTCCTACCGACTTCATGCTTGAACCCAGTTCGCGGGCTACACCGTGGAACTTACCCAAGTCCCAGCGCGGTATCTTACATACCACATAGTCGAGTGCCGGTTCAAAGAAAGCGCTGGTCGTTTTCGTTACCGAGTTCTTCAGGTCGAACAGACCGTAGCCCAGACCCAATTTGGCTGCCACGAAAGCCAGTGGATAACCGGTTGCTTTCGATGCCAGAGCGGATGAACGGCTCAGACGGGCATTGACTTCGATCACCCGGTAGTCTTCCGATTCGGGGTCGTAGGCGTACTGCACGTTACATTCTCCTACAATTCCAATATGGCGGATAATGCGGATAGCCAGTTCGCGCAGTTTATGATAGTCCGTATTGGTCAGCGTTTGTGAAGGGGCGATCACGATAGACTCGCCGGTATGGATGCCCAGCGGGTCGAAGTTCTCCATGTTACATACCGTGATACAGTTGTCGAAGCGGTCGCGGACCACCTCGTATTCCACTTCCTTCCAGCCTTTCAGGCTCTTCTCCACCAATACCTGGGGAGAGAAAGAGAAGGCTTTTTCGACCAGCACGTCCAGTTCTTCTTCATTGTCGCAGAAGCCTGAACCCAGGCCTCCCAACGCATAAGCGGCACGCACGATCACCGGATAACCCAGCTCGGCAGCGGCACGACGGGCATCGGCAGCGTTCTCCACCGCCTCACTCTTGATTGTCTTTACATCGATCTCGTCCAGTTTGCGGACAAACAGTTCGCGGTCTTCCGTATCCATGATGGCCTGTACCGGAGTCCCCAATACACGGACATTATATTTTTCCAGTACGCCGCTCTGGTAAAGCGCCACACCGCAGTTGAGCGCCGTCTGTCCGCCGAATGCCAGCAGAATACCTTCGGGGCGTTCCTTTTCGATCACCTTTTCCACAAAGAAAGGAGTGACGGGCAGGAAATAAACCGTGTCCGCAACCCCTTCCGAAGTCTGTACCGTTGCAATGTTCGGGTTGATAAGCACCGTCTGGATGCCCTCTTCCTTGATGGCTTTCAATGCCTGGCTGCCTGAATAGTCGAACTCGCCCGCCTCACCGATCTTGAGGGCGCCCGAACCTAATATCAGGACTTTCTTTATATCTTCTTTCATTGTCTTTTATTTTTTAATTAATTGAGATGTGCTCAAGGTCTCGTTGTGCAGTCCTTCACAAGGTCGTTGTGCAACCCGTCACAAGGTCGTTGTGCAACCCGTCACAAGGTCGTTGTGCAGCCCGCCACAAGGTCGTTGTGCAGCCCGCCACAAGGTCGTTGTGCAACCCGCCACAAGGTCGTTGTGAAAAAACTCAAAGCAACTCCACAAACTTATCGAACATAAACTCCGTATCTGTCGGGCCGCTACAAGCTTCCGGGTGGAACTGTGAGGAGAAGAAAGGTTTCGTTTTATGTCGGATACCTTCGTTCGTACCGTCGTTCATATTGATGAAGAGCGGTTCCCAATCAGCGCCCAGCGTATCGTTATCCACCGCATATCCGTGGTTCTGCGAGGTGATGAAGCATTTCTCCGTTCCCACCATGCGAACCGGCTGGTTATGGCTGCGGTGTCCGTATTTCAGTTTGTAGATGGAGGCGCCTCCGGCTTTTGCCAGCAGTTGGTTGCCCATACAAATACCGCAGATCGGTTTATCTCCGGAGAGTGCCTTGCGGATATTCTGGACGGCCGCATCGCAGGTATCCGGGTCGCCGGGGCCGTTGCTGATGAACAGGCCGTCGTAGTCAAGCGTATTGAAATCGTAATCCCAGGGTACGCGGATAACCGTTACATTGCGTTTCAGCAGGCAGCGGATGATGTTATGTTTCACCCCGCAATCCACCAGGACAACCCGCTTTTTACCTTCGCCTTCTCCATAAGTAATCACTTCCTTACAGGACACTTTATCTACATAATTCACATTCGCGTACTCTCCGAAATCGGTTGCTTCGGCTTTTTTCCCGCCAATCACGATCTTTCCCATCATCACGCCATGTTCGCGCAATTTCTTGGTCAGGGCACGTGTATCGATCCCATAAATTCCGGGAATACCTTCTTCTTTCAACCAGCTTCCCAAACTCCCGACAGCATTCCAATGACTATACTCATGACTGTAATCGCTTACAATGATGGCGTCGGCATGTATCTTCTCACTCTCCATGAAAGCGGCAATTCCATCCGCCCCGAACGTACGGGCGGGTACACCGTAATTTCCCACCAACGGATAAGTTAACACCATCAGCTGGCCGGCATAAGAAGGGTCGGTCAGGCTTTCAGGATAACCTGTCATGGCAGTGTTGAACACTACTTCGCCGGTTACCTCTTTTTCGCAGCCGAAAGAAAAGCCACGAAAAACAGTCCCGTCGTCTAAGATCAAAGTTGCTGTTTTCTCTGTTTGCATATAATCTGTATCTTGTGTCATTTGACTAAATATTCTTCTTCCATATAATGTATGAAGGCATTGTTCACCATACGTGCACCGCCCGGAGTCGGGTAATCGCCGGAGAAATACCAGTCGCCCGGATGGTTCAGACAAGAAGCGTGCAGACCTTCCAACGTCTGATAAACGATCTCCACTTTGGCGCGTGTACCGGCCGGTGTAAGCAGGTCGACCATCTTGGCGGATATTTCCTCATCGGTGAACGGCGCATAAATCTCCTTCACATAGTTGACGATCGGACCTTCCTCCTTCGCTTGCTGCTTCTTGGCTTTCCAGTATGCCTCGGTGATAACGGATTCCATGCCCCGTTCCTTCAGCAAAGCGACTGCGGCCTTGAAAGCGATAAACTCGTTCATCCGCGACATGTCGATACCGTAATAATCCGGATAACGTACCTGCGGAGAGGAAGACACGATCACGATCTTCCGCGGATGCAGGCGGTCCAGGATACCGATAATACTTTGTTTCAGGGTTGTTCCGCGAACAATGCTATCATCTATTACAACCAGATTATCAACGAATGGTTCGATACTTCCGTAAGTTATATCGTACACATGGGCGGCCAGGTCGTTACGGCTGTTGCCTTCGGCGATAAAGGTACGCAACTTTATGTCTTTAATCGCTACTTTTTCGGCACGGACACGCATGGAAAGTATCTGGTCGAGTTCTTCTTCCTGAAGTAGGTGGCTGCGGTCGGCAATCCACTCTTTCTTCAGCTTGTTCAGGTAGTTGTTCAACCCCTCCTGCATTCCGAAATAAGCGACCTCCGCCGTATTGGGGATGAAGGAGAAGACTGTATGTTTGATGTCGTAATCGACAGCTTTCAATATCGGGTGCACCAGATTCTCCCCCAGCTTCTTCCGTTCGCGGTAAATATCCACATCGCTGCCCCGGGAGAAGTAGATACGTTCGAACGAACAGGCTTTATTCTCTTCCGGCTCCACGATCTGCGAAGTACGGAAACGGCCGTCTTTACTGATAAACATCGCTTCTCCACGCTGCAACTCCTTTATATCCCCGGCTTGCACGTTCATTGCCGTCTGGATCACCGGACGTTCGGAGGCCAGCACCACGATCTCGTCGTCGGCATAATAAAAAGCCGGACGGATGCCCCAGGGATCGCGCACGCTGAACGACTCGCCGCTACCGGTCAAGCCACAGATCACAAACCCGCCGTCCCAGGTCGGCACGCAACGTTTCAACACATTCGACAGGTCCATATGTCCTTCGATCGCATGTGTAATATCCATGCCCCGCAATCCTTCTTCTTCATATTTCCGGTACAAACGCTCCACTTCCCTGTCCAGACGGTGTCCCATCTGTTCGAGCATGATATAGGTATCGGCATATTTGCGCGGATGCTGTCCGATAGCTGTAATTTCTTTGAAAATGTCGTTTACGTTTGTGAGGTTGAAATTTCCGCAAAGAGCGAGGTTCTTGGCTCTCCAGTTGTTGCGGCGTAAAAAAGGATGGACGTAGGAAATACCGGACTTACCGGTCGTGCTGTAACGGAGGTGCCCCATATAAAGTTCTCCGGCGAAAGGAAGGTTTGCTTTAGCGAAAAGCGGATCGTTTAATTTACCGGGTGGTAAATCTTTGTAATGATCGTGAACGGCGGCGAATATCTCGGTTATAGCTCCTGTTCCCAACGCTCTTTCCCGAAACATATATTCTTCACCGGGGCTTGCTTCTAACTTCACGCAGGCTAAACCGGCTCCTTCCTGTCCGCGGTTATGCTGCTTTTCCATCAGTAAGTAGAGTTTATTCAGGCCGTACATCCAGGTACCATACTTTTGATGATAATACTCTAAAGGCTTTAGTAACCGGACCATGGCGACTCCACACTCATGTTTAAGTTGTTCCATCTGGTTATATCTTGTTTATTTCAACTGCAAAGATACGCACTTTATTAAACACATTGTTCATATTAATGCAAAATAATTGACATATTAATAGAAATAATCATTTTATCCGGCATTTAGTTAAAATATTATATATTTCTGTATTGTTTCGACAATAGTACAAATGTAAAGCCAAATAAAGAGGTAGAACTATAATTTATAAGAAAAAAGTAAATTATAGTGATATATTTACTATGCTAAGAAAGAACAAGCCAGAATCGTTTGTTGTTTTGTTACACCTTCAACAACTTATAAATCTTCATTAATTAATCGTTCTATGATATCGATAAAGACAACGGCTTTCGGATAGAGCTCTCTCACTTTATCTTCATTCATCATAATGAAATCATCGTAATCGCCGGACTGCCGGTTTGCATACAGATTGGAATAAAATTTCGACTGTTCTTTATCTATCTGTCCAGTCAAGACAAATTCCTTACTGAAGGCTTGTCGTATGCCGGAATGGGTTTTAACACAAATACCATGTTTCAGTAACAAAGCGGCTACGGCATAATAGCAGGCATAATACATACGGCTTACAGTTGTATTCCAAAAGCCATGCTCTATAAGAACCGGCAATTCAATTAAAGTGTCTTTCGCGTTTTGTAAACGTAAAGAAACGAGTGCTCGTCTTTCTTCATCAGTCATAGTAATATTCCCTCCTTCATAACATTCTCATAAAATGGAGTGACAAGCCTTCCCCACAGCTTTTGAGAGTATACTATTGGGTTAATAATCACTCCTGTTTCAATCTCAATATCGTAAAGAGGATAAGTTATTCTCTCCTCATCTTCCAGCTTTATCTTGTCTTTATCCACTAATATCAGCAGGTCGATATCACTGTCGGGCCGTGCATCTCCACGCGCTTCGCTACCATAAAGTATGGCTTTGACACCTGGGGCCGAATGTCGAAGAACTTCGCGGATGCGGTTGACTATTTCAGGACGTTTCATAAGCTTATATATGTTGTTGATGGCAAATATACGGAATTATTGTTTTACAACAAATCTTCCCACTCTTTATCCGTCAGTGACTTCAGCGGATCGTTTTCCGAGATGAATGTTTCAGCCAGTTCGCTTTTGGATTCCTGGAGGTTGCGTATCTTCTCCTCGATCGTGTCGGCAGTAATAAAGCGGTAGACAAAGACTTGCTTTTCCTGTCCGATACGATGAGCACGGCTTTCCGCCTGCAACTCGGCTGCCGGATTCCACCAGGGATCGAGGATGAAAACATAATCGGCATCCGTCAGGTTTAGTCCTACCCCACCGGCTTTCAGGGAAATGAAAAAGGCGGAAACATCATTGCGGGTAGAGAAACGGGTAATTTCGCTTTCACGGTCGAGGGTACTTCCCGTTAACATCGCATATAGCCATTCACGCTCGGTGAAGGCATCCGCCAACAGTTTCAGATGTGTAACGAAAGACGAGAATATCAGCACCTTATGCCCTTCACTAACCAGTGTTTCAAAAGCATCCAGCACCTGCTCCATCTTCCCCGAACCGCCTTCATAGTCCGCTAAAACCATGTGCGGATGATTCGCCAACTGGCGTAAACGGGTTATACCGTTCAATGCGACAAATGAGTTCTTATGGCGCTCCTGCAAAATCGTATTCCGCAGCGCATTCTTCTCTTTCTGGTAAACCTCCCGTTGTTCCGGTGTCATTTCACAATAAACCACCTCTTCCGTCAACGGGGGAAGTTCGGGAGCCACCTGTTGCTTGGTGCGCCTCAGAAAGAACGGACGGATAATCTGTTGCAAGCGTTTGCGGGCATTATCGTTTCCTTCCTTTGTTATCGGATGGATAAAATGTTTCCGGAATCCGTCCGCAGAACCCAGCAGACCGGGATTAATGAAGTTGAATTGCGCCCACAGATCTTTCAGCGAGTTTTCAATCGGCGTCCCGGTCAGCACCAGGCGATGCTCACATTGCAGGCGGACAACCGAATGGTATGTCATGGAAGCCGGGTTCTTTATATTCTGGCTTTCATCCAGTATCACATACGTAAAGCGATATTTCTCCAACAGTTCGATATCCCTCCGGAGAAGCCCGTAAGTAACCAATACAATATTATACCGGTCGAAACTCTTCCACGGTTCTTTCCTCTTTTGATCTCCCATATAAGTATAAACGCTCAATGTGCTGAACTTCCGGATCTCCCGTTTCCAGTTCGGCAACAAAGAGGTCGGCACAACGACTAACGAAGCGGGAACCGTCGTTTCCTCCTTCTCCTTTTTCACCTCTTCATACGGTATCTCACCGGGCATATCCATTCCGAAAAAGGAAAACTGTCCGCTGCTATCAACTGTTATATTTTGCGGAGCAGGAGAAGATAACACAACTGCTTTCGGTTCTTCCGGATCATAGATATGTTGCAACAGCGTAATCGTCTGCAACGTTTTTCCCAACCCCATATCATCCGCCAGGCAAGCACCAAAGCCGTTGGCTGCCAGATGGACCAGCCAGGAAAAACCGTCCTGCTGATACGGACGCAAAACAGTCTTTATCTTCGGAGGAACAACAACCGATTCTTTCTGTACATACACCTTCGAAACAGTATCCTCCTGTTCCAACGCGGAAACAACTCCCAGATGCATTTTACGAACCCTGATCTCTTCCGGTCTGTCATCACCGAAAGTAAACAGATCGCTATATTTCTCGAACCAGTCTTCAGGAAGTAAGGCGACCTGTCCGTCCGGCAGCACAAACTCCCTTTTTCCTTCCAGAATATGCTTCCTGAAACGGATAAAAGGGAACAGAAAATCCCCCATACGCACCGTAATGCGGATATCGAACCAGTCGGGAGAAGGAGAAATCTCCTGTGTCAGCGAAATCTCTCCCAGATAATACCGGAGAGACGTGTCCGTCTTCACAAAAGAAAAGCAAGACTCCAACTCTGCCTTATGTTGTTGCAGCCAGTCGATAAACGTATAACCGCCTGTTTCGACAACCCTGACAAACTGAACATCCGTTATCTGTTTGAAGCCCCATTTCTCCAGTAAGTTGATATAGATTTGTTCCAACTCCAAATCACGTGTATAATAATAGATGACAGGTTTTCCGTCGACCTTTTCCAACCGGGGATAAGTCAGCTGGCTTTTCTTTCCCGGCGAGAAATAACGGTCTCCATACCGGAAACGCAACTGAAGTGCCGGCTCGTCATTAATAGACCGCTCCACAGACAATTCAGGGATACAAGTTCTCCTTTCGTGAATAAGATCGAAGCCGGAAGAGGTGGCAGGATAATCGCAAATCAGGGGAAGCGCAACCATCTCCAGATACTTTTCAGCATCTGCCAGCGGCACTTCCACATATTTCCGGGTCAGAAACGGTGTAACTTTCGAAGCCTCAATCCGCTTGAAAACTAAGAGCCGATCATCCAACAAAAGGATAGCCGGTTTTGAAGACAAAACCATAAACTTTCTCTTTTTCTGTAAAGGGATCTCTTCTCCATCCATACGACAGACAGCTGAATAACGGAAAAAATGATCTGTTATCTCAAAGCGGAAAGAGATCTCCGCAATATTCCCAGAAAAACGCATCCGGTCATGTTCATAAAGCAGTTTCACACCGGGTTCTTTCATATATACCGGCAAATGATTCGCCTGCATCAACCGGACCATCTCCCTTATTTTCTTATCAATGAAAGGACGGAGTTGCTTCTTCAACATCTCCGCCGTCACCGAACTCAAAAAGCCGGCCACCGTCTGTTGCCTGGAATATACCTGCATCAGGTTCTTTTCGGAATAACTTTGCGCAATAGCAATTACGCGCTTCTCCATCTCAGACAACTCCGTATCGTTTCCCGCATGGGTAGCCTGTTCCTCCACACTGATCACATCCTGAGACACAGTTTTAGCAAAATAAGGAATAAGTAAAGGTCCCAAAACAGGATGGTTACTTAATGCAATGATTAATATATGGTTCGTGGACATCAACGGTTCTTTTTTATTAAAACTACAAAGTTACAAGAAAAACAAATAATCATACCTATAGTTCGAACCAAAGATATTTGATTATCTTTATCAGCCATAATCAATACAAACAAAATTATTATGTCATACTGCGAATACATAAAGACCACTACTGGTTGGGCTATTGATCTTAACAAGACATATCACGATGAAAAATATGGTTTCCCTATCGAAGATGATAATGAATTATTCGGCAGGCTCCTTCTGGAAATCAATCAGGCAGGTTTAAGCTGGTCGACCATACTCAAAAAAGAAACCGCTTTTCGTACAGCCTATGATAATTTCAATATCGAAACCATCGCAAACTATACGGAAACAGACGAAGCCAGGCTTTTAGCCGATCCCGGTATCATTCGGAACAGACTAAAAGTAAAAGCCGCCATCCACAATGCACAGGCCATTATGGAACTGAAAAATGAATACGGTTCATTTAAAAACTGGCTGGATCACCATCACCCTAAAACCAAGGATGAATGGACTAAACTATTCAAGAAAACATTCAAATTTACTGGTGGGGAGATCGTCAATGAATTTCTGCTAAGCACAGGCTATCTCGAAGGGGCGCATACGCCTGATTGTCCCATATATCAGAAAATATTGAAGGAGAGACCGGCATGGAATAGATAAGACACAGTGATTATCGTTCTTTATTTACTTCTTGTCTGAAAATCAAGAAGATACAATTCAAATAACAAAATACTAATCTTCTTTTGATTTTCAAGCAATGTTTATTATTACATTTGCATATAATGTTGAACCTAAATCATAGCTTTATGTTTACCGATACAATGACTTTGACTGAAATGCAAAAAGAGGTTGGAAAAGATTACGATCCTCTTTTTCGCCGTATATATCATTTTCAAGATGAAACACGTCGTTTCTTTTTGAAATCTAAAACTTTTCCTGTCTATAAAGTAATTAACTGGAAATCTTATGTAACTAATAACGAATGGACGGTTATTTTACTTGTCAGGGAAAAGAAATATGTCAATGAACCAGCAGTTGTCCCTTTCGCTAAATATCAGTCATATGGTATGGGAGTTGTTTATATGCGACCTATTACAGACAAGTCATTCTTCGTCATAAATTATACTCCCCATTTTTTCAGGCGATATCATGAGAGATACATTATTCCACAAAATTATAATATTACAGATACCGGAAAAAGAATTGAACATTTCTTTGTAAATAATTCGATACCTTCCTACGATTTCTCACCTGCCAAAAACAATTTCATCGGATATTATAATCAAGGCATCATTTTCGGAGAACATACAGATGACAGAACCGCTTTAAAAGCTAAGACTTTTGTATCACGAACAATGTTGTATAACGATCAAGCAAGCACAGACGATGAGATCTCATTCATAAGACAAGAAGTTGCCAACTCACCCGATTACCTTCGTGACAGAAACCAATTCTGGGGAGCTGAACGCTATGGCAAGCAGAGTTTGCACAGGGAGTTTTAATATTCCCCAAATAGAAAAAGGGATGAAATAAAAAAGATCGCCTCATTCTTCTTTTGAAGCGATCTCTTTTTAAAGTCAAAACTTGACTTTTTACATTTTCTTTGGTGTTGTTTCTTTCTGATCTTTCTTACAATTGCATTTTTCTGCTTTGCACCCTTTACTGTCAGCCTTGCCACATTCATCTTTACAAGCTGACATCATGGACTTATCGCACTTTTTGTCACATTTTTCCTTACATTTCTTATCACACTTCTTTCCACACTGTTCAGTCTTTGTACATTTCCGGTCTTTCTTGTCACTTTGTGCATTAACAAATGTTATTGCTCCGGTTGCTACCAGCATCATTACGCATACAATAATCTTTTTCATACAGAGTCTTTTTTTATTCTTACTTATTGGATTTATTCCTTTTTGCAAAGATCTATATATCAGACTTCAATATTATTGGCAATATTGCCTTTAAGATTATCAATTATCCCTTATTTGCCGGAAAGCAACAGGTGGACAGTAATAATCAAATCATTTATGACTTCATTCTCTCCTTGATTTTTCCCCAGGCATGTGTGTCGAACAGACAGCTACTCCGCATCGTATCATACATTTCTTTAAATCGGGACATCGGTATCATAAAACTTAAAATATCCGGTTCAAAATAAGGGCGTACAGAAGGATCGAAAAACCCGATGAAGGTACGTTTTCCTCCTCTCGCATTCTCAATAACGGCTTGTGTGACTACAGAGCAACAACCAGAACCGAATAGAGAGGTAACGGCATCCTCTGAATTATTATCGAAAAAGGCCCAGGTTGCCAAACCGGAAAGCATATCGGGTGTCGCCAAAAACAGGATACCTTCCAGATTGTCAAAGTTCTCGACTTTATCCATTCGGGCAAAATTCAGATAATCCATCTTTGCTCTCGGAACCTGCAACTCTTCCAAAAACTCAGAAACACCTTCGGGTGTTTGTTTATATTTTTCTTTTAAAGACACAAATCCGGGAATCCGTTCAGGCATCTCCGTAAAACCCGTATAGAATTTTCCGCCACCACAACCGATAGTTTCCACACTCAAACTAACCGTTTGTCCGGCTCTGACCTCTTTCATGCATTTGAATAAACATCCTCCGATTTTATCGACCGGGGTTACCGGTTGCTCCGAATACCAAAAGACAATAGGAAGATCGACTTTATCTCCGAAGGCTTCGCGATAGTTATTGAGAAATACTTGTATGCCCATGATACAGATGATTTATTGGTTTTGTCAAATATACGAAAAGATTCTATATGTTATGACTGCAAATATCAAAACAATCTGGTCGATAGCTATATTCACATTACTGGCATCCATTAAAGATACAGTTCTTATCATCCGGATGAAAAAGCAGGAATTAAACAGAAGAGTTCAATTTTCATTAGAATAATAGTATATTTGAACTGTTATTTTCAATATCAATCTAAAGACTACAGCCATGTACGAACTTCAGCAAGTTGGCGAAAAAAGCTACTACATAAATTCTCCGGCGAAAATCGGCATCTATCGGCAAAATGAGACAGATATTTATCTGATCGACAGTGGCAACGACAAAGAAGCCGCCAAGAAAATCATTAAAATTGCCGCACAACAAAACTGGACGATAAAAGGAATTGTCAATACCCATTCCAATGCTGACCATATCGGAGGGAATGCCTATTTGCAACAACAAGTCGGCTGCCCTGTCTTTGCAAATGGAATAGAGGCTGCTTTTACACAATATCCGATATTGGAGCCATCGTTTTTATATGGAGGATACCCTTGTAAGGACTTACGTAACAAGTTTCTGATGGCTAAAGAAAGTCAGACATTACCTTTTTCGGACAAGGATTTTCCCCAAGAGCTGGAAGTCATTCCCCTGCCCGGTCATTTTTTTGATATGGCGGGATTCCGTACTCCGGATGATACTGTTTTTCTGGCAGACTGTATCAGTAGTGAAAATACCCTCAACAAATATCAGGTTTCTTTCATTTATAATGTAGCCCAATATCTGGAAACACTTGATTTCGTTGAAAAAATCGAGGCGGCCTGTTTTGTTCCTTCACATGCGGAAATGACGGCAGACATCAAAGGGCTGGTTGCCATCAACCGAAACAAGATCTACGAGATTACCGATACCCTACTCGAAATCTGCTCCACCCCTCAAAATAGCGAAAACATCCTTCAGATGCTTTTCGACAAATACGAATTATCTATGAACTTTGAACAATACGTACTGGTAGGTAGTACTATCCGTTCCTATCTTTCCTGGCTCAAAGATCTCGGTAAATTATCCGTCAGTTTTGAGAATAACATGCTCCAATGGAAAAATATTCAATCATCAAATTAAATTCAACACCATGAAAATTATATCAGTACGAGAGAATCCGACCTATAAGGATATCGCTATCAACTATTTTCAAAGCAAATGGCCTTCCGTATACCCTGTGCTCTATGAAGATTCTATTAATCACAGTATAGATTCTCCGAATCCACTTCCTCAATGGTATCTATTGGAAAAGGATAATGAAATAATTGGTTGCGCCGGGCTGATCACCAATGATTTTATCAGCCGGATGGATTTGTATCCGTGGGTTTGTGCCGTATATATAGATGAAAACCACCGGGGACATTTTTACAGTACGCTTTTATTGGAGAAAGCCAAAGAAGATACGATTAAAGCCGGTTTTAGCAGATTATACCTCAGTACGGAACATATCGGATTCTATGAAAAGCTGGGATTCAAATATATAGGTCAAGGTTACCATCCTTGGGAAGACGAATCACGCATCTATGAAATAGAGGTAAAAACATAATTCTACCGAATAACAATGATTATACTGAAACTTTTTCAGCATAAGTCATGCTTTGATTTTGAATAAATACATATATTTGCTTCTAATAAAAAATTATGTTTATGAGAAGCACGTATTTTATCATCACCCTCGCGATTTGCTTCTGCATGTCTCTCCATGCGGAAAACAAAGCAAATAATTACATGAAACAGGCTCAAAGTAGCCTGGAACAAAAGGACTTTACCAAAGCCCGTTATCTTTTTCTGCAAGCTTACAAAGCCTTCTCGAACGAAGGAGACTATACACAAGCCATCGATTGCGGAACAAAAGCGACGTACCTGTACTATCGCGAAAACTATTATCAGGAAGCATTCGAGCTTTGCAGGCAAATGACGCAGTTTCTTTTAACCGAAGAACAGAAAGCGCAAAAGACCTTCTACGACCAACGTTTCCAATTGACAAAAGAACGGTTGCAGATGTACATAAAACTCAAAAACGCGGCACAGGCACAGCTTCAACTCAACACGTTGGATAATCTGGTAAGCCAGGCAGGCAGCGAAAAACTCGCTGAAGACTTTTTATATACCCAGGCAAGTTATTATTATACATTCGGACAAAACGAACAGGGAGATGCCAGCTTCAGCAAACTCATCAACCAATATAAGGATAAAAAAGAGTACGACAAGGTAAGCGAATGTTACAAGCACCTGATCACAATAGCCCGCTCAGCCAATAACGCCCCGTTAATGGAACGTACTTACGAAAAATATATCGTCTGGACCGATTCCGTTAAAGCGCTTAATGCACAGGATGAACTGGGAGCATTGCAGTTAAAGTATGACGACAGCCTGAAAACTATACAGGAAAAAGACGACAAACTATCAGGCAAACAATACATGATAGTAGGTCTTTGCACACTGGTTGTCATTCTTATCGCCGGATTGCTTTTCGTAGCATTCCTGTTATTACGCTTCATTGTGCTCAACAAAAAGCTGAAAAACATCATCCAGACAACCAACGAGCACAGCGAACAGCAAACCAAATTTATCCAAAGCATATCGGAGCAAATGAAACCGACTCTCGATAAGCTCAATGTATCGGCAGAAGAATTACGAGCCGAAGCAATTCTGACACGTGTAAATGCCTTGAAGCAATTCAGTGTAAACATCCAGGAATTATCTTCTCTTGAAAGTTCTTTAATGGAACCGTACGAAGTACAATCGTTCAATATGGGTAGTTTCTGCAAAAAAACGATGGATAAGGTAAAAGATAAAATCCATCCGGATGTAGAAGTAATTGTTGATGCCCCTCAACTGGAAGTAAAAACAAACGCAGAACAACTGGAACGTATTTTATTACATCTGTTGAATAATGCAGCTTCACATACGACTTCCGGTAAAATATGGCTGGAATTCAAGAGAAAGGGAGCACACCTTTGCCACATCATCGTTACAGATAACGGAACAGGTATTCCCGACGAATTAAAAGAAAACCTCTTCAAACCATTCAGCGAAGTCAAAGATTTGGCAGAAGGAGACGGACTAGGTTTGCCTATCTGTGCCCTGATCGCCAACAAACTGAACGGCAGCCTTTCAATTGATATGGATTATAAAAAGGGATGCCGGTTTATTCTGGTATTACAGATATAAAGGAAACTGTTCACTATTTACGAAAAACTCATTTAATAAAAGTCTTCCGATATTCCCGGAAGACTTTTTTATTTGCCGCCTCCCCCGTAAGAAGATATTCAAAACCCAGCTTCTCACAAACCCTGACGGATGCCATATTCTGATCGTACATACGGGCAATAAGTTCCGTACAACCCAATCGGCTAAAAGCATAGTCGATCAAACCCTGACATACTTCCGTTCCATATCCTTTATTCCAATACGCTTGATCGATAATGTAACCAACCTCCATTTTCCCAGGATCTGAAAATGAGTTGAACAGTCCGGCTTCACCTATAATATTGTTTTCTCCCCTCATCTTAACAACAAACACACCATATCCTTCCGGGTATCCAGTTTCATTCGTTGCCTTATAACGAGCTTTTAATTCCTGCAAAGTCCAGTCATACCTGCCGGACTGGATGTATTTCATATTTTCTTCCTGAGTATAGATAGCTAAAAGAGCCTTCAGTTCCTCTTCTATGGTAATTTCCTTTATTACCAGTCTTTCCGTTTCAAAATGGATCATACGATTATAGTTATCAAGAAAAACATCAGTACCTAATGCAAGAAGACGTTGGTTTTCAATAAAGTTCTGTCCATATTTGAGCCATCGTTTGGTAAATGACTTAAATTTACTGCATGGAAAAATCCGGCATTGGAAACAATGGGTAATACCTTTTTCCTTACAACACAAATGAAATGTTTTGCACCGTTCACATTTATCTGAATATTCGGCACCCTTGCAAGGTTTCTTTATCCGCGTATAGTTTGGGCAGCCTCCACAAAAGACACCGCAAGCCGGAACTCTCCCATTGTAAATAATATCAATCATACAAAGATTTCATTTTATTTCTAACAAAGATAAACAAAATACAGGGTTTACATTATCAAAATGATAGTTATTTCAAACTATTAAAAGAAACAGCTCCTTTCATTTTACAACCAAACAACCGTCCATTGATTTCATATTAACATTAAAACAGCTACTATCATGTCAAATAGAAACCAACCGCTCTAATAAACAAAAAAAACGTCAGTATTTAACACAAGTATACATATCATTATGCAAGAAACAAACTATATTTGTCGAACAATTTGACAACAAAACAGGTATTAAGCAAACATAAAGTCAACAAACAATGAAAGAACAGATCTATTTGAACAGAAAGCAAGGATTATACGATCCTGCGAATGAACACGACGCGTGTGGAGTCGGAATGTTAGTTAACATTCACGGAGGAAAGTCGCACGACATTGTAGAGTCAGCCCTTAAAGTATTGGAAAATATGCGTCACCGGGGTGCAGAAGGTGCCGACAACAAGACTGGTGACGGTGCTGGTATCTTACTTCAGATCCCTCACGAATTTATTTTGTTGCAAGGGATTCCCGTTCCTGAAAAGGGAAAATACGGGACAGGTCTGGTCTTTCTTCCCAAAGACGAAGCACAACGCTCTGCCATCCTCAGTATTATGATCGAGGAGATTGAAAAGGAAGGTCTTACCCTGATGCATCTGCGGAAAGTTCCTGTGAACAGTGACATACTGGGAAAAGACGCACTGGCAACAGAACCGGATATCAAACAAATTTTTGTCACCGGTTGCGATAATCAGCAGGAACTGGAATTGAAGTTGTACGTGATACGTAAACGCATAGAAAACAAGGTAGCAGCTTCTGACCTGGCGGCAAAGAATGACTTCTATGTAGCGTCTTTATCTACCAGGAATATTGTATATAAAGGAATGCTGGAATCCATGCAGCTCCGTCATTACTTCCCTGACCTGACAAATAACTACTTTACAAGCGGGTTGGCATTGGTTCACTCCCGCTTCAGTACGAACACATTTCCGACCTGGAGCCTGGCACAACCTTTCCGCCTGCTGGCTCATAACGGAGAGATCAATACGATCCGCGGGAATCGGGGATGGATGGAAGCGCGTGAAAGCGTACTCACCTCTCCTACCATCGGCAACATTGAGAGTATCCGTCCGATCATTCAGCCGGGGATGAGCGATAGCGCTTCGCTGGATAATGTGCTGGAGTTTCTGGTGGCATCAGGGTTGAGCCTGCCGCATGCCATGGCGATGCTCGTTCCCGAAAGTTCGAATGAAAAGAATCCGATATCGGAAGACCTGAAAGCGTTCTATGAATATCATTCCATATTGATGGAGCCCTGGGACGGTCCGGCAGCCCTGCTCTTCAGCGACGGACGGTTTGCCGGCGGAATGCTCGACCGCAACGGTCTACGTCCGGCTCGTTATCTGATCACTAAAAACGATATGATGCTGGTAGCTTCCGAGGTCGGCGTTATGGATTTTGAAGCGAATGAGATCAAAGAAAAGGGACGCCTGCAACCGGGAAAAATATTAATGGTCGATACAGAAAAAGGGGAAATCTATTATGACGGCGAACTAAAAAAACAACTTGCTGAAGCCAAACCGTATAAGACATGGCTGGCAAATAACCGCGTGGAACTGGACGAACTGAAATCCGGACGCAAAGTTCCGCATACGGTAGACAACTACGACAAATTACTGCGTACTTTCGGTTACAGCCGTGAAGACATAGAAAAGATCATCGTCCCGATGTGCACCGGAGGCGCCGAACCCGTCGGTTCCATGGGTAACGACACACCGTTGGCTGTCCTCTCCGACCGTCCGCAGTTATTATACAACTATTTCCGCCAGCAGTTCGCACAAGTGACTAATCCGCCGATCGACCCGATCCGCGAAGAACTGGTGATGAGCCTGGAAGAATATATCGGCGCGGTAGGTAACAATATTCTGGTGCCTAGCGAAAGCCATTGCAAGATGGTACGGTTAAATCATCCGATCCTGACCAACACACAACTGGACTTGCTGTGCAATATCCGGTACAAAGGTTTCAACGCCGTCAAACTCCCGATGCTGTTTGAAGCAGCCAAAGGACGTGAAGGTCTGAAGTCGGCCCTCGACGAACTATGCAAAAAAGCGGAACAATCCGTTACCGATGGAGTGAATTACATCATCCTGAGTGATAAAAATGTCGATGAAAAGCTGGCACCGATCCCTTCCCTCCTCGCCGTCAGCGCAGTTCATCACCATCTGATCTCCGTACAGAAACGGGTACAAACAGCCCTGGTTGTTGAAACGGGTGAGATGCGTGAAGTAATGCATGCCGCATTGTTGTTGGGATACGGGGCGAGCGCCATCAATCCTTATATGGTCTTTGCCATCCTGAAAGAACTGGAAGACAAACATGAAATACAATTAAACTATGAAACGGCCCGTAAGAATTATGTAAAATCCATCTGTAAAGGACTGTTTAAAGTCATGAGCAAGATGGGGATCAGTACTATCCGCAGTTACCGGGGAGCCAAATTGTTCGAAGCAGTCGGCCTGGATGCAGAACTGGCACGCACTTATTTCGGCGGTACGACCAGCAACGTCGGTGGCATCCGCCTGGACGAGATTGCACGCGATTCGATCGCTATGCACCATCAGGCATTCGACCAACCGGTAGACAGCATGTTGGAACACAAAGGTATTTACAGTTTCCGGAAAGACGGTGAGAAACATGCCTGGAACCCGGAAACCATCTCTACCCTGCAACTGGCAACCCGTTTGGGAAGTTACAAGAAATTCAAGGAATATTCGCGAATGGTGGACGAAAAGGAATCTCCCATCTTCCTCCGTGACTTCCTGACTTTCAAAAAACAAAAATCCATCCCGATCGAACAGGTGGAACCGGCGGAAGAAATCATGAAACGGTTCGTTACCGGTGCCATGAGCTTCGGTTCGATCAGCAAGGAAGCGCATGAAACGATGGCGATGGCCATGAACAAGATACACGGCCGGAGCAATACCGGAGAAGGTGGCGAAGATCCTGCCCGGTTCACTCCGCGCGAAGATGGTTTATCTCTCCGCTCTTCCATCAAACAGGTGGCATCGGGACGTTTCGGCGTAACAACGGAATACCTGGTAAATGCAGATGAGATACAAATCAAGGTGGCCCAGGGAGCCAAGCCGGGAGAAGGCGGGCAGTTGCCGGGGTACAAGGTGAACGACATCATTGCAAAGACACGTCATTCCATTCCGGGCATCTCGTTGATCTCTCCTCCTCCTCACCATGATATTTATTCGATCGAAGATCTGGCACAACTGATCTTCGACCTTAAAAATGTCAATCCGAAAGCGGAGATCAGCGTCAAGCTGGTTTCGGAAAGCGGCGTCGGAACCATCGCGGCAGGTGTAGCCAAAGCGAAAGCAGACCGCATCGTCATCTCCGGAGCCGAAGGCGGAACAGGTGCTTCGCCGGTCAGCTCGATCCGTTATGCCGGACTGCCGCCTGAACTGGGATTGTCGGAAACACAACAGACATTGGTCATGAACAGCCTCCGCGGACAGGTCCGCCTGCAAACAGACGGACAATTGAAAACCGGACGCGACATCATACTGATGGCCCTGTTGGGAGCCGAAGAGTTTGGCTTTGCCACCTCCGCACTGATCGTACTGGGGTGTGTGATGATGCGCAAATGCCATATGAATACCTGCCCGGTCGGTGTGGCGACACAGGATGAAGAGTTGCGCAAACGTTTCCACGGGCGCCATGAATATCTGGTGAACTTCTTCACCTTCCTGGCTGAAGAAGTTCGTGAACACTTAGCAGAGATGGGTTACAGCAAGCTGGATGATATTATCGGACGGACAGACCTCATTGTTGATAAACGAACCCATGGCACACAGATGACGCAGATCGAACAGATGACCACAGATCAAAATTTAAACAATCTGCATAAATCCCCCCAATCTGTGTCATCTGCGTGCCATAAATATGATTTACTGGACTTCTCCCATCTGTTGCACCTCCCGGAGCAGGCGGCTCATACACCTATCCATCATACGACAAACCAGGTGCATCAAATAGAGAACGTGAAGGATACGGATATCATTCTTCATGCTAAAGGAGCCATCGAGTTCCAGCAGGAAGTATCGTTGGATTATGCCATCGCCAATACCGACCGGAGCGTCGGAGCCATGCTTTCCGGCGAGATTGCCAAACGTTACGGGAATACCGGCCTGCCGGATCACACCCTGAACATCAAGTTCAAAGGCTCAGCCGGACAGAGTTTCGGCGCCTTCCTTGCCCACGGCGTTCATTTCCGCCTGGAAGGAGAAGCGAACGACTATCTGGGAAAAGGCCTTAGCGGTGGCCGCATCAGCTTGATGCCTCCGGTACGTTCCACCTTCGTTGCCGAAGATAATACCATCGCCGGTAATACATTATTATATGGGGCAACCAGCGGGGAAGTCTACATCAATGGCCGTGTCGGCGAACGCTTCTGTGTACGGAACAGCGGAGCTATCGCCGTTGTGGAAGGTGTCGGAGACCACTGTTGCGAATATATGACCGGAGGCCGCGTCGTTGTGCTCGGTCGGACGGGACGGAACTTTGCCGCCGGCATGAGCGGCGGTGTGGCTTATGTATGGAACAAGGCCGGCGATTTCGATTACTATTGCAATATGGAAATGGTCGAACTTTCCCTGATCGAAGACAGCGCCACCCGCAAAGAACTGCATGAACTGATTCGCAAACATTATCATTATACAGGCAGCCACCTGGCCGGCAAAATACTGGATAACTGGGACAAACAGGTAGACGAATTCATCCAGATCGTCCCGATCGAATACAAGAAAGTATTGCAGGAAGAACAGATGAAGAAGTTACAACAAAAGATCGCAGAGATGCAGCGGGATTATTAAATATCACTTTTCACTCTTAAAATCGAAACAACAATGGCAAATCCAAGAGCATTCCTCACCATACATAGACAAGAGGCAGGTTATCGGCCTGTCGAAGATCGTATCGACGATTTCAGCGAAGTAGAACAAACACTCAACAGCAGCGACCGCCGCCGCCAGGCATCCCGTTGCATGGATTGTGGCGTACCTTTCTGCCACTGGGCGTGCCCCATCGGCAACAAACAACCCGAATGGCAGGACTTCCTCTACAAAGGGCAATGGAAAGAGGCTTACCAGGTACTGGAACAGACCTGCGACTTTCCGGAATTCACCGGCCGCGTCTGTCCCGCCCTTTGCGAAAAAAGCTGTGTACTGAAACTAAGCTGCGACGAACCTGTCACCATCCGCGAAAACGAAGCCGCCATCGTCGAAGCCGCCTTCCGCGAAGGTTATATCCAACCACAACACCCCCGGCGCAATGGCAAACGCGTTGCCGTAGTCGGAAGTGGCCCCGCCGGGCTTACCGCAGCCAACCAACTGAACCGTAAAGGTTACGAAGTGACAGTCTTTGAAAAAGATGAATTACCGGGTGGCCTGCTCCGTTTCGGCATACCCAATTTCAAACTGGGGAAAAACATCATCGATCGCCGTATCCGCCTAATGGAGAAAGAAGGAATCAAATTCCGCGTAAACACGATGGTCGGCAAAGAAGTGACGGCCCGGGATATTGTCAAAGACTTCGATGCCGTCTGCATCGCCATCGGTTCGGAAATACCGCGCGACCTCCCGATCGAAGGCCGTAACCTGAAAGGCGTTCATTTCGCCCTTGAACTGCTGGGTCAACAGAACCGCCTCCTCGAAGGCATCGCCATCCCCCCTAAAAACATCATCAATTGCAAAGGCAAGAAAGTCCTGATAATCGGTGGTGGTGATACGGGCAGCGACTGCGTCGGAACAGCCAACCGTCATGGTGCCGCCAGCGTCACCCAGATCGAGATCATGCCCCAGCCGCCTGTCGGACACAATCCCGCAACTCCCTGGCCCATGTATCCGCAGGTACTGAAAACCAGCAGCAGTCACGAAGAAGGCTGCATCCGTCGTTGGAACCTGGCCTCCTGCCGCTTTATCGGCGATAAAAACATACTGAAAGGGGTGGAAGTGGAAGAAGTAGAATGGATACCGTCGGATAACGGAGGCCGTCCCGAAATGAAAATGACCGGAAAGAAAGAGATCATCGAAGCCGACCTGGTTTTCCTCGCCATGGGTTTCGTCCATCCCGAACAGGAAGGTCTTGTAAAAGAACTCTCCCTAGCTATGGACGGACGTAAGAATATCGCCGTCGACAGTCAAAATCAAATCGCCGGCAGTAACCTCTTCGCTTGTGGCGATGCCGTCAGCGGAGCCAGTCTGGTCGTACGGGCAATGGCCTCGGGACGCAAGGCAGCAAAAGCAATTGACAAATATCTAACAAAATAAAACAACAGGATTATGTGTGGCATTACAGCAATCTTCAACATTCGTGAAGGAGCCTCCGCCCTCCGACAACAGGCGCTTGAAATGAGTAAACGTATCCGTCACCGCGGCCCGGACTGGAGCGGGATTTATCAGGGTAAAACCGCCATCCTCGCCCACGAACGTCTTTCCATCGTCGACCCGGCTTCCGGTGGCCAACCGCTGAAAAGCAGAGACGGTAAACTGATCCTTACCGTCAACGGTGAAATCTACAACCACCGTAAGATTCGTGAAGAATTGAAAGGAGAATATGAATTCATGACCGGCTCTGACTGCGAAGTCATCCTCGCCCTCTACCGCAAATACGGTACCGGTTGCGTGGAAAGGTTAAGCGGAATCTTTGCCTTCGCCCTCTACGACGAAGAAAACGACACCTATCTCATTGCCCGCGACCCGATCGGCGTCATACCTTTATATATGGGTTACGACGACCACGGACATCTTCTCGTCTCCTCCGAACTGAAAGGTCTGGAAGGCTTCGCCACCATCTACGACCAGTTCAAGCCCGGCCACTACTTTTACAGCAAAGATACGGACCTTACGAAATGGTACATCCGCGACTGGATGGATTACGAAAACGTGAAAGACAACCCCGCCAGCATAGAAGAACTCCATGACGCTCTCGAAGCTGCCGTGCAACGCCAGTTGATGAGCGACGTACCTTATGGCGTGCTCCTTTCCGGCGGCCTGGATTCGTCCATTACTTCCGCCATCGCCAAGAAATATGCTGCCAAGCGTATCGAGACCGGAGGTAAAGCCGATGCCTGGTGGCCGCAACTTCACTCTTTCGCCATCGGCTTGAAAGGTGCCCCCGACCTGATCGCCGCCCGCAAGGTAGCCGATGCGATCGGAACCGTCCACCACGAGATCAACTACACGATCCAGGAAGGTCTGGACGCCCTCCGCGACGTTATCTATTATATCGAGACCTACGATGTAACGACCGTACGTGCTTCTACCCCGATGTATCTCCTTTCCCGCGTCATCAAAAGCATGGGTATCAAAATGGTTTTGAGTGGCGAAGGAGCCGACGAAGTGTTCGGTGGCTATCTGTATTTCCACAAAGCACCGGATGCCAAGGCATTCCACGAAGAGACATTGCGTAAGATAAGCAAACTCTATCTATATGATTGTTTGCGTGCCAACAAAAGCCTCTGTGCCTGGGGTGTGGAAGGCCGTGTTCCCTTCCTCGACAAAGAATTTCTCGACGTTGCCATGCGCCTGAACCCGGCTGCCAAAATGTGTCCGGGCAAGACTGTCGAGAAGAAGATCCTCCGCGAAGCCTTTGCCGATATGCTGCCCGAAGAGATCGCCTGGCGTCAGAAAGAACAGTTCTCCGACGGCGTTGGCTACAGCTGGATCGATACATTGAAAAAGATCACTTCCGAACTGATCACCGACGAAGAGATGAAACAAGCCGCCGACCGTTTTCCGATCAATACGCCGCAAAACAAGGAAGAATATTATTACCGTACGATCTTTGAAGAGCACTTCCCGAGTGAGAGTGCCGCACGCAGCGTACCATCCGTCCCGAGCGTTGCCTGCTCGACAGCCGAAGCACTGGCCTGGGATGCTGCCTTCAGAAATATGAACGAACCGAGCGGACGTTCCATCAAAGGGGTACACGAAGCTGCTTATTAATGGAGAAAACCGTATTGGGCAAAAAATAGATACGGTATTATTTCTCAATCGATTACAGTCTCCTCGTAGTTTCGTATTCAGAAAACTCCAGTTCCCTCCGCAGGAAACTACAATTTCCTAGGCAGGGAACTCGCGTTTCCTAAGCAAGAAACTAGAGTTTCCTGCTTAGGAAATTATAAACAGATAGTTTGCCATCAAAAAATTCCTTCTGACAGTTACAAAAAATCTTCTCGAACCGGATTGAACGTGTCAATCAGAACACCGGCTTCCACACACTCGCAACCATGCAAAACTCCCGGTTTCATATAAACGCCATCCCCAGTCCGGATAACCTTGGTTTCCCCATCCGTCGTAAACTTAAAAACGCCACTTGCCACATAGGTAACCTGCGTATGGGGATGCGTATGAGGCGCACCGACCGCTCCCGCTTCAAATTTCACTTTCACCATCATCAGATCACCATTATATCCCATGATCTGACGCTGCACACCTCCACCGAGATCCTGCCATCCTATTTCTTTTTCAAACTGAAAATTAGCACTTTCGTGATTCATAAATTCTTATTTATTAATTCCTGTTCAGGCTGTAAAGATAAATGATAATGTAGTTTTTTCAAATTTTCATAGGGTATCCGGTGCTTTTATACGTCAATTATTCGACATTCAGATACTTTGCTTAGTAATTACACATGAAAAACATTATAAATACTAAATTAAGATTTTTACCAAATGAAATTAAGATTGATTGTATGTTGTCTGTTACTATCCATAGGTAGTATATGGGCCAAAGACGATGCACGTAAGGCTTCAGAAGCACTTATCAAAAGAGTTATTCTTGAAAAAGCATCCTCGTTCAAAGTGGAAATGTTTCAGCCGAAGGATGGAAAAGATTGTTTTGAAATTGAATCGAAAGGCAATAAGATCATATTACGCGGTAACAATGGAGTTTCTGTGGCCTCTGCTTTATACCATTATCTGAAATACTACTGTAACGCGCATATATCCTGGAACGGAGATAACCTGAATCTTCCGTCGCGCTTACCTGAAGTGCCGAAAAAAATAACCCGCCCCACAGCTTTCGACCACCGCGTTTATCTGAATTACTGTACAATCAGTTACACAATGGCCTGGTGGAACTGGGAACGTTGGCAACGTGAAATAGACTGGATGGCCATGCACGGTATCAATATGCCTTTGGCAGTGATCGGACAGGAAGCAGTTTGGCAAAACACCTTACGCCGTTTTAAAATGAATGACGATGAAATCCGTACCTTCTTAGTCGGTCCGGCTTTTCAGGCATGGCAATGGATGACAAACATCGAAACATACGGAGGCCCGTTGCCTCAATCATGGATCGATTCTCACCAAGTACTCGGACAACAGATACTGGAACGTCAGCGTGAACTGGGAATGACACCGATCCTGCAAAGTTTTACTGGTTTTGTCCCCATTAAGCTGAAAGAAAAATATCCGGACGCCCGCATCAAAGACAAAAACCGTTGGTGCAACGCATTCACTGCAACCGTTCAGTTAGATCCGCTCGATCCTTTATTCAAAGAAATGGGACAAGCCTTTCTGGAAGAACAACAGAAATTATACGGAACCAATCATATATATGCAGCCGACCCTTTCCATGAAGGAGCAGCTCCCAGCAACGAAAAGTCATATCTCGAAGCGGTAGGGAAAGTGATATGGGAAGTCGCATCCGGTTTTGATTCCGAAGCTGTTATTGCCATGCAAACCTGGTCGTTACGTGAAGCTATTGCACGCACATTCCCTCAGGACCGTTTGTTATTACTGGATTTAGGAGGCTGGAATGTAGAAAAATTCAATAGCTTCTGGAACTATCCGTATGTGGCCGGCGTACTGCATAACTATGGCGGACGTGTTTATATGGGTGGAAACCTGGCCTTATACGCTAAAAATGCACACGAACTGAAGCAAAGTCCCAAAGGAGGCAATATACAAGGCATCGGCCTCTTCCCGGAAGCAATCGAACACAACCCGGTCGTTTACGAACTGTCTACAGAAATAACCTGGATGCAGGATGCACCCGACCTGCAAAAATGGATTACCGATTATGCACGTGCCCGCTACGGAAAACTACCGGCCGGTGCAGAACAAGGTTGGAAAGTCTTACTGGAAACAGTCTATGGAAGTAAAGCCGGTAGATTACCCAGCACAGAAAGTGTCATGTGTGCCCGTCCGGCTTTAACCATCCAGAAAGTCGCCGCTAATGGAGATTTGAGTCGCCCTTATTCTACCGTTCGTTTATGGGATGCGGTCGATCATTTTCTTCAGGCTTCCAACGATCTGAAAAAAAGTGACACTTACCGTTATGACCTGGTGGATGTGATGCGCCAGTGTCTTTCCGACCTGTCTTTACCTTTACAAAAACAGATAACAGAAGCCTATTTGGCCGAAGATAACGAAAAGTTACAACAAGCCGGAGAACAGTTCCTGGCATTGATCGATGACTTCGACCGCCTGTTGGGTACCCGCTCTACTTTCCTGCTTGGCAAATGGATTAAAGAAGCACGCCAATGGGGAACGACTGAAAAGGAAAAATATCTATATGAATGGAATGCCCGTACATTGGTTACAGTATGGGGCCCAAATCATTCTTCCGCTCACCTGTTTGAATATTCAAACCGTCAATGGGCCGGCTTAATGAAAGGGTATTATAAACCACGTTGGGAGAAATTCATCAGCTACCTGAAAGCCCAGCCCAAAGGAGAATGGCGCTACGACGAACAATACATCCGCAAATCGCTGGCGGGCCGCCCCGCACTGGATGCCAGCGATTTCTATACCCGCTTAACCAATTGGGAATATGATTGGGCTTTTAACAAAGACGTTTATCCGGATACTCCGCAGGGAGACGAGATTGAAATCGTAAAAGAATTATATGCCAAATGGCTTCCTGTTATGAAACAGGCTAATAAATAAATCTGAGAACTTTTCGGATCTCACCGAAACTGACAGGTTTACAGAGATGCAATTCCGTTATTCGGATAATGACGATAACAGAATTGCATCTTTACATTACTTATAATCGTTAAAAACCATTTTAATAGAAGAATTAAAAGCGGTCGTTTTATTTGAGTTCTTGAAGAACTCGGGTTAAAACCACATCTCATAACATTTTGTTTTTCAACCCATAAAACAAAAACTACTCAATAAGTTTATCCTGGATATTACTATATGTATAACTTTTATAATATAAGAATCCTTTTGATTAATGTCAGGTTTTTAACTACTTGTAATAAAAATACCTTATATTTGCATCATGTGGATGCAATAGTTCTTCAAGAACTACGCACTAGCTAAAAATCATATTCCCCCATTGCGATAGATAAAATGAAGGAAAAGGAGAAGGAGATAAGTTCCATTGATAGTTTGTTTTGGAGAATTGCTATAAAAGACGACGAGATAGCATTTCGTACTCTTTTTTTTCAATTTTTCTCTCCTTTATGTGTTTTTGCCCATAGATATATTGACAGATGGGAGACTTGTGAAGACATTGTACAAGAAACTTTTTTCAAAATATGGAAAAACAGAAAAAATATAGAAATCAATACATCTAGCCGTAACTTTCTTATCACAAGTGTAAAAAACACCTGCATAGATTTCCTACGTAAACAGGAAACAGAACAAAACTGGCAGCAAAAAGAGATCGAGAATAATACTTCATGGTATACCTCCGGAGATATCTACTCAACGATTGAACTGGAACAGATGCTTTCGGCAGCACTTGCCAAACTTCCTGACAACATACGGATTGTTTTTGAAAAAAACAGATTCGAAGGTATGACTTATGCTGAGATTGCAGTCGAACATAATATTTCAGTCAAGACAGTAGAGGCTTATATGACAAAAGCGTTAAAACATCTTCGTGTTGAATTGAAAGATTACCTCCCACTTATAATTCTGTTACTCTGGTAACATAAAAACATTCTTTAACATAGGGTGTCTTCTATGCTATACGTCTAATTTATAAAAGAGCGAAAGTGGATATTCATACAGAACATATAATAGCATATCTTGAAGGACGTTTATCTAAAGAAGAAAAGAACGCTTTCGAGCAACAGCTACAATCCTCCCCCGACTTCAAAAAGGAAGTAGATGATATTCGTTTTATCTGGGAAACTACGGTAGAACTTAAACTGCATAAGCAAATAAACACCCGGCAGAACTGGGAAAAAGTCTCAAGACAAATCGCTATTGATAAGTACAAAAAGAAAATCCTAAGTTTTATCCGGACTTCAGCAGCAGTACTGCTGATCCCTGTTCTGATCGCGACCTATTCCCTGTTCAATACGCTGAAGGATTGGAACAACCTGCCGGTAGAACAAGTGGAATTGACAACGGCCTATGGTTTGATTTCCAAAATCACCCTTCCCGACGGATCCGAGGTATGGCTAAACTCCGGTTCCTCCATCTCCTACCCCAAACGTTTTACTGACAACAAAAGAAATATACAACTGACGGGGGAAGCATATTTTAAAGTAACTTCTGATAAATCGAACCGCTTCGATGTATTAACGCCCAATGGATTGAAAGTCAGTGCATACGGCACGGAATTCAATGTTAAGGCATATGAAGATGAAGATAAAATAGAGGCTACTTTAGCAAAAGGGCATATTGAAGTCACAGAAATAGGCCAGCCGGTTTCCAGGACTTTACGTCCGGGAGAACAGGTCGTATATTATAAAAATACCAGTAGAATGGAAGTTGACAAAGTTAATCTGGCTGTCGAAACTTCATGGAAAGACGGAAAAATGATATTCAGACGAGCTAACATGAATGAAATCGTACAACGACTCGCTCGCCATTTCAATGTCGATATCAAACTGGAAGGTGAAGAATTGTATGACTATAACTATTCTGCTACTTTTACCACAGAGACACTAAGTGAAGTTTTACTCCTACTGGAAAAAACAGCGCCTATAAAATGTACAGTGATAGAACCTAAACAAACAGATGATTTCACTTATTCACGACGCACTGTTATCATAAAAACGATAAAGTAACACACACCATCAAAGAAAAAAGAAAAAAAGTGGATTTTAACATAGGGTGTTTGCCCACACGTCACGTCTAATATAAAAATAAAAACAAATGTTATAAATGTTAACTTAAAAGAAGTATTATATGAGAACAGACACTTAAAGAAAAAGCAGGAAAACGCTGGTTACATTTTCCTGCTTCAATCAAACAAATTACCAATCCGAAAATCTCACCTGACGAATGGTAATCCCCAATTAAGTTATTTTCAAACCTAATTAAATTTGATAATGTGAAATTATGAAAAATTTATCAAACCTAGAAGGTTTTAAGTCTAATTTTGACTTATTACCAAAAATTCCAATGCGTATGAAACTCGCTGCATTCTGTTTAACCTGCTTTTTAAGTACGGCAAGTGCAGGCACCTTGTACTCACAATCTGCCCGAATTTCTTTAGACATGAGGAATGCTTCTGTTGAACAAGTTTTACAGGAAATTGAAGAAAGTTCCGAATTTTACTTCATGTACAACAGCAAGCTCGTTAATGTTGACCGCAAAGTAAACATCAAAGTCAAAGACAAGTCTATTGAAACTATCTTAAATGAAATTTGCAAAGCTGCAAACATTGAGTATAGTGTAAATGACAAGCAAATCATCCTGCGCCCGAAAGGAATGGATGCAAATGCTACTCAGCAAAAAACAAAAACCATCAAAGGTATTGTCAATGATCAGTTAGGTCCTATTACCGGAGCAAACGTTTCTGTAAACGGTACTACTATCGGTACAATCACCGACATGGATGGTCGTTTCACTTTGGAGGTTCCGGAAAATGCGACATTACAAGTATCTTTTATCGGTTACCTGACTCAAAATGTAAAAGTGGAGGGACAAACCGATTTTACAATCTCCATGAAAGAAGATACACAAAAATTGGATGAAGTGGTTGTTATCGGCTACGGTACACAAAAGAAAATGAACCTGACAGGATCGGTAGCTACAATCTCTGCTGAAAACATTGCAACTATTCCGGTTTCCAATATTTCCAATGCGATGGCCGGACGTATGCCGGGTATCTTCTCTTACAATAAATCCGGTATGCCCGGTATATCTTCCCCGATCACCATCCGTGGTGTCAATACTCCAAATAATACAAATCCGACTTATGTAATCGACGGTGTTGTTCGTGAAAAAGCCGACTTCGATGCGTTAGATCCGAATACAATCGAAAACATCTCCGTACTGAAAGATGCTGCCTCGGCTGCCGTTTATGGTTCGCGTGCAGCAAATGGTGTGATTGTTGTTTCAACAAGACGCGGTAAGAATCAGAAACCACAGTTCAGCTACTCCGGATTGTTCGGTACTGATCGTCCTACCCGTACCCCTGAAGTAATGAACGCTTATGACAGGACTGTTTATCTGAACAATCAGTTTATGTATAACGGAGTTCCGGAAACAGACTCACGTTATTATACAGCTGACGAACAGGAATATTTTAAGACACACAGTACCGATTGGTTCGACCTGGCCTGGAAAAATCCGTTCACAACACAACATAACCTGAGCGTTAACGGTGGTAGCGAACGTATCAACTATTACATGTCGGTAGGTTACTACAACCAGACCGGTACCTTCGACAATCTGGACTTCAAACGCTATAGTTTCCGTTCAAACGTAGACGCCAAAGTGGCGGATAACTTCACAATCGGATTGGATGTAGACGGTAATATGAGCGACCAGCGCACGCCTTACTGGCCTCACGACTCGGACAAAGATCTGATGAACGACATGTATCGTGCTTTATTGAATTTCCCGTCGACAGAACCGGCTTATGTAAATGGGCAACCGAATGCGACTATCTATAACTGGAACATTCTGGAAGCGATCAAAAACGGCCATGTATCAAAAAAACATAATACATTGAACACGAAACTGAGTGCCAAATGGGATATTCCATGGGTAGAAGGTTTGACAGCCAATGCCATGTTCAACTACCGCCGATATTATGAAAACGAAAAACAGGCAGGAAAGAAATATACATTATATATACATGAGACTTCAGGCGGACACAATCATATCATCCGCGACGATGCTCCGGTTGTCGGAACACGTACCCGAACCGAAAACGGTAATTTCGTCAGAAAAGATTTCAATGAAACCAGTGCTTATACACTGAACCTGCAATTGAATTATAACCGTACATTCGGCAAACATGATATCGGAGCCATGTTCCTGTATGAACAATATGAAGAATTTGGAGATAAATTCTGGGCACAACGCAAAGAACTGCTCTCTTCATCGCTGGAACAATTGTTTGCAGGCAGTGCAGACAGCCAGTGGAAAGATGCCGACGGTAACGAATCCGAAATCGGACGTATCGGTTATGTAGGTCGTGTAAACTATGGTTTCGACAATCGTTACCTGCTGGAAGCAAACTTCCGTTATGATTCATCGGTAAAATGGATTCCCGGAAAACGTTGGGGATTCTTCCCTTCAGTATCTGCCGGATGGCGTGTCACAGAAGAAAACTTCTTCAAATCGAATGAAAAGCTGAACTTTATCAATAACCTGAAACTTCGTGCATCATACGGTACATTGGGTAATGACGGCGGTGATGATGTTGCTTACTATCAGTATCTGAATAAATTCATCACACAAACAGATAAAATCAAGACAAATGCCGTGTTCGGTACAGGTGCCACCGGTATTCTTCCGGGTGTCTACCCTAGTTTAGGCATCACATGGGAAACAACGACAACAGCCGATGTCGGTTTCGATTTAGGCTTGTGGAACGGTCTGTTAAGTTTGGAATTTGACTATTTCCATAAAAGAACTTCAGATATCCTGATGGACCGCGTTCGTACAATTCCGGGAACATTCGGGGCTGATCTTCCAAAAGAAAATTATGCAGAAATGGTAAACCAGGGTTGTGAATTCTTAGTACGCCACGATAATAAAATCGGTAATTTCACATACTATGTATCGGGGAACTTCTCTTTCGCACGTAACCATTATACAAAGATCGATGAATCTGCAAATGCTTACGAATGGGAAATCAAGACAGGCCGTCCTATCAAATTTATTACCGGTTATCTGGCTGACGGCATTGCCCGTACAGATGCAGACCTGATTGGTTTACCTCAATATAACGGTGGATTCGACTGGTCGAAAGGAGATATTATTCTAAAAGATATACACGGAGCAGGTGGCGTAGGTGGTCCCGACGGTGTTGTTGACGGAAATGATAAAGCTGTCCTTTCCTTATACAGCAAAGATCCGGAAATCATTTATGGTATGAGCCTTGGAGGTGAATGGAAAGGTATTGACTTCACAGCCTTTTTCCAGGGGGTAGGCCACCGTGCAATCATGTTCCCGAACCGGGGTGATACATGGACTGAACAGACTGTTTTAAATATCTGGTCTGATGCTTACTCTCCCGATAATATCGATGGTAAATATCCGCGTGTCGGAGGTACAGGATCAAAAGGAGCCAACGGCCAGGAATCTTCCTTCTGGTTGATGAACGGTAATTATTTCCGTTGTAAGAATATTGAAATCGGCTATACACTGCCAAAACAGTGGTTAGGTACAATCGGCGTAGACCGTTGTCGCGTTTATGTCTCAGGAACTAACCTGTTCGTCTTTGACCACATTGGTATCTACGACCCGGAAAACAGTGGTGACCGTGGTGCTTACCAATATCCGCTGACAAAGAGTTTCAACTTTGGAATTAATGTAAGTTTCTAACAATTTGAGTAATTCGATATGAAAAAGATATTTATTACATGCGCAGCTATTCTGGCATTTTTCTCTTCTTGTTCCAGCATATTGGATAAGGAAGATCTGAGCTCCATCTCAGAAGAACAGGTCTGGGTTGACGAAACTCTGACTACCGCTTTCCTGAACGCATTGTATGTTTCCATCCCGAGCTGGGATACAACAGTGGCAGATGCAAGTGATGAAGCAACAGGTGGCGGAGGTTGGATAGACGGAACAACTACACCTGATAACATGAGCGATACAAAAGACTCAGCTCCTACTTGGTACTGGCCTTACAAGGATATTCGTAACTGTAACATTTTCATCCAAAATGCACAGAATACAGATCTTTGTACAATCGATCGCGATCTGGCTGACCGTTTAACTTACGAAGCCCGCTTCATCCGCGCTTATCTGTATTTTGAAATGGTAAAACGCTACGGCGGTGTTCCACTAATTACAGTTCCGCAGGAACTGACAGACGACCTGTTTGTAAAACGTACATCTACCAAAGATTGTTTCGATTTTATTATCAACGAATTAAAAGCATGTGTAGAAGGTCTGCCGGCCTCTTTCTCCGGTGACAATCTGGGACGTGTGACTAAAGGTGCTGCCAAAGCATTCCTCGGTCGTGTCTTGTTATTCCGTGCCAGTCCTCAATTCAATCCAAGCAACAATGCCGAACATTGGCAGACAGCTTATAATTACAATAAAGAAACACTCGACTATCTGATTGGTCAGGGACATGCTCTTTACAGTGATTATGGCAAACTGTTCCTGGAAGAAATGAATCAGGAAGTGATCTTCGCCATCCGTTACGAAAACCCGACACGCACTCATACCAGAGATGCAAAATGTCGTCCGATCACATTCTCTATGAATAATACAGGCGGAAATCATCCGACACAGGAAGTGATCGACCGTTTCCCTACTGTCGACGGAAAAACATATACTTATGCCGACTGGAAAAAGGATGGCAAAAATGACATCTTCACCTTATGGCAGAACCGCGACAAACGCTTCTATGCAACAGTCGTATATCAAGGCGTTACCTATTTCAATACAGTTATGGAACTGAATGAAAATGCACAAAACGATTATGCATATGGTAAAAACATGGGATCCAGAACTGGATATTATTCAAAGAAAGGCATTGATGAAAGCATTTCTATTTCCGATTGCCAGAAATCCGGAACAGACTATATCGACATCCGCTTGGCAGAAGTCATGCTGAATTATGCTGAAGCAGCTGTTGAAGTAGGTAAGCAGGGCGAAGCATTCGAAATACTGAAACAAATCCGTGAACGTGCAGGTATTAATGAAACAAGTTCCGATCCTGAACTGAAAGGCAAAGTGTACGGACTGAATCCGAACATGAACCAAAGTGAAATGCGCGAAGCTGTCCGCGAAGAACGCTTCATCGAGTTATTGTTCGAACAGAAACGTATGTGGGACTTACGCCGTTGGATGATCTACGACAAACTTATGGTCGGTCAGGAAAAACGTCACGCACTGGTGATGAATAAACAAACTGACGGGACATATACTACTTATTTGTTCGACCGTGACAATACGCCAATGATCGCAAAACAAAATATGTACTTCCTGCCAATAAAACGCAGCGAATTAAGCAACAACCCTAACCTGGAACAAACAAAAGGTTGGGAAAATGGTACATTCGATCCGCAGGCAGGACTGTAATAGAAAATAATAGACCACATCTGCGTGGCATTTTACAAAAAGACGGCATTCCCCTCGAATTACTGACAATTCGTACGGAATGCCGTCCTTTTTATGCCCTTCTATGAACATAAAGACACAACCAAACCCGCCAACAAGAGTTGCTTTAACGATATTTCAACAACTTTTCACTTACAGCAACTTACAATACCCACGGATTATTTGTTATACAGTTACGAATTATTACGTAAAACCGCTTTATTGAATCAAATTATCACACAATAGAGAATTAAAGGACATTTGGATACATTTAATGATTATAATATATCAAAACGTCGTATATTTGTATCGTAATAAAACAAAAGGAAACAAGAATAGGAGTAAAACAAATAAAATGACAAATCCAGTTAGATTCACAAAGATGCACGGAGCCGGTAACGACTATATATACGTAAACACGATGGCTTATCCCCTGGAAAACCCGGAAAAGCAAGCTGTCAGGTGGAGCGCTCTCCATACAGGCATCGGGTCGGATGGATTAGTCCTGATAGGTTCATCTGAAAAAGCCGATTTCAGCATGCGGATATTCAATGCAGACGGTTCCGAGGCCATGATGTGCGGAAACGCTTCCCGCTGCATCGGCAAATATGTATATGATGCAGGACTGACCGATAAAAAGACAGTCACCCTCGAAACATTATCCGGCATTAAAGAACTTCAGCTGATCGTTTCGGATGATGATACCGTCAGTGAAGTAACAGTCGATATGGGAACACCCGAAATCGGCGAATCGGCCCTCGAACTGGAAGTCGGCGGACAGGTTTACATCGGAACCGCCGTGTCGATGGGCAACCCTCACCTGGTTATTTTTGTTAATGATATAAACGATATCGACTTACCGGCTATCGGACCTAAGCTGGAAACACACGCCTTCTTCCCCGACCGGACCAATGTTGAGTTTGTAGAGGTTTTAAAAGACGATGAAGTCCGGATGCGGGTATGGGAACGGGGTTCGGGCATCACCCAGGCTTGCGGAACAGGAGCTTGTGCTACAGTTGTAGCCGGTGTCGTATGCGGTAAAACGAAACGAAAAACAAAAGTATTCATGGACGGCGGCCCACTCACCATCCACTGGGACGAAAACTCAGGAAAGGTCTATATGACCGGAGGAGCAGTCACCGTATTTGAAGGAATAATAGAGAAATAACACAAAAAGCAAAACAAAGGGCCGACAACCCCGACAAGACAACAACATAAAACAATTGAACGAATATGGCACTGATTAATGAACATTTCCTGAAACTGCAAAGCAGTTACCTGTTTTCCGACATCGCGAAAAAGGTAAACAGTTTCAAAGTGACACACCCTAAAGACAAAATAATCCGCATGGGAATCGGTGATGTAACACAGCCCCTGGCACCTGCCGTCATCGAAGCCATGCATAAGGCAGTGGATGATTTGGCTTCTACAGAGAATTTCCACGGTTACGGCCCCGAACAGGGATACAGCTTCCTGATCGACGCAATCATCAAGAATGATTATGCCAGCCGCGGCGTATTCCTGGAGCCGGGAGAGGTCTTCGTCAGCGACGGTGCCAAAAGCGATTGCGGAAATATCGGCGATATTCTCCGCCACGACAACAGTATCGGGGTACTCGATCCGGTCTACCCCGTTTACATAGACTCCAACGTCATGAGCGGACGCACCGGAGTATTGGAAGACGGCAAATGGAGCGATGTTGTTTACATCCCCTGCACGGAAGCAAACAACTTCACGCCCGAACTGCCGGCCCGCAGGGTGGACATACTCTACCTCTGTTACCCGAACAATCCGACGGGAACAACCCTGACGAAAGACGAGTTGAAGAAATGGGTAAACTATGCATTGGCAAACGACGTCCTGATTATGTACGACTCGGCTTACGAAGCCTACATCCAGGACCCGAACATCCCCCACTCGATCTACGAAATCAAAGGGGCGAAGAAAGTAGCCATCGAATTCCGCAGTTTCTCGAAGACAGCGGGTTTCACCGGAGTACGCTGCGGATACACGGTTGTCCCGAAAGAACTGAACGGCTTCACGCTGGGAGGCGAACGGGTACAGTTGAACAAACTGTGGAACCGCCGGCAGACGACCAAATTCAACGGAACCAGCTACATCACCCAGCGGGGTGCCGAAGCGGTTTACTCTCCGGAAGGCAAAGAACAGGTAAAGGCTACGATTCATTACTATATGACCAACGCACGGATTATGAGAGAAGCCCTTCTGGGTTGCGGCTTGAAGGTGTATGGCGGCGAAAACGCCCCTTACCTCTGGGTGAAAGCCCCGAAAGGTCTCACCTCCTGGAAATTCTTTGATAAACTATTGTACGAAGTCAACATCGTCGGGACACCGGGCGTAGGTTTCGGTCCGAGTGGCGAAGGTTATCTAAGACTCACCGCCTTTGGCGACAGGGACGACACTTTGGAAGCTATGGCCAGGCTGAAGAAGTGGCTCTGAAGAATTGAAAATTAAGGATTTGCAATTAGCAACTGACAATTAAGGAGCAAACGTTTCTCCGGGCAAATAAGAACGAAGCAGGAAAGGCGCATTCTGCAACGTTACCGGCAAAGGCCTCTATTAGTAGTAAACAAAAAAAATCTGCGTTCATCTGCGCCCGTCTGTGTCATCTGCGTGCTATGAGGGCACCTGGCAGAAGCAGCTACGCAATGAAGAACAAAGATTATTTAAGTATTTGATTTAGGTTATCTCATAAAAAGGACTGTATAGAGAAGTCGGCCGCTGCTTTTCGATTTTATAGAATGTTATACCGCTTGACCACACCTGACTATGGCAGGCAGCTCTATACCTCCTTTTTATCAACTATCAAAAAAGTAAGGTTATGAAAAAGATTGAAGCTATTATTCGCAAAACCAAATTCGAAGATGTGGAAGAAGAGGGATGGTGTGAATCGCACTACTCGGACAGGGCAAGTCCCTCCCCTCGGGTACGATAGTACCTCATCCGGATGAGGCTATCTACCACACCGGGATGATGCAGTTCACATCATCAGGATAAGGCGGTTCACATCATCGGGATGAGGCAGATAACCGCATCCGGGTGCGGTACCATAGGATACGGGAAGGGAGGCAATCCCTCTCCTCCCATACCGACAATGACAATCAACATTTTAAACTATATACACATGTCACTGATTATTCCAAAAGATTACAAACAGACGCTTACACCGGAAACAACCGAGCAAGCGATTCAGATGTTAAAAACCAGCTTCCAGGAAAAACTGTCGAAAGCGTTGAACCTGCGCCGCGTAACCGCCCCTTTATTCGTTCTCTCGGGAACCGGCATCAACGATGACCTGAACGGGGTGGAACGTGCCGTCAGCTTCCCCATTCACTGTATAGGCGAACGGCAGGCAGAAGTCGTCCACTCACTCGCCAAATGGAAACGGATGAAACTGGCGGCCTATCGTATCCCTGCCGGCTACGGACTTTATACCGACATGAATGCCATCCGCGGCGACGAAGACCTCGACAATCTTCACTCGCTGTATGTCGACCAGTGGGACTGGGAAAAAACCATCCGTCCGGAAGACCGCAACCTGGATTACCTGAAACGTACCGTACGTTGCATTTACACGCTACTGAAAGAAATCGAGGAGATGGTCTACAACCAGTATCCTCACATCACTCCTTCCCTGCCGGACAACATCACCTTCATCCATGCGGAAGAATTACAAAAGATGTACCCGGGCATTCCTCCCCGTGAACGCGAAAACAAAGCAGCCGCTAAATTCGGTGCCATCTTCGTTATCGGCATCGGCGGTGAACTGACAAACGGGGAGAAACACGACGGACGTGCCCCTGACTATGACGACTGGAGCACGGTCAACTCCGATGGCTTCAACGGCCTGAACGGTGACATCATCCTTTGGAACGACGTCTTGCAATGTGCCTTCGAACTGTCATCCATGGGTATCCGTGTCGACAAGGAAGCCCTGCGCCGACAGCTGCAAGAACGCGGATGCCCCGAACGTGCTGCCCTGGAGTTCCATAAGATGTTGCTCGACGGCCGCCTCCCGCAATCCATCGGCGGCGGCATCGGCCAGAGCCGCCTCTGCATGTTCTTCCTCCGCAAAGCACATATCGGCGAGGTACAGGCTTCGATATGGCCGGAAGAACAGTTCGAGGTCTGTAAACAGAATAACATTATATTATTATAACTCACTTTTCTCTTGAAAGAAAAGTAAGCAAAAGTTCAAGGCCGATACCTCCCGCTATATAGGTATCAGTATCGGCCATCCTAAGAGAACGCAAAGCGTTCTTAGCAAGGCCTCAGCGGGTGAGCGTCCGCGGAGGGGGAAGACGGAGCGCCCCGAGCATCTGCTGTTTGAGCGCAGCGAGTTCAGATGCGACAGCGTAGTCTTCCACCGGAGCAGCGAAGCCGGTGCAGCCTTGATCTTTTGTTTACTTTTGGATCAAGCCAAAAGTAAAAATCCTATATTATGTCAAAGTTAAGATTCAGAGTAGTAGAATCGGCCTTCAAGAAAAGAGCCGCCGAAGTAGCCACCCCGGCAGAACGTCCGTCGGAATATTTCGGAAAGAACGTATTCAACCGCGAGAAGATGTTCAAGTATCTTCCGGAAAAAGCCTATGCCAGACTGGTCGACTCCATCGACAACGGTGCCCCCCTCGACCGCGAGACTGCCGACGCCGTAGCCGCCGGCATGAAGAAATGGGCCATCGAAATGGGTGCAACACATTATACCCACTGGTTCCACCCCCTCACCGAAGGGACAGCCGAAAAACATGACGCTTTCGTCGAACACGACGGCAAAGGCGGCATGGTCGAAGAGTTTTCCGGCAAACTGCTCATACAGCAGGAACCCGATGCCTCCAGCTTCCCGAACGGCGGTATCCGTAATACGTTCGAAGCCCGCGGTTACTCCGCCTGGGACCCTTCCTCTCCTGCTTTTATCGTGGGTGACACCCTGTGTATCCCGACCATCTTCATCGCCTACACCGGCGAATCCCTCGACTATAAAGCCCCATTGCTGAAAGCGCTCGAAGCCGTAAACAAGGCTGCCGTCGACGTATGCCATTACTTCAACCCGGAGGTAAAGAAAGTATATTCCTACCTCGGTTGGGAGCAGGAATATTTCCTGGTAGACGAAGGACTCTACGCCGCCCGCCCCGACCTGCTGCTCAGCGGACGTACGCTGATGGGCCATGAGAGCAGCAAAAACCAGCAGCTCGAAGACCATTACTTCGGCGCCATCCCCACCCGCGTCATGGAATTTATGAAAGAGTTGGAAATGGAGGCCCTCAAACTGGGTATCCCATTGAAAACCCGTCATAACGAAGTGGCTCCGAACCAGTTCGAACTGGCCCCTATCTTCGAGGAATGCAACCTCGCCAACGACCACAACCTGTTGGTCATGGCGCTGATGCGTAAAATCAGCCGCAAGCACGGTTTCCGTGTCCTGTTGCACGAAAAGCCCTTCAAAGGCGTCAACGGTTCGGGCAAGCACAACAACTGGTCGCTGGGCACCGACACCGGCATCGGTCTGATGGGCCCGGGCAAGACACCGGAAGACAACCTCCGTTTCATCACCTTCGTAGTAAACGTGCTCATGGCCGTCTACCGTCATAACGGACTGCTGAAAGCCAGCATCTCGAGTGCCACCAACGCCCACCGCCTGGGAGCCAACGAAGCACCTCCCGCCATCATCTCCAGCTTCCTCGGCACGCAGCTGTCGCAGGTATTGGAGCACCTTGAAAAAAGCGAGCCCGAAGACCTGATGCTGGCCGGCAAACAGGGCATGAAGCTCGACATCGCCCGCATCCCCGAGTTGCTGATTGACAATACCGACCGCAACCGTACTTCGCCTTTCGCCTTCACCGGCAACCGTTTCGAGTTCCGTGCCGTCGGTTCCGAAGCCAACTGCGCGTCTGCCATGCTTGCCCTCAATGCTGCCGTGGCCGAACAGTTGAAACTCTTCAAAGCCGAAGTAGACGCAAAGATTGCCACCGGCAAAGAGAAATTCGCCGCCATCCTGGAAGTCCTCCGCAAAGACATCAAAGCCTGCAAGGCCATCCACTTCGACGGTAACGGTTACAGCGACGAATGGAAAGAAGAAGCCCGTCGCCGCGGTCTGGATTGCGAAACCAGCGTACCGCTCATCTTCGACAACTACCTGAAGGAAAGCAGCATCCGGATGTTCGAATCGACCGGCGTCATGACTCACAAGGAACTAGAAGCCCGCAACGAAGTAAAATGGGAGACGTACACCAAGAAAATCCAAATCGAAGCCCGCGTGTTGGGTGACCTGACGATGAACCATATCATCCCTATCGCCACCCGCTACCAGTCTTCGCTGATTGACAATGTATATAAGATGAAGGACCTCTTCCCGGCAGAAAAAGCCTCCGTCCTCTCCGCCCGTAACCTGGAGATTATCGAAGACATCGCCTGCCGCACCAACTTCATCAAGGAAAAGGTAGACGAAATGGTCGAAGCCCGCAAGGTCGCCAACAAAATCGAAAGCGAACGCGAAAAGGCAATCGCCTACCACGACACCATTGTCCCGATGCTGGAAGAAATCCGCTACCACATCGACAAACTGGAACTGGTAGTAGACGACCAGATGTGGACGTTGCCGAAGTATCGCGAATTATTGTTTATCCGATAAGACCACACATTCCTTGAGCCGGGGTGTCCCTCCAAAGCATCCCGGCTTATCTTATCATCTCACTCAGACAGTAGTTTTTTGTTGATTGTTTTGTGTTTGCAAGGGGAGCATGCTGTGAAGTATGGCTTCCCTTCTTTTATATTCCCGGAGAATTATATACCTTTGGACCATCATTATATAAGAAAGGAGTTTACGTTATGACGGCAATGGAATTACAGCAATGGAAAAAGAACTTCATCCGTAATTATTTGGATAAGATAGACAGTTTGGAAATGATGGATAAACTGGAAAAAAGCACAAAGCGAATACTGAATAAAAAAGCAGCCGTTTTGTCTCCTATTGCGTTTAGCATTGAGGAAGCCAACAAAGAAATCGACTTGGCAGAACAAGAATTAAGCGAAGGTAAAGGTATCAAGGAGCCCGAAATGCATCAATTCTTTGAAGAATGGAGAAAGAAATTGAAGTAATCTGGATTACAAGCTCGTTTACACTATAGACAATGAATATTTAATACATATCGTTTTATTGTGGGATTGCCGGCAAGACCCCGATAAACTCAAACACGCTATACGATAAAAATAAACTCATATGAACTACGGATTCGTAAAAGTAGCAGCAGCCGTCCCACACGTACAAGTGGCAGACTGTTTTTATAATATTCAACAGATGGAAGGCCTGATGCGCCAGGCTTCTGACAAAGGCGTACAAATCATTGCCTTCCCTGAAATGTCGGTAACGGCTTATACCTGCCTGGACCTGTTCGCCCAGCAGACTTTGCTGAAAAATGCGGAACAAGCCTTATTGAAACTGGTCAGCGACACCGCCGACCTGAATATCCTCACAATCGCAGGCGCCCCGTTAGTGACGGAAAACAGGCTGATAAACGCAGCCATAGCTTTCCAGGCCGGAAAGATATTAGGCGTAGTCCCCAAAACATACATACCGAACTACAAGGAGTTCCAGGAACAACGCTGGTTCACTTCCGCCACCGAATTACGGGACAAGACCGTCTCAATCGGAGACAGAACATATCCGCTGGGCAGCCACTTGCTCTTCACCGCCGGACAGGTAAAAGTCGGCATCGAAATATGCGAAGACCTGTGGGTTCCCGTCCCCCCCAGTTCCTTACTGGCGATGGAAGGAGCCAATATCCTTGTCAATATATCCGCCAGCAACGAACTGATCGGAAAACACCATTACCTCCGTTCGCTGATATGCCAGCAGTCCGCTCGCTGTATGGCAGGGTATGTCTATGCCTCCGCCGGTTTCGGAGAATCCAGCACCGACCTTGTCTTTGCCGGCAACGGAATCATCGCTGAAAACGGCACCCTATTGGAAGAATCCCCGCGCTTCACCATGCAGGAACAACTCGTCATCAGTGAAATCGACATCGAGAACCTGCAAAACGACCGCCAGGTAAATACTAGCTTCATGCACGGCACCTCCACCCTGCTGGCAGATGAAACAATAACAATCCCGTTCGTCCTGTCTGAAAACTCCGGCCAGCCGGTATTGACCCGCTCCGTCGACCCGCATCCGTTCACTCCTTCCGGCGACGCACTGAAGGAACGTTGCGAAGAGATTTTCCAGATACAGGTAGCCGGACTGGCAAAACGCATCGTCCATACCCATTCCCGGACAGCGGTAGTCGGTATCTCCGGCGGACTCGATTCCACACTGGCATTGCTGGTAACCGTCATGACATTCGATGCCCTGAATATCCCCCGCAACCAGATACTCGGCATCACCATGCCCGGCTTCGGAACGACAGACCGCACCTACACCAACGCCTGCGACCTTATCCGTTCACTGGGTGTCACACTAAAGGAAATCTCCATCAAGGATGCCTGCCTCCAGCATTTCAAAGATATCAGTCACAACCCATCGGTTCATGACGTGACCTACGAAAACAGCCAGGCCCGCGAACGCACTCAAATCCTGATGGACGTAGCCAACCAGGAAAACGGTCTGGTGATCGGTACCGGCGACCTTTCCGAACTGGCCCTTGGCTGGGCTACCTACAACGGTGACCACATGTCGATGTACGGTGTAAACGGCAGTATCCCCAAGACGCTTGTCAGATACCTGGTAGAATGGGTTGCCCACAACCGGGTGGACGAAGCCTCACGTGCTACATTGCTGGATATCGTCGACACTCCAATCAGTCCCGAACTGATACCCGCCGACGAAAACGGAAACATCAAACAAAAAACGGAAGACCTCGTAGGCCCTTACGAACTACACGACTTCTTCCTCTACCATTTCCTCCGTTTCGGTTCCTCCCCCGCCAAGATTTATTTCCTGGCACAACAGGCTTTCGGTGGCAGTTACGACAAAGAGACCATCCGGAAATGGCTCCACACCTTCTTCCGCCGTTTCTTCCAGCAGCAGTTCAAACGTAGTTGCCTGCCGGACGGCCCAAAAGTAGGTTCCGTCAGCCTTTCCCCCCGTGGCGACTGGCGTATGCCAAGCGATGCCATGGCGACACTTTGGTTGAAGGAGATAGAAGGATTAAACTAAAAGACAAATAGACAAAATAAAATATCCTGCATTGGAAATGGAGATTTTCCAATGCAGGATATTTTATTTATCTTCCTATACGCTACAGAGTGATGCGAATCCAAGCTATCTTCTTTCAGACAGTGGCTTTCATTCGTTTATAAATACTTTTTAATATCGACACCTTGGATATTAATTCATTCAACACAGAAACAATATCATTTTCCATCAATGGATAATCATGGGCAATCTCATTACGCAATTCTCGAATATATCCCCACTCATCTGCACTGTCTATAAAATGATAACGCTCCAAAAGATTCAGAATATCCCGCATTGGCAAAGCAGAAACATCTTCATCTAAATACTCCAACACATATCCTGTTTTCGATTTGTCATATTAATCGTATACCTGTTATAATGCCTCCTTTGCAACCAACGATTCTTCATGGTCGCCTATCACATCGATTTTTTGCTCGCCTAAAAGTTGTTTCAGCCGAGCAATCATGCGTATACGAGCCAAGACACCTTTCTTTTCGGATGTAGTACGTACTAACAGATCAATATCTCCACCACGTTTCTCGTAAATTTCTTTTGCTACACGGACAATCGATTGTATGTCTTTCTTATTTAAACGCATTTTATCTCTGTTTTTACAAAGATAGATACTTTTATTTTGTATTCAATACTCCACATTCCGAATTCTTACTCGTAGGACTACTGTGCTAGTATATAAAAAAGGCTACCGGAATCCCGATAGCCTTTTCATTTATATTACGCTTGTGCTTATTCTTACAAACCGAATTCCGGTTTACGGTTAATCCATTGTCCGCGAGTAAAGTCAGGGAAGTCAACCAACGCACCACCACGAGCGATAGACATTTCAGACAAAGCGGAGATAGCACTCCATGCAGCAGCATCATAGCAATCCATTGGAGCCGGACGTTTGTTCTTGATGCGGTCGATCAGATCATACATCATAATGAAGTCCATACCACCGTGACCAGCTTCTTTTGCCTGAGCATCCAACTGAGCCCATAGTTTGTGGTCGTATTTCTTGAACCATTCGTCAGAATTATCCCAACGGTGAGGTTTAGACTGACCTTCCACATATACATGATCGCCATCGTTCATCCACAAACCATCCGTTCCCTGAATACGGAATCCCAAAGAATAAGGACGAGGAGAATTTGTATCGTGAGTAACGATGATTGTCTGGCCGTTTGCACATTTGATCATAGATGTCACGATGTCACCCAGGTTAAAGCGAACTTTAGCCAACGGATGGTTTTCGCCACCATTATCTACGATGAACTTATGCAATCCGCGAGACTGAGTTGCCATAGCAGACATAGCAACGAAACGGTTACCTCGGTTGATATCCATACAATTGGCAACCGGTCCGATACCGTGAGTCGGATACACATCTCCATTACGATGTACGGAGTGATTCGTACGCCACTGAGCTTCTGCAAAAGCTGTCGGGCCCATACGCAACTCACCACCCTTCTGATAAGTATAATTCTTACCGTCATTGAATTTCACATCACGCAAGTCATGTTCGTAACCGCAACCACCGTGCAATAATTCACCGAACAACCCTTCGCGAACCATGTTCAAAGCCGCCATGCAGTCACGACGATAACAAACATTCTCCATGATGTTCAGATGGCTGCCTGTTGCTTCCGATACGTTCACCAGATCCCAGCATTCTTCCAGCGTATTGGCAGCAGAAACTTCCACGCCAACATAAGGAACACCGGCTTTCATAGCTGCCACCGACATCGGTACGTGCCATTCCCATGGGCTGGCAATAATCACGCAGTCGAACTCTTCATTGTTCAACATCTTTTCAAATTCACGTTCGCCACCTTTATACACTTTCGGGGCATCCACGTTGAATTTAGCGATGTGTTTCAATGTACGGTCGATCGGGCCTTGCTGGATATCGCAAATAGCAACAATCTTATTTCCCGGGATAGCCAACACATTATTGATGTGCTCATGGCAGCGTGAACCTGTTCCGATAAATCCGAAACGCAGTTTGCCATCATCTTTTCCGGCTGTTTTTTTCTTCTGAGGTTCTGGAGAACCTGCTACTGTAGTGGCCGAAGCAGTACCTGCCATAGCCAAACCTGCTGCACCAACTCCGGCGGCAGTCATTTTCTTAAGAAAGGAACGACGAGTGTTTTCCATGTTCTTTATTTAGTATTTTATGTTAAGTGGGCAAATTTATAATATTTAATCAACTTCTCAAATATGTTTAGAAAAAAAGAGTCAATCATTTTAATCTATTAATAATTTGTCATCTTTCCAGTCTCCCTTTTCAGCTTCTCGAAGGTCATCATCATTTGGCGCAATCGTTTAGGTTCTTTATCCGCCAGGTTATGATTCTGTCCGACATCTTCCTTTACATTATATAACTGGTAACAATTTCCCAATCCCGAAAAACCGGTACCGTCAGGGTCGTCATAATAGCTGGGATAAGGTGGAATCATCACCCAGTCGCCCTGATGGAGGGCATAATTGAAATAACCTTCCGTCACCAGTTCCTTACGTCCCTGGTCGCTTTTCCCTAGAAAGACGGGTAAAGTATTCTGGCTGTCCGTCTTATCCGAATACGTCTGCCCGGTCAATGCTGCCAATGAAGCCAGCAAATCCATTTGGCAAACCAATGCATCGGATACTCCCGGTTTTACAACCGCCGGCCAACGCAACAGGAACGGGATGCAGGTACCGCCGTCATACAAGCTGGTCTTTCCTCCGCGGTGAGGGCCTGCCATCTTATGATTGCCAACCATTTCGACAGCCTGGTCCTGATAACCGTCGTCCAATACGGGACCGTTATCGCTGGTCAGGATAACCAGGGTATTCTCCGTCAATCCCAGTTTATCCAGTTCTTTCAGGAATTCAGTCACACACCAGTCAGCCTCCAGGATGACATCTCCACGAGGTCCCATACCGGATTTGCCGACAAACTTCTGATTCGGCACACGGGGCACATGCGGCTGGTGTAATCCGTAATACAGGAAGAAAGGTTTATCTTTATTGTCTTTCAAAAAGCCTTTGGCTTTCTCCAGGAATAACTCAGCCATATCTTCATCTTTCCACTGGGCAGCCTTACCGCCTTTCTGGAAACCGATACGCGGCACACCGTTTACAATCGAACCGGCATGTCCCACACTCGGATGCATCCGGAGTAGTTCAGGGTTGTCTTTTCCAGTAGGTTCGCCGGGGAAATTATGCTTATAACTGACATATAGCGGGTCATTCGGTTCCAGTCCGACTCCTTTCCCGTTTTCGATAAAGATGCAAGGCACGCGGTCGTTGGTTGCCGCCTGGATGAACGAATAATCATATCCCACTTCCTTGGCTCCGGGATAAACCGTCTCATTCCAATCTACCGCTCCGTCACCCAGTCCCAGATGCCATTTACCGACCGAGCCGGTCACATAGCCGGCCTGTTTCATAACCTTCGGCAAAGTGACTTGCTGCGTATTGATAATCAGAGCGGCATTACCGGGAAGGATTTTTGCATCTTTATTCGTCCAGGGATATAATCCGGTCAAAAGTGAATAACGACTGGGCGTGGAAGTCGCTGCCGTACAATATCCCTGCGTAAAACGCAGCCCTTCGTTTGCAATCCGGTCCATACCCGGAGTTTGGATACGGGTGGCTCCGTAACAACTCAAATCGCCATACCCCAAATCGTCGGCTACAATGATTACGACGTTGGGCTGTTGCTGGTCCTGAGCGTAGACATTAACTCCGGATAAAGCCCCTATCCCGGCTGCTACGCATAGTAGATTTTTCATATTCATGTTTTTCATATATAAAAATACAGGCATTGATTGTAATAATCAACGCCTGCAAATATAATCAATCGCTCGGATTTCAAAGCATGCTGCTTACGGATTTTACGTTCGTATTCCGAGTTACTATCTATGATTTCTTTTTGGCAGTCTTCTGGTTTCCCGCCTCAGCCCGCTTCTTATTCCGCCAGAAACTGCCGTCGCGCTTGCTGCCGAACATATTACGTCTTTTCGATTCCTGCTTGATGGCTTCTTTCTTCTCTGCCACGGCTGCTTTTACATCTGCCGTTTCAAATTCGTTTCCGCCGGCAACAGGTATCTGTTTGCCTATCAGCTTCTGGATATCTTTCAGGTACGGCACTTCCTCTGCATCGCAGAATGAATAAGCGACACCGCTGCGTCCGGCACGACCTGTACGTCCGATACGGTGTACGTATGTTTCCGGCACATTCGGCAGTTCATAATTTATCACATGCGAAAGATGGTCCACGTCGATACCGCGGGCGGCAATATCCGTAGCGATCAGTACACGGGTGGTATGGTCCTTGAAATTAGTCAGTGCACGCTGGCGGGCTGTCTGGCTCTTGTTTCCATGGATAGCTTCCGCTCCGATATTCGCTTTTGCCAGGACACGGGCCACTTTGTCCGCCCCATGTTTCGTACGGGTGAATACCAGTACCGATTCCAAAGAAGAATCTTTTAGCAAATGCGTCAGCAGGCTTACCTTCTCCGCCTTTTCCACGAAATAAACGGACTGGTCGATCTTATCCACCGTCGATGAAGCCGGAGTAACCTCCACCTTCTGCGGTTCATGCAGGATCGTTCCTGCCAGGCGTTCTATCTCCGGCGGCATCGTTGCCGAGAAAAATAGCGACTGGCGCTTTTTGGGCAACAAGGGCAAAATACGTTTGATATCATGAATAAATCCCATATCCAGCATACGGTCGGCCTCATCCAATACAAAATAATCGAGATATTTCAGGCTGATAAATCCCTGGTTGATCAAATCAAGCAGACGTCCGGGGGTTGCGATCAATACATCTACGCCACGTTCGAGCGCATCGGTCTGAGGCTTCTGCCCTACACCACCGAATATAACGGTATGCCTCACACCGGTATATTTACCGTATGCCGTAAAACTTTCTCCGATCTGGATGGCCAGTTCGCGGGTTGGTGTCAGTATCAATGCTTTGATACCACGCACTTTACCATGCTGGCGTTCGTTATACAAATTCTGAATAATAGGAATGGAAAATGCAGCCGTTTTACCTGTTCCGGTCTGTGCACAACCTAATAAGTCATATCCGTCTAAAACGTAGGGAATTGCTTCTGCTTGTATAGGGGTTGGAATTGTATAACCTTCTTTTGTAAGAGCCTTTTGTATCGGCTCTATCAGTTCTAATTGTTCAAATGTCATCTAATAATAATGTTGAGCCATCGCGGCTCGTTAAATAAATAATTGAATGCAAAGGTAATAAATAAAACGGGAATCATCCTAATCAACTACTAAAATGTACAAGAATACTTCCGAAAGACATTCTGTATACTTTATAAAAAGAGGTAGGTGTAAATCAATTTAGAGGTACGTCTAAATCAATTTACACCTACCTCTAAATAAAATCAGACGTACCTCTTTCTCTAAAACGATAATATAAGAGCAAAAATAACCTTTGAATATTGTATCAAATAATATATTATCTTTGTAAATTGATTTTTAGATGATGAAAGAGTTACAGTTGCTGCTAAAGAAGTTTTTCGGATATACTTCTTTCCGCCCGTTACAGGCGGAGATCATACAACGTATTTTGAGGAAAGAGGATTCACTGGTGCTGATGCCTACCGGTGGAGGAAAATCAATTTGTTTCCAGTTACCGGCCATTTATATGCCGGGAACAGCCGTCGTGATCTCTCCGTTGATCGCCCTGATGAAAGACCAGGTAGGCGGATTGGTTGCCAACGGTATCCCGGCAGCCGCACTCAACAGCATGATGCCGGAAGAAGAACGACACAGAATAAAACAACTCTGCATCCAGGGTAAAATAAAACTGCTTTACCTGTCGCCCGAAGCACTGGTTGGCGAACTGCATTGGCTGCTTCCCCGTATGGATATATCCCTGATCGCCATCGACGAAGCCCATTGTATCTCACATTGGGGGCACGACTTCCGTCCCGAATATACCCAACTGTCCGTTTTGAAAGAACAGTTCCCCAAAGTCCCGATCGTCGCCCTGACAGCTACAGCCGACAAAGTCACACGTACCGACATTGTCACCCAATTGAAGCTGCGTGATCCGGAAGTTTTCGTTTCGTCCTTCGACCGTCCGAACCTATCCCTGACTATCCGCCGGGGACTGAACAAAAAGGAGAAAACTTCCGCCATCGTCCATTTCATCCATGCCCACCGCCATCAGAGCGGGATCGTTTACTGCATGAGCCGGAACAGTACAGAGAACCTAGCAGAAGAACTCTCTTCTTACGGGATCAAGGCCGTTGCCTATCATGCCGGACTCCCGCCTGTTCAACGCGAAAAGGCACAGGATGATTTTATCAACGACCGGGTAAACGTGGTCTGTGCAACCGTTGCCTTCGGGATGGGAATAGATAAAAGCAATGTGCGTTGGGTCGTACATTATAATATGCCCGGAAGTATCGAGAACTACTACCAGGAAATAGGCCGTGCCGGACGCGACGGGATGAAAAGCGACACCTTGCTGTTCTATTCGGTAGGCGACCTGCTTGTCCTCCGCCGTTTTGCCGAAGAAAGCGGACAAAAAGACACCAACCTCCAGAAGCTGAACCGTATGCGCCGTTATTGCGAAGCGGACATCTGCCGCCGGCGTATCCTCCTCAGCTACTTCGGAGAAGAAAGCGACCAGGACTGCGGCAACTGCGATGTATGCAAAAACCCTCCCCAACGGTTCGACGGCAGCATACTCGTCCAAAAAGCGTTAAGCGCCATCTTCCGTACCGGCGAATTTGTCGGCATGAATATGCTTATCAATATCCTCCGCGGCTCGGAGAAGACAGAGATCACGGAAAAAGGATACGATAAATTAAAGACATACGGTGCCGGAAAAGACCTCTCCTATAAAGAATGGAAAGAATATCTTTACCAGATGCTTCAATTGGGATATATCGAAATCGATTATGTCAATGCCGGAATACTGAAAGTCACTCCGCTAGGCAGAAAAGTATTGTTCGGTGAACAGAAAGCGATGATGGCTATCTATAAAGAGCCGGAAGAAAAAACTTATTTCAGAAGAAAAGACTCGAAATTCAAATACCGCCCCATCAAACCCATCCAATCGGCTTCGGTCGAAGAGACACTACTCGACTCGCTCCAGCAACTCCGCAAGCAGATTGCCGAACGCGAACAGACACCAGCCTACATCATCTTTTCCGATGATTCACTGGAAGATATGGTACAAAAAAGGCCTGTTACCCTGGAAGAGTTCAGCGAAATACGCGGTGTGGGAGAAATCAAACTGGAAAAATACGGAAAGGTATTCGTGGCACTGATACGGTTCGTACTGCGGTTGCCCAAAGACAGATAACCACCCGTTTTTATTTCAGTTTCCCGATAATACGTTTAAGAAGCAAAAATTACCGTTACAGTAAAAAAAGAGACGGTTCTTACAAAAATATCCGGTACTTTAGTCTTCGAAAAAAGAACCGGACAGTATCCCTCTACCGCCGGTCCTATATAGTATTAACTTATAAAATAACAGCTTATGAATACGCTAAATGTAAAGTTGTCTCATAGCATTTCTCAATTATATGAGACTTTGTGTCAGGTTGGAAAGAGTACATTTGCTGAATTACAACGAGCAACAAATTTTAAAGACACGGAGCTCTGTCTGGCTCTATGCTCGCTCATGCACGACAACAAAGTATATCAGGCACGTATCAGCAATACCGTTTATTACATTATTAAATAATGTTCTCCACCGGAAATTCGATCTCACCAAACCCGATCATCGCATTAAACAGGCGAACCAACGAGTAACGAGACAAATCCTGTGGACGAATAACAGCCGGAACAATCCTCCCCTTTCCTAATAGAGATGCCCGCATCGTTCCTTCCAACAAAGGGACCTCGGGTGTCTCCCATTGGCTACCATTCCATAAAGCAATATTGGCAATCGATGTATCCGTCAAGACGCCATCACGTATGATTAAAATATCGTCCGCTTCTCCCTTCTGACGAAATAATTCATCCAACTTCTGACGGTCAGCACTTTTATATGTATAATCCAACCCGTCCGACGTGACCAGTCTCAAACGATTCACCGGACGAACGGTGTAAGGTAGATATTCCACCTTCTCCACTTCCTCCTGATATTCGACCCGGCATTTGGTACGTCCGGAATAATCTCCGAGCTGGATATAATCCGCCAGGTTTACAGGCAGGTTACATTCAAACACATCTCTCCGCGTCTTGTTGAAGCGGTAATTATGAAAGGCCAGATTAACCGCCTTTCCATCCTCGATACGGATTGTTTCAATAAATTGGCACATATACTTTTTGTTTCATTTCATTATATTCACTTTCTAAATCACTTTGGGAAGTAATCCCACCGCCGCTCTTAAACAGGAAATCTCCTCCCTCCTGCCCGATAAAGCGAATCATCACGGCACTGTCCAGACGATGACCGTCAAAATATCCCATAACCCCGGTATAAAATCCCCGTTCGTATGTTTCAGCTTCCCCGATAATCTCCATCGTCTTCTTCTTGGGAGCTCCGGTGATAGACCCTGCGGGCAACAGCCGGAACAATATGTCTCCCAATGAGGCTTTCCAGTCTTCCGGTAGCTTACCTCTAATTTCCGAACTGACTTGCAACAGTCTTCCCCTGTTTGTCTGCAACTCATCTATATACCGGTATCGCGACACCGTCACTTCCGAAGCTACCTGGCTCAGGTCGTTACGAATCAAATCGACAATCGTGGCATGTTCCGCCTCTTCTTTTTTATCTGCCAAAATCCGTTCCCGCGCATCAGGCAAAGAGGCATCGATCGTCCCTTTCATCGGATAAGAATAGATAAATCCATCCTCGATACGCACAAATATCTCAGGAGAGAAAACAACAAAACGCTCTTTCACCCATAATTTATAAGGAGCATGGGAAAGATAGAAAATCTCTTTCAACGTCAGGTTCGTTCGTACCGGAGTCGCACAAGTCAGGTTGACCAGATAAGAATTACCGGCATAAATATGCTCGATTACTTTCCGGAAAGACCGGGAGTAAGTTTCAAAAGAAACCGGATTAGTCTCCCATTCAACATGTTTTTCCGGAAAGGTTTCCGCTTTTGACGTCACATTGGTAACGCCATTCAAATCATACAACACCTCACCCGGCTCTACCTCCTCCGGCTCCGCCACCCAAACTTGCTCCTGCTTATAATCAACGACAAATATAAAAGGCCGCCCGGATAATCCCAATCGATTCATATACCGGACGGCTTCTTCTTTATTGCAAAACTTCATATTATATCAAAAATCGCTCTGTCAGTCCGCCGAAAGCATCGATACGACGGTCACGGAAGAACGGCCACCAACGGCGCACATTCTCACTCCGTGCTTTATCAATCTCTACCACACGCACCTCTTCATGGTCGTTCGGGAACTCAGCCAGCAACTCTCCCTGGGGACCTGCCACAAAGCTATTTCCCCAAAACTGGATACCGTTTGTCTGTCCCGAAGGGTCCGTCTCATGTCCGGTACGGTTTACCGTAATCACCGGAAGTCCGTTAGCTACGGCATGTCCGCGCTGCACAGTTATCCAGGCACCCAGCTGACGTTTTTTCTCTTCTTCCGTATCACTGCTCTCCCAACCGATAGCCGTCGGATAAATCAGCATCTCAGCACCTTTCATCGCCATCAGGCGGGCTGCTTCCGGATACCACTGGTCCCAGCAAACCAATACGCCCAACTTCCCGACAGACGTCTCTATCGGTTCGAATCCCAAATCGCCGGGAGTAAAATAAAACTTTTCGTAGTAAGCCGGGTCGTCCGGTATATGCATCTTACGATATTTTCCGGCAATCGAGCCGTCTTTCTCAATCACCACGGCTGTATTATGATACAATCCCGGAGCACGCCGCTCGAACAGGGAAAGTACTAAAACCACGCCCAGCTCTTTTGCTAAAGCCCCGAACTCTTCCGTAGACGGTCCCGGAATCGTTTCCGCCAGGTCGAACATCTGCGTATCTTCCGTCTGGCAAAAATACAGGCCGTTATGCAACTCCTGCAAGACAACCAGTTCCGCACCTTCGTCGGCACAAAGCCGGATGCTATTTTTCAGTTTCTTTATATTATCTGCCCGGTCACAGGTATTTGCCTGTTGAATCAATCCTACTTTCATACAATAAATTCTTTTGGGTACTGCATCGTCACACAATGCAATGAGCCATGTTGTTTAATTAACGGTAAACAATTAATACCTACAATCTCTCTGTCCGGAAACGCCGTCTGCAAGGCCGCTTTCGCCACTTCATCTTTCGATGAGTTATAGAACGGAACAAGCACAGCCCCGTTTATAATCAGGAAATTGGCATAGGTAGCCGGCAAACGCTCGCCTTCCCACTCCACTTTATCCGCCATCGGCAAAGCGACCAGCCGATAAGGTTCGCCATTTGCCTGCGTGAACTCCTTCAATTCCTCTTCCATCTCCCGGAGTTCGGCAAAATGCTCGTCTTCCTCATCCGTGCACTGCACATAGGCAATCGTATCCTCACTGCAAAAACGCGCCAGCGTATCGACATGACTGTCGGTATCGTCTCCCGCCAGATAACCGCTTTCCAACCACAGGATACGGTCCAGTCCGAACACCTGCTGGAGATAATTTTCCAGTTCTTCCTGCTGGAGATATTCGTTTCTGTTCACGGAAGATAGACATTCGACCGTAGTCAGCAAAGTTCCCTTTCCATCCGACTCGATACTGCCGCCTTCCAATACAAACGGCTGCATATTGACAGGAACCACTTCATCGGCAAAAGTCTTGCCATGAAACAATTTCCGCGTAATCAGATTATCATGGTTGGCAGCAAACTTCATCCCCCAACCGTTGAACACAAAATCGTACACCACCGGCACCCCGTCATCAAACACGGAAATGCCCCCATGGTCACGCGCCCAGGTATCGTTCGTCTCCATCTCACGGAAAATAACACGGTTATAATCCACCTCTCCCAACTGCGAGCGTACCGCCGTTTCATCCGGACAAACAATCAATAACTTCTCCCGTTTGATCACCTCTTTGGCAATTTCCACAAAACAAGGAACCACCTCATCCAGTATCGGAGTCCAATCGGTCCCTTCATGCGGCCAGGTCAGTTGAACAGCACTCTGAGGATACCATTCTGCCGGTAATATCGTTTTATTATCCATGTTCTCTACTTTTATTTTCAGAAGGCAAAGATAAGTATTTATTATATGAAAGCTATCACAAACAAAATCATCTATTTTCAGAATATTAATTGCCTGTTGTTATTTAAAAACATTATCTTTGTAAACAAATATTTGTTAATCAGTAAACATGTAGCTGAATTAACTAAAAACCAATTAAATGACTATAAAAAAATGAGCAAAAAATTCCAAATTAAGAATAGTACAGCCGAATTTCTGATATTTACAAATCAAGCCAAAGAAAATGGCATAGAAGTCAGAGTACAAAACGAGACCATTTGGTTAAGTCAAAAGCTAATGGCCATTTTATTCGACTGTTCAACCGATAATATTTCACTTCATCTCAAAAATATATTTAATGATGGAGAATTGGACCCCGATTCAGTTACCGAGGAATTCTCGGTAACTGCTTCCGATGGAAAAAATTATCGTACAAAACATTATAACCTTGATGCAATTATTGCTGTTGGTTATCGTATAAATACAAAAAGAGCTACGGCATTCCGGCAATGGGCAACAAACATCCTAAGAGATTATGCTATACGTGGATACATAATAGATAAAGAACGGATGAAAAATGGGGCTTTCTTTAATCAAAACTATTTCAACAGCTTATTAGAAGAAGTCCGTGAAATCCGGGCCAGTGAGCGGTTATTCTATCAAAAAATAACAGATATTTATGCCACAGCATTTAATTACGATCCACATTCACAAATCACACTAGATTTCTTTGCTACAGTTCAAAATAAATTACATTTTGCTATACATCACCATACAGCTGCCGAGTTAATTATGAAACGTGCCAATAGTGAGAAAGAACATATGGGATTGACCTCTTGGAAAAACTCACCTGGTGGTAAAATTCTTAAAAGTGATGTTTCAATCGCAAAAAATTATTTAACGGAAAAAGAATTGCATAGCTTTGATCGTATCGTTTCCATGTATCTCGATTATGCAGAACTACAAGCAGAACGCCATATCCCTATGTCCATGGAGGATTGGGAAAAAAAATTGAATGCCTTTCTTAATTTCAATGAATATGACTTATTACATAATATAGGTACAGTTTCTGCACAAGTTGCGAAAGCCTTTGCTGAAACTGAATTCGAAAAATACAGAATTATACAAGATAAACTGTTTAAGTCTGATTTTGACAGCTTTAACGACAAAAATCTACTAAATTTCGATTTAGATCTATAACATTATCCTAAAAACTTCACCCCTACTATTTGGAATCTTCAGAAACCTCATTAACTTTGCAACACAAAGTACTTTTTATTTTAAGTATATGAATAAACAAATAGAAGACATAAAAGCTATCCGCGAGATGATGGAGAAATCATCTAAATTCCTTTCGTTAAGCGGTTTGTCAGGCATATCAGCCGGAGTCATAGCCATTATCGGAGCAGCACTTGCCTATTTCCATATTTTACGGGAACCGGCCAGTACCAACTTCGACACGACACACGAAGCCATGTTCCGCGAAGTCACTTTGCTGATAACCGACGCTTCCGCCGTGCTGCTCTTCTCTATTTGTTTCGGTATCTATTTTTCCTGGAGAAAATCGGTGAAAAAGAACCTGATGCCCTCCAAAAGCCTGATAAAAAGGACACTTTATAACCTCGGTATCCCATTGATTGCCGGAGGTATCTTTGCCCTCATTTTCCTGCTACGCGGCGATTTGGCTATGGCGATCACCATGACGCTGACCTTCTATGGTCTGGCATTAATTAATGTATCCAAATACACCCTCGACGAAGTACATTATTTAGGCTTGACAGAAGTCGTGTTAGGTATTGTTGCCGCCCTGTTCCCCGACTGGAGCCTCTTGCTTTGGACTATCGGATTCGGAGTTTGCCATATCATTTACGGCACAGCTATGTACATCAAATATGATTTGAAGAAAGAATGAAAAACATACTGTCCAAATTAAATAAAGCCTTCGAAAACCGGATACGATTAGGTATCATGTCTATCCTTTCGGTAAACGAATCAGCCGACTTCAACACCATGAAGCAACTGATGGAATTGACCGACGGGAATTTGGCCAGCCACCTGAAAGCCCTGGAGACTCTCGGATATATCCAGTCCGTCAAACAATTCATCGGACGGAAACCCAATACCCAATATTCCATCACCGAAGAAGGACGAAAAAGTTTCAAAGAGCATTTGAATGCACTGGAAGAACTTATCAAATAATTTTTTTTACCCATCTACTTTGAATCGCAAAGTACTTTTAAACTACATAAAACAGGTTTAGCTTATGGAAACAACAATCAAAAAAGCAGCAAAAATCAATCAGTCTATCACACTGAAAGCACTGATTATCGGATTCCTGACCCTCATCCTCCTGATTCCGGGATTAATGATCCAGGATCTGATCCGGGAAAGACAAAACCGGAGTTTGGAAACAATCGAAAAGATTAACAACAAATGGAGCAATGCCCAAACCTTTTGCGGTCCGGTCATTTCCATCCCTTATACCACGACGCAGGTAAATCCGGACAACAAGACAACCATTCAGGAACACCTTCTGAATATCACACCGGAAAACCTGAATATCACAACACAGTTATTTCCAGAGGAAAGATATTACGGTATCTACAAAACGATCCTTTACAAAAGCGAGATAGACATAACAGGAAACTTCGACAAAATAAACTTCCCCAAACCGGAAAACAGTATCATTCATTGGGAACAGGCCTATCTATCCATCGGTGTTTCCGACCTGAGGGGCATAACAGAAAACATCGACTTCAAACTGGACAACAAACAATTGTCGGTCGAAGCCACCGGTAACCTGGATACGCAGATAGGAAAAATGCTGGTCATGCCATTAAAGAATACCGACCCTCTCCTGTTCAGCCAACCCCAAACATTCAACTGCAAATTAAAACTGAACGGCAGCAGTAACATCAATTTCATCCCCATAGGCAAAACGACTAAAGTGCACGTTACAGGCAACTGGAAGTCCCCCGGTTTCATCGGCAACTTCTCCCCGGAGCACCATATTACCGAAAATGGATTCGAAGCCGACTGGAGTATCCTCAGTTTCAACCGCAGTATCCCGGAAATGTGGATCGACTACCCGGGAAACTCATTCGACGATTCCTCCTTCGGGGTAAGCCTGATCGACCCGGTAAACCATTACCAGCAGAACATGCGTTCCGCCAAATATGCCATCATGTTCATCGCCCTGACCTTCGTTGTCTTCTTCTTCGTCGAGATCCTGACCAGAAAACGGATCCACCCTATACAGTATTTGTTGGTCGGCTTCGCATTGATCCTGTTTTACAGCCTGCTCCTGTCTATCTCCGAACAGATAAACTTCGGCACGGCCTATCTGATTGCCAGTATCGCCACCATCGGCCTGATCACAGCTTATACTCACAGCATCTTCAAAAATAAAATACAGACCGGAGCACTCACCGGCATGTTATGTTTATTATATATTTTCCTGTATGTTGTTCTGCAACTCGAAGATGTTGCCTTATTAATAGGAAGTATCGGCTTGTTTGTAATCCTGGGAACGATTATGTTCTTCTCCCGGAAAATAAGTTGGTATAAACAAGAAGATGAATATCCTCAAATACCTGAAACAGATAAGTAAACAACAAACCTTATAAAGGGAAAGAGATAGACTCCAGCATCTGTTTTCGCCAGGAGAGAAGTTTACCGTTTTTGAATAAGCGACGTTGGACGAAGCACCAACTGCCGAGCTTGTTTTCACGGACAGTAGGCCAACGGTGCTTCTCCTGGTAAAACAGTTTTAATTTTTCATAGTTTTCAATCCAGATATCGTCGGTATTCCAGACAAAACCGGCTTCATCCATCATCCTGATACGTTCGGAGGCTAGTCCCCCCTGTTTACGGAACTTACGTTGGGTACTACACCAGGAACCTAATTTGCCATCATTACTTTTAGGCCAATATCCCTTTTGGTGATAAAAAAACACCACCTGTTCCCAATTTTTTATCCACTGGGCATCCAAATCTTGCTCCCACGCAAAACCGATGCGATCCAACAAAGCTATCCGTTCTTCAGATAACACCCCTTTTTTACGTCCCTGCCGTTGGGTGTTGCACCAGATACTCAGATTATTTTCTCCCTTCTTAGGATAACGTTGCATCTGAGTTATAAAAATCTTCAGTTCTTCATAATACTGCATCCAACGACTGTCCTGTACTTCCCATTCGAAACCGATTCGGTCTAACTGCGAGATATAATCTTCCGACAGCGTTCCTTTCTTCCGGGCAATCCGTTGGGTGTTACACCAGTTTCCCAACTTTCCTTCGGCTGCCTGCGGCCAGCGCCCTTCACGTTCCTTATATTCGATCAAACGTTCATACATCACCGGCCATGCATCCAGTTCCGCCAGCATATCATCCACACGGGCACGGATATCAGACAAAAATCCAGTTACCTCAAACTCCATAAAGCCTTTAAAGCTCTTTGGAGCACGGATTGCCGGATGATAAGCCAACTCCCTTGACATAGCCTCATAAACAGAACGGCCCGAAAGGTTATTGACGAAGTCAAGCACCACCGGATGCCGGTCCGAACCGGCTTTCAGGCAGCGGCCCAACTGTTGCAAGGCTACTACATACGACTCCGTCCGACGCAGGAACATGGCGGCATCCACTCCCTCCACATGCAATCCTTCGATCAACATATTTATAGAGAAAAGGACATGCAGTTTTCCCGTTTCCCTACGGAAACGACGCAACGTCTTTTCATTCTCCCGATTGCTGAGTCCGTTATGGATCTCGAATGTTTCCGTCTCAAAACCAGCCTGCCCGAGCCAGTTCGATACTTCGGGAACCATATGCTGAAGATCTTCCTTGTCTTTACAGAAGACAAGCATTTTCTTTACCTCTTTCGGAAGATAACGCCGAATCAGTTCCGATGCACTCAACGAACCGCGAAAGTCGAGACGGGCAAAGTCTATCTTGTCCTGAATACGCTTGCGCCTTTCAGATGTACAGTCGCTCCTGTTCAACATACGCTGTACCTTATCCAGTTGGTTATTCAGATCGAATACGCTCTGCACCAGGACAGGGACAGGCAGTATCTTATAATACCAGGCCATAGACAAAGACAGTTCATGGAACAGGTTTCCCTTGAAATAGACTTCTACCGTATCGAGCATCTCTTCGGGACGTATCGGGGTTGCCGACATTCCCAGTACACGGGCCTCCGGATTGTTATCAATGACTTCCTGTACGGCTTTACCCCATACCTCCGCCCCGAAATGATGGAACTCATCGATAATAATATGATCCGCTTTAAGCTCACCGACCGTACCGCGATTCAGGACTAATGCCTGGAAAGTCCGGTAGGCAACATGCGGCATTGTCCTGCCAATTGCTTTTTTGATCTCGGCGATAATCGTAACGTTGGGAGCAATAACCACTATATCATCTTCCGAATGATTGACGATATAGCGGGCAATCAGGTAGGACTTTCCTGTTCCGGTCGCCTGTACAACCGCTCCGATCCTGTTTGTTTTGAATCCTTCCTCGATGGCCCGGTAAGCCGCTTCATTATGCGAAAAGAGTTCAATATGTTTTCCCGTTTCCAGACTACTCAGATAGCTATCATCCGAAACAGTCAGTCCATGCAGTTCAAAGGAAAGTGCCTCCGGCAGATAACCGCCATGAGCCAGGACACGGAACTGGCTACAGCCGCACATTTCCCCGATACGCTGCATTTCAGAATACAGCCCATCCACTTCCGGCAAGCCGACAGGTTCCTTATTCCATACCTCTTTTACAATGAAAGTAACGGAGTCCTCCCTGAAGCCTACCAGCAGACAGCCGGATTCTTCAGTGATAAAATAATGGTAAGAATGATAAAGATCGCAGAGCACAAATAATATGCAAGTTTCAAAAAGACTCTTTCTGTTTTACTTCTTAATCCACACCCTCAGGAGAGACTATAATCGAATATCCAGGACCGTAACCAACACCTTTTTCATTAATCACATAGGCACGGATGTAATAGACACCCGGAGACAAATCACCCAGCGTTGCCGTGAAATCACTATCCGCCTGCACACTATAATCCCAGATGTTCGGTTCACCGACCGTATTCCAACAGAATCCGCATTCACTTATATTCCCGCCACCGTTGTCCAGCACTCTCGAACGGAATGTATACGTTGTAGCATCCAATACTTCTATTTCATCCACAACCGGAACTGTACGCGTATCCAACACCAACGTACGACTATACCCCGTACCTATCTTATTACTCGCATAAGCCCTTATGTAGTAAACACCCGGATACATAGTACCCATAACTGCCATGAAATCATCATCCGCTTCCAACAGATTATCCGAAACATCCGGATATTCATGCGTACTCCAGCAAAAACCATTAGCCGTTATTTTACTGCCTCCCGCATTCAGTATTGAACACTGTATCCGGTTGGTTTCCCAATCAACAATACGAACCCTGTCAAGTACCGGAACCGTCAGCACATGAATCGACACACTCAACTCTTCACCATAACCGACACCTGCTTTATTGACAGCATAGGCACGTATATAGTAAGTACCCGATTCCATTTCTGATATCGTAGCCATAAAATCATCATCAGCCACAACTACATGATCCTCCACCGACGGTTTTCCCGTCATGTTCCAGCAAAAACCTTTTTCCGTTATCTCACTTCCACCATCTGTCACTAATACGGAACGGAACACATTGTTATCCGGATCAATACGTTCCACCGCCCCCACTACCGGCAGCGATATAATATTGACCACCAACTCCTCACTATAACCCACACCATATGTATTCTCGGCAAACGCACGTACATAATAAACCGTATTGGGATTCAGCCCCGACAACACGGCAGTAAACTCTTTGCCCGCTGTCTCCCTCTCATCTGCCACCGTCGGCGTACCAGTCGTATTCCAGCAGAAACCCTTCGATATGATTTCAGCACCTCCGCTGTCTTCCAGTGTAGCACGAAATTCCTTCTTCAATGAATCAGACAACAGGATACTGCCGACCTTAGGAAATGTTTTGCCCGTCTGAATCTTTATTTCCGGACTGTAAGCAAGATACGAACTATCGTTTAATGCAAAAGCACGCAGATAATAGGTCGTGTTCTCTTCCAGGTCCGGAATGGAAACGGAAAACGCAGCCTCCTCACCTTCCGCTTCCAGCTTCCGGTCGTCTACCGTCGGGTTGCCTTCTGTATTCCAGCAGACACCTTTCGATAACAAGTTAGCCCCCGTACCATCTATTCCATCATCTTTCACCCGGAAGGTGAAACGGTTAGCGACCTCCTCGTCCGCCGACAGGTCCGACAACAAAGGCTCACCATACAACAACGTCTTAAAACTACCCGACTGCCCTGTCAGACGATCCGTACCGTTACCCGCATACAAACAATATTCGTACGACGCATCCGCATCCAGTCCTTCCAGCAGCACCTGCATGCCAAATGATAAAGAATCCCGGCATACGACCTCCGAGGCATGATCACGGTCACCCGCCTTCCACCAAAGAAAACCAGTCTCTTTTAACGGTATCTGACTCGTCACGCTCCCTTTCAACCTGACATACGTTCGCCCTATATGCTGCGGTTCCTCCAACTGCATGCCGATCGATATGGCTTCAGGTTCGGCGTCCTTTTCACAACTTCCCAACATCAACACAGCAGGAAGAAAAAACAATATATACTTCAATAGATTCATGGACTCTTCTGTTTTTTCGGTTCATCGATTAAAAAATAACTCCAATTCCCAGATTTCCCTCCAGATATTTAAAGCTGTTCGTTTGCAAACCCAGCGAAAATACCATTGGTCCGGCAGACAGGATTCCTCCGATCTCAGCTTCCACACCCTCCAGGGAATGGTCTTTGTTTTTACCCCACTTGCCTCCCACCGTTTCCCAGACCAGCGTACGTGTGCCGTACCCTACTCCGGCATACAGATAAAACGGTTTCCACAGGCGTTGTACGATCCCCCCTGTGACAGACAAACGGCTTTTTTCCGTCTTCCCCGTGTACCACTGTACCTCACCATCTTCACCCGACATCCCGACATCGTTGCATTCGAAATCATCCGAAGGAGTATTGCTGAAACTATATTTCGCTTTTATATATCCCCCCGTGCGTCTCATTGCAGCAACCATCAAACCGTACGACATCTGGGAAGTACGGAACCCCATCACAGGCATCACCATCACCCGGGGCCTTTCAGGCTTTTTACGCGTTGACAATAACTGTACATAGTTTTCCAAACGGGCCTGCATTTGCTGCTCCCGGGAAGACTGCTTTAGCGTATCAACGGACGCATCCTCCGTGTGCTGACCGTAAGCCGTTGATACACAAACCACCCATAACAAGCAGATCAACATTTGTCGAACAATTTTATTCATTTCTTATGTTTTTGAGATTTTTCGTTTCCATAACCATAGCCATATCCATAACCGTACCCATAACCATACCCATAACCGGCACGTTTCATATTGATACCATTCAGTATCACCGCCATATTGCGAAACTTCTCCTGTTTATATAACTTTTCCACTTCCGGTAGCTGACGGCGATCCATCAAACCTGCACGAATCACATAAACCGTCAAGTCAGCCACGCGGTTCACGATCGTGGCATCTGCTACCATACCGGCCGGCACATTGTCCAAAATCACATAATCATAACGCTCACGCAACGTATTTACCAATTCTTCCAAGCGATTGCTCAGAAGTAACTCCGAAGGATTAGGAGGCACAGGACCTGCATGGATTACGTCCAAACGGTCGTTGATGCCCGATGGTGCAATGATCTTATCCACATCATCCACCCTCCCCGACAAATAGTGCGTCAATCCCGCACCAGCGTGGCTGATGCGGGCGCTAAGGGTACCCTTACGAATATCAGTATCGACAAGGATCACCTTTTTATTCGTTAGAACAAAACTCATCGCCAGGTTCATTGATACGAAAGTTTTCCCCGCACCCGGATTTGAAGAGGTAAACATCACCACTTTCAGATCTTTTGCTTTTACACGCATGAATTCCATATTCGTCCGGACAATACGGAATGCCTCCGAGACACCGTCGCGACCGTTCTCATGCACCAGGATTTCACTCTTGTCTTTCCGGTTACGCGAAGGAATCTCACCCAGGAACGGAACAGACAGGTTATCCTCTATATCTTTCCTTGAACGTACCGTCGTGTTCATCGTCAACTGCACCCAAAGAATACCCGAAGGAACCACCATCCCCAACACACAGGCTGCTAAAAGAACCAGCATCGATTTGGGTGCCACTGGTTTCTCGCTACCCTGTGCCGGGTCGATAATACGGGCATTACTCTCCGTGATCGCCTGCGATAAGGCATTCTCTTCCCGCTTGTTCAGAAGGTAAAGGTAAAGTTCCTCCTTGATCTTCTGTTGGCGTTCAACCGACAACACGTACTTTTGCTGAGTCGGGACAGCTGCTATACGACGGGTCGTCTGCACTTCACGTTCACGTATGTTCTTTATTTTTATATTCAAACCTACGATCAGATTGTCTACCGCCCGGATAATTGTCTGCTTCATCGCACCCAGCGAATTGTTCAGGTCCATCACGACCGGATTCCTGTTACTACTGTTACCGATCAACTTGTCGCGTTTTAAGAGCAAGGTATTATATTCCGAAATCTGACTTTCCAAACTTACATCCGAGATACCCGTATTGGCTGGTATCAGGTCGGCCCCCTTATGTGGGTCAGTCAAGTACTCCCGAATATATTTTGCCAGCGTCAACTGGTTCTCCAATCCAAGTCCTTCCTGGCTGTACTGGCTACCTTCCTGCAAATACATACCAGCTTCCGAATGGATATCGGTCAGCTGATTTTCTCTTTTGAAGACCTCGATTTCTGCATCCACATTTCCCAGTTCTTTTTCAATAATAATCAGGCGGTCATTGATAAAATTCGATGTATTGACCATCACCTGATTCTTGTCGCTTATCGCATCCTCGTTGTAAATAGCAATCAGTGTATTCAACACATCCTCCGCACGGGATGCAGAAACGTCCTGCAGTGACAAATTCAAAATGGTAGCTGTTTTACTCGCTAGCACAACCTGCAGAGATTCATTATAATCCAAGGCTACCCGATCCTGGTTGCTTTTAGAAACTGTTATCTCACTCCCATAATAAAGATCCGTATAATACAAACTAGGAGTTACCACTACTTTTCCGATAGGCGTCGATACCGTGTCGTTCAACGCCACAGTCAACGTCTGGTCTTCCAGCACCTGTCCTTCTTCCTCCAGTTCTTCGGAAAAGAAACCCGACAAGCTCACTTCTTTATCTGATACCGGCACTACCGTCAAACCAAATTCCAGGCTTTCATTTGCCTCCGGGAAACGGACCACTACAGGTGAATGACTGTACAACTCCACCGTACGCAACCCTTCACGAATGCTGTAACTGATATCCAGGTCCAGACGTTTGACAACTGATTTCATCAACTGTTTCGATTTGAAGACCAGCAGTTCGTTATCCACACTCCTTTTCATATTGAACATATTCAAATCCTCAAAAACGGCAGCCTCACTGGCTGCGCCGCCTCCTTTCGTATCGTCCTTGATCAATACCGTCGCTGTACGCTGGTAGATTTTCGGTGCCCACCCCAGATAAAGCACCGCTACTGCACAGCAGACCGCCACAGATAACAGGAACCAGTACCAGTTGGCACGTACGACACGATACATATCGATCAGGTTCAACTCATTTTCCTCTTCACGAAGCATATTTGTTTCTTGTTCGGGATTCATCACTCTTATACTCTTTTGTTATTTGAATATTAATACTGCAACCGTGGTCAACAGGGATACGACCGATACCCACACACCCACCGTGTTGTTCTGATTGATGCCACTCTGGCCCGCTTTCGCCTTGTTCGGTTCCACATACACGATATCGTTCTGTTGAAGATAATAGCAGGGCGAATCGAAGATATCCGCCGAACGTAAATCATGGAACAGGATCGTACGTTTACCATTATTCTCACGGATCACCGCCACACGATCGCGACGACCGTAAATCGTAAGGTCACCTGCCATACTTAAAGCCTCCAACAATGTGATACGGTCACCCGATACGGTAAAACTACCCGGCCGGCTAACTTCACCAATGACAGAAACCTTAAAATTCAGAAACTGTACTGTTACGATTGGGTCTTTGATCAAATCCTCGTCCACCAACCGTTTCTTAATCAGTTCCGTTAATTGCATACGGCTAAGGCCCGAGGCACGGATCTTACCCAAAATCGGGAAATCGACATCACCATAGCGGTCTACCAAATAGCCCAACACACGCTGCTGACCAGTCGTTCCGTTATTTGTGCCTAACTGATAAGTAACCATCGGCATATTAAAAGGTAATGCCAGTTCCGGATCACGGCTGTTCACCATGATTGCCAGCAAATCGTCTTCATGGATGATCGGCTCGTATATCTGTTCGATATTTCCCTGCCTAAAAGGTTCTACATCCTGCATGTAAATAATGTTTTTGGGTGATGCACAAGAGCCCAGTAGCACCACAAGCAAAACTCCTAAAAGTTGTTTGTTCAAATTCATTTTCATATATTATTTGTTTTTGTTGATATTTCAATTAAAAAATTGTTGAATCAAAACTTCCTGAACTCCAATCGGGCATAATCCGATTGCAGGACCAAATGCTTTGATGTTAATTCTTTGACGCCGAAACGTTGCTCCGTTCCGTTCATGCCAAATGGCAATAAATCTTCAACTTTACTGACCGGCATGACTACAAACAATGAATCTCCGGTATATTCCATATTACCGGTCTGACTGGTTACATCAACCTTCATCAGATTGATTGTATGCAAAGCAACACTGTAGTAAGCCCGTTCCGGTGTCTCTTCCTCTCCCGACGTATATGCTATTTTCATGATCTGCCAGCGACCATCCAGGTCTCCGTTGACCGGCATTTTTCCGCAGGAACTGACTATCAGGGCCAGCAACACTGCCGTTATATATCTTTTCATCGTATTCATTGTATTCATCGTATCCATCCCGTTTTTCTGATTGTTAGCATTCCACCGGCACTTTTACCCAACATCCCGCCTCTGTCAACACCCAGCGCTCCTGTAAAGTCCCAACCTTTTAACTGATGGGGTGTATAGGTTAATTCAATCAACGCATTTCCATTCTTTTTGATCTCATAAAAAGGTAAGCTATAAGTTCCCCAGTTGCGGGTAAACGATAAAAGGATTCGGTATTGCAAATCGTTAACAGGATTACCCATGATCCCCAAATGATGTCCTTGCAGACGATTGCTTTTAAAGACTATTTCTCCATCATCATTATAAATCGGAGACATGACTAGCGGATTTCCAATTCCTATTCCCCAATGCTGCCAACCGGCATAGATGTAGTGGTTGTAATAATTATCTGTACCACTCACTTGTTCCGGTATTTCCGGTGTATGATCCCAATAAACAGGACCGGTCTGATCCTTTGTTGAAATATATTCATAAACGAAACTACCAATCACCGGATTCTTGGGAAACGTTATTTCTATTCCTGCCAGGCAATCTTTCCAGCCATATTCACCGAACATCTGCGAATGATCTTCAAAATAATGTTCGTAATAAGGACGGATTGTCCAATTTTTTGGAGCATACCAGGTCAGAGAGAAGTTCCAGCTGCCTAAATGGTTTCCATAGACATTTGTCTGTTCTCCTGTTGGTGTGCTACTATCTCCACCACTTGGGATAAACACCTTAAAGAAATCCTTTATCCCGTTCGGCATATCGATCTTCTTATCTCCAATGAAAGCATTTCCTCCGAACTGGGCGGCCATTTCCAATCCCCCTTCTAAAATCAACGGAAACTTCTCCCGGTTACCGATCTTCACATACAAATCCTTGGAATGATACAGCACATGTTCCGTATGCTTTCCTCCCGGAGCCACAAAGTCTTTTTGCCAGCCATCGTCTGTAAACATACCATAAGCGATATGTCCTTTGAAAGCTAACCAACCTTTTGTACCCGGAACGAGCGTATATTCAGGAATACCGATACGAACCTGCGGAACCGGACGGGCATTTCCCGAGAATGTCAGTCCGCCGCTACTCAGTAACGAATTATTAAATTCGCTATGTCGCTCCTTACTTCCGATGCTCAACCCCAGGCAACGGTATTTCAAATCCGCATACAATTGTTGCACCACAAAAGTCGATGTAAAATTATAAGCTACAGCCAGGTCCGCCCCGAAAGCATATGAGAAACGTTTACCGTTTTCCAACTCCCGAAAAATACCGGCACGCAGATACCCATTATTTTTTTCAATGGACGAAAGTCCCTGCTTATTCGCAGTCAACCAGAAAGGAGTATGTTCCCCTCCGCTGAAGCTGACGCCGGTTTCCGCCCGATAACTCAGTCCTTTGGTAAACTGAGCATAAGAGTTTAGGGGAAGCAGTAGAATGCCTCCCCAAAGAAGTAAGTTTGATATTGATTTCATTTGTTTTTGATTAGAAAGAATTGAATCAACCCCATCATCCCCAAACCGTCCCCGGCCTGTCCAGATTCTCCGCCACGTGCCGTAACAACTCCCGTCGTTCGGCTATATGAACGAGCATTTCCAGTCGTTGCCCGGTCTCATCCGGAGAAGACTGCAACAAAGCCCTCACCGTCTTCCGGATATCCTTCAATATCCGGTTTTCAGTATAAAAGAACAACAAGCGGACCAGATACATCTCCCGGTAATTGGATGCTTCCGGATAAAGAAGCCGAAACGCCTCCACATCCTGCCGGACCATCCCGTCATACTCCGCATGCAACCCGTCCGCCACCCCTCTCAGCACCATCTCCAGGTCAGCTTCCGGATACCCTTCCGCCAGATGGGACAAAATCGTCCGATAGTCCCCATGTTCAAACAACAGGTTATCCGAACGGAGAATCGTATGGATCACCTCCGTAAACAGGCAAAACTCCCCTTTGAAAAAATAATACGTATCCGCATACAAGAGGCAAGCCGACAACAACAACTCTTCCGAATAATGCGGCCTTGTCCGGCAACGGTCGATCAAGGCGACGAACACCTCTCTCCCATGCCGCCGGAACAACGAATCCGGGTCTTCTCCTTCCGGTAAATAAAGAACCTGTATCTCCGAAAAAGCCGCCTCCTGCGACAGCGCAATTTTCCGTGCCGCATCACGCCCCGGCTTATCCCCGTCCAATAACAGACACAGATGGCCGGTATACCGTTTCAACAATTCCACCTGCCCGCCAGTCAGAGCCGTCCCGCATAAAGCGACCGTATTCGTCAAACCCGCCGCATGCATGGCTATCGCATCCTTATATCCCTCGACCACAAAAACAAAACCTTCACGCACAATCGCCTCCTTCGCCCGGTTCAAAGCATACAAATGATCGCTTTTTTTATACCCGCCGGCTGTTGAAGTATTGATATATTTCGGTTCATCCGGATTACCATCCGCCAACCGGCGGGCAGCAAAAGCAATTAACTGCCCGGCTTCGTCACGGATCGGGAAAATGACACGGTTACGCATCGCATACCACTCCTTCGGTACATTTACAGGAGATTGCCCGACTTCAAAATCCAGGTAAGCAGGCGTCAATTCAGAGTTACCGCAAGCATAAGGCAAAAGGGAGGAAAGAAAGAAATTGTTTTTGGTCGTAAGATGACACACCCCCTGCCCCCTCTCAAGAGGGGAAAGAGATACCATCAGACATTCCTCCCCGTGGTATATAGCGTTCGGAGTAACTTTTCCCCTCTCGAGAGGGGGCAGGGGGTGTGTTATCTTCCTTTTTATATCAAGCTTTCCCACCGCCTCCATAAAACTGCAATGTTCCATCTTCTGCACAAAAGCAATCGCATCCCCATGTTCCCCGCAGGCAAAGCAATGAAAAGTTTGCTTCTCTGGATTCACTATAAGTGATGGATGATGATCTTCGTGAAACGGACAAAGCCCCATATAGTTACTCCCCTTCCGTTCCAGCGACACATACCCCTCGACTACCTCCTTGATGCAGACAGACGACTTCATTTGTTCGATCTCTCTTTTCGTCATGGCTTCTTCCGGTTTGAATAGTTGGAAATAAGCGTATAACTCTCATTGAAACGATAACGAGCCACCCCGACAGAACCGTTACGTACTTTTTTAATCCAGAGTTCACCGACATCCACCAGGCTTTCGCCCGTCACCGGATCATTTTCCACCCCGTTCTTCAGGGGAATATAAACAAAATAGACACAATCGGCGACCTGTTCGATCACCCCCGAGTCACGTAAGTCATGCAGCTCCGGCAAATGAAGTTTGCCATCCCGGTTCACGCTGTTACGGTTCATCTGCGAAAGAAGCAGCACAGGGATATTCTCTTCCTGCGCCAATTGCTTCAATGCTTCTACAATCCGTCCGATCGCCTGGTCCACTGTCTCGTTTTTGGAACGTTCCTTTTGTATCAGATGAAGATAATCGATAACCACCAGGTCGCATTTCTTCTTACGCCGTTGCAGTTTCACCTGGGCACGGATATTGGCGACACTGTTTCCCGACGTATGGTCAAAATACAACGGCAGCTTCTTAAAATCTTCCGCCAACCGCTCCATCCTTCCCAGGTCCGCCTGGTTCGCTCCGGAGATACGCAAACGGTTCGCATCTATCCCGGCATAACCGGCAAATAGGCGGTTCAGGGTTTGCAATGCCGTCATCTCCAAACTGAAGAAACAGACATGTTTCCCCGCCATCGCCACATTCATCGCAATATGCATGGCTACAGCCGTCTTACCGTCGCCGGGACGTCCGGCTTCCACAGTCAGTTCGCCATTATAGAGTCCGCCGGTCACATAATCGAAAGCCTCGATCCCCGTCAGGATACGCATGCTGTCGGTACCGGTTTCCAGACGTTCGCGGTGCATCTGCAACACCTCCTGTGCCACCGCTCCGATCTGTCGAAGCGGTTTACCGACCGTACAAGTCTCACGCAGCGACAACAACTTCTGTTCCGCCTCTCCGATCAGGTCGGCATACGAAGTACCGAAGTCATCCGCCTTCCCCTTCAATCCGCCGAACAACCCCGAAAGTATCCGGAGCATATAACGGCGTTTCACCTCTTCTGCATATTGTTTCAGGTTAGCGGTATGCCGAAGTTGTATCATCCAGTCGTTCAGGACCGCTACCCCGTTAATATCTTTCCAATGTTTTTCATCCAACCGGTGCATCTCCGTATCCACCGTCACAAGGTCCGCCCTCTTCCCTTTTTCATACAGCGAACAAGCCGCACTGTAGACAAACGCCAGGTCCGGATGACTGAACATCTCCGGTTTCAATACCGGATAAACTTCTATGATGGCCGACTCTACCGATAAAACGGAACTGATAACCGCCGCTTCTGCTTTTTCAAATGCTTTCATATCCGTCCGTTTTAACAAGTTGAAACATCATCATCCATTTGTCTCCCTCCGAATTGCTTTTTGGCAGCTTTCAATTGATCGGCAAGGGTATTCTCCTCGACTTTCGGTTTTTCGGGAGCTGCCGTAAAGTTCACATAACCATTCACCCGGATACGGGTTCCACCGGGAATACGGTTCATAGTAATCAATTTCTTATCCGCCATCTGGCGAAGCAAGCGATTGACCGTCGATACATTGATCCCGCTCAAACGAGCCAGTTGGGCCTGGGTACCGACAAACTCGCCTTTGCGGCAACTTACCATTCGGTCGTTCAACCGAACATGCCCATCTGCATAAAAACAGCCGGCAAATAAAAGCAGATGTAACCATCCCCCTTGCCGGACCGGCAGATTTTCACTAAACAACTGATCCAGGATAAAGCGGGGAACAGTCAGGAATGCACTTCCAAAAATACTGGACGCATTCTTCTCATTTTCAGCACAATAATCTTTCATACCCTATACAAATTAAGTTTGAAATTAATATCAAGATGAAAATGAATTTGCTTCGTGTCTATACCTCTCTGATAATGAGCCTATTAATAAGAGACTTTTCAAGTCGCCCGGGAATGTCCTGAAATTCCTCTTTTAATATAGAATATAAATATTTATAACTAAATAAGGGCCTGCGGCCATTTTTTTTCAGATTTCAAAGATTAACAACATCCGGTATCATTCACTTTCACCCTGCAAAGGTAGAGGGTATGCACCAGACGGCAATTACTAAAATCGCAGCAAAAACAAGCACAGAAAAACCTGTTATACAGCGTATTAATCAATTATTATTTCTTATTTTTGTTATTAATCCTATTTATTTCATTCAAAAAATGTTTGATACAATCCGAATAATCAGAGTCATGTACTTTCATTTCGGTACAAAAAGAACCGACCGTTCCCTCCAGACGAAAACAGAGATAAAAGTGCTCAGCCAGGAAGTCGAAAGACACATCATTGAAATAATATACCTTCATTTGCCCCAGCAGGTCACTCAAAAATTTCCGGTCGTTCACCGGTACTCTCTCCTTCCACGGGTCTACCAGGTCAAAACCACACCAAGTCAATATTTCCGGTCGGAATTTGTCAAAAAACTTATTTGCCAAATCAGTCCAACCCTTTTTTTGGTGACACTCATCACTCCCCAACAGCCAGGCCAGTTTCATTATTTCGGTCCGTCGGTCCGGACACTCTCCGATATAGGCTTCCAATTTATCCAAAGCCAAATTTTTTCCTACAATTCCACCAATTTTTTTTTATAGCGTTTTAATTCTTCTGTCAGCATAACTTTTAAGTTGATGCTGTACAACAGATGTTTCCTGTCAACAGTAAGAATCTCCTTTCCCTCTAAAAAAACATATATCTTTTGCATTCAAAAGTCCCTTATTTTATCTTCAAAACATATATCTTTCATCTCCGAAATAAGGGACTTTCAAATTTTCAATTCTCAAGGTTCTCCCAGGAAATCGACAATCACCCCGACCTGTTTCGGAGTCAGTTTTCGTTGCCGTTCACAGAACCCGGCTGCCCTCAAATCCCTGGTCAATTTTTCGTTTCTTACCACCCAGCGATGCAACAAACGTGATGCTGAGTTCGGATGCAAATCCGGGTTGTAACAGAGTGCCAATTCCGTCCATCCGTAACTGCGGATTTTGAATTTTCCTTCGTCCATATTCTTATGATTTAGTCTTACTAAGATAAGAAATTAAATCCACATAAAGAAATGAAATTCAATATTTATGCGCATTATTTATACGGACTTATTTAACCCTTCGCCGCCGATGATGACATTTCATGTCACAGCCGTTTTTCCAGCACCTTATCTTTGTCATGTTATCGATAACCAACCAGTTAACCGTCAATAGCTTTCGGAGTATTTCCATTGGCATATTGGCACATTGTCAAATTAAAAAATTATCCCCCATGGCTTTAAGTTTTCACTTAGTAAAACGTCCCGACATGCGCAAAGACGCTGCCGAAGGTTCCAAATTATTTTATGCACAGGTCCGTTCATTGAAGAAACTCGATTTCAACAAGCTCTGTGATCTGATCGCTGTTCGAAGCACCGCTTTTATCGGTGATGTGATGCTTGTCATCGAAGGTCTTCTTTCCGTTATGGAAGAACGCCTGGAAGAAGGCGATGTGATCCAGATGGGCCGCCTGGGTAACTTCCGTATGGTTGCCGGCAGCAAGGGTATTGAGAATGAAAAGGACTTCAATGTCTCCCTCTTCAACAAGGCTCGTATCGTCTTCTCACCGGGCACCATGCTCAACGAGATCCGCAAGAATGCCAAATATGAAAAGATGGATACCGAAACCGTCACTCCGCCTACAGGAGGTGATTCGGACCGTCCGGAAATCGAGTAGTAACGTATCAATTATCCGTTATGTTAAAACAGGAATTTATCAAACAATATCTTTTCCCCGCTCAAAAAGCGGGGGAATGTTTCGGAATCAATCCGATCGTCATCCTCGCCCAATCGGCCATTGAAACCGGCTGGGGAGAAAGTACGCTGGCAAAGGAGCATAACAACTTCTTCGGTATCACCGCCTACGGACATCCAAACACTTTCTGGAAAGGGACAAAGACCGATCTTTCTGAAAACAGTGGCCATACTTCCTTATGGTTCCGCACCTACGAATCGGCGGAAGACAGTTTTATGGATTTCGCCCGTCTGATCCACACTGCTTATCCGGTGGCTACCTCGCTCAGTGCCCATCCTTCGGCCTATGCCAAAGAGATCGCTTACAGTAAATACATCAGCGAAGTGAATGGCGACAACCGTGCTGCCTATCAAAGGATGTTGGTGTCGATTTGCCGGACGATCGAAAGATATACTGTTTGCTGAGTTCACCTTTTATCAGATTTGAACTATCCGATTATTGACCGGTTGTACCTGTCTCCCCTCTTGAGAGGGGGAAGGGGGTGTGTTATTGTTCGCCCTATAACTAGCTTTAACACACCCCTTATCCCCTCTCAAGAGGGGAATTGGTTACTCCCATCACTATAAACTGATAGCTCAATTATTTCTAAATATTAATATATACAAAATGAAAACTCTTGAAACCATTCTCAACTTTCTCACCAGCCTTGTCCGGATCATCTTTCCCCGCAAGCAAAAGCCGGCAGCCGGTGACTGCCCTTGTCCCCATCCCTATCCTCGTCCTGTTCCTGATGGCGATCACCCTGCTGTCTCTCCTGATGGAGCAGACGGAAGTGACGCTGACGGCTATCGGAGCGATACTCTCGCTCTCAACCAGAGCGACTGGGGAACCAAACAACGTGTCGAACCCATAGACATTGCCGGTTACAGCCTGATGGCGGCGGGACTGATCGGCGGTCTGTACAAATTATTCACAGCATGAGTTACGAAGAAAATTACCAACACATGATCCGCCGCAACAAAGCGACCGGATATGCCATCTATGACTGTCTGTTGAAGGCTTACCGAAAACATGCTGAAAGTATGGATATCTCCGGGATTACCGACCGGGATATCTCCCGGATCAGTAAAAAGCTATTGGTGAGCGAACGCTGGATACGTCATATTTTATGTAAATATCATCTGTTTTTCGTTATCATCGACCAGTATTTTCCGGAAGAGGAATGGGAAGATGAAGAGACGGATGTTTGATCGTTTGAAGTCTGTTATCTTCTCTGATATGGAGGGGGTAACAGACTTTTCGTGTATAAAGTTATTCGTACAACCTCTTTACCTCATTACAAAATGAACAATTCTTTCGCAAGCCTTACCATCTCCATAAGGGTTTACTGCTTTACTCATTTTGTCATAATACCCTTTATCATCCAGCAAAGCGGAAACTTCCTGTACAATCTTATCGTAATCCGTTCCCACCAATTTAACTGTTCCCGCTTCCAGAGCTTCAGGACGCTCGGTTGTATCACGCATAACCAATACCGGTTTACCTAATCCCGGAGCCTCTTCTTGTATTCCACCGCTATCGGTAAGCACAAGGGCCGATTTCTCCATCAGGTAAACAAACGGCAGATATTCCAACGGTTCAATGAAAAACATATTCTGCAAATCCGAATTTCCGAAAACTTCATGAATCGGTTTACGCACGTTCGGATTCAGATGCATCGGATAGACAAAATCCGTTTCCGGATACTTCTCCGCCAGTGTCTTGATAGCCTTACACATTTGAATGAAACCCTCCCCAAAATTCTCGCGGCGGTGTCCGGTAATAAGAACAAGGCGACGATCCCTGATTTCATATCCGGCAGTTTTTAATTCTTCCGTCAATGCCTTTTGTAACGCTTCATTTCCTTTAATTTTATCGACTACCAGATATAAAGCATCGATCACCGTGTTTCCGGTTACAAGGATAGACTTCTGCTTCACACCTTCATCCAACAAATTCTGACAGCTCAACTGTGTCGGAGAAAAATGATACGTAGCAATCCTCCCCGTTATCAAACGGTTCATCTCCTCCGGCCAGGGACTATATATGTTATGTGTCCTAAGCCCCGCTTCAACATGCCCCACTGGTATCTGCTGATAGAAAGCTGCCAAAGCAGAAGCCGTCGAAGTAGTCGTATCGCCATGTACCAGCACGAGATCCGGTTGTACTTCTTTGAGTACATTCCGCATGCCGGTAAGGACACGGGCAGTCACATCATATAAATCCTGTCCTTGCTTCATGATATTCAAATCATAATCCGGATGAATTTCAAAAAGATGAAGCACCTGATCCAACATTTCGCGATGTTGGCCAGTCACACAAACCACTGTTTTAAACTGTTCGGGATACTTCTCAAACTCCTTCACCAAAGGAGCCATTTTTATTGCTTCAGGACGAGTCCCGAAGACGAGCATTATTGTTTTCATATTGTTTCTTTTATTACATGTAACATTTGTTCGGCGAGATGTTTACGGTTGAAGTCATGGGCCAATTTGCGGCACCCTTCTTTACACTCTTCATATAAAGCAAAATCTGAAAGAAGCAAATGCAGCTTTTTGTTAAAATCGTCTTCTGACTCCGGTTCAAAACACACTCCAGCATGGTAGGATTCTACAATCTGGCGAGCTTCGCCATTCACCCCCATGAGGATAGGGATCCTCATACCTGCGTTCTCAAATATTTTAGAAGGAATAACTGTTGTGAATAAATCGGATTTACGCAAGTTGATCAGAGCAATATCAAGAATGGATATATATCGTTTTACCTCGTGCTTGGGGACCGGATCAAGCATTGTTACATTCTTTAAATTTAATTGCTCTTTTAGTTTTAGTAAATTATTTTTTTCTGCTCCGGTTCCAATCAGAAGGAAGTGGCAATTATTTTTGCCATCCATTTGGGCAGCACATTGCAAAATGAAATCCAGTCTATGCGCCATGCCATGTGTTCCTATATATCCGATAATTTTTCTTCCCTCCAGATTTAATACCTTGAGTAGAGCTCTGTCTTTTTCTGTCGGTTTGAATTTTGTAATATCTACCCCATTCTTTATAACCTCTATCTTTTGAATGGGGATACCCTTTTCTTTCAGTTTTCTTTTGAAAGAGTCAGTTACAACGATAATCTTTAAGGCTGACTGATAACATCTTTTTTCTTCCCATTCAAAAAAACGAATAACAGGATTATCTTCCATGGCGCCGACTGTTTTGATCGATTCCGGCCATAAATCTCTCACCTCCATGATCCAGGGTTTTCTTTTCCAGAAAGCCAATGTACGCCCAGAGAGAGCCGTAAAGAACTGAGGCGATGTTGCAATGATAATATCTGTCCGTTGAAAAAGTCCTACGAAGAATGAAGAAACGGAGAAACTGATGTAATCAAGCGTTCGTTTCAAAAATCCTTCATTGACAGTAATGTAACTCCATACACGAATAACTCGGATTCCATCTATTATTTCCGACTGGTATAATTTATTCCTATAACCTTTATAAACCTTGCCCTGAGGAAAATTCGGCACACAGGTTATAACCGTTACTTCCGCACCACATCTAACCCATTCCTTACAATGTTCATAGGTACGAGTAGCCGGAGCATTTACTTCGGGAGGAAAATTGTCTGATAAAAAAAGAATTTTCATGATTTACACTTTAAAGTCACAAAACCTTTCAAAATGGCACATATTCTATTTAGAAAAAAGCCAAATCTTATATTGTGAAAGTTATGTATATAATAAATAGTATAATATCGTATCAACAAAGACCTGTTTTTCACAAGATAAATAAATGAATATTTTTTTAGAAACCGAATCTTTTCTTATTCTTCTAAAATACAAAGAACTGTGTGAGAGTTCTATATTTGTTATAGAAGAAGATACTTTAAACATAAAAAAAGCATCTTCTCCAATTGATATATCACAGGGAAAAGTTATATTATCAATAGAACTTCTAGGTATCAATTTTGCACAAGAACTAGAAAAAGCTGATTTAGCTTCAAAAACAGATATATTTTTTTATTCAATTCAAATGGACTTGATAAATAGTCATCTATAAATACCCCATCACAATTTGAAATATATGCTCTCCACATCCGGAACCAGATGAATCAAACTTACGGTTTTCGCGGTTGTTGAGACAGAGTCCTCTACCCTAAAACAATCCTTATCGATCACGAATTTTCGAGAATGCTTGCCCAATGGGCCAAAAGCATGATCCTGCCCTCCATTTCTATGACAAATCATAGCAAGATCCTCCACGGTAATTGATAGCTGTTGTTCAGTCTTTCTATAGCAAACCAAAAGAAATCATTATTCTATTAAATCTGAATCTATCAAATTATAATACTTCATCACATTCCGGATTTGCACATCATTCTGCGATTCCTTACAATTCGTAGCCGACAAACTTGCCTCCTTATTAAAATACTGATAAAAAACATCCAAAAGAATATAAACATATCCACTATGAGGCAATACAACACATTTTGTTTCTTGCATTACTTCCATAAAATAAAACCACACATCATCCGCTTTAGGAGCTAATCTCATGAACAAATCTTCTCGGCAAATATCCTTGTACAATAGGGAGCGTTTATACAAACACCCACCGCCCCCCGTTGGAAATACATCACAGCCATCGACCCCGGAAATCTCCATCTCCCAATCATTATAAGGCCTCAAAGCCCCATCATTCGTAAACAATACTCGGTGCGCCCTATGTGTGTAGATACAAGTCGGATCTTTACGATACTCGGAAATCAAACGCTCCACCATATTCTTCCGATAAAAAATATCATCATCACAAGTAATGATTAGGTCATCCGGATAAGCCTCCAAAGCTGGCACCAGTTTCTTGTAGGATTTAGTATCCTTACAATATTTGATAGCAAGACCATACGCTTTCAAACGTTTCAATGAGTCGGGCAAGTTATTATCATTCCAATGCTCCTCATCCAACCAAAGGACAATCCTGTCCGGTTTGTAGGTTTGACGGAGCAAAGAGATGATCGTATAAGGGAGTACTCCCACCACACGTCGCCCATAGCTAGTCAGCGAGACTGTAACCTTCTCTTTCCGTTCTTCCTCTCTATTAATTCCATAAGATATAGAGCCTAGGCCTACTTTATAATACAATTTCAATAACTCACCACAAATTGCAGTAAGCAATATTTTTAATTTACGCATGTTATAATGATTTATGAATCCACTTTAAAAAGTCATTTTTATCAGAAATTAACACCCTACAGATACTTCTGAAAGGGGTTAAAAGTCATAAGGGGAAGTATTTGTCAACCTTTTTCTATTTCTATTATTAATTCTATTTTGAAAAAACTCTCTTATTACACTCAGCATATTTTTTCTTTATTTTATAAATAATCGATACAGCTTTCACAACACTATCCACACTAACAAAGGCACACACAGAGAACAACTTAGAGAACAATCCATTTTTACCATAGCGTAAAAAAGAGATCTCTAAGGAACGATATTTTAATTGTAGCATCTTTACAAATCGCTTATCATAACAATGAGATACCCCCATTCTCCATACACACTGATTAGCCGCATATACAACTCCTGCTTTTGCATAAACTAATTCCTCCGGATAATTAGCAGCAACAAAGTCTGCCATCTCACATTTTCCTATCACAGCATCTAAATGTCTTGAAGAAAAAGAAGATTGCGTAATACTAGCATTACGCACCCTATAATAATATTTTTTCCCGCCTCCAACCACTATCACATTGGCTTTAGCTACTAAACGATAAGTTGTAAATACATCCTCATGATATCTTCCTTTTGGATAACGGATATCTTTAAACAAATCCATACGATATAATTTTCCCCAAGCTACTGTATCAATTCCTCTTGAAGACATAAAATCATGCATACAATTTTTATTCCCAGACACGACATAATCACCCAAAATGACATCCACTGAAACATCCAAATCCTTACCATTTTCATCAATATGACTTCTTTGGCAAACAGAAATATCAGCCTTATTTTGCATCATTTGCTCATAGAGAGAGAAAATCATATCTGTAGCTATTACATCATCACTATCCACAAAAGATATATATTTTCCGCAAGCTTGATCGATTCCTGCATTACGAGCATCAGAAAGACCTCCATTTTCTTTATGAATAACCTTTATACGATGATCCTTACATGCATATTCATCACATATTTTGGGACACTTATCCAAACTCCCATCATCCACCAAAATAATTTGAAGATTCTGATAGTTTTGATTGATAACACTATCAATACAATCTCGCAAATATCGCTCCACGTTGTAAACGGGGATAATGATAGATATTAATTCCATAATAAATGTAAATTAGAAAAAGAAAGAATAGATATACTGAGGAGTAGATATAGCTCGTAAAAAAAACAACAAAAAACAGATATTTATGACAACATAATACCCCTTCCTTAAAATCACATTTTTTATACTATTCCCATATATGCCAAACAGCAACAACAGAAATGGAGAGAAAAACAACCCAATCCGTTCAAAATAATTGAATGACAATGCTATAATATTAGTCAACACATATACCATACACAAAACAGAGATAACTTTCTCCTGAGAATTGAAACGTTTTTGATAGAATATATACAAGGATAACAGGAATTCAACAGTCCATAATATCTTGACCATATTAGCTTCTTGAATTTCTCTGTTATTACCATAATAATTTGCATATTTAATTATATAAACAGAGATTACAGTCATAAGTCTTTGGAAAAAGAACACAAAAAGTATAAAAAATAAAGGCACAGAAGCCATAACTTTTTTATTATCCTTAAAATAATAAATAATATAAATAAGAAAAAAAACAATCGACGATATGTGAAACAGTAGAGAAACTGATGTATATATAAAAGCTCGCTTATAATCATTATTTTTCAAATAATTCCAAGCATTTACCGCTATTGAAACAGCCAACATTTGCCTCGATATATTAAATGATATCAAATAGATTCCTATAGACATAAATATAATAGAAGTCGTTACAAAATCACGAGTATTTTGTCTTATAAATTTGTACATAAAGAAGCATATAGCAAAAGATACTACAATTTGAAAAAAATAGTAATCATCAAGAATAAAAGATGAAAGTTTTGCTAGCATTACGAATCCTATCTCAATAGATTCATAATAATAATCTGTAAGGAGAAACCAAAAAGGTTTACTAGATATATCTCTGTAAATCATACTATAGTTATATGTATCAACACCTACAGATACATCTCGAAATCCCATTACGACAAACAATGCAAAAAAAGTAGGTATCAAAAAAATATCTCGCTCTTTTAGGGAAGGATCAGGATTCTTTACTAGTTGCTTATAAAAAAAAGCAACTAGCAATATAAAAAATACTAATAATTGATATACCACGATATAACTCTATTACATTTAACCTAAATTCTGAAAATAAACCAATCAAAGCACTCGCCCCATTACTCTCACCTTTTTAGCCAATTCCATATTTCAAAAACAGCTTTTTGAAAACCCTTATAATGCACAATCGAACCAAACTGAGCCATATATCCACGGATACCTTTAGGCAAGAAGGTTAGCTTTTGACCTAATTCCTGCGCATAGCGGTCCACATCACTCACCCAGCTACCATCGTAATGATGGATTGCCAAAGTATTCTCTGTAATTTCCATCACGCCTGTTTTAAAATCCTTTGGACATAAATAATCTTTGGGATAAACCCATACCCCTGCACAAAACTGTATCTCTTTTGTTCCTATTAAACCATGCTCACAAAGTAATTCAGTCGTATATTGCACCACGGTTTTTAAATTAAAAGACCTATCTTTCCGCATAAAGTGTAAAGTAGAATACTTTTTCAGAATCTCTTCATACAGGCCGAGACTGGGGTTCACCCCAAGGCCGAGACCGGGGGCGACACTCGCTACGCTCATGTTGCTTGCCTCATTTTCACATCCCATAAACGGACCACGAGCTATCATATCATCCATTGACTTTATAACCTCTACATCCGTATCAAAATAAAGCCCTCCAAACTTATACAAAATCCAAAAACGTGCGTAGTCACTTACAAATGCATATTTTTTTGCTTGATAGGCTTCTTGAGTATAAGGAATAATATTCACATCGAAGTTACTTTCGTTCCACTCCTTTATCTCATAGTCCGGAAAATATTTCTTCCAAGATGATATGCATTTCACAGCCAATGGAGGTAACATATTACCTCCGAACCAACAATAATGGATTACTTTAGGTATCATATATTTACAACTTCAATTATATACTATATATAATTTTTTTATTTTAACCATTTATCAAAATTGATCGATATTTCATTCCTTTTAGATTCTAATAGATTATTAATCTTATCATAATTAATTGAAGACAATAATAAATCCATATCTCCCACATACATTCGATCTTCCAACATAAATTGAGATAATAAATCCGTAATACGACAATTCATCCTAGCGAATGATCCACTTAATGGAACAACCATAAAATTTTTATTCATAATTATGCTAAATACTGTACCATGAAAAGAATTTGTAATAACATATTTCGCCTTATGAATTAAGTCTAACCATTCATCAACATTAGGATAAACTTTAACATATTCATCTATCCGCCCTTGAGCAGATACATATTTAACGTCCAATCCTCTATTTTTCGCCCAGCGATAAACCTTTGCTATTTCAAAATCCATATCGTTCCCTAAAAAATAAAGCAATACATAATCCTTTTCCACAGGCACATCTGAAGAAACCAATGAATAATCTTTTACGGAAAGCAACAGTGTAGGATCCGGCACTAATAACGCATCGTTTCGTCCCATACTCTTACAAATGTCCAATCCATTTTGCTCTCGCATCGCCAGGATAGAGAATCTATTTAGATAGTATTTTAACTGTTTTCTATTGATTCTTGAATTCTCAAGGCCTCCAAAAGAGGGAGCGTACGCAATACATTTCTTCTCTTTCGAGACAAAACACAAAAAGAAAACAGGATCTAGCCCGGCCCATATTTGATCGCTCCCTGCCACATACACATCTGCTTCGGGAGGATTTTGGAATAACGTATATTGATTATACACTTCCAATGAATATACTATGTATTTATCCTTGAACATGGAAAAAAAGCGAGGGTGGAGCAAGTTTTCATGCTGAATGATTTCTGCCTGTTTTTTAAAATGCTGAGATAATTGATATTCTTTATTATGAAAAAGAAATTGAAATATCCTTGATAATATTTTTCGAGGAACAGAAATCCACCAACTAAAATCTCTTTTGCGTTTAGAAGGCAAATACTTTATCACAAAAGCTTCGTGTCCTTTCTTTCTTAAAAAGTATTGCAATGCAAATGATTGTAATATTTGCCCATAATTATCCTCACTCCACCAAAATGTTACGATCCCGATCTTCATTTCTTTTTGATTATTAATTTATAAAACCTTAAAAATCCGGAGTATTTAGCAACCGCCGCGACCAACGACCTCATTTTTCGCCTAATTAAGATCGGTTTCTCCAATAATATCACTCGCAAACTGACACTACCACCCATTTTATGAAACAATAAACCACAGATTGAATGCTGGCATGATTTGTACAAGCTATATTGCCGATAATCTTCTATAGACCATAATGATAAAGTCTCACTTTTCCATTTATCCCCGTCATTTACCATCACCACGCTCACCCCCTTGTCATCGTCTATCTCCGGCATCACATGCTGTACGCCCCAGAAATCTCCAATCGTTATATCACTCCCACTCTTAAAGCTTTTCGAAGGACAAGCATAACAACTCGGACGTAAATACAAATCCGCCAGAAAGCCTCGCAGGAAAATATTCTTGTTTAGAGGTTCTGAAAGCAAAACTGAATTTTTTTCTCCGTGACCATCGGACACAGAAAAAGTGAGAGCAAAACTGTATTTTTTCCACCCTAAGCTTTTGTTTCTAAACGAAATGCTCTCAATGCGAGCATCTCTGCCATTTAAAACAGGGTGAGACAAAACTGTATTTTTTCCACCGCACTGACGTGTGGTTTCCTCCTTCAGATATTCTCGCCATATACCCGGACTCGGAACGCCATGACAAACGAAATCCACCGTCAAGAGATTATCATATTCTTTCCTGAGAAAACGTTTCAAACCCGCAATCTGACAAGGAGTACCAGAGAATAAAACCTTACGACCTTTTTTCAAAAACTCCTCTACCTGTGAATAACATTTCCCCACCCTACTTTGTACATATTTAGAACCCCGGAAAGCAGATAAACCTTCTATCGTTTCTGTATAATCATGGACAACATCCCACTCTTCATTGAATCTGGCACCAAAAACAACACCACTCTTAGCTATTATTTCTTCTGCTAACAACGTAAAAATTCCCCCGGAAGAACTAGCCATACGAATCTCTTCATTCAAATTCTTTGCGGCATAAACCATATCCGGTATTCTTGGTTCCCCCTGATTAATTACAGGGCAAACCTTTTCACATAAACTGCAATCAATACAAAGTGAAGAGTCCACTTTGGGATAAAGGAAACCTTCATCATCCTCTACCATTGTAATACAATGTTTTGGACAGCGTTGTACACAAGCCCAGCAACCACAGCATTTTTCCTTACTATCTATCTTAATCATAGATTATCTCTTTATCAATTTCAGGATCATACCACTAAACAACGAACGTTCTGAAGCATTCATAGAGCCAAACCAGGAAAGAGGAAGATAGAATAAAGAAAATAAAACAATACCACCGGCTAAACGAGTAATATTTGATATGTCAATATCCATTTTCCATATAAGCAAGAGAGAAAATAATGTTACAACAAAAGGAATGATTGACATTTTTCCAATCTCTTTCCAAAACTTTATAATATCTATATCTTGTTTTCTTTGATAATAAATATTCATCACCACAATTTGTCCTGCCGTAAGAGCTAAAGCCGTTGCAAACGCACAACCTATGCCACCATAACTTTTTGCCATTGGAATAGATAGTCCCAAGCAGACAATAGCTATGATTACATATAAAGTAGATCTAAACTTCATTTCATTACGAGCCTGTAAAATCGTAATTCCAAGATTCTGAATTAAAGGGACAGTTAAGGGGATAAAAAATAACAGGGAAATCCAATAAGCATTTTCATATCCTTCTCCTGCCCAAAGTAGAATAAACTGACGACCAAATATTATAAAACCAGCTAATACAAAAGCTATTACAATAAACTGAATACGTCCTGTCCTGATGAATAAATCAGAAATTACTTTACGATCTTCATTTCGTGTCACCATCGCCATTACTTTAGGCAAAAACAAGCCGGAGATAGCTGTAGAAAACATAATATATAGATTACTCAATTGTATGGCTACTGCATAAACGGCAACCATTGCTGCCCCCCGGAAAATACCTAAAACAAATTGTCCTGTACTCCAATAAATCCGGTCTATTATAGCATTCAAAAATATCCAGAACGAATAAATGGAAACCTCTTTCAGGAAGTCCCATTTAAAATGGGTAAAGCGTAAATGAATATGTAATTTTCTTTTACAATAAATCCAATTAATGACTAAAGTGGCAACATTAAAAGAGGTTGTCACAACTACCATTGCCACAGCCTTGTAACCAAACAAAAGCAAAACAATCATCACAATTGGATTCAGGAGAATGCGAGCTATGTTTATTATTTTCTGAAATACAAAATTTTCATAGGCTGTGATAATAGCCCCCCAAATACTCATCGGAAATGTAAATGCCAGATTAAATGCCATCAACAACAACATCAACCGTATTTTGCCTATCTCATCCGTCGTCATATGGGTATCAAACAAACAATCTACATTACCCACCAAAAACAATCCTAAAATGAAGGCCAATGCACTAATAAACAAGTACAGCAAAAAAAACATACCGAACATTTCGTATTGCTCTTCTTGTTTACCTTCTGCTCGAAACTTGGCTGTATAACGCACTATTGCATTACCAAAACCCAAATCCAAAACAGTTAAATAAGCAATAACGGAAGCAGCCAATGAATACAACCCAAACTCCGATTGCCCCAGCATACGCAACATAAATGGAGTATAGAGCAATCCTATCAAAGTATTCAACCCTAAAACTACATAAGAAAGTAAAGCTCCGGCTTTAAGTTGGTCCATTCTCCTATTGAAAAGTCTATTTTACACCTAAGTTCGTTAACGAAATTTATTTGGGCTGGATAAAAATCCAGGTAATTATTTTCTATAAATCCCACAAAAATCTAATACAACTTTATCCTCCATATAAGGTAACTCTTTAAATGGATCATGGGCTGTCAAAAATACCACAATATCCGCCTTCTCATAGGCTTCTTTATAATCAGTCAGTTTAAACACCTTGTGCTCTTTCACATTCGGCTCAACTACCAGAATATCCGCATTATTACAGGCTTGCATCACTTTTGTCGTAATACACTTGGCCGGAGATTCACGCAAATCATCGATATTCGGCTTAAAAGCAAGTCCCATCATAGCGACAATCGGCTTGCGGTGGTGCTCCAATTCAAATCTTAAGATGGCATTATGCACTTTTTCGGCACACCAGAAGGATTTGTAATTATTGATCTCACGTGCTTTGGAAATCAATTGTGACTCATACGGAAAATCGGCTGTAATAAAATAAGGATCTACTGCAATGCAATGCCCTCCTACACCTGCTCCCGGTTGCAAGATATTTACCCGCGGATGCTTATTGGCTAATTCGATCAGTTCCCATACATTAATACCGGCTTTGTCGCAGATAAGTGAAAGTTCGTTCGCAAAAGCGATCTGCACATCGCGGGATGAATTCTCGGTCAGTTTACACATTTCTGCCGTTTTACAATTTGTCTTATGCAATGTTCCCTGTACAAACTGGCTGTAAAATTCGATTGCCTTATCAGTCGACTCCTGATTGATTCCTCCGATCACACGATCGTTATGAACCAGTTCGTAGATGACATTCCCCGGCAACACCCGCTCCGGACAATAAGCAATATATATTTTGTCTTTCAACTCCGGCCGTTCTGAAAAAATCAGACTTTGCATCTTTTCCGTCGTTCCCACCGGAGAGGTCGATTCTATTACATATAAATCTCCTTCCTTCAAATAAGGAAGAACGGAACGGGTTGCAGCTTCGACATAAGAGATATCCGGTTCGTGATTGCCTTTAAACGGAGTGGGAACAACCATAAAATAAGCATCACTGATTTCAGGGGTAGTAGAAGCTTTCAACAATCCGGCATTTACCACTTCCTGTAAATACTCTTCCATACCGGGTTCAATAATATGAAGTTTACCCTGGTTTGTCATTTCTACCACACCTGAATTGATATCGACACCTAAAACGTTTACTCCATGCTTAGCTGCAATGATCGCTGTGGGAAGTCCAATGTATCCCAACCCCATAAAACATGCTTTCATAATTTTTCTGTTTATAAAAAACTTAATTATTCTTACCTAACAATATTTCAAAATTCAACGCTACTCCTAAAATTCTACACCAAGCAGATTTTATGTTAAATGTTTTTCCGTATTCTATCAAACCATAGGTTAAGACCTACCCACACAAGAATATCAAAAGATATCAGAATATTATTATCAATATATGATATCAAACAGATATTCACACCACTGAATAAGCAAGCTATAGTCAATATCAATAACATTGCCTGCCTCTGTGTTAATCCCATACTCAACAGTTTATGGTGAATGTGATTTTTATCTGCAACAAATATCCCCTTATGGCTACGCCAACGGACAAACATGACCCTCATTACATCAAGCATAGGGATAATTATTGTTGAAAATGCAACAATGATCGCTCCGTCTGAATAAGGTATAATATCAGGAGCACAAACTGTATAACGGATGATCAGGAAAGACAGGATATAACCTAATGTCAGACTACCTGTATCTCCCATAAAAATTTTCCGGCATCGCTCGACTTTACCGAATACATTATAATAGAAAAAAGGAACTAACACACCGAATGAGGCAAAAGCAAGCATAGCATACATCCATAAATGGTTATGAACATATAAACATCCTAAAATAGCCAAAGATACGCAGCTTAAACCGGAAGCTAGTCCATCAATGCCATCAATCAAGTTAATCGCATTACATATAAATACAATCAGAAAAACAGTTAATGGTACTCCCAGCCAGGGTGTCAACTCATGGATTCCGAAAATACCATATAAATTATTAATCCATAAACCGGATAAAGGAACCATGATAGCAGCAAGAATCTGCATAACAAACTTCGATCGATAGCGCAGACCGACCAGATCGTCTTTTATGCCGGTTAAGAACAACAGTGTTAACCCACAGACCAAGAAATAAAACTCCGGAATGATAAAGCAAAGCATCTCTTCAGGAATTCCATCACCCATCAGGTAACGAAGTCCTGTCGTAAACGATAATGTAAAAAGGATAGAGGGAGCAAATGAAAGACCACCTAAACGGGGTACGATGCCTTGATGCACCTTTCGTTCATCCGGAACATCAAATAAACGCTTTCGGAAAGCTACTACCAATATACGAGGTATAATAAAAGAAGAAAATAGGATTGAAATTATCACTCCTATGATAATCAATATAATACTAGTCATTTACTATTGTTTTTCGGGTACAAAAAAGTTCGTCAGTTACAGATTGTAACGACGAAAATGACGAGAAAAAAGGATCGTTTTTTCTCGTCATTTTTTAGGAATACTAAATTGTTAAATTTAAAGATTGAAATATTCATCTAACCTTGTCAAACAAGGGATAATGATTTTTTTATTTTGTCTATTCAAAAAATTATGTATACTTTTGCCATGACTAGAAAAAACGATCGTTTTATCTAGTCATTTTACAAAATCAAAGGCAAACTCCAAAAAGCTTATTTTTCATTGTATTTCATTATTACACAACCAAATAACCAAGAACAAATACAGGTTTCAAATCGTAAGGAAAGCTATTTGGAGGCAGGTGAATTCAAGTCGGTTTTCAGGTATTTTACAGGGGGAAACGGGCTTTATAATTTACGTATCAGAGGCTACATAAAATTCTTGTTTTTTTTTCAAAAACAAAAAGAGGATACCTCACGGCATCCTCTCTCCTAACGCAACGAATGAATTATTAATACTTATACTTATTTCTCATTACTTCTTGCAGTCGCAAGTTGAATAAGCTACTAACATCCAAACTAATTTTTCCTGTTCTTTCAGATAGTCGCTCATCAGCGCTACTGTAGCTTCGTCTCCGGCTTCTGAGGCAAGAGAAAGCAGTTTACGTTCTTCAGCGATAAACTGACCGTAAGTATTCAGGATATTTTCCAGGGCTTCGTCACCGCAGGATACACCTGATACTTCTTTTACCCTGGCTACTTTCAAGTATTCGCTGAACTTGTTTACAGGAACACCTCCCAACATCAGGATACGTTCTGCCAGTTCGTCTACCTTCTCGGCTGCATTGTCATACATTTCTTCGAATTTGCTGTGAAGAACAAAGAAGCCGTGTCCTTTAATATTCCAGTGGAATCCGCGAAGGTTTGTATAAAATACCTGGTAGTCGGCCAATAACTGCTGTAATGCTTCTACTACTTTGTTTGCTGCTGATGCGTCTAAATGCAAATAATCTAATGTTTTCATATTCTTCTGTTTTTTAATTGTTATACGTTTTTATTTTTCTTGTACTGCAAAGATACGGCAGATATAAACACCTGTCAAACAGATAATTATTATACCATCATAGACAAAATCTATCAATACGGTTTCAGCAAGTAGATTACTGATATCAGATCAAAAACATTCATATAAATGATATACTCAAAAAGCACATTTATACATATCGGAACAAACAAATACTCTTTTTGAAGATTTAATTAAACATTCTTCATTTTACATTTCGGTCATTTTCATTTACATATACGCCATAAATCAATTGTTTAACAATAAAAATTCATAATCAGCGTTAATCCAACTCATTAACAATTGTAAGTAAAAAAAGTTTAATTTACATTTGACACATAGAATATTTGCCACTAATAATTAAAACATGATACGGAAAAACTTTATTTTATTGCTATTACTGAATTTAGCAGGAGTACTTTTTGCACAACTAACGATTTCACCCACCGCCTCACCTTCAATACCGGAGGGAAGCAACATCAATCTTGGTGACTATTTCTCTGTAAGCGGAGGAACTCCCACAGGATGGACATTGGATGGAAAAAGTATTACATTTACTAATGTATCCTTGTCTTATAAGGACAACGGAAAGTTATTACAATGCAAAGATGCATCAGGTTCCAGTAACCTGGTCCCGATCAAAGTCATTGGAAAACCGACTGTTACCAGTCTCACCGGGATGCCGACCGAACTCCTTAAAGAAGGGGATCAGGTAACGTTGACTGTCGCCTTCAAAGCAAATGGTTCTACGGGCCATACCTACCAGTGGTATATCGGAAACCAGGCAATAGCCAACGCGACGACAGCGACTTTAAACTACACATTTGCAAAAGCTGATCATGGCAAAACAATTAAAGTAGCTATCAAAGCAACAGAGTTCACAGATGCAACCGAGGCCTCCGCCGGCGTTACATTCGACGGAACGATGATAACGGATAAAAACCCGGCACTGCCTGCCGGTGCAAAACTGGATAATACCGCATTCCCGGTGACGGTCGGACAGACGTTTACTGATCCAGTTGTTGATTATGATGCAACAAATCATGGGGGTACTAACTACTTTGTCACTCAAAATACAGGGACCTACAAAGATGGTGAAACCCATACTGTTACATATAAAGGCAAAGAATATGCTTGTACAACAAAACTTCTGACCGCTACCAGTTACGATCATTCGGATGTAGGATGTACTATAACATCGGCCGCGAGGATACCTTCAAATATTTTATTAGCCAATAATACATTGTTTTTTGATTCGGGGATGTATGCACCTCTTGAAAATGGCGGAGAATCACATTTTTATAAAAACGGATTAAAAATTATCGGACTTGGAGACAGGGAAACAGCTCCTGCAATTATAGGACCGAATTATGGATACTGGGACACATATAAAAGCAATAAAGGTCATGTAAAATACAAAATATTAGATAATGTCGTTATCGAGAACATTGTATTTGACGGAGGTAGTATGCAATTTTATGGAAATCCCTACGGCTCCAAAAGTAACCAAGCGAATAACCAATATTTTATAACGATCAATGCTGCTGATAATATTCTTCTAAGAGATCTTACTTTTAAAAACATTGGTAATATAACAAATTCCTATTCAGTTATTAATATCGTCGAAGGATTTACCAGTATTGCCAGTGACACCAGAGATCCTAATCATAAAAGATATTACATCAATCTTACTTTCGAAAGCGGGAAATTACACGGATCATATGCGCCTATAAATATAAATACGGGTGACGGCCACTATTTCAAAGACATTACAATAAAAAACATAGGTGCATATCCCTATTATATTTCTATAACAGGTTTAAGTACCCATGCAAACAAAAATCCGGGAAGCAGAAATATTGTTTTTGCAGGAAAATTGGATTTACCTGCGGGGAAAAAAATACGTATCTGGAAATATTCCAGTACCGGTATTTCTTTTCCTAATGAGTACAAATATTTAGAATTAAGAGGTAAACCTAATACAAATGTCAATTCATACTATGATGTTCTGGTATCAAGAGAATTAGCTACCCCTCCAACAGCATCTACTACCGATGCAGTATTTATGGATGCTTCGACCGGGGCATATCTCATATTTAATTCTGCAAGCGATCCGTTCAAAAATATCAATACATTATTTTCTAGTGCGGCAAAAGACAGTTGTACACTGCCGGAACCTAAGCTTATTAAATTAATAAGTAAGGATAATCAAGTCGGCGGGTTTACTATTACAGATTATTTCAGTAAAAGACAAACTAATATTATCGCCGTCAGTTCTTTATCAGATGAACTCACGAGTACAAACCTGATAAAATTCAATGGATCAAAAATCAACTTACCTGCCACCAACCCGGAATATATCAGATTACATAACATCGACTTATCTGAAGATTATTCCATCTATGACGCTGTTAAAGATGATGGGAACAATGTGACAAACTCCAATTACGGTAGTTTCTATAACTGTAAGTTCAAGGCGCCCCAAGAAGGGGATCCGTTGGTTGTTGAAGGAGACCTGGATAAACTTCAATGGTCGGTATCCAAGACAACTAATGAAATATATGAATACAAAGATGTAGAAAACAACTCTACCACCTCTGTGATGGAAGGTACGCCTGTCTATGTACAGATCAGGCCGGTTTATCTGGACAGGATTGACTACGACCGATGGGCTATTGAATATACCGCAACGCCGGTTGATTACCACTACCCGATGGAAGATGCGATTGCAAAAACCATCCGTTATGACTTCAACAAGGGAGAAGCCCACGTATTACCGGGTACTTATTATTATAATGTAAGTAAACTGATTCTTTACAAAGGGAACAGAGAGGTCGCTACCTATAACTACCGCGATGCCACCTGTACCCACACCGTGATCATCCAGGCGAAGCCAATAGCTAAAATACCGGCTTTGCAATGGTCGGTATCGACCACCACTCACGAGCAATCTAACTTCCGTGACGTGGACGACCAGACAACAACGTCCGTGAATTATGGAACTCCTGTCTTTGTACAAATCCGCCCGATCGGACATGAAGACATCACTTTTGAACGTTGGGATGTTGAATACTCCGTGACTCCGGCGGAACATTATTATGGTATGAATCCAACCGTCAAGACCGAACGTCATAATTTCAACAACCGCGAGGCACATACGAAAATCGGTACATACATCTATACCGTCACCAAACTGACATTATATGACCTGTATGGAAACAAGATCGTCGAGACATACGATTACAATGATTCACCATACAAACATACAATTATTATTAAGGATGGTGAAGGTCCCGGCCCCGGTCCGCACGGCGCCCTGCAATGGTCGGTCTCCACGGCGTCGAACCAGCTTCAGGACTTCCGCGATGTGGACAATCTGACTACGACAAGCGTGGTGAAAGGCACACCGGTCTACGTCCAGATCCGTCCGGTCGGTTTCAACAACATCACTTATGACCGCTGGGAGATCGAATACACCGTCACCCCCGCCGGTTACCACTATCCGTTGGAGGAAGCCGTTCCGAGAACCGAGCGTTATACCTTCAACCGGGGCGAAGCCCATACGCTGGTCGGTACCTACGTGTATACGGTGACCAAGCTGACACTCTACAACGGTGAAAGCGTGGCCCTGACAGCCTATTACACCGAGCCTCCTTACGTCCACACCATCATCATCCGCGACGGTGGTATGATCGAACTGGGCGACATCGCCTCCCATTGCGGTTCGGAAAGCGAATTCAGAATACCATTCCGCCTGCTCGATCCGGACAATATCCTGGAATATTCCGTCCGCTTCTCCGACGAAGCGCTTAAAGCCGGCTTTACGGATTCCGACTATAAAGATGTGACTCCCGACTATCTCACAGTGCCCGTCTACCGGATAATCGGCAAGGGCGTTTACTCCGGAAACGTGTATGTGCGCAAGAAAAGCGACCCGGGCCTGGTGGAACTGCATCCGTTCGAAATCGAGATGCTGGAAACCACGATGATCATCAAACAACCGCAGTCCGTATACGTTTGTGACGGCGACGCCTTCACCCTGAGCGTAGAAGCCCGTGGCCTGAACCTGACCTATCAGTGGTTCTTCAACAAAGAGGCGATCGAAGGAGCGACCTCGGCCACCTACCAGGCTGCCCTGACGTCCGACAAGGAAGGCTCTTATTACGTAGATGTATACGGCGACTGTGGAATGGAGAGCAGTGTGACGGTGACGGTGCGCAAGAACGGCCTGAGAGTCCTGGTGAAATGGAACGAATTCCTGTACATCACCAATCCGGACAACGAGTTTGTCCGTTTCCAGTGGTATCATGACGGGCAGAAAATCGAGAAGAACGGCACTTCGATCTACTACTCCGTGCCCGAGGGCCTGTTGGGCAGTTACTTCATCCAGGCCTACCGTGCAGACGACAGCTATGTGGTGAGTTGCCCGATCACGTTCGATACGCTGACACAGTTCCCCGTAACCACCGTTTACCCGACGATGGTTCAAAAGAACAGTCCGATAACCGTCAAGCTGGGCATGCCTGGCGAAGCCTCGGAGGCGGCAGTCATCGAGATTTATAACCTGAACGGTCAGCTGGTCGAAAAGCAGTCGACCACGACAGTCGAAACCACCATCCCCGCGAATATGGCTTCAGGCAGCTACATCGTGAAGGTGACCACCGATTCAGGAAGAACAACAACCCATAAAATCATCGTAAAATAAGCTAACAGATATGTCAACAATAATTTCAAACATAAAGAAAACAATCTTTTTATTCGCAGCAGGCTGCCTTGCCACCACCGTTTCGGCCCAGCAGGAAACGGGTGGCAGAGAGCGTAGCCAGTATAACAACGGCCAGCAGCAACAGCGCCAGCGTCAGGAATACCGCGAGGACTACCGGGAGGAAAAGAAAGATACAACGAAGACCTCTTACCTGACGGTATCGGGCGGTGTCGGCTCCTCTTCCTTCCGTTACAAGCTGAACTACCAGATCGAAGGTTTTGAAGAGAAAGGCAAGCGCAACGCAAAACTGGGGTATGAAATAGATCTCCGTTACAGCTACTTCTTCAACCGTCATTGGGGTTTCTCGACGGGGGTAGGTATCTCCCGTTATGCAACGACAGGCAAACTGACAGGTGATATGTCCGACGATAAATACATGAAACTGGGCAATATGACCGACGACGATGACTTCTCCGGCCACCCGCGTGAGTTCGAACTGCGTGCCCGATTGAAGAATCTGGAAGAGAAGCAGACCGCCTTCCTGCTGGATATCCCGCTGTTGGCAATGTACCAGACCCATTTCGGCGAAGAGGAAAAATGGGGCATGTACGCCGGCCTGGGAGTGAAGTTGCAGATTCCGGTCAAAGCCAAATACAAGGTCGAAGGCAATACAGCCAGCGAACTGAATGTTTCGGGTTACTACCCCCATATCCCTTCCGACGTGGGTTCTCCATCGGAGGCGCCTGTTCCTCACCACGGCTTCGGCACGATCAACGATCCCGGCCGCGAGCTGGACTGGAGCGGAAAGAACAAACTGAAACTGGGCGTAGCCGGAACTGCCGAACTCGGTTTCCTGTTCACCCTGGGCGAAGACACCGACCTGTTGCTGGGCGGCTACATCGACTACGGTTTCACCAACATGAAGAAAAAGAAAGACCAGGGGTTATTAACCACTCCTGCATCTTATCATCCGGATGGGAACATGACGGTAGGAAAGGGTATTCCTTATAATGGCATGATGAATTCAAACGTAACAGATAAAGTGAAGGTTATGTCTTTCGGGGTAAAATTAGGGGTTAGGTTTAAATTGAATTAAAAGATCACCGATTGATCTTTAATCTATTAAAAGCGATGAAGGCCGGAAGATGATTTCCGGCCTTTTCGTTTATCTCATTATTATACAAAAGAAGATTAGAAAAGCTACCATATATTTTCTACCTTTGCATTTATCTATAACAAACCGAACAATGTTCACGAAAGCCCATAGATAAAAACTGAAAGCATTATGAATATACAACAACTCGAGTACATCCTGGCAGTAGATACATACCGCCACTTCGCAAAAGCAGCAGAACATTGCAGAGTAACACAACCTACGCTCAGTATGATGATACAAAAACTGGAAGACGAACTTGGCATTAAATTATTCGACCGGAATATGCAGCCGGTCTGCCCTACCCCCGCCGGACGTAAGGTGATCGACCAGGCTCGTACCGTTCTTTATCAGGCTTCCCTTATCAAAGATATTGTCAATGAAGAAGAACAGTCACTAAAAGGTACTTTCAGGTTGGCAGTACTTCCGACGATCGCTCCTTACCTGCTACCCCGTTTTTTCCAGCAGTTGTCTGAAAAACATCCGGAGCTGGATATTCGCATCCTTGAAATGAAAACGGCTCCCACTATGGCTGCAATCCTGAATGGCGAGATAGATGCAGCCATCATCGCCAACCAACCCACAGAAAACCAGATACAAGGCGATACATTATATTATGAGCAGTTCTTCGGATATGTGGCTAAAAATGATCCGGTATTCAAAAAAGATATGATCCGTACGGCAGATATCAGCGACGAACATCTCTGGTTGCTGGATGAAGGTCACTGTTTCCGCGACCAGTTAATGCGTTTCTGCCAGATGGAAAAGGTAAAACTGCGCCAGGCCGCTTACCGTCTGGGAAGCCTGGAAACATTTATGCGCATGGTAGAAAGCGGCAATGGCGTCACTTTCATTCCGGAACTGGCAACCCTGCAACTCAGCGAAGATCAGAAAAAACTGGTACGTCCTTTTGCCATTCCTAAACCGGCACGCGAAATCGTCTGGATCACACGGAAAGACTTTATCCGTCATACCATTGCCGGTATGTTGATCGAGAGCATCAAGAAGTCTGTACCCAAAGAGATGTTGACGCTGCAAGCCGGATTAAAAGTCGTCTGAACATTATTTTTATCGCTTAACAAAAAAAATTATTACTTTTTGCTTGTAGTTTCCAAAAAAGCGTTACTTTTGCTGCGTATTTAAAAACAAACGAGACAAATGAATCGATTTAGCTTTACATATTTCTTTTATTACTTTTACTTTAGCAGAGTGAAGGCAGGAATTTGTATGTAAAGCGTTGATGATAGAAAATATGTATCAATAAACAATATAAAGTCCTGCCGGTTTCGGTGGGACTTTTTTTGTGACAATAAATTAGAAAGATGAAAAAGAAAGTAGCAATTCAGGGAATAGCCGGTTCGTATCACGACATCGCAGCCCGTAGCTTCTATGAAGGTGAAGATATTGAAATTGTTGGATGCAATACATTCAGAGATGTTATTTCAGCCATCAAGAAAGACCCGTCTTTGTTGGGACTGATGGCCATCGAGAATACTATTGCAGGGAGCTTGCTGCAAAATCATGAACTGATTCGCGAAAGCGGACTGAGAGTGATCGGCGAATACAAACTGCGCATCTCGCACTCGCTTGTTGCACTGCCGGGAACATCGATACACGATGTCACGGAAGTCAACTCCCACCCTATTGCGCTTATGCAGTGTACCGACTTCCTCGATACCTTGCCGAATGCCAAGGTGGTTGAGAAAGAAGATACGGCGATGAGTGCCCGATGGATTGCCGAGAATAACCTGGAAGGACACGCTGCTATTTGCGGGAAACTGGCCGCCCAAATCTACAAGATGGAAATACTGGCCGAAGGGATAGAGACCAACAAACGAAACTTCACCCGCTTCCTTGCCATAGCAGACCGCTGGACGGCTGAAGATCTTCTTGAAAAATCAGACATCAACAAATCTTCGTTAGTTTTCGCTCTTCCCCACACCTCCGGCAGTCTTTCCAAAGTCCTCTCCATTCTTTCTTTTTACGACATGAATCTTTCTAAAATACAATCGTTACCGATCATCGGCCGCGAATGGGAGTATTTGTTCTATATCGACCTGACATTTACTGATTATACAAGATACAGACAGGCATTGGATGCCATCACTCCATTAACAAAGGACTTAAAAATTTTAGGCGAATATGCAGAAGGAAAACAAAGTGTGTAACATCACACCCGCTGACCGTGTAGGCAGCGTACAGGAATACTACTTCTCAAAGAAACTGAAAGAAGTAGCCGAAATGAATGCCGCAGGCAAGAATGTGATCAGCCTGGGCGTAGGTAGCCCTGATCTGCCTCCTTCGGAACAGACCATCGAGACATTGTGCGAACATGCACATAATGCGAATGAGCATGGTTACCAACCGTATGTGGGTATCCCCGAACTGCGTAAAGGTTTCGCCGACTGGTATCAGACATGGTATGGAGTTGAACTGGACCCGAAAACAGAGATACAACCGTTGATCGGTTCCAAAGAAGGTATCCTGCATATCTCACTGGCATTCCTGAATCCGGGCGATGGCGTATTGGTTCCCAATCCCGGTTATCCGACTTATAGCTCTGTCAGCAAGCTGGTACAGGCAAATCTAATTCCTTATGAGCTGAAAGAAGAATTAGGATGGCAGCCGGATTTCGAGGCATTGGAAAAGATGGACCTTTCCAACGTAAAGCTGATGTGGGTCAACTATCCGAACATGCCTACCGGAGCAAACGCCAGCAGGGAACTTTTTGAAAAGCTGGTTGCTTTCGGACGTAAACACGGTATCATTATCTGTAACGACAATCCTTACAGTTTCATCCTGAACGACCAGCCGTTAAGTATCCTGAGTGTTCCGGGAGCTAAAGATATCTGTATCGAAATGAATTCGATGAGTAAGGCGCACAATATGCCGGGATGGCGTATGGCAATGCTGGCCTCGAACGCCCAGTTCGTTCAATGGATATTGAAAGTGAAGAGCAACATCGACTCCGGCCAGTTCAAACCGATGCAGCATGCAGCTGTGGAAGCATTGAAAGCGCCGAAAGAATGGTATGACAATATGAACCGTACCTATCGTAGCCGCCGCGACCTGGCCGGACAAATCATGCACGCCATCGGTTGTACCTACGACGAAAATCAGGTTGGCATGTTCCTCTGGGGAAAGATCCCGGCAGAAGCAGAAGGCAGCGAAGCCCTGGCAAACAAGGTATTGTATGAAGCCAACGTTTTCATTACCCCCGGATTTATCTTCGGAAGCTGTGGCGAACGTTACGTCCGTATCTCACTTTGCTGCAAGAACGAAGCATTACAGGAAGCACTTATGAGAATTAAAGAATTGAAAATTAAAAATTGAAAATTATACGATCATGGAAATGGAATTAGAATCAATCTTATTACCCGGTGTAGACCCACAGCGTCCTATCATCATCTCGGGCCCGTGCAGTGCCGAAACAGAAGAACAAGTAATGGACGCAGCCCATCAGCTGGCATCAAAAGGCGTTAAAATATTCCGTGCCGGAATCTGGAAACCCCGTACTAAACCGGGAGGATTCGAAGGTATCGGAGCCGAAGGCTTGCAGTGGTTGAAACGTGTAAAGAAAGAAACAGGTATGTATGTAGCTACCGAAGTAGCCACAAAAGACCATGTATTCGAAGCGTTGAAAGCCGGAATAGATATCCTGTGGATCGGTGCACGTACCACCGTTAACCCGTTCGCCGTACAGGAAATCGCAGATGCTTTGAAAGGTGTAGATATACCTGTTCTGATCAAGAATCCGGTCAACCCGGACCTGGAATTATGGATTGGTGCTTTCGAACGTCTGTATGGTGCAGGTATCCGCAGACTGGGTGCTATCCACCGCGGATTCAGTTCATACGATAAGAAAATGTACCGCAACCTGCCGTTGTGGCATATACCTATCGAACTTCGCCGCCGTATGCCGAACCTGCCGATCTTCTGTGATCCCAGCCATATCGGTGGTAAGCGCGAACTGATCGCTCCGCTGTCTCAGCAGGCAATGGACCTGAGCTTCGACGGCCTGATGATCGAATCGCATCCTTGTCCGGATTGTGCATGGAGCGACGCTTCCCAGCAGATCACTCCGGATGTACTGGATTATGTTGTCAACCTGCTGGTTATCCGTAACGAGACACAGACAACAGAAAACCTGGCAGAACTGCGCCGCCAGATCGACGGTATCGACGAGCAACTGCTCGAACTGCTGGCTAAACGTATGCGTATCTCCCGCGAAATCGGTGTGTATAAAAAGGAACATAACATGCCCATCCTCCAGTCACCGCGTTACAGCGAAATCCTGGAAAAACGTTCGGATATGGGACAGACGATGGACCTGAACACGGACTTTGTAAAAGAAATCCTGAAAGAGATCCACGAAGAGTCTGTTCGCCAGCAGATGATTATCATGAATGAGTAACAAAACTGCACACAGATTTTGCACAACGACCTTGTGACGGGCATCACAAGGGTTTTGTGACGAGCATCACAAGGTCGTTGTGACGGACACCAAAAGGGTGTTGTGACGGGCGTCACAAAGTCGTTGTGAAAGCGGAAAAACAAAAACAACCCGCCGGAAATAATTTATCAACAAAATAAGACAATGAAAATATTAATATTAGGTGCCGGAAAGATGGGTTCTTTCTTCACCGACCTGCTGAGTTTCGACCATGAAGTGGCTGTATTGGAAAACGATCCGAAACGGATGCGTTTCATCTACAACGCCCTTCGCCTGCAAAAGCCCGAAGAGGTAGCAGAGTTTGCTCCTGAATTGGTTATCAACTGTGTAACACTGAACTACACGATCGAAGCATTCAAAGCGGTTCTGCCTTATCTGCAACCCTATTGCATTATCTCAGACATAGCTTCCGTAAAAACCCACCTGAAAGAGTTTTACGAAACCTGCGGTTTCCCGTATGTCTCCACCCACCCGATGTTCGGTCCTACTTTCGCCAACCTGGGAAATCTGGAAAAAGAAAACACGATTATCATTTCCGAAGGTGACCACCTGGGTAAGATTTTCTTCAAGGATATCTATTCAAGCCTGCGCCTGAATATCCGCGAATATACATTTGAAGAACATGACAAGGTGGTTGCCTACTCTTTAGGTATTCCGTTCGCTTCAACAATGGTTTTTGCAGCCATCATGAAGCATCAGGATGCTCCGGGTACGACCTTCAAACGTCATATGAAAATTGCACGCGGCTTGCTGTCTGAAGATGATTATCTATTGACAGAAATTCTCTTCAATCCGCGCACTCCGAAACAGATTTCCCGGATACAGGAGGAATTGAATATCCTGCAAGATATCATCAAAGACAAAGACTCCGAAGCGATGAAGGGGTATCTGACTAAGATTCGTAAGAATATAGAATAATGAACCTACTTTTCCCTTGATGGAAAAGCAGACAAAAGATCAAGGCTGCACCGGCTTCACTGCTCCGGTGTAGCCTTGAACTTTTGGTTACTTTTCTTTCAAGAGAAAAGTAACACTCACCACTTACAACGTCTCCTGTTTCAACTGTTCCACAAACTGGTCGATGCGGCGTAACTCTTTTGGAATATCGATGGCTTGCGGGCAATGCTCGTTACACTGGTCGCAACCGACACAATGGTCTGCCTGGCGCAGTTTCGGGACGCTGCGGTCGTAGCCGACCAGGAAGGCACGACGGGCTTCGCGGTAGTTTTCATCCGTCCGGCTTTTCGGAACATTTCCTTCATTCACACATTTATTATAATGAAGAAGCACGGCCGGAATATCTATCGCATACGGGCACGGCATACAATATTTGCAGTCGTTGCAGGGAATTGTCGGATATTTAATCATCAGTTGCGCAGTCTCTTCCAGAAAATCCTTGTCCTCGTCCGTCAGCGGAATAAGCGGGGAATACGTGCGGATATTATCCTGCAAATGCTCCATATACGTCATGCCGCTCAAAGCCGTCAGCACCAGTTCGGGCGAACCGGCAAAACGGAAAGCCCATGAGGCGACGCTATCTTCGGGGCGGCGTTGTTTCAACCGGGTAACGATATGCTGGGGCACATTCGACAGGCGGCCACCCAGTAACGGTTCCATGATAATCGCAGGGATATTCCGCTTTTCCAACTCCTGATAAAGATATTCGGCATTCACATTCCTTCCTGTCGCATGCCGCCAGTCGACATAGTTCAACTGTATCTGCACAAAATCCCAATGAACGGTATCGTGCATAGCCAGCACCTCATCGAAAACGTCCGACGTTCCGTGAAACGACCAACCCAGATGGCGGATACGCCCCGCTTCCCGCTCTTTCATAAGGAAATCCAACATTCCGTTATCGACATAGCGGTCGTTGAATGTCTTCATTCCCTGGCCGCCACCGATGGAGTGGAGCAAATAATAATCCAGATAATCGGTTTGCAACTCACTGAATGAACGGCGGTACATCGCCATCGAGTTTTCACGCGTATAGTTCGAGAAATTCGACAATTTGGTAGCCAGATAATACGAGTCCCGGGGATGCCGGCTAAGGGCAATTCCCGTAGCCTTTTCCGACCAGCCCTGCACGTAAACGGGTGACGTATCGAAATAGTTCACCCCATGGGCGATGGCATAATCCACCAGTTCGTTGACAGCATCCTGATCAATCAAGTCACCTTTCCCGTCGGGTGAAGGGATAGTCGGCCAGCGCATACAACCGTAGCCCAGCAGGGACACTTTATCCCCCAGTCCGGGGAATGTGCGGTAAGTCATCTGATCGGTCGGGACAGGCGAAGAGGCTTTGCTTCCGGAACCTCTCTGGTCTTTCGGGGCACAGCCATAGAGTGCCGCCGTAGTAGTTGCCGCCGTGATGCCTACGATATTCAGAAAATCGCGGCGATTGATATGTTGATTCTTCATAGGTCTATTCTTTAAAAACGGATTAAATAACTCGATGTCTTTCATGCCCTTCCACATAGATAGCCGTAAACGGACGCGACGGGCAGAGATGTTCGCAAGCACCGCAGCCGATGCAACGTTCGGTATTAATGACCGGTATCTTCAGGGATTTCGGATTATCCGCATCAGATGCAACCATTTCTATCGCATTCGTCGGACAATGCCGGGAACAGTTACCGCATTCGACACCGTCGGTCAGCGGGATACAATTCGCTTTCACCCATACGGCATGCCCTATCTGGACAGATGATTTATCAGCTTTCGTTATCGGCTTGATGGCTCCTGCCGGACAGACTTCGGAACACTTTGTACATTCGGGACGGCAATAGCCCCGCTCATAAGACATCTCCGGCTGCATCAATGTCATCAAATCGCCGGAAGGACGCAGGACATGATTCGGGCAAACAGAGATACAAAGCTGGCAGGCCGTGCAATGCTGCCTCATATTCCGTATGCTCAAGGCTCCGGGAGGTACAATCGCCGTCAGTTTTTCCTGTTCTTTCCGTTCTTTGATAGGTGCCAGTCCCCCGTCTCTCTTCATGATAACCTCTTCCCCCTTTTTCTCCTGGGCTTTCAGGGCACTGCCCATCACAACCAGGGCTGTTGCCGACAAGGCCCGCCGACGGGAAAGGTTCGTTTTATCTTCCGGTTCAGGTTTCTCCGTGCCGGTTGCCTGTTTCTTCGTTTTCCATACCGGTGCGTAGGTTAACGCATTCTTACGACAGACGTCCAGGCAATTCATACAGGCTACGCAACGGCTGCCGTCGATTTTATGTTCCTTGCTGTTGATGCAGGCTGCTTTACACTGGCGGGCACAAAGGCCGCAACTGTTGCATTTATCCGTATCTATCGTGACACGATACAAAGAATAACGGGAGATAAACCCCAACACCGTACCAACCGGACAAATCGTATTGCAATAAGTACGCCCGTTACGCCAGGCCAATACGACAAGAACTACCAGCGTAGCCAAAGCCACCAAAAACGTCGGCAGACTCTTCATCCATACATCCACCTCATAAAAAGCATAACTCTCCACCCGTGCCGCCAGATAAGCAAATAAATTATTCCCCCACATCCAAAGCGACTGAAACAAATTATTAGCGATACGCCCATACGCACTGTAAGGAGCCAGCAAAGCAACCAGAGATCCTACCCCCGCAACCAACGCCAGCACAAAAACGAACAATACTCCGTAACGTAACCAGGACAACGCCGGTGAATAAGAATAAGGCAACTTCTTCCCTCTCCTGCCAATCCGCGCAATAACATCCTGAAAAACGCCCAACGGACAAATCACCGAGCAGTAAACACGTCCGAAAGCCAGCGTCAGAAGGACTAAAAATAACACAACACCCACATTCAATGCCAACACGGCGGGTAAGAACTGGATTTTAGCCAGCCACCCGAACCATCCGTGCAACGTTCCTGTAAAGTCGAGGAACAGTAGAGTGATAAGCACGAAACATAAGGTAGCCGCTATCAGTCTGATTTTTCGTAACATCATGTATCCTATTATTGATTAATAATCCGGTACAAATATGCCGGATTTTTAATATAAAAGATACAGACGTCTCGTCAAAACGAAAAAAAAGGGAATAATCGCGAAATGCCGGTCAATCATTTACCAGCCACGCTTTAAACTCGGATGCTTTATTCTTGCTGACATAGATACGTTCGGGAACCTCCACATCGAGCGTCACCAGCAGACGGCTGTCGAACCAGATAGTGATATTGGATATACTGTCCCTGTTAATGATGAACTGTTTGTTCGCCCGGGTAAAATCAGCCGGATTAAGGGACGGCATTATCTGTTCCAATGTCCGGGAATACGGGTAACTGGCTCCGTCTTTCAGATAGATGGAGGTATTTTTGCCGGATGTGTAAAAGCAGGAAACATCCTTCAGGTTGACCGGCAAGAGCTTGTCCTTATAAGGGACCAGCAGTTTATCCTTGTATTTAGGGGCAGGAGCCAGCCGGGTTAGCTGTGACAGGTATTGGAGAATATCCTGCCGGTTCAGTTTGCCGTATTTATCCAAAGCATGCCTGATATCTTCGACCTTAATCGGTTTCAGCAGATAGTCGATGCTGTTCACTTTAAAAGCTTCTATCGCATACCGGTCGTAAGCCGTCGTGAAAACGATAGGCGTTTCAAGTTCTATTTTATCAAATATATTGAAGGCCGAACCGTCGGACAGGTGTATATCCATAAATATCAACTCCGGAGCCGGGTTCGACTGAAGCCAGTGGACGGTCTGGGTGACACTTTCGGTATTCCCGGCAATCTGTATATCCGGGGCAACCTCCATCAATATATCCACCAGGTTTTCGTAAGCTGCTGTTTCGTCTTCTACAATCAACACGTTCATACAAGTATCATTTTAAAGGGAGGCAGACGCGGAAAGTTTCTTCTGTCGATTCTATCCGTATCTGCTTATTCATTAACAAAGTAAAGCGGCTCTCCAGGTTCGCAAGTCCTGTTCCGTTGGTATCGGGAGCGGACAGCTTCGGATAGACCGGGTTCGATACGACCAGTTCGTCCTGTTCGTTCAGCACGATTGAGATTTCCATTTTATGTTCGCTGTCTATCCTGTTATGGACAACCACGTTATCCACCAAAGGCAGTAAAGACAGAACGGGCAGCATCAACAAATCTTTCCGTTCTTCTTCCACCCGGACTGAAAAGGTCAGTTTATTCGCAAAACGAACTTCCATGACATACTGGAAAGACAGCATAAACTCCAGCTCTTCCCGCAATGAGACCAACCCTTTCCGGTCACTCTGAAGGATATAGCGGAAGATATCGGACAACTGATGGACATACATCAGCGTCTTTTCGTCATCCTTTTTACGAATCAATGAAGAGATGCCGTTCAGCGAATTAAAAAAGAAATGCGGATTAATCTGGTTGGCCAGTGCATCGCAGCGGCTTTGCAGATTTTCAAAACGCAAACGCTCTATCTCCGACTCCTTCTCCCGCTGCCGGGAATACAACATGGAAATATATCCGATAAACGTACAGAGAAAACATGTCACGAAGAACTGGAATATCAGAATACTGCCTAAAGCATCCGTATGAATACCCAAAGAAGAAACCCCGTACGATATGGAGCCATAAAGCAGGTAAGCGATAAAAGAAAACAGGAAGTTACGCATCAACCGTTGCTTGAACAGGGTAGCCGGCATCTTCTTCAGATTATAGCGTATCAGCAAGCTGATTAATCCCCAGAAGAAAAGGAAGCGATACACGAAAAAGGAAAGAAGACCGGTAACGCCAGTCCCCTCCACATATTTCAACTCCCAGGGGATACAGGCGATGTTTGGGTATATGATAAAAACCGTACTAATCAAGCTGACCAGCGGAAGTCTCCGGGCAATATAGGTATCAAACGAATCCATAGCATCTTATTTCCTGTAACAAAGAAAAACAAAATAATCGGCACTTCACAATCCCCAGGTAGGAAAACGAAAAAAAGCAGCGTGAAGACGAAAAGAAAATCACTGTCAGAATACCGGAAGAGGCGTTTTGACTAATTTCTTATTTCCCCGGGTCTGTAAATATAACAGGAACAGTATATCGACATTTCATAAAACGAGGTTGCTGATAGTAACCGACAGCCGGTTTCCAACGTGGCATAAGCCGAAGTACCCGCAAAGCCTCTTCATCAAATACAGGAATATTGCTACCACGAACAACTTCAATATCCTCCAACTCTCCATACGTATTTATAGTAAATGTACAAGTAACCCTCACATTCTTATTCGAACCGATATACGAAGAAGGATATTGTAGATGTTTCCTGATAAACTCTAAACAGGCAGCACTACCGCCGGGAAACTCCGGCATCGATTCATAATCGACAAACAGCTGTTCTTTCTGTTTATCCCATGCTTCGCGTATTTTCTGCCGGGTATAATGATGTTGCGGACGAAACGAGACATAAACAGCGTACATACATTCCACCCGTTTGCCGGCTTTATCATAGGCCGGAAGCCAATGCGACATTGTATTTATCAGACGCTTTACCTCTTTTTCACAGGCCGGCTCACTACTTTCCAGCGTGAAAACATCTTTTGCCATCCCCATTGTGTCTATCGTAAACTGGCAAACGGCGTAACCTCCCCTATTTGCTTTTAACATATCTACAGGATACTCCATCTTATCATAAAAATACTTTTCAATATCTACAAAACCCGGAAATTGAGGCACCTCACTTAACTCCACCGGATTTTTCAGTTGTAATCCCAGCTGCCAGATGCCACGATAAACCGGATTACGGACTGTATCGACAGGTTCTTTTTCCAACTTCTCCAAAAGGGCGGCAGCAACCTGCTTCGTCAAAGCCCAATCAGTCTCATTCCTGACAATCCGGCTGTAAACGGAATCTCCCAGGTCGGTCAATTCGCGGCACAAAGAACCGGCCTCAGGTGCCCATTTCAAAGCGACGTTCACTTTTCCACAAGTATCCGTCGAAGCGAAATAACAGGTATACCCATCCAGTCCGAGACTATACCCGTCTACATCTTCTGCCAGCAGGAGGGCACGGCGGAACAGATTCGAAAGCAGGTCGTACAACTCCCGGTCAGCCGGTGCTTCCATCGTTTTAGCAGATAATCTGTCTGTAGAATAATGAAAAAGACGATGGCCCTCAATCGCTTTGAACCGATAGATATCGTCCAACTGCTCTATTTCCCAGGCTTTACAATCATCCATGCAATCCTTATTCATAAAGAAAGCCTGCGGAGCGGAAGAAAATGTCGTACGCAGGAAGTTAGTACCAACCATTTCGGCAGAAAGAGTATCGTGAGTGAGTTCAAGATACCGGTCTTTTACCTGTGCACCCAAATCGGCCAACGAAAACAGGTACACGAATAGAAATCCTATAATTCGCATAAACAGGCCCTCCAATTAGATATTATACGGTTTCCAAATATACAGAAAATCCCATGCCTCCCATCTCATTCTTGTCGGTTATTTTCTTCTTTATAGAAATCTACCGGAACGGTATATTTTACTTTTACCGGTTTACCACGCTGCTGGCCCGGTATCCATTTCGGCATTTTCCGGACGATACGGATTGCTTCGTCATCGAGTTCTTTATACGAAGAAGAACGAATGACCTGAATATCACTTAACGAACCGTTTCTTTCCACAACAAACGAAACAACCACACGTCCTTCTTTTGTTATGTTTTTCGAGATATTATCCTCAATGAATTTTAAAAGACCGGAATGACCGCCATCCGGAAATTCCGGCATTTGTTCTACGACAGTGAATACCCGCGTTGCAAATAAATGTTCCTCCTTTTCACGATATTCCTGTTCGGATAAACCACCCAGAACCGTTTCGGGAACAGGAGTTTTGGTAGCCTGTGCCAGTTCCTGTTTGCTATCCGACAGGCGAAAATCTGCCATCATCAACAGTTTGTCACCAACGTGCATATCACCGACGGTAACCTCATAGAAAAAGCGGTAACGTCCGGTATGGTTCGGATACACATCGGGATAAAGAAAAGCAGAAAACTCCCAACTATCTCCATTCTCTACCCCATAAAGGATATCGACTGCAAAATCATTGATAGGCAGTTTGCGCCAGACACCTTTATCGTCTTCATAGGTGATATAATAATGTGCACCGCAACAAACAGGACCTCCGCTATGATTGTATAAGATAAATTTTACCTGCTTGGTTTCCGTTGAATAAACAGTGTATTCAGGACGAAGAGCAACGCCTTTTATATCGTTCACTCCTACTGTTGTATTTACAGGGGGCACCTCAGGACCGGTAAAACGGAAAGCCGGGGAATCCATCACTTTCTCACGAAATTCTTTTTGCTTCTCAGGAGTATTGACAATCAGGCATACCTCGATAGCATGTGCTCCAACCCCGGTACTTTTCACATTACGCATCACAGAAGTTCTTTCGAGTTGCCGCCATCGTTCAGTCAGTTTTTCGTTAATTGCTAAAAGTTCTTTTTGAGTATAGGTCAAACCTGGTTCGACAATGAACTCCTTCGACCCCAATATCTCTTCCAGTTGTTTACGGACAATGGCAGAGTCACCTCTGATTTGGATAACCAACGTATCCCGGTCATTAATATAGACGCCGCCGATAAAGTCGGGGCAATTCTTGCTCTCGACCGAAAAACCAATAACACCGGGAGGGTTATCGCCATAGAGTTCACTCAGCTTATCCAATAGCCGCATCGGAACTTCCTGGGCAGAGACTTCCCGGTCTGACATATTGTGAGCTGGAGTCTCACAAATACTGTCTGTCGACATCGTGTCCGCCAATTTACGAGAAGTGGAGATGTTGCAGGAGAAAGCAAACAACAGACCACCGATACATACTGATAAAAGAAGTCGATTTTCCATACCTCATCTGATTTATTGATTATCCATTACTCGCCTGCTTCTTACGGAAAGTGACCGGAATGGTGTATTTCGTCCTGACTATCTTCCCATGTTGTTTGCCGGGGTTCCATTTCGGCATTTTCCGGATGATACGGATTGCTTCGTCTTCTAGTTGCTTATCGCCTTTGGAACGAAGAATCTCGATATTACTCAACGAGCCGTCCCTCTCAACAACAAAGCTAAGAGTTATCCGGTCTTCCTTGCCAGTTGCTCTAACCTCTTCCGATACAGCATTCTCTAAAAACGCCAGCATACCCGGCTGACCACCATCGGGAAACTCCGGCATTTGTTCCACCACCACAAATACCTTAGTCTCTAATTCCTGTTCCAGTTCACGTTCTTTCTGTATCAGATATTCCTGTTCAGATATTCCTTGCAGGATATATTCGGGAATGGGAGTTTTAGTGGCATGTGCCAGTTCCTGTTTATCATCAGAAAGGACAAATTCTGTCATCAGACGTACGTTATTCCCTATACGAAGGTCTCCAAGGGTGACATCAAGAAAAAAACGATAGCGTCCGGGAAGGTTCGCATGCACTTGAGGATAAAGAGAAGCGTCAATAGTCTTATGCTCCCCATTTTCCGCACCATAAGCAATCAAGACTACGATTCGGTCTGTAGGCAGTCCGCGCCATACGCCATCCGTATCTTCATAGGTGATAGTATAATCTCTACCATAATAAACCTTATCACCGCTATTGTTATACAAAATAAAAGAAGCCTTCTCCGCATCGGTCGGATAAACCGTATACTCCGGACGAAGAGATATGCCCCGTGTATCATTACCCCCCACCATTGCATTTTCGGCAGCCTTCTCCGGCCCGGTAAAACGAAAAGCGGGGGAATCCATTACTTTCTCACGGAACTCTTTCCGCTTCTCCGGCGTGTTAAGCATCAAACGGATTTCTATGTCATTGATTCCAACACCTGTACTTACCACATTCTGCATAACAGGCGTTTCCTTCAATGCTTCCCATCGTTCGCTCAGTTTGTTCTGAATAACAGCCAGTTCCTTCTGCGTGTAAGCTCCGGCCGGTTCTACGATAAACTCTTTCGAATCCAGAACTTCTTCCAGTTGTTTACGTACGGCGGCAGAATCACCCCTAATCTGGATAACCAGCGTATCCCGGTCGTTGATATAGACACCACCGATAAAATCGGGACAATCCTTGCTTTCTACCGAGAAACCGACGACTCCGGGAGGATTATCTCCATAAAGTTCTCCCAGTTTATGTAGCAATCGTATCGGTACTTCCTGTGCAGACATCTCCCGGCCCGTTATCTGGCCGACACTGTCTGTCGGCATTAAATCCGTCTGCTTGCGGGAAGTGGAGACATTGCAGGAAGAAACAAGCCACAAGCAACTGAGACATACTAGTGAAAGATAGTAATTCTCCATACCGCTCTTTTTAATTTGTTTCCAAATATACGGAATTAAAGATAGGATAATGCTTATCTCCGGCAAAATCATGTCCAAATAGCGGAACAAACACGCTATTCCGTGACCACAACGAGCATAAATCAACTGGAAAAAGTGTTAAAAGTCACCATTTTTGAGTCACAAAAGAGACATGGAAAGCCTCTTTTTGCCGTCATTGGACTGACGAACGACCAGGTAAAACCCGCCATAAGGGATTTGGATATAATCTATCAAAGAAAGGTTAACAACCTAACAGATAATAAAATAACAAAGTCTACCTCTTAATTCTACACTCCCGTTTTAAGAATCGGGGGCGGATGGGGGCGACAAAAAGGCTTTTTGGGAAACTTCTGTATAGTGTGTTCCTTGTTCCTTCTACGAACTGATCGTAAAAGGAACAAGGAACATCTTATTATAAAGTTTTCAAAACCCTCTTTTTGCCGCCCCCATCTGCCCCCGAATAGATTGGCTGCGGCAGCTATTTTATTTGATTGCAGCAGCCACCGGAAACAGCTGCAGCAGCCAGTGAAAACAGTTGGGGCACCCATTTTTTTTATCCGCGTTATCCGCGTCTATTTAACTCATATTCTAAAACGCCCTCCTCTTCATTCCGTTATAAAACAACCGTCTTCCACACTCCAGTCGTTGCCGAAGAAACCGGATACCTGGATGCCATGAATACCTTCTTTCAACATATCGACATTGAATATCAGTAAATCGGGAAAGCCGGTAATGCCGGAAATATAGTCGTTCGGATAAGTTGCTTTCATGCCTTCGATGCCTGTTCCGGCCACTACACCGACACTGGCAGTTGGACTGTCGGGACGCGGGTAGACGAAATAAGTTCCCAGGTCGTTGCCTTTAAGCACTTTGTCTCCCATGCGGATTTCTCCCTTCAAGACTTGTATGGGGGCATTCTTCAGGAGCTTGTTCCAGGCTTTGTTGTTACTGGCATTTCCGTAAAGCACCACATTCCGGTCTGCATAGGCGGAAGGGATGAAATCTTTGTCGGCAATCACGTCGATAGAGCCATTGCCCCTGTACAGAAAAGTCTCCGCATCAAAGCGGGCCTTGTTCTGATACCAGGTATTTTCTTCCTTATTTCCTCCGGTAGCATATACAAACACGACACGATTATCGAATGCCTGCTTGAAGCCGCCGTAACGGGAAGGATATTTCTCCGTTACCGGAATCTCTTCTACCAAAGTCCATTTGCCGGAAACCTTCTTCAGCACAGCCGGCCGGGTTCCGTCTGCCGGAATTGTTTCGTTATCGATAGTGATGCTGGCTTCTGCCGGAAGTTTCAGAGCCGGAAAATCGAATGTAAGCGATGCCACATTGGATGTCGTGCCCGAAATACCGTTATCCGTCTGTTTGAAAGAGACGGAAGAAAAATCGTAAGCCGTATCCTGCTGGTTGATGGTCACCCAATAATCTTTGGCAGAGATAGCCGGGGAAGCGGTATGGAACTCCAGCTGTTTCACTTTGTCGGCAGACGGCACACTGTGCCAACGGAAATAATCGAAGATAGGTTTCCAGTCAACGCTTTCATTACTATACCAATGGGAACCGCCCGGATATTCATAATAACAGAAGTCGGGATGGAAAGTACCCAGTATTTCACGCATGCGGCGAACCTGTTCAATAGGAACGACATTGTCCGAATCGCCGTGAAGAATGTAAATGCCCGATTGCAGGAAGTTCTTTCTCAAATCGAGGACACGTCCGGCATTGGCCGCCTGGCAAATCATCGGGAAATGTTTCTCACCGACATTCGCTGCATCCGCATTCGGCCTTGAATATTTGGCAATATCCGGATAGCTGGCGCAGGGAGCGATAGCGGCAAAACGGTCGGGATAGGTTACACCCAGGAACCAGGTTCCGTGGCCTCCCATCGAATGCCCGGTAAGATAAGTATGGGCGGGGTCTGTCTTAAAGACCTTTTCTGCTTCGGCAAGCACTTCCATCGCGTCGATACGTCCCCACTCTTCCCAGTTGAAACCGAATGGGCGGCGGTTGGTCGGGGCAATAATATGTCCCCAGTCCTTCGGCGCATAGGCACGGGCCTGGTTGCGGGCCTCCACGGATGCGCCGTGGACGGACAGGAATAATGCCTGGTTATCGCCCTGCGTAGTAGAAGGATTCACGCTGTAATACTGCACGCTTCCGTCCACATCGCTGATAAAGGTACGTTCGTGGATGGAAGAAGCATCTTTCTGTTGCAGGGATATCTCCGTGCGGTCAATCTCTTTGCCGGATTTGTCCTGCAAGATAACAATTGCCTTCGTCTCCCCCTTCTTTGAAGAGGTAGCGCCGGGGATACGGAATTTCACCTTGCGGACCATCATAGGCATGACATCGTCCGTCGTACGGGTCGCAGACTCTCCGTTTTCCAGCGTACATTGTATCTTCAGTCCGGTAAGAGCTTTCTCCTGTGCATTGACGATACGGATGGCGGCCCATTTCTCTCCTTCCCCGTTGATAATGTCGGGAAGGGTCATATCCCTCTTTGTCAGCATCACCGGCTTGGTAGGGATAATCAACTTGGCTTCTACTCTGCCGAAACGGCCGGGAGTGAATATAAACTCATTCATTCCTTTCTGCATCCGGAAAGGAATCAGCGTATAGGCAAAGTCGTAATGGTCGCCCTCATGAGGCATACCATTGATAAAGGTACGGGTATTCCCGCTTGATTCGAGCAAGGCGATCTGAGGTTTATCCGCCTTATATTCCGTAAAAACATAGGCACGGCGTAAAGCACGGTTGGCGAACTTTCCGGTAGAGTCGGCCTCGATAGGAGTCCATTGCACGGCTTCGCGGGTCCGTCCGTAATTTGTTGCCGTCAGGTCATTTGCAGAAGGAGCCTTGAACTTCCCGGTCGCGATCTCCCAGCCCAACCCATCAGAGGTCGTAAACAAATAACCGGAAGGAGCCGTCACCGGCAAGAAATAACCCTGCCGGAAAGTGTGCAATATCATACCCTCGTCGACACGTTCCACACGCTCTTTTCCAAAATACTCGACGATGTTCCCTTTTGTCTGTTGCGCCGCCAAAGGGGATAATCCCAGATACAGGCTGGCGACAGCCATTAGATAAATTTTTTTCATTTGATTACCAATAATACTGGTCCATAATCTCTTTCATCCGGGGAGTATCGGCATCGGTGTCGCCGACTTCCTGACGGAGTGTCAGCAATTCCTGTTTCATCTCTTTGATGATATCCTGATACTGCGGTTCATTGTACATATTCTTATCTTCTTTCGGGTCGACTTGCAGGTCATGAAATTCCCAGACCGGTGTTGTCGGAGTTTCTTCTGAGCCGGTTGCATTCAGACGGTCGCCGTAAAGGAACATCAGCTTATACCGTTCGTTGCGGATACCCATGTGGGCTGGGCGGATGGAATGGTGTGTCCAGTAACGGTAATACATTTCCTTACGCCAGTCGGCCGGTGTTTCACCTTTCAGGTTCTGACGGAAACTTTCTCCCTGTGATTTTTCCGGCGCCTTGATACCTGCGTAATCGGCAAGTGTGGCGGCGAAATCTACATTCAGGATAATATCCTTATTGCGTGTTCCCGCCGGAATCTCTTTCGGATAACGAATCACGAAAGGCATGTGCAACGGTTCTTCATACATCATACGTTTATCGAACATACCATGTTCTCCCAGAAAATATCCCTGATCGGAAACATAGACGATAATCGTATTCTTGGCCAGTCCTTCTTCATCCAGCATCTTGAGCAAGCGTCCGATGTTGTCGTCGATGGTCGCGCCGCAACGCAGGTAATCTTTAATCATTTTCTGATAGATTTTCTTACGGGCAGCCACTTTATCCATACCTTTCGTAGAGAAAGGCAGTTCCGGATATTGGCACCACCAGGCGGCAGGGTCTTTCGATGCGGTTTCCCAACGCCATCCCATATTCTCCAGCTGCTGGCCCTGGAATGCCCTCCCGGACGTTTCCGGTCCGAACTCCATCATACTTTCCGGTTCCGGAAAGACAACATCATCGTACAGATGCTTCATCCGTTCCGGAAAATCCCAAGGTTCGTGCGTTGCCTTGAAATGACAGCACATCATGAACGGTTTGTTCTTATCCCGGTTGCGTATCCAGTCGATGGTCTGGTCGGTAACGATATCGGTAGAGAAACCTTTTACCTCGGTGCCTTGCTTGCCCTTATCGTCGTCCACCCAGTTCTCGGCAGTTTTGAAGATCGGATTGACATATTCCCCCTGGTCATGGAACACATTGAAGTGGTCGAAGCCGGCCGGTTGCCTTTTCAGATGCCATTTACCGATCAGGGCGGTCTGGTAACCGCCGGCCTGCATTTGCTTGGCGATATTATCGACTGCCGGGTCCAACCCGTCCTCCAGCGTATAGACGCCGTTGCGGTGGCTGTATGCCCCGGTCATAATAGCGGCACGGCTCGGTGCGGAGATTGAGTTCGTACAGAAACAGTTATCCAGCACGCAGCCTTCGGCGGCCAGGCGGCGGATATTCTCGTTCTTCACATAGTCGGCCAAAATACCTCCGTAGATACCCCATGCCTGGCCTGTATGGTCGTCAGACAGGATAAAAAGAATATTCGGACGTTCTTCCTGGCTTTTCTCTGATTTATTGGCCGAGTTACAGCCAATAAAAGGCAGGCATGTTGCCAACATACCTGCTTTTACAATTAGATTAGCGTTTCTCATTTTTATATTATTATTTCAGTTTTCCCGGTTCGCGGCGTCCTGTACCCTTCACACGTGTCAGGTTATCTCCCAGGTCTTTACGCATATCGTCGGCAATCTTCATCAGCTTGGCTGCTTCTTCCGGATATTGGGAAATAACGTCGTAACGTTCTCCCGGGTCACGGCGCAGGTCATACATCTCGGCTTTCTTCAATTCCAGGTTTGTCAAATCTCCCGGCTGTCCGTCGTTACCCGGCACATAAGCGCCGTAAGTGACATATTTATGCGGGAAGACCAGCTTGAACTTACCGTCCGTGACTGCTTCCAAATCATTTTTGTGATAATAATAAACGAACGATTCGCGCGGGTTGGCATCTTGCTCCCCTTTTATCAAAGGCAGGATGCTGACACCGTCAATCTTACGCTGGGGCAGCGGTGCGCCGCTGATATCTGCCAATGTCGGAAGAAGGTCGATATTGGATGCCAGTTTGTTACAGGTTGTTCCCGGCTGGGTTACTCCTTTCCAGTACATCACGCAAGGGATACGGTTACCTCCGTCGAAAGTGGTAGCTTTAGCCTCACGCAATCCGCCGGCCGAACCGGCATGGTTACCGTAGTTCGCCCACGGGCCGTTATCAGACGTAAGGACAATCAGTGTATTTTCTTCCAGCCCCTGTTCGCGGAGTGCTTTCAATACTTCACCGACACTCCAGTCCAGTTCCATCATGACATCGCCATACAGTCCCTGTTCGCTCTTTCCTTTAAACTTGTCGGAAACGGCCAGCGGAACATGCGGCATGGAATGTGCCAGATAGATAAAGAACGGTTTATTCTTGTTCTTCTTGATGAAATTGACCGTACGGTAGGTATAATCCGTTGTAAACTGTGACTGGTCGGTGTTATAACCAATAATCTCATTTCCGTCATAAGTCGGCAGGTCCGGGAAATTGAACACTTCTCCCTGCTGCGGATGGAAAGGCCACATATCGTTTGAATAAGGCAATCCGTAATATTCATCGAAGCCGTTCTGCAAAGGCAGGAACTGTTTAGCATCTCCCAGATGCCATTTACCGAAAACAGCGGTACTGTATCCTTTCTGCTTCAGCAACTCTCCTATCGTCATTTCGTCCGGACTGATACCATAATCAGAACCCGGTCCCGGTGCACCGGCAAATCCGATACGGTTCGGATAGCATCCGGTCAGCAGTCCGGCACGCGAAGCGCCACTGATAGGTTGTCCGGCCAGAAAATGAGTGAAGCGGACTCCCTCGGCTGCCATACGGTCGATGTTCGGCGTTTTATATCCGTATGCGCCATTATAAGAAAAATCCCCATAACCGGCATCATCGAGGTTGATAATAATGAAGTTGGTGTAGTTCGCTGCAAGTCCCGTTACTGATAGTCCGGAGGCCGCAGCCAAAAGCATTAGCTTACTATTCATGATATCGTGTTTTTATTAGATAATGTTGTTATTATTACCGCATAAGAGCGTTAAAGATACGAATAAAATAAATTTCTTCCGAATGAAATCGCTTTTTCATTCGGAAGAAATCAGAATTACTCCCGCATCCTGGTCCGGATGCGGGAAGGTATGTTCAATTATTTCCAACCTGGGTTCTGTACCAGATTTTCATTTAAAAGAGTTTGTTTCAAAGGAATGGGATACAGATAGCATTTATCTTCCCAACCCGGATTCGGTTTCTCGATATAAGTAACGCAGTTTACATAGCGAGGCATTTCCGAACCTTTATACAGACTCTTTGCCAGCGCTTCGCTATTGTAATCTTCTATATTATTAATCTTGACGCCGACAGGCTGTTCATTCAGATAGTTACCTTTTTTCCAACGTTTGATATCGTCAAAACGGAAACCTGAACCCATCAATTCGGAACATCTTTCACGGCGTATCTCCCACAAAACAGGAGCGACATCCGAATCACGGAACTTGTCGAAATCAGCACCGATATTGTTTACCTCCATAGCCGCAACGCCGGCACGTGCACGCAACTTGTTGACAGTAGCATCGGCAACGGACTGGTCGAAACGTCCCAGTTCAAACATTGCTTCGGCATGGTTTATCAACACCTCTCCCATACGGAAGATAGGCCCGTCGGTACCTTGTACCTCTCCTTTATCAGCTCCGGGTAACGCATTATAATATTTGTACATGAAGTAACCGGTCTGCGTATCCACACCGCTGACTTTTACTGCCGTCAAATTCGGTATATTCGCAATATAAGAAGCCTTCTTCGACAGAGGCAACATTTTCCTCTCCGGATTATTTTTAGATAACTTACCCATTAAATCCATATACTCACGTTCCACAGCGTTGTCCGTATATTCCCAATGGGATAAATCCGTAGAAACCGTCACTTTATAAGGAGGACAAATTGTATAATACAGACGTAAGTCACGATTTCTGAATTCATCATACACCGTATTGTCGCCATCATAAACGGTAGAAGTAGAAATAGGCCGTCCGTCAGCACATAAGTATTGTTCTACGAGCTTCTTTGAACCTTCATACAAACGTTCGCCAGTCGTACGCTGAGTCAAATCGTGCCCCTTTCCGCTTTCGTTTTCCAGGTACTCCCGATACAGAAGGATACTGCTTTGTCCTTTCAGGCTGGATGAGTTAAACACATCATCATAATCCGCCATCAGTCCCAGATTCTGGTCGATAAGTTTCTGGGAGGCTTTCACGCTTGCTTCCAGATATTTCGTACCGTCTACATTATCCACACTACCATGATACTTTCTCCAGGTCCCTTCATACAGGCCGAAACGGGAAATAAAAGCACGTACTACATTCGGATTGACCGTATTGTCGCCGTCACCTTTCTCGTTTATATGCTCTTCGGCATACAACAGATTTTCCAACATGTGATTGGCAACCACCTCACGGGAATCTTGTTTTGCATACAACACATCCACATCTCCGGTCCCTACCAGATGTTCCAGCCAGGGCAAGTCACCGAACTTCTGAAGAAGTTTGAAGTATTCATGAGCACGGAAAAAATAACCGACTCCACGCCAGTGCGCTTTCTCCTTTTCCGTCATCTGTGAGTTTTCGATATTATCCAGCATCAGATTCACCCGGCGGATAAATTCAAACGTCCATGTATCCGCACTTACATTCGAAGCAGACATACGGTTGTTTGCCCAGGCGATACCACGGGCATCATTCGAATCGAACAACATATCCGATACATCTCCTGCCTGAGGATAGTTCTGATAAGCAATCAGTGTTTTATTGTACAATCCCCACGCGTACATTTTAAAATTATCATAAGTCGTAAAGACCGTGTTTTCCGTTTCTTTATCGATCGGGTATTTATCCAGGAATTCATCATTCAGGCAGGAAGTACCTCCAATAAGAAAAGCAGCCAGACATGCTGATAAATATATTTTTTTCATAAGAATCAAGTGTTATACAAATTATAAAGTAACATTAATACCAAAAGAGAATTTCTTCATGAACGGATACAAGTCATTAATACTCATCGTTTGTTCAGGGTCCATTCCTTTATACATATGATGTTTTGTCCAGAGGTCTTCACCACTAAAGAATACTTTAAAAGCCGAAATCGCTCTTGTTTTCTCAAGCCAGCTACTCGGGAATGAATAACTCAATGTGATATTTTTCAGTTTGATGTAAGAGGCATCCATCAGATATTTAGTCTGATTCCTTCTGTTGAAACCATCCGTTCCCTGGTTCACACCTGTCTGGTTTCCTAAACGCGGGTAATAAGCATTCGGATTTTCAGGAGTCCAATAATCCAGGTGATGTTTCAATACTGTAGCAGCAGCATTCGGGTTATCCGTGTTGGTGTGCGGCCATGCCAGGAAATTCGATTTACCGTCCGTACCGACAATCAGGTCACGTTTTCCAACTCCCTGGAAGAATACGGTCAGGTCAAAACCTTTCCAACCCACACCGGCATTGATTGCATACGGATAGCGTCTGGAATTATTACCGATAATCTTTCTGTCACCCGGATTTTTAGCCGTGTTGTCACCTGAGTTATCAATTTTACCATTCCCGTCTAAGTCTTTGAACAGGATATCACCAGGTCTCGGGTCACGAACATACGGGTCGATAGTAGGAACTCCTTCTTTCAGTTTATAGATACCTTTCGCCTCATCAATCGTTTCGAAATCATCTTCCGTATAGAAACGGTCTGTAACAAATCCCCATATTTCCCCTATTTCCTGACCTACACGATAAGTAGACAATGATTCTGTCGGGTTATCGAACTTCGTTACTTTCGAACGTGAATCATACAGGTTCAAACCGATGTTATAACGCCAGTCTTTACCGATACGGTCTCTCCAGTTTATTGCCAACTCCCAACCTTTTGTACGCAAGTCGGCCGAGTTTTCCAACGGAGAAGAACCGCCAAGCACAGAAGGAAGTTCCTTACCCGGAGCCAACATACCTTTCGTATCGCGACGATACCAGTCAAATACCAGGTCTAAACGGTTATCGAACATACCCAAGTCGAAACCGATATCCAGCGTTTCCACCTTTTCCCAGGTAAAGCTCGAACTAACCAAAGCCGGAACTTTACGGGTTATATTCCATAAGCCATTTTCCAACCATCCGTTTTCCGTCGCCATTACGCCCAGGAATGCATAGTTCTTAATTGCCTGGTTACCTACCTGTCCGAAAGAACCTCTCAGCTTGAAGTTCGTAACATATTCCTTCGACCAATCCATGAATTTTTCTTCAGAAACTCTCCAACCTAACGAGAAAGAAGGGAAAAAACCGAAACGGTTGCCTGAAGGGAATTTGGAAGAACCATCATAACGCCCGTTCGTTTCAAACAGATATTTCCCTTTATAGTTATAAGAAGCTCTGTAATACAAACCACGTAACGAATATTCGTCATATTCATCACCGGTAGTCATGGTTCCGTCTGCGCCGCTCAATGAGGGATGTTCCGGATTTACCACATGCAATTTCTTTCCCCAAACTCTACGCATGTAACTGTATTCCTGGTTGAAACCTGCCATTACACTGAAAGAGTGGTCGTTTATCGTCTTATCGTAATTTCCGTAAACGTTGATTGCATTGTAGTTGATATGCTTTTCATCCAACTGGTATGAAGAGTTACCGCTATAGGAGTCCGCCACTGAGAAATAGTTGTTTTCCGCATTCACATACTTCACTGTTTTCTGGTATTCATCCTGGTCGTAATTAGTTCTGTTGAAAGTATATTCAGCATTGATTAACAGTCCTTCCATCGGATTGAAAATAGCTTTACCAAAAAGACGGATATCTTCGTTGTTCTTTGCCTGGACCGGAGAATTCATGATATTCCAGCGGGGAGTACCGATTGGATAAGTTTCTCCATTTATCTCAACGTCACCTTCCGGATAATAAGTCGGCAGCAATTGGGCCAGACGATACGGCGACCAGTTTCTCAACGTATTCATATTCGGGTTGGTCGTTTTCGACTTGGAGTATTTAATATCCGCCTGCACTTTCAACCAGGAAGTAATTTCCGTATTCACGAAAGAAGACAGGTTGTATCTGTTATAACCGTCCTTATCCGTAACCAGAATACCGTCTTCATCCAGGTATCCGAAAGATAGACGGTAAGCAGACTTGGCTGTACCGCCGCTCACTGAAACATTATGTGTCTGCTGGAAACCATAATTATCCATCATACGTTCCAAGTGGTTGTTCTCTTTTAAATCGTACCGGTTACCATTGTCATCCATATAATAGCCTAACGGATATTTACCCGGATTTGCCTGGTAATCTTCCAGATAGCCCAACCATGCAGTGATATCCTGTCCGTTGTTATAACGGCCGTTCTTATATCCCATATCATTATAGAAACGGACTGTTTCCAGCGGAGACGCTTTTTCTATCAAAGACTGAGGCTTTGAGAATGCAAAGTTGTTGTTGTAATTGATAGAAACCTTTTGCTCTTTATTCGCCTGTTTGGTTGTAATCAAAATAACACCGAAAGCAGCACGTGCACCGTAGATAGCAGCAGAAGCCGCATCTTTCAATACAGTTACCGTTTCAATATCGGACGGAGAAATCATATTGATATCCATCGGAACATTATCTACCAATACCAACGGTTCGCCTTCTCCGTATTCGTCGATATTCAGACGGTTGGTACCGCGAACATTCAATGTCATGCTCTTACCCGGACTACCGGCATTGGTGGTAATTGTCAGACCCGGCATAGCTCCCTGCAACGCCTGGCTGGCGGAAACGACCGGACGGTCACCCATTACCTCTTCCATCTTCACCGTACTCACGGCACCTGTCAGATTGGCTTTTTTCTGTGTACCGAAACCTACGACTACGACTTCATCCAGTGTCTGGGTATCTTCCAGCAACTTAACTGCATATTGCGACTGCTGTCCGTCTACACGTATCTCTTTGTTCAGATAACCGATGTAGGAAATCGTCAGTGTACTGCCGGACGGAACATCCAGGCTGAATTTACCGTCGATATCCGTAATTGTGCCGTTGGTGGTACCTTTCACTACCACATTCGCACCGATAACAGCATCTCCCCTGTCGTCTGTTACCACACCTGAAATTTTCTTTTCCGGCTGTGCCTGCTGACGGGACGGAGCAGCGTTGGTTTTACGCACGCTGACTGCAATGGTATTGTTCTCCCGGTTAAAATCCAGACCGGTCTGTTTGGATATTTCATTTAAGACGTCTTTCAACGGTTTGCCATTAAAGGACAAATTGACCGTTAACTTGTTGTTGGTGACGGTCTCGCCGTAAAAGAACTTGACTCCCGTTTGCTGGGAAATCTCTTTGAGGACCTTTTCTACCGGTTGATTGTGGACCTCAACGGTCACTACTTCTGATTTTATCGTTTGGGCCATCGCCGGTTGTGCGCATACAACTGCTAAAAAAACAAAAAGTACAGCATAACAAGCCCAACAATACTTCTTAATATTAAGGAAGTTCATAAATTTGGAATGTTTTATGGTTGTTTTGAATAGTAATTTAAAACGACTCCGTAAGATTGCCTGGCCTCCACTCCGGACAATCGGTAGAGTATAAGGAAGGTCCCTGTGACCTTCCTTTTCTTTTTATGGATAAGTTAACTGGTGTCTTTCATGTAAGTATCAATTTAGAATAAGTTAATAATCAATTCTTATATAAAACTATTTTGTCATTTTCTATCCTGTATTTTATATCTGTTGAATATTGTATCGATTTAAGTACTGCTTCCAGACTTTTATTATCATGTTCCCCGTAAATATAATCGTCATATTCCGCACCCGGGGCAAATTCAATAGTCCGGTTATACATGCGGACCAGTTCATTGACAACGGTCCGTATGGGAGTCCTGTTAAAATAAAGACCACCTTTTATCCAGACAGTGGAAAGCCTTGCATCTTCATTCCGTTTCTGGAACTCGCCTTTCGTCTTATCCATCACGAACTGTTCGTCCGGCAGCAGGCGCATCATCGCTTCCGGTAAATCGACCTGCACTTTCCCCGTCTGAACACTAACAGTCAACTGCTCGTCCATATCGAAGGCTTTCACATTGAAGGAAGTACCCAGCACCTTTACATCGGCATCTTTCGTATGGATAAGGAAAGGTTTCTCTTCATCCCGGGTTACCTCGAAAAATGCTTCTCCATTCATCTCTATCCGGCGGACATCAGTAATGAACTCCCGGGGATATCTTAAATAAGAACCGGCATTCAATGTTACGGAAGTCCCATCCGGCAAAATAATCCGTTTATGTTCGCCGTTCTTCACATGCACTTCCGTATATGTCAATACCTTTTCCTGATTCGAACGTATCAGGCGGAACCCGCCCCAACCTATCGACAAGATGACAGCCACGATTGCCACATATCTCAGATAAGGAATAAAGGAGAAACGTTTCTCCGGTTTCCGGATGCGCGATAATAACAAACGGGCCTCTTCCCTGTATTGCTGATGCTGCAACGACGAAACCTCATCTTCCTCCATCTCTTCCCATACATTGTCCATTGCCTCGGATATTTCCGTATTGTATTTTCCGGCATGGAAATGCTTCAACAGGTCGTCGGCATCTTTACGGGTATAGAGGCCGTCGACGAATCGTTTCAATAGGTTGTTTATATACTTCAAATCTGCCATATTATCGGTGCATGTATTTATAGTACCACGAAATGGGGTACAACTGGGATATGATTAACTTTTATTATGAATTCAGGCAAAAGAGCAGTACTAGTAAATCGGCATACGTCCCGGAGTATTTCACTAAATATGAACGTATTACTTTCAAAGATGCAGAGATATGCTGCTGGACGGTATAGACTGAAATATTTAATTCTTCCGCTATTTCCTTATGAGACTTCATCTCTTTCCGGCTCATATCGAAGATACGGCGTTGCTGCGAAGTCAAATCGAGCAGGGCCTTTTCGAGCAGTTGGTTCAGGTCGTCATCCAATATTTTATCTTCCGTATCATTGGTCACATCTACCGAACCGGACAAGATGGTATTTTTAAGCTGTTGCTCTTTCTCTATCCCGGCCAGCAGATTGAGAATCCGGTTTTTCACAATTGTATAAACATAAGGTGCAAAAGGAGAATCCGGATTCAGGAAACGCCTATTTTGCCAGACGGAGGTGAAAGCATCCTGGAAAACATCTTCTGCAAATTCTTTCGATTTAAGAAACTTCATCGCAAAGAACATCAGCCTGTTCTTATACAAAGCGTATAATTCACAGAATGCAGACTCGTCATCCTGAATCAAACCTGCAATAAGTATTTTTTCCTGTTCTGAATTATTATACATTTAAACTAATAAGTGGAAACACAATCCATACTCTTTGTATCCTAAAACTTGTCAAATATAAAGATATTCTATATACCTCACAAACATGTCTGTAAAATAAGACCGGCATTCCTGCGAACTTCTTTAATTCTATCTACGATTTTATTAAGTCAACAGGAAAGCGTACATTTGTGTGATTTTTACGAAAGGATTAGATTGCAGATGAAAGTATGTATTGCTGAAAAACCGAGTGTGGCACGAGAGATTGCCGAAGTACTGGGGGCTACAAAAAGAATGAATGGGTATATTGAAGGAAACGGATATCAGGTTACCTGGACATTCGGACATCTGTGTACACTCAAGGAACCTCACGAATACACCGACGACTGGAAACGATGGAGCCTGGGAGCACTTCCTATGATTCCTCCCCGTTTCGGTATCAAGTTGATTAGTAACCCGACCTACGAACAACAGTTCAAAGTGATTGAAAGCCTGATGCAGAATGCAGAGATGGTCATCAACTGCGGTGATGCCGGCCAGGAAGGAGAACTGATTCAACGTTGGGTGATGCAGAAAGCCGGCTGTAAATGCCCGGTTTACCGTTTATGGATATCATCCCTTACCGAAGAAGCCATTCGCGAAGGTTTCCAGCATCTGAAAGAACAGACTGAATTTGCCAGATTATATGAGGCCGGATTATCCCGTGCCATAGGCGACTGGTTGCTGGGAATGAATGCAACCCGATTATATACAATCCGTTACGGACAGAACCGGCAGGTACTTTCTATCGGCCGTGTCCAGACACCGACACTGGCACTGATTGTAAACCGCCAGGCAGAGATAGATAATTTCAAGCCCGAACCTTACTGGGAGTTGAAAACCGTCTACCGGAATACGACCTTCTCCGCAACCAAGGGTAAATTCACCAAAAAGGAAGAAGGGGAAGCCTTCCTCGAAATCGTACAGCAGGAAGATTTTACCGTCACCGATATTTCCGAAAAGAAAGGGAAGGAATACGCTCCCCGCCTTTTCGACCTGACCTCGTTGCAAGTGGAATGCAATAAAAAGTTTGCATTTACCGCCGACGATACATTAAAACTGATTCAGTCATTATATGAAAAGAAAGTGACCACCTACCCCCGTGTAGATACCACTTTCCTGAGTGATGATATTTACCCGAAAGTTCCGAATACGCTGAAAGGGCTGGTAGATTATACCGAACTGACGGCTTCCCTGTTGAATGCCAAGATTCCCAAAAGCAAAAAAGTATTCGACAACTCAAAGGTAACCGACCACCACGCCATCATCCCGACCGGTGTACCCGCCCGTAATCTGACGGAGAATGAACGGAAGGTATATGACCTGGTTGCCCGTCGTTTCATCGCCGCCTTTTACCCGGACTGTGAAATCTCCACCACAACCGTACTCGGTAAAGTGGGTAAAGTTGATTTCAAAGTAACCGGAAAACAGATATTAAAACCGGGATGGCGCGTCGTATTCGGTGCGGAACAAAAGGACCCGGATGCCGAACCGACCGAGGAAGAAGGCGTATTGCCGGACTTCACCAAAGGAGAAACCGGACCGCACAAACCTTTATTAAAGGAGACCTGGACGACTCCGCCCAAGCCTTATACAGAGGCTACATTGCTCCGTGCAATGGAAACGGCCGGTAAGCTGGTCGATAATGACGATTTGCGTGATGCCTTGAAGGAAAACGGTATCGGCCGCCCTTCCACCCGTGCAGCTATCATTGAAACGCTTTTCAAACGTAACTATATCCGTAAAGAACGAAAGAACCTGTTCCCTACCGCCACCGGAAAGGAATTGATAGGTACAATACACGAAGAGTTACTGAAAAGTGCCGAACTGACCGGTTTATGGGAAAAGAAACTGCGTCAGATAGAACGTGGAACTTATGAGGCAAAAACATTCCTGGACGAACTCAAACAGATGGTCCACCAGGTAGTCATCAACGTCCTTTCCGACCAGTCCACCCGCACCATCACCATCGAGGAGGCCGCCAAAGAAGCACCGAAAGAGGAGAAAAAAGAAAAGAAACCCCGCAAGCCGCGTGCAAAAAAGGAAGAGGCTCCCAAAGAGAAAGCAGTCCCCCAACAACCGGCAAAACCGGTTTGCCCCATCTGCAAGAAAGGAAACATCCTGCGAGGCAAAACAGCCTACGGTTGTTCCGAATATAAGAATGGTTGTACATTCCGGCTGGATTATGCGACTTATGGGGAAGGGTTATCGGATGAGGAACTTATTTCTGTAATCAATCAAATTCAGAAAGAATAAATTTAAGAGTTTGAGGGTCCATACGGTTATCCCAAATAGTCAATATTTGTATTTGATTATTTTTTACCCGATAGTACATCGTATTATAATATGTTATCAGACATTGACGCACCTCTTGGCTATCTTCGAACAAAGGAAATAAATCAGGAGTTATACTTATTAACTTCAGACAACGAGTTATCTCTGAAAGAAAGTTCTTTTTGATAACTTTCCCCCATGTTATATCAAGATATTCAACAATATCATCCAAACGCTCCCGAGCGAGAGGGGTAAAATAAATATCCATGATTATTTATGGCGAGCCAATACTTCTTCCATAGGAATAAGAAAACCGTTATCAGCTTGTTCAATGCTGACACGTATATCTTCATAAATACGTTTCGGTACATTGATACGGGAATAATATTGAGCCACAGGCTCATTTAATACTGACTTTGAATGCTCTTCAGATTGTAACTCTTCTTTTTTCATATCTTCAGGTTTATAATGATTTACAAAGATAAAGTTTATCTTCAAACATTTACTATATTTGTCCGCAAATTATCGACTTATGAAAGAAGAATGGTTCCCCTTAGTCAACGAAATGGGAGAAACAATAGGTAAAGCGACCCGAAAAGAATGTCATAGCGGAAGTAAACAACTGCATCCGGTCATCCATCTGCATATCTTTAACGATGCCGGAGAACTATATCTGCAAAAACGTTCCATGACCAAAGATATCCAACCCGGTAAATGGGATACGGCTGTCGGCGGACATATCGATTATGGGGAAACGGTCGAAGAAGCTCTCCGCCGGGAAGTCCGTGAGGAGTTAGGCATTACAGCATTCACCCCCCAATTCATCACCCGTTACGTCTTTGAATCAGCTATCGAAAAAGAGCTAGTCAATACATTCCGCACAATTTACAACGGAGAAATCAAACCGGACACCGAGGAACTGGACGGCGGACGTTTCTGGTCGCTCGAAGAAATCAAGTCGAACCTGGGGCAAAATGTGTTTACTCCTAATTTTGAACAGGAATTTAAGAGGTTGTTTCTATAACATGTCGGAATCAGCAGTAAAACCGTTCACCATTCACCCATTAACAGCTAAAACACAATATAACAACACATAACCCATTCATTAACCAGGTGAATGATTATACAAAAAGGTGAACGGATATACACAAACCATTCACCTTCAGTTATTATCATTTCCTCATCAAACAATAATAATTCCCCGTCTTCGTATGTATCTTCCGTATACCCGAAGCATTCAACATCTTTCCGAAACGGCAGGCAGAAGTATTGCTGAATTTTCGTTTGGAACGTTCCGATATGATATCCAATAGTTCCACCGAAGTAAACCTCTCTTCCTTCTCCCCCTCTTCCGGCAAACGAAAATAGGAAAACAAATACTGCATCTCCAACGGTTCATCCTGAAATCCGGAATTACTCTGTGTCAACGCCCGTTCCTCTTCGCTGTTCAACCAGTAACGTTCACCCGAACGGATTGCATGAAGCGCCTGTGCATACAACTGTTCATATTCTATCGGAGCAGAAACATCGATAATACCTGTCACCTGAACACAAACATAACGTCGGCTCCCTGTCGGGTCCGTCAACAGCTCCATCGGGTTAGCCGTAGCCGCAAACGAAGCCAACCGCCTCATCTGTTGGAACGTCTTCTGATGCGGACGCCGCACCTTCACTTCCGGTTTCTGAATTAGATATTTCAAATCCGCCTGATATTTCTTGCTCAACCGGTCGAATTCGTCAATCGTTATCAATACATTCTGAGCCATCAGCAGTTCCGCCTCGCTCTTATTCTCCAGATTGATGCTTTCCGCATGATAATCCCTCAATACAGGCGGAAGAAGCAAACGGAAAAAAGTCGACTTTGAAATACCCTGCCCGCCCACTAAAACAGGAACAAGATTATTCGCATACAACCGGTCAGTCTTCTGCCAATGAGCTACCATACTGATAAACCATATATAAAAACGGTTCCTCCATTCCCCGTCTTTTGTCGGAACCGTATCCGCCAATGCACGTATCCGGTCTCTCCCATCCCATGTCGGCAAATTATATAAAAACATTTCCAACGGATTATAACTCGGCACCCTGGGCGAATAGATATACCGCCGCACATCCTTATCCCATATATCAAGCCCTTCCTCCATGGCATTCAGACAGATACCGTTCAACACCTCGGCAGTCACCAGCCGGAAACGGAAACAAAAAGAGTGCCTTTCCCGATATTCCACCTCACCGATAATCTCATTCTTCCGAAACTCATACCGCCGCTTCAAAAACTCCTCCATACGCGCCAGCAAGTTCATAGACGACGGCAAACAAGGTTTCTTCCCAAAGGCTTTACGGGAAAGATATACATTATGCACCGTCTGCCGCAACAAATTCAGGTCACGTAAATTCCACATCCGAAAATACAGCCAATGAACCACATCTTCCTCCGGAACGCCCGAATCAAAACAAAGCATACTCACAGCAGCTATAAAGTTTTTCGGTTCTTTTTCTTCCCAGTCCGGCCCCTGCTCACGATACACCTGATTCAGGCAGGTCTCAAAAAGCATTTCAATCTTTTTACGTTGTTCCGTACCCGGCAGGATACGTTCCAAAGGTTCGTCCGACTGCTTTATCTTCTCCACATATCCCGGTTCTTCAGGCATTGCCAACGGCTGCTCCATCCTGACCGGCAACGAGTCCGGATTATAAAAGCATCCCGGGTCATACGAGATGCGGCACCCCCTGTCGAGCGACGGTTCCTTATACTCCGCCTCCCATTGCAACTGTGCCTGATAATGCAACATCGCCCTGCGGTAAGCATGTGCATGGAAGCAGGCTGCCATCTCCCGGTCAGCCGGAAGCGAACCATCCGGCAATGTATAACGTACCACCACTTTCACACTCAGTCCGCTCGAACCGACAAAAGCCAGCAGAGGCTGATTATACATTACCACCTCATCGCGCAACCTTCTGGCTTCCGAAATATTTGCCAAACGGTCAAATTCCAACAAGACCAAACCGTTATAACATTTCCATTCCTGCTCCTTATAACCGGAAGCAAAGAGTATGACCGGCACCTTTTCCGCATCAGCCGCACGGCTTCCCGGCGAACAATAGGGAATCATTTCGCGCATATTCTTCACCGGCTTTGCCTTCGCCGCATCCTTCATATATTCCACGACGGTATCCAATTCCACCGGTTTACCTGAACTCAGATCTCCTTTTACCCACGTCACTTTCATACCGTCCCCTCCTTCTTCGGCAAGACATAAACAGCATTTTTAGGTCCGCCCAAACGGACAATCCGCCCTTGCTCCCGCAACTGTTTCAAATCGCCTTGTGCCAGGTAACGCGAACAGGCGTTTACTCCCATACAATCGGAACTGCTGATCTCCCCATGCCTCGACAGATAACGCAAAATCCGTTCCTGCCGCTGCTCCGGTGTATAGGCATCCGGTTTTCTGTAATCCGTAGCTCTTTCAAAATGCATGGAACTCATTTCTTTCTTCAACTCCTTACAGGCCCGGAAAGCGACTTTAGAAAAATGTATACTTTCCGCCCTGATCTCTTTGGGGTTACGTATCGGAGGACATTTCGCCGTAGGATAAAACAGGCCAATCCCCTCAATCTCCACCGGATCACCATCCTTCAGGGAGCGAACCAGTTCTTCTTTAAAAAGAGACATCATTCCTTTCACCTCTCCTTCATTAAAACTACTGCGATCGGCAATCCGCTCGCACAACTTTTCAAAACGCAGCACCTGCCCTTCCACGATCCGGGCATGCAGCACACCTTCCTCCTCTTCTTTCTGTCCAGGAGAATGGGGATTTTTATAAAACAGATACTTAGCCGGCATATACAATATTGTGTTTTTCTATCCCTTACCCTATTATATAGTAAGGGGTAAGTTTATACTATTTAAGGCAAACCCTATCACTCATTCACTTAACGACCAAGGTCGGCATGCTTACCCAGCACCATCAATAAGCTTAACGACGTAGGTCGCAAAGCTTACCGACGGTCATCCTTTGGTTTATAAGTCATGACTAAAGGTATAGTTTATTATTGGTTTAATGCTAATAAATAAGAGGAAAAGTGATAATTATTTTAAGTGCGAGCGGGGATGATAGATAAAAGGTGAAGGGTTTGTGGCAACCGTTCACCTTTTATGAGAACCGTTCACCTATAAATCACATGCTTAAACACGAATAAATCAATAGATTAGACAAGGGAAGATGAACAGTGAACGGTTTAAACACCAATTACATATGGTTAATCTTTTCTACAGAATATAATCTATTGGCAACGTCTTCAATCGTATCCACCTCTTCCAGATAATCCGTAAATTTAGGATGAATGGCTTCATACCCCAACCATGCCCCCAATATATTACCGGTCACCGCTCCTGTTGAATCACTGTCGCCACCATGATTAACTGAAGCTATCACAGCCTTTTCAAAGTCATCCGGATATTTGAGACAACAATAGATGGCAATAGCTAATGTCTCCTCAGCAACCTTGCCTTCTCCCAACAGAGAAATCGCTTCCTCATCTGTAGCAAACAAATTCTTTTCAGCCAGTTCTATAGCATGCCGGATCATTTGAAGCATATACTTGGTACGGCCATATTTCTTTCCATATAACAGATGTATCCTCTCCCAGACATAGTCTGTTACTTCACCAAGCGAACCCCACTTCCTTGTAGGATATACTATTTCATTCAATAAATAGACCATCATAGCAGCAGGAATGAACCCTAAAGAATGCCCATGGGTCAAAGCGGCAATCTCCGCCCCTAAATGAGCTTTCTCTTCAGCGGAACAATCCGGGTCGTTTATCAAAGCAACGGGAGCAACACGCATAATACCCCCACATCCCTTGCTGTCATTTACATGCCATGCCAATGAACCGGGTTTCTTCTCCCGCAAAGCATACATGCATGTCATTCCCGGTGCACGCCAGTCCTGCATCGCTTTCAAATGGCTGATATCACAAACAGGATTAATAACAACCGGTTTCGATGAAATTTGTAATGCATGCCACTCTTCATAAGCCTCCCAAACATAATGCCGGGAGAGTACCTCCGGCGATTTAATCGTTACACCGGAAGCATACCCATTGAGCAAACCACAAGCTGTGTACAAAGTCATCTGCGTATCATCCGAAATCTCTGCTATACCACGCGGCATGGTATACGTAGTGATACCGTCTTCACCAAAATCATGACGTATCCTGTCATAATCATAAAATTCAATAGGATAACCCAAAGCATCCCCTACGGCTCCACCGACCAGACTGCCTGTTATCTTATTCAAAAGTATTTTATTATTGAGATCATCCATATACTTATTCTTTTATTATTTCAACTCCCGTCTCCGTACTTCATCCACTCCTGTGATCATATTGACATGTGCTATCACATCCTGCAACTCTTTGACTGAATGGACTGAAAAGTCTATCGTACAATCTACTATTTCATCCACTGTTACAGTCGTCAGATTCACAATGGAAAGTTTTAGCTTATTCGTAATACTATCGATCAGGTCGCTAAGCAAATGATAGCGGTCTACCGCTTTTATACTGATACTTACCGGATAAAGAATATCCTTATCTTCCTCAAAGTTCACAGAAACAATAGAATCACCTTTTTGTGAAGCCAGGCAGATAGCGGAAGAGCAATCCCGTTTATGGACAGTGACGCACTTGTCAACCTCCGTAAAACCGATCACCTCATCTCCCGGCAACGGATGACAATACGGGCAACGCTTATAAGGTATTTGCTTCATCCTAGACAGACAAGAACGCAAATGTCGCTTAGCTTTATAGGTAAGCACATGGTTTATCCAGTCCGGTTGTGGATTGATATGTTCATTTACTCCGATTTCCACACAGTCCCCCCGATGTAATACAGTCTTTATCGAACATAGCTTGCCATTGACACGGGCATATTGGGCATGTTCACCGATACGGCTATGGATCTCGAAAGCAAAATCAAGGGCGGTGGCCCTCTGTGGCAAAATGATCGGACGTCCCTGAGGTGTAAACACCATAATATCGTCATTATAGAAAGAAGTCACCACACTTTCCATAAAGCTACCTTCCTGGCTATGATAAGCAATATCCTGTAATACAGCCTTGAACTTTTCAATCCAGTTGTCTATATTCTTTTCCGTACGGCCAGCCACACAGCCCAGTCGCGAATTGCGAACCATACGTTCGGAACTGATATGGATTTCCTCCCATATCCCCTGTTCGCAAAGCAGTTTGACATGAAAACTCTGATAACCGTTTTCTTTCGGTGAATCTATATAGTTAGCAATGCCTCCCGGTTTTTCTTTAAACTCATCTGTCAGCAGAGAATAGATACGGAGACTCATATTCTTTTCCGATACCTGAAGGTCATCCGGAAAAATAATATGAATAACGTGCCGATAGTCCAGATGTTTAAAGTCCCTTCCTGTTGCCTGCATTTTACGCCATATGCTATAAGGTTCTCTATACATTACCTCCAATCTGGCCCGAATGCCGTTATCCGACAACAAACGACTGATCCTGTCAGTAAAATAGTCAAGCCGGCCTCTATTATCCGCCTCATCCTTTTCTAATAGTTCTGCCAGCATCGCATATTCCCGTGGACAACGATAACGCAAACTAAGGTTCTCCAACTCAGTTTTAATATCATACAAACCTAACCTGTTAGCTAAAGGGGCATAGAAATAATCTGTTTCTCCGGCAATTTTCATTTGTTTGTCCGGACGCATGCTTTCCAATGTCCGCATATTATGCAGCCGGTCAGACAATTTGATCAGGATTGCGCGAATATCATAATGCACGGAATCGAGCATCTGCTTGAAATTATCCAATTGCTTGGACATCTCATAGTGCTCCTTTTTTCGTTTGGTAACAACACGTACCAGGAAAGCGACATCTTCTCCGAAACGTTCCTCTATATCTTCAATGGTGTAGGGAGTATCTTCCACCACATCATGCAGAAAGGCGGCTATCACCGGATTAGCTCCCAGCATCAATTCCTTACCAACAATATAGGCCACCGCTATCGGATGGATAATATAAGGTTCGCCTGTCTTGCGCTTTTGAGATTTATGCGCTTCATCAGCCAAAGCATAAGCAGCTTTAATCCGTTCCATCTCTTCCGGCGTTACACGCTGTTCCATGGCTTGGAAAAGAGTTGTTACTTGTTGTCGGATATGTTGATCGTATATTTGTTTCATAACTTTATTCCCTTTTCTATGATTATAGCTGTATAATTGAATGTCCCCCCATACCGTCACAGACAACAAAAAGTGTCCTATTGTATCCTGGAACTATTTCATTATTTCTATTCAAAAAACTTCTTTTCCACTACATATACTCGCACATTATCCCGATAACACATCCAAACCTCCAGTCCCAGGATACCGACTAAAGAGATAGTAATCATGCAGCAAATAACTTTCCCAAAGACACTCGATCGTTTCATGACTTAATCATTTATTTATATCATCATCCTTTTCCTCAAAATAATTTTCAGCCAGTGCACTGAAACGTCTTGCAATACGATCAAAGAAACGGCTTCGGGCACGGCTTTCTTTCTTGAACATTTGACGGGTACCCTGTTCCGAATAATCAAAACTCATCACATTGGTTACAGAAATAGTGGCAGCCACCTTCTCTACATCTTGATTGGTTCCGATATAGGTAAAAACCCATCCTTTCCCTTTCAATTCTTCAACCAGCGTTTTCACTCCCTGCCCGGTAAACTCGGAAGAAGAGTTTTCTACCCCATCAGTTATGATCGTAACCAGCGCTATATCTTTCTTTCCTACCGAGTACTTCAGTGCAGACAGGGAAATCCCCATTGCATCGTAAAGAGGTGTGCAACAGTTCGGCGAATATGTTTGCTCATCAAGCAATCCAATCATAGAAACGGCCACTTTATCATAAATTGTACGGATAGCCCCTGAGTTAAATGTAACCAATGAAACGAAATGTTCCTGTTCCTCGTGTTTTGCCTGTGCTGCTTTGATAGTTTGGACAGTTTCATTAAATCCGTTGATCGCCTGTCTTTTAATATTGCCCATCGAACCGCTTTCATCTAAAATGATTAGATTGTAAATTTTCCTTGTTTCCATAATTTTTATCCTAGTTATTCCAATATCAAACAATTTATATCCTTCCCTACAGCTTTATAGTATCATTAATTAGATATTATCATCTCAGAATAGATTATTTTCATGATGGGGACATAATAATTTTTCATCATCTGCATACAAGGTTGGATCAATCCCCAGATAACAGCTTCATTGATTGCCCCATCATCAACGTTAGCATAAGTCCTGACAAATAGAGTATTCCGCTCTTCATTCAAAAACATGGTACCGAACAGTTCTTTTGAATTAAATATATTGATAGCTGTCAAAATATCAATGACTTTATGTTCCGGAACATTAACAGGTATCCTTGAGAAACAACGAATAAGAGATTGTTCTTCATCATATCCCAACATCATCGTATATTCTACATTACCTTCCTGCATTGTAAAATAAAACACTTCACTCTCCTGGTCATGAACAAACCGAAAACCGGCATTCTGTAATGCTTCGTTAATCGTTAATTGAATAGTTTTCATGATATAACACAATATTAATTTGTTAATACTTCAGACTCTGTCTCCGGAAACCAACGGTCCAGAATATTATCTACTTTCCATTGTATTTCCGGAGTAATATATTTACTAACTTTTTGATAAGCTATCGTTAATGATACGATTTCATCTATCCAGCCAATAACAGGTAAACGTTTGGCTGATATTAAATCAATCGGAAGTACTAAATAAGAAAGCGCAGAAACTATCAGAAGTTTATCTGATTTCGGAGTATCCGGACTTTTCAGCACATAATATAGCAACAAAACAGGACGTGCGCTCACTCTTCCGGCTTTTCGGGTATATTCGCCGATCTTTTCCCACAACTCAGAATAATTGATTATACTTTTCTTTTCCATATTAGAACATTTTAATTGTTTCTTATATAGATGTATCTTTGGTTGCAAAACTATCATCACTATACATAAAATATAAAGAAAAACCAGAACTAGTTGTTACCCCATTAATTTAGAAAAGAAAATTCAAACAAAAAGTATACTATAAAACAAAATCGCTATAGCAACTTGAACAAGGCTATAACGATTTTGGAGGGTACTGATATTTATTGGGGATCTTACATAATTCTACACCACTATCTTCTACAATGACATTCTTTTTGTATTTTCCCGTCACCACCACATCTATCACAATAATCATAGACGATACCATCACCATTGCAAGTATAACATTTCTCCCCATCTTCTCCATGTCCATATCCACGACAATCCGGACATGTTTCTTTTGTTTTTCCACTACCATAACAGTCAGGGCAATCAATAGTTATATAGCCTACCCCATCACAATACGGACAACTTTGTTGTTCTTCAAACCATCCCATACTTCATTTTTTTAATATTCATAATCCAAACTATCTAACAATTATCAATCGTTATTACAAGTGTCACAAATTGGTATATCATATTTATGTACGCAATCCCGGCAAAGCCTTTTGTGACAGTCGAGACATTGTGCAACTGCCGGTCTCGTCGGATGGTAGTAACAATTCATTTTCTAATCTATTATTTTAGACAACACCGTACGTCCGGATACACAATTAAATTCATCCTGCACCTTCTCCATCACAATTTTATCTAATTTACTTTGTTTGATAACGCCCCAAATTTGTGGAATGACAAATGGCCACCAAATGCAAATAGTCAAAACTGTTGGAATAACTTGTTGTCCAAAGATACCCACTCCTGCTTTCACATAAACATGAGGTGCGGCTGGAGAGATAACAATTTTAAGTGCAGTTTGCAATCCTAATACCGCTTTGAATAAGGCCCCTTTCTTAATAGATATGTCCCAATCACCTGATGGCATTTTAATTCCATTGACCTCATAACCTTCATATCGCATAGAAGTCATAAGATTATTTGCAACAGTATCTGCATGTGCAGATACATTGTAAAATAGACGTGTCGATTTGAATACTCCCATATTATTATCTTTTTCTTATATACAATAGTTCGTTAAAAATTCGCCACGCCTAAGCGGCTCTGGCAGTAAATAAAATGAGTTCTTTGAAAAGTTTGTCAATAACTTGCATGTCTGGGTTAATCCCGAACACGCAAATAAATCGTTCAAGCATATAAGCATTGTGTATGAAAGACTTGCAGGAGGATATGGAATAGGTTATTCCGAGCCTCTTACATGCGGCTTTGGCCAAGTTGACAGCTGCAAGCGACGCATTGAAGTGAAAATCCAACTTTCTGAAGTCGGTTGACTGACAGTTGGTGATTCCCGCATGCTGCTTGCCATCTCTAAAGCAAAATTCCAGCTGGAACCTGGTTCTGTAATAATCCAGAACCTCACGTCCATCCATCGAATCGTCTGTAGAGAAGTAAAGTTGCCACTTGTCTGTCCTTCCGTCCATCGGATACCAGACGGATAAGGAAACATACCTTTTGAGAGCTTTTGCATATACCCTCAATCCGTATAGTTTTCCCTTGTTCACCTCGTATTCCTTGCACCGGGTCAGATCCAGATTGGCAAAGTCAATCCTGCCGTCAAACCACTTGGGATGACCACGTTTCCCTGTTTTCTTTTCCAATGTCGGATAGTACAGGATTACATCATTCCTAAAGCGGCTGATGACATGGAAATCGTTCTCACACATAGGCGTTATGAAAGTTTCCTTGGAAAAGAATGCGTCTGCAACCACCGTTCTGGATATGCTCTGTATCTTGTCTTTTTTGCTGATAAGATAGCTGCTGTACCAGTCAACGAGGTTTTTGCCCATATTATCCAAGGTCTTACAATCCGGCGTCTGAATGGAACCTAAAGTCATGCAATCATGGTTGTCGATGTCAATGACCCCGATGCCCAAGATTTCCAATCCTCGCTTATAATCTCCTGCACAACCAGACCAGAAGTAACCTATCCAAGGTGTCTTCTTGCCTGATTTGGGGATATAGGAAGGATCGATGGCGATGGCTTTTCTTTTACCTGTGAGATGCTTGCTGATGATAGAATCATTGAACGCAAACCAGTCGAAAGTTTCATTCTCAAAAAGGCTACGGTATGTCTGTTCCGAAAAACGTCCATACCTGCCCAATTGGAGGAAGTTTATACGATCAGGGATAGCCATGAATAATTTCATTGCATCCATGAACGTTTTTTCAAAAGGTTTTTGTATATTCACGACTGATTTGAGAGCCGAGAGGCACTCAAATTGGTATTGCATAAGGAGTGTTTCTTTAGTCATAATCAGATGAGTGCAAGACTTCTAATTTACTAAAAATCAATGAATTATGCAATACTTTTCACCTTTATTATCAGCAGGTTAGCACTCTTTTTTCAGCACATTTCTTCATGCTTAACCATTCGTTTTTGACAACATTTCAATGACCTCTTTAGTGTTTTCGAACCAGCTTTTGCCGGTTCTATTGTTTAACTTTTAATTTTTCGGTAAAAATTTACCGAAGTATTGTATATAGATACGTTCTACTTACTAAATCTATCTTTTCAACTTGATTTTGAATCAAAAAAGTTTTTATGATGGAAGTAATAGTCTAATGTCGTTTCATATTTATATCCACATTTTTCCAAAACTCTTTGTGAAGCCTTGTTCTTATCATCTATTCTTGCTTTTATCGTTATATATTGCCTATGTATATATTCTGTTACCGCATTAACACATAGAGTCATAACACCCCGATTTCGATACTGTTGGGATAAGGCATAGAAAATTATTGGTTCAAATTTTAATTCACTAATTCCAATAATGCCCCCCAAAGTATCTTCTGATAAGTAAATTCCCCATAATGCACCCTGTTCCTCCTGGTAAGTTCTTTCAAAAAGTGTAATTATTTCATTCACACTTTCCAAAGTTTCCATATTCGCTATACCCGGTAGATACTTAGATATTTCTCTATCAGTTATAAGATTCAATAAATCAGAATTTGAATCCGCTTGTAACAATGATAGAAAACAGCAATCGGGAATTGTCAGTTCCGAAAATAGTTTCATAAATTTACTTATCAGTCAAGAGTCCTCTTTCTGCCATTTCACAAAATATTAATAAGTAAGCTCTTGTATATGCTATTTGATTATGACAAAATATAGACAATTCGGTCTCTGATAGTTCTAAAGAAGTTAAACAAATATCACATAAACGAATAATAGGACATTCGGAACAGTGCTTATTTCTGTTCTCTATCAGTTTTATGACATAGCTGTTAGCAATATCCCAATCAATACCATCATATATATTTCCAATACGATATGTATCACACATCTTCTCACAGACTCTGATGCCACCTTCCCGATCAATAAATAGTTTTCTGTTATTAGGCATACAAGTGGAAAGCTGATTTTCTCCTTCGAGTTCAAATATAGGACGTTCCAACCAATCAGAAATGCGTTCATTCAAAAATGATTCTAATACAATATATTTCGGATGCTTTATATATGTTTCCAATATGTTGTATAATTGCTTATCTAACTGTTGTGCTTCTATCTGTTTAGTTCCTTTCTTATAATTAGGTGCTACGTTGGAGATATGTGCCGGTGCTTTGCTTTTTAATAAAGAGTCATTATTCCATAAAACAGCAATAGGAATTAAATCCTCCCAATTAGGTAGTGTCATTAATAAATGCACATTGTCACTAAAGAATACAGGATATGTATCTCTTATATAAACCAGATGAGGATATATTTTATCAAATGTACCATTTCCATTTTCATCTTTTCGATACAGATCATTATAATGCTTTGTACCATCAATGGAAATATTCAATTGAAATTTATTCTGAACGAACCAATCGGCTTTTTCCGGCGTTAACAGTACACCATTAGTACTTATAAAATAATTAACATTGTTATCGAATAAATCGTTTGCCTGGCTGACACAGTATTGGATAAGCTTGAACTCTACCAGGCATTCTCCTCCATAAAAACCAATTGAGACAGAAGATCTACAATGTACTTTTTGGATGAACTTTAACAGGGTGTCAATCCCTGCGGATGTAAGAGATTTTTTTCCATGCGTTCTGTTATTTATGTAGTTCCCGGAATAACAACAATATGTACATCGTAAATTGCATTTATCGGTAATTTCTATAATAAATGTGTCAAGCAGAGGAAAATCCTCAAATCGTCTAAACGATTTAAACCTAAGTCTATCACAAGGATAAGATTTATTTCCTAACTCAATTTCGTTGTTATGTCTGTTATAAACATATTCGTTACCACTGACGGTTTTTATTCGCATTATATTCTCCTATTATATCATACGCCAATTATGTTTTACTTAAATAAGAACCTGGTGATACTTTTACTCGCAAACAACGTATTTCACAGGCTCCTAATCCCATTGTTACTGTTTCTTTCTGACTCTTAGGTATCTTATTTTTATCATAATTCAACATTTCCATCGGAGTCATTGAATGTTTCTTTATTATTTCCATTATCTGTATTTATTAAGTATTTTATTGTATTCGCCGGAATGATACCACGACCATAACTCTGACGCTCTTACCACCAACCAGGGCATAGCTGAAGTATTAATAGATAGATATTTTATAACGCTATCCATTGTACCAGAATAATTTTTTTCAAAATCTATTGCTTGCTGTATAAATGACTCGATATGAATTTGGCTATAACACTTCTTGGGTAATCCAGCCATTTTTATCATTGTGCTTAACGCCACATTGATGTCTTGACAACATAGCAATCCCATTCGGTCGGCTGTGAAATCAGAAATACGATACCAATTCAATAGAGGCATTTTGACCAGACTCATCCATATTTTCAAGTCGGAGTTTACAATCGGCATATACAAGGCTTCCATAAACATATGATATGTTTTATGACCGCATTTCATATGTCCTAACTCATGCCCCATCACAAAGAATAATTCATCAGGACTAAGTAAATCTATAGTGCCAGACTGCAATACCATCCTTTTCTTTTGCTCGCCAATAGTAAAGGAGCTGATATCATAAAACCAATCTGTAGAGCAAGCCGGTATATCTTTTACATCCAACAACCGACAGGCTTCCACTAATTGACGATGTATTACCGGCATACTTTTAGAAGTCACATTAATACCTTCTGCAGAATACTCAATTTCAGCATATTTTTCCATGATATTTACTATGGTCTTATCAACTATAGCTTTAAATCCCGGAATTTTATTGAGCTTTTTTATCGTTGACCTATCTTGAGAATGCAAAATTTCAGTAGTATCAAGTCCCTTTAATGCAGTTCTAAGTTTCATACAATTTGTTATTTTTAAACTGGATTTATCCCGATAAACCAATTAAATAGGAGTTACCATATCGTCGTCATTATCCTCATTGTCTTTTATCTTTGATATAGAAGTTACCTTGTTGGTAAACTTCATTTTTTCCTTTTCTTTCCATTTTCCTATTGCAAGTTCAGCCACTTCCAACTGAGCTGTCTTGATTTTTTCCACTATACTTTTCTTTAGATCTATTTCCGTATCATACTGCTCTTGCTGAAGTTTTTCTTGGCTACTTATAGCAAGTCTATGAATATTCTTTATCATATTGCTATACTCATCAGACTCCAAGTACTCCATCATTTTCTGTTCCTCTGCATATACCATGCGTTCATACGATCCAATAGGAGATACTATTTTAACTACCGTAGGAAGAATCTCCACGATGAAAAACAATATTCTGATAAGCCATAAAAACATTAATTGAGTTTTATCAGTGAACTTTCCATTTTTATCAGTCTGCCATACAGCATATTCCAATATTTGGAAGTTACGAATAAAATGATTCCCTCTTAATAATTTATCCTGTTTGCTTGCTTCCTTCATTTCTCGTTCTTGTGCCACCTTTTCCTCTCGGACCTTATCCTTATTGCGGCTTATAAGCATTTCGTCATAAACATCGTCTTTCCGTCCTTTTTCTGCAGATTTTGAGTTTCTTTGAAGAATTAAGCTGTCTATTTCTGCTTGTTTTTTGCTTTCCAATTAGATGCGGCTGAGTCCATGTTTTGTTGGGCAGTCGCTTTCTGTGATTGATACGTACTCATCTCGCTTTGATACTTATTTAGTATACTTTGTGATGGATATTGCTTTCTATTTTCCGCATTATAATTTGCAGACACATTATTATATGCTTGCAATGAATTGTCATATTTTAGTTTTGCTACATTGTACTCTGAACTGTTTGGATAATTCTTCTCATCTTCCAGTTTATCGATTCTCGCTTGCAAAGAGTTTATTTCTCCTTCTAGTTTTAATGATTCAGCTCTCAGTTTGCTAAGGGTAGAATCAGCGTTACTGATACGTGTGGACAGCATATCTTCTCCACTATTATCTTTTAATTGCCTACCAAGTATGGATATTTGATTAGCCTCAAAATTTTCCTCATTTGCAGATATATAATCCTCGAAGATTACCAATTCCAATGGTATGGAAACCATAAAAGCTACAACAATCGCTAATGCGGCACGCGACAGTAAAGGTACAATGATTGTTTGCCGCTTTTTTGTGGGGTCCTTTTTTAATGTGATTACGAGACTTCTATCTATACAAAATATCAATATTGCCCATATCAATCCAAATAGGAACGACCAGCCGAAATTACCCGAGTCATCTGTGCCCTTTTGTGTGAAATACCATGCGGCGGAGGTGCCTGCACATAATGCGATGAATGCCGTCATCAAAATTGTCGCACCTATCACAGAGAATTTCTTGTGGTCTGTCCGACACTTCTCTAGGATTGGAATTTCCGCACCTGCTATATTCCAAAGAAGGTGTTGAAAATCGTTATTCATATATTTCATTTTTCTTTTTTTCTAAAAGGTAAAATTGTTTACTTTCTTTCTGAATGAGATGCATTATCAACCAATATGTACAACTCACCATCAAGAATAATGTAATAGGCAACAGCCAATTTATATATGTATTGAACAGGAATAGGCAATTCATGCCATATCGATTCAGCATAGTCCATCTTTGTTCAATAAATATGTATAAAAAAAGGGGGGAGAAGCCCCATATAACAAGTATATATTCAATAGTAGCAGCTATATAGAAATCTAAAGTACAACCGGATTTCAAAAAGAATAAGAGATATTTCCTGTATGCAAGTACAGCCAATAAGGCAGAAATGAGGCAACTTCCGACAAGCAGACTAAGCATGCAATTTTCAGATACATATAGCAAATATACATTATCGACAATCATTGCTGAGGCGAATATTACAAATATCCGTTTGGCATCGTTCAACTGTCGACGAAAGGATGGCAGTATTTGTATTGCAGAGTCCTTTCTCATTTCGTAAATCTAAGTTTATCAATAAAGATTTTTAACCTATTTTTCAACGTAAGTTTCCACATCGTATGGTTGATTGACTGCGTGGGAACAGTTGACATCCATTCGTCTATGCGAGCTTTCTTCATGGAGTCTGATAAGAACGAAAGATTTATATCACACGAAGGTATCTCTATTTTCGAAAAAGAGTCAACAAAAGACATATCTACCTTAGGCAGTTGACGCACACCTATAGATATGGACATCTTTTCTTGTGAAATCATATTTTGTGCTTCAATCACATACTCTGTCGTACAAGAGGGAGAAACTTGCAGGGTATTCAGTTTAGTTACATCTTTCATCAGAGGATGTATTCTTACTGACGCAGCATTCTCAACATCCCAATGTAGCGTTACCCTATCTGCTTCTGTTATTACATCTTTGTCCGCTGTAAAGCTATTGATTATAACCGGAGCAATAAATTGAATATTCAAACTCTGTTTTGTATAAATAGAGTTATCATCTGCATAGCATGTCAGTGTGTATGTTTCTGTTTTTGTTGGTATCATCTTATAGTAGTCTTTTCTCGTAACGTCAATTTCGATACCAGAATATGAGAGTATCACTTTATTGGCATTGCGAACATCCCATTTCAACTTTACTTCTTGACCAGCGTGAACAAGATGAAAAGGTGTTGTAAACGAGTTAATGTATGGAATAGGTTTAGGTGAAAGTCGAATGCTACGAGTAGCTCTGTCGTAGTCATTCTCTGCAGTCAGTGTTATTGTCTCAGCTTTGTCAATCCTAAACTCATAGTCACTGTATGCAGAAACATCAATACCATTTATTTGAACAATATCGGCATTCTCTACCTTCCACGTGAAGTGAATAATACTTCCTATATTGTATGTATGCTCAGCGATGCTGAATGACAGGATCTCAGGTGAAAGTTTTATTCCTTTTTTTGTAGACTCAGGGAACTCATATCGACAATGGCGGCAAAAATTAGCAACTACGGGATTATCAGTTTTGCATTTTGGACACAATTTCGATTCTACCATCATTCCTTTGCAACTTTCATTGTTGATTCAATTTTAATAGGTTCGCACTGCCAGAAGCTTGTTGCACACCTTCTACAGAAACTAGCGTCATTTGGATTCTCTGTATAACAGTTAGGGCATTCTTTCATGCCTGTTTCGACATTCACCTTAACATGTTTGTGTGTTCGCTTCCATTGTGCTAGTTCCTGACGTAGTTGTAGGTTTTTATTAATTACGTCACTAATCAGATTTTGTATAGTAGATAATTGAGTGTTTGTAGTAGTAACACTATTAGAATAGGCTTCAGTTGCGTCTGTTTCTTTTTGAAGAGCAGTTACAAGTGTGTTAATTTGCGCGGCCAATAAATCATAATCTTTTGTCGCAGTCTTTAAGGTATCGGATATACCTGCTAAATTATCACCAATATTCTTGGTCGCATCTTCCAATTTTGCTGTGTTATTGGTAACATTAACATCCATTCGGTTTAATAATTTCGATAATTCCGTATTGATAGCATTCAACCATTCCGTTTGACTTTGATGCGATAGGATAGTTATATTCTCTTGATAGCCTTCTACCTTTGCAAGCAGTTGAGCTACGAACTTCTTGTTATCCTCTGAAAGAGCATTATATTTCTCCTCTGTAATCTGCTTGATGATGTCGAGTAGTTGCTGCTTAAGACTCATTATCTCTGTTGGCAGATTCTTTGCCAATTCCTCAAATTGAGTTTTCAAAGAACTTATTAACAACAGAAACTCGGAAGAGATGTTACCTATGTTTCGCTCAATTTCAGAGGACAACGAACTTATTGCAGTTTGGTTATCTTTCACAATTACCGACACTGCTTGTTTGTTATCTTCTGTTAATGTTTGTAATTGTTGCTTAGTATTGATAGCAATACCTTTTACTTCCTCAGCTAGAGTCACTCCCGTTTCAGAAATAGCTAGTTTTACTCCATCGACAGATTCATTTATGGAAGCAGTGATATTATCTGAAAGTAGAGTAAGCTGTGCTTTTTCGCTTTCCATAAGTTTTTTAAGAGAGTCTGCATGTACAGTAAATAACGTTTCAAACTTTTCTTTTATCGTGCCATGTGTAGCCTTTATTATCTCATTGATTCCACTAAGATATTGCTCTGTCAATTCCTGCATGTGTAGTTTCTCTTCCTTATACATGGTACTATAGAATTCTTTCAAGTTCTCCGTAAAATCAGTAGTCATTTTCTCTACAAGCAAATGTTGAGCTTTCGTTTCCTTAATTAAAGTTACATTTTGTTCTTTAGATACCGCTAGCAATAAATCAATCTTTTCTAACAAGCCTTCGCTGGCTGACACTGGATTTACACCCAACTTCTTGTTCGTTTCATAAATCTGCTGACAAATAGCCCCAATATACTGTTCTGGAGTACCATCATATTGTCTTTTATATGCTTCAGCTTCTTCTTTGTCCTCATTTGCAAAAATGATTTTTGCAATAACCGATGTGGCAATAGCTCCAATAATACCTATGATTGAAGTACCAAAAGCTGGAATAATGTTTTTTACAAGCGTATTAATATCATTCCAATTTATGGTCTTACCACCATGAGGAGATAGTGCATATACAATACAACAAAATGTACCAAGAATACCTAGCGATGTCCAAACATTTGGAATATAGTTAAGCAACTGTCTTGACTCCGTATGTCTATATTGGCGGTACAGACCTCCTGTTATCAATAGTCCAACTAAAAATGTAATAAGATTCATGTGACTGATTAAAATTTCCATATTACCTATTTTGATAAAATTCTAAACTCAATTCTGCGAGAAGATGGGTCATAGTACTCATCATCTAATGTACCTTTCTGCACTCGATCTGAAAAAGAATAACCGACAGAAATCATATTCATTTTTACAAAATTCTTTTCTTCATTGCTCAACTCCGAACCATTTAGTATATATTCATAAACTGCATTTGCCCTTTTGGATGACAAATCTAGATTCTTTAAAAAGCTATTGTCACCTCCTCTGTCAGAACCTTTCCACGTTGGATCCGTATGTCCCTCTATGCGCAATTCAATATTATTATCCTTATTAATTAGCATTGTCTTTCGAACTATTGCAGCATACTTTTCATATAAATACTCTTTTAGTGGGGATTTAATTGTTGAGTCACCTGGAGTAAATAAGTCTTTACTGGAATCTTGGTGTCTAAGGATAATACTTCCACGGATTGAGTCAATAACGGCTTTTATATCCTTTGTAGATGTGAAAACTTCTTTATATTCATAAATTCTGTTCTTCAGATTAGAGTGATTGATAGAATCAACAACTTCTTCTAATGACTTTATATAATTCCTTAACGAGTCTGGATTTTCGACCCGTAGGACTTTACAAAGGTGTTCATACTCCTTTTTTTTGTTGTCAAATCTGTTATACATCACAGCGCTAATAATGATGAATATCACTAAGAAGCCTGACATTAAGTCTGTATAACTCATCCAGAAATTATGTTCCTCACCAGAATCCTTTTTAAATAACTTCTTCATCGCAATTTGTTGCCTTTTATATCATAGTGACACTCTATACCTTGTGATGTAACTGTCATTACAAAGTTAATAAACTTAGCCGTAGAGTCGTATTGTACGAAAATAATAATTTTCTTATACGTAAAGGCTATATAATCCTTTTTGTTTGCTCTTTATTAGTAACAAGTGTCATTATCAAAATATCCAAATACTTAGAAGATAATAGTATCTTATTTTTGCTTTTATCAAATAGTCGCATATAGGATTTTTGAACAATACGAACAATCCCTCCACAAAAAACAATCTTCTATATAATCGTCAGCACTCTTATTTTGGGAACAATATCTATAATCGATTACAAAGGTAAGAGGGCTTACCAGTCCTAAATGTTTCAGTCATGTCTGTAGGTCTAAAAGTATTAAAATAAGGTTCTATGTATTTATAAGTATTGGAATCTTCTTCAGTTATATTTTTATCCGCAGGACATAGTTCATCAATCCAACCTTCTAACCTATTTTTTACATTTAAGCAAATGTAAAAAATACAAATGATAAATATTTTCTGGCCACGACACTCATTATCTAACCAAGATATTGAATCATTGACAAATTTAGCAGCTATTTCATCTAATGAGGTATCGTATTTTCCAGTTTGACACATCGATGGTGATTGATCTATCATAAATATTATTAATCGTAAATTCTGCATGGTAATCTTGATTGGCATATTGGCAAAAATTACTGTTAAAAAAATCTATGCGTCGCAGATAAAAAGGGAAGCGTCATATCAAAATATCTATGAGAGATTCGTTCCCCCTTAATATATATCCCATTTTCGTATCTATTGTTAGAGTCCCATGTTACATCCATAAAAAGCCATCGGTTTTCCAATTTCACCCTTGTTATAACGTGATTTAAATCAGCTGTTCTATTTACTACATTACTCCAACCGCTTTCAAATATATTCCGTATAGCATAACATAAAATGTTTTCTGTATGAATGCCAATTGACTTCAACAATACCAATGTCAAATCTGCATACCCCTGACATACACATCGTTTCGTATTTACAATCTGCTCGATTGTACGATTGGTACTATCTTTCGAAGATAGCGAATCTAAATCATAATATATATTACTTGCCACAAAGTCATGTATTACCAAAACCTTTTCCCTTACAGAGCTGCACCCTACAGTAAGTTTGATGGCAGCTTTTCTCATCATGTGTTGATTTTCTAATAGCGTGTCGCACAACACATAGTCTAATCGGTCTTTTCTAATTAGTTCCCGATTCCATGACGTATAGATCGGCATAATAAAATACCATTGATTATTATCACATAACTCCAAAATTATCTGCTTCCCTCCAATGAAAACCTCATAGTTAAAGCCGTTATTACTCCCATAAAGGGAAAAGTAATATTTCCCCGGTGTAAATATTTTCAACTCACATCTACAACTATCTGAAAGATAAACTCTTGAATACAATTCATTTTGTCGCTTATCTACAACTTGTATCCATTTAAAAACATATAACATCTCAATGCGGACAATGAGAGTGCAATCTACAAGTTCCAACTCGTAGCTTTCTATCTGATTGTTCCAACACCGGAATTTTTTAGTTCTCTGCATCATTGGTCAATTTCAAACCACATTGAGTGCAAAAATAATCATCCTCCTTAAAATGGATAGTGCCACAGTTTATACAAAAAGCGTTCTTTTTATATTGTATTTTAACATTTTGTTTATCAACAACTTCACCTTCCTTGTTATACAGGATTAAAACATAATCGTCAAACAAGGCACTGATGAGGATTGAGTCAACATACGTTACATCCATATCTTCATATCCATTAGATAAAAAAAGCCGATACGGATTATTGCATTTCCAAAATAGAGTTATTATTTTCCCAAATTCAATTGACGAATTCTGACTTGTGTTAAAAAAGATAATTGATGATGAAGATCTATTGCTGGATGATTCCTTCGGTGGATTAAATGATATGTTATATACTTTTAGAATGTCGGTATTGAGATATTCAATACTTTCAAAGTTTTTATTGATGTAGACTATTTTGAATATTTCCGACTGTATTTTACATCTTTCGTTATTGTTTATTCCTTCGAGTTTGATATCAGACAAATCTTTGAGACTCACTTCGCTATTTATTATTTTATCATGTAAATCTATCAATATAAAGATAAAATCATCTGCGACATAACTTTTCCCACAATAAAGGTCTTTAATAAATCCGCTAAAAACCAACGGATTACAGAAAATTGATTCATCGAATTCATAAATAAATTTGATAACCCTTGTCAGACTCGAAGATGCTGAAATCATATTGTTGTGTGATTTTGACTTAGAGTCAAACACATTTCCCAGATTTCAATAGCTTCTTCTTTTTCCAATGAAATGTATTTTGGACCACGGTTCTCTTTATCATTATAGGGTTCCATGATAACAATATATTCACTTGTCAAATTATATTCCGAATAGACTGTATCTTTTATTTTCAATAAGAGATTATTGAACTCTTCTCTCGAAATCTCAAAGTTATTACTACCATTATATGCCCCGCTGATTTGTCCTGATTGTATTACAATAGTTATATAATCTTCAGGAGCTTTACAAGTATATTTACTGATATTCAATACCTTTACACTGTCATCTCTATCCACTTGTGTTGGAAAACATTGTTGGATATCAGCCTTAATTTTTTTTGCATCTTCAGTATATTTGTTAATGTCTAATTCTTTTTCTGTTTTATAATTTTCCGCCTCTTGTTCTATTTGTTTCTTCTTATCTCTTAGATTTTTCAACTTTCCAATTTCTTTTTCCAGGTCTAGTTCAGCCACCATTTTCTGTTCATTAAGCTTATTTATCTTCTCTTTTATTTGTTCAATTTCACCGACAAGTATAGAATCACTATCTCGCTTTTCCGAGATATCATTACGTATAAGCACAAGCATATTCGTAATAGCATTTAATACATCATCAGTGAGCTTTCTGCGAAAGCTTAGAGTACTGTCAGTACATTCGTTGAAAACTTCACAGTATTTTTTAACATCCGTTTGGAATTCACCAATCTTGATATTGAATCTTGAGGCAGCTTCAACACATTTGCTTTCTGTTTCTTGTTTAGTTCCTAAATTTTTAAGATTGTTCTCTGCATCATCGAGTTGTGCCTGAATTCTCTTAATTTCATTCGCGCAGTTATCAATATTTGCCTGAACGTTAGTTATTCTGTTATAATAGTCTTTTATTTGACTCTTAAGGAGACCGTACGTAGACTTTATTTCATATACCATGCGGTGTAATTCCGTTAATTGTAGCCACTTGTTCTGAAGATTGTAAACATCATCGATTATAAATGCGATGCTCATATCGTCATGAGAAAATTTATTGCTTTGATAGTCTAGAAAATCACAGCACGCCTTATCAAAGTCTTCATCTTGAAGGTAACACCTTAACACTTCCTCGTAGTCTACAATGAGTCTTTCAGATTTAAAATTGCCATCGTGTGAACCTCCATAACAATCTTCAATGCCGTCAGAACACATAAATATTGCGTATGGCTGATTATTTGTCGAATCAAGGAAAAATCGGAATCGATTGACTGGATTCGACTCACATAATGATGTAGTTATATTATCTTCACAAGCAGAGTCCCAAGGTACGGATTGCTTCCATTCACCAGAATATGATATTGTAAACAGTCTACCATCGCCTAAATGATAAGCAAATGTAAAATCTTTCGTTTTTACAGCCACAATCAACGTACATCCATAAGCAAGTTTTATATTGGACGCTCCTAGTTTTCTTTTTTCTTCCCTAGAAAAGGGATTGGTTTTGGCATCGTTTTTAATAGCTTCATGCCATTGGTCATGAATTGAGGTAAATAGATTTGAAAAAAACGGGTCCAGCTCTATTCCGAAATCAGGACTATATGAAACAGTGCCTTTGCTTGCCAAGGTATCGTAATAATCAGAGACAAATTGTTTGGTTTCTTTAATAGCTATTTGGCAAGCAAGACTTGAGCCGATATGACTACGAACATAGGTTTGACTTCCATGACCATCAGAGATTGCTATAATGCAAGCCTGATTATTATCAAAGGTTTCGCACATCGAAGAGTCCTGACATGGTAATCCAGATTCTTTATGGCTTGCCCCCTCTATTGACTTTATGTAATATTTATTCATTTATTTATTTGTTGTTGACATTGAAAATAATCCAAGATGACGCTGAGAAATTCATTGTCATCTTGGATTAGATGGTTTAGATGATCGACGAATTAGTCAAATATGTCCTTAAATATATCATCGTCATCATCGGTCAGTTTAGTCGGAGATGGAGCGGGAATGGGAGATGAAGCGGGTGATGACTCCGGCTTGATAGGCTTGATAATGTCGTCTGTAATACTATCGTTACTGCGACCTTGTGATTTCGACCCTATAGTCGCTGAATTGATCGCAATAATCCCAAGATACTGTCTCAGTTTTTCAGGGTCAGTAGGTATTACCCCTTCTTCTCCTCCAGCAAACTCAACGAGTGCAGAATGGTTCGCTCCTGGGAGTTCCATTGCAATTTTGATGGATTGGTTAAACCAGCTGTTCTCTCTTAGTAGTGCCAAACCAGCTGCTGCATCATCTGTAGGCACGCCATCTGTTAAGAGGATTATTATAGGTGCGTTATTAGCATGCTCTTGTAAGAAACCTCCATTTTTTCTGGAGAGTTTATCGTTGAGCATACTATACGCCTTTCCCATTGCGGTTAAGCCGGATGCCTGAAGGTCTACCCACTTAAAATCTTCAACATAACCGGGAGCCTCGTTCATCCATTTAGCTCCTGTGCTAAACTCAAGTACGCTGTAACGAATGGCAACATCTGCATTTTGTTGTGTAAATTTTTGAACTTCCGGAATTGCTTCCCGCATAGCTGTATTAACAGCTTCGATAGATTGCCCAGCCATACTTCCTGATGTATCAATCAGGAAGAAAATCGGGGTTAGGGGCATCGCACCTCGTACTTGATCATCTGTTTTAATTGGCATCTTTTTTGTTTTTTAAATTAAACTTATATTTTAACTAAATCTCTTACTTGTTGAGGATTGACAAGCCTTATTTTCATCTCTTTAATATTACTGAATCTGATTGTCATATTATCGCATAAACGGAAAGCTTGCCCTTTTGTGATTATCCTTTGCTGAGTACCATAATTGACGCTCCAATCAATCAAAGACAAGTTTCTAATCCCCAATATTTTGTCATTGTTTTGTGTTTTGACAACTTCCGCAACTACAACAAAATGACCATCCAAACCTATTTGTGACTCATACAATTTTTGTCCAGCAACTAAGGGAATGTATTCCTTAAAGTTAGATTGCATCCAGAAAATAGGGTAAGACTCCCCACATTCTTTACATACACCTTTATCTTTTGGTTCTATATAGGTGACATTGCCACAACTCGGACATTGATTGAGGCACGAGCGCCATCTCTGAAAAATTTTTATCCATTCACTTTCCATCATTCGCTCCTGTGGATTTAGTTGATTATTGCGAGAGAAAGCTTTAATAAAAGCCTCTCTGACAAAAGAGGGTACTCCTCCCCATCGATTTAGTGCATTAGGGGAGAACTCTTGGGATGCTTCATTATCCGAATTAGTAGGATCGAAAATGAATATAGGATTTGTACCATAAAGATAGGTAATGACCTTTGGAGTCATGCAGGGGAATTTTTCCATATTTTTCCCATGCAAAGGATGATCTACAAATATCAGTCTGAAGAGTATGATTGCCAAAGAATAATAGTCGGAATATCTGTTAGGATTCCCGTCTAACACTATTTCTGGCGCCATATAACCACGTTTACCTTGTATATTTGAAACATTAAAGTCTGCTGATGAGACATTATCATTGTCTCCTATTTGAAGCTCTCCTGAATCGGGATTGAAGAAAAAATTTCCGTCGTTAAGATCAAAATAGGCAAGTCCTTGTAAATGCAACTTCTGAAAGGCGACACAAAGATTTATAGCAGCATTAATGACAGCATCCTCACTACTGAAGTGATGAATGTTAGCGAGAAATTTGCTAAAATCCTTTAAATTCGAATCAACTAAATCCATAACATACCCAATTCCCAACGCGCTGTCTGATATAGCCTTAGGCCAAAGAAAAGAAGATGCTGGGATTCTACGACTGACATTTCTTTTCAAGTTATCGACAAAAACTGATGATGGTCGTCCTTTATACCATTTCAATGCTCTGGGTTTATCTTGGTATTCAATCTGATACACTTCTCCTTGACCACCTTCCCCTATTTTTGAACGGACAATACCCGTTGTTCCATCTGCAAATTGAATTACAGTTCCTCTGATTAATGGCATACTTATATTATTAATTTAACATTTGTTCTATATGGTGTTAACAATTTTCGTAGTTCATCATTATTTATCCAATTCAACAATTCCGCAGCTCGCATAACCGTCCAAGGATGTGAAGCATCGGCTATAGATATGAATTTTATAATTTTATTCAGAGCTTCATAGTCTAATTGTTTAAATTCTATTGCTTGTTGAATAAAGGTTTGATAATTCATATTATTGAACTCCTTGATAGGCATTCCAGCCATTTTCATAAATGCACGAATAGCAGCACCCTTATCCTGACAGGTTAATAGACCAGCGCGATCAGCTGTGAATTCGGACATTCTGTCCCAATAATAGAGTGCATATTGAAGAGGTGCAGCGGCAATACTTCCAAACGGAATGGCATCTATAATCATATTGATCACCTGAGCCATCATGTGATACAACATGTGATTACTCTTAATGTGTCCACACTCATGACCAATAATAAACATGATTTCATCATCATCACATAAGTCTATAAGCCCGGAATTTAATACAATTATCGGATGTTCAGAACCAACAGTAAATGCATTTATTCCATATCCCCATTGTATATACAAATCCGGCACATTAGACATATCTAAAATCTGGCAAGCATACTGAATATACTCATAAATTTTAGGATAATTTTCGCTTGTCACCTTCAAATTGCTACCAGTATATTGTACTGTATAAATCTTTTCAACGGTATGTTTAGTAATAAAATTACCAGCCATTCCCAATCCCGGAGTGTTCTCCAAAGCACTTAATGCCTTTTTATCGAATGGATGCTCATATTGGGAATGATCCAATCCGGTTAATATTTTCTTATTCCTTATCATATTTAGTCAGATTTTACTATTCTATTTGTATTCTTTAAGTCTTTCTAGTCTTGTACAGGATAATGGATGCGCACTAGACAACTCACCTAAATAGGAAATTGAAGAAACTGAAGTACTCAGCCCTAATCGCTGAAACAAACTTATAATAGCATTCATATCCTGGCAACATAAAAATCCGGCACGATCTGCTGTAAACTCTGATGTGCGATACCATCGATTCAGCGGTACATCCACAATATCGGTAATGATAGGACCTAACAATTCTGCACGTTTATTCAGATCTTCCAATAGCCCCTGTACTGTATGAGCTATAAGATGTCCTTGCTGGATATGACCAAGTTCATGACCTAAAAGGAAGCGCAATTCTGCTTCTCCCAACATCACAACAGCAGGTAAACTAAGAAGAATGATTTGTTCCTTATTCATTTCTACGCTAAGGGCATTAATGCCTTTTAAACGGGAGGTAATGTACAGTATCGGAATTTTTTTTATATTCAATACAGAGCAACAATTTCGGTAACTTTCCCAAAGTTTAGGATAATTATCCTTTGAAAGTCGGGAACAGTTTTGTATAATTTCTTCTATCTGTTTCCCGTAAAAACGGTTAGCGATAGTACGCAGGGTTATAGATGTGACAGGATTGTTAAGGACAGCATCCATGTAATTGTCTTCAGCATATATATAATTCGACTCTTCAACATTCTTTTTGTTTGCTGAAGGTGAATGTTGTATGCTTGCCGAACTATTGGCAAAGCTATCTATAACATTCATCAAACCTTTATATGATCTGTCTAATACATCCTGCATTTTTATAGCACTTTATTCGTTTTCCTGTAATTCATCCCATAAAGCAGACATTCTTAAATGCCTTTCTCGTGATTTGTTCATGAGTACATTTGAATTAGTCCCATAGCTGATAGCTTTACGAGGTGCAAATGCTGCTGCTGCATAAGCTATGTCTGTGAACGATTGTTCTTTCTGTAAAGCAGTGGCGCTTTCTCCATCCACTACCTCCGAATAATCTTCGACTTCGTCCATAAGTGCAAGAACCAAATCTTGCTCTTCCGGATATACCGACAAATAACGACGCACTTGCAGTCGCTCCTCTGTGGTGACATTACCGTCAATATAAGCTGCAATCAATTCATCTGTTATTTCCATTCGAAATCCTTTTTAAGTTCATTAATAATGATGCGAAGATTATCTTTTGCTCTTCCTTTGAGCATATGGATATATTTATATGTGGGAATAATTTCATGAATCTCCCCGTTCTCATCTTTACGAGTTTTCAATCGTCCTTCCTTACGACGCAATTCCTCCAGTTGCTTTGCAATCTCACAAGGTTCATAACCATCGAATTCTCTGAGAAGAATAAAACGCTGATCCTTATCCTCTAACCGTTGAATAGCCTCAATAAGCATAATCATATTGTACTCGTCAACTGTTTTTGGAGCAGGAGGATTATATTCTCCCTTTTCACCATCTTCACCTATAGAGACCTTTTTTTTCTGAAAATCTATCAATTCCGGCATTATTTTAATAAACAAACTACCGGCAACCTTCCCAAACCAGGTTCCAAAACTAGATTTCCATCCAAATGAACGTAATACGTGCCAATTATTTGCTTTGAAATGAACAAAAAGCTCTGTTTGCAATTCCTCATAATAGAACAGCGAATCATAGTACCTATTACAAAGCTTCTTTAGCAAAGGATCATATTTGATGAATATAATAAAAAGCATAGCTTCTTCATTCTTTTTTTGCAGAATGAGATCAACTAATTCATGATCTGGAAGGTCTTTATATTGAGTTGATGCAATTATCATGTTGATGTTCCAATATCTTTATTTATATCTCAATATATTAGGATTCAATCTTCTCCACATCCGCCATGGAAATTTTTAACTTCGCACATCCAAGCAAGCTTATCTCCACTATCAAGAATGTTTCTCCGCATTTTTGCTGAAGAATCTTACCTTCAATGCCGATTAGTTTGCCTCTGACTACCTTAACCCTGTCACCTATATGCAATGGTAACATTTCAATGGTTATAGGAGCATCTGCTTTTTCTAGCAGTTCCCGAAAAGTATCTATCTGATTTTCTGGTATTTTAGCTATTGGATGTCTGCCGTTTTTATCCTTTTGGCTCTGATCTACCATAAAACGTTTGACGAATGGCATGTTCACAATTATCTTTCGTTCGTTTTCTGTGCAATAAACGAAAATCATAGCAGCAATTAGAACACGATCTACTATCTTAACTGTTCCATTACGCCAAATGCGCTCTTCGCTTTGGATGGGAACAAAAACTTCATATCCTTCATTCTGCAAAACCTGAGCATATTTCTTTTCAGAACGGTTATTTACTATAGCAACAAACCATTCTTTTTTTTCGATACTTGGCACGCCTACGGCGTCGTCAACTTTTTGAGTTGTCGTTTCCTTTAAATTCATCATACCCCTTTACCCACGCCTTATCTGTCATGGAAAATCTTTTATGTTTTTTAGACTCACTCTTAGAAAGGGATTGTCTTAATGACAAATATATATAAATACTATTATTTTTATTTTAGAATAATATATGACCAACGATTATCTATCATGCATCCACATTAAACGATAAAAATTCATTCATAAATGCATTTTTTAATTAAATCAAAAGATATCCAACAACTCTTTCAGCCTCCTGTAATACCTCTGCGACACAACCAACTCTATATCCGTAAACGGCGAATACAACTCACACTTCAGCGTCACATTCTCAATCGAGCACAAATAATCAAGATTCACAATATAATCCTGACTAATCTGCACAAAAGAAGGATTAATTCCCAGCAAATCTCTAGCAGTCGTACTCATGCGAAGTTTATAAGGTTTGCGATCAGCAGCAAGCATCATTTGCCAGCAACGCAATTCTCTTAAATATTGAAATAAAAGAATCTCCTCACACTTTACAAAAAGTAATCCGGATATAGTTTGAACCGCAAACTTACTACGAGTAAGCAGCTTACGTAACGACTGTTCTATATTAACCTTCTCGTCTTTGGCGACATGAGTACGGAGGCGCTTTATCAAATCCTCTAACTCATTCAATTTATAGGGCTTCAACAAATAATCGAAAGCAGACGCATGGATCGCATCCAACAAATATTTATCATAAGCAGTATAAAAAACTATATGCATATCCGGATGAATATCCGACTGTATACGGCTTAAAAGCTCCAGACCAGTCATACCCGGCATTTCAACATCAATGAAAAGCAGGTCCGGTTGCAAACGGACTATCTCGCGGGCTGCATTATCCGGAGATGTACACGTTGCTACGACACGTATCTCCGGGAAGCGTGATAAATCGCTTTCTAAACATTTGATACAAGACGGTTCGTCATCGACGATGACTGTAGTAATTTCATTCGCATTCATAAGGCAAAGTTGTAATTAAGTGGGACAATTAATGAGACACTGGTTCCGTGCTGTTTTTCAGAGGCAGAATACAGGTCTCTGATGGAAAATTGCATTTTACGGATATTGTGAGTATTCAATAAATCAGTTGTACGGTATAGTATTTTTAAACCCTGGCCGGTACTTCTCTCATCCCGGGCATGTGCGCCGGGATGATAACCGATGCCGTTATCATCTATCAATACGTGAAGCGCCTCGTCTTCAACAAAGACAGATATGATGATACACGGATTCAAAGATTCTGCATTAAAAGCATATTTCACTGCATTCTCAACCGGTATCTGGATAGACATCGAAGGGACTAACGTTTCCATAAATACGCCGGAAGATATATTCCACTCCACCCGGATACATTCCGGATCACCCAGCATCTTCAACTTCAGGTAATTCTTTACAAAACCAATTTCTTTTTCCAACGGAACCGCCAGTTGTTCGGAAGAAAGCAAATCACCCCTCAATACGTCAATCAGCAAATTTACCGGTTCGGAAAGTTCTTCATAACGGCGGAAAATAGGCATCACTGAATTCAGTACATTAAATATATAATGTGGGGCAATACGATTTCTGACAACAGCCATACGCAATTGGGTGATAGTGGCTATTTGCTGTTTATAGCGAAGCTCTTTCTTCCGGCGGATATAAAACAGTACACAAACCATTAATAAGACAACAATAATTAATCCTAATCCGGCAATCCATGCAAGCCACATCCATTGTTGCGCTTTGGCTTCAGTCTGGGTAATTCTGATATCTTTCTTCAAAAGAGTCGTATCTTGCCGATAACGAAAATCGGTCTCACGGATACTGTTTTCAATCTTCATATTCCGTAAAGAATCTCCACAAAGGTCCGCTTGGTTCCTGTAATAATACGCCTGGGCAAAATCTTTCTTTTTACGATACAATTCCTCCAACCGTGTGTTATGATAATACTGGTACTGAAGGTCCGTATGAAGCGTATCATAAGGTTGATTCAATCGCCGGGCGGCTTCCGACAAATCATTTTCCTGCAAAGCCAAAGAGGCGAACAATCCATCCATATAAAACTTTATGCCAGGTTGCTGCAAGGCTGATTCTCCGAAAAAGGCAACAGAGCGTTCCAGATAATAGCGGGCGGAATCCGGTTGCTCCTTCAACAAATATATTTCACCGATATTCCCTTCCACTATCCCCCGATAAATCGGTTGGGGAAAGTTTGCCACAATCGCATTTGCCCGCTGAAACCAGACTAATGCATTGTCATACTCTTTGGTTACATAATAATAGTTACCTCTGGAATTAGCAAAATAGTACTTTTCATAATCGCTTCCTCTATCCCAATATTGTTCCGCCTCCCGAAAATAAGAATCAGATAACGGATAGTTCTCCAGTTCCTGATACAACTTTGCCAATCCGGAGTAAATCGGATAATTCATCTTATCACCGACACCCAAAGAATCAGAAAGAAACAATGCTTTACGATAATGATAACCAGCCCAGCCATAATCACCCTGATGCTGATAACAATCAGCCATATTAATATAGACATTTATCGCAGGTAAACGATTTTGAACGTTTACCTGCGATAATGCTTCTGAAGCATTATGCAAACAGACAATGGCAGAATCCCATTGATTCATATCCTGAAAGAAAACGCCCCGGCTATTATAGGCATCTGCCGATAATTTCAGCAGGCGATCCTCTTTTTCCGGTTGTTTTTCAACAAAGTGTAAGATCCGATCATTCAATAAGAATGCAGAATCAACCCGATTACTGAAATAATAACAACGGGAGATCGTTTGATCCAGATTATAATAGTTTATGCTATCCGATACGTTTTCCTGATCAGTCCTTAATTTAGAAATAACAGCTAACGGCCTTACAGCCAAAGAGTCCCTATAAAAAGAAAGCAAAGAATCAATCCTGCTCGTTTCAGCATCTTTTACAGATGATTTCTGAAACGAACATCCTAATAATATACTGAACAGGATAACAAATACCCCACATGGCGTCAACTGTTGTTTTTCCATACTTACCTTCCCTTTTTAACAAAGGACATAAATTATTATGACATTTACAATCGTTCAAAACCATTTTAACGTATAAACTTTGATTATCACGATTAAATACCCTATTTAAGCAGACAAACGCCAAATCCGTAAAGTATATATATACAAAAAGAGGATGCTCTTTTGAAGCATCCTCTCTCTCACTTATTATATGTATAGAATTTTACTTACACATCTCATTAATCACCGCAATCAACTCGCCGCCGATTTCTTCAGCTTCTTTCATGGTGTGAGCTTCGGAATAGATACGGATGATCGGTTCGGTATTACTTTTACGGAGGTGAACCCATTTGTCAGGGAAGTCGATCTTTACACCATCGATATCAGTGATATCATACTGAGCAAATTTTTCTTTCACCTTAGCCAGGATTGCATCCACATCGATCTCCGGAGTCAGCTGTACTTTCTGCTTGGAGATAAAATACGGAGGATAGCTGGCACGTAATTCGCTTGTTTTCATTTTCTTCTTTGCCAGATGAGTCAGGAACAAGGCAATACCAACCAAAGCATCACGACCGTAATGGCTGGCCGGATAGATCACACCACCGTTACCTTCACCACCAATCACAGCATTTGTCGCTTTCATCTTTGTAACAACGTTTACTTCACCTACCGCAGCTGCATTATATTCGCAACCATGGGCACGGGTTACATCACGTAACGCACGGCTTGAACTCAGGTTACTTACCGTATTACCCGGCGTATGACTCAATATATAATCGGCTACTGCCACCAATGTGTACTCTTCACCAAACATTTCACCATCTTCGCAGATAATAGCCAAACGGTCTACGTCCGGATCGACAACAAAACCGACATCCGCTTTAGCATGCTTCATCAGGTCAGAAATCTCTGTCAGGTTTTCAGGAATAGGTTCCGGATTATGAGAAAAGTTTCCGTGAGGCGCACAATGCAGTTTAAAGATTTCCTTCACACCCAAAGCATAAAGTAAATCCGGCAAAACAATACCACCCACTGAGTTTACAGCATCAATAGCCACCCGGAAGTTAGCCGCTTTAATCGCTTCTACATCCACCAGGTCAAGGTTGAGCACGCTCTCGATATGTTTCTGATTATATGTATTATTGACGATCACTTTTCCCAAATGATCCACATCGGCAAATTCAAAACTTTCAGAAGCTGCAATATCCAAAACTTCAGCACCTTCGGCAGCATTCAGGAACTCTCCTTTTTCGTTCAATAACTTCAAGGCATTCCACTGTTTCGGATTATGGCTTGCAGTCAGGATAATACCTCCGCAAGCGCCTTCCATAGCAACGGCTAATTCAGTAGTCGGAGTTGTAGCCAGGTCGATATCGACCACATCAAATCCCATACCGGTAAGCGTACCCAAAACCACCTGTTTTACCATCGGGCCGGAGATACGGGCATCACGTCCTACTACGATTTTGTTTGTTGTAACTGTCGTGTTTTTTCTGATGAAGGTAGCATAAGCTGCTACAAACTTCACAATGGCTAACGGATTCAATCCGTCTTCCGGTGCTCCGCCTATTGTACCGCGAATACCGGAAATAGATTTAATTAGAGTCATAAGTATGTTAGATTATTTTTCGAATGTATATTTTACTTTACTAAAATAAACAGGAACATAACTGCTTTGGAAATAATTGCCCATTCTCTTAAATGGAACAATCATTCTGACAGTAGCGCCTTCTCCTACATGGTATAAAGCTGTAGCCAACCCTTCACCTACAAATAAATCCGGATCATAACTTCTACTCTCCCCGGAGTAAACATTATAGCCAAATACAAATTCTGTAGGGAAGCCATAATATCCAGGTCCATAAGTCAGATTATTAACCATGTTATATGCAGTATCAGAATCTAAGATTCCTTTAGCTTCGAAACGACAAAAAACTTTAGTTGTGCCCAATACTGCCCGATTTCCATTACCTGAGTCAATCACATTCAGATACACATCATTATCCAACTTCACAAATTCATTTTCCTTAAAAACGCCATCCGACGGGTAGTTTTTAAGAATCTTAAATCCTTCATGATCAATCAACCGATCAATCGCTTTCCTCTCATCCTTCAACCTCTCAGTGTACGACTTCGTTTTATCGCATGACACCACCATTAGGGCTGCACACAAAATCATCAGGATATAAAAACCTTTCTTCATCTGTTATTCTTTAATGTATAAATGAGCGACAAATGTAAATAATATCTGCCATATCTCAGGCAAGTTTCTCTATTTCTTCTATTTTATTAGGATTAAATTCTTTTAATCCCTTCTCAAACGTAGCTACAGCATCCTCCAAAGAGCCGAAAAACTCTCCCCCTGACGCATTTTTATGACCACCGCCATTAAAATACTGACAAGCAAACTGATTGCAAGGGAAATCACCTACCGACCGGAGAGATACTTTAATGTAATCCCTATCTTCACGGATAAAGACACTAAAAGTAACTCCTTCGATGCTCAACGGCATATTGACAAAACCTTCCGTATCACCTGTTTTGTAATGGAACCGGTCCAGTTCCTCCTTTGAAAGAGTTATCAAAGCCGCATGATGTTCCGGATAAATCTTCATCTTTTCATACAAAACATATCCCTGCATCCGTAACCGAGATTCGGAATACACCTGGAATACTTTACGATATATCAGATCTTTGTCTATACCTTTCTTTATCAACTCACTGACAATCGTGTAAATCTCCGGTTTATTGGAGTTATAGGTAAAAGAACCTGTATCCGTCATCATTCCGGTATAAATACATACCGCCGCCTCTTTACTCATTAGGTCGAACATCCCCATACGACAGATAAAACGGAAAATCATCTCACTCGTTGATGACATTTCCGGATACGACATTGTTACGCGGCAAAAGTCAGCCGGATTCAAGTGATGGTCGATCATCACCTTACGCCCTTCCGATGCAATAACCGCTGGCGCCAGTTTCTCTATGCGTTTGGGTTCATTAAAATCCAGACAGAAGATCACATCTGCATCATGGATCAGCTGTTCCGCAAAATCAGGATACTTTTCATGTATCACAATATCTTTCGCCCCCGGCATCCATCTGTAAAATGACGGAAATTCATTCGGGACAATAACCGTTACATTGTCTTTACCGTAAGTAGTAAGGAAATGGTACAACCCCAAAGAAGAACCGAGAGCGTCACCATCAGGAGTAACGTGGGTTACAATAACAAAACTTTCGCCTTTCTCTACGTATTTCTTGGCTTTCTGAATTTTCTCTTCGTGAATGATTTTTGTAATCATATATTATCATTGTTTACAGTGACAAAGGTACTACTTTTTTACGTTCTACGCAGTAAAAAAACGTTCAATAAGCAAATCAAACAATATAAATAACAATAGAAGCAAGCCGGCAAAAAGGACTCCCGGACGTTTGGTCTTCGTAAATAACAAGAAGGAAAAAATGGAACCATACCCCAATATGGTCAATAGTAAATCGATACGCCCATAAAAGACAGCCTCCTCTACACGGCTAAAGGCATCGACAATCCAAAACAATGTATGCGTTAGCTTCTCTACAAATAATTGTAATAATCCGTAACCCGGAATGCCTACAGGAAGCAATAACCAGATCAGTCCGGCCGGAATAAGGAAGGTAGCCAGGAACGTCAAAGGTAAATTGGTACACAGGAAAACCAACGAGAACTGCCGGAAATAATACAAACACAGTAAGGTTGTCCCGGCCTGGGCAGCCAATGTCACCGTAATCCATCCCCAGGGTATCGCAATAACCGGATTCCTCACTACAATAAGATTTTGCAGACGAGGTTGCAGATATAAAATAGACAATACAGCCAGATAACTCAGTTGAAAACCAATATCAAACAGATATAACGGATTGAACACCAACATACAGAAAGCCGCGGCAGCCAACGTATTATAACCGTCAGTCATCCGCCTGAGTACCCTCCCCGTGAGATAAAGCGTCAGCATCAAACCGGCACGTACAGCCGATGCAGCCAGCCCGGTAATAACCACGAAACTCCAAAGCAGACAAAGCGTCAACAGGTATCTCAGCCAACTGTAAAAACTATTCTTTGGTAAAAAAGAAAACAGCAAAGAAAGGAATCCGCAAACAACAGCCACATGAAAACCGCTTACAGCCAGCAAATGGGCTACACCCGTAACAGAAAACCGTTTCCTCACCTCGCGATCCATCTCTTTACGATAGCCGAGGGTAATAGTGGTCAACACCGACTTTTCCTCTTTCGACAAATTCAGTCGCTCAAAAGGCTCCAGCAAACGTTCCTGTCCTTTCCCACCCAGTTCCATTAAAAGCGATGTTTCACTGCTATCTCCCCTCTCCTGCCAATAAGCTGTCCACTGTATGGAAAAACTAAGCAATAAGGACAGAAACACCGCGCCCCAAACCCAGCGCAATTCATAATTACCGCTTTCGGACTCAACCTTCGGGATCAGATAAGAAAACGCAACAACCAATAATGAAATGATAATCAACAACAGCGAGACAACGCTGCAATCGAAGAAGGCCTGCAACAAGATTCCGGTTATCCATATGAAAAGCGGCCTGATAAACGGCCGCTTTTGTATTTCTTTTATTATCATACAAAGGTCGGTTTTGGTTGGTTATCTATCTTTTCTACATTTCTTTCAATTCTTTTATCGTTCGTATCGGATCAGGAGAACTGAAAACAAAGCTACCGGCAACCAGCACATCGGCACCGGCTTCCAGCAAACGCTTCCCGGTTTCCAGATTCACACCACCGTCCACTTCTATTAAAGTATCCAGCCCTTTTGCCCGGATCATTTCTTTTAAACGAGCCGTTTTATTGACCGAATGTTCAATAAAACGTTGTCCGCCGAAACCGGGATTGACCGACATCAGCAATACCATATCAAGATCCTGGATAATATCTTCCAGCAGACTGATCGGCGTATGCGGATTTAAGGTAACGGCCGCTTTCATGCCGGCTTCCTTTATCGCACCGATGGTACGATGCAAATGGGTACAAGCCTCATAATGAACATTCATCATATAAGCGCCAGCCTCAGCAACCTCTTTGACAAACTTCTGGGGTTCAACAATCATCAGATGCACATCCATCGGCTTTTTCAGGATAGGCTTTACCGCATCCAGCACGGGAAAGCCGAATGAGATATTCGGAACAAAAACACCATCCATAATATCCATATGCAACCAGTCCGCCTCACTGTTATTTATCATTTCGACCTCTTTTTGCAGGTTCAGAAAATCGGCAGCCAGCAAAGAAGGAGCAATCTTATGTTTCATAATTTCAAGTCTTTTGTGCAAAGGTACAAAAAAAAGAAAGAGAACACTGCGCAAGTGTCCTCTTTCCTTCAATTTCTTAGTTCATCACATAACCACCGAATTCCGGTTGCAGCGCAGGTTCCACATGGTAACTCCGTGCAAACTGAGACAGGAAATCAAGCGTTTGTCTGCTTGGTGTACTCTTCTTCTCGTTCCGGTTCTTTTTAGTTTTATCCTTCAATCCATCCATACATTGAGTAGAAAATCTCTTCATAGGCATCCCCTTTTTAATCGTTTGATAATAAAACGGGAGAACTTTCTACTTATTATATGAACCGAAGAATATTTTTATCTGATTATGCCATAGACAACTCAATACGGTTCTCATCTGCCATACGGCGCATGTTCAGGATAGCATAACGCATACGTCCCAAAGCCGTATTAATGCTGACACCGGTGATATCGGCAATTTCTTTAAAGCTCAGATCCTGGTAATAACGCATTTCCAGTACTTCACGCTGGCTGTCGGGTAAATGTTTCACCAACTTCTTCACATCCGACAGGACCTGGTGGCGCACGATGTTATCTTCAATCGTTCCGTCACAAAGTTTAATATTATTGAACAGATCCACTTCTACCTCATCGTTGGACACTGTATTCTCACTGCGTTCCTGACGGAAGTTATCAATGATCAGATTATGTGCAATACGTGTAATCCAGGCTTTAAACTTACCGTTTTCGGTATAACGGCCCTGTTTAATAGTCATGATCACCTTAACAAAAGTCTCCTGAAAGATATCTTCTGTTAACTCTTTATTGCGGACTATAAAGTAAATGTAGGAATGGATACTGCTCTTATGACGGTTCAACAACACATCAAACGCAGTATTATCACCTTGCGCATAAAGGACGACCAGTTCTTCGTCGGTCATCGATTTTAAAGTCTTCATTACTTCTATGTTTTATAGTTTCTTTGAGTAATGTTTATGCTATAGGCAATGAGGTTTTAAATGTTAGACAATTTTGTTTTCGAAAACAAAAGAACAAAAAGTATTTTAAACAGACAAATATTTCTGTTATTTTTATACAAAAATGTCCCCTGCCTGTACGTTTTATGTACAAACAGGGGACATTTGGTAACAAACTATATTTTTAGAACTTATACCCCAAAGTTAAAGCAACCTGCGTTGTTTTTGTCTTTAATGAGGCTGGATCGGATTTAACAACTACCCCCTTATCCAGCAACTCTTCAAGCTTACTAACCCCTGCCTGGTAAGTACTAGAAAAAGCATAGGCATCTTCTTTATACACCCGATAAACGCAAGCCAGGTCCATGTAGAAATTAGGAGTAAAACGATAGCCTAAACCGATAGAATAGGAATTGGTTCCTTTATCTACTGTATAATTAGGGATGGTACCAGCAACACCTACTGCCTGAGTATAAAACTCTCCCTTTTCATTTAACGGAGGAATTCCATCTTTTAAATGATCTTTCATCGGAGAAGTCTTCCATAAAGCTCCAGCACGAACAGAGAACTGAGGAGTCACCTTATATTCTGCACCTACTTTTAAAGTTCCTGACATTCCAAAATCTTTTTTGATATCATTGGTTGCAGACAAATCAAATCCATCCAAATCACTTAAATTCATCCTCTTGTAATTTGTCAACTCATAGTCTGCACTTATCAGAAAGTTTTTACCTACACCTGCGACACTGAATATCCAACGGTCAGGAGTACGAAAATGATAATCTCCCGCTTGATAATCCGGAGTATTTTGCACATTCATCTCCACATCATTTATAACAGCTTGCGCCGAACCATGAAAATAATCCGTCAATTTATACCAGGTAGGAGAATTATAAGCAACCCCCACCCTCAGGAAATCTACCGGACGTACTATTGCTCCGATATTAAAAGCATAGCCGGTACCGTCAGTCGACAATCCATTATCCAACCATAATAAATCTTTCTGAGTAAAATCTTCCTGATATTTTGTAGTAAGATTATAATCCATATCAGTTATGGCCACAGTAGCTCCCAAAAAGAAACGATCAGAGATATTAGTTGCAAATGAAATATTATATTGGCCGATCGACCCTTTCTCATTCACAATCAAATCCACATTTTGTGGACTGTAAGGAGCCCATTCGCCTGATTCTTGTACTCCACCAAAAGCAGACCGATACACTCCGTCCCCAGCCGGATCAATAATATTTGCATTATATCCCAATACAGGCAACCAAGGCATCCCACTATTAGGATTATATGGATCATAACCCGTATTTTTCGAATAAGTCAAATCTTTTTCCGAATACCCGAATGCGAGATCCGCTATATAATCAGCCACCGAAAAAGGCTGCGATCCATTCATCCTGTAAGAACGGTTGAAACTCTTCACCCGATTATAAGAAATCCCGATATTCCATCCAACTATTCCTTCATCATTACCCGTCGGGAAATAACCGACATAAGCTATATTATCAAAGTTGAATCTTGTCTTGTTCTTATCAACCTTCGAGCCGTTCCAGTCCGTGCTCGCTTTAATAGAGGAAAGACTTACCGTAGTCACCACTTCCGAACTACGATATATCCCCAACCCTGCCGGATTAGTAGACATAGACGATATATCACCACCTAATGCACCAAAAGCTCCGCTCATACCTAAATAACGGGCAGTTCCGTTCAAATCAGTCTGAGACATTTTGTACGCATCCATTTCACCCTGTGCATATGCAATACCACCGGCTAGAAAAAATGCCGATATAAATAAGCACGTTATTCTTTTCATCGTTTCTGTTATTTTTCTAATACATTAATACATAAGGGCACAAGTACGAATACCGGCCCTTATACTAAATATTATCTCATTTCATTTATCTACGTCCACCGGATGAACGTCCGCCGCCACCGCCACTTGAACGGCTACTGCTTCCGCCACCACTACTGTAGGAACCGGAACTGCGACTACTACTGCTGCTTCTTGACGGTGCAGAATAGGTACTCTGACTTCTGGTTGTAGCAGGACTACTACTATTATAACGCGGAGAACTGCTTCTGGTTGTTGGCGAAGACTGTATTCCCGAAGAACGAGACGACGAACTTCCTATACCACTTGAACTACTACGAGTGGAAGGACGTGTACGAACTGTTGCTTCCGACTGTACCCGGTTCGAAGTTGTTCCCCGGCTTGAACGGATGCTGCTTGCTGCTCCTCTAGTTGAAGATGAAGATGTGGAAGGACGCGAATAACGATCCGAACTCGTTCTGTTGGAACTTGTACGACTACTTTCACTTCTCAAAGATGTTGCACGGTTGGAACTTCTATAAGACGACGACCTGCTTGAACCGGAACTGTAGCGATTGGAAGATGCTCTTCCTGCTGTATAGCGGCTTGACGTCGAACGTCCTGATGATCTGTAATTGTACGGACTGGAATAATAATGGTGGTGATGGTGTCCCCAATAACCTCCATAATATCCGCCATAATAACCACCCCAGTAACCCGGGCCGTAATAGCTCCATGACGGACCGTACCAAGGACTGCTCCAACCGGCGTAGAAGCCACCCCAGCCCCAACCGAATCCCCAACGGGGACCATACCAGGAAGAGTACCAGGGATTGTAACTATAATACCAGGGATCATACCAGCCGGAATACCACGGAGAGTATCCCCAACTATTACCCATGTTTATATTTACATTCACATTGGTATTACCGTCCGAGTAATCGGTATCATAACCATAACTGTAATATCCGTCACTCAGATACAGATCGACTTGGTCTGCACCGGCAATCGTGATCTTACTCGGTGAATGATAACGTACGATACGTTCGGTATATTCATTATCCGAACGGCGTTCCGCTTTCTTCGTAACTTTCTGATTATTATCAGGTAACTCTTCGATATAAGTACCGTCCGCTTCGTCCAGATCCTCATCATAAGGTTCCTCAACGTCAACAGATGTATATCGACGATTATATTCATCCACATCTCTATCTTTATCAAACGCCGGATGTGAATCCGAAGCCGATGCCAATACAATTGCAGATGAAGACTCCGTTGCTTTTTCTTTTTTGGGCTGTATAACCTTCTCTTCTGTTTTTTCTTTCTTTTTTTCTTTACTTGAAGAGAAATACACATCATCAAAGAACTCCTCCTGGGCTGCGGCACTGAAGCCGACCAGAAGCATCACCACTAAAGATGTTAATTTCATGGGTTTCATATTCGTTTCTCCTCTACATTAATATATTTATTCTACTGTTTAGACTACATATCCGTTGCCGGGTTTAAGATCATATCCTTAAATAAGAATAAAAACTACGCATTCTATTTACAAATATAACGCGTTCCCAATAAGTTACAAGCGTTTATATATACTTTAACTATAAAAAACAACTTATTCTGAAACAATGCTACAAAATAGGAATCACAGACAACAAGAAATAACCATTCTGTATAAAAGCACATGGTTTATATACTTAAGTAGATGCAACAAAAGACACAAACGCTGCAAAACCAATTCCGAATCAATGATAAAAACACATCCTTGGTAAAATCTGTTTCATAGTAATGGAACAGTTGTTTCATTATGTAGAAACACTTGTTTCTTTATGATGAAACAGTATCGTAAATACATTCGGGGAACTATTAAAATGAATTGGTCTCTTTTGTTATATGTTCAAAGATAAATCGTATATTTGTCCTTTGGTTTAAAACCTTGTAAACTGTATATTAACAAGATTAATTCTATTTGTAAATGGGAAGAGTATTAGTTATTGGTGCAGGGGGCGTAAGCACCGTTGCTGTTAAAAAGATCGCGATGAATGCTGATGTTTTTACCGATATCATGGTGGCCAGCCGCACGAAAAGCAAGTGCGACAAGATTGCTGCCGACATTAAAAATGTAAAGGTGAAGACAGCACAGGTCAATGCGGATAACGTGGACGAGCTCGTTGCATTGTTTAATGACTTTAAGCCCGAGTTGGTCGTCAACCTGGCTCTACCTTATCAGGACCTCTCCATCATGGATGCCTGCCTGGCTTACGGTGTCAGCTATCTCGACACTGCCAACTACGAACCGCTGGACGAGGCAAAATATGAATATAGCTGGCAATGGGCCTATAAAGACCGTTTCGAAAAAGCGGGTCTGACGGCTATCCTGGGATGCGGATTCGATCCGGGTGTAACGGGAGTATATACAGCTTATGCAGCGAAACATCATTTCGATGAAATCCAGTATCTGGATATCGTCGACTGCAACGCCGGCGACCATCACAAGGCATTCGCTACGAACTTTAACCCGGAAATCAATATCCGTGAAATTACTCAGCGTGGTAAATACTATGAAGACGGAGAATGGAAGGATACTGACCCGTTATCGGTACATAAGCCGTTGAACTACCCGAATGTAGGTCCTCGTGAATCATACCTGATGTACCATGAAGAGCTGGAAAGTCTGACAAAGAACTTCCCGACGATCAAGCGTGCCCGTTTCTGGATGACTTTCGGACAGGAATACCTGACTCATTTACGGGTGATACAGAATATCGGTATGTCACGTATCGATCCGGTCATGTACAACGGACAGGAAATCGTCCCGATCCAGTTCCTGAAAGCCGTATTGCCTAATCCGGGCGATCTGGGCGAGAATTACACGGGAGAAACATCGATCGGTTGCCGTATCCGCGGTATCAAAGATGGCAAAGAACAAACTTACTATGTATATAATAACTGTAGCCACGAAGCAGCTTACAAAGAAACAGGCGCTCAGGGTGTAAGTTATACCACCGGCGTTCCAGCGATGATCGGTGCCAAATTATTTATGCAGGGAGTTTGGAAGAAACCCGGTGTATGGAACGTGGAAGAGTTCAATCCCGATCCGTTCATGAAAGAGTTGAACGAACAAGGACTGCCCTGGCATGAAATGTTTAATGTAGATTTGGAATTATAATATGGCATTACAAGTAGGAGACAAAGCACCCGACGTATTGGGGCTTGATCAGAACGGAAATGAAATAAGACTCAGCGATTTTAAAGGTAAGAAGTTAGCACTTTACTTCTACCCGAAAGACAACACCAGCGGTTGCACGGCAGAAGCCTGTAGCCTGCGTGACGGCTACAAGGAATTACAGGCAGCCGGTTACGAAGTGGTCGGGGTTAGTAAAGACAGCGCAAAATCCCATCAGGGATTCATCGCCAAACAGGAACTGCCTTTCAACCTGATCGCTGACACGGACACAGCCCTGCAACAAGCTTTTGGCGTATGGGCTGAAAAGAAACTGTACGGACGTTCATACATGGGGACTCTCCGTACCACCTTTATTATCAACGAAGATGGTATCATCGAGAAGATAATCGGTCCGAAAGAGGTGAAGACAAAAGACCATGCTAATCAAATCCTTAATTCATAAAAAGGGATGGCAAAAGAAGACAATTTATTCGAAGAGGGAAAAACCCCGGAAGGAAAGCCGGCTGTTAATGCCGACAAGTTAAAAGCGTTGCGCGCCGCAATGGATAAGATTGAGAAGAACTACGGAAAGGGTTCTATCATGAAACTGGGCGACGAAAGCATTGAAAGTATCGAAGTTATTCCGACAGGTTCCATCGCCCTGAACGCAGCTTTAGGCGTAGGCGGTTACCCGAAAGGACGTGTAATCGAGATATACGGTCCGGAATCATCCGGTAAGACAACGCTGGCAATCCATGCTATTGCCGAAGCACAGAAAGCCGGTGGTATTGCTGCATTTATCGATGCAGAACATGCCTTCGACCGTTTCTATGCGGAAAAACTGGGTGTCGATGTAGAAAACTTATGGATCTCTCAACCGGATAACGGTGAACAGGCTTTGGAAATCGCCGAACAGCTGATCCGTTCTTCTGCAGTAGATATCATCGTTATCGACTCTGTGGCAGCATTGACTCCGAAGGCTGAAATCGAAGGCGATATGGGTGACAGCAAGATGGGTTTGCAAGCTCGTCTGATGTCTCAGGCATTGCGTAAGCTGACCGGAGCGATCAACAAGACCAATACGACTTGTATCTTTATCAACCAGTTGCGTGACAAGATCGGTGTCATGTTCGGTAACCCGGAAACAACAACCGGTGGTAACGCATTGAAGTTCTATGCATCAGTTCGTTTGGATATCCGCAAGATCGGAACATTGAAAGATGGTGATGAAATGAAAGGTAACCAGGTACGTGTGAAAGTTGTAAAGAACAAGGTTGCACCTCCTTTCCGCAAAGCTGAGTTCGACATCATGTTCGGCGAAGGTATTTCCAAGGCTGGCGAGATCGTAGACTTGGGTGCGGAGCTGAATATTATCAAGAAAAGCGGTTCCTGGTATAGTTACAACGACACAAAACTGGGACAGGGACGCGATGCTGCCAAACAATGCATCAGCGATAACCCCGAACTGGCAGAAGAGCTATCCGGATTGATATTCGAAGCATTGAAAGGGTAACCCAGGTAATAGTTGACAAGTGACGGTTGACAGTTTAATATATAATTATAGAATATGCTACATACTGAAAAGAATAACATATCAGATTTACAAACACATTCTAATTCAGAAAACTGTCAACTGTCAACTGTAAACTATAAACTAAACAAAGACAAATACCGCCTGTTATGCAATACAGAAAACAGCTTTCCTCTTTTTTCACGTGATTGGTGGCTGGATGCCGCCTGTGGCGAAACCAAATGGGAAGTTTTGCTAACAGAAGAAAAAGGAAAAATACTAGCTGCTTTACCGGTATATATTCCTCACCGAGGAGTCATATCAATGCCTCCTTACACCCAGACAATGGGACCCTGGTTTGCTCCAGAATCCAAAGATACCAAATACACCAGGACTTTAGGAAAACGGCAAGCAATATGCAAAGAGTTTACGGATGTGTTAAAATCCTATCCGCATTTCCTCCAAAATTTCAATTATGGGATAACGGACTGGTTGCCTTTTTACTGGGAAGGTTACAAACAGACAACCCGTTATACGTACCTGCTGAACAATATACGGGACGAGCATACACTTTGGGAGAACATGAGTCCCAATATCCGCCGGAACATTACAAAAGCAAAAGAGAAATTTCTCATCACAATCAGGAAAGGGATTTCTATTGAAGATTTTCTGAAAATACAATCCATGACGTTTAAACGTCAACATCTCTCCACTCCTAAAAGACAGGACGTATTAATAAAATTGATCACCGCCTGCCGTCAACGTAACCAAGGCGACTTATGGGGAGCCTACGACGAGAAAGGGGAATTACATGCAGTGGCATTTATTGCCTGGCAGGAAAGTTCGGCTTATTATCTGGCCGGAGGCGGCGACCCGGCATTAAGGGCATCGGGGGCGCATAGCTTACTTCTTTGGGAATGTATCCGCCACGTTTCCCAATACACGCCAATATTCGACTTTGAAGGTTCTATGATTCCGGGAGTAGAACGTTTTTTCCGTGAATTCGGAGCAATTCAAACCCCCTTCTTCACAATAACCAGAGGAAATCTCAGTTTATTATATAGAGCTTGGTTAAAGATAAAAGAACGGATATGAATAATCATGCTATACATTATATAATACGTTTCCTTCTTGGGGAAGATATTTCCGAAGAGATTGTGGCTGCCATCGGATATACGAACAATAGCAAACATTATGGCCGTTACAGTATTGTGATCATTCCATCCGGTTTTTTCACCAATCATATATATGGAACGGCATCTTCGCTTCCGGAATTACCGCTTCAAGAAATAGAAGGAACTCCCTTGCTATTCGGTTCTCCCCTTGTAGAACAGATAGGCGACACGTTAGTTATTCATGCGGATATTATTGCCAGTACCTACTTTCTCATCACTCGCTATGAGGAAATCATCCAACGAAATGTAAGGGATGAGCACGGACGTTTTCCGGGAAAGAATTCTTTACCTTACCGGGCAGGATTTCTCCATCGTCCGATCGTTGATGAATACCGTATACTTTTACGCAAATGGTTACGGCAATATGGACTCCGCATACCGGAAATTCCAAAAGAGATACAACATATCTATCTGACACACGATTTGGACTCTCCTACTCTTTACCGGACATGGAAAGGGGTTATCCGTTCCATCCGGGATAAAAGAGGGATCATCCAGTCTATCCAAGGAAAATGCGGACCAGTAGAAAACGATCCGTATTATACATTTCCCTGGATATTCGAACAAAATAACTTGTTACGGGAACAAACGGGCAAAAATATCTGCCGGGCAATCCTTTTTGTTCGCAGTGGAGGCAAATGCAAACAGGATAAGCCCCATTATAGCCTACGCAACACAGATATATCTCAACTGATACAATCTGCATTATCCAATGATATAACAATAGGTCTGCACAGCAGCTACCAGGCAGGTATAGTTCCTACCCTCATCAAAAAAGAAAAAACATGGCTGGAAAAGAATGTTGAGAGAAGTATACGCTTTAATCGCCATCATTTCCTTGCCAGCCGTGAACCGGAAGATATGACACACCTGGAGGCGGCCGGCATAACAGATGACTTCACCATGGGTTATGCGGATGTTGCCGGATTCAGGTTAGGGACTAGTTATCCGGTACGCTGGATCAATCCGGTCACCCGTCGCTTATCCTCTATCTTATTGCATCCGCTGACAATTATGGATTGCACTTTGGAAGAAAAAAAATATATGGGATTAAATTATGAAGAGGCATTAGCATATAGCCTGAATCTTATCGAACAGGTAAAAAATACAGGTGGGGAATTAACTCTCTTATGGCATAATACCAGTGCACAGGAAAATACAGACAGTTATTTACGTAAACTGTACAGCCATTTATTAAACGAACTTGCAAAAAAATGAAAATTGTTACTATTGTCGGAGCCAGGCCTCAATTTGTAAAAGCGGCCATGGTAAGCCGGGCGATTCTGGAATACAACAAAAATAATGAGAGACTGATTGAAGAACTACTTCTTCATACGGGACAGCATTATGATGCAAATATGAGCGATATCTTTTTCAACAGTATGAGTATCCCTCAACCCGTCTGGCAACTGCAATGTGGAAACGGGACACATGGAGAGATGACCGGCCGTATGCTGATTGAAATTGAAAAAATATTACTCGACACCCGGCCTGATTACGTATTGGTCTACGGTGATACCAACTCGACACTGGCTGGAGCACTAGCCGCATCCAAACTACATATACCGGTAGTTCATGTTGAAGCCGGCCTTCGCAGCTTTAACAAACAAATGCCGGAAGAGATCAACCGTATCCTGACCGATCATATAGCGACCTTACTATGTTGTCCGACTTTCGCCGCCATCAAACATCTGGCAAATGAAGGGATACAACAGGGAGTCCATCATGTCGGGGATGTAATGTATGATGCCGCATTGATTTTTGGTAAACTGGCAGACAGTTCTTCCCAAATCATGCATCAATTGAATCTCAACAGCAGGCAATTCAGGCTTTGTACAGTTCACAGGGCAGAGAATACAGATAACCGGGAACGGATAATAGGAATCATCAGTGCCATAAAAGAAATATCAACTTCTTCTTTTCCGACCGTTTTGCCACTTCATCCCCGCACTCGATATTGTCTGGAAAAATATGGTATGATACAATCTCTTGAAAACCGGGAAGGAATACATATCATTCCGCCGGTAAGCTTCCTCGATATGGTCATGCTGGAAAAACATGCGGCAACCATTTTGACGGATTCAGGTGGCGTACAGAAAGAAGCATATTTTCATCATACCCCTTGTATTACACTACGGGATGAAACGGAATGGGTCGAAACTGTTGAAGCAGGTTGGAACCAAATAGCCGGTTCTGAAAAAGAAAGTATCCTGCATTGCTTGGAAAACCAACCGGAACAAAAAGAGATACAAGAATACGGAATTGGAAACGCATCAAAAAATATTATTGATTTGCTATGAAAAAAGTACTGATTATTTGCGATCTCTTTCCGCCGGCTTTCGGACCGCGTATGGGATATTTATGCAAATATCTCAGAAATTACGGATGGGAGCCTGTCATTCTGACTGAAATGGTAGAGGAAAATACATTTACATTCCTTGCCAGTCAATGTGAGGCCGAATACATTAATTATTATACAGCCAAAAGTCCTTTTACCAGGAAACTACAATGGATCAGTATACTTTTACTGGATCTTTGCTTCGGATATAAGGATATCCGAATGTACAAAGAAGCCCGGAAGCTGGTCAAAAACAATAAAATCGATTTAGTTTTATGTAGTAGTTTCCGGACATTTCCCTTACCGGCTGCACTAAAAGTTGCAACTAAATATAAACTACCGCTGGTCGTTGACTTACGGGACATCATTGAACAATATACAGGAGATGAGTTTATTGCACATTCTCTCCCCTCTCTCTTGGGATTAAACAGATTATTCATATCTGTCTTTAAACGGAAAAGCCTACGGGATAGAAACCGGGTATTAGAAAAAGCAGATTATGTAACAACAATCTCTCCCTGGCATGTAGATATATTGAAACAGTATAACACTAATGTAGAATTGATTTACAATGGGTTCGACCCGGAACTATTTTATCCGGAACAAAAGAAAACGGAGAAGTTCATTATAACATATACAGGACGGCTACTTAGTACAGCTATGCGTGATCCGGGACTGCTCTTTGAAGCATTAAGTATTTTGTCTGCCCGTAATATATTGACACCCGACAAATGCCGTGTCTACTGGTATGTCGATGAAACGTCCCGTAAAATCATTACGGAAGAAGCTGAAAAATACCAGATTCTCCCTTTTATGGATTTCAAAGGATATGTTCCGGCGTCAGAAATACCTTCCATACTGAACAGTAGTTCCGTACTGCTGTTATTGACTAACCGTGCGGCAAACTCCGGTCCCAAAGGTGTTATGACGACAAAGTTTTTTGAATCGCTGGCTGTAGAAAAACCAGTACTTTGTGTCCGGAGTGACGAAAGCTATCTGGCTGAAGCAATCAATGATGCGAATGCCGGCCTTGCCGCAACGAATGTGAATGAGGTATGTGACTTTCTTAAATCGTATTATCAGGAATGGAAAGAAAAAAGATATACATCATCTTCCATAAAGAAAAGCAAGTTAGTCCGTTTTTCACGGAAAGAACAAGCAAAACAATTTATACAAATCTTCGAAAAGGTTGAAATCAATGGATAAATATATCAATATAGTGTCTTTCAATATCCCTTGGCCTGCTAATTATGGCGGAGTTATTGATGTGTATTACAAAATGCAGGCCTTACACAAGTGCGGCGTAAAAATTATTCTACATTGTTTTGAATATGAGCGCCCTCATTCCAAAAAACTGGAGTCTCTATGTGAAAAAGTATATTATTACAAACGGAAAACCGGACTATTAGCTAATATAACTCTGTTACCATACAATGTTTTCAGCCGTAAAGACCCGGAATTACTTAAGAATTTGCTCGAAAACGATTATCCAATCTTATTCGACGGATTGCATACCTGCTACTATATTAATCATCCCCAACTACAGGGACGAATGAAAATATACAGGGAAAGTAATATCGAGCACGATTATTACCGTCACTTGGCTAAGGCAGAAACAAACCTGATCAAAAAATATTTCTTTCTGGTTGAAGCTTGGAGGTTTGAACGGTATCAGGAGATATTAAAACATGCCGATCTGATGTTGGTCGTTTCTATCACTGATACAAACTATCTCAGGAAAGTCTTTCCCAAAAAGAAAATTGAATATATGCCCAGTTTCCATGTCAATGATGAGATATCTGTAAAGAGCGGATCGTCTGATTTTGTATTATATCATGGGAAACTATCTGTTACAGAAAATACACTGGCCGCATTATATCTGATCAAAAATGTCTTCTGTAAGTTAAAGTATCCTTGTATCATTGCAGGTATGAATCCACCGGCAACGTTGTTAGAGGCAGCGGCTTCTTATCCCAACATCAAAATCGAGGCCAATCCATCCAACGAGCGTATGGACTATCTCACTCACGAGGCGCAGATACACATGTTGATCACTTTTCAGGATACCGGGTTAAAACTCAAATTGTTGAATAGTCTTTTTGGTGGAAGACACACGATCGTAAACCAGGAAATGGTCACAGGCAGTGGCTTGGAAGCTTTATGTAATATCGCTAACACTCCTGAAGAAATGATAGAAACGTGTAAACGGTTGATGAAGCAACCAATGACTCCCGAATTAATTGAAAAAAGAAAAGAGTTACTATTCCCTACCTACTCAAACAGACAACAGGGAGAACGTCTTTACAAACTGATTTATAACCAGGGAGAATAAAAGCTATTCTCCCTTCTCTCTAGGGATGTACAGACGCAGAAAAATCAATCCACTTTTCAATTCTTTCTGAAGTTTCCATTGGGAGTAAATTGTTTCAATGTGTTCGTCATCCCAATTAAAGAGATTCGAATATAAAACATAACGACTATTTTCTAACTCAGCAGAAGAAAAACGTCGGTTATCATCAGTTATATCCATATTTGCAAACAATGCATCCATTGGAAATGCTGCTGTTACAGAATTAATCTCTATATGTTCATTCTCCAAATAATCGATCATCTCTTGGCGCAATGAATAATAAGGTAAATGGCATAATACACTATCCCAGGCCTTTGACATCTTCTCCGAATAAACCCAAAAATTTCCGCTGACCAGTATACAAATCATCCCTACCAATAAAATTCGCACAGACCTTGTTTCATATACTTTAAATAAAAGCTGAGCAGTGATTAATGCCAGTAATATGTACAAAACCAGAAAATACCGGTCTCCAAAGGGGTTTGTTACTGGAATTGTAACTAACATCATAGTAAATAAGACACTCAAATAAATGAGAGATAACGGAGATTTGGAAAGATAAAGAAAGAAATTTTTTATCCCCATTTTAATGATTGAAACAAATAGCAAAATCCAGACAACAATTCTCCCCGAATCCAACATCCTTACAGCCAAACTTGCTATATTCTTAACTGTTTGCCCAAATGTCGCTAACTGCCGATGATCCTCATATCCAAAACCGGGTTGATACAGAAAATATCCGGTTTCCACCTTCCGGTATATAAACCATCCGCCTATCGCCAAAAGAGTCGGTATAAATACAGGGAAAACATATAAGAACGAATTTTTGAAAGATTTCTTATGAATAACATTTTCTATCAGCAAATATCCCAGCCCCAATCCTGAACAAACAACCAGCCCTCTAATACTTACCAATCCCAGGCACATGGCAGATACAGCCAACCAAATCCGCCGGTTATCCAAAATCAAATTGATACTCAACAAAGCAAAAAAACACAGGATGACATCCGGAGAAATTAAAATCATTTGGGTGGAAAGTGCCGGTTCCAATAAAACCAACAAAAATATATAAGGTGTATATTTCGTCTCCACCCTTTCACACAAGCGATAAACTTGCCAGATCACTCCCAATGAAAATACAGTTATAGATAAATGAGCTACCAACAAACTTTTTCCGAATAAAGACCAAAGAAGAGCCAGATACAGATGAGCCAAAGGGGGTTCTGCAACATATTGGGCCGGATAGACAAAAGACAGAAACCCATTTTCCAATAAATAACTTGCCGGCATAGAATACCCGGCAGTGTTATCCCAGAAAAAACAGTTCTCTAACGTAAAGAATTTCAACACCAGAAACAAAATCAGTACTACATATTTTATCATAATAATTTATTATATCGGATTTACACTATTTCATTTGTTTAAATTCTTCATTTTCTAAAGCTCTGATTCCTTCTATTATATAATCTCTTCTTAAATCGTCCGGTTTTAAAATCAACTCATTCCATTGAAGCAGATCAATATCAATTGGAACAATTCCGAAATTTTTATCGTCAGGCATACGTTGCAATTTGTACTCTATACGTTTCAACAAATGCTTTATTTCATCCGGCTGTTCTGATGTATAAGCAACGGCCACCCGATTCAAAAAAGGAGCAGACCCCGTTAATCCGATCGGCTCCGTATATACAGAATTTGAAAAGGCAATAGAAACAAACTGGTTCCGCAATATACGCACCGCCTCCGCCATATTCTTTTCCTGATCTTGATTTGAACCTAAGCTTAATATAATTTTATTCAGCATATCGCTTATTTTATTTATTCAATGCAAAACTAGGAAAAAATACCTATTAGTTGGTATTGATCATGTAAGCATTTCGCCATACCTTTGTACGAGAATTTAAGAAAATGAGATTATCAGAGCTTCACACAGGTGAAAAAGGCGTTATAGTCAAGGTGATGGGACGCGGAGCATTCCGCAAACGCATCATTGAAATGGGATTTATCAGGGGAAAAGAGGTGGACGTTATACAAAATGCTCCACTGAAAGATCCTATCCACTATCGTGTAATGGGTTATGACGTTTCTTTGCGACGGAATGATGCAGCAATGATTGAAGTAATCAGCGCAGCCGAATACGCAAAGGCACAAATGTCACAACAAAGTGAAGAACGTTCCGCCGACTCTTATATACTACCTTCAACAGAAGATTTACAGGCACTTGCTATACATAAAGGAAAAACAATAAACGTAGCCCTGGTCGGAAATCCCAACTGTGGAAAAACATCTTTATTCAATTTTGCATCCGGAGCCCACGAACATGTAGGTAACTACAGCGGAGTTACCGTCGATGCCAAAGAGGGAACCTTCCAGCAAGACGGTTACACATTCCGGATCGTAGATTTACCCGGTACTTATTCCTTATCGGCCTATACTCCGGAAGAACTTTATGTCCGCAGGCATCTCAGCGAAGAACAACCGGACGTTGTGATCAATGTCCTGGATGCATCAAACCTGGAAAGGAATCTTTATCTGACCTGTCAGCTCATCGATATGGACGTCCGGTCTGTCATCGCCTTGAATATGTATGACGAGTTGGAGCGATCCGGAAACAAATTCGATTACGAATCATTATCCCGGATGATAGGTACCCCGATTGTTCCGACAATCAGCAGGACCGGTTTTGGTATTGAAGACCTTTTCAAGCGGGTTATAAAAGTATATGAAGAAGAAGATCCTGTTATCCGTCATATCCATATAAATTATGGAGAAGTACTGGAAAAAGGTATTACAAATGTACGGCATGCCATAAAACATAACGGAAATGTAGCAAAAAGCCTTTCCAAACGTTATCTCTCCATCAAGCTATTGGAAGGAGACCCGGAAATAGAACGTTTTATCCAGACATTATCCGGCTCCGAAACAATCATAGAAGAACGCGACCGGAATGTTGTACAGATAGAAGAGTTATTATTGGAAGACAGTGAAACAGCATTTACCAATGCCCGTTACGGTTTTATCTCCGGTGCGCTACGGGAAACCTATGAGCAAAATAAAATAAAAGAAGCGACCAGCACTCAGATCATAGACTTATTCGTTACACATAAAGTATTGGGATTCCCCATATTTATTCTCTTTATGTGGATCATGTTCGAGGCAACATTCCGTTTGGGAGCCTATCCTATGGAGTGGATCGAGAATCTGGTTAGCTGGATCGGTAATTTTGTACGGGGAAACATGAGTGAAGGTCCGTTAAAAGACTTGCTGGTCGATGGTATCATCGGCGGTGTCGGCGGTGTTATCGTTTTTCTACCTAACATTCTGATACTGTATCTGTTCATTTCATTCATGGAAGATTCGGGTTATATGGCACGTGCTGCTTTCATTATGGATAAGATCATGCACAAAATGGGACTTCATGGTAAATCTTTCATTCCTTTGGTAATGGGATTCGGTTGTAATGTGCCGGCTATTATGGCCTCCCGTACGATTGAAAGCCGCAATAGCCGTATGATCACCATGCTGGTTAATCCGCTGATGAGTTGCAGTGCCCGTTTACCGGTATATGTGTTACTTGCTGGTGCATTTTTCCCTAATAACGCAAGTTTCATTCTCCTGTCATTATATGTTTGCGGTATTCTTCTGGCTGTTGTTATGGCACGGTTGTTCAAACGTTTTCTTTTTAAAGAAGAAGACGTACCTTTTGTGATGGAACTTCCCCCCTATCGAATGCCTACTGCAAAGTCGATTATGATCCACATGTGGGAAAAAGCGAAGCAGTATCTCCACAAAATGGGGGGTGTCATTTTAGTCGCTTCCATTATCATCTGGTTTCTGGGATACTTCCCCCGCCACAGTGAGATGGGAGATGCATTCGACAAGCAAATTGCAGAAGTGGAAAATGCCGAACTGGATTCGAAGGAAAAAACGGAAACAATTGCGGAGTTGGAACGGTTAAAGAATATGGAGCATCAAAAGAACTCTTATATCGGAACGATAGGACAAACAATCCAGCCAGTTCTTCACCCATTAGGATTCGATTGGAAAATGAGTGTCAGCTTATTGACTGGTATGGCAGCAAAAGAAGTCGTAGTCAGCACGTTAAGCGTCCTGTACACCGGAGATGAAGAAGATAGCCAGGTTTTATCCGAACGTATAAAACAAGATTTGGATGAAGAAGGCAATCCGGTCTTTACACCACTTATCGCTCTGAGCCTGATGCTGTTTGTTCTCATTTATTTCCCATGTATCGCAACGATCTCAGCCATCGTCAATGAATCGGGATCATGGAAATGGGGAATATTTGTAATTGTGTACACATGCGTTTTAGCATGGATCGTCTCATTTGTGGTTTATCAGACGGGGAGTTTGTTTATTAATTTATTAAATTAGTTGGCTTATGTGGCAGGAGATAGCTATCATATTAATAGGTATTGCTGTTGCTTTCTATATCGGAAAGAAGATATACGGATTTCTCAAACACCCGAAAACAGCCAGTCCTTGCAAGGAATGCTCAGGATGCACCTTGAAAAAGAAGAATTCGCAAACTTCATCTTTTAGGTTTCAGTCGCATAGTTGTATTGAAAAATAAGGGATATAACTAAAAAGACAATTATATTTTTACATAACTCAATAAAATTCTAATCTTTAGATAAATAAATATACTCGCCAAGTGACTTTTTCATCAAAACTTACGCAATTCACAAATTTTTATGTAAGTTTGCCATATAAATCTGTGTAGTTTAACAACTTCAAAATGATAATATCAATAAGTACAGTTAAAGTAATACCAATCCTATGAAATTCTTTCTTACTATTATCTTTAGAGGTATCAATCGCATTAAGTGCCTCTTTTTTATAAACATTATGCCCTCTATCAACCGGATAAAACTTCAAGCATTCGGTATAGAGTACAATAAAAATTGTAGAATAATGGCTCCTTGTACTATAATAACAGGAAGAACTTCGCAGGTGTCTATTGGTAAAAACTTTCGTTTAGTATCATCAGACTTAATCAATCCTCTTTGTAAAAACAAAGCTTGTATCAATGTATCGGAGAATGCTTGTTTGCTAATAGGTGATAATTGTGGAATGTCATCCCCTACTATTTGGGTTCAAAAATCCGTAAAAATAGGAAATAACGTTAATTTTGGAGGAGGATGTCTTCTGTTTGATACGGATGCCCATTCATTAAACTATTTACACAGGCGTAATGGTATTACAGATATGGCCAACCGGATTGATAAAGAGATAATAATCGATGACGATGTATTAGTTGGGGCCAATACGATTATCCTAAAGGGGGTTCATATCGGTGCACGTTCCGTAATTGGAGCAGGAAGTGTTGTAACAAAAGACATACCAGAAGATAGTATAGTTGCCGGAAATCCAGCAAAAGTAATAAAGAAAATCAATCTTATATAATGAATTTCCACTTTCATAATATACTGGGAGGAAGCAAACGAACCTCGCTCTTAAAAAAAAATATTGCAGCATCAATTCTTATAAAAGGAATTAGTATACTCAGCTCCCTACTTTTGGTGCCGCTTACTTTGGATTATGTAAACAAAGAGTTATATGGTATATGGTTAACACTATCCTCTATCGTGGTATGGATCAACTTTTTTGACATAGGCTTAACGTTAGGATTAAAAAATCGGTTAGCTGAAGCACTGACAACTCACGATTACATACGTGGAAAAGGTCTAGTGTCAACGACCTATTTCATGATGCTCGCAATATTCATCCCTGTATCTATTATAGTTATACTATTGATTCCTTTCATTGATTGGCCTAAATTGTTGAACGTACCAACTATCTACGAGAAAGATATCCAGATTGTGTTATATTTATTAGTAATATTCATGACCATACAAATGTTTTTCAACGTATTGAATACGGTTGTATCGGCCTATCAAAAAACAGCTATGGCATCATTGTTTGCCATGTTGGGACAACTGTTATCACTATTGCTTATATTCATCTTGACTCGCACAACTCCTCCCTCCTTGATCGGATTGGCCTTAGCTATATCTTTGTCTCCCATTATTGTTTTACTAATTTTCTCACGTATCTTATACACAAGTTCTTTCAAAGAAATATCGCCGTCTTATAAATATATAGATTTAAAACAAGTAAAAGATCTGTTCAACCTCGGCATCAAATTCTTCATTATACAAATACAAATTATCGTCCTATACCAATCAACCAATATCATCATATCACACATTTCCGGACCGGAAGCGGTTAGCCAATACAATATTGCCTACAAATATTTAGGAATATCCACTATGGTTTACAATATCATATTAACCCCTCTTTGGCCGGCATTTACCGACGCATACGCCTTAAAAGACTATGCTTGGATGAACCGAATATATAAAAAGATGTGCTTGGTTTATTTGATGGTATTATCCGGCATAATAGTTCTTATCGCTTTATCACCATATCTTTACCATTTATGGGTTGGCGATAAAATAGGAATTCCATTTGAAATCACATTATGCCTCGGTATCTTTTTGGCAATAAATTCATGGGATTCCTTACAAGTATATATGATCAACGGAGTAGGTACAGTCAAACTTCAAACTTATGTTGTATTAATCGGTTTGATTTTTCACATACCTTTAGCCCTGTTTTTAGGCAATAAATTGGGGGTTATCGGCGTTGTATTGTCAATGATTTGCATCAATCTTATCTATTCTGTCATCTTTACAACACAGATCAATAAGATTTTGAAACATAAAGCTCATGGTATTTGGAATAAATAACTCTATTCGCATGAACAGTTTAAAGAAACAGATTAAACATAAATTACCATTCATTATCCGCTTAAGAGACATCTGGAGTCAATTACGATTCAATTATATGTTGCCTCTGGATTTAGACTGTTTTGGATTTCGAGATAAAGATTCACATATCTTACTTCCTGCTCATATAGCCAATCCTCAAAACGTATATATGTATGAACAAACTCGTATCCAGTCACAGGCAAAGATAATCACCTATACAGGTAAATTCATCATGAAAAAGTATTCCGGGGCAGCCCCAGGATTAACGGTCATAACAGGAAACCATACACCGACAGTTGGTATCCCCTATTATTTATTGCCATTGTCGAGAATAAATGACAAAGAAAAAGATGTTGTCATTGAAGAGGATGTATGGCTTGGAGCAAATGTAACTCTATTGTCGGGGGTAACCATAGGGCGTGGTGCTGTTATCGGAGCATCAAGTGTTATAACGAAAGATGTTCCTCCTTATGCAGTGGTAGTCGGGAGTCCATATAAAATCATTGCCTCCAAATTTTCCCTGGAAGAAATTATGGAACATGAGAGACGGCTTTATCCAGAATCAGAACGTTTCTCTGAAGAATATTTAACACAACTTTTCGACCAGTATTACATCGGAATGCGTTCTATTGGCAAAACCATGACAACGGAAGATGAAATACAATATAAAAAATTTCTTGAATCAATCAATCAATCAATCTAACAACCTTTAAACAGGATTTCATCATCATGAAAGTAGTTCATATTGTATTTGGAATGGAATACGGAGGCATCGAGACTATGTTAGTCAACATAATGAACGAGCAAATAAAACATGCCGACATATCTTTGATTATCGTAAACAGACAAGAAGAAAAATCCATAACAAAAAAAATCGATAACAAAATACAGATAATAAGGATCAACCGACCGGTAGGTTCCAAGAACCTCTTTTATATACTTGCACTAAACTTTTTACTATTGATCAAGAACTATGATATAATACATGTCCACATTCCAAATACTATAAAATTCATATTCCTAAAATCAATCATAAATAAAATGTGCCTTACCGTACATCATATATGTACGACCGAAGATATTCCTTATTTACACAAATACAAACACATATTTGCTATTTCAAATTCAGTTCAAGAAGATTTGGCCAAGTATCTTAAAAAAAACGTACCCATTATTTTAAACGGAATAAACAGTACCGATATTCTTTCACAAAAAGATGCCACAAAGAATCAGACTTTTCATATAGTACAAATAGGCAGATTAGTACATACCAAAAAAGGACAAGACATTCTAATCGAAGCTATATTTATATTACATCAGAAAGGATTCAAAAATATATCGGTTGATTTTATTGGAGACGGTGAATCCAAAGACTTCTTGAAGGAGCTAGTGAAATCGAAACAACTGGAAAACCAAATCCATTTCTTAGGTAGTAAAGAACAATCATACATATTCAGCCATCTGAAAGAGTACGATTTATTTGTCCAACCATCCCGAAAAGAGGGGTTCGGCCTAACAGTAACAGAAGCTATGGTAGCTAAAATACCTGTATTAGTTTCCGACCAAGAAGGGCCTATGGAAATTATAAAAAATGGGAAATATGGTTATTATTTCAAAAGTAATGACGCAATCAACTGTGCGCAAGAAATTGAAAAAATAATGAATATTTCAACAAATACTGTAGTTTCCAATGCATATCAATATGCAATAAGTAAGTTTAATGTAAAACGGACAGCTTTAGAATATATCAATCAATACAAAAAAATACATCGTATATAAATTTACTCAATAAAAAAACGAGCATGAAAATTTTGCAAATAGATAAATACTATTACATAAAAGGAGGAGCAGAAACTGTTTTCTTCAATACAATAGACCTTCTCGAAGAGAAAGGACACACCGTTATTCCTTTTTGTTTGAAAAGTACAAAAAACAGACAGTCTATTTATGAGAAGTATTTTGTTGACTATCCGGAACTATCCGAATCATCAACACTGACAAAAATAAAAAAAACACCGGATTTCTTTTTTAACAAAGATTCTGCTAAGAAACTTGAGCAGTTAATATTGCAAGAAAAACCGGATATAGCCCACATACATTTATTATTTAACGGTATTTCTGTTTCAATCTTACCGATTCTACGCAAACATAAAATTCCAATAGTCATGACAGTCCATGACCACCGTTTGATATGTCCAGCTTATGCATTTACAAATGGGAAGCAGGAAATATGTGAAATATGTAAAGATAGCAAACAATATTGGAGATGTATTACCAATAGATGTTCAAAAGGGAATTTAACCCATAGTATTCTTTTAAGTTTAGACAGTTATTTTAGAGAATACTTCTATCCTCCCCTTAAACTGATTGATCGGTTCATATTTGTAAGCAAATTTTCTCAAAACAAACATTTTGAGGCAAATTATCACTTTGCTGAAAAGTCGACACATTTATACAATTTCACCCCTATTGTACAAGATAACAACATAACAAAAGAGAATTATATCCTTTATTTCGGACGAATTTCAGAAGAAAAAGGAATATCCACATTGATAAAGGCAATGGAATCATTTCCACACATACATTTAAAAATAGCAGGAACTGGACCATTACTTCAAAAGCTAAGTGCAAATAAAGCAAATAATATTTCTTTTCTTGGATTTAAAGAAGGACAAGAATTAAAAGATCTAATTAGCAAAGCTACATTTGTAACGGTTCCTTCTGAATGTTATGAAAACAATCCGCTAACAATTATAGAGTCAATGACATTAGGAACCCCCATTATAGGAAGTAATATCGGAGGTATTCCAGAATTAATTCAAAATGAAATTACAGGATATTTATTTCCACCAAGGTCTGTTGATGAATTAACAAAAGTAATCAATCACGTAACCAGTTTGACACCACAAAAATATCAACAAATGGTTGATGCTACCTTAGAATATGCTTCCCTCAATTTTTCAAAAGAAGCACATTATACTCGTTTAATGGAAATTTATAAATCATGTATTGAAAATTATAGTTAATATGAAAATTTATGTATTCGGAACCAGAGGATTTCCCAATATACAAGGTGGGGTAGAAAAACATTGTGAAGAATTATATACTTCAATGCCAAGTATCTATGACATTACAATTTTCAGACGGAAACCTTTCATTAACTCTGACAAAACATATAAAAATATACATTTTATCGATTTGCCAACAGTTAGGACAAAAGGGATAGAAGCCCTTTTACATTCATTCCTTTGCGTGTTATATTGCATAGGGAAACGGCCAAATATCATTCATGTACATAATATCGGTCCGGGATTATTTATCCCTTTATTGAAAATAGTTGGTCTAAAAGTTGTTTTAACTTATCACAGTCCTAATTATGAACACGACAAATGGTCTTATTTAGCTAAAAAGGGACTCAAAGTATGTGAATATATCGCCATAAAAGGAGCTGATAAAATTATTTTTGTAAATAAACTTCAACTACAAAAATTCAACCCGTCAATTCAAGCTAAATCTTATTACATTCCAAATGGTATAAAAGAAAAAAAAGAAATAAAGGATATCTCTTTTATCAGTTCTTTAGGACTTTCACCTTTTCAATATATTTTAACTGTAGGTAGAATCACTCCGGAAAAAGGATTTGACTACTTAATCAAAGCTTATAATTTAATGCACAATAAATCTGATAAACTCGTAATAGCCGGTGGGTGCGATCATACTTCTGCTTATGCCAAACAACTTATCGCTGAAGCCCGAAAATCACAAGTTGTATTAGCCGGTTATATGAATGAAGATCAACTAAACCATTTATATACATACGCCCGACTGTTTGTCTTGCCATCTTTCAACGAAGGTTATCCTATTGTTCTTGTCGAAGCAATAAACTATCAAAAACCAATTTTAGCAAGTAATATTGAAGCAAATAGATCTATAGGCCTGGCAAAAGATCAATACTTTAAGGTTGGATCTGTGAGTGATCTAAAAGATAAAATAGAAAATGAATTAAACAAAGAATATAAAGATATAACATATAATATCAACATCCCCACATGGAAAGAAATAGCTAACTTAGTTGCTGAAATTTATTCAAATATCGCACCCTAAGTTGCAAATCTTCAAACTTTACTTCTACAATTTAGACAACGTCCAACCAATTGGCATCATCAGCAACACAAGCAACTTGCGTTTCAAGTTTTTGGCATCTCTAAGAATAGTACCTACAGAACGACTTGTTCGGAATCCATCCATACTGATGCCAACGTATTGGCGTATTACTTCCTTTGGACTGTAAAATAGATAGGGTAACATATTGTTCACTCCATACACCCATAAGAAATAATTGGCTGTCGAACGATTATAGCTGCGAGCTGTGATGGCATTAGCTGCATCGCGATAGTACAGACGCATGGGGACAGATACAATACGTTCCTTATACTTTTTACCCATCTCGAACCAAACCAAAGCCTCAGGACAATAACGCATACGGGGATCAGGCGTAGGAAAAGGATACTGACGCATCACCGCTGTCCGGTTAAATCCCCACATCTCACCCTGAATCTTATACTTATAGCGCATATCCATGGCATGGACATCGAAGGGTGAGTATGGCAGTTGAGAACCAATTATCTTACCTGTCTCAGGATCAATACATCGTCCCACTATTCCCTTAAAATTTTCTTTGTCTGGAATCTTTTGCCACTCCTCATAGAGTACTTTCAAAGCTGTGGGTAACAAGGCATCATCACTATCAATGCTAGATATGGCAAACGAATCACAATGTGCCACGGCAAAATTATAAGCCACATGTATACCTTGATTCTCCTGATAGTAGTAGCGGATGGACAAACGATCTTCCTCACACCACTGTTTCAGTAACTCCTCTGTATGGTCGGTGCTACCATCGTTTACCACTAACCATTCAAACTTTACTGATTTGCCATCTTCCATGGCAGGAAGCTCCATATTTATTAGCGAGTCATACACACGCTTAATAGTGTCCCCCCTTTGATAGGCTGAAGTAAAAAAAGTAAGCCAGTACTCATTATCTGTCTGCGCCTTCTTACTGGCAAACTTCCATCCACCACGAATTTCATTTACTTGCATAATACGAATAAATTATCATTGAAACAAATACTATACATACGATTTCGCCACAACATGAAGAAAAACATCATCACCTTTCGCTATTATTATCAATCTATTTATTCAGAAGACAATGTTTAATAAATGCTGCTAACCCACGTGGCTGTTTCCAAATAGAGTTAAATAATTTAGGATATCTCTTTTTACGATATTCCCAATAAGAATCAAAAACAGAAGATACCGAAATCCACTCATTACCATTCTTAATCTGAAAAGCGTGTTCCTTATTTATTGAAAACAAAGTAAACCAATTTAAATACTCCCAAACAGCATACCGTAAATACACTATATTGCGTTCTATAGTCTGTCGCTTCTGATTGCTACTCAGTTTTTCCGGAGCATCTTCTAAATAGGCGCCCAAAGCTCCCTCTGTTTTCCTCACTTTACCTGTCCGCGCCAAACGAATCTGGAAATCAAAATCGGCCACTAAAAAGAACTGTTCATCAAAATATCCGAATTTCTCATGAAGTACTTTCCTCCACATAGGAAAACAACCAATTTGATGGGAAACAAAAAATACAGATGAGCTAAAAAGGAAGTCTTCATTTATCACTTTTTCGTCACTAATACACCCATATTGGTACATATGATGAAAATCGCAATAAGTTAATAATATATCCGGATTTTCATCTAATGTTGCAGCTTGCAAAGACAAAGATTCAGGAAAACGAATATCGTCTACATTCCAAACACAAACATACTGCCCTTCAGCCATACGTATTCCCCGATTCCACGTAGCATATAATCCTTCCAACTCCGAGATGATGATATGACGAACAAATGGAAGTTCTAAAATATTTTGTTGTATAATATCCAACTCAACTTGACTCGGAGCATTATGCAATAATAATATTTCCACTTCCTCCGGATTATCGATCTGACGTACCCAATCGAAATATCCTTGAAGATATTTTTGACATTTATACAAGGATGTCAGAACTGTTATTTTCTTCATACCGTTTTTTATTTATTATAAAATCAAACAACATCAAAACAAACACATTACGACTGACTTGGTATAGTATATCTGAAGTCAAAGAAAATCCCAGTATCAGCAACATATATAATAAAAGCACCAATGATAATTTATCTTTTCGATTGACAAAAAAGATCCAGGCCAATCCCAAATAAAAAATCAAATAGCCCAATGTTCCAACATACCCATAACGTACAACAAAATTAGACCACGCAATATCACCTGACTCCAACTGAACCACACCTCCAGTTTTATCATCAACAAGACCAATCACAAAATTTAAATTATTATTTGTATATGGGGATTCTTCAGACATCAACCCTATCCCAAAAAATTCATTCCACTTATCCGTTCGAGCATACAAATATCGCTCCATTAAGTGAGCTATACGAAAAGTAAATGTTGATTCGGAATCCATTTCAAATTCTTCAAAATCTTCGCTATCTTCCATTTCTGAAAAATCTCCTTCCTGGACCATTTGTAAATCAGTAACTGTTCGAGAGCCAATCTGAGCAAATAAAACAATACAAAGTGGAATTGCAACCAATAGTACATAAGGCAAGTAACGAACAAATCGTTTTAAATTTCCTACATTTAAGATATATCCCAAAGATAAGGTTAAAATAACTATTATGGTCAAACTTCTATGCAATGGCAAAAAACTTGTTATGACCAATACCACTCCGGCTATAAGACTATATTTTTTTCCTAATGGCTGGACAAATATCGTATAGAAAATAAAAAAATAGAGCATTCGAGGAGAATTATAAAAACGATGGATTAAATCTCCTCCAGATTTATCTTCCGCCCCTGCCAAAATAGCTTTTCCCGTAAAAGCTTGTATAGCAAATAAGAAACTTTGGAACAACACTATATACAATAGTATCTTTAATAATTGATCCACTTCTTCTTTCTTTACACGTCTCAATGGATAGTATGCCAACACAAAAAAATAATTACGAGAGGTTTTGAGTATATCGCCCCAGCCTATCCCATAAATGAATTTATTTACGCCAATAATAACCAATACAGCTACCAAATAAATAGCAATCAAATAAGTCATTTTATTTAACGGTATAAAATCATAATATGCGAAACAGCCATAACCGAATAGAACAAAAATATACATCAATGCAAAATCGGTTGGTTTAGAAAAACCTAATCCCGTTTCAAATAGTTCTTCTGGGATTATTTGGAACCCATTAAAAACAAAAAAGAAAAATATGAGCAAAGAATAAGTTCTTTGCCCACAAATATATAATGCTATTGCTAATAATAATAATGGTATAAACAACATAGCGAATTATACTTTCTTTCTTTTTCTTAATAACCCAACAATTACAATATAAAGCATAGAAATAATAACTGATAAAATAGTCACCACCACTAATACAACCGATAATTTAGGACTTACCGGTTCAGACAGAACATAAGCAGAGTCTACAATTTTAGCTCTAGGTTTCACCAATGCTTGTGTCAATGCATTCTCCTCACGCTTCTGCAGCAAGAACAAGAACAATTCCTGCTTGATCATCTGCTGCCTTTTCATTGTGATAAATTCACGTTCCTGCTGTGGCATATTTGCAATACGAGAAAGGAAGTAGTTTTCCTGCGACTGTAACTCATTACGAGAACGACTAAATCCTGATTTTATGCTACGCACCGTCTCCAACATATTCGCACGCATAGCATCTATCTGCTTATTCACCAAATCTATAGCAGGGTTCCCTGGTTTTGTTGTCATCATTAATTTGATACGCTCCAATAATGCCTCATTATATGTCTGTAGACCTTCCAACACAGTCCGGTCACTTAACCCTATATTCAATGGTACCAGAGAATAGCGGTTTTCATCCTTAGTTAAGAATTCTTCCACTAATTGAATCACTGTATATTGAGATTCAGCTTCAATCTGACGCTCCTTGAAATCCTGACTCTTCTCTAATATAATTTTAGCCTCCGTCTCAATATCCGTCAAATTATTAGCTTTTTTATATAGTTCGATCTCCCTTTCTACACTATCCAATTCTGCCTCCATCAAAGAAATCCTTTCTGTCAAGAACTCATCCATCAACTTGGTTTCATCATTTTTATCCACTTCACCATTTTTGTTATAAAAGTTAACAAGTGTATTCAGAATATCAGTTCCCCTCTTCGGATTAACTTCTTCCATCACTAATGATATCACATTGGCTTTCTTTGAATATAAATCAACAGTTACCTGCTTTTGAAGTATTTCGGCACACAAATTATACCCCATGTAGTTAATTTCCAAACTAGTAGTTTTTTTAGGGACATAGTATTTAGTCGTATCAAAATAAAATGTTCCAAAAGCTGTACTTAATTTCACAGGAAATTCTTTTGTTTCAACACTTCCTAGCTTTTTCCAACCATTTTTGGCCTTAATTTTACACACTCCGTTTTTAGACAGATTTACATCAAAATTAATCACAGCCCGCAAAGTGTCGGCCAATGGATTAACTGTATACACGGATATAGGAGAACTCTTATAACAATCTTTGGTTCGAGGAAAATCAGATAATAGATATTGGACATTCAAACCCAAGCTCTTACTTAAATCACGGAATATACTGTAAGAACTCAACAAAAAAAGTTCATCATTTACAGACACTCCCCCCATAGCAGAACTTCCACCAAAAGCAAAACTCTGCATCATCTCAGAAGCGGCGGCTGCAGAAGCTGAAGTTCCGGAAATACCTTTATCTTCTTTTATCAGGATATTTGCATTAACCTGCAATACGGGGGGCACTACCTTCAAGTAGATAACTCCTAATATCCCCAATACAAAGACTGAAACTACAAAAACAGGCCAATACTTAATGTATCTTTTGTAAATTCCTTTAATATCAACAAACTCGTTATTTTCAACAGATTTCATACTATTCCTTATTTTTTCATTGCTATAATAGACATTACAACACTCATTATCACAGATAACGTACTTGCAAAGGTTGAAATTATGGATAAATTATATTGTTCAGACTGACTGTAACGGGAAGATTTTTTCTTTTTATCATTCGGTTCTACATAAACCACATCATTCTGTTCCAGATAAAAATAAGGAGATTCCAGTAAGTTTGTCTTTGTAAGATCCAGATGTACCAATTTCTTTTCCCCATTTATGTCCCTTACCAGCTTTACATTGGTACGGTCACCATAAATAGTCAAATCACCCGCCAATCCCAAAGCATCCAATAATGATATACGATCTGAATAAACAGTAAAAGAACCAGGACGAAGCACTTCTCCTATTACTGTAACTTTAAAGTTTTCTATTCGGATATTAACTATTGGGTTTTCTACAGATTCAGATATTCTATCTTCCAATATATCTGTTAATTCCTTTACGGTTTTACCTTTCACTTCTATTTTTCCTAACACGGGGAAATTAATAAACCCTTCATTATCTACAGTATATGGAGCATACATTTGCGATGTGCTAAGTTGTTTTTTATCCATCACTGAACTCGTTTGTGTCTGCAATAAATCCGTCATAGAAACAGCATACAAGTTAAACGGCGCTGCAGCCGCAATATCCAAAGCAGAAACTGTTATCACCAGTTTATCTCCAGACTTCAACCTGGGGTCATAGTTCATCTTTGTTTCTAATAATTCTTCACCTGACACATATTTTGCATCATCAAAATATGTAATATTCTTAGGAGCCGAACAAGCTCCAAATAAAAGCAAACCAAATAGCAATACCTTCAAATTCATATATAAATTTTTCTTCAAATAAGTTGCAAATATACGACTTTTAGTTCAACCCCGGACCATATAAGTGTGTTCTTCTAGTCCGAGTTACATCTATAACGATGCATTTGTTAATATATTGCTGCATGATGAAGTAAAAATATAGGAGATTTTATCTCTCTTTCTTGAATTATCATGTACTTTTGTCCCAAAAGAAACAGATTATGCTTGAAGTAGGAAAATATAACACGCTAAAAATAGTAAAAGACCTGGATTTTGGGGTCTACCTGGACGGGGGTAACGGGAAAGAGATACTTCTGCCGGCCCGTTATGTTCCCAAGAACGTAAAGCCGGGGGATGAAGTGGAAGTCTTTATTTATCACGATAATGAAGGAAGGCTGATCGCTACGACAGCACGACCGCTAGCTACTGTCGGCGAATTCAAATTCATGGAAGTCAAATCGGTTAATAACACGGGGGCTTTTCTGGAATGGGGGCTGATGAAGGATCTGCTCGTCCCTTTCAAAGAGCAAAAGATGCCGATGCGCGAAGGCAGGTGGTATCTGGTATATGTCCATCTCGATCATATCACCGGACGTATCGTGGCTTCTGCACGTATCGACAAGTATCTGGACAATGTAATGCCCGAATATACCTTCAATCAGGAAGTTAACTTACTGGTAGCGGATGAAACAGAGATCGGTTATAAAGTTATCATTAATAACCTGCATTGGGGATTGGTATATTATAATGAAGTCTTTCGTCGCCTGGAAAAAGGAGAAGAGATTAAAGGCTACATCAAAGAAGTCCGCGAAGATGAAAAAATAGACGTAAGCCTCGTTCCGCTGGGCTATCAGAAAATAGAAGGATTGGCCGGAACCATCCTCGAATCGTTAAAAAGTCAGGGAGGATTTATCGCTGTACACGACAAAAGTGACCCGGAAGTCATTCAATCACTTTTCCAATGCAGCAAGAAAAGCTTCAAACAAGCGATCGGTGCCCTTTACAAACAGCATCTTATCACGTTAGAAAACGGCGGCATAAGTTTAGCAAAAAAGCAGGATCAAACAGCCGAATAGCACGACATTTAACTAAATATCAAATATTTACGAGTGACGCTACTTTATACATGCAGCGTCACTCGTTTTATTATTAACTTTTCCGGCACAAGTCATTTCTGATAAAGTCCGATACCTTCCCGAAAGAGCCTAATACTTTACAAGATGTTTCTTATTGAATACTAACTTGTTTTTTAAATTCAAACCTATATGTTTTTAATCTTTCGACCATGGGCAACTTCAAATTTGACCTAGGTCAACTATAAATTCGACCTGGGTCAACTACGTATTTTACCTGGGTCGAATGATTAAGAAGTTATAACTTTACATCTAATTATATACTAGTAAAGGGGTTTAGGTAAATAGTATGATCGCTAAAAAATAGAGGCAATGATACCAAACAAAAAGTGACGCCGTCCTAAATAGCCAGCGTCACCTTCTACATATTGATAATTAATAGCTTCGTACTTACAATTCTTTTTTGAAGCTATTTTTAGTCTAACTTTAATACAGCAAGGAATGCCTTCTGCGGAACTTCTACCGATCCGATCTGCTTCATTCGCTTCTTACCTTCTTTCTGTTTTTCCAGCAATTTACGTTTACGTGAAATATCACCACCATAACATTTGGCTGTTACATCCTTACGTACTGCCTTGATCGTCTCACGGGCAATGATCTTCGCTCCGATAGCTGCCTGGATGGCAATATCAAACTGCTGGCGAGGTATCAACTCCTTCAGTTTTTCACACATACGACGGCCGAATGCCACACTATTATCCACATGTGTCAATGTAGACAGGGCATCCACCGGCTCACCGTTCAACAGGATATCCAGCTTCACCAGTTTACTCGGGCGGAAATCATGGATATGGTAATCAAAAGAGGCATATCCTTTAGAGATACTCTTCAGTTTGTCATAGAAGTCGATCACAATTTCCCCTAAAGGCATATCATAATGAATCTCCACACGATCGCCTGAAATATATTCCTGTTTCAGCAAAATACCACGCTTACCCAGACAAAGTGTCATGATCGGACCGATAAAAGTCGTGTTCGTTATGACAGAAGCACGAATATACGGCTCATCGATATGATCGATCAATGTCGGTTCCGGCAGTCCGCTAGGGTTATGAACTTCTATACAATTACCTTTTTTATCATATACTTTGTAGGATACGTTAGGTACTGTCGTGATCACATCCATATTGAATTCACGGTCCAGACGTTCCTGGACAATCTCCATATGCAACAATCCCAGGAATCCGCAACGGAAACCAAAACCCAGAGCGGCAGAACTTTCCGGCTGGAATGTCAGGGAGGCATCATTCAATTGCAGTTTCTCCAATGACGCACGCAGATTTTCAAAATCTTCGCTGTCGATCGGATACACACCGGCAAACACCATCGGCTTCACTTCCTCGAAACCGGCTATACCAGCCTTTGCCGAACGGGCTACATGAGTTATAGTATCGCCGACCTTTACTTCTTTTGATGTTTTAATACCGGAAATGATATAACCAACATCACCGGTTCTGATTTCACTGCGTGGTGACATTTCCAGCTTTAATACACCGACTTCGTCTGCGTCATATTCCTTTCCTGTCGCGATAAACTTGACATGGTCTCCTTTTCGGATCACGCCGTTCACCACCTTGAAATAGGCGATAATGCCACGGAATGAATTAAATACGGAGTCAAAGATAAGACACTGAAGCGGTGCTTCCGGATCTCCCTGGGGAGCCGGCACCTTTTCAATGATCGCATCGAGGATCTGAAAAACACCTTCACCGGTCTTACCGCTTGCCCGGATAATATCTTCACGTGGACAGCCCAACAGTTCAACGATCTGATCTTCCACTTCATCCGGCATGGCACTGGGAAGATCAATCTTATTCATAACCGGGATGATCTCCAGATCATTTTCGATCGCCATATACAGATTGGATATAGTCTGTGCCTGGATTCCCTGGGCGGCATCGATAATCAGCAAAGCCCCTTCACATGCAGCAATAGAGCGGGAAACTTCGTACGAAAAGTCGACGTGTCCCGGCGTATCGATCAAATTCAGGATATATTCTTCACCTTTATAATTATATTTCATCTGAATGGCATGACTCTTGATCGTAATGCCTCGTTCGCGCTCCAGATCCATATCATCGAGGACCTGCGCTTGTAAGTCTTTGCCTTCGACTGTCTTGGTATATTCAAGCAAACGATCAGCCAAAGTACTCTTACCATGGTCAATATGAGCAATAATACAGAAATTGCGGATATTCTTCATGTGCTAATTTATTTTAGGTGTGCAAAGATAGGAATTTTAGGTCAAAAACTATACTTTTGGCATACCATTTGTTGTTAATATTATATGACACTACAAGAAATAAATAAAGCTTACAACCGTATTATCGGTTCATTAGATAGCAAGGAATTAAAGAATGCTTTTGATTCCATTCAGGCACTCATTTCCGGAAGCCGTGAAATATCATTCCAGGACAAATTGAATGAGTTGCAGGATACATATAAATATATGTTGCGTTATCGCATCGAAGGGGCCAAAGATCCGATGCAGGAACAGATATATAACAAGATTCAGACCTCCTCATACGAGTTGGCCGACCGGATCAAGCATAAAGCGATGGCAGTTGAATCGCCTTTGGCCTTCTATAGCCGGCGCAGGAGTTTGCAAGTCCAGCCTAACGTGACTTTCGAGAACCTCCACCTCCAGCTAAGCAAGCATTATGCGACAGGAAACAGGGCCGAATATGATGCCATGCTCATTGTCTTGTTCAATAAGATATGGGTCTCCGATCCTTTCATGGTTGAAGATGCTGCTGTTATAAAGAATATTCTTTTCGATAACGAACTTCCGTTTACGGCAGGCTGTCAGATTGTTTCATCGCTGACGCTCGGATTACAGGCAGCTTTCGACCCGGAAAAAATGATGTTATTGTTTGATGCGGCAAATCATGGGAATGAAGAGATCAAAGTACGTGCGCTGATCTCCATCCTGCTTACATTATATACTTATAGAAAAAGAACGGCTCTTTATCCGCAAATAATAAACAGGCTGGATGCTCTTTCCGAGGTTCCCGGCTTCACGAAAGCTATACGGACCATTACACTGCGTTTTATCCTGGCCCGTGAAACAGAAAAGATTACCCGGAAACTACAGAATGAGATCATTCCCGAAATGATGAAACTGAGTCCTAAGATCAGCAATAAAATAAATCTGAAAGACATTACCCCGGAACAGCTTGGAGAGGAAATGAATCCGGAATGGGAAAATATATTTGCCGACAGTTCGCTGGGTAAAAAGATGGAAGAATTCAGTGAACTGCAACAGGAAGGTGCCGATGTCATGCATTCTACCTTCGTTCATTTGAAGAGTTTCCCCTTCTTCCGCGAACTGAGTAACTGGCTTTTGCCATTTACGACAGAACATTCATCGTTCGGGGATCGTTTTAACCAGAACAATGGTGAAAAACAGATGCTGGACTCCATGACGCTGGCAGCATTCATGTGCAATTCCGATAAATATTCATTATACTTCAGTATGATGCAGTTGCCTGAAGAAGCTAAAAAAATGATGATGAATCAGTTTGACAGCCAGGCTACTGAAATGATCCAACAGAATAAAGAAGAACTGATCAGTAAACGGGGCAAACTGGAGACGATTACAGGACAATATATACAAGACCTGTACCGCTTCTTTAAAATATATCCGGGACACCTGGATTTCAACGACATTTTCACATTGCCTCTTGACTTTCATAACCTGGATATTTTGCGTCCTTATATCTCCGATGAAGAAAGTCTGAGTACGATTGCAGAATACTACCTGCGCAAAAACTATTTCAGTGATGCTCTGACCATCTTCAACCAATTGGCTGAGACGAATCAGGAGAGTGATATACTTTTCCAGAAAATAGGCTACTGTAAGCAAATGAATGATGATTTACAGGGAGCTCTCGACGCTTATCTGAGGGCAGACCTTTTAAATCCGCAAAGCAAATGGGTCATCCGCCGGATTGCCGGTTGCTACCGTTCGCTGAAAGAACCCGAAGAAGCATTAAAGTACTATCGCCGGTACGAGAAACTGAACCCAGATAATTTATCTATTACAATCAGTATCGGACATTGTTACCTGGAACTCAAAAACTACAGTGAAGCATTGAAATGTTTCTTCAAGGTTGATTATATGGATAGCAATAGCAAGGCATGGCGTCCTATAGCCTGGTGTTCGTTCCTGACCGGTAAATATGACCAGGCACGCAATTATTACAAAAAGATATTGGCTGATCAACCCAATACGCAGGACCTGCTAAATGCCGGCCATACGGAATGGGCTCTGCAAAATATAAAAGGGGCTATAGAATTCTACAGGCAGGCTATAGAAAAAGAAAACGGGAATTTCTATAAGTTCCAGGAAGATTTCAATCAGGACATCCCGGATTTAATCGTGGCCGGTATAGAAGATTCAGAAATATCCCTGATGATGGATCAGTTGAGGTATGTACTAAATGATTCTTTATAAAATAGACTATAAACAACATACAGATAATACAGATCAGGCAGATTTACATGGTAAAGAATCCATGTAAATCTGCCTGATCTGTATTATTCATGTGCCATAAGCAAATGATGCAACCACCTTCCCTGTTATACCGGTTCAACAGGTATACAAATATCCACAATAAACTTTTTTTCCGGATGTTCGTCATGGTTATTCTGATAAATCTCATAATGATGTCCATAACCACACTTACAGCCATTTTCTTCCAATAAATCGAACATTGCCATCCAGGCAGCCGGAAACTCAGACATAGATAATTCAAAACGTCCAACCGCATACAACCCACCGGAGAGCTTATAGCTTCCAATAATTCCTTCCGGCTTCATTTCTTCCGGAACAAACATGGCCGCATCGGCTGTTAATTTATCGACCGGGGTAACACGAGGATCATCATGATAGACGGACAATAACCTCATATCCGGTTGTGAAACAAACCCTCTGGGCAGTGCCCACTTCATAAGATTGGCGAAAGCCTCCTGCATCTGGTCCAATGCTCCCTGATGACGACAATAAATAATAGCCCTCTCAGGCATTTGCTTAATTTCAAAAGTGCAATTCATATCCATACCATTTACTTTGATTGTTTTATCACGACAAAAATAGCGTGAATAAAGCGAGGTATGTTGCTCGTTTATGCTCTTGAATTGACATTTCTTGCTATCCGGATATCCGTTCTTGCGACGATACTCTTCGGCAGAAATACCAAAATGACGTTTGAAACTACGACAAAAAGAAGAGGCGGAAGAAAAACCCCAATCATAAGCCACATCCTTGATCGCAGCAGGATCACTCAGCAAAACATTGGCGGCCCGCTCCAATTTTCTCCGAAGAATATACTTTCCTACAGGTTCACCCATGGAGGCAGTAAATATCCGATGAAAATGATAAGTAGAAATATCAACTAACGACGATAACTCATCTATCGATATCTGCCTGTTCAGATTTGAATTAATATAATCAATAACCCGGTTGATTTGTTTTGTATGATCTTGTAATGTTGTATTCGCCACGTTTATATGTATATTTGAATGAGGTACAAACTTACATAAAAATTGAGATTTATAAGCGCGTCTAATAAAAATAAAGACCACTCCCTGCTGTTATTCCACCGACTTTCGTTATTTTAAAGTTGTAATACAAAAAAACTATATCTTATGGACAGAGTTTGTGGTCTTGATGTGCATAAAGATAGTGTCTTTATGTGTATTCTCACAGCAAACGGTGAGAAAATTGAAGATGTGTTTGGAACTTTAACACCGGAACTGGATCGCCTTCGTGACACTTTAGTCTCTCATGGTGTTGGTAAAGTTGCAATGGAAAGCACCAGTATTTATTGGGTTCCTATTTGGCGCATTTTGGAATGCGATTTTGATGTTAAATTGGTTAACCCTTATTTCATCCGTCAACTCCCTGGTCGTAAAACTGATATTAAAGATGCCCAATGGATTGCGACTGTTCTTCAGAAAGAGCTAATTAAGGGAAGTTATATTCCTGATTCAAAAATACAGGAATTACGTCAGTACAGTCGTCGTATCTTCCATTTGACTCGTCGCAAACAGCAAGCTGAATCTGCTATCGATCTAACGTTGCAACGTTGCAATATTCGTTTGAGTAATTATGTTTCTGATATTGGTTGTAAATCCATGCGTAAGGTGGTCAATGCATTAATCTGTGGTGAAACTGATTCTGAAGTATTAGCTCTGTTGGTTCACAAGCGTATTCGTAATAAACATTGTCATGAGGTTATTAAGTCGTCTTTGACTGGTATTGTATCTTCATCAGACAGAGACATGCTTAAAATGAGTTTGGAAGAAGTGGAACTTTATGATCGTCAGCTTCTTGAGTGTAAAGAGAAAATGCGAATAATTTGCGAGGGACATTATGCCGAGGAACTGGAAATCCTTCAAACAGCTCCTGGGATAAAAGAGGAAAGCGCTATGAGAATCATAGCAGAAATCGGTGTTGACATGAAAGCCTTTCTAACAGCATCAGCTTTAGTTGGCTGGGCTGGATTAAGACCGCGAAATGATCAAAGTGCAGGAAAGATCAAAGGAAGAAAGACTTTACATGGAAACAAGTATTTACGTGTTATGCTTACACAATGTGCATGGGGAGCCTGCAGGACTCAAACATCTAAATTTTATAGCAGATATCATACCTTGAAAAAGAGAATGAATCACAACAAGGCTTTAATGGCAAATGCTCGAAAGCTACTCGTTGTTATTTGGAATTTATTAGCTAAAAAGCAACCTTATATGCCATTTGTGAATTAATGGTTGCTTCTTAATGAGCGTTCCAAGACCCTTATATTTGTGGTGGAGTAAACCCCGTTTTTGCAAACTGGTATACAGGCACGCTCTGGCAAGGAATTGCGTCTGAGACAAACAAGCTCGAAGAGGAAATTATTTATCACTCTCTACATAGACAAAATGTAGGGACAGCTACAAAGTGATCTTATTTTAACGGGAGTTCGAAATAAGGTTAGTGTAACTTTTATTACACAGAAAATAATAAGAAAAAAGGGACCCTTATACAGACTCCCTCCCAAAGATCATACATTTCATAGTCAAGACTGTGGCAATGTTATCTCTTTGTGTTTTTCATAGTTAAAATCTTTTCGTCAAAGGACAGGTTTATTTTTCTTTAATACAAACTTTTTGTTATATTTTTACACATACATGTTATTAAACATGGCTTGACTGTTATTCTGAGGAAGGTTATGGTACTTATTTCGAACTCACGTTTGTTTATTTATAGAGGAAATATAGGAATTGGTATTCATATATAAAAAGGAGTTCTTCATAAACACAAAAAGGAACCAACCTTACGATTGATTCCTTTCATTTGTTTGGAGTCTGTGACTCTAAAACGGCGGCTATCTACTCTCCCACTTTTACGCAGTACCATCGACGTGGTTGGGCTTAACTTCTCTGTTCGGAATGGGAAGAGGTGGATCCCCAACGCTATAACCACCTTAATACCTTTTAAGATGTTTGACCTGGACAACGCTACTTTATCAGTAACTTTCGCTTTGTTAGTATCTCTACTAACCCTGCTGATATATCAATCCTTCCTCTCGGAAATAGAAAGTCTCGGGCTATTAGTACTACTCGGCTTCGACATTACTGCCCTTACACCTGTAGCCTATCAACGTCGTAGTCTACAACGACCCTCAGGGAGATCTTATCTTGAGGCTGGCTTCGTACTTAGATGCTTTCAGCACTTATCCAATCCAGACTTAGATACCCGGCGGTGCACCTGGCGGTACAACCGGTAAACCAGAGGTCTGTCCAACACGGTCCTCTCGTACTAGTGTCAGAGCCACTCAAATCTCCTACGCCCACGATAGATAGAGACCGAACTGTCTCACGACGTTCTGAACCCAGCTCGCGTGCCACTTTAATGGGCGAACAGCCCAACCCTTGGGACCTTCTCCAGCCCCAGGATGTGACGAGCCGACATCGAGGTGCCAAACCGCTCCGTCGATATGAGCTCTTGGGAGCGATCAGCCTGTTATCCCCGGAGTACCTTTTATCCTTTGAGCGATGGCCCTTCCATACGGAACCACCGGATCACTATGCTCTAGTTTCCTACCTGATCGAGTTGTCTCTCTCCCAGTCAAGCACCCTTATGCCATTACACTCTACGACCGGTTACCAATCGGTCTGAGGGTACCTTTAGAAGCCTCCGTTACTCTTTTGGAGGCGACCACCCCAGTCAAACTACCCACCATACAGTGTCCTCGTTTCCACGAGTTAGAACTCAAACAACCAAAGGGCCGTATTTCAACGGCGACTCCACCGACACTGGCGTGCCTGCTTCGCAGTCTCCGGCCTATCCTACACATTAGTTGCCCAAATTCAATGTAAAGCTATAGTAAAGGTTCACGGGGTCTTTTCGTCCCATCGCGGGTAATCGGCATCTTCACCGATACTACAATTTCACCGAGCTCACGGTTGAGACAGTGTCCAGATCATTACACCATTCGTGCAGGTCGGAACTTACCCGACAAGGAATTTCGCTACCTTAGGACCGTTATAGTTACGGCCGCCGTTTACTGGGGCTTCAATTCAAACCTTCTCTTGCGATGAGCTCTCCTCTTAACCTTCCAGCACCGGGCAGGTGTCAGGCTGTATACTTCATATTTCTATTTCGCACAGCCATGTGTTTTTGTTAAACAGTTGCCTGGACCTATTCTCTGCGCCCCGCCATCGCTGACAGGGACCCTTTATCCCGAAGTTACAGGGTCAATTTGCCTAGTTCCTTAACCGTGAATCACTCGAGCGCCTCAGTATTCTCAACCCAACTACGTGTGTCCGTTTACGGTACGGGTACTCTATAGATATGCTTAGCGGATTTTCTAGGGAGCCTGTTTACATCCATATTGCCTTGTACAAGTACTCGGCATACTCTCAGGTTCGACTCTCACGGCGGATTTGCCTACCGCGATCAACGTCTACACCCTTTAACCAACTATTCCGTCAGTTGGCAGGACTGTCACTTCTCCGTCTCCACATCGCTCTATAAAGTAGTATGGGAATATTAAACCATTCTTCCATCGGAATCGCCGTTCGGCTTATCCTTAGGTCCCGACTTACCCTGATCCGATTAACGTTGATCAGGAAACCTTAGTCTTTCGGCGAGGAAGTTTCTCACTTCCTTTATCGTTACTTATACCTACATTTGCTTTTCCAGCTACTCCAGCAAGGGTTATCCCTCACCTTCAACGCCACTGGAATGCTCCCCTACCATCCATTACTCTGGATCCATAGCTTCGGTAAACAGTTTATGCCCGAGTATTATCCACGCCAAACTCCTCGACTAGTGAGCTGTTACGCACTCTTTAAATGAATGGCTGCTTCCAAGCCAACATCCTAGCTGTCTCTGCAGTCTGACTTCGTTAGTTCAACTTAACTGTTATTTGGGGACCTTAGCTGATGGTCTGGATTCTTCTCCTCTCGGACGCGGACCTTAGCACCCGCGCCCTCACTCCTTATCAATATATAGCACGCATTCGGAGTTTATCTGGACTTGATAGGCGGTGAAGCCCTCGCATCCAATCAGTCGCTCTACCTCATGCTATACTAAATAAAGGCTGCACCTAAATGCATTTCGGGGAGTACGAGCTATCTCCAAGTTTGATTAGCCTTTCACCCCTACCCACAGTTCATCCGAAAGCTTTTCAACGCTTACCGGTTCGGTCCTCCAGTTAGTGTTACCTAACCTTCAACCTGACCATGGGTAGATCACTTGGTTTCGCGTCTACTCCCTCCGACTATACCGCCCTGTTCAGACTCGCTTTCGCTTCGGCTCCGTATCTGAAATACTTAACCTTGCCGGAGAAAGTAACTCGTAGGTTCATTATGCAAAAGGCACGCCGTCACAACTTACGTTGCTCCGACCGCTTGTAGGCAGACGGGTTCAGGGTCTATTTCACTCCTCTGTTCGAGGTTCTTTTCACCTTTCCCTCACGGTACTGGTTCGCTATCGGTCTCTCGGGAGTATTTAGCCTTACGGGATGGGCCCCGCTAATTCACACAGAATTTCTCGTGCTCCGCGCTACTCAGGATACCACTAGGCTTCGTTAGAAAGTCGTGTACGGGATTTTCACCCTCTA
>NZ_KQ033914.1:0-142109 GCF_000969835.1 Parabacteroides goldsteinii DSM 19448 = WAL 12034
GCCGTATACATGGAGACGTGTACGTACGGTTCGGTGGCGAGCGTTTAGAAACCTACCGTCCGAAAGGACGGCAAGGCGCTTTGCGCTTAGCCTGTGGAACCGGTAAAACGCTGATAATGTGCATTGCAGCGCATGAGATGAAGCGTCTGAACTTGGCACACAAGCCGATGATTATCGGATTGAAAGCCAATGTCGCGGAGATTGCCGCCACCTATCAGGCGGCATACCCGAACGCACGGATTCTCTACGCCTCGGAGAAGGACTTCTCGACCGCCAACCGCGTGCGTTTCTTCAACAACATCAAGAACAACGACTACGATTGCGTCATCATGTCGCACGACCAGTTCGGCAAGATTCCGCAGTCGCCGGAGTTGCAGCAGCGCATCCTGCAAGCGGAGCTTGACACGGTGGAGGAAAACCTCGAAGTCCTGCGGCAGCAGGGCAAGAACGTGTCGAGGGCGATGCTGAAAGGGCTGGAAAAGCGCAAGCACAACCTTGAAGCGAAGTTGGAGAAGGTGGAACACGCCATCCAATCGCGCACGGATGATGTGGTGGACTTCAAGCAGATGGGCATCGACCATATCTTCATTGACGAGAGCCATCAATTCAAGAACTTGACTTTCAACACGCGGCACGACCGTGTGGCGGGTTTGGGCAACTCGGAAGGAAGCCAGAAAGCCCTGAACATGCTCTTTGCCATACGTACCATACAGGAGCGCACGGGCAAGGACTTGGGGGCTACGTTCCTATCCGGCACGACCATCAGCAACTCGCTGACGGAGTTGTACCTGCTTTTCAAGTACCTGCGTCCGAAAGAGCTGGAACGGCAGGACATCCGCTGCTTTGACGCTTGGGCGGCTATTTTCGCCAAGAAGACGACCGACTTCGAGTTCAACGTGACGAACAACGTGGTGCAGAAAGAGCGTTTCCGCTACTTCATCAAAGTGCCGGAGCTTGCTGCCTTCTACAACGAGATTACCGACTACCGCACGGCGGAGGATGTGGGTGTGGATCGTCCGCACAAGAACGAGATACTGCACCACATACCGCCCACGCCGGAGCAGGAGGACTTCATCCAAAAGCTGATGCAGTTCGCCAAGACGGGCGACGCCACGCTGCTGGGCAGACCGCCCCTGTCGGAAACGGAGGAAAAGGCTAAGATGCTTATCGCCACCGACTACGCACGGAAGATGGCTCTCGATATGCGCATGATAGACCCGCATTATGAAGACCACCCCGACAACAAGGCTTCGCACTGCGCCAAGACGATTGCGGAGTATTACCACAAATACGACGCGCAGAAAGGCACGCAGTTCGTGTTCTCGGATCTGGGAACGTACCAGTCGGGCGACGGATGGAACGTGTACAGCGAGATAAAGCGGAAGCTGACGGAGGACTACGGCATACCGGCAAGCGAGGTGCGCTTCATTCAGGAGTGTAAGACCGACAAGGCTCGCAAGGCGGTGATAGACGCCATGAACGCCGGAACGGTGCGTGTGTTGTTCGGTTCCACCTCCATGCTCGGAACGGGTGTGAATGCGCAAAAAAGGTGTGTCGCCATCCATCATTTGGATACGCCTTGGCGACCGTCCGACCTGCAACAGCGTGACGGACGGGGAGTTAGAGCAGGCAACGAGATTGCCAAGCATTTTGCCGGGAACAACGTGGATGTCATCATCTATGCGGTGGAAAAGTCGCTGGACAGCTACAAGTTCAACCTGCTGCACTGCAAGCAGACGTTCATCTCGCAGCTCAAGAGCGGGGCGATGGGCGCGCGTACCATCGACGAGGGGGCTATGGACGAGAAATCGGGCATGAACTTCTCGGAGTACATGGCGTTGCTCTCCGGCAACACCGACCTTTTGGACAAGGCGAAATTAGAGAAGCGTATCGCCTCGCTCGAAGGGGAACGCAAGTCGTTCAACAAGGGTAGGCGCGATTCGGAGTTCAAGTTGGAATCCAAGACGGGAGAACTGCGTAACAACACGGCTTTCATCGAAGCCATGACGGAAGACTGGAACCGTTTTCTTTCCGTTGTGCAGACTGATAAGGAAGGCAGCCGCCTTAATCTTGTCAAAGTGGACGGTGTGGATTCAACCGACGAAAAAGTTATTGGAAGGCGTTTGCAAGAAATCGCCAAGAACGCTGCGACGGGCGGGCAGTACAAGCCTATTGGGGAACTATATGGTTTTCCGATAAAGGTGGTCAGCGAGAGGATGCTCAAAGATGGACTGGAGTTTACCGACAACCGCTTCGTGGTGGAAGGTAACTACAAGTACACCTACAACAACGGGCATCTGGCGATGGCTGACCCGTTAGCCGCCGCACGCAACTTCCTGAACGCATTGGAGAGGATTCCGTCCATAATCGACCAGTATAAGGGAAAGAACGAGGTGCTGGAAAAGGAGGTTCCGCAGTTGCAGGAGATAGCGGGTAAGGTGTGGAAGAAAGAGGACGAACTGAAACAGTTGAAGTCAGAACTTGCCGCACTTGACCGCAAGATACAGTTGGAGCTTGCGCCGCCCACGCCCGAAGTCGCCGAAAAAGAAAAAGATGGACAGGAAATCAAGTCGGATGTGGGAGGTGTACGGAACGTGCCACCACAACCCACCGAAGATGCACCGCAGATACGCAACTCGGTGGATGAACGAAGTCCGTCTGGCAATTTCATTGCCGACCATATTATTATCGGGCGGCCGGGGTTTCAATTCAAGGATGAAAACCGTCCGAAAGGGATAAAAATGTAAATAATAATGAAGCAAGAGGGGGAATTATCTAATATCATCCTCTTGCTTCATTTTTCATTCATTAATCTACAAATTTCATTGTCGTAATAATCACGTTTGCTTATAAATCATAAAAATAGCCGTATTTGCTTGCTTGACTAATTTATTTAGACTAACTTTGCATATACTAAATTTCATTTAATGATGGAACAACTTACCAAGCGTGAAGAAGAAGTGATGAACAAGTTTTGGGAGAAGGGTGAAGCTACCGTCAAGGAGATTATCGCCACTTATCCCGAACCTCGTCCAAGCAGAACCGCCATATCTACATTCGTGAAATTTCTTATTGAGAAGGGCTTTTTAGGTCATAAACCGGCAGGAAACAACGGATTCATCTATTATCCCCTTATAGAAAGAGATGAGTATTGTGGCAACAATCTGATGAATGTGGTACAGCGATATTTTAATAATTCCATTCGGGGAGTGATAAGCACTCTTGTAAGGGACAGAAAAATGTCGGATGATGAAGTCCGGGATTTGATAAATCAGGTAATCGAAGGCAATCATCAAGAATAGAACGGCTTAAAGAGTTTTAGATATGAACCTAACAAAGATATATCCTCGTTCCGGAGATAATCAGACTGTCTATCTTAAATCAGTCATAACGCGCCAGAATATTGAAGTCGGAGATTTTACCATTTACAATGATTTTGTGAATGACCCTCGTGACTTTGAGAAGAATAACGTGTTGTATCATTATCCTATAAATCAGGATCGTCTGATTATCGGAAAGTTCTGCTCAATAGCTTGCGGAGCAAAGTTTATATTCAATTGCGCCAACCATACACTGAAATCGTTTTCTACATACACGTTCCCGCTTTTCTTTGAGGAATGGGGCTTACCGAAATCTGATGTCGCTTCTGCATGGGACAATAAAGGAGACATCGTGATTGGTAATGATGTGTGGATAGGTTATGACGCAGTAATCATGGCTGGGGTGACTATCGGCGACGGCGCAATAATCGGTACACGGGCAGTTGTAACAAAGGATGTCGAGCCATATTCAATAGTAGGCGGCATTCCGGCGAAAGAGATACGCAAACGTTTCTCCCCCGATATCATCACCCGTTTGCAGAAACTCCAATGGTGGAACTGGGATACCGATAAAATCAATAAATCCATCAGTGCTATTCAAGCCGGGGATATAGATTCATTAGACAGTCATTCTATATAAATGCCATGAGAGAAGTAAATCCCAAAAACACAACTCGTGCTTACGCATTTGACATGTGGATGAAAGCCCCCATGCCGATGGTTACATTCTTCAAGACGTTTGATGTATCACGGCTCATGAAAGTCAGCAAGAAGAAAGGCATGAAATTCAATATGCTGATGTGCTGGTGCATCGGTAAAGCAGCAAGTCAGGTCAAAGAGTTCTTCATGCTTCCTATCGGAGACAAACTTATTGAGTATGACACTATTGCTGTCAATACCATTGTTGCCAACAGTAAAGGTGAGGTAAGTTCCTGCGACATCCCTTTCTCCGACGATTTATCAATCTTCAATGCCGATTATATTCGGCTTACACGACAAGTTGCCAAAACCTGCGAGAATCACGACCTCACGGACAGCATGGTAATCGGCACATCGGCATTGGCTCAGTACGACATCGACGGTGCAGTCGGAATGTATAGCGGAATATTCAATAATCCCTTTATGATTTGGGGACGATACAGCAAAGGCTGGTTCAAAACAACCCTCACGGTATCATTCCAATTTCACCACACTCAGATGGATGGCGCACACGCTGCCCGCTTCCTTGATTTGCTCCAAAAAGAAATCGACAAGTTGTAGAAAAATCCACCGTAAGAAGTGTACCTTATATACAATCCGGCAACATTGAACAATTATTGAAATTATAAACAGTACAGCATTGTTTTGAGAAGCGTCTTTGTCTAACGTGAAAAACAAAGATTTGATTGAACAAAAAAGAAATATGAATATGGAACAGAAATTTTGTCAAAGCTGCGGTATGCCGCTGACTGATGACTACAAAGGAATAAATGCCGATGGTAGCCGTAATGATGATTACTGCAACTATTGTTACATGGATGGTCAGTTCACGCAGGACATGACGATGGAGCAAATGATTGAGCACTGCGCCCAATTCACCGATGAGATAAACAAATGGTCCGGGGAAAATATGACCGTAGAACAGGCGAAAGAGATGATGCGACAATTTTATCCAACCCTCAAACGCTGGAAAAATAGTCTATGAGATTTTGTTGTACAGTTTTATCCGTGTCAGACATAAACAAAGCCCGAAATTTTTACGAAAACATATTCGGGTCGGAAGTCTGTCAGGATTATGTCCGAAATATTTTGTTCTCTTGCGGTTTGGCTATGCAGCAGTATTAAATTACCCCCCATATATTATAATCATGGATATACAACATATAATCAGCTTGGTCAAAGAGACTAAGGGAATCATCACAAACAGGGAAATGGCAGCCCATGTGAAAGAAAAAGGAGTTGCCGATTACGTTACGCAAGTTGACGTGGCTGTACAGGACTTTTTGAAAAAGGCACTATATACACTTGCGCCGGACATCCAGTTTCTCGGAGAGGAAACCGGCTTGCAGCGAATGGATACAGACAGCTATTGGATTCTCGATCCCGTTGACGGCACTACTAACCTCATGCACGACTATCAGCACAGCGTGGTCTCGCTGGCTCTTTGTCGCCAGAAGGAGATTGTCATGGGCATTATATATGACCCGTTTCACGATGAAATTTTCTCAGCCGTCAAAGGCGGAGGCAGTTTCTTGAACGGCAAGCCCATACACGTTTCCTCTGCCCATAAACTCTCGGAAACCATAATCGGTATCGGCACTGCTAAAAGAGAGTTGGCGAAAGAAAATTTTGCCCGATTTCTCAAAGTCTATGAAAACTCACAAGATGTCCGACGGCTTGGTTCCGCAGCCTTGGAACTGGCATATACCGCGTGTGGCAGACAAGGCGGGTATTTCGAGGTATATCTGAACCCTTGGGATTATGCTGCCGGTATGCTTCTGGTACAAGAGGCCGGAGGAATAGTGACCGATTGGAACGGCAACGCACTTGACCCGGCTCAAGGAAGTCAGGTAGCCGGAACAAACGGACAAGTCCACGAAGAATTGCTCAAACTATTATGATGAATATACAGAAAGAATTACAACAGTTCTCTGCAGGCGAAGCGGATATGCGGTTTAACAACGTGGATGTCGCACCGGAAACAATACAGGCAATCATGATAAATGAGGTTGTCCCGTCAAGTCCGGAGGAGGATTTCTATGGGAAGCCAGATTCCGCGTATATGTCAACAACAATTCCGTTGTTCAGAAAAGCAGGGATAGATGTAGGTTCGGTACAGGATATTTTGAATCGAGGAATTTACATTACCAATGCGGTCAAAACACCTAAAACCGAATATGCTGTTTCAAAGGAGAGCATAGAGGACAGTCTGTCCTATCTGGAAAAAGAACTTGCTTTATTTCCCAACGTCAAAGTTATCATGCTTATGGGGGATGTGGCAAAGAAAGCCTTTAATATGATCAGCAAGAAGGCGACAAAGAAAAACGCCGTTCCAAGTATTTCTACTTACAAGCTACGGAATACTGAGATTTTCTATAAAGGAATACGCATTATACCTTCATACATCATGACCGGTCAGAACATTCTGATTGAAAAGTCAAAATTCGAGATGGCATCGGAGGACATAGAAACGATGTATAGGTTAATTAAAGATTCTGATTAAATATGACCATTACACCTGACGATATTTTGAAGTATTGCCTTGACAACCTTGACGGGACAGTCGAAATAAACAGTTGGGGCGAGCGTGGGATTTTCTACAATCTGGGTGGGGTGTTGAAACGTGGTGTTTATGTCTTGACGGTAAAAGAAAAGGATGGCGACAATGACCGAGCTTCCCACCTTGACCGTGAGGATGCGTGGCGAATAAATATAGGAGTCAGAAAACAGACTTTCCGCATGTTATTCGGAGAATTGCCCAAACGCCCATGTAAAGGCGGCATTGTTGATATGCCGTATGAATTTACCACAAAGGATGTTATTATACCGCATCCGGTTTATGCGTGGATGGGCTGGATTTGCGCTTTAACCCCATCTGAAGCGACATTTGAATTATTAAAGCCTTACATCCTTGAATCCTACGAATACGCAAAAGAGAAATTTAAAAAAAGATGACATTGATTATTTGAAAATAATGATAGAACATATGGAACAAAAATTTTGTCAAAGCTGCGGTATGCCTCTCGTTGAGGGTAATATCGGCACAAATTCAGACGGAAGCAAAAGCGAGGACTATTGTGGCTACTGCTACAAAGAAGGTGCTTTCCTCCAAGATTTCAACATGAGCCAGATGATAGAGTTCTGCACTCAGTTTACTGACCAGATTAACAAGGAAACGGGTTGGAATCTTACGCCCCAACAGGCAAAGGCTCAAATGCAACAAATCTTCCCAACACTCAAACGCTGGAAAGAGAAAGATGAAAGAAGTTTGATTGAAAAAGCCACACACCTGCTTTCGCAGTGCAAAGAGGTTACGTTGGCATCGGTCAATGCGGACGGTTTCCCTCGCCCGGTGCCATTGGATAAAATTCATTCAATCGGATATAATGAAGTTTGGATAGTGACAGCAGCAAACTCCGAAAAGGTTGCCGATTTCAGGCTCAATCCTAAAGCCGGACTTTCTTACTCGTTTTATGGCGATAGTGTTGCATTGCGCGGCACGGTCGAAATCATTACGGATGAAGAAACCCGCAAACGGATGTGGCAGGAATATTTTATAAATTACTTCCCCGATGGCCCGGCAGATCCGAACTACGTGCTTATCCGTTTTATCGGAAATGAGGCTACCCTCTGGATAAACCGTGAGTTTGCTCATATTACAATATAAACACATCAATGATGCGAAAGTGACTCAAACAGTCGGCAGATAGAGTGAAATGTAATGCGCAAATGTCCGTTTTTTACTATCGTCGGAAATCTTGATGGTGTAATTTTGCGGGATGCAGACATTCAGAATCATACAGCCTACGCCTGCCTTAAAACCGTTCATACGGTATTATTGGATATTGCAGGATAAGACATCCGGCATAGTGTCGCAACGCACTTTGCCGACTGGCTGTATGTCGCTTGTGTTCCATCGTGGCGAAAGGCTGAAAGTCACGAACCGTGATGAATTACAGCCGCAGAGTTTTATTTGCGGTCAGGAAAGCCGTTATTCAGATGTGACTTCAACCGGTGACATTGAAATGATAGTGGTGGTATTCCAACCTCATGCGGCAAAAATATTCTTCCGTATGCCGGTCTCTTTACTGCATGACAGGAATGTGGCGGTTGCAGACATTGAAAATCCCGCCTTGCGCGATCTGGCGCGTAGAGTTGAAGACAGCGAAAATCACGATACCAGCATTGCACTTATAGAAGATTATTTCTACAAGTGTCTATTGTATGGGACAAATTATCATCTGCCACGATTGGCAGAAGTGATACACCATATCAACAAGTCCTCTCAAACAAATATCAAGACACTTTCGGATATTGCGTGTTTGAGTGAGAAACAATTCTCCCGGATTTTCTCGGAAAACATAGGAACGACACCCAAAGATTTTATGCGCATAGTCAGGTTGCAACGTACCTTATCAGTCTTGCAGCATAATTCGGGAATAGGTTTTGCCCAACTGTCATACGAGTGTGGGTACACCGACCAATCCCACATGATTAAAGAATTCAAGCTATTCTCTGGCTTCACACCGAAAGAGTATCTCGCTCAATACTATCCTGTTTCCGACTATTTTACATTCGGAAAATAGCGGTTATACAGCCCTGCATTTGGTTGTCACCGATTATTTTTATAATTTTGTCACCGGTTAGTGACATTATATAAAATGGAATTGAAAGAAACAGAAAAGAGGCTTCTTGAAGCCGTGAGCCATATCATAGAGAACGACGGTTTTACCAAAATCGGAGTTAATCGCATCGCCAATCAAGCCGGCTGCGATAAGGTTTTGATTTATCGCTATTTCGGTGGACTGGATGGGCTGCTCGTGGAATGGGCAAAACGTCATGACTATTATTCGTTTGCCTATTCGGAGTTTATTGATACCATCAAACGAGCTAAAGACGGGAACATAAAGCAGATTGTTAAGGATGTGCTTATGTGTCAGCTTAGCTATCTAAAAGATAATGTTCTCATGCAAGAACTTCTTGTGTGGGAACTTTCAGGTCATTCTTCTTTCAAGGGTATCATCGAAGAACGTGAGCGTATCGGTCATAAATTGCAGGAGGAACTGAATAAGTTTTTGGATAAAGGCGGCGATAACAATATGTCTATTGCCATAATCATATCCGCAATCAACTACATAGTTCTTTTCACAAGGCAATATCACAAAATCAATGGCATAGATTTCAGCAAACCGGAAGCATGGGAAAGAATGGAAGCTATGATTTCCAAATATGTGGATTTTATCTTTGACAACAACTGTCTATGAAACATATCATTACAATAGCACTTACGCTGTTCCTTACAGCTTTTGCAATGGCGCAGGAAAGAAACTATATTTCCACCTGCGGCAAGACGAAAACCGCTATCAAATGGACAGAGGAACACAAGGATGGAAAGATATACCTACATACGGTACAAGGTGGTGAGAAGCATGAGTATATCTTAGGAAACGGTTATAAAACCGAGAGTTGGAAGATAGTGAATACTTCTTCAAAAACCAATCTATCAATCAGGTTGAATAATGGTATATACTCTATATCCGGCAAGTTCAATGGGAAACATATTTCAAAGACAGTGAAGAGTAAAGGCAAGCCGTGGTATCAGAACATTGCCTATAATGCGGGGCTGACCCTAAAAAATGGCGAGTCTGTTGAATATGAGTGTTTTCGCCCTGACAACATGAAACTATATACCATGTCGGCAACCAATAAAGGATCTGAGAAGTTCGACGGGAAGAACTCCGTAAGGATAGAAGTCAGTCTTACCGGATTTATGTCGGCTTTCTGGAGCTGTGACTATTACTTTGACACGAACACCCTGATGTTTGCGGGGTATAAAGGCGTAAACGGTGGTCCCGGAACCTCGGAAACGAAAATATCAGTCGCAAAATGAAAGCAATAATATTCTATCGTTCCTCATACAGAGGCAACACGCTAAAAATTGCACAAAGCATGGCGGATGCCCTTGCTGCCGAATTGGTATGTATCGACAGCAATCCGTCAATCGATCTGTCGGATTATGACCTTATCGGCTTTGGCTCCGCTATAAACTTTGCCGCTCACGATATACGACTTCAACGATTTGTTTCAAGTCAAAATCTTAAAGGTAAAAATGTATTCATATTCTCCACCCGTTGCAGACCTTTCTTGGGAGCATATCATCAGCCACTCAGAAAAATCGTCGAGGCAAAAGGTGGAATTATAGCCGGAGAGTTTTCTTGCCGTGGATTTGATCGCACCGGGCCGTGGGTTCTTATGGACGGCTACAATAAAGCCAGACCGGATGAGCGGGATATGTTCAAGGCACGGCTGTTTGTGGAAAGGCTTCGATGGAAATTACATCCGTTGGCTCATGCCCATAAGAATCCGGTTGAAGGTTATTCGGATGGCGTACCGATACGCCGTAAAGATTCAGATATAGTAGCCGGTAATAAGGTGGTATTTCTCAATACTTCTACCTGTATTAATTGCGGAAAATGTATCAAGATTTGTCCCATGCACATATTCGCATTAAAAGATACGGTTTTGCCGATTGATGAGATAAATTGTATCCAGTGCAGATTATGTGCTGACAACTGTCCGACTTTTTCAATATATATCCATGAATCGTTCTTGAATGGATTGAGAATAGCTATCAGAGAATCGTTCAGTGACAAATTACAGAATAGTTATAATGCTGAAGATAATCAGCATTAGTACATATCTGCCATAAGAGAATGTCCGCTTTTTACTATCATAGGCTATCATGTCGCTGTAACTTTGCAGCGTACTAATCAAATAATAAAAAGTATGATTGCATTTTTTGAAATCCCCACCAATGACTTCGACAAGTCGGTGGCGTTCTATCAGGCACTCTTCGGCGAAAAGCTGGAAGTGTCGCAGTTCGGCGACGAGAAAATGGCCTGTCTTATGAAAGACGGCAAGAGTGTTTGCTCAATCTCCTCGGCCCCCTCGTTTCCCGGTTTCGCACCCTCTAACGGAGGCGTGTTGGTGTATCTCCAGACAAAAGATTTGGATGCCAGCGTGAAAACTGCGTTGGATAACGGCGCGACGATCGTAACTCCCAAAACCAAAATTCAGGTTGACGGTTGGGGTTACTTCGCCATCATCGCCGATCCTGTCGGCAACCGCATAGGACTTTATGGCGACAAGTAAAGAGCCGAAAACGTAGGTTACAGTGGAGAGAACCACCCGGTTTTCTCCACTATCCGTATCTATAATCAATTTTTTCTGCCCGATTATTTTGTTGTCTAAATAATTTAGACTACTTTTGTGTTACCAAATCGTCTAATCTGATTAGACCAGATGCAAATGAAAGATATGAAGCCATTAACAGAAAGAGAAGAAGAAGTGATGAACTTCTTTTGGGAAAGCGGAGCGCTCTCGGTTCGAGATGTAGTTGCGCTTCACGATGAGCCGAAGCCGAGCCGGACTACGGTAGCCACATTCGTGAAATTTCTTGAACAGAAAGGCTATCTCGACCACAAGGTTGAAAGCACAGGCTTCATATATTTTCCAATAATAGAGCGTGGAGATTATTGCGGACAAAATCTGAAGAGCGTCATAAGGCGGTATTTCGACAATTCTATTCAGAATGTTGTGAACTTCCTGATTAAAAGCGAGGAATATAGCGATGAAGAGGCTAAGGAAATAATATTACAAATATCTAACAGAGGAAAGGAATAACAATGGCTGGTATATTCTTGGCATATTCATTATTAGCAAGCACCCTCCTGATTGTAGTCTGGGCGGTGTACAAATGCGTTCTTGCCAATACCGGCTGTTTCCGGTTCAACAGGATATTGTTGTTGTCCTGTATAACGCTTGCTTTCGTTGCTCCCATCTTCATACTTAATCCCTTTTGGGTAGCGGATATTATGGAGAATAATATTGAAATCGCTTTTAATCCGGTAGAGGTTACCTATATAGCCAATACGGTATCAGAGCAAATCACTCCGATATGGGATTATATAGTCACACTTTACCTTATAGGGGTTATTGTCATGATTCTCTATTTCCTCGTTTCACTGGTACGGCTGGCACTATTCATTCTCAAAGGTGAGCATGTAAAACAGGATGACTGTCGCATTATACTTCATCGCCATAACAGCGTCGCCCCGTTTGCATGGTGCGGATATATCATGATGCCAAGACGTGACTGGTACGAGTTCGGGCAGATGATAGTATGCCATGAAAAAGCGCATATCAAGTGCCGCCATTGGATTGACTTGCTTTTTATGCAGGCTGCGATTATTATCACTTGGTATTGTCCCGCTATATGGCTTCTGCGCAATGAGCTTCATACCCTCCATGAGTATGAAGCCGACAGCCGTGTGCTTGCATCGGGCGTAAAACGAGAGGAGTATCAGATATTTCTAATAAAAAAGACAGTTGGAGCAAGGTTCGCAACTCTTTCCAACTGCCTTAATCACAGTTCACTTAAAAAACGTATAACTATGATGTTATCAAGCAAACCGACAGGCAAAGCCCGTGTGCGTGCCTTTGTCATGGTGCCTGCGATGGCACTCGCGTTAATCGGTCTGGCCACCCCTGCGGTGTCAGCAGTAATCAACGAGGTATCTGCCGCTACGCCGGTGGAGGATCTGCGCTACAAAATTAGCGAAAAATCTGACTCCACCATTCGAGTGACAGAAAGAAATTCCGATGTGGTGGTCACGGAGAAAGCGGATGCGGTCGATGCCGTGCCGTTCATCAGGACAGAAACCGCCCCCAACTTCCCCGGCGGTAAGGACAAACTGAGAGCCTTTATCAATAAAAACATCTCCTTCCCTGAAACTGCATACAAAGACGGTGTTCTTAACATGGATGCCGTCGTGCAGCTTACCATCGCCAAAGACGGAGTTGTAAAGGATGCCCGAATCGTTAAAAGCTCAGGCAAGACACTTGATGCCGAGGCTCTGCGCGTGGCGCGTATGCTTCCCAAATTCCACCCCGGACTAAATAGCGGGCTGCCGTCTGAATCAAGCTACACACTGGAGTTTAACTATTATATCTGCAACCAGTATTGGTCATCAAACGGCGAATAAAAACAGGAAGAAATACCAATAGTACAAATATCTTATCTGATACTTGGAGTATGCCGTATCTTACAGTACGGCATACCCTGTATCATTAATAATGAAAGAGTCAATCCGGACAATGCAAGACATATCACAAGAGAAATACCGCCAGTTCCAAGCAGCTCCAATAGGTAAGTTGGTGCTTCAGTATTCCATACCGGCCATAATCAATCTGGCAGCCGTATCACTGTATAATCTTATTGACAGTATATTCATCGGAAATGGTGTCGGTACACTGGCTATTTCCGGGCTTGCAGTCACTTTCCCCATGATGAATTGCCTGATTGCTTTCAATACGCTTGTCGGGATCGGCGGGACCACGCTGACCTCCATCTGTCTGGGACGCAGGCAATATGAACAGGCAGCCGATATTCTGCATACCGTGGTGATTTTGGGTTTCGTAATCAGCATCCTGACGGGATGGATTACATATCTTAATCTGGGTGTTGTACTATACTTTTTCGGTGCAAGTGAAGCCACGCTTCCGTATGCACGGGAATATATTGGAATATTGCTCTGCGCCAATCCAATAACATTTCTGTTTTTAAGCCTTAATAACTTGCTTCGCGGAAACGGTTTCCCAAAAAAATCATTGGAGTCCACTCTGCTGACCGTCGGGCTAAATCTGGTTTTGACACCAATATTCATATTTGTATTTGAGTTTGGCATCAAGGGGGCCTCCATGTCCACAGTCATATCGCAGGTAGTCGGACTTGTATGGGTCGTAAGGCACTTCTCATCGAAATCAAATAAAATACATTTTCAGCGAAGCCGTTTCAGGTGCAACTTCCGTCTATCCGGAGAAATCATGAAACTGGGGACACCGCCGTTTATATTGAATCTTTGCTCGGCATCCATAAGCATTGCCCTTATTAACAGATTCGGATTTTACGGTGGCGACTTTGCGATTGGGGCATACGGCATAGTCAGCCGAATCTATATGCTGTTCTCAATGATAATTATCGGTTTGGCTGTCGGTATGCAGCCCATCATAGGGTACAATTTCGGAGCCGGTCAGACAGAACGGGTTGACAAAGCCATGAACACCGGGTTGACAATAGCTTTTGCTTTCATGTTTTCCGTGTTTTTACTGTGTGAAATGGGGGCTCGCCCGATTATACAGTTGTTCTCAAACGAAACTGCACTTAATGACATTGCAGTAGCAGGTCTTCGTATCTGTGCCTTGATGTTTCCGGTTATGGCCATGCAGACTATGATAACAAACTTTTTCCAGTCTATTGGCAAGCCGAAAACGAGTATTGTCTTGTCGCTCATACGCCAAATAGGATTTTTTATTCCCTTGATATTTCTGCTGCCTGAAATGTTTGATTTGAGGCTTGACGGAGTCTGGCTAAGTATTCCTATGGCTGATTTTATAGCCTGCATCTTGACAGTCTCAGTTTATCTGAGATATAGGCAGCGGACTAAAAGCTTTGTGACGGGTGCAATTTAACAAATTGAATAGAATTGGATTATGGATAAAAATATGATTGCTCCATGCGGGCTGAACTGCGCGGTTTGCAGCGAAGCACTGCGAGAAGACAGCCCTTGTGTCGGTTGCCGGAATGAGGGTCGCAAAGGTGAGTATTGCGCCAATCTGTGCAAGATTGTAAATTGTGAAATACGGAAAACACTGCCGGACGGATTCTGTGACAGATGTCCTCAATATCCGTGCAGGGAGATTGTCGATAAGGAATGTTGGTATGTCAACGCCTATCCGATGATAGAATCGCTTATGGGCAATCTCGCCTTTATCGGAGAAAATGGTATTGAACAATTCCTGCAAAGAGAAAAGGTTCGTTGGACTTGCTCCGATTGCGGAGGGTGCATATCGGTTCATGACGGTGTATGTTATGGCTGTGGCAAAAAACATACAGATAGAAAATATTGAATATGGAAAGTATAACAGTAAGTAAAGATAATATAGCCGCTTGTGGGCTGTATTGTGGAGCGTGTCGCAAATTCTTGTCCGGCAAATGCCCCGGATGCAAGAATTACGAGAAAGCATCGTGGTGTAAAATCCGCCAGTGCTGCATAAGCAAAGGCTATCATACCTGTGCCGAGTGTGAGCGTGACGTAAGGGAGTGTAAAATCTATTCCAACTTTATAAGCAAAGTGTTCGCGTTGCTCTTTAACTCCGACCGCCCGGCTTGTATCAGCTATATACGGGAACATGGAGAAATAGCGTATGCCGAGGAAATGAGTAGGAGAAAATGCCAGACGATAAAACGTAAATGATATGAGAATAAGCACTTTTACAGTAATAATGCTTGCATTAGCCATATTGGTTGGCTCGTGCGACTCCCCGTCAGATAACATTCTGTATGGGAGATGGCGGCTTGAGAAATACAACTGCATTGCCACTTCGTCATACGGTCTTACACAAGTAAACAAGGAGTCAGAGTATATATTGCAGCTTGATAACGCCGGAGTGTTCTCCTGCACCACCGACTGCAATACAATTTCAGGCAATTATGAAAAAAGTAAAAACGCCTTGAGATTCTCCGATATTTCCTTTACCGAATTGGCTTGCGATGACATGGTAGTGGAAAGGAGCGTAGCATCTATTCTGTCCAATATCAAATCATACAAAATCACGGACGATTCCATATTGGTGTTGAAAGATGATAAGGGTCATATACTAATGGAACTAACAAAATAACAGGTTGATATAATGAAAAGAATGATAATCACAGCTATTATAGCCACCTGTTCCGTGCTAAATATCATGGCTTCCGATGATGATATTTCGGGAGCATGGCATGGTACGTTGAAGATAACTCCGCAAGTGGAGTTAAAGATTGTGTTCAATTTTAAGACAGGCGAAGATGGCAAACCGTCAGTTACGCTTGATTCTCCGGATCAAGGAGCATACGGTATAGCCGGAGAAGTGAATTTCATTTCGGCTGATTCTGTAAATGTAACGGTTAGCCGCATAGGATTGACGTTTACCGGACGCAAACAAGATGGGAAACTCATTGGAAAATGCACACAAGGCGCAATGAGTACCGACCTTGAATTATCTCCGGGTATTGTGGAATTAAAGCGACCTCAAACGCCTAAGCCACCATATCCATACACTACAAAGGAGGTTCGTTTCAATAACTTATCAGATGATGTTACTCTCGCAGGAACACTTGCGTTGCCTGAGAGTTTTAATGAGGCAACTCCGGTTATCGTAATGATTACCGGTAGCGGACTGCAAAACCGTGATGAAGAATTATACGGACATAAGCCGTTTGCTGTCATCGCAGATTACCTTGCCCGAAACGGCATTGCAACTTTACGATATGATGACCGGGGATATGGAGAATCAACAGGCGACGGTAAAAATGCCACCACTGAAGATTTTGCACGGGATGCGAAAACGGCAATGGAATACCTGCGCAAAGAAATGAAATTCAAGAATGTGGGAATACTGGGGCATAGTGAGGGTGCGGCAGTGGCGTTCATGTTGGGAGCTGATAACAATCCGGGGTTATTCTCAAATCCGAATTTCATTATTGCCATTGGCGCACAGGCGGTTCGAGGTGACTCGGTTTTGATAGACCAGAGTGTCACAATGCTGGAACAGGGCAACATGCCGGCGAATATTGTATCGGATTATGTTGAAGCATTGCATAAGATGTATGAGCTTAAAATAACAAAGGGTGATAGTGTGGCTGTTGGCAATATTGAGGCTATATGTGCAAATTGGGAGAATACACCAGTTCACACATCATTAAAATCCAATCTGACAAAGATCGCCTCTGACACTAACCGTTGGCTAAATTACTATATCAGTTTTTCACCGACGGAAAGCATTGCAGATACGGATTGCCCGATATTCGTATTATACGGAGAAAAGGATATACAAGTTCGCCCGGAACTGAATATGCCTCAAATGCAACGACTCGCCCCGAAAGCGACCGTGAAACTTTATCCCGGACTTAATCACCTTTTCCAGTACGCTCAAACAGGAACGGTACAGGAATACGGTACAATCGAGGAAACAATCTCCCCTGAAGTCCTTCAGGACATTGTTGATTTTATCTCCTTCAAACCTCGTTAAATTTATGATTTCAATCCGCAAGTTAATATCATGTGGCTATATTCTAATATTCATATTAATAGGAATGATTATATATTGCTATCAGTATGAATGGAAAAAACTTGAAGTATTAGAGAAGGAGAACCGAACCACTGATGAGTTGCGCTGATATGTTAATGAATTAAACTTTCGCTTAACAGGATTTTCTCTGTTAGGAGAAACAATATTGGAATGGGAAGATAAAGATATTGCAAATTATCATTTGCAGCGTATGGCTTTGGATAGTATGCTTTATTATTTCACGTCTATCTACCCGTCTGAACGCATTGACAGTGTACGCTATCTTTTAGAGGATAAAGAAAAACAAATGCGACGAATTGTACAGATGCTTGATGAACAGAAAAGCATCAAAGAAAGGATAGCCCGTCAAGTGCCTGAAATCGTATATAAAAGTACGCAAGAACAACCCAAGAAGCCGAAGCGAAAGGGCTTCTTGGGTATCTTCGGTAAAAAGGAGGAAGCAAAGCCCACCGTGACTACCACGATGCTCCATTCTCTTAACCGGAATATGATAGCCGAACAACAAGCGCAAAGCCGCCGTTTATCGGAACACGCCGACAGTCTTGCTGCACGAAATGCCGAACTTAACCGCCAGTTACAAAGTTTGATTCGCCAAATAGATGGAAAAATACAAGCTGACCTTCAAAAGAGAGAGGACGAGATAGCCACCATGCGTGAAAAATCGTTTATTCAGATAGGTGGCTTGACAGGATTCGTTGTGTTGTTATTGGTAATCTCTTACATAATCATCCACCGAAATATCACCCGTATCAAACGGTACAAACGAGAAACTGCGGATTTAATAGAACAGCAGAAACAGTCTATCAAACAAAACGAGGCACTTATTGCCTCTCGTAAAAAAGCCGTTCATACCATCACCCATGAATTACGTACACCACTGACGGCAATAACGGGTTATGCCGGACTGATGCGGAAAGACTGCAATACGGATAAAACCGGGATGTATATCCAAAATATTCAACAATCCTCTGAGCGTATGCGTGAAATGCTCAATACGCTTTTGAGTTTCTTTCGGTTGGACAATGGCAAGGAACAGCCGAACATTTCTCCGTGCAGAATTTCTGCAATTATTCACACGCTCGAAACGGAGTTTATGCCAATCGCCATGAACAAGGGGCTGGCTCTTATTGTAACGAACCACACGGATGCTGTTGTACTAACCGATAAGGAACGCATCCTGCAAATTGGAAACAATCTGCTGTCAAACGCCATCAAATTCACGGAGGATGGTAGCGTTTCTATGGCAATGGGTTATGATGACGGAATGCTGAAACTTATCGTTGAAGATACGGGTACTGGCATGACCGAAGAGGAACAGCAACGTGTATTCGGGGCGTTTGAACGTCTATCAAACGCTGCCGCAAAGGATGGCTTCGGATTAGGTCTTTCCATTGTTCAGCGTATTGTGACAATGCTCGGCGGCACAATCCGGCTGGAGAGCGATAAAGGCAAAGGTAGCTGTTTCACGGTGGAAATCCCCATGCAGACAGCCGAGGAACTGCCGGAACAGATAAATAAAACACAAGTTCACCATAACAGTACATTCCATGAGGTAATTGCTATCGATAATGACGAAGTGCTGCTTCTGATGCTAAAAGAAATGTATGCCCATGAAGGAGTACACTGCGATACCTGCACCGATGCTGCGGAGCTGGTGGAAATGATAAGGGAAAAGGAATACAGTCTGTTGCTTACGGATCTAAACATGCCGGATATAAACGGCTTTGAGTTATTGGAATTGTTGCGTGCTTCCAACGTGGGAAATTCAAGGACCATTCCGGTGGTCGTGACAACCGCTTCGAGCAGTTGCAGCAAGGAGGAGCTTATAGAACGTGGATTCGCCGGATGCCTGCTCAAACCGTTCTCCATATCGGAACTGATGGAGATTTCTGACAAGTGCGCCATAAAAGGCAAACAGAATGAAAAGCCGGATTTCACCTCTCTGCTGTCATACGGCAATGAAGCCGTCATGCTGGAGAAATTGATAACGGAAACCGAAAAGGAAATGCAGTCGCTCAGGTATGCGGAACAACGGAAAGACCTTCCGGAACTGGACGCCCTAACACACCACCTGCGCAGCTCTTGGGAGATACTCCGTGCCGACAGACCGTTGAGGGAACTTTATAAACTGATTCATCACAATGGCACACCTGACGACAAAGCAATAGGCAATGCCGTAAGAGCCGTGCTGGATAAGGGTTCGGAGATAATCCGGCTGGCAAAAGAAGAAAGGAAGAAATACAACAATGGATAAGACAAGAATCATCGTGATAGAGGACAACATCGTGTATTGCGAGTTTGTCTGCAACCTGCTGGCACGTGAGGGATTCCGTACCGTGCAGGCTTTCCACCTCTCGACAGCGAAGAAACTTCTGCAACAAGCCGCTGGCAATGATATAGTAGTTTCTGACTTACGTCTGCCCGACGGTGACGGCATCGACCTGTTGCGCTGGATGCGCAAGGAGTGCATGACGCAGCCGTTCATCATCATGACCGACTATGCCGAAGTGAATACGGCGGTTGAAAGCATGAAGCTCGGCTCGCTGGACTACATACCCAAGCAACTTGTGGAGGATAAACTCGTGCCTCTACTCCGCAGCATACTGAAAGAACGGAATATCGGGCGGAGTCGTATGCCCGTGTTTGCCCGTGACGGTTCCGCCTTCCAGAAAATCATGCACCGGATAAGGCTGGTAGCCCCCACCGACATGAGTGTGCTGATCTTCGGAGAGAACGGCACGGGCAAGGAGCATATCGCCCACCATCTGCATGATAAAAGCAAACGTTCCGGCAAGCCATTCGTGGCTGTGGACTGCGGTTCACTCACCAGAGAGCTTGCGCCGTCGGCATTCTTCGGACATGTCAAAGGCGCGTTCACCGGTGCGGACAGTGCCAAGAAAGGTTATTTCCATGAGGCGGAAAGTGGTACGCTGTTTTTGGACGAAGTGGGTAATCTCGCACCGGAAACCCAACAGATGCTTCTGCGTGCCATACAAGAACGGCGATACCGCCCGATAGGTGACAGAGCGGATAAGAGTTTTAATGTCCGTATCATTGCCGCTACCAACGAGAATCTGGAAAAGGCGGTCAATGAGAAGCGTTTTCGTCAGGACTTGCTGTACCGTCTGCACGATTTCGAGATAACCGTTCCGCCGTTGCGTGACTGTCAGGAGGACATCATGCCGCTGGCGGAGTTCTTCCGCGAGATTGCGAACAATGAACTGGAATGTAATGTTATCGGCTTTGACGGGGAAGCTCGGAAGACATTGCTGACCCATGCTTGGCCGGGAAATGTCCGTGAGCTTCGGCAGAAAATCATGGGTGCGGTGTTGCAGGCGCAAACGGGACTTGTCACGAAAGAACATCTGGAACTTGCCGTAACAAAACCTAACTCACCTGTCAGCTTCGCACTGCGCAATGACACAGAGGATAAGGAACGGATTTTACGTGCGTTAAAGCAGGCAAACGGGAACCGCAAGGTTGCCGCTGAATTGCTCGGAATAGGACGTACAACACTGTACAGTAAACTGGAAGAATATGGATTGAAATATAAATTTCAGCAACCATAGCCGGCAATTCGCTGAAAATAGCTATCTTTGCATGATTTTAGAGAATAAACGGCGATTGGCAAAGCCTTTCGCCGCTAATATATAACATAAGACCGCAAGGTGTTTCTAATGGAAATCTGGAAAATGGACATTGGCAGAAACTATTGCGTGATTGCTTATGCTATGCCTACGCATAGCGTGCATTCACCTATTTCTGTCAAGGGCATTCCAGAGCCTCCATTAGTGATAGCGTGGATTGCACGCTACTTTTTTACCCTTGCTTAATAAAAGAAAAATAGTATGTATGGGTAAAGTTCAGATTCTTGCCGTCCTATCTATGGACGGGTGTCATATTTCCGAATTATATTGCAAGGCGTATAAAGAACTGCACCTTGACAAATGTGGCATCAACGAAATAAGGAAGCATGCCCTTTATCATATCACACCCGACTATTCCATTTCTATGCTCGACGAATGGCGTAAGGATAATACAAGAATCTGCTATCTGGCAGAAGTCACTCCTGAAAAGGCTGACTATATCAACGGGCTGCTGCGTATGCGTGTGGTGGATGAAATCATCCTCTATACCGTGCCATTCATCGCAGGAACGGGGCGGCACTTTTTCCAGTCCGTCCTGCCCGAAACACAATGGATATTAACCTCGCAGAAAAGCTATCCCAACGGTGTATGCCGCAGCATCTACACGCGGATGGAAGCCACGAGATAACCGGAATGTTCCGCTTTCATACATTTTTAGACTTCCTTAATCAAAACAATGTACTGATAACAAACATTTTAAGAAAGTTATAATTCACATCCGATAAAAAATATCATATTTTATCACGCTGAAATCCAGCACCTTGCAGAGAGCGTGCCGGATTTTTTGTTTTCTGGACACGCTTTTTGCCAATCTTATTCATGTGCGCATACCGAAAAAACAGAGTGTAAAATTTCAAAATTGACAGGACATGAATTATTTCTTATTGGCGGAAACCGAGTTCTTCCGTCGTATAAACGAAGCCGGGGACTGCAATATGGAAACGGCATACACGGCTTTCGCCACGCAAGTGATCGAGCTATGCAGCGGCAACATGGACACCAACCGCACCATCATCGCGCTGGCTTACATTGAAATCGAGTTGCAGCACCATCCCATGCGCAATCTTCCCGAAGAAAAGAGAGAGGTTGCAGCCTACATCAGCAAGGCACTCTCTTTCGTGAGGAAGATGCAGAAGTTCCTTGCCGCTCCCCAAGTGCCACCACTAATCCCCATCCGTACATCCTCCGACAACACAACCGAAAATCCCGCCTCACCCCTGCAATGGACGGGCAACGCCATCGACCTCGTGGAACTTATCTACGGCATCAACGAGATGGGCTGTATCAACAACGGCAACATGCCGCTCAAACAGCTCGCCCCGCTTCTCTACAAGATTTTCGGGGTCGAATCAAAGGACTGCTACCGCTTCTATATCGACATCAAACGCCGGAAGAACGAAAGCCGCACCTATTTCCTTGACAGGATGCAGGAGAAACTGAACGAGAGGATGCTCCGCGACGAGGAAATGGAACGAACCAGAAGATAATTAAAGGACGGGTAAATCATGGATAATCATGTATTTCCCCGTCTTTTATTTCCGTTTATTGACAGCCATAGAAATAATATGCCGATATTTGCAACCGGAAAAGAAATTTGATAATCAAATGGCGAAAAAGAAGAAGAAACAGCAGGGACACTATTGCCGTATCTGCGGTGACTACAAGGCGAACGAGAAGTTCAGCGGCAAAGGTCACGCACAACATATCTGCAAGAGTTGCATGTCCGCCATGCGTAGCGGCAAGAATCCGGAGGATATTCTGCCGGAACCGTTGCCCATGAGCCGTGAAACGACACGCTTCAAGAAACTGGACAAAGAGGGAAAATCCGTGTTGAAGGCGTTTATCACCGAAGCAGTAACCGAATACTGGCATGAATACAGACAGATACCGTTTGCAGAAGGTTTCTCCGAACTTAAAAAATATATCATCGGAACTTACGATGAGGAATGCGGCATACTCCTGAAAGATGACGCGGAACTGAAGACCTACTTTCAGACCCATACGATAACGACCATAAACAAATTGCTGAAAGAGGAAAATCCGGAAAATGAAGGGTAAAGAATAACGGGCGGAACAAGGTATCAAACTTGCCCCGCCCGTTTTTGTTGCCGCCTGCCGGCTATTTCTGCTGCAACAGATGTTTCAGATTTTCGTCACCCGCGATACGTTCCAGCTCGTCGGCGACAATCTGTTTCACCTCCTTCTTGATACGCCTGTAATTCGCCTGCACCGTTTCCTTCATGCAGTCGTTGCCCTCCTCGTCCGTGAAGTCGGTAATGACGGGTATCGGCTTGTAGGCTTTCTCCTCGCGCTTGACCTTCTCGGCATCCACGACAATCTCACAGTGGAAAATCTTCTGTTCTATACGTTCGTTGAAATTGTCGGACACCGAACCGACAAACATTCCCTGCGTAAGCCCGGAAATCTTGCTCGGCGGGATAAGCGCGTCCATCTGCGTGTTGATGGAGGTGGAAACGTCCTGCCGGTTGATGGAAATGGACTGCCGCTTCTGCAACACCTTTCCGAACCGTTCGGATAGCGTCTTGGCGGTTTCGCCCACCACCTGACCGGAGAAGATATTTCCGACAGTATTCATCACGACTTTGGCTTCTTTATCGCCATAGTCACGCACCAACTGGCTGAAATCCTGAAAGCCCAGACACACGGCAACCTTGTTGCTTCGCGCGGTGGCGATAAGGTTGTCCAGCCCCTTGAAATATATCGTCGGAAGCTCGTCGATGATGACCGACGACTTCAACATCCCTTTCTTGTTGATGAGCTTCACGATACGGGAGTTATACAGACCGAGAGCCGCACCATAAATGTTCTGACGGTCGGGATTGTTGCCCACGCAGAGAATTTTCGGCTCTTCGGGATTGTTGATGTCCAGCGTGAACTCGCTGTCCGACATTACCCAATAGAGCTGCGGGGAAATCATGCGTGACAGTGGGATTTTCGCTGAAGCGATCTGCCCCATTAACTGCTCCGCAGCCCCTCCGAGCCAAGCATCCATGAACGGTGAGAGATAGTTCTCCAGTTCGGGATAAGAGGTCAGTATCGGGAAAATATCCTCGTAACGGCGGTTCAGGAACTCGATGGCATGGGGGAACGTGCAATACTTGCCGTTCTGATAGATTTTCAAATACCATATAATACTGGCAAACAGAATGATGGGCGATTCCACGAAGAAGTCGCCCTGCTTTTGCACCCACGACTTGTTCAAATTGAGCATGATGGTGTACGCGCTCTCGTAAGCGTCCGTAATATCCTCCATGAAATCCGGGTGAATGGGATTGCAACGGTGGCTGCGTCGCGGGTCGTCGAAGTTTATCACGTAAAACTTCGGCTTCACCTTGTAGCCCTCCGGGTGGTTGAGCAGATGGTTATAGGCAATCGTGGACAGGTCGCTGAATTTGAAATCATAGACATACATCGAGAAGCCCTTCTCAATCTGCTGCTTGATAAAACTGTTTACCACCGCGTATGACTTTCCGCTGCCCGGTGTACCCAATACGATGGAAGCCCTGAAGGGATTCACTACGTTAATCCAGCCGTTGTTCCAACGCTTCTTGTAGTAAAACCGTGTCGGAAGATTGACCGAATACTCGCTTTCGATGAGCCGTGTTTCCTGCATGAAGCTCTCGTTCTCGTTGTTGAACACGTCATCCATGAGGTTGTGCTTCAACAGGCGGCTCATCCACAGACCGCCCATCAGCAGGCATACATAGCCCGTGCCGACGGTCAGCACGTAAAGCCCCGTCACCGCTTCCACCGGCAACGGCAATGCCAGTATCCACCAGTTCAGGAAGAACAGCACGAACCCTGCGGCAAGAACCGTCCAGATCCTTCCCCAAGTGATTTTCTCTCCCTTGACGCCCTTTGTTCCCAGACAGGACAGGGCAAGCAGGAGGACGGCAAACAGTTTCGTGTAGAGGATGGAACGGAACAACCCCGCCGTGCGGTTGAAATTCATCAGGATTCTGTCCACCACGCCGATGTCCACGCTCCAGAGCCGTATGGCTTCATAGCAGAACCAGTACACGTTCATGACCACTAAAATAATACTCACGGCACGCAGAAAATCCATGATTTTCGCCAATGCCCTCAAATCGTCTTCTTGTTGTGACATAGATTGAAAAATTTTGATATTGATACTTCCGGTTACATTCCCAAACCCTTGCGCCTCTTCTTTTTCCTCTTGCGCTGCATCGCCCGGATAAAGGCTTCCTCCTCGGCATCCACAGCCGGACCTTCGGGAGTGAGCAGACCGACACCGCCCGCTGTGTTCCCGTAGTCGGATGCGGTATGTCCGCGCATATCCTCTCCTGTTTCCACCGGAACGAAAAGCGGAATAGGCGGCAGTCCGGCATAAGGCAGCGTGAAGTGTTCCTGCAAGGCGTTGGCGGAAAGTTCCTTGCCCATGCGCGAGCCGTTCAGCACGCAGCCCGTGCGGTGGTCGATGAACGTGGCTCCGTAGATGCGTCCTTCCTCCGTGTAGCGCAGCACGGTGTCGATGCCTTTCTCCCTGAGCCGCGAAACGAACTTCTCCTTGTCATACGTGCCTTCAAGCACGGAAAGGACGGTGCGTTTCGTCATGTCGGCGAGTTTCCGGTCCTTAATCTCCTGCTTGGAACGTGCAAACTTCTTCTGCACGGCTTCATAGCCTGCAGACTTCCCGAAAAGCGAGGACTTGAACGGGTTGCCCGTCTTGTTCCCGGCATCATCGGTGACGGAATAGACCAGCCCGCGATACTCGCGTCCGCGCACGTTTCCCCGCGCTTCCTCCACCGTCATATTATATAAGGAAAGGAGGGCGCGGTATTCGCCCATCGTCTGGAAACGGTACTGCCCACCCAGAGCCTTGACGGTATTTCCGACCTGCCTCTTCACGTCGCCCGCCGAAGCGTCCACCTTGCGCAGAGGGTTCTCTATCCGTTGATTCTTACGTTCCGCCGGGTGCAGCCCGTACTTCCGTTCCAATTCCCGACGGATGCGGTCGCTGCGGCGGAAAAGGAAATCCTGATTGAGCCGCCTGCCTTTCTCGTCCACATTGATTGTCACGATATGCAGGTGGTGGCGGTCTATGTCCTCGTGCTTGACAATAAGATACGGCTGGTTCCCGTAGCCGAGTTTCTCCAGATACTCGCGTGCGATGTCCTGCAATTCCGTATCGGTCAGCACGTCGTCGGGATGCGGGTTGAGCGAGATATGGAGTACCGGTTTCTCCACCCTCGTATGCTCCGGCATACAGGCGAGAAAGCCCTCCATCGCCTTGCGGATGTCCACCGTCCCCGTGCCGTCATTGTAGATGCGGTTGGTGGTGAGCAGACGCCCTTTCGCCTCGTTGATCTTTTCTCCGTTGTAGGCAAGCGCGCCGTACAGCGACTTTCCTACACTGATTTTTGCGACCATTTCGCCTCCATTTCTCTCGACAATTCCACAATCTGACGGCTCAGTTTCACGAGTTCGACGGTCTGCTGCTCCAGCTTGTAGAGCAACGCCATCGCCTTTTTCTCGGAAAAATGCAGCCTCAGTTCCTTCACGACTTGGTTGTAGTTCGTGCCTACCGCGCGGAACTGCGCATGGAAATCGGACAGTCTGGTGTAGTAATCCACCAGCGTCCTGTCCACTTTCAGCACCCTGAACGGCTGCCCGAAGAAGTGCGCCTTGATGAAAACCGACTTGGCGTAAACGCCCGACTTCTCGAACATGGCGAGGAAACGGTTGTGTTCCTCCTCGTTGAAACGGACGGTGTAACGGAACACCGCCGGATCAAGTTTGGGATTTCTCCCGGTCTTGTTTCTTTTCTCTTTCATATAAAACTTTGGATTTAGCGGATGGACGGCATAAGCCGCCGCTTGGGGTCACAGACACCGCAGGTTTGAAAGGCTTCCCGACTTCGGAGAGGAAGCCCGCCCCCTGCAAGGGCAAGTGCTTTTCGTGGCTGCTCAAAACGTTTTGAGCGGCTGAAAAGACATCTTGCTATGTTCAGGCGAACATAAAAATCCGTCGGGGACGGATTGGGGGAATGCCTTTCAAACTCCGGGCTGCGCCACCTGCGGCGAACCCTGCCGTTCGGGTGCAAAGTTACGCCCTTAAAGCGGTATCGGACAGAGGCTTGAACCGGACAATCAGAGCCAACCGGCGCAATATGCCGCCACTTGCAGGGGAAGTGGTACGGATTCAAAAATATCCTTGTTTATTTGCAGCATGATTCAAAAAACGAACGATTTGAAGATATGAAAAATGAGGCTTTCAAATACCCGGCAAACCGCTTCGGCGGATATTTGCCAGACCGGATACCCGAACCTTCGGATACCCGGTTTCCCAATGACGCGGTGATTCACGGATTCAATGACTTCATGACGCAATGTCGTCATTCATCAGTTATCCGAACCTCTGCTTCACCGTTGAAGCGGATACGTGACGAACCGGACAGACAGAGATTCGCGGATGCGGATATACATGTCACCGATTCCGTATCGGAGCAGGAAAACAATTCATCAACCATTAAAACCAACAGAACCATGAGTAATGAAACATTCGTTGCATTCGCAACACAGAAAGGGGGCATCGGCAAATCCACCGTCACGGCACTTGCCGCCAATTACCTCCACAACGTGAAAGGACACAATGTCGCCGTCATAGACTGCGACGCCCCGCAGCACAGCATACACGGGTTGCGTGAACGTGAAACGGGACTTATCGGCGGGAGCCTCTATTTCAAGGCACTCGCGTGTAACCACTTCCGCAAGATAAGGAAGAACGCCTACCCGGTCATCGCAAGCGACGCCCTCAACGCCCTCGATGATGCCGAAAGGATGCTTGCCGAAGAAGAGGTGAAACCCGACGTCGTGTTCTTCGACATGCCGGGAACCCTGAAAAGCAACGGCGTGGTCAAGACCCTCTCGCAGATGGACTACATCTTCGCGCCCATGAGTGCCGACCGTTTTGTCGTGGAAAGCACCCTGCAATTCGCCGTGATGTTCCGTGACAACCTCATGACGACGGGACAGGCGAAAACAAAAGGGCTGTACCTGTTCTGGACGATGGTGGACGGCAGGGAGAAGAACGGGCTTTACGACCTGTATGAGGATGTGATCGCCGAGATGGGGCTGCCGGTGCTGTCCACCCGCCTGCCCGACAGCAAGAAGTTCCGGCGCGACCTCTCGGAAGAGCGCAAGAGCGTGTTCCGCTCGACCATCTTCCCGATGGATGCGTCCCTGCTGAAAGGGAGCGGCATCCGTGAGTTCTCGGAAGAGATAAGCCGTATCATCAGACCTCAATAATCATGGGCAGCAGGAAAGTGAACACCGAAGGCATTGACGAGGAACTGTTGATAGCCTCCATCGGCAGACGCAGGCAGGACGGGACCCTGTACCACGCGCAGGAGCCGCCCGCGCCTGCCCCCGAAGAAGAAAGCGTCCCTGAAACGGAACCGCCGCCCGTGCAATATACGGCAAAGGAAAAACCGCAGAGGGACACCGTCCGCCGCAAACGGCAGGAGGACGACTATTCCGGGCTGTTCCTCCGCCGCAACGAGATAAAGACGCGCCAGTGCGTCTATATCAGCCGCGACGTCCACAGCAAGATTCTCAAAATCGTGAACGACATCGCCGGGCGTGAAATCTCGGTAGGCGGCTACGTGGACACCGTGCTGCGCCAACATCTGGAACAGCACAAGGAGAAAATAAACGAACTGTACAAGAAACAACGTGAAGACTTGATTTGAATATGGAAAAGAACCAGAAAAACAGAAGTCCGCAGCATGACGGCGGCGGTATGCTTGCCCAAGTGCAGGCGAGTGTGGAAATCCTGTCCCCCGTGCCGTTAGGCGGCAAATGCGGTGAGAAGGACTATGAACGGCTGTTCATCCGTGAAGCCGAAGTGAAGGCACGCGAGGGAAAGATGGCGTATGTGCGCCCGGAGTACCACGACCGCATCATGCGTATCACCCGTGTGATCGGGCATGACCGGCTGTCGCTGTCCGCCTACATCGACCATGTGCTTACGCACCACTTCAACCAGTGCGAGGAGGCGATAAAGAGCCTTTACGCCCAGAATTACGACGCAGTATTTTAATCCTAAAAAAGTAACAGACATGAAAGGAAAGAAGAAAGATTATCGCGCCTTCCTGAAAAAATCAGGAATCAAGGCGAGAGAGGGAAAGCAAGTGTACATCAGTTTGGCAAACCACAGCGTGATAACCGAAATCACCTATTTATTAGGTAAGGGAAACCTGACCATCGCCGACTATCTGGACAATGTGCTTAACGAACATTTCCAGACACACCGTGCCGAAATCAACCGTATGTTGGATTCAGTCCCCAAAGTAGAGCTATGAACATGACTATGATTCTGCTGACCGTATCGGTCGGCTGCAACCTGTGGTTTCTGTTCCTGCTCCTTTATGACAGGATCATGGAAACCAGACTTGTCCGCTTCCTCAGAAGCATAGCCGGAGTGTGGCGGTCGTTGGGCGGCACGGCGGCAAAGCCCGAAACGGTAAGGGACACACCGCCCGCAGACACCCCGGACATCATCGGCAAGAGCCGTTTCAGGATGGCATCGACCCGGACAACCGCTGCCATACCGACGCAAGAAGCCGCCACTTCGGAAAAAGGCATTGAACTGACGGAGGAAGAGGCTACTTTTGACGACGGAAACACGGAAACCGTGTCCCGTCCCGCCCAAGTTCCGGAGGATAAACTCGACGAAACCTTCACGAGCCTCACGCCTTCGGAACTGGAGTTCGGGGAGGACGAGCCGGAGGAAGAAACGCCCGACGCGCCGAGGGCATCCGGAAGCAGCTTCGACGAGATAGACGATGCAGTCAGAACCGCCAAGAACCCAGAAGCGACAACGACGGAACGGGAGCGGGCGGCAAAGGTCTTCACCGACATGGAAGGGACGGAGCTGTACGAGAAGCTGATGAACGGCTCGTCTGAAATGAGCATCCGCATCAAGGGGCTTATTGAAATCCGGCTGAAGAAACCGAAAAAGGATTTTGTCGTCCCGGACAGTATTGAGGACTTCGACATCCGCGACTATGTATAACGAAAAAAGAAATGGTAATGAAAATGTAAAATTACACCCATGCGGTGAGGAAGTGCAAGGCACGTCCGGTTCGCAACGGACACACCCAAGTCCGTAGAAACAAACGGGCAACCCACTAAACCAAAGTAAAGTAACCGAGTATCAACCGCCCGACAAAGGACCATCCACCCTTTTGACGGCACAAAACAAGAACAGTTTATGAACAAGAACAACAGACAGAAACTTATCCTCTCAGCGGCACTTCTGGTTGCCGCAACCGCCTCCGCCTTCGCGCAGGGAAACGGCATCGCGGGCATCAACGAAGCCACCTCTATGGTGAGTTCGTATTTCGACCCCGGCACGAAACTCATCTACGCCATCGGCGCGGTAGTCGGGCTTATCGGGGGCGTGAAAGTGTACGGGAAGTTCTCGTCCGGCGACCCCGACACCTCCAAGACTGCCGCCTCGTGGTTCGGGGCGTGCATCTTCCTGATTGTCGCCGCCACCATCCTGCGCTCATTCTTCCTTTAATAAATAATGTATGGCTGAATACCCGATAAACAAGGGTATCGGCCGTCCGGTAGAGTTCAAGGGCTTGAAGGCTCAGTACCTCTTCATTTTCTGCGGAGGTCTGCTGGCTCTCTTCGTCCTGTTCGTCATCCTCTACATGGTCGGCATCGACCAGTGGGTATGTATCGGCTTCGGCGTGGCATCGTCCTCCATCCTCGTATGGCAGACCTTCGCGCTGAACGCCCGGTACGGCGAACACGGGCTTATGAAATTAGGGGCAACAAGGAGCCATCCCCGATACCTTATCAACCGGCGGCGGATCACCCGATTATTCAAACGGAAACGAAAGGAAGAAACGACATGAGGAATACATCCAAAATGACAACACTGGAAAACAAGTTCCCGCTATTGGCGGTGGAGCAAGGCTGCATCATCTCCAAAGACGCCGACATCACGGTGGCTTTCGAGGTGGAGCTGCCGGAGCTTTACACCGTGACGGGTGCGGAGTACGAGGCGATACACGGCTGCTGGTGCAAGGCGATCAAGGTGCTGCCGGACTTCTCCGTCGTCCACAAGCAGGACTGGTTCATCAAGGAGAAGTACACGCCGGAACTTCACAAGGACGACATGAGTTTTTTGAGCCGCTCTTTCGAGCGTCACTTCAACGAGCGTCCGTACCTGAAGCACACCTGCTACCTCTACCTGACCAAGACGACGAAGGAGCGTAACCGGATGCAGAGCAATTTCAGCACGCTGTGCCGTGGGCATATCATCCCGAAGGAGCTGAATAAGGAAACCGCCGCGAAGTTCATAGAGGCTGCGGAACAGTTCGAGCGCATCATCAACGACAGCGGCTTCGTCAGGCTGCGCCGCCTCTCCACCGACGAGATTGTGGGGACGGACGGCAAAGCCGGACTGATAGAGCGTTACTTCTCGCTCATGCCCGAAGGCGACACGACCTTGCAGGACATTGACCTCTCGGCGAGGGAAATGCGCATCGGCGACAACCGCCTGTGCCTGCACACCCTGTCCGACGCGGAAGACCTGCCCGGCACGGTGGCTACCGACACCCGGTATGAGAAACTCTCCACCGACCGCTCGGACTGCCGCCTCTCCTTCGCCTCCCCGGTGGGGTTGCTGCTTTCCTGCAACCACATCTACAACCAGTACGTGATTATCGACAACAGCGAGGAGAACCTTCAAAAATTCGAGAAATCCGCAAGGAATATGCAGTCGTTATCCCGATACAGCCGGAGCAACAGCATCAACCGCGAGTGGATAGACCGCTACCTGAACGAGGCGCACTCCTACGGGCTGACCTCGGTGCGGGCGCACTTCAACGTCATGGCGTGGAGCGACGACGCGGAGGAACTGAAACACATAAAGAACGACGTGGGCAGCCAGATGGCAAGCATGGAGTGCGTGCCGCGCCACAATACCGTTGACTGCCCGACACTTTATTGGGCGGCGATGCCCGGCAATGCTGCGGATTTTCCGGCGGAAGAGAGTTTCCACACCTTCATCGAACAGGCGGTGTGCCTTTTCACGGAAGAAACCAACTATCGCAGCTCGCTCTCGCCCTTCGGCATCAAGATGGTGGACAGGCTCACGGGAAAACCGCTGCACCTCGACATCAGCGACCTGCCGATGAAGCGGGGCATCACCACGAACCGCAACAAGTTCGTATTGGGTCCTTCGGGCAGCGGCAAGTCGTTCTTCATGAACCACTTGGTGCGCCAATACTACGAGCAGGGCGCGCATGTGGTATTGGCGGACACGGGAAACTCCTATCAGGGGCTATGCGAGATGATACGGCGCAAGACGGGCGGTGCTGACGGCGTGTATTTCACCTACACGGAGGAGAAGCCCATCAGCTTCAACCCGTTCTATACCGACGACTACGTGTTCGACGTGGAGAAGAAGGACAGCATCAAGACGCTGCTGCTGACGCTCTGGAAGTCGGAGGACGACAAGGTGACGAAAACCGAAAGCGGGGAATTGGGCAGTGCCGTGAGTGCCTACATCGAGCGCATCAGGGCTGACCGGAGCATCGTCCCCTCGTTCAACACCTTCTACGAGTACATGCGCGACGACTACCGCAGGGAACTGGCGGAGCGTGACATCAAGGTGGAAAAGGAGGACTTCAACATCGACAACATGCTCACCACCATGCGGCAGTATTATCGGGGCGGACGCTACGACTTCCTGCTCAACTCGGCGGAGAACATCGACCTGCTGGGCAAACGGTTCATCGTCTTCGAGATTGATTCCATCAAGGACAACCGCGAACTGTTCCCGGTAGTGACCATCATCATCATGGAAGCCTTCATCAACAAAATGCGGCGTCTGAAAGGTGTGAGAAAGCAGCTTATCGTGGAAGAGGCTTGGAAGGCTCTCTCATCGGCGAACATGGCTGACTACCTGCGCTATATGTGTGCGCCCGTAAAGGTTGCATCGTAAATATCTCTTTGGCAAGAGATTAGGAAAGTGTTCTTTGAAAAAGACCTATCATCAGCCGACTTATCTGTTTCGGGAAAACTTAACCGAACAGGGAGTGTAGCATGTCGGAAAAGCCATAAGTCAGTTAGTTACCAAACTGCGACTGAATGGCGAGATGAAAAGATAGATATGAGGATAAAGTCCGAATTGATTGAACGATAGTCCGAGTGGTCCGCACGGAGGCTATGGCGTAAGGTAGCTATGGAAACTACTGTTGTATGGATAGTTTCTAATCGCCATATCATAGTATCTCCCTTAGTGTACATGTATGAGGAGGGCAAGAACTATACTATGACGCAACCGCAGTAAGCGAGTAAAGGACGGAAGTCGTATCCGACAATCTATCATGCCAACAGTTACGATGTAATAAACGGGGATTACCTATCCCGAAGTGCCGAAAGGCTATTAGGTTAGACCTACGAAAATTCGGAGTGGTAACGGAGCTTCCATAGTAGTCCGAGCAAGGTAACACCTTGTACATGGCGAAGGGAAGCAGCTAATTATTAATACAATTAACGGAAAATGTGGGAGACATTATGAGAAGTCCAGAAAGAGTATTAAACAGTCTATCAGAACACAGTAAGGATGTAAGCTACAAGTTTGAACGTCTTTACAGAATTTTGTTCAATGAGGAAATGTTTTACGTTGCCTATCAACGCATATATGCTAAAGAGGGTAACATGACTAAAGGAACTGACGGTCAAAATATTGACAACATGAGCCTGAAACGCATTGAAAAGTTGATTGATACGCTAAAAAATGAGACGTACCAACCCCAACCGTCAAAGAGAGTGTATATACCAAAGAAAAACGGCAAGAAACGCCCTCTTGGTGTACCGACTTTTAATGACAAGTTGGTGCAGGAAGTGGTAAGAATGGTATTGGAAGCCATATACGAGGGGAATTTTGAATACACCTCGCATGGATTCCGCCCCAATCGAAGCTGCCATACTGCATTAACTCACATCCAAAATGAGTTTAGTGGTGCTAAGTGGTTTGTAGAGGGAGACATAAAAGGCTTCTTTGACAACATAAACCATGATGTACTGATAAACATTCTCTTGGAGCGCATTGCGGATGAACGCTTCATCCGATTGATACGCAAGTTTTTGAAAGCGGGATATGTCGAAGGCTGGCAATTCAATAATACTTATAGTGGCACACCGCAAGGTGGTATCATCAGCCCGATATTGGCTAATATATACCTTGACAAGCTGGATAAGTATATAAAGGAATACACAGCCAAATTCGACAAAGGGAAGAAACGAAAATTCAGTAGAGAAAGTATGGACTTTGGCAATGCAAGAAAACGTATTGTGCGAAGATTGAAGTCCGTAAAAGACGAAAGGCAAAGGACAAAGCTAATCCTTGAACTAAAAGCAATAGAACAAGGACGGGCTAAATATCCCAACGGCGACGAAATGGATGCTGGTTACAGAAGAATGAAATATGCAAGATATGCAGATGATTTTCTTGTGGGAATTATCGGAAGCAAACAGGATGCACAGCAGATAAAGGAAGATATTAAAAACTTCCTCGCTGACAGACTGGCATTGGAACTCTCCGACGAAAAGACACTTGTCACTCACACGGAAAGACCTGCCAAATTTCTCGGATATGAAATTACTGTAAGAAAATCCAACGACCAAAGACGGGATAAACGGGGTAGATTGAGAAGAACCTATGGTAAAAGGGTTTGCTTGAATGTCAGTACGGAAACTGTCCGTAAAAAACTTTTCGATTGGGGTGTTTTGGAACTGACAAACCGCAACGGGAAGGAAATATGGAAACCGAAATGCAAATCGGGACTGATTTTCAATGATGACCTTGAAATCCTTGACAGCTATAATCGGGAAATCGTAGGCTTCTACAACTATTATTCCATAGCCAACAACTGTGCCCATGCCTTGAATAATTTCAGCTACATCATGGAATACAGCATGTACAAAACGTTTGCAGGCAAATACAAATGCCGTACACGTAAGATAAACAAGAAATATCGTAAAAACGGTAGGTTTATCATAAAATACATGACTAAAACAGGTGTAAAGGAAAGATACTTTTACGATGGAGGCTTCAAACGAAAGAAGCCCATCTATGAATCGGAATGTGACATTATGCCACGAACAATTTATACTGCGGGGCGGACAAGTCTTGTAGAAAGGCTGAAAGCCCGTGAGTGTGAATTATGTGGAGCAACAGACGACCTTGTTATGCACCATGTAAGGAAGCTAAAGAACTTGCAGGGTAAGGAAAGCTGGGAACGACACATGATTGCCCGCAAACGCAAGACGATTGCAGTGTGTAGGAGTTGTCACAAGAAGATACATGACGGAAAGATAGACTGAAATTAGTGGAGAGCCGGATACGCTGAAAGGTGTAAGTCCGGTTCGGGGGCGAGCATTTGAAAACCTACCATAGTAATATGGAAAGGCGTTGGGTGCTTAGCCTACACAAGACGGTGCGCAAGTATTTCGGTGAGGCAATCGTGGTGACGCAGGAGGTGGACGACATCATTTCCTCGCCCGTCGTCAAGGAGAGCATCATCAACAACTCGGACTGTAAAATCCTGCTCGACCAGCGCAAGTACATGAACAAGTTCGACCAGATTCAGGCGTTGCTCGGACTGACGGAGAAGGAGAAGTCGCAGATACTCTCCATCAACATGGCGAACAACCCCTCACGGCTCTACAAGGAGGTGTGGATAGGCTTGGGCGGCACGCAGTCGGCGGTCTATGCCACCGAGGTGAGCGCGGAAGAGTATCTGGCGTACACCACCGAGGAAACGGAAAAGGTGGAGGTGTACCGTCTGGCGGAGCAATTGGGCGGCGACATTGAAGCCGCCATCCGGCAGCTTGCCGAAAGACGGAGAAACAAGGAATAAGTAAAAACGATTCATCAACCAAAAAAGAAAATGCGTATGAGTATATCAAGAACGAAAATGCTGCAAGTCAGCAAGTGTTTAATCGGGCTGGCGGTCATGGTGCTGCAATCCTGCGACGTGGCGGAGAACCGCCGTGACCTGCTGTGCGGGAACTGGGAAAGCGTGGAGGGGAAGCCCGACGTGCTTATCTACAAGGAGGGCGAAGCCTACAAGGTGACGGTATTCAGACGGAGCGGCATCCGCCGCAGACTGAAACCGGAAACCTACCTCTTGCAGGAGGAGAACGGCAACTTGTTCATGAACACCGGCTTCCGCATCGACGTAGCGTATAACGAAGCCACCGACGTGCTGACCTTCTCACCCAACGGGGACTACGTGCGTGTGAAGCCGCAGCCGGAAACTCCGGCAGGAAAATAAGAACCGCTAAAATCCAAAGAAACATGAGAACAAGAATAACATTCGTCATCTGCCTGTGCCTGCTTTTCGCGGGCAGGGCTTCCGCCCAATGGGTCGTGAGCGATCCGGGCAATCTGGCGCAGGGCATCATCAACGCCTCGAAGAACATCATCCATACCTCGAAGACCGCCACGAACATGGTGAACAACTTTCAGGAAACGGTGAAAATCTACGAGCAGGGAAAGAAGTATTACGACGCCCTCAAATCGGTGAACAATCTGGTCAAGGACGCCCGCAAGGTGCAGCAGACCATCCTGATGGTGGGCGACATCACGGACATCTACGTGACCAGCTTCCAGAAGATGCTGCGCGACGACAACTTCACGGTGGAGGAACTCGGAGCCATCGCCTTCGGCTACACGAAGCTGCTGGAGGAATCAAACGACGTGCTGACGGAGCTGAAGAACGTGGTGAACATCACCACGCTCTCCATGACGGACAAGGAGCGCATGGACGTGGTGGAACGCTGCCACTCCAAGATGAAGCGTTACCGCAACCTCGTGAGCTACTACACCAACAAGAACATCAGCGTGAGCTACCTGCGTGCGAAGAAGAAAAACGACCTCGACCGCATCATGGGGCTGTACGGGAGCATGAACGAAAGATACTGGTAGCCTATGGAGTTCGACAACCTTCACCAGATTCTCCGCTCGCTCTACGAGCAGATGATGCCGCTGTGCGCCGACATGGCGGGCGTGGCGAAAGGCATCGCCGGGCTGGGCGCGCTCTTCTATGTCGCCTACCGGGTATGGCAGTCGCTGGCGAGAGCCGAACCCATAGACGTCTTCCCGATGCTCCGCCCCTTTGCCGTCGGTCTGTGCATCATGTTCTTCCCTACGGTGGTGCTCGGCACGATAAACAGCGTCCTCTCGCCCGTCGTGCAGGGTACGGCGAAACTGCTCGAAACGCAGACTTTGGACATGAACAAGTACCGGGAGCAGAAGGACAGGCTGGAATACGAGGCGATGGTGCGCAATCCCGAAACCGCCTACCTCGTGTCCAACGAGGAGTTTGACAAGCAACTGGAGGAATTGGGCTGGTCGCCCTCCGACATGGTGACGATGGCGGGGATGTATATCGACCGGGGGATGTACAAGATGAAGAAGGGCATCCGCGACTTCTTCCGCGAGATACTGGAACTGATGTTCCAAGCCGCCGCCCTCGTGATAGATACCATCCGCACCTTTTTCCTTGTGGTGCTGGCGATACTCGGTCCGATAGCCTTCGCCATATCGGTGTGGGACGGCTTCCAGAGCACGCTCACGCAATGGTTTTGCCGGTACATACAGGTCTATCTGTGGCTCCCCGTGTCGGACATATTCAGCACCATACTCGCCAAGATTCAGGTGTTGATGCTCCAGAGCGACATCGAGCGCATGCAGACCGACCCCAACTTCTCGCTGGATTCAAGCGACGGGGTGTATATCGTGTTCATGATAATCGGCATCATCGGCTACTTCACCATTCCGACGGTGGCGGGCTGGATCATCCAAGCCGGGGGCATGGGCGGCTACGGGCGCAACGTGAACCAGATGGCGGGACGCGCCGGAGGCATGGCGGGCAGCGTGGCGGGTGCAGCCGCAGGCAACGCGGTGGGACGCATCGGCAAGCTGCTGAAATAGAGGCATGAATTACGGGACAGGCATCCGCATAAAAGCAACATACGTATGTCACCTGTCATGACATACGTATGTAATAGGCTGCTACATACGTATGCAGTAGCTCATTACATACGTATGTGGCAAACGACCGCATACCGATCCTATTGTATAACGAATTAAGAACCGAAAAATAAAATCAGACAATGGAATTCAAGTCACTCAAAAACATCGAATCATCGTTCAGGCAGATACGCCTGTTCGGTATCGTCTTCCTCTCGCTGTGCGCCGTGATAACGGTATGGAGCGTGTGGAGTTCCTACCGCTTCGCGGAGCGGCAGCGTGAGAAGATATATGTGCTGGACAACGGCAAGTCGCTGATGCTGGCACTCTCGCAAGACCTCTCGCAGAACCGTCCGGCGGAAGCGAGGGAGCATGTGCGCCGCTTCCACGAGCTGTTTTTCACGCTCTCGCCCGAAAAGAGCGCGATAGAACACAACGTGAAGCGTGCGTTGCTGCTGGCGGACAAGAGCGTGTACAACTACTATTCGGACTTCGCCGAGAAGGGGTACTACAACCGCATCATCGCCGGGAACATCAACCAAGTGCTGAAGGTGGACAGCGTGGTGTGCGACTTCAACGGCTATCCCTACCGTGCCGTGACCTACGCCACGCAGAAAATCATCCGGCAGAGCAACGTCACCGAGCGCAGCCTCGTGACCACGTGCCGCCTTTTGAACTCGTCCCGTTCGGACGACAACCCGAACGGGTTCACCATCGAGGGATTCACTATCATCGAGAACAAGGATTTACAAACCATCAAAAGGTAAACGGATATGAAGAAAATCAAGAAATCATTTTGGGGCGCATATTGGAAACTCCATGACAAAAAGAAAATGCTGGTGGCAAGGCTCAGGGGCTATCTGGACGGTTTGCCGCCGAAGACACGCAGGCGCATCGTGCTGGCAATGCTCGCCGCATTCGCCGCGCTTGCCCTCTACACCTTCGGCAAAGCCGTGTATGACATCGGCAGGAATGACGGCAGCCGGATGGAGATAGACCATGCCGGACGGGTGGAACTGCCTGCACAGCAACAAACGGACAATCACTTAATACCTTATTTATATGGAACAGACGAAGAATGAACCCAAGAACGAAAACAAGGCGGAGAACAAACCGGAAAGCACGGCTGCACCCGACAAGAAGGGAAAACCGAAAAAGGAGCGCAAGCCGCTGACCGAAGCCCAACGGCTGAAACGTCAGAAAATGATAGTGCTGCCCGCTATGGTGCTGGTATTCATCGGGGCGATGTGGCTGATATTCGCTCCGTCCTCCGGCAAGGAGCAGGAGCCGGGAACGGGCGGCTACAACATCGAGATGCCCGACGCGGACAAGGAGAACCGCCGGATTATCGGTGACAAGGCGAAAGCCTACGAGCAGGGGGCGATGGAGGAAAGGCAGGAGAACCGCAGCCGCGCCATGCAGCAGTTGGGCGACCTGTTCGACCGCGAAACTGCGGCAGCGGATGGGAACGGCGACTTCGACCTTGCCAATCCCGGCGAAACGGAAGAGGCGGTGAAGCCCGCACCGAAGACCATCCAGTCCTCGGCAGCCGCCTACCGTGACCTCAATGCCACGCTCGGCAACTTCTACGAGCAGCCGAAGAACGACAATGCGGAGATAGACGAACTGCTGGAACGCATCGCCACCCTCGAATCCGAACTGGAAAGCGGAAAAGAGAGAAGCTCCACGATGGACGAGCAGGTGGCACTCATGGAAAAATCCTACGAGCTGGCGGCGAAGTACATGGGCGGTCAGAACGGCACGCAGGCGGCAGCGGGACAGACCGCAGAGCCGTCCCCCGTGCAGAAAGCCGGAAAGAACACGGCAAAACCCGTCAGGCAGGTGACGCATCAGGTGGTGTCCTCGCTCGGACAGCCCATGAGCAATGCCGAATTTGTCGCTTCCTTCTCGCAGGAACGCAACCGCAGTTTCAACACGGCGGTAGGTATCACGACCGTATCGGACAGGAACACCATACCGGCATGCGTCTATGGGGCGCAGAGCGTGACGGACGGGCAGGCGGTCAGGTTGCGGCTGTTGGAGCCGATGGCGGTGGCAGACCGGATCATCCCCCGTAATGCGGTGGTGGTCGGTGCAGCCAAGATTCAGGGCGAACGGCTCGGCATTGAAATCACCTCGCTGGAACACGACAGTACGATTATCCCGGTGGAGTTGGAGGTCTATGACACGGACGGGCAGCCCGGCATATTCATCCCCAACTCGATGGAGATGAACGCTGTCCGGGAGGTTGCCGCCAACATGGGCGGCTCGCTCGGCAGCAGCATCAACATCTCCGCCAATGCCGGGGCGCAGCTCGCCTCCGACTTGGGCAAAGGGCTGATACAAGGCACGAGCCAGTATATAGCCAAGAAGATGCGCACCGTCAAAGTGCATCTGAAAGCCGGGTACAGGGTTATGCTCTATCAGGAAGTGAATTAAGGAAACAATCAATCAAATTTTTATTTACCACTAAAAATCCAAAGTAATGAGAAAAGTAATCATGATGTTTGCCCTCGCTATGGGCATCGCAACTGCCAACGCGCAGGAAAACGTAACCGTTGAAACGACCAACGGCAATGAAGAACTGACCTTGACAAAGGAGGTCTATCCGCAGAAGGAGGCGGACGGCGACCTGTATCACGGGCTGACGAGAAAGCTGGGCTTTGACCGCATGGTCCCTCCGCACGGCTTGGAAGTGACCTACGACAAGACCGTGCATGTCATCTTCCCGGCGGAGGTGCGCTATGTCGATTTAGGATCGCCCGACCTGATTGCGGGCAAAGCCGACGGAGCGGAAAACGTCATCCGTGTGAAGGCTACCGTGAGGAACTTCCCGAACGAAACCAACATGTCCGTAATCACGGAGGACGGGAGTTTCTACACCTTCAACGTGAAGTACGCCGCCGAACCGCTGCTGCTCAACGTGGAGATGTGCGACTTCATCCATGACGGCGAGGCGGTGAACCGCCCGAACAACGCGCAGGAAATCTACCTGAAAGAGCTGGGCAGTGAAAGCCCGATGCTGGTGCGCCTTATCATGAAATCCATCCACAAGCAGAACAAGCGTGAGGTGAAGCATATCGGCTGCAAGCGTTTCGGCATCCAGTACCTTCTGAAAGGCATCTACACGCACAACGGGCTTCTGTATTTCCACACGGAAATCAGGAACCAAAGCAACGTGCCTTTCGATGTGGACTACATCACGTGGAAAATCGTGGACAAGAAGGTGGCGAAGCGTACCGCCGTACAGGAGCGTATCATCCTGCCGCTCCGCGCGCAGAATTACGTCACGCTCGTGCCGGGCAAAAAAAGCGAGCGCACGGTCTTCACTATGGCGAAGTTTACCATCCCCGACGGCAAATGCCTCGTGGTGGAACTGAACGAGAAGAACGGAGGTCGTCACCAGTCCTTCGTGATCGAGAATGAGGACTTGGTGCGTGCCAATACCATCAACGAACTTCAAGTGCGCTGACCATGAGAAAGTACATCGCAATAATCATAGCGTCGCTTGCCCTGTTCACAGGGCAGGCGCACGCCCAGCGATGCCTGCCGAAGATGCAGGGCATCGAGGTAAGGGCGAATCTGGCGGACGGATTCAAACCCGGCGGCAACGACGGCGGGTATAGCTTCGGGGCGGCTCTCTCCACCTACACGAAGAAGGGGAACAAATGGGTGTTCGGTGGCGAATACCTCTTGAAGAACAACCCGTACAAGGACACAGCCATACCCGTAGCGCAGTTCACGGCGGAGGGCGGCTACTATTTCAAGATACTTTCCGATGCCCGTAAAATCGTGTTCGTCTATGCGGGGGTTTCGGCTCTCGCCGGGTATGAATCGGTGAATTGGGGCGAAAAGGTGTTGCATGACGGCTCGACACTGCATGACCGGGACGCTTTCATCTACGGCGGTGCGCTGACGCTCGATGTGGAGTTTTACGTGGCTGACCGTATCGCCCTGCTCACCAACCTCCGGGAGCGTTGCCTGTGGGGTGGCGATACGAAGAAGTTCCACTGCCAATGGGGGCTGGGAGTCAAGTTCGTCATCAACTGACACATGCCGCATGGAACGGACGGATATAGATGCCATGAGGCAAATATCCCTCGCGGACTTTCTCGCACGGTTAGGGCATGAACCTATCCGAAGGAGCGGAAACGAACTTTGGTATCGTGCGCCGTACCGCAATGAGCGCACGCCCTCTTTCCGTGTGAACGTGGCGAAACGACTCTGGTACGACTTCGGCTTGGGCAAGGGCGGTGACATCTTCACGCTTGCCGGGGAGTTTGTCCGAAGCGAGGACTTCATGGCGCAGGCGAGATTCATAGCGGAAACCGCCCGTATGCCGTTTGCCGCAGCAGAAAAGCCGTTGTACCTGCCGGAGCCGTTCGAACCTGCCTTTGAAGGAGTGGAAGCCGTCCCGCTGCTCCGCTCACCATTAACGGATTATCTGGCGGAACGGGGCATCCCTTATGCCGTTGCATACCGCCACTGTTGCCGCCTGAACTATGGCGTGCGTGGAAAGCGGTATTTCGCAATCGGTTTCCCGAACGTGGCTGGCGGCTACGAAATCCGGAGCCGCTATTTCAAGGGTTGCGTACCGCCGAAAGATGTGTCACTGATAAAACCGGAAGATACCGCCTCCGACGTGTGCAGCGTGTTCGAGGGTTTCATGGACTTTTTGTCCGCCCTTACGCTCGGATTGGAAACGGGCGACTGCCTTGTGCTGAACTCCGTTGCCAACGTGGGTAAGGCTGTGAAGCACTTATACGGGTACGGGCGCATCGACTGCTTCCTTGACCGTGACGAAGCCGGACAGAGGACATTGGTAACGCTGAAAAAACACTATGGGGAACGTGTCTGCGACCGTTCCGCACTCTATGACAGTTGCAAGGACTTGAACGAGTATCTGCAACTGACAGCAAAAAATGAACAATAACTTAAAAATCAAAGGACAATGAACATACTGAACAACAAGAACAAGAGAACATCCATCTTCAAGGCGTTGGCAATCTGCCTGTTCGCCGCCGTGTCGCTTACGCTCGCATCGTGTGACGATGACATGGACATCCAGCAATCCTATCCGTTCACGGTGGAAACCATGCCCGTGCCGAACAAGGTCACAAAGGGGCAGACGGTGGAAATCCGCTGTGAGCTGAAAAAGACGGGCGAATTTGCCAACACGCTCTACACCATCCGGTATTTCCAGTTCGAGGGGGAAGGCACGCTGAAAATGGCGGGCGGCATCACTTTCCTGCCCAACGACCGCTACCTGCTTGAAAACGAGAAGTTCCGGCTGTACTATACGGCAGAGGGCGACGAGGCGCACAACTTCATCGTGGTGGTGGAGGACAATTTCAAAAATTCCTACGAATTGGAATTTGACTTCAACAACCGGAATGTGAAGGATGACGGGGTTATTTCTGTTATCCCCATCGGCAACTTCAAGCCCCTCACACGATGATACGTGTATTCATGGCTATTCTCTGTTCGCTTCTGGCGGTCTGCTCCGTGTCCGCACGGGACAGCCGTCAGAAGGGGACGGACAGGCAGGCGGCAATCTACCGCCTGCCGCCTTTTGAGCGGGCGGTTCGCTGTACGAAGTATTTTGAAGGCTGGCACTCGGAGAAACACCACCCATACGTGGGCTGGGGTCATCAGGTGCAGCCGGGGGAAAGGTATTCGGCACGTACCATGACTAAGCGGCAGGCAGACGCGCTCCTGCGGAAAGATTTGCGGAAGTTTTGCGCCATGTTCCGCAAGTTCGGGCGTGACAGTCTGCTCCTTGCCACGCTCGCCTACAATGTCGGTCCATACCGGCTTTTGGGGAGCGGGAAGATACCCAAAAGCACGCTGATCCGAAAATTGGAGGCGGGCGACAGGAACATTTACCGGGAATATATCGCTTTCTGCAACTACAAGGGGAAACGGCACGCCATGCTGCTCAAACGGAGAAAGGCGGAGTTTGCACTGCTGTATATCCCATGACCATAGATGAAACTCCGATGAAGTTGCCAACTTCATCGGAGTTCTAAATATTGACCATAATCTTCCTAAAAATACTCCTATTTGTTTGTATATCCATTTTTATTTTTTATACTCCTTGTTTGAAATATATTCCTCAACTCGATTTATAAAAAATGAAAGAAAATCTAATGTGTCTTTTTTATACTTTATTATATCAGAAAGCAATATAGTGGATCCAAAATTAGAATAACTTACATCTCCGTGAGCAAGGTGGTTTCGTGCATCCTTAACTGCTTTCAATGTAGTGGCGACTCCATCTTTATTTGGTATGGCTCTCAATTGTAATTTAAAATCTTTGCATATATTAAGAATCGTTCTAAGATCGACATTCCCATTAAAACGTCCTATCGCATCAGCAAAAAGTATATCAGAGCTAATGTTGCCTATTATTTCTTTAGTTCGTGCAATACGAGTTTTAATTGAATCTCCAGTGGTCATCATAGATCTTAACCATTGGTCACGCAAAGAATCTTCAAGTTCATGATATTTAAGATGATCGTCTTTAATAGCATCAAATATTGCTAAAATACATTCTACAACTGTTGCCTCGACTATATTGTATAACATCAAAACAGCATGACTTCTCATGCATTTTTGTTGAGTTGAAGTAACTAATAGTGAAGAAGTCGTTGTTGGATTTGGCAACATGATGTTTTTGTATGTTTCAATAGAATCAATAAATTCTAATAAAGAGAAAAAATCATTAATATCCTCAATGCTTTGATTGAATTTATTTTTCTGCATCTGCCAAATATGAATTTTTCACGTAATCTATTCTATTCAATATTTTTTTTGCCGTATGAGTGCGGTAGCGTCCTTCTATGGTTTCAAAGAAACCATTTCTATTATGTTTATCAACAATAAGACTATCTAATTTATGGGGCTGAATATTGGGATTTTCTTGTAAAGCCATATAGACGCCAATAGCAATTGCTTCAAAATATGGTTTAGAAACACCTACTGCATTTGGTTTCTTGGCAAACCCTTGTCCTTCATAAGTTTTTGATATAAAATCAACCATCTGGTCAAATGCAGCCTTTTTACTTTTTAGTTCGTTTTCTGCAAAATTCTTATTTCCGTTATCAAGATATTCATCAAGGTATTTAGCTACCCCTTTATATTCAACCTGACGATAGTCAGGATACGCATCAATGAATGCAAAAAAGCGCAGGATTAGTTCTTCTTCTTCATGTCGTTTTTCTGAAAACTTAGCAAAAGGACACAAGGATTTAAATTTTTCACTTTTAGCAAGTTCTGTTATAAAAGTCATGAATTCACCCCGATAAACACCCCGACGTGTTTCCATTGGAACCAAAGGGACACTACTGGTGTTGATACGGTCAAACATTTCTTTTCGTACTTCTTCTGTGGCACGAGAAGATAGAACTATCATACGAATAGCAATATTTTTAAACATTCGTTGGGTAGCCGAAGGTAATTGCCCAAATCGAATGTCATTAAACTCCGTCAATTTTTCAAGCCCTTTTAATTGAAGATCATTAGATAAAAATGCAGCCATTGTACGAATACGTTGAGAACCATCAACAATTTCAAGACGCCCTGTTTCCGGAATTTCTGCCGTAAATATAAAAGGCACAGGTAATCCTAATAACAATGATTCTATAAATCGAGACTGTCTGGTAATATCCCAAACAAATTCACGTTGATAATCAGGTACATATATTTCATTGTCATCTTTATCTATATTTGTAAGATACTTTGTGACATAAAACTCTATAGTGAGTTCTCGCATATCAAAAGAAACCAATTTTTGTTCATTGGATAATTGTTCTTGAATGTTATTTTGTCTCTCTGCACTTAATGTATTCATATGCAATATTATATTATGAATGAAATAACCTTGCAAAGGTACAAAAAAGTAGCCACATACAGGTAGATTTTCACGCCTTTATTTATCGCAGATTGAACAAAGGTTTCTTTGCTACTTTCTTTGTCCGCCATCATGCTCACCGAAAGAAAGTAGGGCGGCTTTCGCCGCCGCCACTCAAAAACGGGTGTAGAGTCCCGTTACCATCGTGAACATTTCTTCCAGCATATCGCAATATATGCCCTCGTGCGTTTCGATGTCCTTCGTCTTGCACTCGAATGTCTTTTTGCTGAATGTCTTGCGGTAGAAACGCATATTGTAGAGGTCTAATCCTGCATCATAGATGATGTCAAGACGGTTTGCGCTCGTCTTGTTCCTCGCAAGGCTCATGCGTAAGCCATTGCCCATATCTATGAAGTCCTTGCTTCCCGTCATGGCGGCAAAGCGTCTGCCGCCTATCTGCTGTAAAATAGTCTTTGCTATCATGCTTTTCTTGGTTTTAAGTTGGCGGTGCGGACACCGCCAACTTGTTTAACATTCTGTTATCTCGGCAATGGGTGTGTTTCGTTTCAACCATTCCATCAGACACTCCATATTGTACTCGCTTGTGATGACTGCCGTATGGCTGTTGATGGCGGTGAACCTGCTACTTTCATAGTCATCTATCCACTTTTTTAGGGTATCAACTCCCCACGCTTCGGCATCGTCAAAGATGCCGTCCAATACTTTGATAGGCTCGCTGAACTTCACTATCAGCGTTTGATAGGCTGCGTTCATCGGTTGTCCTCCTTTTTTCGGGCATAGCCCTCAACAACCCGTCCTTCCTTTGCCGTGAGCCACTTGTCCCGTGCGGCTCGGCACTCGTCCAACGTAGGTTTGACACAAGAGAACAACTCTCCGTCTGTGGGGTGGCGGTAGTCGTACTGCACAAGTGTCCGCTTGCGTCTGCCGATACCTAATTGGAAACGCTCGTATTTCTCCGTACCTGCTTCCGTGCAGGTGCTTACTCCGTTGATTGTCATTCGTGTTGCCATAATCGTTGATTTTAGGATGATTAAAAATGTACTGACAAAACTCTGTTACGCATAACCATTTCGGGGTCACTCGTATAGCGTTGGTGCAGGTAGAAATGGTGGGAGCCGAAGCCGTAAAGGAAAAACCTGTCAAGTCCGTGCTTCTCGGCAAAGTCCTTTACACTCCGTCTTAACTGCTCCTCACTCGTTGCAAGAGTGAGGAGGTTCACAAATTCAAGGAACATCGTGGGGATTTTATCGTCCCACAGACAAACCATGCTTTCAATTCTTACTTCCATACTATTGGGTATTATAGGTTTATACTATGCCGCTTCCATCCGCTGGCGGATAAGGTTCACATTGCTGTTCACAAGGTTTACAATGCGGTCGTGGTACTCGGTATTGGAATTGTGCAAACCACGACTTTGCACCACTTCCAATGTCTTCAAGGAAACCTCCACCGTTTCTATGCGCTTGCCGTCAATGGTGGCGGATAAGATAAGGGAGTTCTTTTCAAGGAAATAGGAGTTGGAAAACACGCAATGGTGCAGTTCCGTCCCTTCCGCTGCAAACTCCGCCACGCTCTCCAACACACGCACCTGCAAAGTGCCGTCCGTGAAGGCGATGCCGAAGAATATGCCTTTGAGTTTGCGGTATGCCTTCTCGTGTTTTTTCGCTTGGCGGATGCGTTCCTCCAACTTCTTGCGCTCTATCTTCTTGTTGCGCTTGTGCATAAGTCTGTCGTGTTCGGCTTTGAGGTCGGAGGGGCAGACGTACTTCGGGCTGTTCGTGTCCTTGCCGAAATGCCGCAGGAGGTCTATGGTGTCACGCCACATGGAGCCGTCAGCAATGGTGTAGCCGTTGCGGATACATATCTTTATGGATGCCCAATACCTCTCCATGTCAAAGGAACTGCGGATATAGTGGCGCAACATAGGGTATTGCCCTGCCTTCAACAGCGTTTCGGCTCGGCTGTCGGAAAGAATAGCCGTGAAAAGGTCGTAAGGCAGTATGTTGTGGTATTCGCCGTTGAAGCCGTTGCGTTTCAGTTCGGGAATGAAACGCTGTCGGGGATAGGTGCAGACGGGGTTTATATCGTATGCACGGAGTTTGTTGTTCTTGCGTACCTCCATGTCGCTGTATTCCGCCCATAGGTCGTAGTAAAGTATGGACATACCACGCAGTCGGGCGACGGTGACGGTTGTGCCTTTGGGCGAAATCCACCTTTGCACCACTTCATAAATGGAATACTCGGCTCTCTGCCCTGCCTTGTATCGGGACTTGACGAAGAAGAAGCGTATCACTTGGTACTGCTTGCAGGTAGTGACGATGGAGAAATACTCGTTCTCGCTGAACACGCTCTTTCGAGTGCGCAACGCTTCCAACTCCATGCCGCAATGCGGGCAGGTGCATCCGCAAACGGTGTCCGCAAGGTCGTGTTCACTCCTCCACGAATGTCCGCACTCGGTGCAGATGTTCGTGCCGTCCGCCCTCTTGATGGCGTAATGCTTGAAGCAATGGCGGAAAGCGTATGCCCTCTGTATGGCGGTCAATTTCGGCAGTCGCTCGCTCAATCGTGCGACTTCCTGCTGTATGGGTGTTCTCGGTTTCATAATCAGAAATTGAATAGGTTGGGTTGTTGTACTTCTTGTGCGGTCGCTTTGGTGGCGGTTCTCGGCTTGCTGCGGTTCTGCAACTTGCGGAGTTCCTCCTCTTGGTATCTGCGGACTGCGTTCTGCCGTGCTTCCGCCTTTTCCTCTGCCGTGAGTTCCACAACGTGGTTCACCGCCACTTGGCATTGGATAGGCTTGCCTACCTCTATCTCGTTCTCGTCATAGTAGTGGACGGCTTGCCCGAATATCTCCCCGTCCGTGAAGCCGTTGCAACCGCTCCGCTGCACGTAGTTGAGAATGTAGGTGACGCAATCGTCTATGTTCTTGGCAGGGTTGCGGTAGTTCTTCGCAAATAGCGCATCTTCCGCTGCACGCTGCTCCAAGTGCATCTGTATCGTTCTCTTGAAATGGTCTGTCCCTTTCATATCGCTGTCATTTTATCAGTTATACATTTTTCCGTTTCCCAAAAACTCGTAGTCGTTGGCTGCGCAACTCTCCTCGAAACTCTCCTCGCTGCACTGAAATTCCATATCGTCACGGCACGACTTGAAGAAGCTGTCAAGGCACTTGTCCATGAGGTCGTACAGAGTGGTTCGGGTGTCGGGGGCTTTCAGAAAGTCGTAGATGGGTCGCAGGATGTCCTCGTCTGCGCAATAGCCTGTCAGTACGCAACAGTTGTCCGTGAATACCCTGCTTTTGCGCCTTTTATTGTAATTGCCTTTGAGGTAGTAGGTTCTCGGCTTGAATAGCGTATGCCAATAGTTATTGACAATGTATTTCAGAAGCCGTATGCCGCTGAGTTCCTCTTCCTCTCCGCTGTAACGTGAGGTGAAGCGGTAGGAATAACGGCACGTGTCGTAACTCCAATCGTTCACTTTGACTTTGAACACACTTTCAAATGCTTCCAGCGTGTTGCGGTTGTCGCTGTCCCAACCGTATTCAAAAGTGCGCAGCCATTCATTGTATGCGGTATCTCTCGCTGCTGCGGAGAGTTCGGCTAATCGGAAAAGGTCGTATGTCCTTGTTATCGTTCGCATATTGTTGTCGTTTTAGATGGTCTGTTTCAGTATCTCTCTCCAATAGGTCGGCTCCACCTCGCTCAAAAGGAAGTCTGTAAAGTCCCTCCGTGCGTCCTTGTTCAGTTCTCGGTAGAGTTCACGGAACACGGATATGTTGCCGTTGATGTACGTTTCCACCATGTACACGAAGATGTTGTCCACCTCGTAGTATCTGCACTGCTGCGCTGCCGTTTTGCTGCTTCTCTTTGCCATGTCGGTAAGGATTAAAGGGTGAATAACCAAAGGATGAAACCGAAGAAGGCGGTTGCGGAAAGGATAGCCACGATTACGCCTATCGCCACTCGGAACATTCCGTTTACAATCTCTGCGATGATGCCCCAAAGGATGCCGAACATCCCGAAGGCGGTGCGCACCATCAAGCCGCATATCGCAAGCCCTATGTACTGCGCCATTTGTCTGAAATCTGCCGTTGCCGTCATATCTTCGCTGTTTTTGATTTTTTTGTTTTTTAATGCGGATTCAAGAGCTGAGGGAGTTGAGTTTCAAACTATCTTATCTGCCTCTCGTTTATCCGACATTTTTTTTATGCGTCTTTCTGTCGCATCGGTCGTTTTCGTTTCGGGTGCTTGAAAAGGTAGGGATTAGGGAATGCAAGGTTTTTCGGGAAAAATACTACCCGCAGGGCTGGAGATTTTTACCGAAAACAGGAGGCTTGACCTTGCATTTCCGTCCAATCCCGGAATTACCTTTGCGCCCAGAACGGAAATGACTGCCTGATGCGGCTCACTGAAAGACGCGAAAATGGAGGTAAACGGAAGTGGAGGCAGATTGGGTAGAAAAAACTTCAGGAGAAAATCCGTAAAAAAGGAACCACGAAAAAGGGAAAAGACATCACCGGAAGCGTGAAAAGGGCAAGTCCCGACAAAGGAAGTATGAATGTTTCCGATCCGATGGAACTTGTTCTGCCGGACGGCAACAGTCATTCTTCCCGATTTGCCCGCTGTGTGTGACTGCCTGTTTCATTCATGAGGCAGGCTGACACACTCTGCATTCACTTTCCGCTTACGGCACAAAAGGTCATCAAAAAAGAAAAATCATCTGAAACCTCGTAAAAGCACCTCTTGGCATAGACGCAAAAGAAAGAGGCATTGCAATAGTCGGCACACCATCGCCCAAACAAGTTTAAGAATCGTGTGCCAACGAATATCCCGAAAAACCAACTAGATTAAGAAAAAATCATAGCGATGTTACCTTAATCTCCTGATTTATTAGTAATTTTGTGGAAATTAAACTATATTTTGGTAAGGAATATAATATGTATATTAAGGAGATTAAAATTTCAAACTTTCGTAATTTTAGGGATGCTTCGGTTCCCTTCCACGAAGGAGTGAATGTCATAATAGGTCATAATAATACAGGAAAAAGTAACTTGCTCCGTGCAATAGGTTTAGTGCTTGGCTATAGTGACGGTCGTCGGTTGGGTACATGTGACTTATTTTATGAGACAGATGTGGTTACGCTTCAACAGCAGTCTCCACGGATTAAAATAACTCTTATATTTCACAGGAGTCAAGGAGAAGCCTTGGATTCTGCCGAAATGGGGCTATTCTCCGGTATGATGACAGATCCTGCATTGAGCGAAGAGGCAAAATTGAGATACGAGTTTAAATTGGCTGATGATCAAGAGGACAACTATAAGGCAGATGTTGCAGGTGTAACAACTGCCAAAGAAATATGGAAAATAATTGACCGCGACTATATCAGACTATATAGAAGCAGTCGCTCTGGAGGTAATCAGGCCGCAGGTATCAGTGTTAATGATGCTTTGGGACAGATGGACTTCCAATTCCTTGACGCTATTCGGGATGTTAGTCACGACCTATACGCCGGTTATAATCCACTCCTAAGGGATGTGTTAAATTTTTTTATTGATTATTCAGTTAAGAATGATGCCACAAAGACCGAGGATGAGATTAAGGAACAGTTGAAAGCCCTAAGAAATGATTTTGTCCAACAGTCTAGTCCATTGATGCAGACTTTACAAGATAGATTGCATAATGGCAAAAACGTATTTCTAAAGTACGCACTGGATACAGGAGCAACATTCAACGGAGCCGTGCCGGACTTTGATGGTGAAGTGACGGAAAATGAGATGTTTGCGGTATTGAGAATGATTATCAAGTATACTGTTGGTATCGAAGTACCAGCAACATATAATGGGTTAGGTTATAACAATCTAATCTATATGTCGCTTTTGCTTGCAAAGATGCAGGCAGACAGTAGCATTACTTACATGAAGCGCAATGCTAAGGTAATCTCATTTCTTGCAGTAGAGGAATGTGAAGCACATCTGCATCCAGCCATGCAATATAAGTTTCTACAGTTTTTGCAGGATAACAAAGCAAATGGACATGTGCGTCAGATATTCATGACCTCACATTCTACCCAGATTGCCTCCGCTGTAAAACTGGATGACTTAATTTGTCTAACTTCACCCGTATTAGGGCAGATCAATGTTGGCTATCCACGTGTCATTTATAAAGAAGATAATGATGATGATGTGGTGTCCAAGCAATATGTTCAGAGATTTATAGATGCTACTAAAGCGGATATGTTCTTTGCCAACAAATTGATATTTGTCGAGGGCGTTGCAGAAGAGTTGTTACTTCCAGTCTTTGCCAGATATTTGAATAAGAATCTTACAGATGAGCATGTGTTGGTGGTGAATATGGGTGGTCGCTATTTCAACCACTTCCTAAAATTGTTTGATACGAACAATCCATACACCATCAACAAGAAAATTGTCTGCTTGACTGACATTGATCCCTGTAGGAAAAAGAATGAACCTGACGAGGATTATGAAGCCTGCTACCCATACGAATACAATATAGATACAGCTAACTACAACTATAAGCATCATGCAGATACTGAGGTAGCTCAATATGCAGCCCATCCAAATATTCGGTTCTATAGGCAAGATGTAACATATGGGAAAACGCTGGAGTATGACATAATGCGTGAGAATCCCGATTGTGAACTGTTGCTGACTAACTCCGTTTCCAATTTGAAGGAGATAAAAGCTATGATGGCAGAACAGGATATGAACAAGATGATGAGTAAAATGCGAAATAGTGAAGCAAATACACGTATCAAGACATCCATAGGTGCATCGAAGTGGACGGATGAGGAGAAACGAAAAGCTTTACTTGCATCACGCTATTTGAACTCTGTTTCAAAAGGCAGCAATGCGCTGGAACTAAACGTGGTACTTATGGCTAATCTAGATAAACCTGTAGCAGATAGAAAAGAGTTCCATGTACCCCAATATATTGTTAACGCATTAACATGGCTATTATCATAACATCAGAACAAACCATACCTATAGACGAACCGTTTAAGGTTTGTGCTGGTCCCGGTGCGGGAAAGACGCATTGGCTGATAAATCATATCAAGAATGTGGTGTCAAACAGTCACAAACTTGATATTGTTAAAAAAGTAGCTTGTATCACCTATACCAATGTGGGTACTGATACTATCACCTCACGTTTGAATATTGGGAATGACGTGGTTGAAGTATGTACCATCCACAGTTTCTTGTATGCCAATGTGGTAAAACCCTACGTTCACTTGGTAGCTGAAGATTTCGAATTGAAGTTAGATGAACTTGTAGTGATAGATGATTCTAATTTTAAATCAGAAGGAACAGCTAAAATCGTACTAAACCGTATTGGTAGGTCATGGTTAGATGCCAAAATCTATTTGAAAGGATTGGAGAGTGCAAACTGGCGTTATGAAAACCATGAGTACAAACATTACAAACCCAATTACCCACAGGTTTATTACACTAAGAGTGGCAAGCGGTATGTGGGCAATGACTGGTATATGGGGTTCAAAAGATGGCTCTGGAGTGGAGGTTATATGTCTTTTGATGACATTTTGTATTTCTCTCATATTCTGCTTTCAAGATACCCAAACATATATAAATTAATAAAAGCTAGATATCCGTATATTTTTGTGGACGAATTTCAAGATACAATTCCTTTTGTAGTTGATTTCTTGACACTATTAGGCAATGATGGGGTAATTATTGGTGTTGTTGGCGACAAGGCTCAATCCATATATGACTTTCTTGGTGCTACAGTGCAGCAATTTGACAATTTTGCTTTGCCAGAGATGCAAGAGTTTGAGATAAGAGGAAATAGGCGTAGCACGAAGCAGATTATAGAATTGTTGAATATTGTCCGAACTGATTTTTCACAAGACTGGCTGAATGGAGCAGAAGGAATGGTGCCTGAATTACTTGTGGGCGATATGCTAAATTGTTATCAACAGAGCATAGAAAAAAGTGGGACTGACGAAATTCAATCTCTTGCCTTTCAAAACGTACTTGCTAATTCGATGCGTAATAAGAATGGGATGCGCAAGGCAGAGAAAATATTAGAGATGGATTTTGACAGCAATGTCGAGCGTCAGATGGTGATAAAGGCGTTGATAAAAGCCGTGGAATACACAAGAATGAACGACTTGCGAAATGCTTGGCATCAGTTAGACATTATAGATCGCGAAAGGTCACTAACTATCGTGCTTCTAAGACACTTGCTGAATGGCTATAAGGATTACAAAGACGGAAGCATGATGGATTTCTACAATTTTCTAGTGAATGATTTACATGTCAAGATGCCTAAGATAAAAAAGAAGACAATCAAGGATTTCTACATGGACCATACATATGCCGATGCTGCCCTTGGGGTGAAGTATGGTGATTCAAACGACAAGCATAAGACTATCCATAAGTCAAAAGGAGAGGAGTATGATAACGTGTTTGTCGTTCTGAAAGAAGAAGATGACATAGAGTTCTTGCTGACACCAGACCTGAATGGCAACAATGCGCATCGCGTATATTATGTAGCAGCCAGTCGTGCGATTAAACGATTGTTTATCAATGTACCTACTCTAAGTGCAGAAAACCGAATCAAGTTTGAAGGTAAGCCTATTAATATTTCATAAGGACAAATTAATCTATGTAATGGCTCAAAACGATTAAGGATGATTATGCCTACCGATTTAGTCATGCTGATGTTAGGCAGGAATGGCATGGGCTGGAAATATATTGCCTATCACCTGCACGATCAAAGAAGGTCTTTCGTCAAATCCTTTGTAGTGGAGCACTACGTTTAGCTCTTCGTACAACTAGCACTGTTCACCTTATTCGGATACGTCAAAGGTACGATTATGGGGTGGACTGTACAATAGTAGGATATTTTCAAGAGGTAAAGGGGAGTCGCTGTTCTTGGACGAGGTGAGCCGCCTATTATGGAAACCAAACAGATGTTGCTCTGTGCCATATAGGAAGTATGAATGTTTCCGCTCCGACGATGCTTGTTTCGCAGGGCGGCAACTGTCATTCTTACTGATTTGCCCGACTGTGTATGGCCGTTTGTTTCATTCATGGGGCAAGCTTATACACTCGACCACCTTTCCGCTTCCGGTACAAATGGACAGCAAAAAAGAAAAACCATCTGAAAACCCGTAAAAGTACCTCTTGGCATAGCCACAAAAGAAAGGGACATTGCATCATCAGTCTAAACATCGTCGTTTAGGCGTATGGCAATGCCCTTTTCTCCGGCTATGCGATAGTCGGCACATGTTTGTTCAAAACTTGTTTTGGGCAATGGTGTACCAACGGATAAAACCGCTTTTACGGAAAAACTTATAAATGTGGGAATAAAAAATTCGGGAGTTTATATCAAACTCTCGGATTAAATAGCTACTTTTGCATACGAAGAGTTCTTTGAAGGTTACGCAACGCGCAGAGGAATAATGCAGTAGATAACTAACTAATTCGTAACCTATTACTATCAAGAGCAACTAACTTACGCTCATTTCCAATAAATTACACTCTTTTCGTAACTTCATCACGCAACTTTACCAACACCATGAGAGACTAAAGTGTCACGAAGGCGATCCAGTTCCGGTGTTAAAGTTCCAAACACATCTTCAATTTTCTCACCGTTTGCTGTGAGAATACACATAAAGACACTATCTTTATGCACATCAAGACCACAAACTCTGTCCATAAGATATAGTTTTTTTGTATTACAACTTTAAAATAACGAAAGTCGGTGGAATAACAGCAGGGAGTGGTCTTTATTTTTATTAGACGCGCTTATAAATCTCAATTTTTATGTAAGTTTGCTTATTTTTTTATTGTTCTGAATAAACTATTCCGTTAGTAACCAGTCAAACAAAGCGACAAAAAATTGGAATAGATAGATATTTGGACTATGATGAAGAAGAAGATGAGTATTGTGCTGGCCGGAATGCTTTTGTGTTTTGCTCCGGACATGTTTGCAAATGAAACGGATGGAAAGATTAAAGGTATTGTAATGGACGGCGAACTGGGTGGACCGTTGGAGTTTGTTACAGTGCAGGTTAAGGCAAAAGGTTCGGATAAGATAGTGCTGGGTTCCGTTACCGGGAGTGACGGAAATTACACGATCGGCGGATTGAAGAAAGGGGAATATGTAGTTACTTTTTCTTATATCGGCTATGAAGAAGTATCTAAAAATATTTCTATCAGCAGCGATAACCAGATTTTGAGTCTGGGAGAGTTGACACTGGCAGAAGATGCCAATCAATTGGGAGAAGTGGAAGTGGTGGCGAAACGGCCTCAGATGCGGTTCGAGATTGACAGGAAAGTCTTTGATGCGACGCAGGATATTGCGGCCGAAGGTGGTTCGGCAAGCGACCTGTTATCCAATATCCCGTCTGTAGAAGTAGATAATGAAGGCTCAGTATCGTTGCGGGGAAACTCCAGTGTAACGATTTGGATTAATGGTAAAGCATCGGGTCTAACGGCTGATAACCAGGCGGATATTCTGGATATGATGCCGGCCGGAGATATCAAGCAGGTAGAAGTTATTACCAACCCTTCTGCCAGATATAGCCCTGAGGGTACAGCCGGTATTATCAATATTATATTGAAGGATGACCGGAAACCCGGTTATTACGGAAGCGTGAAAGTCGGAGCCGATACGGACGGTGGGTATCAGGCGAGTGGCAACATCAATTACAGCAGTAGTAAAGTGGATGCTTATGCTAATCTGAATTACCGTAACCGTGAGTTTAAAGGAGGAGGCATCACCAGTCGTCTGAATACAACGGACAACAGTTTTCTCGACCAGACCAACGATTCCAAACGACAGCATAATAACTGGTTCGGACGTTTTGGCGCCACCTGGCATATCACTAAAAGCGATGACCTGGCATTCAATGTAACCGGTATGACCGGCGGCGGAGACAATAGTGAGAATATCCATTATAACTCTATCGACAGTCAGAAGAATACAATCTACACCAGCGACCGTATAACCAGTGGTGATTCGGATATGAAAATGTATAATCTGGAACTGAATTATGTTCATAAGTTCTCGGAAAACAGTAACATCGACCTGATGGTCAGCAATAACCAGTGGAGACGGGACGGAATGAATATTTTCCGGCAATCGACTGTCTATACAGACCCTTCCCAAACCGCTAATCCTCTTTATCAGACTCAGGAGAATGATATAAAGGATAAGACCTGGGAAGTCCAGGCCGACTACACCAATAAAATATCCGATATGGCCCGCATCGAAGCCGGCTATAAGGGTACTTTTCTGCGAAATGCCAGTCCGGTTGATACCTATACCGGAACGACAGCCGAAGATATCCGACAGGACGAGTCGCTCTATAACCGCTTCCTTTATAATCAGGATGTACATGCTCTTTACATGACATACGGCGGAAAATGGAATAAATTAAGTTACCAGGCCGGTCTGCGTGGTGAGTACTGGCGGGTGGATACCCGTTCGCTTGATTTCGACCAGGAGTTTAACGGTAAAGCTTCCGAGACGTTTGAGAAAGACTATTTTAAACTTTTTCCGAGTGCGTTTATTTCTTATGCTTTACCGAAAAACAATGAGTTGCAGGTGAATTATACCCGCCGTCTGCGTCGTCCGTGGGGAGGACAATTGAACTCTTTCCGTAATATCTCCGATGCTTCCAATATCTCTTTCGGTAATCCGGAGTTGACACCGGAGTATTCTCACTCATTTGAATTGAATTATATCAAGAGTTGGGAATCGGGACATACTTTGTCTTTATCCGGTTACTATCGTTCGACAGATGATGTAATCCAGCGTATCCGTTTTCTGAATATGGAAGACAACGTAATGTATACCACCAGTGAGAATGTGGCAAAATCTCAGGCCAGCGGTCTGGAAATCGTAGGGAAGGATAAATTATTCAAGATACTCGACTTGACAACGACAGTCAACCTCTATTATTCTAAATTGGATGGTTTCAGTTATCTGCCGCAAGGTGCGGAAACACCGGTTATCGGAGATACGGATGAGAGTTTTGCCTGGAACGTCCGTATGATTGCCAACTTAAGCCTTCCCTGGGGTGTCTCTTTGCAGGGGACCGGTAATTATAATTCCAAACAGTTGATGGCACAGGGACATCGCGAACCGAACTACTCGGTCGACCTGGGCTTGCGTAAATCTTTCCTGAGTGATAAACTGACCTTGAGCATTAATGCCCGTGACTTGTTGGATTCCCGTAAATTCCGTACCGTTACAGCCGGCGACGGTTTCTGGCAGGACTCTGAGAACTGGCGTGGCGGAAGACGTGTAGGTTTCACGTTGACTTACAACTTCGGCAACATGAACAAGAAAAAAGATAAAAGCAAGAGCAGAAGCGAAGAGCCGGATATGTTTGATATGGAATGAAAGTGTGTCTGAATCAATAACAAAGTCCTTTTTTTACACCGCTTTCCAGTAAAGAAGGATTATTTTTGCTGGCAGAATAAAGCAAAATGGAGAAATTTCAGCTAGTACAACCGTCCAGACTGTTAAGGCCATATGTGAAACAGTATTGGTTTTTGGCGATTGATAACGCGGAACGAAGTTCGCAGCGTTATGTGCCATCTGGTTGTGCTGTGCTTGCGTTCCATCGGGGTGACAAAATCTATTCAACTTTGCATCAGGAGATGCAGCCTCGTTCCAGTTTGTGTGGACAATCTGTTTCGTACACTGATGTTGTTTATTCCGGTAATCTCAATCTGGTTATGGTTGTATTCCAGCCGGTCGCAGCACGGGTTGTATTAGGGATTCCTATGAATAATTTGCGGGATAAGAATGTAGATGTAGAGTTATTGGGAGATGCTTCTTTGATTGAATTGGAGAAATGGATAATGGAAACGGAGGATAATAACCAATGTGTATATCTGATAGAACAATATCTGTTAAAAAAGTTATACGGTTTTACTTCCGAGCGGTTTGCCAGAATGAATGCGGTTGTTCAGTCTATTAATAACGGACAGCAGGACATTACGGAGCTTTCTCAGTCTGCTTGTCTCGGATATAAGCAATTCAAACGGGTATTTGCTGAATATACAGGTTTAAATCCGAAAGAGTTTTTGCAAATAGCACGTTTCCGGAATGCTTTACATTGTTTACATGCTGGTTCGCAAATTCGTTTGAACCAGTTGGCTTATGATTGGGGATATTGTGATAAATCGCATCTGATAAAAGATTTCAAAACCTTTATGGGGTATACTCCAAAGGAATATCTTTCTATTTGTGATTCTTATTCGGAATATCTTTCTTTATTCAATTCTGTTTTTATCAATGGAGAACGGGAAACAAAAAGTAATAGATTATGAAGATATTGATTTATGGTGCCGGAGTAATAGGTTGTACGTATGGCTGGCAATTGGCAGAGGCCGGACACGATGTTACGTTACTTGTCCGGAAGGAACAGAAACAATTGATAGATGAACAAGGCATTCATATTATTTGTCAGGATTTTAGGAGCGGTATAAAGAATACGGTTGATACAGTCTTTCGTCCTCATGTGGTTGACGGACTGGATGCACGGAATGATTTTGAATACATAATTGTGGCAACGAATAAGATACAACTACCGGATGTGTTGCCGGTTTTAGGTGTGTCCGCCGGCAAAGCGCATGTGATGTTCTTTCAGAATAATTGGGATTGCTTTGATGAGATTGCCCGCTTTCTGAAACCTGAACAGTATTTCTTCGGCTTTCCATTCATGGTAGGAGGTGGAAGAGAGGCGAACGAAATACATTGTGTTATTTCGGGAATGAAATATTCCCATACTCCCATCGGGGAGGTGGATGGAGAGATGACTCCCCGTGTGCGGAAAATGGTTCAGGCGCTAGATGAAGCACATCTGAAACCTGTCTTGTCCCGACAGATATTACTTTGGATAATTACTCATTACGCTACTGCTGCCGGATTGACTGCCGGAATATTGAGTGCAGGCGGTGCAGCCAGGTTTGTGAATGACTCCGCTACTATTCGAACTACTATCTGCGCCATTCGTGAGGGTTTTTCTATTTGCTTGAAGCGTGGATATGATGCCAAGGAAGAGAAAGCAAATAAATTGTATCAATTGCCTTTGTTTCTAAGTGTTCCGATTGCCAGGAAGATATATGGCAACGAGGCTTTACAACTTATGTTTGACGGTCATGTGAGTCATTCTCCTGAAGAGGTACGGCAAATGATTGAAGATATAATAGCCTACGGGATAAAATACGATATTGCCACTCCTCATTTAGCCAAATTAAAAGAGATAATATAGGTAATAAGTATTTTGTCTCAGAAAACAAAAAAGCAGCTACTTTAAAAGTAACTGCTTGATTTTCTGTGGTACCACCAGGAATCGAACCGGGGACACAAGGATTTTCAGTCCTTTGCTCTACCAACTGAGCTATGGTACCGTTTGTTTTGTTTTACGGGTGCAAAGGTAGGGAAAATATGATACATTCCAAATGTTTCATGAAAAAAATGTCGAAAAAAATGCATTTGAAGAAATTGAAGGGGTGAATGCAATATTTTTTTGAAAAAAAAACATCGAAAGTGTTTGCGGATTCAAAAATAGTTGTACCTTTGCAGCCGTAATCAAAAACGGGATGTAGCACAGTTGGCTAGCGCGCCACGTTCGGGACGTGGAGGTCGGAAGTTCGAGTCTTCTCATCCCGACTACAAAAAGAGGTAAATCAGAAATGATTTACCTCTTTTTTTGATATCCTTTATACGTACATTATATATAAGGACTTCCGCATCCGGAAATTATCCATTTCAACATTATTTACTTTGACAAGCTGTTCCTGTTCTACGATGAACCCCCGTTTTTCGAAAAAAGGACGGGCGGTAATACTCACTTCTGAAAAGAGGTTGGGTATATGATTGTTGCGTGCAAATTCTTCTGCAAAATCCAATAACAGGGTGGCAATACCTTTACCACAGAATTGGGGTAGTATGAACATACTGTGTAAATATCCTTGGCTATTAAAAGAAGTGAATCCTGTTATCCGGAAAGATTTTGTTTCTTCTGCAACGATAAATTGCAGGCCGCTTGTGAATAATTCCTGCCAACGTTCAGGAGAGGCACGTTGTACCCAGGCTTCGATTTGTTCGGGCGTATAATCTTTTTTACAACTATTTCTTACACTCTGCTCGAAGACGGAGTGAAGTTCCGGAAGATCGCCTGCTTCAGCTTTTCTCAGGCGGACCGGTTTTAACTGCATATGCAGGATTGGATAAGCTTTTCCTTGTCCGTCGATAGCATCCCGCGCTATGACCTCGAATCCTCTGTTCTGGTAAAAATGCAGGGCTTGGGTATTTTGCTCGTTTACATCTACCTTCTGCATCTTCTTTTCCCGTATGGCATATTCAAGCAATGTTTTTCCCAAGCCTTTTCCTTGCTGTGCAGGATGAACAAAAAGCATTTCGATCAGTTCGTCGCTTAATCCCATAAAGGCGGTGATTTGCTCTGTTTTTCTGTCTCTTATAATGTAGAGTTCTACTGCACGGAAATACTCGTTTCTTATCAGAGGTTTGTAATATTGGATATCATCTTCCGTCAGGAAATGATGAGTGCTGCGTACAGATGCTTCCCATAGCTGGATTAGTTCGTCGTAATCTCTTATGGAAGCAGCTTCATACATTGTTTGTTGTTGCTTTTCTTTCATGATTGTCCTGTTTTAGAATTTAAAATCCAGCCTTTTTCTCTATCCGGATGATTTGGCCTGATACCGGATGCCGGAATTCAAGGAACTCCGCATGCAGGTAAAGGCGGTCGGCTCCTTTGCCATATAATTCGTCACCGATAATAGGAGCATTGAGGCCTAGTGGGTGGGAAGCATGTACACGCAACTGGTGCGTCCGTCCTGTAAGCGGATAGAAAGCAATGCGTGTCCGATTCCCGTTGTGGGCAAGAACCTTATATTGGGTGATGGCTGGTTTGCCATGTTCCGTACTCACAATCTGCCGGGGACGATCCATAGGGTCGAGGCAGAGGGGAAGGTCGATGATGCCTTCTTGGGGTATGACTGTTCCGTCAAGCAACGCGGCATAACGCTTTTTTACCATTCGGCTTTTGAACTGTGCCTGTAAGTTCTGATGTACTTCTTTTGTTTTGGCAACCAGTAATATACCGGAGGTTGCCATATCCAAGCGGTGTACTATCATAGGTCCTGTTGCTTCGGGATAACGTGCTTTTAGTCGATGGTAGACAGAGTCTATATCTGCTTTGCCTGGAACAGATAACATTCCGGCAGGTTTGTTAATTGCTACCAGCCAGTTATCTTCGAACAGGATTTCAAGTTCCGTGTCACGATGCAAGTCGTTTAATAGCGGATTTTCTTCTACATTCAATCCTTGCAGCATGTGCTTTAAAATCGGTTCGCATTTCCCTTTGCAAGCCGGATAGAAATATCCATGATGGCGTATTTCTCTTTTAGGCGAATTGCCCCACCAGAACTCTGCCATAGCAACAGGTTTCAGGCCATGGAGGTAGGCATATTGTAATAATTTGGGTGCTGCACATTCTCCGGCTCCGGCAGGAGGAACCTGTTGTGTAGTCTCTTTGAAAATTTCACATAAGTTTTTCGTCTCCCCCTTTCCGTTTAGTATCCGAAACTGCTCGAAAAGTTGTTGCTGGAGAGCGGCTGAGCGGGTTTTGCGTTCTGTTTTCAGCCGCTCTATCGCTTGGTCTAATGTCTCTGCTTCTGATCGTATGGCGGAAATACGTTCATCCCATTGTTTTTTTAGCCGTTTTAATTCAGCCTTTTGAAACTGGCTTTCACGTATCATGTTTGCCAGTTCGTTTTCGTCGGAGGTATGCTTGCGCCTTTCTTCTCGTTTTTGTTGGGCCTCTTTCAGCTCTTCTTTGGCTGTATTGATTGCTTTTTCTGCCTGGTCGATTGTTTCTGCCAGTAGTGTCTTGGTAGCCTGATAGTTTTTATCCGTCTGAGCCTTTTTGATGCGGGCGTTGATAGCAGAAATCTGATCTTCTTCGATCCGGAAGAAACCGTTCGGTTGTTGAAGGTCGTAAATGGGAGGGACGAAATAATCATGTAGATTTTTTCCCGCCAGAATACCGGAAAAAGCGGCCAGATAGCCGGTCTCTCCTGTCTGGGTTTGTACGATCAGGACACCGAACATCTTCCCCTGCTCCAGATCACTTTTCCATTCATCCTTGTTTTGCAGATATTTTTGTACCTCGGCTGCTACCGCTACGCATAAAGGATGAGGTGTGTAATGGAATGGATAAGTAAACTTTTCCGGCAAATGAAAATGCGTAACCGGAAAAGGTAACTGATGGAACTTGTTCATTTCTGGGATCGGCGCAATATTTTATTCGCTTTTTCTTCACTGGAAAGAAAGCTCAGCGACTTAATAATGTCTTCGTAATTCTCGGAATCGACGATATGCGGGGCCACTATTTCCAATACTTCCAGTTTATCATCATCGAAAGTGTAGATGGACATGAGGCGTATGCACTGTTTACAGGTGAAATTTTTATTGGTAACCCCCATTTCAAGAAGTTCCAGCTGGTCGTCTTTAAACGGTTTCTGTTTGACCTTGTTGTATAATTGCTGAAAGTCTTTTTCGTTTATAGCCCTGGATGGTCTTCTGTGGTCATCCGGGCGGGATGGATGGGGATGTTTTCCGTAATCGATATCACCGGGAGGATAAATGGCAACTGGAGGGTTTGCTGGATAATTATCACCGTCGAATGAGTTCATATTGCTCACCCTTTCGTTGATAAAATTGACTATAATGATGGTTGTTTCCGCTGTCAGCGGATTTGTTTTCTTGTATTCCCATTCTTCAACTTGTTCATCGAACCGGCGAAAGTCGGGTTCACCGAGCAGACTGACGACTTCTTTTTTAGCCATCCCTTTTTCAACCTTCATGATAGCACTTTTGCCGGTCATGTAACTTCCGCAACTACAAAAGGATATGGAACTGATGATCAGTGCAAGTGCTATGAATGTTTTTGTTTTCATGATCTTCGAACTTTATATATGTATATTGTTTGTTTGTAGAAAACAAATATATAAAGGAATATCAGATTATGACTACTCTTTAGGGATAAACTTGTTTGGTTTTCGTAATATTCAATATTCCGTCATACATACGATGGAGGCTGATATACCGGCATTTATTCTTCATCTTGAGCAGTACGACACGTTCCGTGTATCCGATTTGATCGAAGAAGGAAGGGAAAGATTTTCCGGCGAGTTCTGCTTCCTTAATTCTTTGCTCGTCCATTTCCATAAATTCCTCATGGCTTTTGGCCTTGCGGGAGAGTTCAAACGCAATGTCGATGTCTGAATAATCTGTTTTTTCAGGATCAATATAACTGCCGAATAAAACGATTTTGGAGACTCTATACAGGTAAAACTCATTACTGTTGATCTCTTCGACCCGTTCCATGAATTCCTTAAACAGTTTATCGGCCTTTTCCTTGTTGAGTGGATTTGTATACCGGGCTACACAAAGGGCTTGACCTTTAATGGTCAGTTGATACTTCCCTTTCTTCTTGGCAGCTTCGATATATCCTTCGGATAATAAGACATCGATAAGCTCTTTCGTTTTCTCTTTGTTGAGGTCGAATTGCTCGCTTATCATCTCCGGGGATATCAGAGCGGGTCTGATGTGGTCAAAATAATCCCTGATTTTCAGGATAGGAATATCGCAGATTGTCTGTTTGCGTGTCAGTCTCATAATGATATAATTTTATGTTGGGGCAAAGGTACAATCTTTTAAAAGAATAATCGTTTAAAGTTGTTGTTTTTCAATGATGGTCATGGGTGTCCTAGTGGTTCCGCCATCAATTGTTATGTTTTCACCGTTAATGAAATCATTTTCTTCCTGACAAAGGAACAGACAGATACGGGTTATATCTTCCGGTTTTCCCATTCGTCCGGAAAAGGGTATGGGGTGGGTTTCCGCGTAGATTGGGTCGTAATCGTCTGCTTGTATCCAACCCGGAATAATGGAGTTAACCGTCGTATGACAAGGTGATAAAGACATGGCAAGTGTCTGTGTTAATGAACATATGCCACTTTTAGATGCGGCGTATGCTTCACTGCTAAGTCTGTTTGTTGGGTAATGAGTGGACGATATGTTGATAATTCGGCCGTACGGATTGGGTGTCGTTTGTGATTGACGGTGAATGGCGAGCAGACGGGAGGTAATAAATGCCGGTCTCAGGTTTGCGGATAAAGTCTGGTCGAAATCTTCCACGCTGGTTTCTGTGAGAGAGGCGAATTTACTGATGCCGGCATTGTTGATGATGATATCCAGGTCGCCCCAATCTTCCAGGATATGGTGCATACAGTTTTCAAGAGCTTCTTTATTGTTGATATCTACGGGATAAAAAGTGGTACCGGTTTTTTCGGCTGTTTCTTTTCCTGATTCTTCATTCCAGTCACAAAAAGCTACACGGTGCCCGGCCATACGGAACGCCTTGACAATTGTTTTTCCGATACCGTCAGCGCCTCCTGTCACGAAAACTCTGCGCATTTTGTGGATTGGAGTTGTTTTTTTCTTGCCGTAGCCGCTCTTTGTAGCGGAAGATTTTTGAGACTGATATTCCTGATATTTTCTTTCCAGATAGTTATCTGCCATGATGTTTAGTTTTTTATGATCTGTCTTTATAATACTTGTTTAGTTGCAATTCCGGATTGGTATTTTTAAGAACTCTATATTGTCAGGCTATTAACCAATTCCTTTATAATTCGTTATATTTTTTGGCACTCCCTTTGGCTTTGTTTACCGGATACTTTTCACCATTTCTTTTCAGTTTGTTCAGTATGATTTCTTTGATGTCCATGTCGTATTTATGGGCGATCAGGAATGCGTAGTTCATGATATCAGCTAATTCTTCTTTTACCTTTTCAATGTTTACTTCTTCCGGCTTTTTCCAAAGGAATGCTTCGTTCAGTTCGGATGCCTCTATCGATAATGCCAAAGCCAGGTCTTTTCCGTTATGGAACTGATCCCAATCCCTATCCTCGGTGAAACGGACTATTTCTTTCATTATTAGCTCTATATCAGAATTGTTTGTAGTCATATGCTGTCTGTTCTAAATTACGAATAACGAAGATATGAAATTGCTGGTAATGTAAATAGAAAGATTGTGATTATTTTATTAAATATGTTTTTACATTTGTAGGTAATAAGAAATAGAAAATATGACAACGAGAGTATACAAGGTTTCTGACTTTTGCGACAGGGTGACTAATAACATTCATGCATTGATTGACGATTTATCTCAGATATCCAGGCATGTGAGTCAGGAAGAAAAAATAGCTTGGAAGCAGTCTTTCCCTGAGGTGGCTTCTGTTTTGTCAATGGCAATGGCGCAAAATAAAGGGCTGGCGGATGCTCATGTTGCATTGGAATACAAACTACCGTCTGTTTCTTTCTGGTGTGATCTGGTGCTGATAGGAAGAAATAAGGAGAATGAAAAGCAGGCAATTATTTTAGAACTGAAGAACTGGCAGGAAAACAGCAAGGATACTCCCGGATGTTTTGAAGGGTTGATGATCCGTCATGGCGCCAGCCAGCAGCATCCTGCGGACCAGGTGAAAGGTTACATTGAATTTTGCAGACATTTTCACTCTGTAGTGTTGGAACAAAATGTGAATGTGGACGGTTGCGTATTTTTCACCCAGAGAATCAATCTTGAACCTTATAAATCTGCTCCGAACGATAAATTGACAGGAGAATATCTGTTATTTGATACAATGTTGAAAGGTGATCTTTGTCATTTTATTTGTGATCGCTTGTCTGTTGGGGATGAAGAATTTGCTAAAACCTTTGTAAAGGGGTATTATAAGCAAGATAAAAAGATTCTTTTGCAGGTTGCCCGTAATTTTGCGGAAAGTACAGCGAAGCCTTTTGTTTTGTTAGGAAAACAGCGGGAAGGATATGCCGAAGTACAACATAAATTATCGGAGACGGTCACTTCCAGGAGTAAACAAGTCATTATAGTACAAGGTCTTCCAGGTTCCGGAAAATCGGCAATGGCTGTGAATTTATGGTTTGATGCGGTCCGGCAATATCATGCTTGTAACAAACCGGATTCAGAAAATAACGTCCTATATGTCACAACATCTTCATCACAAAACGATAATTGGGCACATATTTTTAAGGAGCACGGAAAAAGATATAATGCAGACAAGCTGATAATAAAGGCAAATGCCTTTAATCCCGGACTTAACGGGGCTAAGGTGAAAGAGCGATATCAGAATGAATTTGAACGTCTGGATTCCAGATATATTGTTCACAGATCCGATAACAGTAAGGAACTCAACAGAATGTACTGGAAAGACTATACGGACTATTTGGAAAAAACGGTTGGTATTACATATAAACCTGATCAACATTTTCTGAGTATTGTCGATGAGGCTCATGCCTTGATAGACCCTTCTTCTCCAAGATTTCAAGGTAACAAAATTGCCGGATGGTGTTACCAAATGGGACCTCAGGCTTATCATATAATGAAGGCAAGCTGTATTTCTGTATTTTTTATTGACGGCGATCAATCGTTTCGTGATAATGAATCTACATCGTTGGAAGATCTGGTGAACATCGCAAAGATGGTTAATGCTACGGTTCATTTTATCAGCTTGGAAGGGATACAATTCCGTTGCGGAGGTTCCAAAGAATATGTGGATTGGGTAGAAAGCGTTTTACAAGGGAAAGAGATTGATAATGTGTCTCAATGGATAGAGGAAATACCGATGACTGTTTTTGATTATCCCAGTGATATGGAGCATGCGTTGCGTAACAAAATTAGTCAGACAACGATGGATGCTCGTATTGTCTCTTCCTATTCACGTAAATGGATAAGTAAGAATATACCGGATATGCATGCTGTATTTCCTGAATCGTGCGATTTTGTTCTTCCGGACCGAGAGAACAGAACTTTTTATAAGTATTGGAATGATCACACATCTTATACTAATTATATTTTGGGAAGGGGAGATGCGATGCAGGGCGATCCGTTATCGGAAGTCGGGTGTCCTTATGTGGTTCGTGGTTTCGATTATGAATATATCGGTGTTCTCTGGTTGGAAGATTTGGTGTGGAGAAACGGGAAGTGGATGTTGGACCTGAACTATATAGAAGAAACAGCCATTGCCTCTACTAAAAAATCAGTGAAATCCAAAATAGGCAAAAAGCGTTCTTTAATTGCGCTGACTCCGGATTCGGAGGCGTTGTTTAGAAGGGTAACAGGGACATACCGAATTTTATTGACCCGGGCAACTAAAGGAAATTTTCTTTATATCAAAGATAAAGAGACACGTGAACATATCAAACAACTGATCGGACAAAAATAAACCACCATGAATAGTTTTTATGCCGCTTCTTCTGAGAATTTTTTTCAGGATGTAAAGCAGGGTCGCTTTCAGCAATTGATGATTGAAAATGCATCCCGTCAAAATATAAATGTAGGTGAGGCAGAGCAACGTTCCTATAAAGCAAGTGGTCAAAAAATAAAGGAATTGTTGAAGGCCGGCAGGATAAAAGACGTATATCTCGTCTTTGAATTGATGGTCCCTTATTCCGGGTGTCGGATAGATTGTATGATATTCGGGTGTGATTCGGAGGATGGTAAAAATGTCATGCACATTGAATTAAAGCAATGGAGCGAAGATGGTATATTTCCTGCATCCAGTGCCGGAAATTTTGTGGAGGCGTATACCGGAGGAAAAATACAAACAGCTGCGCATCCTTCGCAACAGGTGAAAGGTTATCATGGATATCTGAAGGCGTTTGTGGAGGCGGTAAGTACGGATAGTTTGAATTTACAGGGGTGTGCTTATTGCTTTAATTATATAAGGAAAGACGATGACGGAGTTTTGTTTAATCCGAAGTTTGATGTATTGCAGGAAGAGTTCAGGACTTATGCTGCCAACGAAAAGGATGAACTGGCAGGTTTATTGCATACTCTTTTTTCGCATGGAAGCGGAGAAGCCGTGTTTAATGAGTTTTGTTTCAGTCCGCTGTACCCTTCGGTCAATTTATTGGAAAACATAAGTGATATATTGACTTTAAATGATAAATTGTCATTAATAGGGAAGCAGATCGAAGCTCGTAATGATATATTAGCATATTTGCGTAATAGTGACAGGTACGGGAAGAATGTTGTGATAGTCAACGGAGGACCAGGAACAGGGAAAACGGTCATTGCTTTGAAAGTATTGGCAGAACTGTCGGCGAAAGGTAGATATCGTGTAATGTTTGCTACAAAGTCGAAACCTTTGCTGGAAGCTATAAAGTGTATGGTCGGGAGGCAGGAGGCCAATTTATTGTTTCATAATTTGAATGACTTTATACCGGCTCGCTGTATGGAAAATGGAGTCGATGTGTTGCTGGTGGATGAGGCCCACCGGATAGAGTTGAGCCCGAACAATAAGTATACGAAAAAGGATCATTGGACTGAGTTGTCTCAGATTGAGACTCTTATTCGTGCAGCTCGCTCCTGTGTGTTTTTCATTGATGATCGTCAGGCTATTCGTCATTCAGAGATAGGGAAAACGGGTTTGATAACGTCTTGTGCACAAACCAATCACTGTAAAATTGAAAATATAGTTTTGGAATCCCAGTTCCGTTGTAACGGTTCGGATAATTATTTGAATTGGTTGGAGGATGTGTTATATCCCCGGACGGCTTCCTGTTCATTTTCCGCAGAAGAGTATGATTTTAGGATATTTGATGATCCAGCTGAATTATATCGGGCTATTAGGGAGAAGAATAGTGAACCGGGTATGAAGGCTCGTTTGACGGCTGGGTTTTGTTGGGAGTGGTCTGATCCGAAAAAGACAGGTTTGGTCATTAATAATGATATTAAAATAGGTACATTTCACATGCCATGGGAAACCCATATGTCTGTAACGGATCGAAGACATCTTCCCGAAGGTTATTGCTTTTGGTATGAATGGGCTTATTCTCCTTATGGCATTAAGCAGGTGGGATGTATTTATACGGCCCAGGGTTTTGATTTTGATTATATAGGTGTTATTGTTGGTAATGATCTGAAATATAATGCCTCTGCGGATTCTTTGGATACAGAAATAACCGCCACCTATGATCCTGTATTGAAAAAAGACAGGAAGAATTTCGATACATATGTTCGTAATATTTACCGGGTATTAATGTCAAGAGGGATGAAAGGGTGTTATATTTATTGTGTGGATAAGGAAGTAGCTGATTATTTTAGGAGACGATTAATGTTGAAGGATTGATACTGTGAGTAGAAGTAGAAAACGAACTTTGGCTGCTATCCGTTTTCATTAAAAAACGGTTTACTTTGTTTTTATTCGGTTGCTTCCCGATATAATTCATCGTATTTCTGTACAGTGAGATTATCCAAATCACTGAGAGTCAGTCCAAGCTCAGAAAGATAAAAGCGAAAATAAAAGTTGCCAACCATAATAGATTTTCCTATACAATTGTAATAAATGAGTTTTTTATTCACTCCCTGTATTAATGCTGCTTGAGTGATAGACGCTATAACAGCCACGTATTCACCTTTTTTATTGAATACAATTACTGCTCTTTTTGATTTATTATCCGGTTGACTCATGCTATGTTTTTTTAGTGATTAATATAAATTGCCGACACTAAGTTAATAAAATAAATTATATATATAGTATTTGATTTGTAACTTGTTTGTTTATAGCTTGTTATGGCTGTAAACGGTAACCATGAAGATGCTGTTTTTCGGAAAATGAGATTTTGAAATATTATAAGACAGGCATAAAAAACTTTTACCTTTGAAGTGAAATAATTAATGTAAAAGCAAAATGAAAACAGTGAAAATGAAAAGTGAAAGCAGTCGCTCCTGGTTTGAAAGACAACATATTCTTTCAATGGAAAAATATATTTCTAAAGAACAATATCAAGGAAAAGACATGTCGGAAATAATTGAAGAAGTTAATGAAAATCTTTACAGGGGACAATTTCTTGGAATAGAGCATTCATATTCAAAAGCCTTAGAAATATTTTTTAAAGAGAAAGTTCAGGATAGCAGGGATATTATATTTTGGTGGAATGAGACTTTTTTTCATCTGAATCTTTTGCCGGGAACACGTGCGGGCAAAAGAGATGAAAATGATGGATCTATTCTTTTTATGATTGAAAAGATATCTTTTACCCAGGAACCTCTTTTTACATATGTCCTATTACAATTGGAACCTAATCTTCAATTGGATATAATTGATACTTATGAGCGGTATACGGCTAAGGATATCAGGTTTAAAATTTATAGTCGTTCTAAATTTAAGATTGATGGTACTGTAGAACGGGTACCGTGTAGCAATACATGCGAAGCTATTAATGAATGTTTGCAACTAAAACGTATTCCGGAAGTAACTTATCGTTTTCGCTTGTCTGATTCAAAGGAGAAAATGGATTTTAAAGGAGAAGGTGTTGATTATCGGGATTTATCTTTTGTAAAAAAATATCCGCATCTGTTCAATGATGATAAACTACCATATAAAGACTTGTTGCATTATATTGGTTATTTAGCGCCTGCTTGTCGGGATGCTTTTTTATTACAGTGTGCCGGTTTTTTTATGAAGGAGATTATGGATATTCAATATCGTGAAGGATTTCTGAAAAACATGAAAATTAGTACAGTTCATAGCCGGACTATCGTTGCAAGGAGAAAGTTAGAAAATATTTTATTGAGAGAGGGATTATTGGGTGGATGCGATTGAGGAATTAAAAGCAGACAAAGGTTTAGGACAGTAATCTTAGGGGGATTGTGGAGCACGAAACTGCCAGAAAGCTACGGCAGCCGCAGCGGCTACGTTGAGTGAATCGACACCGGGCGACATAGGGATACGGACTACGTAGTCGGCTTCAGCAATTGTTTCCGGTGGAAGTCCGTCTCCCTCGGTACCCATCACGATAGCCAGCTGGGGTTCGGTTACCAGGACCGGATCATCAATGGAAATAGAGTTGTCCGTGAGCGCCATGGCTACAGTACGAAATCCCAATTTGCCCAAGTCACTGAGAGAACCATCCATCCAAGTCCATGGCACAAGAAAGACTGTTCCCATCGATACTCTGACCGCACGGCGGTTCAACGGGTCACAAGAGTTACGCGTCAGTAATACGGCATCGATTCCAAAGGCAGCTGCCGAACGGAAAATGGCACCGATATTGGTTGTATCAACAACTCCGTCGATAACGACGATGCGTCGGGCTTCCCGGCATACCTCTTCCATGCTGCGTATCGCAGGGCGACGCATGGCACAAAGAACACCTCGTGTCAGAACATAGCCGGTCAATGTAGCAAGTAGTTCTCTGCTACCCGTATAGACAGGCAGATTACCACAACGTTCAATGATCTCGGAAGCATCCCCTGTGATATGTTTATGCTCACACAAAATGGCTAAAGGTTCAAAGCCTGCGTCCAAAGCTCTTGTGATAACCTTTGGACTTTCTACGATGAAAATTCCCTTATCAGGCTCGATACGATTGCGCAATTGAGCTTCGGTGAGGGTACAGAACATTTCAACACCGGGATGAGATAAAGAGGATATTTCGATAACAGGCATATTCTTATTTATAACTTTCGGTTAGACATACAATCGTTTTATTCATATAACAGGTCGTTTTAACAGGCATTAAACAAGTCTTTAATAAATAGCGACTTTGATGACGCCGTCCAGTTTGTTTTCGAAAACACGATATGCCTCCTCTATCTCGTTCAACGGAAAGTGGTGGGTGATAAGAGGAGTGGTATCTATCTTACCTTCCTCAATCAGTCTGAGAATCTCTGCACAGTCACAGCCGTCTACTCCACCTGTTTTGAAAATCAAATTCTTACCATACATATCAGGTAAAGGGAAAAGCAGAGGTTTGTCGTAAAGAGCCACAATAGTGACTATCGCATTGGGACGAGCGCACTCCCACGCCATCCGGAAGCTATCTTCAGTTCCCGCCACTTCCAGAACAACATCAGCTCCGCCGTGATCACTGTTTTTGAGTACAAACTCTTTGCAGTTATCAGGTGTCGTTATCCGTACCTCGGGATAATGTTCACGGACAAACTGAATCCTCTCGGGAGACTTTTCACAGACAATGATACGCTTCGGATTCTTCAGCATCGAGCAGAGCAAAGTGCAAATACCGGTAGGACCGGCACCAATGATGAGGACAGTGTCTTTCTCTGTAATCTCTGAGATACGAGTTGCCCAGAAACCAGTGGCAAGTACATCACCGACAAACAGAGCCTGTTCATCACTGACCGTATCGGGGATACGATTCAGCCCTTGATCGGCATAGGGTACTCTGACATATTTCGCCTGTCCGCCGTCGATACGGCAACCTAAGGCCCAACCACCGTTGGGATCGGTACAGTTATTGACATATCCGTGGTGACAAAAGAAACACTCCCCGCAGAAAGTCTCGACATTCACAGTCACTCTGTCGCCGGGTCTGACTGATGTGACATCAGTTCCCACTTCCTCCACGACACCTACCATCTCATGTCCGATTGTTGTTCCGGGTACTGCACGCGGTACACTACCGTGCTTGATATGCAGGTCGCTGGTGCAGATGCTGCCAAGAGTCACACGTACGATTGCATCCCGTGTATCCGTAATTTTTGGTTCCGGTTTGTCTCGTAATTCAAATTTACCTTGTTCAATATATGTGTATGCAAGCATAATAATCTCTTTGTTAATTAATCGATTCTATCTACCGCAAAGATAGTTATTTCATCAACTGCAATCATGTGTTTCGAATGCCTTAATAATTATTGATGATATATGGAAATCGTTGGGAATTATTACCTATTTCCCGATGCAAAACTTCCCGAAAATATTCCCCAATATTTCATCATTACTAATCTGTCCCGTAATTTCTCCAAGATAATGCATACATTCCCTGATATCCTGGCTTAGGAAGTCACCGGAGATATTCATTTCCAGGCCGTTGATTACACGGAGGATGGCTTCGTGGGCTTTTGTTAGGGCTTCGTAGTGGCGGATGTTTGTGACGATGACGTCGTTTTGAGATACTTCGGGTAAAGCGGCGGCCTGGATCAGATGCTGCTTGAGTACTTCGGTATTTTCCTGTTGTTTGGCGGAAATGTATATGCGGTCAGCTGGAATATTGTTAAGCAATTGTTGCTTGAGCTCCAGTTCATCGGACGAAAGCAAGTCGGATTTGTTGAAAACAAGGATTACCTTTTTGTCTTCTGCTTTCGGGATAATCACTTTAGCCAGTTCTTCAATCTGTTCCGCCGGAGTGTTCAGGTCGATTACCCAAAGGACGATGGATGCCTGGCGGAGCTTTTGAAAAGTGCGTTCGATACCAAGGCTTTCAATGGTATCGTTGGTTTCGCGGATTCCGGCCGTGTCGATAAAGCGGAAAGTCACTCCTGAGAGATTGATCGTATCTTCTATCACATCGCGGGTTGTTCCGTGGATGTCGGAAACGATGGCACGTTCCTCACCGACGAGTAAATTGAGCAAGGTTGATTTACCGGCATTTGTCTCTCCGATAATGGCAACCGGAATACCGTTTTTGATGGCGTTTCCGACACTGAATGAATCAGCCAGTTTGCGGATCAGTTGTTCGATGCCAGTTGCCAGTTGCTTCAGATTGGTGCGGTCGGCGAACTCGACGTCTTCTTCACTGAAATCAAGCTCCAGCTCGATCAATGAAGTGAAATCGAGTAGTTGACTGCGCAGTTTGGTCAATTCATTACTGAAACCGCCACGCATCTGGTTAATAGCCAGTTTGTGCATACCGGCTGATGTGGATGCGATCAGGTCGGCTACAGCTTCTGCCTGGCTCAGGTCCATCTTTCCGTTCAGGAAAGCACGTTGTGTATATTCTCCGGGGAGTGCAGAACGGCATCCCTTTTCAATCAGTAACTGAAGGATCTGTTGCTGGATATAAACCGAACCATGACAAGTAATCTCGACAGTGTCTTCTCCTGTAAATGAATGAGGAGCGCGAAAGAGGGCGATAAGTACATCGTCGATCAACTCTTCCCCGCGGCGGATACTACCGTAGCGTAAGGTATAGGCTTTTTGGTTCTGAAGATTCTTTCCCTCGATCTTAGGCGTGAAGATTGTGTCACAAATTGTTATAGCCTCAGTGCCGGATACACGGATAACAGCTACGCCTCCGGCTCCGGGGGCTGTCGATATGGCACAGATTGTTTCTTGATTAATCATATATTAGTTGACAGTTGACAGTTGACAGTTGACAGAGATACCAGTGACAAAACTGTCAACTGTCAGCTAAGTTATACGGTTATTAGTTCATATTCCTGAGTTCCCAGTCCGATTTTTTCGGCATGTTCCAGTCCGGCCTGCCAGTTGGTTTCCGGGTGCATGATGTGGAATTTGTCGCATCCTTCCAAATGGTCGTGATGAGGCGAATCCGAAAGGCGGTTGCCGGTCTCCAGGATCGGAGCATTGATGACTATATCGGCACAGGCTTTATCCAAAGCTACCGGGTCGAATGATGCGGCGATACCCAGGTCGGGAACGATGGCGGCATCATTATGATTCCAGCAATCGCATTCGGGAGAGACATTCATGATAAAACTGATATGGAAATTCGGTTTATCGAGTAGTACCGCTTTTGAATATTCGGCAATTTTATAGTTGAGCCGTTCTGATGTGTCTCCATCACCCATGACCGCTGCGTCATATTGACAAAGAGCAACACACTGGCCGCAACCGACACATTTCTCATAGTCGATTGTTGCTATTTTGCTGCCATCCAGGTGAATGGCGTCATGAGCGCAGTGTTTTACACAGATATTACAACTTTTACAGTTTTCGCGGGCTACGATCGGTTGGGAGGCTGAATGTAATTCCAGCTTACCTCCGACACTGGCGCAACCCATGCCCAGGTTTTTCAAAGCACCGCCGAAACCTGTCTGTTCATGTCCTTTGAAGTGGTTCATGGTCAATACAATATCTGCATCGACGATGGCAGCTCCGATCTTTGGTGCTTTACAATATTCACCGTTTATTTCTATTTCGCGGTAATCTGTCCCTTTTAGTCCGTCTGCGATAATCACTTCACATTTGGCTGAGATAGGGTTGAAACCATTTTCCATGGCGCTCTCCAGATGATCTACGGCATTCGAACGGCGGCCGGAATATAATGTGTTGCAATCTGTAAGAAAGGGTTTTGCCCCTAATGAACGAAGCAAAGTAGCCATGCGAGCGGCATAATTGGGACGGATGTAAGCCAGGTTCCCCGGTTCTCCGAAATGAATCTTAATTGCTACAAACTGATTCTTAAAATCAATGTTTGTAATGCCGGCGCGCTTAACAAGACGCTCCATTTTATCCAGCAAGTTACTGGATGGAGTTGTGCGAAGATTAGTAAAGTAAACTTTTGATTTGTCCATTCTCTTATTGGTTTTTGTCATGCAAATTTACATGTTTATTTATCATAATGTATTACATTTGTATCAAATAGTTTAGTTTATGGACATATACCAAGTAAACCATCAGCAATTACTGAAGGGGATAAGATGCAATTTTCAGCGATATCTTTATAAACAGATACAGTGGGATGATCGTCTGATTGGAATTTTTGGCTCGCAAGGTGTCGGGAAAACAACCTTGTTGCTGCAACGGATAAAACAGGCTTTCGATGATTCGGATAAAGCCTTGTATTTGAATCTGGACAGCATTCTTTTTCAACGGGAAAAAATGGTCAACGTGGCTATGCAGTTCTATAAGGAGGGAGGTACGCATCTGTTTTTGGACAGCGTGCACCGTTATGCCGATTGGATGGCGGAGACCAGGAAGTTGTTGGAACGTTGTCCGAATCTGAATATTGTTTTTGCTTCTTCTTCGTTACTTCCGGTTTCAAAAGTGAAGAAAGGATTTAAGAACCAAGTGTCTTGTTATACATTAGCAGCCATGTCGTTCCGGGAATATCTTTCTTATGAGTGTGTACTGGATTTGCCTCCGGTTTCTCTGGATGATTTGCTGGAAAACCATGTGGAAATATCGAGGAATGTGAACGATCAGATTGTCGTTGCCCCTATCTTCCGTAACTATCTGGAACATGGTTGTTATCCGTTTTATTGGGATGATCCGGATGCATTTCCATTTCGTTTGCAGGACCGGGTGAGAGAGATGGTCGATGTTGATCTGCCGCCTCTTTATCCATTGGAATATCGGGAATTGAAGGATATTAAAAGGCTAATGATGTCTATTTCCGGCCAGATACCCGATGTGGCTGACGTTGCCGACTTGGCTACTCAGTTGAAGTTGGAGCGGACGGATGTCAAGCGGTATTTTGATTATCTGACGGATGCGGTTTGCATAAGATATTACCAGTCCAAAAGGCAGGTCCAGAATCGTCTTCAGAAAACTTATATGGGTAATACCAATTTATTGATGGCTTTTGAAGAGGATGTGAATGACCGTGTGGTACTGGGAGAGACTTTCTTTGTCGATCAGTTATCGAATTTTGCGACCATTGAGTTGTTTGAGAATAATGACTTTCTGATAAACGACAAATATATTTTCATGGTTGGCGATCCGTTGATGGATTATGATCGGATCAAAGAGTTGGATAATGCTTTTGCCGCTATCTACGGTCAACCTAAAAGTCAGAACAACAAACTCCCGATCTGGTTGTTGGGACTTTGTTATTGATGGATTTCTTATTAAGTATAGATATGATAGATATAATGAAAAATCGTAGGACTATCCGCAAATATACAGAGCAGGATATTCCCGAAGAGTTGTTGAATGAATTGCTGGAAGTGGCAGCCCGTGCTTCCAATACCGGTAATATGCAGTTATACAGTGTGGTTGTTACCCGTGACCAGTCCAATAAGGAGAAACTGGCCCCGGCTCATTTTAATCAGCCAATGATTACGACGGCTCCGGTAGTGTTGACTTTCTGTGCCGATGCCAACCGTTTTGTGAAATGGGCGGAACAGCGGAAAGCGGAAGCTGGATTTGATAATTTGCAGACTTTCATTGCTTCTACAATTGATGCGATGTTGTTTGCACAAGCTTTCTGTGATGCGGCTGAAGAGAAAGGTTTGGGTATCTGCTATTTGGGGACGACTGCCTATAATGCCGATAAAATTATCGAAGCGTTGTCTTTACCCCGTCTCGTTGTGCCTATCGTTACTGTAACTGTCGGTTATCCGGCTATGCCGTTGCCGGAACAGGTGGAACGACTCCCTTTGGCTGCCGTGGTTCATCAGGAGGCTTATGTAGATTATACTCCGGATATGATAGACGAATTATATGGTGAAAAGGAAGCACTGGAAGTCAATAAACAGTTTGTGAAAGAGAACAATAAGGAAACACTGGCACAGGTGTTTACCGATGTTCGTTATACGAAAAAGAATAATGAGTATTTCTCCGAAGTGCTGTTGAAGGTTTTAAAAGATCAGGGATTTATGAAATGATGTTTACTTCATAGTGCATAAAAAGTCCGCTTTCTATCACACCTGTGATGGACTTGATTGCATTCTCCAGGTTGTCGGGTATATTGTCGAACCAGACATCGAGTATCAGGTTCCCGTTTTCGGTGATTATCGGACCGTCTTTGCCTTGTGCCATCCGAAGTTTTATGTCAACCGGACTTAATGACCGGAGAGCTTGGTCTGCATGTATCAATGCATCCGGAAAGATTTCTACCGGAACGGGGAAACGGGAACCCAGCTTCGAAACCATTTTGGAAGGATCAGCAATAATGAAGGTTTGCGGGCTGGAACTAATCAATAGTTTTTCTTTGAACATGGCACCGCCACGTCCTTTGATCATATTATGATTGGGATCGATTTCGTCCGCCCCGTCAAAAGTCCAGTTCGGTTTGTGTTCAAGCAGACTTGTCAGGGGGATACCGAGTTTGGCACAAGTCATCTTTATCTCCTGAGAAGTAGGAATGGCATGGATATGTAACTGTTCGGTCCGGATACGGTCGGCTATTTTTAAGAGTGCCAGATAAGCCGTTGAGCCTGAACCTACGCCGATAATGTCGCCGTCTTTTACCATAGAGGCGATCTTGTCGGCTACTTTTTGTTTTTCTTCCCGGTTGGAAATCTCTTTACCCCATTCCAACGAATCGATGATTGTTTTCTCCCAGTCCATAATGTGTTGATCAGATGCGTTCTAATACTGTTTCAATCAATCCGGTTAATGAACCTTTATAATTGGTGTTCATGTTCTTGTCTACCCGGCCGGCAATGATGCAGCAGACTGTCATGGCGCGATGTCCCATCAGGGCGGCAAGACCGGCAAGCGAAGAACTTTCCATCTCGAAGTTCGTGATTTGTCTTCCATTATAATTGAATGCTTCAATCTTTTCATTCAATTTGGGGTCGGCGAGAGGCAGACGAAGTTCACGGCCCTGCGGTCCATAAAATCCGTTTGCAGCTATCGTTACGCCACGGATAATATTGTTTCCGGTGATTTGTTCGATCAGGGAATGATCGGCTGGTACGACATAAGGAGAAAGGCCGGAAAGTTTCCAGTCCAATTGTTCCTTCAAAGCTGCCTCAAAAGCAGTATCCCTGACACGTTCGGTGTTTGCATAGAAGTAAATGACACCGTCGAAACCGATAGATTTTTCAGCGGCAACGTACGTACCGACAGGAACAAACGGTTGCAGACCTCCCGATGTCCCGACACGAACCAAAGTCAATTGTTTGAATGCTGGTTTTACGGTACGGGTAGAGAAGTCGATATTGGCCAGTGCATCCAGCTCGTTCAGTACAATATCTATATTGTCCGTTCCGATGCCGTGGGATACAACTGTGATACGCTTTTCTTTATAGGTACCGGTTATGGAGTGAAACTCCCGGCTGGACACTTCGCATTCTTGTGTGTCGAAGTAAGAAGCAACGGTTGAAACCCTGTCGGGGTCGCCTACCAGGACTACTCTGTCTGCCAGCTGTTCCGGCTTAAGATGCAGATGGAAGGCGCTTCCATCTGCATTTATAATTAATTCGGATTCGGGAATTACTCTCATCTGATTAGTCTTTAAGCGGTTTTGAAGGAGCACTGGTCGGTTTGGCTATTGCTTCACGCATAGATGTATCGGCATCAATGTTCTTCATCTTATAATAATCCATGATACCCAGGTTTCCGGAGCGGAAGGCTTCTGCCATTGCTTTCGGAACTTCTGCCTCTGCTTCGATCACTTTGGCGCGGGCTTCCTGAGCTTTTGCTTTCATTTCCTGTTCCAGGGCAACAGCCATTGCACGGCGTTCTTCGGCTTTAGCCTGGGCGATGTTCTTGTCGGCCTGTGCCTGGTCCATCTGAAGGAATGCACCGATATTCTTACCTATATCGATATCCGCGATATCGATGGACAGGATTTCAAATGCCGTACCGGCATCAAGACCCTTACGGAGTACCAGCTTAGAGATTGAGTCCGGGTTTTCCAATACTGTTTTATGGCTTTCGGACGAACCGATGGACGATACGATACCTTCACCGACACGGGCAAGGATAGTCTCTTCACCGGCGCCACCGACCAACTGTTTGATATTGGCACGAACGGTTACACGGGCTTTGGCAATCAGCTGGATACCATCTTTTGCAACGGCAGTTACAGGAGGAGTATCGATCACTTTCGGGTTAACCGACATCTGAACGGCTTCGAATACGTCACGGCCTGCCAAGTCGATAGCGGTTGCCATCTGGAAAGGCAGGTCTATGTTGGCTTTGGAGGCAGATACCAGTGCATGAACCACTTTCTCAACATGTCCGCCTGCCAGATAGTGTGCTTCCAGTTCATCACGGGTCAGTGACTTCAGACCGGCTTTGTGTGCTTCGATCATGGCACGGGCGATAACATAAGGAGGTACATTACGGATACGCATCAAAAACAGCTGTATCAGCGAGATGTTTACACCCGATACTTTGGCCGAGATCCATAGCAGGAACGGCACATAGTAAAAGAAAATTGCCAGCAGCAATACCGCTGCACCCAGTAGGATAAAAGGCAAATAATTCAATTCTTCCATATAAATTTAATTAAGCGTGAATATCTGTTTGTTCTTTTCTCTTAACCAATACGTTATAACCGTCGACACGCAGTACTTCGACCGGCGTGTTTTCGTCTATCAATTCATCCATCGACTTCGCCTCGACGGTGATGCCCTTGATACGTGCTTTGCCGATAGGAGCAAGGCGTGAAAGGGTGATACCTTCGTCACCCGGTTCGATGCCCAGGTCACGGCTTGAAGTCAGTTTGGAGTCGACATCCGTTTTCAGGGCGACCTTGTTGAATGACCGGGCACGTAATAACCATACAAATGAGGCGGCAAAGGCTGTTAACGACAGGAACAATGTGATATGTCCGGCCGTTTCACCTACCGTATAGGCATAAATGACGCCTGATGCCGCGAAAAGAAATCCTCCGACACCGGCAATTGTTATTCCCGGCAAAAGGAATATTTCCAGCAGGATAAGCACGATGGCTACCAGCATCAAAAAGACAATAATGGTTATTTCCCAGATCATAATAGTCGCGGTTGAATTATCTGTTACTTTTTAAATAGTTTATCTCCGTATTACGAGCTTTCTTTTCCAACTCTTCAGGCTGGTCGAGCAGACTGTTCAATTGCTCTTCCGCTTCAAGAATTGCCGGTTTCAACTGTTCCTTCTTTGCACTGTTCCCGGAAGAATAGGAGGCTCTGAGGTCGGCCAGTTTATCATTCAGTTCTTTTATCTGTTTGTTCAGTGAGACAACTTTTCCATAGTAACTCTTTGCTTCCGGACTTTTGATATCGTCCAGTTTATAGTAAACCAGGCTGTTGTTTATCACGAACTCGAAATCTTTTTCGATTTTTGCTTCCCCGTAAGGTATTTCTTTATGGGCCAGTTCGACCAGATTGCTGTAGTCGCTTCCCGGTTTCCATGAGTCCTGAATGGATGTGATGGCGGCACGGGCACGTTTCATTTCGATATCTTCACTTTCCACACGGCTGTGTTCATTGTTCGGGATGAACAGGTAAACGCATACTTTATCTTCGGGCTGGAAGCGGTCTGATACGAACCATCCCAACTCCTTGGTTTCATCATACACCATCATATAATCATTGAACGGTGAGTTGAAAGGCATGCTTAACTGCTCCGGTGCCAGATAAGTATCGGAGTTGATGTTGTAGCGTGTAACAAACAGGTCGTATCCTCCCAATGAACCGTTTCCTTTGGAGGCATAGTAGATGGTGACTCCATCAGACAGAACAAAAGGATAATTGTCGTCATCGTTGCTGTTGATATTCATCGGCAACTGTTTTTCATCCCCCCATTTGTCCATTAATCTGGATTGGGTGAAAAGGCAGTAGCGGTCGTTGTCTGTTGCATGGGCATAATAAATCTTGTCGCCCTTCTGGTTCATATAAACCGTTGAGGATACAGGTTCATTTGTCTGGAAGAAATCTTTGAAAGAAGTCAATGTGCCGCTTTCTTCGCTCAGTGTATAAGCTGCCAGAAAATCATCTTTGTCGACAACGATACTGTCTATAATCTGTACATCTTCCGTCTTTTCCATCATCCGGTGGGCGTTCTCAGCCAGACTGAGTTTTTCTTCGAATGCTTGTGTGTCCTGTTTCTTTTTAGTTAGCAGGTCGATGTACTCTTCCATCATTTCCGCCGCTTCATCAAAACGGTAGGTCTGATAATAAACATCCGACAGATAGCGATAAGCTTCCTGAACTTTGCGCTTGACTGCCACTTTCAGATGTTTTTCGGCACCGGCCAGATCTCCGGTCTCGTAACAACACACACCATACCAATGATTATAGGACGAGTTGCTGGGAGCTTGTTTCACCAGTTTCTCAAAGGCAGGTTTAGCTTCAGCGTATTGCCCTTCGTTGTATAGTTTTTTGGCCTGGTCCAGGCTCTGTGCCTGCAGGCTGCAGCAAAGAAATGTAATTCCAATTGTGTAAAACAGTTTTTTAGATAACCGGCTCATTGTCTCTTGTTATGATATAATTATACTGATTCAAAGATAATAATATTTTTAGTTAAGCGTACAATTCATTGGATAAATATCTATTTTTGTGCCCGATTTAGAGTAGATATGGCAAAGTTGACAGCAGAAGAACTCCTGTTCCGGAAAATAGAAGAGAAAGTGAAGAGGGCAATTTTCGAATATAGCCTGATCGCCAATGGTGACCGCATCCTGATCGGATTGTCGGGTGGAAAGGATTCGCTTGCCCTTGTCGACCTGCTGGGACGCCGTTCAAAAATCTATAATCCCCGCTTTGAAGTGGTCGTGGCGCATGTGGTGATGACGAATATTCCTTATTGCTCGGATGCGGAGTACCTGAAAAGCTGTGCCGATGAACACGGATTGCCGTTTATCATTCACGAAACGAGTTTCGACGCTTCTACCGATACACGTAAGTCTCCTTGTTTTCTTTGTTCCTGGACACGGCGAAAGGCCTTGTTTGATATAGCCAAGAAGCATAATTGCAATAAGATCGCCCTGGGGCATCATCAGGATGATATTATCGAAACATTACTGATGAATATAACCCATCAGGGGGCTTTCGGGACTATGCCTCCGCGGTTGAAGATGGATAAGTTCGATATGGAGATCATCCGTCCGATGTGCCTGGTTGAAGAAAAAGAACTGGTCCGTATTGCCGAATGGAAAGGGTATCGTAAACAAATAAAGAATTGTCCGTATGAGTCCGGTTCCAGCCGTTCGGATATGAAAGAGGTCCTGGCCCGGCTCGAAGCTATAAATCCGGAAGCACGTTACAGCATCTGGAACAGTATGTCGAATGTACAACAGGATTATCTTCCTCAAAAAAATAAATAAGTTATGCAGGGTTTTTATACTATTCTGTTATTGGTCGTATCAAATATTTTTATGACATGTGCCTGGTACGGCCACCTGAAGATGAAACAGCAGTTCAGTTGGTTCGAACATTTGCCGTTGATCGGTGTGATCTTATTCAGCTGGTTTTTGGCTTTCTTCGAATATTGTTTTCAGGTACCGGCAAACCGTATGGGATTCAGGGAGAATGGCGGACCGTTCAATCTGATCCAATTGAAAGTAATACAGGAGGTTATTACGCTTGTCGTATTCGTGGCTTTCAGTGCGATTGCCTTTAAAGGGGAATCGTTTAAATGGAATCATGCATTGGCTTGCTTGCTTTTGGTAGCGGCGGTATACCTGGTATTTAAGAAGTAAATAAGTAATCGGCGTACAATGAACCCACCTCGGGGATTCATTCATTGGATGAATGTATTTCTGAAGGTGGGTTCATTGTATGGGGAAGGTTCTTTTTTGACTATTACTTTTACTATGTGGGTAGGGAGTTTTCCTGCCTTCTGAAGTTGGCGGAAAAGACTATTTCTGTATTCTTTACCGTTATTTTATTCATATTATAGTTGCTATTCCATTAAATGCAGCAAATATCAGTGAACCAGCTATGGGTTTAATTTTGAATTCAACTATCATACTATCATAATTTGATGTAATATGCGTATAATGAGTGTGTTATCCTATGATGGTTGTTGTTATTAACTATCATTTATCTATCATGCAACGATCATATTTACATTGTTTTAACTAAACTATCGTTCCTGTATCTATTAAAAAGCCTCTATCCCAAGTCTTTTTTGCCGAAATATATAGACTTATTTCATCGAAACAACTATTTATTGTTGTCAGGATGCCCGTTTTGTCCTGTTTGACACCCGGATGTTGACGATGCTCAGACCCGGGTGTTGGCAACCTTGAGACCCGGGTCTCGAACAACATAAGTAATTACTTCCTTGAAAATAAACAATATACTTCAGCAAAAAAAGAAGCTTACACTGGACCTTTGGATAAGACTATGATAGTTGCCTGATAGTTATATGATAGTTAATAACAACAACTGTCATAGGGTAATAATCTTGTAATTAGTGACTTATGATTTTAAATGATAGTATGATAGTTGGTTTGATAAATCGTTTGAAGAAGGCATTCCATCCTCAACATGCTATTGGTTTTTTATTATCCCATCCAGATACCGTAATATTTCTGTTTCTTCGTCCGGATGAAACCATTTGATCTCTTCGTCCCGTTTAAACCAGGTCATTTGTTTGCGGGCATAGACACGGGAGTTGCGCCGTATTTTCTCTACGGCCAGGTCGAGCGGCCATTCTCCGTCGAAATAGTTGAACAGTTCTTTATAGCCGACCGTATTGAGGGAGTTCAGGTGGCGGAAAGGGTAGACTTTGCGTGCTTCTTCCAGCAGGCCGTCAGCCATCATCTGATCGACACGGCGGTTGATGCGGTCGCATAATTCTTCGCGGTCGCGTGTCAGTCCCACTTTGATGATTTTGAACGGGCGTTCTTTCTTTATATTGGTGCGGAAAGAAGAATAAGGCTTTCCCGTCATCCGGCATATCTCGACAGCATGGATTACCCGTTTGTAGTTCATCCGGTCTACTTCTTCATAATGGACAGGGTCGGATTCTTTTAACTCTTGTAGGATATTTTCCAGTCCTTCACGCTCGAACTGGGCGTAAATAGCCTCACGTATATCGGGGGTGACGGTTGGAATATCGTCAATGCCTTTACATACGGCGTCGATGTACATCATGGAACCGCCTGTCATTACAACGGTTGGAGTGGTACGGTGGAGTGTTTCCAGGAGGGAGATTACGTCTTCTTCAAAGTTACTGGCGCTGTAATAATCGGTCAGGTCCAGTGTCCCGACCATATAATGTTTTACTCTTGCCATTTGTTCGGCGGTGGGGGCAGCCGTTCCGATAGGGAGGTCTTTATAGAGCTGACGGGAGTCGGAAGAAATAATAGGCGAACCGAAATGTTCTGCTACGCGCAGGCTCAGTTCGGTCTTTCCGACTCCTGTCGGCCCGAGTAATATGACAAGGGAGTTCATCAATTAAAAACGCTCGTCGTCGTACGGGTTTTCCATCGGTACGTCGCCTAAACCTTCGAAACCGCCTTTGTCCAGTTCGTCGATGTCGTATTCTGAGTCACCGTAAAAGTCTTCGCCGATCTCTGTGCTTCCGTTTTTGGTTTCGAACTCATCGAAGTCGATCGTCTGGGCAGGTGCGACACCTATTGATTTGCTGACGATTGCTTTATCGAGATCTTTACCCGGCTCTATTTCGCGGAGCTCCATGAAGAAAGCACGTTCGGTCATATAGTCGAAAACGAACATAAGTTTCTGGTGTTCGTCTTCAAGCAATTCTTCCAGACGAGTTTCAGCCATTATATAGTTATCCACTTCCGAAGTGGTGTCCATTTCAACTAATGTAATTTCCGTATTTTTGCTCCAATCGTCGTCACAAATAAAGAAAGAGCACATCTGATCTTTCGTGTAGCCAACCGACTCAAGGATGGCGTCGTGCAGATCAAGGAAAGTTGCTTCCGCATCAATCTTGATTTCGCGTTTGAAGTCATCTACTTCATCTGATAGAATGAGGAATCTAAATACCATAGTCTTTTTAGTTTTTTGTTGGTTCAAAAGTAGTAAAATAAAAATAATGTGCCAATAAAATAATATGCCAATATGCCAATATGCCAATAAAAATACTATCTGTTGATATTTTCATTGGCGTATTGGCATATTGCCTGATTAGCACATTATTATTCGTCGATCGAACCTCTTACGATACCGCGTTCGGAAGTCTTGATAAAGTTGAGTATCAAGTCTCTTTCTTCGCTGGCTTCGTATTCGGTCTCGATAGCCTTGATGGCTTCTGTATTATTCAGGCCACGGGTATATAACGTACGGTAGATATCCTGTATCAGGAATACCTGCTGGTTGGTGAACCCACGGCGGCGCAATCCTACGATATTGATGCCACAGTAAACAATCGGGTCGCGGCCGATCAACGTATAAGGCGGAATATCTTTACCGATACGGGAGCCGCCCTGTACCATCACATGTTTCGATATGCGGGTAAACTGGTGAACCAGGCTGCCGCCGCTGACAATAGCAAAATCGTCAATCTCCACTTCTCCGGCTATCTGGGATGCGTTCCCGAGGATAATATGATCTTTCAGCACGCAATCGTGTGCGATATGGGAATATGCCATAATCAGGCAATCGCTTCCGACTATGGTCTTTCCCTTTGATGCTGTTCCCCGGTTGATCGTGACACACTCGCGGATTGTCGTATTTTTTCCGATTTCAGCGGTGGTCTGCTCTCCTTTGAACTTGAGATCCTGTGGAATACCGGCAATTACAGCTCCCGGGAAGATGGAACAGTTGTCTCCGATCCTTGCCCCGTCGAGAATGACTGCATGTGAATAAATATGACAATTGTCGCCTATTACTACATCCTTTTCAATCACTGCAAAAGGATCTATCGTTACATTCTGGCCGATCTTTGCTTCGGGATGAACGACTGCTAAAGGGGATTGATTCATTGCCTTCTTCTGTTATTATTATTTGTTTTTAATGATCTGAGCCATAAATTCAGCTTCGCAAACCAGCTTATCGCCAACGAAGATATAACCTTTCATCGTAGAAATACCGCGGCGGATAGGAGCCAGCAGCTCCAGACGCAGGATCAGTGTATCTCCCGGTACTACTTTCTGACGGAATTTCACGCCATCGATCTTCATGAAATAAGTTGAATAGCGTTCCGGTTCGTCTACTGAATTCAGAACGAGCAAACCTCCGGTCTGTGCCATCGCTTCAACCAGCAATACACCCGGTGTAACAGGTTCCTGCGGGAAGTGTCCGGTAAAGAACGGTTCGTTTGTCGTGATATTTTTTATTCCGACGATATAGTTACCGCCTATTTCGATGATCTTGTCGACCAGCAGGAAGGGGTAACGGTGGGGAAGCAACTCGCGGATACGGTTGATGTCCATGATCGGAGCTACGTTCGGATCGTAAATCGGAGCTTGTACTTCGTTTAATTTGATGTCCTTGCGGATCATGCGGGCCAACTGGTTGTTGATCTTATGTCCGGGGCGGGTTGCGATGATGCGTCCGCGGATAGGCTTACCGATCAGTGCCAGGTCGCCCAGTACGTCAATCAGTTTATGGCGTGCCGGTTCGTTGTCGAATACCAGCGGTTTGTTGTTGATGTAACCCAGGTCGCATACGTCTTTGTGGGGTATGCCGACTTCATCTGCCAGTTTATCAAGTGTTTCCTGCGGCATTTTCTGGTCGTAGATAACGATTGCATTGTCAAGGTCACCGCCTTTGATCAGATTGTTCTGGCGGAGCATTTCTACTTCGCGAACGAATACAAATGTACGGGAAGCGGCAATTTCTTCGGGAAACTCGCTCAGATCGTTCATAGTGGCGAACTGATTGGATAAAACGGGCGAATCGAAGGAGATCAGCACATTCACACTGAACTTCTCGTCTGGGAGGATGATCAGTGAAGAACCTGTTTCTTCGTCTTTTACTTCGATCTTATGTTTTACGATGTAAAAATCTTTCGGAGCGTTCTGTTCAACGATTCCTGCTTTCCGGATCTCTTCAGAGAAGAAACGTGAGCTACCGTCCAGAATCGGAAACTCGGGAGCGTTCACTTCAATCAGGCAGTTGTCGATTTCGTAGGCATATAATGCTGCCATTGCGTGTTCAACTGTGCTGATCTGGATGCCGTTTTTTGATAAAACGGTACCTCTTTGTGTACTGGCTACGTTTTCTGCCAACGCATCAATAACAGGTTGTCCTTCCAGGTCAACACGTTTAATTTTGTATCCGTGGTTTTCCGGTGCCGGATTGAACGTGATCTGTATGTCCAGTCCGGTATGCAAGCCTTTACCTTGCATCGAGAAACTCTTGGCTAGCGTCTTTTGTTTCTGCATACGTATATTAATTATTTATTGATTTCCTTTTTTAATTGTTCGATCTCGCGTTGCAACTGTCCCAGTGTACGGTACATATCGGGCAAGCGGTTGAATACGGCACTTGAACGCATGAAGTTTTTCGCGTCGATAGCCGGAGCACCCAATACAGTCTTAGCTTCCTTAATGTCGCTGATCACACCGGATTGTGCACCGAATACGACGCCGTCGGCAATATGGATATGTCCTGCCAGTCCTACCTGTCCGCCAAACATACAATGGCTGCCGATCTTGACTGAACCGGCGATACCTACCTGGGCTGCCATTACAGTGTTTTCTCCGACTTCTACGTTATGGGCGATCTGCACCAGGTTATCCAGTTTCACACCGCGGCGGATGATGGTTGAACCCATCACGGCACGGTCGATCGTGGTATTGGCCCCGATCTCGACATTGTCTTCCAATACAACATTCCCCAGTTGCGGGATCTTTTTATAATTCTCTCCTTCGGGAGCAAAACCGAAACCGTCCGAACCGATCACTGAACCGGCATGGAGGATACAATTATTTCCGATTTTACATCCGTTATAGATGGTTGTATGCGGATAAAGAATGCAGTTATCTCCGATAGTCACGCCATCACCGATGTATGCGTTGGGATATATCTGGCAGTTCTTACCCAGCTTTACCTGTTCTCCGATATAGGCAAAGTTGCCGACAAAGCAATCTTCTCCCATTGTCGCAGAGGCTGCAATGAAAGCTGCCGAAGAAATACCGGCTTTTTTAGGTTTTGACTGTTCTACCAGGTTGAGTAACATGGCAAGAGCAGAATATGCATTTTCAACTTTCACTAAAGTAGCGGTGATCTGTTCAGCCGGAGAAAAGTCGTTATTCACCAGAACAATGCTTGCTTCTGTATTATAGATATAATGTTCGTACTTGGGATTAGCCAGAAACGTCAGTGTTCCGGGTTGTCCTTCCTCTATTTTTGAGAAGTTGCTAACTTTCACTTCCGGGTTGCCATCAACGGTTCCACCAAGAAAGTCCGCTATTTGTTGGGCTGATAACTCCATTACTTATTTTGTTATATTGTATTTTGAATTGAGACTGCTCCACTAAGAACAAAGCAGTTTGCAAAAATGGTGAAAAATATTGGGATAGCCTATGCTTTGCAGGGAATAATTCCCTTATCATGCAGATATCCTGCCATTTCACGTTGCACAGCTTGTGCTGCTTCGCGGGCAAATGAGGCAAAATTCTCAGATTTATCTACGTAAATGATCGCACGTGAAGAGTTAACAAGCAAACCGCACTGATCGTTCATTCCGTATTGAGCCACTTCCTGCAAGCTGCCACCCTGTGCTCCGACACCCGGAACCAACAGGAAGTGGTTGGGGGCATGTTTACGGATGTCCAGGAACATTTTTCCCTGAGTTGCACCGACAACGTACATCATCTGTTCGTCGGTAGCCCAGTCCTGCGATTTCTTCAATACTTTTTCAAACAGACGTTCGCCGTTGGCATCTTCTGTCATCTGGAAATCCTGTGAGCCTTTGTTTGAAGTCAATGCCAGCAGGATTACCCATGCTTCGGGATAGATCAGGAACGGTTTTACGCTGTCTTCACCCATGTAAGGAGCCACTGTAACGGCATCCACCTTGATATGGTCGAAGAAAGAGCGGGCATACATTTCGGAGGTGTTGCCGATATCGCCACGTTTCGCATCGGCGATAATGAACTGGTCCGGATAGTTTTCACGCAGGTAAGTAACAGTCTTTTCAAAGGCAAGCATACCTTTCACACCCAAACTTTCGTAGAAAGCCAGGTTCGGTTTGTAAGCTACACAGTAATCGGCTGTAGCATCGATGATTGCCTTGTTGAAAGCGAAGATAGGATCTTCTTCAGAGAGTAAATGCTGCGGGATTTTTTTTATATCTGTATCCAATCCTACGCAAAGGAAAGATTGTTTCTTTTTAATGTTTTCGAATAATTGTTGCTTGTTCATCTTGTCTTGTGTCAAATAGTGAAATTGTTATAGTTCGGCTTCTTTCAGGCGTTCTGCATTTTCGGCAACGGTCAGTTGGTCGATGCAGGCTTGTATATCGCCGTCCATGAAAGCAGATAAATTATAGATCGTGTAGTTGATACGATGATCGGTGATACGTCCTTGCGGATAGTTGTATGTCCGGATCTTCGCGGATCGGTCGCCCGACGATACCATTGTCTTGCGTTTGTTGGCAATGTCGTCCAGGTATTTCTGATGTTCTTTGTCATAAATGAAAGAACGCAGGCGGGTAAGTGCGCGTTCCTTGTTCTTCGGCTGGTCGCGCGTCTCCGTACATTCGATCAGGATCTCTTCGCTCACACCGGTGTTCGGGTTCTTCCAGACGTATCTCAAACGTACACCCGATTCGACCTTGTTCACATTCTGGCCGCCGGCACCTCCCGAACGGAAAGTATCCCACTTAATTTCACCTTCATTAATTTCAACATCAAACTCGTCTGCTTCGGGGAGCACAGCCACGGTAGCTGCTGAGGTGTGTACACGTCCCTGAGTTTCAGTACTGGGTACACGCTGAACACGATGTACGCCCGATTCATATTTGAGCGTACCATATGCTTTCTCACCGCTAACGGTGAAAATAATTTCTTTATATCCGCCCGACGAACCTTCGCTGCAACTTGACAGGGCGACTTTCCAGCCTTTGGCTTCGCAGTATTTGATATACATGCGATAGAGGTCGCCGGCAAAAAGGGCGGCCTCGTCGCCTCCCGTTCCGCCACGAATTTCAACGATAGCATTCTTATCGTCTTCCGGATCGCTTGGAACAAGCAACAGCTTGATCTCTTCTTCCAGTTCCGGAATGCGGGCATTGCAGGCATCCAGCTCTTCGCGGGCAATCTCCCTCATTTCAGGATCCTGCTCGGTATCGAGCATCTGCCGTGCTTCATTTATACCATTTAATGTATTGACATATTCGTTTCGGGTAGTCACGATCTTCTCCAGATCGCGATACTCTTTATTGAGTTTTACAAACCGTTTCATATCGGCTATCACTGCCGGGTCGGTAATCAGTGTTCCGACTTCTTCAAAACGGCTTACTAATCCGTCCAGTCTTCCTAATAAATTATTATCAGCCATTTATCAGATTAATATACGAAGCGACCTTTTTCGCTTTCAATAATCAATTCATTCTTATCCGCCTCTTCCACGAAGCCTACGATTTGTGCATCAATGTTGAAGCTCTTGGCAATGCTGATCACTTCTTCAGCATGTTCGGGCGACAGATAGATCTCCATGCGGTGACCCATGTTGAACACTTTGTACATTTCGCTCCAGTCGGTTCCGCTCTGTTCCTGAATAATACGGAAAAGAGGAGGGATAGGGAACAGGTTGTTCTTTGTCACACGCTTGTTTTCGACGAAGTGCATTACTTTTGTTTGTGCTCCGCCTGAACAGTGTACCATACCGTGTATCTGCGAACGTAGTTTATCCAACAATACTTTGATTACCGGAGCATAGGTACGGGTAGGGGAAAGCACCAGTTTACCGGCGTCGATACCCAGTTCTTCGATTTTGTCGGTCAGTTTCAGTCCGCCTGAATAAACCAGTTCATCGGGAACAGCTGCATCGTAGCTTTCGGGATATTGGGTTGCCAGATATTTGGCAAATACGTCGTGACGGGCAGAGGTCAGACCGTTGCTGCCTGTTCCGCCGTTATATTCTTTTTCGTAGGTTGCCTGTCCGTAAGATGCCATTCCGACAATTACGTCGCCTCCTTGTATATGACTGTTATCAACCACGTCTGCACGTTTCATGCGGCAAGTCACGGTGCTGTCGACGATGATCGTGCGAACCAGGTCGCCCACATCGGCCGTTTCGCCTCCGGTGGCATAGCAGCCTACACCCATTTCGCGCAGTTCTGCCAGCAGTTCGTCCGTTCCGTTAATAATGGCGGAGATTACTTCGCCGGGGATAAGCAGTTTGTTACGTCCGATAGTGGAAGAAACAAGTATATTGTCGACCGCACCTACACACAGCAGGTCGTCGATGTTCATGATCAGTGCATCCTGGGCAATACCTTTCCACACTGACAAGTCACCGGTTTCTTTCCAGTACATGTAAGCCAGAGATGATTTTGTTCCGGCTCCGTCAGCGTGCATAATGTTACAGTATTCAGGATCACCGCCTAATATATCAGGGATGATCTTACAAAATGCTTTAGGGAATATTCCCTTGTCGATGTTCTTTATTGCATTGTGAACATCTTCTTTTGAAGCGGATACACCGCGCAGGTTGTAACGTTGGTCACTCATTGTTTTTACATATTTGGCTGCAAAGATACTATTTTTTTATGTTACTTATCTAAGTTTAAGCACATCTCCTTCTTCAGGAACGTAATCTTTGTCTTTTTTATTCATCTTATACAGGCTCTTGATCTGTATTCCGTATTTCTGTGCGATGCTGTGCATGGATTCTCCGACTTGTACAACATGGTCGTAATTAGGCTTATCGGCTTTCTTCTTCTTCTTTTCAATATAGACGATATCGCCTTTTTGCAACGGGAAGTCTTCCGGTACTTCGTTGAACTTTTTCAGATCTTTTACAGGAAAGTCCAGATTCTGTGCGATTTGGTCGAAGCTGTCGTTCTCTTTGGCATAAACATACAGTAGACCGTAAGTTCTGTATATCGTATATTTGACGGTCGGGTATCTAAGTTTTTTCTTTTCCTGGCGTGTCAATTTGTGTACTTTCCCGGTATCATAACGGTAAAGTTTATAATCTTCAATTACTTTAATCAGTTTGTTGGCATATGCGCGGTCGGTTGCGTAACCGCATTTTTGCAGACCTCTGGCCCAACCTTTGTAATCAGTTATTTTTAATTGGAAAAGCCGGTCGTAACGCGAGCGTTTCAAAAATTTGGAGTGATCTTCATATGAATCTTCCACCCGTTTGTATTTACGGAAACATTCTCCACGCAGGTCGTCGTCATGATAAACACGTCCGCCGCGCCAGTCGGAATGACATTTGATGCCGAAGTGGTTGTTTGAGCGGCGTGCCAGGTCGCTTTGTCCGGCTCCCGACTCCAGTAATCCCTGTGCCAGAGTGATACTGGCGGGAATTTTGTACTTCTTTTGTTGTTCTATAGCCAGAGCGCTGTATGTTTTTATATACTTTTCGTATGAAGGTATTTTGCGCTGGGTTGCTGCCTCCGCTAATGTCGCTATAAAAAATAAGAGGCAAAAAATCCGTATTGTCAGTTTCATAAAACGAGTTCCTAAAGTATTTATTTTCGCAAAGATAATGAAGCTGGATATATTATTCTTCTAAATAATCTATAAAATACTGGTTTATATCCTGCTAATTTTAGCCAGATAATCAAAATGTTCTCCTTCCCGTATCTTCTCCGCTTTGAACCCATTGTTTGCCGCATGCAGGCTGAGCGTTTGAAAATCGAGGTATAACCAGTCGAACCGGTCGCCCCTGATATTTTTATATTGCATGCGAAAATCCACTTCTCCGTAATAGTCATCATCAATATCTATATCGAGATTGCCATCTTCATCTTCAAACAGGTAACGGAGGTCGGAAGAGTCCATCCATACACAACCTCCCGGGGCAAGCAGGCGTTTTAAAGTATGGAAGAAAATCGGGAGATTGGCTATCTTTCCGACAATCCCCGAACCGTTCATCAGCATCAGGATCGTATCGAAGCTGCCGCTGAACTGTTCGTTGAAGAAATTTTCCAGGCAGGCATCCTTTACGCCTCTTTTCAGCATGACCTCTACAGACAAAGGTGAGATGTCGATGGCTTTTACCGTCTTTCCCATTTCCTGTAATGCCAGCGAATGGCAGCCGCTTCCGGCACCGACATCGAGTATTCTGCCTTCACTCATGCGGAGTGCCTCTTGTTCCAGTGCCGGCATTTCCGTAAAATTGCGGAATAACTGTTTCACCGGGATTTCATCTTCATCGAACATGGAAGAAAAAACGCGGAGTTTACTAGCTTTACCGTTCGCGAAATAGTCTGCGATAGCGGCGCCCATCGGGTCTTTTTGGGGGGTAAGTAGGGGTATTTGCATATCCTGATTTGGAATTATTCGTATTTTATCGGACAAAGATACAAATTTACTATCTTTGTTTATCTAATCATCAGTCTTATGAAAGAAATCAAACTGGAAACAAAAATAACGGTTTATTCGCTGAACGAAGTTCCGGATGAGGAACTGCCTTTGGTTCATGCGGCTTTGAAGGCAACGGAACAATCATATGCTCCTTATTCAAAATTTCATGTCGGGGCGGCAGCGTTACTGGCTGACGGGACAATTGTGACGGGAAGTAATCAGGAGAATGCGGCTTACCCATCCGGTTTATGTGCGGAGCGGGTTACTTTGTTCCATACCGGACATCAGTATCCCGATATTCCGGTAGTTGCTCTGGCAATTGCGGCGGTAACAGGAGGGAAGCAGGTGGAAAGTATTTCGCCTTGCGGTGCTTGCCGGCAGGTGTTGTTGGAGACAGAACAGCGATATGGTAAGCCTGTGAAAGTGTTACTTTGCGGAATAAAGGATGTGATGGTTGCTCCGAGTGCGGCATCGCTTTTACCTCTTTGTTTTGGGAAAGAAGATTTGAAATCGGAATAATATGATAAGTACTGAATGTACGTAGTAAAAAAGCGGAACAAGAAGTTGAACCTCTTGTCCCGCTTTTTTATTTAACTATCTGGTCAGATACCCAAAGATGCTTTGATCTGGTTGATCTTTTCTTCGGCTGCTTTGTTTGCTTCCGGTAAATCTTCCAGGCTTTTTACTTTTGAATGAACTTCGCAGTAGAATTTAATCTTCGGCTCTGTTCCTGAAGGACGGATAGATATTTTCGTATTGTCTTCAGTGAAGTATTGAAGTACGTTGGAAGTTGTCGGCATATCCAGCGTGATCGTTTCGTTATCGATGTAGCTGTAACCTTTCAGTGATGCATAATCATAGAATAATGAAACTTTAGAACCAGCGATTTCCTGTAACGGGTTTTCGCGGAAGTTCTTCATCATCGCTTCGATTTCTTCTGCACCGCTCTTGCCTTTTTTCACAACAGAAATACCTTTTTCTTTAGAGAAGCCATATTGTACATAGATGTTCTGCAACAACTGGTACATGGTGATACCCTGATCTTTTGCCCATGCTGCGATTTCTGCCAGGATAGCACATGCAGAAACTGCATCTTTATCGCGAACGAAGTCTTCGCAAAGGAATCCGTAGCTTTCTTCACCGCCACCGATGTAGTTTTTCTTTCCTTCGTTTTTCTTCATTACATCGGCGATCCATTTGAAACCGGTGTAAACGTCGTATATTTCAACACCGTTGCGCTCAGCGATCGTACGGATCAGTTCGGTTGTAACGATTGTTTTTACGATATATTCTTTACCGTTTACCTTGCCTAATTCTTTCCAGCGGGTAATCAGGTAATAAACGAACATCAAAGCAGTCTGGTTACCGTTCAGCAATACCCATTCGCCTTCGTTGTTCTTAACTGCTGCACCAACGCGGTCAGCATCCGGGTCGGAAGCCATAACCAGTTCGGCATCTGTTTCTTTCGCTTTCTCAACAGCCATAGCCAGTGCTGCCGGTTCTTCCGGATTCGGCGAAACAACTGTCGGGAAGTCGCCGCTTACAACATCCTGTTCCGGGACATGAATGATATTAGTGAATCCGAATGCTTTCAATGTAGCCGGAACGATCTTTACACCGGTTCCATGGATCGGAGTGTAAACGATTTTCATGTCGTGGTGACGTTTGATCGCTTCCGGAGAAAGGGAAATAGTCGTCAAAGCGTCGATATACAAATTGTCGATTTCAGAACCGATGATTTCAATCAGGTCTTTATTGCCTTTGAACTTGATGTCGCTGGCATTGCGGATCTTGTTTACTTCGGCGATCGTGTTACGGTCGTGCGGAGCGATCATCTGTGCGCCGTCGTCCCAGTAAGCCTTGTAACCATTGTATTCTTTCGGGTTATGCGAAGCTGTCAGGATGATACCGCTCTGGCATCCCAGTTTACGGATAGCAAAAGACATTTCCGGTGTCGGGCGAAGGTCTTCGAACAGGTACACTTTTATACCGTTAGCAGAGAAGATATCTGCCGAGATTTCGGCAAATTTACGGCTATTGTTACGGCAATCATGGCCGATAACAACTTTGATCTGATCCAGATTGGCAAATTCCTTTTTCAGATAATTTGACAAACCTTGTGTAGCAGCACCGACAGTATAAATATTCATACGGTTGGTTCCTACACCCATGATACCTCTTAAACCTCCTGTACCAAATTCAAGGTCTTTGTAGAAAGATTCGATCAGTTCGGTCGGATCTTCGCTGTCTAATAATTCCTGAACTTTTGCTTTTGTTTCGGCATCATAACTTTTGGTAAGCCAGCTTTGCGCTTTACTTCTTACCATTTCTAGCAGTTCGTTGTTTTCCATACCCAAATATCTTGCATTTATATATGTGTTATTTCCTTATTTAGGAGAAAACAAAGATACAAATTAATTGTTGTAAACAATGGCTTGCAGCTTTATTTTCAAGAAAAAAGAAAAAGTTATTTTTTACCACGTAAACGGATAAGTATAAGTGGATTGATTTCCACAGGCATCTGTTACAACCAGTTTCAGCGTGTGTTTCCCTCTTGCCAGCCGCTCTTTATCGAAGTGATAGGTAATGACGGACTTACTATTCATTTCGAATAAAACATATTGACCGTCAATTTCACCCCGGTATGTTTGTACACCGCTCAGGTTGTCCGACAGCCTGAGTGCGATGGCTTGTTTACTGACCCATGTTGCCGGATTGAGAGGTGTAATGGTCGGCGGGACAAGGTCCTGACCGAGCGTGTAGCTTCCCGTTTCTTTTATATCGGCATCGACCCAGCCGTTGCGGTAGACACCTCCGGTCCATGACCGGCGTCCGTTTTGCAGTCGGACAATACCGTATTGCAGTTTGTTATCCAGTGTGTCTGTTTGCAACCGGAGGGATAATTTGGCTGATTTGTGGAAAGCGACCGGTTTGTTGTGTAATATATGTGTGGCACCCAGCGCAGTACTGTCTTCTTTGACGGAATAGCGGAAATATAAGTCGTCGTAAAGATTTCCTTTCGGGATTGTCAGGCGGATTCCTTTGGCTCCGAAACGGTTGTCGCTCCACCAATGGAACAATTCGGTGTTTTCCGTGTCGACTTCCGGGATCGGTTGTTCTTTGCCTTCGATTTGGATAGAAAGCTGGGTCGTGTTGCCGAAAGCGTCTGCCAACTGGTAAGTCAGGTGATAGGTGCGAGGTTCGTCGATAGTCAGGATTCCGCGGTTAAGGCTTTCGATGAAACGAAGCCGGTTTCCCGGGTCGACAAAACTTTTGATATAGAACGAACGGTGTTCTTTCCATTCTTCAAAATCTGTGAAACTGTTCAGGTAACGGCTCTCATCGAAGGCGAAACGATCCAGGTTACTATGAAAAATAACCTGGCTGTCTGCCGTCAGTGTGATGTCTTTGATACCATAAATATTGGAGGTATTATCCATGTAATCGTATCCTTTTACAGCCAGTCCGATTTCTCCCCAGGCTTCAATCTTTCCGTTCAGCGTTTGTTTTCCGTTCTTGGCAGTGACAGGTTTTAGTTCCAGTTTTCGGCGGCTTCCGTTCACAACGCCCTTTCCTGGCATTGAATAGACCATGATTCCCTGTATCTTGGGAGCCTGCGTATCTTTTATTAAATCTTTGTAGTATTCGATCGGGTCCATCGGTTCTTCCGTCTCTGTGTCGCGCACTTCGAAATGGAGGTGCGGACCGCCGGAGCTTCCCGTGTTTCCGCTCAGCGCGACGAGTTCGCCTTCTTTAACAGGTAGTTCATCCGGAGTGAGGCTCAGGTTTACATTGAAGCTTTCCTGTTCGTATTGTTTTTCTTTGAGATAAGCGGTGATCTTTTGGGAGAATTTCTGAAGATGGCCGTAAACAGTAGTCGTACCATCCGGATGTGTGATATACAGGCCGTTGCCATATCCCCAGGGACTTACCGAAATGCGTGAGACATAGCCGTCCTGCACGGAGTGGATCGGTTTTCCTTCGACACCTTGTGTTTTGAAATCTATTCCCGAATGGAAATGATTGCTTCTCAGTTCTCCGAAATTCCCGCTTAGCAAGACCGGAATATCCATCGGTTTGCGAAGTTGCTGGGCTTCGGCTGTGTTGTTTGTAATTCCGGCAAAGAGGAAAATCCCTGCCAGTATATGATGTATCTGCATGTCTGTTTTAATTCAATCTTTGTTAGGCAAAGATAGTAAAAAGTCGGTAATGAGAGGTAGATGATCGCTGTAACCACCCTCATATTTAAAACCATAATAGGTGCGGAAAGGTCGTTTGCCGTGCCAGGTCTTATCATTAGTGAGCAGGAAGGGGGGCATGAATATTCGATTGCTTCCGGGAACAACATGCATGGGAGAGTTTTTATCGATCAGATTGCCGGATACGATGATATGATCCAGCTGATTCCATTCTCCCTGATACTTGTGGGTTCCGGGGTTGTTCAGGACATGGGGATCGGCAAAAAGGTTGTAGAGCTTGCCGGATACCGGATTTCCGGAGGTTTTTCCGGCAGACAGTATTTGTGTGATACTGGCGTTTTCCGGTGTGTCGTTAAAATCTCCCATGATCAGCAGCTGAGGCGTTTTCCGGATTTGCAGCAAGGAATCACACAGATGCCTTAATGTACGGGCAGCATCGAAGCGGTCGGCTTCGCTTTCCTTTTCACCTCCGTAGCGCGAAGGAAGATGACAGACGAATACATCTAATGTATCGGAGGTTATTACTTTTCCCCATACATGGAGAATGTTACGTGTCTGTTTATGTGTTTTATGGGTGAAGAGTACCGGGTGTTCTTTATGGCCGATGTATCCGAATTGAGTTCGTTGATAAAGAAGGGCGGAATTTATTCCCCTTGTATCTGAACCGTGTGTCATGCAGTACCGGTATTGTTGTTGTTTCAAAGGTGTCCGGTTCAGCAAATGGATCAGGACGGAATCGTTTTCCACTTCACAGAGGCCGATTAGGGCGGGAGTATCCCATTCACCTGCGGCGCTGATTACTTTGGCTATTTGCTGAAGTTTATGGTAATATCGTCCGCGTGTCCAGTGATGATTACCCGATGGGAGGAAGTCATTATCGTTCTTGTCCGGATTGTCTTCGGTGTCGAACAGGTTCTCTACATTGTAACTCATAACCCTGAATCCGGGCTGGGCGTTTACCGGATGGGAGAGAAAGGCGAGAACGCAAATTAATATAGTTAAGGTCCTGGTCATATTTAATTGTTTTTATTCTTCTTCTTTAGGAACAAATTCATAAGCGCCTATATCCGGCCCGTTGTTTGTCAGTCGGTTTACGCCGTTACGATCGACCGGATATTTCTGGGAAACAAACAAATCGGCTTTGCCTACGCCGGGAGTTGTTTCTTTATCCGGACGGAAATCATACATATATTTATTCTTTTCTCCGCCGGTCATCCGGTACTCCATTTTACTCTCGTCTTTTCCTTTAATAAAAATGACATCGGTAAAGTTTTCACTACTGGTTTGATCCATCATTACGACGCAGTGATCGAAATGATATTTTAAATCGTTGTTTCTTAGGAGCATGGACTTGGTCCCAATATCGATTTTTATTTCTTTACCGGCACCTAGACTACCATCGATTATACAATTGTCGAAATTGGCTTGTAATAAATCATATGGCATGATCGCTTTATTTGAATTTGAATAATTGTCAAATAGTTGTAAGGTATGACTGGCTTCACCTTCTTTAGATTCCGAATGCCGGCTTTTGGCAGAGATGTAGTTTGCAAGTGTACAATGTGTAAAGCTATATTTGCCTCCATTTAATACAACAACGTCTACCGTAGCATTTGTGAACTCGCTGTTAGCGGCTTCCAGATTGCAGTTGGTTGCAGTCAATACATTCCCATCCATATTGGTGATCTGCGAATTGTTAATCTTCAATTTGGATTTTTCCGGATCAGAAGCCTTGCAGGTTATGCCGTTGTTTCCGTTTCTTACTATTACATTATTAAATATGTTGTCAAAACTTTCATTGTTGAATACAATTCCTTCCCATTGTCCCGGTGTGCGGTCGTAGGGTAGTATGTCGAGTATGAAATCGAGACGGTCACCGCGGAAGACTATCGGTTTATCCATGGTTCCGTTCGCAATGATCGTTCCGTCAACGATGATCTTTGCTTTGTCGTGCATATAGAAAGTGGTGCCTTCTTCGATATTAACTGTTACACCTTTGTCTATCATCAGGCTGTCATATATCAGATAAGGACGTTCGGCTGTCAGCTTGGTGTCTTCACTCAATGTCTGTCCGCCTTTTATCAGCTTGACATCCTGTCCGCATGCCTCCAGTAAAACTGTTTGTTTCACGCTGTTGTAGGTGAACACTATTGAATCCTGGATTAATAACGGTTGGTCTTTTCCATTCGGATTGACAGTGACTTCCACAAATATATACATGCTGTCTTTGGCTGCAATTCTGACATTGTCGAAGTTGTCACCTTTTCGTCCGTCCACGTTGATACGGAATCCGCTGGTAGCAGGCGAGGCTTGTATGATTCTCTCTATATTCAGCGGCTCACTGTTTTTGTTGTAAACCATGAATTGCTTTGTGGCTGAACCTATCGTGGTAAAGACGGTATCGAATGATAAGGTATCTGTCGAGAAACTCAACCGGTGATTCGGATTGGTCGAATAATTTTCGTCCAGCCCGTCGCATCCAGCCAACAGGTTGAGTAAAAGTGTACATATTATAAGCAACGGCGCTGTAATTCTTTTCATTTTCTCTAAATGTTAAAATGTATGCCTTTGTGTTCTTGTTTCTTTATAAACAAACGATTTATAAAGAATGTTTTCAGGCATTAACATAAAAAAAGAGGAAAAACACGATTAAAGTGTTAATCCTCTTCTTATAACGCAGAATATTTAATTTTATTTTGCCGGTACGCTTTTTAATAATTCTAAAAGATGAGCCCACCACAAACCGACGGTCTTAATTTCGATCCGTTCGTTCGGAGAGTGAACATCTCTTAAAGTCGGTCCGAAAGAAATCATATCCAGATTAGGATATTTTTCGAGGAACAGTCCGCATTCCAGTCCGGCATGGATAGCCATGATCTTGGCGTCCTTATTGAATAAACGTTTATATGTATCCTGTGCGACTTTCAAGATTTTGGAATCCGGATTAGGAGCCCATCCCGGATAACCGTCACCGTGGGTAACAATCGCTCCGGCCAGTTTAAATACGGAGGCTACCTGGTTGGCAATCATGTTTTTGCATGATTCGATGGAGCTACGCTGGCTGGTTCCGACAGTGATTATCAATTGTTCTGTTTCGGCTTCATGTCTCATTTTTACGGAAGCCAGGTTGGTAGAAGTTTCAACCAATCCCTCGATGTCATGGCTCATACCGATAACGCCATGAGGACAAGCATGCAAAGCCCAGATAACCTTTTCCATATCGAAATTAGACAGGCATAATTCCGGACGGTCGGTCGATTCCATGGTGATCTGTACGTTAGGATCGATATGTTTCAGTTCGTTTTCGATATCCGCCGTATAGTTATTGAGCAGTACACGAACCTGTTCTTTATCTTCCGAATAAAGTCCGATGACTGCATGCGCTTCACGGGCTATCGCATTGCGCAGATTACCCCCTTCAATCGAACACAAAGTGAAGTCTGCTTCATTGTTCAATAAATACAGGAAACGAACCAGGATTTTATTGGCATTACCCAGTCCCTTGTGTATTTCACCACCGGAATGTCCGCCGTTCAATCCTTTTACATCAATTTTGAAATATAACATATTGGGGTTGGTCGGGCGTTGTTCGCAATGGAACACGGCCTGTGTATCTTTTCCTCCGGCGCAGCCCATAAAGATTTCGCCTTCGTCTTCGCTGTCGAGGTTCAACAGGATATCTCCGGTCATGAAACCTTTTTCAAGAGCTTTAGCTCCGGTCAGGCCAGTTTCTTCGTCAACAGTGAACAGACATTCGATCGGTCCGTGTTCGATATCGTCGGAAGCCAGGATAGCCAGTTCGGCGGCAACACCGATACCATTGTCGGCTCCCAGCGTTGTTCCGTTGGCACGCAGCCAGTCTCCGTCTACAATTGTTTCGATCGGGTCGTTGTCGAAATCATGAACGGTTCCGTTGTTTTTCTCGCAAACCATATCCATGTGCGACTGAAGGATAACAACCGGCAGCTTTTCATATCCGGGTGTTGCAGGCTTCGACATCAGGATGTTTCCGGCTGCATCTTTCTTTATGGCGATTTTATACTCTTTTGCGAACGATTCCAGATACTGGATCATTTTGCCTTCCTTCTTTGAAGGACGGGGCACTTGTGTTACCTGGTGGAAAAACTTCCAGACGATTTCAGGCTTTAAGTCAGTAATCTTCATAATGTTACAATATATTATAGTTGTTACTATATAGTTAATAATGCAATCATTTCAGGAGTTATGTATGAAAAAAAGTAGAATTAAATACCAAAAAGATACTTTATAATCACTTAAACTCTTATATTTGCGTCCACAAATATAGAGAAAATGCTTACAACGATATTATTAACGGTCATAATTCTTGTTATTTGTGTTGTGTTACTTGCTGTAAAAGTGATATTCAAGAAGGGGGGAAGGTTCCCGAATACGCATGTCGGAGGTAACAGAGCACTGAGTAAAAAAGGTATCCATTGTGCCAAGACGCAAGACCGCGAACAGAAGAAGCAAAAGAATCTATATGATAGAGTAAAAGAAATAGAAGAATAAAATAAGGATTTAATTTACACTTTATGAAGAACATTAACTACGTAATTAATGGTGTGCTCGCGGTGGCTGTCGTGATATTGTTCATAATGCAATTTTCCGACAAGAAAGAATCAACAGTAACAAAAACATTTGCATCCGGAGAAGGTGATACAACAAACCTGCTTCCTATAGCCTATGTCAATGTAGATTCGCTTTTGCTTAATTATAATTATTTCAAGGATCTGAATGAACAGCTCCTGAAAAAAGAAGAAAATTCGCGTGCTAATGTAACACAGCAGGCACGTAATTTGCAGAATGAAGTTCAGGAATTCTATCGTAAAGCAGAAAATAATGCATTCCTAACTCGTGAAAGAGCTCAACAAGAGCAGGAACGTCTGATGAAGAAAGAACAAGAACTGAAAGACTTGGATGCTAAATTGTCACAGGATTTGTTAATGGAACGCCAGAAGCTGAACGAACAGCTTCGTGATACAGTAGTTTCAAAATTGAAAGTATATAATAAGGAAAAAGGATATCAGGTAATTTTCAGTAACACCGCAGAAGATAATATTTTGTTAGCCGGCGATGCTTACGATATCACAAACGAATTGATCGACTTGTTGAATAAGAGTTATTCCAGCGGAAAATAAGTAGTATCAAAAACGATATACAAAAAGCTGTTGCATTAAATGTAACAGCTTTTTTTGTATCATACCGTTTTATTTATTGTTATGCAGAGAGTAAACCCCATTACAATGGGAGTATTTCCCCATATAGAAGGGGAAAATTCCCCACATAATAAAATAGGGTGGGGAAATTTGATAGGATTATTTTTGTTGCTTTCCGGAAACGAATGATGAGTAGAGCAATAGTACGGCTGCAATTGTCAGGCAGATAATCCACTCTTTCATATCTTTGAACATCAATCCGGAGGCACAGATCATCAGGACAGAGGCTATTATGTTAAAACGGTGCAACCTGCGTTCGCGAAACTCCATATCTTTAGTAGGGAGCGTCAGGAAGCATACAGCCATACCGGCGGCTCCGACGGCAAACAGGTAAGGTGCCAGGAACCATTTGGTAAGGAAAAGGACTGCCCCGGCCAGTATCAGTAAACCGGCCATATTGAAAATGATTGTTCTTGCTTTTTGATTCATTATTTCTTTTTGATGATATAGACGTCTTCGTTCGGCTTCTTCATGAAATATTCTTCACGGGCGAAGCGTTCCAGACCTTCTTTGTCGGTACGAAGATCGTTCAGTTTCTTACTGTTTATCTCGATCTCTTTCTGATAATGTTTGATCTCTCTTTCCAGGCTGCGGATCTTTTCGTCGTATGTATACCGCTTATACAAATTGCTGTCGCCCACTGTAAAAGTGAGGATCAAAAATCCAATGATAACCAACCAGTAGGCATTTATCCTGGATAGATACTTGTTGTAAAAGTCTTTTATGCGTGACATGGAACTTCGTTTTTGCAAAGGTAAATGAATTATTTTGTATATCTTTGTGTTGTTAATAAAAAAGCAAAGAATGGACAATTATATTGTATCGGCAAGAAAATATCGCCCGTCTACCTTCCGTAGTGTTGTAGGGCAGAAGTCTCTTACCACTACACTAAAAAATGCAATACAAAGTAACAAACTTGCACATGCCTACCTTTTCTGCGGACCGCGTGGTGTCGGGAAGACTTCGTGTGCACGAATCTTTGCGAAGACAATAAACTGCCTGAACCCGGCAGCAGACGGCGAGGCTTGCAACGAATGTGAATCATGCCAGGCTTTCAATGAACAGCGTTCCTATAATATTCATGAACTGGATGCTGCCTCCAACAACTCGGTCGACGATATCCGTTCGTTGATCGACCAGGTGCGTATCCCGCCTGCAATCGGAAAATATAAGGTCTTCATCATCGATGAGGTTCATATGCTGAGTTCGGCTGCATTCAACGCTTTCCTAAAAACGTTGGAGGAGCCACCGCATCATGCTCTGTTTATTTTAGCGACAACCGAGAAGCATAAAGTACTTCCGACTATTCTGTCGCGTTGTCAGATATATGATTTCTCCCGCATCTCGATTGCCGATATGGTGGAACATCTGGAATATGTTGCCTCTCAAGAAAATGTGACTGCTGAGCCGGAAGCTTTGAACGTAATTGCCCAGAAAGCTGATGGCGGTATGCGTGATGCCCTGTCTATTTTCGACCAGGTAGTTAGTTTTACCAATGGCAATATTACTTATCAGGCTGTCATCGACAATCTGAATGTACTCGATTACGAATATTATTTCCGTCTTACGGATGCAATCCTGGCAGGAAATGTACGTTCGTCTATCCTGATCCTGAATGAAATATTGAGCAAAGGATTTGACGGGCAGAATATCATTACCGGGTTGGCCGCCCATTTCCGTGATTTGCTGGTTTGTAAGGATGAGGCAACTCTGATCTTGTTTGAAGTCGGAGCCTCGATCCGCGAAAGATATAAAGAGATGGCAAAACGCTGTCCGGATCAGTTGCTTTTTAAGGCGATCGAACTGGCCAATACCTGTGATCTGAATTATCGTGCCAGCCGTAACAAGCGCCTGCTGTTGGAACTGACGCTTATCCAGCTTTGCCAGTTGAGTAATGCAGGGCAGGCAGCCGACGATAAAAAAAAAGGAGTAATTGAACCTATCGCATCCGGTGCTCCTGGACAGCCTGTTTCTCAGGGTACACAGGCTTCACCACAGGGGCAACCTGTCCGTCAGCCTGTTCAATCATCCGGTTATCCCGGTTCACCGGCTTCACAGCAACCGGCTGATATGGGTAATAACAATGGTCGTGTAGTAACTTCGAATATGCCTTCTTCGGCAACAGTTATTCCGCAGCCTCCTGCTGCAACTCCTCCTAAACGTCCTTCCCGTCCGCAACATTTGGGTACGTCGCTGAAAGAAATCGGTGTGGAAAAACCGAAGAACCAGATGGGGCAACAGGAAAACCGGACAGTTCAGGAGATGGTCAACCAGTTCACGGAAGAAGACCTGGTACGTTGTTGGGATGCTTATGCGGCAAGCGGAATTATCGATAAGAAAGTTTATCTGAAGAATACGATGATCAACTGCAAGCCTGTTTTGCAGGAAAACTATTTCTTTGAAGTAGGTGTACATAATCCCGGTCAGCAGGATGAACTGAGTAATGGTTGTGTGGATTTATTGAATTATTTGCGTGCACAACTCAGAAATACGCGTATCCAGATGCGTGTCCGGATTATCGAAACGAACGAAAAGCATTTAGCCTATACGGCAACCGAGAAGTTCGAACATTTATTGACCGTAAATCCCGTCCTGGGAAAACTGAAAGACGAGTTCAATCTGACACTGGATTAATTCTTTCAACGGATGAAACAAGGGCGGTTTTCTGTTTAGACAAATATTATAACGTTTTTGATCAGCCTTTATCCGCTAAATATTTGTATTTTAGCGGATAAATAAAAAATGTTGATATGAGAATGAAGAATTGGCTCCTGTTTCTGATGATACCTGTGATTGGCACGGGTTGTGCGACAATGGATCCGACATCGCGTACGATAGTGGGTTCGCAGGTCGGCATGTTGGCGGGTACGGTTACCGGTGCAGTGATCGGGCATGCGGCCGGAGGATATCGCGGAGAGGCGATCGGTTCGTTTGTGGGATCGGTCGGAGGGACAGTTCTGGGTGCTGCCGCCGCTTCCTCTCAAAATCAACGTGACAGGAATACAGCGAGTGCCAGAGAGTATCAGGTCCCCTATCTGGTTATTGAGGATATTTATCTGGAAGACCGGAATAACAACCAGATCGTAGATGCAGGAGAAAGTTGCCGCATCTCGTTTATCTTATCGAATGAAGGGAGACAAACGGCTTACAATATTGAGCCTGTTATCAAGGTCGAACAGGGGGGCAAATATGTGAAACTTTCAAAACCTCTTGTTATCCGTCAGTTACCGCCGCATAAAAGAGTCAGTTATACTGTCACCTTGCATGCTTCTCCTAAATTGAAAGCCGGAGAAATAGTGCTGTCTGTCCGTTTGAAGTCTTCAGACGGTTATCTGACGGATAAGGAGACTTTTACATTGCCTGCTGGAAGATATTAGGCATTTATTTTTATAAGAAAACATCAGGCAATGATTATAGAACAAGGCACAACGCATCATCTTGACGAACTGGAGGTTCTTTATGACGGGTTGAATGACTATTTGTCTTCCACGGTAAACTATCCGGGATGGATAAAACATATATATCCTGTCAGGGAGACGGCCATGCAGGGGATTGATGAGAAATGCTTGTTTGTTGCCATTGAAAATGGAACTGTTGCCGGAAGTATTATATTGAATCATGAGCCGGAAAAGGCTTACAGTCAGGTTCGCTGGCTGGTTGAGGCGGAATATGCTGATATTCTGGTGATCCGGACGTTGGTTGTACATCCTTCATTTTTGAAACAGGAGGTGGCGACCCGATTGATGGAGTTTGCTAAACAATATGCGGTTAGTCACCGGATGAAATCGATCCGGTTGGACGTGTCAGTCGATAATACACCAGCTATTAGCCTTTATAAAAAACTCGGTTATCAATATATTGGGACTGTTGATCTGGGACTGCCTTATGAGCATTTGAAATGGTTCCAACTTTATGAATTGGTTTTATGACGCTTGTCCGATGAAAAAGTCAATACCCCGCTATACATTTTATAAGCACAAGTATGGTAGTGAGTTACTGGTGGATGTTGTTGAACTGAAAAACATCAAGAAGTTTCTGGATATCAATCCGGTGCATACGCTGACTTACTATGACATTACTTTTGTCACCGAAGGTTCTGGCTCTTTTTCAATTGATAACCAACAGTATGACGTCTGTCCCGGTGATGTGATTTTTTCAAAGCCGGGGGAGATACGTCATTGGGATAAAGATCATATTATAAATGGGTATGCACTTATTTTCGAGGAAGAGTTTCTTTCCTCTTTTTTCAAAGACGACCAGTTCGTTCAGCATCTCAGTTATTTTGATCCAGACAAAACTGCGGCAAAAATACATCTTTCGGAATCAGTTTCCGATCGTATCTTCCAACAGATATGTAATATTAGGGATGAGATCGGTCTGTCCTCCCGAAATGGTGACCATGTGTTGAGGGCACTGCTTTATGAGGTTCTTATGCTCCTTGACAGGGGATACAAGGAGGAAGAAGGGAAAACGGATATAGTGAAGGGGCGTAACCTTCATCTTACTAACTTTATCCGTTGGGTCGACAAGTCTTTTAAAGAACATCGTGCAGTCAGCTATTATGCTGATAAATTATGTATTACGCCGAATTACCTGAATGAAATGATTACGGCCTCCATGCAGGTCAGTGCCAAACAATATATTCATAACAAAGTGATGGGAGAGGCCAAAAGGATGCTGACCTATACTGATTTACCCGTCTCGGAAATAGCCGCCCGGCTGAACTATGATACTGTATCTTATTTTATCCGTTCATTTCGTCAACATGCCGGACAAACTCCATTGGCATACAGAAAAATGCACAAACCGTAAAAAGTGACATTTTCTCCCTGTTTACTGTTGCATCCGGGATAGCTTCATACTCTATTTTTGCCCTTATTATAAACGAATAACAGTTTAATTATGAGAGATCCGGAAAAGACGATAGGTAATATCGTTGACAAACAGACAGTTTCATTCCTCGGTTCGGTTGATGAGGAAGGTTTCCCTAATATCAAAGCAATGCTTCAACCTCGTAAGCGGGAAGGAATCCGTACATTTTATTTTACTACCAATACATCTTCCAGGCGTGTGGCTCAGTTCAGGGAGAATGACCGTTCCTGTATTTACTTTTGTGACCGGCGCTTTTTCAAAGGCGTGATGCTGAAAGGAACAATCGAAGTCCTGACCGACCCGGCAAGCAAAGAATTAATCTGGTTGCCGGGAGATACAATGTATTATAAAGAAGGTGTTACCGATCCGGATTATTGTGTGTTGAAATTCACCGCTTTTTCGGGAAGATATTATAGTGGGTTCAAATCCGAGGATTTTAGTGTTGAGTAGCCGTACGGATAAATTCACTTTGTTCCCCTGAATATGTCACTGTCAATTGATGCATTGCTCTGGTTACTGCCACATAAAGCATGCTTTTATCGATTTCCGAACAGTAATTTGTCTTATTGGTTTGGGGGATGATTACTTCATCGAACTCCAACCCTTTTGCCATATGGGAAGAAGTGACGATGGTGCCATTTATGAAAGCGGAACTTTGACTGGACAGGAAATATATGTTTTCGATTTGTTTTTGAAGTTTTTCTGCCATATCTTTTGCCTGTAATTCAGTTTTGCATACGATTCCCAATGATTTGTAATCTGATTCTCTGAATACAGAGACCAAATGAGCGATGGCGGATATTTCTTCTTCAGCATTTCCGAACCGGAGAATTTCCGGCTTTTTGCCATGACGTACAACCGGTATCAGTTCGTCATTAGAACGTATCTTTTGGGCAAAGCCGGTTATTTCGACGGTCGAACGATAACTTTTGCATAATTTCATGACCTCTCCTGCAGCAAATGCTTTGCGAATCATTTCGGCTGTTGATGAACCATAGGGATTTACCGATTGGCATGCATCGCCGAGAATAGTTTTCCGGCAGGGATAAAGTTTTTGAATTACCTTAAATTGGATGGGCGAATAGTCCTGCATTTCGTCTATCAGGAGATGTTTGATATGGGAATATGTCGTGTTTCCGTCCAACGACATGTGCAGGTAGGCTAACGGGGCAAGGTCTGCATATTCAAGGATATGGCCTTTACGCAGTTTAAACATTTCGGGTTTCCCGGTCCATTTGAAAAAGTCTTTATATACCTGGAGATCATTGTTTCCGCCGAACATCTTTTTTATCTCTTTTTTCAGCAGGTTCTTTTCTGACGTGGTTACGGATATGTTGTATTGGATTTTCATCATATCCAGTATGTAATCGGTCATTGTCTCAAACCGTTGTCGCATCGGATAACGGTTGAATCGTTTGAACTGTTCCTCGATGAAGCCGGCGGGAATGGTGATATGTCTGGTGAGCCGGACATCTGTAGCCTTGAAATAATTGTTTTCCATGTGGAGGATGAATTTGTCCAACAGGGAAATGAAATCGAACGATGCCTTGTATTGTATTCGTTCGATAAAATCCCGGGATGGTTTTTCCAGCAATTCGGTTACCTGGTCGAAGAAATTCCGGTATTTATATTTATTTTCGAGTAATTCCGAAAGGATTTGTTCCATACTGGTTTCAGGAACTGTCTCTTCTCCGAGTTCGGGTAGTACGTTGGATATGTAATCGGCAAAGACTTTATTGGGGGATATAATCAGAATATCCCTGGAAGAAATATTTCCTTTCAGGGTGTAAAGCAGATAAGCGATACGATGCAAGGCAATGGAGGTTTTACCGGAACCGGCTACTCCCTGTATGATAAGTACGGGAGCTTCTTCGTTACGGATAATTTGATTCTGCTCACGCTGGATAGTCGTTACGATATTCTTCATTTTGTCGTCGGCATTGGCACTGAGTTCTTTCTGTAGAATGTCGTCATGGACGGTGAGGGAACTTTCAATCATATATTCCATCTGGCCTTTACGGATGCGGTACTGGCGTTTGAGCGATATTTTGCCGTTGACTTCGCCGTTCGGGGAGGTGTAGGAGGCTTTGCCCAGTTCATGGTCGTAAAACATGCTTGAGACCGGGGCTCTCCAGTCGTATATCAGATTGGTCCTGCTTATGGAGTCGTAGAATGTGTGTATTCCAATATAAACAGGTATGGTTTGGCTGCCATCTTTCTCTTCTTTGAAATCTATCCGTCCGAAATAGGGAATATCGAGAATCCGGCCTAACCGTTTGCGTTTATCGATGACGTTTTCTCCCAATGCGAAATGGTTCAGGATACTTTCACGCATGGAACGAATCTCGTGTGGGTCTATGTCTTTGTTAGACCATAAATAATCCTTGTATTCTTGCAGGGTGTCTACATGGTCTTTAACTGATTTGTCGGTATTGTTAATCGTAGCGTGTATGATACTGAGTATCTTTTGTAAATATTCTTTTTCCTGTTTTTCTGTTTCGTTGAATACCATAGCTGTCTTGTTGTTATATTAAAATGATTGGAAAGGACGGACAAAGTTACATGAACCGACCTGTCTATTAAATAGTGATTTATAGCTATATTTCCGGCCTTTTTCATACTTTTGCGTGCACATTAAAAATACAAAAATGGATATTCTCGATATAGCACGGCTGAATCAGCAGCGGGCCTGGAAAGTAGTGGAGGACAGCGGCGTTATCCCCGCCTGGGAAAGTATAGGGGCTGAAATCAATCTGGTTGGTTCTTTAAGTACGGGGTTACTGATGACGCACCGGGATATTGATTTTCATATTTATACCTCTCCGTTGGAATTATCAGACAGTTTCCGGGCGATGGCAAAACTGGCGGAGAATCCGTCTGTCAAAAAAATAGAGTGTGCGAACTTGTTACATACGGTTGAAGAGTGCGTGGAGTGGCATGCCTGGTTTCAGGAACCGGAAGGTGAACTTTGGCAGATAGATATGATTCATATCCGGAAAGGTTCCCGATATGACGGTTATTTTGAAAAGGTAGCCAAGCGAATCGCTGCTGTTCTGACGGATGAAACAAGACGGGCTATCCTGCAACTGAAATTTGAAACACCCGCAACGGAAAAGGTCATGGGAGTGGAGTATTATCAGGCTGTTATTCGTGACGGTGTGCGGAGTTATGCCGAATTTGAGGAGTGGAGAAAACAATATCCGGTTACCGGTGTGGTGGAGTGGATGCCGTAAGCCGGTTTAACAGTCCAGATTCCAATCCGGCATTTATAGCTTCGATAGAGTTTTGGACCCCTAATTTGTGTAACAGGTTCTGACGATGGATATTCACCGTGTGGATACTGATGCATAGTTTATGAGCGATTTCCTTACTTAGCAGTCCTTCCTGGATAAGATGTAATATCTCCGTTTCCCGCGGAGTGAGAATCGGTTGCCGACGGGGCGGGAGGGAAGGGGAGAACATCTCTCCGTTCCTGAGGTTGAGGACGGTACAATCTACCCCATCTGTCTCTTCCTGGTTGGGTGAAATGTCCATATTCCCTAATATAAGCCATGCTTTTCCTGCTGCGTCCTGTTCCATTACCTGATGTTTACTGATGACACGTACGTATTGTTGACGGATGTTGCGGACACGGAAACTGTAAATATTGCAATAGTTGTTCCGTTCAGCGGCAGGGAGGCTGTAAATGAATTCTCCCAACCGGATTTGGAAAGCCTCCAGTTGCTGGCGATCGTCCGGATGGATACGTGATTCCAGATAGTCGCCCTGTTTTTCGAGAGTGGCAATTTTATGGCTGTCATATCCCAGCAAGTCGGAAAAGTTTGAGGAAGCGAAAGCATATCTGCATTTGTAGACATCGACAACGAAGGTACAGGTACGATTTATTTTCGCCATTTGCAGGAGCATGGCTTTGTCTCGTTCCCAAACGGCGTAATCGATGCCGGTAGCTGATAGGTTTTGCCTGGCCCATAATTCTTCGCGGGTGATATTGTCTGGCTTCATTGAAGTTCCCTCCATTTCTCCTGGGGATTTTCTTCTCCGTCAAAATAACCGGATTGAGCGGATTTATTGAATATCTCACCTGACGGAACAAGATATATTTTATCGGAATCCGGATATTCACAAATGTCATGTCCGATAAATGTCCTTATATCAAGGTATACGCAGGGTTCTGTCGTGTGATTGTATAATTGATGTGCTCCGGTTTCACCTTTTTCGAAAAAAATCAAATCTCCGCTGCTTACGGCTTCTAACCCTTTAGGTGTTCTTAAGGTGGCAGAGCCGGAGATAATCAAGAATAATTCTTCTGCGTATCGGTGGAAATGGTACGCAGAACAGTATTGTCCGGGATTCAGTTGACGCAAGTCGAAATTTAAATTTTCCGGTTCCACTCCTTTTTGGGTTCTGGAGATGTCTGTGAATAATTTGAAAGGCTCAATCCTGTTCGGATTTTCCTGAAAGTTTCTTTCGGTTGATTTTAAAATAGTAGCCATGATTTTGTCTTTTAGTGATTTTGTTTTTAAGAGAGTGAAGTTATTACAAATTTTCTCTATTCATGTAGCAAATATAGTTTGTAAAGCGTAATTTTACAGATATTTTACTCCAAATATTAATAACAGCGAAGGTATGGACTTTTTAGAACTAACAAAGAAACGCTTTTCAGCAAGAAATTATAAGTCGGATAAGGTCGAACAGGATAAGATAGATTATATTATTGAATGTGCCCGGTTAGCTCCTTCTGCGGTAAATTATCAACCGTGGCATTTCATGGTCGTAATCAGTGAAGAACAGAAAAAGAAGATACAGCAATGTTATAATAGAGAATGGTTTGCAAAAGCACCAGTCTATATCGTGGTATGTGCTGATAAATCGGAAGCCTGGGTACGTAAGTCTGATAATAAAAATCATGCAGACATCGACGCCGCCATTGCAACAGAACATATTTGTCTTGCTGCTACAGAAATGGGGTTAGGTAGTTGCTGGGTTTGTAACTTTGATTTGGATTTACTTAGAACAAACTTTCAATTACCTGCTGAAAAATATCCGGTAGCGATTATACCATTGGGATATATCGCAGAACAACCCGAACGTTTCTCAACTCGGAAGGAGAGGGGGGAAATAGTAACGGTGTATTAAATGGGGTACGTTGCGGCATAATAGATTGCCTTTGTTTCCTGATAAATAGAAAACAATTGAATTTATGATAATAAACAAAAGTAACATTGAATTAATGCCCCTTCGAAAGAAAACACTTTTTCCGTAAAAGCCTTATTGAGTAATGGATTCAAGAAAAAAAGGAGATGGAGATTATCGAAAAACATAACGTGAGGAAATGATTGATATGGACAGTGCCGGTATGACTCAGAACGTATTACTTAAATCTACCTTAATCGTTTTGATAACGAATTGATGGACGTAGTCCGAAGATCTACTCTAAGCCAATAATTCTCCACAAGCGCGTAAAAATAGTACCATGCTCAATTCTTCTTTGTAAGAAATCAATGGTCAAATCCAACTCTTCCAATAAACGAGGATGTTGCCCATCTACCTTTCCCCATTCGTTTTTTAAACCTTTTAATGTCCTTAAAGAAAATAGGAAATACCGTTTAAAATGTCTAAGTTCATAAATAATAGCAGCCTGCCTATCAATGTACATTGAATTTTTTTCATCGTCCGGTTGAACCAACTCTTTTATTAATTTATGATAGTTCTCAAATTCTTTTAAATTCTGTTCCCTTTTGCGAGAATCAAAATATTGACAAATAGCCCAAATAAAAGATGCTAACCCCAACAAAGTAGTTATGTCGTTCTGAATCATTTTATAATGAGATTAAAATAGCGAACAAATATACATCATTATTCTTGTATCTCATAGGCTATTTGTTTTTGGAAAATAACCACCTGTTTTTGGGGCACCTCTAAACTCGATTAATTCTTTATCATTCAGTGATTTTAGATACCGTTTAGTCATTCTTAGACTCTTAAATATTCTTTTCGATATCTCAATAGCATTTAACCCTTCTTCTTTTCTTATTAAATTTAATACATTTTGTTCATTCTCATTTACAGTGCCATTTACAGTGCCATTTACAGTGCCATTTACAGTGCCATTTACAGTGCCATTTACAGTGCCATTTACAGTGCCATTTACAGTGCCATCAATGTCACTATTGTTCTTTCTTTTGAACACTACCGTAAACATTCCATCCGTATGAAATTCAGGTTCAGAAAGATTAGCTTCTTTCATGGCATTCTGCATACGGGGAATGCCGGATGCCACCCTTTCAACCAAGTGCATACGGGTAAACAATCCAAATATTAATGGATTGCGCGTCATGCTCTTATGTCCGAAGTCTTTGGCTACGATAGGTAAAAGTCCTCCGGGATTGGAAACCTCTACACGGTCATCAAACATTTCTATCGTAATGGTTGCGCCTTGTTCGTAATAGTCACGGTGGGAGAGGGCATTGATAATGGCTTCTTTAAATACAGTAAGAGGTATTTCCCAAATTTCTTCTCTTGGTCCTGCTCCCTCTATTTTGTAAGCAACTTGCAGTTTGCTTTCCAGCCATGCCATAGCCTGCAAATATTGCTGGTATAGTGGACCGCCAAAGGTTTTATCATCTATGATATATACTTTAGTAGTTCCTTTGAAAAGAACGCATCTTGTCACAGCGTGTGGAAATTTCCGTTCAGGTTGTTTCCCAAAGAACATGGCGGAACCGTTTTATCGTCGATATTTACCGCATACATATCACAATGGAGAGCTGGAGAAATTTCACTGATAGAGCCTTGAATGGCTGAACGTTTGTCATTCTCCAAATCTGTACCAACAATCTGACCGTTATCATCTATCCCAATGAGCAAATATCCTCCGTCAGCATTAGCGAAAGCACAAATCTCTTCTGTCAGTTCACGAATCTTTGAGGGAACACGAACTTTGAACTCTACATTATAGCCTTCTCCGCTATTAATGAGCGACTGTATGGTATTAGTATTCAGCATTTATTTTAATCTTGTTACAAAAGTAATGATTTTGTTTGGCAAATGGGGTGTTAATTAGAAGTCTTTGGGGTAATTTTGTGTTCTCAAACTGTAAATATGATATTAGAGAACATTCTAATCAACGAAGTAGGTCTATCGTCCGATTTATATGGAAGGCTGATAGATACATGCGATAAAGTTTTTTTGAAGCGGAAAGACTATTTATTGCATCAGGGACAAATCTGTAGATTTATAGGCTTTGTGGAATCGGGAGTTTTACGCTCTTACATAGAAAAGGAAGGAGACGATTATATCAGTGACTTTTATTTTGAAGGTTCATTTATCACATCTTATAGAAGTTTTCTAACTAAAGAGGCAAGTGTAGGAAGCATACAGGCATTGGAAGACTCGGTTATATATTGTTTATCTAAAACTAATTATGACCAATTACTACAAGCCTCGAATGAGTGGTATAAATTGGGAAAATATATAGCAGACACTCTCTTTATTAAAAAATGCAGGAAAGAGACATCATTACTTATGGATAATGCTTTAGACAGATATAAATTACTTCTACAAACTTATCCTAATATAGAACAACATGTATCACAATATCATATAGCATCATATCTTGGAATAAAACCTGAATCCTTGAGCCGTCTTAAATCTCTTAACATAGGTCAATGAAATAAGCTCTTGCTCTGTCCTATCTTTGCAGCAAACAAATCTATCATGAATAAGATAGCAGTATTCATTGTATTAATCATTTTAAATTGTTGCACAAGTATGGAAAAGAATAACGTAGCAAGAACCAATCTTCTTTCTATCCAATTGAAGGAAAAGCAAGGTTTATCAAAAGTCGAAATTAAAAGAGTCGTTATTCCGCAAAGTGGAAAGGCTGAGTATCATTTACATCCTTGCTCAGTTGTGGGGCATGTTGTTTCAGGTACTTTATCGTTCCAGGTTGAAGGAGAAAAAGCTCAATTGCTAACAGGTGGAGAAGCATTTTACGAACCTAAGAATAAGCCGATACTGCATTTTGATAATGCATCAGATTCCGAATCTTTAGTGTTCATTGCATACTATTTAATCGAAGAGTGTGAGGATTTAATAGTGTTATTACCTGAAAAGTAAGCTCTCTTCGGATAATAATTGTTTATTTTGCAATAAATACTCGTTATTATGCCTGAAAGTATTTCGCAATTCTATAAAAGGATACAGCTTCGTCCTTCTCAACCGGATGCTATTTATTCTAAGGAGAAACCCTACTTTAATATTTTCTCCCGGTAATGTAATTTTGGAACAGTGGAATTCAGTTACAGAGTGTTTTATTCGGGAGGGAATTGAGCCTTAAAAAAATCCTCCCCGAATTACACACCTTGAAACCGCAGAATTCGGTGTATTTTTCCTATTGGATATAAAAGGAAAACCCCTGAACTCGCTTTGAATTCAGGGGTTTGCTTCATTTTTCTTCTTTAATAAGTGGTGCCACCAGCAATATTAAAGTTAAATTATCATCAATCGGCTTAAATCGCAATCAATATTAATATGTTGATAATAAAGCATATTAAACTATTTTGAATTTAGTCGGATAGCAGGAAATTCAAGAAAGATAGTGACTATTATAGTGACTATTCAGGAAAAGTCACTAACTTTGCAGTGTCAGATTCATAAGGGAATCAGACCTCGATTTATATGGCAAAATCTCTTTCCCGGTTCTTCATCCGCAAGCAGGACGAGAAGAACGAAATAGCCACTCTTTTCTTTAGGGTGCAGAACAAGAAACATAAGGTTGACACTCTCTTCTCGTCTCAGATCCGCGTAAATGTGGCTGAATGGAGAGAGGCGTTATCGTGTCCTGAAAAATGGATGCGTCACCAACGTGCGAATTTCAATCTGCATGATTCCCTCAACAGGATTGAGCTTGTTGTAAAGTCCGAGGTCGAAGGTATGTCTTTCGACAAATCTCATGTCGAAGCGGAAATCCTTTCCATCGCCAATCCCAAGAAAGCAGAGGCAATAATGAAAGCCAAACGCGAGGAGGAAGAGCGTCAGCAAGAGGAACTGCGGATCAAGGCAGAGCAGGAACGACTGATAAAGGAAGGCATCGATGCTGAGCGTGCAAAAATATGGAATTTCCTTAACCGCTTCTGTGAAGAGATAAAGAGCGGTGCCAGACTGAACGGACATAACAGATATGCACCGGGGACAGTCAAGGCATGGTTCAGTTTTCGGAAACTCTATGACATGTTCGACAAAAAGCACCGTTTCACATGGTATCAGGTTGACCGTGCTTTCGTCACCAAGTTCCTTGCTTTTATGGAGAAGAACGATTACATGGTATCGGCGCAGAACAAGTATCTTGTCGATCTCCGCGCCATTGTCAATTACGCCTACCTTGACGGCATCCACAACAACGACCGCGCCATGCAATATTTCTCCAAGAAGAAAATCGAGGATGGAGACAAGGCGATAGAAATTTACCTTACCGAAGCCGAGTTGCAGGCATTATACGAGATGCCATTGTCCGGCAAGCAGGATGAGGTGCGCGACATATTTCTTGTGGGTTGCTACACCTGCCAGCGAGTGAGCGATTACAATGACATCGACAAAAATTGTTTCACAACAACCGCAAAGGGAACGCCCGTCATACGACTCGTCCAGAAGAAAACGCGCAACGAGGTAAAGATTCCGATAATGAATCCCAACCTCAGGGCTATCTGTGAGAAATACGCCTACAATCTTCCTTCGGTGGTTGATGTGATACTCAACCGTTACATAAAGGATATTCTGAGAAAGCTGTCTGAGACTATTCCGACACTCGGAAAGATGGTTACGACCAAGCTCACGATGAAGCAGAAAAAATTGGTAGAAGATGGCAAACTCGTTGTTGAGCGTAACGACAAAGGTGAGGTAGTGATGCCCCGTTATGCCTGTGTCACCACCCACACAGCTCGACGCAGTGGAATCACCAATATGTACCTCACCCACAAATACACCATCGTTCAGATGATGCACGTCAGCGGACATAAGACCCAAAAGACATTTATGGACTATATCAAGCTCTCATCTGATGAAATAGCCGATGAGATAGACGCCATCGCCAATCCGACAAAAGCGGATGTTTTCTGACACTTAAATCCTCACAGATAGCTTACTATCCAAAATAAATTGTAATTTTGCTATATGAACGACCTTACAGCATCAAATATCGAGCGGCAAAACGTGTTGAACAACCGCTATGCTCTCCAGACCATCCAAGAAAACTTGGCTGTCGATGGCCTGCGGTATCACGATGAACTGCTATTTACCACGAAGATGGTTGCAGATTTCTATGGTGTTGATGAACGAACGATTAAACGTTATATACAAGATCATGGTGACGAACTTCGTGCTAATGGATATTTTTTAAGTCAAGGTAAAGAGCTGAAAGATATTAAGATACAAATTGGTGATGACATAAATGTCCCTACCAAAACGACCATTATGTCGTTCTTTACATTCCGGGCATTCCTGAACATCGGAATGCTTCTCACGGAGAGCGAAAGGGCCAAACAACTCCGCACTCGCATACTTGATATTGTAATTGCAACAATCAACGGTCGTGCCGGAGGTGGCACCAAGTATATCAACTGGCGTGACCGTGATTATCTTCCAACAGCGATAAAGAGCGAGAATTATCGCAAGAACTTCACTCAAGCTGTCGGCAAGTATGTGGATGGGCTTCCCACCTATAAGTACGAGCAGATAACCGACTTGATATATAAAGCAGTGTTCCGGGAAAATGCAAAGGAATATCGCGTTGTCCTTCGTCTGCAAAACGAGGAGAACGTGCGTCACACGCTCTATGCCGAAGTTCTACTATGCATATCCTCATTTGAGAATGGCGTGGCTCATCAGATAGAGAAGCGATATTCTGAGAACGGGAACAAATTGTTGACCATCGAAGAGGTAAAGGCAATCATTGATGATTTGGCTGCTGCTCCTATGATGGAGCCGTTCATCAATGATGCAAGATCGAAGATGGCATCTCGTGATGTTGCGTTCCGCGATGCTTGGCACGTAAATCTGGCAGAGTACCTTCGTGCGGTTACTCCCGACGAGTTCGACAAGTTTATAGGCGATGCGTCGATAGACTTCGACAATATTCTTGAAGCCAACCGCGAAGTCCTAAAACGTCTAAAGCAAGCCGAGGATGAATGAGGGACTGAAATACATCGACTACGATGAGGCGTTGGTGGTTTACAGCAAGACTGTGGCAGCCAGCGGTGGCGGTCTGCAAGGCGTAAAGGATGAAGGAGGAATCCGCAAGGTACTTGATTTCGTGCAGAACGACCTGTATTATCCGACATTCGTAGAAAAGCTGACATATCTTGTCTTCGGCTTATGCACTGGGCATTATTTCGAAGACTCTAACAAGCGAGTGGCATTGACAATCGGTGTATGGTTTCTCGTGCATAACGGCTACTATTGGCACGCCTACAACTTTATGCAGTGCATGGAGGCAATCATTTACCACGTTGCCGCCGGACGCATTGACAAAGACCTGCTCCAACGCATCATCACCTGTTACATGGCAAACGAGGACTACCCCGAATCCCTCAAACTCGAAATAATCCACGCTATTGAGAATAAAGGAATAGGTATTAATGAATAAATTGTATCATGAACAGTTTTTGGACATCTCCAACATTTAATCTTCTTTCGATATTAGTTACAATCGTTGCGATTGTATTTATCGGATTGAAATATGGGACATCGCTTAAAGATAAACGGTTGCATTTAGGTTATATATGCGGTGTTTGTATATTTCTTATTGTTGAGCTCGCAACGTATATATGCATACAAAGTGACCACTCGGCAGATATCGTATCATACATTTCCTTTGCTTCAACTCTTTCGTCATTAATCCTTTCCGTAGTCGCAATAATTTATGCAATCGTGTCTAACAATAAAGGTGAAGTACAATATGGCAAGATTGACACCGCATCTTCAAAAATAACCGACTCCCTTTCTGAATTTTCAAAAAAATCAGATGAATTGACGCAAGGTCTATCAGATGTTTTAGATCGCCTATCTGAAGTTAGAAGTATTTCAATTGAGACGCGAGAACAGGTTAGCAGAATGAATAGTGATGAATTTAGAAATCCGAAGGATTCACAATCAAACATCACACAGAATCTTCCACAATCATCAACAACTACTGATAATGTAAATAGCGAAAAGTCAGAGTCTGCAGAACACAATGATGAAAATATAGATGAGAAAATAAATAAAGCTTCTCAAGATACGATTGATAGAGTTGTCTTTAATTTTGTGAATGCCGGATCCTTTATTGGAAATCTCGCATTATTGGCGTGTATATATTCTCATGACACAAACAAACCATTTAATGCTTCGGATATCTTTCCTCCATCAAATCAAGATTATGAGATGTATATTTTTGGTTATATAATAGCTTCTTCTGCCTTAGGTGTTGTTTATGCTCAAAATATAAATGGAAGATTTCAAGTGATAAATTATTATGCCCTTATAAAACTCATATTAGAGCGAAATATTCAAGCCTATTTAACTCGCCCAAATGATCCGGCGCAACCTTACAATAAGGAAGCTTACGATTTTATGCGAAGCTATTTTGGTTTGGCAGAAAACAAGTAGGATATTTTTTATTTACCGAATCTTATCTAAATTCACTGCAATACAAAAGAATCTGTATACTCCTTTACCATCACAAGCATACAGATTCTTTCTAATTTTACCAAGTAATCACTTTATCAACGATTTCTTGTTGCTCGGTAGAGCTGCGGTGCAGGTAGATGCGTGTGGTTTCGATGCTTTCGTGTTCCATAAGGTCGGCAAGGAGAGAGATGTTGTTGAACTTTTCGAGAAAGTTCTTGGTGAAGTGATGTCGCAATGATAGATGTTCCGGAGCATCCACATTAGAAAATTCAATCCAGACTTCCAACGGAATGGGAATCAGATTAGACAATCCTAGGACTGAGAAGAAGATCGAATTCGTATCGAATTTTATCATCCATTAAGGCTGATGCAGAAAAAGCATGGCGGAAAATGTCGCCTCAATCCAAAGGAGAGAGAGGCTGATGAATTTCTAACGACACACTTATTTCTCCTTAAAAATGGCAAATTGTGATGTCTGCCAAACCATACAGTCTTTCCCCTCATGTCGTGATTCATACAATCGCTAAAGAAGCAGAGAAAAACGGCATAAGTGCATTAATCGCAGTAGCCCGCTACAAGCACGAAACTCGCTGCTACAACATTCGTGGCTATCGGTCACCTAAAATTACAGGGTTATAAAACTGCGACAAGCTGTCGCAGATATAATAAGCGATTTAAGAAATTCAAAAGAGGGTGAATTCTAAGTCCTCTCCAAACAATATCTATAAAATCTTACCCAAGTTTACGAACATTAACGTATCCTTGGGTAAGTTCGTATATAGACATAATTACTCTTCAGAAGTGTATAGCTACTTCCTAAATCTAAGATGTTTTCGAAATTAAGGGCCTTTTTATTATACGACTAATGTTACAAATGGAGTCTGTCTTCGTATCACAGCAAAAGACCTTGCTATGATTTTGGCTCTTACAGCATTGATTACAGATGCTTTATGTTTCCCCTCCGCTATTTTCCTTTTATAATATGCTTTCATCTGCGGATCCCAAGAGATGGCAGTAATAGCTGCCCGGGTAAGGTACACTTTTACTTCTTTGTTAGCCAATGGAGAAGTCTGCGTTTTTCCCCGTATGGAAATACCTGAAGTATGTTCAAAGGGAGCAACCCCGCAATAACAAGCAAACTTCCTTGGGTTGTCAAATCTTTGAAAATTGTTAGTAACACACAGTAATACAATGGCATTGATTATCCCTACACCTTTTATACTTCTTAATAACAAGTAGTTTGTGCAAAGAGAACAACTAGCGGCTATTAGTTGCTCCATAGCCTCTTCCACCTGCAGGATCTTTTCTTTTATCGACTTGAGCTGCTCTTCCAAAAAAGAAATGGAGTCTGTCACATCAGCCAACTTGGCCATCTGGGAGAATGTTTCCAATAACTTTATGCTTGATACTTTTTGCTTGACCAAATTGTCACGTATAATAATCCATCCCCGCAGTCTCACCAAGTCTTTGTCAGGCAATTTGTATAACTCTAGTTTTCGATAGTGTAATACCGCATAGTTCGCTATTCTTTTAGCGTCAATGCGGTCATTTTTGCCTCGTTGCAAGCCTATGGACTTCTTGATGGTCAACGGGCAAACCAAAGCTAGGGAAAAACCCATAGAGGCACTGGAAACAGATAACTCTGTGACATAACTTCCCATGTTTTCAGCACAGAACAAGAGTTTGGATAAAGAGAGATGATAACCTGCTATCCAATCTAATAAAGATTGGATCCCTTCTGAAGTGTTATCAAAAGACTTGTGAGACAACTCTTTTTCGTCCGCAGACATTAAGGATGCATCGAAAGTTTTTTTCCCTACATCAAGACCTACAAAATGAGAATAATTCATAACTTTGTATTTACAGTATTAAACATGAAGGAGAAACAGCTAATACATTTATTAGGTCGTGAGCCTACAATTCTAACTGGCTAGGTTCTCCAATTAAGAGAGTTGCAGTCTGATTCAGCCCATAGTCATTTAAGACTAGTGTCAAAGTTAGTTCACTGCAACTCTTCTTTTCAAATATACACTTATATTTTTATTAGGATATTTAATACTGCAAATGTAAATGTGTCAAAACTCCTTTTTTGAAAAAATCACCCCTGCTACAGCTATCTGTGACAGGGGTAAATCTTTCTATTTGGGTATTAATTTGTGCATCTTAACTATATTGAATAGGCTCCAGTATAATGACTAGATGCTTTTTTATCCTATGTGGCAACAGACGTATAAAGGTTAACAACCCCTATAAATAGATGCTCTATCTTACAAACATCAGTAGCATTATTAGGAGCAAGCCTATGGTGTTTATTATTCCAAGAATTTTGATCATGTTGGCAGTTTTTCTTACGCCATCGACTTTTACGTCAAGCATATTCATTCTAGAATCGAGGTTCGTCAACACGTTTTTGACACTATTGTGAATTTGCTCTTCAGTGGATTTTTGTTGCTTCTGTAAATCGCTAACCACATCCAAGGAATGCTGAAGACTTTTAATGCCAGAATCTTGTTCTGCATGTAAAGATTTCAGTTCATCAGATATCTGGTTGAGAATCCGGGTATGATTATATCCTGTGGATTTAAGTCCTTCGGAAATCTTGCTAAGAACAACATCTTGCTCTTTTTGAGAATCATTGAGTTGAGATTCCAATGTTGATATATCCGCTTTAAGCGATGTTACAGATTCTGTCGCCTTTATTAGCGCAACATGAATCTTTGACAGCTCCGTTATGCTCGATCTAAAATCCGAGTTGTTTTTTTCGTAGGTCGCTGATAGGGCAACAGTCTCAGTCGAGAATTTATTCCTGACTTCAGTAATTTTTTCGGCGAACCGTACAATAACGTTATTGCATTGGTCTACAAACGAATCATGTACGTTTAATAATTGAGCTTTTATAATCTCAACTGATTTATTCGCTTCGTCCGACAAGGATGTTTGTCCCTCATCAAGTGCATTTGATATTGAGTTGAGAGAGCTAACTACTTTATGAAACTCAGCAACGAATGATCGTATTTCCTGCTGAACTTCTTTATACGATTGTGTAGTCTGCTCTACGAGAAGTCTTGCCGAGGCAACTTCTTGCAGTTCAGATTCAAGGCGAGAAAGACTCGCCAGTATTTCCTGTGGGGTCATATGTGGTTTATCTTTTATGCTGTGAAATTTTGAGTAAATTTGTGTGCCCATTCTGCATGTTCTACTGCTTCGCACATCATTATCAATAATCCGAGATATTCTAAATGTTTATCATCAGTGACATTGTATTCCTTCAATATGTCCATATAACGTCCGATATACTTTTGTATGTCATACTGTGATAAATTCTTACGCAACTCTACGTATCCTTCGATGAATGATGTCTCTATTTCATCTTTTAGAGCAACTGAAGACTCATCAGCCTTAAGAAACAGAAGACAGAATACATTCAGCAAACTAAGGACAGGGTTGGGTGAAAGGATACCACGTCGAATAAGACGGATTGCACCCCTAAGATGCTTTACATTATCTTTTGGAGACGATACTCCCTCACTATTGACTATCCTCATGTACTTCAACAATATGGATTGGTCAAAATCCTTGCCATTGGAAGCATCTAAATTAGCAATGCTTCCTGTAAAGAACCATTCTTTCCCGGATTGTGTGTCATCAACAAGAGAATAAGAACGGCCTGCATCATCCTTGTATTCATGACGGGCATATTTTGAATTGAAATAATAATAGAGAGTATCTTTCAACTCTTCATTCATTGCCAACCAGTCTGTGCCGTCTGAAGTTGCTTCCTTACAGAATTGTTCGATATCTTCAATGGCCTGCTTCCTTTTAGTCGCAATTTTTTTATAAATAAATTGCGTCAAGAAAAATAGACAATTTGCTATTTCTGTCCCTTTATAGCGTTTGCAATATGCTATCTGGGCATCGGCTCGTCTTTCGTTATAATAACGCATGAAGAATTGCTTTAATCCCTCATAATATGCGCCATCCGATTTCTTACGCGTAACGATTCTAAACTCTTGGTTTATATAATCTTGTGTAAAATCCTCGATAAGGCCGATACAGCACATACGATAAATTGCCTTCATCAAGGCCGCTTGATACTGCTCTTGATTAAGAGACCGTAGTTGCTGAGTGTTTTCTTTTGGTGAGCGTGGTTGTTGGGTTATCGGGCGCAGATTTGCCTGACGCAAATATTCGTCTAGTGTTTCTGAGTCTTTCGATGGATAGCGATATGATATATACGATATAACCGCTTCCCCGTCTTTGGCTTGAATTAGCTTAGATATAAAACCTGATACAGTTTTGTTTTGACGAGAAAGGGCATCCGTATCTTCGGTAATGGCTACTTGATGATTCATAAGATAATCCATGACAGTCCATTCGGTCATCTCTCCAAGAAAATTTCCGTCATAGAAAAATTTATGAACACCAAAGTCTACTGGTACAGGAGCCATTAGCCGTGTAAATTCGTCCTGCTCATTAAACACCCTATCTGAGTAAAGCACAACAGCAAGAGCCATTTTTCTGTCACGTCCGGCTCTCCCGGCCTCTTGAACAAATGCTTCAAGTGATCCGGAATGGTTAACATTGAGCGTAAAACGCACATGAGGCTTGTCTATTCCCATGCCGAACGCTTTTGTTGCAACCATAATGTTTGTCCGATTCTGAATGAATTCATCTTGAGAAGCTGGGTTGTCTCCGCCGACAAATTCACTTACATCGTTTATATTGAGAACTGCCTTGAGTTGTCCGGCAATTCCTATGCGGGAACCATTATGAACTCCAAGTGTACCTTGTCGATGAGGACAAAATATAATCGCAGACGAGGAATCGTGAGGATTTGTATACCATTCACGGTTTACTTCAACATATAAATCCCGCGACAATAGATCTTGAGCAAGTTTCGAGGTCGGTTCAATATTCTCTCTCTCAATAAAACGTTGTTTGATACGCTCTATATTTTGGGGCAGTTGCAATTCTTGTAAGGATGAATAAAATACATCCTTTACAACTTCAGGACAGGCCATGTTTTTTACGGAATAAACACCCCATTTGTCATGAGCAGTTTCATCATCAACCTTTACGATTCGATATTGTAGTTCGAGACGATTAGTATTTTCGTATCGAATAGTAGCTTCCGGATCAAGAGGAAATGCGTTATTGCCAGACAATTCTCGTTCTACATCCGCCAAGACATCGAATGACGCGGTTGCGGTCAACCCCATAAGGGTAACATGATTTCGTTCCTCGTCGTCTGATTGTTTTGGCAGAACATATTGATATAAGTTGCGACCAAGATGTAAATATGTAAAGCGAAAATCATGCCCCCATTCAGATACACAATGAACTTCGTCAATTACTCCATAGGAGAAGTAGACGTGGTTGTCGGCCATTGCTCTTAGGCTTTCTCTGAATTTAAATATGGCAAGACGTTCAGGAGAAAGAAATACAAACAATAGTCTGGATTCTTTCATTATATTCTCACGCTCAGCCTTATTTTGGACTGTGGAATTGATAAATGTGCAGTAGTCAATGCCATTTTTCAAAAGACCGTCATATTGATCCTTCATCAGCGACATCAAAGGGTCAATGACGAGAGTGACACCCGGTTGAAGCAGTGTGGCAATCTGATACGTGAGAGATTTACCCCCTCCGGTTGGTAAAAGGCCGATAACACTTTTAAGCTGTAAGGCACGAGATATTATCGGAAGCTGACCCTCTCGGAAGTTTTCTTTTCTGAAGAGCAACTGAATAAAATATCGGAGGTGTGCAACATTCTCTTCAATATTATCGTGGGTGCCTTGTTGATTAAGTTTCGTCAGCGGCTTATAAACTATGCGGTCAGTAGTATAGATATATCGCTCTGAGTATATGTTTTCGGAAGCCCTAACGTTAAAGTAACAACTGTTTTCAGCTTTGAATTGAGAGAACTCGACTTCACGAGGATTTGATTTTTCGTTAAGTGAGAAATCTATTACAATGTCAAACGTTTGGTCGGTAAGCTGCTTGCATGAATCGGCATAAACATTTGCTTCGAGGTGGAGTCTCGAAGTAGAATATTTAGAATTGATTACCGAAAGATTGACTTCCGGGAATTTCATTTCGGAGAAATCTTGTGAAGCCGAAGCTAAATGATTGAGCATTTCGCTCAGTTCATGCAGAGCGATAGCTGCGCATGGCACATCGGCTTCTTTCACTAACACATTCCAAATATCTTTATCAAGAGAAAGATGATTGGTGAGGAGGGCTTCCAAAATGGTTTTTTCAATCCGAGCAACCGCCAAAGGCACATCTTTAACGAGTTGAGCGGATTCACTGCTCATGCCGTTATTCGGAATGTAACGAATTCCGCCATACTGTGACTCTTCATCATCTTTAACTCCGGCATTCAGTACGTCTGACAAAAGATTTTCAAGCCACGGACTTGCTTTTGTCGGGAGTCCACGCTCTACGATATTGTTAAGGACTGCAAGAATCGGGTTTACATCATCATAAACGCTTGCTCCAATATCGAATGGCGCCAGCACCTCAAACGCCGTTTCAAGCGGAGCTACATCAAGGATAGACATATCAGACCTGTACGCAGCAAAATATTGTTTTGGCGCATAGAATCGATATGGGATAAGGATTTGTTCACCTTGATCAACTCGATATTTGAACCCTCTTATAAAGCACCCAAATGTATATTTGTTATAATCGGTGCGTGTGAAAAACTCTGTATTTCGATAACTTGAAAAGTAAGCGGATGAAGGGAGTTGAAAGTAACGACAAAAAGCATTTATGCGATCTTCTCTACGATTTGCAGGTCCTATACACAATACATAATGCTTATGGCCTGTAGAAGTAATAAGCTCAGCAAGTTTTTTCAAGTCAATAGTCTCGATGTCGAGAATATTTGAAAAAAGATGTATTGTTATAGGTTTTTCGTATTCAATATCAGATATACAATCAAAGTCGAGCGGTATAGTCGGAGGCAGGCCGAGATGACGTGTAGTAATTTTAACCTCAGGAGTTGCTAACGATACATTCAACTTTGCTCTGTTTATAGCAGCGGTTGACGGTTCTATGAGCGTAATTTTTTTGATATTCTGAATAAGATTACGCTCTCTCATCTTTTCAATAAAACACAATGATGCCAGACCTTGCCCACAGCCCCAATCTACCACCTCAATGGATTCTCTAAGTTCTGCGAAGGGTAAATCCTCAATAGCGCGAAACACCTTGCGCTTGTGGCTTTCACCGTAGGCGGCGATGTAGCAGTTTAAGCCGTCCTCAGTTCTTAAAAGGCTGACACCATGATTTACCTCAGGATGTAACCAAGGATAAGGGTATTGTTGATATTCCGAAGGCACCAACGATTTAGCGGTATCGATAACGGCATCAATCGTCAATGGGTTATATTTCGATATTATATCAGAATACATATCACTTTCCTGTTATAGTGTCTTGGAGAGGATTTGCCTTGTGTTGCTGCCAATTTCTCACCGCAACCTCTTTGCTTGAATTGGCATAGCAATACTCACAGAGATGGGGGCAGGTATTGTACTCGCCTATATCTTTGCTTTTCATGCAACCACAAGCAATGCGTTGTCCCTTGTCTCTATTGTTTTGATGAATGACAATATATTTGCCATTGCCTATATCTACCGCATCTTCCGGAATATCTACCGGCTCAAATTCGGCAAATAAATTGTCCGAATGAGCGGTGTCGAGAACTTCTGCGCCCAAGAATTTCAGTAGTTCGGGCGAGTGAGACCCGAAACGCACCATTAGTCTGTCATCGACACAATGGTTGTGTTCTACTTCGGGAAGATTTGCGATTTCACCGCAGGTTGCAAGGATAAAATTCCAACCTTTACGCTTGTTGAGATCAACAAGACGACCTGCAAATTCAAGCATCTGCTCTGGAGTCCAATCAATGTAATTGATATGGCTTCGCTCAAGGTTGGACTTGACTTTCCGATAAGAAACGATGTCGGTGAAACTGAAAACGAGTTTTTCTGTAAACCCTATAAGCTGGTCACCAATTTTTTCAATCTTGGATAATAGTTTATCCATATCTATCTTATCGGTAAGGATAAGAGGGTCAAACCGCCAAACGACGGCACCTTTACCAAGTTTCTCTACGAGGAGTTTGAATGTTTCGATACGTTCTGTGAGCGGTCTAACCCCTGGTTCCAATCCTTCTTCTTCATAATCGTTAAGTGTGTACTGGACATAGCATCCAATACCACGCGACTGTAAATAATCCAGGTGTCTAAGGAGAGGTCGCGGGTTTTTCGACCAAAACACGATGAATTTGGTATTTGCATATCCGACATAGCTTTTGACTCCGTTGAAAGGATTAGTCCATGCTGAATATCCGGATTCCAACCGATTAAAGAACCAGTCGGCATAGAAAGCTGGAATATCGGTGCTTCGGCTTGCCGAAACCACAACGGGGAAAGTCGCCTTTGCTACTTCTCCATTGTCAAGAGTAACGAATCTATCTTCTTGTTTCTTTGCCATATTTACGTTTTATTGACGAAGCATTATCAGATAATAGAAGTCCTGATCTCCTGGTAGATTGTTTATTATGAAAGAAACCACGTTACCCTTCTGTTTTGTGATTTGAAAAAGGGAAACATACTCCTTACCAGAGGACATTACTGCCCATGAATTATTGATTTCTGCCGACGCGAACTCGTTCCCATCTGCATCGTGATTGTATGAAAAGTCCGGAGCTAAGGAAAGATTGGTTTGGATAATACCTTTTGATTTCAACGCGCCTATGTCGGAAAAATCAATCATAATATTTCCATTGTTGACGGTGCGAATCATCGTGGCGGTTACTTTGTCTTCCAGTTCGATTTGCTCAGATTTCTGATTATAATATTGTCTTATAACCGTAACATCAAAACTAAATTTGAATGGGGCCCCATAGCTATTGCCTTGACAGAAGGCTGTGAAAATTGTGAGTTGGCGTTAGAGTTCGCGGTGATTTTAACGGGTGCAGAGGCATCTGATTTACGATACTCCAAGTCAACATTCCGGTCGAACATGTGAAGCACGCATTTTACGACCTTGCCTTTGTCGTAATAAACAGTAAAGCCGTAGTCGCGATAGTCAACCTCTTGCCAACCGAAAGGCGTTTGAACTTCGATGGGAAATCCGCGAAGTTCGACTTTTTCAGCGGCTTTGCTGATAATACGCATCGGCTTATCTGACATATTTGGTTTGCCAAGATCGTCATTATAGACCTTGATGATATACCCATCGCCAGGATTAAGTTTATAGCCACGACATCCATTAGTATTCTTTTCGACACTAACAGTTCTTATACACTGTTGCAATCCCATAACCTCAGAGCCGTTCTCATATCTCTGATGACAATCGGATTTGAACGCAAACGGTGTTATTGTTGGGGGCAATGTGCCAGCTTGTGATTGTATAATTTTTTGAGATGCCAGTTTTGATGCTTGCTTGTCAGAAACAGTCTGACAAACCGACTGCTTAGTTTGCTCATCTTTTTTCTTGCCAAATATGAAGTCTAAAAATCCCATTTGATATTTGTCGATTTTCGTTTTTTAATTAAAAAAGTGGGCCACCATAGCTACGTCTTAATTGGAGGTCCTGAGAAAACCTGTGAGCAGATGTAACAATAGTAGCCCACGCTATCGCGTGAGAGCCACTATGCCATCTTTGCTCTTTAGAATTTCTCAGGTTCCCAATTACAAGATTAGCATATAGCTTCCATATGTCTTGAAGATAAGAGGTTCTTTCTTCAATGCAAAATTAGCTAATTTCCCTGATATTACAATCGGTTGTGCTTAAAAACAGGAAGTTTGAAGTATCGTTAGTCGTAAAATTGTGCCGAGTTGCTCAGCTTCCGCGACTTCTATCTGATGACGCTGTGTGCAAATATTGTTGCTATTTCTTCATAAATTCGGCTATGAGAGGCAAGGACATGAAAAATTGCAGCGTATTTTATCGGATTTGTGTCTAATGATTGGGATTTAGCAATGGGATTGCACGAACTTTGTAGCCACAAAACAAATAAAATATGAATACCAATCAGAATAATACGGCTCTCGAACGGAGTGATGTAGATATAAAAGCGTGGATGGAGGAGCATCCGCGTGAATATGGCGAGTTTGCCGCCGCTATGGGCGAGGCTGACTTGTTGGAGGTGTTTTTTATGGGGCAGTCGGCATTTTCCGCTTCGTCTGAGTTCCAAAAGCGGCTGGAGGATATGATCGACCTCGACAATCTGGACTTGGAGGAACTTCTGAAGACTCTCCGGGAATCGGGCTATGCCCGTATTGTACTGAGTGGGCAGCCGGAAGATAGCGAATGGGAGAAATACCGGATGCCATTTGCCGCATGGCTGAAATATGGACGTTCTCCGGAAATGTTGGTTGAGAATATCGAAGATACCGCGCAGGCGGTTAACAATCGGCAGTACCAATGGCAGCTCACAAAGTTCTTGAAGGCATTTATGACCCATGAGATTGAGAACAATCATCGAACCCGAAAGGAGTTGAAGGAGTTTCTGGACTTCCGGAAATGTGTTGATAACGGAGATTTGGCAGACTGGGTATTGGGCAGCATTGATGAATCAAGGCCAACTTCCAAAGTTTCAAAGGGAAAGGAATTTGTGTATGACTTCACTTCCCTTTTGTCATCTCACGACAGTGAGACGGTCAGGCGCATCGGCACATGGACGCAGACACATATCAGTGGGATCGATATTGCGCATCTATATATAGCACTTGTGGAATCCGGCGAACTTGATGCCGCCAGACCCGTAAAGCAGTTTGCCGGGATATTGGCTGCTACTTTTCCGGAAAGCAAAATCGTTGGCGAGCGACAGGTTCAGAAAAGTGTTAATGCTCTCCAAAGCCTGTCTCCCAATCGCAAACAATATGTCAAGGACGAACCGGAACACCGCTTTGCAATCAACAAGATAAAGGCTGAAATTCTGCTGATAAATCCTGATGAAGTTAACTGAAATAAGCCCTTTTCGATTCGTTTGATTCGTTCCAGTGTTCGCGAACTTAACGAACCGTCATTTCTTTTCAATCCAATAAATTACGCTATACTTTTGCGTCACCGTTCCATTTCGGAGCGGTGACGTTTTCGCTTTGTGCCGTCAGCGGAATCGTCATAATTCAAACGGCAATCGAAATCAATATGCAAGACTTTTTAGATATGCTTAATGAAGGTCGCGCTCATGTCAAGGTTGAGATGAGTGCCGAAGATCTGAAAGCCTTTTCAGATGACCTTATACGCCGGGCCAAAGATGAACTCGGCTCAATGGTCGAGGCAGCGAAGAAAGAACGAATGCTAACCAAGGCAGAGGTAAAGGAACTGTTCGGGGTATGCGACGCCACACTCTGGCACTGGGCCAACAAGGGAATCCTCAAACCGGTGAAGACCGGAAACAAGGTGCTCTATCCGGAATATGAGGTACGCAAGGCTCTTGGACAACGCAACATCAAACTCTAATAGTCATGAGTTATAACAATAATAATCGCCGTCACCGTCCAATCACTCCTGCGTGTGGCTTATATGAAGATGAACGGCATGATTCTGTCAAGTCCGACAACGAATCGGCACCGTCATTTCCACTTGAAGTATTCCCCATTGCAATCCGTAATATAGTGGAATCTCTGCACCGTTATGAGAATTATAATATCGACTTTACCGCCGCGTCGTTCTTGACTGTTTTTGCCGCAGCTATGGGGAACTCATGGTCTGTACGCTTCATGACCGGATGGGTCAGCCGCCCCATTATCTATATCGTGCTTGTCGGTTCGCCGAGCTGTGGCAAGACTCCCCCGTTGCAACTGGCCGTGGCTCCATTGCTCAAACTTGATGGAGAATATGACCGCATCTTTTGCGAGGAGATGAAAGCTTACCGCAAGTGGGAAAAGATGTCGGCAAAGCAGCGGGAGAAACTTTCAACGCCCGATGAAATGGATATGCCTCGTCGCAAATGTCATGTCGTGGTCGATTCTACCGTTGAGGCTCTGATTGCCGCCTTGCGTGACAATCCGCGTGGAGTGCTTATATACAAAGATGAAATCGACAGTCTTCTATCCAACTTTAACAGATACAACGGTTCTGATGAGAGCTATTTCCTCAGTCTGTTCAGCGGCACACCTTTCAAGTATAGCCGGAAGTCAAATAACGAACATATATTCCTCTCCAATCCTTACTGTTCAATCATTGGTTGCACACAACCCGGCTGTCTGGCAGAACAATTCGGAGGAAAACGTCTGATGAACGGTTTTTCATCACGGTTCCTGAAAGTTTATCCCGAAATAACCACAATGCCGTCATGGAACGACAGCACAATGCCTAAGATAGTACTTGATGACTGGGAAAGAATTATCCGAAAGGTCATAAACTTGGTTCCTGATAAAGGCCCGGAGGGAAAAACAATCTCAAAGGAGCTGCTTTTCTCAAAAGAAGCCAAAGGCATGGCTATCCGCTGGAAGGAGGATGTCAACAAAAGAATGTATGAGACGACCGACTCAGATTCTGTCAAGGCACTCTGCGGAAAACTTGAAACCTATCTGATTCGGTTCAGCCTAATCATTCAGGTTATGCGTGGTGTATGCGGTGAGTCCGAAATGGACGAGATTGAAGCTGACAGTGTGGAACGGGCCATATTGCTCACCGAATATTTCAGAAATATGGAAACACGCATATTTCCGGAAATTGAGACCGGCGTTCTCGACAACCGATATACCGTACTGCTCGGCAATCTGCGAGACACGTTTACCACATCACAAGTCATAGAGGAAGGACGCAAACTCGGCATATCGGAATCCTCGGTCAAGAGATTTCTGAAAAATGGAGGTCATGGTTTTATCGCAAAGGATGCTCACGGCTGCTACCGCAAAATCTAAAAGTAGCATTGACACTTTCAACTTTTGACACTTTGACACTTTCGGTTTTTTGCAATATCTGGTGAGAATCCAGTTGGCTCACGATATTATTTGGAGATAGAGCCTGTTATGGGCAAGATATGCCGATTGTGTCCACAACGGCAATCCCGCCTCCCCGAAGGTGAGGGTAAATACCACTCGAAACTCGCGGTCTTATCTATCGGGGTAAAAGATAATGCCATGATGCGCTACTGTAAACATGACATTATGGGATAAGGAGACTATGGCTTTTTGTCTGTATCCATTCATGAGATAAAAATACTATGGCGCCAAGACTTCATGACATCAAATAAATCATACATACAATCATAATAACATATAGACAACATCACTATGTCTGATAAAAAGACTATCATAATACGTTTCCGCGTGAATGAGAAGATTCACAAGGAAATGCAGACCAAGGCAGATAAATATTTCAACGGCAACCTAAGCGCATTGATTCGTTGTGCCACCCTCCAATACAATGAGAAACAGAGTGCTGACCGCGAGAATCCTCAGATGATTGCCCTGTTGAACTCTGCGCTAAAACTTATCGTCAGAATTGGAACCAATTCCAATCAGGTCATCAAGCACATCAATGAACAACAGAAGATGTTTCCGCACTCTTTGAGAACTGCGGACTTTGTACCTTTCAACCAATTCTGCGATGACTGGACCACAGTGAAGGATATGCTGAAATATCTGTATACTCTCATAACCATCTCCGAATGATAGTCAAGAAACTCAGCGATGTTTCCGGCACCGGATTCCCGGGCGCACGCTATAACGAAATGAAGGTAGCGGCAGGCTTGGCACACCTCATGACGATGGAGAACGTGAGCATAGAACTGCGTCATAAGATTGAGGTGCTTCATAAATTCGGGCTTGATGCAGCCGTAGAGGTTGAGCGTTATCTTAAGGATTGCTCAAAGACATACGGCAATACAGCAACTACACGATTTCAGTTCCATGTGTCGGCATCGGTCAAAGGGAAGATTATGTCAGCCGAGGAGCTGACTGAGTTTGCACGCGAGTTGATGAATGAGGCAGGATATGGCCGTCAGCCATACTTCGTATATTATCACCGGGATACGGACAACAACCATGTGCATATCCTGTCGACACGAATCAGGCCCAATGGCTTTCCTATACCTGATCACCATGACTATCGACGGCTGAACGCCTGCGCCAACCGTATATTATCCTCCGACATTGAGAATGACATGGCACGCATCTTCGCCTATGACTATGAGACCGAAGGACAGTTCGCCAATATTGTCAAGGCGCATGGTTATAAGATGGAGAAATCACTTGACGGCTACCGTCTTTTCAAATGCGGTGGCGAAGCGGGGAATGTCTCAATTGGTGATATTTTCGCCCACACGACAAATAACAGCCGGAAGCGAAAGGAGCGTTTAACTCAGCTGAGAGCCATAATCAGAAGGTACAAGTCGGAAATCAAGAATGGAAAATGTCAAAAGGTCGATAATGTCAAAAGGTCAGAGGGTGGGAAGAAAAAGCCATTTTCTGCAAAACGGAATCCAGACATCAGAAAATTGCTCGGCAGCGACGGAAAGACGTTGAGCGAGGAGACTCAGGAGAAAATTCAGCAGCTTCTTGATGTGTTGAAATCTCGCTTCGGTATTGACATTTATTTTCAGAAAGACAGGACCGGTCAGGTCCGGGGTTATGGAATTGTTGACCATGCCGTGAAGATAGCCTTCGACGGTAGCAAGGTGATGAAGTTGTCGGAGCTGATTGACTTCACTCCGCAGCAAAAACGCAAGCCTTCACCGCTTGACGTTTACCGCACTCTTTTAACTGTCGAGATCTGCAGGGAGGGCTTAAACGACTATATACGAATCCACACGAAAGATGGTGAAACATATCAAAAGGGCATATCCATGCGGCAGTATTCCTGGTATCATGGAGTGAAGCCGGAAGAACGCGAGGATGTTGGCTATATGATAGCCGCCACGATGTTGTCTGAAGAGATCCTTGCTGCCTATCTGAAATTTAATCCAGTCAACAACCTTACAGAATCAATCAAATCAGTGGCAGTAATCAGACACCGCAACGGAGGACAGGCATTGAGAATCACAATGGCTGACGGTTTCTCAACATCGATCAATACCATGACCCAAGAAGAAACCAGCCGTTATAAAGCAATGCCACCATCAGAACAGCAGGAATATCTCCGTGAACTTGCAATCGCATATCTCACCCATGAGGATGCCCGAACCATTACCCGCAGAATCAAGGAGCAGACATTGTCTCGAACAGGCGCAAGAGTGCTACCAAACCGTCCACAGGACTTTCCGGAGCAGACAATGAGGATATTTGCCATGAATCTATCAGCCGCCATTTCTTCCCTCAACGTCAACACAGCTCACGGCATAAATCGTGAATGGGAGGTCGGTCACCGCTCCCGTAATGATGACATCGACAACAGGCAATCCGGCACGAATCTTTCAATGTAGCAGATACCAGGCAGTATAACAATAGTGACTATTCCGACCCATCACGCGGATAGTCACTATATTTTTACGGGAGATTTAATGTGGAGTGAATCGGAGTTAGGGTTAAACGGATTCTTTTAAAAGCATTTAATCAAGCCGATTTAAGGTGATTTATAGCGGTTTAGATAGTGACTATTGTAGTGACTTCGGGTGATAGTGACTAAAAGAGAAATCGCCAACTCTTTTGGAATTAGCGATTTAACTTTCTTAGAGGTGGTGCCACCAGGAATCGAACCGGGGACACAAGGATTTTCAGTCCTTTGCTCTACCAACTGAGCTATGGCACCGTTGTTTTGTTTAACGGGTGCAAAGATACGGACTTTTTTTTAATATGCAATAGTTTGGTGGAAAAAATGATAAAAATTATTCATTAAGTGAATTCCAGCCCTGGGCTTTCAGTTCAACTTCTCCACCGTCACGGCCTACCAGATAATTGCCCAGTTCGGGACGGGTGATGTGACCGATGACTTTAACTCCCTTCATTTCAGATACTTTGTCGTGGACGGTTAGGGGAACGGTGAACAAGAGCTCATAATCTTCGCCGCCATTCAAGGCTGCCGTCGATAAATTCATGTTGAACTGCTCTGCCATAGCCGCTGTCTGGTAGTCGATAGGAATGCGGTCTTCGTAGATACGGCAACCTACATTGCTTTGCTTTGATATATGAAGTAATTCGGAAGAAAGGCCGTCCGAAATGTCCATCATGGAGGTAGGAACAATGCCGGCTTTGTCAAGCAACTCGATGATGTCTTTGCGGGCTTCCGGCTTTAACTGGCGTTCCAGTAGATATTCCTTGCCGGCGAAGTCGGGGGTAAATTCTTTTTCTCCTTTAAATACCCTTTTCTCTCTTTCAAGCAACTGCAAACCCATATAGGCGGCTCCCAAGTCTCCGGATACGCAGACAAGGTCGGTATCTTTAGCTCCGCTACGGGTGACTATTTTTTCTTTTTCACCTTCACCGATACACGTAATGCTGATGCACAGGCCGGTCAATGATGCGGAAGTATCACCACCTACAATGTCAACTCCATAAATATCACAGGCCAGTTGGAGGCCCGAATAGAATTCTTCCAGTTCTTCTACCGAAAAACGTTTGGATATACCGAGGGAGACCGTTATCTGTTTCGGTTTTCCGTTCATCGCATAAATATCGGAGAAGTTGACGACTGCTGATTTATATCCCAGGTGTTTTAGCGGAACATACGTCAGGTCGAAGTGAATGCCTTCAAGTAAAAGGTCGGTTGTTACCAATACCTGCTTTTCCTTATAGTCTAGTACTGCGGCATCATCGCCAACGCCTTTTACTGTACTTTCGTTTTTTAACTCTATCTTTTCTGTAAGGTGGCGGATTAAACCAAATTCGCCTAATGTTGCAATTTCTGTTCTTTTGCTCATCTTTTATTTATCGTAACAAATTATCTTTATGGAAAGTTGTTATATGTTTTTTGATTTCATCGTCAAATTTCTTGTCCAGGCAGAATTCGATGGTAATCGGCAAATAATACATGCACGTTTTCCAATCTTCCGGAATGTGCGGATTATCCAATAGCCGGGCGGCATCTTTTTCTGTAACCAGAATGTATTTGGCGGATGACTTCATTTTATCAAAGGTATTTTTAATGCGTCGTATATCGGATTTTTCAAAGGCATGATGGTCCGGAAAAATCAGCGGTGTTACCTTGTCGGAAAACTTTCCGACTTCTTTGATGAACCCTTCGGGAGAAGCGATGCCGGATATAACCAGCAGTTCGTCTTCTTTTTGAATGTCTTTCCGGCTGAGCGGTTTGCCCTGATTCCCGAATACCGGTTTAATTTCATCGTAAGCGATATGCGTGAAGTGGATGGACTGGTGGGCCAGCAACTTCATGTTTTCTTCAATGATGCGGTACTCGATAGGTTTCATATCTTCCTCGCATTTGGTGACGATAACCATATCTGCCCGGCGTATTCCGCAGATAGGTTCACGCAGGCGACCGGCGGGGAGTAGCTTGTCGTTGTAGAACAAACGATGGTAGTCAGTCAGGACGATGGAGAATGAAGGGACGACGTAACGGTGCTGATAGGCATCGTCAAGAAGGATGACTTGCGGACGCTGTTCTTCAGGAAGAGCCAGCAGCTTACCGATACCTTCGCGACGGTCGGCATCTACGGCCACGAGAATATCGGGAAACTTATGTTTCATCTGATAAGGTTCGTCACCAATCTCGTGGCTTATGCTTTGCTCGTTTGCCAGAATAAAACCGGAAGATTTTCGTTTATATCCCCGGCTGAGCACGGCTATCCTGTAATCATCCTTTAATAAACGGATGATATATTCGGTATGGGGTGTTTTCCCCGTTCCTCCCACAGCCAGATTCCCAATACATATAATAGGTATAGGATATGACTCCGAAGACAGCAGTCGCCAGTCGAACAGCTGATTGCGGAACCGGACTCCTATTCCATACAGGAAGGAAAAGGGAGAAAGCAGAGAGTGTATTTTTATGTCGTTTTCTGTCGGCATCTCGGATTATAATGGTTTAACATCATAAGGAAGTCGCGCCTGGACTCCGGTTGTCGATTTGATATTATTCAGTGTTTTGAAATACTCATATTCTTCGCCCAATACACTTTTTACGACAGAAACTTTTACTTCACCGAGCTGTTTTTCGATGAATTCTTTCCAGAAATCTTTGGAACCGGAAACATAAGTCAGGCTGTAATCAGTCAGGTCGGCTAAAGAGGCAGCAGTCTCGATAGCTTTATCTATACCTCCGAGTTCGTCAACCAGGCCACGTTCTTTTGCTTGTTCGCCGGTCCAAACGCGTCCTTGTCCTATTTCGTTGATTGCTTCCTTGCTCATATCGCGGCCATCGGCGCAACGGGTAATGAATGTGTCATATCCTCTCTCAACAAATGATTGAATCAGGACTTTTTCATCTTCACGCATCGGACGGCTCATGTCTCCCAAATCTGCGTATGTATTTGTTTTTACAATATCGGTAGTAAGCGACAGTTTATCGAATAAACCCGTTACGTTCGGGAAAATACCGAAAATACCGATAGAACCGGTAAGCGTGTTGGGTTCAGCTACAATTTTGCTGGCGGCACACGAAATATAGTAACCTCCCGAGGCGGCTACATCGCCCATGGAAACAACAATCGGCTTTACTTTTTTCAATTCAATGACCTGGCGCCAGATTTGTTCGGATACGAAGGCACTTCCACCTGGTGAGTTGACACGGAAAACAACGGCTTTTACGTTTTCATCATTTTTTAACTTGATAAGTTCGGAAGCTACTTTCTCCGTAATAGCCTGTTCCGTATTATAAGGTGAAGAGGGAGTTTCGGGTTTGATTTCGCCTTCTGCATACAGGATTGCTATACGGTCTGCCTTTTCACGACTGATGGTTTTGATGCTTTTCATATTTGAGAGGCTGGCAGTCTGTAGGCGTTTGTCGCTTTGTCCAGCCAGCTCTTTTACGAATTCTTCGGCTTCGGGACGGTATTTCAATTCGTCTATCAGGCCGCATTCGACAGCTTTTTCGGCCGCAGCGAAAGCATAGCCTTGATTGGCAAAATTATTGATGTCGGCAACCGGGATTTTTCTGGATTCGGCAATGCCGTTGGTTACATTGTCCCAAATGGTACTTATATATGATTGGATTTGTTCACGGTTGGCGTCACTTAGTTTGTCGAGCATGAACGGTTCAACAGCGCCCTTGTAAGTTCCGACTTTAAATATCATCATTTCTACGCCGACCTTTTTTAATAAATCTTTATAGAACATCGTTTGTGAAGCCATTCCGACAAGTCCTAATGTACCTTGTGGATTCAGGAAGACTTTATCGGCAACAGAACATAGATAATAGCAACCCTGCGTATAATTGTCAGAATAAGCAACAATGAATTTTCCGCTTTCTTTGAAATCGTTTAATGCTCTACGTATGGCCTCGAGACTGGCAGAACCGGTGCTAAGACCTTTTGCTTCTATATATATACCTTTAATATTTTTATTCTCTTTGGCAGTCTGGATAGAGGAAAGAATATCTTTTAATGAAAGAGACTTATCTGTTTCACCCATCAGCATAGCGATTGGGTTTTCTTCGGTATTGTCGGAGAGGTTTCCTTCAAGCGTTAATTTATATACGGTATTGCTTTTTGGGGTGTAATCAGGAGTACTGCCTACATTGGCTGCAATACCAATCAGAGTGAATACAAATACAATGGAAATCAGGCCAACAGCAACAAAAACACCTAGTGCTGAGGCGAACATCATTTTAAAAAATTGTTTCATATCTATATTTCGTAAGTTTTTATCAGACAGCAAATATAGTTAACTTATTGATACTAACCATTCTTTTACCTTGAATTATTTCGGGAGATATGTCTATTTGCTGTTAGAACTTTGGTATAGACTTTATTACTACCTATTATAGCAAAGGCAAAAGGGCCAGGTGGGGCTATATAGATACCTTTTTCCTTCCTTCGTTTTCTGTATATACTTGTATATAACTCAGCCCGGCTACAGTATAAGTGATTCGTTTGATATATATCAAACGCAAAGAAGACATATATGCTTTATTCATTTGATAATAGTGTATTATTCATTCGATATATATTGAACGAATAAAAGAAAGGGAAGTCGTGTCCTGAAATAAGTTGACAAAAACCTAAAGTAACCGTATAGTCGAATCGAAAGATGCGGGTAGTACCGGTAAGTGAGGAATATTTTTTCAGTCTTCTTTGTGCGTACATTATATTACAGTGCCTGCCGTGAAAAAATAAATGAAAAATAGTTGGTAAAAAGTTTGGATCGTATATAGTAATCTACTACTTTTGCACCCGCATTCGAGAGAGAACGGCGCACCAACATGATGAAAGAGGTAACCTGAGGAAAGGGGATGAGGTTAGAGGTTCTAAGCAAAATTCCAACCGCCACAGCGACTCAAAAAAAACCTTTCAAATTTTCTTCTAAAAAATTTGGTAGTTAAAAAAAAGTCCTTACCTTTGCAGCCGCAATCGAAAAGAAAGCGAAAGTTCTTTGAAAGATTTACATATCAACAAGTAGT
>NZ_KQ033914.1:144859-194613 GCF_000969835.1 Parabacteroides goldsteinii DSM 19448 = WAL 12034
TAGAGGGTGAAAATCCCGTACACGACTTTCTAACGAAGCCTAGTGGTATCCTGAGTAGCGCGGAGCACGAGAAATTCTGTGTGAATTAGCGGGGCCCATCCCGTAAGGCTAAATACTCCCGAGAGACCGATAGCGAACCAGTACCGTGAGGGAAAGGTGAAAAGAACCTCGAACAGAGGAGTGAAATAGACCCTGAACCCGTCTGCCTACAAGCGGTCGGAGCAACGTAAGTTGTGACGGCGTGCCTTTTGCATAATGAACCTACGAGTTACTTTCTCCGGCAAGGTTAAGTATTTCAGATACGGAGCCGAAGCGAAAGCGAGTCTGAACAGGGCGACATAGTCGGAGGGAGTAGACGCGAAACCAAGTGATCTACCCATGGTCAGGTTGAAGGTTAGGTAACACTAACTGGAGGACCGAACCGGTAAGCGTTGAAAAGCTTTCGGATGAACTGTGGGTAGGGGTGAAAGGCTAATCAAACTTGGAGATAGCTCGTACTCCCCGAAATGCATTTAGGTGCAGCCTTTATTTAGTATAGCATGAGGTAGAGCGACTGATTGGATGCGAGGGCTTCACCGCCTATCAAGTCCAGATAAACTCCGAATGCGTGCTATATATTGATAAGGAGTGAGGGCGCGGGTGCTAAGGTCCGCGTCCGAGAGGAGAAGAATCCAGACCATCAGCTAAGGTCCCCAAATAACAGTTAAGTTGAACTAACGAAGTCAGACTGCAGAGACAGCTAGGATGTTGGCTTGGAAGCAGCCATTCATTTAAAGAGTGCGTAACAGCTCACTAGTCGAGGAGTTTGGCGTGGATAATACTCGGGCATAAACTGTTTACCGAAGCTATGGATCCAGAGTAATGGATGGTAGGGGAGCATTCCAGTGGCGTTGAAGGTGAGGGATAACCCTTGCTGGAGTAGCTGGAAAAGCAAATGTAGGTATAAGTAACGATAAAGGAAGTGAGAAACTTCCTCGCCGAAAGACTAAGGTTTCCTGATCAACGTTAATCGGATCAGGGTAAGTCGGGACCTAAGGATAAGCCGAACGGCGATTCCGATGGAAGAATGGTTTAATATTCCCATACTACTTTATAGAGCGATGTGGAGACGGAGAAGTGACAGTCCTGCCAACTGACGGAATAGTTGGTTAAAGGGTGTAGACGTTGATCGCGGTAGGCAAATCCGCCGTGAGAGTCGAACCTGAGAGTATGCCGAGTACTTGTACAAGGCAATATGGATGTAAACAGGCTCCCTAGAAAATCCGCTAAGCATATCTATAGAGTACCCGTACCGTAAACGGACACACGTAGTTGGGTTGAGAATACTGAGGCGCTCGAGTGATTCACGGTTAAGGAACTAGGCAAATTGACCCTGTAACTTCGGGATAAAGGGTCCCTGTCAGCGATGGCGGGGCGCAGAGAATAGGTCCAGGCAACTGTTTAACAAAAACACATGGCTGTGCGAAATAGAAATATGAAGTATACAGCCTGACACCTGCCCGGTGCTGGAAGGTTAAGAGGAGAGCTCATCGCAAGAGAAGGTTTGAATTGAAGCCCCAGTAAACGGCGGCCGTAACTATAACGGTCCTAAGGTAGCGAAATTCCTTGTCGGGTAAGTTCCGACCTGCACGAATGGTGTAATGATCTGGACACTGTCTCAACCGTGAGCTCGGTGAAATTGTAGTATCGGTGAAGATGCCGATTACCCGCGATGGGACGAAAAGACCCCGTGAACCTTTACTATAGCTTTACATTGAATTTGGGCAACTAATGTGTAGGATAGGCCGGAGACTGCGAAGCAGGCACGCCAGTGTCGGTGGAGTCGCCGTTGAAATACGGCCCTTTGGTTGTTTGAGTTCTAACTCGTGGAAACGAGGACACTGTATGGTGGGTAGTTTGACTGGGGTGGTCGCCTCCAAAAGAGTAACGGAGGCTTCTAAAGGTACCCTCAGACCGATTGGTAACCGGTCGTAGAGTGTAATGGCATAAGGGTGCTTGACTGGGAGAGAGACAACTCGATCAGGTAGGAAACTAGAGCATAGTGATCCGGTGGTTCCGCATGGAAGGGCCATCGCTCAAAGGATAAAAGGTACTCCGGGGATAACAGGCTGATCGCTCCCAAGAGCTCATATCGACGGAGCGGTTTGGCACCTCGATGTCGGCTCGTCACATCCTGGGGCTGGAGAAGGTCCCAAGGGTTGGGCTGTTCGCCCATTAAAGTGGCACGCGAGCTGGGTTCAGAACGTCGTGAGACAGTTCGGTCTCTATCTATCGTGGGCGTAGGAGATTTGAGTGGCTCTGACACTAGTACGAGAGGACCGTGTTGGACAGACCTCTGGTTTACCGGTTGTACCGCCAGGTGCACCGCCGGGTATCTAAGTCTGGATTGGATAAGTGCTGAAAGCATCTAAGTACGAAGCCAGCCTCAAGATAAGATCTCCCTGAGGGTCGTTGTAGACTACGACGTTGATAGGCTACAGGTGTAAGGGCAGTAATGTCGAAGCCGAGTAGTACTAATAGCCCGAGACTTTCTATTTCCGAGAGGAAGGATTGATATATCAGCAGGGTTAGTAGAGATACTGACATAGCGAAAGTTACTGATAAAGTAGCGTTGTCCAGGTCAAACATCTTAAAAGGTATTAAGGTGGTTATAGCGTTGGGGATCCACCTCTTCCCATTCCGAACAGAGAAGTTAAGCCCAACCACGTCGATGGTACTGCGTAAAAGTGGGAGAGTAGATAGCCGCCGTTTTAGAGTCACAGACTCCAAACAATGAAAGGAATCAATCGTAAGGTTGGTTCCTTTTTGTGTTTATAGCTTCTTTTCGTTTTTATTCTTACCGATAATATTAGTCGTCTTCTCTTTGCACGAATCAAATAAGATATTTATCTTCGCTATCTAAATTAGTATTCATAGAAAAACATATAATGAAAAGAAGAGCCTTTCTTAAATCGTCACTATTAGCAGGTGCAGGAGTTGGAGTCAATCATTCTGCACAATCTATCACTTCTTCCTTGAATGAACAGAATAATGGGCAAGAGGAAAAGAAAAAGAAACCTCATGTAATTTTTATCATGACAGACCAGCATCGTGGGGATGCTTTGGGATGTATGGGTAACAAAGCTGTTATTTCTCCTAATATAGATAAACTTGCAGCAGAAGGAACACTGTTTGTAAATGGTTATTCCTCGGCTCCAAGCAGTACGCCCGGACGTGCCGGCTTGCTGACTGGTTTATCTCCCTGGCATCATGGCATGCTGGGATACGGAAGAATGGCTGAGCAATATAAATATGAAATGCCTCAGATGTTGCGTAATCTGGGTTATTTCACTTTTGGTATCGGAAAGATGCATTGGTTCCCGCAGAAGGCACTTCATGGATTTCATGCAACTTTAATTGACGAGAGCGGCCGGATTGAGTCAAAAGATTTCATCAGTGATTACCGGGAATGGTTCCAGTTAAATGCTCCGGGACAGAATCCGGACTTAACTGGTATAGGCTGGAATGACCATGGTGCAAGAGTTTATAAACTGGATGAACGTTTACATCCGACAACCTGGACAGGGCAAACCGCCTGTGAACTGATTCGTAATTATAATAATGATCAGCCATTGTTCCTTAAAGTCTCTTTTGCACGTCCGCATAGTCCTTATGATCCACCGAAGCGTTATTTGGATATGTATAAGAATGCGGATATACCTAAGCCAGTTATCGGAGATTGGTGTGGCAAATATGCGGAACATCTGGATCCGGAAAAGGCTGCTTCTGACGCTCCGTTTGGTAATTTTGGGGATGAGTATGCCGTTAAATCCAGAAGGCATTATTATGCAAATATCACTTTTATCGATGACCAGATAGGGCAGATTATTGAAACGTTGAAAGAAAAAGGTATGTATGATGATGCCGTGATCTGTTTTACTGCCGATCATGGTGATATGTTGGGCGACCATTATCATTGGAGAAAGACTTATCCGTATGAGGGTTCTGCTCATATCCCTTATATTGTAAAATGGCCGTCTTATGTCAAGAAATCAGTTCCAAATGGTACAAAGATTGAACAGCCGGTTGAATTACGCGATTTTCTGCCGACCTTTATTGATTTGGCTGGGGGGGCGGTTCCTCCCGATATGGATGGTAGTTCACTGCTGAAATTAGTGCAGGGACATGGAGATGAATGGCGTAAATATATTGATATGGAGCATGCTACTTGTTATAGTGCGGATAATTATTGGTGTGCTTTAACAGATGGCAAACTAAAATATGTCTGGAATCTTCATAATGGAAAAGAGCAACTGTTCGATTTGGTAAAAGACCCGGGTGAGTTGACCGATTGTTCTGCCAAGGCGGAATATGCAAAACAGTTGAAAGAACTCCGTGGAGAAATGGTTAAACATCTTTCAGAGCGTGGAGAGGCTTTTGTGAAAGATGGCAAACTAATGACATTAGAGAAAACAATGCTGTATAGTCCGAATTTCCCTCAAAAATAATGGTTCTTATAAATTCTTTAAACAGTGTAGTGTATGGTCAGAAAATGGATGCTCCTGCTTGTCGGAGCAAGTTGTTTAATAGGTTCAGCTATGGCACAAGATAATCCGATCCTGTTGTTCCCGAAAGGTGCACCGGGAGAAACAACCAAGCTGATAGAAAAAGCAGATACTGATGGCGGTAAGACAGGTGGTGAAACCGTCTTACGGGTTACTAATGTAAGTGAACCGACAATCACTGTTTATCCGGCTCCTGATGAAGTTGCTACAGGGGCGGCAATGGTAGTCTGTCCCGGTGGAGGGTATAATATTCTGGCTTACGACTTGGAAGGAGACGAAGTTTGCGAATGGCTGAACAATTTGGGAATAACAGCTGTGTTGGTAAAATACCGTGTCCCGCGTCGGGAAGGTCACGAGAAGCATGAAGCTCCTTTGCAGGACTTGCAGCGTGCGATCGGTTATGTCAGAGCCCATGCAGAAGAGATGAATGTAGATCCGCAGCGTATCGGTGTGATGGGATTTTCGGCAGGAGGTCATCTTTCTGCGATGGTTAGTAATAATTTTGAGAAACGGACATATCCGGCAGTGGATGCTGCGGATAAGGTAAGTTGTCGTCCTGATTTCTGTCTTTTGGTGTATCCTGCGTATCTGGACGGTGAAAACTTCCAATTGGCACCAGAGATCAAAGTAACGTCGGCAACACCTCCGACTATGCTGATTCAGGCGGAAGACGATAAGTCATATATAAACAGCAGCCTTTTCTATTATTATGCATTAAAAGAAGCAGATGTTCCTGCCTGGATGCACCTGTATAGTAAGGGGGGACACGGTTATGGACTTAGAGATACCGGCGCAGCCGTGAATGAATGGCCTGACAGAGCCGAAGACTGGTTCCGTGAAATAGGGGTAATAGAATAAAAAAACTAAATGGAGTACAGAGATACGCAGAATCTTTGTATCTTTGTACTCACAAATCATGGGGATGACCGGTTTTGACAGCGGGCAGAAGTGGTTTGTAAGCATGTAGTGCGTGGTTGGCTTGCACTTAAATCTCAGACAACGAACAATTAACTGGCGAAAACAATTACGCTTACGCTGCTTAATCGAAGTATAGTAGATTCAAGCTTAATCCCTGCAAAAGTTGTGGGGACGTGACATCACCCGGATGCTGTGGCTCCGAAGCTTTCCGATCAGGTGGTGCAGCAATATCGGAGATAGTCTGAAATGAGCCTCGGGTGTCAGGCGAAAATTTAGAGGATAAGGATTAAGTGGGTGGCTTCGGTCTTGCTTGGTCCCGACAATCGAAGGCGAAGATAAACATGTAGAAAGCAGATTAATTCCTCGTTTGGACGAGAGTTCGAATCTCTCCATCTCCACGAAGGCCACTGAAAATCAGTGGTCTTTTTTGTTTATGGACCAAATTAGAAAATAAATAAGAATATCAGTTGTTTTTTACATCAGGTATGGATAAATGTTTATATTTGCAGAATGAAGCTCCCTTTGAAAATCAGCTTCTACTAATCACTTAAATAACCATATTATGCTTAAACTAGGAACTCACAACTCAATGACTTATCTTAAGCCAACCGGACTAGTCCAGATATTAGCTTGGAATACCGGAAAATGTCAGAACCTGTCTCTTGAAGAACAGTATGAATTTGGCGTCAGATTTTTTGATCTTCGTATTCGTTTTGATGAAAAGGCAACACCTTATTTTGCTCATGGCCTTTTGGAATTTCATGAAAAGGCAGTAACGGATGTACTGGCCTTTCTGGATCAAAAGCAGGATTGTATTGTGAACCTGGTCATGGAAAGTTAAAGTATTTTCCTTGTTGAATGAAGGGACACATGAAACTACAGAGAAAATAAAAGAATCGGAAAAGGAATTAAAAGAATCATTGAAAAAGGTTGTAGAAGGAGGCTTGGAACTTCTTAAGTCACCTACATTCTTTGCCATGCAAAATAATCCGAATTATTGGAAAAATGTAAATGAAGATGTTTATACGATGATGGATTTTGTTCAACTTGGAGCTCCGGAAGAATATCTCTCTCAACTGTCGGTAGATTTGCAGAAAAGGATTAAGGTATTATTTGAGAAACTTCCTCAACTTCCTAAGTAGATTAGAAAAGAAGATGATCTTATAAAAAGACAGAGTTTGCATTCTCAAGCTCTGTCTTTTTTATTCTACAAATCCAACTTTTTATTATTATTCGGAACAGGGATTCCTAAATAAGAGTATTGGTATTCATTGGTACGCTGTTGCGGGAGTATATCGATAGCTTTTACAGCAATATTTTTTCCTGTTTTGGTAGCGACCAGGCAAGTGTTTTGCAATTTTCGTTTTCCCAGGTCGAATACTTTATCAGGATTAAAGTGCTGCCCGTTGATACGCACTTCAAAATGCAGATGTTCCGTAGTAGCTCTGCCTGTCCTTCCTGTTAGTCCGATCGGTTCACCGGCTTTTACGCGGTCACCTACTTTAACCAGATTTTTGGAATTATGGCTGTAAACTGTTTCCAGCCCGTTATAATGACGGATGACTACAACATTACCATAAGCAGCATAAGGTTTTGCCATGCGGACAATTCCATCGAAGGCTGCAACGATGGTATCATTAGCACATGTTTTCAGATCAACACCGGAATGATGTCTTCTGCGGCCGGCATAGGGCGATATGACTTTTGCTCCGGGGAGTGGAAAAGCATAATCTTCATCTGTCATGAGAGCCAGGTCGATAACAAGAGAGTTTTCGTCAGCCAGAAGTTTTGGATCCGGAACAGCTATATCGGCTTTTTCCCGTGGAGAAAAATCCTCAGTAATATCTTTACGTGCATATTCTGTTTTTCCCAATTCCGGTGTAGGAGGAAGGAATATATCTATCTGGGGAAGAGGGATTTCTGTTGACGGAGACAGCATGTTAAATTCCTGATCGGAAACGGATGGTGGTGATTGCACTGATAGTACCGAAGAACAGGTACTTAGTGTTATTAGTGTAATAAATAATAATATATAACTGTAGATCTTAGGCATTATGAAATTTTTTAGCTGGACAAAAATAGAAAAAACAATCCAGTCTAAAGTCCTTATCAGGAATACTTTATAGTTCTTTTTCATTTGTTTATGCTTTTCAATGGTCTGGTGAATGTATTGGAAAGCCATAAAACAGAAAAAAGCGCCAACCGGAGTTGAACGCTTTTTTCATTATAAATCAATAAGAAATGAAATTTCAGTCTCTGTTATTTATTGAAAAGAGATTTGGCTATACCCATCTCCAGGCCGCGAAGTTCAGCTAAACCTCTCAGGCGTCCGATGCAGGAATAACCCGGATTTGTCTTCTTTTTCAAGTCATCGATCATCTGATGGCCATGGTCCGGACGCATAGCGATCGAGCAACCACGTCTTTGTTGTAACTCGAGTAACGCTTTCATTACACCGTACATATCCACGTCACCTTCCAGGTGGTTTGCTTCGAAGAAGTTTCCTTCTGCATCCCGTTGTGTGCTGCGGAAGTGAACGAAGTCGATGCGGTCGCCATAGCGTTCCATAATACCGGCAAGATCATTGTCGCTACGAACACCGAATGAACCGGTACACAAGCACAGACCGTTACTTGGATTCGGAACAGCTTCGATCAATTTTTTGAAATCGTCTTCCGTACTCAGGATACGTGGTAAACCGAGGATGGAGTAGGGAGGATCATCCGGATGGATCACCAGTTTAACACCCGCTTCGTCGGCTACCGGAGCAATTTCCTGCAGGAAGTAGATCAGGTTGGAACGCAGTTTTTCGGCATCGATATCTTTGTAGCGGTCCAGTGCTTCCTGGAACTGTTCGATCGTAAAACTTTCTTCCGATCCGGGCAGACCGGCAATCATATTACGGGTAAGTAGTTTACGGTCATCTTCGGTCATTATATCGAAGCGAGCTTTCGCTTTAGCCTTCTCTTCTGCCGAGTAATCGTTTTCAGCTCCCGGACGTTTCAGGATGAAAAGGTCGAAAGCAACGAAAGCTGCACGTTCAAAGCGAAGAGCCTTTGAACCGTCCGGCATCGTATAAGCCAGATCAGTACGTGTCCAGTCAAGTACCGGCATAAAATTATATGTCACAACATTAACACCGCACTTTCCGAGGTTACGCAGACTTTCCTTGTAGTTGTCGATATATTTCTGGAAATCTCCGGTTTGTGTTTTGATATGTTCATGAACGGGAACACTTTCGACAACAGACCATCTCAAGCCTACCTCTTCGATCATTTCTTTCCGTTTCATGATTTCCTCTACTGTCCATGTTTCCCCGTTAGGGATATGGTGTAAAGCATTTACGATACCGGTTGCTCCGGCTTGTTTAATATCCCAAAGGCTGACAGGATCATTCGGCCCGTACCAACGCCAAGTTTGTTCGCATAAATACATAGAAAATAATTTATTAATTTGTCAATGTGCCAATTGGCTACGGCATATGCTTTAAAGTAATTGGCATATTGGCACATTAACCTATTGGCATATTATTAGGCATTTAGATTGAGAAAGCATCGAAACCGCCGTCGACAATTGCAATTGTTCCGGTTACAAATTTGGATGCGTCACTGATCAGGTACTGAATCGTACCGAATAATTCTTCCGGTGTTCCCAAACGTCTGAACGGTGTGTGGGCAATGACAGATTTGGCACGTTCCGTATAAGAACCATCCGGATTAGTCATCAATGTCCTGTTTTGTTCTGTCAGGAAGAATCCCGGAGCGATAGCATTTACACGTAAGCCTTCACCGAATTTGATAGCCAGTTCACCGGCCATATATTTGGTCAGGTTGGAGATGGCAGCTTTTGCTGCGCCGTATCCGACCACACGTGTCAACGGACGAAGAGCGGATTCAGAAGAGAAGTTTACGATAGCACCTTCTTTCTGTTGAGCCATTACTTCTGCAAAAACCATAGTAGGAAGCACTGTGCCGAACAGGTTCAGATCTACCACTTTTTTGAAAGCATCGACCTGCAGGTCAAAGATGTTGTTGTCCGGACCGATTGTAGCACCGGCCATATTACCACCGGCAGCATTCAATAATGCATCGATGCGGTCATATTTGGCAAGGATATCTTTTTTATTCTGTTCGAGGATCTCTTTATTCAGAACGTCAGTCTGGAAGAAACAGGCTTCGCCACCTTTTGCTTTGATATCGGCAACGATTTTTTCTCCGATTTCCACTGCACGGTCAAGGATTACAACTTTAGCACCTTCTTCAGCCAGATGGCCTGCGATTCCGCTACCCAGAATACCGGCTCCTCCGGTAATGATGACAACTCTGTCTTTAATACAAAATAAATTAGCCATTTTATATATGATTTTTATTGTGATATTTCCATTTTATGTTCAATATGTGCGCGAGCACACGTTGGGTGCAAATGTATGGTATTTATTTGTCAAACAAAAAAAATATAGAAGAAAAATAATTAATTTATGCCTTTAAATATAGTTATTGTAGTACTTAATGTTCTCTTTGATAAGTATATCAATAGGCATATAATTGATTTGTTCGACTTTTTCTTTTAATACTAGGTGTCGGAATAAAGCGCGGACACAATTGAATCCCTGCACTTCCGGACGTTGGGCGATCAGATGGGTGATGTATCCGTTGTTCAGATGGCTCAGATTCGATTCGATCACGTCGTAACCGATTAGTTTAAAATGTTTGTCGATGTCCTGATGCTGGAAATAATCACCCAGGACATGTGCTCTGGAGTTGAAGATTATACCAGCCTTGATCTCTTCATGCGTTGCGAAGAAAGAGTCGAGTATCTCTTTGTTTTCTACTGATTCATCGGCATGAATATGTACAGGGTATATTTTTCCCAGAAAATCGTGACCGTACAGATAATCGCGGAAACCTTCCTCACGTTTCATAACCTGAGTTGAATGCATATCGCCTTTACGGATAAAGCGGAAAATAGCGATGTTGTCCTCCGGATGTATCTGTTCAAAAAGTAACCGCCCGGCGATATATCCGGAATCATAGGAGTTTGTTCCGTAATAAGCGATACAATTGGTATTTTCGATAAAGGCATCGATCAGCACATAGGGGATTTCGAGTTTATCGAGTTGTTGCGTGAGTTGGATAACGCTCTCCTTAAAAAGGGTTGCTATGATTACTCCCTGGCAATCCGCCTCTTCTATTTTGGGAATCAAATTATCGAAACTACTTCTGTCATACTGGTTGAAGTACATCCGCTCGACCTCAATATTGTAACTGAATAATTCCTGTTCGGCCTTGTTGATCCCTTCGGACAGCTTTGCCCAGTATTCCCCCTGTCCGAAAGAGGGTATCAATGTAACGAATTTATACTTTTTCTTGAGGGCTAACGAACGGGCTATCAGATTCGGATGATAGTCTATCTCTTTTAATACTTTTTCGACCTTCTTCTGTGCTTCTTCCGACACTTTGCCACGGTTGTGCAAAATACGATCGACGGTTCCGGTAGAAACTCCGGATAATTCTGCTATATCTTTTATTCTATACGTTTTCCCCATAGGGCAATTCTGTTATCATAAATAATCCGCAGAACATGAAAAGATTCTGCGGACTGTTTGTTTTGTGTTATAAAAATTATAATTCCTCAATAATCTGCAAAGGTGCATTTAATTTACGAAAAACATAGCCATACATCATATATATAAGAGGCATTGCTACAAAAATTCCTATACCCAACAGGATAAGTCCCAATATGAAAATACCGATCATAGCCAGCATAAGCATAAATAACGGCATGCCCTGTCCGCGGGTTATTTCCCAACTGCGTTTCAGCGATTCGATGATACCTGTATCTTCTTCAACAATAAAAGCGGTGAAAAATTGCAATCGGAGAGCCAGATAAATGCCTGGAATAATGAACAGGCAGATACCGAACACCACGATGATCCCCATAAAAAGATTAGCCACAAAATAAGTGATGATTTTACGGGCCTGTTGTCCGTAGGCCGAGAATTGCGGTTCCTCTCCATCCAGGGCTTGGAATATGTTTTTCATGTATCCTAATGCAAAAATGCAGGAGATAATGCAACTGATCAAATTAATAACGATTGTACCCACTATGGATTTTTGCATAGGCATGGCAAAAGCGCTCAGCGTAAAAGAAATTATTGTCATACCTATCAATAAGCCGGCTAAAACCCATATCTGAGTTTTAGTACGTTGCCATGAAGTACTGCATACTTCCGAAATAGAAAACTTTGGTCCCATCAGATTGTAGATTAATTATGTTTATAGATAGCTGTAAATTTAAACTAAATTATTGAATAAACAAACAACAACAACGGAATGTATGCAATTTTGGACTAATTTACTTTCGATCCGGCAAAAAATAGCTATCTGTTTGATCTCTACATATAAATAAAGCTATTTTTTAGTATAAAAGAATGTATAAACGGTAAAAGTGCAATAAAAAGATTCTACATTTGTACGTTTTTTAGGATATGAGTCCCTTTGTTGTCGAGTCTGATAATACAAGCCTTCAGGAATAAATGTACGAAAAAATAAAAGGCAGAAATATATTAAATTATAATTATGGATAAACAAATGTTGAGAACTACTATTACCCAATGTAGACAAATTGCATTATTTGCGCTGGGAGTGTCTTTATTAACCGCCTGTGGTAACAGCCAGAGCGGCATGAAGTTAGGTGACAGTGAATATGCTGTTTTGACCGTGAATTCATCTTCCAGCAATCAGACAACTTCCTATCCGGCGACTATCAGAGGTACGCAGGATATTGAAGTCCGTCCCCAGGTGTCGGGTTTTATTGTTAAGTTATGTGTCGATGAAGGAGCTACGGTCCGTAAAGATCAGCCCTTGTTTGAAATTGATCCCACGCAGTATAAGGCGGCAGTGAACCAGGCCAAAGCAGCTGTTGCTATGGCAGATGCAAACGTAAAAACGTTGACATTGACAGAAAAGAATAAGAAAGACCTGTATAATAATGCTATTATCAGTTCTTTTGAATATGAGACAGCCGTCAACCAATTGATGTCTGCAAAGGCATCCTTGGCACAGGCAGAAGCCTCTTTGGTTAGTGCGGAACAGAATTTATCTTTTTGTAAAGTGACCAGTCCTTCCAATGGCGTTGTCGGAACTTTCCCTTACCGTATCGGAAGTTTGGTGAGCCCTTCTATCTCGAGTCCGTTGACAACTGTTTCCGAGATCGGAGAAGTATATGTTTATTTCTCAATGACGGAAAAGGAATTGTTGCAGCTCACAAAAGCCGGAGGCACACTGAAAGAACAATTGGATAAGATGCCAGCCGTTCAGTTACAGTTGGCAGACGGAACGATGCTGGAAGAAACCGGTAAGATCGATGCTGTCAGTGGCGTTATCGACCAGTCGACCGGTTCGGTTAGTATGCGTGCCGTTTTCCCGAATGACAAAAGAATCCTGCGAAGCGGGGGAACAGGAAACGTGGTATTCCCTTACACCATGGAAGGTATTATTATGATTCCGCAGTCAGCTACGGTTGAAATCCAGGACAAAAAATTCGTATATGTACTGCAACCCGATAATAAAATTAAAAATGTTGAAATTCAGATTTCCTCTTTGGATGATGGTCAGAATTATCTGGTTACTAAAGGTTTGAAATCCGGTGATAAGATCGTTGTTGAAGGCGTTCAGAGTTTAAGAGACGGTCAGGAAATCACGCCGATTACACAGGCTGAGCAGGCTGCAAAGTTCCAGCAGGCCATGAAAGACCAGAACGAAGGAAATTTAAAAACAGCTTTTAATTAATTAAAGGTATAGGATAACCCGGGCTTTCCCGGTGATATTCGTTTATAAAAAAGTAACATATGAAATTAGATAGATTTATTAACCGTCCGGTGCTTTCAACGGTGATTTCCATCCTGATTGTCATCCTGGGTATATTAGGTTTGTTCACATTGCCTATTACCCAATATCCGGACATTGCGCCTCCTACTGTTTCGGTAAGGGCCACTTATACAGGTGCCAATGCGCAGACTGTATTGAATAGTGTGATTGCACCGCTGGAAGACCAGATCAACGGGGTAGAGAACATGATGTATATGACATCAAATGCTTCCAATAACGGTTCTGCCGATATCTCCATATATTTCAAACAGGGAACCGACCCGGATATGGCAGCAGTAAACGTTCAGAACCGTGTGTCGATGGCACAAGGTCTGTTGCCTGCCGAAGTAACGAAGATCGGTGTGACTACCCAGAAACGTCAGAACTCCATGTTGGTTGTTTTTGCCGTTTATGATGCGGAAGACCGTTACGACCAGAAATTTCTGGAAAACTATGCAAAGATCAACCTGATTCCTGAAGTACAGCGTGTACCGGGGGTCGGTGATGCCAACGTATTGGGTACCGATTATTCTATGCGTATCTGGTTGAAGCCGGATGTAATGGCACAATATAAGCTGGTGCCTAACGATGTATCGAACGTGTTGGCTGAACAGAACGTGGAGGCTGCTCCGGGTTCTTTCGGTGAACAGGGAAACCAGTCGTTCCAGTATACGATCCGTTATAAAGGACGTCTGCAAACAGCAGAAGAATTTGATAATATTGTAGTAAAAGCATTGCCCGACGGTGAAGTGCTTCGTCTGAAGGACATTGCCGATATCGAATTGGGACGTTTGACTTACAACTATGTAAATAAAGTAAACGGCCATAATGCAGTAGCATGTATCGTTTATCAGATGCCGGGAACGAATGCAACAGAAACGATCAATAATATCCAGGATTTGCTGGTGAGATCAGAGGCGACTATGCCTCCGGGAATGAAGGTTGAAGTATCCATGAATGCCAACGACTTCCTTTATGCTTCTATCCATGAGGTTCTCAAAACTTTGCTGGAAGCCTTTATCCTGGTGTTTATTGTGGTATATGTGTTCTTGCAGGATTTACGTTCAACCTTGATTCCTGCTATTGCGATTCCGGTAGCCTTGATCGGTACATTCTTCCTGTTGTCACTGATCGGATTCAGTATCAACTTGTTGACACTTTGTGCGATGGTACTTGCCATTGCGATTGTGGTCGATGATGCGATAGTCGTCGTCGAGGGGGTCCATGCCAAGTTGGACCAGGGATATAAATCGGCGAAACAGGCATCTATCGATGCGATGAGTGAACTTGGCGGAGCGATTGTTTCTATTACATTGGTGATGATGTCCGTGTTTATCCCTGTAAGTTTCATGGGAGGTACAGCCGGTATATTCTATCGTCAGTTCGGTGTGACAATGGCTATTGCTATCGGTTTGTCGGCATTGAATGCCTTGACATTGAGTCCGGCACTTTGTGCTATTTTCCTGAAACCTCATGATGAACACGGTGAAAAGAAGACGACATTCGTATCCCGTTTCCATACCTCTTTCAATGTGGCTTACGATTCTTTATTAAAGAGTTACAAGAAGCGTGTATTGTTCTTTATCCAGAAGAAATGGCTGGCATTCGGAACTGTAGCTGTCTCTATTGCCCTGTTGATCTTCTTCATGCAGGTAACGCCGACCGGTATGGTGCCGAATGAAGATATGGGTACTATCATGGGAGCTGTAACATTACCTCCCGGAGCTTCTCAGGAACGTACATTGGAAATCATGGAACGTGTAGATAGTCTGATCGCTTCCGACCCGGCTGTGAAATCACGTACGGCTATTACCGGTTTCAGTTTTATCGGTGGTCAGGGACCTTCTTACGGTTCATTCATCATCAAGTTGAAAGACTGGGAAGAACGTTCTATGACGCAGAGTGCGGAAGTAGTTTACGGTAGTTTATTCATGCGTGCCCAGAAAGTGGTGAAGGATGCACAGGTATTGTTCTTTACTCCGCCTATGATTCCGGGTTATTCCGCTTCCAGTGATATCGAGTTGAATATGCAGGATAAGACCGGTGGTAGCCTGGAGAAATTCTTTGATGTTTCCAAAGACTATATGGCAGCATTGACGGCCCGTCCGGAAATCAAGTCGGCCCAGACTACTTTCAACCCGAACTTCCCGCAATATATGATCGATATCGATGCGGCAGCCTGTAAGAAAGTAGGCATCAGTCCGAGCGATATCCTTATGACTTTGCAGGGATATTATGGTGGTCTGTATGCTTCCAACTTCAACCGCTTCGGTAAGATGTACCGTGTAATGGTGCAGGCCGATCCTTCTATGAGAGCGAATATGGAATCGTTGAAGAATATCAAGGTCAGAAACGGTAACGAAATGGCACCGATCTCCCAGTTTATTACAATAGAGAAAGTATATGGTCCGGATATCATCAGCCGTTTTAACATGTATACCTCAATGAAACTGATGGTTGCCCCGGCTGACGGATTTACCAGCGGTCAGGCACTGAAAGCACTGGAAGAAGTGGCAAGTACCACCCTTCCTGCCGGTTTCGGTTATGAGTTGGGAGGTATGGCACGTGAAGAGGCGGAAACGAGTGGAAGTACTACCGGCTTGATCTTTATCTTGTGTTTCGTGTTCGTTTATCTGTTGCTGAGTGCACAGTATGAAAGTTACGTATTGCCGTTGGCCGTATTGCTTTCAATTCCGTTCGGTCTGATGGGTAGCTTCCTGTTTGTACAGGGTTGGGCTGCGTTAGGTAGCATCCCGGCATTGAAGATGATATTGGGCACAATGTCGAATAACATTTATATGCAGATCGCGTTGATCATGTTGATGGGTCTGTTGGCAAAGAATGCTATTTTGATCGTAGAGTTTGCCCTCGAACGTCGCCGTATGGGTATGAGTATTACCTGGGCTGCTGTATTGGGTGCCGCTGCCCGTCTGCGTCCTATCCTGATGACCTCTCTGGCAATGGTAGTCGGTTTGTTGCCGATGATGTTCGCCTTTGGTGTAGGTGCTCACGGTAACCGTACGCTGGGTACTGCCGCTATTGGTGGTATGTTTGTCGGTATGATCTTCCAGATCCTGATCGTTCCTGCCTTGTTCGTGGTATTCCAGTACTTGCAGGAAAAGGTGAAACCGATCGAATGGGAAGACCTTGACAACAGCGATTTGAATACGGAAATAGAACAGTACGCTAAAAAATAAGTGAGAAGACAATGAAGAAAAATCAAATAATATATATGATGTGTGCAACTGCCCTGCTGAGCAGTTGCCACATCTACAAGGCTTATGATCGTCCTGAAACGATAGATACGTCCGGTCTGTATCGTGATCCGGTATCGGTAACGGATACATTGGCTGCCGATACGACCAATATGGGAAATCTTTCCTGGAAGGAAGTTTTCCGTGATCCTAAATTACAGGCTCTGATTGAAGAAGGACTGGCGAATAACGTGGATATGCAGGCTGCCGTTCTCCGTGTGGAAGAAGCGAAAACGTTGCTGACTGCTGCCCGTTTATCTTTCCTTCCGTCTTTGAACCTGGCCCCGCAAGGCTCGCTGACCACCATGGGAGGATCCAGCTATGCAAAAGCCTATACTTTGCCGGCTGCTGCTAATTGGGAAGTCGACCTGTTTGGTAAGCTGCTCAATGCAAGCCGCGACCAGAAAGCAATCTATTTGCAGAGCCAGTATTCACAGCAAGCTGTCCGTTCACAGTTGATCGGTGGTATTGCCAATACTTACTTTACCCTGCTGATGCTCGACCGTCAGGTAGAGATCACAACCGAAACGGTTGCTATCTATAAAGAAAATGTACGCGCGATGGAAGCAATGAAGACGGCCGGTATGACAACCGAGGCTGCAGTCGTTCAGATGAAAGCCGTATATCATCAGGTATCGTCTTCGTTAATCAATCTGCAACGCCAGGTTCGCGAAGTGGAAAACTCTTTGTCCGTACTGTTGGCTAAAGCACCGCAACGTATCGACCGCGGCAGATTGGAAGATCAGGTGATCCCCGACGAGATCATGGCCGGCGTACCTTTGCAGTTGCTGGAAAACCGTCCGGATGTGAAGATTGCGGAAATGTCGCTTGCCAGTGCTTACTATACGACAAACAAGGCACGTGCCGCTTTCTATCCCGGTTTGAATATTACGGCAACAGCCGGTTGGACGAACGGTTCGGGTATTACTGTTGCTAATCCGGGACAGTTCATGTTCCAGGCCCTGGCTTCACTGGCACAGCCTATCTTCAACAATGGTAAGCTGATCGCTAACCTGAAGGTATCGAAAGCAGAGGAGAAGATCGCCCAGATGAATTATCAGCAAGCAATTCTTGAAGCTGGTAAGGAAGTAAGCGATGCCCTGCATCTTTACGATGCAACCAACAAGATGTTGATTCAGGACAGACAACAGATCGAGCAATTGGAAAAGGCCGTAACCTATACGAAAGCCTTGTTCCAGTCAGCCCAGTCAACTTATCTGGAAATCCTGTCAGCTCAGCAGAGCCTTCTTGGTGCGCAATTGACAGAAGTATCCGACAACGTTCAGCGTATGCAGGCTGTTATCAACTTGTACAGTGCTGTTGGTGGAGGAAGAGAGTAATAACCATTAAAACATAGATTATTATGATTAGTCCGTTAGCTTATGTAGATGCCGGTGCAAAACTGGGAGCGAATGTAACAGTTCATCCTTTTGCATACATCGACAAGAATGTAGAGATTGGCGACAATTGCGAAATCATGCCTCACGCCAGTATCATGAGTGGCGCCCGTCTGGGTAAGGGAAACCGTGTATTCAACGGGGCTGTCATTGCAGCAGAACCTCAGGATTTCAAATATAAAGGCGACACGACATTAGCCGTTATAGGCGATGATAACGTGATCCGTGAGAACGTAGTGATCAACCGTGCCACGACTCCGGATGGGCAGACTTTTATCGGTAATGGTAATTTCCTACATGAAGGGGTGCATATTTCACACGATACACATATCGGAAACCATTGCGTATTGGGTTACGGTAGCAAGGTCTCCGGTAATTGTTTCTTTGAAGATTATGCGATCTTCGGAGGTAATATATTGGCAAGTCAGGGCAGCCGTGTCGGTACCTGGTCGATGACACAGACCGGTTGCCGCTTCCGTAAGGATGTACCTCCTTATATCGTGGCGGCTCAGGAACCGATTTCCTACTACGGGGTCAACTCCGTAATCCTTTCCCACCAAGGGGTGAGTGAAAAGGTGATCAAGCATATCAGTCATGCATACCGTATCGTTTACCAAGGAAAGACCAGTATTTTCGATGCCTTGCTGATGATTAAGGATCAGGTGCCGATGAGTGATGAAATACAGCATATCATTGACTTTATCAATGATTCGAAGCTGGGTATTATCGGAAGGTAAGACGTTTATTATAGAAAAGAAGAGAGGATATTGCTTGGGCGGTGTCCTCTTTTTTTATAACCATCCACTCCGGGAATTGATGGATACCTAAAACCTGTCTCTTATGGGTTAATCAAAGAAAAACCAATACTTTTAAGAGGTAAATGTGTCTGTTTTGACACTCTCTTATTTTTTCATGCAACAGTTTCATATAGGTATCTGTTGTATAGCCGTCCGACTACTTCTTTATAACCCAAATACTACTTCTTTCTGATCTTAAAATAACTGTATGCTAATATAAAGATACCTATCCGTTGATTTTTTGACCTGGGTAGTAAACGTTTTCGACCTAGGTGCTAAACGTTTTTTACCCAGGTCAAAAAATTAGCAGATAAGTATGTTCAGATTAGGAACAAGTAGTATTTGCTTTAGGAGACAACTGTATTTAGAATACAAAATAAGGAACTTTTGTTAGTTGTTTAGGCGTTATCCTTATGGTATATCAATAACAACTGTATAATAATGGCCAGGAAAATATTCATAACTAATGGTCGTAATATTATTAGGCTTTCAATTTTTCCCGTGTATACATTTGCCAGGTTACAAATCACTGTACTAGAGATAAATGACAAGCATAGTAAAAGTATATATCGGGAATAGCGTATTTTATTTTTTCTTTTACATTGTGTATAGATGATAGTAAAAAAGAACCAATATGAAGAACACTCAATAGCATAGAGTAATTGAGTTCCAAATCCAAAAAATAAGTTTTTAACGGAACTTATAATTAACATTCCAATAAAGAATATAGCTGTAAATAATATATATTTGTATATAGACATTTGTTTTCTGGTTTTCCGTAGAGGTCTCTAATGTAAACAAATTAATGGAATATCAAAAATGACAAGAAGATTATTACCATATTTTGATATCATTATCGTATGTGAAAATTCTTCCTTTGAACTTTAAGTCCCTTTTGTCTAGAATTATATATATTGTATTTGAAGGGACATCCTGTGCATAGAGAGTTTTATATTGATCTCCGGAGATACTTATTGAACTCCAATGACTAATATTCCAGTAAGCTAATTCATAGTTATTGATATTGTCTGTTATGTGAAGGCTAGCTAGGTATTGGGTGAGATTAATATGTAATGTGTTCTTGTTGTTGATTTTGTATTTTTTTATATTGCCAAGAAAATCAACAGAAAGAGGGACTCCCATTGTTTTTATGCCACCATAATCTGTTTTAGAGATTGGTAAATACATAATGGATCTTCCAATATTGTGAAATTTATATGATTTATCATCAATCCTTTCTCCTTTAGTGATCTCTTTCCATTTATTATTATTGAATACAGCTAAGTAAATATCTTTTTGTGTTGATTTAATTGAAATCTTGATATTTGATGTCGCTATATATTCATTTGTTACATCTAGATAGTAATTATTATCAAACATTTCAATATTAGTCAATTCTGTGTTAGAGTATACTTGTCGGAATATTTTCGGAGGATGGGCGGCTAGCCAATTTCCTGTTTGCAACATTACTGGATTACAATCTTCATCAAAATAAACGACTTCGACATGTCCATTATTTGTATTCCCCCATAAGGGAATATAGTCTTTCGTTGATGCAATGCCCATAGATCGTAATGCCAGTACTATAATATCTGCTATGACAGAACAGTTTCCTTTTGAAGATAAAAAAGCTTCTTTGTAATCTAAAGAAGGTTTAATATTGAGTGAATTGTTGGAGTAAGATATTTGATTGTTAATGTCTTTGATTATTAATTGCGCAATATTTTTTATTGTCTTTTCATTTTTCATAGTATCAATCAATGGTTTATAGCGTTTCATGAAGAATGATCTCCAGTCTGTTAGATTTTCCTTATTTATTCTATATGGTAGGATATACTCGTAAAATATACTTTTTGTATATCCTTTAGACCAAGGATAGTTTTTCCATGCATAAAATGCTTTGTTACAATTTTCTATTAAATATTGAGGATCAATATATTGTGTGTCATACATAAGATCTGTTTTGATATGCAGATTTAAAGAGTCCAATATGAATTTATAATTGTTTTTATTTATGTGTTTGTCAAATAAAGAGAAATGTGTATTTGTGTCTGATAAATCTTTTATTATTACTTTATGGGTATATTTGTTTGCCATATTTTTAATTAAAAATAATGCTGCGTTATATTTTTCTTTGTCGTTTTTATAATGTTTTAAAACTTTATACAGATTATCGTTGTCTGATTTATAAGAAAGTATATCTGTATTGTTCTTTATGATACAAACAGCACATATAAAAGTAATCGTTGTTGAAAATATAACAATTATTTTTTTATTAATTATATATTGAAATAATTTCATTTGCTTCTTCTTTTATTTTTTGTGTAGTATAAGATGGTATTTTTACATTAAACTCCTTAATATGTTTTGCTATTTTTATCATCTGATTTTGTTTGTTGTATTCTTTGTATATAAGCATTAATTGATATAAAGGGAAGATTCTATTTGGGACTATTTTAGAAGCGTAGGTATAACATTTTATGGCTTCGTGAAGATTGTTGATGTTTTTATAGTTGTTCCCTTTTAATATCCAGATAGATGATGTGTTCATGTGCGTTAATATTTTGTCTAAATGAATATTGCTTTCTTCATTTTTTTGACATTTAGATAGTATGACAGCATAATTGTATAGAAACTGTGTGTCATATTTTAACTTGTCTTTAATAGAATTGTAAATTGTCATTTTTTCTTTATCCGATATTGATGTGTTTTTTGTATTTTGCCAAATAGTGTATGCGTTTTTTCTGTTTATTATAGATCCAATGAAGCTAAAGCTGAAAAAAGAAAATAGTATAATTAATAATTTGCATTGTATTTTATTGAAAGAAAAAAGAATCCTTTTTTCAAATGACGCAAGTATTCCAATAAGGATTGTTATTGTTAATAATGTTTCAACCCTTCTTAATGGATAACTTGATAGTGAAACTATTAATATAGATAGAACTGAATATTTTAAAGGAGATATAATGAACTTATTTTCATTCGTTTTGATTGTAAGCAAATATATTATGAATATTAATGTAAGTATTATTCCTATTATTCCATACTCAACTCCTATTTGTAGAACTTCGTTAAATCCATATTTAGTATTATCAGCGAATATTTTATATTTGCTATCTGGATTTGTACTGAAATAAGATGCCTGGTAATCTGGATATACAGAATAGAAAGTGTTATAGCCGAAACCGAGAATGGGTTTGTCGAATATCATTTTTGTAGTTATCTTGTATATAAGGATTCGACCATCTACAGAGTCTTTTCTGTGATTGATTAAATTGTATAGAAATAATATACCTAGTGATGTAAATAATAAAATGCAAATAGTTGTTTGTTTTATATTAATCTTCCTTATATGATTAATTATTGTGTTACTGCTCTTTATATAAATGTAAATAGTACATATTGATATGGATAGAATAGCACTTCTTGAATCTGTTAGATATATGCTGATAATAATCAGTACTGAGTTTGATCCATATATGATTTTCTGCATAATATCCTTGGTATTCAATAAGAAATAGAATCCAATCGGATAAGTTATGGCCAGATATATACCCGTTATGCCGGAGTTTCTCATTATGCCAATTAAAGGTGATGTATAATTGTTGTATATTGATATGAGAGCATGTATTGTACTTATTGAAATAATAATGAGTAGGATATTAATATTCCATCGTGTCTTTGATATGCAGAAAAACAGAATAATGTAACAGATGATTACATAAGTGTCATTATCCCAGTTCTTAATATTAAAAATAATGTATATTATCCCTATAGCTATATAAATATCATATATGTATATGAATATTCGGTTTTTGAATAGTAGATAATGTAAAATGAATATTATACTAATACTGAAAACAAATATTTCTTTTAGATATCCATAATTAATATTATTTGTTATCAAAGGGTAGAAAAATAATAAACAGGTTAATAAAGTGCTTGGTAATAGATTTGTTTCCCATTTATTTGAAATGTACAATCTGCTTTTCATTAGTAATTGTTAGATAAAATAATTAGTCTATTCTTATAAAACAGAATAGACTAATTTAGATTAAAGTTACTTGTTTGTTTTATACTTTACAGTACCTATTATAATTAATAGAATTATGAAAGTTAGAATTAATGCTTCTATATTGGATAATAGATAGTTCGATTTTAGATCATTTATAATACTTAATTTATAGAATATTAATGATTGTATGATGTAAAATAAAAAAGAATTAATATATAATTCTTTGAGTATTATTTTTTTCTTCTGTATATATCTTGTGACATTTATGAAAAAGAAACAACAGGGAAAAGAGAACATAAGGCTCCTATAAAGAAGATAGCTAAGATTGTTATCTCCTCTTTCTATTATTATGTTTGATAGAAAAAAGAGCGCATAGATAAATAATGCGAATAGAGTCCATTTTATTATATTTTTCATCTTGTTGTAATTTAAAATATTTTGTGAGCAGCTTCTGTACCAGAAGCGATACATCCCCCACCTATGGCTCCTGGTACAGCTCCTACTCCGCCTATGCCTGCTCCTCCCAGAGCTCCCAAAGCAGCACCTATCGCATCTTCTTTCGCTATATCCCATACGCCATCCCAAAAACCTTCTTCAGGATCTCCGCTTTTCGTTGTAATGATTTTTTGTTGGGAATTTTTTATCCCTATGATTTCGACTTTCCATTTTTCTAGATTTTCAGTCCAATATATTGCAGAATAACGAGCAACAGAACATCCACATAAGATAGGAAAACTTTCATTATCGCTAATAGCTTCATTTTGTAATATTTCGTTTTCAAATTCAATTATATTATTGGTTATTTTTTTGAAATCAGCTTCTTTGGGAACCGATAGGATATCGATCAAACGTATGAGATAATCTTTTTGAATATTAGTCATAGTTACATCGGAGAAATTAATGGAATCAGGGAGATTATAGTTGTCTGTCGATTTCGTGATTTTATTATTAAGTAGTTCTTTCTTCTTCATAAAAGAAATAGTTGCTTGCTTGATATATGAGATGTCAACAGGTCTTATTCCTGATTTTGTTTTAGGTAACTGGGTTATTTCATCTAAAATGTAATCCATACCTTCATTGTGGAGTTGTCCGATATAATCTTGAGGATTGTTTGAAACTTTACTTTCTTCGTCGAATATGGACTGACAAGAAAATAACACTGTGCCAATTAGCACTAAAATAGATAAATAATAATTTTTTTTCATATTGTTGAATTTTAAATTGAGGCAAAATTACTATTCATTGGTATTATGCGATCTAACCATTATATCATAAATGAGTAATCAAAGATGTTTTTTTTGGTTATATTTGTATCTATTTTGTAGTATATGAAAGTTGCGAGCATCATCCTTATAGTAGGTTTCCTGTCAATCATTATAAATCAGGGGATCTGGATTTATAATATGAAGAAAACTTATTATGAAGATTACTCCCTGTTCTTCAACAACCTGTTGAATATCTATGTCCAACAGGAGAGAGTCGGCTCTTTGCCTTTTGATCTGTTTGAAATGGATAAATATTTGCAAAAGCGTTTGGATGCGCTCAATCTTATGTTCATCTATAAATTAGAGCTATATGAAAATGGGCGGATGGTCAATACTATCGGGTGCGATGTGAAAAAAGAAGATGATTATGTTTATATCTCTCCGTGTATAAAAATTTCTGATGCTTTATCTTTGCAATGTTCGACAGTTATTCCCTCCTCTTTTATTATAGGGAAAATGAAAAGAATTAATGATATCTCATGTTGGGCAATGGTGATTAGTATCGGATGTCTGATTTATTTGTTGCTTAATATATTGAAAAGAGAAAAGATGTTGAAATCGAATATGTTGGCTATATATGGAACCATACATGATTTGAAATCTCCTTTGAATTTAACTTATCTGCTCATTTCCAGATTTGCAGGTAAAGAATGCGATGAGGCGAAGAAACAGTCTTTTTTGAATTGTAAAGCACAATTGTATACATTGAGTAATGCGATTGAAACTTTATTATCAGTTTTGAAAATGAGAGATCTACCAATTTCATATAAAAAAGAATATGTTGATTTGGTAGGATTGATAAATTCCGTCGTAGGTAATTTATCTAGACTCTACTCTGATAAGCATTTTGTATTATCAATAGAAAATGAGTTGACAACCGAATGGGTTAATGTAGATCCTTTTTACTTGGGAAATTGCATTACAAATCTATTGGATAACTCATTAAAGTATTCCGATGAAAATGTGGCGATTGAGATTTTTCTTGAAAACAGTTCTGATGAATATACTATTACAATAAAAGACACGGGATGGGGGATACCTGCCAAACTTACAAAAAAACTTTTTATCCAATCTTGCAGAGGCGATCACCACAATCAGCCTAGGGGGCATGGTTTGGGATTGTTATATACAGCTCGGGTGATAAAGGATATGGGGGGCTCTCTCGCTTTTCAAAGTGTAGAGGGGAAAGGTTGTACATTTTTTATAACGTTGCCATGCTAAATACAGACAAAAAAATAAAAGTAATAGTTTTCGATGATGATATTTTGTTAGGAAATATGATCGTGTCTTTTTTAAAAGAGGAAGAGATGAAGGCCATTTTTCAATCGTCTTTATATGGAGCAGTAAATGCAGTTCTTTCTTTTGAACCCGATATAATAGTGTTGGATGTTGAAATGGGGGAAGATAATGGGATTGAGTTTGCTTCTGAGATACAGTCCCGTGGTATTACAATTCCTATTTTATTTGTTTCGTCGCATGTTAGAGGATATGAGATTGCTCAAGGTATAGAGGCTGGTGGAAAAGTATATATTAAAAAGCCGTTTGATATGGAAGAACTGATTGTCTACATCCGGCAATATGCCTGTTTTCCAGGACCTTCATGCTTGGTTCCTTTTGGCAGGTTGCAATTGAATAAGGAGACTCGCGATTTGCTTGTTGACAATAGACTGATAAAGAAGCTTAGTAAAACTGAATATCAAATATTGTTATTGTTAATAGAAAAACAAGGCGAAGTGGTTTCCCGTAATTGTTTTTATAAGGAAATTTGGAATGATTGTGATCTTTATGAAGCTAGCTTGAATAATTTTATATCGAAATTGAGAACTCTTTTGCTAGTGGATGATAGCCTGGCTATTAAAACATTGCCGGATATAGGATATATGCTTTCTATTGCCAAAAGAGAAATTGTTGAGTGATTACTCAATAATCAGCTCATAGTCGGCCACATCCAGCCAACGGTCGAATTTGCGGCCTACTTCATGGAAGCTGGAGACTTGTTTGAAGTGTAGCTTTTCGTGTAGTTTTACACTGGGGGCATTGGGGATGGTGATGCAGGCAACCAGCACATGAAATGAGCGGTTGCGGCAGTCTTCGATCAGTTGGTTCATTAATGACCGGCCGTATCCTCTGCCGGGATAGTCGGGATGCAGGTAGATAGTCGTTTCTACGGTTGTGTTGTAGGCTTTTTTGGTTTTCCATTCGTGGGCATAGCAGTAACCGATAACTTTCCCGTCTTCAACGCAGACCCATGCCGGAAAGTTTTCTATGACGGGAGCCAGCCGCTGACGCATTTCCGCTTCGGATGGAACTTCCGTATCGAAGGTGATTACCGTGTTATTCACGTAGTGGGCATAGATCGCAACGATCTCGGCGATATCATGCAATGTCATTGGACGGATCATAATACTTTTTGAGGTAAAGATAATGATAAAATAATAAAGGCTCCTCCATATTTTTCCGGTATGGAAAAGATATGTATTATGTATCTGTAAAAAAGGTAAAATCAAAGTTATATATATTCTCATAAAAAAAGAGGATAACCTCTATGGAGCTATCCTCTTTACTATATAATCAACGAGTTTGTTTCTTGATTATAAAGCACCTACTTCTTTCAGTGCAGCGTTTGTTCCCTTAACAGCGGCAGCGCTCTTAGCGAACAATTCTTTTTCTTCAGCTGTCAGTTCCAGTTCAACGATCTTTTCGATACCGTTTTTACCCAGGATAACAGGAACGCCGATACAAAGATCTGATTCGCCGTATTCTCCTTCCAGATAAACTGAACAAGGAACCATTTTGCACTGATTGTGGATGATAGATTCAACAACGAATGCTCCTGCTGCACCCGGTGCATACCATGCAGAAGTACCCAACAGTTTTGTCAGTGTAGCACCACCAACCATAGTAGAAGCAACAACTTCCTGCAATTTTTCAGCGCTCAGCAGTTTGCTTACAGGGATACCTTTGTAAGTAGCCAGACGAGCTAACGGAATCATTGTAGTATCACCGTGACCACCGATTACCATACCTTCTACTTCGTTAGCATTGCATCCTAATGCCTGAGACAGGAAATATTTGAAACGAGAGCTATCCAATGCGCCACCCATACCGATGATACGGTTTTTCGGCAAGCCCAGAGATTTCAATGACAGGTAAGTCATTGTATCCATCGGGTTAGAGATAACTACGATAATTGCATTCGGAGAATATTTCAGGATGTTCTGAGCTACACTCTTCACGATACCAGCGTTTACACCGATCAACTCTTCACGAGTCATACCCGGTTTACGGGGAATACCTGAAGTGATAACAACAACATCAGAATTTGCTGTTTGAGCATAGTCGTTTGTGCAACCTACAACTGTAGTATCGAAACCCAGCAGCTGAGCTGTCTGCATCATATCCATTGCTTTGCCTTCGGAAACGCCTTCCTTAACATCAAGCATTACAACTTCGTCTGCCACTTCATTGAAGGCAAGAACATTTGCGCAAGTAGCACCTACATTACCGGCGCCAACAACTGTTACTTTAGACATAATAATAAGTTTTATATGTTATTACTTATAATAATACTTTCTTTTTTAACGAGGACAAAGGTACAATGTATTGCTGAATAAAGAAATATTTCCGTAAATAATTTATTTGCGAGGACTATTAATTATCACTAAATGGGGGACAGGGGGAAGGCTTGTTTAGAAAGAATGGACTCGCTTCTGATACTATTTGAGTCATCGTAAGAAATTCCCCACTTTTTTTATTTGTGTGGGGAATTTTCCCCCTATAGGAGGGGAATAATCCCCATTACAATGGGGGAATATCCCCATAGCAGTGGGGATATGTTATAGTTTAAATTCATATCTGATTAATTCTGAATCTGCCAATACAAGTAATATTACAGAAATAAGCATTGATTTAAAAACATTTATTATATTTATGAACAATCGCTTGCGGTCGGTAGTTTTTATTGAAAAGGGGTTCATAATCTTAAATCGATATGCATATGGTTAAGTTCTATTTTTCTTTATTCATATTTCCGATATTTTTATTAGCTGTCCGGGGGATTGAAGGGCAGGCGCAGGTCGCTCCGTTACCGACGGATACGTTCAGGACGGTTGTACCTGATTCCATACGGCTGGATGATGAGATAGCCGTTGGATATGCAACGGGGAATCAGCGGACCATGTCAGGTTCTGTTGATAAAGTTTCCGAAAAACGTATGAACAAGGGGTTTGTCTCCAGTTCGCTGAACGCTTTGAGCGGACAGGCGGCGGGGGTCAGTATCTCTACCGGAGCAAACAGGGCGGCTGCACTGAGTGCTGTCCGGGTGAGGGGAACGACTTCGCTGACCGGAGGGAACGACCCGCTGGTCATTATCGATGGGGTTTCTTCCGACCTGAATACGCTTAGTTCCATTTATCCGGCGGATATCGAGAGTTTCACTATCCTGAAAGATGCTTCCGAGACGGCACAGTACGGTTCGCGTGGTGCTTCGGGGGTGATCGAGGTGGCGACGAAGAAAGGGAAAGGCGGCGCTTTCAGTATCAGTTACGATGGCAGTTTCGGGGTGGAGGCTGTCTATAAGAATATGAAGATGCTGTCGGGAGACGATTTCCGGGCGGTGGCTTCCGAACGTAATATCGACATACTGGATCTGGGTTATAATACGAATTTCCCGGATGAAATAACCCGTACCGGGATTGTGCAGAATCATCATATAGCTTTGGGGGGAGGCTCTGAAACGTCCAACTATCGTGCTTCCCTTGGTGTTATGGACCGGGATGGCGTGGTGCGGACAAATGATTTTCAGAACTTTACCGTTAAACTGGATATCGCCCAGCGTGCTTTCAATGACCGGTTGAAGATAGACCTGGGTGTCTTCGGCTCCTTGCAAAAGAACCGTTATCTGAATGATATCCAGAAGACTTTCTATTCAGCTGCCGCGTTTAATCCGACATTCCCGAACCATCGGGACGAACAGACCGGAGCATGGAACGGGGTAACCAATGCCAGCCAGATTACCAATCCGCTTGCCTGGCTGGAGGTGAAAGATGATGATTCGAATGCCCATTTCAATACCCATCTGAAGTTTACGGTCAACCTGAGCAAACAGGTTAAGTTTTCAGCCTTCGGTTCCTATACATATAATATAATAGATAACTCCCAGTATCTGCCGACCACGGTATGGGCGCACGGACAAGCCTATAAAGGAGAGAGGAAGATGGAGGACTTGTTGGGTAATTTGTTGCTGAGTTATTCGAATGATTGGGGAAAGCATCACCTGGATGCGCTTGGACTGGTGGAAGCTCAGAAGAATATCCTGACCGGATTTTATACGACTGTTACGAATTTCTCAACGGATAAATTCGGATATAATAATTTGCAGGCAGGGGCTGTACGTCTTTGGGAGGGAACGAACTCTTATTATGAAGACCCACGGTTGAGCTCTTTTCTGGGACGTGTCAACTATATGTATGCCGGAAAATATGTGGCGACGGTCAATGCCCGTGCGGATGCTTCCTCCAAAGTCGGCAAGAATAATAAATGGGGGTTCTTTCCTTCTGTCTCGGCTGCCTGGATAATCACGGAGGAGGATTTTATGAAACAGTTCACTTTTCTGAATAATCTGAAACTGCGTGCCGGCTACGGTCTTTCCGGTAATCAGGATGCGATCGATTCTTATAACTCCCTGCAACTGGTGAAACCCAATGGCGTGGTATCGGTAGGAGGTAGCCCGACGGTAACGATGGGGGTAATCCGGAATGCCAACCCCGACCTGAAATGGGAAGTAAAACGTACCGTGAATGCAGGGATAGATGTCGGTTTCTTCCGTAACCGTCTGTTGATGACTGTCGATTATTATCATTCGAAGACCAGCGATATGCTTTATCTTTATGATGTGAGCGTTCCGCCTTTTGCCTACAATAAACTGTTGGCAAACCTCGGTTCGATGCGGAATAGCGGTGTCGAACTGGGTTTCGGCGTTACTCCTTTGCAAACGAAAGATATGGAATTGAGCATCAATGTCAACGTTACTTTCCAGCAGAACAAACTCCTGTCCCTGAGCGGTATGTACAAAGGCGAACAGATGTCGGCACCGGAATATACCAGTATCTCCGATCTGAATGGCGCTGGTTTCCACGGAGGTTATAACCATATCGTCTATCAGATTGTCGGACAGCCTTTAGGTGTCTTTTATCTTCCTCATTGTACCGGGCTGACACAGCAGGAGGATGGTAGTTACAGATATGAGATTGCCGACCTGAATGGCGATGGTGTGAATCTGGAAGATGGCGAAGACCGTTACATTGCCGGACAGGCGACTCCCAAGACGATGCTGGGATCGAATATCAGTTTCCGCTACAAGCAGTTCGATGTCTCTTTACAGATAAACGGAGCCTTCGGGCATAAGATATACAACGGGACTTCCCTTACTTATATGAATATGGGCAGTTTCCCCGATTACAATGTGATGCAAGGTGCTCCGGAACAGAATATAAAGGATCAGACGGCAACGGATTACTGGTTGGAGAAAGGTGATTACATCAACTTTGACTATCTGACCGTGGGATGGAATGTCCCGCTGGGCAAGTGGAAGAAATATGTGCAGAACCTGCGGTTGTCCTGTTCTGTCAATAATCTGGCAACGATCACCGGCTATTCCGGCCTGACTCCTATGATCAATAGTTATATTGTGAATAATACGCTGGGGATAGACGATAAGCGGAATTATCCGGTTTACCGTTCTTATACGGTCGGTTTGAGTTTTCAATTTTAATAATTAGTAGTGATGAAGAAGTTAGTTTTACTATCCTATATTTTGTGCGGTTTTACTTTTCTTTCCTGTAGTAAGTTCCTGGAAGAGAATCCGCGAGATCAAATTTCGGAAGAGGAAGCCTATGATAATGCCACTTCGGTCTACCTGAACACGGTTGCAACGCTTTATAATTATGTAGGTGGTTACAGCGATAGCCAGGGATTACAGGGAACTTACCGGGGAGTATATGACCTGAATACCTTTACGACGGATGAGGCGATCCTTCCGACCCGTGGCGGTGACTGGTATGACGGTGGTTTCTGGCAAGGTTTGTTTCTGCATAAATGGGGTGTCAGCAGTGATGCCATACGGGCGACCTGGGAGTATTTGTATAAGGTGATTGTGTTGAGCAATAAGTCTTTGGAACGTCTGGACGAATTTTATAAGCAGACGGACAACCGGTATATCCCGGCTTATATGGCTGAGGTGCGTGCTTTCCGGGCCATGTATTATTATTACCTGGTGGATATGTTCGGACGTGTTCCGCTTGTATTGTCGTCATCCACTCCGATGAAAGATGTAAAGCAGAGTACCCGGCAGGAAGTGTTTGAGCTTGTGGTAAAAGAATTGCAGGAAGCAGCACCGTTGCTAAGTGCGGAGCGTAGTAACCAGCTCGGTGACTATTACGGGCGTTTGACACGTCCGGTTGCTTATTTTCTGTTGGCTAAACTGGCTTTGAATGCCGAAGTTTACACAAATAATAACTGGACGGCCGGAAGTCAGCCGGATGGAAAAAGTGTGTTTTTTGAAGTCGGCGGTCAACGGTTGAATGCGTGGGAAACCGTGATCGCTTATTGCGATTCCATAACAGCGCTTGGTTATCAGTTGTCACGTACTTATGAAGAGAACTTTTCCGTATTTAACGAAACCTCTGTAGAGAATATCTTTACGATTCCGATGGATAAGAATTTTTATACGAACCAGATGCAATACCTGTTTCGCTCCCGTCATTATAATCATGCGAAGGCTTACGGATTATCCGGTGAGAATGGCTCTGCCGCTACAATAGAAGCACTCCGGACTTTCGGTTATGATACGGATTCGGTCGATGCTCGTTTCAGTAAATGCTATTTTGCCGGTGTTGTGCTTGATCTGAATGGGGATACCGTTCGGCTCGATACCGGGCAGGTGTTGGAATATCTGCCCTGGAAGGTGGATGTGGATATATCCGGCAAACCGTTTGAGAAGGTGGCGGGTGCCCGTATGAAGAAATATGCAATCGATAAAACGGCGACTAAAGACGGGAAGCTGATGGATAATGATATTGTGCTGTTCCGTTATGCCGATGTTTTGCTGATGAAAAGTGAAGCATTGGTCCGTAACGGGGGAAACGGGGATGCAGAGTTGAATCAGGTCCGTTCCCGTGTCGGAATGCCGGACCGTCAGGCTACTTTAGATAATATACTGGCCGAACGTCAACTGGAATTTGCCTGGGAAGGGTGGAGGAGGCAGGATCTGGTCCGCTTTGGTCTTTTTACACGGACCTATAGCAGCCGTCCGCAGTTACCGGGAGAAAGCAGTGGTTATACGACTGTCTTTCCGATTCCCGAAAATATACTTTCCCTGAATAGAAATCTGACACAGAATCCTGGATATTAAATAAATATGAAAAAAGGATGCCCCCGTTATGGAAGCATCCTTTTTCATATTTGCTATAACTGTTTATTATAACTGAATCCAACGAACATAAGCAAAGTCCATACGGTGAGGCAATTCTTTGTTTACAGGGTAAACACGGAAGCCCATTTTATGAACACCAGCTTCGCTCGGAGTTGTTTTCAATTCAAAGAACAGTTTAGAACCTTCTTCTTTCTTCAGCACGAACGGTTTTGTATAAAGCAATTCAAGCTGATGATTTTCCGAGTTTTCTTTGGTCACAACCACTTCAGCTCCAAGCATTCCCTGAAGGTCTTTGCGGTCGATTACCAGATTGAATGAATATTCTTTGCCGACAACCGGTCCGTCGATAGCCAGATCCTTGCTGCAAGTGAATGATTCAACCTGGAAGCTGTCCCAATGTTCTGCCACTTCTTCTTTCCATGCTGCGATAGCTTTGGCTTCAGCGTAGTTACCTTCACGCAAATGGGCGGAACGGTTAGCCAGTTTGCTGTAGAAACGGCTGATATAATCGTCCAACATACGTTTCATTGTATAGTCGGGAGCGATCTGAGACATTGAGTTCTTGATATATTGGATCCATTCGGGAGAGTATCCCTTGCTGTTTTTAGCATAGTAAGTCGGGATGATCTCTGTTTCCAATATATGGTAGATCGTAGCGGCATCCAACTGATCCTGATACTGCTGGTTTTCGTAAGTACGCTTGTCGGTCAATGCCCAACCAGCGCCTTCTTTATAACCTTCGTACCACCATCCGTCGAGTACGGAGAAGTTCAGTACACCGTTCATCTCTGCTTTTTCACCGGATGTACCTGATGCTTCCAGCGGACGGGTCGGAGTGTTCAACCAAACGTCGACACCGGCAACCAGGTGACGTGCCAGACGCATGTCGTAGTTTTCGAGGAAGATGATCTTACCCAGGAATTCCGGACGACGTGAGATTTCTACGATATGTTTGATCAATCCCTGTCCGCCGCCGTCAGCCGGGTGGGCTTTTCCGGTAAATACGAACTGGATCGGATATTTTTCATTGTTTACGATCTTAGCCAAACGGTCAAGGTCTGTGAACAATAAGTGTGCACGTTTATAAGTGGCGAAACGACGGCCGAAACCGATCAGCAACGCATTCGGGTTGATCTTTTCAAGGATAGAAACAACCTTTACAGGGTCTCCCTGATTCTTCAACCAGCTCTGTTTGTACTGGCCTTTGATGTATTCGATCAGTTTATTTTTCAGAGTTTTGCGCAGTTCCCAGATATCGTCGTCGTTGACGTTCTGGATAGCTTCCCAAAGTTTTTTGTTGGATTGGTCTTCAAAGAATTTTTCACCGAAACGCTGGTGGAAGAAACGTTTCCATTCTGTAGAAGCCCATGTCGGCATGTGTACGCCGTTAGTTACATATCCTACATGCAGTTCATCCGGGAAATATCCTTTCCATACCGGAGCAAACATGCGTTGTGATACTTTTCCGTGCAACCAGCTTACGCCGTTTGCTTCCTGGCAAGTATTCAAAGCGAATACACTCATAGAGAACTTTTCGTTAGAACCCGGGTTTTCGCGTCCCATATCGATAAATTCCTGCCAGCTGATACCCAGCTTACCGGGGAATTCACCCATGTAGCGACCGAACAGGCCTTCGTCAAAATAGTCGTGTCCGGCAGGAACCGGAGTATGTACTGTATAAAGAGCAGAAGCGCGTACAACTTCCAATGCCTGATTGAAAGTAAGTCCGTCGTTCTGGATATAGTTAACCAGACGCTGAGCATTGATCAATGCTGCGTGGCCTTCGTTACAATGATAGATCTGTTTTTTGATACCCAGTTTATCCAGCATCAGGATACCGCCGATACCTAACAGATATTCCTGTTTCATACGGTTTTCCCAGTCGCCGCCATATAACTGGTGAGTGATTGAACGGTCCCATTCACTGTTCTGAGGAATGTCTGTATCCATCAGATACAAAGGAACACGTCCTACGCTTACTTTCCAGATATGAGCATATACGGTTCTGCCTGGATAAGGTACTTCCAATACCATCGGTTCGCCGTTTGACTGCATTACCTGAGAAAGAGGTAAAGAGTTGAAATTCTGCGGTTCGTAGTTTGCAATCTGCTGTCCGTCCATAGACAGTGATTGTGTAAAGTATCCGTAACGATACAGGAAACCTACAGCTGTCAGATCGATGTTACTGTCGCTGGCTTCTTTCAGGTAGTCACCTGCCAGAACACCCAGACCACCGGAGTATATTTTCAACACGTTGGTGAGTCCGTATTCCATACTGAAATATGCAACAGACGGTTTAGTAGCATCCGGTTTTACGTCCACATATTTTCTGTAGCTGGCGTAAACTTCCTGGATTTCGGCCATCAATACTTTGTCGGCCTGGATTTCTTCAATACGTTTGAATGATAAGCTTTGGAGTAAAAGCACCGGGTTACCTTCCGTAGATACCCAAAGGTCTTTGTCGATTTTTCCAAATAATTTAGCTCCTTCATGATTCCATACCCACCACAAATTAGTAGCCATTTCGTGTAAGGGTTGTAATGCTTCGGGAAGCATCGAATGTGAATAAACGTCCTTCCAGATCGGACTGTTTGCGTTATTCGCCTTGATTTTCATTATTGTGAGATTTAAAATGATTCAACTTTTAATAAGATGTAAAAAACTGTGGCAAAGATAGAATTATCTTGCTAATTATGAGCTATGTTTAACTGTTTCTTTTAGTTGCAGCTTCCAATGCGTCGCTGAAAGCTTTTTGATAGAAAACAATGAATTTACTCCATTCAGCCTGCTTTGCCAGTTTAAAACAGCGTTTGCGTATTTCTTCAACTTCTTTTTTGTCTTTCTTGACGAGTGAGAGGATTGAAGCAGTGATAGCATCAGCAACATCGAAATAGTTGAAGTCTGTCCGTTCAATAACAGCCACACCTTCGCTGATGTTTTTGCCGGAGACACTTTTTTCCGCCCAAAGGCCGAAGCCGGCCAGATTGGTCGTTACTGTCGGTATGCCAAAGGCAACACTTTCCAGTGGAGTGTATCCCCAGGGTTCGTAGTATGACGGATATACAGTTGCGTCCATACCGATCAGCAGATCGTAATAGGGCTTGTTAAAGATTCCGTCGCGTCCGTCCAGGTAACAGGGCACAAATATTATTTTCAGTTTTTCGGAAGCCTGATTTGTGAATCCTGCGTGTGAGATATAATTTAATACCTTGTCCTGATCCATCAGATTCAGCCAGTGGGTAATAAAAGGCATTTGCATGGGAGAGGTGGTCTGAATATTTTTTTCAATCACCTCTTTCAGGTCGGCGCGTGCGTCGCGGACCCAGGCCGGAACCATCAGGAAGGCAACGACTTCACGTTGTAATTCTCCTGAATTGCGTACACGGTTCATGGCTTCGATGAAGACATCGATCCCTTTGTTGCGGTATTCATACCGTCCGCTGGTCGATACGAGCAATGCATCCGGAGAGATGGGACATCCCAGTAATTTCTCGGCTACATTGATCAATCTCTTGCGAGCTTCTGCACGTTTCTTGGTATATTCTTTTCCTTCGGGAACGAAGTTGGGCTCAAAACCGTTCGGGGTAACAATATCCGGAGCCTTGTCCAGTAATTGCTTACACTCCCGGGCAGTGATATCGCTGACTGTCGTGAAACAGTCCACATGGTGAGCCGTTTGCTTTTCCAGCGAATGTTTGGCCTCCATATTCAGTTCCTTCGCCATCTGGTCGCCGTTGTATCCGTCCATATAAGCATATAATGCTTTGTTGTTGCCGGCAATGGAACGGCCGATAGATGTAGCATGAGTAGTGAACAGGGTTGCAATGGCGGGGATTTGCTTTTTGATATAAAGCGCTCCCATACCCAGCATCCATTCATTGAACAGTGCTGTAACTTTCTTATCGGAAAGATTATAGAAGTTGTAGAAACTTTCAATCACTTTTCCTACTGCATAGGCAAAAATACAGGATTCGTCATAGTCGCCATAAGCGTGCATCGAATCTACCCTGAAGTTTTCCCACATGGAGTAAAAGAAAGCGTCCCGATCACTGAAAAAAGGCTTGAAGTCGATTAATACCACCGGAGGAGTACCAGGTACGTTCCAGCGTCCGACTTTCATTTTTAGTTTGTCAGTGGTTCTTGCATGTTTTTTCCAATCAGCAAACAGAGCATCATCTTCGATAAAGTCCGGAGCGTTAGCGGGTCCCCACACATCAGGTCCGATAAATACCACTTTATCGTTAAACATCTGTTGCAGAGTGTGCGCTTTTGTAGACAGCACTGTGTAGATCCCTCCCACTTTATTACAGACTTCCCAACTGCTTTCAAAGAGATATTCTGGCGTTGTTGTCTTTGTATCCATAAACGATTTTGTTTATAATCAGAGAATTTGAAGCTGCAAAGATACATTATTTTTATCTTTTTTCCTGCGGTGTGAGTTATTTAATAAAGGATTTTGTAGATTTGTAGATATTTTAATGCGAAAATTATGGCTAAAAGAAGAATTTTAAAGAAAGAAATCAGCTATGTAGCAGGTGAACTGTTTTCTGAAGTATTAGTTTGTAAGCTATTTATTCCTGGAGTAGAGGGAGATAAAGCTGATGTTCTGTTGACAAGGATACTGGATATGCAGGATGAATTTATCCGTCGTGCCGGAACTCCGGATGCCAAAGACAACAAAACACTGGTAAAAGAGTATTATCGTAAACTTAGAGTTGATTTGCAGACAGAAGTCGACGCTATTGCTAACGAAATAGGAGAGCTAAGTAAAGAAAAATAATGAAGAAAGCGATCTGTAAGGCACTTCTTCGCATGGCCGGATGGAAACTGGGACCAGTTGGCGAAGATGTGCCTAAATGTGTGATATGCGTTGCCCCGCATACCAGCAATTGGGATTTTATTGTCGGAAAGTTGTTTTATACGGCATTAGGGCGTAACGCCAGTTTTCTAATCAAAAAAGAATGGTTCTTTTTTCCGTTCAATATATTGTTTTCGTGGCTGGGTGGTGTGCCTGTCGACCGTCATCAACGGACTTCGGTAACCGACCAGATGGTTGAGGTGTTTAATAAACGCAAAATTTTTCAGCTGGCTGTGACACCGGAAGGTACACGTAAAAAGGTGGAAGAATGGAAGAAAGGGTTTTATTATATTGCTGAAAAGGCACAGGTTCCTATCATGATCGCTTATTTTGATTATGCAAAGAAGGAAGCCGGGTTTAAAGGATTGTTTTATCCAACCGGGGATGCAGAAAAGGATATTCGTACAATTCGTGAAAGTTACCGGGATGTGACAGCTTGTCATCCGGAAAATTTCGTAAAAGTTTAATTTACTATTATGGCAGACAGCTTACGTATCAGTATGATTCAATCCCATATCATTTGGGAAGACAGAGACGAGAATCTTGGTTATTACGGAGAATTACTCCGGCGTGTGAGTGGGAAAACGGATATTGCCGTACTTCCCGAAACCTTTACAACCGGTTTTTCCATGGAGGTGGAAAAGCTGGCAGATACGATGGATGGCCCGACTGTCCCGACTATAAAGGGATGGGCCGCTAAATATAATCTGGCTGTCGCCGGTAGTTTTATTGCGAAAGAAGACGGAAAATATTTTAACCGTGCTTTCTTTATCACGCCGGAAGGGGACGAATATTATTATGATAAACGTCATTTATTCCGGATGGCTGCTGAAGATAAGCATTTCACGGCTGGCGATAAACGTACGGTAATAAAGTATAAAGACTGGAATATCTGTTTGCAGGTTTGTTATGATCTCCGTTTCCCGGTATGGAGCCGCAACGTGGATAATGAGTATGACCTATTAATATATGTAGCAAACTGGCCTGAACCTCGTAAAAAGGTATGGAAAGCATTATTGCCTGCCAGGGCCATTGAAAATATGGCGTATGTGTGCGGTGTGAACCGGGTGGGTATCGATGGTAAAGGGTTTACTTACCGGGGCGATTCCATGATCTTCTCTCCGAAAGGAAAGAAACTGGCAGATGCCGGCAAACGGGAGGAAATAACTCGTACCTGTACATTAAATAAGAGTGATTTGGAGGAATTGCGTGCTAAATTCCCGGCGTGGAAGGATGCAGATGCTTTTTCGATTCTCTGAGTCATAGAGTTATTGAAAAAAAAGAGCGGCTATCAGGAAGAAACCTGGTAGCCGTTCTTTTTAGGAAATACGTAGAGGGTGTGAGTTGTGTTTTGGTAAAAAAAAGCGACTGCCGGAGATTAATCCGACAATCGCTCTTCATCTTATGTGGAAAATGTAATCTATCTTACTTCACTTCTTCGAAGTCAACATCTGTTACGCCACCGTCCTTAGCTCCGCCAGCATTGTTGTTGGCCTGTTGCTGTCCGAAATCAGGTCCCGGTTGTGCACCGCCCTGAGCATTCTGAGCATTGTACATTTCCTGGCTTGCAGCCTGGAATACTGTATTCAGTTCAGTCATGGCAGCATCGACACCTGCAATATCCTGAGCCTTGTGAGCTTCTTTCAGCTTATTCAATGCCGCTTCGATAGGAGCTTTCTTATCAGCCGGAAGTTTGTCACCCAGGTCTTTCAACTGTTTTTCAGTCTGGAAGATCATACTGTCAGCCTGGTTCAGCTTGTCGATACGTTCTTTTTCTTTCTTGTCGGCTTCAGCATTGGCTGCAGCTTCGTCTTTCATGCGTTTTACTTCGTCGTCGCTCAAACCACTGGATGCTTCGATACGGATGCTCTGTACTTTACCGGTTCCTTTATCTTTTGCAGATACGTTCAGGATACCGTTTGCGTCGATATCGAAAGTAACTTCAATCTGAGGTACACCACGCTGTGCAGCAGGTATTCCGTCCAGATGGAAACGGCCGATTGATTTGTTATCCTTAGCCAGAGAACGTTCGCCCTGCAGGATATGGATTTCTACAGACGGCTGGTTGTCGACAGCTGTTGTAAATGTTTCCGATTTCTTAGTCGGAATTGTTGTGTTGGCTTCGATCAACTTAGTCATCACGCCACCCATTGTTTCGATACCCAGAGACAGCGGAGTAACATCCAGCAACAATACGTCTTTTACTTCACCAGTCAATACACCACCCTGGATTGCAGCACCTACAGCTACTACTTCATCCGGGTTAACACCTTTGGAAGGAGCTTTGCCGAAGAATTTTTCAACGATAGCCTGTACAGCCGGGATACGTGTAGAACCACCTACCAGGATTACTTCGTCGATATCGGAAGTACTCAAACCTGCATCTTTCAATGACTGACGGCACGGTTCGATACAAGCCTGGATCAGGCTGTCTGCCAACTGTTCGAATTTAGCACGTGTCAATGTTTTAACCAAGTGCTTTGGAATACCGTTAACCGGCATGATATACGGCAGGTTGATTTCTGTGCTTGTTGTGCTTGACAATTCGATCTTAGCTTTTTCAGCAGCTTCTTTCAAACGTTGCAAAGCCATCGGGTCTTTGCGCAGGTCAACGCCTTCTTCACGAAGGAATTCTTCTGCCAGCCAGTCGATAATCACGTGGTCGAAGTCATCACCACCCAGGTGAGTATCACCGTTTGTTGATTTTACTTCAAATACACCGTCACCCAATTCAAGGATTGAAATATCGAATGTACCGCCACCAAGGTCGAATACGGCGATCTTCATATCTTTGTTGGTCTTGTCAAGACCATAAGCCAGAGATGCGGCAGTCGGTTCGTTCACGATACGGCGAACATTCAGACCGGCAATTTCACCGGCTTCTTTTGTAGCCTGACGCTGAGCATCGCTAAAGTAAGCCGGAACAGTGATAACTGCATCTGTTACTTCCTGTCCTAAATAATCTTCAGCAGTCTTCTTCATCTTCTGAAGAACCATTGCTGAAATTTCCTGCGGAGTGTACAGACGGCCTTCGATATCCACACGCGGAGTGTTGTTATCGCCACGTACTACCTTATAAGGTACGCGATTGATTTCTTTCTGAACCTGGTCGTAAGTTTCACCCATGAAACGTTTGATAGAAAATATAGTTTTTTCCGGATTGGTGATAGCCTGACGTTTTGCGGGATCACCAACTTTACGTTCGCCGCCTTCAACGAATGCAACGATTGAAGGAGTCGTTCTTTTACCTTCGCTGTTTGCAATAACAACCGGTTCGTTACCTTCCAGTACGGCAACACATGAGTTGGTTGTTCCTAAGTCGATACCAATAATTTTTCCCATAATTTTCTACTATTTTAATTGTTATTATTTTTCGTCTTTGCTTTTTCTCTTGTCGAGTTGCACCAATTAGTATACAAAACGTATGCCAAAGTAACAATGAACGGTTCCGAATTGTTTTTGCTGTCAGAAATAATGACAATACGGCAGATGTTAAAACGATATATTTTTATCTTTGTGGCATAGAAGTGATTCTTGTATAATTTTAGACCGAAGGTGGAGAATATTATTAATTAAATCGTATATAAAATGAAAAACTATCTTGTTTTTACCATGGCTACACTTTTATTGGGAACGGCGTGTTCCTCTAAGAAGGAACACGCAGAAGGGTTTACCGGCGCACCGGGCGAGGTGAAACTGATAACGCTCGATCCCGGACATTTTCATGCAGCACTGGTACAAAAAGTCTCTTATCCACAAGTTTCCAAGGATGTTTATGTGTACGCTCCCACAGGTTTCGATGTAAACGAACACCTGAAGCGTATCGAAGGATTTAACACTCGTGCGGAGAATCCGACACTGTGGAATGAAATTGTTTATACAGGTACCGATTATCTTGAAAAAATGCTTGCCGAGAAGAAGGGTAATGTCATGATTCAGGCCGGTAACAACGGTAAGAAGACAGAATATATAAAGAAGACACTGGAAGCCGGTATCAATGTGCTGTCTGACAAGCCTATGGCAATCAATAGCCAGAATTTTAAATTACTGGAAGAGTGTTTTGATATTGCCAGGCAAAAGAACGTCCTGTTGTATGACATTATGACTGAAAGGAATGAGATTACAACGATGTTACAGCGTGAGCTTTCAACAATTCCGGCGATATATGGTGAACAGCTGAAAGGTTCTCCCGACGAGCCGGCTATCGTAAAGGAAAGTGTGCATCATTTGTTTAAGCTGGTGGATAACAAACCACTGACCCGTCCAGTGTGGTATTTTGATGTAACTCAGCAGGGGGAAGGTATTGTGGATGTAACAACTCACCTGGTAGATCTCGTTCAGTGGGAGGCTTTTCCTGAACAGATCATCGATTATAAAAAAGATATCGAATTGGTTGATGCGAACCGTTGGACAACTTCAATCAGTCCGGAGGAATTTAAGCAGGTGACAGGCACGGATGCTTATCCTGATTTCCTGAAAAAGGATGTGGAGAACGATACATTGAAAGTATATTGTAATGGTGATATCGTATATAAGATCAAAGGGGTAACGGCCAAAGTTTCAGTTATCTGGAATTATACTTTCCCTGAAGGAGGTGGTGATACTCATTTCTCTGTCATGAAGGGAAGTAAGGCCGACTTGATTATCCGTCAGGGACAGGAGCAGGGATATAAACCGGAATTATATATCGAGGCATTGCCTGATATCGATCTGGCTGCTTATGAAAAGGAACTGGCTGCTGCCATGTCGACCGTGGCGGATAAATATCCGGGAGTTGCTTTGGATAAGGTTTCGGATAATGTATGGCAAGTTCAGATCCCTGCAACATACAGGGTAGGGCATGAAGCCCATTTCGGGCAGGTGATGGAAAATTATCTGCAATATTTGCAGGACGGAAAATTGCCGGACTGGGAAGTCCCGAACATGATCGCCAAGTATTATGTGACAACGCATGCGTTGGAGATGGCTAAGGTAAAGGCAAAGAAGTAAAGGAAGGCAGGCTATTAGGGAGCGTAGATTGTTTTAGCCATCAGCGCTCCTTAATATTCGGTAGCCAACCAATCGGCAAAGAAATAGTCGTATACCCGATAAACACCATCTGTTTGCGTGATAAGGTTTTTCTCTATCAATCCTTTGACAGCTGCTTGTACGGAACTGGCAGAAGGCAAATTGTATTTCTTGATAAAGGCAGAAGATGTTATGCCTTGTGCCTCCCGTTCTTTAGCTATGGCCTGCAGTACCTGTTTTTGCTTGGTTGCAAGGTTTGCTAATATTTCCCGGTAAAGGCTGTCTTGTGTTTGGATAACATTTTTTCGTGCTGTTTCGATCTTATCTGTTTTACACCATTCTCCATGAGCAGTCAGGGCAAATAATTCGTTCATCATCATTTGAACGAACCAGGTATAACCGGCAAACATCGAATAAACTTTCTCAGTAACCGTCCTTTCAATATGTTTCCCACGTTCCTCAAACATACGATTTGCAAATTTGATATAAGTTTCTTGTGGGATAGCTTTCAATCCCATACCTATGGAACTTTGATAGAATGGTTTTGAGGGCGAATTGAACATATTATTCATAAGATGTCGTTTACTACCGGCAAAAATAAACATGGTATGGCTGCATTGCTGAATTTTCGTACGTAGCAGAGCCTCGACATTTTTCTCTTCGTAACCGGCTATTTGCTGAAATTCGTCTATCGCCACAATACAAGGTTTGTCTGCTGATTCTAAATAGTTGAAAATCTCATCCAGTGTGATTTGTGGCGTCTGAATATCTCCCAATCCGATATCGAAGCCGGGTTCTCCCGTCAATGCATCCAGTTTAAATCCAACGCGTAATGAAGTTATTATTTGAAAGAACTTTTCGCTCCAGGACGTTTTCAAAGGTTTTAGTTCGTCATAAATAGATTTTCCCAATAAATAGACAAATTCAGCCAGTGAGGTCGTTGCATAGATATCAATAAAAAAAGTATAATAACTTTCCTTGATTTGTTTCTGACGGAAACAGTGATTTATCAGCCCTGTTTTCCCTAGGCGACGAGGAGAAATCAGAGCTACATTGCGGCCATTCTCAATCTGTTTAATCAAAAAGTCCGTTTCTTGTTCACGATCACAGAAATACTTGTCGGAAATATACCTTCCTACGACAAAAGGATTCGTCACTGCTATATCCATATTTTCTTTTTATTGCAAATGTAATTATTATGTTTATAATAAAAGTATGTTCTTGGAATATTTTAGGAACGTAGTTACTTTATCGGATATTGATTTTACTATATTTCATTAATTTATTATTTATAGCTTTTCTATTCTAAATTATATTTATTATCTACAATATCTACAACTATGCTATGATTTAATTGAAAATAAATATATTATATAGTGGTTGCAGGTGAAAATATATCTACAACTAATATCAGTTATCTACCACTATAAGCTTATTTTGTAACTTTTTATTTGTTTTTCTGAAAAGAAGTGCCAGTATTCGCCTGAAGACTGATATTTATATACATCATTATTCTTAGTTATTGAGTGAAAGTAGAATTTACGTTTGTTTCTTGGCAGGCAACGATGGGTGGAGGATAAGGAACGAATAAATAGTTTATTGCATGAAAAACTTTTGTTTTGTACATGAAAAATTAAAGTTTCTATGTGGTGAAACAAAAGTTTTGTGCCGTATAAACTCTTGTTTCTTCAGCAGGAAACAAATGGAAACAGGTTGGTTGATTCTCTCAAACAGCGTATTCGATGAAGAATAATGTTTATGATGTATCCGGTGAGCAGGAAGATCTTTCGATTGTTAGTTGTAAAAACGGAAAATAGTGGTAGATGTAGGCTGGTAATTGTAGATGATTTTTTATCTGCAACAATTATGTATATAGTTGATAAACAATGGACTGAAGTGTAAGTTGTAGATATGGTAGATAATTTTGAATAATTAATCTTTTTCTGATTCCGATAAATAGAAGAGCCGGGAATCAGATCAAAGGAAAAGAGACATTGAGACACGGATTTAAATTTGTTATTTCGCGTGTCTCAATGTGAAAAAACTACTACTTTTATTTACCGATTTATTGTACCCAACGATTCAAATGATTGTTGGGGGGTTCCAGTAAAAATTTGTAATAGTGAGAATCCGGTAATTTATCGGTAGAAACCACATACATCTGTTTCTTGGCAGGAACTCTCGCGATTTTCTTCCATTGATCTTTGCCACCTTCTTTGTATTGGTTCGTTGAAGAAACATAAATATCCACCATTGCGTCTGGATTGAGGCAATTCCAAGAAAGTGTGACAGAGTCGTCGTAAGGGGAAGTACCCATTTGTGTGATATCTACTTGACCTATAAACGGGATTCCATCCTGTTCCCATCGTACCTGTTGCGGAATATTAAATTCCATAAAACGGCAAATGGAAGGGGTTATGTCGACGATGGCCAAGCCCTCTGTGTTAAATCGCTCATTGACAGGTTGGTTAGTCGATATCCAGGTAGTCCGTTCGCGTTTCGACTGGCCGCCATGTCCATGACCATTCTCGCCACGACCATGATCGGTCGTTACTACGATCATCCAGTCTTCGTTAAAATTGGCTTCCCGATACTTCACTGCGTCCCAAATCTTGCCGATCTGTGCATCTGCTTTCTGTGTGTAATCGTCAAAGAAACGTCCGTTTCCTTCAATATGGCCTGCATCGTCCGTATACCATAGATATACCCAACTCAAATCTGCGGCATCCTGTCTTATACCTTTGGCAGCCTGTTCCGTCACATACTCATCGATATCGAAAATGCGCAGGTCTTTCTCCTTTTTCGGGAAACGAAGTGTATCCAAATCATATCCATCGCATATAAAGTCTATCTTCAAATAATTAGTTTCCGGCTTTCCTTCTCCCAACAAGACTGTCCGGTTATCTGTCCAGCTTGAATAAATTGCCGTTTTATACGGTTTAGATTGCTCTTTGGCAATCCGGAAAATCGTCCAATAATTGTAATTAGGCTTCAAATTCGAATTACCATCTACATTATGTTTATTCATCCAGGTAGCTGTAAGTAAATTGGTATAGCCGATTGCTGAAATTGTCGGAGTTTGCGAATAACTTCCAATTTCTCCTCCGGTATAAGCTCGGGCATAAGCTCCTTTGGATGCGATTTCGTCAATAGCTGGTGTGTTTAGACGCTCTATCATGTCGGCAGGAATACCATCAACAATAATAAACACAGCTTTTTTTGTTTTTGCAGCCATAGATATTAAAGAAAGACTGCAAAAAAGTATTATCCATTTGAGTTTCATAAGTCTGTTTTTATTTTAATATCCACATTAATTCATTCCAATCGTCATTACCATTATATTGACGTTGAATCGCTTCTTCCAGGTTTTCGCGGTTAAAATCATACTCCCGCTGTTCATATCTCCATCTCATTGGCATCTTGTCCGGAACGGTATTCATGTTTGTCGACGGATTAACGGGAAGTTTAGGGTATCCGGTCCGACGAAAATCATAATAGCAGGTATAAGTATTATGCATGAACAGGTCCAGATATTTTTGTGTGAGGACTTTATTCAAGTCGTTTTCAAAAGTACTTTCTTTTGCACCTAATTGTAATTCGGGTTTGTCTAAGAAAGACTGAATATAATCGTCTGTTATTTCTCTATTATGCCTGTAAGCGAGAGGTGTGTAAGCAGCGGCGAAATTCATACTGGCTTCAATCCCCTTATGATAATAAGAGTTTGCATCTCCATCAATCCACCCCCTGAGACAAGCTTCCGCTAAAACGAAATTTAATTCAGCATACCCCATTTGGATTGTTGGCTGGCAGTTGTCTATTTCAAAGAAACGGGAATTTATATTTGATATGCTATCGGCAGTGTATAAATCCAATATTTCACTATACACCCGGGATGGGTCAATTCCTAAATAAGCATCCCAGTCTTCGTCGGGTATACCCGCTTTGGTTTGTGCCTTTGCCGGGTTGCAGTAAAAGAAAAGACGATTGTCCTGATATTTTTTCAGAGTATCTATTATTGTTACAGATACTCCCGAGTAAAAATTGAATCGTGAAAGATAAAGAGGATACAGTTGAGAAGATAATGTTCCGTAAACTAACTGGAAATTGTCGGCGTTTGACTCAAATAAAACTTGTTGAGAGACGATTGCCGTAAAGCGTTGTTTAACGTTCAGTTCTGCCTCTTTCTCTTTTTTAGACAAGCTCATCAATATCCTTAACTGCAAAGCAGATACAGCTCTTTTCCATTTTTCAGGATCTCCGCCATACACGAAATCTCCATCGAAATTACGAGTCGCATTGGAAAAATGTGTGTACGAAGCATCCAGGTCATCCAACATTTGTACGAATACTTCTTTTTGGGTATCATATTTCGGTTTGATATTTCCTTCTTCTCCTTTCAATGCATCCGAATAAGGAATATCTCCCAGACTCATCGTTGTGTCATAAAGCCTGAATACTTTAATGAACAGAGCTAGTCCTTGATAAGCCTCCTTATCGACATCCGACGCCAATTCTACCATCTTAAGACAGTTTGTCAGGCTATTGTATACTCCAAATCCGGTTGTGTTTATCCGGTTATACTGGACTTTTCGGCTATCTTCCGCTCCCTCATGCCAACTGATCATTTTGGTGAGGAACATATCGTAAAAATATCCTTTAGGATCAGATTTTCCACCTATTCTCAAGGTCTCTTTCAATTGTCCGGTAGCCAACATTCCCGGAGTTGCGGTAGTTGCAGAATCCGGATTCGTATTAATTTCATCAAATCTGCTGCAGCTATAAGTCATGCATATTACTACAACCAAAAGACAACAGTTGATATATGATTTTATTTTTTTCATGTCATTTCTGTTTTAAAAGTTCAACTTTAGATTCACCCCGACATAACGTACAGACGGCGAGTTTATATTTTCTGTATCGACATCCGGATCCGAAAATTTAAAACCTTTCGTCCATATTAATAGATTTTGTCCTACCAAGGCCGCTTCCGCCCCTTTCACTATATGTGTACAATATTTTTTCGGTAACCGATAGCCGATTGATAATTCCCTTAATTTGAAAAAGGTTTTACTCTTCTTAAAGTTCGATTTAGAAGAACTGCCATTATAAGAACGCATATAAGTTTCATAAGAAACGGCTACATCATTCGGAGCAAAAACACGAGTGTCTTCAAGTATATTTCCGTCAGAATCATACTTGACATCTCCGGAAATAACTTTTACTCCTTCAGCGATATACCCTTCATGGTTTCCGTTTACCACTTCATCATACCGATATTCGTTATCAGAATCGATATGCCGCCCGGAATGCCATAAACGAGAACTCATGTAGTCAAACATATGACCACCGACGCGACCGTCAAACGAGAAGCTCAATGTAAAATCTTTATAATTGAATGTATTTGTCCAGCCCCAGATCCATTTGGGGTTATAACTGCCTGCATAACTGGGGTAAATGCTTTCCTTTGGCATTCCGTTGTAGAGGATCAACTGTCCCTCGGGGGTTCTTTCCCAATCATACATTTCCAGCCAGTTCCAATCTTTTCCGGCTGCCACCCAAGGTTTTTGGGTCGAATATTTTTCGTCAACTTTTGCATAGTAGTACCGATCGGCGGCCCAATTGAATGAAGAATTCCATGAAAAATCTTTTTCTTTGATAATGTCGCCGCTGATTGTAAATTCAACTCCCTGGCTTAGTTGTTCTTCCCCGTAATTTATCAATGTATTTGAGAAACCGCTGGCATAGCTCATGTCGACGTATCGTTGTAAATCATAAAGAAGTTTATGGTAATAAGCCAAGTCGAATTTTAATCGGTTATTGAAGAAATATAAATCCGTACCTATTTCATAAGATCGGGAAGAACGGGGACGTAATGAGACGTCACGAATTGTAGAAGGATAAAAAGCGGCAGTCGTATTACCCCAGTAATTACGTGAAACGCTATACGTCGAATTTATATCATATACTCCGGTCGGATATTTGGTTTGTGCCCATGAACCTCTTATCTTCCAGAAATTGAAAATCTCGGGCAGCGGGGCAAGTTCAGATATAACAAGGCTTCCGGAAATGGAAGGATAGAAATAAGACCGTTCTGATTTTGCCAAAGTAGAAGCCCAGTCATTACGTCCGGTAACTTCTATAAAAACAGCGCTTTTCCAGGAAAATCCGATTTTTCCATATAGACTGTTTATTTGTTCCTTAGTCACGGAAGAAGATGTAGTTGCCGGATCTACGGATGCATTCAATGAAAAAAAACCGGGCATATTCAAGCCGTTGCTGGTAGCAGATTTTTGTTCATTATTTTCTCTGAAATATAAAGATCCTCCCAGAAAACCATCTAATGTAAAATCTCCCAGTTTTTTATTTGCCAATAACATCACATCATCGGTTGTACTGTATCCTGAATAGTTTGACAAGCTATATCCTCCTTTGCGGTTGCTTCGTGTGCTGATAGGTTCTTTAAACACGTATTTATTTCTGAACGCATCACCTCCTACACGCATAACCAATTTCAACCAATCGGTCAGTTCCAGGCTCATATTCAAACTTCCATTTGTTAGATCTTGATGGCGTTGATTGGTACGTTCATAGGCCAGAAAGTAAGGATTGTCATACCACCAATCATCCATCCAGTTTTGTTCTTCCTGCACTTTTCCTTCTCTCCAGTAATTACGATAATCTCGGATATCATATTCCGCCCCTGTCCAAATAAGCAGATTATACATATAACTCCCCATTCCATAACCGGCTCCATTATTATTTGAGAATATATTTTTATTGTAAGCGATCTCTGCATCTAAATGAAATTTTTTGTAATCCATGACACCGCCCACAGAAAAAGTCAGTTTCTGTTGTTTGGAATTCGGATATTGTCCTTTATTATACACATGGTTCAAAGATGCACGTACACTACCGAACTCTCCTTTTTGCGAAACGCTGATATTGTTGTTGGTGACTAATGCCTGTTCAAGGAAATTTTTGAAATTATCTTTTCCTTTAGAGGTTAAAGGTTGGTCTTCCCATTCATAGGTGGATGGATTATATAGACTGACTACCCGGCCTATATCCAACTTATCTCCCCATACATAATCTCCAGGGGCGTATTTCCCACTTCCTCCCGAACTATATGAGTTTTGCACTTTTGGTAATTTTAAAAAACCAGCATGAAACATCCATGAAATAAATTTCGTCCAAGAGAATGTAAATAGGGGGGTATTGTTTACTTTAGTGTCATTCACTCGAAAAAACGAATGCAATGAAAACAGTACCTTTTGAACAAGTCATCCTCCGGGGTTGTGGAATAGATGTCCACAAGGACATGGTAGTTGCTACGATAAGTGGCGAAGGTCTCAAAACTGAAACCCGCAGTTACAAGACCTTCAGTAGTTCTTTGACAGAAT
>NZ_KQ033914.1:195908-389600 GCF_000969835.1 Parabacteroides goldsteinii DSM 19448 = WAL 12034
GCGGTCAAGACTGCGAGTCCTTTAACGCGTGTATGAAATTTTTTTTCTTAGCTGTTGTAAAATTATAAAATGCCCAAAGATAATAGCCAACCGCATTTGTATCTATACAAGTGCTCTCTTTTGTTTTGTCTGAACTCTAAAAAAATCAATTTATTAATGGTTTAAACGGCTCTCTTGAGATAGGGAGCGCAATTTATTTACATATGAAACATTGTATTAGAGTTCACGGAAATATCCAGTCCTTCTTTTTGTGCTTTTTTGGTTGTCACCATAATAGCGCCGTCTCCACCTCTCGAGCCATAAAGTGCCGAGGCTGTAGAACCTTTCAAGACACTGATGGATTCAATATCATCTGCCGGTATATCAGACATGGAGACATTATAATGAGGGATTCCGTCTACTACCAGTAAAGGCGTGCTTCCACGTAAAGTCAAAGTTGGGGCTGCAGCAAATTCCGTACTGTTCTTAATATTCAAGCCTGCAATTTTTCCTGTCAGGGAAGTTGCAACGTTTGCTCCTTTGGCAACAGTCAATTGATCGCTTTTCACTTCCTGAACTGCGTATCCCAGTGCCTTTTGTTCTCGTTTGATGCCTAAAGCAGTAACGACAACTTCGTCTAACAATTCCGTGTCATCTACTAAGGTAATGGAGAGATCCTGTTTTTTATTAATAGTGATTTCCTGTGTGTTGTAACCGATATAGGATATTAGTAAGACGTCACCTTCGGCAACTTCCAGCTGGAATTTACCATTGATGTCGGTGATGGTTCCGTTTATAGTGCCTTTGACTAGAATGTTAGCTCCTACAATCTGTTGGCCTTGAGTATCAAGAACTATCCCGGAAATAGTTTTGATCTGTGCTTTGAATAGAGCAATGTGTTTATTGGATATGCGAAAAGAAATATTTCTTTTGCTGCGGAGTAGACTCCGTAGTATTTCTGTTAAATCAAGATTGGTTTCTTGGATGGAAATCCTTTCATTTTTATCAATGTCGGAAGTATTATAAACGAATTTATATCCGGTCTTTTCTTCTATCTCATTGAATATCTCTTCAAATGTTGCATTTTGCTTATTCAGGGAGAGTTTTACTGTCTGTGCATGTATAAATGAAATATTGATAAACAGAAATAGTAAAAGAAGTCCGGTAACACTGATTTTGTGTTTAAAAGTCTGTTTTGATGAGGTATAATGCCCCTTACAGGTAAAATCCTTCTGATTTTGCCTGATAAATGAAATTTTATCCATAATTTTGTATGTATTAATTTAAAAATTAGCAGGTATATATCTGCTGATTAACAATGTAGAATTCGGGAATGGTCTCAACATTCCCAATTCTTTTGTATCTGTTTCTTTGAATTAAGTAGTGTTTTTCATGTGCTATCCATAATTGTTTGTTTTTTGTGGTTTAACATTCTGTGTTTATTTGAGGAAAATTTCTCCTTTCCTTTTTTCTATTTTATATCGGGCGGAGATCTGTAAAACAGATAATATTTCTTCCAGTGTTTCTTTTTCCGTAAAGTTCGCATTGAAAGTCTGTCTTTTCAGATTTTCGTTTTCGATATGTATTTTCACATGGAAAGCTCGTTGCAGCTCTTGCATGATATCTTCTAATGAATTGTCTTTGAATTCAAATACTCCTGTAACCCACGATATTGTATTTTCCGGACGTATAGTCAAAATCTTTAGGTCATTATCCGATTTAAAATATACCGCTTGTTCACCTGGCTGTAGTATCTGGTCTGCTGTTTGATTTTGATTTGTACTTTTGTATAGTCCGATTTTTCCAGTAAGAAGGGTAATCAATGTTTTGTCTGATTCTGTATCAACATTAAATGTTGTGCCTAATACTTTGATTCCAACTCCATCGGTCTGAACGATAAAAGGCCTTTTTTCATCTTTCCGGACTTCGAAGAATGCTTCTCCTTTTATTATTTCAACTTGACGGATTTGCTGACTGAATTCTCTCGGATAACGTAGACAGGCATTTGCATTTAACCATACGACGCTACTATCCGGTAATGTTATTTTTGTTTTAGCATCAGGAACCGCCGTTGTTTCATAATAAACAAGTGCTCGTTCTGGTTCTTTATCTATTAGGAAGATACTGGTAACCACTAATAGGGCAATGGATGCAGCTATAGATAAATATTTCCAGGCGGAATTTCCTCTATCAGCATAGGATATGACAACAGGTCGTTTGACTCTATCTACTAAACGATCGAACATATGTTTTTCATCAAATGGCAAAGACTTAAAATGTATACGCTTTGTCAGTGATTCGAGTTCTTTGTTATTTTGTTCATTTTTCATCTTATTCCGATACCTTTGTAAATAAAGATGACAGGTAAAGTAAAAAACTCCTACTCAAGATATGAAAAAAATATACTTTTTTAGGATGCATTCAAAATTCATCGATAAATAGTCATTTACATGCTCATTTTTTTCTTAACTCTAACATCTATGGTTGTTGTGTATTTTTGTATTGTATATCATATGTGGCATATAAAATACTTTCATGAAAAGATACATTTTTTATCTTTAGGTAGTATCTTGAAGAATTTTTAATTACATTTACTGACTAATATATTGTAAAAAGACTGTATTCGAGATGGAGAAGGAGAGTGGCATGTCTCTTTTTAAAAGTGTAGTGAGAGGGGATGAAACAGCGTTCCGGTTATTATTTGAAACTTATTCCCGGCGTCTGTTCCATGTCGCTTATTATTATCTGAATTCTCGTGAACTGGCGGAGGAAGCTGTTCTGGATGTCTTTACTGTTATTTGGCAAAAGCGGGAAACGTTGTCCCATGTGAAAGAACCGGAACGTTATTTGTATATATCAGTAAAAAATCAGGCTTTACATTATGTAAGAAGAGGGTATGTGCAGGAAAAAGATTCTTTTTCTTTGTATGAAATGGAACTGATCCCGGATTCGGATACACCAGAAAAAAGTTTGATGGATGAGGAATATCAAGTGTTAGTCCAACAGGCTATTGATTCTTTGCCCCCCAAATGTAGAGAAGTTTTTCGTCTTGTGCTCTCTGATAAATTAAAGAATCGGGAAATTGCCGATGTATTAGGAATTAGTGAGAAGACAGTGAATATACATATTGCTAAAGCTTATGAACGTATTGCAGAATATGTAAACCGGCAATATAAACAGGTGAAGTTTTTTTTGTTTCTTTTCTTTTAATCCGGAAGATCATAAAAATCCCCGAAGCCTGTATCGCTCCGGGGATTTTTTATTTTTTCATTTCCTTTTCTTCCATCATGTCGAGTTCGTTCTTGTCGGAATCAATAAACTTGTATTCCAGAAAACCCAGACTTTGGTTAGGAATGACTTTCATACCCATTGAGTATTTTAGTTTCCATTTCATACTGAGGGGATAAAGCCCCTTGTTTACGAATGCTGCCACGTAGGGATGTACGTGCAGGGCGAATTTCTTTACATTATGCTTATTCACTAAACAATCGATCTTACCTTCCAGATTGTCGGTAAATAGGATCGAAGGTTTGATTGTCCCTGTGCCGAAACAGGTAGGACACGATTCTGTTGTATCCACATCCATTGCCGGGCGTACCCTCTGGCGGGTAATCTGCATCAGACCAAACTTACTTAAAGGCAGGATGTTGTGTTTGGCCCGGTCGCTTGCCATCGCTTTAGTCATGTGTTCAAACAACTTCTGTCGGTTGGCGGCTTCCGCCATGTCGATGAAGTCGACCACAATAATACCGCCCATATCACGGAGACGAAGCTGGCGTGCAATTTCGTCGGCGGCGGCTGTGTTTACGTCGATAGCTGTTTTCTCCTGGGCGTCGCTCCCTTTGGAACGGTTGCCGCTGTTCACATCTATCACGTGCATGGCCTCGGTATGCTCGATAATCAGGTAAGCTCCACTTTTATACGTAACCGTACGTCCGAACAGCGATTTAACTTGTTTCGTGATACCGAAATTGTCGAAGATAGGTAATTCGCCGGTATATCGCTGTACGATCTCTTCCCTTCCGGGAGCGATCAGGCTGACATAATCGCGTATGTTATGATAAACATCCGCATCGTTTACGTAAATGTTCTGGAAAGACGGGTTGAAGATGTCGCGGAGCAAAGCTACCGTACGTGCCGTTTCTTCATATACAATCGACGGCACTTTCAGTTTGGGAACTTTGACGATGTTATCTTCCCATCGTTTCACTAATGTCTTTAATTCATGGTCGAGTTCAGCAACACGTTTTCCTTCGGAAGAAGTACGTACGATCACGCTGAAATTTTTCGGCTTGATGCTCTGAATCAACTGCCGCAAACGGGCACGTTCTTCGCTCGACTTGATTTTTGTGGAGACAGAGACCTTATCGGCAAATGGTATCAATACGATGTATCTTCCGGCAAATGACAGCTCGGAAGTCAGTCGCGGACCCTTTGTTGAGATCGGCTCTTTGGCAATCTGTACCAACACCTCTTGTCCTACTTTTAGCACGTTACTGATGCTTCCGTCCTTTTCAATCTCCGGAAGTATCTGTACTTTTGAAATGGCGGGCATCTTTTTAGGATCGCCAAGTGCTTGTTTGAGGAACTTTTGTTGGGTGTTGAAGTTAGGACCTAAGTCCAGATAATGAAGAAATGCGTCCTTTTTGTACCCTACGTCGATAAAAGCAGCGTTCAAACCCGGCATCAGTTTTTTTACTTTGCCAAGATAAATATCGCCTACGGCAAACGAGACATTGCGGGCCTCCTTCTGGAGTTCCACAAGGTTTTTGTCTTCCAATACGGCAATAGATACCTCTTTGGGTTGTACATCAACTACTAATTCACTTATCACTTAATAAGAGGGTTTTTTAATTCAGACCTTTCTAAATACGCAAAGAACAAACTTAAAAGGTCACTTATTAAGTTTGTTCTTTAGAGTTTCTCGATAGACTTATTTCTTTTTATGTCTATTCTTTTTCAGTCTCTTTTTGCGCTTGTGCGTAGACATTTTATGTCTTTTTCTTTTCTTTCCGCTAGGCATTGTTTCTAAATTTTAAATTAAACTATAATTACTAATTACTTAACTTCGTTCAGGAAAGTTTTAGCCGGCTTGAATGAAGGGATGTTATGCTCCGGAATGATGATCGTAGTATTTTTTGAAATATTACGAGCAGTTTTCTGGGCTCTCTTCTTAATAACGAAACTTCCGAATCCTCTCAGATAAACGTTTTCACCCTGAGATAACGAACTTTTCACGATGTCCATGAAAGATTCTACGCTATTCAATACCGTCTGCTTATCGATACCGGTACTTTTTGAAATCTCGCTAACAATATCTGCTTTAGTCATGTCTATAAATTAATTAATGATTTGGACCTATTAATTTTTTGGAATGCAAATATATAGCTTTTTATTTAAGTGGGAAAAGAATTGCCCGCCATTTTTTAATAAAAAAGATTCCTTACAATTCATTATATCTGTGTATGTTTGCATTAATCAACGAGTTGAGAGTTTCAAAACTACAAAAACAGGACATTTTAACGCAAATGGAAAACGAATTGGAAGTCAGCCATATTTTGCTGGTCTGGTATAAAACGAATAAGAGGATGCTGCCCTGGCGGGAATCATCCGACCCGTATATAATTTGGATATCGGAAATTATCCTTCAACAAACCCGTGTCGCTCAGGGAATGGACTACTTTTACAGGTTCACCGAACGCTTTCCGGATGTCGCTTCCCTGGCGGCGGCGGAAGAGGATGAGGTGCTGAAATATTGGCAGGGGTTGGGCTATTATAGCCGTGCCCGTAACCTGCACGCTGCCGCTAAGAGTATCATGGAACGGTTCGGCGGCGTTTTCCCCCGGGAATATAAAGAGATATTGTCTTTGAAAGGTATCGGTGAATATACGGCTGCTGCCATCGTGTCTTTTGTATGGAATAAGCCTTATCCGGTTGTCGACGGGAATGTGTACCGTGTCTTATCCCGATTGTATGCAGTCGACACGCCAATTGATAGCACGCAGGGAAAGAAACAGTTTGCGGAACTGGCCGCTCTTGTGATGAATCCTAAATATGCGGGGACGCATAACCAGGCGATTATGGAGTTCGGGGCTTTGCAATGTGTTCCACAAAATCCGGATTGTGAAGTTTGTCCGTTGAAGGAACGTTGTATGGCCTATGTTTCGGGTAATGTGCAGGCGTTTCCGGTCAAGCAGAACAAGACGAAAACACGGCCCCGTTATTTTCATTATCTATACATTATATATAAGGGGCAAACCTGGCTTTCGCGCCGGGGCAAAAAAGATATCTGGGAAGGGCTTTATGAATTCCCATTGATCGAGACGGCGGAACCGATGGATTTTGCCGGATTGCAGCAAACGGAAGCGTACCGGAAATTGTTTGCCGGTGCCGGTCGGATGAATGTTTCCGTCGATATGTCCGAGGTGAAGCATGTCCTTTCCCACCAGGTTCTTTATACGACATTTTACCGGGTCGAGATTGAAAATGTGACGGAAGCACTGGATTCGTATCTGGTTGTTCCGTATGAAGATATCGAACGTTATGCCGTTCCCCGCCTGGTACATATTTATTTGGAGAAATTAAACGGAAATTTGTCTGAATGATCGAATTTATGTTTCTTTGTAAGATATTAAAAGAATTACAACTATGTCATTGAATAAAGTCATATTGATTGGTAACGTGGGCAAAGATCCCGACGTTCGTTATTTCGACAGCGGTACGGCCGTTGCAAACTTCCCTTTGGCAACTTCCGAAAGAGGTTACACACTGGCAAACGGTACGGTTGTGCCGGAGAGAACAGAATGGCACAATATCGTGGTTCGCCGCGACCAGGTTGCTTTTGTTGAGAAATGGGTGAAGAAAGGTTCGGGTGTTTATGTAGAAGGAAAGATTCGTACCCGCAGTTATGACGACCAGAGCGGTGTGAAACGTTATGTGACTGAAATTCATGCAGACCGTATTGAATTTTATAATACGGGTACACGTCCGGCCGACGGTACGACTACAAATACCGGAAATGGTTTCCAGCAAGGTGGACAGCCACAGGCAACACAGCAGGCAACGTCTTACCAGCAACCGGCGCAACCGGATATGTCATCAGATTCAAACAGTGCGGATGATCTTCCGTTCTGATATTGTTTAACTAATACGGTTCCCCTTGGACTCAGACTATTATTTATCGGGCTTATTCGATCAGGTTACTATACAGGCGCTCACAGCAGGCCCTGTTATAGCGTTAAGCCTTGCTTGTTTACTGCTGTTGGTGTCCGGCTTCGTGTCGGCATCGGAAGTGGCATTCTTTTCTCTTTCCCCGGGTGATATAAACGACATCCGGGAGGAGAATTCGCCTTCGGACCCGTTGATCCGGAAATTACTGGACCGCTCCGAATATTTACTTGCGGCTATTTTGATTGCCAATAACTTTGTGAACGTGGCCGTGGTTATGCTTTGTACCTACGGTATCAATTCTTTGATCAATTTCTCGGCTGTCCCTGTCTTGGGTTTCATTCTTGAGACAATCGTACTGACCTTTTTGCTTTTACTTTTCGGCGAGATCATGCCTAAGATTTACGCACAGAAAAATTCGCTCCGTTTCGTTCGCCGTTCCGCCTCGGTGTTGAATATGGTGGAACGCCTCTGTCGTCCGCTTTCGGTGGTATTGGTTAATTCTACTTCTATTATCAACAAGGCGCTGGTGAAGAAAAAATATGACTTGTCGGTCGATGAGTTATCTAAGGCATTGGAGTTGACCTCTAAAGAGATTCCGGAAGAGAAAGAGATGCTGGCTGAGATCATCAAGTTCTATAATAAGACGGCCGATGAGATTATGACGCCCCGTTTGGATATGGAGGACATCGAGATAAAGACCAGTTTTCGTAATGTGATCGATTTCATTATCAAATCCGGTTATTCGCGAATCCCTATATATGCCGAATCGGAAGATAATATTAAAGGTATCCTTTATATAAAGGATTTGCTTCCTTATATAGAAAAGCCGGATACATTCCGCTGGCAGAGCTTGATTCGTCCGGCTTACTTTGTTCCCGAAACAAAGAAGATCGACGACCTGCTGGAAGAATTCCGTACCAATAAGATTCACATGGCGATTGTGGTGGATGAGTTTGGCGGTACATCCGGTATCGTGACGATGGAAGACATCCTGGAGGAAATTGTCGGCGAGATTTCGGACGAATATGATGAAGATGAAAAGCAGTTTGTCCGTCTGGCAGACGGTAGCCTGATCTTTGAAGCCAAGATTTTATTGACAGACTTCTTCCGTGTTATCAATACAGACCCGTCTGAGTTCGGCAAACTGACGGAAGATGTAGAAACGCTTGCTGGGCTTTTGCTGGAAATAAAAGGTGACTTCCCGCGCCGCAGGGAGATCATTGATTATGGTAAATATCGTTTCCAGATTCTGGAAATGGATAACCGGAGAATCCTGAAAGTGAAATTCAACTGCATTTCAGAAATAGAGAAAGAAGGAGAGGAGTGATGAAGCAGATTCTGTCCGGCATGGTTTTCTTTTATATCCTGTTGTGCTGTGTGTCTTGTACGGAATATACACCGAAACCGCGTGGTTATTTCCGTATCGAGCCGCCTCAGGCACGTTATCAGGTGTTGCCTCTGGACAGTTTGCCCTACTCATTCAATGTTTCTCAGTTGGCTATTGTCGAGCTGCCGGAGATTGGAAGTCCTGAAGGATGGATCAATTTGTCTTATCCTTCATTGGGTGTAAAGATTTATTGCAGTTACTTACCCGTCACCCGTTCTACTTTGCAAATAGCAGAGAATGAGTCGCGTTCCCTGGTTTCCCGCCAGGCGAAGCAGGCGAAAGCGGTAAAGGAACAAGCCTATAGCAACCCGGATGAACGGGTGTATGGCTCTCTTTTCCTGTTGGATGGGGAGTCTGCTTCTCCTGTACAGTTTATGCTGACCGACAGTGCCTCGAACTTCTTTCGGGGTGCTTTATATTATGATTGTGTACCGAATGCCGATTCGTTGGCACCGGTTACAGATTATCTGAGAAAAGATATTATCGAGTTGATACAATCCTTTAGCTGGAAAAAGTAATGCCTGTCCTGTTTAAATACACAGAGCCGTTGTTGGGTGTCTGGAAGATTGAAGAAAGTTCGGAAGAATTGCTGTCGATGCTGGAACAGTCATCCGAATATCTCCCTTTCCTGCAACAGATAAAAACAGAAAAACGTCGTCAGGAATGGCTGGCGTCTCGTGTTCTCCTGAAAGAGTTGGCGGGAGAGGAGTTGCTGATCGCTTATCATGACGATGGCGCTCCTTACTTACCTGATTCATCCTTATCACTGAGCATTTCCCATACGAATGGCTATGCGGCAGTGTTGTTGCAGGAGCAGGGGGCTGCTGGTATAGATATAGAATACCGTTCCGACCGGGTATTAAAGATACGTAGCCGTTTTATGTCTCCGGAAGAGAATGCGTCGGTCGGTCCAGATTATGAAACAGAACATCTGCTTGTCCACTGGTGTGCCAAGGAGGCTTTATTCAAGATGATCCGGCAACAGGATGTTGACTTTATAGAACATCTGCATGTGGAGCCGTTTACTTATACCGGTTTCGGAGAGCTTTGGGCGTTTGAAACCCGGACTCCCGAACGAAAGTCGTATGTTCTGAGCTATAAAGTATTTCCGGAGTTTGTTCTTGTTTATAGTATCCCTTCCTGCTTTGGCAATCCGGAATAGAGAGGTTGTTTTTATCCGTTCGCAACATTCTACCGATAGCTTTGTTCTAAATGATAGAGAAGTATATTTATATAAATTGTTGAGTAAATAATAAAACAGGTGTATTATATATTAGGAGAAAAGTGTATCATAATATATGATATTTTATTTTCATAATATATGCGATTCTAATATCATAATATATGATACTGTGATCCGCAATAAGGGAACACGATGTTACTATGTCAACGATATAGATAGGGAAAGGATATGGGACGGAACAAGAAGATCATAAAATACATTTTCCCGGCAATAGGATTGCTGGCGGTGCTTCTGACTGTCCTGAACCTGTATCTGAGCAACCGCCTGGAAAGATATTTGAAAGTAGAACTGAGCCGGCGTACCGCTGAGGCTACGGACGGATTCTATAATCTTTCTTTTGATGATCTTTCGATCGGTTTTGTGAAAGGGGAACTGAAGATCGAAGGCATCAGGCTGATGCCCGATTCAACTGTGTTTCAACAGTGGAAAGCTATTGACAGCCTTCCCCGTACTTATGTGAAAGCGGAGATCGGCATGATAGATTTCAAAGGTGTAAACCTTACCTGGCGGTGGAGTTATAAGGAATTGCATTTTAATACGTTTGAAATAAAAGACCCACGGATAGAAGTTTTTGATTCTTATTATTCGGGGCGTGTGGAGAAAAAGGTCCGGCATGCCGATACCAAATCATTGTATGAAGTAATCTCTCCTTATATAAATGTGTTGAGCGTACGGACACTGAACCTGTCGAACGCCAGCGTATCCTATACCGTCGAGAATCCTGTGACACCGATCGTCTATGGGCTTGATGATGTCAGCTTCCGCGCTTACGGTTTTCTGTTGGATAAGAACTCGTCACAGAGCGGAAAGTTACTCTATTGCGATAACTTTGAATTTGTGACGAACCAACCGCAGACGCTGCTAGCCAATAACGACTTTCTCCTTAAAACAGACAGCATAAAACTCAGTACGCAGGATTCGATTATTTATATAGAGAAGATACGATTGATTCCGCAGGATAGTTTATGGACGGAGACAAAACAACGTCCGGACAGCTATGTCGATGCACAGGTCCGGACAGTGGAAGTCAACGGAATCCGTTTTAAGCGGGAGGATGCGCTGAATTATCTGACAGCCCGTTCTTTTGAAATATCTTCGTCGGACATTCAGGTATTTAATCTGGCCGCTAATGCCCCGGCAGCGAAAACTCCGGCAGATAATGCAACAAAGATCGATACGGATTCTTTGGTACAGGCTTTATCTTTATACGATATTATATCGCCGGTATTGCATAGCGTTTCCATCCGAACAATTGGAATCGATGCTGCCAGGGTCACTTATTCGCAAGCCGTAAAAGATTCAGTGGAAGTCTATAAACTGGATAACTTCAATTTCCGGGCAAACGACTTCCTGGTTGATTCGGTTTCGGAAGAGAAGCATGGTTTGTGGTATTCCCGTAGTTTCGCCTTTGAAGCAACCGGCATCAGCGGGGAGATGACGGCACGTAACCACCGTTTCGATATTGCCCGTATGGCATTGGATACGGAGTCCGGCGATTTCAATATAGAGAAAATCCGCCTGAAGCCTATAAAAGTAAATTCCCGGAAAGACTATATGTCTGGTAGCATTGACACAATCGGTATCAGGGGATTGCTTTATGATAAAGGGATCAGTGCCGACCTTTTCAAGATAGACCATCCGGTTATCTATTATTATAAATCCCCGTCTTATGCGAAGAAAAGCAAGGAAACGAAGCTGCCGGTAAATCCGAGGGCGGATGTGGAAAGTATTCTGAACCCGTTATTGCAATATTTGTCTATTAAACGGATCAATCTGAATCATGCGTACGTAACATTGAATGACAGAAGCGTTCCTGATCCTATAATCTATAAGCTGAAGGATTTCAATTTCTATGCTACCCGCTTCCTGGTGGACGACAGTACGAACCGGAGTGGAGGGCTGTTCTTTGCCTGTGATCATTTTGGTTTCAGTTTCAAAGACTTCGACAATTATTTGCCGGGAAAAGCCTACCGTCTGTCTGTCCGGAAAGGTAATTTCTCTACGGCAAAAGGCATATTGGGGTTACAGGACGTGAAACTGCTCCCGCAAGACTCTTTATGGCAAATGGGAACAAATTCATATTTTCGTATAGAGACTCCGATGATTTATGCAACCGGTTTGAACCGTCTGCCAGAGAATTTGCTTCAGCGCCTGGATGCTACTTCGCTGCATGTCGAATCACCCGATATTCGCATGATGAAAAAAGACGGAAGTCTGTTACAGGTATCACTTCAGGACTTGGGTATCGATAAAGTCGTGTGGGACAGTTTGCATTTTTCTGTCGGTTCAATAAATCTATCTGATCCGGTTGTCAGTTATCAGGCCGGGACTTCTCCCGATACGATAAAGACAAAAAAGAAATCTCCCGCTGTCCTGTCGGATGATATTTATGAGGCTGTCGGTCGGTTTACACCTGACCTTTCACTGGGAAAACTGACAGTCTCCAATGCTGTATGGAATCGTGATACGGCAAACCTGTTTCTTGAAGGACTGCATGTCAATGTCAGGAACCGGACATTCGGGCTGAAGACTGTCCGGTTCGAAACCAAAGACCTGGCATTCCCGTTGGATAATGGTTTTTATACATTGAAGATAGGAAAAGTCAATCTGAATAATACCGATCTGAATCTGGAAGATATCCATTTGGTTTCTGCCTATCCGAAAATGGAATTTGCTTACCGGCAGCCAAAGCATCAGGATTGGTTTGATGTCAAGGTCGGCCGGTTGGGATTGTCGGGAATCGATTTGCCGGCTTACTTCTCGGAGAAAGTGGTCCGGATAAAAAATGTAGAGGTTGACAATGCCGAACTTCAGAATTTCAAGAACCAACAGATTGCCGTGCCCCGCCGTATCGTACCGATGATCTATTCCGGTTTGCAGAAGGCACCGGTGAAAATGGCTATCGACAGTCTCCGTGTAAATAACTTTTCCGTTGTCTACGAAGAATTGTCAAAGAAAGGGATACAACCGGGTAAACTGTTTTTCACGGAAATGAACGGGAAATTCTCCGGCTTTACCAATGTCGTTTCCTATCCGGACCAGTATATCCGTCTGGATGCAAACGGTAAATTAATGGGGAAAGGATATTTTACCGCTACCTGGCAGCTTCCGGTCGATTCCCTGAACGATCGTTTCCTGCTGGATGCGCATATGGAGGACTTTGATCTGACTGCATTGAACCAACTGATCACGCCGCTTGCCTTTGCTAAAGTGGAGAGTGGCAAGCTGGTCGACTTTACATTCAGTACTGAAGCCTCCACTAAAGGTGCCACTGTCGATATGCTATTTCTTTACAGGGATCTGAAGGCTGAAATAATGAAAGAGAAAAACGGGGAAGTGATCGATAATAAATTCCTGTCGCGTTTGGCTAACCTGGTGCTGAAACATGATAATCCCGACCATCCGGAACAGGGAACATACAGGCCCCGTCATTCTCATCTGACGATAGAACGTGACCCGTATCATTCTACATTTAATTATCTGTGGCAAATTCTTCGTCCGGCATTGACTGAGTCGGTCGGTGTTTCTAAAAAGGTGCAGGATGTTGCCAAAGGAGTCTCCGGCTTCTTTACAAAAGTGAAGAATTTCTTCCATCCCGGAAAGAAAAAGCAACAAAAGCAGCCTGTATCCGGACAAAATGAACCGGCAGGTGAACTAATTCCCGAATAAACTGTTTTATCTATAACAGGGTGTTGTTTTGTAGATAAAAAATAAATTATGGAATATGATATTGTTCACCATCCGGAGAAATATCGCTTTGAAATAAAGCAGGATGGTTTAACTGCCTTTGTGCAGTACAGGCTTGTTGGTAATAATCTGGATATTATTCACACAATAGTTCCGGTTCCTCTGGAAGGTCAGGGAATAGCCGCTTCACTGGTGAAAGCGACTTTTGACTACGCAATAGAAAATCAATTGAAACCCCGGGCTGTCTGTTCTTATGCAGTTGCCTGGCTAAAAAGACATCAGGAATATGCAAAATAACGAATTTGAAGAAGATTATCCTTTAATTGTAACACCCAGCAGATGGGCTAATTCCAATGCTTGTAAAGAGGTGACTGTTGCTCCGCGTAATTCACAGCCGATGATAGGACTTATCCGGATGCCGGATATGTCGCAGCTACTGAAGTCGACACCTTTTAAAGATGTACGGTAAAACTCAGCTTCCTTGAGATCACTCTCATGAAAGTTCACGCTGGCATACTGACCGTTCTCAAAGGAACTGTTTCGCAGGTCGCATCGGTCGAAACTGACATATTTCAGTTTACTCATGCTCAGATTGAGGTATTCTGCCTTGCAGTTGCTGAAAACAATATGGTTTAGCGCTGATTCGGAAAAGTTTGTCCCGATCAGTTTGCATTCGACAAATTCGATACGGTGAAAACCGGAACCGGAGAAATTCATATTAGACAGGTCGCAGTTCTTGAAGATGATATCACAGAACTGCGATTTTTTATGCCGCAACCGATCAGTATGCTGTTTGTAAACAGGCAGTCCTGCATACTCATATTTTCCGTTTTAAATTCGAATACTCTTTGATTCCTGAAAGAATATTCCGCCAGGTCTTCTCCCGGTTGCAGGAGCATTTCATCGAGTGTACAGTCTTCTTTTAATACTTTAGTTATCCGGGGTGCAGTGATCTTCATCTTTTATATTATTTTTGAGCGGGTAAAGATAACGATTTAGATCCGTATTTTATGAAACCGGTGTCGATATCGTTTTATCCCTTGCAGAAATATTCTTATTTCGGTTGCATAATAATCGTTACATTTGTACTGTAATCGTTCCTGTTGAACGAATTAAAAAATAATATGGTTTATGGAAGATAAAAAGAACGGATACAAAAGCAAACATTATGATTTCCCGACTAAACGTTATTGTCAGACGCTGGACCTGAAAGATGATCCGGAGTTAATCAAAGAATACAGGAAAAGACATGGGCAGGAATGTTACTGGCCCGAAATAGGCGAGGGGATTAAAAGCGTCGGAATCCTGGAGATGGAAATTTATCTGTGCGGGAACCGTTTGTTCATGATCGTGGAAACACCGCTTGATTTTGATTGGGATACGGCATTCAGCCGTCTCGCCGGTTTACCCCGTCAGGCTGAGTGGGAAGAATATATGTCTGTTTTTCAACAGGCTGACCCGGGTGCCAGTTCCGCAGAGAAATGGCAGTTGATGGAACGTATCTTTCATGTGTATGAATAGCTTATAATTTGTTTTTATACATGACGGAAGTCTGTCCTGTATATCTTTTGAAAAGGCGATATCAGGTGAAGATTTGTCTGATCTGGCCGTCAGCGATTAGCATGTCCATAATAGGAGAGCCGTTTACTTTGGTTTTCATGATTCCTTTTTTATAGGATTCGCATTGTAGTGCCAGAGGGATACCTCCCGAAAGTTCTATCTCATTTCTTTATCCGTTTGCAAGATAGGGTTTTTACATAGAAGCAACCTGCCGTTTGGATAGGATGGGGCTGTAAGCCAGATAATTCTTATTGTTAGCATAAATAAAAAGCAGGGAACCGCCTTTTATCGTGTTGATAATAGGCTTGCTTACAGCCTGTGGCAGGGCCGGACAGCCGAAACTGCGTCCCAGGCGGCCGGATGAAGCAATTACGGAAGGATTGGAGTAAGCAGCTCCGTGGATAACGATCGCCCGTTCTTTGGCGCGGTCGTTGATCCCTTTTTCCAATCCGTTCAGGACAAGTGAGTAACCGTTCTTTCCCTGATAGGTGTTTTCTGTCAGGAAGAACCCCAGTGAACTTTTGAGGGAACCGTTCTCGTTGGAAAAGGAGGTGGCATAATTCCCTCCGCTATTCTTTCCGTGTGATACCAGCGAAGAGAATAATAATTTTTTATGCCTCATGTCGAATACATAAAAACGCTCTTCGGTCGAAGGCTTACTGAAATCGACCAGTGTAAGGATCTCTTTCGTTTTATCTTCGATTTTATGGTATCCGGTGATTGCTTGTTCGAATGCCTCAAAGTTTACCACCCCATCCAGTTGCATCTCCTGGTACAACTGCCGGCAGCTTGAAACTTCATGGATGACCGGTTCCGTACTTCTCATTTTTGAGAAGTTTACTGGGATAAACAATAGGAACAGATAGATGAAAACTTTGTGCATGTCTGTGTGAATCAGACTGCAAAGTTAGAATTTTTAATCGAAAACAAAAACAAGAGTCTCATAAACCGGTGCCCAGTCGTAGATGAATTTAGCATGTGAAGTGGCATTCCTGACACACATATGGGAGCGGGGAGTGGTTCCCAACGTCGAACTGTATTCGATCAGTGACTTGCGCGGAGCATTGACGGGTACCCCGTGGATATACCCCCCGTTTGTGAAGCGGCTGGCATACGGAGCAAAGCCTCCTGTCTCCGTGGTACCGTCCACCAGATAGATCATGCGGGGTTTCTTTTCCTGGATAATATATACTCCGGGAGGCGTTTCCTGGGCATAGGGTGGCCTGTGCAGTCCGGTTGTAGCCGGGTTCATGCTTCTGACCAGCCATTTGTCGCCTTCCTGTTCCAGTGTCGCGATATTCTGATTCCGGGTATCTACAAAGACAGCTTTTTTGAAGACGATCGTATCAGGAATCGTCTGGATATATTTTTTAGGGATCATCCACTCTTTTCCGGTGTGCACGGAAGCAACCCTGGTGAAATTCGTATAGTCTTCCAGGTGTTTTACCAGGGCACCGTCCCTGCCGTAGAGTTCGGGCACCGCAGTGTCTGTTGTCAGGTAGAGCGGTATTCCCTGGAAGCGTTCGACGCCCAGCGAGTCGGCTATACGGCGGTATGAATCTCTGTGATAGTTTTTTACCAATGGCGCTTCCCCGTTTTTATTCCTGTAATTCTGGAGGATCGCCCAGGTGGCCGGTTCTTTCTGGATGGATTCGAGCCAGGCAAGGCGCTCCTTTATCTTTTCCCACTGGAACTCCCGTGTCGTATCTTTATACGGATAAGTATCTTCCAGAGTATGCTGGTCGTAAAGCAATTCCTTTTCAATGATTATTTCTTTAGGGACAGTATCTATTATTTCCGCTACTTCTACAGTCGCAGAGTCTGGTGCAGGTTGTCCGTCAGTAATCGGCTTATCCGTTTTGCCGGTACAGAAACTCAGCAGAATAAGGCAAAATACCGGAAGTATAGCAGTTTTCTTCATCCCAATTATCTTTTTTGTGAATATACGGTTTTTTATTGGAATACCGACAAATCCTGACAGGAAAAGAGGTTATCCCAAACCGGAATAACCTCTCCACTTTTTACTCTGTAAAACGTGAGTGGTCCTCCTCACTTAATCATATTTAATAACGCTGACCGGACAGCTTTCGGCTGCTTCTTTGATCTCTTCCTCGTAATCGTTGAAGTCTACTCCCTCGTTTACGCGGGAACGATCCGTCACATGAAAAACCTCCGGGCAGATGCCTTCGCAAGTACCGCAAGCGATACAGTCTTCTTCTATCCAAACACTTTTAATAGCCATAGTTTCTATACCTTTAAGATGATTATATTTTAATAACAGCTATGGATGGGAAAATGTTGATATATACCATATACCAAAGTGTTTCTAATTAAAACTAATTTAACTCTTTACTCACTTTGTTTTAAAATTATTTTACTACGTTTACAGCATAGAAAAAATCATTGATTAACTATTTATAAACTAAGAAACAACATGGATAACGCTATTTTTAGATTTCCTAAGCCTATTAATGAGCCGGTAAAATCGTATGCACCCGGATCGAGTGAAAAAGCAGCTTTGAAAAAAACGTTAGCTGAACTCTCAAATGAAGAATGGGATATTCCTTTGATCATTGGCGGAAAAGAAGTCCGTACGGGTAATACCGGTAAAGTGGTTATGCCGCACGACCATCATCATGTGCTGGCTACTTACCATAAAGCCGGCGAGAAAGAGGTGCAGATGGCCATCGACGCCGCTATGAAGGCGCACAAAGAATGGTCTGAACTACCCTGGGTTGAACGTGCTTCCGTTATGTTAAGGGTGGCTGAACTCTTTGCTACAAAATATCGTTATCTGTTAAATGCCTCAGTGATGCTGGGACAGAGCAAGAACCCGTTCCAGGCGGAAATCGATGCTCCCTGCGAACTGATCGACTTCCTGCGTTTCAGTACGTTCTATGCCAGCCAGGTATATGCCGACCAGCCTTATTCGGAAACGGGTATCCTGAACCGTATGGAATACCGTGCCCTGGAAGGTTTCGTGTTCTCGTTGACACCGTTTAATTTTACTTCTATCGCCAGCAACCTGAATATGGCTCCCGCCATGATGGGTAATGTGGCTGTCTGGAAACCGTCTACTACGGCTATCCATTCAAACTATCTGTTGATGAAGGTATTCCAGGAAGCCGGACTTCCGGATGGTGTTGTCAACTTTATCCCTGGACAGGGGAGCGTGATCGGTAAGGTGATAACTGCCAGCCGCGATCTGGCAGGTTTCCATTTCACAGGTTCTACTGCGACATTCAATACGCTATGGCGCCAGATGGGCGAGAACCTCGGCCATTATAAATCTTATCCGAAGATTGTCGGTGAAACGGGCGGTAAGAATTTTATCTTTGTTCATCCGTCTGCTCCGGCATTGGACGTGGCGACTGCTATCGTTCGCGGTGCGTTCGAATATCAGGGTCAGAAGTGTTCTGCCGGATCACGTGCCTATATCCCGGCTTCTTTATGGAAAGATGTAAAAGAGATGGTAGGCGATATGCTGAAAGAGATCAAGATGGGTGACGTGCAGGATTTCACGAACTTCATCAATGCGGTGATCGATGAGGCTTCATTCGATAATATCATGAGTTATATCAACTATGCGAAACAATCTCCGGATGCTGAGATCGTCTTTGGCGGTAATGGCGACAAGTCGGTAGGTTATTTTGTTGAACCGACTGTTATCCAGACAACAGATCCGATGTTCAAGAGCATGGTGGAAGAAATATTCGGTCCGGTGATCACTATTTATGTATATGACGATAATAAATATGAGGAAACATTGGAGTTGTGCGACCGTACTTCTCCTTATGCCCTGACCGGTTCGATCTTTGCACGCGACCGTTATGCTATCGACGTGGCATTCAATAAACTGCGCTATGCTGCCGGTAACTTCTATATCAATGATAAGCCGACCGGTGCCGTTATTGCACAGCAGCCGTTCGGTGGCTCGAGAGCTTCCGGTACGAATGACAAGGCCGGTGGTCCGCTGAACCTGATCCGCTGGACGAATCCTCGTTGTATCAAGGAGGCTTTGGTTCCGCCTACTTCTTACGGTTATCCGTTCTTAGGAGAAAAATAACATATCAGCTGGCAGTTGACAAGTGACAGTTGACAGGTAATATGCTTCGAAATTGTTTACTGTCAACTGTCATCTGTCAACTTTAAAAATCAGATACTATGTTAGACTTTAATAATACCGAGATTGCATTTTCATCCAAATCGCAGTCTGAATTGAGAAACGCTTACTTACTCTTCAATACAATAAAATATCCGTGGCTGGTAAAATGTGCCAGTTTTGGAAGTAATATCGCCTTAAAGATTCATTTCCCTTTAGCATGGGCTGTAAAGCCAACTTTATATAAACAGTTTGTCGGTGGTGAGACATTACAGGATTGTACCAAAGCGATCGACCATCTCCGACAGTTTAATGTGCGTTCTACCCTTGACTTTTCAGCCGAAGGCGAGCAGACTCCTGAAGGTATCCAGGCTACATTTGAAGAAACACTACGTTCAATCGATTTTGCCAAAGGAAATGATAACCTGGCTTATGCCGTATTCAAACCTTCTACTATAACGACCGATGAACTTCTTGCCAAGGCTTCTGAAAAACGGGGCGAACTGACCATTGAAGAAGTAAAAGCCTTCCGCGAATTTAAAGAACGCTTTATGGCTTTCTGCCAGCGTGCTTATGAGAACGATGTCCGTCTGATTGTCGATGCGGAAGATTACTGTTTCCAGGATGCGCTGGATGAACTGACCGACGAGGCGATGCGGAAATACAATAAAAAACGTGCGATCGTATTTGCTACCTTGCAGATGTATCGTCATGACCGTATGCCTTACCTGCGCCGTATTCTGGATGATGCCAAAGAAAAAGGATATATCGCCGGTGTCAAGTTCGTGCGTGGTGCTTATATGGAGGCCGAACGTGTGCGTGCTGCGGCTTTGGGTTATCCCGACCCGATCTGCAAGGATAAGAAGGCGACCGATGAGAATTTCGATGCGGCTGTTCGTTTTACCATGGACCATCTGGAGCATTTCGAGATGTTTATGGGAACGCATAATGAGGAAAGTAATTATAAACTGGCTAAGCTGATAGATGAGAAAGGTCTCAAACGGGATGATTCCCGTATCTTTTTTGCCCAGTTGCTGGGGATGAGCGATAATATCTCATTCAATCTGGCCCATGAAGGATTTAATGTAACCAAGTATGTGCCTTATGCTCCGGTAAGAGACGTATTGCCTTACCTGATCCGGCGTGCTGAAGAAAACACTTCGGTCGCAGGGCAGACCAGCCGTGAACTGAAGATGTTGCAGTCAGAATTGAACCGGCGTAAGAAGATGAATCGATAAACACTCACAGAATGTTTTCGGTATTTTGTTTGCCATTTGCAATATGCCGATGCAATGCATTGTTAAACAGTTATATATACTATTGCAAATGTTTTTTCTGTTTGCAATGTTATTTGTCATTTGCCATAATCAACCGTAAGAGGAATGATGGCAAATGGCAAATAGTATGGCAAATAGAATAGTTATTTGCCATGTCTTATTGTGCTTATTGATAGGATATTATAGAAGTATATTGCAAATGGCAAATAAATACTGAAAACATTGTGTATAAAAGATGTTTTATCATGTATCACTTCTGAAACTATTGCTCTCTTCCGGTCTGAGTAAATCAAACCCTATAATAAACTAATTGTTAACTCCTTACTTAGTATAACTACCCTGTACAGGATAATCGATTAGCCTGTACACCTTGGTGGATTATCCTGTACACCTTGGCTGGCTATCCTGTACACCTTGCCAATAAGGAGTTCTTACATTTCAATTAGTTAGTAGGGAGGAATGAATTAGTTTCCCGGCTTCTGCCGGTTAGTTTGTCGTTCTGGCACGACTCGCATATTCCTTTATTCTATTTTCGCAAACTTCTTTGGTGATCGCTGCTAAATGCTCTACACGTGGGATTAAGGCTTCTATATCTTCCTTCGTTGTAGCATAATATTTATTGTATCGTGCTTCTATGTAGGCTTTAAGCAACAAATTGAACAATCGTATTTCTTCTTCGGTATCGCGGGGGAATACTTTGGTTATTTCCAAAGAATGTGTTTTGGCAGCTTTAATTAACTCTTCCAAATCATGTATTTTATAGGTATGCATTGTAAATGTCAGAATAATAGCACGGTATAAGTTCTCGCAAGCCTGATGCAGATGAAACGCGGCCATATTGAATTCACTTTCACTTAAATAAAAACAAGCCCCTTTCATAAAACTTGTCGCTAATTTAAATTTAGTAGTATAATATTCTTGTCCCAGTTCTCCAATCTCGGAAAAATTAAGCTTGCGGCGACGGGCTAATTTGCAATTACCACTATCGTATAGCAGGATACCTTCTTTCTTTATGTCTGTATAAAAGTAGCGGCTTTTTGTTATTTCTTTGTTAAAGTCTTTGATCGTTTCATCGATAAAATGGATGTGAGTCGTAAATGCATATCTTCCCATCCCTTTATATTTGTAATAACGATCTTCCACTTTTTCCAACTGACGGCTTATTCCGCTACTATTGCAATCATTCCGGGTGATGACCAGTATATCGAAATCACTCATGAAGTAAGTCGGTATTCCAAATTCGATCCGTTGGTCGTACTCTACGTAGTTGCCGCGAGCATAACTACCATAAAGAATGATCATTTCACATTGATCACCAAGAACTTCGACTACATATCGGGCGATCAGACGTAAATCGGTCTGTTTCTCTTTAGGTAAATGGGATAAGGACTTTTTCATTCGGATTTGCATTTATCATAGCATACAAAAGTATGGAAAAAAGGAATAACCCCCGTACATTTGCTGCAAAATATATAAAGCTTTTACTCGCTACGTTGTAGCATGACTTTTTCTTACATTAACAAGTCTCCTTACGAATGGCATAACATCCGAAATTAGAAATAATTGAACCTACTTTTCCCTTGATGGAAAAGTAGTCAAAAGATCAAGGCTTAACCGGCTTCACTGCTCCGGTGAAAGACTTCGCTGAAAAATCCGAAACTCGCTTCGCTCAGACAACGGATTTTTTTAACCGCTTCGTCTTCCCCCTACGCGGACGTTCACCCGCTTAGGCCTTTCCTAGGAAGCTTTGCTTCCTCTTAGGATGGCTGATACCGGTACTTATAGAACAAAAACTATCGGATTTAACAGGTAGTATCGGCAATCTTAAGAGAACGCAAAGCGTTCTATGAAAGGCCTCATCTGGTGAGCGTAAAGCGAAGTATCCGTAGAGAGCGTCCGGAGGCTGTGCTGTTTGAGCGTAGCGAGTTCACAGACGACAGCGAACGCAGGATGCTGAGTAGCGAAGCAGATGCAGCCTTGATCTTTTGGTTACTTTTCTATCAAGAGAAAAGTAACATTCACTTCTGATAAATTCTGAATCAATTTATAATTCTCTTTTTATTTACTGGCTTTCAATCCCCTGATGACAGAAGAGGTGAAACCGGACAGTTCCATTTCATTCAACCCCTTGATGGTAATACCGCCGGGAGTGGTAACCTTGTCGATCTCCATTTCCGGATTGCTCTTGTTTTCCAATAACAGGTCGGTAGCCCCCTTTACGGTATGGACAACGATCTCCTGTGCCTGCTTCGGATAGAAACCCAATTCGACACCGCCTTCAATAGCAGCACGGATATAACGGAGGGCGAAAGCGATACCGCTGGAAGCCAGTGCAGTACCGGCACCCATCAGGCGTTCTTCTACCAACATCGCATTGCCAAGCTCATTGAATATATTTATTATCAGGTCGGATTGCTCCGGTGTTGCGTTATGGGCGGAGACGAAAGTCATACTGCTCAATACCTCGATAGCGGTGTTGGGCATAATACGGAAAAGAGCCGGAGTAACCCAGTCTTCATAACTGGTGTTTTTAGTGAGATAAGAATTCAGCGTATCGAAGGTGATTCCGGCAGCTACTGAAACGATGATCTGTTTGTCGTAATCGAGCACTCCTTTTATCTGGTCGATGATCTCTTCCACCCGCCAGGGCTTTACTGCTATGACGATGATGTCTGCTCCCTTTACAGCTTCTATGTTGTTGAGTGACAACACAAAGTCTGGATTGGCCGCTTTCATTTTGTCCAATGTGGCTTGCGACTGTGCCGTACAGGTGATGTCCGATGCTTTAAACATATTTCCTTTTGCCAGTCCGCGGGCGATGGCACCGCCGATACTTCCGGCTCCGATAATCGTAATTTTCATGTCTCCGTTAATTTATAATTGTAAAATCATGAGTTGCAAAAGTATGGAAAAAAGGAATAAAACCCGTACATTTGCGTCAAAATGTATAATTGCTAATATAATCGAAAACAAAAGATGAAGAAACTTGTTGTTGCCGGCTTGATGCTGGCTTGTGCGTTCTCTGCAACAAATGTTGGAGCACAAGAAAAAGAGGGAGAAAAAGAAGAAGGTTTCATTTTTACAACAGTAAAGGAAAACCCGATTACATCCATTAAGAATCAGAACCGGGCAGGTACTTGCTGGTGCTACTCTACCATGGCTTTCCTGGAATCTGAATTGCTTCGTATGGGAAAGGGAGAATATGATCTTTCGGAGATGTTTACCGTTTACCACACTTATCAGGATCGTGCCGATATGGCTGTCCGCACTCATGGCGATGCTTCGTTCTCGCAGGGTGGGTCTTTCTATGATGTGATTTACGGAATGGAAGCTTTCGGTTTGGTGCCGGAAGAAGAAATGCGCCCCGGGGTGATGTATAGCGATACATTGAGTAACCACGGAGAGTTGTCTGCCCTCACAGATGCTATGGTGGGTGCCATGGCTGGCGGTAAAGTAAAAAAATTCCAGTATGACGAGGATTATAACCTGTTGTGGAAAAAGGCTGTAGCTGCCGTACATGAAATCTATCTGGGAAAAGCTCCGGAAAAGTTTACTTATAAAGGAAAAGAATACACTCCGAAGTCATTTTATGAATCTACAGGATTAAAACCGTCGGATTATGTATCGTTGACTTCTTATACGCATCATCCGTTCTATACGCAGTTCTCGCTGGAAATCCAGGATAACTGGCGTCACGCATTGTCTTACAACCTGCCGATCGACGAGTTTATGGAAGTGTTCGACAATGCGATCAATACAGGTTATACGATTGCCTGGGGATCCGACGTAAGTGAGTCCGGCTTTACCCGCGACGGTGTAGCTGTTATGCCTGACAACGAAAAGGTACAGGAACTGAGCGGATCTGACATGGCTCATTGGTTGAAGATGAAACCGGAAGAAAAGAAATTGAATACGAAACCGCAACCGCAGAAATGGTGTACACAGGCAGAACGCCAGTTGGCTTATGATAACTGGGAAACTACTGACGACCACGGTATGCAGATTTATGGTATTGCCAAAGATCAGGAAGGAAACGAATATTACATGGTGAAAAACTCTTGGGGTACAGCCAACAAATATAACGGTATTTGGTATGCATCAAAAGCATTCGTACGTTACAAAACAATGAACATTGTCGTTCATAAAGATGCACTTCCTAAAGCGATCAAGGCTAAGTTAGGAATTAAATAATTCAATTATCTGAAAATAAAAGCAAAAAGAGGCGTTTCCCGGTAGGAGTTGGGGCGCCTCTTTTCTATTTATACAAAGATGTGCTTTTTTATAGGGTCGCTTTTTTATGGAACCAGTATCAGCGTATAATTCAGATCTGATGCTGCTTTCTGTAATTCCTGGTTTAATAGTGTCAGGCTGTCGCCTTCTGCCTGGAAGTAAAATGCCATGTCGCCGTCGCTGGGGATCAGTTCGTAAACGATTGCTTCGGAGTTGGACGGTGTTCCATGTTTTACTTTGCGTTTACCGGTGGAAGAGAATGTTTTATCCTTTCCGTTTTCAGCTTCCAGGTAAGTGGCATCCATTTCGTAAACGCCGTCGTCGCTATCCTGCTGATAATATAAAGTCAGGTCATAAACGATGCCGGGACCGTCTGCTGCCGGGAATGTGCCCTTATATTTTTTCTGAATGACACTTCCTTTTTTAGGATCTACTTTCAGCGAATCACGCATATTGACCGGTTTGGCAGCTTTCCCTGTTACGGTAGGCAAAGCCGGTGCGCCTGGCGCAGCCTCGTTTATTGCATAAACATCTTCTTCTATAAGAGCGGGTTCGGCTGTTTTCTTCCCGCTACATGCAGCCAATAAAGCCAGAGCTGCTACTGCGATAAAATACTTTTTCATTATTCTGCATTTTTTATTAGTGACTTTGCCTTATAACAAAAGTCCCCCTGCATTTTGTTTTGCAGGAGGACTTTTTTAACTATATAATGTGCTGTTTCTTACTTTTTATCAGGAGAATCCGGCTTTTGCTGATATTCAGCCGGGATAGTGACGGCACTTCCGTCGCGCTCAGCGTAATAGTGGGGCGACATGATCTCGATGCCGGCTTCGTTAAACACATCCTGTATGTTCTGATGCAGGTCCGAATAGATCTGCGAAAGCTGGTCGGCTTCCTTTATATATGCATTTATCTGGTAACAGGGGTAGTAATCCTGCAACTCCGTTTCCAGAACGAAGGGTTTCGGGTGTGACATGACTCCCGGCGTGGATCGCGCAGCGTTGACCAGTAACTGATGGACTTGACGCCAGGGGACATCGTAGCCGATGCTGACTGTCGAGTGGATGATCAGGCCGAACTGGCGGGCAGAGGCACTGTAATTAACCGTATGTGACGACATGATGAACGAGTTCGGGATCGTGACCACTTCGTTTTTAGGTGTGCGGATACGGGTGACGAACGGGGTTTTCTCTATTACGTTTCCGGTCGTTTCGTTCAGTTTGATACGGTCGCCCAGTTTGAATGGCCGCATGTAAGTGATGACCAGTCCTGCTATGATATTTCCGATGACCGTGCTCGATCCTAAAGAAACGATCAGCCCGACGAAGACGGATATGCCCTGGAACACACCGGAGTCGGAGCCGGGCAGATAAGGGTAGATCATCGCGATCATAAACGCGTACAACAGGAAACGTATGATATTGAAAGAAGGTTGCGCCCAGTCCGGATAGAAACCGGTGATCTTGAGTTTTTCGCTTTCAATCTCATTGGCTATATACTGAATACCCTTGATGATGTATTTTACGCAGTAATAAATGACAATGATAATGAACAGGTTGGGGATATATTCAATAACCGATTTAAGGACCATTTTGATCGGTTCTATGATATAAGTGAACAGTCTCATTGCCAGGTGTTCCGTCTGTGGGAATATGGCGAACAACATCGGTACACTGAACATAAGCTGTATCAGCAGGACAATATAACGCAGGATATTATTCAGAAAGATGAGTATCCTGCCTTGCCGGTGGGTATTCAGAAACTCATAATCCCGTATGGTAATGGATTTGAGCTTGTTTTGTTTCAGCCAGATAATCCGGCGGCGGAGTTTCCTGAACAGATAGTTGGTCAGTTTGAACAGGAAATACTGGACGACCAGTACCAGGATGAACAAGGCAACCCGTTTGGCAATCTGAAGTATACTGTGTTCCTTTTTTAACTCCAGGATCTTATTATTGACAACAGACTGATACTCTTTGGCTAGCTTTTCCCTTTCCGTATTCAGCCAAAGGGCGTCCTGATCCGTCACACTGAGGATCACTTTTTCCCCGTACATGACATCTGTCTGGTATTCACTGTTAAACAGGTAGACTGAATCTGCTTTCAGGCTTAGGTTTTTACCTATTTTCTGGATCATGTTGACGGCATTTTCTGCCCGGTCATAGGCCGAGACACCTCCTCGTTTGGCATAAAAAGTGAGGAGGGTATCATTGTCGATGATCAGATGAACACCGGGTGTCAGTGTCCGTAGCGAGTCGATGCTGCGGCGCTGTTCTTCTTTTTTCAGCGAGTCGGTGGTGATATGCTTGTTCAGCGCGTCACTCAACTCGTTCCGGAGTACGATTTCGTTCAACTTCATCTCCTGTAGTTGAAGTTCGAGCTCCTGCATCCTGATGGAATCCTGGCGGAGTTTATCTTCAATCGCTGCCGATGAATCAGCAGGAATATCATTTGTTTTATTCTCTGTAATAACGGCATTCAGTAATCCTTCCGCCTTTTCCCTGATCTGGGACGTTGCCCGGGAAGGCATAAGGAATATTGCCGATAGAGTGGCAATGCACAAAATCAACTGTTTCATTGTGTTTCTACCCTTTTAGTAATTGTTTTATTTGCCTCCTGCCGGTAGATGGTCCAGCCAGTATTTAGCCATGCTTTTCCGTAGGTGCAGGCTTGTTCCTTCACGCTCGTAGATACCGTGGCTACGCATCGGATAACTGATCTGGCTGAATACTTTGCCATGTTTAACCAGTTCGTCCACCAGCATTTCGCAGTTCTGGTAGTGCACGTTATCATCACCCGTTCCGTGTATCAGCAACAGGTTGCCCTGCAAGCCTTTGGCGTAGGAGATAGGGGAACCTTTGCGGTAACCTTCCGGGTTATTCTGTGGTGTGTTCATATAGCGTTCCTGGTAAACGGTATCGTATAAACGCTGGTCGGCAACGGCTGCGATCGCAATGCCCGTATGGAATATTTCCGGATAGCGGAACATGCAGTTCAATGTCTGGCTGCCACCACCGCTCCATCCGTTGATGCCGATGCGTGACAGGTCGATGAACGGATACTGGCGTGCCAGGTCCTGTATGCCCCGTGCCTGGTCTTCCGATGCAAAGGTACCGACTTCGCCATAGATGCACTTGCGCCATTCCCGGCCGCGTGGAGCATTGGCCCCGCGGTTTTCGATGCTGACATAGATATATCCCTGGTTGACCAGATATTGATTCCACAGGTCGCCGCCTCCCCATGAGTCTTGTACGGTCGAGCCGGCTGGTTCGCCGTAGACTTCGATGATGACCGGATATTTCTTTGAAGGGTCGAAATTGACGGGCTTGATCATGCATACGTCCAGTAGCAGGTCGCCCGATCTGGCTTTGACAAACTCTTTCGGGTTCAGCCCCAGGGCATCGTATTGTTTCTTGGCCTCTGCATTATCTTCGAGGATGCGTACGGATTGATTTTTCGGGAATGAAACCATGTCGGTCACCGGAGGGGTTACCGAGTTGCTGTAGGTATGTACGGCCCATTTTCCGGTCGGAGACATGTTGTAGCGGTGCTGTCCCGGCTGGTTTTCCGGACTCAGCCGTTTCACTTCGCCTTTGCCGAACAGGTTGGCGCTGTAGAGGTAACGTTGCGTATAGTTTTCCGGTGAAGCGATAAAATAGACCAGCCCCTTTTGCAGGTCGGTCCCGACGGGCTGGATATAGTCGAAGTCACCTTTGGTAACGGGGACGATCTCTTTTCCGTCGCGGCTCACACGATACAGGTGGCGCCATCCGCTCCGTTCGCTTTCCCAGGTGAAATACTGGTTGTTTTTCAGCCACTGAATATTATCGTTCGTGTCCAGCCATGCCGCATCTTTGTCTGTAAAGATATTCTTAGGGGTTGCGCTGCCGATTTGGGCGATCCATACTTTGTTGGTATTTTGTTCCCGGTTCAACTGCTGGATGAACAGTTCATTGCTTTCGGGGATGAAGTCCATGCGCGGGATATAGTTGTTGCGGGGATCTCCGGGAATGTCGATCCAGGTCGTTGTTCCTCCTGCTGCCGGGATGTATCCGACTTTTACGGCCGAGTTGGCAGTTCCTGCTTTCGGATAGGGGAAATGAAGGATAGTGGGATAGATGGAATCGACGTTGTTGATAATATCGAATACGCCGGTTCCTTCCGTATCGCTTTGCCAGTAAGCGATGAATTGGCCGTCCGGGCTCCAGCGGAAACCGTCGCGGCAACTGAATTCCTCTTCATATACCCAGTCGAATGTACCGTTTACGATGGTCTTGCTTCCGTCGCTGGTCAGTTGGGTGATTTTGCCGGAGTTTATGTCTTCCACATATATATTATTGTTGGAAACATAAGCCACCCTTGTTCCGTCGGGTGAAAATTTGGCGAACATCATGGACGATTCGGGTAGTCCTTTTCCCAGTTGGCGCAGGTTGCCGTCATGTAAAGAAAGTACCCAGTAATCACCACGGGTATCGTAGCGCCATACACGCTGCGTATTGTTGTAGATCAGTACTTTATCATTGTCATCACTCCACGATATTCTTCCCATGGCAATTTTCTTGCCGGTCGATTTATCTGTAAACATAGTAGAGGGGATAATTACTTCGCGGGCATTGTCTTTGGCGCGGTAGGCTACGACATCCATTCCTCCTTCTTCCTTGTTTGGTTCGAGGCGGCTGTAACGTTCCCCGTCTTTCATCCAGTTCATGGCACCAACGCCTTTTGTCCGGATAAGTTTCCCACTCAGTACATCTTCTAAATCCAATGATTTTTGTGCGGTACACAGATTACTGCAAAAAATAGTAATAGCGGCGGCAACAATCAGCTTATTTAGTTTCATTTGTATTTATTGTATTTGTTTCTGAACATACAAATAACGTAAAGTTCTTTGAGATAACAAAGGGGAAACTCTTTATTATTATCATTGCGGCTTCAAAAGAGGTTGCGGGTGACGCGAAAGGAGCGGTTGCGGGTGGCGCGAAAGGAACGGTTGCTGATGCCGCAACAAGCCTTTCGCGCCACCCTCGAAACAGCTTTCGCGGTATCCTCGAAAGTGGTGTCGTTGCTGCCGCGAAAGTACAGGAGATAAAATAAAGCAAGAAGGCCGCCTTCGGAAATTCCGTTGGCGGCCTTCTTTATAATAAAGAACTAATTAAGCATTGAGTACTTTTTTGAAACGGGTAAGGAATTCTTTCGCTTCGTCCATTGTCAGGCAAAGCGGCGGAAGCAGACGGATCGTATTGGTGCCGGCCACTCCTGTGAATACCTTTTCTTCGAAGAGCAGTTTGCTGCGCACTTCTTTAATAGATTCTTCAAACTCGATACCGATCATCAGGCCGCGTCCTCTGATTTCCTTAATACCCGGCAGTTTGTGTAATTCTTCAATCAGGAAGTTACCAACCTGTGCGGCATTGTCGATCAGCTTTTCATTTTCCATGATTTCCAAAACGGCGATAGCAGCCGCACAAGCCAGATGGTTACCACCGAAAGTGGTTCCCAACATACCGTAAACGGGTTTGAACATCGGACTGATCAGCAATCCGCTCATCGGGAAACCGTTGCCGATGCCTTTAGCCACTGTGATCAGGTCCGGTTTGATACCGGCATACTGGTGGGCGAAGAATTTACCGCTACGTCCGTAACCGGATTGGATTTCGTCCAGAATCAGGCAAGCCTCATATTTTGTACACAGGGCACGCAGTTCCTTCATAAAGTCGTCTGTCGGAAGCTGGATACCGCCGACACCCTGGATACCTTCGATGATTACGGAAGATACATCTCCTTTCTGCAATTCAGCTTCAACGGCTGCCGAATCGTTCAGTGGCAGATAGGTCACTGCCAGGTCTTCATTGACCGGGGCAATGATTTTCGGATTGTCCGTTACGCGAACCGCAGCCGAAGTACGTCCGTGGAAAGCATGCTTGAAAGCGATCACCCGTTTCTTGCCATTATGGAAAGAAGCCAGTTTCAGCGCATTTTCATTTGCTTCGGCACCTGAGTTGATCAGGAACAGTGAGTAGTCATCATAACCGGATGCTTTACCGAGCTTGTCTGCCAGTTTTTGTTGCAGGCTGTTGATGACCGAGTTGGAATAGAATCCCAGTTTGTTTACTTGGTCGGTGATAGCAGCTACATAAGTAGGGTGGCTGTGACCGACGGAGATAACGGCATGTCCGCCGTACAGGTCGAGGTATTCAGTACCTTCCGTATCCCATACATGGCATCCTTTGCCTTTTACAATCTCTATATTAAATAAAGGATATACGTCGAATAAATTCATGATGAATAATGTGTTAATTTGCCAATATGCCAATATGCCAATGAATAGTATTTCCTGATTGGCACATCGGCATATTGGCACATTGGTTAATTATTAAAAAGCCGAAGGCTTGAGATGCAGTCCTACAGTCTCTTCCAAACCGAACAGCAGGTTCATATTATGCACCGCTTGTCCGCTGGCGCCTTTCAACAAGTTGTCGATCATGGAAATGATCAGCAGTTTGTTGTCGTATTTCTGAAGATACAGGAGGCACTTGTTGGTGTTGACTACCTGTTTCAGATCCGGGTTCTTGTCGGTGATGAACGTGAATGAATGATCATCGTAATACTCTTCGTAAATACGGCGGATTTCATCCAGTCCCACCTTGCAGTCGATATAAGTCGTTGCAAAAATACCACGGGAGAAATTACCACGCACCGGAATGAAGTTGATATTGCTTTCGAAACTATTCTGTAATTGACGCAGGCTCTGGCCTATCTCAGCCAAATGCTGGTGCGTGAATGGTTTATAGATCGAAATGTTATCGTTTCGCCAACTGAAATGAGATGTTGATGAAGGCTTTACGCCGGCTCCCGTGGAACCGGTGATCGCATTCACATGCAACTCCGAGTTTAACATCAGATGTTTGGCCAGCGGCAAAACGGCTAACTGGATACAAGTGGCAAAACAACCGGGGTTTGCAATGTGTCGGGACTTGCAGATACGTCGTCGGTTCAGTTCGGGCAGGCCGTAAACGAAATCGTGTTCATCGCTTTCGATACGGTAATCCATGCTGAGGTCGATGATCTTCACGTTGTCGGGAACAGTATGGCTTTCCATGAATTTTTTTGTATCGCCATGAGCGGTACAGAAGAACAGAAGGTCGATGCTGTCCAGCGGGAGTTGGTCGGTGAAACGCATATCGGTTTCTCCGAACAGTCCGCCGTGAACGTCAGTGATCAGGTTGCCGGCGTTGCTGGTACTATTCACAAATGTAATCTCGGCGTCCGGGTGATTCAACAGCAGACGAATCAATTCGCCTGCCGTATATCCCGCACCACCTATAATTCCGATCTTAATCATATTTCTTCGTCCTTATGGTTGTTATAATAAACACGCAGCGGTGTAGAAGTTACTTTGATAAAGCCTTTGGCATCTTCTGCCGTCCAGCCTTTCTGCATTTCACCGTATTCACCGAATTTAGTCTTCACCAGGTCGTCTTCCGACTCGACGCCTACGGTAGAGAAGGACAGCGGACGCAGTTCAAGGATAGCCGTACCGTTTACGTTACGCTGTGATTCCTGCAACATGGCTTCGATGTCGCGCATAACCGGTTCCAGGTACTGGCTTTCGTGCAGGAACATGCCGTACCAGTTGGCTACCTGGTCTTTCCAATACTGCTGCCATTTGCTTAATGTATATTTTTCAAGGAAACGGTGTGCACCGATGATCAGCATGGGGGCGGCAGCTTCGAATCCTACACGGCCCTTAATACCGATGATTGTGTCGCCGACGTGCATATCGCGGCCGATGCCGTAAGCTGCTCCGATCTCTTCCACCTTCTGGATAGCAGCGATCTTGTCTTCGAATACCTCACCGTTGACAGCATGGATCTCACCCTTTTTAAATTCGATACGCAGTTCTTCGCTACCGGTCTTTTCTACCTGTTTCAGGTAAGCACTTTCGGGTAATCCCTGGGCAGAATCCAGAATTTCACCGCCGCAGATAGAAGTTCCCCACAAACCTACATTATAAGAGTATTTCAGTTTGGTGAAGTCGGCAACGAAACCATGTTCTTTCAGGTAATTGATTTCGTAGTCGCGGGTCAGCGCCATGTCGCGTGTCAATGTGATGATTTCTACGTTTGGAGCCAGCACCAGGAATGTCATGTCGAAACGTATCTGGTCGTTACCGGCACCGGTCGAACCGTGAGCGATAGCGTCTGCACCGATCTCATTGGCATAACGTGCGATGGCCAAAGCCTGGAAGATACGTTCGGAGCTTACTGAGATAGGGTAGGTTCCGTTACGCAAAACGTTACCGAATACCATATACTTCAAACTCTTTTCGTAGTATTCCTTTGTAACGTCGATAGTTACATATTTGGTTGCGCCCAGTTTGTAGGCGTTTTCTTCGTTCTGTTTCAGTTGTTCTTCGCTGAATCCGCCTGTATTAGCGCAAGCGGCATATACTTCATACCCTTTTTCTTTGGCAAGGTACATAACGGTAAATGAGGTGTCCAAACCTCCGCTGAATGCAACTACTACTTTCTTTTTCATTGTCTGTCTGTTTTTGTGGGGGGTAAGGGCGTTTCGCGAAACGCCCCTACGGGCCTCCTTTATTATTTATTATTATTTTTTTCTCTTTCGTCTGCTTCCCGTTTCGCACGGTGCGGGTCGGCAGGGTCGAACAACATCGCCGTACAGATGCAATATTTCCGGTTCGTGCGCTCCAGAATATCATGGTTTATGCAACCGTTGCAACCGCGCCAGAACGATTCGTCGTCCGTCAGATCGGAAAAGGTAACCGGCACGTATCCCAGTTCCGTATTCATTTTCATTACTGCCGCACCGGACGTAAGACTGAAAATCTTAGCCTTCGGCCAACGCATGCGGGCCAGTTGAAACGTCATATCCTTGATCCGTTTGGCAATACCCAAACCACGGAAATCCGGATGAACAATTAAACCGGAGGTCGTCACATACTGCTTGTTGCCCCACGATTCTATATAGCTGAAACCTGCAAACTGATCCCCGGCCAGCGCAATGACCGCTTTCCCTTCAATCATTTTCTGGGCCACATATTCATGCGTACGCTTAGCGATACCTGTTCCACGCACTTTGGCCGCCTCTTCAATGGTAGTCAATATCTTGTCTACGTATATTTCGTGAGAGGCGTCAGCAATCATTACATCGATTTCTGTTTCTTGTTTCATTTTTCCGATTGTTCTTTGTCTTCTTTTGTTTATAAACGGAAGAACCGTTGTCTCCCTTAATCGCCCTTATATAAAATGTGATAATGCTTTTACTATCCGGTCCCTGCTGATCCCTTCGCGGGGGATGATCAGGATGGTGTCGTCTCCGGCAATCGTACCCAGTATCTCGTGCGGGGCATGGGTGTCGATGTCGGATGCGATCCCCATCGCATATCCCGGACGTGTCTTGACTACTGCCAGATTTCCGGAAAATTCGATGTTCGGATGATGTTCTGTCTGCACCTTGTTCGGCTGTATCAAAGCTGAATAATCGGGCAGACAATATACATAATCGCCGTTCGCATCATGTACTTTGGCCACTTTCAGCTGCTTTATGTCGCGCGACAAAGTAGCTTGTGTCACCTGAAATCCGCTGGCTTCCAATTCTTTCAGCAGCTCTTCCTGGTTACATATAGCCTTTGTTTGTATGATACGGCAAATAGCATCCAATCGTTCCTTTTTTGTACTCATGTTTGTATATTTATGCAAAACGGTTGCAAATATAAAGCGAATAATTGAATAAATATACATGTAGGGACGGTTTTTTTGTATAATTATTTATACTGTATATCTGTTGAGCAAAAATGCCTTTGGAATTGTTCTATTCTTATAAAGAAATGATAATTTTGTATTCGTAAAAACAACTGTTCCGTTAGGGTGAAATATTTTTGAGGATTGTATGAATAATGTGAAGGTAATTCGTAGTTGCTGCTTTTCTTAGTTATAAAAAATTGATTTCCAAAATTTATCGTATATTTGGGCGCAAAGGAAATAAACCGGAAGAAATGTCGGATACAACTACCACAGATGAAAAGCTGATTGAAGCAATTGGGAGAGGTGATTACGTTAGTTATAATAAACTGTTCGAACGTTATTATGCTCGCCTCTGTCAATATGTGTATAGTCTGCTCATGGATAAAAGTGATGCGGAAGATGTTGTGCAGGAACTTTTTCTGAAGATATGGAAGAATCGGGAAAAGATTGAAATTAAAGAAAATGTAAGCGGCTATCTCTATCGTATGGCTAAACACCTGGCATTGAATCAACTCAGGTCAAAAGTTTATTTTAATAACTTATCGGAAAGCAAGGACCAATTATCTTATGAAGAAAACAGAGTTGAAATCGAAGAATTTCGGATAGCAGTCTACGATTGTATAGATCGCCTCCCGGATCGTAGCAGGGAAGTGTTGTTGCTTCACCGTATAAAAGGACTGAAACAGAAGGAAATATCAGAAAAACTCCAAATCTCGGTAAAAACAATCAAAAATCAGATATGGTCGTCGCTTCAGAAACTAAAGAGATGCTTGGAGTTAAAAGGAATATAATTTTTTTCGGGTCCTGAATAGGACCTTTTTTTATTTGTTGTGTCATATATTAAAAGCATGATTTATGGAAGAGCAAAAAAATATAAAAGATCACATCATAGACTATTTACTGGATGACGGAGAAGAAAAAGCCATATCTCCTGTATTGTCGGAATGGTTAGCTGAAGATGTATCTAATCAAAAAGAATTTGAGCAATATAAGAAAATATGGAAGGCATCGGGCTCTTATACAGAACCCAATGCCTATGACTCTGATCTGGCATGGGAGAAAATTAATATGATAAACGGACAGCAGATAAATACCCGGACGTATTTAAAGAATATATCTTATGTAATTTCCGGAGTGGCTGCTTCCTTGCTGATTATGTTTGCCCTTTCTTTTATGGGGGTTTTTGAAAAGAATACGGAGGTGCTGGTAAGCATGAATGCTGATTACGGAAACCGTTCGGAAATTGTTTTACCGGACGGATCGGTGGTAAAACTGAATTCCGGGTCGGAGATTACTTATTTATATGATCCGAAGGAGAAAATACGGGAAGTAAGTTTCCAGGGAGAAGGTTTTTTTGATGTATCTAAAAGTAAATCCCCGTTTGTCATAAAAATGGCAGGTGGATTGAGTGTGAAAGTTTGGGGGACTTCTTTCAACCTACAGGCTTATGTGGACGATCCGGTTATTCAGGCTTCATTGGTGGAAGGGTGCATTGAACTGGATAGTGGAAGCGATAAGTTGGTCATGAAGCCGGGAGAAATGGCCGTTTTTGATAAACAAGCAAATAAGATCAAACAAGTGGAAGGTATATTATCTCATTCTTATGGATGGTTGGATAATAAGTTATATATGGAGGATATGCCGTTATCGGTTGTTTGTAAATATCTGGAAAGATGGTATGATGTGAAGATTATGCTCCAACCGGGGCTAGGGGAAAATATTCGTTATAATGGGGTCATACAGGAAGAAACCGTAACGGATGTAATGAATGCATTGTCCCGCCTGAGTAAGATACGCTATCATGTGACAGGAAAAAATATAAGTATAACCTCTAAATAGAATTGCCTATGAAGTAAAGAACCATGAATACACAAAACGGGAAATGCTGGAAACATCTCCCGTTATAAGTCTGATCATAAAATTAGTGCTTGCAACACTAATAGTTAACTAATAATCAATTTACAAATATATGAATTTTTTCAATAAGTTAGAGTCGGTTTTTTATCCGACCCTTAAAAAGATATTATCTATTATGAGATTAACGACATTACTTTTGATTGTATTCTCACTTAATATATCTGCAACTGTTTATTCTCAAAACACGAAGTTATCGTTGGATGTTAAGAACCAATCGATAAAGGAAGTTCTTTTCCTGATCGAAAATCAATCTGATTTTCGTTTTATATATGAAAGTGGGAAAATTAATTTGGACAAAATAGTATCTGTCCGTGTGAAAGACCAATCTGTCGAAACGGTTTTAAAACGTCTTTTTGAACAGGAAGGAATCCAATATGAAATTACGGAGAATAATTTTATCCTGATCAATCCGATGGAAAAGAAGGGGAATGTTTCGCCCGTAGTATTACAACAGGGCCGGCGTGTTACAGGCGTGGTAAAAGATGTAACCGGCGAACCGATTATAGGAGCAAACGTGGTGGAAAAAGGCACGACAAATGGAACAGTTACGGACTTTGACGGACGTTTTTCCATAGATGTTTCAAGCCATAATATTCTTGAAGTATCCTATATCGGATATGCTTCGAAAGAATTCAAACTTACGGATAAGTCAACGTATGATGTTGTCCTGACGGAAGATACCGAGTTGCTGGATGAAGTCGTGGTGGTCGGTTATGGTACACAGAAGAAGGTAAACTTGACTGGGGCCGTAGAATCTGTGAGTGGTGATCGATTGGCAAAACAACCGGTAGCACAAGCTTCGCAGGCATTAGTTGGACTTGCTCCAGGTTTGACTGCTATTCAGGAGAGCGGACAGCCGGGAGAAGATAAGGCGATTTTGCGTATTCGCGGTATGGGCTCGATCAGTGCGTCTAATGATCCTTTAATTTTGATTGACGGCGTGGAAGGAGATATTAATACGATAGATGGAAATGATATCGAAAATATTTCGGTATTGAAAGATGCTGCATCTGCTGCGATTTATGGCTCACGTGCTTCAAATGGAGTTATATTAGTTACCACGAAGAGAGCAAAAGAAGGAGGTGTTTCGGTAAATTATAAGAACTATCTGGGGTGGCAGAACCCGACGAATCTTCCTTCGTTCTTAGGTGCTCTTGATTATTTGAAGTATACAGGTTCCGATCAGGCGACAATTGATGCTTATCGGGCGGGTATGAAGACAGACCCGGACCGATATCCGGATACTGATTGGGTTGGCTTGCTGTTTAGTGAAACGAACTTTCAACAATATCATAACCTGAATGTTAGCGGAGGTTCTGATAAGGCGAAGGTTTTGGCTTCAGTCTCTTTTACGGATCAGGGAGCTGATATTGTCAATTATGGTTTTAAGCGTTACAATGGACGATTTAATTCAGATTTGAAGTTATCGGACAAATTTGATATTAATTTTGATTTGGCTTTTAGCCGGTCAGAGCAAAATGCATCTAATGCTACATTGACGGCTGTTGTACGGGATGCGTTCAGAATTGCGCCTAATTATCCTGCAGTCTATTCAGATGGTACCTGGGGGGATGGTTTCTCCGGAGGAAACCCGATAGCGCAGGTACGGGCTGGCGGTTATAACAAAAGACTTTATAATGAATTCAGAGGTTTGTTGAAAGCGAACTACCGGCCTTTCGATGGGATGAATATCTCAGTCTTATATGCACCCTCCTATGAAGATATTTATGTAAAAAGAGCATCTAAGACATACGAGCAAGTGATGGACTGGGATACTAAGACGATCCGGAAAAAGGGAGATCCTAATAGCTTTACGCAGACAAACGAGCGTCCGTTCAGTCAGAGTTTCAACGCTGTAGTTTCTTATACAAAGACGCTTAAAGATCATAGTTTTTCTGTGTTGGGAGGATATGAGTTTATCAAGTATAACTATGAGATGTTTTCTGCCGGGCGGCAATATTATGTTTTGCAGGATTATGAAGTGCTTAATGCCGGTTCGGAAGAATATGATTCAAACTCCGGAACAGCGACTCATAATGCGTTAGTCTCATATTTCGGACGTGTCAATTATTCCTATAAGGACCGTTACCTGTTTGAAGCAAATCTGAGACGAGATGCTTCTTCCCGGTTTGCGAAGGATAATCGGGTGGGTATTTTCCCATCTTTTGCTGCGGGGTGGAGACTTTCTGAGGAGAACTTTATGAAGGATCTTTCGTTTTTGTCTAATTTGAAATTACGTGCCTCATGGGGTAAATTGGGTAACCAAGAAATTGGTAGTGATTTTCCTTATACATCTTCTATTGCATTGGGTAGTGCCAATTATCTGATGGGAGGACAAATTGTAAACGGAGCAGCCCAGAAAGTACTGGCGAACAAGAATATCAAGTGGGAAACGACAGCAACGACCAATATTGGAGTAGATGCAGGATTGCTGGATCAGAGATTGACTCTGACCGCTGATTATTATGTTCGTAAAACAAAAGATATTTTGTTGAATATACCGGTACCTGTAGTAACGGGTCTTGAAGCACCGATCCAAAATATCGGAAATGTAGAAAACCGTGGATGGGATGTAACGGTCGGATGGCAAGATCGGGTTTCGGCTTTTGACTATGGCATAAAAATTAATTTATCAGATGTGAAAAATGAGGTTACCAATCTGGGTGGAAGCGAGATGATTATTACGGGAAATTCTATTATCCGGTTAGGAGCACCGATCAATTCCATTTATGGTTATGAAACTGAAGGTATTTTCCAATCGCAGGAAGAAATAAATGGGGCGCCCAGCCAATTTGGTACTTTAAAACCTGGTAATCTCCATTATAAAGACCAATTGACCGTCGATACCGATGGAGATGGTGTGATGGATGCAAGCGACGGCGTGATCAATGCGGATGACAGAGTTATATTAGGCGATCCGTTTCCAAGATATACTTTTGGAATTGATTTGACTGCCGGTTATAAGGGATTTGACCTTGCGATTGCATTGCAGGGAGTAGGTAAACGTGATGTCCTTTTAGGTGGCGATCTTGTTTATCCTTTGTTTAATGCTGGTAAACTTCAGGAATGGCATGTCAAAGAATGTTGGACTCCTGAAAACTCAAATGCAAAGTTCCCTATTCTGGAGGCAACGAGCTTTGGTAGTAATGATGTGCAGGCAAGTAACACATGGTTGTTCAATGCTTCTTACCTGAGAGTGAGAAATGTAACATTGGGTTATACGTTGCCGAAACAGCTCTTGAGCAAAGTATTTATCAAGAACTTAAGAGTATATTTCTCCGGGCAGAATTTATTGACCTTTGATAGCCTTCCGCAGGGGATCGATCCGGTTGTTCCGAATGATTCGCAGGGAGCGATCTATCCTGTTGCTAAGAGTTATACATTTGGTATTGATTTATCCTTTTAAATGAAGAATATTATGAAAATATATAAGCTGTTATTATTGTTGGTTGTCGGATTTTCTTCTTGTGAAAATAATATTTTGGATTTGGAATCTCTGACAGAGCCGGTTGACGATGTTTTTTATAAAAATGAAGAAGAATTGAACCTGGCACTTAATGGAACTTATAATTCATTGCGTTTGACAACTGATTATAAGATACCTCTTATGGTTGCGATGGATAATGGAGCGACGGATATCGGTGTGTCCAGGGGTGTTTGTTCTGCTATGATGAATCAGGGACAAGGAACACAAAGTTCGACTAACGGAGGTTTTCTCACAATTTACTCGGATCATTATAAAGGTATTGCCCGAGCAAATGCATTGTTGGAAAATATGGTACGATCCAAGGATGTCGTGTCTGAAACCATATATAAGCAGATTGAAGCGCAGGCTTTGTTTATAAGGGCGTTTCATTATATGTATCTCACTGAGCTTTTTGGTGATGTCCCATTTTTGAATAAAGTAATAAAAGTTCCGACAGAAGGACTGATTCCACGTGAATCGAAAAAGGTTATAATTGATCAAATCCTCGCAGATTTGAAAAAAGCGGCAGAAGTGCTTCCTTATTCATGGAAAGGTGAGCCGGAACGTATTACAAAGGGAGCTGCTCTAGGGTTACATGCCCGTATCTCGTTGTATAATGGATATTATGCAGAGGCTGCGGCATCGACTAAAGAGATTATGGATAATGAACAGGCTTTTGGGTATAGCCTTCATGCAAATTACGGAGAATTGTTCCAATTAGCCGGACAAGCATCTGCAGAGATTATGTTTATCATGCCGTTTAAATATGAATATTATATTACGCAGTTTTCTGTAACTCAGGGATCACGTAATAAAGGGGCTGTCAGTGTAATGGTACCTACTCAGTCTATGGTCGATTCTTACGAATGTATTGATGGTGAAACAATCGACAAGTCGAAAGTGTATAGTCCGAAACGCCCCTTTGAGAACAGGGATCCTCGTTTAAAAGCCTCTATAATTACTCCGCAAAGTGAATGGGCTGGTATGATTTTTGAAAGCCATCCGGACAGTACGACTTATCGTTTGGTAAATGGGGCAATCGGCGGATCTAACAGTGATTGTCGTACAGTTTCCTGGCCGGCAGCTTTCTGTGGCTATTTATGGAAGAAAAATACGATAGAAGAAACGCAGGTAAAAATTCAATCCTGGGATGATCATAACTTTATCCTGATGAGATATGCCGAGATTTTATTGACCTACGCGGAAGCAAAAATCATGCAAGGAGAGGTTGATGAGTCAGTGTTGACTGCCATAAATAGAGTTCGTGCCCGTGCTTATGGAGTAGATGTTTCTGCAACAGCTGATTATCCGGCTATTACGACTATGGATGTGGCAAAGTTGAAAACGATTATCCAGCGTGAAAGAAAAGTAGAGTTAGCAGATGAAGGTTTCCGTTTGTTTGATATCCGACGGTGGAAGATCGCAGAGAAAGTAATGCCGGTTACTATTTACGGTCGAATATTGGATACTGAAACAGCTACTGGCATACCTCAAATTGATGAAGACGGTTTCGTTTCCTATAGCGGAATAGCAAGCCAATATGATTTGAATACCGATGCTCGTTTCCCGAATGCAGTTCGTGTATTCAATTCTTCACGGGATTATTTGTGCCCGATTCCTCAGCAGGAAATAGATACCTATGCCCGTTTTGGCATAACACTCGGTCAGAATCCGGGTTATTGATAATAGGTTTTGATTCAAGGAACACAGAAAATTGCAGATTAATGCTCAATTTTCTGTGTTCACTTAAATATTTTATTTGATAACATTTAATATAACAGAATGGGATATTTCTATAAATTCATTTTTCTCTCCGGTTTTCTGCTTTTTATAAATATTGCTATGCAGTCTCAAAATTTGGAAAGTTCATATCTGAGAGGAGATGCTAATGTTCAATTTCGATGGAGATTCGGTTACAGTGAATATCCGATTAACAGGTCTTCCCGTACAGATCTGGAAGATGTCACAAAAGGAAGATACGCCTGGTATGATGGTCTTTTGTGGTCTGGAGCTTATAAAGACTGGCAAGACAGGACGATTCATGGAGTGAGTCTCTTGTTTAGAGGAGGATCACCTTATGCCCGGACTATACGTTGTATAAGCGATTTAGTACCATTCAGCCATTCCGGTTATGCAAAGACATTTGTCATACCATTGAGTTATGGGATTGGTTCTGAAGAACGTCTGTCTTTTTCTTTAACTGTGACGGGACAGGAAAGCGAGACAATCGTAATGAATTTGTACCCTAAAAAGGTCGTGGAGGCAACCAGTGGTAATTTGAAAGTCTCGTTTAAGGCATTACGGATTGATACTTCTCCGAATGAACGTCCTGTGACAAAGGTCATGGGGGTATTGTATGTCAGGGTTTATCCGACTTTATTGAAATATGGGAATCGTATGGTCTTTGAGTTTAATTCGTTGACACATCATATGGATATTGAGTCAAGTATGTGCATCGGATCTTTATGGGAGGATTTGAGTAAGACGGATGCTGATAATGCATGGAAAGAATCCGGTTTAACGGAAACGAAGTTGGAAGAGGGATACAGGCGGCATATAGAGAACCTGGAAAAGTGGGATGAAAAGGTTAAGCGTGTATCTGCCGGTTTGGATAAAGAGGGAACGATAGAAGTATCCTGTAATGCGAAAGTTTTTTCATGGGATCGGGGAGAAAGGCGTGTACAGGCTTATTCCGGAAATCCGGTTAAAGACTACCAATATGGTGAAGTTACAGACAAAATTGAAAAAATGGCCTTGTCTGTGACGGGGCAAATGAAGGGTAATTTCTCCCTTTTTCGGTATCAACACCATCAGTTGCCCTGGAAAGAGGACAATCCAGCTTTACTTGACAGTGCTGATATTGTTTATATGGACCAATGGCTGAAAGTTGCGGCTTTGACTGCGGATGAAGTGGTGTTGGATATGCAGATATCTCCTGTTACAAAGGCATATAAAGTAGCATCTAAAATGGGGACGATCCCATTGCCGGAAGAAGGTATTCCCGGGTATTCCTGGGAGGATTTAACATTAGGGTATCAAACTGCGATAGCTCACGCAAAAAAAGTCTGTCCGCAACTAAAAATTGTGCAGATGCCTTATGAATATGATAATATTAGTGGCAGTGAATGCCATATGGATGCACATTATAGTATTTTTAAATGCTTGTACAAAGCAGTAAATAATGTTAGCAAAGGATTGAAAAAGAAGGAACAGGTGGAAGTCGCAGGGTTGGGTTCCAATACTCCTTATCATTGGGATTTTATCGATGGTTTTCTGAAACGTTATCGGGCGGATACAAATCCGGATAAACGATTGGACTACATTACCTGGCATAATTATTTGTTTCCGGGGACAGCTCCCAATATAGCACAAGGTTTCAAATCAAAAATCAATGAAATATTAGCGAAATATGATATTTTGCCTGATTTGAAAATTCTTGTGGATGAATCCGGGCTTGCGGAACCTTCTACGATCGAAGACCTGTCGGATATGGAGGGAGCTTGCAGAAAGGAAGCGGCGATGGCTTGCTTTGCTTCGACTGTACACTATTGGTACTTAAAAGAAGAGGGGAACTTTTTACCGATAACAGGAGGAGGATTCCACTTTGGATTACTTACTTATGGAAATCAGAATGTGATTTCTCCTTATGCAAAGGGGATGATTCTTCGCAACTCCTTATTCGATAAGATGATACCATCTGTTTCATATCCTTATGATAAAGATGGATATGGGTTGTATAGTCAGGCGACAGCAGATAAAAATGAATATCGCATCCTGGTTTGGACTGCTTCACCTTCTATCTTTTATGAGAAGGCAACTCCTTTGGCTTTTCCGGATGCAAAGATCGTGTTGAAAGATATTCCGGAAATGTTTGAAGGAAAAAATGTCCTTGTGGAAATAGAATCGATTGATCCGGAGGAGAAAAAATCGCTGGAAATTTTACGGCAGGAGAAATGTCAGACTTTGCCATTAACCCGGGGAGCTGATCGTTATTATATAGATTTTACGGATGAAGAAGCTGAAATATTAAATTCGATTCCGGTAGAAAAAAGAATGTTGACAGTAAATGGGAAAAAGCTTGTTGTTCCATTGGATATCAGGCCATACAGTATGTATCTTTTAAAAATTAAATTAGATGAATAGAATAACATATATTTTATTAGTGGCATTATTTGCTTTTATTCCGGAATACATTTATTCGGCGGATTTGTGGGTCGAGGCTGAAGGATTCGATAATAAAGGTGGTTGGGTTGTTGACCAGCAGTTTATGGATCAGATGGGATCCAGTTATTTGATGGCTCATGGTATGGGACAACCGGTTGAAGATGCGGAGACTGAAATTAATTTTGATAAGACAGGAGTCTATCATGTATATGTACGCACATATAATTGGACATCGCCCTGGTATAATGGAGAGGGACCGGGCAAATTTCGGTTGAAATTGAACGGAGAAACCTTTTCTGCCGTATTAGGAGTTACGGGTGACCGATGGATGTGGCAGAAAGCTGGCATTGTAGAAGTAAAACAGAAGAAGAATAGACTAGCCTTGCACGATTTGAGTGGTTTCAATGGACGTTGTGATGCCATCTATTTTACAATGGATGAGAATGATATTCCGGCGGCAGATGTAAAAACTTTATCTGAAATGCGGTATCGGAAATTGAATTTGACAAAGAAAACACCTTCTGCGGAAAAGTTTGATTTTGTGGTTGTAGGAGGAGGAATTGCAGGTATGAGCGCAGCCATTTCTGCTGCTCGCTTAGGATGTAAGGTCGCTTTGGTCCATGATCGCCCGGTTTTGGGGGGAAATAATAGTTCGGAAGTCAGAGTTCATCTGGGAGGTCGTATAGAGGCGGGTCCTTATACGGCTTTAGGTAGTTTGCAAAAAGAGTTTGGCCCTTTGAAAGGAGGTAATGCCCAACCTGGGAATTATTATGAAGATGAAAAAAAAATGAATGCGATTAAGCAGGAAAAGAATATAACTTTGTATGCTTCTTGCAGGGCATTTGATGTGGAGACGAAAGATAGCCGGATTACCAAAGTTTTCATACGTAATATTGAAACGAATCAGGAAATGGTTCTTACTGCTCCGCTATTTGCAGATTGTACGGGAGATGCCAACCTCGGATTTATGGCTTCTGCAGAATATCGTTCCGGTCGGGAGGCTAGGTCTGAATATAATGAACCGACCGCTCCTGTGCAGGCTGATAAAATGACGATGGGGGCATCGGTACAATGGTATTCAGAAGAAGATTCACAGAGTTCGATTTTCCCTGATTTTAATTATGGTGTGGAATTTAATGAAAAGAGTGCCGAAAAGGTGATGATGGGAGAATGGACCTGGGAAACCGGAATGAATAAGGATCAGGTAAATGACGCGGAATATATTCGCGATTATGGGTTATTGGTTGTATACTCAAACTGGTCTTTCCTTAAAAATTCCTATTCATTAAAGGAAAAGTATACTAACCGTTCATTGAAATGGGTTGCTTATATTGCCGGAAAAAGAGAGTCACGTCGTTTGATCGGTGATCATATTTTAACGGAGAATGATTTGGTTGATTTTGTGAAATATCCGGACGCAACAGGATCTACTACCTGGACGATTGATTTGCATTATCCGGATCCGGATAATACAGCCCATTTTCCGGGAAAGGAGTTTAAATCTATTTGTGAAATGAAAAAGATACACCCTTATCCGGTTCCCTATCGTTGTCTTTATTCGAGGAATATTGATAATTTGTTTATGGCGGGGCGTAACATCAGTGTTACTCATGTCGCGCTGGGAACGGTTCGGGTGATGAGAACTACCGGTATATTAGGAGAAGTGATCGGAATGGCGGCCTCTTTATGTAAACAGAATGGGGTTTCTCCTCGCGCTATCTATCCGTCGTATTTTGACAAGTTGAAGGTGCTGATGGAAAAAGGTATTTCTAAATCGGAGCTTCCTAATAATCAAATGTACAATCAAGGGGAAACATTGGGTCCGAAAAAATAGAACAAGATGAAGACATTATGGGTGATCCTTTTGTGTTTGTTTTCTTTTTCCGTCGTAGCTGAAGAAAAGTTGTATGAAGTCTCGACTCAGAGATATACATATTACTCCGGAGCGTTGGGTAGATTTGATCTGGAAATTGATCTGCCCCGGTGCGATAAAAAGCAAAGTCCATATATGATTTATATACATGGTGGCGGATGGCAGCATGGAGATATGGGGGTTTTTAAAAAGCATTCCATTTATATGGCGGAAAGAGGCATTGCAGGTGTTCGGATCTCTTATCCTTTGATGGATCAGGGCGGTACACTAGGACGTGTAATGGATTTGATTGAAAAGTCTGTATTATTTATCAGAAAGCATGAGGAAGAATGGAAGTTGGACTCATCTTGCTACGGTTTTTGCGGCGCTTCGGCCGGTGCGCATTTAGCAGCATTGGCAGCCATGAAAATACCTGGATGCAGACTTTGGGTAGGTATGGCCGGGACTTATAATTTGTTGGAAACGAGAGAGGGTGATTTTCCTGTACCTGTAGTACAAAAAAGGTTTATTCAGGTGATAGACTCGCTGGACTTGCGTCAGGCTTCTGCTATGTTTAATATTCCGGATAGGAATATTCCTGCTAGTCTCTTGATGCATGGGATGAAAGATAATGTTATTGATTATAATCAATCGGTAAATTTTGCGACAGCGTTGGAAAGTAAAGGCGGGATAGTGGAAACTAAATTATATGAGAATGTCGATCATGGAATAAATTCCCGGACAAACGAAACATTGTTTAATCGTGTTTCTGACGATATGTACACTTTTTGTAAGGATATATTTTCCCGTAAGCGGATTGCTTGTGTGGGGAATAGCATCACATACGGGTATTTAACAAATTCGGTTGAAGAAACATATCCTTATAAATTGCAGAAAATGCTGGGAGATAGTGTTGAGGTACGCAACTTCGGAGTACCGGGTGCAGCTGTGCAGTTTGATAAATTTACTACTTATTTGAAGACGGAGGCATACAAAGATTTGAAATTATTCAGACCGGAAGTAATCATTGTGAAATTGGGAACTAATGATTCGAGACCGGATGAATGGGTAAATGAAGATTTTTTTTATGCAGATTATCTCAGGTTGGTCCGGAGAATGAAAAGTATTTCAGATCAAGTATATCTTTGTTATCCGATATTGCCGTATGGATTTAAATGGCAACAGCGTGATGACATTTTGCGCAATAAAGTAATGAAGCTGATTAAGCGGGTTTCAGAAGAGGAACAATTGCCGGTGATTAATTTGTATCGGGAGGAGATGAGAGATAGCGTTAATTATTACCCGGACGGTATTCATCCGACTTCAAACGGGTATGATATAATAGCAAAGATTATTTATGACAATTTATAGTACATAGGATATGTTTTTACAAAGTAAAGTTTGGATTCGTGTTTTGGGAGTATTGATGTTCGCTTTGATGAACATTGGACATATGAAGGGGGTGGAGTATTCCCTTTTGTCTCCGGATGGAAAGTTGGAAGTCCGGTTTGTTCGGACGGATAAGGGAACTTTTGAATATAAGTTTTCGATGGGGAATAAGTTGGTTATAGACTCTTCTCCAATCGGATATTACATGACAAATGGAAACAAAATACCTGGAAATGACTGGATAATAGCAAATCATAGCAAAAGAATGTCTAAATCTGTCTGGAAACCAGTATGGGGAAAAAGAGAGGTGGTGCCGGATGTTTTTAATGAATTGTCATTAGAATTGGCGCCACAGTCGGGGAGCGAAAAAACTAAACTATCGTTTGTCGTTCGGTTATATAATGACGGACTTGCTTTCCGTTATGAATTTCCGGAAAAACAAGTAGATATCCAGTCTGAATTGACAGGGTTTTGTTTTGTAGCTGATTATACAGCCTGGTCCTATAATGGGGAAAATGCCAATATTGGTCCGGAAAAACTCTCGGATATTGATGGTATAAGACGTCCGGTTGTGCTTTTGGAAGTTGATCCGAAATGCTATGTGGCTATTCATGAAGCTGATTTACGGGCGGGAAATCCTTTGCGGTTAATCTCCGGAAAAGGGGATCAGAGTTTTATGATAGAATCGTCTCCTGTGACTTTGTCCGAGGAAAATTGTTCTCCCTGGCGTGTTGTAATGGCTGGTGATAAATTGGGTACTTTAGTCGATTCGCACATTATTGAATTGTTAAATCCTGAACCTCAGATGGACTTCTCATGGGTCAAACCGGGTGTTTATGTTTGGGATTGGCGTATTGATGGTGCGATTGTTGAAGATTTTACTTATTCGATGACATATCCTTCCTGGGTACGTATGGTTGATTTTGCTTCGAAGCAAGGTTTTAAAGGGTTGGTATTGGATGCGAACTGGTATGGACCGGAGCATGAGAGTGAATCAGATCCGATGAAAGGAGGCCAGGCGCAGGATGTCCGAAAAATTATTCAGTATGCGAAAAGTAGAGGTGTAGGCATCTGGTTATACTTGAATGATGTTGGAGGACGTAATTTCCCGATCAGTGAGACATTAAAGTTGTATCACGATTGGGGCGCCGTGGGGGTAAAATATGGATTTATGAAAGGCTCCGAGCAGGAGAAAAATATTCGTACCAGAATGATTACTGAACTGTGTGCCCGAAATCAGTTATTGGTAGACTTCCATGATGGGCCTGTTCATCCTTATGGACAAATGCGGACCTGGCCTAATGCCATTACGAGGGAATATTGTCATGCTCAGTTGGATGCCCATCGGGTTTTTGTTCCGTCTACATTCGTAACATCTGTTTTTGTGAATATGTTGGCCGGTCCGATCGACATGAATAATGGCATGTTTGATTTAAGACAAGGGCCGACAACAAGAGTAGATGAAAACCAGCCGGTCCCCTCGACTGTCGTGTCGGAAGCAGCCCGGACATTGGTGACTTTTTCAGGAGCAACGATTCTTCCTGACATTCCGGAATATTATGAAAAGTATCCGGAGTTACTTTCCTTTATCTCTGCTCAGCAGATGCCCTGGAAAGAGAGTAGGACGTTGGATGGTAAAGTCGGTGAATATATTGTTATGATGCGTCAGACTGATAATGTTTATCTGGTTGGGGCTGTGACGAATGAATCGGCAAGAGAATTGGAGATCCCCTTGTCTTTTTTACCACGTGGACAATATGAGCTAATGTTAGTTCAGGATGGTGTTGATGCGCATTATTTGAACAATAGAGAATCTTATCAGGTGTCTAATCAAATTGCGACAACTAACGATAAAATTAAAGTCAGACTTGCTGCAGGTGGTGGTGCGTGCCTTTTGTTGAGAAAGCAACTTCCGGATTGTTTAGCGTTAAGGAATGGGTTATATTGGACTAATAAAAAGATACAAGAGAAAAAACCGCTGACGATAGCCTTTTTGGGAGGAAGCATAACACAAGCTTCTGGCTATCGGGTACAATTTGAAGATTGGTTTAAAAAATCTTACCCGGATGTCCTTTTATCGACTATAAATGCAGGTATCGGTGGTACAGGTTCAGATTTGGGAGTTGTTAGAATGGACAGTGATGTCTTAGCTAAAAATCCAGACTTGGTTTTTGTCGAATTTGCAGTGAATGATTCACAAACTGATTCATTAGAGATTGTACGTTCTATGGAAGGGATAGTAAGGAAAATCCGAAATCATTCAGATCACGTAGATATTTGTTTTTTGTATACGACAAATAAGCCACAGGAAAATGTGATTTTGAATGGAGATCATTGGCGTTCATCCCGCATAATGGAGCAGATAGCTCAATATTATGGTATTCCGTCTGTTTCTTTTGATTTCGCTGTTGCAAAACTACTAAGAGATAATAAGTTAGTGATGCATGCTTTACGGGATATGGATTATGGAGAGAAAATACGTTTTACGGAGGATGGTACACATCCTGGTTCAGACGGACATGCTGTTTATACGGAAACTCTATGCAATTCGTTTCAGCAAATGGTGAAAGGGACCCCAATGGTTCAGAAAATGAAAGTCCCGTTTTGCGAAACGAATTATGAAAAAGCTAAAATGTATGATGTAAAAAAGGAATGGCTTTCAGAAGGATGGGAGAAAAAAGACGGAAGTGATCCTTTTGTCAAGCCTTTTAGGGAACATTTCTCTTATGTCGCTTCAACTGAGAAAAGTGGAGAGACTCTTCAATTTCGTTTTAAAGGTACAAGAGTCGGATTGTTTGATATTATGGGTCTTAGAGGAGCTCGTATAAAAGTTTATATTGATGGAAAGCTAATAAAAGACACGCGTAGATTTGATAAATATTGTACCTATAACAGGATGAATTATTTTTGGATGCCTGAACTACCGTATGGTGAGCATTCTGTTATAATAGAAGCGGACTGTACCCCTTTTGATAAAATGGATATTTTGCAAACAGAGAAAAAAATGAATATTGAAGAACTAAATAAATATGAGGTATTGATTGGTAAAATATTATGTGTTGGGAGTATATTGGAATAGAGTTGGTCTCTTAATTGACGAGAACAAATGTAATAATATACAGAAAGTGTTACGCCTCATACCGATTCCGCCGGATAAACAGGTTTCGTTATATATATGTTGAGCAAAAATGCTTTTTGAATTGTTCTATTCTCATAAAGAAATGATAATTTTGTATTCGTAAAAACTAAATGAGAGAGATGAAAAAGATTACAGGTTTATTGATGGCGATGCTTCTGATGCTGAGTGCGTGCGGGAGTGTGCCTTTGACAGGGAGAAAGCAGGTGCTGCTGGTTTCCGATCAGGAGGTATTGTCCTCCAGCTTAACGCAATATAGCGATTATATGAAATCAGCCACAAAGTCGTCGGATAAGAATGAGAGTGCGATGGTGACCCGTGTGGGGAAGAAGATTGCCGCAGCAACGGAGGCTTATCTGAAAGCGAACGGAATGGAAAGCGAGATTAAGAATTTCCAGTGGGAGTTCAATCTGGTGAAAGATAACCAGATAAATGCTTTTTGTATGCCGGGCGGAAAGATTGTGGTTTACGAAGGTTTGATGTCGCTGGTATCGTCGGATGACGAACTGGCCGTAGTGGTTGGTCACGAAGTAGCGCATGCGGTGGCAAAACATAGTAACGAACGAATGAGCCAGCAGCTGATGGCACAATACGGAGCCGCCATCTTGGGACAGGCTGTAAGCAATAAGAGTGCGGCAGTCCAGACGGTTGCCAATACGGTTTATGGTGTGGGTGCGCAGTATGGTGTCATGCTTCCTTTCTCACGCAAACATGAATCGGAAGCGGATTATATGGGATTGGTATTTATGACGATGGCTGGATATAATCCCGATGTAGCGGTAAATTTCTGGCAAAAGATGTCTGCCGGAAAAAGCGGTTCGACTCCGGAGTTCATGAGCACTCACCCAAGTGATGCCACCCGTATCGCAGAGATACAGCGGGCGTTGCCGGAGATTAAGGCGAAGTATAAAACAGGAAAATGATAATAAATGGAGTTGTATTAAAACCGAATTTTGATACAACTCCATTTGATAAGTTTTATTTACGTTCTTTTATTTCGCTTTGAAGTTGTTTGGGATTACGTCGGCAATCCCAAAGCATGTGGATATAAATATATTTATCGTGAACGGTATAAATTATTTTAATGTGCCCCGAGACTAGTGAACGGTAAGAGAGTTGATCGACGTCACTCAGACAGGTTTCACAGAATCCCAGAAAAGGATGTAAACAGAGCAAATGATATATGTCATGATGAAGTGTGTCGCGGACTTTTTGAGCTGTTTTAACTCCAAAAGCATCCCGGTAATAGTATATAATCTGATCAAAATCGTTTGATGCAAACGGATGCTATATGATTTTCATACTATTATATAATATCTTTCATTCGCTGTTCCATCTCTTCACCGCTGATACCTATTCCGGCAATAGCATCCTTACCAGTGATAGCCAATCGCTGACGAACCTCTTCGAGGGTATATTCACACGGACTTGCCTCTTCTTTGTTACTCCGGAGCTTACTTAGATATTTGCGAAGTTTTCCGATGGTTTCACTATTTTCGATATTTAATATCTCACGAACCAATTCCGCTTTGCTGGCTTCAAGTTCTATTGTTGTCATAAGTGACTCCTTTCTATTAATTTACGTGCAAATATAAGTATTTAAACCGTTATCCCCATCTTCTTCATCAGGAAACATGCATTCATATTTTGTGCTACCCCTTCACGAAGCAGATAGGAGAAGGTTAGTTCTTCATTTGTAATATCGGCTTCAAAGCGGTAGTTCTTTATCTGGTTGGGGAATTCGTTTTCCAGTTCGCCCAGTGCCAGGTCGTGTGTGGCGATGATGCCGCAAGTCTGGTAAGCTACCAACTGTTTCATCAGGGCGATCGAACCTTTTTGCTTGTCGATCGAGTTAGTTCCTTTCAGGATTTCATCCAGTATGATAAATAGTTTTTCTCCCTGTTGCAGACGGTCGATAATCATTTTCAGCCGTTTCAATTCTGCGAAGAAATAAGATTCATTGCTGACCAGCGAATCGGAAGTACGCAGGCTGGTCACCATCTTTGCCGGATAGACAGTCAGGGAGTCTGCATAGACCGGAGCACCGATACAGGCCAGCAGATAGTTGACTCCGACTGTACGGAGGTAGGTGCTTTTCCCAGCCATATTTGCCCCGGTGATAATCAGGAACCACGGACTTTTTTCTATCGAAATATCATTCCGTACGCAAGCATCACGGCGGAGTAGGGGGTGCCCAAGTGCTTTACCACTCATCTTGAAATAAGAGTCGGCTATTTCCGGATAGATATAGCCGGTATGATTGAATGCAAATCCTCCCAACGAACTGTAGGCATCAAACTCGGCAAGGGCATCGAACCATCGGGGAATATCCTCGGCGTGTATCTGTATCCAACGTTCCAGACGGATGGCTGTCCGGGTGTCGCGGAGAATAAAGATGTTCATAATGAATCCCATCATACTGCCCCGCTGGTCCAGCGCACCAATGCTGCGGGATAGCTTTTTCAGAGCCTTCGAGGCTGTTCCGTCTGTCCCGTTAAACTGGTTGCTGATCGCTGCCAGTTCGGTTGACTTGAAAAGGTCGCCTTCTATGCTTTTGATCAGTGAAGAATACGTATACAGGATTTTCTCCATCTTGTTCACGGAGTTATGAAGTTCTGTGATTTGTTTTCCCCGTATGTAGGAAATCAGGAACGAGATGGCGAAGAATATGCTTATGCCGGTGAAACTGATTATTCCGCTTGATGCTCCTGCGATCAGTATCACCCATATGGCAGGAATGAGCCATATCAGTATTTTCCAGAGCTGGCTGTTAATGAAGGCCGGTTTATGATCTGTTAGTGCGTTTAGGGTATTCACATCTCCTTTATTTCCCGGACTTAATACACCAGTTACATAGAAGTGTTGCCTTAATTGCGTCATTTCGCTCAGTTCACGGATTGCTTCCTGGCGTTTGAGTATCTTTTCTTTATCGGTAAGCGGGTTGATAAACCAGTCGGCAAGCCTTTCTTTTCCCATCGAAGTAACTGTCCGGTTGATGGACTGGAAGATGGAGCGGTTTCCGAAAAGATCCAGGTCCAGGCTGAATGAATGGTCGGCCGAACTTTTCTCCGGTGCCCCGTCGAAAGCGCTGAAATCGTAATCCAGTCCTTTCAGTTCGTTGTTACACAGGGCGGATAGTGCATCGGCATACGACTTTTGCGATGATAAAAATGTATGATAAACCATTAACCCGATGAAAGGAATGATGAATAAGAGGATTGCTCCGCCTAACACCATCCAGTTTTCGGCTTTCAGAAACCATATCGCAGCAATAAGCCCGGCGACCAGCAGCAGGCGTATTGTTCCTATCAAATGCATTTTTTTTCTCAGACCGTCCGAGCGACGTGTGTAAGCAGCTATTGTATCCCTGTAATATTGATATACTTTTTCCATGCGGGCAAAGATATAAAAAATGAACATACCAGTTAAGATTTGGTTATTAATAAAGAAGAGGTAACTGAATTGACCATAATTCATGAAATCGGGGAGAATTGTTAAACCTTGATGGATATTACCTTTGTTCTATTTTTATAAGGTTTATATATTCATGTTTTATGAAAAGGACAGCAGTATTTCTATACGTTTTATTCATTTCCTGTTTTGTTTCAGTATCTGCCCAGGTTCTGGTGCAGGATCCGAAGTTGGAATATAACGCGGACAGTGTGCGTGCGGTATTGGACAAAGCGCCTTATTTCACTTTATTCAAAGATAATTATTTCATCGGCGGAACGACGATCGGGCATAAACCGACCGCAGCCAATTCGGATGTGAAGTTCCAGTTGAGTATTGCCCAACGCCTGACGAAAAGTAAGCTGCCTTTCGACACTTATCTTTTTATCCAGTACACCCAGAAAGCCTTTTGGAATGTTTTCCAGAAATCTCTGCCCATGCGCGACCTGAACTTCAACCCGGGGATCGGACTGGGGCATCTGATTATTCATCATAATAAATTCATCGGAAAAGGCTATCTAATGCTCGAACATGAATCGAACGGAAAAGACAGTACGGCTTCGCGCAGTTGGAACAAGGTGACATTTGCAACAGCCATTGTTTTAAACAAAAACTGGGAGGCTCAGTTTAAGACCTGGATACCGATCGTCGATGGAAAATATAATAAAGACCTGTTAAAGTATAACGGTATTTTCCAGATGGCGGCCAATTTCCGGACAGACAATAAGCGGTTTAACTGCGGAGTGATCCTGACGAAACGTAAAACCTGGTTCAGTTTTAATACACAGGTCGAGTTAAGTTATAAGTTTAACAATAACGAGAACCAATATTTTTTCCTTCAATATTATAACGGTTACGGTGAGAACCTGCTGGAATATAACCACTTTAAGAGTATGCTGCGGATCGGGTTTGTGATAAAACCGCAGGATTTCAGTATTTATTGAGAGTTCGTTATAGAGCTTTTTCCCCACAATTTTTATTCATGTGGGGAATTTCCCCCACTACTATGGGGAATACTACCCACTTGTGTGGGGAATATCACCCATTTAAGTGGGGATTATAAGTAATAAAGGCCTAAAAAGTTTACAATTTCTTACCAATCGTATTGCTCTACATATTGGTCGAAAAGCGGATCGGTATGGATACCCTGACGAATAAAGATCAAACGAATGATATTTTGTTCTTCAGGGGTAATCAATCGTTCTTTTTTCTGGATGCGGTAAAGGGTTCCTTTACTGAATTTAGTATTCATTGCCCGCTTAATGGCAACAGCTTTGTTATGAGGCAGATCTTCTAATAATTGAGTGATCCCCAAAGCGTACCTGTCCTTTTGATCTGCTTTGAAAAAGGGGCAGCTATCTGCTTGTGGCGTCGTGCAATCGGGGTTTACGATCGAGAAAACAGTCCGTTCCGGCGTAAGCTGTTTCGAAACGAGATAACGCAGGCATTTCGTAGAGTGCTTGCATTGTTCATTCAGGCAGTAAGCAAAACCATAAGGGACGGATTCGTATTTAGATTCAGGTTCCATGTGTTGAATTTTATGATTTGACAAATATAAGGTTAATATTGAAAAAAAAGAAATGATGTGAGGGTATTTTTTACAACAAGTCGGTCGTTGTATGCGTCCGTCTCCAGGAAAAGAGGAAGGTCTTGTTTTAGATAATGCAGGGCTTTGGCTAGAACATGGATTTTGTCAACAAGACAGAATACGGACACTTAAAGGAAAGAAAAAACGTAAACGTCGTGAATCTCTAGAACCAGTGTTTGTCGTGATGGATCAGGATGGAATAATTCGGGAGGCTCATATTCCCCAACAGGTTGAAGGAATGGAATTAATTGAACTGACTCAGGAAGCTGAAGATTTGTTGGTGTTTGAGTCTTTCTTTTCTTTTGCTTTGAATAAGGGGCATAAACCTTATTCGGCTTATTTGCGTTTTGAAGAACAATATTTGTCTGAGAATAATCAGAATCTGAATTTGATTCATTTGAAATATATCCAGAATCGTATAAGTAGATTACCTGGGGCTCCTAATCAGGGGACATGGTATCATATTAAGAAAAAAGTTATAACTATAGGTTCTTCTGAAGGCCTAGATCGTATGTTTATTATAAAAAAGGTCAAAGTCTCAGGTGCTGAATATTGTGGTTTTTAAAGGATAGGAAGTATATTGATATATTTTCTTCTATATCTTTGTGAAAAGAATTTACTGCTGTCTTTTTATTCTATTGGAGACAATATTTTTGTCTAAAGTTTGGTCATTCGTTTATGGGGAACGACTCTCCACCAATTTTTTGTATCTTTGCCCCTCAAAGTAAAGTACAAAAGGCAGTATGATCAGTTATTTACAGATAGACGGACTTACCAAGAGCTTCGGTGATTTGGTTCTTTTTGAGGATATTACGTTTGGAATTGCACAGGGGCAGAAAGTGGGCCTTATTGCAAAGAACGGTACAGGTAAAACAACTTTACTGAATATCATTGCCGGGAAAGAAGATTATGACAGTGGAGCTGTCGTGTTCCGTAACGACCTGCGTGTCGGTTATCTGGAGCAGACACCGGTTTATCCCGAAGGATTAACCGTTCTTCAGGCCTGTTTTTATTCCCCGAATGAGACGGTTCGACTGATCGCTGAGTATGAAGAAGCTATGGCCAGTGACGATCATTCCAACTTGCAGGATATCCTGATGCGTATGGATAATCTGAAAGCCTGGGATTATGAACAACGGGCCAAGCAAATCCTTTCACAACTAAAGATCACAAACTTCGACCAGAAAGTGGAACATCTGTCCGGCGGACAGTTGAAACGCGTGGCATTGGCTAACGTTTTGATCACTGATCCTGAACTGATTATCCTCGATGAGCCGACCAACCACCTCGACCTGGAAATGACCGAATGGCTGGAAGGATACCTGAGCCGTGCCAATATCAGTATTCTGATGGTGACGCACGATCGTTATTTCCTGGATCGGGTTTGTAGTGAGATTATCGAAATAGATCGTCAGCAAATCTATCAATATAAAGGTAATTATAGCTACTATCTGGAAAAACGGCAGGAACGTATGGAGGCGATGAATACGGAAGTGGAACGAGCTAACAATCTGTTACGTAAGGAACTGGAGTGGATGCGCCGGCAGCCGCAAGCCCGTGGAACGAAGGCTAAATATCGTATCGATGCTTTTTATGAACTGGAGAAGAAAGCCAAGCAGCAACGGGATAACGGAAATGTGAATCTGGATGTGAAAGCTTCCTATATCGGATCGAAGATATTTGAAGCGGAGCATGTGACGAAAAGCTTTGGCAATATTAAAATCGTAGAAGATTTCAATTATATTTTTGCCCGTTTCGAGAAGATGGGTATTGTCGGTAATAATGGTACCGGGAAATCTACCTTCATTAAAATGCTGATGGGGGAAGTGGAACCGGATAGCGGACGCTTCGATGTGGGCGAAACTGTTCGTTTCGGCTATTACAGTCAGGATGGCTTGAAGTTTGACGAACAGATGAAGGTGATCGATGTCGTACAGGATATTGCCGAATATGTAGACCTGGGCGACGGAAAGAAACTGGGTGTTTCTCAGTTCCTGAATTATTTCCTGTTTACTCCCGAAAAACAACATAGCTATGTTTATAAACTGAGTGGGGGAGAGAAGCGGCGTCTTTATCTGTGTACAGTCCTGATGCGTAACCCGAACTTCCTTGTACTGGATGAGCCGACCAACGACCTGGATATCGTAACGCTGAATGTGCTGGAAGAATATCTGCGTAACTTTAAAGGTTGCGTGATCGTTGTTTCGCACGACCGCTACTTTATGGATAAGGTTGTCGATCATCTACTGGTATTTCGTGGTAATGCCGACCTGAAAGATTTCCCCGGCAACTATACTCAATATCGCGATTGGAAAGAGGTACAGGATCAGTTGGAGAAGGAAGCGGAAGCTGCCCGCCAGCCCAAACAAGCTCCTGCTCCTGAAAAGAACAACCGCCCTCAGAATGAACAGAAAAAGAAACTATCTTTCAAGGAACGGAAGGAGTTTGAAGCCCTGGAAGAAGAAATACCTGCGCTTGAAGCTGAAAAAGCTGAACTTGAAACGGCTATGAGCAGCGGAACATTGAGCAACGACGAGTTGATGGCAAAGTCGGAACGCATTGCAAAAGTGATTGAAGAAATAGATGAAAAGACAATGCGCTGGCTGGAGTTAAGTGAGCTGGCTTAAAGATATGAACGAAACGAAACCTGTGCTTTGGAACCGGAATTTCATCCAGTGTTGTATCTCTTATTTCCTGATGAATTTCTCTTTTTACATGCTGATGCCGACTATGCCGGTTTATTTGGTGGAGGTATTGAAGATTAATCCGTCGGAGGTGGGTGTGGCATTATCCAGTTATTCGATAGGGTTGCTGTGCGTCCGTCCCTTTTCCGGATACTTGGTGGATTGCTTTTCACGCAAACCGTTATATCTCTTTGCCTTTATGGTCTTTGCCTGTATGTTTGCCGGTTATTTGTTTGCAACAACGGTCCTGACGATAATGGCTGTCCGTTTCATTCAGGGTGGCTTTATGGGGATGACTTCCGTTTCCGGTAATACCATTGCGATAGATGTGATTCCTTCCAGGCGAAGAGGCGAAGGAATGGGGTTTTATGGCTTGACGATTAATCTGGCGATGTCGCTTGCTCCGTTGGTGGCGGTCGCTGTTTATGATAGGTATGGTTTTCATCCGCTGGTGCTGGTAGGTCTGGCGATAGCGTTGGTTGGTGTCGGCTCTGTCTGTCTGATTCGTTATCCGAAACGGGAGAAGGTGGAACGGCCTCCTTTTTCGCTGGATCGTTTTATTCTGGTGAAAGCGTTACCGACGGCATTGGCTTACCTGTTGAGTGCAATCCCTTATGGGATGGTTGTTTCTTTCGTCGTGCTGTACGGAAAAGAGATCAATGTGTCGAATCCCGGTTATTTCTTTATTTTTATGGCGATAGGGGTCGGTACAGCAAGGCTTATCTCCGGGCGGTTGGTCGATCACGGGAAGATTCATCTGGTATCGATTAGTGCGTTGGTATTTCTGACACTTTCGTTTGCTGTATTTGCTTTGTTTCATAATGAAATTGTCTTTTTTGCTTCTGCGCTGGCGATAGGCATCGGATTCGGTGTTTGTGTCCCGGCTATCCAGTGTCTTTTCGTAAATGTCGCTCCGCATCATATGCGTGGAACGGCAACTTCCACTTATCTGACTTCTTTTGATTTCGGAGTGGGAATCGGAATGTTGGCAGCCGGCTTCATCGCTTCGCATGCCGATCTGGCAACAGCCTATCTGGTAGGATCGGGTTGCTGCCTGGTGTCGCTCCTGGTTTATTTGCGGTGGGTGAGGCCGTCGTATGAGAAGCATAAATTGGTCGATTGAATTTTATTACTTGCCTGATTAGATTGGTTTCTTTTGTTTATATTTGTGCTGTGGTCTTGTTTTGGGGACTGCAATGATAATTAAAAATGTCGGGTACATGAAAAACATTCTGTTAACCATCTTTTTACTGACATATACCTGTTTGCCGTGTTTTTGCCAGCAAACAGTCGATGAAGCCTGGGTCGCTTCTATTAATGAAGAATATGCTGCCTTTCCTTCCGAACTTATCTATCTCCAAACCAGCAAGGGTATTTATGAGACAGGAGAAGACCTTTGGTTTAAAGCATATCAGTTGAATTCCCAATCTTTTGCATTCTCCAATCAAAGTCAGACATTGTATCTGCAAATGATAAATAATAAGGATAGTATCGTTTGGCAAGAGAAATATCCGGTAGAAAACGGTATGGTATTCGGACATGTTTATGTCAGTGAGAAGCTGGTGGATGGTGATTATTTTCTGGAAGCCTATACCCGTCACTCTTTTCATAACGACACAACAGGAATTCTGTCTTCACGTAAAGTAAGGATTGTCAAAAATATAGCTCATGATAATCAACAATCGGAAGATGTAGGAAAAGATAGTTTGCGATTTGATGTTTTTCCGGAGGGAGGAAATCTGGTTTCGGGTTTGCCTTCACGTGTGGCGTTTAAGGCAACAAATGGCAAAGGATATCCGGTAGAGGTAAAGGGTACTTTATACCAAGATGATACTCTGGTCACCCTATTGGAAAGTAGTCATGACGGAATGGGGGTTTTCTTCTTTACTCCTGATACAGAAAAGAAATACCGGATAGAGTTAGAGGATGGTGCTTGTTATTCTTTACCGGAGATTTACCCACAAGGAATGACTTTAAGCCTATCCAAACAAGACAAGAAAAATCTGGAGTTTTTTATCTCACAAACCGAAGGTTCTCCTGCTCAGGACGTTTGTCTGGTAGGACAAGTCCGTGGGATGATTTGCTGTGTGGCAAAGGGAGTGTTGAAGGACCGGCTTAAAATAAAAATGCCGCTTAGTGAGTTCTTTTATCAGGGAATCGCAGAGTTCACCTTGTTTAATGGCGATATGCAACCGGTTGCAGAAAGGTTGGTTTACGTGCATCCGGAAAAGAAGTTACAGATCAATATTGAACCGGATAAGAAAACATATGCCCTTCGTGAAAAAGCTACATTGAAAATAAAGGTGACGGATGGGAATGGAGTACCAGTGAAAACGAATCTGGGCCTTAGTGTATTTGATAAAGCATATATTAATCCGGCAGATCCGGTAAACATATTGACGCATTGTTATCTATCCTCTCAGATACGCGGAAAGATTCATAATCCGCTTTATTATTTCGATGAAAAGAATAAAGATCGTATGCAGGCAATGGATTTATTGTTGCTGACTCAGGGATGGAGGCGGTATGTCTGGAATATAGAATATGCCCCCGATAATGAAAATCTGTTTTTGTCTGATGAAATAATAGGCATACAATCTATTCATAGTAAGAAAAAGAGGAAAGAGGCGCAGGGGACGGAACAACTTATTCAGATATCCGGTGCTGAGGGAAATTCATTGTATGTATGGGCTGACTCAACCGGTTCTTTTACTGTCGGTACGGATATATTGAAGGAACTTCGAGGTGGTTATGTGTATTTGAAACCGATGTTGTCGAATGAACATAAGCCTCAACTTGAAATAGAAGATTATTTTCCGCAAATCGATAGTCTAAGGAAAAAGAAACAGAGATATTACCCTATTATGGATATTTCTCAGTCTGTAAAAGAACAGATTCTCGATATGCCGGTCGTTAGTAATGATAGTACAATTTTACTGGATGAGGTAGTTGTTACCCGTAAAGCAAGTAGACCTTTCAGGGATAAGTTTATGGGACGTTTAGATAGTTTGGCACAGATGGACATTGGTATGCCTTGGGTGTGCCCGGATGGACATTTGGAAAATTATAAAGACGGATATACGGTACATCATGACCCCCGTTATTGTCCCAATGCAAATATCGTTCCTCTTGAAGAACGAAGTAAACCGGTAGAGGGTAAAACGTATCGAATTATTAAACCTAAATATTTCGATGGAGGAAAATGGTTTATTGTGGAAGACGAACAATATGTCGTTTATCACGGTCCTATTTATTCGGAAGGAGAACTTCTCCGCCGGAACAACCTTTGGCGTGCCAAAGGCTACTACGCTGCCCGTGAATTTTACCAACCGGACGAAATAGATATGCAATTGTCAACTCCCGATGCCCGTAATACATTGTTATGGCAACCTTCCGTCGTAACGGATGAAAAAGGGGAGGCGGAAGTTTCTTTCTATTGTTCCGATATCAATACCGGATTTGTGGGAATAGCGGAGGGTGTTGATGGAACGGGACTGCTCGGTACAGGGAAATGTGAGTTTAGGGTCGTTAGAAATTTTAATTGAATAAGATTGAATGAAGTTAGAGGATATAGTTGAGCATTATGGCACAATGGTCGCAACCATTGCCCACCGGATGATTCAGAACAGGGAGATTGCGAAGGAGGCGGCTCAGGAAGTCTGGTATGAGGTGTTTAAGAGCCTGCCTTCGTTCAATGCAGATTCTGAATTATCGACCTGGATTTATACGATTGCGAAGCGGACTATTTCGCGGTATGCTCAAAATGAAAAGGTGGCGACCTTGGTGAAGCTGGAGCAATTCAGGGCCTTGCAGGAAATCGAATATTCCGGTTCTGATGAGGAACGGAAAGTGGGTCAAAGAAAGATGTGACTGGTGCTTGACGGCTTTGAATCATTGCCTGAATAATGATGCCCGGCTAATTTTTATTTTTAAGGAGAATATAGGGCTTTCTCATAAAGAGATCGGGGAGATTATGGAAATGTCAGTGGAGAATGTCCGTAAGATATACTCCCGTTCCATTGATAAGATTAGCCATTTTCTGACTGATACCTGTCCGCTTTATAATCCTGCGGGAACCTGTAAATGCAGGATTTGTAAACAGGTCTTTTTTATTGACCTGGATAAAGAATATACCACAGTCGCCAAAATGATACGGTTGGCCGACCTGTATCAGAAGTTTGAAAAAGATTTGCCCCGGAAGAATTATTGGGAAAAATTTTTGGACTGAGTTGTCACAATCTCTACACTGTTACTCACTAATTATAATGTATAACTTAAAAAGTAACATTATGATGAGTAAAATTGAATTTTTGAGAGAACAAATCATTGAAGCACGGAATTTTGTAAACCGTCTGATTTCGGAAATGCCCGAAGAGCTATGGTACACAATTCCGGAAGGTACGGATTCAAACTTTGCCTGGCAGATCGGGCATCTGCTGGTTTCACAGAATTTTCATGCCATTACAACGATAACCGGGTTAAATGAAGATGTCGGACGGCAGATACCTATCGCCCGTTATAATAAAATCTTTAATGGCATGGGAACTTTGCACCGTTCCGCCGAAAGGAACTTTATCCCTGTTTCGGAATTAAAGGAACAATTGGGTTTTGTGCACGATATTTGCCTTGCAAACCTACTGACTCTTAACGATGAAACTCTGAAAGAACCCCTTGAACCAATCCCGTTTAAGCATCCCGTTGCCGATATAAAGTACGAAGCCTTGTCCTGGTGTTTCAAGCATGAGATGTGGCATAGTGCCGAGATGGAGGCAATAAAAAGGGCTTTGGGATATCCGATAGTCTGGATGAAGTAATAAATCTGTTCGTGAACAATGTTATAAAACATATTGTTATATACACAAAGGCAAAAAGAAAAAAGAGAGATAGATTCGGAGGCAGCGGCCTCCATGTTTAGGTTTATTAATTTAATGTTTAGGTATTATGAGACGTTTAGGTATGGCTGTATCAGCCATTTTATTATGTGCAACGGTAGGTTTTGCACGCGAGAACCGGAACAATGTGAGTAAAGAACCGTTTGCTATTAACTTTGAGAAACTGAGTTATTATTTACAATTAACCCCGTCTCAGACAGGTGAAGTAGCAAATATAAATGAATTTTTCCTGGATAAACAACGTGAGAGTCTTCGTGCCAGCGAAAGCCAGCAACAAAAAAAGATGCATCAGGCTGTTTATGGAAATCTGAAGTTGATGAAAAAGGTTCTGACGCCCGATCAGTATCGCAAATATGTAACATTGTTGAATGTGACAAATAATAATAATCGTGCACTGAACCTTTAATATAAAAGGTGAGGGGGATTTGTTCCCCGGATCGCGATTGTTGAAAACAGGTGGAAGAGATTACGCAATTTGTTTGTGTAGTCTCTTCTTTTTTTATCTATCTTTGCGGCATTGAAAACAAATAATGATTGAATCTAAATTATGAAACAACTTGGTTTTCCTTCTAATGCTACATTGAAGAGTAATGCAGTCGATTATTCTCTGATTGTGGTTGGGGCTTTTTTGCAGGCATTGAGTTATGTACTTTTCCTGGCTCCCTTTAAAATTGTACCGGGGGGTGTTTATGGTATTTCCATCGTTTTGCATTATGTGACGAAAGGTGTTTTCTCCATTTTTCCGGACGGTTTGCCGATGGGTGCTACTGCCTTATGTTTTAACGTTCCATTGTTGTTGCTGGCAATGAAAAAGATCGGTCTTGCTTCAGGACCGAAAACGATCGTGACATTTGTGCTTATTTCCGTCTTTACGGACACATTATCCTATTTTTGCGGAACGGAACCGCTGGTGGAAAATGATACGTTTATCGCTTGTTTCTATGGAGGGGCGATATTGGGTATCGGTGTGACTTGTGTGTTTAAGGCGCAAAGTACCAGTGCGGGAACAGATGTGTTGGCCCGTGTTATTGCCAATAATTCCAATTTGAAAGTAAGTAATATGATTATAATACTGGATTCTGCGATCGTGATGTTAGGCTTGATCGTATTCCAGGACTGGGCGGTTCCATTGTATTCCTGGTTCGCTATTTTCGTGTATGGAAAGGTTGTTGAAATGTTCCAGACGGAGAATCCGAATCGTGCCGTCTTTATCGTATCGAAGAAGACACAGGAGATAAAAGACCTGATTGTCGGAAAGATGGGGATGCGGGGTACTTTCCTCCACGGACGGGGCATGTATGAAGGAAAGGAAAAAGAGATCATCTTTACCATTGCCGAACGTAAGGATATGCCGCGCCTGAAAGATGAAATTAAGGAGATCGATCCGAACGCTTTTATTTCTACTATGCATGCGAGCAAGGATTCGCCTCGTCCGGGAATCTGAGGAATTGAAAATTAATAATTTAAAATTGAAAATTAAATGGGGAGATTAACTGCAAACCGATATTAATTTTCAATTTTCAACTTTCAATTTTCAATTATTTCCTATCTTTGCCGAACTTTAAACTAACATATAGAAAAAGTAATGCCTAATATCTCACAGCGGGGTGTCAATATGCCGGCTTCCCCCATTAGAAAACTCGTTCCGCTAGCCAACAAGGCTAAAGCAAAGGGTACCAAGGTGTACCATCTGAATATCGGTCAACCGGATTTACCTACTCCCGAGGTCGCGATGGAGGCCATGCGCCGTATTGACCGTAAAGTATTGGAATATTCTCCGAGTGAGGGAATTCGTAGTTTCCGTGAGAAATTGGTTAAATACTATGCGAAATTCAATATCAATGTCGATGTTGAAGATATAATCATCACTACCGGAGGCTCGGAAGCTGTATTCTTTTCGTTTATGGCTTGTCTGGATCCGGGGGATGAAATTATTGTTCCCGAACCTGCGTATGCAAACTATATGGCGTTTGCCATTTCCTGTGGAGCTGTGATCAAAACAGTTCCGTCTACTATCGATGAAGGTTTTGCTCTTCCTTCGGTGGAACGGTTTGAGGAGCTGATCACTCCGCGTACCAAAGCGATCCTGATCTGTAACCCGAATAATCCGACCGGTTATCTGTACACACAGAAGGAAATGGATCAGATTCGTGAAATCGTAAAGAAATATGATCTGTTCCTGTTCTCGGATGAGGTATATCGTGAATTCTGTTATACGGGTGCTCCTTATATCTCGGCATTCCATTTGAAGGGTATCGAGAATAATGTGGTGCTGGTGGATTCGGTTTCCAAACGTTACAGCGAATGCGGTATCCGTATCGGTGCGCTGATTACGAAGAACCAGATGGTGAAGGAAAATGTTATAAAATGGTGTCAGGCACGTCTGAGTCCTCCTTTGGTCGGACAGATCATTGCAGAGGCTTCACTGGATACGCCTGAAGATTATATGCTGGATGTTTACAACGAATATGTGGAACGCCGTAAATTCCTGATCGACGGGTTGAACCGTATTCCGGGTTGTTATTCTCCGATCCCTATGGGGGCCTTCTATACGGTTGCCAAATTGCCGGTGGATGATGCCGATAAGTTCTGTGCCTGGTGTCTGGACGAGTTCGAATATGAAGGACAGACGGTTATGATGGCTCCGGCTTCCGGTTTCTATACAACACCCGGTTTGGGGAAAAATGAAGTGCGTATTGCGTATGTCCTGAAAAAGGAAGATTTGGCAAAAGCACTGGTGGTTCTGGCAAAGGCGTTGGAGGCTTATCCGGGAAGAGTCATTTAATCAACTGAATCGAATTGAACTTAGAACTATTTATAGCACGAAAAATTCATTTCAGTAAGGAGGGGAATCGTCAGGTTACTCCTCCTGCTGTTCGTATTGCCATAGTCGGTGTAGCGCTAGGGTTGGCGGTGATGATTCTTTCGGTCGCTATTGTGATTGGTTTTAAGAAAGAGGTTCGTAATAAGGTGATTGGTTTTGGTTCTCACATTCAGATCACCAATTTTGATAATAACAGTTCGTATGAAACGACGCCGATTGCGGTGAGCGATTCTTTGCTTCAGGCACTCCGGGAGTTTCCTGGTATTAAGCATATAGAAGGATATGCCACTAAAATGGGCATTTTGAAAACGGATAGTGATTTTCAGGGTGTCGTATTGAAAGGGATCGATACGGATTATGACTGGAGTTTTTTCCGGAACAACCTGAAAGAAGGTGAGTTGCTGACGATAGACCCCAAAAAGACTTCGACTGATGTGATCATTTCCAAATATTTATCCGACTTGCTGGGATTGAAGCTGGGCGACAGTATTCGGACTTATTTTGTGCAGGAAGATGTTCGTGCCCGAAAACTCAATATCGCCGGGATTTACGAGACCGGCTTTATGGATTATGACAAGCTATTTGTTTTGGCTGACATTAAGCAGATCCGCCGGTTGAACGGTTGGGAGAAGGATGAGGTCAGTGGACTGGAATTGCTTGTAGATGATTACGATAAGCTGGACCAGATTGCGGAAGACCTGTATTTCAATCTGGTGGAGAAACAGGACCGTCATGGGAATACCTATTTTACTCGTTCGATAAAGGAGATGAATCCTATGATATTTAACTGGCTTGATGTGCTGGATGTGAATGTGGTAGTTATTCTTATCCTGATCTTTGCGGTTGCAGGGTTTACTATGATTTCCGGTTTGCTTATTATTATTCTGGAGCGGACGAATATGATCGGTATCCTGAAAGCGTTGGGTGAGAACAATGTCAGTATCCGCAAGATATTTCTTTATATTTCTTTCTTCCTGATCGGGAAGGGGATGCTTTGGGGGAATGTGGTTGGTATCGCTATTTGTTTGATCCAGTCTCATTTTCGTATAATAAAACTGGATCCTTCCATCTATTATCTGGATGCGGTGCCTATTGATTTAAGTATAGTCTCCTTGATTCTCCTGAATATCGGGACTTTATGCGCATCAATGCTGATGATGCTCGGTCCGTCTTACCTTATCACGAAGATCGATCCTGCCAAGAGCATACGATTTGAGTAATTTTCAATTCATTTATTTCCCAGGCGGAATGTATAATCGTTTTTTCCTCTGAATATCCTGTAAATTCTTACGTATAGATTGAACAGGGGCAGCAGCAGTTCCAGGAAGAACAGCCAGCCGGTTACAGGTTTCTGTTGTAGGAGTTTGGCTGATTTGTGCAGGATTGTCGCTTTGCTTGAAAAGCGTATGATGTATAATAATCCTGCCAGTATGGATATCAGCCAGTTGCCTAAAATACCCATGACGATACTGGTGATTACCGCGATAAAGAAAAGGAAATAACTCAGGCTTTCCATCCTGAAAAAGGTCAGGTTCCAGCCTTTATAATAACGTTGGGTGGCGGCACGTGATACTTTCATCTCTTTCCACATGCTGAAACGGTCTATCTTTGCCATTTCCGTGATGCTTTCCGGAGAATATTCTACCCAGGTATTCTGATCGGTTGCAGACTCGTTGATAAATAAATCGTCATCGCCGGCATGCAGGCTGAGCGATTTGTAATACCCTTTATGGGCAAAGAATAAATCTTTCCGGTATGAGAGGTTACGGCCGTTGCCGGTATAGGGATTTCCGGTGAGGGCGGACGAGATATATTGCAATCCGGTTATCAGGTTATCATAAGCGACCAGCTTATGGAAAAATCCTTTGTGATGCCCATATGCACAAAAGCCTAAAATGATGTTTGTCCTGGAGGTATAGTTGCGTGCCATGGCTGATATCCAGTTTTTACCCATAGGTTCGCAATTGGCTTCCGTAAAAAGGAGGATGTCGTGTTTGGCGGCTTTGATACCGACAGTGAGTGCCAGTTTTTTACGGCTCAGGTATTTTACGTCTTCCGGGATATAGGTGTGATAAAGATGATCATATTCGTTCTTGAATGTTTTTAAAACTTCGTCACTCTCATCGGTGGAACCGTCGTTGACAACAACGATTTCGTATTCCGGATAGTCCTGGTCCAACAAAGCCGGAAGGTGTTTCTTTAGATTCTCCGATTCGTTCTTGGCATAGACAATCACGGAAACGGCAGGCTTTGCCTGTCCATGTGGCATTTGTCTTCTTTTAGCCTGTCTCAACGGGCGGGCATAAGTGACAAGATAATATAAGAGCTGGATGATGAATAGACCGGCAGTCGTGCCTGCCAGTATCATTTCTATATGATTGAAAATAAGTAAGTCGTTCATTCTTGAAGATGTAAATTAAAAAACGTACAAATGTACATGTTTCCTTCCTAATTACCACATTCAAAAAGAAATATCCTGAAGTTCCTGTTTATACCAGTAAATGTGCAATTAATGTAAAAGGCAGGCGGAAAGAAGGAAGTACTTTTGCTGCGGTAATTTTAATAGGAATAATGTGATGAATAGAAAAATGGGAATCGTGGTTCTGGTCCTTTCTTTATTAGCGGCTCTGGAACCTTTGAGCATAGATCTTTATCTCCCTGCTTTTACAGATATTGCTGAAAGCCTGCAAGTTTCTTTGAGTGAAGTACAAATATCCTTATCCATCTTTCTGGCAGGTTTTGCTATCGGACAACTGTTCTGGGGGACGCTTTCTGATTATTACGGGCGGAAGAATCCGATCTTGGCAGCTACGGCTTTGTATACGATCAGTTCGTTTGCTTCCATCTATGTGACTTCGATCGAACAGTTGTGGGTAATCCGCTTTCTGCAAGCCTTTGGCGGTTGTGCCGGGGTGGTGGTAGGACGTGCTGCTGTAAATGATTTGTTTGTAAATGAACAGCGGACGAAGGTATTCTCCCTGTTGGTGATCATCTCCGGAATTGCACCGGTTATTGCGCCGACTATCGGAAATTTGTTATTGAAACAGTGGCATTGGCATGGGGTGTTTAATACAATGGCCCTGTTAGGAGCCTTTACTATTCTGCTGACCTGGTTGTTTCTTCCGAAAAGTAAACCGGTGGCATTATCCGGAGAGATGAATGCGAAGAAGCCTTCAGTGAAAGAGATGGTAAAAGGATATGTCAGGGTGATGAAAGTATGGCCGTTCATGGTTTACACTATTATTGGTTGTATGGCTTATGGAGGTTTGATGGTCTATGTGTCTAATGCTCCTTTTCTGATTATGGAGAAGGGGGGTATGTCGGGTGATACGTTTGCAATCATTTTTGCGATCAATTCGTTGGGATTGATGTTCGGGACTTATATTATTAATTTTATGCTGAAATATATGACGTTGAAGAAGCTGGTACGATATACGCTGGCTGTGCAACTGTTGATCGGGACATTGCTGATTGTTACAGCTTTTGCTTCGACCTCTGTTATTCCTTTGTTGGTACTGGTATTTCTGAATCTGATCCCGATCGGATTATTGTTACCGGCTACGACATCGCTCGGTTTGGCTTATTTTAAGGAAGACAGCGGATCTGCTTCGGCATTGATGGGATTTTTGCAATTGTTCTTTACCGGTGTTCTTTCGGCAGTAGTCAGTTTCTTACAAAATGATTCGGTTGTACCGATGATGTGCGGATTATTTGTTTGCGGATTGACTTCTTTTGTGTTGCTGTTTGTCGATACGCGTCGTCGCCTGGCGGTGATTAAGGTCCGTTCATGACAGGTCTTTCTTTAGCAGCGACCGGAATTGCTCGGGCGTGTATCCGCTTTGTTCCTTGAAAAAACGGGTGAAATAAGATGCTTCGCTGAATCCGAGATCGAACGCTATTTCTTTGAAACTCGAAGCGCCATGGCTTATCATGCGTTTGGCTTCCAATAACAGCCGTTGGTCGATCAGTTGTTTAACTGTGTGACCGACGGCTTTTTTTGTCAGTTCGTTCATCCGTTTGTTACTGAGGTTTACTTCGCGGGCATAAAAGTCGGTTGTGCGTTCACTGATAAAATGGGTGTCGATCAGGGAAAGCACTCTGTTGACGCGGATGTCCTGGTTGCCCGGGGCATCGGTATGCAGCTGTAATAAGTGGGTGATAAAGGCATGCATATAAGAATTTAGCAGGCTTTTGCGGTGCAACCCTTCGTGTTCGGCATAAATCAGATCTGCTATCCGGCGGACGGCAGGAGCTTCGCTATCGGGAAGGGTGAGAATGTCCGGGAATGAATAATCGGCATAACTCTCGATATGCAGGCAGAGCCGTTCGAAATAATCGCGATTGATGGCAAACAGAAAACCTTTTTGTTCTTTCAGTTTCATGGTGTGTACCTGTCCCGGACGGATCAGGAAAATCTGGTTGGATTGCAGCGGATGCTCGGTGAAGTCGATGCTGTGACTTTCCTCCGGCCCGGTTTCCATGAAAAATAAAAGTTCGTAAAAGTTGTGACAGTGTGATCCCCGGAAATTCAATGGTGCGCAGTTTTCGATGCGTTCGGCGACGAAGAAATCACTTTCATCCAGGTTATGTACGGGAATATTATCTAAGAACATTTCACTCTATTTTATCGCAAAGATAGTTTTTAATTCCTTATTTTTGTGTGGTATATCCCCGTGAAATATGAATGAAAATGTACTTGAAAAACTGAAAGTATTAGCAGAATCAGCTAAATATGATGTATCCTGCGCGTCAAGCGGCACATCCCGTTCCGGAAAGAAAGGAATGATAGGCAGTGCGGCTGGCTGGGGTATTTGCCATAGTTTTGCGGAGGACGGACGGTGTATTTCTTTGTTGAAGATTATGCTGACCAACAATTGCATGTATGATTGTGCCTACTGCATTAATCGCCGGAGCAATGATTTGCCGCGGGCTACGCTTTCGGTTACGGAGCTGGTCAATCTGACGATCGAGTTTTACCGGCGTAATTATATAGAAGGGCTTTTCCTCAGTTCAGGCGTGGTACGCAGTCCGGATTATACGATGGAACGGTTGGTGCGCGTGATAAAAGATCTGCGTCTGGTTCATCGTTTCAACGGGTATATCCATATGAAAAGCATTCCCGGTGCCAGCCAGGAATTGGTGAACGAAGCCGGTTTGTATGCCGACCGCCTGAGTGTGAATATCGAGATTCCCAACGAAAAAAGTTTGCAGGTGCTTGCACCGGAAAAAGACTTTAAAAGCGTCTTTGCCCCGATGCGTTATATCCAGCAGGGGGTATTACAGAGTGCAGAGGAACGGAAGCGTTTCCGTCATGCTCCGAGGTTTGCTCCCGCCGGACAAAGTACGCAGATGATTGTCGGGGCGACTGCCGATACGGACAAGGATATTCTCCGCCTGTCATCGGCCCTGTATCAGCGTCCGACGATGAAACGTGTTTATTATTCCGGTTTCATTCCTGTGAACGATTATGATAACCGGCTGCCGGCATTGAAACAGCCGCCTCTGGTGCGGGAGAACCGTTTGTATCAGGCCGATTGGTTGTTGCGCTTTTATGAATTTAAAGTGGATGAGATCGTGAACGATGCTTATCCGGAACTCGATCTGGAGGTCGATCCGAAATTATCGTGGGCGTTGCGAAATCCGCATATGTTTCCGGTCGATATCAACAAAGCTGATTACGAGTTGCTTCTGCGCGTTCCCGGTATCGGGGTGAAATCGGCGAAAATGATCATCGTTTCCCGCCGTTACTCCCGTCTCGGGTCGGAGCAATTGAAGAAGATTGGGGTCGTGATGAAGAAAGCGCAATATTTCATTACCTGTCATGAACTGGCGATGCGGACGGTTAACGAACTGACGCCGGAGAATGTGCGCCACATCCTGATTCAAAAGAAGGGAAAACAATTTGACGACCGGCAACTAACATTTCAATTCCGGGACTAAACAAGATGATTGCTTTTATATATGACAAAACTTTCGAGGGATTACTGACTGCCGTCTTCGACGCTTACGTCCGGAAGTCGTTTCCTGATGTGTTGCTGGCCGAAGGGGAACCGTTGCCTTTGTTCTGTGAGGAGACGGTGACAATCTGTTCCGACAAGCAAAAAGCCGACCGTGTCTGGAAAGGCCTTGAAAAGAAAATATCCAAACTCTCCCTTTCCGGACTGACAGTCTCCTGGTTGTCGGAGCTGCCGGAGATCGACATGCTTTTATTCCGCTATATCCGTAAGGCGATCGACTATTCCAAGTCTATCGAGGTGAATTTCGGCGATCCTGATGTATTGCAGATGTCCAAAATATGGAAGAAGGTGAGTAATGAGCGTCTTCGTATCATGCAGTTTCTTCGTTTCCAGAAGGCGGTGGATGGTACCTATTTCTCGGCTGTCGAACCTATATATAATGTATTACCGCTTGTACTTCCTTATCTGAACGACCGTTTCGGTGACCAGAAATGGCTGATCTACGACATGCGCCGTGAATACGGATATTATTATGATCTGAAGGAAACGATCGAAGTTCGCTTTGAACAGAAGGAGGCACATCTGCTTTCCGGTTTTCTGAGTGAGGAGCTGATGGATGAAAACGAAAAACTTTTCCAACAGATGTGGAAAGAATATTTTAAAACGATCGCGATAAAAGAAAGAATCAATCCGAAACTGCACCGGCAACATTTGCCGGTTCGTTTCTGGAAATATATGACGGAAAAGCAGTAGGAAAGTCCGAAAATGGCTTCGGCTTGTTTTCTCACTCGTGAGAAAATGCCGGGCAGAGGAGTTGGGTTATTTTTGCCAGATCTCCCAGGCCGCAAAAGCCTGAAGCAGCAACATTTCGAGTCCGTTCTTAACGACAGCCCCTTTTTCTTTTCCTTTTTTCATGAAGAGCGTTTCATCCGGGTTATACAACAAATCATATAACAGATGATTTGGGGTGAGCAAATCGTATGGAATATCCGGACAACTGTTGACATTGGGGAACATTCCCAATGGGGTCGTATTGACGATGACGGTGTATTGCTCCATTGTTTTCGGAGTGATTTCGTCATAGGTAATACAAAATTCCTTCGGTTTGCGTGAAACCAGGGTTGCTCCGACACCCAGTTGCTTTAGTCCCTGGAATACGGCTTTGGAGGCACCGCCTGTCCCCAGGATCAATGCCTTCCGATGTGTTTCATTTAATAAAGGATCGATAGACTGTTTGAAGCCAATGATATCAGAGTTGTATCCTTTCAGTTTTTTACCGAAAAGGCCTTTTGTGAATTTGATAACGTTCACGGCTCCGATCAGGCGGGCGTCTTCATCCAGTTCGTCCAGATAAGGAATGACCTGTTCTTTGTAAGGAATCGTTACATTCAGACCATTCAATTCGGGATTCTCTTTCAGTACATTTTTAATTTCCTTGATATTCGGAATCTCGAAATTCACATATTGGGCATCTATTTTTTCCGCTTCAAACTTCTGGTTGAAATAAGTTTTGGAAAACGAATGTCCGAGTGGGTATCCCAATAAACCATATTTCTGCATAACCTTTTCTAGTATTTGTTTATTTCGTAGGGGTGGTTCGCGAACCATCCTTACAACCTGTGTATAATGAACAAATTCCAAAGGTGAAGGTGCGTGCTTTCGCCTGGGCAAATCCCTGGCGGGCAAGCAATTCTTCCATGACCTTACCTTGAGGAACGACTTTGATGGATTCCGGAAGATAGCTGTAAGCGGCTTTCTCTTTTGAAAATAACCGGCCAATAAATGGAATGATCGTTTTTGAATAAATAGGGTAGAGCTGTTTCATCGGGAAATGTTCCGGTGTGGAAAGTTCCAGAATCATGAGATGGCCGCCGGGTTTGAGTACCCGGAACATCTCGGCAATACCTTGTTCGATATTTTCAAAGTTACGTACTCCGAATGCGGCGGTAACGGCATCGAATGAATTATCCGGATAAGTGAGTGCCGTACAGTCCTGTTGTTCGAACGATATATACTCCGATAAACCGGCTTTCGCTACCTTTTCGCGTCCGACCTGCATCATGCCTTCTGAAATATCGGCCCCGATGATCCGGTTGGCTTTTAGTTTCCGGTGCATGGAAATGGCTAGGTCGCCCGTTCCGGTGGCAATATCCAGTATGGATTGCGGAGAAAAAGGCCGCAGGAAAGCAATGCCTTTCCTGCGCCATATTTTATCGATACCGAACGAGAGCGTATGGTTCAGTAGATCGTAAGTGCCTGCAATAGAGTCGAACATGCGTTTGACTTGCGTGCCCTTCTGTTCCTCCTGGTTGTAAGGTAAAATCTGTTCCGAACCGTACTTCATATATGCTTATTTATTGTTCAGATAATCGGTTACATTTTTTTCGATGCGGGCCAACAGATTGTCTGTGTCGCCTTTTTCAAATTTCTCGCCGGTGATATGTTCGAAGAGTTCGATATAACGTTCGCTGATACCTTTAACGATAGCCGGAGTCATTTCCGGAACCTGCTGTCCGGCTTTGCCCTGGAAACCGTTGTCCATCAACCATTCGCGAACGAATTCTTTAGACAGCTGTTTCTGCGGTTCACCTTTGGCGAAACGGTCTTCATACCCTTCCGAGTAGAAATAGCGTGAAGAGTCGGGCGTATGGATTTCGTCGATCAGGTAGATCTTTCCATCGCGGTGACCGAATTCATATTTTGTATCTACCAGGATCAGGCCGCGTTGTGCAGCGATTTCCGTACCACGTTTGAACAACTCCATGGTATATTTTTCAAGAACGGCGTAGTCTGCTTCAGAAACAAGTCCCTGTTTCAGGATTTCTTCTTTGGAGATGTCTTCGTCGTGAGCTCCGATAGCAGCTTTAGTTGTCGGAGTGATGATCGGTTCGGGGAAACGCTGGTTTTCGCGCATTCCTTCCGGTAGTTTCACACCACAGATTTCACGTACACCGCTTTTGTAAGCACGCCATGCACTACCGCAAAGGTAACCGCGTACGATCATTTCGACAGGGAAACCTTCGCACTGTACACCAACGGTAACCATTGGGTCCGGTGAAGCTAATTTCCAGTTTGGGCAAATGTCGGTGGTCGCGTCAAGGAATTTGGCAGCAATCTGGTTCAACATCTGGCCTTTGTAAGGAATACCTTCCGGCAATACTACGTCGAAAGCTGAGATACGGTCGGTTGCGACCATCACCAATACTTCGTCATTGATATTGTACACATCGCGTACTTTACCATGATAGACACTTTTTTGTCCCGGGAAATTGTAATCTGTTCTAACTAACGCCTTCTTCATGACCAATTTATTTTTGATTATTTATCTGATAGTTTGTTGTTCTTTTCTATTTTTTTTGCAGCGGTTTCCGCTTTCTTTTTCTCATCGAATTTATCGTATGCTTCAACGATTCGCTGTACCAGCTTATGACGAACGATGTCTTTCTTGTCGAATTCCACCTTGCCTATTCCTTTGACACCTTTCAGTATCTGCATCGCCTGCACAAGGCCGGAGGTCGCGGTAGGGGGAAGGTCGATCTGTGTCACGTCGCCGGTAATGATCATTTTAGCGTTCATACCCAAACGGGTGAGGAACATTTTGATCTGGTGCGTCGTTGTATTTTGTGCTTCATCAAGGATAATAACGGCATCGTTCAGCGTACGTCCGCGCATAAAAGCCAACGGGGCGATCTGAATCACGTTATTTTCCATGTACTCTTTGAGTTTGGCACCCGGAATCATATCCTGCAATGCATCGTACAGAGGTTGCAGGTACGGATCGAGCTTATCTTTCATTTCTCCCGGAAGGAATCCCAGCTTTTCGCCGGCCTCTACAGCGGGACGGCTCAGGATAATCTTCCTTATTTCCTTATTCTTTAACGCTTTCACTGCAAGAGCTATTGCAACGAATGTCTTACCTGTTCCGGCAGGGCCGGTAGCAAAGACCAGGTCGTTCTCTTCAAAAGCTTTTACGAGTATTTGTTGATTTTCGGTGCGGGCAACGATTGCCTTCCCGTTCATTCCGTGGATAATCAGGTTTTCCTGTTTGACGACTGTCGGAGTTTTTCCTTTGATAATGTCGAGGATGACATCTTCGCTCAGGGAGTTAAATTCCTCGCAGTATTTTTCTACTTCACGGATCTTCTTAAGGAACAGTTCGGATTCGTCTTCGTCTCCGATTACTTTCATCACATTTCCGCGGGCAACGATGCGAAGCTTGGGAAACAGTGTTTTAATCAGCTGCATGTTCGCATTATTCACTCCGTAAAAAATAACCGGGTCCACACTTTCCAGAATATATATTCGTTCTATCATCCGTTCTTTTCCTTGTCTTATTTTTTATGTTTTTATTCCCATTTGATTTAGGTACGCAAAATTAGCAATATTCTTTATCTCATGAATATATTCCTGTCTTTTTTTGATATTACCGATGGAACATTTCTTTTAGCCGCCAGTTGTCCTGCCTGCAATCCCATATGGCATGTATCTCGATCAGGGTTGGACTGATGGTGTAAATCAGCTTGAAGTGTTTTTCGACAACCAGGGAGCGGAAATTCTGAGGAAATTCTTCCAATAAAGGTTCGGAAATTCCGGCATAGGGAAATGTCTTCAAAGGTTCAGCAGAATCAAGTAGCTTATTATATATGCGGATTGCAGATCTTTCACTTTTCTCGCTGTAATATTCGTAAATGTCGTCAAGTAAGGCGATGGCTCGTGGTAACCACTTTAGTTTTATTTGCATAATGGATGTCTTTTGCGTAATTCTTCTGTAGTCATTCCCAAGCCTTGTTTGGATTCTTCGATAGATTTCTTCAGCACCTCTTTCAGTTCCTCAACCGTCATTTGTGCCGGATATCTCTCCGTCTTCTTTTCTGCATGCTGGCTGATCAGCTTTTTGATCTTGTTCAGCAACTGCTCATCGTCGATTTTGGTGAGTTGTTCGATCAGTGAAAGTTTTAGTTCTAAAGTACTCATATTCTTATTAATTAATTGTGTTGACCACAAAAATAGGTAATTCTTTTTGATCTTCATACAACAAAGTATTGTAATTTTCTTATTTTTGTCCTCCGTAAAATTGAAAAGGATGAAAATAGCTATTAATGCAATTATATTGTTTTTTGTACTGGTGTCGACCAGTGTGTTCCCTTCCTGTAAAGAAAAACGTGGCGAGTTGAAAACCATCTGGTATAACGGAAGTTATAATCGCGATTTTAACGATTTGAATGACGTCCAGCTGGCTGTCGCCCAAAAGATCGGAATAGAACCCATCAGTAACCGTGAAGATGCCGAACATGCTTCCAAAAAGATGCAGGAGATCAAAACCGGCGATTATTATGAAGTGGAAGAACTGAAACACTCTATCCCTTATCTGATTCCGGAAGCGGCAACCTTACTGGAAGATATCGGCCGTAATTTTCAGGACTCCCTTTATAATCTGAATGCATCTCTCTATAAAATAAAAGTAACCAGCGTTACCCGTACGGTAGATGATGTGAAGAAACTGGGCAAACGCAATTACAATGCTTCCATGAACTCGGCTCACCGTTATGGTACAACCTTTGACGTTTCCTGGGTGCGTTATACCAAGATCAATGAGAAAGATACCCTGAATATCGACAACGACCGCTTGAAAATGGTACTTGCGTCAGTGCTTCGTGACCTGAAAAGAGCAGACCGTTGTTATATAAAGCACGAACGCAAGCAAGGATGTTTCCATATTACAGTTCGTAAATAAACTGTTATAGGGGTTTTTTACAGAATTTTCTCTTCGATGATCTTCTTCAACTCGTGTTTGGGCATAGTTCCCAGCATGAGTTCTTTGGTCCCGTCCGTTTTACAGATAAGAAGGGTAGGGATTGTGCGGATATTAAAGAGCGTTTCGAGATCTTCTTCTTTGTCTACATTCACTTTATAAATATCCAATCGTCCTTCATATGTTTGGGCGAACTCTTCCAGTATCGGGTCGAGACGTTTACAGTAACCGCACCAGGGAGCCTGGAAATCTACGATACAAGGTTTGTCACCTACATATTTCCAGTCTTTCGGGGCAGCTTCGACGTTACCTATTTTTTGAATGAATTCAGTCTTTGTTAGTTCTATCGGTTTCATATATTCATTGTTTTAATTGACAATGCAAAATTACATTCCTTCGGTGACTAACGGAATGGCAATATAACTTATATTTTTGTCAATTTTTCCCAGGGGTATATCTTTACCGTTTCTCCGGCATATTACCGGCAGCCTTGGAGAGAAAAGATAAAACAACGTCTCTATGAGGACTATTCAGTAACAGATAGATAAGCTCGGTAAACTTGACCGGGAGCATTTCCTTTTTCAGCTTTTTCTCCAGGTTATGGTATAGCTGGACGGCGTTGAAAAAGTTCCGGAAGACCTTTTGCCGGGGGATGATATATACTTTTTGTCTGGTAACAGGCGGTTGGTACAGACTCAAGGCGCTGATCACTTCCGGGAGTTTGAGAATGCACTGTGCTGTCCATTGGTCGAAGAAGAAGGTAAATCCGGAATGATTCTGATCATTGGCTGATTCGGAAAAAGCGTATGTTCCCGGTGGGATAAGGGCTAATTCCCCTTCTTCAATGATCTGCTCGGAATCGCTGTTTTTCAAACATAACGTACCGGATACTGCATACACAATAGAATAATCAGTCAGGAAATTCCGGGTGTTTTCCTGAGAAGAAGATGTTGAAATGCGCATGCTTTCTAAAAGATCCGGCAAGATAAAGTTTTCCACTACCATCATATACCTCTGAGCCTCTGACTCTTTTTTCGTGTATTACAGCTTAATCAATAATATAAAATCCTTACTAAAATAATAACAGGTCTACCATTTCATATACACCTGTTTTCTATAAATTCGAGATAAAGATAAGCCTTTTCTTTAAAAAAACGATAAGAATGAGGTAGTTAGAATCTCTTTTTTTCTGACGGGAAGCCTGCTGGCCGCCCTTAAAACAGTTGGATAAGAAGTAAACCAAGCAATACAGAAACACCGGTCGCTATCAGCCCGGGAACCATAAAAGAATGATTTAAGATATATTTACCAATATGCGTAGTTCCCGTACGGTCGAAATTGATCGCAGCCACGACTGTCGGATAATTCGGGATGAAAAAGTATCCGTTCACGGCAGGGAAGAGGGCGATCAGCATATACGGAGAGATCCCCAGCGCTAACCCTAAAGGAAGCAAAGCACGAACGGTAGCTGCCTGGCTGAATAATAAGATAGACATCAGGAACAGGGCAATCCCGAACAGCCAGGGCATAGCCGTAACGATCTGCTCGATAGAACCTTTCAGTTCCGCCATATTTCCACCGATAAATGTGTCACCCATCCAGGCAATACCGAAGATAGCGACAACGGCCTGCATGCCGGCAGAGAAAACCGATCCCTGTACCGCCTTGATCCCGTCTGTCCGGGTAGCCAGTAAAATAATGGCCGCCGCCGATAACATCAGTATTTCGATAATATAAGCCATTGACAACGATTGCCCATTGAATACCGGACGGATGCTTTCGATAGAACCGAACAGGATAATCCCGATTGTCGCCAGGATAAAGATAATGACCGACCAGCCGGCCGCTTTCTGGTTTTTGACATCTTTCAGTTCATATTTCTGGGTAGTGAATTCTCCTTCAGCAATACGTCTTTTAAATTCAGGATCATCTTCCAGTTCCTTGCCGACATGCAGGGAATAGAATGCTCCCGCCAGAACACCTGCCAATGTGCAGGGTACTGAGATCATCAGGATATCGAACAGGCTGACATTGAACCCCTGTCCGGTCAGCATACTTAACAGGGCAACGGTTGCTGCAGAGATCGGACTGGCTGTAATAGCTTGCTGTGAGGCAATTACGGCGATACCCAACGGGCGCTCCGGGCGTATCTTCGTTTCGGTCGCCACCTCGGCAATAACCGGTAAAACAGAATAAGCCACATGTCCGGTTCCTGCAATAAAGGTAAAGAGATAGGTAACCAGCGGACTTAATATTGTAATCTTGGAAGGATTTTTACGAAGCAGCTTTTCCGCCCATTTCACCATCAGGTCCAACCCTCCGGCAGCCTGCATACAACTGGCTGCTGCAATGACCGCTACGATCATTAACATCACGTCGATAGGGGGTGACGTTGGTTCGAGGCCGAAGACAAAAGTCAGTACTGCCAGTCCCAGGCCACCCAGTACGCCTAAACCAATACCACCTAAACGGGCTCCGATAATTATTGCAACTAAAACGAAGGCTAATTGAATCAACATATTCTGTAACTTGTTATTGTAGATTTAGTTTGATAAAGTCGCAAATTTAGTTATTTTTGTTGCGCTAAGAACTACAAACACATTTAAAATGCGCATGAAAAGATTCAATTTTGTTATTTTAGTCGCGTTATTCGGTTGGCTGACTAACCTTTCGGCACAACAAGTACGCAGTGAATTCCTGTTGGAGAAAAACTGGAAGTTCACCCGTGAGGATAACCCCGACTTTATCAACCCCGCTTTCGACGACAGTAAATGGCAATCGGTGACGGTTCCGCACGATTGGGCGATATACGGTCCGTTCAGTTCCCAGAACGATAAGCAGGAAGTGGCTATTTCGCAAGACGGCCAAAAGGAGGCGATGGAACATGCCGGCCGTACGGGCGGTCTGCCTTTCGTGGGTGTGGGCTGGTACCGCACCGAGTTTGAAGTACCTCAGTTCGCTGAAGGGAAAAAAGCTTCAATCCTGTTTGACGGGGCGATGAGCCACGCTAAAGTCTATATCAATGGCGAAGAGGTTGGTTACTGGCCTTATGGCTATAACTCATTCCATTTTGACATTACGAAGTACTTGAAACCGGGACAGAAGAACACGCTGGCTGTCCGTCTGGAAAACCTGCCGGAGTCCTCCCGCTGGTATCCGGGTGCCGGCTTGTACCGAAATGTACATGTGATTGTTACGGAAGATGCCCATATTCCGATATGGGGGACTTTTGTTACAACACCTATCGTTAAGAAAGAGTTTGCCAAAGTGAATGTCAACACAAAGGTTAACCTTCCTGAAGGTGCCGATCCGAAACAATATGCCGTGAAAACCAGCCTGCGTAACCCGAACGGACAAATGCTGGTTGAAACAATGCTCCCGCTGAACGATATCATATATAATAATGGTACGGTCGACCAGGAATTCATTGTTCACACCCCGACCCTCTGGTCGCCGGATATGCCTGCCCTATATGTGGCTGAAAGCCGCCTGTACAAGAACGGAACAAAGTTAAAAGATGAATATACGACACCTTTCGGTATCCGTTCCATCGAAATCATTCCGGGAAAGGGATTCTTCCTGAACGGCGAAAAGACAGTCTTTAAAGGCGTATGTAACCATCATGACCTGGGTCCGTTGGGTGCAGCCGTCAATGATGCGGCTATCCGTCGCCAGATCCGTATCCTGAAAGATATGGGTTGTAATGCGATCCGTACTTCCCATAATATGCCGGCTCCCGATTTGGTGAAGGCCTGCGACGAAATGGGTATGATGCTGATGGCTGAAAGTTTCGACGAATGGAACGTGGCCAAATGTAAGAACGGCTATAACCTTTTCTTCGACGAATGGGCGGAAAAAGACATGGTGAACCTGCTTCATAACTTCCGTAACAACCCAAGTATCGTCATGTGGTGTATCGGTAACGAGGTGCCGAATCAGTGGATCGAAGGCGACGCCAAGATTGCCCGCTTCCTTCAGGACATCTGTCACCGCGAAGACCCGACACGTCCTGTTACCCAGGGCATGGATGCCCCGGATGCTGTTGTGAATAATAACTTTGCCGCTGTCATGGAAGTAGCCGGTTTCAACTACCGTCCGTTCAAATACCAGATCAATTATAAGAAACTGCCGCAGGAAATCATCCTGGGAAGCGAGACTGCTTCTACGGTAAGTTCACGCGGTGTTTATAAGTTCCCGGTTGAACGTAAGGCGATGGCAGTCTACGACGATCATCAGAGCTCTTCTTACGATGTAGAACATTGCGGCTGGTCAAACCTGCCGGAAGATGACTTTATCCAGCATGAAGACCTGCCTTACTGTATCGGTGAGTTCGTATGGACCGGTTTCGACTATCTGGGTGAACCGACGCCGTATTATACCAACTGGCCGAGCCACAGCTCCCTGTTCGGTATCATCGACTTGGCCGGTATTCCAAAGGACCGTTACTATCTGTACCGCAGCCATTGGAACAAAGCGGAAAAGACATTGCATATCCTGCCTCACTGGACCTGGCCGGGACGCGAAGGCGAAGTCACTCCGGTATTCGTGTATACCAATTATCCTTCTGCCGAACTGTTCATCAACGGAAAGAGCCAGGGCAAACGTACGAAAGACCTGAGTATCGGTATCGACAGCAGCTATACCGAAGCTGCTCAGAAGAGTTTCGAACGTCAGAAACGTTACCGTCTGATGTGGATGGATACTAAATACGAGCCGGGAACATTGAAAGTGGTAGCCTATGATAAGGATGGCAACGCCGTAGCCGAAGAGGAAGTGCACACAGCCGGCAAGCCCCATCATATCGAACTGTCTGCCGACCGTACCAACCTGACAGCCGATGGCAAAGACCTCTCTTTCATCAACGTAAGAGTGGTCGACAAGAACGGAAATCTTTGTCCGGATGCCACCAACCAGATCAAGTTCAACGTACGTGGCAACGGAACCTACAAGGCGGCAGCCAACGGTAACCCCGCCAGCCTCGAATCCTTCCAGGCTCCGCAGATGAAACTGTTCAGCGGCCAGCTGACAGCCATCGTACAAACGGAAGAAACACCGGGAACGATTTACTTTGAAGCATCCTCCCCGGGTGTCAAGAGTGCACGGATCGAGTTGATAAGCCGGTAAGTCAGTATATATTTATTGATATAATAGGAATAAGAATCCCCTTGGCACTTCAAACATGCCAAGGGGATTCTTGTTGTAGGGAGATTCGGTTATTATCAAAATTGAGCAATCTTGTCCCCGTGCTTGACACGGGGCCGCAAGAGAACTGGCAGTATCAAAAGATATTATAGGAAACGGTCTGTGTCTTTGCGATCCCGTGTCAAGCACGGGAACGGGATAGCTCAATTATTTCTAACGCTGTTTCATCCAACAACATTCCCTATCGCATCGAATGTGACATCTGTGCTCTGTCCGTTATGATCGACGGTGAAGGTGTAGAATGTTCCGGCAATCTCGATCTTTACTGTTATTGTTTCGATTGTATCTCCGGCATAGCCTGTGGACTGGAAGGCAGCCATGATAACCTCCGGTACCTCCTGTACGGCTATCTGGTAGGTGGTACTCTGCCACCGGTAATCTTTATTCAGTTGGGCGATCTTATAAACCTTTCCGTCCAGCATATTCAGGATATATCCTTCGCTGTTGCTCTGTATATCCAACAGGTCGCAGGTAGCGAAAGTAAGGTTCATCAACGTATGTACCTCTGCCGGGATTACGATCGGGACATCTTCGTTCCCTTCGTCGTTCACCGCTTTGATCAGGTTGCCGTATTGCGAATAATACAGGTCCATGTCGCTGTTCCCCTTTTCGGCATTAATCTTATAGACGACAGCCATGCTATCCCGGTTGATCGTATAAGAATCATCCACTTTCCAGCCCGCATAAAGGCCGTTATTGAATGCGCCGGTCACCGCCTCCGGAAGTTGGTTGAAAGGTGTATCTGCCTTGTCCATCATCCACTTGCCCTGTTCGGTGAGCCATGCTTCGGTCGAAACGCCATTGTTCGTGAACTCGGCTACGTAATAATTCCCTTCAATTGTAAAGAGCGGGTTGGAGGCATCGGGATATTTCTTATTGAAAGCCTGCATTACCGGCTCAGTCGGTTCGATGGCATTTTTGTGATTGTCATCATTATTGTCGCAACCGGTGAGGACGAACCCCAGGGCGACGAAAAGCGATAAAATAATAGATCTGGTACTCATATCTTTCTTGTTTTAGCGATTAATAAGTGTTTTACCTTCTTTGTCGATAAAGAACAACGTGGAGAGCCGGAATGTTTTCTGTAAAACCGAACACACTGTCCGATATTGAACACTGTTTGTTTTATAGTAGGCTCACAATATCAGTGGTTTAGCTTTTTGGCACGGAGTTTGCCTCTACTGTGGCGGAAAATAAAAACAATACTAAATATGGACAGAGAGATATCAAAAGAAGTTCGAAGAAAAGAACAACGCAAACAAATCATAAAGATCGGGGGAGGCGTGGGAGCGGTCGTAGCCGTCATTGCCGTGATCATTTCTTTCCTGCAAACCAGCCTGAACCGTAAAGACCTGACTATATCCACCGTCGACCAGGGCGTCATCGAAGTATCGGTCAGCGCCTCCGGCAAGGTGATACCCGCTTTCGAAGAGATCATCAATTCCCCCATCAACACCCGTATCGTCGAGATATACAAGAAAGGCGGCGACTCCGTCGATGTAGGAACACCGATCCTCAAACTCGACCTGCAAAGTGCCGAAACGGAATACAAGAAGAAACTGGACGAACAACAGATGAAACAACTCGAACTGGAAAAACTCCGTGTCACCGGCCATAGCAAACTCTCCGAAATGGAGATGAACCTGAAAGTCTCCCGCATGGAACTTGACCGTAAAGCCGTCGAACTGCGTAACGAACGCTACCTCGACAGCCTCGGCGCCGGCACCACCGACAAAGTCCGCCAGGTAGAACTCGACTACAACGTCAGCCAGCTAAAACTCAAGGAAGACGAACAAAAATACATCAACGAACAGGCTCTTGCCGAAGCCGACCTGAAAGTGAAGGAGCTCGAACTCAACATCTTCCGCAAAAGCCTCGCCGAAACCAAGCGCACGCTCGACGATGCCCAGGTCCGCTCCCCCCGCAAGGCGATCCTGACCTATGTGAACAACGAGATCGGCGCTCAGGTAAGCGAAGGCACCAAGATCGCCATCGTCTCCGACCTCTCGCATTTCAAGATCGAGGGTGAGATAGCCGACACCTATGGCGACCGTATCGCCGCCGGCAGCAAAGCCGTTGTCAAGATCGGCAGCGACAAACTGGAGGGTACCGTCAGCGACGTCACCCCGCTGTCGAAGAACGGCGTCATCTCCTTCACCGTCCAACTGGAAGAAGACAACCATCGCCGCCTCCGCTCCGGCCTCAAGACCGACGTATATGTCATGAACGCCGTCAAGGATGACGTCATGCGCATCGCCAACGCCTCTTATTATGTCGGCAAAGGTGAATACGACCTCTTTGTAGTCAATGGCGACCAACTCTTGAAACGCAAGGTACAGCTAGGTGACAGCAACTACGAATACGTAGAAGTGATCAGCGGCCTGCAACCCGGCGACCAGGTAGTAGTCTCCGACATGGCAAGCTATAAGGACAAGAACAAACTCAAAATAAAATAACGTCCCGTACGGGCGGTTCGCGAACCGCCCCAACATAAACAACAACAATATGTTCAAACAATACCTCAAACAAGCCCTGAACATGCTGCGTGAGAACCGCCTCATCAGCCTGATCTCCATACTCGGCACGGCCCTTTCGATAGCCATGATCATGGTTGTCATCCTGGTCTTCCAGGTACAACTGACCTCGTTCGTGCCCGAAGTAAACCGCGACCGCATGCTCTATGTCGAAAACGGTACCGAAGTAAAGGCTCAGAACAGTTGGAGCCGCGGCAACATGTCGGTCGAAGCCGTTCGCGAATGCTTCTATTCCCTGAAGACACCCGAGGCCGCCTGTGCCTGGGCCACCCGCTTTTCCCCGCTCTCTTTGCCGGGCAAGCAGATGTTCAAGACCTATACGATCTACTATACCGATCCCGGTTTCTGGAAGATATACGCATTCTCTTTCCTGGAAGGCAAACCTTTCTCGGAAGCCGACTTCAGCTCCGCCATCCCACAGGCCGTTGTCTGTGAGAGCGTCGCCAAGCAACTTTACGGTACTACCCAGGTTGTCGGCAAACCCGTCATCATCGACCGCATGTCCTATACGATCTGCGGTGTCGTGAAAGACGTCAGCCGTGCCGCCGACACCGCCTACGGGCAGGTCTGGACGCCCTATACCACCAACCGGGTCCTGTCGGATATGGCGTTTATGGAGAATATGTCGGGGGCCTTCAACGTCTGCCTGCTGGCCCGTGAGACGTCCGGTTTCGACGCCATCCGTCAGGAACTGAAGGGGCAGATGGCCCGCTACAACTCCACAAAGAAAGAGGTGCAGATCAACTTTTTCCATAACCCTATCAGCCGTTTCGACAAAGCGATCGGTACGAGCGGACAGATCAAGGTCGAGCTGAAGGACTACCTCACGGAGATGGGCGGCTTGCTGCTTTTCCTCCTGCTCGTACCGGCCCTTAACCTGATGGGCGTCACCCAGTCGGCGGTGCAGAAACGCCGTTCGGAAATGGGAATCCGCAAGGCATTCGGGGCGACTTACGGCGACCTGGTCCGCCAGGTCCTCTACGAAAACGGGGTGATCACCCTGGTAGGCGGCGTGATCGGTTTGCTGCTCTCGTTCCTGTTGTTGCCCCTCTGCCGCAGCTTCCTGCTAGAAAAGGCGGACACGGTACTGCAAAGCGATATGCTGTTCAAACCCGGACTTTTCCTGGTGGCCCTGCTGTTCTGCCTGCTGCTGAACCTGCTTTCTGCGGGTATTCCCGCCCTGCGTATCGCCCGCCAGCAGATAGCCGCTTCATTGAAAGGCGAAGAATCCGAAGAGATGTAACCATATAAATACGAAAGGAAGATGATAAAGCATATACTGAAAATAATCTGGAACCAGCGCCGCAGCAACGGCTGGATATTTGCCGAACTGCTGGTCGTAGTCAGTATCCTGTGGGTAATGACGGATTCGCTGCTGGTCGATAAATACACTTACTATTCGCCCCTGGGGTTCGACATCGAAGATACGTATAAGGTACAGTTGGGTATCCTCGCGCCGGGCACTCCGGGATACGTGGACGATTCGTTGCTGACCACCCGCCAGGGGGAGGACGTGCTTCGGCTGGCGGGACTGCTCCGACAGGCGTCCGAGGTAGAGGAGGTCTCCATCTCCCATGTCGGCTGTGTGTACACCCAAAGCCGTGCCTTCTCGCAACTCTACCGGGCGGATGCGGATACGTTCATCAAGGCGAACTTCCGCCAGTCTACCGTCAGTCCCGAGTATTTCACGGTGCTACGAATGAAAGATACCGAAGGCAACCTGCTGGGTCCGCAGATCGGACAGCGGACAGGCGGCGTTATCACCTCCGACCTGGAGCGGCTCTTTTATGGAGCGGACGTCTCCGCCCGGGGCAAGGCCGTCAAGTATCATCCCGACAACACCGATGAGATGGCAATCCTGGCAGTCTCTGGCCCTGTCCGCGAATCGGAGTATAAGAAGAGTATCCCTTTCTTTTATTATATCCCTTCGCAGTCAGAAATGATCAGGCAGATCGAAGAGGCGAAGGCGGTAGGCATCGACTGCCTGGTGCGAATGAAATCCGGTTTCCGTCCGGAAGACATGGAAAGGTTCCTGCAAGGAATGGGCGAACGGCTGACGGTGAATAACGTCTATGTTTCCAGCGTCGTCCCCCTCAGCGAGATGCGTACCGGGATACTGAAGAAATCCGAAGACGCCATGAAGAAGAAGTCTGCCCTGGTCAGTTTCATGCTCATCAATGTTTTCTTCGGTATTATCGGAACGTTCTGGTTACGCACGCAGGCACGGCAGGGTGAGATCGGACTTCGTATGGCTCTGGGTTCCAACCGTAGCCGGATTGGTAGCCTGATGAATTGCGAGGGATTGATGTTGCTGGTGCTGACTGTCCCGCTGGTACTGGTTTTTATCCTGAATATGTTGTATTTCGATATGCTCGATACCATCCGTTTGCCTTATACCAGGTGGCGTTTCGCGGTCACCTTCGGAGGAGCCTACCTGCTGATGGCGGGTATGATCAGCCTCGGCATCTGGTTCCCGATGTACAAGGCGGTACGGATGAAACCGGCGGAGGCGTTGCATTATGAATAAAGAACAATAATAACAATTTAAATATCAAACATCATGATCAAATTAACAAACCTCGAGAAGATCTACCGTACGAAGGAGATCGAAACAGTTGCCTTGGAGAATGTGAATCTGGATATCCAGAAGGGAGAATTCCTCAGCATCATGGGCCCCTCCGGTTGCGGAAAGTCCACCTTGCTGAACATCATCGGACTGTTGGATGCCCCGACAGCCGGTACGGTCGAGATCGCCGGAACCAATACGGTCAGTATGAACGACAAACAACTGGCCGCCTTCCGTAACAAGACGCTCGGTTTCGTCTTCCAGTCCTTCCACCTGATCAATTCGTTGAACGTACTGGATAACGTAGAACTCCCGCTGCTCTACCGCAACGTATCTTCTTCCGAACGCCGCAAGGCTGCCGAAGCCGTTCTCGAAAAGGTCGGACTGAGCCACCGCATGCGCCACTTCCCGACACAGTTGTCCGGCGGTCAGTGCCAGCGTGTAGCCATCGCCCGTGCCATCGTAGGGAATCCCGAGATTATCCTGGCGGATGAGCCGACCGGTAACCTGGATTCAAAGATGGGTATCGAGGTCATGGATATCCTACACCGCCTGAATAAGGAAGACGGCCGCACCATCGTGATGGTAACCCACAACGAAGCGCAGGCACAGCAGACCAGCCGCACAGTGCGTTTCTTCGACGGACGACAGGTTCAATAGTAGCCCTTCCCCTCTCGGGAAGAGGCAGGGAGTGTGTTACAGGCAGGGCAGACAGAGGTTGTGGACTTCCCCGCTCCCCGTTTGCCGGGAGAACGGGGAGCCTAATGCTAGACCTCGCATCACGCCGATGAGGCAGATCACCTCACCCTGATGAGGTGGTTAACATCATCCAGATGAGGTAGATTACATCACCCAGGTGAGGCAGGTTACATCATCCCGGTGAGGCAGGTTACATCATACCGGTGAGGTAGTGTCTAGCACGGTAAAGGCGACAGTGCCGACACGAGGCTTCTTGTACAGGTGGTAAGTAGGTGTGTACTGGCTATGCACCTCCGCTACCCATCTTCCCGGCGTAAGTGCTTCGGGGATCATGAAAGCCAGGCGCATCGTCTGGTTGATGAAGACGAACCGGGGTTCGATAAAGTAACGTTTGTCGCCCTCCTCCTGACGGATCACGATGCCGACATCCGGATGGTCGCCCATTACTTTCACGCGTTGTCCGTGGATGAAGAGCGGAAGGGTGTAGTCGGAAGGGATACAGCAGAACTCGTAGGCATGTCCTTTTTCATGGCGTTCGTTGTAGATGCTGAGTTCGTTTGGCAGCGGGGCGTTCGCATTGAAGTTGCTTACCTCGGCCGGAAACGAGTCGATCAGCTGGTTCAGACGGGGAGAGGGGCGGAAGTTGGCACGGATGGCGTGCTTTGCGCGGTCGAACTTGTCGGTAGGGGCGTTGAAACGGCCGGTGACGGTCAGTTCCGTGCGTCCCAGGCCGAAGTCGACGTTGAAGCCGTCGTGGATGGCACCGTACATCTCTTCGATCATCGTACGGAACACTTCGACGAACGTTCCGTGGCGGTAGGAAGAGCGGGCTTTAACGGCCCGGGCGGCGATATCTTCGATAGTGAGCGTCGGATGGTTGGGCAACGTTCCTTTATAGAACGGCTTTTGTCCGGGCAACTGGCTTTTACTCAGTTTGACGAATAGTTTGCCGGGTTTAACGGTCATTTTTGATTTAGGTAGCTCTTTATCCATAACACACATAGATTAATGTTAAACGACAAAGATAAGTAATATGTTCAGACAATATCTCATACAAGCTTTGAATCTGATGAAACAGAATCACATAAATTAAGAAAGGTAATATATATGTACAAACAGTATCTCAAACAAGCCTGGCAACTGATGAAGCAGAACCGCTTCTTCAGCTTCGTCTATATTCTGGGGACGGGGCTTGCCATCTCGATGGTGATGGTCATGGCGATCGTATATTATATCCGTACCGCGGATATCGCTCCCGAAGACTGCCGGAGCAGGCTGTTGCAGTTGAACCGTGCCTCCGTGAAGTCGAAGGATGAGGAAAAAGGGGGGACCTACAACTGGATGCTTTCGTACCATGCGGCACGGCAGATCCTGGACGGGCTGTCCGAAGTGGAGGAGGCGTGCCTGCGTATCGATCCGGGTAGTACGGGGCAGTTGATGGGGACTGTCTATTCACAGCTACCGGGAAGCACCGACCGCTATAAAACCCGTTTGATGGCTACCGATGCAGCCTTCTGGCGTATCTTCAGTTTTCGGCTGCTGCATGGCAAACCTTATACCGATGAAGAATATGAGAGCGGCATGAAACGGATCGTGTTGAGCGAATCGTATGCCCGCAAACTGTTCGGTTCGGCTGATGTGATTGGCAAAGGGGTTATGATTAATCAGGTGGAGTACCGGGTGGCCGGGGTGGTGGAGGATGTGTCGTCCGTCATGACGATGACCTGTGCCGATGCCTGGGTGCCTGTTTCCTCTGTGCCTGCCCTGGTGGAAGCGGGGGGAGCCGAACGATCGGCAGGCCCTGTCTGCGCTTATATGCTGGCAAAGAGCACAGCCGGCTTTGAGGCGATCAGGGATGAGGTGAATCGCCGCCGTCTCCAATATAATACGACTTTGCAGGAGCGGTATGTGGATGCTTTCAATCTTTCCACGCCTCAGCAGACACAGATAGGCAGTCTCAACTTTAGAATGTCTTATGCCGATATTATCCGTCGTTATCTGCTGATCGCGTTGGTTTTCCTGCTCGTCCCGGCTATCAACCTGACGGGGCTTATCTCGTCGAGGATGCAGGAGCGTACCGAAGAGATGGGGTTACGGAAAGCCTTCGGGGCCCGTTCGCATTCCCTGGTGACGCAGGTGCTGACCGAGAACCTGCTGTTGACCTGTATCGGGGGAGTGGTCGGTTTGCTGGTCTCGTGGCTGCTGGTGGTCGTGTTGCGCAATTACCTGTTGAGCAATTTCGGGTTTATGAATGAGGGGAATGTACAACTGACATTCGACATGCTGTTTAACCTGCCGCTTTTCCTTTCGGCTTTCGGGTTGTGCGTCGTGCTCAACCTGCTCTCGTCGCTGCTGCCGGTATGGAAAGCGACACGCCGTCCGATAGTAGATTCAATCAACGATAAATAAGGATACATTATGATAAGACATCTGTTTAAACTAATATGGACACAGCGCCGTTTCAACGTCTGGATCGTGCTGGAGTTGTTTGTCGTATCCACACTGATGTGGTACATTGTCGATTACCTGAGCGTCCTGGCCATCACCGCCAGTACCCCGACAGGCTTCAATATCGAGAATACCTATAAGCTGAACCTTGCGCTGAAGCAGGCGAACGAAAACGGGTATGTCACCTACGAGGAAGGCAGCCCGGAGCCTTACCAGAACATGAAACGCATCGAAGAACGCCTGCGCCGGCATCCCGATATCGAAGGGGTGAGCGTGGGCGAATGGCATTATCCTTATTGCCGCAGCAACTCGAACAATAGCTACTGGAGGGATACCTTGCGGGTGAATACCGAGATACTGACCGTTACGCCCGACTACTTCCGTGTCTTCCGCGTGTCTTCTGCTGACGGTGGTGGTCCGGAGACACTGGCACAGGCGATGGGGAGTGATTATATTATTACTCCGGCCGTCGAGGAACGGCTCTTTCCCGGCTCTTCCGCCATCGGAGGTTTTATCTTCGACCGCGACGACAGCCTGAATATGCGTGTGGCAGGAGTCACCACGCTGATGAAGCGGATGGAGTTTAGTCGTCCGGCATGCTTTCTCTTTATGCCTTTGGACGAATCGGACAGGGTGCTTCGGGGGGAGAATGATTTATGGAGTTCTACCGATATCTGTTTCCGGGTGAAAGAGACGGCGGCTACGGCCGACTTTGCCGAACGTTTTGCCCGTGAGATGCGTCCGCAGTTGCAGGTGGGTAACTTCTATTTGTCGGAGATCACGCCTCTCAGCGATTTTCGCGAGGAGCAGTTGGAGTGGGTATATAGTCCGCTGCGTTTCCGGATCGGCTTTTCGATCTTCTTCCTGACCAATATCTTCCTGGGAATAATCGGGACTTTCTGGCTGCGCATCAACAAGCGGCGGTCGGAGATCGGATTGCGCATGGCGGTCGGCTCTTCCCGGCGTATGGTGTTGTGGCAGATGATAGGCGAGGGGCTGGTGTTGCTGGTCATCGCTTTTATCCCGTCTTTGCTTGTTTGCCTGAATCTGGTACAGGTGGATTTACTGCCGGAAGAATATATGGATGTAACACCTTTGCGCATCTTGCTGAATACGGTGATAACGTTTACCCTGCTGGCTGTTGTCGTCTGCCTGGGTACCTGGTATCCGGCACGCCGCTCGGCAAAGATCGAGCCGGCTGAGGCGCTGCATTATGAATAGGGGATAGGAATCCCGGCCGCTTGTTTGCCGGATATATATGTAGTGTTCGATACTGTGATGACTGTTCGGTATCGAACACTATCTGTTTTAGACTTTCTGCTTATTATCAACGGGTTATATTTGTGGCACGGCATTTGCTTTTAGTCCGGCATAACAAATAAAACCGTATCATGTATAAACAATACTTCAAACAAGCCTGGAACCTGATGAGGCAAAACCGCTTCTACAGCGGGGTGTATATCATCGGGACGGGACTTGCCATTTCGATGGTGATGGTGATAGCGATCGTGTACCATATCCGTACAGCTGACATCACACCCGAAGTGCACCGCGGCAAATACCTGTATATCGACCAGATGAAATATGAACGGGGGAAAGGAAACAGTAACTTTTTCTGGGGCGTCCGTTCGGCCAAAGAATGCCTGATGCCGTTGAAGTCGGCAAAGGAGGTGGCGCTTATGACCAATACGGCCATCACCAGCCTGCTTTATGGCGACACCTATGTGCAGATTCCCGGGGGAGACGACCCCCAGAAGGTGCAGGTGATGGGTACGAACAATAGCTTCTGGCGCCTCTTCTCTTTTTCTTTCGTCGAAGGGAAACCGTTCAGTGAGGAGGAGTTCCAGTCGGGTTTCCCCCGGGTGGTCGTTTCCGAATCGCTGGCACGCCGTATCTTTTCGACGGCGACCGGCGTGACGGGGAAAAGTATCCTGCTGGACGATACCGAATATTCCGTTAGCGGCGTGGTGAAGGATGTCTCCGCCGTGACTCCCTCCGTGTATGCCGATATGTGGGTGCCTTATACCTCGATGCCGTTGGTCATGGGGGCTTCCGACGAGCGCGATGTTTCGGTCGGCTTGCTGACGGTCTGTATCCTGCCTGCCGACGGGATGGGAGTCGACGAGGTGAGCCGTGAACTGGAAGAAATGATCGACCGTTATAATACGACCCTGGCCGACGGAAAGCTCAGTATGATGAACGGGGTGGAGACGCATCTGACGCATGTGGTCCGCCAGTTTGTGATGGGTGGTTCCGTGACGGCGGTTTATCTGATGCTCCTGTTTCTGATCTTTCTTTTCCTGCTGATTCCGGCGCTGAACCTGTCCGGCCTGAACGCTTCGCGGATGCAGGACCGTATCTCCGAACTGGGGGTGCGGAAGGCTTTCGGGGCGCGTAAGAACCGGCTGCTGACGCAGATACTGATCGAGAACCTGTTGCTGATGCTGCCGGGCGGATTGGTCGGGCTGCTGGTATCGTATGGGATGGTGGCGCTCTTTCAGCAGTTGCTGCTTACGCCGGGTATCATTGCGATGGTGCAGGGCAGTGTGCAGACGGAGCTGACAGTCGGGATGCTGCTGAGTCCGGCGGTGTTCGGCTATGCTTTCGGGGTCTGCTTCCTGCTGAACCTGATGTCGTCGATGATCCCTGCCTGGCGTGCGATCCGTGTGAATATTACTGAGTCGTTAAACCACTATTAAAAGGAATAGATATGCTGTTACATATACTGAAACTGATTAAGACGCAACGCCGCAGCAATACCTGGGTGTTTATAGAACTGCTTGTCGTCTTCGTACTGCTCTGGTACGCCGTCGACCGGATGACGATGAGCCGGATCACACAGGCGCAACCGATGGGATACTCGTTTGAGAATGTATATAAGGTGACGCTGGCCGTGCGCCCTTCCACCAGCGCTTCCTATATTACCTACGAACAGGGGAGCCAGGGGGCGGGAGAGGATTTCATGCGTATCATCCGCCAGTTGGAAACGCATCCCGACGTGCAGGTGGTAGGCCTGGCGAACGAGGCTTCGATGCCTTATACCTATATGTCCAATTCGGATACTTATTTTCAGGAGAAAGATTCTATTTACCGGAATGCTTTCGACTTCAGTGTTACGCCCGGTTACTTCCGTGTGTTCGATATACATGCGGCCGATGGCGGTTCGCCGGACGAACTGGCTTCCGCTATTCAGGAAGGTATCCTGCTCAGTGAGCCGATGGCAATGAAATGTTTCAGCTCGACCCTGGTGGACGGCCGGGAGTTGCTAATCCTTCAGGATGACACCTTGCGTTACCGTGTGAAGGGAGTGACGCAAGCCGTAAAGCGGGAAGAGTTCAGCCAGCCGCCTTCGATTGTCTTTAAAGAGATGAAAGAGCGGAGTATCCTGCGGATGAGTGAACAGGAGCTGGGGAAGATGCAGATCTGTTTCCGTGTCCGTCCGGGTGCGGCGGCGGAGAGTGCTTCCGAATATGCCGTCCGTTTTAAGAAAGAGATGAAGCACCGGCTGGCGGCAGGCAACTTCTGGCTGGCTAACGTGCAATATTACCCCGATGTGCGTACGAACTATCTGGAGACTTCGATGAATACGAGTGGGGGAAAGCTGGACATTGCGATCAATATATTCCTGCTGATCAATGTCTTCCTGGCTGTGATCGGGACGTTCTGGTTCCGTGTGAACCGCCGTCGTAACGAGTTGGGGCTTCGCATGGCCGTCGGTTCCAGTCGACGCCGCCTGCAACAGTTGCTTATCGGCGAAGGATTGATGATACTAACTATAACCGCCGTACCCGCCTTGCTGATCTGTGTGAACGTGGCCTTTGCCGGCCTGCTGAGTACGGAGGTGATGGAGGTGACTGTCGGCCGCCTGTTGCTTGTCAGCCTGCTGACGTGGCTGTTGCTGGCCGTTATCATCACACTGGCTATCTGGTATCCGTCCCGTAAGGCGGCCCGTCTCGAACCGGCGGAAGCCTTGCATTACGAATAAACAAATACTGACATTATGTATAAGATCTATTTAAAACAAGCACTTGCCATGCTGAAGGAGAACAAACTCCTGGCCCTGATCTCTATCCTGGGGACGGCATTGGCTATCTGCCTGATCATGGTGATGGTGATCACGTATCAGGTACGTGTCGAAAACTATTCTCCCGAGGACAACCGCGACCGGACGATGTATGTGCGGTGGGGCGGACGGACCTATAAAGGGGAGCAGTACGGGAACGGTTATCTTTCCTTGCGTACGGTCAAAGCGTGTTTCCTACCGTTGAAGACACCCGAGGCTGTGTCGTTTATCTCTCCCTGCCGCAGCTTGCTGGCTTCTTTGCCGGGCGGGAAGGAGAAGAAAGATTGCCTGATGATGTTTACTGACGATGTGTTCTGGAAGGTCTTCAACTTCGAATTTATATCCGGCAGTCCTTATACGAAAGAGGAAGTGTCTTCGGGTATAAAGAAGGTAGTCATCAGCGAGTCGACCGCCCGCCGGTTATATGGCACGGCCGATGCTGCCGGCAAAACGATTATGATCGCTTATAAGCCTTACACGGTTGGCGGGGTGGAAGGATATTTCCACAATTGCCAAAGCGGCATATGCGGAGGCGTGGATTCCTTATACGGCTTCGGCTGCCGATTTGAGCGATGATTCCTGGGCGGAGAATATAACGGGATGGTTCCAGGTGATTATCCTGGCCCGTTCGGCATCCGATTTCGATACAATCAGGAAAGAAATAAGCAACCTGCAAGCGCAATATAACAGTTCGTTGAAGGATTATAAGCTCGTGTTATACGATCAACCAGATACGCAGCTTGAATTGGAGATTAAAGGAGTGAGGGCTATCGGACCTGACAAGACAAGGACGATCGTGCAGTATTTGCTGATTATCGTGATTCTGCTGTTGGTGCCTGCAATCAATCTTTCCGGCATGACCTTGTCACGGATGCGCAGCCGTCTGCCGGAGATTGGCATACGCAAGGCGTTCGGAGCGACCAAAGGCCGTCTGCTGGTGCAGATACTGTCGGAGAATATGTTTCTGACCTTGCTGGGTGGGGTGGTCGGACTGCTCTTCTCTTACATCGCCATCTTTTTGTTGCGAACCTGGTTGCTGAGTAATAGCTTCGGCTCCATCTCTTCCGTGTTCGGAGGGACACCGATGCTGTCTGTTTCTGAGTTGCTTAATCCGGTGATATTCCTCTATGCATTCCTGTTCTGCCTGATACTGAACCTGCTGTCTGCCGGAATACCTGCTTACCGGATGTCGCGCAAAGAGGTGGTAGAAGCTTTGAATGAAAACTAAACCGTTAAAATAGTACGAAGATGATCAAACATATCATTAAATTAATATGGAACCAGCGGAAAAGTAATAGCTGGTTGTTGGGGGAATTGTTACTTGTGACGGTTTGCCTGTGGTATATTGTAGATTATTTGCTGGTCGTATTATATACGTTCAGTGCACCGGTCGGTTTCGACCTCGACCATACCTATAAGTTTGAGTTTAACGCCCGGGAAGAGGGGGCCGAAGGGTATTTGACACCTGGGGAGCACCCCGCCAAAGCCGGTGAAGATTTGTGGGAGGCGATGGAGCGCATACGCAGGATGCCGGGCGTGGAAGAAGTGGCTTTATCCAGGTTTGGCGTTCCTTATAATAGCATGGATAATTACCAGCCTCTTCGCCGGGATACGCTTTCGGATGCTGTTTCCTGCCGTATCCAGTTTGTTACTCCGGAGTATTTCGATGTATATCGTATTGGTTCCGCTATTTCCGGAAATCCTGAAGAACTGAAAGAGGGGATAGGCGGTATGAAGGTTATTATAACCCGGGATGCGGCAGAGAGGCTTTTTCCGGAGAAAAGTGTAAAGGACGCAGTAAAACAGACTGTTTATACAAATAATAATTCCGGAACGATGACCATTGGCGGAATTAGCCAGGAGGTCCGCCGGTCGGAATTTAGCAAGGTGGGAGCAAGGATTTATATTAATCAGAGTGAGGCGGAGGTAAAGACCGTCTCGGCAGAGATGTTACCCTGGATGGAAGTCTCTGTGCGGGTTAAACCGGAAGCCGACAGGAACTTTGCCGATACATTTATGCAGGAGAAGAGTGACCAGGTGGAGATCGGTAACCTCTATCTTCAGAATATTATCCCGCTTTCCAATATAAGGGAAGATGCTTTGCGGGACGGAAAAGGGGAGATGAAAACGCGTTTGTCCATCCTGCTTTTCCTGCTGGTGAATATCTTTCTGGGGATTGTCGGTACTTTCTGGTTCCGTACCCGTCAGCGGCAGGGGGAAATGGGACTTCGGATGGCATTAGGGGCTACACGGGGGCAGTTGAGGATGACGGTGTTGGGCGAGGGGCTCGTGTTGCTGACACTTGCGTTTATTCCGGCCGTTGTCATCTGTCTGAATATTGCTTTTGCCAATCTGATCGATTCGAACCTGATGGATAACAGCCTCCTGCGTTTTGCGGGAGGGATGCTGGTCACTTTCCTGCTGATCGCCGGGATGATTATTGCCGGTATCTGGTATCCGGCCAACGAAGCGGCACAGCTGCAACCGGCAGATGCTTTACATTACGAATGATTAAAACCTCAAAGAATATAGAGTTAGTCACATATAGACTTGTAATTAAGCCCGGATCTGTAGCGAGTACACGTCCGGGCTGTTTTTTCTATTCCGTTATATCAGTTATGCTCAGAAGGTCATGGAAGCATAAATGCCGAAATGTTTGTCACCGGCCAGTGGACTGAGGGTCAGGTTGTGCTTTTGGGCAAACGGACGGGTGAAGATATAGGCACTGCCGATACCCATGGCGGCTCCGGCGGCCACATCCCACCAGTCGTGCTTCTTGGCATACGTACGGCTCCATCCTACATAGGTTGCTACGGCATACGCCGGGATACCCCATTTCCAACCGTAACGGCGCTGGATAAAAGCAGCGCCTGTAAACGATACGGAGGTATGCATGGAAGGAAACGAATGGTTGTCGCTACCGTCGGGACGTTCTTTCTTTACCAGATACTTCAGTGCATAGGTCATGCCGACCGTACTTACACCGGCCAGTGCACCCTGTTTCAACCCCTGCCAGTCCTGAAGGATCAGCACGGTTGCCAGGCTCGCCGCAGGAGTAAGGCAGGCCAGCACGTCGCCCGATTTACGGACGGCATTACGGCTACCGCTTAGTTTGACTTCTTGTGCATGGCTGTTGAAGCAGACCATGAATGCCAGAAGAAAGGTAAAAAGATAGGTTGTTCGTTTCATATTTTCTTTGTTGATGCAAAGTAGAAACGGAAGTTACCAGAACTTATTGTTTTCAGCACTGTATTCAAAGCCGGCAACGGCAAGTTTATGGACAAGCATGTCCTTGTCTACGTCCATCTTACGGCATAATTCATCAAGGGATGCATATTTGTCGCGCAGTTTCATGTTAACTACGCTGAAAAGCATCGTCGGGTCTTCGGGAAGTTTCATTGTTATGTGTAATTAAAATTAATAGTGAATATTTGAAATAACTATTGTTTGTTCTGTTTTGTTTAAAATGTTCTGATTTGTTTAAAACGTACGGATTCAACATAAAGCAATCAGCTTGGGAAAAAAGATGATTCCGCCTACTATTGCGGCGGCAATCGCCATTAACAATACGGCTCCGGCTGCCAGGTCTTTGGTCCGTTTGATTGCTTCGCTATATTCGGGCGATACAAAGTCGGCAATAGCTTCCAGGGCTGAGTTGACGGCTTCGGCTGCCAGCACGGCACCGATCACGATTACGACAGCAACCCATTCCATGCGCGACAACCCCAGAAGAACACCGGCAATCACCACGCATACAGCTGCAAAACAATGTATCCAGGCATTATGTTCTTTCGTGATCAACAAACGTATCCCGTTGAACGCATACCGGAAACTCCGTAGCCGCTTGCGGAAAGTAAAGCCATCATTCTTCATATATCCATTCTGTTGAGGTGGCAAAGATAGGTATTTTTTATGATTCTTCCTCTTCCTCCGTCAACGGTCCCAATTCCGGTATGATTGCACGGGCTTCACGGCCGCTCAGGGTGTCTACGTCTTTCAGCTTGCGTTGGATGGCGCGGGTACGGGTTCCGAGCACTTCTTCTATCTGGCCGCTGGCCGTTTGCAGGTTCTTCTGCGCTTTTTCCAGCATGCTGCCTACCTTTTCGAACTCTTTCTTTACTGCACCGAGTATGGTCCATACTTCGCCGGAATGTTTCTGGATGGCCAGTGTGCGGAAACCCATTTGCAGGCTGTTCAGGATAGCGGCAAGGGTGGTAGGACCGGTTACGACAACCTTATAGGTCCGTTGCAATTCATCCAGCAGGGCGGAACGGCGCACTACTTCTGCATAAATGCCTTCGAAGGGAAGGAACATAATGCCGAAATCGGTCGTCGCGGGGGGAGCCAGGTATTTGTCGGAAATGTCTTTTGCCATCTTTTTAATGGTTGTTTCGAGCAGCTTGCCTGCCGTTTCGATAGCCTGCGGGTCGGCATTGTCGTAAGCGTCCAGCAATTGTTCGTAAATATCTTTGGGAAATTTGGCGTCGATGGGGAGGTAAACGTATTCGCGGATATCGTCACGCCCCGGGAGCTTGACGGCAAATTCCACGACCGCGTCCGAACCTTTGCGGGTGTGTACGTTCGCTTCGTATTGTTCCGGTGCCAGTATTTGTTCCAGCAACATGCTCAGTTGTATTTCTCCGATGTTTCCTCGTGTCTTCACATTGCTCAGTACCCGTTTCAGACCGCCAACGTCCTGCGCCAGTGTCTGCATTTCCCCTAAACCTTTCTGCACGCTTTCCAGTTGTTCGGTAACGAGGCGGAAAGACTGGCCGATGCGGTCGTTCAGTGTCTTCTGTAATTTTTCGTCTACCGTGACGCGGATTTCATCTAGGCGCTTTTCGGTGTTGGCAACCAGCAGGCGCTGCTGTTCGTCGAGGTTGGCGAACTTTTCCCGTTGGAGGTTGTTGAAAGAAGCGATGCCCCGGTCGAAAGCCTCCCTGAATTCGTTCATGGAGCGGGTCAGTTCTTCCCGGTTGTCGCGGGCAACGATACGGCCCTCTTCGCGGTTCAGCCGGAAGTCTTCCCGGAAGTTTTTTTCAATGCGTTCGAAAGAACGTTGCATTTCATCGAGCAAGCGTTTCAGTTCGTTTTGTGTATCGGATTTATCCTCTTTCGGGCGGAATAAGATTTGTAAAACAATGATAATAAGAAGTCCGCAAATAATTAACCAGTTCATGTCGTTCTATTTTGCGGCAAAGATAGAAAAACAGTTCTTAGGGCAAGTGATTAAAAAGAGTTAAAAGGAAAAACATTCTTCATTAACGTTTGTTTTAGTCATACAAAGCGGCCTATATTTGTACGTCGCTTTTTAGTAACAAAAACATAAAATACTACAAAGATGGCAAAGATAACATTTAAAGGTAATCTGGAAGTAAATACAAACGGAACATTACCGGCAGTCGGAGCAGAGGCTCCCGATTTCAAAGGAGTAAAAAGTGACTTATCTGAATTATCACTGAAAGAACTGAAAGGAAAGAACGTTGTAATCAATGTTTTTCCGAGTTTGGATACAGCCGTATGTGCTGCTTCGGTGAGACGTTTCAACAAAGAAGCTGCTTCTTTGCCAAATACTGTGGTGTTGGCTGTATCGAAAGATTTGCCTTTTGCGCACGGACGCTTCTGTACTACGGAAGGTATTGATAAAGTGATTACACTTTCTGCATTCCGCTGTTCGTGCTTTGAAGATAAGTACGGGATGCTGATGGTTGACGGTCCGCTGAAAGGGTTACTGGCCCGTGGCGTGATAGTAGTCGACGAAGCAGGCAAGGTGGTATATGAGGAACTGGTTCCTGAAATTACCAACGAACCGAATTACGAAGCCGCAATCGCTTCGCTAAAAAACTAATTAAGTAGATTATTGTTTTTCATTGGTTAAAGTTAAGGGTTAGTGTAGAAGGCTGTCGGATGTGAATCCCGCAGCCTTCGTTTTGTTGTACTGAAAACTTTCGTACCTTTGCTCTTGTTGAATATAAAACAAAGCGAGTATGGCTACAATGACGATACCTTATGCAGTTGCCGATTTCGTCGATTTACGCGAACGTGGTTTTTATTATGTGGATAAGACCAACTATATCAGTAAACTGGAATATTATAATGCCCCTGTTTTCCTCCGCCCGCGCCGTTTTGGCAAGAGTCTGCTTATCTCTACGCTGGCCTGTTATTATGATCGTACCAGGGCGGCACGCTTTGATGAACTTTTCGGTGGAACCTGGATCGGTAGCCATCCTACCCCGGAACATAACCAATATATGATTGTGCGCTATGACTTCTCAAAGATGGTAATGGCGAACGATATGGACGGATTGGAACGGAACTTCAATGATTTGAATTGTATTCCGGTCGAGATTATGGTGACACATAATCGGGATTTGTTCGGCGACTTTCAGTTTACTACTAAAGGTAATGCCTCAAAAATGTTGGAAGAAGCTTTAGGATATGCCCGTGAACATGGCTTGCCTAAAGTCTACGTGCTGATAGACGAATACGATAATTTCACCAACCAGCTGCTTACAGCTTACAACGATCCGCTGTATGAACAGGTGACTACTAAAGACAGTTTCCTTCGCACCTTCTTTAAAGTGATAAAGGCAGGTATCGGTGAAGGAAGCATCCGCACCTGTTTCTGTACCGGCGTATTGCCTGTCACAATGGACGACTTGACCAGTGGTTACAATATAGCCGAAATATTGACCCTGGAACCTTCATTCTTGAATATGCTTGGTTTTACGTATGCGGAAACGGAAACGTATTTGCGTTATGTGCTTGATAAGTATGTGGGCAGCCAGGACCGTTATGACGAGATATGGCAACTTATCGTAAACAACTACGATGGCTATCGCTTTAAACCGAAAGCCGAACGGTTGTTTAATGCCACTATCCTGACCTATTTCTTTAAGAAATTTGCTGTCAATGGCGGCAGTATTCCCGAAGAAATGGTTGATGAGAACCTCCGTACGGATATCAACTGGATCCGTCGTTTGACCATGTCGCTCGACAATGCGAAAGCGATGCTCGACGCGCTGATTATCGATGATGAACTGGCCTATAACGTAGCCGACCTGTCCAGCAAATTCAACAAGCAAAAGTTCTTCAACAAAGAGTTTTATCCGATCAGCCTGTTCTATCTGGGTATGACTACGATCAGAGATAACTATGTGACATCGCTTCCGAATATGACTATGCGCAGTGTCTATATGGATTATTACAACGATTTGAACCGTATAGAAGGAAATGCACAACGTTATGTGCCTACCTACCGGAAATATGACGGCGACCGCCGCCTGGAACCGCTCGTGCAGAATTATTTCGAACAATACCTCGGACAGTTTCCCGCCCAGGTTTTCGACAAGATAAACGAAAACTTCATCCGTTGCTCATTCTATGAACTGGTTTCCCGTTATCTGAGTAATTGTTACACCTTTGCCATTGAGCAAAACAATTCGGTGGGGCGTTCCGATTTCGAGATGACCGGTATTCCCGGCACGGATTATTATACCGACGACCGTGTCGTAGAGTTCAAATACTTCGAGGCTAAAGATGCCGAAATGATGTTGGAATTTTCAGACCCCCGACCTGAAGATGTGGAGCAGGTAAAGAAGTACGCCGATGATACCCGCCGGAAATTCCCCAATTATCAGGTACGCCAGTATATTGTATATATCTGCGCCAACCGCTGGTGGAAATGCTGGGAGGTATAGCGAAAAAACAGCATCGTTATTAATCATCGTTTGGTAATTCATATTTTATTCGTATACTTGCGGAAAATAAAATAATCTTTATGTGTTCAATAACTTCTAAATCAGGCATCATTTATTTGGTGTGATAAACGGATAAGATCCTTCTTGTTTTCTGAGTTTATATTGTCGATTTCCCGGAACCGTGGGGAATCCCGTATCTATTATTGTTATATTATAAAAGAAGTTATGAATAACTGGAAAAAAGTATTCGCCATTATATGGACCGGTCAGTTCTTCTCTATCCTGACCAGTTCAATCGTTAATTTTGCAATCATCCTATGGCTTAGTTTTGAAACGAAATCGGCAGAAGTGTTGGCTTTTGCTGCCATAGCAGCCATGCTTCCGCAATCAGTATTGGGACTGTTTACCGGTATCTTTATCGACCGTTGGAAAAGGAAGCGGGTGATGATACTGGCAGATAGCTTTATCGCTTTCTGTACATTGATCCTGGCTGTCCTGTTCTACCTGGATATAGCGAAGATCGAACATATTTATATTTTGTTGGCTTTACGTTCGGTAGGTTCGGCTTTTCATATGCCGGCCATGCAGGCGTCGGTCCCTTTGCTGGCTCCGAAGTCGGAACTGATTCGTATTGCCGGCATCAACCAGATTATCCAGTCTGCCTGTAATATTGCCGGGCCGGCCCTGGCTGCGCTTTTCATCTCTTTTATGGAGATGACGAATATCTTGCTGCTGGATGTGATTGGTGCGGCTCTGGCATGTACTTCACTCTTGTTTGTGAAAATCCCCGATCCGGATAATACGGAAAAAACGCAGAAAGTACATCTCTTGAAAGAAGCGAAGGAAGCCTTGACAGAGGTCCGTGCACAAAACGGATTGTCGTGGTTGTTTATCCTTTCTATCATTGCTACCTTCTTTATTATGCCGGTCAGTGTTTTGTTTCCGTTGATGACGTTGGACCATTATTCAGGGAATGCTTTTCAGATCAGTCTGGTTGAAGCAGCCTGGGGAATAGGCGCCTTGCTGGGCGGTGCTTTTCTGGGGATGAAGAAGTTTAAGCTGAATGAGATTTCATTGATAAACTGGATGTATATCCTGTTGGGAGTTACGTTCGGACTATCCGGTATTCTGCCGGTTTCAGGTTACCCGTTGTTTGTCGTATTGACGGCGGTCGGCGGTATATCCGGTTCTCTTTATATGGCCTCCTTTACGACGGTGGTACAGACACGTATCAATCCGGTGGTGATGGGACGTGTGTTCTCGTTTTATATGAGTGTTAGTCTGTTGCCTTCGATGATCGGATTGTTGAGTACCGGATTTCTGGCGGATACGATCGGTATTGGAAATACATTTATCATCGGTGGAGGACTGGTGGGAATGATCGGATTGATCTCGTTTGCTTTGCCAGCCATAAAAGAATTGAAGAAGGGATTTGATAAGTAGTAAAAGGTCTCACTATGGCACACTTATCCGTGTTCATCTGCTTAATCTGTGTCATCTGTGTGCCATAGTGAGACTTTTGTAACATTTAATCCTTTCCGCTTTGATCCGGATGGAGCGATTTATAGTAATTAATACGTTCTCCCCAGGGACGGTATTCAAAAGGAAAGACATGTTTTTCTTCGGCCCATCGGTTCCATTTACTCTCTAATGCCTTTACTTTTTCCGGGTATAAGGCTGCCTGATCGTTTTCTTCAAACGGATCGTTCATCAGGTCGATCAACTCCCAGGACTGTTTGCCGTTGTTACGAACCAGTTTCCAGCCATCCGAAATGATTGCACATGAGGTCTGATGTTCGAAAAACAGGTCGCGTGGTTCCAACGTCTTGTTTTGGACGGCGGGTATCAGGCTTCTGCCTTCGGTGGTACTCAACTTTTTATCATTGAATTGTCCGGGATATTCAACCGAAGCCATATCCAGGCAGGTCGGCATTATATCTATAATATGACTGAATTCGCGATTGAACTTCCCTTTGAGAACATTCTTTTGCGGATCGCCGTACATAACGATAAAAGGCGTACTGGTTCCTCCCTGGAAACACCATTGTTTGTAACTTCTGTAAGGCGTATTGTTCAGGTCGGCCAGTAATTGGGCAATAAAACCCCCTTCATTGGTTGAACCGTTATCACTCAGGAAGAGGAAGACGGTGTTTTCATAGAGTCCTTTTTCTTTGGTAGCAGCAATAACTTCCCCGATACCGTCGTCCATTATTTCAATCATGGCGGCATAGGTAGCCATTTCGGTTATCCATGCTTCCTGTTGTTCGGGAGTGAGACTTGTCCAGGCCGGGCGTCCTCCTTCAAATTCTTTCTGATGGATGGGGAGGGTATCTCCGGTATTCATCAATCCCATCTTTTTCTGGCGGTCGAAACGTTGTTGGCGCAGGACGTCATATCCTACTTTATACCGTTGCCGGCATGCTTCCACCCGTTCTTTGGGTGCCTGCAACGGCCTGTGAGGGGCATAATGCGCCAGATACATGAACATCGGGACATCGGCCGGATGGCTATGGATGAAACTGACGGCCGAATCCGTAATGGCCGTTGTATAATAAAAGTCGTCGGGGAATGTCGTGATACGGTCTGTATTCGAATAGACGGGAGTCGGGGTGTAATAGCTTCCGCCGCCGCTCAGGCAACCGTAATATTTATCGAACCCTCGTTGTGTGGGATAACTACCGTTCGGTTTATCGAATGCGCCCTGTACTGTCAGATGCCATTTCCCACTCATATAGGTCGCATATCCGTTTGCTTTGAGGACTTCGGCGATAGTCGGGTAATCGGCAGATATCTGTCCGCGGTATCCGGGCCGGTGCTCGTCGACAGCCGTCATCCATCCCATTCCCGCTTCATGCTGGTAACGTCCGGTCAGGAGGGCGGCACGGCTGGGGCAACTGCGTCCGGTGTTTTTGAACTGGCTGAAACGCACTCCGTTCTCTGCCAAAAAATCAATGTTCGGAGTCTTAACTTCTCCTCCGTAACATCCCAAATCTGAAAATCCCATATCGTCGCATAGGATCAGAATAATGTTGGGATGCGATTGTTCACCGGCATTACCGGCTGCCGCGAATTGTGCCATAGAGGCAAGAACCACGGTACTTAATAGAGTTTTATTTGTCATGTTATCTAAGGTTATAATAGATATGGCGATAAAGTTACAGATAAGTTTTTATATAATTCTATCCGGCTTTGTAAAAGGTATTCTTATAATGGACTTACTATATATGGTGATTGTCGCCGGATTTGTTATAATTGGTTATTTATATAAAAGATTATTAGCATGGTGGATGGCGGTATCTGTATTGATCATTTGCTTTGCCTTTTTTAAAATAAGATATGTGGCGTTTTTGTATTGAGTTCTTACAGAACTACGGCTTTTCTTATTTCACAAATAGCATGGTTTCAGCATATTAACTCTAAAGAGACAATCATCTACCTTTATAATGGATTAACTTTAGTTTAAACGTTATTATTATTAAACGATCTCCAACGACTTGACTATTACTGAATAATCTGCACAATTTAATGTTTTATTATAAAATTAATATTACATTTGCAGGGTCGGTATTAAATTAGTTCTGTAAGAACTGTGGTTTCATAGGGATAAGATTTTTACAGAAAGAGTAAATGTTAATACCATGAATAAGGTGAATCTATAAGTAAAGTGAGTTAATCTCCTTAAATCTTATTTATAAAGTTACTAGTATTATTAAACAAAAAGCAATTGTTATGTTGAAAATCGTAAGACCAGTCAGCCTTTTGTTGTTGTCAGCCACATTGTGCTCCGGAGGGACAGCACATGCTTCCGACAGTACGGCAACATCCAAAGTTGACATTTCTCAGCAACAAAAGAGTTTAAAAGGAACAGTTAACGACGATTTCGGCCCTGTTGCCGGTGCCTCTATTGTCGTAAAAGGAACAACGAACGGTACTGTCACCGACATGGATGGTAACTTCGTACTGGATGTAAAAGCCGGGGATGTGATCCAGATCTCTTTCATCGGCTATCTGACACAAGAAATTAAGTACACAGGACAATCGACTCTTAAAATTACTCTGGCTGAAGATACGCAAAAGCTGGACGAAGTCGTGGTGGTAGGATACGGTACCCAGCAGAAAGCCAACCTGTCCGGAGCCGTAGCTTCTGTGGCAAGTGAAGAACTGACAAGCCGACCGATCTCGAATGTATCCTCCGGTTTGCAGGGATTGATGCCGGGTGTGACGATCACAGCCGGTGAAGGCCGTCCTGGTGAAGATGGAAGTAATATCCGTATCCGTGGTGTCGGAACGTTGAATAACGCATCTCCCTACATCCTGATCGACGGGATCGAGAGCGGTTCGATGGACAGTATCGACCCGAACGACATCGAAAGTATCTCTGTCCTGAAGGATGCCTCCTCTGCCGCCATCTACGGTTCGAAAGCCTCCAACGGAGTTATTCTGATAACGACCAAACGCGGTAAGACCGGTGCTCCGCGTATTACTTACAACGGATATATCGGAGTATCAAGCCCGACTGCTGTAATAGACCGCGTCAGTTCGGCCGAATATGCGATGCTGTATAACCGGATCGACGATGATAACGGACAGCCTCACCGCTACAGTGATGAAGACATCCGCCTGTTTCAGGATGGCTCCGACCCATACGGACATCCGAACACAGACTGGAATGATGCCGCTTACCAAACCGGTGTATTGCATAAACACAATGTAAATATCAGCGGAGGTACCGAGAATACGAAATATATGGCTTCTGTCGGTTATCTGGGACAAACCGGTATTCTTCCTAACTCGGAACGTAAACAATTCAACGGCCGTACGAACCTGGATATGAATATCACGAAGAAACTGACAGTTCGCTTGAATATGTCATATATAAAGAACGACTATAAAGACCCCAACTCCAATTATGGCGGCGGTTGGTCGGACCAGATTATCCGCCAGCTGAATATTCTGAGCCCGATGATTCCGGTTTATAATGAGGATGGAACATATGGTGCAACAAATGACGGTAACCCTATCGCCTGGCTGGACTCCGGACAGACTGTGGACAAATACAATCAGAACTTTACCGGTTCTCTTGCAGTCGACTACCAGATCATAGACGGACTGAAGGCAACAGTGTCCGGTTCGTATGTAAATGACGACCAGCACTTCAAGGCATTTGTTATGAAATTGGATACCGACCCGGCACAGGCCAGTCGTCCGAACAGCCTGGAAGAACGTTTCACCAACTGGTCACGTTACAATTTCGATGCTTTGCTGAACTATGACAAGACATTCGGTAATCACGGTTTGAAAGTGATGTTGGGATATCATGCCGAGAAATATGATGTGCGTTACAACAAGGAATACCGCGAAAACTTCCCGAATAACGAACTGGATGATATGAATGCCGGTGCTACGGCTACCCAAACCAACGAAGGTTTTACCCGCAAACTGAATATGCTTTCTTATTTCGGCCGTGTAAACTACGACTATGCCGGCAAATACCTGCTGGAAGCAAACTTCCGTTCGGATGCTTCTTCCCGTTTCGCCCCCGGACACCGTTGGGGATATTTCCCTTCCTTCTCCGCAGCATGGCGTATCAGCGAAGAGAGCTTCATGGAAAATACAAGAGGCTGGTTGAATAGCCTGAAACTTCGCGGATCATGGGGTATGCTTGGTAACCAGGATGCTTTGAGCGACGGGACACCGACAGGCGGTGACTTTTATCCCTGGTTGAATACGTATAACCTGGGTGCCAACTATCCTTTCGGAAGTGCGTTGACGACCGGTTATTATCAGAGTAATTATAAAATAGCAGACCTTTCGTGGGAAAAGTCAACGACATGGGGTATCGGGATAGATGCAATGATCAATAATAAGATCAGCTTTACTTTCGATTACTACGATCGCAAGACAACCGATATCATCATGGAAGTTCCGGTACCGACGGAATTTGCGTTGGGTGCTTATAAAGATAATGTAGGTGCCATGCGTAATCGAGGTGTCGAAATGCAGTTGGGCTACAGTAACCAATGGGGTGACTGGAAGTTCGGCGTAGTTGGCAACTTTGCCTATAACAAGAATAAGATAGAAAACCTGGGAGGTGTTAACCGTATGTCTGACGGCGACTTCATGCGTCAGGTCGGTTCTCCTATCAATTCCTGGTTCGTGTACAGAACAGACGGTTTCTTCCAGTCGGACGAAGAGGCACAAGCCTGGATGGATAAATATGCCGGTCAGGACGGATATCCGTTCGGCCTGAAATTTAAAGGGGGCGACCTGAAGTATGTCGATACCAACAATGACGGTAAGATCACTGCCGAAGACCGTGAACTCTATAAGACAAAAGATCCGGTGATGACATTCGGTCTGAACCTGAACGGCGCTTATAAGAACTTCGACCTGACGCTGAACTTTACCGGTGCGGCAAACGTCGGTTTCGCTTATACCAAAGAAGCCTTCGGTGAATTTTCCGGCAGCGCCGGCCACCCTTCAACAGCCTGGCTGGACTCATGGACACCCGAAAATAAAGGAGCAAGTATGCCCCGTGTAGCAGAAGCCCGTAAGTCACCGAGTGAAGCATCCGTTGTCATGTCTGACTTCTGGATCATGAATACGAGCTATCTGCGTCTGAAGACTGCACAGTTAGGCTACACCTTCCCGAAAAGCCTGATAGAAAAAGCCGGTATTCAAAGCCTGAGGATTTATTATTCGGCTGAGAACCTGCTGACATTCGATTCTATGCCGTTGAATGTAGACCCGGAGACAGTCAGCACCCGTTTGTCAAGCTATCCTTTGTCTACTACCCATTCATTCGGAGTAAATGTTACGTTCTAAACTATTAATGACTATCTAATATAAGTTGAATTTTATGAAACGATTATCAATATATTTAATGGCCGGAGCAGCGTTTTTATCTACATCCTGCTCGGACTTTCTGGATACGGCTCCACATGATGCATTGTCTCCTTCCACCACCTGGAAGACCGAAACGGATGCTGAAAGTTTCGTGGTGGGATGTTATAACGGTCTGTGGGATCCGACCGCCATTCTCTATCTCGATTGTGGTTCAGATATTGCTTACAACAACTTTCCGTGGGAAGGTTGGCGCCCCTGGGGTGACGGTTCTTTGTCAAGCTCCAACCCCGGCAGTTCATTTTATAGCTTCACGACTATTCGCCGTTGCAACACCGTGCTGGAGAATATCGACAATGTAACATTCAAGTCGGAAGCAACGAAGAATGACCTGGTTGCACAGGCGAAAGCGATTCGTGCTTATAAATACTTCCAGATGAACTGGTGGTATGGCGGTGTGCCTATCATCGGCTCTTATCAGTCAGCCGAAGAAGCCCAGGTGCCCCGTAATACCGAAGAAGAAGTTCGTCAGCAGATAGCCAAAGACCTGGAAGATGCTTTGACGGGTATTAATACGACACCGGCTGCCCGCGGACGCATCGGCAAAGGCGGTGTACTGGCAATAAAAATGCGTGAAGCATTGTATTATGGAGAATGGCAGAAGGCTAAAGAGGCTGCCCAGGCCATCATCGACCTGAAGCAGTATGAACTGGAACCCGATTATTCCAATTTGTTCAAGCTCACTGGCACAGATTCGAAAGAGGTGATCATTGCCGACCAGCGTATCCCTAATACATTCGGTTTGGGAGTGATCGGCCAGATGTATAATAATGTAGACGGCGGTTGGTCCTCTATCGTCCCCACCCAGAACCTGGTGGATATGTATGAAATGACAGACGGTAAAACGAAGGAAGAGTCAGCTCTGTATGATGCGGCTCATCCGTTTGCCAACCGCGATCCCCGTATGGCGATGAGTATTCTTTATCCGGGACAGGACTGGAGAGGTTCGGTGCTGAACACGCTGGATAAAACACTGGCGGATAAGTCGGATAATAAGAACTATCCCACCTACACCGACAATGCTTCGAAATCCAGTCTGACTTGGGCGAAATATCTGGACCCCATCGACCAGTATCCCAATATGTGGAGTACCGGAACTTGTGTGATCGTGTTCCGGTATGCCGAAGTTTTGTTGTCGTATGCCGAAGCGGAGAATGAATTGAACGGCCCTTCCGCCCAGGTATATGATTATCTGGATCAGATCCGTACCCGTGCCGGCATGCCTGTTGTGGACAGAGCCAGATACAGCACGAAAGAAACATTGCGTGAGCTGATTCGTCGTGAGCGCTGCATTGAATTGGCGGGTGAAGGCTTGCGTCGTGCAGATATTCTGCGTTGGAAAGATGCCGCAGGAAAGATGTTGGCCGAAACATTATTGAACGGCCCGTTAAACCGTATCGTCGGTACAATCGATTACAACGAGACAGATCCTTATAAACGTGCCGTCGTAACAGGCAAGGACCTGATTGAAAACCGTGAGTTTGCTGCCAAGAACCGTTATCTGCCGATCCCGCAGGACAGCATGGATAAGAATCCGAACCTGAAACAGAATTCCGGTTACTAACGTATTATTATGTTGAAACTGCCGGAACGAATTTCCTGGTAATCCAGTTGATTAAAGTTAAGGGTTAATGTGGAAGGCTGTCGGATATGAATCCCGCAGCCTTCGTTTTTGACTCCCCCGGCAAATGCTTCGGCACAAGCAAGTCCAATCAGTTGTGAAGACAAATGAAGATAACAGACAAAAGGGAAAACGATATAAGATAATTATTGAAATTGTTTTCTGTACCTGCTGGGAGAGACTCCTATATTATTTGTGAAAACCCGGACAAAGTGAGGTAAATCATTGAATCCTACCGTGAAACATATTTCGGATACTTGCTTCTGTGAATGTTTCAAAAGTTTGCAGGCTGTATTTAAACGGTATTGAGTTACATACTGCGAAAAAGTTATTCCTTTACAACGCTTAAAGTAAGAACAGAAAGCAGAGCGGTTCATACCTACTTCGGCGGCAATATCATCCAACGAAATAGTGTGGACGTAGTGAGCCATCACATAGCTACATATTTGCTGCATACGACGTACATCCCGTTCGATGCGCATCGGTCTGCCTACAAACGTATGGTCGGACGATTTGAAAATGACTGGCAGCAGACGGAACATTTCGCACAAGCGTCCCAACTCGTCCAGGTTGTTCATCCGTGATAATATCCGGCGGATGGTTCGTGAACTTTCGGAACCGAACTTCAGTGCATCGACTGGAAATGTAATGTTTTTCAGATGGTTGCGCAGTTCGGGAAATACCTGCATGCACCGTTCTACCAGTGAATGACTGAAAGCTACCATCAGATAACGGACATGGCCTTCTTCGTCCGCTGAATCCGGCGTATACTTCCAGCGGTGGAGCATGGACGGAGGTATCAATGCCACATCGCCAGCTTCAAAGGGTTGTAAAGTGTCGCCTGCCATCCGGTTACCATACCCGTGGACAACATAATACAATTCCCATGCATCATGTTGATGCAATTTGGCCTCGAGACCCGTTTCTACCCGTTGGTCTATAAAGAAAAACGAATGATTTTCCACCTCGGGCAATTCGTAAGGAATAGCAGTCTCTTCCATAAAGGTATGCTTAAAATGATCCGAATGCAAATATACGACAAGTATACGAAACAATATCACAAATATGTAACAAGAAAGCCGGATAACTTTGCTGCCGGAAACGATAAGTATAACCAATAAAATGTATTGTTATGGATTTCTATCAAGTATTAGAGAAAAGAAGAACTATCCGGGATTTTTCTGATAAAGAAGTTACGGACGAAGTATTGAAGAAGGTATTGTCGGCTGCATTTAAAGCTCCTACCAATGACCATTTGCGTCAGTTTGAATTTGTTGTGGTGAGAGGACAAGAGAATATTGCCCGACTCGTATCGCCTGTGGCACAAAACACTAAAAATATTCAGCAGACAGGACTTAACGCTGCTGCCGGTGTGATGGACAAAGATGAGCACGCCATGTTTACCGATGCGTTGCCCAAGCAGCAACGTATGCTTATGCAGAGCAATTGCCTTGTTCTGCCGTTTTTCCGGCAAAAGGATTATCCTCTGTGTCAACCTGCCGACCAAAGTTCGCTCAACTATTTCGCTTCGGCGTGGGCTGCCGTTGAAAATATCCTGTTGGCAGCAACAGCAGAAGGGTTGGCATGTGCTTTCCGTATTCCCATCGGCAACGAACCGGAACATGTAAAACAACTGGTTAAAGCCCCCGATGGATATGAGTTTACCTGTTATCTTGCTATCGGTTATCCGGCCGAAAACGCACATATCTGTAAACAGAAAGAAATTCGGATAGAGGACAGAATTCATGATAATCGTTGGTAATCCGGGAATGAAGCGACATGTCCTGCCGTTTGTTGCAGATAGCAGACGAAATTGGGGAATAATCCTATATGACATTGAGAGAATGTTATAGGCATCAAAGTATTCCATCCAACTCATTGACAATTTGTCCGTCAAAAAGATTGATGATGTAGTCGGCGTATGTGGCATCGTGCTGTGAGTGTGTCACCATGACGATAGTCGTTCCTTCGGCATTCAACTGACTGAGCAGTTTCATTATTTCGAGACTGTTCTTGGAGTCGAGGTTGCCGGTCGGCTCGTCGGCCAAAATCAATTTAGGTTTGCCTACCACGGCGCGGGCGATGGCTACTCGTTGCTGTTGGCCTCCGGAGAGTTGTTGCGGGTAATGTTTGGCGCGTTGGCTGAGGCGTACTTTGCGCAGGATGTCAAGTACCTGCTGTTTGCGTTCGGCTTTAGGTACGCCAAGATATTTCAGTTGGAGGTCTATGTTTTCTTCCACCGTCAGCTCGTCGATGAGGTTGAAACTCTGGAAGACGAACCCGATACGTCCTTTGCGGTAACGGGTTCGGTCTTTCTCTTTCAAGTGTCCCATTTCTTCCCCATCCAACAGGTAGCTGCCTTCGTCCGGGTTGTCCAGCAGACCGAGAATATGCAGCAAGGTCGATTTGCCGCATCCGCTTGGACCCATGATGGCGACGAACTCGCCCTTTTTCACTTCCATGCTTACGCCGTTGAGTGCGATGGTTTCTATTTCTTCCGTCCGGAAGCTTTTGCTGAGATTCTTTATTTTAATCATGACTCGTTTCGTTTTTTATAATGATGTTACCTGTTATATACTGTTGCTTTTATTCCGTCCGGATGCTTTTTATAGGGTTGCGGCGGGCGACTTTCAAAGTTTGACTGATGATTGACACGAAAGCGATAACTATGGTTGCCAAAACAGCCGCGGCTATGAGGTGCCACGGGAAGGCGATGCGGTTATAGAATGACTCCAAACTGATTTGAACCGCTTTCAAACTGATGGGCAGGGCGAAGCAGGCGGCAAGCAACGAGAGCATCATGAATCGTTTGGAAAGTTCCCATACCGCACCGCTTGTTTCGGCTCCCATCACTTTGCACAAAGCAATCCGCTTGCTTTGCTGTTCGGTGTAGCTTATCGACATGGCAAACAATCCCATGGCAGAGATGAGGATGGAGATGACCATGAAGCAAAGGACGAGCATCACGATGTTCTTCTCGTGTGTCAAATCTTTGTCCAGATAATCATCTATATAATCGGTTTCCAGGTCTTTCGGCATCCCGATCACCTCTTTGGACACTTCCCGACAGGTATGGCGGATGGCGGCCAAAGCTTCCGACCGGTTACCTTGGGTCCGGACGACTTGGCTGATCACATAGCCTTGCGGGTCCATCACCCCGACCGCTCCGTGCGAATCGGGTGTCGGAGTGTTTAACGGCATGAGTGAACGGTAATCACGGATAACACCACAGACGTTATACCGGTAGCCGCCCTCGTCACCGTTCTTTCCGAAATGGGGGTTGTCGGCCGAAAGGTTATAACGGCGGCAGGTCTCTTCCGTTACCCAAACCATGCCGGGTAGCGGGTCCGACCAGCGTTCTGTCACTTCGAAGCCCAACATCCGGAATGCAGTGCTGTCCACATCCGAGAGGTGGAGCCATGACATTCCCTCTTCGTCCGGCTGGCGTACGCCATCGTGGCCGCTGACGAAAGGCAGTTTCCGTGCCAACGCCACTTCTGCCACCTGGGGCAATGCCTGCAAACGTTTCTGGAGGATGGCTTGTTTGTCGTAGGTCGGTCCTAAATCCCAGGCCCGTACAAAGACCAGATCGGTATTATAACCGGTCGGCAGGGTAGCAAGGTAATGTATTTGGACGGCCATTGTCAGCCCCAACGCAATGAGGAACGTGCTGATCACGTTCTGCACGATGATGAACAGGCGGCTGAACAGTTGCTTGTTCTGCAAGCGGAAGTTCCCCTTTACAATATCTATCGGGCTGTATTTGCGAATGATGAGTGCCGGTACTAATCCTGATATACCGGTGATTCCAACTAATAACAGCAGGGCGTAGGCCACCGTTGCGGGAGAAAGCGACATGGCGATTTGGGTAGAGAGCAAGTATTCGAAATAGGGTTTGGCAATGACGGCGATGAGGCATCCGCCGATGAAGCACCCGGTTGTGAAGATTGCCGACTCGGCGAGGTAGCGCAACACGATTTGCCCGGCAGAATCGCCCATCAACCGGCGAGTCGCCATCTCATGTGCCCGCTTGCCGGTTTGCGACACGGTCAGGTTTATGTAGTTGAAGACGGCCGAAAGGAGCAAGATCATCGCGATGGCCAATAAGATTTGAACCTGTTTCCGTGTCCCGTTGCGGAAAGGAGTGTTATAGTTCAAGGGTGAAAAGTATATTTCGTCCATGCGTGTGAGTGATGAACCCCATGCAAAGGTGTTCGTGCTGTTGTCTTCTTTCCAATAATTCCAATAACTTTTATAGCTGTCGAGCAGTTTTCGGGAGACGGTGCCGGGTGTAGCCCTTTCCGCCAATGTGACGAACGTTTGGGTTGAACCGAAGTTATCCATCCAGGAATAAGTCTTTTCCACCAATTTGATAGGGACCAGGAGGTCAACCGGCTTCAACAGTTCTGTCGGATCGAAAGTCGGGAGAATCCCGACGACCCGTAGCGGTGTCTGGTTCAGGTACATGATTGTGCGTCCGATAGGATCTTCATTGCCGAATACTTTACGGGCGAACGGTTCGGAGATGATGGCCTCGTCTGTTCCGTTCAGCACCTTGTCGCGTTCACATCCGATGAGCGGATAGTCCATCAGTCGGAAGAAGTTGGAATCGACGGCAAGGCTGTTCACCTGGTAGTAGTTGTTGTCTATGGTCAAGTCTGTCAGCTCGTTGTTGATGAGGCGTGTCCATTCTTTTATTTCCGGAATGGAAGGGAATAATTCCGGGGCGGTACCGACCGTCATACCGATGCCATCGCCGTAGCCGATGGCATACAATTGGTGGGAGTATGGCTGTCTGTTACCGATATTGAATTCGGTTTTAGCGTATAACGTTAAGAGGAGTACGACTCCCAATGCGATGGCCAGTCCGAAGAACTGGATAGCCGTGTAGAGCTTGTTGCGGCTGAGAAAAGTGAAGTACGATTTCATCTTTGTTCATTGTTTTATTTGTTGCAAATGTATAAGGTTGCCGGCATTCGGCAATGGATGTAAAGCGCGGTTAGAGCAGTTTGTATGAAAATCATACACCTGTTTGTATGATATTCATACAGCCTTTTTCCGTACCTTTGCCTCTGATAAATGAAGGTAATCTAAACGAATCGGATATGGCGAATTACAGGACGATATTGGTGGTGGATGATAATCCGGCGATTCTTACGGCAGTCAGGATCTGTTTGGCCGGTGAGTTTGATAAAGTATTGACGCTTGTTTCTCCCGACACGCTTCTTACGGTATTGGCACAAGAGGAGGTGGATGTGATTTTGCTCGACATGAACTTCACGCAAGGGGGAAACTCCGGACAAGACGGCTTGCTTTGGCTTCGGGCAATCCATAAGAAACATCCGGCCATTCCGGTGGTGCTGGTGACGGCATACGCTGATATCAAATTGGCGGTGCGCGGGTTGAAGATGGGAGCGGCAGACTTTGTTACCAAGCCTTGGGACAACCAGGAGTTGATCCGTGTCCTGAAAGATGCGATTGATGCCGGCCGGAAAGTGGTTTCGTTGGAACAAGTCGAGGCGGAACATGTGCATAAGGTCGTGGAGCGTTGCCACGGCAACATCAGCCGGGCTGCCGAACTGTTGGGGATTACCCGGCAGACGTTGTATGCTAAAATGAAAAAACTATGATTCTGATAGTCTCTTTTTTGGTGGTCGTTGTTGTCTTCTTCGGATGGTTTTATCGTCATCAGGTGTTGCTGAGAGACCGGGCACATCTGATGCGTGAGGCGATTCGCAACGAAGAGTTCACGTTCCGTCTTCCTGTAAAAGGTCTGTTCTTCGGAGAACGGGCGTTGCAGGAAGCCCTTAACGAAACAGGTAAGGATATAGGCGTGCTGCTTGCCCGCAACGAAGTGGAATCGTGGCAGCGTCTGACTCGTGTGCTTACCCATGAAATCATGAATGCTACGACACCGATTGCCAGCATCAGCCAGGCCTATTTGGATAATCCTGCGATTGCGGGGACAGTTTACGAGGAGGGAGTCCGTGCCATTCATGAGACCAGCCGGGGGCTTGCCTTGTTTGTGGACAGTTACCGGAAACTGGCAGAGTTGCAGGAGCCGGTTCTTGTGGAGATCCCATTGGCCGCTTTCGTGGAAAGAATTCGGACGCTTTATCCGGATTTGGAGTGGCATATTTCCATCCCTTTGGCTGTCACGATGTTTACGGATGAGAATATGTTGCGCCAGGTGTTGATCAATCTGGTCAAGAATGCCTGCGAAGCCGGGGCGACGACTATGGATGTGCGTTGGTATAAGGAGTTGTGGATCAGCAATAACGGTGCGCCTATTCCGGCAGATGTCGAGCGGGAGATTTTTGTTCCGTTCTTTACAACCAAAAAGAATGGTTCGGGTATCGGCTTGTCACTTTCCCGGCAGATGATGGTTCGGCAAGGCCGGGACCTTTGTTTGGCTGAACGGCCTGTGCCCGGTTTCCAGGTGACGTTTATTGTGTCTTAGTTTGAAAAATCGAAGTGTTGTTATTAACATAAACGGCAATAGAAGATAAAAATATAGGATAAACTATTGTATGTCTCCTTATATTTTATACCTTTAGTCCTGACTTAGTAATATCATCCTGTACACCCTGGCTGATTATCCTGTACACCCTGGTCGGCCAGCCTGTACACCTTATTCGATTATCCTGTACAGCCTGGTATTACTGACTAGTAATCAGTGATATAAAAGGTAGTAACCTTTGAAGTAACTAGTAGTAATATTAAATCTAAAAGAAAGGGAACCGCATGGCAGTAAGGTACAAACTCACAAAAATCAATGATAATATTACCGGCAAAGAGCAGGTAAAGTATTCGGTTACCACCGTAAGTTATGGTAATGTCAACCTCGATACGCTGGCAGAACAAATGGCCGATGCCAGCACCTTCACATATGGGGATGTTAAAGGGATGATCGAAAATCTGACTCTTTTGATATCGGAAGCCTTGAAAGAAGGCAATACGGTGACGATCGACGGTCTGGGTACCTTCTCGGTGACCGCCCAGCCGAATCGCGATGTGGAAGAACCGTCTAAAATCCGCGCTGAATCCATTAAACTGAAGGGGATAGGCTTCAAACCTAGTCCGAAGCTGAAAGACCGGCTGAGCGATATTGAGTTTACGAGGCTGAAATAAGGTTGTACATAAAGTTTCAGGAAAGTATTTGCCATTTGCAATATTGTCCTGCAATATATTGTATAATAGAAATTTAAACCATTGCAAATACCTTTTTTATTTGCAATGGCGTTTGCCATTTGTCATATCATAAGAGGGGTGAAAATAAAATATACTATGTACATTACACAAACAAAGAATGGGGGTAAAACCTTTAAAAATATGGCGTTGCACGTTGTTTTATGCGGTATGCGTAGCGGCGAGTACCGGAAGGTGGTGAATGAATACAGGGAGCTCCTGGCTTGTTCGATGCCTGGTGATAAAAGTATACATGCAACAAATCTTCCGGCGTTGTGTTTTTCCGCATTATTCGGAAAAAGAGATAAAAAGGTCGAGTTCCGGTCGTATAACGGACTGGTTCTGGTGGAGGTCAGAAATCTGGCGAATAAGGAAGAGGTGGCGAGAATAAGAGAATTGGCATCGCAAGCCCCTCAAACACTGGCTGCTTTTACCGGTTCCAGCGGAAAAAGTGTAAAAATATTGGTACCGTTTGTTTTGCCAGACAGAACATTGCCACGGGACAGGGAGCAGGCGGAATTGTTTCATGCGGTAGCCTACCGGCGCGCTGTTGCCTATTATCAGGCTCAGCTGCAATGTGATATAGAGATAAAGACTCCCTCTTTGGAGCGGGGATGCCGCCATTCCTTCGATCCTGATTTATATTATAATTTTTCGGCTGTTGCGTTGGTTCAGGAACAACCGACACAGATGCCGGACGAACCGATATACCGGGAAATCGTATCGAAAGAAGAAGATCCGCTTTTACGTATGATGCCCGGATTCGACCGCAGTCGTATCATTTCCCGTTTTTATAATGCCTGTATGCTGGATGCATTGGAGAAAACGGGAGGTTTGGATGACGGAAAAGAGGTCAGACCTTTCCTGACAAAGCTGGCTGAAAATTGTTTCCAGTCCGGGATACCGGAGGAGGATGCGGTTCGCTGGACAAGGATATACCAGCATCTGGAACTGTTTGAAGAGGAGATCCGGGAGACCATTCATACGGTGTACCAGCTTTCGAAGAATTTTGGAAAGAAACCGGTGATGCCTCCCGAGCAATTATTGTCTGTAAAGACGGATGAGTTTATGAAACGGCGTTATGAGTTCAGGCGGAATATGCTGGCCGGCGAAGTGGAGTTTCGGGCAAGAGGTTCATATTATATCCGTTTTGCTCCTGTGACGGAGACGGTTCTGAACAGTATCGGACTGAATGCACAGGCTGAAGGATTGGCACTTTGGGATCGTGATGTGAAGCGGTATGTGTATTCCGACAGGGTACCGGTTTTCTATCCGTTGGAAGATTATCTGGAACATTTGCCGGCATGGGATGGGAGAGACCATATCCGTACGTTGGCCGATACGTTGCCGACAGATAATACTGCCTGGCGCGACTTGTTTTATATCTGGTTCCTGAGCATGGTCGCTCATTGGTACCGGCGGGATCATTTGCATGCCAATAGTTCGCTACCTTTACTGGTCGGCCCTCAGGGATGCGGTAAATCGACCTGGTGTCGGAATCTGTTGCCCCCTTCGCTACGTATGTATTATACGGATAGTATCGATTTCAGCAATAAGCGGGATGCAGAGTTGTTGCTTACCCGTTTTGCATTGATCAATATCGATGAGTTCGATTCGGTAAGTGCTGCGTATCAGAGTTTTTTGAAGAATGTTCTTCAAAAGCCGGTGGTCAATGCCCGGCAACCCTATAAAAGAAGTATCCGGGCGTTGCATCGGTATGCTTCTTTCATTGCCACTTGTAATAATTATGATTTGCTGACCGATCCGACCGGTAGCCGCCGTTTTATATGTATTGGGATAACCGGGACAGCATATAATTCCGTATCGGTTAATTATGAACAGCTTTATGCGCAGGCAGTCTCGGCTTTAAAGGCTGGCGAACGCTATTGGTTTACGTCCGAAGAAGAATCTTCTACCACCCGCAACAATGATGTGTTCCAGCAGATACCGATAGAGGAACAATTGTTCCTGCAAAACTTCCGCGCACCCTTGCCGGGTGAGGAATATGAGGAACTTTTTGCTCTCGAAATACTTCAATACCTGCAAGATAAAAGTGGTATAAAGTTGGGAACTAAACGGTTGACATACTTCGGACGCTTGCTTCAAAAGAATAAGATCCCGTCGCGCCGTACGATGAGAGGTACGTGTTATTTGGTTGTTAGGAATAAATGATGTATGGCAAATGGCAAACGGCATTGCAAATGAAATCGGTATTTGCAATAGTTTAATTGGTTGTTATACAATGTGCTGTGTGGAAATATTGCAAATGGCAAATAAATTAGTGAAAACTTTTATGTAAGATGAAAAATGAGCAGGATTTTATAGCGCATGTCAAGGTGGAGGATGACGCTTTTCAGATACAAACAGTTAAGGAACATGCTGTCGGTACAGCTGGTTTAAGCGAATCGTTCGCATCTGTTTTCGGTGCTGCGGCCTGGGGAAAGCAGAATGGCTGGTGGCATGATATGGGAAAATATACGAAGGATAGTTTTCAACCTTATATCCGTAGTGCATCCGGTATGACGGCAGAGCAGAAAGTGGTGAATAAACCCGATCATTCCTCAGCCGGAGCTATGCTGGCGAAAGAGAAATTACCGGGTTATTATCAGCCGTTGGCCTATTGTATAGCCGGACATCATTCGGGATTGCTGGACTGGACTTCTTCTGGGGAGGCTAATTTGAGTAAACGTTTGTCTAAAACAGACTGTTACCAGGAGATGTTGAATGATGCGCCGGAAGAGATGCGGGAAGCGGTCGTTTTGCTGAATGCGCCTATGATTAGTGATTTTCAGAAAGAAATGCACCAATGGATTCGCATGTTGTTTTCATGTCTGGTAGATGCCGACTATCTGGATACGGAGCGGTTTATGCAGCCGGAGCAGGCTGCTCGTCGCGGGCAATATGATGCTATGGAATTATTGAAAGAGCGGTTCGATACACATATGGAATCGCTCACGGCAGGTGCTCCTGCCTCTTTCATCAATGAGAAGCGCGCTGCTATCTTATCCCGTTGCTGTGAGATGGCGGAAAAGCTTCCCGGCTTTTTCAGCCTGACAGTGCCGACGGGCGGGGGAAAGACATTGGCTTCGATGGCCTGGGCGCTCCTCCATGCTGTTCGTTATAAAAAAGATCGGATTATCATTGTGATTCCCTATACGAGTATTATTGTACAGACGGCTGCCGTGCTCCGGGATATTTTCGGTGCGGAGAATGTGGTGGAGCATCATAGTAATTTGCAGCCGGATAGTAATGACGAACGGTCTCCTTCCCAGTTGGCAACGGAAAACTGGGATGCTCCGATTATTGTGACTACGAATGTACAGTTCTTCGAGTCGCTGTATGCTTGCCGGACTTCACGGTGCCGGAAGTTACATAATATCTGTAATTCGGTTGTTATTCTGGATGAGGCGCAAATGTTGCCGGTTGAATTTTTGCAGCCGATATTGGATATCTTGCAGAGCCTGCAATCGTCTTTTAAAACCAGTATTTTGTTTACCACAGCTACATTGCCTGTTTTTGCCGGTCGTATCGGAACGGGGCAGAAGGCTTTTAGTGGGCTGAAGAGTCCCGTCACAGAAATTACTTCCATGCATGATCATTTGTTTGAGGCTTTTAAACGGGTAGAATTGCATTGGCTGGAATCGACCACGACTTTCGATGACCTTGCCGACGAACTGTCCGGATATGATTGTGTATTATGTATTGTAAATACCCGAAAAGAGGCGCGGGAGCTTTATCAGCGGATGCCTGAAGGAACTTTGCATCTATCGCGTATGATGTGTTCCGTACATATCATGGAAGTGATAAAATTGATCAAGCAGAAATTGAAGGACAATGAACCGGTTCGTGTGATAAGCACGCAGTTGGTTGAAGCCGGGGTAGATATTGATTTCCCGGTAGTGTACCGTGCATTTGCCGGTCTGGATTCAATCATACAGGCTGCCGGAAGATGTAACCGGGAAGGCAAGTTAAATAAGAAGGGTGAGTTGGGGCAGGTCTTTGTCTTCAAACCGGAGAATAGTACTTTACGTGGTTTGATGGGAAAGGGGGCGGCTGCTTTACGGGAGATGTTGTCTATTTCCGATGGAAGTGACTTGTTTTCCCCGGATTGTATGGCTCAATATTTCCGGTTATTCTATAGCAATTGTAACACCTTTGATAAGGCAGAGATCAAAGACTCTTTATATAAAGGTGCCGGAGAAATGAATTTCCTTTTTGCTACGGCGGCCGATCAATTCCGGTTGATAGACGATAAAGACTCGGTATCCATCTTAGTCGGCTATGGTGATGGCGCAACCTTGTTGGAAGAACTGAAGCGGATTGGTCCGGAATTCTGGTTATTGCGTAAGCTGCAACAGTATAGCGTATCCGTCAGAAAATGGGATTTCGAACAGTTCCGTAAACAGGGCACTGTGGGAGAGTATGCCGGAATATTTATATTGGAGGATGGAAGGTGTTATGATGAACATGCCGGGTTGGTTTTGGATGGCGCTTGGGTGGAGGAGTTGCTGTTGGTGTGATAGGTGTTACAGATTGAGTTGGTTATAATAAGTGCGTGGATTGAAACGTGTCTGAATTGAAATTGCAACAATAACACTACCGTCGCATCCTTTACGGGTGCGACGGTTATGTCCGTGTATCAACTCCCGATCAATGTTTGTTTCAATCCACGTATCTCTGTAAGATACGACCTACGCTTGCTCATAATTATCTAAGTTTAGTTCGTTTCAATCCACGCACCCGTAAAGGATGCGACTCCATGTTTATGGAAAGCTTTATTGATAACATTTTCAGCATATAATTTTGCGAATAATAAAGTGTACAAATAATAGGTATTTGTATAGTTATTAATAATATTGTAAATATCAGAATAACAGGGAGTGCGAACATCCTGTGTTTTTACAACCACTTTGGGTTCGCGTTTTATCTGTTATTGAAACATTGTTGCGTTATAATGTTATATATAAAGTAATCCGTAACTTTGCTTACAAATTTAAGAATAAGCTTTTGGTATATACAATAACATGAACAAAAAAATTCTTCAATTAGCAATACCTTCTATTGTTTCAAATATAACCGTTCCGTTATTGGGACTGATTGATGTCGCTATTGTCGGTCATTTAGGATCGGCGGCTTATATCGGGGCGATCGCCGTAGGAGGGATGCTGTTCAATATTATTTACTGGCTGTTTGGTTTTCTGCGGATGGGGACGAGTGGTATGACTTCGCAGGCTTTTGGGCAGCGTGACCTGAAAGAGGTGACACGTGTTTTGTTACGGGCAGTGGGAGTGGGGCTGTTTATTGCTTTATGTCTGTTGCTGCTTCAATATCCGATCCGGAAAATAGCTTTTCTTTTGATAGATGCTACTCCGGAGGTGCGCGAACTGGCTACGGTTTATTTCAATATTTGTGTATGGGGGGCACCTGCCGTATTGGGACTTTATGGCTTTGCTGGGTGGTTTATCGGCATGCAAAATTCACGTTTCCCGATGTTTATAGCGATTACACAGAATGTGGTGAATATTGTTGCCAGCCTTTCTTTCGTGTATTTGCTGGATATGAAGATAGAAGGAGTGGCGTTGGGAACGTTGATTGCTCAGTATGCCGGACTTTTTATGGCTTCGTTGCTTTGGCTTCGTTATTACGGGCGGTTGAAAATTGCTTTTCGTTGGCGGGAGATAATCGGCAAGACAGCTATGAAGCGTTTCTTTCAGGTGAATAGCGATATCTTTTTCCGTACATTATGTTTGGTGGCCGTCACTACCTTTTTTACATCGACAGGTGCACGGCAGGGAGATGTCGTATTGGCTGTTAATACGTTGTTGATGCAGCTGTTTACACTATTTTCCTATATAATGGACGGCTTTGCCTATGCCGGCGAAGCGATGACCGGACGTTATATCGGCGCACGAAACAATACTGGATTACAAAGGATGATTCGTCTGCTATTCCGTTGGGGATGGGGATTGTCGTTGTCTTTTACGATTCTATATATGATAGGTGGACAAGATTTTCTGGGATTGTTGACGAATGATACAACAGTCATTAATGCTGCCGGAAGTTATTGTTATTGGGTTTTGGCTATTCCTTTGGCCGGCTTTGCCGCTTTCCTTTGGGACGGTATCCTGATTGGTGCAACAGCTACCCGGTTGATGCTTTATTCGATGCTGGTGGCTTCGGGAATGTTCTTCCTGATCTATTATATCTTTTATGCCTTAATGGGAAACCATGCCTTATGGATGGCATTCCTGATCTATTTATCATTAAGAGGGATTATGCAATGGATATTATGGCATTCTTCTCATCGGTAATATCTGAAAAAAGCCGGATATCATCTTTATTCTGATATCCGGCTTTTTTATGGAGAGACAATATTATTATTGTCTGTAGTTTACTAATTCGTCAGCGTTGAACTTTTCGATGAAGCTGTTGTGTTTTTCTACTTCAGCTTCTGCATAGTTCAAGTATACAATGGCTGATTTGTTGAATAATTCGGGTGCTTTGGTTGCATCCTGGATCAACAGGTGAGCCATGACGCAGTCGGCAGCCATTTCATAAAGGCGGCGGGCAACGAAGTCCAGTAATTCCTGATTTTGTGCTTCCTTCACTTTGTTCATGCATGCTTCGAGCCTGTTGGCCATTTCTACCAGTCGTGCTTTCAGCGGTTCCATTTCCGCAGAACATGGGATGGCTTCGAATTCGCGGATGGTTGCCAGATAAGAACCGTTTGTTACATAACGGATAGCGGCAACTGTCTGCAACTGGGTCGTACCTTCGTAGATTGAAGTGATACGGGCATCACGATAAATACGCTGGCAAGCATATTCCAACATGAAACCTGATCCGCCGTGAATCTGGATACAGTCGTACGCATTCTGGTTGGCGTATTCAGAGTTCATACCTTTTGCCAACGGGGTGAATGAATCAGCCAGTTTTGCATATTTCTTCTGTTCCTGACGTTCTTCCGGAGTCAGTTTGCGTTCGTGTGAAATATCATCCAGCGCTTTGTAGATATCCACATAGCGTGAAGTCTGATACAACAGTGCACGACCGGCATCCAGCTTCGCTTTCATAATAGACAGCATATCGTAAACTGCCGGGAAGTCAATGATTGCTTTGCCGAACTGTTTACGTTCTTTGGCATAAGCCATTCCTTCATTGTAGGCAGCCTGGCTCAAACCGACAGACTGTGCTGCGATACCCAGGCGGGCACCGTTCATCAACGCCATAACATATTTGATCAAACCTAATTTGCGGTCGCCGCAAAGTTCGGCTTTTGCATTCTTGTAAACCAATTCGCAAGTAGGAGAGCCGTGGATACCTAACTTGTTTTCAATGCGGCGAACGTCTACACCACCCTGCTTCTTGTCGTAGATGAACATAGACAAACCACGTCCGTCTTTCGTTCCTTCTTCCGAACGGGCCAGTACCAGGTGAAGGTCTGCATCACCATTGGTGATAAATCGTTTTACACCATTCAGGCGCCAGCAGTTTTCTTTTTCGTCGAAGGTAGCTTTCAGCATGACGGATTGTAAATCAGAACCGGCATCCGGCTCGGTCAGGTCCATAGACATGGTTTCTCCGGCGCAGATACGCGGGATGAAACGGTTATGCTGGTCTTCGTTTCCGAATTCATATAATGTTTCGATACAATCCTGTAGAGACCAGATGTTTCCGAATCCGGCATCGGCGGCGGCAACGATTTCGGCACACATGGTGTACGGAGTGATCGGGAAGTTCAAACCACCGAAACGACGCGGCATGGTCATTCCGTTCAGGCCGGCTTTCACCATGGCATCCAGGTTCTGTTTTGTTCCGGAAGCATATTCCACACGTCCGTTAGCGCAGTGAGGACCTTCTTCGTCAACACCTTCGGCGTTGGGAGCAATGATCTCTCCGGTGATTTCCCCGGTGATTTCAAGCACTTTATCGAATGAATCCATTGCATCGGCATAATCCTGCGGTGCGTAATCGAACTCTTCTTTATCTCTGTAATTGCGTTCTTTCAGTTCGCAAATACGTTCCATCATCGGATTGTTCAAGTGATACTTGAGTTCCGGTATGTCTGTATAATAATTTGCCATCTCTTTACTTGCTGTTCTGTTTGTAATATTTAATCATCTTCGGGATCACTTCTTCGACTGTGCCGTTGATAACATAGTCGGCGATCGTGTTGATCGGAGCGTTCTCGTCGTTGTTGATAGAGATGATGATACCTGCATCCTGCATACCTGCAATGTGCTGTATCTGTCCGGAGATACCGCAAGCGATATATAATTTCGGACGAACTGTTACACCTGTCTGGCCGATCTGACGGTCATGATCGCAGAAACCGGCATCGACGGCTGCACGGCTGGCACCTACTTCGGCGTGAAGTTCTTTAGCCAGTTCGAACAATTTGTCGAATCCTTCCCTCGAACCCATTCCGTAACCGCCGGCTATGACGATCGGAGAGCCTTTCAGGTTGTGTTTTGCCTTTTCTACGTGGCGGTCGATCACCTTTACTACATAATCCGTTTCCGGAACGAATTTAGCTACGTCGTGCCGGATCACTTCGCCTTTATAATTTGCGTCCAGGATTTCTTTCTTCATCACACCTTCGCGAACGGTAGCCATCTGGGGACGGTGTTCGGGGTTGATGATGGTGGCAACGATATTACCGCCAAATGCCGGACGGATCTGGTACAGCAGATTTTCGTAAGTGATACCTGCTCTTTTATCTTCGTGAGGACCGATTTCCAATGAAGTACAGTCGGCAGTCAGACCACTGGTCAGTGCGGATGATACACGCGGACCGAGGTCGCGGCCAATAACAGTAGCGCCCATCAGGCAGATCTGGGGTTTTTCTTCCTTGAACAGGTTGATCAGTACGGAAGAGTGGGGCAGGGATGTGTAAGGGAACAAGCCCGGTGCATCGAACACATGCAGTTTGTCGACACCGTAAGGCAACACCTGGCTTTCTACGCCTTCGAGGCCGCTACCGGCAACAATTGCTTCCAGCTGGCAACCTAACTGATTCGCTAACTTGCGACCTTTGGTCAGAAGTTCGAGACTTACATCGGCAACGGTTGTGCCTTCAATCTCACAATATACAAATACGTTATTCATAATCTTATCCGATGGTATGGTTAGCTAACAGTTCAACAATCATATCTTCTATATCTTTGTCCGAGCCGGTCAGTGTTTTACTTTCCTTTGCCTGGAACACGATATTTTGTATAGTCTTTACTTTTGTCGGCGAGCCGGATAATCCGCATTGAGACAGGTCGCCGTTCACATCAGCCACACTCCATTCGGGGATGTTCAGATACGGGCGTGTTTCGTATAGTTCAGGATACTGAATAGCTTGCGGGCCATTGGGGTGGCAGGCTGTCGGTTGAGCCGCTTTTTCCTGTGCTCCCATGGCACGTTTGTATTTCTGTACCAGTTTGGCGTTACGCGGACGACAGGGAGCTGCCGAGCCGTTTACTGTGATTACGATAGGCAGCGGGCCTTCTACGGTTTCCACGCCTCCGTCGATATGACGTTTTACGGTGATACGGCGTGCTGCTTCATCCACGTTCAGGATTTCTTCAGCATAGGTGATTTGTGTCAATCCCAGCTTTTCAGCTACCTGGGGACCTACCTGTGCAGTATCTCCGTCGATAGCCTGACGGCCACCGATGATAATATCGTACTCGTTAATTTTTTTGATAGCCGTAGCCAGGGCGTATGATGTTGCCAGTGTATCGGCTCCTGCAAAGGCACGGTCGGTTAACAAAAAGCCGCCGTCTGCTCCGCGGTATAAACCTTCACGGATGATTTCGGCGGCACGTCCCGGTCCCATAGTCAGTAATGTAACAGTCGATCCGGGGTAGGCATCTTTCAGGCGCAGTGCCTGCTCCAATGCGTTCAGGTCTTCCGGGTTAAAGATGGCGGGAAGGGCGGCACGGTTTACCGTTCCGTCTTCTTTCATCGCATCCTTTCCCACGTTGCGTGTGTCCGGAACCTGTTTCGCTAAAACAATAATTCTTAAACTCATATTAATAGGAATATTAGATTTCTATTGTCTGAAAATTAATTGGTAATTAGTAAAAAAATTACCGATTGCAAAAGTAGTCAAACATTCTTTATCTCAAAGAACTTTAACCTGAAATCTGCACACTTTAGGGTTTTTTGAGCACCCAGACTGCACCTTTGTTGTTTTTGACATAAGCTGTTCATTCGCTATTTTAAGGGAAAAGTTCAATAGTTATGTAATATCCGATTTTTACAAATATTTAAAATGTAAGTTTAAAGAATGCTGAGGTATGGCAAATCGAAAGATTGTACATCTAATCGAAAGATTGTGCAAATAATTAAAAGCTGGTTACATATATAATATATGATGAAATAACTTGATGTTTAGTTGATTTTTTTGATGTGTGCTAAAGTTTTAGTTTTTTATATTTAGATAATTTCGGGAGAAACTATCATACCTGTATGGAAGATTATATAACCATATTTTTTCATCTGAGTTACTGTAGTCTTAGCAGAACTATGGTATTGTTTTAGGTTATTTAATTAACAATGCAAAAATACAGAGCTTTCTAAGAAGAGAAAATAGACTTTCATTCTTTGATGATGGATTATCTTTCGAAACAGCTGATAAAGTACAAATAAATATAAACTTTCAAAATCTGTATTTCAAAATATTTAATTTGAGATTGTAATGTTTATTCAGTTGTTTGATGTGTTTATTTTCAAAGAATGAGTTGAGATATCCAATCTGAGTTTTATTGTCATAATATACGACTTCTATTGAATAAACTTCCAGAATATGTAGATGGATACCATAGTTCTGCTAAGACTATTGCTTTTTTTAGGTTGTAGGATTTACAATATTTAATACAAACCAGAAAGATTAGTCTTTCACAATTTGAGCTATTATGCAAAACAAATTAAAAGGATGGATCGTACCCAATAGTGTGACGAAAGATCCCAATGACAAGATTCTGATTCTTGATGCTGCCGGAAATGTTGGTCTTGAACAGGTGTACAAAGAAATGCGGGAAGAGGATACCGGTTTAAGACAAGAAACACTGGTACACGTTGTTAGCCTTTACGAACGTATCATAGCCCGTTTTCTGATGAATGGTTACAATGTTAATACCGGATTGTTTTATGCGGTTCCACGTTTTACCGGTCTGATAGAAGGAGGACGTTGGAATCCTGAAAAGAACAGTATTTATGTATCCTTCAATCAGGATAAAGTATTGCGGGAAGAAATGGCCAAAACCCAGGTGGTTATACAAGGTGAGAAAAATGATGTCATGTATATCCTGGAAACAGAAGACAAGAAAACCAAATTGAAAGATGGTAGTATGACTCCCGGACGGAATTTTGTGATTCGCGGTGCATATTTGAAGGTTGTAGGTGATGATGCTTCCGTGGGTATCGTTATTCGTAATAAGGAGAACGATACTGTGACAAAAGTGACTGAGGATATGTTTGCTACTAATAACCCTTCGGAGCTGATCTTTTTAGTCCCTACTGAACTGACCGACGGCGAATATGAACTGACCGTAACCACACAATATACAAAAGGTACAGGAATAACCTTGAAAACCCCTCGTTCTGTCTCGATTCCGGTACATGTAGGAACGGGAGGAGGAAGCGACCGTCCGGAGATTGAATAATTTTATCGCAATAGAATATTTTACTGTCTTTTATCTGGAGATACCGTTATCGCCATGCCGGAGACAGTATTGCCTCCATACAGGAGATAGTACTGTCTCTTCACGGAAGTAAGACTTAGAGAAAGAGAAGATAACCTAATTTATATTTATCCTAAAAATTATACATTATGAAGCAAAAAGTACTCTTAGGACTTTTTGTCTCCCTGCCATTTGTTTGTACAATTCCGGTATTTGCTGCCGGAAATATACCTGCAACAGAGAAGAGAGACATTCAAATTAGTCGCTATGATGAGGAAAAAAACAGGATGGAACCGTTAGTCGGCCTTGTTTTACAGAACTCGAAAAAAGTAAAAGGTAAGATTTCTGACACCGGTGGTGATCCGCTACCTGGTGCTACTGTGCAAATCAAAGGAAGTACGAAAGGTGTGATTGCTGACGTAGATGGAAATTTCGAGTTCGATGGAGTTAATACCAATGCGGTACTGGTTGTTTCCTTCATTGGTATGGAAACGAAAGAATTGACTTATAAGGGAGAGGGGTTCCTGAATATCGTGATGGAGCCGAAAGCAGATGAGTTGGAAGAAGTAACGGTTGTTGCTTTTGCCAAGCAGAAAAAAGAAAGCGTGGTTTCTGCCATCACAACGGTAAAACCGGCAGAACTGAAAATTCCGAGTAGTAACTTGACCACAGCCTTTGCCGGTCGTGTAGCAGGTTTGATTTCTTATCAGACAAGTGGTGAACCAGGGCAGGATAATGCCAACTTCTTTATTCGCGGTATCACGACTTTTGGAGCAGATGCGAAAAAAGATCCTTTGATTCTGATTGACGGAATCGAATTGAGTACCGATGACCTGGCTCGTTTGAACACCGATGACATCGCCAGCTTTACAATCATGAAAGATGCAACGGCTACAGCATTGTATGGTGCGCGTGGTGCAAATGGTGTTATCTCCGTAACAACAAAAGAAGGACGTGAAGGTAAGGTCGCAGTGAATGTCCGTATTGAAAATTCATTTTCTACTCCTACCAGCCGGGTCGATCAAGCGGATCCGGTTACCTACATGCGGATGCAGAATGAGGCAATTAAAACACGTGATCCGTTGGGGTTAGCTTTATATTCTCAGGAAAAGATAACCATGACTGAACGTGGGTTATATCCGGATATTTTCCCTTCGACAGACTGGTATAGCACCATGTTCAAAGATTTGACTATGAATCAGCGTGCAAATATCAGTGTGAGTGGTGGCGGTACGGTTGCTCGTTATTATGTGGCGGCCAATATGACACGGGATAATGGAAATGTGAAGGTTGATAAACGTAATAATTTCAACTCGAATATCAATTTGATGAAATATACGATTCGTTCGAATGTGAATGTGAACCTGACTAAAACGACGGAGCTGGTTTTGCGAATGAGTGCTGCGTTTGATGATTATTCAGGGCCTATTGGCGGTGGTAGTGGTATGTATACTCATGTGATGCAGGCTAATCCTGTTTTGTTTAAACCATATTATGAACCGGATGAAAAATATGCCCATGCTAATCATATTTTATTTGGTAATTATGGAAGTGCTAACTATGTTAATCCTTATGCGCAGGCTTTAAGAGGTTATAATGAGTACAGTAAGAATACGATGCTGACACAATTTGTGTTGAATCAGGATTTGAAAATGATAACAGAGGGTTTGACGGCTAGTGTGCTTGTCAATATGGATCGTTATTCAGAATATTCTGTAAATCGTGCATATAAACCATTTTATTATAGCATAGGATCTTATGATTTGCAGGCAAATTCTTATAAGTTGAATCGTTTAAATCCTAACGATGGTACGGAATGGATTAATTACGAACCAGGGCAGCGCTATATAAACAGTAGTATCTATTTGGAAGGAAAAGCAGAATATACCCGTTTATTTAATGATAAACATAATGTGAATGCTCTGTTGGTTTATACGATGCGCAATCAGAAATCCGGTATTGCGGATAATCTTCAATTGTCATTACCTTATAGAAATATAGGTTTAGCCGGTCGTTTGGCTTATAACTTCGATTCTCGTTATTTCGGAGAGTTTACTTTTGGTTATAATGGATCGGAACGTTTTTCGAAGAATAACCGTTGGGGATTCTTCCCATCAGGGGCATTGGGATGGATGGTCTCTAATGAAGCGTTTTTTGAACCGTTAAAGGATGTATTTTCTCAATTTAAATTTAAGGGTTCTTATGGTATGTCCGGTCAGGACCAGATAGGAAGTGGAAATGATCGTTTTTATTACTTGTCGGATGTAAATATGAATGCAGACCGTAAAGTTAACTGGGGTACACAGATGAATTATAATCCCGGTGCTATTAGCTTCAATCGTTATGCCAATGATCAGATCGGTTGGGAGACTTCTTATAAAATGAATGTCGGATTAGAGGCTACGACAACTTTCGGTTTATCTGCTAATGTGGAGTATTTTACGGAACGTCGTGAGAATATATTGTTGGATCGTGTGATTCCTGCTACAATGGGTATCCTTCCGGCTGTAAAGGCTAACCTGGGAAAGGCAAAAGGGCATGGTGTCGATATGGAATTGAATTATGAGAAGAGTTTCAACAAAGACTGGTGGATGACAGGACGCGGTACTTTTACCTATGCCACGAGTGAAGCGGTAGAGTGGGAAGAACCGGATTATAGCTCTACTCCCTGGTTGTCAAAGATCGGAAAGTCTTTAGGACAGGAATGGGGATATATTGCAGAACGATTGTTTATTGACGATGAGGAAGTAAAAAACTCTCCGACACAGTTCGGTAACTATATGGCGGGAGATATCAAATATCGTGATGTGAATGGAGATGGTAAAATTTCAGAGTTGGATAAGGTTCCCATCGGTTATCCTACGACACCGGAGATCAATTATGGCTTTGGACTTTCTGTCGGCTATAAAGGACTGGATGCCTCTTTCTTTTTTCAAGGATCAGCCCGTCAGTCTTTCTGGCTTGACCAAAAGAAAATCACTCCGTTTATGGACGCTAATTCCGGTCAAAGTGATGACGATGGTTTGAAAGGTGAAAACCAGGTTTTGCAAGTAATTGCCGATAGTTATTGGTCGGAGAACAACCGTAATCCGTATGCATTCTGGCCCAGATTGTCGAATCAGTCTGTTGAAAACAACAACCAAAAGAGTACGTGGTTCATGCAGGATGCGACGTTCCTTCGTTTGAAATCTGTAGAAGTAGGTTATACTGTACCACAGATGTTAACAAAGAAAGTTAAGGTACAAAACTTACGTGTGTACGTAAGTGGAACAAACTTATTATGCTGGAGTAAATTCAAACTGTGGGATCCGGAAATGGCAGGAAACGGTTTGGGATATCCGATACAACGCGTCATTAATGTAGGTATTAATTTAGGATTCTAAAACAAGAAAAATAGTACAATATGAAATCAATTTATAAATATATCGTATGTGTTTGTACTGCATTGGCTGCAACATCCTGTGATTTTCTGGATGTGGTTCCTGACAATGTGGCTACCGAAGAGCATGCTTTTGCTGATCGCTACACTGTAGAAAAATATCTGGCTTCTTGTTATTGGAGAGTACCAAAGGCTGCGAGTATGAGCGAGAATCCGGGGATTCATGGAGCTATGGAGATGATTTTAAATACTGAGTATAGTGGTGATACTGGTATGAAATTAGGGTTAGGACAAGACAGTCCGACCAGTGCACTTATGAATTATTGGGCAAGTAGTTATTCGCTGTATGCCGGTATTCGTGATTGTAATACTTTTATGATGGGGATAGGTGATGTAAAGGATTTAGATGAATATGAAAAAAAGCGTATGATAGCTGAAGTCAAAATGCTTAAAGCTTATTTTCATTTTTATTTATTGTCTTATTACGGACCTATCTGTCCGTTACGTGAAAGTCCGGCTGTAAACGAATCTACTCAAGCTGTACGTGTTTACCGCGAAAAAGTGGATGATTGTTTTTCGTATGTTCTTGATCTGATGGATGAAGTGATAGAAAGTGAAGCTTTACCGTTGATTCTTTCAAATCCGACAACAGAGTTAGGACGTTTTACGCAGCCGGCAGCTTATATGTTGAAGGCTAAGATACTTTTGTATTGGGCCAGCCCTTTGTTTAATGGAAATACTGACTATAATAGTTTCAGGGATCATAACGGAGAACCATTTTTTAATCAGACTTATGATGCTTCACGTTGGACAACTGCGGCAGAAGCATGTAAAAAAGCTGTAGATATTTGTGAAACTGCAGGAATTCGTTTGTACCGAACTTCTGATTATATATCGGCAAAGAAATTATCAGATCAAATTTTGCAGGTTCAAACACTGAGAGGTGTTATTAGTCACAGATGGAATGCTGAACTAATTTGGAGTAACACGTCTTATCCTGTTGATGGAGGGTTCCAGTCAGACTGTTTTACTTATTTTGAGTCTGCTTTAACTTTGGGTACTAAACAAAGGTTGAGCGTTCCTTTGTCGACTGTTGAATGGTTTTATTCGAAAAATGGGGTTCCCATTGAAGAAGATATAATGTATGATTATACGAACCGTTATAGTCTGCGTACAGGGGATGAAGGAAATCGTTATTATATTCAGAAAGGGGAACAAACTGCAGGATTGAACTTTGACCGTGAACCACGTTTTTATTCAACATTAGGTTTCGATCGTGGTAAATGGTATGGAAATTCTTACAAAAATATACCGGATGATGATGCAGAGTGTCTGTACCCTAAAAATCGTTTTGGAGAATATTCTTCTGCGGCAGATCCTGGAAATTATAATGCAACTGGTTATTGGCCTAAAAAATTAGTTTCAATAAATTCGTCTTATCGTGATGCTAACAGTGTGACCTGGGAGTCATATCCTTTTCCGGATATGCGTTTTGCAGATTTATTGCTGATGTGTGCCGAGGCATTGAACGAATCGAAAAATGTACCTGATGCAGAGGTTTATAAATATATAGATATGGTACGTGAGCGTGCCGGATTGGACGGTGTATTGCAAAGCTGGCGTAAATATTCGAATCATCCGGAAAAACCGACAACAAAAGAAGGTATGCGCGAAATCATTCAGCGTGAACGTAAGATTGAATTAGCCTGCGAAGGAAGTTATTATTGGGATAGTCGCCGTTGGAAAACTGCATTGCAAGAACAAAATCGTTTGATTCAAGGGTGGAACATAAATGCTTCTGATGCGGAAAATTATTATACGGTGACTCCTGTTTATGAACAGTCTTTCTCATTTAAAAAATATTTAGCCCCTATACCTGAATCGGATATTGTAAAGAATCCGCAATTGATTCAGAATCCGGGGTGGTAATTGTTTATTTTTAATAATAGTATAAGTGTATGAAAACGAAATATTTGAGTTTTTTATTGTTACTGTTGGTCTTTTCTTCTTGTTCGGAGAAAGAACTGGCTCCTATTAGTGGCAGTTTAGGTAAGCCGGGAATTGTTACAGATGTTACGGTGGAGCCGTCTGCCGGTGGAGCTACAATTTCTTATAAGATTCCCAATTCGGAAGATTTATTGGCAGTGAAGTGTGTATATACTCTATCAGATGGTAAAGAAAATGAAGTAATGGCATCGTATTATGAAAACAAACTATTACTTCAAGGATACAATGATACTTTAGAACATACTGCAGTGCTTTATGCTGTAAATCGTGCTCAAGAACTGTCTGATCCTGTGGAAGTAAAGTTTTATCCTTTAGAGTCCCCTTTAAGTAAAGCTATAAAAACAGTAAGAATTAAAGCAGATTTTGGAGGTGCTAATTTTAGTTGGGGAAATTCGGACAAGGTTCCTCTAAATGTTGAATTGTTAGGACCTGATTCTTTAGGTCGGATGTCTACATTAAATATTTTGACTAGTGATATTGATAAAAATACGTATAGCGTACGTGGATATGCTCCAGAGTTATCCAAATTCTCAATGATTTTAGGAGATAATTTCAACAATTACTCAGATACGATTTCAGCTGAAGTTACGCCTTTGTTTGAAGAAAAGTTGGATAAGAAAAAAATGCGAGTTATGCGTTTGGATAACGATGCTTCTTTTGCAGAATGGGGATGTTTGGATGCTTATATGATTGATGATGATCCTTTAACTTTTGGACATACCCCTAATAATGCTTTACCGGCAGCTTTGACAATAGATCTGGGTTGTATGGCTAAACTTAGTCGTTTTGTTATGCATCAACGAAAGTTAAATGGTTCTACAAATATTTATTATGATCATGGTAACCCTCAAAGAATGGAAGTGTATACTTGTGATCACGAGCCTGGTAAAGATGGAGATTGGAGTGAATGGGTTAAAATTATGGATTGTGAAATTGTTAAGCCTTCTGGTTCTCCAGGTAATACTGTTACTGATCTTGATAAGGAAATGGCAGATAAAGGACATGAGTTTTCATTTGATTTATCGCAGCCTCCGATGAGATATGTGCGTATACTTCTTACTTCAGCTTGGAAGGGTACTTCTTATGTTTCTCCAGCAGAAATATCTTTTTATGGAGAAAATGAAGAGTAATGATTGGTTCAATGAATTAATAAAGAATGATTATGAAAAGAATATATGGTATAGTTGCATTTGTAGTATCTGTTTTATCTTTCGTTTCTTGCGATGATTTTATGGACGTACATAAAGAATATATTGAAGATGGTGAGATCATTTATGCTCCTAAACCGGATACGATAGGTTTTATTGCAGGTAAAAATCGGATTTTGTTTAACTGTCGTACTTATAATGCTCCAAATGTCCGGTCTATTGATGTATATTGGAATGACGGACTTGATTCTCTGATTGTTCCTGTTGAATTGAAGACTGGTTATGATAGTATTTCCATTATATTGGAAAATATGGAAGAAAAGTCTTATACATTTGATGTTCGCACTACAGATAATTTTGGACATAAATCTTTATATCTGACGGATTTTGGAACTTCTTATGGTGAAATTTACCAATCAAGATTGAGTGATCGTCGCATTAAAACTGTATCACTGTCGGATAAGGGAGGTATAGTTACTTGGTATTTTGCCCCGAGTGACCTTGTTTGTAGTGAAATACGGTATACGAAGAATGACGGTTCGCTGTCAGTTACTGAAACTTCTTCAATAAAGGATGTTACTGAGCTTCCGGATATAAAGCCTGGTTCTACTATTGAGTACAGATCTTTGTTTATTCCGGAAGTAGAAGCTATCGATACGTTTGCAACTGCATGGAAAACATTTGCAACTGTTATTCCTGAAGAATATAAGTATGATAGCAGTTCATGGACAGTGTTGTCTGCTTCGGACGAGTCCTCAGATCATGGAGGAAGAATCGCTTTGCTTGATGGAAATTTAAACACTTTCTGGCATTCTGCCTGGGAGGATGAAAGTGCGCCTCTGCCGCACTGGGCAGTAATCGATATGCAATCTCAGAAAAAAATCTCAAGGATCGAAATCTATCGCAGAGCCGGTAATACGGATACGAAGAGCGTGGAATTATATGTTTCTGATCAATCGAACGGAAATGTCGATGGATGGAAAAAAATAGGAAATGCAGTGTTTGTTGATGGTGATAGTCTTTCTATATCAATACCTGAATCGGCAGAACAGGGACGTTATTTGAAATTGTTGCTTCCGGATAGTAATAATGAACCGTCTACAAGTGTTGCCGAGATTTATGTGTATGGAAAATAGATAATAGGTAAAGTTTTTTAGAGTGTTAAGGTTAAGTATCAGGTATGGATTTTAGCTTCGATTTAGCTTAAATCTATACCTGATTTCTTAAGATAGTCCATCTCGGTTAAATATAGTCTATTTTTTATTGAGAGGATTTGATATTTCTTTGTTGCGTGATAATTAAAAACAAGATGAGAAAAACTGTAGTATTATTGTTGTTATGCTTTGTGGCATATTTAATGCAGGCGAAAACAGATTCGCTAAAGATTGATTTGTCCGGTATGTGGCGTTTTCAATTGGATCCTATGGGATTTGGTAAAACCCCCGGATCGGAACTCTATCTGGATAAATTAGTAGAGACTATTGTATTACCCGGATCTACGGATCAGGGAGGGAAAGGTATTAAAAATAATGCTCGTTATGTGGACCGTCTCAGTCGTAAATTCGAGTATCAGGGAGCTGCCTGGTACCAACGTGAAGTTGTTATTCCTGAAGAATGGAAGAATAAAGATATAGTTTTGAATCTGGAACGTTGTCATTGGGAGACGACAGTTTTTGTAGATGAGCAATTGGTTGGTATGGATGAACGTTTGAGTACACCCAATATTTTCCACTTAACAAAATATTTAACACCGGGAGTGCATACCCTGACCCTTTGTGTGGACAATCGTTTGAAATATCCAATGGATCAATGGAACCACGGAACTACCGAATACACACAAACAAATTGGAATGGAATAATAGGTGATATATCTATACAGGTCAAAGAAAAGGTTCATATTCGCCGTGTAAATGTGTATCCTGATATAGAGAATAAGTCTGTTTTAGCGAAAGTCGAGTTATCTTCTTTAACTACATTTCAAAAAGGATCATTAGAGTTGCATGTTCGTGAAAAAGGAGGTAAACTTGTTGCAACCCATCAAATTGGGATAGATAGTCTCGTTGCACAAGAGGGCATTGAGCAAACGATCAACTTAGGTAAACAGATAAAGTTATGGGATGAGTTCAATCCTTTTTTGTATGAACTTGAAACAACATTGCATGTAGACGGAAAGCAGGACACCCGGACGATTACGTTTGGTATGCGAAATGTAGAACAAGGTAAGCATCATGTCCGTTTGAACGGTCACGATATCCATTTGCGTGGGGTACTCGACTGTGCAGTGTTTCCTCTGACCGGTTATCCTTCTACCTGTGTGGAAGATTGGAAACGTATATTTTCTACAGTTAAGGAATATGGTATGAATCATGTCCGTTTTCATTCATGGTGTCCTCCCGAAGCGGCATTTATGGCAGGAGATGAATTGGGAATGTATCTGCAAGCCGAACTACCCATGTGGATTAAGGATGTTGGCAAATATCCTGCCAGGCGCGATTTTTTTGAAAAAGAGATGTATGCTATTCTGGATGCCTACGGTAATCATCCTTCTTTTATTTTAATGTGTAATGGTAATGAAAATGAAGGTGATTTTGCTGTTTTGGAAGATTTGGTCAAGAAAGCGCAGACTTATGATAACCGTCGTCTTTATTCTGCATCTACGGCTCGTACTCATACCGCTTCCGATCAATACTATGTGTCACATGTTACTTCCAAAGGATGGATCACTGTTTATGAAGGGACTCCGTCTACCGATTGGGATCGCAACAAAGAGTCAGACATTGATGTACCTGTTATAGCACATGAAACCGGGCAGCGTTGTATGTATCCCAATTTTGATGAGATCAGGAAATATACGGGTGTACTCGAAGCGCGTAATTTTGAAGTGTTTAGAGAAAGGTTAACCAAAAATGGAATGTTACATCAGGCAAATGATTTCTTCAAAGCTACAGGTGCACATACCGTATTACAGTATAAAGAAGTGAATGAATCTTTACTTCGTACCCGTACTTCGGGAGGTTTTCAATTGTTAGGTCTTGCTGATTTTCCGGGGCAAGGGAGTGCTTTTGTAGGAATCCTGGATGCTTTTTGGGAAAGTAAAGGTTTAGTTTCTCCCGAGAAATTTCGTGAGTCATGTGCACCGACTGTTTTGCTGGCCCGTTTACAGAAACGAACTTTTCTTTCAGGTGAACAATTGAAAGTAAAAATGGATATATATCATTTTGGTAAAGATGTTCTTAAAAAGGAAAAGCTAAACTGGAGCCTGATAGATGAAGATGGGAAAATAATAAGCAAAGGCACTTTGGACAATAAAAATATCCAGCCTTATACGGTTGACTCTTTAGGTACGATTGATATTGATTTGGATGGAATAACTCATGCTTGTCAACTAACATTGAAAGCAGGAATGGGAGGAGTAAAAAATGAATGGAATATTTGGGTATATCCGCAACAAACGGAAAAACAAACGAATTTTGTCTATACACGTAAATGGAATGAAGAAACTTTGAAGATGCTTGAAGATGGAAATAATGTATTACTGATTCCGGAAAAGTGCGAAGGTCGTAAAACTCATTTTGCCAGTCATTTTTGGAACCCGATCATGTTTAATTGGAATCCGATGATTGTGGGTACTTTGATTAATGCCCAACATCCGGTTTTTAGGTGTTTTCCCACAAAATCATATGCCGACTGGCAATGGTGGGATATTCTGAATCATGCAACGGCTATGGATTTGACTGCTTTGAATAATATAACTCCTATCATTCAAAGTATAGATTCGTATGAAACAAATCAGAAACTGGGTATTGCTTTCGAGGCAAGGGTTAGGAAGGGTAAGCTGTTCGTTCTTTGTGTAGATCCGGAAAAGGATATAGATAATCGTTTAGCGACGAAGCAATTAATAACTTCGGTTGAAAAATATGTGGCTTCAGATCGTTTTGATCCGAGAGATACTTTGCAATCATATGAAATAGAAGCACTTTTTCCTACAATCCCTATATCAACAAAGCAGAAAGGATCTCAAACAGCAATTCAGCAATTACTGAATAAATAGAAAGTAGATAACCTAATAAAAAAGAAGGAAATTATTCTCTGAAAATGAGAAAATCTCCTTCTTTTTTGCTCTATACTAGGTTTTTAACAGCGGGTTGCATTCAGTTTCTTTACTACCAGCCCATATATAATCAGGGCAACGGCCGAAACTAGCGCGATCGCCCCGAAATAATACCATATATAATGGGCATGTGCACTGGCGGCTACCCACTCTTCATGTGTGGCGAACAGTGTTGGTTCCGGACAGTATTTGCTTAATAGGAAGCCTGATAAGCCGAATCCGAGTATAGATGACAGGAAGGAGTGAAGGTGGCTGAAACCGAGGTATAATCCTTCTTCGCCTTTGGGGGCCTGCAATGAGAAATATTCAAGAAAACGGGGAGAGATAAATGTTTCCGCTAGTCCCTGGAAGACAATCCCGACTACCATCATGAAAGCTACCGGATGCATACCGAGGATAGTTGTGTTGCTATCCAGCATATTTCCCGATGCCATGCAAAGAGCGGAGATCGGCATGATGAACATACCGAATGTCATAGAGGTAAGTGCGGTTTTCTTACGCATTAACTGGGTAACTAAGTTTACGGTCAATACTACAACCAGCGGATTCACGTTGGCATACCAGGAAGGAGAAGCTCCTTCGCCAGCCAAACGTAAAACATATTTAGGCATGGTTGCATACAGCTGGTGCTGAACCATCCAGAAACCGGAAATAATAAAAATCAATATGATCAGGCGACCGTTTGTACAGACTTTGATCAGTGCCGTCCATATTTGTCCGAAAGTTTTTCCTTCACTGGAATGTTGGCTGCTTTTATAGAAAAACCAGATCGCAATAAGAGCCAGGAATGTCATTGAAGCGGAAAAATAGTTGAGAGTGATCAACCCCTCGTTCCCTAATGCTTCGCGCAACGGTTTTACAATAGTTTTGCCGGAGAAGGCTCCTATATTTACCATTGCATAGAAAATGGAGAAACCTTTGGCACGGGTTTCGGGAGTTGTTTCTTTGGCTACAGTTCCGGAAATTACACTTTTGATGAATGATCCTCCGATAACGATCAGTATCATGATCGGGATAATTCCATAACGGAGATTACTTTCGAGCAATCCGGTAAATGTTGTTGTTGTCCCGTATTCAACCAGTCCGGCTGACTGGAGCCAGGTAGGATAAAGCCCCAACCCGGCATAACCGATGGTCAGCAAAGAGAAGGCCAATAGCATGGAATTGCGGAATCCGATCTTATCGGCCAGTGCACCGGCAAAAGTCGGGAGGAAGTAGAGGAATGCGGAGAATGTTCCGGCGATAGTTGCCGCTTGTATGTCGTTGAATCCGAGGATGCGGCTGAGGTAGAGTGTTATTACGATAAATACGCCATAGTAGGCGGCACGTTCAAATAGTTCGACGGTATTGGCTACCCAAAACGCTTTACTGAATTTGATTTTCTCTTTCTTTGTCGTTGTGTTCATGCGATAGTTATTTGTTTTTAGAATTAGAATATGAAATGTAAAAACGCAGGTATATGCAGATGAGAAAATTAGAGCTGCGTATACCTGCGTTTATTTACATCTTGTGTAAGTCTTTTATTTCTTTACAGTGTAAGTTTGATGAATCGCTTTGTCGAAAGCTTTCCAATGTTCGTCGGTCATGTTACCGGGGGTGAACAGGGCAACACCGGCTGCACCGCTTTCCATCGATCCGCGTACTGCTTCTTCTATTTCAGAAGGGATCAGACCGTGTCCTTCCGGATCTTTGATGTTAGCTTTGTTTTGCCAATCGTGGCAGATGAATAAACCACTGAAAACGGGTTTTTCTCCGTTCACAGAGTTTACTTCTTCCTTCGTCACCTCGCCTACCCAGGCAGCGTCTTCCAGGTAGAAGTCGTTGTAGTTCATCGGGAAGAATGCGTCGATATTCCATTTATTCCATTCCTGGCGAACCATCCATTTGGCGTGTGAGTCAGGACCGGGGAATACGGCTGCACTGATCTTTTTACCTTTAGCATGGACTGTATCTGCAATGCGATCTACCAGCTTAGTGATCAGGTCACAACGGAACTGAGCCCATTCTTTGCATTTGGAAGGATCTTCAACAGATTTAATATCGATACCGGTAGCAGCCTTGAAATCGGCTACACATTTGTCGCAATAGCAATAATCGGCAGTCGGATATTCTTCGTTCATAACCAGACCGTATTTTTCCCAAAGACCTTTGGCGAGGATAACGTCTACATAACGGATATAATCCAGATGAACGTAATCTACTTCAGGAATATCGGCTACTTTGCCGTATAGATCGGTCAGGAATTCGGCAGTCCCTTCATGGTTTGGGCAAAGGCATTTGTAATAAGGAACATACGCTTGTACTTCGTAAGCCGGTTCGCCTTTGCGGTTTACAGCATACAGGGTGGAGTCCATGCCTCCCTGTAACATGGCCGGTATCCAGGCATGGTATTCCATACCGTTTGCGTGAGCCACTTTAGCGGCACGCTGGATTTTTTGCAAATCATGTCCGGCGTTGTAGCACATACCATCCAGCCCATGCGATTTCCATTTACTAAAATCGGCTTGTAAGGTCTCTTCGGTTGTATTACCGCCTTCACCTTGCCAGCCGTACACTTTGATTTTTGCTTCCGGTGCTTTGTTGCAAGCCGTTGCCAGAAGGACAACGGCTGCTAAAGCTAAAAATACTTTTTTCATTCAGATAGTTTGTTGTTATTAAATTTCACAAGCACAGAGTGTCGGGATCAGATTGCGGTCGCCGTAAGCATTATCTACGCGGGCCACATTGATCCAGAATTTACTGTCATGCAACCATTCCAGTGGGAAGGCTGCTTTACTACGAGGATATTCATGCTTCCATTCATCGGCGGTTACTTCATATTCCGGATGAGGAGCATTTTTGAGCACGTTATCTTCTTTAGAGGCTTTGCCTTCTTCCACTTCCTTGATTTCTTTCCAGATGCAGTCCATCACTTCGGCAAAACGGTCGAGTTCGGCTTTGCTTTCGCTTTCGGTCGGTTCAACCATTAAAGTTCCGTGTACCGGGAATGAAAGCGTAGGTGCATGATACCCGAAGTCCATCAGACGCTTAGCGATATCACCTTCGTCGATGCCTGAACGTTCTTTTACACCGCGGCATTCCAGAATCAATTCGTGGCCAACCCGTCCTGTGGCTCCGGTATAGACGATTCCGTAAGTGTCTTTAAATTTAGAAGCCAGATAGTTTGCATTCAGGATGGCAGTTTTAGTAACAGTTTCCAGTCCTTCCGTACCAAGCATGCGGATATAAGCATAAGTGATCGGAAGGATACCTGCACTACCATAGGGAGCAGCAGAAACCGTATTCAAATCGCTTCCCCAGGCTACCGGATGAGAGGGTAGGAACGGTACCAGATGTTCGGCAACACAGATCGGACCAACGCCCGGACCACCACCACCGTGAGGTGAAGCAAATGTCTTGTGCAGGTTCAGGTGACAAACATCAGCTCCGATAGTTCCCGGATTGGTCAATCCTACCTGAGCGTTCATATTGGCACCGTCCATATATAACTGTCCGCCACAAGCATGAACAATATCACACATTTCTTTGATGTCTACTTCAAAAATACCGTGGGTAGACGGATAAGTGATCATGCTGGCAGCCAGGTTGTCTTTGTTGGCTTCTGCCTTGGCGCGGAAGTCTTCCAGGTCGATATTACCGTTTTCGTCGCATTTAACAGTAACAGTCGTATAACCGCACTGGATAGCACTGGCCGGATTAGTTCCGTGGGCCGATGCCGGAAGCAATACGATATTTCGATGTCCCTGTCCGATGCTTTCGAGATAAGCGCGGATGACACGAAGTCCGGTATATTCGCCGGCGGCACCTGAGTTCGGTTGTAATGTAACACCTTTGAATCCGGTGATCTCTGCCAGGTAGCAGCACAGGTTTTCAATCAACTCCGTATAGCCTTCTACCTGTTCTTCCGGTGCGTACGGGTGAATATTCATAAATTCAGCACGGCTGAGCGGAAGCATTTCAGATGCAGCGTTCAGTTTCATCGTACATGAACCCAGGGAGATCATCGACTGTGCCAATGATACGTCTTTGCGTCCCAGACGGGTGATATAACGCATCAGCTCGGTTTCCGTATGATATTTTTTGAATACATCTTCCTGAAGGAAGTCAGAAGTACGGGCGAATTTCTGATCGAAATAAGTTTTTTCCGGGATGGCTTCTTCCAGCATATAGTCTTTTCCGGCAGCACCGGCGAAGATATACAACAATACGCCTATATCGGTAGGCTGTGTTGTTTCGTCAATACTGATGCCTACCTGGCCACCTTCGAAGTAGCGAAGGTTCACTTTGCATTCCAAAGCGATTTCACGCAGTGCATTTACAGAAACATGAGCCGGCAATTCGATCTTCAACGTATCGAAGTAATCCTTGTTCAGTTGTCTGTAACCTAATTTTTCAAGTTCGGCTGCCAGGAATCCGGCCGAAGCGTGGATGCGTCCGGCAATGTTGCGCAGACCTTCTGCTCCGTGATATACGGCATAGAAACCGGCCATTGTTGCCAGTAAAGCCTGTGCGGTACAGATATTTGAAGTTGCTTTTTCACGTTTGATATGCTGTTCGCGTGTCTGCAAAGCCAAGCGGTAAGCCGGATGTCCATAAGCATCTTTCGAGATACCGATGATACGTCCCGGAATAGCACGTTTGTATTCGTCTTTTGTTGCAAAATAAGCAGCAGAAGGACCACCGTAGAACATCGGAATACCGAAGCGCTGGCTGCTGCCGAACACTACGTCGGCTCCCCATTCGCCCGGAGGTGTCAGTAATACCAAACTCATCAGGTCGGCTGCTACGGCTACACGGGTTTCGTTGGCGTTCGCTTTTGCAATGAATTCTTTATAATCTTCAATCGAACCATCCGCATTCGGGAATTGTACGATAGCTCCGAATACATCCGGTGTAAAGGTGAATGTCTTATAATTTCCGATTACCACGTTGATACCTTGTGGAATCATGCGTGTTTTGATTACGGCCAAAGTTGATTCAAATACATTTTCATCAACAAATAGCGTATTGGCTCCGGCTTTTGCTTGTGCACGGCTCCGGCTTCCGTAGAACATGGTTGCAGCTTCGGCAGCAGCAGTCGCTTCATCCAACAAAGAACAGTTGGTTAGCGGTAGAGCAGTCAGCTCACTGATTACAGTCTGGAAGTTCAACAGTGCTTCCAGGCGTCCCTGCGATACCTCAGCCTGATACGGTGTGTATGAGGTGTACCAAACCGGATTTTCGAAGACATTACGCTGGATAGGAGCAGGACAGATAGTATCATACCATCCCATTCCAATGTAAGACGTAAAAACTTCGTTCTTGGATGCCAGTTCGGCGATATGTTCTGCAAACTCCCGCTCAGTCATTGGCTCTGGAAGATTCAGAGGTTCTTTCAGACGAATATTGGCCGGGATTGTCTGGTCAATCAGTTCGTCAACCGATTTAACACCGATAGCTTCAAGCATAGCCGGGATATCTTCCTCTGCAATGCCGACGTGGCGGTTTACAAATTTATTTGTGTCCATAGTATTTAATGTGTTTATAAATAAGGATTGTTTAATTTTTCGTCGATAACTCTTGTTTCCGGTCCGTGTCCGGGATAAATAACCGTTTCATCCGGCAATGACAGCAATTTGTCGTTGATGGCGGCGATCAGTACTTCCTGATTACCACCCCATAAATCCGTACGGCCGATGCTTCCTGCAAACAACGCGTCTCCAACAATGGCAAAACCGTTCTTTTTATTGTAGAAAGCCACACTGCCGGGAGAATGTCCGGGAACTGTCAGGACCAATAATTCCGAATGTCCGAATTTGACCACTTCATTGCCGACCAGCTGTTTCTGTACCGGGATTTCTTGGAAATGTCCCGGTAGTCCGAATGCCTGTGCCTGTTTGTCGGGTGCAGGGAGTTGTTCCACATCGAGCCGGTGTGCCTGCGGGGATAAACCATACGTTTTATATATAAACGGATTCCCGAAGATATGGTCCAGGTGTAAATGCGTACAAAGCAGATGTTTCACTGTCAGTTTATTCTCTGTAATGAAATCGCTCAGCTCTTTTTCTTCCGACGGGCGAAGACAACCGCAGTCGATGATGACAGCTTCTTTGGTGTCATCATACAACACGAATGTGTTTTCCTGGAAATAATTGAATTCAAAAGCCTTTATTGTAATCATAACGGTACGTATACTACTTTTTTAGTTTGAAAAAATTCTTCTTTGAAGTGATCGCCCAGTTCAACAACGATTGCCTGTTTCTGAAAAGCTTGTATTTCGTGTTGCAACTCACCGCCTTTCAGACATATCAATCCGTTGGGCAATGCGTTCTGCTGTTCTTTCTTTACATTTTTGCGGGATATTTTGACCAGGTCTCCCAATGGCATGACTGCCCGGCTGACAACAAAATCGAAAAGCTGTTTTTCCTCTTCTGCCCGGCAGTGACGGAATGTTACGTTCTTCAAACCGATAGCTTCCGCCACGGCTTGTCCGACCTTGATCTTTTTTCCGATACTGTCAACCAGATGGAATTGTACTTCCGGAAAGAATATAGCCAACGGAATACCGGGAAATCCTCCGCCGGTACCGATATCCATAACAGATGAACCATCCTTAAACTTCATCATTTTTGTTAACCCCAGCGAATGAAGGACATGATGAGGATAAAGATTCTCGATATCTTTGCGTGATATCACGTTGATCTTTGAATTCCAGTCAGTATATAAATCGTACAGAGCTTCGTATTGTGCAAGTTGCGTTTCGTTCAGCTCCGGAAAATAAGTTTTTATCAGTTCCATAGATTATGTTTAAAATGCCAGATGTGCAATCGGACTTTCTTTTTTGAGCAGATATTGTATTTCTTCGTAAGGAAGATGTACATTCGTTGCACCGACTACATAGGCGGCTATCTCATATTCGTTAAATGTATAGGTAATGCCATTGTCGTCAATCAGGAAATTGCCGTTCGGGAAAATCTCGTCGATACTGAAGAACCCTATATTCTCCAGTTCTTTCGGATTTTCCACGGTATTTTGTTTGGCAATCCGGTCTATAAGGATTTGTGCCAGGTCTTCCTGAAAACCTTCGATAAAGATGTCGTCTTCCTTGATCAGGTTACCTGTTTTCATATCTATGACATGATTCGTAAAAGAATGGGCGCCATGAGCACCACCTGTGTAATTTTCAAAGTTGACAGTGTAACTTAGGATGTCATTTTTATTGTAGGCTATATCATCGGACGACATTTCAAAATAGGAGAACCATGCTCCGACCGGAGTTTCGTCGGCTTTTGCTACTTCTGCTTTATATTCGTCTTCCAAATCTTTGTAGTTGTTCAGGTAATCTTCGGTATATTTGGCAGTCGCTTCTTCGGGGGATAAGTTTTCGTAACCATCTCCGAAGTAAGAATACACAAATTGCTGTTGTATCTTTTTCAGGATATCTTTATTGTCGTATTTTGCCGGATAGGTGAAGTTTATCTGAAGATTACAATTCGGATTTTCCGGATTTTCCAGGAGGTGATATGTTTTGTCCACACTGATCGAATCGAATGTCACATCGTTATCCGTCGTCTTTTTTGTCCCGATGTTACAACCGCTGACAAATACACTTATGAGAAAGAGAACTACAAGCTTTTGGCATAATTGCGTCTTCATTGTGATACAGATTTAATTTTATACTTTAAAATGCAAATGTACATGTTTCTCTCCGAATTACCGAATTAGTTTACCGGTTGTTTTAGGTAATCCTATTCTTTTTACCGGTAGTAATCTGTTTTTGGCGTCCTCAAAAACATTTATGAGGCCCTCGAAAACAAAATACTTACTGATCAAATAACAATGGTTACATGTATTTCTATTGCATACATGTATATTTTTAGATGAAAAATTGATTATTTAAATCTTCTGTGTATCTTTGTTCCGCACATGAAATGCAAGGTGTTGCTTCATGAGCATTTTATAAGTTAGACATAAGCGTTTTTTAATATTATTTGACATCGAAATCTCGACAATTTCACCCAACAAGTAATAGTACTGTAAATGCAAATGTTCTTTTCTGTTTATACACAATGAGATAATTGTAAAGTTGTTCGTGTATATAGATAAGAGCGTGGTACTGTTATACATATTGTTGGGGGGCCTGTCGAGAGCCTCAATGTCTATATATTGACAGTATCCACGCTTCTTTGATTTTTCCAGGCTACAGTTTATAAACTTTTTTTCTCCGGTATTCTGCGGAGCGGCATTTGACGGAAGTTTCTTCTTACAAAAATATATGATATTTTTCAGATGTAATTCATCTTATTGATTTTCACTGAACTTTAGAAGTTTTTTAGAGAAATGGCGAAAGCCGTTTTATTGTCCGGTAATATTTGTCCGACACGAGATGTTTTTAGCCTTAAATGAACTAAATCAAGGTTTACTTGTTATAATAATGTAACGGTACTGATTCCGTTTACCACCAGGGTGTAAAAATTAGCATATAAAGTTTATTGTCAAAAAGTTATTCCGGATTCATTATGTGCGTCCGGGTACCAGATTGTACTTGTCTGAAAAAGCAGATCCGGACTATAACCACCGGGCATGAAATCAAAATAATTAGATATATGACGAAGATAGAAATAAAAAACTTATCTATCCTTTTCGGTTCTGAGAAGAACAGGGCGAAAAAGATGATACTGAAAGGTAAAAGTAAACAGGAGATTTTGAAAGAAACCGGATGTACAGTCGCAGTCCGTAACGCAAACCTGGAAATTGAAGAAGGGGAGATGTTTGTTATCATGGGATTGTCCGGTAGTGGAAAGTCTACTTTGTTGCGTTGCATAAACCGGCTGAATGAACCGACAATGGGAGAGATCCGTGTGAACGGGATCGACATAACACGTTCGTCTGATAAGGAATTATTACAGATACGCCGGAAAGAACTGGCAATGGTTTTTCAGCATTTCGGGTTATTACCTCACCGTACGGTATTAAGTAATGTTTCGTTCGGTCTGGAATTGCAAAGTGTTCCTAAAGAAGAGCGGGAGAAGAAAGCACAGGAGAGTATCGAACTGGTCGGTCTGAAAGGTTACGAAAATCAGCGGGTCGATGAACTGTCCGGTGGTATGCAGCAACGTGTCGGCCTGGCCCGTGCACTGGCTAATAATCCGGAAGTCCTTTTGATGGATGAGGCTTTTTCTGCATTGGATCCGTTGATCCGTGAACAGATGCAGGATGAATTACTTCTTTTGCAGGAGAAGATGAAGAGGACGATCGTTTTTATTACGCATGACCTGGACGAGGCGATTAAGCTGGGCGACCGTATTGCCATCATGAAAGATGGCGAAGTCGTGCAGGTCGGTACTCCGGAAGAGATACTGACTGATCCGGCGAATGCTTACGTAACACGTTTTACAGAAAGTGTGGATCGGGGACGCATCGTAACAGCTTCATCGATAATGCTTAAACAACCGATCGTTGTAAGGATTAAAAGAGACGGTCCGGAAGCGATCTTTCGTAAAATGCGTGAAAGACGATTGTATGCACTGCCTGTTATCGGGAATGACGATCAGTTTATCGGTGAGATACAATATAAAGATGTATTGAAATTGCGGAAAGAGGGAAGCAAGGATGTCAGTTCTATCGTACAGACAGAAGTACCTTCTGTCCTTGAAAATACTACGGTGGAAGATATGCTTCCTTTACTTCCGAAAGTGCGGCAGGCTTTACCTGTTGTCAATGAGGAAAATCGGTTGGTGGGTGTTGTCTCTCCTTCCGCTATCATCATTGAGATGACCGGGAAAGATCAGAAAGAAATAGAAGAAATAATTCAAAACGCAATAGATTTATGATTAATATCGGGAAATATATAGAAATCGTCATCAACTGGATGACGGAACACTGGGCACATTTTTTTGATGTCATCAATAATATTATCGGTGGTTTCATCGAGACCTTTCAGCATGGATTGTTATGGATACCTTTTTACATTATGATTCCGGCTTTAGCGGTACTGGCCTGGTATAAAGCCGGTAAAGGGACAGCTGTGCTTACGTTGCTGGGACTTTTCCTGATCTACGGGATGGGATTCTGGGAACAAACGATGCAGACCGTAGCATTGGTTTTATCGTCTACCGTAATTGCCCTCATCCTGGGTGTCCCGCTTGGGATATGGACGGCTCAAAACCGCATTGCCGCCAAAATAATTCGTCCGGTTATGGACCTGATGCAGACAATGCCGGCTTTTGTTTACCTGATCCCGGCTGTCTTGTTCTTCGGGCTGGGACCTGTGCCGGGTGCTTTTGCCACGGTGATATTTGCCATGCCGCCGGTTGTCCGTTTGACGGATTTAGGAATACGGCAGGTTCCGGAGGATATCGTTGAGGCGACACGCTCATTCGGAGCGACTTCCCGCCAGCTACTTTTCAAAGTACAGCTGCCGTTGGCGTTGCCGACGATTATGACGGGAGTGAATCAAACGATTATGATGGCATTGTCTATGGTGGTGATTGCCGCAATGATCTCTGCCGGAGGTTTGGGGGAGATCGTATTGAAAGGTATTACCCAGATGAAGATCGGTCTCGGATTTGAAGGCGGTATTGCCGTTGTGATTCTGGCCATTGTACTGGATCGTATAACTCAGGGGTTTGTTCGTAAGAAATAAACCTGCGTGATTAACTGTAAAAAGAAAAATTGTATGAGAAGATTATTTATACTTATCAACCTGATCCTGCTCCTGGCTGTGCTCATGTTCCTTGCCGGTTGCAGTCGTGCCAAAGACCCGAAGGAGATTTCGATCGGCTATGTGAACTGGTCGGAAGGCATCGCCATGAGTTACCTGGCAAAGGCAATGCTGGAGGAACAGGGATATAGAGTGACTTTGAAGAATGCCGATATCGCTCCGATCTTTACCTCCGTCGCTGCCGGTAAAGTCGATCTGTTTCTGGATGCGTGGCTTCCGGATACGCATGTCGACTATATGAAAAAATATGGCGACCGTCTGGAAACGATTGGTGTTCCGTTTGAAAATGCCCGTTTAGGACTGGCTGTTCCGTCTTATGTAACGATCAATACGATAGAAGAACTGAATGCGCACAAAGAACGTTTTAAAAATGAAATTATCGGAATCGATATCGGTGCCAGTCTGATGAACCTGACGGAAAAGGCTGTTGATGAATACGGATTACAACTGGCTTTGATGCCTTCCAGCGGGCCTACCATGACGGCGTTCCTGCAAAAATCGGTTGAACATAATGACTGGATTGTCGTGACAGGCTGGACGCCTCACTGGATGTTTTCCCGTTATGACCTGAAATTTCTGGAAGACAGTAAAGGTGTGTTCGGTAATGCAGAACATATCGAAGCCGTTGCTACTAAAGGCTTTTCCGAAACTCACCCTTACGTTGCGGCTTTCTTTAAAAACTTCAGGTTTACCAATGAGCAGCTGAGCGAACTGATGGATATAATGGAAGAGTATCCTTTACGTGAATCGGAGGGAGCAAAAGTTTGGCTGCAAAAACATCCCGAAATAGTTGATTTATTTTTACCTTCGCAAACGAATAAATTAACTCAGCTAAACGAATATGAAACAGATCGCGAAAATAGCCTGCCTGTTGTTGGGACTGGTGATGAGCAGTCCTTTTTTGAAGGCGGAAAGTAAAAAGAATATGAACATCGTATTTATAGGAAACAGTATTACCCAGGGAGCGTTAATCGCTACTCCGTCGCATGACGCTCCTCCTGTAAAAGCCGCTTTATACCTGACAAAGCAACCGTCGGTCACTTCTGTCAAATACTCCAATCAGGGAGTAAGCGGCTGTACGACTACCGATTATCTGCCGACAACGGAAACACTTTTCCCGAAGGCAAAGGAGGCTGCCGATAAGTTTGCGGACGAGACTTGGGCGACCCTTGTCTTTTCCATTATGTTGGGGACGAACGATAGCGCGATTACAGGTCCGAACGGTGCACCGGCCTCTCCTGAAAAATATGAAGAAAACATGAAAGCTATTATCAACCAGTTACTAGCGTTGTATCCCAGTTGTAAAATCGTTTTACATCGTCCGGTATGGTACAGTCCGAATACATATAACGGCGCCATGTATCTGAAAGAAGGTTTAAACCGTCTACAAAGTTATTATCCGGTATTGCAATCGTTGGTCGAAGAGTATGCCAAACGTTTTCCCGGCCAGGTGTTTATGGGAGATACGGAGGCATTCGACTATTTCAAGGCCAATTATCTCACGGATTTAATACCGGAAGAAGGTAATGCCGGTACGTTCTATCTCCATCCGAACGAAAAAGGGGCAGCCGTATTGGGGGAATATTGGGGAAAGGCGATAATGAAGGTAGTAGAGTAAATATAGAAATAATTGAACCTACTTTTCCCTTGATGGAAAAGTAGTCAAAAGATCAAGGCTTAACCGGCTTCACTGCTTCGGTGAAAGACTCCGCTGAAAAATCCGAAACTCGCTTCGCTCAGACAACGGATTTTTTTAACCGCTTCGTCTTCCCCCTTCGCGGACGTTCATCCGCTTAGGCCTTTCCTAGGAAGCTGTGCTTCCTCTTAAGATGGCCGATACCGGTACTTATAGAACAAAAACTTTTGGATTTAACAGGTAGTATCGGCAATCTTAGGAGAACGCAAAGCGTTCTATGAAAGGCCTCATCTGGTGAGCGTTAAACGAAGCATCCGCAGTGAGCGCCCGGAGGCTGTGCTGTTTGAGCGCAGCGAGTTCACAGACGACAGCGAACGTAGGAGGCTGAGTAGCGAGGCGGATGCAGCCTTGAACTTTTGGTTACTTTTCTTTCAAGAGAAAAGTAACATTCAAACCTGATAATATCTGAACCAATTATCTCTTACCCAAATGATGATCCATGATTGCCACATGATGTTCACCGTAGAGTTTTAGTTTTTCAACGATGTTTTTGGCGGTTGCCTCTTCTTCTACCTGTTCACGTACAAAACCCCAAAGGAAATCTTGTGTCGCCTTGTCGTTTTCTGCATGTGCAATGTCTACCAGTTTGTCGATCAACTCGGAAACGTGAACCTCATGCTGGTATACATGTTCGAATACTTCCAGCGGTGTGCCGAAAGCTGTCGGAACAACATTGATCTGTTCCAGTTTCACCTGTCCGCCACGTTTTACAGAATAATCAATCATTTTATAGGCATGCTCGAGTTCCTCTTCCGATTGTTTTTTCATCCAATGGGCGCAACCGTCCAAACCTATTTGAGCAAAATGAATGTACATGGACAGATAGAGATTGGAAGACCACATCTCTGCCAGTATCTGTTCGTTCAGAGCATCGGATAATTTTCTACTTAAAGTCATAGCTGTATGTTTTATATTACGTTTATTGATTTTATTAATAAAACAAACAGTTATGGGATTTGTTCTAATATGTGTTTATTTATTTCGTCTCTCATCGCTTTTATGTAATAAGAAGTTCTTATCTTCGTTTCTATCTAATAAACGTTGAATCAATATGAAAAAGAAAATAGAGGTTCTCATAAACAGGTTGAAACTGGCTGTCAGGAAACATCCGGTGGAAGTTGTGTTGTCAGTCGTTTTCAGTCTGGCAGGATGTGTCTATTTCGAGTATGCATTCGGATATTCTTTTTTGGCGGCGCCGCTGGCTTATTTTCCGGTCCTGTTCCTGATAACCTATATGTTGAACGGACTGACCGTACAACACAAACTACGGCCGCTGTATTTCTTATCGGCTTTCTTTTTTATTCCTTTTCTGTGGCTGGACAAGGATGAGATATGGCAACCGACCTATCTGGTTTCATTGATTGTAGTGCAACTTCTCTATCTGGTTAGCGGCTGGAAACGTGATAATGATGAGTTTGTGCGTGTCGGGTTGCGTTATGTGAAGTCTTTGTTGTCTGCCGGATTACTGGCGGGGATTGCTTATTTGCTGGCAATTTCGATCTATACATCCATACAATACATCTTTGAGATATGGGAAAACAGTTACAGGAGTTTCTATACCGACTCGGCTTACCTTCTGTTTATGTGTGGGATGCCTTTGTTGTTCCTCATGTTCAATCAAGAAAGGGAAGAAAAGGAGGAGAGCCGTAACCGGCTGTTTGAAGTGCTGCTGAATTATGTGCTTTCGCCGGCTTTGCTGATCTATGCGGTCATTCTGTATCTTTATTTTATTAAGGTAGCGGTTCTCTGGTCGTTGCCGAAAGGGGCGGTGGCTTATATCGTTGTCAGTTTTGTTTCTGTCACTTTTATTCTGAAAGGTTGCCAGGTCTTTCTGACGAAGAGGTATTATGATTGGTTTTATAAACAGGCCAGTTTTGCCGTATTGCCCGCTTTGGTGATGTATTGGGTGGGTGCTTGTTATCGTATCAACGAGTACGGATTTACAGAGCCGCGTGTGTATCTGGTGGTAGTCGGGTTGATACTGACTTGTCTGGCCGTTTTATTCTTTACCAAACGGTACGGCCGTTATCTGTATGCTTCCTGCCTGGCGATCGTCTTCTTGTCGGTGGTTACTTATATACCCGGAATCACGGCAAAAGATATTGAACGGATTTCGCAAACCGGACGGGATAACTACCCTCCGGAAGATAAGAGATATGACTATCAGGCTTATCTTGAGATTGATAACGGGGAGCCGGTGGATATTTCGGGTTATCAGTTTTTAATGCCGGTTGCCGGATATAAAAATCCCGATAAAATGTGGACAACGACAGAGCGGGATACTTTTTATCTATTCAACCATAAAGGAGATACTATCTACCAGGAGAGCTTGACGACATTCTGGAACAACCAGCTGGCAAAAGCCGGGTTGACTCCTTATGATTCTGTTCCTGAAAAGATGTTCCCTGTTTTACTTGAGTTCGATATGGATTCGGCAAAGTTGGTTTTTAATACGATCAATTTATACCGTAACGCTCCGGACTCTGCTTACCGGATTTCCTACTTTAATCCGAATTATTATCTGAAAAAGAAATAACCGGTCAAGACCTCCAATATCTGCGAGGTCCTGATTATACATAGTTTATTGGCAGAAAAGAATTACCTTTGCAATCTGTTAAGTCATTTCCGGCGCCATATCCGCGGAGAAATGGCAATTGATGGACATATTTCAATTACCCGAATCAAAAGAATCTGATGGAAAAGAAAAACAAACAAAGCTTATTTGCTGCCCCCAATGGAAAATCATATCTCGTTCCATTCATACTTATCACCAGCCTGTTCCTGTTGTGGGGATTTGCGCATGGTTTACTGGACGTACTGAACAAACATTTCCAGGGCGCTTTCACGATGACGAAGGCAGAGAGCGGCCTGGTGCAGTTTTCCACTTATATCGCTTATTTCCTGATGGCGTTGCCTGCCGGAATGTTTATGAAACGTTACGGTTATAAGAAAGGTATTATTCTGGGATTGTTACTTTTTGCTGCCGGGGCTTTCGCTTTTATCCCTGCTGCCTTTTTACATTCTGCGACTCCTTTTCTGGTCGCTTTATTTATCATTGCCTGCGGGTTGTGTATTCTTGAGACGGCAGCCAATCCTTATTCGACTATTCTGGGACCGACGGAGTCGGGTGCGCAGCGTCTGAATTTGTCGCAATCGTTTAACGGGTTGGGCTGGATACTTGGTCCGCTGGTTGGTGGGGCTTTAATCTTCGGAGGTGCGCAGGATGACCCGTTTACCCTGACGAAACCTTATATTCTTGTGGGCGGTATCGTTTTATTGGTAGCTATCCTTTTCTTTTTCACTCGTTTGCCGGAGATAAAGGTAGAGGAACAGGAGGAAAATAGACTTGATACAAAACTCCCCGCCACTTCGATGTGGAGGCATGGGCAGTTTGTACGGGCGGTGATTGCCCAGTTCTGTTATTGTGCGGCGCAAACCGGTATCTTTAGTTTCTTTATTAATTATGTCACGGAACTCGACCCGCAGATGACGAATATCGAAGCCTCGCGGATACTTGCGTTTGGCGGGATGGCTTTATTCATGATTGGCCGCCTTTCCGGAAGTTTTACGATGAAATGGATGGCTCCGGGAAAATTGCTGACCTGGTTTGCTTTGGCTGATGCCATCTGCATGGCGTTGGTAATTGTTTCTGCCGGAACGATATCTTTGTATGCGTTGTATATTTCATTCTTCTTTATGTCCATCATGTTTCCGACAATCTTTGCGTTAGGTCTGGAAGGGATGGGCGCTTATACCAAAAAGGCATCTTCCTATATCGTGATGGGAGTGGCTGGTGGCGCTTTCAGTCCGATGCTGATGGGATATATCGGGGAAAACAATATGGCAATCGGATTCTTTGTGCCGTTGATTGCATTTCTGTATATTCTGTATTTTGCAATAAGATGTAAGAAGTAGAATTATCTTTAATTCTACTATCATACTATCACTGGTTGATATAAATATCTGATTATAAGCATTCTAATCTATGATAGTAGGTGCTTTTAACTATCATTTATCTATCATGCAACCATCATTTTAACTCTATTTTAACTAAGCAGCCATCTTTTTGACCTTAAAAAGATGACTGCCCGGTTACATGCTGTCTCTCATAATTCGTTAGTCTACTACTTTTTTATCCCAAAACAATGACTTAATTTCACCCGAATACAGACTTTTTGTTGCCGGGATGCCCATCTTACCCTGTTTTACACCCCCATCTTGACGATGCGAACACCCGGGTGTCGAAGGTGTCAAGACCCGGGTGTCAAGCAATATATGTTACTATGTTGTTGATTTTTAGCTATATATTTATCCAAAAGAAGACGTTTCCTATCTTACTTTTTAAGCGGGTATGATAGTTGCATGATAGATATATGATAGTTAAAAGCACTTACTGTCATAAGATAGGGTGTTGATAATTATGTATTTATATCAAATAATGATAGTATGATAGTAGATGATAAATATTTAATGATAAATAATATTAGGGGGGAGTCTTTTTTATATTTTATTATCACTGCCTCATACAATAATTTATTGATTATCACTCACGCAATATGAAACAAAGGCTGGCGTTTAATGGATAGAAGTATTTAAAATGTGAGAATGATATGAGAAATCGAATGTTTGTGTTTTATCTATTATTGATGTTGACCTTGATGTCGTGTTCTAAGACTGAGATTGGTTTTAACGGTCAGGTTTATTTGTATTTGTCGGAGCCGGAAGTGAACCGGTATCCTGTAGAGAAAGGGGACAGTATCGTAGTGAAGGGATTTAATAGCTGAACTATCGGGGATGAACATAAAGGTATGCTGCCTGATAGTGTTGTGAAGGATTCGGGATACGATAAATCTTATGTTTATTATATCTGCGCGGTTACTGCTGAATTTAAGATGAATGAGGAGGATTTTATTATTATGTATGCTGATCAAAATACTAAATTGGGATATTCTTTTCCGGATATGGGTTATATTGGGGTTTCCAATACTGTAAAAGATTATGACAGTCTTGATGATTCATTTGTCATGAACACTTATCTAATCTATATTTCCCAGGAAAAGGATGGTAAAAAGATGGATATCTGGTATCCGTGTTCCCCTTTCGATTTGGAGTGGCATTGTTTTTCCTTTAAAGATATAGATGTAAAATCAAAAGAGGATAAATAGTTTGTTTTACGAATGAAAAGACTGGTATTTAATATTAAATTAAGGAATTATGAAGAATCTGTCATTTATTTATAGTCTGTTAGTTGTCTTTGCTTTACTCTCTTGTTCAAAGACAAAGTTCCAGTATGATAAAAAAATCTATTTATCGGAACCGGAGATAACCTGGTTTACATTTGATGATTATGACAGTGTGGCTGTCAAAGGATTTACGCGTTGTGAAGCTCTTGACGTGTGCAAAGGTGCACTTCCAGGAAATGTAGCAAAGGAATCAGGGTTTGATAAATCTTATTTGTATTATATATATGAAGCATCGGTAGAAGTGAAGGATAACGAAGAAAGTTTGGCTTCTTTCAGGGAATATACGAATTTGGGATATTCGACCAGAGAGTTTGAAAACAAAGGGATTGGTCAAGTAAGCGTATTGAAAGAAAATGGAGATAAATACCTAAAAACATCTACCTGTCTCATCCATATTTTTCAGGAAGTAGGGGGAGAGAAACAAGATATCTGGTACCCATGTTCTCCCTTTGATTTGGAGTGGAGCTTTTTTTCGATTAAAAATCCACTATAGGTCAATAGAATAGCAGGACTGCTGCAAAAGTCCGTTTTGTCATGGCGGACTTGATCCGCCAACTTATACTAAATGGTGCATATCAACGTAGTATACGATCCCGGGTTAAGCCCGGGATGACAGACAGGATAGCGACTTTTGACACATTCCCGCTATTATAGGTTATTGTAACATCTGATATAATTTATCCAGCTTCGGTGCCATAATAATCTCTGTCCGGCGGTTCTTGCTGCGGCCTTCAGCCGATTCGTTGTCTGCTACCGGCATATATTCTCCACGTCCGGAAGGCTGTATCTGTAACGGATTCACGCCGTAATCTTTTGTCAGGATGCGGACAACCGAAGTTGCACGGATTACACTCAGATCCCAGTTGTCTTTGAACTGTGCCGTGTTAATCGGTTTGCTGTCGGTATGGCCTTCGATATATACATCTATATCCGACTGCTTGTTGAGGACTTCCGCCAGTTTAGCCAATGCCTCTTTTCCACGTTTATCCACCCGGGCGCTTCCTGATTCGAACAATAACTTATCCGACATGGCGACATATACTTTGCCGTCTTTCTCCGTAACAGTCAGTTCCTCGCTGCTGAAACCTAATAAGGCATCCTTTACGCTGCTTAGCAGCTTTTGAACTTTTTCGTTCTGGGCATTAATCATGTCCTGCAATTCGTTAATTGTCCGTTCCCGCTCGTTCAATTCTTCCATCTTCTGGCTGAGGAGGGAGTTTAACTTTTCCTGTTGTGTCATGTTCGAATTCAGCATCGTCTGATAGTTGCGGATGTTGCTGCCCATCTTTGCCGTGTCTCGCTGGAGGGCGGCGAGGCGCTCGTTCAGTTTGTCACCGGCATCTTTGCAATCGACCAGTTGTTCTTGTAAAGCATTGCCGCGGCCGATGGCTTCGAGCCGCCCATTTTCGGCTTCCAGGTATTTTTTCTTCGTTACACACGAGGTGCAGATCAGCAGTGCGGAGACTGCCATGAATAAAACTTTTCTCATTTGTTGGATAATTTTCGCGCAATGTAATATTTATTACACTTTACCTGTACTCGATTTAAGATATTTGTCAAGAATTAAACTTTAATTAAGGCTGTATGAAGATAAAAGAGATAATAAACGCGATTCTTCCTTCCAGACGATGGAAATTATTTGCCATTGTCGCGAGCGGAGCGATTTGTGGTTTAGGCTTTTATACATTTTATGTATCGAGGGCCTGGAGTTACTTGTCTGATGAGCCGTCGACCTGTGTGAACTGTCATATCATGGGGCCTTATTATGCTACCTGGAGTCACAGTTCGCATAGCCGGAACGCTACTTGTAACGATTGCCATGTGCCGCACGAAAACGCCGCAAAGAAATGGTTTTTCAAAGGAATGGACGGTATGCGACATGCCGCTGTCTTTATGATGCGTGGCGAACCGCAGGTAATACAGGCTATCGACGAAAGCGCTGAAGTAATCATGAACAACTGTGTCCGTTGCCACACGCAACTGAATACCGAATTTGTAAACACCGGACGTATCGACCACAATATGGCGATGGCGGGTGAAGGAAAAGCCTGTTGGGACTGTCACCGCGATGTTCCGCACGGAGGTTCCAACAGCCTCTCGTCCACTCCTTCGGCCATTGTGCCTTATCCGAAAACCAATACGCCGCAATGGCTGAAAGATATGCTTAAATAAAACGAATAAATAAAAATCAACGAATATGGAAAAGAAACTTAAATCATGGCAAGGCTGGTTGTTGTTCGGCGGAACAATGGCCGTTGTTTTCGTATTGGGCGTACTCGCTGCCTCGATCAATGAACGGAGGGCCGAGATTGCCAGTGTGATGAATAACAAGAAAGTCGAGATTACCGGCATTGAGTCGGTAAACGAAAAGTTTGCCCCGAACTATCCGCGGGAATATGAAACCTGGATGCAGACGATGGATACCAGTTTTCAAAGCAAGTATAACGGAAACCAGATGGTCGATGTGCTGGCAGCCCGTCCCGAAATGGTTATTCTTTGGGCCGGATATGCTTTTTCTAAAGATTATTCAACTCCACGCGGTCATATGCATGCGATTGACGATATGCGTCATACCCTGCGTGTCGGCGCTCCGATGACGCCCGATGAAGGTCCGCAGCCGGCAACTTGCTGGACTTGTAAGAGTCCGGACGTTCCCCGTATGATGCAGGCGATAGGAGTAGATAATTTCTATAAGAGCAAATGGGCGGCAATGGGAACGGAGATTGTGAATCCTATCGGTTGTGCCGATTGCCATGAACCGGAGAATATGAATCTGCATATCAGTCGTCCGGCCTTGATTGAAGCATTCCAGCGCCAGGGACGCGACATCACCAAGGCGACCCAGCAGGAAATGCGTTCACTGGTTTGTGCGCAGTGCCATGTGGAATATTATTTCAAGGGTGACGGCAAGTATCTGACTTTCCCCTGGGATAAAGGCTTTACTGTTGAAGACATGGAGGCTTATTATGACGAAGAAGGTTTCGCAGACTATACCCATAAACTGAGCCGTACACCGATTCTGAAAGCGCAGCATCCGGATTATGAATTGTCGATGATGGGTATCCATGCACAGCGTGGCGTATCCTGTGCCGACTGCCATATGCCTTATAAAAGCGAAGGCGGCGTGAAATACAGTGACCACCATATCATGAGCCCGCTGGCTATGATTGACCGTACCTGCCAGGTTTGCCATCGTGAAAGCGAAGAAACTTTGCGTAATAATGTTTACGAACGTCAGAACAAGGCAAACGAAATGCGTAACCGCCTGGAAGCCGAACTGGCAAAAGCACATATCGAAGCAAAGTTTGCCTGGGATAAAGGCGCAACGGAAGACCAGATGGCTCCGGTATTGAAACTGCTCCGTCAGGCACAATGGCGTTGGGATTTCGGTGTTGCTTCCCACGGTGGAGCATTCCATGCACCGCAGGAGATACAGCGTATCCTGGGTAACGGCCTCGACAGGACCATGCAGGCACGTCTGGCTGTATCCAAAGTATTAGCTAAATTGGGTTATACCGATGATGTCCCGATGCCGGATATCTCGACAAAAGAAAAAGCACAGCAATATATCGGTCTGGATATGGCTGTCGAACGTCAGGCAAAGGAGAAATTCCTGAACACTGTCGTTCCGGAATGGATTAAGGAAGCGAAAGCAAACAAACGTTTGGCTGAAAAGATTTGATTATGTGGAAGCAACCCTGGGGATATGCAGAAGGATGGGCGATAAGTATCGGCCTGTTCATTACCGGAGTCATTCTGCAAATGACAACCGGGAAGGTGGACGCGACTCTTTTCCGGTATCCCCTGAACGCTATAGCAGGAGGAGTGTTCCTGTTTTTCTTGATAATGATATATGCCGCGAGCCGTAAAGCTGCTGTCTTGCAGTGGTTTTACAGCCTGACGGCGAGTATTACGTCTTTGACGGCCTGGATGGTTTCGGTTATCATCATGGGACTGACCCGACAAGTGGCTCCCTCCGCAACGGTTACTCACGGAGGACTACTGTCCGGGTTAGGTTTCATGCAAATGACGGTCTCGTGGCCTTTTATGCTGCTGTTCCTTTATTTTCTCTCCGTATTGGGGTTGGTGACGATTCGGAAGATAAGCTGTTTTAAATGGAAAGATGTTCCTTTTATCCTGAATCATGCCGGATTATTCATTACGTTGCTGGCAGCCATTTTAGGAAATGGTGACTTGCAACGTCTGCGGATGACGGTTCCGCAAGGCGAACCGGAATGGCGGGCAACCGACGAAGCCGGAGAAATGCAGGAACTGCCTTTAGCCATCGAACTGAAATCATTTACAATCGACGAATATCCTCCGAAGTTGTTGATTATCGACAATGCGGACGGTAAAGCGTTGCCCGAAAAGAATCCTGAAAACATCTTGGTCGAATCCACTCCTTTGTCCGGCAACCTGCTGGATTGGGAGATAGAAGTAACCGACCTGTTGCCGATGGCCGCCTGCGTCCCCGGAAAGGACACGGTCAACTTTGTCGCCTTTCATTCCGAAGGGGCGACAACCGCCTTATACGTAACTGCCCGCAATAAGGCAAGCGGTGTCGAAAAAAGCGGTTGGGTGAGTTGCGGCAGTTTCATGTTCCCGTACGTATCACTGCAACTGAATGAGGAGGTGAGCCTGGTCATGCCGGAACGCGAACCGAAACGCTTCGCCTCCGAGGTCTTGGTGTATACGAAGGAAAAGGAGCAGGCCGAAGCATTGATTGAAGTGAATAAGCCTTTCAGTATGTCCGGCTGGAAGATTTACCAGCTAAGTTATGACGAAACAAAAGGGAAATGGAGCCGCCTGAGCATCTTCGAGTTGGTGAAAGACCCGTGGCTTCCGTTGGTATATACCGGCATTCTGATGATGTTGCTCGGCTCCGTCTGCCTTTTCATTCTGGCACCCGGGAATAAGCCGGAACAGACGGTGGTTAATGACATAAAAACTGTATAACGTATGGAATGGAATCATTTGATATATTTTGCTTTGCCGGCCGTATTCTGCTGGGGCATGGGAGCAATGGCGGCTTACCGGCCCGGCAAGTCGTTGCAGGTGGTTTTGTGGACGGTTGCCGGCCTGGCTATCTTTATGGCTTTCATCGTCGGGATGTGGGTGTCGTTGGAACGACCGCCGTTGCGGACGATGGGGGAGACGCGCCTGTGGTACTCCTTCTTCCTGCCGGTTGCCGGAATCATTACTTATATCCGCTGGCGCTATAAATGGATCTTGTCTTTCAGTACGGTCATGTCGCTGGTGTTTATTTGTATCAACCTGTTTAAGCCGGAGATACATAATAAGACACTGATGCCTGCCTTGCAAAGTCCCTGGTTTGCACCGCATGTGATTGTTTATATGTTTGCCTATGCGATGCTGGGAGCGGGGGCCGTGGTGGCCGTCTATCTACTGGTCCGGTCGCGAAAGAGGGCGATTGAGCCGGGCGTAATGAATCTCTGCGATAACCTGGTCTATGTGGGAACTGCTTTCCTGACTATCGGGATGCTTTTCGGGGCGCTCTGGGCGAAAGAAGCCTGGGGGCATTACTGGAGCTGGGACCCGAAAGAGACCTGGGCAGCAGCGACCTGGCTGGGCAATCTGCTGTATATACACTTCCGGTTTCAGAAGAACAAACAGTACAGGTCAGCCCTTGGAATACTGGTGTTCGCTTTTATCTTGCTGCAAGTTTGCTGGTTCGGCGTGAATTATCTGCCTTCGGCACAAGGCAACAGCGTACACGTTTACAATATGGAATAACAAATAAAAAGAAATATCAACTTAAAACATAAACGATATGAAGAAACGGGTGATTGTTTTTTCCGGGCTTCTGTTGGTAAGCTCGATGTGGATGAAAGCAGACGAAAATGAAACATCCAAGGATAAAGAGAATACATTCTCGATGAGTGCGCAGATACGTCCGCGTGCAGAGTACAGGAACGGAGTTTTAAATCCCCGTAGCGAAGGGCAGGAGCCGGCCGGCTTCATCAATAACCGTGCCCGCCTCTCCATGAATTACGAGCGGCAGAACCTCTCGATCGGCCTTTCCGCACAGCACGTAGGCGTCTGGGGACAGGACCCGCAGATCGACAAGAACGGCCGTTTCATCCTGAACGAGGCCTGGGCACAACTCGACTTCGGATACGGCCTCTTTGCTAAGCTCGGACGCCAGTCGCTCATCTACGACGACGAACGCATCCTCGGCGGACTGGACTGGAACATCGCCGGCCGTTATCACGACGCCCTGAAACTGGGGTATGAGAACAAACAGAACAAACTTCATCTCATCCTCGCCTTTAACCAGAACGACGAAACTAAAATAGGCGGCACCTTCTACGCCGAGGGCGCGCAGCCTTACAAGAACATGCAAACCCTTTGGTACCAGCATATCGGCAGCAAAGAATTTAAAGCCTCTTTCCTTTTCATGAACCTCGGACTGGAAGGCGGCGACCCGAAAGAAAAGGTTTCCGACACCCAGTTCATGCAAACGATGGGAGCAAACCTGTATTACCAGCCGGGCGACTGGACCTTTGGCGGTACCTTTTATTACCAGTCCGGCAAGAATGCGAAGAAACGTGACGTCTCCGCTTTCCTCTGGGCTTTGAATGCCGCTTATAAAATCAATTCGCAATGGAGCGCTGCCCTCGGCAGCGATTACCTGAGCGGTGCAGACAATACGGACGGCCCGGATGCCAAATACACGGCCTTCGACCCGCTGTACGGAACCCATCACAAGTTCTACGGTGCGATGGATTATTATTATGCCACCCCGTTTTTGCCGGGTTTCAATCCGGGACTTTGGGACAATCAGGTGAAGCTCGCCTTCAAACCGTCGAAAAAAGTCGACCTGTCGCTCGCCTACCATTATTTCTCCACCACAAGCGATGTAACGGTTAAAGGAAAAGACCTCGACCGCGGACTGGGTTCCGAACTCGACCTCCAGGTGGACTGGCAGATTATGAAAGACGTGAAACTCTCCGCCGGTTACTCCACGATGCTCGGAACATCTACGATGGAAGCCGTCAAGGGAGGCAGTAAAGATAGTTGGCAAGACTGGGGATGGTTGTCGATCAACATCAACCCGAGAATATTTATTGCCAAGTGGTAACTTGCAGGTGTCGGAAATGTTCTTATCTTTGTAAGAAACATTTCCGACACTAAATCGATGCTGAATGAATATAACCGATATCTTTCAAATACCGTTGTTCCGGAATTTCACGCAGAAGATGCAGGAAGACTTCCTGGAAAATCTGGAATACACACTAGAGAACCATCCGAAAGGGAAAACGATTATCCATCAGGGTTCGCCGTGCCAGGCCATACACGTTCTGCTCGAAGGCAAACTGAACGTAGACGTAGTCGATGTCTCGGGAGGCGAAGTCAGGGTAGAGGTCATCAAAGCCCCGCGCACCTTTGCCACCCCGCATGTTTTTGCCGAAAAGAACCAGTTCCCCGCCACCTTCTCGGTCGAGGAAGATGTCGTCCTGATGAAGATTTCCAAAGATTCATTCTTTAAGATGATGCATTCGATGCCCGTGCTCCTTCATAACTTCCTTTGCGTCAGCACCAGTTGCAACAAATGCACCATGACCCGCCTGCGTGTCCTCTCTTTCCGCGGCATCCGCAGCCGTTACATTTATTATCTGATAGACCATCTGAAAGAGGGAGAAGACACGGTCGATATGGAGCACAACCAGGTGCAGCTTGCCGAGTATTTCGGCGTCACGCGGCCCGCCCTTTCCAAAGAAATTAATAAGCTCGTAGACAGCGGTTTCATCCGCATCTCGCGTAACAAGGTGAAGATACTGAACAAGCAAGCCCTTATCAGCATGCTATAAAATTCAGCATATTGTCCCGCATCCCCTTGCCGGAAAAAATAATCATCGTACATTTGCCTGCGTTACAGAATTGTTGAAAGTATGGGAAAAGTACTGATTATTGACGACGAAAAGCAGATTTTAGGTTTACTCTCACGTATCATCGGACTTGAAGGTTACGATGTATTCCAGGCGTCCACCTGCCGGGCAGGTCTTAAACAACTGGAACAACACACCCCCGAAGTCATCCTGTGCGACGTCTGCCTGCCCGACGGCAGCGGCGTTGAACTTGTACGCGAACTAAAGAAGCTGCGTCCCCATTCCGAAATCATCCTGCTGACCGCCCACGGTAACATCCCCGACGGCGTGCAAGCCATCAAGAACGGTGCTTTCGATTATATCACCAAAGGCGACGACAACAATAAAATCCTCCCCCTGATCGCCAAAGCTATGGAGAAAGCCTCCGCCGCCTACCGTCAGGAGAAAGCTGCCGTTTCGCCGGTCGGCCGGCAATATTCGTTCGACACCATCGTCGGCAAATCGCCTGCCATACAGGAGGCGATCGCCCTGGCCCGCAAGGTGGCGCAAACCGATGTACCCGTGCTGCTGACAGGCGAGACAGGCACCGGAAAGGAAGTCTTCGCCCAGTCCATCCACCAACACAGTTCGCGCAGCGGAAAAGCCTTTGTGGCTATCAACTGCTCTTCTTTCAGCCGCGACCTGCTGGAGAGCGAGATGTTCGGTCATAAAGCAGGCGCTTTCACGGGTGCTTTGAAGGAGACGAAAGGACTTTTCGAGGAGGCCGACAACGGCACTATCTTCCTTGATGAAATCGGTGAAATGGCTTTCGACCTGCAAGCCAAGCTGTTGCGTATCTTGGAAACCGGCGAGTTCATCAAGATTGGCGATACACGTCCGGTAAAGGTCAACGTCCGTGTCATTGCCGCCACCAACCGCGATCTTTCCAAAGAGATTGCCGAGGGACATTTCCGCGAAGATTTGTTTTACCGCCTTTCCGTTTTCCAGATACATCTGCCGCCGTTACGGGAACGGTCGGAGGATATTCCGTTGCATGTGAAGGCGTTCGTTGCGGCTTTGTCGGCAAAGATGGGCAAGGAAATCCAGACGATTTCGCCTGATTATATCAACCTGCTGAAAAAATACGCCTGGAAAGGAAATGTCCGCGAACTCCGGAATGTGGTGGAACGCAGCCTGATTATTGCGGATGGCGATGTGCTGACACCGGATTCCTTGCCCCTGAACATTCAGCAACCCAATGCCTCGGCAAACGAAGCCTATGCCGGGTTCGACCTGAGCGGCGTTGAAAAAATGCATATACAGAAAGTCCTGAAATATACGAACGGGAATAAAACCGAAACTTCCCGCCTGCTGGGTATCGGGTTGACTACGCTGTATAGGAAGATTGAGGAATACGGGTTGTAGTTAACTATAACCCCCCCTGCCCCCTTCTCGAGAGGGGAGGGGATACTATCCCAAATATTTTTCCACCTTCTGATAGAACGTCGCCAGATGCGCCCCATCCACAAACCCGTGATGCACGTTGATCGCGACGGGGATAACCAGTTTTCCTTCCCTCGTCACCGCCTTCCCCACGTTCAGTAACGGGTAGCTGCTACCGCTTTCGCGCTCCTGCGTATGAGTCATCGATGTAAAATAAAGGTCGGGCGTCGCGCTCACCAGGATAACACTGTACCGGTTTTCTTCGGACGACAGGTTTTCGGCATTATACGGGTCTCCGTCCTCCGGGATAGAGGCGATGATACGTCGCGCCTCCCGATGGAAGTCCTCAAATCCGGTTATCCATGGAATCCTGACCGTAAAGAATTTCCCGTTCTCCTTCATCCGGATGGGGCATAAGACATCGACAGTCTCGAAATATATTATCTGCCCTTCGTCATCTACTCTGAAGCGCAACTCCTTAATCTCGTTTGCCGCCCGCAAGATGGCGTATAAATAATGTATGAAGAAGGACTGCCCGTTCTTTTTCGCTTTCTCTTTTGCCGCAGTACATTCCACTTCGGAGGTAATAGTGATACACGGATTCAGGAAATTCCGGAAGAAATTAAAGTTATCTTTCCGTTCCCACGTTTCAATATCGACGATTTGTCTTTTCGGAAAGGCCGTTTGCTTATCCATTCTCTACTAAGTTTTATTGATTAGATGCAAAGATAGCTATTTCGTTTTGAAGGAATCTATTTTTTGAAAAGGAAGACTGAAAACTTATTGTAAAATCAATCAATACCGAAATCCTCATAAGATTGATTTTTTATTAATAAAAAAATATATATACTAATAGGGGATTTTCACAATTGAAACATGTTAAATCCTAAATGAATAACCTACTTGTATCCATTGAAAAACAATCGTGAAAAGTGTTAAGTGCGAATGACTAAATTAATCGTTCCTTTTTTCCTGTCATTGCAAAGGAAGGAAAAATAATTAAATAAACAAATATTATTTCAAAAAAAATCAAAGAGAATGATTGATTTTCTTATCATAATGAGCGTTATTTAATCGGATATGATTATTTCTAAAGAAAAACTTAAACGTGACTAGAAAAAAGGAACGTTTTTTCTAGTCATTTTGCTGTTAATAAATATAAACGTAAATATAATTTGACCCCTTGACGGGCCATAACTTAAATCTAATAAAAATGAAACAAAGACAATCTGAACATCCTCCGGATGTTGATAAACAAAAGGAGGAAGCGAGAATAAAAATTAGAGATAACGATAAAATTGTTTTCAAGCAAATCATTTAATACTAGATATGCCGATTTTTTGTCGTGAGACACATACGGCAGCCAAAGCTTTCGATACGAGTATCGAAAGCTTTCTACACAACGAAGGCGCCCCCGATATAAGTATCGAACCAGTTTAAAGGGTTTTTTGTTTCATCGATATAAGTATCGGGGGATTGTGTCTAGAGTGTAATGTTATTGTAAAATATTGAAAATATTTTTACCAGGTACTAAAAGAATAGAAACACATACTTATGACTAAAATACAAACATTTGGAACAAAAACACGGTTGAAGAATAACGAAAGTCTGACGTTCGGTCGTGAAATAGAAACAGCTATCGAAGCCAAAGGCGACGATACACTGGAGATAACCGATATATTTCCCGATTATAAGGCAAAATTGCAGGCGTTCGATGATAGCATTGTCAACGTTGCCAAAAGTTCTATTACCGAACAGATGACTACGGGTAACAAACAGCGTGGTAACCTGCATGTTGCCATACTTATAGAAATAAGAAACGGATTGAGACACTTCGATCAGGATAAGCGAGACGGTGCTTTGCGTCTGAGCGTATTGGCTGATACTTTTACCGGTGCCCAACGGCGCTCGTTCGACGACCAGACAAGTTTCATCAATAACTTTTTGCAGGAACTGGCGTCCGATAAATACAAGGCGGACGCTACTCTCTTAGGTTTGGACGGCTGGATAGCCGAACTTAAAAAAGCGAACGACCTTTGTGCTGAACTGACATCGAAGCGCTCGAAAGAACACTCCGAAAAGAGCGGAAAAGGAAGTACCGAAATGACACGTCCCATTTACGAGAAGGCTTATAACGCATTGGTGGAAAAACTAAATGCCCTGGCACTCGTCAAAGGAGATGATAAATACGCCGAACTGTTCGCATGGTGGAACGCGCGTATCGATCATTACCGTGTCGTCATCTCCGACAGCCTCGGAGCAGGCAAGGGAGGAAAGACAAGCACCGGAACTACCCGCCCGCCATCATCGGGAGGAAGTAGCGGTGGCGACCGTCCTGAAATTGAATAGGAGGTTAGGATTGATAAGGGGGGTAGGCGGAGGCCGCGAGGTTTCCGCCTGCATTTTTGATACGAATTTGATATTCCATATTATGTTTTTTATGTGCTATTTTTGTGATAGTCAATAAAAATCAATGGTTTTCATGGATTTAATTACAAATTATCTTTGAAGAATAGATTTATTACAATAACTTTGCAGATAATATAAAAGCAATGTTTTTCAACTATTCTTCATATGTAGGTAAGATGAAACAGAAAATACAATGAATTTATTAAAAGGGTATAACTTGGGTCTAAAATAAAATTATGAAGCGCAACATCGGTATATTTATTTTACTGGAATATTTTACCGGAAAGATATATGCAGGGTGCATCTCTGCGATAAATATTTCTCCGGCAATAGGAAGGAATGTGTTTCGTGCTGAAAATTCTTCCATGCTGGAAAAGCCATTGAATTTTATCGAACATTATGACCTGCTGATATTCAGTCTCTATTTCCTTGCTTCCATCATTGTTGCACTACTTACAATCATCTATATCAGGCATATAAAATCGAAGATGCGGACCCGCGAATATAAATTGCTTCTTAAATACCGTGATTTATTCGACAACATGCCTATCCCATATTTGCGGTGTAAAATCCGGAGCGACAGGGAGGCGCCCGACCTTTTGGTGCTCGATGTTAATAAAGCTTTTAATGAAAAGGTACTGCCGAAAATAGATGTCCTGCATAAAAATAGAGAACAACTGGAACGGACTTCATTGGGATCAATGGAGCGGTTTCTGGATATTTCTCAAGAAATATTGATTACGAAAGAAACGCATAGGGGTGAATATTTGATAAACGGATCTTATTATACAGTTATAATCCGTCTATCGGAAGAAGAAGATGTAGTGGATGTGTTCTTTGTCGATGTGACGAAGCTGAAAAATTACCGCGAAAATCTCGAACTGGTGAATTATAAACTGTCGATAGCGATAGAGGCTGCCAATATGGTCTGCTGGTATTATGATATAAAGAATGATATATTCTCCGTAAAAAAGATGGTGGCCGAATATGATTCGTTGACCGGAAAGACACACCGGAGGCTGGTTGAAGATAAAAAAGTCCCGCTGGAAACGGCTTTGATGCTGGTGCATACCGATTTCCGTGAGCAGGCGAGGGAGTTGTTCAGGCAATTAATCAGCGGAGAGATATGCAGGGGACATCTCGAATACCAGTTGAGCGATCTGAATATATATAACGACAAGGAAGTCTCATGGGAAGAGATGCTGGTTGAGGTCGAGTACGACAGCAAAGGGAATGTTATTGCTCTCGACGGTATTTTCATGCCTATCACGGAACAAAAACTGCTGGAACAGAGCCTACGTGACGCCCTGGGTGCCGCCGAAGAGGCCAACCGGTTGAAATCCGCCTTCCTGGCGAATATGAGCCATGAGATACGGACGCCGCTGAATGCGATTATCGGTTTTTCCAATTTGTTGATTAACGTTGAGACAGAAGAGGAAAAGCAGGAGTATATCGGGATTATCGAAAGTAACAACGCGCTGCTGCTGAAACTGATTAATGATATTTTCGACCTGGCAATGATTGATGCGGAAACGCTCGACTTTAACGAATCGAGGACTTGTATAAACCATATTATCGACGAGATTGCGACGTCTGCCCGGATGACGAACAGAAATAAGGATGTGCAGATTATCTCCAGCAAAGGTTTGATGGAATGTTATGCTGTCATTGCCAAACACCGTTTGATGCAGGTGCTGACCAATCTGATGAACAACTCCATGAAGTTTACGGAGAAGGGAACTATAACGGTTGGTTATGAATATAACCAAAGGGAGAGCCTGTTGAAGTTTTTTGTCAGGGATACGGGTATCGGCATTCCTAAAAATAAGGTGAAAGATATATTCCATCGTTTCACAAAGCTGAATACATTTATTCAGGGAAGCGGTTTAGGCCTGAGTATATGTGAAATGATTGTTCATAAGCTAGGTGGTAGGATATGGGTGGATTCGGAAATAGACAGAGGTACCTGTTTCTGGTTCACCGTACCTTATCAATTTACCGAATAATATTTTTTTTTGATTTTAAGTTATTAGGTCGTGAGACCTGCTGTAGCCAGATATGTCGTGAGATATAGGCTACCTTTACTTTTATTAAAGCCCCGGGCCCTATACAAGCCGGGGCTTTTTTTTATTCTCTCACTCTCTTTTTCATCTTTCCGTTTTAGTATACTTTACCGTTTTGACAGGCCGACCTTTTCAAAATGGAAGGGTTACCTCTTCCGACGTTATGCTGCGTTTTTCTGATAAGTATTTGTGATACAGGTTTTAACATGTTGTTGTCTCCGCTTTGGCACGGCTTTGGCATATAGAAGGGCAAAATGATTTGTATAAACGATTAAAAGACAAAGCTATGTTAGAGAATGAAATTGTATCATTTATTTTTTTATGTGCGGTAGGTAGCCTTTGCTACTGGTTTTTTTTCAAGTGTGTAGATTGGTTCGAAAAGATTTAAAGGAAGGAGGAGAGATATGTTCGTAGCACTGTTTATACTCTGCCTGGTTATCTTCGGGTATCTGATGTATGTGTTGATTAAGCCCGAAAAGTTTTAAACAAATAATGATGGTAAAAAGATGAATACGGAATTATTAGGTAGCATCGCGCAAATAGTACTCATGGTCGTGCTGGCCTACCCGCTGGGGAAGTACATTGCAAAAGTTTATAAAGGGGAGAAGACCTGCCTGGACTTCATCGCCCCGGTGGAAAGATGGATTTTTAAACTGTGCGGCATCGACCCGAACGTGGAAATGAGTTGGAAGAGCTTCCTCAAAGCATTGCTGACCATTAACCTGTTTTGGTTTTTCTGGGGAATGTTCCTGCTGTATTTCCAGCAATACCTGCCGTTGAACCCCGACGGCAATGCGAGCCAGTCGTCGCACCTGTCGTTTAATACCTGTATCAGTTTCATGGTGAACTGTAACTTGCAGCATTACAGCGGCGAGAGCGGGTTGACTTATTTTACACAGTTGTTTGTCATCATGCTCTTCCAGTTTATTACGGCGGCAACGGGTATGGCGGCCCTGGGAGGAGTATTCAAGGCGATGGCATCGAAATCGACTCATACGATCGGTAACTTCTGGAATCTGCTGATGAAGAGTAGTACACGTATCCTGCTGCCGTTGGCGCTGGTGGTTGGTTTTATCCTGATTATAGAAGGTACGCCGATGGGATTCGACGGCAAGATGAAGCTGACGACGCTGGAAGGACAGGAACAACTTGTTTCGCAAGGTCCGGCTGCCGCAATCATCCCGATCAAACAATTGGGAACGAATGGCGGTGGTTACTACGGGGTTAACTCTTCGCATCCGTTGGAAAACCCGACTTACCTGACGAATATGGTGGAATGCTGGTCCATCCTTATCCTGCCGATGGCGATGGTGTTTGCATTGGGATTCTATCTGAAGCGAAAGAAACTCGCCTATTCGATATTCGGAGTGATGCTGTTTGCCTACCTCGTGAGTGTCGGCATCAATACATACTATGAAACGAAGGGGAACCCGATGATCTCGGCGATGGGAATCGACCAGCAGGCCGGTGCCATGGAAGGAAAGGAAACCCGCCTCGGTCCGGCTGCCACCGCTTTATGGAGTTGTACGACGACGGTGACTTCCAACGGTTCGGTGAATGGTATGCACGATAGCACGATGCCGCTGTCGGGGATGATGGAGATGTTGAATATGCAGATTAATACCTGGTTCGGCGGTGTAGGCGTGGGATTCATGAACTATTACGCTTTCCTGATTATCGCCGTCTTTATCAGCGGGTTGATGGTCGGGCGCACGCCTGAGTTCCTGGGAAAGAAAGTGGAGGCACGCGAGATGAAGATTGCGACGATTGTGGCGCTGGCTCATCCGTTCGTTATCCTGATCGGCACGGCGGTGGCATGCTATTATTGGGTATATAATCCGGCCTTTGTGGAGGCGGAAGGAGGGTGGCTGAATAATCCGGGCTTCCACGGGTTCAGCGAGATGCTTTACGAATATACGTCGGCTTCGGCAAACAACGGGTCGGGATTTGAAGGACTGGGCGATAATACCTATTTCTGGAACTTTACGACTGGTCTGGCACTGATTATCAGCCGTTATCTTCCTATCGTCGGGCAGGTTGCCATTGCGGGACTGCTGGCACAAAAGAAATATATCCCGGAAAGTGCAGGGACATTGAAGACAGATACGGCCACATTTGCCGTGATGACGTTCAGCGTAATCTTTATCGTTGCCGCCCTGTCTTTCTTCCCTGCGCTGACGCTGGGGCCGATAGCGGAATATTTCTCGATATATTAAGCACGATTGATTGAATTAATACGTATCACAGTTTATTAAATGATGAATGTTTATTAGTAAAAACTGATTGTAACTTTTTCCCCTCTTGAGAGGGGGCAGGGGGTGTGTCATATCTCAGCCTGTAAACCGGCTTTATCATGCTACCCTCAGTATAAATTAAACTATTTCCATGTTAATGCATTTTAAGTCTGCTTTATTGATATGTGTTAACACACCCCCTACCCCCTCTCGAGAGGGGAGAAGTTACTCCCGGCACTATAAGCATCTAGCTGATATTTTCCGGTATATGAAATTAACTCTGTCAATAGATATACAATTTATATCGAAACATAAAAAGAACAAGTAATATGAAAAATAATAAAGCCGCTTCCCTGTTTCCCAGGGAGCTTGTTATAGAAAGTTTGAAGCAATCATTCGTGAAGCTGAACCCGAAGACGATGTTCAGGAATCCAATCATGTTTATCGTGGAGGTTGTCACGTTCGTAATGCTCTTTGTCACCATCTGGTCCGCTGCGACGGGCGATCACGCGCAGGGTTCGTTCGGATACAATATGTTGGTTTTCATTGTGCTGTTTGTCACCTTGCTCTTTGCCAATTTTGCCGAGGCAATAGCCGAAGCACGCGGCAAAGCGCAGGCAGACAGCTTACGGAAAACTCGTGAGGAGACACCTGCCAAACTAATCGGTGCGAATGGCAGTATCACGACAGTCAGCAGTTCGCAACTGAAGAAAGGCGATATTTTTATCTGCGAGGCAGGCGATACCATTCCTTCCGACGGTGAGATTATCGAAGGACTCGCCTCTATCGACGAAAGTGCCATCACTGGCGAATCGGCGCCGGTTATCCGCGAGGCAGGCGGCGATAAAAGTTCGGTAACGGGCGGTACGAAAGTTTTGTCTGACCAGATACGTGTGAAAGTGACTACGCAGCCGGGCGAAAGTTTCCTTGATAAGATGATCGCCCTGGTTGAGGGCGCTTCCCGCCAGAAAACACCTAATGAGATTGCGTTGACCATCCTGCTGGCAGGTTTTACGTTGGTGTTCGTGGTTGTCTGCGGGACATTGAAGCCGATGGCAGACTATTCGAATACGCAGATTACGATTGCTGCCTTTATCTCTTTGTTCGTCTGTCTGATTCCGACGACGATCGGCGGACTGCTTTCTGCTATCGGCATCGCCGGCATGGACCGTGCCTTGCGTGCAAATGTAATTACCAAATCCGGCAAGGCTGTGGAGACAGCGGGCGATATCGACACGCTGCTACTCGATAAAACAGGAACGATCACAATTGGTAACCGCAAAGCAACCCAGTTCTATCCTGTAAAATGGATTGACGAACAGGCATTTGTTCAGGCTTGCCTGATGGCATCCTTATCCGACGAAACGCCTGAGGGAAAATCTATCGTAGAACTGGGACGGGAAAAGGGTGTCCGCATCCGCGACCTGAGTACGTCGGGTTCCCGCATGATTAAATTTACGGCGGAAACGAAATGTTCCGGCGTCGACCTGAAAGACGGAACGCGTATCCGCAAGGGAGCTTTCGATGCCATCCGCCGGATGAGCGAGGCTGCCGGAAATAAATATCCGGAAGAAGTAGCCGAACTGGTGGAAAAGATTACAAGCAACGGAGGGACACCGCTGGTCGTTTCGCAGGATGATTTCATCATCGGTGTGATTGAGTTGCAGGATATTATCAAGCCGGGAATACAGGAACGTTTCGAACGCCTCCGCAAGATGGGTGTCAAGACCGTTATGGTGACAGGCGATAACCCGCTGACTGCAAAATATATCGCTGAAAAGGCTGGCGTAGACGACTATATTGCCGAAGCCAAGCCGGAAGACAAAATGAACTATATCAAGAAGGAGCAGGAAGCCGGCAAACTGGTCGCCATGATGGGTGACGGAACGAACGACGCTCCCGCACTGGCTCAGGCAAACGTCGGTGTCGCCATGAACAGCGGTACGCAGGCTGCTAAGGAGGCCGGAAATATGGTGGACCTCGACAACGACCCAACCAAGCTCATCGAAATCGTTGAAATCGGTAAACAGTTGCTGATGACGCGCGGAACACTGACTACATTCAGTATCGCGAACGATGTTGCCAAGTATTTTGCCATCGTGCCGGCTTTGTTCATGGTCGCTATCCCGCAGTTGGCAGCATTGAATATCATGCACCTGCATAGTCCGCAAAGCGCAATACTCAGTGCAGTTATTTTCAATGCGCTCATCATCCCGGCTTTGATTCCGTTGGCATTGCGCGGTGTCGCTTACAAGCCGATCGGGGCCTCCGCCCTGCTTCGCCGCAACCTGCTCATCTATGGGGTAGGAGGGATAATCGCTCCGTTCGTCGGTATCAAGCTGATCGATTTGGTAGTAAGCATGTTTATGTAATCATTAATAATAAAATAAAGAAAAACAAGTATGATATCAACTCTTTTCAAATCATTTAAACTGACAATAGCATTCAGTCTGTTGTTTAGTATCTGCTACATCTTCGTCTTATGGATTTTTGCACAGGTAGCAGGCCCGAACAAAGGTAACGCCGAAGTTCTTGAACTCAATGGCAAAGTCGTGGGAGCCGCAAACATAGGCCAGAACTTCACGGAGGACATCTATTTCTGGGGACGCCCCTCTTGTGCAGGCGACGGCTACGACGCTTCTTCTTCCGCCGGAAGCAACAAAGGCCCTTCCAACGAAGAATACCTTTCAGAAGTCAAAGCCCGCATCGACACCTTCCTCGTTCATCATCCTTATCTGACACGTGAGGAAGTGCCCGCCGAAATGGTCACCGCCAGCGCTTCCGGACTCGATCCCGATATCTCCCCGAAAGCCGCCTACGCACAGGTACAACGTGTCGCACAGGCCCGCGGCCTCTCGCCCGAAAGCGTCATGGCCCTGGTGAATGCTAATACCGAAGGACCATTATTAGGTTTGTTCGGCCCGGAGAAGGTCAATGTCCTGAAATTGAATATCGCTTTGGAAAAGGCCGAAAAAAATAAATAACAATCGTATCGAAATACCAAACGCAGGGTAAAAATCATCAGATAAACGTATTTATGGGTAAATACCTAGGTAAAAACGCATAAAAACAAATCTTTATGGGTTAAATCGGCGGCATAGCCTCAAAATAAATATATCGAATGATGAATACCCTGGTAAAAATGCATAAAACAATGAATATATCCATAAAACGCATAGTAACGGCGTTTCTGTTACTGTTTTTCACCTCTTTTACATGCGTCATGGCTCAAAAAGACGATATCGGAGCCACATTTACCGTGCAAGGGGACCTTCTGAGTTCGTATCTTTGGAGAGGGTTCTATCAAACGGGAGCAAGTTTCCAACCGACCCTCGCTTTTAGCGTCGCCGGCTTCTCCCTGACAGCGTGGGGATCGACCGATTTCGACGGTTATAAATCTTCGGAAGGTGCCGCCAACAAGGAAATAGACCTGACGGCCGCCTATACCTTCGGCAACTCCGGACTTACCCTCTCCATCGCCGACCTGTGGTGGGCGGGACAGGGAGCGAACAAATACTTCAACTTCAAAAGCCATGAAACCGCCCATCATTTCGAGGCCGGACTGGCTTATACGCTTCCCGTGGAGAAATTTCCCCTCTCCGTTGCCTGGTATACGATGTTTGCCGGACAAGACAAGGACGAAGACGGCAATCAGAACTATTCTTCCTACGTCGAACTCAATTATCCGTTTCGTGTGAAAATGGTCGACCTGACCGCCACCTGCGGCTTCCTTCCCTATACCTCTTACGGAGTTTATACGGGGGCGAAGACGAACGACGGATTTGCTGTTACCAACGTCGCGCTGAAAGGAAGTACCGCTATAAAGTTCAGCGATTCATTCTCTTTGCCTATATTTGCGCAGGCTATTTGGAATCCCCGTATGGAAGATGCACATCTGGTCTTTGGCATTTCACTAAGACCGTGGTAATCTGAAACAAGCAACTCATGGACAGAGAACAGAGCGTACAACACTTTTTAGATTTGCTGAAAAAATCCCGCCGCGGAAATTTCAAGATATACATCGGCATGATTGCCGGTGTGGGGAAAACCTACCGTATGTTGCAGGAGGCGCACGAATTGCTTCGGAGCGGTATCGACGTGCAGGTAGGTTACGTGGAAACACACGGCAGGGTTGAAACGGAGGCGTTGGTCGAAGGTTTGCCTTTGATACCGCGCCGCCGGTCATTTTATAAGGGGAAAGAAGTGGAGGAGATGGATTTGCAGGCTATCCTGAATATCCATCCGGAGGTCGTGATAGTAGACGAGCTGGCGCACACCAACATCGAAGGTAGCAAGAACGAAAAGCGCTGGCAGGACGTTTCGGACATTTTGGAGGCGGGCATCAGCGTCATCACCGCCGTCAATATCCAGCATCTGGAAGGGTTGAACGAGGACGTGCAGGATATCACCGGCATCGAGATAAAGGAACGCATCCCCGACAGTGTCCTGGAGCAGGCGGACGAGGTGGTGAATATCGACCTGACAGCCGACGAACTGGTGAAACGCCTGAGAGCCGGAAAAATATACAAGCCGGAAAAGATTCAGACGGCGCTGAACAACTTCTTTAAGTCCGAAAACATTCTCCAGTTGCGCGAACTTGCCCTGAAAGAGGTTGCGCTACGTGTCGAGAAGAAGGTGGAGAGCGCGGTCCCCGTCAATACAGGTGTCCGGCATGAAAAATTCCTGGCTTGCATCAGCAGTCAGGAGAAGACGCCGCGAAAGGTCATCCGCAAGGCTGCCCGGCTGGCTACCCGCTACAACACGAAGTTCTTTGTCCTCTACGTGCAGACGCCCCGCGAAAGTATCGACCGCATCCCGTTGGCAAACCAGCGTTACCTGTCGAATCATTTCAAGCTGGCGGCCGAACTGGGAGGCGAAATCATACAGGTGCAGTCCAGAAGCATCCCCGACAGTATTATCGAAGTATGCCGCGAAAAGCAGATTTCGACCGTCTGCATCGGGAAGCCTGCCTTTACGCTTGTTTCCGTGTTCCGTGCTTGTTTTCAATACCGGAAATTGCTGAATAGCTTGTCGCAAATGAATATTGACCTGATAATATTGGCATAATATGTTACAGTCTGTTAGTCTGAAGATTAAAACGAAGCTCACCTATGGTATAGGTCTGCTGTTTGCAATGATTGTCCTGCTGGGCGGCCTTTCGGTAAAGAATATCTACCATATGTCGGCGGATACGCAGAATATCCTGGCGGATAATTACAATACGCTCCTGTATTCGCGCCGTATGTTGGATGCCCTCGAACGTATCGAGACCGACCCGGTGGCGCGTACTGAGTTCGAAAAGAACCTGAACCTGCAAAAGGAGAATATAACGGAAGTGGACGAGAATGACGCGACCACCCATCTGGTCACGCAATACGAATCCATGAAAAAGGATATGAACGACGCCTCCATCCAACGTGTCCGCATGGCGTTGAACGAGGTGATGAGCCTGAACATGGCCTCCATCTACCGGAAAAGCCAGGTGGCGGAGCATACGGCACATAATGCCTTGCTGTGGATTTGCATCCTCGGCATCATCTGCATCCTGATAGCCTTTGCCTTCCTGATCCGCCTCCCCCGGTCTATCAACACGCCGATCCGCAAGCTGACGGACGGTATCATGGAGATTGCCAACCATAATTACGAGAAGCGCCTCGACCTTGGAAAATATGAAGAGTTCGCCGCCGTCGCCAACTCCTTCAACCGGATGGCGGAACGGCTGACCGAATACCGTAAAAGTACGCTGGCGGATATTATCCAGGGAAAAAAATACATCGAAGCCATCGTCAACAGTATCACCGAGCCGATCATCGGACTGGACGGGAACCGTAAAATACTTTTCGCCAACGATGTCGCCCTGACAATCCTCAATCTGAAACGTGAAAATGTCATCGGCAAGTCAGCCGCCGAACTGGCGCTGAAAAACGACCTCCTGCGACGTCTCGTGCGCGAACTGGTGCAACCCGACGAAAAGAAGGAACCGCTCAAAATTTATGCTGATAACAAAGAAAGTTATTTCAAGGTGCAATATATTCCTATCCATCTGACGGACGGGCAGAAAGACGTCAGCCAATATGTCGGCGACGTTATCCTCCTGAAAAACATTACCGAGTTCAAGGAACTGGATTCAGCAAAGACGACCTTCATCTCGACCATCTCCCATGAACTGAAAACACCTATTTCAGCCATCATGATGAGTCTCAAACTCCTGGAAGACCAGCGGGTAGGCGATATGAACAACGAACAGAGAGCGCTTGCCGAAAGCATCAAGGAAAGCAGCGACCGCCTGCTCGAAATAACCGGCGAACTCCTCAAAATGACGCAGGTGGAAACCGGAAAACTGCAACTGAACCCGAAAATCACCAAGCCAATCGAACTGATAGACTATGCCATCAAGGCGAACCGGGTGCAGGCGGAGCGTTTCGGCTGCCATATAGAGGTCGAGTATCCGGAGAAAATCTCCAAACTCTTTGTCGACAGCGAAAAGATTGCCTGGGTCCTGACAAACCTTTTGTCGAACGCCATCCACTACACGCCGGAGAACGGCCGCATCATCATTGGTGCCCGCCAGGAAGGTAAAGTCGTGGAGATATTCGTCCGCGATTTCGGCAAGGGCATCGACCCGCGTTACCACCAGAGTATCTTCGACCGTTACTTCCGCGTTCCCGGTACGAAAGTGCAGGGTAGCGGCCTCGGACTGGCTATCAGCAAGGACTTCGTCGAAGCTCATGGCGGAACCATCCGCGTGGAAAGCGAAATAGGAAAGGGAAGTACCTTTATCGTTTCATTTAATGTCTGATAATAAGTAAGAAAACACAGTAAACAATCATGAAAGTATTAAAATTTGGCGGTACATCTGTCGGCTCGGCCCGGCGGATGAAGAACGTCGTATCCATCATATCCGGCGGTGAACCTAAAATTGTCGTCTTATCGGCGATGGCCGGAACAACTAATTCGCTGGTCGACATCACCCGTTGCTTCTATCGCAAGGAGGTCGATGAGGCAAATAAAATCATTACCCGCCTTGAACAGGCTTATGCCGGGCATATCGAGGATTTATACACCTCTGTCGCCTATAAGGAAAAGGCGCTGGAACTGGTAACGGAACGTTTCAATGAAATATGGGCGTTTGCCGGTGCTCCTTTTACCGTCTTCGATGAAAAGGTGGTGCTGGCGCAGGGTGAATTGATTTCCACCGGCATGATGCATCTTTACCTGCAAGAGCAGGGAATGAAGTCGGCATTGCTTCCGGCCCTCGATTTTATGCGGATAAATGCCGACGGTGAGCCGGATATGTCCTACATCGAAGAGCATCTCGGAACACTGCTGTCCCGCTTCCCGGACACGGATATCTTTATTACTCAGGGTTTCATCTGCCGGAACGCATATGGCGAGACGGATAACCTGCAACGCGGGGGAAGCGATTACAGTGCCTCCCTGATCGGAGCGGCCGTCCATGCCAGTGAAATACAGATATGGACGGACATCGACGGTATGCATAACAACGACCCGCGCGTGGTAAACCATACCGCTCCTGTCCGCCAGCTTAACTTTGAAGAGGCGGCGAAGCTGGCTTATTTCGGAGCGAAGATACTCCATCCTTTTTGCATCCGCCCGGCAAAGGAAAGCAATATCCCGGTCCGCCTGCTGAACTCCCTGCAACCCGATGCTCCCGGAACATTAATCTCGAATACAGCGGAGAAGGGCAGGATCAAGGCGGTAGCAGCGAAAGACAATATCGTCTTCATCAAAATGAAGTCGTTGAATATCCTGCCGCCTCATAAGTTCCTGAGCACGGTGTTCGATACGTTCGCCCGCTACAAAACGGCCGTCGATATGGTGACGACTTCCGACATAGGCATCTCCGTGACGACCGACAATCCCGAACATTTGCAGGAAATAGTGGGCAGCCTGGAGAAATATGCAACGATCAGTGTCGAAAAGGATATGGTAATCGTCTGCGTGGTCGGCGACCTTGAATGGCAGAATGTCGGCTTCGAGGCAAGAATCATAGATGCGTTGAAAGATATCCCCGTGCGGATGATTTCTTACGGGGGAAGCAGCAGCAACGTCTCCCTGGTGATGAAGTCCGCCGATAAAACGCGTGCATTGCAGGCACTAAGCTCCCGCCTGTTCCCGAAACCGGATGAGACGGAAGCGATTGGTGCCTGAAAACAAAAGCGTGCCAAAAAGAGGCTGACCTCTGTTTTGACACGCTTCCTTGTTGTTCAGGAAACCTTACGGATAAGGTTTTTCTTTATTTCTTTTCTTTCAGTAAGTCACGTATTTCAGTCAGCAACTGTACATCGGCTGGCGGAGCGGGAGGGGCGGCAGGCGCTTCTTCCGTTTTCTTTTTATTCAGGGCGTTCATCCCCTTTACCATCATAAAGATAGCAAACGCGATAATGATAAAGTCGAAAGTCACCTGTATAAAATTCCCGTAATTGATTGTGACGGCAGGCGTAATGACTTTATCGCCTTCCATAACCGCCTGTTTCAGCACGATTTTTAAATCGGTAAAGTTGACTCCACCCACCAGTAACCCTACGGCAGGCATGATAATATCTCCAACGACCGAAGATACGATTTTTCCGAAAGCACCACCAATGATGATACCGACAGCCATGTCAACGACGTTGCCGCGCATGGCAAACTGTTTAAATTCTTGTAAAAACTTTCCCATACATATTCGCCTTTTTTATGTTATAACCATAAATGATTGCATTTGGTTGCGAATATACAAAGTTTAGTTAAAATATCAGGCAAGAATTAGCTTTTCTATATCTTCATCTACGGTGCTGATGGTTCCGATGCCGAAGTTTTCAACCAGTACCTTCGCCACGTTCGGTGAAAGAAATGCCGGCAACGTCGGTCCCAGGTGAATATTCTTAACGCCCAGGCTCAGCAACGCCAGCAGGACGATAACCGCCTTCTGTTCATACCACGCAATATTATATACAATCGGCAGCTCGTTGATATCTTCCAGTCCGAAAGCCTCCTGCAACTTCATGGCGATGACGGCTAATGAATAACTGTCGTTGCATTGTCCGGCATCCAGCACGCGGGGAATGCCGCCGATGTCGCCGAGCGGCAGCTTATTGTAACGGTATTTGGCACAGCCGGCCGTCAGGATTACGCAGTCGGAAGGCAGTTCGCTGGCGAACTCCGTATAGTAATTGCGGCTTTTCATTCGTCCGTCGCAGCCGGCCATCACGACGAATTTACGGATGGCACCGCTCTTAACGGCGTCGATTACCTTATCGGCCAACGCCATAACCTGGTTATGGGCAAATCCTCCGGTGATCTGTCCGTGCTCGATTTCTTTGGGCGCGTCACATCGTTTGGCATGGGCTATGATTTCCGAGAAGTCTTTCGTCCTGCCGTCTTCCCTTGACGGAATATGTTTCCATCCCGGAAAGCCTGTCGAGTTGGTTGTATACACACGGTCTTTATAAGAAGCTCCTTCCAGTGGCGGAACGATACAGTTGGTCGTGAACAGGATGGGTCCGTTGAAGCTCTCGAACTCTTCCCGTTGTTTCCACCAGGCATTTCCGTAGTTACCGACAAAATGTTTGTATTTCTTGAAGGCCGGGTAATAGTTGGCCGGAAGCATTTCGCTGTGCGTATATACATCGACTCCGGTTCCTTCCGTTTGTGCAAGCAGCTCTTCCATATCTTTCAGGTCATGGCCGCTAATCAGAATGGCCGGATTGTTGCGTACACCGATGTTTACCTGTGTGATCTCCGGATTACCGTAACTGCTGGTATTGGCCTTGTCGAGTAACGCCATTGCTTTTACACCGTAACTGCCGGTTTCCAATACGAGTGCCGTCAATTGTTCGGCCGAAAGGTCTTTCCGCAAAGTTTCGGCAAGGGCATGCTGTATGAAAGCATGTAAATCCTTTTCCTCGAATCCCAGATTGCCGGCATGTTCGACATAAGCTGCCATTCCCTTTAAGCCGTAGATGATGAGTTCTTTCAGGGAACGGATATCGGGATTGGCTTCACGCAACACACCGACCGTAAGGGCTTTTCCTTCGAAAGTACTTTCGTCGCCTTTCCAGACCAGTTCATCGATGACCGGCAGTTCGATGCCGTATCCGGTCGCCTCTTCTTTTAGCTGCTCCCTAAACTTCAAGCCATTGACAATCCGGCCGGTAATACTCTCTATATCGAAGTTCGCATTTGTTATAGTAGAAAAGAGCGCATCGACAACGAAACGGTTGATATGCGCGGGAACTTCTACTCCGGCATTCCGTAACAGGGTAGCCACAACGGAAACACCTTTGGTGACAAATAAAAGCAGGTCCATCCGGTTGGCCGTTTCATCATCCTTCCCGCAGACACCCTTGATAGTACAACCGGTACCTTTCGCAGCTTCCTGACACTGAAAACAAAACATTTTTGCATCCATACTATTCTATAATTTATTGGTTTATATTATTCCGAAACAAAAGTAGGACAGGCCGGTCTCTTATATTGTACCAAATGTTACAAACGCGGATATTTCTTTGATAAACGCGGTCATACTTTCATTTGGATACGAGGGAAACATGTGTCGGTTCCTATGTCATTTTATTTATCTGCTGATGTAAGTTGTTGCCGACGTCCTCGACAATATTGCCGACACTGTCGAAAGCTTTGCCGACGTCGTCGATTATTTTGCCGACAGCGTCGGCAACAACTTACATCAGCAGGAGAATAAGGTTTCTTCCGTATCTTTTCCTATATTTCCTCTATAAATAAACAAACGTGAGTTCGAAATAAGTACCATAACCTTCCTCAGAATAACAGTCAAGCCATGTTTAATAACATGTATGTGTAAAAATATAACAAAAAGTTTGTATTAAAGAAAAATAAACCTGTCCTTTGACGAAAAGATTTTAACTATGAAAAACACAAAGAGATAACATTGCCACAGTCTTGACTATGAAATGTATGATCTTTGGGAGGGAGTCTGTATAAGGGTCCCTTTTTTCTTATTATTTTCTGTGTAATAAAAGTTACACTAACCTTATTTCGAACTCCCGTTAAAATAAGATCACTTTGTAGCTGTCCCTACATTTTGTCTATGTAGAGAGTGATAAATAATTTCCTCTTCGAGCTTGTTTGTCTCAGACGCAATTCCTTGCCAGAGCGTGCCTGTATACCAGTTTGCAAAAACGGGGTTTACTCCACCACAAATATAAGGGTCTTGGAACGCTCATTAAGAAGCAACCATTAATTCACCAATGGCATATAAGGTTGCTTTTTAGCTAATAAATTCCAAATAACAACGAGTAGCTTTCGAGCATTTGCCATTAAAGCCTTGTTGTGATTCATTCTCTTTTTCAAGGTATGATATCTGCTATAAAATTTAGATGTTTGAGTCCTGCAGGCTCCCCATGCACATTGTGTAAGCATAACACGTAAATACTTGTTTCCATGTAAAGTCTTTCTTCCTTTGATCTTTCCTGCACTTTGATCATTTCGCGGTCTTAATCCAGCCCAGCCAACTAAAGCTGATGCTGTTAGAAAGGCTTTCATGTCAACACCGATTTCTGCTATGATTCTCATAGCGCTTTCCTCTTTTATCCCAGGAGCTGTTTGAAGGATTTCCAGTTCCTCGGCATAATGTCCCTCGCAAATTATTCGCATTTTCTCTTTACACTCAAGAAGCTGACGATCATAAAGTTCCACTTCTTCCAAACTCATTTTAAGCATGTCTCTGTCTGATGAAGATACAATACCAGTCAAAGACGACTTAATAACCTCATGACAATGTTTATTACGAATACGCTTGTGAACCAACAGAGCTAATACTTCAGAATCAGTTTCACCACAGATTAATGCATTGACCACCTTACGCATGGATTTACAACCAATATCAGAAACATAATTACTCAAACGAATATTGCAACGTTGCAACGTTAGATCGATAGCAGATTCAGCTTGCTGTTTGCGACGAGTCAAATGGAAGATACGACGACTGTACTGACGTAATTCCTGTATTTTTGAATCAGGAATATAACTTCCCTTAATTAGCTCTTTCTGAAGAACAGTCGCAATCCATTGGGCATCTTTAATATCAGTTTTACGACCAGGGAGTTGACGGATGAAATAAGGGTTAACCAATTTAACATCAAAATCGCATTCCAAAATGCGCCAAATAGGAACCCAATAAATACTGGTGCTTTCCATTGCAACTTTACCAACACCATGAGAGACTAAAGTGTCACGAAGGCGATCCAGTTCCGGTGTTAAAGTTCCAAACACATCTTCAATTTTCTCACCGTTTGCTGTGAGAATACACATAAAGACACTATCTTTATGCACATCAAGACCACAAACTCTGTCCATAAGATATAGTTTTTTTGTATTACAACTTTAAAATAACGAAAGTCGGTGGAATAACAGCAGGGAGTGGTCTTTATTTTTATTAGACGCGCTTATAAATCTCAATTTTTATGTAAGTTTGCCTGTATATATAATTGAATAAGTCTGTATATATAAATGAACATGATAGCAATTCTTTCTAAATCCATATTATTCCGGAATATCCCGGAATCAGACATTTCCGGTTTGTTGGAGACAACGGCTTACCGGGTCGCATCTTACCGCCCAAAGGACATTATAGCTTTGCAGGGAACGCCATGCAATTATCTGATGATCGTGTTGAACGGACTTTTGCAGGGACAGATGGTGAATGATGCGGGTAAACTCGTTGTTATTGAAGAATTGGAAGCGGCTCAGTTGTTAGCCCCCGCTTTTTTATATGCCCCAAAAAACAATTTGCCGGTAAATATCATCGCCATGGAGCCGTCAGAGATTTTATTTATCCACCGGGATGATTTTACCGTGTGGATGCAGCAGAACAGGCAGCTTCTCCAAAACTTCCTGATGCTGATATCCGGCAGGAGCCATTTCCTGAGTGACAAGATTATGTTCTTGTCTTTGAAGAATATAAAGAATAAGATAGCGGATTATTTGCTTCATAAATTGCCGGATGCGTCGTCTACGGTGATTCATCTGACCGATACTCAGCAGGAGATAGCCGATTCATTTGGTGTGACCCGTCCTTCGTTGGCGCGTGCATTGGCGGAGATGGAGCAGGAGGGGATTATTTCTATAGACAGGAAAGTGATAACGATTTGTAACATACAGCTTTTGCGGCAGATGGGGCAATAAAGCATCCAATCGGAAACAGTTTTGTCAGCCAATATCCTTATAAGGATTAAAAGAAATTAATCCGTCAGACCGATATACCGACTTCGGTCAGCTTTTAATTATCTTCGTAACTGAATTTTAGAACAGCACCACAAACCGACCCGGAAATGGACTTAACCATAAAAGGGGAAGAGGAAGATGTGAAAGGGAATAAAGTTATAAAACTGGAGAATTTCGATAAGCAGAATATCACTTTGGGAACATCTGTCCAGTTGAACGATAAAGGTCGTCTTTGTCTGAATGTATTTCCCGGAAGTGGAATGAGTCTGAAAATAACGGTTGGTAATGATACTGTAGAAAAAGAATATAGTTATGATTTAAAACCTCATACATGGAATGCCCTTGATATAGATTTGGCCGGACTTCTTATTAAAACAGAAGGGAAGATTAACCGGATTAATTTATCCTGTGCTCCCGGAGGACGGACGCTTTATCTTGATCATATTTATTTTTGTGAAGAAAGTGAAGGTGAGGGAGAAGAACCATCTGAACCGGAAGGACCAGTCGGACCTACTGTAGCTGCTCCTACTCCTTTACAGGCAGAAAACAGAGTTGTTTCGGAAACTCCGGCTATAAAGATGGCAAGTATCGAGCAGAGATGGAACTCATTGGATATACTTCTGTTTGATTATCAGAAATATATTAATATGGCAAATCTTTATTCTATCCGGCTGGAATCGAATAAACCCACAATTTTCTAAGAAAAGAGTGGGTTTATTTTTTTAAGTAATCTATACCGGACCAGGTATTACTTATTCAGGAAAGAACTTTTCATTCTGGCAATATCAGTCAGATAATCCTGCAAATCCTGTTCATGTTCTTCTTCCATAGCCAGGATATGTTTGGCTATTTCGCAGGTAGTAAAGTCTTTGCCATCTGTAAATTCGGCAATTTGCTGGTATCTGACAATGGCGCAACGTTCTGAAGCGACATTCTGGTTCAGCAGGCTGACAACATCGAAGTCATTTGGTACGTCATATTTGCATCTGGCCAGTTCGAACCATTGTTTCGGATCGAGAACGGGAACACCTTCCAGTTCGATGATACGGTCGGCCAATAGTTTGGCATGGCCTAACTCTTCGTTGGCATGTTCTTCAAATTCAGCCTGTACGTTTGCACGCATAGCACCTTCTGCAACCAAAGCGCCTACCCAATATTGATAGTATGCTAACCATTCTTCTGATAATGCAGCGTTAAGCTGTGATAACAAACTTTCTACGTCTAGTTTTTTCTGTAGAATCTTAACACTTTCTTTTGCCATAATTGTAAAATTTAGTTTAGTATAATGCTCGTTCGTACTGTTCAAACAATACTGTCGTGTGTTTGTTCATACTAAACTAAATTGGAACGGTAATTTATTATTTTTTCTATTATGTTAGATGTAGGCTTTCCGGTAGAGAGCAAGAAGATCTTCGACGGTAACGTCTCTCGGATTGCCGGGAGTACATACATCTGCATAAGCTGATTGGGCCAGTTGCTCCAGATCTTCTTCCTTTACTCCAATCTCGCTTAGTTTCTGTGGAATGCCGATTTTCAGGGATAGTTGTTTGACGGATTCTACTGCAGCGACAGCTGCCGCTTCATCGTTCATTCCTTGTATGTCGCATCCCATTGCTTGTGCTATTTTCTTATATTTCTGAATGGAAGAAGGCATATTATATTCCATCACATAAGGAAGTAACAAAGCATTGGCAACTCCATGAGGTATGTTATAGAAAGCTCCCAGGGGATGAGCCATTCCGTGTACGGCTCCTAATCCGACGTTACTGAATCCCATACCTGCAATATATTGAGCTACTGCCATACCATTACGCGCTTCAAGATCATGGCCGTTGGCAACGGCTGCGGGAAGATGGCGGGCAATCATTTCAATGGCTTTCAGTTCAAACATATCTGACATTTCCCAGGAACCTTTGGTTATATAACCTTCGATAGCATGGGTGAGCGCATCCATACCGGTCGCAGCAGTGAGCGATTTGGGCATGGAACTCATCAGCTCTGCATCGACGATTGCCAGGACTGGAATATCATTCGGGTCTACACAGACCATTTTCTTGACATTCTCTTCGTCGGTAATCACATAGTTGATAGTTACTTCTGCTGCTGTTCCTGCCGTAGTTGGCAAAGCTATAATAGGAACGGATTTGTTTTTGGTATTGGCTACACCTTCCAGTGAAACGACATTTGAGAATTCAGGGTTATTAGTAATAATCCCTATTGCTTTTGCCGTATCTGTCGGGGAACCGCCTCCTATGGCTATGATGAAATCGGCAGCAGATGCTGCATATGCTTTTACGCCGGCTTTTACATTTGTAACAGTTGGGTTTTGTTTTACTTCTGCAAAAGTGGTGTAGGGGATAGCCGCCTGTTCCAATATGTCGGTAACCTGTTTTACTACTCCAAATTTTACAAGATCATTGTCTGTTACGATAAATGCTTTTTTAAGGTTTCTCCTTTTTACTTCTTCAGGGATAACACTCCTTGATCCCGGACCAAAGTAAGATGTTTCATTCAATACGATTCTGTTCGTGTTCATGATCGTTTTTCTTTTGTTATGTATTGTAATAGGGCGTCAAAAGTAAAGCATTACCAGTTTCTGAAACTTATAAATATGATATTTATGGTTTCAAAACTGATAATGCTTTTACGTTAGGATTATTGTCGTTTAATCGTCCAGTTTGCCGAACTTGCCGGCTCCCAAATCAATGTAAGCTTGTTTTAATTCTGCCACGTTATTCATAACGAACGGACCATATGCTGCAATAGGTTCTTTGATCGGTTCACCACTCATTATAAGAACAGTAGCTTTGTTTACAGCGTGGATGGTGAACGTTTCTCCTTTAGTTTCAAATAAAGCAAAATAGTCGGTTGGAACCAATTCATTATTATTGATTTTTACGGAACCTTCAACGACTAAAATAGCAGTATTGTAGTCTGCCGGAAATGAAAATTCAGCATTTCCACCTTTGTTTAGTTTAGCATTGAACAGATGCATCGGGGTAAAAGTAGATGCTATTCCGTTTGTATTCTGATATTTGCCTGCAATAACTTCCACCAGACCTGTGTTATCGGGTAATTCGACTTTAGGTATCTGACTGTTTTCGATAGATTGATATTTAGGATCGGCTTTCTTATCCCTGGCGGGAAGATTGATCCATAATTGTACAATGTGGAATTCGCCTCCTTTCCGGCTGAAACTTTCTTCGTGATATTCCTTATGAAGTACTCCGGATGCGGCTGTCATCCATTGGATATCGCCCGGTCCGATCACGCCGCTGTTGCCTCTGCTGTCGTGATGGGCTACTTTTCCTTTATATACGATTGTGACGGTCTCAAACCCGCGGTGAGGGTGTACTCCGACTCCTCTCGGCTCTTTACGTGGAGAGAACTCCATTTTTGCATTATAATCTAACAGGATGAAAGGATTCATACGTTCCCTGCTTAGTTCTTCCAAATGCGGTATGAAATTATGAACTCTGAATCCGTCTCCAACCATATGCGGAGCAGGCGGAGCTATGATACTTTCTACTTTTTTTATTGTCATAAAATAATCTCTTTGTTTTTTAGTAAAACAAAAAAGAAAATGGCTTTGTTGTTGCAATTCGTTATTCCCATATTATAATGTATAGGGAAGGTCCTTGAAAAGATCTTAGTTAGGTAATAACGTCTGAATTTTAAGGATAGTTGCATGGTGAGACTCTGTTAGATTTTTTTTCTTTTGTAATTGTCAGTCGTTCAGAATTATAGTCTATCGGTAACGATTTAGTTTAAAAAATAATCCCATAAAAGTTTGGAGCGTATGTTGTAAAGCACTACTTTTGCATCCGCATTCGAGAGAGAACGGCACTGCAAAACATGATGAAAAAAACTTTTAGAAAAAACTTCCTAAAATATTTGGAAGTATGGAATAAAAGTTCTTATCTTTGCATCCACGTTCGCTAAAATAAAGCGAGTGTAACAACAAGAGTTCTTTGAAAGATTTACATATCAACAAGTAGTACAAGTATTAAAAATTAATACCGTCAAAAACTTGAAATTAATTAGGAATCCGAGCATTGGGATATAAAAACAATTTAAACAACGAAGAGTTTGATCCTGGCTCAGGATGAACGCTAGCGACAGGCTTAACACATGCAAGTCGAGGGGCAGCACGATGTAGCAATACATTGGTGGCGACCGGCGCACGGGTGAGTAACGCGTATGCAACCTACCTATCAGAGGGGAATAACCCGGCGAAAGTCGGACTAATACCGCATAAAACAGGGGTTCCACATGGAAATATTTGTTAAAGAATTATCGCTGATAGATGGGCATGCGTTCCATTAGATAGTTGGTGAGGTAACGGCTCACCAAGTCCACGATGGATAGGGGTTCTGAGAGGAAGGTCCCCCACACTGGTACTGAGACACGGACCAGACTCCTACGGGAGGCAGCAGTGAGGAATATTGGTCAATGGGCGAGAGCCTGAACCAGCCAAGTCGCGTGAAGGATGAAGGATCTATGGTTTGTAAACTTCTTTTATATGGGAATAAAGTGAGGAACGTGTTCCTTTTTGTATGTACCATATGAATAAGCATCGGCTAACTCCGTGCCAGCAGCCGCGGTAATACGGAGGATGCGAGCGTTATCCGGATTTATTGGGTTTAAAGGGTGCGTAGGTGGTTAATTAAGTCAGCGGTGAAAGTTTGTGGCTCAACCATAAAATTGCCGTTGAAACTGGTTGACTTGAGTATATTTGAGGTAGGCGGAATGCGTGGTGTAGCGGTGAAATGCATAGATATCACGCAGAACTCCGATTGCGAAGGCAGCTTACTAAACTATAACTGACACTGAAGCACGAAAGCGTGGGGATCAAACAGGATTAGATACCCTGGTAGTCCACGCAGTAAACGATGATTACTAGCTGTTTGCGATACACAGTAAGCGGCACAGCGAAAGCGTTAAGTAATCCACCTGGGGAGTACGCCGGCAACGGTGAAACTCAAAGGAATTGACGGGGGCCCGCACAAGCGGAGGAACATGTGGTTTAATTCGATGATACGCGAGGAACCTTACCCGGGTTTGAACGCATATTGACAGCTCTGGAAACAGAGTCTCTAGTAATAGCAATTTGCGAGGTGCTGCATGGTTGTCGTCAGCTCGTGCCGTGAGGTGTCGGCTTAAGTGCCATAACGAGCGCAACCCTTATCACTAGTTACTAACAGGTCATGCTGAGGACTCTAGTGAGACTGCCAGCGTAAGCTGTGAGGAAGGTGGGGATGACGTCAAATCAGCACGGCCCTTACATCCGGGGCGACACACGTGTTACAATGGTGGGGACAAAGGGCAGCTACCGTGTGAGCGGATGCAAATCTCCAAACCCCATCTCAGTTCGGATCGAAGTCTGCAACCCGACTTCGTGAAGCTGGATTCGCTAGTAATCGCGCATCAGCCATGGCGCGGTGAATACGTTCCCGGGCCTTGTACACACCGCCCGTCAAGCCATGGGAGTTGGGGGTACCTAAAGTCCGTAACCGCAAGGATCGGCCTAGGGTAAAACCGATGACTGGGGCTAAGTCGTAACAAGGTAGCCGTACCGGAAGGTGCGGCTGGAACACCTCCTTTCTGGAGCGCAGAGTTCGTTATCAAGTTGACTCAGAGGTATTAGTTAACTTGTACTACGGTTGAATATGTATAAAATATAGATCTACCGGCAATAAAGTGTCGGCAAGAGAGAAAAATGATGCTGAGGGAAACCAAGGCAAAGTTGACAGTCCTATAGCTCAGTTGGTTAGAGCGCTACACTGATAATGTAGAGGTCGGCAGTTCAACTCTGCCTGGGACTACAGAATCTCTAAGAGAGAATTTTGGGGGATTAGCTCAGCTGGCTAGAGCATCTGCCTTGCACGCAGAGGGTCAACGGTTCGAATCCGTTATTCTCCACAAAAAGTTACCGAGACATAGGAAACGTAAAGTAACGACAAGATCTTTGACATGATGGACAACGTAAAATAAAGTAACAAGAGCAAGCTGAAGATATATCAATCCAGGTTCACAGCGATGTGACCGGAAATAAGAAAGTAAGCAAGGGCAGACGGTGGATGCCTTGGCTCTCGGAGGCGACGAAGGACGTGATAAGCTGCGATAAGCTGGGGGGAGATGCAAATAATC
>NZ_KQ033915.1:0-112512 GCF_000969835.1 Parabacteroides goldsteinii DSM 19448 = WAL 12034
TAGAGGGTGAAAATCCCGTACACGACTTTCTAACGAAGCCTAGTGGTATCCTGAGTAGCGCGGAGCACGAGAAATTCTGTGTGAATTAGCGGGGCCCATCCCGTAAGGCTAAATACTCCCGAGAGACCGATAGCGAACCAGTACCGTGAGGGAAAGGTGAAAAGAACCTCGAACAGAGGAGTGAAATAGACCCTGAACCCGTCTGCCTACAAGCGGTCGGAGCAACGTAAGTTGTGACGGCGTGCCTTTTGCATAATGAACCTACGAGTTACTTTCTCCGGCAAGGTTAAGTATTTCAGATACGGAGCCGAAGCGAAAGCGAGTCTGAACAGGGCGGTATAGTCGGAGGGAGTAGACGCGAAACCAAGTGATCTACCCATGGTCAGGTTGAAGGTTAGGTAACACTAACTGGAGGACCGAACCGGTAAGCGTTGAAAAGCTTTCGGATGAACTGTGGGTAGGGGTGAAAGGCTAATCAAACTTGGAGATAGCTCGTACTCCCCGAAATGCATTTAGGTGCAGCCTTTATTTAGTATAGCATGAGGTAGAGCGACTGATTGGATGCGAGGGCTTCACCGCCTATCAAGTCCAGATAAACTCCGAATGCGTGCTATATATTGATAAGGAGTGAGGGCGCGGGTGCTAAGGTCCGCGTCCGAGAGGAGAAGAATCCAGACCATCAGCTAAGGTCCCCAAATAACAGTTAAGTTGAACTAACGAAGTCAGACTGCAGAGACAGCTAGGATGTTGGCTTGGAAGCAGCCATTCATTTAAAGAGTGCGTAACAGCTCACTAGTCGAGGAGTTTGGCGTGGATAATACTCGGGCATAAACTGTTTACCGAAGCTATGGATCCAGAGTAATGGATGGTAGGGGAGCATTCCAGTGGCGTTGAAGGTGAGGGATAACCCTTGCTGGAGTAGCTGGAAAAGCAAATGTAGGTATAAGTAACGATAAAGGAAGTGAGAAACTTCCTCGCCGAAAGACTAAGGTTTCCTGATCAACGTTAATCGGATCAGGGTAAGTCGGGACCTAAGGATAAGCCGAACGGCGATTCCGATGGAAGAATGGTTTAATATTCCCATACTACTTTATAGAGCGATGTGGAGACGGAGAAGTGACAGTCCTGCCAACTGACGGAATAGTTGGTTAAAGGGTGTAGACGTTGATCGCGGTAGGCAAATCCGCCGTGAGAGTCGAACCTGATAGTATGCCGAGTACTTGTACAAGGCAATATGGATGTAAACAGGCTCCCTAGAAAATCCGCTAAGCATATCTATAGAGTACCCGTACCGTAAACGGACACACGTAGTTGGGTTGAGAATACTGAGGCGCTCGAGTGATTCACGGTTAAGGAACTAGGCAAATTGACCCTGTAACTTCGGGATAAAGGGTCCCTGTCAGCGATGGCGGGGCGCAGAGAATAGGTCCAGGCAACTGTTTAACAAAAACACATGGCTGTGCGAAATAGAAATATGAAGTATACAGCCTGACACCTGCCCGGTGCTGGAAGGTTAAGAGGAGAGCTCATCGCAAGAGAAGGTTTGAATTGAAGCCCCAGTAAACGGCGGCCGTAACTATAACGGTCCTAAGGTAGCGAAATTCCTTGTCGGGTAAGTTCCGACCTGCACGAATGGTGTAATGATCTGGACACTGTCTCAACCGTGAGCTCGGTGAAATTGTAGTATCGGTGAAGATGCCGATTACCCGCGATGGGACGAAAAGACCCCGTGAACCTTTACTATAGCTTTACATTGAATTTGGGCAACTAATGTGTAGGATAGGCCGGAGACTGCGAAGCAGGCACGCCAGTGTCGGTGGAGTCGCCGTTGAAATACGGCCCTTTGGTTGTTTGAGTTCTAACTCGTGGAAACGAGGACACTGTATGGTGGGTAGTTTGACTGGGGTGGTCGCCTCCAAAAGAGTAACGGAGGCTTCTAAAGGTACCCTCAGACCGATTGGTAACCGGTCGTAGAGTGTAATGGCATAAGGGTGCTTGACTGGGAGAGAGACAACTCGATCAGGTAGGAAACTAGAGCATAGTGATCCGGTGGTTCCGCATGGAAGGGCCATCGCTCAAAGGATAAAAGGTACTCCGGGGATAACAGGCTGATCGCTCCCAAGAGCTCATATCGACGGAGCGGTTTGGCACCTCGATGTCGGCTCGTCACATCCTGGGGCTGGAGAAGGTCCCAAGGGTTGGGCTGTTCGCCCATTAAAGTGGCACGCGAGCTGGGTTCAGAACGTCGTGAGACAGTTCGGTCTCTATCTATCGTGGGCGTAGGAGATTTGAGTGGCTCTGACACTAGTACGAGAGGACCGTGTTGGACAGACCTCTGGTTTACCGGTTGTACCGCCAGGTGCACCGCCGGGTATCTAAGTCTGGATTGGATAAGTGCTGAAAGCATCTAAGTACGAAGCCAGCCTCAAGATAAGATCTCCCTGAGGGTCGTTGTAGACTACGACGTTGATAGGCTACAGGTGTAAGGGCAGTAATGTCGAAGCCGAGTAGTACTAATAGCCCGAGACTTTCTATTTCCGAGAGGAAGGATTGATATATCAGCAGGGTTAGTAGAGATACTGACATAGCGAAAGTTACTGATAAAGTAGCGTTGTCCAGGTCAAACATCTTAAAAGGTATTAAGGTGGTTATAGCGTTGGGGATCCACCTCTTCCCATTCCGAACAGAGAAGTTAAGCCCAACCACGTCGATGGTACTGCGTAAAAGTGGGAGAGTAGATAGCCGCCGTTTTAGATAAAAGGAGTTCATTCGATAGAGTGGACTCCTTTTTGTTTTATGTAAATGACGGTTCAAATAGAAATAATAAATGTCAAATAAGATAATAAAGCTCAGTCGAAACTCAGCTTTATTATTTCTCCGTAGGATGGCACGTTTTTAAAGGCTTCCTCTATTCCATATTCTCCGGCATAAACACGCGCACAAGTTAAAACACCTCCATGGGCAAATATACAGACATCTTGCATTCCGCTTTTTCTGATCTCATCAAGAAATGAACTGACGCGGTCGTATTGGTCTTTTAACGATTCTCCGTTTGGTGTTCTGATATTGATCCAGTCTGCAAACCAGGCTTCGGAACGTGGGTCGGAGGATAAGTCTTCCCAGGATTTCATTTCCCATTCCCCAAAATTCAATTCTTTTACGCGATCTTCCCGAATGGCATCCGGATAACCACAATAGGAGGCTAACCTTACACAGCGGGTTAACGGACTACACCAGACTTTGTCAAAAGTAAGTCCGGATAATGATTCTTTTACTTTTTCGGCTTCTTCCTCAAAAGATGGGCGCAGTAGTACGTCGGTTTGTCCGTAAGCATAACCTGCGGGAACGTCGACAGACGTATGTCTGATTAAATAGATATTCATATGTAAATAACTAAAGTGTTGTTGTATATATAACAGCTATACCCAGATAAAAGCTTAATTCGCATAGTAGAAATGTAGCTCCGCAGCAGTCACCGGTATATCCTTGTATTTTCTTTTTCATAAAAGTAGTCAATAGGTACCAGGTAGCAACGGGTAGGAGACCTGCCAGAAAATATACGGGTTCAGGCAACCAGCACAGAGGCAGTAACAGACAAATAAGACTGAACAGGTATTCTCCGGTTGTCATCCGACTATAAACAGTTTTACTTTTTGCTTCTTCCTCTTTTCGGGCATATGGGAGGCGATTGATGATCATACCTGCAATGCCTTTGCTATAAGGATCACCTGCAAGGATGGCACAACCTGCCAGTTCGACCGGGAGATTGCTGAGCAACAAATAATACAGGCCAAAATAGCAGATCAAACCAATGACTCCATAACTTCCTATATGCGAGTCTTTCATAATAGCCAATATCCGTTCCCGGTTTGTGCCTCCTCCGAATCCGTCAAAAAAATCAGCCAGGCCGTCTTCGTGGAGACAGCCTGTGATTAATAAACGGGTGATCATAGCCAGGGCTAAAGCAACTCCGGAAGGCAGAACAAGTGAGCCTGCATATAGTACAATCACCATCAGCCCGGCAGTAAACCAACCGACTAAAGCCCATCGGCTCACTATATTTTTGAAATATTCGGCAGGTACTTCAGCCAGTTTCCAAAAAGGCAGACGCGTAAAGAATATGAATGCAGCCAGTATACGCAACATATATTTAAATGTTAGGAATGGATACCATCCGGTTAAAAATATTTTGTCACGGCCGCCTGTTGGAAAGTATGCATCTCGTTGATCATGCGTACGGCCGAGTCTACGATCGGATAAGCACACACGGAACCGGAACCTTCTCCCAAACGCAGTCCCAGGTTTAGAATCGGGTTTACCTGCAATACATCCAGTACTTTCCGGTGTCCGGCTTCGTCTCCGCAATGACCGAATATGCAATAAGGTAACATTTCAGGATATAACCGGGAAGCTGCCAGAACACAGTTGGTCATGATAAACCCGTCGACAAGTATGATCATTTTGAGTTCTGCTGCCCGGAGCATTCCACCGACAGCCATGACCATTTCGTATCCTCCGAAATAACGGATCACATCTAATGGGCTATTATCTCCTTTATAGTTTTCGAGCGATGCTTTCAACACATTATATTTATGTTGTACGCCAAGACTGTCCAACCCGCTTCCGGCACCGACACATTCTATCAATGGAATACCTGTCAGGCAGGTCATCCACATGCTGGAAGCTGCCGTGTTACCTATTCCCATTTCGCCAAAGCTGATGACGTTGCATCCTTCCTTATGGCAATCACTCACAATTTCAGCTCCGTATTGTAGTGCCAATTCCATTTCTTCCTGTGTCATTGCTGCTTCATGGAGGAAATTACGGGTCCCTTTCCTGATTTTCCGGTCGATTAGTTGTGGAATGGAAGGAAAGTCGAAATCTACGCCACCATCAACAATCTTCAGTTCGATGCCATGCTGGCGGGCAAGAAAACAAACACCGGCTCCGCCGTTCAGGAAATTGTGAATTACCTGGCGGGTTACTTCTTTGGGTGATTTACTTACTCCTTCATCTGCAATACCGTGGTCGGAGGCATAAATGACATTGACCGGATGATGTAGGGAAGGGGTAAGTGTCTGCTGGATCAAACCGATCTGAAGAGCTAATTCTTCTAATCTACCTAATGAACCTTTAGGTTTTGTCAGATTGTTTATTTTTTCCTGTAATGTTTCTGCGATAGCAGCATCTGGTTTTTCAATATTAAAAGTAATCATTGTATTGTTATTTTGTTATCCTTTTATTTTCATGGGTATTCCGCTTACCATCAGTACGACTTCGTCGGCTCGGGAGGCTATATGTTGGTTCAGCCACCCTTGCAGGTCCGTGAATTTGCGTTGAACCGGATCTGGCGAGACTCCGCCTAGCCCAATTTCATTGGTCACGAATATAAAATAAGCCTCCTGTTGGGTCAGTCGGTTGAATTCTTCTTTCAGTTCTGTCAATGATTTTTCGACATTACTGTCATTGTCGAAAAAAAAGTTTGTGCCCCATAACGTGACACAATCTATAACGACTACCCGGCCATTCAGATTATGATGGCTCAGGTATTTTTCTTCTTCTATATTTGTCCATTCCGGACCACGGTCTGCCTGGTGACGGAGAACCCGTTGACGGAATTCTTCATCCCATACACGCGAAGTCGCCAGGTAAACCGGGTTAGTGCTCAATGATAAGGCTAACTTTTGTGCATATCCGCTTTTGCCGGAACGTTGACCTCCTGTAATAAGTACGATATGTTTGTGCGGCATCGTATTATTCTCCTTTAGGCTTGTTGCGGGTAGCAACTCGTTTTCCTTTGTTTATCGGATTGTTTTTACTCGTTTTTCGTAAACTGGCAGATTTGGGAGAAGCGGCAAGGCGTTGCGCAACGGCTGCTTTTCCCAAAGATTTACCGAACTTCGGACGCATGGCATCTTTGAGTGCCTTTTCTTCCGGAGTCAGTTTGTCTTTCGGTTTTTCTCCACTTTTAGCCGCTTTTCTGGCAGCAGCATATTTGTTGTATTTGACATATTTACCAGGTCTCAGCTTACTGCCGGAACCGGAAGGTTTCTTTTTTTCAACAGGCGCACTGTCTTCCACTTTCTTTTCTTTTTTCTCCACTTTGGCAACAGGGTCGCCGAAGATCAGATTTTGAGTTTTACCGGAACCGGTGCGTGCATGCTCCTGAGCCTGGCTGAAATTAACTTTAATATCATCAAGCATGACGATATCAGCTTTGCTAACTTTCTGGCCGACTTCCGGCTGTTTTCCGTTGACGGTAACCCGCCCCATTTCGATGAACTTGTCTGCTTCCCGGCGCGAGCAAAGTCCTGCGTCACTGAGCAATTTGTTTAGTCTTATTTCCATGTCTGTATAATTTTCTTTATTGTAATAATATTGATAGAAGACAAACAAGCAATCCCATGGCTAGTTCTGTATTGCTGTTTATTTTAGTTGCTATTAACATATCTTCTGTTGTAAAAGGCCTGTCGTTGACTCCGATATAAGGCTTTTCCACTGCTTGACCGAAGTAATCGTGTGTACCCCCGAAACGACAATCGAGGATGGCTGCCAATGCTGCTTCCGGATAACCTGAATTGGGACTGAGATGTGCCCTGCCGAAACGTGTCAGAAAATCTCTTTTGTGCCAGTTTCCGGAAACCAGTAACATCAGGCAAGCTGTCAGCCGGGCAGGTATGTAGTTGGCAACGTCGTCCAACCGGGCGGCAGCTTCTCCGAATTCTTTGTATCGCTCGTTTTTATAGCCGATCATCGAGTCGAGTGTATTAATCATTTTATAAGCCATCATTCCGGGCAATCCTAAAAAGCCAAACCAGAACATCGGGGCGATCACTCCGTCACTCAGGTTTTCCGCCAAAGTTTCAAGGGCGGCGGCCCTGATTTCCTGTGGGGATAGATCGGAGGTGTCACGTCCGACGATGCGTCCGACTTGTGTCCGTCCTTCTTCCACACTACGGTCTACTGCTTCAAAAACGGCTTTTACTTCCGTAATCAATGTTTTTCCGGCAAGGCAATAGAATACACCTACTCCGACAAGAATTGCGTATAAATAAGTATTTATAAATGCTCCCCAGAAAAGGATTAGCCGGGTTATAAAGTAAATGCCTGCTACAAGGATTAGTGTCAACAGACCTCCTTTATAGAAACGGTTCTCACCCTGATTCAGTTTTTTCTCTCCGAAAGAAATGAGTTTGCCGAACCAGACGATGGGGTGAGGCCAGCCTTCCGGATCACCTAACAGGCGGTCTGCCAGCCATCCGCCCAGAAAGGGGATTACCTTGAATGAATATATCGATTGAGTTAACCAGTACATATTATTTGTTTGAGAGACAAAGGTAGAAAATTGTACCGTTTTTTGTTTTGTAAATTCACTAATAAATATCTACCTTTGTCTTATGCTTAGGATAATAACACATATAGAACGATTATTACTGGTACATGACTGTGTGATTGTACCGAAATTTGGAGGTTTTGTACTGCAAACAGTTTCTGCCGTATGCAACGGAGAGGAACATTTGTTCAGTCCGCAACGCAAAGAAATCGTTTTTAATATCACACTGCAACATAACGACGGGTTACTTTCAGAGTCATACATGCAAATGTATGGTGTTAATTACCGGAAGGCGCAATTGATGCTGGAGGAAGATGTCGACGATATGAAAGCAGCTTTGCAGGAAGAAAAGAGATTATCCTTTGGTCTGTTAGGTTCTTTCAGTCTGGGACAGGAAGGCCAGATGATTTTCCATCCGGGAGAATCGGATGCATTCAGTGTCTGTTCATATGGATTGGCGGCTTTTAATTTTCCACAGCTTAAACCTGTTTTGGCTGCGCGTGAAGAGGTAGCATTGCTTACCGGAAAGAAGAAAAAAGATACATTATATATACCGGTTAGCCGGAAGTTTCTCCGCGTAGTAGCTGCTTCGGCTGCTGCTGTCACTTTATTCTTATTGGTTTCAACTCCGGTGGAAGATGTGAACCAGGCTGCTTATACTGCCAGTTTTGTTCCGACGGAAATGGTTGCCAGAAATGCGCCAGAAATGAAAACGGAAGAAGTGAGCGCATCAGTAGAAACTGTGGCTCCTGAAACTAAGACGCCGGAGGTGAAAAACGATGCGGTAGTTATTGCGCCAGCCCCGAAAGTGAAAAAACAGGAGGTCGCTCCCCAACCGGCGGTCAGCAAGCCGAATCAGAAAATGTATCATATCGTGATAGCCAGTTTCCCTACGGAAGAACAAGCTGATAAATATATTGCCGGGGTAGATCGTAAAGATTGCAAGCATGTGAGTAAAGTTGTTCGTGATGGTAAGTACCGTATCTATGCCGATAGATTTGATAATCGTGAGCAGGCTGAAAGCTATATGGCTACTTTGCGTACGAATGAAAAATATAAAGATGCCTGGTTGTTTATCAGCCGATAATTAACTCCCTTCTTGTATTGATTTCATTTTATACGAATTCCTTTTATTCATCTTCCTGCTTGGATTGTTTTTTCTTTTTTAACCGGCCTGCCTTTCGTAGTGCCTGATCCAGAATGTACTGTATCTGGCCATTGGTGCTGCGGAATTCATCCGCAGCCCAGGTTTCGATAGCATCCATCATCTCCGCATCGATCCGCAGAACAAAATTTTTGGTTGCATTCTCTTTTTTGGCCATCACTTATATTAATATTAAAAATTTAGAATCATTGGTATAATGTACCTGTGTTGATAATCGGCTGGGCCGGCTCGTCTGCGCATAGTACGACTAATAAGTTGCTTACCATTGCCGCCCTTTTTTCGTCATCGAGTTCGACGATTTCTTCTTCCGATAATTTGTCTAATGCCATTTTTACCATCGAGACGGCTCCTTCAACGATCTTTTCGCGGGCAGAGATAATGGCATCAGCTTGTTGGCGCCGTAGCATGACAGCAGCAATTTCCGGGGCATAAGCCAAATAATTAATACGAGCTTCCACTATCTCCATGCCAGCCATCGCCAAACGTTCATTCAGTTGATGTTCCAGCTGTTCGTTTATTTCTTCACCTCCGCTTCGAAGGGTCAGCTTGTTGGTTTCCTGTTCGTTGTTGTCGTAAGCATATTGCCCGGCTACTTGCCGGAGAGCGGCATCGCTTTGTACACGGACAAAATCTTCGAAAGCATTCATCCGTTCGGCTACTGTTACACCTGCCTGACTATTCTTTTTATTATTAGCCATCGTTTGTGCATCGATTTCAAACATCGCTTTGTAAGTATCTTTCAGTTTCCAAACCAGCACAAGTCCTATCAGGATCGGATTGCCGATTTTGTCGTTTACTTTGATTGGCTCAACATCCAGATTGCGGGCACGCAAAGAAAGTTTCTTTTTGTTCATGAATGGATTTACCCAATAAAACCCTGTTTGCGTGAATGTGCCTTCGTATTTTCCAAAAAATACCATGACCCGGGTTTCGTTCGGCTCCTGGGAAATATATCCGGGAAGCATTAGGATGAATGCTATGAACAACACTATTGTCAGTGGAGCACAGATATAGTTTGTCTCTCCATAAAAATAGAGAACTAATACAATGAATAATGGTATTAGAATGAGATTGATAAATAGACCAATGAATCCATTGATTATTAGTCCTTTAAAATTGTGTTCTTCTGCTTTCATAATAATTTGTATTTGATATTATTTTGATATCACAAATGAAAACAATTTCCTGCACATGACCAAATAAAATATACTCTTTTTATAAGGGGATATTTAAAATATTATTTAGCTTTGTCTACTCAAAATTTACACGATTGGAATTTCAACTAGATACGGACAACAAGGAATTTCAGGATGCCCTGCAACTGATTACCCATACCCGCCAGTCTGTTTTCCTGACAGGGAAAGCGGGGACGGGCAAATCCACTTTTCTCAAATATATTTGTTCGCATACCAAAAAGAAATATGTCGTATTGGCTCCGACTGGTATCGCGGCTATTAATGCTGAAGGGGTGACTTTGCATTCTTTCTTCAAACTGCCGTTCCGTCCGATGTTACCGGATGATCCAGATTTAAGCCTGAAAGACGGGCGGATCTTTGAATTTTTCAAATACCGGAAAGAGCACCGGAAAATAATATCGGAGGTCGAGCTGATCATTATTGATGAAATTTCGATGGTGCGGGCGGATATTATCGACTGTGTAGATCGTATTTTACGTGTTTTTTCAGGAAATATGCGTTTGCCGTTTGGAGGAAAACAGTTATTGTTTGTCGGAGACGTGTTTCAGTTGGAGCCGGTTGTGCCGTCTGACCAGAAAGAGATACTCAGTCTTTTCTATGCCAGTCCGTTCTTTTTTTCAGCCAGGGTTTTCAAGTCGATCAACCTGGTGCCTATTGAGTTGCAGAAAGTTTATCGCCAGACCGATCCCGTATTTATTAATATATTGGACCGAATACGGAGCAATGCGGCAAGAAGACAGGAGCTGGAAATTTTGAATACCCGTTATTTTCCTGAATTTGAGCCGAATAACGAAGATATGTACATTACACTTGCTACCCGGCGCGATCAGGTAGACTTCATCAATGAAAAGAAGTTGTCGGAATTGCCTGGTGAAGAGTTTATTTCCGCAGGGCGTATAGATGGTGATTTTCCCGAATCATCTTTGCCAACACAATTGAATCTGGCAATCAAGGAACAGGCACAGGTGATTTTTATTGATAATGATTATGAACGTCGGTGGGTGAACGGAACTATCGGTATGATTTCGGGTATCGATGAGAACGGGAATGTATATGTCCTGTTGGAAAACGGGATCGAACATCTGGTGGAACCTACTTCGTGGCGTAATTATAAATATAAGTATAACGAAAAGGAAAAACGGATAGAGGAGGAGATTGTCGGTACTTTCGAACAATTGCCGATCCGTCTTGCCTGGGCAATTACCGTGCATAAAAGCCAGGGACTTACGTTTAACCGGGTTGTCGTGGATTTGACCGGAGGTGTCTTTGCCGGCGGTCAGACATACGTGGCACTAAGCCGTTGCACATCCCTCGAAGGACTGGTTCTGAAGAGTAAAGTGACTCCTCACGATATTTTTGTACGTAAAGAAATTGTTCAGTTCAGCCAGATCTTCAATAGTAAGGAACTGATTGAAAAGAGCCTTCGGGAAAGTGAGGCGGAACTTTTATATGCCCGTGCTGCCCATGATTTTAACCGTGGGAATATGAAGGATGCCGTGGAGTCTTTTGCTCTTGCAATAGGGAAACGAAACGAAATGGACAAACCGCTGGTGCAGCGCCTGCTCCGTTCCAAACTTCAGCGTATGAATACGCAACGCCAGGAAATCAAAAAACTAAAAGAAGAACTTTACGCGCAACGTGAAATCCTGAAAGAATATGCCCATGAATATTATTTGATGGGAAATGAATGTGTAACCAAAGCTAATGATCCGAATGCTGCTCTCCGCTCATTCGATAAAGCGTTGAAACTGTATCCTGAATATGTAGATGCATGGGTGCGCAAAGGTGTCACGCTACTGGATATTGGCGAAACATACGATGCCCAAGTGGCATTGAATGAAGCTGTCAAACTGAGTCCCCTTTCATTTAAGGCCCGTTATAATCGTGGAAAATGTTATCTACGCATGAAATATTATGAGGAGGCGATCGCTGATCTCCAAAAAGCCGTTTCCATTAAGCCCAAACACGCATCAGCACACGAGTATCTGGCTGAAGCTTATCGTTTTGTCGGTGAAGAGGAACTCGCTCAACAACATCAGGATATAGCCGATAGTTTGCGGAAAAATCGAAATATTTAAGAAAGTCCATAAAAATCAAGCATATTCGTAATGCGTTGGTAACATAGATTATATATCTTTGTGGCGTTGTATAAAAAGTGTTTCGATTGTTTTAATTTTAATATTATCTAGTATGAAGAACTTATCTGTGTTTGTTCTTTTTCTTTTTTGTCTGACATTCACGTTGAATGGCCAGGTTACTACTTCCGGGATCAGTGGAAAAGTGACGGCGGAAGGAGAACTTCTGATCGGCGCAACAGTACAGGCTGTTCATGAGCCTTCCGGTACTACGTATGGAACTGTTACTAATGCGGATGGACGTTACAGTCTGCAGGGGATGCGTACCGGCGGTCCTTATACGGTCGAGGTGTCTTATGTCGGCTTTCAGAAAGCGGTATATAAAAATATTACGCTTCAATTAGGTGAAACTTATTTGTTGGATGTAAAGTTGACAGAATCATTATCGTTGGATGAAGTGGTTGTCACGGCATCGAAGGCAGCCTTGTTTAATTCTCAGAAGACCGGGGCGGCACAAAACTTCAATCAATCGCAAATTCAGGCGACTCCTTCTGTCAGCCGTAGTATTTTTGATGTGACAAAGATGAATCCATTAGGAGTGAATACCGCTAGTGGCATGTCTTTTGCAGGTTCGAGTAACAAATATAATTCATTCCAAATTGATGGTATTACAAACAATGATGTGTTTGGTCTTTCGTCTAGTGGAACGAATGGCGGACAAGCTGGTGCCAACCCGATTTCTCTTGAAGCGATTGAAGAAATTCAAGTAGTAATAGCGCCGTATGATGTCCGTCAGGGAGGTTTTACCGGGGGAGGTATAAATGCAATTACAAAATCCGGTACGAATACATTCCATGGTTCTGCTTATTGGTATTATAATAATGAGAATTTTTATGGGAAGACTCCGGGAAAGGATGCAAAAGAACGTAAGAAGTTAGGTGATCAGAGCAGCGCAACGTATGGTTTTACGTTAGGTGGGCCGATTGTAAAGGATAAATTGTTCTTCTTTGCAAACTATGAACGGGTAAAGGAAACATACCCGTCTTCTAATAATATCGGTTCGACTGAGTCTAATCTGGATGTGAAAGAAGTAGACCAAATCGTTAATAAAATATCCCAGTTGACGGGAGGTTATAATGCAGGTGGATATGGACCACAGGATATTGATACGTACTCTAATAAAATTCTTACCCGTTTGGATTGGAACATCAATGAACAGAATAAATTTACTGTTCGTTATAGCTTTCTGGACGGGCGAAAAATGGTATTTTCAAATTCTGTCTCTTCTGCAAAACTGAATGATAACGGTTATTTTATGAATAACAAAACGCATTCGCTGGTATCCGAATTGAATACACAGTTTACCCCTTCCTGGTCGAATGAGTTCAGGTTTGGTTGGACTTATGTTAGGGATTATCGTGATCCAATCGGACAACCTCTTCCAAATATAACGATTAATAATTTGATAAATAATGGTGATCCTACCAAGAAATCAAGCTTGGAATTAGGTACAGAACGAAATTCAGCCGCCAATGCTTTGGACCAGGATATTTTTACACTGGAGGACAACCTGATATGGAATAAAGGAAATCATACGATAACATTGGGAACCCATAATGAGTTCTTCCATATGAAAAATCTGTATATCACTAATATTTATGGTTCTTATGTTTATAATTCGTTAGATGATTTTTTGACTGTAGGAACAGCAAATGAGGTATTACCGAATTCATATGAATACTCCTACTCTAATGAAAAAATAACAGGAACAGATCGTTGGGCACCAGTGTTTGGCGCTGCCCAGCTTGGTTTTTATGCTCAGGATGAATGGAAAGTTACGAATCGTTTTAGTATGACTTACGGGTTACGTCTGGATATTCCTTTATTATTTGATAAGCCTAGAGCGAATGAGGTGTTTAATAGCTCGACTGTAGCGACGAGTATGGGGTTGGCAACAGACCAAATGCCTACAACCAAAGTACTGTGGTCTCCCCGTGTTGGTTTCCGTTGGAGCTTAAATGAAGACCGGACAACTTTATTGCGTGGTGGGGCTGGTATATTTACAGGCCGTGTTCCATTTGTTTGGATTTCAAATAGTTTTGGAAATGCAGGAGTTGAGATGGTTCGCACCGCTTATTCTTCTAGTTTGGGCAACTATCCTTCAGATTTTAAGTTTAATATTGATCCGAACAAGCAATATAAAGATCCTAATGCAAAAGTGCCTACATCGGAAGTCGATGTAATGGCTAAAAACTTCCGTTTCCCTTCTGTTTTCCGTGCAAATTTAGCTGTGGAACAAATGCTTCCATTTGGTATCAGAGGAACATTGGAGGGACTTTACTCCAAGACTCTGAATAATATTTTATACGAAAATATTAATTATCAGTGGAAAGGCGAGACTTTGAACAACGGAGGAGATGACCGTCCTGTTTATGAAAAGCAGGACAATCATTTCACTCAGGTCATGCTGTTGAAAAACACAAGCAAAGGTTATACTTTTAATATTACGACAAAACTGGAAAAATCATTTGACTTCGGTTTGAATGCAATGATCGCTTATACATATGGGCAAGCAAAATCATTGAATGACGGAAATTCTTCACAAGCCTATTCCGGTTGGAAATATAATGCAACATATTACGGTGATATGAATCCAGAATTGACATGGTCGATGTTTGATGTCCGTAACCGTGTGATCGGTTCTGTATCTTACCGTAAGGAATATGCAAAACATTTTGCAACAACAGTCAGCTTGTTTTATAATGGGCAGACAGGTGGCAGATATTCCCTTTTGGATTATACGGATCTGAATAAAGATGGATATCGTAATGATTTGATGTATGTGCCTACAGATGCAGAACTAGAGAAGATGGTATTTACTGATATTCATTCTAACAATAATACTGTTACTGCTGCAGAACAAAAGGATGCTTTAATAAAATGGATTGAAGGAAATGGTGAACTTCGCAAATCCAAAGGAACACATATTAAACGTAATCAAATGACTTTGCCATTTGAGCATCATTTTGATTTCCATTTTGCTCAGGACTTTTTTGTTGATATCGCAGGACAAAGAAATACAATCCAGCTTAATTTTGATATTATCAATGTTGGCAATTTATTGAATAAAAAGTGGGGTATGTATTATCAAACTAATTCAGGTTATGATTTGACTCCTCTTACAACTAAGATTGGGACAAATGGGGCAACTTACCAGTTCTATGATCCGGGAGAAATGTATACTAATACAAATATCACTTCCCGCTGGCATGCCCAGGTTGGATTGAAATATATTTTCTAGCCGTGTATTTAACAATTTGAATAAAATAATCGGGAGAGGTTCACTATCTTTGTGGACCTCTTTCTTTTTGAGGTGATTGTATATGAAAAGATATGTAAGTTTATTTATAGGATGTATCGTTCTGGCCGGTATACTTTTTTCCGGCTGTTCGTCATCGAAACGCCATGACCGTTATGTGGTCGTTCTTTCCATGGATGGATTCCGTTCCGATTATCCCGATCGTGCTTATACCCCGACATTGGATTCTTTGGCGAAAGTCGGGATTCGTGCCGCTTTCCGTCCTTCTTTTCCCAGCGTAACATTTCCGAACCATTACAGTATGGCAACCGGTTTGCACCCGGATCATCACGGCCTGGTTAATAATTTCTTTTATGCCTCCGACCTGGATAATATTTACCGTATGGCGGACCCCACTCCCGGCTTTTATAGAGGGGAACCGATCTGGAATACGGCAGAGAAACAGGGAGTGCATGCGGCCTCTTTCTTCTGGGTGGGCAGTGAGTATCCGATCCAGGGCCGCCAGCCTTCCATCTGGAAACCTTTTGATAAAAAGGTCCCTTATTCGGACCGCGCCGATTCTGTAGTAGCCTGGTTGCAGCTACCGGAGGATATACGTCCTCATCTGGTTATGTGGTATATCGAAGAGCCGGATGCGATCGGTCATATCTGTACGCCTGACTCTTCGGCAACTTTAGAGAAAGTAGAGGAGCTGGACCGTGTATTGAACCATTTCTTTAACGAGGCCCGCAAGCTGGATATTTTCGATAAAATAGATTTTATAGTTCTGTCCGATCACGGAATGGCTACTTATACGCCTGAGAAATATGTCAATCTGAACGACTATTTGCCACGTGACAGTTTTGATTATATTTTTGACGGTGTCCCGACTTTGCTTTATCCGAAGAATGGTTATACCGAGACCGCATACAATATCCTGAAAAAGGTTCCGAATGTGACGGTTTGGAAGAAAGAGGAAATTCCTGCTGAATATGTTTATGGGAATAATCCCCGTATAGGTGATTTGGTTGTGCTTCCCAATATCGGAACTTACCTGCATTTCCGTGATAAATCCTATCCTTATCCGGGTGCAACTCATGGTTATGATAATTTTTCACCGGAGATGGAAGCTATATTTTATGCGGCAGGCCCTTCATTTAAAGAGAATGTCGAATTACCTGTCATGGCAAATGTAAATCTTTATCTGATTATATCCCGGTTATTGGATCTGGAACCCGCTCCGAATGACGGTGATAGTGTGGTTGTAAATACTTTATTCCGGTAAAAATAAAAAAAGCGATCTGTTGAAGGTCGCTTTTTTAATATCAAAGGGTATCTTTCATTTAATAATTGAAATTCATCCCCGGACAAAAAGCTATCTGACTTTTGGCACTAGTGATCTGAATCATGTTTTCGCGGGCTAGCCATCCGATTGCAGACCATAAATCAGCTTCACATAAGGAGGTTGCCTTTTTCAACTCCTCCAAACTCCAACATCCACCATCCAGTAACAGATTCCTGATGGTACCTGCATTTAATCCAATTGTTCCTTTCGTCATGACAAATTCTCTTTTATGTTTATGGTATGTTGAGTTAAAACAGAAATTAAAGCGGAAATGATATATTCCGACGTTTTTTTTAGTGTGTTTTATAAAAAGGAGATTCCGTCAAAAGATTTTTTTTGTAAAACAGGCGGATGGAGATTCACGAACTTAAAATAAATCATTGTTTGTTTATAAGCGTTTTTTGAGAAAAAATGTTTGAAAAAGATTGTCATAAAGTATGGTGGTGTCGAATTAAACCTTACATTTGTAGCCTATTGAGATTGATTTAAACTTGTATTTGAAGTTTTGCTCGCAACTTAGATTTGTAAAGTATATTCATTCAACTATTATTCTATTCATCCCTCAATAAACAATTAACTAAATAAGTTTTTATAAATGAATCTTTACATTTCAAATTTAAGTTATAACGTCACAGACGCTGACTTAAACGAGTTGTTTGCTGACTATGGGGAAATCCTCTCAGCTAGAGTTATCACAGACAGAGAAACAGGCCGTTCAAGAGGCTTTGGTTTTGTAGAATTGAAGGATGACGATTTAGCCAAGAAGGCTATCGAAGAATTAAACCAGGCTACTTATGATGAAAAAGTAATCAACGTAACAGAGGCTCGTCCGAGAGAAGACCGTGGTGGAAACCGTGGCGGTGGTTTCGGCGGTAATCGTGGTGGTTACGGCGGTGGTAATCGTGGCGGTGGTTACGGTGGTGGCAATCGCGGTGGCGGTGGCTACGGTAACGGCGGCGGAAGAAGATATTAATTCGCATTATAGCAAATGGAAAAGCGATCTGGCAACAGGTCGCTTTTTTGTTTCTTATGGACGCAGATTTTATATATTATGATACTGCTTTCTCATATATTATGATATTAGAGTCGCATAATATGTGAGAATGCAGTATCATAATATATGAGAAATTTGCAAACTGTATGTTGATCTCTATAAAAAAGCCTGCCGAAATCATTCAGCAGGCTTTTGTAGTGCGTCCGGGGATCGAACCCGAGTTTCCGCCGTGAGAGGGCGGCGTCCTAGGCCACTAGACGAATGCACCGTTTCATATCATAGTTTTCATTGTTTGACGGGACAAAAATAGTTATTATTTCGTTTCGGTGTTCTCCGGAACAGGAAAAAATGTAAAGAATTTTGTATCTTCCTGTCATTATGCTACTATAATTGTCTCCATACAACTAAAAGGCGTTAAAACTGAGCGCAATTTCGTTTATTTTTCATTGTTCTTCCTGTTTATTTATTCTACCTTTGCCACCTGTTATTGAACAATATACTATTGAACAATTACTAATACCGGTATTAAAATAACTAATATTATGGCAGAACTAAAAGAAAAACTTTTCTCAGAATTCGCTCCGGTCACTACTGAAGAGTGGATGGCGAAGATTACGGCTGACCTGAAAGGTGCTCCGTTTGAGAAAAAGCTTGTCTGGAAGACAGGCGAAGGATTTAATGTAAATCCTTTCTATCGTGCAGAAGACATCGAAGGTTTGAAGACTACCGAGTCTCTTCCCGGTGAATTCCCTTATGTTCGCGGAACAAAGAAGGATAACGACTGGAAGGTACGCCAGAACATTGAAGTAACCTGTTTCAAGGAAGCCAACGAAAAGGCTCTTGATTTGCTAACCAAAGGTGTTACTTCTCTCGGTTTCATCATCAAAGGTGATGAAGTGAATGCCGAAAATATTGCAACATTATTAAACGGTATCTGTCCGGAAGCTACTGAACTGAACTTCAACACTTGTAACTGCAAGGCTGAAAAACTGATCGGTATTCTGGAATATATCCTGAAGGGAAAAGACGTAGACCTGAACAAATGTTTCGGTTCTGTTAACTACGACCCGTTCAAGAAACCGTTGGTAAAAGGGAAAGAAAATGAAAACTGGGTAGAAGCTGCATCTGCTGTGCTCAAAGCTGGTCAGGCGCTGCCGGGTTATAAAGTTTTAGCTGTAAACGCTTTCTACTTCAATAATGCAGGTGCTTATATTACTCAGGAACTGGGTTATGCACTGGCTTGGGGTAACGAACTGATGGCTAAACTGACTGAAGCTGGATTCAGCGCAGACGAAGTTGCCAAAAAGATTAAATTTAATCTGGGTATCAGCTCTAACTACTTCATGGAAATTGCTAAGTTTCGTGCAGCACGTTGGTTGTGGGCTGAAATTGTTGCTGCTTACAATCCTGAATGCAAATGTGCATGCAAGATGAACGCACATGCTCAGACTTCCGAATGGAATATGACTGTTTACGACGCTCATGTAAACTTGTTGCGTTCTCAGACTGAAGCGATGTCTGCTGCTTTGGCAGGTGTCGATTCTATCACTGTTCGTCCGTTCGATAAGACTTATCAAACTCCGGATGATTTCTCAGAACGTATCGCACGCAACCAGCAATTGTTACTGAAAGAAGAATGTCACCTGGATAAGGTGGTCGATCCTTCTGCCGGTTCTTATTATGTAGAAGTACTGACTAACTCGTTGGCTGACGTTGCCTGGAAACTGTTCCTGGAAGTAGAAGACAAAGGCGGTTTCGGTGCTGAAGTGGCTAACGGTAACATACAGAATGCAGTAAATGCTTCTAACGTAGCTCGTAAGAAAGCTGTTGCTACCCGTCGCGAAATCCTGCTGGGTTCTAACCAGTTCCCGAACTTCACAGAAGTGGCTGCCGGTAAGATTAAAGAAACAGCTTCCTGCTGTTGCGGTGGTGGTCATTCTTGCGGTGAAGCAACGGTTACTCCTCTTGATTTCTCTCGTGGTGCATCTGAATTTGAAGCATTGCGTCTGGCAACTGAAAACAGCGGCAAGACACCGAATGTCTTTATGCTGACTATCGGTAACTTGTCTATGCGTATTGCCCGTTCACAGTTCTCAAGCAACTTCTTTGCTTGCGCCGGATATAAGGTAATTGATAACTTAGGTTTTGAAACTGTTGAAGCTGGTGTTGAGGCAGCGATGAAAGCCGGTGCTCAAATCGTTGTTCTTTGTTCTAGTGATGACGAATATGCAGAATATGCTCCTGCCGCTTATAAGGCGTTGGCCGGACGTGCTGAATTCGTTGTAGCAGGTGCTCCTGAATGCATGGAAGACCTGAAAGCTCAGGGTATCGATCAGTTTATCAATGTGAAGAGCAACGTACTTGAAACATTGAAGGCTTTCAACGCAAAATTAGGAATCGCTTAAGTAGAAACAATTATGAGACCAAATTTTAAGAATATAGATATAAAGAATGCCGGTTTTGCAGCTACCAATGCTGCCGAATGGGCAAAAGCCAATGGTATCGAAGCCAATTGGAAAACACCCGAGCATATCGAGGTGAAACCAGTATATACAAAAGAAGATCTGGAAGGTATGGAGCATCTGCACTATGCATCCGGTCTGCCTCCTTATCTGCGTGGCCCGTATAGCGGTATGTACGCGATGCGTCCCTGGACGATCCGTCAGTATGCCGGTTTCTCTACCGCAGAAGAATCAAATGCATTCTACCGCCGTAACCTGGCTTCCGGTCAGAAAGGTCTGTCTGTTGCATTCGACCTTCCGACTCACCGCGGATACGATGCTGACAACGAACGTGTTGTAGGTGACGTTGGTAAAGCCGGTGTATCCATCTGTTCTTTGGAAAACATGAAAGTATTGTTCGCTGGTATTCCTTTGAACAAGATGTCTGTTTCCATGACCATGAACGGTGGTGTTCTTCCGGTATTGGCATTCTACATCAACGCAGGTCTGGAACAAGGCGCTAAGTTGGAAGAAATGGCCGGTACTATCCAGAACGATATCCTGAAAGAATTCATGGTGCGTAATACATATATCTATCCGCCCGAATTCTCTATGAAGATCATCGCTGATATCTTCGAATATACATCACAGAAGATGCCGAAGTTCAACTCTATCTCTATCTCCGGTTACCACATGCAGGAAGCCGGTGCTACAGCAGATATCGAAATGGCTTATACATTGTGTGACGGTATGGAATATCTTCGTGCCGGTGTTAACGCAGGTATCGATGTGGATGCATTTGCTCCGCGTCTGTCATTCTTCTGGGCAATCGGTGTGAACCACTTCATGGAAATCGCCAAGATGCGTGCCGCACGTATGTTGTGGGCGAAGATTGTAAAGAGTTTCGGTGCCAAGAACCCGAAATCTTTGGCGCTGCGTACTCACTGCCAGACTTCAGGATGGTCGTTGACCGAACAGGACCCGTTCAACAACGTAGGCCGTACTTGTATCGAAGCGATGGCAGCTGCACTGGGACACACGCAGTCTTTGCACACCAATGCGTTGGACGAAGCTATCGCCTTGCCGACAGACTTCTCTGCACGTATCGCTCGTAATACACAGATTTATATCCAGGAAGAAACAAAGATCTGTAAGGAAATCGACCCGTGGGCCGGTTCTTACTATGTAGAATCTTTGACAAACGAACTGGTACACAAAGGTTGGGCTTTGATCCAGGAAATCGAAAGCATGGGTGGTATGGCAAAAGCGATCGAAACAGGTCTTCCGAAGATGCGTATCGAAGAAGCGGCTGCTCGTACTCAGGCTCGTATCGACTCAGGCGTTCAGACAATCGTTGGTGTTAACAAATACCGTCTGCCGAAAGAAGATCCGATCGATATCCTTGAGATTGACAACACTGCCGTACGTAACGAACAGATTGCCAATTTGAAGGTGTTGCGTGAAAACCGCGACGAAGAAGCTGTTCAGAAAGCATTGGCTGACATCACCGAATGTGTGAAAACTAAGAAAGGCAACTTGCTGGAACTGGCTGTTAAGGCTGCCGGCTTGCGTGCATCACTGGGAGAAATCTCTGATGCCTGCGAAGTTGTTGTAGGACGTTATAAAGCAATCATCAGAACTATATCAGGCGTGTATTCATCAGAAACAAAGAAAGATGCCGACTTCCTGAAGGCTTGCGAGCTGACAGAAAAGTTTGCTAAGAAAGAAGGTCGCCAGCCGCGTATCATGATCGCTAAGATGGGTCAGGACGGACACGACCGTGGTGCTAAGGTTGTAGCTACCGGTTATGCCGACTGTGGTTTCGACGTGGATATGGGACCGTTGTTCCAGACTCCGGCTGAAGCTGCCCGCCAGGCTGTTGAAAACGACGTTCACGTAATGGGTGTTTCTTCTTTGGCTGCCGGACACAAGACATTGGTTCCGCAAGTTATCGATGAACTGAAGAAGTTAGGCCGCGAAGACATTATCGTTATCGCCGGTGGTGTTATTCCTGCACAGGACTACGACTTCCTGTACAAGGCAGGTGTTGCCGCTATCTTCGGTCCGGGTACATCAGTCGCTAAGGCTGCCGTTCAAATCCTGGAAATCCTGTTAGGAGAAGAATAATAGCTGTAAAGTTTTTATTATAAATAGGAGACTGCGTAGCTTTCGGTGGAGAGTTACGCAGTTTTTTTATTACCATATAAGTATTGATATGAACAAACAAGCAAAACTATTTCAAGATCAGGATGTGGCAAATGATGATTTGTCCCTGACTCCTGTTATTAAAAAGAAAGGAAGAACGAAACTTACCGCTGCCCAGTCTGAGTTCAATCGCCTGAACAGGAAGATAAATGAACTAAAGGCAGAAATCACGTTTATTCCTGAGAAGGAACGAAAAATCAGAACTTTCTATCAGGAGCATGCTAAATCTCTATTTGAGAAAGAGACTGCAATGAAATATGATTATCTGATTTATCTGGATGGAATATATGAAGAAGGAAAACTGAGTAAAACGGATCGGAAAACGCTGATAGATCTTATTGCTGCTGAAAGCGAAGGAGTGACTGACTATATGAATGAAGAGCAACGCTCCGTTATTGTTCCCCTCGTTCATAAATATGAGGAACTCTTATCCGGAATGACTCATGAAGAACTGGAAATGGAAGCAGTACAGGATACGTTGTTCGCTATCCAAATGATGGGTTTTAAACTCAATAAGAAAATGAAAAACGCAAAGACGGAAGAGGAACTGCTCAACGCTTTTAATGATTTAATGAAGAATGAGATGGAGAAAATGGAGGCGGCGGAAGAAAAAGAACAACAGAGGCGTGCAGCCAGAGAGGAACAGAAATCGTCGCAGTCCAGAGAAAGGAAAATGACCAAAGCCGAATTGAATCAGAAATTGCAGGAGGAACAAACTTTAAAGTCAATGCGTGAAATATATCTGGAACTGGTGAAGGAACTTCATCCGGACCGGGAAACTGATGAAACATTGCGTGCACAGAAGGAAGAACGGATGAAACAACTGACGGAAGCATATAAACAAAAAGACTTGGCTTCCTTGTTGATGATGCAGATTAACTGGTTGCAGGAAGAATCGGCAAAGACACCTCAATCGCAAACGGATGAGGTTTTGAAACGTTATAATAAGATTCTGCGTGCACAGTTGAATCGCTTGGAAGAAGAATTTTACCTGATTTGTCAGGCTCCTTTATCTGGTGTGGAAAATGCTTATACGCAATTGAGAACTGTTCCTTTGAAAGAGATAGATATTCACCTGGATATTCTTTTGTCTCAGCAGAAAAACCTGCTGCAAACAGTGGAAGAGTATATGCAAAGCGTTTCTACACTTACGGGAATGAGAGCTTTTTTGAAAAAATACCGGAAAAAGCAAAGAGAAGAAGAGCTTTATGATGACTTTTTCTGGGAGGAGGATTAATCTTTTTGTTATCTTTACCCGACAATCTTAAAAGTGCTATTATGCAAACAGTAAATTGTTTTTTGCCTTATGTTTCTCCAGCCATGGTGAAACTGACTGTAGACGAACTCAGGAGTACCGGGCTGGTTAATAAAATATATCTTTTAGCTTCTGATTCATTGCAGGCGGAAGCTTGTGACGGTTGCGAAATCCTGCAGGTCGATACGCTGACCGGTACAAATACTTTGCGTACTATTTGGGAACATGCCGACGGGCGGGATGTTTTATTCTATACCCGTACAACTCCTTTGAAGTTCGGACAAAACGGATTGGAACGGATGCTTTTTGTCGCTGAAAACAGATGTTGTAAAATCGTTTATGCCGATCATTATAAAATATGTAACGGTATCCGGCAGGAACACCCGTTGAACGATTATCAGGAGGGAAGCATACGGGATGATTTTGATTTCGGTCCGTTATTGCTGCTTAATTACGATGAATTGAACTATTATTTCGAATCTCGTAAAAAAATGTTTCCGGAGTATGTCTATGCAGGTTTCTATTTTTACCAGCTCAATGCCTCATTTATGCCGGAGACTATTGTTCATATCCGGGAGTATCTTTATTCTTTTACAGAAGAAGATAATCGGAAAAGCGGCGAGAAACAGTTTGATTATGTGGATCCAAAGAATCGTGAGGTGCAGGAGGAAATGGAATCGGCCTGTACTGTCTATCTGAAATATTTGGGTGCTTTTCTGAAGAAGAAGCCTTTGACGGTAAAGTTCAAGAAGGAAGGTTTCCCTTGCGAAGCATCTGTGATCATCCCTGTCCGCAACCGCGTCCGTACGATCGAGGATGCGATCCGTTCTGTTTTTAGGCAGCAGACCAATTTTGACTTCAACCTGATCATTGTCGACAATCATTCGACCGACGGGACAACAGAGGTTATTCAGCAGTATGCAGAAGATAAACGTCTGATACACCTGATCCCCGAACGTGACGATCTCGGAATCGGCGGTTGTTGGAATGAGGCGGCTGGGCATCCTTCGTGCGGTAAGTTTTGTGTACAGCTTGACAGTGATGATGTGTATAGCGGTCCCGATACTTTGCAAAAGATTGTGGATGCTTTTTATGCGGAAAGTTGTGCAATGGTGATCGGAACCTATAAAATGACTGATTTCGACCTGAATGAAATAGCGCCCGGCATTATCGACCACCGGGAATGGACGGAAGAGAATGGACGTAATAATGCTTTGCGTATCAATGGACTGGGAGCACCCCGTGCTTTCTATACCCCGATTCTTCGCGAGTTGAAAATGCCGAATGTGAGTTATGGCGAAGATTATGCCATAGGATTGGCTATATCGCGTATTTACCGGATCGGGCGTATTTACGATGTCCTTTATCTCTGCCGCCGTTGGGAGGACAATACCGATGCCGCATTGGATATCCGGAAAACCAACGAACATAATGCCTATAAAGACAGTATCCGAGCCATTGAATTGGGTACCCGAAGAACGTTAAATCAAAAATGATATGATTGATAAGTCTGAAATGAATGAGTTGAGAGAACGCGTAGAAGATCTTCTCGATAACCAGATAAGAGATTGGGAGTTGGTTCGCACGAATACCTATGCTTTGGCAAGCCTTAAGACCCGGTATCTTTACATAAGAGATTTCCCTGTTATATTACAGTTCAATCCGGAGCGTATCCGTTCCTCTGCTGCTAAAACAGACACTGCTTCTTTGCAAGCACGACCGTGTTTTTTCTGTCACCGGCCGGAAGAACAATATGGTATTGATTACAATGATGCTTTCGATATACTGGTTAATCCTTATCCAATCTCCAGCGGACATCTGACGATACCATTGAAATGGCATGAAGATCAGCAAATTCTTCCTTATTATGAGGATATGCTGTGGTTGGCACACGATCTTCAGGATTATGCCGTCTTTTACAATGGTCCGAAATGTGGAGCCTCTGCACCGGATCACATGCATTTCCAGGCAATGGAACTGGGGAATTTGCCGATTGAAATGAACTATAAAAAGGCTTCCAAGGGTATAGTCTGGGAGGGGCGTAATACGGTTCTTTATGTACTTTACGATTTTATGGCGTCTGCATTTCTGCTGATCTCCAGTGATTTGCGCGAAGCCGACTATGCTTTTAAACAATTATACGCACAACTGGAAATAAAAGAAGGAGATTCTGAACCGATGATGAATGTGGTTACTTGGAAGGATGAGGATAACTGGAAGGATGAGGATAACTGGATATCCTGTATATTCCCTCGTAAGGAATTGCGTCCGTCCTGTTTTTATGCAGAAGGGGATGCCAATATCCTGATCAGTCCGGCAACGGTTGAGATGGCCGGTCTTTTTATCACTCCTTTAGAGAAGGATTTTGATAAGGTGACGTCTGAAGATCTTGAAACTATTTTGCGGGAAGTAAGCATTTCGGAAGAAGAGAAGAATGAAATAGTACGTAAAATGATACAATCTAGCTCGCGAAAATGAAACTATTAACCGGAAAATCCACAATAGCGTCTCCATGGAGCTGGATACCTACGCTTTATTTTGCAGAGGCCCTCCCTTATGTGGCAGTGATGACGATCTCTGTCATCATGTATAAACGTTTGGGGATCAGTAATACAGATATAGCCCTCTATACCAGTTGGCTTTATCTCCCCTGGGTGATCAAACCCTTCTGGAGTCCTTTCGTCGATTTACTGAAGACGAAGCGCTGGTGGGTGGTTACCATGCAGTTCCTGATAGGTGCAGGACTGGCGGGTATTGCTTTTACTATTCCGATGGATTATTCTTTTCAGCTGACTTTGGCTATATTCTGGTTGGTGGCGTTTAGTTCTGCAACGCATGATATTGCGGCTGACGGTTTCTATATGTTAGCGCTGGATTCGCATGACCAGGCTTTTTATGTCGGGATACGAAGTACATTTTACCGTATCGCAACTATTGCCGGACAAGGTCTGTTGGTGATGCTGGCTGGTGCTTTGGAAGAAAGTACCGGAAAGATACCGCTGGCCTGGTCGGTTACATTTTTGATCCTGGCAGGTTTGTTTATCGGGCTATGCCTGTATCATAAATATATATTGCCGACACCCGAATCGGACAGACCGGCTGTTGCTGTGACGGCTTCTACCCTGTTTAAAGAATTCTTTGCTACATTTGTTTCGTTTTTTAAGAAGAAACAGGCCTTGATTGCGATCCTGTTTATGCTGTTATACCGTTTCCCGGAAGCACAGCTGGTAAAACTGGTCACTCCTTTCCTGATTGATCCGCGTGATGTTGGAGGACTCGGATTATCAACGGCAGAGATCGGTTTTGTTTATGGTACGATCGGGATTATCGGACTGACCTTAGGCGGGATCATCGGTGGAATTGTTGCGGCACAAGGCGGACTGAAGAAATGGCTTTGGCCGATGGCGCTGGCAATTACTTTGCCGGATCTGGTCTTTATTTACCTGAGCAGTGCCCTGCCGGAGAATCTGCTTATCATAAATGTATGTGTCTTTATTGAGCAGTTTGGGTATGGATTCGGCTTTACGGCTTATATGCTGTTCCTTATTTATTTCTCAGAGGGTGAACATAAGACGGCTCATTATGCCATCTGTACGGCATTTATGGCTTTAGGTATGATGCTGCCGGGAATGATTGCCGGATGGTTGCAGGAGCAGTTGGGATATGAGCACTTTTTCTGGTGGGTGATGGGATGCTGCCTGATCACTTTGGCAGTGACGGCTTTCCTGAAGATAGATCCTGCATTTGGCAAAAAAGACAGACGTATTGATTGATTTTATAATAAAGTGAAATATGATATTGATAGCTGATAGTGGGTCCACGAAGACTGATTGGTGTGTAGTGGAGAATGGTGAATTTATCCTCCGTTTCAAAACACGGGGCATGAATCCTTTTTTTCAGACAGAAGAGGAAATCGGGAAGGAGATAGAAGCCGGCCTGTTACCTTCTCTAAAAGATTTCGAACCTTCAGCTATTTATTTTTACGGAGCAGGATGTGCTTTCCCGGAGAAGAATAATATGATCAGGCGGGCCGTCAACCGGTATCTGTCTGTTCCGGTTGAGGTAGGGAGCGACTTGCTTGCGGCTGCCCGTGCCCTGTGCGGAGATCAGCCGGGGATTGCCTGCATTATGGGAACCGGTTCCAACTCTTGTTATTATGATGGCAGGGAGATTGTAAAGAATGTCTCTCCTCTGGGATTTATCCTGGGCGATGAGGGGAGTGGTGCGGTATTGGGGAAATTATTGATTGGTGATGTCTTGAAAGACCAGTTGTCTCCGGCCCTGAAAGATCAGTTTCTGACACAATATGAGTTGACCCCGGCCCTGATTATGGACAAGGTTTACCGGCAGCCTTTCCCTAACCGTTTTCTGGCAGGATTTTCTCCTTTTATACGGGAGCATCTGGATGAACCGGCTATCTGGGAGTTGGTTACCCGTAGTTTTCTGGCTTTTTTTACCCGGAATGTGAAACAGTACGATTATTTTGAACTGCCTGTCCACCTGGTAGGTTCGGTAGCCTGGTATTATCAGGATATATTGAAGGAGATCGCGTTTGATTTGGGAATCCGTTTGGGGACGATCGCCCGAAGTCCGATGGAAGGACTGATTGCATATCATGGTCAATCAACGTTTTGATATCTGATAGATCGTATTTATCTTTGTTGTGTTTGTAATCTTATATTTAATAAATTCTCAAGATGAAAAAAGTGTTATTCTCATTCTGCTTCCTTCTGGTATTGCTGGTAGGAAGTTCGTTAAGGCTGGAGGCTCAGCCGGCTCAGAAATTGGTCAATGTGGTGGTATCTCCGGATCGGACAGACTGGAAATATAAACAAAAGGAGGAAGTTACTTTTACCGTTCAGGTCTTTAGGAATGAAAATCTCCTGAAAGACGTGGTGGTTGATTATGAAGTGGGACCGGAGTATTTCCCCGTAAAGAAGGAAGCGGATGTACTTTTGAAAAATGGTAAAACAACATTAAAAGGCTCCATGAATGAACCTGGTTTTTTGCGTTGTAAGGTCATAGCAAAAGTAGATGGTCGCAATTATGAAGGAATGGCCACGGTTGCCGTAGACGAAGAAAGAATCCGGCCGACAACCGCTGATCCGAAAGATTTCGACAGTTTCTGGAAGCAGGCGATTGAAGATGCCCGTAAAACGTCTCTGGACCCTAAAATGGTGTTGATGCCGGAAAGATGTACGTCTACGCAAAACGTTTATCATGTCAGTTTTCAGAATGAGCGTCCGGGTTCCCGTATGTATGGTATTCTGGTTGTCCCCAAAAAGGAAGGGGTATATCCGGCTATCCTCCAGGTTCCGGGTGCCGGTATCCGTCCGTATAACGGCATGAATTTAGGGGATGATGTTATCACATTAGAGATCGGTATTCATGGGATTCCGGTAAATATGCCACAAGAAGTATATAACAATCTGGCATCCGGTGCTTTGAACGGCTATCCCGGGATCAATAAGAATGATCGTGACACCCATTATTACAAACGGGTGTATCTCGGTTGTGTGAGAGCGGTGGATTTTATTTTCTCTTTACCTGAATTTGACGGTTCGACTGTCGGTGTAACCGGTGGTAGTCAGGGAGGAGCGCTTTCTATCGTTACGGCAGGATTGGATCCGCGTATTAAGTTTCTGGCAGCATTCTATCCGGCCTTATGTGATTATGCCGGTTATTTACACCAGCGTGCCGGTGGCTGGCCTCATTATTACCGGAATGCAAAACCTGGTCCGAATGAGGTGGAGACATTAGCTTATTTTGATGTGGTTAATTTTGCCCGTCGTGTAAATGCACCGGGGTGGTATAGCTGGGGATATAATGATGTGACTTGTCCTCCAACTTCCATGTATTCCGCTTATAATGTCATTCCGGGAGCAAAAGAACTGCATCTTTATCTGGAAACCGGTCACTGGACTTATCCGGAACAAAATATGGCACGGTTCCAATGGTTGAAAGAAATGTATAAGTAAGAAGAGGTTCGCAGACATAAATTTTGTTAGTTTTGTATCTGTTTAGCAACATACATAATACATATTAATATGTCGTTTACTAAGATAACAGAGCAAGACTCATTATATAATAATCTGGAAAGCAAGTCGGTCCGCGAATTACTGGACGATATAAATACGGAAGACCAGAAAGTTGCGTCAGCAGTCCGGAAAACGATACCTAAGGTTGAAGAACTTGTATTACAGATCGTCCCCCGGATGAAACAAGGGGGACGTATCTTTTATCTGGGTGCCGGCACAAGTGGACGTCTGGGCGTACTCGATGCTTCGGAGATCCCCCCTACTTTCGGAATGCCGCCAACCCTGGTGATCGGACTGATTGCGGGTGGAGACAAAGCGCTTCGTAATCCGGTAGAAAATGCGGAAGATGATCTGAATCGCGGTTGGGAGGAATTGCAGGAGCACCATATCACAACAAAAGATACAGTAATCGGTATTGCCGCATCCGGAACGACTCCCTATGTAATAGGAGCTTTGCGCAAGGCACGTGAGCAAGGAATCCTGACAGCTTCCATTTCCAGTAATCCGGATTCTCCGATGGCAGCGGAGGCAGATGTAGCCATTGAAATGATCGTAGGTCCGGAGTTTGTTACCGGTAGTTCGCGAATGAAATCCGGAACAGGGCAAAAGATGATCCTGAACATGATCTCTACTTCGGTAATGATCCAACTGGGACGTGTAAAAGGCAACCGGATGGTAAATATGCAACTTACCAACCAGAAACTGATCGACCGTGGGACACGGATGTTGATGAACGAACTAAACCTTGGCTACATTGAGTCTTACCATCTGCTGCTTATGCATGGATCCGTAAAGGAAGCGATAGATGCTTATCGTGCAGGGAAATTGTGATATGATAGTATGAGGGTGCGAAACAAAAGCAAGAGAAAATGGATTTATCGATACTTTTCTTATCTTTGTCTTAGAGATATGAGATAAAGATGGAAGGTTTGACTGTATTTTTTCTTTCATTATTATGTGTTTATAGTTCGTATTAATAGAAATATCATATGGTCCGAAACTCGCAAGACCTCAAAAATGAAACTACACTTTGGGAACTTTTCCGTAATGGAGAGGAGAGTGCCTTTTCTGCGCTCTTTGAATTGACATCGGATAAATTATACAGATATGGGACAAAGTTTGTCAGCGATGAAGAGTCAGTGAAGGACTGCATTCAGGAGTTATTCATTAAACTGTATGAGAACCGACAACAACTTCCGGCTTTATCCAATCCTCTGTTTTACTTGTTCAGTTCATTGAAAAATTTATTGATAGACATGATCCGTCATAACCAGCGGATGGTCTATATTTCGCCGGAAGAATTACCTTTCCATGTACAATTTGCATTTGGACAGGAGGAGGATGAAGAACCGGATGAAAGTATAAAAGCCCGGTTTGAAGAAGTCCTCAGTCTTTTGTCTGATCGTCAGAAAGAAGCGATTTATTTGCGTTTTCAGGCGGAAATGTCGTATGATGAAATATCCCAGTTGCTGGGAATTAATAATCAGTCAGCCCGTAACATTGTTCACCGTGCAATGGAAAAAATTAGAAGTTGTCTGAATATGGATACTCTTATCATCTTGTTTTTGAGCTCGTTAAATTGATTGCTTAATTTATTTCTGATTTTTTCTCTTTTGAGTGAGTACAAAACGCGCCTCATTTTCGTTTCCCTAATGAATACATAACAGACTATAATAGGATGAACAACTCGGAAGAAAATAAAAAAAGTTCGGAAGAAGATCTTCGGTTATTGAAACGGAAGATCAGAGTGGTTGATGAAGGACTTTCTTCAGAAGCTAAAGCTGAATTGTGGACAAAAATAGAATCTGCTATCCGTCGTCCGAAACGTATGTCTGTCTCTTTCTCTATGTTCCTGCGTTATGTTGCTGTTGTAGCAATATTGTGTATTGCTACCTATTATATATATACCGGTTTATCTCCCCGGGAAGAGATCGATTATAACAGCATTCTTTCCAATACTCAATTACCGGATGATGCCTCGAATAATGTGATGGTGATTTTAGGCGATAAAGATAAAATAGAGTTTGAAGACAAAGATGTACAAGTATCCCATGATGAGGATGGGAATATGCGTGTGAATCAGAAGCAGATAGATTTGCCGGAACCATCGAGGCGTGAATACAACCAACTGATCGTTCCGCATGGAAAAACAACCCGTGTGACATTGAGCGATGGTTCCGCTATTTGGGCAAATTCCGGAACGAAACTGGTTTATCCGGCAGTATTTGCGTCCGACAGACGGGAGATATATGTGGAAGGTGAAATTTATCTGGAGGTAGCACGTAATGAAAAGCATCCGTTTGTGGTAAAAACGGATATGATGGAAGTGAATGTTCTGGGAACATCATTTAATGTATCTGCCTATAAAAATGACAAACAACAGTTCGTCGCTTTGGCGACAGGTTCTGTTGCGGTTAAAGTGGCTAATAAAAAGAATACGACAACCATTAAGCCTAATCAACTCTATACTTTGGAGAAGAGTACTTTTGCGACTCGGATAGAGGATGCGGATATATATGAATATATCTGTTGGAAAGACGGTTTCCTTATTTTTCATAATGAATCGTTGGCTGATGTCCTGAAGAAAATAGAAAGATATTATAATGTAGTCCTGACTTTTGATCCTGCGGAAATCAGTAAAGTGACGGTAAGCGGAAAACTGGATTTAAAGTCGGATATCAGGGAAACTTTCCGGATTATATCTATCACGGCGCCGATAGAATATGATAAAGAAGGTGATGTAATAAAGATTAGTGTTAAACAATAAAAAACGGAATACCATGGGATAGAAAAGACATAAAAAAGAAAACCGGAAAGTACTGGTCCTACTTTCCGGTTAAGTTCAAATTAAAAAAGCTTTACTAAAAACATTTTTTAATCTAAAAACATATACAAAGGTATGAAATTAATCACAAATCCCCGGAATTCTTGTAAAGAATTTCGGAAAGTACTTCATATTATGAGAATTACTTTGTTACTCTTGCTGTTTGTAACATATGGTTGGGCGAACGAAGCAACGTATGCCCAGGTTACGGAAATCCATCTGTCTTCAGGAAATAAAACCCTGCAAGAAGTATTCAGCGAAATTGAAGGAAAAACCGAATTTATTTTCTTTTATAATGACAATGCGATTGACTTGTCTAAAAAAGTCCATGTGGAAAAGTCTCACGGTTCTATAAATGAGATTCTGGATAACCTGCTGGAAGGATCCGGGGCTGATTATAAAATTGTAGATCGTCAAGTCATTTTTTATAAGAAGAAACAGGATCCTGAAGTCCGGCTGCCTCAGGCTGTTGTGGAAAAAAAGCAGATAACAGGACTTGTATTGGATGAACATAAATTGCCGGTTATCGGTGCTAATGTGGTGGAAAAAGGTACGACAAATGGGACTGTTACCGATCTGGATGGAAAATTTACTTTGGCAGTACAGGACAATGCTGTTTTGCTGGTCTCTTATATCGGTTATATTACGCAGGAAATCCCGGTAAAAGGCAACCGCCAGCTTAATATTACGCTACAGGAAGATTCTAAAAGTCTGGATGAAGTCGTGGTTGTCGGATATGGCACGCAGAAAAAAGTGAATTTAACCGGCTCTGTCGATGTAATCACGGAAGAGGTATTGGCAAACCGTTCGGCTCCAACCATGTCCCAGTTGATCCAGGGAGCTTCTCCTAACCTGAATATCAGTATGAATAGTCTGGGTGGTGAACCAGGTGCTGCACGGACATGGAATATCCGTGGTACCGGTTCATTGGCAGGTAACCAGTCTCCGTTGGTTCTGGTCGATGGAGTGGAAACTAATATTGACACTGTGGATCCGGAGTCTATTGAAAGTATATCTGTTCTGAAAGATGCTTCGGCTTCAGCGATATATGGTTCTCGTGCGCCTTTCGGGGTTATATTGGTAACGACTAAGAGAGGGAAAAAGAATCAGGAAATGCATATACAGTATAATAATAACCTGTCTTTTGCTTCTCCGTTGAATATTCCGCATTTTGTGGATGCTTTGACTTGGGTTACGGCATATAACCAGATACAGGCAAACTCCGGATTGGCTCCGATCTATCCGGATGCGCAGGTGCAGCGTGTGAAAGATTATATGGCTGGGACGTATAAGCCGGAATATAATCTGGAGAGTCCGCCTGCAAGTATCTGGAGAGGTAGATGGGAAGGTAATGCGAATTATGACTGGCCTTCGATGTATTATAAGAAATCGGCTTTTTCGCAAAAGCACAATATCAATATAGAAGGCGGAGGGGAGAAAACGCAATATTATGTTTCTGCCGGATATCTGGATCAGGGTGGTCTATATAAATGGGGGGATGATAAATACCAGCGTTATAATGTGATGGCCAATATATCTTCGGAAATCAAGAAATGGCTGCGTTTTGATTTCAGTTCCAAATATTCCCGTTCAGAGATAGATCGTCCGTTAGGTATTGTAGGACAGTCTCAGGGGTATATTTTACGTTCTTTCCTGTCTTTCGGACCACTGATGCCTATGTATAATGAAGATGGTACGATCAGTAACCCGTTGGTCCGTGCTTTGCAGAGTAACGGACGTGAACGTAAGGAAAATCATGATTTGGGATTGACGCTTCGTGGTGAGATCGAACCGATAGCAGGATGGAAGACCAGTATTTCATATAACTATAATTATGGTGGCAGTTCCAATATACAGAACCCCAAGCCGGTTCAGGTTCAGAACCCGAATGGTTCGATCGGAAATATCGGTGCTCCGGAAAGTGGTTCTGTGGAACAACTGGCTTATTCCTATTATACGCTTGCCAACGGGATCACTTCGTATGAGAAGACATGGAAAGACCATTATTTCAAAGTATTATTCGGATACGAAAGGGAAACGAGTTATTTCCGTGGTTTGTACGGTTCAAAGATGCAATTGATCACGGAAGAAGTACCTTCGATCAATACGGCATTAGGTAATGTGACCTTGTCGGATGAAATCACGCATTGGGCGACAGAAGGTTATTTCGGACGTGTTAATTATAATTATAAAGAGAAATATCTGTTTGAATTCAGTGCACGTTATAATGGCTCTTCCCGTTTTGCAAAGAATTCGAGATGGGGCTTTTTCCCTTCCGTTTCAGTCGGATATAATATTTCGAAAGAAGATTTCTGGAATCCGGTGGAACCTTATATGAATTCTTTGAAGTTACGTGCTTCATACGGTTCATTGGGCAACCAGAATGTCGCTAACTATCTGTATCTTTCCACAGTTCCTGTTAATAGGGATTTACCGCATATAATCGGAAACTCGTTGCCTATATATGCAACAGTTCCCGGTATTGTTCCAAATGACTTGACCTGGGAGACTGTGACTACATTGAACATTGGTGCAGATATGGGTTTCCTCAATAATCGTCTTGGAGTTGTTTTTGATTGGTATAACAGGGTGACCAGCGATATGTTCGGACCGGCTGAAAGTGTTCCTGCCGTATTGGGAACAAGTATTCCTTACAGTAATAATGCCAAGTTGTCTACCAAAGGTTTTGAACTGACAGTAAGTTGGCGTGACCATATCACTTCGGACTTGTCTTATAATGTCGCTTTCAGCTTGGGAGACAGCCGTTCTACGATCCTTAAATACAAAAATGACAGCGGACGTATCGATGACTGGTATGAAGGTAAAAAAGTAGGAGAGATATGGGGATTTGTAACAGACGGTATCATACAATCGGAAGGTGAACCGATGCCCGACCAGTCCAAATATTACAATACCTGGGGGCCTGGTGATATGAAATATAAAGACCTGGACGGTAATAATATTCTGGATGACGGTGCAAGGACATTGAATGATCATGGCGACCTGAAAGTGATCGGTAACCATACCCCCCGTTTCAATTATGGTATTACGGCCGGTTTGACATGGAAAGATTTTGATTTCAATATGTTTTGGCAAGGCATCGGTAAACGGGATTATCTGGCAAATGTAAGCTTGAACCGGTTTTACGGAGTTGTGATAGGCGGAACGCCCGGATCAGAATCTGCATTGTTCAGTAACAGTCCGGCTTTGGACTATTGGCGTCCGGCTGATGAGCAAAGTGCATTGGGACCTAATACCGATGCTTATTTTCCGAAGCCTTATTTTACATATGAGTTGGAGAAAAACCGTTTGCCTCAGTCAAGATATGTGCTTAATGCCAGTTATTTACGTCTGAAGAATCTTCAATTAGGTTATACGGTTCCGAAACATATTTCCAGAAAATTGTTCTTGCAGCGAATACGTATCTATGTATCCGGAGAAAATCTGCTGACAATAACAAAGTTACCCGATTCTCTGGAGCCGGAGACAACGGTTGCATCCGATCCGACTTTGGGAGGAGGAAATAAAGAAAATGCAGGTGCCATCTATCCGATATCGAGAAACTATTCATTCGGAATTAATCTAACCTTTTAAATCTACAGAGTTATGAAACAGAATAAATTGACAATTATATTTTTCTCTTTGCTGGTTGCTTTGGCTTTTACGGCATGTAATGATGATTTGTTGGAGAAACGTCCTTTGGACGAGGTCTCTTCTGCCGATTTTTTCAAGCAACCGTCTGATATGGAGATTTATGTGAACCAGTTTTATACGAATGCATTATTGCCTGTGTATTATGGACCGGTACTGGGAACCAAATATCGGGGTGGAGGTGATGATTTCAATAGTGATAATATGATCATCGGCAGCCTGATAGATCCCCGTTTGATGGGAAGTCGTACGGTCGGTTATGAAGGGCGTGTCCGTTGGGATTTTTCGGAAGTAAGATCTGTAAATTACTTTTTTGATAATTACCATAAATGTGAAAGCGATTTCAATAGCTACAAACAGTATGTGGGAGAGGCTTATTTCTTCCGTGCGTTGATTTATTTCCAGTTGTTACAGACATTCGGGGATGTGCCGGTAATAACAAAGACGTTGAATACGGATTCCCCGGAATTGTATGAACCCCGTACACCTCGCAATCAGGTTGCCGACCGTATTATTCAGGATCTTGATTCTGCGGCTTTCCTGATGTCTGACCTGAAAACCGATGGTGTGTCACGCATCAATAAATGGATGGCGTTGGCAGTTCAATCCAGAGTAGCCCTGTATGAAGGAACCTGGGAGAAATATCATGCGAATGACGACTTCAAGGCACAGGAATCCAATCCGGAGAAATATCTGAGAAAAGCGGTTGAAGCAGCTACCCTGGTTATGAATTCAGGATTATTTGAAATCTATTCGACAGGGAACCCGGAGAAGGATTATAATGATTTGTTCGCTCAACGGGATTATTCGTCCAATCCGGAGGTTCTGTTGTGGAAAAAGTTCTCGACGGCTTTAAATATCAATAACAATAAGAACTATCAGTTGGAATATCCTAATGATAAATCGATAACGAAAGATCTGGCGGATGCTTATCTGTGTAAAGATGGGAAACCGATCAAAGTAAGTCCTTTGTATCAAGGAGATAATACATTGATGGATGAAATGCAGGATCGTGACCCCCGGTTTAAACAGACTATATTTACGCCGGAGGCTCCCTGGATGATTGACGAGACAAGTACGACTTACTGGAAAGACGTATATGACCAGGTCAATACGAATACGAAGTTTAATGCACCTTCCGGTTATGTATTGCGTAAAGGATATGATCCGAGAATGGAATATCATAGTTTGAATTATGAAGAAACTCCTTCTGTCGTATATCGTTATGCGGAAGTGTTACTGAACTATGCGGAAGCCAAAGCAGAACTTGGTGAACTTACACAGAATGACATTGATATATCCGTTAAAAAACTCCGTGACCGGGTAGGGATGCCTAATTTAATTATATCGGAAATTGTATCTGACCCGGAATGGGACTTTCCTTCCCTTTCTCCTGTTATCAATGAAATCAGGAGAGAACGGCGTGTGGAACTGGCTTCCGAAGGTTTCCGGTGGGATGATATAGCCCGTTGGGCTGCCGCGGAGGAGCTGATTGTTGGTAAAAGACCAAAAGGTGCTAAGGCTAATCAGTTCACGGATTTTTATCCGGTTGATGAAAAGGGATATCTCGATCCGTTCAAAGGGTCGCTTCCTGACGGATACAGGTTTGATCTGAAGAGAGATTATCTGAATCCGATCCCGGAATCTCAGATCGTATTAAATCCGAATTTGAAGCAGAATCCGGGCTGGCAGACTAACTGAGGCTTATAATAAATCTATTAGGGTGATACGCTGATATATTGGGGAAGCTATGTCGCCGGTCCCGTTGTGAGGGGACCGGAACATAGTTTATCCGGAATCACTATGGCCGGAAAATAATAAAGATTATCTAATTTAGAAAATAGAATGAGACCATGAAAACTAATCGAAGAGATTTTTTGAAAGGTATGGCTGCGGTTCCCTTTTTGGGTTATTTTGCAGTTGGAGCAAAAGGTAATATTACAACAGAACTGGAAAGGATACAGAACGATTATCTCTCTACCTTGAAAATAGACCATCTGTCTGCTCCGGAAGATAAGTTAAGACCTCCTACGGGAAATAACAGTAATGTTGTTCGGTTTGGTGTGATCGGTAATGGTTGGCGTGGTGATCAGCTGTTGAATTCTCTGGGTTTTGTCTCTTCGAAGTATGTGGAAGATAATACGATTAATGGTAAGTATACCAAAAGGCTTCAGGATCTGTTGGATGAGGAGGACTTGTACGTCGATTTTGCCGGAGTTTGTGATACTTTCGATGCTCATGCGAAAAGAGGATATGAGATATCATTGAATAAAGTACGGCGGGGAGGTGATAAAAGAGAACATAGGCCGGCTAAAGTATTTCCTACTTACCGGGAGATGATAGCCAGTGATGAAATAGATGCTGTAATTATTGCTACTCCTGACCATACGCATGCCCGGATTGCTATAGATGCTGCAAAAGCGGGAAAGCATGTCTATCTGGAAAAACCGATGACACACACCATTGAGGAGGCTTTGGAGTTAAGGGAAGTGATTAAATCGACAGGTGTTATTTTCCAGTTAGGACACGAAAATCGTCAGCAAATGAGTTTCAAGATAGCTAATGAACTGTATAGAAAAGGTGCATTAGGAGTCGTTTCATTGGTGCAGACATATACCAACAAGAATGATCTGAATGGTGCCTGGATACGGACAAGGGAATTTGACCATTTGGGTAATCCGGATACAATTAATTGGGAAGAATTTCTGGGTAAAGCTCCCTGGGTTGAGTTTGACCCGAAGCGATATTTTAACTGGCAGCGATATAGTGATTACGGGACCGGAGTTACCGGAAATGATTTTACCCATAAATATGATTGTGTTAATCAGGTGTTGGAACTAGGGATACCGGATACTGTCGTAGCTTTAGGCGGACAATATTATTATAAAGGACACGGAGATATGCCGGATTTGTTCAGTGCAATCTTTACCTATCCGGAAAGGGGACTCACCATGACATATGACAGTACGCTGAAAAGTGGAATTTATCGTCAGTCCCATATTTTGGGCTCGGAGGTGACAATGGATATAGATAATGCGATTATGATGTATAAGGATACTTACTCGGAGCGATACAAAGAACATGCGATAAGCTCAGACGATCCCATGTATTATTACGAACCGTGTGCTGATGTGGACGCAATATCTTCGGCCACGGCCAAGACTTACCTGAAAAGTGGTTATGGTCCGACCTATATCGACGGGAAAGTCATTGACGCCACTTTCCTGCATCTGAAAGAATGGATCGATGCTATTCGAGGATTCGGAACTACCAGTTGTGGGATCGATGTCGGGTTCGAAGAGGCGGTCACTTTTAATCTGGCAAATCTGGCTTATGAACACCGGCGACCTGTTCATTGGGATAAAGTGAATGAGAAAGTCATAATCGAATAAACTTATTATCAATCGATATATCATGGAAAAAGAAATAAAATATTCAACAGGCCAGTTATGGGCTCTTACGTTGTTACGTGTATTGATCGGCTGGCATTTTTTGTATGAAGGATTGATCAAATTTTATACTCCGGGCTGGACTGCCAAAGCCTATTTACAAAATACGACAGGTCCGTTTGCTCCCTTGTTTAAAAGCATGACTGAGTCGGAAACCGTACTGCGTTGTGTGGATTTGATGAATGAATGGGGGCTGATTCTGCTGGGGTTGGGATTGTTTCTGGGAATATGTTCCAGATATTGTAAGATATTCGGGATCGTACTACTGTTATTCTATTATCTGGCTTATCCCCCGTTTGCAAGCTTGGGAGTAAATGTTCATGTAGAGGGAAGTTATTGGGTCGTAAATAAGAATCTGATCGAAATGGCTGCTTTGTTTCTGCTTTGCTGGTTCCCTTCCAGCCATATCACAGGACTTGATTATTTTGTCCGGCGGTTCAGATTCAAACAGGAGGCAAGGAGGTTGTAATAATTCTAAATTCAAACAAGAATGAAGAGCAAGGTACATCGATATATAAGGACCGGAATAAAGGGGATGATAGGAATATTTTCCGTTTTCCCTTTTACGGATGCGTATGGACAATGGGGGTATACGATCGGGCAAAAAGAAATACCGTCGGTAATAATCCATTCGGATACCTCCCGGGTGAAAGTTTACCCGGGACATCCCAGGTTATATTTTCGTGATACGGATTTACCGGTTATCCGTGAACGTGTTCGTGGTGAGTTCAGGCAGGAGTGGAGTGAATTATTGTCTTATCTTAAAGAACAGACCTTACAATTCTCTCCGGAGGTGTTGGGTAGGGGAAGGTATCTCAAACATTGGGATATCGGGCGTAATATGGCGTTTGTAGCTGTGGTGACGGAAGATGAAAACTATATCCGATGGGTAAAAGAATGGGTACAGGTGATGGTGGACGACGGTCCTGTCGGAAATGACGATGAATACCGCGGACGATTAATGTCGCTGGCTGTAGCCTATGATTGGTTGTACCATTTTCTGACTGTCCGGGAGAAACTGGCTATTGAAAAGGCAATACTGGATCATTTGGACACGAACTGGCATTTCTCGGCTTATGCGGATTATGTTGGCGGACATTCACGCTGGGGTAATTTTTCTTTGCTGACCGGATTGCTGGCTTTGGTTACGGATAAACCGGAGCTGAGAGAAAAATTACTGGAGATACGTGAACATTGGGTTCGGGGGTATTTTCCTGTACAAGGATGGATCACAGAGAAAGGCGGCTATCATATGGGATGGAATTACAGTGCTCCTTATTTATCGGGACGAACGCACAGTGTCATGTCAAGTGCTACGAATGAATGTGTGTATTTCCCCTGGCAGGCAGAAATACCTCTTTTCTGGATATACGGACGGCAGGGAGACGGTTTGTTCGCGAATACGGGGGACGCTTACTCGGTTGATACCGACTTGCAGGATGAACAGGAACTATTGTATATTTCTGCCGGAATCTATAAAAATCCCTATGCAGCTTGGCTGGCCAAACCGACAAAAGATCCGTTCGCCCGAATCTTGTATGCCGATAAGAGCGTTAGGCCGGTTGCACCGGATGATAAAACAATACCGTTACCTTTGAGTCGGGATTTTGGAAATGCCGGAGTTGTTATAGCACGGGATCGTTGGGATGAAGAGACAACTTTGCTTCAGTTCCGTTCTGTCCCTTTCTATTCGGCGAATCATCATCACCGGGATGAAAATACGTTCACGATCCACTATAAGTCACCCCTGGCAATTGATTCCGGAATGTATGATGAAGGTTGTGAAAACGGCGGATACGGAAGTACGCACTGGTGTAATTATTTTACCCGTACAATTGCCCATAACGGGATTATTGTATTTGATCCAGAACAGGAATATAAGGTATATGGCCGTTCGGTATCCAATGACGGGGGACAACCTTACCGGGAAGAGGAACCGACGAAGCTGACTGATATCCTGCCCGGCGGCCATGCTCATTTGGATGGAATCACATTGTGCCGGGAGACAGATGAATATACTTATGCTGTTGGAGATGCAACTAAAGCCTATGACCGGGAAAGGGTCAGCCTTGCACAGCGGGAGATTATTTACCTGCGGAGAAATACAACATTCCGTCCTGTAATAGTCGTTTTCGATCGCGTAGAAAGTACCAGGAAGGATTTTGAAAAACGTTTCTTGCTTCATACGGTTCATGAACCGGAAGTAGTTGAGAATCGAATGGTAGCAGAGAACGGAGGAGGGCGATTGACAAGTTTTACCCTTTATCCTGAAAATGCCCGGTTGGAACTGATAGGTGGAGAAGGTAAAGAGGCCTGGGTGAATGGCATCAATTACCCTTTAAATAAGAATTGCTGGCCGAAACCCCAGATACAAACTGGTGCCTGGCGGTTGGAAGTTTCACCGGCTGTCAAGCAGATGAAAGATTATTTCCTGCATGTGTTGTTTGTCGATGATGCCGGTTCTCCGGAAATAACACCCGATGAGGCACTATTGATTAAAGAAAATGGCAGACTGGGGGCGTCCGTTGCCGGTTGGAAAATTCTGTTTTCCTTAGATGGTACACCTGCAGTGATTGAGGAACATAAATAACCTGAAAGAAGATGAAACATTCTGTTTACCTGATTTTTATAACTGTTTTTACAGTCGTGTTGGCAGCCCGGGCAAAGAATCCGGTGAAAATAGTCACTATCGGAGGTGGAGGGGTTGCGGTTTCCGTAAATAATCAGATGAGTTATCAGCAAATGGTCGATCAGATGATCGATTACTGGCAAAGGCAGTTGTCAAAAGTGTTATTACATAAGCCGGATCTGATATTATTAACGGAAGCATGCGATCGTCCTTCCGGATTAACTACGGCAGAGCAGTTTGAATATTATAAAGTAAGGAAAGATCAGGTAAAGGATTACCTGGCTTCGGTAGCAAAAGATAATCACTGTTATATTGCTTTTGGAACCAAAAGGGAAGAAAACGGAAGCTGGTGGAATTCATGTATACTGCTTGACCGACGTGGAAAAGTAGCCGGTATATATAATAAGAATTTTCCTACTATCCAGGAAATGAATGAGATCATGCCTTCTGATGAAGCAGAACTCCTGCTATGTGATTTCGGGACTGTTGCTTGTGCTGTTTGTTTCGATCTTAATTTTGATGAGTTGAGGGAACGGTATGCTCAGCAAAAACCGGACATAATTTTGTTTCCATCAATGTATCACGGAGGTTTGGAACAAAGCAAATGGGCTTATTCCTGTCAGGCTTATTTTGTTTGTGCCTATGGTTTTCTGAATGCTCCGTCGGAGATACGTAACCCATTGGGAGAGATGGTCGCCTCAAGTACGAACTATTATAATTATGCTGTGGCTACAGTCAACCTTGACCGTAAATTGGTACATCTCGATAATAACTGGGAGAAATTGACCGCTTTGAAAAGAAAGTACGGTGATCTTGTTTCTATCTCTGATCCCGGACGTATAGGGGCAGTGATGATCACCAGTGAACATGATTCGATTTCAGCAGACCGGATGATAGATGAATTTGATATTCAGTTATTGGATGATTATTTCAATCAATCCCGTGCAGTTCGTGAACAAAAATTGATTAAAGCTCCGGCGAAAGACGCAATAGATGAATATCGTAAACATAATAAATAAAATTTATAGGATCTGCTACCATAAGATGTAAAAATATCTCTATATTTGCGCTATGCATTGTTCCGAGCCTGTATCCGCGGGTAAGGATTAAAAGGGAACCGGGTGTGAATCCCGGACAGTCCCGCTGCTGTGAGCTTCATAACGGGTGAGCAAACTTTGCCACTGACTTTTTAATTGAAAAGTTGGGAAGGCGTTCACTCCGGAAGTAAGTCAGAAGACCTGCAAGGCATATTATTTCGACGGCTTCGAGGAAAGGCCGGAAGAGAAAAACAAGACATCCGATGTCTTTCTATTCTTATTCCATTTCCTGTTTGCTGTCCTTTTAAGGTCTGTTTTTAATTATTTTGCCATAATAATTAGGAAAAGAAGCATGGTTCGGTTGACGGGATGAGCTCCGTCGGTGGTCCATGCTTTCTTTTGTCCGGATAAAAAGTTAATCAAAAAATAAAATATAGAGATAAAATATTTATGTTTGTTGTCTGATTCGATTAAGAAGAGGTCCGTGAATATAGAAAAAGAGGTCATACAACGTGTAAATAATGGGGATACAAAAGCTTTTGAATTATTGTATTCAACTTATTATGTCTATTTATGTGCTGTAGCCGTTAAATATGTATATAAACCGGAAATGGCAGAAGAAATTGTAAATGACGTATTTTTGAATGTATGGAATAACCGTTCGTCATTATTTTATCCGATCAAAGCTTATTTGGTACGTGCCGTTCAAAATCAGTGTTTAAGTTATTACAGAAAGAAGCGTTTGGACGAAATTGCTGTTTCTGATATAAAAGATTATACAGTTGAGATTTATGAACAATTAGTCTATTTGGATTCTTCTCCTTTGGCATGTTTGGAAAATAAAGAGTTAGCGAATCAAATCAGTAAGGCTATTGATCAGCTCCCTGAGAAATGCCGGGAGATTTTTATCCAGCATCTGTATTATAATAAAACATATGAGGAAATAGCCCGAATGAAAAATATTTCTTCCAGTACAGTCCGTGTACAGATTAAACAAGGATTATCAAAATTAAGAGTGCTATTAGGCGATTTATACCCAGTTGTTTGTTTATTGTTCGATATTTTTCAAAAATAATTCACTTTTACATAAACGGTTTATAAAAAAACTGCGTATATATTTATGTAGATATGGATTTATTTAGAAAATATGATGAATACAGAACATATAGAAAAAATTATATTGGGTCATTTTTTGGGTGATCTGACAGATTTTGAAGAAAAAGAACTTTATCATTGGTTGCAGACTGATAAAAAGAACCGGCGGCTTTTTTCGGAAATGTCAGACTGGTGGGCCATTTCTTATGTACCCTATTTCTCTTCCCGGGTTGAGGCTAACTTTCAAAAACATTTTGGAGAATTAATGGATAAAGAACCTCGTATTTCTTCAAAAAGAATTTCTTTTGCTCATTCCTGGTTACAAATAGTTGCTACTGTTATTGTGATGTTAGCCATAGGTGGCTTATCTTATTATGCGGGTATATCAATACATGAGCAAAATCAGGAGAATATTTGTTTTGAAACATCTGCTCCGTTGGGGGCACGATCTAAAGTGTCTCTGTCCGATGGATCTGTAATATGGTTGAATGCCGGATCATCTCTTTCCTATAATAAAGATTTTTCAGATAAGTTCCGCGAAGTTTATTTGAAAGGAGAAGCTTATTTTGAAGTAACGCCGGATTCTTTGAAACCGTTTGTTGTAAAATCGGAGAGCCTCAATGTAAAAGTATTGGGGACTACATTTAATGTTAGAACATACGAGGATGAAAATCTGGTAAATGTTGTATTACGAACAGGTAGAGTAGACGTTTCGTTAAATGGTTCGAATCAGAAAGTTATTGAGTTACAACCGAATGAGAAATTAAGCTATAATAAGGTTAATGAAGAACTGGAGAAGATACCTGTAAATGCAGATGATGTTTGTGAATGGGTAAATGGGAAAATGAAATTTACAAAAGTACCGTTTGGTATATTGGCGAAAGATTTGGAGAGAAGATATAATGTAAAGATTGTAATAGAAAGTAAGTCTTTGCGTGAGGAAGCCTTTACAGGAAGCTTTACTTCCGAGCATACGATATATGATGTTTTGCGTGAAATAGATGTGGAAAAACAATATAGATGGGATCAGAATGGAAATGTGTTTGTGATCTGTGATAAATGATTGATACAATGAAGAATATAATTTGTTAGACTGAATAGTAATTTATTAAATCTGAAATTCATGAAATTAACCAATTTGAAAAGAAGTGGAAAGTATTTTGTGGCTATCTGTATGTTTACGGGCTTGCCGATAGTCGCAGAATCAATTTCTGCTACGGAGTTAGAATCCTGTTATTTATCCGTGCAGAAACAAAGTACGACATTACAGGATTTGTTTGATCTGATCGAAAAGAAGTTTGATTATTCTTTTTTGATTCGTGATAAAGATCTGAATTTGAATGAACGTGTCGTTGTCGATCTAGAGAAAAACTCAGTAGAAACTATTTTGAAAGCAGCTTTGAAAAATCAGCATGCTGATTTTGTTGTAAATGATAAGCGAATTATCATTTACAAAGCAAACACTATGAAACCTGGAACATCCGGTGTATCCCAACAACATCAGGATAAGCGGGTAACGGTAACTGTTTTCGATGCTTTGGGGCCGGTTATTGGCGCCAGTGTTGTTGAAAAAGGAACAACAAATGGAGGTATTACCGATATGGAAGGTAAACTGACACTCGAATTTCAAGGAACGTCCAGAGTGATTGAAGTTTCCTATGTCGGGTATGAAAAGCAAACGATTAAGGTCGCATCATCTTCTGTCAATATCGAACTGAAAGAGGATGCACAAGCTTTGGATGAAGTTGTGGTAGTTGGTTTTGGTGTGCAGAAAAAAGAAAATCTGACAGGAGCTATTTCACAGGTAAAAATGAATGAAGTGCTGGGTGACCGTCCACTTGCTAATACTACACAGGCTTTACAAGGAGCAGTCCCGGGACTTTTTATTTCAGGAAATCACGAACCTGGTGGAACGGACAAGAAAATGCAGATCCGAGACGCTTTTTCTTTAGGATCCGGTGAAGTGATTCGTCCTTTGGTACTGATTGATAACGTAGAAGGTGATCTAAATATGATTAATCCGAATGATATCGACGCTATCTCTGTATTGAAAGATGCTGCTTCAACTGCTATTTACGGAGCGCGTGCCGCAGGTGGTGTTATTATTATTACAACTAAGCAACCCAAGAAAGGTGAGAAGTTTAGTTTGAATTATAATAATAATATAGGTTTTGAAACAGCGATAAACTTGCCGCAACAGGCTTCTCTAGATGATTATTTTAAGATGTATTTGGAAGCAGGTTTCAGTGACTCTTATTGGGCTGGAAAACAGAATGTAGCCAAGTGGAAACAATATCTTCAGGAATATAAAGCTAATCCGGGTGCTTTCAATATCGTGAACGATGGTCTGTATAAAGGTGATGACGGAAATGTGTATTATCTGAACGAAAAGGATCCGTATAAAGCTTTTATGGAATCAAGTTTTGTTATGAATCATAACTTATCGGCTTCCGGCGGTACGGATAAAGTTCGTTATCGTTTCTCTGGAGGATATACGTCGCAGGATGGGCCGCTTGTTACTTCTGCCGATAAATACGAGCGTCTGAACGTGGGAGCCTTTATGTCGGCTGATGTGACAAACTGGTTTACACAAGTTGTTGATATTAAGTATTCAAAAGGAACGAAATCTATGCCTTCGGGCGGTAATTTATATACAACCCGTTTAATTTCTTATCACCCGAATGGAACATCGGGTGATATTTATGGAGTTCCGGATAAAGAGAACCTGCCTTTTAATACTCCTTTGAATAGTATATTATATAATAATAACAAGAATACAGTTACTACTAATCCACGTATTTTCCTGAAATCTATTTTCAAGCCGATTGCAGATCTGGAAGCCGTTTTTGAATATACTTTTGATAAGAACGATGTCTTGTATGATTTCTATGATGCAAAAACGATGTTTATTGATCTTCAGGAAACACCACGTTGGAATGTCAATCAGGATAGTAACGAAAAGAAGCATTACTTCACTGACTACAACGCCTTTAATATATATGCAAATTATTCGAAATCATTTAAGAAGCATAACTTTAAAGTGATGGCGGGTTTTAATCAGGAGTCAAGTTATTATGAAGAAGTACAAGCCATTGTTTATAATCAGGCTGTACCGGAAGTCCCTTCATTAGGGGGGACGACTGATAAAACATTGACAAAACTGATTGATAAATATTCGGAATATACGATTCGGGGTGCATTCTTTCGTCTGAATTACAATTATGATAATAAATATCTGGTGGAAGTGAACGGGCGTTATGATGGCTCTTCCAAATTTCCGAAAGAATCCCGCTTCGGTTTCTTCCCTTCGGTTTCTTTAGGATGGCAGTTAGGGCGTGAATCTTTTATGGAAGCTACACAGAATTGGCTAGATGAACTAAAGGTCCGTGCATCATGGGGGGTAATAGGCAATCAAAATATTAAGCCTTATCTGTATACCCCGTCAATGACATTGGAAACTAAGAATATATGGCTGGATAACGATGTCGCTGTGAATATAATTGGCGTTCCGTCTCTGGTACGTACTAATTTTACGTGGGAGGACGTAGCGACAACAGATATTGGTCTTGACTGGGCATTTTTGAGCAGCCGTCTGCGGGGATCGTTTGATTGGTACCAGCGTAATACAACCGGAATGTTGGCTCCGGGTGAACAGCTACCGGCAATAGTAGGGGCGAGCGCTCCTTATCAGAACACAGCTGATATTCGCACAAATGGTTGGGAATTAGCTATTTCCTGGAGAGATCGGATCGGTAAAGTTGGTTACTCTGTTGGGTTTAATATTGCTGATGCCCGTACAAAAGTGACAAAATATAAGAATACGTCCGGATTGTTCTATGACAGAAACGATGCTCAGGATGGGAAACGTTATCGTGAAGGCATGTATATCGGTGAGATATGGGGATATGAGTCCGATGGATTTTATACAATTGACGATTTTCAGGATGCTGTTAGCTGGAAATTGAAAGAAGGCGTGACGGGTATCGACGGATATACTAGTCGTTTGCGCCCGGGGGATATCAAGTATAAAAACCTGAGTGATGCAGACGGTACGGAGAATATGATTACTGCCGGTGCCGGAACTATAGAAGATCCGGGTGACCGTAAGATTCTGGGAAATAGTAGTGCGCGTTATCAGTTAGGTGCGAATATCGGTGTAAATTATGCCGGATTTGACTTGAATATTATGCTGCAAGGTGTTGGTAAACGTGATGTTTGGTTAGGTGGTTCTGCCATCTTCCCATTTGGAGCACAAGGTCCTACAGATGCTATTTATCAACCTGTTTATTATAATCAGACTGATTATTGGTCGCCGATTGATGCCGCTAACGGAAATTATAATCCTGTAAATCCGGATGCTAAACTGCCGCGTATTTATGATTATACAGTAGCCAATTCCGTAGGATCTAACTCACGTATCTCTGATAAATATATGCAGAGTGGAGCTTATTTACGTGTGAAGAATATTTCTTTATCCTATATGTTCCCAAAACAATGGCTTACTCCGATTCTGGTACAGCAGTTGAAGTTATTCGCGAATGTGGAGAATTTATTGACATTTTCTTCTTTGCCTAAAGGTTTCGATCCTGAAACGTTGAGTTGGAGTTATCCGGCTTACCGTACAATATCGTTTGGTTTAAATGTTACTTTCTAATTAATAAAACTACGAATACAATGAAAAAACTGATTATAGGATTATTGACAATAATTGGGATTGTCTTTACAGCGTGCAACGATGATTTCCTGGAAAAATATCCACAGACGGATCTGACAGAGGAAAACTCATTTCTATCTTATGATAACTATCGGTACTTTATGTATCCTTGTTATGAGATGTTTAATAATACAAATATCCAGACTGCAGTGAATGGATATGGAGCGAATTCTATTTATCGTGGAGATTTTTGGGCCGGTTATCTGGGGCAGAAGGGCGGATATAATAGTTATGCGTTTCAGGGTGTTTCTCCTTCTGCATCCGGTAACGGTTGGGACTTTCAATTTATTCGCCGTATCAATATTATGCTTTCACATCTGGAAGACGGTGTACTTTCTACAGAAGAAGTCAGTCATTGGAAATCAGTAGGTTTATTCTTTCATTCATATTGGTATATGGAACTGATAAGTCGTTTTGGAGATGTGCCTTGGGTCGATGAAATTATTACAGATAGTTCGGAAGAACGTTTTATGGCACGTACTCCGAGGGATGAGGTTGCTTCAAATATCCTGGAACGATTGATATGGGCGGAGGAAAATATAGGCAGTTCGGATAAAGACGGGGATAATCCAGTGACTCGTGATTGTATCCGCGTGCTGCTCTCCCGCTTTGGTTTACGTGAAGGGACATGGAGAAAATATCATGGTTTGGGAGATGCTGAGAAGTATTTACAGGCTTGTATCAAATATTCCGAATTGTTGATGGCTGATTATCCGACCCTTTATCAGGGTGTTGCTAAAAATGACAAAGGTGAACCTGTTCCTGGAGCGGGCTATGGAGAATTGTGGACAACTCGCGATTTGGCAGGTGTACCGGGTGTTATTTTCTTTAAGCGTATTGTTGGCGAAGTCAATCCTCATCGTTTTAGTGATTATGAGCATATTGCTGCACATAATTATGAGATGCCGCAGCATACGGTGGATATGTATTTGTGTCAGGATGGGAAAACTATTTCCAATTCTGCGCAATATCAGTTCGGACCGGAAAATAGAAATATCCATGCAGTGTTCCGTAATCGTGATCCGCGTTTATGGCACGTTGTAATGCCGCCTTTCAGAGTCTTGTCAAAAACTGAGGCAACGGCCCATCCGGAATTGGGAGGTTATCAGGAGGAAGGTATTCCTGCCGATAAAAACTGGTTCTTTACGAATAATCCGGAAGATCGTGAATTTATCGATATTTTTGGTGCTAATCACGGACAATCTGTTTCAACTGCGACATTGCCTTTCGGAGGTGATCTGAATCGTGGTATGAAACGTTTGCCAACACAGAACTGGGGAGATGCTCCTATGAATGAAGCTCCTCACCTGAGCAATGCGACCCGAACGAATGGGGCTTTTCAGACTTGTAACAGTGGTTATTATTTCTGGAAATGTTATAATAACTGGGATAGAAACCAATCGGCAAATTTGAATAGTACAGACTTGCCTATTTTTAAAATAGAGGAAATTTTGTTGAACTATGCAGAATGTAAGTATGAATTGGGTGAATTTGATCAGCAAATTGCAGATCGTACGATTAACAAGCTGCGCGAACGTGTTGGAGTGGCTGTTATGAGAGTAGCTGATATTAATGATAGTTTCGATCCGAAGCGAGGTACCGACGATTCCGGAAAATCAATAGAACCGGTACTATGGGAAATCCGTCGTGAACGTATGGTGGAATTGATGGGTGAAGGCTTTGGTTTCTACGATGTTCGTCGTTGGAAATGTGCGAAATGGTATGTGAACCGTCAACAGAAAGGTATGTGGATAGATGAAACATGTACAGATTTATCCGGAAATGCAGATTATATCGTTAAATATCAGACTGTCGGTGAAAATGAAACGGCGCCACGCACCGGTGCCGGATTTATTTATCGTTATCCGGATCCTGTATCTTCCGGTTACGGTTGGTTAGATAAGTACTATTTATATTGTGTCCCCACGGATGAGATCGCTTTGAACCCTGCATTGATACAGAATCCAGGCTGGAATGAAAGTGAATGATAAAATAAATTAGATCATTTTTTAGGGAAGCATAAGCTCTGATGTGAATGAAAATTACATTGAGTTTATGCTTTCTTTATTTATTATGTAAGTAAACCCTTTCATGTTTATTCTTGTTTATTATTGGAAAAGTGCGTTTATTTGCAGATAGTATTTATAAAAAACAGGCAATATGAAAAAGGTTACAGGTTTAGTTTTGATTATTTTGATGGCATTTATTGCTGTTCCCGCTAAATCCCAGTTGAAGTTTGGGGTAAAAGGCGGTTTGAATATATCGTCCGTTCATTTGAATTCAGATATTCTGAAAGCGGATAATGTGACTGGTTTCCAGATCGGTCCGATGATCGAGACTACGATTCCTCTGATTGGAGTAGGGTTGGATGCGGCTATCCTCTATTCACAGAAAGGGATGGATGTGAAATCGGAGACAGGAACTTCCACGAATGTGAAAACAGATTATATCGATGTCCCGGTGAATTTGAAATGGAAATTCGGATTGCCTATCATTAAAGGATATCTGGCTGCCGGTCCGTATATCGGTTTCCGTGTAGGTGGCGATAAATTCTGGGAGATTCCCGGAAGTGTAGTAGGACAGGTGAAAGCGAAAAACTTTAGTGCCGGTCTTAATTTTGGTGCAGGTGTGGAACTGATCAGCCATTTGCAGGTCGGTATAAACTATGGCCTGGGACTGACTGATAATTACAGTGCGGAAAAATATGATCTGAATGCCAAGAACCGCGGATGGTCGGTGACAGCCGCTATCCTGTTCTGATAACAGACAGAAGATATGAGGGGCCGGGCTTTAACAGTCCGGCCTTTTTTGTTACTTTTGACCTCGGAAATGAAATATGCAGATGTCATACTACCCCTGCCGTTGGAGAATAGCTATACATATAGTATTCCGACGGATCTGGAGGCAGCCGTAACTCCCGGTTGCCGGGTCATTGTTCATTTCGGCAAGAAACGTTACTATACTGCCATTGTGATGGAAGTACATGAACGCAGGCCGAATACGGACTTTGAGACGAAGGAGATTTATGCCCTGCTGGATGCCAGCCCAGTACTAAGGAGGCCGCAACTTCGTTTTTGGAAATGGATCGCCTCTTATTATATGTGTAAACTGGGAGATGTCTATAAAGCGGCTTTACCTTCCGGGCTGAAACTGGAAAGCGAGACGGCTGTCACCTATAATGCCGATTTTGAGGCGGACGGTCCTTTGCGTCCTAATGAGCAGGCTGTGCTGGATGCTTTTAAAGGAGTGCTCAAGTTAACAGTTTCGGAGTTGGAAAAGAAAACAGGCCTGCGCAATGTCGTTCCCGTAGTTGCTTCCCTGATGGCCCGTGGGGCAGTGGAGGTCAGCGAAGAGATGAAACGCGGGTTTGTTCCGAAGATGCAGACATTTATCCGTCTGTCTCAGGAATATGCAACCGAAGAACGCTTGCAGGAAGCCTTTGCTGATTTTAAGCGGGCCAAGAAGCAGGAACTTTTGCTGGTTTGCTTCCTTGATCTGAGCCACGCATTAAATCCGGCATTAACCGTGGAAGTATCCAAAAAAGAATTACTGGAACGCAGTGGTTGTTCATCAACGATATTGGACGGGTTGCTGAAACGGGGAGTCCTTGAAAGCTATGAAAAAGAAGTGGGGCGTTTGCAGGTTCCGGTATGCCGTTTGCAACCTCTCAGTTCGCTTAGTCCGGCACAGGAGAAAGCGTATAGCGAGATACATGATACCTTTACTTCTAAAGATGTTTGCCTGCTTCACGGAGTTACTTCCAGCGGTAAGACGGAAATTTATGTACGGCTGATAGACGAGGTTCTGAAGCTGGGACGGCAGGTTCTATATATGCTTCCTGAAATAGCTATTACGACGCAGATCACCGAACGGCTGGCTAAACTGTTCGGTAATAAGCTCTTGGTATATCATTCGAAATTCTCGGATAACGAGCGTGTGGAAGTATGGAACAAACTCCTGCATGGGAACGAACCGATGGTAGTGCTGGGTGTACGTTCTTCTCTCTTCCTGCCATTCAAGGACCTGGGACTGATCATTGTGGATGAGGAACATGAAAATACGTATAAGCAGCAAGATCCGGCCCCTCGTTACCATGCCCGCAATGCTGCAATCGTGTTGGCGGGAATGCATGGGGCAAAGACGCTGCTGGGATCTGCTACCCCTTCGATCGATTCTTATTTCAATGCAACGACTGGTAAGTATGGACTGGTAGAGTTGGTTACCCGTTACGGTGACTGCCTGATGCCGGAGATTATAACTGCCGATATAAAGGAACTGAAGCGGAAAAAGATCATGAAGGATACACTTTTCTCCCCGTTATTGGTCGAGAAAGTAAATGCGTCCCTGGCACGCGGTGAACAGGCTATCTTGTTCCAGAACAGGCGTGGGTTTGCCCCGCTGATCGAATGTAAGAGTTGTGGCTGGGTGCCTCATTGTGTGAACTGTGATGTCAGCCTGACCTATCATAAATATCATAACCAATTGGTTTGCCATTATTGCGGATATACCATCCAGTTACCGCCTCATTGTCCGGAATGCCAGAGTACGGAGTTGAAGATGATGGGTTTTGGGACAGAGAAGGTGGAGGAGGAAATAGCTTCCCTGTTCCCTTCGGCGAAGGTCGAGCGGTTGGATTTCGATACGGCACGTACCCGTACGGCTTACGAACGCATCATTTCCGACTTTGAGAAAGGAAAGACGCAAATCCTTATCGGAACGCAGATGTTATCGAAAGGATTGGATTTCGGAAATGTCAGTGTTGTTGGAATCCTGAATGCCGATAACCTGATGAACTATCCCGATTTCCGGGCTCACGAACGTGCTTTCCAACTGATGGTGCAGGTAAGCGGACGAGCAGGGAGAAGGGATAAACGTGGTACGGTTGTTTTGCAAACTTCCCAGCCGGAACATCCTCTGATACGGATGGTGCAGCATTTTGCTTATAAGGAAATGGTTCGTTTGCAGTTGAGCGAGCGTAGCATGTTCCGGTATCCTCCTTATTACCGGTTGATCGTGTTGGTGCTCCGGAGCCGCAATGAGTCGGTTTTGCAGGAACTGTCGGTGATCTATGCCGAGAAACTGCATGCCCGTCTCGGAGAGCGGGTACTGGGACCTGTCACCCCTCCGGTAACACGTGTGCAGACTTTGCATATCAAGAAGATTGTGTTGAAAATAGAGATAGCCGCCGCCATTGCCCCTGTCAGGGAAATACTGGAGGTTGTCCATTCAGAGATGCAACGCTATTTGCCATTCAGGCAATTGCTGGTGCATTATGATGTGGATCCGGCTTGATAATTGAATATTGAAAATTGAGAATTGAAAATTATGGGAGAGAAGAAAGAGTATAAGATATTGTTTGTTTGTCTGGGGAATATTTGCCGTTCTCCGTCGGCGGAGGCTGTGATGAAGAAGCTGGTAAAAGATGCCGGCCTTGACAATTATATAGAAGTCGATTCGGCAGGTATCATGGGATACCATGAGGGAGAACGTGCCGACCAGCGGATGAGGGCGCATGCCTCCCGCCGGGGATATATGCTGGATTCTATTTCCCGTCCGGTTCGTACGACTGACTTTTATGATTTTGATCTGATCATCGGAATGGACGACCGGAATATAGATGACCTGAAACGGAAAGCTCCCGATCTGGAATCAGTAGCTAAAATACATCAGATGACGGAATATTCCCGTAATAAGTTGTATGATCATGTCCCTGACCCGTATTATGGGGGCGCCTCCGGTTTTGAGTTGGTACTCGATTTGTTGGAAGACGCCTGTGGAGGATTGCTCGAAACTATTTCTTCAGGTCGGGATAACTGATACGGGTGTGGAACATTGTTTTCAGCTTGTCGACAAACACGCTTTTGATCGTCTCTACATCCCGGAACGTCAGCGGGGCACTTTTCAGTAATCCGTCTGCTATCTGTCCGTCAATAATTTTATCCACCAACTGTCTGATGCTTTCTTCCGTATGCTCTTTCAGGCTGCGGGAGGCGGCTTCAACGGAGTCTGCCATCATCAGCACGGCAGTCTCTTTCGAGAACGGGTTCGGTCCCGGATAAGTAAACGCCTTTTCGTCGATCTCTTTATCCGGATATTGGTTTTTGAATGAATTATAGAAATATTTAGCCTTCCCTAATCCGTGATGTGTACGGATGAAATCGACTACAGCCTTGGGTAACAATGCCTTTTCTGCAATCCTGACTCCATCGGTGACATGATTTATGATCACTTTGGCACTCTGGTCGAAAGTCAGTTGGCCGTGCGGATTCACGCTGCTTTGGTTTTCCGTGAAGAAAGCCGGGTTTGCCATCTTCCCAATATCATGATACATGGCTCCTGTACGGACCAGTTGGGCATTTGCTCCGATTTTTGCAGCGGCTTCCGATGCCAGGATAGAGACCTGCAAGGAATGCTGGAGTGTTCCGGGAGATGTTTCCGACAACTTTTTAAGAATAGGCGTATTGATATTGGATAGTTCCACCAGCGTGATGCTCGATACATATCCGAATGTTTTTTCCAGCATATAAACCAGGATGTAAGTAAACATCAGCAGGATGAAATTGATACCGAAGTATAGAAGCATCAACCAGTTGATCTTGTTGAAGTCCGCCTCCTGATACAGGGCAAGGCTTATATAACATAACGTATAGGACATAAAGATCAGGAATGCGCAGCGAATCAGTTGCGAACGTTCCGAGAGGTCTCTCAAACTGAATGTAACCACCATTCCGGCAATGATCTGTAACAGCAGGAACTCATGCGGGAAAGGTACCATCAGCGAACAGATCAGCACGATGACCAGATGCGTAAATAGGGCTGTACGCGAATCGAAGAAGGTCCGGACAACAATAGGCACGATCGCATAAGGCAGGATATAAACATTGAACAGCGCATAAGTGACGCATAACTCCGTTAATATGCAACTGACAAATATGCATAGAATAAGGAAAAGCGCATTCCGCCTGTTGTGCAATATCTTTAACCGGAAAGACCACAGGTATAACCAGAAACAGAAGATGATGCCGCAGACCAATACAAACTGCCCTCCGAGAATAATGCTTTGGCGTTGTGCACCGCCCGACTTGGTCTCGTGCACAATCTTCAACGAACGCAGTACATTATAGGTATGGTTATCAATAATCTCCCCCCTGTCTACAATACGTTCTCCGGCCTGTACCATACCGTTCGCCAGGGATACGCTCCGGAGCATATCGTCTTTCACTTTCTCTGACATCGCTTCATCATACGATATATTTTCCTTCAGATAGTTATTTATATCGCAGGATTGCAGGACCGATTTGTCTAGCCGCGGCGGACAATTGTTTATGATAAACTCATAAGCTGTTTTTATGGTGAAAAAGTCACTGGCATACCGGGAGTGGGCGATGTTGTTCTCCAACAGATTGACACGCTCATAGTTATCCTTTTTCAGTTTTTCCTGTTCCTGTGATGAGATAATCCCGTTTTTATATAGGCTGATCAAACTATTTTCGATATAATGCATATAGGCAGGTGTCGCTTTCCGGTTCAGGCCATCGGTATAGGCGGCCCGTAATTTGTCGACTTCCGTGTTCTCGACAGTCGCATCCATACGGAAATACGGTTCGAAGTTTTTCAAAACGCTGTCTTTCTCGGCATCGACTTCTGCATCAGTCTTGTAGATAGGAAAATCGCTTGGAGCCGTCAGTAATCCGTACCTCCAGGGTTTACCTTCATAGAACTGGTAACGGAACTTTCCCTCGCGAGGAAAAAAGTAGGCGATCAGCAAAGATGCCACGATGAAATATACGGCTGGGTGTATGCTATAGTTTTTTAGTTTCATAAGATTCTCATTTGAGGGCGAAATGTACATAAAAAAGTTTAGTAAGAGAAAAAAAAGGACTACTTTTGCCGCATTATTATAGAATGAAATAATTATGACTCAAAGGAAAGTTAGAGTCCGTTTTGCACCCAGCCCGACAGGGGCGCTGCATATCGGAGGTGTTCGTACAGCTTTATACAACTATTTATTTGCCAAACAGAATGGCGGAGATTTGATCTTACGTATTGAAGATACCGACTCTCAACGGTTTGTTCCGGGAGCGGAGGCTTATATTATTGAAGCGCTTACCTGGTTGGGTATCAAATTCGACGAAGGTGTGAACTTTGGTGGCGAATACGGTCCGTACCGTCAGAGCGAGCGAAAAGCTATTTACAGGCAATATGTCGACCAGTTGCTGAATGACGGTCTGGCTTATATTGCATTTGATACACCGGCTGAACTGGATGCCAAACGTCAGGAAATTGCCAATTTCCAGTATGATGCTTCCACCCGTTTGCAGATGCGTAACTCCCTGACACTTTCTGCTGAAGAGACAAAGGCGTTGATCGATGCCGGAAACCAGTATGTTGTCCGTATCAAGATCGAGCCGAACGAAGATATTCATGTGAATGATATTATCCGTGGTGAAGTGGTAATCAACTCTTCTATCCTGGATGATAAGGTATTATATAAATCGGCTGACCAGTTGCCTACATACCACCTGGCAAACATTGTCGATGACCACTTGATGGAAGTCACTCATGTGATCCGTGGCGAAGAGTGGTTGCCGAGCGCTCCCCTTCATGTATTGCTGTACCGTTATCTGGGTTGGGCAGATACGATGCCGCAGTTTGCCCACCTGGCTTTGTTATTGAAACCGGAAGGAAACGGTAAACTGAGCAAGCGTGACGGTGACCGTCTGGGATTCCCTGTATTCCCGTTGGAATGGCATGACCCTAAAACCGGTGATATCTCTTCAGGATACCGTGAAAGCGGTTACCTGCCGGAAGCGGTTGTTAACTTCCTGGCCCTGTTAGGATGGAATCCAGGTAACGATCAGGAAATCATGAGTATGGACGAACTGATCAACTATTTCGATCTTACCCGTTGCAGCAAGGCCGGTGCCAAGTTCGACTATGAAAAGGGAAAATGGTTCAACCACCAGTATATCCAGAAAAAAGACAATAAAGAAGTCGCAGCATTGTTCATGCCTATCCTTGAAAGCCACGGTATAAAAGCCGATCCGGCATATGTGGAGAAGGTTGTCGGCATGATGAAAGACCGTGTTTCTTTTATTAAAGAATTATGGGATGTTTGTGCATTCTTCTTTGTTGCTCCGACCGAATACGATGAGAAGACAACAAAAAAACGTTGGAAGGCCGATTCTGCTGCCCAGTTGGCAGAACTGATCGAAGTACTGCGCGTTCGTGAACCGTTCGATATCGAAGGAACGGAAGAAGAGGTGAAAGCCTGGATCGAAAGCAAAGGCTACCATTTGGGTAATATAATGAATGCTACCCGTTTGGCATTAGTCGGTGAAGGAAAAGGTCCTCATATATTTGATATTACAGAAGCATTAGGAAAAGAAGAATCTATTCGCCGTATCGAAAGAGCGATTGAAGTGCTTAAATAAGTTATGTATAGTCTGGCAATCCACTTTTACGCATTTATCATTGCGTTGATTTCTCCATTCCATAAGAAGGCCCGGATCATGCGTCTGGGGCAGTGGAAAACGAATTCCATTCTTCGTGAGAAGATCGACCGGAATGCAAAATATATCTGGTTTCATGCTTCTTCCCTGGGCGAGTTCGAACAGGGACGTCCGATGATGGAGAAGATCAAGGCGGAACATCCGGAGTATAAAATACTACTTACTTTCTTTTCCCCTTCGGGATATGAAGTCCGTAAGAATTATAACGGGGCAGATGTCATTTGCTATCTGCCCTTCGATACGCCTTACCGGGTGAAGAAATTCCTGAATCTGGCAAATCCTTCCATTGCTGTATTTATTAAATACGAGTTTTGGGGAAACTACCTGCAAGAGTTGAAGCATCGCAATATCCCGGTGTACATCATTTCATCCATATTCCGTCGCGATCAGTTGTTCTTCCAGTGGTTCGGTTATCCGTACCGGAAGATGCTTTATTGCTTTACCCATTTGTTTGTGCAGGATGACCGTTCGGCAGCTTTGCTGAAAGAGTTCGGGATAACGAATGTAACTGTTACGGGAGATACCCGTTTCGATCGGGTACTGGATGTCCGTAACCAGGCACGTGAGTTATCGCCAGTGGAACATTTTGTCTGTGAAGGAGGAAAGGAGAAAAGATTGACTCTTGTAGCCGGAAGTTCCTGGCCGCAGGATGAAGAGATTCTGATCCCTTATTTCAATGAGCATCCGGAGATGAAGCTGATCATCGCTCCGCACGAGATTCATCGCGAACATCTGATGTATATCGAGTCGTTGTTGAAACGTCCTTCCGTCCGTTTGTCGGATGTGTTTCATGACCAGTCTTTGGCGGAAGGTAAAGATTGTCTGATTGTCGACAGTTTCGGTTTATTGTCCTCTATCTACCGGTACGGAACGATCGCTTATATTGGTGGTGGTTTCGGAGCGGGTATTCATAACACGCTTGAAGCGGCAGTGTATGGCATCCCTGTTTTATTCGGTCCGAAATATCATAAATTCAAGGAAGCAAAAGACCTGATCAAGGTGGGAGGCGGCTTCTCCGTATCAGATAAACAATCCTTCTGCGAGAAGATGGATGAATTGCTGACCTATCATGAAGTGCTGGAAGCTGCGGGCGAAAGTGCCGGACAGTTTGTAAATGGCAATGCCGGGGCGACAGATAAGATATTACGAATAATAAAGTTGTAAAAAATATACCGATTGATCTGGTGTTTGATTTTAGGTTTATGCCGATAAGGAATTGGACACCAGTCAATCGGTATTTTGTTTTTTAGCCCCGGAGTCTCCGAATCCGGTGTATTCCACTTTCTTCCGATCGTCCGGGGCATAGCGCATTGTTGATGTTTCTAATGAATTGCGCTTCTTATCATTGGTCTATTCTGTTTCAGGAATTACTTCACCTACTTTCAGGGGAGTGATGTTGTTTTCTGCTCCCGGATATCCGATATTCTGATTGATGACTCCTCCGGTATTTGTCTTGATCGCATTTTCCGGAACGGGCCACAGTACATGATGTACACTCAGGCGATATTCGCCATAAGGGATAACGATACCTTTATTATAGAAGTTATTGTGCTTGATCACCCAGTCAAAATAGAAATTCACGCCTGCATCTTTGTTGTTTGTTCCGGTTCCACCTGGTCCTGAGAAATTATTCAGGGTATAGATACGTCCTCCGAAAGCCTCACATGCTTTGCCTGTTTTGGCATACAGATAGGATATACGGACCAGTTCTACATGGCGGTTCTCTTCATAATACAACTCACGGGCACGTTCAGCCAGAACTTCTGCTATACCGATCGTACCGGTCAAAGGCTCTGCTCCGGCACGTGCACGGACGATATTCAGCATGGAGGTGGCGTTGGCATTGTCGCCTTTCCAGTAATAGCATTCGGCCATCATCAGATAGGTTTCTGCTGAACGATAGATATACCAGGGTGTTTCTCCACCCTGAAGATCCTGGGTTTTCGTTGGGTCCGGGACAAACAGTTTATAATGCGGCCACATGTACCAGCAACGGATGGAGTCTGCCACGGAAATGTCGTTCGGACGGACCAGCTGCTGACCATACCACGGGCTGTTGTTCTTCTTCAGGCTCGGCTCATTATACCGAAGGTCTTCCATACGTTTCCAGCTGTCATGATTGTTCGGGCTGCGCAGGTCATTCTTTTCCTTGTCGGTCCAGATCTCATACTGGAAATAATTCGTAGGACGACAGGTTCCGATGCCACGGCCGTAGTTGGCATCATTGTCAATTTCCGTGTTTTTGTCTTCGGAAGCAGGGACGATGGCTGTTCCTGATTTTCCGTCGGGTGTCTTGATCGCTGCCCCTTTTGCCCAGTAAGGGAGTCCGTTACGCATTGTATAAATACGTTTGTCTCCGGCTTCGACGATGTCGGGGTAGGCTACCACATACATGATGCCCTCTGTGTTGCTCATGTCTATTTTGGCTTCTACGCTATGCAGGTCATGCATTAAATTCGTATTGGGCTTGTTCTGGTTGGTCGTGAAGCGCTGTGTCATCAGCGGGTGCCGGGCGACGACTTCCTTTCCAACTTCAATGGCTCGGTCAAAGTCTCCCAATGACATGCATATTTTCATCAGTAACATACCGCAGGCATCTTTGTTGGCTCGGCCCCGGTCCATTTGTTCGGGTACCCATTGGTAAGCGAATTCCATATCTTTTTTACATTGCTCAAGAATACTCCAACGGTCATAGGAGTAAAAGTCGAGTTTCGGCCGGGTAATTTCTTCACTTAACCAGGGAACGTCTCCGAACTGGTGGGTGAGTTTATAGTAACGATAGGAGCGGTGGAAATAGGCCCCGCCCAGTACGGCATTCCGCTCCGCCTCATCCTTAAAAGTGGCGGCATCCAGACGGCTGATCACGATATTGGCGTACTTGATTCCTTTAAAACCTTCTGCCCAATACCAGCCGTTCTTGCCTTTCATATCATTCTTGGTTCGGGCAGGAAGCATCTCGTTATCGAAGTCCACCAACGAACCGCTTTCGTCGGTTTTCCCATGTACGGCAATATCTGCGGTGTACATTTCCGTCAGGATCGGGGCACCGTCCGTAAAGAATTCGTGGCGCATATTACGTTCACAGGCAACCAGTGCCGAATACAAACCGGCAGCATCTACATAGGTGTTTTCGGGAGTATAAAAAGATAGCGGCTTCGGGTCGAGCCAACTGTCACTGCAGGAATTCAGTAAAGGTAAGGCTGCTAAGGCCAGTACCAGGTATTTTTTATTATTCTGATTCATAATCTTAATTCTTATGGGTTAATCAATGTTTATAAAGTAAAGTTTACACCGAAATTGACGGTTCTCAGCGTCGTGTCACCGCCTTCCGGATCGCCGAAAGTCCATCCCGTGATGACGAACGGGTTACGGACGGCAACGGAGAAACGCATGTTCTGTACGGAGAATCTTTTCAGGAAGTCCTGCGGTACATTATATGACAGTGTGATGTTTTCCATACGCACGAATGTTTTCTTTACATAATTACTGCCGATGTTCTTGGAACCCAGGCGTCCGTAATCGTTCGTCGGATTATCTTTTGTCCAGCGCGGGATATCTACAACGGTGTAGCGGTCGAACATTCCTCCCGTATTGGCTGCCCGGTTGAAGGTTCCGTATTGCCCGATGTGCGAATACACCATAAAGGATAAATTGAAGTTCTTATAGAATGTGAACTCATTTCTCCAGGACCAGCGGAAGCGTGGAGTGGTGTAACCCTGGAATATTTTGTCATCATTATCCATTACCCCGTCGTTATTCTGGTCGATATATTTGAAATCACCCGGCTTATTTCCATATTTGGCAGCCTCTTCTTCTTCTCCGAGTTGCCAGACGCCGTCGCGTTCATAGTCCCAGATCTGATCCGTATCATGCCCGATAAACCATTTGTTTGCCAGGTCGTCCGCTTCTTTATAACCGATCACATTCCCGTCGGCATCCTTTATTTCTTCTTTGTCTCCGTACAGATGTTTGATCTTCCGCCGGTTGAAAGAGAAGGTTCCGCTCGAATTCCATGAGAAGTTTCTGTTCTCTATCACATTGGCATTCAAGGTTAGTTCAAAACCACGGTTGGTCAGTGTACCCAGGTTGGCCTTCACATTGTCATATCCTAAAATAGAGGGCAGGGAGCGGTTAACCAGCAGGTCGTTGGTTTCGGCCATGTAGGTTTCCATGCTACCGCTCAGTCTGTCACCGCACACAGAGAAGTCGATACCTATATTATAAGAGGCAGTACGTTCCCATTTCAATGTATTGTTCGGCATACGGTTGATGTATATCTGGGAGGTAACATACACATTTCCGTTCTGGTCGATATAGGGATGCAGTCCGGAGTTGAGGGAAGCCAATGCATCATATTGACCGATATCCCTGTTCCCGTTCTGTCCCCAGGAGAAACGGAGTTTTCCGTAATTCAGCCAGCTGCCCGATGCCTCCATGAATTTTTCGGAAGTAAAGACCCATCCTAAAGCCACGGCAGGGAATGTGGCACGCGGATTCATTTGCCCGAAAGCGGAATAACCGTCACGGCGTACCGAGGCTGTGATCAGATACTTATCCTTGAAAGAGTAGAATATACGTCCCATCAGCGCATCCCCCGTTTTATAAGTATCGTTACTGGAAACGGATGGAATGGCTCCTGCTCCGATGTTATGATATCCCAGTACGTCGCTCGGGGTAAATTGCTGGTTCTTGGCTACCGTTTGCCACCATTGTCCTTTTTCCGCATTGAACAGGAATGTCGCTTCTACACGGTGATCCTTTCCGAACTCCTGTTTCCAGCGTACAATATGGTCAAGCAGCCAGTTGAACGTTTTCTCGTTTTTACGTTCCGACTTGCCGCCTTCTCCGGCCCATTCGGGGTGCTGGGACGATTCATGGTTCATGTATTCGTACCAATGGTAACGGGGAGTAAAATTCATTTGATATTCCAGGCCGAAGGGTAGTTTCAGGATGGCATACAAATTGGCATTGAAATCATGGTTTATATCGCGTCTGTCACGGTACAGGTTGTCAAAGAACGGATTTTTTGTATTGTTGTCGCCGGAGGGATACATCCGGTACGGACTATCCAGGTTGTCAATTTCATTAGTCGTGTAAGGCGAATTATGTTCACGCTGGTCGACATCAGCTGCCAGATAACCGCCGATACGGGTTGCGAACTGGGAATTCAGTCCGACAGTAAGAAAAGAAGTAACCTTTGATTCCAGATTCAGTCGTGAGCGGAAGTTCCGGTAGCGGTCGCCGGTTTTTACTCCTTCACGGTCGGCATATCCTAACGACCAGTAATAAGAGAAATTATCCGTACGGTTGGAAATACTGGTGGTATAATCCTGTTGCAGGCCGGTCTGATAAACAATGTCATCCCAATTGGTTTCCACACCATTCAGATAATTTTCAATCTCGATGTTCTGTAGATTCAGACGGGTTAGCCAGGTCGTGACCAGTGTCTTGTCATCAGGCAGGGCTGAACCCGGATTTTTCTGATCGTAATTATACCATGTCAAAGGATCGATTCCCATCGATGACAAGGTTCGCGGGTCGGCATATTTGCCGGGTTGTGCGGTTAACTCGTCTTGTGATAACAAGCCTTCTGCATATTCCTGACGGAAAGCCAGAAAGCCGGCTCCGTCGACAGTCTTAGGCAGTCGGGAATTATGTACCAGGCCGACATTGGCATTAAAAGTGATAACCGGCTTGCCCGTATTCCCCTTTTTTGTCGTAATGGCAATAACGCCATTAGCTGCTTTGGCCCCATAGACAGCGACTGAACTGGCATCTTTCAGAACATCGATGCTTTCGACATCCATGGCATTGATATCCTGCATGGAACCGTCGTAAATGACACCATCCAGTACGATCAGGGGAGCCGAACCTGCGCTTAATGTGTTTTTCCCTCGTATCTGCAGGTCGGCTGTACCGGCTGCATCGGTAGACATACTGATGGATAAACCGGCTGCACTGGCACGTAGCAGGTCCTGGACAGACCGTGGAGCTTCTGCTTCCATTTTTTCTGCTTTTACACGGGAAATAGCACCAGTCAGGTCTTTTTTCTTAGCCGTGCCGTAACCGATAACCAGCACTTCGTCCAGTTCTTCGGTGTCTTCTTTTAGCGTGATTGTGAGCATTTCCTGGCTGACGACAGGAATTTCCTCCGTTACATAACCGATATAAGAGCATACTAATACCGGCTTTTTCCCAGATACATTCAGACTGAACATTCCGTCACTACCGGTTATGGTCCCATTGGTCTTTCCTTTTTCCATAACATTCACACCGATAAGTGCTTCTCCTGAATGATCTTTTACAATACCTTTAACGGTAGTTCTTTGCGCATAGGCCTGACAGATAAACATCCCTGATAAGAATAGTATCAAGGCGAACCGATGAAAAAAACTGAGAACATGATTTTTCATACAAATACTAATACTAGATATCCATCAATCCCCAAGTGGATGGTTATACAAATAAAAGAGGCGTGAGGATTGTTGATTATATCTAGTTGGAGGCCTTCGACTGCCCTGTAGCTAATATAAACAACAACTCACGCCCTTTTATCTAGTATATCCATAGAGACATATGCATATAACAATGCCTATGAACAGATATAACAAGGAAAGGTACGTGAGCGTTCTTGTTGTCTATTATCTAGCTACATTGAAAAGTGTCGAAGTTTCCAACTAAGATAATATCTTTAAAACGCTTCCGTAATCAATAAAATGTACCGACCAATAACGCTTTACCAGTGTGTACGGCAACAAATGTATGGAGAAGTGTTGAATAAAGCAAATAAAAACGAAAAAGTTTTTCATTAGATGATGTCATAATATTCTGAGCTACTGCATCAAAATGATGGTTAATCCCTATTAAATGGTGTTATATTCAAGATTAGAAATAAATGAACCTGTCATTTGTCATATATAAACAGCAAGAAGAATAATGGCAAATGACAAATAGCATTGCAAATAAAAAGTCCATTTGCAATGCTTCATTATCCTTATTAGCAGTGAGTTACACCGGTATATTGCAAATAACAAATAGAATGTTGAAAACTTTGTGTATAAAGGATGTTTTTATCATGCCCCCTTCTTTAAACTATTGCTATCCTCCAGTCTTACTAAATCATAGCCTATAACAAACTAATAGTTAACTCCCGACTCTGAATAATTACCCTGTACAGGATAACTGACCAGCCTGTACACCTTGGCGAATTAACCTGTACACCTTAATCGGTTACCCTGTACACCCTGGCAATAATGAGTCCTTACTTGTCAATTAGTTAGTAGGGAGGAATAAATTAGTATCCCTGCTTTCGCCGGTTAGTTTGTGATTGTATCCTCCGATGATGTAATAAACATTTAGAATATGGGAAATAGGGGATGGAGTCGATGGGGCATTCCAATAAAAAGATAATTGTTGTGAGGAGGATAAATAATAAAAACGCTTGAATAATTGTATCTTCATCCGAAATGTAGTAAATTTGTATAGGTACAAAAAGAACAGGAAATGACTATATTTGATGAATATAAGACATACACAGGTGATGCATCAATCTCCTCTTCCTTGCTTTGGGAATATGACTTGTCTCATTTTGATTGGTGGAAATCAAGAAAAGTAGTAGTTCAACGTGTCATAGAGAGGGGATGGCTAAAGGATTTTTATGCTGCATTTAAATTGTATGGCGGTATAGAAGGATTTAGGGAAATAATAAAAGAAGTTCCCAATTTGTCGTCCCGGGATATGAATTTTGTCTGTATTGCCTTTAATCTTAAAAAAGAAGAACTAAAATGTTACACACGGAAACTGTTGCGAGATCAACTCTTGAACTCTTAAAAATGCTGGAAAGTGAAAGTGTGATGTCAAATTTTAATTTGGCAGGGGGAACTTCTTTGGCCTTATATTTAGGTCATAGAATCAGTGTTGATCTGGTTCTTTTTACACCGGAATCATTTGATGCAGGGAAACTAGAAATATTCCTTCGTGATAAATATGGTTTCTGTACTGACTTCATGGAAAAAAATACGTTGAAGGGAACTATAGACGGTGTTAAGATAGACTGCATCACCCATTCCTATAGCTATCTTGAAAAGCCATACACCGAGTCTGATATAAGATTGTATAGCATGGAGGATATCGTAGCCATGAAACTTTCTGCTGTTGCCGATAATGGTTCGCGGCTAAAAGATTTCATTGATATAGCTTTCCTTTCCACTCGCTTTCCTTTTAATTTAATGCTGAGATTGTATGAGCGTAAATTTCCCGGATCAAATCTCATTAGACCTTTCAAAGCTATTACTTATTTTGAAGACATAGATTTCGAAGAAGATATTGTTATGTTGAATGGTAAATATGATTGGAAACTCATTGAAAGGAGACTGATTGATATGACTCAAATTCAAAATAAAGTTTTTGAGTCGTTTCCGCTCTCTTAGTTTATGTCTCATATGTAGGTTTGCAGAATGGAAAAGTTCGAGGTGTAGTCCTAATATTCTTAATTTTATTCTTATCAATCGATAGCATTATGAAAAAAAAGATTAGTTTGTGTTTATTGGTTCTTGGTGCAATTTATATTTCCTGTGGCTCAGTGAAAGACCGGTCGGAGGAGCAACAGGCCCTTTCTTCTTATGTAAACCCTTTTATCGGGGCATCCACCAGTATGGATGCCGGAGGTTCTTATCATGGTCTGGGGAAGACTTTTCCCGGGGCAACGGCACCGTTCGGTATGGTACAGGTCAGTCCGAATACGATTACCGGAGGGGATAATGGTTCCGGGTATAGTGACGAACATACTTCTATCGAAGGTTTTGCTTTTACACAAATGAGCGGGATTGGCTGGTATGGCGATCTGGGAAACCTGCTGGTTATGCCCACGGTAGGAAAACTGCATACGTTTTCGGGTGCATCGGACGATCCGGATAAGGGATACCGGTCCCGGTACGACAAGTCTTCGGAAGAAGCATCTGCCGGTTATTACGCTGTGATGCTGACGGATTATCAGATAAAAGCGGAGGCAACGGCACTTCCCCATAGTGGAATGTTGCGTTTTACATTTCCTGAAAGTAAAGAATCGCGTATCCAGATAGACCTGGCGAGAAGGGTGGGGGGAACTTCCACCTGGCAAGCCATCGAAGTGATCAATGACCATACGATCCGTGGAGAGATGAAATGTCCTCCCGAAGGCGGCGGTTGGGGGAATGGCGACGGTAAAGCAGATTATACTGTCTATTTCTATGCCGAGTTCTCGAGACCGTTCCGGTCACATGGCGTATGGTCGGCCGATATACCGGATGACTGGACGCGCAAACGTGGAGATATAGAGAGCGAACGCTATCAGGAAGTAGTGAGGAATGCCCGGATCATTCCGGACGTGACTTCTTATGTAGGCAAACATCTTGGATTCTATGCTGACTTTGAGACGGAAACCGGAGATCAGATTCTGATGAAAAGCGGTATCTCTTTTACCAGTATGAGGAATGCGGAAGAGAACCTGCATTCGGAAATGAATGCGTGGGATTTTGATGCGACACTGGCATCCTGCCGGCAGTTATGGAATGACGCACTTTCCAAAATATCCGTGTCTGGCGGGACAGAGGATGAAAAGCATATCTTTTATACAGCCCTTTATCACACGATGGTCGATCCTCGTGTTTGCAGTGATGTAAACGGAGAGTATATGGGAGCGGATAAACAGGTACATGTAACAGACCAGTTTTCTAAACGGACGATCTTTAGCGGCTGGGATGTTTTCCGGAGCCAGATGCCTTTGCAGACGATTATTAATCCGACCCTGATCAATGACCAGATTAATTCGTTGGTTGAGATTGCGGACCAGAGCGGAAATAACTATCTGGAACGTTGGGAGTTGCTGAATGCCTATTCCGGCTGTATGCTGGGAAATCCGGCTATCTCCGTGTTATGTGACGCTTATTCTAAAGGAATCCGTTCGTATGATATAGACAAGGCTTATCAGTATGCTTTGAATACATCCCGGATGTTTGGAAATAATGAGAACGGATATACACCGGGCTCCATTTCCCATACATTAGAATATGCTTACAACGACTGGTGTATGGCCCGTTTGGCCGAATGGCTAGGGAAAGAGGCGGATAAGGATGTTTTTGATCGTAGGGCAGGAACTTATACGACCCTGTACGATCCGGATTACGGATGGTTCCGTCCCCGTAATGAAAAAGGGGAATATTTGCCGTTGCCGGAACAGGGAAGACTGGCCGAAGGATATGGCTGTGTGGAAAGTAATGCCTACCAGCAAGGCTGGTTTGTACCTCATGATGTGGAAGGTATGATCAAACTGATGGGCGGACGGGAAAAGGTGCTGGCCGATCTGACGGATATGTTTGAACAAACACCAGCCAACTATTTATGGAATCAATATTATAATCATGCCAACGAGCCGGTACATCACGTGCCATTCCTGTTCAACCGCCTAGGTGCTCCGGAGCTTACACAGAAATGGACGCGGGATATTTGCCGGAATGCTTATAAAAATTCGGTGCTGGGATTGGTCGGTAATGAAGATGTCGGCCAGATGTCTGCCTGGTATGTGTTGGCGGCTAGTGGATTACATCCTGTTTGTCCGGGCGATCAGCGGTATGAACTGACGAGTCCGGTGTTTGAGAAGGTTGTCTTCAATCTGGACCCGAACTATGCTGAGGGAAAGACATTTGTGATTGAAGCTCACAATAATAGCCCTGAAAATATATATATCCAGCAGGCAACTCTAAATGGAAAGCCTTACGATAAATGTTATCTGATGCATGCCGACCTGATGAAGGGAGGAACTTTAATATTGCAGATGGGAGCAAAGCCTTCGGATTGGGGGAAATAGATGATCCATCGTTTCACTATTCGATGGGTATAAAGCGTAGATAAAACAAAAGCGGTAAGACTGTGTCTGCCGCTTTTGTTTTATCTGCATTCTCCAATATAACGATTAATTTTCGTCAGCAAACATCGGGTCCCAGGCCGGAAGACGGGTCGGTGTTTGTTTGAGGACGTCTTTTACTTTGTCGGTGATATATTTCTTATCGACTACCAGACGGAACATATATTCGTTGAACCATTCGTCGGTCATGATCAAATGTCCGTTGTTGGCACCCGGTCCCCAACTGTTTTCAACCATCCATTTTTTCGGTTGGCCGTTGCTGTCCAGGTCTACAGCCATTAAGGTCATGGCATGCGACGAACCGCTGGCGAATGTCTGGATACGTTGTTTCTTATCCATACCGAAAGTGGTACCCATCAGTGAGCCGTAATCGTAATAGTTCACGTCCAGCAAACCACGTTCACGATCGAAGAATTTACCCACGTCGCAAGAGAAGTACATCATAGTGCTGTCTTTGATAGAGGCAATAGCCATTTCCTTGATGTCCTCTATCGGCAGGTTAACGTATGTCCAGTTCTTGCCGTCATAACGGTGGCGGTCGAAGTCGATTTCATATAACTTATAGTATTCGCGGCTTGGATCGTTCATCAACATGACATAATTGTTTGTCAGGTCTTTGCCGATATATTCATCGAAGAATGACTGGGGCGTGTATTCTTTCGTTTCAACCGGATTGCCTTTGGCGTCTTTGCGTGTCCAGGTAAATTTCGTAGGCGGTTCACCCAGGTTGAGGACCAGCATCCGGTAAATAGTTCCCAGCATTTCGGTTTTATTCTTTTCCAGTGCGGCTACTTTAGCCCCTTTGGCTGACTGGTCGCGTAGTTGCAAGCCAAATTCTTTCAATTTGAGACCGATCAGGTTTGCCATTCTTCCGGTACTCTCGCTACTGTTGGTTTCTACCATTACGTCGGAAGGAACAACGCCGTATTTTCCCAGGATATCGGATATTCCGGTAAACTGTCCTCCGTCGCTGAGCGGATTTTTAAATAACCATTCCACCATCTTGTCGTCCATCGGTTTTTCCCGGGTATCGATGATACCTTGCAGGAAAAGGTTTGCTTTTTCAAGTTGGTCCCAGAAGAAAGAATAGTTTTGTGAGAACTGGAAATCTCCCATATTATATTTAGCGATTGCCTGTGCACGGAATACGTTCAGTCCGGTAAACAACCAGCAACGTCCGGAAGATTTCTGGTTGGTGATGCCTTTACCGTTTACTTTGTGAGAAAAGTAAGTGTCGAAATTGTTTTTGCTTTCAGCGTTTACTGCCAGTTTGTTGATGTCGTTATTACTGATTGCATTATGAATTGCTTTATCAGTCGGTGTTCCTTTGTAAGACTGTTTGATCTGTTGCAGCATCTCCGCGGAAATACCTCCGTCGGCTTGCTGTCCGTAGGCGGATAACGCGATACCCAAGGCCAGGGTGGTTATCCATAGGTTGTTTCGTTTCATGATATAGTTCGTTTATGTTATGTATTTAATCTGTTGCAAAGATAAGGGATACAAATTGGAATGGCTAAAATATGGTAAAAGAAAAATAAGGGATATCCTGGGACAGGAATACCTCACCTGTTATGAATTATTTTTATCTGTAATTGAATAAAGTTTATCTAGTATTGAATTTTATTCAATATAATTCATATATTTGTCCGGATAAGTTATTAGAAAAGCAATAATATGAAACAGGTAAAATTATTATTCAGCATTATCTTCTCTTTTGTTACCGTTGTTTGTTTCGGGCAGTTGATGCCGCTGGCCGATGAGGCGGTAACCCTGAATACTCAAAACGGAGTCATTCATGGAAAAATACTTCTTCCCCCGAGAATGAAATCTTCTCCTGTAGTCTTGTTGATTGCCGGATCTGGACCGACCGATATGGATGGTAATTCTGCGATCGGACAAATGACGAATAATTCTTTGAAGTATCTGGCCGAAGATTTGGCAAAGCAGGGTATAGCTTCTTTACGTTTTGATAAACGGGGAATAGCATCCAGTGCACCGGCAGGAAAGAAAGAGTCTGACTTGCGTTTTGAGGATTATGTCAACGATGTGAAAGGCTGGATCGATTATCTGGGAAAGGATTCACGTTTTATCGGTATTACGGTGATCGGCCATAGCGAAGGTTCGTTGATCGGGATGCTGGCATGCCGTAATAATCCGAAAGTAAAGGCATTTGTTTCTTTGGCTGGGGCGGGAAGACCGGCTTATGAGATAATAGAAAAACAGCTTTCGTCCCAACCTGAATCTGTCAGGAATATGGTTGCTTCTATCAATGATTCGTTGAAGCAGGGTAAATTAGTCCCGAATGTGCCGTTCGGTATGGAGGCATTGTTCAGGCAATCGGTCCAACCCTATATGATATCATGGTATAAATATAATCCTCAACAGATAATTAAGGAGTTGAAAATTCCGGTGTTGATCGTACAAGGGAAAAATGATATACAGGTTCTGGTGGAAGATGCGGAGTTGTTGAAGAAAGCGGCTCCTTCTGCAACACTTCTTTTGATAGAAAAGATGAATCATGTACTGAAAGATTGTGATACGACTGATCCTCAAAAACAGATGGCGGTGTATGCAAATCCTTCTTTACCGGTTAATGCCACTTTGATTTCGTCGTTAAGTTCGTTTATTAAAGAGAAAAAGTGATTATGGGAGAAGTCAGAAAACGCTTGCCGTTGCAGTGTCCTGCCTGTGATTCCCCTCTGAGAGTGGGGAGGTTGTTTTGCGGGCAATGCGACACGGAGGTTTGCGGGAACTTTGAACTGCCTCTTTTGGCACGGTTGACCGAGAAAGAACAACAGTTTATCGTTGATTTTATTAAGTCGAGCGGAAGCCTGAAAGACATGGCGAAGAGTATGGGAGTGAGTTATCCTACCGTCAGGAATGTACTGGATGATCTGATTGATAAATTAAATAAGATAGAGTAGTTATGAAAAGACAGTGGTTAAATTTTCTTGTTAATCCGTTTGAATGGATTGCCGGAGGACAAGCGTTAGGGTGGGGATTATTAGGAATGGTAGTTTCTACAGTTATATGTTATCTTTCCGGCTGGCATTATCACGGGTTGTTACATTTTGGTCCGGCACCTAATCCGGCCTGGTGGTGTTATGCGGTGGAACATTTGGTTGTCTGGATAGTCCCGGCTGTGTTGTTTTATCTGGGTGGATTGATCCTGTCACGTTCACGGATAAGGGTGATCGATGTCTTGGGGACTGTCGCTTTTGCCCAGTTACCTTTTATCTTTATGAATTTATTCAATATGCTGCCTCCGATGCAAAACCTGGCGAAGATCGATATGAATGTGCCGCCGATGGAACTAATGGCTCAACCCGGTTTCCTGGTCGGGATATGGCTGTCGTTGATCGGTATGTTATTTTTGGTGTGGGCATTGGTATGGATGTTCAAGGCTTTGAAAGTGTCCTGTAATCTGAAAGGATATCCGTTAGGTATTCTTTATTGTGTGGCTGTGTTTGGCGGAGATATTCTTTGCCGGTATCTGATTGGTTTATGTTATTAATATATTGCAGACACGGACTTTACGGTTCTTGTATAAAGAGTTATCCGTAAATCCGCGTCTGTATTATAATTAATGTATAGAATACTTATTTCTTAGCCAGGAACTTTTTGCTTAACCATTTTCTTACCGGTTCGTCATATAGTTTCAGGCACAGATAAGCCACAACTATATTTAAGGTAAGAACACCCAGAACCATTTGCCAGGTTTCTCCGAGAGTGAAAAGCTGCTTGTCGATCAACCAGGCATAGAACAGGTACATGAACGGATAGTGTATGATATAAAGCGGGAAAGAGATATCCCCTAAAAATTTACAAATCTTCGTAGACTTTATATCCGTAGTCGTTCCCGATGCTCCCAACCAAATAAGGATAGGGAAAACGATGATGATGCAAAACGATTCGTAAAGTCCGTTTATGCAAATCGGATCGGTTCCTTCCAGATAAGGAACTGAGAACAATCCCAGTAATATAATTGAACAAATCCAAAAAGCGCCTCTAATCTTTATGGGTTTGAAGTTACGGGATAAGAGCATACCCATGGAGAAAGGGAAAAGCATTCGTAACAATCCGCCGATAAAGTTCACGCCATCCAGTGTCCAACCCACTCCGATATTACCGTATCCGGAAACATTGAGGGAAGCGAACGCAGCCAGTGCCACACCCATCAAAAAGACGACTACAGTCAATGCTTTGGTGGATAATCGGCGAATAAACAAGGCATAAAGAATATTACCGATATACTCGAAGAATAATGACCAGCTGGGACCGTTCAACGGAAACATTTCGCCATTCCCTCTGACATCGTAACTGGCTCCCGGTATGGCGGGTATGAAAAACAGAGAGCAAAGCAAAGATAACATAACTGTGGAGATAGCCACATGTGTTCCGTCCCATTTTACACTGCCTTGAATAAGGAAAGTGATAAGACCCAGAACCGCTCCCATGATAACCATCGGATGCAGACGGATTAAACGGCGTTTAAAGAAATCTTTCAGGGTTAAACTCTTTGCCCAACGGTCGTCGTAAGCATAGCCGATAACGAAACCGGATAGGATAAAAAAGAAATCCACAGCCAGATAGCCATGGTTGATACCTCCGATGGTATCGCTGCCTCCGGCAAAAGCGTAGCCTTCGTACACATGATACCATACGACTAAAAGGGCCGCAACCCCTCTTAATCCGTCAAGAAGGTCGTAATGAGGTTTAGTGTCTGTAAATGCAGCGGAAGAAATGTTTTGCATGATAAAATTTATAATTTAGATTATTATTGTAAGCTGTTGCCTATGACGCCCCAAAATTAGAGAACTTCCGTCTTCTAACATTTGTCCTACGTCAAATTTTGCCGGGGAAAGATTATTTCTGAGCTCTGAGACGGCTGAGTGTCGACAACGTTATTCCCAGATATGAAGCGATATATCCCAGTTGTGCTCGCTGGCAAACCAGAGGAAACTGCTGTTTAAATTCTTCGTATCTATCTTTGGCTGATAATGTAAGGTGTTCTTTATGTGAACGGTGCAATCGTCTGTATTCGTTTTGATGAATGACTCTTCCCCAATTGGCTAATTCAATATTTGTCTCAAACAGCCGTAATAAATCGGTCAGTGATATTCTATAGGCAACAACGTCTTCAAGTGTTTCCACAAATTCTTCACTGGGTTTGTTATAGTATAATTCGTCCATGCTGAATACAATTCCCCCCTCGTCAGAAAAGGAGGTCGTTATTTCTTCCCCGTTTACCAGCCAGAAAGAGCGGGTCATTCCTTTCTCTATGAAATAGGCTGATTTGCAAAACATATCTGCCTTTATCAACTGATATTTTTTAGGGAAATGGCATAAAGTCACATTTTCTTTCAATGTTCGTATCGTATCATCAGAAATGGGGTACGAAGAGTTTATCTTTTCTATAACATTCATCATAAGGCAAATCCTAAATTGCTTTCCTTCATATGCAAAAGTAATAGGAAAACACCGAAAACGTGAATAAAATCGGAAGAATAATGCAAAACTACAGAAGTAATCTGCGGAGTGCCGGAATATCTTCTGCTATGTAATCCGCTCCGGCTTCCGATAGTTCTTTGTAATCTCCGAATCCGTATAAAACGCCGATAGAATCTATACCTGTGTTTTTGGCACCGATGATATCGTGTTTCCTGTCGCCGATCATGACGACTGAATCTCGGTTCGTTATATTGTTTTCCTCTAATATATAGTTGATTACATCCGTTTTGGTATGAAGCGAACCATCCAGGCCACTTCCTGCGACGAAAGAAAAATAACTGCTTAATTCAAAATAATCCAGAATGCGTCTGGCGAATATTTCCGGTTTGGATGTGGCCAGTATGACGGTTTTGCCGTTTTGTCGGACTTGTGCCAGCAATTCTTTAATTCCCGGATATAACTCATTTTCCAGAATACCCTTGACAGCATACCTTTCTCTGTATTTGGCAACGGCGATGGTTGCCTGTTCATCGGTAAAATTGTAAAAGTCTTTGAATGAATCCATCAAAGGAGGACCGATGAACGGTGATAATTCGCGTAAATCGTTTACCTGAATGCCAAAATGGTTCAGTGCATATTCAACGCAGCGGGTAATCCCGCTTTCCGAATCGGTAATTGTACCGTCGAGATCAAAAAGGAGGTATTTGTATTGTTTCATTTGTTATCATATTTGAATGTTATTTTTCTCTTGATAGAAAAGTAACCAAAAGATCAAGGCTACATCTGCCTCGCGACTCAGCCTCCTGCGTTCGCTGTCGTCTGTGAACTCGCTTCGCTCAAACAGCACAGCCTCCGGGCGCTCACTCCGGATGCTTCGCTTTACGCTCACCAGATGAGGCCTTTCAGAGGAAGCGGAGCCTCCTTTTAGGGTTGCCGATTCCGACCTTCTATAACAGACTGATACCTATTAACAGACAGTATTGGCAATCCTAAAAGAACGCTTTGCGTTCTTGTCAAGGCCTAAGCGGGTGAACGTCCGCGAAGGGGAAAGACGAAGCGTTCGGAGCATCTGCTGTTTGAGCGTAGCGAGTTCAGAGGCGATGGCGTAGTCTTTCACCGTAGCAGTGAAGCCGGTTAAGCCTTGATCTTTTGGCTACTTTTCCATCAAGGGAAAAGTAGGTTCAATTATTTCTTGGAAGCCCAAACCAATCCGTCCTGCCGGATATGCCATACATTACCGTCTGTTCCGGGCAATGTGATTTCATACATGGAAGGCGTATTGAACAGTTTGATCTGTTTGGCCTGTTCTGCCGGGCATAATTCTTCCGGTTTGAGGGCGGCTACAGATGGTGCATATTCGCCGAAGGTAGCAGCATATTCGTTCTGACGGTAATACAGGTTACGCAGAAGCCATTTAACTTCATCATTCGGGTCTGTTACGAATGGTGTTTCGCCGGTTCCGGCCACTTTATCGGATATCTGTACGAATCCCCAGTATTCCGGCATATGAATATTGATTACCCCTGTCGGAGCCCATACCCAGTTGTATTCACGAATCTTATCTTCGCCTTTGATAGGGACTTTTACGTATTTTCCGTCCTGTATATCCGTTGTCCATTCCACACGTGAGAAGTTCGTACGGATATGTTCGCCGGGTACAGGTTTTTCTTTTCCTCTCGCCACCTGATAGATGGAAGACCAGGGAATGAAAACTTCCACGCTCCATGATTTGTCTGTATCTTTCGGGTTGTTCAAAGTCCCGTCTACATGAACGGCCGATTTCATACCGGCAAACTCCCAGTTGTTCAGGACTTGCGGATTATCCCGGTAAGGTTTGCTCAGATACAGATCCCATTCCGTACCCAGTGAGTTTACTTCATATTCCAGATAGTTATGCGTATCGTTTGTCGGATTGAGGAATATTTCAAAATCGTTATCCTGGTAGATTACGGCATCGTGTTCCGTGATGGTGCCCCATACATGTGGTTCTTCCATCAGAACGGCGAAGTACATACCGTTATCATCATAAGTCATTTTTGCCCGTGTTTGCAGAAGTGGTTTAGGACGTTTGTCTCCTCCGATATCGACAAAGTCGGTAGTCCAGGGAATTGCATCCCATTCTTCGGGAGAGAGTTTGCCGTCTATCTTGATCGGAGCCGGAGCTTTGTAACATACATACGTCGGAGGATTGTAAGCAGCCTGCGGCGTGTAAGTGATCTCTTTCCCTTTCTCCTGTGGCGCTTCTGCACAAGAAAGGAGTAACAATGCTGCGATTGGCGCAGTTAAAACTGTTTTCTTCATTTGTTGTTTAATTTAGTATGTTTATTCTGATTTATTCTGATTTTCAGTTGATTCCTGTATCATTTCCACCGCTGCTCCCAACCATGTATTGATATCATCCGGATAATGTTGGGCGGAACGTGTATCACTGCGTTTATGCCCCAGGCGTACGACGACGGCATTCAGTTCCGGAATGGCAAAAACATATTGGCCGAGAATTCCCCGCATATAAGGAATTTCCATGCCTTTATAGGTAAGATGCCAGAACTGGAAACCGTAACAGTGGTTTGTCTCATTATACTCTTTGAAGGTCAGGCTGGTGTCGGGTGTTGTCGCTTCCGTTATATAGGATTCGGAAACCAGTTGCCTGCCGTTCCAGCTGCCTTTGTTTAAGATTAGTTGTCCGAAACGGGCGAAGTCGCGGGCATTACTGTTGAAACAGCAATATGCTTTTTCGATACCCTCTTTTTTATCCAGGCTCCAGAGCGCATCTTCTTCCGCATTCATTGGAGTCCATAATTTTCTTGAAACGTACGAACTGATGTTCTCTCCGGTCGCTTTTTCTACAATGAGGGAAAGTAGTTGTGTCACCCCGCTCTGGTAGATAAAGTTAACGCCCGGCTCTTCCGTTTCTTTCATGCCTAAAGCGATCTTTTCCAGGTCATCCCCGTAATACAATTTCGTGGTAGGCGAGAAAGGGGAGGAGTAGGCTTCGTCGAAATCCACACCGGCACTCATTGTCAGCAGATGACGGAGGGTCAGCACTTTTCCATTGTATCCCTGAAATTCCGGATAGAAATCGCTGACCGGTTGATCTACGTTTTTGATGAATCCGTCGTCAATAGCACATCCTATAGCTAGCGAAACAATGCTTTTGGCCATGGAAAACGAGTTACTGTGCGATTTAGGGGAATAATCTTCCCAGTATTGTTCGAAAAGTAAAGAACTGTCTTTGATAATGACAAAAGCGACCGTTCCCAGTTCATCAAATACCGGCAGGTATTTTTCGGGGATGGAGAGTTTGTTGTAGTCCTCAGACTGTATCCATGCTTGTGGAGCTCCTGCTTCTATGGTCCGGTTTTCAAAGATCGGATACTGGTTGATCTTCGGGAGCAGATGAATCAGCGCACGACGCAGATAATAATTGGAGGGCAATACCAGATAGCCTCCGATACAACATAGAGCCAGCAGTATTGCCCAACCTGTTTTTTTCATTTATTCCGAATCTTCTTTATACCAGCTTGAATACATGTGGTAGTTTTTAGCAATCTTCTGATTTATCTCTTTCGCCTGTTCCGGGTCTACTTTCTTTACGAACTTAGCCGGTACGCCGGCATAGATACTGCCCGGTTCGACAATCGTCTTGCTCAGTACGACTGAACCGGCAGCTACGATCGCTCCTTCACCGATCACGGCATGATCGAGGACAACCGATCCCATTCCGATCAGGGCACCGTTGCATATCTTAGCCCCGTGTATGGTAACGTTGTGTCCCACCGAAACGTCATCGCCAATCTCTATGGTTGACTTTTCATATAATGTATGTAGTACGGAACCATCCTGTATGTTGACACCGTTTCCGATACGGATCGAGTTTACGTCACCGCGGAGGACAGTCCCGAACCAGATGCTGCAACCGTCTCCAATTTCGACATCGCCGATAATTGCGGCGTTGTCTGCTAAAAATGTGTCTTTACCGATCTTCGGGGTAAAACCTCTTACTGATTTTATTATTGCCATGTTTATATAATTGTAATTCTTCAGATTTCTGCTGTTTTCTCTTTTAACCAGGCTTTTTCATCTTCATTCAGATGAGGGCTTAACAAGTCGTATACCATTTGGTGGTATTTGTTGATCCATGCGTGTTCTCTCACTGACAACATGGGGACAACGATCAGTTTGGTGTCGATGTAGCATAAAGTCAGTGTGTCGAATCCGTAAAATTTGCCATATTCCGTTTCACTGTCTTCGCGGACCAGAACCATATTCTCTGTCCGGATGCCGTATTCGCTTGTCCGGTACATGGCAGGTTCATCACTGATTACCATGCCGGGTTTCAGCGGGACGGGGTTTGCTTCCATACGGATACTCTGCGGGCCTTCGTGTACATTCAGGCAATGACCGATTCCGTGTCCCGTTCCGTGCAGGTAATTAATACCGGCGTCCCACAATGCTTTTCGGGCCAGGATATCCAACTGAACGCCCTTTGCTCCGGCCGGGAATTTGCATTTGGCAATCCCGATCGTGCCTTTCAGCACACGGGTAAAATCTTTTTTCATCTGTTCGGTCGGTTCACCCAGGGCTATTGTACGGGTGATGTCGGTCGTTCCGTCCAGATACTGGGCACCGGAGTCCATCAGAAGCATACTGTCTGCTTTTATTTCCACATCGGTCTCGGGCGTGGCGGCATAATGCACGATGGCTCCGTGGGCGGCGTATCCGCAGATGGTCTCAAAACTATCCATGATGTATTGCGGCTGTTCTGCACGTAAAGCCGTCAGCATGGCTGATGCGCTAAGTTCTGTTACTTTTTCTCCTGCTGCTAATTTCTTTTCCAGCCAGATGTAGAAACGGGTCAGGGCAATACCGTCTTTTATCACAGCATTGCGGAATCCTTTTATTTCTGTTTCGTTCTTGATACTTTTCAGGTGGTTGGCGGGAGTGATGCCTTCGATGATCGTGCAACCTTTGGGAAGGGCGTTGTACAATGATATATTTGTTTTTGCCGGGTCGATGAATACGCGGCTGTTTTCCGGAAGCCGGGACAGGTATTTCTGTATCATCGTGTAGTCGGCCAGTATAACCCCCTCTTTTTTCAGGTTTTCAGCAGACTCTGCCGTTATCTTTTTAGGGTCGATAAAAAGCACACTTTCGTCTTCCGAGACAAACGCATAACTGATTACCACCGGATTGTAAGCGACGTCTGTTCCGCGTATATTAAATGTCCAGGCCACTTCGTCGAGAGCAGCGAGGATCAGGCTGTCGGCTCCTTCCTTGCGAAGCCTGTTATTTAATTCATCCAGCTTTTCGCGGACGGATTTTCCACTTAACTCGACAGGCATTTCAAACAGCGGATTACCAGGGATGGCAGGCCGGTCTTTCCAGACCAGATCGATCAGATCGCAGGATGTTTCCAGTTTGATCTCTTTCCGGCGCAGGGCCTTTTCAAGTATTGCCGTTTCAGCTACGCTGTATGTCTGTCCGTCGGTTCCGACGGTTTGTCCGCTTTCCAGTTCATGAAGCAGAAACTCCTGGATTGTCGGAGTTTCCGGCAAAGCCATTTTATATAGTTCGATACCTGAACCTTCGAGTTGGATACCGGCCTGCAGGAAATACCGAGAGTCTGTCCATAACCCGGCTTTATCGGCTGTTACGACCACTGTTCCGGCAGAACCGTCAAAACCGGATATCCATTCGCGTGATTTCCAACGGTCGGCAGGGTATTCGCTCAGATGCGGGTCTGAACTGGGGATGATGTAAGCATCTATATTCTTTTCTTTCATTGCCTCTCTAAGCGCGGCAATACGTTCCGGAATGTTTGTTTTCATCGCATTATTGTTTAGTCAACGTTACTATTCGCAAAGTTAAGAAAATATCGGGAAAACCATTTTCTTCACCTGGAAAATACCGGAACATTGTGATCCTCTTTAAATATCATCGTTATGTCTGTCTGAATTTTTGCCGATGAAATTGTTTGCCGATAATTATGGGCAAACTTGTCGACAATTGTAGGTAATCTTATCGATAATTATGCGCAAGCTTGCCGATAGTTATCAACAAACAAAAATGTAACGGAAAAAAATTGAAACGATAAGAAGGATTGTGTCTGTGGTAAGTATAATTTAGACATATGAAGTAGGGGTTTTTTATTGATGGAATGTCTTAAATATACCAGGATGTCATTAAAACAGGCAACTTCGGTAAGCTAATACGGAAAAGTGCGGGTCGCATTCGTTTAAAGCTGGAAACGTTGAAGATTTTAAATAAAAAAGAATATATTTGTTGGACTTTACTTAATCGGATGATCATGAAAAGAATGTTGTTTGTTTTGAGTGTAGTGGCTCTGCTTTGCATGAGTTCATGTTCTTCTTACTATTATTCAGTATTGGAGTCGAATGATGCAGTCGGAGAGAAAAATGACGATAAAGATTTTGTCATAGAAAATGACAGTGTGTGCATATCTTACTGTTTTTATGGTGAAGATGCGCCTATATCTATCACGGTATATAATAAGATGGATGAGCCTCTGTTTGTTGACTGGCAACGTTCTGCATTGATCATTGACGACGTTGCAACCAGCTATTACCAGGAGAATGCCCCGATACAGGGACAAACCGAATCTTCTTCATATGGTGACAGTTTCAGTTGGAGCAGAAGATATAGTTCGACAGACGCTTATTCTAGCGGCTCATTTGCCGGTCAGATAGCTTTGCCTAAAGGTGTCAGTTTTATTCCTCCCAGGTCAAAGGTGGAATCTACTCCTTTGAGACTTACGAATTTTCCGTTCGACCGTATACCCAAAGGGGCATATACGACACAGAAATTTGCCAAGTCCAATTCAGATGTGGTAAATGTGAAAGTGAAGAAGTTTACGGAGGATGATAGTCCTTTGTCTTTCAGGAGTTATCTGAGTTTATATACGGCTAATCCGGAGAACGGAGGGAAAAACTATTCTTCTTATGAAAGTAGTTTCTATGTTGCACAGCTGATCAAGACGGGGAATGTGCCGCCAGCTTCTTTTGATGCCGGGAAAAAGCAGGCCGGAGACTTTTTCTATGTGCATAAGGTAAAAGGCGCTGATGCCGGAATTATCGTAGGTGCCGTAGCCATTGGTGCTGCCGGTATTGTAATAGAGTCGACGCTGACACCTGATCACTATTGATAGCGGTAGGAAATGAGGATAATATAAAAATGGAAGGTTATGAAGAAGTGGATGTTTTTGGTTTGTTTGTCAGGGATGTTGTTGAGTCTGAGTAGTTGTTCTTCTTATTACTATTCGACGCTTGCTTCTAATGATCGGTCGGGTCGTTATGATGTCAATAAAGATTTTGTGATCGATAATGATAGTGTGTGTATCATCTATAACTTTCATGGAGAGGATGGTCCGGTATTGGTGACGGTTCAAAACAAAATGGATGAACCTCTGTTTGTGGACTGGCAGCGTTCGGCTTTGATTGTTAACGGTAAGGCAACCAGCTATTATAAAGATGCCATTCCTGTCGAAGGGGTCACGGAGTCTTCTTCGTACGGAAGTTCGTATAACTGGGACCGGCAATATGGTTCGGTGAGTAGCCGTTCGCGTGGCAGTTTCTCCGGAGAGATACAGCTTCCGAAAGGAGTGGAGTTTATACCTCCTTGTGCTCAGATAGAATCCTCCAATCTTACATTAGATAAATTAGTATTTGATATAGTATCACGTGAAGATTTGACCGATCAGCCGTTTGAAAAGGCAAACGGTGGCCGGACAAACTTGAAGATGAAGACTTTCAGTGAGAGAAACAGTCCTTTACGTTTCAGAAGTTATCTGGCGCTTTTTACCGGGGGAGAAAACGGAGTGGAACGTCATTATTCTTATTATGAAACGTCTTTTTATTTGTCGGAGTTGATAAAAGCCGGAAATGTGGCCCCTTCCAGCTTTCAGGCCTGGAGAAATGAAGAAGGAAACTTTTTTTATAACTGCGATTATCGGAGCAGACGTACCGGATTGATTTGGGGATCTGTTGCTCTTGGTGTTGCCGGGCTTACTACTGTTATATTACTGGCAACGAAAACTCCTTCGCTTGATATGCCTCATTTTTAAATGACAATGAAGAATATTACAGATCTGAAAACCGTCCGTCTCAGCGACGACCAGAATGCAGTCGTGATTCTGGACCAGACCCGGTTACCGGCTGAAGAATGTTATTTGGAACTTACTTCGGCTGAGGATATCTGGGATGCAATTTATAAATTGAAAGTACGCGGGGCACCTGCGATCGGTGTTGCTGCGGCCTATGGTATATATGTTTGTAGCAGGCAGATCGAGGTCGGCTCATTCGATGAATTCTATACGGCGTTTCGTCGGGTTAAAGAATATCTGGCGGGATCGCGGCCTACGGCTGTCAATCTGGTCGCAGCTTTGAACCGGATGGAAAAGGTCGTATTGGAAAATGCTTCGGAAACAGTACCGGCTTTGGTTGAACTATTACATAAGGAATCACTGGCTATCCGTGAGGAAGATGCGGTTGCCTGCCGGCGTATCGGGGAACATTGCCTGTCATTGTTGCGTCCGGGGATGGGGATTTTGACCCATTGCAATGCAGGTCATCTGGCCGTATCTGAATATGGGACGGCATTGGCTCCGGTTTACCTGGGAGAAGAGAGAGGATATGGTTTTAAAGTTTTTGCCGATGAAACCCGCCCGCTGCTCCAGGGAGCTCGCCTGACGGCATACGAGTTGAACAGAGCCGGGGTGGATGTCACGCTTATTTGCGATAATATGGCTTCGTCTGTTATGCAGAAGGGTTGGGTACAGGCGGTCATTGTCGGTTGTGACAGGATCGCTGCCAATGGCGATATCGCTAATAAGATCGGGACTTCGGGCGTTGCTATACTTGCCCGGCATTATGGCATTCCTTTTTATGTTTTGGGACCTACTTCTACGATTGATATGCAATGTCCCGATGGTAAATCCATTGTTATTGAAGAGCGGGATCCTGCTGAAGTAACAGAAATGTGGTATATGCATCGTATGGCTCCGAAAGATGTAAAAATATTTAACCCGGCTTTTGATGTAACACCTAACGAATTAATTACTGCAATTATTACGGAAAAAGGAATTTTCAATCCGGCGAATGGAGGATTTGAGTCATAGTGGATAAATCGGTATGACACTAAGTGGGATAGCTGCATTTTCAGGGGCTCCAAAAGTCGTTATGCAGTTATCTACTTGCTTTGTATTCAATGTTTTGTGGTGTTTTGTTAAGTGATAGAAATAGAGTAGAAAAAGATATTGATTTTTTCTTGTATCCAAGGAAAAAGATTGTTTATCTAGAATTAGAAGACATGTAAGCCTGCAATTGAATTTAATAAAAGTAACCTATTTAAATGGTAGCATTTTAATCCGCTCTGTGTAGTCCGGATGAGGGTATTGTTGATAATTAAGCCTTGAAATTCTTCTTGTTTATAGTTCTGCCAGAACTATGTCCTTCGAATGCAAATGTACGGACTAAATTTATGAAAAACAAATCAATAAATATAAAAGTTTTCGTTTTGTCTGTTATTGTACGTGTTAAATTTTGTTGCGCGTGTATGTTTGCGTATTGCTAAAGATATTTTGTATCCAATTTTGGGAAATTCAGATTAAACCAACCCGCATTTATTAAAAAACACTCTAATATAATAGCTCTTATTATTTGCTTTGGGTGATATTCAGCATGTATAAGGAATAATTACCATAGTTCTGGCAGAACTCGATTCACCATGTAAAAAATTGAAAAACAGAATAGCCGGATAGAGTTTCTTCAATGTGAATATATTGTTAACCTATTAAAAAAATGTCTATGAGCGGATAAAGTTGAACCCCGGTTTTTGCAGTACAATGATACTGAAACAGAAAGTTATACCTAAACATCTAAAGTAATCAATTATGACAATTTATTTTAAACCCAAGAGATTTGTTACTAAGAATGTACCATCTCTTATGTTAAGTTGTTTGCTTATCTCCATTTTTTCTTGTTCTGATGATAAGACGAATGCAAATGGAAGCGGGCAACCCTATGATCCGAATACTCCGGTCAAGTTGGAAACATTTTATCCCGATTCGGGAGGGATGGCAACTAAGGTGATCATTAAAGGTACTAATTTCGGAACAGATCCGGAAGCTATAAAAGTATATTATAACACCAAAAAAGCGGCTGTTGTGCGTGCTGCCGGTGATATGCTTTATGTAATTACTCCGAGACAGCCCGGTGCAGAGTGTCAAATATCTGTTGCAATAGGAAAAGACTCCCTTACTTTTGAAAACACATTTTCCTATACAACGCAGACTACGGTTTCTACTATAGCCGGAAAACCGGTGGGAGGTGACGATGGACATGGTGAGATGATTGATGGAACATTGGCAGAGGCTTCTTTTGATCAACCCTGGTTCTTATGTGTGGATGCAGAGAAAAATATTTTTGTTAGTGAACGTCTTGGACATGCAGTTCGCCAAATTAATGAGGAAAAGAATGTTGTCAGTACGTTGGTCAAAGGTTCAGGTAATTGTCCGTATCCCAACGCTTCTGCAACGGATGCAGAAGGTAAAACCGTTTTTGTAGCCTTAGATCAGGGGTCTCAGGGATTGATCGAGTTTGATCCTGAAACTCAGTGGGCACCTAAAAGAATTAAACCTAGGCCCAAAGAAGGAACCCCTGCCTTTACACTTGACTGGATGCATTCGGTTGCACCAAATGTAAACGACGGATTAATCTATACACGTGCCTATAATGGTCAACTTGTTCGCTTTGATCCGAGAACAAAATCTGCGGAACAACTGGATGAAGGATTATTAAGTAGTTCTGATAGCTTTGTTAGTTTTGATACTCTTGAGCCTGATATGTTGTATATCTGTTATTCTGCTAAACATTGTATATATAGCTATAACATCAAAACCAAAAAGCATGAACTCTACGCCGGTGTTCAGAATGAAACCGGATGGCAGGATGGAGAACGTGAAGATGCTTTATTTAATGATCCGAAACAAATCTGTTTTGATCAAGACGGAGTGATGTATGTCGCTGATGCCGGAAATCATGTTATACGAAAAATAACACGTGATGGTGTGGTTAGTACTGTTATTGGTATTGCCGGTGTAAAGGGGTATGTGGATGGTTCGCCGGAAGATGCCTTGTTTCAATATCCTACAGGAGTGGCTATCGACAAAGAAGGCACTATTTATGTCGGTGATGCAAGGAATAATTGTGTTCGTAAGTTGGCTATAGAATAATCTAATAAATTAAACAATTTTAAAATTGATGGTATGAAAAGACTCTTCATCATACAAATGTTGCTATGGTGTGCTCTGGTTGTGGTCGCACAGAAGCAAACATTTACGATACAAGGAACAATTATTGATCCGTCATTTAATAATGAACCGTTATCAGGAGTGAATGTATACCTGAAGGATCGTCCGGGTGTCGGTACGGCTTCGGATATAGACGGTAAATTTTTAATAAAGGCCAGTAAAGGCGATATGATTGTCTTTACTTATTTGGGATATGATAATTTTGAATACCAAGTCGCAAAGGAAGAAAAGAATTTGGTTGTAAAAATGGTAACTTCTTCGGTTCAGTTGGAGGAAGCTGTTGTTACTGCTATGGGTAATAAACAACGGAAAATCAGTGTGCTTAGTGCTGTTTCAACTGTTGATACAAAAGATTTGCAAGTACCGTCTACGTCGATCAATAATATGCTGGGAGGTAGAGTTGCCGGAGTAATTTCTTTACAAACGAGTGGAGAGCCCGGTAAAAATATATCGGAATTCTGGGTTCGCGGTATGAGTACTTTCGGTGCAAATAGTAGTGCTTTGGTACTTATTGACGGCTTGGAAGGGGATCTGAGTCATATAGAACCGGCTGATATTGAAAGTTTTTCTGTACTGAAGGATGCCTCTGCAACCGCAGTATATGGGGTGAGAGGTGCTAATGGGGTTGTATTGGTGACAACCAAACGTGGAACGGTGGATCGTTTGAGAATTACAGCGCGCGCAAATTTGACAGTATCTACATTGAAGCGTTTGCCGGAATACGTGGGAGCTTACGATTATGCCAAACTGGCCAATGAAGCTCGGGTAGTATCAGGATCAACGCCTTTATATTCTCCCATGGAAATGGATTTGATCAAATACCAGCTTGACCCGGATTTATATCCGGACGTAAACTGGCAGAATGAGGTTTTGAATAAGACGTCTTTGCAGCAAACTTATTATATCAATGCGCAGGGGGGAGGTAGTATTGCCCGTTATTTCATCAGTTTGGGTATGTCTGATGAAGGCGCCGCCTATAAACAGGATAAGAATAGTAAATATAAGGCCGGTTCCGGATATAATACATATAATTATAGAACGAACTTGGATGTTAATGTGACGAAGACGACTCAAGTCTATTTGGGACTCGACGGAACTTTAACATCTAAAAAAGAACCGGGTATGGCAAATACCGACTATTTGTGGTATGCACAAGCCGCTCTGACTCCCCTTACGATTCCAACTAAATATTCAAACGGTATGTTACCGGCTTATGGAACGGGTAGCCAGTATTCTCCTTATGTGATGTTGAACCATACGGGGATGAAAACGTCCGAGACCTATTCCAATATGGTGACGCTTGCTTTAACTCAGGATTTTTCTCCGATTCTGAAGGGGTTAAAAGTAAAGATACAGGGTGCTTTAAATAATAAGAGTTACTATGATGAAACGCGCTATGTTTTACCTGATATGTATTATGCGGTGGGACGTTCGACTGACGGGGAGTTGAAGTTGGTAAAGAAAATTAATGCGGAAGCGGCTCAGTTTATGAATTATCAGCGGCAATGGCGTAAATACCATTTTGAAGCAAATGTGAATTATGAAAATATGATCGGTGACGATCATCGTTTTACCGGACTACTTTACTACTATATGAGTGATGAGAAAGACACATATAATGTAAAAACAAGTATGGATGCGATACCAAAGAGGTATCAAGGGTTATCCGGACGTGTGACATATGGTTTTAAGGATACTTATTTCATTGATGCTAACTTTGGTTATACCGGTTCTGAAAATTTCCGTCCTGGACAACAATTCGGTTTTTTCCCTTCCGGTGCAGTCGGTTGGGTTCCGACAAACTATGATTTTATGAAAAAAGCGTTGCCTTGGTTGAACTTCTTGAAATTCAGATTCTCTTACGGGCAAGTAGGTAACGACCGTATTTCGGATAAACGATTCCCTTATTTGACTATTATCAATTCGACTGCGAATACCGGTTGGGGAAGTCGTTATTCCTGGGGGGTAAACGAGTCTATCGTCGGCGCGGATAATCTGGCCTGGGAAAAATCAACAAAAGCGGATTTAGGTATTGAAGGTCGTTTGTTTGATGAACGAGTGAATTTTGTTGTGGACTTTTTTAATGATCAACGGGAAGGTATTTTCCAACAGCGTACCCAGGTTCCTGATTTTGCAGGTATTATAACGATGCCTTTTGGTAATGTCGGACGTATGAGAAGTTATGGATCTGATGGTAATATTTCGTATACACAAACATTTGGTAAAGATTTTGCTTTTACGGTTCGTGGAAACTTTACCTATTCGACAAATGATGTTCAAGACTGGGAACAGGCATATCCTAAATATGAGTATCAACGTATTGCCGGTAATCCGTTGAATATACAGAGAGGATATATAGCTTTAGGGTTGTTTAAGGATGACCAGGATGTGGCAAGTAGTCCAGCCCAGTTCGGTACGGTTCGCCCAGGGGATATCAAATATAAAGATGTCAATGGAGATGGAAAAATAACGACTGACGACAAGGTTCCTTTATCTTTTTCTGATTATCCACGGTTGATGTATGGTTTTGGTGGTGAGTTCAGATATAAAAATCTAACCTTGTCGGTATTGTTTAAAGGTACTGGTAACACTGACTATTACAAAGCCGGTTTACCGGATGGTTATGGTAATTATGATGTGTATGAAATGGGGTATATACCGTTCCATAAAGCGGTAGTAGGTAATGTTCCGGTACAGGCTGGCATCCAGGCAAACCGATGGACTCCGGCCTGGTATTCAGGAGATCCGTCTACAGAAAATCCTGATGCCATGTTTCCTCGTTTGACTTATGGAAAGAATGAGAACAATACACAAGTCTCGACTTTCTGGAAAGGTAATTCCAAATATTTGCGTTTACAGGAAATCAGCTTGACCTACAACCTGAAGTCTTTAGGTTGGTTGAACAATGTAGGAATTTCCTCTGTAGACCTTCAATTGGTCGGCTATAATCTTTGTGTATGGGATAAGGTAAAGACGGTAGATCCGGAGCAAGCCGGTAAAAACGGGAATGTATATCCGATACCGGCCCGGTATGCGATACAGATGTATGTTAATTTCTAAAAATAACGGAATATGAGATATTTAAGATATTTGAAGCATTTAATCATTGTTGCTTTTATTGCTTTGTATTGTTCTATGAGTTCGTGTAATTATCTGAATGTTGATGATTATTTTATGGATACGTTGGGATATGATTCTATCTTTCAGAATAAGTTGAATTTACAACAATATTTATGGGGTACGGCAGCCTTTTTTTATGATGAAGGAGCTATTTGGGGTAGTACGTATACACCGGGAGTTGTCGGTTCGGATGAAGCTTTTACTATGTGGGACCATGATGAGTATCCGGGTACGCAATTTGTGTTGGGAAATATAAATCCTGACAACCTGATGAGTATGAATGTCTGGCCGCAAATGTATAAGATCATACGGAAAACCAATCTTATTTTTCAACGAATAGATGAGTGTAAAGACCTTACGACCTTAGAAGAGCGTGAGATATTAGGATATGCTCATTTTATGCGTGCTTATGCCTATTATCATATATTGATGAATTTCGGTCCGGTTGTTTTGATAGGTGATGAAACCCTGGAGACGAATGAGAAACCGGAGTATTACAACCGGGAAAGAGCGACCTATGACGAGTCGGTAGATTATATTTGTGATGAGTTGGAGTTGGCTGCGAAATATATACCTCTTACTGTTTCTATGGGGCAATTCGGACGTCCTACCCGTGGAGCGGCTTACGGGCTGATTGCGCGTCTGCGTTTGCAGCAGGCAAGTCCCTTGTTTAACGGTGGTGCAGCTGCTAAAACCCATTTTGCATCGTGGAAACGTACGGTCGATGGAGTTGATTATGTTTCACAGCAATATGACGAAAAGAAATGGGCGGTTGCCGCTGCGGCAGCAAAACGGGTGATTGATATGGGAGTTTATGAGTTATATACGGTAAAACGAGATTCGACAACTATGCCGTTACCCAAAAATGTTCCTTCGGGAGATTTTCCCAATGGGGCGGGAAATATCGACCCTTTCAAGTCGTATAGCGATATGTTTACAGGAGAAGCGTTGTCTCAAAAAAATACGGAATTTGTGTGGGGGCGTATTTCCAGTAATGTAAGAAACTATACCCGGCATGCGTTTCCTATTGATAATTTAGGTGGCTGGAATGGTATGGCTATTCCTCAAAAGATTGTAGATGCGTATTATATGGTAGACGGTCGTGATATCAACGACTCGAGCGAAGAATATCCTTATTCGGAAATCGGATTTTCCAGTGAGAAGCAATCCTTCTCCGGTTATCAGTTGAATAATGGTGTATATAATATGTATATGAACAGAGAAATGCGCTTTTATGCCTCTATCGGTTTCAGTGAATGTTTTTGGCCTTGTCTTTCTACAAGCGAGAGTGGACGCAGAAATCAGACGATCACCTATTTTAAGGGAGGGAACTCCGGGAAAGACCGTACAAATTCAGATATTCGAAATTACCCGATCACAGGTTACGTAATCAAGAAGTTTATCCACAAAGACGATGCCTGGGCCGGAAATGATGCGGAAACACTGGAAAAACCTTTCCCTATAATCCGATATGCAGAAATTCTTCTTTCTTATGTGGAAGCACTCAACAACCTGACGGGAGGGCATACCATTACAGATGCTGAAGGTAATAGTCAGACATTTACCAGGGATGTGAATGAGATGGCTAAATATTTTAATATGATCCGTTACCGTGCCGGGCTTCCGGGATTGACATCTGCTGAATTATCATCCCCTGATCAAATGTTTGATTTAATAGTACGCGAAAGAATGATCGAGTTTTTACATGAGAATCGTCGTTTCTATGACGTACGTCGCTGGGGTATTTATGAAGAAGTCGACAAAGAGCCTATTGTCGGAATGGACACCGAATCACGTAAAGACGGTTATTATGAGCGTACGGTGGTCAATCATCCGATAGCCAGAAATCGTAAAGTCGAAAGAAAAATGATCTGGTTGCCTATTAGTCGCCAGGAGATCAGAAAAGTACCGAAAATGGATCAAAATCCGGGATGGGATAATTAATAATATTAAAATATATGGATATGATAAACAAGGTAATATATAGAATAACCGCATGTTTGTTTTTTTCCGGACTTCTCGCTTGTAACCAAAGTGATATGTTTAAGGAAGAACAATATAAAAAGGTGCTTTATGTGTTAAGTGATGATAATATGGCTTTTCAGGTTGTTCATTCGCTAAATGAAACAGAAAGTACTGGTTATTTAACTTTATATGCAGGAGGGACATTGGACATAGATCAGGATATAACGTTTACGTTGGAGCCTGATGAAGAGTTGTTGGGTGAATATAATCTGCTGAACTATGATTTGGATACGGATAAATATGCAAAAAGATTGGATCCGTCTAAATACACGATCGAGTCATATTCGGTAACAATGAAGCAGGGGGGAGAAATGCCTTATGCTTTATTGCCGATCAAGATACGTCCGGAAGGACTTTCTCCGGACTCTTTATATATGATACCATTGAAGTTGACAGGCGTTTCAGCTTATGAAATTAATCCAAAGAAGAACCGTGTGCTTTATCAGGTTGTTCTGGAGAATGATTTTGCATCGGAAAAGGACAATACATTAATGTCGATGAGAGGTACTCGCCAGGTCGGTGATGGGCCTGTTTCTAAAATTGCAGCCAATAAGCGTATGTATCCTTTAAGTAAGCAGGAAGTAAGGATTAACGCAGGTATGGAAAACAGTGGAAATAAGGCAGATCTGGAGTTAATCAATAAATATAGCGTTATTGTAAAGATTGGCGAAGAAAAAACGCTGAATTATAAAGGTGTTTCTTATTATCCATTGACAGTCTATCCTTATAATAAGGAAAATATACAAGTTGAGATGCTTGGAAGTGAGGAAGATAAAGAAGTCCTGACAGTGGTTGAATCGAATCGGTACGGAGAAGAACTGGGAATAATGAGATTCCATATTTCTTATCGATATCGGACTTTAGTTTCTCCTGCTTCGGAAGGATTGGAGGCAGAATGGAGTGATTGGGTTGTTGTTACTGAAAATATGAAACAGTTAGCGAAGTAGTATCATACTGATTATCGGTAGGTCCAAAAGGCGGGAACGATGGTTTTGTTTTTTGGACCTACTATAAAACACAGTGAGAGAATGATGAAAAATATCAGTTGATTTATGAAATTCCTATTTATAACTATCGTCTGTGTCCTATTGAATGGAATGTCATTTCGTTTGTTTCGGGAAAAAACAACAAGTGAACAGATAATCTCCTTTTTTTTAAATCTTCAAACAGTTCAACAGGAAAAGTTGTATTTGCATTTGGATAAACCTTATTATGCTGCAGGAGAGCAAATTTGGTTTAAAGGATATCTGGTGAACTCGTCTACCCATGCTCCGGATATGCCGGATAATTTTATTTATGTGGAATTGGTAAATCAGAATAATAAAATTGTTTGTAGGCAAAAAGTAAAGAAAAATGAAGGTGGCTTTTGGGGTAATTTACTATTACCAACGGATATGATTGTAGGAGAATATACATTGAGGGGATATACAAATTGGATGCGTAATGCTAATGTAAACTTTTTCTTTCAAAAAAATATTCCGATAGCCAATACTTTGGATAGGCCGGATACTTTGGAACTAAAGAAGAAAGATATAAGTAAAAATGATTTTAGTGTTTCTTTTTTTCCGGAGGGAGGACATTTATTAACGGGATATCGTCAGCAAATGGCTTTTAAATGTCAGCGTTCAAATGGTTATAGTGGAATGTTGGAAGGATATATAGTCAATCAGTCAGGGGATACGCTAACACAAGTGAAGAGCGAGCATGATGGAATGGGAACTTTTTCTTTTCTTCCGGCGAAGGATAATTCATATTACGCATTAGTCCGTTCTCCCGGATGTGAAGAGAAAAAGATACAATTACCAAAAGCTGAAGATTCAGGCATTACATTATCATTAAATCAATCGGCCGGAAAAATACGTTATCAGATATTTTCATCACTGCCGGATAGTCAACAATCGGATTCCCTATATTTGATTGGTCATACGCGAGGATTACTTCGTTTTTTATTGCCGATAAGTAAAGAGAATCATACGGGTGTTATTAGTTCTTCTTATTTTCCGGATGGTATTTCTCATTTTCTGTTGATGGATCAGGCTGGTAATAAATTGAGTGAACGACTGATATTTAATTATCCAAAGAAGGAAAGCTATTGGACTTTACAAACTGATAAAGATACATATAAGCGTCGGGAAAAAATAAAAATAAATATCAGGTTGGATAATGAATCGGGATTGCCGGCAAAAGGCTCTTTTTCATTAAGCATTACGGATAATAATTCGGTTTCTGTGGATTCACTGTCAAGCAATATTTACTCTGATCTGTTACTTGTGTCGGATTTGAAGGGATTTGTGGAGAATCCCGGATGGTATTTTAAAGAGAAGTCCAGAACAACTATAAGAGGGTTGGATTTATTGATGTTGACACATGGCTGGAGTCGGTTTGATATTACTCCTTTTGCAGAGCAATCGTTAATGCCTGATTATTTTGTGGAGAAGGGGCAATATATAAGTGGAAGGATTTTGAATTTTTTCGGTAAAGAGGCAAAAGATGCGGCAATAGTCGCAGTCGATCCTGCAAATAATCTAGTCAGGACGTTGGAGTCGGATGAAAAAGGTTGTTTTTTGTTGGATGGGATTGATTATTGTGACTCAACGACTTTTGTCGTACAAGCCCGAAGTAAAAAAGGTCTGGCAGTTGTCGATATAAAGATGGACGAAGAAACCGTTCCTGTTGTAGAAGACAAAAATTTATTCCCTGATTCATTGTTTGTTTTTAATCCACATTATCTATCTTCTGCAATGGACGCCGGTGGTATGCGTGTAATCAATCTGGAAGATGTCGTGATTGAAGGAAAACGGACTCAGACAGCCAAAGAAAAGGCAGAACGTGTGTGGGCTGATTATTCCATGACAGAAGATATGCTTGGAAAGTCGGTGTCCAGGACTGCAAAAGATTTATTCAGACAAGCTATGGGAGGCGCAGATGTAAGTGATCCACTTGTCGTGATTGATGGGATGTGCTGTTGGGATGATAATTATATATTGGAAACAATTTATCCGGATGATATGAGGAGCTTTGATGTGTTTAGGGATCAGAAACGATGTAAATACGGTTCTATAAGTAAGTCGACTCCTGCTGTAGTGATTACATTGAAACCGGAAGCGATGAATCGCAAGAGGAAGGGGGTAGCTTTATTCCATTCGCAAGGGTATGTGAAACCGGATCAATTCTATCATCCGGTATATGAGACACCTGATGAAAAAAAGTCGGAAAAAATGGATATACGCAGTACTCTTTATTGGAATCCTACTTTGGAAATAGACTCTCAGGGAGAAGGAAGTGTGGAATTTTATGCTTCGGATCTCCCGGCTTCATATCATGTGGTAATTGAGGGCGTGGATGAGAGCGGACAGTTGTATCGGTATTCGGGTAATTTATTGAAAAATGCAGAATGATGAGTAAATTGTTTTATATAAGCCTGTTCATTCTATTATTTTTATTGTTGCAGATTGGATATAGTTATCATTTTTTCTATATTGAGCAGTTTCAGTTGTTTATGTTTTCGGAGGACTATCTGTTTGAAACGGTTTCTCATCCTGGAGGCTTATCAGTGTACTTGGGTGAGTTTCTGGTACAGTTTTTTTATTATCCGCTGGTAGGTGAGTTTGTTTCAGCATTATTATTAGTATGTATAGCCGGGTTAATAAAGCAATACGTCTCTTTCAATAAAAACTGTTTTTTATTGGAGGGTTTCATTTTATTATTTCTACTGATTGATATTCTTGATTTTAATTTTCTTTATGGAGGAGTCGTTGCTTATTTGTTTTGTGTGGTTTTTCTGTTGGTTTATAAGCGTATTCAAAAAGAGTCCGTACGTATCCTGACCGGATGTTTGATGATCTGCTTGCTATATCTGATAGCCGGATCGGTTTTTGTCGCCTTTGCTGTTTCTTTATTGATCCAGGAAATAAAGGTGTACAGGCTAAAAATCGGTCTGCTTCTTATTCCTGCGCTATTCACAATATTACTGGTGTTTTATTTGAATTATGCCGGATATCTGTATTATTCGGAGATCATATGTTTTGCTGATGGGATATATGTATTGAAAGGGGGAGCCAGATGGGTGATTTATGCTCCGTGGTTTTTATTGGCTTTCAGTCCATTGTTGAGTCCATTATTTGGCTTTGTCTTTGTTGCGATAAAGAATAGATATTGGAGGATGGGTACTCAGGTCGTTATATTTTTACTCTGTGGTGCTTTTTTATTGTCAGGATATGATGATAGAAAGTCTTTGCCGGTAAAAAAATATGCGTATTATGCAGATCACAAAAAATGGGAAAAGATATTACATAATTGTAAGAAACAGAAACCTACGGATTTATTATGTCTTAATTATCAAAACTTGGCTTTGGCAGAACAGGGCGTTTTGGCAGACTCTTTGCTTATGTATACACAGCAGGGGAGTAAAGGGCTGTTTGTCGATTGGAATATGACGCCGTTTGTTTCTATGACACTACAAAAGATATGTTATTACTATGGAGATATAGCATCGGCTCGGAAGTATGCTTTTGAATGTAATGTTTGTGCACGATCAGTCGGATATCCACAGACTTTAAAAATGCTGGCAACATGTAATTGGGAGATGGGAGAGTATGCAGTTGTAGATAAATATCTTTCCTATTTACACAAAACATGGGTTTATCGGAATTGGGAGGTGGACACTCTTTGTTTGAGACGAGTCGAATCTCAGGCCGATAATTTTGTATATCTCCAAGACATAGACCTGTTGGCTTATGATAATGTGCATAATAAGAAGTTGGCAGATTTTGTTCTATGCTCATATTTGTTGGATAAGAACCTGAATGAGTTTTTGAAAGCATTTTACTATTTCTATAAAAATGAGAAAAATGTCCCGGTTATTTATCAGGAGGCAATTTTTCTGGGAGCACAAAGCAACCCTCAAATACTTGATTATTTCTTTATACCGGATTCGTTGAAAGAGCGTTTTCTGGCTTATCAATCCTTTTGTAAGACGAATCACTTGGATATATCTACGAATATGGAGAATAGGGATATTCATTGTTATACAAGTAGTTATTGGTATTATTACGATTTTAATCCTGTTCGTTTATGATTAAATATTTATTGTTTTGCTGGTATGTAATTCTGTTTTTGTCTTGTTGTGAAGAAGAGAGACCTGGTTATGCAACGAGAGAACTTATATTTCCTGATTACAGAAATGTTACAATTCCGGTTGATATTGCACCGTTATCTTTTTATGTAAATCTACCGGAAGTGAACGAGAATGTTCAGGTATTATTATGTACACGAACCAAACAGTTAAATCGCCGGGGTAAAGAGGTGCGTTTTTCTTCACTCGAATGGAGAGAGTTAGTGACATCTGATAGTGTAATGAATGTTTATATTCAGAAAAAGACTGACCATTTGTGGAACTGCGTTGATTCTTTTAAGATATATATATCCTCGGATCCGATAGATCCTTATCTTTCATATCGCCTGATTGAGCCAGGATATGAGGTGTGGGGGAATATGGGGATTTATCAACGTTGTTTGGCTAATTATGAAGAGGATGCTATTTTTGAAAATTCAAGAGTAAAAGAAATTTGTGTGAATTGTCATGCGACCAATCAAGGAAACCCGGAAGAGTATATATTCCATCAGCGCCCTAAACCGGCAGGAACTATTTTAGTTAAAGATGGAGTTGTTAGTAAATTGAATACGGATTATTCCGAAAAAATAAAAACTTTAGTTTATCCATCTTGGCATTCATCAGGTAAATATATAGCTTTTTCTGTAAACAAGACGGTACAGGCAGTACATTCACAGCACAGGAATCGCATTGAGGTGATGGATCTGCACTCGGATATTGTGATCCTGGATGTACAAAAGAATATACTTTTAACCAGTTCTCTATTATCGTCGGCTGATGCTTATGAGACTTTTCCCTGTTTCTCTTCCGATGGAAAAAAGTTATACTTTTGCTCTGCTCCTGCAATATCGTTACCGGATTCATTTAATTACGTACGATATCATTTATGTAGCCTGGATGTGGATTTGGAGAAAGGGACTTTGGGAAGTAAAATTGATACGGTGATACGAGTCGATACACTAAATGCCAGTATCTCTTTCCCTAAAATATCACCCTCCGGGCGTTTTATGCTATACACGCGACATGCTTATGGTAATTTTTCTATCTGGCATCGGGATGCGGACTTATGTATGTTTGATTTGCATAACCAAAGAGAAGTAGATACATCGATCTTAAATTCGGAAGAAACGGAAAGTTATCATTCCTGGTCGTCGGAAGGTCATTGGATCGTTTTTAGTAGCCGTCGGATGACAGGGCTTTTTACTTGCTTGTATCTGGCTCATATAGATTCTTCCGGACATGCAGGAAAGCCTTTTTTATTACCACAAAAAAGGAGTGATTCTTATTTTTTTCAATATAAGTCTTATAATGTACCCGAATTTATGAAGGGGCCGGTCTGCACAAGCGAAAAGGATCTGGAGGCGGTTATGGAGAGATGATGTGTCTTGCTGCTACAAAGAGTTTTATAACGGATCGGGTTTTAGCTTATTTTGTGGAGGCTTCGTAAAATAAATTCCGGAAAGTTTTGCTAATAACGAAAGAATCAGTAATTTTGCTGCCCATTTTGAGGATGTAATTAAAAACAATATAATAAATTAAATTATGATCGTAGTTCCATTGAAAGAAGGCGAAAACATTGAAAAAGCGCTTAAGAAATTTAAAAGAAAGTTCGAAAAGACAGGTGTGGTAAAAGAACTGAGAAGTCGTCAGGCTTTTATAAAACCCTCTGTTGAAAAGAGAAAACAAAACATGCGTGCGGTTTACGTTCAGCAATTGCAGCAGGTAGAAGAATAAAATATCCTGTCAGGCTTGTTTTATTGAATTCTTATTCCTATTTTCGTTGCATAATAGTTGATGCAACGCAGATATGTTGATAGATTCATTTTTAGATTATCTTCGGTATGAAAGGAATTACTCCAATTATACGATAGAGGCTTATTCGAAAGATTTGCGTCAGTTCGAAGAATATGTGAAATTGAATAAGGAAAGCATATTTGTTCCGGGAGATGTCGATGCGGATTTAGTCAGAAGTTGGATCGTTTCTTTAATGGACGAGAAGATTTCTCCGGTGTCGGTCAATCGGAAATTAAGTTCTTTGAAGTCTTTTTTTAAATTCCTTATGAAGCAGGGAAGCATCTCTGTGAATCCATTAAGGTTAATAACCGGACCGAAGACAAAAAAACCGTTACCTTATTTTGTAAGAGATAAGGAAATGGAGTTGTTGTTGGATGGAGATGGATTTGATGAGGATTTTGAAGGTGTAAGGGATCGTCTGATACTTGAAATGCTGTATGATACAGGTATCCGCCGTTCGGAATTGATCGGAATACAAGATTCCGATGTGGATTTCGGAGCGATGCAGATACGTGTGACAGGTAAGCGTAACAAGCAGCGGTTGATTCCATTTGCAGAAGGGTTAAAGAACTTGATACAAGCATACACTGAAGTTCGAAATCGTGAAGTTGGTTCGGAGAGCGGATGGTTTTTTGTAAGAAAAAACGGGGAGCAGTTGTCGGCAGGTATCGTATATACTATAGTAAAGAAGAAACTGTCGGAGATCCCAACATTGGCGAAACGTAGCCCTCATGTTTTGAGACATTCGTTTGCAACAAGTATGTTGAATAATGGAGCAGAGTTGAACGCTGTGAAAGAGTTGCTCGGACACAGTAGTTTGGCTTCAACCAGCGTTTACACACATACAACCTTTGAGGAATTAAAAAAAGTGTATCATGCTCATCCAAGAGCTAAAAAAGAAGGAGGTTAATTATGGACATTAGAATTCAAGCAATCCATTTTGACGCTACAGCGCAGTTAGAAGCGTTTATTCAGAAGAAAGTTAGTAAGTTGGAGCAATACTTCGACGGCATAATATTGGCAGAAGTAACATTAAAGGTCGTGAAGCCTGAAGCTGCTAAGAATAAAGAGGCTGCTGTACGTTTAAAAATAAAGAATGGCGATTGCTTTGCGGAGAAGGTAAACGACACTTTTGAAGAGTCAATTGACGAATGTGTTGAAGCTTTGGAAAAGCAATTAGTTAAATTCAAGGAAAAAATCAGAGCCAAATAAAAAAAACGGTAGATAAATTTGGTATGTAAGAAATAATATCTAAATTTGCAGCCGTTTCGCCTACCCGACGAAACGGCTTCTTTTAGAAAGAAGGTTTGCCTCTTTAGCTCAGTTGGCCAGAGCACGTGATTTGTAATCTCGGGGTCGTTGGTTCGAATCCGACAAGAGGCTCAAAAGAATTGAAATTTGAAATGGGCAGTTACCAGAGTGGCCAAATGGGGCTGACTGTAACTCAGCTGTCTTTCGACTTCGGTGGTTCGAATCCATCACTGCCCACTACTAAGGAACAATTCTAAGCGAGAATTGGTTCGTGAAAGATTTAAAATTGCGGAAGTAGCTCAGTTGATAGAGCATTAGCCTTCCAAGCTGAGGGTCGCGGGTTTGAGCCCCGTCTTCCGCTCTTTTTATTTCGCCTGTGTAGCTCAGCGGTAGAGCACTTCCTTGGTAAGGAAGAGGTCCCGAGTTCAAGTCTCGGCACCGGCTCAAGATGATATTTAGAACATGATCATTAATCAAATAAAGAACAATTAAGTTATGGCAAAAGAGAAATTTGACAGATCGAAACCACATGTGAACATTGGTACGATTGGTCACGTTGACCACGGTAAAACAACTTTGACAGCTGCTATCACAACAGTATTGGCAAAGAAAGGTCTTTCAGAACTGCGTTCATTCGATTCTATCGACAACGCTCCTGAAGAAAAAGAAAGAGGTATTACAATTAACACTTCTCACGTAGAGTATTCGACTGCAAACCGTCACTATGCTCACGTAGACTGTCCGGGTCACGCCGACTACGTAAAGAACATGGTAACTGGTGCTGCTCAGATGGACGGTGCTATCATCGTAGTTGCTGCAACTGATGGTCCTATGCCTCAGACTCGTGAACACATCCTGTTGGCTCGTCAGGTAAACGTACCGAAGCTGGTTGTTTTCATGAACAAATGTGACATGGTTGACGACGAAGAAATGTTGGAATTGGTTGAAATGGAAATGAGAGAACTTCTTTCTTTCTATGATTTCGATGGTGACAACACTCCGATCATCCGTGGTTCTGCTCTGGGTGCATTGAATGGCGACCCGAAATGGGAAGACAAAGTTATGGAGTTGATGGAAGCTGTTGATACATGGATTCCTCTGCCTCCGCGCGATGTTGATAAACCTTTCTTGATGCCGGTTGAAGACGTGTTCTCTATCACTGGTCGTGGTACTGTAGCAACAGGTCGTATTGAAGCAGGTATCGTAAAAGTTGGTGAAGAAGTTCAGATCATCGGTCTGGGTGCTGACGGAAAGAAATCAGTTGTAACTGGTGTTGAAATGTTCCGTAAGCTGTTGGATCAGGGTGAAGCTGGTGACAACGTAGGTTTGTTGCTTCGTGGTATCGACAAGAACGAAATCAAACGTGGTATGGTTATCTGCCATCCGGGTAAGGTTAAAGAACACTCTCGCTTCAAAGCTGAGGTTTATATCCTGAAAAAAGAAGAAGGTGGTCGTCACACTCCGTTCCACAACAAATATCGTCCTCAGTTCTATATCCGTACATTGGACGTAACAGGTGAAATTACTCTTCCGGAAGGAACTGAAATGGTTATGCCTGGTGATAACGTAACAATCGACGTTGAACTGATCTACCCGGTAGCTTGTAACGTAGGTCTTCGTTTCGCAATCCGCGAAGGTGGACGTACAGTAGGTGCTGGTCAGATTACAGAATTAGAAAACTAATTCATACATAAATCATGTAGCCAGTCTGTAACAGGACTGGCTATTTTTACGGAAGTAGCTCAGTTGGTAGAGCACTGGTCTCCAAAACCAGGTGTCGGGAGTTCGAGCCTCTCCTTCCGTGCTAAAAATCTATAGATTCGATGAAAAAGATAATTACTTATATTAAGGAATCTTATAACGAACTTGTTTATAAAGTTTCTTGGCCTACTAGAACAGAGCTTTCCAATAGTGCTGTGGTTGTTATGTTTGCTTCCCTTATAATTGCAGCAGTAATCTTTGTTGTGGACTTAGGCTTCGAAAGCGTAATGCGTTTCTTCTACGAGAAAATCTTTTAATCAGTTTTAGATATGTCTGATATCCAAAAGAAATTTTATGTTCTGCGTGCCATCAGTGGTAAGGAGAATAAAGTCAGAGAGTATCTCGAGGCTGAGTTGAAGAACACAGATCTGGGTGAATATGTCAACCAGGTTCTGATACCTACGGAGAAGACTTTTACGGTGCGTAATGGTAAGAAAGTGATGAAAGAAAGAGCTTACTTGCCGGGTTATGTATTGGTAGAAGCTGCATTAGTCGGAGAAGTCGCTCATCGATTAAGAAACATTCCCAATGTAATCGGATTTTTGGGCGGGTCTGATAACCCGGTTCCGTTGCGTCCTTCTGAAGTGAATCGTATTTTAGGTACGGTTGACGAATTGCAGGATCAACAGGAAGAACTGGATGTCCAATTTTATGTTGGCGAGAGTGTTAAGATCACCTTCGGACCGTTCAGCGGTTTTACTGGTGTAATCGAAGAAGTCAACGCCGAGAAAAAGAAACTTAAAGTGATGGTGAAGGTCTTCGGACGTAAAACCCCGCTTGAGTTGGGTTATATGCAAGTTGAGAAGGAGTAATACTTTTGTTACGAGAAGTATTTTCTTTCTGTTATTGATGTTATATATCTAAATTTTAGAAAAATGGCTAAAGAAGTTGCTGGACAAATCAAATTGCAGATTAAAGGAGGAGCAGCAAACCCTTCTCCCCCAGTAGGACCTGCCTTAGGTTCTAAGGGTATTAATATTATGGAGTTTTGCAAGCAATTTAATGCCAGAACCCAAGACAAGGCTGGTAAGATATTACCTGTGGTAATTACTTACTATGCTGATAAGTCTTTCGACTTTGTCGTTAAAACCCCTCCTGTTGCTATCCAGTTATTGGAAGCATCTAAACAGAAGAGTGGTTCTGCTGAGCCGAACCGTAAGAAGATTGCAGAAATCTCTTGGGATCAGGTAAAAACTATTGCAGAAGACAAACTGGTCGACTTGAACTGTTTTACTGTTGAAGCTGCCATGAAAATGGTTGCCGGAACAGCTAGAAGTATGGGTATAACTGTTAAAGGGACATTCCCGGGTAATAATTAATAAACTTCAATTGAAATGAGTAAACTGACAAAAAATCAAAAGTTGGCTTTGGGCAAGATTGAAGCTGGGAAAGCATATACATTAAAAGAAGCATCAGCATTAGTAAAAGAAATTACTACTTCTAAGTTTGATGCATCTGTAGATGTGGATGTTCGTTTAGGAGTTGACCCCCGTAAGGCCAATCAAATGGTTAGAGGCGTGGTTTCATTGCCTCACGGAACAGGAAAACAAGTTAGGGTTCTCGCATTATGTACACCAGACAAGGAAGCTGAAGCAACTGCTGCTGGAGCTGACTATGTTGGCTTGGATGAGTATATTGACAAAATTAAAGGTGGTTGGACTGATATTGACGTTATCATCACTATGCCTTCTATCATGGGTAAGATCGGTGCTTTAGGTCGTGTATTAGGCCCTCGTGGTTTGATGCCTAACCCTAAGAGCGGTACGGTTACCAATGAAATCGGCAACGCAGTGAAGGAAGTTAAGCAAGGTAAGATCGACTTTAAAGTAGACAAATCTGGTATCGTTCATACATCAATCGGAAAGGTATCTTTCAATGCCGATCAGATTCGTGATAACGCTAAGGAATTTATTTCAACTCTTTTGAAGTTGAAACCGTCTGCAGCTAAAGGTACATATATAAAGAGCATTTATCTTTCTAGTACAATGAGCGCGGGTATTAAGATTGACCCGAAATCAGTTGAAGAAAACTAATTTAAAATTGTTGGACAATGAAAAAGGAAGATAAAGGCATAGTTATAAGCCAGCTTACAGAAACTGTAAAGGAATATCCTAATTTCTATTTGACTGATATCGAAGCATTGGATGCTGAGAAAACAAGCAAATTGAGAAGAGAATGTTTCAAACAGGAAATCAAGTTGGTTGTTGTTAAGAACAACTTGCTTAAAAAAGCACTGGAAAATGTAGGTGGTGATTTCTCACCGCTGCAGGTTGCTTTGAAAGGCAATACAGCTGTTATGTTTTCACAGACAGCTAACGCTCCTGCTCGTCTGATAAAAGAATTTACTAAAGGTGCCAAGAAAGGCGAAGTGGCTAAACCGGAATTGAAAGCAGCCTATGTACAGGAAAGTTTCTATGTCGGTGCTGAAAACCTGGAAGCCCTTGTAAATATCAAGAGCAAAAACGAACTTATCGGCGACGTTATTGCATTGTTGCAATCTCCGGCGAAGAACGTTATCTCTGCTCTTCAGTCATCAGGACAAACTATCCATGGTCTGTTGAAGACTTTGGAAGAAAGATAATTATTTAATATTTTACAGTAAACAATCATTTAAATCATACAAAAATGGCAGATTTGAAAGCTTTTGCAGAACAATTAGTAAACCTGACCGTAAAAGAAGTTAGCGAACTGGCTACAATCCTTAAAGAAGAATATGGTATTGAACCTGCTGCTGCAGCTGTTGCTGTTGCTGGTCCTGCTGCTGGTGGCGCTGCTGCTGCAGAAGAAGAAAAGACTTCTTTCGATGTAATTTTGAAAGCAGCTGGTGCTAATAAATTGGCTGTTGTTAAGGCAGTAAAAGAATTAACTGGTCTTGGTTTGAAAGAAGCTAAAGATTTAGTTGACGGTGCACCTAGCGCAATCAAAGAAGGAATCGCTAAAGCTGACGCTGAAGGATTAAAGAAACAGTTGGAAGAAGCTGGAGCTGAAGTTGAGCTTAAATAGTATTTATAACCTGGTTTCCAGGTGATTTGGTTAAGAGTCTCCCTAAAAGGAGATTCTTAACCTTTTTGTGTCTATAATTTCAATAAGTTCAATAAATTCCTTACTAGATGTCTTCAACAGCTGAAAACCAAAGAGTTAATTTTGCTTCGATTAAGAATCAGTTTCCGTATCCGGACTTTCTCGAAGTTCAATTGAAGTCATTCCAAGACTTTCTTCAACTTGACACACCTCCTGAGAAAAGAAAGAAGGAGGGGTTGTATAAGGTGTTTGCAGAGAATTTCCCAATTGCAGATACCAGAAACAACTTTGTGTTGGAGTTCTTAGATTACTATATCGATCCGCCCCGTTACTGCATAGATGAATGTATTGCCCGCGGATTAACCTATAGTGTGCCTTTAAAAGCAAAGTTAAAACTGTATTGTACAGACCCGGATCATGAGGATTTCGATACGGTTATCCAGGATGTATATCTGGGTCCGATCCCTTATATGACTGATCGCGGTACTTTTGTGATAAATGGTGCTGAGCGTGTTGTTGTTTCACAGTTACATCGTTCTCCAGGCGTATTCTTTGGTCAGAGTACACATGCCAACGGAACGAAATTGTATTCGGCACGTATCATTCCGTTTAAAGGCTCATGGATCGAATTTGCAACAGACATTAACAATGTGATGTATGCATATATCGACCGTAAAAAGAAATTACCTGTAACTACCCTTTTAAGAGCTATTGGTTTTGAAAGCGATAAAGATATTCTTGAAATCTTTAACCTGGCTGAAGAAGTAAAAGTTTCAAAAGCAAACCTGAAGAAACTGATCGGTCGTAAGCTGGCTGCCCGTGTATTGAAAACCTGGGTGGAAGATTTCGTAGATGAAGATACTGGCGAAGTTGTTTCTATTGAACGTAATGACGTTATCATCGACCGTGAATCGGTGTTGGATAGCGACAGTATTGAAGCAATTCTGGAATCTGGTACACAAAATGTATTGTTACATCGTGAAGACCAGAATCTTTCAGATTATGCAATCATCTATAATACGCTTCAGAAAGACCCCAGTAACTCTGAAAAAGAGGCTGTATTATATATTTACCGTCAGTTGCGTAATGCAGAACCTGCAGACGAAGCAAGTGCCCGTGAAGTTATACAGAACCTGTTCTTCTCTGAAAAACGTTATGATTTAGGTGAAGTAGGCCGTTATAGGATTAATAAAAAGTTGAACCTTACTACCAGTGATGATGTTAAGGTTTTGACAAAAGAAGATATAATCGAGATCATCAAGTATCTGATCGAATTGATTAACTCAAAAGCGATCGTGGATGATATCGACCATTTAAGTAACCGTCGTGTTCGTACTGTAGGTGAACAGTTATACAACCAGTTCGGTATCGGTCTGGCTCGTATGTCACGTACTGTACGTGAGCGTATGAACGTTCGCGACAATGAAGTATTTACTCCGATCGATTTGATTAACGCGAAGACTATCTCTTCTGTAGTTAACTCCTTCTTCGGAACGAATGCTTTGTCGCAGTTTATGGACCAGACAAACCCGTTGGCTGAAATTACTCACAAACGTCGTCTGTCTGCCCTTGGACCGGGTGGTTTGTCAAGAGAGCGTGCCGGATTCGAGGTTCGTGACGTTCACTATACACACTATGGCCGTCTTTGTCCGATTGAAACACCGGAAGGACCGAACATTGGTTTGATCTCTTCTCTTTGTGTGTATGCAAAAATCAATGACCTGGGATTTATATCTACCCCATATCGTAAAGTTGTGGATGGTAAGGTAGATTTTTCAGAAGATTCTTTGCAATATTATACAGCGGAAGAGGAAGAAGAAATGACCATTGCACAGGGTAATGCTCCGTTGGATGAAAACGGTAAGTTTATTCTAGAAAGGGTTAAAGCTCGTTTTGAAGCAGACTTCCCTGTTGTGCCGCCTTCAGAAGTAGATTTGATGGACGTTGCTCCGCAGCAGATTGCTTCTATCGCAGCTTCTTTGATTCCGTTCCTGGAACATGATGATGCTAACCGTGCATTGATGGGATCTAACATGATGCGCCAGGCAGTTCCTTTGTTGCGTACGGATGCTCCGATCGTTGGTACAGGTATCGAAGCACAGGTTGCTCGCGACTCCCGTACTCAGATTATGGCAGAACGTGCCGGTGAAGTTGTTTTTGTTGATGCAACTTGTATCAAGATTAAATATGACCGTACTGAAGACGAAGATTTCGTAAGCTTCGAAGATGCGGTTAAGACCTATGTTATTCCGAAGTGGCGTAAGACTAACCAGAGTACGACTGTAGACCTTCGTCCGATTTGTCACCGTGGCCAACGTGTAGAGGCTGGTGATATCCTGACTGAGGGTTATTCGACTCAACTGGGTGAACTTGCTTTGGGACGTAACGTGAAAGTGGCTTACATGCCTTGGAAAGGTTACAACTATGAGGATGCTATCGTACTGAACGAACGTATGGTTCGTGAGGACTTCTTTACTTCTGTTCACGTGGATGAATATATCCTAGAAGTGCGCGAAACTAAACGTGGTATGGAAGAGCTTACATCCGATATCCCTAATGTTAGTGAAGAGGCTACCAAAGATTTGGATGAAAGAGGTATTGTTCGTGTGGGTGCCCGTATCGAACCGGGTGACATTCTGATCGGTAAGATTACTCCGAAGGGCGAATCGGATCCTTCTCCTGAAGAAAAATTGCTGCGTGCAATCTTCGGTGATAAGGCTGGTGATGTGAAAGATGCTTCTTTGAAAGCGACTCCGTCTCTTCGTGGTGTTGTTATCGATACGGCTTTATTCTCTAAAGCTGTTAAGAAACGTAAGTCTAGATTGACAGATAAGGCTATTCTTCCGAAGTTGGATGAAGAATACGAAATGAAGATGGCCGACCTGAAGAACTTACTGGTAGAAAAGTTATTGACGCTTACTAACAATAAAGTTTCTCAGGGTGTTAAAGACTACATGAATACTGAAGTGATTGCGAAGGGCGCTAAGTTTGGTCGCAAGGCTTTGGAAGATCTGGATTACAATGCTGTTCAGGTTAGTAAATGGACTGCCGATGCTGATAAGAACGAACTTATCAAGCAGGTGATCCTGAACTATCTGAAGAAATATAAAGAACTGGATGCCGAACTGAGACGTAAGAAATTCGACCTTACTATCGGTGATGAACTGCCGACAGGTATCGTTCAGATGGCAAAGGTTTACATTGCTAAGAAACGTAAGATTCAGGTAGGTGATAAGATGGCCGGTCGCCACGGTAACAAAGGTATTGTTTCCAAGATCGTTCGTCAGGAAGATATGCCGTTCCTGGAAGACGGAACTCCGGTTGATATCTGCTTGAACCCGCTGGGTGTGCCTTCCCGTATGAACCTGGGACAGATTTTTGAAGCAGTATTAGGTTGGGCCGGTAGAACGATGGGAGTGAAGTTTGCTACTCCGATTTTCGACGGTGCATCACTGGATGACCTGAACGAGATGACTGACAAAGCTGGTATTCCTCGGTATGGTAAATCTTACCTGTACGATGGTGGAACCGGTGAGCGTTTCGACCAGCCGGCAACCGTAGGTGTTACGTACTTCCTGAAACTGGGTCACATGGTTGATGATAAGATGCACGCCCGTTCAATCGGTCCGTACTCTTTGATTACTCAACAGCCTCTGGGTGGTAAAGCTCAGTTTGGTGGTCAGCGTTTCGGAGAAATGGAAGTTTGGGCACTGGAAGCCTTCGGTGCCGCACATGTTCTTCAGGAAATTCTTACAATTAAGTCTGACGACGTTGTAGGACGTTCTAAAGCTTACGAAGCAATTGTGAAGGGTGATCCGATGCCACAACCGGGTATTCCGGAATCTCTGAATGTATTGCTCCATGAGCTGAGAGGTTTAGGTTTAAGCTTTACTCTGGATTAATTCAACAACAATATAAGTAGGTGGGTTTCGGCTCATCTACTTTATCTATTGATAACTCTTTATAAATAAACAATATGGCCTTTAGAAAAGAAAACAAGATAAAGAGTAACTTTTCAAAAATAACCATCGGTCTGGCTTCTCCTGAAGAGATTCTTGAAAACTCTAGTGGTGAAGTTCTGAAACCGGAAACGATTAACTATCGTACGTACAAACCTGAGCGCGACGGTCTTTTCTGCGAACGTATCTTCGGTCCGATCAAGGACTATGAGTGTCATTGCGGAAAATACAAGCGTATCCGTTATAAAGGTATTGTCTGCGATCGTTGCGGGGTAGAAGTTACAGAGAAGAAAGTGCGTCGCGAACGTATGGGACATATCCATCTGGTTGTTCCTGTCGCTCATATCTGGTATTTCCGTTCTCTACCCAACAAAATCGGGTATCTGTTAGGCTTGCCTACCAAGAAACTGGATTCTATCATTTATTATGAACGTTATGTGGTTATTCAGCCGGGTTGTGTAGACACTGTTGCTGAATTAGACCTGCTTTCGGAAGAAGAATACTTGCAGATTCTGGATAACCTGCCAAAGGAAAACCAAATGCTGGAAGATACGGATCCTAACAAGTTCATTGCAAAGATCGGTGCTGAAGCCGTTTATGATTTGCTGGCTCGTCTGGATTTGGATTCTCTATCTTACGAACTGCGTCACCGTGCAAGTACGGACGGTTCACAGCAACGTAAGAACGAAGCGTTGAAACGTTTGCAGGTTGTTGAATCTTTCCGTGCATCCAGAGGCCGTAACAAACCGGAATGGATGATCGTAAAGGTCGTTCCTGTTATTCCGCCGGAATTGCGTCCGTTGGTTCCGTTGGATGGCGGACGTTTCGCTACATCCGACTTGAATGATTTGTATCGTCGTGTTATTATCCGTAATAACCGTCTGAAACGATTAATCGATATTAAGGCTCCGGAAGTAATCTTACGTAATGAAAAACGTATGCTTCAGGAAGCTGTGGACTCTCTGTTCGACAACTCTCGTAAATCGAGTGCCGTTAAGACAGATGCTAACCGTCCGTTGAAGTCATTGTCCGACAGTTTGAAAGGTAAACAAGGTCGTTTCCGTCAGAACTTGTTGGGTAAACGTGTTGATTACTCTGCCCGTTCGGTTATCGTTGTAGGTCCTGAATTAAAAATGCATGAGTGCGGTCTGCCGAAGAATATGGCTGCCGAACTTTATAAACCTTTCGTTATCCGTAAATTGATCGAACGCGGTATCGTTAAAACGGTTAAGTCTGCCAAGAAGATTGTGGACCGTAAGGAACCGGTTGTTTGGGATATCCTGGAATATGTAATGAAAGGTCACCCTGTGTTGCTGAACCGTGCACCGACACTGCACCGTTTGGGTATCCAGGCATTCCAGCCTAAACTGATCGAAGGTAAGGCTATCCAGTTGCACCCGTTGGCTTGTACGGCATTCAACGCCGACTTCGACGGTGACCAGATGGCTGTTCACTTGCCTTTAGGAAATGAAGCTGTACTGGAAGCACAGATGCTGATGCTTGCTTCTCATAACATTTTGAACCCGGCTAATGGTGCGCCTATCACCGTTCCTTCTCAGGACATGGTGCTTGGTCTGTATTATATCACCAAGATGCGTAAGGGTACATTAGGAGAAGGTCTGGTATTCTACGGACCGGAAGAAGCGACTATTGCATATAACGAAAAGAAAGTAGATATCCATGCACCAATCAAGGTTTACGTTGATAACGTAGAAGAAGATGGCAAGCTGGTGCGTAAAATGATCGAAACATCTATCGGTCGTTTGATGGTAAATGAATTCGTTCCTTTCGAAGTTGGTTATATCAATGAAGTATTAGGAAAGAAATCTTTACGTGATATTATCGGTAAAGTAATCAAGATATGTGGTGTTGCCCGTACGGCTCAGTTCCTGGATGATATCAAGAACCTGGGTTACTACATGGCATTTAAGGGCGGTCTGTCATTCAACCTGGCCGACGTGCTTATTCCGCCAGAAAAAGATGACCTGGTAAAAGAAGGTTACGATGAAGTGGAACAGATTCTGGCTAACTATAGCATGGGTTTCATTACCTTCAACGAACGTTACAACCAGATTATCGATACATGGACACATGTCAACAGTAAGTTATCTAATATCCTGATGAAACAGCTGACAAATGACAATGACGGGTTTAACTCTGTATTCATGATGATGGACTCTGGTGCCCGTGGTTCTAAAGAACAGATTCGTCAGTTGTCCGGTATGCGTGGTTTGATGGCAAAACCGCAGAAGAGTGGTGCTGAAGGTGGTCAGATTATTGAAAACCCAATCCTTTCAAACTTTAAAGAAGGTTTGTCTGTGTTGGAGTACTTCATCTCTACCCACGGTGCTCGTAAAGGTTTGGCCGATACCGCGTTGAAGACTGCCGATGCCGGTTACCTGACTCGTCGTCTGGTAGACGTATCGCATGACGTTATCATCAATGAAGAAGACTGTGGTACGCTTCGTGGTCTGATTTGTACGGAATTGAAGAATAACGAAGAAGTTATCGCTTCTCTGTATGAACGTATCCTGGGACGTGTATCTGTTCATGATATCCAGCATCCGTTGACTGGTGAATTGATTGTTGCTGCCGGTGAAGAAATTCGCGAAGACGCTGCTAAGCTGATCCAGGATTCTCCTATCGAAAGTGTGGAAATCCGTTCGGTACTTACCTGTGAATCCAAGAAAGGTGTTTGTGCTAAGTGTTACGGACGTAACCTGGCTACAGGCCGTATGGTTCAGAAGGGTGAAGTTGTCGGGGTTATCGCAGCACAGTCTATCGGTGAGCCGGGTACACAGTTGACACTGCGTACATTCCACGTCGGTGGTATCGCATCTAACATTGCAACAGAAAACAGTATTACATCTAAATACGACGGTATTCTGGAAATCGACGAACTTCGTGCCGTAGAAGCTGATGATGCATCAGCAGGTAAGAAGTATCAGGTAGTAGTAAGCCGTCTGGCTGAAATGCGTATCGTTGATCCGAATACGAAGATTGTATTACTGACTCATAATATCCCTTACGGTTCTAAATTGTTCTTCAATAACGGAGACAAGATTAGCAAGGGGGACGTAATTATTGAATGGGACCCGTTCAATGCCGTTATCGTATCGGAAGTTTCCGGTAAGATCGAATTTGAAAGCGTTGTAGAAGGTGTTACTTACAAAGTTGAAAGTGACGAAACTACAGGTTTGAAAGAAAAGATCATTATCGAGTCTAAGGATAAGACAAAAGCTCCGGCTGCTCACATCGTTGATGAAAACGGTAATTATCTGAAAAACTATTCATTGCCGCTGGGCGCTCACGTTGTCAAAGAGAACGGCGATCCTGTTAAGGCTGGTGAAGTTTTGGTTAAGATACCGCGTGCAGTAGGTAAGGCTGGTGATATCACCGGTGGTCTTCCCCGTGTTACCGAGTTGTTTGAAGCTCGTAACCCGTCTAACCCGGCTGTCGTTTCTGAAATCGACGGTGAAGTTGGATTCGGTAAGATCAAACGTGGTAACCGTGAAATCACTGTAACCTCTAAGTTGGGTGAAGTGAAGAAGTACATGGTGCCATTGTCAAAACAGCTTTTGGTTCAGGAAAATGACTATATCCGTGCCGGTATGCCGTTGTCCGACGGTGCTATCACTCCTTCGGATATCCTTGCTATCAAGGGCCCGACGGCTGTTCAGGAATATATCGTGAACGAAGTACAGGACGTTTACCGTCTGCAGGGTGTGAAGATTAACGACAAACACTTCGAAGTTATCGTTCGTCAGATGATGCGTAAAGTAGAAGTGGTTGATCCGGGAGATACTCGCTTCCTGGAACAGCAGGTGGTTGATAAGCTGGAAGTAATGGATGAGAACGATCGTATCTGGGGCAAGAAAGTTGTTATGGATCCGGGAGATTCTCAGACAATGCAGGCTGGTCAGATCGTAACAGCCCGTAAGCTGAGAGACGAAAACAGTATGTTGAAACGTCGTGACATGAAACTTGTAGAAGTTCGTGACGCTGTTCCTGCTACTGCAAATCAGATCCTTCAGGGTATTACACGTGCTGCATTGCAGACAAACAGCTTTATGTCTGCCGCATCTTTCCAGGAAACTACGAAGGTGTTGAACGAAGCTGCTATCAACGGAAAGGTAGACCGTCTGGAAGGTTTGAAAGAAAACGTTATCTGCGGTCACTTGATCCCGGCTGGTACAGGTCAGAGAGATTTCGACAAGTTGGTTGTCGGTGCTAAAGATGAATTCGAACGTATCTTTGCCAACCGCAAGAATGTTGTTGATTTCAATGCGATGGACAGAGATGATGAGTAAATAGCTTATCATATAATATAAAAGAAGGCTTTCGGTTTATTTCCGGAAGCCTTTTTTGTTTTTAGTAATTTGCTTAATCAGTATAGAACTCTTACTTTTGTCTGTCGCCTATATTAACTAACTATATAAAGTATCATGAAACATCCATGAAATAAATTTCGTCCAAGAGAATGTAAATAGGGGGGTATTGTTTACTTTAGTGTCATTCACTCGAAAAAACGAATG
>NZ_KQ033915.1:114412-217328 GCF_000969835.1 Parabacteroides goldsteinii DSM 19448 = WAL 12034
TCTAAAAAAATCAATTTATTAATGGTTTAAACGGCTCTCTTGAGATAGGGAGCGCAATTTATTTACATATGAAAAAGATTTTGTTAAGTATTCTGTCTGTATTATTGTTTGCAGGCTTTTTGTCGGCTAAACAGCCGGTTGCTCCTTTGAAGGTAATGACGTTCAATATTCGTATGGATACGAATGCTGACGGAGATAATCAGTGGAGTAACCGAAAGGATTTAGCGGCTAATCTGGTTAAATTTTATAATACGGATATCTTTGGAGCGCAGGAAGTATTGAATCACCAGCTTACGGATCTTTTGACACGTCTGCCGGAATATGCCTATGTCGGTGTTGGTAGGGAAGATGGAAAGACCAAAGGTGAATATGCTCCGATTATCTATAAAAAAGACCGTTTCGAACTTGAAGACAGTGGTAATTTCTGGTTGGCCGAAGATATGAATGCCGTAGGTAAAAAAGGCTGGGATGCAGCTTGCGAACGTGTTGCTACCTGGGGTATCTTTAAAGATAAAGAATCCGGGAAAAAGTTTTTCTTCCTGAACACTCATCTGGATCATATGGGAAAAGTAGCCCGCCATGAGGGAGCTTCTTTAGTGCTGGAAGAAGCACATAAGCTATCTAAAGGCTTACCGGTTATTGTTACAGGCGACTTTAATGCGACTCCGGATGATGATCCGATAAAAGTATTGACAGATAAAAGCGATCCGCGCCATGTGATCCATACCCGTGAAGTGGCAGATTTGAAATATGGCCCGGAATGGACTTTCCATGACTACGGACGTATTCCTCTTGAAAAGAGAGAATGGATCGACTATATTTTCATGAAAGGAGACATAAAGGTTTTGACTAACGGTGTACTTACAGATACACTTAATCATCTGTATCCGTCCGATCATTGTCCGGTTATTGCAACTTTGGTAATTAAATAGAAAATATTGGTCTGTAATGGAATGCACTTCGGAGTAAATCTATTTATAACCTATTTTATATGTGTTTTATTTTGTTAATTATCGGAGGAATATTAGTTAATGACTAATTTGTGTTTGGTGTTTTTTTCTACAGTTTGTATCTTTGTATCGTTCTGAATGTAGATATACGTCTGAACAGAAAAAACCTTAGCCTAAAAGTCAGGATAATAAATATTAAACACAATAAGGTATTTTTTTTACATTGGTCTAAAGAATTGAGAATTAAAAACACAACTGGAAAAGGGTCGCCTGTGAAGGTGGCCCTTTTTATTTCCAATATATTTCATGGATACTTCTTATATCAGTATATTTGCGTTCGATTTGTTAAACATAAAACATAAAGAAAATGGAGAACAATAACAAACCTTCTAACGAGATACAGGTAGAACTGTCAGAAGAAATGGCACAGGGTACTTATGCAAACCTGGCAATTATTTCACATTCAACATCAGAGTTTATACTCGACTTTATCCGTGTGGTACCGGGAGCTCCGAAGGCACAGGTGAAAAGTCGTGTGATCCTGACTCCGGATAATGCGAAGCGCTTGTTTTTTGCATTGCAGGATAACCTGGCAAAATATGAAGAACAGTTGAAAGTAGGAAATAAGACGGCTAATTTTGAAGATTTTATTCCACCGATGGGAGGCGTTCAGGGGGAAGCCTGATTTATCGTGTTTTAAACTAAAAAGGGATCGTTTCAATTATCAGAAACGATCCCTTTTTAATTTTTTGAAGCTTGTGTGTGTTACCCCATCTTCTTGTTGATAACAATGTGACCGACGTAACCAAGGATGATAACTGCCAAACCTGCGATAAGGATAGTGTTGGTTACACCTCCGGTAATAGCCGGTACAGCAAGGATGATTACACCGATTAGGAGTACGATTACCCCAAGATTTTTGACTAATTCGCTCATGGTTATAGATGTTTTTATAATAATTTTCTTTTCTACCGCAAATAAAGTAATAATAACCCGATTGCAAAAATATTTTAGAATAAAAATAATGAATCCATCAAATTTAGCGGTTATATTTGTAGGATCAATACAGTTATATATGATACGAATACTTTACTTAGTTTATTTATGGCTGTTTTTTGTGCCTGTCTTTCTGGTGCTCACGATCGTTACAGCCTTAACTGTCATCGCTGGTTGTTTGTTGGGGGGAGAAAAGATTTTTGCTTATTACCCGGGTATGATCTGGTCCCGGCTGACATGTTATCTGGCACTCTGTCCCGTAAAAGTAAGAGGTCGGGAAAATATAGATCGTAAACAATCATACGTGTTTGTCTCAAACCATCAGGGGGCATTTGATATTTTTCTTATTTATGGTTTTCTGGGCGTCCCGATCAAGTGGGTGATGAAGGCTGGTATCGGAAAGATTCCTTTTGTGGGAGCCGCCTGTCGTGCTGCTGGTTTTATATTTGTGGATAATTCTACGCCTAAAGCAGCAGCCCGCAGTGTGCAGGAGGCGGAACGGTGTCTCAAAAACGGTGCCTCTGTTGTTGTCTTTCCGGAAGGTTCAAGGACCTATACCGGGAAAATGATCCGTTTTAAAAAAGGCGCTTACCAGATGGCTCTCGATCAACATTTGCCGATTGTGCCGATTACATTGAACGGACCTTTTGATGTTTTGCCGATCGGATCGCTGAATGTGCACCGGCATAAAATGGAGATGATCATTCATCCGGCTATTTCAACCGAAGATATGGACCCTTCCCATAAAGGGATGCAGCAATTTGCAGACCGGACGCAGGCGATCATTGCTTCTGCCTTATGGGAGAAGTATAAGTGAAATTAGTTCCATGCTTTCAATAAACCAGTCTTGGTTACACCCAGACTGAACCCGACACTCTTGCCCAGCATCGTTCCGGTATCGGCTGCAACTGATCCGGTAAACTGCCATCCTTTTAACCGGGGATGCGTGTAGTTGATATCGACCAGGCTGGAAGTTCCGTATTTCTTATTCAGGTATGGGATATAAGAGGTCCCCCAACCGTTCATTGCCGTGAATAATACGCGGTAGGACAGGAGTGCGTTAATATTGCCTTCTGCGCCGAAATGCCAGCTTTTAACACGATTGTTCTCAAAGCCTAAAGTACCGTCTGTGTTATATTCCGGTGCGGGAATCAGCGGTGAACCTACTCCACGGTTAAAATAAGAAAAACCAGTCCGGTATTCTCCATTATTATAATAATCATCGTTTCCACCTCCGCGGCCGCCTTTCCATTTATCACGGTCGAATGTGATAAAGTGCATCGGTCCACTTTGATTCATTGTTACCAGATATTCGGCTACAATTTTATTTAGCCAGGGAATAGTTGGTAAATCGACTTGAATACCCCATAAGCCGTCCGTTTTATTGGCAAACTCCATCCCCGACTTATCATTGAAATAATGTTGATAATAAAAATGTCCTCCCCAGTCCTTTTGTGTGTAACTTAATTTGAAATCGTAAGAACCGTAATGGCTGCCCAGTACGTTGATCTGATCGGATGCTGTTGCGTCGTCGCCACCCTTTTGTCCGAAAACTACTCTTATGAAATCTTTAAAAGATTGTGGTTGCTTGCCGATTCTGGGATTAGTGGAAGTACCTCCCCATTGGGCAAAATGCTGAACACCGGCTGTGAAGGATAAAGGAAAATTATTTTCTGTGTCCTTAATGCGGAAGAAGAAGGATTTATGATGCCATAATACATTCTTCACGTAAGTCTGTTTCGAGTTGGCGAAATCTTTCAGGTAATCGGTATCGAATGACTTACCTACGGCAAAATCACCTCTCACCTGTAGCCACCCTTTAGTTAAGGGAACTAATGTAAATTCAGGCATACTGATATTAATTTCCGGGATAGGACGGGCATTAGCCGATTGAGTCATATCACCCGAACTCAGGTTACGGTCCCATAACGAATTATACCGTTCCTTACTTCCAATGCTGAGCAGCATGCTTCTGTATCCTATTTCCGCATAAGCCTGTTGAATGAAAACATTACGGTGGCGTGGTACGGCTGCAACGAGATCCAACCCTGCGCCCCAGTAGAACTTCGAACCGAAATGTTGGTTATGAAAAACTCCTGCATTCAAAAGCCCGTTTCCTGCATCCAACGGAACAACTCCATAGCGGTTGCTGACCATCCAGAACGGGGTGTTCGAACCGGTTGCTGCCGAACCGAACAGCTCGGCTTTATAAATTGTGGAATCTTGTATCTTGTTGATCTGGGAATAACTGCGAACAGAAATACTAAGCAAACTTATTCCTATTAATATAATATGTAAGGCTTTCATTTAATTTACTTTTTTGTCCGCAACAAAGGTAATGATAAATATAATGCTTCAAGAGACTCATTTAAAAAAGAAGCTTAAGCATTATAAAAATACAAATATAATTGTATCTTTGTTGTCACTGCTTGATTTACAACGTTTGATATGGATGATAAGCTACTTTTGTTTGAATTTCTTGATGCTGAAAAGTATAGAATTTCATTATCTTTGGGGGAATGTCAGTTAGATTCCAAACCTTTAGGGAGGAATGAGGCAGGCATAGTCTTCAAAGCGAGAATGAATGGAAAAGATGTTGCCTTGAAATTCTTTTTGTTTAATGGCGATGACTCAAGAAAAGGGAAGTGGTTAAATAAACTTAAAGCAAGATACCTGGAAATATCGCTTCTGGAGACAAGAAATAACATTGTCCAGTATGCCGACTTTGATATCGTAACTGTCGAAGGGGAGGAAATACCGGTCCTTGTGATGAAATTGTATAAATGTTCGTTGGAAGAATACCGGAGTATACTTTCGATGGATACTTTCTTGAAGCTGTTCCGTTTCCTGACGAACACCGTGCAGTTCCTGCATAGCATGGGAATCAGCCATGGAGCTATAACTCCCCGTAATATCCTGGTGGACGATCATAATGATTTTGTCCTGACGGATGTCTCTATCCTGGAGAATAACGATGCCGGTTATTCAGATATCACCGCGATCGGAGAGGTGCTGCAATGGTATGCTTTCGGAAATATCAGTAACGATGCTGGCATAAGCAAGGTTTTCCCGGCATTGAAACTGTATGACCAGATCGTGGAACGTTGTCTGACACAGGATAACAGCCGGCGCTTCCGTTCGGTGGATGAGATATTGGCTTTTGTAGAGATCCAGAAAGAACGTGATCCGAGTGAGTTATTGAAAGAGTTCAGCCTGATCTGCCGGAAGAACTTTCCTAAGGAACTTCCCGAGTTTGTCCATTGTTCGGACCAGGCAAAGATCACAAAACTCTTTTCCGAGTTTGTCTCCAGAAAAGACTTCTTTGGCAGCAACCTGATCTATTTCACGGATGTGGAGCGGAATGTCTTTTCTCCTCAGATATGCAAGAACGGATATATCAAGTTCGATAACTCAGCACAATATAAGGTATTGGATATCTGGATTCACAGTGACAGCGATATGCGGAACGACTATATCCTGGTTCACCATTCGAACACACTGCCCGAAAAGGTAAACGGCAAGGATGTGTACCGCTGGGCCGTTTATGAAGAACGTACGCAGATCACTTGGGAGGAAGCGATGAACGGTTTCGCTGAAAGCGACGGGGACATTATCGCGCTGGACCGGACTAAAATTGAGTTTTACAACCGCATCTCCCGTGAGGGGTATACTTTTATTGCGCTGAACCATCTGCATAGTCTGGCATCTCCCGCCAATGCCGGGACGTTACGCGATTACTTTTTCCGTTTTAGCTTTAGTTATGTCAACCGTTACATTCTGGAAGATATGAATAACCAGATGAAGCAACATATCTCGGCTCTCGGCAGAAAATGATCAGAAGCCTTTCCGGTTCATCCAGTCGAAAACCGTCCGGTAGGTGTGGTCGCGGGATTCTTTTTCGGAGAGTATCAGGTCATGGATGCCGTTCGGTATCGTGTCGCGGGTCACATACTCTCCCAGCTTCGGAGCATACTTCTGGATATCGTGTACATCCAGTACTATGTCGGAAGATAGATATTCGTTATGCCATTCTTTAGTCTCCGGATATGACTTGTCGGACGACATGACCAGAACCGGACAATCCAGGTGCAGGCCTTTCCTTACTTTTCGTTGCCCTTCCTGAATAGCCTTTATCCAGCCAGCCTTTTTAGGATGCCCGTTAATCATCTTCCAGTTTGTATCGTATTCCCATTCCCCTTTGAACTGCTTCAACAGGCTGTGTGCGTAAGATGCAATGCCATAGCCTTGTACGGTCAGGTTCGGCAAGAATCTCCCTATAAATGCCACAGCTGGAATAGCAATCTTTTCCATAAACCATCCGAAGTTCCAGTCGAGGAAAGGACTGTTCAATATCAACCCGTCGACCGGAAGGTTATCCTTTTTACTATCCAGATATAATGGGGTGATCAATCCTCCCGTGGAATGAGCCATCAACAGGATTCTGTCATTCCCTTCCGAACGTATGGTTGCCAGTGCCGTATCGATATCCGCGAAATACTCCGTAAGGCTTTTGCAGAAAAATGGATTCTGGTTGGGGAGGATGGAACGCCCGTATTTTCGCAGGTCCATCGCATAGAAGTTGTAACCGTGTGCATTCACGCTATCACCCAGTTGCTTCTGAAAAAAGTAATCGTTGTAACCATGAATATACAGGACCGCCTGTTTTACATCGGGCAACTGGGGCTTCTTGACCAGCGTACAGACCACTTTCCCTTCGTAATCGTCGGGCATTTGAAAAGTACGACGCAGGTATCCGTCTCCCAATACATCGGGTACATATTGGGCATACAGGTTGATTGCCAGTAGAATAAATAAAGATGTAAAATAAAGTTTGCGTCTCATAATCGTTTTCCTTTTATAACCACGAGGGGTATATCATTGTTCCGGTCACAAAGGTAGGTAAACAATTAGAACGGAAGACATTGTATTTTAATCTTTTCTATATTACTATTTAGTTCTTTCCTCTTGTATTTTTATTCATTCCGGCATGCATGAATTTAATTTTGAGCATGCCGGAGATTAAATTTATGCATGCTCAAAATTGATTTTTAGCTTGCTCAAAAGAAAAAGAATAAGGGAGAAAAATACGAAAAGTCTATGACAAACAAACTAAATAGTCAAGTCTTTCCGGTTAGTTTGATTTATGCTGCTCTTTATTTCATTAAATAAAATAATTGTGTACTTTTAGGACTTCATTAATGATCAATAAGGGAAGATAGTTATGAGACGTTTTTATTCTTTGTTACTGATGGTGCTGTGTTGCACCGGTTTGTTTGCCAAGACGAAGAAGGCAGTGTATATAATCATCGACGGGGTTCCTGCCGACCAGATCGAGAGACTGCATACTCCGGCGATTTTTGATATAGCGTCGAGGGGAGCCTATGGCAGGGCTTATACCGGAGGTGAGATAGGAGGATATTCCCAGACCGCTACGATCTCGGCGATCGGATATACCAATTTGCTGACATCTACTTGGTTTAATAAGCATAATGTGGGCGGCAATTCGGACCTGAAACCCAATTATAACTACTGGACTATCTTCAGGATCGCGAAAGAACAACCCAAAGAGTATAAAACAGCCATTTATTCCAGCTGGACGGATAACCGTACCGTGTTGATCGGGGAAGGGAAGAAGGAAACAAACAATCTTAAAATAGATTATGTAAAAGACGGTTACGATCTGGATACGGTCCGTTTCCCTAAAAAGGAGAAGGATTTGCATATCTTCGATATAGATGAACAAATATCGAAGGATGCCGCAGAAGGTATCCGTAAAGAGGCTCCCGACCTGAGCTGGGTTTATCTGTGGTACACCGACGACGCAGGGCATATTGCCGGAAACGGGGCTTTCTTCGACGAATATGTCCGGAAGGCTGACAATCAGGTTGCCCGTATCTGGGAAGCTGTCAAGTACCGCGAAGCAAACTTTGATGAAGAATGGATGGTTGTTGTTACAACCGATCACGGACGCGGAGAGAATGGGCATGGTCACGGGGGACAGTCCTGGCGCGAACGTACTACCTGGATTTCGACCAATATCCCTGTAAACAGTCATTTTACAAAAGGCTCCCTGGCTATCACGGATATTGCTCCTTCCATTTGCCGTTATATGGGATTTGAAATCCCGCAGGCTGTACTTTGGGAGCAGGATGGCATGCCGTTTATCGGGCAGACCGATATTTATGATTTGCAAACTCTGCCTTATGATAATACGGTGGAGTTGTCCTGGAAATCCTACACAGGAAATGCCCCGGTCACAGTCTATGCCGCTTCCGCTAATAAGTTCAGGGAAGGCGGAAAGGATGAGTGGACTAAGCTCGCGGAACTTCCGGCCGGCGTGAAAAGTTATACGGTCGATCTGCAGGTTCTACCGGCATCGCAGTTTTATAAGTTCGTTGTCGTGTCTCCGGGCAATCATCTAAATCGTTGGTTACAGAAATAAAAGAAATTATGTCGGTTGTTTTCTCCAGAGACTTTTTATAGTCAAGTTTTAGCTTTTATGCTCTTTTAAATGCTTGATGTTTAGGCGTTTTATGCTGAAGGGTGATTGCGAAAAATTCTTGTAGGTGGTCAAAAAAGGAGCTGTCTGAACAAGGAGAGACTATAGTGCTAGTTGGAATATCTGTCATGTAAAAATAGATTTCATTTGTATTATTAAAATAAAATGTTATGAAAAAAACTCTTTGTGTATCAACTCTTTTATGTTTAGCCGGACAGCCGCTCGTGGCACAGGAACGTCCGAATGTTATTGTTTTTCTGGTCGATGATATGGGCCTTATGGATACTTCGCTTCCGTTTCTGACGGATGAGGCAGGTAATCCGGTCCGTTATCCGCTGAATGACTGGTATCAGACTCCGAATATGGAGCGTATGGCTCGCCAGGGAATTCGTTTTTCTACTTTCTATGCGCAAAGTGTCAGTTCTCCTTCCCGTGCATCTATCATGACCGGCCAGAACTCGACCCGACATAGAACGACCAACTGGATCAATTCTGAAACAAATAACAAAACACCTTTCGGGCCGACAGACTGGAACTGGAAAGGTATCTCGAAGAATGATGTAACATTGCCCCGTGTGCTGCACGATGCCGGATATAAAACGATCCATGTCGGCAAGGCTCATTTCGGTTGCCAGAACAGCGACGGTGAACTGCCTCAGAATATAGGTTTTGATGTGAATATTGCCGGTTCTTCCATCGGGCATCCGGGTAGTTATTACGGGGAGAACGGATACGGACATATCAAAGGACAGAAGGCTCGTGCCGTACCGGGATTAGAAAAGTATCATGGTACAGATACATTCCTGAGCGAAGCTCTGACATTGGAAGCCAATGAGCAGATCACTGAGGCTGTAGGGGAGAAGAAGCCTTTCTTCTTATATATGTCCCATTATGCTGTTCATTCTCCTTTTGAGGCAGATAAACGTTTTGCCGATCATTACCGTTATACGGGAAGGCCGAAAGTCGCGGCTGATTTTGCTACGTTGATCGAAGGAATGGATAAATCGCTGGGTGATATTATGGATCATCTAGAAGAATTAGGGATTGCCGAGAATACATTAATTATATTTCTGGGTGACAATGGTTCCGATGCCCCTTTGGGTGATGATAAAGGTTACACTTCTTCTGCTCCTTTGCGTGGAAAGAAAGGCTCTGAATTTGAAGGTGGTGTCCGCGTTCCGTTTATTGCCTGCTGGGGTAAGCCGGATATGAATAATCCGCTTCAAAAACAATTACCGATTGAAGTCGGTGGTGTCCAGTTACAGATGGGGACTGTTATGGATATTTATCCGACACTTGTTTCGTTGAGCGGAGCAAAAAATCCGAAGGACCATATTATCGATGGTGTCGACCTGCGGGACCAATTGGAAGGAAAGAGAAACAATAGCCGTCCGGAAACTGTGCTGATGCATTTCCCACATGAGCATCGGGGAAGTTACTTTACTACTTATATAGAAGGAGATTGGAAACTGATTTATTATTATAATCCGGAAAATCCGTCCGAACCCCGTTACCGTCTGTATAATCTAAAGAAAGATCCGGGCGAATCATTGGACGTGTCGGAAAGAAATCCAAAATTACTGGTCAAGATGGTAAAAGCAATGACGGCACAACTCGATGCCGAAGGTGCGCTTTATCCGGAAGATGCGAACGGAAATGTGCTGAGACCGGTTTATTAAAAGAGGAAGTAGCAGACGTTTGGAGTAAAAAATAACACGTAATGTGTTGTATACTCGGAAAAACTTCTTACCTTTGCCCCGCAAATTTTTAAGTACTAACAAATATAAAACAGCGTTTTATGAACAATTATGAAACCGTTTTCATTTTAACTCCCGTTTTGTCTGACGCACAGATGAAGGAAGCGGTAGAAAAATTCACGAACCTCCTGAAAGAACAGGGTGCTGAAATCGTGAACGAAGAAAATTGGGGATTGCGCAAATTAGCTTATCCTATCGACAAGAAAACAACAGGCTTCTATCAGCTGGTTGAATTCAAGGCAAATCCGGAAACTATCGCTACTTTGGAAGTTCACTTCCGTCGTGACGAACGTGTGATCCGCTTCCTGACTTTCCGCCAGGACAAATATGCAGCAGAATATGCCGCTAAGAGAAGAAATCTGAAATCATCTAAAGAAACAGTAAAGGAGAATTAATCATGGCAGCAACTCAATCAGAAATCAGATATTTAACTCCGCCTTCAGTAGACGTTAAGAAAAAGAAATATTGCCGTTTCAAAAAGAACGGTATCAAGTATATCGATTACAAAGATCCTGAATTCCTGAAGAAATTCCTGAACGAACAGGGTAAAATTCTTCCGCGTCGTATCACAGGTACTTCTTTGAAGTTCCAGCGTCGTATCGCTCAGGCTGTAAAAAGAGCTCGTCACCTGGCGTTGCTTCCTTACGTAACCGATTTAATGAAATAATAAAAAGAGAGGAGACAGAATATGCAAGTTATTTTGAAAGAAGATGTAATCAATTTAGGTTACAAAGACGATATCGTAACAGTAAAAGACGGTTACGGACGTAACTTTCTAATCCCCACGGGTAAGGCAGTAATCGCTTCTGAGTCTGCTAAGAAAGTATTAGCTGAAAACCTGAGACAGCGTGCTCACAAATTGGCTAAGATCAAAGAAGATGCTCAGGCATTGGCAGCAAAGTTGGAAGGCGTTGCATTGACTATCGGTGCAAAGACCAGCTCAACTGGTACAATCTTCGGTTCTGTTACAAATATCCAGGTTGCTGAAGCTTTGGCAAAAGCTGGTTTCGAAGTAGAACGTAAGATTATCTACATTAAGGATGCTGTTAAGGAAGTAGGTAACTACAAAGCAATCCTTAAACTTCACAAGGAAGTTTCTGTTGAAATTCCTTTCGAAGTGGTTTCTGAATAATTCAGTAAACGATATAAAGTTGAAAAGGGCAGTCCTTCGGGATTTGCCCTTTTGTGGTTTTATATAGTTGGGTGGACTACTTTTATATTGTATAAAGATTCATCTGGTTTTGTTCTGTTATCCTATGAGCCGGATACCGGAATGAACGACGTTAAACCGGCTATGACTAATTATTTATAGAAAAAGACTTCTCTTTATCAGTAAAAAAATGCTACATTTGCCCCGAATTTGCATAAAATCGTTTACTGTGGCTAGAATATCTTTTCTATATATTAATCTGTTGATGGCCTTGTTTTTGACTCTTCCTGTACTTCAGGCGAGAGAGAAGACTTTTACTGTCGTGATTGATGCCGGTCATGGAGGAAAGGACCCTGGGGCTCGCGGTACTGTTATTAATGAAAAAGCTATTAATCTTTCTGTGGCTTTAAAACTTGGGGATAAGATAGCCGCCGGTCATGACGATGTAAAAGTTATTTATACCCGTAAGACAGATCGTTTTATAGAACTAGATGAACGTGCGAATATAGCTAACCGTAATAAGGCGGATCTTTTTATATCCATCCATACGAACTCAGTCAAAAAAGGTAGCACTGCTCGTGGAACGGAAACTTATACGTTAGGTTTGGCTCGTACCGACGAAAACCTGGCTGTGGCTATGCGTGAAAACTCTGCTATTTTGCTGGAAGATGACTATCAGCAGAAGTATGAAGGTTTTGATCCGAATTCATCCGAATCCTATATTATTTTTGAGTTCATGCAGAACAAGCATATGGAGCAGAGCGTTAGTTTTGCTTCAGAGATACAAAAATGCTTTGTCTCGGCAAAACGGGCAGATAGAGGGGTAAGGCAAGCCGGTTTCCTGGTTTTGAGGAAGACTAGTATGCCAAGTGTTTTGGTCGAACTGGGGTATATTTCGAATCGGGATGAGGAGCGTTTTATGAAATCTTCGGATGGGCAAAACCGGTTGGCGAGTGCTTTGTATGACGCATTCAGCAGGTATAAGAAAGAATACGACAGAAAGCAGGGAGGGTTATCCGGATCTGTGCAGGGTATAACAAGCTCGGAGGTGTCTTATGTTGAATATGAAGCAACGGAAGAGGCTGTGCCTGCCGGTAGTGAAGAGGATATTCTGAATAAAAAGAAAAATGCTTCGGTTTCTTCACAAAAGAAACAAACTACTGCTGCGACTCGGACAAAATCGAATGCAACAGGGAAATTTGTCTATAAAGTGCAAATTCTTACCTCGGATAAAAAACTTTCTCCGGGGGCAAAAGTGTTTAAAGGATATAAGAATGTAGACTTCTTTGTGGAGAAAGGAATCTATAAATACACCTATGGCGAAACGACCGATTTCGATTCGATCAGGAAGTTGCGCCGACAGGCTGCTAAAGACTTTAAAGATGCTTTTATCGTAGCATTTAAAGATGGCAAAAAGGTAAAGTATTAAAAGAGAAACATATAATTTAAAAGGATGAAAAGTATATTGACCAAAGAGGCAAAGATTGGACTTGTAAGTATTATTAGTTTGGCGTTGCTGTATTTCGGGATTAATTATCTGAAAGGTATAAATTTATTTAAACCGGTAAATCATTATTTCGTTACATTTCATAATGTGAAGGATGTGACGGTATCCAGTCCTGTTTATATCGATGGTTTTAAAGTGGGATTGGTAAGAAGTATTGTTTATGATTATGAGAATACAGATAAAATAACGGTAGAGATCAGTCTGGATGATGAAATGAAGCTTACGACGGGAAGTTACATTACGATTATAAAGACGCTTCTGAGTGGTGGCGAACTTCATATCCATCTGAATAAATATGTAAAGGATTATTTAAAGCCCGGGGCTACGATTGAAGGGAAGATGGAAGAGGATATGATGCAGTCTGTGCAGGAGAAGATTCTGCCGGGAGTGGAAGCCCTTTTGCCTAAGCTGGATTCTATACTGGGCGGTTTGCAGGTACTGATCAATCATCCGGCTATCACGCAGTCTCTCGATCATATAGCGAGGACTACAGGTAACCTGGAGGCTTCTACTCGTCAGTTGAATACTATGCTGAGTAAAGACGTGCCGGGTATTATGTCTGATTTGAAAGTGATAACCGGTAATTTTAATGAAGTGAGCACCAGTTTAAAAGGTTTGGATCTGGCGACTACCGTCAATTCCATTAATGCGACTTTGGCAAATCTGCAACTGACAACAGATAAGTTGAACCAGAAGGATAATACATTAGGGTTGTTGCTGAATGACAGAAGTTTATATAATAATCTGGATAGTACGATGATAAATGCATCAAGGTTGTTACTGGATCTGAAGCAGAATCCGAAAAGATATGTTCATTTTTCTGTTTTTTAACCGAAAAGAATATTAAATCATCTAATCTTATTTAGAATTTTTCCAATTAAGGAAAAAACTGTCTAAACGTATTTTTAGAGATGCATAAGGTCTTTAGATAGAGGAAAATAACGTAGTCTACGGGCCTTTTTGCATGAGAAACAGTGGGATAGCGTAATAATTAAAAGTGTCCTAAAATAAAGGGCTCTTGGATGTGTAAGTGTTTAAGTGTTTGTAAATCAGACTTGTTTTCTATAACTTGTTGACACTAAATGCTATATTAAACATTCAAAAGAACCAAATAATTCGGCACTTTTTTTTTCCGAATTAATTTCTAAACTTTGTAGTCGGAAAAATAAAAAAAGTATAGTTGGGAGAGTAATAAATCATGCAGACTGAATATCAGACATTGTGGAATAAATGCCTCGCTGTCATTAAAGACATCGTGCCGGAGGCCGCTTTTAACACATGGTTCATGCCGATCGTACCTTTATCCTATGAGGATAATAAATTCACGATCCAGGTGCCGAGCCAGTTCTTTTATGAATACCTTGAGGAGAAATACGTAAATGTATTGAAAGTTACATTATATCGTGTAATAGGTCAGGGTACGATTCTTAACTACCGTGTTATGGTAGATAAGACAACTGGTGGTACCGTAGATTATCCGGCAGAGAATGGTTCGGTAGCAGTAAAGAAGATAACTCCCAAAGATGCTAATAAGGCTCCTAATCCATTTGTACAGACTGCACCTCAGGATTTGGATCCGCAGTTAAATCCCAAGTATAACTTTGATAACTATTTTGAAGGAACCAGCAACAAGTTAGTACGTACGGCAGGTGAGGCTGTTGCACAGAATCCTGGAAAGACGACGTTTAATCCATTGTTTATTTTCGGACCGTCAGGGGTTGGTAAAACACACTTGTGTCATGCCATAGGAACCCGTATCCGTGAACTCCATCCGGAGAAGAAGGTGTTGTATGTTTCCTCTCATCTGTTCCGTGTTCAGTTTACTGATGCAATCCGTAAGAATACAACGAATGACTTTTTGAATTTTTACCAGAATATCGATGTTCTGCTATTGGATGATATCCAGGAATTGATCGGTATGGATAAGACTCAGAATACATTCTTCCATATATTCAATCATCTTCATCAGCTGGGAAAGCAGTTGATACTTACTTCAGATAAAGCTCCTGTCGATTTGCAGGGAATGGAAGAGCGATTGATAACCCGTTTGAAATGGGGACTTACAGCTGAGTTGAGCCGTCCGGATCTTGATTTGAGAAAGAAGATTCTGAAGAATAAGATCAATCATGACGGTATTGTTATTCCGGATGAGGTATTCAACTTCATTGCGAATAATGTTACTGAGAATGTACGTGACCTGGAAGGTATCCTTGTTTCATTGATGGCGAATGCTGTTATTAATAATAAGGAAATAGATCTGCCTCTGACTAAACGTGTGGTAAGTCAGGCTGTCCGTCTGGAGAAAAAACAGCTCTCTGTTCAGATGATTCAGGAAATCGTATGTAATTATTTTAATCTGGATCAGGCAGTCATTCAGACGCGTTCCAGAAAACGTGAGATTGTGCAGGCTCGTCAGATTACGATGTATCTTGCCAAAAAGTATACCGATTGTTCTTTTTCCCATATTGGGAAGATTGTAGGAAAGAAAGATCATGCCACAGTATTGCATGCCTGCAAAACAATCAAGGACCAGATGGAAACGAGCAAGTCTTTCCGTTCGTCTGTTGAAGAGATCGAGGTTAAATTAAGAAGCTGATAAATCATTTTATATAGGTGGAAAGGATGTCGTTTTATATGGCATCCTTTTTCTGTTTTGGGAAACATGGAAATGTTAGTGGTTTTCTTTTTGGAAAATATTTTTGGATTTGCGAAATGTTAATATGTTGATTTTCATATATGGTATGAAATGAATTGGAAAACCTGATATTCTTTTCGATTTTAGTTGTTTAATAATTTGGTCAATAAATAAAGTATTCTTAAACTTGCACTATTATTAATACAGTAATTATCGTGAACCATAAAACTTACACATTCGATGAAGCGTTTAAGGCTTCACTGGACTACTTTACGGGCGACGAGCTTGCCGCTAAAGTATGGGTAAACAAGTATGCTTTGAAGGATGCATTCGGGAATATTTATGAGGAATCTCCCGTGGATATGCACCACCGTCTGGCAAGTGAAATTGCCCGTGTAGAGAAAAAGTATCCTAATCCTTTATCAGAGCAGGAGCTTTTTGACCTATTTGATCATTTCCGTTACATCGTTCCGCAAGGAAGTCCGATGACGGGGATTGGCAATGATTACCAGATTGCCTCACTCTCTAATTGTTTTGTTATTGGATTGGACGGAGAAGCCGATTCATATGGTGCAATTATCCGGATTGATGAAGAGCAGGTTCAGTTAATGAAGCGTCGCGGAGGTGTGGGACATGATTTGTCGCATATCCGTCCGAAAGGCTCTCCTGTTAAAAATTCAGCTCTTACATCTACTGGTTTGGTGCCGTTTATGGAGCGTTATTCTAATTCGACACGCGAAGTTGCACAAGACGGTCGTCGTGGGGCGCTGATGTTAAGTGTATCGATTAAGCATCCGGATTCGGAGTCCTTTATTGATGCAAAAATGACTGAGGGAAAAGTTACCGGGGCAAATGTTTCGGTGAAGATTGATGATGATTTTATGAATTCCGTTGTTAGCGGAACTTCATATAAACAGCAATATCCGATTGATTCAAATGAACCGACTACAGTAAAGGAAATCGATGCGGCTGCTTTGTGGAAGAAGATCATCCATAATGCATGGAAGTCGGCTGAACCCGGTGTTTTGTTCTGGGATACTATTTTGCGTGAATCTGTTCCTGATTCATATGCCGATCTGGGATTCCGTACGGTTTCAACCAATCCGTGTGGTGAAATACCTCTCTGTCCCTACGACAGTTGCCGTTTGCTGGCTATCAATCTTTATTCATATGTAGTAAATCCGTTTACAAAAGATGCTTACTTCGATTTTGATCTGTTCAAAAAACATGTAGCATTGGCACAACGTATCATGGATGATATTATCGATCTGGAATCAGAAAAGATCGAGAAGATCCTTGAAAAGATCGATTCTGACCCGGAATCAATGGAAGTGAAGGAAACGGAACGTCATTTGTGGGAAAAGATACAGAAGAAGACTCTGCAAGGCCGTCGTACCGGTGTGGGTATCACTGCTGAAGGCGATATGATTGCGGCTTTGGGACTTCGTTACGGAACGGATGAGGCAACAGAGTGTGCTGAAGAAATCCAGAAGACATTGGCTTTGGAGGCTTATCGTTCTTCCGTCATGATGGCTAAAGAGCGTGGCGCTTTCGAAATCTATGATTCGAAACGTGAGGAAAAGAATCCGTTTATCAACCGTTTGCGTGAAGCTGATCCGGGATTGTATGAAGATATGCTGAAGTACGGTCGTCGTAACATTGCTTGTCTGACTATTGCTCCGACAGGAACAACCAGTTTGATGACGCAGACGACTTCCGGTATCGAGCCGGTATTCCTTCCGGTGTACAGACGTCGTCGTAAGGTTAACCCGAATGATGCGGAAACGCGTGTCGATTTTGTGGATGAAACCGGCGACGCATTCGAAGAATATGTCGTATTCCATCATAAGTTTGTAACCTGGATGCAGGCTAACGGTTATTCCGTTATCAAGAAATATACCCAGGAAGAAATTGATGAGTTGGTAGCTAAATCACCTTATTATAAAGCTACTTCAAACGATGTAGACTGGTTGCAGAAAGTCCGGATGCAGGGACGTATCCAGAAATGGGTGGACCATTCTATCAGTGTAACTATCAACTTGCCGGCTGACGTATCGGAAGAATTGGTAGATTCTTTGTATGTTGAAGCATGGAAGTGCGGATGTAAAGGCTGTACGGTTTACCGTGACGGTTCCCGTTCAGGTGTACTGCTCTCGACAGAAAAGAAAAAAGAGAAGAAAGATGATTGTAATTGCATGCAACCGCCGGTGATTGTTTCCACCCGTCCGCGTGAACTGGAAGCTGATGTAGTGAAATTCCAGAACAACCGCGAAAAGTGGATCGCTTTTGTCGGTTTGCTGAACGGTCGTCCGTATGAGATCTTTACCGGTCTTGCCGATGATGACGAAGGTATCATGTTGCCGAAGAATGTATCCAAAGGAACGATTATCAAGAGTTATGATGAAGACGGCAAGAAACATTATGATTTCCAGTTCAAGAACAAGCGTGGTTACAAGATGACTATCGAAGGTCTGGACGGAAAGTTTGATCCCGAATTCTGGAACTATGCGAAACTGATCTCCGGCGTATTGCGTTACGGCATGCCTATCGACCAGGTTATCAAGTTGGTTCAGGGAATGGAACTGAACAATGAATCGATCAATACCTGGAAGAATGGGGTTGAACGTGCATTGAAGAAGTATCTGCCGAATGGTACGGAAGTAAAAGGACAGGTGTGTCCGAACTGTGGTCTGGAAACCCTTATCTATCAGGAAGGGTGTCTGATCTGTACGAACTGTGGAGCTTCAAAGTGTGGATAAGCGTAACATAACAAATATTTTTATAGGAATGCGGGGATTTTCCCCGCATTTTTTATACCTTCGTCTCCGGAACTAAATTTGATACACATGAAAGTCACCTTTAATATAAACTTCCATACCGTTTGGGGACAGAAGTTATGTATAGTAGGGTCTCTTCCGGAGCTTGGCTCATGGGAGCCTGCTTTGGCTAAAGAGATGAACTACAAAGGGGATGGAAACTGGCAGCTTGAGCTGGAGTTGGAACTTACATCGCCGCAACAGACCATAGAATACCGCTACTTTTTAAGTATAAACGATAAGCAGATATTTGAAGAGTGGGAGAAAAATCATCAGGTCACATTTGAAGGACATGCCAATCATTATACTTTATATGACTACTGGCAGATACGTCCGGCTAATCTGGCATTCTACTCGTCGGCTTTTACTAAAAGTCTGTTTGCACATCCCTGTAATACATATGAAAGAGTTGTTAAGAGCGGAAAGAAGCTGACAATCAAGATATCGGCTCCCCGGGTGGAGAAATGGCAGAGTGTTGCCATCACCGGAAACCAGGAATGCCTGGGAAACTGGCATCCGGATAAAGCGTTGATACTTAGTTGCGATACCTTTCCCGACTGGCATATCGACCTGGATGCCAATGATATCATTTATCCGTTGGAATATAAGTTCCTGGTATATGATAATGACAAACACCAACCATTATATTGGGAGGAAGACGAAAACAGGAAGCTGAACTTGCCTCCGCAGGATTTCGGAGAAACAGTAGTGGTTTCCGGTCTGTCTTTTCGTGATAACTTACCGTTGTGGCGGTGTGCGGGGACAGTTATCCCTGTATTCTCTTTACGTTCGGAACAAGGATTCGGTGTCGGTGATTTGGGAGACCTCCGTATGTTGGTTGACTGGGCAAAGAAAACCCGCCAGCGCATTATCCAGGTGTTGCCGATGAATGACACGACGATGAGCCATACCTGGAGGGATTCCTATCCTTACAGTGCCATTTCTGTTTATGCGCTCCATCCGATGTATATCAGCCTGCCTTTGATGGGCGAACTGAAGGATGCAGACAGGGTTGCCTTCTACAAGGCAAAACAGGAAGAGCTGAATGCAAAAGATTTTGTCGATTATGAAGCGGCGGTAGGATATAAGCTGGCTTATTGCCGTGAGTTCTTCAGTCAGGAAGGACAAGCCATTCTGTCGAGTCCGGAATACCATGAGTTTTTTGAACAAAGCCAATCCTGGCTGATGCCTTATGCCGCTTACAGTTATCTGCGTGAGAAGTACCAGACTTCCGACTTTACGAAGTGGGATAAGAATGCAATCTATAATAAGTCTCAGATACGCGAACTTTGCTCGGAAGACAGCGGCGCCTATCCGGAGATATCCTTTTATTATTTCCTGCAATACATATTACATACTCAATTCAAGTCGGTATCCGACTATGCCCGTAAGAATGGCATTGTCCTGAAAGGCGACCTCCCTATCGGAGTGAATCGTACCAGTATCGATGCCTGGACAGAACCACAGTATTTCAATATGAACGGCCAGGCAGGAGCTCCGCCCGACGACTTCTCTGTCAATGGACAGAACTGGGGATTTCCGACTTATAACTGGGATATTATGGAGAAAGACCATTTCTCCTGGTGGAAGAAACGTTTCCATAAGTTGAGCGACTATTTTGACTGTTTCCGTATCGACCATATCTTAGGCTTTTTCCGTATCTGGGAAGTCCCATTGGATTATATACAAGGCCTTTGCGGACATTTTAATCCAGCTTTGCCTTTTACCCGGGAAGAGATTGAACAGTACGGATTAACTTTCAATGAAGCACGTTTTACTACACCGCATATTAACCGAAAGTTCCTGCCCGAGTTGTTCGGCGATTTGGCAGAAGAGGTAGAAGGTACTTATCTGGCACAGTCTTCATCCAATCATTTCGTCCTGAAATCATTCTGTGATACGCAACGGAAGATAGAAGCCATATTCGATGGGAAAACAGACGAAGTCTCTTTACGCATAAAAGACGGATTGTTTGCCATAGCCAATGAAGTGTTGTTTTTGCGTGACCCACAGGAAAAGGAAAAATTCCATCCGCGTATTTCAGCCAGCCATTCCTATATATATAGTGAATTGAATACATCCGAAAAGTATGCCTTCGACCAGCTGTATTGGGATTTCTTCTATCACCGTCATAACGACTTTTGGAAGGCACAGGCATTCAAGCGGCTGACTCCTTTAGTGGGCAGTACCAATATGCTGGTGTGCGGGGAAGACCTTGGGATGATTCCCGAATCGGTACCTGATGTAATGAACAAGTTACAGATTCTGAGCCTGGAGATTGAACGGATGCCAAAGACTCCTCAGCGGGAGTTTTCCGATTTGTTCAGTCTGCCGTATAATTCTGTTTGTACTACATCTACCCATGATATGTCACCGCTCCGCAACTGGTGGAAGGAAGACCGCGAAAAGATACAGCGCTATTATAATAATGTATTGCATTATGAAGGGCAGGCTCCCGGGGAATGTTCATCGGAAATTGCCTCCCGGATTATCACAAACCATCTGGCAACAAACTCTATGCTGACTATTATTCCTTTACAGGATTGGTTTGCTATTGACGATACGGTGAAGAGGAAAGACATCGAAGCCGAACGAATCAATGTCCCGGCCAACTCAAACCATTACTGGTGCTACCGGATGCATATACCGCTGGAAAGTCTGTTGATAAAAGAGGAGTTTAATGATAAGGTTGCGCAACTGATTGTTGCCTCAGGAAGAAAATAAGTAACAGTCTATAAAAGTAAAAAGCCCGGTAAATTACTGGGCTTTTGTTTTCTTTGTCATATCGGATGACATGTTGCAAACACCGTTGAAACGGGCATTCGGCTCTATTTCCAGCGACTGGGCAAACACGTCTCCTTTAATATTTGCGGTAGCTTTCAGTACCAGTTTTTCGGTGACACGTACGGAACCTTCCACTTCGCCAAGGACTTCGGCATTGGTAGAAATAATGTTGCCTACTACACGTCCTTTGGGACCGACTACGATTTTTCCGCTACAATTGATGTCGCCATCTACCTGTCCGTCTAATCTGAAATCGGTTTCTGTAATAATATTACCTTTTACGTTTGTTCCGGCGGCGAGGGTGTTATGTAGGCCACCGGCAGAGTTTTCATCTTTTTGTTTTATTCCCATCATAAATAGTTTGTTTGCTTAATCGCAAATATAGACTATTTTTTTGCAGAAAGGTTTACTTTATCTACTTTTACAGATAAAATAACGAAAAATGACAGTACAAATAGAACTGGAAACCATGAAATTTTACGCCTGTCATGGGGTCTCCCCGCAGGAGACACGTGTCGGCAATACGTTTGTGGTAAACCTTGTATTGACGGCTCCCCTTGAAAAGGCGGTAGCCAGCGATGACCTGGAAGATACGATAAATTATGCCGTTGTCTACGAAGTTGTAAAGCGTGAAATGGCTATCCCTTCCAAATTACTGGAACATGCGGCGGGACGTATCCTGGCAGCCTTGAAGGATACTTTTCCGCAACTTCTGGCTATCGAACTGAAACTCTCCAAGTTGAACCCGCCTTTTGGGGGCGATGTTTACAGCGCCTCTATAATTCTAAGGGAGAGCTACGGTTAGTATTTGGATAACTTTCTCTATCTTTGCATTTTTAAAGCACAAATAAACAAAGCACCATGGCATTTACCAACAACGTAATGATTGTCCGCCACGGATTGATGGCGAAGTTAGTTAAACTTTGGAAGGAAAATCGTCTGCTCGACGAGATTGACCGTTTGCCCATAGAGTTGAGTCCCCGTAAATCGAAAGTAATAGGCCGTTGCTGCGTACATAAGGAACGTGCCGTATGGAAATACAAGACACTTCCTCTTCTGGGTTTTGATATGCAGGACGAAGTTGACGAACTGACACCGCTCTCCGAGTATGCTAAACGGGTGCTGCTTCGTTCGGAAAACAAGAAAGAGAACCTGATGTGCGTGGTGGATGAAGCATGTTCCTCCTGTGTACAGGTAAACTATGAAATTACCAACCTCTGCCGTGGTTGTGTGGCGCGTAGCTGTTATATGAACTGTCCGAAAGACGCCATCCAGTTCAAAAAGAACGGACAGGCGCGGATTGACCATGACACTTGTATCAGTTGCGGCAAATGCCACCAGAACTGTCCTTACCATGCAATTGTTTATATACCGATTCCTTGTGAAGAAGTTTGCCCGGTCAAGGCTATCAGCAAAGATGAATACGGCGTGGAGCATATCGACGAATCAAAATGTATCTACTGCGGTAAATGTATCAATGCCTGTCCTTTCGGTGCTATCTTCGAAATATCACAAGTGTTTGATATACTGCAACGTTTGCGCAATAAGGAGAAGATGATTGCCATCGTGGCCCCTTCCATCCTGGCACAATTCAGTGCACCGGTGGAAAGTGTGTACGGAGCGATTAAGGCAATGGGATTTGAGGAGATTGTGGAAGTCGCCCAGGGGGCGATGGAAACGACCCGCCGGGAAGCGGAAGAACTGAAGGAAAAGCTGGAAGAAGGACAACCGTTCATGACGACCAGCTGTTGCCCGTCGTATGTCCAGCTGGCAGAGAAACATATTCCGGACCTGAAGAAATATATCTCTTCAACCGGTTCCCCGATGTATTATACGGCCCGTCTCGTGAAAGAAAAACATCCGGACGCCAAAGTCGTTTTCATCGGCCCGTGTGTTGCTAAACGTAAAGAAGTAAAGATGGACCCGGCAGTCGACTTTACGCTGACTTTCGAGGAAATCGGTTCGGTGCTGGAAGGCCTGGGTATAAAGGTGGAAGAAGCGAAACCGTTCTCCGTCCTCTATAATTCCGTGCGTGAAGCACATGGCTTTGCCCAGAGCGGCGGTGTGATAAATGCCGTGAAAGTCTATCTGAAAGAAGAACAGGTAAATGCCGTACAGGTAGCTAACCTGACAAAGAAGAACGTCGCCCTGCTTCGTGCTTATGCTAAGACGGGAAAGGCTCCGGCACAGTTTATCGAAGTGATGGCCTGCGAAGGCGGGTGTGTAACCGGCCCTTGTATCCACGCCGATAAAGTAACCGGACAGAAGCAGCTGATTAAGGAACTTACTAAATTCTAAACAACAATGACAAAGAAAATCTTAGTATCATTCTCATTGGCCGGTGCGATGCTGTTGACAGCATGCGGCCACCGGGAATTACCGGCGATGGGAGATTATTCCGTGCAGGTATTTCACGACACTCCGGTGAAGTTCGCCCCGGACCAGTATGCCGGTTACAGTGAACCGGGAGCAGATAGTATCTACCATCTGGTAAACGGACGTATCATCCTGAAGAAGGTTACATTGCCCGACTATAAACGCAATGTCTCCGTGAACCTGAAAGTAACAATCGCCTCCAACGGTGACCGTTGGGATAAGTCCGGTTCCTGCTTCATCCTCCCCAAAGAGTCGGCTATCAATTTGCTGAACATAGCAAAAGGAGAGAAGCAATTCCCCGCAGTAGACAGTACGAAATTGGAAAACTTGATTGGTATTGTTTCCGGTGAGGATTATGAACCGACTGTCGAACTGATGCGTTTTATGACCCCGTTTGGTGTCGGTCATTACAGCAGTGCAGACGATAGCCTGAGTAGCAAACGCAAGCCTGTTTATATCGACCAGTGGGCCGATAGTGTGAGCTGGGAGCAGAATATCACCGACCTGTATCCTTTACTGGAAGGCGGGGCTTATGTAGGTGTCTTTATCGATACCTGGACTCCCGAAGGATATATTGCCAGTGTTACCATTGATGTGGACGAATCGGATATAACCTGTGACGCATTGCCTAAAAGACATGTGGAACCGTTGATGAATACGGTTTACTATATCGGTCAGTCTTATCCTGATATTTTTGCCCGTAAAGATGTGTCGACCGGCTTTACCGTTCCGGAAGGAGCAAAGAACGTGCGTCTGAAATATATCGTTACCGGACATGGTGGTCATAGTGGTGGCGACGAGTTTGTACAGAAGCGCAATATTGTTTCTGTGGATGGCAAAGAAGTGCTGAACTTTATCCCGTGGCGTAATGACTGTGCCTCTTTCCGCCGTTTCAATCCGGCAACGGGCGTGTGGTTGGAGAAACGTCTGGCCTCTTATATCGGAGAGAAAGGATATGCGGAGAAAGAAGTGGAAGAGCCTGTCGCTTCTTCCGATTTTTCCCGTTCCAACTGGTGTCCGGGTTCCGATGTGATGCCTGAGGAGGTCGAATTGACCGATATCCAACCGGGCGAACACACATTTACCGTAAGCATCCCCGAAGCTCAGGAGATAGATGGCAATAAATTGAACCATTGGTTGGTATCTGCTTATTTAGTCTGGGATGAATAGAAACAATTTAGTGACAGGAGTAACTGTTCCCCTCTTGAGAGGGGGCAGGGGGTGTGTTAAAGCAAGTGTTTAGGCAGAACTATAACACACCCCTTATCCCCTCTCAAGAGGGGAAACAGTTACCATCAGTCGCTTGATCTTTGTTATGAAATAACTTTAAACTAGCATATTATGGATACCTTACTCCCTTTTGCCCTCTTGTGCTTCACTTCTTTCTTTACCCTGACAAACCCGTTGGGTACTATGCCGGTTTTCCTGACGATGACTAACGGGATGAGTGACGATGAACGCAAAACCATTGTGCGCCGTGCCACCATCGTATCTTTTATCACTCTGATGGTTTTCACTTTCTCGGGGCAGTTCCTGTTCAAGTTCTTTGGTATCTCTACAAACGGTTTCCGTATTGCCGGCGGTATTATTATCTTTACCATCGGATTCGACATGCTTCAGGCACGTTATTCCAAGGCAAAACTGAAGGATGAAGAGGTAAAGACGTATGTGAACGATATCTCTATCACCCCGCTAGCCATCCCGATGCTTTGCGGCCCCGGTGCAATCGCCAACGGTATCATGCTGATGGAAGATGCGAATACGCTGATAAAGAAGATATTGCTGGTAAGCGTGATTGCTTCGGTCTACTTTATCACCTTCTTGATCCTCCGGGCATCCACTCGGCTGAACAAATATATGGGTGAGACGGGCAACAACGTGATGATGCGTCTGATGGGACTTATCCTGATGGTTATTGCCGTGGAATGTTTTGTAAGCGGTTTCAAACCAATAATGATTGACATATTGCAACAAGCTAATTTATAATGGAAGGAATACAGGTGATCGGCTTCGATGCCGACGACACACTTTGGGTAAACGAAACTTATTTTCTGGAGACGGAGCAAAAACTCCGTCTTTTGCTTGCTCCCTATGTAGACGGCGAAACTGTCTCGACTGAACTGTTCCGCACGGAAAGTCGTAACATGCCTCTTTACGGTTACGGGGTGAAGGCTTATATCTTGTCTGTCCTGGAAACGGCTATCCGTATCACCGGCGGTAAAGTCCCGGCAAACGTACTGGAGCAAATCCTGGCCCTGGGAAAGGAACAACTCACCAAGCCGGTAGAACTGCTGGATGGAGTGGAGGAGACACTGAATGCGTTGGTTGGCCGTTACCGTCTGATTGTTGTGACCAAAGGCGACTTGCTCGACCAGGAACAGAAACTGCGCCGCTCGGGTATCGAGCATCTTTTCCATCACGTCGAGATCATGAGCGATAAGACCGACCGTGAATACCGTCTGCTGTTGAAGCATTTGGATATTCGTCCCGAAGAATTTCTGATGATTGGCAACTCTGTCCGTTCTGATATCCTCCCGCCTTTGGAACTTGGCAGTTATGCCGTTCATATTCCTTACCACACCACCTGGGAACATGAAAAGGTGGATGAGCCTGTCGTAAACCCGCGGTTCTTTACTGTCGATTCGTTGTGGGATATTATCTCTCTGCTTCCTTAAGCCGGTTCATTACTGGTTTTATCCTTTTGGGTCCTGACAATTAATCCCTTTTGTTATGACTTTTAAATATGTAATATATACGTTACAAATATGTAAGGTTAAACTTTCGGATATGTAAAGCATGCCTTACATATATGTATGCTTAATCTTTCTTTTCTAAAAGTCCTGACAAAAAAGGTTAGATGTCATATCCTTTCCACTTAGATATTATGAAGAAAGAACTTAAAGGTCGGAGTATTTCTTTTTCCCTTTCAAATAGAAAGCGAGGATTAGGCTGCTGCGCATCAGTTCCGGGATAATCGGAAGCGTTGTCTTTGCCAGATTCTCCCTGCGTTTCTCTTCATATTCCGGTTTCATATCGAAAAAGGCTTTACGGGCCTCATATACAGCTTTGGCATTTTGAATATGGCCGCATAACAGGAATTTCGTAGCAGCTATATAATCCAACCAGAAGCGGGCACGCATAACAGGCTTCAGGTCTTTTTCGGGAAGGTTCTTGTAAAGCATCAGCAGGTTATTGCGGAAGTTGAGGAAAGTCTTGCGGGGACTCTCCACCTGCAAAGTCGCCCCTCCGACATGATAAACGACCGATTGGGGCGTACATACCAGCCGATACCCCCGCGAACGTAACCGCCAGCACATATCTATCTCTTCCTGATGGGCAAAGAAACCGGCATCGAGGCCGCCTACTTCCTTATAGACAGCGGTACGGATAAACAGACAGGCCCCTGTTGCCCAGAGGATATCGGCAGGCGCATCATATTGGGCTTCATCTTTTTCTACGACATGGAGCATGCGTCCCCGGCAATAAGGATACCCGTAAATGTCCATATAACCGCCGGCCGCTCCGGCATATTCGAAATATTCCTTGTTGCGCTGTGCCCGTATCTTGGATTGGGCGGCGGCGATGGTGGCATCGGCCTCAAGGGCAGCCAATGGTGCGTCGAGCCAGCCGGGGGTTACTTCGACATCACTGTTCAGCAGGACGGTATATTCGTTGTCGAGTTGTTTGAGTGCCTGGTTGTATCCTTCGGCGAAGCCGTAGTTCTTATCCAGCCGGATAATGCGGACGGAAGGGAACTTTTCCTGCAACAGGGCTATCGAGTTGTCGGTAGAACCATTATCGGCCACGACTACTTCTGCCTCTTCTGCCGGACTGTATGCTATTACAGACGGGAGAAATTCTTCCATCAACTTCGCACCGTTCCAGTTAAGGATGACGATGGCTACTTTTTTAGTTGACAGATGGGGGGAGGAAGTCGTATTATTTGTCATGATATATTTATTATAGTGACTGGTTGTAACTGTTTCCCCTCTCGAGAGGGGAGGGGATTACTCCCGTTTATATTTCCAACGTTTATGTGTCCAGAGCCAATAGGCCGGATTGCGGAGAATCATCTTTTCCGTCATGCGGGCGTATGATTCGGTAATATCGTTCTCGGCAGTCTGTTTGGCATGGGCGGTCATCAGCTTCATTTCGACTGTATAGTAGCCGCGTTTCACTTTCTGTACATCCAGGAAGATGACCGGCAAATCCAGTTTACGGGCGATACGTTCCGCACCGTTCAGCATAGCGGTATCCTGGTTCAGGAAGGTAGTCCAGTAATGCAGGTTTGCCTTGCTGGGTGTCTGGTCGGCTATGAAGATAACGATGTTGTTGTTGCCTTCTTTCTTCAACGTCATCATATCGCGTACCGTGTCGTTCTTCTTCATTCCATAAGAACCGAAGCGGGTGCGCAGATAAATGAACAGGCGGTCGACAGCTTTGTTATTTAACGGTCGGTAGATTTGCCACAGGCACGAATCGGTATATACCAGGCTGGAGGCGCTGAACCATTCCCAGTTGCCGTAATGGCCCATCAGCATCATCACTGTTTTTTGTCCTTCTGCCTGCAAACGGGTTGCCACTTCAGGATTCTTGATATGGGCACGGCGCAATACTTCTTCGGGAGAGATATGCGCCAGTTTGATTGTCTCGACGATATAGTCGGCAAAATGATGGTAAAAGGCCCTTTCCAACCGGCGTAATTCTATTTCCGATTTCTCGGGGAAAGAGGCTTCCAGGTTGCGGCGCACTACTTTTATCCTGTAACGAATCACCCAATAGATTAGTACATACAGGATATCGGACAGTACATACAGTACCGACATCGGTAAAAATGCATGCAGCTTGGCCCATGCAAAGATTAATCCGTATTGAATTTTATTCCACATATCAACCGATAGTTACTAATTCACAATTTAATGCGGTACGGTCTTCGTTCCATCCGGTCAGCGTCACCCGTCGGGTTTCGTTTACCAGCGAACTGTTATAAGGTATTTCGACTTTAATATAATTCTCTGTGAAGCCGTGCATCCGGCCGTCTTTGCGGGTATGTTCGAATAAAACTTCCGCCTGGCTGCCGATATGGGCATCGTAGAAAGCATGAAGTTTCCTGTCGGAAATATCCAGCAGTTGCTGACTGCGGGCATGTTTTACTTTCGGATCGACCGAATGGGCAATCTTCAACGCCTGTGTTCCCAGGCGTTCCGAATAGCTGAACACATGCAGCTGGCTGATGTCCAGGCTGTCGATAAAGTTGCGGGCATCTTCGAAGAACTCGTCCGTTTCGCCGCGTGTCCCGACAATCACGTCCACCCCGATAAAGGCGTGGGGCATGATTTCCTTAATCTTCTCAATCTTATGACGGAAAAGGGCCGTGTCGTAACGGCGTCTCATCAGTTTCAGCACCTCGTCGCTTCCGCTTTGTAAAGGGATATGGAAGTGAGGGGCGAACCGTTTGCTGGAGGCTACGAAGTCGATGGCCTCGTCCGTAATGAGGTTCGGCTCGATGGAAGAAATGCGGTAACGCACGATACCTTCCACTTCGTCGAGTGCACGAATCAGGTCGATGAAAGTCTCGCCCGTCGACTTGCCGAAGTCACCGATATTGACTCCGGTCAGCACGATTTCTTTTCCACCTTTGGCAGCTACTTCCCGTGCCTGCTCCACCATACTGGCGATGGTACCGTTGCGGCTTCGTCCGCGGGCAAAAGGAATGGTACAATAGGAACAGAAGTAATCGCATCCGTCCTGTACTTTCAGGAAATGACGCGTACGGTCGTCTGCCGAACAGGAAGGGGAGAAGGTCCGTATATCTTTAGTCTGTGAGGCAACGACGGCGCCGCCTTCTTCTTTCTTTTTCAGGTCATCCAGATACATTAATATATCCAGTTTTTGCTCTGCACCCAAAACCAGGTCGACCCCCTCGATATGGGCCACCTCTTCCGGTTTGAGCTGCGCGTAACAGCCGGTCACAACAATAAAGGCTCCCGGATGCTGTTTGCTGATGCGACGGATGGCCTGGCGACATTTCTTATCGGCCAGTTCCGTTACCGAGCAGGTGTTTACGACACAGATGTCTGCTTTCTCACCCGCACGGGCTTTACGTACGCCCTGCTCTGCCAATACCTTCCCGATGGTGGAGGTCTCTGCGAAGTTGAGCTTGCAACCCAGGGTATAATAAGCAGCTATTTTATTTTCAAATACGGTTTTGTCTATCATTGCGATTGAATTATCGCGCAAATGTAATTAAAATTATTGACATGTAGATTGTTGGTGTTTTGTGTGGTTTCAGTAATCTCGTTATTTCTCTTTTCCCTTTACAGTTAGAAGGAGAACATTGTGTTTGTGAAGATTAAAGGTATGGATGACTTACTGTTTTATTGTCCTTTCTTTGTGAATAAGAAACAGGAAGAAATAGATTAAGTTGTTTATTCGCCAGAAAGTACGTATATTTCGTACGATTTATTCGTGCAAACGTAAGGTCGTTCGTAATTAGTATTCATAACAAACAGAAAGAAATGAAGAAACTAAATGTAAATCTGGCAATTATCCTCTTTTTCGTAGTGGGATGCACTGATTGCCAACAGTCCGGTTCCCAAAATGACGAGATTATCAGTGTCGATGTTACTGCCAGCTATCCTGAAAAGGAACTGATTCTCCAGGATATAATGGATGTGGAATATGTTCCGCTGGAAACTACTGACGAGTTTATCACACATGGTATTGTGGAAGCTATCGGTAAGGAATTCTTGCTGGTAAGAAACCGGAACGATGGAAATATCTTCGTCTTTGACAGGAAAACAGGTAAAGGCCTGCGAAAGATAAACCGTCTGGGGCAAGGAGCTGAGGAATATTCCGGTATTTCAGGGATTATTCTGGATGAAGATAATAACGAATTGTTTGTCGTAGACTATACTAAGAAGATATTGGCATATGACTTATCCGGAAACTTTAAAAGAAGTTTCAAATTTGCAGATAACAGTCATTATGACGATGTATTCGATTACGACCGGGAGCATCTGATTACTTATAAGAAATACTACGGAACGCCGGAAGAAAACAGGCAAGCATGCCATATACTGTTTTCAAAGCAGGATGGAAGTGTCACCCGGGAAATACCAATTCCCTTTAAAGAGATGAAGACACCGGTTGTGATGAAAGATGAATTGGTTGTAACGCCTGAGTTTCATCTGACATTTCCAGCCAAGGATCATTGGGCGCTTGTGAATACATCTTCCGATACTGTGTACAACTATTCGCCGAAGGGTAATCTGACTCCTTCTATTGTCAGGACTCCCTCCATACAATCCATGGAAGTAGAAGTCTTTCTTTTCCCGACCATTATCACCGACCGCTATTATTTCATGCGGACTATGAAGAAAGAATTGGACTATAAAACGTTTAAAGGATTCCCGGGTACCGATTTGGTGTATGACAAGCAGGAAAAAGCAATCTTCAACTATACTATATGTAATGCTGATTACTCGAATAAGAAACAGGTCTCTTTCTTCTCGAAGCCTAAAAATCAAGAAATACCGGTCAGTCTGTCATTAGAAGCCTCTGACCTTACGGAGGCTTACGAAAAAGGACAGCTGAAAGGTCGGTTGAAAGAAATTGCAGCGACCTTGGATGAGGAAGCGAATCCGGTGATTATGCTGATAAAGCATAAGAAATAAAGAAATCAAACAGAGGCTGAGTTTGACCGGGTAAGGGTTAAACTCAGCCTGTCTGTTGTGTATCTGCCGGATAGTCTGTATTTTTGCACAAAATATAAGCATCTGTGCTATGATACAAGAAAACTTCATTAAGATATACGAAAACAGTTTCAAGGAAAACTGGTCGTTACCCGCACTGACAGATTACAGCAAGAACGTCACTTTTACATTCGAGGATGTAGCGAAGGAAATAGCCCGTATCCACATCCTGTTTGAGGAATGTCAGATACGCCGGGGAGATAAAATCGCTCTGATCGGTAAAGACAGTGCCCGCTGGTGTATTGTCTATATGGCGGCTGTTACGTATGGTGCAATCATAGTGCCCATCTTGCAAGATTTCAACCCGAACGACGTACATCATATTATCAATCATTCCGAATCGGTCTTCCTGTTCGTCAGCGACCGTATCTGGGATTCGTTGGAAGAGGATAAGATAGAAGAGATACGCGGTGTATTCTCTCTTTCCGACTTCCGTTGCCTGCATCAGCGTGACGGCGAAAGCATTCAGAAGTTGATGAAGTTGATGGATGAGAAGATGGCAGAAAAGTATCCGAAAGGATTTAGCAAGAACGATATAAAATATGCCGAACTGGATAACGACAAGGTTGTCCTGCTGAACTATACTTCCGGTACGACCGGTTTCAGTAAAGGCGTCATGTTGACCGGAAACAATCTGGCGGGAAATGTAACTTATGCCAAGACGCTCGATTTGATGTATCGTGGCGACCGCGAATTATGCTTCCTGCCGTTGGCACATGCCTATAGCTGTGCTTTTAACTTCCTCGTACCGATGGCGGTGGGAGCCCATGTCTATATGTTGGGAAAAGTTCCTTCTCCGAAAATCTTGTTGAAAGCATTTGAAGAGGTAAAGCCGAACCTGATTCTCACCGTTCCGCTGATTCTGGAAAAGATATACAAAAAGATGATTCTTCCGCAGCTGAGCAAAACAACGATGAAGCTGGCGTTGAATATTCCTTTGCTGGATTCGCGCATTTATGCCCAGATTCGTAAACATCTGGTGGATGCTATGGGAGGACGCTTCCGTGAAGTGATTGTCGGTGGAGCTGCCATGAACCAGGAAGTGAGCGATTTCCTGTATAAAATCAAATTCCCGTTTACTATCGGTTACGGAATGACCGAATGCGGGCCGCTGATTAGCTACGACCACAATTATGAATATGTGCCCGGTTCCTGCGGACAAGTCCTGAAAGGAATCATGGAAGTACGTATCGATTCTGATGACCCCTATAATAAGGTAGGGGAAATCCAGGTCCGGGGTGAGAATGTAATGAAAGGCTATTATAAGAATGAAGAAGCGACAAAGAATGCTTTTACCGAAGACGGCTGGCTTCATACCGGCGACCTGGGAACGATTGATGCGGATAACCGTATCTTTATCCGTGGCCGTAGCAAGACGATGATTCTGGGAGCAAGCGGACAGAATATCTATCCGGAAGAGATTGAGTCGAAAATCAATAACCTGCCTTTCGTCATGGAAAGTATCGTTATCGAGAAAAACGGCAAGCTGGTAGCTCTGGTCTATCCGGATTACGACACGGTAGACGGTACCGGAATATCCCATACCGACCTGCCGGTCATTATGGAACAGAACCGGGTTGAGTTAAATAAGCAGCTGGCTTCCTATGAAGTTGTTTCAGAAATACAATTATACCCGACAGAGTTTGAAAAAACTCCGAAGAAGAGTATCAAGAGGTATTTGTATAGCAACTACTGATACGTATCCATGTCTTGATTAACAGTCTATTACGCTTGTTGCAAAAAATAATTGAAAAAAAAGTATCTTATGTTGTACAACATATATAATTAATACATACATTTGCATCGTTTTACAACAACAAGAAGATATTATAGACCGTTTAAATTAAAGACAAAATGAAAAAGTTAGTTGCATTTGCTGCTATCGTTGCAGCCGTTTCTTTCACATCATGTGGTAACAAATCTGCAGAATCAAATGCTGAAGTAGCTGAAACAGAAACTACAGTAGAAGAAACTACTCCTGCAGTTGTTGAAGAAGAAACAGTAACAGAAGAAGTTGCTCCTGCTGAAGGCGGTTCAACTGCTGTTGCTACTGAAACAGAAGCTGCTCCTGCTGAATAATATTCAGTAATCAGTTAAAAGGACAGTCTGTATGCTCAAACATACAGACTTTTTTTGTTTATAATGGTATTCAATATGAAAAGAAATCGAATCATTATCCCAGTTGTCGCATTGTTAAGTCATACGATGTATGCCCAGACCCCGGTTGACATGAATTTGCAGTTGCAGAATGTGGAAATACAGGGTAAACGTATTGCCGGTCTCAATGGCGGTGAGGTTAAACGTCTTCAGGTAGACAAGAACCTGAGCAGTATGACGGGCACAGTATCCGAAGCCTTCCGGCAAATGCCTTCGCTGGTGACCGATATTGAAGGGGGAGTCACTTATCGCGGGTCGGGTAAAGCAGGGATGCTGATTAATGGTATTCCTTACGGATTGCTGGAGGAATATAGCGGAGATGTCTTTATCCAGTTGCCAGCTTTATTTTTCAACCGGATATCAATGTCTGCCTTGCCTGATATTTCGCTGGTGCCTGATGGGGATGCCGGTGTACTGAACCTTTCCTCTACTAATTATACAAAATCGGATTCACCGCTGACGGTGACGTTGGGAGCGGGATTGCAGGAACGGTATAATGCCGGGGCAATCGTAAATCTGCATCCGGGGAAATTTCATATTATTGGGAAATATAATTACCGGAAAGAATACCGCGAACGTTCGTTTGACAAGACGACAAAAACGGATGCCGGTACAACCATAATGAATAATAATGCATCGGCACGTCCGGATGTTCATCTGGCCGACCTGAGTGTGGGGTATGACCTGACTTCAAAAGACTTGCTGACTGTCTACGGATTATATCATTTGATGGATTACAGCCGTTATGGGGGAATCAATAATAAGGTCTTGAACCCGGATGGAAGTGTAAAGAACCAAATAACCCGCTATCGTTATAACGACCAGCGTCAAGATGCTTATGCCTTGGAGGCTCGTTGGAACCATCGCTTTTCTAATCCGCAGGATCAGTTAAGTGTAACATTCAACTATAATGACTTCGGTTATGATGAGGACAATTACTATGAAAATGAGAAGCCGGGAACCGGAAATATCCTGAAGAAAGACAATATGTTCATCAATCAGGACAAGCATAATTATTATTTTTCTGCTGCCTTCAGTAAGTTGTTTGCCGATGAATGGTATTTCAAAGCCGGATATATCGGACGTATCAAGGATGAAACTTACAGGACGGAGACAAACGACATCGGCCTGGATGATAATACCTGGACTCCCGTTGCCAATAAAACATACGATTATTCTTTCAACCGGAATACCCATTTGTTGTACGCCTCGGTCGATAGACGCTGGGACCGCTTCTCTGCCGAAGCCGGTTTACAGGCGGAAGTCAATGCGCAGAAATTCAAAACACAGAAAAGCAATACTCGTTTTCATGTATATCCCCGGGTAAAGTTTTCTTTGCAGACCGGTAACGCGGGTTGTTTGTCATTGAGTTATCTGCAACGCGTGATTCGTCCTAATGGAGCGGATTTGAGTCCTTTCACCAATTATAGTGACCCGACTCATCTGTCACAGGGGAATCCGGATTTGAAGGATGAGTTCATTCATTCATTGGAATTGTCTTATCTGTTGGTTGCAAATCGTTTCCGTTTCTCTCCGGCCATTTATTACCGTAATAAATCGAACCGGATTATGGAAGTGATAAACGAGGAGTCTATCTGGCAGAAAGAGAATATAGGCCACAGCCAGGCATTGGGTTTTGAACTTTCCGGAAACTGGAATCCTATCCGTATCCTGAATATCGGTTTTTCCGGTAATGTGTACAGAGATGAAATTGATGGCAGAACGGTTGGGTATGAGGAGAAGAAGTCAATGGTTTGCACCGACCTGAAAGGAAGTGTGAGTATCTATATCACCCCGACCACGGAGTTTCAGCTGGATGGTTTCTTTATCTCGGACCAACTGACTCCGCAGGGTAAAATCAAAAGCCACAGCAGTGTGAATGCCGGGCTTTCCCAATATTTCATGTATCGTAAACTGCGTGCCAATCTGAGTATCAATAATATCTTTGACAGCCTGGAAGAGACAACCCTTATCGATACAAGTAAAATGCACATGGAACAAGTACGCAACCGGGATGCACGGGTGACCTGGCTGACATTGACCTATAGTTTGTAATAAACGAAACTATATAGGTGGGGAAGGGGGGCTGAATGTTAACTCTTCCCCACTTTCTTTTTAGGGATATACAGGATCAGGCGAATGGACTGGTCGTATGTGAAGTAGCTCCATACCCATTCGATCAGTACCATCAGTTTGTTCTTGACACCCAGGATAGAACGGAGGTGTACCCCCATCCACACCATCCAGGCAATGAACCCTTGCAGCTTTAACTTTTTCAGGTCGGCCACTGCTTTATTGCGTCCAACGGTAGCCAGTGTTCCGAGATTTAGATAATGGAAGGCTTTCAATTCTTTGCCCGATTCCAGCCGTTTGAGGTTGTCGGCAAGCAGGTTACCTTGTTGGATTGCTACCTGGGCTACCTGTGGGTGGCCGTTCGGGTAGTCTTCCTCTGTTTGGAAGCAGACATCTCCGATGGCAAAAACGTTTGCCATTCCCGGCATCTGGTTAAATTCATTTACCGTTATTCGTCCACCGCGGTTTAACGCTTCTTTATCAATATGTTCGAAGTGGGTGGCAGTTACTCCGCTAACCCATACGAGTGTTTGGGTTGCGATGGTGGAGTTGTCGTCCAGTATCACTTTCCCGTCCTGATAATCAGTAACGCGTTTGTTGAGTATGATGTTTACTCCCATTCCTTTCAGGAACTTTTCTGCATTGGCTGATGCTTCGGGCGACATTACTCCGAGTAGCCGGGGAGAACCTTCCACCAGGTAGATGTGCATGTCCGACTGTTTCAGGTCCGGATAATCCTTGGGCATAACGAATCTTTTCATTTCAGCCAATACTCCCGATATTTCAACACCTGTTGCACCGCCACCGACTATAACTACGTTCATTAGTGCTTGCCGTTCCTCCGGGTCGGTACAGATTGTCGCCTTCTCGAAGTTTGAGAGCAGGGTATTCCTGAGTTCGAGAGCTTCCTGGATTGTCTTCATCGGCAAAGCCTTTTCTTCGATGGTCTTGTTGCCGAAGAAGTTGGTGATAGTTCCCGAGGCAATCACCAGATAATCGTAGGTTAATTCACCGATGGATGTTTCAATCAGATTGCGTTCGGCAATGATGGCTTTCACTTCCGCCATCCGGAAATAGAAGTCTTTCTGCTTCTGGAATATCTTCCGGAAAGGAAATATGATTGAGCCCGGTTCCAGCCCGGACGATGCTACCTGATACAACAAAGGCGGGAACTGATGGAAATTGTTTTTGTCTATCAGGACAACCTGGAAATTACTCCCCTTCAGTTTATTGGCCAGCTTTACTCCGCCGAAGCCACCCCCTATGATGACTACGCGTTTCTTATTTGTTTTTGCGATGTTGAAGCCCATGATGTTCTATGTTATGTTTTATAATAGAACAATCGGAAACGGAATATGTTCGGATGGAATAGGGGGAAGGCCTTGATTTATAGGATGAGTTATCAAGGATTATGGTCTCTGAAACAAATACTGTTTAAATCCTTCCGTATAATCCGTGCGATAGTCCCCATTCTCATCTGCATAGATAAACATATATTCCAGTTCCGGATGTTGTTGTTGGATTTTGCGGGCTTCTTCGCGGCCCATAGCCATGAAGGCGGTAGCGTAAGCATCGGCGGTCATGCAGTCGGCGGCGATAACGGTTGTGCTGAGGATCGGTTGTCCGGCAGGAGAGCCTGTTCTCGGGTCGATGGTATGGGCGTATTTCTTTCCGTCTTTGATGTAGAAGTTGCGGTAGTCGCCGGAAGTGGCAAGGCCGTGGCGTCCGCATAACAGGAGGATCACCTGCAACTCTTTATTCGTGCCCATCGGATCATCGGATGGCCTGGTGATCCCAATGTGCCAGCATTCACCTTTAGGGTTGACGCCTTTGGTTGTCGTTTCACCACCTATATCGATCAGGTAGTTTTCGATACCTTTACTGTCGAAGAGACGGGCGATGACTTCGCAACAGCATCCGTCTCCCAAAGAGGAGCAATTCAGCAGAAGGCGGGGATCGTCTTTGATAACCTTCCGTCCCTCCAAACGGACTTTCTGATAACCGACAAATGGGCGTATGCTATCTATCATGGCCGGCGTAACGCTGTCACTCTTGCTGAATCCGAATCCCCAAAGGTTGATAAACGGGGCACAGGTAATATCATAGATGCCATTAGTCTGTCCGGATACTTCCATCGCTTTATTGAAGACTTCGATGAAAAGATCATCGACCTCTATATCTTTGTTTTGGTTTACCTGGGAGATGACGGAGGTAGAATCGAACGGATTAAGGCAATGGTAGTAGCGTTGAAGTTCAGCACTGATTTCATTTTCCAGCGATTCGGTATATTCGAACTTGATTTGATAGGGAGTATGAAGCATGCCGGTTACTTCGTAATACTGTTTCGGCTGATTGCATCCGGTCAGGAGAAAGAATAGGGATAAAGAGAGGAGGTATAGATGTTTCATATATTTGTTAATAATATACTAATGAACCATTAAATAGGTATTCGGGAGGGTTGAAAACAACTACCCTCAAAGGGGAATGTTGTCTACCTGGTAAGTCGACGTTGCCTACCTAGTAGGTAGATGATGCCTACCAAGTAGGTAGACATAGCTTACCAAGTAGGTAGACGTGGTGACTTCCCATAGGTGACATAACCGACCTGCTCCCGTGTCAGGCACGGGGGACAGGTTTTCTTTCAGGTTACAACCCCATCAATATCTTCTTCAATACTGTTTGTGCTGAGATTTCCCGGTTGGCTGCTTCGGGGATGACGATGCTTTGCGAGCTTTCGATCACGTCGTCGGTGACGATCATGTTACGACGAACCGGCAGGCAGTGCATGAAATAAGCATTGTTGGTCAGCGCCATCTTTTCCATATCGACAGTCCAGGCGCGGTCTTTGCTTAATACCTGGCCATAATTCGGGTCGGCATAGGCGGCCCAGTTCTTGGCATAGATGAAGTCGGCACCTTCGAAGGCCTTCTTTTGATCATATTCTACACGGGCATTGCCGACGAACTTCGGGTCGAGCTCATACCCTTCGGGATGGGTGATGACAAATTCGTAATCGGTTGCATTCATCCATTCGGCGAAACTGTTGGGAACGGCCTGCGGTAAGGCTTTCGGATGAGGCGCCCAGGTCATAACCACCTTCGGACGGGCAGTCTTCTTGTATTCTTCAATCGTAATCAGGTCGGCAAAACTCTGCAACGGGTGGCGGGTAGCCGCTTCCATGCTGAATACCGGACGACCGGAGTACTGGATGAATTCGGAGATAATCTTTTCATTGTAATCGTCCGCCTTGTTTTCGAAACGGGCAAAGGAACGGACACCGATGATATCGCAGTAGCAACCCATGACAGGAATAGCTTCCAGCAAATGTTCAGGTTTGTCACCATCCATGATGACACCACGTTCGGTTTCCAGTTTCCAGGCACCCTGGTTCACGTCGAGCACCATCGTGTTCATCCCCAGGTTCATCGCAGCCTTCTGGGTGGAGAGGCGGGTGCGCAGGCTGGAGTTGAAGAATATCATTAGCAGCGTCTTGTTCTTGCCAAGTTCTGTGAATTGAAAGCGGTCTTTCTTGATCTCGAATGCTTCGTTAAGCGCCTGCTTCAGGTCGCCTACATCTTGTACACAAGTGAAATGTCTCATGTTATTTATCTGTTTATATGAATGGCAAATGTAGTCAATTTAATTGAATGATAACATAGGCTACAAAGGCTGTTTCTTACTACTGTCTAATCTGGCCTTCCCCCTCGATAATATACTTATAGGTAGTCAGCTCCGGCAATGCCATCGGCCCACGGGCATGCAGCTTCTGCGTACTGATACCGATCTCTGCTCCGAATCCGAACTGTGCGCCGTCGGTGAAGGCGGTCGATACGTTTGCATAAACGCAGGCGGCATCTACCTGTTGCTGGAAGATGCGGATAGCTTCTGCCGATTCGCTTACGATACTTTCACTATGTTTTGAACTGTATCGGGCGATGTGCTCCAAGGCTGTGTCGAGACTGGCTACCGTACGGATGCTCATCTTGTAGTCGAGGAACTCGGTACCGAAACTGTCTTCCGTAGCCGGTTGAAGCAGTTCCGATGGATAAGAACCAGCCAGGGAGTTGAAAGCCGGTTGATCGGCGTATATGATTACATGGCTGTCCTTTAACTTATTGCAGATATAGGGCAGGTCGCCGAGCCGGTCTTCATGGATGATCAGGCAATCCAAAGCGTTACATACACTGACACGACGCGTCTTTGCGTTGTTTACGATGGCTTGCCCTTTCTCTTTGTCTCCCTCCTTGTCGAAATAGGTATGGCAGATACCGGCTCCTGTCTCGATTACCGGGACACGGGCATTGTCACGAACGAAGTTAATCAGCGAACTGCTGCCACGTGGTATGATCAGGTCGACCAGTCCGACAGCATTCAGCAGTTCGGTTGTCGCTTCCCGGTCAGGTGGCAGCAGGCAACAAACAGCCGGGTTTACGCCATGACGTTCCAGCACCTGATGGATGATACCGACCAGTGCCCGGTTGGAGTCGTCAGCATCTGAACCTCCTTTCAATACACAGGCATTGCCACTCTTGAAACAGAGGGAGAATACATCGAATGTCACGTTGGGACGTGCTTCATAGATCACACCTATTACTCCGAATGGGACGGATACCTTGCGGATAACCATGCCGTTCGGGCGGGTTGTTTCGCTTAATACCTTTCCAAGCGGTGAGGGGAGTGTTGCTACATTTCGCATGTCTCCGGCAATACCTTCCAAACGGTCGGTTGTCAGTTTCAGACGGTCGTATTTGGGATTGGCCGGGTCCATACGGGACAGGTCTTTCTCGTTTGCTGCGAGCACTTCGGCTTGCCGGTTCATCAATTCGCCGGCTGTATCGGTCAGGATACGGTTTATGGCTTCGTCACTCAGCGTGATCAGCTGGCGTGAAGCGGCAACGGTCTGCTGTAATAGGTTCTTAATAGACATTCTTGATAGTAACTTTTTCCCTCTTGAGAGGGGGCAGGGGGTGTGTAATAATTTGCGTGAATGGCGGAAGATAACACACCCCCTACCCCCTCTCAAGAGGGGAGTGATTACTACCGGTCGCTATGTTTAGTCTCTAATCCAGATACAGATAGTCATAATGTACCAACGGTTTCATGTCGCGCTGTCCGATAAGTGAAATAGCCTCATGGCTATCGTATCCGGCACAACCTACACCCAACTGAACGCCATTCTCGTTCATGATCCGGACGATGTCGTTCTTTTCAAACTCTCCTTTAATGGCTGTGACGCCGACTAATAGAAGGCTTGTTGCACGTGGTCCGGTCAATGCTTCTTCGGTACCTTTGTTGATATGTATCTCTCCTTTGGCAAAGCCTTCGGAGTGGGCGATCCATTTCTTTACGCTGCTGACCGGCTTGGCCGCAGGAATGAAACGGGTACATATTTCCGTACTTCCTTTAACCAACAATTGGGGCAGAATGTTTTCCTTTTTCCCGTTGGCAATAATGACGGTTATACCTTCGTCGGCAACTTTCTGTGCAATACTGCATTTAGTCAGCATGCCACCCCGTCCGAACGAAGACTTACTGGTTTGTACGTATTCGGAAAGGTCCTGTTTCCCGCCGTCTATTTCGCGGATAACGGTAGAGGCAGGATCGGCAGGATTTCCGTTGTAGATGCCGTCGATATTACTCAGGATGATAAGTGCATCCATCCCCATCATGGTGGCGATCAGTCCCGACAGTTCGTCGTTGTCCGTGAACATCAGTTCTGTAACGGATATCGTATCGTTTTCGTTTACGATCGGTATCACGTTATTATCGAGCATCACTTCCATGCAATGTTTCTGGTTGAGATAATGCGTGCGGCTACCGAAATTCTCTTTCGTAGTGAGCACCTGGCCGCAGGCGATCTTATGTTCGCGGAACAGTTCGAAGTAACGGTTGATCAGTTTGGCCTGGCCTACTGCGGAGTAGAGTTGGCGGGCTGAAACGGCATCGAGTTTCTTGCCGGGCTTCACCTCGCTTCTCCCGGAAGCTACCGCTCCCGAAGAGATTAAAACAACTTCAACTCCCTTCCGGTGTAGTTCGGCTACCTGGTCGACCAGTGCTGACATACGGGTGACGTCGAGTGAGCCATCCATCCTTGTCAGCACATTACTTCCTATCTTTACAGCTATCCGCTTAAACTGATATGCCATCTTTGCGTTCACGGTTATTTATTGTCTTTATCCCTGATCTCCACGCGACGGATTTTACCGCTGATGGTCTTCGGTAACTCATCGACAAATTCCACTACACGCGGATATTTGTAAGGTGCCGTCACACGTTTCACGTGATCCTGCAATTCCTTAATCAGGGTTTCGCCTGCCTTTTCTTTATAATCATTAGCCAGTACGATTGTTGCTTTTACCACCTGTCCGCGTATTTCGTCCGGCACACCGGTGATGGCGCATTCTACGACTGCCGGGTGTGTCATCAGGGCACTTTCCACTTCGAACGGGCCGATACGGTAACCGGAGCTTTTTATCACATCGTCAGCACGGCCAACAAACCATAGATAGCCGTCTTCATCGCGCCAGGCAACGTCGCCGGTATAATACATGCCGTCGTGCCAGGCTTCGTGAGTCAGTTCGGCATCCCGGTAATATTCTTTGAACAGTCCGATAGGCTTGCCACTGGTCGTGTGGATCACGATTTGTCCCTGTTCGCCATCTTCCGCACGGGTTCCGTCCGGACGGATCAGGTCGACATCATATTGAGGATTGGGAACACCCATAGAACCGGGTTTCGGTTCCATCCAGGGGAAGGTTGCAACCGTCAGTGTTGTTTCTGTCTGGCCGAATCCTTCCATCAGCTTGATTCCCGTCAGCTTATAGAATGCTTCGAATACGGCAGGGTTCAGTGCTTCACCGGCAATCGTACAATATTGGAGGGATGACAGATCGTATTTGGTCATATCTTCACGGATCAGGAAGCGGAAGATTGTTGGAGGTGCACATAAAGAAGTGATTTTGTAGTCCTGAATCATCTGCAACATATCGGCTGGTGTGAACTTCTCATGATCGTAAACGAAAACAGTCGCACCGGCGATCCATTGTCCGTATAGTTTTCCCCAGACGGCTTTTCCCCATCCTGTATCGGCAATCGTCAGGTGAAGACTGTCGCGGTGCAGGTTATGCCAGAAACTACCGGTCACGATATGTCCTAGGGGATAAGTGAAATCGTGTGCCACCATCTTCGGATTACCTGTCGTGCCCGATGTAAAATACATCAGTGAAATATCGTCATTGCTGTTCGGATGAGATGGACGGACGAATGGGGCTGCATCCTCGATCCCCTTATGGAAATCTTCGAAGCCTTCCGGTATTTCTGGGCCGACAGAGACTAATTTCTCGATAGTCGGAGAGTCCGGCATGGCGTCGATAATATGTTTGGTAATGATTTCTTCGCCGGCGCAAACGATCATTTTTATATCAGCTGCGTTATTGCGATAAACAATATCTTTTTTAGTCAGCAGGTGAGTTGCCGGAATGACAACCGCTCCTAACTTATGCAATGCGATAATCGAGAACCAGAATTCGTAACGGCGTTTCAGGATCAACATGACCATATCGCCATGTCCTATCCCCAAAGACTGGAAATAGGCAGCCGTTTGATCGGTGTATTTCTTCAGATCTGCAAATGTGAAATCAATATGTTCGCCCCGGTCGTTTGTCCAGCACAAAGCTTTTTTGTCGGGTTCTTCAGCGGCCCATGCATCTACTACATCATATCCGAAATTAAAGTTCTCGGGTACTTTTATCTTGAAATTCTTTATAAAATCTTCCTGAGACGTAAAAGACGTCTGATCTAAGAATCTTTCTAACATAATTTATTTATTTAACGGACAAGGATAGTTGTTGCTTTTATAATTAATTGTCAGCTCTCGCTTGTCAACTGTCTACTGATTTATAAAATGATTGCCAGGAAACTGACTTTTTCTCCATCCAATGCTTTCATGCCGTGTGGCAGTTCGGAGTTGAAATATATGCTGTCTCCTTCTTCAAGGATCAATTCCTTATTGTTGATCTGCAAAAGCATACGTCCTTTCAGTACGAGGTTGTATTCCTGTCCTGGATGAGAATTCAGATAAATAGGCTCTTCTTCGGATTTCGGGTGAACGGTAACCAGGAACGGATCTGCCTTGCGTCCGGCAAAACCGGCAGCCAACGATTGATACTTGTAAGCCTTGGTACGTTCAACGGCAATACCTTTTCCCTTACGGGTAATAAAGTAAGTGCTCATTTTAGGCTCGTCACCGAACATAAGTGTGGTCAGTTCCACTCCGTATGCCTGTGATATCTGGTGTAAAACACTGACTGAAATATCGACATTGCCGCTTTCCAGTTCCAGATATTGCTCTGTGGTCAGGTTACAGACCTTGGCGATTTCTTCAGGAGCTATCTCCAATGCATCACGAAGACCGGCCAGGCGCTCCGCTATCTGTTTTATCTGTTCGTTCATCTTCTGTAGATCGTTTATAGATTTATGTTGCCCCAAAGTTATAAATAAAAAGCAAAATGACTAGAAAAATGGGGGATAGAATGTTATTTAGATATTTTCTTTGGATAAGCAAATGTTAAATCCTATATTTGTTTATGTGTAGGGCTTGAATTTGTTATTGTTAACTCTGGATCTAATATATTGATTAAGTTTTTACTATAAGCGATATCAGGTCTGCCCTAAAATATTTAATTAATATAGTAAACTCATGAATCAAAAGATTAAAATGCATTTCTTCGAAATAGAACGTCCGGACTTTTATCTTTTTATATTTATATTGGATAGAATTATACCTCCTCCTAAAATATCAAAGTTTTCAGAGAATACGGAATATATAGAAATATATAATAAGATTCATCACTATGTAGTGACTGAAAAGCATTTCCTGGATAAAGATATAACAGTAGATATCATTGTCCGTCAATGTAACGTTAAGAAAAAGTCATTGAATAAGATTCTTAGGTTGAAAGATGACGTTGCTTTTCATGCATATATAAATAAACAGCGTGTTATTTATGCATCCGCTTTATTATTGGAACCCTCTAATAAGCTGATTGAAGTTGTAGCTTCGGAATCATGCTTTAATAATTCCCGGACATTTGTGCGTAATTTCAAAATAGTATACCATATGACTCCCAGTGAATATCGTCGTTCTCATAGGACAAAAAACTCCTGATTTTATAGCTGAGCAGTCAAAAGAAACAAATAAGAACGATTTTGTCCTATCCATGGATCGTTTTTGTCTTCTTCATGCTTTGTTTTTCTTTGCTTGATCCGTTTTTTTGTTATTTCTTTGCATCAGAGATAAATGATAAAAATAAAAGGTATTAAAGTATATAGATGCATAGGCATACCTTATCTATGAAAAAGAGAAAGAAGAAGTGATTCTTCTTTGAGTAGTCTGATGAAGACGTTTGTCGGACTACTTTTTCTAGAATACTCGTAGCCTATGATTAAATTTATGTTTTTTCTTTTTATTCATTTGGAGAGGTTGATCAACTTTATTTTTTCATAGTTTTTGATTTAGTAATCAGGTAAGGTCCCGGCTTGTGAAAGTCGGGACTTTTGGTATACAAAAAAAGGATAACCTTTCGATTATCCTTTTTTCAGAGAGCGGAAGACGGGGCTCAAACCCGCGACCCTCAGCTTGGAAGGCTAATGCTCTATCAACTGAGCTACTTCCGCAATTTTTATTGCTTTTGAAATAGTAGTGGGCAGTGATGGATTCGAACCACCGAAGTCGAAAGACAGCTGAGTTACAGTCAGCCCCATTTGGCCACTCTGGTAACTGCCCCTATTATTTTCAATTGCAGTGCAAAGGTACGATTATTTTTGAAACCTGCAAGCGTTTAGTCAGAAAAATGAACCATTTTTAATGCGGTCACTGCTGCTTCATCCCCTTTGTTTCCGTACTTACCGCCTGCACGATCTTCCGATTGCTGCATATTGTCCGTAGTTAACAGACCGAAAATGAATGGGATATCATACATCAGGTTTAGTTCGGTAACACCTTGTGTAACGCCTGAACAAACATAATCAAAATGTGGAGTATCGCCTCTGACAACACAGCCAAGAACGATCACAGCGTTTACATCTTTTGTTTCAGCCATGCGTTTTGCACCAAAAGTCAGTTCGAAACTACCCGGTACACGTTTCACATAGATATTTTCCGGTTTTACACCATGTTTTTCCAGAGTGTTGCAGGCACCTTCCAGTAATTTCTCGGTGATGTGCTTATTCCACTCTGCGACTACAATACCGAACGTCATTTCTGAACCGTCAGGAACACTGTTGAAGTCGTAGTCTGATAAATTTTGATAAGCTGTAGCCATAACTTTCTATTTAAAATAAAAGGATGCCTTTTTTGATGGACATCCTTTTATATAGTTCATATCGTAATGATAATATTATTTTGCAGCAGAAGCACGAGCGATATATTTGTCGATATCGGCAGCTTCCATTGAGTTGAAATATTTTTCTTTGATCGTAGTGTATGCTTTAACTGCATCGCTATATTGTTTCTGGTTTTCGTAGGCAATACCTGCTTTTTTCAGATAAACCGGGCTGATCACTTCGTTGTCTGCTTTCTTAGCAGCTTTTTCGAAATAGCTGATACCTTCTTTTACATTACCCATATTTACATAGCAGTCACCGATCAGGCCGATGATAGCCGGAGAAATCATATTGTCGTCTCCACTGAATGATTTCAGTTTGTCAAGAGCTTTTTCAGTTTCTCCCATCTTGAAATAACAGATACCTGCATAAGCCTTTGCCAGGTTGCCGGAAGCAGTACTTCCATATTGGTCGATGATACCTTCGAATCCGTCAAAGTCAGCGCCATTACCGTTTAAAGCCAGATTGAAAGAATCTTTAGCGAAATACTGTTCTCCTTTAAATATAGCAGCGGCTGCTTTCTTTTCCTGAGGAATCAAATAACCGTGTTTAATTCCTAAAACAGCTCCAACAACGAGTGCGATAGCTATAATTCCGTAAATGATCTTTTTTGAATTGTTTTCAATGAACTGCTCTGATCTTGAAACAATTTCTTCTACTTCTAACTCCGTGTTGGTGTTTTTTTCCTTAGTAGCCATAATGTGTTATAGTTATTTATTATTTTTATCTACTGATTTATGCCAATGGCAATTCAAAGCGCAAAAGTAGTTTTTTTTACTGATATAATCTATACTTAGAAGTATATTTTTTAATTTTGTACGATTAATAAGGTACAGATGATACTCAAAAAGCTTTCTATTCTCAATTATAAAAATATTCTTCAGGCGGAAGTCGCTTTCTCTCCGAAAATGAATTGTTTCTTTGGAAATAATGGGATGGGGAAGACGAACCTGCTGGATGTGATCCACTATCTTTCGTTTTGCAAGAGTCATATCAATACTCCTGATAGTCAGATTATAAATAATGATCAGGATATGTGCGTTATCCAGGGTGAATATGATTACGAGGGGAGAAACGAGGATATATTCTGTGCTATCCGCCGTCGCCAGCGGAAACAGTTCAAACGGAATAAAAAGGAATATGATAAGTTGTCCGAACACATCGGACTCCTGCCTTTGGTTATGGTGTCGCCGGCGGATTCAGATCTGATCCGGGGGGGGAGTGACGAACGCCGCCGCTTTCTGGATCTGATCATTTCGCAACAGGACAAACAATATCTGCATGCCTTGATACAATATAACAAGGCTTTGCTCCAGCGGAATATTCTTTTGAAGAATCAAAATACAGATACATCTCTGTATGAAGTGCTGGAAATGCAATTGGATATGTATGGGCGGATGGTGTTCGAGAAGCGCCAGCTGCTGGTGGAAAGTTTTATTCCTATTTTTAACGAATACTATCAAACTATCTGCCGTTCTACCGAACAGGTCGGATTGGGGTATATATCCCAACTGGCAGACCGGAATCTGGCTGAGTCGCTGGCTGCCAACAGGGAGCGTGACCGTATTCTGGGATATACTTCCAACGGTGTTCATAAAGATGAACTGGAAATGACATTGAACGAACAATTAATCCGCAGGGCCGGTTCGCAAGGACAAAATAAAACTTATCTGATAGCACTGAAGTTGGCTCAGTTTGCTTTTCTGACCCGGAAAGGGCAGACAACTCCCATTTTGCTTTTGGATGATATATTTGATAAACTGGATGCGGAACGAGTGGCTGAGATCATCAAGCTGGTCAGTGGAGATAGTTTCGGGCAGATATTTGTTACCGATACCAACCGGAAATACCTGGATGAAATCCTGCAGGCAATGAATCATGATTATGCTTTGTTTAGAGTAGAACAGGGTGAAGTTCAACCGATGGAGGATCAGCCATGAAGCGAAAGAATACACAAGCGATCGGTGAAGTCCTGAGAGATTTCTTTGAAGATAATACGGAACTTTATGAAAAGATTCTGGAAATTCGTGTGGAACGTGCCTGGAAAGAAGTGCTCGGACCGATGGTTATGCAATATACCCGTAATATATATGTACGCGATCATATATTATATGTATCGTTGACTTCTGCTGTCTTGAGAAGTGAGCTGACTTTATGCCGTGAACGGTTGGTGAAGAGTCTGAATGAGTATGCCGGGGCAACCGTTATACACGATATTATTATCCGTTGACAATCTCTTTTTCCGTAATGATCATATCCATTTTCTTATCGAAAGATTCGGTAGGGACTGTGTCTTGTAGCTGAAAATCGAAACATATACCGATTTTGGGTGCTTGCAATGTGGATAACAGTCTGTCGTAATATCCTTTACCGCGTCCCATGCGATTCAGTTGCCGGTCGAAAGCTACACCCGGAACAATGATCAGGTCTATTTCCGATTCATCGACAGTTGTTTCCTGTTCGATAGGTTCCATAATGCCGAAGATGCCCGGTTTAAGGCTGTCAGTGCCGTTATAGGGTAACAGGCGGAGATCATCGCCTACAATCAACGGTAGGAGAAGTTGTTTTTTTTCAAACCATTTTTCAAGAAAACCGGCCGTTTGGACTTCGCCGGGTATCGCGTTGTATAAAGCGATACAGGAAGCCTGCCGGAAGAGTTCAGTCTCTTCCAGCCGCTTCATTATTTCTTCGGAAAGATCAAGCAATGTAGTCTTCTTGTACGATTTCTTTAGCGAGGCTATGTATTTTCGGAGTTGTTGCTTGGATTCCTGCAATTCCTTTGTCTGCATCTTTTTTCTCTAATGTAGGAACGGATTTACCTTCGTTTATGATCTGGATAGCACGTAATAACGTAGGATCGTCTTTCAGGAAGATCGGATAGAATCCGGCTTCGTCGAAAAAGTTGCGTACGATATATGCCTGCAACTGGCTTTCGATCAGCTTTCCTGATATATTGATCAGGTTCGGGCGTTTCTTGATCCCTTTGGTTGCGGCAAAGTTCGTGAAGTCATATAGCAATGGCTGCGATTGCAGATACTTGTACAGATCCTGATAAGTCGTGAACGAAGATAATTTTTCACGATTCTGGTCTGAATATTCAAGTGCATACAGATAAAGTGTGCCACTGTTGACGATACTTGTGAAATACGTTGTAATTCCGCTTGTATCGCGTGGAATAAATATATCCGGCATGATACCGCCGCCACCATAGACCGTACGTCCCATCATGGTGTTATATTTTTCCGTATGCGTATTCTTGATACTGTCGGCTGAATCGAATTCACCATGGATGAATCGGTTGTATATATCCTGATCATAATCGGTGGAATTACCCATTTCATAATCTTTTTGGATACTTCTTCCGGAAGGAGTGTAGTAGCGGGCGATTGTCAGGCGGATTTCAGAACCGTCGCTCAGTTTGATCGGTGATTGAACCAATCCCTTTCCATACGTACGGCGGCCGATGATCAATCCACGGTCGTTATCCTGGATCGCTCCGGAGAAAATCTCGCTGGCAGAAGCCGAGAACTCATCTGTCAGGACAACGATCGGAGCCTCTTTGCAAGTGCCGGTTCCGTTTGTATAGACATCGTTACGGGGGAAGGCCTTACCTTCCGTGTAAACGATCAGTCTTCCTTCCGGCATGAATTCGTTGACCATATTGATGGCGGCATCCATATAACCTCCCGTATTTCCACGCAAGTCAATAACAAAAGAACTACATCCTGCTTCTTTCAGTTTGGCGATAGCTGTAATGAACTCGTTATAAGTTGTCCGGCCGAACTTGCTGACTTTGATATAGCCGATACCTTTACTTACTTCGTAGAAAACATCCACTGAGTTGACCGGGACATCACCGCGTGTAACATCGAAATAAAGCAACTCCGGTTCACCTCCGCGTTTCACTCCCAGTTTAACCGTACTGTTCTTTGCTCCGCGCAGCGTACGCATAATTTTTGCCTGGCTGGTGTTATTTCCTGAATAGATCGAGTCGTTGATTGTAATGATACGGTCGAATGGCAATAAACCGGCTTTTTCAGCCGGACCTCCGGAGATAACACTGATCACCAGGATCGTGTCTGTCTGCATATTGAATGATACACCGATACCGCTGAACGATCCTTCGAGGTCTTCATTCACTATCGTTGCGTCTTCGGCAGGTATGTAAACGGAGTGCGGATCCAGTTCACTGAATATTTTAGGTATGGTGCCTTCCACCAGCTTCGCCATATTAACGGTATCGACATATTGTTCACCAATAATATCGAGTATGGCATTTATTTTATTCCCGCTGGAGAACATACGGCGCTTGCCATGTTGTGTAAGAGAAAGATAATTGTTCCCGATAAAAATTCCGAGAGCAATACTTGCTGCAATGATAACAGGTAACCAGATGGTCAACCTTCTGTTTTTGTCCATAAAAACGTATATTTATTCGTTTATATCAATATAATCTATACTAATACCGGCGCGTTGCAATAAATTGCATCCGTCTTCCATCCGGTACTTTTCTGAATATACAACACGCTTAATGCCCGATTGGATGATCAGCTTGGCGCATTCGATGCAAGGGGCCGAAGTAACATAGATCGTCGCTCCTTTACTGCTGTTTGAAGATGCCGCCACTTTTGTTATTGCATTCGCTTCGGCATGTAATACATAGGGCTTGGTCACATTATTTTCATCTTCACAGACATTCTCAAAACCGGCAGGTGTCCCGTTGTATCCATCGGAAATGATCATCTGGTCCTTAACTATCAGTGCACCGACCTGACGTCGTTTGCAATATGAATTTTCAGCCCAAACGGCAGCCATCCGCAGATAACGTTTATCTAATTCATATTGTTTCTCTGTTTTTTCGCACATTGTTTACCTGATTTTGTACTTATTACTTTAGCTGACAAAGGTAAATATAATTGATTTAACTATTGTATGTTTAGCTATTTTTATATCAATTGCTATTAGCTTTCGGTTCAGTCTGTTTGATGCCGTTTCTTATGAGCAGGGCGTCGATGGTCGGCTCCTGTCCGCGGAAGCGTTTATACAGGATTGCCGGGTCTTCGGTTCCTCCTTTTGAAAGGACATTTTCACGGAACGAGCGAGCTGTTTCCCTGTTGAATATGCCTGTGGCTTTGAATACAGAAAATGCATCAGCATCCAATACTTCCGCCCATTTATATCCGTAATATCCGGCGGCATAGCCTCCGGAAAAGATATGTCCGAAGCTACTGCTCATGAATGTGCCCGGAACTTCCGGTACGATAACGGTCCGTGCCCAAGCTTGTTTTTCAAAGGCGATGACATCTCCCTCAAACGGTTCGTTCTGTGTATGCCATGCCATATCGAGCATGCCGAAACTTAATTGGCGGCAGCAGAAATAGCCGGTGTTGAAGTTGGATGCATCGACTAGCTTCCGGATCAGTTCCTGCGGGATTTTTTCGCCTGTTTCATAATGTACGGCGATCTGGTCGAGAAATTCCTTTTCCGTCAGCCAGTTTTCCATGAGTTGTGAAGGCAGTTCGACAAAGTCGCGATATACATTTGTACCGGACAGGCTGGCGTACTTTCCTTCGGCAAACATTCCGTGCAGGGCATGTCCGAATTCATGTAGAAGCGTATTTACTTCGTCGAAAGTCAGTAAAGACGGTTTAGTCTCCGTTGGACGTGTGAAATTCATGACGATGATAATCTGTGGGCGACTATCGCTTCCGTCGGCTTCGTGATACTGCTCTTTGATACTGTTCATCCAGGCTCCCGATTGTTTTCCGTCGCGCGGATGAAAATCAGTATACAGGATGGAGAGGAATTTACCGTCTGCATCGTATACTTCATAAGCATCTACTTCCGGATGATAAACCGGTATTTCCTTGTTCTCTTTGAATGTGATGCCGTATAGCTGTGTGGCAAGTCCGAACACACCGTTTTTGACATTGTTCAGTTCAAAGTAGGGACGTGTCATTTCATCGTTTACATCGAAACGGATGTCTTTCAGTTTTTCTGAATAATAACTCCAGTCCCAGGGCATGACGGTGATATTTTCTTTTTCCATACCCATGGCAAACCCTTGTACTGCATTATATTCGTTGATGGCGACAGGTTTATAGGCATCGAGCAATTGATTCAGCAGGTTATAAACAGTAGCCGGATTTTTAGCCATCGTATGCTTAAGCGAATATTCTGCATAGGTGTTGTAACCCATCAATCTGGCTATCTCCAGGCGAATATTGATGATCTGGCGGATGATCTCTTTATTGTCATATTCGTCTCCCTTGTTCCCTACGCTCATGTATTCCCGGTACATTGTTTCACGCAATTTGCGTGAATCGGCATATCGCATGAATGGGATATAACTCGGTGCAGTCAGGTTAAATAACCAACCCTTTTTCCCTTTTTCTTTGGCACGGAGAGCTGCGGCTTCACAAATACTTTCGGGAAGGCCCGACAAATCTTTCTCATCGGTGAGAAGCAGTTCGTACCTGTTTTTGTCCTTCAATGCATTCTGGTCGAATCTCAGAGATAGTACGCTCAGGTCTGTGCTTAATTTGCGGTATTTCTCTTTGTCTTCCGGATTCAGGTTGGCACCACGAACGGAGAACGATTCAAATGTTTCTTCCAGCAGCTTGGTATCTTCTGTAGAAAGGTTGAGCCTGTCTTTTTGTTCATATACGTTCTTGACACGTGCAAATAGCTTTTCATTCAGAAAGATATTATTAGAGCTTTCCGACAACTTGGGGGAGATTCTTTGTGAGATCTCCATCATTTCGTCGTCGGCTTCCGCATTCAATATATTGAAGAAGGCTGAACTGACTTTGTTCAGCAGTTTACCGCTACGTTCCAGAGCGATGATTGTATTTTCGAAGGTTGCCGGCTGTGTATCGTTGGCAATGGCCTGCACTTCACTATCGAGTCGCTTTATTCCCTCATCGAAAGCCGGTTCGAAATGTTCGTTTTTTATCTCGTTGAAAGGAGGGGTTTCGAAAGGGGTGTTATAACTAAAGAAAAACGGATTATGAGTTGTTTGTGTCATATCTCTTATACATTATATATTATTATAGTCCATATATTGCCGGAAACAACCTGTTTATTTCCGGCACAAAGATGGAAAAAATAGCTGTGCTACAGAATAAATTCCCTCTATATTTCTTAATTGTGTTGCCGATCCAATTGTTTGCCGATAGTTATAAGCATAATAGCCGATAATTATCGACAATTATACCGACAGATGTAAGCAAGCTTACCGATAGCTATCGACAAACAGTTGGATAGGCAACAAATCCTTATTGCATCGGCAATAAAGTCTGTCTGTATCGGTATTTGCCAGCAATTGGTATACTATTGTTTCCCGCTTGTGTTTTTATAACTTTCTGCAGAGGTTTTTTGTTTTCTTCTTACTGTGTGTATTTTTTTCAAAAAGTATGCAGATCTGTTTTTGGGGGTTAGTCTAAGATATTCATAAAGTAGCTTGTTTTGAGTTTTTAACAACTGTTCATGTGTTTGACAACACATGAACGGAAGCTTCTAATTTTCTAAGGAGTTATTTATCAAACGTTTTGGCGTTGTAAAAAAAGTTAGTTTCTAAATAAATATGAAAGCTGATTTGTTTTTTTTGTTTTTAAGTGATACATTTGGTCTGTATATCATATCATTTTCATTATATAAGCATAAACTTAAAACCAAATATAAAATTATGAGTTATCTTAAATTTGACAAGACTCTTATGACAAACCTGGAGGAGTCTCTACCAAGGGAGATTCTTCGTACGAATCGTTCGGGAGCCTATCACTGTACAACTATCGCGGATTGTAATACGCGAAAGTATCATGGATTACTTGTCATTCCGGTGCCAGAACTAGATGATGAAAACCATGTGTTGCTATCATCGTTGGATGAAACGGTTATACAGCATGGGGCTGAATTTAATTTAGGTCTCCATAAGTATCAGGGTGATAACTATAGTCCGAACGGGCATAAATACATCCGTGAATTTGAATGTGAGAAAGTACCGACAACAATCTACAGAGTAGGTGGAGTTGTTTTGAAAAAAGAAAAGCTTTTTGTTCATCATGAAAACCGGATTTTGATTCGGTATACATTGTTGGATGCGCATTCTGCTACAACCTTGCGTTTGCGTCCGTTTTTAGCTTTTCGTAGTGTACGTGAATATACCCATGAGAATTCACAGGCTAGTCGTGAGTATCAGGTTGTCACAAACGGTATTAAGACATGTATGTATCCGGGATATCCCGAATTGTACATGCAGTTAAATAAAAAGAATGAGTTCCATTTTCAACCGGACTGGTATCGTGGTATCGAATATCCGAAAGAACAGGAGAGAGGGTATGATTTCAATGAAGACCTTTATGTTCCCGGGTATTTTGAAGTAGATATCAAAAAGGGTGAAAGTATTGTTTTCTCCGGAGGTGTTTCCGAGACGGGTACACGTGCGTTGAAAAAGACGTTTGAAGAAGAAATGGAAGAGCGTACTCCGCGTGATACATTTAAACATTGTCTGATCAATGCTGCTCATCAATTTCTGAATAAGCAGGGTGACGAGTTTTATATTCTGGCCGGTTATCCCTGGTTTAAGTGCCGTGCCCGCGACATGTTTATATCCTTGCCGGGACTGACGCTGGCTATCAACGAAAAGTCCAAATTTGAGCTTGTGATGGAAACAGCCCGTAAAGCTTTGTATGCTTTCATGAATAATGAACCGAGCCACCTACGGGTTTATGAAATGGATCATCCCGATATTTTACTTTGGGCTGTGTGGTGTATCCAGCAGTATGCTAAGATGGTGTCACGCGATGCATGTCGTGAGAAATATGGTGTATTGTTGGAGGATATCATGGCATTTATTTGCAGTAATAAACATCCTAATCTGTCTTTACTTGACAACGGTTTGTTGTATACTCGCGGAACAGAGAAGGCTGTTACATGGATGAACTCTACAGCTAATGGGCGACCGGTAATACCTCGGACTGGTTTTGTTGTAGAAATTAATACTTTGTGGTATAATGCCCTATGTTTTGTAGGCGAATTGCTGGGTGAGGCAGGAAATGAACAATTAAGTACTGAATTATCTGTTTTGGCTGAAAGAAGCGGTAAGTCGTTTCTCGAAACATTTTTGAACGAGTACGGTTATTTGTTAGATTATGTAGATGGAAATATGATGGACTGGAGTGTCCGTCCTAATATGATATTTGCCGTAGCTTTGGATTATTCTCCTTTGAATGCCAGCCAGAAAAAAGGAGTACTTGATATTGTAACGAAAGAATTACTTACGCCAAAAGGTCTTCGTTCGTTGAGCCCGAAGAGCGGAGGTTATAATCCGAATTATGTAGGGCCTCAGATTCAGCGCGATTATGCCTATCATCAAGGTACTGCATGGCCATGGTTGGCAGGTTTTTATTTCGAAGCTTATCTTCGTATTTATAAAATGAGTGCCTTGGGTTTTATTGAACGCTATTTGATCGGTTATGAAGATGAGATGTCTTCTCACTGTATCGGATCTATTTCTGAACTGTTTGATGGAAATCCTCCTTTCAAAGGACGCGGTGCTGTTTCTTTTGCTATGAATGTGGCAGAAATATTGCGAGTGTTATATTTATTGAGTAAATACAATTATTAATAGGAGGAGCCAATATGAAAGTATTAATGTTTGGATGGGAATTTCCTCCCAAAATATATGGTGGTCTTGCTGTAGCATCCTATGGGATTACAAAAGGATTGAGTTTGCAGGGAGATGTAGAAACGACTTTCTGTCTTCCGAAGCCGACCGGGGAAGAAGAAGGTTTTTTGAATATCATCGGTATGAACCAGGTGCCGATTGTGTGGCGTGATGTCGATTATAACTATGTCAAGTCGCGGTTGCCTCATTATATGACGCCGGAGCAGTATTATGCTTTTCGCGATCATATTTATGCCGACTTTTCTCATATGCATGTCAATGATTTGGGATGTATGGAATTTGCCGGGGGATATCCGGGTAATCTTCATGATGAGATCAATAATTTTTCTATTATAGCCGGAGTTATAGCTCGGCAACAGCAGTTCGATATAATTCATGCGCATGACTGGCTGACTTATCCGGCAGGTGTGCATGCGAAGCTGGTAAGTGGAAAACCATTATGTATCCATGTTCATGCGACTGATTTTGACCGTTCGCGTGGAAAGGTGAATCCAACCGTGTATGCGATGGAGAAGAACGGTATGGATCATGCAGATTGTATCATGTGTGTATCGGAACTGACTCGTCAGACGGTTATCCGTGAATATCATCAGGATCCCCGTAAATGTTTTGCTATGCACAATGCCGTTTATCCGCTTTCGCAGGAGTTGCTGGATATACCTCGTCCGGAGCATCCGAAAGAAAAAGTGGTTACGTTCCTTGGACGTATCACGATGCAGAAAGGACCGGAATATTTTGTAGAAGCGGCAGCTTTGGTATTGAAACGCTCACGCAATATCCGTTTCGTAATGGCGGGTTCGGGTGATATGTTGAATGCCATGATCAATTTGGCCGCTGAGCGCGGTATTGCCGATCGTTTCCATTTTCCGGGTTTTCAACGTGGACGCCAGGTGTATGAAGCATATAAAAACAGTGATGTGTTCGTGATGCCTTCCGTTTCCGAGCCATTCGGTATTGCTCCGTTGGAAGCGATGCAGTGCGGAACACCTTCTATTATCTCAAAGCAGTCCGGATGCGGTGAAATTCTTGATAAAGTGATTAAAACAGATTATTGGGATATCAATGCAATGGCCGACGCTATTTATTCTCTTTGTACGAATGAATCTCTTTTCAAATACCTTCAGGAAGAAGGAAAGAAGGAGGTCGATGGCATTACGTGGGAAAAAGTCGGTTTGCGAATCCGAGCACTTTATGAGGAAGTTTTAAAGAATTACGGTAAATAATAAAACAATAACTAGATATGAAAACAATCTGTCTTTATTTTGAAATACATCAAATCATTCATCTGAAACGTTATCGCTGCTTTGATATAGGTACCGATCATTACTACTATGATGATTATGAAAATGAACGCAGTATCAGTGATATTGCAGCACGTTCGTATATTCCTGCTCTGACAACATTGCTTGAAATGGCAAAAGAGAATGGTGGGGCATTTAAAGTTGCATTTTCAATCTCTGGTGTGGCCATGGAGCAATTGGAGGTATATGCCCCCAGAGTGATCGAACTGTTGCATCAGTTGAATGATACCGGTTGCTGTGAGTTCTTGTGTGAACCTTATTCGCACGGTTTGTCTTCATTGGCTAATGAAGAGTGTTTCCGGGAAGAGGTAGACCGTATGAAGAAAAAGATCAAACAGGTATTCGGACAAACTCCGAAAGTGTTCCGTAATTCAAGCTTGATCTATTCGAATGAAATCGGTGCTTTGGTTGCCAGCATGGGATTTAAAGGTATGTTGACGGAAGGTGCTAAGCATGTTTTAGGTTGGAAGAGCGCTCATTATTTATATCATTGTGCATATAACCCGAATCTGAAGTTGTTGCTTCGTGATTTCAAATTGTCGGATGATATTAGTTTGCGTTTTTCTAATTCAAGTTGGAGTGAGTATCCATTGTTTGCTGATAAGTATATGGATTGGATTGCTGCATTTCCTGAAGAAGAGCAGGTTATCAATATATTTATGGAACTTGGGGCTTTGGGAATTGCCCAACCGTTATCTTCTAATATCTTGAGTTTTATCAAAGCATTGCCTGCTTGTGCAAAAGAAAGAGGTATTACGTTCTCTACACCGACAGATATTGTGACTAAATTGAAATCAGTGGATCAGGTTGATGTCCCTTATCCGATGTCGTGGATAGATGAAGAAAGAGATATCAGTTGTTGGTTGGGTAATGTGATGCAGCGTGAAGCATTCAATAAGCTTTATAGTGTGGCAGAACGTGTTCATTTGTGTGATGACCGTCGTATCAAGCAAGACTGGGATTATTTGCAGGCAAGTAATAATTTCCGTTTCATGACTACAAAGAATACGGGGATTTGGTTGAATCGTGGTATCTATGATTCTCCTTATGATGCATTTACAAACTATATGAATATCCTGGGAGATTTTATTAGTCGTGTGAATGCTTTGTACCCAATTGATGTGGATAATGAAGAATTAAATTCATTATTGACTACAATTAAGAATCAGGGTATTGAGATTGAGACACTTCAGAAAGAAGTCGATAAGTTGAAAAAGAAGGCTGCAAAGAAGAAATAATATAATAGCCTTTCATAAAAAAAAGCGGATAATTTTTTTTGATTATCCGCTTTTTTATGAATTTAAAATTATTACTTATATTCCGTTGTTGTTATGACAATTTTTGTCGCTTCTTTTGTTTTGAGCAACTTGACTCCGGAAGGAAGTAAATAATTATTTATTGCCGTAGTGTATGTTTGGGATTGTCCGTAGTAGCTGTTTGATTGACCTGTAAGACGTTCAACCGGAACCAAAAGCAATACCATATCCTTGTCAGGATTATTCTTTATATGTTCCTGCATCAGATTGGAGATATTATCATACGAATAAGATCGACTACTAGTACTGTAACTAGCAAGGAATGATGTTTTTTTATCTTCTATCTTATTATTCACAAAGAAAGTAGCCAAGGAATCTTTAGGCAGCAACAGTAAATTTGAAGGAGCAGAAAGAGCCCATTGCCAGTTTTCCTGCGGCAGTGCTTTTATTGTCAGAGGTATATTGTTGATAACACGGTCTCCGATTCTTTCAACTATATCCTGGGCAGGAATTGTTAATTGTGTATATACACCTGCCGGTGTTTTCAGATAAGCAATTGAATCATTTTCCTCTAACAACGAAGTCAAATCTGTATTTTTGAAACGGTTCAATTGCAATACTTCTTTGGTTACATTGAACGTTTCATTGGAATATGCGGTGGAATCCTGACCCTGGCTGCCTTTCAAATTGTACTTATAGTAGATCGAGAAAGTTGAATAGGTAATTTGCAGAATATTACCGCTACCATATGTATTTGTTATATACAATCCGGGGAAGAATTTATTAAAGTTCTCCTGGCTGCTGAAAGTACTTGGATTTTTGATTGATTCATCGTAGAACTTCTGACCGAACTCCTTAGGCATCCGGATTGTAACGGTCGGAATATAAGTGCGATCACCATTAGAATCAATGGCATTACGAATGCTGTCAGGCACAGAATTATCATATGCAGTATATGTTTGCATGCCCAATGAATTCTGCATGTCACAATACTCCAACGGATCGAAGTTCGTATAAAAATCTCTTTCCAGTTCTTTGTCTACCAAATATATCTGGGCACGCATAGGTGCTAAAGAATCACCTACCCAGGCACCGTTCTGATACATGATTTTAAAATCGATAGAGTCAATCTGTCCATTAATAGGTTCATGCTTAAACTTGAAGTCATCCGGACAGTAAAACTGGCAGATGTAATCAGATTTCACGTTACCATATAACGGATCATAGAACTCCCCGAGAAGTCCATTAGTAGTTCTTGCATATACCGAATCCATCAGCAAAGTTGTCGCTTGCATCTGGAAAGTATCTACATATACGGGCATTTTGTCTCCGTCAGGCTGAATTGTCGAGCCAACCAGATTCAAATCATCACTACACCCACTCAGGATTGTTACTCCTAAGCCCAGGCCAATTAATAAAGGCTTGATCTTCATCATTTTCTCTCACTTATTTAGAATCTAATACGACATCGTAAAATTCGTTGAATGCATCCATATAAGTTTCCGGCGACTGATAAGGAAGGAACGGAGTATCTTTCTTGGTTGCAATATAGTCCAGTACATCCTGGTTGATCGTTTCACTACCTTGTATCACACCGTCAGCCATATCGATAGCCAGTTTCGTCAAGCCGACAAAGCTGGTATCAGCCTTAATGCCTTTCAGGTCGCTGTCTTTGGCTCCGTCTGTTTTCAGTTTCTGAGCCAGTTCTTTTCTTAACGGTGTTTTAAAATCATCATTATAAATAGAATAGACTATTTTTGCATTTTTAAGACATGGATCATCTGCATACATTCTTTTTATGTATAATGCAGTCAGTGCAGATATCCATCCGTGGCAGTGGATCACATCCGGTATCCAGCGAAGTTTCTTCACTGTTTCCAGTACTCCACGTACATAGAAGATCGAACGGTCGTCGTTATCTTCGTATTCATTTCCCTCTTCATCGCTGACAGTATGTTTACGCTGGAAGAAGTCTTCATTATCAATGAAGTACACCTGCATGCGTGCGGCCTGAATGGATGCTACCTTAATGATTAGCGGATGATCCGTATCATCAATGATAAGGTTCATACCCGACAGGCGGATCACTTCGTGCAACTGATTGCGTCGCTCGTTGATATTTCCGAATTTAGGCATGAAAGTTCTGATTTCGCGACCACGCTCCTGAATGCCTTGCGGCAGATTCCTGCATATTGTTGCAATCTCAGATTCGGGAAGGTAGGGTGTTATTTCTTGAGCTATAAACAAGATTTTTTTTGCATCCATTCTGTAAACTAGTTTTATAAAGACGGCACAAAGATAATAAATTTCTTTCATTTACCGTAATTATTTATTTGCTTTGCACCGTCAATAAGCATCTAAAAAGATGAAAATAGTAAACAGCATTCAAGAATTGAAGCGTTATCTTGCCGAAGAAAGGCAGCATAACAAGCAAATAGGCTTTGTTCCCACCATGGGAGCATTACACAACGGACACCTGAGCCTGGTTAAGCGTTGCGTGGAAGAAAACGATGTGTGCGTTGTCAGCGTTTTCGTAAATCCGACCCAGTTTAACGACAAAAATGATTTAGCGACTTATCCCCGCACGTTGGATAAGGACTGTGCATTATTGGAACCGGCCGGTTGTGATTATGTTTTTGCTCCGACAGAGGCGGAGATGTATCCTGAACCGGATACCCGCACATTTGATTTCGGAACAGTCTCGGCCGTGATGGAAGGGGCGCGCCGTCCGGGACATTTTAACGGGGTGGCCCAGATTGTCAGCAAGCTGTTTTATGCCGTAGAGCCGGATAATGCCTACTTCGGAGAAAAAGACTTCCAGCAGATCGCTGTCATCCGTGCCATGGTAAAACAGTTGAATATCCCTGTAAAGATTAACGCCTGCCCGATTTTGCGTGAGGACGACGGGTTGGCTTTAAGCAGTCGTAACGTTCGTTTAACACCGGAACAACGTCAAAAAGCACCGTTAATAGCACGTACGTTAAAAGAAAGTACTAACTTTGCAGCCGGAAAAAGCGTACAGGAGGTTATTGATTATGTTGTGAATACGATTAATGCCGACCCTGTTATGCGGGTGGAATATTATGAAATCGTAGACGGAAACACCATGGAGTCGATCAAAAACTGGTCGGATACCGATTATGCAGTCGGCTGTATCACGGTCTATTGCGGTGAAGTTCGCCTGATTGATAATATAAAGTATAAGTAGCTGATAAATAAGGTGATTGCCTTTTCGAAAAAAAGTCAGGACTTTTGAGTTTAAAAGTCCCTTATTTTGAAAACAAAAGTCCCTTATTTTAAATGCAAAAGACCCTACTTTCGTTTGAGGGACATTTAATGGTAATCAAATTATACAGAAAACGATGTTTATAGAGGTAGTTAAATCAAAGATTCACCGGGTGACGGTAACAGAAGCTAATCTGAATTATATCGGTAGTATCACTATCGACGAAGATTTGCTGGATGCCGCCAACCTGATTGCCAATGAGAAGGTGGCTATTGTGAACAACAATAACGGTGAACGTTTTGAAACGTATATCATTAAAGGCGAACGCGGTTCGGGCGTGATTTGTCTGAACGGTGCAGCAGCCCGCAAGGCACAGCCTGGCGATATCATCATTATCATGTCGTATGCCATGATGGATTTTGAAGAAGCCAAAACATTTAAACCGGCTGTTGTGTTTCCCGATACAGCAACGAATAGACTGATATAGAGCATCGGTAGCAGCATTTAGAATGTTTTTAAACAACAATAAAGAAGCTCGCCGGTTGCCGGCGGGCTTTTTTTATGGTCTTGTGTTTCCCCATTTAGAAAATAATAAGAGTAGAATATGTATACGAACAAACAAATCTGGAATGTAAGTTATCCTATTTTTCTGAGTTTGTTGGCGCAGAACATTATTAATGTGACCGACACGGCTTTCCTTGGAAGGGTTGGGGAAGTTGAACTGGGAGCCTCCGCGATGGGTGGGCTCTATTATATTTGTGTGTTTACGATTGCTTTCGGATTCAGTACGGGATCTCAGATTGTGATGGCCCGCAGAAATGGTGAACGGCGGTACAGTGATGTAGGACCGGTCATGATACAGGGGGTATTTTTTCTGTTGGCACTGGCGGCTGTGATGTTTTCTTTCTCCCGTCTCTTTGCTAAAGATATTATGCGGTTCATGATTTCTTCCGATACGATTTTGGGAGCAACGGAAGAGTTCCTCGACTGGCGTGTGTTCGGATTCTTTTTCTCTTTCGTCAATGTGATGTTCCGGGCGCTGTTTATCGGTATAACCCGGACAAAGGTATTGACCTTGAACGCTGTTGTGATGGCATTGACGAATGTGCTGCTCGACTACCTGCTGATATTCGGGAAAGGTGGTTTTCCTGAAATGGGTATCAAAGGGGCGGCTATCGCCTCGGTGATAGCAGAGGGGGTGTCGATTGTTTTCTTTTTGGTTTATACCCGTCTGACGGTGGATATAAAGAAATATGCATTGAATCAATTCCGGTCGTTCGACATCAGGCTGCTGAAACGGGTGTTAAGTATTTCTATATTTACCATGTTACAGTATTTTATATCGTTGAGCACTTATTTCATGCTTTTTGTAGCCGTGGAGCATCTGGGGCAACGGGAGTTGGCGATTGCCAATATTGTGCGCAGTGTGTATATCGTTCTGTTGATTCCGGTTAATTCTTTATCCACGGCAACCAACTCTTTTGTCAGTAATAGCATTGGTGCGGGGCATACCGACCAGGTTATCCCGATTATCCGGCGGCTTTCTTATATCTCATTGGGTATTGTGGCTGTATGTGTTTTTATCACTTGTATTTTCCCATCGGCTATCTTGTCGGTTTATACGAATGACGCCTCTTTGATACATGCTTCGATACCTTCGCTTTATGTGATTGCCGGAGCCTTGCTGATAGCGGCTGTCGCTAATATCGTATTTAATGGTGTGACAGGTACGGGAAATACCCGTTCTGCCTTTGCGATGGAGTTGGTGACACTTGTCTTTTATACATTGTTTATCTATGTGGCAGGGATGCGTTTACATCTTCCGGTTGCTATTTGTTTTCTGACCGAAGTTGTTTATTACACCGGACTGCTGCTGGCAAGTGTAATTTATTTGAAAAAAGCAGCTTGGCAGAATAAAAAGATTTAGAGGTTTACATCCTTTTTCTTACCTTTGCACCCTATTACGTTAGAAATTAGAAAGAAAAAAATAAATACACATACGAATATGTTTGAAAATTTAAGCGAAAGGTTAGACAGATCGTTTAAACTGCTGAAAGGTGAAGGCAAGATCACCGAGATTAATGTGGCTGAAACACTGAAAGATGTGCGCAAAGCCCTTCTTGATGCCGACGTAAACTATAAAGTAGCCAAGTCATTTACCGATACGGTAAAAGAAAAAGCGTTAGGACAAAATGTACTTACTTCCGTTAAACCCAGCCAGTTGATGGTTAAGATCGTTCACGACGAACTTGCCAGCCTGATGGGAGGAACGGCTATCGATATTAACCTGAGTGGAAATCCGGCTATTATCCTGATGTCGGGTTTACAGGGTTCCGGTAAGACCACTTTCTCCGGAAAGCTGGCCAATATGTTGAAAACCAAAAGAAACAAGAAGCCGTTGCTGGCTGCCTGCGACGTTTACCGTCCGGCGGCTATCGAACAGTTGCGTGTTGTCGGTGAGCAGGTCGGTGTTCCTGTTTATATGGAGCTGGAAAACAAGAATCCGGTAGAGATTGCGATGAACGCTATCCGCGAAGCCCGTGCCAAGGGTAACGATGTAGTGATTGTCGATACGGCGGGTCGTCTGGCGATCGACGAGCAGATGATGAAAGAGATTGCCGCTATCAAAAGTGCTATCCAACCGGACGAAACATTGTTCGTTGTCGACTCTATGACCGGACAGGATGCGGTGAACACAGCCAAAGAATTTAACGAACGTCTTGACTTCGACGGCGTAGTTCTGACTAAGCTGGATGGTGATACCCGTGGTGGTGCCGCCCTTTCTATCCGTACGGTAGTCGATAAACCGATCAAGTTTGTCGGAACCGGTGAGAAGATGGATGCACTGGATACTTTCCACCCGGAACGTATGGCTGACCGTATCCTCGGTATGGGTGATATCGTTTCTTTGGTAGAACGTGCCCAGGAACAATACGATGAAGAAGAAGCAAAACGTTTGCAGAAGAAGATTGCTAAGAACCAGTTCGACTTCAACGACTTCATTTCCCAAATCCAGCAGATCAAGAAGATGGGTAACCTGAAAGAACTAGCTTCTATGATTCCGGGTGTTGGTAAAGCTTTGAAAGATATCGATATCGACGATAATGCCTTTAAGAGCATCGAAGCGATTATCTATTCCATGACGCCGGACGAACGTGTTAATCCGGCTATCCTGAACGGTTCACGCCGTCAGCGTATCGCCAAAGGTAGCGGAACGACTATCCAGGAGGTAAACAAGCTAATCAAGCAGTTTGATGAAACCCGTAAGATGATGCGCATGCTTACCGCTGCCAAACCGGGAAGTAAGAAATTCCCATCGTTTAGAAGATAAAAACTAAAGAGATATATTATGGAAGACAATCATTATCAATTACTGGACGGAAAAGCCGTCTCTGCTCAGATGAAGAAAGAGATGGCGGAAGAAGTCGCCCAGATCAAAGCTGCAGGAGGTAAGATTCCCCACTTGGCAGCTATTCTGGTAGGTCATGATGGAGGAAGTGAAACCTATGTGGCCAGTAAAGTAAAAACTTGTGAAGAAATCGGTTTCAAATCGACGCTGATTCGCTATGAGGACGATGTGACCGAAGAAGAGTTGCTTCGCCGGGTAGACGAACTGAACAACGATCCGGATGTAGACGGTTTCATTGTGCAGCTTCCGCTTCCGAAACATATTTCAGAGCAAAAGATTATTGAGGCGATCGATTACCGTAAAGATGTTGACGGATTCCATCCGATCAACGTGGGACGTATGTCGATCGGTCTTCCTTGTTTTGTTTCTGCCACTCCGGCCGGTATTCTGGAATTGCTGAAACGTTATGAAATCGAAACAAGCGGCAAACATTGCGTAGTCCTGGGACGCAGCAATATTGTCGGTAAACCGATGGCAACCCTGATGATGCAGAAAAATTATCCGGGAAACTGCACGGTAACTGTTTGTCACAGCCGTTCAAAGAATCTGAAAGAAATGTGCCTGAACGCTGACATCATCATTGTTGCTTTGGGTGTTCCTGAATTCCTGAAAGCCGATATGGTGAAAGAAGGTGCCGTAATAGTTGACGTTGGCACTACCCGTATGCCGAGTAGTGTAACCAAGAGCGGTTATAAGCTGACCGGTGATGTAAAGTTCGACGAAGTCGCTCCTAAATGTTCTTATATTACGCCGGTTCCGGGAGGTGTTGGTCCTATGACAATCATTTCTTTGATGCGTAACACGCTGTTAGCCGGGAAGAAAGCGATTTACAAGTAAAATATTTGTATAATTTTCTTTGAAAACGCTTGCGGAATCAGAAAAAACATCTATCTTTGCACCGTCTTAAAGAGAAATACTCAACGAGACTGAAATGGTGAGCGTAGCTCAGTTGGTTAGAGCATCGGATTGTGGTTCCGAGGGTCGTGGGTTCGAGTCCCATCGTTCACCCCCAAGATAGAAAAAAAAAGCCATCCTGTTACAGGGTGGCTTTTTTTATGTCCATTTAGTAAAAAACTTACCCAGTATCCTATTATTTCCGGATCATACCGTACTTTTTTCAAAATATGAATAACATTTGTTGTAATATTCATGTGTCAATATTGTAGGCATAAATGTCAGATTTGTGAATTGATAGAAATAAAGGAGTCCTATTTTTGTTGTGTAATATTCAAATTAATTAAATTTTTAAATTATGAAAAGCACAATTGTAAAATGGATTTTAAATTTGTTTGTGGGAATTTCCTTGACAACCAGTCCTGTTGAGGCACAAACAATTATTCTGACAAGTGATCAACAACTAAACGATTTAACAGATCCTGATAAAAAAATAGATAATTCGTTGGGGTATGATTCTCGTTTGGAAAGTCTTCGTGATGTTTGTAAACGAGGAAAGAGTTATGGATCGAAAGAACTGATTATTGCGTTTGATGAATTTTTCCGTCAATATCGTACAGATAAGAATACGGAACGAAATTTAACTCCTGATATGGATGAATATGTTGATAAAATAAAAGTTGTCAGCGATTTTGTTTCTAAACAGGATATGGGACTTTGTTTGAGCCTGCTTAGTCCGCTTGAATTGGGTTTGGCATATAAAAATCAAACGGGTAACAGCGGTCGTTGGCTTGCTTATAAAGTCGGATTGAGGAATCCCCGTACAGGACAATTCAGCTTGCAGATGTGGCAGCAGTTGTTTTGGACGAATAATAAGGGACAAACTCCGGTTAAACTTAAAGGTGTAAAGGCTTATGCTTTTAAAGAAAAGGTGGTATCTACATCTATGCGATCTGTAAATCCGGATGATATTGTTTTATTGGAAAATGTGAAATATGAGGAGATTGATTCTATCAATGGCTCTGATCAGGGAACAATTCCGATGAAGCGCTTACGTATCTATGGTGATGGAATCCAATGTGCAGGTTTTGATCGGGTTATGGTTATGTTAGAATATGAAACTCAGGAAATGGATTACTTTGATCCGGAAGCTCCGGCTTTCTTGAGTAACTTGTTAAAGAAGTACCATGATAAAAAAGTAAATCTGACTTCCCTGTATTCTGATGAAATGCATATTCAACAAGATTGGTTTTATTTTGGACATCACGAAGAAGGTCAGTTTGCAGAACGTTATCTGACTAAAAATATGGCATGTCGGTATGAAGAGAAGTATAACCAGAAATTTGATGATCGCTACATGCTCTATTTTGCGTACGGAGCTCCGATGTTCCGTCCTACAACTGATGCAGTTGTCAATATTCAATATGTTTTGGGAGAAACACCGGATGCAATACATCGTACATTTTTATTACGTGACCGTTATTATCGAATGTTGAATGATGATGTAGTCAACTTATTCAAAAATGCGAAAGATTATGGTGAAAAGCTGTTTGGGCATGAATTGAGTACGTCGGCGCATGCATCATGGGCACAGAGTCCTACGATAGACTATTGGAATTGTGAGAAACTATATGGCAATCGTTATAAATATGAATATACATCCAATTTTATCTGGGGTAATACGGTACATCAGGCGTCTGCTGCTTGTTATGATTATTTTAAATGGAGTGAATATCTGCAACCGACCGGTAATGATTTTGCTGAAGGTGGTTGGAGTGACCGTAATTATTACGGGGCGGCAATGGCTGCATCCATAGGTGTTATCAATAAATATCCGAATGCCTATGCAGCAGCTTGGGGAATGCCGGATAAAGCTCTGGAACGTAAAATGGCTATAAATTATGCGTATGGTGCCAGTCCGAGTGAGCCAATCCGCTTAATGACAGGAAATGTGCACCGCGATACTGAAGTGTTGATTCTTTATCCGATGAATTTGGTTGCTGTGGAACCGCGTTTTGGAAGTTGGATGACGCAATATGGATATGCAAATTATCTGACAACTGATAAATTGCTTGAAATGGGAACTGTACAATCGGACGGACATATCCAGGTCGCAGAAAAAAAGTACGGAACATTGGTTGTTATGTTTGAGCCGTTACCGGAAAAAGGATTACTGGATATGATGGAACGTTTTGTTAAAGCTGGTGGAAAGGTTGTCTGGTTCAGTACTCCGCCTCTGATCGATAAAAGTGGGGAAAATTGTACCAGGCAGTGGCAGAAACTGTTTGGAGCTCAGTATAACCATGATTGTTATATGGGGGAAATTGCATCCGGGAAAATGATTGATTTTTCCGGGAGTTTGTCTGATGTTCCGGATCAGTCAATCCTGACAGATTTTATTGTGGACCGGATTTATCCGGTAACTCCCGTTTCTAATGCGGAGATTATAGCTTATTCAGACAAGAAAGTGGTTGGGACAATGCTTAAATATCCTGATGGAGGAATTGCTTGTTATTGTGGTTTCCGTCCACGTGATGACCAATCGGCAAGCCTGGGGTATGAAACCCGTACTTTGTTTGAAATACTAAATGCTTGTAATGCTTATCCTTCTACCGGAAAGTTTGTGGTAAATGATAATCCGTCGTATCTTTCAAGGACTGGTGAATATTTTGTTTCTTCTTTCCCGAATTCAACAACCATGGTAGTAGCACATTATCGTACACATGCTGAAAGTTGGTTTGGAGGTTTCTCAAGAAATCAGGAAGATGATGAAAAAGTATTGCTTGAAAATCCTCTTCCATCAGATCGGATAGAATTGAAACAGGCAAAAATTAACGGGCATGAGGTATCATATGTAGGACGTTTATCTTTAGGCTTTCGTTTAGACGGTCAACAGCTGATTGCATTTTCAGGACAGCAGTGTAATGAAATTACTCTTGACGGAACTCATTATAAATTTGCAGATACCCCCGTGGATTTAACATTTTCGCCTGTAGATAATGATATGTCCCGCTATCAGATGTATGTTGCCGGTGAGGGTAAAATAAGCATACCTCTTCCTGCACATATGAAAAAAGCTGAAGTCCGTTTTAATGGTAAAAAAATTAATTGTTCGGTGGCTGACCATCGTCTTACCCTGATGATTTTACCAGTTTATGCAGGAAAAAGGTTGGATCTTAGTTTGAAATGAGAAGGATAATTAGTAAAAAATATTTTATGAAACATTATTTCGTATTGGGAATGATCTTTTTATTGTTACTGTTTACAAGAATAGGACAAGCACAGGAAAGATTGGATTTATCGGCACAGATACCCATAGTAGCCTGGTATGGCATAAGGGCAAATGAAGCGACCGTTGAGCGTTTCAAGGAACTGAAAGAGGCTGGATTTACTATAAACTTTAGTGAGTATTCAAGTTTGGAAGAAGTGGAAAAAGCGCTTGACGCCGCACATAAAGTAGGTGTGCAGCTAATAATAGCTTGTCCTGAGTTACGTAAAGAACCAGAAAAAACTGTTCGGAAATTTATGGAACATCCGGCGGTTGCAGGTTATTTTTTACGGGATGAGCCTGTTGTTGCAGATTTTGCAGCGCTAGGTGATTGGGCTAAAAGAATACAAGCTGTAGATAATCGCAAATTTTGCTATCTGAACTTATTTCCGACAGGAGGTGAGGAGCATTTGAGGTTTTTGGGTGTTCAGAATTATCGTGATTATATTACCCGTTTTAATAAAGAGGTTCCTCTACCATTTCTTTCTTTCGACCATTATCCGGTTCTTGGAGATAATGTTTTGAAAGCTGAATGGTATGAAAATCTGGAAGATTTCTCAGATGAAGCAAGAAAAATCGGTAAGGATTTCTGGGCGTTTGCTCTTGCTACCAAACATGGACCATATCCTGTTCCGACACGCGCTTCTTTACGGTTACAACTATATAGTAATCTGGTTTATGGAGCCCAAGGGTTACAGTATTTTACTTATTGGACACCGGCTGGTGATTCTTTTTATGATTATCAACACGGACCGATTGGTTTGGATGGTAAGCGAACGGAAGTTTATGATTTGGTGAAAGATATGAATGCCGAGATCAGATCAATTGCCGGAATCTTTTTGGGGGCAAAAGTTTTGTCGGTCAGACATACAGGAAGTGTTATACCGAGAGGTACGACACGTTTGACCACTCTTCCTGAAAAGGTGAAGGTTTTGGATACACATGGATATGGAGCCATTATTTCATTGCTGGAAAATGGAGGTAAGAAATATCTTGCTATTGTAAACAGAAGTCTGATGGATACAATGGAGCTTACCTTTTATGCAGATCCCTCCGTGAAACGTGTATTAAAAGACGGAAGTCTTGTTTCTGCTGAATCGTATACAGCTACTTTATTAATCTCTCCCGGAGATATATTGATTTATTTGTTGGAAAAATAGAAATTGGGAATGCATTTGAAATAAGAAATATTTATATCAGATGTATTTGTCAAAAATGAAACTTGAAAAATCATTTTTTTTATATTTAATAAAAAAATAATTTGTTCCTTTGATATTAGTAAAAATATATACCGTGTAGAACAGATGAAACAGATTAATGAAACCGAAAAAACGCAGGTTATAACCTGTATAATTGACAAATCTTTTTGTCAATTATACAGGTTATAACCTGTATAATTGACAAATCTTTTTGTCAATTATATTATTCTATAATAAAATCTTGTATTTGGTTAGTGCTTTTGAAAAGTGCTATTTTGACTATCCTTTGTAAATCATCCATCCCTATATATAAAGAAACAGGATAAAAATAAGCTTCTTTATCCTGAAAAATCCTATTTGTTTTTTGTTAAATCGTCATTTGAACGGAGTAAAAACATGGTTTTTGCTCCGTAGTGAAATCTTTATGTCTTTGCCGAAGTATTCTTTGGCTAGAATTCGGTTAATTATGATAATAATACAAACTTTTATTGTGATATGTAAACGAAAATTGTTGAATCTTTTACCCTTTCATAAGAATTTTAGGGTAAAAATTGAAGTAAAGATGTTGAACTGTTTCTGAAATGAGTATTCTTGATTTTGTCAAAAATGAGAACTTGTGAATCTCTCAAATGCACGTGAATAATTGTGTATATACTTTGTTATTAAGCTTGCTTACTATAATGTACAATAAGCTAATCTTTTATGAAAAATGTCAGATTAACAAAATTAGGAGGCAAATCAGCTTTGCTGATCACCTCATTGTTGTTAACCCCTTTCTATGGGTATTCGGAAAAATCTAATGTTATACCGGAAAAAAACGAAAAGGCAGGAGTTCAACAACAAACTTCGCTATTAACAGGTATTGTCTTGGATAAAGACGGTTTCCCGTTGATTGGTGTAAATATTATGGAAAGTGTTACAAACGGAACTGTTACCGATGCAGATGGTAAATTTTCCATTAAAGTCACTCCACAGTCTGTGTTGCGTGTATCCTATATTGGATATGTGACACAAACAATAAAGGCAGGGAGCCAGAAATCTGTATCTATTACATTGCTTGAAGATACAGAAACACTGGAAGAAGTAGTAGTGGTTGGATACGGTTCCCAAAAGAAAGTGTCTGTAACCGGAGCAGTCGCTGCAATACAGACGAAAGAACTGAAACAAAGTTCTGCTGCGAATTTGTCAACCGCTTTGGCTGGACGTCTACCGGGATTAACCGCTTTGCAGACATCCGGACAACCGGGTGGAGATGATGTTACATTTTATTTACGTGGGGCCAGTACGACAAATGGAGCAAATCCTCTTATTTTAATAGATGGTGTGCCACGTGATAATATTTCTACGTTAGACCCGAATGAAATTGCTTCCGTATCTATATTAAAGGATGCATCTGCTACTGCAGTATTTGGCGTTCGTGGTGCTAATGGTGTTATAATGATTACCACACGTCGTGGTGAGGTAGGAAAAACAGAATTAAGTATTTCTGCGGATTATAGTTTGCAGCAATTTACTGCCCAGGCAGATCGTATTCACTCCTGGGAATTTGCTGAGTTACGTAATCAGGCGTTTCGCAATGATGGATATTCTGAAGCGGATTTACCTTACACCGATTATATGATCGATATGTATAGGTCTGGTAAAGATCCTGTATTTTATCCGGATAGGGATGTATATAGTGAATTTTTTAAAAAATGGGCTCCTCAAACTCGTGTTAACGTGAATTTGAGTGGAGGAACAGAAAAATTGAGCTATTTCATGAATGTTGCTTATTTGGGGCAAGGAGGCCAATTCCGCACGGAATCGGAGAAGGATCTGGGATATGATCCGAGTTATAAATCGGATCGTTATAATTTTCGTGCAAACCTGGATTATAAAGTACTTTCAAATTTAAAGCTTTCTTTGAATCTGGCTTCTTACTTGGAAAAGGTAAATACTCCACAAACAAAAACTCTTTTTGGAGGAAGTGTCGCTGCTATGATTGAAAATATGAGGGCTTATATTTGGGGAACACCTCCGACAGATCCGGGACCACTGACTCAAGAGGGTTATACGTTGATAGATGGAACATCTGTTCCGGCTGGTGAGGTTGTTAATCAGTCTGGTCAGGACCGCAATACTTATGGGGAAATAAACCGTAGAGGGTATCAGCAGGAAACGAATACTAATTTGAATTCATCGTTAATCGTGGATTGGGGATTAGATTTCATAACGAAAGGACTTAGTAATAAATTTATGATTTCTTTTGACTCAAAAGCTGTGACTACTTTACAGGGAGTCCGATCGTATGATGCTTATGGTGTGTCGGTTGCCAGAACGGCGGAAGACCAATCTTATTATACAAAAGTGAGAACGAATGAAAATAATGCTATTTCTCTCTCAAAGTCTATGTCGACCAACTATTATATGAATATGCAGTATTCATTGAATTATGCCCGGAAATTTGGAGTGCATGATGTCACAGGGATGGCTCTGGTTCAACGTGATAATTGGCAGGAATATGCAGCAGATTTACCTTATAATATGTTAGGTGTTTCAGCGCGTGCTACTTATGGATATGATTCTCGTTATCTGGCTGAAGTAAATATTGGATATAACGGTTCCGAGCAATTTGCAAAAGGACATCGTTTTGGTTTTTTTCCTGCTTTTTCCGCAGGTTGGGTGGCTAGTAATGAAAGTTTCCTGAAAGATAATAAGACTATTTCTAATTTGAAGTTACGTGCTTCTTATGGTAAAGTGGGTAATGATAAATTAGGTAGTACACGTTTCTTGTATATAAGTAACATTACGAGTGGTGGTGGAGTTATTCCTTCTTTAGGACGTGGGCAAGCCATTTCACAAGGGAAATTAGGAAATACCAATTTAAGTTGGGAAATTGCTTATAAACAGAATTATGGAGTTGACATACAGTTGTTTAATGAACTGTCTTTAACTTTTGATTATTTTAAGGAAAAACGTGAAGGAGTTTTGATATCTCGTGGTACAGTACCTGAAATTCAGGGAGTAGCACTTGGTAATCTGCCAAAAGTCAATATGGGACGTATTGATAATCATGGATATGAGTTGGAGGCAACTTACAATAAGCGATTAAACGATGATTGGTCATTTACTGTAAAGGGAAATTTCGCGTATAATAAGAATACCCAACGTTTTATGGATGAAGCACAAAAAACGGCTGATTATGCATATCGTTACAGAAGTACAGGTTACAGTATAGGACAGTGTTTCGGATATAAAATAGACTATAGTAATGGTAATGGATATATTAATACACAAGAAGAACTGGACAACGCTTTGGCTACTTATCAGGTAGGAGGAACTCCTCGTTTGGGTGATTTTCTTTATGTGGATATAAATGAAGATGGTGTAATTGATGAGAAGGACCAGGCTCCGATCAAGTATAGTGATATACCTCGTATTACTTATGGCTTTTCTGGTTCTGTAAACTGGAAGAATTTTGATTTTTCATTTTTGTTTTCCGGTATAGCTAAAGCATCCCGTGTATATACTGGTTGGGGAGCTACAGAGTTCGGTTTGGTTGGTTTCTACAGTGATTATCATTTGCAGGCTTGGACTGCTGAACGTTATGCTAATGGTGAAGAAATTAAATATCCAGCCTTGGCATCCTCACCCGGAACTAGCCAGAAGGCAAATGATTTCTTTATTATGGATCGTTCTTTCCTGCGTTTGAAGAATATAGAACTGGGGTATACATTGCCTAAAAAACTTTTGAAAAAAGTCGGAATTAATAGTACACGAGTTTATGTAAACGGGAATAATCTATTGACATGGAAGGCCATGAAAACTGATGCAATTGACCCAGAGCAAAGTGCAGAGCTTAATTATCCGATTACTAAGATGATGAATTTTGGTATTAATGTGACATTTTAATCATTGAAAGGAGAGTTATATGAAACTAACATATTTCTTAATATCTTCAATTGTTCTGTTGGGAACATTGAATTCTTGTTCTGATGTCCTGGATGTAGCTCCTGATGGAACGCTCACTATGGAGGAAATATATGCAGACCCGGATAAAGTAGGTGCTTTGTTGAATGCTTGTTATAATAATATTCCTCAAAAGGGATATGCTTATTGGTTTTTTGATCCTTTAGTGACAGCTTGTAGTGATGAAGGGTGGTCTTCGGAAGAAGTACAGGGAACAAGTATTCAATCAATGTATAATGCGAATGAATCAGCGTCTTCCCATCCGATAAGAGATATGCACGATGGACATGGTGCAGCTAATAATGCTTATTGGTCCAGATATTGGCAACAAATACGTTTGTGCAACCAGTTTTTGGAAAATATAGGGACTGCGGCTGTAAATAGTGAAGCAGAACGTGCCCGTTTTACCGCAGAGGCACACGTTATGCGTGCTTTTTTCTATTCAGAGTTGGTTAAATGGTTTGGCAAAGTTCCTATTGTGGATAAAACCATAGCGTTTGATGCTGATTTTTCTACATTGAAACGAGAAGCCGTGTATGATGTTGCCCGATTTATAGCAGAAGACTGTGATGCCGGTCTCAATTGTGCGGAACTACCCTGGCGTATTACAACGGAAGATGAAGCAATGCGGGCAACTAAAGCATTAGCTTGGGCTGTTAAATCTAAAATGATGTTGTTTGCAGCCAGCCCTTTGTTTAATGCAGGAGAAGATCATTGGGAAGAAGCATATCAGATGAATAAACAGGCTGTAGAGGAATTGAAAAAGAATGGGTATGCATTATTTACCACATGTACTAATCCTTCGACATTTGGAACATATGACGCTGCTGCTTTTCATCAGTTGGTTTGTCAAAATGCAGACTATTCAGCAGAACCACGTGATAAAGAAACAATTTGGCAACATCGTGCCGGAGGTGTTTTCGTATGGCATGTCGGTTATATAGGAAGTTCTATGGATGGTACTTATAAATGTGGAACATGTCCTACTCAGGAGCTGGTTGATGCTTTCGAAACAATAGATGGGCAGCCTATACTGGATTTGGCTAAACCTTATTTGGACGAAAAGCATATGCAACCGAATTATAATCCAGATAATAAAATATATGATCCTAAAAATCCGTATGAAAATCGTGATCCGCGTTTGACAGCAACAGTTTTATGTAATGGTGATTCTTTAATCTGGAATAATGGAGAAGTATTTACTGTTGAAACTTATGTGAATGGCCGACATGGAATGAGTTTGGATCCGTCTGACAGAGCTCATAGTCGTACTGGTTATTATCATAGGAAATTAGTTACTCCCCAGGCTTCAAATACAAATCAAATAAATAATTCAAACTGGAAATTTTTCCGGTTAGGAGAAATTATTCTGAATTATGCGGAAGCTGCAGCAGAATCAGGGCATTTGGCAGAAGCCAAAGCTGCCGTGGATGAGATAAGGGCTCGTGTAAATATGCCTGCGTTGCCAGCCGGTTTGTCGAAAGATGAAATGATTTTACGTGTTCATAATGAACGACGCGTTGAATTAGCTTGGGAAGAGGTTCGGTATTTTGATTTACGTCGTTGGCAGAAGCCTGAAGGTAATTTGAATGCTACATGCCAGTGGTTGACAGGAATGAGAATTACAAAAAATAATGATGGCTCGTTCAATTATCAACGATATAATATATCTACAAATCCACGTGGTGGATATCAGAATAGAGATTTATTATTGCCATTACCATTGGACGAAGTGTCCCGTTTGGAGTCAACAACGGGAGTCTCCTGGCAAAATCAGGGATGGTAATATTCTGTATAACTTGAAAAGAATCTAAATTATGAGCTACATAAAAAATAAAATATCCATATTGGCTATTTGTGCTTGCTTGAGTTCTCCGGGAATATTAGGTTGGGCACAAGATCCTTCTATTCAATTAAAAGGGTTCGTCATTGATGAGTTTGGAAAGCCGATTTCTGGGGCTCTTTTGAAGTCGGAAAACGGAAAATGCGAATATCTGACAAAAGTTGATGGTGCGTATGAAATTGATATAAAGGATGGAAGCCAATATATTACAGTTTCATATATCGGTTATGATGATAAAAAAGTATCTGTCGTAAATCACGAAGGATTGGAATCTATTCAGTTGTCATATGATGCTGAAAAAATGGATGAGGTCATAGATTTGGGATATATGTCGTTACCTAAAAGGGCGGTAACCGGAGCTGTTTCCAGAGTTTTAGGTTCAGATTTGGATAAGTCTCCTGAATCAAATCTGACAAAAACTTTTGCAGGTCGGTTTACGGGGTTGACGACGATAGAAACAAATGCTGAATTATCCCGTGGAGCATTGAGTTCTTCGTCAACAGGGGTAACACAATTGGTCAGAGGGCTTTCTACCATTAATGGACGGGAACCGCTAGTGATTGTGGATGGAATTATTTGTCCTAATACGAATTATACATATATTACTCCTAAAGAAATAGAGTCGGTAACTATATTGAAGGATGCTGCTACAACGGCTATTTATGGCATTCAGGGAGCCAATGGGGTAATTTCGATTAAGACTAAGCAGGGACACATTGGAAAAACAAAAGTAGAGGTGAATTTTGACCAGTCATTCCAGCAAATGACAAAAGAACCTTTATTTGTTAATTCATCCGATTATGTTACAATGAGAAATCAGGCAGGCTATAATGATGGTCTGGGGGGGTATTCCCAGTTTTCTAAGACGGATACCGAGTTGTTCCAAGCTGGAGGTAATGAATTATATCCGAATAATAACTGGTATAAAATGTTTATACGTCCTTTGACTTTAATGTCCAGAGTAGGTGTAAATGTAAAAGGTGGAACTGAGAGAGTTCGTTATTTTTCTAATGTGAATTATATGCACCAGCAATTGCCGTTTAAAACAGCTAATGAAAGTGGTTCGAAGTATGATCCGACTCCTAAAAATAGCTGGTTTAATTTCCGTTCGAATATTGATGTGAAAATAAATGATTATTTAAGTGGTTTCATGCGGTTGTCCGGTAATATTAAAACAGAAAAGACTGCAGGTTATGGTAATGAGACTATTTATAACCATATATTTAATCTGCCACCCACGATGTATGGTCCATTAACTCCGTCAGGAGACGGTCTAAGTAACGGTAATCAAGTTGTAACACATGATAATGAGAAAACTCCTGTCTACGGGATGCTGAACCGTTCTGGTTATATTCAGGCTCTTGTTGCCAATATAAACGCTCAAGCTGGTTTGACTTTGGATATGAGTTTTCTTACTAAAGGTCTTTCTGTAAGTGGGACAATGGCTTATCAAACTAATTCTGTGAATCAAACAACTACAACTCAGAATTTTGAACGTTATGTCCGTTCAAAAGACTTGTCAAAGTTGGATTTTTCATTATTAGGTTCAGACAACAATACTCCTCTTTCTTACGGAAAAAGCTCTACATTTTATTACAATTTGAATCTTTATGCAAATGTGGATTATAAACGTAGGTTTGATGATCATAGTATTAGCGCCATGGGGTATATTTTTTATTTGCAACAAGAGAAAGAGGTCTCTTCTGGTTCCGGTATGTTGCCATATAAACGTGAAAGTTTAGGATTTACAGCAACGTATGGTTATAAAGACCGTTATTTTGTAAAAGCGGATTTGGGATATTCCGGTTCTGAACAGTTCCACCCAGATAACCGTTATATTGCTACTCCGGCTATTTCCGGTGCCTGGGTTGTTTCGGATGAAGCTTTTTTGGAGAATTGGACTTGGTTAAGTAATTTGAAATTAAGAGCCTCGTATGGTATTACAGCAAATGATCAGCTGGGTGGGGAACGATTTTTATATCTGGATTATATTGATGTAAGTGGTAATGAAGGATTAAAAGGTAATCCGGATTTGATGGCGGAGAAGATGAAAAAGCAAAATTATGGTTTTGATCTGGGGCTGTTCAATGAATTGACCATCTCTTTTGACTGGTATAAATTTTTGTGCGATAATATGCTGGTAAGTAGTGCCGGTTTAGTTCCGGAATATCAAGGAACTGTACTTTCCAACTATCCAAAAACGAATACGGGTAAAATGGAAAATCATGGTTTTGAAATTGAAGCAATGTATGACAAAAAGATTAATGAAGATTGGTCTTTTTATGTAGGCGGCGCTTTCAGTTATAATAAAAACAAGGTTATTAATATTAATGAATCTCCTTATTCAAATGAGTATGCTTATCCGTACCGTACAGAGGGATTTAGTTATGGGCAACAGTGGGGATATTTGATTGATTACAGCAATGGCAATGGCATGTTTAATTTTCAGGAAGAACTTGAAAAGAGCGGTTTGAGTTATGCTTTCGGAACTCCTCGTGTCGGTGATTTTATCTATCAGGATTTAAACGGTGATAAAATAATAGATGAAAAAGATAAAGCTCCGATTTTAAACACTTCTATACCGCAGCAGTACTATAGTTTCTCCGGAGGTTTTAAATATAAGGGTTTTGAAGTTAATCTTTTATTTCAAGGCGTTGGTAAATATTCAAAAACAATAAGTGGTGTAGGTGCATATGAATCGGAATATCAGGGTGTATTTACAGACCTTCATTTAAAAGCATGGACTCCTGAACGTTGGAATAATGGAGAAGAAATAACTTATCCGGCTTTATCGTTGAAAGCATCTATCAACCATCAGCCAAACAGTTTCTTTATTATGGATGCATCTTATTTACGCTTAAAGAACGCGGAGGTTGCTTATACATTACCATTGAATACTTCAAAGAAGGTTTTTGCAGAAAAAATCCGTTTTTCTTTAAGTGGACAGAATTTGTTTACAATCGATAATATGCGTTCAAAACATATAGATCCGGAAATAGCTAACATGGGTACTTTCCAACCATATAGAGTGTATAATATTGGAGTGAGCTTAACATTTTAAATATAGATATTATGAAGAATCTGATAAATATATTAGTTGTTACTTTTACATTGTGTTGTTCTTCCTGTGCAGATTTGGATATAGCTTCCGATGGGCGTGTGTCGTTGAATGATATTTTTAATCGATATGAACGTACATCTGCTTATTACTCCAATTGCTTGGGATATATGCCTCAGGTTGGATTTACGTATGAAAATACGAATACTCCTTTGGCTTCTTTTTGTGATGAAGCCCATGATGCAAATGACAATCAGGACGGACCGGTATCCAAGTGGTATAAAGGATATACGACTCCTGAATATAATCCTTTAACAGCCAGTTATATGGATCCTTGGTCGCATTATTTTGAAGGTATTCGTCGTTGTAATACTTTTTTGCTTTGTATAAATGATCCGGAAATGGCCACTTATACTTTTAATGAAGTAGAAAAAAATGGTTGGATTGCCGAGGTTCGTGTTGCACGTGCGTTTTATTATTTACAATTGATAAAACGTTATGGGGGAGTTCCTCTAATAGAAACTCCTTACGAGACGAATCATGATTTCTCGACAGATAAACGTGCCTCTTTTGAGGAATGTGCAGATTTTATTATTTCAGAATGTGATAAGGCTTTGGCTACGGTAGAGTCCGAAGGACAATCAATTGGTTTTCGTTGGCAAATAAATGATAACGAAAGAGGAAAATTGACACGTGCTTTTGCTTGTGCTGTGAAATCTCAGACGGCTTTATATGCAGCAAGTCCTTTATGGAATGAGAACGGAAGCAGTAAATACACATGGGAGAAAACAACAGAAATTACCAAAGAGGCTTTAGATCTTTGTTTGCAACATGGTTTTGAGTTGTATAGTCAGGCTCCGGATCCTGCAATCGCTCAGAATGCATATGCCTATTATTTCATTACTCGTTCAGATCCAAGCCGTTCATGGGATAGGGAAACTATCTATGAAACGACCTCCTGGCGTTTAAATGTCTGGAAGTTTGCCGGGACTCCTATTACAAATGGTATGGAAAAAGCTGGAGCTGGACCTTCGCAGGAGTTGGTAGATAGTTATGAAATGATTGATGGTACTCAACCCATTTTAGGTTATTCGGATGCAGAGCATTTGCGGCCGATATTAAATACGGCATCTTCTTATGATCCGAAAAATCCGTATGCGAATCGTGATCCTCGTTTCTATGCGTCGGTTTATTATAATGGGGCTATTCGATATTTAGATCAACCTAATGGAGATGTTGTAGGAACATATGTGGGTGGAAATTGTGGTATCTCTGATAAGGTGACGGATATCCGTTATACTCGTACGGGATATTATATGCGTAAATTCAATAATTTCAAATCCGGAATCGGGCAGGATGCAGATGGGTTTATGCGTATTTTTCGTTTGGCTGAATTATATTTGAATTTTGCAGAGGCTGCTTATCAGGCTGTAGGTCCGGATGGACAAGTGGTATCCAAAGTAGGGGCAGAGGCGTTATCAGCCAGAGATGCTGTTAATAAAATCAGGGTTCGTGCCGGTATACCGGCATTATCGTCAGGCATGTCGAAAGATTCTTTTGAAAAACGTTATAGAAATGAACGTCGTGTAGAATTAGCTTTCGAAGAACATCGTTTCTTTGATGTTCGTCGTTGGAAAATTTTAAATGAAACAGATGATTTTGTGACAGGTATGAAAATTGTAAAAGAGGAGGATGGTACTTTCACATACAATCGAATCAAACTTGCATCGCGTGGGACAAATTCAGAGAAATATTTGCTCTACCCGATTAAACAGACAGAAGTAGCCAAGATGTTGAAACATACGGGTGCTAACTGGCAGAATCCGGGATGGTAATTGAAGATATAATTAAAAAAAAGTATACAATGAAGAAATATATTCTATTAGTAATGTTCATCTCGCTTTTTATTTATGCATGCGACAATGATGACAATAATAAGGGCCATATAGATCCTGTCAGCAATGTGGAGTGTATACCTTTTATTGGTTCCGTCACATTGAATTGGATGAATCCAACAGATGCCAATTATTATTATACATTGATTTCCTATAGAAATTCCCAAGGAGAAAATGTGAATAAAAAGGTTAGTAAATATAGTGCTGATGCTAATAACAACGTATCGGTTGTTGTTGGAGGATTTACAGATACGGAAGAACATGAGTTTGTTTTGACATCTTATGGATATGGTGGAGAATCCTCATCTTCTGTAACGGTGAAAGGTGTTCCTCAGGGTATAGAGGAGGCAAAAGATTATGTAATCGAAACCGTTGAAATGGAACCGGCAAGTGGTGGTGCAAAGATTTTCTGGACAAATGAGACATTTGTGGGAGTTGACCTGATAGCTTCATATCTGGATAAAAATAATGTGAAACAGGAAGTTACTATTGATGCAACTCAAACAGGGGTATATGTTGTTACCGGTTTTATCGCTGAAACAAAATTGACGGTTTATGCAGTGAATCAAGCGGATGGTGGAAAGTCTGTAGAAAAAGAGTATGTGATTACTCCGGTTATTGATCCGGATGATGTTGTTTATCCCGATGTGGAATATGTAACTTTCCAGGCTACAATTAATGATATGACATTGGTTGCTTCTAATCCGGAGAATTCAAATGAATATACGATTGTAACAACAGGAGGGGACCCTTATATTTATTCAAATGGCTTAGCTGCCGCAAAAAAAGGTTCTACCATGGTATTCCGATATAAGTCTACTAAAAGTGTTAAGTTACAAATATTCTGGTGTACTTCGTCTTCCGGACCATCTGAAGCTAATTCGACAACGATAGAGTTTCCGGCAGCAGAAGAATGGACAACATTTGAACAGGACTATACAGCCGGAATGGCTACTGTCGGCTGGGGTAATTCAGGTGATTATATGCGTTGTGATTTCGGTACAAATGCTGATGTTACAATAAATATCAGAAATATACGATTTAAATGATTTTTCGATAAATGATAGAGAGGGTGTATACAGGAGTTTCAAAAATTTATAGTATCACCCTCTTCTATGAGATATGGAGAAGTCTTTAAAATATATCATTATATGATATTTGCGTCTGATACGATTAAATAGGAAATGTATGAAGTCAAAGAGTCTTTGTTTATTATTGCTTTTCATTTTTCTTTTAGGGTTTACGAGATGTACTGATAACTGTGTCGGGAGTAAAGCGAAGGTGGTGGATTTGAAGTGTCGTGGTCTGGTAACCCCAGAAGGAATAGATGAAGCCGTTTTTAGTTGGAAAATCGAGTCAGAGGAGAATGGCTTTATTCAGTCTGCTTGGGAAATAGAGATTGCTTCTTCCCGAGAGGATTTGGAGGATGGTAATTATATTTGGAATTCAGGAAAGACTGTTTCAGAACAGCAAGTGAATGTACGTCCGGATATCGCAATACTAGAAAGAGGGCCACTCTATTGGTGGCGTTTGCGCATTTGGGATGGGAAAGGACAAGTAACGGCCTGGAGTGAACCTTCTTTTTTCTCTTTGGGGTTAAATACGTCTGATTGGAAAGCTAAGTGGATAACTTCTGTTTGGAAAAAAGATAGTCCGATGCCTTATTTTCGTAAAGTATTTGATACAGGGAAGGCAGAATCGAAACTACAAAGAGCTGTTGTCTATTTTTGTGGTTTAGGATGCGGTGATCTTTATTTGAATGGTGAACTTGTCGATAAAAAACGAATCCTTGACCCTGCACAAACGAATTATGAGCAGTATGCCCTGTATTCTACATTTGATATCACATCCGGGTTAGTGAAAGGTGAAAATTGTTTAGGTGTGATACTTGGTGAAGGTTGGTACGGGCAAAACAGTGTCTGGGGACCTTGGGCTAAATATGGCGATCCTCTTTTTAGATTACAAATGGAAATAACTTATGAGGATGGTTCTAAGGAAATGATTGTTTCAGATGAATCCTGGCTGTGGACTTCCGGACCTGTGTTAAAGGGTAATATATATGCTGGTGAGGTGTATGATGCTACAAAGGAAATTAAAGGTTGGTCAGAAGTTGGAACTCAACTGAATGGATGGAAAAATGCTGTAGTTGCAGAAGGTGTTATTCCGGTGAATTTGTTTCCTCAGGTTATGGAACCTATTCGTTTGAAGAATGAAATCAGAGCGATAAAGAAATGGAAGGATCCTTCCGGAAATTGGATATTTGACTTTGGGGGTAATATTGCCGGTGTACCACAAATAACGGTAGATCAGCCAAAAGGAACACATTTGAAAATGCGGATGGGAGAACTTCTTCGTGAGGATGGTTCAATCGAATATAATACAACCGGAGTCTTTGCTACAGGTGTTGTACAAACAGATGAATATATTTGTGCCGGAAACGGTCGGGAAGTCTGGAACCCTCGTTTTACCTACCATGGCTATCGCTATTTGGAACTTTCCGGTATGGCAGCGGAGCCTGAATTGGATTGGATAAAGACAATTGTTGTACATACGGATGTCAATAAGAGAGGTGAATTTGAATGTTCTGATGAACAAATTAATAAATTGCATGAGTTAGCGGTCAGGACAATGCTCAATAATACGCATGGTTTGCCGACGGATTGTCCTCACAGAGAACGATGTGGTTGGTTGGGAGATGCACATACCGTAGCTCCTTTTGAGAATTATAATTTTGACCTGAATAATTTTTGGATGAAATATATGGAAGATATCAGTTCGACTTCTTCCGCATTTGAGAAAAATACACTTCATCAAAAACTTTTTAATACAATATTTTATTTTGCAGATAAAGCGCCGGGAATCCCGTATATGATTTCTCCGGGAAAACGTCTTTGTGGAGTCGCTTCTCCGGATTGGGGGACGGCCGTAGTTCAATTACCCTGGTACACTTATTTATATTTCGGCAATGAAGAGCCTTTGCATAAATATTATCAGGAAATGAAACAATGGGTGGATCACGTGGAGAGTCTAACGCTTAATGATACGCTTTCAACCAAACATATTGTACCTTATGGATTGGGTGACTGGTGTCCGCCGGAAGGGAACAATGCGATTGATTGTCCTGTTGCTTTGAGTTCTACAGCTTTCCATTATCTTGATGCTTCGATTTTGGCTAAAACGGCTGCTATATTAGGAAAGAATGATGATGCCGGATATTACAGTGGTTTGAAGGATAAGATTGCAGCTGCTTTTGTTGCCGAATTTTACGATGAAGAAAGTACAACATTCGGTAGTCAGACTGCTGATGCAATGGCTCTTGATTTTGGACTGGTTCCTGCCGGAGATGAAAAAGCTGTTTCTGATGCGATTGTCAGGAATATGAAAGAAAAATATGATGGTTTTATGCATACGGGGATATTTGGTCTAGGGCGTATTGGACAAGCATTATCACGTTTTGGCAATAGTAAAATGGCATGGGATATGTTTACTAAAACAGGTGAGAATAGTTTTGCTTATATGTGGACGGATGCTGATGCTACATCTCTTTGGGAGATTCTTCCGGTAAATGGAAAGAGTAAGGAAAAGTGTTTGGCAGGATCTTCACTTAATCATCCCATGCAGGGCGGTTATGACACTTGGTTTTATGAAGATATAGCAGGCATACGACCGGATGTGTCAGGTCCGGGTTTTAAAGTTATACACTTTGAACCAACAATGACATCTTATCTTTCCTGGGCAAAAGCTTCGATAGAAACACCTTATGGGAGAACGGCAAGCGAATGGTCCCAAGAAGAAAATAGTCTGGTATGGATAATAACATTACCTCCTAATACATCAGGCATTGTAGCATTACCTGATAGTAAAAAGGTACATGTAAACAAACGTTCTTTTAATAAGGCTGATTATCCACTTATTGGAAGCGAGGAGGAAGTGTCTCTTTATAAATTTCCATCGGGAGTATACCAAATAGAAATTTATAAAGAATAAAGAAATATATAATTCGTTTTGAATCAGTTTTGTCTTATTTTTATAAACTCTGAATTTATAGATTATGAAACATGTTAATGGTCTTTGTATAAATCAATTATGGACTTTTGGACTGATAGGGATAATGGCCCTGTCGGGATGTGGAAATCAAAAGGATACCGTTCATTCGAATGTGAATATGCCTGATTCTTGTTGGGATACTTATTCTGATACCTGGGTGGCAACAGATGCTTTGGGACGGACTATGCCGACACAAGAAGAGGTCGGAAATGTCAAGAATGATAAGCGTCGTGTGGTTGGTATTTTTTATATCACGTGGCATTCGGATAATTTGGCTAATTTGAAGGCTCCTTATCGTGCTGATGTAAGTAAGGTGTTGGAAGAAGCTCCCGAAGCTCGTCTGGATGCTAATCATTCGGCATGGACAGAAGGTTCTTACCATTGGGGGGAACCTGAATTGGGATATTTCCTTAGTCGTGATGAATATGTGATTCGTAAAGATATGTCGATGCTGGCCGATGCCGGTGTGGATGTATTAGTTATGGATGTAACAAATGCAGTCCGTTATTGGGATGAGTGGGAAACTCTGTTTACAACGATGCAAAAAATGAAAGCAGAAGGTAACAAAGTCCCTCAATTTTGTTTTTGGGCTTTCAACGGACCTGTGATTTCTGTTGTACAAGATTTATATGATAAAGTATATAAAGAAAACAAATATAAGGATTTATGGTTCTACTGGGGAGATAAACCTTTACTGTTGTATAACGGAAAACCGACAATGGATGCTAATGGCGGAGGTGTGAAGAACCCGAATCCTCATTATGATCCCAAAGCATTGACTGACCCTTCACATCCTCACTATAATGATCCGGATTACATAAACGAGTTTTATACGGATTATACCCAGGATGTGAAAGATTTTTTCACGCTCAGAACCATGTGGTGGGGATACTATGAGTGGGCTGGTGAACGTTTTGTCGGAACAGAAGGAAACTGGAGTTTTGGCTACGATTTGGGTGACGAACGAGTATGTAAAATGTCACCGTCGGATTTGGTTGCAACTTATCGAGGAGAAAATGAACAAGCTGCAGTTACTCCGGCTCAACATCCTATTTCCATAATTGGAAAATCCTGGACTCGTGATAAAAAGGAACCGAAGTTGAATGACCATGATATGCCTGAACCGACTTATGTCTCCTGGCTAGGGAAAACAGTAAATGATCCTACAGCATACGGTATCTATTTTCAGGATCGCTGGGATGAAGCATTGAAAAACGATCCTCAGTTTCTGTATTTGAATGACTGGAATGAATGGACTGCTGGAAAATATAACTCAGGGAAAGCTCCCGGGTCTGAATTACCCGGACCGACAGAGTTTTTGGGACGTAAAAATCCGTTTTATTTTGTAGATCAGTATAATGCAGAATTTAATCGTACAATCCAACCTATGAAAGGTGGCTATACGGATAACTATTATATGCAGATGGCACAGAATATTCGTCGTTATAAAGGAGTTCGTCCCATACCACAGAGTAGTGGATACCAGAAAATCCGAATAGACGGGACATTTAAGGAATGGGATAAAGTCAAGGTTGAATATCGGGATACCAAAGGAGATGTAACTCATCGTGACCATAAAGGATATGGCGGAAATCATTATGTAAATAATTCTGGTAGAAATGATATTGTTTTATCGAAAGTTGCAGTAGATAAGGATAACATATTCTTTTATGTGGAAGCGATGGATAAATTGTCCCCATTTTCTGATCCGAACTGGATGTTATTACTTATCGATGCGGATAATAATGCTTCGACCGGCTGGTACGGTTATGATTTTATAGTAAATAAAAAGGTTGTTGATGCGCAGTCGACAGAATTGATGAGGTATGATGAACAAGCCGGAGAGTGGAAGAAAGTAAATACATTGTCATATCGGGTGAATGGAAATCAATTGGAATTATCAATACCTCGTGCAGATTTAGGATTAATTGGTGATTCATTTGTCTTTGATTTTAAATGGACTGATAATCCTGCTAATTTGAAAGATCCTATATCATTGTGTGTAGATGGTGATGCGGCTCCTAACCGAAGATTTAATTATCGCTATATCTGGAATAAATAAAATCGCGCTATAGAAAGCATCTGTTTATAATATGAAATAACCTTAACAACTAATGTCTGTTAAAACGTTGGCTGTTAAGGTTACTTTCTTTTCTATTTGTTTTTGTTCAGCCCGGCCCGGATGCGGCTGAGTGACTGGGGAGTTACACCGATATATCCGGCTATCTCTTTCAAAGGAACGCTATTAAACAACTCCGGCATCTTTTTGATGAAAGCCAGGTAACGCTTTTCCGCCTTCGGGCTGGATATATCGACCAGAACATCATCTTCATTAACGAGTATATCCATCAGAAGACCTTGTATCCATTTCAGAAAAGCCGGCGAAGACTCCGACAGTTTTTGTATTGTGCTGTTTCTCATTTCGATGGCAATACTGTCACTCGACGAACAGATTGTGTAACGTGAAGGATGTCCGCGGAAATATCCCCAGGAAGAGAATATGGTCTCCCCGGGGATAGCAAACCAAAGGGTTTGCTGTTCGCCTTCTTCTTCGATGTAGGCTCTCCATACACCTTTGTCCAGAAAATAGATGGAATCGTCCGTCTTGCCTTCCCCTATGACAATACTACCTTTGGGGAAATGCAGGATACGGAGTGTCTGCCGGAGCAATGTCATTTCCGTATCGCTTAGGTTACACCGGTTGTCTATTTCTTCAATTAATTTATCCATTCCTACGTACTTTATCTACAATTAATAAAATGACGATAACAACTGTCGTGGTAATATCCCCTGCCGCTACTGCCAGCCATATACCATTGACATCCAGTAGTAAAGGTAATGTGAAAAAGAATACGACAGGCAATATTCCCCGTAAAACTGTCAGTGATATCGCACGCCGTAACCGTTCGATACTGGTATAATAACCGATTATAATGATGTTGATACCGAAAAACAGGTAATCGGTAGCAAACAGCGGTAAGCCGGCTACTGCATATCCCCATGCCGCACTGGCTGTATCGGGAATGAAAAGAGTAACGATGCTCCGGGTAAAACATATAAACAGGAGCATGATACTGAATGCGAATACCAAAGTGAAAAGCATGGATAAACGTAAAGCGTTATCCGAACGTTTCATCTGGCCGCATCCGTAGTTATAGCTGATAATCGGCTGTGCGGACTGTACGGTTGCGTTGAAAACCATGAATATGATTGGGAACAGGTAGCAAATGACACTGTAAGCCGCTACGCCGTCGGCTCCCATATAATCCATAAAAACATAGTTGCCGGAAATAATCATAACGGATATCGTTATCTCACTAAGGAATACGGAAAAGCCGAGCTTAATCATATAACCTACATTTCGGAGCGTCAACAGCAGACTCTTGACACTCAGTTTCAACCACACGAACCGTATGGCTATCGAATGCCGGAACAGATAGACAATCATAATGGCGGCACCAACAAACTCACCTATATCTGTTGCAATCGCTGCCCCGAACAATCCCCATTTGAAAACAAAAATAAACAAATAGTCGAGAATAATATTCACAACGGTAGCAGCCAGCATCGCCCACATGGATATCTTGGGATTCGTCAGCCGGATAAAAAACGGAAGGGCAACCACCAGTACCGTAAATGGCAGGCTGATGGAAAACCAGAATAAATATTCAACCACCATATCCATCAGATATTCATCGGAGCCGAAAAGGGTGGCTATCTTATGCGGAAATATCGTTAGCAACAACGTCATAACGAGGCTGATGAATACCAATGCGATGACCGACTGGGTAAAATTAATATTTGCAACTTTCTTTTTACCCTGCGACAAGTTGATGGAAGTGAGTATCCCGCCTCCCATGCCGAACATCAATCCGACTCCGGTAATAATCATAAAAATAGGGGCGGAGATATTGACTGCTGCCATTGCATCACTTCCAATCCCGTTCCCGACGAAAATACCGTCTACAACGGTAAATAGTGCCGATGCGGCCATTCCCATAATGGTAGGAACCAGTAATTTGGTAAATAGTTTTCCTACGCTCATGCTTTTGAAATCAAGGCTATCCCTCTGCATATCAATTGGTTTTTAATAATAACGCCCGCAAAGGTAGGCCTTTAACCTCCGGATGAACTTACCAATTGGTAATAAATGAAAATAGATAAAATATTATATTGTAGATTGAAAAATATTCGTTTTTAAATGTGTGCTTGCTTCTGAATATCTACTGGTGATGATAATCAATTTCAAACCAGTGAAAGTGTTTTTTATTAAGGTATATTTCCTCTATAAATAAACAAACGTGAGTTCGAAATAAGTACCATAACCTTCCTCAGAATAACAGTCAAGCCATGTTTAATAACATGTATGTGTAAAAATATAACAAAAAGTTTGTATTAAAGAAAAATAAACCTGTCCTTTGACGAAAAGATTTTAACTATGAAAAACACAAAGAGATAACATTGCCACAGTCTTGACTATGAAATGTATGATCTTTGGGAGGGAGTCTGTATAAGGGTCCCTTTTTTCTTATTATTTTCTGTGTAATAAAAGTTACACTAACCTTATTTCGAACTCCCGTTAAAATAAGATCACTTTGTAGCTGTCCCTACATTTTGTCTATGTAGAGAGTGATAAATAATTTCCTCTTCGAGCTTGTTTGTCTCAGACGCAATTCCTTGCCAGAGCGTGCCTGTATACCAGTTTGCAAAAACGGGGTTTACTCCACCACAAATATAAGGGTCTTGGAACGCTCATTAAGAAGCAACCATTAATTCACCAATGGCATATAAGGTTGCTTTTTAGCTAATAAATTCCAAATAACAACGAGTAGCTTTCGAGCATTTGCCATTAAAGCCTTGTTGTGATTCATTCTCTTTTTCAAGGTATGATATCTGCTATAAAATTTAGATGTTTGAGTCCTGCAGGCTCCCCATGCACATTGTGTAAGCATAACACGTAAATACTTGTTTCCATGTAAAGTCTTTCTTCCTTTGATCTTTCCTGCACTTTGATCATTTCGCGGTCTTAATCCAGCCCAGCCAACTAAAGCTGATGCTGTTAGAAAGGCTTTCATGTCAACACCGATTTCTGCTATGATTCTCATAGCGCTTTCCTCTTTTATCCCAGGAGCTGTTTGAAGGATTTCCAGTTCCTCGGCATAATGTCCCTCGCAAATTATTCGCATTTTCTCTTTACACTCAAGAAGCTGACGATCATAAAGTTCCACTTCTTCCAAACTCATTTTAAGCATGTCTCTGTCTGATGAAGATACAATACCAGTCAAAGACGACTTAATAACCTCATGACAATGTTTATTACGAATACGCTTGTGAACCAACAGAGCTAATACTTCAGAATCAGTTTCACCACAGATTAATGCATTGACCACCTTACGCATGGATTTACAACCAATATCAGAAACATAATTACTCAAACGAATATTGCAACGTTGCAACGTTAGATCGATAGCAGATTCAGCTTGCTGTTTGCGACGAGTCAAATGGAAGATACGACGACTGTACTGACGTAATTCCTGTATTTTTGAATCAGGAATATAACTTCCCTTAATTAGCTCTTTCTGAAGAACAGTCGCAATCCATTGGGCATCTTTAATATCAGTTTTACGACCAGGGAGTTGACGGATGAAATAAGGGTTAACCAATTTAACATCAAAATCGCATTCCAAAATGCGCCAAATAGGAACCCAATAAATACTGGTGCTTTCCATTGCAAAGTTACTACAAAAAAGTGAAATGCGGAAAGATATAGTGATAGAATTGAGTTACAAGGGTTTCAGTCGGGTTTCCGATTATTCGTGAAGCCATCGCAATCACCGCTGAAGCCAAATCAGGACGCCGCTACGTTACTTGTCCGTAACCATGCCCGAAAGGGCGACAAACGGACACGGATAGCGAAACAAGGCGTTAAAGATTAGTGAGTTACTGACAACCCACGCAATAAATCCGGTTACGAAAAAAGATTGCGCCGTTCCTCCCCGTTTTGCGTACCGACACCGGACTCTTCACCAACTAATTTTGAACCTAAAAAAATTAAGGACGATGAAGAGTACATTTTCAGTAATCTACTACCTCAAACGTCAGGTAGTGAAAAAGGACGGGACAGTACCCGTCATGGGACGCATCACGGTGGACGGCAGCCAGACGCAGTTCAGTTGTAAACTGACCGTCGATCCCAAGCTGTGGGACACCAAAGGGGGACGTGTCACGGGCAGAAGCTCGGCGGCACTCGAAACGAACCGCATGCTCGACAAGATGCGTGTGCGCATCAACAAACATTATCAGGAAATCATGGAGCGTGACAATTTCGTCACGGCGGAGAAGGTCAAGAACGCCTTTCTCGGACTGGAACACCGCTACCACACGCTGATGCAGGTGTTCCGCCAGCACAACGAGGACTACGAGAAACAGGTGGATGCTGGCATGAAAGCCAAAGGCACGCTCTTGAAGTACAAGACCGTTTACAAGCACCTGCAAGAGTTCCTCACCATCCGCTACCGCGTGAAGGACATCGCGCTGAAAGAGCTTACGTCCGCTTTCATCTCCGACTTCGAAATGTTCCTTCGCACGGACAAGCACTGCTGCACCAACACCGTGTGGCTGTATGTCTGCCCCTTGCGGACGATGGTGTTCATCGCCATCAACAACGAGTGGCTCACACGCGACCCGTTCCGCGAGTATGAAATCAAGAAGGAGGAAACGACACGCAGTTTCCTGACGAAAGAGGAAATCCGGCTGCTGATGGATGGCAGGCTGAAAAACGCCAAGCAGGAGCTTTACCGCGACCTCTACCTGTTCTGCGCCTTCACGGGCTTGTCGTTCGCCGACATGCGCAACCTGACGGAAGAGAACATCCATACCTACTTCGACGAACACGAGTGGATAAACATCAACCGCCAGAAGACGGGCGTGGTATCCAATATCCGCCTGCTCGACATCGCAAAGCGCATCATCGACAAATACCGGGGGCTGTGCGGGAACGGCAGGATTTTCCCCGTTCCCCACTACAACACGTGCCTTGCCGGAATCCGTTCCGTCGCCAAGCGTTGCGGCATCACCAAGCACATCACGTGGCATCAGAGCCGCCACACGGCAGCCACGACGGTGTTCCTCTCCAACGGCGTACCCATCGAAACGGTGAGTTCCATGCTGGGACACAAGAGCATAAAGACTACACAGATATACGCGAAAATCACCAAAGAGAAGCTCAACCAAGACATGGAGAATCTTGCCGCAAGGTTGAACGGCATCGAGGAATTTGCAGGTTGCACCATCTAAAACAGAGAAGCCATGAAACGTGATATAATTATCATAGAGGACAACACGGTCAGCGTAACCGGTAACGAGATATGGATGACCGCCACAGAAATCGCCGGACTGTTCCACACGGGCGTCCCGGCAGTGAACGCCGCCATCAGAGCCGTCCGCAAGCCGGACGTGCTGAACGACTACGAGGTGTGCCGCTACATGCGGCTTGAAAACGGGCTTTCAGCCGACGTGTATTCGCTGGAAATCATCATCCCTGTCGCCTTTCGGCTGAACACCTACCACGCCCATCTTTTCCGCCGCTGGCTGATGGACAAGGCACTCGCAAAAGACAAGCATATCGCCTACATGGTATTCGTACATAGCGGAAAAGGCGGTTACTGCTGAAAAGACGATGACAATCAATTAAAAACGGACAACCATCAAGCTGTCCGTTTTAACTTTAAGATAGTCAATTTGGAATATACGAATTATTTGTTAAAGAATATGAGGTATCAAAATTGAGATGGCTTATATAACATCTCATACTTTAATGAGCCACAATCAATGTACATATCAAATTCCGCAATTCCTTTTTCTTGTGCTATATAATGCAATATTTTCTTGTTGATATTTGAAATTCTCTCTCCATAATAGATTGCTTTAGGAACAATTTTCAGGCTTGTTGCACGAGAATGTGTGGCAGGTTGTTTCTCGGAATGAATAATACGCCATTCATTTTCATATTCCCACTGTGTGGATTTGTGAATAGCCATTTTCAAATGTGATAGTGAATCTATATTTTTAACATCCAGCCCCAAACTCTTTGCTATATACCATTGAATAAAGCTATTTGCATCAAAACGGTCGTTATCATATATAACAGGCAAAATACAACAATTCATTTCTCCTTGTTCTAATAAGAACCTTAAATCATATTCCAATGCAAACCCTTCATGATTTTGGGCATAGTGGCTCCACATTATAACAGAATCTATGTTTTCGCTTAAACATGCTATCGTAGATACGATCTTTAATGTATCCCCCATTTTTAATAGGATTTCTTTCAATATGTTTTCCATTGCAGCACTAAAAAGAGCTAATCTCAATGGATTTATACCATTACATGATATTACCTGTTTTTTAAAACCTGCCAAATTGTTTTTTCCGAAAAATTGGATTACACTTGGAGGAAAATCAAAATCTTTATTTTCAAGTATCTGTTTGAATTGTTCAAGAAATTCTTCTGTACAACAGGCTCTCATTTGCTCTTGAATATTATCCAAACTATAATAAACAAGAGTGTCATAGGGGTCATTAAACTTATCAGCAGTAACAGCATAAACCAAATCCTTATCAAAAGCATCAAGGTTTAATGTTGAACAACTCCTATATCTATACAGTTTTTGCGGCAACATTGACATCAATGCTGCACTTATTGGATAGATTCGAGATTTTATGTCCTCTTGCTCTATTCCTTCAGGAATTATTGTGGATTCTAACAATTTTGCAAATTCACTCCGAAGCATAATGGTATTTCATTTTTAACTACAAAGGTACGCATTTTATTCCGGAATGCCAGAACATTATTCCAGCGGCTTGCGGTAGTTCACCTCTAACAGCTCACGCAACCCGGATTCGGGGTAAAGCACCTTCCCTCCCAAAAGGATAAAGGGCAGCACCCTGTTGTTGCGGTACTCCTGCAAGGTGCGGCGGCTGACACGGAGCAAGTCCGCCACCTCCCTGTCCGTCAGGTAACGTTCCCCGTCCAGCGGCGGACGGTAACTTTCCAAAAATGCGGAGAGCCATTTAGAGCCTTTGCGCATATTCTGCACCACTGTGGCAAGCGGCTCGTCCTCCAGTGTAAAAACATCGTTGTTCTCGTTCATCATAACTTTGGATTCAGTGGGTGAATAATAAGATTATCTGCCGCCGGGATAGAGCGTACCGATAAGCGGAATCAGTCTCCTGACTTCTTCCGGCTTGTAATAGAACCTGCGGTTTATCTGCGAGTAGCCGATAAGCCGCTTGTCGCGTAACGTCTGCAACGTGCGCGGGCTGATTCTCAACTGCCCGCAGACCTCCTCGCCCGTGAGCCATCTTTCCTGCCGCCCGCCGTCGCTCCTGCGCCTCAGGGCGGCTACCTTCTCCGCGAGGGCGTTGAAGGACGCCACCATCATCTCGAAGGTCTTTTTCTCGATAGATACTATTTCCATAAGCAAAACATTTCAGAGTTTGCCGCAAAGGTAACGAAGCCGCTATGAACATGCACCGTTTCCCGCTAAAAGGCAGCTTGTTGCGCCGTCTGTCCGGGTAACGGAGCCATTATCCGTAAAAATCTTACGTGAGCCACGTAGTGAGCTGTTAAAGCCCCTTTGGTTTATTGCTGAATTTTGCCGCAGAAACCAAAAGAAAGGACTGAATATGAAAGTGATAACGATGGAAAGTTCCGTCTTCACCGCATTGACGGAACAGATAGCCGAGATAGCGGCACACGTGCGTGCCGTTTCCGGCGGGAGGAAGGAAGAATCCCCCGACAGGCTGCTCACCACTCGCGAGGCGGCGCACCTGCTGAACGTGAGTTGCCGCACCCTCCAGCGCATGCGCAGCGAACAGCGCATCGCCTATGTCGTGCTGCGCGGCAAGTGCCGCTACCGGCAGTCGGAGATAGACCGCCTGCTCGAAGACAGTACCGTCACGGGAGATGCCGCGACACCGGAACAGATGAAACGCAACCACACGCTGCGCACGGGCGGCAAACCCAAAGGAAGGAGGACATAGGACATGGAACTGCTTACCCGCAACAATTTTGAGAACTGGATGCAGAAGGTGATGGAACGGCTCGACCGTCAGGACGAGATGCTGCTCTCCATGCAGCCGTCCGGCAAAGCCCCGAACCCGATGGACGGGATCAGGCTTTTCGACAACCAAGACCTGTGCATGCTGCTCCAGATCAGCAAGCGCACCCTGCAACGCTACCGCAGCATCGGCGCGCTGCCCTACAAGACACTCGGCAAAAAGACCTATTACAGCGAGGCGGACGTGCTGACGTTCCTCTCCGAACATGTAAAGGACTTCCGCAAGGAAGATATAGCCTTCTACAAGGCTCGTATCCATAATTTCTTTCAAAAATAACCATTAAAACATTTTTCAGATGGCAAAGAAAAAAGACGAAAAGGACGTGCTGGTTGTCCGTGACGAGAAGACGGGCGAAATCAGCGTGGTAGCCGGGCTGAACGCCGACGGTTCCCCCAAGCGCATCCCCGCGAAAGCGGAGAACGCGCAGAGTTTCCTGCAATTCGACCGGCACGGCGACGTGCTGGACAACTTCTTCAAGAACTTCTTCCGGCAGTGCAAGGAACCCAGCCGCTTCGGTTTCTACCGTGTCGCGGCGGACCAAGCCGACAAGCTGCTGGAGGTTATCAAGGACTTGCTGAAAGACCCCGACGGCAACAAGGAGATGCTTGCGCCCCACAAGGTGGACACCTCCGGCTACGAAAAGAAAGTACAGGAGGAGCAGTCCGCCGAAAAGCAGGAACAACCGGAACAGAAACAAGATGACGAACCTAAAAAACAGGAAGAAATGGAACAGAAAAACGAACAGAATCAGGAAAGCCCGCAGCAGACGCAGGGCAACCGGGGCTACCAGCCCATCGACGAGAGCAAGATCAATTGGCAGGAGTTGGAGGAGAAATGGGGCGTGAAGCGCGACGACCTTGAAAAGTCGGGCAACCTTGACAGGATGCTCAACTACGGTAAGTCCGACTTGGTGAGGGTGTCGCCCAATTTCGGTGGAGAGGCTTTCGAGTTGGACGCCCGCCTCTCCTTCAAGAGGGACGGCGAGGGTAATGTCAGCCTTGTGCCGCACTTCATCCGCAAGGAGCAGAAACTCGACGAGTACAAGGAACACAAGTTCTCCGACGACGACCGGAAGAACCTGTGCGAAACGGGCAACCTCGGCAGGGTCGTGGACCTCGTGGACAGGGAAACGGGCGAGATCATCCCCTCGTTCGTCAGCATCGACCGCAAGACGAACGAAATCACGGATGTCCCGGCGAACAAGGTGCGCATACCGGAGCGCATCGGCAAGACGGAAATCACCAAGCAGGAGCAGGACATGTTGCGTGCCGGGCTGCCCGTGCGTGACAAGCTCATCGAGCGCAAGGACGGCAGGAAGTTCCTCACCACCCTGCAAGTGAACGTGGAGCAGCGCGGCGTGGAGTTCGTGCCGGGAACCAGCAGGTCCCCCCGTGCCGCCCGGACGCAGGAAACGAAGAACAACCCCGCACAAGGACAGGCGCAGGGTACGGAGAATGCCGGGGGCACGAACAAGGAGCAACGCCGCAACACGTGGACGAACGCCGACGGCAGCATCCGCCCCATCAGCAAATGGAGCGGCGTGGACTTCACCGAACAGCAGAAAGCCGACTACGTGGCTGGCAAAGCCGTGAAATTAGAGAACGTGACCGACAAGCAAGGCTTCCACGCCACGATGTACATCAAGTTCAATTCGGAGAAGGGACGCCCGTACCGCTACGACACCAATCCCGACAACGCGCAGAAGGTCGCCCCGTCCAACGAGAGCCGCACACAGGTGGCAGTGAACAGCGAGGGCAAGACCAACGAGGCTACCAAGAACCTGAAGGAGCCGTTGCGGAAGGGACAGACCGCCCCAAAGGACACCGCACAGCAACAGCAGCAGAAAAGAAACAACAAGGGCATGAAGATGTAATCCCGTGTCCGCCACTAAATCCGAAGTAACATTTGTAAAATTCAAAACGACAGAAAAAATATGAAGACAATCATTGCAGAAAAGCCTTCTGTGGCACGTGAGATTGCCCGCATCGTGGGCGCGACAAAGAGAGAGGAAGGATATTTCGAGGGAGGCGGCTACGCCGTGACATGGGCGTTCGGACACCTCGTGCAGCTTGCCATGCCCGACGGCTACGGCATACGCGGCTTTGTCCGTGACAACCTGCCCGTCATCCCCGACACCTTCACGCTCGTCCCCCGTCAGGTAAAGACGGAGAAGGGCTACAAGCCCGACAGCGGCGTGGTGGCTCAGATTAAAACCGTCACCCGTCTTTTCAAGGAAAGCGAACAGATCATCGTGGCGACCGATGCCGGACGCGAGGGTGAACTTATCTTCCGCTACCTCTACCATTACACCGGATGCACCACCCCGTTCGTCCGCCTCTGGATAAGCTCGCTTACCGACAAGGCTATCCGCGAGGGACTGCGAAACCTTGAAGAAGGCGGCAAATACGACAACCTCTATCTTGCTGCCAAAGCGCGGAGCGAATCAGACTGGCTCGTGGGTATCAACGGCACGCAGGCACTCTCCATCGCCGCCGGACACGGCACGTACTCCGTCGGGCGGGTGCAGACACCCACGCTGGCGATGGTGTGCGCACGCTATTGGGAGAATCGCCGCTTCACACCCGAAGCCTTCTGGCAGCTCCATATCGCAACGGACGGCTGCAATGAAGGAACGGTGAAGTTTTCCTCTTCCGAAAAGTGGAAAGAGAAAGAGCCTGCGACGGAACTATATAATAAGGTGAAGTCGGCTGGCACAGCCACCGTCACGAAAGCCGAACGCAAGGAGAAGACGGAGGAAACACCGCTGCTGTACGACCTGACGACGCTCCAGAAGGAAGCCAACGCCAAGCACGGCTTCACGGCGGAACAGACGCTTGAAATCGCGCAGAAGCTCTACGAGAAGAAGCTCATCACCTATCCGCGAACCGGAAGCCGCTACATCCCCGAAGACGTGTTCGCCGAAATCCCCAAGCTGCTCGCCTTCATCGGGGCTTTGCCCGAATGGAAAGGCAAGGTGCAGCCGAAATGCGTCCCGACACGCAGAAGCGTGGACGGCGGTAAGGTGACGGACCACCACGCCCTGCTCGTCACGGGCGAGAAACCGCTGTTCCTCTCCAAAGAGGACAGTACCGTCTATCAGATGGTTGCCGGGCGCATGATCGAGGCGTTCTCCGAAAAATGCGTCAAGGACACCGCCACCGTCACGGCGGAGTGTGCCGGAGTGGAGTTCACGGTGAAAGGCAGCGTTATCAGGCAAGCCGGATGGCGCGCCGTCTATGGCGGGGAGGACAAGGAAGAAACCGCCATCCCCAATTGGCAGGAAGGCGACACGCTGACGCTGAAAGGCTGCTCCATCACGGAGGGAAAGACCAAACCCAAGCCGCTGCATACTGAGGCCACACTATTATCGGCAATGGAAACGGCGGGCAAGGACATAGAGGACGACGCATTGCGTCAGGCGTTGAAGGACTGCGGCATCGGCACGCCCGCCACCCGTGCGGCGATTATCGAAACGCTCTTCAAGCGCGGCTACATGGAACGCTGCAAGAAATCGCTTGTGCCGACTGAAAAAGGGCTTGCCCTTTACTCTGTCGTGAAGACGATGCGCATCGCCGACGTAGCCATGACGGGCGAATGGGAGAAGAATCTGGCACGCATCGAGCGCGGGGAACTGCCCGCAGACACTTTCCGCAGGGAAATAGAGGCGTACACACGCGAAATCACCTCCGAACTGCTCTCGTGCAACAAGCTGTTCTCCCGCAGGGATTCCGGCTGCAAGTGTCCCAAGTGCGGGACGGGCAGCATGCAGTTCTACGGCAAGGTGGTACGCTGCGACAATGCGGAGTGCGGGCTGCCCGTGTTCCGCCTGAAGGCGAACCGCACCCTTTCCGACGACGAGATCAAAGAGCTGCTCACCGACGGGCATACGAAGCTGCTCAAAGGCTTCAAGAGCAAGCAGGGCAAGAGCTTCGATGCCATAGTCGCCTTTGACGGGGACTATAACACGACTTTCGTGTTCCCCGAAAGGAAAACGAGCAGGAAATTTTCAGGACGGAAGAAATAGTATTAACTTTGCCACTGGTTCAGAGTAATGAATTGTTCTTCGATACCGGATTACACTCATACTTTGGATTTAGTGGTGGCACTCGGAGGGATACCGAGTGCCTTTTCTTTCTCCTTTCCAGACGATTATCCCCGTCATTACCAATCCACTAAATTCCAAAGTAATGAACAACAAGAAGAAAAACGAGGGTCAGACCGACTTTTCCTATTACGGTCTGTACCTGCTGGACTATCTCCGCACGAACAAGTTTGAACAGGCTTCCGATGATGCCTTCATCCGGGAACGCGCCGACCGTGCCGCCGAAACGTATGAGCGTGCGCGGCTCGAAGGCTATCCGCCCGAAGGGGCGCAGGAGTTGGCGATGGACACGCTCCTGCGGGGGCTTCGCTATTCCAAGTACGCCATCCTCCGCGAAGTCGTGGAAAACGAGTTTGCCGAAGAAGTGCCGGAAAAGAAACGCGAGGCCTTCATCCGAAAGCTGCTGCCGCCTGTCGGTAATGTATTCTCCGCTTATGACCTTTCGGACGACAATTTCGCCCTGTCGCCCGAATACGACCTGCTCTACACGGAGCTGACGGGAGCCGTCGTCCTTTATATCGGGGAATATGGCGTTTAACCGCAAACAACGGCTGCGGGACAACATCGAGGCGATACGGACGGCATTCATCCTTGACAGGGAACGGAGGACGGCAACCGCCGAGGAACAAGCCATACTTCGGAAGTATTGCGGTTTCGGCGGGTTGAAGTGCATACTGAACCCGGCAAAGGAACTGACGGATGCCGTGCATTGGGCGAAATCGGACCTCGAACTGTTTGCCCCGACGGTGGAGCTGCACAGGCTGGTGCGTGAAAACAGCAAGGACGATACGGAGTACAAGCGGTACGTGGATGCCATGAAGCAGTCCGTGCTGACCGCTTTCTACACCCCGCCGGAGATAACCGGCACTATCGCGGACGTACTGCATGAACACGGCATACGTCCCGACCGTGTACTGGAGCCGTCGGCGGGTGTGGGCGCATTCGTGGATGCCGTGCTGGAAAACAAGCCGGACGCGGATGTCATGGCTTTCGAGAAAGACCTGATGACGGGCAAGATATTGGGACACCTGCATCCCGACCAAAAGGTAAGGGTGCAGGGATTCGAGAAGATAGAGAAGCCCTTCACGGACTATTTCGACCTTGCCATCTCGAACATCCCGTTCGGCGACGTGGCTGTGTTCGACCCGGAGTTTACAGGAAGCCAAGACCCGGCAAGGCGTTCCGCACAGAAGGCAATACACAACTATTTCTTCCTGAAAAGCCTTGACGCGGTGCGTGAGGGCGGCATCGTGGCGTTCATCACCTCGCATGGAGTGCTGGACGCACCGTCCAACGCGCCTATACGCGAGTATATGATGCGTAATGCCAATCTGGTGGGTGTCGCACGCCTGCCGAACAACCTCTTCACGGACAACGCGGGTACGGAGGTGGGCAGCGACCTGATTATCCTTCAAAAGAACAGCGGCAAGAAACGGGAGCTGTACGATTATGAAGAGTTGTTCGTGCAGACGGAAAAGACACCGATAGGCAGTTTCCAGAACGGGTATGTCGGCAGCATCGGCATGATTCCCCACTCGGATCTGATAAGCGGCACGGACCCTTACGGGAAACCTGCCTATAAAGTCATGCACCGGGGCGGCATCGGGCAAATGGCGGAGGACTTGCGGGAACATATGGATATCGAGCTGTATAAGTTGGACAGAAAACTGTATGAAATGCACAGCCTGCATCCGGCACAAGGGAAAAGCACGGTTACAGAAACCATTTCCACACCGGTTGTCACTCCTGAGATACAGCCACGTCATGAAATGGCAGCGAAACCCGAAGCGGCAGCACCGCAGCCGGAGGAAGAAAAGCCGGAGATAGAGCCGCGCCGCCCCGATTATTCGGAGGGCGTGCAGCTCTCCCTGCTCGACCTCTGGGGCATGACCGAGGAAGTACGCAAGCAGGACGCACCCTCCAAGAAGAAAAAGACAGCGAAAAAGGGAAGCCCGGCAAGGCGTATGCCTCCCAAACCACAGGCGCAGGTTACGACCGCACCGCCACAGCCGTCTGCCGCACCGCTGACGGAGAACAGGGACAGCCATGAAACAAAGCCGGTGAGTGTCGCAGCCAAAGCCGATCCGGATGATATTTACGCCACTTTGGATTGGGACACCAATCCGCCCATCAACGGCTTCTATGAAATGATGATGGACCTCACGCCGGAGCGACGCAAGGAGCTTCGCAGGCTGGCGGCACAGCATCAGGAGAAACAACGGGTGGACGGGACGGCGGTGAAAGCCGCTCCCGCCACTAACATGCCGGAAAAGGAAGCGACAAAACGACCCGAAGCACAGCCGGAAGTCGCAACCGTTCCCGTTACGGACAATAACGCAAGTGAGACAACAACTTCCCTTTTCCCTGAATTTGAAACGGAAAAGCCGAAGGAGGAACCTCTCGACCTTTCTCCCCGTCCGTTCAACGGTATGCTGGAGCCGCACTACCGTGACGGCTCTATGGTACTGGATGCTTCACGCAATCTCGGTTATTTGAAGGGCCTCACGCCTTACGGCGCGACATTCCAACCGCTTGACCTGACCGGCTACCAGAAGGAGAAAGCGATGTTGTATGTGTCACTCCGTGACGCATACGAGCGGCTTTACCGCTACGAGGCGGAGTATCACGATGAAGGGTCTGCGCAACGCGGAGCGTTGAATACCTGCTACGATGAGTTTGTCATGCGCTACGGCAACCTCAATGCCAAGCATAACGTGAAACTGTTGATGATGGATGCCGCCGGACGCGACATCCTTTCGCTGGAACGGGCGGAGGACGGCAGGTTCGTCAAGGCGGACATCTTCGAACGTCCCGTTTCCTTCTCTGTGGAGAGCCATGCCAACGTAAGCTCTCCCGAAGAGGCGTTATCCGCATCGCTCAACAAGTTCGGCACGGTCAATCTCGACTATATGCGGGAGATAACCGACAGCACGGAAGAGGGATTGCTTGACGCCCTCAAAGGACGCATCTTCTACAACCCGCTCGTAACCGGTTACGAGATAAAGGACAGGTTCATCGCCGGGAACGTGATAGAGAAGGCGGAGCGCATCGAGGCATGGATAGGCGACAACCCCGAAAACGGACGTATGCCGGAAGTGAAGCAGGCGTTGGAGGCTCTGAAAGAAGCCGAGCCGCAGCGCATCGCCTTTGAGGACCTCGACTTCAATTTCGGGGAACGCTGGATTCCGACGGGCGTGTACGCCGCCTATATGAGCCACCTGTTCGACACGGACGTGAAAATCGCCTACTCCGCAAGCATGGACGAGTTTTCGGTGGCGTGCGGCTACCGCACCATGAAAATCACGGACGAGTTTTTAGTGAAGGGCTATTACCGGAACTATGACGGCATGCACCTGTTGAAACACGCCCTGCACAACACCTGCCCTGACATGATGAAGTCCATAGGAAAGGATGAGCATGGCAATGACATCAAGGTGCGTGACAGCGAGGGCATACAGCTCGCCAACGCCAAGATCGACGAGATTCGCAACGGGTTCTCGGAATGGCTGGAAGAGCAGTCGCCGCAGTTCAAGGAGAGGCTGACAACGATGTACAACCGCAAGTTCAACTGTTTCGTGCGTCCGAAGTATGACGGATCGCACCAGACCTTTCCCGACCTCAACCTCAAAGGACTGGCAAGCCGGGGTATCAAGAGCGTCTATCCGTCGCAGATGGATTGCGTCTGGATGCTCAAACAGAACGGCGGCGGCATTTGTGACCACGAGGTACTGCGCCCATAAGGGCATATAGTAAATGTAGGCTTAGCAACCTACCCGGCAAGGGTTTTCAACGCCGGTCATTAGCCAACTTATCCACTTAGCCG
>NZ_KQ033916.1 GCF_000969835.1 Parabacteroides goldsteinii DSM 19448 = WAL 12034
CGGCTAAGTGGATAAGTTGGCTAATGACCGGCGTTGAAAACCCTTGCCGGGTAGGTTGCTAAGCCTACATTTACTATATGCCCTTATGGGCGCAGACAGGCTAAGCGCAAAGCGCCTTGCCGTCCTTTCGGACGGTAGGTTTCTAAACGCTCGCCACCGAACCGTACGTACACGTCTCCATGTATACGGCTCTCCATGGTTATTTTCAGTCTATTTCTTTTCATGAATCTTACGATAACAATTTTCACATACTGCTATTGTTTTTCTCTGTCTGGCAATCATGAAGCGTTCCCACTCCTGTTTGCCTTTCAGGTCTTTTAGCTTGCGGACATGCACCATTCTAAGGTTGTCCTCCGCTCCGCAATATTCACATTCACGGGCTTTCAACCGAGCCATAAGGCTGGTACTTTCAGTCCCGCGATAACTGGGCATGATATGCGCATTGTCAATACGCGCGTCTTTTCTCTGCTTGAACCCTCCATGATAAATAGTACGTTCCAACATTTCGCCCTTGTTGTTTTCATACCTTACTGTAAAGACTTTATTCCGGCAATATTTACGGATTATTTTCCTTACGGTTGATTCATACTTGGATGATAATGTTTTATACATACTCTCTTTCATGTAGTAATAGAAACTATTGAGAATGTTGACATTGTTTGCAATACAGTAGTAGTTATAGATTCCCCGAATTTCCGAATTGTATCGGTTGAGTATTTCAAGGTCATCATTACTACGGAGATACGGGCGTGAGGTCGATTCCCATGCTTCCTTGCCATTCTTGATTATTATGCGCATCGCATTATAGTCAAGCAGTTTCTTTCTCATAACCTCATAAGGCAGGAGAAGAACCACTTTATGGTCAAGTGAGCGTATGGGGATTCCTCTGAAATCCTTTCTCGTCTTGTCCGTACTGCGGACTGTAACATCAAAGCCGAGAAATTTGGCTGCGTCGTGTGAGTTGGTGATTAACGTCTTTTCATCCGAAAGTTCGAGTTTCAACGTATCTTGCAGAAAGGTCTTAATGTCCCCCTTTGCTTTTACACAGTCCTCTTTACTTCCGATTACGCAAATCAGAAAATCATCGGCATAGCGTACATACCTCATGCGTTTGAAGTTTTCGTCCATGTCAAGAGTTGCAGGAAGTTGTTGCATCTCACGGTGGAGAATGGCTATCTCCCTGCGCAATGCTTCTTTCTTCTGCTCGTCTGTTTCATTCTTCAGTTTCTTTACACGTTTGTCCTTACGATTTGCAACCCTTTTATATTCGGGGTTGCGTACACGTGCTTTACCTTTATTGAAGACATTTATGTAGTTCCGCATAAATTTATCGAGTTTGTCAAGATAAATATTCGCCAAAATCGGACTTATTATGCCTCCCTGCGGTGTTCCGATATAGGAATTTTTGTACTCCCATTGTTCCATGTAGCCTGCTTTGAGGAATTTACGTATCAGTCGCAGGAAACGCTCGTCATTGATTCTTTCAGCAAGGATTCCGATTAAAACATCATGGTTGATGTTGTCAAAGAAACCCTTGATGTCTCCCTCGATGAACCAACGTGCTCCCGTACCTCCCTTTTGTAAGGAAGCCATAGCCGTATGACAGCCACGGTGTGGTCTGAATCCATGCGAGCAGTCTTCAAAATGACCTTCGTAGATGGATTCAAGAATCATCCTTACAACTTCCTGTACAAGTTTGTCCTTAAAGGCTGGTATGCCTAAAGGACGTTGCTTGCCATTCTTTTTTGGAATGTAAATTCTCCGTGCAGGGCACGGACGGTAACTTTCGTCTTTCAACTGTCCAATGATAGAGTGAATGTGCTTTATGCTCATTCCGTCTATGGTCTGCCCGTCTGTGCCTTTCGTATAGTTGCCCGCATTCTGCGACAACTTTTGATAGGCAAGTGCGTACAGATTTTCATTGAACAGCAGTCGGTAAAGCCGTTCAAACTTGTAATTAGGGTCTTGGCTGTGCCCAGCCAGACTGTTTAATACATTTGCTGAATCTCTCATAATGTCTCACACATCATTCGTTAAACATATTAAATAATAACTCACTGTCTCCCTTCGCCATGTACAAGGCTTTCCCTTGCTCGGACTACTACGGAGACTCTGTTGTCATATAGGATATTCAGGGGGCAAACCCCATAGCCTTTCGGCATTCCTACTTAGACAATCCCCATTTAGACATATAGTAACATAGCTCAATAGATTGTCGGATGCGATTTTCGTCCTTTTCCGCTTATTGCGGCTGTTCTGCAATCGGTTTTCGGCTCTCGTACTTGAGGTAGGAAAGTAGAAGTATTGCAGCCCGACGTTTGTAACTATCTTCCGTCGGGGTTTACCAACTAACAACTCGGACTGTCGTTCAAACAGTATAGTCTTCATCCTCATATCTATCATTTCATTTAGACATTCAGTAGCAGCATGATAGTTAGCTGACTTATGCCGTTTCCAACATGCGACACTCCCCACCGCCTTTCGGCTAAGTGGATAAGTTGGCTAATGACCGGCGTTGAAAACCCTTGCCGGGTAGGTTGCTAAGCCTACATTTACTATATGCCCTTATGGGCGCAG
>NZ_KQ033917.1 GCF_000969835.1 Parabacteroides goldsteinii DSM 19448 = WAL 12034
CATAATAAATTACTTTTATTTGTTAATAACTAAGGTTGACTCTTTTTGATAAATTAATGTTTGTGTCGTATGAAGACATAGTTCTTAGAAGACTACGGTTAGCTTTTATGCATTCAATTATCTCATTTTTTAAAAGTATTTACTAAAATCTTATATACCCTTATGAGATTGCATATTAGCAAGTAACAATCATCTTTTTTAGTTCTCTTACTTTGTAATAAAGTGCTGAATGGAATACCGCCAGTACTAAAAGAGTAGAACTCATTTACAAAAAAGAGGTTCCAAAGATAATTCAATGCATTAAAAAACAACTACAGTTAACTTTTCATTTTACATAACTAAAGGACTCTTCTAAATTGTTTTCATAAACTCAATATCTCCCAATCACTTGATCGATACATTTAATTACACCGCAAATATAAATAAATATTTTTAATATAGAGAAGAAATAAATTAAATATTCTATCAAATATATCTAAAACGAAAATAATCATTTACAGATATTGTTTTGAAGGGAAAGTACGTAAATATTAAAAGAGAGCGATAAATGCATGCTCTCTTTTGATAAACAAATATTCCGCTCACATCGCAGAAACAACAATATCTATTTTATTGTATTACAAAGTTTTACTATCAAAGTCTTATTAATAAAAATATTAATTAATAACGAATCATTCCCAACATTTTGCTTCGTGAAAGCAAGCATGCACCCAGTGCACCTGCTCGTTCTCCTAGCCTGGAGACTTTGATTTCGGTATCCTGAGAAACCAAATTAAGAGAATATTTCCGTATAGCGCTTTTAATAGGCAGACTGATATATTCGCTGGTCAAAGACAAAGTTCCACCGAGTACCACCAACTCCGGGTTGAAGATATTCATAAGTCCGGCAATTCCACGGCCCAGCTTCTCACCCATTTCTTCCAGGATTTCGATACAAAGCACATCTTCCTTCTGGATTGCCTCTATCATATCGGCCATTTTTATCTTCTCTTTCTTTTCTATTTTTTCAGCGAGTATAGTACTGCTGCCTTCGCGGTAACGTTCCAGCAACTTACGATGCAAGGCAGAACCGGATGCTTCGGTTTCAATACACCCCTTTTTACCGCAATGGCACAGAATTTCGTTATCAAAGAAACAGAAATGTCCGAACTCACCGGAAAAACCGGACTTGCCATAATACAGTTCACCGTTTATAAAGATGGAAAGTCCTAATCCCCATCCCATATTAATGAACAATATATTTTTTTCTCCCTTTACGACACCTTGCATATATTCACCATACATCATTGCACGGGTATCATTTTCTATATAAATTTTTATATTAATGCGCTCCTCCAGAATCTGGGATAACGGTTTTTCTTCAAAATAAAAAATACTGTAGCTATAGCCTGACACAGGATTAACACGCCCCGATATATTTACACCTACAGCTAATACTTTTTCGCGAGGAACACTCAATCGGTCAATAAAGTCGTTAATCAGATTACATAATATCTCCAATGCCTCTGGTGTATTCTCCAATGAATACGGAATATTTTCTTCTACACGTAACTTGTCTCCTTTGAAATCGACAGCTGCAACATTAATTTTGCTCCGGAAAACATCCACGCCAACAAAATAACCAGAAACCGGATTCAAACCATAGATATTCGGTTTGCGCCCCCCGTTAGTCTCCTGTTTTCCAAAATCCAGGATATAACCGTCATCCAGTAATTCTCCTACCAGCTTCGTTACGGTAGGAATACTCAAATCCATTTCCTTGCACAATTCTGCAATTGTGGCATCACCATTAGCTATATAATAATGTATAATCTTCTTTTTTAATAATGCACTACGATTGCTATCGGCCGTGATAAGGAATTTTGTATTCATGGTACTATTTTTTTTACTTCTGTCATTTGAATAAACAAAAGTAGATAAATATTCTTCAAATAGTCCTCTGAGTAAATAAAAAAAATATGTAACAGTCGATCTTGCAAATCCAATTTATGCATCAGAAATCGTTCTAGCATTCAAAAACAAGGGATCCTTTTAATTAAAAAAAACATAATACATCATAGTCTTCTAAGAACTA
>NZ_KQ033918.1 GCF_000969835.1 Parabacteroides goldsteinii DSM 19448 = WAL 12034
CATAATAAATTACTTTTATTTGTTAATAACTAAGGTTGACTCTTTTTGATAAATTAATGTTTGTGTCGTATGAAGACATAGTTCTTAGAAGACTATGATGTATTATGTTTTTTTTAATTAAAAGGATCCCTTGTTTTTGAATGCTAGAACGATTTCTGATGCATAAATTGGATTTGCAAGATCGACTGTTACATATTTTTTTTATTTACTCAGAGGACTATTTGAAGAATATTTATCTACTTTTGTTTATTCAAATGACAGAAGTAAAAAAAATAGTACCATGAATACAAAATTCCTTATCACGGCCGATAGCAATCGTAGTGCATTATTAAAAAAGAAGATTATACATTATTATATAGCTAATGGTGATGCCACAATTGCAGAATTGTGCAAGGAAATGGATTTGAGTATTCCTACCGTAACGAAGCTGGTAGGAGAATTACTGGATGACGGTTATATCCTGGATTTTGGAAAACAGGAGACTAACGGGGGGCGCAAACCGAATATCTATGGTTTGAATCCGGTTTCTGGTTATTTTGTTGGCGTGGATGTTTTCCGGAGCAAAATTAATGTTGCAGCTGTCGATTTCAAAGGAGACAAGTTACGTGTAGAAGAAAATATTCCGTATTCATTGGAGAATACACCAGAGGCATTGGAGATATTATGTAATCTGATTAACGACTTTATTGACCGATTGAGTGTTCCTCGCGAAAAAGTATTAGCTGTAGGTGTAAATATATCGGGGCGTGTTAATCCTGTGTCAGGCTATAGCTACAGTATTTTTTATTTTGAAGAAAAACCGTTATCCCAGATTCTGGAGGAGCGCATTAATATAAAAATTTATATAGAAAATGATACCCGTGCAATGATGTATGGTGAATATATGCAAGGTGTCGTAAAGGGAGAAAAAAATATATTGTTCATTAATATGGGATGGGGATTAGGACTTTCCATCTTTATAAACGGTGAACTGTATTATGGCAAGTCCGGTTTTTCCGGTGAGTTCGGACATTTCTGTTTCTTTGATAACGAAATTCTGTGCCATTGCGGTAAAAAGGGGTGTATTGAAACCGAAGCATCCGGTTCTGCCTTGCATCGTAAGTTGCTGGAACGTTACCGCGAAGGCAGCAGTACTATACTCGCTGAAAAAATAGAAAAGAAAGAGAAGATAAAAATGGCCGATATGATAGAGGCAATCCAGAAGGAAGATGTGCTTTGTATCGAAATCCTGGAAGAAATGGGTGAGAAGCTGGGCCGTGGAATTGCCGGACTTATGAATATCTTCAACCCGGAGTTGGTGGTACTCGGTGGAACTTTGTCTTTGACCAGCGAATATATCAGTCTGCCTATTAAAAGCGCTATACGGAAATATTCTCTTAATTTGGTTTCTCAGGATACCGAAATCAAAGTCTCCAGGCTAGGAGAACGAGCAGGTGCACTGGGTGCATGCTTGCTTTCACGAAGCAAAATGTTGGGAATGATTCGTTATTAATTAATATTTTTATTAATAAGACTTTGATAGTAAAACTTTGTAATACAATAAAATAGATATTGTTGTTTCTGCGATGTGAGCGGAATATTTGTTTATCAAAAGAGAGCATGCATTTATCGCTCTCTTTTAATATTTACGTACTTTCCCTTCAAAACAATATCTGTAAATGATTATTTTCGTTTTAGATATATTTGATAGAATATTTAATTTATTTCTTCTCTATATTAAAAATATTTATTTATATTTGCGGTGTAATTAAATGTATCGATCAAGTGATTGGGAGATATTGAGTTTATGAAAACAATTTAGAAGAGTCCTTTAGTTATGTAAAATGAAAAGTTAACTGTAGTTGTTTTTTAATGCATTGAATTATCTTTGGAACCTCTTTTTTGTAAATGAGTTCTACTCTTTTAGTACTGGCGGTATTCCATTCAGCACTTTATTACAAAGTAAGAGAACTAAAAAAGATGATTGTTACTTGCTAATATGCAATCTCATAAGGGTATATAAGATTTTAGTAAATACTTTTAAAAAATGAGATAATTGAATGCATAAAAGCTAACCGTAGTCTTCTAAGAACTA